>NZ_CP071793.1:4055000-5960000 GCF_017498545.1 Sulfidibacter corallicola | reverse complement strand
CGTACCGCACGACCTGGTGGCATGCCGGTACCTGTTTCTGCTGAACGCCGAACTCGCCTCCACCAGGAAGGCGTGTCTCCTCATTTCGTTTTTCACGTTTTTCCCGAAATCCGAAGTCTGCCTGTCAGCACTTACTTCAGGAAGGGGCTCTCCATGATTCCACGGCAAATCGGCCGCTTTGAGATAAGAGAACAAATCGGCAAGGGCGGCATGGGCGAGGTCTTGCTCGGTTACGACCTGATCTTGAGCCGGCTCGTCGCCCTCAAACTCATTCGCCAGGAACGACGATTCGACACGGAAGCCAAGGCGCGTTTCCTCAGAGAGGCACGAACCCTATCGAAACTGGATCACCCGGGCATTTGTCGAATCTACGACTACATCGAAAACCCCAACGCCGATTTATTGGTGCTGGAGTACATCGAGGGCGTTACCTTCAAACAGGTAAAAGCTTCCTCCATCGATTTCCCGACCAAACTCGACTACCTGATCCAGGTGGCCGACATCCTTGCTGCCGCCCATGGCGCTCAAATCGTCCACCGCGATCTGAAGCCGGACAACTTGATGCTTCAAAACGACGGGCGCATTAAAATTCTCGATTTCGGATTGGCCTGTCACGAACTGGAAAGCGAACCTCGAACCGACAAACCCGCCAAACCTGCCGTCTCCAACATCTCCAACGGTTCGTCCCACGATCTCGGCAGTGGGAGCCACACCACTGCCGGCAGTCTGGTGGGCACCCTGGACTACATGTCACCGGAGCAAGCGCGTGGCGAAGTGGCCGATTCGGCGAGCGACATGTACGCCTTCGGCATTCTTGCCCAAGAATTGCTCAGTGCACAGCGAGCCTATTCCCCAAGCACTTCACTCCCAACGAAAATCCTGAAGGTCGGGCGCGCGGATACTCGGGCGATTCACGAGACGGCACCTCACCTGAATGTCCAGCTTCGGCGCTTGATCGAGGAGCTGACCGATGTCGCCCCGGAAAAAAGACCGAACGCGGCCCAATGCGCAACGCGGTTTCGGGATTTCGTCCAGAAGCCTCAGCGGATGCGACGGCGCTATCTCTGGACCGTGGCGGTGACCTTGCTGATTCTGTGTGTCGCCCTGTTCGCGGCGCTGTTCCACCGATCGCCGGCAGTGCTCTCCATGGAAGACGAACAACCCCGGGTTGCGATCCTGCCCTTTCAATGCGATTTGAGCGAAGAAGAATTCGCGTGGGTTCCATTGGGCATGCCCGAAATCGTACGACAGAACCTGCAGCGCCAAGTCTCGGTGGACACGATTTCGATCGCCGACATCAAGAAAACAACCGCCGGCCAGCAGAATGGCAAGATGGCAACGAACGATTTGAACCGAATCACCGAATTGCTGGGCACCGATCTTTTAGTGACGGGTCGCATCAGCCGCAAGGATCCCGGCTTCCTGATCCACGCGAGCTTTTACAAGAAAACCAAGTTGTTGGGAGAAGAACTTTTGCGTGGAAACGACCTGGTCGCCATGAGTGAAATGCTCAGCACGCGATTGGCGCATCGCTTCCAGGTAGATACCAAGGAAAAGGCCCGTCCAGGCATTCTATCCCACGACAAATTCGTCAACTCGGTCTACGCGGTGGGGTTGCACATTTTTTTGACCGAGGGTCCAAAGCCGGCCCAACCTTACTTTCAGATTTGCCTGCAGCGAGATCCCAGCTTTTTGTGGGCCCGCCATTACGCCGCCAAAATCGCCTACCGACTGGGCGACTACCAAAATGCACGAACCTTGAACCAGGAAACCCTGGAAGGTGCACGTAAAGCCGAAGACACCGAATTGGTCGGTCAAAGCCTCTGGCAGTTGGGAAAGATCGCCAACGCCAACGGTGATTACAACCGCGCGGACATTCTGTTTCTGGAAGCCCTGGATCTCTTCCGAAAAGAGAACAACGCTCGCGGCTTGGGGCGCGGATACTACTACATGGGCCATTCCAATTATTCGCGGGGCAACATGGACCAGGCGGCCAAGTTTTTTAAAAACGCATGGCAGCTTCAAAAAGAAGGCGGAAACATGATCGACCTGGCCCGTACCGCCAACTTCATGGGTCTGGTTGCCATGGCGAATGGTTTCTACGAGGAGGCCGAAACCCACTTTTTGGAAGCCAGGGTCCTGTTCTCGAACATCGGCGAGACCAACTTCGAAACCCTGACACTGGGAAACCTGGGTCTGACATCCATGGAAAAGGGAGATCTGGTCAAAGCGCAGGAATACTTGAGCCAAGCCCTGGAAATCACGCAAGCGGCCGGTGATCGCCGCAATGAGTTGATCATCCGCCTCAATCTGGGCAAGGTTTGGCTCACCAGGGGACAATTGAACCAAGCCGAATCGGAATACGAAGCCCTGCTGGGCCTCACAAAAGAATTGGGAGATCAGGAAACCCAGGCGCTGGCCTACGCCAGTCTTGCCGAAGTGGCACTGGAACGAAAGGAAGCGGAGAAGGCCCTATCCTTCATCGATCAGGCCCAGGCGCTCGATTCCTATGTCAAAGACCATTTCCAAACCTGGATCGTGCGGGGGCAGTCCCTGGTCGCATTGGGCCGCCACGGCGAAGCGGTCCAGGCGCTGCGGCGCGCCAAGACTCAGGCTGGCCAGGCCTGGAAAACGGAGTGGGAGACACTCCTGAAAGAAGCCGACAAGCATGCAGCCACGAAATCCCGTGTCTCGGAGCGGTCCTGAAAACCGCCGCTATCACTCGAATGGGTGCGGGGCGACCATGTTCCACCGTCACATCGGAAATCCCGAGTTCGCGAAACGGCTACCGCACGCCGAACTGATGCGGACTCAGCGGGGGCTCAACCTCAAAGGACATATTCCAAGGCATCGACGAGACTGGTCACGCCGCGCACCTCGAGCTCGTCCAGCGCATCTCCGGCATTTCCTTTGGGGCCCACAACCCGTTTGAATCCAAGGTTGACGCACTCTTTCATGCGCAACCCTGCCTGGCTCACGGAACGCACTTCCCCGGCCAGGCCAAGTTCACCGAATACGGCTATATCGGATCCCAAATTGAGGTTTCGGAAAGAGGAATAGATCGCCAGGGCCAAACCCAGATCGATCGCCGGCTCCTGGATCGCGATCCCGCCCACCACGTTCACGAAAACGTCAAGCCCCTGCAGTTGCAGGCCCGCCTTCTTTTCCAGCACCGCCATGATCAACGCCAAACGATTGCTGTCGACGCCCATGGTGACGCGGCGGGGAGATGCGTAGGTGGAGTTGCTCAACAACACCTGAACCTCGACCATCAGCGGTCGCGATCCCTCGACCGTGGGCACCACCACACTGCCGGCGCTGGCTTCGGGCCGCTGCTCCAGAAGGACCTTGCTCGGATTGGGCACTTCCTTGAGCCCGGTGGATTCCATCTGGAAGATGCCCAGCTCCTGGGCTGGTCCGAATCGGTTCTTCTGGGAACGAATCAGACGCAGGCTGTGGTACTTGTCGCCCTCGAAATAAAACACGCCGTCGACCATGTGCTCCAAGGTTTTGGGACCTGCAATCGCACCTTCCTTGGTGATATGCCCAACCAGAAAAATGGTGGTCCCGCGCGTCTTGGCGATATGGAGCAACTTGGTGGTCACCTCTCGAACCTGAGTCACACTGCCCGCCGCGGAGGGAATGTTCGCCGAACAAATGGTTTGAATACTATCGACCAGGGCCACGTCGAAACTGTCGCTCTCCAGGGCCTGCTCCACCATTTCATAGGAGGTCTCGGCCAGGAGCATGAGATCGTCGGCGCTCAATCCGAGGCGTTCGCCTCGCATCTTGATTTGAGACAGGGACTCTTCCCCGGAAATGTAGATGACTTTCTTCCCCAGCGATTGAAGATGTCCGGCGACCTGCAACATCAAGGTCGACTTGCCGATGCCGGGATCGCCACCGATCAGCAGGAGCGAGCCGGGCACCAATCCGCCACCGAGAACTCGATCCAACTCGTTGGATCCACTGGTGTACCGGGCCGCTGATTCCACGGCCACATTGGCATAGCGCGTCATCTTGGGCGCTTCGCCGGGAGGGGCCGCTTTGCGCGTGGTGCCATTGGTGAGATTCAGACTCCCCCAAGTTCCACAGGCCGGGCATTGACCCAACCACTTTGGCGTTTGATAGGCGCAGGACTCACAGACATAAAAGGCTTTGGACTTGGCCACCGTAAAGGCTCCCCAGGAAATAGGCGGATCATAACCGCCCATCGTCGTTCCACGCAAGTGAGTGCCCCAACATTGCACCCACCGAGAACCTACCAAAGCGGCCTGGCAGAAGGGCTCCTTTCCGAACGTGGGACGCCAGGTCTCGGCAAAGATATTTTTTTCAGTCGATTAGCTGAAACCGGGCCAAAGACGGAGTAAATGTCGCAAGGAATACCAACCCGGTTGAAGAGACACCATTCAATAACGGCCGTTTCGGGAATGAATCAAACGAGGGCGGATTTGCCGAGATAGAATCGCAACCGGCGATCACTCGGTAATCCTGGATGGAAATCAAAGCGTTCGAATGGCCAATTCACGGATGCGTTTGGTTCTCAAGGATTTTTTCAAGTATAATGGGACACCGAATTTCGTGACGCAAAGTCCATTAAGGCACAAGAGGAGATCGCTTTGAAGATATTCCGGGTTTTGGGTTGGGTATGCTTACTCTGTCTCGCGGCCTGCCAGCAAGCCAATCCCATGGTGGAAATCAATAAGCTCATCGCGGATAAAAACATCCGCGAGGCAAAAGCCAAATACCGAGAATATGTTCAAAGTTCGAATTCGCCGAAGATTCACCGCAACTATATCGAATTCCTGTATCAAAACAAGCAGTTTCACGATTTCCGAAAAGAAGTCAGAGAATACTTGAACAAGCACCCCGACGACGTGGAAATCAAGAACTTGGAATACGACCATTACGCGGATCTGGCCGAATCTTCGGAACGTACCGGCGACTATCCCAACGCGATTCAATACATCGTCCAAAAACTCCTCTCGCCGGATTACCGGGATCATCGCCGTTGGGAAGGCCGGCTCGGCGATATTCTGCGCAAGTGGTACAAGGAAGCCGAAGAACAGGGCGACATCAACCTCCAGAAAAAGGTTTTGACCGACATGATCGCGTTGGGCTTCACCAACCTGGCCGAGAGTCTGGCGCCTCCCGAGCTGAAGAAGGAATTATTCAAAAATCAGTGAGCGGCATTCGACGACCCGCCATCCTCTCTTCTGGAAATGAACGTGATTTGCAGGGAATCACTTAGATCGATCCTTGGACAACACCTGAGGCTTAAGCCTCCAGGCATCCCTGTTTCAGACGAGCGTTGATTCGCTTCTGTCCATCCTGCGTTTTGATTCAGGGTCCGATGTAGGCCCAGCAAATGTCCAGCCGTTTGGACGAGCACACAACTCGGATCCCTGCTTCCCGGTAAACCGAACCGGGCCTCTTTCGGTCTCTGAAAGTGACCGGCAATTGCCTACACCGAACGAGACAGGAGATATATAACACCATGAACGGCAAAATGTTACCCTTGTTAACGTTGCTCATGGCCACCATCTGCCAGCCGATCCTGGCCATGGCCGACACCCATCAACCCATGGACGACCTCCGCTATATCCGCGACTGGGAACGCAACCGAATCGCAGGAGATTTGGCAGCGGTCCTCAACCTGGACGATGGCCAGATCACCCAGCTTCGCGAGTACCGGGCCAAAGTCGACGCGGTGAACGCCGAGATCCAACCCCGCCTCGACGCCGCTCGCCAAGCCGTGGAAGTGGAAGCGGCGCGTATTCGCGGCCATCTGGAAAACGGTGGTGAACTAACCCAGACCGACAAGGACAAGCTTAAGGAAACCAGAAAAGCGGTACGACAAATACGCAAGGAAAAACGGTTGAAAATGCGGCTGGCGACATTGGGCATGGAGGATTTGCTCAACAGCACCCAGATACAGACCCTGAAAGACTTTTTGATCTCCAAGAACTTCGATCGTATTCGGAAACACGCTTCCAAAGCCCGCGCCCGGGAGGCCAATCGCGGCCAACGCAAAAGAGCCCTGAATCGGGCCAAGTATCGCGTCGCCAAAATGCTCCTGAGTGACGGCTTCCTCAACAGCTACCCATGACAGCACTCCCGGCCGGACGGAAAGCTCCGGCCGAAGTTCCCACAAATGCCCATGAAAAAGTGAGAACCCGGGTCTCCCTCAGCGTTGTCGAATCCAGGTGCTGACACCAAAGATACGCGTCAATTTCTCGGAGGCGGAAACGGCCGCCTCTCGACTGCGATAGGGACCCACCTGGACCTTGAACATGCCGCCCTCGCTGACCATCGAAGCACTATAGCCCCGACCGGACACTTTTTGACGAAATGATTCGACCTTATCGCGTTCACTGCCGGCCAGAACCTGAACCCAAAAACCGGAACTCAGGGATTCGGGTGACGGTGCCGGCGCTTCCGACCTGCGCGGCGCTGTGGCCTTGGGCGGCGCGGCGCGGGATTGTTCGCTGCGCGGCTCTTCCCGTTCAGCCACCCGAACGGGTGGACGGACGGGATCGGTCACGGGCTTGGGCGGCTCGGCCAGGCGTGCTTCGCGCAATTCTTCGACCGCCTGATCATCCAGGTAATCGGGCTCCAGATCGCGATTTTCCTCTTCCATGAGCAGGGACGGTTCGTCGTCGAACACGGCGAGCTCCTTTTCGACCGCCTCGTTTCCAGGTTGCTCACGCACCAAGGCCGCGGCGTATTCATCGGGATTGGCCCGCTCGTTCCACTTCAAATCGTCCTTACCGATCAGGATCCCCATCAACAAAAAGAAAATGTTGATGAGGACAAAGACGCCGATCAGGATGAAGACGAGACGACGCGGTACATATACGCCATCTTGATTGCCCCGCATGCAAACCTCCGCATTCGTTTCGTGCATCGACGGCAGAAAGGGTTTATTCTAACCCAGGTCGCGGCACGGCTCGGCAGGCTTTTGCGGCGGGTTCGCCCAATGGTCGCCCGATGGTCTCCACACCTGGAAAAAACTCGGTCGACCCAAGGATCCCCGAAACCAGGGCTCGACGATCAACCGGGGTGACAAACATCTGGGAGGCCGTCTTCTCGAGCCGAGCCCAAGAATGGGGACGGTAGGGTCAAATCCCGCGGAGCCGCCGGGGCAACGTGACGCACCGGCTTCGGACCTCTCCGAGCCATGTGTCAAACCGCTACACCGTCCAGGTTGTCATACCATGCTCAATCAGGGTCAACGGGTCGTGCTTCCCTTGAAACCGACCGACATGAATCGGTCCCTTGCCGACTATGTGGCGCGTCATGCCCCCATATTCCGTGGCCACGATGTCTGCGGTTACCTCGCGGAACGGCGTTTCCACGTCAACGGAGAGCCGGCACCGGCCGAGACGATTCTACAATCGGGCGACAAGCTGGAACTGATGCGTCCACCATGGCACGAGCCCGAAGTTCCGCGCGATTTCCCCATCGTCTTCGAAGACGCGGACGTTCTGGTCGTCGACAAACCCGCCGGTATTCCCATCACGCCGACCGGTCCCTTTCTGACGCATTCCCTGCTCCACCTCCTGCGAAACGAGTTCGCGAACCCCGATCTGGCACCGATCCATCGCCTGGACCTGGAAACATCGGGTCTGATCGCCTTTGCCAAGCGCGTCGAAGCCCGCGGTTGGTTCCAGAGCCAGTTTCAACGGCAAACGGTAGAAAAGCGCTACGAGGCCCTGGTATTCGGCCGGATCCCGAAAGATCTGCATCTCGTAGACATCGCACTCGACCGCGACACGCTGATCCATTCCAAATTCGTTCCACACCCGCAAGGCAAACCCGCGCGAACGGAGATCCTGGACCGCCACCATTGGGGAACCTACTCATTCGTGTCACTCAGGCCGCTTTCAGGTCGAACCCACCAAATCAGGGCCCACCTGGCGGCGGTCGGTCACCCGATCGTCGGCGACAAAAAATACGGATCCAACCCCGGCCTCTTTTTGAAGTGGCTGGAGACCAAAGACACGAAACTCTATTTAAACGAATGGAAACTGCCGGCTCAAGCGCTCCACAATCGCGGCCTGATCCTGCAAGATCGCAAAGGTTGCCGGCTGGTCTTGCACTCCGAGCGCGACGTCGCCCACTCTTGGCAACGAGGTATCGCATCCATCGACGGCGACATACAGATTTCGTGATGATCGCGTTCCAGCATTAACCCCATGGAGACCAACGCCAAACGTGGATGGGCGAGGTCATTCCGGGGATTCGGGTATAATGTGGCTGCCGCGATCACCACGCGGTATGGATGAGCCTGAAGGCAGGCCTCAAAAGGGAGGGAATCGATGACGGGCAAATTAACCGCCACAACATTCGGAGCACGGACAGTCACGGCGATGGCCGTGGGACTGTGGGTCTTGGCGACCCCCGCACTGCTCGCCGGAGGCTCGTTCTTCGAGGATTTGAGCCTCGAAAAAGCCTTGGAAAAGGCCGGGCAGGAGAAAAAGGTCGTGTTCATCGATTTCTTCACCACCTGGTGTGGCCCCTGCAAAATGATGGACCGCAACACCTTCAAAGACGCCAAGCTGATCGATTGGATGAAGAAAAACGCGGTGGCGATCAAAGTGGACTGCGACCGCAACAAAAAGGTGGCGACCAAATACGGCGCCAATTCCTACCCCACGCTCATGTTCCTCGACGCAAAGGGAGAAATCCTGGAAACGGCGGTCGGCTTTCGGGATGCCGAAGCCCTGCTGGCCTTGGGGGAACGGGTATTGAAGGGTGAGACCGGGGCGAAAGGCATCATCTCGGCACTGGCCAAGGCCGATCCCAAGGACATCGACGCTCGGCTGGAATACGCGAAAGAGCTTCATCGCCTGCGACAATTCGACGAGGCGTTGAAAGGATATCAACAGCTTTACGTGGATTTGGCCAAAGTGGGCCCCTCCGACGAGAGGGCATCGGGAGTGTTGATGCTCATGGCCCAACTGGGTCAGGAACACATGCCCGCGGTCGAAAGCCTGCGGGAGTTGCGCAAGCGGCTGGGCCAAGATCTGCGCAGCAGCGCGGCCGTCGATCCCCAACGCGCCATGGATTACGGGTACATTTCGAGCCTGTTCCGGGAAAACGAAAAGACGCTGGCCCTGTTCGACGATTTGGTGAAGCTGGATAACAAGGCGGCCCTGACTGCATTGGAACCCTTTGTCTTCGATCAACTCATGAAAAATGGTCGCTACCGGGAGTTGTTGGCATACGGAAACCTAAACGCGCGCATCGAGGAACTTTTTTCACGGTACCAACAACTGGAAAAGGCACCTTCGAACCGCCGCAATCGCGTAGACCGCGAAAAGCAGGTGATGCTCTCCAGACTCTCCCAGTATTACCAAGTCTATGTTGGCTTGGAGAAGGCGGCCGAAGCCACCGCCCTGGCCAACCGGATCTTGAGCATCGAGCTCCCCAATCAGCCAGGTTACCTTCATCTGCTCCTCGCCAGAGCGGGGTACCTCAGCGGCAAACCCACTCAGGAGAACCTGGGATACGCACAAATCGCCTATGAGAAAACCGATGGCCGCAACGCCAATGCGGTGGAGATCTTCGCGTTTCTGCTCTTTGCCATGGGCGAAAAGGACACGGCCATCGATCTCATTCAGGAAAGCCTGTTTCATTTCGAGGAAGGCCGCGGACGCGATCAACTGATGCGGAGCCTCCAACAAATCGAACGCATGTAACCGGTACCCATTCGGGAACAGGACATTCTTGAACTCGTTCGTCGGAATGGACCGGGGCCCCAATGCGATCCGGCATCGGCAGTCAGCGATCAGGTTTCAGCCAATCGCCTCGAAGCGATACCCTTGCTGAAATCTGGGGCCTGCTGCCGCGCCCACCCAAACCGACGAACTCGACAACCGCGATCCATCCCATTCTGGATGGGTCCAGGCCCGAACCCGCACAGCCCGCTCGTCACAAGGGCAAACCTGGCTTGTTCGACCGGTTCAAATGCTCGCTACAGCGATGTCGAATCGGGTCAGCTCTGGACGTCGGTTCCGTTGCCGTCCTGAAACTGGCCGACCAGACTTTCCAAATGAGCCAATCCGAAGGTGATTTTCTTGAAAAAAGAATTGGCGTGACGAACCAGGTGAAAATGGGGATGCTGCGACCACAGCCGACGAAGGTGCTGATCCAGTGAAAGGGCCTCTGAAAGGGATTCGGTCCGTATGGGGTTGCCACCTTCGATAGAAATTTGTCCCGCCGCGGCCGTCTCGAAGAACAAAACCGCATCGTAGCGCTCCAGCTCTTCTTCCAAACTGGTTCCCAGGGATTCGAAAAAGGCCTCGCCGCCACCCGGCCAATAGGCGGCACCGTCGACCGTGCCGCGGTCACACAACAGGATTCGATCCGGATACCGCGCGGCCTGAACATCTTCCAGGTTTCTTTGCACGTGGTAGATGGCATGTTGCACGGCAGCCAATCCATCCTCGGATTCGGCACGGGGAAACCCGCCCGAGAACAGCATGGTGGCCGCTTCGGGAACCACGACCACCGAATCGCCGATTTCGCGGCGAAAAAGATCGGCCGCGGTCGTCTTACCACCACCGGGGCCACCAGTGAGGACGATGCGATAGGGCTGAGAATTGCGAGAGGCGGGCGATACCGGATTCGATGCAGATGTCATGGGAATCCCTTTCTCGAGCGAAATTGAAGAAACGTAAAACGCAGGTGTGACCGACGGGCAACCGGGACAATCAGGTCACGCGACTTCAGGAGTGACCCTGCGCGAGGCGCTATTCCTGCCGGTGGCGCAACCTTTTCAACAACCGCTTGGCACTCACGGAATCGGGGTTCACGCGCAAACCGGCTTCCAAGGCCTCGATCGCTTCGTCGATCTGACCATTGTGGGCGTAAGCCTCGGCCAACGCTTTGTAAGTGCCGGGATAATCGGGATACCGTTCGATGTTGAAACTGAGGATCTCGATCGCCTCGAGCACCCTGTCGCGCTGCATCAGCTCGTACCCGAGCCGTTCGAGGGCGAACGGCGCGAAATTGATGTGGCTGGCCTGATCCGCTTCGAGCTCGCGGAAGGTTTCGATGGCCGCGGTGGCCCCCTCCTCGAAGGCCACCTTCTTGAGAATATCGGTCACAAGACGCCGCTCGGAGCCCTGCTCCACGACCAAGTGCCCCATGGTGACCTTTCCTTCGAGCCGCATCGAGGTTGCGCCCGCTTCGGCCTCAAGCAAACGGGGCCCCTCGTATTCCCCCATGTTGGCGCGAATCTTGGCTTTCACGCCGCCCTTTTCCGGTGTTTGAAAATAAACCGCACCCATGGTGACATCCAACTTGGCACGCACATCCCGCGGAAAGGGCCCGCTGTTGAGGATGCGACCCTCGCCCATGGTAAGCGAGAGGTCGGTTTCTTCGAAATTGAAATTCTGGATGTCTTCCAGACGCAGCTCACCCATGCTCATATCGAGTTTCAGGGCCTTGGCTTCGATAGGGTTGACCTGATTCATCCCCAGCTCGAAAAAGCCCATGTTGAGATCGAAGTCGGCATTGGTCAAGGGCACACCGGACAAATCGAACCGGCCGTCACCCATTTTCATCTTCACGTCCAGGTCGATCGGCATGTTTTTCGGCAAGTGGAGCACCAAGTTGTTCGGGGTGGCGGAGTCGTCGTAAAAAAGAGTGAGGGGCCGCTTGTTTTTCAAGGTCACGCGGTAGTCGATGTAATCCGCTTTCTCATCCACCTTGGTCTTCATCTCGAAATTGGCGTCATCATAGGTACCGTCCACGTGAATGCGACCCGGCTCGCCATCGGGCACGATCCGAAATTCCAGCATTTCCACGTTCACGGTGAGCCGAACGGGCTTGGTCTCGCCCTCCGCCAGCGGAAACGGCGTGATCTCGGATGCACCAAGCTGGTCCCCAACGTCGAGCGGCTGCAAATTGGGCTCGGCAGGAACGGAGAGCAGGGTCATGACGGCAAGGGCCGCACCACACAGCACGAACAGCAAGGTCATGCACCCACAGCTCCACAAGAGCTTTCCCATGCAGGATCGGTTTTGCCGTGTCAAATAGGTCCCCCATTTTTATCGACCGATGTTCTGCAGCCCGATTCGGTCATTGAAGTACATGGACGGCGCGTCGTGGATTCGCCCAACCGACCCGCCATGACGGCACCTTGAAATAAGCTATGTTATCACAAGGACCTCGGAGTACCGGACCACGGTTTCACGGCCTCTGCCGATCTGCCGCCGACAACCTCGTGCGTCCCAGAACATTTTAGCGGTTCCGCTCGTGGGAACCAGCCAAATGAACGGTGAATTCTGCCGGGAATCGCACCGGAAAGAATCTTCGGGAGATGCTCTCCAGTTCGACACTGGCGTTCAGTGGAGGTTCGCCGGTCGGCCGCGGACCGCCATTCGACAAACCCGTCGGATGGAAAGGAAATGGAACGACTCCGTATTCACATACGTTTCTTGTTTGGAAATCCGATTCCCTACCTGCGGATCGCGGCCGAATGAGCCTCGCGATGCGGGCGTGTGCCGGATAAGCAGGCTCGGTCACGCAGGCGACGAAAAAACCGGATTTGCTAGTTTTATCACTTGTCTTTCGAGGGGATCTGTTGAGAAAGTTGGAGAACGGGTCGGTGAACCCTTTCGTATTTGGGATTACGCAACGATTTCTTGCGGGTTTTACGCCAACCTATGCTTCACTCGACCTCCGACCTCTTTCAGGCGCACCGTGTCGAGGCAACAAACCTTCTACTACCAACACCTTAGTGACATCTCTAGCCACCTGGGTGACAACTTGTCACCAAAATGCTAGAATGTGAAATTTGCAATTCTTTAACCCAGCGTTTGCATGGAAACGAGGAGGTACCTTTTCCATGAAGTTGAAATTCCTGGCCATCACCCTTCTGGCAGCCGTCTCCTTTCTTGGATTCGCCCAGGACGGGAGCGGGCCCAAGCTACAAATGGAAAAGATGTCCCATGATTTCGGTGACATCGACAAAGGATCCAAAGTATCCACGGCGTTCCAGTTCACCAACACGGGGGATGCGCCACTCGAGATTAAGAACGTGAAGACGTCATGCGGCTGTACCTCGGCCAAGCCCGAAAAATCCGTTTTCCAGCCCGGCGAAGCCGGCGAAATCCCGGTCACCTTCAATTCCGGCCGTTTCTCCGGAAAGATTTCCAAATCGGTGACGATCCTGACCAACGAGGTCGCCGAAAACGGGGGCGAAGCCCAGACCGTCGTCAAGATCACGGCGAACGTGGTCACCGACATCGTGGCCAAACCGATGAGCCTGTTCTTCCCGCGTGCAAAAACCGGCCAGGTGGCAAAACAGGAAATCACCGTTTCCACCAACAAACTGGATCGGCTGGAAATCTCCGACATCAAATCCCAGCCGGCCTATGTCACCGTGGATCAACAGCGCGTGGACGAAAAAACCGTCAAACTGATCGTCACCGTTGACGGCGCTCAGTTCCCGGAAGGAAAGTCGCGCCTCAGCGGGTATCTCACCTACAAGACCAATTCCGAATCTCAAGCGGATATGCGCGCTTCGGTCACGATCAACATTCAAAAGCCCCTGCGGGTCACCCCGGGTTCGGTGTTCATGTTCGCCTCGAAGAAAGGCAAAGAGCGCAAAATCAATCTGCGGGTCGAATCCAGCGAGGAGAAAGACTTCAAATTGAGTGACATCAAATCAAGCCTGGATTACCTGAATGTGGCCGTCGCCGAAGACGGCGCCAAGCAAAAGCGCTTGGAAGTCACGTTGAGCGACAAGGCACCCGTCGGAAAATTCAACGGCACCATCACCATGAACACGGATCTCGATGCCCAGGCGCGGGTGGTCATTCCCATTCGCGGCAGTGTGGTCGAACCTCAAAAGTGATTCCGCCGAACGCCACTTCGCGGAAACAAATCGAAAAGCGCCCCGTCGAGGGCGCTTTTTTTATGCCCAGTCATCCGAAAACCACTGCCGATTGCGCCGCGCAAAAGCACTTGCAAGCGGCAACACAGGCCTCAAGAGGCCAGGGGCGGTTCGCTCTTGCGGTCGCGCAGGTACTCCACCAGCATGGTCCCAAGCGTTTTCTTGAAAAGCCCGAGAAACAGCCAAAAATACAAAAAGGTAAAGCTGAGCATCACGAAGAGAATCGGCAGCAGACTGAACGTCACCAGGTCCGAGAAATCCCTATGGGAAAGCCAAAGAATCATGAACAGGACCCACGCGTTGAAGAGCAGCACCATCGCCACGTCGGCGACATGTGCCGATCCGCGCACGAGCAGCGGCTCGCGGGCGGGCTCGGGTTCGGCGACCATGTCGAGGGGCGAATCGCGCTCGACGATCAAATCCAGATCGGGTTCGGAATCGCCATCGGCGCTGAACACCACGGCCGGCTTGGGTTTGGGTGCGGCCTTCTTGGGTTTGTCCTCGACGACGGGACGCGAAGGCGTGTCGGCTTCCACACGAGACGGCAGGCTGGCGGCTTTGGCCGATCCAAACAGAAACCTCGGGGTGGCACGAGCCGACCGGAGCGCGGCGAGGGTTTCACGCGTGGTGCGACACTGGCCGCACTGGGGCTCGTCGGGAGCCAGAGCGGCGCCGCAAACGTAGCAGACCTTCACGAATTGTCTCCTGCACCCATCGCGGCAGGCACGATGGGCGTGTCGCCGAGCTGGGCTCTCAAGCGTTGATGAAAAAGAAGAACCACTGGTCTTTTTCCACCGCGGTGATCTTACCATTGAAGAACCGCTTGATCACTTCCATATGCCGGCGCGGCATTTCGAAGGCGGGCTTGACCACCGTGGATTGCTTGAACAGGGTCATGGCCTCGTCCGGCTGATCCTCTTCGAGCTTCTTGAAGGCCATTTGCTCGAGAATCGAACCCAGTTGTTCGCGAAGGGCCGGGTCTTCCAGGTTTTGGGTCAACGCGGCACTGTAGGTTTCGATCGCCGGGGAGAGGTTGCCCCGACGCACATCGGTCTCGGCGCGCTTGAGCTCTTTTTCACCCACCGATTCGTCGGCCACCAATTTGGACTCGGACTGGCGGAGCCCCAGTTTGGCCTCGGACATGAGTTCCGTCAGACGATCCAACTCGTCTTTGAGCTCGAAGGTCCGCTTGCCCAGTTCGATGGAGCGGATTTCGGCAACCCGCGGCGTGGCCACTTCGACCACTCGACTGAACGACAGGATGGAAAACGCGAAGTTCTGCGAATCGTAGTATTCCTTGCCGAACAGGAGAAAATCCTCGCACTTCTGGCGCGCCCCGTTCCAGTTGACCTCACTGGTGGTGGGAATGTAGACTTCCTCGTCCTTTTCCTCGGGAATCGACATCTGGTTGACGTAGCGGTAGCCGAAATAGGTACCGAAGGCGATCCCGATCAAGATGATGGGCACCCCGATCAACAGGAACTTGCTGACCGGTTTCTTTTCTTGCCCAGTCTGAATGATGCGCGTGACCTGACGGGCCTCACCCGTGCCCTCACCGGTGTCGGGCGTGAAGAACTTGGTGATCTCTTCGTCGCTCGTCTTGGTGGCCACGGGCTTTTCCTGGCCTTCGTTGGTCTCGAGTTCGAGACTGCGTATTTCGTTGATCTGGCGCTTGCGATTCTCGATGGACTTGCGCACGGCATCCAACCCATCGAGATCGGGAACCTCGGTGGCCAAACGCGCGACGATGTCTTCGGCTTCCTCGTGATTGCCGCCGAGCAGTTCCTGCTTGGCGCGCTCCAATTCGGAGGCGTGTTTTTCCTGAAGCCCGATGGCGGCCTTGGTTTTTTCGAGGCACTGAAGGGTTTCACGGTGGTTGGGGTGGAATTTGAGGATGAAATTCCATTTTTCCATGGCCTGTGGGTAATGGCGCTCTTCGTAAAGGCGCAAACCGTCGTTATAGGCCTGGAGCAGCGCTTCCTTGGAAGGCAGACCGGCGTCGGCGGAAGGCGCGGCCGGCGGCTCGGGGGCCGGTTCGGGGCCGCCCGATTCCTCGGCCATCATGGCCCGCACATTCTGGATGTAATCTTTGACGATGCGGTTTTCGGGGTCGGCATCCAGAGCCTTCTGCCAGGCCTGGAGCGCGCGGTCGTAATCCTGTACTTCGTAGAGTTGGACCCCTTGCTGGATCAATTTGTCGACATCCACCTCGGGCGCGCCGGCCGCAGCGCCGTCATGCTGATCCATGTAGGCTTCGGCCTGGGACGTGTAATACATGGTGGATTCGAGATCTGGCGAACTGGTTTCGCTGGGTTTGCGTTGCTGAACGGGCGGGGCGGAAGGCTTTCCCCCAGCCTTGCAGCGTGCATCGATCTTTTGGAACAGGCCACGCAAATCCTTGTTATTGGGGTGCTTGCGCAAGAGTAGTTCGCACAGGCCGCGGGCTTCGAGATATTGCTTGGCACCGTAGAGGCGCTTGATTTCCTGCAATATTTCCTTGGATGTGCGCTTTTTCGTCTCTCCGGCCAAGGGATTGGGCGTGCCGGAATGGGAGGCGCCGCTCATCGATACGCCGCTCCGCGCACCACTCATGGAAGCTCCGCTTCGAGAGCCGCTCATGGAGGCGCCACTTCGGGAAGCACCGCTGCTGGAGAGTGTCTGTTGCAATTCCATCAAACCCTTGCGGGCTTTTTCGTGATTGGGGTCCTGTTTGAGTACTTGTTCCCAGAAAGCTTTGGCCTTGGCGTATTCCTTGGAGGTAAACGCCATAAACCCTTTGAGGTAGAGATCCTCAACGTTTGCGCTCATAAACCCGTCCAGCCTAAGAGAAAAATGCTGCCATTGATATCCACCCTCAGTTTAGGAAAGCCCCCCTTCGATGTCAAGCTGCCGAATTGGACAAACACGCTTGGTTTCAAGGGCCTATCAGGGCCTTTCGGCCCGCACGGAGACGGCTCGAAAGAGGCTCTGAATACACACTCACGAACCTTTCGGGCCCGTTCGAGACCTTTGACCAGCCCCCGGCGCCGCTCCTGGGCGCAACGCATAAAACCGGGGCAGATAATTTTCCCTTTGTCGCTTTTCTTCCCAGGACAATCCTGCTACAATGCAGCCACATTATCCTGGTCGGGCCTCGTGTCCAACCGGGACGGGGATGCAAGACCGCCACCTTTTGGCCCACCTTTTCAATTCCCACCTCTTTTTTTCCCTCCATCCTTTGGCCCACCTAACTTGGCCTTCCAAATACGATTGCATCCCCACCCTCCTCTCACGAGGAGCCGAAAGCCTGTCGTCACACCGCAATGGTTTGAGCGACGGGCTTTTTGCGTTGTGGGCCTAACCGCGAATTTTCGCGATCGGGCCGACGCAGTCTCCGGTATCGGGCAGCTCGCCCGCTCCGCACCGTTCGCCGGCCCGACCCATGTGGGTTTTTACTTCACCGTATAGACCGGGCAACCCGCCAGACGCACCAAACGTTCGGCGATGCTCCCGAGCAGAACGTGGCCCCAGCCGGTGAACCCATGGGTGGCGCATACCAACAGGTCGTGCGGATAGGACTCCAGATAGTTCAGCAGGGTGCGGACCGGCGGACCCATCAACACCCGCGTCTCCCATTTCTGGTCGTGAGCGAAGTACTTGCCGGCCAGTTTCTCGAGATCGGCACCTCGTTGATCCACGAGCACGGCGCCGGCTTCCCAACCCTGGGGAAAGGCATAGTCTTCGAGGACGTGAACCAAGGTCGCGCTGGCGCTGTGGAAGCGGGCCAAATCGGCGGCGGTCGTCAGGGACTTCTCGGAGATTTCGGAAAAGTCCACCGGTACCAAAATGCGATCGACGGCTTTGAGCGGATCGGCACCCTCCACCCATCGGGTCGTGATCACGGGACATTCGGAGAGCCGCACCACTTCTTCGGCCACACTGCCCAGGAAGAAGTGTTTCAGGCCGGTTCTACCGTGGGTGCCCATGACCGTCATATCGATTTCGTTTTTTTGAATGTAGTCCAGGATGACGCCGGAATTGGTGATGCCGCGACGGGTGATTTCGACGATGTCGAGCGGTAGTTCCTTGTAGGTATGCAACAGCTTTTGCATTTCCACTTCGGCAACTTTCTGCATCGCCCTTTCCAATTCATCCGGATCGGGAAACGGCAGGGATTCTTCCTGCTCGGGGCGGACGATGGCGTGCAGAATGTGGAGTTCGGCACCCAGGGTGTCGGCGTAAAACAAGGCCGTGCTCAGCGCCGCGCTGGCACAAGGGGAAAAATCAGTCGGCAGAAGAATTTTTTTAGCTTCCATTTCCATCCTCCTCCATGTTCAGGCGAGCGGTGCCGCCCGCATTTGTGCAGGAGGCGGCAGACCGCCTCATCATGCGGATATCGCGAATCCATGAACCATGATGTGTGATATGTGCAAACGGCTCGATATACCCAAGTTTACCAGCTTTGGTAGAAAAAAGAGAGGGCGGACACCGAAAAACCGAAGCCGAGGAACGACCGTAACCCCATGTTTTTCCACTCGATATCATGTCACCACAGCGGAGCGCGCCTTCCGTCCCGGGCGTCAAGGCTCGGGTCGAATGCCCACGCAAGATTTGCCTCGAAAATCGAAGATCAACACACTTTCCTGCGACGACCAACTCAGCTTCACCCGCAACAGGTCATCCTGTTGTTCGAGCACACGCAGGGTGACCGCGGGCCTTCTGGACGGGGGCAGCGCCTGCCACTCCCGCTGAAACCCCACGAAATCCAGGGGCGCGTCGCTCACGAGCGGCCAGGAGAAAGAGCCGCCCCGATCGAAAAGTCCCTGGGGAAATCGATTTTGAATCGACCAGGAAGAGTGGAACACGGTCAGCCAGGCCTCTTTATTGATGGTTACCAGCGGTTTGGAGGTCGGAATCGGTGCCTCGACCGTCAGGACCTCCACCGTTGGCTTATCCGCATCCGCCTCCGGCGCCGCGGCACGACCCGCGTCGCGGCGATCTCCCGCACGCTCGAAGGAAGCCTCGGCATTCTGCTTATTCTCGGCGGCGCCGGCGGTGGAAGATTTGGCTTTCGCCACCGCAAAGCGATCGGTATCGTCGTCCTGTTTGGCGAGCTCCTCGTTCCTGCTCACCACGGGCGTATCGACCGTAACGGGCTTCGGTTCGACCCGGGATCGCGTACTGGCCCCAGCCGATGGTGCGACAGTCGCGACGGCCTCCTCGTTTAGCGCCGGTGCTTCGGACACCACCACCGTTTCTTCCGCCTTCAATTGGAGGGATTCCCGAAGCTCGCTCTCCGCCACGACCATCTCGGTGGTTTCCTGCGCGACGGGTTCCGCGACCGTCGATTCCGCCGGCGCCACGTCCTTTCGCGGAGCGGGGGCCAACGGTTTGCGCGCCGCCACCTTTTTCTCGGGCGGATCTTGGGGTGCCGATTCCGTTGCGGTGGCGTCCCTGAACCGCCCGCTCAGGGCCTGGAGTTCGGGTTCCGCGGCGGCCGGTTCTTCTTCGATTTCGACGGGACCGGCCCCGATTTGAGCCCTTCCCACCGGCTCGTCCGAAGCGACGCTCTGGCGACGGGCTTCCGATTCGGTCGACGCATCGACGGCCGGCATCGGGTCCGCTTCGGGCGGAGAGGTGAGCTTGGCCACTTCCCGATTCTCGCGAATCTCCTCCATGGCTTCCTCCAACGTCCGCTTGGGGGGAGGCGCGCCGTCAGCGACCTTTTCCATCATTACGTCGTCCTCGAGATCGCGCACCAGGGCGTCCACTTCGGCGGCGCCAGGAGAGGCGGGCCGAGGTTCGAATGCGACGTTGTTCTCCTTCATCACCGGTTCGCTGGACGGTCGTGGGATCAAATCGCGATTGATCGAAACCAACACGGCGATGATCACGATCGCGGCGAGGGGAACGGCCCAGGTCAATACCGACCTGGCACGACGCCGCTTGGGCAGTACCATGGCCGGCGCCGGGTCGACCGATTTGAGGTGATCCAGGTGGTCGTCCATGGCTTCGAAGTGGTGCAGCATGCGCTCGCATTCGGGCGCCTCGGCAAGTGCGGCGCCATATTGGGATCGAATCTCTTCGGGCTCCATCGTCTCCAGCAGGGCTTCCATGCGATCCAAATCAAGCTTGTCCGTCATGTTCCGCCTCCGCCATGGCACGTGCCAATTTGATGCGCGCACGCCGAATGATGGTTTTCACCGTGTTCAGGTTCATGTCGAACATGTCGGCAATCTCTCGCTGAGGTATCTCGGCGACCGTATCCAGCAACAGGATCTCTCGATCGCGTTCCGACAGACGGACCAGGCACTCGCGCAACAACTGGACCTCGCGCTTCACGTGAAGACTGCGAAAGGCGTCGGGCCCTTCCTCAGCCAATTCGAACCGGGGCAGATCCTCGTCCTCGTAATTGCGATCCAGACTGACGACCTTCTTCCGACCGCGAAAAAAAGAGCGAACCGCATTGGCCGCGATGGCGAAGAGCCAACTGCGGAAGGCATTGGGATCCTTGAGGGTGTCGAGCTTGTTGAATACCTTGAGGCACACGTCCTGAAAAAGGTCTTCCGCATCGTGACGAGAATTCATGCGATAGCGCAGGAAGCACCAGAGATCGTGGCGATAGTGCTCGAACAATTGGGGGAATGCGGCGGGATCGCCGTTGAAGTGGGCCTTCATGAGACCCTCGTGATCGGGCAGGTCGTTGGTCGGCAAAGCTTCAAACGAGGCCTCCTGACCGGCGGTGCCGGCTTGCGTTTGTCTCAGATCGTCACTGAGCACCACGACCGCCCAAAGCCGTAAAAGTTTCAAAACCTACCTCGTTCGCGTCGTCGTTTCCGCAACTCGCGCAGGACTGGGCGTTCGCCGCACCATCCGCCGCCGTCGCGTCATCCTGGGTTCTCAATCAGGGAATCCCCGTATTCTAACCCAAGTCCCGGAAACAGCCGCATGTAACCCCACCTCGAAGGACGCGGTTCCTCCCATCGGGCCGGAAAACCCGCACGGGTACTCGGCATCTGGCCCGAACGGGATCGAGTTTGGCCCCAGACCCCGCTCGCAAACGGGTTCGAAACGCACGGCGCCCGCGTTGCCCGGTGACTCGGGGCAACGCGGGCGCTTATCGTGCCATCTATTCTATTTGTAGTTTTTTCCCGCCTGAGCCATGCGCTCTCCGCCGGTCAGGGGCAGGCGATCGAGGAGCTTGATCGAAGCGATCGTACGGCCGCCGCGAACCACGATCGACGGATCCGAACTCATCCAATCGGCCACCAACTCGGCGACCCGCAGGGCGTTGGCCGACCGGAGCATGGAAAGATGATTTCCTGGCGCCTCGAGGCCGGTAGCACGGGATACGAAATCACCCCACCCCGCGCAGGGATCGTCACGAATGCCCTCCAATTCGGGCCAGCTCCAAACCTCGGCCCGATCGTCGGTCGATCGAACGACGAGCAGGGGCGCTTTCAGGCGACCCTGCGGCGCATAGCTCATGCCCTGCTGGGTGCGATAGACCGCGACGAGATGCCGAACGAAGGTGGCATCGGCGCCCTGGGGCACCAAACCGGCTTCGGCCAGGGCACGGCCCAACGCAAGAACGAGTTCGTGGTCGCTCGACTCGAGCGGTGGCGACTCAGCTCGATGACGTCGACGCCCTTCGGTCTGCGCCGCACCCGAGCCGAACCCTTCGGCAAGGTCCAACAACTCCTCCAACCAGGCTCGATCGGATTTGCGGAACTCGGGCCGATCGCTGAGATCGACAGGCGGCGCGGGATCCAACATCAACAGGCGGGCGACGGAGGCACCATCGGCTTCCAACAACCGCGCCACCTCGAAAACCAGCTTTCCGCCGAACGAGTGACCCGCCAGGTAGTAGGGTCCTTGCGGCTGTTGGTAGCGAATGGCGTCGCAATGGACGCGGGCCAACGACTGCATGTCGTCGATCGGATCGCGCTCGCCCTGGAGACCCGGAGACTGCAGGCCATACACCGAACCCAGACCGCCGAAAGCGTTCGCGAACTCGCGCAGGTACAAGACATCGCCATTGGCACCGGGCGCCACGAACCAGGCTCGCTCCTGACCCGAACGACAAAGCGGGACCGGAACCGGTCGACGATCGGTCACATTCAAGGCGGCGGCATTGCCGGCGATGGTCGGTTCGGCGAGGAATGTCGCCAACGGCAACGACTGATCGAAGGCCCGTTCGATGCGGGACACCAGCATCAACGCGGCCATCGAGTGACCGCCCAATTCGAAGAAATCGTCGTGGATGCCGGGCACCGCCACGGGAAGGACCGACTGCCAGAGCTCGCGCAGCCGGTGCTCGGTGACATTGCGCGGTTCGACCCGCACGGCCCCGACCCCACCACTGGCAAAGTCGGGCTCGGGCAGCGCGGCTCGGTCGACCTTGCCGTTGCGGGTGTGCGGCAGCCGCGGCACCATCACCAGGTAGCGCGGCACCATGCCACGCGGGAGTCGAACCTGCAAAAAGGCGCGAATATCGCTGGATACCGGCGCTCGTTCCGCATCGCCCGGAACCCACCAAACGGTCAAGGCCGCTTCACCGGAGGGCGCGGTCACGGTTCCGGCCACGGCGGCGGCAACACCCTCGTGGGCCGACATCGCGTGCGCCACATCGCCCAGCTCGATGCGCAATCCATTGATCTTGACCTGTTCATCCTGACGGCCCAGGTAATGGAGTTCACCCGCCCGCGTCATGCGCACCAGGTCGCCGGTGCGGTAATAACGCGAGCCTGGTTGGTCGGCGTAGGGATCGGGCACGAACGAGGTCGCGGTTCGACCCGCCATGCCCCGATACCCGCGGCTCAAACCGGCGCCTGCAAGGCAGAGTTCGCCCACGGCGCCGCGAGGAACCGGTAACCCATGCGCATCCAACACATAGGCGGTGATCCCGGCGATGGGCGTTCCAATCGAAATCGCTTCATCCGGCGATTGGACCTCGTGGGTCAGGCACCCTACGGTCACTTCGGTCGGTCCGTATTCGTTGACCAAACGCATGTCCGGATTGAGGCGTCGCAGTGCACGAACCTGTTCGGCCTGCAGCGCTTCCCCGCCCAACACGGCGATCCGAGTCTCACTCGCAGCCACCTCCTCCTGGCTCAGGAGGGTCACGTGGGTTGGGGTCAGCTTGATCAGGTCCACGCCGTTTCCGGCTTCGAGCTGGTCCCGCAACGCCGCCCCGAGATGGGTGTCGTCGTCGTAGATGTGCAGGGTCCCGCCACGCAAGAGGCAGCAGAATACGCCAGTGAGTGTGAAGTCGAAGGTGAGCGGCGTAAACCAGGAAAACCGTCGGCAGGATTCGGGCTCGACATATCGCGACAGGGCCCAGTCCAAGTAGTGGTCGAGATTGCCGTGCGTTATCTGACATCCCTTGGGCACACCGGTCGAACCGGACGTGAAGAGCACGTAGGCCAGTTGCTCGGGAAACACGGAAAGGGATATTTGCGGCACGGTGGGATTGGCCGCCATGGTTTCCGGCAAGACCAGAAGCTCCGGCGCATTGGGTTCGAAGCGCGATACCAAATCGTCCGAGGTCAGCACCAGATCGACGGATTCGGTCTGCCCCACCAGACGGCGGGCGGGCGCATGCAGATCCACCGGAACGAAGGCCGCGCCGACCTTCAAGACGGCCAACATCGCCGCCAGCAGTTCCGGTGAACGGGGCAACCCCAGCAACACCAGATCCTCACATCCAAAGCCGCGGGCCATGAGCAGCAGTGCGATGTCGTCCGCACGTTCGAGAAGGCGTTGATAGGACCAGGATTCACCACGGTATACCAGCGCCGGTTCCCCTACATGAAGCCGCGCGACGGCGTCGATGCGTTGATGGATCGCGACGTCCGCGTCCTCACGATCCGTGGGTTTCGGACCGATCAGGCAAAAGCTATCGCGACATGGCTCGTGCACCGAACTCAATCCGGATGACCGTCGCTGCGGCGCATCCAGCCGGAGCCGGGTGGACGTGACCAGGTAATCGCACAGCGCATCCACGGTCTCGGCGTCGAACAGATCCGCGTTGTATTCCATGCCGGCCTCGATGCGATCGCCGTGATCGGTCAGAACCAGGGTGAGATGGAACTTGGCGGTGGATACCGGAGGTTCGATCAAGGTGACCTGAAGATCGGAGTGCTCCGCCGGGATAGGATCCGCGCCCGAAACATCCTGGTAACTGATCATGACCTGAAACAACGGCTCGTGCCCGCGCGCCCGGCGGGAAGCCAGCTCTTCGACCAGCAACCCGAACGGCAGTTCGGCATGGGCCAGAGCTTCACCGACCCGCTCCGCGACCCGGTCCAAGAGCTCGTGAAAACTCGGATCGCCGCTACAATCGATACGCAATACCAGGGTGTTTACCAGATAGCCGATCATGTCCCTCAGTTCGGGACGATTGCGGTTGTTCACCGGGGTTCCCAACAGGATGTCGGTCTGACCCGAATAACGGGCCAGCAGTTCGGCGAACAGACCGACCAACACCATGAATGGACTGGCTCCCCGATTCGCGGCCACGCGAAGTACGGCCGCACGAAGCGAACCGTCCAGTTCGAAACGCCGAATCCCACCGCGGAACCCGACTTGGGCGGTCGGTGGGCGATCGTAGGGCAAAGCCAGGCCGTCGGGCAGATCGGCCAGCCGGTCCAGCCAGTACTCCAGGTCCGGAACACGACGCTGTTCGGCCAACCGATCGCGCTGCCACTGGGCGAAGTCGGCAAACTGGACGCGCGGCGAGGGTTGCATGGTCACGTCGGGATCGCGGGACAACCGTCGATAGGTCTCGCTGAATTCGCCAAAGAACACTTCGACGGAACGCAAATCGGCGATCAGGTGAGACCAACTGAAACACAACAGATGATCCTCGTCGCCCAGGATCCAGAGTTTGGCGCGAAACGAGGGGCCGCCTTCGAGATCGATGGGCTCACCAAAGGCTTCCTGCAACAAGGCCTGAATCTGCCCTTCTTCTTCGCGATCCGCATCCAGGAACGCATCGACCACGGAGAGCCGAACGGACTCGGGCGCCATCGCCTCCTGACAGGCACGGTCCTCGAACACCGGGAACCGCATGCGCAGGGTCTCGTGCCGGCGCACGAGCCGCGCCAACGCTTCGCGACACAAGCCGATCCGCAGCGGCCCCCGGATCCGCAGGGCCAACGGGATGTCGTAAGCCGAGCCGCTCCCCAGCCGATGCAGGAACCAAAGCCGTTCCTGGTTGTGGGTCAGCGGCGCGGGGGTACGTGCATCGCGCGGCGGAATGGCCACCGTGGGCTCCGCCGATTTGGTGGCGGCTTGGCGCACGCAAACGGCCAATTCCTCGATTGTGGGATGCTCGAACAGACTCTTGACGGGCAGTTCGATTCCAAACGCCTCGTGAATCCGAGCCATCAGTTTGGCCGCGAGCAAACTGTGTCCGCCAACGGCGAAAAAGTTGTCGTGAGTGCCGATCGGCGCGGTATCCAGCAAGGATTCCCAGATGGCGATCAAACCGATTTCCAACGGATTCAGGGTTTCCGAACGGCGCGGCGACGCTTCCGCTGCGGGGCGATGGAAATCGGCCAACAGCGCGTCACGATCGATTTTGCCGTTAGGGGTCTTCGGGAATGCAGCACAAATCCGAATCGCGCTGGGCACCATGTAGCCGGGCAACTCCTCGGCCAGGTACCGACGCAGTTCCGCTTCCTTGGGTTGGCGTCCCTCGTAACCGGTGACGAATGCCAGCAACCGGGAACTGCCCGAAGCGTCGGATTGGGCCACGATCAGATGCTCCCCGACCCCGGGGCAACGACCAAGGACGGCCTCGACCTCGGCCGTTTCGACCCGGAATCCGCGAACCTTGACCTGATGATCGACGCGCCCGAGGAAGACGATACGGCCGTCGCTCGCGTACCGACCCAAATCGCCGGTGCGGTACATGCGATCGCCGGGAATGCCGCTGAAGGGGTTGGGTACGAAACGCCGCGCGGTGTGACCGGGCCGGCGATGATAGCCGCGGGCCAGGCCGATCCCGCTCAGGTACAGTTCGCCGCGAACGCCAACCGGAACCGGTTGCATGTGCTCGTCGAGCAGGTAGATCCGGTCTCCGTCGATCGGGGTGCCGATGGTCACCGGCTCCTGGGATTCGCACGACACCGCACTGGAACACACGGTGTCCTCGGTCGGCCCATAGGCGTTGAAGAGCCGGGCACTCTTGGGCGCGTGGGCCACCACATCGGCCGTGCAGGCCTCACCCGCGACCACGACGGTGCGCAGGTCGGGCAGGTCGGCATCGGGCATGGCCTTGAGCGCGGAAGGTTGCAGCGTGAGATGGGTGATGCGCCAGCGAGCACAGGTTTGCCGAAGCGGCGGGCCTGGCAGCAGATGCTCGCTGCCCACCAGGCACAGAGTCGCGCCCAGGGCGAAGGCCATGGTGGTCTCCCAAATCGAGGCGTCGAAACTGGGCGACGCGAACTGAAGCACGCGGTCACCGGGCTTCACGTCCAGGGTTCGTCGTTGCCAGTGCGCCAGGGTGGGCAACCCGCGATGGGACACCAGGACCCCTTTCGGCCGTCCGGTCGATCCCGAGGTGTAGATCAGATACGCACCGGTCTCGGGAGAAGGCCCACGCACCGAAAGCCCAGGCACGGGCACATCCCAACGATCATCCGACCAGATCAGGCGCGGCAGGCTGTCACCGAGTGGCGGCATGGTCC
The DNA here is from genome assembly GCF_017498545.1 of Sulfidibacter corallicola. Classification (GTDB taxonomy): domain Bacteria; phylum Acidobacteriota; class Holophagae; order Acanthopleuribacterales; family Acanthopleuribacteraceae; genus Sulfidibacter; species Sulfidibacter corallicola. Next base: position 5,933,417 of record NZ_CP071793.1, on the reverse strand, counting down.
CCGAATCGGCCCCGACCCACAGGGTCAGGTGGGCATCCTCGACGATAAATCGCAGACGGGGTTCGGGATAACCGGGATCCAGCGGTACGTAGACCGCACCCAGTTTGAAGCAGGCCAACATGGCGGCCAAAGTCAGGGGCACGCGATCGGCGACAACACCGACCCGATCCTCCGAAGTCACACCTTTTTCCCGGAAAGTCGCGGCCAGGAGATCGGATCGCCGATCCAATTCGGCGTAGGACCAGAAACCGCCCTCGAACATTAGGGCCGGTGCCGATCCATGCTCGCGAACCCGGTCCCCGAACAGATCGGTGAAGCACCGATCCCGCAACGCCTCGTCGGCTTCGACCTGCCAAGCGTGGAGGACCTGATCCCGATCGGCCGAAGGCATGCACGCCAAGCGGCGCCAAGAAAGACGAGGCTGCGCCAGGATATCCGCCAACAGAGCCTTGAAGCCCCGAACGAAACGCGCGATCGTCTCAGCCTCGAACAGGTCCGCGTTGTACTCGAAGGTTCCCAGCAGGCCGGATTCGGGCGTCTCCATGACGAGGGTCAGATCGTACTTAGCACCGACCTCGGTGGAAGCGACGGAGTGAACCGTCAGGCCGGGCAAATCCAATTCGACGTGTTCCGTGTTCTGGAAGGTGAATCCCACCTGGAACAAAGGCGAAAAGGCGAGATTGCGCTCGGGCTGCAGCTCTTCGACCAATTTTTCGAAGGGCATGTCGCGATACTGGAACACCTTCAGCAGATCCTCGCGAACCCGCGCCAGAACGTCGGTAAACGTCTCGACTTCGGCCAGACGGGTACGCAAAACCAGGGTATTGGCAAAGAACCCGATCAGCGGTTCCCAGTGGTCGCGCGTGCGGTTGGCATCGACCGTGCCCACGGCCACGTCGTCCTGGCCGCTGAGCCGCGCCAGGAACACCTGGAAGGCGGAGAGCATCAACATGAACAGGCTGACACTCTCGCGTTGGGCCAGGCCGGCGAGCCCGCGAGACATTTCCGCACCCAATTCGAAAGTGAACAGGGCGCCGTGACTGGTCTGAACGGTCGGTCGCGGTCGATCGGTGGGAAGATCCAGCACGGAGGGCAGATCGGCGAGATGCGCCCGCCAGAAGTCGAGCCGTTGTTCCCAGGCCGGACCCTGCATTTGATGCGCCTGCCAGGCGGCGAAATCCGAGTAGCGATGGGACAGTGAAGCCAAGCGCGGCGATTTCCCCTGTCGCAGATCGCGATAGGCGGCGGACAGTTCCGACATCAGCACACCGAGCGACCAAGCGTCGGCGGCGATGTGGTGCAAGGTGACCAAAAGCAGGTGTTTTTGCGGCTCGATCCGCGCCAGCCTCACCCGGATCGGGATCTCTCGGGAAAGATCGAAGGGGCGTACCGCTTCGTTTCGCACCAGTCGATCCACCTCATCCGATGCGATGTCTTCGATCTCCAGAGTCAAATCCGGCGACTCTCCGAGAATCGCGACCGGCGCGCCATCGCGTGTCGCGATCGTCATCCGCAGGGGTTCGTGACGGGCCATGACGAGCGTGAAGGCCGATTTGAGCGCCGGCACGTCCAGGGGACCTTCGAGCAGGACCGCAGCCGGCATCAGGTAGCGGGCGCTGCCCCCATCGAGCTGTTCCAGGAGCCACATCCGCCTTTGGGCGAAGTGGAGCCGAGGCGGTGCATCGCTGGACGATCGCGGCGTCTCCTCGACCGTAGGCGACGTGCTGCGCCGTTGCTCGACGCTCCGAGCCAGCGCCGCCAAGGTCGGGCGATCGAAGACGTCGCGCACGGAAATCTCGACCGAAAAGGCCGCGCGAACCCGAGCCACGAGACGCGTGGCCAACAGCGAATGGCCGCCGAGTTCGAAGAAGGAATCGTGACAGCCCACGCGATCGAGGCCGAGGATTTCCTGCCAGACCGAGGCGAGCACTTCCTCGACCACACCGCGGGGTGCCACCCAGTGCCCCTGCCGTTCGCGCTTCTCCACGGCGCGATGCACGAGTGCCTTGCGGTCGACCTTGCCGTTGGCGGTCAGCGGCAGGCGATCGAGCAGGACGAAGCCGGACGGGACCATGTACTCGGGCAGTCGTTGGGCGAGATAGGCCCGCAATCGGGGCACGAGATCGCGATGCAGTTTGGCGCGCAAGGGATAGGATCCGTAATGCGACCAGGGTTTGGGCTCCGAGCTTTGCATCGGGAACCGAGGCCGCAATGCCCCGGCCGGCGCAATCAGCAACTCGAACCGGTCGGCGCCCCAATCGATGGCGTAGGGGCGCCCCACTTCGGAAAGAGAACTCTCGAGTGTGGAGGGATCCACCCCGCCGAGCGTGCATCGAGCCAGCCGCTCGCGAAGATCGGCCACCGAGTCACCGGGCCCGGCCTGACGCATGGATCGCCCGGCGAACACGTCGGAAACGACCCGTTCATTGGGCACATCGGTGATGTGGAGCGTCTCGGCGTCGCGCTGGGAGAGCAGGTCTCGCAGACCGTCCAGGCTCTTGACCTCGCGCTTCCAGTCCAGAGTCGCATCCACCGAAACGGCCTTTTTCGGGTTGCCTACGTGCAACAGGACGTCGTAGCGGAACCGATTCATTTCGTTGTGACGAGTACCCGGCTTGGGCAACAGCTCCACCGCCGCGATCGCGGGAAGCTCCTCGACCACTGCCTTGAAAAACTGGTGATCGATGGCGAGTTCCTCTTCTTCCATGAGCCGCCGGTCCAGTTCTTCGACCAGTTCCCTGGCGGATCGACCCGGCTCCGTACGCTCGAGCAGAACCGACGCCTGAAAGGCCTCCAGAAGGCGTTTTTCGCGAACGTCGCCGATCATGATCACTCCGCCGGGTCTCACGGCGGCAGCAGCGCGCTTCAACACGTCGACCAGGTAGGACATGGAGGGAAAATACTGAACCACCGAGTTCAAAAGGACCAGATCGAACACCTTGCCCTCGGTTTCGAAGGCACAGGCCTCGGCCGTCTCGAGATGAACCTGATTCAGGCCCCGTTCGCGCGCGAGCCGGCCCACGTAGTCGATGGCGGCCTGGGACAGATCGGTCGCCCAGTAACTCTGACAACGGGGCGCCAAGCGGAACAGAAGCAAGCCCAAACCGCAACCCACCTCCAAGATGTGCCCGGGTCGAAGATCGGCAACCCGCGCCACGGTGGCATCGACCCATTCCAGCATGTCGCGCCGAGGCAGGGGCCGGCCGGTGTAGCTGGAATTCCAACCCACGAGATTCAGGGTCGGATCCGCATCCTCGGCAGCCTGCCCATCGCCGTAGGTTTCGCTCCAAACGCGCTCCCATTGGGCCACCTGCTCGGGGTTCAACGCCGCGCGATCCGCATCGTCGGCAGGAATCAGGAAGGCGTGCAAATCGCGAAAGCCATCCTCACGGGCGGGAGCGGTCACCACACATTGCTTCACTTGTTCGTGGCTCTCGAGCGCGGCCTCGATGTCGCCCAGCTCGATGCGATAACCGCGGATCTTGACCTGGCTGTCGCCCCGTCCCAGAATCTCGATCGAACCGTCGTCGAGAAAACGCGCCCGATCGCCCGTGGCGTACATCCGCGACCCGGCCTCCTGTCCGAAGGGTTCGGGCAGGAAGGCGACGGCGGTCCGTTTCGGCCGTCCGGCATACCCTCGGGCCAGACCGGAGCCGGCCAGGTAGAGATCCCCGACCGCGCCGATGGACACCGGGTTCAGATGGCCGTCGAGGATGTAGGCCCGCGTGTTCTGGATCGGCTGACCGACCGGGGCATAGCGCTCGCCCAATTGATCCGTCATCAACCTACCGGTCGAGGACCAGATCGTGGTTTCGGTTGGTCCGTAGAGGTGGTGCAGCCGAATCGGCAGGGCGAGCAGGCGCCGCGCCAGGTCCACCGGCAGGCCTTCGCCACCACACAGCACGCGGAACCCGATCATGGGCTCCCAATCGGCGTCGAGCAGCAGTCGCCAGGTCGCCGGTGTGGCCTGCATGATCGTCACCTCGTGGCGTTCCAGCGCTTCACACAGCAGGCGACCGTCGACCGCGGTCTCGCGATCGACCAGCACGACCCGCGCCCCGACGGTCAACGGCAGGAAGAGTTCCAGAGCGGCGATATCGAAACACACGGTAGTCACCGCCAGCAGCGAGTCGTCGCGGTGGAGTCCGGGTTCGCTGCGCATGGCGCACAGGAAATTCTGCAGGGCGCCGTGGGTGATCTGCACGCCCTTGGGCTTCCCGGTGGAACCCGAGGTATAGATGGTGTAGGCCAGGTGATCCGGTTCGGGATAGGGCTTCGGATCGCTCTCGGAGTAGGTGTCGAAGTGCATGCGATCGAGTAGCAGGACGTCGGCATCGCCCATTTCGAGATCGGCCACGAGGTCGGCGTGGGTCAACAGCAGGCGCACCCCTGCATCGTCCAACATCATGTTGAGTCGGGCGGCGGGATAGTCAGGATCCAGGGGCACGTAGGCCCCGCCCGCCTTGAGCACGGCCAACAGGCTGACCACCAGGTCCGGTTCGCGCGGCAAACACACACCGACAAGTGTTTCGGGACCGACCCCGCGCTCGCGAAGTGCCGCCGCCATGCGATTGGCGCGGCGGTTGAGCCCGCTGTAGGTCAAGGTTCGATTGCCGAAGACGAGTGCGACCGCGTCTGGAAACGAAGCGGCAACCGCCTCGAAGTCGACCGTGACCGGATGAACCGCAAGCACGGCTTCGGTCCGGTTCCACCGCTGAAGTCGCGCCCAGGTCCGTTCACTGAGCAGGGATACGTCGTCCGGACCCAAATCGGGTTCCGCCGCCATCGCTTCCATGACGCGAAGACAGGTATCGCCGAACGCCTGCAGTCGGTCGGGATCGACTACCCCGCTGTCGTACTCCAGCACCAAGCGCAGGTGGCCGTCGCCGGCATCGCGTCCGAAATTGGTGCACAGGGTGAAGTTGGTGCGTTGGAATCCGGGCAGCTCTTCGATCTCGACGCCGGTGAGTTCGTGGAAAACGTGAAAATGCAGATAGTTGAAATAGGTGTCGAACAACTCGCCACCCTGCATGTTGAAGATCTCGGAGATGGGGAAACGACGATGGGGCATCATGTCCCGCTCATCGCGCCACAGGTTTTCCGCGAGATCGATCCAGGTGCGCCCACCCACTGCGCAGGAAATGGGCAGGGTGTTCACGAACAGACCCAACACGCGATCGGCGCCTTCCTCTTCGGGCCGCCCGTTGGCGATCATGCCGGTCATCACCCGGTCACTGCCCGTAAGCACGCTCAGCGCGACGCAATGGGCCGCCAGCGCCAGACTCTTGAGGGGCACGTCGCGATCCCGGGACAGACGCTCGAGCGCCCGACCCACTTCCGACGGAATGTAGACTTCATGAGTTCCGAAAGGCTCCACCTCGATCGCGTCGTTGCCTGGCAGCAGGCGCGCCAAGGCGAAAGGCTCCGTGTCCCCCAATCGCTCGCGCCAAAAGGAGGCGGCATCGCCGGCGGCGACGCAGGATCGCTCCAGTGCCACGAAGTCCCGATAACGCAGCGGGCAGGCCGGCAATCGGTCACGTCGATCGGTGTACAGCAGGAACAGGTCGGTCAGCATGCGGGCCAGGCTCCAGCCATCGAGAATGGCGTGATGCATCGTCAGGCCCAGCACGAACCCCGATTGGTGATCCAGGAGCACGTGGAACCGCAGCAAGGGCGCCCGCTGAAGATCGAAGTGGCGGAACTTTTCCGTTTCGAACCAGGTTTCGAACACTTCTTCGCGCCGATCGGGATCGATGCCGCGCCAATTGAACACCTGCAGCGGAACTTCGACTTCCTCGCGCACCCACTGGTACGGCGTGGCCACACCCGGCTCGCTGAAGTGGGTCCGCAGGACGTCGTGCGTCGCGAACAATTCAACCAAGGCGGCTTTGAAACGGCGCTCCTCGAAGGGAACCGAAATCCGGTAGAGACACACGTTGTGGTAGAGCGAGTGATGACTCTCCAATTCGGCGTGGAAGAGCATGCCTTCCTGCATGGCGGCCATGGGGTAGACATCCACCACACCATCGACCCCGTCGAGATTCAGTTCGACACGCAGATCGGCGAAGGGATCCGCATCACATGCCTGCCGGGGCTCGGTGACGGCGTCGGCCGCTTCCGCCAGTCGATCCAGCCGCTGGTATTCGAACAACTGCGCGAAATCCAATTCAATGTCCCGCTCACGCGCCTGGGCCAACATCTTGAGCGCCAGGATCGAATCGCCGCCCACCTCGAAGAAGCGGTCGTCGCGACCGATGGGCGCCACGCCGAGGACCTGTTCCCAAATGGCGGCGAGCGTCCGCTCGGTTTCAGTTTCGGGAGGCGACTCGGATTTGCCCTCGATCACCTGGTCCGGCACCACCAGGCAACCGCGATCCAACTTGCCGTTCAAGGTCAACGGGAACTCGGACACCGCCACGAACTGGGCGGGCACCATGTAATCGGGTTGGCGCCGGGCCACGTGTTCGCGCAAGCTTTTTACCTCGATGGCATCACCGTCGTCCTCCACGCGATAGAACGCCACCAACCTGCAGTGATCGTTTGGGTTGTCCCGATGGGCCAGAACCACGGCCTGCCGAATTCGAGGATGTTCGATCAGGACGGACTCGATTTCGCCCAGTTCGATCCGGAACCCGCGAATCTTGACCTGGTGATCGCGGCGGCCGAGGTACTCGATGCTGCCGTCCGGTCGATAGCGAGCCAGATCGCCGGAGCGATACAGCCGCGATCCGGCCGGCCCGAACGGATTGGGCAGGAAGCGATCGGCGCTGAGACCTGGCTGACCGCGATACCCGCGCGCCAAGCCGGCACCGGCGACGTAGAGTTCGCCGACGACGCCCACCGGCACCGGCTCCATGTTCGCATCGAGGACCAGCAATCCGAGATCGCCGATGGGCCTACCGATCACGCTGCGACCGTGCATCAAGTCGGCGGAGGTCAGCCGGTATTCGGTCACGTGAACGGTGGTTTCGGTGATGCCGTACATGTTGACGAGCGCGGGTCGCTCGTCGCCGTGGCGCGCGAACCAGGGTTCGAGCATGCCCGGCTGCAGGGCTTCCCCACCGAAGATCACCCAACGCAACGACGTGGATTCGACCGCATCTTGGCGTTCGTCGACTTCGATCAACTGGGCGAAGGCCGAAGGCGTTTGATTGAGAACCGTCACCCGCTCGTCGACCAGGAGCCGGTAGAAACGCTCGGGCGTGCGGCTCACCTCGTAGGGAACGACCACCAGGCACCCGCCGTAGAGCAGCGCCCCCCAAATCTCCCACACCGAGAAATCGAAGGCCGGCGAGTGGAAAAGGGTCCACACGTCTTCGGCATCGAAGCCATACAGGGCCTCGGTGGCCGCGAAAAGCCGCAACACGTTGCGATGTGTGACGACCACGCCCTTGGGCCGGCCGGTAGATCCGGACGTGAAAATCATGTAGGCACTCTGATCGACCGCCAGGAAGCGTTCCAGAGGCCCTGCCGAATGGCGGTCGAGCCGAGGATCCGCCACGGAAACCCGGCAACCGGTGAACCAGGGCGTATTCTCCTCGCTTTGCGGCTGCCCAATCAGGTGTACTGCACCGGACGCCGACACCATGTGCTCCAGCCGCTCGACGGGATAGCGGGGATCGAGAGGAATGTAAGTACCTCCCGCCTTGAGCGTTGCCAGCATGGCCACGACCAACTCGAGCGAGCGGTCCAGTAGCAGCGCCACCGGTGTTTCGGGTCCGACCCCCTCGTCCCGAAGCAGCCTGGCCATTTGGTTGGCGCGCTGGTCCAGTTCCCGGTAAGTCAGGCTCCGATCCCCGTCGCGCAGGGCGACGGCCTCGGGCCGCGCCGCAGCCATCCGCTCGAAACGGGAAGCGATGTCCGCGGCCACCTCGAAGGTTTGAAGGGTGGAAACCACCGATTCACGCCACTCCAGGGCCTCGTGCTCGGAGAAAAGCGACACTCGGCCGATGGGCCGATCAGGATCGGTCAGAACGGTTTGCAACAGGTTGCGATAATAGTCGGTGAAACGGCGAATGGATGCCTCGGCGAAGAGATCGGTGTTGAAATCGCATTCGGCGAAGAGACGGCCTTCGAATTCGACGATGTTGACGCTCAGATCGAAAGGCCGAAACCGAACCGGCGACGGCAGCACCGTCACGTCCAAGCCATCGAAAACCGGCTCGGAAAAGGCGGTTTCCACGTTGAAGACCACATTCACCAGGGGCCCGCGATCGGTCGTACGGTTCTGGACCAGGTGCTTCACCATGTCGCCGTAGGGGTAGTCCTGGTGCGCGAACACGACGCCGAGATCGGATCGCGTTTGGCGGAGATGATCCACGAAGGGCTGATCGGCCGCCAAACGACGCCGTACCGGCAGAAGGTTGGCCATGTAGCCGACGGTGTGATGGCTTTGGGGATCCTCACGGTTGGCCGACGGCACACCGATCACGAATTCGGTTTGGCCGGCAAGGTGAAAGACGAGGACGTCGAGTGCCGCCAACAGGGTCATGAAACGGGTACATCCGGCCGCCGCACCGACCTTGCGCAGAAGCGGTTGGTCCACGTCGAGGTCCACTCGCAAGCGCTTGCCACGGTAGGATTTCACCTTGGGCCGCGCGAAATCGGCGGGAATCTCGGGTTGCGGCGGCAAGGGTTGCAGTTGGTCGCGCCAAAAGGCGAGATGTTCGTCGGTCACGGCTTCCCGGGCCTTGGCCAGCAAGGCCTCGTACGACATCGCCTCGGACGGTTGAAAGCCCTTTCCGGTGGTGATCGCCGAGTAACAGGCACCGATCTCTTCGAGGATCAGGGCCACGGACCAACCGTCGATCAAAAGGTGATGCGTGGCTAGCGCGAGCACATGCCGCTCCGGCGCCAGCACGAGCAGGTTGAGGCGCCAAAGCGGACCACGTGCCAGGTCGAAGGGCGTTTCACTCTCCTGAGCCAACCAATTCGCGAGTGCCCGATCCGGGTCGTCTTCGCCAAGGGTGATCGGTGCGAACGCGAAGTCGTGAGCCGCAAAGACACATTGGGTTTCGCCATCCTCGCTCAGAGCCGTGCGCAAACTGGGGTGACGGGCGGTGATCCGCTTCACCGCCTGGGCCAGGGCCTTGCGATCCAAGGCACCGTCCAAGCGAAGCACCGTCAGGTCCTGATAGGCGAACGAGGCTTCGGGATGGGTCTGCGTCAGCACCCACACCTGCTGTTGATCCAAGCTCAGCGGAAAACAGGTCTCCACTTCGACGGACGGTGGCGCCGCTTGAACTTCGGTTGCACCCAAAACGCGGATCATTTGTCGCGACGAGTCGGCATGGGATTGGGCCCAGTTCGCACATTGACTGCGAAGCCGATCGAGGGGAATCAGGCTGGAACGGACCTTGTCGGGATCCACACCGAAATCCACCAGGCACGCGAACTCGTCGACGCCCGCCCGCACCAATCGCTCGACGATCGGGGCGCAGCTTTCCGGAGTGCCGATCAGGGCACTCTGCGTTACGTAACGCTCGTAGGCGGCTTGGAGCAGATAGCGTCGGTCTTCGTCGCTGAGGCCGTCCAAATCGGAAGGCAGACCCTGCTTGCTGAGAATCGAACGGAACAGGCCCAGCGAAGATTCCAGATAGCCGAAGAACGGCTGGCGCGCTTCCTCGCGAGCCCGGTCCAAGTCGTCGCCCACATAAGTGTGCAGTAACAAGGTGACGTGGGCGCGCTCTTCCGGAAAGCCGTTGGCGGCCAATGATTCTCGGTAGAGGCGAATGTTCACGGCCAGCTCTTCGGGGGTTTGGCCCATGAGGTTGGTCAGGACGCGAAGGCCCAATTCTCCCGCGCGAATGTAGGTCTCGGGATTGCTCACGATGGTCAGCCACAGCGGCAGCTCGGACCGCACGGGCAGCGGATGCAGCGAAACTTCGACGGTCTTGCCTTCGCCGGAGGAAAGCGCCAGGGCGTTGCCGCGCCAGAGTCGGGTGAGTTCGGCGAGATTCTGGTACATGACCTCGCGATTCTTTTCGAACTGTTTGGGCGCCAACACGAAATCGTTGGGGTTCCAACCGGAAGCGCAGGCGAGACCCACGCGGCCCTTCGAGAGGTTGTCGACCATCGACCATTCCTCGGCCACGCGAACGGGGTGGTGCAGGGGCAGCACCACGCTGCCGGCGCAGAGCTGCAACCGTCGCGTCTGGCCGGCCAGGGACGCCGCCAAAACGGAAGGATTCGGCGACAGGCCGCCGAACGCGTGAAAATGCCGCTCGGGAACCCAGATCGCGCGGAAGTCGTGATCGTCGGCGAAACGCGCGCAATCGAACAGGAGGTCGTACATCCCGGCACCGATCCCGGCCTCGTAATGACCGAAGAAGAACAGGCTGAAGGCGGGAGCCCGCTCCGGCTCGCGGACGAAGGGTTCGGTTTCGGCGACGCGCTTTTTCAGGGCCACCCGGCCGGCACGCCAGGGATCCGTGGCGGCGCCTCCGGCTGCCGCGGACTCCACCCGAGCCGGAAGGTTGACCGGCAGTGCATCGGGCAGGAACCCACCCTGGCGCATGGATTCGACGGCCGTCTGCACCGCGTGAACCAATTGCTCGATATGGACTTCCGTGTGCTCGGTGGAGAGGAAGCAGGCTCGCCCTTCCCAAACGTAGACCCCCTCGCGCAACAGGTGGAAGAAAAACAGCTCCATGTGCCGCATGGGCTTGAAGCGGAACAGCGAGCCGAAGCTATCGACCCGCATCGGCACGCGATGGCTCTCGAAGAACCCGTTCAGCGTCTGCACCAGACGTTCGGTCCTGCGGTTGAGCCGCTCCTGCAACTCGGGTCCCTCGTTCTTGAGGCGGCTCAGCACGGCCACGGCCGCGGCGACGGAAAGCGGATGCTTGTTGTAGGTTCCGGCATAGAACGTCGTCTCGTGCGCCGGATAGCTCTCGTCACCGAATTGCCACATGCCGCCGTCCAGGCAATCCATGATCGCAGGGCTGCCCGCGATCACGCCGATCGGCATGCCACCACCGATCACCTTGCCGTACAGCGCGGCATCGGCCCGCACTCCGAAATGAGCCTGGGCACCGCCGGGGTGGATGCGGAACCCGGTGATCATTTCATCGAACACCAAGGGGATGCCCTCGCCACGGGTCAACTCTCGCAATTGACGCAGGAAGTCACCCGGCTGGAGATCGGGACGTCGACTCTGAACCGGTTCCACCAGGACACAGGCAATGTCGCCGGCCTGGGCTCGAATGACCTCGAGCGAACGGGGGTCGTCATACGGCAGGCTGATGACGTCGGCTACGCTGCCGGGCAACACCCCGGGAGCGCCGGATTCGGCTTCGAGGTTGCCGCTCAATGCGTTGCCGCTGGTGAGGACGCCGTCGAAGTGGCCGTGGTAGGAACCCTGGAACACCACCGTCTTGCGACGTCCGGTAAGCATCCGGGTCGCGCGCAACACGGTCATGACCGCCTCGGTGCCCGTGGTGCAGAACGCCACCCGTTCCATGCCCGTCAGTTCACGTACCAGCCGGGCCGCTTCGCCCGCCTGGCGCGTATGGGGCCCGAGCGACAGCCCGCGGGCCAACTGGTCCTGCATCGCCTGGACGACGAAATCGGGATGGTTCCCGAAGAGCAAGGCCCCGAAACCCATGGTGATGTCGAGATATCGGTTGCCGTCCAAATCGACGAACGTCGGCCCCTCGGCGCGATCACAGAAAATCGGATACTGCAGTTCCTTGGTCGTCATGCGGAATCCGGCACTCACCCGATTGTCGGCCAGAACGGATCGATCGTCCTGGGACATCTTCCTGGAGGTGCGCGTGCGCTTGGTGTATTCCTCGGTGAGATCGGCAAGATGACGGGTCTGCTCCTCGGCCAAATCGGCGGCGCGGGTTTCGCGCACCGACCAGGGCGGCAAAACCGGAGACCCGGCCTTGGACGGCCTTGATTCGGACACGGCTCCGCCATCGGCGACCGGCTCGGCAGAAGGAACCGGCCGCACAGGGGCGGGTTCCACTCGCTCCACCACGGGAGGTGAGGACATCTGAGGTTGGACGACGGACGCCGGCTCACCCGGCACCACTCCGCCACCGGCGTAGGCCAACTGGTCGCGGAAAATGCGCTCCATGGTCTGTAATTGGCGATCGACCAGTTGCCCGTAACCGGCGGGGGCCTGGCCCAGGGCTGCCGGAAGCGCGTTCGGCTGGGCCTTGGGTACGGGGACCGGTGGCACGTCGTATCCCGCTGGCGGTTGGTGTGGGCTGGCCAGGGGCTGTGGAACCGGTTCCGGCGCGACTCGAGCACCGGCCGATGCAGGCATGCGCTCGGCCACTTCGGCCAGGCGAACCGCCAATTTACGCACCGTGTTGAACGACTCGAAAAGATCCTGAATGGGCACGTTGACGCCGAACAGCTCCTCGATTTTCTTGCGTGCGCCGAAGAGAATGATCGAATCGGCACCCAACTCGAGGAACAGGGCATCCGGATCGACTTCGCCCGGAGCCATGTGGAGCAGGTCCGCAATCATCGAGGTCAAGGCCTTCATGGCCAATTGATCTCGCGAGTTCGGCGTAGTGTGCGAGGAAGAACCGACGATACGCGGTCTCAGGTCAGTGTCGTTCATAGTCAAGGCTCCCATGTCAAACCAATAGTGTTTCCGTTGGAAGGGATAGGTTGGGGTGTCGAGGTGACGATAGGCACGGTTTGCATAGAGGGATTCCCAGCGAACGGGAAAGCCCTGAACGAACAGCGCCCCGAGACTTTCCAGTAGCTGCCGCCGATCCGATTTGGGCGGTTGCAGACTGGGAACGCAGCGCGAATCTCCGCCGAGACAGGCCGGTACCCAACGGCTGAGCACCGGTCGTGGGCCGATTTCCACCGAAGCCGTCATGCCCGCCTCGTCGGCCGCCATGATCGCGTCGCGGAAACGGACGGGGCTCGTGATCTGGTTCAGCCAGTAGGAGGGCTCGCTCATGGCGCCGTCGTCCAACTTCCCGGTCACGGTGGAGACGATGGGGATTTCTGCCGCGGAGAACGTCACGCCGGCCAGGACGCGTTCGAAATCGGCCAACATCGGTTCCATCAAAGGCGAATGGAACGCGTGCGAGACCCGAAGCCGGTGGGATACCACTCCGGGCAGCCGGGAGAGGATACGCTCTACGGACGCTTCCTCGCCCGAGATCACCAGGCGACCCGGTGCATTGAGCGCGGAAATCGCGACCCGACCGGATTCCCGCTCGATCAGGGGCCGAACACGATCCTCCTCGGTGGCCACATCGACCATGGCGCCACCAGGCGGCAGCGCCTGCATCAGGCTGCCTCGTGCCCGAACCAGACGCAGTGCGTCCTCTAGGGAAAAGATCCCGGCGAGATGCGCGGCCAGATATTCGCCCAGACTGTGACCGAGCAGGAGTTCCGGGACGATGCCACGCTCCCGCCAGATCTCGGTCAGTCCGTAACCGACAGCAAACAGGGCGCACTGGGCGAATCCCGTCTGGTGCAGGTGTTCCGCTCGGGGGCCGTACAACACGGAACGAAGATCGAAGCGCTCGGCATCCCCTTCTGCCAGGATCTCGGCGCACCGATCGATAGCCGCACGGAAGCGAGGCGCTTCGCGGTACAGATCCTCGGCCATGCGCGCGTGCTGGCTGCCCTGGCCTGTGAACAGGAAGCCAAGGCGCGAAACGGCCCGCACCGATCCGCAGGAAGTCCCCACCCGGCGCTCCCCGTTGCAGAAGGCGGTCAAACGTTCCACCAAATCCGCGTGGGAATCGGCGGTCAGCGCCAGGCGCCAGCGGAACCGCGTACGGCGCGTGGCGGCATGGCACAGGTCGACGACACGTTCCGGAGCGGTTCGCCGCAACGTGGTCAGCCAGGAGCCGGCCATCGCCTGGAGTGCGCGCTCGGAATGTGCGGTGAGATGGAGCTCACAGGGATGTTTCGCATCGACAGGGTTGGTAAGGACAGGGTCGGTGGCGACAGGGTCGGTGGCGACAGGGTCGGTCTCGTTCGCCGCGGAATCTGCCACCAGCAAGTGTGCGAGGGTTCCGTTGATGCCGAAGCTGCTGACCGCACCGAAACGCGTGCCGGGTTCGGCCGGCCAATCCATCGTTCGTTCGACCACGCGAATCGAGGTACGCGAGGTCTCGAGATGGGGATTCAGGCGCTTGAAGGAGGCCTGGCCGGGTATCACCCCTTTTTGAAGCGCCAGGGTCAACTTGAACAAGCCCGCCAGCCCGGCCGCGGCCTCCAGATGGCCTACCGAGGCCTTGGCGGAACCCACCAGCAAAGGCTGGTCACGGCCCTGCCCGTAACAGGTCGCCAGGCTCTGCACCTCGATGGGATCGCCCAATACCGTACCGGTTCCGTGTGCTTCCACGTACTGGACCTGCTCGGAACGGAGCCCGGACATGGCCAGGGTCCGCGTCATCAGCGCCTCCTGGGCCAAGCCGTTGGGCGCGGTCAAACCGTTGCTCGCGCCGTCGTGCCCCACGGCCCAACCGCGAATGCAGGCGAGTACCCGATCGCCGTCCGCGCGGGCGTCGCTCAGGCGCTTCAGGATCGCGACGGCACAGCCCTCCCCTCGCCCATAGCCGTCGGCTGCGGCGTCGAACACCTTGCAGACGCCGTCGGATCCCAGGGCTCCCATACGGTTCAGGCCCAAGGAAACGCGCGGGTCGAGAATCAGGTTCACGCCGCCGCACAGGGCCAGACCGGTTTCGCCGGCCCGCAGTGCGGTACAGGCCTGAGCCACGGCCACCAGCGACGACGAGCAACTGGTGTCGATCTGCACCGAAGGTCCCAACAATCCAAAGACGTAGGAAATGCGGCCGGCGGCGATGGACCGTGCCGTTCCCAGCGGTGCATGATCGTCGGCGTCCTGTTTGAAATGGTGGGCCAGATGCGCGTAGTCGTCACCGCTCTGTCCCAGAAACACCGAGCCGTCGGTGTTTTTCAGTGATTTCGGGTCGATGCCGGCGTGCTCGAGCGCTTCCCAGCAAACCTCCAACAACAGCCGCTGTTGGGGGTCCATCAAACAGGCTTCCCGCGGCGAAATACCGAAGAACGCCGGGTCGAACGCCGCGATATCCGTTTCGAGAAATGATCCGAATCGAGTGTTCCGCGCCTGATCGTTCCCCGCTTCCTGATCGAAAAAGAAGTCCGGCGGGAGTCGGTCCGAGGGAAAGGTCCGCGCCGTGGTGCGACCGGACTGCAGGAGGTCCCAATAGGCTTCCGGATCGTGGGCGCCACCGGGGAACCGGCACGCCAACCCGACGATCGCGATCGGATCGTCGCCATTTTTCGAGGACGGTTCTCGGCCTTTGCGATGAGGCGCGTCGATGGGCGTTTTACCCTCTCCCGGCAATGATCCGGCATCGGCGGTGGAGCTCGATTGATTCGGAGGAAGTGATCCCTGTCCGGCCACGAAGGCGGCCAGTGAGCCGGCATTGGGGTAGCGCCAAACCGCGGTCGACGGAATCGCCCGACCCGACCAATCCTCGAGCTCGGCGACCAGTCCGACGGCCTTCACCGAAGAGATCCCCAGCTCGGAAAAGGGAATATCTTCCTTGATTTGAGCGGGGTCGACGTCGAGCATGTCGCCCAGCCGCAGCTTCAGCCAGGATAGGATCCGGCGCGCCAGCTCGGTATCTGCGGCGAGGTCGCGAGATGGGCTGCGGTCCTCCGAGCCGCCGTCCTGGCGACTTTGGGTCGCCTTCGCGGGCGATGCCGAACCGGAGCGCGCCCGCCACTGGTGCAGGGTCGACCAATCGTCCGCTTGGAAGCGCTTGCGCACCGAGACCCGCTTGATCTTGCCGCTCGACGTTCTGGGAATCGCGCCGGCATTGACGAGCAAAAGCGCGCCCGGCTCCAGTTCCAGGTGATCCCACAGGGCACTTTTGATGTGGCGGATCAGAGCCTGGACATCGACGCTCTTGCGAGATTTCCTGTCGATTTCACACACCACTCCCAGGTGCTCCTCGTCCTCCTCCTCGAACGCGAAAGCGGCGACCCCGTTCGTGCGAATGGCCGGATCCACGTCCTCGACCACCTGCTCGATGTCCTGGGGCACGTAATTTTGACCGCGAATGACCACCAACTCCTTGAGGCGTCCGCAGATGTAGAGCTGATCCTCGGCGATGAACCCCAAATCGCCGGTACGGAGGAAGGGTCCCGTGCCGTCGGCAAGCCTGGCCCGGAAGGCGGCTTCGGTCGCCCGCTCGGCCCGCCAGTAGCCCCGCGCAACCGAATCCCCGCGAACCCAAATCTCGCCCAACACCAATTCGGAGAGCGGGATACGGTGTTTTGCATCGACGATCTGGACCCGATAGCCGGATTCCGAAACGCCGCCACAACCCACCAACGACGTGACGCCCGGGCCGGGTTCGGCCACGAAACGGGCACTACCCTCGGAAAGGGCGGCGGTTTCCAAGTGACGTACTTGAACCGGTTGTCCCGGCGCCACTCCCGTGATCACCAAGGTCGTTTCCGCCATGCCGTAGGCCGGATGAAAGGCGTCGGCCCGAAAACCGAAAGGCGCGAAGGTTTCCCGGAACTTCGTCAGGGTGGAGACCCGTACCTGTTCGGCCGCGTTACAGGCGACCTTCCAACAGCTCAGGTCCACATCGGTCAGCTTGCGGGGGTCGAATCGCTCGAGACAGAGGTCGAAGGCGAAGTTGGGCCCGTGGCTGTGGGTGACCCGATAGCGGGAAATGGCCGAGAGCCAGTTCATCGGTCGGCGGATGAAACTGACCGGTGACATGATGTAACAGGGAAAACCGAAAACGATGGGGGCGATCAACCCCTCGACCAACCCGAAATCGTGGAAATGCGGCATCCAGACGCAGGACACCGTCTCTCGCGTGTAACCGCAGGCGCGCTGGAGCAACCCCGCGTTGTGCATGATGTTGCCGTGGGTGATCTCGATACCCTTGGGCGCCGTGGTGGAGCCGGAAGAATACTGCAGGTAGGCCAGGTCGTCGGGATCGATGTGGGGAGCGCGCCACGTAGGCGCCAGATCGTCGCCGATTTCCTCCAAGGCCAGGATGGCCACCTCTTCGATGCCCCCCAATTCACCGCCCGAATCCTTCAGCAAACCCGCGAAGCGTTCCTGGGTCAGAATCGCTTTGGAACCCGCGTCGCGAAGAATGTTGCGCAACCGCGGCAGGGTACGTTTCAGCCGCACGGGATCGGGAGGCGGGGCGGGAACGGCCACCGCGCCGGCGTAGAGACAACCCAGAAAGGCCGACATGAACGCGATCCCGGGAGGGAACAGCAGCAAAACGGTTCCGTCCGCGAGGTCTTCTCGCTGAAGGCGAGCGGCGATCGCTCGTGCCCGTCGGTCCAGGACATCGCGTGACCAGGTGTCACGGATTTCGGTACCGTCGGCTAGAAAGAGAAAGGCGGGATCACGAGACTCTCGCTCTGCGCGGTGACGGCACAGATGCACGAGACTCCGACCCCCATAGTGGGCCCAAGGCTTGGAATCTTCCAAAACAATGCTCCAGTCCAAATCCGCAACGAAGCGCTCGACTCGCTTCGTGCGAAGTCAATCGGGTTAAAAAACAACCCCGTCAGGGGATTTCGGACTAGCGATGGGTAGTGGGAGGCGACCCCCCACCAAAGGACAGGACACCCATCTCCGAAAACCCCGGGGGCTCGGGAACGGGCGGAGGATAGTAAGGTCAAGGACGAGGACACGTTTTTTCAAGGGACCGTTCTCACAGTTCGATGTCCAGGAACATGCGAGCGAAAAAAAGGCGGACAATCAAACGGGAAATATATCGCAGATCACAGAAATTTTAATTTCCCCTATCCCATTGCCTATCGGAATTTTCATGAAATCGCTCCATTGCCTGTTTTTCCTCATGTCGCGAATTGTCTGTCGGCATGATGCTCAAGGTAATGTCTGCCTATCTATTTTTCAAGAAAAAATTGACCAAACAAAAGAAACAAAACACAATAAAATGTCACTTAACCCACTTAGGTCCGTCAAAAAGCGATCAAACAGAGGCCAATTAGACGGATCGTTCTTCACGACCACCAAAGTGACATGTTATGGATAACCCCATGCGACACAACGGATGTAGCACGAGTCTCGTTAGTAGAACGCCTCAGATCCCATTGTTTTTCCTTGACATGCCATTTTTTTACCAAGATATTACAACCATACTTCAAAATTAATGGTTTCATGTTGAAATCACTGTTGTAATTAACCCGAAAGCCTTTTTTAACCCAGCTTCACAAGCAACCACAAAAAGGGTATCCGTGGTTCGTGGGTAATCGTGAGTGCCTGGGTGCCACCACTTTCCGTCGAAGGAGGGCGCATGTTTCGCCAGTTTTGCGGGATTCTCGGGATTGTTCTGTTTGCCAGTCTTAACCTCTCGGCCCAGAACTACGACAAGATGACCATCGAGGACATCCTCGCTACAGAAGTCACCATGCTGTTCAAATCCAAATCGACCCCTCTCAAGGCGCCCGGTATCATCACCATTATTTCTCGATCTGAAATTGAACGAAGCGGTGCTCGTTATCTTTCCGAAATCCTCAACTACTCCATCGGCATCGAGGCCAATCGGAGCATTTTATTCGGTACCCACACGACCTTGGGCATTCGCGGCCGAACCACTGAATTCGGCGAGGACATTTTGGTCCTGCTCGACGGACAACGCCTCAACGACGTCTTCTCCGGAGGTGGTCTCCAGTTGGTGAAAGACCTGAGCCTGAACCACATCGACCGCATCGAGATCATTCGCGGACCGGGCTCCACGTTGTTCGGCTCCAACGCCTTCGTCGGGGTCATCAACATCATTTCATCCAAGTACGAAACCACGGACAAGCAACGGCTGTCGATCGCGGGCGGTAGCTTCGAGGCGGTCGAAGCCGGCGTGAGCATGCGCTGGAACAGCGGGAAGCTGCGCGGCCTGGTAACCGCCAACACGCGCACGGACGACGGCGAGGATTACCAGTACAGCCAGGCCTTTTTCCGCCTGCCGGGGCAAGTGCCGGCGATCCAGGATCCCATCGAAGAGCAACTCGACGTGGGCGTCAAGCTGGGTTTCGAGAACCTCAACTTCCAAGTGGATTGGTTCAAGCGCGAAATGGACAGCTTCATGCCCTGGGGTTTCTTCAGCCATGAATGGGAAAACCCGTTGCTGGAAACCAATCGCGACGACAGCGAAATGACCCGTGTACAGGCCAATTACGATTGGGAAGTCAACAAGGCCCTGACCCTGTCGGCGGCCATGCGTTACAACCGCAGTGAAAACGAACAGGCCTACTTCATCGCTCCGGAAGGGGTGAACGTGGCCGGCGTCGTCCTGAACGAAGGCTGGATGGGCGGCCCCAACCACGAAATGGACAACGCGGAGTTCGAAGTACGTTTGAACTACATCAAGGGCGATCACGAATTCATCACCGGTGCGGTCGTCGCCCGCGATCGCCTGGTGGATTCGAACTTGATTTTCAATTTCACCATTCGCGACATCATTTTGGGCAACCACGTCACCGGCGATGACTGGCTCGTCCAGGAAGGCGATGCGGCGTTCGTGGACAAACAAGACCGCGACATTCGCAGCATCTACATCCAGGACACCTGGTATCCCAACAGCAAGTGGGGCATTACGGCCGGGATTCGCTACGACGATTACAACGACTTCGGCGATTCGATCAACCCACGACTCGCCGCCGTCTACAACCTCAGTGAAGTGTGGGTCCTCAAACTGCTCTACGGACGGGCCTTCCGCGCACCCACGTTCAGCGAGCTCTATACCCGCAATCTTCCCAACGCCCTTGGCAACCCGGACCTGAAGGCCCAAACCATCGATACGGTCGAAACCAGTGTCTATTGGTCGGCCGGACCCCAGTTCTCGATTACCGTCTCCACGTTCTACAGCTACTACCAGGACCTGATCAAACAGGCATTCTCGTTCGACACCGCCCAGTCCTATTTCAACGGTGAGGACGGCGACAACGACTATGGCGTGGAACTGGACACCCAATGGCGCATCGTGCGCGGCACCAACCTGCGGCTGGGCTACGCCTACGTGAAATCGGAGGATCACGAGGGCAACCGGCGCCTGTTCTCTCCGGAACACAAAGCCACCCTGTCGTTCTCGCATGAATTCGGCAAACGCGGGTTGATCAGCCTTTCCGGTTTCTACCACGGCTCACGGCTGATTCAGTCGCTGACGCCGGCGTTCACGGTGGAAAACGTGGAAATGGACGGTTCGACGGTGCTTTCGGCCCATGGTCGCCTGCGCGACCTGGTCCCCCACCTGGACTTGGAGCTGACACTGTTCAACCTCACCGACGAAGAATGGTACAGCCCGGGATTCTCGCCCGTCCTGGCTCCGGAAAACGTGCTCAACCGCGGCTTCGAGTACCAGCTCAAGGCGAGCTACAACTACTGAACCCGGCCACGAGAACCAGAGCGGCGCGCCGACAGGGCGTGCCCGCAACATCGCGAACGGCGTCGCCGCCATAACTTTGGCGGGGGCGCCCCGTTCGCACCACATCCCTACCGCATGGGCTTCGCGCGTTCACTTCTCTTTCGGCGGCGATGCGTCCTCGCGGGCATCGAACCACCCGAAGTAGGTTTCCCGTTCCACCTTTTTGGCGCGGAGCCGCACCGGGCTCTCCACCTTGATTCCCGAAGGATGCACCGGGCAGTGTTGCTCGCACAGACCGCACCCCACGCAGGCCTCGAGCACTTGGGGATGGAAATCGTCGCCGATGACGATCGCCTGCTCGGGGTAGGGGCAGGCGTCGTAACAAAGGGTGCAGACCTTGTCTTCGTAGGTCTGACAGAAGGACTCGCGCACCACCGCGTGTCCCATGTCGACGCGACCGTCGGGCAGTGGTCGTAGGGCGCCGGGTTCGCAGGCGCCGATGCAGGGAAAATCGTCGCAGAGGCGGCAGGCCTGCTCGTCCGGCTGGATGAACGGTGCGTTGGCACTCAGACCGGATTCGATCGGCTGGCGCTTGATGGCGGAATAGGGGCAGACCTCGATGCAGGCCGAACAGCGCGTACAGGTCGCCAGAAACTCGATTTCCTCCAAGGCGCCAGGAGGTCGAATCGGCGCATCGAGCATTTTGCCGAGCTTGCGGTCCACCTGGTTACTGATCCCCTTGCGAAAAACGGAAAAAAACTCGCCCAAGAAACCGCGGCGATTGTGGGGGTCCTGGCTGGCCATGCACGCTTCCCATGAGGTCGCCCGTCGACGGAACCGATTGTTTCGGTTGAGGTTCGCGACAGGATGAAGTGAGGGCGAAATCGACCGGTTCCGACCAGGGATCGCCCCGCTCTCCAGTCTAGCCGGAGCCGGCAGTCGCGGGCAAGCACGGGAAGCCCGGTCCCCTCGTAAAACGGTGGCGGGACAAGGGTGATCGGCCCATCGCGGCCAAACGCCACCGGTACTGGCGGGGCTTCGCCGCATGCGCTAGAATGCGGGTTTGGGACACAAACCAAGGGGAGGGGGAACGTCATGACGACACCCGTGGCCGAAACCGCGAAAGGCAGTCAACACGCCGAATCCGGCACGCGCTGGAAGAACAAGATCCGCTTTGTCACGGCGGCATCGCTTTTCGACGGACACGACGCTTCGATCAACATCATGCGCCGCATTTTGCAGTCGCTGGGCGCGGAGGTCATTCACCTGGGGCACAACCGCTCGGTGGGTGAAATCGTGGACGCCGCCATTCAGGAAGACGCCCAGGGCATCGCCGTCAGTTCCTACCAGGGCGGCCACATGGAATATTTCAAGTTCATGTACGACTTGCTGCGCGAGCGTGGTGCCCCCCAAATCAAATTGTTCGGCGGCGGGGGCGGCGTCATCGTGCCCGAGGAAATCAAGGAGCTCCACGACTACGGCGTCACGCGCATCTTTTCGCCGGAGGACGGCGCCAAGATGGGTCTGGTGGGCATGATCGAGTACATGTTGGCCGAATGCGATTTCGACCCCACGCACATTCCGTTGGGAGATTCGGGCACACCGGTGAACCGCCTCGCCCGTCAGATCACCGAGCTGGAGCTGGGTCGCCGGGAGGGCGCCACCTCCGACAAGCGGGTGCCCGTGGTCGGCATCACCGGGACCGGCGGTGCGGGTAAGTCGTCGTTGACCGACGAGATCGTGCGCCGCTTCATCGACCACTACGCCGACAAGAAAATGGCCATCATTTCGGTGGACCCCTCCAAGCGACGCACCGGCGGAGCGCTCCTGGGCGACCGCATCCGCATGAACGCCGTGGCCTGCGCCGATCCTTCGGGCCATCCCCAGGTCTTCATGCGCTCGCTGGCCACGCGGGCCAGCAACCGCGCCACCAGCGAATGTCTGGTCAGCGCGGTCGAGTTACTGAAAGAGGCCGAATACGACCTGATCGTCGTGGAGACGGCGGGGATCGGGCAGGCCGATTCGGAAATCGTGGATCTGGTGGATTTCTCGGTCTACGTCATGACCAACGAATACGGTGCCGCGACCCAGCTCGAGAAGATCGACATGTTGGACTTGGCCGACATGGTCGTGCTCAACAAATTCGAGAAGCGCGGCTCGGAAGACGCCTTCCGCGACATCCGCAAACAGTTCAAGCGCAACCGCGGCTGGTTCGACCGCGACGACGACAGCCTGCCGATCCACGCGACCATCGCCTCGCAATTCAACGACAAGGGTACCAACCGCATGTTCCACGCGCTGGTGAAGATGCTCAACGAAAAGTGTGGGCTCTCGTGGCCGCTGCCGGAGATGGCGCGCATGGGCATCCCGGAAAAAGCGCCGATCATTCCCGGCGAGCGCCAGCGCTATCTCGCCGAGATCACCGAAACCGTGCGGGGCTACAAGGCCTGGGCCGAGGCGCAGGCGGCCATCGCCCGCACCCTGTACCAACTGCGCGGCAGCATCGACAGCCTGCGTGCGCGCATGCAGCAGACGGACCTGAACATCTCGGCCGCGGACGGTACCGGCCAGGTGGATTTGAGCCCGCCCGACTACCAGCACGCGATCGACAGCCTCGAACAACAATATCAATACGACCAGGCCAAACTCGATCCGCGCTGCCGCAAACTGCTGGAAGCCTTTCCGGCCGCCCGCGAAGCCTATCGCGGCGACGAGTTGGTGACCAAGATTCGCGACAAGGAAATCCGCAACACCCTGTTCACCACTTCGCTATCCGGCACCAAGATCCCCAAGGTCTCCCTGCCCCGCTACCAGGACTGGGGCGACCAACTCCTGTGGCTGCTGCTGGAAAACGTACCGGGTAGTTTTCCCTACACGGCCGGGGTGTTCCCTTTCAAACGTCAAGGCGAAGACCCCACCCGCATGTTCGCGGGCGAGGGCACGCCCGAACGCACGAACCGCCGGTTCCACTACGTCTCCAAGGAACAGCCCGCCAAACGCCTTTCGACCGCCTTCGATTCGGTCACGCTCTACGGGGACGACCCCGCCCGGCGCCCCGACATCTACGGCAAGATCGGCAACTCGGGCGTCTCGATCTGCAACCTGGACGACATGAAAAAGTTGTACAGCGGCTTCGACCTCTGCGATCCCAAGACATCCGTGTCGATGACCATCAACGGCCCCGCCCCGATCATTCTTGGCTTCTATATGAATGCGGCCATCGATCAACAGATCGAGCGTCATCTGCAGCAACAGGGTCGGCTGGAAGCGGTTCGCGAGGAATGGTACGGCCGCTACGACCAGAAAGGTCTCGAGCGTCCCTACTACGAAGGCATGGCCTACGACGCGACGTCCGATCGCGGGTTCGGTCTCGGTTTGCTGGGTATTCCCGGTGTGGAAACCGTCGATCCCGAGACCTACACGAAAATCAGTACCGACGTGTTCCGTTCGGTTCGCGGCACGGTTCAAGCCGACATCCTCAAGGAAGACCAGGCCCAGAACACCTGCATCTTCTCCACCGAATTCGCCCTGAAATTGATGGGCGACGTGCAGGAATTCTTCATCGAAAACGGGGTTCGCAACTACTACAGCGTCTCGATCAGCGGTTACCACATCGCCGAGGCCGGCGCCAACCCCATTTCCCAGGCGGCCTTCACCCTGGCCAACGGGTTCACCTTCGTCGAGTACTACCTGTCGCGCGGCATGGACATCAACGATTTCGCACCCAACCTGAGCTTCTTTTTCTCCAACGGCATCGATCCCGAATACGCCGTCATCGGCCGGGTCGCGCGCCGCATCTGGTCGGTGGCCATGGAGCGCCGCTACGGCGGCAACAGCCGCAGCCAAAAGCTGAAGTACCACATCCAGACCAGCGGCCGCTCGCTGCACGCCCAGGAAATCGACTTCAACGACATCCGCACCACCCTGCAGGCCCTCTACGCCATCTACGACAACTGCAACTCGCTGCACACCAACGCCTACGACGAGGCGATCACCACGCCCACCGAAGCCTCGGTGCGGCGCGCGATGGCGATTCAGTTGATCATCAACCGCGAACTGGGCCTCGCCAAAAACGAGAACCCGCTGCAGGGCGCCTTCATCATCGAAGAACTGACCGAGCTGGTGGAAGAAGCCATTCTTTCCGAATTCAACCGCATCTCCGAGCGCGGCGGCGTGCTTTCCGCCATGGAAACCCAGTACCAACGGGGCAAAATCCAGGAAGAATCACTCTACTACGAGGAACTGAAGCACAACGGTAAGCTGCCGATCATCGGCGTCAACACCTTCCTCAATCCCAATGCCGAGGACACGGCGGAGGGCTCGCTCGAGCTGATTCGCTCCACCGAGGACGAGAAGGAGCAACAGATCTCCTACCTGGCCAATTTCCAGAAGTTCTTCGCCGATCGATGCCCCGATCACCTGCACCGGGTCAAGGACGCCGCGATTCACCATCGCAACATGTTCCGCCCTCTGCTCGAAGCGACGCGCTACTGCTCCCTGGGCCAGATCTCGGGACTGCTGTACACCGTGGGCGGCCAATACCGGAGGAACATGTAGATGCAAGAAACCAAGAAGGTCCACATCGAGCTGGCGGAGGTCGATCGCGAGAGCACGTACAACTTGGGATTCTTTTCGGTCGACTTCGAGGATGGCTCGCTGTTGTTCCAGTTGCACGCCCGCGTGTGCGGCGATCCCAAGTGCCATTGCGACAACATCCAGATGGACTGGCTCACCCAGCACCAGCGCAAGAGCACCTGGTACACCGGCGAGCGCGAGTGGCACGACGAAAAGCACCAGCCCCTGCCGGACGAGGTGGCCCAGGTCTTCAAAATCGCCGAGGGCACCGAGGAATTCCAACAGCGCTACCTGCACCTCGTGTACCTGCGCCGCAAGATGATCCTTGTCGAAACCGGCTACGACCTCGAAAAGCCGATCATGGTGCCCACCGAGCTATTGTTGGACGGCGCCGATCCGGCCAATGGGTGCTTGGGCGAGGTGGTCAGTCACGACAAGGGCAAGGCCACCCGCTGGCAGTTCATGGTGGATACCTGCAAGGATCCCGAGTGCTACTGCTACAACCTGTTCGTCAACCTGAAGAGCAAAGGCGGCGACGAGCGCGCGCTCCTGGTGGACGAGAAGGGCCGAATGAGGGCGGCGGAAGGTCGACGCGAGAACAAGGCGCTACTGAAGCTGATCAAGCCCAAACTACAGAAGGACGACCGTTTCAAGAGCATGATCACTTTCTTCCAGGCCCATCGTCGCTTGGAGAACTACGCGCGATTCGTGGCCCGCTACGAAGCCGAGCACCTGCCGGTGGTGTGACCGACGCAAGACTCTCGTACATACCCTCAACATCCAGCCCTGACGAGACCATACTGGGAAGTTGATGATCCAAATTATTGCCCGCGGGTCGAATCTCTAAGGCGACCGTCCGTTCGGCGATAAACTTCAGGGGAAAACTCAGGCACCCAATCGGGACCAAATTGCATCAATTTTTCGAGACACCACACGAACATGGTCCGCAATCCGGTACAGGTGGCTTCGTTGCTAAGTACGTAGCGAACATCCAACAATTCGAGAACCGCTTGTGCCGCAGATCGTTCTCGGAAGTTCGGAGCTATTTTTTTCAGTTCATTTTTTGGATGTCGGATCGTTTCCACATCTCCCACGAAATCTTCAATTCCCGGGCTCAGATCCAGCGCAGTATTGGTTGCATCGGCATGCGCGAAATAATAAGCCTCGAGCATATAAACCAAAAAATGAACGGAGGCCCTATCCCGCTGGGTATCGGACAACACCGTATCCAAGGCCTGGCGGTATCGACCAAAGGTTTCTCGTTCGACGTCGCGCCGATCGAATTCCAGATCGTCCACAACGAGGGCGAAGTGGTCCGGCCCTCGACTGAGATAGCCTCGAACGGCAAGACCCAACTCTTCATCTCTGGTTGGAAGGCCCGCCAATTTGAGGTTTTTGGATCTTTCTCTCCGAGGACTCAATTGCTCGACTTTCCGTACGACCTCGAAATGGCAGGCTCTTGTTTCAGCCAAACTCACAAACAGCTTCGGCAGGTGTTCCCTTTCTCCCTCTCCCGTCACGAACAAGCCAAACCTCAAGAACTGATGACGCTCCTCCAATTCAGACCTCGCTGTCTTTGCTTTGAGGCGCGATGACTTCCGCCATGTAAAGGGAGCCAACGGAGTAGTCTTCCAAAAGATCGCCGATTCCGTCGATTTGGGTCAATGGCGTGACCAACGCCTCGCCTTGACCCCCCAGGGACATGGCGTATATGTCCGCAGCTTGGAATTGACTGATCAGCACAGGAGAATGCGTGGCAATGAGGACTTGTTTTCCCCATTCTCGAGTCGCGAGTTTGACGGCATCCGCAAAAACGGATAGAGCATGGGGATGCAGGGAGATATCTGGTTCGTCGAAGATGACGAGCTCATTCACATCGGTCCCCATCGAGAAAAGCGCGGTCAATAGAATGAGCATGGTCAAATAACCATCGGACACCCCCGAAGCCATAATGGGCTCACTGCGGTGCCTCTCCTGAAAATACGCATACAGACTGGAGGGACCTGTTTGCTCGATGAAAAAACCGTTGAATTCGGGAAATGCCCTCTTCATGAACGCGACGATTTGTTGATATCGATGATCCAGATCCCGTTTGTCATTAAGGTTTCGAATCACCGACCAAAGATTGCCACATCGATCGCTCAGCAAGGTGGTGGGACTCGACTCGCTTCCTCGCCATTTCAACGCGTGAAGATCCATCGAACGGGCATGGTAATAACTGATTCGCCGAAGTATATTGTCGACTTCTGCAAGGGCGCTCGACGCCACGCCCGAAGTGCGCGCCATGGTCAAAGCGGGTTTTTCGGGCTCGGGCAGGCTAATTGATTTGAACTTTCCAGGTTGGGTCGTCAGGGAGACTTTGGCACTACCAATGGAACGTTTGAGAATGAGCTTCCCCGAATCGTGCAGTATCTCTCCGACATAGGCATCTATCCGACCCTTGGCGAAGCCGAACGACATGCCATAATCGCCATGGGTTGTTTCGATACCGACCCTGATCTGGTCGTCGGGATCTGCGCCATCCCACCGCATGCCAATGCCGTGTCCCCTTCTCGACGAAGCCTGATCAACACCACGAATGAAGCAATCGCGAACAAACCAGAGAGTATCCAACAAAGAGGATTTCCCAGATCCGTTCGGACCAAAAAACACACAGCGATCTCCGAGTTCCAACTCGAGCTTCTGAATAGACCGATAGTTGTCAACGGTCAGTTTTTTAAGCAAGGTGGCCAATCGAGCCTCCAAAGGTTCAGGGCATATGGTTAGAACATTCTATCTAAATTAAAGTGAGGTACGTCAGCCCAAAACCTCTCACAACGCATTCCCCCGAAAAATTCACGTCGAGAAATCACATTTCCCCACCAGATTCGGCCGCTACGCCGTCGTCGCTCTCCCTCAACGCCACATGGCCTGCAGCTCGAGTACGGCGCGACGGCCCGGCTCGAATACACCCGAACCGTGTTGCTGGTAGAGCTTGTCGGTCAGGTTCTCCAGGCCCAGTTTGAGCGACAGGGTCTCGCTGAACCGGTAGTGGCCGCGCAGGTGGATCACGCCGTATCCCGGCGTGCCGCCCTCGGGGATGCGGCTGTCGCTGATATCGCCCGAACTCAGGCGATCCTGGGGATCGGCCCAACTGAAGGTACCGGTCAGCCCCCAGACATCGGCGCGATACCGCCACATCAGGTTGCCCCGCAGCGGTGGAATGCGGCGCATCGGCTCGTCGCGGTCGGTGGCGGTCCCCTCGGTCCAGGCCGCATCCACCTGCCAGTCGTGGCGTTTGTGCCAGTGTCCGGAAAGCTGAATCGAGACGCCGTCGATCTCGGCCTCGCCCACGTTGTCGAGAATGAAGACCGGCTCGCCCTGAAAGGTGTCCTGGCCCAGGTAGGTACCCGGAATCTTTTCCATCAGGTCTTCGTAGCGGCTGTGATAGACGGCGGTTTGCACCAAGACGCCGGGAAGCCGGAAGCGCAGGTTGGCCTCGTAGTTCCACAACCGTTCGGGCTCGAGATCGGGGTTGGGCGCGTCGAACCCCTGGTTGCTGGGCCCCAACGCGAGACTGTCCTCCAAGCTGGGCGCCCGAAAGCCCTGGCTGGCTCCCAGGCTCAATACGAAGCGCTCGCGTTTGACGCGCCAACTCAACGAGGGCGTCAGCTCGCTGTTGTCCTGCTTCACCAAACCGAGCGGTTCGGCCAGCGTGCCCTCCAGATCGACCCAGGAATGGCGCAGGCCGGCACGCAAGGTGTGGCCCTCGCCCAACGAGATGTCGGCGGTGGTGAAGATCCCGATCGCGCGGTACGCGGCGTCGTCGGGGAACTTGGCGTCGTCGGGCGTGATCTCGCCGGTCACCAGATCGATGCGTTCGGCGCTGGAATCGATGGTGTCGTGCGCCACGTCGAAGCCGTAGACCCACTGAACCCCGCGGCCGATCTTGGTGAAGGTGCCGTTGAACTGGAGGGTGTCCACCAGGTCTCGCGTCTCTCTCAGGCTATCGGGCGATCCGGTAGAAATGCGTCGATTGCCCTCGTCCTGGTTCATGTAGCCCAGGCCGATGTCGAAGTGGTCGGCCCATGTGCGGTGGCGTGAATTTTCATATCGCAGCGCGTGCATCGAAAACTGCTGAGGGTGGTACTCCCACAGCAAGTCACGACCCGACAGAATGCGATCCGTGCGCGGCACATGGGCCGCACGCGAGAGCCCGTTGATGACGCGCAACCGTTGGTCCTCGTCGATGGTCCAGGTGGCGTTGAGAGAGCCGTCCCAGCCGTCGTAACCGGTGGGAATCTGTTCCCCCACGGGGTCGGCGGCTTCCAAATCCTGAAAACGGCTGTACTTGAAATGTCCCTGAATCGAGAGATCGCCCCGCTTCCAGTTGCCGCTGAGCAAATGAGTGTTGGTACTGTCCGCGCTGCTGTAGAAGCCGCTGTAGCGCAGTTCGTCGTCCTCCACGTTGGCCGGATCGACGCTGCGGAGATGGACGGTGCCGCCCAACCCGTCGCTGCCGTACTGCACACCGCTCGGCCCGCTGAGTACTTCGAATTGCGCCACGGATGCCGCGGGCACCGTGTTGAGGTACTGGTTCAGGCCCAATCGATAGGTGGCATTGTTGAGACGGAACCCGTCCACCATCAACAACACCCGATTGCCCGACATACCGCGAATGATGGGCGAGCCGCCACCCAAGTTGGTTTTTTGGAGCAGGACCTCCGCTTCTTCCTTCAGCCAATCGGAGGTTTGGGTCACGGCACGCTCTTTCTGTGAATCGGGGCGAATGACCGAAATTTCACCGGGTACGTCCCAGGTAGACTGTCGCATGCGGCTGGCGGTCACGACCTCGTGAAGAATCACTTCCGAATCGGAGACGGCGAGGGTGACGGGGTTCTGGCCGTGGTAGTTGGTCCAAGCGCCCACGAGCAGGGTGCTGCCCTGGGCATTGACGATCTCGAAGGTGCGACTGTCCGCGGGAACGGTCAGTTGCACCGCACCGACCTGGGAAAAGTCCAGGACAAGTCCAGTATCCAGCTTGATGTACCATCCCTCGAAGGTCGTGACGTCTTCGCTGTGGAGGTTGACCGATACGGGTCCGGCCCACGCGTGCGGGGACAGGTACAGTTGGAGGAAAAGAAGCATGGATAGCATGTAAGGTTCTCCGGTGTGTTCGGGATGATGCGTGTTTCGATCGAGAATCTGAACGCGTGCAAGGACAATGCCCCGAGCCAAGCGTCGCGAGCCAGGTGGATATCCCCTTCTCGGCGGCCGAAAGAATATCATAGGAACAAAACGCATAACAAACCACCAGCCCCCGACAAGCGCGGTTCACAACTCGCGATCCGGTGTTGGGGCTCACGCCGGAATCCAGGTACGAGGATGCTTGGCAAAAGTCAAACGGTCGCAAGATTCACCAGGCGCAGAACCGTCACTCGTTCGCGCGAGAATACCCGACACCTGCTTTCTTATTGATTAATCCTTTTCATTCGAATTAACATAGTCTCTACAAACACTACTTTTAAGGTCCGCTGTTTCTCGGTTTCCAAGGGAGGAATGGGATAAGGCAAACCGAGTGGTTGGAGCACTTCACATCAACCATGGCGACGCGTGATCGGTTCGCGCACCGGCACGTACTTGGAAACTCGCTTCTCGGATCGACCTGGCCAAATGGGTGTCGCTATGTGACCTGCACCCGAAGGACGGTTCGGGTTTCCCAAATCCACACACAGAGCAGCTCGTGAATAAAACCGAATGTACCCGGCGCGAGCCGGACTCCTCTTTCATCAAACCTGGATACGGTTTCGTCCCCTCCGAATTCGCACGGTTATGGACCGTCGTGGGGGCCACCGTCGCGGTGACGCTCCACGATTCGCGACGCGGTATCGGCGGCATGACCCACTACTGCTTGCCCCACCTGCGCCAGGGGCAACCGGCCACTTCACTCTACGCGATTCCGGCCCTGTCCTGGCTGATTCGCCAGTTTTTAATGACTGGCTCCAATCGAGCCGATCTGGAAGCTCAGGTCTTCGGTGGTGCCGAAAACCGGGATCACGCCGATTATCGGCCCCAACTGCACAAAGAGAACGTGCAGGTAGGAGTGGACACGTTGACCAAGAACGGAATCACGATCAGCACCATGGATGTGGGTGGCAACCGCGGCCGCAAGGTGATTTTCAATTGCCTCACCGGCGAGTCGGTCGTCGCACGAGTCGCTCAGATTCGGCGTACCGACTGGTATCCACGCCTCTCCAGTGGGACATCTTGACGAAGGGGCGTTCGGATTGAATCAGGAAGATTTTATGAACGAGTTCCGCCTGGACGGCATGATGGAGATCCAGGATGCGGAATTCAAGCTGTTTCAGGACCTGATCTACAACAATTTCGGTATTCACCTGACTGAGGCCAAGCGATCGCTTCTGGTGCGGCGCCTGCAGCAGGTGATCCGACAAGGCAAATTCAAGAGCTTTCGCGATTATTACAATTACCTGTGCACCCACCCCTCGGACCGCAACCTGACCGAGTTGGTCAATCGCATCACCACCAACTACACCTTTTTCAACCGGGAGGCCGATCACTTCGACCTGTTCTACAAGACCTGCCTTCCCGAAATTGTGCGTCGCCACACCGGCCGGAACTCGCGCGACCTGCGGGTTTGGTGCGCGGCGGCCTCGACCGGGGAAGAACCCTACATGTTGGCCATGCTGATCATGGAGTTCTTCGGCGGCCAATACGGAATGTGGGACGCCGGCGTGCTGGCCACCGACATATCCCAGCAAGCACTGGAAAAAGCGCGCAGGGGGCGATATACCGAGGAACAGGTAAAAACCCTACCGCCGGTGCTATTCAAGAAATATTTCCAAAAATCGACGATGGGCCAGTACGAGGTCATCGACCGGTTGCGACGCGAGATAACTTATCGACGTTTTAATCTGATAAACCGACTCTACCCCTTCAAAAAGCCGTTCGACGTAGTTTTTTGCCGAAATGTAATGATTTATTTCGATCAACCGACAAAAGATCATGTGGTTCGAAAAATTCACGAAAGTTTGGCTCCGGGCGGTTACCTGTTCATCGGTCACTCGGAATCACTTGCGCGAAATACTCAGGGCTTTCAGTACCTGCAACCAGCGGCCTATCGCAAGATATAACGAACTTTTCAAGGTAGCTTATGGAACGGAAAAAGATTCGGGTATTGGTGGTCGACGATTCGGCCTTGGTACGTCAAGTCATCTCCCAGGGGTTGGGGCAGGATCCGGGCATCGAGGTCGTTGGCACGGCCAGTAACCCGTACATCGCCCGCGACAAGATCATTCAGCTACGTCCGGACGTCTTGACCCTGGACGTCGAGATGCCGCGCATGGACGGTGTCGAGTTCCTCCGCAAGCTGATGCCTCAGTTTCCGCTTCCGGTGGTCATCGTCAGCGCCCTGACCGAGCGGGGCAAGCAGATCACCCTGGACGCGATGGAGGCCGGTGCGGTGGAGATCGTCACCAAACCCAGCTCGAACGTGGGCGCAGGCCTGACCATCATGATGCAGGAACTCCGCACCAAGGTAAAAATCGCATCCACCGTAAATGTCAGTTACTGGAAGAACCGTCGCGTTCCCAAGGCGGCGCCGAGCTCCGGTCGCCGAGCCCTGGCCGAATCCACCGACAAGGTCATCGGCATCGGCGCCAGCACGGGCGGGACCGAAGCCATTCGCGAGATCCTGGTTTCCCTGCCCACGGATACCCCCGGTATCGTCATCGTCCAGCACATGCCGCCGGGATTCACGCGCATGTTCGCCCAACGGCTGAACCAGCAGTGCAACCTGCTGGTGAAGGAAGCGACGGACGGCGACCGCGTGATCGCCGGTCAGGCCTTGATCGCTCCGGGCGACAAACACGTCCGCGTGGTTCGGCGTGGGGGGATCTATTCGGTCAAATGCGATGCGGGTGAAACGGTATGCGGCCATTGTCCATCGGTGGACGTGTTGATGGAGTCACTTTCACGCGAAGTGGGCGCCAACGCCCTCGGGGTCATTCTGACGGGAATGGGCCGCGACGGCGCCAACGGCCTGTTGAAGCTGCGCCAGGCAGGCGGGCGAACGCTGGGCCAGAACCAGGAGAGCTGCGTGGTGTACGGCATGCCCCGCGAAGCCTTCGAGATCGGGGCGGTCGAGAAACAGGCGCCACTCGATCAGATGGCCGTGGAAATCACCAACAAGGTGCGGTCCATGGAAAAAGCCATGAAGACACGCTGAGCCCGGTTTCCTTTCGACCGGGCCCGGCTCAGATCTCGCGCAAATAGGGGAAGGTGAAAATGCCGGTATGGTGTCCATCCGAAAAATGGGGGGCGATGCCGTAACGGCCGACCACTTCCACCTTGGTGAGGGTGATGTCGTCCGGAACGGTCAGTGGATCGAGCAGTTTCTTTCCGGTGACTTCGTCCACGCAGCGCGCACAGGGACACGCCAACCGCAGATTCCGCACGCCGATGATGCGTCGTTCGCCATCCGACCACATCAATCCCAATTCATCGTTGCTGACTTGCCACATGAGTTGCAACGGCAACTCGGATTTCGGTGCGTCTTCGGGCGGCTCCGGACTGCGTTCCAGCCAATCCATCTCGCGCCATTCCAGGCTCAACGCCGAATCGGCCGCCCTTTCGTCCACGAGCTCGATCAGGCGTTCGGCAATTCGACCCAACACCGCACTGGACTCGGAATCGGGGTGACCGATCACGAAAGGCGTCCCGCGATCGCTCGAAGCGCAGATCTCCGGTTCGATCGGAACCGAGCCCAACAACGGGTAATCCAATTCTTCGGCCAAGGCTTCGGTACTTCCTTCGCCGAAGAGGTCGTCGCGATGGGAACATGATCCGCAGATCAAGTAACTCATGTTCTCCACGAACCCGAGAATGGGCACGTTCATATCGCGGAAGGCACGCATGCCGCGCAGGGTGTCCACCAGGCTCAATTCCTGGGGCGTCGTGACGACCAGGACCCCTGTCGGCGGCTCGACCTGGGCCGTCGTCAACAGGGCATCTCCCGTGCCTGGCGGCATGTCCAGAAACAGGTAGTCGAGATCATCCCAAATCACGTTCCGATAGAACTGGGACAGCATTTGGTGAACCATGGCCCCACGCCAGATGACCGGGGTCTTTCCCGTCACCAGGTTACCCATGCTGAGGAACTGAATGCCGTGGGCGCGCAGGGGAAGGATGGTATTTTCGTCCGGCCCGGGATCGGGCCATTCCGCGTTTCCGAGCATGATGGTGGCGCTGGGTCCATGCAGGTCGGCATCGAGCAGACCAACCCGCAACCCACGCCGGGCAAGGGTCACGGCCAGATTGACGCACAGCGTGGACTTGCCGACGCCGCCCTTGGCCGAGTGCACGGCAATGACCCGCCGGGCCTTCCCGCCCCGGTTCGGTTGCTGGGACTTCGGTTGTGTATCGACTTGTCGTTCCACCATGACTTACACCTCCATCGCATCGGGTCCGGCCGCGGCCCAACCGGGCCGAGCTTGGCTGATGGCGGCAGCGGTCGCCCGTGCCACGGCGCGAAACGCGTCCGCCGCGGCGCGGTCAGTGAGATCGCCCGCCGACTCCTCGGAAACATCGCGAACCATCAAGGGCTCGCCGCTCCCCAACACGGAGGGGACCTTGCGTGAAAACGGAATCTGGCCGAGCAACGGCATTTCGTATTTATCGGCCAATCGCTGCGCGCCGCCCTCGCCGAACACGGCGGTGCGTTCGCCACAGCAGGGGCAAAGATGGTAGCTCATGTTCTCGATCACACCCAACACGGGTGTCCCGGCGGACTTGAACATTTCCAGGCCTTTGACCACATCGCGCAGGGCGACTTTCTGCGGGGTCGTCACCAGCACGGCACCGGCGAGGGGCGCGATCTGGGTCAGGGAAAGCTGAACGTCTCCCGTGCCCGGCGGCAGATCCAGCAGCAGGTAATCCAGTTCACGCCAGCGTGTGCCGAAAAGGAACTGGCTCAACATCTTGTGGAGCATGGGTCCGCGCCAGGACAGCGCGGCCAAGCGATCCATCAGGAAGCCCATCGACATCACTTCGATTCCATATTCGCTCAGGGGAATCAGGCGTTTCTGGCCGTCGGCATGGGCCCGTTCCTGAATGCCGAAGAGAGCCGGTACGCTGGGCCCGTAGAGATCGCAATCCAGCAGGCCGACTCGGGCCCCCGATTGAGAAAGTGCCAGGGCCAGGTTTACCGCGACCGTGGATTTCCCGACACCGCCCTTGCCACTGGCCACCGCGATCAGCCTGGCGACGCCGGGCACCGGTGTTTTCCCGGGAATCGTGACCGGAGGCACCTGGAATCCGACGTTGATCTCGATAGCCGCCACACCCAAGGCACCCAGTGCCGCCTCACAGCGAGCCCGCAAAAGAGCTTCGACCGTGGCCGACGGTACGGTCCTCTCCACATCCACCAGAATTCGCTCCGGCGTCACCTGGACCTTTTTGACGAACCCGAGGCTGACGATGTCCTGCTTCAGATCGGGATCGGACACGCCGCGCAATGCTTGGCGTACATCATCTTCACTGACTGGAGCCAATACTTCCCCCTGACTCGGGTCCGGCGTTCGGCCAATCGCCCGAGTCTCGATGTTGATCACGGCCACGATCATAGGCCTTTCCACGGCTGTTGTGAAGTCCCGTCGCGGACCGAACCCGCCGCAGGACAGGCAAAAGGGACGGGACCGTGCAATGCACGGAGACCGTCCCTCAAATTGGATCATCCGAAATCGAAGCCGTGCACAGGCCTCGGTGCATGATGCCTGGGTGGACACGACCCCGGACTTCCGGTGCCCAATCTCGACGGGAGGCCCACCAACCGGGGGTTCGCCGATGCCCGGCACCTGAATTCGGATGTCGTTTCGAACCGAGTCAGTCGGCGACGTGCTCCTGACGCTCCGGCGCGGTCAGGGTCGCGATCGATCGGCTCACACCGCGGCGACCATCACCGTCCAAGGCGGTCAACATCGTGGACACGTGGGCGAGAAAGGCATCGCGGTCGGACTTCGGAACCGGTGTGCTCGGCGGAAATTTCTGGCCGAGCGGGTCCACGTAGCGGCCGTTGATCTTCATGCCGTAGTGCAAATGGTAGCCCGTGGCCAATCCGGTCTTGCCCACGTACCCGATCACCTGGCCCTGCTTGACGCGGGAACCGACGCGGACGCCGGAGGCGATCTTGTTGAGGTGGAAATATTGGGTCAGGATCTTGTTGCGATGCTTGAGCTCCACCGCGATACCCGCGCCGCCGTAACGACCGGCCCGCACCACGCGGCCCGAGGCAACCGCCATGACCGGCGTATTGCGCGGCGCCCCGTAATCGATGCCGTTGTGGGGACGTCGCCGTTTGAGTACGGGATGAAAGCGATTGCGGTTGAAGCGGGAAGTGACGTTCTGAAACTTGAGCGGCGAACGCAAGACTTCGCGAACCAGCGACTTGCCTTGCGCATTGTAATAGCTGATCTCCCCGTCGGAGGTCTCGTAGGCAAAGGCGTCATAGGTGTCGAACGCCCCGAAATAGCGCGCGGCCAACACTTCGCCGTACTCGGTGAAGATTTCGCCATCATCGCCCTTGACGTACTTCATTTCCACCAGCATCTCGAAGCGATCGCCCTTGCGTGGATCCTTGTAGAAATCGATGTCCCAGGCGAAGACGCGCGCCAACTTGGAGGCGAGCAACGCGTTTTGCGGCTGATGGGCCAAAGCCCCGAACAGGCTGACATCGATCTGCCCGCGTACCACCTCGTTGCGCACGAACTGTTCGATCTCGCGGCGCGCCAAAACCGGCTCGCCATCCAATTGGTCGATATCGAAAATCTCCGTGGGCGAAGCGATCAGGGTGAACGCCTTGGCGGTCTCCCCATCGAAACCCAGCTCCCATTGATGATCGGGGTGGGATTTTCGGAAATCGTAAACCGGCGTCAACAAATCGATGATGCGATGAATATCGGTGGAGCTCAAACCCGCGCGCATCAATTGGTTGTAGATCAACTCGCGGCCGAATCTGCCTTTTTTCCATGCGAGTGCGGCCCGCGGGTCGGGCTCCGGTTCCGGTTCTGCCTGTACTTCGGGCACATCTGCGCCGACGGAAGCTTCAGGCACCTGCGCTGTATCTTGTGGATCGAGATGTGATGAATCTGGATTTTTTTTCGATTGGGTGGAAATGGCGATCCCAAATAGGATCAAAACAGTGAAAAAAATGGCGGTTTCTCTACGAAGCAAACGCCCGATCAATTGCCGAGAAAGCATGCCCCCCCCGTGATCTCAAGGTGATTCCCAAAATATTCAAAAAGTAAAAACGACAGTATTGCGCATAGATTAAATCAGTGATATGGCGTGAGTGACCATACATTAAGGTTACGATACAAAAACACTAATACTAGCACTGGATGGACGAACTGTGAATGAAAACTCAGCCAAAAAAGCCTTCTTTCATGCTGGTTTCAGGTAATTTCCCACAAACCGGCATCAGAAAGGTTCACACCGATCCACGCCGGGATGATCGGCATTCGCTCACAACGCCAACACAAAGGTGACGGAACGCCGATTCGAAGTTCCGTCATCTGCGCAATCGAACCTGAAAAAAGAGATCAAATCCCAGCGAAAGGCTTACAAACAAAAGCCTTGCCGGGACTCGAAGGCTGGGAATCCATTTCGTTCCCAATCCGGCCAACGCTTCGTGGGCGTTGGCCGGAGCCGATTTACGGAGCCCATTTGCGGATGAGCACCTACATCATGGGAATGTTGACGCCCTTGGCCTGGGCCTGTTCCTTGGCGAGGTCGTAGCCGGCATCCACGTGACGGGCGATGCCCATTCCCGGGTCGCTGGTCAGTACGCGGGTCAGGCGACGCGTGGCCGCCTCGGTGCCGTCGGCCACGACGACCATGCCGGCATGGATCGAGTAACCCATGCCGACCCCACCGCCGTGGTGGACACTGACCCAGCTCGCGCCGTTGGCGGTATTGATCAACGCGTTGAGGATCGGCCAATCGGCCACCGCGTCGGATCCGTCCTTCATGCCCTCGGTCTCGCGGTTGGGCGAGGCGACCGAACCCGAGTCCAGGTGGTCGCGCCCGATCACGATCGGGGCCTTGACCTTGCCGGAAGCCACCAGCTCGTTGAACATCAGGCCGGCCTTGGCGCGATCGCCATAGGGCAGCCAGCAGATGCGCGACGGCAGGCCCTGGAACTGAATTTTCTCACCGGCCTGTTTCAGCCAGCGATGCAACGCCTGATTTTCGGGAAACAGTTTCATGAGCTCGCGATCGGTGGTGTAGATGTCCTCGGGATCGCCGGAAAGGGCAACCCAGCGGAAGGGACCGCTGCCCCGGCAAAACAGGGGGCGAATGTAAAGCGGCACGAAGCCCTTGAAATCGAAGGCGTTCTCGACACCGACCCG
Source organism: Sulfidibacter corallicola (assembly GCF_017498545.1). Taxonomy (GTDB): domain Bacteria; phylum Acidobacteriota; class Holophagae; order Acanthopleuribacterales; family Acanthopleuribacteraceae; genus Sulfidibacter; species Sulfidibacter corallicola. The sequence goes on along the minus strand of NZ_CP071793.1, from coordinate 5,895,094 downwards.
CAGCGCCTGACCGCGAATGTTGTTGCCGTAGTCGAAAGTGGGCACACCCCGCTTCTGGAATTCCAGCATGGAACGGACGTGTTCGCCCATGGTGCGCAGCGATTCGGCCACGTATTTCTCCGGGTCGGATTCGCGAAGCGCCACCGCTTCGGCCAAGGTCATTCCGTTGGGTACGTAACCGTTCAATTCATCGTGCGCCGAGGTCTGGTCCGTCAGCATATCGGGTTTGAAATCACGACGCAGGAGCTCGGCCAGAACATCGGCCGCGTTGCCCAGCACACCGACGGAAACGGCTTCTTTGCCGGCACGGGCCTTCTCGATGCGGGCCAAGGCCTCGTCGAGATCCTCGTAGTATTCGTCCAGGTATTTCGTCTCGAGTCGTTTCTGGATTCGCGTGGGATCCACCTCGATGGCGAGGCAGGCCGCGCCCGCCATGGTGGCCGCCAGCGGCTGGGCGCCGCCCATACCGCCGAGGCCGGCGGTCAGAACGACCCGGCCGGCGAGATCGCCACCGAAGTGTTGGCGCCCGGCTTCCACGAAGGTCTCGTAGGTGCCCTGCAAAATGCCCTGACTGCCGATGTAGATCCAGGATCCGGCCGTCATTTGGCCGTACATCATCAGACCTTTTCGGTCCAGCTCGTGAAAATGCTCCCAGGTGGCCCACTTGGGGACCAGCATCGAATTGGAAATCAGCACCCGCGGTGCATCGGGATGGGACGGAAATACCGCGACCGGTTTGCCGGATTGAACCAGCAGCGTTTCATCGTCGCCGAGCCGCTCCAACTCGCGCAGAATCGCGTGATAGCAATCCCAATTGCGGGCGGCCTTGCCCAACCCTCCGTAGACGATGAGTCGATCCGGCTCCTCGGCGACTTCCGGATCCAAGTTGTTCTTGATCATGCGGTAGGCCGCTTCCTGGACCCAACCCTTACAGGTGCGTTGGGTTCCGCGGTCTGCTCGAATTACAGCCATGGCTGTTCCTCCTGTCCTTTGGTTCTTGGTGGTGCGAGCACTTTCGGCGCGACGCCGCCCGTCACTGAATGGATGCATCGCGAGAGGACGGGCAAAGGGGAACGCGTTCAACGCCAGGAATGAATGGTGGATGTTCGGTACCCCGGCTCTCTCCCGATGGAAGGGCCACGGGTTCAACAAAAGGGGGCGAGACGCACGGTCTGGCCGTCGTTCACCGACCGAAAGACGTCGTTCGCTGCGGCGACCCCAAAAGCCGACAGGGAAACGAGCGACGAAGTAGCGACAGATCGATGCCAAGCCATGCGGGGACGACCGAAAGAGCTTCGATGGAAGGGACGGATCGCGGAGCGATCACGATAAATGAAGAGGTTTCGATCTCAATTGGCCGCCTAAGTTTATGCCGAAGCCGGCCGCGACACAAGAGGGAGCCACACTCTCATCGACCGGGTGCCGTATCGGCGTGTACCGCCGGCAATCGGGTATCGCGAGCGCTATAGGTGGCATACACGGACTCGACGAACGCATCGGCCATTTTCTGGCGGAATTCGGGGCGTGTCATCAGCTCGCGATCATGGCGGTTGTTGAGATTGCACACTTCGACCAAAACCCTGGTGGGAATGCGGTTGTACCGAATCACCGCAGGCACGAAGGGTCGTCGCGGGTTGCGGTAGATCGCCGACCGAATCGGCTTTTGGTGGTACACGCGAATACCGGCCTTTTCGGAGGCTTCCTTGAGATTCAGTGCGAAACTGGTACTCAGGGCCTGGGCGCGGCGCATCATCTTGCGGTTGAAGCGGAATTTGTTGCCCTCGTACTCGGCAAACCTGGCGTAGCGATGAGCCGGTGTCTTCTTCGGATAAAGGCGTGCATCGGGGATGTAATACATGCTGCCGCGAATGCTGCGGTGCAGGGACTCGGCATGGATGCTCGCGAAGACCACGTTTTCCGACTTCACGCCGCGGTCGAGCAACTGCTGGTAGCGATTGTTGGCCAACAGCCAGCGCAGGTGGACCCCATCGACCCTCATGTTCTTGGCGGAAAGCGGGTAACGCGGCGACGTGAGTAACATTTCGTCCTGATCGCGACGGAACCGGCGAACGTCCTGAACCTTGTAATCCACGGAAGGATCGAGCACGGTCGTCATGACCACTGCGCCGGACTCTTCCTCCAACCGCTTCTTGATGCGGCACACGATATCGTAGACGAAATCGTCTTCCCAGACATTGGAGATGGCCGCCCCCGGATCGCGGCCACCGTGCCCCGCATCCAAAATGACGTGCACCCCCTCCAGGTTGCGCGAGCGCACCTCGGTGGTCATCAGGGAGACTTCACTCAAGTTGTCGATGAAGGCCTGAAAGTCCTTGTCGTCTTCCCGACGAAATTCGGGCTCGAGGTTCTCGTAGGGAATGCGGATCGGTGTGCCGATCGCCAGATCGGTCTCGTCGCGAATGTCGTTGCGGTCGATGACCACCCGAGCGAGGCGCCGGACGTCGGCCGCGCGGGTCAGGCCGCAGAAACGAACCACCACCGAGCTGTAGATGGCTTCGCCGGCACGCAGACGGTACTCCGCATAGCGCCCCTTGCGGTCTTCGCCCCATCGCAGCAGGGCCCGCTGTTCATCCAGCCGCGCCAATTGTCTGAGGATCTGGCGGCCGCGCTTGGTTTCCGCATCGATGGCGGGCCGCTCCCAAGGTTGTTCGCTATCGGCGGCAGGCGGGGCGCCCGCTTCCTCGGGCCGGATCGGCTCGGGAATGTCGTCGCCCTCTTCCCCCGCCAGCAGTTGCTCCTCGGCGGTGGGTGAATCCTGCTCCAAGGCTCGCACGGTCTCGTTGCCGGCAGGGTCTTCGGTAGTCGGGGCCGCTTCGGCATCGGGCGTGGGTCCCGGCTCCTCGGCAAGGGGTTCGGGATCCTGCACGATGGGTGTTGGATCGTGGAATACCGGTCCGGCGCTCTCCGCGGCGGGGGTGACGTCATCGGCCGGAGCTACCGGAGAAACGGGCTCGGTGGCACCGGACTGGACCGAGGGTTCATCCGAATCGGCGGTCGTCGTCTGCGCGGGTGGGGTTTCCCGAGCGGGCCGTGGGTCCTCGGGCCGAGGCAAGGAGGCGATCGGGTCGCCGCGCAGAATCGGAAAAAGTACCTTGCGCGGGATTTTGAGCCGCAATCCCTTGTAGACGCCGTTGGAGCGCATGCCCGACGCCTTTTTGATGGTCTTCCAATGAGTCCCCGTGCCGGTCAACCATTGTGACACGGACCAAAGCGTCTCGTGCCCGGCGTACTTCACCCGGTGATGCCAGATGTCGCCAACCAGTTTGTCATCGGGCCAAAGCTTGGAAAGAAAGGTCTTGCGAAACGTGGGAGACAATTCGAAATAGGGAATCAGGGCGCGCTTGGAGTTGATGCGAACCACATTGTACTTGCGGAGACTGAAGTTTTCGTCACCAAATCGGCCGGTATAAATCTTGACCGAGGGAATCAACTCCTCGGGTTTGGCCACGCGTACGTCCAGATGTGCGCCTTGCGGCTTGTTGAGCGCGGCAAAGCTCTGGTGATCCAGCTTCCTCAATACCTGATTTTGCCAGGCGAGACAGGGCAGCGACGACAGATGGCCGAATAAGAGAAAAGCGCTAATGGAAATCAGGTAATGGCGAATCGTGCTCATGACTCCAATTATACGGTTCACCATGCAGGAGAAAACCTTTTCCTGTAACGGTTGACAAAGTTTTTTCCCTACAGGGTGGACCCGATACCTCGATGTGGTTTCCCGAAGAGCGATTCAGGCGTCGAAGACGCGATCGAAGACCCGTGAAAAGGCCCTGTTCGATAGATTCATGATCCGAGCCGCCGCGACCCTGTTGAAAACTCGAATTCCCACGTGTGTCCCGGTTCTTCCCGCGACGAACGCCACGCGGTAGGATCGAGCCGCCATCGGTCGCATCTAGGGTAGGAGAAATCCGCCGCGGCATCTCCTTACAGACCCGGTTCGCGGCACGAGCCCGCCTGATGCCCATTTCGCCGCGAGCTCACCAAGCGACGAACGGATATCGACCGACGCGTCGGGGCCCTCTGCGGGCAGCGCATTCCGAGATCTCCGGATCATCGACAACCCCGCCGCGTTCGCGGGCTGGTCCCAGACCACTTCGGCTCCCGATCGGATCAGGCGATTCGAATCGAAAACAGCGGCTTTCGGACGGGCAATACCTTATCAAATGGACCCATCGATTGGAAGGCACCACCTTGGAACCCGTTGAACCGGTGCGACCTTCACGCCAAATCAGGTTACTTCACCCATTTCCAGCGAAAGCATAATATAATTCGTAAGCTTGAAGATCCTTTTCTCTCCGTGCCCCTCACGCCGTCCGCGCCTCGCGCGACGGATCGATGTATCCCATGGTGGCCCGTCACGTTTCCAGAAGGCCTTTCCTTTCAAGTGGAAGCCTTTCGGAAGTACGTGGCGATGCATGAGTGAAAGGGTTCTATCTCGCTTCGATCCGAATCGGCAATCCATTCCGTTTTTCCATCCACCCATGCGAAGGGCTCCAAACCCTGCCGGCTTCGACCATCGCAACCCGCGAACGGCCGGATCGGTCGCTCACTTCGCGTCAAGTTGATCGAAATCATCGCGGTTCGACTGCTAAACTCGGGTTTTCACGCCCTCTTCCTTAGAGAGGCAGCCACGTGGGTCTCCTCAGCCACCATCGACTGGGGTCGCGAATGCCGGCCAAGCCGGAGTCCCCTTCCCGCTCCCCATCGCAGCATGGTTCCTCCCCCGACCCACGTGAAGTTCGAGACCTCCCACGATTTTCTGGAAAAAAAACGTGCAGGATAACTCATGGCACAGACCCCCTTATTCCATCCCTTTCTCCCTGAGGCCCTAAAAAACCCCTACCCCTTCTATGATCGCCTCCGTGAAGAGGACCCCCTTCACTGGAGCGCCCTAGAGTGTTGGATGGTGTTCCGCCACGAAGACATCCTTACCTTTCTTCGCCACGATCGCTTTTCGCTGGAGCCCAGCGTTTCAGAAGTGGATGAAGACGCCATGCCCTTCGAAGCGGCCTGTAACCGCTGGTACCGGTTGATGGACCCGGTGAATCCCGGTTATTTTCGCCAGCGCTTGACCGAACTACTGTCGCGCGAAGCACTCCAACGCCACTGCGGCGCCTGGCGGGACGAGGCCGAACGACTCACCGCGGCCCTGCCCGAATGGGGCATTTCCGACTTGATCGCGCGGTTCGTGAAACCGCTGGTCCTGGGCATCGTGGCCGACTTGCTGGGCGTCCCCGAAAATGCGCGCTTCCGCTTTCGCTCGATCCTGACCGAACTGAACGGCCGCCTGTTCGAACTCGCCGGCATGGGCGGTCGCATTTCGTCGAAGAACATCATCTTCGGCGACCTCCTGCGCATGTACCTCGAGCTGGTCGCGGGCAAACAATTCCGCGGTCACGCCCACGAGGACGCCCTTACCGCGCTGTTGGCCTCTCCGGAAAACGGTGACCCGGTCGCCGAGGAAGATCTGGTCGACATGCTGGTCTTCCTGCTGCACACCTTGACCGAAAACACGGCCCACGGCCTGGGCAACGCCTTCGTGGCATTGCTGCGCCATCCCAACGAGTTGGCGCGCCTGGATGCCGACCCCGAGGGAATCCCCGACGCCTTCGAAGAATGCCTGCGCTTCGACTGTCCGATCCAGTTCTATCCGATCACGGCCCGCGAGGACGTGATGCTTCACGAGAAGACCATTCACCGGGGCCAGAGCGTGTGGTTGAGCCTGGGTGCGGCCCATCGCGACAAAATGATGCTCCCCGATGCCAATCGATTTCGTCTGGATCGCGAAACCGGCGTACCCGATTTGGCGCTGAACCTGGTTCCGGTCATCGATGTGACGCTGATGCGGTTCGTGGCCCACACGGTGCTTCCGGTGATCGTGCCGCGGCTGTGCCGGGCAAACCTCATGGAAGACGGCATCACGTGGCAAACGGCATCCTCCCTGTCCCGTGGCCCGCGCACCCTTCCCGTACGTTGGAGCGAGAATCCATGAATCCCGTCGACGACGCGATGGAGCGGCGACTCTGGAATTGAGGCCGCACCTTGACCCTGAATTTCCTGTCCTGGCGCCGCCCCCGACGGGCTCTCCCGGACCCCGATTGGAGCTTGATTTTGGTTGAGTTGGAGGACGGCCCCCCGGAGGGCGCCACCCTGTTGCACGAGTATCAAGACGATTTTGAATGGTTGCGCGTGGCGGAGACGCAAGATCCGCCCCTGCGCATGATGTATTTCGAAGACAACCTGCACGGGGTCCTGAACACCCGGCACCCCCAGGACCCGGTATTGACCTACGTAGCCCTGATGATGGGATACGCCCGCGGCCTGAACCTGAAGCCGGCACGCATTCTGATGGGCGGGCTCGGTGGTTGCGCCTTTCTTCACGCGGCCGCCGCCGAATGGCCCGCGGCCGAGTTGGTCAGCGTGGAAATCAACCCCCGCGTCATCGAGCTGGCTCGGCGGTTTTTCCTGCTCTCTCCCGAAGCTCGTGTCGAGGAGAACGATATTCGCCATGCCTTGGAAGCGGGCGATTTGGGAACCTTCGACCTGTTGCTTTGCGACTGCTACGGCGCCCACGATCTGCCGCCGCACCTGATGACTCGCAACTTCATGCAGGCGGTCGCCACGAGCCTCGAGAACGATGGGCTGGCCATGTTCAATTTCGCCGGGGCCGACGCCAACGCGATATTCGGCCACCAACTGGTCACGATGTTGGACGTCTTCGGGCGACTGATCCTTTTGCAGACGGCCGAAGCGGCCAATGTGGCGGTCTTCGCGGCAACGGACCCGAACCACCTGACACCGCTCACGGTGTCCTGGCAGGAGCGCGCCCATGCACCGTTGGTGCTGGATCGGAACGATCCCGAGGCCTGGCCCGAATTCATGGCCGATGCGGTCGTACTCGACGACGACAACCTCTCCGATACCCTGGACGAGTTCGGGCTTTGCTGCTGAACGGCGAACGCTTCGAATGGGGGATGCACCCCGGCGCTTCTAAAAACTGGTGCCCAGCGAGACGTAGATCGCGTGGCGATCTTTCTCGGCGAGACCGTAGGCCACGTAAACCGGACCCACGACCGTGTCCATACCCAGGATGAACGTCAGGGCGTGCCGCAGGTTGTTCCAGCGAATGTCGTCGTCGGTTTCCCAGACATTGCCGCCTTCCCACCAGCCTCCCAGGTACACGCCGCGTCCCAAGGCGGTCGGCAACGTTTTGAAACGGTAGTAGTAACCGGCTCGCATCAGGCCCATCAACTGACCGCGGAGCTGGGCTTCGGAATAACCCGACAGCGACAGGAACCCTCCCAGCTCGAACTCGTCATGGGCCGGTAGCTCCTCGCCCATGTCGTGGCCCAAGTCCAGCGAAGTGAACAGGGTGTGCTTGCGCCATGTCTTGAAGTACTGGCCGGCATATTCGATTTTGCGGTAATCGAACTCGGCGCCGAAGGATCGCCGCGAATCGGTGTAGATCAATTCCTGTTGGACACCGCTCAAGGGAACGTTGATCTGGTCCAGCCGGTCGATTTCCACGCGCGTCACCCAGGCCCCTACATCCAGTTTGAGGCCGTCCAGGCCCGCCAGTTCCGGGTCGGCACCCTCGAAATTCAGTGTACCCACGTCCAATTCCGCTTCCAGTTCGCCACGCTGCATCCCGGTCTGGACCAGCCCATAGGTATTCATTTGGAGGCCGACGGCAACTTCGGCGGTGTAGCCGCGCACCTGTAGATCGGCGACCTCGTCATCGTCGACGAAGACCCCGAGATCCCGCGCGGACACTTCCAGGGAGGGCGCCAAGAAAAACGGACTGCGAAACCCGAGTGGCTGATAGAACTGCGAATAGAGGCGATTTTGGCGCCCCAGTTCCAAGTCGTTGCGCAGTTCGGCCCCGAACCGGTTGATGCGCGTCATGGTCAAATTGAACAGGACCCCGAAAAGTTCGTCGTCCTCGACGTCGCCCCCCATGCGAAATCCCAGGTGCACGTAGTTGGGACCCCAGAATTTTTCGCGAACATACACCACCAGACCCGCGGGGGTGGTCCCGGCATCTTCCGAGACTTCTCGCGAGCCGTAGTCGAACTCCAGGCGAAAACCGACTTCCTCGAAATCGCCCAAGCCGTAGATGGCACCCAGGTCTTCGTAGAGCAGATCCACGTCGAGCGGCTCGCCGACCTCGGCGTGAATGCGGGCCTGGAGGAAACGCGTGTCCACGTTGCGATTGCCCTCGATGCGGACCTCGGCGATGACCGGAGGCGGCGGCCGGTTGCCGTGGTGCTTGATGCGCCATGCCTCGAACTCGGCGGGCGGCAGGGAGAGATGTTCCAGTTCGGCAACCATGGGCTGGCATGATTCGGCCCCTCTTCGCACCACGTCTTCGACGTCCGCGAAATCCAACACCCCGATGCCCTCCACATCGGGCACGACCAGGTGATCGGCCTCACCCAGCACCTGCTCCACGTTGATGCGGGTCAACATGCCCATGGCCTGGGAGGACACCGCGAACAACGACGTCAGCTCCTCGACCGCCATGAGCGGATCGCTGATGTCGACCGCGATGACGACGTCGGCTCCCATATCGCGCACGATGTCGATCGGAAGATTGCGGGTCATGCCGCCGTCCACCAACAGGCAATCGTCCAGCAGAACCGGCGACAGCACGCCGGGAATCGCCATACTGGCGCGAATCGCGGACACCAGCGAGCCGCGCTCCAGGACCACCATGGATCCGTCGCCGATATCGGTGGCCACCGCCCGAAAGGGAATCGGCAGCGCGTCGAAATCGTTCAGGTGTGCCACGTGAAGGGTGCGCGCCATCAACTCCATCCTCAGTTTCTGACCTAGTCGCAACCCGCGGGGCAGCAAGAGCGAGCCGTCCTTCAGGCCCATTTGGAAATCCAACAGGTAGCGTTGCTTGTCCTGCTTGCGGCGGTAGGTGAGATCCACGCGGCGAGGTACATCTTCCATGACGTCGACCCAGTCCATGCCGGTAATGGCGGCCTCGATCTCCTCTGCACTCAGGCCGGCCGCGAACATACCACCCACCACGGCGCCCATACTGGTGCCGGCCACGTAGTCGACGGGAATGCGCATATCCTCCAACACCTTCAGGACGCCGATATGGGCGCAGCCCTTGGCGCCGCCGCCGCTGAGCGCCAACCCGATGCGGGGCCGCTCGCTCCTTTCGAAGGAGGTGGCGAGAACGGGACGGGTCACATTGGGATGGGACGAGACGGCGCGCGGTGCCGCAGACTGAGCGATCGAAGGCCACGAGGCGGTCAGAAGTAACCCAAATACAGCGAGAAAGCTACCCAACCCCGGTTTGCGTGTCGCTGGAAAGTGGCGGCAAGGTGCCCCGAAACCATTGCCATCCCAAGGTCTAAGTCCAGTCTCGAAAGCGTCTCGAGAAAAAAAATCAGTCTTGCGTCGATCGGTACCGATAGTTTGCATAAGATCCTTCATCCCACTCACGCATTTGCCGCCGGATGGAGAGGCCTTTCGGCACAGTGCATCGAACCCACCCGTTGCTTCACCAAACTCCCGTCCCCAGTTGGCTCTTCGAGAAAGAAAGCCCGCCAACCCAGCATCATTCGACTAACGGCGTTCGACGCATCCGCATCGGCCGAGCCCTCGGAATATCGGGCTGTGCTCGGCGTCAACTTACCACGTTTCGTGACGCGACCTGACAGGCATTCACGAACTCCTTGCTTGCCAAAAAGTGTCCGCGCCACATATGATTTGATCCAGCTCTAGGGAAGCGGTCCGTTTTTTCGGCGAACGTCTTCTCATCAGAAATGGATCTACTTCCACAGAGGCGTCCATGAAACATGCTCCCACATCGACTTCGGCGTCCAAAACCGCCAAGCCGCCCTTCATTCCACAAAATTTGGCGGTTCTCGGTATGACACCGATCGCAGCGGCCATCCTGGTTCCACTCTATGCTCTCTCCTACGGATTCGATTGGTACGAGTGGTTTTGGTTCGCCTTTTTCATGGTGGCCACCGGCATTTCCATCACCGGCGGCTATCACCGGCTCTGGTCCCACCGCGCCTACGAGGCCCACTGGTCATTGCGCCTCTTTTTCGCCATCTTCGGGGCCTGCGCTGTCCAGAACAGTATCCTCACCTGGTCTTCCGATCATCGCGATCACCACCGCCACGTGGACGACAATGAAAAAGATCCCTATTCTGCGGGACGCGGTTTCTGGTTCTCCCACATGGGTTGGATCTTGCGCCGTTGGAAACCCCATCCTGACAATTTCACCAATGTCAAGGATTTGCAACGGGATCCGATCGTCGCTTGGCAGCACCGCCACTATCTGGCCATCACACTGACCGCCAACATCGCACTGCCGCTGCTGCTGGGCTTCATCCACGGCAAACTCTGGGGCGTGTTCATCATCGCGACCCTTCTGCGGGTGGTCCTCAACCACCACTTCACCTTCTTCATCAACTCGCTCGCGCACATCTGGGGCCGCCGCCCCTATTCCAACGCCAATTCCGCCCGCGACAACGATCTGCTCGCCCTGGTGACCTATGGCGAGGGCTATCACAATTACCACCACCGCTTTCAGTACGACTACCGCAACGGGATTCGCTGGTGGCATTTCGATCCCACCAAGTGGATGATTCGTTCGGCCTCCTGGGTCGGGCTGACCCACAAGTTGAAGATCGTACCCCAGCTCCAAATCGAACGGGCGCGTCTGGCCATTCAGTTTCAACAGGCCCTGGCCCGATTGGACCGCGCCGAGCGCCGCGACGATTTCCGCGCACGCCTCGAGGAGCAATACCAGGATTACCTGCGGGCCCTCAACGACTGGGCCAAGGTCAAACAGGAGTGGTACGCGGCCAAGCGCAAGGAACTGGCCGGTAAGCTCGATCGCTTCGAGCTGCGCCTGCGATATGTCGACCTGAAATACCGCTGGAAGCTGCAACGCAAGCGCTGGCGGTTGATGACCGCCCAATTGGCTCAGGTCACCTGAACCCAAACCCAACTTCAGCAAACTTTGGAAGGCCCGCCCCGAATGGAGAGCGGGCCTTTTTCGTGCACGCCACGACCCCGAGGCCACCGATTGGCCGGGGACGGGTCGCGCGCCTCACAGCAGGCTCGAACACTCGGCCACGACGGTTGGAACGCGCAATTTCGAGTAGCGAGGTTAATTGCTCGCGAACCCTAGATATGGTGTAGGGTCTCCAAGGTAACCTCATATATAGTTTCCCTATCTCATCCGAAATTTTTTTTGGTTTCTAACTCGTTTCCCATCTGGAGCTTCCAAACCGGCACCAAATCCACCCGTTTTTTTTGCACCTATCGCTGCTAGAATGACGGACGAGTTACATGAATGACCGGATCCTTCTTCCTGGCTTCGGAAAGTGGGGCGCCCGTGTTTTCCATCGTCGACCGTCAATTTTCCGCCCTCGGAACCGTCCTACAACAGCTCCTCGGAGTAGACGGCACCCATTTGTTGCCATCAGCGGAGGGACGTCTCTTCGAACGAGCCGTCCAGTACGGCATCGCGCCCGCCGACTTCTACGCCACCCGAAAAATCGCCTCGCTCGCGCGCTGCCCCAGTCCGTTGCTTCTCACGGTGCTTCTCTGTGAAAAATTGGCCAGCGGAGATGGCAACACCTACCTGAACATCGAGACCGAGGCGTTGGCGGCGCGCTTCGTCTCGCTCGGTTTCGAATCCGAGGAAGCGAACGAGATGGCGCGACAGGTGCCGGCCATGATCGCGAGCGAGCCGGACCTGTTCGGAACGGCGACCCCCTCGATGCCGCAAGCCGCGCCCTTCATCGTCAATGCCAATGGCACCGAACTCTACCGTCACAGCTTTCACGTGGCGGAGCAATCCATTTCGATCGAATTGGGAAAATGCCTCAAACGGCCGTGGGCACGCCACGATCGGCTGGAGCAGGCGTTCGAAAGAATCGTGTCCCAGTTTCCGGCGGGCAGCCGTCCTTGGACCGATGAAGACGGGATCGGCGCCGCGCCCATCAGCCTTGCGCCGGAACAATTGGCCGCGGCCATGACCGCGGTTCACGCGCCCCTGACCTTCATTTCGGGTGGACCCGGTACGGGAAAGACATCGATCGTACTCACGATCCTGCGGTTACTGGCCGAATTGGGCGTCGCGCCAGGCGCCATCCAACTGGCCGCGCCCACCGGCCGCGCGGCCAACCGCATCGGCGAATCCCTGGAGCGCGGTTTCGGTACCTTGGCTCCGGAGGCTCGATGCGATGCCTGGCGTGCACAGCTCCCCGCCCCCAAGACCGTCCACCGCCTCCTGGGCTGGTCACCCCATCGTAACCAATTCAACCACGGGCCATTCAACCCGCTATCCGCCGAGTGGTTGATCATCGACGAAAGCTCGATGCTCGACGTGCTGATGGCCGAACGGCTGCTTCTCGCCATGAAGCCCGGAGCGCGCCTGATCATGTTGGGCGACGCCGATCAACTTCCCTCGGTCGATGCCGGAGCCGTTTTCCGCGATGTGACCAGCCATGCCCGACCCGCTCCGGGGACGGCTCGACTCGAGAGCCTGATCGCAGATCTCGACGATCGCCGCCGAGTGGCCGGCAGCGGATCACCGGAGGCGCGACTGGCGGCCCATGTGGTTCAACTGCAGCGAACTTTCCGTCAAAGTGACGATTTTGGCGGCCGCCATGTGCGCGCCGTTGCCGCTGCCTGTAACCGCATGGATAGCAACGCCTTGCTCGACGCATGCGGCGAAGATGCGATCCGCGTCCTGAACCCCGATACGCTGCCTCCCCCCTTGGACGGCGTGTCTTCCCTGGACCCCACCGATTGTTCGCTACTCGACCTGGTGGACCTGCTGCGCCATCGTTTCTACGAACCATATCGCGACCTGGCACGTCGCACCTACACCTCGCTCGAAAGCGACACCGAATCCATTTCACGCATGTTCCGAACCTTGGACGAGATGCGTCTTTTGTGCCTCACCCATCGCGGCACTTTCGGAGTGGAAACCCTGAACCAGCTCTTCAAGGAACGCATCTTTCGGGGAGAGGGTCCCTTTTTGCCCGGCGCGCCTTGGATGGTGACCCGCAACGATTACCGCCAGGGCCTGTTCAATGGGGATATCGGGGTCAGCCTCTGGTTCGCTTCACCGGAAGGCGGTGCGGCGCGCTGGTTGGTGTTTCGCACGGAAACCGGATTCCGCCGCATCCCGTTCGGCAATCAGGTCGGCCTGACACCGGCCTATGCCACCACCGTCCACAAGAGCCAGGGCTCCGAAGCGGGTCACGTGGTTCTGGTCCTCCCCGAACGGAAGAATGCCTTGTGTCGCAAAGAACTGATCTACACGGCCGTGACCCGGGCCAAGAAATCCGTCCTGATCTACGGCTCTCGCCAAGTGCTGCGCGGCGCCGTCGAGGAATCGATGGAACGCGCATCCGGATTGCGCCGCAATCTGGTCCGGACGCTGGCCACGGGAGCCGAGGAGCGCCACTGACTCCATGGTGACGACAACCGATGACGCTGGATTTGAACGGTTGCGCCAAAAGGCGGCCGAGCTGCGGACTCGAGGTCCCCGCGGAAGATACGCACCCAGCCCCACGGGTCCGCTCCACCTCGGCAATGCTCGATCCGCCCTGCTCGCCTGGCTGCTCACCCGCCTCCAAGGGGGCACATTCGTACTGCGCATGGAAGACCTCGATCAACCTCGGGTTCGATCCGGCTCGGCACGACAAATTGTCCAGGATTTGCGTTGGATGGGCCTCGATTGGGACGAAGGTCCCGATGTCGACGGTCCCCTGGGCCCCTATGATCAAAGTGCGCGTGACGACCTCTATCAGACGGCGCTTCAGGTCCTGAAAGACCGAGATCTGGTGTTCCCCTGCTATTGCTCACGCAAGGACATCGCCCAGGCCGCCAGTGCGCCACACGGCCGCAGTCCCGTCTACCCCGGAACCTGCCGGGACCTGGCTCCCGATGCGCGCGTCGCCGCGGCAGCCCGCCGCCCCGATCGGACGCCGGCTTGGCGGCTGCGGGTCGACGACGCGCTCATCGCCATGGAAGACGGTGTCTACGGCGAATTTTCCCAATCCATGAGCGAAGATGTGGGCGATTTCGTGTTGCGCAGGGCGGACTCGTTATTCGCCTACCAACTGGCCGTGGTCATCGACGACGGCCTGATGGGCATCACCGATGTCTTGCGCGGTTTCGACCTGCTCGACAGCTCGCCGAGACAAATCTACTTGTTCCGGGTGTTCGGGTTTCCGATCCCCACGTTTTGGCACGTCCCGCTCATGCTCGACGAAGCGGGGAACCGTCTCTCCAAGCGCGACGGTTCGGACTCCATTGCCCAATACCGGGATCGCGGCGTCGAGGCACCACACCTGGTTGGCCTCCTTGCGGCCTCCATCGGCCTCGTCGAATCCGGCCGGAAGCTTACAGCACGAGAATTGCTTCACGAATCCACGCTTTCAACGTTAAAAGAAAGATTGCAACGCGTAGCGGATACAGACTCCAAAAATAACTCATGAACGCGATAGGAACGATCGACGCGGATCGCGTTGTTTTCTATCGGAAGACTCACACAAGCCTGGTACGGTGTCCGGAGGCCGAACGCCGCATTCCCCCAAGCAGGCCGGGAGATCGCGGCTCGAGATTTTGAGGCACAGCTACCTCGTGCGGGGGGATCGATGAATACCAAATTGACACGTGAATCCACATCCACTTTGGCCATTGCCCACCGGGGTTTTTCCAGCGCGTTTCCCGAAAACACCCTACCGGCCTTCGACGCGGCCTTGGAGCTACCGATCCAGGGAATCGAATTCGACGTCCAACTCACGCGCGAGGGCATTCCCATCGTCTTCCACGACAAGAATTTCCGGCGTGTGGGTGGCGGCATGAAGCTGGTTCGCGCGCGCATTCTGCAACAGCTCGACCAAGTGGATTTCGGTTCCTGGTTCGACCGACGCTTTCGAGGTATCGGTCCCCTGACCCTGAAAACCTTCATGCACCGTTACGCGGGCCGCTGCCTGTTGCTGCTGGAGATCAAACCCGAGGGCGGGTCCACCCGCATGGGCCGCCGGCAACAATTGATGGAGCGGGTCATCGACATGGTTCGCGAATTTCAGGTGGTCGATTCGGTTCGCATTCTTTGTTTCGATCTGGACTTGTTGCGCTACGGGCATGAGATTGCGAAAGACTTTCACTTCGTGCTGAATCAGACACGACCGGCCATCGTAGAAGACGACGCGTTCCTTGCCGCCTACTCGGCAAATATCAAACGGCTTCGCCCCCAGTTCGTCCAGGCCGTCCACGCCAAAGGCAAGCCGGTGTACAGCTACACGGTCAACGATGCGACCATGCTGCAGAAGGCACTGGACTGCGGTGTGGACGCCGTCATGTCCGACGATCCCCGTTGGCTGACGCGCACGCTGGCGACCTACCAAGAAAAAACCACCACCTGAGAAACGGCCGCTGCCGAAGAGCTTCCACCGGGAACCCGAGCGAAAACAAAGACGGAAGCCGATCCCCAAATCCAAGATGATCGAGCCGGAAATAGGGCACCATCTCCGAAATGGTGGTGACCTGCAAGGTGCGGCGTTCCTCCCGAGCGACATTGGCTTGGAGTTTGCTCGTTTCGAACCGTGACCTGAGACGATCTAGAAATGTGCACCCTCGATAACATCAAGTATGAGAAGAGATTACCAATGGAACGAGGTCTAGAGTCACGATGACGCGCGGTATCATTTTCGCCATTTTGACATTCGGCCTGTTGATCATCGCCAATTTGGCCGTATTCGGTTTTCTGACGTTCTCTTCGCTCTCGGAAGCGATCGTCACCGAACGTCTCGTTGCCGGTATTCGCGAGGCGGAAACCCTGTTGCAGGAGCAGTTGGTTCGAGAATTCCCCGATCGATCCCCGGACGGGCGATCCCTCTCCAGACGCATCGCACCGCGACTACGGAAGTTTTCGTTTTTCCATTCGGTCGTCGTACTCGACAGGCAGGGACGCGTGCTACACCGCGAGATGATCCGCGGTTCCATGGTCGTTCGCGCGAACGAATCGCGAGAACAACCGCCGGAATCACCCCACGAACATCACGCCGACCAAATGGCCCGTATGATTCCCGTTCAGTCGGGGACCTCTCCCCTCTCCGACGACAACCGCCTGGCACTGGAATACAATCCCAACCTGATCGAACAGGAAGTTGCGGCGCTGCGGACCGATCTCAATCGAAAATTGACCTTTGCGATCATCATCTCCCTGGCCCTGCTTTGCCTGGGGCTCGTCTATGTGATTTGGGCCTACCGTCGCAACAAGGAACTGCAGGAACACGCCCGCAAGGCCGACCAGATGGCGTACGTGGGTACCTTGGCCAGCGGACTGGCTCATGAAATCCGCAATCCACTGAATTCAATGAACATGAATGTTCAACTGATTCAAGAGGAGTTGGAGGATCGCGGCGCCGACGAACTGGAGGACCTACAGGACATGCTCATGGGTACGCGCAAGGAAATCATGCGCCTGGAACGCCTGGTCGGTTCCTTTCTGTCGTACGCGAGACCGACCGCGCTCCAATCCCACCCCTGCGATCTCAACGCTCTGATCCAGGCCGTACTCACTTTCCTCGATCCCGAAATCAAGAAGAGCGGTGTCCGATTGGAGATCCTTTTCGACGAACATCTTCCTCAAATCCAGGCAGACGAAGCGCAAATGCGTCAAGCGCTGCTGAACGTCGTCCAAAATGCGATCCAAATTCTCACACCGGGTAAATTACTGGAAATCAAGACGGCCACCACTGGAAATGGTAAAGTAATGATTCAAATCCGAGATGAAGGACCCGGTATCTCCGACCCCGAGTTGAAGAACATCTTCAAGGTGTTCTACTCGACCCGCATCGGCGGAACCGGGCTGGGACTGCCGATCGCGCAGCGCATCGCCGAGGCCCACCAGGGCCGGATCGACGTGTCCAGCCGCATCGGCGAGGGAACCGTTTTCACCTTCACCTTGCCCCAGGAGCAAAAGGCCGCTTGAAAACCCTGATTTTGGTCCCCACCGAACTGGAGTTGCGTTACCTGAATCCCCGTTACGATCTATCGCAGCGATTGGTCGGGCCCTGGTCGGTCTCCCAAGATGCCGACCTCGATTGGGCGCTTTGCGGAATCGGACCCGCCGCGGCTTCGGTCACCACCAGTCACCTGATTCGCCATTTACGGCCGGATCGGGTGGTGCTCGCCGGGATCGCCGGCACCTTCGCACAGGCGGATCTGGCGCTGGGCGACATCTACGCCGTCACCCGAGAGACCTTGGCGGATACCGGCTATGCGGATGCCGACCGCTTCTACAACCTCGACGCCATGAATCTTCCGATGCTGCCGCGCGAAGATCGCCAATTCGGCTGCGACTTCGAGCTTGCCGATTTGCCTGGGGACCTGCCAACCACCCAAGCCATTACGGTCGCGGCCGTGACCAATTCGACTCACCGAGCGGATGCTCTTTGGCGTACTTTCGGCGCGGGCCTCGAGAACATGGAAGGCGCGGCGGTGGCCCTGGCCTGTGCTCTCGATTGGGTACCGTTCTCCGAACTGCGTGCGGTCAGCAATCGGGTCGGACCTCGGGATCCGCGCTCATGGCAGGTTCGTGAACCACTCGAGCGACTCGGCACCTGGATTCATGAAAACCTGGTCCCCTGATCTCGGCTGCCCTTTGCCCTCCGTGCCTGAACCATCATCGTTTTCGACCCGATCCGTCGTTCACCACTCGCGACGCGATGGGCCGAACCGACATCGAGGAGCGTTTTGATGACGACAGCTACGCAATGCAGCTACTTTGACGAATCGCACGAAATGCTGCGCGACCTGACCAGCCGCTTCGTGCGCGAAGAGATCGAACCCCACGTGGATCAGTGGGAGGAAGAGGGGATTTTCCCTCGCGAGCTTTACCGCAAGGCCGGGGAACACGGGCTTTTGGGCGTCTGTTTCGGCGAGGAATACGGAGGCACCAATACCGATCTGTTTCATGCGATCGTGGTATCCGAAGAACTGACCCGAAGCGGAGCCCAAGGCATCGCCGCCGGACTGGGTTCACACATGATCGCCTTACCTCCCATCTTGTTTGCCGGAACGGAGGAGCAAAAGCGGCGATTCATTCCCCCCACCCTGTCTGGAGAAACCATCGCGGCTCTGGCCATCACCGAACCCGACGCCGGCTCGGATGTCGCCAGCATCAAGACCAGAGCCGTGCGCGACGGCGATCACTACATCGTCAATGGGGCCAAAACCTATATCACCAGCGGAACCCGAGCCGACTTTCTCACCACTGCGGTTCGTACCGGAGGGCCTGGTCACGAGGGGATTTCCCTTCTCGTGATCGAACGAGATACGCCGGGCTTGCGGGTTTCCAAGGCCCTGAAAAAAATGGGCTGGCGCTGCTCGGACACCGCTGAACTGGCTTTCGAGGATTGCCGAGTTCCCGTCGCCAATCTCATCGGTACCGAGGGTTCGGGGTTCAAGTGGATCATGCAGAACTTTTTGTCGGAACGCATTCAACTCGCAGTGATGGCCGTAACCTCGGCAGCCATGGCATGCGAGGCGGCGTTGACCTATGCGGGACAGCGAGAGGCTTTCGGAAAGCCGCTGATCGCCAAACAAGTCATTCGCCACAAGCTGGTCGACATGCAAAGTCGGGTGGAAGTGGCGCAACAATTCGTCTACCACGCCGCCAGCCTGGCCCATCGCGGCGAAATGGCGATTCGCCAGGTGGCGATCGCCAAGAACACCGCCGTGGAAGCCTGTCGCTTTTGCGCCGACGAAGCGGTTCAAATCTTCGGGGGTCTCGGCTACATGCAAGGCGTACTGGTGGAACGCATCTACCGCGACTCCAGGCTCTTGCCCATCGGCGGCGGTACTACCGAAATCATGAAGGAGATCATCTGGAAGACCATGCAGGAGCCCGGCTTCAGGATGTAACTGTTCCCCATCCAGAGTTGTTCGGGAAAGGCCCCAACAAGGCTTTGACATCGCCGTGCCGACGGGCACCGATCGACACCCCAGACCATCTCCGCCACCGGGGATGGTCCTCATCGCCTCATTCTCTTCGGGGATTTCGAAATCAGCCGTCCAGCTTTCTGAACGGATTGTGGATGGTCAGGGCGCCCACAGTGCCGCCGTGCTTCAAGCGGTCGGAAAAGAGTACTTTGCAGCTTCCACGCTGGGAGGCCGCCAAAATCAGGGCGTCCTTGTAGGAGTATCGCCGCTCGTAACACAGATTGAGCGCTGTTTCGTAGAGCTCCACCGTCGGGTAAACCTCGCAAAGGGGAATCAAAACGCGCTCCAGGTATTCGTCCGTGTCCCCCGGTTCCAGCTTCTTTTCGAAACGATCCATGAAATGATGCAGCATTTCTTCGATGACCTGGTAACTGATGATCCCCACATGTTCCGCAAGAGCGGTTCCAATCAATTTTTGCGCGATGTTCTGGCGATCGGCATCGCTGTCGTCAAAACTCGCGATAAAGACGCCCGTATCGATAAAATATCTTCCTTCCATGTAAGTCTCCACTTTGCGCGTCGAGGGTGCCCGCAGCATCCGGACGAACCCAGGGTGTGATGGGCCATGTTGAACTCGAGTGGCGTTCAGGAATTACGAGTCGCCCGGGAAGAGTCCTTGCCAGGCGCTGCATAACTCAGCTTGGCCATGAGTTGCCGGTAACTTTCCATGTCCCGTTCCTTGCCCGCATAGCGCGCCAGCCACTCCCGAAAGAGCGCATTGAGTGTGCGCTTTTCCAGAGCGGCACGAGCACGCGCGCGCTGAATCAAAGATTCGTCGGCACTGAGGGTAATATTTTTCAGCAAACCCTGCCTCCTTGGCGAAATGCCATGTGGCACCCGCCGAACGAGCCGTCAAACCCACTCGATACGGAGCGCCATTTTCGGGAAAAGATATCCAAGGACTTTCCATGTTCTTCGGTCACATGGCCGGGAAGCTTGATTGCAGCAGCCTGCAAATGCAGTTTTTTTCTGCTCCAGAGGCACAGGCCCGAGGGCAATCGCAAAAGGCCCAGGTCCACACCGTATATCCGGGCAAAAAAATAGCCGACCACGGATGATCGGCCCACCCAAAATCCAAAGGGGTGATTTGGGTGAAGAAGGATGGCTTCGGAGAAAAAAGCGGAGGGAGATTCCTCGCAAAGAAAACGAGAGGGATCGGAACTTAACGAGGAATCTCGGATCGTCGTGGCATACGATTGCCCAGAAGCGCCACAGTCACCCCCAAAGCATTAGTAACACAACAATCCAAAAACCTGATCATGTTAGTATATCACTGACATAATCCTTATCTTTTCTTCAAGAACGACAACATGCTCAATGATCGCAATTCAAGTATCGACACCTCTACCCATTTCGATCGTTCCCGATTTACCGTAAAAAATGGAACATCGGACGTGATGGCGTTCCGATGCTCCCAGGGTACGGAACCAAAGAACGTTGGGTAATAGAGTCTCAAGCCGCCTTGATCATCGTCATCATGGCGTCTTCGACGCTATCGAAAACGGGTAGGACGGCGATCAATTGCGTCAGGGTCATCAAATCGTAAATTTTGGCGTTGAGATGGGCTAGGCACATGTTCTTGCCGGACTTCTGTAGTTCTGAATATATGCTGACCAATTCCCCGATACCGGAGCTATCCATATAAGTGACCTTGGTGAAATCGAGAATGATTCCAGGGCAGTCGAAAAGAGCCGCCTCTCGAACACCATGTCTCAGCTTGATGTCGCCGTCTCCGATATCGATCCGACCTTCGATGCGTACAATGGTAAACCCTTCGTGTTGCTCCACAACACATTTCATAGTCCCACCTCCACGTGGAAAGAAGCAATACAGCAACTCTTTCAATAGTGTATTAGCCAATGTTAATTGGTTGCTGCATCAGAGTGTCTTGGTTTTACCTTCGGAATATCACATCACCAGTCGGTAAAGTGAACGAAATCTTCTCATCGAAAGTTCAGAGAAAAAAACAACCTTTTTGGCCAACAAGCCCAACACCATTTGTATCTTCTGATCGATACCTTGCTTGGGAAGTCTCCACTCCCACATAGGACCCTTTTCACATGGCGTTTGGCCATCAAAAAGACCCGCCCAAGTGAATAGCCTATCGCCAAGATCGCGCCAAAGAGATAACCGGACCGAAAGCCCGACCTTTGGCTACGGTACTTTTTCTTGTTCCGTTTTGGCTTGGGTCGATTTCGGGTTCAGCAGTTTCCGCGCCTCGGCCAAATGGGCCTCCAAAGTTTGAATCATGCGCGATCCTGCCGCCTGTTTTTTGGCCAACATCAAACCGCGATTCAGCACCGTCACCGCGGACTTCGGGTCTCCCGATCGAATCAAGGCGTCTCCCAAACTGTCGTGGGCATTGGCCGATTCCGGGTGCATCTCCAAATTCAACTCGAACACGGGAAGCGCCTTTTTCACGTCGAGCATGAACAGGATGTCGTAACCCAGGGCATTGAGCGTGTTCTCGGTGTCGACGCCCCTCGTATCGGCCGCCCCTCGAAATCGACGGTACCTGGCCTGAGCCAGATCCCAGCGATCGGATTCTATTGCGTCAAACATGTCGTGCTTCAACGCCATCGAAGAGGATTGAATGCCCGGTAAATAGTAGTTACCGATGATGTTGACGATATCGTAGACCGGGTACCATTTCAGGCCACCATTGGTCAGGTAGATCACGGTTACACTTCGGCCGTCCGCCTCCCTCCGGAAGTGGTGGACGTTGTTTCGCCCGCCGCCGCCGTGGCCGACGGCGGTGATCCCCTCGTACCGTTGGAAGGACCAGCCGTTGGCGAAGAAGGACAGGGAACCGTCGTTTCGTTTGACGGGCCGCCACATGACCTCCAGGGTTGCACGATCGATCAGTCGCCCATCGAGAAGGTGCTTGAACCAGATCGCCATGTCCTCGGCAGTGGTATTCAAGCCGGCACTGGCAAAAAAGTATTCGGGAAAGTCCCAACCCGAATTCAGTCTCAGTCGGCCTGCCTTGCCTGTGTAACTGGATGCCCTTCGAGAAACCACCGCATTTTGGCTGCCGAACGATGTCTGTTTCAAACCGGGGTTTCGAATCATGCGCTCCCTGACCACATCGAGGTATCGACGGCCCGTGACTCGCTCGATGATGTTCCGGACGAGAAAGAAATTGGTCTGGTTGTAGCGATTGGCGTGACCTGGCTCGGAAAGAAGCGGCTTCCCGAATACACTGGGCAACACCAGGCCTTCTTCCTCCGGAAGCAGGTGGTCGGTGGTATAGAAATCGGGCAATCCCGAGAGATGAGACATGGCTTGTCGGACCGTAATCTTGGACCAGGTGGGCGGTACATCGGGCAGATAGGTATCGAGCGTCGCATCCAAGTCGATCTTATCCGCCTCTACCAATTGCATCGTGGTGACATTGGCAAAGAGCTTCGCAATCGAATAGACCGGGAATACGGTCTCGGCATCGACCGGTATCTCGAACTCGAGATTCGCGTAACCTCGCCAGACGGAATCCACCATGGTCCCATCGACGAGAATTGCGACCGATTGACCGGCAATTCCATAACGGGATTCGAGCTTTTGAAGATAGGCTTCCACCTGTTTCCGTGCATCGGCGTTTGAATTCGGTTCCGCCTGAATGACCGAGGATGCGAGAAAGATGAACCCGAACAAGGAAAAACACATGAAGAAACACTCCTGATCACGGCATGAGAATCCGGGAGCACCAACGGCCTGATCGCGAACGGGCAATCCCGAGACGAAGGGAACCCACTCTCACAACGATACCTTGATTCGGATTCCGCGGGATCCGAATCATCAATGTTATAGTGCGCAATACAAAAACCAAAAGGGTCGTTCGCGCACTACCGGCCGAAAAACGAGATCAGGGTTGGCGTCATTTCCCTCAAAGACGCGCAAGGAAGCGATATCGGTCGGGGATGGGCCTCATACCAACAGGCCCGCTATTCGAGGAACATCTTGATTTCTTCATCCTTGGTCACGACCGAGAAGAGCACGTGGCCCGACTCCAAGTCCTCCAGGTTGAAGCTCAAGCGTTTCAAATCGATGCCCGCCTGTTCCTCGATTACCTTGAGCTGGTCGTCCGTCAGGCTGCGGATGACGATTCCGTAGAGGCTGATGGGCAAATTGACCTTCACGGTTTCTTCGGTGGAAGAGAATTTGCGAATGATGAGGCGGATCATCTTCGGTTTGACACCGCTCTTGGAGAGACGCTGCTCCTCGAGGATTTTTTCGAGGCGTTCCTTGTCGGCATCGTCACCCAACTTGATGATGTGCTTGGTGGCGGTATCGCGCAGATCCCGGTCGGGGCTTTCTTCCACGACTTCGAAAAAGGTGTCGAGGCCCGACTTGTCGTCGAGATTGCTGAGAAAAATGGCGGCCTGCATGCGAATGTCGATGTTGGGATCGCGTAAACCCGCTTCCAAAATGGACTTGAGGGCGGGATCTTCCGCAACCAGTTCGTAGGCCAATTTTAGCCGCTCGCCCTTGGCGTCGAGTACGGTTTCGGCCTTGCAATTCCCCTGACTCACCAATTGGGAAAACATGTCGAGCGCTTCTTTCTTGCGACCCATTCGATCGTAACAATATCCCAGGTAATTTTGGCTCTTACAACGCCGTGGGCTGTCGGGAAACTTGTCGATCAACGTCTGGTATGCCTGAGCCGCTTCGGTCCACTCCTTGTTGTACCAATGGGCGCGGGCTTGCTTCCAGAGTTCGA
The DNA here is from genome assembly GCF_017498545.1 of Sulfidibacter corallicola. Lineage (GTDB taxonomy): Bacteria > Acidobacteriota > Holophagae > Acanthopleuribacterales > Acanthopleuribacteraceae > Sulfidibacter > Sulfidibacter corallicola. The sequence goes on along the minus strand of NZ_CP071793.1, from coordinate 5,871,348 downwards.
ATTCTTCGGCGCCCGACTGGGGCGGGGCGAATCCGAACGTAAAAATCAGGAACACGTGACTGAGGAAGACCATATGTGACACCCTACGAATATTGGATTTCTTGAGCGATGACTCGAAGCTTGGTGAGAATGCGCTTCTTGATGATGTGTTGATTGAGGTATTCCAGCTCGAACTTGTCGCTGCACACGTCCATATTGTTCACGTCAACAAGGATACGTTCCAACTGATCGAAGAGTTGGCGCGCTTGAAAATAGCGCGGATCGTCCAATTGATGGTGAAACATTTTCTGTTTGAGTAGCAGGACCTTTGCCAGATTCTTCTCCGGAGCCATATCCAATTGGTTCTCGGCACAGTAAAAATCGTAATCGCGAATGGAGAGCAGCAGCAATTCGGTACTTTGCAGGTAATCGATCATATCCGATCGGGCCTGGTTGGCCATGGCCTGATCAATCAGTTCCGGTGCCATCACGAGATGGGTCTTGCCGGAGGGCTCGGGTTCTCGCGGCAGAAACACCGCGAGGAGAACGATGGCCGCCACGGCGAATCCAACAAGATAGGAACGCCAGGGCCTGGGTTGACGAACATGGCTCATGACACCGCGGCGGAACTCCAGGGCTCTCGGCATGGCGACATCTTCCTGACCGAGTTGATCGAGGGCGCGCGTGATAGTGAGCAGATCGGCCATTTCGGCATCGGTCGACGATTCATCGCCTCCGATTGTCTGGGCCTGCTCCAGTTGGTCGAAGGCTTCAGCCCAAGAAGCCTCCCGCGCCGCGTGATCGTGGTTCCAATCTTTTTTCATGAGTTCACCTCCGCGGTGACCAATCCACTGCGGGCCAGATTCTTTCGCAGGTTGCGAATCGCTTGAAACAAGGTGGCCTTGACGGTACCGGTGGCACAATCGAAGACTTCGGCAATTTCGTTGATGGAGCAGCCCTCGTAGTATTTGAGAAGGACCATGCTGCGCTGTCGCTCGCTCAATCGGGCAAGCGCTTCCGACATTTTCCCGGTCACTTCGTCCAATTCCAGTGCCTTGTGTGCACTACTCAAGTGACCCTGAACTTCGGTGAGCATGTCTTCCATGGAAACCACCTTGGCGTGCCGTTTGATCTGGCGGATTTTGTCGATGACAGCGTTGTGGGCTATGCGGTAGAGCCAGGTGGTGAACTTGGCGTTTTCCACATAGGACCGACGAGCATGGTAGATCTTAATGAATATCTCCTGACTCACATCCCAAGCGTCTTCGTCTGAAGCCAGCATGCGGCTGGCCATTCGGTACACGCGTTTTTGATGTCGCGCCACCAGGGCTTCGAAAGCAACCAAGTCGTCCTTGGCGGCTCGGTTCATCAATTGTTCATCGGTTTCGGTTGCATCAACCAGGTCAACCTTGCGCATAGAGAAACGCCGCCCCACCCCAACTCGTTTAGTATCGTTTTCGATTGTGGAGTCCTTGCCTCGAGGCAGTGCTCCGGTGATCAAACTCACGCCAAAACCGTCCGGCGCCAAGCCGAAACCCGTTCCGTTCATTCCTCTGGAAAGTTCCACTCCCATTTTCGGAATCCACCGCGGATTTGGCAACAGAGATCAGTCCAAGCGATCAAAGAAATTTTGAAGTTTGCCGAAGGTCCCCGCCTCGGGGTTCTCGATATCTCGCATGATCCGCTCCTTGAGAGCCGGTAGTTGAGAGGCCGGAATCACCAGAGAAGCGATGACCTGATTGTTGTCCTGGGTAACCTTGATTCCCTTGAACACGGGACCGAACTCGGGATCCGGGCCGAACATGCCCTGGGAGAACGTGACCGTGCCGAGGACCATATCATAGAGATAGGTCGCCTTCTCGGAACTCTTGAGACGCACGTTGGCCCGCATGTTCAGGTTGTGTTTGAAATCCACGGCCACGCTGACGTTACTCAGTTCTTCGTGGTACTGGAAGTCCGACAGAAAGTGTTTGGGTGGTTGGGACCACAGAAAAATACTGTTGTTGAGCGGGGTCGTGCGGCGATAGGCTTCGAAATCTTCCCGGTTCCACAGGCGATTCTCCTCGGGAACCAGCATCAGGAAATCCAGCAGATCTTCCTCGGCCATCATCATCAAGCCATCGGCGGGAACGTGAAGTTTTTGTTTTTCATAAATATAGTCGAAGTAACCATTGGAACGCTGCTTGAAACCCACCTCGCGAATCCTGGCCACGACTTCCTGCTGTTTGAAATTGCCGGAGAGCAGAATGATGGGTTTTTCGAAATAAAGGAGGAAACCGACGGACTCCACTTGCGGCCAGGGAACGCCGACCGCTTGCAACATCTCGCCGACGATCTCTTTTTGTCGGTTGAAATCGGAGGTATCGATGCCGAGGCGATCGTCGAAGAGCTTGTTCAAATCCAGCTCGTCCATGGTGATTTCCAGAAGGTTGGTCACATCGTTGGGTCGAATCAGAACCAAGACCTCGGGATCGGCGGGAATATGATTGAAAAGAGACCGCGAATAATTGACCTCGGAGCTGCAGGACGTGAGTAGCAGCGACACAGTCAACCCAATGAGGGGAAATATCTTAACCGAGTCCTTCATGATCGCTCCTTGGGAGGAATTCGAACAACCACACCATGACAACCCCTGGCGATGGCAATCAACCGCTTCCGGCCTCGCCCCCCATCGAGGTCGGGATGGAGTGGCGCGCGGTCGGGCGTGCACCTCCCCCAACGAGGATCCGTCACATTTGGTTGAGTGGTTCCCGAAGATTCTTTTCCATCCAAAGATGAGGGGTCGTCTCGATCGGGAATTCCCCGCATCATAACGCATCGACCGGAACCGAGCCAATTCCGCTGTCCGCGATTACTTTGCAACCTGGCCTACACTGTTTCGAGGGCCGACGTCCGGACAGCCTCGAAGGCTCACCAAGGGAGACACAGTTGTGTTAGGATGCCTCTTTTGTGTTAGGCGGGTCCCGACCGAGGACTCGCCATTCGAGGACATCACATATCAGGGTTTTACCATTTGCCAGCGCCGTGGGGAATCGGCATCAACGAAGGACGGGCTCTCATGCAGATGAACCAGGCCGAAACACATTCGGTGCCCACCATTTTGGTATGTAACGACGATGGATATTTTTCTGCGGGAATCAAGGCTCTGTGCACGGAACTCGCCGAGCTGGGTCGCGTCATCGTGGTGGCTCCCGAACAGGATAATTCCGGCGTGAGTCGCAAGGTCTCACTGGACACACCGTTGCGGCTGAGACCCCTCGGCGAGGCCACTTACGCGGTCAACGGAACTCCGGTCGATTGCGTCCACCTGGGTATACGGGTGGTCTTGGAAGGCGTGGTACCAGACCTGATCGTTTCGGGAATCAACCACGGTCCCAACCTGGGATTGGACACCGCCTACTCGGGTACGGTCGCCGCAGCCTGGGAAGGCTTTCACTACGGCGCCCCGGCGCTTGCGGTTTCGGTGGGCCGCGACGAACAGCGAGCCTTCGCGGTGGCTCCCGCAGCGCGGGTCGCTCGAGGCTTCGCCGCCTGGATGCTCGAACGTCCCCAAGCCTCTCGCCACGCCATCTGGAACCTGAACGTCCCCGGCAAACCACTTCGGGGCCTCAGGTTCGTACCGCTCGACGAGCGCTGTTTCCAAACTCGCCTCGTGACGCGCACCGACCCGCGCGGAAAAGACTACTACTGGCTGGGCCCTTATCACCCCGACTGCGGCCCGGAGACCGGTACGGATCTCGGCGCCTTCTACGCCAATTACATCACGGCCACCCCGCTCCAAATGGAAATGACCGATACCGACCTGTTGAAGCGCCACGAAGGCGAGTTCCAGGACGATCTCCAGACATTGGTCGAGGTCGCCCAAGGAGACTGGTCATGTCCATAGCTGCCGCGCCCATGCGCGTCTATCACAAAATCATGGGCTGGATTCGGCAATTGTACGAGCGAACGCTCCAGCTTTCGGAGCACCCGAAAGCCACTTGGTGGCTGGCCCTGATCAGTTTCGCGGAGAGTTCGTTCTTCCCGATTCCACCAGACGTGATGTTGCTGCCGATGTGCCTGGCGAACCGCGACCGAGCCTACCGCATCGCGGGAATCTGCACCCTGGCCTCGGTACTCGGCGGCCTTTTCGGATACCTGCTCGGTTTCTTTTTCTTCGACACCGTCGGCGTGGCGATTCTCGAATTCTACGGTGCGATGGACAAGTACAACACCTTCAAAAACTGGTACGCCCAATACGGCATGGCCGTCGTGTTCATCGCCGGCTTCACCCCGATCCCCTACAAGGTCGTCACCATCACCGCCGGGGTATTCCACTTTTCGATTCTTCCGTTCCTGCTGCTCTCGCTCGCCAGCCGCGGCCTGCGCTTCGCCATCGAAGCCTGGGTCGTGAAAAGATTCGGCGAACCCGCCGTGCGTTTCATCGACAAGTACTTCGACAAGCTCACCCTCTTGGCGGCAGTCTTGTTCATCGGAGGATTCCTCGCCATCAAGTGGTTGGTGCCGAGTCATTGAGTGAGGGTCGACCGAACCATCGCCCCATCACAACGGGGTCACGATGTATTTTTCGGGATGACCCCAATTCAGCAGGTTCAGGTTGCGAAATCGATCGAAACGGACGTATTGAAACAGGAACGGATGATCGCGGCCGGCCTCGATCAATGCATAACGCTCCAGATCGATAGCCAACAATTCCTCTTTGGTCCGCCCCCCCATGTCCCCCTTGACCAACCCCAGGTAGGAAAGGGCATTGGCGCGATACCACTCGAAAGATTGGACGAACAATTCCGCCCGCGCTTTTTGTTCCGGCGTTCGAGACTTGGCGACCACCTCTCGAAGCAGGTACTCCGAATGCGTCACATCCTCGTGCGTCAAAGGCTTCAGGTATTCGGTCTCGCCAAAGAAGAGATACTGTCCTGGCGCGCGAAACCACTCTAGCTTTCTGACTCGTTTCATCCAGAAGCGTTCCCAATGCGCGAAGTAGTCCTCCAGATAGGGCGCCGCCTCGGGCCCCACCGCAGCGCGATACCAATCTTTCAGCAACGGCTCGGGATCGGCCTTGGGGTTCCAGAGTAACTTGAGCACGAGATAGATCTTCGGGCCCTCGCCCCAATTGGGATAGGCCTCTGCGTAGAAATGGCGTATGCCGCGGCGAGCGGCATGGCGCAATTCGGTGGCGACACTGTGGAAGGTGGGCCGCGGCAGTAAATACGGGGTCCCATAATAATAGTCGTAGAGACCGACATTCGCCGCTTTGCGGTGGAAGGTCCGTTCTCGAGCGAGGCCTCGCCGACGCTCTTTGCGACGACGCCACTTGAGCCGCTCGTAGGTGAGAAAGGGCACGATCCGTGGGTGGATGGGCACCCGTTTGGGTGGCTCCAACAGGTTGCTGTAGGCCAATACCCCGAACCACTTGTCCGGATGGCGTTTCAGCACCGCCTCCACCACCTTGTTGGCCCAGGTGTAATACACGTCGGACGTGTCGTCCAGACCCAGCTCGTTTTTGGCGCCATAACGGGGTAGGCAGCGATCACACTGGCACCAGAACATGGAGTCGTTCGTACCCAACGAAATGGAACTCTCTTCGGGGTGTTCGTCGAACCACCGGTTGACGACCGAGATCGATTCGGCCAGCAGCTCCTCATCACTGAAACAGGGCTGCCAACTGTAGACTTCGTTGTTGGCGGGTAGGCGCCGCTTACCGTCGATCACGGGATAGAAATGGGGATGGGACTTCATGTAGGTTTCGGGAGGGAAGAGATTGATCATGTTGTGGTGACGATGGATCTTATACTGCATGCGCTGGAACTCTGCCCATTCGCGGTGCCCTGGACCGAGCAGGCCGGACAGGAAACGATGTTCGAAGTGAGGTTTCTGACGAACGGGCCGGCGGGAAACGGCCAAGTCGCGGTGTTCGGGCACCACCTCGCCCTCTTTTCCGGGAAACAGCCATCGGATACCGAGGTAGCGTTCCAAAAACTCGACCATCCCATGCCACAAACCGTTCCCCGTGGCCGCGGCGATCACCATGACGTGCGGCTCGGGAAACTGAATCACGAAACCGTCTCCCAGGGCATCGGGTGCGCCCGTCACCGCTTGGGCCGCCTTTCCCAAAACCAAAAGCACCCGATTGACTCCGGGACTGTCGCCGGAAAGATCCCCTTTTTCCCCATGGATCCGCATCCCTTCGGCCAGAGACGGCACGGTGCGAATTTCCGAGGCGGTTTTGCCCAGATAGCCGCAAAAAAGTTCGAAACGGGCGACCGGCACATCGGGAGCCGGCGTCACCAAATAGACATCCGGCACGAATCGACCATCTGCGAAGAGGACAAAATCCGTACGAGCGGGTTTGGCGGCCAGGGCCGTGGGCGCCCACCCGACCAAGAACCCGACCAAAACCACGAAAACAGCTTTCCGAAAAAGGCCACGCCGACGCCCACACTGCATACGTATCGCCGTCAATATCCCACCCGGGCAGGAGCCGACTCGTTGGGTACCGAACTCCTTTGGCTACTCGGAGGATTTTCGGTTCCTGTGGTCGAGGGTACTCCTTCCGGGTTGCTTTCCCGTTCCATCGAAGACTCCGGTGCTTCTTTTGGCTCGGCGAGCTTTTTGCGCGCCAGAATCCAGAATCGAATCACATATGGGTCTTTTTTCAAGCGTTCGAATTCGGCGAGATCCTCCGGTGGGAGATGGGGTTCGTAAATCGAATAGAGGAACAATTGGGCCGCCTTGGAGTGCCAGTTGGCATCGCGCCCAAGCTCGCTGATGGCCATGGCCTGAGCCCGGAAACCGGCATAGACGTCCGGGTCGAAACTCAAGTCCCGGAAACGGTGTTGCAGCACATCGACGATGAACAGATTGTTGAGGGCCTTGAGGCTGAAGGGCTGCAACCTCAAATGCCGCAACAATCCGGCGCGAATCTCGGGAAGCTCGGCCACGACGGTCTCGGCCGGAGGCATTTCGAGAAAGATCCGCTCCAGGCGATCGTTGGCCTTGAACAGATCGACGCGGTAGAAGAACCCGTAACTCCGCGATCGTTCCACCAGAGGAAGGCTGTCCTTTTCCAGCGAGGCGGGAAGGTGTGCGGCAAACCAAAGAGTGCCGAACGCCAGCAGAGGCAGCCCGCCAAGGACCTTGCGCGTGGCCCCGCGATGGAGGTGATCCCGATGATGGACACATTTGAGCCCATACGCGAAGAGAAGCATGAGGAACACCCTCAACGCGGGGACCCGCAAAGGAAAAGAGAGCAGAGAATATATCAACAGCGTCACGAACAGGGCGAAGATGGCACAGGCAAAAACCCGGCGATCGAATTCCTTGACCGAAAGCCCCTTCCACAACTCGCTCCCCAAGAAAAACAAAGCCACCAGAAGAGCCACCAATCCAAGTGGCCCCATTTCGATCAACACTTGAAGATATTCGTTGTGAAACTGCCGAGCATTGCGCGTTTCACGCAGGTTTCGCGGCTCCACCGGATCGAGGATCGCTTCGGAGGCCCCCATTCCGGCTCCGAGAACCGGCATTTCGGCCAGGTAGCCCATCCCGATCAGGATTCGGTTCAACCGGCCCTCGTCCGTGGCCCCCAATTTTTGAAACCGTTCCAATCCACGTCCGAGCGGCAGAAACAGCATGAGGACGGCCCCCGCCAGAAGAACCGCCGGAATGAGGTACTTGTGCCGATTCATCTGACGCACCAGGCCAACTACCAGCAAAAACAAAAACACGAAGTGGCTGACCACGAAATTGAGCACACCCGATCGCGACCAAGTTGCCGAAAAGGCCACGAAAAACACCGAGGCCACGATGAGGAAGAAGAACCCCCAAAGGATTTCGGTCGCGCGTTGATCCAAGCCGATGGTCTGCCGGCGCTTGGGTTGCCGCAATGCCGCAAAATGTTTGAGGATCTTCGGATAGGTCATGATCAGCAAGGTCACGGTCAACATGGCGAAATGATTGCGGTTGACGATTCCCCCGTGAGTCCCGCTGTAGAGACGCAAGAATGGCAACGTCTCTATATGATTCTGGTAATTCAAGATAGCCAGCCATGAGGCCAAAGCGCCAATGCCGAAGAACCATCCGTAGAACACGCGACGTTGGGGACGCGGCGCGGCAAGCAGAATCGCCACCATCGCCATATCGAGGCACAACGAGGCGAATTTCAGCCAGTGTAGCGGCGGCACCATGGCGATCGAGGTGGCAACGGTCACATCGGGAAAGTGTGCGGACGAGACCGAGAAAATGCGGTGCTTGATCGGGGCCAGCCAGGCCAAGAGCCCGTGACCGACCGGCACGGTCTGAACCAGGGCCAGGGCCGCGATGCCGTAAAAAACGAGCCAAATGCCCTTGGGCAGCCGGTACCCGGAGGAGCAACGCCACAGCAACACTCCGGCAATGATCAGGCAACAGGCGTGAAAGAGCAGGTCCGCAATCGCGTAGCCGCCAAAACGAAGGAAGAGAACCAACGCATCGAAGAAAAGGACGTGCCAAATCCAGTCTGCCAGAGAACCGTGGTGAGAGTCATGGGACGTATTCATCATGCAACGAAGCCTGGTTTCAAAGAACCTGAGCTGACCTTATTTGATTTGAGAGCATTGGGAAAATGGCGCGGTTGTATTCTAGTTGGTTTGGGGAAGGGAGACAAGAAGAAGCGGAGGATCCATCGCCCGCCGGCGACAGGCACGGCCGTCAAAAACGCACCTCGAAGAGCCGATCCAAATCATTCGGCAGCCGAGCCGCCAAACCGACTTCTCAGCCCCATCAAGAAATCGAATCCCATTCTACGATACTGTTTGGGCACCAGCAGGAATCCCGAGGACAACACGTGGAAAGTCCCGAACAGAACGGCCAGCAAAAGCAGTCCCAAGCCTTCGGCCGGAAGGGCGAGTCCGGCCAGGAACAGGATCGAGACCGGCAGAAGCGTCACCGCAAAGGTCTTGAACAACGGACGATACATGGTCCAACGTCGTTGCTGGGTCCACAGCGACAACAGCCATGGGAACACCCAGAGACCAAACAGCGGATAGAACAGGGTGTAGGGGAAGCTGAGGCTGAAGAACCGCAAACCCTCGGGACCCTTCAAGGCGATCGCCAGACTCAGGGGAATGGCCAGGATCGTGATGCCCAACTGAAGGCGGGCGTAGGAGGCGACGCGTCCGGCTCCGATCAGAATCTTGTCCCAGGCGTCGGAAATCCCGTGAAACATGGCACCAAACGCGAACAGGCGAATCAGGTTGGCGGTCATGGCATAGTCGAATTGGGGATTCTTGCTCTGGGGACCGATCCACTCGGTCAAAATCTCCTGGGGAAAGAGCACCATCATCGGGAAAAGCGTCAACACGGCCCAGGCGTGCGCAGCGGTGGACACTTCGATCAATTGGTTCCGCCGGGAGGATTTTCCGACGAGGAGAACCCGTGCCGCAATCGAGTCCAATCCGTAGGCGAGGCCCCCGCAGCACATGCGTACATAGCCGCCCAATTGAATGGCGAGTCCGTACATGCCGTTGGCGTGAATCCCGAAGAATCGGTTGGCCATGAACGCACCGAACACCACTTGGGAGACCATCGAAACATTGGAAACGGTGTTCCACACGCCGGTTCGCAGCATGCGCTTGGCGGCGTCGCGGCAAAAGTCACGTCGGAAGAAAGTGGCGTGGGGTAACAAGTGCATGGCGCGCAACATGATGGAAACCATGACCGTGCCGAAGAACAGGGTCGAAAGCGTGCCGTAACAGATGATGAAGCGTTCCTGGGAGCCTTCGACGAACAGGAGGACCAGACCGGCGGCGAACAGGAACGAGAGTTTCAGCGCCATGTGCCAGAAGTTGACCTCGGTGAAACGTTCCAGGATTTCCAGTATTTTGTAGCATGGTGCGAACAGGGCGATGCTCATGGTTTGAATCCCGATACACACCGTGAGGTACCGCGTCGCCCCCAGAAGTTCGACGGGAATGTTGAATACCTGATCCACCACGAGTGCGAACCCACTGACCGCGGTCAGAATGGTGAGCCCGATCAGGGCGCTGACCCGACCGGCAGCGGCAAAGGCCCGCGACATGTCGTGGCGATCTTCACTGTGATAGGCACGGCTGAGCTCGGCGATGACGGCATGCTGAATGATATCGGGAAAGATTCTCAGGTATCCCACGGTGGTGCCCAGCAGAATGATGATCGAAAAGGCGTCCTGACCGAAACTCAATTGCAGCCGAACCAGGAGCAGCCCGAACATCAGGCCGATGCCCAGGCGCGTAAAATTCCCGACGACGCGCACCAAATTTTTCTGCAGCTCTCCCAAAAAGGCCTCCACCACCGGGCTCCCCTGCGAGGGGTCCGACGAATCCCAAACCTTGCGCCGGCGGTACCATGTGTCCGGAGCGGTGAAAAGAATCCCAGAAGCGATTACATCTGAACCGAGTGAGCAGCCCTCGAATCAAGCACAAACGATCGGGCACGACCGAAAAGCAGCGCAACTCGTCCCGTCCGCATCCTCGCCGCATCTCGCTCGAAGAGGTGCGGTCCTTGCCCCTGGCTCCAGAAAGAACCGATTATAACTCAAGCGAAGACAGGGGAGGCATTTGCCCGAGCGAAACGCCCACATTCACGGCGATCGCGGGTCGCGACGCCTCCAATCGCCCGGCATTCCGCCGCCAATCAGGGAACGATTTGACGCACGGGCACGAACGCCTCCGCGGCGGCCAGATTGACCGAGGCTCCGCGAAACCTGGCCAAATGTTCGATGGCCCCCAAGGACCTGGGGTTCGGAAAATCACGCAATTGACTGGCGAAACACTGCATGGCTTCCAGTTTTTTTGGCAGGAAGCGGTCGATATCGACGAAATAGGTCGGCAGAAACCCCATGTTTCCAATCGGTGACGCCCATTCCGTTTCGGATAGGGTTTCGTAGCAAAGGATGGTTTCGGGACGGTGGTCGTAGACGGGTCGACAAGCGACCATCGCCGCTTCATGAACCACCTGGTGATCCTTGTGAATATCACCCGGAAAAGGTAGGTACACGGTTTGGGGACGGATTTCGGCGATCACCTTGCCCACGGCATCGGCAATAGTACAACCGGCCACCGTATCCAGTTTCGGCGCGGGGAACTCCAGAAAACGGGTTTCGGTCACCCCCAGGGTCCGATGTGCCTCGAGCATCTCGCGGCGCGTGCTCTCGACCTGCTCGTCGGAGAAAAATTCCGGGGCACCACGAGTGGCAAGCAGGACGAAAACATCGTCGCCGTTCGCCACATGGCGTGCCATGACGCCGCCGCATCCAAGCACTTCATCGTCGGGATGGGGCGCGATGACGAGTACCTTCATCGAGTTCCTCCTTCTTCCAGGGTCTGGATTCGCTGTTCGAGATCGAGCAGTTGTTTCTTGAGTTTGGTATTTTGTCGCCGAAGCCGATGGATTTCATCCTGCGCCGCATAACCCAGCTTCCGGCCCACGCGAAGCTGGGGCTCCTTGGCGTCCTCCGCCTCGACATCGAACTCGAATTCGGTGAGCCAAAGAAGTCCATGACCCGTTTGGACGAGCCAGCCACGGTCGTCGTCCCAAAGAAGCAGACGTCCCGGTATGCCCCGATAGGGAAGCCCCTCGGCGGGAGCGCAGTTCCAAATCAACAGCTTCCGGCCGCCCACGTACGTGTAGGCGCCGGGATGAGGGCGCGAGGCCGCCCGAATCAGGGCATCGATATCCCGCGCGGATGCCTGCCAATCGATACAGCCATCTTCGGGGCGGCGAATTCCGGTGTAGGTAGCTTTGGCGTGGTTTTGCGGAGCCGGACGCCAATGGCCACCAGCCAGCTCGGGCAACCAGCGGTCCAAAGCGCGATCGATGGCCGCAAGGGTCCTGTCGTTGACCTGGTCCGCGATATCTCTCGGGCCCACCTCGTAGGGTTCCTGCGCGAGGATCGGCCCCGAGTCGACCCCTTCATCCATCAGGAAAAAGCTGGCGGCGCCCGGTCCCAGGTCGTGAGTGATCCAAGCGAGAGGGGCCCGTCCCCGTCCGAGCGGCAGGTGGGTGGGATGAAAGCCGACATTGCCCACAGTGGCAATCCCCATCAACTCTTCCTGCACCATTTGGGAGAGACCGACCACGAACAACAGGTCCGGCCGCCAAGCCCGTACTTGATCGATGACGGCCCGGTCGTTGATGCGATCGAACCCCAGATAGGGAATCCCAAGTTCTTCGGCAGCCCGCTCCAAATCCACGAAGCCGCTGATTTTTTGGGAGCGGTCCACGTTGACACCCAAAACCCCGACCGGGGCCAGATGGTGCCGAACCAGGCCCTGAAGCGTTCTCAGAGAACTCGTCACGCTGCCGGCCAGGACGACGCGCGGCGGGCAAGGCACTGTTACATCATTCATGAGGGGAACCTTTCGCCGAAGGCATGGGTTTGGTAAAACGCTTCTCGCCCAAAAAGACCACTGCAAAGGTGCCTACAATGATTTTCAGGTCGAGCCAGAGGGAACAGGAATTCACATAGTCGGCGTCGTACTCCCAGCGTTCCGGCCAAGTGAGGTAGATATTGCCGTGAATCTGGGCCTGACCCGTCATGCCAGGTAGTACCGACAGGCGCCGGCGACAATTGGCATTGGTCTCGTCGACCGTGGCCGGCAACATCGGGCGCGGCCCGACCAGCGTCATGTCGCCGCGCAGTACGTTCACCAGTTGCGGCATTTCGTCCAATTTCAAGCGCCGCAACCAACGCCCGAGCCAGGTAATCTCGGCCTCGCCGCCGAACAACTGGACCGAGGCATCGTGATTCTTGTGGGTCATGGTCCTAAATTTGAGGAGTGTAAAGGGCTTGGCGCCCTTTCCCACGCGTTGTTGGTAGAAAAACCCGGGCCCGGGCGAGGTGATTTTGATCAGGACGAAGATCAGAAGACCCACCGGCAAAAAAAAAAGGGAAAAGGGGACGGCGACCGCCAAGTCAAAGGCCCTCTTACCGAATCGGGAATAAAAGCGACCCATCGTTTTGCTCCAGGCTCGATTTGGAAAGCATCATAAGATGAATGAGGCGAGCAAGTCCAGACCGTGTCGATCCATCCTCGAAGCCCGAAAAATATTTCACTACCGATTCTCAGAATCCCGCGCCCATCAAATTTCAAAAAATCATAAAAATATGACATACAAGAGGAATTCGCACCCAAATTGAAATTTGAAACCAAATATTTCTCATGCTTTCTTCACAAAAGAGGAACGTACATCAAGAGACACCGGTCAGCCCGGCCTTATGCTAAACTCTCGGCAAACTCAACCCAACGAAACATCATCAGGAGCAGTGAGCATTGACTTACCGTGTAAGGATCATTCAGTTCATGATTCCGCATTACCGCGTGGCGTTCTACCGCAAGATTGCCGAGACACCGGGAGTCGACGCCAAGGTCTACTACGACCCGACCTGGCCCCACAACAGTCCCTCCTACCCTTTCCCGACGGAAGCCCTTTCCGCCTATTCCATCTTCGGTGTCTTTTACTGGCAGTACCGAACCAACCTGCTGGACGATCTGCAGCGCGGCGATATCTTGGTTTTGATGGGTAACCCGAGATGTATCAGCAACATCCTGCTGATTTACCAAGCCCGACGAAAAGGGGTCTGTGTCATCTGGTGGGGCATCGGATCCATGCCCGGAACCACCCAGTTCCGCCACCGGGTGCGCTGCAAATTCATGCGTCGGGTCGATGCGGTCATGTTTTACAACCGGCAGGACATCGAGACGTTCCGCAACATGGGGTTGATTACCGAAAAGCTCTACGCCGCCGACAACAGCATCGACACCGAAACGGTCGACCAGCACCTCCAGAAATGGAGCCCGGAACGATTGGTCGCCTTTCGCGGGGAGGAAGGTCTCGCCGACCATCGAATCCTGCTGTTTTGCGGCCGACTCACCATGAAGAGCCGCCTGAACGAAATGCTCACGGCGATGCCCGCCATATTGGAAAAACACCCGAATACACGGCTGGTGGTCATCGGTGACGGCGAAGAGCGCGAAACCTTCAAGAACCGCTGTAAAGAGCTGAACCTCGAAGATTTCGTTCATTTCAAAGGCGCCATTTTCGATCAGGAGAAACTGGTTCCCTGGTTTCGGGTGGCAGAGGCGTTCGTCTATCCAGGCAACATCGGCCTGAGTGGCGTTCACGCCTTGACCTGCAGCCTTCCGGTCGTCACCCACGACAACCGCACCAATCACAGCACCGAGGCCGAGGCCCTGATCGAGGGTGAAAACAGCCTGCTCTTCAAGGAACGGGATCCCGAGGACCTCGCCCGTTGCCTCATCGAACTGCTCAGCGACCGACAGAAACAGGCCGCGATGTCCCAGGCGGCGCGCCGGGTGGTGGACACGAAGTACAACATCAACAACATGGTCGAGAACTTCATCCAGGCATTCGAAGCCGTACGCATGGATAAAGGCATCATCGCGGAATAGGGCCTCTTTTCAGAGCAAAACGTCCAATCGGTCCAGGGATTCGATCCGGTGGTGGGCTCGAAATTCCGGCGCCACATCCAGGTTTCGGTACTCGCCATCCGACCGTAGGATCTGGATCGTCAGCCATCCCAGCTTTTTGGCGGTGACGAAATCTTTGGTGGGGTTGTCGCCGACGTAGATGCATCTTTCGCCGGTCACCTCGCAACCGTCCATGATGCGTCTGTAAGGGATCTGACTGGGCTTCCAAGCCTCACGCCCGCCCTCGTCCGAATAGACGATGCAGCGAAAGACCGGCTCGATCCCCAAGGCCGCCACCTTGTTCCGCTGCGTTTCCAGAAAACCGTCGGTAATCAAGCCGAGGACATGGGTTCTCCCAAGCCGTTCGAGGGCGGCGGCCCCATCCGGATGAAGCTGGATGTCAGGTCGGTGCGAGCGATAGACCTCGACCAACTGTCGTATGAAGGCTCGATCGTAATCCACGCCACGAGCATCGAGGACCTGGTTGAATATGGTGCCGCGCTCACCCCGCTCGAACAATCGCCAGGCAGGCTCAAAAAAATCGGGCCCGCCCCGATGCTCATGCAGCCAGGCATCGACGGCACCGAAACCACTTTTGACGAAATCCCGCTCCGGATACAGGGTATCGTCCAAATCGAAAACCAGGACACGTTCCATCTACAAGTCCTCGACAAAGACGGCATCGTCGTAACGGAGCATGGTCAGGCCATCCTGCCAGCCATCGAAATAGGAGCCGAGGCGGCGTCCCAGGGAAAGCTCGATCGACCATCGAGGCATGGCGGCACCGGCCTGGATCGCCAAGGGTGCCCCACCGCCGAAGCGGGGATTGACCTCGGTAAATTTGATGACGCCATCTCTGTCGACGAAACACTGAACCGTGATACAACCTCTGGCATCGGGTAGGGCCTCGACCACTTTTTTACACGCCTCCATGACGGAAACGTCTTTGGTCGTTCGACCTTTGCTCACTTCGCCCGCACGGGTTTCGATGCGCCAACGCGGCACCACACAATGAACCCCACCTTCGAGGTCGGTGAACACGTCCATCGTGTATTCCTTACCCACGAGCAATTCCTGCAGAATCGCATTGGGCACGTACTCCCGGAAAAATGCCAGTTCCCGCTTGTTGCGAATGACGGTGACCCCCTGGCTGCAACTCCCGTCGGCGGGCTTCAACAGGTAGGGAAAGGATGGGCTATCCGAGGCCAACACCTCGTCGATGTCGAAAATGACGGGCGTCAACACACCGGCCTTTTCGAAAAAGGCCCCCGTATCGCGCTTATCGCGGCAAATCGCCACCGTTTCCGGTCCCGACACCAAAGCCGTGGTACCGATCTCCTGAAACGAGGCGCGGGTTTCCGCCAACACCGGCAGTTCGGGATCGATCAACGGAATCAGCAGGCGAATCTCGCGCTCGCGACACAACCGGAGAAGCGCGGGAATGTATTCGGGATCGTTGCAGCGCGGCACCGCCACCCTTTCGTCCGCGACGAACAGGCCCGGCGCATTGGTCTTCAGGTCTGCACCGAACAAGGTACCTTTCACGTCCATGCGCTCCAGGGCGGCGCGGAACCCTTTCACCAGGGAAACCCGTCGGCCGACACTCGTGAACAAGATATTGCAGTTCTCCATGTGATCCTCTTTCAGCATTACTTGGCCGCGAGGCAAAACAGGTGGCACTTGGCGAACGCCTTCTCGTCCACCCGCACGAACCCCCGGAACCATCCTTTGATGGAACGGGGCAGCGCGTATCCGAGCGCGCGCATGGGTCGGAAGAAAAAGCCGGCGCCGTCGAAGGATACGACCTTGAAACCACAGTTCGCCAACAAATCACCCAATTCTCGTGGCGAAAAATGCTGGTGCCACATTTTTTCTTTCTCGATATCGCCGAAAAGGCCGTTGGCACAATCGACATAGCGATGCTTGTAGGCCTCGAACCCATATTTCTTGACGTAGTAGTGGCGATGGAGGCGGGGGAAGCGGAACTTCAAATTGCCCAGATCCAGAAAAGAGAACAAATGCTTTTGGGGCACCGTGATGATGAACAGGCCATTGGGCTTCAACACCCGATACAGCTCTTTCAAAATCGATTCCTGGTCGTGGATGTGTTCGATGACATCCAGGATGCTGACCGAATCGAAAGTATCGTCGTCGAAGGGAAGCGGTTTTCCAGCGGCGATCAATTTCAGGGAGGTGTTTTCCGGCATGCCGGATTCGGAAAGCGAGACGACCTCCTTGTTGAGATCGACGCCGACCCCCTTCTCGATCACGCCCGTTTCGGCCAGTTTCTTGATCACGGTTCCATCGTAGGCACCGAAATCCAGGTGGCAGCCCTTTTCCTCTCGGTTCAGGACCTCCCATAAAAATCCGTAACGATTTGTCCCGAATGGATTTTTTTCGCCGATCTGTGTCTTCATGCCAGTCAATCCTGGTTTCGAGAAATGAGATTTGTTTTGAAAAGGGAACGGCAGATTATACCTGAACTGCGTGAGTTGTGCAGGCGACTTCAAGTAACAGACTCGATTCACGCCACTTACAATCTCAACACGACCCAGACAGATTAAATTGGGGCCTTTCCCCGACGTTCAGTTGATCCCCGCGGGCACATCTACCTCGATCAACCCACTTCCGCTATCGGGGATCGAACTTCGGCGGTCGCCTCGATTGGGATCGGTTCGGGAACATCGAAACCAAGTCGGGCTGTTCAACCCGTAGTTCGGTGCTAAGATAGGAGAACCTTTTCGCTGACCTATGGAGCCCTCACGACAAAGTCCATTTCCGGTGTCGCACCGGAAAGCCCAAAGTTGCCGGGCGCCCGAAAGTACTCACGCATGAAGCAAAACCCCGTAGATCAAATCATTAGCTGGATCTTTTCCATATATCTGGGCACCG
This sequence comes from Sulfidibacter corallicola, assembly GCF_017498545.1. Lineage (GTDB taxonomy): Bacteria > Acidobacteriota > Holophagae > Acanthopleuribacterales > Acanthopleuribacteraceae > Sulfidibacter > Sulfidibacter corallicola. The sequence goes on along the minus strand of NZ_CP071793.1, from coordinate 5,854,030 downwards.
CACCTGTTTTCTGGTTTGGCAACTTTGCACCAGGTCACGTCTACCTGTTCAAGTTCATGCTCGTGACGGTGGGCGTTCTGATCGTCGTCGTGCACACTTCGGTGCGCTTCAAGAATTTTTTCCTGATCGGCGGCCTGCTGGGGCCCTTGGGCATGATGCTCTTCATGATCAGCGCGATTCCGGGTGTGGTTCAAGGCACGGCGGATAGCGGGATGCGCTGGTTGTTGGATTCGGCCTTACCCTTCGTCTTCGTATGGACCTTCTACAATCTCGGCAGGTCGCGCCATGATTGCATCCAGATCTTCTGGCGCGGGGCCTGCATCATCACCATTCTCTCGTTTATCACCATACAATCGTACTTTACCGGCTTCCCCAACTGGACCGCCCCGATGCCCCATGGCGGCTTGGCACCTTCCATGGTGGGGTTCGCCTACGCCAGGACCGGCTGGTGCAACGGCGTGAGCCTGTTCTACCCGATTGCGCTGGCCTGCATTTTCTGGCGCGCCTCACAGACGCCCCAGGGCTCCCCGCGCTTTCGCTTCTATTTCATGGCCACGCTGATGAGCATGAACATCCTGGGTACCATTCTTCTGACCGGTGGACGCACCGGCATGCTCGTGGGGCTGTTCACTGTGATCGTGTTCGCCTCGCGGATCGTCAACAAATGGTTCGGCGCCATGACCCTTCTGGTCATTTTGAGCTTGGGCGTCACGCTGAGCGATAAATACGAGCAACACTTCAAACTACACCGCCTGCGCTCCGACACGATCACGATGGACAACGTCTCCAAGTTTTCTTCCGGACGGGTCGACGGGTACATTCTCGGGTTCGAACTGCTGCTCGATCGCCCGCTCACGGGTTACGGCTTCGGTCAGGTGGATCTGCGTCGCTTCGGGTTCGAATACCAGACGATTCACAACGTGTGGCTGAAAATGGCCTGCGAAGCGGGCATCATCTACCCGGTCGTCTTCAGCATGATTCTCTATTTCATCTCCATGCGATTACGCAGGATCCGTCTCTACTTTCCCAACGAACACGAACAAGCCTTCCTGCAAAACCTGTCCCTGGTGGTCCCCAGCGCCATTATCGTGGCGATGTTCTCTCCAAACGCGATTTTCGGCAGCTTTCAGAACAGTGCCATCTTCTGGGGCATCGTCGGCTATCTGATCGCGCGGGTCGATCGACGCGGAAACGAGTTGCACCAACAGAGCACCAGGGCCCAGGCTCCCCAATCGCCTCGGCAAATGCCGCTCATGGCCGCTCGCAGCGGATTGAGTGAGACCCTCCCTCGTTAACGGGCCTACATGGATTATCAGTTTCTCAGGTTTTCAACATCCCGACTTCGGCCGACAGATCGACACATGTTTCGGAATACATTCCCGATTCCTGCTGGTAATCGTGCCGAAATAGAGGGTTCTTTCGATGATCGACAATTTTGACTCAGATCCTGCCCATCAGGAAAGGATGAGCTTGAATCCGGACACGACAGACACGGTCGTGTCGACCTCGGCACCACCAACCAAGGCCGCACCTGCGTTTTTCGAACGATTGGGATACCTGACCCGCACCTTGCCTTTGTTGGGCTGGCGCAACGTGCTCTACGTAGCCTTCTACCGCGCCACGTTGAAAAGCGGGCTGCGGCGCTGGAGCTTCCCGAGCGGCACCCCCTGGTGCGACATCTTTTTCGAGCCCCAATCATCGGAGCCCACCGAGCTGCCCGATTCGTGGTGGCGTCCGCTCTTGGCGGAAGTGGGCGCCTTGCATCGCGGGCGAGTCCTGTACTACGGTCGCCACGAAAAGCACGTGGGCTCGCCGCCGAACTGGTTCGCAAACCCCTTCAATGGCACGGGAGCCGGTAACCCCCAGCGGCATTGGACCGCCTTGAACGACTTCGATAGCGGCCAGGGCGACATCAAAAACATATGGGAAGCGTCCCGGTTCGGTTGGGCGCCCCTGTTCGCCCGGGCCTGGCGCATTACCGGGGAGCGCCAACACCTGGAATTCCTGAATGCGTGGCTCGCGGACTGGACGGAGCGCAACCCCAGCAACCTCGGTCCCAATTGGAAATGCGGGCAGGAAACCGCCCTGCGTCTGCTGCACGTGATGCTGACCGGCTGGCTGCTGGACAGCTTGGAACAGCCGCGCGAAGCCACGATTCGGTTCGCCTACGAGCACGGTAGACGCATCGCCGGCAATATCCGCTACGCCCTGGCTCAGGACAACAACCACGGTACCAGCGAGGCCGCGGGACTGTTTCTGGCAGGCAACTGGCTCCTGCGCGTCTCCGCCTCGCCCCAGCACCGCGCCACTGGTGAAAAATGGGCCCAGATGGGCCGACGCCTCCTGGAAGAACGGGCTCTCAAACTCATCACTCCCGACGGTGGGTTTTCCCAGTATTCCACTACCTACCACCGCTTGATGCTGGACACCTATTCCCTGGTGGAGCACTTCCGCCAAGCCTGGAAACTGCCCTCTTTCGCCGATGAGGTTCTCTCACGGTTGCGTGCGGCAACCATGTGGCTCTATCACCTGACCGACCCACAGAGCGGCGATGCCCCCAACCTCGGAACCAACGACGGCTCTTTCGTTTTTCGCCTCAGCTCCTGCGGATACCGCGACTTCCGCCCTTCGGTCCAATGGGCGGCCTGGCTTTTTCACGGCCAGCGCTTCTACGAACCGGGCCCTTATGACGAGACCCTGTTCTGGCTGGGTCACCCTCTGGACGACCCGGCCAAGCCGCCGGAACGCCCTTCCAAGTCGTTCCCCGAGTTCGGTCTGGTTCTCATGGACACCGGTCGAACCAGAGGATTTGTTCGCGCCACGAAGAATCGATTCCGACCGGCCCACGCCGATGCGCTCCATCTGGATCTATGGGTGGATGGACGAAATCTGCTGCGAGACTCGGGCTCTTACAGCTATAACGACGACGACACCTGTTACCGATTCCTCTCCGGAACGCCCAGCCACAACTGCGTCACGTTCGAAGACCGCGACCAGATGCCCAGGATTGGAAAATTCCTGTTCGGCTGCTGGACCAACGTGGAGGAGAATCAGCCGCTCCACCGAGGCGAAGAAGGACTACAGTGGGCCGGCAGCTATCGCGACGATCGGGGCTGTCTCCACATTCGCGAAATCACGGCCACCGAATCCCGCTGGTGTATCACGGATCGCATTGCGGGATTCGACGACTCGGCGACGCTCCGCTGGCGCCTGATGCCCGGCGATTGGGTTTTGACGCCCACCGGGGCCCGCTCCTCGATGGCCAAAATCAGGATCCATGCGACCACGGAATCGCCACGCATGGCGCTGGTGGAGGAATGGGAGTCGCGACACTATTGGGAACGTTCGCGAATCCCGGTACTGACGGTCACGGTGGAACGGGAAGCGGTGCTGACCACCGAAATCCTCATCGAAGAAAAAACCGCGAACGACGAGGCGATCTGAGCTTCGCCCTTGGACTCGAAATAATCAGGGCGAATCGATACGACCGTTGGGCGACGGCGCGACATCTTCCCCTTCCACATCGATCACCACGCCGCCATCGGGTGAACGGCGAAATCCCGAGGCCCCTGTACCGAAGGAACCGCTCTTGTGCAAGACAACGCGCTTCTTGAAGTAGCCCACCAGGCGATTGGCAGTCCAAAGACGGATGGGCGGCACGAGCATCGTGAAGGCCAAGGTGTCGGTGATGAAACCCGGGGTGAGCAACAAGGTGCCGATCACGACCAGAATCAGACCGGAGACGATTTCATTGGCCGGGATCTCACCGGCCGCCATCGCACGCTGAATGTCGCGAAGACAGCGCAGCCCCTGGGCTCGTACCAGCATGCCACCCAGCACACCCGTCAACACACTCAGGAGCACCGTGAGCAGCAGGGACGTATGTTGTGCGACAAACATCAACAGGTAGAATTCGCTCATCGTGAGCACGAAAACCAACAGAAAAAACCGTGCGACAAATCCCATGATCCCGTGCCTCCCCTTTACCGAGCCAGCATAACATTCCCGTCATTTTCCGTCATCCACGGTGCAATGGAGCCGGCGGGAACCCTTATCGAAAGGGGACGTAGCCACGGCTCCCACGTGATCGCGGGAGACGCACCAATGTCGAACGACGAGAGTGCCTGTTCAGGATGCGGCATCCGTTGTTCCGCATTTGGGTTCCCCAGGCTGCCAAAGCTTGTTCGACATCGCGAACACGGTTCCCGCATTACAAACAGAAAACAAAACACATTTTCAGGGGCAATCGCTCAACTCGCTTTTTCACATCGATTTACAAAGTTGGCACAACCCTCGCTATTAGGGTTTCCCAACAAGCGATCCACTTTCGCGACAACACTACAGGAGAGATCGACATGACCAACTATGCTTATATCGAGTGTCCCATTGCCGGTGAATCCCCCGACGCGGGTTTCGAAGGCCAAATCCGTGTTCACGAAATGAGCGTCAGCTCCGCACTGCCCGTTTCCGAACTGGACAACAACATCAAAGGCCGCCGCACTCGTCAGCCTTTCATCTTCCGCTCTGAAACCGGCAAGCATACTCCCGGCTTCTATCAGCACCTGTTCAACAACCTGGAAATGGCCGACCTCACTGTTCACATGGTGAAGCCCGACATCAAGGGCGACCAGTTCGAGTACTTCACCATCAAGTTCAAGGAACTGAAAGTCATCAAAGTGGGTACCTACAAAATGCACGTTCACGCGCCCCACTCCGGCAATTATGTCGATGAAGACGAAATTTCCCTGGTATACGGCGAAGTAACCTATTGCTACAACGAAGACGGCATCGAAGTAATGGACCGTCACGACAACAAGTAAACAGCCACGGCTTCGACGGGGCATACCCCGACCGATCCGATTCACAAAGCGCCGGGTCTATTCACCAGAAGCGCTATGCTTCTCCCGGTTCCATTCTTATCGCAAGGGCTCCCGAAAGGGGGCCCTTTCTATTTTGGAAATAAAAATCGGCACCGAAGTGCTGAAAGAGCGCGAACGATCGGGTAGAATCGTGGGGACGATCCCCTTCAGGTCTCGCGGGAGTAACACCGTGAGACAGCCCAAACCGATTCTCGATATTCCCACTCCGGACCGACCTCGGGAAAAACTGGTCCAAAAGGGACCGCATGCCCTGTCGGATCTGGAACTCTTGGCCGTGGTCCTCGGAAAAGGTGCGCGCGGCATTTCGCTGTGGCGCCTGGCCCGGTTGACCCTGGAAACACTCGACGCGGCACCGGAACCGTTGCGTCTGGAACGGCTGTGCGAGATTCCCGGCATCGGCACGGCCCGGGCTGCCCAGCTTCTGGCGGCGCTGGAGTTCTGCCGCCGACGCATTCATCCGGCGGGATTCAGGATCATGGAACCGACGGACATTCTGCCACTGATTCGGATTTACGCCGATCGCCGTCAGGAACACTTGCTGTGTATCTCACTGAACGGCGCCAACGAGGTGTTGGCCATTCGGGTGGTCACGGTTGGCCTGGCCAACCGCGGCCTGATCCATCCGCGGGAGGTCTTCGCCGACCCACTCACCGATCGAGCGGCCGGCATCATTCTGGCCCACAACCACCCTGCCGGTACCATCGAGGCGAGTTCCGCCGACCACGAAATCACACGGCGCCTGAACGCAGCGGCGGCGGTGCTGGGCATTCATTTGTTCGATCACATCATTTTCAATCACCGCGATCATTTCAGTTTCGCCGCCCACGGGCTCCTGTAAAGGAGGGTTTCCCGGTCCAGGCGCGATTCGCTTCAGGACCCGCATTGCAAAGACCAAACAGCACGGAACGGTCAAATCGGGTATCATGCACACGGATTGGAATCCCCATCGCCAAGGAGCGCTTCATGAATCGAAAGTTGTTGATGAAAAAGGTCGCGGCTGGGGCCGGTGAATGCCTGCTGCGGCATTTTCGCACCGGTGTGGCGGTCCGCAAGAAAGGGGCTCTGGATTTGGTCACCGTGGCCGACGAGACCGCGGAGAAAATCGTGATCGAAGGCATTCGCAGCCACTTTCCCGACGATCACATTCTGGCGGAAGAGAGCGGCAGTCACTCGGGAAGCAACGAGTATCAGTGGATCGTCGACCCGTTGGACGGCACCACCAACTTCACGCACGGTTTTCCCCACTTCTCGGTATCGATCGCGCTAGCCAAGGCGGGCGAGGTCGTCGCGGGCATCGTGTTCGATCCGGTGAAGGACGAGTGGTTCGAGGCGCATCTCGGCGAGGGCGCCACCCTCAACGGGCGTCCGATCGCGGTGTCCGGCGAGACGAACATGGGTGAAGCGCTCGGTGTGACGGGTTTCTCCTACGATCGACGCGATCGCAAGAACGAACTGCTCGATCGCGTCTCCGATTTCCTGCAACACGCACGGGGCCTGCGGCGCCTGGGTTCGGCGGCGTTGGATTTGTGTTACATTGCCTCGGGTCGTTTCGATTTCTACGTCGAAGACGGTTTGAATGCGTGGGACATCGCGGCCGGTTCCTTGATCGTCACGGAAGCCGGCGGTAGGCTGGCAGGTATCGGCGGGGCCCCCTTCGACCTTCACGAGGGCAAGGTCATCGCCTGCACGCCCGGCCTGCTGAAGGAAACCACCGAACGGATTCGTTGACCCGAAGGCCATGGTCACGCCGTTGCGGCGAAACGGTGACCGGCCACCAGCGATCGTACCGAAGTCATCCGTCGCTTCCGCCCAGCCATTTCCATCGATGAAAAGGACGCCATTTGGTCAAGTCCATTCTACTTCTGCACATCGCCCATCTGACCGGGCGGCTTCTATACGTTTTCTTCGCCCTCTGGTACCTGAACCGTTATCTGGGTGTCGAAGCCAAAGGCGTATGGGCGTCACTCTTCTCCCTCTTCGGCATCCTCTCGGTCTTCGCGAACATGGGTTTCGAAGTCTGGTTGTCGCGGGCCGTGGCCGCCAACCGCATCACCCGCGGCCATGCCGTCAGTTTTCTGTTTCGGGCCAAGACCGGGCCCTGGTTGTTGTGCCTGCTCATCGGGGCCGGCGTCGTTGCGCTGAGCGGCTATCCCTGGCTCGCCTCGGCCGCCTTCGGTGCGGCACTCGTTTTCGACGGCATCGCCCTCGCCGAACAAGCGGTCTTCGAGGGAAAATCGAAGACGGACCAATTGGCGCTCATGTCCTTTTTCAAGGTGGGCGGCTTCGCGCTCGTCGCCGGTCTGGCCGCACTGATCGTTCCCGACCCCGATCTGAACCTGTTCGCCTGGTGTTTCGCGGGGATTCTCGCCCTTCGCCTGCTGTACGGCTGGCGCGCCTGGAAGCTGATCCCGGAATCGGTGGCCGATCCCGATCCCAGCGCTTGGAAATCGTTCCTGACCATGGGCGCCTATACCCTGGTCACCGTACTCTATTTCCGGATCGATCAGGTGATGCTGGTCCCGATGGCCGGAGAACGGGCCGCCGGCGATTACGCCAACGCCTACGACCTGGTCGAAGGGACCCTGTTCATCAGCGGCGCAGTCGCCGCGGTCCTCTACCCCCGCCTGGTCAAAGCCGACCCCGACACACGGGCGCGCCTCTTCGACATGGCGTTTTCCCTGCTCGTCGTCATCGCGGCATGCGGCGTTTGCGGTATGTGGGTGTTCGGTGAACCGGTGGGAACCCTCCTGGCCGGCGAAAGCTTCGCGGGTGCACTCCCCTTGCTCTACATCCTTGCCGCGGGCCTGCCCTTCATGTTCGCGAACGGCATTCTGAGCCGCTGGTTGTTTTCCCAAGGTCGCGAGCGCTTCGCCCTGTGGTCCGGGATCCTGGCCGCGCTGATCAACATCGTCGGCAACATCCTATTGATTCCCCGCCACGGCGCCGCCGGTGCGGCGGGCATGACCCTCGTCACCGAGGCCTTCATCTTCTTCACCTGGGTGTGCTGGGGACGCCGCTCACCGGAACTCGTGTTCAAGTGGTGCTTCCTGTCGCTGCCCCTGGCGCTGGTCGGCATCCTGTTCTTCACTTTCGACAACCCCTGGCTGGCCGCGGGCGCAACGATTCTTTGCTACCTACCCTTGCTGATCAAATTGACCCATACGGCGGCGGTGGCGACCGGGGCGAAATGAGGCCTCTATTTGCTGGGAATGCGTCGGGTGTGTGAACCGTAGTGAATCGTTAAATCATTTCCTTCGCGTTCCACACGCAGGCCTTCGATGGTGTAGCCACGCTCGTAGATGAAGGAAGAGCCGGGCCCGCCGTCCAGGAAACCGACGAACACAAATTCGTTTTTGACCTCTAGATTCATGCCCTTGTGGCATTCCGGACACACGAAATAGACCCAATGCTGGTCCGGCCAACTCTGGGTGCAATTTTCGAGAAGTTCCTCGGGAGAAAAGACTGCCTGGCAGTGTCGACAAAATAACTTCATTCGCCAGCCTTGATCGATATAGGTGTCCGTGTTTACCGCTGGAGTTGGAATTGTAAAACTTCAAAAAACAAGTGGTTCCATGGATTTCTGTGTGCGTTGGTGAGACTTCCGAACTCGGGCGGCTAATCGGATCATACCGTTAGCAGCCTACCATAAAGACCTTTCGAACGGGATTCCCAATAACTAAAAAAATTGGTAGGGGTCGATGTCGAGAATTACCGCCGGGCGCGCGATCATGCCCCACGCCACGCACGCTTCCACCACCGCATCCGCGTGGCGATGAAGGCTGGTTCGCTCACCCGACTTCAAGACGATCTGATATCGAAAAGCCCCTTTGATCTTGCCGATGGGCGCCTTGGTCGGCCCCAGGATCACCATTCGATTCCGATCCTTTTGGCGACCCAGTTGCGCCGCCATCCATTGGGCCGCACCGTAGGCCTTCTGATCGTCGGTGTGGGTCACCATGATGTTGATCATGTAGGCGAACGGCGAGTAGAACAGGTGCTCCCGGTAACGGATCTCCTTGCCGAGAAACGAGAGGAAGTCGTGGTTGGCGGCATGCACGATACTGTAGTGGTCGGGCATGTAGGTTTGAATGATGACGTACCCGGGGTTTTCTCCCCGACCGCTGCGTCCGGCTACCTGGGTGATGAGCTGGAACACGTATTCGGCACTGCGAAAATCGGGGATACGCAGCCCCTGATCGGCGTTGAGAATACCGACCAGGGTCACGTTGGGGAAATCGTGTCCCTTGGCGATCATCTGGGTCCCCACCAAGATATGGGTCTCCCGGTTCTCGAACTTCTCCAAGATCTTCTGCCCGGCCTCACGGGCGCTGAGCCGGTCGCGGTCCAACCGGTCCACCACGAACTCAGGGAACTCCTTCTGGATCAACTCCTCGATCTGCTGGGTCCCTTCGCCGAAGAACTGGAGCCCGGCGCCGCTGGCGCCACAGGCGGAACAGGCCTCGGGGACCGCCCGCGACTCGCCGCAATAATGGCAGCGCAGGTGGCGATCGGTGCGGTGGTAGGTCAGACTCACCTCGCACTGACGGCACATCTCCACATGACCACATTTGCGACACAGGAGAAAACTGTGATAGCCCCGGCGGTTGAGCAGGATCATGACCTGGTGTCCCGCCTCGAGGGTGGCCCGCATCGTCTCGCGCAAACGGCGACTGAGCAGGGGCCGGCGGCGCTGGGCCTTGAATTCGTCGCACATGTCGACGACTTCCACCGCGGGCAGCGGGGCCCGTGTGGCCCGCTTGGTGAGCGTGATCAACCCGTGGCGACCATTGTGGTAGTTCTGCCAGGATTCCAGGCTGGGTGTCGCACTGCCGAGAACGACGGTGGCACCCGCCATTTTGGCGCGAACCAGCGCAAGATCGCGAGCATGGTAGCGAATGCCGTCGTTTTGCTTGTAACTCTGGTCGTGCTCTTCGTCGACGATGACCAGACCCAGCCTGGGTAGCGGTGCAAAGATACCCGAACGAGCGCCCAGCACCACGTCCACCTTGCCCGCCAGCACGTTGGCCCAGGCCTCGGAACGCTGAGACATGCCCACCGCCGAATGCAAAATCGCCAAGCGCTCGCCGAAGCGGTCGCGAATGCGGCGATGCATGAGCGGGGTAAGGGCGATTTCCGGGACCAGGAACAGGGCTTGGCGGCCCTGCTCGAGACAATGCTGAATCGCACGCAGATACACCTCGGTCTTGCCCGCCCCGGTGACGCCAAACACCAGAAAGGAGCGAAACGACCGTTCCTCCAAAGATGCGACGATCTGATCGAAGGCGTTTTGTTGCTCGTCGGTCAGGGTCTTGATCTCGTCGGGCTCGAAGTGCTCCTGGTTGAAGACCAGCTCGTATTTGGGAATGCGCCGCTTTTCGCAAAGCCCGCGCTTGACCAGTTGCGCGATCATGGCGGTTCCGTTGGAAAATGCCTCGTTGATCTCGCGATAGGTCACGACCTCTCGGGGATAGCTGCGCAGCCAGAGCAATACCTCGCGCTGCTTGACGGCTCGGCTCAATGCGTCGAGGTCGGAGCTGTGCCCCGCCTCCGTCAGTGCCACCACGGTGATGTGGGGAATGCTCTCCTTCTCCTGATCGCGTGCGTGAATCCGCAAAAAACCCTGGTCCTCCCAATGGCGGATGTCCTCCAGCTTGATCTCCGTTTTGGCCTTGAGGTTCCACTCGCGGCGGGTCGCCGGTCCACCGGCCAACTGTCCCAACAGCACCCCGTCCGGCGAGGTTTCGATATAGTCCCGCCCCGACTCGGTCAGCGCGAATTGAATTTCCTTCTCGTTGAGAATCCCGGGTGGAAGCGCCAATTTGGCGGCTTCCCCGATCGGCGCGCGATAGTAGCGCGTCATCCAATCGATCAATTCGTAGATTTCCGGGGCCAATACGGTATGGCCCAGTTCACAGGAGACCAAGAAACGCGTACGGGGATGGTGGTCCCCGGAGCGATAGGCATCGCCGACCGTCACGCCGTTGAGAAGCTTGGAGCGGAAAGGCACCAAGACGCGCAATCCCCGCACGATATCGGCCGGGTCGTAATCCCGAGTCGGTATTTTGTAGGTGAAAGATTGGCGCAAGGGAACCGGTAGGGCGACCTCGACCAACCACGGCTCATTGGATTCCAATTCTCCGAACAGATTTTCACCTTGTGGCACAGATGCCTCCATGGCATGCAGATCAGTAGAAAAGGATACACCATCGGGGGAGGATTTGGCGGTGAGCGCACCATGCGCTCTCCAGCATCACCACCTGCCCGGGAGCCGGATTTTCCCTTCAGGATCCGAGGCTCCATTTGCGGAAGGAGCGAATACCAATCTTCGCACTCGAAAGAATTTTCCCGCTTCCTTCCATTTTTCCTCCACACTTGGGACCCACAATGAAACTCGGTAACAGGAGCTCCTCCCCACAAAACAGCTCCACAAGAAAACACACAAAAAACCAGGAGATTCGCACCTCCTGAAAATCAGGCTTAATAGAGGTGTCACCATGAAGACATTTTCGAAACATCCCTACATGGTCCTGAACGAACTTGGCATACAACACGACGGCGATCGTCGTCCGACCACCCCCAAGGGTCTTCTCTCGAAGATCGGGACCCTGTGCTTCCACAAGCCACTGGCGTTTTTCAAGAAGTGCCTCACCGGCCGCATCGGGGGCTTTGCGAGCCCGAGAGCAAGTCACCCCCCGGCTTCCCGTACCGAAGCCGGAACCAATGGGTCGAGGAGCTTTTCGCGGTTCGAGCAGATGGAACGGGGCGGCCGCATTACCTCAAAGATGAAGACTTTTCCGGACAAATCCACCTACTCGGTAGATTCCACCCTCAAGTTCCACATCATCTGCCATTCGGACGACTTCTTCCGCGAAGGAGCGAACCAGGTGACGACCGATTGCGAAATCAAGTTGGTCAACGAACCGGCACCCAACCGAAGAAGGGCCTTCCGAAAGTAGCCGTGGTCTTGACGCCGATCGAGCTCCTTGGGCACGCTATTCGATTTCGACCAGCTTGGCCCCACTCTCCACGTTCTCTCCTTCCTTGACCAGGATCTTTTTGATCTTGCCGGCCTTGGGACTTCCCAACTCGTTTTCCATCTTCATCGCGACCAGAACCAGAAGGCCCTGATCTTCCTCGACCTCGTCACCTTCCTTGACCAGGATCCGCTGAACCAGGCCCGGCATCGCCGCTTCGAGTGCCACCGGACCGCGGACACCGGCGCCCATGGCCTGGTCGAGCAGCAACTTCATCGGATCGGCCAGTTCGACTTCGAAGCTGTCCTCGTAAAAATGGGTCTCGATCTTGCCGGACTTGGTTCGATGGGTATGCACTTCGTAGGATTTCTGGTCGTGAACCAGGGAAAACAGGTTGTCCATGACCTCGATACAATCGACTTCGTAGACTTGGTCGTCGATGGTGACCAGATAGGTATGTTCCCCTTTCTGCTCGATGGTCAGGTTGTGCTGCTGCTTATTGACGTTAGCGATCAATTCCATTTCACAAACTCCGGTGGCGCATGACGGCCAGGCGTGCGCTGGCTTTCCATTGATTCGAGGTTTCGGTTGCAGCTTGGCCCTGGCGGGTCACCGATTTGACTTCGTCGCGATACTGACGAATGGCCGCCGCAATCAACGCCATGTGAAGATGATCCTCGTTCTGTCCCTTGACCAGCAGCTCGGGGTGGCGCTCGATGAAACCGGTGTCCAAGTTTGCGGCCTGCCAATCCGGATGCTGCATCAAGGCGCGGTGGAACCAGAGATTGGTGCGAATGCCGCCCACCTTGTACTCGCCCAATGCGCGCGACATGCGGGCGGTCGCCTCTTCCCGGTCCTTGCCCCAGGTGGTGAGTTTGGAAATCATGGGATCGTAATAAATGGGAACCTCGTACCCGGCGTAGACCCCCGAGTCGTCGCGAACGCCCAGGCCGCTGGGCGTCATCAGCTTGGTGATCTTCCCGGGCGAGGGCATGAAATTCTTTTCGGGATCCTCGGCGTAAACGCGGCACTCGATGGCATGCCCGCTGATTTGGATGTCGTCCTGCGTGAACGGCAACTTCTCCCCCGCGGCGATCTGAAGCTGGAGCCGCACCAGATCGACGCCCGTGATCCATTCGGTCACCGGGTGTTCCACCTGGAGCCGGGTATTCATTTCCATGAAATAAAAGTTCCCGTCCGGGTCCATCAGGAATTCCACGGTGCCTACCGAATCGTAATCGACCGCTTGGGCGGCCCGAACGGCGATTTGGCCGATGCGCTCCCGAATCTCTGGTGTCACCGCGGGCGAAGGCGCCTCTTCGACGACTTTCTGGTGGCGGCGCTGAACGGAACACTCGCGCTCGCCCAGGTGAATGGCGTTGCCGTGTTTGTCACAGGCGATCTGGACCTCGATGTGACGGGGGTTCTCGATCAGCTTCTCGACATAGACGCGATCATCGCCGAAGGCGCTGGCCGCCTCGGATGCAGCCAAATCGTAAGCGGAACGAAACTCTTCGGGATCGCGCACCAGGCGCATGCCCTTACCGCCGCCGCCGGCCGAAGCCTTCAGCATGACGGGAAACCCGATTTCCCGTGCCGCCGCGTACGCCTCTTCACGATCGCAGTTCTCGTTCTGGAAACCGGGCGTCACGGGCACTCCGGCTTCCATCATCAGCGCGCGGGCCGTGGTTTTGTCGCCCATTTGGGATATGGAATCGGGGTGCGGTCCGATGAAGGTGATTCCGGCATCGCGACAGGCTTTGGAGAATTCGGCCTTTTCCGACAAAAACCCGTAACCGGGATGAATCGCTTCGCATCCCGTACGCTTGGCGGCCTCGATGACGCGCTCGATGTTCATGTAGGTGTCGGCACTGAGGGTGCCCGGCAAATGAACCGCCTCGTGAGCCCAACGAACGGCGAGGCTGTGGCGGTCGGGATCGGAATACACGGCAACCGACTCGATACCGTGTTCGCGCAGACAACGAATCACGCGGATCGCAATTTCGCCACGGTTGGCGATCAAAACTTTCTTGAACATGGGCAAACTCGAATAAGGTATTTGGCTCCCGCGCGAAGCACGGCGGGGCTGGGAACCGATGCAAGCGGAACGATCGGATGGAAAACCCGGCGTGAAGGCCGAACGGCGCGACTCGCCTGTAAAACACGATGGCATGGGATGTCTCATCGAGAACGCCCCATTCTGCCATGTGGAGCCTGAAAAGATCAACGTGATCCAAAGAATCGGAAGGTCGACGGGCGCTTCACGCCAGGAATGGAAACCCCATATCGATTCCCCGTTCGGATTGGGCACGACGGATCCCCGGCCCTACGACACCGATGTTTTGCCCTTGCGACCATGCTTCATTGCGACTAAGGTGAAAGCTTCTATCACAGGTTCCAACCCGTGGGCCGCGTCCTCCGGGTCACAGCCGGATCGCCACCTCGGGAGCTTCGCATGGCCAAACTCTATTTTCGCTTCGGCACGGTGGGCAGTGCCAAAACCCTGAATTTGCTGGCCGTTGCCCATAATTACCAAATCCAGGGAAAGCGCCCGATCCTGATCAAACCGGAGCTGGATCAACGCTGGACGGTCGCCACCATCCGCTCGCGCGCGGGCCTGGAAAAGCCGGCCGACATCATGATTCACCACGACACGGTACTGGACGACGATCTCTTCGAGGAGACGGATTGCATTCTGGTGGACGAAGCCCAGTTCCTGGCCGCCCACCACATTCAACGGCTGCGCCAGATCACGCGAACCCTTTCGATTCCCGTCATTTGCTACGGCCTGCGCACCGATTTCAAAACCCAGCTCTTCGAGGGCTCGCGCCGCCTGATGGAACTGGCCGACTCGATCGAGGAGGTCAAGACCACTTGCGCCTACTGCAATAAAAAGGCGATCTTCAACCTGAAGCTGCTCGACGGTGAGCCCACACTCAGCGGGCCCAAGATCGATCTGGGTGCGGAGGAAAAGTACCTCCCGACCTGCCACGACTGCTACTACGTCAAACTGGACATCCTGCCGGAAACCGAGATCTGAGTCTCGGGGGTACGGCGCCTCAGCCGCCACCCTTGTCGGTCTCGACCCGGCCCAGATCGGATGCCAGCTCGCGCCGAAAGTCTTCCATGGTATCGCTCCAGGCCTCTTTGGCCTCCCGCTTCGCACGTTCCAAAGTGGTCAGGGCCGCTTCCCGCTCACCGATCGAAGCCTGATAGCGGCCCAGAACGAACAGGGTTTCGTAATGGTCCTGGATGTAGACGGACGAGGCCCCAACCCGTTCCAAACAGGCACCGGCAAGGGAGATTTCACCGAGATCGAGATGAACGCCGGCCATGGAAGCCAAAGCGGTGACCACCAGTTCCTCGTTGCTCATCTTGCTGGCCCGCTCGAGCACCTTTCGATAGATAGAAAGCGCTTCCTCGGTTTGTCCGCGCGCCGCCTTCAAATCGGCCAAATGGCTCTGCAACAACAAGGTGTTGCGGGAATCACCGGTGCGCTCCGACAATTCCAGGGAAATGTTCATGAGTCGCTCGGCTTCCCCGAAATCGCCGCGCGCCTTGGCGACCAGGCCCAGATTGCCCAGAATCAGCAACTCGAATTGGGGTTGGTTGATGTCTTGAAAAATGCGGCGGGCCTCTTTGAAGCGTTGTTCGGCCAACTCGAGCCGCCCACCGTCCATGGCGACGATGCCCAGGAAATTGATGACCACACCCTCGTCGTGGGCATTGCCCGTGCGACGACGCAAGAGCCAGCTTTCCCGGCCGTGGATCTCGGCCAGCCGTTCGTCACCCTGGGTGTAGTGACTCATCGCCAAACCCAGATGAATTTTGGCGACGCCGTTCAAGTTCCCCAGTTCGCGATAGATGGTCATCGATTCTTCGAACAGCTTCTCGGCTTCGGTGAATTCGGCCGCATCGCTGTCGATCCGCGCGATTTGGTGCAGGCAATCGGCCACCAGCAATCGGTCGCCACGTGCCCGCGCCTGGGGTAGCACCTGGTGAAAGTACCGTTCGGCCGCCTCGCTGTCGCCAAGGCGAAGCTCGCAGCGGCCCAGGTAGTAGAGGGCCTGCAGAAAGGTCGGGTCGCGATCGTAACAAACCTGAAAATAGTGCCGCGCAACACGCGGTCCCTCGACGAGGTATTGGTGGAGCCCGGCCCCGTACACTTGGCTGGCGATGGGGTCGATCGACGGAAAGAAGGAGCTGTCCTCGCGCTCGGAGACGTAGCCCAATTTGAGGGCGATATCGCGCGTCACATCCGTGGTGAGTTGACTGAAATCCTCGCTCTGGGCGGAGCTGTCGAAGACGAGACCCGACCGGGTGTAGACGCCGTACTCCAGTCGATAGGCCCGTCCTCGCCGGCTCAAGTCCGCGGCCACGAAGATGTTGGCACCCAGAGCGCGTCCCAGACGGCGGATGCGCTCGGCATCGAGCTGATCGTGTCCCACGGGAGCGGCTTCGCCCCATGCCCGTTCGAGGCGCTCGCTTTCGATCAGGTAGGTGTCGGCGCGGGCCGGAAACCCTTCGCGCACCATTTCCAGCAGCCCGTAGCGAACCCATGCACTTTCGTTTTCGGGGAGGTAGTTCGCCACGGGCAGGAAGGCGATGACGCGGGTGCGCGGCACGTCGGCACTTCGGCTCTCGGATCGATGAAGCAGGGCCAGACCGTAGCTCGCGACCATGAGCGCGAGGGTGACCAAGACGGTCGTCACGACTTGGAAACGGCGGCGCTTGGTCCGCGGTTCCTGCGCGATTTGGCGGAGGAGTCTCCCGGCTTCCCCGGCAGTGGGACGCAACCGCGAATCTTCCTGTGTCATGCGCTCGACGAGGCGGACCAAATCGCCGTCCAAACCCAGCGCCTGTCCGTCGATGGGCCGGGTCTCGGCCCGTTCGACGCGGTTCAACAGGGCACCGACGTTTTGGGTGTCCACGTAGGCGGACTCGCCGGTGAACAGCTCCTGCAGCACCAAACCCAACGCATAGACATCGCTGGCGGTCGTGGCCCGCTCGCCACGCGCCTGTTCCGGGGCCATGTAGGCGAGAGTCCCCAACAGGGTACCGTGATGGGTCTCGTTGGGATCGAGGCTGATGGCCCGCGCATCCCGATCTCTTTCTCCTTCCTCGGGTTCCGCATCACGCGCCACGGCCAAACCGAAGTCCAATATTTTCAGGCGATCGTCTTTGGTGATCAACAAATTGTCGGGCTTCAGATCGCGATGCACGATATTGGCCTGATGGGCGACGGCCATCGCCTCCACCAACTGCAACGCCCAATCGAGCCGCGTGGCCAGTGCCACTTCCGATTCCCGCTCGAGCCGGTGTTTCATCGATTCGCCATCGATGTATTCCAGGATCAGCAGGTCTTCGCGGTCGATTTCCAAAAAATCGTAGATACTGCAAATACTCGGGTGGTTCAGGGTCGAAAGTGCGCGGGCCTCGCGTAGAAAGCGCGTGCGACCCAGTCGCGTCATGCGGTGCTTGCGACGAAGCACCTTGAGCGCCACCGGCCGGGCCAACATGTCGTCATAGCCGCGAAAAACTTCGCCGCTGGCACCCTGACCAATCCGCTCAACGACCTGGAATCGACCTAGTTGGGATCCTACCTGGATCATCGAAACCGCCTGCTGTTTCCCAGAATCGGCCCCATTCGGGAGAGGTCCCCGAACACCGGCCGGCACCAATCGGCTCGAACGCACCGGTTACGAGGGCGGCTCGGATCGAATGGGGTCATTCGAGCGACTGTCATAAGATATTCTCATGATAAGCAGGCGATCGCTTGTGTCAATCGGGGAGAAGGCGCGTCCGCGCGTGAACCGGTCCACGCGAGCCCCAAGGAAACGAACCGCGAGGAACGTTTCCTTGGGGCGGTTCGCGGTGATCGATGGCCGACGCCGGGTCGCCTCCGAAAACGGCTCAAACGGTCAGGGCTTCCCGCAGGTACAGATTGACCGGTTTCCCGGCGCGATACAGCTCGAGCAATCGATCCGGCAAATCGTCTCGGAGTGCTTCCTCGGCCGGCAGTTCGACGGAGTAGTAGAACTGCTTCCGGGCGATCAGGGGCTGTTGTTCGCGGACCTCCTTGAACTCCTTGGGCAGGACTTTGTTGGCGTCGCCCTTGATCTCTCCGAACGCGTCGCGGAAACCCTTGGAGGCGAGCACCTCGTCCAACGCCTCGGGATCCTTGGCGATCGCTTGACGCACCTTGTAAAGACTATCCTTGTCCAGCATATAGCTCCCGCCGGCGACCATGACACCGCCGCTGCCTACCTGAAAGTAGAACCCGGGAATCTTACACTTGCGCCCATCCGGCGCGACGTTGGCGCCCATGTGGGTTTTGTAGGGCGTCTTGTCCTTGGCGAAACGAATGTCGCGATTGATACGGAACATCGCTTCCTTGGGCACCACGGAAAGGGCCGGCCCCTCGTTGCTGATCAGGGTGATCATGACCTGAACGAGTTCCGTAAAGGGTTTCTTGACGAAACGCTCGTAGCGCTTCTTGTTTTCATGGAACCACTCTTTGCGGTTGTTGCTTTGCAGCTCTTCAAAAAAACGAAAGAATTCTTCACTCAGAAAAGCCATGGCAGGCACTCCTTTGGAAAAGGTATCGATGGTCTGTAGATGTTTCCATGATCATAACGGCATGGGAAGGGAGAGGTTGCAACGGATCGCATGCCGGGAATGCAAATCACGCGACCGCGATCCTTCACCGGGTACGGGCCTCCTCGGCCCGTCGCTGGAGAAAGACGCGCACCGGTTCGCTGGAGCAGAGGCTTTGGGCCTTGAGAAAGGCATCTGCCGCGGCCTCGCCCATCCCCAGTCGCCGCAGCATTTCACCACAGGCGGCATGGTAGGGATAGTAGGACGCCAAGGCGCTGTGCCCCGCCAACTCGTCCAGCGCGGCGAGCGCCTCTTCGGCACCCTTCGCCTCGGCCAACGCCACGGCGCGGTTCAGCGCCACGATCGGATCGGGCCGGATTTTGAGCAGCATGTCGTAGAGCATCGTGATCCGCGGCCAATCGGTTCTGGCCGAATCGATGGCCAGCGTGTGGCAACTGGCGATTTCGGCTTCGAGATGGAATGCCGTCAGCTCGTCGCCGAACGCCGATCGTTCGAAATGGTGCAGGGCTCGCGCAATCAGTGCACGATCCCAGCAGCTCCGATCCTGTTCGGAAAGCAGCAGTAGACCGCCATGCGCATCGGCCCGGGCCGGCAGGCGCGCCGCCTGAAACAGGAAGAGTGCGGTCAGGGCGTGCACCTTCGGCCGCATCGTGACCGGATGATCGGCCAGCAGGCTGGCCAACCGAATGGCCTCGTGACAGAGATCCGCACGAATCACGACGCTGCCCTCGTGGGGGCTGTGTCCCTCGTTGAACATGAGGTACAGCACGGAAAGCACGGTATCGAGTCGCGATTCGAGTTCCGAGGGGAGCGGCATCGTAACCGCGATCCCCTTTTCCCGAATGCGTCGCTTGGCACGCACCAGCCGTTGCGCGATGGTGCCCTGATTGCACAGGAACGCCCGCGCGATTTCCGATACGCTGAAGCCGCCAGCCGTTTTCAGGGTCAACGCGACCCGGCTCTGGTGGGGAATATCCGGATGACAACAGGTAAAGATCATTCGCAACTGATCGTCGCGCAGCTCCCTGTCGAACCGGGTCCCGCCGACATCGGGTCCGCGACCCTTCGTTTCGCCATGCCACTCGAGCAGGGTAGCCTCGATCGCCTCGCGTTTGCCGCGGAACACGGTTTTCCGACGCAACAGATCGAGGGCCCGGTTCTTGGCGACGGTCACCAACCAGGCCGCCGGATTGTCGGGAACCCCGCAAAACGGCCACTGGCGCATGGCTTTGAGCATGGCTTCCTGAACCACGTCCTCGGCGAGATCCAGGTGTTCGCTGCCAAAGACACGCGCCAGGGTGGAGACCATTTGACCCGCCTGTTGCCGAAACAGGTGGTCGACCAGGCGGCTTACACCACCCGGGTCGTCCGGCGATTCCTTCAGCACACCAAGTCCACCTCGCGCAATTCCACCCGGCCATAATCCAGGTGCGGGCAGGCCTTGGTGATTTCGATGGCGGCATCGTAGTTGGGTGCATTGACGATGAAGTACCCGCCAATCACTTCCTTTGCCTCGCTGAAGGGTCCGTCGGTAATCGAAATACGCCCGTTCTCGTTGCTGAGCTTTTTACCGCCGTCATCCTTGAGTTTGTTGCCGTCGACCAGAATACCCGAGGAGGCGAGCGAGTCGCGCCAAGCGCTGTACTTGGCGATAACCGACTGGATCTCTTCCGGTGAAAGGCCTTCCATCGCGGTGGGTGCATCGTGCAGGATCAACATATACTGGGCCATGTTCATACTCCTTGTGTCATATCGAATCGCGGCCGGCACTTCGTCGAAGCCCGAACCGCGCATCATCTTCCGAGAGTTTGTTCTTTCCATAGCGGAGAACCGATTGGAAAGTCAATGATTGGGTGGGATGACTTCCTCGGAACCCCTTCCTAATCCAAGGACGCACGAGCCGCCCCGGATTCGACATCCCTCTTCCGGGAAGTGCGCCAAGAAAGAGGGACCGCCCGGTTCACCAGCGGAAGTCCGTCAATCTTCGGCACGCTCCATGGCGTTGATGATGTTGGCAAGGTGCTGGCGCGAAATGCCCAAGCTCTCCGCGGTCTTGCTGCGGCTACCTTCGAAACGGTGCAACCGGGCACGAACCAATTGGTGCCGGTTGCGCCGTTCGATTTCACGCAAACCGAGCCGATCGTCGCTTTCGGAGTCACAGGAGGTCGCTTCGGGCAACGTCTCCATGTCTTCGACGGTCACCAGATCTTTTTCGCGGTGAAGCACGAGCGCCCGTGCGATATAGGTCTCCAGCTCTCTGACATTGCCTGGCCAGTCGTAACGCTGGAGCCGCTGCACGAACCCATCCGAAAACCGAGTCGATGCAGCTCCTCGGTGGCGCGTCGCGAAGAACGCCACCAAATCGGGGATGTCCTCCCGACGCTTGCGCAAGGGCGGCAGGATGATGCGCGCACCCATCAACCGGTAATAGAGGTCTTCGCGGAAGGAACCCGCCGCGACCATCTCCTCCAGATTGCGGTTTGTGGCGGTGATGAAGCGAAGGTCCACGCGACGCGGCCGATGCTCGCCCAGCCTGAAGAACTCGCCTTCCTGAAATACACGAAGCAGCAGAGACTGAAGTCGCGGGCCGATGTCGGCGATTTCATCGAGAAACAGAGTTCCACCATCCAAAGCCTCGAGCAGACCCACGCGATCGGCGACAGCCCCCGTAAAGGCACCGCGTACATGCCCGAACAACTCGGATTCGATGAGGCTTTCGGCGTATTGGCTGCAATTGACCGCTCGAAAGGGGGCCTTACTGCGAGCGGACGCGCGATGAACCGCCCTGGCTACCAACTCCTTGCCGGAACCGCTTTCTCCGCCGACGAAAACGGACAGGTTCGAGGGCGCCAGTCGGTCGATCGCATGTCGAACGGAAACCATCGTTTCGCTGTGCCCCACCAATCCGTGATCCGATGCAGGACGTGGCCAGGCCGGCCCCGTGACTAAGGGCGCCGGCGCCAACCGTTGAAGCTCACTTGGCTCGAGAAGGTGTGTCATCCAGCTTGCCAACAACTGACACAATCGCGCAATCTGCCAGTCGGGTGCACCACCACTCTGGGATTCATCGCAGAAAAACCACATCAGGATGGGTTCCGGATTGATACGCTCGATGAGCAGAAGCAGGATTCGCGGCTCGTTGCTCCACGAATTGCCGGGCTCGGGGAGTGACAGGACCCTCGGCGCAGGATCGCCGTCGCCGCGGATCGAATCGTTCAGGAGGCTTCGAATCGACGTCCAAGCGCACGAACGGACTTCCCGTTCGGTCGACCCGACACCGTCGATCACCTGCCAATCATTGCGATGCCGGGTACAAAAGCCCCAGGCACGAAAAGGAAAGAAGCTGTTCACCGCATCCGCCAATCGATTCCAAGTGAATGCCCGAGGTGGATTGGTTCGCGTCTGGAGTCCTTCCAACAGCAGGAAATAGTGTTCCCAAGCATGCCCCGGTAAACGAGGTGCCGTTACGGAGACCGGAAAGTGCCTGGTGATGAAGGAGCCCAGGTGAAGCGGGTGGCGCCGTTCCAGTTGGTGGAAGAAAGCCAACAGGTCGCGGTCGAGACAGTAACCGGGAAGGCACTCCTTCTCGATTGCGGTTCTCACCAGGAATCCGTGTGGTACCGAGAACTCGGAACGCTTTAACTGGGCAACCAACGGCGCCCAGCCATCTGGTGTGGGATTCCGGAGAAAGGCCAAAAATCGGACACGCCAATCAAGGACGGGATCTAGGGAATCATCGGGAGTTCGGACAAGAGAAGGCAAAGAATCGGTTCCCGCGAAGTAATGGGCCCAATCCAATGCGAACCTCAACTCCTGAACCGAGACGCGTTCCACTTGAACCTCGGAGAGTAGGTCCGTGCACGCCTTCAGATCTCGCGAAACGCGTTGGCGCTGCGCGAAAGGGGCTGCCAACAGTTGATCGTGAAGCACCTCGAGTTCGTCGTGCAGCGTTCCTTGCTGCCGGCACCATTTTCGCGCCCGCTCGCTGTTCTTCCGAAAAGATTCCCAGCGATGAGACCACAGGCACCATCGAGCCCGGACCGCAAACCGACGGCGATAGGGATCCGGTCGGCGTGCATCGGATTTGAAGTCATCGAATCGTCCGGACGCGACGATCCCGGCTACCGCATCGAGCGCGCCCACCCGCAGCAGGAACATCGCCCGCACCAGCTCGAGCCGCCCTGCCTCGATCGCAAAACCGGCCGACTCGTAGGCGGAAATCGCATCCTGATACAGGACCTTCGCACGAGCCAGATTCCACATCCGCCCTTCGAGAACGGCTTCCAGTGCGGTCCACCTGGCCCGCCACAGCGGATCTCCCGATGTGGCAACTTCACCGCCAGGGGAGGTCAAGACTTCGAGGGCCCTCTTCTCGTCACCTCGGTGGAGGTGTCGGTGGGCCCGCCACCAGGCAGCCCCTGCAATTCCCGAACTCCATGATTCGATCGTAAAGGAAGGCAATCGCCGATCCGGCGAAGCGATACAAGCCCGCAGTAACGCCGTATTCACGCGCATTCGCCATGGTTCCACCAATTCGGTGCGCAAACCTGGCGTAAATCGCGCCAGTTTGGATCGGGCCTCGAACGCGGGACCCCACTCACCGAGCTCCGCCGCCCACTCGGCCCGCAACACGAGCGCGTGGGCCCGGATTCCTCTTTGGGCGGCGCGTCCCCTGACAATGCGCTCCAGCCATTGTCCCGCCTGATGAACCCGTCCCCTGCTGTAACAACGAAGCGCCTTGGCAAGGCCGTAGACTGCGGCGTAAGAGCGAGACGGTAGGCGCTTTGGTGGACGCGACCAAAGCAGGTCGCACCATTCCTCGAATGATGCCAAGGACTCCAAACCAAACCGGTCCCCCACCTCGGTGAGTTCGCGAGCGAGGTCCAAGTCCCATTGGTCGAGGATGTGATGACGCAAATGGCGCAGACTGGTCTGCGCATTTTTGCGGTGACCCCGCATCAATTGCAGGTAGACACGCTGCACCGGATCGGAGTCCGGTGCGGCAGAGACCCATTGGTCCAGGCGCTCGAGAATGTGCCTCCGCTCGGCTTCGGAAAGCCGTGACCGACAGAATGGACCGAGAAACGGGACATCCAAGACGAAATAGGGTTCATCGGTTAGAGGGTTCCCCATAGACATCCGCCGAGGTGCACCTACCGGACGCAGGAGTTTCGATCGAATCAGGCCGTCCAGGATTCCGGTCAGACGCGGCATACTCGACACGAAAGACAAGGTCGACGCGCACATGGGCACCGCGGACATGGCAACGATCTCCAGGACCAACTGCTCTTTGGGTCTCAAATGTGGCCAACTGCGGTGAAACAGCGCCTCCAAACCCAGACGACCGGATCCGCGAGCAAGGGTAAACGCAAGTGCCAGCAGCTCCGAATGACCCGCAAGACTTTTGAGGGTCCCGGGAGAGCGACAGGGAAGCGCCCCGTCCTTTCCATTCCCAAGGCATGCGCGCTGAAAGGCTTCCGAAGAGTCCGGCTCGGCGTGGTGTTCGGACCAGTCTCCGCGCCACTTCGTTCGAAACCGGCGCAGATGCCGGTGGGCAAAGTGATCCGTCGTGAAAACAAGGCAAATGGGCGTCGCAGGCAACAGTTCGGGCAACATCGCCAGAAGCCGCAGGGAGTTTTCGTCCGCAAAGTGGAGGTCTTCGAGAATCAGGAGCAATCCCCTCTTCGCCGACAATTCTCCGATCATGGGTCGAAGGCGATCGATGAGTACGCTGCGCAACCCCGATGGCGGGGCGGGCCCGGCCGACTTGTCCAGCGCGACGTTCTCTTTGGGGGCAGCGAGGGACAAACTTCTTCGAGCCATGGTCATCAACGCTTCACAGGCCTGAAAAGGCGTGGTCACTTGCCTCGGTACCCAATGATGGAGCGCGAGCCAATCAAGCTTCTCCGCTTCCTCCATCACGGCATTCAATCGCGGCATGAATTCCCGTCCTGGGAAACACCTCAAGATCAGACAGGTCGGTTTCTCGGTCGCTCGCCCCAGGGCCGCCGACAACGCTTGTCGCGATTTTCGATCCCGGCAACCACGCCAGGATGCGAGGCTCGAACCCTCGGGTTCGCCGACTCGCATCCACTCGCGAAACCAGGCTTGTACGGCGGACCAATCCGGCCTGGCCGCCGGCCATGCGGCCCGAAGTCGGGCCGACATGTCTCGACACGCATCCATGTCGTTCGATGATGGTGCCCGGGTCGCTCCTTCCGAATTTTCCACCGTCGGTAGCTCACCCAGGGCTAACCAGTGGAACCACACACCCAGTTGGTACACGGTACTCTTGGGATGTGGCTTTTCTCCGGGACGCACCTCCGGGGGTGCAAACCTCGAATCGAGCCGAACATGTTCGGGAAGAGGTTCTCCAACCGGTAGGGCCCGTTCCAAACCCAGAATGCGCAAATGCTTACCGTCTCTCAGATATACCTGGTCGGGGTTCAGGTCCAACAGGCACAACTCCATTTCACCGAGGAATTGGAGGAAATCCATCAATGCCTTCAAGAACAGGCACCTTTTGGTGAAGCCGATGCGACGGCGTTCATAATCTTTCCATGATTGGTGCTCGCAAGGGCTTTCCACGAGCACGAAACTGCGATCGCCCAGATCGCGCAGGCGATGAATCGGAAACGCGGCATAGTGTCGCAGTTCCGCCAAGCGCTGAAGCAGGGAGATCGGGGTCTCGCTCTTGGGAACCAGCCGCCCCCAATATTCCCGATCTTGAATGAAATCGTGAAAACGCCGGTACGAGCCGGACGCCTCGGCTTGGATCAGTTCGAAGCGAGCATCGACAAGGGTGGGAAACTGGTGAGCCACGGCCCCTCCTTGCGCGCAAACGGGCCCACGGAAGGCAAACCGAGAGCAACGGACACCGCCTCTCGGCCCAGGGTGAACCCGAGCGCAATCCATCACGAGTACATAATTTTGAAAAAGCGATATTCACATTCTAGCGATCAACCCTCCGGAGTCAACAAAAATTTCATTTAAAAAAATAATTCCACAACATTCGTATCTCAAAGAATTTTCCGTTGCAACTCGAGGAACTATCTCGGGACATCGCCTCGGCTTGAGTTCCGCACATTTCGCGGTATGATAGGCCTCCGGTTGAGGGGCCACACGAGGTGTCCCACCATAGCGCGGCCGAGGTTTGATCGATGATTCAATGGCAGGTCATTTCCGTCATTCAGGTTTTGACGATTCTTTTGACGACTATCTTCTGGTTTTCGGGATTCCGACTCGATATCGACAGCGAGCAGGCCGAAACGTTCGGCGGCATTCTGACCACGCTGGTGCTGGCCAGCGGACTGTTGGGGATTTTCAAGGCGCGTTCCGGAATGGTCCCCTTCCCGATCTTGCTGTTCATGGTGCTGCCGGCGTCCTTTTCGGTCGTGCTGAATTTACCGACTCGCACGATTTTCGGCTATCACGCCATCGCCCTGGCGTCCCACCTGCTGGTCATGAGGTTGCAATACCGTGCGGCACGACAGGAGGGCCCCACCGGCTCGGAACCAGAGTGATCTCGTCCCCATTTCCCTATATCCAAGAGGCAGATCTGCAATGCAACACCAACAAAACGAGGACCTCCATCCACCAAACAAGAGAGACCTGTGGTGGTTCGGTCTCGTCACCGGATTGATTGGACTGGTTCCGGCCGCGATCATGTTGACGACGATGAAATTCGAGGAAGGTAACCTCAGTGTTTTGGGCACGGTGTTGGGTGCCTATAGCCTCCCCCGCTTTCTGGCGGGCCTGA
The DNA here is from genome assembly GCF_017498545.1 of Sulfidibacter corallicola. Lineage (GTDB taxonomy): Bacteria > Acidobacteriota > Holophagae > Acanthopleuribacterales > Acanthopleuribacteraceae > Sulfidibacter > Sulfidibacter corallicola. Next base: position 5,827,799 of record NZ_CP071793.1, on the reverse strand, counting down.
TCAGCACCGGAGCACCGATCCTTCTCATTCTTCCCTTGGGTTTCCACCACTTACGGGTAGCGCGTCACGGGTTGTTTTGGGTGCTCGCCTTCCTGAATCCCTGTCTGTTGCTGGCACCGGCACTGTTGGCGGGATGGCTCGTCGGGGGTGGGTTGGCCACCGAACTCCTGATTTCCTTGGCACTCGTCTGTCTTTGGCACGGCTGCTTCGTGATGTGGACGGAAGCGCTGGGTTCGTGGTTTTCGCGGGCCGTGACGACGCTCCTATACGCCGGTTTTTGGGCGACGACCGGGTTCCTGCAGTACCTGGATCAGTACCTGCTGTCCTATCTCGAACTGAACCTGTCTTGGCCCCGATTCTTCATTTGGACGTTGCCCCAAATCGGCGCCATCAACGGCATTCTCGACAATTATCTGGGCGGAGGGTCCCTGACCTTCGGGAACGTGGGTCCCGCGTTGATTCAGGTCCCGGTTTTGGCTGCCCTGCTCGTCCTGCGTCACCGCACGGAGCGGGCCGGCTCCGCACTCAACACTGAATCCCCAACGCCTTGATGCGGTTGTAGAGGGTTTTGACCGAAACGCCGAACCGTCTGGCGACGCGCTCGCGATGGCCACTCTCTTCTTTCAGCAACAACTCGATCATGGTTCGCTCCAACTGGCCTTCGAGCCGGGACAGGTTGTCCTTGAAAGAGCGGTTCAGGTCCAAATGAAATCGGAGTCCCACATTTTCGGCAGAATCGAAGAGATTGGCCGGAAAATGGTTCACATCCAATGGCTGGCCCTGACTCAGGATGATCGCGCGTTCGAGCAGGTTTTTGAGTTCGCGGACATTGCCCGGCCAGTGGTAGGCCTGGAGCTGCGCCAGCAACTTGGGTGAAATATCGGCATGGCCGAATCGGGCCTGGCGCAGGATCGCGGAGATCAGCAACGGCAAATCGCCTCGGCGGTCCCGCAACGGCGGAATATCGATGGGAAACACCGCCAACCGGTAGTAGAGATCCTCGCGGAACCAGCCTTCGCGCGTACCGGTCTTCAAATCGCGGTTGGTTGCGGCGACGACCCGAATATCCGACTTCAGAGTGCGGCTGCCACCGACCCGACGAAACTCCTTGGCCTGAATCACGCGCAATAGTTTTGGCTGGAGCGACAGGGGCATTTCCCCGATTTCGTCCAGAAACAGGGTGCCGCCGTCAGCCATCTCGATCAGGCCCGCCTTCTTGCCGACCGCACCGGTGAAGGCGCCCTTTTCGTGGCCGAACAGCTCACTCTCGATCAATTCACCGGGAATCGCGGCACAGTTGATGGAAACGAGAGCGCCCACCGCCCGCCGACTATTGCCGTGAATGTACTTGGCAAACAGTTCCTTGCCGACACCGGACTCGCCCAGGAGCAAACAATTGGCATCGCTGGGGGCCACTTTTTTGGCCATGGCCAGAGCCGCTTTCAGGGCGGGTGCCTGCCCGATGATCTCCTCGCTCTCGGTCACGCTCTGCGCTTCGTGGAAGGTATCCTTGCGACGCAGGCGGCGATGCTCCAGGGCGCGCTCGATCACGATCTTGAGATGGTCCAGATCGATCGGCTTCTCGAGAAAATCGAAGGCGCCGGCACGGGTCGCCTCGACCGCCAGTTTGATCTCGCCAAACGCGGTCATCAGGATGACGAGGTAGTCCGGATCGCGCTCCTTGAGTTGTTTCAGGAAATCCATACCGTTGGCGCCCGGCAACATGTAATCGGTGAGGACCAGCGAAAACTCACGTACGGCCATCGCTTTGTGGGCATCCTCCACGGAACCGGCCTCGACGACCATGTACCCTAGATTCCGTAGGAATTCGGCATACACCTGGCGCAAGCCGGGCCGATCCTCGATGAGTAATATGCTGTCCATGCGTCGTGCCTCAATCCATGTTTTTGGGGAGATGGCAGATCAGCGTGGTGGGCAATCCTTCGCGAACTTCGAGGCTGCCACCGTGTTCCAGCATGATCTTGCGTGAATGGAACAAGCCTAACCCCGTTCCCGTCTTCTTGGAAGTCACGAAGGGCACAAAAACCTTTCCTGTCACGTTTTTGGCGAATCCGGGCCCCCGGTCTTCCACCCCGATCCTCATTTCGTGGGGATCTTCCGCCACCCAGATTCGCACCCAGGCGGAAGGCGCCCGGTCTCCGTCCCCGGCACCGGCAACCGCTTCCAACCCGTTGAGGATCAGATTGTTGATCACGGTCGTGAGAAGAATTCGGTCGCCGCGGACCTCACCCGCCAACTCGGAATCGGCCGGAAACGAAACGCGTTCGCCCCATTCGTGTCCCTGCCAGTGATCGACCAGCTCGGCAAACCATTCCCGCAGCGGGATGACCTCCTTGCGTACGGACTCTCCCTCGCTGGACTTGCGAAAGGCGGTTACGAACTTGAGCAGGTGATCCACTTCCAATTGGATCTTCTCGGTGTTCTGTTCCACGTTGCCGTACTTCATCATCTGCAGCCGACCCTGGACCACGGCAAGAGAGTTTTTCACCTCGTGGGTGATGCCGCTCGCCATTTCCCCCATCAGCGCCAGCTCCCGCTTCAGGCGCACCTGCTCCTCCAATGCGTGGAAGCGCGTCCGGTCCTGCATGGTGAACAGGAACTGGAGATCGGGCAGCTCGGTAAGGGTCAAGTGCACGATCTTGGGCATACCGTCGATGTAGAGGGGCACCCCACTCTTGCTTTGCTCCCCCAGGGAGCGCATTTCCAGCCATTGGCCGTTGAGCGTGTCCGAAATGGTGCCCAACGACTGCCCCTTGATCGAATCGACCGAAAGCGTATCCAAAAACAAGCCGTTGGCGTATTGCACGCGCCCGTTGAAGTCCAACACCGCAACCGCCACGGGAATGTGGTCCATGATGGTGCGGTGCAACAGGTTCAGCGCTTCGAGAGCCATGGTCGATTCGCGTTGACTGCGAAGCGCCTCCTGCTCGCCGTAACTCCGCTCGCGCAGGGTCTCCACCAACAGTTCCTGCACGGAGCGCTCGCGTGGTAGCGGACGCCCTTCGCGCCGCATCAACAGCATGACCAAGCGAATGCCCATGAGCAGCACGAACACCAGAACGAGTGTCAGGACCAGCAAAATGGGCAGAAGATCATCCGACATGCCGGACCCCCAGCGAAGGAGCGAACCTAACCCAACTCACCGCACACGACGCCGAACGGGAAGGGGTTCGTTCCCACATGCCACGAAGGGGAAATCACTAGGCCTCTTCCGGCTTCCGCCGAGAAATGACAAACGCCACGACGAGAATGACGACGCCAAGCCCGATCACGAGAGCACTCGCGGTCCAATCGACCTGGGGTTCGCCTGCCGGCAGCGTTTCGGCACCGGCATTCGCTTGATCGCCCGTATTGACGGTCAATTCCAAGGGTATGTTGAAGAAGGAAAGATACGAGGTATAGCTTTGCTTGGGCGCTTCCGCGTCCGGAAAGCGGATCTGGACCACGTTGTCGAAGATGCCCCTGATTTCCTCTTGGTGGACATCGTAGTGATCGCCCTTGGACATCAAGGTATAGACCAGTGCGCCTTCAGTGGAAATCCACACTTTTCGGGCCAGCACTCGCCCCTCGCCGGCGTTACTTTCGTCGGGGGCGTACCGAAACCCGACCTCGAAACTCGTGCCGTCTTCCGATGTGGTGGGCGGCATGGCCACGGTTCGCTCGCCCTTGGAGGGAAAACCGGGCAACAGGTCTTTGTCCCCGAGAAATTGGAAAAACTGTTCCTCGGTGACGGCTGGAGCCATCCGATAGAGATCACCGGGATACCATTGAATGGACACGCCATAGGACCAGGTACCCGAGGCACTGAAAAAAACGCCGTGGCAATTGTCGATGTAGTCGGTATTCAGTAACCCGTACATGTGTTGCGCATGTTCTTCGTGCGCCAACCACACTCCCGGTGGAACGGTATATTGGTAGGGTCCCATCTCGATGACATTGCCCTCGTTAATGGGGCGAAACTCCATTTTTTCTCCACCACCTTCCGAATGATGGCCATCATCGGTGCCGGTATGGAATCCCAATATGAGTAGCGCAAGAATGAGCATACAAACCAACCCCAAAAAAACACGTTATCAACTGGATCCCTAGTATATATCGCTCCGGTTCATTAAACCAGCGACCAATGGGATCTTGATCCTATGCGGTCCATTCGAGACCATCGGCGCCCGCTGAATCGATACCACGCCAAATCGAGAAAAACCATACTACCGATCTTATTCAAAAGTCGGTCTTCATGGGACAAAGTGAAAATTCTCGATGCCATAAACGCAAAAAGCCCCCTCGAGAAGAGGAGGCTTTTCAGCTAAATCTGAATCGAAGCGATTACGGGCAAGCGGTTCCCGGATGCTTGTTCAGAGACTGGAGTTCGTCACCGTCGGCATCGGTAATATCGATTTCAACGTTACACACACCAGCAGCATCGTTGCAGAGCATGCACCACTCACCGTCGCAAAGCTGACAACCTGCGGTGAAAGCCCATGCGATCACGACCTGAGCGGCAGCGGGAGTAGTCGGGGTGTAGGTGTGGTTGGGAATGTCGGGAAGACCGGAACCCATGGTGACGTCCACGCCGCTTTCGGGGTGAACACCGTGTACACGGCCGTTGGTTTCAAAAGTGAGCAACTGCAGGTCGCCGGTATCTTCGAACCAGGTCATTAGAGGCTGTTTCAAATCGTTGCACGCGCCGATAGACTTCATGGCGGTGGCTTTTTGGCGGAAAATGGAGTACATGGGCAGAGCGATAGCTGCCAGGATGGCGATGATGGCAACAACGACCATGAGTTCGACCAAACTAAAACCTTTTCTTCTCATCTCGAAAGACTCCCTTTTGTCAAAGTCCAGCGTATTGCTGATGCCCTGTCTTTGAGCAAGCCCATTGCCAAATCCCGAAGATGTTCATACCAACCGTAGCCCTTCAAACACAAGCTGTTTGTTATCAAGATGTTTACTCAAAAATTTAATTCGACCCCCGATGACCCTCTTTGGTGGCACCCGTTGGTTAGGTAACAGGGATCACATTCCCCCCGGCTCACCTGACACTTTTTGCAACCATAGCCGCAACGAGCTGACACTTTCTGTCACCCATCTCGGCATTCGGCCCCAGGATCGTGCCACCGTTTCACGGCTGCCGTCCAGAAAGAGAATTCAGCCACAAATACAATAATTCATGTCGTTTAGATCTCATCCAAAAATGAGAGAACGCATGGTGAAGAGGGTAGGGCTTCAGGTTCTAAACGGCAAATCTCGGCGATGCCAATGACTCACGAGTTGAATGGCCACACCGGCCCATACGCCGGCTTTGGCGTGGTCGCATACTCTCCGCGAAGCCGACAATAGCTCTCGCGGAGAGCAGGCTGGACGATTACCGGCGAATCGTTTTCCACACTCAATCTCGGGTCGGTTCGGCCCCTTCAGCGGCAGGAACGGTTTCAACCGGCGCTTTGAAGCGATCCAACAAGCCGCAGTCACTCCTGGGGAATGGGGATTCCTCGGCCTGAACCTCATCCAATCGAAAATCCGCCAGCTCGCTCTCCGGAAAAATCGAAAACCGATGTCCCGTTTGACGCAGCTCATCCAGGAGCAGGCGATGGCGGTAGGTGGATTCGGCGGAGAGTCTGGGCACATTCTCGTCGTGGATCGCCATGTAAAGCAGGTTTTCGCTCAACTGGTATTCATTCAATAATAGGAAGCGACCAGCCAGGGCCTGAAGGTCTCGGACCTCTTTCGATTTGAGCAGGTATAAATAGGAAACACTCGTCTTGACGCTGCCCCTCGCCAGCGCGATACCGCTGGCGACGCGGATCACGTGATCGCTCTGAATCAAATGGGGCGGTGGTTTCTGCAAAAAGGCCTCTTTGTCCTCGGCTTCGCGATAGGCGTGCGTGTATTCGAGAATCTTCCGAACCCAATTGCGACTGGGGAGGTGTTCGGCCGCAAAGCGATACTCCTCCTCGAGCGTATCCAGCAGGCTCTCGTCCCAACAATCCGGCCAGATCAATAAATGGCCGGTCACGGCCAGATCGCCCTGATTCTTTCGGAACAAACTGGCCGAGGCATCGGCGGTGTCCAGGAGAAAGCGCCCGGAGCGCATGTAGTTTCGAAAATCGGCGACGTCGTTGTCGGAGAGGATGAAATCGAATCCCCAGCGATCGTCTTCCTCCCGAAGAACCTCGATGGATGCGTAGGTATGTTGGTAGCGGCGAAAGAATTCATAGGAATAAAGGATATTGGTACGACCATCGATATAGACTTTCATTTCCGGCGCCATGTAATACGCGAAAAAACCACCGAAATCGAATTTGTTATAGACCTTGCCTTTATATTGTTTCCTGGTCGCCTGATCGATTGCACCGAACGGGTAATGAGATTCTCTCAAAGAATGCATCAACGGTACGCGAAACAGGGAATACCCTAGCTGGCCATAGTTGAAGATCATGACAATCCATACAAAAACCAAAGCGAAGGTCTTTAACTGTCGACGTAACTGGTACCAAATTTTTTCCAGGGACAACTCTGGTAACACAATGGCCCAAACGATCATTTGCATGAAAATCATGATCGAAAAGATACGCACTGCGGTGATCGACTGATAGGCCATAAAGAGCAGGGTAATGAAAAAGCCATAGTAACCCCGCTGCAATAGTAGGAACAGGAGAATCACCAACAAACCCCAGCTTACTCGCAAATAGGATTTGAGCAGACCCGAGTGAAAGGCCAAATACTCTTGGGTCACGCTCTTCCAGCGGGGATCGAAGTCCAGTGCCGCCAAGATCGGGTGACCCAAATCGTGGCGCAGAAATCCGATGGCCAACAGGGCGAGGCCCGAACCGATCAGAAACCCCCAATCGCGGGGTTTGAAATTCTTGACCTTCAGGTACTCGATGGCTTTTTCGATGAATAAAGGACCTGCAACGATGTACACAAAGATCGATGACACGTGCAGGTTGTTCCAGACGAGGATCAAGCCCGCGATCATCGCCATATATTTCACGGTGAAATGTTCACGTGCACGCCATACGAGATATATCGCGATGATGACCAGTGGGTAGGTCATGAGCTCGGGTCGCGCCGGTGCACGTGCAATCATCGCTCCGGTTGCGAGGGGCAATATGAAGAAGTGTGCCAGATAGTGGGTTTTGTTTCTCCAGAGCAATAGAAACAACATGGTGACGGCCGGTACCCAAAACAGAAGTTTGAAAGACTGAACACCACGCAATACGCCGAAATAATGGACGAACTCATATAGTGCAACCTGAAAGGCGACCGGTACATAAAAAATCTCTTCGCCACCATGGGTGAAACTCAGGTGATCGACGAAAGGACTCAATCCTTTGGTGACAAAGTCTTCCCCCATCTTCAAATGCCAAAAAAGATCCCAGGAGAACACCAGGGAAAACGCCCGGTAGACCAACATGGTCAAACACAATAGGTAATTCGCCACCAAGGCGCATGCGAGGCCCCTACTCTTCATGTGCATCGATCCTTCTTCATCAAAAATCCGGCCGGGCTTCGCTCCAGTCCTGTCAAGGCGTGTCGCGCCTGCGGATGAGTGCAGGATAGCGGGACCAACCCATCGAATCGGTCCAAGCTATCGGCGGCTTGGCGCCCTGAATCCTGGCGGCTCTGGTCATGGTAGCAAAAAGCACTGTTGAATGGACCCACGAACACGTCACCGAAGCGGCGTTTCATCCGTTCGAGGCCGCTCGCGAAAGGTCGCCGCGCGGCTAGGCGTGAGAACGAAAAAGATCCGGTTCGTCATCCTCGACCGAATCCAGTTTTCGTTTGATTTGCGCGGGAACACCCGCGAGCAACAGGTTGTCGCCAAAACTCTTGGTCACCACGGCACCACCCGCCGTCTGGCACCGTTCTCCCAGTTCGATGTTGTCGATGATGACGGTGCCCACCCCGATGAACGAATAGGCGCCGATCCGGACAAATCCCGCGGATTTCACGCCCGGCCCGAAAAACGTATGTCCGTCCAGCATCACGTCATGGGCCAACACACAGCCCGTGTTGAGCAGCGAGTTGGGTCCGATACGGCACCGGTGATCGATCGTGCAGCCCGGAAACACGATACTTCCCGGGGCCAGGTCCGCCCCCCGATCCACGTAGGCGTGGGGATGGACATAACGGGCGAACGAAAGACCCATCTCCACGAGCCGGAGATACAGACCGGCACGGAATGCCAAATGTCGGTAACCGATCGCCATGACCAACGAAGAAAACAGCTTGCGCTCCGACGATTGCCGAATGTCATTGACACCACCGAGAATATCCAGGCCTCGCACCCGGCTCCCCTTTTCCTGGAAATCGTCGAAGGCCCCGACAACCTCGTAGCGGTCCGGCTTGGCCGCGAAATGATGGGCGAGGAGCACACCCAAATCACCCGCGCCGATTAACGCAACCTTCTCTTTCATCGCCAAACTCCTCATCAGGGTCGATGTTGATCGCCCTGAAAACCGTGAACACAGGCCTCGCCTTGACTTCCGAATAAATGCGTCCGACGTAATTTCCAATGATGCCCAGGAGGATGATTTGTATGCTACCAACAAAAAGAATGGATACAAACAGCGATGTCCAGCCGGTAAGCGCGACGTTGAAAAAAACCTTGCGAATCACGGCCCAAAGTCCATAGCCGAGCGATATGGAGAGCAACCAGATCCCGGTCCCGATCGCCAAATGGATGGGCTTGTCGCTAAACGAGGTGATCGCCTTCAATGCCAGAGCGATGCGCTTCTTGACATTGAACTTCGATACTCCCGCAAAACGCTTGTGGTGGGCCACCGCCATGGACGTTCGCCGCATGCCCACCAACATGAAGATCCCTTCGATGAAGCGCAGGCGCTCGGCATATTTCAAAAATTCCGAAGCGAACTGTCGGTTGAATATCCGCATCACGGATAAATTCTCCGGGATGTCGAGCCCGGTCAATCGGTTGAGGAAGGTCCAGAACAGTTTGGAAAAAAGGCGCGTCGACAGGGAGTCTTCACGGGTTTTACGAACCCCGAACACCAGGTCGTAACCTTCTTGCGCTTTTCGATAGAAATCCATGATCGCTTCCGGCGGATCCTGGAGATCGGGATCCATCATGATCATGTGTTCACCGCGAGCGTAGGTGATCCCGGCGGTGATGGCCGCCTCCTTCCCGTGATTGCGGGACAGTTGGATCAGCTTGATTCGGTCGTCCCGCTCGGCCATTTCGAGAACCAAGGGCACGGTTCGATCCTGACTGCCGTCATCGACGAAGACGATTTCGTAGGTGATCGCCTGATCCTTCAAAGCCGCGCGGACTTGAGCGACGAATTCCTCCACGCATTCTTCCTCGTAATAGAGGCACACGATCAATGACAGTTCCGGATGCGATGCGGCCTTGTCGGTCACGGGGTTCCTCCCTCTGTGTGTTCCCAATCCGGAATCAGCGCGTCAACATCGTCGCCAACACGCTCAAATCCTTTACTTTGATACAGTCGGCCACATCAGGATAAAATCCAGCCCGATCCACCAAAACGGGATGAAAACCACAGGCACGGCTTCCCACGACGTCGGCGAGATACTCGTTGCCCACGTAGAGGCAGGCTTCCGCATCGATACCCACCCGCTGGAGGAATGCCCGAAAAATTTCGGGGTCGGGTTTCTCCGAGCCCAAGTCTTGTGAAGCGAAGGCCGCTCGAAAATAGGAAGACAGTTTGTTCTTCTCCAGGACCCGCGGCAGGTGACGGTCCCAGTTGGCCAGTACGTACAGGGGTAACTTGGGAAAGAGATCTTCCAAACAGAGCCATGTATCGGAAAACACCCGCCACTGGACCATTTTGGGAAATTGTTTCTGGAAGAGCGCGTTGACCCGCTTCCATTTCGATTCGATGCCCAACTGAATGCAAATCATGCGATTGAACCGATCGTAGTACGCCACGCGGTCACCGGCATCTCGCTCACGACTGGACTTCTGCGGCATGGCGAACTCGACCGTTCGATAGGCCTGCTGAATGAACGGGAGTGGGATATCCAAGTCCAATTGGGTCAGCAGTGTGTGGGCACACTCCCACTTTTCCGGCACCAGATCCACCAGCGTACCGCCGCAGTCGAACACCACGTACTTGATACGACGCAAACTGGGATCACTCATCATCGACTCGCTCTTGGGGCACCACCAACTCGGAAAAAATGCGATAGACGCGAACGGGCTCGACCTCGGCCCTTTCAATCGGCCGGCCTTTCAAAAAGTGCTCGGCGATACGCAGCGGGCCATTGAATCCACAGGCAACCCGCAAGCCGGTCGTCCCCGAGAAGCGAGGGTTGATTTCAAAGACACGAGGAATCCCATCGGCATCCAACCGAAATTGCAGGTTCACCGGTCCCGTGCCGGGAAAGCGCGCTCCGAAATCTTCGATGAAGCGATTGACGCCGGGCAGGTCGACGACAGTCGCGTCCATGGTGGTGCCGTCCACCAGGCGCCGCTCGAAGCAAATGTAATCGCGCAATCCATGCTGCTCGTCGAACAGGAGGCCGGCCGTATACTCGCGCCCCTCGACGTACGCTTGCACACAATAGGAGGGATCCCTGAGTTCGGCACATTGGCGAAGATCGTTGGGACGATCGATCATCAGAAGGCCTTTCGATCCATGCCCGCGTCTCGGCTTGACGATGACCGGCAACTCGACGAAGGACAACACCTCGTCCACGGATACAGGGCATTCCAGGGTTTTCAAAAACGGCAGGTACAACTGCTCGAACAAACGCGCGGTCTCCAGCTTGTCCGTGCAGGCGACGATCAACGACTGCTCCGAAATCACGACCTTGCAGCCCGTTTCCCGCTCGATTTCTCCACAGCGCCCGCTGATCACGCTGATTTCGGAATCGATCCCGAGCAGCAACAAATCGATCTCGAACCGCCTCAACACCTCGATCATGCACGGGACGTACTCGAGCGAGCGTACCGGAGGCATGCGCTCCCAAGCGTCCACCAAAAAGTAACCGGCGCAGGTCTCGCTGTAATCCAAACCCACCAGATAATAGGGGGACGGGGCTTGACGCAGGCCCTTGATGATTCCCTGAGCCACGTTCCCACTCACTCCCGTGATCGCGATGCGATTTCGAAGTGCCATCGTCATCCAGGCTCCTCCGCCAGAAACCACCTGAGATTTACAGCGAGAACGTATTTTTCATAAACAACTGAATATTCACGCCATACGCTCTGATTCCCAGATTCTTTATAACCCAATCCAAGTCTCTTTACAAGTGAACCCGCCCGGTCTGTGTGCGGGATCGGTTTTCTTCCACTACATTCAGGGATTCTGGTTTTGTTCCGAGGTGGTGGGCTCGCTTTCGGGCTTCGGTTCCTCTTTTTTGGGTGTGACGATTTTGCTTCGTACCGGCAAGGGCCGTCTGACATCGAACATTTGGTGGCGGAAATTGCGGGTGAAGTCGAAGTTCGCTTTGCCGTTCTCGTCGTACACGATGCGTCCGGCGGCGTGCCACGGGTGTTTCTCGATTTGATCGTCGCGATCGAAATCCAGTGCTAGCGGGGTGGTTACATCCTTGTACTCGATCTCGATGACCGAGCCGGCCACGGGACGCCCGCGCTTCAAAAGAGAGCCTTTGCAATACCGTGCAATATGCCACATGGTGTACTTGGGCGGATCGTTGAGGAAGCCGAAGCGCAAGAAAAAATGCGTGGTCGCCCAGTAGCGGCCCGATACCTGGGGGTAACCCTTGTCGTCGAAAGAGGCGATGGGAATTCTTTCCTCTTCGGTGACTTCGTAAAAGCGCAGGATCGGGCTTGTCAGGGTGAAGTGGAAATCCAGATAGACGTTGTGGCGTGCTTGTCCGATGTGCAGCGCAATGAATCGATTCACCTTGTTCGGGGTGAAGATCAGGCTCAACTGAAACAGGAAAAGCAACACGCATCCCGCGTAGCCCAACCTGGCGACGACTTTGGAATAGGCCAGGCTTTCCTGGGGCTCGCCATCGTCTTCGAGATCCATGAACCAGTGAAAGGGAAAAAACAGCAACAGGGCGCCCACCCAGCTCAAGGCGAACCAGGGAATCGGAAAAAACATCGCGATCCCGAGGTGGAAGCCCACCCCGACAGTCCAGACAATCAGACGGCCACGCCGCAGCAGCAAGGCGGGAAACAGGGTTTCGTAGATCAGGGAGAGGTAGGACAAGGGCATGACCAGCGCCTTGACCTCCAAAAACTCGGGGTAATAACCGGTGCTGAAGTTGGGCAGGGCCGCCGGCATCCAAAAGGCGAGCCCGTTCTGCCATATTTCGTTGCGATACTTGAAAAACAACGAATCGAAATAGGTCAAGGCAAGCGGCGTGAAAACCCAGAGATAGAACCAAGTCGGTAAGGGTGCCCCTGGGCGAGCCTTTTCCTTCCGGCGCACGAGATCCAGCGCCAGCGCCTTGGGTTCCGGCATGAAGACCAGCGCCAGGCTTAGGTACTTGATCACGTAATCCACGTGGTAGATATCGAGCACGTTGTCGAGAATGACGCGGGCCAGAATCAAGTTCGCGATCAGGGCAAACCGAGTGAACAGCCCGAAAATCAACAATAGGTGAATCACCAGATAGACGGGAAGGACGACGTTCCCGATCAGGCTTCCCTCGGGGAAACTGATCGCCCGATTCCAGTAGGTTTGCGCGAATTCACAGAACTGGAAGCTGAAGAAAACGATGCGCGCCAGGGAAAGCGAAAAATGAGTCGCTTTGAGATCAAACCATTTGCCGGCATTCGGGTTATTCCCCATGTCCCACCTTTGGCTCACCTTGATGGATAAAAAGTCCGGCTATTGTAGCATAGACAAACCGCGCCTCCGGGTCTGCAACTCGCCGGCCTCGAAAAAAGCCCGAGATCCGCCACCACGGCAGGAACTCGGGCCTTTTCGATGTCGTCTCGAACCATCACGGAGCCTGGGGGCGAGAACCCACCCAAATCAGATGCGTTCCAAAGGCCGCAGGCCAATGAGCTCGAGACCTTTTTTCAAAACGCGACCCACGGCCTCGATCAACAACGCACGCGTCATTTTCAAAGACTCGGTCTCCGCCTGAAGGACGGGACAGTGTTCCCAAAACTTGGAGAACTCTTTGGACAAGGCGAAGAGGTAGGTGCAAATTTGATTGGGTTTGTATTCCTGGCCGGCACGGGCCACGACTTCCGGGAACCGGGCCATGCTCTTGAGCAGCGCCACTTCGTATTCGTTACCCAGCAACGACCAGTCAGCCTTGCTCTCGTCCACGTCACCGATCTTGCGCATGATGGACCGTGTCCGCGCATAGGCATACAGCATGTACGAGCCGGTATTCCCGGACTTGTTGGTCCAATCGTCCATGTCGAAGACGATCTCGTTCATGTTGTCGGTGTTCAACATGCCGTATTTGATGGTCGCGATCGAAATCCAGCGCGCGGCTTCGTGGATTTCCTCATCGGACCACTCGCCGATGAAACGGTTCAAATGATCTTCGCGAAACTTCTCTTCGAGCCGTGTCTGCAGCTCGGAGAACAGGATCACATTGCCGTGCCTGGATCCCATTTTGCCGCTCTTCAGCTTGACCAGACCATAGGGCAGATGGAAGCAGTTTTTGGCGCGCTTGAAGCCCATCTTGTCCAGGGTCGCGAACACCTGCTGAAAATGAAGCGACTGGGAGGCATCGACCACGTAAACCGAGTGATCCACGCCGAAGTCGTTGAACTTGACGTGGGCAAGGGAAAGGTCCTTGGTGGCGTAGAGGCCGGTGCCGTCGGATTTCAGCAACAGCAGGAAGGGCAACTTGTATTCCTCGAGATTGGCACCCACCGCGCCCTCGGACCGAACCAGCACGCCCCTTTCCAAATAGTCGAAGACCATCTCCTTCCCGTGCAGGCTCACCTCGGATTCGAAAAAATAATGGTCGAAGCGAACATCCAACCAATCATAGATGGCGTGGAACTCGTCCATGGACCACTTCTTGGTCTCCACCCACTGGTCGTGGACCTCGCCGCTCGAGGCCTCGAGCGCCTTCAGGATGTCGCTCACTTCCCCATTTCGGCGTTGGAGCTCGTCGACGACGGGCACCTCGGGATCGAGCGCCCCTTCGATGCGAAACACTTCGGCCAGTTCGGTGCCGAGAGGTGTCTCCTCGGGCAGGACATGGATTTTTTGGGCTTCTTCCGAAAGACCCAGCTCCTTGCCGGAACAGATCATGCCCTCGCTGCGCACGCCTTCCTTGTCCAACACGCCCACCTGGCGGCCGGCGATTCTGGCGCCCAGGCCCGCGTAGGCCACCACGTCGCCCACTTCGAAACCCGTACCACCACAGATGACGGTATGCGTCGAAGAGCCGGTATCGACGGTGACCATGGTCCATTCTTTTTTGGTGGGCGAAGGTTCGATCGCGGTTACCCTGGCGGCGTAGACCTTGGGAATCGGGCAACGGGTCAGGTTTTTGGGATCCAGTAGGTTGACCGCGCGGCGGTACAGCTCGCCCAAAAACTCACCGCGATTCTCCTCGGGAACCGCGCCGTCGAAATGCTTGCGGAAGTACCACAGGCACTTGGCGATGTGGGTTCCCTCATCGCCGATGTAGTTCACGGCGACCACATCGTAGCCGTTCCACTCGCAAATCCGGATCAGGGCATCGCCGAGCGCGACGTTCCGCATATGGCCGACGTGAAAGGCCTTGTGGGTATTCGGCTGAGAATATTCGATCATCATTTTTAGGTTTTTCTTGGGGCGCGGCGCCAACAGGCTACCGTCGAAAATGCCGCCCAAAACGTCGGCCGCGAAGGCCGATTTGTTGACGCGAAAGTTCAAATAGGGACCAAGCGCCTCGACGGAGGCCAGATCGGCAAAATCACCCAGACCGGCCTGCACATGAGGCAGGATATCGGTCGCGATTAAATTTGGTTTTTTGCGCAAGAGCTTGGCCATTTTGAAGCAGGCCACCGCAAAGTCACCGTGAGAGGTGTCTCGAGGAACTTCCACGCCCAATCGAAGGTCTTCGAATCCCTTGGCATCGAGTCCCAAATGCACGACAAAGACCTGTTTCAACAACGCAAGAATCTGTTCTTGGTACGACATGGAATTCCTCTCTTTTGCACGACTCGCCCGGCCGGATATGCCGAGTTTCGAGTCCGTAGTTGGTCCCCTTTCGGAAACGCCGACATTTCAATGAAAACATCCGATGGTTCGCCGATGGACCATGGCGACACGACGCCGCCGCGAATGCCGGATCGATTGGGTCCGAATACCTGAACATCGGCCCCATGGCTCTCGATCGCCGGCGGTGGACACGTCGCCGGCCGGGCACCGGTTAAGCCAGGAAATGTAACACAGGCCCTGGCCACAAACCAAGGGCTAACCCGGCGTTACCACAACGGCGAAGTACGATGGGGGGCGGACAGAGAAAGCCCTCAGGACTCAGGTGTCGATTCCTTGTTGCGGATGCGCGCATCCTGCTTGGCTTTGGCCCAATGCTGGTGATCCAGCCGGAGAAGGGTTCGCAGTCGTCGGGCGAGATGTTCTTCCTCCGGCGTCACCTTATCGTCGGCGAAGATCACCTGCCAGATCTCGGTCATGAGCTCCGCACGCTCTTCCAGAGACAGCACTTCGTTGATTCGGTTGGTGAACACGAAAATGTCGTGGCGCTCCGAACGCCTTTGGTTGGCAGTCTCGAACAGTTCCTTGATTTCGCTCGGCTCCAATTGGTACTTGTGCTCCAAGAGGCGAACGATCAATTGTCGCTCGGAGGGTGCGAAATCATCGTCAAAACAGGCGGTTTCCAAAAGTAGCGCTGCGCGAACGAGGAGCGGATCGTCGGCCTCCTGTTGCTCAGGCTCATTCGAAAACATATCGAGCAAACGGGTAAACAACGACATGATCTGAGACGGCTCCTTTTTCGTCGAGAGGTGTGGTTCTTGGCATTCATACTATCATCATTACCCGTTTCGAAACCAACCCAACCGCGCGGCCCGACGATCCGGAGCCAGCCGGACTTCCAATCTTCCGGCCCAAACGAAAAAGAGGTCACCCCGAAGGCGACCTCTCTTTCAATTCAAACGTGGGCTCGACGAGCCAGTACCCAGAAGCTCTTCTACCGATCGTTATCCCGGCTCCACCGGGCAAACCCGATCGATTTTCGAAAGAACCTCATTTCACCTTGGCCGCGGTTTCGCCTTTTTCCTTGGCTGCCGACGTGTCACCGGCGGCCTTGGCGGGTTTTTTCTTGACCTTGGAGCGCAGTTTCTCAGGCAACGGGCAGGGTTCCTGGACCTTCTTGGACTTGGGAGCGATCACGAATCCGCCGACCGCCGACTCCTGGTACAACTGCCACTTGTCCTCGTTCCAAACCCACCGTTGACGGGTAGGGAAACGAGGGAACTCCATGAACTCGGTTTTCATGGCGTGGTAGATCTTGACGTAGGCGCAGCCGTCGCCCCACATCCAGATCTTGTCGAGTTCCACATCGGAGACTTCACCCCGATTCAGACCAATGAAATCCTTCAAGGGAACGGCTTTGCGATAGCTTTCCACGTACATGCCGTAAATCGAGGTCAAGTCCCCCTCGACGGTCTTCTGCCAGAACAGCCGAATCGTTTCTTCCAGCGCTTCCTTGTGTTGGACCGCGGCCGTTTCACCGATGATCTCGTACTGCACTTCCTCGGGCTTCGCCTCATCGGCGCCGGGCGCGGGCTCGGTAGCCAACAGCGAAGGCACCAACGTCAGGGCGAGGGCGGCGAATTTAAACAGTTTGAACATGAGCACACCTCGTGCATGTCAGGTCAGAGAGGTGGCCCTTCTCAATTGACATGTTGTTTGGAGAATTCTTCGATCAGGGCGAGCGTTTCCGGGTGAATGCTCTGGGGTTTGGTTTTCTCGACCGATTGGACTACGGCCATGATGTCCGGATGCCCCGAGCTGACGAAAATCATCTGCCCTACCAGTTTGAGGGCCGCATCCACATCGCCATTCTCGATAGATTTCTGAACACCTTCGTTGAGCGCCAAGATGATGGCGCGATCGTTGGCGACCTGGGTCTGAAAAGTCCGGATCAACGGAGCGATGCGCGGATCCTCTCCGAAGTTGTTGATGGCGGTCTGCAGGATTTCGACACCCTCGCGGCGATAGCCCATGTGGAACTTGATGGCCGCCATACTGCCGTAAGCATTGGGCTTCTTTTCGTTTTTGGAGCGCTCGGTGAAGTGTTTGAACCGCTGGTCGAGATAGGTAAGTCTATCTTCGATCTTCTTCAGGCCCTCTTGGAGCGCCTTGTTTTCAGGATCCTTGGCAACCGCCAATTCATAGTAGAAACGGGCGGGCAACGGCTGGCTGTCGTCGAAGAAAATCTCCGCCAGTGCGGCGTACTGCTCGGCGGCGGGACCCTCTTTCATCAGCTTGAAGTAGATCTCGCCGGCAGCTTCGCGAGCCTGGGCGGCCATCATGTAATCTTGGGGCGCCCCCTGGGGAGCATCACCGGCAGCTTTGGGTTTACCGTGATCCCCGTGCCATGCAAACGCGGACAGGGAACATCCTACGAGAAAAATCAAAAACAAACGCATAATCAAACTCCAAAAAACCTGACTCGGGTCGCATGGCCCAAGTCAGGTCCGTGAGAAACGTAATAGTGGCGCTCAGTTGGTGGAACCGCGCTTCACCGAAAGACCCGTGGGGTTGTTCTTTTCGTCTTTGTAGTAATTGATCGCATTTTGGATCGCATCGAAGAGCTGGGCGGTGGCGGGAAAGTCTCCCCGACCCACATGGGTCATCTGCTTGCGCTGATCCACGAGAAAGTAGGACACCGGTCCCGGCGGCTGCAAATCGGTGCGGACTCCGTCCAGGAGATCGTAATACAGGTTCTGGGGCTTGGTGTAGTTCTTCAATTCCTTGCCGGCCAGCTCGATCTTGGCACGCGGCTCTTCTCCGGTGTCGTAGAAGATCGAAATGACGCGAATCAGTTCGCTGCCCTCGTGTTCCCGTTCCAGCTCACGCATCCGGTTCCAAAACTGGTTGCGTTCCATGCCGCTGCCGGTCCAGTACTCGATCACGATGGGTCGATCCAGGGGAATCTTGACCATTTCGGCTTTTTCGTTGAACACCTTGATGTGGTCGGTCCTGACGGCGTTCTCTTCCAAATAGGGGCGAATGATGTAGCGGTCGCCTTCTTCGATATGGACCGTGATCTCGTCGGGTCTGGCGGGGCGCTCGCGACCGAGCTCCTCGTCGAAAACCATGAACTGCATGTTTTCCTTGAGGATTTCCGCTTCTTTGGAAGTGAGTTTCTTCTTCTTGGCGTCATCCTGGCCATCGGCCTTGTTCGTCTGAGCCATGGCCGCGGTCGACAAAAGCACCAGCAACAGGAACCACGCTTTAGCAATCTTCATTGAATCTCTAACCTCGTCGTGGAGAATTTCGAGTTCCCCTACCACCTCAGGGGTTTTCGTAGATCAGGGGCAATGGAATGCCCATAAAGGTCGATGTTTGGGGAGTCCCATATAACTCGACGGCGAAAAAGGGTTTGGGAGAACGAATCCGGAAGTGGGTGATGGCATCCAGGTCCAGGATGTCCACTCCATTTTCGAAAATAGTCGCCACGTCGACAAACTTGACTTCCTTGGGAGACAACGCCCGCTGAATGTTCATGTTGAAACGACCCTGCAGGGTGCCGTCAGCCGAATAGCCCTCGAACAACGGCTGATTGTTGGCGGTACCGAGGTTGGCCACCATCAGGGTAACCAAATTGCGGTCTTCGGGCAAGCGAACAAAGGTTTCGTAATGCTCGTCCAGGGAGTCGCGCAGGATGCGGTGACCATACATGAAATAGGGATCCATCTGGTATTGAACGACCAAACCGTCCAGCGGGTACTGGGCATGAACGAAGAGGATCATGTCGTTCGTCACCGTGCTGCTGGTCAGGTCGGCCACGGTATTCAGCATTTTCTCGCCGGTACCCAGGAAGAAACCACCTTCGGCGATCACATCACCGCTCTTGGTTTCAAGGCTGTAGAGCACCTCGTTTTCCACATCGGCGACATTGAGCAGCGCCAGTCCGGTGCCGCCTTCGGCCTCGGATTTGAGGTCGAACACCATCATTTCGCCAATACCGGGACGGGTCTCCAAATCGATCATGACGTAGTTGCCGCGGGCATTCTCGAAGCAGACGGTTCCCTTCAAGGGGTTGTCGCTGGCCGTGGTCAGTTCGAACCATGCGACCTGGGAAAGCGAACCGATGCCGGGGATCCGATCGAGGAAGTTCTCGTAACGGGTGCTGCCGTTGAAGGGAAGCTCGACGGAGCGGATCACGTTGCCGTTGTCCGCGTGCAGGACCATGGTCACCGGCACACCGGCCTTTTCGGAAAAGACTTCCAGACGGGTCTTCCAACCGTTGCGGAAGGTAATGTGAGGCGCGATGTAGCGGGTCTTCATCACGTGGTCGCGGTGATACAGCTTCTTGTGCATGGTATCGCCGTTCTTCCAGCTTTCGGCCCAGATGGTACGCTCGGAAGAACGCCATACCCTTCCCGATTCCTTGGCGAGTGCAACACCGCCGTAAGGTGCGAGCGCTTGGGCATCGACGCTGTTTTCGGCCGCCCGAGTGTTGATGGCGAAAGCGTCGGACGCCAATTCGTCACCCAACTGCCCCTGACCCAGCCAAAATGACCCGGCGTCCTTGGGGAACTCGAGAGTGTAGTAGGAATTGGAAGCGTAGAATTCGTCGTGTGCCACCTTCAGGCGATAGGTACCGGCGGTTTCGGCGGTAATATCCAGGGTATGGCCCTCGCTGCGATCTTGAGCGTCCCGTTCGTTGCCCTCGGGATCGATCCAGGCGAAGGTGGCCGGATTGCCGTCGTAAATTTCGAACTCCACCTGTAGGCGCTGGCCGGCTTTCAAATCGACCGAGTAGTAGTCTACGTCGCCGACGGTCAGACTGCCGTACACGAACTCGTCGCGGAAAGGCACGGCCGCCTCGGCGGCGTTGTTGGGTTCGTAGAGGTCGTCTTCGACCCCGAAGCCCAAACCGGAACTGAACAGCTTGAAGTAGAGTTCGCGGTAGTAATAGTGATTGGCGATCAGGAGCCACTGACCCTTGTAGTAGAACTCACCGGGGAACCAGGCGCGCTGGGGGTGGGCTTCCACCGAATTGCCGGTGTATTCGTAGCTGGACTGGGTCTCGGTCAGAAAACGGTAGGTGTAGATTTCGGTATCGAGCGGCAGAAAGTCGTTGTTGTCGTTCAAGGTGACAAGGGCCGGGTAGTATACGGTGGCGGTGACATTGGTGTAGTCGCCATCCTGCTGGGACACCAAATCGAAGCCGTGCACCGGGTAGTTCCAGATCTGGTCGGAGATGTCGACGTCGAATACCACCTGGAATCCGTCGGCCACGGTCAGCATCAAAAAGTCGTGCAGGGCCTGGGCGGAAAGGCCAGTGGCGCCGCCGCCGGAAACACGAGCCTGGTTGGCTCGGTAGATACTGGCCAGCATGGCTTTCAGTTCGCCCGGCATGAAGCGGATCCCGTTGAAAACGATCGCTTCGGGCTCCTCGTGGAAAAAGGTGGAAATGGCCCAACCGTTACAGGCACCTTCCCACGTAAGCGCTTCGCGATCAACGAGATTCAGCAGCTCCCAATCGATGGCGGGGTGGTTGGGGTCCTGGCCCAAGGCGTAAAAAAGCTTGGGAAGCGGTCCGGGATAGCCACGGTAACTTTCACCGTGAACCATCTGATCTTTGCGGAGAGAAAGGTAATCACTGGTCCAAAGGTCGGCATTCACGAAGTAGGAGCCGTCCGGTTTCAGATCGGTCTTGTTTTGCGTGGTGACTTCTCCGGCCGTCACCATTGGCAGGGCCGCGAAAAGCACCCATAGAACTCTCGAAAGCATGCTCAATCTCCTGTGGGAAGGTACTACCCAAACAACACTCTTCCCGACCCGTCTATTCAATTTTGATGCCTTAAAATCAAAAGCTTTATCACCATCAAAGGCATAGCCAATGATGGTGATAAAGCCTTTAAGAGCAGATACAAGAAGGCCCCAACCAGGGGCTGGGGCCTTCAGGGTTTAGAAGATTACTTGATCATGAAGGGATCGCGAGTGCCGAAAGAGGAAACACGCTTTTCGGCAGGCATACCAGTGTCGATAGCACGCTTCTGAGACAGTACCGGCAGATCACCAGATTGCTCTTGGGGGTGATCTTCGGTGTTGCGAGCGCCGTAAGCGCCGCTGATGACGCCGTCTTTACCGATCAACAGGTAGCCGTCGAGATCGGCGACCAGGGTGTTGAGGGAGAGGTCGTCAGCGGTAGCGCAGCCAACTACGAACATGGAGGAGCGCTGAGTACCGAACTCACGCAGAACCGTGTCGTCCTGCAGAACCGGAGCTTGGCTGATGGAAGTGTCGTCAGAGTCGGCGAATACCACAGTCTGAGACTCTTCGTCGAACCACAGCAGCCAGGTTTGCTGGTTGCGAACGGCCAGTTCGGGGAACTCAACCTGCCACTCGGTGCCGTCAGCTTCGTATACGATACCGGTTACGGAATCCAGGTCAGCTTGGCCGTGGTTCACGAAGGAAACGCCGGCGAAGAAACCAGTGGGAGAACCGTCGGGCTTGATAGCGCGGGGTACGTACTGGAAGAAGATGCGGGTACAAGCGGAAGATTCGCAGGGCAGGAACTCACCGAAGGCCCAGTCGTAGGTGAAGGCCAGGCGAGCGGAGGGATCACAAGCAACTTCCTGATCGAGACCGAAGTTGTCGATACCGGGGAAGCGAGTGTCGGAGTCGATGACGGAGTCGAGGTTGGTGGCCCAGAAGTCGACGGTGATGTCGATGGTGCTGGGATCTTCCTCGTACCAGGAGCAAACGGTCGCGCTTACAGACAAGGTGATGTCATCGGGAACGCCGGGACCGTCGAAAACGATCTGGCCGCGACGGGTCAACAGGGTGCCACCAGCGCTGAAGCTGTTGGTGGTGTCGCCGAAGGGCAGGTCGAAGGAACCGGTGTCCGGAGCAACAGGAATCACAGACAGAGCGGCGGAGTCGAGACGCAGCCACTGAGGCAGGATGCCCGCGGGGTTGACAGCGTTCAGGTCTTCGTCGATGAAGAAGCCGTCAGAGCTACGGGTGTAGAACCGGAAGCCGTAGTTGCGATCGTTGGGAGTGCGCAGTTCGATGAAAGAACCGATGTGGAAGCCACGGCCTTGGCCGCAAGCTACGTTGACGACAACGGTGTTAGGTACACATACCAGACCTTGGTCTTCTTCACCCTGGTTCTGACCAGTGATCAAGCAGAGGTTGGCGCGTACGAAGGGAGGCTTGGCCTGGGGAGCACCGTCGCAGTTGAAGTCGAAGCCACGAGCAACAAACAAGTCATTCGAGAAGGCGACCGATACAGGAGTACCTTCCTGGATGGAACCTTCAGTTTGACCGTCTTCAACGTTCTCGGTGGTTTCGTCGTAGGAGTTGGGGTCGAAGTTCAGACCGGAAACATCCTGCGGTGCGGGCAGCGGCTCGAGGTTGGAGTTCGACAGGTCGGTACAGATCAGGGTAGATACTGCATCCAGGAAGTCGTTAGAACCAGCGTCGAGATCGCGAGTCGCGAAAGGCAGGTTGGCACGGCCATCGGTGAACATGTCGGAGTGACGCTCCCAGCTCTCGCTGGCGGGAACACCGATTACGAACGAAATACGCTGGTTGGGAGTCGGAGACTCGGTGCCACCACCGGTGTCGATCCAGTCAGAGGAAGAAGACTGAACTTTCAGCCAGATGGAAGCTTCACCAGCTTTCCAACGAACGACCGACAGGGTCGCGTCGGGAGCGGCGACGGTGTCCGTCACAGCGCCTTGACCGGCTTCCAGGTACAAGGGGAGATAAATGGGGTTGAAAGTGTGAGAGTTGATGTTGGAAGAGTGAGACCAAACAAGCGTTTTGCACAGTTTCGCGTTGTGGTCCAAAGTCAAACGAATGTAGACCGGAGCGGAAGTGCTAGCTCGAGCAAAATCGTCACCGGTTACAGAGAAGAAGATGATACCGGCCTGTTCGCAGGTACCTCTAACGTAAACCGGGTTAACGGTGGTCCGGAGCTCGATGGCCCCAAACGCCATGCTACCAGCAGCCATGAGGGCTACCAAAAGCAGTTTCTTGAAATTCATAACTGTTAGTTCCTCCATTGAATTTTGAATCCATACAGATTCAGGAGCATCCCTAGAAGTTCGGCACAACTGTTGTGGTGGTTTTGATCCCAAATTCATTGATCCAAACCCTTCACAAACGGGCACCCTCGTCAAAAGCATGTTACGTGCCAACCAAAACAACACCTTAACCACCATAAAAACAATACGTTACATAGTTTTTCAAAAATATTTCCCGAGCCAGACACATGTTCCCGGCTGAGAGACACAAACCACCCTTTTTCGCTCGATTCACATTGTCTCCCTTCCCCCGCCTCGGTCCTTTCGCGAAGGTATTTCGGCTCGGCCTGGCAACGACTCAGCCTTGTGCGGATCTTCCTGCGCCACCTTCCGTCTTCCCGCCGTGCCGGCGGAGCTGGTATCCACCAGTTGGCCCACCCCATAACTCACGATGATAAAATCTCTTTTAGAGAAAACCCACTTCGACTGGGCGTTCTGGAAATGTAGGGAGCCACCGATACCCTTCCAAGACCTGCCCGTCCCCCACCCCGGAATCGGATGCTCCACCCCCTGATCGCCACTTAGAATGAAAGACAGACCGATGGTGGGCACGGTTTTGGCAAACCATGACCGGGCGCGCTCCATCGCGGGGACGCGCTCTCATACAGGTGAATGCCCGATCGGTGCCATTCCTTTTCGATGCGGCCTTTTCCGGTCACGGCCTCCCTCCCCACTCCTCGAAACCAAGGCTGAATCCATGCTTTTCCTCCTCTCCGTCGCGACATTCCTGATCTTTCAGGAACAAACCTGGTACGAGCATTACGACCAAGGCCAAAAAGCTTTGAAAGCGGAAGACTACCGTACGGCCATTCGGGAACTCGAAGCGGCCGTCGCCCTTCAACCGCGCTCGAAGAAACAGGCCAAGACCTACGGGGTTCAATTCATTACTTATTACCCCTATCACCAATTGGCCGCGGCGCATTTGTGGACGGGGAACGTGGAACGGGCCGAATTTTTTCTACGTCGGGCCTACGCGGAAAAGGAAGACAGCGTCGAACGCAATGCCTTGACCATGGAGCTGTTGACGAATTTCATCGCACGCTACCCGTCGGAACCGGAGATCGAGGAGCGCCCCGACACCACGGCCCTTTGGGAACTGATTTCCATGAACAAGTACACCGCGGCGCAATCGGTACTGCAGGATCTCCGCGAAGCCTTTCCGAACAATGCCGAGCTCCAGGGATTGACCGGCATCCTTCGCGTGTTGATCTCCAACGAGGAGGAGCTGCGCGATATCGAGAAGGAAGCCGAAGCCAATGTGGACAACCTGCTCAGCGACGCCCAACTCGAGGAGGAGCAGGGCAACTTCGCCCGCGCGCTCTCCTTCTATACCGCGGTCACCCGCCTGAAACCCCGCCACCAGCAGGCGCAATTCGCAATCACACGGCTCACCGAACGCATGGAGGCCGAGGGACAGACCGCCGCAGAAATCGAAGAAGCGATGAACGCGGCCTTGAGGCGGGCGGACAAGTCAAACGAAATGCTGCTCAACACCATGAAGCAGCAGCGCGAATTGCAGCTCACCAACTCGCGTCTCCACCGCGAACTCGAAAAGACACGGGCCTCGCTCTCCAAACCCGATCCGGCCGTGATCAGTGTCGACTGGGACCTGATCCCCATTTCCGAGCAAAACCTGACGGCCATGATCCAGGCGGAAATCGCCAGCGACACCGCACTCAAGAACGCCTCGCTCTACATCAACGACAAGCTGCTGTCGTCGTGGGATTTGTTCAACAACAAAGAGTTCCAGATTCCCACCATTCCCAAGCACACCTTTCCCAAACTCTCCAACATCCTGCGTCTCGAAATCAGGGACATGCACAACCAGATACACCAGCGGGTGTATCCCTACACCTTCCCGCGCCCGGCCCAGCCCAAGGCTCCCTTCCTGCGAAAGGTCTTTCTCATCACGTTGGCGATCCTGACCCTCGGCTTGTTCTTCATCCGGCAACGGAAAAAGCGCCAGGCGTTTCGCAACCGCTTCAATCCCTACATCGCCGGTGCACCGGTCCTCAACGACAAGATGTTCTTCGGTCGCCGACCCATGTTGAAGCAACTCCTGAACACGCTGCACAACAATTCCTTGATGATCTACGGCGAGCGGCGCATCGGCAAAACCAGCTTTCTGCACCAATTGGATGCGATCCTGCCCGAGCTCGACGACCCCCACTACGAGTTTTTTCCAGTGTTCATCGACCTTCAGGGCGTCAAGGAAGATCAATTCTTCGGGGTCATCGACCACGAGATCACCATGGCGTTGGAGCCCAAGGGCATTCACCTGGATCCACCTCCGGAATCCATCGACGGCAGAATTCTCACCCAACGCCTGCGCAAGTATGTCGGACAGCTCAAACAGACCTGCACCAAATCACCGAAGCTCGTACTGCTGCTGGACGAGGTCGACATCATGAACGGTTTCTCGGAACAGACCAATCAGCAACTGCGCTCGGTGTTCATGAAAGGATTCGCCAAACACCTGGTCGCCGTGATGGCGGGCATCAACATCAACACGACCTGGAAAAGCGAAGGCAGTCCCTGGTATAACTTCTTCGAGCAACTCGAGCTGAAACCGTTCACCGACGAACAAGCAAAATCACTGGTAACCGATCCCGTTCGAGGCGTTTACCAGTACAACGCCGATGCCGTGGACAAGATTGTCACGGTCACCAAAGGCAAGCCTTATCTCATCCAAAAAATGTGTGTTAACCTTGTGGCCCACGTGTTGAACGAAAACCGCCGCAAGATCACGGCCAAAGACGTGAATTTCGTCTACAACGAAATCCGGCACGAGGTAGAAAAAGGCTGATGAATACCCTACGCAACCCATTTTCCGCAGGACGCTGGGTATCTGGATCACACTTTTACGGTCGCAAAAAAATCATTGCCAACTTACTCGATTCCAACGAATCCTGCGATTGGATCATCGGAAAGAGACGGGTCGGAAAGACGTCGCTCCTGCGGCAACTGGAATATCGTGTCAACGGCCAGGAGTCGAACACTTTCGCCCTTTTCTGGGATATCCAGGGAAGTTACGACGTCGAGGGCTTGGCCGACAGCCTGATCGACGCGATCGAAGACAGCCAGGACGAGTATCCCGAGACATGGGAGGCGCTCGATTGCGAGCCGGACGACAGCGTTCCCTGTCACCAAATTCTGAAAAGATTGAGCAGGAGCCTGCAACGAAAGAACATGGGGTTGATGCTGCTCATCGACGAAGCCGAGGAGTTCATCACCGTCGGCAAAAAGAATCCGGTGTTCCTGGGCAAGCTTCGCAAATTTTTTCAAAACAGCCACCACGTTCACACCGTCATCAGCTCGACACCTCGCCTCGAACAGATCCACAAGGAAGTGGTCGTCGACACGTCGCCTTTTCTTCACGGTTTCAACGCGATGTACCTGGGCCACTTCGACCAGGAAGCCGCTCAGACCTGCCTGAAGAGCGGTCTCTCCGATGAGCACGCCATTGCGAAGATCATCGACAAAACCGACGGCAACCCCTATGAACTCCAGCTTTTCGCCAAACACTTTTTCGAGAATCAGAAGCTGGAGGACGTCACGCTCCAGCTCGAGGCCAACCCATCCCTGATCCAGGTGATCGAGGTCAACTTCGATTTGCTGAGCCCCGAAGAGCAGGATCTGGTCAAGGACGTGTTCTGCGGAAAAAATCACCTGACGGAGTTCGAGACACCGGCCGAAAAGGCCATGGTCTCCAAACTACTTCAGCTCGGATTCCTCTCCATCGAGTCTGCCAACCACCTGAGAATCTGCTCTTACTTCCACACCCAATGGCTGAGCGCCAAATTTGACGCCAGCCCGAGTTTCCATGCGCCGCACCAGTCCGATCCTGCAGTGGATAAAGCGCACTTTCAGTTGGTGTTGAAGCAGATCTTGACGCTGTACAAGTTTTTCCTGGAACAGTCCCAAGACGGAAAAAGATGTGAGGGCTTGGCCCCATTCAAGCTTTCCCAAATAGATCAAAGCATTTACCCCGATCGAGGGCTATTGAAACTCACCAAGGACGCGCGTGAGGGCAAACCTTGGGAGCGCGCCATCCTGGAACTGGCGGAGTACCTCGTGTACTTCGAACAAAACGAGTCGAGTTGGTCGCTGTTCCGGTTTTTCCAAATGGCCGAATCGGAACCGAGCACCTACAGCGAGGCGGACTTCCTGGACCTGATGATGCTGATCTCCGAGGAAGCGGCACTGAACTGAGCCCCCAGTCTGTAACGGGAGCGGACTTCACCAATCTTCGAAAAAAGAGTTGCGCTGATTGCGCTCTCGGTGATTGTTACTCGGCGCTTTCTTCATCGGCGGTCAGGCCCAAATCGGGGGTGAAGATCATGGGATTCACGAGCGCCAGATCGTTCTCCCAAAACGTAACCATCTTCGCGATCAACAAGTTGCCCGCCGAATTGGGATTTTCGTCAGTTGTGAAGATGCGAACCCGAATGGCGTCGACTTCCGCACTGAAGGGTTTCTCGCCGATCAACTCGCGAAGCTGGGTGGAGTTGAACACCGAAAGCACCTTGTCGGGGCCCAAAGCGAACAGTTGATTGAAGAACATCTTGTCGCGGTGAAAAAGCTGAACGCGAATCTCGGTTTCTTCGCGAACGAAAACCGGCTCAAGATTGGGCTGCTCGGGAGGGATTTCGTATTCGCGATCCAGAGACCCCACATGGAGGTAGGTGTCAAAATCGCGATCCAGCGAAATCCAGGTGGCGATTTCCTTGCCCGCATCGGAAAAGTAATGGGCACCCATCTTGGCCTCACCCAACCCTTCCTGGATATGCAACACGTGAACCGGCATCGGAGCCGCTTCCTCGCCGATGGAGGAGGCGTGGTAGGAGAGGCGGACGGGGCTGCCGGTATTCTCGGCAAAGAGATCGATACCGAGGTCGAAGCGCCGTTGCTCGAACGGCTTGAGAACGTATTTCTGTTCGATCTCCCGCCAAGCGGAAGCACCCTCTTCGGCCGGCGTCCCGAGAACCACCAACTCGAACACGATTTCCACATCCTGACCGTGCGTATTGGTCACTTCGAAACGATCGTTGTATCCGGCAGGCGCGCTCTCGTCGAAAAGCAAGCTGTCGCTCAGGCCTTCGAAAACCAAATAACCGTCGCTCTTGGCGGTATCGCCCAATTCAAAGGCACTCGTCTGAGAAAGCCCGCGATCTCCGAAGACGTTTTCCTGTGTCAGCGTTTGAAAACCGGCGAGCAGGTAGTCGGCCGAACCGGCGGAAAGACGACCCCAGGTAGCGGAAGCGTCTTCTTCCAAACCATCGAGCGAAAGCGTTCTACCTGGCGTCAGCACCAGGTACCCGTTGCGGGGCCAGGCCTGGCGCACGAGACTGGTGGTCCCCAGCGATCGGTCCACATTGTAGAAGCTGAAGGAAATATCGGCCTGAAGGGGCTGGGCGGAGGTGCCCAAAACTGAAAAAGTGGTGGTCTCGTCTTCGGAAATATCGGGAAGGTAAGGGATGACGGTGCTGGAAGACTCGGCGGAGGCCACGCGCATCGCGTTGACCTGTCCGTGCACGTCGTTCCACATCCAAAAAACACCGCTCATGGGAAGAGAGGAAACGATCTCCAGAGATCTCAAGCGAAGGCTCTGTGAATCGGTGTTCGAGTCCCAACGGTAAACGGTTCCGGAGGCCTGTTCCGTAGCCGCCGCATTGTTCACCACATTGCCTTGAATATCGTATTGAAAGACCTGGACCCGAAAGGCGCCGTCTTCGAGGGGCACCATTTCAAGCAGGTATTGCCAGTCGCGCGTCGCCACGTTTTTGGTACTGGGAAAAGGCACGTGGTAGCGATAGTCGACGCTGTCTTGGGCAAAAGCCGTAAGACCGGCAGCGGCAAGGCACATCATCAGTTTGATAAGGGTGGATTTCATGGAACACCGTTTATTGCGAAATGAGGGGGAACTCGAAATGAAGTCCCATACCGCATCCTTCCGGATACAATATAGGATCGGCTACCCAAAACTGCAATTCGCAAGCCAAGTTATAAAATCTTTCGGGGAGTTTCGTTAGGCGTCTCACAAAACCCCTTAGAACAAAACCCGTTTGACGAACATCCTCTGCGGCAATGACATTCCCGTCACGTTTCACCCGAAGGACATACCTCCCACACAACCCCTTCAAACCAAGAGCCATACAACACAGCTCAAATGAGAGACCAAATGAACTTGTCCGCGCTGTCACGATCCAACGAGAATCGAAAGATGTCACGAAAAAAATTTCCACTCTCTTGGGGCACGACCTTCTTTGGGATGGCAAAAGACCCCTATCAGTAGGCTTTTTCTCGTGCCCGATCGATGTCTCCGAGAGCGAACCAGCGTCTCTCCCGGAACGACATGGCGGAACCCCAACCGACCGACGGAGACTCAGTCGGAATCGGCTTGATCTTCTTCCAAGTGCTTGGTTCGATCGATCATCTTGTAGAGCAGCGTGCGATTGATGTTGCCGATTTTACTGGCCTTGGGCATGGATCCTTCGGCACGATCCAAGAGGTTTTTCAGGAAACGGTGCTCCAGTTTCAGAGTCAGGTCGGAGGCGAAGTTTTGTATGTCCTGCTTGAGCTGTTTGAGTTCGTCGTTGTCGCGCGGAATGGATCGCATCCAGTCGGGTACCTCGGCGCTGGCCTCCACGGCGGAATCTACGCTTCTCGACCGCGCCCGCATCTTGAAGCGTCGCCCGAAACTGGAGCGCTTCTGCCATTTGCGCATGCGGCCACTGCCGTCGCGCGCCTCCATGCCCTTGGGATCCAAGCCGCGAATCGACTCGGGCAGATGCAAGGGTTTGATCTTCTCGCTCTGGGCGAACACCAACACGTTCTGAATCAGGTTCTCCAGCTCGCGCACATTGCCCGGAAAGTCGTAGGCGGCCAAAAGGTCGAACACCATCGGATCGATGTCGAGCTCGGCGATACCGAACGACTCCCCGTACTTCTCGAAAAAATAGCGCGAGAGGCTGACGATATCGTCGACCCGGTCGCGCAGCGGGGGAATCGTAAACGGCATGACGGAAAGTCGATAGTAGAGATCTTCGCGAAAGTTCCCTTGAGCGACCTGCTCCTTGAGGTTGCGGTTGGTCGCGGCGACGATGCGCACGTCCACACTGATCTTCTGTTTGCCGCCGACCCGGTGAAACTCGTGTAGCTGAAGGAAACGTAGCAACTTGGCCTGCATCGCCAACTCCATTTCACCGATCTCGTCGAGAAACAGGGTGCCGCCGTCCGCCTCTTCCACGCGGCCGATCTGGCGATGGTAGGCACCGGTGAAGGCGCCCTTTTCGTGACCGAACAATTCGCTTTCGATCAGGCCGGCGGGAATCGCGGCGCAATTGACGGCCACCAGGGGTTTGGTGGCACGCGGGCTCTTGCGGTGAATGAAATTGGCGATGACTTCCTTGCCGGTGCCACTTTCGCCCTCGAGCAGCATGCTGACGTCTTTCTTGGCCGCCTTCTCGATCAAGCCCAGCACCTCGAGAAAGACCACGTCCTTGGCGATGATCCCGGTGGAACCGCCCAGCGTGGAGGGGGCGTCCTTGACGCGACCCTGGATGAACAGTGGAAGCAGGCGTGAAATGAAGTGAACGAACTGGCCGCGCGCGGAAGCATTGCTTTCGTCGGCATCGCGGAAAGCCAGGATCAGCCGCGGCTGACCGTAGAGGTAACAGGTGTAGCAGGGTCGTTCGTCGGCCAGGCGCGCCACCCGACCCCGAGTCAACCACTCTTCGACGCGAAGCCGATCGGGTACGGGGCCCTCGCCGGCCAAAAGCGTCCAGATACCGCGAGAATCGAGAAAGAACACGGCCTGAACGGGAAACGCGTTCTGTTCGGCGACCAACCACTGAGCCAGAGAGCCGCAGTCCTCCAGGGACAACAACGCCTTGAACGCACGCTGGTCGCCGCCTTCGGCAGCCAGGTCCCCGTCGGACTCGAGTATAGACTTTTCGAACTGATGCAATTGGCCAAGCAGAATCTGGGCGCGGTAAGCCTGGTTGGCATCCGTGCCATCGTCGCGAATCCGTTGCAGGTGATTCGCGAAGGTCTGGAAAAACAGCTTTACCGACTTAACGTGTTGCTCAGTCATCGTCCTCAAACAACCTCGGCTGATAGGGTACCGAATCCTTCAAACCAACGTGAATATAACCGGCGGGTGTCAATTTTCGACCACGCGGGGTGCGTTCCAGGAGGCCCTGTTGGATCAGATAGGGTTCCTGGACATCTTCTATCGAATCTTTTTCCTCACCAATGGCGGCGGACAGCGTGGAAAGGCCCACGGGGCCACCGTTGAACTTGCGGGCAATGACTTCCAACAATTTGCGATGGCCTTCCTCGAGCCCAAGCTGATCCACACCCAGCGCATCGAGCGCGTACAGCGCGGCCTTGGCATCGATGTGACCTTCACCGACCACTTCGGCGAAATCGCGAACGCGACGCAGCAACCGATTGGACACGCGCGGGGTTCCCCGCGAACGCTGAGCGATCATGGTGGCGCCGTCGTCGTCGATCTCGATGTTCAGCAGCTTGGCGCTGCGCTTCAGAATTTGAATCAACTCGGGTACGGTGTAGAACTCGAGGCGATGAACCACCCCGAATCGATCGAAAAGCGGTGTCGTCAGCAGGCCGGCACGGGTGGTCGCCCCGACCAGGGTGAATGGCGGCAGGTCGATCTTCACCGACCGGGCACCGGGTCCCTGACCGATCACGATATCCAACTGGAAATCTTCCATCGCGGGGTACAGCACTTCCTCGACCACGGAACTCAGGCGGTGGATTTCGTCGATGAACAACACGTCGAACGGATTGAGATTGGTCAGGATGGCGGCCAGATCACCCGGTCGCTCGATGGCCGGACCGGAGGTGGACTTCATGGTGCTGCCCATTTCATGGGCGATGATATTGGCCATGGTGGTCTTGCCCAGACCCGGCGGGCCGTAGAGCAGGACGTGGTCGAGGGGTGCCTGACGCTTGCGCGCGGCCTTGACGAAAATCGCCAGGTTCTCCTTCATCGCCGACTGGCCGATGTAATCTGCCAGAGACCTGGGACGCAGCCCCGCTTCGTAATCTCTTTCGGGTTCCTGTTGTTCGCTCAGCAATGTTTGATCTTTTTAAGAGAAAATTTGAGAAGTTGATTAATATCAATCGGTTTTCCGGCAAACTCCTCGCGCGCCAATTTTAGCACGTTCCGGATCTTCTGGTCAGAAAAGCCCAAACCGGCCAGGGCGTCCATCAGATCCTTCCACTCGCGCGCTTCGCCCGGTTCGCTGGCTTGGCGATGCTGGTGGTTTTCGATCAGCGGCGCCAATTTGTCCTTCAACTCCAGGATCATGCGGTCGGCCACCTTGCGCCCGACCCCCGGGACGGTGCACAGCATTTTATTGTTGCCGAGCAGGACCGCATCGAACAGCTCGTTGGGCCCCAGAGTGGAAACCACCGACATCGCCAACTTGGGGCCGATCCCGTTGACCCCGATCAGCACGAGGAAAATCTTTTTGACGACCGGCTCCGAGAACCCGAACAGCGTGATCTGGTCCTCCCGCACATAGGTGTAGACCCAAAGCACCAGCTCCTCGCCGACCGCCACCTTGACCGTCTGGGCGCTGTCGCCCACGAACACCTCGTAGCCTACGCCACCCACGTCGATCAGCACGCTCTGGGCCTCGGTCGCCAACAAACTGCCGCGAAGAAATCCAATCAAGACGCTACCTCCCAGCGATCGGCCCACTCACGCGGGCAGTCGTCGCAATCACCAAAAATCCAGGGAAATGGAGCCGATCTCCGGCCGATCGCCCAGAATCGGGCAAGACTTTCCCATTCACAAATTACTGAAAGCCCAAGGCAGTTGGACTATAATAAATCAACCACAGTTCACGAAACATAGGGAGCCAACTATGAAATCGAATGTTGTCGACTATGGAGACATCAAGGTCATTGAAATTCACGGGAAAATCACCATCGGCGAAGGCGACGTTCAGTTGCGGAGAGCCGTCAACGAATTACTCGAGTCTGGCGCCAAGAAAATCGTGCTCAATTTGAGCGGATTGAAGTACATCGACAGCTCCGGCATCGGCGAGTTGGTTTCTTGTTACACCACCATCACCAACCGTGGCGGTCAATTACGCATTTGCAACCTGCATTCGAAGATTTACAGCCTGCTGCAACTCACGTCTCTGGTCACGGTATTCCAAATCTACGATTCCGTGGAAGACGCCATGCAGTCATTCGATTGATCGAATCACCTTTCGAGCCGCCACCCGGCTCCGGCTTCCCACAGCCATTTTCATAGAAAGCATAAAGAAAGGCCCGGAATTTCCGGGCCTTTTCCACGTTCGGCAGTCGACGAACTCAATCTTCGAGTCGGGTGAGAACGTCTTCTTTGATCTTGTTGATCTCTTCTTCGGTGATCTCGCCACGGGCACCGTCGTGAACGGAGTAGACGACCGGGATCCGAGTGACATCGCCGCGCTTGTTGAAGTCGGTCTCACCGAGAATGCCGGTGAAGGCGTTCTTGGTGATCTGCGAGCGCAGATCGTCGGGAAGCTGTTGATTCACGTCTTCGATGGCCGTCACCAGGAACTTCATGGCGTCGTAGCCGGTGGCCGCGAACAGGGTGGGATCGGTGTGGAAGTTCTCTTTGAAGGACTTCGTGAATTCGATCACCTGGGGAATGTTCTCGTGGGGATCCCAATGGTAGCCCGTGAACATGATGCCCTCCAGCGCTTCCTTGCCCAATTCCTTGACGGCTTCGTCGAGGATCAGCGAGGAAGAGGTGAAGATGTAGATGCCCTTGGTGTCTTCGCGCTCGCGAATAGTCTTGATCAAGGGAACCAAGCCGTTGTGGTAGGCCGCGAGGAACACCGCGTGCGGTCTGATCTCGACGATGCGATCGACGACCGCGGTCCAATCCACTTCCTCGGGATTGGCGGAGAACTTGACGACCTCGTTGGGCAGCGAGCTGGAGTTTTGACGTGCAAACTTGAGCAGTTCGAACGTGATGCCTTCGCTGTAGGCATCGCGCGAACGAACCATGAGGCACTTCTGGATCTTGGCCTTCTGGAAGATCACGTTGGAAAGTTTCTGGGCCTCGAGGGTATCGGAGGGGTGATTGCGGAATACGAAGTCCGTAGTGCCCTGGTTGATTTCGGGCGAAGAACTGGCCGGACTGATGAGTACGATTTTGTGTTCGTTGGCGAGCGGAGCCAGTTTCAACGTGGCGGCCGAGGAGGCGGCCCCGATGATGGCGGTCACGCCCTGCTTGCGCAGGCGGTGAAAGGCCTCTTCGACCTTGGCGAGATCCTGGTCTTCCCGCTCCATGATCAATTGGTAGTTCTTCTGGATCTCACCTTTTTGTTTGGACTGCTGAATTTCGTCATAGGCCATTTGAATGCCGGAACGAATCTGATAACCGTAGTCGGCAAGTGAGCCTTCCTGGGGAATGATCACCCCGATCTTGACATCGTTGGATGCGCAGGAGGTGAGCAAAAAAAGCGCGGTCACCAGGGTGAAAATCGTGGTCCACCTCAAACCATTCATAAGGCTGCTCCTCAAGCAAAAGTTCTGGTATGCCTCCGGAATCGCCATGTGGCGAGACCGCAGGCCCTGAAAAAGAGTATATTTGGGTTCATTCTAGCAACGAATGGTCTTCAGACCAAATGGGAACCTCGTCTCCACGCAGGGCAAAAAAGTCATGTGCCCGCTCGGAAAAGAGGCGATGGGCTCGATATAAAACCATCTCCCCCGAACAAGGCCGATCAACGAGGGTCTTGCCCAAAGCGAAACAGACCAGATTGGGCACGCGATCCGCGAAAGGACGAACCCAGAGGCGGACCCATGGAAACCATCCTCGTGCAACAAGTCGGGGTTCCATTCTCTCATAAGAGGTGCAGGGCAAAACAGCGCAAAATCGCCCCTGCGGGGTGAGCGCCCCGAAAAGAGCGTCGCAAAAGTCGACCAAGTCGCCGTGAAGGGCGTGGCGTGCGGCCGCGGCGACGGGATCCTTCTTGAGCCGGCCGCTGCCATGGGCGTAGTAGGGTGGGTTGCAGGCGATCAGATCGAAGACCTCGCGGCGCCAGGGAAAGGTCCTGGCGTCGCCCTCGATCAGGCCGACCGGCGCCGCGGCCAGGTTGGTCCGGGCGTGCGCCGCCAGCTCGGGTTGACGTTCGACGGCCATGCCGCGACTCTCCGGCAGGTAGGCGCTCAGATGGGCCGCGACCACCCCGCAACCGGTTCCGAGATCCAACCAGCGACGCGGCCGGAACCGCGCGGCAAAAGCGGCCAACAACAACGCATCGACCGAATACCGATAGCCCCGCTTCGGTTGCGACAAGCGCATGGGTTGCCACGACACCTGGTCCCTCCGACAATCGCGCCCTCTCGCCCCCCTCACCCTTCGGCCGACATCCGGCCGGATAGAAAAAAAGCAGGTCACGAGGACCTGCTTTTTCATGCGGTGAAGGGAAAGGCTCTTTAGAGCTTGCCCAAGAATTTCAATCGTTGAATGGCGCGGAGCTGAGCTTCGTGGGCCCGATCCAGATCGACGTCCTTGTCCTTGGAACCCAGCCGGGACTTGGCCCGCTGCAAGGCGTCCTTGGCGCGTTCCACATCGACGTCGTCGGGGGTTTCCGCACTGCGCACCAGGACGATGACCTTGTTTTCCATCACTTCGATCAATCCCGAACCACAGAGGAGCTGCTTCTTGGAGCCGTCCTTTTCGTATTCGAGAACGCCGAAATCGAGCTTGGAAAGGAAGGAGGTGTGCTGGGGCAGAATGCCCAGACGCCCCTGGCTACCCTGCAGGTACACCGACGCGACGTCTTCTTCCAACGCTTTCTTTTCCGGAGTGAGAACTTGTAATTCCATAATTGGTTATCCCATTCTCGGTGAGCCGATCAATCGGCCAGTTTCTTGGCTTTTTCGATGGCTTCTTCGATCGTACCGACCATGTAGAAGGCGGCTTCGGGCAGGTCGTCGTGCTGGCCTTCGACGATTTCCTTGAAACCGCGAATGGTGTCTTCCAGCTTGACGTACTTCCCTTCCATACCGGTGAATACCGTGGCCACGAAGAACGGCTGCGAGAGGAAGCGCTGGATTTTACGCGCGCGGGCAACGGTGAGCCGGTCTTCCTCGGAGAGTTCCTCGATGCCGAGAATCGCGATGATGTCCTGCAAGTCCTTGTATTTCTGGAGAACCTGCTTCACCTGACGCGCGACGTTGTAGTGCTCTTCACCCAGGATATGGGGGTCGAGAATCCGCGAGCTGGAGGCCAGCGGGTCGACGGCCGGGTAGATCCCGAGTTCCGCGATTTGGCGCGAAAGGTTGGTGGTCGCGTCCAAGTGAGCGAAGGTGGTCGCGGGCGCGGGGTCGGTGTAGTCGTCGGCGGGTACGTAGATGGCCTGAACGGAGGTGATGGATCCCTTCTTGGTGGAGGTGATCCGTTCCTGGAGTTCACCCATCTCGGTGGCCAGCGTGGGCTGGTAACCAACGGCCGAAGGCATACGACCCAGCAGTGCAGACACCTCGGAACCGGCCTGCGTGAAGCGGAAGATGTTGTCGACGAACAGCAGGACGTCCTTGCCTTCGGTGTCGCGGAAGTACTCGGCGGCGGTCAGGCCGCTGAGCGCAACCCGTGCACGGGCGCCCGGGGGCTCGGTCATCTGACCGTAGATCAGGGCGGTCTGGTTCAAAACGCCGGAGTCCTTCATTTCGTGGAACAGGTCGTTACCCTCACGAGTACGTTCCCCAACACCGGCAAACACGGAGTAACCACTGTGTTGCTTGGCGATGTTGTTGATGAGCTCCATGATCAGAACGGTCTTGCCGACACCGGCACCGCCGAAGAGACCGGTCTTACCGCCCTTCATGTAGGGCTCCAGCAGGTCGATGACCTTGATACCGGTTTCGAACATTTCCAAACGGGTGGACTGTTCTTCGTAGGCGGGCGCTTCGCGGTGGATCGGCCAGCGGTCTTTGGACTTGACGGGGCCGGCCTCGTCGACGGGATCGCCGACGACGTTCAGAATGCGACCCAGGATTTCCGATCCGACGGGAACGCTGATGGGCTGGCCGGTATCGATGGCCTCGACACCGCGAATCAAACCGTCGGTAGGCTGCATGGAGATACAGCGAACTTTGTTCTCACCGAGGTGTTGCGCCACCTCGGCCGTAATGCGGACCGGCTCGTCGGTGGAACCTTCCGCTTTGTAGTCGATGACGACGGCGTTCAAGATTTCGGGCAACTGCTCTTCGAACGCCACGTCGAGAACCGGTCCTACGATCTGAACGACTTTCCCTTTATTCATTGAAGTTACTCCTTGAGATTAAAACCAACCCGGCTACCGCCGATTAAAGTGCGGCGGCACCGCTGACGACCTCAATCAACTCTTTGGTAATCGCGGCCTGACGTGCTTTGTTCATTTCAAGCGTAAGCTTGCCGATCATTTCCTTGGCGTTGTTGGTGGCGGCATCCATCGCGGTCATGCGTGCCGCATGCTCCGCCGCACAAGATTCCAACAGGGCCTGAAACACCTGGGTCATCACGACCTGGGGCGCGAGATCCGCAAGGATGGCATCCAGCGAGGGTTCCGCGAGGTGTTCCACCCCGGGCATTTCCTCCAGATCGTCCTGCGCCACGGCGGTCAACGGCAAGAGTTGCTGTTCGATCACTTCCTGGACCAGGACGTTCTTGAATTTGTTGAAGAGCAGGATCACCTTGCCATATCCACCCTCGGTGAACATTTGAATCGCGTTGCGCGAGATCTCTTCCGCAAGTGAAAAGGTCACGTTGCGGAACACGTCTTCGTAGGATTCGAGAACGTCGGCCGGATGCTTGCGGAAATAGGAGGCGGCCTTCTTGCCGATCGCGACCACGGCACAGCGATCTTGGCCCTCGCGTTCCAGGAGGTTGCTGACGGCCTTGAAGATATTGCTGTTGAACGCCCCACAGAGTCCCTTGTCGCCGGCCAACACCAGGATCAGCGTCTTGCCCTGGCGCTGGTTGTACAAGGGCGAGTCGAGCTCCGGCATCCGCGCCAGAACCGAGGCATGCACGTCGGCGATGCGGTCGGCATAAGGCCTGGCGTTCATGGCGCGTTCCGAGGTCCGACGCAGGCGCGACGCCGAAACCATTTTCATGGCCTTGGTGATCTGCTGCGTGTTCTTGGTACTTTTGATCCGGCGACGGATGTCGAGCAGGTTTGGCATGGTTAAACTCCTGCTTCCGCCTTGAATTGCTCTTTGAAGGCGTTGATCGCGGAGGTCAAGTCCTTCTCGATGTCACCGTCGAAGGCTTTCTTGTCCGCAATCGTTTTGAGCAAGTCGGCGTGGTGGGCTTCCATGAAGTCGTAGAACTGGGTCTCGAAGCGCCGAATGTCGGTCACTTCGATGTCGTCGAGGAAGCCTTTGGCGCCCACGTAGAGGATGCAGATCATCTTTTCGACGGCGAGCGGCACGTACTGTTCCTGCTTCAGCAGTTCGGTCATGCGCTGACCGCGTGCCAACTGGGCCTGGGTCGCCTTGTCCAGGTCGGAACCGAACTGGGCGAACGCCGCCAGTTCGCGGTACTGGGCCAGGTCGAGACGCAGGGTACCGGAAAGCTTCTTCACACCCTTGGTCTGGGCGGCACCACCGACGCGGGATACCGAGATACCGACGTTGACGGCGGGGCGCTGACCGGAGTTGAACAGGTCGGCCTCGAGGTAGATCTGACCGTCGGTAATCGAAATCACGTTGGTCGGGATGTAGGCGGAAACGTCGCCGGCCTGGGTTTCGATGATCGGCAGTGCGGTCATCGAACCACCGCCCTCGTCGTCGTTCAACTTGGCGGCGCGCTCCAACAACCGGGAGTGCAGGTAGAAAACGTCACCGGGATAGGCTTCGCGGCCCGGCGGACGACGCAGCAGCAAGGAGAGCTCGCGGTAGGAGGCCGCCTGCTTGGACAAATCATCGTAGATGATGAGCACGTGACCACCGCGGTCCATGAAATACTCGCCCATGGCGCAACCGGAATAGGGTGCGAGGAAGAGCAACGGGGCCGGCTCGGAAGCGGTCGCGGAAACCACGATGGTGTGCTTCATGGCATCGTTCTGTTCCAGCTTGCTCACGACCTGGGCGACGGTGGAGCGCTTCTGGCCGATGGCGACGTAGATGCAGATGACGCCGGTCTCTTTTTGGTTGATGATGGTGTCCAGCGCGATGGCGGTCTTGCCGGTCTGACGGTCGCCGATGATCAACTCGCGCTGGCCGCGGCCGATGGGAATCATCGCGTCGACGGCCTTGAGGCCGGTCTGCATCGGCTCGTGAACCGACTTACGGGCGATGATGCCGGGTGCGATGCGCTCGATGGGGTTGAACCCGTCGTTCTGGATGGGGCCCTTGCCGTCGATGGCGTTGCCCAGCGGATCGACGACGCGACCGACCATGGCCTGACCGACCGGGACCGAGGCGAGGCGCTTGGTACGCTTGACCGTGTCACCCTCGCGGATCTTGCTGCCACCACCGAAGAGAACGACACCGACGTTGTCCTCTTCGAGGTTGAGTACCATGCCTACCACGCCATGGGGAAAATCGAGCAACTCACCAGCCATGGCTTTTTCCAAACCGTAAACGCGGGCAATACCATCACCTACGGCGACGACGGTACCGACTTCGGCCACATCGACATCAGATTCGTAACCGGCGATCTGATCCCTAATAATCTTGCTGATCTCTTCCGCTCTGATATCCATCTCGATTATTTCTCCTTAATTAATTCCTGGCGCAGCCTGTCGAGCCGACCACGTACGCTGCCGTCGTACACGACACTGCCCACCTGGGCGATGGCACCACCGAGAAGGGACGCATCGACTCTGGATTCCACTTTGACTTCACAACCCAAACGGGCGCCCATGCCCTGGCTGAACGCCTGAACTTCCTCGGCGGAGGGCGATGCGGCGGTCACCAATTTCACGGGTTGAATATTTAACTTGCGATTGACATTCTCGTTCACGGCGACGCGTAACTCGGAAAGAATATCAAGACGGCGTTTCTTGACGAGGAGCTGGAGGAAGGTCAACGACAATCCCGACAGGCTCAACTTTTTGGCCAGCGCATCGACCACGCCCGTTTTGATGCGAGGAGATACGGCGTAGTTGGCGAAAAGGCGGCGCAATTGGCCGTTTCCGTCAACCACTTCGCAAAATTCCAGAAAAGACTCGGCATCACCCAGGCGGTTCTGATCGCTGAGCGCATCGACAAACGCCTTCGCGTAACGCGCGGCGACTCTGGCGGCACTCATGATTTCGCTCCCAGACTGTTGGTAAATTCGGCGAACAACTTCTTGCGGTCGGCGTCGGTGATCGAGGTCGAAATGACCTTTTCGGCTTCGGCCATGGCCAGGTCGGTGAGGAAGGCCTTCAGCTTGGTCACCGATTCCCGACGCAGGTGCTCCACGTCGGCCTTGGCCTGCTCCATGAGCCGAGCAGCTTCCTGCTCCGCCTCGGCCGCGATTTTCTTTTTCTCGAATTCCGCATCCTCGTGCGCCTGGCTCTCGATCTGGGCCAATTCGTCAGCGAGTGCCGCTTTCATTTGTTCGATTTCATCCAGAGCGCGCTTGGCATCCACGCGGCTTTTCTCCGCGAGTTCCAAGGCCTCTTGAATCTGCTTCCTGCGATTGGAGAAAAACTCCTTGATCGGCTTGTTCAGCAGGTAGGCCAGGGTGCCGAAAAAGATCAGCGTGTTCACCGTCTGCGCGGCGAAATGGGCCCAGTCGAAATGGTGACCACCGTCGTGACCACCGCCTCCGGCAGCCATTACCGGCAAGCCGAGACAGAGACATACCAAGATTGTTCGAAGCACGATAACTCGTTTCATTGAAGCACGACCCTAAAACGTCTTAAATCGATCGGTAGGGAAAGGGGCTTTGAAAAAGCCCGAACTCAGATCCCGTTACACAGGGAAAACCAAGGATCAGGAAACAGAGCGAGACAAAACCGAGGCCACGATCTGGTCGGCCATCCCTTTGGTTTCTTCTCGCAAGGTGGATTTGGCTTTTTCCACCTGCTGATCCAGCTCGGTGGCGGCAGCTTGAACCATACCCAGCGCTTTTTCCTTGGCGCTGGTAATGATAACTTCTCGAGCCATTTCGGACTCCTTGAGGATTTCTAATCTCTTGTTCTGCGCTTCGCGTCGTGCCTCAACACGGGCGTTGTTCAATGCGGCCAAGCTTTCCTCGACGGTCTTGTCCGCACTTTTCTTCGCCTCGGCGCCGTCCTTGATACGGCGGGCCCGCTCGTCCAACTTTTCGACGATGGGCTTGAAAATCAAATTGTTGAGAACGACGATGAGAACTAAAAAGATGGCAGCGATGACCAACGACGTGACGTTGACCTGCATCGGACCGGGCAAACTATTTAATATCTCTTCCATGAAAAGAACTCATCCCGCTATTTTTTCTGACCATTTCCTGTACCGGACAAACCCCTCAAAAACGCCAAGCAAAGTAGCACAAAGACTCTCGAGGTGTCAACTAAACTAAGGGAATTAAGGGTTTTCGCTCGCAGAAAGCGCCATCTCGGCACGGGGCGCCCAGTAACTTTTTTCCGCAAAACAAGATCGAGAGCCCGGAAGGCACAGGGGCAATTTCGTTTAGGTCGAAAACGACCAGGCGGCCCCTACGAATAGGTCGAAATTCCGGTCACAAACGAACTGACGAGCGGAAGATCAGGTGCCGGATTCCAGCATGGTCAACTGTCGCCACGGCACGCACGTTAGGCTACCACGTCTGGGGTCGTAATGGGCCACTTTTCGCGTCGCAAACCAATCCGGCAAAATGTGGAGCGCGGTGCCCGGCCGCGGAGAGACCGAATACTCCTGATGGAAATGCCCTACGAAAATACGCTCCACATCGCCGACCAATCGTTCCGCGGCAAAACGATCCACTTCGTCGCGCGGCAGACTGATGCGAAAGGCCTTGTTGGTCTTCTTGAGATCCTTCTTGAGGCGCTGCACCAACCAACGACCGCCGGGGAGAAATCGAACCAGGGTCTTGACGATCGCGCTCTTGCTCACCTTGCGAAAGCGCAAGTAGTTGAGGTCGTGGCGATTGATCAGGTCGCCGTGCACGCACAGGACGCGCCCTTCGGCCACCTGGCGCTCGGCCTTCTCGCACCAGGAAAAGTTGCCGCCGTGGCGTTCGGCCACGAAGAATTCGTGGTTGCCCTCCACCAAGCCCACCATTCTCACGGCCTTCTGCTCGCGGCACCACGCCAGGAAGCGCGCGTGAATGCCATCCTGGTAACCGGGCAGGCCGATCCACAGGTCGAAGATATCGCCGAGGAATACGACGTCCTCCGACAGGGTCGCCAAGTGGTCAAGCATCTCGAAGAACTCTTCGTGATTGCGGTTGGCAAGGCTCACGTGGGCATCGGTTACGAGAATCAAGTATTCACCATTCGTTTTTGACTTGTCGTGGGAATCAAATCTATACTCGAATCAAGAATCTCACCAGGTTTGCGGATCTTTCAAAACCCAGTTGAAGATTCGACAATGCATTCCAATCTAGCAGATTGGGGAATGAGGAAGGAAGCCATGTCGCGTTGGGGAGAGGAAGAAAAGAAATCGAAGGGTATCGTCGGGTTGATCGTCACGATTTTGGTGACGACCATCTTCTTTTACACCTTCTACCGAAACTACCAAGCGCTCGAGTTTCGCCGAAACTTCGAGAAAGAGGCCCAGAAAATCATCCGGGACGGAATGAACAAGAAGGCCCCCGAACTGAAAAAAGAAATTCTGGACGCCAGCAAGAGCATGGGCATGGAATTGCCGATCGATGCCGTGGACCTGACGCGGGAAATCGACGAATACGGCAACCCGGTCATCGACATGTGGATCGACATCCCGGTCGAAATCGACCTGCTGGTCACCACCTACCCCACCAGTTTGCCCATCGCGGAGAAAGTCACCCTGATCGATTTCTAAAGAGACGGCGCACGCGCCGTCTCCAGGACTACCGCAGTTTGTGGCGCTTCATCATTTCGCTGAAGGTGGTCGTTTTCAAGCCCAAAAGCCCGGCCGCCTTCTTCTGCACGTTGTCGGCTTTCTTCAACGCTTTTAGAATCAGAGCTC
This sequence comes from Sulfidibacter corallicola, assembly GCF_017498545.1. Classification (GTDB taxonomy): domain Bacteria; phylum Acidobacteriota; class Holophagae; order Acanthopleuribacterales; family Acanthopleuribacteraceae; genus Sulfidibacter; species Sulfidibacter corallicola. The sequence continues at coordinate 5,784,517 of NZ_CP071793.1, read as the reverse complement.
GCTCGTAGGCCTGGATCTGTTCGTGGAAGTTGATGTCTTCCTCCAGATCCGGGAAGTTGTCGGGAACCGTCTCCTGACGTTTGTGGAAGCTCTGTGGCAGCAAGGCGGTATCGATGTTGCCCTCGCGCGACAGCACCACGGCCCGCTCCATCAGGTTCTCCAGCTCACGCACGTTGCCGGGCCAGGGATAGGCCTCCAGGGCGGCCACGAAATCCGGCTCCACCTTGGCGATCGCCTTGTTGTTCTCTTTCTCGAACTTCCGGATGAAATAGTCGACCAGCAGTGGAATATCGCCGACGCGCTCCCGCAAGCTGGGCATGTGAACCTCGATGACGTTGAGCCGGTAGTACAGATCTTCGCGGAACTTGCCATCGGTGATCATTTTCTCGAGATCGGCGTTGGTGGCACAGACCAGGCGCACGTCGACCCGAACCGTCTCGGTCGACCCCACGGGCATGAATTCTTTTTCCTGCAGTACGCGCAGCAGCTTGGCCTGGATTTCCAGGCTGATGTTGCCCACCTCGTCGAGGAACAGGGTGCCCGTGTCGGCCAGCTCGAACAACCCCTTCTTTTCGCTCACGGCACCGGTGAAGGCACCCTTGACGTGCCCGAAGAGCTGGCTCTCCAGCAAATCGCTGGGAATGCTGCCCGCGTTGAGGGCCACGAACGGTTTGTCGCGACGCGGACTGTTGTGGTGCACGGCGCGCGCGATCAATTCCTTGCCCGTCCCGGACTCGCCGCGAATGAGAATCGTGGCGGTCGCCGGGGCCGCCTGGCGCACCAGGTCGAACACCTCGATGATCGGCTCCGAGTTGCCGACCAGGTTTTCGAAACCGTAGCGTGAATCCAATTCGCGACGCAGTTGCCGGTTCTCTTCGACCAGACGCCGCTTTTCGATGGCCTTTTTGACCACCAGCAGGACCTGGTCGTTGTTGAAGGGCTTGGTCAGGTAATCGAAAGCCCCCGCTTTCATCGCTCCGACAGCCGAGTCGACCGAGGCATAGGCGGTGATGACGATGACCGGAACGTCGGGGCACAAGTCGCGGGCCCGTTCGGCCACCTCCAGCCCGGAAACGCCCGGCAGGTTGAGGTCGGTAATGATCAAGTCGAAGATTTGCCCACTTTCCAGTTCGACGAGGGCTTCATCGCCGCGATCCGCCGTTTTGACCTTGTAGCCCAAAGGGCGGAACAAGCGCTTGAGAACGTCCTGAACCACCGGTTCATCTTCTACGAGAAAAATCTTGGCATTCGGCTCCATGAATGTACGACACCTTTCCCCATTACATGTAAGTCACGATTTGGGACAGTTTAGCAGGGTTTGTAAACCAGGCCCTAGCCCGTATTTCTCGGCAGGGCTTCGCCATGAGGTGAACACCAGCGCCTTGAATGCGGTGACCGAAATCGGGCAGCCAGACGCCTGGCCCCCATCGGCGCTACCCCGCAAACCGCATCGAAGCCGCGGTTCCCTCGGGGCGCACTCGGGACCATGCCCGCTGGACTTCACGTCCGATCCAAAACCCGCAATGACACTCGCTATCACACTAACGCGACAAAACCCGCCAGAATGGGCTTACCCAATTATCGAAAAACCCGCGCTCCCATCGTCCAAAATCCCTCACTATGTCCGCTCTCTAGACCTGGAAACGAATCGTGCCACCACCTCACCTACCTTCGAGATTCATCCGAAGCGACGGTGGGAACCGCGGCCGGCCAGGCCAAACGCTCCGGCGCGTGCAGCGGGAAGCGCAGTCGGAAGGTCGCCCCCTTGCCCGGCTGGCTGTCCACTTCGATCGAACCCTGGTGTTCCTGCATGATGTTGTACACGACCGACATGCCGAGACCGGTGCCCTTGCCGACTTCCTTGGTGGTGAAGAAGGGGTCGAAGATGTGGCGACGCGTCGTGGCGTCCATGCCGACGCCTTCGTCGCGGAAAATCAGTTCGATCACCCTTCGGCGCACCATCATCTGGATCCAGAGCCCGCCGCCCTCCGGCATGGCGTCCATGGCGTTGACGATCAGATTGACGAAAACTTGCTGAAGTGGGTTGGCATAGCCCTCGATGGGCGGCGATTCGGCCGGAAGTTCCATCGTGACCTCGACGTTCGCCTTCTGCAATTGGTGACTGAGGAATTTGATGGTCTGGCGCAGCACTTCGGCCACGTCGACGGGCCCCTTGGGTTCCGACTCCTTGCGGCTGAAATTGAGCAGGGAGGCCACGATATGGGCCGCGCGCTGGCTTTGGGCCTGGATCAGGCCCAGCAGTTCGCGTTGCTCCTCGGTCAAACCGGAATCCCCGCTCAAAAATTGCGAATAGCTGGTGATGCCCGTGAGCGGGGTATTGATTTCGTGGGCCACGCCGGCAGCCAGGAGACCGATCGAAGCCAGCTTTTCCTGCTGCATCATGTTCAGGCTGATCCGCTTCTTCTCGCGGATGTCCTCCACCAGGTAGAGCGTGCCGTACACCTCGTTTTCCTTGGTCTTCAGGGCGGTTTTCTGGATTTCCAGAATCAGGTCCTCACCGCGTTCGTTGGTGAAATGGGCCTCGGTGTTGACGCCGAACTTCACCGACTGGCGGCTGGTCACCTTCAGCCGGGAAAACAATTCGTCGAAGGTCAGGCCCAGGATCTGATCGCGCGGGCGACCGACCAGATCGGCGAAGGCGCTGTTGCAGGAGCCCGCCCGCTCCATTTCGTCGGTGGTCAGGATGCCCAGCCGCGAGCTCTCGATGATGTTCTCGTTGGATTCCTTGAGCTGCATGATGTCCTGCGCCTTCTGATTGATGTTGGCGTAGAGCTCCATGTTCTCCATCAGAACGCCGCATTGGTCCAGCATACTGCGCAGCAGGCGGTACTCCTCCGGGGTCAAACGACCGCCGTCGCGCAGTTCGAACACGATCAGGGCGGCGAGGGATCCGGACACGCGAATCGGGCAGATGTAGGCCTCGGGGACCAGGGCCTCCCGTTTGTCCTGCTGAAGCCGAAAGGCGTCGACATCGACCCCGCGCAACAGGTCCCCGGCCAGCAAGGCCTCGGGCAACTCGTCGATGACCAGGGCCTTGTAGGGATTGGCCTCGTCCACCGCACGAAACGCCTTGACGCCGTCGACGCCGAGATAGGCGGCCACCGTCTCGATGGCGAAAGCCCTCGCCAACCGGTGCACGATGTGGGTCAGAAACGCCTCGATGCGGGTATCGGCGCGGTTGATCCCGGAAAAATCGACCAGCTCTTTCAGGGATTCGAATCGCTCGCCGTAGATCATGCGGTCGACCGAGTCGGCCACGTAATGGCGCAGCGGCATGTAGGACACGGCCGCGAACATGATGCCCAAACCGGAAATGATGGACAACCCGTCCGGGCCGATCTGCGACCCCAGCAACGCCTGGAAGGTGCCGATGAACAGGAAATACCCCAAAATCAGGACCAGGGTGACGAACAGGTACACGAAACCCTTCTTGCCGATGGAGCCCAGGTACAGGTGCCCCTCCCGGCTCCAACTGAAGATCAGCGCCAGGGGCAGGGCGATCGGCGCCAAACTGGCGGTGGCCGTGGAAAAGGGGTAGTCGAGCTTCCAGAGGGTCAGCGCGAAGGGAATCCAACTCATGGCCCAAAACAGGGAAAAGTTCTTCTCGCGCCGGTACAGTTCGGCCACCAGGGCCAGCACCATGACCGACACCACGATCAGGCAGCCGCCCCAAAGCCCTTGGATACGCTGCAGGTCTTCGAAATACCGTTCGGCCGTATTGGAACTGGAGACCCCCAGTATCGAGGGAATCCAGATCAGCAGCAACAGGGCCAGAACCACGCTCGGCAACCAGTGAACCGTTTGAATGAACGGCAGCCACTTGTTGTTGCTGAGCGACTGGCGCAGGGCCAGGGCGGTCAGGGCCGACGGCAGGAGCAAACCGCCCAACTGGTCCAGGTAGAAGCTGATCCAATCCAGCGAAGTGAAGCGATCCGTGGGGTGGAACACGAACGTCAGATAGACGCAGAGACAGAACAACAGCAATTCCGATCGGGCCCGGAACGTCACCTCCTGGCTCAGGATCAGGAACAGGAACATCAGGTAGATAAAGCCCGAAACGGCGAAAAAGTAGTACTTCGAGATGTGCGGGTCCTTGACCCCCTTGATCTCGACCCACGGCTCGTAGCGGCTCCCGGAGCGGTCCAGAATGTAGAGGTGCCGCGACCCGACGCTCACCTCGTGCATGAAGTCCTGGTAACTGTCCACATCCGTAATGGCCTGATCGTCGATACCCAGCAGCACGTCGCCGATCTGGAGGCTCGTGTCGGCATCCAGGTCGGTGTCCACGACCTTGAGTTGGTCGCCCTCCATCTCCCAGGTGCCGCCGTCGATCGGCTTGCGGTAGGTGATGTTGTGGACCACGTTCATCAGGCCGAACACGATCAGCAGGATAAGCACGAGATAACCGAGCTTGCCCCCCTTCTCCAAAAGCCAGACCTTGATTTTGGAAAACGGATTCATGTTACCGCCGAAGCGCGCCGTCCGGAGCCGTGTGCCGCGCGGATCGCGCGTGGTGAGGTCGCCTTGCCGGTCCCTTTCGAGATCCATCCTCGATTCCGGATACCGCAACGGCGGACAGGCGTCGATTCGACCGGAGGCCGAAGGACCCTAGGCCCCATCGCAAGTGTTCCCGCGGAACGAACCATCGAAAAGCCGGGTATCGCAAGACTTATTTTACCAGGTTGCACATCATAAAAGACCGGGCGGCCGGGTACTCCCGATCCAAAGCGGTTCGAAAACGAACGAAACAGGTCGCCGCGATCGCAAAAGTTTCGAATCGCGGCGCAGTCGTCCCCCGGCCCATCGCGGTTCGATCAAAGCGGCATGTTGCCGTGTTTCTTGGGCGGCATGTCCTCGCGCTTGTTGGCCAACATGCGCAGGGCACGGATCAGCTTGGCGCGGGTGTCCTTGGGTTCGATGACCTCGTCCACGTACCCTTCTTCCGCGGCGATGAAGGGCGAGGCGAATTTCTCCTGGTATTCGTCGATCAGTTCCTTGCGGCGCGCGTCGGGATCGGCGGCCTCGCCCAACTCGCGACGGAACAGAATGTTCACCGCGCCTTCGCTGCCCATGACCGCGATCTCGGCGGTGGGATAGGCGAAGTTGATGTCGGTGCGCAGGTGTTTGGACGCCATGACGCAGTATGCGCCGCCGTAGGCCTTGCGCACGATCACCGTCAGTTTGGGAACGGTCGCTTCCGAATAGGCGTACAGCAGCTTGGCGCCGTGGCGAATGATGCCGCCGAACTCCTGACGTGTACCGGGCAGGAAACCCGGAACGTCCTCGAAGGTCACGAGCGGAATGTTGAAGGCATCGCAAAAACGCACGAAACGCGCGCCCTTGGTGGAGGAATCGATATCCAGTGCACCGGCGAGATGGCCGGGCTGGTTGGCGACCACACCCACCGATTGCCCACCCAAGCGGGCGAAGCCGACCACGATACTCTTGCCGAAATGCGGTTGCACCTCGAAGAAACGATGCCCGTCGGCCACTTCCTTGATGATCTTCTTGCAGTCGTAGGGCTGGTTGGGATTGTCCGGCAGAATCTCCTGGATGCCGGTGGTTTCCCGATCGATCGGATCGTCGCTGGGCTGGGAAGGCGCATCTTCCAGGTTGTTGCTGGGAATGTAACCCATCAACTCGCGAATCATGGCGATGCAGGCGCGATCATCGGGAGCCGCGAAGTGCGCGACGCCGGAAGTCTTGTTGTGGGTCATGGCACCGCCGAGCTCTTCCTTGGTCACCTCTTCGTGGGTGACGGCCTTGATGACGTCCGGTCCGGTGACGAACATGTAGGACGAATCCTGGACCATGAAGATGAAATCGGTCAGGGCAGGCGAATAGACCGCCCCACCGGCACAGGGTCCCATGATCGCCGAAATCTGAGGGATCACGCCGGAGGCCAAGGTGTTGCGCAAAAAGATGTCCGCGTAACCGCCCAGTGAGCGCACCCCTTCCTGGATGCGGGCCCCACCCGAGTCGTTCAAGCTGACGATGGGCGCGCCGACCTTCATGGCCAGATCCATGATCTTCACGATCTTGCGCGCGTTGGCCGCCGACAGCGAACCGCCCGACACGGTGAAGTCTTGGGCGAACAGGTACACCGTGCGCCCCTCGATGGTGCCGAATCCGGCCACCACGCCGTCGCCGACGGAAGGTTCGGCCTCGATCCCGAAATCGGTGCGCTTGGACACCACCAGTTTGTCCAGTTCCTGAAAACTGTTGGGATCGAGCAGGAGATCGATGCGTTCGCGTGCGGTCAATTTTCCGGACTCGTGCTGACGCGCGATGCGTCGTTCCCCGCCACCGAGCAATGCTTTGCGCTCGCGTTCCTTCAGTTCCTTGAAGCGGGACTCGTATTTCATGGCAGCCTCCAGCGATCGGATCGTCTCGACCATGCCGACCCAGCCACGCCGCCGTGCCCGTCTGGCGGGCCGACCCCCGTAAAATCAGGGACGACGAGGTGCGGAAACCGCGTTAAAGATCTGGGCGAAAGCGTCGAGTTATACAGTGAACGAGGCCCATCAAAGCTTGCCGAGCTGGAATTGTCAAGCTTTCCTTGGAGACCCGGAGCGACGTGCCTCAACCTTTCGGCGATTATGCCGAGACGAGAGGTAAAACAGGGGCCCCCGCATGACCACGAACGCATCACCGACGACGCAACTCAAATCGGTGTTTCTCAAGAATCCCTTCGCCGTGTTGCCGGCCCCCACGGAGCTTACCTACCCCAACGGGCGCGTCACGCCGGAACTGCTGATGCACTACAAGGCCTTCGCCCAGACCGAGGCCGCACTCGTGATCACCGGCCCGGCCACGGTAGCGCCGCCCAACTCACGCAAGTACAGCTTGTTGCGCGCCGACCAGCCCAAGTATCTCGACGGCTTGCGGGCCCTCACCAAGATCATCTCCTCCAACGGCAGCCTGCCGGGCATCCACATCACCCACACCGGCGAATGCGACGCCCAATCGCTGATGCAGGGCCATTTCGACTATCGCGACAACTTGGACTGGATCAACGGCGACAAACTGGTCACCGCCTTTCGCAACGCCAGCCAACGAGCCTGCGAGGTGGGCTTCCGCTACGTGGAACTGGGTGCCTGTTATTTCCTGGTGCTCCAGCAGATCGTCAAGGAAGACATGGAAGATTTGATTCGCGAGATCTTCGACGCCTCGATTCGCGCGGTGGACGAGAACCACTTGATCGGCCTGCGGCTGCATCCCGAGTGCCCCCAGCACGATAAATACGCCCGCCTCTTCATCGAAATGGGCGGGGACATCGTGGCCTACCAAAATCTCGGCATTCCCGAGTTGGATCAGGTCCCGGCCGTGCCCCACCGCGCCCATTCCATGACCAATCTCGGGGGACCGGCCCTACCCGACAAAGTCCTGGAACTGCTGAAACATTCCTGCCTGATCGGGGTGTCGCAGAGCCTGCACAACAAGAAACAGGCACCCCATTTCGATTGAGGCGGCGGTGTTCTCCGGGTTGGGTGCCGAAGAAAATCTCCACCACGCTTGGCTTTGGAGAATTCCACGCGTCCGAGCTTGAAACAACGTGTTGCATTCAACCTGAGCTGGGTCTTGCCGCCGCAAAATCTTGATCAGGAAGGCAGGAATGAACGAACCCAGGAAAAGCAGGGCCATGATGTGCCACCGAATGCCGATCCTTTCATGTATTCCGATGTTGTCGGGATAGGGGCAAGCCTTGCGGCTGTCCCCCCCCCACAGAACCGGACGTGCGGCTTTCCCGCATCCGGCTTCATCGTCCCACAACGGCGTCCATGGCCCCCGTGATGAACCCCATATTGGGATTCATTCCTGCCGTAGCTTATCGGAATCACGGCGGCCAGGACCAACGCATGGCCACGCCGGCGGGATCACCCGGGTCGAGGGCTTCGACGCTCCGCAAACGCGGAGTATTCCTGGCTTTCAGTCATGGGCATGGGTAAACTATTGAGGAATCAAAGCCTATATTCGAGAGGCTTCCATGCGTTCTTTGCTCGAGCATCGTCTCACGCGATGGTTTCGCAACCCTCGACGACGCCTCCTTCCCACCTCTTTTTGGCCGTGGTTGTTGATGCCACTGGCAATGGGTCTACCGATTCTGGCCCAGGGAGGAGCCGACACCACCGAAGATGGCCCGCGTATCGGCCTGGCCCTCAGTGGCGGCGGTGCACGCGGCTATGCCCATCTGGGCGTCTTGCGCGTGCTGGAGGAACAGCGCGTTCCCATTCATGCCGTCGCCGCCACCAGCATGGGCGCCATGGTGGGCGGCCTGTACGCCGCCGGGCTGCCCCTCGAGCGCATCGAAGCGATCATGTTGGACCTGAATTGGCCGGATTTGTTTGACGATCAGCCCGCCCGCCGCGACCGCACCTTTCGGCGCAAGGAGGAAGATCAGCGCTTCCTCTTCGATTTTGAAGTGGGCATCAGCCGTCAGGGTGTACGCCTTCCCACCGGGCTGAGCGCCGGCCAGAAGCTGAATTTCTTCCTGCGCCGCAACACGCTGGGCGTGGCCCATATCTCGGATTTCAATCAACTGCCGATCCCCTACCGCGCCATGGGCACCGACATCGTCAAGGGCGACTCCGTCGCGCTCCAACGAGGCGATCTCACCAAGGCCATTCGCGCCAGCATGGCCTTGCCTGGCATGTTTGCCCCCGTTTCAATCGACAACCGCCTGCTGGTGGACGGTGGCGTGGTCAACAACCTGCCAATCGAAGTGCTCAAGGACATGGATGTGGACGTGATCATCGCCGTCGACATCGGCCTGCCCCTGCGCGAGCGCGATAAACTGATCACCTTGATGGATGTCTCTTCGCAAGCCATGGGCATTCTCAGCCGCAAGCAGGTGGAGCAGCAGTTGGATCAGGCCGATTTACTGATCGTGCCGCCCATCAGCGATATCGGCACGCTGGACTTTGCCGCCACTGCCGAAATCCGCAACCGCGGCGAGGATGCGGCCCGCGCCGCCGTCGATCAACTGGCCCAATGGTCGGTTTCGGAATCCGCCTACAGAGCCTATCAACAGCGACGCACCAAGCCGCCGCCCGCGACGAAGCGCGTGGTGTCGCTGGACATCGTCGGCCTCAAACGCGTCGACGAGCGCGTGGTGCGCGGCCGGTTGCGGCTCAAACCCGGCGACCCGCTGGACCTGCCCAGCCTACGCCGCGATCTGGACCGCGTGTTCGGCCTCGGCGATTTCGAACTGGTGGATTTCCAACTGAAACCCGCCGAGGGCGGCTTTCACGTACGCATCCTGATTCGCGAGAAGTTTTGGGGCCCCAACTACCTGCATTTCGGCGTCAACACCACCATCGACGACGACCAAAACACCCGCATCCTGCCGCTGGTCAACCTGACCAACACCCGCCTCAACGCCCTCGGCGGTGAGTTGCGCACCGACTTCATTTTCGGCGAAACCCAACGCCTGCGCAGCGAATTCTATCAACCGCTGGATTTCGGCGGCCGCTTCTTCATCGCCCCCCAAATCGGGATTGATCGCGATAAATCCCAGCTCGCCGGCGGTGGCGAACCGCTGGAATTGGAGTCCATTTTTTTCCGGGCGAACCTGGACCTGGGCCTGAACCTCGGCGCCTACGGTGAGTTCCGCACCCGCTATGTGTACGGCAAGTACGACGCCGATTTCGGCGTCCTCGAATTCCCCGACGGCAACCCCTTGGACGGCGTCACCCTGGGCGGCATTTCGACTTCTTTGATCGTAGATCGCCTCGACAATCGCGCCTTCCCCAAGCAAGGCATGCTCACCAGTTTGAGCCTTTTTTCGGTGCGCGAGGACATGGGCGCCGATGATACCTTCGACTCGGCAACCTTCAATCTCGTGCTCACCAAATCGTTCGGGCGCCACACCCTTTTGGGTTGGCTCGAATCCGCCAGCGGCCTCGAAAACGAGCCATTGCCCTTTTATGCCCAGTACGGCATCGGCGGGTTCTTCTCGTTTTCGGCTTATGAACGGGGCGAGTTGATCGGCTCTCATTACGCGATTTTGCGGCCCACTTATTTGTACCGTGCCGGCAATCTGCCCGCGCCTATTGGAGACGGCATCTACGTGGGCGGCTGGCTGGAGCTGGGCAATATGTGGCAGACCCGCGACGAGGTGGACCTTCAGGACCTGCGCTACACGGCAACCTTCACCCTGGGCGCCGATACCCGCATCGGGCCGGTATACCTGTCGCTGGGCCTTGCCGAAAAGGACCGCCACAGCCTTTACCTCAGCATCGGACCATCCTTCTAAGAACAAACGATTTATAGCAAATGAAAAAATCCAGGTGGGCGAGGCTCATTCGTCCCAACGCGTCTTTTTGTACGCGTTGGTGCATCGGGATTTTCTGTTTGGAACCAGTCGAAGATCCATAGATTCGCGGCGTTGGTGGAAGGCCCGGTCCCAAGCGTCGGGGAGCTGTTGGGTCACCAGGATCAGAACGGAACTGGCGAGGCCTTTGACCTCGACCCAAGGCAGAAGCAAGAAGCGCGAGTTCTGGACGATCCGCTGAAACCTCGCTTTGTGGGACTCCGGGGTCCATCGTCCAACTTTTTTATGATTGGTTTCCTTCACCGGAAGGACGCGAACTTGCGCCAGGCGTGGGCTTTACGTTTATTTTGTTGTTGACTTGCCATTGGAAAGCAAAGTGGTTTTCATGAAAATTTCCAGGGAGTGAAATTGATAGCCAGAAAAAATCTCATTTGAGTCATTGAAAAAAGTACCCCCGAGCTGTAATATTATCCTCATCACTGGCATCAAAAAACATCCTTCTAATGTTTCTATCCTAACCTGCTGGAAGCAGAGGGTCTTTGGTTTTCAAAACGCTCTCCTGATAGGTGGCTATTGGATATTCCCCGATTCAATAGACATTTAGGTAAGGAACTGAATTCGATCGACATCAAGGGGCACCACATTGGACACCGGCAAACACATAGCGGGAGACTCGATCTTTTCCTTCCCCAATTTAATGAGCGAAACCATCACAAATCTCCGCATCAAATGATGCTCCGCTCCAACTAAGGCCATCCATCTGGTAATCCTGAAAAACTGGCACACAGTTACAAATTCAATGACATCCTCATCGGCAACAACACCGCTGACGATTCTGGTTAGCTCGTCCCTATCTTGAGCTTCTTCTTTCCTGGCCCCGTCGATGCCCTGAAAATATCCTCGGCCTAGATCGATGAACCGGCCCAATCGCCGCTGTTTGTTGCCGAGGCAATCACCAAAGACGGGCCACCGACACAAAACCGCTACACGACGATTCACATGACCATTATGGGCAGAGTCGAAGGTCTGTGATCATTACATAGATAGTTTTTTAATTTTTTTATCTCTATTGAATACTATGAATTACTTGCGTGGTATTGAGCTACTGTTTGGAGAAAATGAAACATGGCTAAGCCGTTAAATCCATCTAGTGATGGATTGCCTGTGGGATTAGATCTTAATGTGGCTACTAGTTTGATTTTAGAAACGTTGCTGTTTGCGAGCACACGCTCGATTTTCATAATAGATGCGAGAAATGGTCAATTTTTGTTTTCGAACAAAAAAGCTCAAGCGTTTTATGGTTTCGCAGATCGAGAATTCTTATCGTTAAAGGTTAACGACCTTGCCCCTCAATTAGATTTGATCGGCTGGGATCGATATGTAGAAAAAATCAAACTCAACAGAGATCGACAATTAACGGTTTTGGGAATGCATAGAAAAAAGAATGGCATTACATGTCCGGTTCGGGTCGTGCCCCGATATATTGAAGCCCCGGCAGGACCATTCGTCATTGCTGAAGTTGAAGATTGGACTCGATTTTCAAGGGAACGTCAAGAGTTTGCTGAAAATGAAAGGCTTATTGGGATGCAGCTCTCGGAATCAATGTGTATCGATCAATTTCGACAGCAGTTCTCAGGGTTGTACTCTTCTATTTCAGAGAGCAGGAATCAGATTCTAGGCGAGAGAATTCGAGTGATCAGAAGGAATCTAGAGCAAAAAAAGTTTCTCAAACTCTTGCTGGATTCTCGTAAGCATCGAGAACTGCTGTCCGAATATTTAAAGAGTATGATTGAAGAGATAAAAGGCACATCAAAGGAAATATTTTCCGCTGCAGAGAAGTGTAAGGATTTTCTTCTCAGCCAATCTGTATGTCGCAAAAAAGGTGGATTTGATAAATTCTCTTCGAGAACAATTGACATCAGGTACTTAATTGCGAAGCTGTCTATATCACTCGAAAGAAGATGTCATTTAAATGTGTCATTTGATAATTGCACCCAAAACACGCTAATGCAGGTAGATGGACAAAAACTAACTCTGGCGATAAGCGGAGTTGTTAACAACATCCTGCCTGAAGACTCATTGGATTCATCATCCAATGTGTCCATTGCGCTCATGCGACGAAAGGAATGCTTGAATATTGTGATCGAAATTCCTGACGACGAATTTGTCATCGAATCAGGCCTTTTTAGTCCAAGGGGAAAACTCTACCAATCGGGAGTTGTTTTGTCTTCTTTAGGGGTTCGGTTTTCTATTTACAGAAATTGTCATAAAGTTGTCTTTGATATTCAAGAGTTAAAGGTCAAAGAAATAGGAGATCTGAAAATAATCGAATAACGCAAGCGATTACTTTGATTGAGACGGGGTACTAATTTGTCGTTATTTAGAGTTTTCTTGTAGTTAGAAACATTCGGGTGCAAGTCGATGCATCATGCTGACCGGTCGAGGTGTGCCCATCTCGGTCGGTGACGAGGTCGACGAGGCGACGCTGGTACGAATCATTAAATGAGCTTCGGGGAATAGCCGGGCATCCTCGCGGCGAATTCTCCACACGCCCTCCAAGTGGGTTCCCCGATTGGCGGAAACCGATCCAGAATAATATCAGGACGTTTGCGACGTAAGCGCTTAATGCGTCGCGTCCGGGACCGCTGAGTTCGCGATGGTTTCTCGAGAACATGTTGGCAAGAGCAACGCGAGGTCCTCGTCGGTCTGAGCGGCAGGCAGACGCTCGAACAACTGTTTTAAATAGGCGTAGGGTTCCCAGCCGTTCGTCCAATCCCTGCCCGACCGCGCGCAACACCCACCTCCCCGTCGACCTTGGCTATAATGCCCCAAGCCCTCAGAAGAGAAGGTACCTCGCGCCTTCAAGGAGATCACCATGTCCAAGAAGCTCACCGACGACGAACGCGCCGCCGCGTTGAACGAACTCACGGAATGGCACCTCAACGATCAGGGCAAGCTGGAACGCGCCCTGGCTTTCACCGATTTCAACGAGGCTTTCGGTTTCATGACCCGGGTCGCCCTGCTGGCCGAAAGCATGAACCACCACCCGGAATGGTTCAACGTCTACAACCGGGTCCGCATCGAGCTGACCACCCATGACGCGGGCGGCCTCTCCAAACGGGACCTCAAGATGGCCAGGGCCATCGACGCCATGTTGACCTGAATCGTCCCGTTCCACATCGGGTCGCGCGTCGATCCTCCCGATTCCCGTCTTCTCCCGGCGACGCCGGACCGCGGGTGGCCCCCCTACCCATATCCTGGGAAGCCAATCGCCCGTTTTCGTGTTTCCCACCACGGACACTTCATCCCCAAAGGAGCCTCACGAGCCCCATGATTCGCAAACATCTCGTTTTTATTTCTTTGCTCGCTGTTGCCGGCATGGCCTGCACCAATCAATCGACACCGCCAGACGCCGCTCCGGCCTCCATCCGGCCCGAACTCCCGCCCACGGGTTCCTGGCGCTTCGTCCTTCAGTCCCCGGGCGGCGAACTTCCCTTTACCGTGCTCATCGAGGACGGTGACAATGGTCGCAACGCCGTCGCGCTCAACGACGCGGAGCGACTGGAATTCGATCGCGTGGCGGTCGCGGAAGACGGCACCGTCACGCTTTCGATCGATCACTACGAGTCGGTGTTCCGCGGCAAGCTGAACGAAAAAGGCACCCGGCTCGAAGGGACCTGGACCAAACTCGTCAACCAGGACCGTACCGCCACCCTGCCCTTCTTCGCCGTCCATGACGACACCTCCCGGTTCGAAGTCACCTCGGCGGAAGATCCGGTCGACCTCGCCGGCCGTTGGTCGGTCGCCTTCACCCAAGACGGCGAACCCAGCGGCGAGGCCATCGGTGAGTTCCGGCAAGAAGGAAAACGCCTGACCGGCACCTTTCTCACCAAGACCGGCGATTACCGGTTTCTCGAGGGCGTCGTCGACGGTCGCCAACTGAAGCTGAGCTGTTTCGACGGCGGGCACGCCTTCCTGTTCCTCGCCACCCTGGATGAGCAGAACCGACTTCGGGGCGATTTCTGGTCTTCGGACAAATGGCACGAACGGTGGGACGCCGAACGGAACGAAGCCGCCGAACTGCCCGACGCCTACAGCCTGACCGAGCTTCAGGATCCCAGCAACGGATTTCGCTTCTCGTTTCCCGATCTCGAGGGCAACCTCGTCAACCACGACTCCGAATTGCTGGCGGGCAAGGTTCGGCTGATCACCCTCTTCGGGAGTTGGTGTCCCAACTGCAACGACGAAGCACCTCTGCTCGAATCGCTGTTCCGCCAATACGGCGATCGCGGCTTCCAGGTGCTGGGCCTGGCGTTCGAAGCCACCGGCGACACGAAACGCGACACGCGCGCCATCAAGCGCTTCCAGAAACGCCACAAGTTGACCTACCCGATTTTGCTGGCCGGCACCAAGGACAAGGCCGAAGCCGGCAAAAAATTGCCCGACCTGAACCACCTCCTTGCCTATCCCACCAGCATTCTGATCGATCGCAAAGGCGAGGTGGTCGCCATCCACACGGGCTTCAGCGGCCCCGGCACGGGCCACCACTACACGCAATACACCGAAGACCTGCGCCGGCGCATCGAAGAACTGCTGTAGATCGTGTCCATCCGGGAACGAAGAACTCGTAACTGACGGGTTGGTTCGCCTGGATGGCCAGGATCGGTCTCGAGGTCTCAGGTCTCAGGTCTCAGGTCTCAGGTCTCAGGTCTCAGGTCTCAGGTCTCAGGTCTCATCAAGATAGACTCCATCGAGTAATCACCTGAAATCAAACGACTAGCCCCTGTAATCGACCCCTCGAATGCCAGGCCGATTCCAAAAACCAATACTCCATGAAAAACGATTACTGGATGGGCATTACTCTAATTCACTGTCGCCGGAAGACCCTTCCGGATTCGTCCGGTCGGCGTTGCTGCCGACCGGATCTTTCGACGATTTGGGTTCACCGGGCGGTGGCTCGGTCACGGACATTTTGCCCGCTTCGACATCGTGGTGGTAATTACCGCTGTTGTGGGCGTCGTGGCCCACCCGAGGCCATTCACCCAAGGCGATCCGGGTAGCTTCCGGATCGTCCGGCGTACCCGTGGCGTAGACCCGCAGATACCCTTGCCGCGAGAAACCGACCACGTGCAGGGTGCCATTGTCACTGGATCCCAGAGGCGCTTTGCCCACGACTGCCGCATTGATGTGCCAACCCCCGGTGGGATGGCGAACCTGATCCTCGGCGCCGGTGTCCAAGCCCGCCCAGTTGAGGTCGCCGAAGGAGGTTTGCTGCACGACCTCGGCCCGGCCGTCGCCCGTCACATCGGCGATCACCGGCACGGTGAAGAACTGCAGATCGTTGACCAGCAACGGCGCGATCGGTTCATAGGCTCCCGAATCGGCGCGCCACAACCCCAAGTGATCCTCTCCCCGTACCTGGCGCCCCGCCAGCACGACATCCAGCATGCGCTCGATACCCGCGCAGGGGCCGGCGATGGTCAAATGCGCGCCGCCATCCATGGAGCCGATCGAAAAGCCACCGAGTGCCGGGAAAGACGGATCGTCTTCGGCCGGGCTGGCGGCGCCGAAATCGCCGGCCTCGCGATCCAGAATCCGCATGCCCAGGCCACTGCGCCCATAGAAGGAGGAACCGTCGGCACGCAACACGTGCCCTGGCCCCAAATGGGTGGACACGACGGTTTCCAAGCGCCGATCACCGTCGATATCGGCCAGCACGGGTTGGGTCGTGCTGCCTTGTCCGACGGTCGGAAGCAGATCGATGCCGACGGTGGCGATCGCGACCGGCCATCCTAACTTGTAGGCCTGATCGTGTGGGTGGGCGCTCAGCAGGGATTTCGCGGTTTCCGGGGTGGCCGCCCCGGTGTGTTCGAGAGCGTAGACCCGACCGTTGCCCACCTGATCGGCACCCAACAACAGCAATTCGATCAGGGAACCGCCCAAGTTCGCGTTGGGCAACTCCTCGTACTGCTCGTTCACGGTGGCCACCACATCCAAAAACCCGTCGTTGTCGATATCGCCGAGGCTGGGTGTCGTGATGGCCTTGCTGCCCGGCGCCCAATCACTGCCGGCCGCGTATTGGAACACCCGCGTCTCCGGATCGACCAGCGCCACTTTGTCCGGATCGCGCAGCAACAGCGGCCAGCCCGCCACCGGCGTGCCGTCCGCATGCCAGGCGTAGATGTGACTGTCAGCCGCAGCCGCGACGATCTCCAAACCCGGATAGGCCGGGTCCAGGTCACCGATTGCCGGCGCCGCGAAAAAAGCCCAATCGCGCCGATTCTGTTCGTTCCGTTTGTCCTGCGGTCCCAAATCATCGCACTGGGGAATGGTGTCGGGGCCGCAGGGCCGCTCTTTCGAAAGAGAGAAATCGACATTGACGGGAAAACCGGCTCGCAGCTCGCCATCGGCCGTCCAGGCGTACAAGTATCCCTCTTGATCGGCGGCCAACACCGAAAGGGCACCGGTTCCATCCAAATCGACCACGGCCGGTCCGCCGAACAGGAATCCGCCCAGGACCTCGGCGGAGACATCCCCGCGCGTGAAAGCGTTGTCGCCGCTTTCGGGAATCTGGGCCATAGGCCGCGAGCGCACCGGCCAACCCGGCAATTCGGTTCCGGCTTGGAGATCGGTATAGGCGTGGACCAATCCGTCGTCGGAAGCGATCAACAGCTCCGAACGCCCATCGCCGTCCACATCGTGCAGCGCGGGAGAAGCACTGCCACCGGCGGGATAGCCGCCGAGCCCCAAATCGTCGCGAACCAGCAGTTCTTCGGCCGGATATACCGAGACCTGTTTCTGGAAGACGGCTTCGTTGTTCACCCGGTCCAAGCGTTGCGCCGGCCGAGCGATGACCCGCAACCGCAGGCGAACGGCCCAGCGCTCGGTGGCCTCGGGCCCCACCGGATCCCCTTCGGCCGAGAAGGCATCCTTCTCGGCTTGCAAGGCCGCCATGACGTCGGCCACTGAGATGCGTCCCAACTCGCCCTCGAATGCTTCGGAGAGATCGGTCACCCGTGCCGCTTCGAACCATGGCCCGGGGCTGCGTTCCTCACTGCCGGCAGCGGCCGGAACGAAGGGCGTGGGGGCGCTGTCGCCCTGGGGACCCGGCGCCCATTCCAGGACGTAGTCGAAGGTACCGCCCGCGTGGGTCACGCGATTGGCGGCGGCCCGTCCCCGCACGACGATCATGTCGGGGGTCTGGGGATCGTCCGGAATCTGCAGGCGGCCGTCCCCATCGTGACCGTACTGGCGGAACCACCTGGGCGAGACGATGTCGGCCTCCGGCGGGATTCGGTCCTGGGCCCGGAGCAGCGGATCGTCACCTTCCGAGAGCGGACCGCCGTGAGACGGAAACTCGCGCCCGGACCGGCCAGGCCGCTCGAACCCCACGTAGCGCAACAACCGCGCGGCATTGATGCGCCCGTAGCCGGTGAAGTAGTCCCAACCACGCCCCGTCTGGTAGCGTCGGGTTTCGATGAGCGACGCATCCAGGGCGTAGTTTTGGTAGAGGCGCGGTGTCACGGCGAGCCAGCCCAGTGGCAGGTACGGCAACGCGTAGGAAAAGGCGTGGTGGGGAAACGGGGTCGCGAAATCGATGTCGTCCGCAGCCAAACGCCAGAGCTGGCGCATTTCCTCGGCCGAAAGCGGATAGGCCGCCTGTTCGCCCCGATCGTCGATGTAATTCGTCATGGTACCCAGCTCGACCGCATTCTTCGCCGCCGAGACGAGCAGACCCGAAAGGCCCGCCGCCAACCCCGTGGCCTGGGAGGAACATCGTTCCGAGGGAATCGCAGTGTGGATATAGGCGCCGAAGTTGGTGCAGCCGTTGAGGAACAGGTAACTTTCGGGGAAGGTCCCGGGCGCCTCCGGCGGCTTGATCGAATTGTGGACCAGCGTGTGTTCGTAGGCGGCGGGCCAATTGTGATGGGCCGAGGCCTCGTCGGCGGCGGAGGCGTTGACGATCACCCCGTGGCGATAGGCGTAATCGGTGGCCGTCTGGCCGAAACGGGTCTGATTGAGCGTACCGAGCGCCGACTCGACGACCGACACGCCGTTGTCGACGGCATATACCACGGCCTCGGCGTAGTGATTCACGTCGGCGACGAAGGAGTCGCCGGTGCGCAGCGGCATGATCATGCAGTTGGGGCAGGTTCCCGGATCACCGTCCATGGGTACCTGGGCATCGCCGGGACAGGGTTCGCCGGCGCGCAGCGACTCCGACGCCGCATAACGGGCCTGGTTGGTGCCGTGACCGTGGTTCACGTCGTCGCGCGGATCGTTGTCGTTTTCAAAGAAGTCCCAGCCGGAAATGTCGTCCACATAGCCGTTGTCGTCGTCATCGCGACCATCGCTGAAGGTTAGGATCAGATCCTCGGGATCCACCCAGCCGTTGCCGTTCACATCGCGAACCCGGCTGTCTTGCCAGTAGTCGACCACGTTGAAGACACCGTCGCCGTTGACGTCGTAGCCGCCGAAACGCTCGTCGTCCACATTGGGCCCCGATTCCGGTAGCGGCAACTCTCCCCGATTCACGTAGATCTTGCGAACCAGGCTGCAATCGGCTCTCTGTTCCCAACGGATGCCCGAATCGAGAATCGCGATCACGACGTCCGGCCGACCGGTGCTGATGCGCCAGGCGCGGTTCACGCCCATCCCGCGGATACCGTAGAGTTCCTGGGGCGACCCGGCCAAGCGAAAATGAGGATCGATCCGGTCGGTCAACCACCAACTCTCGGTCGGGTGGAAGTTTGCTGGCAACGATCGACTGCGGTCGATACGGAGATAGTCCGCGTACTCGTAAACCGAGCCGGAGGGGGACTCCCCGAAAGGAAAGGCCGCCCAAAGTGGGCCGGCGCACGACAACCCGACCCAAAAAGCGAGCCCCATCCAAAGACGTCCATCGATCCCGACATTCAGGATTGCGCACTTTCCCATCACGTGATTCCTCCGATGTTGATCAGCCTCCCGAGAAGCTACCCGGCGACGGCTCGATCGACAGAAGCGACGACCATGTCACGACGAACGTGCGCTGTACATCTCTTGGGTCGGGAATCTATCCGAGACGGACGGGGTGTGCGTGGGTGGAAACGACGCGACCGGTTTTCTTACAGACCCGAACTTCGAACTGGAAACCCATCTGTTGCTTTTCGTCCCGGCCGCGATAAATCACCGAGAAGAAATCAGGGCCTTCCAAAACCACCTGCCGTAGGTTTTCGCGATCGCCCATGAAGGTTTTCACGGTCGGTTCGCGACTGGCAATTTCGGCAGCACGTTCCTTGTCGATTTTCTGGTCTCCCAGGCCGGATTCGCTCACCAGCGCCTCCCTCCAATATAGATGATATACATACCGTTCAGACTACATGATTCAAGCGCAGTATACCCGATGCCACGCGGGCGGGGAAGCGCACCGGCCATCCCGCGGGGGGCATTCTGTTCCCCGCGGGTAGGAAAAGAAGTCGAAACCGCGGTCCCGACGGCGGAGACGACCTGGACACACCGCGGAGACGGACACGCGAGCCGCCTCCGCGACGAACCGTCAGGCGGCCTCTTTCGCCTTGGTCGTGTTGACTTTCACACGGAGGTTGACCATTTCCACGAACACCGAGAACGCCATCGCGAAGTACACGTAGCCCTTCGGAATGTGGAATCCCATGCCCTCGCCGACCAGCGTCAGACCGATCATCAACAGGAAGCTCAACGCCAGCACCTTGACGGTGGGATGGCGATCGACGAAGTCGCTGACCGCGTTGACGAACACCAGCATGAAGAGCACCGAGATGATGACAGCGGTCACCATGACACCCAAGTCATCGGCCATACCGATCGCGGTAATGACGGAGTCGATGGAGAAGACCACGTCCAGCATCATGACCTGAATCAGGACGGAGCCGAAGGTAACCGTTCCCTTGCCGGCATCCTGATCCTTGTGGGCGCCACCCTCGATCTTCTCGTGGATCTCCACGGTGGCCTTGCCCAGGAGGAACAGCCCGCCGGCTCCCAGGATCAAATCACGCCCGGAGACGCCGTGCCCGAACACGGAAAACAGTTCCGCGGTCAATTTGGACAGCCAGCTAATGGAGAACAGCAACAGGATGCGCGTGATCAGCGCGAGCGCCAATCCCAATTGACGCGCCTTTTTCTGCTGCTCCTTGGGTAGTTTGCCGGCGAGAATCGAAATGAAAATGATGTTGTCGATCCCCAATACGATCTCGAGGACCGTCAGGGTTGCAAGTGCGATCCATGCCTGTGGATCCGATATCCAATCCAAGTGGAACCCCCTCTCGTTGATTCAAGTACCCGAGACAGTTGGCGAATGACGGATCGATCGCGCGAACCCGTCCCCTCGGCCCTCGAAAATCCGGTCGGCCCGTCACCCGACGGAGCACGCACGAAGTCCGTTCCCCGATGAACCCCGTCAGGGCCCTGTGTTCGAGCCACCTATCCAGGCGTCGACCTCCCTGTGGAAGTGCAACCCATCGGAAAAGGGTAAAAGCGACCGGTCGTACAATATTGAGACTAAGTCTACCTCAACCCCTGGTTCTAGAAGACATGAATTTACGGTTAAAAATCGGAACGCTGGCGGTGCCCGTCGCCACCGGCGTGATCTGAATCACCCTTGCGCCAGACGTATGAAACTCGGCTTAAACCTTCCTTTTAGTCGGCTGGTCAACCCTGGCAAGAACCAGCATTCCACGGAAGGTGACATCATGACGTTCTCGCGATTCAGTCACGCAGGCCGCACCTGCCTGCTCGTTTTGTTGTGCCCCATTCTGGCCGCGTATCCAGATACCCCGTATACGCCCGATCATCAACGCGCACTCAAAATTCAACGGCTCAACCAGAACTTGAAGCTTCTCCAGGACGCCACCGCGAAACGCGAAGGCGGCTGTGTCATCGAATCGGAAATGCCGGATACCCTGAACGAAATCGATGTGTTCACCTTCGCAAAAATGCAGGCCGACGGCGTGCCCATCAACGACCTCTGCGACGACGCGACCTTCATTCGGCGGACGAGCCTGGTGTTGACCGGTCGTTTGCCGGATCCGGAGCGAACGCGGGCCTTTCTCGCCGACGACAGCGCCGGCAAACGCGAACGGTACGTGGACGAGCTGCTGGCCTCCGATGCCTTCATCACGCATTGGTCCTTTTATTTCCAGGAGCATTTCGAGTCCAACGGACGCAGTTTGCTCGGCGGCCTGATTCCCTACAACGAGTTCTTCGCCGATGCGGTGGCGACCAACAAACCTCTCGACGAGATGGCCACCGACATGATCACCAGCACCGGCAACACCTTGACCGAGGGCGTCACCAATTTCTTCGTGCGATCCGGGAACATGGCGCGCCTGACCCAGGACCTTCAGGACAATTTGGCCATCGCCGCCACCACCAAGTTCATGGGCATTCCCGTCGAGTGCATTTCCTGTCATGACGGGGCCTATCACCTGGAAAACGTCAACGTCTACCTGGCGGAACGAAAGCGGGAAGAGCTGTGGCAGATGGCCGCCTATTTCTCGGGTCTGCGTTTCCAGCGAAACGTCAACCGCGAAACCAACATGATCGAATCGTTCGACATCACGGAAGGGCGGAGCGAGGGATACCTGGCGGAATCGGACAGCGGTGATCGCCCGATTCGCGACGGCGGCGTGATTACCCCCAAGTTCCTGACCACTGGCGCCGAACCTCAGCCAGGCACGCTGTTCCGCACGGACTTCGCCACGCAGGTCGTTCAGGATCGCCAGTTCGCACGGCACTGGGCCAACCGCCTCTGGGGCCACGCCTTCGGCCTGGCGCCGGTGGAACCGATGGACGCCTTCGACATGGCCCGCCTCGACCCCAATGCGGAGCTTCCCGAGGGTTGGGAAGTGCAGGCGCTGGACCTGGACCTGTTGGAACACCTGACGGACAAGATGATCGAATTGGATTTCGACCTGCGCGCCTACCTGAGCTACTTGCTGCATTCCGCCACCTATCAGATGAGTTCCACTTTCGAAGTGGGAACCTGGGAGGATGCCTACGCACCCTATTACACCCGCTACCTGGCCCACCACATGACCTCCGAGCAGGTCTACGACTCGCTGGTGACGGCCACCGGGGTCATCACCCAGATCCAAATGCGTGATCGCGGCACGAACAACGTGCTGCGCCTGAGCTACGCCCACGAACTGCCCGACACCAGTCAACCGCGCAACGACGCCTACGCCGACCTGATCGTGTTTCTCGCCGCCTTCGGTCGCGGCAACCGCCTGGATCAGCCGCGCACCAACGCCGGCAGCATTTCCCAGGCGATGTTGATGATGAACTCGCCCCTGATCGACGAACGGCTGTTGCACCCGCAAAGCCGGCTGATGGGATACCTCGAGCAGGGCATGTCCGCCGAGCAGATCATCACCAACCTGTTCCTCGACATCCTGTGCCGTGAACCCAGCGAAACCGAAGTGGCCGAGCTGCTCGCCGAGCTGGCCACCTACGACACGCCCCAAGATCAAGCCGCCACCGCCGCATGGCTCCTGCTCAACCGAGCTTCCTTCACCTTCATCCACTGAGCGCCACACAACTATTTGAAAAGGAGATGATTCCCATGATGAGACGAAACTTCCTGAAAATCTTCGGTGCGGGCGCGGTAACCCTGAGCGGGATGGGTGCGGTGGCTTCGGCGCAACAACGACTGAAACTGCGCGCCAAGGCCGATGTGGTCACCCGGGGCAGTGCGGAAAACCTGATCCTGGTCTTCCTCAGCGGCGGCCCCAGTCACGTGGACACCTTCGATATCAAGACCGGAAGCTGGACACCCTCTGATTTCGGAGTCGCCACCTTCGGTAACCTCCAGATGTCGGGCAAGCTCTTTCCGGAACTCAGCCAGCACACCGACAAATTCTCCTTCCTGCGCTGCCTGAGCCACAGCGAAGCGGTGCACCAGCGCGCGGGCTACCTGTTGGAAACGGCGCATACCTTCAACCCGGCTTTCTCGAAAGAGCAGCCGCATATCGGCAGCCTGATCGCCTGGGAACTGGCGGCGCAGCGCCGCGATTCGGACATCCTGCCGCCGTTCGTCACCATCAACGCCGGCGTCCAGGGACCGGGCCTGTTGCCCAGCACCTACGCCGCCTTCGGGTACTCCGCCGAAATCGGCGTACCGGGCCTGGAACATCCCGGCGGAGAAGCGATGTTCCGCAAGCGCTACGCGAGCCTGCGCAACACCGACGCCGCCGATCGCACCAGTTCGGCGAACGGCAACGCGATCAACGATTACGACAACTTCTACATCCTCGGTGAACAGATGATGTACCAACCGGACGTGGTCGACGCCTTCTCGGTCGACGAGGCCGACATGGCCCGCTACGGCGAATCCGGCACGGGCATCGGCTGTGCCGTGGCGGCCAAACTGCTGGCCAAGGATCGCGGCACACGCGTGGTACAAGTCACTCAGGGTGGATGGGATTCCCACTACGCCATCTACACCGGCGAGCAGGGTCAGCAGAGCATCTACGACCTGTGCAACACGCTCGACCAGGCGCTGGCAGCCATGTTCACGGACCTGGCCGCCACCCCGGGCAAACGCGGCGGCAGCCTGCTCGACGAAACGATGGTCGTGGTAACCGGCGAATTCGGCCGCACCCCGGGCGCCCTGAGCCGGAACGAGGGCCGCGACCACTACCCCTACGCGTACTCTTCCCTCGTTGCCGGCGGCGGCATCGTTCCCAATCAGGCTTTCGGCGCCACCGATCCCGAGGGTTGGTACATTTCGGACCCGTTCTGGTCGCAAGACCGCAACATCAGCATTCACGACCTGATCGCCACGATGTACTCCTCGCTGGGTATCGACTGGACCAAGGAGATCGAAGACACGCCTTCGGGCAGGGTCTACGAGTACACCCCCAAGGAAAACGGCATCTCCGGCTACTACCAGGACATCGTCGAGATGTTCGGCTGATTCGCAAACGCCTTAACTGTTCGCTCCTGGCTCAGCACCTCGCAAGGCGCGTGGGTCGAGGATCCGAGTGGCATCAAAACCCTCGAGCCCACGCCATCGGCACCCGGCACTTCGCCGCGGTGCCTTTTTTTCTTTTTTGCCATGTCGCGGCACATCGGCGATAATGGATTTCGTTAGAATCCCATTCTAGGAGCACACCATGGCCAATCAACTTTTGGACCTGTGGCACAAACTCAGCGGTGCCCCAGGCGGTAAGTGGTTATTCAGCAAGATCATGGGGTGGAAAGTGCCCTACACGGGGTCGGTTCGGCCGCGGGTGATGGAGCTGGCGCCAGGCCACGCCAAAGCCCGCCTGCACGATCGTCGCGGCGTGCGCAACCACCTGCGTTCCATTCACGCGCTGGCACAAATGAACATCGCCGAGTTCGTAACGGGTCTGGCGATGACCGCGCAATTGCCCAAAGATGCGCGAGCCATCATCACGGGACTTTCCATCGAATACACCAAAAAAGCGCGCGGCACCTTGACCGCCTCCTGCCAATGTCCCGAGTTGGGTGCCATCACCGACGATCGCGAACTCATCATCGAAAGCCAGCTCCACGACGAAGCCGGCGACCTGGTCTCCCGCGCCAAGGCGACCTGGCGGATCGGCCCGAGACGCTGACTGCTGCCCAAACCGGGAGCCGGATTGCCGGTGGTCGGAATGCCGAACCACCGACACACCGACCACTGGTTTCAGGGGGGTAACTAATCGAAGCGAATCGCTAGGGAGTTCCCGCATTTACGGGAAGGGCGTCGTCGCAGTAGGTGCCGGGCCCGCCCAGGGCGCTGGGCCGACGCTTCGAAGCAACGTAGGTAACAGACATAGAGTTATGCTAAAGAGCGAAGCCAATACTATCCCTCGTCACGCGCCATCGAAAAGACCTAGCACAGATCGAAATCGATCATGGAGAGATCTGGAGGCCCTACTTATCTGCTTCGCTCTTATATCACTTTTCTTGCGAAGCCTGGGCCGCTTCGAAGTGTCGGGCCAGCGGCCCAACCTACTGCAATGGCAATCCTCAAAGCATGCGGGAACTCCTCGCTCGAATCACTTCGACAAGTTCAGTCGGCACGCTTACCGGCCCTGCACGACGAATCTTTCGACACTCAGGTCAACGGGAGTTTGGCAGGTTCGCAAGAACAGGTGGCTGGCACCTCTATTCGGTAGGTTCTTCAACTCGAACACCACCTGATATCAAAACCCGAAAAGCTATCATTATGCTATCACTTTGATATCAAATCAGAAGCATGCAATCACCGCGATATCATGTGATATCATTTTGATATCATGCTGGAAGGATCGCCAACCCGTGTGACATCGCCCAGTACCTATGAAGAGGACACGCCATGGCTGCCGTCACCGTCCGCAACTTGCCGGAAGAAACACACCGAGCGCTCAAACTTCGCGCAGCTCGTAACGGCCGAAGCACCGAGGCAGAAATCAGAGTGATTCTGGAAGAAGCGGTTCGCCCCAAGGAACGCATCAAAATAGGATCGCAGTTGGCCGCCTTCGCACAACAATACGAGGGTCTCGAACTCGAGACGAATCGCGATCAAGCGCCGATGGAACCCGCGGAATTCGAATGATCATTCTAGACACGAACGTGGTTTCAGAGCCCATGAAACCCACGGGAAATCCCGTCGTTCAAGCTTGGCTCGATCAGCAGGTTGCCGAGTCGCTCTTTCTCACGACCATCAGCCTTTCCGAGCTCTTGGTGGGCATTGAAATCCTGCCGGAAAGCAAGCGAAAACAGGGACTGAGTCACGCCTTGCGAGAATTGTTACACCACCTTTTCGGGTCCCGCATTCTTTCATTCGACGAAAAGGCCGCCATCGCCTACGCCTCCATGTTCCGTCGCGCACGAACCTTGGGAAAAGCCATCTCCATGGCGGACGGTCAAATTGCCGCCATCACCAAGGTACATGGATTCACGGTGGCAACCAGAGATACCTCGCCATTCGAAGCCGCCGGGATCCCCGTGATCGACCCTTGGAAGACGTGATTTCCGGGCCGAAACGCTCGCTTCGGAGGAGGTCATGCCACCCAGTTTTCGATTTCCAGTTCCGGAACCTGGAGAAATGCCCGATCGTTGGTAACCAACACGGCGGCCTCGGCCAAGGCATGGGCGGCAATCTGCATATCCAGAGGGCCCAGCGTCATGCCTTTCCGTTCCAAGTGAGCGCGGAGGTCACCAAACCGAATCGCCACTTCGCGGTCCCAGGGAAGAACATCGATCCTGTCCAGCAGCCGCTTCACCAGTTCCCGAAGCCGTCCGCCGCTTGATCGCTTCGCCAGGCCGTACAATAATTCCGCTTCCGTTATGACTGAAATACAGACTGCATCCATGGGGATGTTTCTTACCTTCTTTGCCACGCCGATATCACCCCGCATTAGATAACTCACCGTGTTGGTATCCAACATGTAACGCGTCATTCGCGCCAACCATCGAAGGGATCACGATCATGCGTTCCTTGCTCGCGGTCTGCGGGGTCGAGAAAATCGCGCGGCACCTCGACTTCACCGAGCAGTTCGAAAAAACCATCCCAAGAAACGGGCTTGCGGGACAAGATCACATCCCCCGTTTCGGGATCCCGTCTAATGAACACTTCCTTTCCTTCGAATCGAAAGGCCGCTGGCAGGCGCACCGCTTGGCTCCGTCCATTCATGAAAAGCTTGGCTGTTTGCGTCATTTCGGATCTCCACAGGTGATATATACCAAAGTATATTACCAGCGTAGCAATACTTCAAATTGGGTCGGCCTCACACACCTCTCGATTTTTGGGAATCAAGAACAAAATACATATGGAAATTTCAAAATTGTTGACCCAAACAATCCCGGCAAACTATTCTGGGGACACAACATTCCAATTCATGCTCCGGCGTTACCCGAAATGGGTAACCCTCATGCACCACGTGATTCAGCGGTAGATTCGCCTTCTTAACACCAAACGACTGGCCGAGCCAGATTTTGCCTCCGAGGAGGTTTCGTTTTGAACAAGGCTCTTCCCATGGCGCTGATGCTTGTGTTTCTCGGGTTGGGTGTGTGCCTCGCGGCCGGCAACATCACCTACACCTATGACGCCAACGGCAGGCTGACCTCCGTGACCTACGACAACGGCGCGTCCATGACCTACACCTACGATGCGGCGGGCAACCTGCTCCAACGGGACACATCGGCCGAACCCTGTCTGGATGTGGTCCAGTTCCGCACCCGCCTGCCTGGCTGGCCACAAACGGAAACGGTGTTGACGTTGGTCGAATTGGTCAACTGCAACCGAAGCGGCGTGGCACATCTGAGACACAAGAAAAAGTGAGCCCAGGAAGGCTCCCACCATCCTTCGTCCACGCTGCTGCAGCGAACGGCCTCGAACGCGCTTCGTCCGATCGGATTTTTGAGGAGGACCCGTGAAAAGCATCTTCCGATTGTTCGCGTCGCCGATCTCCCTTGTCCAGCTCTTTCCCCGCGGGATCGCGGCGCTCCCGTTTGGTGACGCCCGGCCAAGCCGGCCGTGGAAACGTTCAGCGGCCTGGTTGGCGATCTTGGCAGTGGGCGCCTGGGTGCCCATGGCGGCTCGGGGCCAAGTCTCGGTGGAATTGACGGACGATACCTATATCGACTCGAACGCACCCGATTCCACCCACGGCAGTGACGTTTCCATGTTCATCTTTGACGACGATGCCGGCGGTGGCACGGTGGTTCTGTTGCGGTTCACCAACTCGCTGGGAGGCGGGGTCTCGGTCACCTCGGCGGAGTTGCAACTGGACGTGCTCGATTGCGGTGGCGGGGTCGGCTGCGGTGCGGGTGCCGAGGTCCAGATTCGCGCCGTCGATGCGAACGCGACGTGGAACGAGGCAACCGTATCCTTCAACACCCGTCCGGCCCTGGACGACCAGATCGCGGCGGTGAACGGAACCATGGCCGCCAGCGGGCTGGAGGACACCTTCGACGTCACCTCGATCATTCAGGCGATGGTATCCGAGGGCCGATCCAGTTTCGACCTACAGATTTCGGCCGCTTCGGGCCCCGGCAGATCGGGCAAGCGTATCACCAGCCAGGACTGGAAAACCAAGGAGAGCGGCACGCGTGGCCGGTTACTGATCGATACGGTCGTCTCCACCCTCACCGGCGCACCGCCGACCCAAGAGGCGCGAGGCGTCTTCGACAACATCACCTGGGATACGGCCGAGCCCATTTCGGTCGGTGGCGGCGAATTCCGCCACCGCTGGCAACTGCTCCATCCGGGCGGGATCATGAACCTCGCGTTCACCATGAGTTACGCCCCCGACATGGAAACCCGAACCCCGTTCAACACCGGTCGCCAGATGTTTCCACCCGCGGATGGCGTTCGCGCTTTTCAAAGCAATGCCGTCATGCGCTTGATCGAAGTTCGGGATACCTCGGTCGAACCGGCCGTGCGCTTCGTCAACATGATGCTCTACGACAACCTGTTCGTCTTCGAGCCACAGGGCAAGGGTGGCTTCCGCGCCACCGGGCCGATCCGATTCGAGCTCCGCAAGCTCAACGACGGTTTCTATGTCATGGCGCCCGACAACGAGCTCGTTTACATCTTCCGCAAAAGCGGCGGAGACATCGATCAACCCGGCCGAACCCTGGTTTGGATGGGCGAGGTCGCCTACATTCTGGACCGCAACGGCAACCGGTTGAGCTTCACCTACAACGACGATCATCTGCCCACCAAGATCGACGACGGCATGGGTCGTGAACTGAACTTCACGTACAACGACAGCGTCGATCGGGAGGAACGCCATTTGATGCAGGTGGACGATGGCGCCGGCCGGACCATCACCTTCCACTACGACACCTGTAACGGCGGGGCGGGCACCAAGCTCAGCGGCTTCACCGACGCCCGCGGTCAGATGACCACCTTTGCCTACACGGGTACCGGCGAGGAGGATTGCTACCTACTTCAGTCCTTTACGAAACCGCGCGGCAACAGCCCGATCGATCAGGATTGGACCACCAATCCCTCCGGGATCCACGCCATTCAGGCACAACGGGACCCCTTCGACAACGAAACCACCTTCAGTTACACGCCCGGTGCGCGGGGAACCTCGGAAGTGGCTGTCACCTACCCGGACTCGAGCCAGCGGCAATTCCAACACGAACGCGATCGCTTCCCGACGACCTCCACCAACGATGTGGGCAGCACCATCGACCTCGTGTACAACAGCGACTTCCAGCCGACGTCCTTCAGCAACCGGGCCGACGACGTCAGCTCCCTGACCTACGAGCCCAACTCCGGCAAAAAGGCCGCCTTCACCAACGCGGAAGGACACACCCAAACCGACAGTTACACGGCTCAGCCTCAGACCTTCACCCACCCGGACAACAGCGACACCGTCGATTTCACCTTCCAGAACCGCACGCGGCGGGATTACGCCGACGGTAGTTTCGAGACCTTCGCCTACGATGCGAACGGGAACCTGACCAGCCGAACCGATCGCGGCGGATTCCAATGGACCTTCCAATACAACGGCCGAGGCCAATTGACGCGCCTCGCCAACCCATTGGGCGGCAATCGCGACTACACCTATGCCAACGACGGCACCCTGAGCACCTACACCGACAGCGATGTGGGCGTAACCACCTACAATTACGACACCTTCAAGCGCATGACGCGCAGCGACCTGCCAGGCGGGGACCAGGTGAGCTACGCCTACGATGCCGAAGACCATCTCACCTCTTTCACCGACGAGAACGACGAAACCTATACCTACGGCTACGACGCCAACGGTGTCCTGACCCAGATCACCGATCCGGCGAGCATGGTGACGACCTACGGGATCGACGCCCTCGACCGCATCGCCTCGATCACGGATCGGTTGGGCAAAACCACCACGATCACCTTCGATTCCATGGGTCGAACGGCTTCGACCACCGACGCCAACGGCATCACGACCAGCTACAGCTACGACAGCCGGGGTTGGGCGACCGACACGACCAGCGGCGGCCAAACGTTCTCCTCCACCTACGACGCACACGGGCGCCCACTCACGATCACCAGCCCGCTGGGCCGCACCAAAGCCTACGCCTACAACCGGGTCGGCCAATTGACCGGCATCACCGACGAATTGAATCGAACGACCACCGTGGCCCGCGATCCGATGGGTCGGATCGGCTCGATCACGGATCCGCTGACGCGCACCAAAAGCTACAGTTACGACCCACGCGGCATGCTCTCCGAGGTGACCACCCCCTTGGGTTCTCGAGCGCAGTACAGCTACGACGGCATGCAGCAGCTCGACGAACTGACCGACCTCAACGGCAACGTGTGGGACCGCGATGTCACCACCATGGGCCGCGCCGCGGTGGACACCGATCCGCTAGGCAACGGCACCCAATACGGCTATGACGAAAGGGGCCGGCAGGAAACAGTGACCTATCCGGACAGCCGCACCCTGCAACGTACGTTCGACGGGCGCGGCAGGGTCACACGCGAGCAGTACACCGACGGAACGGACCTGAACTTCACCTACGACGCGCTGGGCCGCATGCTCACGACCGACGACCTGACCCTCACCTGGGATGCCGAAGGGAGAGTCACCAGTTCCACGGACGATCGCGGCATCCTCTTCGGAGCCAGCTACGACGACGGCGGCAGGCTGGCCTCGATCAGCTACGACGACGGGCTTTTCACGGTTACCTACACCTACGATCCCGTCACCGAGCTGGTGACGCAGGTCAGCGACAGCCTGACCAACACCACGCTGGACCTCACCTATGACAACGATTTCAGACTCGTCGGCGTGACCCGTCCCAATGGCGTGAACACCACCCTCGAGTGGGACGCCGCCTCACGCATGTCACGCATTCGGCACGGATCGATCGTGGATCGCCGATACACCCGCGATGCAGCCGGTCAGATCACCGGTATCGAGGTCGACGAACCCTTGACGCCAGGCCTCCAAGGATTCGAGGGCACCGAGGATTTCAGCTACGACAGCGCGGCCCAGGTGACCTCGGACGGATACGCCTACGATCTCCGCGGTCGACAAACCACGCGGCGGGGCACCGCCCAGGTCTGGGACGACGCCGGCCGCCTGGCTTCGATCGGCACCATCACCTTCAATTACAACGGGATCGGCGAATTGGTCAGCAGGACCGAGTCCGGCGTCACCCGTCGCTTCTATCGCAACTACGGGATTCGGCTGGACCCGATCGTCGCCGAGCGCGACGACAACGCCCAGCAGTTCGTCCGCTTCTACGTCTGGACACCGGACGGCGATTTGCTCTACGCCATCGACCCAATCGACGGCAACGCGGTCAGCCACTACCATTTCGATGCGACCGGTTCCACGATCGCCCTGACCGATGCCGCCGGCGCGGTCACGGACGCTTACGCCTACGCGCCCTACGGTCGGGTGGTCGCGCGCCAGGGTGCCAGTACCCAACCGTTCACTTTCGTGGGTGAAAAGGGCGTGCGCCGGGAAGGAGAACACCTCTACCACATGCGGGCCCGCTTCTACGATTCGGTGACGGCACGGTTCCTCAGCCGCGACCCCGCGCCTCCGGATCTCCAGCGGCCGATCACCTTGAACCCCTACCAATACGCCTTCGACAATCCCATCTCCCACATCGACCCCACCGGGAACGATGCCGCCGCAAGCAACACCGAAATCAACCGCAACCCCCAGACCAACACCGAGCTGATGGACTCGCTGAAGCAGGTCGTGGCGACGGATGTGGAGGTCCGCAATCGCGGTCACGATACCAACGACTACGGTTGGAATCCCTTTTACTCCGCCGGTTCCAAGCGCAATTACGCCATGATCGACACCTTCGGCTTCGACGAGGTGCAAAAGAACAAGAACCTGAGCCAGTTCCTATGCCACGGCGTGGCCGAGGCCATCGTGGAAGCGATCAACAACGCGAACATCGTGTTCAACGGTGGGCCGGTGGTGGCCAGCCAAATCAAACGGAGCGGATATGTGACCGCCACCCACTGGGCCGTCATCGTCAGTTGGCGCGACGCATCCAACACCAAGGTCGGGCTGGGATACAAACGCCACACGGTCATCATCGATCTGCACGCCACCCTCGACGTCAACAATCCCAAGATCCAGACCGAACAGCAGTGGGGCCCCAACACGGAAGGCGAAGGCGGCGTGTCCTTCCACATGCGCGATGCGCTACTCGAGGACGTCCTCTTCGACAAGGCGCAACGGGAGAAAGCCAGCACCGACAATTAATCGAAACGCATCGATCCTGGGAGTCACCACCTCTCCCCCGTCGGGACTCCCGGATCGTCTCCAAACAAGCACCGACCGGGTGGTAGGCCGCCCCAGCCAGCCACGAAAGACCGAACCGATCGATCCGAAAAGCCGGTCGCGTCCCTTCGATCCCGTGCTCGAAACAAATTACCGGAACCCTTCATTCATCACCCGCATACATGGAACCCAACGGCCTCTTCCTCGGGGGAACCATGGATCGAAAAATCCCAGATGACGTCCGTGAGATTGTCGCCGAGGCCAAAAGCCTACCGCCGAATGAACGCGACGCCTACGTTCGTCGCATCTGTGGCGACGACGAGAACCTCGCCGGAGCCTGTCTGTCGCAAATGATGATCGGGACCCGGGTCAGTGCCTATCGGATCGAACGGGAGCTGGGTCGCGGCGGCATGGGCTCGGTCTATCTCGCCCATCGCGACGACGGCGTTCTGGACATGACGGTCTGCATCAAACTGATCCGGCCCGACGCGCTGCATCCCCATTTTCAGAAACGATTTCGCCGGGAACGCCAAATCCTTGCCGATTTGAAACACCCCCACATCGCGACCTTGCTCGATGCGGGCAACACGGACACCGGCCAACCCTATTTCCTCATGGAGTACATCGACGGCCAGACCATCGACCATTGGTGCACCAACAGTCACCCGGCGTTGTACGACCTGTTGCAGGTGATTCGCAAGGTGGCGGTAGCCCTGGGTTTTGCCCATGGGGCGGGTGTCGTTCACCGCGACATCAAACCCAACAATCTGATGATGGACCGCACAGGAGAGCCCAAGCTGTTGGATTTCGGCATCGCCCACCGGGAAAACCCCAATGAAGCCTCCCTGACCGCCGTTGGCGATTCGCCGATGACACCGGCCTATGCCTCACCGGAACAGTTTATGGGAGAGCTGCCGACCGCGGCTTCCGACCTGTATTCCCTGGGCATCGTGCTCCTGGAAATGCTCACCGGCGAACATCCGCGATGGATGGAAATCTCGCCGCTGGAGGCCGTTTCCCAGCTCATGTCCAAGGGACGGGGATTCGCCTATTCGTTTCGGTACCAACAGACCCTGCGCGACCTCCCGCTCCAATTCGAGCGAAATCCCCCTCCGGCCTTCGACAGTGACGACGAGGCACCGACCCTGGATACCCCCATCATGGCGCACGATCGCGAGACATCCGATTCGGATCCCGGTCCCGGTCCCGATCCGGAACGAGCCGAGGATTCAGAGTCGCCCCCTTCGATGTCCGAATCCCACGGCGAGGCTTCGCACGCCCCGCTGGATCCCCTACCAGAGGGATTGGGCTACGTATTGCGTCGCATGCTCGATCCCGATCTCGACAAGCGTTACCGTAGCGCCAAAGAGCTGATCGACGGCCTCGATCAGGTCATGGCGGGCCTCAATCACACCGAAAAAGCCACCGTTGAAAAAACGTTCGACGCCCTGTTTTGGCACCATCCCCGAGACACGGAAACGGTAGCCATCCTGGCCGACTACCTGGAGGGCCCGGCAAACCTGAAGGTCTGGCAAGCCTCCGAGCGATCCCGCACCCATATTTCGAGCGAATGGGAACGCGCGTTGCCGCGGACCCGGACCTGTATCGTGTGCCAGGGACCCGCTTCCACCAAGCGGGGCCTCACGCCGTGGGACGAGGAACCGGCGATGCGAGATCTTCTCGGTTATCACAAGGCTTCCCTCGATTTCATTCCCCTACTGCTACCGGGCGCCCGCCTTCCCGACAAACAAAGCGAATTACCGGTTTTCCTGCGTGGCCTGGCCTGGGTCGGTCTGGACGACGTCGATGAAACGAACATGAAACGGTTGGCGAGCCGCATCGAGGGAAATCTGGTCCATCGACTGGATCGGCCTGAACCGACCGGCCTTTGCCCTTTTCGAGGTTTGGAAGTCTTCCGCGAAGAAGACCGCCACCTGTTTTTCGGTCGCGAATCGCTGATCCAGCGCATCACCTCCTACATGACCGACCACGCCTTTGGTGCCGTCCTGGGTCCTTCCGGCAGTGGTAAGTCGTCCATCGTGCAGGCCGGCGTCATCCCCTGGCTGCGCGAGCGGAACCAAGAGGTGTTGCTGTTCAAACCCGACCGTCGGCCCATCGAAGAGTTGGTCTTCGCGCTTCGCGGGTTGTTCGGCGGCGCGAACCTGAACCTGCCGACCGAGCAATGGTACAACCGCCTTTCGGGATCGGCCGAAGCCCTTCACTTCATTGCCCGCGAAATCTTGGAAATCACCAAAAAGAAAAAGCTCTGTCTTGTCATCGATCAGTTCGAAGAAGTGTTCACACTCGCCGAAAACGATGCGGAACGAGCCGCGTTCGTGGCGGGCCTCTGTTATGCCGTGGACCGGCCCAAACCCTACTTGAGTGTGCTGCTGACCATGCGCTCCGATTTTTTGGGCAAATGCGCCGCCTACCCCGACCTGAACAACTACGTGATCGATCACCTGATGCAGGTACCGCCCATGAATCGCGAGGAACTGGCGAGGTCGATCGAGTGTCCCGCCGCCTTGGCCGGGCTCACGTTGGAGCCGGGCCTCCTGAACCGAATCTTGGACGATGTGGCCGGCTCCCCCGGTGAGTTGCCCTTGCTGGAACACGCACTCCTCGAGCTTTACGAGCGTCACCAGGAGGGGCTTCTCACCCAGGCCGCCTACGACGAAATCGGCGGCATCGAAGGCGCGCTCGCCAAGCGAGCCGAAAACGAATATGGCGCGGTGGACGCGGCTGGCCGCCATGTCCTGCGCAGGATGTTCGCACTCTGCCTGGTCCAGCCCGGCGAGGGCGTCGAGGACTCCCGGCGCCGCGCCACCAAGGAGGAGCTGATCGCGGTGGGCGGCGAGCGGGTGGAACCCCTGCTGCAGCGCTGGACCGCCTCGCGGTTGTTGACCGGCACCCGAGACGAGGGCAGAGACCTGGACATCGTCGACGTCGCGCACGAAGCCCTGATCCGCCGATGGCACCGGATTGGCGAGTGGATGGCCGAAGACCGCGAAACGGCGCGACTGATTCATCGCCTGCGTCGCGCCGCGGCGACTTGGGAAGCGGCGAATCGCGACGAAGATCATCTCTTGCGCGGCGGTCCGCTCTACCAAATGAAGGACCTGGTGACGCGGGAAGCGGACCACCTGACCGATCTGGAACGGGCATTCGTCGCCGCGGGAGTCGCCCTGGCGGAAAAGGAAGTCCACGCCCGGGAAGCCACGATCGCGCGTTTGCGCCGGCGCCGCAATCAGGCGGTCGTGGCCTCGGCCTTCGCCCTCCTCCTCGCGGCCTTTGCCTTTTTTCAACGGGCTCTGATCCTCCGCGAACGCGATGCCGTCGACAGGGAACGGCAAACGGCGGAACGCGTGACCGACTTCATGCTGTCGATGTTTGATCACGTCGATCCGGACCTGGCGCGCGGCGGGGAGGTCACCGCGTTCGAAGTCATGGAAAACGGCCGGCACCAAATCGACCGGAGCCTGGCGGACCAGCCGGAGATCCAAGCGCGCCTCATGACCACCATGGGCCGGGTCTACCGCAAATTGGGCCACCACGCGATTTCGCGGGAACTGCTCGAAGGGGCCGTCGCCCATGCCGACGCCCCAATGACCGATGAGAACCAGGCTCCCTGGGAATTGATCCGCACCCTGGAAACCGAAGGCGATTACGAAGGCATGCAGGCCCGATTGGATCACCTTGCGGAACGCCTGGAGGCCAAGGCGAGCCCTTTGCAGATCGCCCGCTTGGAGCACGCCCGCGGTCGCCTCTGGTTCCAGCTCGGTCACTACCTCAATGCCGACAAGGCCTATGAACGGGCCACCACCCATCTACCCAACACCGAAGAGGCCATCGGCGAACGTTTGGCATTGCTTCGCGACCGGGCCGCCCTGCAATCGGCGCTGGGCTTTTACGACAAATCCATCGGCGAGCTACGCGAGCTGCTGACCCTACAGCGGAACCACTACGGCGAGGAGCACTCAGAGGTCGCGGCAACCTACGCGATGCTCGGCATCCAACACCAAAAAAAGGGCGATTACCCACAAGCCGCACGACGATTCGACCAAGCCGAAAACATTTACCGCAATCGTTTCGGGCCACGCCATCCCCACCTCATCGGCTGCCTGACGCGATCCGGCGAACTGCTCCAGGCGAGAGGTGACTATGGCGCCGCCGAGCCCCTGTTGCATCGGGCCTTGACCCTGACCCGCGACCTGCTGGGCGAGCGGCATCCCCAGGTGGCCCTCGCCCTCAACAACCTCGCGATGCTCCAGGAAGCCAAGGGCGACTATGCCGCCGCCGAGCCCCTCTACCGCCAGGCGCTCACCCTTCAAACCGAACGATTGGGCGACAACCATCCCGAAGTGGCCGGCAGCCTCAATCACTTGGCCATCCTTTTCCGGAAAAAGGGCGACTACACCAATGCCGAACCCCTGTATCGACGGGCGCTCGACATGCGCATTGCGCTCCTGGGCGAAACCCACCCGAGCGTGGCCTCGAGCCTCAACAACCTCGCGATCCTTCACTGGAGCAAAGGCAACTACGCCGCCGCCGAGCCCCTTCTTCGCCAGGCCTTGGAGATTCAAACGGCGATGCTGGGAAAAAACCATCCACGCGTCAGCGACAGTCTCCACAACCTCGCGCTTCTTCTCCGGAAAAGGGGCGATCACGCCGCCGCCGAGCCGCTCTCCCGGCAATCGCTCGCCATGCGCATCGAGCGCCTGGGGGAAGACCATCCCAAAGTGGGGGCGAGCCTCAACAACCTCGCGAACATTTTGTGGGACATGGGTGACTACGCGGCCGCCGAACCCCTGCTGCGCAAGGCACTCGCCATCTACAGAAGCCAGTTGGGGGACGCCCATCCCTATCTGGCCACGTCCCTCCACAACCTGGCTTGCATGCTCGTCGAAAAGGGCGATTACGCCGCCGCCGAACCCATCTTCCAGCGGGCCCTCGCCATGCGCACCGACCTGTTGGGGAAAACCCACCCCAGGTCCATCGGCACCCTCGAAAACCTGGCAGACCTGCTCGCGAAAAAAGCCGAATACGCTGCCGCGGAGCCGCTTATCCGCCAAGTGCTCGCCGGGTACACCGAACTCCACGGAGACGGCCATCCCACCGTGGCCATGAATCTGAGCAGGCTGGCCGATGTTCTCATGAGAACCGGCGATTACCCCTCCGCCGAAACCCACTATCACAAGTCCCTGGAACTGTTCCGGAACAAGCTCGGCGAAGATCACCGTCAATTTATAGCCAGTTTGTGGCAAACCGGCGAATTCTATCTCGTTTCGGGCGATTTGAGGCAGGCGGAGTCTTACTATCGGAAAGCACTGGCCACGAGCGAAGCCCAACCGTCCATCGAGAAAGAGGACCTGATTCCCATCCACAAAGGCTTGGCGGCGGTACTGCTACGTGGAGACCAACGCGATGCCGACATCGGACAGATCGAAACCTTACTCAGCGAAGCCCACGAAGCGGCCCGCGATTTACAGAACCCCTTGCTTGGGGCGTCGGTGGGCCTGGAACGGGCTCTCCTGAAAATGCGACGCCAGGACGTGAACGGCGCCAAAACCGAATTGGAGAATGTGCTCGACCTACGGCGTCGAAGCCTGGGCGACGCACATCCGGAGGTAGCCGCCGCACTCCTCCCGCTGGCGATTGCCAACGCCGACCTCGAACGGCCGGATCGGGCGCTGTCCCTGGTCGAGGAAGCCACCGCCATCTA
Organism: Sulfidibacter corallicola; assembly: GCF_017498545.1. GTDB lineage: Bacteria > Acidobacteriota > Holophagae > Acanthopleuribacterales > Acanthopleuribacteraceae > Sulfidibacter > Sulfidibacter corallicola. The sequence goes on along the minus strand of NZ_CP071793.1, from coordinate 5,746,296 downwards.
CACCGCTGCGCTGCCCGACACCCACGAATCCCACCAGGTCGCCGCCTCGATCAAAGGCCGCATTCTGGTCGATCTCGGGCGGAAGCGCGATGGGCTCAGCCTATTAGGGCGTGCCCATCGCACATTGGTCGACCGCCTCGGGGAAGACCACTACCTCGTGCGAGACGCCCAAAAGCGTCTAGCAGCCGCCACCGAAAACTGATCCTGCCTTGCGGGCAAAGTAATTTCAGAGATCCGCCTAGCCCGATCATTTATCGGCGATTTCAGGTAACAGCGATGCAGTCGGTAGGTTACAACGATCACCGGAGCCCTCGGAGAAAGGTGGAAACAATTTGATGTGGTAACCAGCGCTTCGAACCATGGAAACGATGCCTTCGATTTCGGCAGGGGGCACACTATCTGAAATTCGGATGGCAGCCCTGGGTTTGCCATTCTCGAAAAAACTTGGCGACCCTGGTTGGTTTTTTTCTGCTTCCGCGATCAATTGGTCATGCCAAAGCACGACATACTTTGCAAAATCTTCTTTGGAAATGACGCCCAAATCTTCAACCCCATCCGAAATGAGGATACATTCTTTACTGACGATCACCCAAAATCTGGTTTCTTTAAAACACCCGTTCGTTGCGCTGTCGGGTTCTGGGTCTAGTTGTTCCATGCAGGCTTGGCACATGAGTATCCAGAGGATGAAAGTGCCACTCAACCCATACCGAATGAGAGAAAGAACCGCTGATTGAGGTCGACTCAAGGCATTAATCTCCGCTACTGTTGTTTTTTTTATAATAGAGAAAGGAATCGACATCATAGATAAATGTTCCGCAAACAATGGGTAAGGTAATTGTCCCCCGGAAAGGTGACTTTTCATCCCATTTCGAGGAAAAGATCCCTGATAGGGGCCGGGTAGAGAACATTCGCAACCAGCAGTGCAACGTACCGCCTCATGAGTCGAGGTATCCCATATCCTGCTCTTGAGCGTCGGCCACGAGTAAATCCAGAGTTCGCTCGCGTTCTTGATCGATCCGTTGTTTGTAGGCCATGACATCTTCCATGCGAACGCGGCGATGTCTTCCCACCTTACGAAACGGCAAGGTTCCTTCCTCCAGCAACTTGATGAGAAAGGGACGAGAAACATGGAGAATTTCGGCGGCCTGAACAGTGGTTAGTTCGGCACTCTCCGGAATGAGATGGAGACCACGCCCGGCCGCCATGGCCTCGAGTATCTTCATGAGAAGCGCAACGGCACCTGCGGGCAGTTCAATGGGTTGCTCCTGATCAGAATCCGACACCAGAATCTTTAAGGATCTGGCCGATTGCGCAAAGGGTGCGAGTCGCTGCCCAGAATCGCGAGCAAGAGCAATATCATCATTGTTTGGTGGCGGTTGCCTCAATGCATGCACAGCCATGATCATCCTCCCTCTCTATTGAAACAAAGTTGCTCGGAGTTCCCGCATGCCGAAAGATTCGTCGTGCCCGGTAGGTTCAGCAGGGGCGGTAAGCCCGCCGGCTGAACATGTCGAAATGACCATGCTCAGAGTTCCCGCATTTAATGAGGGTCGGCATGGCAGTAAGTTGGTCAGGGGCGGTATGCCGGCCCGGCCGACACTTCGAAGCGATCAAGGCTGCGAAAATAGGAAACGCCTAAGAGCGAAGCGCCAATAGAAGCAGGAGCTTCGGAATGTGCGACCAGCGGTCGCACCTACCTGGCCATACCGGCCGTGCACGACGTCCCTCTCAGGCAGCCGAGACCACCATGCAGGCTCGCTCCGCGTTGTTTCTTTCTCGGAATCAAGCTAGGCTTCCACCGCGCTTGTTCGGAGCATTTTTGATAAAAACATATTTCACAAACGAAATAAACGCAATAAACGAAACAAACAAAACAACTCCTAAAACACATCCCTTCCACGTCTTGCCCAACTGTCCGAGCTCAAAGCATTTCCTCATGGGACGCGCCCAAAAGCGTCTCGCAGGCGCATCTATTTCCTGCGAGATCCAAACGAATCACTCCCTGGAGGAGAACAGGCTGCCCTGCACGCCGGTGACGGTGTCGTAGGCATTGGAAAGGGCGCGTTTGCCTCTTATGTAACAAACTCTGTAAAGCTCGAAGATAAAGATAAAAACCTAAAAAGGCGAATGCGCGGGGAGTTCGTCGAAAAATGTCGGCCCGGCGCCCTGGGTGGGCCCGGCACTTACTGCAACGACGCCCCTCTCACAAATGCGGGAACTCCCAAACGATTCGCTTCGATTAGTTACCCACCTGAAACCCGGTGGTCCGGCAATCCGGCCCCCGGCCTGGGCGGCGACTCTGTGGTACAGGCTCTTCGCGGTCGAAGCGATCTTGCGCGTGACCTGCTTGCCGGTGTGAATGGCGTCTCTCAAACGGTCAGTCACGTACTCGCCGGCGCGGGTATCGGCCAGGGCCGCGCCCAACTTGGTCAGGCCTTGGGGCAGATAGCCGTACTTGCCGTTGGCCATGTCCCGCTCCATGCGATCGGCCGTCTGTTGGCAGCTAAAATAGGCGATCGGCACCCGAAACGAGTTCTTCATCGTTTGCGCCACTCCGGTGTTGAGCAGAGAGTCGGCGATCGCGGTCGGCGCACTGGCGACCGTAAACGCCAAATCCACCGCGGCCGAGCCACCGACGCGCAACAGGGTACCAAACCCTTGCTGCCCCTCGCGCTGCGAGCGGTTGTATTCCTGCAATCCAGAAATGAGGACCGTTGCCTGGTGGGCCATGCCCTTGACCAACGCGGCCGTCGCCCCACGAAATGATGATGTCGCCATTGCCCTGAGGCGTGTACCGAACCTGATAGGAGTGTCGCCAACCCAACCCCAACGGAGAGCCGATGGTTCGGTGGTCGAGGTTGTGAACGAGGTAGAGCTCGACCGGCAGGCCCTTGTCATCGGCGAAAAAGATTTCGCGATGAAGGACCAGATTCCCGCTCCAGGTATTGATGCTCGTACCCATCAAGCTTCCCACGAGCAGCTTGGCTCGTTGGGACACGAACAGGCCCTCGTAGCCTTCGTTGGGAATGGCCAGGGCAAAAGTCGACCAACATAACACCAGAATGCTGAACGGAAACTCGAGTTTCATGATCGCCCCTCAGGGTGATGCCGCTGTCTGGTTGACGCACCCCACGAAAAATCGCACGTCGAATTGGCCCCACAGCTCGATTTGGCAGTTGACGTCCAAGTTGAGGTCGAAATCCACCGTGGTGGTGGCGCCCTGAACCAGCGTGGCGGTTTTCGCCACGGAAAAAACACTGTATACGGCGATGATGCGGTAGGTTCCGTCCACAGGCATCTTCAACTCGTAATTGCCGCCGGCATCGGTTCGGTCCCCCATACCGGCAGTGGAGAGCACCACCGCGGGGATCGCGGCTTTTGGCTTGCTGGCTTCGATGTCGAAAATGCTCAAGGCGACGAAGGTACTCATGGTTTCTCCTTGGCACGAAAGTCGGCAAGGCCACCGTCGCCGCAAGTCCCAGGTGGGAGAGCGAATTCCCACGGCACCGGGGGCCCCGGCAGGTTTCCACGAACGCCGGCGCGACTTGGAACGCTCGCTTTTCGATCGATCCCGGCAGGCGACGGTTGGCACCGGATTCGGTAAGACGGCAAAGATGCGCACCGATTGTACCGCGACCACATCGGGTCAATCGTGAGGAAACGGTACCGCTCTTCGAAAGATCCGCAAAGCGTGACAAACGCCATGGGAGATTGAAGCGACGGTCGAAATCGACCTTGTGGAACGGCCTCGCCAGCACCAAATCAATTTACCGCACAATTCAGCATTTTCAATTGATCCAAAAAGTTCACAGTGGCACAATAGTCCAAACTTACCTCTCTCCCATTTCTTTTTAGCCACGATCCCTTCGCCGCGCGAACTGTGGCTCTGCGTCGCCGCGTGTGACCTCGTTCTCGCCATCCGAACCCTCTACCTGTCCCGTGAGGTGCGACCACCATCGGATTCGCCGAGGGTCCGACCCCTGGTCGTCGCCACCGGTGCCGCAGCCAACCCACATCCCCACGAGCGATCCCGTCCTCCGGTTTTCGAGTTGAATGCACGGCCTTTCCCCATCGATCTCCCCACTCACCAACGACAGGCGACCCGGTCCCGGCAGCGATCGCCAACGGGGCGCCGGAGGAGCGAAGATGTCCACGACCGCTGAAAGCAAGCTGTCGCGTTTCGAGCGGGTCAAAGCCATTTTGGCGCGCGCGGCATGCGCCGGCACCTATCCCTACGAGGATTACGAGAAGTACTGGGAACTGGAGATCGACAAGCTCGAGGCCTTCGAGATTCACGGAATTCCCTTGATCGCCCCCGAAGAGAAGCCCACGCACTCGTGCTGCGGAAACAAAGAGAAGGTCGCGCAGGCGACACACGAAGAACCGCAAGGTAGTGCGGATTCCCGCGGCGCGCGATCAGGCCTGATCAAGGGCCTTCGCGGCGAGTTTCCCTTCGACGGCAAGCGACTGCCGCGCCTGCCCTGGGGTGCGGATCCGTTGCCTCCCGAGGAGATCGCCTTCATCGAACGATGGATCGACGATGGGTGCCCCGTTGAGGATCGGGTTCACGAGGTGTCCCTTCAGGCGGGGGTCGACACGCCAGGCGACGAAAGGGCCCACCTGATTTTCGAGCCAGCCGAGGACTATCGGCCCGGCAACGCACTACGGCAACGCAAGAACCTCGACTTTCTGAGCCCGGCAGAGCTGGAACGGCTGCGCCACGCGTTCAGGGAGCTCTACCATCTCAACCGCTGGCCGGCCGACCGTCGCAACTACAACAACCAGGCCCTCATCCACCAGAACCATTGCCAGCACGCCTGGGAGCGTTTCCTCCCCTGGCACCGCATCTACATGTACGAGTTCGAAAAGGCGCTCCAGGACGTGGTGCCCGAGGTCACGCTCCCCTATTGGGATTGGACACTGCCGCGGTACCGGGATGGCGATCTGAAGGGCGACATCATTCCCGAATCCTTCAAGGGTTTCCTGACCGAACAGTCGATCCGCAACCTGGAACGGCGCTGCCGCGACACGTGCAAACCGGACGATTGCGCCGCACTCTTTCCCCTGCTCACCCCGTTGGTGAATCGGCTCTTCACCTCGCAGCGCACCTTTTTCGATGCAGTGATCGCGATCTGGGACAAGGCCGGCTTGGACGGCGAGACACTGGCTCAGCGCTACCGCACCTGGTTCATCGACGAGCTCCTGGCCTCCAATTCTCTGTGGTATCCCCTGCGCTACCCGGCCGAGTTCCAGACCGATGACGGCAAGCCCTCGACCATCAACGAGATCATCCATTACCACTACCCGTCCCTGAACGACGTCATCCAGATCCAGAGCCTGAACAACTTTCGCGATTACGGCGGCGGCAGTCGCTACAACGATTCCTATGGTTGGATCGACCAGAACCCCCACAATACGCTCCACATCTGGTGTGGCGGCATGAATCCCGACTACGAGAAGGAAGGCTGGGCGCCGGAGCAAAAGGTACCACCGAAGGGCGTGCGCATCGGCGGGCGCACCTACCACAGCCGCAAGGATCTCTACGCCCAACCCCAGTTCGGCGACATGTTCAGCAACCTGACCGCTTCCTTCGATCCCATTTTCTGGCCACACCACATCAACGTGGATCGCCTGTGGTGGGAATGGCAATGCGCCCACCCCCATTGCGAGCCCGCAGATCCCTCGGCCGTGCTGACACCCTGGAACTACACGGTGCGCGACACCTACGACATCCACCGCTTCGGGTACGAGTACGTCGTGCACACCTGCATCTTTCCGGTGGGTCACGGGACGCCGATCTCGCGGATGTTCACCCAAGCCACCGAGATCCCCGCGGAAGTCATGAGCAGCAGCAAAGCCATCGAATTGCGGCTGCATCGCGTGCCGCAAATGCCGCTGTCCTGTTACATCCGCGCCTTCGTCAATCTGCGCGATGCCTGCGCCGCGACCGACTTCCGCGACAACGCGCATTTCGCCGGTTACATCCCGATTTTCGGCCACGGCATCTGTTACGGCGGACCCGGCCACTGCGACCTGCCGCCCGATCGGCAGGATCGCTTCGATCTGCGCGATCGCCACCACAATACGCCGCGAAACTACCGTCTCGACGTGACTCGATGCGTGCAACACCTGGCCGCGACAGGTGCCACCCGGTTCGAGGTCGCCCTGGTGGTGGTCGGCGTCGACGGTCGAGAGATTCCCGACATGTTGCGGTTGGAAAGCGTCTCGTTGAATTTCAAAGACTGAACCGGAGGACGGAACCATGGTCAAGACCTACCACATTCATCCGGCGATCGGGATCGCGAGATTGGGCGACAGTCCCACGAGCTTCTGCCTGTCACCAGAGAAACCCGGCGCCCTACCCATCCAATGCGATGCCCAGGGCAATGCCGATTTGAGCCCGGACGGAACGCGCGAGCTGACGATCGCCAAATTCAAGGACGCCGAGGGCCGCATCAAACGCCAAGGCGCGCGGTTCCAGATCTTCGTGCACGACGAGCAGGACGTGAAAGGGCGTCGCTTGCGCTTGGGCGACCGCATCGAAGGTGGCGGCAACAACGGCACCCTGGTCGACATCGAGTGGCGCGTCCACCTGGCCAACAAGAAGGCCGCCTGGTACAGCTTCCAACAGCTCGAAGGAGAGCACGGCTACCGACCGGATCACCCGCTGCGCAACCCGGACATCACCGACGCCGAAGCGCGCCAGCGGCTGATCATCGATCCGGGTCCTCGAACCGTCGATTGTGGCGATCGGCGTCGGGCCTCGTTCAACAAGGACCCCGACGCCGATTACGCGCAAACCTTTCCGCCGGAGTTGAACCCGAACGGCATCGAAACGCTCGGCGACATCATGACCAATCGCGAGGGCCAATTGATCGTGTTGGGCGGCCACGGCCGCTCGGGCTCCTACAAGACGGGCATGGGCCAGCCGCGCATCGACCACTACGCCAACAACGACGGCTGGTTCGACGACACCTCCGATGGGCCGGTGATGGCGCGGCTCAAGATGTACGTGGATTCGATCGACGCCTATCGCTACCTGGATGTCGCCGGTCCCGCCTGGGTGATCGCCGCCTATCCGGCCTACGTCCCCCAGATCCTGGACCAGGTGACGACGGACGACGTCGTCCACGACATGGGAATCCGCGAATTCGCGACAGACACCGGCATCTACGGACTCGAGGGCAGCTTCGACAACCCCCAAATCGTCGACACTTCCGACCCCGAGGCGCTGGCCCTGTGGCGCGCGCAGGAACTTCAGTGGAATCCGGACTACCTCCCCTGGTTCCATCGCGACATTTGGCCGATCATCTCGCGGCCCTGGTACTACACCTGGCTGGCCAACGTCCTCAGCCAATCCAATTTCCCCCACGACCAAACCGAGCGCGGCACCTTTTACAAGGAATTGCTGGGGCGGCCGCCGACCGTCGACCTGAACCGGGTCGAGGAGATGCTGGCACGGGAGAGCACCGAGGCCCATTTCCGCAAATGGGTCAATCTCAGCCGGTCGCGCGAAGGCAAGGACCCCATCGAAGATTTCGAAGACTGGCCCGAATCGGATCGAGACCGCGCCAAATCGATGTTTCACAGCGCGCTGCAGACCCGATTGATCGCCTTCGTCCGCGACGATCCCTACAAAAAGAACCGGCGTTACATTTACAACGTCTTGCGCCAGGCCGGCGAGGAGAACACCTTTCGCGAGTTGGGCAGGCCCCACAGCCGCACCGCCAACGCACCGCTGATGCCGCTGCTGGCCGGCGACAATCCCATCTCCAACACGCTGCCCTCCAAGTTCCTGCGACTGACCGATTACCAGCTCTTCATCCTGCGCCAGTGGATGGAGGGCAAGTTCATCAACGAAGCGAAGATGGCCACGGCGCGCGAGCGCCTGCCGCCCGGCATGGGCGAATCGGGTCACGAACTGGACCGGGGCGTCCTTAGCAATCTCTGCGGCGGCGCCTTCTGCCCGGGCGCCGAGGTGGGCTGGCTGATTCGCAATCCCTCGATTTACACGGAGCCCTACCGCATCAAGGCGGCCCCGCGATTCGCCGAATTCGGTCAAACCGCGGCCAGCGCCTACAAGACGCCGGGCCAGTCGTTCGACGACCAGATCGATGCACTGAACGCGCAAACGGATCTGAGCGTCGGCCTCGAGCCCGGCGATTTGACGAAACAGATGGCGCTTCCCTGGCAGGCCGATTTCAACGAATGCTCGATGCAGGACATCGACGTCACCTACGAGGCTTGGAACGACCTCTATCCCGATTCCGAGAACGACGCCCGCCTGAAGCGCACCATGCGCACCTGGGAAACCATGTGGTGGCCGGCCCATCGGCCGTTGGAGACCTTGGAGGTCGTTTCCTTCCAGGGCGGCCAACCCAATTACCAATGGTTGGGCTGGAGCCGGGGCATTCCTCAGACGAATGCCGGCGACCTGAAAATGGTGACCGCGTGGAAAGATCTCGGCTTCGTGATCGAGAACCCCTATCTCTCGCAAGCACAACTCGAAAAGGACCACACCACCGATCTGCCCCGCTACATCAGTGTCGAACGCAAGGATGCCGAGCCGACCTGACCGCCGGGATCCTTGCCGAGAAGGAGCGAACCATGACCGAAAACCCGTTCGAGGGAACCTGGAGCTATCGCAGTCTGCTGAACGACCCCCATCTCGACGTGTCCTTCGACGACCTTCGTTTCGGTCAGGGTACGTTGGTCATCGAACCCGCGCCCATGCAGCGGCTCGCCGGAACCCTCGGTGGCCCGGGCTGGCGTCTCCAACTCCAGGGCTCGCGCAGCTACGGCGATCCAATGACCCTTCGCTTCCAGGGCAACGGCCTCGTCAATGGCGAAGAATGGATCTACGACTACGAGGGATATCTGGTGCCGCACTGGCCCAACGGGATCCAACAACGGCCGGCCATCGTCGGCTCGATCGTGCGTACCATCCCCCACGCTTCGCAGTCCGGTGTCAGTCCGGCGGGGGTCGTCGCCTCGTGGTACGCCGTCCGTCAAGACGATTGACCCCGCCCGGTTTCGCTATCGAGCGCAGGTGGTCGGGCCCTAGGAGCGGGGATACCCGGCGAGGTCCGATGCACGACTCATTCGGGGTGGCGGAGGTGGAGGTGCGGAATGTCGACGATCGAATGTCAGGTGGCGGTGCTGGGGGGCGGACCGGCGGGCGCGGCAACCGCGATCACCTTGAACCGTCACGCGCCGCATCTCGATGTCGTGCTGGTCGCGGGTGACCGTGACAAGCAGCCGCGAATGGGAGAAACACTGCCGCCGCAGGCACGGGAATTCCTTTCGCAACTGGGCCTGTGGTCGGCATTCCGTCGAGAGGGCCACCACCCGTGTCACGGTTTTCAAGCCGCCTGGGGAACGGCGGAGCTGGTGGACCAGCCGTTTGTCTTCGCGGCACGCGGTACCGGTTGGCACCTGGACCGAGCGCGCTTCGACGATTTTCTGGCCAACGCGGCCAATACGTGCGGCACCAGGCTGTTACACGGCAGCCGAACGATTGGCCCCGTTGACGGAGAGACGGGAGACTGGTTACTCCCGCTGATTGGCCATCCCGAAGTGACGAGGCTGCGGGCCGAATTCGTGGTCGACGCTTGCGGCCGAACGGCCTGGTTCGCACGTCGCCAGGGAGCGGGCCTCCGCGTCGAAGACCGCTTGCTGGGTTGGTACACCCACTTCCGGACGGAACTGACCGAGACCTACACCACGGTCGAAGCGGTGCCCAACGGCTGGTGGTACTCGTCGGTGATGCCGGGCGGAGGCATGGTGGTCGCGCTGATGACGGATCGCGACAGCTTCCGGAGTTGGCGGCCGTCGGACTGGTGGGACGCGCTGGCGCAAACCCGACATACCCGTACGCGGCTAACCCGAGCAGGTCCCCTCGGCCCGCCACGACGGAGGCCGGCGTTCAGCCAACGACTCGATCCGGTGACGGGTCCCGGCTGGCTGGCGACGGGCGACGCGGCCATGGCGGTCGACCCGCTTTCGTCCCAGGGTATCTGCCGGGCACTGTCCTCCGGCATCTTCGCCGGCTACGCCGTCGCCGATCACTTAGCCGGAAAACCCCTGGCCATGCGCCGCTACCGGTACCTGATCAAAGAGACCTTTCACCACTATTTGGCCACCAGAGCCAAGTACTACCGCATGGAGCGGCGTTGGCCAGGCGAGCGGTTCTGGCAACGACGCCATGATTGCAGCTCGGTGGAGTCCCGACCGATCGGTTGGGAATCGCTGATCTCGTCATGAGTCTGCACCAGAAAGAAAGACCCCACCTAAGTGATTTAAATTAAACCGGTTAATCATCGCCAACTCGTTCCCCCTCGATTCCGCGAAGAGTGAATTGTCTGGAAGTGTCGACCCGGCGGGCCGACAGGCAGGCCGGAGAATTCTCTTTGCCTGCGGATGGGTTTGTTCGCCGATCCCCTCGTCAATCTGGTCCTGACCGCTTCATCCGATTTTCGGCGGCCCACCCAGCTTTTCCTACTGGCTCGCTACATGGGTGAGCGACGGGCCGACATCACCAACATCAATATCGCAGGACGCAAGGAGTACTTTTTGGCTGCCCACACCCTGCTCGATGTGGGCACCGCCGTTTCCCTGGGCCGTTACAGCTTGGAACTGCGCGCTCGCAATCTTTTAGACGAACGCCATTCCGTACCCGGATCGATTGAGGTCGACGTTCCGGGAGAAGAGCGGCGCCTGACAGCCGGAATGAGACTCAGCTTTTAGTTCTGGCGCTTGCCTGTTCCCTTGTCGAATGTCGAGCCCACCCTCGAAGGTGAATACTTCGATACCCACCACTCGTTTGTCCAGCGGTGAGCCCCATGGTATGCTCACGCCATATCACCGACAGCAGGAGGAGGACCGAATCATGACCTCCACCATCATTCCCACCATGCGTTACGACGACGCCGCGAAGATGATCCAATGGCTGTGCGACGCCTTCGGGTTCGAACGCCGCCTGGTCGTCGACGACGGCGCCGGCAAAATCGCGCACGCCCAGCTCGTCCTCGGCGAGGCCATGATCATGCTTGGCAGCGCTCGTGACGACGCTTTCGGAAAATTACAACGAACGCCGGCGTCGCTCGGGGGCACGACCCAAAGCCCGTACATCATCGTGTCCAAAGTCGATTCCCTTTGCGAGACGGCCCGCACCGCCGGAGCCGAAATCGTCATGGAGCCGGAGGACCAAGACTTTGGCGGCCGCCTTTTTTCCTGTCGTGACCCGGAAGGCCATTTATGGAATTTCGGCACCTACAATCCCTGGACGTCGCAGGATTGAGGGGCCTCGGACCGGCCACGTCAAAAGACGCAAGCCGCAGCGAATCCCGGTAGCGGCACCCGTCGCCCATGGCGACCGAGAATACCCGTGTACCGGCTAGCCCCCCAGAGTTCGGCCTCGAGTCACGGAAACGAACAGACTTCGGATTTCTCGGTCTTACGCAAGCAACCAAACACTTTCGATGGCCGGGTGTTTCCCCTTCAATCCGCCAGGAAGATCGATGCGTTCCAAAAGAACGAGACGGTAACTGTCCCGATAGTGGGCATGGACTTCCTCGGAAACGATGGAGAACGGGGGGCCCTCCATCAGTTGTTGGTCGTACTCGAAGCAAAGGAGCAACTGCGGCACTTTTCCCGTGATCTGGATCAGGCGTCGGGTGTATCGCTCCCGCATTTCTTTAGGGAGCGCCACCAAGGCCGCTCGATCGTAAATGGCATCGACGGGGCCCAATATCTCTCCGGTCAGGTCGAAGAAATTGCCGACAAAAATGTCGATATTTTTGGCGCTGTATCGGTTTACTTTACCGCATTCCGATATTTCGGGTTTTTCCCCGATTTCAGCAAACAATTCACCGATGGCCTGTTCGCTCAGTTCGGCACCGACAACGCGATAGCCCTGTGAAAGCAGCCAACCGATATCGTTGGTTTTCCCGCACAAGGGCACGAACACGCGGCTCCCCTTCTCCAAGGAGAGTTGGTTGAAGTGTTTCACGAGAATGGGGTTGGCCTCGTCGAGGTGGAAACCGATTTCGCGTTTTTCCCACCGGTCCATCCAAAAACTGACTTCCATGAAGGCTCCTTTTTCAGACATCTTTTCGAGTTACACATACTATAAGAGAATTACCCCAGGTTATCGAGAAGGAGGTGATCGCACATTGTCACACCTCGGCTCGCCGGAGATGCGGAGCCTACCGAGCTCGAACCCCGGCAACCTCCATCACCAGATGGGTGGCGTCTCGCGGGCTATTCATCGCACCGCATCGAGGGTAGAATAAGGATACAAGTTCAAGTCGACTTGAGGTCAAGCACAAATGACGGAAACGATCGATATCGCCGAGGTGGCGAAGCGTTCGGGGCTACCCGCCTCCACGTTGCGCTATTACGAAGAGAAGGGACTCATTCAGTCGACGGGCCGACGAGGATTGCGCAGGTTGTTTGATTCCAGTGTGCTCCAGCACTTGGCCTTGATCTCGTTGGGGCGCTTCGCGGGTTTTTCGCTCGAGGAGATCGCCGCCTTGTTCACCCCCGACGGCCCAAAGATCGACAGGGATCTACTGCTGGCCAAGGCGGACGAACTGGACAACAACATTCAACGGATCATGGCCATTCGCGACGGGCTTCGCCATGCAGCGGAGTGCCGGGCCCCCAGCCATTTCGAATGTCCCAAATTCCAGCGTTTGCTCCGCGCGGCCGGAAAGGGCAAGCTGAAAAACCCGCGAAAGTCGGGCGGCAAAACGCGCTGAGAACTACATGCGCGTTCCTTCGGCCCGCAAATCTCCGGCGGGCCTCAAATCGGCACCATCCAGGCGGAGGTTGGGGGACGAACGGCGAAATGTCCGCCCACGCATCGCCCCGACCTGGGATGCCTGAACGCGGTGGATTGCCGCTTTAGCTGCGTCGCAACAAATAGCTCAACACGTTCCCGGCACGACGCGCGCCGGCGATATTGCGAGCCACCGGTCCCAACGACAGCTCGCCCAACGCACCCGCCATAAATACACGTGGGTGCCACCGCAAGAATCGATCAGTTTGCGGAAAGCCGCAAGGAGAACGCCGCAGTCCGTGTTCCTGAGCCAGGTGTTCGATCATCGCCTGACCGGGCGGCGTGTTGTCGAAACCCGTCGCCAAAATCACCCGATCCGCCACCAGGCTTTGGTTACCTACTTCGAGGAGCGCCTGGCCGTCCTGTTGCCGTGCCTGACGCACCACGCCTTCCAGCCACAGGACTTCCCCCGCGCGTCGCTGATGTTCGAGTCGGTGGTAGACGTCGCTCGGCATCGAGCCCCGGCGACGTGCACGGCTGATCATCTCGCGGCGTAAACCGAAATCTCGTTCGCGGTTGAAGCGATTCATGTACTTCGGGCCCAACCAACCGGGGTCCGCATCAAATTGATGAACCTGCGGCGCCTTTTTCGAGATGACCACGACCCGTTCGGCACCCCGTTCCAACGCCTTGAGCGCGAACTGGGCCGCGCTGATGCCCGCGCCAACCACAACCGTCAAGCCGTGAACCGGCAAACAGTCGCTGCAAAAGTCGGGAGCGAACAGGTGGTTCACCATCACGCCTTGTTGTTGCAGACCCGCGGCCCACGCCGGCACCCTGGGCGCTGCCGAGCCCAGGGCCAAGACAACCCGCCGGGCCACGAGTTGCCCGCGATCGCTTTCGACCACCACGTGATTGCCCTTGAGCAGAATGCGCTCGGCTCGCCCCTGTTCGCGCAGGTCCTCGAGTCGATGGCGCTCGATGACATGGCGGCAATGGGCGTTGAACATCGACAGCTTGGGACGCTCGTAAGGTGCGATCGAGCACTTGCGTTCGCGCCACTTCTTGGAGAACTGCTTGAGCGAGGAAGGCGTCAATCCGATGTGATGCACCATCGGCGAACGCAAATAGGCCATGCCGGTATTCTTGGTGTTGCGAAACCAGCCGGCAAGGGCACCATCCTCGGGATCGAGCACTCGGATTTTAGCATCGGGCACCCCGCACGCGTGTCTAAGCAGGTGAGACAGGTAGGTGCCGTGAATACCGCCTCCGACAATCAACCAATTCAACATGGTCTATCCTCTTCGAAAGCCGGCAAAGGGAGTGGTAGCGGCCTTCGGGAAACGTATGGGGAGCAGCCGAGCCAAGTATCTCTCGAGAAGACGGGCACGGCCTCCCACCCCAAAAGAACGATATATCATTATCATTTAATCGAAAACCTTTTTTTGAGAACCACCGATCATTAACCCTCGCTTCACTTTATTTGTTCACCTTGCACCAACACCCAAAGCACCACTCAAGTCGCGCCTCGTGCCCCCATTTCCGCCAATCCACCCGCCCGTTGAATCGCCGGGCCGCCGCACCGATCCGGCCGACGGGCCCAATTCCCGGACCTGTTCGACCAAAAGGAGAAGAGATGCAGCGCAAATCGACCTGGCTGAACCTGGCCTCGCCAAAGGCGGAGGCGCGACCTATGCCTACCGACGGTTTACGGAAGAGCTCGAACTCCTGGGCAACCAACCGACCGCCCGAACGCTGGACCAATGGTTTGGCAGCCGGGTAGGGCCATCGGGTCACTACGCCCTTCGAACCCAGTCTGAAAACGGGGCGTTGATTACCGGGACGACCTTCGTCTTCAACCAACATCGGCAACCGTCCATCGCCGCCGCGGTACCTCTGGAGGTTCAGGAATGAGACAATCGATGCATGCCAAGATTTTCGAGCGACGCCTCCCCCAACCCATCCAGGCGCCAGGACGGCGGATCGCGATCGTCCTACTCGCGCTGACCCTCGCAGCCGGTCTGGCACCTGCCTGGGCCGAGTGGTCCCAAGTCAGCAGTCCTCGTCAGGTTCGAGACGTCCTCGTACGCGACAACCGGGTTCTGGCCATCGGTGGGAGCTTCGATAGGGCCCTCCGATTCCGAGGCACACTTACCGAAAGCAGCGATCTTCGACATTGGCGGCCTCTTCTCGAGAATGGATCAGGGCCTGCCCGGTCTGGCCTTCGAAGAGATCGTTCAAGGCAATGGTCGCTTCCTTACCCGCTCCGAGTACAACCAACTCTTTCTCAGCGAGGACGGGTTCTCCTGGCAGCCCCTGGGCTGGTGGATCGAACTATGACACTGACCGGAAATCAGCCCCACGCACAACTGTTGGGTGATGTGTTCCCGGGTGTCACCCTTCCGACCCACGGTTCGGTGATCGCCGTCGCGAAAAACGGCCGCAAAATCGCCGGCACCACCTTCGTGTTCAACCTGATGCGGCAGCCCTCCATGGCGCGGGCTCAGCCCATCCCCGACTGATCCCATCGCGCAACGTGGGCTTCTCCCTTACCGGACCCAAGGGATATCCCTTGGTGCTCGAACTGCGGAGAAGCCCGCCTTGTTTCCGGTGTTTGGATGATGTGGCGCCGAAGGGCGGGAGTCGCTGACGCTCTCACTCGGGAAAACGATCTAAAAACCAACATTTCGTGTGCTTCATCTGTTCGGCTGACTTTACCTTTCGGAGTTGGCCGGGATGTATGAAAAACGGCGCCTCGTCGAGGCGCCGCCGATGCTACTGGTTATTGGTTGGCGCTTTGGCACGTGTTGTTCTCGAGGATGGTGTCACACAAACTGGCGGGTTCGGGTCGCAGTTCGCCTTTGCAGCACTGGTATTCGCTCTGGTTGATGCAGCGAACCTCGTTCTGGAGTCGGCGCACATAGCGGGGCGGCTTGCGGCATTGGGAAACATCCACCTGGTAGTCCTCGACCCACAGCTCGAGGCGGAACCACCATCCGCCGAGCCCGTCTTCGTCGATGTGGCAGGGGGTGGTACTGAAGGTCATGTAATTCGAGTTCACGGGGTCGCAAGCGCCACCGATACCGTCACGATCGCAGTCGTATTGGCCAGGGTTCGCGGTGTGGGGGCAGTTGTCCTCATTGTTGGGGACACCATCTCCGTCAAAGTCGCTGGTAGGGCATTGGGCGACACACTCGGCGTAAACCTCGTCGCAATGGCCGCAGTGGATGAGGTGGTTGGGGGTCCCGGAACCACCGGAAGGTGCTTGTTTGAACTGGTCGCAGGTGTTGTAGCACTGCATCAACGCTTGGTAGCAGCCGCAATCGTCGGAGCCAGCCTTGTTCTTGCCGGCGTTGCGCGCCAAAAGGTCGAGCGTGTCTACCTTGAGTTCAGCGGCGTGGTTCACGGACACCTTTTCGTTCGGCACCAAGTTTTTGTAGAGTTCGATCAAGTGGGCTTTGTCGTAATCTTCCTTCAACGTCTTGTTGTATTCTTCGAAATCCGACCAGCCGAAGGATTCGATGAGCTCGTCATCGAGAAAGATATCCACACGAAGGTTGGTTTGCGAAGCCAGGCTGCGCAGTACCGCGATCTTGCTGGCGGAACTGGTGGGGACCAGCAGGTAATCTCCTTCCAGACCCACCAACCCGAAGCTGGTATTGATCTCGAAAAGGGTGGTGTCTTCCACTTCGAAGGCGATGCGGCTTCGGTGGGTTTCGTCGGTTTTCGCCAGATGCTTCAGGGAGTGCTCATAAAAAAGCATGGCGTCCGTATTTAGCAGGCGCGGGGGCGGCTGATTGCCAGCAACGACCATGGCGGTTACCAAGAGAGAGAAAAACAAATATCTCACAGTGGGCTCCTTTTTTCCGTTTCGCCGCGAACGAGCAGGCCGGGCGCCACATGAACGTCGAGAGATTCAACCAAGACCCATGGGTAACGCTGGGGGGACCTGCCGTCGTATTTCCGTGGCGTTATCCTGTAAGCCCCAGGCCTTTTCGAAACCCGCCAAAAATCACGAAAAAAGCGGGAGTTCCAGATTTACCGGAATCCAAAAATCTCACCCACAGCGATTTAGGCTTGTTTTATCTCTCGAGGCATTCGGCATATTTGAACGACCTATTTTCTCTGTCGGCGAATTCCCCCCTCGCAGCAGGACCCACGTGCCTCATTGGGGTTTTGGCAATTCCCGGATAGCCCCTTCGATCAGGCCTTCGTGAGATCGCTGGCGTCCGTTTCCCCGTCTTTCCCGATCCTCTCCGTTGCGCTCTGGGTCCATCTCGAATTATTTTCGTACCGAATGGTATTTTAATGATTGACAGGCGGGATGGCTCCCTCTATCTTTATCGTACCAACTGGTATAAAAATGCCGGTCAATTCGATCCGGGAGGATATCATCATGAAAGAAACAGTACTGGTTACGGGCGTATCGGGTTACATCGGGCTTCATTGTGCCGCGGAGCTCCTGCGAGCGGGGTACCGCGTTCGCGGGTCGGTCCGTAGCCTTAAAAAAGAGAAAGAGGTTCGCGAGACCATGGCGTCGGCGAACGTCGACGCGACCAAGCTCGATTTCGTCGAGCTCGACCTGACCAAAGACACGGGATGGGCAGAGGCGAACGAGGGGTGTGACTACGTCTTACATGTTGCATCGCCCTTTACTCTCGCGAACCCCAAGCACGAAGATGAAATGATCATCCCAGCAGTCGAAGGAACGCTTCGAGCCCTGCGCGCGGCTCGCAGTGCCGGCGTCAAGCGGCTCGTCCTCACGAGTTCGGTCCTCTCGATGATGGGGAGCATGAAGGAGGGGCAGTTCGGCCCACAGGCCTGGACGGATACCAACTCGAAGGAGATAAGTACCTACACGAAAAGCAAAACCCTGGCCGAGAAAGCGGCTTGGGACTACATGAAGAGTCTGCCCGGCGACGAGTCCTTCGAGCTCGTGGTGGTGAATCCGGGAGGCGTTCTGGGACCACCGCTTGGACGGAACGTCAGCGGCCAAACCATGACGATGGTGGGGAAGATGATCGCCGGCAAGATGCCCCTGGTTCCGAAAACCGCGTTCCCCATGGTCGATGTCAGGGACGTGGCGAAAATCCATCTGAGCGCCATGACCAACGAGAAAGCCGCGGGAAGACGCATCATCGCCGCCCTGTCCGAGCCGGTCAGTTTCCTCGAGATGGCCCAGACTCTCAAAAAAAGCGGCTACGGGCGTGTCGGTACGCGGGTGGCACCGAACCTCATGCTTCGATTCCTGTCGTTCTTTGACCGCGAGGCGAAGGGCTTGGTCGGGATGCTGGACATGAACCTGAAATCGGACAACTCGACGGCGCGCGAGCTCTTCAGGTGGAATCCGACCCCCATCGATCAATCCGTTCTCGAAACCGCACAAGCCGTGAAGCACATCAGTCAGACAACCGGCTGAATCTCGAGACCTCGAAATGGCGAAGGTGCCCTTTCCGCAGATTGAATTTGGCCAATCCCTGGCGGGACCGGGGTTGGCGATTTTCGATCTTGGCGGTACATTCATTGCGGCAGGCATGCCTGTGACCTGTCAACACATTGCGTAGGAAGCAAAAGGCCTCATCATATGGAACAAAAGAGGAAACGCGGGAGACCCCGCACCATGGAGCGCGAGCCGACCGTGATGCTTGCGATGGAGAACTACTGGCGGGAGGGCGTGCAGGCCCTCTCGATCAACGAGGTCTGTCGAAGGACCAACCTGTCGAAGCCCTCGCTTTATCGAGAATTCGGAGGAGAAGACGGGCTTCTCGACGCTGCACTGGAGTGCTACGGCAAGGTGGTGATCGCCCCGATGATCGCGGGCCTGGACTCCGAGCGTTCGTTTGCGGAAACCCTCGAATCCATGATCGACACCTTGACCGCTCCCCGGGACGCGCCGCAGGGCTGTCTACTCGTCAAGATGCGCGGTTCGCCGGAGTCACTCGGTACCCTGGCGAAGGCTCGCGTCGACGCGATGGTCCACAGCCTTCAGGAGGCATACGAGGCGTTGTTCCTTCGCGCTCGGAGCCTCGGCGAGGCTCGAAACGATGTCACACCGCGGCTCGCTGCGCGTTACCTCGACACCCAGGTGACCACGGTGCTCCGCCAGCTAGGTTCCGGGGAAGAGCCCGACCAGGTGAAGGCCGAAGCCAGACTGTCGTTTGCCGCGCTGCTTCCCGGCGCGGCATCGATCAGTTGACCCTGGGATCCCCGCGGCCCTCGTAGCTTTCCCGCTGAAGCCTAGGGAATGGACAGGGCCAAGCCTGTTGCCTTTGAGCCCAAGTGACCGCCTATTCCGGGGAAAGGCAGGTTGAACAGCACTCGCAGTCCCGTCTGGCCTTGAGATTGAGGAAGTGGCCGCTGACGAGGCCAAGACCACCGAAAATTCCGATCACGGTTCCAAAACCATGAACGCCCCATTCTTCGAGAAACCGGGAAACGATTAGCGCTGTGGTGCCACCCAAAAGGATGGCCACGACCCGAACCGAACCATGGGCCCGAAAGCCAAAAGCGGCGGCGAGCAGGGCCAAGAGGCCGGCTGAGAGGCTGAATGCCCACTCGGCTTCATGGCCGAATAATGCCCCCAATCCACTGGTGGCCAATGCCACCGGCGCGAGGCCCAAAATCATGCAGTGGAGGGCACAGGCAGTACTGGCGACTACGCCAAATTGATCCAAACGATGTTCGGATATCGCGATCATGAGATGCTCCTTTTCCATTCATAATTGAGTTGAGACCCACCGATACGGCCACGTCCCCTAAAGCACCGAGCCCGCGACCCAGGTGCCCTTGAACCGAATTTGTCAGACTGACCCGAATTCATGGCAAACCACCTTTTCATTGATCGAGGTTCTCAATATCGGGCGCGAACGCGCGAGGCAAAACGTTCCAGCCAGGCATCGGCACCAGCCGGCTTTTCGAAAGTCGTTCGCTTTTTAAGTGATGTACATTCCTGCAATTGATCCTTTAGCTCATCGAAGCAATGCCCCTTCTCCGCAATAAAGACGAGTCTGGTTTGGGGAGCGCGCGCTCCCCACGGGTTACCGATACTCTGGTTGACCCTTTTTCCCGCCACATGGAAAACGATTTCTCGGCTGGGGACATCCTGGGCGTGAACGAATCCCTTTGCCCGATAAACTTGCGAGGATAGCCGGCTCAGAACATCAAACAATCGCTCGCGGTCCAGTGGATGGTCGCAGGTGAACGACCAGGTCTCGAAAATAAGCGTGTGAGGCGTGTGGTGATGATGGTGGTGGTCGTGAACCGTGTGGACATGGCTCTCGATCGGGTCTTGCGCTTGCTCCGGTGAAAAATCGGATTCCGATCGCTCGAACAGTAGCTCTAAAGGGACCTCGCCATGACGTGTGCGGATGATCCGGGCTCGTGGAAATTCAGAGCGGATCAGAGTGCTGACGGCATCCAGTTTTTCCGAAGGACAGAGATCGCTTTTGTTGAGCACGATCAGATCGGCCACGTATAGCTGACGCTCCAAGAGATGAGTGAGGTTTACCGGTGTTTGGAAGAAGGTTTCGCTATCGATCAGGGTGACGAGGGTCTCGACACGGCACAGATTCTTCAAACGACCGACAAAGAACGTCATCGCAACAGAAGTTGGATCGGACACCCCACTGGCCTCGATCACCAAACGTTGCGGGGGATCTTCCGAGGAGAGGAGATCGAAGACGACCTGCTCCAGGTCATCGCGAATGGTGCAACAAATGCAACCACCGGAAAGTTTCAGGGTTTCGCCGGTAACGCCGACGACCAGGTCGCCATCGATATCGATCGAACCGAAATCGTTCACCAGGACGCCGATGCGCTCCTCGTGTGGTTGTTTTAACAGGTGGTTTAGCAGGGTCGTTTTGCCGCTGCCGAGGAACCCGCTGAGAATGGTTACCGGAATCATGGAACACCTTTTGGTCGAGAGGCACCCCCGTCAAGCCGATGAGTGCCCATGGTTCGGGCGTCGAGGCCCGTGCCGAGAACGCTTGTTTAAAAGTTCAGGCGGTAGGAAAGCGAGAGGTTGCGGCCTGGCTGTAACACCCGATCCTTGAGGAAGCTGGTGTGAAGTCGAGCCTCCTCATCGGTCAGGTTTTGACCGCGCAAGAGTACTTGATGATCGAGGCCCGCATAGTGAAAACGGTAGCTGGCGCTGAGGTTGACCAGGGTGAAGGCCTCACTGGTCGTTTCAAAGGGAGCGACCCGGTCCTGGGATGCCGTGCGCTGCACTTCGAAGTAGGTGTGGACCTGAGACCATTTCCAGGCAAGTTCGGAGGCCAGGCGTTGCGGTGTGATGCGAGGCAAGGGCGGGCCGTTTTGAAGGCGGGCTCGAACTTGATCGTATTGAAGGGTCCACCGCACTTCATGCGATCCCTTTTCCAACAGGCCCATGTTGATTTGGGCTTCGACACCCCAATGCCTGCTGTCGGCCTGGGTGAACACCGCTTCTTGAAGGCCGTCGATTTCTTCGCCGGTAAAGCTCTCGAAGATGTAGTTGGCGAAATCCGTGTAAAACAGCGTGATGTCACCGCGAAGCCGACCTTGGGTTTTGCGCAACTGGACGTCGACACCTCTGCCCGTTTCACGGCTGAGATTGGGGTTGCCCAGTTCGAAGGTGCCGGTCGCGATATGGGCGCCGGATGCAAACAGGGATTCGGCCGTCGGAGCGCGCTCGGTATGGGTGAGGTTGACAGCCAGATTGTAGGGTGATCGGGTACCGAAAACGAAGCCTAACGCAGCGCTGAGGCCATCAAAATCGCGGCTGTAAAACGTTTCCTCCCGTTCTTCACTCTTGTGGTCGTCGTCGTGGTCATGATCGTCGTCATCGTGGTCATGATCGTGATCGTGATCGTGATCCACCGATCCAACGGAACCGCGATTCCGACGGTGGTCGAAACGGGCTCCCATGTTCAAGTTCCAAGTCGCAAATACCTTTTCTTGAAATAGAAAGGCCGCAAATCCCTCGGTGGTATTGGGCAAGACGAACGCTTCTTCGCCCAAGGCGGAGAAGTCGCGTTTGGAATAGTGAAGCCCCACGCGCCCCTGATCGAAAAGGCCCCAGTTTTGGGTCACCGCTTCCAGACGGCCCTCTACGTACTCGTTATCGAACCGTGTTCCAAGGGCTTCGCCTTCAGCTTCGGTATGTTCGTAATCCGTTGCCGCGAATTTGAGTTGCAGTTGCGGAAGGGTATCGCTATCGATGAAAAGCGAACTTTCGACATCAAGCCGTTTTTGCTCGAGATCGATGACGACGCCATGATCTTCGTCGTGGTGGTCATCGTCATGATCGTCATCTTCGTTTTTATGGTGGTGATGGTGTTCGTGACCGGGCACCCCGTATTCATTTCGGTAATCGGTGTAGGCAACGCCCACCAACCCGTTCGGGGCTGTGTAGGACATGCCCAGACCCCATTTCTTCAGGTTCATGGCACTGTCAGCGAGGGTTTCACTGTTCTCGGAAGATTCATCATGGTCGTCATCGTGGTCATCGTGATGGTCGTCATCGTGGTCATCGGGAAAGCGTTCAGAGTTGCCCGGGATTTGGTAGTCTTCGGTTTCAACTGTGGTTGTATTGACCTGCCAGGCCCAGCGATTTCGCCCACCATCCAATCGCAGGCGACCTCCCTTGCGGTCAAATGCCGTATCGCCATTGATTTCCAAGACACCGCTGACCGCTTGGTCGTTTGGGCCGGTGGGAATCCGACGATCCATCATGTTGACGACCCCGCCGACTGCAGAACCTCCGTAACGGAGTGAGGCGGCGCCCCGCAAGACTTCGATTTGTTCCAATCCTTCCAGATCGACGCTGACGGCGTGGTCGACGCTGGTGGTCGACACATCCCCCGTCCCCAGTCCGTCCTCCAAAACGCGGATGCGGTCGCCACCCATCCCCCGAATGATGGGGCGACCGGCTGCTGCACCAAAGGAGGTGCTGCTTATTCCCGGCCGGGTTGCCAAGGTATCGCCCAAAGAAAATCGGCGGATCCGGTCCAAGGTTTCGCCGGACAGGACGTCGACCACCTGACTGACTTCGTTGGTGGATCGGGTGGAGCCTGTAACGGTCATGGTCAGCGATTCCAGGTGGAGCGGCTTTAACTGGATATTCAGCGATTGAGCCGGTTCGTTGGTGAGATGGAAAGCGAGTGGTTTCGAGGCCTCGAAACCATTCGCTTTCGCCTGAACGTGATAGGTTCCGACAGCGAGATTTTCAAAAAGGAAGCGCCCGGTGGCATCGGTGGTAGCCGAGTGTCCTGATTCGACAATCGTCACGGTGGCATCGGCGATGCCGTGATGAGCGTGATCGTGGACGAAGCCGGCGAGTGGACCGGCGGCTGATAACACGAGGGAAGAAAACAGCCAAAAGGTGGCGATAAGCCGCAGTAGGCGCATAGGTGATCTCCAAATTCTAGAACCTCTCGACATTTGATCGCTGGCGACAGACACCCTGCAAATTGTTTTTAACAACTTGATGTACAACGAGAGGTTACGAAGATTCAAAAGCCGGAGCCTTCGGTTCGTTTTGATATTGGTTTATCATTTTCGAAAAGAAAGCTCAATGCTTTTTTCAAAACGGAGGTCATCGCCCGGCACAGACATCCGGTCTTTTTAAGGCTTGGTTGTCGCGGCGCGTTCCGCTATTTGGGCCAGGACTTTTAGCGCCTGTGTCTCTCGCCCATCGGGCACGAATGAGTGGTCGTGAAAAAAAGCAGATACCGGATTGCCGCCCATCTCGTGTTTCGCGAGTTCGCTTGCCACATGGGCGATAAAGCCGACCGCATCGAGCGACGAATGCACATCCAGGTTGATCATGCGGCAGGGAAATGCGAAATCGAGTTGGTGACGCTCGACCTCCGATTTCAGCATGATGAACGTGGTGCCTTCTTGTTCGCGAAACATCATGCGGGGAACGATGTCGGCCGGAATGGCTTGGTCCTCGATGGTCACGAATACATAAACACCCTCGACGAGTTTGGCTGTCGATTCATTCTCTGAAAATCGACTCTTTGATTTCGCCTTTCCTTTTCCAATGATCCAAACTTGACGAAGCATGTAAAGGGGAGGCCAAAATGAGTCGTCGGGTTCGCCTTGCCATGCTGTGGGTTGCATCGTGTTTTTTTACCCAGGCCATGGGCTTCGTACAAGGGACAAAGGCTCCAGTGTCGGTTGGGGTGGTGATCGAAACGATCTCCGATCATTCGGCGTTGGCGCGATTTGGCATCGAGCCAGGCGATGTATTCTACCGTTGGGAACGGCTGCCCAATCCACCGGCAAATCCACAAGGCGGACAGGGGGTGTTCGCCTCCCCATTCGACTGGATCCTTATAGAAAAGGAGCAAGCCCCGCGAGGGATCGTGAAACTCTTCGGTGAACGCAATGGTGCCGAACGGGTGATTTCCGTGTCGCTGGGTTTGTGGCAGGCCGCCATCCGACCGGAACTGAACGAGGATCAGGAAGCAATCTACACCAAGGGAAGGCGGTTGATGGAAGAAGGCCGGATCGATGCGGGGGCGGCCCTCTGGAGAAGCCTTCCCCACCAAGCCTGGTTTGAGTTTCGCATTGGCGACATCGCCGCGAAAGCCGGGGCCTGGGCGGATGCGGAGCACGCCTATCGGACGGCGATGAACGAAGCCGAAAACGATCTCCACCCTGCCGCCTGGATTCAGTATCGCTTGGGCCGAATGTACGAAGATCAAGGCCACTTGGACAAAGCCGAGAATGCCTTCCAAAAAGCTCGGGATACCCTGGCCGATTCGCGAAATGCGCCCCTTTTGATGGCGATCCTGGTGAACAACTTGGGCGTGGTGGCCTGGAGTCGCGGGGAATTGGACAAGGCGGAAGAGCATTTCCTGCGCGCCTTGACGGTCAGGGAAAAGCTGGCGCCTGGCAGCATCCTCGTAGCAGGTAGCCTGAGCAACTTGGGAAACGTGGCTTCCAACCGAGGGGACTTGGCAAAGGGGGAACACTTTTTCCTTCAAGCCTTGAACATCCAAAAAGAGTTGGCACCTGACAGCCTCGATTTGGCACTCAGCCTGAACAACCTGGGAATCCTGGCTTACTACAGAGGGGCGATAGAAAGGGCGGAACGGTACTACAAACAAGCTTTGGCAATCAGGGAAAAGCTGGCACCGAACAGCCACGAGCATGCCGCTAGTCTGGATAACTTGGGAACCGTGTCTTATTCTCGCCGAGCATTCGAACAAGCGGAACGGTACCACCTCCAAGCCCTGAAAATCAGGGAGAAACTGGCACCAAGCAGCCTCTTTGTCGCAAACAGCCTGAATAACTTGGGAAACGTGGCTTCCTACCAAGGGGCCTTGGAAAAGGCCGAACAGTATCACCTCCGAGCCCTCGACATCAGAGAAAAGCTGGCACCGGACAGCCTCGATGTGGCAGCCAGTCTGAATAATCTGGGTTTGCTGGCTAGCAGGCGAAGTGCCTCGGAAGAGGCGAAACGATATTTCCTCCAATCATTGAACATCGTGGAAAAGCTGGCTCCTGACAGCTTGGATGTGGCGATCCGCCTGACCAACTTGGGTAGCGCGACCATCAACCTGGGTTCATTGGAAAAGGCCGAGCCGTATTTCCTGCAAGCCTTGAAGATCTATGAAAAGCTGGCGCCCGACAGCCTCAATCTCGTAACCAACCTGAACCATTTGGGTAATCTGGCAAAAAAGCGCGGCGATCTGGTCAAGGCGGAGGAACGCTACCATCGAGCGGTTTTGGTTTTGGAATCTCAAATCGCCCAGTTGGGCGGCTCATTTGAAGCCCAGACCGACTTCCGAGGGCAACATCAGGAGTACTACAAAAATCTGCTCGAGCTGCTGCTGGAACGAGATCAAAGGGAAGCGGCCTTCCATCTGCTCGAGCGTTTCCGAGCCCGCACCTTGCTTGAAATGATGGCGGAACGGGATTTCGCCTTTTCAGGCGACCACCTGCCGGCAGAATTGCTCGCGGCGCGAAAAAATGCGGGATTTCGCTATGAACAAACACAAGCGCGGTTGGCCGGCTCACGGGGTGACGGTCCCGAAGTCGAAAGCCTTCGCAGGAAACTTTTTGACATTCGCGATGAATACCAAACGATCAATGCCCAAATCCGGACGACCTACCCCAAATTGGCGCCCTCCGAGCCCATCGACTTCGAACGGGTTCGGGACACCCTCGAGCCCGGAACGGTGCTGCTCTCCTATTGCGTGTTCGAAGCGCAAACGGTGGTGTTCGTGGTGCGCAAAAAGGCTGACTTGCGCGTCGTGTCGATTCCAAAGGGAGAAACCTTCTTCGAAAAGGGGGTGGCCGCCGTGCGATCCTCCCTCAGCGACACCGCCAGATTCGGGGTGACCAAGATTTCGTTCTCAGAGTTCAAGGCCCAGTCCGCACCTTTGTTCGAGCAACTGATCGCCCCACTGCAAGCGGAACTGGAATCTGCCGAACGACTGGTCATCATCCCTGATGGACCGCTGCAAATAATACCCTTCGCGCTCCTTTTCGACCCCCGGAAGCGTCAATACCTGATCGAAACCATACCTATTTCTTCAGTGATCTCGGCGACCGTTTATGCAGAACTCAAAGAAAAGCCCCGCAAGCCCATATCGCGGGTGGTGGCCATCGGTGACCCGGTGTATCTCCAGGAAGAAAACCCTTCGAAGCCCTATGCAACCCGCCTCGAACCCGCCGAAGCACACCGTTTGAAAACCCAAACCAGGACACACCAGGCCGTCCTTGAACATCGAGGAATCGATTTCACGGTTCGTTCAATCCTCGAACGCAACCCCCGAGAATGGCATCGATTGCCGCAAACGGCACAAGAAGTGACACGAATCGCCGCCCTGTTTGGCGACAAAGCCGACGCTCTCTTGCGTCAGGATGCGTGTGAAGACCATGTCAAAAGCCTGGACCGGCACACCGACATTCTGCACATTGCCGCCCACGGCTTTCTCGATGCCGAACGTCCGCTGGAATCCAGCCTCGTCTTGACGATCAACCAGGCCTTTCAGGAAGGCGACGAGAACGGCATTCTCCAAGGCTGGGAGATCATGGAGGAGCTCCAATTGGAAGCCGACCTGGTGGTGTTATCCGCCTGTGAGACGGGCCTCGGAAAGGACGCAGGGGGCGAAGGCCTGATCGGTTTGACTCACGCCTTCCAATTCGCGGGAGCCCGCTCGATCATTGCCTCATTTTGGAATGTGCACGATTATGCGACAGCCCACCTGATGGAGCATTTTTACCGCTACCATGAGGCCGGCGACGACAAAGCGGTGGCCCTGCAAAAGGCCCAAATCGACTTGATTCGGAATCCCATCGTTAGAACACCCCAGTATGGACTATGGAAGTATCTGCCCGATTCCCTGATCGGAGACGAGGTCGACGTATCCCATCCCTTTTTCTGGGCTGCATTCCAGTTGATCGGGCCTTGGGATTGACGACTTTCGGCGGAAGCGCTGTTGCGCCTTTGTGTGGGACTCGGCAGGAGCGGTGATTCGGGAGATACATCGAACAGACCGATCCCACCACGTCTTTTGCGATCGCCCCTGCTTGACCGGCCGCGCCACTGGCATCTTGCATAAACTCCTTATTTCGCAGGTGTTTAACTCCGAAGCCGAACCTTTTCCCAAACGGTCGGAGCTGGTTTTCATGTCCCAAAACGGGCGAACCCCGGGAAGGACCTCCATTTCGGCCATTTTCGCCTTTGGTGATCGAAATCGAAAAAATATCGGCTGTTGTTTTGGCGTCGGGCGTGTAACGAAGCAGAACGGCATACAGGGTTCGGGACCGCGGATGGGGGAATCCGGTTTCGGCATCACACCGATCTCCGACCATGCCGCAACCATGAAAAACGAAGGTGTTGTGAGCGCATCGCAGTCGGTATCGCAGTTGGCCGCCCATATGGGTTGGCACCAACCGCAAGCCGATCGCCAGGCACGCTTGCACCTGCACTTCGACGACGGACTGAGCCTGGTGTTGTAGACCATTTGGAGGTCCTTTTCCTCGCGGATCAACACGCAGTGGGATTGGGTTGCCTTCTCGAGAATCACAAGGACGGATGGAGAAAAGAATGGGTGGACAATCAGGTGACAATCAATGCCCGGGTGCGACTTCCTGGGCTCGGCCGGGGGCCATGCTCGACGAGCGACGGGATCACGACAGGCCCAACGAAAAGACTCGGGCACCGGTGGCGTCCGATTCGGAAGAGACCATTTACGGGCTTGTTGCGAAGCAGGCGCGGGGGTATCCAAAACGAATCGCAATCATCGATGGCGAGACGGAGATCGACTTTCAGCGCCTCATGGCGCGGGCGAACGAAATTGCCGGCGAGCTCGCGGCACGTGGTGTGGCGCCGGGCTCCTTGGTCGGGGTGTGCATGAGCCGCACTTGGGAGCTTGTCGCGACTTTGGCAGGGGTACTGCGAGCGAGGTGTGCCTATGTGCCGCTTGACCCTGCATACCCCCAGGAGCGCGTGCGTTACATGCTCGAGCATTCTCGTGCGGCGGCAGCCATTGTGGAAAACGAACATACGGCGACGCTTTGCGAAGGCGTGGGTGAACTCATTTGGCTCGATGAGGCCAGAGACCAAACGGCGGCTGGCCTAGAAGAGCCGTCACCTACCGACCTGGCATATGTCATCTATACATCGGGGTCTACCGGGCGACCGAAGGGTGTGGCGGTCGAGCAACGAAATCTCGTGGCCATGAGCCATGCAATGGGCAAGTTGTTGAATGATGAAGAACTGGAAGGGGTACTCGCCGCCGCCTCGGTTTGTTTCGATACTTCGGTTATGGAAACCTTGGGGTCCTTGTCACTCGGGGGAACGATCGTATTGGCGGACCACGCTCTGGAGCTGCCGAAGCTGCCCTCCGCGGACAAGGTAAGAACCTGTGTCATGGTTCCGTCGTCGATGCAGGCGTTGCTCTCGTCAGAAAAGCTGCCGGAGAATATTCGCTGTGTCGTGTTTGGTGGCGAAGCGCTCAAACTGTCGCTGGTCAACCAAGTTCACGCGCTGGAGTGGCGTCCGCGGGTGGTAAACGCATATGGACCGACCGAAGATTCGGTTTTCTCGACAACCAGTGAGGTTCCGACAGGAACGAAGGTGGTGACGATTGGCAGGTCGGTACCGAATTCGCGCTCGTACATTCTGGACGATTCCATGCAGCCGGTTCCAGTCGGGGTTCCGGGAGAACTGTACCTGGCGGGTGATAAGCTTGCACGTGGATACCTGTACGATGAAGCCCAAACCAAGGAGCGTTTCGTCGCAGTGGAGCCGAACGGTGCGATTCCGGAAACGCGGATGTACAGAACGGGCGATTTGTGCCAGTGGCGCGAAAACGGTGAGATCGAGTTCCTGGGCCGAGTCGACCAACAGGTAAAGATTCGAGGTTTTCGAATCGAACTTGGAGAGATTGAGTCCACGCTCGAATCCATGCAAGGGGTTGATGCGGCAGCGGCGGCGGCGCTAGACGGGGGCGTTGGCCAAAAAATACTCGTTATCTATGTCGTCAGTCAGGATGAAGCGGTAACAGACGAGGCGGTGAAAGCCTATTTGGCAAAACGGCTGCCGAAATACATGGTTCCTCAACTGGTGATGCACCTCGAGGAGTTGCCACTGTTACCCAACGACAAGCTCGATCGCAACCGACTTCCGAGCCTGGAGGAAGTACATCGTTCTGCGGAATCTCGAGCGGACGCCGGCGTTGCCGCAGTTGGCGACGCAAGTGGCCCAGTGCACCGTCTGACGGGTACCAAGGAAGCGCGACATGCGGTAATGGTATCGATCATCCAGGGCGAGGTCGCCTCTCTCCTCGACATGAATGATCCCAAACGAGTTTTACCGAATCTCCCATTCGACAGCTTTGGTCTGGACTCGTTGACCACACCGGAATTGAGTAGTCGATTGACCAAAGCCTTGGGTCGTAAACTACCTGCCGAGGCGATTTTTGATCATGCCACTCCCGAGGCCCTGGCCGATTACATCCTTAGCCTAATGGGTAGTACCACAAATCAAGGTTCCGAGAGAAAAGTATCTAGCATTGACTTGGACTCACTCGCCCATTTTCAATCGCATTTTCAATCCAGCCATCCAACGTTTCAAGCCGCGAAAGCGCCCGCCTGGTCCGCGACCGATAAGGGCAAGCTCGTGCAGGAAGTGATGCGCATGGTCAACGACAGTCGCAGAAACCCGTACAGCAAGGTCATCCGCACGGGTAGTGCGAGTAGAGGGACCGTGACCGATGCGTATACCGACGAAGAGCAAGAGGCCATCATATGGACCACCAACCTATATCTCGGTTTGAACCGGGACAAAAAAGTCATCGAGGAATCCCGTACCGCTCTGGAGAATTTTGGGACGGGCATGGGAACCTCTGCAGCGGCGTCGGGTTTGACCGATCTCCATCTGGCTTTCGAAACGGAATTTGCCGATTTGGTGGGAAAACCCGGCGCTTGCCTGTTTCCGACGGGGTATACGGCAAATGTCGGGGTAATCGCGGGTCTTCTCGGTAAAAACGATGTCGTTGTCCTCGATCAGCTTTGTCACGCATCGATCGTCGATGGTGCTCGCCTTTGCGGCGCGACCATTCGAACGTTCAAACACGACGATGCCGAAGATTTGGCAACGGTGTTGGAGGCGGAAGTATCTCCGTACCGTACGGTCCTCGTCGTTCTCGAAGGTGTATATAGCATGGGCGAAGGCGCGGCCCCTGTGGCGGAGATCGTGCGCACCGCAAAGAGGTACGGTGCGTTGGTCTTGGTGGACGAAGCACATTCCTTTGGCTTCTACGGTCCTCGTGGCGCCGGTATTTGTGCGGATCAAGGGGTCACGGAGCAAGTGGACTTCATCATGACGACGCTCAGCAAAGCGCTCGGGAGCCTTGGCGGCATCGTCGCCGCCAGGAAGGAGCATGTCGACCTGCTGAAGTCGTCGGCCAGGGCTTATATTTTCCAGGCTTCGATCAGCCCTGCGGATATGGCCGCGGCCCTGACGGCTTTGCGAAGACTCAGCACGGACGACACGCTGTGCGCGCGACTTTGGGATACGACCCGTTACATGCGTGCGCGATTCACAGAGGCGGGGTACGACCTGGGGACTGGCGACGGCCCCATCGTCACCCCGCACTTTAGCGACAAGGACAAGCTTTATGCAATCGTCCAGGGCATGTACGAACGCGGGGTTCAAACATCGGCGGTGACCTATCCCATCGTGGAGAGTGGACGAGGCCGGCTAAGGCTCATTTGCTCCGCATCTCATACACGAGAGGACGTGGACAAGACACTCGCGGCGCTGATCGAAGCGGAACGTGAAGTCGACCAACAGCTAACGACCACTCACATGGATGCCGCCGACGTACACCAAGGGCTATCCGACGTAGAGGATTGGGCCAACGCTTTTTCCGCCTACGTGAAACAGTCGATGGCCAAGGACGGCTGGCCGGCCCCGGATCTTGCCGTGTCTATCCAGCTTCCCGATGATGAAGCACCGATCACCTTCATGATCGATGAGCAAGTCGTCACATTGAGAGCCCAAATCGTACCTGAAATTCCCACATGCTCATTGCAGCTCACGAATGGTCAAGCGATCTCGGCCTTGTGCTCATCGAATGTTCAGGCGTTGCTTCGTAGTATTTGCCAGGGTACCTGCGTGTTGAACGGCCAGGTCGAACCGTTTATTTGGCTCATTGGACGAATGGTCGACCGCCAACGAGACGCAAACGCGTTTGACGTTTCACAGCCGTGCTAGCGCCAGGAGGAAATCCACCATGGACGTCCATCCTGCAGGAAAACCAGTCGGATTCTTATCGGGTCCGGGTCGGTCCTTGCAATCATTCGCAAGGTAAAAGCCTATCGTGAGAAGGAGCCGGGCACGGCCTTGAGGTTGTAAGCCCACCATTGACCACGAGTCGCGTGGCTTGGCTTGCCCGGGTACCCTTCGATTTGAAAATGATCGGAGGGACACCAGTGACCGGCGGGAACCTACCTCCTAAAACGATCCGGCCCTATGGGCGTGTCGATTTTTTCGGCACGCCCCCTCGTGCCATCGGTATTAGGGGTCGTTCTTTTTGTCACGACAGACAAATGATTCGCTGTTCTTCCGACCCGAGGCTTCGAGCGTTTACTCTCTCGGGATCAAGGGACCTGAACCGTTGCTGTCGTGACCTTTCCGATGCTCCCACTCATCGGGGGAACTTTCGCTTTCCGCAGAAATCGAAAAGAGGTTGAATGACAAAGGGAGGATTCCATTCGGAGTCGAACCTTTCGCCGCATGATGAAGGTGATCACCTGGCTGGTGGGATGGCCCAATCGAGTACTGCAGCACAACGCGATTTTTGGGAACGGCACCACGCCGTCCTCCTCCGACTGAAAACGCGTGCGGTTCGTCGATACGGCGGGCAACGTCAGCGTGTTCGGCCGAGACGGCGTCTTTCAGGCCGACGCCCCGAATGGTGGCGCCAGCGACGCCTGCCTACCCGATGGTTGTGCGCCGGTCCATGCCGACATCCACTTCATCGATGATCAGTTGCGCCGGATCACACGGGCACGCACCATGGATGGAACCTCCCTCGAAGGCTTTTCCCAAAACAGCTATTTCCTATTGGACCCCAATGGCCAGCGCACCGAGTACCAGGCGGTTCGTCGCGTCACGGATTGGAACAATGCGACGGTTGTGCGCTTCTACCCGGTCGAAATCCGGCTCCCAAACCAACGCACCCTTTCAATTTCCTACGTCGGCGTCCGTGATCCCGACGGCACCCTGCCGGACTCGGCGCTCATTGATCGGGTAGCCGATTCCTTTGGTCGGGCCTTGCAGTTCCACTACGCAGGTGACGGGTTGCAGCGTGTCATTCTGGAATCCGACCAAGGCTCTCGATTGTTGCGCACCTTCGAATACCAGACCGTCCAGGCCGCAGGCCAGGCATTCACGGTGCTCCACAAGGTGATCACGCCGCTGGGGCACGAAACGGTGTTCACCGCCGAAGATATCGGCGAGCGGGTACCCTATGTCACCGCCATGACCCTGCCGACAGGGGGGACCGTTCGGTATCAGTACGCGTCGCGGTTCTTCCAATATGTCGAGGTGGATACCAGCGACTGCCGCACTCCACGAGATGACAGTTGTGAAGTACTCACCACCCGGTCTCGTCGGTACGTGCGCCTCCGGGAACTTTCCTATGGCGGTGGCCGGTACCGTTTTGATTACCGGCAATGGACCTCGGATGAGGAACGCGGTACTTCCTGGGATGAGGGGCGGATCGATGTCACGGTTACCGAACTCAATGGCGAGGTGCCCTATGAGCGAGTGACCAGCTACGTCAACACGCCCGTCCACCACACCTTGTTCCAGACTTGGGACCAAAGCCACGTCGTAGGCCGCAACAGAACCCGAACCGTCACTTATCGGGATTCCAGCTACGAAGAGACCTGGACCTACACACCACCGCTCACGATCGGCGGCCATGCCGGCGGCGATCAGATACAAGTGCATGCGCTCCGCCGTCACAGCCAACGCGAGGAGCAAGTCTGGCTCGATACCGATTACCACTACTCTTGGTTCGGTGAAGGGGGCCTCGACGGGCAGCGCTTCGATGTCCACTTCATGCAACCGACCGCGGTCATTCGCCAGGCCCGCAATGGTTCCCACGTGTTGCGAAAATCCTTTGACTACGAGCATCGGGCCGTCAGGGCGTTCGGAGAACACGACCACACCTTTGATGACCCCTATGCACTGAATCTCGCCACCGAGGTTTTGGAGACCTTCCAACGCGGCGCGATCACGGAAACCACCGAGAGAACGACCTACAAGTACGAGAACGCGATTTTCCCCTTTGCAACGGAAATTCGCCGCTGGCGCAATGGAGATGATTACGAGCGCGACACCTTCGCCTACTACCAAACCGGCCCTCTTCGTGGCCTGCTCTTGCAGCAAACCCATGGTAACAGCACCGTGGTCACCAGCTATCACGACTACCGATTTGGTGTGGCCCAGCGGATGGATTATCCCGAGGGCGTCGATACCACGCGCACGATCAACCCTGACGGCTCGGTGGCCACGGAGACCGTTGATGGCGTGACCCGCAGGTTCACCTATGACCTCGATGGCCGCCTCACGCGAACCGAGCAGCCGGATACCGCCGACCTTATCACCGAGTACTCTCAGCCGAGAGCCAGCCATCCTTACGTAACCAGTTTCTATCGGCTCGATGCCCTGCAGCGTAATACCGCCGAGATGGCGCTTGCGATTGTCACCCGAACCAAGAGTGGCAACACGATTCCGGTGATGTTCCGGCAATTCGACGCCTGGGGCCGGGAGACCCGCGAGACCATTCGCACGATCGATTGGAAACCTTGGAACCGCGACACGACCTACACCGCATTGGGCTTGATCGAACGCAAGACCAACGGTCTCGGTGGGGATTGGTCATACGAGTACGATGTCTTCGGACGTCCCACCCGGATTTACCACACCTGGCGCCAAGCCTCTCGAATCCTTCAGGACACGTCCTTCGCGTATGCCCGAACGGCGGATGGCGGGTCGGTGATCTCCCAAAGCACGACGGCCTATGGCGTTGACCGGACCTTGAGGCGCACCAAGGAAACCGATTTTCTCGGTCGCACGACCATGGCGAGCACTAATGGGGCAAAGCACCTTCTTCCAGTACTTCCCACATGCGAAAGGCTTGGAAATCAAGGTTCGCCCCTTTGGCGATGGTTCGCTCGAGCGAACCACCGTCAGCACCTGGCTGGGGCAACGGGTCACCGAAACCCATCCCGAGAGCGCCGAGTCGATCCACTACGCGTACAACAGCCGTGGACTATTGGAGAACCGGTATCAAGGTGCTGCCGCGAACCCCACGACGGTCACTCGATTCGTCTATGACGGCCTTGGCCGTGTCCGGGAGACCTGGAACCGCCAAGCCAACGAAGCCCATGAATCGCTGGTGACGACCTTTTCTTACGACGTCAACAACCGCATGTCCGAGGCGGTTCAGTACACCGATGGCGGCTTGCCGGTGACCTATACCTACAAGGATTTCGATGACGCCAACCGCCTGACGGGGATGAGGATCACCCTGCCTCAATTGGACGGGACCAGCCTTGAAGGTGTTGGGGCTCCCTTCGAAATGATGCTCGGTGAACGTTCCTATGAGTTGGCCATCGCCTACGATGAAATCGGCCGCGAGCGTTGGTTTCAGCATCCCGAGGGTGCCTATGAATCCTATGGCTACCACTACTACGGACAGCCGGAAAGCGTCTACTACGGGTTCGGCCCGAACCATCCCGAGGGGCCCGTCTTCGAGCACCTGATCGAACAAGCTCAATACAACCCGTACAGCGGACAACTGGTGGGCGCGGTTTGGGACCAAGGCGGCTGTGATTCCGAGGCATGTGGGCCCGCGCTTCAACGCATGGGAGAGCCTGTGTCCCGCGACGAGCAGCGCAGACCCGAATTGGACGAAAACCAGGTGCTCGACGTGGCCGCACTTTCTGAGGTGGCCGAACGCGGTCAAGAATCGGGGATGGGTGTTCTCAACACCTGGTGGCCGGATTCGATGGGCCGAGCGGTTACGGTGCAGCTCTTCCCGCATGGTGGTAATCCCGAGTATCTGTATCGACGGCTCCTCACGATCTACAACGAGTGGGGTTTCATCGAATCGTTCTCTCGCGATGACCGCCTGTTCCCCAGCCGAACGGAGATCCGGCACGCGTACACGGATCGCGGGCAGTTGCATTCGTTTTCCGTGGGCAACGAGGCCATCACATACGGCTACGACCAGGTCGGCAACCTGACCAGCCGCTCGGGGATGAGTTTCCACACGGGGACGTCCACGCTCGCGGTGGCCTCGCATTCAGCGAGCTTCGGTCAGGGCAACCGATTCCATCGGGACGGTGGTTACACCTACGACGTTCAAGGCCGGTTGACCCAGACTCCGAACCATTCAGTGCGCTACAACCGCGCTGGCCAAATCTCCCAAGTCCTGAGCGACCGACGGGTCGATGGCGAACACCGCTCCGGTTCAGGGGATCGGCTTTTCCTTTACGACGCCTTCGGTCAACGCGTCGCTGCCGTGCGGGAGAACACCCAGACCGTAACTTACTCCATCCGCCACGCCGACGGCCGCATCATCACCGAGGAAGACTTCCCCACAGGCGCGGGCAACCAACTGAAGCAACGTCGACAGTACGTCACCCTCCAAGGCAAGGCCATCTTCGTCGAAAAGGAAGATTTCGAAAACGGCAAACCCACCCGTTTGGAGAAGATCCACTTCTTCCGCGATTGCCTCGGGAACCCGGTGGTGACCTGGAACGGTGAAACGAATGCGGTCACCACGGCGGCCTATGAGCCCTACGGCCAACCACTGATCGAAGCGGCACGCCACAAGGGGGCTCACGGCTTCACCGGGCACGATGAAGATCCCAACGGGCTGATCTACATGGGTGCGCGCTTCTACGATCCAGTAGCCGGATGCTTCACGCAACCGGATCGTGCCCGCGACTTCAACCCGTATTTGCCCAACAGCTACAACCTCTATACCTATACCCATCAAAACCCAGTCAGTGGCACCGATCCAAATGGGAACGCGGTGGAAACCGCCTGGGATGTCCTCAACATTGGGATCGGTGTCGCTTCCTTCGCCTACAACGTGCGTGAGGGTAATTGGCTCGATGCGGCGATAGATGCAGGCGGCGTGGTCGTCGATGGTCTGGCCGCTGCGGTTCCTGTTGTACCTGGTGGAGCTGGAACGGCCTTGAAAATTCTACGCACCGGTGAAAAAATCGTCGACACCGGAACTGATCTTGCCCGAGCTGCTGACAAGGCGAACGATGCAAAGAAAGCCGCCAATGCGGCTGATAACGCTGGGGATGCAGCGAATGTTACGAAAAATCCTGCAACAAAACGCAGAGTAAAGCTCCGAAAAGAGACACGGAAGCAAATTGAAAAAAATCAACCTAGAAACGAGAGGGGAAAAATGATTGATCCCCACTCCAAAGAACCCTTAAAGCCGGGGGAAATTGATGTCGGGCACAAACCTGGCCAAGAATGGAGAAAGCGACGAAAAGGGCATGATGAATCAGGGAGCACTAGGAAAGAGGTAATCGAGGCAGAAAATGACCCTGCTTTGTACCATCTCGAAGATAGGGCTTCAAATCGAAGTCATCGCCACGAGGATAAAAGACTATGAAAATACAAGTCGGGTACATTATTGCAAGTCATGATGTCATCAAATCTGGGAAATCAATTGGCTATCTTTACAGGGAAGAGCCTGACAGTAAGGAAGACAGCGGATGGCGAGTTTTTTCCGGTTTGGAGAACAAGGAGTACGTTGAAAATGCCAATAATTTTTCAATGTACAATGCCTCAACTATAGTCGAAATTGACCCTTTGATTGCCACAGTATTAGAAACGCCATATCCTGCTTCGTTTGAAAGGGATGAAGAGTCTGGTTGTTTTGTCAGGATCAAAGAGTGAAATGCACTTTTGTTAATCTTTGATGCCTTGGGGAAAGTGAATTGGTTTCCTTGGAGCCGATTCGCATTTTCCGCTTTCGTGAGCTTGCTCTTGCTGTGTATTTACATTGCTTCCACCATTTGCAAAAAGATAGGAACTCAGCGGTTATGCTTCACTTTTCTCAACGTGGACCAACATACCGCGGTGGGTGGAGATGCTCAAATGGCTTTGACAGTTTTTTTCCGGATTCGGCTCTTTGTCCATGGGAACCGCCACCTTGATAAACCCTGGCTCCGTTCTCTTTGGAACCAAACGTAAAGATCCCATTTAGCTCTCCGATCATTTTCAAATCGAAGGGTACCCGGGCAAGCCAAGCCACGCTACTCGTGGTCAATGGTGGGCTTGCGTTTTATCAGCCCCGGATTTGCTCGTAAACCACGGCCGGGTTCCGGCGGATCGTCGGATGACTGGTACCCATTTGCTGGGTGGCCTAACCCAGGCTGTTCGAGCGCATCACGGCGAGAAACACGCGCAGGGGATCCCAAATAAGGTCGGGAAGGGTGGTCATGGCCGCGCACTCCTGGATGAGTTACAGGTGAGTGGCAAAAAAACGTACCACAAGTGAACATAATTGTTTCTATTGTTTGCTATCTAGCTTGCCTAAACTGGGCTTGGCCCCTAGGCCCGCCAGCCCCACAAGCACAAGGTGCGGCTGGATGCGGGCCGAGTCATCCCACAAGAGAGGTCCGATGCCATGAAGAACAGAATCGACAAATCCATGCTATTCTGGGACCGCCACGCCGACTACTACGCCAAAAAAGCCATCGACTCGTCCCGCCGGATGATCGAGATCACTCAAGGCTCGGGCCAAAGGCCTGCCCAATGTCGCTTTCAGCCAAGCGGCGGTGTTCGACCTTCCCCACTAACCGGAATCGTTCGAGGTAATCCTGGGCCCGAACGTCATCCATTTGGTGGCCGACATCCAACCCACCATCGCCCTCTGTCACGAGTTGTTGAAGCCGGGCGGGGTCTTCATCTTCAGCACCTCGTGCATTGCACGCGCGAGCATGTTCCTGAAGTGGCTGCTCCCGATCGGCGGCAAATTGGGTCTGATTCCCCAGGCGCAAATCTTCGACAACGATTATCTCAACGGCGCCATGGCCTGTGCAGGCTTCGAGATCGCCATGAGCGAGTCGCTCAACAAAACCGGCAGGACCGGGTTCCTTTTCGCAAAGAAGTAATCCTAAACCTGAAGGCCAGTCTGGTTCTAATCGAAACGCTGCAAGCGCACAGTCCCTTCATCTCACAAGTGACGCCGTCGCGGCGGGTTGGGCGGGTCCTTCCAGGCCCCTCGAGCTCTTTCCAAGAGATCGCTTCACATGCGACAGACGGAACGTTTGCGTGTTTCGTGACGCCATCCCCGCCAAGAACTGGCGTCTTCGGCAATCGTGGGCCGGTTCACAAACAACGCCCTAATTTCCCCAAGAAATCGTCATACGTGGATCAAGCGTGAAGGGGAGTAAAAATGCCACGTCCAACTCAGAGAAGTTCAAGGCCAGGGTTCCATAGATTTTCGGTTCGACCCTACATTGCTTGACACCCTTAATATGTTGCAACTTCGTGTTGATATTGAAGAACCGATATACAGAGAAACGCCAGCCTTTCCGGCTGGCGTCCAACTACGGGAAAAAGCACTACAGGGAGCCTAAACTCTCCGGGCTCTATTAAAAGAAAAGGCACTGGGTGCTCCTATGTGGCTCTATTAATCGAGGAGTAAAAGATGAACAAACCGGAAGCGTTTTGGGATAAAGCTTCAAAAAACTATGATAAGACAGAGGAGCGTTTTGAGTATATTCATAATAAGACTAAAGAAAACACTGAAAAATATCTCAATGACCACGATATTGTTTTAGATTATGGATGTGGAACAGGTACAAAATCCTGCGAACTTGCCAGCCAAGCGAAAGAGATTCATGCCATTGATATATCATCAAAAATGATTAAAATCGCAAAAAATAAGGCTACTGTTTGTAAAGTTAAGAATGTGAATTTCACGCAAACGGACATTTTTGATAAAAAATTTAAAAACCAAACATTCGATGTGATCCTGGCTTTCAACATGTTGCATACAGTACCTAACCCACAGAGCGTCATGCAAAGAATACATGAATTATTAAAACCTGACGGATTGTTTATTTCTGCAACCCCTTGCTTGCAAGAGAAAAAGTCATTATTGGTGACTATTCAAATTCAATTTGTTCGAGTTCTTTGTGCAATGGGATTAATCCCCATCCCCATCAGAAGACTCAAAAGCCCCGAGTTAGATCACTTAATAACCAGTGAAAGTTTTCAAATCATTGAAACAGAAAAAATATACAAAGAAGCATCTAGCTATTTTATAGCATCAAAGAAGACGTACAAGCCTCAATTAAATGCGCATTCCCATGATTTCGAACACTGATTCCATTTTGATTTCGAACACCCTGACGATTCGAATTCGGACAGCTCGACCGCCTTTTTGGAAAGGTGTCCGAATTTAAACGGAGCGGCGTCCCTATGTGTCACGATAGTTATCGCCCCGGCTGAGTTAGAATTCTCAGCTTTGGAGGACGAACATGAATCGATACACCGAGGGGCAAAAAGAGGCCACGCTGCAGCGGATGGTGCCCCCGCAGAATCAACCCGTGAAGCAGATTTCAGAAGAAATGGGTATCCCCGTGGCGACGCTGTATCTATGGCGTCGCAAAGCCCAAGATGAAGGCATCGCCCTCCGTATTTGAGATGTCCCACTATCTCAATCCGGTTTCAGGGTTACTACCCACAACACATTGAGCGCTTACGAAGAGACGCAACGATCGTGGACTCGCACTTCCAAAGTCGCGATTTGGAAAGCTCACATTCGGATTTGGGCTTGAGACTGGTTCCACTGCAAGAGAACGCGATCGATCTCCTAGAATCACTCCAAACAAGCCCTACCAAATGA
Source organism: Sulfidibacter corallicola (assembly GCF_017498545.1). GTDB lineage: Bacteria > Acidobacteriota > Holophagae > Acanthopleuribacterales > Acanthopleuribacteraceae > Sulfidibacter > Sulfidibacter corallicola. The sequence goes on along the minus strand of NZ_CP071793.1, from coordinate 5,706,105 downwards.
AATGAGCGCATAAAAACGGTACTATAGTCTATTGGACGATGATCACTTCCAGGCTTGGCCTGATCAAGGATCTTCATGCCGAAGAACAAATCTCGAAAGAAAAAGACCAAATCAGCAGGTAGGCTATCTTCGCCGATTTCGTTTCAGCTTTCTTCAGAGTGGTACCTCAAATATCACATTGCTCTGCTCGAAGGCTTGGAAGCCAATGCCCAGAAGTTCGTCTACTGGGACCTGGGCCCAGGCGAGCGGCCCCAAAAGGTGAAGGCCGAGTTCGAGCACGTCGCGAAGCGAGAGGGGATTCTCGTGCGGGTTCTCCTAGCGCCGGGCGGGAAGAACCTGCGATTGGCCTATTTGCAAAGCGGGATCAGGACAACCGCTATTCGGGTGAAGGGAAAAGACGGCGAGGTAAAAGTCGAAAAGCAGGTGGGCAATGAAAACGGCAGGGTTTTCGAGTTGGCTCAGCGCCTCAAAAAGACTCCTCACATAGGCAGCCAGGGACCCGACCATCCCAGCCTCTCCTCCTCATTATGAAACAATGAGTCGGCCCGGCGGCCAATGCTCACGCAAGCCTGGAATGGAAAATCGAAATCTGGGCCTGGCCAGTACATTCCCATGGCATGTGAACCTTACTGAGGACAACAAGACCGAATCCAGCCGAGCACTCGCCATTTGGTTCGCACTCAAGGACAGCAAATCATCGCTTCGATGGATTCTGCTCTGCTGCGGCAGAATTCACTCCACATTTAACTTCTTAAATTCAAGTACATTACGCAATCTCAAAGAGGACGCTCATCGAACCGGAATAATGTGTTCACTGAAATTCTGTCCAATGAGGTTCCACTCTGGACAGAAACTCATGTAAAGAATATGTAAAAACCCGATCTTTCCACGAAGACGTTCGACTCGGGTGGGAACTACGCCTTTTTTTCGAACTTGAAGTTCGATTCCGGCGTGAACAACTCACTTTTTATCGAACTCAAGACGTCTCACCAGAGTCACATCTGTAACCCGCAGGAAGCCGATAAAGCCGATAAAACCGATAAAATCGGCCTGGGATTCCGGTTTCCTGCCCGCGCGGACCCCTCCCAAACGCGTGGCACTTTTATCGCCTTGGCCCAAATCGCTTGCCTCAAACCGCCGCCCCACCTGGCCAAACCGCTTTAAATCAAGCGCTTAAAAGCAAAAAGCCCGTAAGCGCTTGGCTTCGGGCTTCTGTAACCCGCACGGGGCGGGGAGTTCGAACTAAATTGGAGTGGTGCAGGTCTTTTTCCTGTCTCAAAACGTTATCTGCGGGGCAGATTCGTGGTTCACGAGCAGCGGCAGAAAATTATTTTTCAATTTTCTTGAATCCCTTTTTCTGCCCGAACTGGGACCGACCGGGCAGAATGGCAGGCTCTTTCAAACCGCCTCGGAATCATCCATAAAAATGAAGACGCACCGAAACCCTCCAGCCAGTAGTAGCGGCGCTGGGCGCTAGGCACAAATTCTGTCCACGAATGGGCCGCTGGGCAGAAACGAGAGCAAAGAGGTACCCACTGGCGCCTTTGTCCCGATTGAAAAGAATCGATTTTTTCTAGCACCCGGTAATGATGGCCCCAGTGTCAAGAAAGCGCTCCAGCTCCTGCCTGGAAATCGCACGATATCCACCTTCTTCAGGCCATGCTACACGGAGCTTGTCCAATTTGTAATCAAAGAGGTCGTAGTTACCGTCGAAATGAAGAATTTTCACCCTATCTCTTTTTTTGTTGCAGAACACGATCATGTCACCTTTCCGAAATCCATCGGGCACCTTGTCCCGAACTAACTCTGACAAAGAATCCATGCCAAGCCTGATATTGATCGCCCCTGGCGCAAGAAAAATTCGTTTCGGCTGTACCATCCACAACACCGCAAAACTCCCATCTATCGAAAATCGAAGCCCCATTGTAGCTAAACCATCCAAAGAAGGCATAGACAATACACCAAAACACGAAAACGCCAGGGCTCAGCCCGCCCTCTCTAGGGTCGGCGCCATCTGGCGCAACGAACCCCGACCTGAAGAGGCCGGGGCCTTTTCATTTTCAGTTCTCCCGATAGCTTTGCTCAATCAATGGCTTTGCTTTCTCTAGGTCGCTCCAGTTCCGAATGAAAACGGCAAGGTCACCGGTGCCCCAATGACCTTTTCCGGTCACATCCTCAGTGAAGCCATTTTCGAGCTCAAATTCAGTCGGGCTCAGCTTCACATACAGACGAACCATAGGATCCTGGGTCGGATAAACCAGGACGCTCACAAAATTCTTAATGTTCTTGAACGCGACGTTGTGTTTCAACTCCTTCATCTGAACATCGCCGAGACTGCCGGCAAATTCGCATACCGCGTCAAACAACGCCTTTAGTTCAGGGCTTGCTTTGCTCAGGCGGTACTGGTGCGTGTCATCGCGAACCGTGGTCGTCGTTTCTTTTCTGGGAGCCGTGGTGTCACTTTTCGGCACCGCTCCTGACTGCGAGCTGATCAGGTCGAGCAGCAGGAAAGGGCCACCCAGACCCTCGGCGCGGTGATAGCTGTATTGGAAAAGATCGACGGTCCTGTCTATTTGATTGACCGCGTAGCGATCAAACTTGGTGAAGTTTTCGGCAATCAAAATGAGACGAACGCCTGTCCAGTCAACCTTTCTCGCTGCCTCCTCACCTATTTTGTCGGCAACGATAAGCTGAAATTCGGCTTGATGGTCCACGAGCCAGTCGAGGTAATAGAGTCCCTGATTGATGACGTTATGGTTTTTGTTCCGCTTGTACTCGACGATCACAGGAAAATGGTTCTCATCCAGGCCCAATGAATCGATGCGGCCACTATGGTTTTTGCTGGTCACGTATTCCGAGGCCAGGAACCGGACACCGAGCAACGTTTCCATGTTTCGCTCGACACAAGCTTGCAGGTCTTTTTCGAGTTGGACAGGCTCGCCATGCAGTTCGACGGCTTGGTCATTTTGGATGGCAAACAATTTGAGATTCGACATTTATGAATCCTTTCACTTGAGGGAGAGGTATCTTGAGAACGTGACGGTGCAATTGCTTTGATCCGAGGATCAGGGCAAAAGCCGCAAAAAGGGCGGCACCAACGCGTACAAAAAGACGCTCGCAAAGCGTCTTCTAACCAGAAATAAACCGTCGCATCTCTGTATATCGCGAAAGATATCACAACCAGGTTAACCCAAAAATGCTAGAAAAATCACAAACACTGTGCTTGTCCATACAGGAGGTTCATTTCCCTGTCCAGACCCTACCCTCTTGGCCCCGCTGACTTTCTGGCGAGGAATCACGCACAGCCTCCCCGTTTGCTCCCCTGATCAATTTCGGCTCCAATAAAGGCTTGCCCTCCAGGTCCCAAACCTCACCTTTGCAGGTGAAGCCGATCCTGACACCTTTACCTCACGCCATAGACGACGTAGGCAACTACCATTGAGCCGGGATGACTTCCATATTCGCGAGTACAACAAACAAGGAACCTCGTTGGTACCTGGAGCGTTCCCAGCGAAGGATCTGGCGAAAACGTCAGTCCCGCCGAGATCCTTTTTGCCTTGGGGAAGACCTGGGTTATCGATCCCAGCAGATGCCAGGTCTCGATCTTCGCTTCGCCAGATATGGGGGTGGATTCCCATGGTCTGAGTATCGCTGTGTTCAGGCGAAGATGATGGTGAATCCATCTCGATTTGAGACATCCAAAAGAAGAATCTGACCAAGAACCTTCCGTACCCGCAAAACTTGTTCGGGATTCACCATTTCGACGCGGTCTTGGCAATCGTTTCCAGCGAGGGGCACGTTGAAACCCACGGAGACCCAGGAAAATGCCAAGCCACTCCCGGGAAATGAGCTGCTCGGATGATATGAATGCTTGAAAATTCAGCGTCGCGTCTTTTTTAAGCGTTGAGTCATCCCCGAAAATTCCCCGAACTCCATACCCACCTGCCTTTCGACTTTCACCTCGCCGTCTATTCCCCTCACCCGAATAGCGGTAGTCCTGATCCCGCTTTCCAAATAGGCCAATCGCAGGTTCTTCCCGCCTGGCGCTAAGAGAACCCGCACGAGAATCCCCTCTCGCTTTGCAACGTGCTCGAACTCGGCCTTCACCTTTTGGGGCCGCTCGCCTGGGCCCAGGTCCCAATAGACGAACTTCTGGGCATTGGCTTCCAAGCCTTCGAGCAGAGCGACGTGATATTTCAGGTACCGCTCTGGTGAAAGCTGAACCGAAGGCGTTGAAAATGGCCTGGCTGCTGATTTGGTCTTTATTCTTTCGAGATTTGTACTTCGGCTTGAAGATCCTTGATCAGGCTAAGCCTGGAAGTGATCATCGTCCGATGGACTATCGTACCGTTTTTACGCCCTCATTTCATTTGGCAGGACTTGTTTCGAATGGTTCTAAGCACTGGACACGCGATTACCCACCTGATGAGCCTCTTTCATGGTTCTCACCTCCGAGGCCGCACTTCTTCCCGGGCGGTGATCTCTTTACCCAAGCACTTACTGTTGACGCTTTCCTAAACGAACCCGGGTTTTGCTCGGTAGAGGACCCTGGGTCCGTCTGCTGAGCAGGGTGCTCAAAACCTGACCCGGCATCGGCGCAGTCAGGTCGAACATATGAAAATGCCAGCTTACCGAAACCCGGGAGCTCAGGCATGGCCAAACAAAGGTGTCGTGGATGTCGATGCTACTTCCGTCGACGTCCCCAAAACACCAATCAACGCTTCTGCAGCAAGCCAGAATGTCAGCGTCAACGCAAATCCTTGTGGCAGAAGGAAAAACGCAAGTCAGATCCTGACTACCGCGCCAATGATCGCGAAAGTCAACGCGTGTGGCGGGCTCGAAACCCCGACTACTGGCGCCGCCGCCCACCCCGGAAGCGCCCTCCGGCGAAGTTTGCACCAGTCCCCAAGCCGCGTAAACCAACCCAAGCAGGCCGACCGTCCCATCGCGTTCGCAATGAGGGCGCGTCAACACAGCAACTCACTGTGAATATTCAGGTTCTGGGACAGCAGGGCGACAGAACGCGCGTCAATGAGGACGTGTCGAGATGCCAACCTGCTGAAAGTGAACACCTTATACGGATCCACGTGAGCGGTATGGCAGCGGTCAATGAGGATGCGTAACTGCATGAATTCAACTCTATTACCGAATGTTGATCGACCAACAACACGCCGGTGTCAATGAGGACTCGTGCCCATCCTCCGCCGCACCGTTTAGGCTGGGACGCATGACTGCCACCAAACCCCTTCACCGCGCATTGGAAGTCCATCAACTCCAACGACCCTTCGGCCATCACCGAATCTTCGATGGTGCCGTCATCGATGCACTTGCTCGCGATCTCGATCGCCGAGGCCAACTTGTACCGGTCTCGGTGGCTCGAGGCGCCGACGGCCAACTGGTGCTGTTGGACGGCTATCGTCGGTTGGCGGCACGCGACAAGCTGCGTCGTGACACGGTGCAGTGCGAAATCTGGCCGGGAGACCCGACTCAGGGTCTCCTGACCCTGCTGGCACGGATGGGCGGCCGTTGCTGGGACGTGCTCGAAGAAGGCCTGACCCTGCGCTATCTCCACGAAGAACGGGGCATGACGGCTGAAGCGATCGCGCAGCAATCCGGCCGCAGTCAGAGCTGGGTGCGGAGTCGGTTGCGGTTGGTCTCGGAGGTGCCCGAGGAAGGCCGCACGGCGGTGATGCAGGGACGGCTTTCTCCCTGGGTCGCCGTTCGGGTGATGGCGCCGTTGACTCGCGCCAACCCGGCGCATGCGCGCCAGGTCATTGAAGCGGCGGCCAAGAACGGGCTCAGCAGCCGCGAGTGGCGTGATTGGTTCGAGGCCTACCGGGGCGCCAATCAAGTGGTACGCCAACGTCTGGTTGACCAGCCACGACTGTGGATTGAAGCCAAGCGAGAACGCGAGCTGGCTGGTGAAGGCCGTCAGCTCGCGGAAGGGCCCGAGGGGAAGTGGCGAACGACCTGTCGCCGCCTGGCGAATGGACTTCGCGGCTTGCGCCGGCAACTGCCGAGTCTGTGCCAGGGCCTGGACGAGACGGGTTGGGCCGCCGTGATGAGCGACGTCGCGAAGGTGACGCGGGAGTGGGAGGCATTGCAGAAACAATTGGAAAGGAGACAGCACGATGTTGTCAGAACCCATTCGGGAACAGATCAAGAAACTTCATCAGCAGGGCACGCCGCTGCGGGAGATCAGCCGTCAGACGGGTGTCTCGCGCAATGCGATTCGACGCCTGATCCGTCGCTGAGCGGAGGAGACCCCGCCTCCGGCCACGAGTCGACTCCATCGCCACAGCGAGTTGATCCACGAAATCTTCCAGCGCTGTCGCGGCAACGGGACGCGCGTGCACGAAATCCTCGAACAGGAACACGGCATTCGGGTCGCCTACAGCACTCTGACGCGGTTTCTTCGCGAGGTTCACCTACGAAACCCGCCCGCTTGCAAAGGGGTGTATACCTTCCAGCCCGGCGAGGAAATGCAGTTCGACACCTCGCCCCACCGAGTCCTCATCGATGGCCGCACCCAAACCCTGCAGTGTGCCGCCTTGGTGCTGGCCTACTCGCGCACCCTCTTTGCCGCCTACTATCGCCGATTCCGACGGTTCGAGGCCAAATGCTTCCTGGCCGAAGCGTTTCGCTACCTGGACGGTGCCGCGCGCACCTGTCTCATCGACAACACCTCGGTCGTCCTGGCCGCCGGCAGCGGCGCCAACGCGCAGATTTCGTCTGAAATGGCGGGCTTCGCGCGGGCCTACGGAGTCGCCTTCGCGGCCCATCGCATCAACCATCCCGAGCGCAAGGGGCGCGTCGAGAGGCCGTTCCGTTATCTGGAAACCAACTTCCTGGCAGGACGTGCGTTTGCGTCGTTGCAGGACCTCAACGCCTCGGTTCGGGATTGGTGCGATCAGGTCGCCAATCGCAAGGTCAAACGGGTACTCGGCATGTCCCCGCAGGCGGCCTACCTCATGGAGAAGCCCGGGCTTCGCGAGCTTCCGAAAGTGTGCCCGCCGGTTTACGAGTCGCTGTTTCGGATGGTCGACACGACCGGTTACATTCACGTGGAGCGCAACCGCTATTCCGTGCCCGAACGGTTGGTGGGCAAGCGGTTGGAGGTGCACCGCACCCTCTCCGAACTGAAGGTGTATTTTCGCGGGGAGTTGGTCGCCGAACACGGTCTCTGCGAGAAGCGCGACCAGCGCATCACCTTGGACGCCCATCGCCAGCGACGCTTTCTCCGGGAATCGCGCCAAGGGACCTCGGCCCAGGAGGATCTTTTACGCGGTCGCAACCCACTCCTCGACACTTACCTCGACCGCTTGAAGACACGCGTGCCCGGCCGCGGCGTCCACGCCATGAAGCGCCTGTTGCATCTGGTTCGAACCTATCCCGAAGAGGCCTTCTTCACCGCCCTCCAGCACGCCCACCATTACGGGCTCTTCGATCTGCATCGATTGGAGAAGTTGGTTCTCGACGAAGTCGCCGGGGATTACTTTCAGCTTGCGGGCGAGGAGGATTTTCAATGAGATTGAAGCTCAAGACGATCTTGGAAGATCTCAAGTTCCGGGGCATGGCTGCGGTATTGGATCGCGAACTCGACCGCGCCCAGGTCGAGGGCCTTCCCCTGGAGGATGTGCTGTACCAGTTGCTGTGCGAAGAGTCGCGTGCTCGCGCCGAGCGGGCCATGGCCTACCGCACACGCCAGGCCAAGCTACCCAGGGATTGGGCGCTGGAGAGTTTCCCGTTTGACCTGCAGCCTGGGGTCGATCGCGCGCGCATCTATTCATTGGCGACCCTGGATTTCCTCAAACGGGCGCAGAACGTCGTGTTCATCGGCACGCCGGGAACGGGCAAGACCGGTCTGGCGATTGGGTTGGCGCGCAAAGCGTTGCTCGACGGTTATCGGGTCCGTTTTTACAACGCCCAGGACATGCTCGACGATTTGTTCGCTTCCCTGGCGGACCGAAGTACCTCGCGGGTTTTGAAGTCGATGGCTTCCTACGACCTCTTGGTGATCGACGAGTTGGGTTATCTCTCGCTCAAGCCCGAACAGGTCAATGCCTTCTTCAAGTTGACCGAGATGCGTTACGGCAACAAGGCCACGATCATCACTACCAATCTCGATTACGAGAAGTGGTATCAGTTATTCAATCGCAAGCCCTTGGTGGATGCCTTGTTGGATCGACTCCGCCACCATTGCATCACGATCAAAATGAATGGGCCGTCGCTGCGAACCCCTCAGCATCCCCACCCAATCGAGGCGGCGGAAGCGGGAGGCGCTCATGACTGATCGTTCCAAGCCGAGACCCTCTGAACCGATTTGGATCATCTGGAACCTCCTCGAACAGTTGTAGGAAATCCACCGTTTGATCTGGGCGTTGTACGAGGAGCCGTTGATGGAACTGATGAACCTCCCCGAAGACCCAACTCAATTCACCGAATAATCCTCACGACAACACGATGAGAAACACAGGCCCCCACCATTGGGGGTCTTTTTTTATGCCCAGAGCCCGACTTCGCATCAACTCAGCACCCGACACGTGCGCATCGCCCGGGTCTCGTTCCCCGGGTCAAAGGTGGGTTCGTTGCCGATAGCGTCAACACACTTACTTTGGTACGGCTGCCATTCACCTTGCTGGACCTACAGTTTGGCCATGTGCTTACAGATACCGAGTTCCTCAGCGATCCGCATCACGCCCCAGTTTTGTGATGAAATTTGAGCATTACCCTAGCATCACCGGAATCGATCATGACTTTTCTCTCCAAATCAAAGTAATCCATCGAGTTTGGCCTTTCCTTCGCAGCCTTTCCCCTTCTTCTCATCAAGGAGGAGTCAGCTTTTCGTGCTGCTATTGGGTCTATTTCTCATATCGCCTAACAACACACAGAGGTCGTCGACAAACTCTACAATCCCTAGCAAATTTTCAGTGGCATTTTTCTTACAAAGGGGTAAATTAAAAAAAAGACACAACTAGCCAAAACAATCGAAAATCACCAGGAGAGCGATCATGGATGAAGCAGCCAACATTTTAATGATCACCGTTTTTTGGTTGTTAGTTATTCTCTGGATAGTTGTACCTGCAGTTACTGCTTCTCATTTTAAGGCAAGGCCGTTAATAAATAATAATAAGTCTCTTGGCCCTGTGTACTGGGGGTTTATCTTTTTATCAATCGCAATACTCCTCGACTCTATCTACTGGGCTCTCGCAAACTCTCGCAGGGTTGAATTTCTCACTCTTGATTTCGACTTTTATAACGGCTTTTATGTTTCTCTGGTAAAACTTTTGCTTCTAGCAGGGGCAGTAATGTTTGTAAGAACATTTTACAAAACACTTGAAAGGCTTGAGAATAGAGTTGAAGCATTATACTTTACTCGGTTTGCTGCTCAAAGCATTGATGCTATTGGTGTTTTGGATATAGACGGCACTGTTTTATTTTGGAATCAAGGTGCTGAGAAACTATTTGGATTTGAGTCTGCTGCTGTAGTCGGCAAATCAGTTAATAGTTTTTTAGTGCCAGACAGATACCATGAACATCTGGACAAAATATTGAATCACGTAATGTTATCAAAAAAACCAGTCCGTTTTCGGTCAAGCAGGCGAACAATTAATAGAACGGAAATTCTTGTTGATATTTCAATATCTCCGATGATTAACTCCGAGGGAACATATGAAGGCTTTTTTGGAGTAATGCGAGAGGTTCCCTTACTAGAAAAGGACTCAATTCAAACGCTGGAAGCTCTTGCAGAAAGTCTCCCTGTTCCCCTTCCCAGCAAGCTTGAATCAGATACGCAAAATAAGGAAAACACAATATTCAACCTTAAAAATATAATTGAAGAAAGGTACACAGGCTTTTTTGGAGCAAAAGTACTCTGGATGGCAATATTTACACTGGCGCCATTTATGCTAGGCTTAAAGATTGATTTTTTATCTCTGAAATTCAGCCTCGCTACGGTAGTTTATATTGTATACCATTGTTTAGGATTATATATTTGGATCAACGTTCATCAATTGAGACACTTGAATAGCCACCTGCCCGTGCACAAGAAAGAAAAAGATTACAGAAAACTTTTAAATATCCACAAGAACTTTGTCTCACACCTAGAGAAAACCGTCATTGCATTGATAATACTAACGGTATTATCAAAGGGAATGTTCACATGGGGGCATCGTGAAATAATCCTCCCTTTTCCCCCTTTTGTATATAACGTTCTTGGAGTCACCAAGCCCATAAGCGGGTCATCTATTGAAACAGAAGCAAGATCAGCTGATCTTGAAAAAGAACCATCAAAGAAGGACATAAAAACAAACAGCGAAAGTATAAAACACCAACATTCAGCAATCAGAGACCAAGTGATGCGCTTTAATCCTAAAATGATTCGAGTAGAAGGCGGAGTTATTCTTCCCCCAGAAACAGAACATAACCCATCTTATCTCCACTCGCCTCTAGAGCGTCAGCCTAAAAAAATCAACCCCTTTTTGGTTTCAGAAACAAGAATAACAAAAGAGCTTTTTCAATCTGCCATGAAAAGTTACTACATCGAAACAGGTAAGAAAAACCGATTTTCCAAGAGCTCAACATTTGCCCAGAATGATTCCCCAAATTTCAGCACAACCTGGCGAGAGTCATTGCTTTTTTGTAATAGGTTATCTGAAATGAACAATCTAGAGAAAGCGTATGAATTCAAAAAAAACAAGATCATCTTTCTTAAAGATTCAACAGGCTTTCGCTTGCTAAGTGATCATGAGTGGAGATATGCAGCGCAAATTTTTCACCCAGCACTATTTCAGGACAATCGCAATGAAAAGATCCAACTAAAATCATTTTTTAACACTAGCTCACCTCCAGTAGTTACTTCAATTAGAGCATTAACCCTAAGAGAGTTGGGGCTCTACGGAATAACCGACAACTTCCCTGAATGGATATGGAATAGTGCAATGCAAAAAAGCAAGGATGGTGAAACATATATACCTATTCCAAGTATAGAAAATTTGCAAAATGCATCCTCACAGAACCTTATTCCTCACCGAGACACCCTCCCTATATATTTATCAGAAAAACCATTTTCTGAGCGCCCGATGCATCACCGCGATGCTGGTATTCGGATCGCAAGATCCATCCCAGATAAAAATACAATCTCCAAAGAAAATCCTGAAAATTAACTGACTAGGTAAAGCACACCAGAAGGGCATCCAGGATGGAATCATTAGTCCCGACAAGAATGATCCATGCCAAGCACCCCCCATACCGATCCCAACATACTCAACTAAAGTACAGGGCCTTTTCCTCAGATTTTGGAGTTGAATCAAATTTAAGGCCGGGAGTTTGGGACGCATTTTTTGAGATTCAAACTGGGCTTGTGTCCCTTTAATAGATAAAAAAGCTGTCCTACCTCAGACACGAATACGCCATCAACCCAGGGCTTTTCCATTTTTCCTTCACCCAGCCGGCATGTGATCCCAAACTTGCCATTCTGGAACAAAAAAGGCAGCAAAGTCAGGCGCCTTTGCGTGCCATATACCTTGCCGCCCTTGTTTTAGACGCTCATATTTTTGGAATCAGTTTGAATTTAGGAGCTTTGTGAGTCGGATTTCTAACGCACCGTATCCGAATACCCCATCCTCTGGAAGTAGAGAAGCTTCTTCATCTCCAATTAGGACGCACTCAATTTCGGTATCTAAATCCTTTTCCAGGTAGGATATTCGGTAATGCTTACCTGAAATCAGGTCGGTTCGAACAAATGATGGGAGGGGCCACTTCTTGCGATCCCAAGACGGAGAAGAACCAATCACCTTCCACCCTCCATCAAAAAAACCAAGATCTCCAAAATGACCAATAAAAAAGGTATCACCTGATTGTTTTTCTTGAACTTCATCAAGAGAGGGGACTTCAGGGTATTTTTCGGGCAGGAAGTAGCCGATAATACCGCCCTTTCCATTGATTCTGGTGGCAATGCCTACACCGAAACCCGAGGTCCGTAAGGGCAAGGCAAAAAAATCGCCTTCCTTATAGGGAAGCTTTCGTCTTGGCATTATCGCTGCTCCATTTGTCGTGCCGCATCAAGGTATTCCTGTCTTCTGGAATTACGCTCGCTAATTGGGTTCTGCTTATTCATTGGCGGGTTGTACTTTTCGTGAATCACTTGTTCTCTTCCTCGTTGCTCAGGGTAGCTATCAGTTCTTTTGTCGACCTTAAACTGCAGGTCCTTTGTGTCGGGATGGCGTCTGTGCTCACCCCTTCGACGATTGAGATTCTTGCTCCGGCCAGTTCTCATGACTTGTCCGGTCTCGGGATCCTTCAACACGTAGGTTCCCCCTTTCGCAGTGTCAGCCGCGCTATCAGCTTTATCAAGAGCTTTTCCCGCATCCCCAGCGTCATCAGCCGCATTGGCGGCTTTCTTCGCATCATTCGCTTTGTCAGCAGCTCGGACAAGATCAGTTCCAGTGTCGACGATTTTTTCACCGTTGCGCAGAACTTTCAAGGCCGTTCCGGCTCCGCCAGGTACAACAGGAACCGCAGCGGCCAGACCATCGACGACCACGCCGCCTGCATCTATGGCCGCATCGAGCCAGTTGCCCTCGCGCACGTTGTAGGCGAAAGAGGCGACACCGATCCCTATGTTGAGGACATCCCAGGCGGTTTCTACCGCATTCCCATTCGGGTCGGTGCCGCTGACTGGGTTTTGATGAGTATAGGTATAGAGGTTGTAGCTGTTGGGCAAATACGGGTTGAAGTCGCGGGCACGATCCGGTTGCATGAAACATCCGGCTACAGGATCGTAGAAACGCGCACCCATGTAGATCAGCCCGTTGGGATCTTCATCGTGCCCGGTGAAGCCGTGAGCCCCCTTGTGGCGTGCCGCTTCGATCAGTGGTTGGCCGTAGGGTTCATAGGCCGCCGTAATGACTTCGTTGGTTTCACCGTTCCAGGTCACTACCGGGTTTCCGAGACGATCGCGGAAATAGTGGGTCTTCTCCACATGGATGGGCTTGCCGTTTTGGAAATCCTCCTTTTCGACATAGATGGCCTTGCCCTGGAGGGTGACGTACTGCCGCCGTTGCTTCAGTTGGTTGCCCGCGCCTGTGGCGAAGTCTTCCTCGGTGATGATCCGGCCGTCGGCGTGGCGGATGGAGTAAGTTACGGTCTGCGTGTTCTCCCGCACGGCAGCGACGCGTTGACCGAAGGCGTCGTAAAGGAAAAGCCGATCCCCTGAACCGGAGCGGTGTTCGCCATCGACCCGTCGGTCGCTCAGGACTTGGGAGATTTGGCCAGCGCGGTTGTAGCGCACTGAATGGTTCGGAGTCTGGGTCAACCGGCCTTGAACGTCGTAGGTGTAACCACCGTCCCGATGGAATCGGTTGCCCTGACCGAAGCTCGCTGAATGCGAGGCCACCGCGAGCGTGGACGTCCCCGTGTGGAAACTCATCCCCGAGCGGCTGGTCAGGTTGCCGACCTGGTCGTAGCCATAAGTGATGGCCTCGTTGTCCACGGAAAACGAATGCAACTGCCCGCGATCCGTGTAGGCGTGCCGGATCTCCGTTCGGCTGGGAAACAGGCGGTCATCGCGAGAGAACGATTCGATGAATCCCCACTCGTTGTAGGTCGTGAGGAGCCGCCGATACAGGTACTCGGGATCACCGCCATGCGGGAAGAGCTGAACCGTAACCGCTCGTCCCATCGAATCCGGCCACCAGGTGTTGAGAACCCCCATCCCCGATTCTTGACCGCGTTCGGCCACCTCAGAAAGCGCGGCCACGTCGAGCACCAGGGTTTCGTCCAATTCGGGCCTGCGTTGCTCTGCCTCAGACACGGGCTCTGTCATGCGTTGAAGCGCGGGCCCACATGCCTCGGAATCACAGCCGCCTTGGTCCCAAACCGCGCCCACCAGTTGTCCGCTGTACGGGTTGTATTGGGCTTGTTCGATCAGGTGCTCGAAGACGGGCCCCTCGGGATGGTTCGGGCCGAACCCATAGTAGACGCTTTCCGGCTGTCCGTAGTAGTGGTAGCCATAGGATTCATAGGCGCCCTCGGGATGCTGGAACCAACGCTCGCGGCCGATTTCATCGTAGGCGATGGCCAACTCATAGGAACGTTCACCGGGCATCACCTCGAAGGGAGCCCCAACACCTTCAAGGCTGGTCCCGTCCAATTGAGGCAGGGTGATCCTCATCCCCGTCAGGCGGTTGGCGTCATCGAAATCCTTGTAGGTATAGGTCACCGGCAAGCCGCCATCGGTGTACTGAACCGCCTCGGACATGCGGTTGTTGACGTCGTAAGAAAAGGTCGTCACGAGCGATTCATTGGCTTCGTTGGCTTGTCGATTCCAGGTTTCCCGGACACGGCCAAGACCGTCATAAACGAATCGAGTGACCGTCGTGGGGTTCGCGGCAGCACCTTGATACCGGTTCTCCAATAGTCCACGGCTGTTGTACGCGTAGTGGGTCGGCTCGGCGCTCTCGGGATGGGTTTCGGTCAACCGTTGTCCCAGCCAGGTGCTGACGGTGGTGCGTTCCAGCGATGCATTGCCAAAGGGTCGGACCTTGATTTCCAAGCCCTTCGTGTGTGGGAAATACTGGAAGAAGGTGCCCTGCCCATTGGTGCTCGCCATGGTCGTGCGGCCGAGGAAATCCGTTTCCTTCGTGCGTCGCAAGGCTCGGTCTATGCCGTAGGCCGTCGTGCTTTGGGAGATCACCGACCCACCATCCGCCGTTCGGGCATACGCGAAGGACGTGTCCTGAAGGATTCGAGAAGCCTGGCGCCAGGTGTGGTAAATCCGGGTGGGACGTCCGAAGACATCGTACTCGTAAGACCAATCCCCACCGAGACCGTTGGTCTTGCGCTCGATCAAGCCCAATGCGGTGTAGGTCGTGTCGCGGTTCCAAGGTTTCCAATCGATCGTGCGGATGGTTTCGCGGGTCTCCCGGCCCCAGGTGTCGAATTGCCGGAACATCACCGGAATCGTGTTGCCACTCTTGGTTCGGGTGACAATCGGAAGCGCCATCTCGGCGGTATTACGTTGCAGGGCATCGAGTCGATAGAAACGGGTCACGTAAGGATGGGTGGCTCTCGGCTGGGAGTACTCGGTGATGAGGTCGGCGGTATCCGGTTGCTCGGTTCGCGTGAGACGGCCATCCAGATCGTAGGCGTAGCTGCGGGTCACGCCATCAACGGTCTCCGTGGCCACCGAGCCGCCAGGGTTGATCGTGCGCGTGGTGTCGACGCCCTCGGGATGATCCATCCGTTGGGCCACACCGAACCGGTAGTCGTGATAGCTGGTGACCACGGTGCTGTCGCCATGGGTTTGCTGCAGGAGCAGGCCGCGAAAAGGGCCGGTTTGGTAGTAGGCGAAGGTGTCGCGCTCGCACTCGTCCCCATTGCGCCAACGGCGGATTTCCGTTGCAAAGGGGAAGATCGCGTTCTCGTACTTGTAGGTCGTGCGTCCGGTGGTTTCCATGATCGCGCCGCGTTGGAAGGTCTCCAAAACCTCGCTGGTGAGATTCAGGGCATAAGGGTCATCAAAGGTGTGGTCGTGTTCGCCAAACGCTCTGACGGCCCGATGCTCGTAGTCAAAGGATTTGCGCAATACGTGGGAACCATTGCGGGCCTGGCGGATGACCGCGGTCGGTTGCATGAAGTGGACATCGAAATGCTGGCCGTCGAGGCCCCCTTCATCGAACCATGAGTAGTGGTAATCGGTATCGAGCCAGACTTGCTCCTCGCGCTGGCTGTGACGGCGGAGCGCATGCACTTGTACCTGATCGCCACCGGCATGGCCGCCGATCGTGAGCGGTGGTGTATAGGTCCAGGTCTCTTCGTAGCTGGAATCCCGATAGGTAACGGTTCGGGTCCTGGGGCGGCCAACGACGTGGCTTTGGTCCCATGTTTGGAACAAGGTGTGGTGGATGGGCGTGTTGACGTAGCTGGTCACCCGCTCATAGGCCACCCCGCCATTGAGTTCGGTCACGGTGACATCGATCCGCCCCTCATCCCAGGAGGTGCCGCGTTCCTCATCCGAGGTCCATTGCCGGTAGTCAAAACGGTACCGGCCACCGGCATAGGAAAGTTCGCGGAGGCGCACGTACCGACGAGATCGGGTGGTAAGTACTTCACAACCATCATCTCGCGGAGCGCGGCAGTCGCTGGTATCCACCTCGACATATTGGAACAACTGTGATGCGTACTGATACCGAACGGTCCCCCCTGTCGGTAGGGTCATGGCGGTGACATAGGGT
The DNA here is from genome assembly GCF_017498545.1 of Sulfidibacter corallicola. Classification (GTDB taxonomy): domain Bacteria; phylum Acidobacteriota; class Holophagae; order Acanthopleuribacterales; family Acanthopleuribacteraceae; genus Sulfidibacter; species Sulfidibacter corallicola. The sequence continues at coordinate 5,689,870 of NZ_CP071793.1, read as the reverse complement.
ACCCGCTCGCCGATATCTTCGGTGGTGAACACCGTTTCGTGCCCCAGCGGTGTGATCACCTTGTGGAGCACCGTGAACGCCTGGCCTGCGGCCTGGACGGTCTGGTATTCGAAGGTGCGCAACAATTGAGAGCCTTGGTCGGATTCCAGAGTGACCCGCTTCAACCTGTCACCTTCGTAATGGAACTGCAAGGCTCGCCCAAAGGAATCGGCTACCCGATCGATGAGCGCCGAGTCCGGCAAGGTGCCGTCGGGATCACTGCCTCCGACGTAGGAGATCGAAAGAGTGCGTTGGTTTGGGAGCCGGATTTCGACCGGGTAGAAGCGCACGGCCGTCGCATTGTTCCAATCCGTGACGCGACGAACCGCCTGGTACTCAGTGCGCTGGCCATTGGGGTCCATTAGGAAATAGCTGTTTTGGGAAAAGCCTTCTAGGGAGGTTCCGTCCAAGGTGCGTGCCCGAGTGATCCGGCGCAACTGATCATCGATGAAGTGGATGTCGGCATGGACCGGCGCACAACCATCGGGTAGGCAGGCATCACTGGCGCCACCATTTGAGGCGTCGGCCTGAAAGACGCCATCTCGGCCGAACACGCTGACGTTGCCCGCCGTATCGACGAACCGCACGCGTTCCCAGTCGGACGAGGACGGCGTGGTGCCGTGCCCAAAGATCGCGTTGCGGGCCAAGATGTAGCCGAAGTTGAAGCTCCAACCGTAACCTAGCCCCTGGCCGGCGGGTGCCTCGTTCATCGGGCAGAGTCGGAACCCGCTCTCGTCGTCGCAATATTTTTCCTGCGGAGACTTGTAAAGGGGCTGCAGGAACATGCCGGGTACCCCGATCGGGTCGAGGGCGATGTTGAGCTTGCCGGTGAACTCGTTGACGGTCGTATGAGGGGCGGTCGTATCTGCGCCCAGGTAGTTGGCATCTGAAGAGAGTGCCACGACACCGTTCTGCGGTTCTGTTAGGGCTGGATTGCGTGAAACGGCGTTCTCTTGCTGTTCAGTCTCGGAGGCGAAGAGCGGCAGGACCAGAAGGAAAAATAAAAGGCTCGTTCGGATAGGGCGCGGGAATTGGGATGGGAACAACATCAAAGACTCCTGGGACTCGATGGACGGGTCCAAAAAAATGGTCAATGGGCGATGCTGAATGGGTGCACCGCTCGGATAGGGGCTATCGCCAAGGCAGGCCACGGCCAGGCCGCACATCGGAGCGCGGATCGCCTTGGTATGAAATGGGTTTGGTTTTCTTCTCTCAGGCTGGGGTTCTGATCGTGCGGATAGCCTGGAAACATTCAAGTTGAGGGCGAAAGGTCGAAAAGGAGAAACCAGCTATGGTTCGAAAAAGGAAGTGGAACCATCTGAAAAACGCCAGGTGTGGGCTAGGGCCATGATATCAAGTCAAAAGGACAGCCCCTGTCACCTCTACAAGACCAGGATCTCTCTCGAATCGCGGAACGGCACTGGCATTCAGAGACGTTCCACTTTGCGGAAAAAAGGCCGGGCATGACAGGAACCCGCACATCCCCGGCAAATCTTTCCATTTCCATGTCTACATTTGTCTGCTGGATGCCTGGTCAGGTTTGGGTGGTTTCGTTCCAGGCAAGGGTTCTCGTTTTGCGTAAGCCCCTGGATGAATCGCCTCAATCAGGCCGACGCGGATGGATTAGGCGGGATGGCCCAGAAAGGCGCATACCCAACGTTTGGATTGAAGTGGGCGGTCAAGGCAGAAACACCACCACGGCCGTGATGTTGTCTTTGCCGCCGAGGTCATTGGCGACTTCGATCAAATTCCTGACGACCCGGACGGGTGAAACACCGGGTTCGCCCAAGATCTCCGATAGTCGGTCATGCTGGATCATGCGATGAACGCCGTCGGAACAAAGCAGCACACGGTCACCGGGCTGGATCTTTTCCTCGACCTCTTCGATGGCCACCTTCTCTGAGCCCAGACAGAAACAAAGCTGGTTCTGCCCGAAATGGTCCTGGGCTTGTTGCGGCGTAAGCTTTCCTGAATCGAGCAGGACCTGGGTCAAGGTGTGGTCCCTGGTCAATTGCCGAAGGTCCCCATCCCGCCACAGATAGGCCCTCGAATCGCCCACGTGGCTGACGTGAAGGATTCCATCAGCGACGATAGCGCCGATGAGCGTCGCGCCCATGCCTGACCAGGCGGGGTTGGATTCGACAGCCTTCAGCAACGCCTTGTGGGAATCTTGGATCGCGCAAAACAAGATCCCAGAGCACAAGCTCGGCGCCTGGTCAAAATCGGCTTTAGGCCAGTGGATCGGCCAAACCCAACGGTCGTTCGACCTGGCGTCCGCCATGCTTCGCTGGAACTGGCGGATCGCTAGCTTACTGGCCACATCGCCCGCGTTCTCGCCGCCAAGGCCATCACTGACAGCAAAAGTGCCCAGGTCGGGGTCCATCCAAAAGCAATCCTCGTTCACCGCTCGAACTCGGCCGATATGGGTGGCCCCGAAGGCGGACAACGAACGCAGACTTGCGTTGTGCTGTAGTACTCGATTGGGCCATCTCACCAGCCAGGTGATCACCTTCATCATGCGGCGAAAGGTTCGACTCCAATGGAATCCTCCCTTTGTCATTCAACCTCTTTTCGATTTCTGCGGAAAGCGCAAGTTCCCCCTATGAGTGGGAGCAACGGAAGGGCCACGACAGCAACAGTTCAGGTCCCTTGATCCCGAGAGAGTGAACGCTCGAAGCCTCGGGTCGGAAGAACAGCGAATCATTCGTCTGTCGTGAGCAAAAAGAACAGGCCCTAAAACCGACGGCACCAGGAGGCGAACCGAAAAGGATCGACACGCCCATAGGACCGGATCGTTTTAGGGGGTAGGTTCCCGCCGGTCACTGAGAGCACCGACGAGAACCCAAGCGAACACCGGTATGAGCCCCAGAGAAGGCCCTGGGAAAATGACGTCCATACCGGATGAGCGATAGTTTTACCGGCAAAAAACCAAGCTGGCTATAGGGTAAAAAGGTGACCCCAAAACCCTAGAATCAGGCTCCTTTTGAGGATCAAGCCGTTTTATGCCAGATGTTTAAAAAGTAACCCTGTGCTGCATGTTGTGTGATATTTGTCACGGTTCCCAAGGCGACTTGAAAAGTAAAAAGCCTCCAACAGAAGCGAGTCTGGCGGAGGCTTGGAGAAGCGCGAGGCTTGAAAAAAATCAGACAATCAAATCAATTCCTGCCAGCCGGCCTTCCTCTGGTTGTGGTGAAGTATCTGCTTTCGGAAAATCATCCTGAGTCTCAGCCGCTTGAAGTGCTTGAGGAGAAAGTTCAATTTCATCAAGTTTGGGAATCTCAGAACCCACGGCACTAATTGGAGAAGTTCTACCTTCGGCTTTCAGTTGTAGTTGCTGCCCCTCTGGAGGAGTAATCCTTAATCTTGGTGGGTCATCGGCACCCGGGTCTCCCACAGGGAAAGTGTTTGACATTTCAGGGACTCCATTCTTTTACATATTCGGTGTTCGCTTGTAACATCGAGTTTGGATGCCGAGCGAGGTAGGCATCCAAGGTCCCGATGATCCAACTATACCGAATATCGTCCCCATTTTGCTTCGCGATGAGAGCTTCGGGAATCAAGGTAAAATGCCAAAGGCGGCTATCCTGCATTTCCACCGCAATTTGCTGAGCTTCCATACTAGAGAAGGATGGAGCTATGGAAAGAATTGCTTCCCATGTGGAAATATCCTTTAAAAACCAGGCGAGCTTGCGCTTGTCGCCGGTTTTTCGACATGCTTCGGCACCCAGTAAAGCCCACTGATAACCTGTCTCTGCATCTGTGGAAAGGTCGACCTGAGCACGCGCATGGCCAGCCTGAATCTTCCAGTAGCCTGGGTTTTCCTCATCTATCATGGATACAGCTTCTGCTAAAAGATCTTGATCGCGAAGTCGCCTGCCCAAACTAATCAGAATCCCGGCCCGCTGCAAATCCGTCAGACCGTCATAATCAAGTGCACTGTAAAAATACTTGTGACCCAGTTCTCGATTGCCCTCGTCCCAAAAAATCATGCCTAACAAGTGGTAACATAAAGCCCGAACCTCTGGATTGCCTGTTTTTAGAGCGTGCCACGCAAGGGATTTCGCTTCATTTCGGCGGTTATCAAAGAAAAGTAGAAAAGCTTGCTCGTACTCCTGCCTGGGTGAAGGCGATTTGTTAGATTCAGCCAGGCTGAGTGCGGCCTTTGTCCCTTTGTTTTTTCGAACATCGAAAACACCACGTCGAATAAATTCGGCTGTCCCTGCTGTAGTGATGAAAAAAATAGCAACTAATGCTATTGCTATTTTTCGAGAAAAACCACTTCTGTTTTCTCGCTCAGCTTTTACTTGGATTTTAAACAGCTCCTCCCGAGCTTCATCGTGTTTTCGTTTCCAGAATGCGGTTTCTTCTGGCATGGGCGCTGCTTCGGCATAATCTGGGTCCGTAATATCGTGGATTTGCAGGCGCCTACCCTTTTTTGGCGCTTGAACAATTAGATATGGAGGGCTTTCCAAAAGTGGATTCATCCCTTTCTCAATGCGAAGCAGCCCCTCACGCAAAAACTCCGCAACCTGCTGAGAGTCTTTATTTTTAAAATTCTTCAGTTGGTCGATTTTTTGTGACACTTCTTTAACCTCGGAGAGCTTTGAATTCTTGGTTTAGCTCTGAGAAATCCTTTGACTCGGAAGGGATTTCGTCAATCAGACCAAGATCGTATTTCCACACACTTGCCAGGGCTCCAGTTGTCATTTGACCAGTATAGGGGGATTGATATTTGACAACTTTTCCTTCAAACACAGATTTTTTCATGCGCTTTCTTAACGTTCTGACGAGTTTTTCCTCGTCCTTATTTGGGTCGTAGCCCACCGCCAAACAGTATGGTTCCCAAACCCCGGCTCTCTTTGCGCGATGGACCACATCGGTGGGTGAAACCAATTCATCGGAGGGAATACTTTCAAACAAGACTGAGTAACGATTGTGTGTTGCCATGAGTCATGTTCCGTTTCTACAGATTAATTCAAGTAGAGCAGTGTGATCTACAAGTACAGGCTGACCAGGCTGTTAATGGCACTTGTACCCAAATAAGAGAGCCCTGAAATCGTGCGGCCGGTCAGAGAAATTTTACGCACGAGTATAGCCGTCCGGCTTTTTCAGGTACAGTCTTTTGTTCGCAGCCGAAGTAGGCACCGCAACCCACTCGAACTCACATGCGCAGAGTTTGGAGGCAATTTGGCAAATTTCCTCAAATACTCAAAAAACCAAATGGCGGCGCCTTGGCGCCATCATGAGTGCTGACCCAATCATTTATTCTTTTCGATAAACGGACCCATTCGAGCGACGAAAGGCAAGACCCGAGCCGCTATTCCAGGCAACTCGGGTCATCTAAGCCTTTTAATGCGGTCTTTAGGCACCCCCATTTCTAGATTTCCATACTTTCTCCTTCAGCTCAACGTCGCCCCAATTCGATGAATTCTAGGACCGGTCAAAGCCGTACCAACCATTTCCGCCTTGTACCGGATTTCCCGGCCTGACGGATCGGCGAACGTGACGGAGTAGGTGTATTCGGTCCATTGGTGGGTGACCTGCCGAGTCTCCTCTAAGGTCATCTCCTCCCAAGACCCGCCGCCGTCGTTACTTGAGAACCAGATGATCGTGGTTCCGCTTGGGATGTTCATTTCGGCATACACCTTTGATGCCTCTATCCCTTGCGTCACGGTGTTCTCCCGAGTCACATAAGTTCCCGAACCCTCATTGAGGTAGCCCACCAGAGCCACATCGCCGAAAACCAAAGCGGGGCTTTCGCCGACCAACGCCGCAGCCCGAGTCAGCTTCGCGCGAACAAGGATTTGTGTGGCCAGGTTCGGCAATCGCTCTTCCTCGGCAGGCACCAACGCATCCCAAGTGGTTCCACCATCGAGCGAGTATTCCCAAGCGATGGATGTCCCCTCGGGAATGTGACTGAACTCATCGAGGTTCAAATTGCTCAAGCTCACACCTGTGATTGGATGGAACCAGATTTCACCGTTTGGCTCGAACGCTTGCCCGTAGATCGAGCAGCGAAGATCCGATGCGTTCAAGGGAACCCAGGATTCGGCATTGCTCGACTCCAACAATACGCCGGCCGGATATGCCTGGCTGGTGATGATCCCGCGGTCGCCCAATTGAGACATTTGGCCCAACGTCGCCACCTGCACTTGGTAGCTGCTGCTGTGGGTCAGAAGCACCACTGCATAGGACGTGTTCGCTTCGGCATAGACCGGGTCGTCGAAAGTCACCTTGGTCTCGGTTCCTGTAGTGATCTCGGAGGGAGCAACCACTTTCTCTGCGAGGATTTGGTCGTTCGGAAGACCGGTGGTGACCCCTCGAACTTGAACAGTGACCGGAATGGTCGGATCCTTCGCGGCAAACCAAACGCCGACGGCAGTGATGACTCGGTTTTGCGAAACACTGAAGGTCTGCGCCAATGGGTCCTGCTTTGAGGGTTGAAAGCGGGTTGTCCAGACACGGTCCCGAACAGAGCGCCGGACGATGCGAGTTTCTTGGAACTCGGGATCGATGACCACACGGTCGATTCGCGCGATATCGGTCGGACCGTTGATTTCCAAAGGCGCACTTGCGCCCCTTGTCCCGTCAGACACAGATACCCGCCGATTCCCTGTCGGGGCATCAACAGGAATGATAAAGCTCGCGGTCATCCGTCCCACTGCGTCCGTCATCACCCCATCCGCCACCACAATTCCCGAACACCGCACGGAGGCCGAAACATTTGGCGGAAAAAAGCTGGCAGTAACAGTCACCAAGGTCGAACCGCGACGACCCACACTCGGGGTAACCGAAAAAATAGGTGAAGGTGCTTCATATGCAGCGAAGGGGTTGATGTTCCTGGACTCGCTCCAATCCGCCTGTTCCACAAGAACCGTTTCCTCACCAGGAAGCAAGGCGAGCGACCCGTGAAGCTCAACGGTAGAACGAACGGTGTCAACTTGAAGCGCGTGGGACACCGTTGTTCGCGGTGGCGCGACCACTCGGCCGACCGTATCCACTCGGGCCGACCATTCGGGATGATACACATCGCTTTGAGACTCGTTTGAGAAATCGTCGGCGTAGATTCCCTTTTTCTGGCCCTCATCACGATGCGAAAGATCTGCGTTCATTTGGTTTTTTGCGTCGTTGTATTTGAGCTGTTCGACATCCCGAATCAGGTCGTGAATCTGGTCCATGGTGATCCGTCGCAAGCCAAAGTTTCTCGCAGTCATTGCCGCGCTGTCTGGTGGGCAATGAATCGCGGTGAGCCCTAACGCACCGTCCGGCAAAACCGGCATTTTTGGATCGTCGGAGGGCGGACCTTCCAAGCGTTTGATCGCCGACGCGGTCGCATAAAGGACGTCGATCCTTCCTTGGAAGTAATCGTAGTCCACGCTGCAATTGGAACCATGAACGGGTTTCTGCCCACGATCAGCGCGGCCGAAGTTGATCACGTCCGTATTCCCACTCTGGAGTTGTACTCGCGACATGATCGCGGGCGAGGTAGGAACGCTTAGCGGAACCTGGCTCGAAGTGTCTTCAACGCCATCGTCTTCAAACCGCGTCACACCTGGCGGAAGTTCGACCAACAGTCCGAACTGATCTGCTTCTATTGCACCTGATCCGCGATAAATTCGGTATCCGGTGGCACCGTTGACGGGCAGCCATGACAGCGCATTGATCCCGCCAACCGGAGCGGTTCGCGTGACCACATTGGCGGCGACGAAACCAGATTCCCCCTGGGAGTCGCGAACCGTCACGAGATAGTGGTAAAGGCCCGCGCCGGGATAGTCAGCCCGCCCAAACCATCCACCATCGGTATAGTCGACGTCGCGTTCCATTTGACGCGTATATGTCCAACGAACGGTGTAAGTTGTCCCGATGCCGGGTTCGCTCCCGTTTCCTGTCCAATCGACGAAGTTCCCCGACTGGTTCCAATCCGTTCCGGGCTGGAATACGGTCGCACCTTGACTCACCTCGAGAACAGTCACCACGGGGTTCGGCGAAAGAAGGTCCTCTCCGCCGGCGACACTGCCCCTCGTGACGTTTTGAGTCGTCTCGACAATCGCCTCCACCTGAACGGTTGATTTCAGGGGCACGCTGTTGAGTGGATATCGGCGGGTTGTGCCGTTGTAGGTCTTTTGCTCACCGCGCACACGCTTATCCGCCTTCGAAACCGGAACGAGGGTATGGCTCGGAAGGTCCCTTTGGAGGCGAAAGCCGCGGATATAGGCGCGTCCAGCATTCGTCATCACGGTAACATGATCGCTGTCGGCCTCACCCACTTGGGCATCGAACCCGGAAACCAGATAGCTTCCCGCTTGGTCATGGGTCCGTTCGGCCATGTTGTCCAGCAACGAATTCATCCCCTCGGCGGCCTTGAAGGACAGTTGCGATTCCGTGATCGAGGAAACGCGAATTCGGTCACCGGGTAGCGTTCCGACAAGGTCTTCCAGAACAAGTTGGTTCTTGTGCTTCACGACCAGCGTCACCGAACCATCGGCTCGGTCGAACTTGTAAACGGGCAAGATATGGCGGCCGGTCGCATGGGTCGGAAGCGAATCTCCGGACGTGTTCCTTTCGGACAATCGCAAAACCCATTTCTCACGCTCCGCGGTAGGTTCTCCGGTTGCCGGGTTGATCAAGGTCGAATCCTGGTTGAACCCATATTCGTACTTCAGAAGCTCAACCCACACATAATCGACGCCCGTGTCTTTGGCGGGATCGAAGGTGAGCGCCGCGCCAGGCACGGCCTCGATGCGCCCTTGCAGGTAAACCACACCAGGCGCCAGCGTCAGAACATGGCTCGCCTTGGTAACCGTCAGGCCGGAAATAATCGCGCCTTCGGCAAAGATAGCGTCCGCGAGTTTGCGTTGCTCATGGCTGGCCAAGGACTGGAGTTCGTTCAACTCCGAATCCAAAAGATCGCGATCCTGATGGAATCGAACCGCCTTGTAATTCTTCTCGGGATCAAACGTCTGTCTGGAAATCGACATGCACTACTCCATCAAACTTTGATGACGCCGACCAGCTCCACGCGCGTGTCGGACGTCTTGGTGAAATCGGGGATGTGTTTCAACTCATACAAATAGCCAGGGTTTTGAACCTGGCCGGTTGGATTGGTGTCGGGGTGATGGACGCCATCAAGCGCCAAGGCATCCTGGTGCCCGTCGGCATAGGTCACCGCCCCGCCGAAGAAGCCGTACTCACGGATGGTGATGCCGTTGGCTTCGTGCTCTTCGAAGCGGAAAAACACACCGATGGTCTGGGTTTGCTCGGTGGTTTCGAGGTACCGGATCCCATTGACGCGCAACACACCTTCCGGGTCTTCCTTGAGAAAGGTCCGTTTGTAGTAGCGTTTCCGCGCCCGCTCATGTCGCAGGCTGGTTTGGTCGATCTCCGGCGCCGGCGGATTGAGTGGATCGGTGAACGTGGCGTCACCGTCGCCGATGGCGCAGTGGGTCAATCCATCGATGGGATCGCCCAAAAGAAGGCGGGCAGTCAGGATCCGGCCCGCACGGGTGATGAGTCCAAGTGGCACAAAGGCTCCTTTCAGGTTTGGATCTCGTGTTCCTCATGGAGGACCACGCGGTATACGGTTTGATGGGTATCGATTCGGATGGTTCTGAAAGTCCCGATTTCGCAGGTGGTGTCGGCTTCAAGTACCAGCCTTCCAGTCACGAATTGTTGGCTGTCCAAGGCCCAGCGCCTACGCGCGCCAATGACCAAGTGGAGATCGGAAAACCGAGACTCGGGAAGCCGGACGTCGACGAGGATGTCAGCCACGAAGGGCACCATCCCTTGCTGGACCCGACAGACCAGATCGCCCACCACCTGCGTCACACCATAAACCGCCAAGCTGGTATCGATTGCTGTCGACTGGAGCCCCGACACAACCGCACGAAGGTCGACTTGCAATACGGTTGGCCGCAAAATGGTCAAAACGAGATCCGGCGCCACCGCGACAGGTCGAGACACCGACAACTGAAGATCCGAATCGATGCTGATTTGGCGTTCGGGTTCAGGAACCTCCTGTGATTGGCCCAGCATCTCGAAAGTGGATGCCGGCGCAATCGGCCGGTTCAATCGAAACCGCGGCGATCGCTTCCCAGAGCGCAGCACGGGAAGAAACCGCACGCCTGGTGACTCAGGCACGGTTCAGCCTCCCGTCGAGCGGACGCCCCTGTTGGACCGGACGCGGCGCTCTGAACGCGGGAATCCGCTGTCCCGTTTCTGTGCGGATAGGAAGAGTGACCCCTTGCTTGGTGGGCATATGGCTACTCCCGAACCGCGCAGAAACCGGCGCTGCTGAGGTTGAACACGCGGAAGGTCTCGGTCCCCTGCTGGATCACGTCCTCAGAGTCCAAGTTGGTCGACCCAACGGAATAGACCTCGATTAACTGGCCGCGAAGCTCGTTGTAGCCTTGGCTGGTGTGGGCCGTCAGCCAGGGGTACATGACCGTCAGGCCGTAGCGCTTGTCGTGATTGCTCGACCCGGCAAGGCCACCATCGGCCGCCTTACATTCACCCTGATGGCTGCTGTTGCCGCTGTAACCGTCGAACCGGTTCGTCGCATAAAACCGGCTCGGGGAGTCGTTGCTCCCCACGATCAAGGGCGCCGGATCTTCTCCGATTTTGGACCCGACCACAAACGATCTGGATACATTGGCCAGGGTCACGGTGTGGGGCGTGCTGGCCGTGTCGATCGCGGTAACCTCGACGCGTTCGATGTCGACGTTGTCTCGGATGAGGTAGGGCTTCCCGATTTCGAAATGGTTGGCGTCATCCACTTGGGCCACCACCTCGGTGCCTGTATCCAAGGTCGACTGGGCCACCGCAACCTCGCCCGACCAGAACCGGGAGATCAGGCCGGAGTATTGGCCGTAGTAGGTGGCGCCCAGCTTGGTGACGAGGAACCAGTGGTCCAGGTCGGCGAAGATCCAGTAGAGGAACGGTGTCCCGTCCGAAGTGCGAATGTAGGTGTAGCTGCTGTTGTAGGCTGGCTTGGTCCCCTGATGGCTCGCCTGGTTCCAATAGTGATAGGCGCGCACGCCCAATCGATTGGCGTTGTTGTCATCGGACACATAGAGGTAAATGTCTTCCTTTCCACTTTCGCCGGTGGCGGTCACGACGAAGTAGGGCGAGGCATCATTCTGGCTGTCGTGGAGGGTCCACCCCACGGTATCGGTCAGGTATTGACGCAGGATGGTCATTAGGTCCCGTGAGTTTTGCGCGGTGCCCGCTGTGCTGTGGTAGGCCATGGTATGTGACTCCTCTTGGCTCTGACTGGTTTGAAGGATTAGAGAATCGGACTTTCCATGGCGGTGACGCGCAGTTTGAGATCTGTCTTGTTCTGCACAGGTGTCCCGGCAGGAACGGTGATGCGCCGCCAAAAGGACAGCGAGGCGGAATAGTTTTTGGGCCCCAAATCGACACTGGCACCAGGGTCGGCGCTGTCGAGGTGCTCTTGGGAAGCGGCCAGGCGGACCCATGACGATTCATCGGTTTCGGCCGTGTCGGTGACCTGCACCTGAATCTGGCTGTAGTCATAGGCGGAATAGGCGAGGGCGCCCGCCTGATGCTCGGCTGGCTGAGTGCCGCCGTAGCCGCGTTCGATGGTGAGCGAGGAGGTGCCGCCCCCGTTCACGATGCGGAGTTGTTCGGCGCCGATGACGATCAGTTCCGTGCTCGCGAAGCCAGGCGCGGTCAGCTCTAGAACCACGTCATCGATAGACAGCGCTTGAGCCAATGTGGCCCACTCGTTCGCCAAGAACAACTGGCGATCCTTCGAATCGCCGTCGGTCCCGTTGAACACGTCCTGGTCGGGGTTGGACAGGTCGCCTTCCGACAGGGGATCGGTCAGTGCTGCGTCCATATATATATGTAGAGTCATGTGTCGCTCCTCGGTTCGGGCCAGATGGTGGCCGTGAAGGTGTTGGTTGCCGAATCAATGGTTGCCGTATCCTGGGTGGTGACATCGCGTTGCCGGAACTGCCACTCGATGGCTGGTTCCGTCATTTGGAATCCGGCTTGATTCAAGGCCATGCTCCCCAAACGCAGCGGCAGGGTTCGCTGGCGCGAAAGGCGGAGCCCTGACCGATTCAGCCGCCCTCGGTTTAGTGCAACCGGCTGGACCAAACGCTTTCGCGGGGCTCCGGTGTCGACGCGGATGGAAAACGTGGCTCGATCCTCGGTGAGCGTCCCGTTGGTCAGGGGTGCCTGGTTCAAGGTCCGCCCATTCAAGCCGAAACCGGGTCTCCGCTTCTGCCAGCGGTGAACCAGGTCGCCAGCGGATTGGATCTCGGCCCAAGTCGCCTCGGCCAGAACCGACATGAGGACGGATTGGCGACTGGTCTCGCCCTGTAGCTTGGTATTCCCCGACAGCGCATGGTGCCCGGTTCGGAAGCTCCGCGACGGCAGGGCCTGGCTCACCAGGGACAAACTTTTCGATTCGTCCTGGCTGGAACGCTCTGGATGGTTAGCCGTTGAGAGCAGATCCTTTTGCTGGAACCGTACCTCGCACCGCGCAGGAATCCAGTTAAGCCGAGCCTGGTTCAAGGCTTGACCGGCCAAGCGCATTGAGGGCTTGTCGTTGGTGAGCCGCGTTTCCTCGGTGACGACCGGGCAGCAGCTCGCAGAGCGACGTTCGCTCAACCAGAGGTTGGGCAGTTTGCGGCCTTGGTTCAGCACGGACAGGTTGGTTCGAAATCGCGTGCCGCGCGCATGCCAGTGGTTCCGACACACGGCACCGGTTTCGATTCCCTGGTGAAGCGTCGTGCTATTGGTCACCTGGACCAGTTCCCAGATCGTCTTTTGGCGGGTGAGGTGCCGGTCGCTATTGAGCGGGTTGCGGTTCACGATGAAGGTCTCGTCCAGGTCGACGAAGGCAACGCCTTGAATGAACCGTTTGAGGAATGCTTCGAAATGATGTTCGGCGGAAAGCAAGGTGCTCAACCATTGCAGATAGTACGTCGCGGTTCCGGCGGGATGGTGCGGGGCCAAGGCATCGCGGAGGCCTTGAACCTGGTTGTCGCTTTCAACGCGGTAAACACCGAGGCTGTAAATACGGCCTGGTAGCCGAGACTGGTTGATCGAGGCTCGCCGATTTAGTCGTGCTGCATCCCGGAAAGTCTCTCGGATCCGCCCTTGCCACCCAATTTGGTCCAAAGCCCGATGAATGGCGGGGACGGTGCCCTTGCGTCGATAGAATTCGACGGCCTCTCGGATATCGCGACGTTGGGCCTCGACATCCTGGGTCGCGGCGAAACGATGGCCGACCAGCTCGCCAAGCAGCGGCACGTACGAAGCGGGCGTTTTGTCCAGATCAAACTTTGCCGGTAGCTGATCGATCAGCTCCTTCAATTCGTCGAGCGTGATCCCGACGTTTTTCAGAAGCGCGGCCAGGTCGCCATGTGGGTCATTGAGCCGGTAGATGTCCGGCAGGAGTTCCCAGAGCTTTGCCTCGAAATAGGACATCAAGCACCTGCCATGGTGATTTGGACTTCACCCAACACGGGGATCTGCCCGTTTCGGATGTCCACGTCCGCGCTCGGTGAAAACAGATGGACATGGCTGACACCTCGCAGGTTGTCGATCAGCGCAACGATGTCGGACACGTGAATGTCCTGGCCGAAGCCGACCCGCTCAAACCGGAAAAAGTCGGCCAGGGCCTCTTCGACCCGCAGCTTGACCAGGTCCGGGTCCTGGCCTGCCAAGGGGATCACTTCGGCATCAATATTCACCGGCCGGTAGAACGGCTCGTACAGCGTGATCTCGGTCGTGATCAATTTGCGAGATTCGAGGAAGGCAGCGAGATCGTCCATCAAGAGTTGCGATGGCGCACCGCCACCATTCGGGGCTACTGCCAGGTTCACGGTGAAGTAGTGGTGATGGCCGCAGTCGTTCACATCCAGAATCTGGGCCTTCGCCACGCCAGGGAAGCCCTCGGCCAACGCTTGGAAATCCTCCTTGGTGACGGCCTTCCAAAGCGTTCGAAGCTCGGCAGGCGCTTGCTTCTTCGCCGACTCCAGCGTCTCACGGTTGGCCCCTCCTGTGGCGGGTTGGTGGTTGACCACGGATACACCGATCGAGGAGCCGTTGGCCCGAATGGTGTCCTGCAACTGGGTGATCAGATTGCGACCCAGGTTCCCGGCCGCACCCAGGGTTCGCAGGTAGTCGATGCCGATGGCCGTTCCAGCCGGAGGCGCCGCACCACGAATCCCGTCGCCGAAGACGACCTTGGTCGTGTCTAGTGCGTCCGTTTCGGTACGAAAGTGGCGATCCTCCCGGCCAGACTCCTGGAAGTGAAGCACCTCTGTCCAGACTTCGCCGTTGATGGTGACAGCGATGGTGTCTTGTGCGACGTCTCGGGCCGACAGGCGGTATTCCTGCCACGGCAGACCAGTCCCGACAAAGGACACCAACTCCCGCCAGCCTTGCCGCGCGGCGACGGTCGTCTGGGTTTGCCCCCGGAAAATGGTCGTGGCCTCGACGGTTTCGAAGGGAATCTGTTCCTGGTCCACGTAAGCCCGGCACCGGACCCCTTTGGGAATGACCACGTCGAAATCGAGCGGGTCCCCGAGCAGGAAGGTTAGCTCAGTCGAGGCCGCGACCGGCGCATCGAGACGGTAACTGATGAGCTTGCACAGGTTGATAATCGCCTGTCGTTGCCGCGCCGTCGGCAGAAACGCTTCTGAAATCTGGGCATCGATGTAATAAGCCAACATGTCGCCAACGCCAGCGAACAGTTCGAGCAGGACGACGCCGAGATCGGAAGGGTTGAAATCGGTCCAGCGCTCGGTGAGCTGCGGGACGCGGTCGAGCAGCTCCCGGCGCATGGACTCGTAGTCGCGATTGGTGTGGTTGAGGATTCCGGCCATGGCGGCTTCCCTCCTTGAGTTCGACCCCGAGTTCTTTGCTCGGTTGGGGACTAACTACAGATTTGGGAGGGAAGCCGGGCCACAAAAATTTGAAAAGGTCACGTCTGGCTGGGAGGCCTTCATTAGCCGTTCGGCTGTTCGGTTCGACCTTCACGATGGAACGGAAAAACCAAGTTCCCCGTCACGGGGGACTGGATCAGCCGATAGTGGATGCGTACTTGTAAGACATTGGCGTCCACCTGTTCGGGTCCGTCTTCAAACGTCACTTCGGTGATCACCACACGCTTTTCCCACTTTCGAATTGCATCTATTACATAGTGGCGGATCAAACCCTTGAGCACCGAATCATTGGGCTCAAAAACCAGCTCGTGCAAACGCGAGCCGAAGTCGGGCCGCATGAACCGTTCGCCAACTCGGGTGCCCAGGATCTGGACGATGCTCTCACGGATGCGGGCATGGTCTTGAGAGGTGACCTCCGATGTGGCCACGCCACCGGTTTTCCGATCGAAACGGAATGGGAACTTGATGCCCTTGCCGAGGAAATCGAACGACGTCATACCGGGCCCCCACATTGGTAGTAGCGATGAGGATTCTCCTCTCCGTTTTGGTCTTGTGTCGGGAAGGTGATCGCTAAGTCTTCGCCGCTGACCAAGCTCAACAGGATGTCGCCGGACTGATCGATGAATCCACGATGCTGGGATTCCAGGGCCGAGAACCCACGCCCGCCGTTGTCCACCAGGTTGACTTGGATTTCCTCGCCAATGGCCTGGATCTTCTTACCCAACTCGATCACGGTTGCCGTCGGATTGAGAAGGACAACCCGACGATCCGGGATGGAGACATCCAGCCGAAGACCCGTAGCGAAAACGATACGGAACCGCCCGTCGGCAACTTGGACCGGATGAACACCTGCCGGCAGGCCTTGGATCCAATCTGTCGCATGCGTTGCCCGCGCTTCGGGGACCAATTCGAAGACGCGGCTATCGGGAAGGGTGACCTTGCCGTCGTGCTCCGGTATCTGGTACGGAACGCCGGCGGAGTCCACGAACACGAAGTGTTCCTGGTCGGTCGTTCCCAAAAAGGTGCCGTCCGGCAGGACGAAGAGCCGCTGGCCGTTCGACAAATCACGCTGCAGGGTGCCTGCGGGCAATGACACGAACGGGTGAAAGTCCGGTTGGTCCAGTTGCTGGCTGTACTCGGCCGCCGCCTGCTGGTGGGCTTCGAGGGCAGATTCGGCTTCCTGGCGCATGGCTTCTGAGGCCGCGTGGCTCAGGTGTAGCACATGGGCCACGGGTGAGGTCGTGGTTATGTCGTAGATTGCGCCCGAGCCGGGTGAAAACGTGGCAGATCCCATCTCAAATCCCCCAATCCGGCGGGATATCGCCCCCGCCGTAAGGATCGGTGCCACCCGAACCCGGATCAAACACTTCGACTTGGATGTAACGCATGCTGTCGCCCGCCGCCGAATCGGAAACCAGAATCATGGTGGCACCCACTTGTTGGCCCAAGCGAATCCAACCGCCCTCCACCGTGGCGACGCTGCTATCCAGGCTTTGGACCACGAGGGAACCTCTCGGCGCGCCGCGCACCGTGATCGGCACGCACACGCCCTCGGCGTGGAACGACTGTCGGATGTGTTTGGGCTCGATGTCCCAATAACGAGGTACGTTGTTTTCTGGCATTTAGCATCTCCCTTATCCCGTGGTGTCGGGGCTGGCGGTCACGATAACTGCACCGCATCCCGTGGTGTCGCCCATGCGAGCGGTTGGTTTTCCTTCCGTCAGGGTCATCGAACTGCCCGAAACGATTCGGGTGAGGCCATGACCCTTTCGAGGGCATGCGTGCAGATCACCCATCCGGGCCACCGGTTTTCCGTTGACGATGGTGCCGGTCGATCCCGTGACAATGGCGCCTCCGTGATTGGTGGTGTCGCCCAGCCGGGCCACGGGTTTACCCATGACCGCGACTCCGCAGGAGCATGCTGACCACGAAGCCGATCAGTCCCCCGAACGCGCTGCCCACCGTCAACACCAAGCCGATGAGTTTCCACAACGCTTCGGTGTTCAACTTCTGGGTGAGCTCGTTTTGAATGTGATTGATGTCCTGAGCGTGCCGCCGCAGGTCCTCTTGGAGGCCCGTAACGAGCAGGGTGACGTGTTCCTTGTCGCTCTTCTTTTCCAGGCTGAGCTCGATTTTTTCTAGGCGGGCCTGGATGTCCTGTTTGTGGCCTTCGAGTATGGCGCGAAACTCGGCACGCCACTCGCCAAAGACACGAGAGAAAAAGGCTTCCGATGGTGGAGAAGTGGGGTGTGTCAACTCGATTTCCTCCTCAATTCGAATTGGCCTCTGAGTTCCAGGTGAAGGTTCCATTGAGCGTCGAGGCCGCGACGCGCCAGCGCACGCCGGATCGCTTCTTTGGCACCGTGGATTTGGGCGAGGCGATGGGTATCCGTCACCCGATTCGCATGTTTCCGGTACCGGTAAAGCGGTTTTCGGATCCGGCCGAATCGAGCGACTTCCGAGGCCCGCAAGCAGAAGTCGTAATCCTCGGCCATGGGCACGGCGTCGGTCAGACCGCCGATCTGGTCGAACAGCGATCGCCGAAAGAGCCTGAAATGAAAGGTCATGAAGGTCCGCAGCAAACCGTGGTGGGAAAAAGGCACGCGGCACCGACTGCCGATGCCGAGGACGTGGCCCTCATCGTCGATGTCGAGGTAGTCGGTGTACACGAGGCCCACATGATGGTGCCGCTCGAGGAATCGCACCGTTTCGGCCAGGGCTTCGGGCTCCAAGAGATCGTCGCTGTCGACCCAGCCGACATAATCACCCGTAGCCAGCTCCATGGCATCAGCCAAAGCAGGGATGCGACCGCGATGAGGCCGGGCCTCGAACTGAATGCGAGAATCCCGAAGGGCGAATCGCTGGGCGATCAGCGGCGACGCGTCGGTGGAGCCGTCGTCCACGATGATCAGCTCGAAATCGGGGAAGGTCTGAGCCAAAACGCTCTGCACGGCCTGGCCGAGGTAGTCCTGGCGGTTGAAGACGGTCATGACGACCGACACTTTTGGTTGCATCGATAGCCTTCCTACCCGATCAGAACTTTCTTTGTGGCACGAACCACGATGTTCCCGGTGACGCCGTCCATGATCACGGTGGAACCGGCCTTGTCGCGAAGCTGGATCTTCTCCCGGCCCGCAGTCGAGTCGATGAGCACCTCCTGCGCTCCGTTGAGCCCCCAGATATGGACCTTCTCCTTGCCGGACGTGGTGTCCAGCAGAACCTTCTGCCACCTCGTCCGCTCCCGGTCGCGCGATTCGAGGTGGATCTTCTCCTTGTCTTGGCGGGCTTCCAATAGCAGGTGCTGGCCCGACAAGTCGGTGATCTGAATTCTGGCAGTCTGGTCGTGGATGTCTGATCGAAGGTCGAGCTGGTCTCCACGTTCCGCTTCCCTCGTTTGGCGCGGTCGAGCGTTTCCCGTTTGAACAGTCCGCTTCACGGGTGACGCCATGTGGAGCATCTGACCCGCGCGATCGATGATTTTCAGGAACTCTTCCTGGTCGCGGTCATCCATCACGATGGTGTGGCCGGTTTCGGTTTTGATGAGCACCTTCCGGCGCGGGCAGTAATAGGGCGGGTGCCCGTGGTACTTCCGGTGCTCCGGCCCGTCGAACGGATGCGGGGCATGCTCCAACTTGTCCTCGCAGTCGAAGCAAGTCGGATGGCTGCAGAGCCGTGTAGCTTCCTCGGGCTGTTCGCCGGGGTTGCTCTTCGCCAACCAGACGCCCGTCCATATCGGGTATTGGACCTGCCCGCCCTCGAATTCGGCCCAGACGCTCGCCCCTTCCTCGGGCACTAGGAACGTACCGACATCGTCAAGCCCGCCATAAGCGAAGCAGGGTGAGGCCCAGTCGCTCCAATTCTCTCGGCCGGTCCCGAGCACCGCGGGTATTTCCAACCGCAAGCGGCCGAGCCGTTCGGGATCGTTGTTGTCGCGAGCGATCGCTCGGTACTTGCCGAACCATCGGTCTCGGTAGCGTTCGACATGTTGCTTGTCTTCCGTCGCAATCATTCAAGAAACCTCGAAAATGGCGCGGCCCCGAAAGACCGCGCTGAGTGGGTTACCGTTTGGGGATGATGCCCCGCAGCGCTTCACCAAGGAGGCGCTGCCCCAGTGGTTTGGGCTTTTTCTTGGGATCCGCCTTGCTCACGGCGTGGGCAAGTGCATCTTGAGCACCTTGAGACAGGCGGCGCTCCTGGACGGCCATGACGGCCTTGGCCTCTTTCAGGCCCAACGATTCGATGATGGTCACGAGGGTGTCGAGGACTTCGGCCCTGGCCCGGCCCCATGAGGTCAGTTTCACCGCGCCGATCACGGCAACGGCCAAAGAAATCAGGGCGGCCTGATACTCCTGGAGGAAATCGAGAACGTTCATGAACTCTCCTAATGGCTATGGGTTTTGTTGGGCAGCGCGTTCCGTGGTGGGACAATCCACCGAAAGCGCTGCGGGCGAATGTCTAGGTGGAGGAACTTGCGATTGAGGTAAAGGCCGATCCCGCCGCCGCGAAAGGCGGGGATCTCCAATGCGGCCTGGAATAGGGCCATGATCGGAACGCCGGGTGCGCGAATGTCGGCCGCTTGACCCTTGGTGTGGTAGCTTCTCAGCTCCCCGCCGATGTCCCGGTTGTGCGGCGGGCAGCGATACCCGCTGAGAATCACCAAGGGGCGGCCTACCTTCCCTTGGAGCGCTAAAAGGGCGTCCAGAAGTCGGCGATCGATCACCACGTCGCCGCAATGACGGCAGGCGAACCGGGATGGTTCCAAGTCGGCTGTCAGCCATGTGACATGGGCACGATCGCCAGGTCCAGGGGACGGCCAAACTCTGCTGACGGCCGTTGCAATAAGGAAAAAGAAAGGCGCGATCATCACCCCTCCCTCGGATCCTCGATGATGTCGCCGGTGTCCGCGTCCACCGTCACCATGGCTGGCGGTTTCTCCTGGGGCGTTGCCGGGCCGGCCTGCTCGTTGGGGATACCCTTGGATTTTTCAGACTTGTCCCCGGCACCGGCGCCCAGCGCATTCCTGCGAAGTCGGAGGTCGCAGGTGTACCCGCTTTCTCCGATTTGGTGGCGGATCGAGGTCACGTAATAGATTCCGCTCAGCTTTTGGCCGAGGCCACGAAGTTCGACATTGGCCTTGGCGGTCAGTTGCGGAATCCCAATGGTTTGGGCCGTGGCCTCGACTTGGCGAAGTTCGGTTTCCTTGAACTGGCTCTCGGCCGCGTCCTGGGAAGGCTCGTGGGTCGGTTTTTCATGAAGCGCTTCGGCAGATTCGAAGGTCGGCACCACGTGTCCGGTCTCCTGCTCTTTGAACCCGCCCTCGCCGGTGTTGGCGTCGACGAGATAGGTTCGCTTGCCGAGGGATGTGCGTTCCGGCGTGGTGTCGTTATTGGCCTTGTAAACGACCGGTTCTTTCTTCCTGGGATCGAGCCCGATCGTAGTGGTCTCGGTGCCCGCACCCTTTGCGCCCTGGGATCGAGCATCCACCCGGACGGATCGGAGCAAGCCCTGGCGGCTGGTGAAGTACTCCAGAACCATGGCGGGAGCCTGCTCCAGTCGGCGCGGGTGGAAGTGGAGCGTGTCATCTTGAATGAAGAAGACATAGCCGGCCGCACCATCACCATCTTGGGCCCTGGCCTTTTTGGCCAGCTCTTGAAGGAAGTGGGCGTCAGACTGGTTGCTTTGCACCACGCGAAGGTGCGGCGTCAGGGTCGGCTCGATAACCGGTGATAAGCCATTGGCCCTCGCAATGTGCTCCGCGATCTCCGAATACAAGATCCCCGGCGCGGGCTTTTGCCACACCTTCTGGTTCTCTTTGCCAGAAAGCTTGAACCCTTTGTCGAAGGCTTTCAGGCGGATTCGCGGATCGCCGTTTTCGGGGAACTCATAATCGACATCCTTGATCACCGCCTTTTTGCGCGGTGACAGGTTGTCGACGTAGCCCCAGCGGGCCACGATCTCGTTGCCTTCCTGGAATAACGGGTGGTCGACGAACTGATGGTTCCGATTCGTCACCGTCAGGGTGAGTACGTCCAGTCCCTTCTCGTTGTCCTCGAAGGTAAAAGACGTGATCTCCTGGGTAATGTCCTCGGCAAGGGTCTCGCCCTCGATTTGGATGAGGAAGGTCGGTTTGAACGGATCGATGGTCATGGTCCCCAACTCTGGCCGAAATGGCGTGTTGGGGACTAACTACAGGAAGAAAATGGTTTTCGGCTCACAAGAATCCACGATCCCAGACAAGTGCGCACAGAGACATCTAGTTCTTTGCGGAAAACACGGAAGCCTTTTCACAAGACCTATATCCCGGCTTTCGGTTTCGATGAAATTCATATGAACAGCTCAATTGCGTGCGGGCTGAATTGTTGTTGTGATTGACATTTGGGCAAAGTAACGTGTATTCTAACTAAGACTTCAAAGTGATAAAAAATCTGAATTTCTTCACCTTTTTGCAGGTAATTAATGAGCAAAAACCAAAATGGCGGTAGAAGTACATCAAAAAAATCAAAGAAAGAACCTCAGTATTCTGATTCTGAGTTGATAATTGGGCTCGTTGGCGCGATTGGTACTCCTCTGGATTTAGTCTGTGATTTAATAAAAGGTTTTTTGAAAGTGTTTCAGTATCAAGTTGAGACGATCAAAGTCTCAAATCAAATTATAGAGACTTTGACTGACGCAAAGATTCCAGATGGGGCCTTCGAGCGAGCCAATGCGTTAATGAATGAAGGGAATAAATTAAGAGAAAAATCTGGCGACAACTCGATTTTAGCACTAGCTGCAGCGGCACGAATCTACGATACTCGAGAATCCTCGGAAGATGACAACGGAGTCACTCCCAAAAAACGAACTGCGACAATAATAAACTCTCTCAAACACCATTATGAAATAGAGCGACTTAGAAATATTTACCACCCTGGCGTATTTATTTTTGGGGTATATTCTTGCGAAACAGACCGTATTCAACGCCTGATTCGCAAAGGGATGCATGAAGACCAGGCTGAAAAATTGATCCGTCGCGACGAAGCTGAGTCAAAAAAACATGGTCAACAGGTTAGAGCTGCATTTCATCTCTCAGATTTTTTTATTTCTTTTAACTCCAATTTAAATTATTTAGAGGCACAAATATCCCGGATACTCGATCTGATTTTTGGAAATCCATTTGTGACACCAACATTTGATGAGTACTCCATGTTTTTGGCCTTTTCTTCGGCATTACGCTCAGCCGACTTGTCGAGGCAGGTGGGGGCAGTTCTAACCAAAGGAACGAACATAATAGCAACAGGAGCAAATGATGTGCCAAAGGCTGATGGAGGTCTCTATTGGCCATCTTACAACGAGCAAGAGCGAATTTTTTGCGACTCTGAAGGCGGTAGAGACTACCGCCTTGGGTATGACACAAATACCACAGAGAAGAGAAAGATTATTGATAAAATCGTCAATGATGCTCCTAAAAAATCGCGAAAAAAGATAAAAAAAGCACTAAAGCAAAGTTCCGTTATGGATATAACTGAATATGGCCGAGTTGTTCATGCCGAAATGGAAGCATTACTAACCTGCAGCCGGATGGGAATTAGCACTCAGGATGCAGAAATTTTCTGCACTACTTTCCCGTGTCATAATTGTGCAAAACACATCATTTCCTCCGGAGTTCGCCGCGTCGTTTTTATAGAACCTTATCCCAAAAGCAAAGCCTTGGATTTTCACAAAGATTCAATCTCCGTCGAAAACACCCTTAATAAAGTATTGTTCGAGCCTTTTATTGGAGTTGGGCCACGGAGTTATTTCAATTTGTTTTCTTTAAATCTTGGAATTGGATACGAACTCAAGCGAAAAAACTCTAAGAATGGCCTGGCGGTCAACTGGAAACGACCAGGGGCGAAATTGAGGTTGCAATTACTGCCTATTTCGTATTTAGATCGGGAGGGGGTTGCACTGAACCGCCTTGAGAAGCTTTTGAAGAAATGAGGAGATATGATGGCGAAAAGCGGTACTTTTTTCAAAAATCTCAAGCGTTCTGGCGATAAAGTGAACAACTGGCCAGAATGGAAACGAACGGCAGTTGTTGCTCCAGGTCCATATTCGCAACCGTCAGAGAGCCGAACAACCGAGAGCAAGTCTGTGATCAGCAACACACAGACCCCCAAAGACAAAAACAGGTAATCCTGGCGAGCAAAACAGAGCGTTAGCAAGGTCTTCTACCGAATCTTTCAGCGAGGAAATAAGATCCATATGGCCTATACCATGAGCTTTTGAACCTGCAGAGGAGAAAGGCGGCCGTTGGTAATCGGGGCATTCAAGAACGGACAGAAACGTTGGTCCCAGTGCTTTTACTCAAGAAAATCCCAGACACGCTGAGTAGCGAGAACTCGTAATGTGGATCCAGTTTCTAACTTCAGCGGAAAGAAAATGTCATTGGAGTCACAAATTACCCACCATAGGTTTGCATCTCCTAAGTAAAGGTGTGCCAACGCATCGATCCGATCACCCTCCACCACCGTATGAAAACGATCATCCGCACTCGGGGGAATATCAATCAGCGAACGGAGCCCAAAAATGTCCCCATCCTTCAATCGATGCAGAATAGACATCTGATACCGCGAGCTTTTCCCAATCACAAGCGCACCTCCATTACCTCGACTGATCGCTCTATGTATTCCTCCAAGGTCAGGTCCACTTCGGCTCGCTGCGGCAGCAGGCTTTCTCGATCGAACAATTCAAAAAACCGGGCCTTGACCTGCTTCACGATGCAAACCAGGCCCGGATACAGCTGGCCGTACACCAGCATCACGCGATGTGGCGCGTTCTTGAGCATCGTTCCCGCGTGCTCTGGATAGCAAAGCGATTGCAGCCAGGCCACCTGCTGTCGCACCGGGCCCTTGAAGAGCTGAATTTTCACCGAGATACGGCGCGCTTCACCTGCCACAAACTGATACCGTGGGTGCGACATCCCCGGTATCCGAATGGTCGCGTAGGCCGTGCTCTTTTCATCGACAATCTCGTTCGGATTGAACTGAAACGCTAGCCGCTCGCTCGTATCAATATCCACCAAAAATGCTTGCTGTTCTTTCGTGTCCCAAGTCATCAAAACGTCTCGTAATTCTTGATTTTTTGGTCCCGTATGTCGCGATAGACCGCCTCGGCGATTTCGCGACCGTCCAATTCTGTTTTCACGATGATGTCGATCGGCCGAGCGGCCAATTCCTCGTTCTTTTGCGCAAGCTGATCCATGAAGGGCCTGATCGTTTGGGCGATGATGCTCGCCTCGGCGACTTGGTCTTGGTTTGGTCTCGCTCCTTGTCGCGATTGAAACAAGAGCCGCTGCCGATCCACTGGAATAGCCGCGTCGATCGTCCGCTGGAATCCAGGCACTTCTTCAAAAGCAGCCATGATGGGGTCAACCATTTGGACTGCGTGATACAGGTGCTCAACCGAGGAAACGACTTGGTGGGCAACCCACGCCACGCCGCGATAGGCTTCCTGTGTCGGTGAAAGCCCTATTCTCGTGACGGCGATTCGATTCGCGGTTCGGGTTTGGTTAGCTGCCAAGGATTGCTCGCTCGCGGAAGCGTTCAGACCCACGACCAATCGGATTGGCTGGTGCGGGGCATCCATTCCAGTCAATTCTTGGTGGGGCACGCCAAGAGAGGCGGTGCCGACATTTGTAGCTGGGACCGCAACACGAACGCCAACTGACGTTGTGTCGGTTTGTCGATAGCTTTGGTTTGGGTCGGAAATCGCGGGGACAATCGCGCGAGGCACGTACCGCCACGTATTCTGCTGATTGTCCAGTATCCGCTGATGAACGATCAGACCTGGCTCTGGTCGAGAAACCACTTGCCCATCGTGAGCGATCGCGCCCTGGAAGGCTGGTGACGCAGAGCTGGGACCCGTTTTCTGAATCGAGGCCATGGCCTGGCTTGTGCCCACAACCGTTTGGCCCTTTTCGAAAACACCAGGACGAGCATACACGCGATGCCTGTCGCGCCCCGAGTCCATCTGTAGGACGGGTTGATCGATGGTGGGGGCCGGTTGGCTCGAGCGGTAAGTGGCGGTCGTTCCGGTCATTGGAGCCAGTCTCTGATGTGCGATCATCGTTTGGGGTTTGGCCGCACGCCACGACGCCCCCTGGACCTGAACCCGCACGGGTTCATTTTGTTGAATCTGCTGAACCGGGAACCCACCCACTCCGACGGCTGCCGCCGGTAAGGGGCCTGCCAGGATTGGCGAAAGGGCCATCGCGCCGACCGCGACTGGCCTGATCCCGTATTGGTAAGCTCCTCCAGCCTTTTGGGCCGAAAACTGGAGCGCTGCTTTGAGCCGCTTCACCAGGAGGCCGACCATGGCTTCCCAAGCCCTACCAAACGTCTCAATGAAGGTGTCTCGCAGCCGGAGCGTGAACGGTTTGCGGGCCTCCTGGAGAACCGTCCGAAAGCGTTGGGTGACTGCACCGAATCCCGATTGCAATTGATCGCGAAGGGCGCGCGCCGTTTCAATGGCCCGCTGCGCGCTTGGGGTCAGAGTAGACGCCATCCCGGCTTTCGCTTTGGCCACCATTCTCTCCCCAGATGTCCAGATTTTTTCCAGGAAACGTTGTGGCCAAATCATAGATGTTGCCGGCGAGTCCACACCGACGATTTCAGGTGTCTTCTGATGGGATGCCGCCTGAGCCTGTTCGATGCCCACCTTCGGTTCGGACGCCTTCTCTTTTCCAAACCACGACAGCATGCTGCGCAACTTGGCCAAACCCTTTTTCACCTGCTGAATGGGAGCGGTCATCGCTGACCAGATCCCTTTGGCCAAGGACAGAATCCATTCCTTCCCGGCGTTGAAAAAGGCCCGCTTCTTTTCCTGCAGGACCTTGGACAAGTCCAGCAACTGGGAGAACACGCGAATCAAGGGTGTGTTCTTCAAGCCGTTCCAAATGGTTTCCCCCAGTCCTTCCCACATTTGGACCGTGTTGGCGAAGCTGTTTCTCAAAGCCCGCCATAAACCCCGTGCAGCATCGGCAACCCAGCGAAACGGGGTCCCGAGAAAGTCCCAGATGGCCTTACCAATCGCTTTCCAGAAGCCGAGTACCGACGTGCCACCTGTGAGCATGTCCCACATGGCCAGGCCCATGCGGCCCAGCATTCGAAACGCCTGGACGACCAGGCGCAATGGCAGGAAGTAGGTGTAGATCGCCTTCACCCCCGCGACCATGCCCTTGACGATGGATTTGCCGAGCCACACAAAGGCCTTGACCACGTAGCCGACCAGCTTGATCAAGAAGGCAATGGGGTAAATGATCACCTTCAGAAGAAAGGCACCGACTTGGACCAGCAGGCCTAGGACCATACCGAGCCCTTCACCGAGGCCATAGAAAGCCTTCCCGTTGGCCGAACTCGAAACGATGCCAATCACCTCCAAGATCGACCACCCGGCCTTGTAGAGATCCACAAAGGCGGTAACCAGCGCTTTAACGGCCGGGCCCAGGATCGCGCCCGCTCTCGAAAAGGCGTGGGTAATGGCTGCATGGAATCCTGCAAAGAACTGGCGGACCCGGTAATAGATCTTGAAGACGCCTACTACGAAGCCCATGAGTCCGGACGCTTTCAGCTTCTGGGCGAGTTCGGCGGACATTTCGCCCGCGCTGCCCCGCAGGGATCGAATCAACGTTCGGATGCCCCGAAAGGCGAGTCGAACCCGCGCAAAAGCACCTTCGACCATTTCGCGAATGCCGCCGAAGTTGGTGTCCCATGCCTTTTTCAATAAATAGATGGCCGCCACAACACCAGCAATCGTTGCCGTCACCGGCAAGAATGCCGAAGCGATGGCCGACCCGGCCCCGGCCAAGGCGGCACCAAACCCGGCGATTCCTGCTTTGATGGCGGGCATCGCCAGGCCCACCGCGCCGATCGATGCCACGATGCCACCGACTACAACCAGGAACGCCCCAAGCGCGGTAATCAGGGCAAGGACGCCACCGGTCAATCCAGGCACCGCCTTCGCCATCGATTGAAGCCCCATGATGATGCTGGACACCGCCTTCAAGACAGGGGTGACGATGGGGAGCAGGGTCCGCCCGAGAATCTCCATGAGGTTGGCAATCTGTTGGCGGATCACCTCGAAACTGGCCCCGATGTCCTGGTTCATCGCCCGAGCCATCTTTTCGGTGACCACGGTGCCAGTCTCCATCGCCTGGCGGACGCTCTGGATGTTGGTTTTCAGACCGTCCAGCCCCTGACTCATTTGGAGCAAGAACTTCACGGCTTCGTCGGATCCGAACGCCTTCTTGATCTCGACCTGTGTGGCCGCCTGGCTGAAGTCGGGGAATTCCTTGCGGAGCACTTCCAACATGGGAATGATGCCCTTGAGCCTCCCGTCGGCCCCGACCATGGAGACGCCCAGCTTATCACCCGCTTCGGCGGCCTTCATGATGAAAGCCTTGTAGAGCGTACCCGCTTCAGAGCCAGGCATCGTCGTCTGTAACTGGCCAAGAATCGCCAATTGCTCTTCCATGGGCACGTTGGCACTGGCCGCGACCGCGCCGATATTCTTGATTGCGTCGGCCATTTGCTTGCCGTTCGTTTTGAAGCTGGCCACGGTTTGGGCCATGCCGCCGGCGAAGGTCCGGGCCCATTCCATGTCGGACATGTCCTTCATCAGCGGCTTGAAGATCCCATAGGACGTCGTGAAGGTCCCCACCATTTCGTCGGTTGTGGCCTTCGTTGCCTTCGCCGCAAGGGCGGCCATCGCGGTGAAGGTGCCGACCGCCTCATCGGAGAGATTCGCCAGTGCGCTGCGCACGTCGTACGCGCTCGTGATGAACTGCGCCTTAGTGGTCCCCGCCCAAGCGTTGGTGAACGACTCGGCGGCATTCTCCAAGGCCCGCAAGTCTTTGACGCCCAGGGAGGCCAGCTCCCCGAGCGCCCTATGGGTTTCAGCGGTCGCCGAAAGCAAAGCGATGGGTGTCGCCAACAAGGCGAGCCCCGCGCCAGCCATCATCGTGCCCTTTTGGATGCGCTCCAGGTTCCGCGTCATTCTCTCGCTTGTGCGCGCCACGGTCCCGTCCAACTTCTCCATGGCATGCTCAACTTTGCCGGAGTTCCGGGACAACATGTCTTTCAGGGACACCACAATGCCAAGCCCGAGATCCATCATCGCCTCGCTTTTTCGGCTTCCCGCCGCTCGAATTCCAGTTGCCGTTCAAGGGCTTCCACGAACTCCTGTCGCCGCCGAATCGGAAGATGGCGAATGTCGTGGAAGCCCCAATGGAGCCCCCCGTATGCGAGGAAGAATGCGTCGTTTACAAGGCGGCTCCGGGAAACAAAAAACCCGGTTCCGCTTCGAGCCGAGTGCGCAACCGCTCGCCGCAGGCCTCGCAATCCACAGTGATCGCGGTGTCGATCCCGGCGTTGACACGGTCCATTTCAGCGCGAAGGGCTTGGCGATCGCGAAGGCTCATGTCCTGCATGACCCTTTTGGACGGCGGCTTCCCGTCGATGTCGATGATGCGCATCGTCATGGCGGACGCGATCGATGGCTCTTTCAAGGTCGCCAACCGCTTTTCCATGTGGCCGTCCAAGTACCGGAACCTCACTGTTCGATTTGATGACGGCAAGGTGAACTCGAACTCGCGGGCGTCACCATAGGGCTTGGTTTCAAGCGCGCCGAGATCCACGGTGAAAGGGTTGGCCTCCCGACAGGTCGGGTTGGTACACACCAGCTCGAGTTCCACTTCGCTGCCAAGAGACACACGACGAAGCTCGACCAGCAGGGCCAACCGATCACCCGACAGCAGGTCAAGCACGTCGTTCATCGTCGGGGAGTCGTTGTCCCCAAGGCGCACAAGGCAGTTCTTCAACACTTGATTGATCGCCGAGCCGTTGCGGATCAGGCGCTGGTTGGTGAGAATTTCCTCTTCGGCGCCGGTCATTTCCCGGATTTCGGCCTCCAGGCCGCAGGGCAATTCAAAGGTAAACAACCAAATCTCCTTTAGGTCCAGTATTGGTAGGTGATGACCAGCTTTTCGAGGGTGTTTTCCGAGCTGGAGCCGTCCAGCTCGTCGTATTCAAGGGACTTGATCCAAGCACCGTGCAATGTCCAGCGCCGGGTTTCTGAGCCGGTTCGATCGTACTGGACCAGATCCACGTCGCGCATGTAGTCGCTTGGCAGTTTGCTGACACCGGCATTGACGTCGACGATCTTCTTGACCCAGTCGCGCGCGGCCTCGTCGCTGCCGTCTTGGAAGATCCCTTTTTCGAGGTTGACGTCCTCGAACTTGGCGCGGCCCGCGACCTTTTGGTCGAACATGGACCCGCCAGGCGAGAAGGTGGTCTCGTCGAACTCGGTCTTGGGCAAGCTCGCCTTCTTGAACAGGGCCACGTCGAACCCGTTGATTTCGATGGCGAACTGCCAATTCTGGTACAAGGACTTGGGCATGGTTCCCGCGTGTTCCATAGGGTTACCTCCTGTTGGTCTCAGCGAAGATTTCGTCGAAGCTGGCGCCGGTTGTGATCAACACGAAATTCAACTCCACGAATTCAGCGGTTTTGGTGGGCTTGACGAAGACGCGGGCTCGCATCTCGTTCCGGTCAATGACGGCCGGCGTGTTGGTCTCCTCGTCGCACTGGACGCGAAACTCATACAGGCCGCCGTTCTGTTGGATGTCCAAAAGAAACGGATTTAACAGGCGAAGCAAAGCCCGCCAGGTCTGCGGATGATTCGGTTCGAAGATGACAAACCGCGAACTCTCGCCGATGGCCTCTTCCATGTACATCATGAGGCGACGCACATTGATCCGATCCAGGGCCGAAGGTTGGAGAGTCAAGGTCCTTTGGCCCCAAATCACGACGCCCGTGTCCGGGTTGGCCACAATCGAATTGATCCCTTCCGGGTAAAGTGCGTCCATGTCGCCGCGCGAAACGCGATAGCCGACATTCAGCACGTTGAAAATCCGACCGCGCTCCGTGCCAGCGGGCGCCGACCAGACATTGGTTTTCTGATCGCTGCGGGCAATGCAGCCGCAAACCGCGCCGCTCGGAGGAATCAACTTCTTTTTGCTGGTCAGCGGATCGCTGATTTGCAGCCAGGGATAGTAGACGGCCCCATAGGTCGAATTGAACGCTGTGTGCGTGTAGCCGCCTTGACCTTTCCGCCACTGGATCACTTCCAGAGGTTCCAGGTGCAGCGGTGCGTCGGCGATGAACAACAGGTCTTTGCGGTTCTCGGCGTAGGTGATGCCGGCTTGAATGACGGGCGCCGTGGTCACGCCGGGCACCGCCACCAGATTGAGCGCATCGATTTCGTCAAAGGCGCGAATGCCGGAGTGGGCTGCCGCATCACCGATGAAGTCTTGGTCATTCAGACCGGCCAGGCCGTCATCACCACCGGACAGTACGAATTCACCGATACCGGGCCGGTCGTCGGGATAGCCGGATCCATTGCCCAGATCCCGGACCCGGATGAACTCCGAAGCCTCGTTCACAACCGCTTCGACATGGTCGCGGGAGGATTCGTCCATGCTCAGGTCGCGGTGAACTTCGACGATGCGGTTCTGATAGCGGACGATGAGGTTGAATCGGTCCGTAGGCTGTCGCGTGCTGTCTACAGTGTAGACGGTCAGGTCATTACCCCATGTCCCTTCATTGATGGCGGTAACTTCCAAGGTGGCTTGGCCGTTTGTTCCGCCGGCCAGCGGGGTTTCTGTCACAGGCGTGACAAAACCCGTGTCCTCGGATCGAAGGGTGACCAGAGCCGAGGCCTCGCTGTCCGTATCGATGGCCGCCACAATCTCATTGGCCGTGCTGGTGGCGGTCCCTGCCGAATCGGTTGCCAAGTGGACACGAATCACGTTGCCGGCGACTTCGACGGAAAGCGGTGTGTCGATCCCGCTTGCGTCAAGCACCACCGAAAGGACGTTGCCCGAAGTACCGGCTTCCCGGGCTTGCCAGGTGATGCGGTCGGTCCCGGCCTGGCCGGTTTCGAGCGAGGCGGTCACACCGCGCCGGTCCAGCAGCGTGTGGGATGCCGAGACCGCGGTGAGCGATTGTCGATCCATGGGATCGGTTAGGTGCGCCACGCGGTTGACGTACAAGGTTCTTCCGCCATTATCGAAAAAGGCCCTGGCCGCGTAGGCAAGGTATCCGGCCTGGATGTAGCCGCCGTAGCGGTTGGCGAACTGCTCCCAGCTCGTTACCAGTGAGGGAGAATTGATGGGCACGCGTTCGGCGACACCGACCATGGCCGCGCTGGATGTGGAGATCTGTTTGACGTAGAAGGAAAAATCCGTTTCCTTCGTGTAAATGCCGGGCGAAAGATAGGTCGTCATGCGCGGGGCTTCCTTTTTCTTCTGGTGGGTTTGGGTTTCGAATTGGCAGACTGGGTTCCGGCCTTGGTTTCCATGTGGATCAGGCCACGCTTTTCGGCTGCCAGGAGATCATGTGAGATCTGGTTATCGGGAACTTCCTGTGTCTCTCTTGGTTGAAGATGAAGGCTCTGACCTCCAGTCAGCGGGATCGCAAGCGGTTGAAACAACAGGTTTTTGATGGCTATCAAGGCGACTCCTCAGGTTGAGATGTGAACCGACGGTCTTCGACCAGGCCACCCCGGAATTCGAAGTGGCGGTCGACGATCAGTCGTCCTTCCTCGACGGCGTTCCCGTAGATCGGGCAATCCTCGATGCGAAGGCGACCGGCACTTTGCTTGAGATTGGAGAGGTTGACCCGCCGCAGACTTCCCATTGGCACCAGCTCGGTCAGGTTCAACGCGCCGCGATCCTCGATGGCGAGGACCGGGTGGTCGAGATAGAAGCGCGTGATCTTCGCCTGGAGATCCAGCAACTGGGCATCGTTGGCCGTGGTCGCGACGATATCGAAGTCCAGGTGGTAGAGCCTCGGCGCGGGCCAGCGCTCATAGGTCAGCCGGTCGAGATCCTTGCAGACTTCGAAGGCTTGGACCCGACGGCACCGGTTCTCGGCCAAGGCCGGGCCCTGAAGGATCAGGCTCGGCGGGCTTTTGATTTCGTGGACGTCGTCGAGAGGCACCAGCACGGCCCGTTCATGGACCTCTCGCTGGAACAGGCGGATCAGGGCTTCGACGATGTCGCGTAGGGTTTCCACGGCGTCCTCCAACCTCGGTGGGTTGAGGACTAACTACAGAAAGCCGAAGGAAAACGGGTCGATTTTGATGGATTTATCGAAAATTATTTTTCAAGCTCATGCACTCAATGCAAACCCTAATAGCGCGCAATCGGTAAAAGAGCCCCCATCCTAATATCGCACCCGCCGCGGAGACCATGAGAGCCACTTCACCATGGGGTAAGATTTATGTGGGCTCAGACTTTAGAAAACAAGGAGGGGGGCAAAAAAAACATATCAAGAACGACGCACTGATACAGCATTAATCTATATCGAATATCCAGCCTTTCTTCTAAAATCACACAATGTTAAAACTTCAAAAAGCGAAAATAATTTTTGTTCAACCACTTGATCACTGGGCCAGTACAGTACTGCAGATTTCCCTTTCTGGCTTGCAATTACACAATAGGCGAGAATTTCTTGTCCAATTTGAGTGGAATCCATTTCCTCTGGAAGATTTTTTAGGATTTCAGCAAATAATTTGCCAATAATTCCCGAAGAAATCGAATGATCAAAGAGAAGCTCTCGAAAAAAATCAGCAAAAAGAACTCCCACCTTCTTTCTAATGGCTCCATTCGCAGAGGATAAAATATAAGGTAGGTTCAATTTACTAATATTGTCAAAATTTAACTCGACAATTCGTCTCATTCCAAATATTGCCCTTTTAATTTCTGATTCACCAAGAGGTAGAGGGGCAAAACGAAATCGAGACAATAACTGAAAAAAATCAAGATACTGTTCAAAGGATATTAAACCTGCAGTGAGCATTTCGGTAATAAGCCCAAGAGAAGAGGTGTAATCGGGAATGGGTTTGCCTGTTTCCATGTGATTAAGGTGAAGGTAATAAAAATCATCGGTTAGAATGCAGCATCCTTCTTTTTGGGCCAAAATTGTTGCATCTGCAAACTCTGGAAGTATTTCTTTTTCTGAAAAAAAATCCGACCTATTAGCATCGGAAATGAAAACGACCCTCTCGTGAGTGCTCTGGATTTTCTGGATAGCCTTAGTGATCTGATCCTTGTTAGCTCTTCTATCTTCGGAGCTAATAACTGTCAACAAAAGCTGATCATTTCGAAGACCAAGAAAACCTCTAGAATTGGCTCTATCCTCGTATCGATCGACAATTTGAGCTAATAAATTGACAACGGATTGCGGAACTCTCATACCAGGGAAAGAATCGCACACCTTATCCAATAGACCTGAAATCACCAGAAAAAATGCCGATGTTCCATCAAGGAAAAAGGAGCGCTTTTCCTCAATTAACTTTCTCGCTGTGCAAAGTTGATTTTGATACTCTTGAATACCGCCTGCTCTAAAACGTATGCTACCTCTTCCTTCGCTCGCTATTCTCTGAACTGCAGAAAGGATTCCTCCTTCATGTGTTGCTAATGCAGCAAAAGGCCAATTGTTGTTACAATATTGGTGAAAATACTCTGCACCATGATTCCTTTCTTCTTTCAGTACGGAAATTAGATTCCCAAAGTCAAATCCTTTGCTATCTTTTTTAACAGGAATTGAGACAACCCCTGGAATCAAATCTTGATTTATTGCATGACCAATCTTTTGGAAAACATACCAAAACGCATAGTTCTTAAAGCAAAAAATCCGTTCTATTTCTAGTGTTTCAGAGGAGAACTTTCTCGAAAATATGAATGGAACATTGGGTCTTTGTCCTAAGTAAACCTTGTACCTTGAAGATTTCTTAGGGACCGGAACAGCTTCAAGCAGAGAAGATTCGCTCATCACATACCACTTGTCACTGTCTTTAAATTTTACAAACGAGTCAGGAGTAACCACTTCAAGCGAGCTATTTGAAAGACACTCAGATTCTCCTAATTCAAATACGACTACCTGGAATACGCTATTACAATCCTCAAGGGAGAGGAGGCCTTTTTCCTTTATCGCCTTGAGTATGGTTTCAGTTGCTGCTTTTGGGTTATTACTTTTTATTTCTGCAATAGCTTTGGTGTTCAAGAGAAAATCAAAACTTGAGTCATAGCCAGAAAAGCGCTCGAGCAGATCTAGGGCTCTGTCAAAAAAACGAGACTCCACTTTCCCTTGGCACAGGCATGATTGAAGAGTTGCCCAAAGCACACGCCTAACCTCCTCTTTGGTAAGAACGTTTTCCTCTAGACAAGCCAGAAGAAGCTCTTCTCCTAAGAGGATGACTTTAAGGTATTGTTGCGATGAATAATACAGATAGATTAACCTGTATTTAATTGACCATAGCTTTTCAGAGTCCCATTCTTCCCCTAGAAGTTTCTCCAGTAAGAAAATCTCAATATCCCACGCCTTCTTGTCTCTCACAGCCTTGAGCAAATAGTTTTTATGGTAGTAGCTCAGGGTATCTAAACAGATATTTTGCAGAAACTTTAACGTCTCTTCATAACAACCCTCGTCCACAGACAAAATGAGGGAAATAGCACCCTTTGGATGATCAGGCAAGTCAGGAAGTTTTGAATACAAATATCTACGAAACTCAGGAAACCGTTTAACGCCCAGCGCCAGATGGTAAGCGAAATCTAAATCGTTTCGGAGCTCTTCCAGGGCCCCCTCAAAGCGTTTCTCCTCAATATTCTCCAGGAGAGATAGTAACTGCCTTTGCTGAGTATTTATGAAGTATTCTTTGATTTCGCTCATGGAAATATTCGAAGACAAAAACAGTAATAACAATTGTTTTTGCAGAAACAATGGCGGAGAAAACGAAGATGCCTCAAGAAAAGCCAATAGCTCGCTTAGTATCTTTTTTGACAACTCAGCTACTTGCAAATTTTTAGTCAGAATAATTGCTATCTGGTAATCAAAATAGCATTTCATAACGAGTGAAATCGCATGAGAAGACTTATTAATAATTTGCTCATAGTCCCTTGTCTCTAAGTCATTCTGAATTGATAAGTATTGCAAAAGAACCCTGTCCCTCGGAGAGAGAGGGCCAAATTGACTAAAGTGATCATAAACAAGTTTAGATTTTTCCTGTAGCTCTTTATTAATCTCTGCTCTCTTCTGAGGATCCTGGGCTCGATTCCCCCTAGAATGCAAAATACACAACGCCCCCAAGTGAGCAGCCAGATCGTCTTGGTCATTGTTTTCTACAAACCTCATCCATTTATCTGCCTCTTCAAACCTTCCCAAATAATCACAAGCATAGGATAATGTCACACTTACAAACGGCGGTGAGTAATCGGCTCTTTTGTACAAGTAGTTCAGGTTTTCATCCGTCACCTCACCATTAGACAACATAATACACTCAAGCTCGAGGCAATAAGCTCTTATGCTGCCCTGGTCGATATGTTTGGCTTGGTTTAATTTTTCTTCAAATCCAGCAAAGTCTCGGCAGCTCAAACTTAGATCCATGAGGATGCAAAGGAAATCTATATCTTCTGGTTTTCCAAGCAGTAGGTGCTGGCATTTTTCTTTTACTTCTGGGATTCGTTCTAAGGAAATTAAACACCTACATTCCAGAACCCTTTGCTGATGCAACAAATGATCATCATTCAGTATATGTAACCCAATTTCATTTGCTTGCAACAAGCCATAGGCGCTTTCACCTTGCCCTTTTTTCAATAAATCTTTGACCTGATCAAAAATATTTGTAACGATCTCCACTGCTCTTCTACTGTCAATATCAAAATCAAGTCGAAGCAAAGACTCTTGACCTAACTTTAAAAACAGCCTTTCAAAATCTCTAGCAAGAACTATATCAAATAAAACATCTGGATTTTCTCTTTTTAGTTCTATGCGTGCCTTTTCCAGGGGAAGTGAAGACCCATGATATTTATCGTTAAATACAAGATAATACGTTTTTACATTGTCAAATTCACCCCAGGTTGCTTTCAGAGTTTTAAAATTGTCTTTAAACTTTTTGGCAGCATCGGTGTCTTTAAACTGTGGCTGACGAGGAGAGTAAACCTGATAGTATTCGCCTACGCTAGGTCGATATCCATCATTCCCACCATCTCCAAGGTTTCCATGAGGCCTTATCTTCCGAAAGTCATCATATACCTCCTCCATTACCTCTTCAAAAAAACTTTGAAATTCAATAGCATTTTGCTTATAACACCGCATTTTAAACTGAAGTAGTAGATATCCTTTATCCTTCCACGCTAAATCCATCTTGCCCCTCCCCATTTCAAATGGCAAGCTCGCTCCCTTTCCCCGAGACTAAAAGTGCCCCATTTTTTTGCGACGATATTTTCCACCGATAACAACTAGTAGATTCTCACGGAAATCGCCTTATTTCTCTTTCTGTAACTCAGCAATCGGAATGGGGCTGGGTCTCCGTGTATTCTTCAATAATCATGTACTTGCCATTTTCACCGAGGCGCACCCGGATGAAGAATCCCGAGTCGGTGTAGCATCTCAGCGTGGAGAACCGCTCCGCTTTGATCGTCGGGATGGCCCCTTTGATCTCGATGCCGGTGATTTTGTAGGTAGACCGGTCGTTTCTCTGTTTGGCCAGTGGCATTGCTGAGCGGATCAGTGTTTTGTACTGGGCAGTGAGAAAGTACAACTGGAAGCCTTGTAGGTGCAACGCTATTTTGCACAAAGTCACCTGACTGGTTTGCTCACAAGTTTGATTTTTTGGTCCCATCTCTATGGTTTCCTGTAGGGCCGGGCCTTGAAGACTCCAAATTAGTAAGTTTCTTCTTACACAGTCTTCATCAAACAGAGTCGAGACCTGCCCCTGCCTGGAAAAACAATTAAAGACGGTGAAGATGTATAGTCCATGCGATGAACTCATAGTGTTTCCATAAATCAAAACTCCTGTCAGAAGGCCATAAAGAGCTTAAAGTTTGTCGATTTTGTTTTGGATTGACACTAACTCTTTGAAAAGGTAGAAGGGGCCTCTGAGCACTTTTTTCAAAAAGAGAGTCCAGAATATAACTATATATCTGAGATGAATCCAGCTTGCTTCCTTAATCCTACCATCGGAATACGCCTCAAAATATTCATCATCTAAATTCGATTGAAGCTCTAAGAATTCTGCACTGTAGGCTTTTTGTCCAAAAACCAATCTAGAGAAGAGCGAAAGGCGCCACCCGGGAGCTTTTATCAACAAGGTTTTTTCGTTCTTTGTCTCGATGTTAACAAAAAAGAAGGGTAAGGTAAGTAACAACCCCAAAAAACCAAGGCCAGTCAAAACATAGGTAGCATATTGAGAGGCGACTAATTTCATCCCCAAATAGTTGGCTTTTTTCTGATTATTCTGAAGCAGGGATAAAGTATTTTTTGAGATTAAACTCAAAGCAATCGAGCTATCTCTAAATATTTCCAATGCGTCTTGATTCACCCTCCTTCCGTTATTATAAGCAGGTGAATTTTCAAGCATGGGGTTCAACATTTTTTCAAATGAACCATACCCGTACTGGTGAATCGAGAATATGGTTTCATTTAAGGTTTCACTCTCGAAAGCATCTTGAATAAAACAATTCATTTCGTCTTTCAACTTTAGAATTTTTTCTTGTTTGCTCCCATGGCTTAACACTCCATGGAATTCTATATCTAAAGCTTCAGATGAAATATTCGCAAAAGACTCTGTATTCCTCGTGGAATCAAATGCAATGTTGACGCTTTCAAGCATTTGTTCTTTGTCGATCTGTGAGAATATTTTATCAGGAGACATCATTAAGGCTATACTAATCGCTACAAGGGGGCAAAAAAAGGACAAGCCAAAACCGATTATTGCAAGTTTTACTTTCCAAACTGGAATAATAACCGAGTTTTTCATATGGCAAACCCCTTTACAAAGCTTGCAGCATATACATTGAACTCCTCAAACACTTTGCGACCATGTCCTGTTAGAGAATATTTTCGCCGGGGGAGACCGGAATGAGTAGCATTTTCTTCGACAGAAAAATTCAAATACCCTTTATCAATCATCCGGCTTAAAGTTGTATAAACTGTGCCCCGTTTTAATTGCCCCTCAGATTTTTTGACCAGCTCTAAGCCATATAGCTGTCCGTGAGTAACCAGGAGGCCCAATATTAAGTGTTCCTTGTTTGATAAGTCTGGTAGCATTTGTCACTCCTGCTTTTGTACGACTCAAGCATACCCATTCTAGATCCTACAATCGTAAGAGTCAAGCTCCTGCCACCTCGTGATCGTCAATAACCCAGGATCCTCTGTAAAGCGCAGGAATAAAAAAATCTGATGTCATCCCGATACTTCTCCATCACCGGATGCAGGAACGGTCTTGGTGGAATGATGATCGTGGCTCCATTGGGGTGATTGATGGTCGCCCCGAATTCCATCACGGCGCCGATATTGGCCAGGTCTTCGCCATTAGGGTGGTCGGTGCCTCGCAGCAAGCCCACGAAAGCCTTGTCTCTCATGATTCGTTGGGTGATCTGGTGAATCAGGAAGGGCGTATCGATCAACGCTTTGCTAGACCCTTTTCGTTTAATGGTGCTCTCGGCCAAAGGTTCGAAGGCTTTCCCGCCTGGAGCCTGGGCGACAATCCCGCGCTTGATTTCCCGCACCAGCAACAGTGAGGCTTTGTGCGTGGCCTGCTGCAGCGCTTCAGAAACGCGCTGCAACCGGCGGTCGCTCAACATCTCGCGGGCCTTCTGCCAATCACCCGTTCGCTTAACAGCCATCCTCGTTCCCCTCTTACCGTAAATGGATCAACGTGACCACCTGGTGGGTGATCACGCCGAACAGATTCTGAGGTTTCACGGTTTGAACCCGATAGGTGGCGCCGGCCAGACGGATGCGATCCGTGGGACGGACGTCCGCTTCCGGCAGGACATGCCCCGTCGCGTCCACGTTGTCCGACAGGTTAACCGAAGGCGTTTCGACCAGCTCGATTGGGATCTCCCCGATCGGCTCGGTGGCCTGGTCGTCCGAGCCATATAGCTTGGCCCCAGTGACGCGCAGCAGCGTCGCCCTTTGCCCGGACCCCTCGATCAGATCCCGGACATCGCGCGCGACGCTCGCCTTTTCCACCTCGGTCAACACCGTCACACCTCGCTCCCTTGCTCGTACACCACGGGTCGGACCAAACCTGGCGTCAACAGCACCTCGTCATCCGTTGACGCCGACCCGCCGTCCGATTGAAGGACCGCGAATCGCTGTTTGTATTGCTGCTTGAGATCCGCTTCCAACTTGGCCCAGTGCTCCGGTTGCTTGCTTTTGTCCACCCGCTTGTCGCCCGACGAGAACGAGAAGCCGTTGGCGGTTGATGCCCGCATCAATTGGCACGCATGGATCTGGCCGAGCAGCAGCAACAGCTCACGAGCCTCGCCGCCCAGCTCGGGTTGGATCTCATCGTCCACCACTCGATAGGTCACGGCGAGGTCGCGGCTTAGTGGGAACAAGCCTTTGAGCAGGCACCTGCTCAGGGATTCCTCCGTGAACAGGTGCCCGTCTGGGTCCCCAAGGTCCAGGCTAAGGGTGCTGATCAGGTCAGTCAGCGGCACCCGACTGCTCCTCGGGAGTTCTCACTTTCCGGGGTCGGCCCCGCGGGCGTGGCGCATTCAAGCCGGGCTCCAATTCGCGGATCTCCTTGGCTGGGCGAGGTTCCGTTTCGGGATCGGCTTGCCCAGCGTTCGGCTCTACCGCGACCAGGAGCCCTTTGGCGACGGCCGCCGCAACCTCTTTGGAGACCTGATCGCAGATGAACGATTCACCAGGCGACAGGCGCAAGTTCGCTTCCGGCACGATCAAGATGCCCGAGCACGTGCTTTTGAACGTTTTCAAGGCACACCTCCTCATCCTTGCAGTCTGATCTTGGCCAGCAGGTCGGGCCGGGTGATCCCCTGGCCCAGCTCCTGCCACACCAGCCAGCCGGTCTTGAAGCGGCCCTTCTGCTCGATGGAGTCGACCATCAACTTCTCGCGCACGGGCATTTTGCCGACCTCCTGATCCGGGATCAGGATGATCTCGTCCATCGGGGCTGCGGACGTCGTAAGAATCGACGCTGTCCCGTAGTTCTTGATGATGCCCTTCTGACGCAGCTCCAGCTTGGTTTCGGGGTCCAGGTTCCAACCGCGAAGGTCGTTGAAACGACGACCGCGCAGGAGGATGAACTTCACCGTCAATTCCAGATCCTCGATGATGCTCATCGCCTCGTTCAGCGCAGCCTCAGTCAAGGTGCTCCCCGCAACCGTGACAGTGTTCTCTGCCGGAACGGCCCTCGAAATCACGTCGATGGTCCGCTTGTCGATCTCGCGACGGATCTGCTCGGCTGTAGCCGTTTGGAGGTCCATCAAGGACCCGATGTTCCCGTGCTTCAACACGGAGATATCCACCATCGGGTTGGCGTGGATTCGATGCGTCGGGAACTCGATCTCGTCCCGACCGACCTCCTGCATCTGTGCCTCACCGTCCTTACTGATCCAGAACGCGCGAACCTTGGGCTTCTTTTGGTAAACCGGACGTTCGCCTTTCGGCAGATCGTGCCGGGTCAGCAACAGCGAGCTGATCTCCTTGCGCTTGATCTCGGTTTCGATGGGCTTGGCAATCGCCGCCGCCAAAGCGCGCATCCCTTCCGGTGATTCCAGTGCCTGTCGCATCAACGCGGCCATGGCGGCCATGAAGTTCTGGGAGCCTGCGGCCAACCCCTGTGTTCCAATCAAAGAATCCTCCCTATACCAGCAGCTTGAATTTAAGAATGCCGCCATCGGCCGAAATGACCTGGCCGATCACCTGTTCGCCCGCTTGCGGCCCTGGCGTCAGGTACCCTTGGCTGGATACCTTGAGCTCGTCGCCCGCCGCAGGGGAGCCCTCGTACACATCCGTGGTCAGCACCCCGCCGTTGCAGTAAATGCCCGGCATGTCGCCTGCTTTGTAGTCTCGGATGAGGATGCCGAACGATTTCTCGGTGGGGTCGGTGTTGACCGCGAACAGATCATTCCCGACCAGGCGCACCACCTGGCCGGTCTGCCCTTCGGCCTGCAGGTAGCCGTCGCCGTAGGACAGGCTCTGGTGGCTCGTGTAGATAAATGGCATGCACAAATCTCCTTTAAGAGGAACCGCTGGCGGTAAAGCCGAGCCGTTCTCGGTACGCGGCCATGAAGCCTTGGGTGAGTTCGTCTTCGAGGGATGCAGGTGTGTCGTCCACGTCGTGCGGTCGCACCTGGGCTTCGGTACTCAGGTTGGCTGCCGCTTTCGGCGCTTCCGTCTTGGCCTTTTCGGGCTCCTTTTCTGCTTTGGGCACCGACGGTTCCGGGAGAACTGCCAAAGCGGCCTCGGTCGCGGCGAAGGCTTCATCCGAGAGGCCCGCCAGCCGATCGAGCTCCTTTTTGCGCGCTTCGTCGGTGGAAAAGGACACACCTTTCTTCGCGTATTGCGCCAGCAGCTTCTCGGCGCGGACCCGATTGGCCGCCGCCTTTTGCTCGGCTTCGAGCTCTTCAATCCGCTTGGTAAGTTCCTGAACCTGCTGTTTGAGTTTCTTGTTCTCTTCCTGGAGCGCTCGGTTCTGCTGCTCCAAGGATTCAGGTTGACCGGTGCCCCCACCACCGCCGTCTCCGGGGTCTTTGGCGGCTTCGGCATGGTCCTTCGCTTTGTCTTCCATGTCTTCTCCTTGGGAGGGTTGGCGATCGAATCCCGATTGTTCGGACCCGACCTGGGTGATCTTGGCGTTTTCGTCGGCGCCCTTCCGGTCGAGCAGGCCGAGGCCAGTGAAGGTGACGCCGTGTAGAATTTCGTAAACCGGCTGACCCTGAAACTGCGCGCCCTTGAACTTGGCCAAGTGAATGCAATAGTTGGCCTTGGAGCCGAACCGCTTGTGACAGACCGAGCACTCTCCCTCGGCGTAGTCGCACTCCATCGACACCTGGCGGACGATGCCGCGCTTCATCAGCTTGTAGGCCAGCGCGGCGTGGGCGCTCTCGGCCAGGTAGAGCTCGCCGACGACTTCCACACGGGCGCCTTGGTCGTCTTCCACGAAGTCCGAACCGATGATGCCGCCGACGATGTCGTCGAATTCCTGGCTGTGTTTCAGGTCGACCTTCTTGTTGATGGCCGTGGTGTAGCGGGTCGACAGTTCCGCGTGGCTGAAGTGGTCGCCGTTCTTGTTTGTTCCAACCCGGCACAAGACACACCGGAACTGAGGGTCACCGAGAGGGGACTGCTGTTCCGCCGAGGTTTTGAGCGGCGCGTTGGGAATTAGCTCGATCTCAACCGGGAATTCCGTGTGGCATGCGGCAGTCTGCGGTTCCTCCTCGTGCCCGTTCCCGTCGAGTTGGATGATTTCGACGTCGGCTTTCGACTTGGCCGAGTCTCGGGTCGCCAGGAACAGCCGTTCCTTCGGTTGGTTCGCATCGGAGGCCCGCTTGTTGAAGAGGTTGTACTTGTGATCCTTCGACCGCATGGTGGACGTGCGACCCAGCTTGGCGAAAATGCCGCGCATTTGCGACTCGTTGGGGAACGCCTTATCGCGGTAGCTGATCAACCAGATGGGAATGTGCTGGGCCGCGCCCAGGAACTTCTCGAAGAATGCCGGAGCTGTTTTCGGGCTGATCGCCTTGTGGTCGGTCTCGAAGGTTTTTAGGGCCGTATCGCGAAGCGCCATCCCTTTCCAATAGGTCATCAAGCCTTCGACAAAGTGGTACACGGCCGTGTAATTGGCCGCACTGAACTCGGTCGCATAGGGCGGGTCGAAATAGACCAGGTCCGCCTTGACCTGCGGCAACACGGACTCGATGTCGCCCTGGATCACCCTGTTGTCTTGACCGTTGTCGAAGACCAACTGGTTGATCCGTTTCACGAACCGCTGGAAGCCTTCGTCGAACGCCTTCGCATTGAGCACCAGACGCGAGTCCGGCGTCCGACTGCCGAAGTGCCCGTGGTCGGTGCCCAGCATGCAGGTTCGGACCAACGCGAAGAGGGCCAGATCCTTTTTGTAGCCCTTTAGCTTGTCGATGTTGGATCGGATCGTGTCGATGCGCTCGTGGACGCCCTTGTTGAAGTACATCCCTTTGAAGTGATTACGAACGAAGGTTCCGGCGTCCGCGTTGGCCGCCAGCAGCATGGCCACGT
Organism: Sulfidibacter corallicola; assembly: GCF_017498545.1. Lineage (GTDB taxonomy): Bacteria > Acidobacteriota > Holophagae > Acanthopleuribacterales > Acanthopleuribacteraceae > Sulfidibacter > Sulfidibacter corallicola. The sequence goes on along the minus strand of NZ_CP071793.1, from coordinate 5,646,819 downwards.
CTTCATCCGAGAGGCGCGTTTTCTGGTTCTCGATGATCGCGCGGGCCATGTGATAGCTGATCCGCAGACGATCGCTGGCGATGACCTGCAGGCCCTTGGTCTTGTACATGTAGCCGACAGCGGCGGACCCGGCAAACGCATCGAAGACGATTTTGACGCCGTCCGGTGTGTGCTTCCAGATCCAGTCGACGAGTTTCTGTTTGCTTCCCAAGTAACTGGTTTTGTAGGCGGGACGCTCGCCCTCTTCGGCTTTGCCTTCGGTGCGAAGGTCCTCGCCGAGGGTAAGGCCCGCCTCCGTTTCGAGAAGGAACTGGATGCGATCCAGGTCCGTTTGCATGAGTTCCACAGTTCGTCCCCTGGTTGGTGTGCTGCCCATGTCGGGTTGAGGACTAACTACAGATCCGTGAGGCAAACCGGACCACATTTTCGAAAAAAGGATCGTTTAGGCCAAAAGGTCCTCCGCGAGCTGCAAGCCTGCCTGCTTTTCCAAGGCCCGGATCAATAATGATTTGGTCTTGTGGCGACCCAGTTGAAAGCGTTTCTTCGCTTCGGCCAGCTCCTTGCCGGTCAGGGCCACATGGTTACGTCCTGGGTCCCGCTCGTCGAGGAGTTCGATCACTTCGGCCCGCGACAGGTAGGTCGAGATGCCGCGTTTTTTGGCGAGACCCTGGAGCTCGTTCACGGTGAGTTCCCACAGCTTGGATTTCGGATTCGCGCGGATCGTCTCGACTTCCTTTCGGGCTTCCAGCAACGCGGCCTGCTTTCTGGCGAGCAGATTCGCCAACTCGGTTTTGGATCGCTTCCGTCCGATCCCGTGCTGGGCCAGCTTGGCCCTCAAGGCTGCCCCGCTGAGTTCACCGTGATCAATGCCCGGTTCGGCCTGATCGAGCAGTCTGACCAGCTCCCGTTTGGTTCGCGACCGCGACACGCCGTGCTCCTGGCTCAGATCGGCGAGTTGGCGATACGTCAGGCTGGCCAGGTCGGCCTTTCCACCGGCCTCGAACGCCAGCTTGGCTTCCCGTTTTCGGCGGGTTTTAGATCTGGCCTGGTCTCGGATCTGTTGTGGCGCAAGCAGTTCGATCGGGAGGGCCACAATACTGCCGCAGCGGCACTGTGGATGTCGTGGGATCTGCGGGAACCTGTCGATCGGGAACACCTTCCCGTCCAGTGGGCCGCAAACCGGACAGGTCCGTTCGTCTGCCATGGTCAGCCATTCGAGGCGCTGGACACCCACCTCGCGGTGGAATTTCATTCGGCCTTGGTTGTGGGCACGCAGCACTTCCGTCCGCGCGATCACTTCCATTCGGTACTGGGCTTTTGAAAAGACCCGGCTGCCCGCATGTCGAAACGATTCGGGATCTTGGACAACCCGACCGAGATCTCGGACGATGTCGTTTGGTCCCTTGCCGGTGGTGATCCCGCTCAGGATGGTGCGCTTGATCCCGCCCGACAGCTCTCGCTGGACGTCACCGGCGAGTACCAGGCTGTAATTGACCATGAAGTCTAAGGCATCACGGTCGATCAGGGTGAAGGCGTCCCTGGCCAGTGATTGGACTCCTTCCGCATCAAGCGACCAGCCCGGCCAGCGCGCTTCGACCAGCTCGTCAACGCCGCCCTGAATCCCGAGCTTGAAAGCGTCCTTGACCGAACGTCGGAACCGCAAGGTTTGCGCCTTCTTCAGCTCGCGCATGGTTTCCTGGATATCGGCCTGCAATCGTTCCAGACCGTCGCGGGCCTTGAGTTTGTTGTCCGGCAGGGAACCCAGGCTCGCATACCGGGTAATCGCCTTTTTGACGTTTTGCTCGGCCTGGTCCAGCACCTCGGTCAATTCGCGAATGGCCTGCTCCGTATATCGGTTTCGAGTCTGTGTGCTTCGCTCGGTGGCCAGGCGGATGCGCTTGGCCAGAATACTTTCGGCCTGCGTGGCGTGTGTCTGCATGGTTGCCACCTTAGACCACACACCGTTCGAAAAAGCGGCAGGCGAATTCATCAAAGGTCCGGTCGCTCTGGTGGACACGGCACCGGCTTTCGTCTGCATCGAAATGACCACAGGCATCACATAATTCGTCGTGATGCCTCCCGGCAGCATTCAGCCCGCCCCAATCGGATTCAGCGCGGCTGATCCCCGTCGGATTTTTCCCTGGATCAAGGCCGAGCAGCTCCTGCGCCGTTTCGGGCCCCATGATGCCTGCGGCCACCATGCCGAGGATGTTGCCCACCTGCCGGTCGTCTGCGATGGAAACCCGCACCTGCTCGGCTTCTTGGTTGGCCTTCTCGAAGTCGGGATCCAGGTCCATCTTGGTTTGCAGGCTTGCCCGGCTGATCAGGTTTCGATCGTAAAGCTCCAACAGCAGGCGCTTGAAATCGACCGCGTCGCTCGGGTCCAGGTCGTTGAACAGAAACTGGATCGCACCACGTTTTTGGCCCCGCGCCTGTAGCCAGTCGTCAAAAACCCAGTGGAGCATTCGCAGCGCCGCGTGCTTGATTTCGCGGATCATGATCAGCATTTTTTGCAAGCTGACCGAAGCCGTGGCGAAGTTCGGCCCGTCGCCTGAGACGAGGCTCTTGCTCAGGCCCAACGCGATCATGATGTCCTCTTTGACTTCGCGAACCTTCTCTTCCGCGTTGAGCACGCTGCCTTCGGTGCCGTGCGTCTCCACATTCACGTAGAATGGAACGACCAGGCCGGATTTCATATCCATCCGGTTCACCATGTCCCGCACCGTTTCGAGCATTTTCTGATCGGGCATGACGAGCTTGGGCCCGAACGAGCCGCCGACCTTGAGCAGGCGAAACGGCGTGGCCCAGCGCTTGGCGATGGCCCGCTCGGCTTTGCGGTAGTCCCACAATAGCTCGATGCTCTGGAAGGCGGGCAGCACCATGGAATTGCCGCGTGGACTGAATCCCGGCGCGTCCCATTTCAGGTGCAGCACCTGGTCGACGGGCAAGTCCAGCACGTCGGCGGTTCCGGGATTTTCGGAGTGCTGCTTGGCTTCGACGAGCTGGCCTTGGACGTACTTCACCTTGACCGAAACCGGATTGACCGAGACTAGTTCTTCCAATACGTCGCCTTGCCCGGCTTTTTTGAACCCGACCGCGTCGCCCTTGACCAGCATCTGAAGCACCATGTCCTTGATCCAACTGGAAAGGTTCAGCCGCCGGGCCATATCGGTGGCCTCGGCCTTTAGGTTGTCGTCCTCGGACGTGATTTTGATTTCCTCACCGACCGCGAAGGTCCGCCACGAGTTGATCGCGTTTTTGACGATCGGCTCTTCCAGGTAGTAGGTCCACGCCTGTTTGGCCCGGTCCTCCCACGTTGTAGGGATCCCATCGTCGGCAGTGACCGCAGCGAAAGCGGACGCGTCTAACGCCGCCGCCGTGGCCAGTGGCTGGGTCGGGATTCCAGTTGTTGTGAGGATATATTGTGGGGATGACTCGGTCTGCTGCAAAAATTCCTCCTGATGTCTGGTTAGGGACTAATTACAGAAACCAATGGGAGGGCGAGTCATCCAAATTAGGGATGGCGTGCAATGACCTGGTTCGACATTGTCAGGTTGAGGGATTTTGCGCTATTTGGTTTTTCTATCTCTAATTAAGGAATCAACTCACCCCAAATTCAAAACACCAGCACCTGTATTGAGCTTATGTGATCGGAGAGCCGTGGCTTAAGGAGGTTTGGTCGTACCCAGACTTGCAGTCAGCCTTGGCTCAAACCCAAAACACTCACGGAAAAACCAAACCGGTAGCCAACCAAGAGACTCACCGCGAGACTCGGGTGAACGTGAAAGGATTCCAAAAGAATGTGAGGAACGAGCCGCAACCAGCGAGGCATCCTCATTAAGCGTGTCCCCTACGGTTGGCTAATTTCGCCATAAGAAAATGGCTCATTGGATTTCCCGCCTGCTCGTCAGCAAGCATCTGGGGATGTGAGCTGAGCACGCGGGGTGAGCAGAGCTGTGGTAAAAGAGGAGTCGTTATGAGTTATGAGAGAGCTCAGCAGAAAATTTCCGAGGCAAACCGAACTGGGCAAGCTGAGCTAGATTTATCTCATATGGACCTGTGGCGCATCCCCCCAGAGCTTGCTTCACTCACCAACCTTACCCGCCTCGATCTGGACGACAACCAACTGTCGACTCTGCCGCCAGAGCTCGCTTCCCTCACCAACCTTTCTCGCCTCTATCTGAGCCGCAACCAACTGGCGACCCTACCACCCGTGCTCGCTTCCCTCTCTAACCTCTCTCACCTCGATCTTAGGGACAACCGGCTGACGACCCTGCCACCCGAGCTCACTGCCCTCACCAACCTTTCCGTCCTATATCTGAGCGGCAACCAACTGACGGCCCTGCCACCCGTACTCACTTCCCTCACCAACCTTACCCACCTCGATCTTAGGAATATCCAACTGACGGCCCTGCCACCCGAGTTCGCTTCCCTCGCCAAGCTTTCCGTCCTATATCTAAGCGGCAGCCAGCTGACGACCTTGCCATACGAGTTCGCTTCCCTCACGAGCCTTACCTTTCTTGATCTGAACGACAACCAACTGACGGCCCTGCCACCCAAGTTCGCTTCCCTCACCCATCTTTCCCAACTCTTTTTGAGGGGCAACCAACTTACAGCTTTGTCACCCGAACTCACTTCCCTCACCAACCTTTCCGGCCTCAGCCTGAGGGGCAACCAACTTACAGCCCTACCACCAGAGCTCGCTTCCCTCACCAACCTTACCGACCTCAACCTGGGCGGAAACCAACTGACAACCCTGCCACCCGAGGTTGGTTCTCTCACCAACCTTACCCGCCTCTTTCTGGGGGACAATCAAATAACAGCCCTGCCATTCGAGTTCGCTTCCCTTGCTAACCTGTCTCACCTCGATTTGAGCGGCAACCAAATGACGGCCCTGCCACCCGAACTCACCACCCTCACCAACCTTTCTCACCTCGACCTGAGTGGTAACCGACTGAGCACACTTCCTCCCGAGCTTTCTTCCCTCACCAACCTTTCCTCCCTCGATCTGGGCAGCAACCTACTGACGGCAATACCTCCCGAACTTTCTTCCCTCACTAACCTTGACGATCTCAACTTGAGCTTCATCAATTGACGACCTTTCCCCCGGCGCTTGCTTCCCTCACCAACCTCACCGACCTCAATCTTAGAAACAACCAACTGACGGCCCTAATACCCGAGCTCGCTAATCTCAGAAAACTCCACACTTTGTGGCTATCTGAAAACCACATCGATACCTTACCTTCAGTCCTTTTTAAAATACCTTCACTTTGGAAGTTAGGAATTGAAGGCAATCCGTTGGTTTCGCCGCCACTTGAATTATTCGAAGCTGGGCACGATGCGGTGACGGCCTATTTCGACCAATCTGGACCAACCCGAGCCTTGGCAGAAGTCAAACTGGTCCTTCTCGGCCATGGCCAGGCAGGAAAAACCTCTCTGGTCAAACAACTGCTGGGTGAGCCCTTCGATCCCCATGAAGACCAAACCCACGGCATTAATATCCGCGATTATTTCGTCCCCACCCCCGACCACCAACTTCAAGTCCGGTTGTGGGATTTTGGCGGCCAGGAGATCATGCACGCCACCCATAGGTTCTTCCTTTCGCGTCGCAGCCTCTTCGTTGTGGTCCTCGATGGCCGCCAGGACGAAGACCCCAGTTATTGGCTCGGCCACGCAAGCACCTATGCCCCCGACGCGCCAGTATTGGTGGTTCTCAATAAATCTGACCTCCATCCAAACTACCAGTTCGAAACTAAGAGGCTCCGAGAAATGTTCCCCAATATTCGCGGCTTCATTCGCACTTCCTGCAAACAAGGGGCGGAGGGTATCGCCGAATTCTGTGCGGCGCTCCGCAAGGAATTGCTGGCAGTGCCCATGATTCGCACCCAGTGGCCAGAAGCCTGGCTGGAAGTCAAAGCGGAACTGGAAACAACCGAAAAACCTTTTCTCACTCGCGACGAATTCTCCCATCTATGCCACAAGGCCAAAGTTGACCATACCGGCCAGCAGGAAGCCCTTGTCCGCTTTTTCAACGACCTGGGCATCGCCATTCACTTCGAGGATCTCCATTTGGATGACACCCACGTGCTCAATCCCGAGTGGGTGACCAACGGGGTTTATCGCATCCTCAACCACCCGAGGGTGATTAAAGCACACGGCATTGTACCAACCGACCGGTCGACCCTAACCAACCTGCTCGAAACACCGGTCCACGCTGACCAAAAAGCCTCCAGCGCCCCGCAGTTCACCTACCCGCGCGAAAAACACGGATACCTCATCGAGTTGATGCGTCGGTTCGAATTGTGCTTCCCACTGGATTCCAATAACACCAAGATCCTAATTCCAAATTTACTTCCCAAGGACGAGCCCGAGTTCCGTTTCGATTTTCGCGGCGCAACAAAATTCCGGTGCCAGTACCCGGAGTTTCTGCCACCCACCGTCTTGCCCCGCCTGATGGTGAGGTCATACCGCACCATCGAGGACTCCTTGCGCTGGAGGTACGGCATGGTGCTGCGTGCCACAACTAGCGGCGCTCGCGCCCTTATTCGCGCCGATCGCAACAGACACCGTATCGATATTTGGATCGAGGGCAGGCAAAAACGCGATTTCCTGGCGGTGCTGCGGGAGGAACTGACCGCAATCCACGGCGATTTCCCCAATCTTGCAGTGACTGAAAGCATCGGTTGCCCGTGTAGGGATTGCCATGAAGAGGCTCAGCCACACTTTTTCAAATACCACAAAGCCTTGAGCTTTTACCTCAAAAAACCGGACGGTGCGTTCCCTTGTGATCGATCGGAGGAATTCGTGCCGTTGCGGAAGATCCTCGAAGGTATCGACGGTGGTGACCTGGTCCAAACAGTGGACGAAATCCGCGACACCGTTTTGGAACTCAAACACCACAAGGACTATGGCGGCAACGAGTGGGACAAGGTTAAGGACTTGCTGTCCTCCAGGGTCGGCATCCCCGGCCTTTTTCAAGTGGACTTGCTTAAACTTGTTGAGAAAGTATTCAATCGCAAAAAATAACCTTCAAATCCGAGCTCTGAACCCAACAAAGCCGATCTAGGTTCTTTGTCGTCCCTGATTGGCTTGATGGATCAATCAGGGGTGACAAAGGATCTAGGCCGCCCTCGCCGGTCGCGATTTCCGGCCCTTTTTGAAGGCCGCATCGCCAGGCAGGTGTTTCAAAAGGTGGAGGCGCGCGGTCGCGAACTCTTCGCCAATCAGGCCCAAGTTCAGCAAAAAGCACCGGAAGTCGAATTTCGCGCTTTCGGGGTTAAAGGGCCGTTGGTCGGCTCGAGCCGATCGGCTATTCGCGGCCTTTGCGGCCATGGCCAAAACGAGCTGGACGTAAGCCTTAACTTTTCCCGCGTGAAGCGTGCTATTGAAAATCCGGCATTCGATTGTAGGGCCGGTGAGGGCGGCATGCACGTTTAGGGCTCTGTAGCGGCTGCTGTGGTATTTAGTGTTCCTGCGTTGGTTGGGGTACTGTTCGTACCAGATGTCACTTAGTTCTTGAAGGGTTTTCGGCTTGACCTGGTTGAGCCTGTCGATCAGGTAATCCGTTGTGGATTTGCAGTAGTTCAGCTCACGTTGTGGTTGGACTTGGAGCGCCTCGAAAAGCAGGGCTTCCTGCTTGTAGAAAATCTTCACAAAGTTGGTCAGGGTCTTGGCGGTGAAAATGGTTTTGTCGACGTGGATGTGAATCCCGGTCGTGTCGTTGACCTTGCAGCCCAGTCGGCGAACCGCCCGAACGACCTCTTGAAGCTGGGGAATATCCGTGTAGGTCAAAATCGGACTCACAATTTCGATTTTCTGACCGTGGGTCGCGTTGATCGAGCTGTCATTGACAATCTTCCAGGTGCGGCGTTGGCGGTCATCGACCACCCAGGAGCTGGTTTCGTCGTACCATCCGCCGATTGGTCGGGCGGTGCCGCCGACCACCGTTTGGATGCGCTTGGCGACTTCCGAGCGCATCCGGCCAAAGCATTCGATTTCGATCCCAAACTTGAATTCCCGCATGTCCATGTTGACCACCTAAGTTATTTAATTTGTGCGCCTTGAGCGTGTCCCTTCAAGGTGGTCCCATGTTCGCTCAGGTGGTTTGGGGTATCAAGTTGATTCTGGCATTAAACTCAATAAAAAGAAGTGGTTATGGATTGTGTGCTGAGGTCGGTTTGTCAAGCAGAAAAGGGGCCCAGCCAAACTGGCCGGAGCCCCTTTTCTCTCCGGGAGAAGTGAGATCCGCCCCTGTCATGACCAAAGCGCGTTGACTCGCTTTTGGCCCGCAGGTCTCCCGGCGTCGCCTTCGCAATCCTTTGGCCGTTTGCCTTTAAACGGCGTCGCGAGGCGGAAAAGGCCCCCGGTTTCCCGAGGGCCGGTTGGCCGCTTTAGCCGCCGTAAGTCCGCTTTAACGGCCTCCCGTTGTACGTCCAGGCGGCCCCATCAAAGTGAAAGTGGCTTCCCAAACCCCGGTCTAATTTTGGGCGGAGGCCGTTGAGGTGTTTGGTGATCACGGGCTTGATGTTTTCCCAAGCCTCACCGCGTTTGTGGTAAGCGTCGCAAGCTTCCGGCGTTTCGGCCAAACTGCTCAGGTCGCCTTCGCCAAGTAACTCTTTGACCTCGTCTTCGGTTTGGTAAAAGTCAAGCAGAAGGTTGTTGACCTGCTCCTCGCCGCCGTTGTGAAGGTAAGTGCTGACAATTTGATCGCCAAACTTTGCGGAAATGATGCTTCGTGTTGTCATGATTAACTCCTAAGTTCTTCTTTTTGAGCGGGTTAGCCGCCCCGCCCTACCCCTGTAGTTTCGCTCTGATTCGATCAGAACGCAAGCTCTTAAGTGTATATTTTTCAGAAAGTTAGACGTTTTCCTTTGGCCTTTTTGACTTGACTTCCAGCCTGAGCCGAGCACCCAAAATCCGGGCAAAAACCCGCGCGCAAACCGACCCGTTTCGGCCCTCCGCCGGAGGGACACGAAACATCCGTTTCGATTTGTCGGCTAAGTCAGGTCCAGAACGGCGCGCCACTCGTCTGGTGAAGCTGGTTGACCATTCAACGTGCCGTGCTCAGCCAGGTAGTCGACAAGCTCTTCGTCGGTTCGGAACACCGGGCTGATCGGCGTCCCGCCCGTTTCGTTTTCATATGCCTGGACATGGGTCGGCGCTTCGAACGCTGGCATGTACCGGTCAGGTTCCGGGGCCTCATGCGCGCACGCCTTCGACGCCTCCTCCAGTGTCAGGTACTGACCGGAAAGGACGCGCAAGTCGAGCCTCACGTAATGGTCATAGTCGTCTTCTTCGAACATCCAGTGGGGCCAGAGCGGTTGGAGACTGCCTGCGGCGTCCGTGGGGTGCTGCCAGCTTTCAGAGACCCGGCGCAATTCACAGGCGGGGCTGGACGTTGTCGGTTCAATCTGTGGGGAAACATGAGGCACGGAGGCCTCCCTTCTCAATCATGGATTTAGAAAAGGCTCTGCCGAGCCAGCGACATGTTGGCTCGACTTCGGCACGAAGTGAAGCGATTTTTTGTATTAAAACCAGATGTTTGAGACTTTTCGCTGGGTGATTACGAATGCCATTTCCCGATCTTGCTCTCACACAAAAACCGGATCCGTGTAAACCGGCCGGATCGAGACGGTTTCCTCGTGAACTTCCTCAAGGTTGCCGCGTTCCCTGGCCAGCATCGCGCAGCGCACGGCGTCGACGATGTGGTCGTTGCCTTTGCTGTAGATGATCTTGCCGTCGCGGAGCGAGTAGGTGTGGGTCGAGAATTCGTCTTCGATGTCGCTATCATCGGATGGGAAAATCAGTTGCCGCCGCTGCAAGGCCCCACTGATCAGCGACGTCATCAGCTCCTTCGTCCGCTTACGGATCTCCCGACCGCCCTGGACCGCGAGGGTCGTCATCCCGCCGAAGTGAAAGCCTTCGAGGCGCCCTTCCAAGTCGAGCGGCTTGTATTTGTCCAGGGTCAGCAGCTCCTGAACCGTTGCCATCCCGTTGCCGCCGTAGTCGACGCCGAGGCCGACGAATCCGAAATAGTGGTCCAGCAGCGCGATGGTCTGGGCGATGTTGGGGTAGGCCACCCGCTCCATGTGGACGCGGAGAACCAACTTGAGCACCGGGTGGTTACCGACCGGGTCTTCGCGGAACACGACCAGTTCGGTCGGGTCGTTAGTGTAGCCAAGGTCGCCACCGAGCCAGAACACGCCGGACTTCGGCGTCAGGTTCAAAAACATTTCCAGGCGGCTGGCCGCTTCTTCTTCGGTTTCGCAGTCCTTGAGTTCGTTCCCGGTGATGATGATCTTCTGGTACTCAAGTAATTCCTTAAACGCAAGGTTGAGGTGCTCCGCGTTGAAGGCGCCGTAAGTCGGCCGCCCATGTTCGCCCGCGACTTCGTGGGCCCAGCCGGACGAGTCCCGGCCGCCGTAGAACTCAAGAAGCTCCGCTTCCATCTCCTTGGTCCAATTCGGGTTGAGCCAGCTCGGCCAACGGAAGAGCGTGACGTTCGGCGACATGGTCAGCCGATAGTAGGTCGTGTTTCGCAGGCCGTTGGGTGTGCTGTATACGCGAAGCTGACCGCCGGACACGAGACACCGGCGCAGGGCTTTCCAGGCCCGCTCGGACAGCCAGGCGGCCTCGTCAACCCAGATCCGCTGGACGTGAAGACTGCGGAAGCTCTCACCGTGTGCGCCAGCGGGCCGGAAGTACAAGATCGACCCGTTGGAAAACTCAAGCCGGAAATACGGCTTGCGGACGATCTTGGGCTTGCCTGCCCTGGTGGTCGCGATGCTGGCCATTAGTTCGGGATTCGATTCGAGCTGGAACTCGATTTCTTCAATCAGCGTATCGAGTTGGCCCTGATGCGGCGCGGCGAGAAGCCCCTTTCCGCCTCGGCGCGTGAACGCGAAATGAAGGGCGTCGGTTGAAAGCGACAGCGTTTTTCCTGCCGCCCGCCCGTCCAGGTGGACGATGGTTGGCGCCTCACACTCAAGGTCCTCCACTTGATGAGGCCAGTACTCTCGTGGACTACCATCCCGATTTCGGAGGTAAGCCTCGCCCCACTTGGCCGGGTTGCGGAGCGTTTCCGCCATGATGCGATCTTGGTTCTTCGGCTGGGTCATTTTCGCTCCATACGTCCCGCTTTAAGTCAATCAAATCAATGTGTTTAAGTACCAAACAAGCCCGTCTCCCGAGCCCGCAAAAAAATCTTCGCTCTCCTTGCAGATTGGACTTGGCTCTTTCGGCAAGCCGAGGTTACATGTGCAGGCAAACGCGATAAGCGATTGCAAACAGACAAGTTAACCAATTAACCAACAGGAGATTTCCCATGACGACCCAAGCCAAGACCAATGCCGCCACCATTCAATCCAAAACCAATCCCGCCACCAACCAGGCCAAGACCCAACCCCCCAAAACCAAGCCCGTGAAGGCAGCACAGACCAAGGCAAAACAAACGGCCAGCCCCAAGCCGGAAAAAGCGGCCGAGCCGACCAAAGGAAACCCGACGCCGGATAACACGCTGCTCAAGTGTTGGGTCCCTTTCAGCCGCGACTACCTGCGCAAGGAGCGGCAATGCGGCGAAGCGACGCTGCTCTCCTACGACCGCGACTTCGCCCGCGTCATCGCCTTTTACGGCGGCGACACGCCGGTCACCGAGATTACCGAGGAACGCGTGACCGCCTTCGCCAAATCGCCCCACTGCCTGCGCAAAGACATGACCCAAGACGGCAAACCCTGCGCCAAGCCGACCATCAAAAAGACCCTGCGGCTCTTTAAGATGTACCTCGAATGGCTGGAAGCGACTGGCCGCATCGAGAAGGCGCCGATCCCCAAAAACCTGCCGATGGGGAGCCGGTCGGCCGCTGAAAAGGAGAAGGCCGCCGAGGAGCGCAAGGCCAAGGCCGAGCTGGCCCGCAAAGAAGCCGAAGCCGCAAAGGCCCAGGCCAAGGAAGAAAAGACCAAGGCCAAAGAGGCCGCCAAGAAGGCCACCGAACCCGAAAAAGCCGTCAAGGCCCAGGCCAAAAAATCCCAGGCGACCGAAACCAAAACCGCCAAGCCGACCAAGTAAGGTGGCGAAGCGAAACCTGGACGGCACGCTCGAAGCCTTCACCAACTGGTTGAAGACCGACGGGCGGGCCGCCAAAACGATCACCGCGTACACCGATGACCTGGCGCTGCTCACGGAAGCGATCCAGATCACCGAACCCGACACCACACTGGAAACCGTCACACGCGAGGACCTGGTGGCCGCGTTGGCGTCACCCAAGATCCAAAACCGATTGGACGGCCAGCCAAGGGCTCCCGCGACCATCAAGCGGATCAAATCCTCGGCCCTGGCCTTTTTCTCCTGGGCCATGGCCGCCAAAGTCCGAGACGACAACCCGGCCAAGACGATCCGCGTCCGGCACCCGGAACGGAAGCTGCCGGTGTTCCTGAACTTGCAGGAGAAAAAGCGCCTGCTGAAAACCCTGCGGAGCAGGGCGACCAAGATCTCGATTCGGGATCGCGTCATGATCGAGATCTTGCTGCGCACCGGCATGCGAGTCAGCGAGTTGATCGGCCTGAATGTGGACGACGTCGATTTGGACGACAAGAAATTCCGCATCCGGGCCAAGGGCGGCAAGGAACACGTCAAGTTCATCAAGTCGAGTTTGCGCACACTGCTCAAAACGTACCTTTCGCGGTACCGCCCGAAGGTGGACGGCGAGCCTGCTCTGTTTCTCTCGAACCGCCTGAAACGGATTTCCCACCGGCAAGTGGAGACCCGCGTCAAGCACTGGGTCAAGGCGGCGGGCATCACCAAGCGGATCAGCCCGCACAAGTTGCGGCACACCTTCGCGACCCACCTGCTCCAGCAAGGAGGCAACCTCAAGTTGGTTCAGAGGGCGTTGGGCCACACGAACATCACGTCGACCGCGATTTACGCGCACGTGGTGGATGACGACTTAGCCGAGGCCATCGAAAACCTATAAGGCTCGACGGCTCGGTTTCGAATGGAAGCCCGTGGTTTTATCCGCGATTTTTTCGGCGGATGGAACCACGGGCTTTTTTGATCTTCGTGTTTCGGAAACAGTCGTTTCGGGGATTGGAAAATGTCGACTAACTTTTGGTTATTTGCGAAACCGGCCTGAAGGGGTGAACGAGGAGGCGCTTGGCCCAAAGGCTCGCGAAATAACCTTTTTGGCAAAGTCGCTATTTTTTTCGCCTTTTCCGGGACTTGGGCTTCTCGGCGGCGTCGGCATCCGCTTCGGGATCGTCGCTGCTCAATTCGATCTTGGCCTCGGCGACCCGTTCGAGCAGTGCGGTGGCCCATTCGGCGGGTGTGGTTTGCGGCTCGTTCTTGGTCGTCTCGCCTTCGCGGGCCGACTTCGTGGCCTTCAGGTCCTTCAAGTGGTACCGGACCATCCGGTCGATCCGCTCGGCGTTCTCGAAATCGCCAGCGGCGAAGGCCCGCGCAAGCTTGACGTAGTTCACCCCGACCAGTTCGCACTGGAGCCGATCGGACGACCGGTTGAAGGTAAAGTCCTCGTTGAGCGCGTCGATGATGGCTCGGTACAGCTTGAGTTCGTCGGGGTCCAACACCTTGTTGGAGAAGATGCCGGACTTGAGCGCATTCGCATTTCCTTTCGGTGCGCCGGGACCCACCTGGACATCGCTGTTCTTTTGCCAGGCTTTGAGATCGGCCAGGTCGCTTTTGCTCAAGCCTTGGGAATTTTTTCCTGCCAAAATTGCTACCTCCGATTAATTTGAACCCGTTGAACTGAAAGGGGGCAAAAAACTGCATTAATTTTGTTTTCTCCTTCAACGATCGCCATAAACAGAACTTATCAAAGCCCGATGAACTCCGAAGCCGATCCATGACGCCCCGTTCTCGATGCCTTTCGTTCCTCACCAACCCCTTTCCTTTCAGTCTCATTCACAGCCGAAATCGCACCCACAATCGCCTTGTTCGCCGATGCGGCATCCGCCAGGATCCGCAACATTACATCCTGGTCCGAACCTTCGTCCGCCAGGATCATCAAGGTCGTCACGATGGCCTCGGTGGCAATACTGGCCCGGTCCAAGGTCTGCATCATGCCCAGCTCCACGTCAGTCAATGCCGAATCAGGGCCGCCTTGCCTTCTCGAAGTTACCTGTTCAGTCAAATCCGCACTCCTACTCATGTGTCTCAAGTCTCGGTGCTTTGAGAATTTTGAACGTGGTCATACATATTTCCTTTTTCCTTCCACGTGCTGGTCTTCACGACACCAATCGGTGCCGGTTCCGGTGATCGACTTCCAGCACGTGGCCCGGTAGCCGATCCGATGGTTACCGGGAAGCAAGTTGCCCGGTTGAGGACTAACTACAGATTTCAAATGCGGATCGGGTCACCCGTATTTGAAGAATGGTCGACAGCCTTCCCGCCAACGATCGGAGCGAGCTGATCGCAACCGTCAAGATCAGGCTCCGTCAAAGAACGCCGCCAACGAAGCCGACAGGAGTCCTGGGTGTCGTTGTGCTCCTGCGGGATGTTTTCTTTCGTTGGCCCATGGGCGGCTCGGGGAATCCGAGGAGAGCACTGGCGAAAGCTGTAGTTTTCGGAAACCGGGCCCCATGTAATTCGCCAGGCTGTGCCATCAGATGGGCTTGACAAGGGTACGGCAAACAGAATCTCGACAAACTGCCAGGACCACTAAACCGCGGAACCGGCATTCAGGCCGCCAAGCGAGGATCCGTGCATCACTGAAGGCTCCGAGCCGGTGTCCGAGTTCCTGGCGATAGCCGAAGAAACGCGTCGTAACCTGCTGAATGGTTTCCCGGCCAGTGACCAGGCCGACGATGGTGCCTTTTCTTTTGGAAGCCGATCGGAGCTAGCTCGGAAAACAGTCGAAGTGATTGCGGACCTGGCGTTGGCGCAGGGATGCCCGAAAGCAGGGCTCTATGAATCGGGGGTGGCCACTTTCATCACTCTGACAGGACATCAGGCCGAAAAATCTGAACCGGTTGAGGGCGCACTTGGAAGGAGCCGGAATCGGTCCCAGGATCCTGCTTGGCTTCAAACAGTTGCTGTCGCCGTTCAGAACGTCCGAGCACAGGTCGTTGGTCAAGGGGGCGAGCCAGCGCCAGTTCACTGAATCCGTGACAACTCAAAAGCTACACTGGTTAAGATTAATGAATTCAACAACTTAGTTTAACCCTTAACCGAAGATCCCAGACCCCCTGGCGAGTTGTTCCTGAAGAACTACCACCAGGACCACCGGCGCAACCACCAGACCTAAACTGTTGTATTATATATATTTATATTAAAATAGTTAGTTTAGTTAGTAGTAAGGCGGAAAAATGCTCCTAAATAAATGCTGAAAAGGACGCCTCTGGTGACCAGGTAGGCAGCAGGTCGAGAAGGCCCAAAAAAGAAAAAACGCAAAAATGCAAAATAAAAGGGGTGCATATTTCCGAGAATGAAACCAACAACTAACACCTTCCTCTTTCAGCATTACAAAGCAAGCATGTTAAGCATGACCGAACTCTTCGGGTTGTTCATTCCAGATCGCACCCATTTGGCGCAATGCCCATTGATCCTGCCTCCGCGCTTCTCACATTGCCCCGTTTTCTAACGAGGACCGGCCCCACGGCCAGCTTGGCGTGACCATTCTGAACGGATCACGCCCAGGCTGACCTGTTTGATGGGCACTGGCGAGCCATGACGGGGCGGGTCCACAAAACGACGAAAACGATCTCCTTTGACCCGATTCAGGGTTCATTTTTGTAGTTAGTCTCCAACCCCAATTCCCAAAGGAGACACACAGAATGGACCCATCATCCCAGACGGCCCCTCACTCCGGGAACACGCTGAACAGCCGGTTTCAGGTAGGTGAACCATGATCACCCTTGAGATGCTGGACCGCACCCACCAAGCCTACCTCGCCAACCAAGCCAAGGAAGCGGCCGCGCAGGAAGATACCGTCGCCGTCCGCCAAGCCTGCGACGACCGGCAAGCCCACCAGCGTCCGTCCTGCGATGATGAGGCGCTGTACGTGGCCACGGATTGTACTTACTGGCGAACCGATCGGCCGACTGGCCTCGCTGGGGACCTTGGTGTGAACGGCACCTGTTATCGTCGGCTGGACCCAATCTATTTCGCCTGGCTGTGGCAACAAATGGAAAAGGTCCAGTGGGCTCACCACACGGGTAAGATGCCGCAAGCGCTTTTCGATCAGGTGTCGCAGCGCTTTCAAGAAATCTACGCCTGGGCCTTGGTGACATTCGACGAAGACTCGATCGACAAAGCCCGCAAGGCGTTCGCGCTTCGTGCCCGCCTTTACAAGCCTCCATCGATGGAGCCATTGATTCGCCTGGGGTTCGAACCAGCACCGGAGGACCGAGACCGCGCCGAGGAGGACCGGCGCAAGCAAGCCTACCTGTTTCCCGAAAAAGCCGCCGATGACTCTTGGTCGTTTTGGACGCCCGTTGCCGAGTCGGCACGGGAAAAGGTGGCTGCGATTCAGGCGAAAGCCTTGGCAAAGGGCTGGACAGAAGGTTCGCTTTGGCAGAATCGGGGAACCTTCAAGTTCCCATTCGGCGATGGCTATGGCCTGATTTGTTTTGTGAAGGACGCTGACCAAATCGGCCAGGTGCGAGCGGACCACATCGAGATCATCAAACCGGCGCCAGCCAATTCGATCCTCCGCTTCCAAAAACCGAAGGATTGAGCCTCACCCAGAGCCCTTCCTTGTGAGGGCTGGTACCCAAAATAGGCCGCGCCCATCGCCATTTTTGGCAAAGGGTGCGGCCAGCGGGCTCGACTTGCGGGTTAGCTCAACGGGTCATGGCAACCACAAGGGCTTCATTACTTTGGCGCTCGGGATTTTCTGCGGCCTCCTCCACGGCGTCCATCTCTTCATCAAAAGCGACCTGCTCGATCGTGTACCGATACCGGTTCCCGCTACCTTTTACTCTTTCAAGTTGAAACCCGGCTGCTTCGATGGCTTTCCGGTCATTCAATAATCGGTGGCCCAACTGTCGCGCGTTCTGGATACCAAATGGTTTTCCGGTGAAATCCTTGAACACGCGCTGAAGGCTGACCAGGAGTTCCTTGGCCAAGACCTTTTTGATCCGAAAAGGCGAATGGAAGGAGATAAGGTATCGCTCTCCAAAACTAGCCGAGGAGTCTTTGGTCTGCCTCGCCTCGTCAGCCTCCAGGGCTTTCCGGTATGCCTGAAATAGGATCGACAGGCCGAGTGCGATTTGGTTCCCATCCGCCTCCGTTTCCTCGGTGACTTCATTCAATCGCTCGATCATGAAGGAGAAAGATTCCCGCAGGGTTTGGAGGGCGGCGACGATTTCTTCCGGCTCCTCGATGCAGATGATCATCAGGTACATCAAGCTAAGGTAGTCATGGCATCGCTTCTTGTTGTGGTTACCCAACCGGTTCTCCAGCAATTCCACGGCGGCTTGGTGCCAGCCTGCTTTGATCAAGGCCAAAACCCCGGCCGTCCGAATCATCAAGGCTGACAAGATGTAGTCTCGGTGCTTTCGGATTTCATTGAGCACGGAAAACTCGATGAACCCGGATCGGCCATGCGCTTCATCGAACTCGATGGTGAAGAGCCGGGTCTGGATTTCGCCGAGTTCCGCACCCAGGGGTTCGATTCCCGTCGTGTTGATTAGGCACTTGGTCGGTGTCTTGACCACATCGGAATTGGTCCCGATGGCGATCTTCTCCCGAACGGCCTGGGTCGTCGCGAGAAGAAAAAACTGGTTTTTCTCAGTGTCGACGTTCTTCACTTCCACATTGTCCAGGGCGCATAGCGGATTCCTCGCGGCATCGGCATAATCAGCGGGGGTGGTGCTTGTGCGCAACTGAGGGTCACCATAGATGAGCGTCGTGATCATTTTTCCGGCTGCCGATTTGCCCGAGCCTTGCTTACCTTCAAAACGGGTCATGGGTCGCGTCCCGGCGAAATCGATGAGAAGAAAACAAGAAAGCCAGGCCATGACGAACTTTCGGTCATGCGCAGCACAGGTCATGTTTTGCATGATGATCCTGTCGACCAGCTTCGCTGCCTCAACGGGGTCGGCATCGGGGATAAACTGGATCGGCCGCATCTTATCCGATTCACGAAGCACGATCCCTTTTGGGTTGTCGCCATTCTTGAGAAGCCTCACGCCATCAGGTGAGATGCAGGCGATTTCATTGGCGTCGTTATTCAAGTTGAAATACACGGTGAATGTGTCCGTCTGGGAGTAAATCCAGGCTAGGTTGGCGACTTGGACACCCTCCTCCCGCGCAAGGTTCCGCAGGGTTTCGAGGATGACCCGGCCTGACGAAGACTCCTTTGTAAGCCCCGTGTGCTTTTGAAATACGGATAGGTACGAGCGTCGCCTCCCGACATTCCGGCTACCCGACTCCAGGATTTCGTTTTGGAAATACACGAACGGTTCCTCATGCTGGGTGTAGAAAAACTTCGCACCGTTTTCTTTGAACCACTGGTACACGACCTGGCCCAGTTCTTCATTTGTGACCCTGGAAGGATCATCAGCCGCCAACCGATATTTGAGCATCGCCTCTTGGCAGGACCCCTCTTTGACGGCCTGAAGCTGGGTCGCCAACTGTTGGCGCTGGTCCCCGGATTTTTTTTCGGCTTTCGCGGCTTTGCTCCCGGCCCGAAGCTCGCTTCGAAGTGCCTTCAGGGTGATCGCCTTCTTCCCGTATCGTTGCTGGATGAGCTTCAAGCATTTTTCCTTGAGGTATTCCGGCAACTTGGCAATCTCCACCATGAGCGGCTGGCGCTGCTTGAACCTTTGCTTGTCGTCCAGCGTGATATCGAGTTGGGCAATTTTGATCTCGATGGGTGACTTCGCCTCCGCGAGCAGCTCTTGAAATTCCTCGGCGGTGTAACCCAAGGTGAAATAGCCGTTGAGATCAATCTTGGCGTCGGCAATCAAGCGTTTGACAGTGGCCAGGTCCTCCTCGCTCGGATCCCTCAGTGACGCTTTCAGGTTCCTCGGATCCGAGTCCGGCCCGATCCCGAAATCCTTGAGAAGTTGATCGCGGGCGTCTCGTTGTTTGCGACCCAACGGAAGCGTGACAATCCGCGCGTCGATGTGCTTCTCCTCCAACAGTGTCGCCGTCATGATCGCACCGCTCAGCCCGACCCGGCTCAATTCGTTATCCTGGCAGATGAATACGTGCTTGACGTGCGCAAGTGCTTCGGCCAGGCGGGCTACATCCCTTTTTGGGAACCCGACTGTGACAGGCGAGATCACGGCGAGACCCTGCTGCATGGCCGCGATGCAATCGGTCACGCCCTCGGTGATGAGCACCTGCTCCGGTTTGCGAAGCAGGCAGTCCTCATTGTAAAAGGTGCTGTTGTCCATGCAGGGATCGACGTAGGGACGCTTTTTGGGATCATGAACCAGCAGTTTCAGGTACTTGCCCATGGTGTCCTTTTTTGACCAGGGCGTCTTCCGTCCAATCATGGAGACGATCCGGCCGCCGCGCCAATAGGGAAAGGTGACTCGATCCTTGAGCAGGGACTTCGCCATTTTGTTTTCGGTCAGCCAGAACGCGCCGGTCCGAATCGCGTCGCGGCGTTCGATGCCGAATTCTGTGTGAAGTTGCTCGATGGTCTCCTGGCTGGAGAGGTTGGCAATGCCGATTTTCAGATCGGTGATTGTTTCCATGGTGAGGCCATAATTCTCGCGGATCCAACCCAGTGCCCGAGCGTTTTCGAGCAATCGCCTGTGGAACAGCTCGGCAATGGCGGCCAAAGCGGTCAAGCATTGCTCCTTATGGAAGTATGCTTCCTCCATGGCTTTGATTTCGGCCTCGGATTTGCGATGCGCACCCAAAGGTTTCAAGCCGCACCGGCTGGCCAGGTAGTCCCGCGCGGCCTTGTGCGATTCCGTCATGGACCCACGCATCTTGGTGGTGCATTGGCCTGACTGGATGAACTCGACCAGGTGAAGCACGTCCCCGCCGACCTGACAGCCCCAGCACCGCCAGGAGTTGGTATCCAGGAACACGTGCAAGCTTCGCTTGGATGTGCTTTGGTGATGCGGGCAATCACATTCAAGCCTGTGAGCCGACGCCTCCGTGATCCGGGAGCCGAGAAGATCCCGGGCCACGTCCGAAATGGGCACGGCGGTCAACGTTTTATAGTACTGCGTCACTTGGGGATCACGAGGCATGTGCGGTTCCTTTCAAATCAACGGGCTCTCCGGCCAGCAGGGTGCCCAAAAGGGTTTGTCGTTTGTTGACGTTTCGTTTCTGGGCCGCACCTTTGGCGCCCCAGCCGTCGCCGACCAGCATGACGGTCTTCCTGGCACGGGTGACAGCCGTGTACAGCAGGTTTTGGTTGTTGAAGAACTGGTGGGTTTCGTGGGCGACGACAATGGCGCAGGGGTACTCGGACCCCTGGGCCTTGTGGACCGTCAGGACATAGGCCAGTTCGAGATTTATCAAATCCTTCCCTGCGATGGATACCGTCTGATCCTCGAACACGACTGTCACAACCCCGTTTGAAGCCACTTCCAAAACAGTACCGACCGCGCCGTTCATGACGCCCAAGTCATAGTTGTTGCGCGTCTGGATCACCTTGTCGTGTCTGTAGAACTTCGGTTTCTGTTTTTCGCCGACGCGGGGGACGATCACTCCATAGTGGTGTTTCTGCACCGCCGATTGGATCAGTTTGTTGAGGGCAATGGTCCCCAAAGGCCCTTTCCTCTGCGGGGTGAGGATCTGGGCATCCTTTACCGGGTCCAAGCCAAGACCACGCTCCAGCCGGCCTTCGTAGAGGGACACCAGGAATTCTTGGACCATCGTGACCTGCTTGAAGTTCTCTACCGAGTACCAAGGCTTCCTGCCGTCCCCTTTGGGAGTGGGCATGACGTGGCCTTTCAGGATGGCCATGCAGTTCTCTTTCAGCTCTCCCGCTTGGCGGACCACTTCATCAAGAATGACCGTGGGGATGGCCTTGGACCGGATCAGGTCCCGCAACGGGTTTCCCGGCCCGACCGGTTCGATCTGGTTATGATCGCCTACCAACAGCACCGTGGTCCGTTCCAGGTCAATGCACTGGAACAGGGCCCAAGCTAATTCGACGTCGACCATGGAAAATTCATCGACGATGATGATGTCGGTATCGATCGGATCTCTATCGAGGCGGCGGAATTGCTTCCCTTGGTACCCCAACAACCGGTGAATGGTGGAGGCATCCATCTCGGTGACCTGCTCCATTCGTTTGGCGGCTTTCCCAGTTGGCGCACAAAGGGTCACCGCCAATCTGCGTTCCTCGTAGATCTCCTTGACCTTTCGAATGGTGAACGTTTTGCCACTGCCGGCACCGCCGCTCATGAGCGCGATTCGGTGCCGCAAGGCATATTCGACGGCCTGGCGCTGACCGGCCAGCAATTGATGCTCGCCCGTATCTGCCTCGGTGATGATGGACGCAATGTCCTCGTACTCGAAGTGACAGTTGGTTTTCCAGGCATCGTGGAACATGTCCCGGAGCTCCGTCTCATATTGATAAATGAGCGGATGCGACAGCACGAAACGGCCGTGGACCGACGATTGAACAAGTTTTCCCTTTTCGACGAGGCCGGTCAGGCAACGATCAATTCGCTCCTCGCTATCGTTGGCATCCAAAGCCAGGTCCTTTTCGGTCTTCTCAATAAGGGCTTCCCAGTCGACATAGCAATGACCTGCGTTTTCTTTCTCCTCCCTTACCTTGTGGCGTAGGGCCGCTTCAATACGGCAATCCGCATCCTGAGCGACCCCTACCTTCAACGCAATCTCATCGGCTTTTTTGAATCCAAAACCAGGGACATCCTCAATGATTCGATAGGGATTGGTTTTCAAAATGCCAACGACATCGTGCCCATAGGTGCTGATCAAGGTGGCGACCTGGTGGTGGGTCAGGTCGTAGGCCGAGAGGTACGCCATCACCTCGTTGTTGGTCTGGTTCCCGCGCCAAGCAGCCCGGATGTTCTCGATCGTTTCCATGGGGACATGGGCCACTTCCTTGATTCGCTCCGGCTCCTCGAAAAGAACCCGTTCAAAATCGGAACCGAAGGCATCGGCGATCGCGGCAGCTTTCGCGGTTCCAATACCTGAAAAGGCTGGATTCCCGGCGAGGTAGTTGCACAGACCCTCGGGTGTAAGATCCAGGGACACCTGGACAGTAGCCACATCCATCTGCCAACCAAATTTGGAATGGTGTTTCCAAGTCCCCTTCAAGGTGATGCGCTGGCCAACCTGGGCCGAGAGGTTCCCTTTGAATGTCTTGACTTCGCCTGACTCCGTTCGAAGTTTCCCAATCATGAAGGGTCCATTTTGATAGGTGATCCGGCAGACTTCACCAGTCAGGGTTTTGGAAGTACTGTTTTCGTGGTTGTTCATGTCGCACACACCTTTTTGAAAAATCGAAGTAGATAGGTTTCGGTGAACCGGCGAGCGGCTTCGCGGTCGGAGCAGAAATAGATCGGGATGTCGTGATCCACGCAGATCGCAATCACGGAACCGAGGATGGCGTTGGGGTGGACCTTGCTCCGATAGTTACCGTCGAGCACATCGCGCAGATGACCCTCGACAACGACACAGGCCCGTTCGTAGGTTTGGAGTTTGTGCAGCTCCCGGCGAAAGCGGTCCCGGCCGCGAATGAGCGTGCCGACCAAGTCGGGCAGGGACTTGCGTTCCACGGCGACGGCCGTTTCGTGTCCGGCAAGTGAGTAATCACCGGCCGGAAGCGCCCGACGAACGGAATTAAACCGCTCGTCGGCGAACGCATAAGGAAGCTGCTCACGGGTATCGATGACGACCGTGGGCTTCGTGTTCATGGTCAGAAGGGCACACTGTCTTGGGTGCTGGCCTGCGCGTCGGGGTCATCGATTTCGATCAGTCGCTGCAGGTAGATGTTTTCGTAGTCGTTCTTGGTGACCTTTTTGACCTCCAGTTGGATGTCCAGCAACTCATGAAGCCGATGTTCCAAATCCGACAATTTAGCCAGGACCAATCCGGCAATGATCAGGTCTCTTTTCAGCCACTTGATGCTGGCCTCGGTGATCACGCTGTTCTTCCAAAGCAGCCGTTTGCGCTGGGTGGGTCCGATGATCCGCAACGTCCACTTGAGCATCGGATTGCCGGATTTGGATCTGGTCAGTTCGATTTTGTCCACATTCACCTGATACTTGCCGTCGGGCACAGGTGTGTGATTTGTTTCGCTGGCTTCCTCGGATTCGAACTTGTTGTCAAGTTCGGCCAGGTCGATTTGTTCGAAATCACTCATGGTTGTTTCTCCTAGCGGCTCTGGATTCGGGCACAGCGGTGCCAGGGCGCCGGGATGTCGGTCATCCAGGCACCTGGGAATCCAAGCCAATGGTGTTGTGGTTTGTGGTTTAAAACGAGCTGGTTAACTCGATTGCGCTAGGTGTTGTCGGTTCCCACGAATGCGTTGGTGATGGCTTGAAGATTCGCGGGAAGCTTGGCGGGTAGGCGACCGAGGGCGGTCCCTGCGCTATGGGTCAAAACGGGTTTCGATCGATCCGCCTCCTCTTTGAAAGCATGCTGGTGGATGAGTGATCGGGTCAGGATTTCAGGCTGCACTCTCGACCTGCCACTGGGTCACCCGGAACTTGCCGAACGGGCCTCGGCGG
This sequence comes from Sulfidibacter corallicola, assembly GCF_017498545.1. Classification (GTDB taxonomy): domain Bacteria; phylum Acidobacteriota; class Holophagae; order Acanthopleuribacterales; family Acanthopleuribacteraceae; genus Sulfidibacter; species Sulfidibacter corallicola. Next base: position 5,623,191 of record NZ_CP071793.1, on the reverse strand, counting down.
TCGGGCCGGAAATCACCCAGGCCAATTCGCCTCCCGGCGATGTCCACCAGTTTCCGAAGTGAAGCAACCGTGAGGAAGTCGGTGTCCAGGGTCATCTCAAAGGATAGTGCCCAGTCGCGGAAAATCGGCCAGTACCGCAGCACGCGCTTTCCGGTGGACGGGATGCGAATGGTCCGTTCGTCGACTGCCCAGCCGCAGTCGCTTTGGATCCGCATCTCGTAGCCCTCGATATCGAGGCCGTTGGCAACCAAGCTGTCTTCCTTGATTGCGGCTGTGCGGAGATCGCGAACGGGTTGGATGAGTCTCTCGGCATCGAGGATGCAGCGCAGCAGGTTCGGCTGCGGAATCACCGGGAATCCGGCTTCATCGGTGTAGAGCCGGGCTTCCGCTTCGTCGGCCGGAGCCCGGCGTGAACCGCTCGCGTGTCCGCCGCCGTAGGTCTCCTCGGAACATCGGTTGATAAGTAAGGGCGTAATGCCTGTGATGGTTGTGTGAATGTGTCGCATTATTCTGGTTCTCCTGAGTGTCCTTGCCTAGCCAAGCGGGAGCCGCAGCCATGTCATGCCTTGCCGAGTTTCAATGGTTAGGCTTGGGTTTGGGGTTCGGGGGTGGTGGCCTCGAAGGCTTTGGCCAGAGCCGCGTAGGTCATGGGCAGCTTGGCCTCCAGCCGACCTGAACGGTCACCGGCGACGTAGTCCGGACTTGGCTTGGTGTAGATCACCCGTTCGGCCTGGTTTAGTCCCTTCTCATTTCGATCTACCGAGCACAGCGCCACGATGTCGGCCAAGTCGAGAATGAACTGTCCCATCTTCTCCGGGAGGTTCGGCACGATCCGCGTTCGCGTGCCGGTTCGGGTTTCGATGGCCTTCTCGGTGCTGTGCGCGGTCATCCAAAGGCCGACCGGGAGCATGCTCAACTTGGTCAGGGCACGGATGAACTCGTTGCGCACCAACGCATAACCTTTGCCGTAGCCCATGTCGCTTTCGTGCTGGATGCCGTGCTGCGCGCACACATGGTCCGTGCAGAAGCACAGCAGGTTTGTGACCGTGTCGATGCAGATGACCTTGAAGGAATGGTCCATCTTCGCAATCTCGGCACACGCCTTAAGGAAATCCTCCCAGTTCTTGATCGGTTGGACGAATGCCTCGACATGGTTGTGGCCCGCTTCGGTAGCGAGGAACAGCGTGTCGGGAATCTGGGCGCACAGCTCGGTTTTGCCGATTTTGTTTGGGCCGTACAACAGGACGGTTTGGGAAATGAGTGATTGGTTCTTGGGTTGCTTTTCGGTGGGGAGTTTCACGCAGGGGTCTCCTTATTTATATGTATGGGTCAAAAGATGGGCGCTTCGGCTGCGGCCGGTTCCTCGGCCAGCTCCGAATGCGGGGGTTGACGTTCGTAGAAGGTGGGGATGAGGTGTTCGTTGTCGGGCGACTGGCACAACGGCAGGTAGGCGCACGCGCGGCCGTACTGGTAGCAGGCGCCTCGGTTCGGCAAATAGGCGTTTGCTCGGCGGGCTTCGAGCAGGGCCTGAGTCAGGTCCCAGATTTCCCCGGCGACCTGCTGCAGGTCACCTTGGGTGAACAGGACCTCCTCGCGGACGAACATGCCGGGCTCGTCGTATTTGGCAGCAAGCCGGTCTTTGAAGGCTTCGTCGGATTCCGGCAGCCGTCGCTTCGCGGAGGACCGACCAGTTTTCGATTTCGCGATCAGCGCTGCGCGGCGGGCTTCGAACTCGGCCTCGGTTTCGCCCCGGCTTTGCTGGAGGCGCGCCTTGCACAAGACGTTGTAGATGACACCTTTGATCTCGAGGCCCCAAACGCGCCGGGCGTATAGGGAATAGATCGAGATCTGAAAATCTCGCCACAGCCGTTCCAAGTAGGCGGCGTCCACTTGCGAGGCCGTCTTGGTCTCCAGCAGGAAGTGGTCGTCGCCCCGCTTCACGATCCCGTCGACCTTACCCGCGAACCGGAAGGACCGGGACACGCGGCCCGACTTCGGATTCACGATCGGGCCCTCGAACTTTTTCTCGAGCGCCATGATTTCGAAATCCTCGGTGGGGTAGCGTTTGACGTAGCCCTTCATCATGGCGGTCGCGAGATGCCAGTCGGCGCGTTGTTTCTCGTCGGTGGCTCGATCGGAATAGATCCGATCGATGTGATCCAGCACTGCCGGCAGGTCCTGTTGGCTGTGCCAGGACTCCAAGCAGTCGTGGATCAGCGAACCGAACGAAAGGGCCTGTGCCCGTTCCAGCGGCACCAGCTCTTCGATGTAACGCCAGCGCATTTTCTGGCGGCAGCTCAGGAAGGTGGCGAGCTGGGAATAGGTGATCAGCGTCTTCGGTTTCATGATGCAGCCTCGGCCGCAGACTTTTTGCGTCTGCGTTTCTTCCGGTTGCGCGGGTGTCGAGGTGGCTGGCTGGGGCAGGGGTGAATGCGGGAAAGCGAGAAGGCATCTTGGCCGAGGAAACGATGGACCAGGCCGACGAACAACGTGTTCACGGTTTGGCCGACCTGGTTCCCGGCCTGGATCACCAGGGTCCGCCTCTTGAAGTCGGCGGCCAGATCGCATTCGAGGAGCACGCGGGACTGGCCAAACAAGGCCTCGGCCGAGATCAGGGCAAGCGCCAGGTCGCTTTCGACGGCGTCCATGGACACGTGGTCTTTGAACTCGTATTTGTAGATGAGCTTGGGCATGGGTGGGTCCTTTCGGGAGGTGGTCGGCATGGGTAGGGGCTAAATACAGAAACCAGCGGCGAATCCGGTCAGGATTTTTTATTTTTTTTAGGATCGAGCTTGGTGTCCCGTTTTGACCCCGAGGGAGCTGAAACCCTTCGGGGCGTGTTGGAGACTAAATACCGGAAGCAGGAGAGAAACGGATCATCCATCTTGGCTGTCGATCGCGACCCGTCTTTTTCGGGCCTTCCGCCCTCGTTGGGTTGAGGACTAACTACAGGCGCGGTTGGCAAATCGGCTCAGGCAAACCTGAAATAATCTTGGAAACCGCTTCTGGCCAATCGCTGCCGGAGGTTTTTCTTGTAGCGTTTTGCGGTCGACTCAGAAACGCCAAAGGCCCGAGCTACCTCGGGAGCGCTCATCATTTGAAAGGCGAGCGCCACAGCAGCCAGCCCTTCGGGGAGCCGCTGGAGGAATCGCTCTAAATCCACTCTGAAATGAGTCGCTTCAGTGGTTGATGGTGCCTTGAAGCGCGTTTGGTTCTGGTGCTGACTGAAAAGAGGGCTCTCATTGACCCCGTTTAGCGGGATAGGATCATTCATGGAACACGTTTTCCGACAATCCCGTTTCTGCGCAGTGCATTCGTCGATGAAATTACGGGCGCGCTGGTCCACCACCATTTTGCCGAAGGAGTTCCAGGTCCCGAGGGTTTGGTTCCAATCGGGCTGTTTTCCCCAAAGATGGATGATCAATTCCTGTTCGAGATCCTCGACGTGATGTCGAGGCAGGCCAAGGGTTTCAATCACATGGGCTGCTTTGTACTTGATGTAGCCTGCGAGGTACTTGCCGAACAATTCACGAATCTCTTGATGTTTCAAAAAGGCTCTCCCTCTGCCGGGGCAGAGGAAGGCCGTTGCGGGTACCGAATCGCAGACCGGCCCTGCAGACACACGGAGGCCGTTGCGATACTGCGGTAGCAGTACCCACAACGACCTCCGCTTGTTCCGGTCAGTCGATGTTCAGAATGGGTTGTATTTTGGTGGCCACACGCTTACTTTGGACCGCAGGTCAGGCGTGCCTCTTGTTGGATAAGCGCTTTGGAATGGGGCGGGTAAACGAAAAAGGGGGCGTCCGAGTGAGCCTCATCGATGACGTCGAAGGGCAGGTGGGACGCCAGGTTCCTTCGTTCATGCACTAACTACAGAAAGCGAAGGGGAACCGCGTCACAAAATGTGAAAATAATCCTCTTCGGTGGCTGGAAGCCTGCCAGCCAGGCGAGGCGATTTTCGTTTACGTGTCATTCGAATGGGTGAATCAAATCACTTAGGCTTTTTCGTGTTCCAGCTCTCTGGGCTCACCGTTGGTGATTTTGATTTGATCAATCCATCCGTTTTTGATTTCGTCCAACTCGACAAAAAAATCGATCCAGCTCTGGCTAAGGGTTGCCTCGGGATTAAAAGGTTTCGGTGGGTTGTTTCGCACGGGATATCTGGATTTCTTGATGATTGTCGGCGGAGGATCGAGCAGTGGTTCGCCGTTCGTCACGTACAAGTCCTTGATTTCACCGAAGAGAAGCTCACAGGTCACTTTCTTGTAGAGCAACTGACGGAGGGCGGACAATTGGCGTACCGTGGAATAGGTCATTCGCTATTCTCCTGAGAAATTCGAAAAGATTAGGGTTTTCGAAGTCGCAACGAATGACCACCACCCATAAAGAACGCTCATAGACTATATTGAGACAGGTGTGATAGTCAGCACGAAGACATCGAAAGTTCGTGTATTTGACGACAAACCAGGCACGTTAGTCAACACCCCGTTCTGTTTTTTCAGACTTTTTACGAGAAGGTTAATCACCCTGGTTCCAGCTAGTTAGAAAAAAGCAGCAACCTTCTATTTTCTCCCGCCCCTCAAAAGTGTCCGTCAGCAGGACAAACCACGCCCTATTCAAAAAATTACAACCTGGCTCTAACTTTGAGATTTGCCCATTTTATTCGCTGCATCGACCATAAGCGTTCATGGGTCAGCGGCCTCACCAATCGCTCATTGATGGGATCAGGCCCCTTATATACCAACGGGAGATCAATGATATCCTCCGCGATATCAGGAGCGAGCAGTAGCAAGTTTAAGATCTGCGTTACTCGATTCTTGGAAAGATGGTGTTTTCTCGCAAAGTCTGCCTGGTTTTCATATTCCCCATTTCGAATCTTTTGGTCGATCAAAAAAGCACACCGCATCAATCGAGAAATTCGCGGGACGCGACCTGCTGGCACAGTTTGCTCTAGATCCCAAAGGCCCAGTATCTGGGGAGCCGAATGAATGCCGACATCTCTTTTCGGCAATGTGAAGGTCCGCTGCTTTTTCACCTCAAACCTCGTGCTGTTCCGTCAAGGCGACGATTCCACTATTCCTCACGACGATCTCGAATGCTCCGAATTTTCCCTCGTTGCCGTCGAACACGATTCGATCTATCAACAGTTCAACCATACGACGTCGTTCGCCAAACGAGAGAGCATCCCAAGCTGGGTTGAAACGGGCGAGTGCGTCCCTGAAATCAGAGGCGGAAAACGGCAACAAGCCTATTCGTTCAAGCTGGTTTCTTATTTGATCCAGACCCTGACGGATATCCTCAAGCCCCTCTTGAATGGTCTCGACTTCTTCTGCTTTCTCAGGTTTTCGTTCGCAATACCTAAGCCGTGCATGGAGTCTTTTCCGCTCAACCTTGAGGTTGGCCTCGTTTTCTCGGAGCGCAAAAACCTGAGCCTCATATTTGGCTTCCGCAGGTGTGATCAGGGACTCGATGAACTCGGAATCGGAGCCGATCCGCCGCAGTTCACCGATGACATCCTGCTCGATCATCGCGGCCGAGATCCGCCGTTTCTTGCAACCACACTCCCCCTTTCGGTTGTACCGTGAGCACTGATAGTAAATGTATTTCTTTCCGTTCCGCTTCGTGTAGGTCGGGCTCATCAGCTCGCCGGAATGCTGGCAATAGATGAGGCCCTGCAGGAGTGCATACGACTTGCGCGACCGTGCCCTGCGATCGCGGGGGTTCTTCTGGGAGAGCAGTGCTTGGGCCTTGGCAAAAGTTTGCTCGTCGATGATTGCCTTGTGCTCCCCTTCAAAGACTTCCCCGTTGTAGGCGACCTGTCCAAGGTACAGCCGGTTTCGAAGGATCCCGGAAACATATGGACGAGAGAGTTGGACGCCTCCCGTGATCCGCCCTGTAATAGTGGTCCGCCGCTTGGTGCGAACCCCTCGTTCGGCCAACTCTTCCATGACCTCCAATATGGATTGGCGCTCCAGGTAGAGCTGGAAGACTTCACAAACGGTGGCGGCCTCCTCTTCATTCACGACAAGCCGTTTTCCTTCAGGATGTATGTCGTAGCCCAAAGGCGGAGGGCCACCGAGGAACTTTCCTTTTCGCCGGGCGGCGTCCCTCTTGTCCCGGATTCGCTCCACGATGGTCTCTCGCTCGAATTGGCCGAACGAGGCTAGGATATTCAAGATCAAGCGTCCCATCGAATTCGAGGTATCAAAGCTTTGCGAGACGCTGACAAAGTCAATGTTGAGCCTTTGAAACTCTTCGACCATGGACACAAGGTCGCCGACGCTCCGACTAATCCGGTCGACTTTGTACACAGCGATCGCGTCGAACTTCCCAACCTTCGCATCTGCAAGCAATCGTTGCAGTGCCGGTCGATCGGTATTTGCGCCGGTGAACCCCCCGTCGTCGTAATATTCTGGATAGACTTCCCAGCCGATACCGCGCTTGGCCTTGATGAAGTCTTCACAGGCCTCCCGCTGAAATTGAAGCGTGTTGTCTTCAACATTCAAGCCCTTCGCGGTGGACTTGCGGGTATAAACTGCCACCAGCACGGGTTTGGCCCCCTCTGGCTTGGTATTCGAATTGACTTTCATTCTCACGCGATCGTTGCCTCCGGTCAGGACTTTGGTTTGGCCCCCAGCTTAAAGAAGACATAGGGTGAGTAACTGGCGCCGGTCGCGGCTTTGACGGCTGCGCTGAAACTCGCGTAGACCTTGCCGTCCCACTCGAAGCCTGAGCGCTTGATGGTGATGCGAACTTGGCGGCCCTTGAACTCCCGCTCCAGGACCGTGCCGGGTTTGGGGATTCGGGGGTCCCGCCCCGTGTCGTCCAGCGCCGAATCCTCGCCGGTCTTGGGCTCCGTTTGTTTCTTCCTTTTGATTGGGGAAGAACCAGGCGCCATCACCCTCAATTCGGTGAGATCCGCTTTTTGGGCCTCGGCAATGAAGCGTTCGGACCAACCACCTTCAGCTTTCGCCTGAATGCCCCAAGCAATTCGACGTTTCAGCCACTGGTGCCGGTGGGAATGGGGACGCTCGTTGAACACCTCGATGTAGGCAGCACGAAGCTCAAGGCCGTTCATGCGGTCGAGGGCCTTGATTTTTTTCTCTACTTCAGAATACATAAACAGCTCTCTTTATTGTTTTTGTCCAAAAGGAGCGTCTCTATGGAGCTCTTTTTTTGCGCTGCCAGCAAGTCTTTTCTGGGGATTACGAAGCGGTTCTCGTTTCACTTCCCTGATATCGTTAACGGGTTTCTGGAGCCCTGTACGGAATTCTGGCTGTTCGCCCGATTGGGTAAGGCTCTCGCCGAGGTGACTTCGCAAATAGCCACGAATGAGGATATCGCCGACCTCTGCCCGGATTTGGTCTGGGGACATCTCGCTGGGATGGTGCTGCAAGGAAGCCTCCGGTGGTTTTGGTTGCCCGCGTATTTATCGCGGTTGGAGACTAACTACAGGAGAGAACCGGAAATCGGGTCAGGGGAGCGCCAGATTTGCCCTGGAAATCAGGTCCCGAGCTTTTGACTAGCCACGAGTTGCTTAAAAGACCTTCTTGACCATCGGAGAGATCTGTAGCTTTAAAGTGAAAACTGAAAGATTCTTTTGGAGAATCGAATATTTACTAAATCCGTTTCTCAGGAAAGGAACATTATTCATGAGCTACCTCTGGAAGGCAACAAAGGAAGGTGGTAGCATGGTGACTACTATACACCTACACCCCTGCAGAATGCGCGTCCTCAACAAGGCGCATTTGAGACTTGGACATTTACAGGGAGAAAATGACAAACGAAAAAATGATAATAGACCCAGGTTTTGTAAATCACCGAAAGGTTATTTCTGTTCTAGGAGATAATGGAATGGAGTTGATCAAGAGGTTTACTGACCAAATGTCCCCATCCACTCCTGAATGGCAGAAACAGATTTTTTTTGACAAATGTTATACCAAAGTTGTTGTTGATTTTTGCAAGGTGAATAACATCTCATCTCTAGACCATCTTATTTTAAGCAGGAAAGGTCGACTCTTTTGCTCAGTAGTCAAACTCCTGCCCTGTCCGGAAATATACAACAAGCAAGAGGTACACCTGGAGTGTGCGTCATTTAAAAGTGTAGGATTAGATGTTGTATTTAGGGTCACAGTAAAAAAAGTAACTGGAGATACTCTGAAATCCCGCCTGCACTACGGAGGCGAGTTTGCAATAGTAGCACTTCTGGAAAGGAAAGCCGGCAAACAGCTTCTTTTTCACCCACTAATAATCGGCCTCCCTCATATGATGGACATGGACACCGGAAATCTCACCTGGAATCTTTATAATGACTACTACAATGTGTACATTGAGAATTTTGATGAGTTTTCACGAGTCCGAGATTACAAACTGTCTTCGAACTTTTCTGAAATGAAGCATATTAAAGAAAAAACTTTCAAAAGCGCGCTTGGTAGGATTCTGTCTGAATCCACTCCTAAAGACTGGGGAGGAGAGACTTCCGATTTTTTCACATCTCATCTCCATCTCAGAGGAAGGAGATTAAGAGGTGCTTTTCTTTTAAAGGGGCCTTCAAAATTTTCTCCAATGACTATGAAGCACTTGGGAGCCAATGGAGACCAAATTGTTCGACTCTCAAAAGAGCCAGCAGATGTTCTGATTGTACAACATTGTCATGATATTACACCTTCAGTAATCGAAACATTGAAAGCTTTCGCTACCCAGCCTAGTAACCCTAGGTACTACTGCCTGGTTGATGGCAGAGAGTCTCTTAGGGTGCTTGAGGCGTTTTCTTTAAAAGAGTGGGCTTTAAGCCAATCCTCAGCCGAGTCAAGGCATAAACCCTGACCTTTTTGTTTTTTAATTCCCGCTCCTTAAAAACAACTACCCCTAAAAAGGCTTCACAAGAAAATCAAAGACAAGTGCATTTTAGATACCAGAAGGTTTGGCGGAACCGATCTCCCGACATGCCTTCCGCCGGGTTCGGGTAGATTCGCGCAAAATCCAACAAGGCTATATGGCCACAACAAAACTCTCTCAATAAAACAACATCTAGCCGAAACATCTCGAGGGAGGGGTACAAGTTGCTATTTGAACAAGCTTTTATGTCGCTACCAGAGTTTCTCACAGGTCTTCCCTATCAAAGTCCCGACTTTGAAGGCACATTGTTGTCAGCATTTTCAATGGCAGTTCTTCAAGAACTGAATGGCCGAAATATAAATAATCCGATTTCGTGCTTGCGATCTGAAGTGAAATATAGAGACACTACTGAAATGCGAGCAGACTTACACCTTGACTTAGAGGCAATGAAAATCCTAACACCAGAGTTAAAGCAATATGGAATTTATCAACACAACTGGCTTGAAGCAAAATATTTCCGCCTTAACATTAATAACAAGCCCACTATCGACTCGCTAAAGGTTGTATTATTACTTCTTAAAGATATCATAAGATTGGTTACCCTCCCGCCTGAAAACAATATTTCAGACAGTAAAGCTGCTCGCTACCTACTTCATGCATACCAGGGTGACCCAAAGAAGCACATAGCAAAAAAGAAAAACACCAAAAACAATATTCGGGGTTTCACAAGATCCTGGGCCACGAAAATGCAAAAGTCAGGTTCGCAGACTATAGAAACGCTACACTTGAAAGATGAAGTTAAGCAACTTGACAGTGTCACAGGGTCTGGATTGAGGTCTTTAGAATTTCAATTAGATATTATGAATTTCACATACGAACCAAAGGTAAATTCCGAAGAGGTATTTTCATTCTATCTGTCAAGGATAGATGATTTCAAAATCTCCGAAGATAGTGAATGGTACATGCGAAAGGACGGAAAAATCACTGAAAGCTCAGCGGGCGCAATGAAAAAAATAAATCAAGCTGTCATTACTGGGCTAATAACAAGCTGAGCGCCTGTCTCAATTAAGACACTCCTTCAAGACGAAGGACTTGATTCGCAACAGCCAGGTCGCAGAAAGCCTAAAGCATATAACTTGTGCCAATGCAATCAATCAAGACGTTCATTCCGCATGTAATAAAAAAAATACACACTTAGAAAACACAGAAATTTTTTTCTATGTATCACAAGTCAAAATTTTACACAAGGCCAATCGTGCAAAACTCAAAACCAGATTACTATACTATCTTTTCTGAAGTAAAAATATGGCAATAAAGCAAAGCGGGGTTACTGATTAGCCCGGCGATAATTTAAACTCGGTTACGAATAGCATAAATCACCTCCTGTGGGCGCTCTATCTATCCAGAGTCGAATAAAAGCTCCACTTCAAATCGCGCATCATTCTTCGTTCCCGAACCACCGTTTCGACACCCAAAACTGCACATCGCTTTTAGTTGCAGAAATCGATTTCCACACCGCCAAATGAGATCGACGCGCTTCAGTCTGAAGTCGAAATTATCGGGTTTATCCAGCCGATTTGCTCGTAACCCTGCGGGCCAAGCTGGGCAGATAAAACCGATAAAACGGGTCGATAAACGCAATATTCTTCTCGGTGGCCACTCGTAGGCGGGGATAGCATTTTTATCTGGCCTCTATGGTCTCAACCATCCCACGAAATGCCACCAGCGCCAAACTACTAAAAAATAACACCTTAAATGCAGAAAACCCGCAAGCGTGTTGCTCCGGGCTTTTGGTTACCCGCGCTTTGCGGGCTTTCCCACTGGAGGGGAGATGGTGCCGCCATCCAGAGTCGAACTGGAGACCTACGGGTTACGAATCCGTCGCTCTACCAACTGAGCTATGGCGGCACTCTTTGTTAACTTCTTTTTTTCCTGACCTGTACGTGAACGCGGTGGTTGGTACCGTTCTCAAAACCTGTCGGGAAATAGTCAGGACCCAACAGGACTCGGAATTATGCCATCATTGGTGGCCTTCTGCCAACCCCAAAGCCACAAGTTTTCCTCCTGAAATCGAAAAACAACGGTCTTCCCTCGGAAGTCTCCAATCACCGCCTAGCTCCCCTCCACCTCGGTAGCCTTCTCTCGTTAGCACTCCATCGCCTAGCCCCCTTCCAACTTGGCAGCCGCCTACGATAACCCACCATCGCCTAGCTCCCTTCCACCTCGGCAGCCGCCTACGATAACCCACCACTGCCAAGCCCCCTTCTACCTCGACAGCCTCCCCCGTTAGCCCTCCATCGCCAAGTTCCCTTCCATCTCGGATTCTCGACCCGATCCCGGCAGCGATCCCCGCCTCGGAGCCCCCTCCCTTTCGCTCGCTCGAGCATCCGAATCCCGTCGATGTTGGGACCCCCGTCATCGCCGGTTTCTGCAATCCGTGCGGTCGGAGCCCGGGTCTGGTATGATGGGCCCATCGACGTGACAACCGAATGGGATGCAGCCATGGCCTGGGACAGCTTTCTCAGCGACAAGTACGGACCACCCGTCGGCGTGAGCCGCCGGCAGTGGAACAACATCCGCACCATGATCGTGCTGGGCACCTTCTCGATCCTGGTCGGCATCGTCATCCTGCTCTTCCGCTTCCTCGTCACCCAACACGCCGAACGCCTCGAAGAAACGCCCCTCATCAGCCTCGCCGAGGCCGCCGCACATCAAGGCCCACCCACCGGGCCCGTCCAGGTGGCCGGTACACTCCGCACCGCCACACCCGTCACCATGCCCGATTCCGACGAGGCCGTGATCGGTGGCCGCCTCCGCATCGTGGCGAAATCGCTCGGCTCGGGACAGCAGGAGGAAACGGTGCTGCTCGACTGGTCGGCCTTTGCCGAGCGCGCCGAGCTTCACGGCGGAGGCTCGGTCCTGCCGGTGACCGTTCCCCCCCAAAACCTGCCGCTTCAGCGGGATCATCGCGCCCGTGCGAAAATTGACCGCGAAGGCTCGAGCGCGCGCAACAGCAAACCGGTCCGAGCCCATCTGGGCAACCTCAGTTACTCTCTCGTCGAACTCGGTTACAAGAGCGTCTCGGTCAAGGTGGAGCGAAGCACCCTACCCAACGACGCACCCGTCGTCTTCCTGGGTCACCTCTCCAATGAAGGGCTGGTCACCTCGCCAGGGGATCGGCAACTGACCATGTTCTACGGCTCGCCGGAGGAAGCGACCTCGAAGGCGCACTTCTACGGTGTCATGCTGATCGTGCTCGCCATTTTCGCGATCATCGGCGGCTTCGCGCTCCGCGCCGCCGGCCTCGCTGCCCGTCGGCGCGTTTTGCGCCGCTGAGCCAATCTGACCCGAGCTGAACCGCACCCCCTGCACAGGCCCAGACTAAACCAAAACCACCCGAATCAGGGCCAAGCGGAACCCAACGCCACCCGACGCCACCGAGCAGGGCCAGGCCGACCCGAGCTGAACCGCACGAAACAGGGCCGAGCGGAACCCAACCGCGCGGAACAAGACCAAGCTGAAATGCACCGTACAGGGCCAAGCTGAAACGATGTGCACCGTACAGAGCCATGTCGAGCCGACACGCACAGAGCATAACGAGCTGAACCGATCCGCACCGCTGAACCGATCCGCACCGCACAGGTCCGGGGTCGAGCCGACAAGCACGGAGTCGCCGCCCAGGCCGGGGCCTGGGTTTCAAGTGGGTAACTAATCGAAGCGAATCGCTAGGGAGTTCCCGCATTCACGAGAGCGGCGTAGTGCACGGCCGGTATGGCACGGCCGGTATGGCACGGCCGGTATGGCACGGCCGGTATGGCACGGCCGGTATGGCACGGCCGGTATGGCACGGCCGGTATGGCACGGCCGGTATGGCACGGCCGTGCCCGCCGCTCATTAATTAGGTTGGAACTCCTCGCATGGATTACTTCGACAAGTTCATCCGGCGGGCTTACCGCCCCTGATGCCCCTACCGGGCGCGACAAATCTCTCGGCATTCGGGCGCTCCGAACGGAACTTGCCCCCTCATAAACTTTAAACCTTACCTTCGAGCTTTACAGGGTTTGTTACATAAGAGCCCCGCACCAGCGGGCATACCCAGCTCGATTTCGAGAAAGAAACAACGCGAAGCGAGCCGACTCGGAGAGCCCGCGCGCGTAAGAGGCATAAAGCCTGTAGTTTGAGCAGGGCCGGTATGGCAGCTTGCCTTACCGGCCCTGCTCAACCAATCGAAGTGACCGGGCAAAGATCAAAACCGACCATCGAGAGATCCACAGGCCCGACTTATCTGCTTCGCTCTTTTATCACTCATCCTTGCGGAGTGGGGATCGCTTCGATATGTTCAGCCGGCGGGCTTACCGCCCCTGCTGAACCTACCGGGCACGACGAATCTCTCGGCATTCGGGTACTCCGAGCAACTTTGTTTCAAGAGAGCGTTCCGAGCTGAACCGATCCACACCGTACAGGGCCGGGGTCGAGCTGACACGCACGGAGCATACCGAGCTGAACTAAACCGCACTGTACAGGGGCGCGGAACCCAACCGCGCGGATAATGGCCGAACCGAACTGAACCGCACGAAGCAAAGCCGAGCGGAATCGACGTTTCGACGAACCCTTCTCCATCACGCGCCGTGGGAACCCCTCTGTACCGAATGCTATAATGCCGCCACTCGACCGCGCCCCCTCCCCATCACGTGCAGCGCCGGCCACGCGCGCCCACTTCCGGAACGACTTCGATGACCGATTTGTCGCAAACCCACCTGGTTCTGTTCTTTACCAAAGGCGTCTCGCTCAAGACCTGGGCCGACACCGGCCTGCTGGAACGGGAACTCGCCCTCTACCAACGGCTCGCGCCCCACCTGGCCGGCGTCACGCTGGTCACCTACGGCGACGGCCGCGACCGTGCCTACGCCGATCACCTGGGCGACTTGGCCCTGATCTGCAACGACCGAGACCTCCCTGAATCGGACTACGTCCGCACCCTGATCGAAACGCCGCCCGTCCCCCCTGGCCAACCCGCCATCTTCAAGAGCAACCAGGTCTGGGGCGCGGACGTTGCCCTCCAAGCCGCCCGACGTCACGGCGCCAAGGCGATCACCCGCTGCGGCTACCTTTTTTCGGATTTCATGGCCCGCGAACACGGCCCCGATTCGCTCCAAGCCCAACAGGCCAACGCACTGGAACAAAAACTCTTCCGCCTCGCCGACGGCGCCGTGGTGACCACGCCCGCCATGAAAGGGGCACTCGCCGCCGCGCTCGGGGTCGACCGCGCCCGCGTCATCCCCAACTACGTACTCACCGACGCCTTCCGACCCATGCCCGACCTCGCACCCGAACCGGATCTGGCCCTCTCGATCGGGCGTTTCGTGGATCAGAAGAATCCCTTCAACCTGGTGGACGCCTTTCGCGACAGCCCCTATCGGCTGCACATGGTCGGCGGTGGCGGCCACAAGATTCGCCTGCGCCGCCACATCAAAAAGGAACGGCTCCCGGTCACGATGCTGGGCAACCAACCCCACCTGGTCCTGCCCGAACTGCTCAACCGGGCCGCCGTCTACGTGCAACCCTCGCTGTTCGAGGGCCATCCGAAAACCCTGCTCGAAGCGATGGCCTGCGGCCGGCCCGTCGTGGCCACCGACGTCTCCGGCATTTCGGCCGAAATCACCCACGGCGAAAACGGCTACCTGTGCCAGCCCGACACCGCCTCGATCCGCGCGGCACTGGACAGGGTCTTCGGCAACCCGGACTTGGCCGCCCGCTTGGGGGCCGCCGCTCGCGAACAGGTGCTTCGCCGCTATGCGCTCGATCGCGTCGTCTCGCTGGAACTGGAACTCTACGACGAACTGCTGCGCTCCGATGACGACCCAGCTTGAGCATGCGGTTCCGGCATGCCGGAAACCCCGTCTCCCTTCTCGACGAACAGGACCGCTCGTAAGTGTTACAATGCGATGGCCGCCACGCCGGATGCAGGTGGAGACATCGGCCCTCACCGCCGACAGGTCCATTTTTTTCGCACCACGGGCTCCGGCCGCGCCTTTTTGGCGCCAATTTTCGACTATTAAAACGAGGGGACCGTCCAAGGTGCGTTGTCAAGACACAAGCAAGCGTGCGCGTGCCACATGCCGCGCCCTCATCGAGCACTCCGCCGGTTCTTCCGGTAGCCGGGTCGCCCCTTTCGTTTTTTGTCACCGTCACCGATGGGTTGGGAACATTCATGGCGCAGTATAAGGTCAAACTGGGATCAAGCGACGGCGAGGTCATCGAACGCATCGTCCACGGGGCCAGTCAATCGGAAGTCCACGGGCACTACACCAACGAGGGCTACTTCGTCTTCTCGGTCAAGCCGAGTATCGATTTCGCGGCGGTCTTCGGCCTGAAAGGCAAGATCCCGATGCGCAAGTTCATCATGTTCAACCGCGAATTCCGCGGCTTGATCAAGGCCGGACTGCCCGTCGTGGAGAGCCTCGACATCCTGCTCAAACGCATGAAGGCCGGCAAGCTCCGCGACCTCCTGGAACAGGTACGCGAACAAATCACCAAGGGCGCCTCGCTCTCGGAAGCCTTCGCCTCCTTCGGCGACATGATCCCGCGCTACTATCCCGCCCTGCTCCATGCCGGCGAACAATCCGGGAACCTGGTCGAGGTCCTGGAACGCTTCATTCAACAGGAAGAACGCCTGCGCAAAACCCGCAAGAAATTTCTGCAATCGCTGACCTATCCGGCACTCCTGATCGCCGCGGCGCTGGTCGCGATCTACATCATGATGACCCGGGCCATGCCCCACTTCGCCAGCATGTACGAACACAGCGACAAGGAACTGCCCGCCATGACCCAGGTGGTCGTCAACATCTCCAACTGGACCACGGACTATTACGGCTACCTGTTCGGCATCACCTTTGTCGCGGCCATCACCCTGTTCCTGTTCGCACAAACGGAGAAAGGCGCCCTGCTCACGGAAGGCATCCTGCGCCGCATCCCCCTGCTGGGCACGGTCTGGGTTCTCCAAAACCAAAACATCTTCGCCCGCACCCTGCGCCTGCTGCTCAGCGGCGGTGTCCCGCTGACCCAGGCCCTCACCGCCACGGCCGGCGGCGTGCCCTCTCGCCTGCTGGGCATCAGCCTGCTGAAAGTTCGCGACGAGGTGTCCCACGGCGGCAACCTCCAGGAAGCGCTGGACACCCACACCTTCTTTCACGACTCGGTCGGCGAAATGATCCGCGTCGGCGAAGCCACCGGCACCATCGAAGAAATGCTCGATTACCTGGCCGAACACGGCGAAGAACAGTCGGAAGACTATCTGGAAATGGTATCCTCGCTCGTCGCCCCCATCGTTCTGTTGTTCGTGGGCCTGCTGATCGCCTTTCTGGTGCTTTCGATGTACCTGCCGATGTTCAGCAGTTTCGAGTTGGTGTGAGATGATGCGATCCGCACCCACCGACCCCCCAACACCCAAACCCATGAGACGAGACCTTTTTATGAGATGTTTTCCGCGTGATTTCGGCGATTTAAAGCGGGTGCCGGCCACCACTCCCGGACCGTCGGGAACCCCTGGAACGTGCGACGCACCGTTACACCGTGCCGGCACCGCAATCCTTCGGGAATGGCGAAAATACCCTGGCGCCGCACGCCCGCAGACGCCAGGTCCCAGCCAGGTCCCCGGTCCACGCCGAAGAGGAGGCGCGTCCGATGTCTGAACCCCAAACCTTCGACGAGGCCCTGGCCCTCGCGGACGACCTCAACCTGCCCTTCACCGACCTGGCCGACTTCAGCACCGACCGCGACATGCTCACCATGATGCCCGTTCAGTGGATGATGCGCTACGCCTGCCTGCCGCTCGGCCAGGAGGGCAATCAACTCAAGCTGGCCTTCTCCGATCGCGACATGGTCAACCAACTCGAAGAATTGGAGTTGCTCACCAAAAAGCGAATCTCCCTGGTCGTCGCCCCCAAAAGCCGGATCGAAGAGATTCTGAAAGAATCGGAGAGCTCCCAACGGGTGCTGCAGGACGCGACCAGCGATTTCCACGCGCAAACGCTCAGCGGCGAACACATTCAGGACGACCTGGATGTGGACAAGCTGGTCAGCGACGGCTCGCCCCTCGTCCGCCTGGTCGACACGACCATCTACAACGCGCTGGAACGCCGTGCCTCCGACATCCACATCGAAACGGAGGCCGATCGGGTCGTCATCAAATACCGCATCGACGGCGTGCTCTACGAAGCCATGCAGCCGATCGACAGGAAGTACCACACCACCCTGATCTCGCGCATCAAGGTCATGAGCGAGCTGGACATCGCCGAAAAACGGGTCCCCCAGGACGGCCGCTTCAAGCTGACGATCAAGGGCCGCGGCATCGACTTCCGCGTCTCGATCATGCCCACCATCCACGGTGAAAACGCGGTCATCCGGATTCTGGACAAAGAATCGTCCAACGCCAGCTTCAAGAACCTCAGCCTGCCGGTCCTGGGCTTCTCCGGCCCACTCCTGCGCGACTTCCGCCAATCGATTCGCGAACCCTACGGCATGGTGCTGGTCACGGGACCGACCGGCAGCGGGAAAACCACCACGCTCTACGCCTGCATCTCGGAGATCCGCAACACGGAAGACAAGATCATCACGATCGAAGATCCGGTGGAGTACCAACTCCAGGGCGTGACCCAGATCCCGATCAACGAAAAGAAACAACTCACCTTCGCCCGCGGCCTGCGTTCGATCCTGCGCCACGATCCAGACAAGATCATGGTCGGCGAGATCCGCGACACCGAGACCGCCCAGATCGCCATCCAATCCGCCCTGACCGGCCATCTGGTCTTCACCACCGTGCACGCCAACAACGTGATCGACGTGATCGGTCGCTTCGTGAACATGGGTGTGGACCTCTACAACTTCGTCTCGGCGCTGAACTGCGTCCTGGCCCAACGCCTGATCCGCTTGACCTGCCAGCACTGCAAACACCCGATGACGCCCACCCCCGAAGAATTCGAATTGTCCGCGCTGGACCCCAAAGAGTTCGCCAACATCACGCTCTTCGAAGGCAACGGCTGTCTCTCCTGCCACGGTACCGGCTACCGCGGCCGTACGGTCATCGCCGAGGCGCTGCGCCTCAACGACGAAGTGCGCGAGGCGATTCTGGACCGGCGACCGATTCGCGAGCTGAAGGAACTGTCGACCCGCAACGGCATGCGCTTCCTGCGCGAAGCGGCCGTCGACCTGCTCAAACAAGGGGTCACGACCCTGCACGAAATCAACAAGGTCACCTTCATCGACTGAGACGACCCCGCCAAGCGCGCACGGCTCCCCCGGCGCCGCGCCCCCCTTCGACAACGCCACGCAAAGGAAACCCATGACCGACCATCCTTGGATCTACCTCTCACCGACCGAATGTCACGGCAGCCACGACGGCGGCTGGAAACAATCCCTGGAACCGGCGACCGATCTGCCCGCGACCAGTCTGGTGATGGACAACCTGCCGGCCAAGGTGTTCGAAACCCACCGCGTGGGCATCCTCCTCATGGACGACCTACTCCACCCGCTGCGGCTCAAACTGGATCAGCCCGCCAAACCGGCCGAATTGAAGCCCTTCCTCTCGTGGAAGCTGAAACGCTACCTCTCCTACCCGATCGACAAGGCGGAAATCCGCTTCATGCCGCTGGAAGAGGAACACAACTACGTCACCTTTTCGCTGCCGCGCCCCTGGGTCGACGGCCTGTTCCAGGCGCTGAAGACCAAGGGCGTTCACTGCGGCTACATCGGCGGCCTGTTTTCGACGCTGTTGGAAAAGACCCGTCTGTGCTGGAACAGCTTCTCCATCGCCTTTTTCGACCAGATCTACCTGTTCGCCGAGGTCGCCCCGAACGGCAAGCTGCTCCAATTTCGAACCCGGCGCCTGCCCTTCGGGCACGACGGCTCGCTGGACGTGGCCACCCTGGCCCACTCCGATCTGGAAGCCTTCCTGCGCGCCGACAAGACCGGGAAAAAGGTCCAGGTGTTGAATTTCTCGCCCGATCTACAACCCCACCTGGCCGCCTTGCAACGGGAGCTCAACCAGTTCCGGAAGGACGTGGTCGTCCCCCAACTGGCCGGCCCCGCGCTCGACCGATTCATCACCCTGATGGGCACCCAATGATCCGCCCAAACCGCATTGTCCGCCGCCATCCGCACCCGGCATACGCCATCCGCGAGGAAACGCCATGTCAGATCAACTGAATTTTTCGCCGTCACCGTTCAAGCACCGCACCAAAACCCTGCTGATCCTGTGGACGGTCAACCTGAGCCTGCTGGTGGGGCTGGGCATCGCGCTGGTGAGTTGGAACCGGCTGCGCCACAGCAACGCGCTGGCCCACGAGGAGCTGGACGCGTTGAACCTCGAGGAACAGAACCTGATGCAGCGGCACAGTCTGGCCCTCAGCGAGTTGGCCAAGGTGGATTTGAGCGATTACCGCAAGAAAGTGGT
Organism: Sulfidibacter corallicola; assembly: GCF_017498545.1. Taxonomy (GTDB): domain Bacteria; phylum Acidobacteriota; class Holophagae; order Acanthopleuribacterales; family Acanthopleuribacteraceae; genus Sulfidibacter; species Sulfidibacter corallicola. Next base: position 5,603,903 of record NZ_CP071793.1, on the reverse strand, counting down.
GCAATTTCACGAGATCCAGAGCGCTTTCGACACCCATTGGGGCAAACTGCTGGACGATTTGGGCCTGCTGCTGCCGAAGGACGTGCGGATCATCAGCCTGCGCCCCCAGTCCAGCCAGCGAAGCCGCGGCCGCGTCAAGGAGACGGTCCTGCGACTCAGCGGCCAGGCGCGATCCAAGGAAGCCCAATTGAGCTTCATCCGCGCCCTGCAGGCCCAGCCGCGCTTCAAGGACGTGCACTTTTCTTCGGAAACCTACGGCGACAATCCGGCGGCGGCCATCGACTTCGAGATCGCCTTCACCTATCTGCCCGGTGGAGGGAAATCATGATTCACGACTACCTCTATCACAAGGTCGGCCAGGGGGTCACCGCCGCCGTGCTGCTCCTCTTCCTGGCCGCGTTCTGGATCTTCGCGGTCGAAGAAGAGCGCGCCATTCAGAAGGACAGCGCCTCCCGCCTGGAAATGAAACGGCTGGAACTGGAGCGCGACAACCAGGAAGCCGCCAACGTGCAGCGCTACGCGAACCGCTACCACGAGAACCTGCGCGAGATGGCCCGCTTTCGCCGCGAATTCCTCCAACAGCGCGAAGAACGCATCGTTTCGATTTCGGCCTTCCTCGCGGAGAAGGCCGGCAAACACGGATTGAAGATGGACCAGGTGCAGTACCGCACCACCCACACCCGCCAGGACAACCTGGAAGTCTACGAGATCGAACTCCCGCTGCTCGGGCGGTACCGCGACATCCGCGGCTTCATCGAAGACATCGAAACCTCCGAGATGTTCCTGATCATCACCGAGCTGAACCTGGAAGGCGAATCCAGCCAGCGCAACGCGGTACAGGTTCAACTCTCCCTGGCAACCTATTTCGAGGGCGGTGGCTCATGAACGAGAAGAAACGCTTGATGATCCTGCTGGGACTGGTCGCCGCCCTGATCCTGGTCAACGCCTACATCTATTTAGGTGACGGCGCCGGAGAGATCGGCGTGTTCGGCGGCGATTTCGGCGTGCTGGAAGGCGCCGACCAGGCCCGCGCCCAAAAGGCGATCGAGGAAGTGCGACGCCTTCCCGAACTCTCGTTCGCCAACCGCAAGAGCAAAACCCTGGAAGACGCGACCGCGATCCGCAATCCGTTCCTTTTCGGCGCTCCCGATCGCCGAGTCGAGGAAAAACACCAGCAATTGCAGGAAGAGCTGGAAAAGGCTCGCGAGGAAGCGCTGAAGGCCGCCGAACTGTCGCAACCGGAAGAACCGGAGGTACCGCCGGATCCCACCTTTCCGGGCAAGGTCCTCGGCGTCATGGCCAGTCACGAGGATCGGCAGTTCCAGTTCGCCGTCGCACTGGAAGAGGAATTGTTCGTGGTGCCTCTGGGCGAAACCTTCGCCAACCGTTATCAATTGGTGGACTTTCGCTATCCCGTGGTTCGCCTGATGTTTCTGGAGAATCAGAAGCAAATCGACATCAACTTGGAATCCGAATGAGCATGGCATCGGAAAACAGAACAGGAGCCGGCATGCGCCAGAGAATCGTGTGGATATGCGCCTTGAGTTTGTGCGTGACCCTGACCACGGCTTGCTTGTACAAGCCCGAAATCCGCAAGGCGAACAAAGCCACGGAAACCGAGAATTGGGACGAGGCGTTCACCCTCTGGGAAAAAATCCTGGAGCAGGACCCCGCCAGCACCAAGGCGAAACTGGAAATGGAGCGCGCGCGCATTCAGGCGGCCCTGAGCCACCTTCGTCGCGCCGTTCATTACTTCGAACGCAACAAGCTCGGCGAAGCGAAGTTCGAGAACAACCTGGTGCTGACCTACGATCCCAACAACGGCGAGGCCCGCTTTCTCGCCAAACGAATTACGGAACGCGAAGCGGCGTTGGAAAAGAGCATCGAGGAGGCGGAGGCCGAAGCCGAAACGATCGGTTCGGGCAACCTGCCGCAGTTACAGCCGAAGACGTGGGGCGCCCTGGACCTGATCTTCACCAAGCCCACCTCGGTTCGCGACATCTACCAGGCGCTCGGCCGCGGCTACGACGTCAACATCGTCATCGATACCAAGATCCGCGACGACAAGATCACGCTCGATCTGCGCAACCTGGACTTCCTGAAGGCGCTCGACACGCTGATGGTCCTGAACCGCCACTTTTTCAAGGTCATCGACGACAACACGATCGTGATTCTGGAAGACAACAAGAACAATCGCGACCGCTACGACAACCAGATCATTCGCACCTTCTATCTCTCCAACATCGAGCCCAACGACCTGAAGCAGCACCTGCAACGGCTGGGCGGCATCAAGGAGTACGCGGAGAACGAAGCCCTCAACGCGATCACCATCAAGGGCACGGAGGAGCAGATCGCCCTGGCCGAGAAAATCATCACGGCCAACGACAAGGCCAAGCCCGAGGTGATCATCGAGGTGGAGCTGCTGGAAGTCTCCAAGAGCCGCTCGCACAAGCTGGGCATCCTGCCGATCAACCCCGATCTGAGCAGCCCCACACCGCTCTATCGCGCCGCGGTCGCCGCCGATCCGGTGAACCGCAGCGATGACGACTCGGACGTCAACGGCCTGCGCGGCGTGTTCCCCAGTCTCGGCTCCAACGACTACCTGACCATCGTGCCCGCCATCGCCATCGACTTCCTCAAGGAACACGGCGACACGACCCAGGTCTCCAATCCGCAGTTGCGCGTCACCAGCGGAGAGAAGGCCAACATCAAGATCGGCCAGAGCATCCCGATCGCCAGTACGTCCTTCACCAGCGCCCAACTCGCGGGTAGCCAAGGCTTTTCGAACGTGGGCGACCAGGCGCTGACCTCCTTCAATTACAACGACGTGGGCATCAGCATCGAAATCGAGCCACGCGTGCATTTCAACCAGGAAGTCACGCTCGCCCTGACTCTGGAAATCACCTCGGTCCTGTCCGCCGGCCTGCAGCCGATCCTGGGCAAACGCCAGGTGAGCACGTCGATCCGATTGCGCAACGGCGAGACCAACGTGCTGGCGGGTCTGTTGACCAACGACGAGCGCAAATCGCTCAGCGGCATTCCCGGCCTGTCCGACATTCCCATTCTCGGCAGGCTGTTCTCCAACGACGAGAAAACCGTTTCCAAAACCGACATCATCATGACCATTCGACCCGTCGTGATCCGCGGCTCCGACATCAACGAGACCGATCGCGCGCCCTACGAGGTCAGCAGCCTGCGCCTCTCCTCGCTGTACGCCAAGGCCAAGCGCGAGGCCGACACCAAGGATGCCGAAGAAGCGGACCAACCTCTGATTCCGCGCACCTCGCCCGAAAATGCAGAGGCCGAGGAAGACAACGCCGACGAGCACGGTTCGCGCGGCAAACCCGCCTTCGACCCCTTCGCCGAATCCGAGGAAAGGGAGATCACCCAGGGTGAGGAAGCCACGGAAGGCACCGATGCCGAAATCGACCCCGAAGAGCCGGAACCCACGCCGGCGATGATGTCGTTCATGCCGCCCAACCTGGAGGCGCGCCAGGACGACACGGTTCAGGTTCAGCTTTTCATCACCAATGTGGAGAATCTTCGCTCCGGTGAAATCGTGGTGACCTACGATCCCGAGGTTCTTCAGGCCGAATCGGTGCAAATCGGTCAGTTTTTCGATGCGCGCGGCCAGCGTCCGCTGCTGCGTCCCGCGTGGAATAACGCGCGCGGTCGACTCAGCATGGTCCTGAGCCAACGCGAGTCCGGTCAACCGTTCAGCGGCTCGGGCATCCTGGCCGAAATGTCCTTCCGCGCCAAGGCACCCGGCAACGGCAACCTCGAGTTCGTCAAGGTCTCGCTGGTCGATCCCGAGGGCAACCCGCTGCCGGCCGAAGGCCTGAACGCCAGCTTCGAGGTCTCTCCATGATGACCGCGGTCCTCCGCCGTCATCGACTCGTGCGGGGATTCACCCTGCTCGAGTTGATCATCGCCATGACGGTGCTGGGCATTTTGGCCGCCGCGGTGGTACCCACCACCCGCAAGTTGGTCAAACGCCGCAAGGAGGTCGAACTCAAACGAAGCCTGCTGGAGGTCCGCACCGCGATCGACCGCTTCAAGAAGGCCCACGACGAGGGGCTGATCGCGCTGGACGACATCCAGCAGCTCGGCTATCCGGCCGATTTCGAGCAAATGATCCTGGGTGTCCCGCTCAAGAAACAGCCAGGTCAGACCATGCGCTTTCTGCGGCGCATCCCGCTCGACCCCATGACCGGTGAGGCCGAGTGGGGATTGCGATCGGCCCAGGACGAACCGGATTCGCGTCATTGGGGTCGCGAAAACTTGTTCGATATCTACTCGTTGAGCGACGGGGTCGCGCTCGACGGCACGGAGTACGCCGAATGGTAGTCGGCCACCCCTCGATGCACGCGAACTTGACGAAAGGAGGCAGGTCCATGCAATTCCATGCTTACCGGAAACCGGTGCGGTCCGGGTTTTCCCTGCTCGAGCTGATGGTCGTGCTCACCATCCTCGGCCTTTTGGCCGGCATCGCCACCTCCACCCACCGCAATACGGCCCAGAAGTCGCGCGAAACGGTACTGCGCCACAACCTCGCCCAGATTCGCATGACCCTGGACGAGTACAATCACGACAAAGGCCACTATCCCGAAGGCCTGGAAACACTGGTCGACGAGGGTTACCTGCGCGAGATCCCGCGCGACCCCCTCACCAACTCGAGCGAGACCTGGACCCTGATCTACGAAAGCGATTTCGCCGACGAAGACAGCAGTTACGAACCCGGCCTGTTCGATATCAAGAGCGGCAGCCCCGATCGGGCGTTGGACGGCACCTTCTATTCGGAGTGGTGAAGCCGTGACACAGATCCACCCCCCACCCAGCAAACCCGAGCGCGACGCGCGCCACAAACTCCGCGACACATCGATGGCCAACGCCTTCGGAGCCCGATCCAGCGGGCACATGTTGCTGGTGGCCATCATCCTGGTGACGACGCTCAGCCTGATGATGGCCATGGCCATGCAGCCGCTGGCCACCGCCGGCCAGCGGCTCAAGGAGCAGGAGTTGATGTATCGCGGTCAACACATGGCCGACGGCATTCGCCGCTTCTACCTCAAGTTCGGTCGCTTTCCCTTTTCGCTGGAAGAGATGGTGGAACAGGAGCCGCGCTTCGTGCGCAAGGTATACACCGACCCCATGACCGAAGATGGAGAATGGGAGCTGGTGTACTTGACCTCGAGTGACATGAGTTCGGTCAAGAACCTGAACCGGGCCGCGGTTCGCCTGATGGAAGTGGGCACCAAGGAACTCGACGAACCCAAGGAAGAAAGCGAGGACCAACCCTTTCAATCGGTGTTCCGGATCCAAAATCAGCAGATCACGGGCATCCGTTCCAAATCGGACGAAGAGGGTTTACTTGTTTATCAAGATAGTCAAATTTACTCGGACTGGTTGTTTTCAGCGCTTCCACAACCGGAAACAACTTTGGAAGATGCCGTCAATCAACTTCTGGACAGACAGAACAAGACGCGATAAATCACAAAAATGAATATTGCCCTTGATGTTCTAGGTGTTTTTAGGCGAATTGGGTATACTTGCGCTTGCGCGAATCCAGCACCCTCTGAAATCAATGGTAATCAGGCAAATACCGACGACCGGATTGGAGGCATTTTTGGTCGTTTTCATCGTGTTCTTGACATCGTTGTGGATCGGCCCCACTTACCGGGACCTCTCCCCCGAAGTCACGACTCCGCAGCTCTCGGTCCCCTATTTTAGCGAGATCCCAACGCTCGACGATTTCTCGGGGATGACCGCCAGCCCCAGGGTCAGCGGTCACATGGTAACCGCGACAGGCTTTTCCCAACGCCATCCTCACGACGGCAGGAACGCGAGCCAACGGACCGAAGTATACTTGTCTCACGATGAAAAAAACCTATATGCAGTATTTTTGGCTTTCGACCAGGAGCCCCACAAGGTCCGACACAGCTTAGCCCCACGAGAATCCATTGGCGACGACGATACGGTCAGCCTGGTCATCGACACCTTCAACGATCAACGCCGCGCCTATACCTTTACCTGTAATCCCCGCGGCGTTCAGCGGGACAGCATTTTCACCGAGGGCAGCGGCGAAGACAGTTCGTTCAATACCGTCTGGCGCTCGGAAGGTCGCCTGACCGAGGGCGGCTTCATCGTCCGCATGGTGGTGCCCTTCAAGAGCCTGCGCTTTCCTCCGGAGCGAGAGCAGGTCTGGGGTGTGATGTTCAGCCGCAGCATCATTCGCCTCAGTGAGGATTCCCACTGGCCACGCTATTTGCGCGCCATTCAGGGCAAGTTGAACCAGGCCGGCCGGCTGCGTATCGACACCAAGATCACCAGCGGCAAGAACCACCAGTTCATTCCGTTCGTGACGGCGCGCTCGTTCGAACTGCTCGAGAACGACCCTCAAGAAGGGCCGCGTTTCATTTCGGACGACAACGACGCCAAAATCGGGCTGGATGCCAAGTTCGTGTTCAAAGAAAGTATGGTTCTGGATCTGACCGCCAATCCCGATTTCAGCCAGGTGGAGTCGGATCAACCGCAAATCGTGACCAACAATCGGTTCGAGACCTTTTTTCCGGAACGCCGGCCCTTCTTCATCGAAAACTCGGACATTTTCAAGTTGCCGATCCGCCTGGTATTTACACGTCGCATCATCGAACCCGAGGGCGGCATTCGTCTGACCGGCAAATCCGGACCCTACGCCATTGGCGCCCTGATCGCCAACGACAAGGCTCCCGGACAAATTCACCCGAACCACATAGATTACGGGCACGACGCGAATTACGGAATCGCGCGACTGACACGGGACGTATTCTCTCAGTCGCGAATCGGCATGCTGTATACCCATCGCGAACTCAACGGTCGCCGCAACGACGTGGCCAGCGTGGACGGTCGTTTTACCCTGAACGCCAACTGGACGGCTCAGGTGCAGGCGGTACACAGCCGCAACGACGAACTGGACGCGGACGAAGGCGCGATCATGGAGCTGGAGGACGAAGCCTACTACGCGTTATTCGTACGCGACGGGCGCAATGTCACGACCTTCATTCGTTATGTGGACGTGGGAGAGGACTTCCGCGCGCCGACGGGTTTCCTCGGGCGCGTCTATCGCCCCGACAACCGAAACGTCCACACCTTCACCACCCTGCGCAGCCGACCGGAAAACGGCAAACTGGACGCCTGGGGCCTGAACCTCTCGACCGAGAACTTTTGGGACCAGGACGGCACCCCGCAGGAAGAGAATTTCTCGCCAAACCTCGTCTGGCAATTCGAAGGCCAGACGACCGCCTTTCTCTACGGCTCCATCGCCAGGGAAACCCTTCGCCCCGTTGACTTTCCAGCGCTGACCGAAAGAACGAAGCTCGAGTTCTGGCACGCGGGAGCCAGCATCACCACCTCGATTTTCAAGAAATTTTCGCTGGACACCTACTACGAGCAGGGCGAGACACCGAATTTCGTGCGCCACCGTGAGTTCGCGCCGAACCTGGGCACCTACGAAGACTTCAACCTGTCGTTCATCTGGCGGCCGATCACCCGCTTCCGGTTGGACCAAGACCTTTTGTACTTCAAGCTGGACAACAAGGACAACGACGCCTTCGTTTTTTCCAACCTCATCTACCGCACCAAGCTGAACTGGCAGTTCAATCGCCATCTCAGCGCACGCCTGATCGCGCAATACGAGTCCCTTCGGGTCAACGAGCAGGAAACCCGGATTCCGCGCGGCCGCGATCTCAACGGCGACCTGCTGCTCACCTACCTCGTCAATCCCTGGACCGCTTTTTACCTGGGCTACAACAGCAACTACATCAACGTGTTGCTGGAACACGGCGCGGATCGGAACCAGTTGCTGCTGACCGAAGACCTGCACAACGACTCGCATCAGGTCTTCATGAAGTTTTCGTATCTCTGGCGATAAAAAAGCCGCACAGGTAAGCGCTTCAAAATGGGCAACAAAGCGCTTAACCGTGCGGCTGTTTGAATGTCGGGGCAAGACCCACGAAATCAAGCCCCATCACTTGTGTTGACGGCTGGATCGAGATCAGGAGAAATCTCCTGCCCAGAGCTTGCGGACCCATTTGGAGAAAATCTCCATCTGGACCACGAAAGCGCTGTATTCCGGCTCTTTCCAGATGCCGTATTCGGTGCGGGCATTGACATTCTTTTTCGCTTGGTAACGGATTTGGTGAGAACTAAACGGGATTTTTTCACAGACTTCCGTAAGAAAGAATTTACCTTTCTGCTGGAGTAATTCGTTACCGTCCCATTCCGGATTCACGCGTTTGATGCGATTTGGGCGCCGAGCTTCATACCACTTGGAGAAAACCTTCATACGTACAATCCAATGGGTCCAAGTTTTCCGAATACCCATCTCTTCCCACGAATCTTTGCAATCTTTGGCTTCCTTCTTTAATTTGACAGGGCTCAGCTCCAACGCTTTGACCACATCCTTCAGGAAAAAGATACCCTCTTGAGAAAGAAGAGTAGCTTCATCCCACTCATCTTCGACTTTCCTGATCTGCATTTCGTCAGCAGCAAAAATGCGTTCTTCATTTTGAACATTGGACATTTGTGAATAAACCTCATACGAATAATCTTCACCATATTATGCCATTTTTTTTCACAAAGGAAAGCGACTATTCAGCACGAAAAGAGTGTTTTTTATCTGATTACCCTTTGTTTCCGTGAGTAAACTCCTCGAGGTTCAATGAACTCCAAGTTTGCTAATCCTTCAAGTTTCCATGCAAGAAGCATTTACCAATAAAAATCCACGACAGGCCATCTTCGGATCCGATTGCCGCAAGTCAGACCGAGACAAGAAAAGCCTCATGCAAATAAGCACCAATCAGGTCAAAAAACATGCAATTCAGGGATTGATTGACCGGCATCAGTCGATTTTTCAACACAAAACCCTTGTTTTTATAAGTTTACAACAGAGAGGTTGTGACACGCCAATAATTTTACTCAAAAAAAAGAGAACAAATGTTCACTAATCGCCTCGCTTTTTGCGATAACGCCCTGGTGTTCCTCAAAATACATGCTAATGTGCTAATTCACTGCTTCCTTCTCGCAACACTTAACCTCACAAAATCCGTTCCGTCCCATCGTTTCATCAATTTCCAGACAAAGGTGATAGGTGTTATCCGGGTGAGAATCCCAGTACCGCCCGCACCATTCATGGTAACGCGCCTTTCTATCGGTTCGGGTCGTTTTTCCTCGGCCCACCGGCTGGCAGGCATCGAACCGGGAGCCGCTCGGATGCGCGGCCGGGGTGACCGAGCCCCACTTTTCCGGCCCTGAATAAAAACGGACCATATTCTCGGCATATATAAATAATGTAGCCGATCTCCCCTGGATTCGAAGGCGGGTGCCCGTTCCGACCCGGGCTCGAAGACAGCTCGTTTCACCGCCTAGGCATTGGAGAAGAGGAGTCGGCGCATCGCTAGGAAAGGGCTGCGTTCAGCCTCGGTGGGAAGCCGATCCAGAGGTGCTCGACCGGAACAGGGACCTGAATCGGACGCGAGGCGATCTGGTCCCGGAATACCAGCATGCGCCCGAACAAAAAAATCGGCGAGCGAACTTTCTCACACAAAAAGAGGCCACATTTATCCAGGATTTCTTGCTTTCAGGCATCTTGATTTTCCCGCCCGCGAGCCTACACACCACGGAGTCGCTGGCCAGGCCGTGGACCGAATTGCCGGTGGTCCGGCACACAGGCCACCGGGTTTCAGGTGGGTAACTAATCGAAGCGAATCGCTTGGGAGTTCCCGCATTTGTGAGAGGGGCGTCGTGCCCGGTAGGTTGGTCACGGGCGGTATGCCCGCTGGGCCGACATTTATTGACGAACTCCCCGTATATCCGCCTTGTTAGGTTTTTATCTTTATCTTTGAGCTTTACAGAGTTTGTTACATAAGAGCCGCGAACAAACCGGGCGGGCGCCCAGCTTGATTTGAAGAAAAAAACTACGCGAAGCGAGCCAGCATGGTGATCCCGGCTACCTGAGAGAGTCGTCGTGCAGGGCCGGTATGGCACGGCCGGTATGACACGGCCGGTATGACACGGCCGGTATGGCACGGCCGGTTTGGTCAGGTAGGTGCGATCGCTGGTCGCACATTCCGAAGCTCCTGTTTCTATTGGAGCTTCGCTCTTTGGCGTTCTGAACTTTCGCAGCCATGATCGCTTCGAAGTGTCGGCCGAGCCGGCCAACCTACAGCCGCGCCGATCCTCAAAGCATGCGGGAACTCCTCGCCTGGATTACTTCGAAATGTTCAGCCGGCGGGCTTACCGCCCCTGCTGAACCTACCGGGCACGACCATCGGCGACCGTACGAGACACCGATGTTCGCGACATTTCTCATTCCCGGATGGCCAGATTTTCCCAGAGAAAACGATGGTCCTTGGCATCGCCGCGAAGGGCGGTTACGGCGACGAGCCCGTCGGAAGTGAGCGTGAAATAGTCGCCGGGATTGGGGCGGACTTCCAAATCGCCCAGCACGATCAACGCTTTCGCCATGGGCGCCAGGCCCTGCAGGCGCTCGGGGCCGAAAGTCGCCCGGAGATTGCCGCCCTGGTCCTTCAGCTCGACGGTCATGTTCGCCGGCTGGGCACCCACGTTCACGATGGCCAAACCGTCCCACACCCGTTCCCAGTCGCCAGGGTACAACCGCCAGGAGCTGGCGAAGTCGCTTTTTTCACGCACATGGGCGGGGCTGCCGGCCTCCGTCGATTGGTAGGCGGCGACAAAAGAAACCGAGTCCGGTGCTTGAATCACGAAGTGGGAGACCGGGTCCTCGGTCAATAGGGCTTCCTTCTCCAGCGTCAAGGTGAGCCCACCACCAATGGTGGCCTGGAAGGGCGGAAAGGCCTGACCCTCGGTGTCGTACGCCAAAATCCGGTAGGTTTGGGTCTCGTCGGAACGATTGGAAACAATGAATTTGGTGATAAACCCGGAGCGCTCTCTGGTGACGTGACCCACCAGACGCACGGGATCGCCGGTGTCGACCCTCACCGAGAAGGCTTGGCGCATCTCGCCGCCCGGCCCCGTGGCGACCAGGGTTCGCTCCACGGTTTCCCAGGCCTGAAGGGTCAGGCTTCCACGAATGTCCACCTCGCCCACATCGGGCTCGATGACGACCCGCGTCGCATATTTGGTATCCCAGGCAAGGTCGACGGGGGTGCCGGGCGGAACGGCGCCGCCACTTCCGGAGGAAAAGGTGATTTCCGGAACGGGCAGATCGCCCACCGAAAAATAGTCACGATAAAGAAGATCGTCGAGCCGTGCTTCGAAAGTGTAGATACCGGGTGCCGCATCGGGCTCCAAGACCCGGTTCCAATACCAAAAGGATGTCGACACATGGTCGGTCGTGAGCAGGTTGTCCCAGGACTCGTAGACGTCACCGGACGGATCCTTCAAGCTGAAATCTACGGGCAAGGTACCCAGTTGGTCGCGTAGGTAGGCACCGGCGAACACGGCCATGCCTGGCTGAAAGTATTCGTGAGCATTGACTTCTTCGCGATCCACACAACCCAGCTTCGGTGCACGGTGGTGGGTCATCAACCGCAACACGCTGGGCCTCAGGTAGGGTTCCTGATCCTGCCACCAACTGGTCGGGCTGGTGGGGTTGAACGGGCCGGCGAAGGGATCGATCAGATTGGATTGATGGTCGTAAACCTCGAAATGCAAATGAGGTGCGGAAGAGTTACCGGAAGAGCCGGGATAGGCCAGAAACTCCCCCTGGCGAACCCAGGCATTGATGTCCTTTTCGGTCAGGGTTCCACGCTTCAGGTGACCGTACCAGGCGACCGACCCGTCGGCGTGTTCCACGACGATCAAGTTCCAATCGAGGCCGCTGCCCCCGGTTTCGCAGTTCTGGTCGGCGAAACCGTCCTGCTTCAACACGATCCGGCCCGGTGCGGCGGCAACCACCGCCACCACTTCGTCCGCCATCTGCTGCCACCAAAAAGGCCAGAGCACGAAATCGGTTCCCCGGTGGTTGTAGCCGCTCTCCAAATCGTAGCTGCGTTCGCCGCCCTCGAAATCGAGAATGTGCCGCGGAAATTCGGCATCGTGATCCACGTAGTTGCTGATGGCCCAATTGGCGAATCCGGGCGCATGACCCAGTCTCGCCATGGGTGACACGAAGAGGGGCGGCGCCTTGTCGGTCGGCGTGCCGCGATCGTCATCCTCGTGGCGGCGCTGGAGGCGGCGGACCCGCTCCAGCAATGCGGCGTGCGCACTGGGAGCAATGCAAGCCGAGGCCTCGGCTCGCAGGGGGCCGGAGGAGATGGTCTCGGGTATCCTGGCCAGGAGCGTTCCGGAAAACGCGAGGAGCAAGCCCAGCAGGGATGGGACGAATCGTTGGCATGGGGTCATCTTCGAAAACTCCAGCGAAGTAACCGAAAAAAACGACACTCGAGGATCGGAAAAGGAGCGGCGCCCTCTCCTGGATCGAGCACTCCGAGCGATCGATGGACAGGTTTCCGTGTTCGAGCCTCGGCGGCTCCATCTCGATCGACGGGACCTTTCCCGGTCCGGTCCTTCCAGGACGATATTGGTAAGGCGGATCCCCGAAGGCTCGAATGGAGAGATATACTGCGGAGAGTTTACCAGGACCCAGCGAGAAATGGAGGATCGAGATCACACTTGGGAAATCCGAAACCAAAGCGATCCCCGGAGGGCCTGTATCCCGTATTCATGATTCAGCAACTTGTTTCCGATAAGGCTTTTTTAGTGAAATATCACGATCTACCTCAAAAAACAGAACGAAGTTTCTTTCCAACAATTCAGTTCGTTCGGTTTTTTTAGCATTTCTCTCAAGTGACATACAGGTATTATGGTATTCGTATCCTTCGTTCATGTCGTTGTTTTTCCCAATTCACCCGCGACGCCTCTCCGGTCGCACGGCCTCTTCCGAAAATTTAGAAAACTTCGACTTTCGTACGCATCGAAATCCTCTCCGGAGGTGATGCATTCGGCGTACGCGAATCGACCAGCTTCTCGCACCTCTCAAACCTTTTCCATCCGCGCCAGCCCGCGCCCGCGATGTCACCCCTCCTTCTCGACCGAAAATCCGGACGACACCCGGATGACGGTGTTAAGCATCAACGAAAGAAACCGAAACGACCTAAGAGAGCCGAATTGGCGGCAAGCTCCTTCAACTCCGCGAAACATCGATCGACCCCAGAGCAAAGTGTGGAACTCCCGTGGTTCGGGAAGTTCATGGTCGGGACGGTCTAAATCCCTGGCGTCACGCCAACTAAGGGTGGCTCCGAACTTTAAATGGATGTAAAATCATGCCTATCTCATCATCTCATTGCACAAGTGACGATTTTTCATGCCGCTCGCAGCTTCCGAGCGAGGGCATGAACGACTCGAATTTGAATTCAGGAGTGTGCCTTATGTTGAAAAAGAAAGGACTCGCCCGACTTCTCATTTTGGTGTGCTTCATTTCTTTCACGGGCATCGCGTCCCCCGTTCAGGCCCAGGATCAGGCACCCGCCAAGCTCCAGGCCGCATTGATCATGAAGCTGCTGGCCTTTTATACCAATCTCGGCGACAAACCCTTCACGATTCAGGTCGTGGGTGCACCGGACATCGCCAAGGAACTCAAAGCACTGGTGGGCAAGTCCGCGGGCAAGGCCACGTTGAACGACGTGGTGGAAGGAGACGCTCCCAGCGGTTCACCGCAGGTGGTCTACGTGGGTAAATCTCCCGGCGACGTCATCGGCTTTACGCAATCCAACAAAATCCTGAGCGTGACCGGTATTCCCGCCTTCGTCAACGACGGCGTGACCCTGGGGATCGGAATCGAAAACAAGAAACCCAAAATCATTCTGAATCTTTCGTCGAGCAAAGCCGAGGAAATCAACTGGAACCCCGCCATTTTGAAAGTTGCGGCAACCATCAATTGATACGGTGAATTTTGGTTGGGCGCGGGCAATGTCCACCAGGACTAAACATCGTTTCAGGGTGAGGATCTTTCGGACGAGGACCTCCTGCCGGGTCCTCTTCACGATTTTATTGTGGAAAAGGGTTGGATTATGAAGATCATTCCTTCGACCATCAGATACCAGATTCTTTGTTTGATCGGCATCATGGGATTCCTGCTGGTGTTCATGATCGTTTACTTTCCGTTTAAAGCAAAAGAATTGGGACAGGCCATCTCGGAAAAAGACACGGCCTACATCTCCAATCTGATGGTGGACAACCTCTCCACCGCAATGGCCGCCTACAGCCTGCTGCAGGATGCTTCCGGGGTGGAAACCGTCGTCAACAGTATCAACGAATTGCAGAAACGCCAGAACGAACGCACGGTCACCCTGCTCAACGTCTACGACGCCGAGGGTTACCTGATTTGCGGCCTGAACAACGGCGTCGTGCTCAGTGCGGAAACGGCGAGTTCCAAACGCTCCGAAATGGAGGGCATGCCAAACGGTCAGGCGCGCAACAAGCTGCTGGCGCAAATTTTCGACGAGGTGGTCTCGAAATCCCAGAAACAGCAAACGATCGAGTTCGACAACCATTTCGAGGTCGTCGCCCCGCTGGCCGATTCTTCCGGCTTCGTCAAAATGTATTTTTCCAAAGAGTTTCTGCTACAGGCCGTTTCCGAAAACCGGCGCGCCAGCATGGTCATCGGAATCGGGGGATTGTTGCTCGGTCTGGCCGTCGGCCTGATCATCGTGCGCCGCATCACCAAGAACATCGGCAACATGAACACCATCATGAAAGACATCGCGGAGGGTGAGGGCGACCTGACCAAACGCATCCAGATTACCACCAAGGACGAACTCTCCGAGCTGGCCAACTGGTTCAACCTCTTTCTGGACAAGCTCCAGAAAACCGTGCGGGACATCAACGAAAGCGCGATGGATCTCAGCGAGGCTTCCCAATCCCTCGCGACGGTGGCCCAGGGCATGGCGACCAACAGCCAGGAAATGAACCAGAAGACCATCACGGTGGCCAAGGCCACGGGGGAAATGTCCACCAACATCAACTCCGTCGCCAGCTCCGCGGAAAACGCCACCCTGAACGTCAACTCGGTTTCTTCGGCAGTCGAAGAAATGAGTGCGACCCTCAACCAGGTATCCGAAACGGCCACCCAGGTTTCCGAGAATACGAACACGATCGCGGTCGCGCTCGAGGAAATGTCCGCCACGATCAACGAGGTCACCAAAAATACCGAGCACGCCGCCAACGTTTCGAAAACGGCGGCCGACAAGGCCAAGGTCACCCAAAACCTGATGAACCAGTTGGGCGAAAGCGCCGAATCGGTGGGCCGCGTCGTTCAGGTGATCGACGAAATCGCGGAAAAGACCAACCTGCTGGCGCTGAACGCTTCCATCGAAGCGGCGCGGGCCGGCGATGCGGGCAAGGGTTTCAACGTGGTCGCCAACGAGGTCAAGGACCTTTCCAAACAGACTGCGGAAGCCATTCAGAACATCGTCGAACAGATCAACAAGATGCAGCAAAACACCCAAACCTCCATTTCCGCGATCGAGGAAATCACGAATATCATCAACGAATTGAACTCGGTGAACCTGACCATCGCGGGTGCGGTCGAAGAGCAGTCGGTCACCACCAACGAGGTTTCGCAAACCACGGCGGAAGCAGCCTCCTCGCTGGAGGAAGTTTCGCGCAACGTGACCGACGTGAGCCAGGCGGCCCAGGACATCTCGGGGAACTCTTCGTCCATGGCCAATTTGATCCACGATATCAGCGACAGCGCCAAGGTCACGGCCAAGGGCGCGGGCAACGTCTCCTCGAACACCCAGGTCCTCAGCCATTCGGTTTCCAAGGTGTACGAAGGATCGACGGCGGTTTCGGAAAAGGCCGGTGAACTGTCGCGGCTCGCCACGGACCTCAAGAGCCTCGTCAACCAATTCCGAGTTTGACGGCACCGCCACAAATCTCCCGATCGAAAGAATGACGGTTCGGCCTGGCCGACCGTCATTTTCTGTTTGGGGGTTGCAGGTTTTTTTCAGTCCCCGCTCAGAAACCCACAGAGGGTGGAACCGGGAGTCATTGCCGATCGAGCACCGCTCACCGGACGCAAACCCTGCCAAAAAACGCCTTTGTCTTCATTCTTTCCTTTCCTTGGCTCGCTAGTTCACACCTATTCGGGTTAAAATCCAGTCCGGTTGCCGTTTTTTTGGCAAACACCATCGGACAGGGTTTTTGCATAACCGAAAAAACCCGTTTCAGCTTTCCTCCTCGGAAAAAGGTTCGGCACGCCACATCGTGACCCCATATTCATGGATGTTTCCATTCGCGATGGATGATGCCGTGGGATTCGGTTAATTTTGCGCTACTACCTGCCGATGGATCTGAATGAATTTCTCGATTTTTCCAACCGTGCGCGCCTTGTCACGTCGTTCACGACGAACATGCCGAGGCGGCGCAGGGTAGGCCGAAAGCCGCCTTCGGCTCAAGCCTGCCCTTCGGTGGCCTCACTGAACGGAATCCCCCCCGCTCTCGCCAGGTTTCATCGCCTTGCCGGTCCCGATGTACCGATCGCCACCGCAGGAAAACCCAGAGATAAACTCGCTTTCCGTAACGCCAGTTCCCCTGTCCCCGAAATTTTTTGGTTGTGAGACACTGATTCGATGTTCAAAAAGAAATCCAAACGAATCGAAGGTCAGGCTCTGGATCAGGTCTTGCGCGTGGCTTGTAAGCGCCGTATCCCGGCGCGGGTCGTATCGAATCTCATGAGCTTTTCGGCCCATTTCCTCGACATGGACGGCGGCCATCTCATTCTCGACAACAACCTCAGCCATCTGGACGACGTGCGCCAACTGAGACACCAGGAGCTGGTCCTCTATTTTCCCTTCCGCAGCACCCTACTCAAGGGACACTTTCGGCTCGTGGGCCTGACCACCGTCAAGAACATGCGCGGTCTCAAGTTCACCCGACCCGAGTACATCTACGTGGACGAGAAACGCAGCGTGAAGCGCACCAAAAAAATCCCGCCGGGCTCCAAACTGATTTTCAATACGCCGGACCTGAACATCTACGAGGGCACCATCCTCAACGTCTCTCCGAAGGGAATGGGCTTTTCGTTTCGAGAGGATTCCCGCAACTCGGGAGATGTCTTCCGAAAGGGCGGGCTCATTCAGGCGGAGGCCAAACTGGGCGAGGATCTGAAGCTCAGCTTCGACGCCGAGATCCGCCATATCGGTACCGTCACGGAAACCACCTATCCCATGGTGTACCAGGTGGGCGTGCGCATCAAGAACCTGAGCAACGAAGCCCAGGAAGAACTGAACCAGTGGGTGTTCCGCCAGTCGACGGCGCAGATGGAGGCGGAACGAGCCGGCGCCATCGCCACGGCCAAGTCGATTCTGGTCCGCCCCCGCGATAAAAATCCCAATTCCATCCTGGTAATCGGCAACAAACAGGAAGATTTGGATTTTTGGTATGGGTGCCTATGCCGCAAGTACGAGGTGTTGACCTCCGACGCGAACATCGCCAATATCCGCACGGCGCTCGCCACGAGTCCGGTGCTGTTGATGATTTATCTCGACCCCAAAAAGCCCGATCACGCTTCGTTCATGCGCAAGTTCTGCGCGACGGTCCAGGGCCGATTCGCAATCGTGTTCTACGGCGAGGAATCCCAGGAGGCCCGCCAGAAAACCTTGATGGGCAACATTCCCAACAAGGGCTTCATCGATGTGAGCGAACGCAACGTCCTGACCCACTTTCGGGCCATCGATCGCATCATGAACCAATTCTCCAAATAGCCGGGACCACGTCGAGGGCAGAAGGGTTTGGTGCCACAGCGGCCACCGGCTCAACTTTTTAGTGTAAAAATAACACTAAGATGCTATGCTTGTTCACGATTCATTTCGTTTCCGCCAGGAGGTGGTCTCATGCTCCATCACCACGCCATTCGCATCGCCCTCGCCGGCCTCAATCAGATCCCGATGGACTGGCACGGTAACCTGAGCCGCATCCGCAAGGCGTTTTGCATGGCCCGGGATCTGGGCGCCGAAATCCTCTGCTTTCCCGAGCTGGCCCTGTCCGGTTATGGTTGCGAAGACGCGTTTCTCCATCCGGACACGGCGGCGAGAGCCCTGGCGGCAGCGCAAACGCTGGCGGCGGAAGTCGAGAACGAAGTGATCCTCGCCGGGCTGCCCCTGTGGGTCGAGGGCCGGCTTTACAACGCGGTGGCCGTCATGAACCAGGGACAGATTCGGGGATTCGTCCTGAAAAGTCACCTGGCCCGGGAAGGCATTCACTACGAACCCCGCTGGTTTCAGCCTTGGCCGCCCGGAACCCGAGGCGAGGTAGACCTGGACGGCCGGCCGGTCCCGGTCGGAAGCCTGCGCTTTCGCCGCGGCTCCTTCCAATTCGCGATGGAGATATGCGAAGACGCCTGGGTCGATCCGGATGCCCGCCCTTGTCGTCTCCTGCAGGGCACTCATTTCATTTTCAACGCCAGCGCCAGCCATTTCAGCATGGGTAAAGCCGACATTCGCGAGCGCATCGTCGCGGATAGCTCCTCCCGGTTCGGGGTCGGCTACGGTTACGCCAACCTGGTCGGCTGCGAATCGGGTCGCGCCATCTACGACGGCGAGCTGCTCGTCGCGGACGGCGGCGCCATCGTCAACCGCAGCAAGCGCCTGTATTTGGACGATTGCCTGGTCATGGCCCACGACTTTCGCTACAACCCCAGCGAATCCGAGGTCGAAGTCACCCTGCCGGCCCCGCGCGAGACGCGACCGACCCCGCCGCTCCCCGTTCACACGGAACGAATTTATCCTTCTCGCGAAGAAGAATTTGCCAAGGCGGCTTCGCTGGCGCTGTTCGACTACATGCGCAAGAGCAGATCGCGGGGATTTACGCTTTCGCTCTCGGGCGGCGTCGACAGCAGTACCGTTGCGGTCCTGGTGTGGGTGATGGCGAATCGCGTTCTGAACGAGCTGTCCCTCGAGGATCGCAAGGAAAAATTGAGTTACTTTTCGGGACTCGAGCTCGATGTCGACGACGCGGGTACCCTGGCGCACCAGTTACTGACAACCGTCTATCAGGCCACCCGCAATTCGGGGAGCGTGACACGGCTCGCCGCCTCGGGACTGGCCGAAGCGGTGGGCGCCGTTCACCTGGAGCTGGACGTGGATCCCCTGGTGGCCGGTTATACCCAGGTCATCAGCCAGGCGATCGACCGGGAGCTGACCTGGTCCCGGGACGACATCGCCCTGCAAAACATCCAGGCGCGCGTACGCGGACCCAGTGTCTGGATGTTGG
The DNA here is from genome assembly GCF_017498545.1 of Sulfidibacter corallicola. GTDB lineage: Bacteria > Acidobacteriota > Holophagae > Acanthopleuribacterales > Acanthopleuribacteraceae > Sulfidibacter > Sulfidibacter corallicola. The sequence continues at coordinate 5,584,670 of NZ_CP071793.1, read as the reverse complement.
CCAACCTGTCGGGCAGCCTGTTGCTCTCCACCAGCAACCGCTCGGAAGTGGCGGTCGGGTACGCCACCATGGACGGTGATACCTGCGGCGGCCTGGCACCGATCGCCGGCGTTGAGAAGACGTTTCTCCGCACCTGGCTGCGTCACATGGAACGCGAAGGCCTGGCCACCATTCCCCCACTCCCGATTCTGTCGCGAGTGAACGAACAGGAACCGACCGCGGAATTGCGCCCACCGGATCAGGTGCAGCAAGACGAAAAAGACCTGATGCCCTACGAGGTTCTGGACGCCCTGGAAGATGCGCTCATCGGGCGGCGGAGACCGCCTGCCCAGGCGTTCGCCGACCTCCGCCAAAGGTTCGACGGGTACCCCGCCAGAACCTTGCTGCACTGGACCGCCAAGTTCTGCCGGATGTTCGCCACGACCCAATGGAAGCGGGAACGCTACGCCCCGGCATTTCACCTGGACGACAGCAATCTCGACCCCAAAACCTGGGCGCGCTACCCGATCCTTTCCGGCTCCTTCGCGGCCGAACTGGCCGAATTGGAACGGGCCTTCGACGAGGGCACGCTCGCTTGAGCCGAGAAGCCGGCCAAACCCGCGAAACCAGATCGTTCCCGCCCGCTGGTAACCGGGATAACATTTTTAAATTCAATATTTCGCGTAAGGTTGACGCTTGCCGTCCATTTCTCCATGATGATGACGGTCGATCCACCCGAAAACGGGCCCGTCCGTTTTCCTGACCCAAAGCACGCAGGCCATGCGCCGGTACCTCAAGAAGCTCGGTCAAACTGCCGAATCAAGAGTTGGATCCTAACCGACAAGCTCTGCCCTTTTCACTACCTTCCACTGCAGGAGTACCCAACGCATGCTGTTGCTCTTTTCGATCCTGCTCAGCATCGGAATTACGCTCTTTTGTGCACTTCAAAGTATCAGGCTCTTCCGCCCGTACCGCCACACGATCCAACGGATCGAAACCCTGGACCAGAGTTTGCGGGGTTGTCAAGACGGCAAATCCATCGTGGCGGTGGCCAACCGATTGACCCAGGACGAGGATGCCGTCACCCGCGATATCGCCCAGAGCCTGTTGCGGACCTGTACGCGCGAACCGGTTCGGGCCTTCGATTCCTACGGTTGGATGATCGACCTCGACTACATGTGCGACGGCAAGCGTTACTTTCGCATCCACCCCTCGTACGAGCGGACCCAGGCCATGGCGAGCCTGTTGACCGGGGCCGGGATTCTGTTCACGTTCCTGGGCCTGGCCCTGGGTATTTCGGGGCTCGACCCCAGCGATGCCGAGCAATTGACCGAAGGGGTGAAAACCCTGCTCGGCGGCATGAGCATCGCCTTCCTGACCTCGATTACCGGAATCGCCGGTTCGCTGTGGTGGACCTGGGCGCAAAAGTCGCTGATGGGCCACTTCGAGTCGGCCTTTTACGCGCTCTATCAAACCCTGCACGTCAAACCCTTTCTGTTTCTCCCCGAAGAGCTGAACGCCCAGATGCTCGCCTATCAGGCCCAGGAGGCCGAGGCGGGCGAAGACCTGGAGTCGCGGGTCCAACGCGCCTTCGTGAGCGCGTTCGAGCAGGTGGGTCTCGCGCAATTGCCGGCACTCCTGTCCCAATCCGGCGACCCCGACCAACGGCTGGGTCCCACGCTGGAAGCGATTCAACGGGAGCTCTCCCACATCGGCGGCAGCTACCAGCAAGTGACGCAATTGAGCAAGGACATGGCCGGGGTCTTCGACCGCTTGATGAAGGAACGCCAAACACTGGTAGACCAACAACAGGTCGGGGTTCAGGATCAGGTCCGCATGGCGACGGGCACCCAAGAGGCGATCGCCAACGTGGCGCGGGTACACCAGACCCAGGAAGCGACGATCAAGGCGATGAACGAGGCCGCGGTCACCCTGCGGAAGCTCATCACGTCCAGCCAATCCGCCAGCAACGAGCTGCTCAAGAACCAGCAAATGATGCTGCACCACATGAATCGCCTGGAAAAACACTGGGACGACTACGGCGACCAGTTGAAAACCCTGCAGGACAATTTGAAGGACGGGATCCAACAATTCCACGAACGCCTGCGGCAATCGCTGCTCCAGGTTCACGAGGAAATGGACGGGATCCTCGCCCAGAGCATGACGCATTTCCAAGCCGGCCTGAAAGACATGAACGGCTCGCTGGAAGCCCTGGCCCTGCTGAAGAAAACCGACGAGCAGCCGGCGGCGGCCGGGTCGGACGCCCCCAAGAGTTCGTGGCTGGGTAAACGCAAATGATCCGGCGACGAACCGAAGCCCTCGGCGAAGAGGATCAACCCAACTTTTGGGCGGCCTACAGTGATTTGATGGCCGGCGTACTCTTCGTCTTCATTTTGTTGGTCATCGTCATGCTGTTTCAGTACGGGCAGTTCGTGAGAGAAAAGGAACGGCGGATCGACGTGCAACGCAAACGCCTGAGTTCCTTCCACACGGTTCAAATGGACCTGACCATGGAATTGGAAAGGGCGCTCTTGACGGAACAGGTACGGATCGATCCCCAAACGGGCGTTCTGCAGATCGGGTCGGGCATTCTGTTCGGTGAGGGCCAGGCGGAGCTGAGCGATCAGGGCAAGCGGCAGCTCGCCAATATCTTCCGAGCCTACATCGAAGTGGTTCTCTCGGATCGTTTCCATCCTTTCATCAAGCAAATCGAGATCGAAGGTCACACCAACTCCCACGGCACCTACCTCTACAACCTGGAGCTGTCGCAACGGCGCGCGCTGGCGGTGATGCAGGAGTTTCTGATCCACGCCGGCGATCAGGAGAAGCGACTGCAGGAAATGGTCGTGGCCAGCGGCCGTTCCTACGCCCATCTGATCCACGACGAATCGGGCAAGGAAGACGCGGTGCGTTCGCGCCGCATCGAGATTCGCTGCCGCCTCAAGGAGGCGGAACTGTTTCGCCAGATCTACCGCGATTTGAACGAAGAAACCCAGCGCTGACGCAATCCGACCTCGGGTTCGCGCGCGCTTCGGGATGGAGAGGTTTCACCATGTCCGCGCCACTGTTTCCCTTCGCCCCACAACGCATGCGGGACGCACTCGCCGGCATCGGGGCGGACTTTCCCACGGGCGCGGAAAAAGCGCCGCTGGGCTTGACGGCGTTGTTCAAGAGGCTGGCCCAGATGAAGCCGTTCGAAATCGGACCGTTCGCCAAAACCTTGATGGATTCCGAGCTCCAACTGCTGTGCGACCACTACGCCACATCCCCCAACACGCGAGTACTGGCCGTCGTGGTCGCGATCCTGGCCCATCGCGGCGACGTACGCCTGCGCGAAACGCTGTTCGCCCTGATCCACCGCGTTCCGAATCGAAGCGACATGAACCTGGTGCGCACCCAGATCGCGCCGCTGGGCGTTGACGACATGCTGCTCGGCAGCTATCCCTGGCTGTTGCGCCTGTTGCAGGCGGAGCCCCAGCCCGAACCTGCCGATTTCGTCTGGACCGAAATCGAGACCTCACGCCTGTCGCTGGAGTCGCTGTTCCAATCTCTCGAGCGGCGCACGCCACTGATGGACCTCGTCGCGGCAAGGCTCTTCAGAACCGGCAGCGACCATCTGGCCCAAATGCGCCCACGCATGGCCTCACGCCTCGTGAATCTGTACCTGAGTGCCGGTGACCGCCAGAAGGTCATCCACTACCTCAACATCTACCCCGAAGAACACTGGCCCCCCGAGATTCTGGAAGGCACCTACACGCGGTTCGGCCCCCCGGATCCGAAGCGGATTCCCTTCTACAACGACCTGGAAACAGGACGGATCTGGACATTTCGGCGGCGTTTGTTCCAAAACCGGCTGGGCAATTGTCACATGACCCGGCCGCAACAGGATTTCTGGGAGCGTTGGCTGCACCGCTGTCAGGACCTGAACCTCGCCGACGACGTTCTGACCATCGAGATTCGCCCGTTTCGCGTGAACCAGACCCCCGCCATGACCTTCATCTTCGCCCTCGAGGGCGACACCGGCCAGATCGACCAAATCCCCACCGATGGCGGTTGGTCCCGAAAAATGGAAGAGCTGTTCGGAGAGTACCTGAAATGGGGCTATCACGCCTGAGCCGGAAGCGAACCGAAACCGAGGCCGAAACCGGGACCGGCGCCCATCCCGCCAGAAGCGCCGGAAGGCCGCTGGAAATCCACACTTTACCCATGTGAACCGAAACATCAATCGATGTTACAATGTGGGGCATCGACCCCATGTTCATCGGCCTGCGCGTGGCGGACCTCATGCCGGCTTTCCGTAGGATGCCCGTTTGCGGCGCGCCGAACGCGGGGAAGACGGTTCGAACCAGCTCGAATGGCCCGACTTTCGGGCCGGGCTGCGCGCCCCACCTCGGTACCCTACGGACCCAAGGGTTTTCAGGGGAGATGTGGATCTCCGACAGGGTAGGTGGCGAGGCCGTCTCATCTCACTCCCGGACAAGCGAGGAACGCGTGGCTGACCACCCAGACGAGCACAACACGGACGACCAGACCAAGGAAACCCAAATCAGCGCTTCGCTGAGTTCTCCGGTGGACGACGGCACCCAGGTCACGCAGGTGACCCGCCAAAACCCGGGCACCGAGAAAATGCCGCCGCTGGCCACGGAAGATGAGACCCCCGCGGACGAGGATGTGGAAGAACACAAGTACGAGGTGCTGAAGCCGCTGGGTAAGGGCGGTTTCGCCTGGGTGTACCTGGTCCGCAACGTCGATTTGGATCGCAAGGAAGCCATCAAGATTCTGAACGTGGACCTCACCGAAGACCCCGACGTGGTCAATCGCTTCGTCAAGGAAGCACGCATCGCCGCCAAGTTTCTGCACCAGAACATCGTCACCATCTACGAGGTCCACAAACGAGGCACCTGGCAAGACTTCCAGGCACCGCTGAAGATCCGCGAGCGACATCGCGAACCCTTCGTGTTTTTCACCATGTCTTTCGTGGAGGGCGACACGGCCGCCTCGCTGGTTCGCCGCGGCCGTCTGCCCCAGCGCGAGGCGATCAGCATCGTGATCGACGCCTGCGCGGCTTTGGACTACGCCCATGGGCGCGGCGTCGTCCACCGCGACATCAAACCCGACAACATTCTGGTCGATCGTCGCGGTCGCGGCATCGTCATGGATTTCGGAATCGCCAAGGCCGCCGACCAGACGCGCCAGACTGCCGCCGGCACCTTCATGGGCACCGCCCGCTACGTTTCGCCGGAGCAGGCCATGGGGCGCGAAATCGACGGCCGCTCGGATATCTATTCACTGGGCATCACACTCTACGAGCTGGTCACCGGCCGTGTGCCCTTCGATTCGGATCAGTGGATGACGGTACTCTACCAGCACATCAACGAGCCGCCCCCCTCGCCGGAGGCCTTTTTCGGCGAGATCGATCGAGACCTGCGCGCCGTGATCCTGAAGATGCTGGAAAAGAAGCCGGAAAACCGCTTCCAGTCGGCCGCCGACGTGATGGACACCCTCAAATCCATACAGGGTCATTTGGGCGGGGTCAATCGCCATACCCAGGTGATGGACGACATCAAGACCCGTCCGGACCTGAAGCAGTTGGAAGACCGCACCGCCCATACCGAACTGCCCGCGCCCAAGGTCGCGGAGCCACCGCGCCGCACCGAAGTTCGCGAAAAACAAACCCAGGAAAGGGAAGCCGTCGCCGAGGTGACGCCCGAAGCGCCGTCCAGCCCCGTTCCCAAAATTGTGGCCGGGGTGGTGATCTTGGGCATCCTGGCCGTCCTGGGCTGGGTGTTCCGACCCAAACCACCGGTGGTGCCCGACCCCGTACCGGTGCGCAACGGGCAACTCCTGGTCTCGGCTTTCCCCAAGGGGTCGATCGTCCAGATCACCAACGAGCAGGGCGAATCCATCGCCACCAGTGACGACGCCCTGCCCCAGGTGCTTTCCCTGCCCGAGGGACGCTACCGCCTCATCATCAGTTACCAGGGCCGCACCCAGGAAATCGAGGGATTCGTTTCCCCGGACATGCCGCTTTCCAAAACACACGCGGAGTTCGAACTGGAGCCGGAAAGTCTTCTGTTGGAGGATCTGCGATGAGCCATAGCCGAAATCCCATGCCTGGAATCCTGCCCCTCACCGTCCGGTTGCTCGCGCTGTGGCTGGTCCTTGGCTGTGTCCCGACCTGGACCTTTGCCTATCAATCGCGCGAATTCAAGACCTTCTTCCGCGAGGGCGAGGAACTGCTGGAAGCCGGGAAACACAAGGAAGCGCTCGAAAAGTTCCGCGAGGCGTTTCGCCTGGAAAACAAGGCCCAGCGCTATCGTCTGGAAGGCGCCATCTTCGCGAACTACCTACCGCGCTACAAAATCGCCTTGGCCTACGAGCCCATCGATATCATCGAGGCCGAGTCTTGGATTAAAAAATCCGAAGAGGCGCTGGAGGAAGAGGTCATTCGGCGGCAACGACGCGAAGCCGCCAAGTACCACGCCGACAAGGACCGCATCCTGAAGGCCGCCGAGGATCAGCGCGAAAAGCTCAACACCCGGTACACGCTGCAACTCCAAAAGGCCGAGAGTCTGTTGAGCCAGCGCAAGTTCGACCAGGCCCGCCAGGCCTACGAAGCGTTGGTGCAACTGGATCCCAACCGTCCCGACGGCCAGGTGGGGCTGGGCAAGGTGGACAACGCCCGCCAGACCTATCTCCGCTCGCTGGCCCTCGACGCCAAGACGGCGATCGTCGACCGCAAGTTCGACCAGGCCGCCGGCATCATTTCCCAAATCGAGGCCGCCGACGCCTCGTTCGCCGAGATTCCCGATCTCAAACAGCGACTCTCGGCGGGACGGAAAGCCATAGAGACCGCGGCGGCAGCGGCCCAGGCCGAGTTGGAACGCAAGCGAAGAGAAGCGGCGGAAGCGGAGCTGGCCAGAATCGAACGGGAGCGCAAACAGCGCGAAGCGGCCAACCAGACCGCCGGCAACACGGGGCAGACCACGGCCTCCAATCAAACCAATGCGGCCGACCGGGATCGCGACCCCAACCGGGTCCGCGAACAGGAAGTCGCCAAGCAGCGGGCCGATTTGCGCAAGGCGCTGTTGAACACCCTGAAACCCTACCGGCGCGGCGATCCCGAGAAGGCCCTGCGCGAATTGCAAGCGATTCGTCTGGAGGGTACGACCGAATCGGGCAGCTACCATTGGCTCAAGAGCCTATACCTTTTGGGGAAACACCGCCATTCGGCCGATCCCGACGAGGCGTTGTTGGATCTGGCCCGAACCGAAATGGGCGAAGTTCGCCGGCTTCTTCCCAATTTCGCGCCCGACCCCGCCATCTATCCCCGCTACGTGATGGACTTCTTCGAATCCGTCCAGAATTGACCGCGATCGGGCCCATGTCGAAGAGACCCACCCGGTTCCGTTCGCGGCGCCGGGTCGCTCGTCCCTTCGTGGGCGCGGATCTCCCCTGGCCATCCCGGCAATCTTTGCTAAGATGCGGATTCATGATGAGAGCCATCGGGTGGACACACGCGTGAACCCGAGCTTCGGGGTATGTCCTGAATGACTACGAACACCCAACATAATCTCGCCGTCGAAGCCCTGCACCAGGTTTGGGGTTATTCCGAGTTCCGCCCCCTTCAGCAGGAGACCATCGAGGCCATTCAAGCCGGCACCGATACCCTGACCGTGCTTCCCACGGGCGGCGGTAAATCGCTGTGTTATCAAATTCCGGCCGCGGTCATGCAGGGTACCGCCATCATCATCTCGCCGCTCATCTCGCTAATGGAAGACCAGGTCAAGAGCCTGCAACTGCTGGGCGTGCCCGCGGCGTTTCTCAACAGTTCGCTGAACGGCGACCAGGTTCGCCGCATCAAGTCCGATTTTTTCAACAGCCGGCTGAAACTGCTCTACGTTTCTCCCGAACGCCTCCTGTTGGACCACTTTCTCGAAGAACTGAAACAGGTCCACATCAGCTTTTTCGCGGTGGACGAAGCCCACTGCATCAGCCAGTGGGGGCACGACTTCCGGCCCGAGTACACCAAATTGCGCACCTTGCGGGAGACCTTCCCCGACGTGGGCATTCACGGTTTCACCGCGACCGCGCCGCCCGAGGTCCAGCGCGAAATCATGGGGCAACTGGCGCTGAGGGACGCGCAACTGTTCGTCGGCAGCTACCACCGCCCCAACCTGTTCTACCGAGCCGTGCGCCGCAATAAATTCAACAAGCAACTGCTGGACATCCTGAAACAGTTCCACCGCGGCGACATGGGCATCGTGTATTGCCTGACCCGTCGCGAAACGGAGAGCATCGCCGCGGTGCTGCGCGAGCAAGGCTACAAGGCCCTGCCCTACCACGCCGGGCTCAGCCAGGAACAGCGCAAGCGCAATCAGGATCTCTTCTCCCAGGAACAGGTCCAGATCATCGTGGCGACCGTCGCCTTCGGCATGGGTATCGATCAATCCAACGTGCGGTTCGTCATCCACAACGGCATGCCGCGCACCCTGTCCCATTACCAGCAGGAGGCGGGACGCGCCGGTCGTGACGGATTGCCGGCCCACTGCATTCTCGTTTTCTCGGCCAAGGACATTCAATTCTGGAAACGCATGATCGAGGAAGAAGGCGTGCTGGTGGGTCCGCGAACGGCCCAACTCCAGGACATCATCAACTACGCCACCCAGCTCAAATGCCGCCATCGCGTCCTGATCGAGTACTTCGGCCAAGCCTTCGAAAAGGCCAACTGCGGATCCTGCGACATTTGCCTGGGCGAGGTCGAAAGCATCGGTGAAGCCCGCACCTACAGCCGCATGATCCTTTCCGCGGTCCTCAAGTTACGGCAGACATTCGGCGGCGCCTACATTTCCCAGGTGCTCACCGGCTCCAAGGACCAGAAGGTCATGCGCAACGGCCACGACCAACTGTCGGTCCACGGCCTGCTCAAGGACTTCAGCCAACACCAGGTCCACGACTGGATCAACCAATTGGAAAGTCAGGGCTACCTGGCCCGCAGCACCGGGGAATATCCGGTCATCAAGGTCGCCGGGCCCGGCTTCTGGCTGTTGCGTCCCGAGAAATACGAAAAATCCGAGAAGGACGTCCCGGTCTTTCTGATCGAAACGCGTCGCCAGGCCAAGGCCAAGCGGCCCGCGATCACGGATACCTCCTTCGACCACGCCCTCTTCGACGTCCTGCGCGAGAAACGAATGGAGATCGCGACACGGCTCGGTGTGCCGGCCTTTATCGTGTTCGGCGACCGCAGCCTTCAGGACATGGCCCGGGTCAAACCCACCAGCCGCGAGGAGTTCCTTCGCGTATTCGGTGTGGGCCAAGCCAAGTTGGAAAAATTCGGCGAACCCATGCTGGTGGCGATTCGGGAATACCAGGCGAAAAACGGAAGCTGATTTCGAACGGGCAGCGACCCAAGCCGATTCTCTCTCCCGTGCAGCACCGTCGAGCCCGATTCCCCTGGAAACACACCACAAAACCACCACGATCCAGGGTAATGGGCTATGATTTCACGGAAACGCCAAACGCGAACCGTCGAACGCGAATCGTCGAAGCCCGCCCGGCTCCCCCGGGATTATTGAACGAGAGGTCACCATGAACGAAATCCAATCCAAAAACCAGGTCTTTTCCAGCCAGATGGCGACTCGGATCGTCGTGGGCACGATGCTGGTGCTGAGCCTCATCGGTTGCGGCAATCAGGCCGCCAAGCCCGAGGTGCAGCAGGCGGACCAACAGCAGAAACAATCCCAACCCAATACCGACGAGCCTTCGGACACCCAGGCGCCCAAACCCAAGAAGCTGCAATTGGACGAAGCCCAGTTGAATCACTATGTCGCCCTCCAGGAAAAGCTGGCCGCCGACAATTTCGCCGAGGCTCAAAAGGCGGCCCTGGCGTTGGTGGAGAGCTGCGAAGGCGAACTCAAGACACTCGCGGCACCCATGAGCAAAGCGGCAGATATCGCCGCCCTGCGCACCGAATTCCGGCCCCTTTCCGAGAGCGTCAAGGACCAGAAGTTACCCGCCGGTTTCGTGACCGCCTATTGCCCGATGGCGTTCAAAAATACCGGCGCCTATTGGCTCCAGAAGGGAAGCACACTCTACAACCCCTACTACGGCGCGGAAATGTTGCACTGCGGTGCGATCACCCGCAAGGGTTCCGCCGAGCAGGATGCGGCGACAGCCGAAGAGGCGCCCAAGGAATAGGGGTGATCGTCGACCGACGGTAAACCGTCCCAAAGCCGAGGCCCAGATCGATTCGGCGATAGGCCGGACCTCGGCGAGCAGATACCCGCCGAGGCGTGACGGCGATGCACGCCTCGGCCCCTGGGGACATGGATCCGATGGGGCGCCCCCGAAAGCGAACGCCGAATTACCGAACACTCGATCCGTGATGTGAAGGGGCCAAGGCTCTTGCTCGTTGTCTTTCAGGTTTTTAAGTAAAGATTTCCGTCAAGAATTCGATAGGGAAAGTTGATAGAGAATCACCCGACAAAACCAAATGTCGCATTGAGGGATGGGACGGCTATGGCGAATCAAGCTGCAAACCAACAGGTTCAGACCCGCACGAGAAAAATCGGTATCGACTTGGACCACACGATCCTGAACGTCGCCGAAGGCATCGAAGGATCGGAAATTTTGTTTGGGTTCAAGGCGTTCGTGATGGAACAGCGGGAGCAGAAACAGCCGCTCTTCATCGTGGCCCACGAGGTGGATCAAGCCGCCGAGGTCGAGGCCCACCTGGAAAACAAGGGATTTTTCAAAGATACCGGTTCCGGGGGATTGGGATTCGAAAAGGGCAACTTGATCTTCGTGGCCAGCGAGGACGAAAAGGTCGCCAAGATCGCCGAACTGGGTCTGACCCATTTCATCGACGATCAGTCCGCCACCTTCGCCCACGCCAGCTTCCCCAAGGAAACCCAACCCTTGGTTTTCGGACCGCGCCAAGAGGGCGCTTCCTTCCCCGGTTTCTCGGAATGGAGCGAGCTCACCAACTACTTCTATTGGGAAGAAGGCGTCAGCAGCCAGAGCGGCGCCCGCATTCTGGCGGTGACGCCCCTCAAGGAACACGGTGATAACTTTATTTATAAGGTCGATACCGAGAACGACCGTTCCTACATCCTCAAACATTTCCTCGAGTCCACCGAGAACGCCCCCGAGCGTCTGGAGACCGAGATCAATCATTTGAACAGCCTCCACGCGGTGGGCATCCACAACGTGCCGAAACCCTATTGGCACCGCGGATGTTGGGCGCTCTTCAGCTACCTGGAAGGAAGTTCGGTCACCCAGGTGGGGGAAAACGAGCTGGCCCAATTCATCGACATGTTGACCCAATTGGACCGCAAACACGAAGAGCTGGGCGAACAGAAAGTGAAGACCGCGGCAGGCGCCCGCACCCGGCTCAGCCAGTTCGCCGACGAACTGAACGGCAGGTGGAACGCGGTCCTATCGGCCTGCCAACGCCCGGACGGCCCCAAGGACATCATGCTGTTCATGCTGACCGATCTCGAACAGTTGCGCCAGGACAATCTCAACCATTTCTACCTGTGGATCAAGCGCGAGAAATGGGACAAGGAAGCGGAACTCGCGGAAAAGGACCTGATCTTCAGCCCCTCCGACTTCGGTTTTCACAACACGCTCAAGAATGGCGACAACACCTTGTATTTCCTCGATTTCGAGGAATCCGGATGGGACGACCCGGCCAAGCTCCTGGCCGATTTCTTCTACAACACCGAACAGACGTTGGATATCAAGGACAAGCTGGCCGTGCTGGACGCGTTCGTGAAGCAGCGCGAGTGGGACAGCAACTTCATCAAGCGGTTCTGGGCGATCGCCGACCTGGTGGCGGTCGAGTGGATTCTCAAGACCCTGGAAGTGGTGGTTCCCGAAGAAATGCGCCGCCTGCAATACGTCAATCCCGGTTTGGATCCCAAGCAGTTGATCAAGGATCGCTTCAAGATCGCGATCAAGATGCGCGAGGATTTCCAACCCATGGAACACCTTTGCAAGCACGATCAACTGCTCGACGAAGAGGGCGAAATCTAATTGCGACCAGACGACATACTCGGCGAAGGTTTCCACCTGACCCGCGATCCCGAGGCCCACTTCTGGCGCGTGACGCCGACGCCCTCGTTGGAGACGCTGCGGGACCTGTATCGCCACGAGTTTTACGCGGTGGATAAGCCGCGTTACCTGGAAAAGACCGATTCGGAGCTCGCGTACTGGCACGCCATCTGGTCGATTCGGCTGGATTTGATGGCCGGCTTGACCGGAAGTCCCGGTCGTTTTCTGGACATCGGCGCCAGTGGCGGCTTTCTGCTCGCCCATGCCCGTGATCGAGGTTGGCAGGTCGAGGGCATCGAGCCCTCGCGGCAGTCCTGTGCCTTCGCGGCCGAGCGCTTCCAGCTCTCGCTGTTCGAGGGCTACCTGGAGGATTTCGACCCCGAAACGGCCCGCTTCGACGCGATCCACCTCTCGCTCGTCCTGGAACACGTCCGCGATCCGCGCGCCTTTCTGGCCAAAGCGTTGTCCATGCTGCGCCCCGGCGGCGCGATCTGGGTGGAGGTGCCCAACGACTTCAACCAGCTCCAGCAAATCATCACCACGCAACTGGACAAGCCGCGCTGGTGGGTGGTTCCCAAGCACCATCTCAACTACTTCGATTTCGACAGCCTGAGCCGACTCCTCACCCAACTGGGCGCCGAGGAATGCGACCGCCTGGCCAGTTTCCCGATGGAGCTGTTCGTGTTGATGGGTCTGGACTACATCGGCAACGACAACGTGGGCGGTCAGGCGCACGGCTACCGCATGCAGCTCGAGCGACACCTGTTGGCCGGAAACCGGGAGCTGTTGGTGAACCTGTACCGGCGTCTGGCCGAAATGGGACTCGGCCGCACCTGCAACCTGCTGGCTCGAAAAACGCTCGAGCAATAAGGCCGCACCACCAAGACGCCACCGCCGCGTCCCCCCGAATCGGGCCGCACGACGGCACGCCGCAACCCGTTTCGGCCTCCTCATTCGGGGCGGGAAAGCCCGGATCCGGCGCACTGGACATCGGTGGACGGCCCGTTCACATTCGGGTTATATTGGCAGTCACCAAAAAGGCGGCACCGTTCCACGACTCACCGCTGCCGCGAGTCAACGACATGGAGGTTTCTCGTGGATACAAACCTACGCGAAAGCATTCAGAAAATGGTAGAAAGTGCACCCGTATTCCTATTCATGAAGGGTAACCCTACTTTCCCACAATGCGGTTTTTCCAATCAGGTGGTCCAAATCCTGAAAGCCTACGACATCCCGTTCGATCACTGCAATGTATTGGAAGATATGGATATACGCCAAGGTATCAAGGAATTTTCGGACTGGCCCACCATTCCCCAACTCTACATCCAAGGCGAATTCGTAGGCGGCTGTGACATCGTGCGCGAATCTTGGGAATCGGGCGAACTCACCGATTGGTTGCGCGAGGCCTTCCCCGGTCGCGACATCGCGGCTCCCTCGCCTCCCGCCAAACCGCAGAACATCACCCCCGAACAGGCCAGCGCCATGGTGAACCAGGAAGGCGTCAAACTCTTGGACGTCCGTACCCAACAGGAACGCGAGATCGCGGTTGTCGATGGTTTCGCCATGCTCGACCAGGAACTCGCTCAAGAAATCCTCGATAGCTGGAACAAAGAGACCCCGATGGTGTTCATGTGCCATTTCGGCGGTAGATCCGCCCAGGCTTGCCAGTTTTTCGCCGATAACGGCTTCCAGAAGGTGTACAACGTCGAAGGCGGTATCGACGCATGGTCCCAAACGGTGGATCCCTCCATCGCCCGTTATTGAGCCAATCGAGGTATCGCGACCGACAGGGTTCGCGACCCTTCCCCCACGTTTGATCACCACGATTTGAATTACCGAGCCCCGGCGTTTCACCAAAGCGTCGGGGCTTTTTTCGCGACGCTTGTCGACGGCAAAAAAAGAATCGCCCATCGGGATCGAGCCGGCGTCTTTCACAAACGGTTGCCCGAGTGGCCCCCGAGAAGGCCGGCTGTCGCCGTGTCAGGCAGTGGTGGGTGCTTCGCCTTTCGAATGAACGCCGGAATTTCGGTCCTCGTATCGGGGCAATTCCCAATAACACAAGCCCAAAGCAAGCCAATCCGTTGGGCAGGGAATAAAAGAAAGCGAAATATCATATTAAAGTGAAAGCATTCCTGAAACCGACGAGTAAAGATAAACGTAATCCGAACATACGAAACAGCAAAGCTAGTGTCGTTTACGGCTCCCGTAACCCACTCACCCATCAGATGATGCACCACGTTTTCATGTAACAAGCCGCCCAATCAAAACTTTCGCTGTTGTGTTTCTTCTCGCAGCCACGTGACTGCCCTGGTCGTCGTGTGCGCGGATTCGTCTGGTCATGTCCAGACCCCTGAAAGGATTCTTATGTCACTATGTCTTGTCGGCATTTGGTTAGCCGTCGTATGTCACGAATTCGAGAAGCCGAATCGGGCGGCCGATCTCGAAAAAATGGCGCTCGAAATCCATCGGGCCCATGCGGACGACGGTACGCAATCGCGGTACGCCTTCGAGCAGGACCCTGCCTTTCTGGCATGGGCCTACTACCTTTGGTGCGCGACCGGGAAAGGCACCTGGAAGGAAGAATTGAGCTCCTGGATCATCGCGGATCACGGCCGTCACTTCTTCCACCGTTGGCCCCATTCCCACAAAGCTTTTCAGGAGACGTGGCGCGGCGCCATTCCTCACGGAACCTGGGCCAACATGCACGTCCATCCCACCAATGCCATTCCGCGACCCAGCGGCGAACAGGGCAACACGCGGCGCGGCAGCGACATTCAGTTCGCACGCGAAAACGGATTGCTGGTGTACACGGTGCACCGCGACGGCATCTACCGGTACGATCCGGAAACGGACAAGATCACCCTGGTTCACGGCGGCGTCGTCCAGGGCCGCATCTCGCGATGGTGGCAGGATTCGGTCGACATGGAACTGGTGGCGCTGTTCAACGAACAGGCCGAGCGATACACCAAGAACTATCAGGACCTCTGGCGAATCGGTTCGGAATGGAACGACCTGCGCAAGGCCCGCAAGTCCCTGGAAAAGAAAAAAACGGGCAAACGTTTGAGCAAAGCGGAAAAGAAGAAGCTGCTGGCCCGC
This sequence comes from Sulfidibacter corallicola, assembly GCF_017498545.1. Classification (GTDB taxonomy): domain Bacteria; phylum Acidobacteriota; class Holophagae; order Acanthopleuribacterales; family Acanthopleuribacteraceae; genus Sulfidibacter; species Sulfidibacter corallicola. Next base: position 5,569,541 of record NZ_CP071793.1, on the reverse strand, counting down.
AACAAGGAAGAGATCATGAAGGTTCGCGGTGAGTATCTGGCGCTCGTCCAAAGGTTGGACGCCCAGAAATCCTCGTTCCTGGAATCGGTCGCGGCCATCCAACACGACCCCGAAATGGGAGGGGTTCAGGTGGTACAAACGTTCCCTCATTAACCGACATCACCCGTTGCCCCGGTCATCGGCGCTATAATGCGGCAAGACTTATAGGCTGGTGACCGGCATCCCCATGACATCCTCCCCTTCCGACCGTATCGAACGCGACGATGCATTCGACAAAATCGAAGCGTGCGGCAACGATTTCGTTCTGTTGGCCCACGAGCCCGATCCGAAAAGCGTCGCGGAACTGTGCGACCGACACCACGGCATCGGTGCCGACGGCATCATGGTGTTACGGTCGGTGCGGCCGGAGTTGACCGACCTGGGTCACCTGGACCCGGACGGCAGCCACAGCTTCTGCCTGAACGGCACCCGCGCCGCCCTGGCCCTGCTGGCCCGGCGCGGCCGTATCGCGCCCGCCGGTCGGGTCCGCACCGAAGGCCAGGAATTCGCCTATCGGCTGGACCCCGACCCGATTCTCTTCTTGCCCGTCCGCGACTACCGACCGCTCAACTGGCGCGGTGGCGATCATCTGGTTTCCGGTTACCGGGTGGAAGTGGGCAATCCCCAGTTCGTCATCCTGGAAGGCATGGACCCCAACCGTTTCCGGGAATTGGCGCCGCGCATTCGCGCCGATTTGGCAGCCTTTCCCCAGGGCACCAACGTCACCTTCCTACGACGGGCCGAGGCCGGGTGGCACGTGCAAACTTTCGAGCGCGGCGTGGAGACGTTCACCAAGGCCTGCGGCACGGGTATGTACGCGGCGGCCCTGGTGCTCTTCGGCGAGCGGGGCACGCGTCGGGTGACATTCTTCCCGGAGGGGCGCGGTACGGTGGAAGCGTGGTTGGAAGGCGATGGCCTGGCGATCACCGGCAGCACCCGTCACGTATTTTCGGGGACTTGGCCCGCAACCGAAGTCGTGGCCGGGGAATCGCAAGTAGGAGAAGCGCGATGTGGTTGATCTTGTGCCTGTTTTTATGGCAGGACGGCTCGGCAACCGGCGAAGATTCGGGCATTCGCCCCATCAACGCCCAGGTTTACCTGCCGAACGGTGAAAAGCTGGACATGGTGAACGTCCGGTTACGTGGCCTCAACCCATACGAATTCGAGGTTCAGGGGCAAGGCGGCTCCTCGTTCGTCAGCCTCTACCGCATTCTTCGCATCCAGCGCCAGAAAGACGGCCGCAAGTTCGAACTCTGGTTCGATACCGGCGAACGCCAGGTGGTGACGATCAAGAACATCGTCTTTCAGGCGGATCGCACGATCGGCGGCGATGAGTCGAAATACCTGGCCCTGTACCATACGGCCCGGCTCCATTTCATCAGCGGCAGCCAGATGCGGCATTGCCGGCTGGGCCATTACGAAGTGCACACGCCCTATCCCTTCTGCCCGGTTTGCGGCCAGGAGCTGGCCTTGGGCAGTTACGAAGAGGAGTTGGACGAGGAAGAACGCCCGGCCAACCCCCAAATTCACCGCTGGCGCCTGGATCCCCGCAACCCGGCATCCGGTCCGGCGGGCGGCAATTGACCTTTCCTTTCGATCACTTCCATCGACCGAGGAGAAACCCGTGGAAGATACCACTACGCAAAAAGCCCTCGCCTCATCGGCCCTGAAAGTCCAGACCGCGCTCGCCGAACGGGGCATCGAAGCCCAGGTCGTGGAGCTGCCGGACAGCACTCGTACCGCCGAGGAAGCCGCCGCGGCCATCGGCTGTGACGTGGCCCAGATCGTCAAGTCCTTGATTTTTCAGGGAAAAGAAAGCGGCGAGCCCTATTACGTAGCCGTCAGCGGCGCCAATCGCGTGCACGAAAAGCGCCTGGGCCGCCTGATCGGCGAGAAGATTCGCAAAGCCGACGCCGAATTCACGCGCACCGTGACCGGCTTCGCCATCGGCGGCATCCCGCCGGTCGGCTTTGCGCGCGACATCAAAGCCTATATCGACCAGGACCTGATGGTCCACACCGAACTCTGGGCCGCCGCGGGCACGCCCTTCGCCGTGTTCGGCCTGTCGCCCCAGGACCTTCAGTCGATGACCGGGGGCGAAGTCGTCTCGGTCACCTGAACACGCGACGACTGGTTTTCAAGGGCTGAACTTCGAATCAACCGGGTGCTGGCGAGGTAATCGACTCCTCGGTGGAAAGGTCCTCCTGTCGATCCTCAACCTCCTCGATCCCTTCTTCCGACGAGGGGTCGAGGTCGACCGCCTCCGCCAACGGAAGCTCGTTCGGATGGCGTCCCCCGTCCAAACTCGCATCGAAGTTCACATCGCCGACGGGGTAGAGGTTTTTCTCGTGAGGCATCGGAGACACCATGCTCTCGAGGTACACCTGCCCGTTGTAGAAATTGAAGTTGCTGACCGCCGAGGTGTAGATGCAGGCGTAATCGCGAATCTGCTCGGCAAAGTTGCTCAGTTGGCCGCCGGTCTTGAACAAACGCCCCCAATAGGAATTGAAGGTATTGCTGATGCGGCGACGCAGGTCCCGCGATTGAAAGAGCAGGTCCGAAAGCTCGCGGTTGTGGTGCTCCAACTGTCGGTCCAGTTCTTCGATGCGCTCGTCGATGCGTTCCAGGTGGTTGCGCTCCAGTTCGTCCGCCTCGGATTCCTTGAACTGGTGCAGGTCGTAGACCTGGCCGCGCCGCCAAGTGAGTTCCATGGTGAGCTGTTTGCGCCGCGTTTCGTTGGCTAGGAGTTCCATCAAAAACGGTTTGGCTTCTTCCTCGGCCCGAACCTGGAACTCGAGCTCGGGCACGATGATGCAGGTGCGCCAGTGCGTGCTGTGTTTGCTTTTGAGAATGTCGCCGTAAATGTGGTCGCCCACGTACAGCACCTGATCGCCCTTGATTCGCAGCCGCTCTTCCAGAAAGTCCAGGTTCCCGCCGGAGAAGAACAGGTTGTCGCCGTCCTCGATGATTTCGAGCGGCTGGCCTTCGTTGAAAAAAGTCGGCTTGCGTGCCGCAGAGCCCACCAGGTCGAAGCAGTGCCGCCAACCCTTGAAAAAGGGACTGGCGTTGCGGAACAGGTAGGTCAGCATGAAATCGGTATAGTCGGGCTCGGAGTTGGTGACCACGAACAGGCGCTTGCCGGCCTCGCGAAACTTGTGAAGTGCCGGAATCAACATGGGATCGCTTTTGATGTAGTGGTCGGGATCGCTCATGATCTGTTTTTTCAGGGAGCCGTCGCTGTGGCAGGTATCGATGGCGTTGCGGATATCGCGGTACAGCTCGGTGTAGTCGTCCCGCGGCCCTTCCGCCTGATCCACGTGATCGATGATGGCGGCAAACAGATAGGTTTCCAACAATTCGAACAGGGTGTCGACGGAGCGATAGCGCCCCGAGTGGAAATCGATACGGGTGGCGTTGTACATGGCGGCCCGCCTGTCGGAATCCAGGGGCCGCAGGCCGTGATAGGCCAGGCTGACATAGCGGAACTTGTCCATTTTCAGAACATTACCAGTCAAGGTATCGATCACGAGACCGCGAATGGTGAATCCGGGCTTGTAGGGAATTTTCAGAATTTCTTCGGAATACCCATTTCGGTCGACCAGGAGATTGAGCGCCAGCTTCATGGTCAATTGATCGAGCGCGTCCTGCTTGTATTCGGCCAGGGTGTAATCCATATCGAAGCCCACGGCCTTGATGCGACTCATCTTGATGGTGCGGTTGGTAAAGATGCGATTTTCGAGATACGGCTGGCCAATGTCCCCGCCTTCTCGTTCGAAGTCTGCATTCAACAAGCTCTTGAGACGCGTATCGATAGTTTTCTTTCCCAATCTAGGCTCCTTCCTGAGCTGTGCCGATCCGAATAATCCGACGCCGGGAGTTTCCCTGGTGCTGGGGGATGGGGATCGAAAGCTCACACGCTTTATATGGTTACGATTCCGAAGGGATCCTGATTCCGCCCGTTCAGCTCCGGTCACTGCATTGTATTGTCCTTCAATCTAACACAAAAAAGATGAGGGCACTTTGAGTTCCACGTCAAAACCCTGAGATGGCGACGATCTGCGGCGTTCGATCTTTCCAGTGATTTCTCCATCATGACGATGCGGCGCCACATCCGTGAAACGCATATTCGGCTCGCGGGCACGCCCGATCGAACGCGACACCGTTCGTGGACGCCGCTGTTCCTAAAGAGCGGGATCGGTGACCGGAGTGTGCCAAAAAAGAAGGCGTGTCGAATGGAATCCAATCGACCCCTGCCGCAAAACCGCTGTTTCTGGATGCGGGCTTGTTTGAGATAATGAAAGACCCGTCGCCCAGTCATCACCGAGGATGCCGCGCCCAAACGCGGGCACCTCTCCCCCGTGTAGGAGAAGACACCTCGCATGGCCGAATTTCTGCAAGTTATCGGAACCATGGTCCATCGCGGATGAAAAGCGGTCCGGTATCGACTTCCCGGTCGCGGAGACCGCCCGGCATGCCGCGGGACGCCCGCCCCGTGGAAAACATGCGTGGACGCCTGCCGACAAAGCTGTTAAGCTGGAACACCTTCGCTTTTTTTCGCGTTAACCTTCTAGATTCACATACGTTCCCCGCGGAGGCCCTCATTGATGCAGGAAGCGCCCGCTTCGTCCAAAGCCCCCAAACGGCCGGGTCGTGTTTTACTGCGAACGAGTGACCTGACCAAGTCTTTTGGCAGCTTTCAGGTTCTCAAAGGCCTGAACCTATCGGTTCGCGAGGGTCAAGTCTACGGCTTTCTAGGTCGGAACGGCGCCGGAAAGACGACTTCGATTCAGATATTGATGGGCATCCAAAAGGCCGATCGCGGGCGCCTGTCCTGGTTCGGTGAGTTTCGCCAGCGACCCGGCGTCGTCGAGAAACAGCAAATCGGCTACGTTTCCCAGGAGCAGTTCTTCTACCCCTGGATGACCTGTCGTTACCTGGGACGCTTCGTCAGCCGGTTCTATCCCAGTTGGGACATGACGTACTACAGCCAATTGCTGGGTACCTTTTCGCTTCCGGCCAAGCGCAAGGTGGTGAACCTGTCACAGGGCATGCGGGTCAAGCTGGCCCTGGCCTTGGCCCTGGCCCACCGCCCGAAAATCCTGATTCTGGACGAACCCACCGCCGGCCTGGACCCGGCCGCGCGCCGCGAGTTCCTGGACATCGTCAGTTACCAGGCCGACCACGAGGGGCGAACCACCCTGTTCTCGTCCCATATCGTGGAGGAGGTGGAGCGCATCTCGGATCGGGTCGGCATCCTGCGGGAAGGGCGCCTGTGTTACCAGGGATCGCTCACGCGACTGGGCGACCTGGTGCGCCAGATCCAGTTACCGGAACCCTTCGCACCCCAGGCCCCGAATCGGTTGGAAGCCCTGCAACGCGAGGCGAGGCTTCGCGGCTTCGAGGTATTGCAGAAGGACGTCAAACACGGTTCGCTGGTCATGCGTGCGGAACCGAGATCCTGGCACTCCTGGCAACGCGACCACCAGACCGTGGAATCCCGCCTCAGCCTGGAAGACATCTTTCTGGGCCTGACGGTGGAACGGGACCTGATCGTATGACTGGGAACGCACTGCAGGGATTGATTCGAAAGGAGTTTCGCCAACACGGAACGACGATGCTGCTGGTGCTGGTTCTCGTCCAAATCCTGGCCGGCCTGCTGCTGTGGATGTCCATATCCAACCGAGCTCGCGGATCCCACTGGCAGCCATTTCAGGTGTTCCTCGTGGTGACGCCCTTGACGGTCACCCTGCTGTTGGGCCACCGCCTCGTCAACAGCGAGTTCACCGCCAAGACCCAACTGTTCCTGGAGTCGCTGCCGGTTCACCGTCTCTCCATTTTCTGGGTGAAGTGGCTGCTGGGCTTCACCGCCCTGCTGGCGACCGTGGCACCCACCTTCCTGATGTACCTGTGGGCCACCTGGATCTACGGCGAGGCGATGCAGGAAGGCCTCCTTTCGATCATCGCGGTGCGCAGCCTGGTGTTTCTATACTTCGCCTACAGCCTGCTCTACGCCTTCGCCTTCATGGGCCGCTACCGCATTCCCGGCTTTTTCATGATCGCCCTGAGCACGCTGTTCATCAGCAGTACCTTGGATCTGGACCTGTCCGAAAAAGGCCCGATCGCGTTGGCCATGGATTCGCGGTTCGCCTTCGAAGCGGAGGTCTATCCCGTCGACGATTTGAAGCTGGCCTTGGGTTTGGGCCTGCTGTTCCAGGTCCTGGCGCTGGTCATGTCCCTGGCTCGCGAAGGCTCCGTGGCGACGATGCTCGCCATCAAGATGTCCCATCGCGAAAAGATTTTCATGTCCGGCATTCTTCTGTCCACCATTCTCCTGATCGCGCTTTACGACAACAAGCGGCCCAAGGCGCCCTACGAAATGTCCGAATCGATGGTGGTCCAGGGCGACGGCGTCACGATTCGGGTGGGCCAGGATCCCCATTTGACGGAATCGGCGCGCCAGGCCCTGGCTGACGAAACCCACGCCGAACTGGTCGCGTTGCGCGACTACCTTTCGCTGGGACCGCTCCCGGACATTTTCATCACCCTGCGCCAGGATCTGGACCCGGACAAGTTCGAGCTCGGCTATTTGAGCCATGCCGAGGGGTTTGTGGTTCGCATGCGCTACCAACCCGAGACCTGGGATTCCGAGCCCTTTTTCGCATGGTTGATTCCCGAGCTTTTGGACACCTATTCCCAGACGCGGGTCTACCTGGAACGAAATTTCTGGTTGATCGACGGTTTCACGCAATGGTGGCTGCTTCGCGATGAAACGGAACCGGATCACCTGGCGCGGGTTCACCTGCGGGCTGCCTATGCGTCGCATGCCTTCCGGGGTGAGGAGACCCTGGCTCGCTGGATTTCCTTTCGCGAGCAACTCGGGACCGACATGGCCCGGGCGGTGGCCTGGGTAGGCGTCCAGGAACTTCTGGACCACAGCGATCCGGGCGCCCTGCAGGCCGTGTTCCGCGAAAAGCTGGGCCGCCCTCCGGAGCGCGACTTTCGCGCGTTTTTCCACGAGTTGGCCAATCCGATCGGCGAGGTGATCTTCGAACACACCGACGTCGACTACGGGGATCTCGTCGCCCGTTGGTCGGAGCGACTGGCGCGTTCTCGAACGGAACGGGCCGAGGCGCTTGCCACCATCCCCCGTCTCGAGGCCGAGCTGAATGCACGCACCCTTTCCGAAAAAACCCGGCGCCTGGCCATTCGGCTGCGATCCCCCGACGATCTGTCGCCCGAAACACGGGTGCAGTTGCGCTACTTGCGATTGCCTCGCTACGAATGGCTGATCCCGCCCCGCGACGTCAGGGTGGAGGAACTCCCCGCACCCACGGCACTGGAGTGGGTCGACCTTCCCGAGACCTACTCGGTCCGCACCCGCTTCGCCTGGACCGTCTCCCTCTACGTCGAAGCCCTGGGTTGCCCGATCATTTCCGGGTGGCGACGCATGGAGGTGCCCTGATGGGGAAACTCCTGCTCAAAGAAATCAAGGCGCTACAACCGTTTCTGGTGCTCGTTCTACTGGTCTACTGCACGGAGGCGATCTTCGAATTGCTGACCGATTTCCCCGACCAGTCTCCCCTGTTGAACCACCTGACCTTCATCCAGGAGGGTAGCTGGGATACGGCCAACCTGTTCGCCTTCTTCCTGTCGTTTTCGCTGGCCAGCAGTTTGTTGGTTCGCGAGGTGGACCTGCGCACCATTCACTTCCTGGACGGGCTGCCGACGAGTCGCTCACAGGTGTTTTGGGCCAAGTTCTGGGCCGGTTTCGCGGTCCTGTTCGCGGGACCGCTCGTGGAAACCGCGCGTTGCCTGGTCCAGCAGTTCTTTTCGCGAACCAGCATCGATCCCGGATTTCACTGGAACCTCGCCGGCACCTCGCTGCTGTTGGTAGGTTGCCAGCTCTACATTTTCCTCTCGGCAGGTCTTCTCTTTTCCTTCCTGCGGCGCTTCGGATGGATCCTGGCCGCCCTCGTCTTCGCGGCCTACGTGGCGATCCACCGCGTCTATCCGGCCATCACGGTCTGGAACCCCTGCAACCTGACCCAACCGCTGTTGGAAGGCCACCACTGGCCCATCCCCTGGCGGATGTTGGCGCTCCAATTGCCCGTGGCCACGATTCTGCTGGGTCTCGCCTGGTGGCTCTTCTGCGGCGGCGGCCTGGTGCTCGCCAATGCGGTACAACACCTGCGCGATCGCAGCGGCGGTCGGTTCCTGCTGGGCTGCAGCGGCGTGCTTTCGGTGGTGGCCTGGGTCCTGTTGCTGATGATCACGATCGCCGACGGTGACGAGGAAAACGGGATTTCGGACCAATCGGCCGTGTTCGCGAGTTGGGAAGTGGCCCGATTTCGAACCGAGCGCTTCACGTTCAGCTTTCCCGAGAACCTGGCCAACACCATCAAACCCAACCTGGTCGACGCGGATGCCGCACACGATCGGGTGGTCTCCTTCCTGGCCGCGGAACCGATGGGCGTGATTCCGGTCGACGGTTCCAGCCCCGCCGGACAGCACATCGCCGGGCTCGCGTTCTGGAAGAGCATCCGCATCAGCACGGGCACCCTGTTGGATCGCCAACGCGCCATCGCGACCCTGGCCCACGAGACCACCCACGTCTACGCGAACAAGTTGAGTGACCACGTGCTGTCCGAAGAGTTCGAGTCCACGCGGTTCTTCAACGAAGGACTGGCCGAGTACGTGGAGCAACGCTTTTTCAGCGACTGGGCTGACGAACCCAACTACCGGTTGATCGCAGCGGTGGCCCACGACCGCAAGGAACCCGATTTCGACACCCTGATGAACAACGGGGCCTTGGTCGCCGACTTCGACGGCAATTTGGTATACCCCCTCGGCTTCATGTTCATCAAGGCTCTGATCGAACAACACGGCGACGAGGCGCCGGGCCGCATCCTGGCCGCAATGGGTCGCGCGGACGCACCGAGCGATTTGCAGGGCATCACCTTGTGGCGCGACACCTTCCAACACGCGGGCTACAACTTCGACGAAACCATCAACGCCTGGTATCGCGCCCTGCAAGAGGAAGCCGAGGGGCTCGTTCCGGAATTGGCCAATCTGCCCCGCCTCTACGGTTCGATCCGCGAGGACGGCGACTGGGTGGGCATCGACGTCACCACCGATCACGACGGCGACTACGACATCCACTGTCGCGTCAGGCAGAACGCGCGTACCGACCCACAGGAATACGCGTACCCGAGGGCCGACGAGTCGGGCACCTTCTGGGTCCAGCGCGCCGACTACCCCCAGTTGGAGTTCCAATTGGGCGTGGCACCGCGGGGTTTCGATTTCCCGATCCACGAAAAATGGACCAGCGTGACCCTGTCCCGGTGACCGCTTGGCCGGGGACCTACATGAATACCGGGGAAATGATGATTTCCGGTGCGTCCGGCGACATTTCCTCGACGCGCCGTCCCCAGCTCCGCCGTGTCTCTTCCGACAACAATTCGCTCATCTGCTCGATCGCGGTGGGCCCCACGAATAAAAAGTTGGTGTCGTCCAGGTTGGATCCCGGCACGTTGAAACAGTACATCTCGAAGGTATCGCTCAAGGCCAGTTCCTCACCGGAAATCAAACAACTGGGATCCTCGATGTGGTACATCTTGCGCTGAATGGGGTCGTTCATGAACTGATTGAAGCGACGACCACTGTACAACATGATGTTCTCGGTCGACTGCTCGGAGGCGTACCCGCGCGACTCCATCTGGCAGGTCACGCATTGCACCGTTTCGATGGCACATTTCCCCTTGTGGTAGGCCTTGGCGATGATGAAGAGATCGCTGGGCCCCAGATGACCCTCACAGGTGCTGCATCTGGTGAACGGTTCGCCGGTGCGATCACTGGCCGCGCGATTGCTGATGATGCGCTCGAAGTTGATCAAATCCATGGCCATCTCCCTGGTCGAAACCCTGCCGAACGCGAACCCGCCGAAGGGGTGACGCCCGCGTCCCGTCCGCTGTTACACAGCATTGAAATTGTACTGAATTCCCGGCCCCGACGCCACCGAGCTAAAGGAGTGCTTCACGTAAATTGTAGGTAATCTGACCGGTCACACCCCAAACCAGGCCTTCGGAAAAATCGAAATAATGGACCTTGTAGCGGTTCATGAACGGCCGCAGGGAGTGGCGTTGGGATTCAAACAATTGGCTCATATGTACTTCGATCACGCGCTCGACTTCCTGCTCGTTCAGGCGCGGTTCGAAGGGATCCACCAAGCCCACGAAACACTGAATGTGGAACCCGCGAGGTGAATACACGTCCGAAATGCGCCCCATACGGGTCACGCGTCCAGGCTCCAGACCGATCTCCTCTTCCGCCTCGCGCAAGGCGGCCTGCCAAGGAGATTCGCCGTCCTCCACCACGCCGCCGGGAAAACTGAACTGATTGGCGTGGTGCTTGAGGTGCCGGCTGCGCAGCGTATAGAGAATGGGGTTGCCCTCGCGGCGCAAAATGGGGATCAACACCGCCGAACTGCGTTGACCCTCGAGGGCCGGCCGTTCCTCGTGCTCGTGGTCGGTGAGGACCTGCAAACGTGCCTGGATCTGATCGCTGCAAATTGGCTGCATGTTCCCTTCCGTGTGGCCCTGCCGATGGGGGACGTCTTGAAGGAGTTAAACATACTTCAAAACGGCCCTCAAGTTCGGGTTAATGTGAAGAGGCGTGACTTCAGTTACGAGCGAGGATCAGGCAAAAAAGATGGTTTTGGATGTCCGAACCGGGCCACCCGAATGGGCGGTTATCCGATGGGGCATCCGGTGTGGGATCCCGGGACAGGGGGGATACCCGCGACCGTCAATAGTCGTTGACGGGCGCTACGTCGACTTCGTGTTTCTTCTCTATCTCTTTGTAATAATCGATGATACGCCGGACATAAATGCGCTTCTGACGATAGTCGCGCGGGAAGAAACTGCGCTTGAATCCGTAGATGATGATGCTTTTCAGGTCGCGGTTGGACAGACCGAAGTGGTCGACGGCCAGTTTGAGTTCACGGGTGACCGTGGTGTGGGAGATGAGACGGTTGTCCGTGCAGATGGTCGTGGACAATTTCAGTTCCTTCATCTGACGGAAGGGATGATCGGCCACGGAGGTCAGGTTGGGGTCGGTATCCATGTTGGAGGAGAGGCACACTTCAATGGTCAAACGCGACTCGGCGATGTACTGGCACAGGCTGCGGATGTAGGCGGCGCGGTCCTCGATGCTCGGATCCTTGATGTACTCTTCGTTGAGAAGGTGGTATCCGTGGCCGATGCGATCGGCGTGCAATTTGGTGATCGCCTGGAAAATGGATTCCGGTCCATAGGCCTCGCCGGCGTGAACCGTCTTCTTCATGAAATGCTTGTGCACGAAATCGAAGGCTTCCTCGTGATCTTCGGCCGGATAACCGTACTCGGCACCGGCCAGGTCGAAGCCGACGATGGGCAGATCGGTCTTGTCGCGAATGGACACCACCGCGCGTGCCAACTCGAGGCTGGCCAGTCCGTACAGGGCCCGCTGCGGCATGTACTGGTGGGCTTCGGAAATCTTTTGGTAATAAGGACTGAAGCCACCGGTGAAAAAGCGCATGGCGCAAGTGATCAGACCGTACTCGAAGGGCGGTTCGGAACTGTTGTTGTGCAGCAACTTGTCGTTGAACTCGCGTTTGGCGCGCCGCATGCCCTTGTCGACGGCCACCAGGACTTCTTCCAGGGTGAGGTTGGCGTTGACGTGCAACATGGGCGCAAAGCGAACCTCCATGTAGCGCACCCCTTCCTGGATGTTGTCCCAGGCCAACTCGTAGGCGCATCGTTCCAGCGATTCGGGATCGTGCAGAATGCCACAGGTGTATTTGAAGCCGTGCAGGTATTCGTTGAGATCGTTGTAGCCGTCCTTGAACACCAGCTCCCGCAACCCTTCCTCGTCGTAGGAGGGAAGCTCCACCTTGCGCTCGCGGGCCATTTCAATCAGGCTGGGAATCCGCAAAGAGCCGTCGAGATGGATATGTAGGTCGGTTTTCGGGAGATCCTTGATAAACGCTTCGGAAATCATGCACACCTCGAAGATAAATGTCCGCGATCGACGCGAACCGCGCGTAGGGAACGATGGAAGTCATTATACAATGCGGCCGTTCGACCGACTCGAGATCGGTTTCGTGATTCTAGTACCGCCTCGACGAGTCCGCCAGCGGTATTTTCAGGATTCGCGCGGAACCCGAAAAGACCGGGCCGCGCGCGTGGACAAGATCAAAAATTGGTGTTCTTCAATTCGTTTTCGGCCCAGAACGCCGCCTGCGGTCCATAGGCGTTGAAGAGGGTGGCGTTTTTGAACGACAAGACCTGGGTAAACGCCGAGGTAGCCTCCGTCGCCAACTTGAGCCGCTGAAAACAAAGCCCTTGGTAGTAGAACAGGGTGCCTTGATTGACGCCGTAGTTCATGCTGAGCGTCATGGTCGAAAAAATATCGAACGCTTCCTTGTAGTCGCCCAGGAACAGTTGGTAGCGAGCCTGGTTGAAGAGCGCGCTCTGTCGCACCAAGGGGTCCGGGTTGTATTTGCTCAATTTTTCGAACATGGCCAGCAGGGCCTGCGGGCAGTAGGTCTCCGGATCGAACGGCACCTCGGCGATGGTGCCGATGGCGGCGGCACTGAGGGTGGTTCCGTTGACTTCCAGGGTCACGCGGTCGGGACTGGAGGGGCGCTCCAGCTCACCGGGATTGCGCAGGGGCACGCCGTTGATTCGGGTGATGATGTCGCCGCGGCCGACCTTGTCGGCAAAGGGACTGGCCGGGCTGACCGCCAGCACCCGGCAACCGGGCACGCCCTCCATCTTGCCTGCTTGAATGCCGAGCCAGGGTTGGGTCAGGGGAGGCATGCCGTCCATGTTCGCCAGCAACTGGCGAATGCGGTCAAAGGCCCGAAAATCGAACGAGACGACCCGGATCTTGTCGCTCAGCGGCGTCCAGAACGCGACCTCGAGGTGGCGAATCACCACCTTCTTGCGCACGACGCGGGCCGCCGCGTAGAGATCCATGCGCAGGTGTCGCGTCAAGGCGGCCCGGCCCTCGTCGCTGATGGTGTCGTTCTCGGCATTGAACAAAATGGCGAACGGATTGACGGGAACCCGGTTGGCGTCGTAGGGGTCCACGTCGATGACGTTCCACGACTTGAGGCTCTTGATCATTTCGTCGGGATCTTGGGGCGGATCGCCCTCGTCGCGACTCATCAGGCCGAACCAGGCGATCGAGGGCAGCGGCTCGGCCGAGATGTCGCGGGTCTCGCCGTCGCCGATGGTGAGGCGCTTGACGAACTCGCCGTCGCTGAACTTGACGCGCAGCGTGTAGTCGCCGGGGCAGACCTTGTAGGAACTCACGGGCAAAATCCCGATGCGGGTTTGATCGAGGAACACGATGCCGGTCGCCTGCTTGGGCGTGGTCACGTTGAGGTAGGCCTCCGAGGGTTCCAGTCGAATGGGCTTGATCAGGGTTTCCTTGAGTTCCTCCACCGGAATCGAAAACACCGCGGACTTGTAGCAGGGTTTCTCGAAGCGCACGGTGTAGGTACCCAGTTCGAGACCGTGGATTTGGGTCGAGCCCGCATCTTCCTCGGCGACGCCGAGCTTGCGGATCTCGGCCCGGTAGTCGAAACGCAGCGGTTGGTTGGTGGAGCCCACCGGCTGATCGTTGATGAAGACATCCACTTCGGGCGGCGACGTCGTGAACACCAGCTCGGCCGCGGTTCGCGCCAGCGAGCCCTCCAGTTGAATCTTGTCGCCTGGCGAGACCTCGACCGGAGATTCATAGGTGCTGTAGTTGATCTTGCGCAGTTCCACCTGATGGGTGCCCGCCAGGATGTCGAACACGCCCTCGCCCGACAGCTTGCCCACGTAATTGCCGTCGACCCACAGGGTGACGTCGGTCAGCGGCGCGAAGGTCGCCGCATCGGTGGCCTTGATTTCGAGCGTGGCCACCATGCTCTTCTTCAGGGCGTCGAACACCGTGACGATTTTCGGCGGCAGATCGTTGGGGCTGACCTCGTAGGCCGAATCGAAGCGAATCAGGCGTTCGAAATAGTCGCGCGTCCCGTCCGGGAAGGAGAGCACCCCGAGGAACTTGAAGCTCTCGGTCAGGATCACCCGCTCGTCTTCGCTGAGCTCTTCCCGCGACTCCAACTCGTTGGCCAATCCCTCGAACAGCTCGCGCGATTGGTCGCGCTGGACCGAATTGTAGATCTTGACGGCCTGTTGAAAACGGTCCTGTACGGTGTTGGTCTCGAGCGTCTCGGACGTGATTTCTTCTTGAAAAGCCAGCATGAAAAACAACATCAAGATAGGCACGAATCACCTCATGGCGGGAAGCTGAACGGGAGATGGCAAAGGCGTGAGATTGAACCGGTCATCCCATTTCGGGTCGTTTGGGTCGGATCTATTGAAAACGATATACGGCGCCGCCACGGCGGTCGGCCAGATACACGGCACCGGATGCGTCGACGGCGATCGCCTCGGCCTGTTTCAGCGGGTAGGTTCCGTTCTTCAGATTGACGGTGGAGACGGCACGGCCGTTCCGCGTCAAGATATTCAGTTGGTTTCCCTTGTCGGAAAGAATGTAGAGGTTGCCGAACGGATCGAAATCGAAATCTTCGATGTCCCGCATCTGGCCGAGACCCGGCAGGGCTCGGCGGGCGAAGTTCGCGTCGAAGCGGCTGAAGGTGTCGTCGTCGCCGTTGAGGACCCAGATATCGTCCTCGAAGACGCGTACCTTGCGCGGCCGGTTGAGCCCGAAGGACTTCAGGTACTGCCCGTCGCGACTGAAGGCCCAAACGTCCTTGACGTCGTCGTCGACCACGAGCAGGCGGCCGTAGGCATCCACGGCCACGCCGCGAATGTCGCGCAGGGTGGTGCCGTTTCCGCTCAAGCTGGCGTATTTCACCTGACGTTGTGCATCGAGAATCTGGTTCTTGTAGACCAGCAACAGGTTGCCTTGGCGATCGCGACAGAAATCCACGAGGTCACGGGTGGAAACGGCGCCGGGTGCGTTGCCGTTGCCGCCGATATGGACGAAATGGGCGCCCTTGGAATCGCCGATCCCCACCAGGTTGGCGTAATCCACCACCACGGCGGAGGGATTGGAGAATTTCTTGGGCGTCGCACCGTAGAACGACTGGTCCAACTGGAGGCCGGGATACGCGTCACCGGTGAAGCGGTGCAGCAGGCGCATCAACTGCCCCGCGAAATCGGCCTCCTCACTGGTGGGAAAATTCGCCTGGAGCCGCGCCAGAATCAACTCGGATTGGCGGGGATTGCCGCGCAGATAGGCGGCCTTGGCACTCAACAGCAGCGCTCGGGGAATGAAGCGGGACTTGGAGAAGAAGAACTCCAGGCGCTGGAAGTAGCTGAGACTGAGGTCGTAATCGTTGAGGCGCAGGTTGAGTTTGCCGAACAGGAAGTTGGCTTCCGTCCGCCAGGAGTTGTCCGGATACAGATTCGTCATGCGAATCAGATCGGCGACCGCCTCTTCCAGTTGGGCCGGAGTCTGGCCCTGGTGTTCGACGATCTGGGCCTTGTAGTAATAGGCCGCCGGGGCCGCCGAACTGCTGGGGTACCGGCTCTGGATCTGGGAAAAGTAGTCCAGGGCCTTGACGTAGTCCTGCTGGACGTCGAGATAGTAGGTTCCGATCTCCAACAGTGCACGGGGCGCGGTGGCGGTGGCGCCGTAATTGTTGATGATGGACTCCAGATCCGCCAGGGCTTCCTTGTACTTACCGGCACTCATGAAGGTGGTCGCATTGTCGAACAGACGTTCGGCCTGGTCCTCGGTTTGAGGCAATGCGGCACAATGGGGCCCGATCAAACTACATAATATGAAAAACGGAATCCAGATCCGACTCGAACGAACGAGTCTACTCATCCGCAGCCACAGTAATCGCTTCACTGCGCTTTACCTCGATTGTTTTTTGGGCGACTATCTTATCATTTCGATCTATAAAGTCAAACCGGTGTGATCCCGCGGCTATCTTCAGATTTATCAAGGGCGTGGTGTCAATTTTGCCGGCCGTCCGCACGTAGTTCCCGTCGATCCGAACCTTGACGTAATCGCCGATGAAGTCCACTTTGGGCACGGTGATGATGATCGGCGTGGTCAGGCTGGTGGTCTCGCCCGCCCGAATCGTCACCGATTTCCGCTCCCGATAGAAATAGCGTTCGGAGTGCAGCACGACTTCCTGGCGGCCCTCGGAAAGCTGCATGGCGGTGCCCTTCACCCGATTGCCGTTGGCCTCGATCGTCAGATCCTCCATGAAGGTGTCCACGCTGAGTTTACCCGGTGGCGGTTGTGGCTTGAGCTTGGCGGTCAACAACTTATCGTCGCTCTTGCCTTCGCGCCAGGTGAAGCTGCGGGTCAAAAATCCATCCAGGTTCATGCGAATCTTGTAGGTTTGGCCGGGAACGAACTGAGCCTCGACCGGCGCCTTGCCCAGGTTGCGGTTGTCCACCCGCACGGTGGCCCCCTCGGGCTCGGAGCGAATGGTGCGCGTGATCGCCAGGGGCGAGAGCTCGAAATCCACTTTGGGTGCCAGTTCCTCGTTCAAAACCAGCACGCGGCTCCCGGATTCGAACCGATCCAACTCGAGCCGCAGGACGAGCTGGGTTCCCTCGGGCGCTTCCCACACGTAGGACAGCGGTGTCTTGCCCAGGTTCTGGTCCCCCAGAAACACGGAGGCGCCGCCCGGTTGCGAGGAAATCGACAGCGATTTGGAGAGGGTCTTGGCGGTGTCCGGCGGTGGCGTTTCGGTGGTCTCGCCGGGCGAGCCCTTGTCGCCATCGACGAGTTCGCCACCCTCGTCCGCGGGTGGCTTTTTCAATTCGCCCGCCATATCCGGCAGATCCTGGTAGAACTCCTGGAGAATGCCCGATTTCCAGGCCGCTCCCACGGCGACCACGAGACCGAGGAAGAGCAGCAAGGTCAACAGGATGCCGCGCTGTGGTTTCGGCGGCGGTTCCTCGGGCGCACGAGGCGGTGTGGCGGATCGTTCGCCGAGACGAACGGTTTTGTCCATGGAGAGCGAGCGCTCGAACTCCGAGCGCTGCAGGTTCTTCTGAACGCCGAAGGTCGAAGCGGTCGCCACGCCGACCGGGTTGGCGAAGGTCGCGGCCAATCGCTCGTTTTCGCCCTTGCCCAGGCGCATCGCCGCATAGAGGGCGTGCAGGAATTCGGTGGCGCTCTGAAAGCGCTGGTTGGGATCCTTGGCCAGGACCTTGTTGTATACCTGCCGCCAGATGCCCACGTCGAGGGGCAGGTGCTGGAGATTGGGCGCCAGGGAAGGATCCTCGTTGGCGATCTTGTAGAGAATCGCGGAAATCGTCCGGCCGGGAAAGGGCAGGTGGCCGGTCAGCGTTTCATGGGCCAGAATGCCCAGAGAAAACAGATCGCTGCGGTAATCTACATGGCCTTCGCGCACCTGCTCGGGACTGCTGTAGCTGGGTGTCCCCAGGAACACCCCGGTCTGGGTCAGGTGGCTGTCGGCGCGCTTGGCGATGCCGAAATCCATGATCTTGGCGGTGCCGTTGTCCATCACCATGATGTTGGCCGGTTTCAAGTCGCGGTGAACCACTTCCTTGGAATGCGCGAAATCGAGCGCATAGGCGATCTGCACCAGGATCTGCATCAGCTCGCCGATCGAGGGCCGGGGATCCTGCTGGGTGAACTGGCTGAGCGTCTGGCCTTCGACGAACTCCATCGCGATGTACGGCGTGCCGTCTTGCTCGCCCACGTCGAAGATGCTGACGATGTTCGGGTGATTCAGGGTTCCGCTGATTTGGGCTTCCAACTGGAAACGCTGTAAAAATTCCTGGGTGTCCTTCTCGTTGCGGGTGGAATCCAGCTTGATGGTCTTGATCGCCACCGTGCGTTTGATAAAGGGATCGGTGGCCTTGTAGACGTTCCCCATCGCACCTTCGCCGAGCAAGTGAACAACTTCGTAACGCCCAATGGAGTTTGACTGACTCATAGATTTGCGCTTCTCAACCACCGTGGTGGGAACTTGGAATCGGTTCGGGATGAAAGGGTCGTGGAAATAGAGGAGAGGAACACGAGGGGAAGCCGACAACAGGGACGAGGGAGCTTGCGGGATAGGTCTTTCAAGGGAAAATCCAACGAATATCACATACTGGGAACCAATCTCTAATTAAAACATATGTGGTCTGACAATTCATCAGAAACCCAAAAACACCGCGCCCTCGCAAAACCTCGTACCACATTGATTTGGCTGGCACTTGTCGCGCTCGCGCCTCAGAACAGGTCGGCGAGCTGGATGCGAATCCCCCGGCAGAATCGGGTATCGGTTCGCGGTACGGAAACCAGGGCGAGTACGAACTGCCAGGGCACGTCGCGCGCCGGCCAGCGGTTGCGATAGATCTCGGCCAATCGGCGCAATCGTCGTTTCTGGTCGTGGCTGATCGTGTCGCCGATCGGCGGAGGCTCGGGCCCGCCGCGGGTCTTGACCTCCACGAACACCAACCGTCTGGCGTTGGCCACGATCAGGTCGATCTCGCCGTGGCGATGGCGCCAGTTGGTGGCCAGGCAATGGTAACCCCGGCGGTGGAAGTCGCGACGCACCAGGTACTCTCCGCGTGCGCCCAGGGAGGCCAACCAAAAGGGGTAGGGCATCGCCCAACCGCGCAGCCGTTCGATCATCCCGAAAATCATGGGTTCCCGGGTTCGGAACCTTCGCCCAAACGCCGCCGCGCCTCCCGCTCGATCAGGGCCGCCACCTGGTCCTGATCGTAGGTGTCGGTATCGAGTTCCCAGGCGTCGTCGGCCTTCTTGAGTGGCGCGAGAGACCGCGAGGCGTCCTTGCGGTCGCGCACGCGCTGATCCTCGAGAACCTGCTCGAAGCTCCGTCCGCTGCGCTCGCCTCCGAGCTGGGTCCAGCGACGCCGCGCCCGAACGGCCTCTCCCGCGGTCAGGAACACCTTGAGAAAGGCATCGGGAAACACGACGGTCCCGATATCGCGACCATCCAAGATGCACGGCCTGAGATTGCCGATCTTGCGTTGCAAGCGGGTCAGGTCGGCCCGAACCCCTGACTGGGCGCTGACCAGGCTCACCTGGGCGGTCACTTCCTCCGTTCGGATCGCCTGGCTGACATCCTCGCCATTGAGATAGACCGCGCCCTCGCGAAAATCGATATCGAGGCCGGCGAGCCAGGCACCGTCCGCGAGCCGCTCGACCTTTCGGTCGGACCGCAGCCACGCCAGCGTGACGGCCCGATAGGTCGCGCCCGTGTCCAGATAGGTCCAACCCAAAGCTTTGGCGAGCTGTTTGGAAACCGAACTCTTGCCCACCCCGCTGGGGCCGTCGATGGCGATGATTTGCTTCATGGAACACCACTTTCGGACATCGGAACGCGGAACCCCGATCGAACGCCCCCACGTTCCCGATCCTGTTTGAGCTGATTTAAAAAAGGAGCCCGGCTGGTCCCCGGACTCCTCTCATTTATTCGTGAACCCCGAGGGGTTGGAGATCAGCGGCCGCGGCCTCGACCACCGGACCCGCCGAACTTGCCGCGTCCCTTGCGGAACCCCTGGTAACGGGCATTCTTGGAGGGCGCTCCCTTGGGGCGATCGCTGGAAAAACGCTGCGGCTTGGCGCCGGTTTTGCCCTTGGCGCTCCCTTCACCCTCGGGTTTCCTGGCCCGATCGCGACTCTTGTAGCCGGATTCCTCGCGAGCGCCCGTACCGGGGCGACCACTTCGCCCACGCGAATTGCCGGAACCGCGCAATTTCCCACCCGGTCCGGATCCGCCCTGGCCTTTGCGCCAAGTGCTTCGATCAGTCAACTTCTTCCGGTTGCTGGACTTGGGTGAGCCTTCCGAGGATCGTTCCGCGGTCTCCTTCGCGGTTTTTTCCGGGCGTTTGGCCTGACCATCCTGCGCCTTGCCCTCCCGCGTGCCGGTCGGGCGCCCGCGCTCGCCCGGCTTACCGCGGCTCTCGGTCCACTTGGCCGTGCGGGCACGCCCGCGCGGTTTCTGGACGGTCACCCCGTACTCGCGCAGGAAACGAAACGGATTGATCGGAATCAGCGAATTGAACTGGCCCCGTTTGAGCCGCGAAATCTCGACCTCGCTCAACTCGCGCCACTCGCCGTGCGACAGCCCCTGGGTGGTGAGAAAGGCGAAGGCGATGCGCTTGAGCTTGGAAACCGGATGGCCGACCGCTTCGAACATCTTGCGGATTTGCAGGTTCTTGCCTTCGTGGAGCACGACCTTGACCCAAGTGTTGTTACCGGGTTTGAGCACTTCCAACTCGCAAGAACTGAAACGGGTCCCCTCCACCGTGATGCCGCGCTGCAGGCGTTCCAGCACCTTGGTCGAGGGCGATCCGCTCACCTTGACCACGTAGGTCTTGGGACATTTCGAGCGAGGGGCCAGCAGTTGATGGGTCAAGTCGCCGTCGTTGGTCAGCAACAGGGCACCTTCGGTGTTGACGTCGAGGCGGCCCACCGGGTATAGGCGAACCTTCTGGCCCTTGACCAGGTCCGTCACGACGGTGCGGCCCTCGGGATCGTGAACCGTGGAAACCACCCCACGCGGTTTGTTCAAGAGAATATAGACATTTTCGCCGGTTTCCGGCTGGAGCAGCTTGCCGTTGACCTTGATGTGGTCCTTCGACAAATCGGCCTTGGCACCCAGCTCGGTGATGATGTTGCCGTTGACGCTGACACTTCCCTCCGTGATCAAGCGTTCGGCATCCCGCCGCGAAGTGATCCCCGCGCGGGCGATAATTTTCTGAAGGCGCTCTTCCAAAACTCGCTCCTATTTTGCTTGAACCGTCTCGGATTTCGCGAGATATTCCTTCCAAAAGCGCTCGTCGTCCAGAAAAAGCCGGGCGCTCTCCTGTTGGGCATTCTTTTTGGAGGAACCGTTGCCCGAGGGCCCTTGGTAATCGCCTACTTCCGCCCGCACGCGAAAGATCCGGTTGTGCGCCGGTCCTTCTTCGCTTTCCAAAATATAGCGGGGCAGGCCCAGTCCTTGTTCTTGGAGTTTTTCCTGAAGCAAGGTCTTGAAATCCACCGAGTTTTTGATTTCCAGGGTGGCATTGGCTATATCGTCACCTAAAAGAAAGTGAATGAATTCGTCGGCCTTTTCCAATCCGCCGTCCAAGGACACCGCGCCGATCAGGGCCTCGACCGCATCGGCCAAAATGGATGTCTTGGCGGAGCCGCCGGCTTTGCGTTCGCCCTTGCCCAATCGCAGAACCTTTCCCAATCCGATCTGCTTGGCCTTGCGCGCCAGGGTCTTGGAGGAAACCAGAACCGACTTGAGCTTCGAGAGCGTGCCCTCGTTTTCATCGCGAAATTGGAGAAACAGATTGCGGGAGACCACATACCCCAAAATCGAATCCCCCAAAAATTCCAACCGCTCGTTGTGTGGGACCGATTTCTCGTAACCGTAAGAACTGTGCGTCAGTGCTTGGAGTAATAAATCCTTGTTCCGGAACTGGTAATTGATGATTTCTTGGAATTCATCCATAGCGACTCCCAAATTCAAGCGGTTAATCATATGGGAAAAGCCCCTAGATGTCCAGTCTAGGACCGGTTTTCGAGCAATTCAAGCCAGCATCGCCATTGAGCCGATATCCACCTATACAGGGTCGGTCGTCTCGTCATCGCTTCCGATCCTCGGCACCCGTTCACCGACCCGGACCCGCGTCGAAGTCGCCCGGTGCACGCCCTGAAACCCGTCGATCCCGAGCGAAGCGTATCCCGTCGCGCGCCGTGGTCGCCGCAGAAATCACGACCTTTCCCCGCCAACGTCGTCTAAAGGAACCCGGCAAACGAATTTCGAAATGACAAAGCGCCAAAAAACACTTTCTGCCACCTCAACAGTGTTCATAAAATGAATTATTTACCGATACGACAATTTAAGCTGCGGTAACCAAATCGAGAGTCCCAGGCAAAAAAATAGTCTTAAATCGACGGGCAGGTGACGCATGACCTCATCGGTTGAAAAAAGGTACATCGAAATCATCGAAATCATGCTCGAAGCGTTGACCCTCGACCAGCTCAAGGAGATCGAGAGCCTGTTGCAACCGCTGCGTATCTTCATTCACGACGTGGGGCGCTTTTCCAGCAACAAGATCTTCGAATCGAAGTTCAACGCCTTCATCAAGACACGCGACGAGCATTTGACCCCGACCGCCCAGGAAGAGACGACCAACGACACCGACAAGAAGACCAAGGAGCAGATCAACGCAATCTTGGACCAGGCCCTGGACCTGCTGGAATCGGGCGTCAAATCCTCCCAGAACCTGGACGGCGACATGAAGGACGCCATCGCCAAGATCCGCCAGGCCAAGACCATCAACAACCTGCGGGCGCTGTCACAGGTGTTTTTGGATGCGGGCAACCAGATCGTCTCCAGCAACCAGGATTTCCACGATGGCCTGAGCCGCCTGGCGGTGGAACTCTCGTTCTGCCAGAAGCACATCGAACAACTGGAAAACCAACTGGAGCACACCAAGCGGGAAGCGGACAAGGATCCGCTGACCGGCCTGTTCAATCGCCGCGTTTTCGATCGCCACCTCAAGGAAGCGGTCGAACGATCGGCGCGTTTCCAGGCGCCGCTTTGCCTGTTGCTGTTGGATATCGATCACTTCAAGGAGATCAACGACGAGTGGGGGCACCAGATCGGTGACGACGTGCTGATCAATTTCGCCAATCTGCTTTCCAAATCCCTGCGGGGCATCGACCTGACCTACCGGCTGGGCGGCGACGAATTCGCCATCATCTTCTCGGGTTGTACCAAGCAGCAGGCGCTGGTGGTCGCGCAACGGGTCCACGACTTCGTGGGGAAAAATCCCTACCACATCAAGGACGTCCGCTTCTTCACCACCTTGTCGGCGGGACTCGCCCAGCACGATCCCACCGAAAACGCCAACGACCTCTTTCGCCGCGCCGACGAGTTTCTGTACCGCGCCAAGAAGCAGGGGCGAAACCAGGTGGTGGCGCAACCCTGAGCCGTCGCCAGGGCAGGATCGAGGCCGCGGAACCAGATACGAAGCGGGTCGCCGGGGCACATTCGCGACCGTTATCGCCACCAGCGCGGGCGGACACCGATACGGGCCCCGTGACGACAGGCGCGAGCGCGAGCTCGTGGCGACCGAGGCTGCGCGACGAACGGGTTCTCGGGCGACCGATCGAGCGAGGTTTTACCTGGAATTTATCGGAATCTTTAAGGAAACTTCGTCGATTCTGGGCCATGATGCGTTCTAACGTCGACCGGTCGACGCCGACATGCAACCACCGAAGGAGTTATCGATATGGCAAAAGTAGCGGGTATATTGGCGCTGGCACTTACGCTGGTAGCCTGTGAGCGATTGGAAGTTGGAGACCCGCCCACGTTTACCAGCAGCATCACCGCCGTCAAGGTCAGCGAGAGCCAGATCGCGGTCTCCTGGTCCGCCGGTTCCGACGACATTTTGGATTCACACGAATTGAGTTACGGCATTTGGGTCGTCGACAAGGACCAGGACATCAACTACGATGCCGATCCGACCCACCTCACCGGCGAAGGCGCCCTCAGCTACGCCTTGATCGGGTTGGAAGCGAACAAGGAATTCACGATCGGTGTGCGGGCCCGCGATCGCGGCAGCAACTACAGCACCACCGATCGCGAAACGGATCAGTCCACGGAAGCCGCCGGCAGCGGACTCTTCAAAAAGGAAACGGTCATCTCCGTTTCCCAGACGCCGGACGACGTATTGAGCGGCTACATCAACAGCAGCTCGCGCGAAGACCTGGTGCTGGTCATCGACGACGAAGTCTGGATCTACGAAAGCGGTACCGACGGCACCCTCGCCACCGATCCGCAACGCATCCAGGTGGGTTCCGAGATTTCCGAAGCCTGGTTGATTCGGGCGCGGGACAACGAGGACTACGACGATCTCTTCGTTCTGGCCGGCGGGACGCTCTATTACTATGAAAGCGACGACGGCGACGGATTCAACGACCGTCGCTCGCCCTTCAACCGCGATCCCGAGCCGGGCACGGTGTCGTTCGTGAGCGACGACGGATACCTGAAGGCCTTGATGTTCATCGACGACGGCAACACCGGCTACATTTACGAGCACGACGGCGAGGGCGCCTTCAGCCAAGCCCGATCCATCAATTTCAACAACGGGGAAATCGCGTCGCTGGCCTGGGCCAACAACGACAACGACCCCGACCTGATCGTCTTCGGGGCCAACGGCGTCGAGGTGGCGCTGGGCGACGACGATTTCGAATTCGGGTCGCGCAGCGAGGTGGACGACGACTTCGATCGCGAATCGGCCAACCACACGATGTTCATCGTCGACTTCAACGGCGACGGCACCGACGACATCTGCATCTTCGACGCCGATCACGGCAACGATCCCGAAACGGAACTGCGCGTCTACCAGAGCGAGTCCGACGGCGACTTTCTGGCCGGCACGACCACCGACTACAAGGGTGCCTTTTACGGGAAGCCCGAATTCGTCGTACTGGGCACGACCAACGCGCGCTCGGTTCTCTTCTCGCAAACCGCGTCGAATACGGTCGCGGTCTACAGCGGACCGACGGACACCTCCGTGGATCAGACCTTCGGAGGCGATGGCGATATCTCTTTCGCGACTTACGCCAACTTGGACAACGCCAACGGCAAGGACCTGATCATGGTGTCCCGCGACGAGCGCAAAGTCACCGTCATGCTGGCGAACCAGTAACGCCGCCGGACCGCCTCGAGGACACTTTTTCACCCCCCTCATCCTCCGCCAAGCGGGGGTCGAGGGGGCATCTCAGGCCGCGGCGAAGTGACCGTTCATCGCCGCTGAAAATCCCGAAGAGCCTGTGAAAATCTATCGTATTTTCCTGGTTTTATAGATTTTGAAACTCAGGGATATTTTGAAACACGGGTAAAATGAATCACTCGTCAAAGATCCTCTTTTGGAATCCGGATTCCCCCTCATCTTGAAGAAGAGCCGTTTTTGAGGTATGATGGGGGCACTTTGTTAGTAAGGGACGTGATATGTATAAAACAGGAGACCATGTATTTTATCCGAAGGGCGGTGTCTTCGTCATCGAGAAAGAATGTGACAAAACCATTGCTGGTCGCCAGCTTCACTTCTACGATCTCGTTTCTTGCGACGGCAAGACCAAAATCAGCATCCCGACGGATAACGTGGAACGAGTAGGCGTGCGTCGCCTGGTTTCTCAGTCTGAACTCCAGGACTGTGTCGATAGTTGGACTCCCGACTTCAAGATTTCCAAACTCCATCACAAAAACCGCAAAAGCCGGTTCGAACTGATGCGTCAATCCGGCAGCTTCAGCGACATGGGCAGCGTCGTGGTAACAATCCATCACCTCATCAAGAAAGCCAAAGCTACCTTCGAAGAGAAGCGCATGTACGACCAAATCCGCAAGCGCTTGATCGACGAGATCGAAATCGTCAAGGAAATACCTGCCGATCAGACAGATGAATTCCTGCAAGGCGTATTGGATGAGGCGATTACCCGCAAGCCCGTCAAAACTGCAGAAGATGAAGAGAACGCGGGCGTAGAGGAAGCCGAAGAGGTTTTCAGCTAAAGCTCGCCACTCACCAAATCACTAGCATACATCAAAAAAGACCAGGCTAAGTTCCTGGTCTTTTTTGGTTTCTGGATCCTCATCGCCATGGCCGACCACGGCATCGAGCGTCCCGACGATCTCCGCTCGAGAAGATGCCGAGTTACCGCGATTGGGGTTCTCGAGTTTGATCGCCTCACCCCAGTTCGGGTTACAATAGCTCCCGTTCGTCCGACCAGCGGGCATCCGCGTGAACCTGCCGGGAGTTGATACATGCCTTCCCCATCGCCGCCGTCTCCGGCGGGCAATCCATCGGACAATCGGACACCGCCGCCCCAGCATCCGATTCTCCACTTCATCAACTACAACGTGGCCACGGTCTGCGGGGTCGGTTTGAGCCCCATCGCGCCCGGAACCGTGGGTTCCGCCGCCGCGTTGCTGCTGATATGGCTGTTTTACCCGGCCTACGGATGGGCCCAGGTCCTGCTCCTCTTCGCGGTCACGGCACTCGCCTGCTACAGCGCCAACTGGCTGGCGGAAGCGCTGGACACCAAGGACCCTTCGCTGGTGGTGGTGGACGAATTGGCGGGCATGCTCGCCACCTTCCTGTTCATTCCACAGCCCTACGACTGGAAGGTCCTGATCGCGGGATTCCTGCTGTTCCGCCTGTTCGACATTTGGAAACCCTGGCCGGTCAACCGGCTGGAGCGCCTACCCGGAGGTTTCGGCATCGTGCTCGACGACGTCATGGCGGGCTTCTATGCGACGAGTCTGCTTCATCTCGGCTTGTGGTACTGGTAATGCGCGTGATATCCGACGATTCCCAACTCAGGCAACCGGTCTGCCTCATGATCGGCAACTACGACGGCGTGCATCTGGGCCATCAGTCCATCATCCGTCAAGCCAGGTCCATCGCCGAAAAAGCGGGCATCGCCACGGCCGTGCTCAGCTTTCACCCCCACCCGCTCAGGGTCCTGGCGCCGGCCAAGGCACCGCCCCTACTGCAAACCCCGAGTCAAAAGGAAAAACTGCTGGCCCATTTCGGGGTGGACTACTACATCATCAAGCAATTCGACAGGGCCTTCTCACGACTCTCGCCCCACGAATTCGTCAAGAACCTCAAGCAGCAGGTCGATTTCCGTCACCTGCTGGTCGGTTTCAACTTCCGCTTCGGCCACCGACGCGAGGGCAACGTCGATACACTCCGCGAGCTGTCGGCCCCGTTTCGATTCGACTTCACGGAAATCCAGGCCTATTGCCACGAAGACCAACCGGTTTCCTCCTCGCGTATCCGCCAGTTGGTTCGCGAAGGTGCCATGGTGGAAGCGGCCGAATTGCTGGCCCGCCCCTATTTTCTGGAGGGCACGGTGCAGGAAGGTCGCCGGCTGGGCCGAACCATCGGGGCACCGACCGCCAATCTGAAGGTCACCAACGAGCTGCTCCCCCGATTCGGCGTCTACGCCAGTTGGGCCAAGGCCAAAGGGTCTTGGTATCGGGCGATCACCAACGTGGGAACGAGCCCGACCGTGGACGGTCACGGCGCACGGGTGGAAACCCATTTGTTCGACTTCGATGGCGACCTGTACGGCGTGGACCTGTTGCTGTGCCTCGGTTCGTACTTGCGGGAAGAGCGGAAGTTCGAAAATATAGAAAAGTTATCACAACAAATACATAACGATTTCAAACGGCGGTTGGCCATGCCCGATCGCGACCCTCCCTCCTTCGATTGGTGGTAGGTTCACCTTTTCTCTTGCGGCGGGCTCGTTCCCCGTCCATGATGGTTCCTTTATCCACGGGTTCCCATAGATTCATGATCGATGTTCATCCGGTTTCCGGCTCCCCACGGTCCCCTTGCGCGGCAACGACGCCTTTCGTTTCAAGGGGCCTCGGTCGACCGACATGTGTCGACCCCCTGAATGACTGTTTCACACTGAGGTTTTGTTTCCATGGTTCGTCGCTTCGTCATCGTCCCGGCCGGAGGGATCGGGTCACGCATGGGCCTGCCCTACCCCAAACAATTGCTGCCGTTCAGGTCGGGCACCCTCCTGGAGCACACCTGCGCGCTGTTCGGTGACCTGCCGGTCTACGTGCCGGTTCCCGAGGGCTTTCGCGACCTGTTCGAAGAAAAGCTGGCGGGCCGGGCCGCGATTCTCCTCGGAGGGGCTACGCGCTTCGATTCGGTACGACGGGCCTTCCAGGCCATCGACCGCGACCACGGGCTCGACGACGCGGATCTGGTGTTGATCCACGATGCGGCCAGGCCGTTTCTCGATCCGCAAAGCCTGGAAGCGGCCTGGCGGCAGACCGCCGAATGCGGCGCGCTGATCTATGCCTGCGCTGCCGTGGACACCATGAAGCGCGTCGACGGGGACGGCCGGATTCGCGAAACACTGGATCGCCGCTTCGTCCATCACGCACAAACGCCACAGATCTTCCGCGCCGGCATCCTGCGAACGGCGTACCGGCATTTCGATCGGCATCCCGACAGCCCGCCCACGGACGAGGCTCGGTTGGTCGAAATGGCGAACATTCCCGTGAAGGTGTTCCCTTCGAGTCACGCAAACCGAAAAATCACCAATCCGGAGGATCTCACCTTGATCGAACAGGCTTCCCAAAAAGACGCCCGCCCCGCGCCTTCCCCGGACCGGGGGCCGCAGATGCCGTTCCGCATCGGTCACGGCTACGACGTGCACCGCTTCGACCCCGATCGCCCGCTCTACCTGGGCGGCATCCTGATTCCGGGAGGCCCGGGATTGTTGGGCCACAGCGACGCGGACGTGGCCATCCATGCGCTGATCGACGCGATGCTCGGTGCCGCCGGGCGCGGCGACATCGGCCACTGGTTTCCCGACGACGACCCCGGCTTCGCCAATATCCGCTCGACGCTGCTGCTGGAGAAGGTCTGGGCCGACCTGCGGGGTGCCGGATATGCCGTCGCCAACGTCGACATCACCATCCAAGCCCAAGTCCCGAAACTGGCACCCTACATCGCGGAGATGCGGGCCTGCCTGGCCGGCATCCTCGGCGTGGAGCCGGAGCGGGTCAACATCAAGGCCACCACCACGGAAGGGCTCGGTTTCGTCGGCACCAAACAGGGAATGGCCGCCGATGCGGTCGCCCTGCTGGTTCGCGTGCCGAAAGAAACCGATTCCCCGTGAGCTCCGCCGAAAAACACCGCAACGGACACACGTATCGAGGACGATCGAACGCCCTATGGCAGTAGGAGAGGAAAAGAACGCATGACTACACCAACACTTGGTTCAGAGAATGAACTGGCCGATCGCTCCGAAACCTTGGCGGAGCATCGCGCAGGGTCGGAGCCGTCCCGCGAGCCGGCCCCCCTGCCACTCGAGCCGGAGGACCGGCCTTCGGGTGGCGATTTCGGCATCATCTACAAGATTTTTTCATTCATTCTGAGACCCTGGACCTCGCGCGTGCGTCCGCTGACCGCCGACGTGGATGAGCTTCGCCGGCTTCAGGACGAGGGCCAGTTGTTGCTGGTCGGGCACGTGGTTTCGTTCATCAACTTCATGATCGTCAACGAGTATTTGAAACGCAACGGGCTGCGCACCGTGCGATACACCCACGGCTTCAGCCCCTTCTGGGTATTGCCGTTCACCGAGGCCTTGGCCATCTACCGCGAGCAACTCTTCGTCAACTTCGAACAGCGCCGCAACATCGAGTTGGAACGCGCCCTTCAGGCGGTGGACCGCGGCGAGAACGCCTTCATCTTCCTGAAACGCGGCGGACGATTCGCCTGGTCGAAAAAGGTGTACTACTACCACGGCACCTTCGGGCGTATCTGGCGCAATTTGACCAAGCAAACCCGCAACACCTACCTGGTGCCCACCTCGGTCTTTCTCACACGGCGCCGCAAGCGGGGCACCGTCCGCAATTTCTGGGAAATCTTTTTTGGGACCTACGACATTCCGGGCCGGATCCGCCGCCTGTGGCAACTGCTCATCAATTGCAAGAAGGGCGGCACCATCTTCTCCCGCCACGTCGATCTCAATGCCGAACTGGAAAAGAACGCCCAGGTCTCCGAAGCCCAAATCGACAAGCGGCTGCGGCGCATCCTGCTGCTCCACCTCAACAACGAAGACGCCGCCTACCGCGGCCCCACCAAGCGGTCGGTGGAACGCAAGGTGCGCAAGATCCTGCGCGAGCGACGGCTCAACAACGAGCTGGAAGCGGTCGCCGAACGCACCGGACGCTCGCTGGAGAGCGTGCGCAAGGAAGCGGAAAAGAACCTGCGCCACATCGCCTCCGACACCAGCGAACGCACGATCAACCTGCTGCGCATTTTCTTCGGCTTCGTATGGACCAAGACCATCGAGGGCATCGACGTGCACCAGGAAGACCTTCAGCGCGTGCGCGAAATGACGAAAAACGGGCCGGTCCTGTTTCTGCCCTGCCACCGCAGCCACGTGGACTACCTGGTCTTCGCCTATCTCTTCGAAAAGGAAGGCCTGAACTACCCCAGGTTCGCAGCCGGTGAAAACCTCTCCAAATGGCCGCTCGGCCCGATCCTGCGCCGCGCCGGTGCCTTTTTCATTCGCCGCAGTTTCAAGGGCGAAGTGATCTTTCCGCTGGTGTTCGACGCCTATTTGCGCCACATCCTGCGCGAGCGCCACGTCCTGGTGTTCTTCATGGAGGGCGGCCGATCCCGTACGGGCAAACTGCTGCAGCCGAAGACCGGCATGATGAACATGGTCATCGACGCCTGGCGCCAGGGAATCGTGGACGACCTACCGTTGGTCCCGGTCACCATCGATTATGGCAAGGTCTTCGAAGGCCAATCCTTCATTCGCGAAAACAGCGGCGCCGAGAAGAAGCAGGAGAGTCTCGGCTCCGTGATTCGTTCGCGCAAGGTACTCAAACGCAAGCACGGCTGGATCCGGCTGCGCTTCGACGAACCGATCTACCTCAACGAATATGCGGAAGAACAGGGCCTCTCCAAGGACGACTTGGGTTTCAAGACGCGCATTCCGTTCGTGAACGACCTGTCCTACAAGGTGCTCAACCGGGTCAACGACTCGGTCACGCTGACCGCCGGCAACATCATCGCCGGACTCTTGCTCGGCAACCCACGCCGCGGCATGCGCCTGAGCGATCTGAAAGCGTTGTTCGGCGTCTCGGTGCGCTATTTGAAAAATCGCGGTGTCGACCTGGCCTTCCCCGAACCGCGACTGGACATGGCCCTGGACAACGCACTCCAGACCTTCGAGCAGTGGGAGACGCTGGTTCAGGTCGAAGTGGGTGGCGAAACGGTGGTCAACATTCCCCGCGAGAAGCGGGCCGAAATGGAGTACTACAAAAACAACGGCCTGCACTTCATTCTGGATCTCACCCTGTTCTGTACGGCGTTCGAGTGTCTGGAACCCGACGAGCGCACTCCGGAAAACCTGCTGGCCTTCGCCCGCCGGGTCTATGGGACCCTTCAACACGAGTTCCTCATTCGCGACGACTACCCCACCGCCGACAACATGGAGCACGCCCAGAAAGCGCTCGAAGTCCTCGGCGGCGTCAAGCAGGTGGATGGGCTGATCGTGCCCGGCGACCAGCGTTTCGGCAACGACCTGGTCCACATCAACGGCCATTTGCTGCTGAACTTCTTCGAATCGTACTTCATCGCGGCGGAAGTCCTGTCCGAACAGGACCCGGAGATCGCGGTCGACCGCAAGCAGTTCCTCAAGATCTGCACCGGCAAGGGCCGACTGCTCTACGCCGTCGGCACCGTTCGGCTGGACGAGTCCATCAACCACGTGACCTTCGGCAACGCCCTGACCTACTACCAGCAGCAGGGGTTCATCAAGTTTCAGACCCCCAAGGGCTCCAAGTCGACGCAGATTCTGCTCGTGAAAGGCAAAGAGGCGCAACTGACCGAGATCAAGAAACGCCTCTTCGACTGGACCAACCTGCTCGAATGAACGGAAAACGAGGCACCCCCGACCTTCATCCCCCGCTCGCGGTAGACGACGGATCGGGAAGCTCGGCGAGCACGGCCACGGCGCCGGATCCGGGCGGCCATCGACCCGACGATGAGGACACCATGAGTGAATTGGCATCAGATGGAACGGGAAGTGCCGAAGCACTTCCAATTCTCTACAAAGACGATCACATTCTGATCCTCGACAAACCCTCGGGCCTTTTGTCGGTGCCGGGCCGCCTCCCGGAAAACAAAGATTCCCTGGCCAGTCGCGCCCAGCAACTCGAACCGGAGGCGCGCACGGTCCACCGCCTGGACTGTGAGACTTCGGGTGTCACGGTCATGGCGCTGGACGCGGACAGCCATCGCGAGTTGAGTCGCCAATTTCACGATCGCGAGGTCCTAAAGACCTATGTGGCCATTTGTGCCGGCATGATGGAGACGGAGCAGGGCGAGGTGAACCTGCCGCTCGTCTGCGACTGGCCCAACCGTCCCCGGCAAATGGTGGATCACGAGAACGGAAAGCAGGCCCAGACGTTTTGGCGCGTCATTCACCGCGAGCCGGACCGGACCTGGGTGCAATTGACCCCGATCACCGGTCGCTCGCACCAGCTCCGCGTGCACCTGAGGGAAATCGGCCATCCGATCCTCGGCGATCGGCTGTACGCACCACCGGAGGTTATGCGCATGGCGCCGCGCCTGTTGCTCCACGCGGAGATGCTGTCGTTCAGCCATCCCCACGACGGCCGGAAGATGACCTTCTACGCGCCCTGCCCCTTTTGACAAGGCGCGAGGCCGGGATGGGCCCGGGTCGCGCTGGAGGCGCGACCGGACGTCACCTTGGACCACAACTTGTTTAGAACGCGCACCCCCGGTGCGCCACCGGCAGGGACCCTGTAAGGGTCACACAATACCGCGAAGGCGGTCCGTTGTTCCGGTGATGAACATTGTCCACGATCAACCGGATGCTTGGATGTGCACCGTTCGCGGCCAATCCTGGAGGGATGGCCAACGGAATCCCTGGACCACAACTTATTTAAAACGCGGGCCAAAGGCCCGCCACCAGCAGGGACCCTGAAAGGGTCACACAATACCGCGAAGGCGGTCCGTTGTTCCGGTGATGAACATTGTCCACGATCAACCGGATGCTTGGATGTGCACCGTTCGCGGCCAATCCTGGAGGGATGGCCAACGGAATCCCTGGACCACAACTTATTTAAAACGCGGGCCAAAGGCCCGCCACCAGCAGGGACCCTGAAAGGGTCACACATTACAGCGAAGGGTGAGGTGCCGGAACGGCGCCGTAACCCTGGTTGCCTGGGGTTCCCGCATCCAGCCCTGTAGGGGCGGCTCCGCGGAGGGTTTTCCGAAGGTGACGGGTACTCCGCAAGGGCCTCTCCGAAGGTGACGGTGACTCCGGAGGGGACCTTCATAGTCCCGCCCCTCCAGGGCTGGGATTCGGGCACCCCGGAGAACCAGGGTTGCGTCGGCGCTGCCTCCTTAACCGGATCGCCGGACCGCCTTCGCTGTACTGTGTCGTCCCTTCAGGACGCCCGCTGGTGGCGGACCTGCGGTCCGCGTTTTAATTTTATGATGGTCCAAACATACGGTTGGCCATCCCTCCAGGATTGGCCGCGGACGGTGAGCATCTCTGCATTCGGTTTACCGACCGCACAGACCAAACCAGCATTTGGTCAATCGCCAACAACCACCACCCAACTCGGATTCTGGCCATCCCTCCAGGATTGGCCGCGAACAACAACCGACCAAGCATCCGTTTGGCCGCGGACGGTGAGCATCCCTGCATTCGGTTTACCGATCACCACAACCAACCAAGCATCCGACTGGACGCAAACGCGGAGCATCCCAGCATCCGGTTGACCACGATTCATGCCCAGCCCGCCATCCGTGCCATCGCGATTCCGGGGATTTCAACATTGTTCGGATCCCGTTCAACGATCGCCCATGGTTGACAATGCTGCGCCCACGACCATCCAAACGTTTGAGTCGACGCGTCAAACACCCGCATCCACACGTTCCGCCAAATATTCGCCGATGGCCAGGGAGGACGTCAGTCCCGGCGACTCGATGCCCAGGCAATGGACCAACTGGCCCAGACGCCCCTCGCGCACGAAGGTGAAATCGGAAAACCGTTCGCGCGAAAGCTTGGCCCGAATCCC
This sequence comes from Sulfidibacter corallicola, assembly GCF_017498545.1. Classification (GTDB taxonomy): domain Bacteria; phylum Acidobacteriota; class Holophagae; order Acanthopleuribacterales; family Acanthopleuribacteraceae; genus Sulfidibacter; species Sulfidibacter corallicola. The sequence continues at coordinate 5,535,835 of NZ_CP071793.1, read as the reverse complement.
GGTGTAACCGGGCTGCAGGTGATCGGGCTCCAGCCAGGGCAGGTACTGTCGGGCGGCCTCGAAAAAAGCGGGCCCGCGCCCGGGATCCAGCGCGAACGACGGCGATTCGATCCACTCGATGTCCGGTCCCAGGTAGGCCTCGCCATGGATGTTCCGGGTCAGGTGAATGCCGAGACTCGGCGACTTCTTGGGCACCGCGGGATAGACCAACGCGGGGACTTGCAAATCGGCGGGAATCGCGATTTGAAAATAGGCGCCGCGTGCGAAATGGTGGCGAACGTCGCGGGTCAAACCCGCGGCATCCAAGCCCGCGCAATTGAACACCCGCCGAGCCAGGTAGCGTTCGCCGTCGATGGTCACCGCCACCCCGTCGCCCTCCGGCCGGAGTGAGGTCACGCGCTGGTGGTACAGCACCTCCGCCGAGGAAATCGTCAACAGGCGCTCGACGAAGACGTGGGGATCGACGATGCCGGTCGTCGGGGAAAACAGTGCCCGACGCGCCCGAATCCCATCGGGGATGCGCGGAGCCCACGCGAGGGGCACCTCCGCGTTTTCGCGTTTCAACGTCTCCAGACAGGCGATGCCCTCCTCGTCCTGGGCCACGACGTACTTTCCGGTGCGCGCGACCGGGACCTCGAACCGCTCGGCAAAGGCGTAGAGCATGCGGTTCCCGCGCCGGCAGAGCCGAGTCTTCAGACTGTCGGCGGGGTAGTAGATGCCGGCGTGGATCACGCCGCTGTTGCGGCTCGTCATGCCCCGACCCGGCCCGGCCTCGGCGTCCACCACGAACACCGCATCGCCGCGATCCCGCAGCGCGTAGGCCACGGCGGCGCCCACACAACCGGCGCCGACGATCAGGGTATCCAGGGTCTCGGTCACGACTCCGCCTCCGCTCCGGAACGGGTCTTCTACGCCCGCACACGCTTCAGTTGCTCATCTTCCAAACCAGTTCGCGACGATCGGTGAAGGAAGAATCCGCCAGGAGTGTGCCGTCGCGGGTGAGCGTAGGCAATTGTGCCACAATCTGGCTGAATTCCCAGCGATCGAGGTCCCGGCTTCCAGGTCTCAGCCCGACCCAGGCGTTGCGCCCACTGTACTTGGCGGCGTAAAGCGCGTGATCGGCCAGATTGATGACCTCCTCCCAGGTGAAGGCCGTCGGCGCCTCGGAGAGAAACGGAAAGAGGGCGAAGCCGAGCGAGGTCGTGATGTGGACCTGCTGGCCGTTGTCGAGGTCGATGGCCGTGGAAGAAATCAAGGTGCGGATGCGCTCGGCCAGCTTGGCGGCCGAATCCTCCTCGGCGTCGCGGAACAGCAACAGAAATTCCTCGCCGCCCCAGCGGAACACGATATCGGTGTCGCGGCAGGTCTCACGGAGCAGTTCGCCCACCCTGGAGAGGATCATGTCGCCCGCATTGTGCCCGAAGCGATCGTTGAACGATTTGAAATGATCCAAATCGATCATGATGAAGATCAAGGTGGGGTATTCGGCCGCCACCTGACCACGCCGCTCGCCCTCGGGAGAGGTGCGTTTCGCGAATCGGGACGTTTCGGCGACCATGATCTCTTTCAGGTAGCGGCGATTCTTCAAGCCGGTCAGGGGATCGGTCACGGTCAGTTGGCGCAACTTGCGATTGGCCGCCTGGAGCTTGGTAGAGCTTTCCGCCAGGGCCTGGTTCGAGGCCGTCAGGGCCAGGGTCCGCTCCTTTACCAACGCCTCCAAATGGGCCTGCATCACCTGGAAACGGCGCACCTTGAAGCGGTAGGCCCCGAACACGACCAGCCCCGCCAGCAAGATCATCAGCCCGTAGAACCAGGCCGTCTGGTAGAAGTGGGGTCGAAGGTAGAAGGACAAGGAAGCGCCCGGCTCCATGAACACGCCGTCGCCGCGATCCGCCTGAACCTGGAAGGAGTAGCTCCCGGGTGACAGGTTGTTGTAGTAGGCCGTGCGCAGATCGCGCACGTGGGTCCAGTCGCTGTCGTAACCCTCCAGCCGGTAGCGGAAGCGAATGCGTTCGGAGACCTCGAAGCGCAGGCTGGTGAAGGTCAACCGCAGTTTGTCGCTGCCCGGTGGTAACTGAACCTCGCCACCGCTCAGATCGAAGCGTCGCTCATCCGCGAACAGACTCTCGACGACCACCGGCGCGGGTCGGAACCACTGCGCTGTCTGCTTCGGATCGATACGAATCAAACCCTTGATGGTGGGAATCCAAATGTCGCCGGATTGGGCGCGGATACCGCAGGTATTGCCGACCCCGATGCACTCGCGGCTGGGCATGCCGTCCGCTTCGTCGAAAGCCGTGCAATGGATCCGATCGAGGCGGCCCTCGGTGAAGTCGATCAATTGGTCGCGCGGCACCGTGTAGAGGCCGAGGTTGCAGGTCATCCAGAAACGATGGAACTCATCCTCCTGGATGTGAAAGACACTGCTGTTGAACAGCCCTTCCGGTTCGTCGATCCGAATGAATCGGTCGTCCTTCATGCGGAACAGGCCCTCGCTGTTGGAACCGACCCACAGGACACCTTCGTGATCGAAAAAGAGGCTGAGAATGAAGGTGTCGTCCAGGCCCGATTCGGGCCCGTACTCCACAACGGGTTTGCCGTCCACGAACAGGAAGAGCCCGTTGCGCGAACCGACCCAGATGCGACCCTCGCGATCTTCGGCGATGGCCCGCACGGTACTGATGGAAAACTGGCTGTGATGGCGAAAATTGGTCACGCGTGAACCGTCGTAAACCTCCAGGCCGGATTGGGAGCCGATCCAGAGGGCGCCGAGCCGATCGCGATGCAACGCGCGAATGAAGCTGCCCTCCAACTGCTCGGCCCAGGCGGGTTGCCGCCAGGTGCCGTTCTCGAATTCGGCCAGGCCGCCGTCGGTACCGGCCCACATCACACCGTCCGGGCCACTGAGCAGCGAGAGCACGAAGTTGCTGGGCAACCCATCGGCGCGGCGATCGGTGGTCACGCCGTTCTCGTCGATGACGGAGACGCCGAACCCGGCGGTGCCCACCCACATCCGGCCATCGGGATCCTCGGCGACGCAAATGGTCTCGTTACCCGGCAGCCCCTCGGTTTGGGTGATCGACAGGAACTTGCCGTTGCGCAATTGGTTCACGCCGCCGCCGAGGGTGCCGATCCACAGGTTTCCTTCGCGATCCTCCAACAGCGACAAGACGGAAGGGAAGCTGAGCCCCTGTTCGAGCGAGAAAACCGAGATCCCCCATTGATTGAGCCGATTGACCCCGCGATTGGTACCGACCCAGAGGTTCTTGTCGCGATCGAAGACCAACGCGGAGATCTGGTTGCTCTGCAGTCCTTCGGCGCGAGTGTAGCCCTTCGTAATTTTGCCATCGGCCAGCAGGTGCAGGCCCCAGCCCTCGGTTCCGATCCACAGCGAATCGCCTTCGCCGAACGCGAGCGCCGAAATCGGCACGTCGTCGCGTCGCAACTCCAGTGGAAAGGGCTCGAGCGTGCCGCCCTCGTAGGTGAACAGGCCGCGGTACGAACCGATCCAGATCTTGCCTTTTCGGTCGCGCACCAGGCATTTGACCGGCACGTCGGCGAGCGGGTAATCGGGAGGGAAGGGCACCAGACTGCCGTCGCCGGGGTTGAGACGCAACAGACCTCGGTTCGTCCCCATCCAAATCCAGCCGCGATCGTCCTCGCAGAGGGCGTTGATGAAGGTGTTGCGCGTTTGGCTGCCCAACGAATACGAGCCCACCTCGCGATTTTTCAGGCTTACCAGGTTCTGGCCCGGACCCGCCATCCAAAGCGTGCCGTCGCTGGCCTCGTAAAGCGCGTTGATTTCCTTGATCGGAAACGTTTCCAAGGATTTGCGAGAAATATTCGCGAACCGGAGACCGTCGAACCGAGCCAAGCCCTCCTGGGTCCCCAGCCACAGGTAGCCGACGCGGTCCTGAATCATCACGTTGACGGTATTCTGGGGCAAGCCTCGATCGTCCTGCCACACCTCGTGAATGTATTGGGAGATGACCCGATCCGGATCGAGACCGAACAGGGGCAACCCGATCAGGAACCATCCCCCCACGACGAGGACCAGGACATTCTTTCGAAGCACGCACCACCGAAGACCGATTCGGGTATTGACCAACAAATGCCATCCGACAATGATTTTGCTCTCGAATCCGGCGTTTCAGACCCCCATCCCGATTTGCGGCGAACCCTCGCCGACCACGACAACCCGACAGGGAACCCTCGCCAGAAAGAGAGGTTGCTCTACTTATCGGTGATATGGCCGTTTTCTTGGGGAATTTTTAGGGGCTTGGTTTCGACCGTTCGATCGGGCCCGTTTTTTTGCGTTTTCGCGGCCTCGCCCGCCTTTCGCGACCCCCCACGAGACGCCACCGCCGCCGAACGTCGCGGTATCGAACCCGCCATTGTTGGCTTGCCACAGGTACTTTATGGCACAATGAAGGACTAGGTTTTCTCCACTTGATCAATTGACCCCATTTGAAGTTCGTGACACCTTTTTGCGATTTTTCTCGAATTTGCATGTGGCAGCGTTCGTGAGTCGTCGCGGGGTTCCGACTCAACGGGTCCATTCGAGCCGCCATCGCGGAGCCGCCACACATGTTTTCGATTCCGGGATATCGCATATTCGAGCCCATCCACGAAGGCGATAAAACCATCGTGTACAAGGCTCAACGGGTGTCGGACGAGATGCCCGTCATGTTGAAGACGCTGCGCGTCGAGACCCCCTCGGTTCGCGACCTGGGCCGGCTCAGTCGCGAACACGACATCCTGGCGAACCTGGACCATCCTCGCATCATCGAATCCCACGAACTGCACCACACGCCGGATGGGATGACCCTGGTTCTGGAAGATTTCGGCGGGATCGCCCTGCAGCATTTCCTGGCCGGGGGCAAGTTGGACGTGGCCGCGTTCTTCCCCATCGCCAAGGCGATCGTCGAAGGGTTGGACGCCATCCACAAGGGCGGCATCGTTCACAAGGACATCAACCCGACCAACCTGGTCTACAACCCACACAACGGCGTCCTGAAGATCATCGATTTCGGAATTTCCTCCCAGTTGGCCCAGGAAGAGACGGAACTGGGCGGCCCCACCCAGCTCGAAGGTACCCTGGCCTACCTCTCACCGGAACAAACCGGCCGCATGAACCGCGCCGTCGATTTCCGCACCGACTACTACGCCCTGGGCGCCACCTTCTTCGAGCTGTTGACGGGCCGGCTCGTGTTCGAGACCGACGACGCGATCGAAATGGTGCACTGTCACATCGCCAGAAAGCCGCCCAGCGCCCTGCAGTTTTCGCCCTGCATTCCCGAATCCCTGGCCGCGATCATCGACAAGCTGTTGGCCAAGAATCCCGAGGATCGCTACCAGAGCAACCACGGCCTCAGACTCGATCTCGAAATGTGCGCCAGGCAACTGGAAGACGACCGACCCGGCGCCCAGGCGCTCGCCATCGGTCAGTTCGATTTTTCCGATCAGCTCCGGATCCCCGCCAAACTGTACGGTCGGGAAAGCGAGATCGAGCGCCTGATGGCCGCCTTCGAGGCCGTTTCCGGCGGGGACAGCCGCCTGGTGCTGATTTCGGGCTACGCGGGCATCGGCAAATCGACCCTGGTCCGCGAAATTCACAAGCCGGTGGTCCACAAACGCGGCTATTTCATTTCCGGAAAGTTCGACCAATTCAAACGCAACGTCCCCTACGCGTCCCTGTTCTCGGCATTCACCCAGTTGGTCCAGCAGATCCTGTCCGAAAGCGAGGCTTCGATCGGTCGCTGGCGCGATCGCCTTCAGCAGAACCTCGGCGACCAGGCCCAGGTGATCGTCGACGTCATTCCCGATCTCGAACTGATTCTCGGCCCGCCGCCGGCGGTGTCGTCCCTACCCGCTCGGGAATCACAGAACCGCTTCAACCTGGTTTTCCAGAATTTCATCAAATCCTTCACCGCACCCTCGCATCCCCTGGTTCTGTTCCTCGACGATTTGCAATGGGCCGACATGGCCAGCCTCAAACTGCTCGAATACACCATGATCCAGGCCGAGAGCCGGCACCTGATGGTGATCGGCGCCTACCGCGATCACGAGACCAGCCCCACCGATCCGCTCATCCTCACCCTGAACCACATCGAGGAATCGGGCGTCGCGGTGGACCACATCATGCTCCGACCCCTGGATCCGCTGCACGTGAACCGACTGTTGGCGGACACGCTGCACTGCCCGGTTGAGCGGTGTCTCCCCCTAACCGAGCTCTGCATGAAGAAAACCCTGGGCAACCCCTTCTTTTTGAACCATTTCCTGAACTCGCTGTTCAAAGAGGGGCGGATCCATTTCGATCGCATGGCGCGGGAGTGGTGCTGGGACGTGGTTTCGATCGCCGAACGCGACATGACCGACAACGTCATCGATTTGATGATCTCGAAAATCCGCAAGCTGTCCCAACAGACACAGGAGGTCCTGAAACTCGCCGCCTGCATCGGCAGCCGGTTCTCGCTCAAACTGCTCTCGATCGTGCGCGAGGAAACCGAAATCGCCACGTCGCGCCTGCTGTGGGAAGGATTGCGTCAGGAATTGATCGTCCCGGTCAGCAGCAGTTACAAATTTCTGGTGGAGGAGCAGCCGCTGGCGGTGAACTACCGCTTCCAACACGATCGGGTGCGTCACGCGGCCTACGCGATGATCGCCGATCGCGAGAAACCGCGGCTGCACCGCAAGATCGGCCGGCTCCTGTACGACCGCCTGCCGATTCACGAGCGCGAAGATCGCTTTTTCGACATTCTCAACCATCTCAACGCCGGCATCGACACGACGAACCCGCCCGGAGAGGCCCTGGAACTGGCCAAGTTCAACCTGCACGCGGGTAGCAAGGCCAAGCGGTCGGCGGCCTACGAACCGGCCTACAACTACCTGATGACCGGCATCTCGCTGATCGGGGAGGAAGCTTGGTCGCACCACTACGAGCTGATGCTGAAGCTGCACGAGGAAGCGGTGGAGGCGGCGTTTCAGGCCACGCGCTTCGAGGACATGGACCAATTGGCGGCGGAAGTCATCGATCGCGCCAAGACCCTGCTGGACAAGGCCGTGGTCATTTCGGTGCAGATTGACGCGATGGTGGTCCGCAACAAGATGCTGGAAGCCATCGACACCGCCCGCCCGGTGCTGCGCGAATTGGGCGTCGAATTGCCGGAACGCTCCGGTCGCCGCCACCTGTTGGCCGGGTTGCTGGGCATTCGCATGACGCTTTTGGGCAAGAACATCGAGGATCTGGCCGATCTCCCGCGCATGACCGACCCCCACAAGGTAGCGGCGATGCGCATCATGAACAGCCTCTTTTCCGCCACCTACCGCGCCGCGCCGCAACTGTTCCCGCTGTTGGTCTTCAAGGTGGTCGCGCTCTCGATCCGCTACGGCAACAACGCGATCTCGCCGTTCGGCTTCGCGTGTTACGGCCTGGTCCTGTGTGGCGTGGTGGGCGACGTGGATACGGGCTACCGCTTCGGGAACCTGGGCCTGCACCTGCTGGAGCGGCTCGACGCGAAATCGGCGAAATCGCGCACCTATTTCGTCACCTTCGGGTTCATCCGCCACTGGAAGGAACACGTTCGCGAAATGCTGGAACCGCTGCGCGAGGCCTTTACCGCGGTGATGGAATCCGGCGACCTGGAGTACGCGTCCCACGCGATCTACCTGCGGTCGGCCTACGGATTCTTCACCGGCGCCCACCTGCCCAGCCTGGACCTGGAACTGGCGCGTTACGGCGAGGGCATCGCCAAGTTGAAACAGGAAACCACGTTGGGCTACAACCGGGTATTCCACCAAACGGTCGTGAACCTGATGCAGAAGCGGGAGGAGCCGTGGCTCCTGAAGGGCGACCGCTATGCCGAAGACGCCGAGGTGCCGATCCACACCGCTGCCGACGACAAACACGCCCTGTTCTGCTACCACCTGTGCAAACTGGTGCTCTGCTACCTGTTCCGCCGGTACGAGGACGCGGAAACACATGCGGAAGCGGCACGGGACTTCAGCGACGGGGTCATCGGTTTCTATCACCACCCCCTGTTCGACTTCTACGACATGTTGACGTCGCTGGCGGTCTACCCGTCGCGGCCCCAGTCACAACAACGCAAGCTCATCAAACACGTGGACGAGCGGCTTCGCGTCATGCGCAAGTGGAAAGCCCACGCCCCGATGAACTACCGCCACAAGGTCATTCTGGTGGAAGCCGAGCGCAGTCGGGTGCTGGGCAACGAGTACCAGGCCATGGAACTCTACGACCGCGCCATCACTCTGGCCGCGGCGGCCGAATACCACCAGGAGGAGGCCCTGGCCCAGGAGCTGGCCGCCCGCCTGTACATGGAAAAAGGCCGGGAGAAGCTGGGCCGCGGGTACGTCCGCGACGCGCTCTTCGCCTACGAACACTGGGGCGCCCTCGCCAAGGTCAAACACCTCGAAACGCTCTACCCCGGCACCATCGCCAAATCCTACGACGTGGTGCGCAACACCCTGACCGGCGCGGTCACCGCCTCCGTCACCGCCACCGTCGAGGAAGACGTGGAAATGCTCGACCTGGCCTCGGTGATCAAGGCCTCCCAAACCATCTCGGGCGAGATCGAGCTGGGCAGCCTGCTGGAGAAGTTGTTGGTCATCGCGATCGAAAACGCCGGCGCCGAAAAGGGCGTGTTGCTCATGGAAAGGGACGGGTTCTGGCGCATCGAGGCCGAGGGCCACGTGGATCGGGACCAGGTCGACGTGCTCCATTCGGTTCCCCTGGACCAATCCAAGAACCTATGCCGCGCAATGGTGGGTTTCGTCTCTCGGACCCGCCGCAGCCTGGTGTTGCACGATGCCTCCTGCGAGGGTTCCTTCACCAAGGATCCCTATGTACTCAACGGTTCGATCAAATCGGTCCTGTGTGCGCCGCTGCTTCATCAAGGCAAGATCACGGGCATCCTCTACCTGGAAAACAACCTCGCCACCGGTGCCTTCACGGCGGCCCGCCTGGAAGTGCTGCAGTTGCTCTCGGCACAGATCGCGGTTTCCATCGAGAACGCTCGGCGCTACGCCACCCTGCAGCACGACAGGCAGGCCTTGGAGGCCACGGTGGCGGAGCGGACCCGGGAGCTCCAGGACAAGAACCGCGAACTGGTCCAAACCCAAAAGAAGATGCTGGTCCAGGAAAAAATGGCCTCGTTGGGCACCCTGACCGCGGGCATCGCCCACGAGATCAAGAACCCGCTGAATTTCGTCAACAACTTCGCCGAGGTCAACCTGGAGCTGATGGAAGAGTTGGCGGAAGCGCTGGCCGGCGTTCGGGACCAGTTGACCGACGCGCAGCGAGAAGATTACCAGGAGCTGATGACGGACCTGAAACGCAACACCTCGATCATCCACGACCACGGCACCCGCGCCAACAAGATCGTGCAGAGCATGATGATGCTGTCCAAGGGCGGCAAGGCCACCTCTCAACTGTCGGACATCAACAAGCTGGTGGAGGAATCCACCAACCTCGCCTACCACGGCATGCGCGCCACCGGCAAACGAATCCCCGTGCAGATCGTGCACGATTTCGACGCGAACCTGCCCCAGGTGGATGTGGTGCCCCAAGACATCGGCCGCGTCTTCCTCAACCTGGCCAACAACGCCATGGACGCCATGGCGGAGAAAATGATGGACGACCACGGATACAAACCGGTCCTGAAGGTGACCACTCGCGACGAAGAAGGCTGGGTGAAAATTGTCGTGCGCGACAACGGCAAGGGCATCCCGCCGGAAGTGCGGGAAAAGATCTTCACGCCGTTCTTCACGACCAAGCCCACCGGCGAGGGCAACTCGGGACTGGGGCTCTCGATCAGTTACGACGTGGTCACCCAGGAGCACCAGGGCGAGATCGAGGTCGTCAGCGAGCCGGGCAGTTTCACCGAGTTCCACATATCGCTGCCCAAATCACCCAAGGGCGCCTTCCTGGCCAGGGGTGAAAAGCTCCCGAAAGCCGAAGCGGAAGAAGACCGTCAACACGTCCCGGCCGGCGAGGAGCAAGGCCGCGCCACATCGAAGCAATGATCCGGGAAAACCGCAGAAAGAAACCATTCGCTGCAACGCAAACATATGACCCTGAACGGTCAGGGCTTCACCTTGAGTGCTGTTGCTAGGGGGAGAAACAAGGTCAGAGATTCATACTGGAAGGGTTGAAACCCAAAGTGCCGGTAAAATGAGGCGGCGTGGGCGTCTTTTGCATCGACGACCAGGGCGAAGGCACCAATACCGGAACTTGCGCTACGATTGAGCGCCTCGGCTAGCAGGGCGGCACCCAAACCTTGCCCCTTGAACGCCACATCCACAGCCAACCGTCCCATGCGCACGACGGGCACGGTCGGATACCGCGGCAGCTTTTTCTTGACGGCCTCAGGCAGATCTTCGATCAACACCGATGAGGCGTTGAGTGTGAAGTACCCAGCAACATGATCTCCCGAGCTGATTGCGACGAAACAGGCTGTCACCCGTCGGCGCACGTCCTGAGTGACTTGGGTTTTGAAGTAGCGATCCAGGGGCTCACTTCCGCAGTTGAAGGCCTCGCGGTCATGGACTTTGCCGAGTTTCTCGATTTTCAATCGGCACCTAACAATTCACGGCGGCGTGCGAAAGCCTTCTTTAAGGCAGCCGTTGGCTCCGGTGGGTCGAGAATGGCTTGAGCGAAGCGCTCTTGATCCAAGACCGAGAGACGAATAATCTCGCTTTCCCGAATGACTCGTTCGGCTTCTTTCTTAAGGACACGAACCATGAAACCGGTCTTAGAAAGACCCTCCATGTCAGCGGCGCGTTCGATGAGCTCGGCCAATTCGGGGCTCACTCGGGCTTCGAGGCGTGCAGTCTTGATCGTTTTGGTAGTGGACATCACTGACCTCCCCTGTCAATGTACGTCACTTCGCCGTACACTTCAAGAACATCACTGCCCCATCCCGAGTCCTGCCTGCCCGCCTCTCCCCCACTAGCCCCGTCAGAAACCGAATTGGTGTGGATCATTGGCGATATCCCACTTGGTCTGAACATGCTGGGCCTGATCGGATACGCTGCGCGGCGTCCAATCACTACCATCGTACTTGAATTCCCAAAGATCGGTACTTTGAGAGAACGGGTTGTAGGCCGTGCCAAAATGAATCTGGGTATCACCGTTGCCCCAGTTGGTATCGGCAAAGATCACCTTTCCGATCGGGGCGTCGAAGGCCTCGACCAGATCCAAGGCAAGCTCCTTTTCGAATTGAGCCTTCTTGGGAGATTGGGGCATGTTGTCCACCAGAGCACGATACATATCATCCGGGTAGATGGGGTCATTATCCTGTAGGGCCTCTTTTACGGCGTCGACGTCGATGTCGTACCACGGGCCCACTTTTTCGATCACGGCGTCGACTTGATCTTTTTCCAAACTTGTCACTTCGTAATTTTTGACATCGAAGGTCTCCAAATTCGCTTCAATCCAGGAGTCGATCGATTCGGAGCCACTCCAAGCATCGACAAAGGCGGGATCCAGTCCAGGTTGAATCAAAAAAGCATGAGGGCCGTTGGAAGCGGGGACACTGATTTGAGATAAATCTCGCTGTTGGAAATTATTGTGAATGTCCGACATATTCTGATGGATGCCGCGCATGGATTGAATGGCGAGTCGCAAGACATCTTTACCCGTGTGGTTGTTGTTTCGATGTTTCGTATCACTCGTAATTGAGGAATCGTTGGGAAAAATCATCCGCATCACCGTAAAGGACTTGGACCCTTTGGCGAACCCCAACGGATCTTCCTGATAGTGTCTCAACCTATTCGGGAACCGTTGTTCGAATTGATCGGTATTGATAGTATTCCAAAGGGCCGTAGTCAATTGTATGTGGGCTGCCTGAACGTTTTGAGGATTGTTGTACCCTGCGTTTTGGATCGCCGTCAAATCTTGATTCGCCTGATAGGTGAACATGGTCCTGAGCGCGTCCACCAGTTGCCTCGTGCTGGTTACGGGAACGGTTTCGTTGTTGGTCGGGTTCCTAAACGAAATCGTGAAACCACCATGGGTGGAACGCCCATCATCTGCAACTTTGGACTGGGTGAACTCGGGATCGTAGGTCAAAATCAAATTCTGATCAAAGAGTTCCGACAGTCGCACACTGAAATCTGACGCGAAGTTAGCGTAAGTATTCTGATCCGTACCATCGGTGACGGACTGCATCGCCCCAACAACGAGATTCATGTAGTTGTTGGCGGCAAACGTATCGGTCACCTTGGTGCCAAGTGACACCAATGACATCGATTTATAGCGCGTTTCCGCCAAACCGGAAAGGGTGTACTCGAACGACCGCAGAAGTCGGTTCTCCATACTGGCATGGAATGCAAAGGCGGCTTTTTTCTTGGCTTCGGCCTTGTTCCCGACATTTTCTTTCTGAATGACTTGATGCAACAGGGTTTTCGGACTGATTTCGGAGGAACCGATCGCGCTCGTCAAGTCCCGCAATGCCGCAAGCAACACATTGTGCTGTCGATCGGCATCCTGGATGCCAATCGCTTCCAATGCCTTGACGATCCCCGGAATCTCCTTGACTTTGATGTTTCCATCCAAGCCGCTTCCGTCGACCGCCGTGACGATGCCATTGCGTTTGATCGACATGTTCTGATCGTACTGAGTGTCGAAGACCCGATCGTTGATGGGGAAGTCGAAATTGTATTGGTTCGTGTTCGGCGTCTTTTGGAACTGGGCAGGGACGACACCTCGCTCCACGAGGGACTTCATGATATTGAGCGTTTTGTCGTAATGATTGGTTTTCAAATGGATGGCGATACTGGTACCGAAGCACGAGCCCACCGACCCCTGCCTCAAATGGGAAAGCATGGCGGAAAGTACCGCCTTGCGTGCATCGCGGTCCGTCAAATTCCCGGTGGGCTTGTTGATCGTGGCTCGCACGATACGTTCTTGAGGCGTATTGAGATTGGGCGCGTTGATTCCATTGAGTACGTTTCGAAAATTGCCCGAATTGCTGATGTGGGTGAGCAACTTGACCATTTCCTGGCGATGTGGGCCCACACCGAACGTCGCGGCCAAGGTGTCGTTTTGTAACTGCTCGATTACAGTATCCAGCTTATTCTGGTCGACATTGCCATCCACCCCGATCACCCGATCCGCGATATCGAGCGCCAAACGCGTGTTGAACGAATCCGAAGGATCTTGGATACCACCCATCTTTTGCTTGTGGGCGAACGCGTAATCCTTTTGAAGCATCTTGCCGACTGCGATCGCATCGGCATCGTCTCGACTGACGGCGTTGGTATTTTGGGCCAACCAGGCACCGCTGACTTCGCCTCTTCCCAACATGACCGCGGCCTTCAACTGGGTCCGTTGGTTCATTTCGGAAAAATCCACACCCGCGGTGTTCAAAATATCCTTGACCAGTTGTTTGTTGGTAGCGTCCAGGCTGGGATTTTGGACGCTGTCGAGCATCTCGAGCAGGCCGAACTGGAGTTCGGAAACACCGGTCGAAATATGGTTTTGCCCCTCGTGATTGAAAAGCGCCAACGTCTTGGGCGTTCGCGAAAAGTTCGCCATGAGCCCTTGCCCTCGAGGTTTTCCGGTGTCGATATTCGTCCCCCGCTGATAAACCCCGGTGGCGTAACGCTGACTGACGTTGATATTCATTCCTTTCATGATCGTAAATCCTTAAATTAAAAAACTTGCTTTCGATAACCGAATTGAGATCGCGAGCTCGGGACGCACCTCGGGCTCTGTCTTTCGCGTGAAAGACAATGCGACATCGTGGGTACCCGTGGTGAATCTCTGGCTTGTCTTCAGGGCGGGAGGTTGCGGGGAACGGTTGGGCATGCGAGATGCGTGATCACCATCGAGACCTTTCGAAGGGAGGCCCGATGCACGCCAACTTCAGCGCTCCCACTCGGTCGGTGGTTTTCGGCTAACGGAATTGGTCCATGTCGACAGAACTCCCACCCGTCGACCCGACTTCGCGAGTCACACGAAGCCCTCGAAGGGAAGCACCGGACCCATTTCCGGCATTCGATCCGGCGTCGAAGCGTCACCGTCATCCCGCACGGCTTGGTCACTACGCCCATTGAATGTCCGCCATAGCGCGACCGTTTTGGTGCCAATCGCGGTAAATCGAGAAAAAAACCGGTGTTCGTCGAGGTCTTCCAGAGCGATGGTTTCATTGAAGACGACGCGATGGTGGATCGGGTCGAACGCAATGGCGGCGCCGGCGGTCAAGCTGGGGCACAGGTTCAGCTTGAGGCAATGCTCGAATATCTTCGCCTTGGCCGATTCATTCTGTTCATCGAGTGACAACAGCTCCGCGAAAAAATAGAGGAACGGCGATTGATCGTCGACAGAGATCAGCACTTCCACCTCGTCCTCGAACACGAAGGCACACACGCCCTTTTCATCGAGGCACGGCGCTTGTCCTGCATCGGCCCCCACTCGGGACAACCAGTGATTGAGGCGTTCAGTCGCCAGCATCTCTGCCTCCTTCGGCCGCGTAGGGCAAGAGCCGGTAATCGAGAACCTGGTCGTTCGAATGGAGGGGCGTGGGCACACGCACCCGGTAGGGCACCATTTCAGCGCGCGAATACACCCAAAAGACAAGATGGCCGCTTTCGAGTTTGGGGTGGTCGATTTCAGAAACGTCGAAAGGACCAAAACGATGGAAGGCATCGGTCGGATCTTCACTGCGGCGATTCACGCGTCGACGATATCGCTCTTTGAAGGCCCCGGGGTCTCCGATGTACACGTATTCGCCCGCAAACCCCAAAAAATTGACAACCTGGGCGAAGACGGACGAAGCGGAAGGCTGATCCACATCGGGAATGCCGGCCAGGGCGTCGAGCAGATCGGTAAAGGTTCTCCCGTCATAGGTGATCGACGGAGACATGTCTTGTGGGGAGAAATGAAGATAAATCGTTTGGCCGCGGTGGCGCAAAAACTTGTGCACGTTGCTGGGAACGCGTTCGATTTGGTTCATTCGAACCTCCTTGGGTTACATGGTTGGACGGTCAAACGAGCCGTCCGAGCATCCGGAAGGGATCGGCATCACTCGAAGTGGAGGGCGCAGGCGCATCGAGTGCCACGCGAAGTGCATGATTGGTGGTTACCAGTTGGCCCGTGATGTTGATGAAGCTCAAGCGATCCATCAATTCCAAGGAGCGGGCATACAACAACAAGATGTGTCGTTCATCGAAACTCATGCCCAGGTGGGCACCACATGTCTGTTGTTTCAGGTAATACAATTGGAGACATGTGGCCATGGTTTGGGTTCGCCCTTTGGACGAACGCGGCAGATCGCAGACGGGCAGGAACCAATGAAGCAGGGCATCTCCCACGTCGACCTGCAAAAAACACGGCTGATGTCGGTCGACCTGAAATCCCAACCGCCCATCCGGATCCAGGGCCAAGGATGGCGTTCCCGGCTGTCCCAATTCGGCCAGCCAGGTGTTGACCTTCGCGAAGGCATCGCTCATGGTGATATCCTCCTGGTTTTCCCAAGAAAGTCGCGGCTGCAACGCAGTGGGTCCCGAAACCTCGGTCTCGAAAGACACCACACAAGGGGAGGAAACAAAGCCCGACTCCCCCGATCTCACCTTTGCGCCGAGAAGGACGGGGTCGCTCGGTTTCGGGCCCCTTCGCCGTTGGCGGCGGCGTCAAAGAGCCAAAGGGTAGCCTCGATTTTCAAATATGGAGTAAAGAAGGTTGTGGGGTTGAGGACTCGGCTTATCTGCGCTGCAAGGTAAGTAGCAATCATGGAGAAAATATGGATTTATATTCCCTCTACTGAAACAACTGTTCCTCAATGTGATTTTTCAAACAAAAACAAACCAGCAGCCAACCGAGCGCCGCCACAAAACGGTCAATAAACGTTTCCTCCCGGTCCACCTCCCGGGAGCGTCGGCTTTCCGGGAGGCCGGCACGCCTTCGATGGGCCTCTCGATGCCCATCGGCGTGTTCGACCCAAGAGGCCCAAGCCTCATAAAGTCAAGCCTGACTCTATTCGGCCGATTCTTTGGGCCCTACCAGCGCCTCTACCGATTCCCGGACGAAATCGATCGCTTCCTCGGGATTTTTGGAGGGTAACGGGAGCGTCAGCACCCCTTCCGGCGTCAAGGTCACCCCGTTCCCCTTCTGGATCCAGCCCAGCACGACTTCCATCTTGACCGAAGCGGTCTCGTGGAAGCGCAGGCGAACGGTGTCGCGCTCGCGCTCCACGTTCAGCACGCGGTGCTCGGCCAGGAACAGGCGCAGGCGGTGTTCCCGACACAATTGGAGGACCGGATCGTCGAGCGAGCCGTAGCAATCCACCATGATTTCGCAGATCTCGTCGATGTGGGCATCGGACTCGGCACCGGCCAACTGCTTGTAGTAGTGCAGCCGCTGGTTGGTCTCCTCCACGTAGCGGCGCGGAATCGCCGCACCGAAGTTGAGGTTCACCAGACAGGCGATGCGATCTTGAACCTGGGTGCCGCGCAACTCGCTCACGGCCTCCTCGAGCAGCTTCACGAACATGTCGTACCCGATGGTGTTGATGTGGCCCGCCTGTCGGCCACCCAGGAGGTTGCCCGCACCGCGCAACTCCATGTCCCGGGCGGCGATGCGAAATCCGGCACCCAGGTCGGAGAACTCTTCGAGCGTGGCCAGCCGCATCCGCGCCTGGGTCGACATGCGGGCCCGGGGCGGCACCAGCAGGTAGGCGAAGGCCGGCCGATCGGACCGGCCGATGCGGCCGCGAAGCTGATAGAGCTGGCTCATGCCGAACATGTCCGAGCGGTTGACGATCATCGTATTGGCGTTGGGAATGTCTACACCGTTCTCGATGATGGTCGAGGCCACCAGGACATCCGTCTCGTGTTCCATGAAGGCCAGCATCTCCCGTTCGATGCGCTTCGGCTCCATCTGGCCGTGGGCCACGGAGATCCGTAGGCCCGGCATTAATTGGCCCAACCCGGCGACGACCTGGTCCATCGTTTCGACGCGGTTGTGAATGAAAAAGACCTGGCCGCCGCGGGCGAGCTCGAACTCGACGGCGTTCTTGATGGTGCCTTCGCGCGATTCGGTCACCGTGGTGCTGATCGCCAGGCGGTTGCGCGGTGGGGTTTCGATGACCGAAATATCGCGAATCCCCGACAACGACATGTTGAGCGTGCGCGGAATCGGCGTGGCCGACATGCTCAAGACGTCGATTTGTTTACGGAACTGCTTGAGGCGTTCCTTGTGGGCGACTCCGAAGCGCTGTTCTTCGTCGATGACGACCGCCCCGAGATTCTTGAACTGGATATCCTTGCTCAGCAGGCGGTGGGTCCCCACGATGATGTCCACCTTGCCGTCGGCCAATCCGGACAGGGCGCGCTTGGTGGCCGAGGGCGAGCTGAAGCGCGAGATCCAGCCGATGCTCACCGGGAAGTTGGCGAATCGGTTCTTGAAGGTGTGGTAGTGCTGAAAGGCCAGGACGGTGGTGGGGCACAACACCGCGACCTGGTAGCCTTCCATGACCACCTTGAAGGCCATGCGCATGGCGACCTCGGTCTTGCCGAATCCCACGTCGCCGACCAACAGGCGGTCCATCGGTTTGGTGCTCTCCAGGTCGCGCTTGATCTCGGAAATCGCCGTCAACTGGCCTTGGGTCGGCTCGTGGGGAAAGGCCTCTTCGAACTCGGCCTGCCATTCGGTATCGGGCCCGTAGGCATGGCGGGTGACCAGGCTGCGCTGGGCGTACAGTTGAATCAACTCGCCGGCCATCTCGCGCACCGCACGCTTGACCCGCGTCTTGGTGCGCTCCCACCCGGTCCCGCCCAGTTTGTCCAACTGCACCTGGCTGTCGGCGGCGCCGAATCGCTGGACCAGATGGATCTGGTTTAGCGACATGTAGAGTTTCTGATCGTTTTTATAGGTCAGCGCCATCATCTCGTGGCTGGCGCCTCCCGCCTCCATCTCTACCAAACCCAAGAACTTGCCAATGCCATAGTCGTCGTGGACGACGAAATCGCCGACCTTCAGATCGCGGAACTCGGCCTGGAACGTCTTCTTGCCGGCCGCGGGCTTTCGCGTGCGAGGCGTCTTGGACCAGATATCGTTGCCGCTGAGTACGACCAGGTGTCGATCGGGCCATTGGAAGCCCGTCTCCAAATCGCCGCGCGCCATGTAGAAGCCCGGTTCCAGGGTGTCGGGGATCGGCAACGTCAGCGGATGGACGAAGAAGCCATCGTCCTCGATGGTCTCTTCCAGCCGTTTGAGGGCGCCGCTGTTGTCCGAGACCACGACGATCGCCAGTCGTTTCGCCTGCTGTTTCCAATGATCCACGAAGCGACGGACGTCGTTTTTGTAGGCCGGCACCGATTGGGTGATGTACTCCTCGTCGACCCGCTCCATCTTGAGGTGGTGCAGCGAAAGCGCGGTCGCCGTCTCGGGCAGATCGACGATGCGCGGGTCCTTCCTTCCGGTCAGGACCCGCAGGGGCGCATGCAATTGCCCGCTGCCCAGGGCCTCGCCCTGAAGCTCGAGCTGGGTCAGGTACTGTTCCTGAATCTCCTGGGCCCCGTCCCAATCCTCGAGGTAGTAGGTCACCGGTTCGGAAATGAGATCGGGCAGATGGGTGGCTTCGGGAAAGAACAGCGCGGCCCAGTGAAGGTACCCGGAAAAACGGCCGCGATCGCGCAGCTCGGCGACCAGGGACAAAAAGTGTTTTCGGGCATCTGTTTGATTCCATTGTTCGCCGCCCTTGCGCGCGAAGGTCTCGGCCTCGTCGGGGCCCACGCGCCACTCGAACAGCGGCAGCAGGTGGATGCGCTCGCACTGGCCGATGGAGCGCTGCGTGCCGGGATCCAGTTCGCGAATCTCCTCCAGTTCGTCATCCCAAAAATCGAGTCGCCAGGCGCGCTCGTCCACGGAACTGTAGATATCGAGAATGCCGCCCCGACGAGCGAAATCACCGGGCTGGCTCACCAGGTCCGAAGCCAGGTATCCCATGTCGACGAGGGTTCGGCAGAGTTCGGCCAGGTCGTATTCGTTTCCCGCGACCAGGTCGAGACGCGGGGTCGCAAGCTTTTCACGGGGTGCGAGCGGCTCCAGAAACATGCGCGTCTGGGTGACGATGAAGTCCCACCTGCCGGAGAGCAGGGCGTCGAAGCAGGCCAATCGATCGCGACGGGTCTGTGGGTGTACCGGGGTGAAGGCGAAGGGCGATCCATCCAGGGGCGGCAGCTCGAAGACCAGGGCCTCGGGCGCCAAGGCGCGCAGGGACTGGGCCAGTGTGTGAATCCGCTTGGCATCGTGGGTGACCACGACGCCCTTTCCCCCTCGCGCCACCAGATGGTGGAGCCCGGCCGAGCCACGCAGTCCGTAGAGTCGGCGAACCGCTTCGGCTTCACCATGCCACTGAAAATAGACCATGACCCCCCCGCACAAGAGACCGAAGCACTTCCCGAGCGCCGGGCCTGGATGCCGCCATGCCGATCCGGACGGATCGCTGACACCCAAATCACATGCTTCGAGCCAAAACGATCTATTGTAGCAGTGGCGCAACATCGGCTACAGCGGTCCCGGCCAGGAATTCCCGACCGCGCCGCCAAGCCCGGCGATTCGGGAAGGTACCCGACCCGAATCGATCGCCGGTTCCGGCCCGTGCCACCCCCGCGAAAAAGCCGCGCCGATTCAGGTTTTGGGTTGTGAATACGATACATTTGAATGAAGACCGACCGATGATCCATCGTTATCCTTATGGCCTGAAGTCCTTCCTGGAGTTTTTCCATTGACCCTGCTGCTCAGCTTCTGGCTGGCGTCCATGATGGGCCTCGACCCATCAAAAAGCCTCCACCACTACGTTCACGAGAGTTGGCAGGCCAAAGAGGGCTTGCCGCAAAACTCCGTGCGTTCCCTGTGGCAGACGAGGGACCAATACATCTGGGTCGCGACACAGGAAGGCCTGGCCCGCTTCGACGGCAGCCGCTTCGTGGTGTTTCACAAGCACAACACGCCGGGCCTGGCGAACCACGACATCCGGGCGCTCTACGAGGACCGCAATGGCATCTTTTGGATCGGCAACCGCGCGGGCCACCTGTTTCGCTCGCAGCCGCACATCGAAAGCCTGAACCTGCAAAAGATCGAGAGTGAAATTGCCCAGGCCCCGATCAAGGTCATTCGCGAGGACGGCGACGGAACCCTGTGGGTCGGCACCGAAAGCCAGGGGCTGTTCCACCTGGAGAAGGGCGTGTTGCGGCAATATGTCGACGGCCCCCGCTACATTTCGGATCTCTTCCTGGACTCGCACGGCCTTCTGTGGGCGGCCAGTGAGGATCGCGGCCTGGGCTGCCTCGAGAACGGCACCTGGCGGTGGTTCGGCCTGGAGAGGGGACTGCACGACCTCGACATCTCCAGCCTGCTCGTCGACAGTCGCGGCCGCCTGTGGTTGGGCACCGAATTCCGCGGCATCCAAATGTTCGACGACACCGAGGCCCTGACCAAGGGAAAGGGCGCGAGTTCGGTCCTTACCCGCGAGCAGGGCCTGAGCGGCAACCAAATCACGGCTTTGTTCGAAGATCGCAATGGAACGATCTGGGTCGCGACCGTGGGCGAGGGCATCACCCGCATCACGACCGACCCGAACGGTCAGGGTCGGGCGGCACTTCGTCTCACCGCCCACCCGGACCCGTTCCCCCTGACCAACGGCCATGTCTACAGCTTCCTCGAGGATTTGGAGGGCAATCTGTGGTTGGGCACCATCGGTGGTGGGCTCAATCGCTTCTCCGACGGGTTCATGACGGCATTGACCCGACGTGACGGCCTCAGCAACAACATGATCTGGGTCGCCAGGCACGACCCCAAGGGCGGTGTGTGGATCGGCAGCGACGACGCCACCCTACACCACGTGAACGGCGATGCGATCACCGATTACACCCATCGCCTGTTGCCGGATGGGGCACTGGCCCAGTCGGTGCTGCGGGATCGTCGCGGCCACCTGTGGATCGCAACCGACGGCGACGGCGTCGTTCACTTCGACGGCGAAACCGTCACACGTTTCACGGAAGAGTCGCACGGATTGGCCGAAGACTACGTCAACACCCTGCACGACCACAGCGACGGCTCCATGTGGATCGGCACCTACGAAAAGGGCATTTCCGTTTACCGCGACGGCCGTTTCACCACCATCGACAAGGATGCCGGCCTGCCCCACAACAACATCACCGATATCGAACAAGATGCCCAGGGCAGGATCTGGGTCAGTACCGGCCGCGGATTGGCAGTGGAAAAGGGCGACGGCTGGCGGATCTGGACCAAGCAGGACGGCCTGCCCGCCAATCAGTTCTTCCTGATTTACCGCGACTCTCGCGACCATCTCTGGCTTTCCACCGAATCGGCGGGACTGGTTCGGTTCCGCGGCAATCGCTTCGACGTATTCCGCACCCGTGACGGCCTGTTCGCGGACACGGTGTTTCAAATCATCGAGGATCGAGACAGAGGCCTGTGGTTCACCAGCAACTACGGCATCTACCATTTGGCCATGGACCAGTTCGACCGCTACCTGCGGGGCGACATCGACACCCTCCCGTTCGAGAGTTTCGACCGCAGTGACGGCATGCAGAGCGTCGAATGCAATGACATCGGTCCGTCCTCCGGGTGCATGGACAACGAGGGCATCATCTGGGTGCCCACGATCATGGGTGTCGTGCGCTTCGATCCCGAACGGGCGCGCCCCGTACCCGAATCCCTGAAAGTGGTGATCGAGGAGGTCTCGTACGAACGCGGCAGGCCGAAACCGGGCAAACACCCCGTATTCCCGGCCGGCAGTCACCATTTCCAACTGCATTTCACCGCGCTGAACTTCGTCAAGTCGCGCAACCTGGCGTTCCGCTACCGCATGGAACCCTACGATCGGGACTGGGTCGAAGCCGGCACCAATCGCGTGGCCTACTACAGCCACCTGCCCCCGGGCGATTTCCGGTTCCGGGTGGCGGCCCGCCTGCCGGGCGGCGCCTGGCACGAAGCCGCGACGCCCTACGTCTTTCGATTGTCCCCGTTCATCTACCAACGCCCGGTGTTCTACCTGGCGCTGCTGCTCGTTTTTCTCCTCCTGGGCTACCTGGCTCACCTGTGGCGCATCCGCAACCACCAGCGACAGCGCCGTGAACTGGAGCAGACGGTGGCGGCGCGAACCACGGAACTGACCGCGATGAACGAGGAGATGGCCCGCGTCAACCGCCAATTGGCCGAAAGCGCCCGACTCGCCGGCATGGCCCAGATCGCTACCGACCTGCTGCACAATATCGGCAACGCGCTCAACAGTGCCCTGACCTCCGCCGAACTGATGAGCGATCGTTACCACGATCCCGCGGTCTCGCGGCTGCTCGCCCGCATCGACAAACTCACCCAGGACGAGGCCGCCCACCTGGGAAGCTTCATTCTCGATTCCAAGCAGGGTCGCAATCTGCCCAGCGCCCTGCGTGACATGTGTGACGTGCTGGAGGAAGCGCGCTCGGAAGTGGACCTGGAACTTCGCCTGTTCCTGCGCCAGGTTGCCCACATCACCGATATCGTCAACAACCAAAAGGAGTTGAACAACCAACACCGCGCCTATGAAGAGGCCGACCTGAACCTGTTGATCGAAGACGTACTCCAGATGCACGCGAACCTGATTCGCGCCGAGAACATCGAATTGGTCGAGGACCTCCAGCCACTCCCGCTGGTGCGCATCTTCAAATCAGAGTTCATGCAAATCATCGCCAATCTGGTGAAGAACGCCTGCGAGGCCATTCATCTTCACCAGGGTCGACAGCGCCACGTCCTGACGGTTCGCACCCAGAGCAAACCCGACGGTTTCGTCACGATCCTCATCAGCGACACCGGCGAAGGCATCAAACCGGATGATCGAGACAAGCTGTTCCAATATGGCTTCACGACCAAAAAACAGGGACACGGATTCGGCCTGCATTATTGCGCCAAGGTCGTCGAGGAAATGAAGGGCCGCCTCGAAGTCATCAGCGCCGGTCCAAACAGGGGCACCCAATTCCGGGTCGTGCTCCCCATCGATACGGAGACCCATCCGGTGGAAAGGCCGCTGGCCCAAAGCGAGACCGGTGAATCGCAGCCATCGGGCTTTACGCCTCAGGGCCATCACGAAAAGCCGGCGTAGGAGTTCATCCATGAGACGCCCCCGGTTCATGCGAACACCGACGGCCCTCCTGCCTGCCGTTCTGGCTGCCGGCCTTTGGTTCTTCTGGAGCTCCTCGCTTTGGGCCAAGGAATTGAACCAATACATCGTGCGCCTGTGGAACACGGACGACGGGCTCCCCCAGAATTCGGTGGTCTCGCTCATTCAAGCCTCGGATGGGTTCATCTGGTTCGGCACGCACGAGGGCCTGGTGCGCTTCGACGGCTTCACTTTCCGCGTCTTTCAGCACGAAAACACGCCCAACATGGATTCGAATTTGGTCAACGCGGTATGCGAAGGCCGTGACGGGCGCATCTGGTTCGCATCCAACCAGGCCGAACTCTACTATCTGGACAGGAATCTCAACTGTTTCAAGGGCCCCAGCCTCGGCCTCGAAGACGATTCGGTCACCTGCATGGTCGCCACCCGCGACGGCACGATCTACATCGGCACGCGCAAAAACGAAGGGTTCGTGCTGCGCGACGATCGCGTCAAGGGCCTGCGCCTGGACGCGCGGAAACCCGACACGATCTGGGATTACCAGGTCGACGACATGGGTCGGCTCTGGGTGGCCAGCCGCAAGGGACTGTACTTGGTCGAAGGCGAGCGAATCACCCGCTTCGGGGAGGACCGGGGTTTGCCGAGCGACCGGGTCTGGTGCCTCGAGTTGGACTTGCAGGGCCGCCTGTGGGTCGGCACGTCGAAAGGGCTCTGCTTCGTGGAAAACGACGAGATCGTGCAACCGGATCTGGGAGGCGCGTTGCTCGACCCCAACGTGTTCTGCATGGAGGAGGATACCAACGGTATTCTCTGGATCGGGATGGGCAACGGCGGGCTGGCCGGAATCAGCCCGGAGGCCAAACTGGTTCAATCCTTTTCCCAGGAACACGGCCTGCCCTACAACACCGTGGCCACGCTCTGCCCGGATCGCGAAGGCAACATGTGGGTCGGCGTGGAATCGGGGGGCCTGCTGCGTTTCCGGGACGGCCCGGTCACCACCTTCACCACGGAACACGGATTGCCGCACAACATGGTGCGTTCGGTCACCTTCGACGGCGATGGTGTTCTTTGGGCGGCCACGGACGGCGGCCTGCTGAAGATCGAAGACGAGGTGCTCGGCAGTTTCGGGCGCGAGCAGGGCCTACCGGGCGAACAGCTCGAATGCCTGTACGCGGATCCCGAGGGCGGCCTGTGGATCGGCAGTTTCGGTACCGGCCTGATCCACTATCGGGACGGCGAATTCAAGGTCTACGACGCCGATGACGGCATGACCGCCAAATCGATCAACCGCATCCTGCGCGATCGCAACGGTACCCTCTGGATCGCCACCCGCCAGGGCCTGATGCGCTTCCGCGACAACCGGTTCCGCACCTTCACCACCGCGGACGGGCTCTCCTCCAACCTCATCATCAACCTGCTCGAGGCGCACGACGGCACACTGTGGATCGCCACCCGAGGCGGCGGCCTGAACCAATACCGCAACGGTGTGTTCGACACCCTGGATCACCGCCACGGCCTGTCGAGCGACCAGGTCTTGGCGTTGTACGAGGACGCGGAGGGCGTGCTGTGGGCGGGCACTTCGGACAACGGGCTCAATCGCATTCGCGATCGTCGCATCACCCATGTCAACATGGCCGACGGCCTGTACGACGACAAGGTTCTCGAAATCCTCGAAGACGACCAGCAACGCTTTTGGATGAGCTCGAATCACGGCGTCTACCTGATTCCCCGGGCCGAGATCAACGCCTACATGGACGCCACGGGTTCCCGCCAACTGCTGCGCTGCACCGTGTTCACCACCGAAGACGGCATGCGCAGCGCCGAGTGCAACGGCGGCGCCTTCCCCGCCGGTGCCCTGGGCCCGGACGGTCAATCGTGGTTTCCCACCATTCAGGGCCTGACCGTGATGGACGCCAACCAAATGTACCGAAACCCGCTGCCACCGCCGATTCACATCACCGAGGTTCGGGTCGACGGGAAACCGTACGATCCCGCCATACCCGCCCTATTGCCCGCCGGTGCCGGCAAATTGGAAATCCACTACACCGCCCTCAGCTTCGCCGTGCCGGGCCGGGTGCGCTTCCGAACCATGTTGGAGGGCATCGACCACGAACCGATCGATGCCGGCAACCGCCGCACCGCCTTCTACACCAACCTGCCGCCCGGTAAGTACCGGTTCATCGTGAAGGGTTCCAACAACGACGGATTGTGGAACGAAGAAGGCGCCATGTTCGAGTTCGAACAGCAG
Organism: Sulfidibacter corallicola; assembly: GCF_017498545.1. Taxonomy (GTDB): domain Bacteria; phylum Acidobacteriota; class Holophagae; order Acanthopleuribacterales; family Acanthopleuribacteraceae; genus Sulfidibacter; species Sulfidibacter corallicola. The sequence goes on along the minus strand of NZ_CP071793.1, from coordinate 5,510,443 downwards.
GGGTTCTTCTACCAGGGTCCCTGGTTCAAGGTCCTGCTGGTCGCCCTCCTGCTCGGATCGCTGTGGCTGCTGGACCGCATTCGTTTCGTACGCATCCACAAGCGCCAGGTCACCCTGGAGCGGTTGGTTTCCGAACGCACCGACAATCTCCAGCGCACCCACGGCAGACTGGTCACCGCGCAGGAACAGGTGATCGAGGCCGCCCATCGCGCGGGCATGGCCGAGATCGCCTACAACGTGCTGCACCAGGTGGAGGATGCCATCACCCGGGTCCGATCCGACATCGAGCAGGCCCACGGCCTGCTGGACGCCAATCGCGGCCCAAAAAAGGTGCCCAAAGTCTTGACCCGCATCGAGGCCCTGCCCGGCGGCTACATGTCCCTGCGCCACGAGGACAGCCGCGGCGGGGAGCTGCGGCGCGAGCTGGTTCAGGAGGTGGCCCACCTTTCGACGCAGCGGTCGGCCCTGGCCACCTGTCTGGGCAAGATCAACAACCAAATCTACCAACTCACCCAAATCGTCTCGGCCCAGCAGAAATACGCCAAGCAGGACAACGTGTCGCACCCGGTCGACATCAATCAGCTCATCGCCGATGCCATCAAGATCAAGGGCAAGGACTTGCGAGCGGCCAGGGTCGCGCTGAACCAGGATCTCGAACCGCTGCCCACCTACTACCTCCAGCGCGCCAAGCTCCTGCGGATCTTTCTCAATCTGCTGCAGCACGCCTGTGAATGTATGGCGACCAACGAGGAAGACCGGCCGCGCCGCCTCATGATCCGCACCTTCCAATCCACCCGCGAGATCATCGTCGAAATGCGCGACAGTGGACCGGCCGTCACTCCCGCCGATCTACCACGGCTGTTCGCCCAGGGCGGCACGGCACGTCCCTCGGCCAACCGTTTCCTGCTCCACGCCTGCGCCACCGCGATTCACGAAATGAAAGGCGAGATCAAAGCCTACTGCGACGGCGACGACAGCGGCGTTCGCTTCCGGCTTTCGCTTCCGCTGGCCACCATCGAAGCGGGCGAGAGCCGCGAAGATTGAAGGGACCCCCGCGGCTCCCGAAGTTCCCAGCGTCGAACGGCGGTCTTTTGTGAGAAACAGGGTCCAGATCCGGGCTCCATTTCCGCGCCGACCGATGGTAGTATTGCGGTCACGTCGGCCCGGCGCGGCCGCAGGAGGGGCTCGGAACTCGGCGTTCCCCGCCCGCTCCCATGACTTTCTCGCGAGGTATTCCAGTCTTGAGTCACGCACCAGCTTCTCCCGGCGATGCCGCCGCCGATAAGAGCAAAGACGGCAGACCATCCAACTTCATTCGAGCCATCATCGAAGAGGATTTGCGCACCGGCAAGCACCAGGGACGCGTGGCGACCAGATTCCCCCCCGAGCCCAACGGTTACCTGCACATCGGCCACGCCAAGTCGATCTGTCTGAACTTCGGGTTGGCCGGAGAGTATGGCGGAACCTGCCATCTGCGATTCGACGACACCAATCCCACGACCGAAGACATGGAGTACGTGGCATCCATCCAAAACGATATTCGCTGGCTCGGCTTCGACTGGCAAGACCACCTGTATTTCGCATCGGACTATTTCGACGAACTCTACGCCTCTGCAGAACACCTCATCAAGAAGGGCAAGGCCTATGTGGACAGCCTCAGCGAAGAGGAGATTCGCACCTATCGCGGCACCGTCACCGAGCCCGGCAAGCCGAGCCCCTATCGCGACCGCAGTGTGGAAGAGAACCTGGACCTGTTCCGGAAAATGCGTGCCGGTGACTTCGCCGACGGCGAACACGTGCTGCGGGCCAAGATCGACATGGCCGCGGCAAACATGAAGATGCGCGATCCCTTGCTGTACCGCATCCGCCACGCCCATCACTATCGCACGGGCGAAACCTGGTGCATCTACCCCATGTACGATTTCGCCCACTGCCTTTCCGACAGCATCGAGAACATCACCCACTCCATCTGCACCCTGGAATTCGAGAACAACCGCGATATCTACGATTGGGTCATCGCCGAGTGTGACCGCGAGAACGTGCCGCACCAGTACGAATTCGCCCGCTTGAAACTGAACTACACCGTCATGAGCAAGCGCAAATTCCTGCGCCTGGTGAACGAGAAGCTGGTCAGTGGCTGGGATGATCCGCGCATGCCCACCATCGCCGGTATGCGCCGGCGCGGCTACACCGCCGAGGCCATTCGCGATCTGTGCGAACGGGTCGGCGTGGCCAAGGCCAACAGCACCGTCGATTTCACCAAACTCGAATTCTGCGTGCGCAACGACCTCAACCCGAAGGTCCCGCGGGTCCTCGCCATACAAAACCCGTTGAAGGTCGTCATCGACAACTATCCCGAAGACAAGGTGGAGATGTTGGACGCCTCGCTCTACCCCCACGACGTGCCGTTGGAGGGCTCGCGCGAACTGCCGTTCTCGCGCGAGATCTACATCGACCGCGACGATTTCCGCGAGGACCCCCCCAAGAAATTCTTCCGCTTGGCGCCGGGACGGGAAGTCCGCCTTCGCCACGCCTACATCATCAAATGCGAGAAGGTCGTCAAGGATCCCGAAAGCGGCGAGATCACCGCCCTGCACTGCACGTACGACGCCGCCACCCTGGGTACCAACCCCACCGACCGCAAGGTCAAGGGCACCATTCATTGGGTCTCCGCCAAACACGCGGTGCCCGCCGAAATCCGTCTCTACGATCGTCTGTTGGCCGTGGAACATCCGGATCAGGAAGAAGGGGATTTTCTCGACATGCTCAACCCCGATTCCCTGGAGGTGGTTCAGGGCTTCGTGGAACCCGCCATCGCGGGCGATGCCGATGGCACCCGTTACCAATTCGAGCGGCTGGGTTATTTCATTCGCGACGTGGGCGACAGCACACCCGACAAACCGGTCTACAACCGCATCGTGGGACTGCGCGATTCCTGGGCCAAGATCTCCGGGGAGACCAAAGCGAAGCCGGCGGCCCCTTCCAAACCCGCGCCGAGCAAGGTGGAAAAGGCCACGCCGGCACCGGCCGAACCGAAGCGCGACCCCCTGGCCGACAAGACGCCGGAACTGGCCGCCAAATTCACGGCCTACCGCGATGACCACGGCTTGAGTGAGGAAGACGCCGACCTGCTGACGGCGGACCCGGCCCGCGTTCGGTTCTTCGAAGCGGCTCTGGCGACCCACGACAACGCCAAGGCCATCGCCAACTGGATCAACAACGAACTGGCGCGCGAGCTGAAGGATCGCCCGCTGTCCCAATTACCGTTCGGCCCCACCGAACTCGCCGAATTGGTGGCGTTGATCGACGCCGACACCATTTCCAACAAGATCGCCCGCGACGTCTTCGCCGTGTTGGCCGAGAAGGGCGGCAAACCGGCCGACATCGTCGCCAAACGGGGACTCACCCAAGTCAGCGATACGGCCGAGTTGGAGCGGATCCTGGCCCAAATCGCGGCGGATCACCCCGACGAAGTCGCGCGATACAAGGCCGGCGAGAAAAAGCTCACCGGCTTTTTCGTGGGCAAGATGATGAAGGCCACGGGCGGCAAGGCCAATCCCAAGGTCATCAACCGTCTCGTCGCCGAAAAGCTCGGCTGATCCGCGCTGCCCATCCAGAAAGGGGAGACTTCTTCCCATCGGGATCGCCCGGCTGGATGGGCACGCCATCGGGCGTCAGGGTTCGGATCTCGGCAACAACCGCCTCTTCGCGGAATGGGCCGACTTCCGGTTCACGGGCGGGTTTGGTCCATCATTCCTTGAATTCCAGGCCCAACTTGAAGAGGTCTTCGTCCAAGTCTTTGCGCCAGCGGATGATGGCGGGCAACGGATGGAGCCGACCGACCTTGACGATGCACGGGACATCCTTGGTCAGCTTTTCATAGTCTTTGTTGTAGCGAACCAATACCAGACCGCAGCCCTGGTGGGATTGCTCGACCACCATCGCCACGTATTCCGGCTCGAAACTGTCATCCTCGGTGTGGATATCGATATGCGCCACGACCTCCGTCGTGCGGATATCGAGATCTTTCTGCATGGTGCTCCCCACGCTGTAACGGAAGAAGCGCCGCCGTTCCCCGGCATGAAGTTCGTCCATGGAACTCAACCTCCAAACCAAACTTTAGAATCGAAAAGGACATCCGTTGCGGGTTGGGTACAAAGGAGAGGGCTGGGAAGCGTTCGAGAGACAGGTGTGGTTGAAGCGATCATCCCCAGGCAACTTGAAGGACGGTGAAACTCGGATAGTGAGGGTTTTCCACCCGCGATCTCGGGCGATGGTGAACCGAGCGCGGGCAATTCCCGGTTGCTGAAAAAAGGACTGTTTTCCATCCTAACACATTCATCTACAAATAGTTTACTTCTGGCTTCAATTTCCCTTCCACAACCATTGGACTCCTGGAAACCGGTCACGCGGAACCCTGCGCCGTTCAGCTCGTTTTCACGAGCGCCACTCTCCGGTTACAATATCTCCCAAACTCATTTGGAACCACGGATGAAGAAAATCGCCGGGAAAATATTGCACGCTACGATCCAACGCCTCGATAACTGGCGGAACGGCCGACGGCGTGGCATTGCCGAACGGCGCGAATAGCCCAAGCCCATGTCGAGGTGCTCGCTTGCCGGAAAACCTGGAAGCACGTAATCGTGCCTTTTTGAAAGAATACGATCCCGATTTATTGGATGAATTGGCGCAGATCGGCGGCACCGCCCAGCATCCGGAGCCGGCCCGCAAGGGCGGCCTGGCCCTGCGCTATCGCGACGCCTGGGTCCACGGCCGCTACGACCCCCTCAAAGAGGCGACCAAGCTGGTCCAATCTCCCGCGGCACAACTGCACATCCACGTGGGGTTCGGTTTGGGGCACGCCCTGATCGCCGACGAAGTGTCCGCCTCCAGCCGCGTGTTGATCTTCGAACCTTTTCCCGACCTGCTTCGAACCATGCTGCACCACGTCGACCTGGCCCGGCTTCTCCCCCAAAAGCAGGCCATTCTCTGCGGCTCCGAACCCCGCTTCAAGGAACTGCTCGCCCGCCTGCTCCCCATCCAGCCCGGCGCCCTCAAATTGGTGCTGCTGCCGGCGCACCGCCAACTCATGCCGAACGTCGACGCATGGCTGAAGCGCATCGTCGCCGAGGCCCGATTCCAGAAGGAACTGGGTCGGAGAACCATCGATCGCCTGATGCCGCTGTTCACACGGGCGGCGCTGGAGGCCCTGCCCCACAGCACGAGGCTTCCCGGAGTGGAACGGCTGGCGGACCGTTTCAAGGACGTGCCGGCGGTCATCGTGTCGCCAGGACCTTCACTGGCCCGTAACCTCGCGGCGTTGCGGCCCTACCGGAACCAGGTGCTGGTCTTCGCCCTGGCCCGTACCGCCCGTCCCCTGGAATGCGCCGGCATCGCACCGGATTTCCTGGTGCACATGGAGTCCCAACCCTTCTACCAGTCGATCGCCGACTGCACCAACCTGGGCCAAACCCACTTCCTGCTGTCGGACAAGGCCGAAATCCCGTTTTTCACGCATTCACACGGGCACACTTTCGTCTACGGAAATCCCACCAATCTCGTGGGTACCTGGCTGGCGCAACAATTCCCGGAACGCATGAAGCGCCATCACCTGGATTCAGGTGGTTCGGTGGCCAACGACGCCTGTTCCCTGGCCGTCGCGTTCGGCTGCAATCCGGTGATCCTCATCGGTCAGGATCTTTCGGTCTCCGACCACTACTACACCATGCCCGAATTCAACCAGAACTTCTGCCATGTGGCCGAAGACGAGCGCATGGTTCCCGGTTATTTCGGCCGGCCGGTCCGTTCACTCACCAACTACCACCAGTTCCTCCTGTGGTTCGGCGATTTCGCCGCACGGATTCGCTGGCGGGACCCAGGTCGCCTGCTGGTCAACGCCACGCAGGGCGGTGCCGAGATCCCCCACTTCGAAAAACGCAAACTGCGCGAGGTGCTCCGGCGCTATGTGGGCGATGCGATGCCGGACCTGGACATCGTCGAGGAAGCCGCCGCGATCGATCCCGAAGAAACCCTGAGTCATTCCGAGTGCCTCGCGCTCCTGCGCCGAACCCAAAACCAGGTGACGCAAATCGAAGCCCTGTGCCGGCAGTTTCTGTCTTTCGCCGCCAAGCTCCAGGCGCTCGCCGACGAGGCGACGCCGGATGCGTTGGTATTACTGCAGCAACACCTCCCCTACCTGGAGACCTACCACCGCGCCTACGCGGAAATACAGCAGGGCCTGCCCATCATCTCGGGATTCATCCAATCGGAGTTACACGAAATCGAGGAGATGGATCCCACGAAAGTCGCCGAAGAGGCCGACGACCTGACCCGTTTGCTCGTGGAGATTCGGAACGACTTGAGCCGGATGGCGGCGACCTACGGTGCCGTATTGAGCGGATGTGAAGCGGTGGCGCCCATTCTCGCCAAACTGACGGACAAATCCTGAATGCGGCTTCCGCTCAGGACGCGTTGCCGGGAGGCGGGCACTCCATCAGGTGGTAGACGCCGTTGGTATCCACCTTTTTGAAACCGAGTCGAAGGTAGAGGTGCATGGCGGGATTGTTGTGCTCCACGTGGATTCGAACCGGTTGGTCCTTGCCGTGGGCCTCGGCCAGAATCTCGCGCAGCAGGTCACCGCCGATGCCCTTGCCGCGATAATCCGGCAACAGCGCGATATCGACCACACGAATTTCGTCGTCACGCCGATCCACGTACAGGCGCCCTGCGGGAACGCCGTTGACCAGGATCAGGTCGAAATCGGTGCTGGGCCATTGTTCGTGGTAGAACTTGTGCTGGGCTTGGAATTGAAACTCCAGAAAATCGACTATTTCTTTTTCGCTCCAACCGGATGCCTGCATTTCTTCCAAGCGGGTCGAGCGGTAGACCTCACTCAAAAACGCCGTGTCGCGCTCCTCGGCTGGCCGTAGGGAGACATGGAGGGTACCTAACATCGTTCGTCCTTTGCGTGATCGGGGGCGAGTTCGCGAGAGCGACCCCACCCCACCGGGATACCGAGCCGTTCAGCCACGGGATGGATACAAACCCTGAAGGGCGATGATGAAGTTCATGGTGAGAAACGGCTGCAAATTGTTGTGCGGCTGACTCCCACCGGTGTTGGTCGTAATGGTGCTCGCCATGTTCACGAGATTCGTCGCATTATGAAAGATGGCGCGCCGGGCGATGGTCCTGCCGTTGGCGGGTGCCTGAAAATCAGCCGGGTCGATCGACGTCATCATCGTGTGGGTGTGGTTGGGCATTTGCGCTTCGGTCAAGGAGACCATCTCCACACCGCCCCGCTGTCCGAGCCGGCGGGAGGTGAGACCCGGTCCCCGTCCCGGGTGCATCGGCGCCCGCCCTTTGAGGTTGGGCAGCGCGGTGGTGGAGCGACCGTCACCACCATAGGTCGTTCCGATCAGCGAAAACAAGGCGGTGTTCTGCGAGATCGGAAGGAGCTGACCGTTGCAGAAGGCCCAGCTTCTGGGTGCAAAATTTCCGGCGAAAATGCGAATTTCAGCGATAAACGGTTCCGACATACTCCCTCCTTAGTGACGTGACGGGTAAATGCCAACCAGGGCAATGATGAAGTTGATGCACAGGAACGGCATCAGGTTGGTATGGGATCTACTGCCACCCACATTGGTGATGGCACCCGAATTCAGACTGACTTCCGGTATCTCGGCGTTGTAAATGTCCAGCGTCGCCGATTCCGCCATCACCTTCCCCTGGGGGCTGGCCGTATCGGCAAACAACGTGGTGGCTCGAAAGTCATGGGTGTGGCTGGGTAGTTGGTTCACCGTCAAGGTTTCATTTTCGGAGCCGGCCTTGGCGCCCAACCTCCGCGGCGACAAACCCGGTCCGGAACCGGCGTGAATGGGTATCCGGCCGCGCAGGTCCGGCAGCCCGAAGGTCGTGCGGCCATCACCGCCGTAGATGGTGCCCAACAGGGAAAACAAGGCGTCGTTCTGGGAAACCGCCAAAAGTTGGCCATCGCAAAACGCCCAGCCCCGCGGGGCGAAGTTCCCGGCGAACATGCGCACTTCTCCAACAAAGGGTTCTGACATGAAACGTCCTCCTTTTTCGTCCTAATTCCGCGAAGGGAACAAGCCCTGAAGGGCAATGCAGAAATTAATGGCCAGATAGGGTTGCATGTTATTGTGCGCCTGCCCTCCGCCCACGCTCGCGATCGTTCCGGAATGGAGCGTAGCCAGGCGGGACGGGTCCAAATCGGCATAAATCCGGTTGGGCACGTTGCCCAGCAGGCTAGAACTCGAGGGAACCGTGTTCGCCGCATCGTTACTCGCCTTGATCGTGTGGATGTGTTGGGGCATCTCCGCGCCGGAAAGGGTGTGGGTCTCCTCTCCGCTCTTCGATCCAAGCGTGTGGTCGGCCCCACCGTTGGAACGACCGACGTGGATCGGTGTTCGCCCACGCAGGTCCGGCAGGGCGAAGGACGTGCGGCCGTCGCCACCGTAGGTGGTCCCCAGCAGCGAGTACAGGGACTGATTCTGGTTGATGGGCAATATTTGACCGTCACAAAAGGCCCAACCTCGCGGAGCGAAGTTGAAGCCGACAATGCGTACCTCGGCCAAAAAGGGTTCGGACATCGATACCTCCCTTTGGAATCACCGTTCGTTGGAACATCCCGAGATCCGACACCGTCAGCAGTCGTCCCCAGGGCAAAAATTCGGTTGATAAAAATTGAAACACTTCTAAACGATCCTATTCCAGCAATTGCGCTTATGTCAACCCATTCCGAGAAGTTGCAATCCACTGAAAAAATCGCAAAGATCAAATAAACCATTCAGTTAAGAAGGGCGAGAAACAATCACCCCTTACGTGGAAGGAGCGGGCCCTGCGGTTCGCGAAAACGCCGGCAGCAATGAAAGGTAGCTAAAAATCGGGCGAATTCGGGGCCCTTCACGGTCAATTTCCCGGGATCTGTGGTGCTCCTGACTCGCCAATTGGACATAAAATTCGATACAATAGTTACAAGAACCAATTTTTCAACACCAAGGTCCACCGATGCTTCGCCATGACTTCCCATGCCCGGCAACAACCGGATCAAAGGAAACGCAGCGGCACCATTCGATCGTCGTGGGTTTGGTGTTCCTGATCCTCGCGGCGTTTCTGGCACCGATGCCGGTCCGGGCGCTGGAGAAGGCACCTCCCAAAGACCACCGGCGTGTGATTTTGGACCGGCTGGGTGAGATTCTCGTCAAGGAAGGGTTCGCTCTGGGTGTGGACTTCCGCCGCTGGTCCGATCACGTGGACAAGTACCGCGACCGGATCCGTGCCGCACAGGACGAACAGGAATTCCTGTCGGTGGTCAACCAGGCGCTGGCGGAGTTCGGCATCTCTCATTTGAAATTGAAGACAAAGCGCCAGATGCGCCGGAAACGCCAGGGCACCAAATACGGCATTGGATTGTTCCCGATGCCCCAGGAAAAGGGCCTGCTGGTCACCTGGGTCGTGCCCGATTCACCGGCCGACCAGGCGGGTCTTCGCCCGGGCGATCTCATTCTCTCCGTGGATCACCAGGACGTGGACGATCCCGCGGATGTCTTGACGCGCACCGGGAAGAACCGCGAATTCATGTGGATGCATCGCGAAAAGCCGCGCCAAGCCGAGATTCGCGACGCCCTGTTCCGCCAGGAGGAACTGGAACCGGCGCGCATTCTGAACGGCGACCTTCTCCTGATTCGCATTCCCAGCTTCGACAGCGGCATCTATCACCCCAAGAAAGTGGCCAAACTGTTCGAATCGGCCGACACGGCGCGTGTCCTGATGCTCGACATGCGCTCGAATCCGGGCGGGGACATCGACCACCTGAAGCATTTGTTGTCGCTGTTGTTTCCATCGGGCACGCCGCTGTTCCACGAAATTCGCGCCCATCATCTGAACGAGGCCGGCCTCAAGCCGCGTCAGGTTCCGGAGGACGTTTCCGGGTTCCTCAAACAGCGGTTCAGCCGCGATCAACCCTTGGGGCGGCTTCACAAAGCGGGTCGGTACCGGTCCTACCCCTCGGTTCCGGTCGTGGTTCTGGTCGATCACTGGACCGCCAGCAGCGCGGAGATTTTCGCGGCGGTGGTCCAGGAACATCAACGCGGGGTGGTGATCGGCAGCCCCACCCAAGGCCTGGTCCTGCCCAGCATGACCTTCAGCCTGCCGCACGGCTTCCGCGTCCAGGTGCCGGTTTCGGATCTGGTCACGTTCGGCGGCAGGCGCCTGGAAAATGACCCGGTGATTCCGGATCACCCGTTGCCGCCCCAAAAAACGGCCAACGAGGAACAGCTCATCCTGGCCGTACTCGAATACCTGGATCTGTGAATCGAAGGGTCGCGGCCCTCAAAGCCATACCAGGTGACGTTCCTCGGCCTCACCGATCGGTTCCAGGGCCTGAATCCGCGCCTGGCAATTACCCCTGACCGCCGCGAGCTCCTCGTCGATCTTGGCGCGTCTCGCCTTGTAGAGCATGTAGGCGCCGTTGCGCCGCCGGTATTCGCGTGTCAGCTCCAGGATGACGGCGATCGGTTTGAAGGCGCGCGCCGTGACCAGGTCGACTTCACGGGGCAGGCTACCGTCGGCCGGCAGGGGCCCGACCACCTCGATCTGAAGCTGCAGATCCGCCAAGCTCGCCAGGAAACGGCACTTGAGCGGGCTCTTCTCGTAGAGCAGAAAGCGCGTCCTGGGTCGGCAAAGCGCCAATGGGATCGCCGGGAACCCGCCACCGGTACCCAAATCGGCCACGACCTCTACCCGCGGCAGTGACGAAAGCCCGAGCAGGCTGTCCAACAGGTGATCCTCGATCAGGCGTTCGGGCGTCATTTTGCGACTGAACAGATTGATCCGCTGGTTCTCGGCCCACAATCGGGTCAGGTACGACACCAGCCCGGCACGCTTGCTCTCGGTCACGCCGAGTTTCTCGAGCGCCGGAGAAACCGCGTCGAGAAGCTCGCACCACTGGGGCATTCGATCCGAAGAGTCCTCGATCGTTGGGTTCACGACGAACCTCCCGTGTAGACGGTCCTCACCCCTGGACGGAGCCCATCATGTAAAAGCGGAAAACGGCCACGAACACGATGGCGAAGAGGAGCAACGTCGGCACTTCGTTGAGCATGCGACATTGTTTGGAAGTGAGATAGACATCGTCGTTCTCGAAACGACGGCGAGTCCGCCCCACGAAGAACGTGTAGCCCCCCAGCACCAGGACCAGTGTGAGCTTGATGTGCATCCAGGGTTGGCGGAGAATCTCGGGATTGATCACCAACATCGCGATACCGAACACGAAGGTGGCCACCATCCCGGGCACGGTGATGATTTTGTAGAGCTTGCGCGCCATGATTTTCAGCAATTCGGCGCGACTCGCGTCATCCTTGTTTTCGGCGTGGTAGACGAATAGCCGAAACATGTAGAAAATGCCCGCAAACCAGGTAACCATCGCGATCAAATGCAGGGACTTGAACACAAAAAAGGCCATGGCGAGATTCCTTTGAACGAGGGTTGACCGAGGTGGAGACGGGCCTCTCGGGGAAGCCCCCCGCGAGACTCAGAAGTCTGGCCCGGTCGCGTGATCGAAGGTTTTCACGGTCTCGACGAAGGCCGCCACGTGTTCGATGGGCGTCTCCTTGTGAATCCCGTGGCCCAGGTTCGCGATGTACCCCGGTTTTCCGTAATTGACTTCCAACATCGCCTTGGTGCGTCTCACCACGTAATCCTTGTCGGCGAAGAGGATCATCGGATCCAGGTTGCCCTGGATCGCATAGTCCTCACCCAGGATGTTGCGCGACTCTTCCATCGGCATGGTCCAGTCGAGACCGATGACCTCCGCTTCGGAGGTACGCAGGAAACTGCGGAAGTGGGACGCGTTCTTGACGAACAGAATGCGGGGCACGCCCAACATGCTCGTGCGCTCGATGATCTTCTTGACGTAGGGGAACACGAACTGGAGGTAGTCGTAGGCGGAAAGGGCGCCGCCCCAGGAATCGAAGATCTGGACGGCATTGGCACCGGCCGCGACCTGCATCTTCAGGTATTCCACCGTCATGAGGGTGAACTTTTTCATCAGGGCGCGGAAGGTCGCCTGGTTGCTGTAGATCCAGCGACGCACGTAGTCGAAATTGCCGCCGCCGTGGCCCTGGATCGCGTAGCAGGCCAGGGTGAACGGGGCCCCGCAAAAACCGAGCAGCGCTTTGTCCTTCGACAGTTCGGCGCGGGTGATCTTGAGCGCTTCGGCCAAAAAGTCCATTTCCTTGGAGAAGTCGGGATCGCGCAGTGCGGCGACGTCGGCTTCGGTCGTGATCGGGTTGTCGATCACCGGTCCCTCGCCCTGGGCGAACCGCAACTGCAGGCCCATCGGCGTCAACGGCAGAAGGATATCCGAGAAGATGATCGCCGCATCCATGTCGAAACGCCGAATGGGCTGCAGGGTCACTTCACGAACCACCTCGGGTTGGCCGCACATCTCGAGGAAGCTGTGCTTGGCGCGAATCTCCCGGTACTCGGGAAGGTAGCGACCCGCTTGGCGCATGATCCAAACCGGCGGACGCGGCGTGGGTTTTCGGTAACAGGCGTCGATAAACATCATTGGACCAGGCCCTCCTTAACGGCCGCCCGCAGCACCTCGACGAAGCGATCCAGATCGGCTTCGGTCATCGCGGTGTTGAGGAACCCAACCTCGTAGGAAGAGGGGGCGAGATAAATGGAATGTTCCAACATAAATCGGTGCAGGCGTGCGTAGACTTCGGCACCCTGGCCGGAGATGTCCTCCGCGGCACGCGGCGCTTCGTCGCGATGGAAATAGAGCCAGAACAGCGAACCCTGGCGGAGGTAGCCCATCTCGGCGACGGAACTCAGCGCATCCTGCATGCCGCGATCCAAATGGCCGCCCAGCTCTTCGATGCGGCCGGGTACGTCGGACTCGTAATATTCGCGAAGGGTGGCGTAACCCGCGGCCATGGCCACCGGATTGCCGGAAAGGGTTCCCGCCTGGTAGACATCGCCCAACGGCGCGATGCGCTGCATGATCTCGGCGCGACCGCCATAGGCCCCGACCGGCATGCCGCCACCGATGACCTTGCCCATGGTGATCAGGTCGGGCGAGACGCCGTATTGCTCGTAGGCCATGACCTTGGGCATGCGGAATCCGGAGAGGACTTCGTCGAAGATCAACAGGCAACCGTATCGATCGCAGAGTTCGCGCAATTGGGCCACGTATTCGGGCGTCTGCACCAAAAGGCCGTTGTTGGCGGGAACGCCCTCGATCACCACCGCGGCCAATTCGCCGCCCAACGACTCGAACAACTGGGCCAGGCCGGCGGGATCGTTCAGCGGCATGGTCGCCGTCAAACGGGCGAACGCCTCGGGTACACCGGCCGAACTGGCCGTGCCGAACGTCGCCAAACCGCTGCCGGCATCCACCAACAGGTAATCCACGTGGCCGTGATAACAGCCGCGAAACTTCAAAACGCGATCGCGACCCGTGCATCCTCGCGCCAGGCGGATCGCCGACATGACGGCCTCGGTTCCGCTGTTGACGAAACGAACCATTTCCACGGCGCGCAGCTTGTCCACCACCATTTCGGCCAGGGCCACTTCTTCGGCGACGGGCGTGCCGAAGGTCCAGCCGCGTGAGACGACATCTTCGATGGCCGCGGTGACGCGCGGGTGGCGATGTCCCAAAACCAGGGGACCCCAGGAGCCACAAAAATCCAGATAGCGGTTGCCATCGACATCTACCAGATAGGCACCCTCACCGCGTTCCATGAAAATCGGAGTACCCCCGACGGAACGAAATGCGCGTACCGGTGAATTGACCCCGGCGGGCAGAACTGCGACCGCTTTTTCGTAAAGAGCCTGCGATGTCTTCATTTATTGCCGTTTTCCTCGCTGCGTCTTGATGTTTCCGATCCGCGATGTTCGAATCGTGTGTTCCGTTCAGGGCTGTCGCCGACCTCCCAGGAATCGGGAGAAGGAAGTGCCTCCACCATGTATGACGCTTCCGGTCGGGCCGGTTGAAAATCGATATGCCAGCCGAGTTGCTTGACGGCTTTTGCCGTCGTAGGACCGATGACCGCGATTCTCCGAGGAGGCTGCCTGTAGATGGAGTGGTAATCCAACGCGGTTGAAGGTGCCTGGAAATATACCACGCCGCTATGATCAATGGGGGGAAAATCTTGCGAAAGATTCTCGGTATGGTAGACCTGCAGCGACGAAACGTGGTAGCCGGCCAAACCCTCGGGAATGTCCGGTCGATGAACGGCTCCGTGAAGAAACAGGATCCGGGTGCCGAGGTTCGGGAACCTCTGTCGCACACGGTCCACCAGGTCGGCCGCATGGACGGGTGGATCGGTCGCGAACGGGAGATTTCCGCACCAGCGACCGAGAAGTCGATGGGTACTGCCGCCCACGGCGGCGATCGGCGGCAGGTCGAGGTCGCCGTAGCGCGCCAACCAACGGGCACCCTGCTTGGAAGAGATCACCAACAGATCGAAATCGGACCACCGCAGTTCGGGAGCCGGGGGTGCCAACACCACCCGACGAAAGGGCAAATGAACGGCCTGCCAGCCTTTTTCAGCCAGCCTCGCCACGATGTCGGGGTCGGGCGGATCGATCTGGGTGAAATAGAACTTCATTCACGACTTTCTGCCAGGTTGCGACAAGCGGCTTCCACCGCGGTTTCGGGATCGGGTCCCGTCAGGTCGAGGCGAATCGGGGTTTGAGACTCACCCTGAGGTCCGAGAAACACTTTGACCCGATAGCCTGCATCCACTTTTCCGACCCAGGCTCCCAAGGGCGTCTGGCAACCGCCACCGAGGGAACGCAGCACGCGACGCTCGGCGTCGGCACAGCGGGCCGTCTCTTCGTGGTGGAAAAACGACAAATCGGTATCGAACGAGGCACGCGTCTGAAGGGCGAGCGCCCCCTGTCCCGGCGCGGGCACGAGCACGTCCTGGGTCAGCGGATAGAAGAAGAGATCGTCGCGTTGGAGAGCCAAGCGGTTCAGCCCCGCCTGGG
Source organism: Sulfidibacter corallicola (assembly GCF_017498545.1). Taxonomy (GTDB): domain Bacteria; phylum Acidobacteriota; class Holophagae; order Acanthopleuribacterales; family Acanthopleuribacteraceae; genus Sulfidibacter; species Sulfidibacter corallicola. The sequence continues at coordinate 5,495,428 of NZ_CP071793.1, read as the reverse complement.
CCAGCACCACCACATCGGCTTCACCGGCTTCCATCTTGGCGATGCGCGTCGGCACGTTGCCGCGAATGGGGACGAAGGTCGCCTCGGGGCACCAGGCCGCCAAACCCGCGACGCGGCGATTGGAACTGGTGCCGACGGTCAACCCGTCGAGCTGCGGCACACCATCCTCGGAAAACGCCAGAGCCCGGGCACTGACCAGGCAGTCGCGCGGATCCTCGCGCTCGGGAATCGCCACGATCTTCAAGCCCGATGGATTTTCGGTGGGAAGATCCTTGAGGCAGTGAACCGCCAGATCGATTTCGTCCTGGAGAAGGGCCGCTTCGATTTCAGCGGTAAAGAAACCTTTGCCTTCCATTTTGTCGAAGCGGTCTTTGATGACGTCGCCCTTGGTCTTGATCACGATGATCTCGGCCTCGTGGCCGTTTCGACGAAGTTGATCGGCGGCCCATTCGGCTTGGACCAGAGCCAATTTACTTCCACGCGTTCCAATTCGAATCATGATGCCTGCGATTTGAACAGATTTGAGTTCGCACCCACCTGGCGGGTGTAGGCCTCGATGGCCTCGGGACCGATTTCGCGGGCGACACCCTTGAGACCCAAAATCGGGATGTTGGTCAATTTGCCGACCAGGCTCTCGGTCCAGTCCCGAATGGCTTCGGCCTGCTCGTCGCTGAGATCCGCGAGTTGTTCTTTCATCAGGTGCGAAAGCGCCTTTTCACCGGTGTCGCGGTAGTGCTTGGAAATAGCCTGGTTGTAGGTCGCCAACTCGAATTCCAACCAGCGTTGTTCCAGCTTTTGCAGCCCTTCCTCGAACAACGGCTGGGCTTTGGGGATCTCGGCCTCGCGCGCCGCGCGGTTGACGGCCAGGATGTCTTCCATTTCGGCCAGGTCGAGGTACTGAATATGTTCCATCTCACCCACGCTGGCGTCCACGTCGCGCGGCAGGGCCGCATCCAGAATCAGCGCCTCGGGATTGTGGCGCTCGAACCATTCGGCCGTGAACAGGGCGTGTGACGCACCGGTCGCGGTGACCATCGCTTCGAAAGGAACCGGCTGCTCGAGAAACGCTTCCAGGGTCATGGCCGTGCCGCCGTAGGTTTCGGCCAACTTCGTCGGCAGGGTACGGTTGACGAAGATCAGTTCCAGCGACGTGGCCTTGCAGAAGGTGGGCAGGATGCTGGTGATGAAATGGCCGGCACCGACGAACACTACGCGCTTGTGGCTGCGGCGTTCCACGTGCCGGGTCACGTTGCGAAGCGCCAGCGACGCCATGGACACCACGTTCTTGGTGATGTCGGTACGGTGACGGACCTGCTTGGAAACCCGCTGGGCGATATTGATCAGCGCATTCAGGCGTTTACCCACGTGACCGTGATTCATGCCCGCGGTCGACTGATCTTTCAGTTGTTTGATGATTTCGGTCTCACCCAGGACCATCGAGTCCAGCGAGCTGGCCACGCGAAACAGGTGGTGAACGGCTTCGTCGTCGCGGAAATGGTAAAAATCGGCGGGATCGAGGTGCCGGCCCATCGAGCGGCCGACCTCGTTGAGAAAAAGACTGCAGAACTCGCGATCGGCTCCATGGACCGCCGGAGCGTAGATGTAAAACTCGCGGCGATTACAGGTCTGTAAAAAAAAGATCTCGTCCAGGCCCAGGACGGCGCGGGCGTGCTTCAGAAAGGCACTGATGAATTCACGATCCGGCCATTGGACACGAGCGACCTGTTCAAGGGGAGCCTTTTTGAAGTTGGTGCCGATGATGTGGAGTGAGTAAGTCATGAATCCTATCCCGATTGCGCGAATTACTAGAGAGTACATCGTCGCCGTGTCTATAAATCTACACTATGAGAGGGTCAAGATCGGGATCTCGGGCGTTAATTCTTGTTCACCTTGTTCACAAAAAGTTCACACGCCAATCCGCCTCATCAAATATATAAAAACCAGATACTTAGAAGACGAGTCAAGTTTTTTTCGAATTATGTAATTAAGACTGAAATCGTCCTATATAGGCATATTTGGGGTAAAACGGGTGATTACGGCGCCTGTCTTGGACGACGATGTCACGGATTCGGCACATAACTTGTAACATATTGAGACTCTATCTCAATTAGTCGATATTTTTAGCAAAACACCCTTATTTTTCGACCAAAACATACTTAAAGAAACCTCAAAGACCGCCCTACACGACTTCGGCTCCGGCTGTGTGCCCACCGCCAAGCCCGCCATGCGCCTTCCCTGTCCCGTCGCAAGGAGAGTCTCGATCCAGGTCCCTCCGTCCTGTTGATGTTGTCTCCCACGTACTCGATACGCGATCGGCCCCGCATTTCGGCTATGATGCGCAGATACGACTTCGCGGCCCCGCGTGCGAAGCCGAAGATCACCGAAGGGAGGCGTCTTGCCGGTTTCCAAAACACTATGGGACATGGGGTTGAAGACCTTGATTTGCGTGACCTCATTATCGCTCATCGGTATGGTCGAGGCGGGCGAAACCGCTTCCCCCAAAGGGCCCTTGCGGCTGGCGGAAATCAATCCACTGTACACGCTGACCTATACGCCTCGCGCCGAGGCCGCACCGACGATCGGCCCGGGTCGATGGCGCCTGGACCTGGGAACCAGCTATTCGAACATCTTCGAGCGCGAAACCAGCGAGACCCACATCCAGAATCTGGATTTCGAACTGATGACCCAGTATCTCAACGTGCGCCGCGGGTTGGGCACGCGATTCGAGGTCGGCACCCAGTTGATCTGGCGAAGTACTTCCGGCGGCTTTCTCGACCACTTCATTCAGGAATACCACGGCCTGTTCGGGCTGCCCAACGACAACCGCGACGAAGTGCCCAACGACGCGTTCTCCTTCCTGTTCGGGCCTCGGGACCAGGCTCCGTCCTACCAGACCGGCAAACGGCGCTTCGCTTTCGGCGAGCCGGTGATCTTCGCCAAATACCAGGCCATCCACCAACGGGAACGGGGCTTCGACCTGAGCTTCAAGACCGCCGTCAAGCTCCCCTGGGGCGCGTCGAATCAGGGCGGCGACGGCACCGATGTCAGCCTGGAAGGTATATTTTCCAAATCCTTTGAAAAGTACCACATACACGGCATGCTGGCCTGGGCCCACATCGACCCGCACGCGGACTTGCAGGCCCAGATGCGGCAAAACGGAATCTTCGGCTCCTTCGCCTTGGAACGCACCTTTCGGGTGCGCCACGCCCTGATCGCCCAGCTCGATCTGGGTAGTCAGCTCTTTCGCGATACGGGGCTCGACAACCTGGACGATGCCGCCATCAATTTCAGTGTGGGATGGGCCGGCTCGCTGTCAGGCGGGTGGGCGATGCAGATCGGGTTCATGGAAGATCTGACGGGCAACGGCCCCGCGGTCGACTTCACCCTGGACGTGCAGGTGAGCAAGGTTTTCTGAGGCGCCCCCCAAGGCGGTTTTCCCGGCGACAAAGGTCCCCAGTCGACCGCTCTGGACACCCTACCGGGTCGCTGTACAGGAGCCGATCTGCATCAGAAAATCGCGTATGTCGACCACACCGTTGGCGTCCAGATCCAAACTGGCCGGCACCTCGCCTTGGCTTTTCCAGAATTGCCACTGGCCCTGGCAACTGGGCAGAAACTCGAACGCGCCCAGTGCGTGCGATTCGGGATCGCGAGGCCGTCCCAGGTAATCGACGAAGATATCGATACCGTAGCGGGCTTGGAAAAGATCATACGCCGGGTGTTTGACGTTTTCACCGATCGCAGGGGAGTCCGCTCGAAGTGAATAGTCACCGCGTTCGACACCCGTGAAGCGCGGGTCGCCTTCGATACAGTCCTGGCACTGGCCCGTTGCCGCGATCACGCCCGGCACATCGGTGGGTGCCGCGGAGCCGCCGCCTTCCGGCCACAACCAGAATCGCAAACCCATGTCGTCAAAAAACAGGTTGCGATCGAAGGTCGCGTGGCCGTTTCGCAGGGGATGCTCCAGTGAGAGCATCACACTGCGGGGGCGATCGTCGATCATGCTGATGATGTTGCCGGAAATCTCCAGGCCGCCGTCGAAGATCGCATTGATGCCGTCGAAAACGTTGTAGAGGGTATTGTCGACGACGTACCGATCGCTGTTGCCGTGCCAAAGGGCGATGCCCGTTCCTTGGCTCCAGGAGTTGGCATCGTCATAGTCGTCCATTTGGTCCGGATTGGGCCTGATATCGAAAATCAGGTTACCGATGTAGTAGATTTGGCCGTCCAAGGCGCCGGTGCCGGTATCCGACTGGCGGAATCCATATACCGAATCGTGGACACTGTTGAACAGGAACCAGACGTTGTCCTTTTCATACTGCCCGCCGAAACCGCTGCCGGCATTGCCGCCCCCGCCTCCGTGCATGTCGTAGGCGTGGTTCTGGGAAACGATCACGTCCGACGCCTGCTTGACCCAGATGGCGCTCTGACGGTTTTCGGAAGCCGTGTTTCGCCCTGCATAGATATGGTGTAGGTACCGATAGCTGTCGGTCCAATTGCCGGCGTTGACCTGCATACAGTCCCCACTGACGCGATGACAGGTATTCGACAAGAACCACAGGTGGTGCTGGGTCGTGGTCGCGTCCCGACCCCACAGTGTCGGCGCATAGGCGTGAAAATCGAGATCCTCCACCGTATCCACATCCCCCAGTTCACGAAACTCGTTGTCGTAGATCACGATGTCGTGGAGTGCGCCGCCCAAATCCGGAACGGATGCGAGCGCCGCGGTGGTGCTGATGCGCACTCGGTTGCGAAACCGGTTGTGACGTACGGCGACGTGGTGAGAGTTCATGCCCCTGATGGTGATGCAGTTACCGTCGCCCCCGTTGAAATCCAGGTGTTCCACCACGGTGTAGGTGGTATCGAGCAGGACCAGGCTGCCGATCACGGTGGGCGCTTCGGCTTCGTTCAAGCCCGTGATCCAGCAGGGATTGTCGGCGGTCCCCTGAGCCGTGATCGTGCGGCTGACATTGTCGTCGAAAGAGCCTGAGAGCACGACCACCCCGCCGGCCGGAATGTTCCGCGGAATCGTCGAGCGCGGTCGCGTGGGAGTCCCGAATGGGTTATCGGTATCGGTGGATCCGGGATGGGAGGGTTGGATGTAGAAATACCCATCGACGGCCTGAGACCAATCCGAGGGAAGCGAAGGCGTGTCGACGGTGATGGGATGAAAGGCCCCCCAATCGGGATCGGGAATGCCGATGGGCGGGGTGTACACCGGTGAAGGCGTGCCTCGGGCTGCCGGGAGAAAACGCCTCTGGCCGTGAGGGTGCAAGCCGACGTCGCTTCTTCCCTCGATGGGAAGCGGCGGATCCATTTCTGGAAGGGAAGATGTGCCCGGCGAGGCACCGAAGACAAAAGCGAAGGAAAGCGTCAGCATCAAAGGGAAGGACATGATTGGCCGGGAGCCCATGGCTCGATCTCCTATTAATAATAGATGTCCCAATTCGGTTCGAACGCGGCGTCGCCCCTCCCCCATGCGGGTGTTGCCCGGGCACGAAGACCCGTGTGGAGAAACCGTTTCGAGCCGAGGCCGGGGAGATCCGAGTTTGGGATTCGGGTACCTTAGCACCGAACCCCGGCGAAATGGTGGACGTCCGCGACGAACGTGGAATGAATCACGCCAGGGGAGACAGAACCGCCTGATTCCGCGGCCCTTCCCGCCGGCCTGACGAACGACGGCCCCAGCGCGAATGCCCATCCTCTTCCCGAGCCCCCGATTCGGAAACCGGTTGGGCGTTCACAGGGCAAAACCCTGCCACGCCCGGGATCAATCCCGAGATGACCTGGGCCCCATTTGGCGCTATACTCCCGATCGGGGTTCGTTCGCCAACCCTCCGCTTCACCAGATCACAAAGGATTCACTCCCTTGAACTTGGCTGCCACCCATCCTCCGACCTCCTCCTTCCCCGTCTTCGCCGGATCCAACTTGAACGCCTGGCAGCAAACCGGCCTGCTTGCCATCCCCGGAGGCAAGGGCCCGCTGGAGCATTTCCGCCAGGATTCACTGGCCGATCCCATCGTCTACGCGGAGTTCACCAGCGATCTGCCGCAACCTCGATTCGGCAAGCGTTGGCGCAAGGCCCAAGCCGCCGAGGCCCAATTTTGGCGCACCTGGCGGCAAAACACGCTTTACAAACACATCTCGTTGGAAGCCTTCTGGCAGGAAGTGGTGGAGAAGACCGGCGGTGCGCTGCCCACCGGCAAGGTCCTGGACGTGGGATGTGGACCGGTGTCGGTCCTGAATTTTTGCCGGCCCGAGGACATGCAGCCGTTCGGCGTCGATCCCCTGGCCGAAGTCTACGCCCGCGAGAACCTGATCGAGTGCAGCGAGGGCCTGTCTCCCATGCCGATCGCCGGGCTCTCCGCGGAGAAGTTGCCCTTCGTGGACGGCGCCCTGGACCACGTGATCTGCTTCAACGTGCTCGATCACGTCTCCGACGCACCGGCCGTGCTCTCCGAGATCCGTCGCGTCCTCAAGCCCGGCGGGAGCCTGCGCGTATACGTCCATACCTTTACTTCTTGGATCAAACGTTTCCTCTTTTTCGACACGCCGCACACTTATCACTGGGATCACGAGGAGTTCAAGCACTTGCTGGGCGACGCCGGTTTTCAAGTGGACCACGAACTGAAAGAACCGAAAACGTTCGACCTCCCCGAGAGCCTGCTCGGGAAGCTGACCCATTTCCCCTATTGGGTCGCCACCAAGGTGGCCTATACCAGTTACTTTCGGTTGCGTCGCGATTAGCGCGGCCCCCGTTTGAAATCCCCAACCGAGGCCAACGATGTCGTTTCCGGAACATCTACCCGTCGACCGCGTGCTGCCGCAATTGGCAAAGGCGCTGCGTGAGGGATCCGCAGCGGTGTTGCAGGCCCCGACGGGTTCCGGCAAGACGACACGGGTGCCGCCGTTCCTCTTGAAATCGGGTGTGCTGGGGGACGGCCTGCTGATGATGCTGCAACCGCGGCGGGTGGCGGCGCGCGCCTGTGCCCGGACCCTTGCCGCGCAAGTTGGCGATCGCCTCGGCGATACCGTGGGGTATCAAATCCGATTCGAGCGCAAGGCCTCGGCCAAGACGCGAATCCTGGTGGTGACCGAGGGCATCCTCACGCGGCGGCTCCTGCAGGACGCCCTGTTGGAAGGCGTCAATGCGGTCATCCTGGACGAATTTCACGAACGCTCGGTCCACACCGATCTGTCGCTGGCCTTTTTGCGCGAGTTGTCCGCCGTGCGCGACGACCTGAAATTGGTCGTCATGTCGGCGACCCTGCAAACCGAACCCGTCTCTCGTTTCCTGTCCAACTGCCCAATCATCACCGCCGAGGGCCGAACCTATCCCCTGACGATTCACCACCATCCCACCACCACGCCTCGCGATTTCGGTCCGGCCTGCGAAGGCGCGCTGAATGCACTGTTCGCCGATCCCGAGGACGACGGCGGCCACGTGCTGATCTTTCTGCCAGGCGCACCCGAGATCAACCGCGTCAAACGCCACCTGGACCAAAAATCTTGGCCGGCGAAGCTGGTGCCGTTGCACGGGTCGCTCTCCAGCAGTGAACAGGACGCCGCATTGCGCCCTTCCCGAGAGCGCCGCATCATCCTCTCCACCAACATCGCCGAAACCTCCCTGACCATCGAGGGCGTCAGCGCGGTCATCGACAGCGGGTACCAAAAACAGATGTTCCACCACGTGGGTACGGGCATCGACCACCTCGATCTGGTGCGCATCAGCCGCGCGAGCGCCAAACAGCGCGCGGGCCGCGCCGGACGTCAGCGACCGGGTCGGGTCATCCGCCTTTGGGACGATGCACTGCACCAGATGCTGAGCGAAAACGACGAGCCGGAAATGAGCCGTATCGACCTGGCCTCCACCCTGCTCCAGGTGATCGATTTCCACGGTCCCGACTTGGACGATTTTCCCTTTTTCGAGCGCCCGCCGGAGGCCGTGCTGAACCGCGCCTCCAACACGCTTCGCCTGCTGGGCGCCTTGGGTGACGATGGTCGCCAAACCGACAAGGGACGCCGCCTGGCCGGCCTTCCGCTCCACCCCCGGCTCGGCGCCATCCTGCTGGAGGGCATTGCCCGCAACCGGCTCGGCGAGGCCGCATCGCTCTGCGCCCTTTTGGGTGAACGGCCACTGCGCGAGTCGGCCGAACTGAGCGAACAAATGGAACTGTACGCCGACTGGCGCGAGGGTAAGGCCCGTCTCGACCCCGGCACCGAACGCGCTTGCCGACGCCTACGCGACATCGAGCGACAACTCCTGCGGCAGGCGGCATCCCTGACCCACGGCAAGACCGCCCCTCCGGGAAATCCACGATCGATGGGAAGCGAGGAATGGGCCGCCCTGCTGCTCGCCGGTTTTCCCGATCGGATCTGCCGCGTGGTCGGTCAGGGCCTGGGCCGCATGGTGGGAGGACGGGGCATCGCCTTCACCCCGCCGAAGCACGGGTCTTCGTTCGACCTCTTCATTGCGGTCAGACTATCGGAGCGCGGCACCGATCGCACGGCCGGCAAAGCCGATCAGATCGTACCGATCACCCTGGCGACGGCCCGGACGCTGCTGCCCACCGAAACCCGCGAGAGCGCCGTCTTCGATGCCCAACGCCAAGCCGTGCGAGGCGTGCGTCAGACGGTGCTGGGCGGATTGGTACTGGACGAGAAGCAGGGCGTGGCCGTCGACGCGGAAGCGATGTCGACCGCGCTCGCCGAGGCGGCCGCCCAACACTTCGAGCGCGTGTTTCAACCGGACCCCAAGGCACGTCGCCTCCTCACCCGCCTGCGCTTCGCGGCCCGCCACCTCCCGGAAGAAGGTTGGCCCGATTACACCGATTCGGGATTGCGGGCCATGCTGCCGACCCTGTGTTTCGGTAAAAAGAACTTCGAAGCGCTGCGCAAAATGGACTGGCAGGTTCACCTGCTGGCGCCCTTGAGCTGGCAACAACGACAATTGCTGGACCGCGAAGTGCCCGAGCGTTGGCAGGTCCCCTCGGGCAGTTCCGTGATCATCGACTACGAACCCGCTCAGGATCCGGCGGGCACGCCCGTGTTGGCCGCCCGAATTCAGGAGATGTTCGGCATGGCCGAAACGCCCCGGATCGCAAGGGGTCGCGTCGCCCTGCTGTGCCATTTGCTCGGGCCAAACCGACGTCCGGTCCAAATCACCAGCGACCTGAAGAGTTTCTGGGACGGTGGCTACGCCGAGGTGCGCAAGGAACTGCGGTCGCGCTACCCCAAACACTATTGGCCCGAAAACCCCTACGAAGCCCAGGCCATTCGCGGCGTGCGACCGCGGAAGTGAAGCCGGGGCCTCGACCCCGGCCCGTGACGTTGCCGATCGAAGTGGCGTCACATCCCCGTAGGGCAATCGATGAACAGCGTTTCCAATTGAAACCGTTCCTCGATGTACCGCCGCAACGCATGCAGCCCGAAGACCTCGGTGTTGTAGTGGCCGCCCAGCGCGACCGTCACCCCGTTCTCCTTGGCGTAGTGGTAGATGGGGTGGTTGGCCTCGCCGCTGATGTAATAGTGGATACCGCCGATCTTGGCCTCGCGGACCAACGCGAAATCGGCGCCCTGCCCGGTGACACAAGCCACGCTGCGAACCTTCTCGGGACCGAAGGGCAGCAACTGGACCGATCCACCCAGAACCCGTTCCAGGCGCTCGGTGACCGCGTCGCGGGTCAATTGCCGGGGAAAGCGCGCCTGGAAGCCGATCGACACGCCCTTGTAGTCGCCGAACGGTTCCAAGGTCTCCGGGTCGACTTCCAACGCGCGCAGGAGTTCCACGTTGTGGCCGACCTCCCCATGGGCGTCCAGGGGAAGGTGTACCGCGTAGAGCGCCATGTCGGCGTCCATCAGGGTCTTGACGCGCTGGTAGTCGGGTCCGCGCAACGGGTATTGAAAGCCCCAATAGATGCCGTGATGAACGAGCAACATATCCGCGCCCCAAGCGGCGGCGGCCCGGAAGGTTTCCAGTACGCCGTCCACCGCGAACGCCACCCGCTTGATCCGCTTCTTGCCGGCCACCTGTAGCCCATTCACCGCGCCTTCCCGAAATTCGTTGACGCGCAAGTATTGGTTCAGGTGGCTGACCAGCCGGCCAAGATCGATTTCGCTCATACCGATGCCCCGGCCTGATGCGGAAAGGGAATCACGTAGTCCCCGGTGAAGCAGGCCTTGCAGTAGCTTTCGGGCGACGAATTGTTCAGGCAATCCAACATGCCCTGGATGGAAATGTACTCCAGCGAATCGGCCTCGATGTATTTGCGGATCTCGTCGATACTGTGGGAACTGGCGATCAGCTCACCGCGCGTGGGCGTATCGATGCCGTAATAGCACGGATGGGTCGTCGGCGGCGCGCTGATGCGCATGTGCACCTCGGTCGCACCGCAATTGCGCACCATCTTCACGATCTTGCGCGAGGTCGTGCCGCGCACCAACGAATCGTCAACCAACACGACCCGTTTCCCTTCGAAGAGGTGCCGAACCGGGTTGAGTTTGATCTTCACGCCGAAGTGACGGATGCTCTGCTTCGGCTCGATAAAGGTTCGACCCACGTAATGGTTGCGAATCAGCCCGAAAGCGAAGGGAATCCCACTGGCCCGGGCGTAACCCAAGGCGGCGGACACCCCGCTGTCGGGAACCGGAATCACGTAATCGGCCTCGAGCGGATTCTCTTCGGCCAGCTTGGCGCCCAGTTGTTCGCGATAGCGCTGCGTATGCTCGCCGAACATGAAGCCATCGGGGCGCGCGAAATAGATGTGCTCGAAAATGCACTGGCGAATCGGCTTTTCCTCGAAGGGTTTCATGCTGCGACGCATGCCGCGCCGGTTGACGACGACCATCTCGCCGGGCTCCAGCTCCCGCTGGAACTGGGCGTCGAGCAAATCGAAGGCGCAGGTCTCGGAAGCGAACACGGTCGATTCACCGAGAGTACCGAGCATCAGGGGCCGGAACCCGCGCGGATCGCGTACGGCGATGAGCTTGTCCTTGGTGTGGAACACGCAGGAATAGGCGCCTTCCACCTGATTCAACGCCTCGATGATGGCGTCTTCCAGCGTTTCCTGCTTGCTCTTGGCGATCAGGTGCAGCAGCACTTCGGAATCGCTGTCGGTGTTGAAGATGGAGCCGATTTTCTCCAATTTGCGGCGCATTTCCATGGCGTTGACCAGGTTGCCGTTGTGGGCGACCGCGATCTGGCCGTGCTGGCAGGTGATCAGAATCGGTTGGGCATTCTCGATGCGGTTGGAGCCGGCCGTCGAATAGCGCACGTGGCCGATGGCCGAGTCGCCGCGCAACCGCTGCAGTTTTTCTCGTGTAAATACGTCGGATACCAGGCCTTGCCCCTTGGAGCAGGTCAACACCCCGTCGCTTTCCGAAACGACGCCCGCGGCTTCCTGACCACGGTGTTGCAGGGCGTACAGGCCCAGATACGCCATGTTGGCAGCTTCGGGATGCGGTTTGATGCCGAAAATGCCACACTCGTCCTTGAATTTGTCCAACAAGATGCCCCCCTAGTTCAGTAGCTGTTCCAAACCGTTGCGCCAGAGATCGGCCAGCTCGGAAACAGGTTCCTCGATCACGGTTGTACCACGGATCTGCAGGCTCAGGCGGTCGCCGCCGGTCTCCCCCAATGGAGCACAGGGGATCCCGCGTTCGCCGGCCCAGTTGACCAGGGTTTCGCCCTGCTTGGCCTCGGTGGCGACGACGATCCGACTCGCCGATTCACCGAACAGCAGTGCGGCATGGCCGATCTCGCCGTCGAGTTCGACCGTCAAGCCCAACTCCTGTGCGAAACAGCACTTGGCGAGGGCCACGGCAAGTCCGCCGATGGAGCAGTCGCGCGCGACCTTGACCACACCTTTCGCGACGGCATCGCGCACGAAAGCCTGAAGTTTCGCTTCGAAGGCCAGATCCAGGGAGGGCAGCGCGCCGCTGACCTGCCCGTGTACGAGGGACAGATACTCGCTTCCGCCCAATTCCTCCCGGGTTTCGCCGAGCAGGAACACCTTGAGCCCGGCTTTGTGGAATCCATTGACCGCGTGATGGCGGCGATCCTTGAGCAGGCCGACCATGCCGACCGCGGGGGTGGGGAACACGGCTTTGCCGTTGGTTTCGTTGTACAAGCTGACGTTGCCGGAAACGACCGGCGTATCGAGCGCGCGACAGGCTTCGCCCATGCCGTCGATGGCGCGCTTGAACTGCCACATGATGTGGGGATTCTCGGGATTGCCGAAATTCAGGCAATCGGTGATGGCCAGCGGAAGCGCGCCCGTGCACGATATGTTGCGCGCGGCTTCGGTGACGGCGTGGGCAGTGCCCAAATGCGGGTCCAACTGGACGAATCGGGGATTGCAATCGGTGGTGACCGCGACGGCCTTGGTCGTGTCCTTGATGCGAACCAGGGCGGCTTCACCCTGGTCCGGTCCCAGAACCGTGTTGGTCTGGACCGTGTGATCGTACTGCCGGTAGAACCACTGCTTGGACGCGACGTTGGGACTCGCCAGCAGCTTGCGCAGCACCTCGGCGGGTTGGTCGACGTTGGCGTAGGGCGTGGTGTCGAATGCCCGGTACTCGGCGTACGCGGGCGGTTCGCTGTAGGGTCGATCGTACATCGGCGCCTGGTCGGCCAAGGGCCCGACCGGCATATCGGCCACGATGTCACCCTCGGGATTCTTGATGCGAACCCGGCCGGTATCCGTGACGACCCCGATGACCGCGGCCGAAAGGTCCCACTTGTCGAACACGCGCACGACCTCGTCCACGCGATCGGGATGACATACCAGCAGCATCCGCTCCTGGCTCTCGCTGAGCATGATTTCGTAGGCCGTCATGTGCTCTTCGCGCATGGGTACCTTCGAGAGGTCCAGGTCGACACCGGAGCCGGCGCGTCCGGCCATCTCGAAACTCGAGGAGGTGAGCCCCGCCGCACCCATGTCCTGAATGCCGATGACGGCACCGGTGGGGAACAATTCCATCAGCGCCTCGAGCAGGAGCTTTTCGGTGAACGGATCACCGACCTGAACGGTGGGTCGCTTCTGTTCGGATTCCTCGTTGAACTCCTCGGAAGCCATGGTGGCGCCGTGAATGCCGTCGCGTCCGGTCTTGGCGCCCACGTAGACGGCCACGTTGCCGACGCCGGAAGCTTCGCCCAGGAAGATCGCGTCCTTTTTGGCCAGGCCGACCGTCATGGCGTTGACCAGGATGTTGCCCTGAAAGGCCGGATCGAAAAAGACCTCGCCGCCAACCGTGGGAATCCCCATACAGTTGCCGTAGTCACCGATGCCCTTGGTCACGCCTTTGACCAGGTACTTCATGTGTGCCCGATCGGGCGCGCCGAAGCGGAGCGCGTTCATGTTGGCGACCGGTCGAGCACCCATGGTGAACACGTCGCGCAGAATGCCGCCGACGCCGGTGGCCGCACCTTGATAGGGCTCGATGAACGAAGGGTGGTTATGACTTTCCATTTTGAAGACGGCGCACAGGCCGTCGCCGAGGTCGACGGCACCCGCGTTCTCGCCGGGTCCGATGACGACCTGTTCGCCCGTGGTGGGCAGTCGTTTCAAATGGATCTTCGAACTCTTGTAGGAGCAGTGTTCGGACCACATGGCCGAGAAAATGCCCAGCTCGGTGAAGCTGGGGGTTCGCCCCAAAATGTCACATGCTTTGCGGAATTCCTCTTCCGTCAGGCCGTGTTCTTTGGCCAGGTCCAGTGTAACCACCGGTTCTTTCATGATCGCTCCCGTTCCCCTATGGTTGCCGCGTGTAAATTGTTGCGCAGGGCCGTTCCAGCCCAGGGAGCCGTGGTACTGACGCGCGGGGTTCGCACGATTTCCTCACAAGCCGCCTGCGACACCAAGCCCAACATTCTAACCTAAAGTGGGCGATTCGGGTGGATGCGATGTACCAAGATGTTGGAGCGAAATAGCTTGGGAAAAACAGAGGCGTACTTGGAAGGTACGTCGAGCATTTTCACATGCTGTTGCAGCCCAACACGTTGGTGGGGACGGCCTACCGGAGCGGGCCACCAAGAATGGCTCAATTTAGGTGGTAACCTAACACGCTTTGGTCACAACCGGCAGGGGTGCGTGGATCGCCGAAAGGAAAGAAAACCCACCCTGACAAAGGCCCAACGAGCCACGGCGGTTCACAGGCGCCAAGCGATTCCGATGCGGAGCATGCCGGCGCCGACCGCCGTCATCAGCAATCGATGGCCGGGATTCAAACGGCCGTCCTCCATAGACAGCGACAACGCGATGGGAATCGTTCCCGCGGAGCTGTTGCCGTAGTGCTCGATGGTGCGAACCGTCTTGGTTTCCGGCAGCGACAGGGTCTTGCGGACTTCCTCGATCATGCGCGCATTGGCCTGGTGAGGAACCCACCAGTCCACCTCGTCGCGGGACCATTCCGCTTTATCCAGGGCCGCGATGCCGACGCGGGCCATATCGCCGACCGCCTCGCGAAACAAGCCGCCACCGTTCTTCATGTCCATCAGGTGGCCTCCGCGGGCGAACGTTTCGGCGGCGAAAGGGCTGCGGCTACCGCCCTCGGCGATGTAGACCGAATCCCAGAGCGCGCCGTTCGACCCCGAACTGTAACCGCACAGGCCGGCCTGGCGTTCGACCGGGCCCAGCACCACGGCACCGGCGCCGTCGCTGAACAGACTGCCCGTGTTGGGGTCCTCGGGTCGAACCCGACGACTCAGGACGTTGGCACCGATGACCAGCACCTTGCCGCCCCGGGCCCGTACGTGACTCTCCCCCTGGCTCAGGCCGAACAGGAACCCGCAACAGGCCCCCGTCAGATCGAAGGCTCCGGCACGGTCGCAGCCCATGAGATGGGCGACGCGCGGCGCCGTCGGCGGCAGCAGGTGGTCCGGCGTGCTGGTGGCAAGAATGACCAGATCGATGTCGGCGGGATCGACGGCAGCCCGTTCGAGCGCGCGCAACCCGGCCGCCACGGCCAAATCGGAGGTGGCCTCTTCCGGCTCGACCCAAGGTCGCTGTTTGATGCCGGTCCGCCGCTCGATCCAGCCCTCGGGCAGGGACCAGCGTCGCTCCAACTCGGCATTGGTGACCATTCGGCGGGGCACCGCATGGCCGGCGCCCAATATCGTGATGTTCATAAGACGTGCGTTCCTGAAGATCGTGGGTTCCGCAACGGGTCCCTGGCGAGAACGCCGGCTTCCGCACGGCGGCCCGCGGGCCCATATGGAAAAGCCCCCGCACGAGCGGGGGCTTGAAAGAGATCATTCTAGCGTTTTCACGCGCTTAGCTGAACCGACTTCCTTCCAGAAACGCCTTCAACTTGCGGCTCCGCGATGGGTGACGCAGTTTCCGCAACGCTTTGGATTCGATTTGACGAATGCGCTCGCGCGTGACGGCGAACTTCTGGCCCACCTCTTCGAGGGTGTGTTCGCTCTCTTCGCCGACCCCGAAACGCAACCGCAACACTTTTTCTTCACGTGCAGTGAGTGACTCGAGAACGTCGGTGGTCTGTTCCTTCAGGTTGTTGGAGATCACGGCCTCCACCGGGGACACCACCTTGCTGTCTTCGATGAAATCGCCCAGATGCGAATCCTCTTCCTCGCCGATCGGCGTTTCCAGGGAAATCGGCTCCTGCGCGATCTTCATGATCTTGCGAACCTTGGACACGGGCATGTCCATCTTTTCGGCGATTTCCTCGGGAGTCGGTTCGTGACCGATCTCCTGGACCAACGCACGCGAGGTGCGGATCAGCTTGTTGATCGTTTCGATCATGTGCACCGGGATACGGATGGTGCGGGCCTGATCGGCAATGGCACGGGTGATCGCCTGGCGGATCCACCAAGTGGCGTAGGTGGAGAATTTGTAGCCGCGACGATATTCGAACTTGTCGACGGCCTTCATCAGGCCGATGTTGCCTTCCTGAATCAGGTCCAGGAACTGAAGACCGCGGTTGGTGTATTTCTTGGCGATCGAGACGACCAAACGGAGGTTGGCTTCGATCAACTGGCGCTTGGCTTCTTCGGTTTCGAACTCGCCCTTGCGCATCTTGGAATAATTGAGCTTGAAGCGCTCGACCGTGGCACCCAACTCACCTTCGATCAGAGCCAGAGCCATCATCGCATCCTGACGGTCCTTTTCCAGTTCGTCACGCTGGCTTTGGAAAGCGGGCTTCTCCATTTTGGAGGCGATGCGCTTCAACTTGTGTTCGTAGGTCATGATCGAATTGTAGTATCGCGCGGCCATTTCGATGAGATGACCCAGCTCTTTCTGGCTGAACGGAATCAGGCGAATCATCCGCGCGGTTTCGATGCGCTTGCGTACCACGATGCGCGCCTGGTGGCGGTAGCCGTCGCTCTTCTGGTCCTTCATACCGGATAGCTTGACTTCTTCCGCAGCGACTTCGCTTTCACTGTCTTCGAGCTTGGAAAACAGCTCCATCATCAGTTTGCGGGTCTTGCCGCTGTCCTCGTCTTCCTGCTCCGGAATATCGACCGTGCCTTTCAGGTCCTCGGGTGCGCTCTGGAGCTTGCGCGCCATGTCGAGAATTTCGGGCACCAGAAAGCGAAACCGGGACAAGGCCTTGAAAGTAATCTTTTTACCGCGCTCGATCTTCTTGGAGAGGAATACCTCTTTTTCCCGAGTCAACAGGGGAACGTTGCCCATTTCCTTCAGGTACATTCGAACCGGGTCGTTGGTACGCTCCAAAGCGCTGGGCGACAAATCGATCTCGAAACCCGATTCGTCGCGCTTGTTCTCACCGCTGATGTCGAACATTTCGTCGGGGCGAGATTGCAATTGGTTCGAGTTGGACTTGCGGTTTTCACCGCCCTCTTCATTGATACTGAGCTTTCCGGCGTCGTCGATGAGCTCGACACCGAGGTTGGCCATGGCCTGGAACAGGTCGTCCAGCTCTTCCGGGGTGGCCATGTCGTCCGGCAAAGACTCGTTTATTTCATCATAAGTGAGATAACCTTTTTCTTTGCCGACCTCCAAAAGGTCATTAAATTCTTTGGGCAAATCTTCTTTCAAAATGTTCACCTCGCCATTAAGCGCATACTGACTTCGACCGAGCCAGACACTAACTAAGCCGCGGAACGCTCGGGTTCGCGGGGGTTGGGGAAATCCCCATGGCCATCCTTGGTGAGGAATGGATATAGCTTGAATTCATGTAGGGAATCCACGAAAGGTATTGGGTCTTTTCTCTGGAAAATGGAAACAAATGGGTCTCTTTTCTAACCTGACGGGATGTGAGTATCGGGTAGGGTGCTGGCCGTGTAAAAAAAACATCAGGATTAAGCGCGCCTTTAACTTTTGGGACTCTATCGGCTGGTTGAAAAGAGAACTCAAATCTCCCATTGGGATTTCATGAAATCAGTTACTCTGGGAACCAAGTCTGCTTGCACTCAAGCCGGGGTATCGCTCTGAATTAGGCTAGCCGTTTCACAAAAAAGGAAATCGCATCAGAGAACGAGTGACTCCCGCATCATACACCATCTTAGTGTGACGCATCGGATTTGACAAGTGGAGGAGAGCCTCGATCGTGAGGAAAGGGCGAAAATTCACCCGGTTGACATCCAAAAACACGAGAATACCTGGTAGGAGAACGCGGGTTCACTCGGGTTATCAATGCCTGCCTCCCGCTATGGCCTCAACAAGAGAAGCCATCAAACCATTCCAACGACATCGACTGGAGACCGATGTTCACCGCGATGCGTCGGAAATGCCTCGAACTGCTTTTCTTCCACATAACCTGGTTCTTCCTTCGGTCACGGGGTGACTTTTCATTAGATATTTCTTGACTTTCTCACCAACCTTTTCATAGGGGTTCGTCAAAGTATCCGAGATCCCGCAATTCCCCCACCAGGCCCAAAAGCGGCAGGCCCACAATGGCGTTGGTATCCGAGGTTTCCACGCACTTCATCAACTGAATCCCGCGTGATTCGAATTTGTAACCGCCAACGCAATCCTGACTGGCGTCGGCCTTCACCAACCGGTACAGCACGGACCCGTCGAGATCGTCGTAGAAGGTGATCGCGGAGGAAACCATCAGATGCCTGGCACGGTCGTTTTCGCCGACCCGCGTATTCAGCAGGCAAACCGCGGTATGCAGGAAGTGGGTCTTGCCACCCAACCGCATGAGCTGGGCCACCGCGCGTTCGGTGGTCAGGGGTTTCTGGAAGATCTCGGAACCCAGGGCCAGAACCTGGTCGGCACCGATGATGAGGTGGTCGGGAAAGGCCTCGACCAGGGAGCGCGCCTTGCCTTCGGCCAGCTCCCGCGCCACGTGCTCCGGCGCGCGACCCGGCGGGATGATCTCCTCGTAGTCCGGAGAACAGGAGGTGAACGGCAATCCGAGCCGCTCGAACAGCGCGATCTTGTAACTGCTGCCGGTCGCCAGAACGATACAGGGCAACGACCGGTTTT
Source organism: Sulfidibacter corallicola (assembly GCF_017498545.1). Taxonomy (GTDB): domain Bacteria; phylum Acidobacteriota; class Holophagae; order Acanthopleuribacterales; family Acanthopleuribacteraceae; genus Sulfidibacter; species Sulfidibacter corallicola. The sequence continues at coordinate 5,477,014 of NZ_CP071793.1, read as the reverse complement.
CCATTCCTTCTTTCATGCGTACCACTCCGCAAATAGATCATCGGTTTCGGCGATTCGGAGCCGCGCCAACCGAACCGGCGCGAATCGCGGAACCAGGCGCTCGGCGAAATAGAGGGCGAGCGTCTCGGTACTGGGCTGATGGGACTCGAAAAAGGGATCCACCCGATTGAGGTGTTGGTTGTGGAAACGGGCCACCACTTCCGCTTCGAGAATTTCGTCCACTTGTACGAGGTCGACGATCATACCGGTTCCCGGCTCCATCGGTCCGGTCAACCAAAGCGTCAAGGTCCACAGGTGCTCGTGCGGTTCGGCCGCGGGGCCGAATCGCCGGCGGTTCTCGGCCAGGGTCAGCTCGGGCAGGCGATAGTGGTGGACGGCCCGAAATTGAACACTGCGACAAAAATAGACGGTGGACACATCGAGACTCCTGAACGGGATTTCCGGAAGGGCGTCGTGCGCCGTGCATCCGGGAGTAATGGAGCCCGCCCGGTCGGGCGTTTGGCAGAACGAGCGAGCAGGGCTAGACCAGACTGATGCCGCCATCCACGTAGAACAGCGAACCGGTCACCCAACCCGTCCGATCCGACAACAGGAAGTGGATCATCGAGGCCACTTCCTCCGCCTCACCGACCCGGCCGATGGGGTGCATCGGCCCAAGTTGCGCCATTTTTTCTTCCCGAGGCGGATCGTTCGGAGTCTGCGGCTCGTGGATCGGGGTGTTGACCACGCCCGGCAACACGGCGTTGACGCGGATCCCGTCCTCGGCCAGCTCCAGCGCGTAACTCTTGGCCAGGCTGTTCAGCGCGGCCTTGGTGGCGGCGTAGGCACCGGTACCCGCAATCGGACGGGTGGCCAGGGTCGAGGACACCATCACGATCGATTTCCCGGTCCCCTTCTTCAGCATACCCAGGCATCCGTTCACCAACAAAACAGGGCCGATGGCGTTGGTTCGGAAATACTGATCCAGCTCGCAGGAGCTCATTTTGGAAAGGTTGATAAAACCGTATTTGGCGGCGTTGACGACCAATCCATCCAGGGTCCCGTCGCAACGCGCGGACACCTCGGCGATCAGGCGTTCGATGTCGGACTCGAGCGACATGTCGGCGACATAGGCATGAGCGGCATCGCCCAAGGCGGCGCAGGCATGCTCGAGGCGCCGCTCGTCGCGTCCGACAAGATGGACCTGAACGCCCTCGGCGACCAGCAGCCGTGCCAGAGCCAAACCAATCCCCGAACTTCCCCCCGAAATCAAGACGTGGTTCCCCTTCATGGTGTCTCCCTTCTCCCGTAATCGAACATCTCTCCCTGGCGAAGTGATCCCGAGATTCGGTGCCCGTCCCCGACCCCCGTCGGGTCGTGGATGGCTGTGGTCGGTGTTCCGTGTCCGACGTCCGCGGTCACGCCGCGGTGGGCACCAAAAATCGAACGATTCGCTGCGGTCCAAGGCCGAAAAGCATAACACGCCCTGAAGCTTGGATGAACTGTTCCGGTCACGTTGACCCGGAGGCCCACACGACCGAATGACTAACCCCATAACCCGGGTGCCGGCCGCTGCGGGTCACCCCGTCGCGGCGGTGCAGGCCGGCACGCTTGGGGTTTCGGACCGGATCCGCTAGATTGGGCGGTGAAAGGCTCTTTCACTAGGAGGTTTACACGTGAACGATCGGCATTCGCCTTGGATCGGCGCCGTGTTCATCGGCGGTGCGTCGCGCCGCATGGGTGTAGCCAAGTGCCTGCTCGAACGGCAGGGACGCCCGCTCGCCCTCTACCTCGGGGACCAGGTCGCGGCTGTACTGGATGCGCCCGCGGTATTTGTCGGCGAGGCCCCCAGCGACGGTGACGCCTTCGCCAACCTTCGATGTATCGCCGATCGCGAGGCCCGCGGAGGCCCCCTTTCGGGATTGCTGGGCTTGATGGACGCCCACGACGCGGCCGGGTACCTGGTACTGGCCACCGATCTGTACGCGATGAATGGATCCGCACTGGATTGGCTTTGCGACCAGGTTCACCAGAGACCCCGCCCCGAAACGGCGGTCTGGCCCCGCTTCCCCGAGCGCGACCTGGGAGAACCGCTGGCCGCCTTCTACCCTCGCGCGGTCAAACCGTTTTTGGAGCGGGCCTGGCAACAGGGAAAACGATCGCTCATACGGTCGTTACCGCCGTCGGAGCGGTTTGAACCGGTAATACCCGACCACTTGATGTGGGCCTTTCGCGGTGTCAACACGCCCGAGGAACTGGAACGCATGCGCGATACACTCGCCGATTCGTGAAACTGTCACAGCCACGAGTGACACGCCACCCGAAAACCGAGGGCACCACAGGTCTCGACGGCCCCGCACACACCGCTCGTGAGATGCGGGGACCCCGGCTCTCGCCCTTCGGCGAAGCAGCTCAAAGCAGCGTGCTGAACACCACGAACACGAGGCTCGACAAAATGACCGAAGCGGTCGAGTGCTCCTTGCGGAAGCTGGTCAACGCGATGATCTTGAAACTCAGGAAAAGGAAGAATGTGCGCAAAGTGTGGTGAACCAGATTGTACTGGCTGCGGAATTCCTCGGGCACGATGGCGATGGAGATCAACACCAGGAACACGAAGAACTCGAGCGGCGTGCTCAGCACGATTTCGGGCGTCTTCTTGAAAATGATCTTTCCGAAAACGCCGGTCACCATGAACCAAAAGGCGATGGTCTCGAGGGTCGCCATGTTGACCCCCAACAGCCGGCGATCGGCTTCGATCGTGTGGCTGATAACCAGGGCGATCGCGGCGGCCAGAAAAAAGAGGCTGAACAGCATGTAACTGCGTCCGTTCTCGCCGCCGGTCGCCGCGAGAAACAAAAGCAGCACCACCGTGGTGGAAGCGATGAACAGCAGGTTGGTCGGCACCAGCGGCAGGGACACCAGAAAACAGATCGAGTAGATGGTGGTGCCGATCAGCAACATGCGCAGCGAGGCCTTGGAAAGGAACGATTGAGATTCGAACGAGAACCAATGGTCCAGCTTGTTGAAGAGGCGGGTGGTCAGGTGGGAAAAATTCACGGCGCCCGAAACCTGGGCGAACAGGGCGATCACCCCCATCAGGACCATCGGCAACAGCAGGTAGCGCAGCTTGCTGGAAAGCGCCAGGGCCACGGCACAGGCACTCAGCGCGGTCGAAAGCCCGTAGATCACGCTGACCGTTTGCGAGTGGTTCATGCCGGTCTTGAGCAGGGTATGGTGAAAGTGCTTCTTATCGGCACTGAACGGGCTACGTCCCTCGTACAGCCGCCGAATGATGGCCCACAGGGTGTCGGCGATGGGAATGAGCAGCACCAGGACCGGCGTGATCAGGGTAATGGTGGTCAGCGACTTGAAATTGCCGGCAATGGAAAGGGTGCCCAGGGAATAGCCGAGAAAAAGGGAACCGGTATCGCCCATGAAGATTTCGGCGGGATGGGTGTTGTATTTCAAAAAACCCAGAATGCACCCGGCCAGCACGAGGCAGAGTGAAAACACGAAATAATCTTCGCGGTAATAGGCCAGGAACCCGAAACTGGAAAAGGCGATCAACGAGATGCCGCCGGCCAGGCCATCCAACCCGTCGCTGAGGTTGATGGCGTTCGTGATCCCCACGATCCACAACAGCGTCAACGGCCAGGAGAGCATGCCGAGATCGAAATTCGAACCGAGAACCCCGCCGAGCACGTTGATGTTGACCCCGCTCATGACCATGGCGGCCATGGCGGCCACCACCTGGCCCAAGAGTTTGAGCTTGGGTTCCAGCCCGATACTGTCGTCGATGATGCCGATCAGCACCACTACGACCATTCCGATCAGGATGCCGCGGTATTCTTGACTTTGGTTGAGGTACACGAAGTAAGTGAGGATGAAGCCGAAAAAAATGGCCAGGCCGCCCATGCGGGGCACGAGACCGCTATGGACCTTGCGTTCGCAGGGCTCGTCAATGGCCCCCGTCACATGAGCCAATTTTTTGATAGGCGGGACCAATAACAGCGTGGTTACCAATGAGGTAATAAATAGAAGAAAGTAATTCACTTTTCCTCCGGCAAATGCGCAAAACCCAATCCATACCGCAGGTTTCACGTCCCGAAACAAACTGGTAATTATACATAAGCCGACGCGTACAACCCAGGGAAACAAACCCCTGTAGACCAATTCCCGTGGCGAAAATCACATCGCACACGTCAGCCTGCTGGAAGCACCTCCGACAGCAATTTAGCTGCCAGGTGTCCAGGACTCGATACGGTCGTTCAGCCTTGGCCCCGGACCGTTTCCTCGAGAAAGGAAATCAGCTTGGGACCCTGGGCCTGAACGGTCAAATGCTCCTGCGCGTAGGCCCGTCCGGCCAACCCGCACTGACGACGCCGAACCCCGTCGGAAAGCAGGGTTCCCAGGTGGGTCACCCAGGCTTCCTCGTCGCCGGCGAGGTAGCCGCCGCCCGAACCTTCGATCAGTTGGGTGTTGACGCCGACGGGGGATGCCACGGCGGGGACGCCGGCGGCCATGTACTGAATCAGCTTCAAGCCGCACTTGCCCTCGGCCCACGGTGTCGGATCCAATGGCATAACCCCGATATCGAAGCGTTCGATAAAACTAACTTCGGCAGCTTCGCTCCAGGAACTACAGGTGATATCCAATTCCGGGTCGGAGGACTCGGCACCCACGATGTGCAGCCTCAGGGGCATCTCCGCCGCCAGACGGCGCAGCGCGGGATAGAGGTTTTCGAGGAAGAACAGGGTGCTCGGCGATCCGATCCAGCCGATGGTGCAGCCCTCGAGCGGGGCCTCGGCGGCGGCGTACTTGGGCCAATCGACGACCGTCGGTATCTGGATGATGCGCTCATTGACCTGGCGACAGTAGTTCTCCAACCAGGGATTGCCGCAGACGATGCCCGCCGCTCCCCGCAAGACGGAGAGGAATTTGCGCTCGAGAAACGGCTTCCCCTTGTAGCGCAGCCACACGGCATCGTCGAAATCGTAGATGCGACGAGGCGGCAACAGGGCGTGCAGCGCGCGTTCGAAGGGGGCGGGAATCAGGGGCAGCAATTCGCCCTCCATCCAGACCAGGTCGAAACGGCGCGCCCGAAGGCAGGCTCCCAAACGGGCCAGGTAGCGACCCATCACGTACAGCGGGTTGGGTCGTTTGCCGGAATAAATGGTTTCGAGATAGTGGGTTGTGAAGAAGGGTCGAATTTCGAAGTGGTGTCCCGCCGCGGTCAATTGGGGTAGGTACTGAAGAAAACGGTAGCGGGAGCTGGGACCCTTGGTCGGATAACGGGTCAGAATCAGAATATTCAATGGAGAAAGCCTCACAAATGACGGTGGGCGGAGCGAAGGGAAAGGGAGAGACGCAACCGGTCGGCCTCGTGACACGAGACAACCGAAACCGCGATCGGTTGAACGCTTCTAAAAGTCGGCCGGCCTGAACAGGACCACGTCCCACCACGCCAACCAATAGGCTTTGAAGGTCGTCAGAGGTTGCTGCCTGCGGGCCAAGGCATAGGCCACATGTGTCGCCGAATCCAGAGACAAAATCAGGGTCAACGGCAACCAGGTCCAACCGCCGTGGTTTTTCCGGTAATAGTGACGCATGGAGCGCATGATTCGACGAATCGTTTGCACCTTGACCTTGGCGGCGCTGGCCCCGCCCTCGTGATAGACCTCGGCCCCGGCCTCGAAGAACACGCGAAACCCGGCTCGCTTGGCTCTCAAACAGTAGTCGACTTCCTCGTAGTACATGAAGAAGGAAGTGTCCAAGCCGCCGATGTTCCGGACGAGACTGTCGCGAATCACAAAAAAGGAGCCCATGATCTGGTCCACGTCGCGCGAATGGCCGTGATCGAAATCGCCCATCTTGTAGGCGTTCCACCAGGGATGGCGCGGAAAGAGGCGGTTGATGCCGAGGGCTTCGCGGAACTGAAAGGCCAGCGAGGGAAATCGACGACAGCCGGGCTGGACCTGACCGTCGGGACCGATGGTTCGCGGGCCCAGGACCCCGATGTCCGGATCCCGTTCCATGCGTTCTTCGATGCGCTCCAAGCAGCCAGGATGGAGACGAACGTCACTGTTGACCAACACGTGGTAGCGGCCGCGACTGAGTTCGAACAACGGCGCGTGACCCTTGGCGAACCCGAGGTTACCGGGATTCCTGACCAGGGTGACTTCCGGGTAGGAGCCTTCGACCATCTCGGCGGATCCGTCCGAACTGGCGTTGTCGGCCACCAGGATTTGGATGTCGTAATGCGCGCCGTGGGCCCGGATCGAATCCAGGCATTGCCGCAGCAGGTCCCTGGTGTTCCAGTTCACGATGGCGAAAGTGAAGGTCGGTGTCGTCACGCAAGCAGGCTCCCGCTCCCAATTGGGCCCCGCATTCTAGCATGGGCCCACCCGGAAGCACGCCAATCTTCGATTCGGGAGAATCGGGCTCAACTCGCGCGCCGGTAGTAAAAATGGCCTTTGTAGTCTTGGCGCTGGAAACGCTTGGTCACGTTGCACAACGACTCGGATGCGCCGATGATCAGCACACCGCCGCGCGGCAGGACTTCGGCCAGGCGATCGAAAAAGCGCCGGCGCACCTCGATATTGAAATAGATGGCCACGTTGCGACAGAACACCACATCGAAGCAGCCGAGATGGGGTTCGACGTCCATCAGGTTCAGGTGCTGGAACTGGACCATGGTGCGCAGATCCTCGTTCACGTGCCAGGTGCCGCCGATTTCGGTAAAGTAGCGACTCACCTCGTCGGGACGAATGTGCGAACCCAATTGGTGGTAGCTGCCGAGCATGGCCGTTTGCAGCGTTTTTTCGGCGATGTCCGAGGCCAGGATGTGGGGTCGAAAATGCCTGCCGCCCTCCAAGGCGCGCTTGAAGGTCATCGCGATCGAGAAGGGCTCCTCCCCGGTCGAACAGGCCGCGCTCCAAACCTGCAGATCGCGTTTGCCCTCCGCGATGAACCGGTCCACCAGGTCGCCCAGCAGTTCGAAGGCCCACCGATCGCGAAAAAAACTGGTTTCGTGGGTGGTCATGACCTCGATGATCGAACTGACCAGCGCGGTACTCTTGTCCGCCAGCGCCTTTTGATAGAGGTGATCCAGGTCACGACAACCGAAATCCTGTAAAAGCGGAAGCAGTCGGTTCTCGAACAGGTAGGCCTTGCCCTCGCAAATGAACACACCGGTGCGCTCGCTGATGAACTTTTGCCAACGTAGAAAGGCCTCTTTGCCCAGCGAGGGTTTCTGGCGAGCGGGCAACGCCGCCGCCCTTTTCCGCGAAGGAAGATTCGAAAAATGGCTCATGCGATTTCCATTTCGTGAGGGACGGGAATTTTCAGTTTTTTCGATAAATGCAAATTCATTATGCGCGCCCGAGATAAAATAGGCTACACCTTTTCTCGCATTGCCAATCCCGATCCCACGGGTCGCCCCCGATTTCCCGAAGTGGAATGAAGCCTACGGCATCCGCGTTCCCCATCTGACCCGAAGGATCGCCTTCCGAACGCGTGCATTCGACCCGCGTATCGAATGGCAAGATCCGTCGAGCGGCGTTTCGAACCGATACGTCCAGGGAAGAAACGTCCGCTCCCGACTATCCAGATTCACCCAAAAACGAGATCCACGTCGACGGGCGATACGGGTGAAGAAAAGCAAACCGAGCAGGAGCCGTTTCCATGGGTGGAATTGTAATCATCGGCAATGGGATCGCGGGCACCACGGTCGCCCGTCACGTGCGCAAGCAGAGTGATCGGCCCGTGACGATGATCTCGTCGGAGTCCCGGCATTTTTATTCGCGGCCGGCGCTCATGTACGTCTATATGGGCCACATGAAACTCGATCATCTCAAGCCTTACGAGGACTGGTTCTGGCGCAAGAACGACATCGAACTGGTATTCGACTACGTGCGCCGCATCGACCCCGAAGAGAAACGGCTGTTTCTGGCCAACAGTCCCCCGATCGCCTACGATAAGCTGGTCATCGCCACCGGTTCCAAATCAAATTACTTCGGTTGGCCCGGGCAGCACCTGGCCGGCGTGCAGGGACTCTACAACCTCCAGGACCTGGAACTCATGGAGCGCAACACCCGCGACATCCGAAGCGGCGTCATCGTCGGCGGCGGCCTGATCGGGGTCGAGATGGCCGAGATGCTGCGCACCCGCCACATCGACGTGACCTTTCTCGTCCGCGAAGATCGGTACTGGGGCAACATCTTGCGCAGCGAGGAGGGCGCCTTCATCGGGCGCCACCTGAAACAACACCACGTGGATTTACGCCTGGAAACCGAGTTGAAGGAAATCCTCGGCGACGCATCGGGACGGGTCCGCGCGGTGGTGACCCATCGGGGCGAAGAGATTCCCTGCCAGTTCGTGGGGTTGACCGCCGGGGTCAGCCCGAACCTGGACCTGGTCCGCGACTCGACGATCGACACGGGACGCGGCGTCCGGGTCAACACCTTCCTGGAAACCAGCGCTCCGGACATCTACGCTTGCGGCGACTGCGCCGAGATTTGCGAGCGCGAAGGCGAACGGGGGCGCGTCGAGCCGCTCTGGTACACCGGCAAGATGCAGGCGGAAACCCTGGCCAAAACGCTGTGCGGACATCGAACCGCCTACGATCGCGGGGTTTGGTTCAACTCGGCGAAATTCTTCGACATCGAATACCAGACCTACGGGATGGTGAGTCCGGAACCGCAGGACCACGAGGACACGCTCTACTGGGAAAGTCCTTCCGGCGGCCAGTGTTTCAGATTGGTCTATCACAAGGATTCCGGAGTGGTCACCGGTATGAACAGTTTCGGCATCCGCTACCGGCACCGCACCTTCGAACGGTGGATGAAGCGCGGTGCGACCGTCGAAGAGGTCCTGACCAACCTCGACGAAGCCAATTTCGATCCGGAATTCTTCAAACGATTCGAACAGAGCATCGTGGACGCCTACAACAAAACGGCGGCACGACCGGTTCGGCTCCGTCGCAAAAAGCTGTTGGGCCTGTTCTGAGCGCCTCATGAGACGGGCCCCATCCCCAAGAGAAACACACCAAGCGTCGCCAAGGAGACGAGCATGCGCCGATACGATACCAGCCTGCAGTTGATACCCGAATCCAACCCCCACATGTGGGACGGGGTTCAAAAGGCGGGCATGATCGCGTTTTCCATCGGATTGCTGGGCCTGGTCGTATCGACCCTTGGCGGCGGCCCGGTTTACGCCGGCATCGGGCTCGGCCTCACCATCCTCGGCGCCCTGGTCTACATCGTCCAAACCCGCAAGGACGGGCCTCCCGGCATCAAGAACCACTACATCATGTTCAGCAGCGCCCTGTCGCGCGGGTACCTGGGCTGGATGGCCGCCATTTTCATGACCGGCTTCTACATCATCCTCTATTTTCATCCACAGCATCTCAAATCCCTGGTGGTGCTGGTCAACCCGCTGCAAGTGTGGCTGTCGGGTTCCTCGGCCTGGAACGACAAGGGCGAAATGAGCCAGTGGTTCCTCTACGGCTTTCTGTACACGGTCACGATCCTGGTGATGGGCGTGCGTGCCCTGATCAAATACCGCCACAGTCGCTACCAGATCCTGCGCACCCTTTCAGTGATGTTCTTCCAGCTCGCGTTCGCCTTCACCATTCCCAACGTGCTGGCGAAACTGAACGACGGGCTCTATTTCGAATGGGCCAACATCTGGCCGCTGCGCTATTACGAGCTGTTCCCCTACTCGGTGGAAGATCTGCTGCGTAACGGGGCACTGGGCAAGTTCATGTTGTTTTGGTCGATCGCGTCGATCCTCGTGATCACCCCGATCCTGACCTACTTCTTCGGCAAACGCTGGTACTGTTCCTGGGTTTGCGGCTGCGGCGGCCTGGCCGAAACCCTGGGCGACGGGTTCCGCCAGAATTCGGACAAGTCGCTGCGTGCCTGGCGCGTCGAACGGTGGCTGATCCACTCGGTGCTGGTGCTGATCGTGCTCACCACCGGGCTGATGTGGCTCAACCACATCTATGGCGGCTCCGTGCTCGGATCGCTCTCCGGCAAGTTCTCGATCGCCTACGGCTTTTTCATCCACTCGATCTTCGCCGGCGTCATCGGCACGGGTTTCTATCCGATCATGGGCAGCCGCGTCTGGTGCCGGTTCGGGTGCCCCATGGCGGCCGTCCTGGGCCTTCTGCAGCGCTACTTCTCGCGTTTCCGCATCACCACCAACGGCGGCCAGTGCATTTCCTGCGGCAACTGCTCCACCTATTGCGAAATGGGCATCGACGTACGCTGGTACGCACAACGCGGCGAGAACATCGTGCGCGCCTCCTGCGTGGGGTGCGGCATGTGCTCGGCGGTCTGTCCGCGCGGTGTGTTGAACTTGGAAAACGGCCCGGTACGCAACCGCACCGGCATCCCGGTTTGAGGGCCCTGAAGGACAAAAATCACGCGCCGATTTTTTTGCGCAGCCACCAAAGCGAACAGATGACAACCGCTTATATTTGGTTGAGTTATCCAAAACCGATCGAGCCCAAAAACCAGCCTGCCCATGGAATTGCCCGAAAAAAAGAGCCTGCATTTTTGGCGGTGTTGGCGGTATGATTATAGGTTCCGGTTTATCCTACCCTCTTCCGGATAAAGGCTCCGCCGGTCTCTAGACCCCCCTAATTTACTCAGACAAGTAGGAGAGCCCAGAATGACTCACATTTTTTCTTCCGAATCCGTCACCGAGGGGCATCCCGACAAGATTTCCGACCAGATCAGCGACGCTGTTCTGGACACGGCCCTTGCCGGCGATCCCATGAGTCGGGTGGCTTGTGAAACGTTTGTCACCACCGGTCTCATCCTGGTCGGTGGTGAAATCACGACCAGCTCCCAGCTCGACATTCCGAGAATCGCTCGGGACGTGGTTCGCGAAGTCGGATACACCAGCTCCGCCATGGGTTTCGATGCCGAAACCTGCTCCGTAATGGTGACTCTCGACAAGCAATCGCCCGATATCGCCATGGGCGTCGACAAGCTCGGCGCCGGCGACCAAGGTCTCATGTTCGGCTACGCGTGCAAAGAAACTTCCGACCTCATGCCGTTCCCCATCGACCTCGCCCACAAGCTGTCGCGCCGCCTTACCGAAGTGCGCAAACAAGGCCCTTTGACCTATCTCCGCCCCGACGGCAAGACCCAGGTGTCCGTGCGCTACGAAGACACCAATCCGGTCGCGGTCGACGCCGTGGTCGTTTCCAGCCAGCACGACGAAACGATCGAGCTGCACCAACTGCGCGACGACATCATGGAGCATGTGGTGAAGCCCATCATTCCCAATGGCATGCTGCACAACGATACCCAGTTCCACATCAACCCCACCGGACGCTTCGTGATCGGCGGCCCCGTCGGCGACGCCGGCTTGACCGGTCGCAAGATCATCGTCGACACCTACGGCGGCTACGCGCGTCACGGCGGCGGCGCCTTCTCGGGCAAAGACTGCACCAAGGTCGACCGTTCCGCGGCCTACGCGGCCCGACACGCGGCAAAGAACCTCGTCGCCGCGGGATTCGCCGAGCGTTGCGAACTCCAGGTGGCCTACGCCATCGGCGTCGTGGATCCGGTTTCCATTCGCGTCGAGACCTTCGGCACGGGAACCCGTCCGGAAAAGGAACTGGTCGAGCTGGTTCGCAAGCACTTCGACCTGACGCCCCAGGGCATCATCGATCGTTTCGGTTTGAGACGACCGATCTTTCGCGCATCTTCAACCTACGGCCATTTCGGTCGCCCGGAATTTCCCTGGGAACAGTTGGACATGGTCGATAAAATCTCCTAAACGGGATCATCACGTAACCGGGTCGATCTCAGGCGGGGTCGACCGCGACAATTTACCGGTAAGTATTTAAGGGAGCAGCAGGAATGAGTACTTCCACCCAGGACTACAAAGTCAAGGATATCTCTCTGGCCGAATTCGGCCGCAAAGAAATCGAAATCGCCGAAAAGGAAATGCCCGGCCTGATGGCACTGCGCAAAAAGTACGGTGCCAGCAAGCCTTTGACCGGCGCCCGCATCGCCGGTTGCCTCCACATGACGGTTCAGACCGCCGTGCTCATGGAAACGCTGGTTGAATTGGGTGCTTCGATTCGCTGGTCTTCTTGCAACATTTTCTCGACGCAAGACCACGCGGCAGCGGCCATGGCCGCCGCCGGCATCCCGGTATTCGCCTGGAAGGGCGAAACCGAAGAAGAGTACGACTGGTGTATCGAACAGACGCTGGTCTGGCCCGACGGGCAACCGCTGAACATGATCCTGGACGACGGCGGCGACCTGACCCTCCTGGTCCACCAAAAACACCCCGAGCTGCTGAAAAACATCAAGGGCATCACCGAAGAGACCACCACCGGCGTGCACCGCCTCTATCAAATGCACGAACGCGGTGAACTGAAGGTTCCGGCCATCAACGTCAACGACTCGGTGACCAAATCCAAGTTCGACAACCTCTACGGCTGCCGCGAGTCGTTGGCCGACGGCATCAAGCGCGCCACCGACGTGATGGTCGCCGGCAAGACCGTCGTGGTCGCCGGCTACGGCGACGTGGGCAAGGGCTGCGCCCAGGCCATGCGCAACTTCGGCGCACGCGTTCTGGTCACCGAAATCGATCCGATCTGCGCCCTCCAGGCCTGCATGGAAGGCTACCAGGTCGTCACGATGGAAGAGGTCGCCGGCACGGCCGACATCTTCGTCACCACCACCGGCTGCAACGACGTCATCGTCGGCAAGCACCTGGATGCGATGAAGGATCACGCCATCGTCTGCAACATCGGCCACTTCGACACCGAGATCGACATCGCGTACCTGGAAGGCCGCGAAGACATCGTGGAAGTCAACATCAAGCCCCAGGTGGACAAGTTCGTCTATCCCGACGGCAAGGCCATCATCGTGCTGGCGCGCGGTCGCCTGGTCAACCTGGGTTGCGCCACCGGCCACCCCTCCTTCGTGATGAGCAACAGCTTCTCCAACCAGGTGCTGGCCCAGATCGCTATGTGGACCGAGCCCGACAAGTACGCTCTGGGCGTGCACGTCCTGCCCAAGAAGCTGGACGAAGAGGTGGCGATGCTCCACCTCGGCCAGTTGGGTGCCAAGCTCACCAAGCTCACCCAGTCGCAGGCCGACTACCTGGGCATCCCCTCGGATGGCCCCTACAAGCCGGAGCACTACCGCTACTGAGCGCAGCGCGTCCAGGATCACCGCTTCGGAAATGCCGGCCCTCGGGCCGGCATTTTTTATGGCCGCGCGGAGGGTGCGCGACCGGCTCGAAAATCAGATATCCAATGCCAGACGCCAACGGGCACCGACGGCCTCGGCCTGTTCGAGCACCTCCAGGTATTCGTTCAACTCGTCGGTTACCTGCTGCTGGTTGTTCAGCTCGTCCTCGTGCTCCTCGAGATGACCCACGAGCGTTTGAAGCCAGTTGATGCCTTCTTCCGCCTCGAACCAGGTCCCCTTCTTTTCTTCGCCTTCGTCGCTCTGGTCTTCCCCGAACTCTTCATCGTCGTCGTCGTCATCGAGGTCGTTCATCTCGGCGACGTCTTCCAGATAGTCTTCCACTTCCTCACTCAACCAATCGTCGAGGGTATTCACGCCCAGGGAGTTGGCGATGTCGTTGAGGGCTTCCGCCTCGCGAGCCAGATATTTTCCATTCACGAACGGGTCGAAACCGGGATCGTTCTGATCCAGTTCAATGAAGTAAGCACTCATGGTGTCGTTCCTTCACACTCTCATTGCCAGACTTGGATCTTGATATCGTATGTGGCCGGGACCGGTGGAATCGTTCACACGCGTGCGCGACAGGGTCCGTGGTCGACCCTTCCGATGCCGCAAAAGAACCACCCGAAAATACCCGGACATTTCCCTGCCATTCTCCCCGCCAACCGAGGATTTTGCAATTCTGAATTCCCATCCAGCGCGATTTTGGCCGATGGACATCCACGCACGGCGCATCTACCGCCACGGAACCCCGCGGGGTACCCCTCATTTCCGCCAGGCAAGCGGGTCCCCGAGCTTTCAGGAACCGAGTACCAGAACCGAATACGGCATTCCATCGGCCATCGAGATCGCCTCGGATCCGCTTGCATGTGCGCTCGGGATGTTCCATGATAAGCAGGCTTTTTCGGAGGCGGCCTCGCCCGAAGCCATGCCGCGAGCCATCACAAGGATGCTTCACGTGAACGCAACCACTTCTCAACCCAGTCACATGGCCGGGAAACCGGAAAGCTCGAAAGAAGCCCAGACACAACCCGCCAAACCCAAAAAACTGTTTCTGGTGACCACCGAAACCAGTGGCGATCTGCTCGGCGGGCGCCTCTTGCGCGAACTGAAAACGATGGTACCGGCCCTGGACGTACGCGGCGTGGGCGGCGATCTCCTGCAGGCCGAGGGCATGCACCAAACCTACGGCGTCCGCGATTTCAACGTGATGGGCTTGGTCGAAGTCCTTTCCCAACTGCGCCGCCTCAAGGGCATGTTCAATCACCTGGTGGCCGAACTGCGCGAATGGCGCCCGGACGTCATCGTCCTGGTCGACGCACCCGACTTCAACCTGCGTTTCGCCAAGGCCGTCGCCGGGCTCGGCATCCCCATCATCTACTATGTATCGCCCCAGGTTTGGGCTTGGCGGAAGGGACGCGCCAAGAAGATCGCACGACTCGTGGACCACATGCTCGTCCTGTTCGAGTTCGAAAAGGCGATTTACGCGGAGTTGGATCTGCCGACCACCTGGGTCGGCCATCCGCTGGTGGACGAACTGAAAACCGGCGGAAGTCGCGAAGAGTTCTTCGCGTCCCAGGGTCTCGACCCGCAACGCCCGCTCGTGGCCCTGGCACCCGGTTCCCGTACCCGCGAGGTGACCTCCCTGTTGCCGGTCATGGCCCGTGCGGCGGCCCAACGCCTCGACCGCTATCAGTTCGCGATTCCCATCGCACCCGCGCTGGACCGGACGCTGGTCGCAGATCTGCTCGGCCAGGTCGAAACCGAGCTGGACCGCCCGCTGACTTCCTCGATCCGCCTGTTGCCGGGATTGATGCGACCCCTGATGCGTCACGCCGACGCCGCGATCGTCGCTTCGGGCACCGCCACCCTGGAGACCGGCCTGCTGCACACGCCCATGATCGTCGGCTACCGGCTCAAACAGCTCTCCTACGCCCTCGCCAGCCGCCTTGTCAAAGTGGAGCACGTGGCGCTCGTCAACATCGTGCTGGGCAAGCGGGTGGTCCCGGAGCTGATTCAGGACGACTTTTGTCCCGAGGCGATCCTGACCCACCTGGATGCGTTGATCGAACCGGGTGAGACGCGAGATCGGGTCCTCGCCGAATTTGATAGACTGGAACACATACTTGGCGGCGGCGGAGCGGCCAGGCGCGCCGCCACAGTCGTGAAGGATTACCTAGCGTGAAGGATTTGATTCGGCTGTTGAAGCCGTACAGAGCCGCGTTCGGGATGGCGCTGGTCGCCCTGATCCTGGCGGCCGTCTTCAATTCGGCCCTGACCGGGTTGATCACCTCCCTGATGGACAACGTCCTGACCGACTCGGCGACCCAGGTTCAGAGCCAGGCCGATCGGCTGTTCGGCTACAAGGAGAAACTGCAGGGTCTGCAAAACTGGCTGAACGAATTCGGCGTGCCGCTGGAAGCGATTCGCGAAGCCAGAACGGATGCGCTGATCAACCCGATCCCCTGGGCCGTGATGGCGATCGTGGTGTTCTGCTGCCAGGCACTGTTCAACTACATCGGCACCTACACCATGGGCAAGGTGGGGGTCACCGTGGTGGTCGACCTGCGCCAAGCCATGATCGACAAGGTCATGACCATGTCGATGCGGTTCTTCAAGGAGTACAGCACCGGCGACATCCTGACCCGCATCAACACCGACGTCCTGCGTATCCAGCAGGCGATTTCGGTCAAGTTCGGCGAAATGATCAAGGAGGCCGCCAACGTGGTGGTCTTCCTCTTCCTGGCGTTCTTCATCAACTGGAAGCTGTCGCTGACCCTGTTCGTGTTGGTGCCGATGGTCGGCCTGCCGGTCGCCGTGTTCTCGCGCAAGATCCGCAAATACTCGCGCAAGTCCCAGAGCTTTTTGAGCGCCTTGACCTCGCACCTCAAGGAGGTGCTGGTGGGCATGCAAATCGTGAAGGGCTACCAGAAGGAGTCCTTCGAGTCGACCAAATTGGCGCAAACGAACAGCCTGTTCTTCAAATACGCCCTGCGCGAACTGCGCATCACGGCGGTGACCACCCCGGTCATGGGCCTGATCGGCATGGTCGTGGTCGTCTCTTTCGTCTGCTACGGCAGCCTGGTGGTACAGAACGGAACCATGAGCCAGGGCGACTTCCTGTTCTACATCCTGGTCATCTATCAGCTCTACCAACCCATCAAGCGCATGGCTCGCGCCAACAGCGACATCCAACAGGCGGTCGGCGTCCTGCCCCGCATCGCCGAAGTCATGGAGTGGGACAACGAGATCCGCGAGCCGGAACATCCCCAGTCCATGCCCGGCCATCCCCAGGTCGAAAACCTCGCGTTCCGCAAGGTGCGGTTCCGCTATGGCGACCAGCCGGACGAGCCCTGGGTCTTGGACGGCATCGACCTCGAGGTCGGGCACGGCGAAGTGGTGGCGCTGGTGGGTGCCTCGGGCAGCGGCAAGTCCACCCTGGTCAAGCTTCTGCCGCGTTTCTACGACATCAGCGACGGCGCCCTCGAAATCAACGGCCTCGACATCCGCCGAATGCCGAAGGCAGAGTTGCGCGGCCTGTTCGGTCTGGTCAGCCAGGATACGGTCCTTTTCGACGACACCGTTCACAACAACATCGCCTACGGCCTGAAGGACGCCTCCCGGGAAGACGTCATCGACGCCGCCAAAAAAGCCAACGCCCACGAGTTCATCGGTCAACTCGCCGATGGGTACGACACCACGATCGGTGAGTCGGGCAACCAGCTTTCCGGCGGCCAACGCCAGCGGTTATCCATCGCACGTGCTATCCTGAAAGACGCACCCGTGCTGATTCTCGACGAGGCCACTTCCGCACTCGACACCCAAGCCGAACGCGAAGTGCAACAGGCACTGGACACGCTGATGAAATCCAAGACGACCCTGGTCATCGCCCACCGGTTGTCCACCATCCGAAAGGCCGACACCATTCTGGTGCTGGACAAAGGCAGGATCGTGGAACGCGGCGATCACGAGGCCCTGATGAAAAACCACGGCGTGTACCGCCGGCTGATTCAATTACAGGAGGAGGGCATCCATGCTCTTTAGCATGACCGGATTTGGCGAGGCCGCACTCGAAAACGATCGCATCCGCGCCGGGTTCCGCATCAAGTCTCTAAATAACAAAGGGCTGGATCTCAACCTGAAGTTGCCCTTCGACTTCATGTACCTGGAAGGGGAGCTGCGGGCCATTCTCAAGAAGCGCTTGTTCCGCGGCCGCGTCGACGTATTCTGCGAATTGGAAATTCGCGACCCCGATGCACTGCCCCCCACCCCGCTCAATCGCTCGCGCCTGAACCAGTTGCTTCAGTTGGTGGCGCAGATGCAGTCCGAATTCTCGATCGAGGGAACCCTGGACATCAACACCCTGGCCCGCATGCAGGACCTGACCGTGACCCAGCGAACCGGGTTCCGACTGCCGCCCGACCTGGAAGACGTCATTCGCAACACGCTGAACGAAGCGGTCGAAAAGCTGGAACGGAGCCGCAAGCGCGAAGGCGAGAATTTGGTGGGGTTCTTCAGAGATTCGCTGAAGCACATCAGAAACGAAGTGACCGAATTGGAGCGAATCACCGAAACGCGATCCGAAGAGCTGCGGGAACAGATCCTGAAACGACTGAACAACCTGCTGGAAGACACCAGCCTGGACGACGTGCGTCTGGGCCAGGAAGTGGTCTACTACGCCGACCGGTTGGACATCACCGAGGAGATCACCCGGCTCTACGCCCATTTGGACACCACCCACCGCCTGATCGAAGCCGACAAGCGACCCTTGGGCAAGGAGCTCGAATTCCTGCTCCAGGAACAGATGCGCGAGGTGACCACGATCGGCAACAAAGCCAAACACAAGGAAATCGCCGATCGCGTGGTACGCCTGAAAACCGCCTACGAGAAAGTGCGCGAGCAGGTCCTGAACATCGAGTGAGCACATATCGCCGGTCCCTCGCGGTCCGGCATGGAGACGCGAGTCCGAGGGAAAGGCTCGCGGGATGAGGAGAGAGGTCACGTTGGAAGCATACAAGTACTCGGGCAACATCGTCATCGTCATCGGCCCCTCGGGTGCCGGGAAATCCACCCTGCTGAAGCGATTGATCGCCGAAGACGACCGGCTGGTGTTCAGTGTCAGCCACACCACCCGACCGCCGCGCGCCGGTGAGGTCGACGGCAAACACTACTTTTTTACCGATCGCGACCATTTCCAACGCATGATCGACGAGGAAGCCTTTCTCGAATGGGCCGAGGTCCACGCCAACTGCTACGGCACGTCGAAGGCGCACATCGAGGAGCAGTTGTCCCAGGGCCTGGACGTCCTGCTCGACATCGACGTCCAGGGTGCGCTCCAAATCAAACGCCAACTGCCCTCCGCGATCGCCATCTTCATCGCACCGCCCAGCTACGACGAGCTGCAACGGCGCCTCGAGAACCGCGGCGAAGACAGTCCCGAGGTGATTCAGCGGCGCCTGAACAACGCCCGCTCGGAAATGACGCAAATGGAACGGTTCGACTACCTCATCGTCAACGACAACCTGGAACGCTGTTACACCGAGCTGCGGTCACTGGTTGCGGCCGACCGGTTCCGCGTATACCGACGCCAGGAGACCGCACGCCTGCTCCTTGAAAAGTTCAAGTCCTGACGCTAGAATGAGGGGTTGACTCAAAAATGAGGGGTTGACTCAAAATCCCGCCGAGCCGGCGCGGACGCTGACGCCCACCACTTTTCGTGGTTTTTGTTTTGGGCAGGTTCAAACAGGTTCCGAACAACAGGCGCGCCCTCGGCAAATGACTTCCGGTTGGAGTATCGTCCATGCACAAGATTCCCGAAGAAATTGGTTCCAAGTACCGTTTGATCGTTCTGGCCGGCCAGCGCGTGGCTCAATTGCAGCGCGGCGCCAAGCCGAGAATCAAAAACCCCGACACCCTGAAGTACACGACCATTGCCACTCGGGAAGCTTCCGAAGGCCTGCTGACCTTCCACCCCAAAGAACAACAGAAACCCGGCGAAGCCAAAAGCGCCGCTGCCAGCGCCTGATGCCATGGCTATCGGGCCCTGATCGCGCCGAATCGACTTCGGCCGACGACGCCCAGAGAGGCGATCTTTGTTGACGGGCCATACAGAAGAAGGTGGACACGAAGGGCTCTCCATCGCGTTGGGCGTAACCGGCGGTATCGCGGCCTACAAGACGGTGGAGCTGGTACGCCTGCTCACGCAGCGCGGCATCACGGTCTATCCGATCATGACCGAATGGGCGGCGCGTTTCGTGGGTCCCTTGACCTTCGAAACGCTGACGGGCCAGCCGGTTCGCATCGCCACCCCGAGCGCGGTCGAGACCGGCAACATCGAGCACATTTCCCTGATTCGCTCGGTCGACTTACTGCTGATCGCCCCATTGACGGCCAACACCATGGCCAAAATGGCCCACGGTCAGGCCGACAACTTTCTCACCACCACCTACCTGGCCCATCGCGGCAAGACCGTGGGTTGCCCGGCGATGAACACCGGTATGCTGGAACACCCGGCCACCCGGCGCAACATGAACCAGCTCCGTCAGGACGGCGTGCACCTGGTTCTGGGCGATTCGGGCGATCTCGCCTGCGGCGAGGTCGGCGCAGGCCGCATGGCCGAGCCTTCCGTGATTCTGGATCACCTGGATTGGGTCCTGTCGCCGCGCCTCCCCCGATTCGAAGGGAAACGCGTGCTCGTCACCGCCGGGCCCACTCGCGAAGATCTCGATCCCGTCCGCTTCCTGACCAATCGCAGCAGCGGCAAGATGGGCATCGCCATCGCGCGTGCCTTCCGCGATGCCGGCGCCCAGGTCACCCTGATTCACGGACCCATTCAAGTACCCCTTCCGGCCATGGTCGAAGGGTTCGGAGTCCGCTCGGCGGCCGAAATGGCGAATGCGGTTCTCAGCCGACAAATGGAACAGGACGTCATCGTCATGGCCGCGGCGGTCGCCGATTATCGGCCCCGGCCATCCGTGCACAAGCTCAAGAAGGAATCGTTCGACGGACGTCTGCACCTGGAGCGCACCACCGATATCCTGGCCACCCTGGGCAGCCGCAAGCCGGATCACCAGATCCTGGTCGGGTTCGCGGCCGAAACCGGCTCGGTGCTGGAACACGCCGCCCGCAAAATCGCGCGCAAGAACCTGGACTTCATCTTCGCCAACGACGTGAGCGCCGAGGGCCTGGGCTTCGCGGGCGATCGCAACCGCCTGATCGCCTTGAATCGCGGCGGCGTCCAACACGACCTGGGCACGCGCGACAAGGAGCGCCTGGGCCACGACCTGGTTCGCTACCTGGCCTCCCAGCTCTGATTTCCGGTCTCGAGCCGGATCGCGCTTCCACTTCAGGATAGGAACCAATGGCCTCGGAGTTCCCGCATTTGCGGAAGAGGCGTCGTCGCAGAAGGTTGGCCAGGGCCGGTATGCCACGGGCGGTATGCCACGGCCGGCAAGCCGGCCCGCCGAACAGTTTCAAACCCTTGCGTCTCGTCGTTTCGGGAGGTGGCAGAGCGAAGCACATCCGATAAGGATGGGGCGCAAACACAAAAAAGCCGGCTGGTTCAGCCGGCTTTTTTTGGGCCGCCGTCAGACGACGACCCGGGGATTCAAACGCGTACCGTCACTCGGAAGAGGGAATCGGCATTCTCTCGATGACCGTGTCACCGGCGCGGTCCAGCGGAAGCTGGCCCAAACGACCGTAACGACGCATGTCGATCCAGCGATGGCCCTCGGCATACAGGCTGTAACGACGCTCGAACAGCAGTTGGTCGATGGCGTTGGCGTCGGTCAGGGCGACCGAATCCAGGCCGTGGCTTTGGCGAATGAAGTCGATATCGCCCTGAGCGGCACCGAGGTTGCCCAGGTTGATGTTGGCTTCGGCCCGCAGCAAAAGCAGCTCTTCGTTGCGGATGATCGGGAAGTCGGCCACGTTGCTGGCCGCGATCGTGATCCCCAAATCGCTACTCAAGCCGTCCAACGAAATGATGTTGGGCCGCTTGAAGATTTTGCTTTGGAAACGGGCGTCGTTGGGGTCCGCGTCGGTTTCCACACTGGGATGGCCCAGCCAGCGAATGGTACCGGCCGCCTGGTTCTCGAAGATGGGGTTCAACAGATCACCGGGTGCCTGGCTGTAGGAGTGGAAGACCCCGCTGCTGAGGGATCGCTCGGTGCTCACGAAGGAGCCGTCCAGAGCGTCCAGGCAGGCCTGCCAGTTGCCACGATAGGCCTCCAAGCGGGCCTTCAAGGCCCGGTTGACCTGCATGAAGGCCGGGGGCGTATCGTATTCGGCCCAACCGGAAGACAGCGTAAAGCCAAAGCTGTCACCGGCGGACTGCAGGCTGCCGAGCGCCTGATCCAACTGACTGGCGATGAACGAGAAGCCCTCTTCCTTGGAAACCACCGGACCGGGCGTGTCCCCAGCCACGTCGATGATCAGTCCATTGGTGTCGGTGTAGTTGACGTTCAGAAGGAGCTGGTAGGCCAGGACGGTACGGGCGAAGCCCTCGGCACCGGCTCGTTCCGCCTCCGT
This sequence comes from Sulfidibacter corallicola, assembly GCF_017498545.1. Classification (GTDB taxonomy): domain Bacteria; phylum Acidobacteriota; class Holophagae; order Acanthopleuribacterales; family Acanthopleuribacteraceae; genus Sulfidibacter; species Sulfidibacter corallicola. The sequence goes on along the minus strand of NZ_CP071793.1, from coordinate 5,455,283 downwards.
AATATTGAAGGTCGGAAGCTTGTCGAACAGAACGTTACAGGTACGAATCACGCGGTAGCGCTCGCGCCAGGGGCGCGTGACCAGGAAACCGCCATTGTCGATGGGTCCCTGGATCAATTCTTGGGTGTAGCGGGGATCCGCCGTTTCCAGGTAATAGGCGTCGCGACCGAAGATACTCACGACCTGTAGGTAGATATCGAGCTCTTCCCGCATCCCCGATTCGATGCCGGTGATCATGCTCTTCACGTCGGCCGCATCGCCTTCGATGCTGGGATTGTTGGGATCGTCGAAATCCTGATCGCTACAGGAGAACAGGGTCAGCATGGCGATCAACAGGAGGAGGCCATGCCGAGAGAACGACGGGCCACGCCCGTCTCGGCTGTGTTTCAAGAACTGGTTCATGGATCAAACCTCCTCACATGCCCGCGGAAACGGTGAAGTAGAACGACTTGGACGACGGGAAGGGCGTGACCTCGATCGAACCGATGGAACGGTTGCCGAAGTTGCTGACCTCGGGGTCGTAACTCGAGTAGTCCGTACTGGTCCAGAGGTTACGCCCGGTCAAGGCCAAGCGAATGTTGGAGACCCGACCGTTGAACATGCTCTTGAGGCGCTGCCTGGGAAGCTCGTATTGCAGACGCAGCTCGCGAAGCTTGAAGTAACCCGCGTCTTCGATCAACTGGCTGGTGGTGGTGCCGAACGCAGCGGCCCGGGCAGCCCCCTCGGGGGTGTCGAGATCGTGGGTGGTGCCGGCACCGTCGGAGAGAAGGAAGGTCAGGTTGATGGCATCGCCGCCCTCTTTCCAGTCGAGCAGCCAGCTCAACGACCATTCCCGGTATTTGAAGTAGTTGTCCCAGGACAACTGGAAGTCCGGCGTTTCGTCGCCAAGCTTGATGAACTCGCCGTTTTCGATGCCTTTGATCTGGGTCGCCGATTCGCCCTCTTCGATGAAGAATTCACCCAATACCGGTGCGAAGCCGCCACCGGCAACCGTAAAGGCCGGCACGTCCAAGCGCGTGATGGTCGATTCGAAGGTGTAGTAGTTCAAGCGAGCGGTCCATTCCATCTCTTCGGTGTTGATGGGATTGATGGCCAGGGCCGCTTCGATCCCCTCGGTTTCCATGGCGCCGCCGTTGATGGCCTCGATCTGGAAGCCGGAAGAAGGCGGAAGCTCCTGGAGCATGATCAGGTCGTCGATGTCCTGGTTGAAGTAGGAGACCTCGAAGGTCGCCATGTTGTCCTTGATCCCGGCGTCGAAGCCGATTTCCAACTCGGTGGACGTTTCCGGTTCGATGTTGGGGTTGCCGCGCGTGGTGCCGACCAGCAAACCACCGCTACCATCGATGTTGACCGTTTCGAAAGAGGAATACTTTCTGCCGAATTCAGGCAGGTTACCGGTGCGGCCCCAGGCCACGCGAACCTTGAATTCGTTGAAGACGTCCTTGACGCCCTCCCAGAAGTCGTATTCGGAAAGACGAACGGAAACGGCACCTTTGGGGAAGGTGTAAAACTTGTCCTCGTCGCCGTTGTTGCTGCTGGAATCGCTGCGAATCCCCGCAACCACGTAGATCGCGTCGCCGAAGGTGATCTCTTCCTGAATGAAGAAACCGCGATCGCGCTGCTCGAGCTGCCGTTGTTCGACGAAGCTGATGTTGGCGGCCGTATCGAAGTTGGCCTGGTTGGGGAACAGCCCTTCACCGACGATCAGGCGCTCGTTGGATGAGGTTTCCTCGAATTGAAGACCGCCGGACGTCTTGAACAGGGTTCCGGAGCTGGCGATGAAGGTGTGGGTCAGGTTGAAGTAGAGGTTGCCGTTGTCGGCATCGGTGGTTTTCTGGACGGTGGTGCCGGGCAGCCCGTTGCTCTTGTCCTCTTCGAACTGAAGGTCCGGCGTGAACAGGGAATCGTTTTCCTGGGAGAAGAAGTCGTAACCCGCGAGGATGCTGAAATCCAAGGTCTGGGTCGCGGTGGACAGGATCTCCCAATCCAGTTTGAAGGAACCCACGGTGCGCTGCACCGTTTCGCGGTTCAGCATCTTGTCACGGGTTTCCAAGGGGTTGGAAGCCGCGAACGGGTTGTTGGGGTAGTTGCCGTCGGCATCGGGGCGCAGGTCCACGAAGTTGGGCGTGGAAGAAAGTGCGACACCGAAGGTGACGCCGCCGCGGTTCTCGTTATTGGTCAAGCCGCGATCGGAGGTGGACTTCACGAAGTTGGTGCTGGCACTGACGCGCAGGGTCGGCGAAAAACGATGGTCGAGGTTGACGCGGAAACCGTTCTTGCGATATCCGGTGCGTTCGATGATGCCTTCGTCGTCGAGTGACGAACCCGAAATGAAAAACGTGGTCTTGTCGCCACCACCGCTGGTGCTGAAGTTGTACTCCTGTATGGCCCCGTCGTTGCCGTACATTTCCTCTTCGTAATCGATCAACTCGTAGGTGCCGTCGGCACGGGCCACGGAATCGAAAAACTCGCCCTGGGCCTGGCCCAGCGAATACGCGGTGTCGCGCGTGTACACCCGCTGTCCCAGCTTGTTGGAAATCGAACGCTGACCGAACTTCGCGCTGAAGTTGTAGCGGGTTTCCCCGGCACGGCCGCGCTTGGTGGTGATCAGGATAACGCCGTTGGACGCTTTCGAACCGTAGATCGCCGCGGCACTGGGCCCCTTCAGGACCTCGATCGACTCGATGTCTTCGGGGTTCAGGTCGGCGATGCGGTTGGTGGGGTTGTCCTGGGGCGTGCTACTGCCTGCGGATGCCGCCTCGGAAACGAAGTTGGTTCCGGATTGGATCGCCATGTTGCTGACGATCACCCCGTCGACGACGTACAGTGGTTGGCTGGAACCGTTGATGGTGGAAACCCCGCGCAGTTTGACCGAGATACCGCCGCCGGGAGCGCCGGAGTTCTCGCGTACGGTCACCCCGGTGAACTTGCCGCTGAGGGCTCCGTCCACGGTTTGGACCGGCACCCGGGAGATTTCCTCTTGTGAAATCGTGGCTACCGAGTTGGCAAGGTTGGCCCGTTTGACCGAGGTCGCAAAACCGGTGACGACCATTTCCTCAGACAGGTTGAGCGCTTCCGCCTTGAGTTGGACGTCCAGGTTGGCCGCGGGGCCACTGATTTGCTGTTCGAAATTTTGATATCCCACGAAGGTTACGCGAATGGTTGCCTCGTTGGAACTGGGAACCGTCAACGCGAATTTTCCCTCTCCATCGCTGACGGTCGAGTAGGTCGTGCCCACCGCGACGATCGTCGCGCCGGGTAGGGGATCACCGGTAGCCCCATCCGTGACCGTGCCGGTCACGGATAGGTTTTGCGCCAGAAGCAGCGGCGATACCCACAGAAACACGACGGCCCATAGAGATATGACTCGCAGTCGCATTAATGTCTCCTTATGAAAGTGCTTAGCATGTTGGGCTTTGGATCCAATAGAGAAGCAGACCGAGGCCTGCGGAATCCGTCCTGAGCATGAATGCACGGATATAGGTGCAGAAAATGAACGCGGTACGGATCGAATCTGCCGGGACGGTCGTCGAACTGCACAAGGCAGCCCTTGAGGATCATCAAGTGAATGCATTCGACAGGAATAATGGATGTAGATCAGAAATTTGGACTGAATGTGAAAGGGGCTAAAAGAATGCTCTTACAATAGTGAATTTTATACAATTGTCAAGAGAAACCGTGGTCGGCCACCAGATCGAAACGCCACCCCAAGTGGCTCGGGCAAAAGCGGTTAGATTGACACACCCGTTCGGTCGGGCCATGGCGGACGACAATCGGGAGCCATCGCGGAAAGATTTGCGCAGGGCCGATACCGAGCGCCCCGGCAGGGTCCGGACCCCCCGAGCCGGAAGATCGCAAACCCCGAAAATCAAACGGGAAACGACGCTTCGATCGACCGCGTGGCTATGGATTAGGTGTTGACCTGCAAGGGTTTTGAAAATATAGTCGACCTGTCCCCCGCATAACGGACGCAATCATATCTCCGGAGGCCGTTCTTGAGATTTGTGCTTTTGGTATCCCTATTTTGCTGCTCTATGTTTGCGGCTGCCCAAAGCGCCTACTTCGATGAGAAAGTTGATGCGGCGGTTGCCGACCTCATCATTACCGTTGATGGGTCCGGCATGATGAAGATCAAAGATGCCAATGTCAAAAGCCTCGAGGGGCAGGACGTCATCTTCAACACCTTTTTGGGGCTGTTGGACGATGACGGCAATGAGCATCTGGTTGGCAGACTCATCACCAAGGATCCCGACAAGGTCAAATTCATGGTGAACGAGTTTTCCAAGGAAATGATCGATGAAAAAGTTGCGGAGTTGGTCAAGAAAGGAGCCCTGAAAAACGACAACGGCGGTGGCGCCAAGAACGTGGAGGTCGAGTTCGTGGTTCGCACCTCGATCGACCTGTACAAGAAGGTCGCCCGGGCATATGCCAATACCATGTCGTCGGGGGCGTTGCTCGCCCATGGGGAAACCGAAACCTTTATTGCCTATCGAAAAGGCGAACGGGAAAGCCGTCAGGAAAAGGCGCGTTCCTGCACCCAATGCGATTCCGTTCAAGCCGACAACTATTTCTTCGCCGAGCAACCTCAGGATGCGCTGACTTCAAGCGCGAAGATTGTCTATCGTATTCCCAACACCAATAAAACCGTTATCTATGGCGTATCCCTTTGCCTCGGCGAGGGTTGCCAGGATAAATAACCTACGCGTTCCGGAAAACGTGACGACGTTGCGGTCTCGCCGCAACGGGGTTTCGGACGCGGCTCTATGAGACTCAACCTGTTTCCATAGTTCGTTCAAGAGGGACAAAAAAACCCGGCGATACGCCGGGTTTTTCGCGTTTCAGGGCCCTCTCGTCGCGAACCCCACAGTCTCCGTCAGGACCCGTACCGGCGTTTCACCGCCGGCACCAGCAAATCGTCGAAGGCGCGTTCCAGCGGATAGTCCGGTTCCCAACCCCAATCGTTGCGGGCCGGGCTGTCGTCCACGTCGCGCGGCCAGCCGTCGACGATCGCCTGACGGTAGGCCGTCGGATCGAAACCGATATCGGCCCCGGGAAAAGCCCGCAGGACCTGATCGCGAATCTCGGCCGCGGTGACCGAAAAGGCGTTGACGTTGTAGACCTGCTGGGTCAGGCGATCGCGCGAGGCCCGCGACAGATCCAGCAGCGCCTTGACCGCGTCCTGCATCACCATGAACGGCAACCGCGTCTCCGGCTTCACGAAACAGTCGTAGCGCTGCCCGGAAGCGGCGGCGTGCAGCATCTCGGGCCCGAAATCGCTGGTGCCGCCCGAGGGAACCGTCTCGGCACTGATCACGCCCGGAAACCGCAGGCAGCGAAAGTCGAGGTTGACCATGCGCGCTTCTTCCATGGGCTTGTTGAGTACCCCGAAATAGCGGCCCAGTTGCTCGATGTAGAGCTTGTTGATGCCGTACATGGTCGCCGGAGCCAGGTGTTCGTGTTCGCGTACCGCCAGTTCGGGCCGTTCCGCCTGCTGCAGGCCGTAGACCGCGATGGAACTGGTGAACACGAAGACCACCGGCTTGTGGGTCCGATTGGCATCTTCCTGAGCCATCTTCATGATGTTGATCGATCCGTTCACGTTGACGTCGTGGGCGAGATACGGATCGCGTTCACCGCTACTCGAAAGCAGGCCGGCCAGGTGAAAAACTTTGTCGAAACAATGATTTGCGTGGATTTCCGCGATCAGGTCCGAATCGAGAATGTCGCCGGTGTAAAAACGCGAACACAACCGCGAAAGCGCGGCGCTCGGCTCGCGAAGATCGCAACCCACCACTTGATAGCGGCCCTCTTCGGCCAGGTATTGGATCAAACTATGACCTATTTCACCGTTGGCTCCGGTGATCAATACGTCAGCCATGATTCCCCCGTCTCAGACTGATTTGGCGCGGTTCCGTACCGCACCCCTTCCCGCGCCCCTGGGCGCTCATGCAACTGCCTCGTTTCGGCGGCGAGGCCACGTGACGTTCGAGGATCGAATTCACCGAGGGGCGGTCGTGCCGCCATGGATGTCGGCGCCCGACAGGACGCGCCGTGACCTCGTGCCGAACCTTCCGCGATGGGCCCTTCCCATCGTGCTTTGCGCTTCCTCATCTTACAGGGACTGAGGTGACCACGGAACCAAAATCTGGCCCGGATCGAGGCCTGGATCACGGGCTCGTTCATCGCGGATGTGGGATCGGGCAACTCGCGGTACAATATCCAAAAACGCGAACGGCATTCCATTCGAAAAAGAAGGCGGGCATGGTAGATACCCTCGAAATCCCGAACGGCCTGATCGACAAACTGCGCGCGGCAAACCACGTGGTGGTCCTGACCGGAGCGGGGATAAGCGCGGAAAGCGGGATTCCCACCTTTCGCGATGCCCAGACCGGGCTCTGGGCTCGCTACCGACCCGAGGACCTGGCGACACCCGAAGCGTTTCAGCGCGATCCGAAGCTGGTGTGGGAATGGTACGCCTGGCGCCGCGAGCTGGTCGCGCGGGCCGAACCCAACCCGGGCCACCGGGCGCTGGTCACCCTCGCCGAGCGGGTTCCCAAACTCACGCTGGTCACCCAGAACGTGGACGGGCTCCACCAGAGAGCGGGCAGCGAGAACATCCTGGAACTCCACGGCAACATCTTCCGGACCAAGCGTTTCGACGACAACCAAATCGTCGAGGAGTGGCCCGACGACGGCGAGGTCCCGCCGCGCTGTCCGGCAACCCACAGCCTGTTGCGGCCCGATGTGGTGTGGTTCGGCGAAATGCTGCCGCCGGGTGTGCTGGCACATGCCGCCATGGCCGCGGGCGAATGCGACATCTTTTTTTCGGTGGGCACCAGTTCGCTCGTCTTCCCGGCCGCCTCGCTGATCGGCGAAACCCTGCGCCGAGGCGGCCTGACGGTCGAGGTCAATCCGGGCGAGACCCCGCATTCCTCCGCCGTTTCGTTCGTGCTGCGCGGCCCCGCCGGCGAGGTGTTGCCGGCCCTGTTGGAAAAGACCTGGCCCACGTGAAGCGTCCATGACCGAGGATAAATCCGAAACGACATGCCGCCTCTCCCCAAAGGCCACGAGGGCACCGGGGTTGCCGAGGTTTCTGTGAGCAAGAGGTGAGGAATTTTCACGCGGCTGTGATTTAATATGAGGAAGGACAATCTCTCGAGGAATTCAATGCAGTATGGCCACACCTTCGTCCGAGCTCCCCAACGAGCCGATGACGGTCGAGCCTCTCCATTTGTTTTTCTCGTGTTACCCCGTGTTACACCCGTGTTACACCCGTGTTACACCCGCATCCCACATCCCATCGCGAAGCCCTTTCCCGTTGCCGTCGGGGATGAATTGGCCCACGCTTCACAACGGTATCGGCAGGTGAATCAGGTCCCTCGTTTTTCCGGCCGAATCTGGTTTGGAGGTTCCGGCGTATGACACACCACGTGATTTTGACTCCCGAAGACGTCGCCAACGACTTCCACGGCGATTGGATGTTCATCGACTGCCGGTTCTCGCTGCAGCATCCCAAGCGCGGCTTTCACGACTACCTTGCGGAGCACATCCTCGGCGCACGCTACGCCCATCTGGACCGCGACCTCTCCGGCCGGATCGTTCCCGGCGTGACCGGACGCCATCCCCTGCCGAAGGTCAAGGACTTCGTCGCCACCTGCCGCGCCTGGGGCATCAACCGCGAAACGCGGGTCGTGGCCTACGACGACGTGGGCGGTGCCATCGCGGCGCGGCTCTGGTGGCTGATGCACTGGCTCGGCCACGAAACGGTTTCGGTGCTGGACGGCGGCTGGCAACGCTGGCTGGCGGAAGGCCGTCCCATCAGTACCGGCGAAGAACCCAAACCACCGCTGGGCAATTTCACCGGCACCCCGCAATCCGAGCTGATCGCCGACGTGGAAGATGTCCGCAGGGCCATCGAATCGGGAGACTGGCGCATCCTCGACGCCCGTGGCCCGGCCCGCTATGCCGGCGAGGCAGAACCGATCGATCCCGTCGCGGGCCACATTCCCGGCGCCATGAACTTCCCGTTCGCCACGAACCTGGACGAGTGCCAGTGCTTCCTGCCGGCGGACCAGCTCCGACTCAACCTGGAGAACACCCTGAACGGCACGCCCTCGCACCAGAGCATCTGCTACTGCGGCTCGGGCGTGACCGCGGCCCACAACCTCCTGGCGATGGCCCACACCGGGCTCCCGCTCGGCAAACTGTACGTGGGTTCGTGGAGCGAATGGATCACCGACCCCAGTCGCCCGGTCGCCACCGGCGTCTGAGCACCAATCCGATCGATCCGCCTCGAGATCCACCCAAAAAGGTCGCGGGACGGGTTTCCGCCGCCGAGCCCTCCCGGTCCCAGGCCGAAATTCGACGCACCGCGTCCCTCGCTCGCATGGCGACAAGGGGGCGGTCCTCCCCACACAAATCACTGGAAACTCGACTACCACACTGATATGGTTAGTCGACTCCAAAAAGGTATGGCCCCGGCTCCGGAGGTGATTCGTGAAGCTTTGTCCCGAATGCTTGACGCCGCTCAACCACGTCAAACACCAGATCTTCCACTGCTGGGTATGCCCCGAAGGACACGGCACCCTGTATCCCAAGGGTGAGCTGGAGCGCATCGTCCAGTCGATCTCCGGCCTGGGGGACCTGGAAATGCGCATCTGGAACGACAACGAGCGCTATTCGGTCGTCCAATCACCGCTCATGAACTCGGCCACCAATACGCCGCTCCTGGAAATCCGCGACAAAGACTACATGAACATCATGGTCTACGGCGATCCGGTTACCCACGACCTGTGGCTTCACACGGGCGAAGAAGAGAAGTTGGTCGAGCACATCGAACGCGCCCGTCAGGCCGACTCGGTGGGCAGTTACCTTTCCGTGGCGGCCAGCGAAGCCGCCAAAATTTTCAGTGAGGCCGAGGATGCAAAGGAAGCGGCAGGCCACACACTGACCGCACTCAAACTATTGGGGGAGCGTATCTTGCGCGCCATGCCCCACATCAGCATCTGACCCGACCATGCGACCGGGATCCCCAACGGCAAGCCGCAAGGCGCTCCCACCGGGTCGATCCCGCCGACCGAGTGCCCCGTGAGCGAAACCCGCGCCCTGCTTTCGGCACACGTCGCCATCCTGTTCATGGGCCTGGCCGCCGTCTTTGCGGAAGTGTCCGGATTCGCGCCGTGGCACACGACCTCCTATCGCGTCACCATCGGTGGCCTGGTCCTGGTTCTGATCTGGCTGTTCAGTTCCGGCAAGCGTCTTCCCAGTGCCCGCATCTGCTTGTTGTTTTTGGGTCTCGGCTTCATCTTGAGCGTTCACTGGTTCGCCTTTTTCCGGTCGATCGAACTGCTGGGCGTCATGCTGGGCAGCGCCATGATCGGCATCGAACCGTTGTTCGTGGCGGGTGCCGCCCGACTGGTGCTGAAAGAGCGACTCTCGCGGCGCGCCATGATCGCCATGGGCTTCAGCGCGGTGGGGTTCCTGATCCTCGGCAGCGGCGGAGGCGTGAATCATCCCGATCTGGTTGCCGGTGTCGCCTATTCGGTGTTCGCGTTCGCCATTTTCGCGGTGCTCGTGTTGTGCAACCGGGTTTGGGTGCAAAACGAATCGCCGGTCCTGCTGAGCGCCCTGCAGATGTTGGGCGCGATTCCCCTGACGCTGTTCATGATCGAAGAACCCTGGGCCCCGGTGAACGCCGAAGGCTGGGTATACGCCCTGATTCTCGGCTTCTTGTGCACGGGTTTGGCCTACGCGCTGTATACCGCGAGCCTGCGGGTGCTGGCCGCCCCCATCGTGGGGTTGATGTTTTCGTTGGAAGTGGTCTACGGCATCCTGGGCGGCTGGGTCATCGGCGATTCGCTGACGCCGCGCGAGATCCTGGCCGCGCTCTTCATTTCCAGCATCATGATCCTGGACGTCTCGGGCTACGTGCTTCGGCGCCGAGCCGAGAAGCGGGCACAGCACCGCAAGTGCCAAGTGGGGTGACGTCCCCGAATGTGGTACAACGGTGAGTGCGGCATCGCGATCGACACCGCATCGCACGACACTCAGGGGTTCTCACATGCGCCAACCGGCAGTTCCAACACCACCGGGCTCGACCGCCGAACTCGCGGTCCGCGGGGACCACTGGCGCGCATGGCAGCGACAGGCCCGCGAGCTGGACTTCCTCGAAATGGCCGCCGCGCCCGTGCATTTCGTGAAACGGGCCAAGCGGGTCACCGACTGGGTCGAGGCGGGCTACACCGCCGACATGCACTGGTACGCGCGGTCCCTGGAAAAACGGCTGAATCCGCGCCTCATCATGGAGGATGCGGCCTCGATCATCATCCTGACGACGCCCTACCACCCCGAACCGGTCTATCTGGCGGGCAAGAAACTGGCCCGCTACGCCGCCGGCGACGACTACCACGACGTGCTGCTGAAGAAGCTGCGCGAACTGGTCGCGCGCATGACCGCCGACTACCCCGCCGCCAACATTCGGCCCTACGTGGATACCGGCCCGGTACTGGAACGCTACTGGGCCCAGGAGGCCGGCCTCGGCTGGATCGGCAAGAACGGCTGCCTGATCAGCCGTCACCACGGAAGTTATCTCTTCCTGGCCTCGATGGTGACCAACCTGGTCGTGCCCACCGGCCGGCGCCACACGGACTTCTGCGGCTCCTGCCGCGCCTGCATCGACGCCTGCCCGACCGACGCGATCGTCGGTGAAGGCATGGTGGATTCGCGCAAGTGCATCAGCTACCTGAACATCGAACATCGCGGACCCTTCGAGGACGCACCCGGCTTCGACGACTGGATCTTCGGTTGCGACATTTGCCAGGAGGTATGTCCCTGGGCACGGAAATTCAGCGGGCCCTCGCTGATCGAGGCCTTCCTGCCGCGCCCCACCTACGAAGAACTCACACCGGAGGATCTGGCCGAGATGGAACAGGAGCGGTTCAGCGCCACTTTTCGGCGTTCGCCGGTCAAACGCACCAAAATGGCGGGCATCAAACGCAATCTCGCCCACCTGGAACACCACCGACAAACGGCCGAACCCGATCCGAAGAGCGGAACCCAGTCGCGAGATTGACGTCACGGGTTTCAATCCGGGCATCCGCTCCGAGCCCTTGCCGAGCGACGCCTGGATCCTCGTCATCCCCGTCCTCATTACAATTCTTTACAAGAAGCTCGTGGGAAATCTCGGGCGCCGGCGACAGAATGGAATCGAGCACCGTCGACCTGGTGCAGCCCCATCCCCGCTCGCGAGGCGACCATGACCCGACTCTTTCTCAGTTTGTACCTGCTGCTCCTGGGCGGCAGTTTTCTCTACTGGACCGCGAGCGACGCGATGCTCGCCCACCGCCATCAGGCCTTCGCGGATCAATACACGACCCGGCTGGCACGCGGTCCCCTGCTGACGACCTCGCGGTTCCTGGCGCAACGGGCACCGGAGACTTGGCCGGCCATCATGGCGTCGCTATCGGCCGACTACGGCGAGACGATGGTGCTGAAACGATGGCCCGAGCTGCACCTGCCCGACGAGGACTGGGATCACCTGCACGAGGAAGACATCTTCATCCTCGACGACATCTTCGAACGGCCCGGACAGGTCGCCCTGCACCTGGTGCACGGCACGGACTACATCCTCTGCTACGGGCCGATGCCGGAACCGGCCGCGCGGGAGCGGCTGGATCTGGGACTGCAATTGGGCTGGATCGCCATCCTCACGGCCGTGATGCTGATCTGGGTATTCGCCCTCTACCGCAAACTGAAGGCGCTGGAAAACGCCTCCCTGGCATTCGGTCGCGGTAATTTCTCGGCCCGGGTGAAGATCGCCGATCGCGGCTACCTGGGCCGGCTGGGTGCCACCTTCGATCACATGGCGACCCGCCTCGAAGACCTGCTGCAGACCCAGCGGGAACTGATCCAGGCGGTTTCCCATGAATTGAGAACGCCGCTGTCCCGATTGGCCTTCTCGCGCCACTTCCTGGCCACCGCCGAACAACCGGCACAACGGCAGGAACTGCTGGACGACATGCAACGCGACATCGGCGGGCTGGAATCGCTGGTCGACGAGCTGCTGCAATACGCCCACTTGGACCTGATCACGCAGACCACCCGACCCGAGCGCATCGACTTCCTGCCTTGGCTGGAATCCTTGGTGGCACCCCATCGCCATGGCCACGACCGTCACCTCGACTTTTCGTGCCGCGAACCCCAAACCGTTCCCCACCTGGAAATCCTGCCGGAACTCTTGGAGAAAGCGCTCAACAACCTGATCACCAATGCGCTGCGTCACGCCAACCACGAGGTTGCGATCTCGGTGACGGCGACGCGGGATCGGGTCTCGGTCCACGTGGACGACGACGGGCCAGGCATTCCCGTGGATCAGCGAGCAAGAGTCTTCGAACCCTTCGTGAGGTTGGACGCAAGCCGCAACGCAGCCAAGGGCGGGGTCGGCCTGGGGGCGGCTCTGGCCCGCAGGATCGCGCGGCGGCACGGCGGCGACGTGACCATCGCCGAGTCGCCGATCGGCGGCGCGCGTTTCACGCTCGAACTACCGACCGCTGCCGTGCTTTCGGATCACCAGGCCGAGGGCACCAACACGTAGCCACGGGCGCGAACGGTCTTGATACGCCGCGGCGGATGGCTGCGATCGTCCAGCTTCCTGCGCAATTGGGCGATCTTCACGTCGACACCGCGATCGAGTCCGTCGTACTCGATGCCGCGCGTGGCCATCAGGATTTCGTCACGGGAGAGAACCTCGCCCGCCCGCTCGGCCAGCAGCACCAGCAATTCGAACTCGGCGCAGGTGAGCGACACGGAGCGACCGTCCAGCATCACGGTGCGCGCCGTGCGATCCACCTCCAACCCATCGAACCGCAGCGTATCGCGGGACGAGGAGGACTCCGCCCCCGGCACGGGCGGCCGGCGACGCAAAAGAGCGCGGACCTTGGCAGCCAAAAGCTCCGGTTCCACGGGCTTGATCAAGTACTCGTCGGCACCCATCTCCAAGCCGACCACCTGATTCACGGTGCCGTCGCGGGCCGTGAACATGAGAATCAACCCGTCGTAACGGGTTCGTACCTCACGACATATCGTCAACCCATCCTTGCCCGGCAGCATCAGGTCCAGCACCACGAGATCGGGCTGCTCGACGGGGATGATCTCGGCGGCCCGGCATCCGTCGTCGACCAGGTCGACCTGGTAACCCTGTTGGGCGAGGAACGTCACGAGATAGCGACCCAGACGCGGGTCGTCCTCGACGATCAGGATACGGGCGCGTCTGGCGGTCTCGGCCGGGGATGTTTCGGCCCGATCGGCTCCGTGCGAGGCGGGACGCGACCGCGTCTTCGCTGGAGAAATGAAGGTAGGTGTCGTGGAAGCGCCGATTACATTCACTAACAAATCCTCACAAAAACACCGTGGAGGTCGCACCTCGACGGCGCCTAGATTGGCCCTTGACCCGATCGCGTTCGAGCGATTCACAATTCCCCATCCGCGGAGGCCACTTTGAAACCACTCGTTCCCATGCTACTCCTGATTTGGAGCACCCAGGCCCTGGCCCAGACCCGAATGATCCCCCACATCACGCGGGGTGACGGTGGGTTCACGACCGACATCTTTCTCACCAATACGAGCACGACCGTCAAAACCCTGGTCCTGGCAGGATTCGATGTGGACGGCCAGGCGTTGGCCGAACATTCGGCCTCGGTCGAGGCCGGCCACGTGGTCGATATCGATACTTCGACGATCTGGGGCGACGACGCCCGCTTGGGCTACCTCACGCTCAGCGGCGCCGAAGAGATTCGCGCGACGGCGTCCTATCGCGCGGTCACCTCACCCGCCAGCCCGGCCCACACGGCCGAGAGCGCGGAGCAGGCGACCGAATGGTCGCTGTTCGCCGGCGATTGGTCGCTGGTATTCGACGGCGTGGCAGTGGTGAACACGGGGTCCGCGAGCACCCAAGTCCACATCGAGCGCCTCGACCGCGACGGGACGGTGCGCGAAAGCGCCACCCTACCGGAAGCCCTGGCGCCGGGTGCCAAGGCCCTGGCCGTCATCGGCGGCCCCGAAGTCGGCCTGCTCCAATCTCCGGGTGAAGGACTGATCCGCCTGCGGGCCGACCAGACCCTGGCGGTCACGGCCTTGCGCGGTGACCTGCCGGGAAATCGCTACCTCTGGACCAACCCGGTCACGGCGATGGCCTCGCGCACCACCCAGTCCACGACCTTGGCGTTGGGCTCGGTTCCCTCGGGCCTGCCGAGCGCCTTCGACACGTTCGACAAGTATGTCTCGGTCTTCGGCGTGCACATCTTCGCGGTCGCGGGCGTGCCCGACGCCAAGGCCCTGCACGCGGCCCACGTCATGGCCGAGTACCTGGACAACGACGAGGACGGCACCATCGACGATCCCGCCGTCCTCGAATCGATGCTGGCCCGCAACGCCGGCTTGGTGATGTTCGCGCATCGCGACGACCCGGCCATGGACACCTTTTTCGATCGGGTCGACAGCCTCGACGGCTGGCATCTCCAGGATCTTCAAGGAGACGAAACCCTGCCGAACGGGGCCGCATCCGGCCGGTTCGACGCCACCCTGGAGGAAGTGCTGCACCTCATCAACAGTGCGGGCCACGCCGAGGTCTACCCGGAGGCCTTCGGGATTTCGACCGAATCGGAACTGGCGGCGGCGATGGATCTCGCCCGTGGCGGTCACTTCCAGCAAGTGCCGTCGAGCTACCCCGCCGGCGCCTGGTACACCTACGACGACGTGACCTGCGAATACGATTGCCAACTCATCGAGTATCTGTACTGGGCACTGACCTCCCTGCTGGGCGCCCAAGATTTTCCCGGCCGCCTGGAGGAGATCCAACACGAGTGGCGCCTGAACACCGCCGACAGGTTGCGCGCGGGCGATCCGGCCATCTACGCCCTGCTCACCGACGGCCGCTTCGTGATACCCACGATCCTGCCCGATGGCGACTATCGTCCGGCGGGCGGCAACGGCGATTGATCTAGCTCGCATCGACCGGCCCAAGTCACCCGTGGCCATGGGGTTACGGGTCGGGATGGGGTTGGGCCGGTCGATCTGGCGAAGGTTCACGGTTGTCCGACACAGGCGCGGGTCGGTTCTGGTAAACTGACCCAAAACGCACCGGAGCCCTGACATGAACCTCGCGGAAGATCGCGAACAGATCGACGCCGTCGATGCCAGCGTATGGAAAGCGGTCGATCCGTTCATTTATAAAAACGAGCCCAACGAAGCGTTGCGTTGGTTGCGGGTCATGACCGAATTGACCCAGGCGCGGTCCTGGGCGTTGGTCAAATGCCGGTACCGCGTGCTCCACCACGACGCGCCCGATTCGTTCCAACCCGACCACTACCACGCCTGGCGGAACGTGGAGTAAGCTACTTTAAATAGGTGGCTTATGTTGCAATCGGATGCTTGAAGGCTCGGAGTTCGCCGTCAACCGGATGTTTGGGTATTCACCATTCGCGATGCTTGCCGGTGGCACACCAGGAATCACATGCAGTTGCAGATGGCGATGACGTCGTTCCGGCGCAGCAACACCGACGTCGATGCCCGCCGCAAACGGTCCATCAACGAGCGCCCGTGACCCTCTTCCTCGAACCCGTCGGCGATGATGTGGGTCACGCCCTCCTCGTCCATCGCCCGCAGGTTCAGATAGAGATCCTTGGTGAAGCGGTTCAGCTCGTCCGCCGCGTACCGCATGTAGAGCGTGCGCGAATCGACCGCGTCGTCCCGGCGACCGATGTACCCCAGCTTGGCCCCTTGGCTGGCGAGGAAACAGCTCTGCAACATGCGGAAATCGTCGTCGGAAAGGTCCGGACCCAGCAGCAACAATGGGGCGTCCGGGCTGTAATGGCGGTAACGCGTTCCCGGCGATCGCTTCTCCTGGCCGACCTCGCCATGGCGCTGGACCCGCACGCCGAGCACCTTGTCCAACTGCCTGCCGGTCACCCAACCCGGTCGCAAAATCGCCGGTCGCGGTCCGCTGACGTCCAACACGGTCGACTCGATGCCCACGCTGCAGGGGCCGCCGTCGAGAATCAAGGGAATGCGCCCGTTCAGATCGTTGAACACGTGCTTGGCCTTGGTGGGACTGGGTTTTCCGGAAATGTTGGCGCTGGGGGCGGCAATGCCCAGGCCCGATTTGGCGATGAGGGCCACGGCCACCGGATGATTGGGGACGCGAATGCCCACCGTGTCCAACCCGCGGCCCACCGTCTGGTGCAATGGTGGGCGCGCCTTGAGCACCAATGTCAGGGGCCCGGGCCAAAACGCTTCGGCCAGCAGGGCCACGCGCTCGTCCAGATCGAGACAGAACGCGTCCAGTTGGGCGACCTCCGCCACGTGCACGATGACCGGATTGTCATGGGGGCGGTTCTTGGCCTCGTAGATACGCGCCACCGCATCGGCCCGGGTGCAGTCGGCCCCCAGGCCGTACACGGTTTCGGTGGGAAACGCGACGGGAAGACCCCGTCGCAGTAGTTCGGCTGCCTCCTCGATCGCGGGGTCGGCCTCGGCCGGCTCGCCCACGACCAGGACGCGGGTTTCCATGTTCATGTCCTATTTCCGGTGGTCCGAAACAACTTGAACGCGACCTGTCACCATTCCTGAACGTGCCGGCGTTCCTTGATCTCATCGGCCAGCATGGTCCGAAACTCTGAAAATGGCATGTTGCGCTGCTGTTTGATCTTGTAGCGCCGCACGGTCACCGTGTTCTCCAACATTTCGCGCTCACCGACGATCAGCAGGATCGGAATCCGCTTGACCGTGTTGGTGCGCACCTTCTTGTTGAAGGTCTCACTGGATTCGTCCACTTCCACCCGAACCATGTCGCCCAGCAGCTCCTGCTCCAACTGGCGCGCGTAGTCGCCGAACTTCTCGCTGATGGGCACGACCTTGACCTGCAGCGGCGCCAGCCAGGTGGGGAAGGCGCCGCCGTAGTGCTCGATCAGGAAGCCGATGAAACGTTCGTGGGTGCCCAAGGGGGCGCGGTGAATGCAGAACGGCGTGTGTTCCTGGTTGTCCGACCCGATGTACTTGAGGTTGAAACGCTCGGGTACGGCAAAGTCCAATTGGTTGGTGGAAACCGTGAACTCGCGATCGGCCACGGTCATGAACTGGATGTCGACCTTGGGTCCGTAGAAGGCGGCTTCACCCGTCTCGAGCACGTAATCCACACCCAGATCGTCCATCGCTTCCTTGATCAGGCGCTCGGAGTAGTCCCAGGCCTCGTCGTTCTCGACGTACTTGCCGCGGGGATTCTCCTTGTCGCGCATGCTGAGACGGAAGTAGTAGTCCTTGAATCCAAAGATGTCGTAGAGCTTGCGGTGCAACTCCATGACCTTGATGAACTCGTCTTTGATCTGCTCACGGGTGCAGTAGATGTGGGCGTCGTTCATGGTCATGCCGCGCACCCGCGTGAGGCCCTGGAGGGCACCGGAACGCTCGAAGCGGTACACCGTTCCGTACTCGGACAGGCGCAACGGCAGGTCGCGGTAGGAACGCGGCCGGGAGCCGAACACCTTGTGGTGGTGCGGACAGTTCATGGGTTTGAGGTAGTACTTTTCCTGGACGAGTTCGGATTCGCCGTCTTCGTTGATGCGGGTCTCTTCCAACACCATCGGCGGGTACATGCCCTCCTCGTAGTAGGGCAGGTGGCCGGAAGTGTAGTAGAGCTTGTCCTTGGTGATGTGCGGCGTCGCGACTGCCTTGTAGCCGTCCTTGAACTCCAGCTCGTGGGCCAGCTTCTCCAACTCGGCCCGGAGCACGGTGCCGTTGGGCAACCACAGCGGTAGGCCTTTGCCCACCTCGTCGTCGATGTGAAAGATGTCGAATTCGGCACCGATTTTCCGGTGATCGTTCTTGAGGGCTTCCTCTTTTTGTAACTTATAGGCTTTCAGCTCTTTGCGATTGGTGAAGGCCAACGCGTAAATGCGCGTCAACTGAACGTTCTTCTCGTCCCCGCGCCAGTAGGCACTGGCGATACTGTCCAGTGCAAAGCCATCGGCGGGCAGCTTGATGGTGTTTTCCACATGGGGTCCCTCACACATGTCCAGGAAGGGGCCGTTGCGATAGAAGGTCAGCGTTTCCAGACCGTTCTTCTCGATCAACTCCTGGGCGTATTCCAATTTGTGGGGTTCCTTCATTTCTTCGGCGATCCGGGTCAAGGCGTCCGCGGCGGGCAGCTCCTCGAAGGTGAACTCCTGCTTGGACTTGATGATGCGGCGCATGATCTTTTCGATTTTGGGGAGATCGTCGGTTGTGATCGGTTCCGGCAACAGAAAGTCGTAGTAAAAGCCGTTGTGGATCGGCGGGCCGAAGCCCAGCTTGGTACCGGGACGGTACTCTTGAACGGCTTGGGCCAGAACGTGCGACAGGGAGTGTCGCATTTTATATAGAAAGCTGTTTTCGTCCATTCTCTTCAACATAACGATCTCCAGTGTGGGGTATGACGCGCCAGAAACGCGATCTCGACCGGGCGGAACCGACAACCGCCGGGCCTGAAACCGCCCATTATCGCATGAAAGGTCGGACATTTGGCAAGCCTTGCGGGAGAACGAAAGTTTGTGGTGTCCGGGCTGTGCCGAGATGGCCCGAAGGGTCGTCAAGTCACGCCGTTCGAGTCGAGTGGGGCCGGGCACGGGGCCGCAGAATCGGCTTGCCCCCATCAGGTAAACATGGTTGGATGGGAACCGTACCCCCTTCCGAACATTCGAGGAATCAACCGAATAAAGGAGCCTGGCGTGAGTCAAGCGGTGGTCAACGGACTGAAACGAGCGGGAAAGGGCGTCGGCAGCGGGTTGAGCGTGGCCGGCAAAAAGATTTTTTCGATCCTGCCGCGCGGCGCGGCGGGCGCCAAATTACTGGTGTTGATCCTGGCCTTGTTGCTGGTGGCCGGATTTGCGGTCGGGTGGTACTGGAGCCGCGCGCCGAAACAGTTCGACGTGCGCGCCAACGCGGCACAAATGGCCGGCCAGCAAGCGGGCCTGGTCACCGGATCGGTCACCACGTCGACCTTGATCCAGGTGACGGACACCCTCCTGCGGAAGCCGGGCGGCTATCTGTCCAACGACATCAGTCCCCCGTCGGTGTTCCTCGACGACATGCCCAGTTGGGAATTCGGCGTGCTGGTACAGGTGCGGGACTTGAGTCGCTCCCTGCGCAACGACCTGACCCGTTCGCGTTCCCAATCGCTGGAAAACGCCGAGCTGGCCCAGGCCGAGCCGCTGTTCAACTACGACAACCGATCCTGGATGCTGCCTTCCTCCGAGAGCCAGTACCGCAAGGGGGTCGCCGAGATGCGCAACTTCTTGCGCAAGCTCTCCGAGCAGAACCACCAGGACGCCCAGTTCTACGCCCGGGCGGACAACCTGCGCGACTACCTTTCGATCGTGGAAAAGCGGCTGGGCAGCCTGTCACAACGGCTGAGCGCGGCGGTGGGACCCTCGCGGGTCAATGTGGACCTGGGCGGCGACCGCCAGGCCACCCAATCGACCCAGGTCCCGGAATCGCAGGTCCACAAGACGCCCTGGCTGCAGGTGGACAACGTGTTCTTCGAGGCACGCGGCAGTTGTTGGGCGCTGATCCACTTCCTGCGGGCGATCGAGGTCGATTTCGCCGACGTGCTGGAAGACAAGAACGCCAAGGTATTGGTCCAGCAGATCGTGCGCGAATTGGAAGCCACGCAGCAGACCGTGTGGAGCCCGATGATCCTGAACGGCAGCGGCTTCGGCTTCTTCGCCAATCATTCGTTGGTGATGGCATCGTACGTATCGCGCGCCAACGCCGGGTTGATCGACCTGCGCAGCCTGCTCACCGACGGGTGATCGCCGTTCGCGTGTGACGGGAACTCGGGGGGATCTTCGTAGTCCCGCCCCTTCAGGGCTGGGGTTCGGGCACTCCGGAGATCCAGGGTTGCGTCGGCGCTGCCTCCTTAACCCTTCGCTGTATTGTGTCGTCCCTTCAGGACGCCCGCTGGTGGCGGACCTGCGGTCCGCGTTTTAATTTATTGATGATCCACACATCCGGTTGGCCATCCCTTCAGGATTGGCCGCCAACGGTGAACATCCATGCATCCGGTTGACCCCCAACGGTGACCACGAACGGTGAACATCCATGCATTCGGTCAACCGCGAGCACGGATGAAACCAGCGTTTGGTCAATCGCAAACAACCATAATCCAACGCGGATGTTGGCCATCCATGTCCCGGTCGGCCCCGGACATTGCCTATCCCAACAAACCATGAGGCATGGACAAGCCCGTCCCAAACCGTGAGGCATGGACAAGCCCGCCCCTTAGCTCACAAACGCAAAAGTTCCCGGCTGGTGGCCGTCTCCGGGTCCAGGCGGTTGACGAAAATCTTCAGGCTCAGCCACGCCAACACCAGGTTGCGGTGGGCCCGCTCCAAATCGTTGGCCGCCACCAGGACGTTTTCCTCCGCCTCGATGACGTCGAAACTGTCGATCAGTCCGCGCTCGAAACGTATTTTGGCCACGTCCAACTGCTGCTCCGAAAAGGCCAGGTTCTGCTCGCTCAGGTTCAGGTCCTTCTCGAGGAACTCCAGGTTCTTCAAGCGGTCCAGTACCGCCCGCTCGTAGTTCATCCGGAAATCGGTCAAGTCCAACGACAGCGAGCGCAGCCGGTTCTCGGCGAATCGTAGGTTCGCACGATTGCGACGCTGGTTGAAGCTGTACGTATTGCGCAGGGAGAACCGGGCCCCGTGGTCGGTCAGGTCGTCGAAACCCGCGACGTCTTCGATGTCGTCGGCAAACCAGGCGGCCTCCAAAGTCAGGTCGGGCATCATGGCGTTGCGGGCCAGCTTCAGCTCGAGCTCCGCCTCGCGTTGGTCGCGCACCAGGATGCGGTGGCTGATCTGGCCGTTCACGTCGTCGAGCAGCGAGACCGCATCCACGTCGACGACCTTGGGGGTGGGAATTTCGGGCGCCACCAGACGGTGACGCGTGTCGGTCGGCTGCCCCAACAAATCGCTCAACTCGCGCAGCAGGCCTTCCAGGTCGGTCTGGCCACGGGCCAGGTCCAGCTCGGTTCGGTTCTTGGAGAGCCGCACGCGGTAGAGGTCCACCTGCGAAACCCGACCGATGTTGAGCTTGATTCGGGTCGCCTCCTCGAGCTGGGTGAGGCGTTCCAGACTCTTGCGGGCGAACTCGATCGAGCGCTGCTGAAACAACACCTCGTAGTAGGTGCGCACCACGCTCTGCACGGTCTGCTGGGCCCGCACGCGATACCGGTCGTGACTGTCGTCCAGACCGATCCGGGCTTCGCGCAGGCCCTTCTCGTGGAAGATGCGACCACCGCGGGCCAGCAACGGCTGGCTGAGCGTCAATTGGTAATCGGTATCGTAGCGGCGCTCGCGGTCGCGACTCAATTCGATATCCGTGTCCAAGGTCAACTGCGTGCCCCAACGCAGCTTTTTGGAGGTCGTCACGGAGAAGGTCCCGCTCTCGTCGCTGTCGTCTTCGCCGGAAGCGCTGAGGCCGCTGTTGACCTGCAGACTGAAGACGTCCTTGGCGAGGGCGACCCGCGTGTGGGCATTCTCCAGGTCGATGCCTGCGCGCATCAGGTCGCGATTGCCGCGCAAAGCCAGGGTCAAGGCGTCGTCCAGCGTGAGCGTGGATCCCTCGGGTTGGTACAAGGTAATGGCAAGCAACAAGGACAAAAGAGACACCGTTTCCACCTTTGCGTTTAGGGTGCAATGAACTCGGCGACGGCGTGGGAATCGCGGTGGGGAGAAAGGGAAGCGCTCCGATACGGAGATCGCCCATTATCGGGCGTGTGCCGCCCGACCATGCGGTCCCTCGCGGTGGTTGCGTTCCAAATCAGCGCGTGCAGCCGTCCTCGCCCTCCAGGATGAACACATCGCGCGCGTGGAGCTCGGCACCTTGGGTGCAGCCATCTCCTTCGAGGGTGTTCACGATGATGAAGTCGCCTTCCACGCCCTGCTGAAAAAGCGAGAACTGACTGTCGAGACCACAGCCTTCGTTGTCGAGCGTGAGAAACCCGGAATTGTTCAAGTCGGCGAATATCGGAGCGAGTTCGGTCTGAACCTGACCGTCTCCGAGATCGACCTGACGCGTGCGAACACGTGGCAATTCCAGGCAGTGAAACAGCGGGCAGTTGCGGCCCTGAATCAGGGGCACCGCGTTGAGACGCGCCTCTTTGAGGTCCATGTGGACGAAATTGGGACAGTCTTCGACCAGGAGGGACGCGAACTCGGTCAATTGATCGGCGATGAGATCGTCGGCGAAAGAAATCGATTCCATGTCGTTGAGATTCTTCAGCGTGACGGTCTGCAGCAATTCCTGGTGAGGCAGGGTGATGTGGCGAATGCCCGCATCCAGCACGCCCTCCGTGTTGGAAATCTCCAGGGTCTGGAGGATCTCGAAGGTCGAGAGATCCAGGCTGACGTGGCGCTCGGAGGTGTTGGTCACGTTGATCATTTGCAGCGTGAACAGGTTGGTCAGGCGCTCGATTCCCGAGAGGTCCAGGGTCTCGTTCTCGATGCGCACGTTGAACTTGGAAAGCAGGTTGGCGCGCGAGACGGGCGACCCGAGAATCGCCTGGTAGAAGGTGTCGTCGGGGAAAAACTGGCGCACGTCGACCAACAGCGGGACCTCGGTGACCTCGTCGATCAGGTCCGGTCCCAACACCGGTTGAATGCGAATCGGGTACAC
Organism: Sulfidibacter corallicola; assembly: GCF_017498545.1. GTDB lineage: Bacteria > Acidobacteriota > Holophagae > Acanthopleuribacterales > Acanthopleuribacteraceae > Sulfidibacter > Sulfidibacter corallicola. The sequence goes on along the minus strand of NZ_CP071793.1, from coordinate 5,432,579 downwards.
CCCGCGATCGGCCGCATCCACACCCGGCCGCGCGTCGTTGACCCGGTCGATCAACCCGTATTCGTCACTGGAAAATTCGTAGATGCCCTCGGCCGAAATCGGCCGACGGAACACCGAACCATTGATGTCGAACTGGATTTCGTCACAGGCCGGGCAGGAAACACGCATCGAAAAGGTGTCGCCCTGCACGATGGCGGGGCTGCTGACCTGGGCCAGCTTGACCTTGTTGGTGGAAGGCGCCAGCGCGATCGCGGTCTCCAGGAAGGAGGGCGCATTGAGGAAGGTCGAACCGGTCATGGGCTGATCGCCGTCCACCGCGACGAAAAAGTTCTCGGCGCGCGGAGCGGCCATGATCGCCAGTTCACCGGGTCTTCCTTCGCCCGGTTGTTCGGCGAACAGTACCACGAAGGGCGCACCCGGCTGGATGGCCTCGGCCAGGGTTTCACGCTTGATTTCGCCATTGACGCCGACCACGCGAAGGGTCGGCTGGACGGGGTCCGGGCCCACGTTCATCAGTACCACGGCCGGCACGATTTCCGGCCGAGCCGCGTCGTTGACCAGGCTGAAGACGAGCTGTTTGCCCGAGCTCTGGAAGGTGGCAGCATTGGATTGCGACGGTGATTTTTCCGCGGATTTGTCGGGCAGGTTGTGACGCCCGCCGAAGGTCACGTAGTTCACGCCGACCATCGGGTCGCTGGTATCGAGGGTGATGGCCAGGCCGAAGCCGTCGTCGAGGCCGAACAGTTCCTGGGCGTCGAAGGCACCGTGGCGCAGGCCCCCCAATTGGCGCGTGGCCGAGAACGTTTGGCCGTTGCCGCGTTTCCCGGCAAATGTCAGGGTCACGGGATCTTCGCTCAGGTTGTTGACGGTGATTTCGGATCGGAAGGCGAAGTCGCCGTTGAGGCCGGTCCCGCCGTTGAGGTTGAAGGAGACCCAGGGCAGGTAGAACCGGGTCGGGCCACCCGCGTCGGGAAAGGGCGTGGCGCCGGCCATGGCCGGTTCGGACAATTCGTTGAACAGGAACGAGGTGCCAACCAGCTCGGCCCCTTCCTCGAGGGCTTCGACGACCACGAACCCCTGGCGGCCGAGGTCCTGACCGTCGATGGGAACCGCCAGCGGCGCATAGGGTGCGATGACGCCCGATTGGCGTTCGCGCACCAGACCCTGCTCGTCGTAGAACGAGAGTCGCGCGCGGGTCGGGATGCCGGTGGTGTTGGCGATCACGACGGCGGTGAAGGCGTCCTCGCCGGGAACCGGCAGGGTGTTGAACACGATGCGCGAGGCGGCCGAGGTCAGGTCCGGCACGTCGGTTTGGGCCGGCGAGGCGGTGGAGGATTTATCTTCGCGACTGCCCGCGTAGGTGGCGAAACCGGAGGTCACGAAGGAACTGTCGGATTCGATCCACACGGCCATGCCGCTGCCGTCGGCCGACCAAACCCTGCCCCGGTTGAGGTGTGGGTTGGCCAAATCCTCGATGAACCCGTCGTTCTCGGCATCCAAGAACAATTGGGTATTGGCGGGAACCTGGTAGATGCGGGAGACACGCAGGGCGCCGCGGTCTTCACCCGAGGCTTGGCCCCGGCGCACCGAAACGCGTACGCGGGCGGCCGTGTTGCCGGTGTTGTTGACCGAAAGCACCGAGGTGAAGCCGAAATCGCCGCCGGCGATGGTGCCGCCGTCCAATCGGTGGGAGAACCAGGGCAGCAGGGACTTGTAGCGGAACGGGTCCACTTCGTCTTCGACGACGGTGAGCGGAATCGTCACCGGTTCGGAAAGGATCAACGTCTGGTTGTCGCCAGGAGTGCCGTCGTAGCGAAAGACGCGCACGTCGAAGGTGCCCAGGTTGGCGATGATCGGCACGGCTTCGTTGCCGAAGCGGGTCACGTGCCCGGCCTTGTTGAAATCGTAATAGAGGCCCGACTCCAGGGTGTCGCTGAAAGGCTGGGAGCGGGTGGTCTGCCAGCTCGTCACCGAAAGTTCCGGCGGAGCGGGCCGCGCGGCCACGCTGTAGCTCGCGGAAGTACCGGTGCTGTTGCCTTCCACGTCGCGGACCGTGATCGCGACCTGGAAATTGCCGATCTGATTGGAAGCGACCTCGAAGCCCTCGTCCTCGATTTCCCGATCGCCGGCGAAGGCCGTGATGCCGGTGATGGCCAGGGCGTCCTGGTCGTGTGCGTCCACGTGCAGGCGCGGCGCATCACCGACGGCGAAACGCGCCCCCGGCTCGCGGCGCCCGTAGTCGGGGTGGGTGAAGAACACCTGGTCCACGATCGGCGGCTGCATGTCGAGAATCGTGATCTCGGATTCGATCAAATCGCCGAGCGTGGCGTTTTCGGAAGGATTGCTCAGGCGGGCCGTGAACGTTTCGTCATCCTCGCCTTCACTGTCGTCGCGAAACGGAATGGTCACCGTTTCGCGAACCGAACCGGCTGGAAAATCGACCCGCTGGGTCGTGGCCAAGTAGTCGTCGGCAGCGCTCGCGGTGCCTTCCGAAAGAACCAGATCCACGCTGACCGACTCGTTGTTCAGGCCCGTTCGCAGCAGCGTCACGTCGACGCCGCCGTTGCGCTCCCAGGCGTCGTAGCTGGCGCTCTCGAAGACGAACACCGAATTGGTACCCTGATCGACGCGCACTTCCTGGTCGCCGATCGCGATGGTGGCCGAACGCGGCTGGTTACCGAAGTTCCCGGCTACCGAGAAGCGCGCGGTCCCGTTGCCGGACACCGGAGACTGGTTGATGATCTGAATCCAATCCGCCTCGGTGGTGGGCAGCCACCCGCAATCGTTCTGGGTGGTGACCGCGATTTCGCCTTGGCCGCCTTCACCCGTGAATTGCAGCGTGGTCGGCGTGACGTCGTAATTACAGCCTTCCTGAACGATGCGGAACTGCTTGCCGGCGATCTCCACGAGGGCCGTGCGGGATTCGAACCCGTCGTTGGGCGCCACGATGTAGGTCACTTCCTGGGTGCCGCGATCGCCGGGCACGTTGACGAAGTTGACCCAATCGGGTGTTTCGCCGATCGTCCAGGGACAGCCGCTGGTGGTAATGACGGTCACGATCGAGGTGTCGCCGCTACTGGCGAACTCGGCCAGCTCGGGCGTGATGGCGTAGGTACAGCCTTCCTGGGTGACGGTGAACTCGGCACCCTTCATGTTGTCGCGATCGAAGACCTCGAAGGTCTCGGTGCGCGGCTGAGGCCCGTCGTTGGCCGTCACCTGAATGGAAATCGACCGAATGCCGGAATCGGCGCTCGGGGAAACCGAAACCCAGTCGGCGCCGCCCGTGCTGCGGATGTCCCAGGTACAGTTGGTCTCGGTGGTGAGGGTCAGGTTTTGCGAGCCTTCTTCGGCGCTGAATTCGAAAGCCCCATCGCTGAGGGAAAACTCGCAGATGGCGGGATCCTGGATCAGCTCCACCTCGAGGACCCGCAGGCGATCGGGATCGTCGTCGGGCCCGTCGTACACCCGGATGAACGCCGTGCGGTTGTCGGCCGCCTGGTTCTCGGCGACGGTGTAGGTGTGATCGTAGATCAGGTCGTCGCCGGAGGTCGTCGGGGTATCGTCGAAGGTGAAGGTCACCCAATCCGCGGGATCGCCGTTTTCGTCTTCCACGCGGGGGAAGTGATCACAGCCGGTGGTGACCGTAACCTGGTAGACGCCGTTCTCGGCCCCTTGGAACGGAATCGTGATCGGGCTGTCGATGTCGTCGGTGTAGGCGCAGGGTTTGGGGTCCTGGATCACGGTCAGGGTGCGGCCGCCGACGCGCAGCAGGCTGGAGCGTTCGACCAGATTCGGGTTGGCGGCCGCGGTCAGGGAAACCGACATGCGGTTTCCCGAGGTGGGCGCCGTGCATAGAAACACGAATTCGTCCGAGTTCCCGGCGACCTGGGTGATCCAGGGCACCTGGTTCCGAATCAGAAAAAGACAATCGGTGGTGGACACGACGACATCGAAGGTCGCCGAGTCGCCCTCGTTGGGGCCGATCCGAACCGTGGTATCCGCCAGGACGATGTCGTCGATACTGCAATCACCGTTGTCGCAAACCTGGGCGTATACTTCGCCCGACAAGGCCAAGGCCAGCCCTGTAATAAACCATAAGAACCCGCGCATGGAGATCACCTATTCGATATGAATCCGCGTATCAGCTCGCAGCGCCTGCGAGCCTCATCCAATCCGACTTGGTCTATAAATTTGAAGTAGAAGGTCGGGGCAGCACCGCTTTTCAGCTTGACCAGGGGGTCCGATCCCAAAAGCGGTGATTTGAAGGCTTCGATGGCCACCTCGCTTTTCTGGTGGTCGAGTATTTTCTTGCCGTTGAGGTATATCAATAGCTGGTCGTTGCCCAGGTAGAGTTCGCTGGTGCCGATTTCTCCCGGCACCAGGGTTTCACTGAAAGCCACGCCTGGCACGGTGATTTTGTCCTTCGAGGCGGAGAGCTCCAGATGATCGACCTTGGTGATCAATTTCTGGGCGTTGTTGACGATGAGAAACTTGAAATCGTCCAGGGTGGTGCCGTTCCCCTGGCTGACTTCCTGAAGGGTGCGCACTCGTTCCACTTCCTTCTTGGCCTTGAAGGTCTGGAACAGTTGATTGTCGAAGTTCACATCGAGGCCCACGGTGAGGTCGTCGAACTTCAGGCCGGTCTTGGTTTCCACCAGGTTGCAGGAAACCTTGACGACATAGCTGAGATCGGACCTCGCGGGGTCGAATTCGTAGGGAATGCGGCGGCGAAGCTGGTCGCGCATCCGGCTCTTGAGGTCGGACACGGCCGAATTCTGCAGCCAGGTGCCGGTCCGGAACTCGTCGCGTTTCGATTTGGAGAAATCGACACCCGCCAAATCGACCTTGATGTCGTAGTTGATCTTGTTGGCTTCCTGTAGATACCAGGATTGGGCGTGAAGCCCCAGGCCCGCCAGCAGGAGCCCGGTCAGGAAGTGCTTAGCGAACCACATCTTGGAGCCTCTTCAGCAGGGATTTCTTTTCTTCGAGTAGCTGGAGGTAGAACACCTCCGTCCGGGTCACCAACTCGATCGGCTGGCCGGCCTGTACATCGACGACATCGTCGTGATAGACCTCGATCGGATCGTTGGTATCCACGTCGAGCAAACTGACCGAGTCGCGTTTGAAGATCAAGCGGATCTTGAACGCGTCTTCCACCAAGCCGTTGCGGCCCGAGAGCAGGTAGGCGTCGAATGCGACGTTGCTCTCGACCACCTTGGGCTCGGCCTCGGCCGGGTTGGCTCCGGCATCCGCCGTGGGCGGCGCCATGTGCAGCTCTTCCGGGCAATAGAGCTGGAGGCAGTAGTCGAAAAAGCTGTCGGCACGACCGAAGGTCTTGCCGTCGCCGGTATAGAAATAAGGCAGCTCGGGCCGATATTCGGCCTTGACGAGCATCACGCGAAAGCCGTTCTTCTCGAGGCATGACTTGACGTCCTCGAGCGGCGTTTCGATGGTGGCACACTTGAGCTCGTCGATGGTCTTGATCATCAGATCGTAACCCATGAAACATTCGCGATCGTCGACGAACCGCCGATATTGGTTGAAGGTGACTCCGGCCAGAGTGGTGTCTTCGACCACCATGGGATCCGGTGGCAAAACAATGACCTTGGCTTGAGGCTCCATCATCCACATACATAAAAATAACAATGGCATCCTATCTCCCCGATACACAAATAACGCAAGCAACTATTATTGCTGGTTTCTTGTGATACTCAAGTTGATAAGTAACACGAAGGGACTTACGTCCCCATCACAAACGAACGAAGGCCGAAAAGTCGGCTCCTGGCCGGAATCAGCCGCACGAGCGTAGTCCTGAATGAGATCCAGAACCACCGACTGATCCACTTGAACCGTGAAGGTTTCACTGCCCGGCGTATGGGTCAATGTTAACTCACGCGCAAGGTTCGAGGTAGAGATACTCTCGACTTCCACCGAAAAATTCGAGTCCGAGGTCGTGATCCCGATGCGCCCGGTGAGGGTCCGCGAACTGCGCGGGGTCTGGGCGTCGAATATCTGGACCGGCAGGATACAGGCATTGGCCCGGAAAGTTTGGTCGGTCACATCTTGAACGATTTGGATGTTCTCCGTTTGCGACAAAGAGGCCTGATTGCCGAACTGAAACTGCAGATCACCCGTCGATTCGGTTTGAACGCTCACGGTGACGTCGAGAAAGGTCTCGTCGTCACCGCTGTCGGCCAGGGCATAGGCCGCACCACCGACCAAAAGGCTGGCCCCGACCCAGTAGTTGCGGCTGCGCTTGGCGCGCTGGAGCTGCAAGCCCTGGAGACGGATCTGCTCTTCTTTGGTGAGCAGGTTCTTGAGGTTGGCGAGCTCGGCGGCCTGACCGGGGTTGTAGTTGGGGTTGAACGCGCAGGTGGGCGCGATCTCGATCACGGCCGATTCACTGAAGACCTCGCCGAAGGCACTCTCCACCACGATCGTGTACTCCACCAGGCCGGTGGAGACGCCGACGCGTTGCGGCGCCTCGGGAATGAAGGCCCAGAACAGCGAATCGTCGTCGGGATCGGGCGAGAGAATCAAGGGCGCGAATTCGCGCTCGGAAATCGTGGAATAGCGGTAGTCAGCGCGGATCTGCTTGCCGCCGCTGTTGTAAATTCGGGCTTGGATCAATACAAATTCGCTTCCCGAGGTGCAGTCCTGCTCGATAATTCGAATCGAGGGATCTTGAGCGAAAAGGCTCAGGCACCAGGAGAGCAAGATCCACATCATCCCGGCCTTTCTCATTCTAGCTCCTCCATCCACACAGCCGCTGCAGGGGGCCGACCAAATACGTCGCAACCTCGAAAGGAGGTCCCGTCAGTGTTCCATTCCCCTGCGTACAACTGTCATAACTGTAAAAAAACCATAAAAAAACATAACATTAGGACTCAAGGCCGACGGCTGCCAAAAGGCGAACAATACACACCTGGGTCGGGATGAGCCGTACACCACGCGTACAACATAACACAGGCGTGAATCCAGTTGAACCGCGCAATCTCCGGCCGTGACAAAATGCAGCCGGCATGGCCGAAGCTGCGGTTCGGACGAGCCATGCTCAAACCGGGTAGGGACACAGGCTCCAGCCGCCCTGATGCTCGGTGCGCGGCGGCACGCGGTCCCTGTATTCGCAGTTCACTTTGTGTCTGCGATGGCATGCGGCGTAGTAACAGCAGCCCATCGCGGCGGATTCGGGGGTGTCGTCCTCGTCCTCGTCCTCGTTTTCGTCGAGCTCCAGATCCTTGGCGCGCAACAACAGCTCGCTGTAAGGATGGAGAAAGGGGACATCGTCGGCCAGCAGGCAGGCGGCCTCGGCCTCCTGAACCAGGTGACCCGAGTAGAGCACACCGATGCGTTCGGCATAACTGCCGACCAGGTGCAGGTCGTGACTGATCATGAATTCGGTCACGGCTTCGTCGGCCTTGGCGATACGGTAGGCTTCCATCTTCTTGAGGAAAAAGCTTTGACGGGCCTTGTCCAATCCCGCCGTGGGCTCGTCGGCCAGAATCAGTTTGGGATGGACGGAGAAGGTCTCCACGAGACCCAGCCGGCGCTTTTCGCCGCCGCTCATCTGCCCGGTGGTCTTTTCGCGACAGTCCTCGATGCCCAGATCGCGCATCCAATCGTCGGCCTCGGCGCGATCGCCGTGCGGATTGACCTTCAGCAGGGCTTCGAGATGGCGTCCCGAGGTCATGTAGGGATTGACGGCCTCGCTGAAATTCTGGAAGACCATTTGAATCTTCGAATCGTAGCCGTCCCACTCGAGGCGGCTGCGACCCATGACGCGAAGATCGCCGCTGGTGTCGCTCATGCGCTCCACGCCCAGGATCATGCGGGCCAGTGTCGACTTGCCGCTACCCGATTCGCCGATCAGGGCGTAGCGTTCGCCGGGGTAGACGGAGAGCGAGACACCGTGGAGCACCTCGCGGCCGTGAAACGATTTGCGTAGATCGCGGGCCTCGATCAGCGGTTCCCGATCACGCTGGGCCTGGGACTGTTCCACGTCGTGGTACAGCGGCAGCAATTGGCTGATGGTCTCGTCCTGGCGAAGGCGATCTTCGTCCAGCGATTGCTCCTTGGTGAGCGTGGTGTAGGGCACGCCCACGTTGCCTTCCTTGCGGAGCACCAAGATGCGATCGCTCAGCGTCTGGATCTGGTCCCAGTCGTGGCTGATGAACAGCAGCGCGATTCCCTGTTCGCGGTGCAGCCGCTGCAACAGCCGGATGATGCGCCATTGGTTGTGGGTGTCCAGGTTGGAGGTGACCTCGTCACAGATCAGCAATTCCAGATGAGGGCTCAACAGGCTGATCGCGATTTGGACCCGTTGCGCCTCGCCCCCGCTGAGCTGGCGCGGCACCTTGCGCAGCCAGGCGCTGAGCGATTCCTCGTCGGCCACGGCGCAGCCGGCCTTGCGCAGGGTCTCCTGCACGCGGCGACGGGTGTAGGGAATGCCGGCCAGTCGGGCCGCATCGCGAAAATGCTGGCCCACCGTCTTGAGCGGATTCATCAGGGCCCGGTGATCCTGAAATACCATGCCGACCCGGCCGCGCAGCAAAGGGCGCAACCGCTTCTGGTAGGCGTGATAGGTTCGCTTGCCCGCCAGGGCGTCCACACCCAGCAACTTGACCGAGGCATCGGGATGAATGTGGGTCAAGCGGTGATCGTACAGGCCGATCAGGCTCTGAATGGTCACCGACTTCCCCGTTCCGGAAGCGCCCACGATACCCAGGACCTCGCCCGCACCCAGCGAAAAGTCGATATCGCGGATGCAGGTGGTCATGGAACGGGCGCGTCTACCAAAGGTGACGCCCCAATTCTCGACCTCGATCAAGGCTGCCATCGATCAGGATCCTTTCACCTGAATCTTCATGAGATAGACGCCGTTGACCAGGTTCCAGGAAACTTCGGTACGGCGTTTTTCTTCGCGAAATCCAGTCATGATGCTGCGAATGATCATGCGCGACGTGTCCAGATTCTCGAGAATCGGGAACTCCAGGCTGGCGTCGTTGTTGTACACCCGCAAACGGCTGACCTGGCCCTCGAACTCCTCGCGCGTGGCGCGGAACACGTGGGGGATCAGGTCTTTGGTGTCCAGGTCCAGGCTATCCTCGGGAATCGCGTTGATCTTCAGCAAGTGAGCCCGTGGTTTGAATTCCAACTGAAGGTAGTTGCTCTTCAGGGGCAGCGGCGAGGGGGCCGCCGCCATCTGACCGGCCAACGAGACCCGCAAGTCGAGGTTCTCCGCTTCGGGCTTCAAATCGATGCGTTTGAGGTCCGGATTCAGTTTGAGCAGGTACCCGTGGTTGGTCTCCACCAAGTCGGAAAGACTGGGATCGGGATTGCCGAGAATGTCCAATACCTCACGGCGTGACAGCTTGCGGCGATAAATCACCAATTCGCCCTCGCCGTTGTCGAACGCGAGGTCGGCGAATTTGCGCATGTCGACCTTGACTCGTAACAGCCCGGCCAGATCTTCGCGCAGGTCGATCTCGGAATTTTCGTTGTTGTGGATCCAGAACTGGCGACCGGCCACCATTAGCTGCAGGTCCAGCGCCCGGCCGTTCTTGATCTTTTCCTGGGTCATGGGCTTCAGGCGCACGGCGCCCTCGACCAACTTCATGATGTAGTGACGGGCGTCGCGGCCGCCCAACGAAATGTCGAAGGGTTTCACCTCTTCCGGAATATGGAAGGTGAAGGTCGGAAACGATTTGGCCGGAATGCCCGGATCACGGACGATCGGGTGCTCCTGGGCCTGGCCGTCGATGACCTTGTAGACCATGACCGCCATGCGTCCCGTCAACGGCGAGATATCCACCAGGCGGTGAATGTTCTTCGAATCCAGGCGCTTCTCGTTGCTTTTCAGGTTGTACGAACGGTACATGACCGGGTCGTTCTTCTCGTCGCTGCGCACGATGTAGAACAGCGTGGTCCCGTCGGCCGACCAGCAATAGGTCGCTTCGGCGTTGGTATCCAGCAAACCCTGCTGGATGCCGGACTTCAACTGATCGACCCGTCGCGGCGTACCGGTCGGAAACGGCGAGGTGTAGACGGCGGAATAGTTCTGGCTGCCCTCGATCCCGTAGTAGACCAGGTTCTCCCCGGAAACATCGAGCTTGGGAAAGTGCTCGTTGAGCGCTTCGGCACCGCGCGTCACCCGCGACGGAGAGACCACCCGCTTCAAATCGAAGGGGCTCGTGATGTCGAACGTGTAGAGTTTGTAGCGCGCGTCCTGGTGGGTTTTGGCCGAGAAGACGACGCGCGTCTTGCCGGGAATCTGACGGCTGGTCATGCTGCGGATGTTGTGGAACTTCTGGTTCATTTCCAGGGTGTCGATATCGAACTCGTCCTTGGACAGATCCACGTATCCCAACAGGTTCTGGTCGCCCTGATTGACGCAGAAGAGCAAGTGGCTGCCGCCGAACATGACGCGAATCGCGTACAAGTTCTGCCAGCGCAAGACGGACATCGTATAGCGCTTCAGTTCCTTCAGCTTGCCGTCCTGGTAGCGATTGAGCACGAAATCGGCGCGGTTGCCGTCGGACTCGCGGGTCACGTAGTAGAACAGGCCGTTCTCGCCCCAACCGAAGGCCATGATGTCGTGGCAGATGTACTCGTCTTCCAGCACACCCTCGGGGTCGCGTATCACCTCGAACGGTTCCTGGATACCGAAGACCTCGTTGCTGCCGTCGTCGGGGTGAATGTACAGCGCACGCACCTTACAGGAGGCGTTCCGGTTGCGTACGAAACCGGAATAGGCGAATACGGGGAGATCCGGTGACCAGCGAACCAGTTCACTGGGATAGATTGTCGGGGGCGTCGCGGCCTGAACACTGACCGAAGCCAGGCCCAGACCGATGAATAGGGAAAACACAGACAACATCCTCATTAGAATTTCACGCCTCCTGACGTAGGTTCGATTTCCAGTTGATAAAGGAGCGCATGGGCGTTGAAACCGCTTTCCTGGAGGAAGTTGCGTTCCTGAAAGTGTCCTTTCGGACGCAGCACGTCGGCACTGTAACGCAGCAGGGCCACGGTATTGCCGGGCTCGTGGGAACAGCGCTTGCTGCCGGGCTCCAAGTCCTGTTGCTTGGCGATCAGGCGTGCGGCCGAGGGGTATTCACCCATTTCGAACAGCCGCAGGGCCATGACGCCCAGCCAGAAATCGGTGGCCTGGCGAAAGGGTACCGCGACTTCCTTGCGCCACTTCAGCAGCGCGTCCTTGGAAGCGCCGCGGGGGCGCTGAGCGTTGGGCATCTCGCCCTTGAGCAGGGCGTACTGCAGGCCCTCGGCATCTTTGATGACCAAAGCGCTGTAGGCGTCTTCGGGTAACTTGGAAAGGGCGAGCAGCTTCATGGCCGCGTCGCGAATGCCGTAGCTGGACTTCAAGCCGTCGGGCAGCGGAAGGGACCCGAGTGAACCGGCCAGGCTCTTGTCCAGTTTGCCGCGAACCATGGCGTCCAGAACCATCAGGGTCGCGTGGGCCGGGGATCCTTGCGGCACCTTGGCGAAGCCCTTGGTCACCATGTAGCCGGCCTCGCGTTTGAGTACCGCGTACAGCCAGGGCTCGAGCGGCGCGTCGCCGTTCTTCAAAACGTTCAGTTTGGTGAAATCGACCTTTCTGAGCAGGCCCAATTTGGTCGCGGGATCGCCGGCCTTCAGAAACGCATGCCAATTCTTTTCGGCGGCCGAAGCGGCGCCGGGCCATTTGGGATGCAGCAGAAAACCACGCAGTTTGGGGCTGTCGGCCAAACCGTCGAAGGCCTTTTTGGCGGCGGTTCCCAGGGCATCGCCCCGTTTGCCGACGGCCGCGCCGTAATAGCCGTCCAGTTTGGTGGGATTCTCTTTGACCCAATCCAAGGTGCCACTCAGGGCGACCTCGGCGGCCAGGTAATATTGAAAACTATCCAGGACGAGCCGTTCGGCGTCGCTCGGGCAGGGACGGGCGTTGAACAGAGACTGCGCGGAAACGGGCGCCAGGGCACCCGTGCAGAACCATATCCATAAGAGTGTGCGTGTCAATTTATTCCTCATAAGATGCCTCTTTCAATGCGTTGTCTGAGCACCAATGCACCCAAGGTGAGCAGAGTGAACAAGGTGAGTACCATGAATAGCGGATACCATAAGTCGAAGCGTTCGAAGGCGGGAGACAGCGATTGGTGGCGCGCCATCGAGATACCGTAACTGACCTGCACCAGCACGTAACCCAGGGAATTTTGGTTGCTGATGCCGGCCATGGTGCCTTCGCTCATCTTTACCATGAATTGAATCAGGGTCTCGGCGTAAATGAAAGCGATCAATTGCCCAAACATTTCCTGAAGGGGGATCACGAACAGCCGAAACTGCCATAGCTCCTTGAGAACCTGCAGGTGGGAGAAGCCCTGGCAGCGTCTCAAGGGAATCGCATCCGAGGCGATCGAGGCCTGGATCTGTTCGGAAACCCGCCTCATGACCAACGGAATACAGCTCACGCCCAAGGGGACCGCGATCATCCAGAACTCGATCGGTTTGCGGAACTGGCGAAACAGCAGCACGAACAGGATGATCAGCAGGAAACGCGGCAGCGCGTTGATGCAACCCTTCAGCACGTCGAACACGAAAGACATGACCTTGCCGCGCGGTTTTCCCCGGCTCCACCATCCCACGCCGTAGCCCTCCATGATGCCCAGCAGCACCCCGATCAGGATTGCCGGCAAAATATAATACAGGAAGGAGCCGATGTAGGGGATCAACGATCTCACCAGGTAGGGCGCCAACGGCTGGACGCCGGCCTTGTCCAAATCGATCGACGGCGGCACCGAACCCAACACCCAGATCGGCGAAAGCGAGGTGAACGGCAACCGGTAACGCAGCACCGTGGCGTTCTTGAAGGAATATGAATACTGGCCGGGGGAGATCAGCTTGATGAAAATGCCGAGGGTTTCCGGTCCGTAGGCGTCGAGCCACTGGACCAACAACGGGTCCAGATCGATTTCGAACTCGTCGGAGAGGTCGAGGGCGATCTCCTCGCCGGAAAGATACAGGTCGTCCGCATCGGAACTCAACGATTCGAGGTGGCGGTAGATCGACAAAACCTGGCTGGAACTCACATCGCCCAGAAAGCTCAGGGCCAGCGACACCTCCTCGGCCTCGAAGGATTCGGTCATGCGCTGGGACCAGGTTTTGCCGCCCTTGCGGTAGGTCTGGTAGAACACGAACCAGAATCCCTGGCCGTTAGACGCCTGGAGACTTTGCTGGAGCGCGAAGTAGGGGTTGTCATCTTGAGCCGAAACCAGGGGACCCAGCGACATCAAGAAGAGGCCAGCGATCCGCACGAAGTTCTTCATCGCGACATCATCCTCGTTAAAAACGTCGAAAGTGCGTTGGTGAAGTGAACGATTAGCGAGAAGATCAGGGTCAGGGCCATCAACTTGGGCGTGAACACACGCACGGCTTCCAGTTCGATATCGTAGGCGGAAGCGTACCACAACATGCTGCCGAGTCCGGAAATGCGAAACACGAACTCGAAAATAATCGATTCGGCCACGACGAAAGGCAGAAAATAAAGGAAGATTTTCAAAATCGGAAGCAGCCAGTTGATTTTGATCATGAGCAACGTCTCGAGGAAAGAAGCGCCTTTGGCCTTGTAAAACCGGATGAAGAGCCGCGAGAAGATCTCGTCGAGCGCATCTTTGACCGCCACCGAGTTGGCGACAAAATAGCTGTTGAAAAAGGCAAAAATCAGGATGGGCGCCCACCATCGACCGATTTCCAGGGAGACGTGGCCTCCGCTGCCGAGCGTGATGAACTCGAGCAGGCCGAATTTGAGCAACAGATAGTACACGCAGAAGGAAGGCAGCAGGGTGAGCGCGCTCAAGGCGGTGACCTGACGCATCACCCACTCGCTGCGGTGTCGTTGCACGTGCAGCAGGATGCCCAGCACGCAACTGAGGATCAGGATCCCGCTGTAGATGAACACGACAATTTTCAAACTGTTCATGCTGGCGATGGAAAGATCGCGCACCAGGTTGTCGCTGCTGGCGTCGGCGGAGAGTTCACCGAGCAGCAAACCGCCCACCCATTGGAAGAAGGTGGGATCGGAAAGCGAAAGGGAGGCGTTTTTCCAACGCGCAAACTGGTAGATCACGCCAAGAGGGGCCAGAACGACCAAGGCGACCTGGAGCAATCTGACCAGAGTCCGCGCATGAAGAGAAACCGGGGGCTTCATTTGGTAAGTCGAAAATCGTCGATATGCTGAAGAACGTTGAAAGTGGAGGGGCTGTTGTTGTTCTGGATGAGCAGGGTATTGGCGTTGGCCATGTAGATCGCCTGGAAGTCCCACAGGAACAGGGCCGGTGCTTCCTCGGTGATCATGGTGGCGATTTCCTGTTTGATGTTGCGGCGCTGTTCGTCGCGCGAGGTCTGATAGGTCTTGAACAGTTCGCGCAGCTTGGCCGAGTGGGTCTCGGAGGGCTCGTAGTTGTAGATGTTCTTCGAAGGCGAGTCCGGATTGTACATGTCGATGTCGGTGTTGCTGGACTGGAACACGCGAACCAGGGCCAAATGCCAAGTCTTGTTGTGCTTGAGCTCCTGGTAGAAATCGATGCGGCCCAAGCTGCTGGAGTGGGGATCGGTGACCTGGATGCCGAAGGTGCGGAACTGGTTGACCACTTCCACCAACAGGTTGCGGTCACGCGAGTCGAGCACCTTTTCGAAGATCAGTTTCAACAACAGCGGCTTGCCGTTCTTGCCGACCCATTTGTCGCCCTTCTTGGAGAAGCCCGCTTGGGTCAACAGCTCGGCCGCCTTCTCCTTCTGGTTGGAGAGCTTGAGCTGCTTCATCTTGTCGCGGGTGTCGGCCGAGGTCAGCGGGCTGTGCATCAGGTTGCTGTTCTCGGGGCCGTGACCCACGTGCAGGTCCTCTTTGACGAGGATGTAGTTCAACGCCAGGCGGACACGGTAGTCGGCGAGCGGGTTTTCCTTGTCGTCGATGTAGGGCGTGCAGTTCAGCGCGATCATCTCGATCTGGCTGCCCTTGGTGTAGAGCTTGTCCACCGTTTCGGAGGTGATGTGCTTGCTCAGGCTGGGCGAGATGTTCATGATCATGTCGATCGCGCCGGACTGGAACCCGGAACGAATGGAGGCGATGTCGTTACCGGCCTGACGGGTGAAATGCACCGTCTGGACCGAGAACTCGCTGCGATCCTTGCCCTTGACACGGCTCTTCTCGCGCTTGAGTGCGATGAAATCGTTGGCTCGTTCCTGAATCGAAAACTTGTAGGACGTCTGCGGCGAACCCCAGAACCGGTTCACGTTCTTCATGGACGGATCGGTCTGGCGGAACAGCAACGGCATCTCGACGAACTTTTTCAGTCCGGAATCGGCGATCGCGGTGTTGGAGTCCAAAAAGACGGAAGCGGCCAGGCCGTTGTTGAGGGGTTCGATGTCGAGCACCTTGATGTCGCCGCCCAACTCGGGGAAGAGATTTTTGTAGACGTAGAAGGAATACGCCACTTCACCGAGGTTGAGATTGCGGAAGATGGTGCCCTTGAACCGATCGAAACGGGTGGTTTCCAGCAGGATCCGGTAGGTGCCCGGGCCCCGCTCGTTGAAATAACCGCCGTCTTCCCACTTGACCAGCAAGTCTTTGACCTTGAGATACTTGCCGGTGTCACCCTTGAGAATGTCCATGGCGTGACGGAAGCTTTTGGAATCTTCGAAGGCCTTGCTCTTGGTATTGAAAATGGAGATGTGTTCCCTGGCGAACCGAGCCGGCAGAATCTTGAAATCCAACTGCTGCTTCAGCGTTTTGGTATCGGGCGGCGTGCGTAGCAGGACCTCGAACTTCTCTTCGCTGAGGGTCTTGAAGCCGCGAATGTAGTTGGCCGTGTACGTGTTGTTGCTGGCCTTGTTGGAATTCAGGTAGTAGAAGGTGAAACGCGCGTCCTCGGGATTCACGAAGTCGCGATACTCGGGCATCCAACGCACGTAACGGTCTTCCACTTCCAAGGGGCGCTGGAGCGACGAGGGGGAGGTACCCTCGATCAATTTTGCGAAACTGGCCTTGGTACCGGTCTCGCCTTCGACGTACACGGAGTCGAACAGGATATTGATAATCGACTCGGCCTCGATGCCGTCGTTGTAATAAGGATTCAAAGTGGTCACAGGATTGAGCAGAGCCACGTTGAGGCGGGTTTTCTCGTCCTGCGCAAAGAGAACGCCGACACAACATAAAAATACCGAGAGGGGGATCTTCCAACGCATAATCAGAGTCTCCACATGAGGGAAATGGAATTGGGTTGTGAGGTTTTACTTGGGGCGACGGTGGCAGGCGTACCGCAAGCGGCACGCGTCAACCGCGGGGAAAGGATCGGAACCGGAAAAGTCGGGCCGGCGCCGCAATCGCGAGAGCGGTGTCTCGGATGCGGGAGGTGGAGGTCGCGGGGGCTGAGTCCCAGGGGACGACGCGCATCCACGCGTGAGCCTCGAAAGGCCCACGCTGTTGGGTGGCCAAAGTCTCGGTTTCAGTTGATCCGGGTTTTCTGGTGCGTATCTTCGCTTTGAACCGGGTCATCTTCAAACATGCGGCCGGTACCCCAGCTCGCGACATATTCCGGTTGTTTTTCACGAATGTCGAACACGACGGCAAGCGTCTCTTCCTTTCCTTCCCAGTCAAGCGGCTCGAGTCGTACGGAAACATCGAGTTTCTTGGCGTCCGGACCTTCTTTGGAAGACACTGCCGCATCTACGGTTTTCTTGTCCAAGCTAAAACGAAGTTCACGTAGCGGCTCGGTGGACTTGCGCGATTCGACGCGACGCCCTTCGACCAGGATGTGAATGTTCTTGTTTTTGAACTTGGCAGGAAAGTCGCCATACATCCGAATCACGAAATTGAAATCGCCACTGGCTCCCTGGGAGCCGGAGCCGGACAGGCGAGTATTGGTCCCCGTCTTACAGGAAAACAGGACACCGATGCTGAGCAGGCAAAGGACAAGAGAGAAGGCTTTTCTCGACATGGGGGCATCTCCGGATAGGGGCGTTAGTTGGTGGCTGCTGCCATTTTCTGTTTGATTTCCCGCAACCGACCATACTTGTCGGGATTGCTGTTCAAAACTTCCGCGGGGATTTCTTCAAGCCAATCGTAAGTCTTTTTGGCTTGGCGCATTGTGGCGCGCTTCTGCGCACCGGACCGCTCTTCGGACAGTTCGTAGAAAGCGGTGATTCGATAGTAAAAGAAGAGGAACTTCCAATTGGACTCCTTGCGGCCGGTGCTCAGCGTCTGGAACTGCTTGAGCACCTCCGAGTTGCGGCAGATCCGCGCGATCATGGGGTAATCGGGGCTTTCGCCGGTGGAGAGGCAACGCAGGTAGTCGAGAATGTAATTGGGCTTGATGGCCATCCGTTCCCATTTGCCGGCATGCTCGTAGAGCTGGCCCAGCAGTTCGGCGGCCCGCGCGGTGTTCTCTTCGTCGATGCGGAGCTGGGCCAACCAATAGCGCGGCATGAAGAAGTCGTAGCCCTTGACGGGATCGATTTCCTTCTGGACCGCGGCCTTGAGCGCCGCATCGTTTTTCTTGAAGTACAGATCGCGGTAATAGACGTTGGGATCGGTGGAGATGTCGAAGGCGAAGACGTTGCGCCGCTTGACCGTGTAGGTCTCGGAGTGGCTGAGGGTCTTGCTCTGGTAGGTGAAGAAGTAGGTACCGGCCAGCAGGTCCTCGGTGTTGCCGGGCTGGGTCACCTTCTTGAAGCGGGTCCCCTCCTGGCTGATGATGATGCTGCCCTCGGTCGTCTCCTGGCCGTTGATGCGCACCTTGAACGAGATCGGATGATCCTTCTTGCGCAGGGTGAAGTTGACGCGATAGGAGTTCCTGAACTCGCCCGCCGTGCCCTGGACGTTGAACTTGACCGCGCGCTGGGCCGGCAGTTTCACCTCGGCCACACCACGCGAATTGGAGCGCACGCTCTTCGAGTTGCCGCTCCAGTTGAAGGTCACGCGCGTACCGGGAATGAAGTTCCCGTCCTCGTCGCGAACCACGACCTGATAACCGACGATCCCGCGTGCGGCGGGCAGCTCGGGCTCGTCGCGATCGGCACTGCTCTTGGCGACCTGCGGTTTCTTTTCGGGCTTGGGCTTGGGCTGAGGCTTCGGCTCGGGCTTCTTGGCGACGGCCGGCTTGGTTTGGCGCGGCGTCGGCGTTTCCGCCTTGGCGACGGTCGCCTCGGGCTTGGGTGCCACTCGCGGTTCCGGTTTGACCGGGTCCGGCTTGGGTTGGTTCAGCTTGGCCGTCGCCTGCGGTTCGGGCTCGGTCGCCGAAGGTCCGGAAGTGGAAGGCTTCGTCGGCGTGGTCTTGGCCACGGCCGGTTTGGGCTCCGCCGGTTTCGTTTCCGCGGGTCGGGTCGTCGTCGGTTTCGTCGCGGGCTGCTCGGTTGCGGACGGCTTCGTGGCCGGCGGCTTCGTCGCGTTGGACTTGGCCACGGCCGGTTCACTCGTCGTCGGCGGTTTCTCGGCCGGCTTCTTCGCCGGCGTTTCGGCTTTCGCGACCGCCGGTGTGGGCTCGCGTTTCTTCGGTACGTCCCGCGGTTTGGGCGTATCGGCCACCCTGTCTTCGACCGGGGCCGGCTCGTCCGCTGTCGTCGATGCCGTGGCCGCATCCGCGGCGGGCGGCTCGTCGGCATCCCTGTCCACGCTGGATATCGGCGCGGGCGGCTCGTTGATTTCGACCTGTGCCCGGTTGCTGCGGGCGATCAGGTCGTTGCCCTGGTAAGCTTCGATTTCGATCGACTTGCTCCCCGGCTCGCGGAACACGACCGTGAACCGATCGAAATCCTCGCCCATTTTCTCGAAGCCGGATTCCGGTGATACCACCAGTTTCAGCTCGGAGTCGGTGGGCAGATCGCTCTCGTCGATCTGGACCGTGAAGGGAATGTTGGCGTCGACGCTGGTCACGGAAGCGAAGATCGAGAGGTTGTTGGGCAATTTGCTGGGCGTGGCCTGACCCTCGGTGGACGCCGTCTGATCGGTATCCGGAGGGGTCGTCGCGTCTTCCGATCCGCCACCACTCATGAACACGTAACCCAGCACGCCGACCACGATGATCGCGACCAAGGCCAAGATTCCCACGAGCGGGCCCTTGCCGCCGCCTTCACCTTCCGCTTTCGCGGCTTTCGGGTCGGCAGCGGGTTTCGCGGCCGTCGCGGGTGCGGCATCCGCGCTGGGCGTGGCTACCGGCTTGCCGGTGGCGGAAGCACCGGGACGCGGCGGCGGCACCTGCGCCTTCTTCGGCGTCGGCGACTCCATTTCGGCGCCTTGCAGGTGCTTGTTCATTTCGTCCGCGGAAAGTACCCGCGTCTCGTCCTTCGGCAGTTCGACGTCGGGCAGCGCGGGCAATTCGTCGCTCGGTTTCTGGGCCGCCGCGCGACGGGTCCGAGCGGGGATGTTGGTCTGGGTGACTTCGTTGACGAAATCCATCGGCAGCCGCATGGTGGATTCGGTCTTCTCGGCGACCGACATGTCGTTGGCCGAACTGACCGCACTCTTCCAGCCGTTTTCGGCCTGGGTCAGCGCCTGCAGGAACTCGTTGCTGCTGGGGAATCGTTTCTCGGGCTGCTTGGCGAGCGCCTTGCCCAGCAGGGTGTCGAAAGATCGGAAGCTGTCGTCCACGAGGTACAGCAGCGGCGGTGCATCCTTGAGCTGCTTCATCAGGACCTCGAGATGGGTACTGCCCTTGAAGGCCGGCTCGCCCGCCAGCAGGTGGTACAACACCATACCCGCTGCATATATATCTGTTACGCCCAGCTCCGGCTCCTGGAAGAGTTCCGGTTCGATCTGCTCGGGCGCCAGATATTCGGGACTGCCGACGACCATCGTCTCGGATTCGTTGAACACGCCTTCCAGCAGTTTCGAGACGCCGGCGTTGAGAATCGAGACCTTGCCGTCGGGAGCCAGACAGATGTTGTCCGGCTTGAGGTCCAAATGCTGGACCTTCTTCTCGTGGATGTAGGTCAAACCCTTGAGGATCTGACGCAGAATGTTGACCGAGTCGGCAACCGGCATCTGTCCCTGCTTCAAATTTTCGGTCAACAGGTTGCCAGGCAGGGCGGCGGACACGGCATACAAATAACCGCCCTCTACAAAAAAGTCGCTGAACGCGTGGATGTGGGGGTTGTTCAACCCGCGCAACGCCGAAGTAATCTTCCGAAATCGTTCGTCACCCGGCTGATCCGCATTTTGACTATAACTGAACTGCGACAGGGTCACGATGGTGTTCGACTGTTGATCCTTAGCCTGGTATAGGGCGTTCTTGTCGCCCCCGCCCAGTCGCTTCATGACCAAATACTTTTTATGGAGGGTTTCACCAATCATGATCTCACCAATGCTTAAGGGGTTGTGAATAGAGTCGTGTTCCCGTGCATGAACCCGTCGCATTGCGGATCGGACTGCAGAGGAAAGACAAATTCGAGATAAGGTTCGTTTCTGGAGGGGGGGAGGTTTCGAGCGAAAACTGAGCCTGCAACGAAGTGAAAACCTCTAGGGAAGCGCCATGGAGCTACTGTGTTTACAGGCAACCGCGCGGAGTACCGTTAGTACACTATATTGACAGGACAATATTCAATTTCCCGAAGATTGTAAAGACGAAATCCCTCGGAGAGCCTTGAAATCAAAGGGGTCTCATCTTTGCCTGACAATTGTTTTCTCCTGAAATCACGAAGCTCACTAGATCTTCACAAATGAATCACGCTCACTTCTAAGGCACCAGCAAGTCTTTTCGCCCTCCTAGCAAATTCATCAAAACATCAAGATGACATTCATCGACCGTTCATCATAAATCAAACACACACTTGAGACTTGAGTCGGGGCAAGCTGCCATCCGTCAGATGCTACCCCGATTTAAATGAATCTAGCCCTAAAGGCCGCTCTACTTTGTCGGTGTTGTGTCGACGGGGACCGCCTTCTGGAAACAAGCGTGGCACTCGTAGACGCTGACAAATGAGTAAATAAGCCTAACAGAAACAAGAAGGGTAAGGCAAGTTCTGCCGCAATTCGGTATGACCCGCACGATCGCCGAAAGCAACCGGCTCGGCGTAACCATCGCACACCGCTGGATTTCCCACACGGCGGCCCTCGGATTCAGGTGTCGTCTTTTCAAACCTTTACCCTACCCCAATGGTCTGCGGCGGGATCGACCGAACCCCATTCCAAGCGACATTTCGGAGCTTTTCTCAGGCCAATATCAGGAGAAAACAAAACGCCGTCGCCGGCGGAAAACGCCCAACGCAACGGGCCGCAACCGGCCCTTTCACACATCCGACTCGCCAATTTTGGCCGTTGTCCGAACGCGAAATGTTATGATGCCCACACGTCCGCGTCTCCGAAATGAACTTCTCCGCGAAGGCGTTCCCTACGCTGGGATGGCTCGCGACATGGTGGTTCGGTCCCCGGTGCCGCGACCGCGACGGGCCCCCACACCCAGCTCGACAATCCATCGGGTGCGTCGAGCGAGTGTCGTCACGTCCCAGCGCGGCATTTCGACAAGATGCGACAACGGGTGGAGACACATCGGTTTACCAGCCGCAACCAAGAATACGAATACGGATCACGCAACATGTTTCGAATCGGCGACAGCTATCGCGTTCCCGGAAAGGTCAGGGCGAGTTGGGTTCTGTTGATCATCAACTTTCTCGCCTTCTACGTCACCTTTTTCAGCTTTCCCCTGCCTCCCAGCGTTACCTTCTTCATCGGGGGCGTCATCCCCGCGGAGCTGTTCTCTTCGAGCCTTGTCCAGGAACGCGCGGCGCAATTGGCGTTGATGACCGGCTACGGCGGCACCGAGCTCCTGAACGCGCGGCCGTCGATCCTGATCACCCTGATTTGGGCCATGTTCCTGCACGGCGGCGTGTTCCACCTGCTCAGCAACATGTTCTTCCTGTACCTGCTGGCCCCCAACCTGGAAGCCCAGATGGGCTGGAAACGGTTCCTGCTCTTTTATTTTAGTTGTGGTGCGGTGGGTACCCTGTGCCAGATCGTGTACGAGACCCATTCCACGGCCTCGATCATCGGTGCCAGCGGCGCGATCAGCGGACTTCTGGGCGGCTATCTGGTCCTGTTTCCCGACCACTTCATTCGCGTCACCATCGGCAAATACCACAGCCGTAATTACCGCGACTTCGTGATTCCCTTCAAGGCCCTGCTCGCCATGTGGTTCATCAGCCAGCTCTTCGGCTTCATCTTCCCCAGCCCCGGGGTGGATTCGGTCGCCTTCATGACCCATTTCGGCGGCTTCCTGTGCGGCTTGTTGGTGGCCCAGGGGCGCGGCGGTACGGGTCTGGGGCGGCGCCGTTTCCGCGTATTCAAAGGGGGCAAGGACAACAAGCGTCCCACTTGGCCGCCCTGGGGTGAAAGCGGCTGAAACGAGGAGAAAATCCCATGACAACGAGGAAATCCATCGGTACGGCGCTCCTTTTGTGCCTGCTCGGGCTCGGCGCCGCCATGCCGCTACCCGCCGGCGAGAAGTCGACCAAGGGCAAGACCATGACCGCGGTCTTCGTCGTGGTGGACGGCGTCTACAACACGGAGTTGACCGCTCCCTACGACATTCTGCAACACACCGTCTACCACAGTCCGGCCCATTACTTCCGCTGCGTTCTGGTTTCGCCGGACGGGAAACCGGTCACCAGCGCCGAGGGCATGCGCATCGAGGTGGACTACAGCTTCGCGAACTGCCCGACGCCCGACGTGCTGATCATTCCCAGCACCGAGCACTCGATGTCGCGCGACCTGGAGGACGGACCCTACATGCGCTGGGTCCGCAAACAGGTGCCCATGGCCAAGGTGGTCATGACGTTGTGTGACGGAGCCTTCCCTCTGGCCCACACCGGCGTGCTGAAGGGCATGCACGCCACGACCTATCCGGGCGACCAGGCCAAGTTCGCCGAATCCTACCCGGACATCACCGTGCATCGCGAGGTTTGGTTCGTGCACCACGACAAATACATCACCTCGGTCGGTGGCGCCAAATCGTTCGAGCCGGCCCTCTACCTGGCCCATCGCTGGTTCGGCGAAAAGGCCGCTCGCGGGCTGGCCCGCGGCCTGGTCATCGATTGGGACCTGACCAAGATTCCCCACAAGTCGTTCGGCACCCTGCCCGCCAAACCGAAACCGTGAGACGCGGCG
The DNA here is from genome assembly GCF_017498545.1 of Sulfidibacter corallicola. Taxonomy (GTDB): domain Bacteria; phylum Acidobacteriota; class Holophagae; order Acanthopleuribacterales; family Acanthopleuribacteraceae; genus Sulfidibacter; species Sulfidibacter corallicola. Next base: position 5,409,433 of record NZ_CP071793.1, on the reverse strand, counting down.
GAGGGATTTTCGCGACCCGAAGGAAGCCCGGCAACGTGCGGCGGATCGGCCTGCGAAAACTCCCGAATTCGTTCCATGCTTCCGAAAACCGAAAGCAGCGGGTAGAATGGTCACCGCCGACTTCTGCTGACGCTCAAGTCACTCGCGCTAACAAGGTGCCGCGTTGAATTCGACGGCCAGCCCAAAAGAAAAGCGCCCAAAGAAAATAAATCGCTCTCCACGAATCCTATTACAAGACAAACCACAGGAGGTTTTCACATGTCGGAAATCGAAGACAACACCATCTACAAGGTCGTCGTGAATCACGAGGAGCAATATTCCATCTGGCCTGCTGACCGAGAGCTGCCTCTTGGTTGGAACGAGGGTGGCAAAGAGGGTCCCAAGCAGGAATGCCTCGACTACATCGAAGAAGTATGGACCGACATGCGTCCCCTGAGCCTGCGCAAGAAAATGGAAGAAATGGAAAACCAGGCGGCGCAAGGTTAAGCCGGGACAGTACGACCCATCGCCGGCTGAAACGTCAGTGGGCGATTCACCTTCGGGCGGGCGCCGGTAAACAGCGCCGCCCGATTGCTTTTTTTCGGCGATTGCCGGCATCTCCCTCAGCGCGAATCGGGATCGACGCCAAAACCGCCCCCGCCCGGGGTTTGGATTTCGAAGCGGTCGCCCGGCGCCATCTCGACCTTGCCCGAGGCCGGCAAGATCTCCACCTCGCCGTCGGCACGAATGACGCGATTCACCCCCGCCGCGCCCTCGTCCCCGCCTTCCAACCCGAAGGGACGGATACGCCGGCGGTTCGCCAGGATCCCCGCCGTCATCGCCTCGCGGAACCGAAAACGGCGCACGACGCCGTCGCCGCCGCGATGACGACCCGCACCGCCGCTTCCCTTGCGCACGGAGAACGCCTCCAGCAACACCGGGAAGCGCAATTCCAAGACCTCGGGATCCGTGATGCGCGAGTTGGTCATGTGCGTCTGAACGGCGTCGGTACCGTCGAAATCCGGTCCCGCGCCCGAGCCACCGCAAATGGTTTCGTAGTACTGGTGGTGCGCGTTGCCGAAGGTGAAATTGTTCATGGTTCCCTGCGCGGCCGCCAAGACCCCCAAGGCCCCGTAGAGCGCGTCCGTGATGACCTGGGACGTTTCCACGTTGCCGGCCACCACCGCGGCCGGATGGTCGGGCGACAGCAAACTCCCCTCCGGAATGACCACCTCGAGCGGCTCGAGACAGCCCGCGTTGAGCGGAATGTCCTCGTCGATCAAGCTGCGGAACACATACAGGACGGCGGCACGACAAACGGCGCCCGGTGCATTGAAATTGGAGTCTTGCGCCGGGGAGGTCCCGCTGAAATCGATGCGTGCCGTACCCGCTTCGGGATCGGTCTCCACCCGCACGACGACCTCTCCGCCGTGATCCAGGGCGTAGCGGAAGCTGCCGCCGCGCAGCACGCCGATCACGCGGCGCACACAAGCTTCGGCATAGGCTTGCACGTGTTTCATGTAGGCCAACACCACCTGGGCCGAGAATTGCCGGATCATGCGTAGTAACTCGTTGCGTCCTTTGGTGTTGGCAGCGACCTGGGCCCGCAGGTCGGCCAGGTTCTGCTCCGGGTTGCGCGACGGATAGGGGCCGCTGCGGAAGAGTTCCAGCACCGCCTCTTCGCGCAACTGTCCTTCGCGCACCAGGCAGATGTTGTCCAGAAGCGTGCCCTCTTCCTCGATGCGGGCACTGAAGGGCGGCATCGAACCAGGGGTGATGCCGCCGATATCGGCGTGGTGGCCACGCGACGCGGTGAAGAACAGCAACTCGTCGTCCGCCTCGTCGAAGACCGGAGAGATCACCGTGATATCCGGTAGGTGGGTTCCACCGTTGTAGGGATTGTTCGAAACGTAGACGTCGCCGGGACGCAGCGAGTCACCGCGTTCGGCCAGGTCGCGAATCAGCGCGGTCACACTGGCACTCATCGAACCCAGGTGAACCGGCATGTGCGGCGCATTCGCGATCAATCCGCCATCGCGGTCGAACACGGCACAGGAAAAGTCCAGGCGCTCCTTGATGTTGACCGAGGTGCTGGTGTTCTGCAGCACGAAGCCCATTTGCTCGGCGATCGACATGAACAGGTTGTTGAAGATCTCCAGCATTACCGGATCGGCCGCATCGCCCTCGATGCAGGCGTTTTCCCGCGGAACCACGCGGCTGAGTACCAGGTGGCCGCGGTGCTCGGCACACCAACCGGCATCCACGGTCAACGTGGTCAACTTGTTGACGATGATCGCCGGACCCATGATGCGCGCATCGCGGGGCAGGTGTTCCCAGCGATAGACCGGCACGTCGCGAAAACTACCGGCCACGTAGAGCGGCGCATGTAACTCGGGAATCAGGTCCCGTTCGGTGGATTGGTCGAGATCGTCGACCTCGGCATGGGCCTCGCCGATACCTTCCACGGCGATCGAAGCCACGATCAGGGCCTTGCCGGGCATGGTGAATCCGAACCGGCGATCGTGATCGCGGGTAAAGGATCCGGCCATCTCCGCCACCTCGGCGAAGTTCACCTCGAGCGGTTGATCGGTTCCCTCATATTTAATGAAAAGGCGAGTTTCGTAACGCACCGATTGAAAATCCTGATCTTCGAGAAGCGCTTCCACCTCGCGCCGCAGGGCCCCGGTCCAGGCTTGCAACGAAGGCATCAGGTCGCTGTCCAGCTTCTTTTCCACGGTTTGGGTTTTCAGGGCCCGGATGTCGGCCAGACCCATGCCATAGGCCGACAACACCCCGGCGAAGGGGTGCAGCAGCACCCGCGTCATGCCCAGGGCGTCGGCGACGCGACAGGCCAACTGACCGCCGGCGCCTCCGAAACACTGCAGCACGTAGCGCGTCACGTCGTGGCCGCGCTGAACCGAAATCTTCTTGATGGCCTGGGCCATGTTGGCCACGGCGATCGCCAAGCAGCCCTCGGCGACCTCCGCCCCACTCTTGGCGATGCCCGTCTCGCGCGAAGCCCGCTCGGCCAGCGCCTCGAAACCGCGCAGGGCGGCCCCGCGATCGATCGGCAGGTTGCCCTCGGGACCGAAGACCTTGGGAAAACAGGCCGGCACCAGGCGACCCAGCACCAGGTTACAGTCAGTGACCGTCAAGGGTCCGCCGCGTCCATAGCCGGCCGGACCGGGGTTGGCGCCCGCCGATTCGGGCCCGACCCGAAAGCGCTGGCCATCGAAGGTCACGATCGATCCACCGCCGGCGGCTACCGTGTGGACCTCCATCATCGGGGCCCGAATGCGCGTTCCGGCCACTTCGCGGTCGTAGCCGCGCTCCAGGATTCCTCGATAGTGGGCCACGTCGGTGGAGGTGCCGCCCATGTCGAAGGTGATCACCTCGCGGAAGCCGGCGCGCTCGGCAGTTTTGACGGCGCCGACGATCCCGCCCGCGGGGCCCGACAGAATGCTGTCCTTGCCCTGAAAACGGTCGGCCCCGATCAGGCCGCCGTTGGATTGCATGAACAGCAGTGGCACTTCGCCCAGACGCGAGGCGACGCGATCGACGTAATGCCGCAAAACCGGGGAAAGGTAGGCATCGGCCACGGTCGTGTCGCCACGGCCGATCAGCTTGATCAACGAACTGACGCGGTGGCTGACGGAAACCTGGGTGAAACCGAGCTGTGTCGCGATTTCTGCCAACCGCCGTTCGTGATCCACATGCCGGTAACCGTGGAGCAGCACGATCGCCACCGACCGGAAGCCCTTGGCGAAGGCCGCGCTCAGGGCGGCTCGCGCCGAAGAATCGTCCAAGGGTCGCAGTACTTTGCCCTCGGCCGTGACGCGTTCGTCGATTTCGATCACCTCGCGATACAGCACGTCCGGCTTCTCGATATGGCGCGCGAAAATCTTGGGGCGGTTCTGGTACCCGATCTCCAACACTTCACCAAAACCGCGCGTGGTGACCAGCACCGTATCGGCGCCCTTGCGCTCGAGCAGGGCGTTGGTGGCCACCGTGGTTCCCATCTTGACGTGGCGCACCCGTACGGAGGGAATCGGCTCGTCGGGTTTCAGGCCCAGGAGCTCGCGAATCCCCTCCACCGCGGCGTCGGGATAGCGTTCCGGGTTCTCGGAGAGCAGTTTGTGGGTGTGGCAGCGCCCCCGGGGATCGATGGCGACGATATCGGTAAAGGTCCCGCCACGATCGATCCAAAAACGCCACTGGTCTTGGCTGTCCGTCGCGGAGGAAGACTCTGAAGCTGGCGTGAAACCCATATCGAACACCTCGCCGTGGAAGGAAAACGTATACCGCGGGAACGAGGCGACGCAGGAGTCGTCGGTGGTGGACGCTCCATCTTTCCCGGCCTCGGCCGAGCGCTGCACCCGATGTTCCAGCAACGCCGGACGGGGCACGCCCAGCAACGAGGCTATTTTACTCCAGGAACGCCCGCGTTTGGCCAGTGCCTGAATTTCGGAAGTCCCGGTCGCCACGATGGACCCGAATCCATCTCCCAATCGCGGCGGTGACCCGTGCAGTCGTCGCGGCTTTGGGTATAATGCGCATGCCGGTTCCCATCGAGGCCCCACTCGCCGGCACCTATTCGAGGTCACACCATGGATCACGCCAGCTACATGCGCGAAGCGATGCGTCTCGCCGATTCGGCCGCCGCCCAGGACGAAGTGCCGGTCGGTGCCCTGATCGTTCGCGATGGCGTGCGTTTGGGCGAAGGCTTCAACAACAACATCCAGCTTCACGATCCCAGTGCCCACGCCGAGGTGCTGGCCCTGCGCGAAGCCTGCGGTTACATCCAAAACTACCGATTGCTGGAGTCCACGCTCTACGTGACCCTCGAGCCCTGTTTGATGTGCTTCACCGCCTGCGTCCACGCCCGGGTCAAACGGTTGGTTTTCGGTGCCTACGACCCCAAACAGGGATTCTCGCTTTTTATGGACGAGGCGGCGCGCGCCAAGCTCAACCATCAAATCGAGATCGTGCCCGGTGTTCTCGAAGAGGAAGCAGCCGAGCAGATGCGCGCCTTTTTCCGCGCGAAACGCGAACGCGGCAAACGCAAATGGAAACGGCGCGAGGGACTCACCTAGATCCCCATCCCCACCACGTCAGGAGGCTTCATGTCCACATCTTCCACCAATCTCGAGCTCCGCATGGCCGAGCCGGCCGATGCCCCGACCATTCTCGAACTGATCCACGAACTCGCCGTGTACGAGAAGGAACCCGATGCGGTGGACTGCACCGAAGCGGACATCCTGCGCGACGGCTTCGGGCCGAAACCGCTTTGGGAGTGCCTGCTGGCCGACTGGAATGGCAAGACCGTCGGCATGGCACTGTTCTTTCCCTCCTGGTCCACCTGGAGCGGACGGGCCCGGCTCTATTTGGAAGACCTGTTCGTCAAACCCGAGGTGCGCGGGCTTGGTGCGGGTGTCGCCTTGCTGTCCCGCCTCGCCGCCATCGCCCAGGAGCGCCAATGGGCCTGTGTCGACTGGCAGGTGCTCGACTGGAACCAGATGGCGCGCGATTTCTACCACCGGATCGGTGCGTCCCACCGCGAGGAATGGCTGAACTACCGTATCGAAGGCGAGGCTCTGGCCCGCTTGGCCGCCCGGTCGCTGGAGGTTCCGAAGTAGGCCGGAGGAGTGATATTCCAGCCAACTCGGCAGTGACTTCGTGGTGAAAATCCGCAGTCACCGCTGACTGGGATGGAACACGACCACTCCGGCTCAGGGAGCTCTGCAGACCTCGAACCAGATCTCCGATCCGCGTCGCGGCTTGATCGAATGGGGTGCGGGCACCAGGATCCGCTCCACCGTGAATACGCGTTCCAGCAGGGCGCGAAAATCGTCGGGATCCACCTGGAACGGCGGGCCCTGATCGGGATTGGGAACCGCTTGGAACACCATGCCCAGGTAGCGACCGCCGGGGCGCAGGGCACGCGCCAATCCGGCCAGGTAGGCTTCGCGTTGGTGGGGGTGGAGCGCCACGAAACAGGTGTATTCCCACACCAGGTCGAATGCCGCGTCGAAGGCCAGGCGGGTCACGTCCTGTTCCAGCCATCGCACGCGACTGTCGGGGTGGAGACTGCGCGCATGGGCGAGCGCGCTGGGGCTGAAATCGAGCGCCACGGTGTCGGCCCCCTGTTTGGCCAGGTAGTGGGCGTCGTACCCGCTGCCGCATCCGGGAACCAGGACCGCCGATTTGGAAACGGGATGGGCCTTGACCCATTCGATCAAGGCCGGCGTGACGCCGCCCAGGTCCCAGCCAGTGTTCTTTTCACGCCACCGCTTGTCCCAGGCCGAAGCACTCAGGTCCGGTACGGCACTCGTCGTTTCGCGAGATCCATTCATGAGGGTCCCTCCCATTGAGCGCCTTCGTGACCGTTCCATGAAGAACCCCGAGCCAGGCACCCATCTCGACACTGGCGAACGCGCGGTGGCCCATTTCGGACCCAGGGCGTCGTCCCGACCGGAGGTACGCGACGCAATCACCTCGCTACGTGCCGGTACTAGATTAAACACCACACCGGGAAGGGCGGAAACCGAATTCCACAAGCCACAACAAACCGAACGGTTTGCGCGAGCGACCCGGCATTGGGCACACTAAGGATATAATGACTTGGTCATCACGATTTTATCGTGGAGAATGAAAAGCCATAATCGGCGGTGCATGGACCCCCGTACGGAGCGCGGCCCGGCCGTGATGCGTGGTCGTTTCGACGGCTTTCCTCGTAAACGGCTTTATTGCTATGTTCTCGTGAGAATTCGACCCCAAGGAAAAGGAACTATGACCATCGGAACCCTTTCGCGTACGAGCCTCGTCCTCCAACTGCTCCTCGGCTGGCTTTGCTTTTGTTGCCCGCTTTTCGGCACCGAGTCCACCGTGTCCTCGGCCGAAACCCTCAAACAGTGGGCATTCACCCTCGCCGGCGACGAGATGCAAGGTCGTCAGGAAGGCACGGAGGGCGCAAAGCGAGCTTCCGAATGGCTGGCCGCCCGTTTCAAGGAACTCGGGTTGAAACCCGCACCGGGCCAGACCGATTTTTTCCAACCCTTTTCCTATGAGATCCAGGACAAGAAAGTGCGGGCACGCAACGTCATCGGCTATCTGGAGGGCAGCGATCCGAAGCGTCGTGACGAATTCATCGTGCTCAGCGCGCATTACGATCACGTGGGCGTCAATCCCGAGTTGACGGACGATCCCATTTTCAACGGAGCGGACGACGACGCCAGCGGCACGGTGCTGGTGATGGCCGTGGCCAAGGCGCTGTCCGAAAGCGCCCCTGACAAACGACCGGCCCGCTCGGTGATTTTCGTGGCCTGGGCGGCCGAAGAGGTGGGTCTCAAGGGCTCGCGCCACTACGCCAAAAACCCGCTGTTTCCGCTGGAAAAAACCGTGGTGAACCTGAATTTCGAAATGGTGGGACACGCCACCAAAACGGGCCGACGCAATTTCTGGATGACGGGCAAGGCGTATAGCGATCTCGCCGACATCGTGGTGCAACAGGCCAAGCAGCGCGACTGGACCCTGGTGGAGAATCCCTTCCCCCAGCAGAAACTGTTCTTTCGCTCGGACAACATCTCGCTCGTGATGCTGGAGCACAATCGCGAAAAGCGCACTGCACGCGGGATCCCGGCTCATTCGTTCACGACCTGGGGCGGCGAGGACCACTACCATCGCCCCCACGACGAGCCCCAGTTCCTGGACTACCAAAACATGGCCGAGCTGGCGCAGCTCATGACCGCGGTCACCCTGGATGTCGCCAACCGCGAGCCCTGGGTCGCCTGGAAGCCCAACGATCAGTTCGTCTTCGAGCGATTCACCAAGTGAGATCGGGCCACGAGCCCATCGCCGATCGACCCCGCCACGACAGGCGCCCTCTTTTTTCGGGCTTCGAACAAAGCGAAACCTGTGGGTTCGAACCCCCACTACCCTGCATGTGAGCCCGACCCGCCGCCGCGTGCCGAGTGAAAGGTGTCGAGGGACTTGCCGACCGTCCTGGACCCGGGTTTCCGCGGGAACCAAATTACCTCCCGCGCCCCCAAAAAACCCGAGCGACACTTTACGCCAACCTTCTTGAAAACACTTATTTACCAGATCGGCAAAGCCTATGACACGATGCGTCATCAGGATGGACTTCCAATTGAAAAAATGCGCCGTTCGGCATACAATAGGAAAGCTCCAAGCTACAACATCTCGAATTCGCGGCTTCCTCTCATGCCCATGCTCGACCCACACGCTCTCGTGTTTTCACTTCCATGTAAGCGAGGGGGTCTCTCTCACTCTTTTTTTCAAGTGTTTTGCACTCAGGCACGGACTCAAGAGCCCGCGTATCTCGTAAACCCAAAAGGACGAAACGGTTCCCGACAACCGCTTTCGTGGATGAGCCATTCTCCGCATCCCGGCTCTTTCCCGAGCGGCACCTAGGAAGGATCTCATGTCGACTGCCTTGAGCCCCCACAATCTCAAAAAATGGGTTGAACAGACCATCGAAGCCTTCGCCAGCCGTGACGTGATCGGCGTCCCTCCGGCTTGGATGAAAATCTATCAATCACTCACCGACTACCTGGCCGGGAACCTGCCCATCGACCAAAACCTGCTGTGGATGCTGGAGAACACCGAGGACAGCCTCGCCGACGTCATTTACCAGCTACAGCGATTCAAGAATGCCTTGGTGGCCCAGATGATCGAGGCCGGTGAAACCGATGAACTGCAAAACATCCTGGCCTGGTTCGACCACACCATCGTCACCATTTCCGAAAAAGCCTCCGGCAAGGTCACCCGCAGTCACAGCCTGATCGAACCCTACGAAACCATTTTCTTCAACGCGCGCGACGGGATGTACATCTCCTCCATCGAGGGCAAGTTCCTGCAGTGCAACGAAGCCCTGGTCCAAATGCTCGGCTTCGATTCGATCGAGGACCTGCTCAACGTGGACATCGAGCAGGATCTCTACCTGGAAAGCGAAGAGCGCGCGATCATGTTGGACCACCTGTTCCGCGACGGTTTTTTCGACCATCACGAATTCCGGTTCCGCTGTCGCAACGGCTCGGTCAAAACCGCACTCGAGTCCTGCTACCTGGTGGACGTGCCCGGTGACCGGCGTTTCATCGTCGGCGTGCTGGTGGACATCACTCGCGAAAAGGAAGCCGAGCGAAAGGCCAACGATTTCGTGAAACTCCTGGAACAAAAAGCGATGGAGGCACACCTCCAGGTCAAGAGCCTACGCCGGCGGGCGGATTCGCTGCTTCAGGCCTACAGTCACCCGGTGTTGCTGGTCAACCCCAAGAACTTCCGCATTCACGACTGGAACCAGGCCTTTTCGCGCCGTTTCAAGGTGACCAAAAAGCAAAAAATCCATCTCAGCTTCCGCGATCTGTTCCGACCCGAAGATTGGATGGACCTGTTCGACCAGGTCTCCGGCTCGCTGCAACACGGCCATTACCAGGTTCACCGCATCACCTGCGTGACCCACAACGACGACATGTTCCCGGCCGACCTCTCGATTTCGGTCCACAGCGACAGCGACGGTTCCCTGTTGCTGGTGGAAATCATCGATCGCAGCGAGCTCGCCCAGTTGAAGGACGGCCTGGCGCGCGCCCACCTGAACCTGGAAAAGCTTTTGGACCGGGTACCGCTCGGCGTGCTGGGTTTCAAACCGGACGGATCGGTGGCCCTGGTGAACCGCTACCTGCTGGATTGCCTGGGTTATTCGGATCGCAGCCTGAAACGGGTCTCGTTCGTGACGGAATTGTTCACACGCGACGAGCAGCGCCTGAAGTTCAACAAGTACATCCGTCGATTCCTGCGCGGCGAGCACGTCCACAACCAGGAAATCGAATTGAAGTCGAAGTCGGGTGAAATCCTCCACTTCTACTTGGATACGGTGCCCTACCACTTCGAGGCCGAAGAGCAACCGGGCTTCCTCGCCCTGCTCACCAACCGCACGCCGCAAATGCGGCTGGAAGAGTTGCTGCGGGCCCAGGCCGAGGGACCCGAAGCCTTCGAACGCGAGTATCGGGTCTTGGAAGAGCGCCTGGAACAGGTGAGCGAAACCTGCACCCAGCTGGAAAAATCAGGTGATATCAACCGCAACTTCTCCGAAACCCTGATCCGCAAGATCAAGATTCCGATTCACGTGATCATGGGCTACACCAGTTTGTTGCGCAAAGACCTGGAAGCCACCCTGACCGCCGAGCAGAAGGAAGACGTGGCGATCGTCGAAGAACAGATCAACAACCTGTTGACCATGCTCGAAACGGCCGTCGAATTCCTACAGCTACAGGCCGGTAAAATCCATCCGCTGCAGGAGATCTGCGGGGCCCGCGTGATGTTGGACGAATTGCTGGAACGCATTCGGCCCACCCGACTGCCCAACGGCGTGACCTACCACATCGTCAACAACGTCCTGAGCCTGGACCTCAAGATTTCCACCGATGTGCACCTGATCGAAATGGCGCTGCGCCACGTGCTGGACAACGCGGTGCGGTTCACGGTATCGGGCAAGATCGAGGTGGAGGGTTACCTGGAGCGCGACGCGCTCTGGCTCGCCGTACGGGATACGGGCAAAGGCATCGATCCCGCGGTGCAGGATCACTTCTTCGAACCGTTCGCACAGGGTGCGGCGGATCGCGGCGGAAAGGACCATCTGGGCCTGGGATTGGCCATCGTGCGGGAGTACCTGAATTTGCTGGGTGGCGACATCGACATTCAAAGCAAACCGGAAGCCGGCACCACGGTGTTGATTCGCGTGGGTCAGCTCGGCTGAGTCACGCGCTCGCAGTTCCCGCCCGAACGAGAGAGTCGTGCTGCCCGGTAGGTTGTCGAAGCGATCCACGCCTGAAGTGCCCGCAAACAGTGAGCGCCGTCGCGCCTGTAGGTGAGGGGGCCGCCCAGGCCAGCTTGCTCAACCAATCGAAGCAACTCAATCGAAACAAGAGCGTTACAGCAGGAGCGAAGCCTCTCTTGATGCTGAAGGTCTCCAAAACGGAGTGGCCAGTAGCGACTGTGCCCGCACCTGGAGAGGGACATTGTGGCCGCAAGTGAAGCGGGCCGCGCAGGCGGCTTGTTCCACCAATCGAAGCGACATTCTCCTCGGCTGATCTTTGGATCCAGGAGCGAAGCTACCGATTATCCGAATCGGACAAAGCCGAGAACGCGACTCTCTCGAGCACTGAAACAAGTCGGAACCAAATCGCTTCGATTGGTGGAGCAAGCTGGCCTGGGCGGCCCCCTCACCTACAGCCTTGACGCCCCTCTTTCGATGCGGGGATTGTGGATTTAGCAACTTCGATTGCGCACTTCAAGGGAAGATAATGGCTTCGCTCTTCGGCGAAACCCACTTTCGATGCAAATGTTGCTTCGACGTGTCGGCCCGACGGGCCAACCTACAGGCTTGACACCACTTACAAAGGCTCGGGTACTCCAAGGAGTTCGACAGTTATCGTGAACCCCGTGACTCCCCGTTGGGGCGATTCGGGCGCCCAGCGCGTTTTCGTAAATCCCGCCTGGACGCAACCGCATGAGCCCTTTATGATTTAGGCGCGATTGAGCATGTCGGGTGGCATCGCGCCTCGATCCGGGCACCCTTCAGGCCTGTCGCTTCGGCTCGTACCAGGCGCTCCGCGCCCCGATGTCGCCTGCTCGTTTCCAAGGAGTCTTGCCGTTGCGTCCTCGCGACCACCAGATGTTTGAAAGCCAGGTTTCGGCGACCTTGACGGGTTCCGTCGCCCGGCCCGAATCCCTGATTTCCACACGGGCGGGTCGGGTTGTCTACCACGCCCGCACGACCCCGCAAGGCATGCGACAATCGCAAAAGGCCGCGGGGGCCCGCGTCGATCCGAAACTGCTGGAACGCGCGCACGCCTGTATCGCCGAGCTGCAGACGTTTCTGGAACGATTCCGCGATACCGATGCCGGACTCACCGCGAGGGTCCTCGTTCGTCGCCGCCAGACCGGTGGCCGCCGCGGTCCACTCCGCGAGTATCAAAGCTTTTGGGGCGCGTTGCGACTCGGCGGCAGTTGGGACAGCGCCTTCGGCTGCACCGAACAGGGCACACCGGCCTTCCGTCGCGGGCCCTGGGAAGAGTGGCCACGCCTGTTGCCGGCCCTGACCCACCTGGACCCAAGCCTGCCGATGGTCTTGTCGCCCTACTGCGGCACCCTGTTGCACGAGGCCCTGGGTCATGCCTTGGAGGCCGAATACCTGGCGCACAGTCCCTTGAAAGGCCGCCAGGGCCAACTGATCTCCCATCACGATCTGACCGTCATGGATCGGCCGGATCTGGCGGGACTGGCCGGGAGCATGGACTTCGACGATATCGGATGGCAGGCCTCGGCCACGACACTGGTTCATCGCGGCATTCTGGTGGGCGACTTGAGCCGGGGGCGCGGGGTTTGGCGGCGCGCCAGCTTCCGCGATCTGCCACTGGTGCGCGCCTCGAACTTCATGGTGCGGCCCGGTTCGGGCGACCCCGATGCCTGGCTGGCAGGCATGCCTCGCGGCTATTACGTCTGTTGGTTGCAGGGCGGGAACTGGCTGCCGGGCAGTGATCGCGTCAAGGTATTGACGGGACCGGTTTTCTATCTGGAGCACGGCCAGCCGCGGGCTTACCTGAATTGGACCTCGATCGAATGGCAGACCTTGGACCTGCTGGCCCGCATCGTAGGGGTAGGCCGCGATTTTCAGGTGGATCCCGTGGTCCATTGGTGCATGAAGCAACACCAGGCCGTGCCGATGGGGTTGGGTATGCCGTCCCTGCTTCTGAGAGGAGAAGCCACATGAGCGAGCGGGCGCTCTGCCGCAACCGAATCGAACGTCGCCAATGGTCGTGGACCCCCGAGGGCTGCGCCGAGGCGACGAGTTGCGAGCGAATCACGGCTCATCGCCTGCCCGACGGCCCTTGGCTGCAAGAGCGGCACGAAACCTCCGTCCTGTCGGAGCGAATCGAACCGCCCGAGTTCGGTCGACAACGCCGCTTGTGGGCGACCTGGCTGGCCACCCGCGACAACCCGCTTTCCTTTCAAATGACCCACCATCGCGAGTCGGGCCACTTCCTTGCGCGCTTGGACACATCGCACACGACCACCACGACCTGGACTTTCTCCATTTCCCTGACCTGCGAAGCGCTCGGTTTCCACGTTTCCAGCTTCTCCTTCGCGATGCGCCAGCCGCCGACTCGGGCCTTGATGTACTGGCTCGACGAGTGGATGCGGCCATTGTCCGCGCCTCCGGAGTCCCTGCGATCCTTCGCCGCAGCCAACCCGACGGCGTCCATCCATGTTCCCGCCCTGAGGTTGCTGCACGTTTTGGGCGACGCCCTGCCACACCTGCGTCGCCTGGATTCGCCTTCAGGTCGCTGGATCGAAACGACATCCCACCGGATTTCGCCCGAGCGAAAGGGAGCGATGGCGTTTGGCGGACCGATATATCTGCGTTTTGTGCCCCAACGTGCGACAATCGAAACGGCCGCGACCTCGTTTCGCGTCGTGGCCCACGACCCCGATCGAAAATTGCTGATCCTTCGCGACGGCTGGGGCTCGCAAGCCCGGATGCGCGTTTTGACATTGGATCAGCCGCTCTACCGTCATTACAAATCGTTCCGGTTCGGCGGCCCGCGGGCGCGCCTCCTGGTGGATGGGGTAGACTATGACATGCCGTCGGCGCGATGGCATTTGATGGACATCGGGGGATGACCATCGCCTCCAAATGAGGCGGTTACCGGGGGAAACCATGAACTTTGAGACTTTTCGGAGTATCGGCAAGGCCGAACTGCACGTGCACCTGGAAGGATCGTTTCGCATGGAGCGCGCACGCGAGCTGGCTTCCGCCAAACCCGATCATCCTTGGAACGGGTTGGCCGCGGAGGCGTTGCGGCGTCGTTTCAAAACCAGCAGTTTCGTCGAGTTTCTCGAGCAGTTCATGAGTGGCTACCGCCTGCTCAAGACCCGCGACCATTTCCAAATGGTGACCGAAGACCTGTGTGCCGAGTTCGAACGGCAGGGTGTGCAGTACGCGGAGGTTTTATATTCGCCCGGAGTCTATGTCCAGAAGCTCCACCGCGAGCTGGTGGATATTCACGAGGGCATCGGCGCCGCGCTGGCCCAATTCCCCAAGCTGCGGGTCAGCTTCATTTTGGACACGGTGCTCAACATGGGCTTGCCGTTCATGAGTCGCACCCTAGAGATGGTGTTGCACGATCGTCCCGAATACGTGCGCGGTTTTTCCGTGGGCGGCGGCCAGCCCGACCTGGACATGGCCCAGTTCCTGCCGCTGTTCGAGCGCGCCCAGGAGGCGGGCTTGTTCGTCGTGGCCCACGCGGGCGAGGTCGACGGACCCGAGAACATCCGAACCCTGATCGAGCATACCGACATTCGCCGCATCGCCCACGGTTGTTCCGCGGCACGGGATCCCGAATTGTGCCGAGAGCTGGCCGGGCGCCAAATCGCGATCGACGTTTCCTTGAGCAGCAATCTCTGCACGGGCACGGTCACCAATCTCAAGCGGCACCCGATCTTCAAATTCCTGGAGTACGGCATTCCGGTGACCCTGAATACCGATGATCCCTTCTATTTTCAGACGGATCTGTTCAACGAATATCAATTGGCGGAGGACATCGGCATTTCGTGGGACAAATTACTGGAGATCATGGCCTTCGGTTTGGAATTCCGCTGATCGCGTTTCTCGAACGGCTGTGAAGAACCGGTTTTCGCAAGCGACGAAAAGCCGGTGGGTTGAGCAGGTCCGGTAAGGCTGGCAGCCCGACCAATCGAAACGACCCGCTTGGAGTACGAGCGTTACAACAAGAACGAAGCCCATCTTGATGCGGAAGGCCCGCAAAACGAAGCAACTCAGGCCTGAAGTGCCCTCATTTAAAAAGCGTCGCTGCGCCTGTAGGTTGAGCAGCTTGCTCAACCAATCGAAGCAACTCAATCGAAACAAAAGCGTTACAACGAGAGCGAAGCCCATCTTACAGCAGAGGGTTCCCAAAACGGAGTGGCCAGTGCTGACAGTGCCCGCATTTGGAGAGGGGCGATGTGCCCGCAAGTGAACCGGGCCACAAATCGAAGTGACATTCACCTCGGCCGATCTTTGCGAAGCTACCGAATATTTGGATCGGAAAAAGCCGAGAACGCGACTCTCTCGAGCACTGCCGCAAGTCGAAACCCAATCGCTTCGATTGGTGGAGCAGGCTGGCCTGGGCGGCCCCCTCACCTACAGGCTTGACGCCCCTCTTACGATGCGAGGATTGTGGATTTTTCGACTTCGATTGCGCACCTCGAGGGAAGACAGTGGCTTTGCTCTTTAGCGTAACTCACTCTCGTTGCAATCGTTGCTTCGACGCGTCGGCCCAGCGGGCCAACCTACAGGCGCGACGGCACTTTCGTAATGCGGGCACTCCCAGCCCGAGCGCTCGTTGCTTCGTTGGAGGAAGAGACCGCCTCAGATGCCGAGGACCTTTTCGTAGAGCGGGATCCAGGCGCCCATGCCGGCGACCAGGGCCATCACCGTCAAGACGATGCCCACCAGGAACGCCAAAGCCAGGTAGACCGCCTGCAGCCCGTTGCGGAAGTTCACCGCCTCCTCGCGCATCGCGGCCGCCTGGTGCTGAAGGGTTCCTCCGAACTCGCCCGTCACCATCGCGGTTCGGAGCTGAACCGACACTTCCGGCGGGATATGGTCGATCTGCGCGAAACCGTCAATCAGGTCACCGCCCCGTTCCAAAACCTCGCGTACGGCGTGAAACTGGGTCCGCCACCGGGGAAACTCGATGTCGCCGGCGGCGAGGGTCAAGCACTTGGTGATGGGCAGGCCGCTGTCGACCAGCGTCACCAGCAGGTCCAGGTAGCGCGCCAACGACTCCCGAATCAACACGCCGGAGAAGATGGGGAGGGTGAGGCGCAGTCGCTCGAACGCGGGCGAACGCTCGGTCAGCAGGTCCTTTCCGCGCAGTTGAAACCAGCAAAAGGCGGCGATCGCCAAGACCGCCATGGTGCCGTATCCCAGGAATCGCGGAATCATCCCCGTGACGATGCCGTCGATGA
Organism: Sulfidibacter corallicola; assembly: GCF_017498545.1. Classification (GTDB taxonomy): domain Bacteria; phylum Acidobacteriota; class Holophagae; order Acanthopleuribacterales; family Acanthopleuribacteraceae; genus Sulfidibacter; species Sulfidibacter corallicola. The sequence goes on along the minus strand of NZ_CP071793.1, from coordinate 5,393,407 downwards.
CGGCACCAACCCCCTGATCGACCTTGGCCGGATCCAGATCGCGAACGGCACCGGAGATCGCCACGGACAGCGAAGCCAAAAAGAAGTAGACGAAAAGCATGATGTTGCGGAAGTTGAACACCTGCTGGAGCAAACGGGTACGGCGCCTTTGGATCTCCTCACCGAGCCGGAGGCACATGGTCGCCAGATGGCCGGACCGATCGCCGGCCTCCAGGTGGGCCCACACGTAGCAGGGCCAGGAAGGGGCCAGCGCGTACAGGGACGGCATCAAGCCCTGGCCGCGGTTCAACGAAGGCACCAGATCGCGAGCCAAAGGCCCGAGTGGTGCCGGCAAGGTCGTCAGTTGCTGGAGCGCACCGACCAGTGGCAGGCCGCTCTCGAGCATCCGACCCAGGCTGTGGAAGAAGGCGGCGTGGCGTTTCAACTGCGAGGGGCCGATCGGTCCGGGAGCCGGGACGGACGCGGCGGCCTCGGTGACGAGATCCTTTTCGGGCGGGCGAGTTCGGCGCCGGAATTTGGCGTAGACCACCCCGCAATACACACAACAGCCGTCGCCGATGGGACCGAATCGTGCGCAGTTCGGGCAACGAACCTGGTTCTTGGGAGCCGGATCGGGAGATGAATTCGATACGCTGCCGTTCGTCATGCGGGCTCCGGGTCACTTGGCGTTTCGCGTCGGATGGCGCGATCGACGCGGAACCGAGCGAGGACGACCCCACCCGAAAGTGGGGCCGTCTCCATTACTTCTCGGTCTTTCCTTCCGATTTCTCGTTCTTTTTCACCTGCTCTTCATAGGTGGATTCAAAGATCTTGTCGGCACTCATGGCCTCGAAGCCGTGGTACAGATCTTCGTGTTTCCAAGGTTTGGCCAAGCTGGCGTCCTTGGGGAAGCGACGGGCGAACTCGATGTAGGCGTAGGGAATCACTTCCAGTTTGTCGCCGGCAAACGGCCAGTAGACCAGGTCGGCGACGGTCGAGCTCTGCTCCAGGCTCACGTCGACGCTGCCCTTGACCAGGCCACCCGAGTCGTTCAACTTGATGCCCACCTTCTGCACGGCCTCGTTGATATCGGCCACTTCCTGAAACACCTTGGATTGGTGAATGGCAATGGTGAAATGGTTGACGCGGTTCCCGAAGGCCGCGACCCAAGAAGCGTATTCGCTCTCTTGCTTCAGCATCTTGTAGTCTTCCACGGTCACCCAGGGCCACGGCGTCGCGTCCAGGTGCAGGAAGGTGGCTGTCAAGGCGTGCCGGATCGAGTCGAAATGGTCCAGATTGACCTGATCGATGCCGATGACTCCGCGACCGAAACTGCTGTCGACCTTGCGCGTGTGGGCACGGATGAAACTCTGGACCTTGGGCGACATGCGCTCGACCATCAGCTCGGAAATGAAAATCTTGGGAAGGGTATTGTCCTCGGGAAACTCGAGGTGAATGGCGTTGAGCTTCTTTTCCTCGAAATAATATTCGCCACAGGCCTGATAACCCAAAGCCTGAAAAGGTGCGGCAATCGAGTTGATGCCGAAGCCGGGCAATCCAAAGGTGCGAAACGCGATGTGGTCGTTGACGTAGTGGCCCCCCAAACTCTCAATGACCTGCTTGACTCTGAGGGCAACGAGCGCTTTGCTCGCGTAACTGTCGTGAAGCTTGTCCAATAACTGGAGCAAAATTTCCTTACGACGCATGGCGGCCTCCCCGCGACTAGATAGTGAAACCATCCGACCCGACCGTGCGATGCGGGTGTCGACGAAACACCGGTGCCGCGAAAACCATCGCGAAGCCATGCCGCCGAGCCAACTGGAATCGTCGATGCGACGGCCAGGGTTCTCCCGCGATGGATCCCCTTCGGTCCCCTCTCGTCAACCCCCGGCGGGCCCCTGGGCGGCCCCCCACCACCACGGCTCTCGGGTCCGAGCATGGTTCGCGCACACTCTCTCACAGACCGCCTGATTGTGAAACAGGGGAATTACAAAAAATTCGAGTTGTGGCGCGGCACTCCGAACCGGCGCGAGCTCGGGGCCGCCTCAGGTTCTATTCAAGGCCCGCACCTGCAGGCACTTGACGCCAATCGGTATCCAACATGCCGTAGACCAGCTCGTCGTACCAGACGCCGCCGATGCGCGAATGGCGCCGCAGTAAGCCCTCCCGCTGCATGCCCAACTTCTCCATCAACCGATAGGAGGCGTGATTGTCGGCGATGCAATAAGCGACGATCCGCAAGACCCCCAACTGCTCGAACAGGAACTTCGCGACGCCCTGAACGGCTTCGAAGGCATAACCGCGTCCCTGGAAATCGGGATGGAAACGGTACCCGATCTCGACCCGCTCGTCGACAAAGGATTCCCAACGAAAGCAAACCATGCCGATGGGGCACTCGGTATCGACATCGGTGGGGATGACGGCCAGAGCCGCCCATGTGCGTTCCTCGCCAGGCCAGGGGACCAGAAAGCCGTCGACCCGTTCGAGGATGTCCTCGTCGGCGGCGATGTCGCGGATGTACCGCATCATGACGGGATCGCGCTCGTGCTCGATCATCATGTCCTTGTCCTGGGGGGCGAAGCGGCGCAACAACAAACGCGCGGTTTCGATTCGAATCTGTTCGACGGTATCTCTACGGGTTTCGGGCTGCATGGTCAGAACCCCCTCGGTGAAAATCGGATCGGCGGACCCGTTCATTATATATATGACAGGTACACCACGCAAAGCCGCTCGTGTGAGTCTGTTAGCAATCTTTTCGAGGGCGGGTCGCCTTCAATTCCGTTCGGTTTTTGCGCGATCGCAGGCCGCGACCTCCCGCCCCCTGGCAGGGCACCGCCGCGAACAACTTTTCCGCGAACGTCAAGCGACGCCCACTCGGAAAAAGTCACCGGCGAACACATCGACGGAACGCAACCGTCGACTCCTTCGGCCCCGTAGGAACCCCGCACCTCGGATTATCGACCATTGGCTGGTTTCACGCCCATTCGCCTGTTAGAATGTCGGGTTGTGATGAAGGACGGGAGGCCCATACTTGCTGAGCTTAGGTTGTTTGTTGACAGTGTTCCTCGTGGTGCGTCCACAAGCGGCGATGCCGATCCCATTGACGATGTGGACCCAGACGCCCACCACTCCGGCGCATCTCTACCTCGATACCAAGGCTCCGCTGGTCCGAGCGTCCGTGAGTATGGAAAAGCCCACCACCCACTTCTATCAAGTGGAGATGGTGTTTCCGCCGACGGATGCCACCATTCGCCGCCTTTCGATGCCCACCTGGATACCCGGCTCCTACAAGATTCGCGATTTCGCCAAGAACATCGAACAGTTCCAGGCTTTCGACTCCTCGGACAAACCCCTGTCCTGGCGCAAGCAGGACAAGGCGACCTGGGCCGTCGAAGTCCCCGCCGGTGAAGCCCTGAAAGTCCGCTACAGCCTGTTCGCCTATGAATTCTCGGTTCGCACCAGCTATCTGGACAGTTTTTACGGGTTCCTCAACCCCGCCAGTGCCTTCCTCTACGAAGAGGGCAAAAAGCATTGGGGCTATCGCATCAAGGTCAAGCCCGCCGCCGACTGGACCATCGCCACCGCCCTTCCCAAGCTCGACGAGCACCTGTTTCTGGCGGACAACCTCGACGTCCTGATCGATTCGCCGATGATGTTCGGCCCGCTGCGCCGCCATGAGTTCGACGTCAAGGGCATTCCCCATTACTGGGTCATCGCGGGCGACGTGAACAAAAACGAAGCCGGTATGGTAGAGGCCCTGCAAAAGATCGGCACCACGGTCGGCGACCTGTTCGGCGACTTCCCCTTCGACCGCTATTACTTTCTCACCGCCTATCGCCTGGACGGCGCACGCGGCGGCCTGGAACACGCCAACAGCACGCTGGTCCACGCCAATGCCGACCACTTCCGAACCCGCGATGGTTGGGACCGGTTCCTGAGCCTGATGATCCACGAGTACTACCACGCCTGGAACGTCAAGGCCATTCGCGACCAGAGCCTCAGCGAATTCGATTACCAGCGGGAACAGTACACCGAGCTGTTATGGCTGCACGAAGGCTGGACCTCCTACTACGACACGATTCTCATGAACCGCGCCGGATTTTGGGACGCCAAACGCGGTCTGGCGGAGTGGTCCAAGGTCATCAACGGCTACAACCAGAGACCGGGCAACCACTACCAGAGCCTGGCCGAAGCCTCGTTCAATGCCTGGATCCACTACTACCACCCCAGCTTCACGACCAAGAATTCCCAGACCGACTATTACCGGGCCGGCAGCCTCAGCGGCCTGGCCCTCGATCTGCTGATTCGCCACAAGTCCAAGAACGAGCGCAGCCTGGACACCGTGATGGCGCGCCTCTATCGGGATTTCGGCGCACAGCGAAAACCGATCAACTGGGATCTGGTAGCCCGCATTCTCCAAGAAGTGGGCGGCAAGTCCGCGGTCAATTTCCTGGACACCTACATTCGTCAGGCCAACCCGCTGCCCATGGAAAAGTTCCTCGGTTACGCGGGAATCGAGGTGGCGGAAGCCAAGGTCGAGGAAACCGAAGAGGCCCCCCACCAGCCGCCGAAACCCGTCAGTCTGGGCATCCAGACCAAGACGAAGGACGATGCCGTCTTCGTCCGGCACGTCTGGCGCGGCTCCAGTGGCTGGCAGGCGGGCTTGGACTTCGGCGACGAGATCCTGGCCATCAACAACCGCCGCGTCACCGCTTCGAATTACGACAAGATTCTGCAATGGTCGCATCCCGGCGACGAAATCCAGGTGCTGGTATCCCGTGGGAACCACATCCTGACGGTGCCGGTGACCCTCGAAGAAAAGCAGGAAGTCGTGAAGCTCAAATTCGACGGCGACAAGGCTTCCGATCTCCAGACCTCCATTTTCCAAGCGCTCTTCCCACCCGATTCAACGGCCAAAGAAAACAGCAAACAGGAGACATCATGGCATCCCTAGCCTCCATCGACATCGGCATCATCGGAGGTAGCGGCTTCTATCAAATGGAAGCGCTCACCAACCGCCGCGAAATCGAGCTGGACACTCCGTTCGGCAAACCCAGCGACGCCTTCCTCGTCGGCGAACTGGGCTCCAAAACCGTCGCTTTCCTGGCGCGCCACAACCGCAAGCACAACATCGCGCCCACCGAGTTGAACTTTCGCGCCAACATCTACGCGTTCAAGATGCTGGGTGCCCGTTACCTGATTTCCGCCAGCGCGGTGGGATCGCTGCAGCAAGCCTATGCGCCGACGCATTTCGTGTTTCCCGACCAGTTCATCGACCGCACCCGCCATCGGGTGGACACCTTTTTCGGCGACGGCATCGTGGCTCACGTGTCCCTGGCCGACCCCATCTGCGATTACCTTCAAAAAGTGCTCTACGAGGCGGCCGTGGCCAACAAGGTCACCAGTCACCTGGGCGGCACCTACGTGTGCATGGAGGGCCCGCAGTTCTCCACCCGCGCCGAGTCGCACATGTACCGCTCCTTTGGCGCCGACATCATCGGCATGACCAACCTCCAGGAAGCCAAGCTGGCCCGCGAAGCCGAAATCCCCTACGCCACCATCGCGATGGTCACCGACTACGATTGTTGGCACGAGGAAGAGGAAGCGGTCACGGTGGACATGGTTCTCAAGATCCTCAAACAAAATGCCGACGCAGCCGCGGCTACAATTGCTTCAGCCGTGGAAAACATCGACTTGGCTCACGCCAATCCGATCCACGATGCCCTGCAGTTCGCCATCCTCACCAGTGCCGAACACGTGCCCGCCGAGCGCGTGGAACAATTGCAGCACATCGTCGGCAAGTACTTGAACCCAAAGTGAGCGATTCGGGTGGATGTCATGTGCCAAGATGCTGGCGCGAAACAGTTTGGGGAAAGCACAGTCGTACTTGTAAAGGTACGGCGAGCTTTTTCACAGGCTGTTGCAGCCCCACAGTCGGTGCAGGACGCCACCAAGAATCGTTCGATTTGGGTTGAACAAATCTTCGGAAAGGTAGCCCCAGCATGACTATTCTCACAGTAGGTTCCGTGGCCTACGACGAAATCATTACGCCCTTCGACCGCCGTGAACGCGCCCTGGGCGGTTCCGCCACCTATTTCGCACTGGCGGCCCAACACTTTGCCAACGTCAATCTGGTCGCCGTGATCGGCGACGACTTCAACCTGGCCGACCGCGAGCTCCTCGCCAACCACCAAATCGATCTGACCGGTCTCGAGCAGGTCCCCGGCAAGTGCTTTTTCTGGAAGGGTGAATACCTGGCCAACTGGAACGACCGCATCACCCACGACACCCAACTCAACGTCTTCGAGCACTTCAAGCCCAAGATTCCCGACTCCTACCGCGACAACGAAATCGTCTTCCTGGGCAACATCCACCCGACACTCCAATTGGACGTGCTCAACCAGATGACCCAGCCGCGTGTGGTCGCGCTCGACACCATGAATCTGTGGATCAAGGAAACCCGCACGGACCTGCTGGAAACCCTGAAGCACGTGGACTGCCTGTTGATCAACGACTCGGAAGCCGCCATGCTCAGCGGTCACCGCCACCTGATCGAGGCCGCCAGGACCATCGCCGACATGGGCCCCAAAACCCTGTGCATCAAGCAGGGCGAGCACGGCGCCCTGTTGATCCGCGGCGACCGCATCTTCACCGCACCGGCCTATCCCCTGTGCAAGGTGATCGATCCCACCGGTGCCGGAGACTCCTTCGCCGGCGGATTCATCGGTTATTTGGCCGCCAATCCCGATGACTCTTTCGAAAATCTGAAAAAAGCCGTTATATACGGTAGCGTCATGGGTTCTTTTACAGTGGAGTCGTTTTCCATCGATCGTCTGGCTTCGATTTCCCAAGCAGACATCGAGGATCGATACCACGCATTCGTGGAAATCACCCACTTCCACGGTTGATCCATCGGTCAGATGCCCGTGTGCGGCACTTCCGCACACGGCGCAGTCTTCTCTCTCCTTGGAGTCTCAATGGTTCGCAGCATCGCGTCGTTTCTGCTGATCGGATTCTGGGCCACCTCTTTCGGTGTGGCGGCGGATCAGCCCCGACCGAAGGTCGAACCCAATCGCGTCGGCGAAATCGAAACGCGCATTCGCGGGGTGGACGACAATCTGTCCCGCCTGCAATCGCAGCTCGGTTCGATGCGGCGCGACAGCAGCAACCTGGCCGAGGAAATCACGCGCCTGGAACTGGAACGAGCGGTACTCTCGGGCAAGGTCGAGCGTTTCGAGCTGGAACTGGAACAAACCGACCAGCAAATCGCCAATACGCGCCAGGCCCGCACCGGCCTCGAAGAGAAGGCTGCCGAACAAAAACAGCGCATCCATCTCCGTTTGCGCCAGTTGTACAAACGCGGCAACCTGGGTTACGCCCAACTGTTCCTCAAGGAATCGCGTCGTGAAGAGTTGATCACGGCATATCACTACGCCAAGATCCTGACGGAACGAGACAATCGGCTGCTGACCGAATACCTGGAAACCCAGCGCCGGTTGGCCGACATGGAAACCCAACTGGAAACCTTTCAAACCCAGGCGCTCAGCACCAAAACGCAACTGGACGAGGAACGCCGCGAGTTGGAGCGGTTGTTGCGCAAACGCAATACGCGACTCAAGGAGATCCGGCGCCAGTCGAACCAGAAGAAGCGCTTGCTCAGCGAGTTGGAGCTGGAAAAGGAAGAACTCCAGTTGATGGTGCGGCGTCTGACCGAGTCCGAAACGGACCCCATGAAGTTGCGCCTGCCCATCTCCCGCTACAAGGGCCGCCTGGACTGGCCCGCGCGGGGGTCGACGTTGCGCCGTTTCGGCGTGTACATCGACCCCGACTACAACACCAAGCGCCGCCAGAACGGGGTGACCCTACGCATGGACAAGGGGACCCCGGTCAAGGCGATCTACAGCGGCAAGGTCATCTACGCGGATTGGTTCAAGAACTACGGGAACCTGGTCATCCTGGACCACCGCGATCGGATCACCAGCTTCTACGCCCACTGCGATCGGTTGCTGGTGAGCAAGGGCGATGTCGTCGAGCGGGGCCAAGTCATCGCGGAAAGTGGCGACACCGGATCACTCGACGGCCCCGTGCTGCATTTCGAGATCCGCAACCAAACGAAGCCGGAAAACCCGAAGGAATGGCTGGTGCGACGTCGTCGCTGACGCCCCCTCACCGAGATTCTCTCCACCGGCGGTCTGATCGAGGTCCTCGCGCAACGATGTCTTTCCGGGAGGAAGAAGCATGGACGATCAACAGGTGATGGAGCTGGTGGTATACCGCCTGAAACCGGGCAATCGCGCGGCGTTCGCGGCGGCGCGGGCGCAGAGCCTGGCCGACATGGAGCGTCACGGCGGGTTGGTGGCTTTCAAGACGCTCGAACACACCGACGACGAAAACCTGCTGATGGACGAGGTCTGGTGGGAGAATGCGGCCCGAGCACATTCGGCCCACGAGGCCTGGAAGCAGTGGCCCAGCAGCAAGCTCTTGATGGCGGTAGTGGAATCGGTGACCTTCAGCGGCCACTTCCGCGTGGGAAGCTTTTCCTGACGTCGAACCGCTCTGGGGTTCCCGCCCGGATCGCTTCGGAACGTTCAGCCGGCGGCTTACCGCCCCTGCTGAACCCCACCCGGCACGACGAGCCTCTCGACATGCGGGTCCTCCCAGGGTCGAACTCTTCGGAGTGCCCGCATCTTCGCAAGCGGCGTCAAGCCTGTAGGTGAGGGGGCCGCCCAGGCCAGCTTGCTCAACCAATCGAAGCGATTTGGTTCCGACTTGCCGTAGTGCCCGAGAGGGTCGCGTCCTCGGCTTTGCCCGATTCGGAGAATCAGTAGCTTCGCTCTTGAGTCCAAAGATCAGCCGAAGCGGATATCACTTCGATGGGTGGGATAAGCTGTCTACGTTGCCCGCTTCACTTGCAGCCACAACGTCCCTCTCCAGATGCGGGCACTGTCGCCACCAGTCACTCTGCTTTGGGGACCTTCTGCCTCAAGAGAGGCTTCGCTCTTGCTGTAACATTCTTGTTTCAATTGAGTTGCTTCGATTGGTGGAGCAAGCTGGCCTGGGCGGCCCCCTCACCTACAGGCGCGACGGCACTCACTACTTGCGGGCACTTCAGGCGTGGGTTGCTTCAAAACGTTCAGCCGGCGGCTTACCGCCCCTGCTGAACTCAGAGGCCAAACAGCCGGCGCAGGTGGCTGTTGAGGAACACGCCGTCCGGGTCGTGCGTCGCACGCAATTCGAGAAAGTCCGCCCAACGCGGGTAGCGATCGGCCAACTCGCGCTGGGTCAGGCTGTGCCATTTCCCCCAGTGGGGCCGCCCGTCGTAAGCCAGGAAGATTTTCTCCAGGGCCTGGAAATAATCCTGCCACGGCATGCCCTTGAACATGTGCACGGCCACATAGGCCGAATCGCGCTGATGGGAAGGGCTCAGCCAAATGTCGTCGCGTGCGGCGAAGCGGCATTCCAGCGGAAAGTGAACCTTGAAACGGCGCTCGGCGGTTTTGGCCCGAATTTCACGAACGACCTCGGGGAACGCCTCGCGCGGAATGTTGTACTCCATTTCCTGGAACCGCACCATGCGGGGCGTGGCGTAGATTCGATGGCCCCAATCGGTACGCTCGTCCGCACTGACCAACGATGCACACAGCTTGCTGACCGAGCTGCACAGCGAGGGGAACCAGCGACAGGCCGTGCTCAACAGCCAGAACGCGTAGTTTTCCAAGACCACGTCGTTGAACTTCTTGCCGATCCCCACGTTGGTCGGCTCGCGATCGGTTTCGTTCATGAACTTGAGCTGAACCCGGTCGGAGTAGGGGAACCAATAGAATTCGAAGTTGCGGTTGTCTTCGCGGTGCCGGTCCAGATCGGCGAGGCAGTTTTCGAGCGTGGCACGCTCCGATCGATAGTGGAGTTTGTAGGCCGGGACACATTGCAGGGTCAGGCTGCTGATGATGCCCAGGGCGCCCAGCGATACCCGGGCGGCATTGAACAGCTCGGGGTTTTCGCGGATCCCACAGGAAACGACCTCCCCTTTGCCGTCGACCAGTTTCATACCGATCACCTGTTGGGCGATTCCGGGAAAACGAATGCCGGTTCCGTGGGTGCCGGTGCTGATGGCACCCGCGATGCTCTGCACGTTGATGTCGCCCAAATTCTCCTGGGCCAGGCCGCGCTCGAACAACATCTCGCCCAAGGCATGCAGCTTGGTTCCCGAATGAACGGTGGCCTGCAGGGACCGCGCCTCGCACCCGATCATGCCCGCCAAGCGATCCAGGTTGACCAGGGTATCGTCGGTCTGCACCAAAGGCGTGAAGCTGTGGCCGGATCCGACCACCCGCACCTCGCGCCCCTCGGCACGGGAGGTGCGCACCAGCTCGGCCAGTTCCTCCTCGCTGCGCGGTTGCACGTAATTCTGGGGCCGGCAGGTGACCAGCCCGGACCAGTTGGACCAGTTGGTGATCGGGCTCGGACCCGTTGGCGTGTTCGGCACGGCGGCTCCCGTATCGGTTTCGAGTGGGGCATTGGATTGATTCTGCTTCAAAAGTAACATGTTCCGTCTCCTCGATACGTGGTGACTTCCTCGACCACGCGCCCGTTCGATACGAGCTTCAGGTGGGTAAAGCGTTCGCAAAGCTCGCCTGCCTTACTGTGCCTGAAGAACACCGGGTCGCCGATGGTGAGGGATTGATTGGTCAGGATCAAGGGCGTTTGAACTTCACCGGTTCCCTCGTTGGGAACCAGCCGCAAATCGTGCGGCAGCCAGGGAACGGGCAACTTTTCCCAACCCGGCGCGCCGGAACCGATATAGCCGCCGCCGGCACAGGTGATCATGCCCGGGCGCGGTTCGCGCACCACTTCGAGGGCAAACCCGGCGGCGGGTCGATAATCGAAGGAATGGTAGTAATCGAACAGGTGAGAACAGTAGAAACCCGAGCCGACCGTCACTTCCGTGACTGCCGATTCGGTGACCGTGGTGGCGACGCTGCCAGTACCGCCGCCGTTGACCAGCACCAGTTCGGCACCTTCGTCGCGGAGTGCCTGGATGACCTCTTGGCGGCGAGCCACCACTTTGGGCAGCGACCATTTCTTGAGCAGGCGAATGGCGGCGTTTTTGAAAAACTGGCCGGGTATCCGATCCTGTACCCCCGCAATTTGGGCTTCGTAGCCCATCAGCCCGTCCAGCCGCACGTGGCGATGTTTGCGAATCTCGGCCCAAAGCGCCAGGGCCGCGCGCACGTCGGCGATCGGCGACCGGTAAACCCCGAAATGCAAACCGGGGAAGGCGGTGGACATGTCCAAATCGAGGCACAGGGGCAGGGTGATGCCCAAAGCGGCGCCGGCGCGCTCGGCACGAATCACGTGTTCGGCGCAGTCGACCATCAAATACAGGGTTTTGCCTTTGGCCACTTCCTCGGCTACCGCACGCAGCGCCTTGGGATCGACGGCCGGATAGGCGATCAGGAGGTCGTCGAAGCCCTGGCGACTGAGGTCCACGGCCTCGTGGGCACTGAAACACATCAGGCCCTGGATTCGTGGGTCCGCCTCCAAAATGTGACGCATCACGGCGGCCGAGCGCACCGACTTGGAGGCGATGCGAATGCGTTTGTCGGCCGCACGACCGCAAATATCGCGAACGTTGCGCCGCAACTGATCCAGATCCACGAACGCGAAGGGCATTTCCATGCCGGCAAACAGGTCGCGGTAATAGGCATAGTCGGGCAGAATCCCGGATCGCGTGCCGGCTTCGCGCTCGGCACCCTCTTCAGGAGCGGATCGACCCACCGCTTCGAACGTAGATCCAACTTGGGATTTCACGGGCACCTCCGCGGCGGCCTCGCCGGTGACGCTGGTTTCTTCGGGTCGTGGGAATCAATGAGGTCCGAATGCAGATCCATGGATTTACAAATAATGTGGCACAAAAAAACGTGACAATCAATCATGTTTTTGTCATTATATTTTCACTTGTCACGTTTCTTCTTCAACTTATCCCTTCTCTTTTCCGATTTGTTGGATAGACTTTCTCTAATTTTTCGGAAGGACATGCATGAAACAGCTTGAAAAGCAGAACAACCCCCGCCGTGAACCTGTACAGGAACGCAGCAAACGTCGTGTCTCCGCGATTCTCGACGTTGCCGCCCAACTGGTCCAGGAGGTGGGGGTCGATGGGTTGACCACCAGCGAGATCGCACGCCGTGCGGGCATCAAACTGGCCTCCCTCTACCGCTACTTCCCCAATAAAAACGCGATCATCAAAAGCTTGGCCGAGCGGCATTTCGTCAACTTGAGACCCTATCTCCAGGAGTTTCTCGAAAATTTCGACTTGGAAACGGGATTCGATCGGATGATCGACGCCTACGCCCGCTTCTATCGCTCCGAGCCCGGTTACATGGAGCTTTGGTCGGGGATTCAAGCCAACCCGGAGTTGAATCAGCTCGATCTGGAAGACCTCGAGCAGAACGTCTCGATCATCGTCACCCGCGCCGGCGACATGTTCCCTCATCTCGATGAGGACACCCTGAAAGCCGTGGCCATGGTGACGACGCGATCGTGCGGCGCCGTGCTGCGGCTGGCGATGACCGCCGAGCCGAAGCAGGCGGAGATCATGCTGGAAGAGCTGAAGCACATGGTCAAAAGTTACATCATGTCACGAATGAAAAGCCGGCCGGAATTCGCGGAAGCGGCGAAAGCCCAACCCTGAGCGATCCCGGTACCGGCAATCGAGTCGATTCCTACAACGCGCCAGGCGCGTTTCGAGAAAAGAACGGATAGTCCTGAAGATTCCGCCGAGACAAGCGCCCGGGAGAGCTCTCTCGCTTTGTTCGAACCCCTACCGGCCTTTGGGGCGAGGTGTGGGTGCGCTCTTCCGCTGTCCGATCCGCCGTGCGATTCGCACTCCCGAGATGCGTGATGCCCACGCACATGGGGTGCACCGAGCATCGCGCGGGCCCGGTTCGGAAACCGGTCCTCGATTCACTTCATGATTCGGCCCTGGCTGTGCCACCGGACTTCGATCTCGAGCGATGACGCGCAATCGGTGTTGGGCGACGGCAGCCTTTGGCCTGAACTCTATGGCCTCCCGTTGGCGGGAGAGAAGGATGCACTATGAGACTAGTATGTATTCGCGTATCGGCATGGCTCTGTGTTTTTTGGCTCCTGGCGGGCCCCATCTATGTCTCGGCCCACGGCTACCAGGTGGACGAGCAGAGCGCGCGCCGCTTGGGGGACTCCTTTTCCGGCGGTGCCGCCGAAGCACGTGACGCGAGCACCGCCTATTACAATCCGGCAGGTTTGATCCGCCTGAAGCAAACCGAATACGTGACCGGCATTTCCCTCATCAATACGCAAACCGATTTCGAGGGCGGTGCGGTCACCACCGACGGGCTTGCGGTACTGCCGGTTCAGGGCAATGACGGCGGCGATCCGGACAGCAATATCGTGATCCCCCACCTCTACGTCGCACGGCCGCTCACCGAAAACACGGTGTTCGGCTTTTCCCTGAACGTGCCCTACGCCACGGGCACCGATTACGATCGCGATTTCGTGGGCCGCTACTTCGCCACCGAGTCCGAGTTGTTCGGGGTCCACATCAACACCTCGGTCGGCGTGGCCGTGACCGAACGGTTTTCGATGGGCATCGGTTTGAGCCTGCAGTACCTCGACGGTTCGCTGGGCAACGACGTCAATTCGGCGGGGATTTGCGCCTTGGCGGAGGCCTCCGGAGCCTTGGCCGCGCTCGGCCTCCCCAGTTGCGCCCAACAGGGTTTCGATACGCCCGGTACCAGCACCGACGACGGCAGCGTGCTGGTGGAAGGGGACGACGTGGGCTTCGGCGTGACCTTCGGTCTCCTCTACCAATTCAACGAGGGTTCCCGGGTGGGATTCAACTACCGCAGCGATATCGAACACAATCTCGACGGCGAAGCCGAATTCCGCTTTCCCGCCCACACCCAACTGGTGCTGCCGTTGGCCGATCCCAACCTGCGCGATCGTACGGTCGACGGGCTCTTGGAGCTGGTCACGCCCGAGGCGCTCTCATTGAGCGGCTTCCACCAGGTCAACGGGAACTGGTCGATTCAGGGCGACGTCACCTGGACCCGCTGGAGCCGGTTCCAAACGCTGACGATCGAACCCCAAGATGGACCCCATATCGTGCAGCCCCAACTGTGGGACGACACGCTGCGGTTCGCGTTGGGAACCGAGGTCCGCGTTTCGGAAGCCATGTCGCTGCGCGCGGGTGCGGCCAGAGACGAAAGCCCGATTCCCGACGAGACCCTCAACCTGAACTTTCCGTTCGAGGACTATCGCGCCTTCTCGGTCGGGATGACCTATCGGTTCAGCGATACCTTGGCCATGGATGTCGGCCTGCAACACACGCTGGGCATGGAAGTCGACATCACCCAAGGTACCTTCGAATCCGATGCGGCGATCCTGACCGGTACGGTGGAGACGGATATCACGTCCTTCGCCATCGGTTTCAACCTGCGCCGCTGATAGGTACCCATCCAGAATCGACATCCATTCGGCAATCGAAACGGTTCCGTTGGAGGGTCGCCAAACCGCAGTCTCGTTGTTTTCCCGACGCAAGTCGGCGGCACCCAAAAAGAAAACGCGAGCCTCGGCCGGTATCGGCCGGAGCCCGCGTTTTTCGTTCGGCATGGAAAGAGGCTCCAAAGTCCAGGTTCCACTTGCGACCGATGGCCTGCAAGCAAAGACAGGGACGAGGCCCGCCACCTTCCGGATCTATTTGCCCATCATGCCTTTCTTGAGGCCGGAGTCGGCGGGTTTGTCGCCGAGCCAGATGCCGAAAAGCGCCTGTTTGAAATCGATTCCGGCGGAAACCGTGCCCTTGGAGCTGCCGTTGACCTTCAACTCCACACCTTTGCCGGGCACGTAGATCACATCGTAGACATCGTTCTTCTTGGCCTCGCCGGTGAAGAGCGCGTTGAAGGCGTCGATGTGCTTCTGGATCGGTTCGGTCTTGCCACCGGTGGCGGCCTTGAAGCCGTCGTTCCAAGCAGTGGTCAGTTTACTGGCGGAAACCCCGTTGTAAATGAAGTGCATGCGCACCACCATGGGTTCGTCGGCCTTGACGACGGCGGCCGCATCCTTGGACTTGGCCTTGACGTAAAGCCCACCGGCGTAAACTTTGATGAAGAGTTTCTTGCGCAGGCCCGCGCCGTTGAGAACCAGGTCCTGGTTCTCGATTTTCATGTTGTCGGGAAGGGTGACACCCCCGATTTTGCCGGCCATGAGCAGGGGCCCGCCGGCCAACAACGCCAACGTCAGCGCAAGCGCCGTGGATCGAAAAAAAGAAAAGCTGTTCACGTGAAATCTCCTTGAACGATGAGGCGGACGTCACAGGCCGCGCCTTGGAGCCCGACCCTTGCCGGCACGGGGAGTCATGCGGTGGGAGCGGAGCCGGAGCCGAATCGCCCCGCGACGGGGAACGAGGTCCAATCTCCGAGGTTCGGTGGATGAAATGCGGCAAGGTAGGCAGGTAGGCCTCATCATAGCAGAGACGGAGAGCCGCATCACGCCATGGTTGAAGGAGGATTCAAAATGAAGTCCGGGCGGGCCGTCCCGATCTCTCCTTGCGTATCTCCCTACGAGGTTCCCCACTTTCCGAACGATCATGGCAGGCTGCTTGCCAAGCGTTTATGATTATCCAAGCAAGGCCATAGGGAGAGACTGTTTTGCCGATTCACGTCACATCCGATCCCACGCCCATTCGCGTCCTTCTTTCCGACGATCACCCCATCGTGCGCTCGGGTATTCGCGAGTTGCTCACCTCTTCGGACAACATTCACGTGATCGGCGAGGCCGGCAACGGCGAAGAGGCCCTGGCACTGACCCTCGCATTGAATCCCGACGTGCTGGTGTTGGATATGGAAATGCCCGGTCTCAACGGGGTCGAGGTGGCCAAACAACTGGCCGGCAAGCGGCACCCGGTTCGCATCTTGGCCTTGAGCGCCTACGATTCGATGCAGTTCATCGACGGGCTCCTCAACCTCGGCGCCTACGGGTACCTGACCAAGGACGAAATGCCCGAGATCATCATCGAGGCGGTGGAAGGCGTGGCCGGCGGGGTCAAGGGCTGGCTGAGCCAGCGCATCAAGGCCAAACGAGATCGCCAGGCGGAGCTGGCGGCCCAACGGGACAAGGGCCCGCTGGCCAAGCTGAGTCGGCGCGAGCGCGAGGTGCTGATGCTGATCGCCGAGGGTTTCGACAACCCGAGCATCTCGGCGAAGCTGTTCATTTCGGGCGGAACGGTCAAGAATCACGTGACCAACATCTACAGTAAGTTGGAACTCCACAGTCGGGCCGAGGCCGTGACCTGGGCCTGGGAGCAGGGTTTGGTGGAGCGCGAGCGACCCGCCAGTTGAACGGGTTCGTGCACAAAAAATTCGTCCGGTAGAATCGTCGTCTCACAAAAATATGACTTTGGGTCTATTGTTCGAACGCCGGCGGTGGTTTAAGCTAGGGCCCATCCGAACGAGGTGGTTCTGCCAAGCCCTTCGTCCGGATCGGCGAGCGACCTCGGTCGAAGCGGTTTCGGCAGTGACTCAGGCGTCGAAAACCTTTTGAGGCGCAAGCTTTTCGCCATCGCTATTTCATTATTTTCATCCATTTTTTGCCAATACATATCGAGCGCACATCAACACGGGGATTTGCGGGTCGCCATGTCGGGGGGAACCCGCCGTGGATGACCAATCGGTAACCCATCGCTGACGGCCAAGCCGGTCTCTCGGACGCTCGCCAATCGAGCCGCCGAAGCGGACCCGACCTGGCGAAAAACCATCCCTTTGCCTTGCCTACGCATTCGGCCGCGTCCGCGACCATCGCGAACGGGTGGGGTTGTGCCATTTTTAGATAGAGCTGAATCGAGGATCAAGTGACACATGAAACACGGGATCGTCCTTCCCCAAAAAGGGCCGCTTTGGTTTCCGGCGAACGCCCAAGCTTGCATCGCATCGCCGCGCCCCCCATCGCCCCCATCCGCCGGAATGGACGATGGCCTTTGGCGATCATCTTTCCTTTGCTGGCGATGGTGCCGGCATTTGCCTACCTGGAATTGAGAACCCTGATCCGAGATGTGCAACACGATGGATTCTGTGAAAAGGCCGGTATCGTCTGGGTTGACGTCAACGCGAACGACTTTGCGGCAGCATCTCCGCAGGAACCCGTCTATTTGAGGTTCACCCTGGACCACGGCGCCACATTGTGCGCGTCGCTGGTGGACCCAAACCTCCCAAACGCAACACCCGTGTTCTTGCCGCTGTTCACGGAATTTGGCGATGCCGTGCTTGCGCCCTCCGACACAGTGTCGGTGGTTCGTTGGAAGGCAGGTGAACCCCACATTTGGCTCAAGGTCACCTCATCGTCATCCACCTGGCTTCGCGTGGGCGACGACGTCGGCCCACCGACCATGGATCATCGAGTCACCTTTTCCCTGGGACTCTCGGGCCAAGAATCCCAATCGGCAGTGGCGCCGTACTTCGATTCGGGCAAGGCCAATTTGCCGTTCCAATCGCGTGGCTCGGATCCGGATCAAGCCAACAGTCTCGGCTCGGTGGATCTGGAGCTGAAAGTCGACCTGTCCCAGGGGAACCTGCAACCACTGCCTGCCCCCCAGGATTTGAGCGCACTGAATCTCGATGGAGGCGCCTTCGACCACACGACGGTCGGCGTGGAAACCGCCACCAACGATTCCGGCATCTCCGAAGGCGTCCCACTCTCGATCGCCTTCCTGGGGGACGGCATGATCGGGCGTGGTGTGTTCATCGGTAACTACGACGTCGAGTATCGCTGGTCTAACAGGTCCATCCACTATCGAGGCAGTTGCGAAGAAGGCGGGATGTTGGTATTCAGGATCGCTTCGAACATTTTTCCGGAGGCGTCGCCACAGAACCCGGTGTACGTGCGGGTCCAACTGAACCGAGCCGTCACGCTGTGCCGGACACTCGTGCCCCCGGGAAGCGCGACACCGCTCTACCTGGCCGCGAGATTGGACGCCCCCGACGGTACCCTCCTGAACATGGCGCCCAACGCGATTTCCGTGGTCCGCTGGGTCGCAGGCGAGGATGCGCTTTGGGTGAAGATCGTGGATGGCACCGGTGATTGGATTCGCCGAGGCGAAGACGATACACCACCGGATCAAGCAAACAGCGTCTCCTTCTACACCGGTATCACTGCTGAAACCAGTTACGATGGGTCCCGGGATGCCTTCATTCGCGGAGAGGCCAACCTGCCGTTCAACACCTTTGATTTGTCCACCGACGGCAGTCTTTCCGACGCGGCCGATCTGTTGATCCAGTTGGATGCCAGCCAAAGCGAGCTGGATCCGGGCAATCCCGATCTCGAGAACGTGGAACTGGACATCCAGTTCTACCAGGAAGGCACCACCGGAGTGGAAACCGTGGAAGATCCCGGTCGGATCGAAACGGGCAGCGAGGTTGACGTGCTCACCAATGACCCTCCTCGAATCGCCCACGGCCTAGATTTGTTTCCCGCCACCAGGGATACCATCGATTTGCGCACGCTCATTCGGGACGTGTTCTACCAGGGAACCTGCGAACAAACGGGTTTGATGGCACTGGTCTTTTCCGGCAATCCCTTTCCCGACGCGAGCCCCACGACGCCCACCTACCTGCGCCTGCGACTCACCGGCGGTGCTCGGCTGTGTCGCACTCGGGTTGCGGCCGGCCCCCAACCCGATCCCCCGATCCATTTGGGCCTGGGTCTCGAACCCGGCCACTTGGCGGGTGCCAGGATGGTCGCGGCACCGGATGCCATTTCGATCGTACGCTGGATGGCCGGCGAAGACGCGATTTGGTTGAAAATCAGCCAGTCTCCCGCTCGGTGGCTCCAAATGTCCAACTCGACCACCTCTCCCAACATTCGCGATCGGGTCGTCATGACGTTGGGCAACGCACCCACCGATTCGTTCAGCCGCTACGCCGACGACTTTCGAAACGGGCTCGCCAATCTTCCCTGCAACACCACCAACCCCCAAAACTCGGGAAATGCCGACGAAGCCACGGACACCCGACTCGAGCTGGACCTCACGACGTACATCCACCCAGCCCCTTCCCTCGTGGAACTCTTTCCCACCGGTTACGACGAAACCACCACCGGCGTGACCAGCGAGACGCAAGCGAATCAAATCCAACTCGGCACCCTGGTCCCCGTCCCCTTCGGCGGCGAAATCACCATCGGCCGGACGGTCGAAACCCTGCCGGTCACGGTCACGCCGGAGATCTCGGTTCAGGGGCTCGAGGTAATCACACTGGAGGCTCAGGTACCCGACGGCATCGTCATCTCGCAGGTGACCTGGACCGATCTCGACACCGGAACGGTTTTGGGTAACTTTCCTTCGCTGGCCTACGACCCTCTGCCGGAACGGACGATTCGAGTGCGGTGCCACGTCATCGACAATCTGGGTCGAACCGGTGACGGATTTGGGATCATCCTGGTGAATCCGGAAGGGATCGACCTGAATCTGGACGGCAAAAACACGCTGGAAGACCTGCTCTACCTCACACCGCGTTGGGAGGACGGTGATTCGGACGTGTTGGAGATGATGCACATCAACACCGGCCAAAATTGATAGGTTCTTCCTCGCGGGGGCGATCTTCGGATCGCCCTCGATGGTCGGTCGCAAACACGGGTCTCGCCGAGGTCGACCAAGAGGTCGGGTCCGACACCGAGCAAAGCGGTCGAGGAGAGGTGTCGGGAACTGCCGTGCCCAAGGGAAGTCGGCCGCCGACCTTTTTCCAAATCAGAGCCAATCCTGTTTTAATGCACCTACAACCGATCCCCATTCGGCTTCCGAGACGAAAAAGCCATGGACCCGTCCGGCCGCCGGTACGATTCCACCCCAGCGGTAGGCATTACCGCCAAGCCACCAACCTCGCGCAGGATATCCGTCACATGCCCCCCATTCCCCGCATTTCGAATCCAACCCGCAGCCAGGCGATCCGTTTCGCGATCGCGTTGCTTTGGCTTTGGCCCATGGCCGTACCGGGCTTGTTCGCCTCTCCCGAAAAAATTTATTTCGACCACCTTTCCGTGGAGCACGGTTTGTCCCAGAGTCGTGTCTTGGCGATCGCCCAAGACCGCAAGGGGCTCCTTTGGTTCGGGACCCAAGACGGTTTGAATCGCTACGACGGCTACCACTTCACCGTGTTTCGGCCCGACAAGACCCGTGAAGGTGCGATCTCCGACCACAACATTCGAACCTTGGCGGCGGCCTCGGATGGCGGCCTCTGGATCGGCACCCGTCACGGTGGCCTGAATTATTACGACGCCCTTCACCGGCGCTTCGAAACCCATCCGTTGAATGCACCCGGGCAGGGTTCATCGGACGACCGCGCCGAGACGGCCCTCAAGAATATCGGCAGCCTGTTGGAGGATCGACCGGACCGACTGTGGGTGGGAACCCAGGGCGCCGGGCTTTGGGTCGGTCATCGAACGACGGGTTTTCGCCCCGTCACCGGGTCGGGCGAGCGGCAACTCCCCGCCAACGCACGGATTCGGGCCCTCGTGGCCGACGCTCGGGGATTCCTGTGGATCGGCACCGAGAAGCAGGGTTTGTATCGCCTCGACATCGCCACCGAAACCGTGACGTCCTTTCGGGAGGGCGACGGCTCGATCGGTCTCCTCAGCGACCGGGTGCTCAGCCTGCTCCTCGACGAAGCCGGCGACCTCTGGATCGGTACCCAAGCCGGACTGTGTCGATTGGACGCGGCTGGGAACCACCTCACCGCCTTCGGTGAAGATGCCGAACGGGAACCTCGCCTGGGGATTGGACAACCCTTTGCGTTGCTTCAAGATAGAGGAGGCAAAATCTGGATCGGCATGCGCGATTCGGGTTTGGTGGTCTACGATCCGGCCCAGAGGCGATCGACGCACTACCGCTACCGCCCACTCAACGACCAAAGCCTGAACAGCAACAAGATATGGAGCCTGTTCGAAGATGAAGGCGGCATCATTTGGATCGGAACTGGCGGCCAAGGCCTGAATAAATACGCCCGTGGTCTGCGGCAATTCGCCACCTACGCGAATCTCCCGGACCACCCGACCACGCCGGGCGCCTACCAGGCCCTTTCGCTGGCAGTGGGCCGCGACGACACCCTTTGGATGGGGACCTGGGATCAGGGCCTGGTGGCCTTCGATTTGACCAGCGATCGGTTTCGATACCACCTCACCGGGGAAGAAGCACCCGGCCCGGGACCAGCCAAACTCGTGATCGCCGTGCTCGAAGATGCAGAGCGCCTTCTCTGGTTGGGTATCTGGGGCCGCGGGCTGGTGCGATTCCACCCCGATACGGGCGCCTATCGCCAATTTCCCTGGGATCCGGCCGCACCGGAGCAAAGCGCTCGCTGGAATGTGACGGCACTGGCGAAGGGGACCGACGATGCGCTCTGGCTGGGTTCCTACCGGCGCGGCCTGTTCCGCTTCGACCGCGGCAGCGAGGCGTTTCGCCGTTTCGCACCGGATCCGAATCGAGCCGACAGCCTCAGCCACCACCAAATCGCCGCGCTGTTGCGCGACAGTCGCGACCGAATTTGGGTCGGCACCTATGGCGGCGGCTTGTGCCGGCTGGACGATCCCGAACTGGATCGCTTTAGAGTGTATCGCCATGATCCCGACCTGCCTGCGAGCCTGGGCAACGACCGGATCACATGTCTATGGGAGGGCCATCGAAACCGGATCTGGGTGGGCACGTCCGGCGCCGGGCTCCATCTGCTGCGCGAGGATTCCGACGACTTCCGGCGCATTACCACCGTCGAGGGCCTTCCCAGCGACGTCGTCAACGGCATGCTCCACGACGAGCATGGTTTCCTTTGGGTCGCGACCAACAAAGGCTTGGCGAAACTGGACGACACCAGCGGCGACATTCGCGTCTACGGCCCGCTCGAGGGCGTTCAGGCCGAATTCAACGCCGGCGTGTTCGCGCGCACCGCCGATGGGGAGATGTTCTTCGGCGGGAACCGCGGGCTCAATCGGTTTCGGCCGGACCAGATCCTGGTCAACGAGCGACCCCCGCCCGTGATCCTGACCGGATTCAAGAAGTTCAACCGACCGGTGACCCTGGAGCGGGAGATCGACGACCTGGACCTGCTCGAGTTGTCCTTTCGCGACAACTTCATCAGTTTCGAGTTCGCCGCACTGGATTACACCGCCCCCTCGCAAAATCGCTACGCCTATAAATTGGAAGGGGTGGATCCCGAATGGGTCGAAGCCGGCACGCGCAATTTCGCCATCTATACCAACCTTTCCGGCGGTCGTTACCGCTTTCGCGTGCGGGCAGCCAACAGCGACGGGATCTGGAACGCCAAGGGTACGGAATTGCAGGTCTACATTCGCCCGCCCTTTTGGCAACGCTGGTGGTTTCGCGGCGCGATGATGCTGCTCGGAATTGGCATCGTGACGGGTTTGCCGCTGGCATGGCAATGGCGCCGATTGCAACGCCTGCAGCAACTTCGCCGCGAAGAACTGGAAACCAAGCGGCGCTTGACCGAGGGTCGCGAGGTGGAACGGCTTCGCATCGCCCAGGAGCTCCACGACGGCCCGGTCCAGGATCTCCACGCCATCCACATTCAACTGGCACTTCAGATTCGTCAGTGGAGCAAGCGGCTCGAGGAATGGGGTCTGGCTCCCGCCAATCAGGACCAGGACAGGAGCATGAAGGGGCTCAAGTCCCTTGGTGGCTACATCCTCAAGATTCTGCAAGACCTGCGCGATCTTTGCGGGCAACTCCGGCCTCCGACCCTGACGCACTTCGGTCTGGAAGCGGCACTTCAGGCCCATATCGAGCGTTGTCGTGAAAAGCATCCCGAGATCCGTATCGAATGCGAGTTGACGGCCGATCAACCGAGCCTTTCCGAGGAAACCGAGCTGGCCCTGTTCCGCATCTGCCAGGAAGCCCTGAACAACGCGCTGCAACATGCCCGCTCCGATTACGTGTTCATTCGGTTCGAGGCGGATGCCGAGAATTTGGTGCTGGAAATCGAAGACAACGGCAAAGGATTCGACGAAAAACAAAACTTCGTCCAGCTTTCACGCGAGGGCCACTTCGGGCTCCTGGGCATTTCGGAACGCGCGGCATCGATCGGCGCCCAGCTTTCCATCGTATCCAGACCCAATCAGGGAACCCTGATTCGCGTGTCGGCCCCGGTTCCCCAATCGGCCTGATCTCGAAATCGTCCCGAGCTACCATCTGCCAGATACCGCGGCGCATATTTTCACACACGAGAGATTTATCGAAAAACAAAAAAATCCCTCTAGAAAACTGCCCTTTCTGAGTAGAGACTGGCTATACTTCAAGCACATCTACATATATTCCCCCATTCCCCCACTCGACCCGGTCAAACGAGCTGCGCCAGGGGTGTTTTGTCCCGTGCCGCACCGATACGGTGGGCGACTCAAGGAGTGAGCCATGTCGAACCCTTTTAATAAAAGCGCCTTCGAGGAAGCGGTGGGCCATACGTTCACACTGCCATTCGATAACGGCGAAACCCTGAATCTGGAGTTGGATTCCATCAAGACCAATCCTAACTTGAACAGTGACAAGCAGGAGTGCTTCAGTGCCTATTTCAGTGGACCGGCCGAAAAGGGACTGATCCAGGGCAGTTACGTGATGGACCACGAAAAAATGGGTCGGCTGCACATCTTTCTCGTTCCCATCGCCAAAGACGAGAAAGGCTACCAATACGAAGCCGTATTCAATCGACTCATCGAAGAACAGTCCTGATGGGCTGACGGGCGCCCATCCGGAGCCGGCGGTCTGTCGAAAGAGGTCCTTTGAACCGGCCTCAGAGGCAGTCGGTGCGGCTTCAGGCTTCCGCTTTCCGCTCGTTACCCATTGACAATGGTTTTTGCTGGAAGCCCGACACCCGCACAGCGAGATAAACCTAGCGGGCAGTCAGGGCTTCTTCGTTTCCGGATGGGCACAAATCGGTCTCACCCTCTTCCAAGTCTCGCGTGCGGCGCGAAACCTCCGGCTCGATCCAGCGATCCGCAGCGGTGTCCAGCCTCCGGTTTTCGCATCCGAGCCGTAGCCCCTCAACAGGGCCCTTTGCCGGAAGTAGGAGACCCGTGATCCGGAATCCGAACCATCCTCCGGCACGGTCCGGAAAGCGGCGCGGGCCCGCCGTTCAAGCCGTTATCCGACTCAATCGAAAAAAGTTCATTTTTTCGGTTGACGGGGAAAAGGCCGCATGATTCAATGTCGATATTGAGATTTGATCTCAATATCCAAACGGAGAATGCGAGTACTTCTCCCGTCATTTGTCTCGCCTTCTCTTGTGCGCGGCCCCTGTCTCACCCAACTCCCGAAACCCCGATGACCTGGGCCGCCTCCCTACTGTGAAACGTCTCGTCCAATCTCCTAAAAGAGACCAGGACCGGGGCTCGTTCCACCCCGGTCCTCCTTTTGGTGGGCATCACACCACCCCTCCGACAATATCACCCTTATTGCTATTCCTCCTTGATCCCAAGCTTATCCTCGCTCTGGCGAGTGACGCGCGCTCCCCTGCTGTGGGGGCAGGTGGGCGCGCAGTCACTCCACCGTTCCGTTCGGTCCGGAGGCGGTCCTTGCACGGGCCGCCTCCGTTCTTCAATCGTTCTATGAGCCATCTCCCGTGGAGAACGCCTTTTCCCAAGCGCGTTCTCCATTTTTTTGAGACTTGGATCACCATGGGAACCCGTGTTTTCAAACCCATTCGGTGGTACCATGGGTGAATGACCGAGTGCCGAGCGGTCATTTTCCAGGTCGTGGCCTCCGTGGTCGAGGCGAGTTGCAGAATTTCTCATTTGGTGTCTCATGGTATTTGAGCGAAGGCTCACCAGGCCATGATTAAAAACCCACATCCTGCCGATTTCCGATTGACGAACCTGGATTTCCGGAATACTTGAGAAAAGGGTTTGGCCAGGTGGCTTCCAAACAGGCTGTATCGACATCCGAGGCTAGGTGGAAACAGAGTTCGATCTCTGCCCGGAAAATCCAGCCCATTCCCAAGCGAATTCGCTATCACCTGGCTCAAGCTCTGGCCGCGGTAGGCGTCTTTTTATTGCCGCTGCTCTACATCTCCCTGGTCGGCAGCCTTTTTTGGGTCTTATGGGTGTACTACCGTTACATGGCCAATCTGTCGCTGGAGATAAACGGGATATTTTGGGTGTTCCTGTATTTGGGTCCGCCGGTCACGGTGGCGACCCTGGTGTCGTTCCTGGTGTATCCCCTGTTCACCCGCGACACCCAACACATGGCCCAAATCGAGGTCACGCCCGATCAGGAGCCGGACCTCTACGCCTTCGTCGCCGAGATTTCCTCCGCCCTGGGTGTTCGGATGCCTTCGGTCATCTCCCTGACCAGCGAGGTCAATGCCTTCGCGGGCCCCAAACGCGGTCTGTTCAGCGTGATCACCGGCGATCTCCGCCTGGTGATCGGCATCCCCTTGATCGCCAACCTCCAGGTCAATCAATTCGGTGGCGTACTGGCCCACGAGCTGGGGCACTTCGCCCAACGCAGTGGCCAAATCCTGGTGATGCTCACCCGTGACGTCCATTCGTGGTTCAACCGGGTCGTGACCGAAGAAGATCACGAACTGGAACGCTTTTCGAAAAACGCGGCGACCGAGCTGGGGATCTTCGGCATTTTCATAAGATTGGCGATGGCGATCCTGGTCATCGTGCGCTTCATCTTTTGGCTGTTCAGCATGGTGGCCGAGGCGATCTGTTGCTTTCTGATGCGCCAGATGGAATTCGATGCGGATCGATACGAGGCGCGGCTCATCGGCTCGCACGTCTTTTCGGAAACGACGCGCGAGATGTTCCGTCTGCAGGTGGCCCACGAAATGGCGGTCAACGAACTCGGCTTGTTCATGCGCGAAAAGCGTTTGGCCGACGATCTCGCCGGCTTGGTCCACTATCACCGTTCGCGGATGTCGCTCGACCTACTCGCCCAGTTGGACGCAGCCTATCTGGCACGCGAAACCGGCTGGTTGGATTCGCACCCCAGCACCGCGGCCCGCATCGACAACGTGAGTGGCGAGCAAGGGCAGCCCTTGTTGGCCAACACCCAACCGGCGCACGTGCTGCTCAAGGACTATCTCTTCCGCAGCCGGCAGGTCACCACACAGTACTATCAGGTCACCCTCAAAGACACCTTCGACCCCACCCTGCTTCACAGTTTGGGCGAACTGAATCGCGCCCGTCAGTGGGAAAAATCCTCGATCGAGGCGCTGTCGCGTTTCTTCGGCGGTGCACTCAGCTTGTCGCGCGGGCCGGCACCGGTATTGGAAGCACCCGAAACACAAGCGGCCCCGGACACCGAGACGCTACGCGTCCGGGCGGCGCGATGTCGCGGCGAATTCGAAACCGGGCTCCCCGACTATCTGGAAGCCTCGAAACGCCATCAGGCCTTGTTCTCGGAGAAAATCAACCGGCTTCGCGAACAGGTCATCTCGACCTCTCCGGAATCGACGAACGACCAGGGAACGTTGTTCGCCTCGCCGGCGGTGGCCGACATCGATCGAGAGCTGGAGCGGGAAGAGCGCATCTTGGAATCGTTCGAAAAGGTCATGACCCGACGGATTTCGATCAGCCAGGCCTACCTGGAACACAAGGATTGGACACCGGAATATGGCGACGAAGCGGGTTGGCCGCTCTGGGCGGAGCGTTGGGCCACGTCCCACGCGTTGTTGAACCGGGCGCTGCCCCATCTTCAGAACTTGCGCATGTCGCGTGCGCTTTTGGCACGCCTGGTGGAAGCCAGTCGCGAGGGCGAAGGTCATGCCGACATCGACCGCCTGATGGCCTTTGAAAAAACGCGGCTTCACCGCCACATGAAACACATTCTCGATCCCCTCAAGGGGCAGAACCTGCTGTTCGACGACGAAGAATCCGATCGCGATATGCACGATTACCTGTTGCCCTACGTGCCGGACACCCAAAGCGCACTGGAACTGTTTCACGCGGCCACCACCCTGCTGGAGCAGTTCCACGAATTGCGTGGACGCATCTTGGGCCGTCAATGTCGGCTAATGGAACTGATCGAACAGAAAATGGGCTTTACGGTTTTGGAAAGACTCTGGACCGAAGTGGAAAAAGACCTGATCTATTGAGGTCCATGCCCATCCAGAAACGGCGAAGCCATCGTTCAGTGACGTTTCGCCGAAGAATCTTTCGAGTCGTCCCCGAACCCCAGCATCAACCACAGATCGTAGGCGTCGTCGACCTTGGTCTGCAGTTCCCGTTTGAGTTGTTCGAGCTTCAGTTGTCGGCCCTCCTGATCGTATACGGCATCGATCGTCACATGCGTCATCACCACGGTCACGCCTTCCAATCGAGTGGCGTCGGCAATCGGATCGATGTCGTACTGAATGTCGACCACCCGGCCCGTCAGATCGAAAAAGAACTCGTGCTCCTCCTTCACCATTCGCTCGTGGATGGAGGTGCCACCCCCCAGTTGGTCCAAGGTTTCCGCCCGCTTCACGATTTCGCGAATCAACCGTTCCTGTCGTTTGTTCACACCCAGGGACCAGTCCAGATCGAGGCAGAATTGGTCGCGGCTGTTCTCGCAAAAACTGCGGTGAAGGACGATGCCGTTTTCCACAAAGAGCCCGGCCATGCCGATTTTCCGGAAGGTCTTGGTTCCCATCAGACGGGCACAAACCAATTGGTCGCGGACGACCTGGGACAGGCTGACCACGTGCACCAGAAACCGGCTGAGCGATTCCTCGGTTTCGTCCACGTCCTCCAGCAGAAAATCACACACCTTGAGTGTCGTGATCTCACCGTTTTTGCAGGCATCGCGCAGGGTTTTTCGGCACAGGGGCTCCGAGGCCCCGAGGGTGAACGAACTCGAGACCAGCCACAGCAACAGGATGCATGGGCCAGAAAGGGCGAGACGAAAGCGAGATGAAGTCATCGGATCATTCCTCATCGGTTCGGCTTGATTGGCGGAAGAGGCTCGCGTCATTCTAGCCCGGCATGGGGCGCTTTGTCCCGGTTCATGTCAGAGGCAGGCCTTGTTGATGAACCTCATCGGCAGGTTGTCGCTGTATTCCTTTTCGAAACAGAGGCGAATACGGGCATCGGAAACACTCAATTCCGCGTGAACCAGACCGCCGTGGCTCATGCCGTCACTGACCACCTGAACCTGTCGCTTCTCCGGCTCCAGGATATCGAACAGGATGGTCGTGTCCTCGGGGAGAATGATGCTGCTCACCGGACAGGAGCGGGCGGCGGCCACGGGGGTCAACGAAATCACCGGCGCATTGATGGCGGTCATGGTTCCGGTGACGTTGTAACTGTAGGCGGTGGAACCCAAGGGGGTGGACACGATCACGCCGTCACACAGGACGGGGTTGATTTTCAAGGGGTAGCGAACCAGGGTGATGTTGACCTTGCAGGACTGCGGGGTCATGCGCTGGAGGTAGATATCGTTGAGGCCCACGCCTTCGTGGAGGTTGCCGCGCAGATCGGTGGCGCGCACCACCAACACCGGGAACTCCCATTGAATGAAGTGACCCCTGGCGATATTGCGGGCGTGCCGGGCCAAATCACCACGCGGGCTGTTCATCATGAAGCCCACGTTTCCGTAGTTCAAACCGAAAAACGGGATTTCGAGATGGCTGAGGCGTCCGGCGAAGTGAATCATGGTGCCGTCGCCACCCAGGACCAGAAACATATCGGTCCCCGGCTCCGGCTTGACGTACTCCACGGCGATACCGATCTGCGAATAGACTTCGATGCCCTGCGCCTCGAGGTGAGGCACGACCTCGTCCATCGCCTTTTGTATTTCGCGAGCCTTGGTCGGGTCTCGCGGATCGGCCAGAACGGCACACTTGCGAACGGGAAAACCACCAAACATGTCACCACGCCCCCTGATCAGAGCAAGCCAGAACGCTCGGCGAGACCGAGCCAGCAGCTTGACTTGTCCAGGCTGCTCCTTCAGGCGGCAGCATGAATCAGAAACCGGCCACGGGTTCGACACGAGTCGACGGCCTGAATGAGCGGTAATTACCCATTCTCATACAAGGTTTTAGGCCGAATCAAGACCAAAAGAGGCAGCGAGCGTCGAAGAGAGCCCCGCGGGCGAGGAGCTCGTCCCCGCTTTTCGATCGCCCTGCCACCGACCGGCCGGATCGATCGGGGCCTTTCCACCCGTCAAATTCGATAACTGCCCGACATCAACCCAGAAGACGGGTGACCATCGAGGCTCGGTTGGTGTAGTTCTCCGCTTGAGACCGATTGCCCTGGTCCCGGTAGAACTGAGCCAGGGCGTTCAGGGCCTTGGCCTCGCCGGGAAGGTGATCCGCCTTGCGGTAGGTTTCCAGGGCGTAGGACAGGAACTTGATGGCGTGTTGCTTGTTTTGAAGCTTGGCATGGACGTCGGCGAGGCGCAGAAAAAGCCGTGCCTGTGGTGAAGCCACCCCGGTTTTGTCCAGAAGGTTCAAGGCGAAGCAACCCTGCCCCAGGGCCAGTGCCCATTGGTTGCGCTTGATTTGGAGGTAGCAACGCACCGAACGGGCCATGCCCTCGACCTCGCGATAGTCATGGGTCTGGGCCAAATCCAAGGCGCGCTCGCCAAACCGTTCCGCCTCTTCTTCCTCGTCGTTGTCGATGGCGTGCTCGGCCAAACGGACGAGGGATTTGGCCTCGATGAACGAGTCGCCCAGTTCCCCAGCCAAGCGGTGCGCCTCCGAAAAGTGCGCGCGTGCCTCGGGGCCCTGATGCACCAGGCCCAGGTACATGTAGGCCTCGGGAATGTAGATGCGAATACCGCTGTCTTGCAGGATTCGAAGTCCCTGCAAAGCGTGCTCGCGCGCCTCCTGCACGTGGCCGACGCGGGAAAACACCAGCGCGGCCAGGCCCAGGGCTCGACCCCGCACCGATTGGCTCAAACGCCGCCGATGCTTGACGAACAGGTGTCCCAGCGCTTCCAGGGCGTCTCCCGTTTCACCGAGCTTGATCAGCGCACGCGCCTGCAACAACAGGCTGTCCTCATCGGGCAGGAGCAATTGTCCCAACTCGCCCTTGGTTTCCCGCCACAAGCCCTGACGGGAGAAGATCGCGGCCCGCAGGCGGTGAAATCCGCGATCCCAATCCGCGCCGTGCAGTTCGGCCGCGGCCTCGATCGCCTCCGAGAGATGCTTGTTGGCCTTGCCCGGCGATCCACCGAGCAGTGCGAACCATCCCCATTCCAGCGCCAACAGCGTTCGGCTCGAAGCCCTGTCGGTCGTGTCCCGCACCGCGCCGGCCTTTTCCAACAAAGACCTCGCCTCTTCGGAACGGCCCTGCCAATGGGCCAACCGCGCGCGCTCCAAGATGACGTTGCGTTCGAAGGTGGGTCCGAACTCCGAGGTGGTGGCTTGGTCGAGATGGGTTTCGGCATCTTTCAGGTGACCGTACTTGCGGATCATGCGGGCCAGCCGATTGTGGGCTTCGGCCTTGCGCCGTTTGGCCTGGGCCGACGTCAACTGACGTTCGGCCCGCAGTAGCGACGCCTCGGCACGCTCCGGCTCGAATCGGAAACAGGTGTCGAAACGGGTGTGATCGGAAAAACGAGCGGTGTAGCACACCTGTTGGTAAAACTCGGTGGCACCTTCGGACATTTGCTGTTCCACCCCTGGCGGCCAAAAAAGAAACCAGCGCTGGTGTTTGTCCAATGCATGGCGGGCACCGTGGTCCAGGTGCTCCATCAGGAGGGCCAATTCCTCGGCGATCAGGTCCGGCGCCTCGTCGAAGATCTCGTAGGGAAAGCCGCGCAACAGATAGGCTTGCGGTTTCTCGGCACCGGCATGGCCGTGCTCGGACTCGCCATCCGCATCGCCCTGTTGCGTCTCGTGTCGCAGGGCCTTGTGAAGCGGCGCATACCCGGAACTGGAATAATTGACGCGTCTCAGCAGGAAGTCGCCGGCGAGCTCCGTTCCCAGGTGTTGGACGACGGCCTCTTCCAACGCTTCCGTTTCGCAGGTGATGACGATGAGAAAGCCATCCGATTCTCGTTCGCTGACATGTTGAAGAAGGGTAGGGAATTGAAGCAAATCTCGATTGCGAAAGATAGGGGACTCGGTTTTCAAATTACCTTCCGAACAGGGGTCGACCAGGGAGCTTGCGAGGTATACGTGCCTTCCTCAAAACCCGCAGGGTCGGGCCAAATTTGATCGTGATAAGGTTAGATAGAATGATCGATGGATGTTTTAGTGGCTACATCGTTCATTCTATCACCACCACCGCCGCGAGGTATCCGATAGTTGCAGCCCGGTCATGCCGCGGGCCCGCTTCGCGGCATCGCTCATGGAGAGGGCTCCGAGACGAAGCGGACCCCCCAACAACCGGCTTTTCTGAATGAAAAACGCACACCGACAACGTTAAAGGAGAAAGCGGTCACCGTGTTCGAGGAGGAACCATGCCACGACAGCAGCCTTCGATCTTCAGGAAAATCTTGAAGTGGAGCCTCAAGGGAACCGGCCTCCTGGGTACCGCGGCCTTCGTCCTGCTGATCATCATGCTGAATTGTGCTGGGTTTTCCATGAAACAAGCCGAAATCGACGCCTTTTTCGAACGAGCCGGGTTGGATCCCCATTATCACCAGGCCGAATACGCCAACGGAAAGGTACATTGGGTTTCGGTCGGCGACCCGCAGGGCCAGCCGGTCATTTTCGTTCACGGTTCGCCGGGCAGTTGGGACGCGTTCATCGGGTTTTTGGGAGACCGCGAGCTCAGCCCTACGACTCATTTGATCTCGATGGATCGCCCCGGCTACGGCAAATCGGATCGGGGTCGCGCCACCCCGTCTTTGATTCATCAGGCGGCCGCACTGGCACCCATCCTGGACTCGAACCGTTCCGGCAAGCCGGCTATTTTGGTCGGGCATTCCTACGGCGGTCCCGTCATCGCCCGGGCAGCGATGGATTTTCCCGACAAAATCGGCGGCCTGATCATCCTCGCGGGCTCGATCGATCCCGAATTGGAAAAAACCAAGTGGTTTCAGGTTCCAGCGCAATGGAAGATCTTCACATGGATGATTCCCATCGATCTGCTGACGACCAATCGAGAGATTCTGCCCCTGAAGGACGAGCTGAACCGCATGCTGCCTCTCTGGTCGTCGATCGAAGTTCCCGTCACCGTCATTCAAGGCCTGACCGACGAACTGGTCCCACCCGGCAACGCGGATTTCGCCGAACGCGTGCTCTCGCGAGCGCCGCTGGAAGTGGTCCGCTTACCCGAACAGGGGCATTTCATCCCATGGCAACGCCAGGATGCGGTACGAGCGGCCATTCGCGGGCATCTTCAGCGTTTTCAGGATCGAAACATCGAACGTTCCGACTCCGGTGCCGTCTCGCCCGTGAGGGATTGATCCGGATCCCAAACACCGGCATCGCGAAACCGAATCGGGCACCCTCCCTGGCCCGAAAGAGGTCTTCTCCCTCTCGGCGCGTTGGACTGCCTGGTTCCACACCATTCGGGTCATTGAGCTTTTGATCCTGGTCACACTTTTTGTGGCCGAGCGCTCCGTTCACGAATCTACCGGAAGCGGGGCGCATCTCAAAACCGAACATCTGGCGGGAATGCATTCCCCATCCCGAACAGGTTATTCAGGACGCAAGACACATGGTTTCCCCGACACAAAGGGCAAAATCACTTAACCAGTTTAAACACTGATATATACAAACTTGGCACTGCGGTTGCTTTAGGCAATCCCCGTCAGAACGAATACTTAGGGATTGTACAAGGAGTTCCACCATGACCAATTATGCGTATATCGAGTGCCCCATCGCAGGTGAGTCCCCCGACGCTGGCTTCGAAGGCCAAATCCGTGTTCACGAAATGAGCGTCAGCTCCGCACTGCCCGTTTCCGAACTGGACAACAACATCAAGGGCCGTCGTACCCGTCAGCCTTTCGTCTTCCGCTCCGAAACCGGCAAGCACACGCCCGGCTTCTACCAGCACCTGTTCAACAACCTGGAAATGGCCGACCTGACCGTCCACATGGTGAAGCCCGACATCAAGGGCGACCAGTTCGAATACTTCACCATCAAGTTCAAGGAGCTGAAGGTCGTCAAAGTGGGCACCTTCAAGTCCCACGTTCACGCTCCGGACTCCCAGAACTACGTGGATGAAGACGAAATCGCCATGGTCTACGGTGAAGTTACCTACTGCTACAACGAAGACGGCATCGAAGTAATGGATCGTCACGACAACAAGTAATCGAATAACCGATTCCTCACCGAATCGCACAGAGTTCATTCATGTAAGGCAAGCCGGTCCTTCTCAAAGCGACGCGTTATGTGTCTCCCGGTTTAAAAAAGAAATCATATGTTCCACAGGCTCCCTTGACGGGAGCCTTTTTTATTTGGCGCATCGCCAAACGTGCGAAAAAAACCTGTTCGTTCCAAACTTTTGGGTAAACTCTGGAATTATGGAATCCCGTTGAAGGAAAACTGTACGATCCATCCGGAGGGCGAATGACGCGTGTCGATGAACGCGGGGTGGTGCTTCCAGACCCGATCGATCCCGACGAGTACTGCAAAAATTGCGGGAAAAAAGTGGAGGTCCTGTACTGTACCCACTGCGGTCAACATATCGGCGACTTCCGGCTGTCGTTAGGCAAGCTGATCATGGATTTCCTGGGCGACTATTTCACGTTCGATTCCAAGCTGTTGCGAAGTATCAAGCCCCTCTTTTTCCAGCCCGGCTTTTTGACCAAGGCCTTCATGGAAGGCAAACGCGTTCCCTACATTCCGCCTTTGCGCATGTACCTGTTCTGCAGCATCGTTTTCTTCCTCTCGCTGACGGTGGACAACGATCCGGAAGTGAAAGAAGCCCCGACCGTTCCCCACGAGCTGTACCTCCTTCTGGAAAACGAACAGGTTCCCCTGGATGTCCGAGTGGCCCTGGGCAATTATGCCGCGGACCTGGAAATGGAGGTCGCCTCCGAGGAATTCATGGAGATCAAACGGGAGCTTGGGTTGGCCTCGGAAACGTCGATGCACGCCGAAGGTTCGAATTCGGGAACGGGAGTGCCGCAAGGAGACCCTCCGGCATTGCATACGAAAACGTTGTTCGCGGTGGAACAGAGTCGCCTCGATGGTCTCGATTCGAAACAAAAGACGCGTTGGTATCGGGCCATCAGCAATTACAAGAACACCGCAGAAAGTGTGAAAGAACTGCGAGCGGGCGAATCGAACCGCGAAATCAATTTCAGGATCAAAGGGGATCGGCTCTCGGAAGACTCGGCCTTCGGCCATTATGTCAATCAGAAGCTGGAGGAACGTGAAAAGCGGCTTGCCGAAATCGACCCCGACGCCATGGACACCTTGCTGGGGAACAAGATCATGGGCCTCCTGCCCAAGCTTTTGTTCCTGTTGATGCCGCTGTTTGCGTTCTACTTGAAACTGATCTACATTCGGCGCGATCCGCTGTACATCGACCACGTCATTTTTGCCTTCCACTACCATGCCTTCCTGTTCTCTTTTTATTCGTTGATGGTATGGAGCTTCTGGTTGATCGACAGCGGCTGGTGGACCGGATTGTGTTTTCTGGGTGGCTTCACGGCAAGTGCCGTCTATCTTTTTCTCGCGCTGCAATACGTCTACCAACAGGCCTATTGGAAAACGTTCCTCAAATTCGGCTTGCTGGCCGCAGTTTATCTCTTGAGCCTGTTGATCGTATTGATCGCGGCCCTGTCGATCGCGTTAATCGCCATTTGAACGCAAAAAAGCCGCCCGGCAACCGAGGTCGCCGAGCGGCTTTTATTGAAACGTGGGTGATGATCGATCAGTGGCGATTGACGCCCATGTCCAAGCGCGGATCGGAAATGACCATGATCGGACGCTTGTACAACCAGCCCGCGTAGAGCAAGCCGAACACGCCGAGGAATCCGAGCGCCACGGCGGCATCCGCCATCAGGATGGAAACCGCGTTGCCCAAGGGCTCACCGAGAGTTTCACCGTTGGGGCCAAAAGGATTCTCGGACCAGTACTTGCCTTCGTTGCGGTTGAAGTACATGGAGGCGGGAGCGATCAGAATGAAACGCTCCAACCACACGGCACCCAAGCTCAACAGGGCCAGGGGGCCGAAGGTCTTGGGCGACATCTTGATCTGCTTGCTGAGACCGATGATGAACGGAATCAGGAACACCCCGGCAAACACGCAGAGCGAGAGCGGACGCCAGACCGGGTCGTAGAAGCGGGTCAGGAGGTAACCGGTTTCATGGCCCAGGTTGCCGTACCAAATGACGAGCCATTGGGCGAAGAACAGGTATCCCCATACGACCGTGAACCCGAAGGTCAGCTTGCCGAGATCGTGGTATACCGGCTTGGAGATGTAGTGGTCGACACCGAAGCGGGTGCTCATCAGGTAGCTGATGATGACCATCGAACTCCAACCCGTCAGGATCGCGGTGGTGAAGTTCCAACCGCCGAACATCGCCGAGAACCAGCGGAAGTCCAGCGACATGATCAGGTCGTAGGCCAGCATGGATACACAGACCGGGAAGGCGATGCAGTAGAACACGGCCCATTTGCTTTGTTTTGCCTGGCAGGATTCGATTTCGGAAGCCGCACCCTTCCAGCCGGAAACACCGGACCAGAGCTGCGGGTTCTTCTCGTGGGCCAAACCCTGATCGGGTCGCGTCGACCACTTGAGGAAGACTTTCGAAACGACGATCAGCGCACCGACCCAAACGAGCTGGCGCACGAACCAGAAATTCTTTTCCAGCCAGATGTGCTTGTTGTGATAGTGGTGAAGCGCTTCCTTGTCGGCATCCCATTCATAGAGATGCTCTACGCCGAGGTAGAGAACCAGGATGCAGACGAACGCGAACGGCAGAAAAGCGCCGGTCGCTTCGGCGAAGCGTTTGATGGTACGTCCCCAATGCGATCGGGTGACTTGCATGATGGCGGCCGTCACCACACCCGCGGCGGAGAGCAGAGTGAAAAAATATGTATTGTGAAGGAACGCGATCCAACCCAGGCGCTCCTTGCCTTGGATGCCGAAGGCGAGGACGCCGAAGACTCCGAACCCAACAAGGATCATCAGGATGAAGATGGCCTTCGTCGTGGAGCTCAGCTTGGCTGGTCCCTTTGCGCTGACGACGTCAACATAATCGGAATGATGATGATGCACTGCACTAACCTCTTCTACTGTTGATCTACCTTGTTGGCGATGGACCGAATGTAGTTCACTACATGCCACCGTTCTTCCGGACTCAGGTGGTAGGAAACCCGTTTCATGATGGCTGAACCGTGAGTCATGGTGGCGAAGTTTTCTTCATCGGAACGAAGCTTGATCAAATTGATGTCCGCACCGGGCATGCCGGTAAACTCGGCACCTTCGCGGTAGAAGGACTTCCCACCGCGTTGGACCGGAGACTTGGCGGCGGGATCGGGGCTCATTTCGGTGCCGTGACAAGTCCAGCAATAGGTCTCGTACAGCTCCTTGCCCGTGGCGATCGATGCTTCGGTGGCGGCGACCGGATTCTTAAAGTCGGTGTACTTGTCGGGCGCGGTCATCAGCTCGATCTTGGTGGGCGTCGGTTCCCACTGACCCACGGACACGCTGCCCTCCGCGGGATCTCGCAAACCATCGTCCTCGAAGGGCTTGATGATGTGCTGCTCGCTCATGTCGATCCAGGGCCACCAGGCGTAGGGTCGATTGTACCCGGCGATGAGCGCGGTGCAGCAAAGCGCCACGGTCAGAAGCAGCAGCAGTTTCCTGTTAAGCATGCTTCACCTCCTCTGCCCCGTGGTCGGTGAGTTCCTTGGTCATGGCCTCGTACTCACTGCGGGTGCAGGGAATGAAAATGCCGAACTTGTCGTCGGTGAACCGATCGTCATACAACGTCTTGCGCTTGGTGAAAAGCTTGGCGTTGAGAACGATCCCCAACAGGGTGAACAGCGCGCCGAACAGAATCGTCAGCTCGAACGCAACCACGGTGAAGGCCACGGGTGACACGATCGGCTTGCCGGAGGTGGGCAGAATCCATTCCAGCGATCCGAAGGACGTGAACAGGTAGCCGAAGGAACAACCGGTCAGGCCGCCCAACAGGGTGAACCGCCGAACCGGGCTCACGGGTTCGTCGAGCGCGTGGTCCAAATCGTGGTGGGGACAAGGCGAATGCACCTTGATGTCATCGCGGCCCCGGGACTTGAAGTGTTTGATGGCATCGATCAGGGTATCCATGTGGGAGTAGATACCCAGTACGCCGGGTGTGCTCTCGATACTCATTACGCGGCCTCCTTACCGTGCGCCGAATGGCCTTTGCCGGAATGCGGCGGATCGGCAATTTCTTTCATCTCGGTGAGCGCCAGCGAGGGGAAGAACTTGATGAAGAGGAAGAACCACATGAAGAACCAGCAGAAGGATCCCAAGGTGATTCCCATCTCGACCCAGCTCGGCACGTACCAGCCCCAGGAGTAGGGATCGAATTCCTGCGCGAGGGAGCTGACGATGATGTTGAAGCGCTCGAACCACATACCGATGTTGACGAAAATCGTGATCACCCACAGCGCCTTGAGGTTGGTCCGGATTCCCCGGAACCACAGCAGCAGCGGAATCACACAGTTGCAGCCGAACATCAGCATGAAGGGCAGTTGGTACTTACCGAAGGCGCGCTCGTAGAAGATGAACATCTCGAACGGGTCGTCGCTGTACCAGGCGATGAAATACTCGGTGAGGTAGGAGTAGGTCACGATGGAGCCGGTCAGCATGACCAGGCGTGACATCATGTCGAAGTGCCAGGTGGTCAGGTACTTCTCCAACTTGAAGATCGACCGGAACGGGATCAGGATGGTCATAACCATCGCCATCCCGGAGAATACGGCACCGGCGACGAAGTAGGGCGCGAACAGGGTCGAGTGCCAACCGGGCACGATCGATACCGCGAAGTCCCAACTTACGACCGAGTGAACCGAGAGAACCAGCGGCGTGGCCAGTGCGGCGAAGAAGCCGTAACCGGCCATGTAGTGGCGCCATTGGTGGTTGGAGTTGTCGAAGCCCAGCGACATGAAGGTGTAAATGGTTTTGCGCATGCCGCGCGCTTTGTCGCGGATGGCCGCCACGTCGGGGATCAGGCCGATGCAGAAAAAGATGGCCGAGACCGAGAAGTAGGTGTTGATGGCGAATACGTCCCACAGCAGCGGCGAGCGGAAGTTCACCCACAACTCGCGCTGGTTGGGATAGGGAATCAACCACCAGGCGACCCAAACACGGCCGACGTGAATCAACGGGAATAATGCCGCGGTCAAAACCGCGAAGATGGTCATGGCTTCCGCACTGCGGAAGATGGCGTTGCGCCACTTGGCGCGGAACAGGAACAAGATCGCCGAAATCAAGGTACCCGCGTGACCGATACCGACCCAGAATACGAAGTCGGTGATGTATACACCCCAACCTACCGGGTGGTTGAGGCCGGCGACGCCCATACCTTCCTTGATTTGGTACATCCAAGCCACGATCCCGAAGGCCAGGCCACCCATGATCAGGGCGATCATGATCCAGTACGGCAGGCCGGGCTTTTCCAGGGTGCGCAGGATGTCCTTGGTTATCTCGTCATAGCGAAAATTGATTTCATGTTGTTTAACGTCCACTTTTACTCACCCTCTCCGATCACGCGTGACCTTTGTCGAATACCGTGCGCTTCAGGTAGGAAACACCCGGTTTGGTATAGAGGTGGGAATCCAGGGCACGATAGGCGCGTTGGTCGTGGGCCAGGTGATGAACCTCGCTCGACTCGTCCATATAGTTGCCGAAGGAAATGGCACCGGTGGCGCAAACCTGCTGACACGCGGTTTGTACTTCGCCGTCGCGGATTTCGCGACCCTCGTCTTTGGCCTTGTTGCGGGCATCGCGGAAGCGGTGCACGCAGAAGGTACACTTCTCCATCACCCCTTTGTGGCGAACCGTTACATCGGGGTTGGTGTACCACTTGGCATCCTCGTCCCAATCGAAGGTGAACCAGTTGAAACGACGCACCTTGTAGGAACAGTTGTTGGCGCAGTAACGCGTGCCGACACACCGGTTGTAGACCATCGCGTTGAGACCTTCCTTGTTGTGGTAGGTCGCCAACGAGGGGCAAACGGATTCACAGGGTGCGTTGCCGCACTGCTGACACATCATGGGGAGGAAGTAGGCCTTCACCTCGGTGTGGTCCTCCTCCTCGGTATAGGAGAGGTACCGGTTGATGCGCAACCAGGCCATTTCGCGACCCTTGGCTACCTGATCCTTACCCACGACGGGCAGGTTGTTTTCCGCGTAGCAGGCGGTGACGCAGGAACCACACCCGGTACATTTGTCCAGGTCGATGGCCATTTCCCACTTGTAGGGGTCGTAGAAGGTTTCGGAACGACCCACGACCAGCGGATCTTCGGAGCGGTCGTAGTAGAAGTTCTTGTCTTGGTGCTCGGGGAAGGCGACCTTTTTGTTGAGCGGGCCGTGGTGCCCACCGCCGTGGTGACCGTCACCATGACCGCTCAATTCGCTGATACCCACGGTTTGGAACAGATCGCGCGTGAAGCGCGAATCGGTTTTGTCGGTACCGGTGAGCGGGGTGTTGAGCTGGTCGCCGAGACCCGGAATGTGCAGGGTGGCGAGCTTGGTGCGGCCGCCGGTTTTGTTCAGGGTCACGTTCGCGGGTTCGAACGCGAAGCGTCCGCCGTCGTTGACTTCACCGGTGAACATCGAGAAGGCGTTGACGCCGCGGCAGTAGCGCTCGTCGATGCCTTCGCGGCCCATTCCGGTTTCGAAGTAGACCACGCCGTCGGGGCAGGTATCGGAAAGCATGACCGGCAGCGTCACCTCGACGCCGTTGACCGAGAAGCTCACCTCGTCACCGATCTGCCAACCGGCCGAAGTCCCGTAGGTGCGGTTGACTTCCAGGAAGGAATCCCAGGTCACGCCGTTCATGGGGTCGGGCAGTTCCTGCATCCATCCGCGCGGTGCGGCCTGGCCGTCACCGTGACGTGCGGAGGACAGC
This sequence comes from Sulfidibacter corallicola, assembly GCF_017498545.1. Lineage (GTDB taxonomy): Bacteria > Acidobacteriota > Holophagae > Acanthopleuribacterales > Acanthopleuribacteraceae > Sulfidibacter > Sulfidibacter corallicola. Next base: position 5,353,446 of record NZ_CP071793.1, on the reverse strand, counting down.
ACGATCAGCTTGGTCCCCTTGCTGCCCATGGGCTGAACGTTGGCGAACACGTCACCGCCGAGATCGCCGGACAAGGGCAGGTTCTCGCCGGATTCAGCCATTTCGAAGCGACCGCCCTTTTTCAGGGAGTAGCGCCAGAAGGCTTCCTGGTCGGCGGACCCGGACGCGAATCGTCCGAACCAGCTCGCCTTGAGGTATTCGCGGTAATTTTCCTGGGCCACGATGCCGGGGGCCGCCTGGGCGAGGATCTGAATCAAGTGATCCTCGGCCTGCATCATGTCCCAGCGCGGGCGCATGACCGGCTGCTGCAGCATGTCGAGACCGGCGTAGGGGTTGACCTCGCCCCAGGCTTCCAAATCGTGCAGATTGGGAATTACCAGGTCGGCGAGCGCCACCGTTTCGTCCATGGTGTCGGCGAAGGCGATCTTGAAGCCCGCTTTGCCGACGGCATCCTTGAACTTCAATTTGGGCGACAACGAGTAGGCCGGGTTGGGCCCACCGCGAAGGATCAGGACATCCACCGCGCCGTTGTTGAGCTGGGTGACCAGATCGACGATGTCGCGGTGGGAGATCACGTCTTTCGCCGGCTTGGCGGCACTGTAGTTGAAGTGCTTGCCGATGCCGCCGAGACACTTGTTGATCAACAGAACCGCGATGTGATGCGCCTGGGACTGATGACCGAGCACCGTGGTTTCCGCCGGCAGGACCACCGGGGACTTGGCGTGCTTGAGCTCGTCGATCAAGGTCCGGAGTTTGGCGACTTTGATGCCGCAGGTCTTGGCGGCGTCGTCCAAACTGGCCGAAGCGACCAGGCCGGCCACGGTCGATTGCTCTTCGGCCGTGAGTGCCGAAGAACCGGCGGCCAACTCTTTCAGGAGTGCCAGGGCCAGTACCGTTTCGGTTCCGGGCTTGCACAGCAGCAGACTGTCGGCCGCGGCGCCGGTGACGGAGGTGCGGGGCTCGACCTGAACGTGTCTGCCGCGCTTCCCGTGATCCAGCTCTTTCATTTTGGCCCAGTTGCGCTCGTGGGCATTGCCATCACCCCAATCATCCAGGAAGCGCGCCCCCAGAGAGAGGATCATGTCGGTGCCCGCGAGATTGATGTAGGGCACAGCGTTTTGGCCGAACACCTTGTTGGAAGCCCCGGCCCATTCGCCGCTGTGAAAGGCTTCGTAGCGGACCAGGGATCCGCTGCCCATCTGGGACACGAAGGTGGTCCAGAGATCGGCGAGCGATCCGCCGATGGGGCCGGTCAGTGCGCTGATGTTCTTGCCTTTGTTGGCGTTCATTTGCTCGGTCAGGATCTCCGCCGCCCGAGCCCGCGTGATCGGCTTGCCCTTGTACAGGGGCTTGCGAATGCGGTCGGGAGAGTAGAGACCTTGCATGACCGACTGCTGGCGGGCACTCAGGCTACCGCGGTTGATCGGATGCTCGGGGTTCCCTTCGGTTTTCACCGCCCGGCCGTTGATGGTTTTGATCCATAATCCCACACCGTTCGATTCGGAGGTCGTAGTGGCGTAGTAGCGAGGCACGTAGGGAACCTCACCGGCTATCGGGTCCACCCAGGGCTTCCACTTTTCGTCAAAGCCTTCCTCGTAATCGGTGGGCGAAAGATCGCAGCTCAAGGTGGCTGCGCCGACTCCACCCAGGCCCATCAGCCCGAGGAAGTCTCTTCTGTTAATCTTATTCGCCATGAAATACCTCACTTACTTGTGGCAGGTCAAACAGTCTACCGAGGCGCCTTTATCCAAATTGTCGCGGTGACAATTCACACACCATCCCATGGTCAGCGGCGCATGGCGGTACAGGACCTCCATTTGCTCCACCGGGCCGTGGCAGGTTTGGCACTCGAAGCCGGCTTTGATGTGACGGGAGTGGTCGAAGTAAACAAAATCGGGCAGGTCGTGAACCTTGACCCATTCAATGGCTTGCTTGTCTTCGTAAGCCTTGACCACGTCCTTGATTGCATCCCGATCGCGCCCGATCAACGTATGGCATTGCATACACTGCTCGAGTGCGGGGATCCCGGCCGACCGTGAACGACGGGCGTAAGTGTGGCAAAACTGACAGGGAATTTCCAAATCCCCTGCATGCAACTTATGACTATAGTCAATCGGTTGCTCGGGAGCGTAAGCACCGATGGGTATTTCCACCGTTGCCGCCGCCTCTTTGGCTTCCTTGCCCTGACCCATCACGGAGATCCCGACCAGGGCACAGACAGTCGCCAAAAAAGCGATGACACTCACAAACTTTGTCGTGTTTTTCATCGAAATATCACCCAACTGTTCCAATTAGTTCCGTTCTGTTCTCTCCAGACATGCGGCAAGCGACTCTTGGGGGAACGCGTCTAACGGTCGGCGTGTTCGAATCGCTTTTCGTTAATACCGGGCATGTTCTGTCCCTATCCCGGTTCGATACTGCTTGCGAGGTTGCGACCTTGTAAGCCAAACCTGGAGAATGAAACCCCATACTGAACTCACGAACGGCCACATTTTAGATAAAAGCAGGCAAAGATTCCAGGTAAGAATTGCTTTTGAAGCGGGAAACGCCCAAAAAAAGGGCTGCTTTGGCCCACAGGGCCCAGTGCTCACGCCGCAGCGCGTCTAAAGCCGAAGCGAGTTTTCCGGGAAGGCCGACCGAACCAACCGAAACCGAACACCTCCTTCCCACACCTTTCGGGAAGGGCCCCGAATGGGCTTCGGAAAGGGGGAACCGTGCCGCCGACGTTCCGGCGCTTCGTGTGGCGAGTCCGAGCCGAGCCCACCTTGGTCGGAACAGGCGGCGCCAAAAACAACCGCGGCCGGGTCCCGAAACGCGTGTTCGAGACCCGGCCGTGGCGGGAACCTTAGATTCGGGACCGGCTCATTCCACCGTCACGCTCTTGGCGAGGTTGCGCGGCTTGTCGATTTCGGTACCGCGGAAACGAGCGCAGTAATAGGCAAACAACTGCAAGGGAATCACGGAGAGGATCGGTTGCAGCAGCTCGTGGGTCTCCGGGACCCGGAAAATATCGTCGGCCACCTTCTCGGCCTGGGCGTCACCCGTGTAGGTGATCGCGAAAACCGGCCCGCTGCGGGCGCGAATTTCCTGGATATTGTTGATCATCTTGTCGTAACTGGCGTCGTTGGAGAGCAATGCGATAGTCGGGAAGTTCTCGTCGATCAGCGAGATCGGTCCGTGTTTCATTTCCCCCGCGGCATATCCCTCGGCGTGGATGTAGGAGATTTCCTTCAGCTTGAGGGCGCCTTCCAGCGCCACCGCCGTGTGCATCTGGCGTCCGATAAAAAGGCAATTGGGGTATTTCTGGTAGGTCTTGGCCAGTTCCTCGAGCTGGCTGGCCTGAGCCAGAATGTCGCTGATCTGGTCGGGCAGGTTCTGCAGGGCCTTGATGACCGCCACGCCCTCGTTGAGCGATACCGATTGGTAGCGCCCGATCAAGAGCGCCATGAGGTTGAGTATCACCAATTGGGACACGAAGATCTTGGTGGAGGCCACCCCGATTTCGGGCCCGGCGTGACAGTAGACGCCGCAATCGGTCTCCCGCGCGATGGTCGAGCCGACCACGTTGACCAGGCCAATCGTCAAGGCTCCCTTGCGGCGCGCCTCGCGAATCGCGGCCAGGGTATCGATGGTCTCACCCGACTGGCTGATGGCCAGAACCGCGGTGGTTTCGTCCAGGCGTAGACGGCGATAGCGGAACTCCGAGGCCAACTCCACCTCGATGTTCAAATCGGTCAGGTTTTCGAAAATGTAGCGTCCGATCAGACCCGCGTGGTAGCTGGTGCCACAGGACACGATGATCAGTTTGCGCAGGTTTTTGATCTCTTCCATCTTGGACTGCAGGCCACCAAGCACCGATACGCCCTCGGACACGATCATGCGGCCGCGGCAGGCGTTGCGCACGGTTTCCGGTTGATCGTAGATCTCCTTGAGCATGAAATGCGGAAAACCCTTGAGACCCTCGTCCTCGACCTTCCAATCGATTTGCAGCGTTTCCCGCTGAATCGGTTTGTGATCGAAGGAAAGCATTTGATATTCGCCGGGGGTCAACACCGCCAATTCGTTGTCTTCCATGTAGATGACCTGGTCGGTGTACTGGACCAGAGCGGAAACGTCGCTGGCGACGAACATCTCGTCCTTGCCCACGCCGATGATGACGGGGCTGCCGCGGCGGGCGGCAACGATTTTCATGGGATCGGCGCTGGAGACGGCCGCGATCCCGAAGGTGCCTTCCAAATGCTTGAGGGCATCCTCGACCGCCGTTTCCAAATTGGTCTCGAAAAATTTGGCGATCAACTGCACGATGACTTCGGTATCGGTTTCGGTGCGGAAATGAACCCCTTCCGCTTCCAATTGCGTGCGTAACTTTTCGTGGTTTTCGATAATGCCGTTGTGCGCCACGTAAAACTGCTGGGTATCGTCCGTGTGGGGGTGGGCGTTGGCTTCGGTCGGCTTTCCGTGTGTGGCCCAGCGAGTGTGCGCAATGCCGCAGGGCATCGAGAGATCCAATCCTTTGACCAGTTTGTCCAAGTTCTGCACGCGTCCCACGACTCGGTAGCGCCGCGCGCCGGTCTTGTTCACGGTGACCAAACCGGCAGAGTCGTATCCGCGATATTCCAGGCGCTTCAGCCCGTTCAACAATATGGGCGCCGCCTTACGACCGCCGACATATCCAATAATGCCACACATAATCCCTAACCCTCACTTTCCGTTCCGCGGGCGCGCCGGTGTTCCGTTCGAACGAAGGGAACCTCCGCAGCAAAACCGGCGCAAGCCTTCACGGGCGCTGCGAAAAACGCCTTCACATTCAAGGTGGCGGATAACGACCGGAGCCTCTTTCAAGAAAAAGCAAAACGCAAAAATGCGAGCGGGCCCGGCCATCTACCACCCCTGTTTTTCACCCCGATCATAGGTGAAAGACGACGTTTTTCAAAGATATTTTCGTGCGTCGCCAGACGCGACACATTCGGAGCTGAGCAAACATCATGCCCGTCCCCACCGTTGGTATCCTCACCCAAATCTGCTATGCTCAGTCCTTTACCCAATCTTTTCGGACTCGGCCAGGTTCCCGCCACGGTTTCCCGCCTCCTCGGCACCGAACCACCCTCGTCAAACCGGCCGCATCCACTGCTTTTCCTCGCTGTTCCGCCAAGCATAAGTCGTGCTTCCCACATCGCCTCCAAGGGTGGCGACTCGCGTGGATGGGTTCCCACGCGGGATGGCCCACGAGGCCTTGGCTTCGGCGGGCATCGTTTCAAAAAAACCACGGTCCTCCGCATAAATGATTCAAGAACTACACGGTTGACAATCAGGGACGGCTCGCCGGATTTCGAGCCTTCCCATCCAGAAGCCACCACTTCGCCACCCAAGTCTTCACCCATCCATCACGCCATTCTGTGATTTTCATTTTTATAACGGAGAGTTATCCATGAGCCAATCTTCCCCAGGCAAACTCGCACTCCATTGGCAAATCTTCATTGCGATGGTCATCGGCCTCATCGTGGGCGTGCTGCTTCGCTTCGGCCTCAGTGAGACCGCACGCGATTCCGGCACGGTGGCCATGGTGGTCGGTATCCTGGAAGGTGCCGGGCGGCTCTTTATCAGCCTGCTTAGAATGGTCATCGTGCCGCTGGTCGGATCGTCGATCATCGTAGGTGTCGCCAGTATTGGTGACGGCAAAAATTTAGGTCGCATGGGCCTCAAAACCTTTCTGTTCTACACCCTGACCAGCCTGCTGGCGATCACCGGCGGCCTGTTGCTCAGCAATTTGATCGCGCCTGGCCAAGGTGTCACGATGAACACCGAGGCGGGGCCCGTCTTTTCTCCCGACGATCTGCAGAAACCCGGCTCTCCGCTGGAAATCCTGTTCCGGATGATCCCGGAAAACCCGGTCCAAGCCCTGGCCGAGATGGACATGTTGGGAATCATCTTCTTTTGCATCCTGTTCGGTATCACCTTGACCCATATGCAGGAAGACCACCGCGATCGCATCCTGAATATCGTGGATTCGGTTTTCCAGATCATGATGAAAATGACAGGGGCCATCATCAGCCTCGCCCCCTACGGTGTCTGCGGTCTCGTCTTCCGGGCCGTATACCGCATCGAAGATCCCAGCCTTTTCTACGCGATCGCCAAATACATGGTCACCATCGCGACGGGATTGACCATCCACATGTTCATCGTATTACCGCTGCTCCTGTGGCTCCTGACCAAGAAGAGCCCGTTGAACCAGTTCCGCCACATGACCAACGCCTTGTTGACCGCCTTCTCCACCAGCTCCAGTTCCGCGACTCTGCCAATCACCATGGAATGTGTCGAAGAAAACGCGGGCGTTTCCAACAGGGTGAGCAGTTTCGTCCTGCCACTGGGCGCGACGGTGAACATGGACGGAACCGCCCTCTACGAATGCGCTGGGGTTCTCTTCATCGCCCAGGTAATGGGCGTCGATCTCAGCTTCGGCCAACAAATGCTGGTCGTGGTCACCGCCCTGCTGGCCTCGATCGGCGCCGCCGGTATTCCCTCGGCGGGTCTGGTCATGATCTTCATCGTGCTGGAGGCGGTCGGTTTGACCGGAGATCAGGTGGGCGTCATCGTGGGAACCATGTTGGCGGTCGATCGTCCGCTCGACATGTTCCGAACCGCCACGAACGTGTTCAGCGATTCGGTGGGCACGGTCATCATCGCCCACTCGGAGGGCGAAGTCACCAATTGAAGTCCGTGGCGGTCGCCGGTTCTCCCTTGCCAACCACCCTGGTTACAGCCCCTTGCCCAGGGGCCTCGGAGCCATCTTCGGAAGCGGAAACCGGCCCTACCTTTTTCGGCTATAATGGCGCTGGCTTTTACCCCTCGACGGCCTGCCCGCAAGCGACGGGCGGTCCGGATCCAGCCACCAAATACTTGCGATACGAGGCTCCCATGGAAATCGAGAAATACGACATCGAAGGTCCTCTTCTGCTCAAACCCAAGGTTTTCAGAGACCACCGCGGCTTCTTCATGGAGGCCTACAACAAGCGGGTTTTCGAGGAGCTGGGAATCATCAGCGATTTCGTTCAGGATAATCATTCGAAATCGGTGAAACACACCTTGCGCGGCCTGCACTATCAGGTCAATCGTTGGCAAGCCAAACTGGTTCGCGTGATCCAGGGGGAAATCTGGGATGTGGCCGTCGACATTCGCCCCAACTCGCCGACCTACGGCAAGAGCGTATGCGCCACGCTCACGTGTGCCAATCAGCACCAGTTCTACATTCCGGTCGGATTTGCGCACGGGTTCCAGGTTGTCAGTGAAACCGCCGAAGTCATCTACAAGTGCTCCGATTTCTGGTCGCCGGAAGACGAGCGCGGCGTGCTTTGGTCCGATCCACAGTTGGGACTCAACTGGCCCAATCCGGATTCACCCATTTTGAGTGACAAGGACTTGAAGCACCCCGAATTCAAGAATTTGCGCTTGGATTGATCGCCAAAGAACCCTTTCACTCGCCCGCGAACGGGCCAAGAGCCAAACTTTAGGCCGGACCTGGCACAAGAAGCCGGATTCAGATTTCGGATTCGGCATTTCTCCAAGTGCGACGGTCCACGCTACCGCGACCATTCGATGAGGGAATGTTTTTCCTTGAACGATGATTCGCGTTCAGCCGCCGAGGAGGAATCGATGCGCGTAGAAATCATGACTACCGGAGAGGAAGTCCTGTCGGGCCAAATCGTAGACAGCAATGCGGCCTGGATCAGTCAAATCCTGAGCGATCAGGGCTTGGAAACAGCCAGATGCTACACCATCGGCGATCGGCTCGAAGAACTGACCGAGGTCATGGATCAACGGGCACGGGAAGCGGATCTCATCATCGTCAACGGCGGGCTGGGCCCCACCGACGACGATTTCTCGGCACAGGCCGCGGCACGGGCGCTTGGCGAACCCCTCGTGGAGTTTTCCGAGTGGGTCGAAGCGCTGAGGCACAAGTTCACCCGATCCGGCCGCGAGCTGACGGCGCGAAACCTGAAACAGGCCATGCTGCCGCGTTCGGCGACCATGCTCGACAACCCTCGTGGAACGGCCTGTGGTTTCGTCATTCGACTGCACCGTGCCTGGCTCTACTTCACGCCAGGGCCGCCCAACGAAATGCGCAAAATGATGCGCGACGAAGTCATGCCGCACCTTCGCGCCCATGCCGATCTTCCGCCGTCCGCGTTCATCAAGAAAATGACCTGTTTCGGTCTTGGCGAATCGCGGATCAACGATCTCGTCGCCGAGATTCCCCTTCCCGAGGGAACGCGCTTGGGATTCAGGGCCCATTTCCCCTACACCGAAATCAAGATCATGGGATTCGGCGACGAGACACGAGCGCGCGTGGACCAGGTCGCCGAGGGCATGCGCGGGGTGCTTGGCGCCAACCTGCTTTTCGAGGACGACCAATCCCTTGCCGGCTGTATCCAGGAGGCCATGATCGATCGTGGGCTCAGCCTTGCCTTAGCCGAATCCTGCACGGGCGGCATGGTGGCCGCTTCGCTCGTCGAGGTCCCAGGCAGCTCGGCCTATTTTCATCGCGGCTACGTGACCTACACCAACGCCTCGAAAGTCGATATGATCGGGGTCCCCAACGCACTGATCGAATCCCACGGCGCGGTTTCGCTGGAAGTCGCGCGCGAAATGGCGCTCGGCGCCCAAAAACACGCTGGTACCAGTCACGCGGTCGCCATTTCGGGTATCGCGGGACCCGACGGCGGCACGGATAGCAAACCCGTCGGCACCGTCGCCTTCGCATTGGCACATCCTCAGGGCCATCATGCCTGTGTCATGGCATTACCAAATTGGGGCCGCGCCAAAATCAGACTGGGTGCGACCACGATCGCCCTGGATATGCTGCGCCGTCACCTGCTCGGTAAGCCGGTCTATCCCAGCTACGATTACGCCAAAGTGACCCGCAGCGAGGATCGATAGTCCTCACTTCGGCATCGAACGATATGCCGCGCGGATTGCTTCAAACAAAAAAAGCCTTCGCCGTTTCCAGCGAAGGCTTTTTTGTAAGAGCGGAGGGTAGAGGAATCGAACCTCGCGGCTTTAGACCGCCCACGGATTTCGAGTCCGCTTTGACGCCTTGTCGGTACCCTCCATATTTGGAACCCGCCGATTCGGCGAATCGCGAAATCACATATTACACCATGGCGCCTCGATCCCCCAAGCCCCAGATTGACGTTTTTGACGAGCCACCTCGCGCCGGTGATGAGCGAACCTCGCGACACACCGATCGGAAACCCACAAAACATCATTATTCATAACAGCTTATCCTGAAAAGCCAGAGTAGGATTCGAACCTACACCACAAGGCTTCAGAGGCCTGTATCCTGCCGTTGGACCACCTGGCTGAGGTCTCTTCATGACGCCTCCACCTCAAAGTGTGAATCCGCGGCTCCGGTGAGACACCGCAGCCGCGGATCGGTTTTAGTCATCGAAGTCTCGAATCAGTAGTGGATCCTCAACCTCGAATTTGAAACCTCAGGAGTCTCAAAAAAACCTTACAAATCACGGATCACCTCCTTTTGGCAAAGTCCCGATTCCTTTCGGGTCGGGTTTTCGAAAGAGGAAGGTGCAGGGGTCGAACCTGCGACGGACCATGCCGTACTCTCGGGTAGCATCCGAGTGCCTTGCCGCTCGGCCAACCTTCCAGAAGAAACCTTCGACGAATCCAGCTTCGCGAACGATCGAGATCGTTCACCACCGAGTCCGCGAATAAATGGGAGTGGTAGGAGTCGAACCTACGGTGTTTCTCACGTCATGGGTTTACAGCCCATTGCCATCGCCACTAGGCACACACTCCCGGGACGCACGAGCCCGCTCCCTCGAAAGAACTCTCGTGCGGAATAGGGGGCAAAAATCCGGCTCTACGGCGTTTCCGACCGTGGGCGCAATCGGAATGATTGCACCCACGGTCCGCGGCGTATCGAGCACACCGATGCCGGCAAACAGAAAACCGGATGGACCACGAAGTCATCTCGCTCGCGCAATGACGTCCCTTGACGATAAGCCTCATTCAGCGTCGGCAAATATCTTATGAATGCCAAAGCCCGGTCGTCACCCCTGACGGGTCCGCCAGTTTCAACCGAGGGCATTCACGCGCTCGCCGCAAAATTGCGGGCGACCGCCAAAGAACAATCGACCTTGCGCACCAAGCCATCTACACACATCATTCGAGGCGGAATGCCAAATGATCGATCTAGATGAATTGGCTTGCACATGCTTCACAGGAACCTTCTTTTTCGAAGGCCCTTGCGATCCAGTCGTCTGTTCACCGCGCCGTTTTATTCAAGACTCGAAGCTCAAAGGCGACTCGAGCGATGATGATATGCGAGGGAACGAGACTGACTGATGGACTGCAGAAACAGGTTTATTCCGTGCCCATACATCGCGTTTGCTGATTTCATGTCGTTCCCCCTTATATGAGAGATCCCCTCGCCCAATGGCGATCGATCTCCGGAACTCTTCATTCGGTCTATGATACAGATAACACGTAAACAAAAAAAGCATCGGTCGGCTAAGCCTCACCGAACGCCGCCGTACCATACCGGCGACGGAAAGAACCAAGAGCGATTGTCGTGCCACTTTTTCAAAGTGGTGTCCCCAATGGCTCTTTCGGTCCCATACTTCTACGGAACCTGGCCTGGCCTTACCACGACAAAAACAACTACACTCAGCATAACTTTATTATTATAAACAGTTTACACATTTATCAAACAAGCTAATATCAGGCCTTCCTTGAAAAAAGAAAAAGTCACGACGACGCGGACATCGCATCGTCGTGAGTGAACTGGACCTGAGAAATCGAGAAAATATTATCTCGATCGCATCTAGATCTAGCCGATATTCTACGGGTTAATTCAATCGGTTTTGCTGTAGGCCCGCCAAACCACGGAGCCGTCGTCGTGGTTTTCCACACCTTCGAAAAATGCGTGGCTCAGCATGCCGAGGTCTTTTTCCTCGATGCCCTCGATGGCGAGAAACTTGGGGCGAAAGACCGCAAAACCGCCAGGCGCTTCGGCACGGCGATAAGGGACGGCCATCATGAACGCGACCGCATCCTCACCGTAGGTGCGGGCCTCCAGAAACAGCGCATCCGTTTTCTCTCCATCGAGATCGATGGTGCCGTCGTAAACCAGAACGGCGCGGGCTATGCCCTCGGCACCGTTCGCCAGCTTGGTCCGCCCCCGGCGAACCGCCTTTTCTTCGTCTTCCTCTTCCAGAGTCTCCGTCCCCATCTTTCCCGCCGAATCGGCATAGGCCAGCGTGGGAAACAAAGCGCCACCTTCATGCACCGACCAAATGGCATGCGCCCCAAAAAAGCCCGCCAATCGCGCCGCGTCCTTCATCATGTCCTCCCTGTTCCTTATTAAATAGAAACCAAAAAAGGGAGCCCTTGCGAGCTCCCTTCATTATTAATAGCTTGTGAATCTCACAAACGATTATTTTTTGCGATCGGCACGCTCTTCGATTACCTTTTTCTCGATATTGGGAGGAGCGGGCTCGTATTTTTCGAACTCCATCGTGAAGGACGCCTTACCCTGGGTCAGGGAGCGCAACTCGGTGGAGTAGCCGAACATTTCGGAAAGGGGAACGGAAGACATCAGGATACAGGTGCCATCGGGCTGGGTGTCGATACCGGCGATGATGCCGCGACGGGAAGACAAGCTGCCCACCACGTTACCCTGGAATTCCTGAGGCGTTTCCACTTCGACCTTCATGATCGGCTCCAGCAGAACGGGGTCCGCCTTGGAGATGGCCTGCTTCATGGCCTGACGGGAAGCGGACCGGAACGCGGTTTCCGAGGAGTCCACGTCGTGGTACTTACCGTCGTTCAGATTGACGCCGATGTTGACCATCGGGTAACCGGCCAAAGGCCCTTCATCCATGACATCGTTGAAGCCTTTTTGACAGGCGGGAATGTATTCGCTGGGGATGTTGCCACCCTTGATGTTGTTCTTGAACTCGAAGTTCTCTTCCGAATCGGCGGGCATCGGATAGATGTTGCCGACGACGCAACCGTACTGACCGGAACCACCCGTCTGTTTCTTGTGGGTGTAGTCGTAGGCCGCTTCCTTGCGAATCGTTTCGCGGTAGTTGACCTGCGGCGCACCAACTTCGACCTCGGCCTTGTACTCACGCTTGATGCGCTCGACGTACACTTCCAGGTGAAGCTCGCCCATACCGGCGATCAGAGTTTCGTTGGACTCTTCGTCGTAACGGACGCGGAAGGTGGGGTCCTCTTTCATGAAGCGGTTGAGCGCCTTGCCCATCTTGGTCGCGGCGTTGTTGTCGACAGCCTTGATGGCCAACGAGATCACGGGCTCGGGAACGTAGATCGATTCACAAGCGTAGTTCAAGGGCTCCTGACAGAAGGTGTCACCGGAAGCACAGTCCACACCGACCATGGCGATGATGTCGCCGGCGCCGGCTTCATCGATGTTCACCTTGTCGTCGGAGTGCATGCGAACCAGACGGCCGACGCGGAGCTTCTTGCCGGTACGGGTGTTGTAGATCGTTTCACCCTTACGCAGAACGCCTTGGTAGATCCGGGTGTAGGTAACCTGGCCGAACTGTTCGTCGGTAATCTTGAAGGCCATGGCGACCAGCGGCTTGCTGGGATCCGGCTCGAGCGCCACTTCGGTGTCGCTGTCCAGGTCGGTAGCGCGCTGGGGCTCCGCCTCATCGGGAGAAGGCAGGTAGCGGTTGACCGCATCCAGCAGCTTCTGAACGCCCTTGTTCTTGAAGGCGCTGCCCATGTAGACCGGAACCATTTGAAGGGAACGCACGCCATGAGTCACCGTGTCGTGGATCAGATCCTCGGGTACGTCCTCGCCCTCGAGCACCTTCTCCATCAAATCGTCGCTGAAGTGGGAGAGTTCTTCGAGCATCTCTTCGCGCTGCTCTTGGGCCTTCTCGACCAACTCGGCGGGGATTTCTTCTTCGCGCACGGTCTGACCCTGATCGCCGTCGTTATAGTAGGCCTTCATGGTGATCAAATCGATGACACCGTTGAAGTTCTCTTCCGCGCCGATCGGCAATTGCATCAATACCGGATGGAGGCCGAGTTTTTCTTTCAACTCGCGCACACCCTTGAAGGGATCAGCACCGGTCCGGTCCATCTTGTTGATGAAAACCAAACGAGGTACGCGATAGCGCTTCATCTGACGGTCGACGGTGATAGACTGGGACTGGACACCCGCAACGGAGCACAAGACCAGGATGGCACCATCCAGTACACGCAGGGAACGCTCGACCTCGACGGTGAAGTCGACGTGACCCGGAGTATCGATGATGTTGATCTTGTTTTCCTTCCAATGGACGGTAGTCGCGGCGGAGGTGATGGTGATTCCGCGTTCCTTTTCCAACTCCATGTGGTCCATGGTGGCCCCGCTGCCCCCACCTCTGACTTCCTCGATTTTGTGGATCTTGCCCGCGTAATAGAGGATCCGTTCGGTCAGAGTGGTTTTACCGCTGTCAATGTGCGCGGAAATGCCGATATTTCTGGTGGTTGCAATTTCGCTCATGGCGCTTCTTTCCTTTTGTTTACCAAAGATTTTGAGTTGATGGAGTTGCATGACTCCGGGGTCGGCTGTAGTGTGGGTTAAAAATCATCAGTCTCGGGCAGCCGACTGGTAAAAAAATGGCCTCGGGGCCGGTCCCCGGAGACTCCACAAACGCTGCAGTGTACTATAAAATGAGAGCGGCCGCAACAAGCGAGCCGATTGCGGAAGATGTCGATCGTCACACCGATTTCGATTCGCATCCACGCCACGCCTGAAGGAGGGTCATCACGAGAGCGACGATTCGAGGCTCAAAGCCGTGAACCATCCCGCAAATCAACGGTTCCAGAATTGGGAAAAACACTTGTGTACCAACCGTCAAGTGGGCCTCGCGTTTTTGTGTTTTAAATTGACCCCAAAAAAGCCGACATGGTATCGTGAGGGCACTCTCTTTGTGCAAAACGGCGTGTTCGACATCTCAACTTTTTAGTGCTGTGAAAGAGTAAAAATGGCTTTTAACAAAGCGAAAGCGTTGGCCACTGCCGACAAACACATCGCCAAACAGAACTACAACAAGGCGCTGAACGAGCTACTCAAAGTAGCCAAAGTCTCGCCTGGTGATACGAACCTGCTCAACAAGATTGGGGATCTCTACAGTAAGACGAACAATTCGAGCAATGCCATCTCCTATTTTTTCAAGGTGGCCGATTCCTATAAAAAGAGTGGGTTCAACCTCAAGGCCATCGCCGTCTACAAGAAGATACTGCGCATCGATCCTGGCCACCTCGATGCGCGCGACCACCTCGTCGAACTCTACCTGCAGCAAGGCCACCAGAGTGAAGCCAAAGGCGAGCTGCGCCGCATGGCGGAACATTATTATTCGGAGAACCTGTTTTCTCGAGCGCTGACCTGTTACGAAAAGATGTTGGAGATCGACCCCAACAATCTGGATTCGCGGCTGAAAATATCGGAAATCCTGGTTCGCGAAGGCCGCCGCGACGAGGCGTCACAGCATTTTTGCTCCATGGGCAAGGAGCTACTACAGAAAAACTTGATCCACGAAGCCCAAAAGATGGTCTCCCAGGGTTTGAAAATGGCGCCGGACAGCCCGGAGCTGCAGATTTTGATGGCGCGGGTGCACCTGGCCGAAGGCAAGGCCGAAGAGGCCCTGCACCAGCTCACCGAAACCTGCCGCAAGAACGACCGCAACCTGGAAGCGATCAAAATTCTGGGCCAGACCTATATGGATCGCGACCAATTACGCGAGGCTCGAGCCTGCTATCTCCGTGCACTTCACATCGAAGAGACCGAAACCCATCTCCTCGAGGAGGTCGCCCGCAAGTTCATCGAGGCCGGCGAGCTTGACGAAGCGCACGGTTGCCTGGTCCCCATCAGCGAAGTCTTCTTGAAAAAAGGCGATGTGGACGAATCCGTGCGGCTTTTCCGCAACATTTTGTATGCGGACGAAAACCACCTGCTCTCGCTGGAGACGCTGGTCCAGATCTACGAACAGAACGACCAGATGGCCAACGCCATCCTGACCATCGAAAAGATGATCGCCGCACTGACCAACAAGGGCGAAACCGAGGCGGCGAAAAGCAAAATCCACGACCTGCTGCGGTTGGATCCCAACAACCTCGAATGGCGCGCAAGACTGGAATCGCTCGAAAGCGGCGGTCTGCCTCAGGCGGAAGAGGTCCCCCAGCCGGTGGACATATCGTCGGCCGACAACAGCTTCCATCTGACATCCGAAACCGGGATATCCATGGAGGCCGATCCTGCGGAAGATTTCATGCAGGAGGGCGACGACCTGAGCCTGGAGCCCAGCGACACCCAAACCCGCATCCAGAACCACCTGACCGAAGCCGAAGTGTTCATGAAGTACGGCATCATGGATCAGGCGCTCTCCCACCTGAACGAAGTCAAGGAAATCGAGCCGTTCAACATTGCGGCGAACACCAAGCTCAAGCAGATCTACCAGGAGCGCAACGAGACCGACAATGTCATCCAGTGCACCGTCGGCCTGATCAACGGCTACATCGAGTCCAAGGAGTACCACGACGCCCTGGATCAGGTGAAGGAACTCGAAGCGGCACGCCCGGATATCGCCCGCATCCACAAGGGTCGCATCGAATCTTTGCTGTACCAGCAGGATGCACAGGAACGCGAAGAACGCGATCAAAGCATGTCCCAATACTCGCTGGACTTTTCTTCCAGCGGCTCCTACCAGGAGTCACGCGGTCTCGATTTTCAGAACGAGGAAGAGCCCGACGTGGTGGACTTCCGCGAACTGTCCACCTCGCCGGAGAACCAACCCGAGCCGGTGGGCGCCGCCGATGGCTGGGCCCTGGACATGCCAGGCAGTGCCGACGACGGTCCCAAAGCCCAGGATCTCGCGGAAATGTACGCAACCCAAGTCGAACAGCCCGGTGATATCACCATGGACAACATCAGCTCGTTCGATTTCCCGCCCCAGGACGACGCCGATCAGGAACCGGCCTTCACTCCCGCGGGCAGCATCAGCGAAGACGACATCCATTTCCAGGATCAGGTCACCGGCATTACGGACATCGATCAACTGGAACAGAGCGAAGATCTCGAAGAAGCGGACCTCTTGGACGAAAGCGCCCTCGAGGAAGCGTCACTGTTGGACGAAAGCGCCCTCGAGGAAGCGTCCCTGTTGGACGATTCGGAAATCATCCCCGAGGCCGAACTGATCGAGGAACCGGAGCCCGAGCCCGAACCGGCGCCTGCACCTGCACCAGCGGTCGAAAACGCCCATGCCCCTCTCGAATCGCAGGATCGTTCCCTGGCCAGCGAACTGGAAGAGATCGATTTCTTCATTTCGGTCGAGGCCTTCGAGGACGCCAGCAACCTGCTGAAGGAAGCGCACAATAGGTTCGGCGACCATCCGCTCATCATGGAACGCATGCAGGAAGTGGCGGCCCACACCAGCCGCGACGGCAGCCACGGTCTCGCCATTTCGAAAACGAGCACCACCAGCGAGGCGCCTACCCACAATCTCCTGGACAAGGACACCGGATTTTTCGATCTGGCGGCGGAACTCAGCGAAGAGCTGTTCGACGATTCCGGCGAAATCAACGACAAAACCGGCCAGGAAGAGATTCAGAGCGTGGAGGAGCTGTTCGAGGAATTCAAGAAAGGGGTCGACGAACAGATCAGCGAAGACGACTTCGAAACCCATTACGATCTGGGCATCGCCTACAAGGAAATGGGATTGCTGGAAGAGGCGATCAACGAATTCCGACGAGCTGAAAAAGATCGCGGTCGCTATCTCGAATGCGCGACGCTCATCGGCAACTGCCTCATCGAGCTGGGCCGCACGGAAGACTCCATCGAACACTTCGAGCACGCCATCACCGCCAATAGCCTCACGGACGAGGAGCGCATCGCATTGGAGTACGAATGCGCCCTTGCCTATCAGGGACTGGGCGAGCTGGAAAAGGCCCTGGCCCTTTTCATGAAAATCAAGGAAGTCGAGTCCAATTACCGCGATCTGGAGTCCCGCATCGAAGCACTCGTGTGAGGACCACCGACGAGGCGGCGTTGCCGATCGTCAATGCAATAGGGCTTGATGCCGCGTTCGCCGCGACTTCATCGATTTCTCATGGATGAGTGCGACGAGCCCTGGACACGACGGGGTCGACAGCGCCCCATCACATCGAGTTTTTTCCAGGAATCAGGTCCCACGCAGGGCCGAGGCTTTCCCATTGAGAATCGCACGAGCCGCAGCGTTCCACCAAGGTTTTGACCTGAAACGGCTTACCCGATCGCCTCGTTCGCGGTGCCGAGCCTTTCACCGAACGGTCGTCGTTTGTCGAATGCCCGAGAACCAAAAGTTTGGCAAAGATCCCAGTTGTGGCTCGCTCATTTTAGGTACAATACCACCTGTCTCCAACAGCCGTCTCCGTCCGTGTTCTTCCCTCCTGGGGCCCACCTGGAACGTTTTGGAATTGTTGCTAAGCAAAGGAAGCCGTTATGACACAAAAAAACATCGCTCAAAAACAGCGAGCGCTCGAGCTCGCCATGGGACAAATCGAAAAGGCCTTCGGAAAGGGCTCCATTCAGCGTCTGGGCGAGCGCGAAATCAAAAAGATCCCGGTTATTTCGACGGGCTCGATTGCACTTGACGCAGCTCTGGGTGCGGGGGGCGTACCCTACGGGCGAATTGTCGAGATCTACGGACCGGAAAGCTCCGGTAAAACCACGTTGACGCTGCACATCGTGGCCGAAGCACAACGTCGTGGCGGCACCGCCGCGTTCATCGACGCCGAACACGCACTGGACCCCGAATATGCCCAAAAACTGGGCGTAGACGTGGAAAACATGTTGGTGAGTCAACCCGATTCGGGTGAACAGGCCTTGGAAATCGCCGAAGTCCTGGTTCGAAGCGGAGCGGTCGACATCATCGTCATCGACTCGGTCGCGGCTCTGGTGCCCAAGGCCGAACTCGAAGGCGAAATGGGTGACAGCCACATGGGTCTCCAGGCGCGCCTGATGTCCCAAGCCCTGCGCAAGCTCACCGCGGTCGTTTCCCGCTCGCACACCTGCCTGATTTTCATCAACCAGATCCGCATGAAGATCGGCGTCATGTTCGGAAACCCGGAAACGACCACCGGCGGAAACGCCCTGAAATTCTATTCCTCGGTACGCATGGACATTCGCCGCATCGCCAGCATCAAGAACGGCGAAGAGGTCATCGGCAACCGTACCCGCGTGAAGATCGTGAAAAACAAGGTCGCTCCTCCGTTCCATCAGGCGGAGTTCGAGATTCTCTACGGTGAGGGCATTTCCAAGATGGGCGAAGTCCTCGATCTGGGTGTCAACTCGGGGTTCATCGACAAAAGCGGCGCCTGGTACTCCTACAGCGGCAATCGCCTGGGGCAGGGTCGCGAGAACGCCAAACAGTTCCTGCGCGACAACCCCGAAATGGCCGCCGAAATCGAGGCCAAGATTCGCGCCGAACTCCTGCCCGAAGTGACCAAAGCGGAGGAAGATCAGCCCCAGCCCAGCGGCGCCTGATCACCTCGCTCACAGCGTCATAGGAGACTCGTGTCCCCCTCACGCGACCGGGTCCTCGCTGCGAGCGGAGCTACGTTATCCGTTCATGCTTCGATAGAAAAGCCGGCCCCCGATTCGAGGGCGCCGGCTTTTTTTGTTTTCCACTCGCCGATTGAACAGCGTGCGATAGATGCCCCACAAATCATCGACCTCGGCCACCGCTCATCCGGGCCTCACAATCCCTTTTCCCTCACAGGACCACTCATCAAACGAAGCAATACAACTTTATTAAATACAGTATCTTGAAAGGGCAACCCAAGGCTGGAATCAAAAAAAGCAAAATCTTTTGCTTTTAGTGCTTGACCGGACACCTCGCCGTTTGATACCTTTTGCGGCGTTGGCCTGATAGCTCAGTCGGTAGAGCAGAGGATTGAAAATCCTCGTGTCGGCGGTTCGATTCCGTCTCAGGCCACCACCCCTTATCTTCACGATAAAGCCGGTATCCCTACTATGTCAAACACGGTAACCGAGGTCGCGCTCCCAGGTGTTCAAAAGGTTGCCAGTGGAAAAGTCAGGGAAATTTTCGATTTAGGCGAACACCTCCTTTTCGTAGCCAGCGACCGCATATCGGCCTTCGACGTGATCATGCCAACCGGCATTCCCAACAAGGGCAAAGTCCTCACCCAGCTATCCAAGTTTTGGTTCGGGCACTTGCAGGACATCGTACCGCACCACTTGATCTCGGCCGATTTCGACGACCTGCCTTCGGAATTGCGAGAGCAGGCACCTTTCCTTCGCGGCCGTTTCATGATCGTGAAGAAGCTCGAGATGTTTCCGGTGGAATGCGTCGTGCGCGGTTACCTGGTTGGCAGCGGCTGGCGCGAATACCAGGAAAGCGGTTCCGTATGTGGAATTCCCCTACCCAGTGGTTTGGCCCAAGCCCAGAAGCTCCCCGAACCGATTTTCACGCCCGCGATCAAAGCGACGGACGGGCACGACGAGAACATTCCCTTCTCGAAAATGATCGACATGATCGGCGCCGAACACGCCGAAGCGCTCCGAAAAGTCAGCATCGAGATTTACCAGCGTGCCGCGGAACACGCATTGAAGAAGGGTGTCGTCATCGCGGATACCAAATTCGAATTCGGCTTGGTGGATGGTCGGATCGTTTTAGGCGACGAGGTGTTGACCCCGGATTCGAGCCGTTATTGGCCACTGCCGGAATACCGCACCGGCAGCAACCCTCCCAGCTACGACAAGCAATTCGTTCGGGACTATCTGGAGACGCTGGATTGGGACAAGACACCGCCAGGCCCCGAGTTGCCCGAGCAGATTGTTCAAGGCACGGCGGAGCGCTATTCGACCTGCTTCGAAACCATCACGGGAACATCTCTGAAAGGCGTCTGAGACGGCTTTTGAGACCGCTCGCTTTCTCCTCGGTTTCTGCTGAATTCAGAGACCAGTATTGGTATGATTCACCTGAATTCCGGGTCGGGTATTGGGGTAGCGCCAAGCGCTTTGGGGAACCATCGACTCGGAAATGCGATCCGCGAATCGATTAGGGAGAGCCCATGATTGCATGGATGCTGCTGCTGGTATTAATGCCAATGGAGGACCTGCCACAGGCTTCGGACGAGTCCGAACAGGTCGAGCCCGTCGAAATCCTGCTCGAGGCCGCTTCTTTGGAGTCAGGGCTGGAGTTGTTCCGCCAGGGAAAGTATTTCGAAGCCGAGTCCCAGTTCCTGGGCGTGCAGCCCACCGACGAGAATCGAGCCACATTGGCCATTCATTTGGCGGCGATCGCCATGCGTATGAATGCCGTGGAAGGCAAGCGGGAGTTCTACAAATCCTCGCTCAGTCGAGGTCTGGAGTGGCGCGGCGTATCGCAACTGGTGTTGGTGCTGCTGGCCGCCCAACTCGAGGACTGGGTCGCGTTCAAGAGCCACGCACAGCAGTATCTCGAAGAGATCGACGATTTCGGTGGTCCGCTGCGATGGAAGTTGATCTATGGGCTCGCACGCTATACCGACATCGGCGAGGAACCCCTGAAATTGCCGCCCACCCTGGCGAGATGGTTCCGTTTGGCACGACAGCTCCCACCGGAAGCCATTTTCCCGACTGTCGCCAACCTGGACATTCCCTTCATTCTGCGATTCGCCCATCACCTGGAAACCGGCAGTGATTTCAATCTCCCCCCTCTGCCTTCGATTCCGTCCGAAGAAGATATTTTTTTCCACCGCACACTCTCGATCAAGCAGGCGCTCAATCGCGGCGATTTGAACGAGGCCGCCCGGCGCATCAACGAAGCCATGCCGCAGAGCAAACAAATCGAGGATGTGGAGACCCGGCTTTATTTCCAGGACGTACTGAAGACCTATTACGCAGCGCGCGACCAGCAGAGGGCGATCCAAATCGTTTCACGAAATCGCGCGACGCTCGCCAAACGAGCGGTATTTCCCTTCGAATCGCGCCCCGCCGCGGTCAATGCGGCCAACGCCCTGCGGAAAGCCGCGGCAGAGCGCCCCGCGAAACCGCCGGTAGAAGACAGCACCGCCACGGTGGAGAAACCCAAACCGGAGGAAACCGACACGGCGAGTCCGGAACCGAAGATCGATCGTACGCCCAAGCCTCCGAAAGTGACGGTCGAGAAAATCACATACAGGTCCCTGGAACGACAAATTCGTCGCCGCCAATGGCAAGCCGAGGAAACCGTTCGATCCAAGACCCCCGACACCCGCTACAAGGAAATCTACCGCGACTACCTGCTGGGTTTGGTCAATCTGGAGAAGGGAAGGCTGACCGAGGCCGAGGTTCTTCTGAGCAAAGCGCGGAAAGCGGTTACCGAATTGCCGTTCCCGAACCTCGAGTGCAAGATCCTCATCGGCCTTGCGCGGTACCACACGCTCCGTGGTGAAGGGAACAGAGCCAATTGGTTCTTCCTGCGGGCGGTCGAGATCTGGAAGATCCCGGAAAATCTCCCGATGCTGTCGATGGGCCGAGAACAGGTCCAGGAAAAACCGTTCGGCTGGCTGATCGACCGGGAGCTGGTCAAGACCAGCTCGAGTCAGGTCATCGACGATTTGTTTCTCTTCAACGAATTGGACCATTTGGTGACACTTCGCCAACTGGCCCTCGAACGCGAGGCCCTCAGCGACAATCCGGTTTTGGGTCACCAACTGACACAGGTTGGCGGTCAACTGATCCAACTCACCGAAGATCTGGCCGAGAACCCCAACCACCAGGCTTCACCGCGCCGTTACAACCAAACCCTCGATATCTGGAGCCAGCTCTGGGAGCAGACCCGGCCTTTCTACCGGGAAACCAAGGTACCGCCCCTGGCGGAGATACAACGCGTCCTCAACCGACGTGACCGGGTCCTGGTATTCCTGGAAGGCGAGCGGAACCTGGGTATTCTGGTTCTGGGCAAAGAACAGGCGTTCAGTGTCAATTTGGGAAGCAAGAGCGACTTTCTCGACATGTCCGGAACCCGCCAACTCGATTTTCTCGAGGGGCGCCTGGGTCCGGTTTGGAATCATCACGGTCCACTGTACGTCATGCTCTCGGCTCACTTGAAGCGGGACGAGTTCATCCAGCGCCTTCGAACCCGAATGGAGAACCCAAGTCAGTTGATCATTCTGTTTTCGCTGAAAAGCCTCGTCGCCCCCAAGCGTCAGAGCGAGTGCCGCCGCTATGCCCTACTCAACGCGGAGGACTCCAGCGAGGCATCGGCCCTGGCGGGAAGCATGCCCTCCGAGGATCTGTCTCTCGTCAACGGGGAAGACGCCAACAGCCGTTTCGTCTTGGATCGCCTGGATCGCCCCGATCGCGTGTTCTACGTGGGTCCGGTGAAGCTGGACAAGAGCGGGTTGTTTTTGAGTGCGGACAACTCGGGCATCGCGACCCATCAATTGATCCACGTCAACAATTCCCTGTGCTCGCTCGTGCTCGTCTCGCGCGATTTCACGGAATGGGGCAACGCTCTGGACGAACTGGAGTTGATCAGTCCCAGCGGCGAAGTGGCGATCTTCCTGTTCAATCGAATACCCGAAAGCGACAAGCGGGTGTGGCAACACCGCCGCTTCGGGGTCCATCTCCGCTAGGAAGCCGACCTTCTTTCGCTGGCGGCATGTGGCACCCAGGGGTCACGTGTCGCTTTTGGTAGACAAACCACGGCCGACCGCTTCTGGCACCGGACCTCGGCGACGCTGCTCCCAGGTCGCCTGTAAAAGAGCCCGTAGGTTTCGTCACATATTCGCAAATCGTTGGGACAGGCGATCTCTCGGCGTTTGGTGGAGACGCGCGAAAGGCTCCGAAATCACGACAACCGAACGCCAAATCTCCTTGGCACTGTTTTGGCTCTTTCGATGATTTATCGAAAAGCCCCACAAAGGAGAACTACATGAGCCCTCTCAAGTATGTGCCAACGACCTTTTTGTTTGGCGTATTGGTTCTGCTTTTCCCCGCCTCCGCCCTGGCGCAGAAAAACGATTACTTCGATCGAACCAATCTCGTGTATTTGGAATTCAATTTCGGCTCGAACGATCCCGACGACAACGGCGACATCTACGACTTTCTGGAAAACGAAAGTACCTTCGATCGCGACGATCTCGATGGATTCGCCTTTGACTTCAAAGTCTATTACCAGTTGAACAATCGAATCAGCTTGGGCGGTGCCGTCACCGCCTACGAAGAAGATACCACTGCCGAGAACTTGGACTTCGTCGACATCAACGGCCACCCCATTTTCAACACCACCACACTGGATACCACCTGGATCGGCGGTCAGATCATCTGGACTCCTTTTGGCGCGGGAGAAACCTTCGGAACCCGCGGTTGGGCTCCCAAATTCTTCGTGCCCTACCTGAGTGCAGGCGTTGGATTCAAGGTATGGGAATTCCATCAAGACGGGGAGTTCGTGGATCAGACCGATCCCAACGACCCCTTCATCTTCGCCGATCGCTTCGAATCGGATGGCGAAGCCTTTTCCACGAGACTCGGCGCCGGATTTCGCCTGAACCTCCACAAAAACGTCGATCTCAACTTTCAACTGCAGCGCGATTGGGGCGAAGATGACCTGGAAGGGTCGTTCATCGGCTTCGGCGAATTGGACTTGGGTTCCCAGTCCGGTTTTGTCGGGGTCACCATTCGTCTGTGAGAAACCCAACACTCCATGAACCAAAATGCGTCCATCGAGGTTTCGACCCATCATGACGATACATGAATACATCGACGATTCAGAACCAAAGGAGGGAAATATGCGCCGGAGATGCGCACGATTCATCCTGCTTGCCACGGCCGTTTTCGCGCTTGGCAGCCAGGCTTTTGCACACCTTTCCTATGACGACCTCCAACAAAAGCTGGCGGAAGGCGTCGAGAAAAGGAAACTGATCAAGGAAATCAACAAAGAGGGCGTTTCGTTCGACGTGAATCGAAAGCTTCTGCGCCAAATGAAACGGGACAAGATGCCCGATTGGCTGATCGATCACCTGATCGTCCTCGACAGCCGAGTCCCTTCCCATGTCGAGCCGGGTTACGTGCCTCCGCGGCGATATGGTTACACCGGCCATTACGGTTACGGGCCGCTCTGGTGGAACTTTTACAGTCCGTACCATCACCATTACGCCTGGTCCCCCTTCTGGGACTACGCCTATGCCCCCTTCGGAGTCGCCGGGCTGTGGTATCTGGGATACCCCAGTTACTATCCCTATCGCGGGATCACCCGAGTCGTCCGCACCCTTCCCCACGGTCACGTGTCCAGACAGGGTTACGTGAGCCGATCCAGCGATCGTTACCGGGGTCAGGCCGTACGCCGCGGCGGCAACAAGAGCACCGCCTCCTCGAGTTCCAGGGCGGTGCGCTCGCGAAGCAGCGGGGCGACCCGATCCTCGAGTTCGTCAAGCCGGAGCAGCTCGCGCGCCGTACGACGTCGGTAGGTGACGCGGCCAGCCCGGGCCTCGATCCATTCAACACCTTTCTACTTTTCTCACTTCTCATTTTTATGGCACTGGATATGCAACACTCACAGGCGTTTCCAACCATGAGACATATTTTCCCATACTAGAAAAGTAAGCTTCTCATCTCTCCGTTTCATTGTAATTAGGCACCCGCCCGGGTGTCTTTTTTTTGGTTCCCCCTTTCGCGCTCTCCCCCATTCACCGGCCTTTCGGACCGCCAAAAAGGCGCTTTGCCATTTGAAAAGTAATCGCCCTTGGGGGAATATTAGGCAGCCCTTACCCGTTCCTACCTGCTGAGGAGGTTTGAGGTGCAAGAGTTTTATGATGCGATTCTCCCCCTTTCCGATCGCTTGTATAGATATGCCTATCGTTTGACCCAAAACGATAAGGATGCGGAAGACTTGGTCCAGGACACACTCCTTCGCGCCTATTCAAAGTTCGAGCAATACCAGTCGGGTACCAGCCCGCTGGCATGGATGCTCGTCATTTTGCGGAGCATTTTCATCAACAAATACCGAAAAAAGAAGCGCGAAGGCCATCAAATCAGTTTCGAGGACATGACCTCGGGAGTCGATCGCCTTCTGGTGAACAACCAGCAAGACCTCCCCAAGAACCCCGAGGATTTTCTGTTCCGCAACGTTCTCGACGCCGAGTTGCGCGATGCCCTGGCGAAGTTGCCACAACACTACCTGGAAGTGATTTTGTTGGTCGATCTGGAAGATCTGGCCTACCGCGAAGCTGCGGACGTTTTGGGCATTCCCGCCGGTACCGTGATGAGCCGGCTGCATCGAGCCCGCAAAACCCTGCAGGCCCAATTGCAGGAACTGGCCCGCAAGAAGGGCATCGTCAAAACGAATGTGCAACCCATTTTCGGAAAACAGGAAATAGAAAAGTCCGCTGGAGGTACTCAGTATGGATCATGAGTATTGGGAAGAGAGGCTGCAGGCCTATCTGGACAACGAGTTGAACCCGGCGGATCGGCTCGCGGTGGAGCAGTACATCGAGGTCAATCCCGAGGCGAAGGCCCAACTCGAATATTTTGCGGCTCTCAAAAAACGGCTGCGGGCACATGCCGACATCGTAGAAATGCCGAAAAGCCTGGAAGATCGCATTCAACGCACCTTCGATCGCAAACGCAAGGTCCGGTTCTTCAGACGTCGGCTCACCTATGTCGCCCTGACCATCGCGGCCGCGATCGTACTCGGATTCCTGATCCAGGGCCTGTTCACGGATTCCAATCAGTTCGTGCCCAAAACGCTGACCGGTCACGTGGTCTGCAACGACTGCGCCCTGGCCGAAGAAGCCGGACTGACCAAAGGCTCGATTTGCAAGGACGGTCATCGCTTGGGCCTGAAAACCGCTCAAGGCGAACTCTATCGATTTGCGGTCGATGATGTGGGCAAGAACTTCGTCAAAGACTACACCCTCGTAGGCAACGAAGTGGAAATCTTCGGTGAAACCCAGGAAAAGTACCACCTGATTCGCATCAAGAACCTCAAAAAGCGCACCCAGCAGCAGGCCTCGTTAAGCCGCTTCTAACCTGCGCCCATCAAGAAACCCTGTTTTTTTGAAAGAGGTCCTTTGTACCGGCCTGGGATCCCATGCAGTGAGATCTCGGCCGTCAGGTATCAGCCAACTACCTAAAGGGTTCATGCTGAGACCTGACACCTGAAACCCGATACCGTGCCCATCCAGGAGAATCAGTTGGCAGGTACCACCTTGCCATCACTGGATGGACACCAACTTGAAAGACCACCCTTCCTCCATCCCTTCGGCAGCACGAAAAGGGATGTCGCCGTTCCAATGATCCAGGCCGGCAGATGCCGGCCTGTTTTTTTGTAGGGCTCGCCAAAATGGCACCGGCCACCGCATTGGTGTAGAGTAATGAGTCTGCACGAGTGCCCCTGCCACAAGATCAGGGACGGGAAAAGGTGGAAGATAACGGAATGGATACCATGACGATCATCGTATTTGGTGGGTACTTCGGTATTCTTTTGGTGTTGTGTGTCTTCGGCGCACATCGGTTGATCATTACCCGGCTCTATCACAAAAACAGGAACCGCCGACACCGCCCGGAAACCCGATTCTCGGAGCTTCCCTCCATCACGATCCAACTCCCCATTTTCAACGAGAAATTCGTGGTGGATCGCATGATCGACGCCTGTGTCGCCATCG
Source organism: Sulfidibacter corallicola (assembly GCF_017498545.1). Lineage (GTDB taxonomy): Bacteria > Acidobacteriota > Holophagae > Acanthopleuribacterales > Acanthopleuribacteraceae > Sulfidibacter > Sulfidibacter corallicola. Next base: position 5,326,785 of record NZ_CP071793.1, on the reverse strand, counting down.
ATTACCCACGTGATCGGCTTCAAATTCAGGTCGTCGACGATTCCACGGACGAGACGCGCTACCTGGCCGAGGCCCGGGTACGAATGCACCGCGAAAACGGCATCGACATCCAACACATCCACCGCGAAAATCGGGTCGGATTCAAAGCCGGCGCCCTGGAAAACGCCATGAACCGGGCCACCGGGGAGTTCATCGCCATTTTCGATGCGGACTTCATTCCGCCCAAAGACATTCTGCACCGGACGATCCACCATTTCAGCGATCCGAAAATCGGCATGGTCCAGACTCGTTGGGACCATCTCAACCGCGACTTCAGCACCCTGACCCAGGTTCAGTCGATCATGTTGGATGCGCACTTCATGATCGAGCATGGCGGCCGTAACGTTTCCGGCCTGTTTTTCAACTTCAACGGTACCGCTGGAATCTGGCGTCGTACGGCGATCGAGGATGCCGGTGGCTGGGAACACGACACCCTCACCGAAGACTTGGATTTGAGCTATCGCGCCCAAATGAAAGGCTGGCGATTCCTGTTCATTCCCGAGGTGACCTGCCCCGCCGAACTACCCATTGCCGCAGGGGCCTTCAAGACCCAGCAGTTCCGCTGGGCCAAAGGCTCTGTCCAGGTCATGCGCAAGATTCTACCGACCATCTGGCGCAGTTCCCAACCACTTGCCGTCAAAATGGAGGCGACCTTTCATTTGACCGGTAACCTGGCCTACGTGCTCATGATGATCAACACCTTGATTTTTGTCATTCCCAGCATGGTCCTGCGCGGACATTGGGAGTGGTGGCGCATCCTGCTGATCGACGGCCCCATCTTCTTCATGGCCAGCATCTCGTTCATTCTTTTCTACATGGCGAGCCAAAGAGCGGTCTTCGGCCATACGAAGGGTCGCAAACGCTTCATACCGGCCTTGATGTCGATCGGCATCGGTTTGGGTCTCAACAACACCCGCGCGGTGATCGAAGCCCTGATGGGCAAACAGAGCGAATTCGTGCGCACCCCGAAAACCGGTAGCATCGGCAAGGCGGGGACGGGTGGAAAGACCGGATACAAACTTCCCCGCAGCGGCTGGGGCCTGATCGAAGTGGCCATCGGGTTCATGTATACCGGCGCCATCGTGTGGGCCATTCAGGCTGGCGTCTGGGGAAGCGTCCCCTTTCTCCTACTCTTCCAGAACGGATTCCTCTATATGGGTTTGCTGACCTTGTTCGAGGAATGGCACCGCGGCCGACCCCAGGTGGTTCGGAACGGCGAGGAAGCCGGAAACCGGACGGTGGACCAGGAAAAGATGAGGGCCGAACAGGAGCAGGGCATCGCCTACCAGGAACAGGGGTGAGGCTCCCTCGCCGGGATGGGATGCCCGAAGTGCCCTAGGGCCTTCGGGCACGAAATCAAACGGCGAACGAAGTGCCGCAACCGCAGGATTTACTGGCGTTGGGGTTGTTGAACTTGAATCCCCGGTTCAGCAGATCCGAGGCGAAATCGATTTCCAGGTTATCCAGATAGGTCAGGGATTTGGGATCGATAAACACCGGGATGCGTTCTTCGTTCATGATCGAATCATTGTCACGGGGTTCGTTCACGAAATCCATGACATAGGTAAAACCGGAACAGCCGCCGCCCTTGACGCCCAAGCGAATGCCACGGCGACCCTTGCCCTCTTGTCTCATGATTCGTTCAAATTCGGCCTGTGCGGCCTCGGTGATGCTGATCATCGGTTGAACTCCTTGGTGTGGTTTTTAGGTAATTTTTGATGTGGGAAAACAGGGCCCTCCGGCTCAGACCGCAGCGTGCCACGCGGCACGGACACGCAATTTCTTCACTTCTTCGACAATACGCGATTCGGCGTAGGCACATTCCGCTTCGGTGGTGAAGCGTCCAAGACCGATTCGCAGAGCCGCTCGAGCCGCCTCGGTTTCCGCGCCGATCGCCGCCAAAACGTGACTCGGCGTATCGGACGCGGTGGTACATGCGGAGCGGGAGGAAAGGGCCAGATCCTGTAAGCCCAAAAGTAATTTTTCACCGGCGACACCATCGAAAGACACATTGAGGTTCCCCGGTAGCCGCGGCTCCAGAGCGCCGTTGAGAAAGACGCCGCCCAAGCGCTGCAAGCCGGTCCAGAGTTTGTCGCGCCAAGTACGAAGCCGCTCGGCCTCTTCGGTCATTTCGGTACGGGCGAGGAACACCGCCTCTCCCAGGGCCACGATCGCCGGTACGTTGAGCGTCCCCGACCGCAGGCCACGTTCGTGACCGCCGCCGAAAATCTGCGGGGCGAGACGAACCCGAGGATTGCGTCGGCGCACGTAGAGCCCACCGATGCCTTTCGGTGCATAGATCTTGTGCCCGGAAAAGGAGAGCAGGTCGATTCCCATCGCATCCATGTCCAGGTCTATCTTCCCCAGGGCCTGGGCCGCATCCGAGTGAAACAGCACACCGCGATTCTTTGCGATGCGACCAATCGCTTCCAGGTCCTGCAAGACACCGATCTCGTTGTTGGCCGCCATCACCGATACGAGCGTGGTTCGATCCGTCACGGCATCTTCGAGGCGCTGGAGATCCAGCATTCCATCACGCCCGACCGGCAGCACGGTTACCTGGCCACCTTCGCGGCGCCAGGCTTCGAAGGGATCCAGCACTGCCTTGTGTTCGGTGGCAACGGTGATCAGGTGATCTCCCTTGCGGCGATAGGCCCAAGCGACACCGAGAATCGCGAGGTTGTTGCTCTCCGTCGCCCCCGAAGTGAAAACGATCTCCTCGGGCTTGGCGCCGATCGACGTCGCCAGCCGTTCGCGTGCCTGGGCCACGGCCTCCTCGGCCTCCCAGCCGAAGCGATGCTCCACGCTGGCGGCGTTGCCGAACCGCTCGGTAAAAAACGGAAGCATCCGCGTGACGACGCGGGGATCCACCGGTGTCGTGGACTGGTAATCGAGATATACGGGAGTCTTGACGCTCATACCACCATGCCTATCTGGTCGGAAAACGGCGGCAGGGGCTTTTTCTTTTCACTGATCTGACGTAGGGTGATCCCGGAAAAAGCATGCTCGATGGTTTGGTTGACGGCCACCATGTAGGGTTGTAGACGGCAATTTTCCATGACGCGACAATGGCAGGGTTCATCCGACATGCACTCGGTAAGCGCCAGGGGGCCCTCGATCATGTCGTAGATTTGTTGGAGGCTCAAAACCGCGCCATCGGCCTTGAGCCGATAGCCGCCGCGTGGCCCGCGAATCGATTCCACCGCATCGCGCCGCTGCAGCAACTTGAGCAGTTTGGCCACCTGCTGATGGGGCAGCCCACAAGCCCGGGCCACCTGTAACGCACTGAGCGTTTCCGCCTGGTCGGCCTCGTAGAGCGTCAACAAAATCAAAATTCCATAATCGACCGATTTGGGTAGACGCAGCATGCGGAACTTCTCCTCGACAAATAGGACCAACCAAGTCCACTTTAATCATATTAAGAGGGAAGGGCCTATCAAATCAATGGCTAACTCGTGGAAGCCGGCTACGGCTCACGGGAAACCCACGATTCACGACCATTCGGGCCTATAGCGTCTGGAACTCGGGGTTCGCCAACAACCAGGACACGAATCGGGGAACACCGACTTTCAACGGCACGCTCGGTTCGAATTTCAGCTTGGCGCGCGCTCGCTCGATATCGGCGAATGTATCCACCATGTCGCCATCCTGGAGCGGTTGAAACTCACGCTTGGCCTCGCGTCCACAGGCCGACTCGATGCACTCGATCAGATCGTCCAATGACTGGCTTTGATGATTGCCGAGATTGAAAATCTCGTATGGTTCGAGGTCTTCGCTGAACAATGCGGCGTGTACGCCCGCGATGATGTCGTCGATATAAGTGAAATCACGGGACATCTTTCCCTGGTTGAACACTTTGATGGGAGCGCCCTGAAGAATGGCTTTGGTAAACAGCCACACGGCCATGTCCGGACGGCCCCAGGGTCCGTAGACGGTGAAAAAGCGAAGCCCGACCGTGGAAAATCCATAGAGATGGGTATAGGCATGGGCCATCAGTTCGGTCGATTTCTTGGTGGCGGCATACAACGAGATGGGATGATCGACGGAATCGCTCTCCGAGAAGGGCAACTTGGTATTGCCCCCATAGACACTGCTGCTGGACGCATAGACCAGGCGTGGTCGGCCGTGATGCCGGCAGCACTCCAACAGATTGAGTGTCCCCACTACGTTGGACTGGGCATAGGCGTGAGGGTGCTCCAACGAATAGCGTACCCCCACCTGGCCGGCCAGGTGCAGAACCCGATCGGGTCGAAACTTGGCGAACCGATCGGACAGGGCCTCGCCATTGCAGAGATCCAGCTTCTCGAAAGATAGCTTCTCGAACCGTTGAAGGCGTTGAAGCCGCGCTTCTTTCAGGGCCGGTGCGTAATAGTCGTTGAGATTGTCGATCCCGAGAACGCGATGCCCTTCGTTCAAAAGCCGCTGGGCACAGTGAAACCCGATAAAACCTGCAATTCCAGTCACCATGATGTTCATGAAGCTATTCTCCGGAGGCACGACGTGGATCCGTTGCATTCCTGGCCCAGGGTGTGTGCCGGAAAAAAATGAAAGATAGGGAGGACATTGGAAGCCTAACGCAATCGCGCGCCGATGGCGATCTGTTTTGCTGGCTTCCCCAAAAAATCGACCCCTACCACGAGGGCAAAACCTGCGTCCAAAGGTCACTTAGACCATGAAATCCCTGCCATATACGGACGTGAAGCGTCAGAAGATCGCCTTTCACATATTTTTGAGGTTATAATGGTCGGTTGGCCGCTTGGTCCGTATTCGGTCTCGCAGCGCGACCGACTCGTGGAGTACAGGATGACCAAACCCGAGATTCTGGCACCCGCCGGCAACATGTTCAAGCTTCAAACGGCGGTTCGTTACGGCGCCGACGCCGTCTACCTTGCTGGGCGTCGCTTTGGCCTACGCCAAGCCGCAGACAATTTTACCATCGAACAGATTCACCAGGCCGTGGCCTTCGCCCATGAAAACGGGACCCGCGTGTACGTGGTCCTCAATGGTTTCCTGTTCGACGAGGAACTGGAAGATCTGCCCCCATTCCTGGCGGAATTGGAATCGGCCGGTGTCGATGCGGTCATCGTATCGGATTTGGGGGTCCTCACCACCGTACGCCGGCACTCGAATCTCCGCGTTCACCTGTCGACCCAGGCTTCCGCCCTGAACAGCCATGCGGCCCGCTTCTGGCGTGACATGGGGGTCACCCGCCTGGTGCTCGGCAGGGAAGTGTCCATCGCCGAAGCGGCCATCATCAAACGAGAGGCTGGGGTCGAGGTGGAGCTGTTCGGCCACGGCGCCATGTGCATGGCCTTTTCCGGTAACTGCACCATCTCCAATTACACCGCGGGCCGCGACAGCAACCGCGGTGGCTGTATCCAATCTTGTCGATTCAAGTACCGGCTCAGTGACGAAAGGGGCGGCGCCGGTCCGCAAGATCATTACCTCAGCAGCAAAGATCTTCAGGGTATCGCTCAGGTGCCGTCGTTCGTAGAGGCCGGCATCGACAGCCTCAAGATCGAAGGCAGGATGAAAAGCCCGCTTTACGTGGCCACGACGGTGCGCGCGTACGCCCGAGCCAGGGATGCGGCATGGCAACGTCAAGCCGACTTCGGGGTGGAAGACCTGTTCCGGGAACTCAATACCATGAGCCATCGGGATTACACATCCGGGAACCTCGTGGATAAAGCGCGATCGGATTCGATCTACCTACACGACGAGCGCCACGAACCCAACAGTCACGACGTGATAGGACACATTCTCGAGGCCACCGAAAATCACCTGGCGATTCATCTCCGCAACCCCCTCGAAACCGGTGATCGATTGGAAATGTTGGTGCCCGGACAAGACATTCGCGTATTGGCGACCGACACATTGAAGGACCTCACCGGTCAGCGGGTGCAACGCGTTTCCTCCAACCGGGTGGTGCTGCTTCCCGCGGACTCGATCGCCCGTGCCGGCTTCCTCCTGCGCAAACCCAAATCCAAGATCGACGCACAAAAGGACGACATTTCCCATGACACGGACGACGCGGCCCTCATTCAGCATCACCGGGCGCACGCAGGCTGATCTACGACAAGGCTGGGAGCTCGACGGAGTCACCGAAGTCCTGCTGGAGCACACCGATCTGGCGCGCATCGGAAATCTGGATACCAACCAGGTCCGGCAAAGTGCCGCAGAAGCCAGGAATCGTGGCCTGAAAACCGTTCTGGTCTGGGACCTTCTCCTCTCCGATCGCGAAATCGCCGACGGCGGAGCCTTGATTCGTTCCCTCGATCTGTCGCATTTCGACGCGATTCGCGTCCAGGACCCGGGCGTCGCCACCTATGTCCGCGATGCCTTTCCCATGATGGAACGCCAACTGGTGTTGGAAACCGGCAACCACAATTTGGTGGGGATTCGTCGCTGGATCGAGGCGTTCGAACCCAAACGTATCGTGTTGTCCAACGAATTACCGATGCCCTTGATCCGCAGCATTCGCGAAGCACTGGACGCGAACGACCACACGGTGACTCTGGAATACCTGGCACTGGGTCGTCTGCTCATTTTCTACACGCCGCGAAAACTGATCTCTCCCGTCGAACCCGAAACGGACGAATGGGCCTTCATCGAGCGCTTCGCAACTTCCGTCGACGAAGGAAAACACTTCCCCCTCGTCGAAAACACCCAAGGGACCTTCATGTTCTACGAGAAGGACCTGTTTCTCGTGCCCTATCTGGAGGAAATCGCCGCGGCCGGAATCGACGTCGCCCGTTTCGATCTCAAGCACTTCGAGGCGGACGAGCTGATTCCGGCACTCGAGTCCTACCTTCGAGAGCCGTCCGCCGAGCACCTGGGCCGGCTCAAATCTCACCTCGCCCCGCGCCTGACGCGCGGTTTCTTCAAGTCGAATCGTACCGACAAGCAGTTCGTGAAACTCAAGAACCAACATCTCGTGGTGCCCGAACAGGCCCAACTCGTCGGAACCGTCGTGGAAACGCGGAAAAAGAAGTACCTGGCCCTGATGACCGAGTTGCCGTTCGGCCAGAACGATCTCCTGGAGTTCATCGCGCCGGAAGGCCACGTGGCCAAGGCTCGGGTCGAATGGATTCGCGACGTTACCGGCAACGAGCACGACCGCGCCGAGTCCACCGGGCTGTGGATGGTGAACCACGTGGGCAAGGTCAGCGCGGGCAGCAGAGTGTACCGGTTGCGCGAAAGCTGACTTCAGTCGGGCCGGTGCTCGGGTTCCGGTTCTTCGGCTTTCTTTTCAAAGTACTTGCCGACCACGGCGCGGTGCTTGGGAAGAATCTGATGGGAGAAGGATGCGCCACTCCCCTGAGCCGCTCTGTTGCCGGACACGGCGGCAACCCGCCGATTCGAACCTTGCTCCGGAGCGGCCGTCGTCACCGCCATTCGATAGCTTTGCTCGAGAGAGGGCAGCGTGGGGTCGTTCAGGACTTTGCTTTCAAAGGCGGCCTGTTGCTCGTTGGTTTCGTGAGACCAGTTCAATTCGGCGCTACCGGGTCCGCGACTGATCGATCCTCCGGAGGTTTGAGCCAAACATACCTTCAAGGCATCGCAGCTTCCGTTTTTGCACGTACCAACCAGGTTCAACAACGCGGCTTCCGCTTTCTCGAGATCCGCACCCTTGTTTGCCTTGACGATTTTGCCTTTGATCAAGCCGGCGTTTTTCAGCTTTTCCCGCAATTCCGCCAACTCTTCGGGCGTGCTCGACAGTTGTGCCGCCAAGGCCTCCAATTCGGCCACCGAGAGATCCGCGTTCGCCAGGGCTTCGAGTGTTTCGTCGTCCAGCCCCTTGGCAAATTGCAGGTTCTCCGCGCGAACCTGTTGACTCAATTCAGCCATTTCCTGCATGGCATCCTGCCAGGTTTGGTTATCCACCCGTGATGCGCTTTGAGTCAGCGCAGCCATCATGTCGCCGAGGGCCTGCTGTTGGAGCGCGGCCCCCTCCCGTTCGTCCAAATGCCGCTCCGCCTCTTCCATCAACTTTCGGTTCACTTGGTCCAGCGCCTCCCAGGAATGCGAGGGGTTTGCCGCACCGGATTCACTTTCCAATTCGGCCAAAGTCCGGCGTAGTTTTTCCGATTGGTTCTGGTCGAGTATCTCCTCGGCTTCAAGGACCGCAATTTTTTGTTCGGCTTCCGCCAATTGGTGAAAGAGATCCATTTTCGGGGGTTCGGGAACATGAAACCAGTGGGTCGGTGCGAGCCAAACCAAGACCCAAAAGGATGCGGAAAAAAGGAACCCCGAGATCGATCGAGCCATCGGCCACTTCACTTCAGGCAAGGACAAACTCACCAGCCGCACATCCCAGGCACCGACGTCGATTTCCTCGGAAGCCATGAGCAGGCCACCTTGGCGATTGTGGGCGTCGAGAAAAGAACGCAACGTCGATGGCGAAGGAAGCTCCCGAATAACCCGTGCGAGGGCCACCCCCAGAATGACGGGGATCAAAATTCCGGACCAAACCAAAAAGCTGGGCGACATCCCAGCCATGCGCAGCGCCAAGCACACGGAACCGGCCGTCAGGAGCCAAAGAAAGCCGTCACTAAGAAAAAAGTAGAGCCATAGGCTTCGCGCCATTTGTCGACGATAGGCTCGAAGGGCGGCAACATGGTCCATGAATCGCTCCCCTTGTCGGTGTGTACTCATTATATACGTCCAGGAGTATTCATACCGCCGAAGCCTTTTTGCGGGTCATTCCCGATGCGGCTCCGGACTTCGGTGACCCCCGCAAAGAGCCGGGCGGCAAAAATCACCGGGCAATTTCGCCCCCCGAAGCGAACCAGCCTGCCAGCCCAGACCATAATACGCTCATTTTATTAAGCTTACCCATATCATCAAGCATGGTATTCGTCTTGCTCCGCCAGCGGCTTACCGGTGGAGGAATGATCATGAGACCAGCACTCGAAACATCACGCGACCGAATGGGAAGCAACCCGTTTCCCCACGCCGTTTCCACACTCACCCGAAGATCGCCTTCGGTTCCAAAAATACTGGCTCTCTTCACCGCCATGTCCCTCCTTTTCTCTCCTCTTCAAGCCCAAATCGTTCGCATCAAGGACATCGCCGCCATCGAAGGCGTTCGCGAGAACATGCTCACGGGCTACGGTATCGTCGTAGGCCTGGCCGGCACCGGTGACAAGGACCAAACCCGCTTTACCACCCAAACCCTTGCGAACGCCCTTTCCAAATCGGGCATCAAATTGGATCCCACCACCATCAAGGTCAAGAATGTGGCCATGGCGCTGGTTCAAGCGGAATTGCCCCCGTTCGCCCGCAACGGCCATCGATTGGACGTGCAGGTTTCCAGCATCGGGGATGCCACGAGCCTTCAGGGCGGCACCCTGTTGATCACCGAACTCAAAGCGGTCGACGGCAAGACCTACGCGCTCGCCCAGGGGTCCATCTCCATCGGCGGATTCGCCGCGGGCAGCGGCGGCTCTTCCGTCGTCAAGAACCATCCCACGGTCGGTATGGTCACGAACGGCGCCATCGTGGAACGAGAAGTGCCCTTCGATTTCCTGGCCGGCGACAGTCTGCGATTCATCTTTTTCCAGGAAGATTTCACGACCATGGATCGGGCGGTCTCGGCCGTGAACGAATTGCTGGGAAGCGAGTTCGCACGGCCGCTCAACAGCCGCACGCTGGAAGTGATGGTGCCCCCCGAATTCCGAGGAAATCAGATGATCGCCTTCGTATCGCGCCTGGAAAACCTGACGCTGCGACCGGACACGGCAGCCAAGGTGGTGATCAACGAACGCACGGGAACCATCATCATCGGCACCCAGGTCAAGGTCGAATCGGTGGCGATATCGCACGGCGATCTGACCATTCAAATCCAGGAAGAGAACGTGGCCGTTCCCGGAGGGGGACAGGTCAACGCACCGCCAACCGTCAATCAACGCAATGTCACCACCGAGGTGAGCGAAGAACCGGCCCGAATCTACGTGGCCAAGGAGGGCGTGTCGCTCGGCCAGATCGCCGAAACGCTGAACGCGCTCAAAGTGTCGCCCCGCGACATCATCGCCATTCTTCAGGCCATGAAGGAAGCGGGCGCGCTACACGCCGAATTGAAGCTCATGTAATCCCCCTGGGAAGCGTCCCAGTTCAACCGCAACTCAAGACATGATCCAGGAGAGACCATCCCATGGACGGCTATTCTCAATCATCCATCCCCATTCTCAACACCGACCTCGTGCAGACGGCAGAACGCCGATGGTCCTCGATCGCCAGGGAAGGCGAAGGGGAATCCGCGTCGGAATTCGCCGAACTGCTGGAACGCGCAACCCAATCTAACGGATCCGAACCGGCCCGCCTCCAGGACGCCTTGCGGCGCCCGGGAGACCAGAAGGCCGACCTCGATGAAGCAGCCAAACAGTTGGAAGTCCAGCTCGTTACCTTTATGTTGAAGACCATGGATGCGTCCTCACCAGGAGGTGGCTTGATGGGCGAATCGAGCCAAGGATTGGGGTATTTTCGAGACGAGTTTTTTCGCAACACCGCGGAAAAAATCGTTGAAAGCCAGGGATTAGGATTCACCAAATCCTTAAAGAACGTTTATGGAGCCAAGGAGTTAGCGCCATAGCATGCTTTCCGGTTAAGCTCATTTGGGCACCTACCGATAGGCTTGGTGGGTAGTCGGCAAAGAAGACCGGAGGGTCCAATGAAAGTAGAAAAAAGTTCCGTGTCCTCAGCATCTTACGCATCTGCTGCCAGCAGTTACGGCAAAGGCTCGAAACGAGCCGAAGCTGTTGAGGCACCCAGCGACTCGGTAGAGGTCTCCGTCTCCGGAAGTCTGTTCCAACGCGCTGTCGACAGTCTTCGTCAAGCCCCTGACATTCGGTCCGAAGCAATTTCGGGTATCCAACGCGAATTCGCGGAGGGCACCTATCACCGTGACGAACGGGAAGTTGCCAAGAAAGTCATCGACGAAAGCTTGAACTCTTTCTAGCCTTCCGCGACCCCTCCTGAGGAAAACCGATGTCCGACCCCATTTTCCTGCGGAGCCTGATCTCCAACACGGTGTATGCCGAGCAGATCAACTCCGCACAGATCCAAGGCCAACAGGCGGCCAAAGAGCGAGCCAACCACGCTTTACACGAGACGTTGCGCCAAGAAGCGACAAAGGTCAAGGCTCTGGAGGATTCCGCAGAAATTGGGGTTCGCGAAGAACACCAAAAGGAGCGGCAGACTCATCAGGAGAGCGAGGCCCAGGACGATCAAGGTTCACCGGCCTCCGATGAAGCGGAAGAAAAGGAAATCATCGCTAGCGACGCTTACCACTCCATCGATGTCACCATCTAGTCGAGCATTGCTCGTCATCGTTGGGGGTCGCCATGCAAGCTTTATATTTGAAGCTGGTGTCTTTGTTACAGCACAAACACCAGGTGCTTATTGAACTGATAGAAAAACAACGCGACCTGCGGGCCTTTTTGGTCAAACCGGATTGGTCTCGCTATTTTGAAATGACCCGCCCGCAGGAAGCGCTGTTGACCAATCTCCAACAGGTGATGGCAGCCCAGGACGCCCTTCTCTCCGAAATGGCGAAACGCCGCGGCGTCCCCCGGTTCAAAACCCTGGGTGCCCTGGCGGAATCGTTGGGCGGCGATTGGCGGGCAACGTTGCTCGAGCATCGGAACAAGATTCAGGCCGCCACTCAGGAGTTGCGCAAATACTCGCGCCAGAGCCAGATGATGCAACAGGCGCAATGGCAGTTCATCCAGAAGTGGTTGAACGCCGGACAGCCGGGTCGACTGCAAGCGCCCAACGCCTACAACGCCCGCGGCTTCGCCCATCAATCCATCGACATGGGCAACAGCCTGGTCCAAGAAGTCTGAGGAGCGGGTCATGGTCGGATTGAATGCCAGTCTCTATACCGGCTTGGCCGGGGTGCGCACCGCACAGGTGGGCCTGAACGTCATCGGCAACAACATCGCCAACGTCAACACCCCGTTTTACAGTCGGCAAATGGCCGAGACCAAAGTTACCGGACTGGGTTCGGGCGGACGAAACATCGTCGGCTCCGGTTCCGAGGTCAGCAGCATCCTGGGTTTGCGCGATACCATCGCGGACCAGATGCTCACCCGTGAGCAGGGTCGGTTCGGGTACCACGACACCTTCGCCCAGGGGCTCGCCGAAGTGGAAGGCTTGATGGCGGAAACCGAATTCTCCGGCATCGGCCAGCGCATGAGCGACTTTTTCGGAGCGATCGAAGAGGTATCCCTGCGACCGTCCTCGACGGCCGCGCGCAACGAATTGTTGGCGATGGGCGACCGCCTCGCCACCGAAATCCGCAATCGCGATGCGGACCTGTTCCAAGTTCAAACCCGCACCAATGTGGATGTGGAATCGACGGTGGCCCGAATCAACCAGATCACGGCGGAAATCGAAGCATTGAGCGGCCAGATCTACAACCAGGGAACGCCGCCCCAGGACATCATCGACGAGCGCTATCGCAAGATCAACGAATTGGCCGAACTGGTCGAAGTCGACGTGTTCGACATGGGTAACAACCGGATCCAGGTAAACATCAAGGACAGCAACCTGGTTCTCGTGGGTGAAAAGCAATACCTGCTCAGCGTTTCCCAAAATGCCGCCAACAACAACTTCTTCGACGTGAATATCGACAACGGCAGTGGACCGACCGACATCACCGCGCAAATCAACGGCGGCACGCTGGGCGCCAAGCTCGATCTCCGCGACAACGAAATCGGTGATTTGCGCCGGCGACTGGACAACCTGGCTGCCGGTCTCATCAACCAATTCAACGCACTCCATACGACGGGCTTCAGCCTCGCGGCTCCACCGAACGACACCGGACTGCGCTTTTTCGACCCTCTGGATCCCACCAACCCCGGCGCACCGGCGCCGCCGACGGTCGATCCCGACCGCTATCAAGGTGCAGCGAGCGCCATCTCCCTATCCACCGACCTGCTGGTGGACCCCCTGGATCCTTCTCTCGGATTCGATCCCGACAAAGTGTCCCTCAGCGACACTGCCGGAGAGACGGGCAACAACGTCATCGCCCTGGCGCTGGCCGGGTTACGCGACAGCTCGACCGTCATCGACGGCAACGGAGACGGCACCGCCAATACCGGCACCTTCGAATCCTATTACGGAGACACGCTTTCCGATCTGGGCCGCACGACACGAAACGCGCGCGACAACCTCGAGTCCCACCAACTCCTGTTGAACCAGGCCCAAGCCCGACGCGACGAGGTGTCGGGGGTCAACCTCGACGAGGAAGCCATTCAACTCACGCAATTCCAACAGGCCTTTCAGGCATCCTCTCGGTTCATCGGGGTCATCAACCAGTTGACCGCGGACATTTTGAACCGATTGGGATAAAAGGTATTTAACAGGAGGGTGTCGTGGTATTCCGCCTGGGCGAATTCGCCAACGACCGCCAGTTTCTGCTCTACAACCAGCGCAGCAATTTCGAGCAAAGCCAAATTCTGGAACACATTTCCACGCTCAAAAAGGTCAATCGCGGCTCGGACGATCCGGTCAACTTCAGCCGCATCGAAAGCACGCGGGACCAGCTCGAGCAGAATGCGGCCTTCGAAAAGAACATCGAAACCCTGCTGCAAAAAAACGGTGTCATCGAATCGTCCCTGAACAGCATTCTCGAGAGCTTCGAGGCGGCACGTGAGCTGGCCGTGCAGGGGACCTCCCATCTGCACGACGATCTGGAGCGCGAAACCATCGCGGACCAGATCCAGCAACATCGCGAGTCGATCATCAATCGCCTGAACACCCGTCACGAGGACGAATACCTCTTCTCCGGCACCCTTACCACCACGCAGCCGTTCGATGCGGCAGGTGTATATTCCGGCAACACGACGATCGTCAATGCCCGCATCAACGATACCGACACGATTCAGACCAACTTCATCGGTTCCGACCTCGCCTACGGCCCAACGGGTCCGGGTGATCCGACGGACATCATCGAAATCCTGACCAACTTGGAAACTGCGTTCCGGGCCAACGACGAGGTGGCCATCAACGCCGAATTGCCGCGCATGCGAGATGTGACCGAGCGCCTGAACGAAGCGATCGCCGAAGTGGGCACCCGCAACGTTCGTTTGACCGCGGAGAACGACCGCTACGCGGTTTTCGAAGAGAACCTGACCACGGTGCTGGCGCAACTGGAAGCAGCCGATCTCGCCGAGGAAATCGTCGATTTGGAACAGGTCCAAAACACCCTGCAAGCCCAGTTGCGCTCGCAGGGCACCATCAACCAACAGAGCCTATTGAATTTCCTGGGTTGAGATCGTTGGCGGTAGAAGGAAACCCGCCCTGCCCCGGGTTCAGCGGTAATCGGCCATCATCTGGCCAAGGCGATCCAAGCCCATTTCCAAATCCCGAATCGCAGGGCCGAAACTGATGCGAACGAACCCACGCAAACGCGAAGGGATATGGCTGCGACGCTTGCCCGGATTGACGTCGAAGAACTCGCCGGGAACACAAATAACCTGGCGTTCGAGCGCCGCCTGAAAGAAGGCCATGCCATCGCGCAACGGTTCGGGAAGCCCTTCCAAACCGACAAAAAAGTAAAAGGCGCCCTGGGGAATGCCCTTGATCGAGAAACCCAGCTCGGTCAAGCGCTCGAGCACCCTGGCCCGCTTCACGGAAAAGTGTCGCTGAATGGCCCGAGCCTCGGCATCGGCCACCGCGGAATCGAGCAACGGCAAAACGGCCCGTTGCACGGGGTGGGGTGGGCCCCCATCCAAGAAGCTGCCCGCCGAACCGATGCGGCGGATGATTTCCTTGGGGCCGACGGTCCAGGAGAGCCGCAGGCCGGGGTAGCGCCAATTTTTGGTGAGACCGTCCAGAATGACCACACCATCCCGCTCCACGTCCTCCACGTAGGCACAGGCACTGAGCGAAGTCGACGCCTTCGCGGCCTCGTCGTAGAGGTAATGACTGTAGAACTCATCGAAAATCTGGGCGCATTGAAGGGTGCGACCGATGTCGATCCACTCGGCCAAATCTTCACCGAACATCACTTGCCCCGTGGGATTACAGGGGTTGGACATAAGTACCGCACCCAATCCCTGCCCCATCACTTCCCGGAACAGCCGTTTCACGTCGAAACCGAAGCCTTTGCCCGACTCGAGCAGGATCGGCATCGGCACGAACGCCTTGAACAATTCGAGCAGCTCTTCATAGGCCGTATAGTCCGGTAGAAAGTGGCCCAAATGGATATTGCCGAGCGCGGCGGCGACCCGCGTCAGGCCAGCGCGTCCACCGGAGGAAATCGCCACGTTTTCCATGCTGTATCGCGAAGACATGCCGCGTCGATAACGCTGGTTGTAGAGATCCGCGACCGCGGAACGCAGCTCGTTGATGCCCACCACCGGACCGTATTCGTAGGTATCATCCGCCAAGGGAATCTGCGTCAGACGCGCCGGCGAACCGGGAATCTCGCCCGTTTCCGGCGCCCCCTGACCCAGGTTGGCCCATTCGGAATGGCCGTAGTGGAAGCCGTGTTTGCGGGCTTCAGCCATGACGTAAATCACTCCGGTTCTAGGCACTTCGCGAAATCCGGGAAAACTCGGAGCAGAAGAGGGCTCTGGAGACGCGTTTTTGCGGTTCTTCAATCGAAAACTCCCGTAGTGTTGAACTCGTTCCCCCGACGGCAAAACCGGCGACAGCCTGGTAAGATGATCGCCTGTGAGGATCTTGGGACGCTTCACATTCTGCGCGAGTGCCGCCGGAGGAGCAAGCACTTTCGGCCCACCGAGTAACACCGAGATCACCGCCGACCGGGAGGATCGACAGCATGACCAAAAAGGAAGAGCGATTCACGAAAGAACACCTCATCCCGGTAGGTACCAAGGTGGTCACGACCACCGATGTCGAGGCGACCAACTCCCATCCGGCCTTCCCGAAAGGTGCCGTCGGCATGATCGCCGCCCAGCCCGACGATCAGACGGCCGCCTACCGGGTCAAGCTCGTGGACGGGCAGGAAGGCATGTTTCGGCGCGATCAAGTCACGACGCTGTCCCGATTCCAAGCGCGGGGGATCGACGAGGGCTTGTCCGAAGAGCGCCTGTGGGACTGCGTCATCTACCGCTGCATCGTGGGCTCGCGCGCCTACGGATTGGATCACGACGCCTCCGACACCGATATCCGAGGCATCTATCTGCCCCCGGCCGAACTGCACTGGTCTCTCTTCGCCTTGCCCGAGCAACTCGAGGACAAAACAAACGAGCTGTGTTTTTGGGAATTGCAAAAATTCCTCAATTTGGCACTCAAGGCGAACCCGAACATCCTGGAGTGCCTGTACACGCCGCTGATCACCTTCAAGACACCCGTCACGGAGGCACTGCTGGCCATACGCGAGGCATTCCTCTCGAAACTGGCCTACCAGACGTACAACGGGTACGTCCTTTCGCAATTCAAGAAAATGACGCAACGGCTGGCACGCGGCGAAGAGCACGTGAACTGGAAACACGCCATGCACCTGATCCGGCTGTTGTACGCTGGCATCGGGATTCTGCGAGATCGGCGCGTCATGGTGCGGGTTGGAGAAGAGAAACGGCCACTATTGTCTTCCATTCGCCACGGCGAGCTGAGTTGGGAGGCCGTCGACACGTTGAGAACCAAGCTTCACGCGGAATTCGAGGAAGCGTTCCTCAACTGCACCCTTCCGGACAGACCCGATTACGATACCGTCAACCAGTTTTTGATCGAAGCTCGACGGTCGGCCACCAAAACGTTACATTCCAGCTAAGTGCGCAATCTTGAACACTGGTCGTCGAATAAGTACCGAGGTCCGGAGAGACCCTTCGACCGCGTTGTGATTTTTTTCTGTTCGGTCTTCTTTTTCCGCCAACACAATTATCCATTGCTGGCCCGCCATGAACCCTATACAATGCCGCTAATCTTTGAATGGTTTTTTCTCCACCCCTCGACACACAGGTTTCCCAATCTAAATCCAGAAGTCCGGCCTTGGGCTTCCATTCTTTCAGGAGAACGTGTCGCATGGATCCACGACTTGACGAGGCCCTCAAGCAAGAGCCTTTTCCCTTTTTGTTTGTCACCATTAGCGGTGCCCACCTGTACGGCTTTCCTTCACCCGATTCCGATTACGATCTGCGCGGCGCCCACCTGCTGCCCACGGAGGAGGTCCTGGGTCTCTTTACCGCCAAGGAAACCCTGAACGCCATTCACGAGCGCGAGGGACTGGAGATCGACCTGGTCACCCACGACGCGCGCAAATTCTTCACGATGATGCTGGGTCGCAACGGTTACGTCATGGAACAACTCTATTCGCCCTTGATCCTGCGCACGAGCGAGGGCCACGAACGACTCAAGGAGATCGGCAAGCAATGCCTCACGCGTCACCATGCGCGCCATTACCTGGGATTTTCCAAAAACCAGTGGCAAATGTTCGAACGGGAGCACCCCAAACGCCTGAAGCCCCTGCTCTACGTGTTCCGGGTTCTGCTGACCGGCATTCATTTGATGCGAACAGGTGAAATCGAAGCCAATCTGATCCACTTGAACGAACAGTTCAAAATAGATTTTCTCCCCGATCTGATCGCACAGAAATGCGAAACGGACGAACAGGTGGAACTCCAGGATTCCGAAATCACCCTGTACGCCGATGCCTACGCACATTACACGAACATGCTGGAGTCGGCCTACGAGGAGAGTGACCTACCCGAAATGCCACGAGGCAAGAAAGGCCTGAACGAGTTGTTGATCGAGCTACGCCTAGCCTCTTGATATTCGAGGCACTTGTGATAAATCGGAGTTGCGCCGCCAGGTTCGTGGTTCGGCGCGTCCGAATCGGCTAGAATGAGGCGACACTCGATTCCGAGGAGGCGCCTCATGGCTGAATTTCAGTTGTATAGCTACTACCGCAGCTCCTGTTCCTATCGCGTGCGTATCGCACTTCAACTAAAGCGGCTTCCCTTTGTTTATCAGGCCGTTCACCTGGTTCGCGAGGGCGGCGAACAACGCCAGCCGGATTACCTGAAGCTGAACCCCATGGGCCAGGTTCCCTGTTTGATCCACGATGGAAAGGCCCTCGCCCAATCCATGGCGATCATCGAATACCTCGATCGAGTGGCGCCGACCCCCCGCCTCTTTCCCGAGGACCCCTGGCAAGCCGCCCAGGTTCGCGAATTGTGCGAACACGTCAATACCGGCATTCAACCCATTCAGAACCTCAAGGTCCTCCAGCGCATCGAACGCGACTACGGCGCTTCCGGCGCGAACAAGGTCGCCTGGGCCAAGGCATGGATCGAAATGGGATTCGAGGCACTCGAACACGCGCTGACCACCACCGCCGGTCTCTGCTCCTTCGGCGACGAAGTCACCGCCGCGGATCTGTTCCTGGTCCCACAGGTTTACAACGCCGACCGGTTCAAGGTCGACATGACAGCCTTCCCCACGATTGCCCGCATCAACGAGCACTGTCTCGCGCTCGAGGCCTTCCAAAAAGCCGAACCCGCCAACCAACCGGACACCCCCGCGAACTACGGCGCCTGATCCCTGGCATTCGAAGAAAGGATGGTTCCCAAACGATGAAAGTGATTCTGAGCCGTACCGACAACTTGGGGGATGTGGTCCTCACGCTCCCCATGGCCGGTGCCCTCAAGGCGGTTCACCCCGATTGGGAACTGTTTTTTTTGGGAAAAACCTATACCAAGCCGCTCATTTCGGCGTGTGAGGCCATCGATCATTTCATCAATTGGGACGAATTGGCCGCACTCGCCGAACCCGAGCAGATTCGCTACCTCGCCGACCTGGGTGCCGATGCCATCGTTCACGTGTTTCCCGACAAGCGAGTCGCCAAATTGGCAAAACGCGCGGCCGTCAGACAGCGCATCGGTACCAGCCATCGGCTCTGGCACTGGTGGACCTGCAACCGGTTGCTCCACTTTTCCAGAAAACGTTCGGAGCTCCACGAATCCCAACTGAACTTGAAACTGTTGCGCCCTTTCGGAATCGAGGGTCCATTTTCGCTTCGACAGATTCCCGACTTCTACCGGCTTACCCGCCACAAGCCCCTGTCGGCCCAGGTGGCCGATCTCATCGATCCCCACAAGCTGAACCTGGTGTTCCACCCCAAGAGCAAGGGCAGTGCACGCGAGTGGGGATTGAGCCGATTCGCCGAACTCGCCCGGCGCCTACCATCCGAGCGATTCAGGATTTTCGTCACCGGAACGGCGGACGAGGGCGCACAGGTGCGCGAAGAGCTGCTCGAGGCCTGCCCGGACCTGATCGACATGACCGGAAAAATGACCCTCGACGAGCTGCTGTCCTTTCTCGCCGCATGTGACGGCATCGTGGCGGCGAGTACCGGACCCCTCCACATGGCGGCCGCGGTCGGCACCCATGCGTTGGGTCTGTTCGCGCCCATTCGTCCCATGCACCCGGGCCGATGGGCCCCGATCGGCCTGGCCGCCGAAGTCCTGGTGGAAGACAAAACCTGCTCGGACTGTCGCAAACAGGCGACCTGTGCCTGTATCGAAGCCATCGAGGTGGCTCGTGTGGCGGCTCGAATCGAACAATGGGAGAAACACAAAAAGGCGAAAGCCTGATCGAGAGCCATCTATCGGCGCGTGCGAACCTGGATTCGGGCAATAAAAAAGCGGCCTGACAAACGGCCGCTTTTTAGTTCGTTGATTTCGATAATTGCAAGGAATCAGGCAACGCGCTTGGTAACCTTGCCTTTCTGAATGCAGCTGGCGCAAACCCACTGGCGCTTCGTTCCGCCATTGGGCATGACAACGCGAACACGCTGAAGGTTCGGATAGCTACGCTTCAGCGACACGTTGTGGGCGTGGGAAACTTTGTGCCCTTTCTGATATCCCTTGCCGCAAACTTCACAACTCTTAGCCATGATACTAGCTCCAAATGTTCCTTTTTCCGATATCTCACCAGATGGATTCAGGTCTCAACAAACGGGCTGATGAGATCACCGGGTGGCATCGTAAACGGCCGGAAACGGCGCAGACCGGCGATTCTACCAAATAAAGCCCAGAGGAACAAGTCCCGTTCCAAAACATATCGCCGAAAAGCCAGAACGGACACCGAGAACCCGGTCATGATGCGAGATCGAGAGCGCCATAACAGCCTCGATCACGCGGGATGAGGCGATAAAGGCCGACGGATTCGATGCGAAGGGAGGTGAATGCGATTCTCGAGCGATGCGTGCCGGTTCTCCGAAACGGAAACGCCCATCCGACGATGCCCGGTGGGGCGCCAAGCCCAAAGCGCATCCCGAAAAGCGAGGACATGACCGCGAACCCAGGGGGGTCTTTCGTTGGCCCGCACCGGCGCCGGGAGATAAGAAGCGAGCGTTTCAAGCCGGCCTCTGGTATATTGTGTGCCAGGAATCACGGCCAGGAAACCCGCAAATTATGTTTTTCAAGAACCAGCGCATCGGGAAATACCAGATTCTGGACACCATCGGCTCGGGTGGGTTTGGCAGCGTTTACCTTGCCCAGGATTCGTGGATCGGCAAGAAAGTCGCCATCAAGGTCCCCCACAAGCAGGGCGAAAACATGGACAAACTGCTGCAGGAGCCGCGGATGTTGGCGGAGCTGAACCACCCCAACATCGTTTCGGTGATCACGGCGGAACAAATCAACGATGTCTTTTTCATCGTGATGGAGTACGTGGAAGGCACCTCCCTCGAACAACATTTGCGCAAACACAAGCGGCTGGAACTCGAACAGGCGCTCGACTGGTTCTCGAAAATCATCGATGCCATTTGCTACGCGCATCGAAAAAACATTCTCCATCGCGACATTCGCCCCGCCAACGTGCTGATCAGCACCGACGGTCAGGTGAAGCTGGCCGACCTGGGGACCAGCCGTTTTCTGGTCGATCAGCACTTTGCCTCCACGCGGATCGGCTCACCGCCGTACATGGCGCCCGAACACTTCCAGGGCAAGGCCACCTTCCAGTCCGACATTTATTCCTTCGGCGTCCTGATGTACGAGTGCCTCACGGGCAGACTCCCCTACTTCGACAAGGACCCGCTTCGCCTCGCCAAGATCGCCCGCGAAGGCGCGATGGTCCCGCCCCATCGCTGGAATGGAGAGGTCCCCCTCGAACTGAGCCAGATCATCTGCAAATCCATGCACCGCTCCTTCGGCTCCCGATTCCCCGATGCCACGGCACTGAAAGAAGCACTGTCCAAGGTGCATCTCCAACCAGCACTTTCAACCACCCTCCAAGAGCCCGAACGAAGTCAGCATCTGTCTCAACTGATCGAAGAGGAATCCGCGGTCGCCGAGGCGAAATCGTCCACCCGCTTCCGGGAAGTCACCTCGCGAGAGCTTTCGGACCTGTTTTGCTGGAACTGTAGCCGACCGGTCCAAAAGCGATCGAACCACTGCCCGCACTGCGGCGTAGATCTCCGTTAGCGCATTCCGGCAAGTTCTTGCGTAACTCCTCAAAGGTTGGCGGGAGCCGACAATCCTCTTCAGCGTTCGAACATGACAAGATGTCGTCGTTCGCGACCCACGAAGGTGCTGGTTTTTTATCAAGTTGTTCAGATTTTTTGCTAATTTTTCCCACGTTGACGCGTCATAGAGGTGGAGGATCATTCTTTTGGAGAAGGAATCGGAAACAAAGTCCTCCGAATGGGCAGAATCCGAGGGTCTCGGTGAGATCTTGGCTCGGTTCCTGCTCTGTGGGAACGGGTTACCGCAATCCCACACCATCGTCGCCACACCGGCCCAAACGTCGCCGACCGCTTTCCATTCTTTCCTCGAAAGGGTAGATTTAGAGCACACCCCTTTCCCCAATCAGCGCGCTTGTCTTCAGTCTTCTACCCATCCGCCCGTGAAGTAACCAAGGGTTTGAATCTTTTTGGCATGAACATCCTCACCAACATCCTAAAAAACCAGCATTGGCAAAATTGGGTGAACCCGCTTCTCACCGTTTTGTTTCTCTACCTGAGTTTGCACTACTTCTTCTCCAGCGAGCCTCTCTACGAGCTGGTTTCCCAGGATACGAGAACCCAGGGCCAGGCACCCGAAGTCACCTATCACGCGCTGCCGCGGCTCTACCTGCTGGCCGTATCGGGACTGTTGTTCAACATCTTCTTCTTTCAATCGCTGAGGCTGTGGGCCCGCTATTACCTGAACCGAAAATTGTTTCTTTCCTACCTGGTGTTCGCCATTATCCCCATCCTGACCACGTTCCTGTTTTTCACCGAAATGATTCGAACCGGATTCGGCCTGTACAGCGTTCAGGCGGTCGAACGGAACCTGAACCAGTTCACGCTCGATCTCAGCGGGTTCGTAGGTCAAATCCAGACCGAACTGCGCAATACCCAGATGAACGAGCGGGAGTTGGCGGAATTCATCAACGAACTTCGCAAGAAGGAAATGCCCCATTTCAGCAAGTCGGGGGACTGCCTGGTGGACGTTTATTACCTGAGTCCCAAAATCCCCAAACAGCCGCTGACCATGGCGACCATCTACCGTGAGAGCGAAGACCCCTTCGACGAACCCTTCACCAGGGAATACACCGAGGCCTACGAGTGGGTCTACCCCAGTTGGATGCGCGATCAGTTCACCGACATCATCTTCAAGAAAAACCAGATCTACCTCTATCACATCAGCAAGGAAACCCACGGCAAGGCCGGCAGCTACCTGGTCATCGCCTCTCTGCCCACCAGCAAGACCTTCCTGAACAAACTGAGCGAGGCCCAGAAGGCACGCATTACCCTTCACAGCGAAAACGGCAGCATCAGTTCGGATCTATCCGAGGGAAAGTGGTATATCCGGCTGCTACTGCGCCTGTTCTCCAGCTCCTGGGACATGCAGGTCCTGGATTGGCAAACGGGCTACTACCGCTATTTCGGCGAAATCAAGTTCGATATCCAACCGTCGTTGATCCTGGGCACCATCGAACGCGTCGGCTCCCTGAACATTTTTCACGAGGAAGAGAAGGAGCACGTGCTCCAGATCATCGCCGGAGCGGCCGTGGCGCTGTTCCTGTGCGAGTTGATCGCCATCATTTTCGGGATTTACCTGGTTTCCTACATCACCCGCTCCCTCAACATCATCGCCCTGGGCCACGAGAAGGTGGCGCAGGGCCAACTGAGCTACCGCCTGCCCTATTTGGGTAAAGATCAGATCGGCGCCATGGGCCGCTCGTTCAACAGCATGGTGAGCAATATCGAGTCGCTGCTGCAGCAGGTCATGGAACAGCAAAAGTACAAGGAAGAACTGAGGATCGCGCGCGACATCCAAATGAGCCTGTTGACCGACGTGGCCTCGCTGAAATGGGTGGAGAACATCGCCGCTACCTGTATACCGGCACGCGAAGTGGGCGGTGACTACTACGAGATCCTCAACGCCGACGGCGGTGAAGTGGGCATATTCATCGCGGATGTCTCCGGCAAGGGGACATCGGCAGCGTTCTACATGGCCGAGCTGAAGGGCGTGCTGATCGCCTTGAGACACCTGTGGAACGACCCCAAAGCTCTGCTGATGCGCATGAACGAGATCCTGCATGCGGCACTTCAATCCAACGTCTTCATTTCGGGCGCCTACCTGCTGATCAACCCCGAAACCCAGCGCGGCAAATTGGCGAGAGCCGGCCACTGCCCGGCCTTCCACGTCCGCAACGACGGCTCGATCCACGAACTCTCTCCCCCTGGCATGGCCATCGGCATCGCCAAGAACAATGTATTCGGTAAGATCATGAAAGTGGCCGAGTTCGAGTTGGAACCGGACGACAAATTGATTCTCTACACCGACGGCCTCGACGAGATGACCTTCCACAACGAGATGTACGGCATCGGGCGACTCAAATCGGTTTTATCGGAGAACGCCCATATGGAGGTCTTCGAATTGAAGGACAAAATCCTCAACGACGTATTGGGGTTCCTGTCTTCCGGTGAACAGAACGACGATCTGACGCTGGTCGTCTCCGGCCTGCCCAAGCGCATTCCCCAACCGGCGAGAATGCGCAAGGAATTGGCATCCTGACGCGGCTTTCGAGGCGACAGCTCAGCGCAACCCGCGCGATTTCAAGGCTCTTCATCCGGGGTCGCTTCTTCGCGATCCGGCTCAGGTTCGCCGCCACGGTTACTTTCCACCTCTTTACCAGGCTGAAAGCTGGAAATCCCGATGATCAACGCGATCAAACCGCAGGACAAAAACAGCAGACCCGCCTTCAGCGTGGGTTTGCGACCGGCGTCGATCACGATGAAATCCGGATCCAGTTCCAACCGGGTCTCGGCCAGTTTTCGACGCAGCGGTGTATCGTGACCGGGCCCCGCGATCACGAGCCCGGAGATCAACTCCTCGCGAAAAAACGCGTCGTGATGCGCCAGAGCGATCTTCTTGGACTCGGCCTCGCTGATGTCCCGTGAGAGAAGCTTCTCCAACAAATCGATTTGTTCCCTGGAGGCGATTTTCTTGACGACGAACACCGGCGAGTCGTCATAAAAATTGGTGCGCACGGGAACGTAGTAGCCCTCGACCGAATTGGGGTCACCGCTCTTGTAGACCAAGGTGGTTTCGGTGTAATTGATGCGGCAATGCGAAAGAGAAAGCCAGGCCACATCGGGCCGCTTCTGAACATAGGTATCCAGGGTCAAGGAAAGCGGTTCTCGGTTTTGGTGCCAGGTCCGAATCTCACGCGCGCTGAACCAAAGGCAGACCGCAAAAACGAAAAACCAGACGAGTCGAATCAGGAGACCTATGACTCGCTTGTACAAGGCCATGCGAGATTACCTCGAAAAAGATCGCCGGCACACCGAACCCGGCATCACCGAGATGTTGGGACCCAAACGAGGGCGATCCGTGGTTGGGGCGAGTGATAGACCCGATAGAGGGCACACATAACAGAAACCGAGATCGACTCGGGTTTCAAATCGTTCAAGACCAACCAATCCGCAAATTGGTTATCGACCCCGGCCGAGTATCTCATTAATTTGCGCCAGATACCAACCTTTCCAGGTAGTTAACCAGGGCTTATCGTTGTGAATTTGCGGAGATCGCCACCCCTACATCAGAACGGAAACCCGTCCTGGAGACGCATCTGGATGAAATTACATGGAAAATCTTCGGCGCCATCGATTGCGTCGTTTTCGAACTCGGGCCGGGCCATTCGAGAAAAAACCCGGCATTTCCCTCGGGAAAAACCGGGCTGTCATGCACGGAACCAAGTCCCGTCCGTCACTCCGAGGAAGAAGCGGCCTTGTTCGGCTCCCAGAGCACCTCTTCCTTGTCCATCAAACGATTGATCCAGCGGCTCCACACGAAAAACGCATCGCTGAGGCGATTGAGATACTGAATACACAGCGGATCCACTTCGTCCTGGGTACCCAGCGCGATCAATTGACGCTCGGCCCGGCGACACACGGTCCGACAGATGTGGAGATCGGTATTTTGTCGGCTCCCGCCTGGCAACACGAAAGAGCGCAGAGGCGGACATCCCTTGTTGCAGTGGTCGATGTCGGCCTCCAATTGGCGAATGTCAGCTTCGCGAATGCGGGGTTGTTTGGGGTGCACGTCGCTCGGCAGTGTCGCCAAGATCGATCCCAGATTGAACAGTTCGTGCTGAATTCGCACCAGCACACCCCAGAACCAGTTGACCTCGGTGCTTTGGTGGGCATCCTCGGAGACCGACTGGGCCAAACTGCCGACGAAGGCGTTCAGCTCGTCCACCGTGCCGTAGGCCTCGATGCGCAGATGGTTTTTCGGGACGCGTTGGCCCCCTACCAGACTGGTCGTCCCCTTGTCGCCGGTTTTGGTGTACACCTTGGTGATCGCCAGTTTAGGATCGTTGAAACTCTTGTCTTCAGATACGGCTTGACCGCTCTCGTTTTCTTTGACCAAAACGTGTTCCTTTCATGTCGATGTTTGTTTCAGCTAGCAGCAGCTCCCGACGATGCGGGTCATCGGGAGGGATAAGGGGTAAGACTGCCTGCCGAGGGCGACCGCTCGCGGCGGTGGCCCTCGAGTTCCGTCGCGCCTATTCTAGCTCGACCCCAGCCGAAAAAGCCGACCTCTTCCGATAGCTCCAGGAGAGAAACGATGTGCCAGGCTGCGGGATTTGGCCGATCGGCACTTGGAACGAAAGGATCACACAGTCAGGCCAGGCTGAAGGAAGCGCACACAAGGCGACAAAACATAGGTTTGACATATGCCAAAGCAAACGATAGGTTGGAGATATGCTTCCCCGTGTCAGGAGGTGGTCATGAAAACCGCGCGACTTTTCAAGAACGGTCAGAATCAAGCGGTCCGATTACCCAGAGAAATGGAGTTCAAGGGTGTTCGAGAGGTTGAAATCCGCCGCGAAGGGCGCTCCCTGGTCCTCACCCCGGTGAAAAAGGATTGGATGAGTTTTGGCGAACTCCCCGCTGCCGACGACGATTTCCTGGCGGATCGGCCATCCATTCTCGAAGAGGATCGAATCCAGTTTTGACGCGGCTAATCATGCTGGACACCAACACCTGCAGCTTCATCATGCGGAAGCGACCGCCCACCATTCTCGAAACCATGACTCGATACGTCCTCGAAGGAAACCTCCTCGTCATTTCGGCAATCACGTACTTGGAACTGAGATATGGCGCCATCGGCAAAAAGGCGAGTCCGAAACACAACTTGCTTGTAACCGAGTTCGTCGATCGAATCGACGAGGTCGTCGGCTTCGATAGAGAAGCCGTGGAATCCACGGCCCGCTTGAAAAAACACCTTTCGGATCGAGGAACGCCGATTTGCCCCAACGACACCCTCATCGCCGGTCACGCCCTCGCGATCGATGCGGTGCTGGTGACCGACAACCTGGCGGAGTTCGGCCGAGTTCCCGATTTGGAACTGGAGAACTGGAAGACCGGCTCCCAATGAACGAAAGTCGCGAGCCCTACGCGAAAAGGCCGCCAGGCCCGTGGAAGGCCCGCCAACCCCCCAATCGAGGCCGAAGCGGTAAGTCTTTTAAACAAAAGGGTTGGCATTCTCCAGGGTTTTCACTAATATTAAAAGTAAAAAACATGAACTCAAAGGGCTAGAATGGATTCATGAAGCACCTGGTACTCGTGAGGATGATCGAAAACATCGCTCGGAGACCATCCACTTTTTGCCGGTTGAGAACCGAAAAGGCTCTGGGAGAGTGGGAATGAGCAGTGGTAACTTTTTTGCGCAATACACCGTGGAGTACGATCCTGGCGAGGTCATCTACAAGGAGGACGAGCCTGGCAACTGCATGTTCGTCATTAAGTCGGGCACGGTGGATCTTTCCAAGAACGCCAACGACACCAGCGAAACGATTTCCGAGCTGAGCAAGGGCGATTTTTTTGGTGAGCTCAGCATCTTGGAGCACAGCCCGCGTATGGAAACGGCCAAGGCCAAGGACAAGGTCTCGGTGGTCGTCATTCACCGCGGCACCTTTGTCAAGATGCTCAAGGCCAACATGGAAATCGCGATTCGCATGCTGCAGAAGCTGTCGACCAAGCTAAGGCTGTCCGAAGAAAAAGTCGACGAACTGTTCATTCGCGTCTCGCGCATGCAGAGCGAAGCCCTGTTGACCCAACCCAACATTCGGGTCAACAAGGAAAAAAAGGTGGCCGGAAAGCTGATATCGCTCTCTTCCAACCGGGTGTTCATCCTGAATTCCGATCGCAACCTGGTAGGTCGCTACGATCCCGTCACCGGTATCAAGCCCGAAGTGGACCTCACCTACGAGGACGACAATCGATCGGTCTCGCGGCGTCACGCCATCATTTTCCGCCGCAACAACCAGTTCTTCGTGCAGGAAGAGATCGGTGTCCTGAACGGCACCTACGTCAACGGAACCAAGGCCACCAACGGCGGGGAACACCCGGTGAAGGACCAGGACATGGTCAACTTCGGCATGCTGGCCTTCAAGTTCTACGTAGTCGACGAAGACTCTCTGCCCCAGTGAGGCTTCGGCAGAGTTCGACCTTCGGGCTCCTTCACAATCGGAAACACGACCCATTCACACGAGAATGAGAGGATTGGGTGCGCGATCGAACCGCCAGCGCAGATCGCGGCACCACGATCGTCGTGAGCTTCGCTGAAGCTCGGATTTTGACGACGGGCACCTGTGCGTTCGCACGGGGCCGGTTCGGTGTATGCGTTCGAACCTTACCGTACTTCGCATGAAAACCCTTCGCCGACGAACCTTCATCGGTCGGGACCCAGCCTCACGCCTGGGGCAGTTCGTCGGCCATGAGCATCTCGAACTTGTGATCCAGTAGGCCCCACAGGCCCTTGACGTGCTCCATGCGCTCTTCGAGCTGCTCGATCCAATGAGTGGTCTTGAAGTTGTCCAGCTTGAAGCCGCTGATGCGGAAGGTCAGGCCGTCCAGACTGAAACTGACTTCCTTGACCAACACCTTGGCGCTCAGCATTTCGCTGCCCGAATCCAGTAAACGGTCCAGTTCCCGGGTGACCGGGCCGGCCAGGGTAACCTTGGTGCCATCTCCGGTCACCAGTTTGACGCTGCCCTTCTCCGGCTCCACGATCGTTTCCGGATCTCCCATCAACTTCTGCAGGAATCGGCACCCCCAAATCGACTGGCCCGGCTCCTTCATATCCACGATCTCGTTGGGCGGCTCGTCCAAACCGCGATCGATCCAGGGCGTCTTGTATTCCACTTCGATGCCGACCCGCTGCAGCAGTTCGAGCACGGCACCGATGTGCCCCTTGGATGTGGAACCCACGTAGAGAATCAGGTTCTCGATGTAACATTCGATAATTTTCGATTTGGGTGAAGGATGCTCCATCAATTCGTCTTCGGCCAGCTTGCGCAATTGGCGGCGGGTCTGCGGCGAAGGCGGACCGACGTTCTCCTCCTCGACCTTGATCAACTCCATCAGGCGCTCGTTGATCAGGGTGCTGTCGAGCAACACCTTGTCGATGCGCACGCGGAAGGCCCAACGACCGGCGCCGATCAGGAACGGCTCTTCCGGTTTATAAGGCACCACGCCGGAACGCTCGCGAATGGCGGAGCCTGGCGTGATGGCGCGAAAGGGCAATTGGTCGAAGGGAATTTCCTCGGGCATGTTGAGAATGGTGAAGCGGGTGCAGGCGACGGCCCCGTTCAATAAGCCCATACTATCGACATCCTTGCATGTGAAATGTCGATCAGAGCGTCGCGGCACCGCCGGCCTTCCATCGTTCCCCGGGCGCAAAAGCCCACGAGATGGCCGGAAGCAATCATCGCCGGGAAACCGAAGCGGCGAACCCAACGAACCTCTCACCACGAGAAATTCGTCGCCCGACGCGAAACCACATAAACGACTCTGATCAAAAACTTCACGAGTATAGCACGGAAGCCGCGCGTCCACGCGGCTTCCCCCAGAGGCGGACCGTTCCCGGATTCGATCAGAAAATTCGCAGGAATACGATCTGACCGGTGAACTTACCCGCTTCGTCTTCCAAATCGGAATCGATCCCGTATCCCACATCGAACCGCATGATCGTGCGAAACGGCCCGATGAAATTGGCCGCCAGCCCGATGCCGTATAAATCGACGGGATCGGCGCGACGCAGGACACCGGACTCGTCGGGGAGATCGCGCCAGGTTCGGGCACCGTCCAGGGACACCGAGAACTGCAGGATGTCCTTGATGCCCACATCGTACTCGAAACGAAGGCGCACCGCCTCGTCGGCCTCGATTCCCGCCGAGCCGAACCCCGATACCCGGTTCTCGAAGAAGCCGAACTCGAAGCGCGAGAAACGATCCTGATCCCAACCCTTCAGATAGCGCACATCGGCTTGGATCGATTGAAAACCCTTCAGACGGCGCGACAGGCTGGCGTCGAACTGGAGCGTGCGATAACTGTCTTCCAACGGTTCGGTGTTGTCGGGCAGGCCCCAGGCCTCCCACTCCGAACGCTTGACGAACTCGTACTGCAGCTCCGAAACGAAACGACCGCGATTGAACTTGAGGCCCACTCGCCCGATGTTCTCGAAATGACTGGAGGGCAGGACGAAGTCCTCCGAGGTGTCGTCGGCATCGGAATAGTCGTTGTAGGCGAGGCTGTAGTTCGCGGAGAACTTGAAAAAGCTGTTGAGCGGAATTCCAAGGGTCAAATTGAAGGATTCGCGCAGATTCTCCACTTCCTGGGTCTCGTCTTCCTCGTTGTTCACGTAGAATTCGTCGCCGAACCGCACCGCACTCGCGAACACTTCGGCGGTCAGATCCCAACCCATACCGAGGAAGTCGGGATTGGAAACGATCAGGTCGTTGATCAGGCCGGCCACGAAGAAGTTGGCCTGCCATCCGCGATCCATAAAGTCGAGATCGGTGTAGTTGAACCCGCCGAGCGGCAACGGGAAATCCAGGCTCGGCTCCATGAACACACCGCCGAGCAGAAATTTTTGCGGCGGTACCGTGTCGTCCTGCAGGACCCGCTTCCCGTCTTTCAGCTTGAGGTAGCGGAAACCGCCTACCGTATCGCGCAGAATTTGGTAGTCGCCCTGGTAGGCATCCGCCAGCATGTGGTCGACGTCCGAAGCGTTGAACTGGTATTCACTGCGTTTGGTGTCGATCTGCAGCGGAATCGTTTCACCGACGACGTTGATGATTTGGAGGTTCCGTTCGCCGACTTGGACCCAAAACCGCTCGCCATCGTCTTCGACCCAATCGAAATCGGCGATCATCTCGTTACCGATGACCGGTGGTTCGAGTCCGTTTTGGATGGCACGGATGCGTCGATGGGCACCGGTCTCCTGGTCGAACCAGACCGTGCCCGACAGGAAATCACCCTCACTCTTGGGTTGGAACCTGACTTTCCAGGTCTTGAACCCATCGATGGTGTCCTCGCCGGCATAGCTGTACGCGTAGGACTTGTCCAAATCGATATCCATCGGCGCGCTCTGCAATTTTTCCGGCTGGATCAAGGGCAACTCGGGCAGTTTGGAATAGGGCCACTTGACCCCGCCGAAGTAGAGTTCCTTGCGGATACGCTCCGCCGGTCGATCCTTGCGCAAAACCAGGGTGTCGTAAAAGGTGACGTCGATGGTCGCACCGGATGCGGCCTGGTAACGGTAGTTTTGTTTCTCCAAAACCACCAGCGATTCGAACTTCTGACGCTCGCGATCCTTGAACACCTGGTTCTTGACCACCAGCTCGTAGGGATCGATGCTCTTTTGTTCGACGATTTCGATGGACTCCATGGTTCCGGAACGCTCGGACGGCTCCAAGACAAAGAAATAGTAGGGTTCGCCGGCAGACAGGCGGAACTCGCTGAGGCGCCCGTACTGCTTGTGGCGAAAGTCGGCCTTTTCGGGATGGAGCAAGGTCGGTTTCAGGCCCTCGGCCAACCGGAACGAGAAGAGGCGATCGCGCTCGGCATCGCCGTAGACGCCGAGGTGGTAGTTCCCGCTGTCCGGATCGAAAAAGAACACGGCCTCCTCCGAGGGCATGTTGGCCAGCTCGGGCTGCACGTCGAGACTGCCGGTGCGGGTGGCGCTGATCGTCTTTAGAAACGCATCGTGGGTGTCATCGATATCTATGTTTTCGAACAACACGTGACTGATCCCCAGGGATGATGCCTCGACCAGGGTTTGAAGTACGCGAGCCTTGGGCACCTCGACCCGCTGCCACAGCTTGCCGGTCTCATCGGCTTCGGGAATGTAGGGATCGTCGGTAAAAACGTAACCGTCGATATAGGCCGCCAACTCGTGCTCCAGCAGGGCATCGATCTGTTGCGGCGCGGCTTCCATGCCCACTGCCACCTCGGCGCCGCGAGTCTTGAGCGTCACGATGAGGCTCTTCAACTTGAAGGCCGCATCCTTCCAGGCCGGTGCCCAGCCGGAATCGACCTCGATGAGCAGATAATCGATGTCCCGATCGGGCAGGGCCCGATCCAAGTCGGCGGGGATCGCCAGGCGAAGGCTTCGACTACCCGGTTGGTCCAGGTCGATCCAGCGCGGCAGGGTTTCGCGAGCCTGCTGGGCCATCAGGGGACCCGCCACCTGGGTAAGCGCCAAAAAAAATAGCCCACACCAGATCGTTTGAAACGATCGGCGGGGCGAACCCTTGGATTTGCCGTTCGGCTCTTCCGAGAATGTGTAAGAAAAAACAGACGCCCTGTTCATGGATAATTCCTCTTCTCGTTGGGGTAAAAAGACCGAGAGGTCTGAATGTCGGTATCTCTTTCCAAAGGTGGGAGCCGTCAGGAGCGACACCGGCCGGGAGGCGTTGGGGATACCGGACCTCTTCTTCAAGGGGCTTTGGGGCAAGAAGCTTGCCGTATAGAACGATCGATCTCCTTGAAATCCTTCCACACCCGGGAAGCCCACCGCGAAAGGATTCTTTCGAGGTTGCTAAGTCTAGCCCAGGGTGGGTGATAGGGCGGGAGAATTTCCAAGCCCGAGTCGGCCGCGCGCGGCCCGAATCTCGAGAGGCGAACGATATGCGAGGGCAACCCGTTTATACGTAGTCAGCAGCAAGAAACCCGGCATCCGTTCTCCAGAAGTCGATGACCGATTTCTATACGCCTGGCTTCGGTGCGCCGAAGTACGGTGCCCTGGATTCGAGCCCGAAGCGCCGACGACGCCCTCCCCAGGTAGGAGGGGTTATGGGCTCCGAATCCTTCGAAACGGGTCGCCACGAAATTGCAATGTCCATAATCTCCTGCGACCAATAGCTTTGGGGAAGCCCGGCATCGAAAATCCGGCTCCCTGTCCAGCCAGGCGATCCCACTCGACCGTTTTGACCTTTCCCTTTCCTGGCCGGGCACGAGCCTATCGGGAGAGGTTTTCGTAAGATGGGCGGCCAACGGAGGTCGCGCCGTTTGCGAGCGTGGCTTCGACCGGTCGCCATTCCTGGGCCGCCAACCGGGGAAACACAGGGTAAAATGAAGGGGAACACTCCTGAATCGAGCCCCTTCGCGGGGAATCTAGGCAAAAAACGCGGCGACCAATTGACAGAAGTGTTCGATTTCCTATAATAAGTTGTTTCGCCGCGGGGGTCGGGAAACATGTTGGTTAACTTAGGCATTCTACAATCTGACAAGCCGCTCTTCCGTGAGCATCAATGGCCGCATCTCGAGTGGCAAACCTCTTCCGGAAAAGCCGGCTTCGAAGACGTAACCGCGTCTTTTCGGTTTCGAACGGATCCATTGGGTTACGTTTTGTACTTTCAAGTCAAAGCCAACGTCACCCTTTCCTGCAATCGTTGCGGCGGCCCGCTCCGCCTTCCCGTCGAAGTTTCCGACTGGGTGTCGCTGCGAACCAAGCAGCCGGCGGATGCACATGTCGTCCTTGGCGGCGACGAAATGAACATCCGATTCATTACCGATCTCGAGTTTGACGTGGACAATTTTGTTGGTGAAATCATTGAACTGGAAATCCCCGCCTATCCGCGCCACGCGGAGGACGATCCCTCCTGCGAGATCCAACCGAGAGAGGAACCAGAAGAACCCCCGGCAGCATCACCTTTTTCCGTTCTAGAAAAGTTCTTGGACCGGTGATCCGCCCTCGCCACGAACCCGAACAAACCGTGTCGTTTTGCGGTTTGATGGGGTCGGTGAGCAATTGAACCCCCAAAAATTGACGAGAATCGACTAAGATTGATTTCTTTTTAACACCCATCAGGGTATTTCAGTGAGACACTGAAAGAAGATCATAAGGAGCTAGTGAAATGGCCAATCCCAAGCGCAGAACGTCCCACAGCCGCCAAGGCAAGCGGCGTTCTCACCACGCCTTGACGGCGTCCGCGACTACTACCTGTTCCAACTGCGGCGCAATCGCGCGTCCGCACCGCGTTTGTTCCTCCTGCGGCTGGTACGGAGGCAAACAGGTCGCTGCTGTAGAGGAAGAATAAGGCGCGAATCCGGAGCGGCGGTGCAGCCCTCCGAAATCGCGGAGTGATCGAATCCAATCAGTCAAAGGGCAGGAAACATGAGCTCAAAAGTTGCGCTTGTGACGGGCGGCTCCCAAGGCATCGGGTCGGCGATCTGCCGTC
Source organism: Sulfidibacter corallicola (assembly GCF_017498545.1). Taxonomy (GTDB): domain Bacteria; phylum Acidobacteriota; class Holophagae; order Acanthopleuribacterales; family Acanthopleuribacteraceae; genus Sulfidibacter; species Sulfidibacter corallicola. The sequence goes on along the minus strand of NZ_CP071793.1, from coordinate 5,292,810 downwards.
ACTTGGCCCAAGCGGGGTTCAAGGTCCTGGTGGCCAGTCGCAGTGCTCAAAAGATCGAGGCCGTTGCGGACAATCTGAAGGCGGAGGGCTTCGAGGCCGAACCGCTGGTTTTGGACGTCCAAGCCATTGACGGCTTCAAGGAAACGGTTCAAAAGATATGCGCCGAATTCGGCGGATTGCACGTTCTGGTCAACAACGCCGGCATCACCGCCGACAATTTGATGCTCCGCATCAAGCCGGACGCGTTCGACTCCGTCATTCAAACGAATCTTCGCGGTGCCTTTTTCCTCAGTCAGGCTGTCCTGAAACCGATGATGAAACAGAAATGGGGGCGTATCATCAACATCACCTCGGTCGTAGGGTTGATGGGCAACGCCGGCCAAACCAATTACGCCGCTTCCAAGGCAGGACTGGTCGGCATGACCAAGTCCCTGGCTCGCGAAGTCGGCTCGCGCGGCATTACTGTCAATGCCGTCGCACCGGGTTACGTCGATACCGAAATGACCCATGACCTCAGCGATGAGGTCAAAGCGTCCTTTTTGACCCAGGTCCCCTTGGGACGCATGGGGAATCCCGAGGACGTGGCCCACGCTGTCTCTTTTTTGGCCAGTGAGGGTGCCGGTTACGTAACCGGTCAGGTCCTCACGGTTGACGGCGGCCTTTATATGTGACGGCTAGATCCGCGCGAGTGGACCAGCCCCGAAAACATCTTTATCATTGTTGAATTCCGAGGGAGGAAGCGATGTCAGATATCTTCGAACAAGTCAAAAGCGTGATTGCCGAAGAGCTGGAAGTGGAAGAGTCTCAAGTTAGCATGGAATCTCAAATCGTCGACGATTTGGGTGCCGATTCTTTGGACGTAGTCGAGCTCATCATGCGCCTCGAGGAAAAGTTCGAAATCGAAATCCCCGACGAGGACGCCGAAAAAATCCAAACCGTAGGCGACGCGGTCAAGTTTATCGAAGCAAAAATGAATTAAGGCCCATTTTTCGGCCTGCTCCGGAACACCTGCCTCGAGTGAACGCTTCACTTCAGGCAGGTGTTCTTGTATGGGCATCTCGTATCGAGAAGCGCTTGCCTCCTCCCGAACGTATTGGGAATAATGAGCCCAATCGCGGCACTCTCGGGAAGTTCAGCCGGCGGTTGTCTCTCTCGGTCGCCCGGGCGCCCATCGCATGTTGTTCAATGCACCGTCCTTTAGCCGGCCATTCGGCCGTTTTTCGAAGGAAACGATGTCAAGGGACGTCGGCGTTCGACGGTGTCCTGTTTCCACCACGAGGAGGATCACTTGAGAAGAGTTGTCATCACCGGCCTAGGTGCCGTCAGTCCTTTGGGACACGATGTTGAAACCACTTTTGAAAATCTTCTCCAAGGTAAGTCGGGTATTGTTTCCGTTTCTAAATTCGATACAACCAATTATCCCAGCCGCATCGCCGGCGAAGTGCGCGATCTCGACATATCGCCCTACCTGACCCCGAAAGAAGCCAAAAAGGTCGATCAATTCATTCAGTACGCCCTGGTCGCCGCGGCCGAAGCGTTTGACGACTGCGGGATCGATCTGGAAAAGGTCGACCTGAACCGATTCGGCACCCTCATCGGCTCCGGCATCGGCGGCCTGCCCATGATCGAACGCCAGCACAAAATCCTGCTGGAGAAAGGCCCCCGCCGGATCACCCCCTTCTTCATTCCCTCGCTCATCATCAACCTCGCGAGCGGCCATGTCTCGATCAAATACGGACTCAAGGGTCCCAGTTCCGCGCCCGCCACGGCCTGTGCCACCGGCACCCACGCCATCGGCGACGCCTTTCGCATGATCCAACACAAACACGCCGACCTGATGATCGCCGGCGGAACCGAAGCGGTGGTCACCGGCTTGGCCATGGCCGGGTTCGGCTCCATGAAGGCCCTGTCCACCCGCAACGACGAGCCGGACAAGGCGAGCCGCCCATTCGACCGCGATCGCGACGGATTCGTCCTGGGCGAAGGTTGCGGCCTGCTGGTCATGGAAGAGTACGAACACGCCCGCGCCCGCGGCGCCAAGATCTACGCGGAAATCACCGGCTACGGGATGTCCAGCGACGCCTTCCACATCACCTCGCCCTCGGAAGACGGCGACGGTCCGATTCGCGCCATGCAGGCGGCCCTCGCCGATGCCGAAGTGAATCCCGAAGAGATCGACCTGGTCAACGCCCACGGTACCTCGACGCCCGCCGGCGACGCGATCGAAGCCCGTGCGATCGCCAACGTATTCGGCGACAACACCAAAGAACTGATGGTTCACTCCACCAAATCCATGATCGGTCACCTGCTCGGCGCGGCCGGCGGCATGGAGGCGGTCATCCTCGCCAAGTCGCTGCAGACAGGCAAGATCCATCCCACGGCCAACCTCGACAACGTCGATTCTTCGGTCGCCTTCGATCCCTTGCAAGGCGATGCCCGCGAAAAAGACATCTCCATCGGGCTTTCGAATTCGTTCGGATTCGGCGGCACCAACGGCAGCTTGGTCTTCAAAAAGATCTGAAGCGGCCGCGACCGATCGACCAAAGCACGCACCCGCCGTGTCCTCGATCGAGTCAACGTATTTCAAACAAACGACGAGGCTCTTCATCTGCTAGGATGAAGGGCCTTCTTCGTATTTGGGAAGCGCGCTCGCAACCGGCATCCCTTTTCCTCCATCCCTACTGATTTTCATTTCGAGAGGTTCGCGGTCATGGCATCTCCCTTCCAAGAATCGACCGATCTCGTGCGGGTCCACGCCGCTGGGCCCGTGGAAGCAAAGGCCACGGTGCCCGGCTCCAAGAGCCTGACCAACCGCTTCCTGCTGCTGGCCGCCATGGCCGAGGGCAGCTCTCTTCTGAGCAATCCACTCTCCAGCGACGACACGCGCTACATGCGAGAAGCGCTCGCCCAATTGGGAGTCGCGGTGCAGGAAGAAACCCAGGGATGGCGGGTCACGGGTCGCGGCCGCTGGCAGTCTCCATCCGAGACCCTGTTCATCGGCAACGCCGGCACGGCCATGCGCTTTCTCACACCGGCCCTCGCGGCCTGTTCCGAACAGGCCGCCATTACCGGCAACGAGCGCATGCTCGTCCGCCCGATCGGCGACCTGGTCGACGGTCTCCGCCAGCTCGGCGTCACCGTGACGTACACGGGCCAAGCGGGTTATCCGCCACTACGCGTTCGCGGCCCGCTGACCAGCGGCCGTGCGGCGATTCGCGGCGACGCCTCCAGCCAGTACCTTTCCGGCCTGCTGATGGCCTTGCCGTTGGCGCAGGGCCATTCCGACATCCACATCGAAGGTTCGCTGGTCAGCCGAACCTACGTCGACATGACCCTCGACTGCATGGCCGCCCTGGGTGTCAAGGTCGACCCCACCGCCGATTACACCCATTTTTCGATTCCGGGCAACCAGCGTTACCAGGCCCGCGCCATCGCCATCGAGCCGGACGCATCCACGGCCAGTTACTGGCTTGCACTGCCGCTGATGGTGGGCGGCGGGGTCACGATTCCGGAGATTCCGGAAAAAAGCCACCAGGGCGATTTCGGATTGATCGAGATCCTGGAGAAGATGGGCGCCAGGGTCGAACGCAACGAAGGCGCGATCCGAATCGAGGCCGCCGAACTACGGGGCGTGGACGTGGACATGAACACCCAAAGCGATGTGGCCCCCACGTTGGCCGTCGTCGCGACTCGCGCCAAGAGCCCCACCACCATTCGCAACATCTACAACATGCGCATCAAGGAATGCGACCGCATCGACACCTTGCAAAGAGCTTTCGACAGCCTGGGCCTCACCATGGAAAGCGGACGTGATTGGATCAAGGTGTATCCGGGAAGGGTGTCGCGCCCGGGCACGGTCGACCCCGAGGACGACCACCGCATGGCGATGGTCTTCGCGCTGCTGGGGCTGGCGGACGGCGGAGTCTCCATCACCACTCCCGAATGCGTGGCCAAGACCTATCCGAATTTCTATCGGGATTTCGGTCGGGTTCTGGCCCGGCGCGACTGAGGCTCGCCACGCCAAACGTCTGTGCGCCATCGGGTCGGAACCCATGCCCGGATGGCGCGCGCTCCTCCGCACCCTAATTCCCAAGATCGGCGTAAGATCCGGACATCTCGGTTCGCCTCACCGGGGAGGAGGTCATTCCATGTCCGGCACACAGTTTCCAACGGAACCCTTTTCCTACGAAGACAAGCCCATTCAGCACGACATCCAGGTGGGCCCCACACCGACGGAAAGCGAAGCCCACGACACCGAAAAGGGTGGGCTTCCCATTCTTTCCCATTTGGTTTCCTTCGCCCTCGGCGCCGTCTGCACCGGCATCGTCTGTTTTCTCCTTTGGCCCGCACCGACACCGCGGTTGGCGGGGGCCACGCCTCCGCCGGGCGACGAGCCCATCGAGGCCGTGGCGATTCAAGAAGATCCCGTCTCGGCGCCCGAGACGCCCGCCGCCGATCCCCCCGCTCAGGCCCCTCCCGCCGGCACTTATCGCAACATTCCCGATCCCACCAGGGTACCGGGTGGTCAGGCCTGGATCGATCATCGCGTCCAGCCAGGTGAAACCATTCGCAATCTCTCCGCCAAATACGGCGTGGACGCGAAGGACCTGTATCTCAAAAACGGCGGGCGCTTCGTTCCCCGGGTGGGTCAAACCATCAAGGTGCCCAAGTTCGAGTACCCCAGTCACCGGGTCAAGCCGGGCGACACCCTGTTCGCCATCGCGGCCCGATACGACACGGACATCCAGTCGCTGCGAGACTTGAACGGGTTGACCACCAGCAACTTGAAGGTCGGACAGCCGCTGCGGGTCCGGTAAGTCCGAAGCGAGCCCCCTTTTAGAGCCGCTTTCTCTCCGGATTTGGGTATGATGAAGGGATCCCTTCGAACCGGCCTCCCCGTCCATCCCATTGCGCGGGGACGGGCCGCGGCCGCCGTTTCAGTCAGGACCAGCCCATGTCCCAAGTCACCGACATTCAAAACGACCACAACGCCGACCACATCGAGGAGCTCACGCGCGAGGTTCAACAGATCTGGCCCGGGTTCCACCACAAGATCCTCGGCAAGCTGGGCGAAGGCGGTTGTGGGCGCACGCTGAAAATCCTGTGGACCCTCTCGCGCAAGCCGGCCGTTCTCAAGTACCTGCTCTCGGCCGCGAGCGCCGCCCGGCGCCAGAACCCAGAGGCGACCTTCAACAACCTCAAGCACGCCCAATGGCAACGCCTGCTGGAACAGGAAGCCACCGTGCTGTGGGCCTTCCGCGAGTTCGAAGCAGCGGTCACGCCACTCGAGTTGCACAGCAGCTTCGTGGGCTTCGTCATGGAGTTCGTACCGGCCGGCAACCTGCTCGGCAACCTGGACAATGGCCTCGATTGGCGCGAAAAGGTACGTCGCCTGCTGCCGGTGGTGGAGTTGCTCTCGGCCATGCAGAACGAGGGCATCTACCATCGCGATCTGGCCCTGGACAACCTGTTCCTCACCGAAAACCAGGATTTGAAGCTGGGCGACTTCGGCTTGCTGCACAATATCGATGCGCCCATCGTGCCCTTGGTGGGTTGCGGCAAGCCCGGATATTTCCACCCCGACATCAAGGCCTTCCGCAAGCAGCCGGACGCCTTCGGCAGGCTCCGCAACGACCTGCAGGATGTCTACGCCATCTGCATTTGCCTGATGAGTTGGGTCAAGGGCCTGGATCCCAATACCCAGAAATCGCGTAACTGGCTCCGGGAAGGCTACCCCGAGCTCAGCCACGCACTGGACCCGTTTTTGTTCCCTTCGGGCCACTATCCCGATTTCGCCACCGGCATCGGCTCCTTCCAGGAACTCTTCGGGGTGTTGACCAAGGTGGCCAAGGCCAAGTCGGGCGTGCAAAACACCGCACCGGTCAAATCCACCCCCTCGCGCATCAGCCCGATCGAAGAGACGTTCAGTTCCATGCAACACCAGTTGCAACATTGGCGGAACTCGGGCTTCTCGGACGGGGTCGATTCGGACGCGGTCATTTCCGGTTCGCCGGTCCTGAGTTGGGAGGCCCACGACGGCCTGAAGATTCGCTACGGCTTCGTGACCAACGAGGTCCTGCAATCCCTGATCAACCACGATCCGGCCTGGCCTGAAGCACCGCTGGTGAACCCGTCACCCTTTCCCGGCGACATCCGCATCGCTGGCACCATCACCTGGGACCAGGCCTTCTACCTCGCCCGTCATTTCGACCTGAAGCTGCCCAGCCTTCACCAGGCGCGCCACATTCCGCTGCCCGGCACCGCGCTCACTCAGATTTGGACCAGCGAGGACTGCGACGGCGAAGGACAGCGCTTCACCCTGATCGAAAACAACGCGGTCGTGCGGGAAAAGATCGAGTTTCGCGGCAGCACCAATCCCTACCGCGTCTGTTGCCTGGTGGAATCGATCTGACATCGCATCGAAACCCTATCCTCCAGCGAACGGGCCTCCACCAACGAGCCCGTCACCGAAGCCGCGCGTGCGCCCAAAAGCCAGGGCCACCGCATTTTCCGCGGCACCGATCACGGATATGCCACCCGCTTGAAAGGTAGCGGCACTTTGTGTCTCTCCTAGTTGCATCCACGCCATTCATACATTCACAGCGTGCCAATTCGAGGGGAGCGAAGATGAGTGCCTTCAGGGATTTTCTTGCCCATCAGATCACGGAGAGAGGCGGGCGCTGGGGCCGCGCCGTTTTTTTGGGAATCACCCTTTATGTTCTTTGGGAAGTCCTTCGGTTCGTCTTGTTGATGCTTGCACCAGAAAATCAACCGTTCCTTTTGAGAACCGTGGTTCAGACCTGCGAGCTGCTGTTGATTCTGGCCCTGCTTCACCGCGCCTTTCGACCGGGCAAAACCTCGGCCGATACGTTCGAGCGTCGCTACCTGCTCGCCGTCTGGGCGCTGTTCGGCGTCTGGCTGATCGTCATGGTGCCCATGGGCTTCGCCATCCGCGACCCCTACCTGTACGGGCAACCCAATCTCCAGTCATTCCACGGGACCTTCAGCCACGTGGGCCAGTTTCGCTGGTTCCTGGTCGTGGTGTGGTTGACCGGCGGGCTGGGGGCGGCCCTGCTCTACAGTTTCAAGAAGCGTTGGGCGGACGTGGACGAAATCATGTTACCGCTGGTATGCCACTTGGTTTTCACGGGTTTGGTGATGCTGGTGCGATTGGGGCCCGACCGCATGAAAACCGCGGCCCTGGGCTGGAACCAGACGCTGTTCTTCGTCATCGGCAGCCTGGTGTTCGCGGTCTTGATCTGTCCCCCCTTCCGCGAACGCCTGATGAGCTTCGCCGAACGCTATCCCTACATCATCCTGATGGTCACCCTCGCCCTGATTGCCGGGACCTTCCTGTTCGGCACCGCCCTCTCCGGGGGCCGCAAGCTCTGGTATCGCTTGGGACCGGTGACCCTCCAGCCGATCGAGATTTCCAAGATCCTGTTCGTGTTCGTGGTCGCGACCTTTCTGGAAAAGAAAGCCCACCTGTTTCAAAAGAGCAACCGCATCTCGTCCCTCGTCTCGCTCGGCGCCCTGTGTCTGAGCCTCTTCGTGATTCTACTGCTGCAAAAAGACTTGGGACCCATCATGGTCCTGGTCATGGTGTGCATGTGGATGTTCGTCACCGTCAGCGGCCGGCTGGACATTCTCATGGGCGCGGGCCTGGGCATCGGCGGCATCGTGACACTCGCCTTCCTGACCCGCTGGCCCTCGATGGTCTACCACCGCATCATGGATTTCGTCGATCCGCTCAGCTACTCCAGCCAAATGACCTACGCCCTTTGGACCCAGGCGTCCGGCGATTTGTGGGGCACCGCACCCGGACTCAGTAAAGCCTTCAAGGTGCCGGTCATCGAGTCGGACTACATCTTCACCGCGATTCTGGCAGAAAAGGGCTGGATCGGCGCTTCGGTCCTGTTGCTCGCTTTCCTGGCGCTGACACTGCGGGGCTTCCAGTTGGCACGCTTCCTCTCGGTGGCGAGCCGGCGCGACGCCACCTATCTCATGGGCCTGGTCATGGTGCTGTTCGTCCAGCAGGCGGTGATCGTGGCCGGCAACCTCAACCTGTTTCCGCTTTCCGGCCTGACGCTGCCGTTCGTCTCCGCCGGCGGTTCGAGCCTGGTGGTCAATCTAGGCGTGCTGGGCCTGGTCATGGGGTTGGTCGCACGCCACACCCGCAAAGCCACGGTCGAGGAACGCCATGGGGTCGCCACCTCGCAACCCGCTCAGGCGACCAGCAGCCCGATCCCCTTGTTCCCCAGCGAAATCCCGACCGAGTCGCCCGCGCTGAAATCCATGTCATTCACGAGCGCCACCGCGGATCCGCACCTGAAACGCGAAACCTGGATCCCCACCTCGCCGACGCGCATGCCCTGAGCCGGAAAAAGGAGAGAAGATCATGAAGAAGTCGGTAGACCTCAGTGGTTACTACTGGATGATCCCGGTGGCGGCGGTCGTCGGAGTCACGGTCGTCCTGATGGGCGGGGCCTTTCGCAACAGTGTGTCCGACCCCTACGCCAAGAGTTACATCGAGGATTTCGAACACCAACAGAACTTCAAGATTTTCTGCGAAGAAAGCCTGCTGACGGACGACGGTGCCGGCGGGGTGCGCGCCGATTGGGAGCGGTTCTACGCCTACGTCAAAACGAACTACAACCTGGGCCGCATGGTGGCCGAAGCCGAGCGACGGCTCGCGACCGGAGAATCGCCCGCGGACGAATCGAGCCCCTTCAAAGGCCAGTGGAATCGGCTGCGCGCCATGGGCGTGGTCCACATCGACGATCGCGGAAAGGCCTACATCGACGGCGAGGCCTTCCACAAGCGTGCGCTCAAAACCACCTTCGGGCGACATTTCCTCACCGCCGCCCACAACGTTCACCGCTTCCGCCTCGGTGAGGACGGCCAGGTACGGGCCGACGACTTCTACTTCCGCGAAACCAACGTATTCTCGGTCACCCGAGTCCTGCCGCGCGGCTCGATCTACGACCGCCACGACCGCGAAATCGTCGGATGGTCCCGAGGCCGCCGCGATTACCAAAACGCCAGTCCGGGCGTCTTCCACATCGTCGGCCTGCCCAATCGATTCGGCTTGGAGGCCCGCATGGACGAAGCCCTCTCGCCCAAACCCGATCGCGGGTTGCACGACATGCTCGGCCTCTACGGTCGCGATCGCCGCGGAGACGATCTCCAACTCAGCATCGACGGGCCCCTGTCGGAGACGCTGTACAACGCCTTCGACTTTCCCAAGGGTCGCAAGGCCGGCGCGGCGGTGGTGCTCGAAGTGGGCACGGGCCGCATTTTGGCCGCGGTGAGCAGCAACGCCCCCAACCCGGCCGAATGGCGCGCCAAGATGGACGAGCTGATGCGCGATCCCGACCGCCCCCTGCTGAATCGGTGCTGGGACGAACTCTATTTTCCCGGCTCCACCTACAAAACCGTGGTGGCGGCCTCGATGCTGGAACACAAAGAGATGGTGGGCCCCTTTCGCGTGCGGGAAAAAGCGGAGTTCCTCAAGATTCGCAACAACCGCAACAAGGTCCGCAAACACCCCATCGACCTGATCAGCGCCTATGCCTATTCGTCGAACACCTACTTTGCGGAGAAGGGTGTGCTTTTGGGCCAGCGCACCAAGGAAACGGCCGAGCGCTTCGGCTTCAATCGACCGATCGAACTGCTCGCCAACGTCGAAGATGCCAAACCCTGGACCGCGGTCGCACCGGTCGCCTATCGCGGTGGCCAGAGATTCCGCTTCCGGAAACGCGGTGACCAGCGGCTGGTGGCTCAATTCTCGATCGGCCAGAACCAGATCAAGAGTCACGCGCTGCACATGGCCGGCGTGATGGCCACCATCGCCCAAGACGGGGTCTGGATCAATCCCACGATGATTCAGGGACGACGCGAAGGAGCACTTGCCAGAGAAGAAGAGAACACGCGACCGTTCGAATCCTTGCCGACGGGAAAGACGCGCCGCATCATCGCGACGGACGACGCGACCAAACTGCGCCAAGCGGCCTGGGCCACCATGAACCGATCCGGAGGAACCGGATACGCCGGTGAGCAGATCTACCGCGAGGAAACGGAGGCCGGGATCGTCTACGTCATCGCCAGACGCAACCAGTTACCGCGCGAACAATTAGTCCCCAGTGCGGGCAAGACCGGTACCGCCGAGCACGGCCAAAAAAAGAAGCCCGCGCATTCCTGGTACATCGGCTACGCACCGGCCGACAACCCCAAGGTCGCGGTCGCGGTGGTCGTCGAGTACGCCGGTTACGGTAGCACCTACGCCATGCCGATCGCCATGAAGGCCATGGCCGGCGCCCTGCAATCGCTGGAGACCCCACCCGAGCAGGCGGACTTTTGAAGGGAGGCCTCGCGGCCGACGGTCGAAGGCCCGGAAGGCCTTCACTTGTCACAATTCTGGATTTTGAACAAAATCGTCACCAAGCGTGACGGGAGTACCGGAACCGATTCTCGTTCGAAGCCAAATACACGTTTTTGGCCGATCCCTTGGGGCCCATCGGCCTTTTTCCCTTGGTCCGCCAGAACGGGCGAGATCCAGGTAAATCCAGCAAATAGATCTTACGGCGTAAATACATCACATCGCATGGTTGGTGTCCCCCTACACATTTTGAACATTCACGGTTGGCGATTGCCGCTCAGAAGCGCATAATAGGAGAACCTTTCACTTCCCAGCCTTCCCGGAGGCTCCTATTGGACATCGTCACACCCGATCTATGTGATTCTTATCCAGACACCACCGACGTGGTAGATCCGATCTTCCGCAGCTTTGGCGGCCGAACCTCTTTCGGCGGCCAAATTGTCACGGTCAAATGCCACGAGGACAATTCGCTCGTTCGAACGGCGTTGGCCGACGTGGGTCAGGGTAAGGTCCTGGTCGTCGATGGCGGTGGCTCGCAACGGTGTGCCCTGTTGGGCGACCGCTTGGCAGCCATGGCCGCCGACAATCGATGGGAGGGTGTCGTGGTGTTCGGCTGCATTCGCGATGTGGCCGAAGTCGCCAGCATTCATCTGGGTGTTCAGGCTCTTGCCGCGCATCCCCGCAAAACCGAAAAAAAGGGAATCGGTGAGCTGAACGTGCCCGTCACGTTCGGCGGTGTTCGATTTCAACCCGGCGCTTTTCTGTATGCCGACTCGAACGGTATCGTGGTCGCGCCCCGAGCTCTTTCCTTGCCGAGAGATTCTTGAGGAATGCACCCCATGAGTGGCAGTGGTCCTCGGCATGCACTATGTTGTCCGTTATCACCGTATCCGCCCATCGTAGAAGAACGCTTCACACGTGCCATTTTGCCTTAGATTGAAGCCTTCGCGTTTTCAGTGGAACCGATTGAACCGAGAACACCTTGTTTGGAAGGGAAGAAGGAGTGACCAATGATCACGAGCAACCGGCGTATCGTCGAGCGACGACATTTGATTTTCTATTTGACGGTCGTCGACTTGGACAGCAATCAACTGCTGGGTTATATCGTCGACATCTCAGAGGGCGGGATCATGCTCATGAGCAATCAGCCGATCGAGGTCGGCGAAGTATTCCAGCTTCAGGTCACGTTGCCCGGTTCCGGCGAGTATGGTGAGAACTTTTCATTTCAAGCGCAAAGTATTTGGAGCCGCCAGGGTCCCAATGAAGAAATATTCGACACCGGTTTCAAGTTGATCGGTACTTCGAAGGACCAGTTGAGCGCCATTCGTCACGTGATCGACGAATTGGGTTTCGATCATTCCAAATACTGAGATTCCACTTAGATCTCCACATCGCACCATCCTGGCCGGTCGACCATCGACCGGCGGAACGGTGATCACCCGTTCCGTGCCGAGCTGAACTCCCGCGAAGCGTCGACGAGGGAGGGATCGGATTGCGTCGTCCGATCGGTTGGGATCGACCTGCCCGATCCCGCCAGGGTGTCCCTGTCCCTGCGGACCTACCTCACCGGTCCTACCTTACCGCTCCTACCTGACCGGCCCTATCGCTTTCGGTGATAGAATGGCTCCATTCCCTTTTCCAACCCGCGTTGGAGCCAAATCGTGCCGTGCCCCAGCAGCGACTTGGCTCGACGAAGGAGCCGCATGACCACGGATATCGCCTCCATCAACAGGGCCTTTCTAGCATCCTACGATCCCCAACTCCTCGCCGAAATCGACGCCGCCCCTTCCGCCCACTTCACACGGGCCGACACCCCTTCGGGCCATCCCACCCTGCAACGAGGCAAACAATTCCTTCACGATCCGCGCGATCCCGCGGCGGAAGCGAAGCGGCTCCTCGACCTGCAACCGCGAGAACTCCACCTGCACTTCGGATTCGGCCTGGGTTACTTCCTGGAGGCCGATCAGCCGGGCCAGGGTGGCACCACCCTGGTCTTCGAACCCGATCCCGGCGTGCTCCGTTGCGCCTTCGAGACCCGGCGACTCGACACCCTGCTCCCCAGCCGCGGTACCCTCCTATTCAGCGACATTCATCGCTTCGATTCGGCCATGGGCCGCTACCTCCAGCCGGGCGTCACCGTTTCTGCGTTCGCGGCGCCACAGCATCAAGCCTTTTTTCCCCAACACTTCCAAGCCTTTGCGGCGGCTTACAACAAGGCCCACGAAAAACGCCGTTTCCACAAGGGCCTGTTCGACGAGGCCGTCGCGGGTACCTGGCGCAGCACCGTGCAATCACTGCCCTTCAGTTCCAGGGCCACCGATGCGGAACGGCTTCTGAACACCCTGAAGGGCATGCCGGCCGTAGTCATTTCGGCGGGTCCATCGCTGGAAAAGCACTTGGATACCTTGCGCCTCCATCAGGACCGTGTCGTCATCTTCGCCATCGCGCGTACCGCCCACCTCCTGGAGCGCAACGGCATCCGGCCTCACTTCCTGGTCCATATCGAGGCTCAGGATTTCATCGATTTCATCGACGACTGTACCAACCTCGACGAGACCGATTTCCTCTTGGCCGAACAGACCGAAAAGGGTTATTTCCAATTTCCTCATCGTCAAACCTTCGTCTTCCAGAGCAGATTCAATCCGGTGACGCGCTGGCTGAACCTGCGTCTCCCAGCGCTGCGCAAACAGATCGCCGCAACCAGTGGTTCGGTTTCGTCGATTGGGTTTTTCATGGCGGCTCTGGCCGGGTGCAGCCCCATCGTACTTCTGGGCCAGGACCTGGCCTTGAAGGGAGAACACATCTACGCGGACGGGCACCACAACGCGGCCTATCGCTTCAGCGGGAACAAAGTCCGTTACGCTCCCGGTTTTTTCGGCGGAAGGGTTCAGACCCTGGATCATTACCTGCTCACCGCCTACTGGTTCCAGGATGCGGTTCCCCAACTCCAGAAACAGTTTCCCGATCTCGAACTGTACAATGCGACCGGCACCGGGCTGGCGCTGCCCTATTTCCAGCCGATTCGATTTCGCGAGGCCTGCCACCGCTTTTTCACCCGGCCCCTCGACGTGGCGGAACGGGTTCGGGCCGTGGCGGAGCGAGACGCGGGCCCTGAGCTCTCCGAATCGATCCGAACCGAAATCGGACAGCTCCTGGCGGTGTTGTCCAACCTCGAAGCACTGAAGGGACGCTTCCAAAGCCTTCGCACGGATTTCAACAAGCGGCTTCGCCGCATCAAGAAACCGAAGGACGTGGCCGCACTGCAACGCAAATTGCCCAAGCTGGATCAATTGAACCAGGCGCTCCAGGAGGCCCACGCGAACCACCAAGGGCTCGAGTTCTTTTTCCAGTCGGAGTTGGACTACCTGAAGCAGATTCACAAGGCCATGCAGACGCGGGGCGCTCAGAACCACGACTTCGGCTCGTGGCAGAGGCAGCTCCAGGCGGATCTGGACGAATTCCAGAAGTTTTACGACATGCTGAAAGCCAAGATCGAAAAGCTGAGAACCGAAGTCTTCGCCGACGCCCCTGTCTGACAAGCGAGCCGGGCCTGACCAGCCCTATCCGAAGCCGATCGGCGAAGAATCCACATAGGACATTGAGAAACAGCGTGAGGCGCCGGAAAGGTCGCTGGCCCGACTTTTCGAAGCTATCCAAGCTCGGAGTTCCCTCATACCAAGAGAGTCGTCGTCGCAGTAGGTTGGGCCGCTGGCCCGACTTTTCGAAGCTATCCAGCCTCGGAGTTCCCCCATACCAAGAGAGTCGTCGTCGCAGTAGGTTGGGCCGCTGGCCCGACTTTTCGAAGCTATCCAGCCTCGGAGTTCCCCCATACCAAGAGAGTCGTCGTGCCTGTAGGTGGAACAGCTTGTTCCACCAATCGAAGCGACGTCTGCTTCCGTTGATCTTTGTGCCCAAGAGCGAAGCAATCGATTGTTCGAGTCGGGAAAAGCAGAGAACACGACCCTCTCGAGCACTGCGACAAGTCAAAACCCAATCACTTCGATTGGTTGAGCAGGCTGCTCAACCTACAGGCCTTACGCCACTTGTGCACGCACGGGTACTTCAAATCCGTTCGCATCGACAGCTTTCGGGCCCTCGGTGCAAAACCCACATCCCAAAAGAGTCGTGCTACCAGCCGAGTTCGGAAATAACGGTCAGCCCGTCGGCTGACCGTTATTGCGGCAACGCGTTCAGAAAGCCGGCCAGGTCGCGCACGAAGCCGCGAGCCGGGCGTTCACCGGTACCGATCACGTCGAAGTGGTCCCATGACTCCAGCAACCCGAGGTAGGTCCATTGGCCGCGACGGGGCGTTCCGTCCCAACCGCGAATCACCGCATCGTGGCCCAGGGTCGGGCCGTCCATGGAAATGGTGTTGACGATACCGTCGTTGCGGAACCAGGCACTGGTTATCTCCACTTCGTAGGCGTTACCACCGCGTCGATAGGCCCCCATGAACAGGCCGAACGCGTGAAACGGCAGGAACATCGTCAGTTCGGGGTAGTGATGGCCGGTGAAAAATCCGCGGAAGGTCGCCTCCGTGGCATAGGAAAAGTAATACACCTCGTCGACCGTCTCGTACCGCTCGTTGATCTCCTTGGCGCCATCGGGACTCAGGTCCCAGGCACTGATGTCCTTGACGTCCGGATCCCACACCGAACTGGCCCAGACCCGATCGCAGTAATCCTTGAAGGGTTCCCCGTCTTCACGACGCAACCCCCACTGGTCCAGCTTGAAATCGTAGAGCAGGGCGTCGTTGGCCAGGCCGCTCATGGCGGCGATCACCGCGATCAAATTCTTGGCGAAGGGCAGGAAGGTGTTCACGCCGGTGGCCAGGGAAGTGCCGTCATGGGGTGCCGACAAGGTAGTCAGGCTGTCGACCCAATTGTCCCTGCCACCGTGAAACAGCGAGTTGTTCGCCGTTTCCTCGTCGATCTCTTCACCCGCACCATACTTGAGCAGGTGAATCAGGATACGCGCGGTCTGGCCGCCCTGGCTGTGGGCCAGAATATGGATCTTGCGGGGATGCCCCGCCTGGTCGAGATCGCCCCAATCCTCGAATAGGCCCCGGCCATAGTCCCTTCCAAAACGATCGTGACCGTGGACCCAGGCATGATGGGCGCCGTAATCCACACGACCTCCGACCAGTTGGGCGTACATCTCACAGGCGCGATCCCAGTTGGAGGAAACCGGACCCACGGCGACCGTGTGCACCTGGTGGCCGCGGTCCTCGAGTTCCTCCTGCCAATCGTGGAAACCGCCCCAGTACTTGAAGCCGAGCAATTCATCGCGCCCCCAGCCGATGAACCCGTGGACGAGCACGATGGGGTGATCGTTGCCGGTTTTGGTGGAAACGGAAACCCCGGCGTCCATGGCGCTCGAGGATGAAGGCACCACAAATGCCGCAGCGCAGAAAAACGCTATAAAAATGTTCATTCGCATCATAATCTCCTCAACAATGCCGCAGAACGTCATTTCGATATCATTTGCAAACAGAGCGATATCGATCTGAAAAATATTAAAGATTAAGAAAGTTATGTCTTAGCGCAGCAAATTAACGCAAAGAGGAAGGAGTTTCAAGCTTTTCCTGAATAAAAGTTCATTTTTTATTGACCCGACCTTTACACCCAGGACGCCGGACGCCCCGCAAACAGCTTCCAGAAGCTTTGTTTCCAGAGGGTTGAACTACAGGAAAAGATCAGGTAAAAAAATCGACAGTTCTCGTCTCGCTTCGATTGGAACGCGGCTTCGATGCCACGGATCATCGGGAACACGACCCGAAACGGACGCTCTCGCCAATGTTCTCCCACCCCGCCGCTTTCGCCATCTCCAGAGAAGCGACGCCGTTCGGGGAACGATCGGCATCGGCGCGAGCTGGCTGTCACAACCTTTCGATTCCAGCTCATCAACCCTTGTTTCAAGGGGTTGGCACTCGGGGGACTGCTGACAGGCTCTTTGATTTGCGGTAGGATGGAGACCACAGCCTCAGGTACTCGATGGAAGTGAGCGGAGGGCTCATGTTCGGCCGATTTTCCAAGAAACCGATCAGCGTGGCGGAACTCGGAGAGTTGGTTATTCGACAGGTCAAGAAGAACGCCCAGGTATTGATGCACCGTCAGGTCTATTTCCGCTACGTGGAGATCCACCTGGTTGCGCGCGATTTCGCACACTGGTCGCCGTTCAAGGAACAACTGCTCGAGCAACTGGGTCGCGAACTTGCCGAGAAGATCCCGCACAAAGACGGCCCCTATCGTCCCGAACTACGGCTCCTGGAAACGGATCAAAAGAAGACTTATGTGACTGGCGGGTTTTAGCGGACATGACACGAACGGAAGGATTTCTGACCCTGCAACGCCAAAGCGGGCCCCTTTTGGCGGCCATGTTGCGGCGGGATCTGGTGCATGAGGAATTGTTTCCCGGCGTGCCGCTTCGCTTCAGTTGGAACGGCAAACGCGGCAACCTGACCGCCCGGGGCACCGGCAATCAGGAACAGATCGTCTTTTTGAAGCCCGGATCCAAGGCCGTGATTCTGGGCATGGGGTTGCGCTACGAAACCAGCGAAAGCGTGCGCCGTTTCCAGCGAGATCCACACGACTTGAGCCCCGCCTACGCGGAGGAACTGGAGTTTTGCGATCGCTACCTGCCGGTGTGCGCGGATCGAGCGAGGCTGCTGGCCTTTTACTACCAAATCCAGAACAAGCCCCTCCAAGCCGGCATCTATTTCGAGAAGGCGATTCACGCGCCGGACACCAATCCCACCCATTTCCTGGCCGCGCTATCGGCGTTCGCCCAACTGGGTGAGCACGCCTGGGTCGAACGGCTGCTCCACCTGGTGCGCTCCCGGTTTCCAGGATCCGCAGCCATCAAGCAATGGGAATACACCTACCGCGATCGGCAGCGCCGCTATCGGCACCTTTCCGCCCTCTACCAGCAATCACTGCTGAGCACCCTGAATCCCAGCGACATCCACCACCTCACCTTTCCGCCGTTCACGCTCGCGTACCCGGCCGATACCGCCAACAGCCTGGTTCACCTCTGCAAGAACGCCCTGTTGCGTGCCAAGCAGCAACTGCGCGATTACGCCCCGTTCCCGGAGGCGGTCCCGGTTCGGCTGGACACCTGGAACACGCCCCACCACCCCCACGCGCGCGGATTCTTCAACGGCGACACGATCTTCATCAATCGCGATTTCTTTCAGGACAACGATGCCTCGGAACAACTGCAGGCCACGGTCAAACACGAATTGATCCACTTCCTGAACGCATCCTTGACCAAGGCCTTGGACCACGAGCCGCCACCCCGTTGGCTGGACGAGGGGCTGGCCTACTACCTGACCGAAGCGAGTTTCGAAAAAGCGGTACCCGGAGAATTCGAAACCCTGGATGCCATCAACGAAGCCCTTTCGAAGCCGACCGCGGTCAACCACGAAAAGGCATGTCGATGTGCCGCGGCATTCGTGGCGCACCTGCTGACCGCCAAAGACGAACACAACATCATCGCGGCAGCACGAGAGCTGCTGCCGCGGGCACAATCCGAGTTCGAAGACGCCTTCGCCGCCTTTCGCCTGGCCTGACGTCAGAGACCGTCCGGCAGGGCCCCGGCGGTGGTTTCATAAGGGTTTTCCCACGGGTTTCCCAGGCGGTGCCGTTCCACCGATTCGAGGTAGCTGGCCGCCTTTTCGTGACCCAGGGTGAGTGCCTGTTGGAAGTGATTGTCCGCCAGCGGCCAGTCCTCACGACGATAGGCGATCAGACCCATGCGAAAGAAGGCGGGGGCGTAACGTTCCTCCGACAATAGGGCATACCATTCCTGCGCCCGGTCATAAAAACCACTGTTGTAGAGGTGATCGCCCACCTCGCAAATCTTGCGCATTTCGATAACGCTCTGGGCGTTATGGAGTTTGAGCGTGACCCAGTATTCGCGTACGGTATTCAATCGAGTTTCCTCGATCCCCACGAAAAAGGCGCGACGGGCCCGATCGATCTCGCGCTGCTGAATCACCTGCGCACTGAGACGCGGTTTCTTCCCTTGATAGGAACCGCGGTTCACAGCCGAAGCTGCCGTGTCGGCTACCTCGTGGATCTCCTTCGGTTTTATGGATTTCGGCTTTGACTGGGTGATTTTCTGGACATCGGCGGTCGTCGAAACCGTTTGAACGGCGCTGGCCAGGGTCTTGGTTTTCGTGGCCCGCGGCTTGGGTTCGCCGGTGGTCGCGGGCGGTTTTGTGGCAGCTTTCTCGGGCTTTCGGTCGACGGCCTTGCTTTGAGTCGACACCGGTTTGGGCGTGACCTTCTTGGCGTTCAGACTCTCGCGAAGCAGATTCAAGATGGCTTCTTTTCCGGTCACCGCCTGACCCAGTTCCTTCAAGCGACGAACCGAAAGTTCCGCCAACTCGGGGTTGCGATCGGCGACCGCGCGTTCGAAAAGCCGCTGTTCGGCGCGAATCTCGTCCTGGCGTTTCTTTTCCTTCATGATCTTGTCGCGCATGGCCGACAGGGTGGATCCGTCCGACGGCCACTGCTGTTCGTACTCGGATTTGACCAATTCCATTTGGGCCACGTCGCCATCGTGCGAGGTGGTCTCGAAGCTGTCGCGCAGCTCGAGTCGCTCTCGTTCCAACCCCAGTTGTTGGCGCAGGGCCGCCCGAGAAACCGGGCCGTACTCGGGCAGCGCCGTGTAGAGGCCGAAAACGGAGGTGCTCGCCAGGGCCGCCGCGACCAGCCAGGGCCAACGACGACGACCGGATCGGGCCACGGGCATTTTGACGGTCGGCTTTTCTTCGGAAAGGTCGGCCTCGAAATCATCCGAACTCTTGCAGATCTGCTCCGCATCCTCGATGCGCCGTACCTGAAAGTCGCTCAGTCCCAACTCGACCTGTTTCGAGCGGAGATAGGTGCGTTTGGCCTGGTCGACCTGTCCATACCGATCCAGGGCCATCCTGAAGATCTCGCGATACACCGATTCCGGGTCGCTGCCACCATTCATCGAGGGCCGCAGCAGGCGGCGATAGGCGCTGGCCATATCGGCACCATCGGCAAATCGATCGGCGGGATCCTCTTCCCAGCAGCGACCGAGGAAGGCCTCGAGCTGTTCGGTCAGCAGCGGATCGCGGATGAACTCACCGATCGGAGGCGATTTGGGCGAGGGAAACGAACCGGTCAGAAGGTGGTAGAGCATGGTGGCGAAGGAATAGACATCGGTGGAAAAGGTCAGGGTCACATCCTCGCCGAGAAACCATTTTTTCTTTTGTTCGGGCGACATATAGGGCACGGTCCCGCCAAAGCGGCCGTGATGGGTCTCGGCATCGCCGTCGCGATAGATGGCCAGGTCGAAATCGCCCAATTTGGCGCCGTATTTGGCGCAGACGAAGGTATTTTCCGGCTTGATGTCCTGGTGGATGATGTTCTCGCGGTGCAGGGCTTCGAGCGCATCGGCGATGCCCCGCATGTGGCGCAGCACTTCGAGCGGATCCAACCAATTGCCCTGGGAACGCGCGGCCTTCAGGCGCTCGGCCCAGGTGCCCTCCGTCATCAGCTCCATGGTGACGAAGATTTCGTCACCACCCGGCAGCCCGTCGAAATCGCGGATGGGGACCAGGTTCGAGTGGTTGGCCCGCTTGTGGGCCTCGATCAACGCTTTCCATTTGTCGATATCGGCCGAGTCGCCACCCCAACGGATGACCTTGAGCACCTCGCGAATCACGGTGCCCTGAACTTCGCGGCGCACTACGTAGACGCTGCTTTTGCGACTCTCGGAAAGGATATCGACGATTTCGTATTTGTTGGCCACGATGTCGCTCACGGAGCGGTCCGGGCTTGGCTTTTCGGAATGCCGGGAATCGGCTGACTGGAGCTGAGGAATCTGGAAGTCGGTCATCTGGGACAATCCTCCACGACGAGAATGGCAAAGCTGCTCGCGAGCCGGAAAAAGAAACGACGGCGGCAAGGGCATAAAGGAGAAGGGCCTTGAATGTTGCCGACCTAGCAGGAAACGTTCCGCACACTGTGAAAACGGGGGGTCGCCTGTGATGGAGAAGAGCCGAAACCCCGAATCTTACCTAGTGCTCAACCGGAAACAGCGTTTTTTGAAACGCCTCCTCGGAGTCGGCCGAGTGGCCCAGGGGAAAAGGCCGCGACGGCCAGGCGCCATACTCCAATTAATTAACTGGCGATAAAAACCTTACCAAGGTGCAACGCATGATATCGGAGCCCCGATATCATGCCCATCCGGCCAAACCATGTTGGGCGTCACCACCCTTCCGTATTTGGATGGCCAGCACCTGGGAGATCAGGGATCCGGCGTTTCCAAAACTTCCAACACCAACTCGCCGAGAAGGTAGGTGCAATCCGGGGTGAGCGGGGCCGCCTGTCCTTCTTTGAGCACGGTCCGACTTTTTCCCTGGACGAGCACGATCGAGAGGCCCGCGTCGGAGGCGATCAGGTTGAGTCTCTGATTGGCGACCACCACCGAAAAAGGCAGGCCATCGGTCGCGAAGAAGTCGTGCCAAGCCGTGAAAAGATATGCCGAAAGCTTGGCTCGGTTGGCGTTACGCTTAGAAGGCAAGCGCCGCAAAATCACCGTCATGGTTTGATTGTGCCAATCCAGCCAACGTTTGCTGTCCGCAAAGGGACGCAACCGCTGGTGTTCGGAAATGTCCTGGCAATGGCGTTCCAGCACGAAACCCAGGCGCAAATCGGGCAGGCGATTCTGCTGGGTGTCCACGCACAATTCGGGCACCACGAAACTGAGCCCGCTCAAGCCCGAGAGCGGCTGACCGCGTTGGAACCCGCGCGAGGACGTCACCCGCCCCGGGTAGACCTGACGCTCGATGATCAGGCGACGGTCGCTCTCGACCCTCGGTATGTAATCGAAGGTGCGCGCCCTGGGGTCGAGGTTCACCGAAAAGTGATCGCGCGAAAAATTGGTTTCTCCAAGTGTTCGCCCTTGCTCGAGCCGCGTGCGGTAGCGGTAATCGGCGTCCTTCTTGAAGTAGGAGCGGAACACGACGCCGTTGGGCTCGTTGCGGAAATTGCGCCCGAAATGGATCGGCTGATGCACCCCACCCCGGAGATCCAACAGGCGCCGGCCCTGCTGGACGCGCAAAGTAAGCGCCAGTCCGGCATTGACGGGCGCGGACCGGGTGGAAATCAGTTCGGCATCGCTGATATGGGAAGAAACCTTCATAAGCCTTCGGAGCCCGTATGGGTGGTGTGCGGTGTGCGCGTCTCAACCACTTGGGACAGGGCGTACACGCCTTCGAGAATTCTGACACAGAACCATGGGGACATTGTGGAAAAGTAGGCATTTCCCCGATCTTGCAACCATCGGACCGCCGAAGCCTTCCGTTCAGTTCAACAACACCGAGGCACCCTTGATCTTGTTCGCGCCCGAAGAGCGACTCACCAAATGCGTCCCCTTGACGATCACTTTGCCATCGCGCGTCATCTTGATGGAGGATTTACCACAACGAAATTCGATTTCGTCGGCCGCCTCCAACACGATCTTCTTACCGTCGACCCGGGCTTCGCGCGGTTTGACGTGCGCCGAGGGGTTTTGAATCAATCCCAGAATGATCGGCTGTGCCGCCGACCCCTGAACGAACATGAGCGCCACCTGGCGGCCCTCGGTGTCCCTGTCGAGAACGGTGGTCGTCTGGGCCGCGATCTCGCCGGAAAGATTGGGAATGGTGACATAGGGCACACCGGAGGCGTCGAAACGGGAAAGCGTTCCCAAGAGGATGCCCTCCAAACGCGGCGCCGGGCTCAGATCCACCTGATTTAGCAAGGTATCGGTGGCCGCGTCTTCGGCACGCGGCTCCGAGGCGGTCGTCGCCACCTCGGTCGGTGCGACGGCGGATTCCCCCTGCTTGGTCTCGGTCATATCGGCTCCCCTCGATTTCGATGGAATCGGGAATTTACTTTCGATTTCCCGACATCCTGTTTTAACATGATCGAAGGGGAATTGCCTGCCAATTCAGAAGGTGTCGCGCGTACCACTTGCCGATCACCCAAATGTACTTCGCTGGGAAACGCGCGTTTAAACCAGCACGAGCCGACCATGAACACGATGTTCGGGAATCGGAACAACTCCCCGCCACGATGTTCTTCTACTATAAACATAGGATCGCCGGCCTGCGATTCATTCCGCCGGTTCGTCGCGACGCACATCACGTCTGACGCACGAAAAACGGCTTTTTAACCTCGAAAACTCGTTTATCTTCCTCATTGGCTTAATCCTTGCTCCTCCCCGAAACCCATCCTATTACTATGAAGCCCGGAGGTTAGCTTCGTGAGCGCACTTCAAAACAATGTTGCGGATCTCTTATGGAAAAGCCCGGGCAGCGATATAGCTATTCTCTCGATGAATGTTAACCAAGCGCTGTCAGAGCTTTATACAATTCAGGTACAAATCAAGACCAAAGACTCTTCTCTCAGCTTCCAAGATTTTCTCTATAAAGATGCCGAAATCGTTCTGAAATGCGGTGAAAAGCTCGACGCCGATCGAAAGTTCACCGGCATCGTGACCCGATTCGTTCAGGGAACCACCCGATTCGGCGATTTGGACAGCACCACCAAGAAGTTCTACACCTACGACGTGGAAATTCGGCCCAAGCTCTGGGTCACCACGCAGCGGTACGGGTCCAAGGTTTTCCAGAAAAAAACGGCCAAGGACATCATTTCCGAAGTCCTCGGCGATGCCGGTGTCAGTTTCAAATGGAGTATCAAGGGTACGCCGCCCGAACGGGAATACTGCCTGCAGTACGAAGAAACCGATTTCGAGTTCGTCTCCCGGCTGTTGGAGGACGAAGGGATCACCTATTTCTTCGACCACGACGCCAAGCAGGTGGTGTTCGCCAACGATCCCAGTGGCCACCCCGGCTGTAAGCCCGACGCCAAAGCCCAATATTCCGAAGAAAAATCGAACTGGATGTTCTTTGGCAAGGACGAACGCGTCCAGGAATTTTCCTACGAGGAAATCATCGGGACGGGCAAATTCACCAGCAACGACTACAACTACGAGACCGCGCAAACCAAGATCAAGGCCGACGACACCGAGGGCGGGGTGCCCTGTTTCCCGAAGCTCGAGATCTACGAGCACACCCTGAACTACCCGGATGCCGGTGCCGGCAAGAAAATCAGTACCCTCCGCAAAGAGGAAATGGTGTGTCGCTCCAAACGCGCCCGTGGCCGCACCACCTGCCGTTCGTTCGAAACGGGGTATTCGTTCACCTTGAGCGAGCACTTCCGCGGCGACATGAACCGCAAATGGATTCTCGCCTCCTGCGCGATCTCCATGGAACAGGGCCTCTATCAGTGCCAGTTCACCGCCATTCCCGCCGACATCGCCTTTCGCCCGATGCGCAAGACCCCGCGCCCCAAGGTCACCGGGGTCCAGACCGCGGTGGTGACGGGTCCCGGCGGCAGCAAGGTCTATCTGGACGACATGGGTCGCGCCAAAATCCAGTTCCATTGGGACCGTGACGGCCAGATGAACGACCGTTCGTCCATGTGGGTACGGGTCTCCAACGGCTATGCCGGCAAGGATTACGGCATTCAGTGGATCCCGCGTGTCGGTCACGAGGTCCTGGTGAGCTTCATCAACGGCGATCCCGACCGCCCGTTGATCACCGGTCGCGTCTACAACGACTTCAACAGTTGTCCGCTCAAACCGGCCAACAAGTGGCAGAACATCATCAAGACCATCAAGGACAACCACATCCTCTTCGACGACGAGGACGGCAAGGAACTCATTCACATCCGGGCCCACAAGGACATGGAAACCCTGGTGGTCAACAACGAGACCCTGACCGTCGGTAACGACCGCAAGATCTCGGTCGAGAAGTACCATTCGGAAAGCGTCGGCAAGGACATGACCATCAAGGTCGGCGACAACCTCAAGGAAAACGTGGGTGCCAACTATCAGGAATCGGTCGGCGGCAACTACCAGATCTCGGTGAACAAGAACATGACCACCACGGTCACCAAGAACACCACCTTGAACGTACGCAAGAGCCTGACCGAAGACATCACGGACAACATCAACATCAGCTCCGGCAAGAACTACACGTTGGATGTGGGCAAGAAAGCCAACTTCATGGTCGGCAAGACCACGGTGTTCCAGGGTGACGACAACATCACCATCAAGGGCAAGAAGAAGATGGTGATCGACGTCAAGGACCAATTGACGCTGAAAGTGGGCCGCGCCAAGCTCATCATGAAGAAAAACGGCGACGTCTCCATCAACGGCAAGAAGTTCAACCTGAAGTGTTCCAGCAACATCAAGAACAAGGGCTCCAAAATAGCCTTGAACTGATCCCGTTGCGAACAGGGTCTGGACTCCACGTCCGTCCCTGTTCGCCACCTTCGTCATCCCAAGGAAGCAGGTGTACTTTGGACATCAAAAACCACACCCCCTTCCAGGTGGACCGCATGGCCATGACGGATCGAGATGGGCACGACCTCTTGGTTCTCGTCCTGAAAGCGACCTTCGCCCTGAACGAAGAACAGACCCCGCTTTCGACCGAGGAGCAACAGCCGATTCATCTCGCCGACACCTACCACGGCGAACCTGGCGAATCGAGTGTCGAATATGCCGCCGACTGGGCGTTCGACAAGCGACACGCCGAATTCGCCGTCGTGGGCGAGGCCTACCCACACCCGCGCCTGCGTCGCGAAAACCGCCTGAGCGTCCAATTCGGAGATCTGGAAAAGACCGTTCACCTGTTCGGTAAACGGGTCTGGAAAAAGTCGTTCGGGTTTTGGAAACCCACCGATCCCGAGCCCTTCGAATCCGTCCCGTTGCGCTACGAGTTGGCCTTCGGCGGTACCGATCGCAGCCACGACGAAGAAAAACACCACGATTGGGAGAACCGCAATCCGGTGGGCACCGGATTTCGCGCCAAATACTCCCGTCAACCGATCGAAGGGGCCCTTCTTCCCCAATTCGAATATCCCGACCAACTCTTGAAATCGCCCGACGACCGTCCCGAACCCGCCGGATTCGGCTTCCTCGCGCCCAATTGGCAACCGCGCGTCGATCACGCCGGCACCTACGACGAACGTTGGCAAAAGGAGCGGCTGCCGCTGCTGCCGGAAGATTTCAGTAGCGAACATTTCGATGCGGTCGCCCCCAACCAATTGATGCCGTTTCCCATGGAAGGCGGACAATCCGTCGTCCTGACGGGCTTCACCGCGGACAACGAACCGCTGGCGTTGACGGTTCCGCAATTCAAGCCGCAATGCCGGCTGGCACGCGACAGCGAAGATCCCAGCCTCTGCCCGCTGGACCTGATGCGGCTGACCGTCAATACCCAGGCTCGATGGTACAGTCTGACCTACCTCGCGGCCTTTCCGGTAGTGGGTCCCTACTTGGACATCACCGAACTTTTATTTTATTGCGAAGGAGAACGCGTATGGGCGTAACCGTGGGCGTCAATTTCCGTTCCGTGGTTCACAAAAAGAGCAACGGAGTCACCTTTTGTTTTCCGGATGTGTGTAAAACCCCGACCCCGGGTGGTCCGGTCCCCATTCCCTATCCCAACATCGCCCGTTCGGCCAACACGGCCAAGGGCACCAAGAAAGTGAAGTGCGACGGCAAGCCGATTTGCGTGAAGACTTCGAAATTCAGCACCAGCGTGGGCGATGAACCGGGCGTTCTCAAGGGTATCATCTCCAGTAAAATCAAGGGCCAGGCCGATTTCGTCACGTACTCGTTCGACACCAAGGCCGAGGGCAAGAACGTCTGTCGTGCCTTCGACCTCATGTTCCACAACAAGAAGAACACGCCGCCTTTCCCGCTGATTCAGCAACCCATCGTCGTCATCATCATGCCGGAACGACCGGTTTGCCTGATCTGCAACAAAACCCTATAACATTCGCGACCGTACCGCTGGCGATGGCCAGGCCCCGGCATGGAGGATGATCTCCTCGCTTTTTCCGGCCGCCATCGCCGAGAGGCCGGTTCCCGAGACCTCGATCGACGGCTTGTTTCGAGGTTTTTGGTTCGGCCTGCGCGGTCTGGCGCGACGACACTCGGGCTCCGGACTCGATGAACCCAAAATGGGTCGGAAAACGGTGTCGCCCCGTGCCGATGCGATCGGAACCCGCGCCAGGATCGCATCGCCGCCCGTCCAGAACATCGCCGTCACACTTCCAAACGGTGCCCGTCAAGGTCGTCGAACTGCTGTGGTAGCTAAGGATCGGTGCGGTTCTCGCCCGGTTCGTCGATACCAAGTGGTATGATTCGGGCGCGTCCCTTCATTTGACCCAACCCCTCTTTTGCGAGTGCCCATGACCGATTACCAAGCCTTCAAGATCGAGCTTTTTGAGGAATTACTCGAGGACGCCTCCTTTCTCTACGAACATCGACTGAGCATGACGCACGATCCGGAGTTGAGTTGGCTCGAATTGGAAGACTTCGAAAACCGGCTGGAGCCGCTGTTGGAGGGCTTGTACGTCGGTGGTGACCTGGCCCTGAAGGTATGCGCCGAACAGGCACTGATGGGCGACTACGGCGAACTCCACGCAGCGGTACGCATCATGGTGCGCCACAACCGCTGGGATCTGTTCGAGGCGCTGTTCGAGAACGAGGACAAGGACGAGGAGGAGGACGAGGAGGAGGACGAACCCCTCGACCTGGAGGATCCGGAAGTTTGCGGCGCGATGGCCCATGCCCTGGCCATCGAGGCCCCACGCGGATGGGATCAGCGATTGCTGGAACTGGCCGAACGCCTGAACCCCGCATTTTTGCCGGTCGTGGCCCGTTATTTCGGCTATCACCGCCAGGCCGCCGCCAACGCTTATCTCGTCGCATCCCGGGCCGAAGCGGGCCACCGTGCCGACGTGCTGTGGTCCTACCTGCGCGGGATCGACCCGAGCGCCCGGGGCTGGCTCCAAAAGTTGTGTACCGCCGAAGACGAGGAAATCAGCGGTCGAACGCGTCACGACGCGGCCCTGGCCTGCCTGCGCCTGGGCGACGAACAGATCTACCACCTCATGGCCCCGAAGGTGACCGCCGCCTCCTGGGTCCTGCTGCCACTCGGCCTCGCGGGATCCCGCACCGATGCGAAGCGACTGATCGAACACGCCAAACTCAAGGGTATGCCCGGCACCGACGGTTTCGCCGCGCTCGGTTTGCTCGGAGAAATCTCCGCGGTCGATCTGCTGATCGCCTATCTGGCCATGGAGGAAGTCGCCGAAAAAGCCGCTCTGGCGCTTTGGCTGATCACGGGGGCGCCGCTCTACGAAGAGGTGTTCATACCCGAGGAAACCGACGAGGAAGAGTTGTTCGAGCACGAGCTCGAGAGCTTTCGCGAGAAAGGCGTCTACATTCGCCCTGACGGCGAGGTCGCGGGCAGCGAATTGGAACGCATCAGCCAGGATCAAACTCGCTGGGCCCAATGGTGGAAGGAGCATCGCGGCCAATTCGAAGCCGGCAAACGCTACCGCAGCGGAAAACTCTACAGCCCGGCGGTGCTGCTGGAAAACCTGTGCGGCGAAGCTTTCACCAACCAAGTTCGCGAGTGGGTCTATCACGAACTGGTCATTCGCTACCAAGCGGATGTGCCCTTCGAAATCCACATGCCGATCCGTAAGCAGAAGGAAGCGCTCAACCAATACGCACTCTGGATCGGCAAACACGGCGAACCGTTCGAGCCCGGCGCCTGGTACCTCCGCGGCCTGAAACGCTGATCGTCCACCGGCACGATGTGACGCCGCTTCCAATGCCACCCGCACCGAAGCCCCGCGTTGCAAACGAGCAAGGACTGATCTCGTCAAGCCGCCTAAAGCCAGCTTTTAGATCCGACTTGCATCACCAGGAATTCGCGGGCATCACAAACCCGTTCGAACATCGAGTGGCGAAGCTCCGAACACCGCGACTGCCCACTCGAACGCTTCAAATGTCTCGACGCATCAACAGCGCGTCTTCTCCAGAAGCGTAGTAGTCGCGACGGCGGCCCACTTCTCGAAAACCGGTGCGCTCGTAAAAGGCCACCGCCCCTCGGTTCTCGCTCGAGACCTCCAACAACACACAGGATGCGCCCTGCGAACGGACGCGGTCCACGAAGGCCGCCAGGATTCGTGCGGCCAAACCCCGACGACGCTGTTCGGGGTGCGTGCCGATGCGAAAGATCTCCGCTTCGTCCAGCAAACATTGCCCGTAGACGTAGCTGATGCAGCGGTCACCGTCGAAAAGCGCCAACCCGAGCCGGTGGGGCTGGGAGCCGAAATCCGCCGAGGTCCAGGGATCGCGAAAGGCGGCCGATTCCACGCCCGCGAAGGCCGCGGCGTCGATGCCTTCGACCAGCTTCATTTCGCATCGGCGGCGGACGTCAAACCCAGCATTCGCACGTCCTGGCCGGTGGGCTGCTGGAAGACCCGCAACCCGAACAGGGGCACGATGGCCAGCAAGTGGTCCATGATGTCGCTTTGAATGTCCTCGTAGAAGGCCCAGCGCTGGTCCTTGCTGAAGCAATAGAGCTGAATCGGCAGGCCGTTGGGTTCGGGCTGCAGTTGACGCACCAGCAACGTCATCTCCTGATGAATCATGGCGTGTTGGCGCAAATAGGCCAGCGCGTAGGCGCGAAAGATGCCCACGTTGGTCTGACGGCGGCCGTTGACCAAATTGCTGGTGTCTACGCCCGTCTTGCGGTTGAATTCCTGGATTTCGCGATCCTTCTCGTCGAGGTAGTCCTTCAACAGGTGGATCTTGCGGAACTCGGCCAGGTCCGCATTGTCGACGAAGGCGATGGAGGTCATATCGATCTTGATCGAGCGCACGATGCGCCGGCCGCCGGATTCCGCCATCCCGCGCCAGTTGGCGAACGAGTCGGAGATCATGCTGTAGATCGGAACGTAGGTGATGGTCTTGTCCCAATTCTGCACCTTGATGGTGGTCAGCGTCACCTCGATCACATCACCGTCGGCACCGTGCTTGGGCATCGAAATCCAATCGCCCTGACGGACCATGTTGTTGGAGGCAAGCTGGATCCCGGCGACGAACCCGAGAATGGTGTCCTTGAACACCAACAAAAGGACCGCGGTCAAAGCGCCGAGACCGGAAAGCAGGATCAGCGGCGAGCGATCGATCAGCGTGGAGATCACGAGAATGATCGCGAACAGGTACACGATGATCTTGATGGCCTGGATGTACCCCTTGATGGGCCGGTTCTTGGAGACCTCGAAATTGGCGTAGATCTCGGACACGGCACTGAAGAACGAATTGACGACCAGCAGGCCCGCCAGGATCATGTAGATCAACGCGCCCTTTTTCATGAGCAATTCGACGAGGTGTTCCTCGGCTTCGGGGAAAATGACGCCGGCCGCGAGGTAGATCACGACCGCAGGCGCCATGTGGGAAAGACGGTTGAAGACCTTGCGGTCGAGGAAGACGTCGTCCCATTTGTTCTTGGTGCGGGTGATGAAATAGGAAAGCCAGGTCAGGATGTAGCGCTTGGCGATCAGGTTCGCGATGAACCCGAGGGCGAAGACGACGAGACCGAGAAACAAGAGGGAAAGCAAGGGCGCCAGCTCTTGGGACATGCTGTTGGCGGGCAACATATTCTCGAGAATCCAATTTTTGACGATCTCGTTCATTCGGGGCCTCCAATAGGAAAGGGCGATGCCGCCCAGGGGACTCGGCATCGGACGGCGGTGCAATCATTCGGGCGAACATGCGAACTCGGGTCGCTGCCGACGAACCGCTTGAAAATGACAAAAGGTTTGATCTCGTTGGATTTACAACGCTCCGGATGGCCTCGATCGAGCGCTGGATCGAGGTGGCAAAGCTCCATCGTACAGGGAAGGGAGAAGCGGCGCAAGTCGCCACCTCCCGGCTGAAATCGCCATGCTCCGGCCAGGTCGACCACACGCGAAGACCACTCGGTCAGGTGACACATTCCCGTTCGACCCTATCAACACCTCGCACGCCTGCACCGAAACCGGAAAGACCCCGACCCTGGGAACCGCGACGCCTCCGTTCATTTCCCCGCTTTGGGGGTCGCCGACGCGCGAGAGGGATCCAAAGCGATTTGGCGCAATCGAATGGGCTCGAATTCGATCTCACCGGGCAGGTAGTCCCCGTAGTTTCCCCGAATGCGCACCCCGTTTCGCCAGAACAAGGAGAAATTGGACGCCTTGTCGCTCGGGTCGAATTGAAATCGTAGCCCGGCCAGCCGTCGATGCCCGCCAGCCGTGACCACTTCCCGAGCCAGAGAAATGCCTGGCGTCCATTCCGTATCGGTGCGGCGGCGATGTTTGTCTGCCATGGCAAAACGCGCCCTCAGGCTCAGGCCGGCTTCGAAGCGTCCCAGAAGTTGGTCCCAGGACAACCGAATTCGGTATTGGTCCACTGGGTCCGCATCCCAGCTCTCGTTTCCGATCAAACCGAAATCGAGTTCGAGCCTCGTGTCGTGGTAGGGCAGAAAGCGAATCTCCTGCTCCAGGTTCAGGCCGTACTGGTGATTCACGCGGTAGTCGGTGAACAGATCCCAATCCAGGGGACCCGGCGGCTGAACGTCCATGCCCAGATAGTGCCGAAACACCCCGCCCCGCGTGCGAAACCGCCAGCGCCCGCGAACGTGGGAAGGCGTCAGAAGGGAAAGCCGGGTGGTGGTCGCATAGGGATCGTCGAAATTCCTGCGGAAGCCCGGCGGAAAATCGAGTCGCACATCCTCTAAAAACTGGATGTAGGCCGCCATCGTCAAGGCCAGTTCGTATCGCTCGCGCCGCAGGTGGAATCGCTGTTCCAGGCCGAATGAGTGCCCCACGTCCTCACGCAACCGAACGAGGACACGACTTCGACTGTACAGGTTCCAGCGCGGAACATGACGTCTCGCGGTATAGCCTACCTGGAGAAAACGGTCGCGGTCCGCGCGCTCGATGCGCTGATCGTCCGACAATTCCCGATTCACGAACGAGAGTCCGAATTCATGGCTGAACCGACCCAGGTAGCCCGCTCGCCACGGCCCCGACCCGATCGCGGGCGTCGACACGAGGGATTCGGGTGGCGCGGTGGGTGCGTATCCGTTCGGCTCCCAAGCGACCCGAGGGCGCAAGGCCGCCACCCCTTCGCCTACATCGCGGCGACCCATCCGAAAGACCCGGTAGTAGGACGGCTCGCGATCGGCCCGCAACACCAATTCCGACGGGCCGGTTCGGAACAGAAGCTGCTCGCTTTCGACGGCATCCCCCCGCAGGCGATCCACGCGGATCATGGCCGGCTCGAACAGGCTCAGTCGAATCGGCTCGTTCGGGGAAGCCACCCGATAGGTCCGATCGGTCCGCTGCGGTGGAATCGCGACTGGCCCCGCCTCGGTTTCCTCGAAGAGCCGTACTCGAATGAGCTGATTGCGGCGCGGATCCAGCCCACCGATCGCCAGGTCGCGGGCCCCCGGCGGAGGCGCCAGGTCAAACTCCTGCCAGTGTCGACCGGGTTCGAGCCGCTTGCGGATTTCGGAACCGACGTTCCAGCGAAGAAAGCAGGTCGCGGGAAGGGGCGGCAGGTACCCAGGGCTCTCCACCGCCAATTGCACCCGCAGACGTTTGGGCGCCCCATGATCGAACCTCACCGCAATGCGTTGGGTTCCCAGCAGTAAATGGGTGTCGGGATCGGGAGGCACCAAGGCGGCCCGTACGGCCCATTGGGGGCTCACGGTCTCGTCCTTTTGGCGAAGCGTGCCGGCGACGCGATCGAAATGGCGCACCTGTCGCCAGGTATGGGCACGGTCAAAAGGCATGGCCAACCTTTTCAAAGTGGGAAGATCGGGGCGTTCGAGGATCAGGGCCTCGGCTTGAACCTGAAGGTCCAAGCCCTCCTCGGGCGCGACCGCGAACCGCTCGAGCAACAGCGCCATTTTTTGGAGTGCCTCGGAGTCGCTCCGCGCCGGAACGGCGCAAGCCTCGCGCAGCCGTCCTTCGCCAAGCAACAGCGGACGTTCGAGTGAAGGCACGCGCGTCACCAGCTCAGCCCGGTACCGCCTCGGGTCGGAAGAATACAAGGCGAGAAGGGCGGCCTCTCGTTCCTTCGGATCGGATAACCCGTCCAACCACTGCGCCAGCAAGTCCACATCCGGCTCATCCGTGCGCAAGCTTGCCCGCGCCTGTAAAAGAGGATCGGCCGGTCCGGGATCGACCCAGCTCCGCGGTCGAGGCTCGGGCAGTGGCGCCGTGGACCCGTCGTCGAGTATCAGGAAACGAGATTCCGGCTGTCGATGTTCCAGAGATTCGAGATCGGTATGTTTCTCCGCGCAGGCCTCGAAAGCGGCCGGGGCGAGTGGCGGTAGCGGCAAGATCGGAACTGCCACCACCAGACGATCCGGGCTCACCAACAAGGGCCGACTCCCCCATACTTCCAGGCGATGGGCGCCGGGTCCCAGATCGAGTTCGTGAAAAATCGCACTTCCAGGGATCTCCGCCACCCTTGCGGCGAGTTGCAAGGTTGCAGATGGATGGTTTTCCAAATAGGCGAGCCGCCGCGGCAGTCCGTCCACACCAATGGTGACAAAACCATCCAGGGGACGCCCGCCATCGCCAACTTGATGGATCGGTCGCATTTCCAGGCGGATCCGCGCGGGACCGGCGACGATCATCGCAACCGGCGTTTCCTCCGTTCCTCGAAAAAAGGTCATTTCCAGGTCACGACCGCGGTGAGATACCGGGAATTCGCCCGCCGCATGCAGCACCGAATCGAAAGTCGGAGCATAGGTGCGTGGGCCTGGATGAGCACGCCACCAGTGTTCCAAGTCCAAAAGCGCCGGGAACCGAAGCGCTTCGAACGGGGCCAAGAGGCGTTCACCCAGATCCAGACCCTGCGTAAGTGCCGCTCTCCAGGACGCGCCGCGTTTGCCCGCTCGCGCCAAATGGTCGAGCGCCTCTTGCGGTCGGCCCTCGACCGCGGCCCGAACCCCCCGATCCAGCGCTGCCTCCTCGCGTTCGGCCATCGACATCGTCATCCGCGTCGCCAATCGCCACCACCCCTCGGTCCAGGCCGCGTCGCGAAGTCGGTGACGGTCGGGTCGATCCAACAACAGGCCGCCATCCAATACCTCGCGGAACCGACCCTCGCCGTGAAACAACGCGACCAAAGCGACCAGGTCCTCCTGGTGTCCGTCGAGAACCACCATGGTCGCGATCATGGCGATCTGCGCCGAACGGTCGTCGGTGAGGCGGTGAATTTCCGTCAACAGCCAACTCGCTTCGAGACGCATCTCGCGGTCCGGAGCCTTGACCAACAGGTCGCGCAGATCGGTTCTGGCCAGATGCCATTCTCCCAAAGCCACCAACATCTCGTTGCGACGCATGCGATCGGACAGGTCGCCCGAACGATGAAACGCCTCGCTGTACCGGGTCAGAGCGGCAAGGACATCACCGTTCCCGGCATCCGTCTCGGCGCGCGTGCGCAAGGCCTGGAGCTCCCGTCCGCTCAAGGACTCGGACCGAACGGGAGACAGCGGCTCGCAATCGGGATCGGCCAAAAACCCGTGATGGAGGGTCAAGATCGTACGTGCCAGTGGCTCGTAGTGGAGGGCCCACCTCAAGCGATGGCGAATGTCAGGATCACCCGGACGCCATTCGGGGCGCCGGCCCTGCAGCAAGGCCAGGAATGCCTGAAAGGGAGACCTCTCGAGATGCGACACGGCCTCCTCATGCTCCTTTTCTTCCAGACGAAAAGGCTTGCCACGCATCACTTCCAGACGAATCCACAAGGGACCGTGCGGTTGACTCTCTCGATCCGTTTCACGCTCGATCTTCAATGCCAGTCGCGCGGTGGCGAGGGGGAGATCCAACGTGGCCTGCCCCACTTTCGCCCGAGGCCCACAGGGTACGCCCGTCACCCGATCCATCGCACCAAGCCGCGACCATCCACCGGCGGTCAGCGCATTGCCTTCGAGCCAGGCTGCGGGTACCTCGTCGGAAAAGGTGAACCGGTGTTCGATACCCTTCACCGAAAGGGTAAGGGTCGGGGTTTCGCCCGCGGCAGGCAAGGCCGTGATGAGCCGGATTCGCGGCGGCGTCGCCAGGTTCGGAAGCTGAAACATCAGAGATTCGCCGGGATGCACGCCGATAAAGCGGGCCGATCGCGTTCGGGACTCCGTGTGGGATAGAAATCGCGGCGCCGTGTAACGCGGAACCGGTGCCTCCACCGTCGCGAGCGTCGCAGGCGTGAAATTCAGAGTGCGAAACTTTCTCGACCCATCCTCGACCAGCGGTACCTGGCGGAAATAGGTGTGGCGTGCGGCGAAGCGAGCCGCTTCCAGAAGCAGTTCGCGATCGTGGGGATGTCTGGTGGTTTTGGCCCGCAGAACCTGAAGATGGGCGAGTGCCGTCTCGCCCGCACCCGATGTCCACCGTTCTCCCTGCGAAAAGATCTGCGAGCCGTGCCGATCCGACCCGTC
This sequence comes from Sulfidibacter corallicola, assembly GCF_017498545.1. Taxonomy (GTDB): domain Bacteria; phylum Acidobacteriota; class Holophagae; order Acanthopleuribacterales; family Acanthopleuribacteraceae; genus Sulfidibacter; species Sulfidibacter corallicola. The sequence goes on along the minus strand of NZ_CP071793.1, from coordinate 5,258,041 downwards.
TCCTTTAGAGCGCGGCATCGACGTTTCCCGCAATCGCGGCAGGTGGGGTGTGGAGAAAGGGTGCACCGGCGCCCAGTCGGCGGCGGAGAATCGATCCAGCAGGAAGCGATCTTCAGCCGAAGTGACCCGCATGAACAACGCTTGATTCGTGGTGACTGTCAGCCGAGAGCCCGCCAGAGCATGCGAAAACCACTTTGGATGTCCCAGCAGATGCGCGGCATCGGCGATGTTCACCAGATGCGGGGAAGGAGTGGTCTCCAGTACCACACGCCGCTCGACATCACCCGAGGTCACCTTCAGCCGGTAGGTCCGCCGATATGCCGGGTCTTGATCGGCATAGGAAAGGCGGGTTTCGACTGTCACGGAACCGAGGCTACCCGCCTCGAAAGAAAGCGATTGCCCCGCTTCAAGGAAATAATAATCGCGCTGGCGACGATCCGCGACGAAGGACAGAGTCCGATGACGCGCGACGGCGGCCTCGCTCACGGACGGCAAGGCACGGGGTGGCAAAAGGGGCTGCATGGCGTTCGCGGCGGTACGTCGCGCTGCGAGACGCAAGGGTGTTTTCCGGTCGGCAGGGCGCGTCACCCGGTAGACCCGCGGTCCGTCCTCACCCAATCGAAATCCCGAAAGATCGTCGTGCCAAACAGGGATGGTGTCGCGAAACAGGCGACCATCCTGCGAAACCTGGAACCGAAGCTCTTCGAGCGACGGTGCCTTCGACGTCCGATCGAGCACGAGCAGGGCGCAGGGATCGCGACCGTCGGTAGCGATCAGCAATGTTCCTCCGGGGGCCAGCACGCGATGGGTGCGCCATAGTGGTGCCAGGAGATGATCGCTCTTTTCTTGCCCCAGGTGGATGACTGGCGGGCTTTCCAGCGTCGCGCGCATTACGAACCGGCTCGGATCGGCCTCCCGCGGCGATGAAAAGCCGGACAGGGTCCCCATCAGGCATACCAACATGACGCGAAGCAGGCCCCTCACGTGACGCCTCGAACCATCGAATTCGCGGCACAGGGGACGAACACGACGGCTCGATCGCCATCGACGGACGCGGCATGGACGACTGCGATCATGATCGTAGACAACTCCTCTGATTTTCCTTCGGATCCGGGGATACCCATGAATCGGGTACGCCTTCAGGAACCATCGGATACCCGACGGGTTTTGCTCAGTTTGCGAGGAATCTTGGACAAGGTGTCAAGAGAAGTGCATTCTTCCTATAATAAAAGGATCGCCGTGGCATCGGCAATCGATTCGATCACATTTTGAAGCCAGTATCTTGTTGCAACCAATGAGCTTGTGTTTTTTCAGAGGTTCTATGCGTCACCTTTGTTCCACGTGCTGGGTAGCCCTGTGGCTGCTCCTGTCGTTCGCGTGTTCGGGATCTTATCGGGGCGAGGATCCCGTCGTCCGCGACGACGAGCCGACCGGTGGAGACACCAGGACCTTTTCCGTCACCGTCCAAGTGCTGGGCGAAAGTGGCGAGGCTCTGGAAAACGCCGTGCTGGACGGGGCTTTCGGCGAACTGACCACCAATGCCAGTGGCCAGGTTCGCGTGCCCGACCTCCTGGGACCCGAATCCGTGGTGATCCGCGCGCCCGGCCACCTGGCCGAACCCGTGGTGCTCGGATGGTCGCATGCCGACCGAACCCTTGCCGTCAATCTCCTCGGCGACGGCGGCGGGACGCGCTGGGTCATGCATGCCACCGGTGACGCCATGTTCGGACGAAGGTATCAAGATCCTCCCAACGGCGAGGCCTTGATTCCCGGCGACAATCTCAGAACCGGATCGGAGGCGGTCGTGGCCCACATGCGCCGCGCCTTCACCGCCGCCGATTTCCGGACCATCAACCTGGAGACCACCGTCAGCGATCTCGCACCGTCCTTCGCCTACCCCGGCAAACGCTTCATTCTCAATTCGCCCACCGAGACCCTCGCGGCGATCCAAGCCCTGGAAACCGACCTGGTGATCCTGGCCAACAACCATACGCGGGATTACGGTGACCTGGGCGTGGTGGAAACGGTCGAAGCTCTGCACGCCGCGGGCATCGTGTTTCAAGGAGCCGGTGCCAGTGCGGTGGAGGCCGAAGCACCGACGATCCACCAGATCGCCGGAACCCGCATCGGCAGCCTCGCCTACACCACCGTGACCGGGAGTTTCGTCAACGCCAACTATCCCGACGGCGACGAGCCGGTACCGGCCGATTTACCCGATACCGAGCGGTGGCAGTACGAGTCGCGAGAATGGGGCTTCGAGGGCGCCACCTGGACGGTCGCTCGCAGCGCGCGACGCATTGGCGAAGTCTGGCGGCTGTTCGCGGCGGCCGAGCGCAACTTGCCCGCGGAAGAAGTCGCGACCGCCTGGTCTTCGATCGACGCCGTCTATCCGGAAATGCAGGATTGGGTTGCCAGGCGAGGTCATGGCGGTGCCGCCTTTTGGACCACCTCGGCGGCACGAGCGGCCATTGCCGAACTCGCCGAACGGACCGATGTGGTGATCGTTCAACTCCATTCCGGATTCCAATACCAGGAAACGCCTTCCGAAAGCCTGCGCCGCAACGCACGTACCGCCATCGATGCCGGCGCGGACCTGGTGGTATGCCACCATCCCCACGTCTTGCAGGGTGTCGAGTGGTACAAGGACAAGCTGATCGCATACAGTTTGGGCAACTTCGTGTTCGATCAGGATTTCCTGGTAACCTTCTCCTCCGCCTTCCTGCGAACGGTGTGGGAGGGTGAACGCATGATTCAGGCGCGCCTGGTGCCGTTTGAAATCCAGGGCTACAAGCCGGTGCCGGTCACCGGATCGGCGGCCCGTCGAACGCTTTTGAACATTTGGGAAATGAACCTGAACCAGGCCCAATCCCTGCGGGACACCACCGGCCAGGTGCGCTCGGTGGCCATCGATCTCGAACCCGATACGGTGCCGGCCCACCTGGCCATGGAACACTTCACGGGACGTATCACCCGTCAACCACCGGAGGTGATCGGCACGCGCATCATGGTTCGCCCCGGCGAAACGGCCACGTTACCACCTGGGCGCCTGTACCATGGCCGCCTGGGTTTGGCTCCCGACAGCCATCCCGAGATCCAAGTTGGACGCGATATTTTCGGTTGGGGCCATTTCGAGGACGTGACCGCCGATGCCGTGGCCGGCGGGTTCACGCACTGGAATCTCGACCGCGAGAGCAAGGGCGTGATCGAGGGCGACGCACATGGCGGCCGCCGCTTTTTGCGGATCATCGGCCAATCTTCCGAATCGGAGGGCATCCTGACCCGACCGGTGGCGCGAGTCCCCCTGCCCCGAAATCGCCTCTTCCAGCTCCAATCGGATGGTTCGACCCTCCCCTCGGATCCTTCGGCGACCTACAGCCTGCGGTTCCACGCTCGGCTGACCGGCGAGACCGTGATCTGGAATCGGTTCGACATCTACCAATTCATCGATACGGACCCGACCGCCGAGCCCGAGTCGACCCTGCTGCGCACGCACGAGGTTCCTGCCTCCCTGACTCCCGAAACGGGTTGGCACACGTTCGACGTGAGTGTGGACGAAGAGATCCTGACCAACGAAGGGGTGCGCGGCAACGCACTGAACTTCTACATGGCCATGGCGCCACCCGCCAGCGCTCGAGCGACGCTCGACGTGGACGATCTGGTGTTTGTCGCGTGGCGCCGCGCGGACCACATGCCGGATCGATTCGGGCATTTCCGTTTGGTGCGCAACCAGGGCACCGAAACGGTCGAGCTGGTCGTTCCCTCGATGTCGTTGGCGCCGTGAAGCGAACCTTCGAAACACTTCTGTCGGGAGTTCCCCAATGCCGAAGGGCATCGTGCCTGGAGGTGGGCAGCCCGAGTAGGTCGATTTCACGGGTTTTCACACAGGCTCGGCTTGCTCGACCGTCAGGTTTGAACTGCTAGCGATCATCTCGGACGCTTCGATCAAGGCCTGTCGCGAAGCCCGGTAACCGGCGTGACACGCGTGGGCCGTTCGCGCGGATCGGCAATTCTCGTGACGCGAATAAAGCTACCCGGACCCGATTCCTTTTCGATGCGGAGGCGATAGGATCCCGGCCCCAAGTCCTCGCCCAATCGCAGGAAGAAAACCGTGCCTTCGTCCAAAACCAAATCCGGCGGACCCAAATGAGCCGGGGCGGCTTCGGGTGCGGGCGCCAGCTCGAAGTGACCCAGCATGAGGGTGTAATCGCGGCTCCCCTCGATCGTGTGGGGTGCTTCCAGGTAGGTGCGGATATAGGTCGGTTCCTGGGCACCGAAGGGTGCGAACACCCGAATCGCAAGGTCGATCGGCTCCGGGCCGGGCTTTTCGACGGAGACCCACATGGGGTCCAACAACGTCGAAACATACACCTTTCGCCAAAAGGTACGCTCCGGGCGGACGTGACTGACAAGCAGGGTTTCGGTCGATGGGCCCTGGACGCGCAGTTGATGGAGACCCGCGCGGACCGCGCCCAGACCCACTTCGCCGATGGGCGCCGAGGTCGTGACATCCCGTCGGGCCACCCCGTCCACTTCGATCTGAAAGCGTTCCACCGAGTCATCCTTGCGAAACAAGAGTACCGGCGACGCCATCCCGGCGAAATCCTCCATGAAGACGATTTCCACCAAGCGATCGGCGCGAATCGGCGTGAAAGCGGTCGCTCCGGACCGGGCATCGAAAAAGGGACCGAGCTCGCGCGCAAGAAACAGATGAAGCCCCGTGCTCCGCGGTTCGAGCGCGTATTCTTCGACCCAATAGTCACCCGCGGCCAGAAGCGGATGGGGCTCCGGCGGTTCCCCCTGACGATGGATCGGAACCATGCGATGGGCTTGGCGCAAGCGTTCCGCCGCATCCGGATCCAAAGGGAACCAGACGGGAACGGGAGTCCCATCGCCCTGGTAATCGGCATAATCGCGCGGCACCTTCCGCACCGCGGGCAGACCGGCGGGCCGAACACTACCGGTCACCAACGCGGGCGGATCGGCCGTGATGTCGATGTGATGGGCACCCATGGGCACGTGAAAATGGCGGGGCTCCGGCTTGGACAGTGACCCGCCCAACCCGTGCGGATCGAGGTAATCGCGCACGTTGGGTTCGGGCGTAAACGAGAAGGCATACGCCATGACCGACTCGCCTGCCGCATTCGAAACCCGCACCTGCACGTCCTGCCTGGCGGGAAGGGGGCCATCGAAAGCACCGGGATCCTCGATAGAGGGCGCCACCGAAAAGGCAACCAGGCGGAAAGGCACCGCCGCTTCGCCGCCCATGACGGAAAACCGGATGGGTGAATCGGGCGTGGCCGCCCAGGCCGGCGACACTGCCGGTGTCGGCGTGATGTCCCAAGATTCGTCGGGAACGAGACCCGCATCCCCTCCCATCCGCTGGGATCCGGTCTTTGTCGGGGGATCGGGGCCCCCAGCGGGCAGGCCGGATCCGGGATCGAACAGGACGCGCAGGGTGACCGGCCGATCCGCCGAGATGTCGAGGACGCGATCGCCTTCTGCCCACACGTGTTGCCAAGTGCCCTCGGGCCGGTTGACGGGCAGAGTCCACCTGTGGGGTGTATCCTGACGACGGAAGAGCTCGATCCGAAGCTCCCCTCGAGCTTCCGGAGGCGCGTCACCCCAAGGCTCGAACGCCAGCCGGACGCGCCCCGACACCTCCGGCAACGGCACCATCGCCACCCGGCCGGGCCCGATCAGGAAGCCGTCCAACCCCACGGTCTCACGAGATCCAAGGTTCTGGCCCGGGTTTTCGCGAAGGGTGAACACACGCCGGACCTGGTAATCGCGGTTCTTGATGCCGGTGGGCCCGATCGGACGCCATTCGCTGCGCACCAGGGCGATGATCTCGTCTTCCTCGAGGAACCGGTAATCTTCGATACTGGCGCGCGCCAAGCGCTGCCGCTCGACGACCCGCATCTTCTGCCACGCCACCATTTCCGTGCCGGGCGTCAATTTGTTGGGAGTGTAGACCCGCAGGACCAGATCGGCTAGCCTGCCCGCAGGCTCAACCAATTCGAATCGCACGAACGCGGGCTCCGTGCCTTTCTGCGGCACGAGCAGCGCCACTCTCAAATCCAGGGCGTGTAACCCGCGATCTTCGAATTCGCTCGCGGGGAAAGGCTGTGCCCCCGCGTCGGTTCGGAACAGGGATCGTTTCCCCACGAAATGGTAAACGTCCCGGAACAGGGGATTCCGATCCACATCCAAAAAGGTGTAGGCCACGCCGAATGGGATCGGGCTCTCGGGATCGGGCGCCTCACCCTCCATGGTGGGATTCACCAAGATGCGCAGGGGAGGCCCGCCCGGGGGCATCGCGAACTCGGTTCCCGAATCGCGCCCGACGACGTAGCCGATCCCCATGCGACGCCCCTCGAAGTCGATGGGACCACCGACCCGGGTCTCGATGCGATGCCAGACGCGAACCAGGGACGGACCGGTGCGGGCCACGACGATCACCAGCAACACCAGGAAGGCGCCCTGCCAGAGCGGTCTCACGGCGTACCTCCCAGTAGAAGCAGCGGTTCACGCACGGCAACGAAGTGGGCGACCTGTGCCGCAAGGGGCATGTCGGGTGATGCGGAAACCGGGATCGCCGCCCCCCGGCCACCCAGATTGGCAAGGGCGTACAGGGTCCCATCGCGCCCCGCGACAAGCAGAAACACCTGACCGGTTTCGGTGTCGTCGAGACGCTGGACGCGCAGGTCAGGCATCGCGACCAATCGTGCCAGGGCGGTGATGTCGTAGTGGGCCAAGTAGTGTTCCAGAACCGCCAACGACGCCGAATCCAAGGGCGCCGTTTGGGCCTGCCCAAATTGGGCCTCGATGTCGAGAGGCGTCGCGGGAATGTCCAAGGCACGGAACTGGGCCTCAAAACGCCGACTGTCGACCAGCGAACGAAAGGAACGTCGCAACGAAGCCGCCACCCGAACCTGGATCATGGCCTGATGCGGCGCCTGAGCCATGAAGAGCGCCTGCGGATTGGCCCCCAGACCGTAGCCGGCCGTGTCCGGTTTGCCATCGACGAAACCCACACCCAGGCCATCCGCTTCCATCCGATCCAGAAAGATCTGCAGCGGGAGAATCTGTTCTCGGTCGGTCACCGTTCCGCGGTCGAAGGCCAGCAGCAGGTCTCCACGAGTGTAGGGATCGAAGTCCCGATGACCCAGACCGCGAATTTGTAGCATCAGAAAGGGTGCCGACCCCATGGAGGCCAGCACCGATTGGTGAACCTGATTGAAAACGGTGAACGAGTTTTCCGCCTGAAGCGGATCGGCGCTCAGGTCCGGGTTGGCCAGGTGATGGGCACCGTGAACCATCAGCACACGGGCCTGGAGCCGTCGAAACAGGAAGGACCCGAAGGCCAGGCTCTGATGCTCGAAAACGGGACGCGGCACCTGGATTCCGAAGGGGTGGGCCGGTCCCAACCGGAACAAACAGAAGCCGCGATGGGTTCTGGCTGCATCGGGGGCCTCGCGCAACAGCACAAAGGCCTCGCCCGTCTCGGGATCGTCGAGCCGCGCCAGTTCATAACCCAGCGGTCGAGCCCTTCCCGCGATGAAGTCCAGTTCCTCGGCGATCGCCTGCCCCCGGGTATCCTGGTCATGGCCGATCAAGGTCATCAGCGGTAGCAGCACCTCGTCCTCCAGGAGCAGCAGCAACTCGCGACTGGCGGGTCGATAGGCGCCGGATCCGGCCTCGGCGAAAGCCCGGCGCTCGTGCTCGATCGCCTCGGCCACCGTTTCGCCGCTGCGAACGGCCACCGCGCGACGTCCACCCTCGCGCCCCGCTTCGAGCGCAAGCAGGCGCCGCATGCCGCGTTTGCTCAGAAACAGTTCCCCATAACCCGAGGTGGACAGATCTCGGTGCAGGTTGTCGAACGGGCTTTCGTGAAAATACAGGTGGCTTTCGCCGACGGCCCCTTCGAGATCGGCGAGGGTGACGCCCTTCGGACGGTTGACCTTCAAAAAGAGCGAGCTTCGATCGCCACCCGGCTCGAAGTCGGCCAGGCGGAGCGCCAAAAGACGTTGATTGCCGATGCCCAGGCCGCGAACCTGAAGGCAATGGTTTCGACCGACTTCGCGGAAAAAGGCGGTGTAGAAGGATTGATAGCTCTGGGTTGGGGAAAAAGCCACCGCCTGGGCGGTGTTCGACGACAAGCTGTTCACCGCCAGGGCCCTGGCCCCCAGACGGGTCATCAACGCCAAACCACTTTCGAAGGTCAGGGCCTCTTCCAAGGGAGCCGGGACCTCGATCAGCAGGTCGCTGCGAGGCCGGGTATCCAGGAGGTAGAGGCCCCATCCGCGGTCGACGCCGTCCTCGTACAGGTAGAAATAGCGTCGCGCCACCACCTCCAGCGCATAACCCACCAACGCCAGGCGTTGCCGAACCGCCCGCAGTTTCGGATCTTTCGGATCCGGCGACAGGGAGGTCAGCTCCTGGATCGCCCGGGTGAAGTGATCCATGTCGGTCAGGGCGGGTTTGCGAATGTCGTCCGAGGTGTTTCCCGCGTACAACAGAAGTTTGGCGCGGTCGGGCAGGTCGCGCAGCGTTCCGGTCGCTTCGATCACGCGCGCGGGCCTGCCCTCCGGCGCCAACCGATCCTTGGGGAGAAAGGTGAGCAGGTAACCCAGTCCGTTCGCAAAAAGGGCGGCGACCAGCGACACTTGGAGCGTGGCGCGGGTCATGGGCACGAGAATGTCCTTTTCGTGCATCTTCACGGCGAGCAGGGTCGTGATCAAATAACCGATCCCAAAGAAATCGGTCGTCTTGAGCTCCGGTTTCCACGCCGCCAATGCGAAACCCAAGACCATCTTGTAGAAAAAACTGATGTTGAAAAACAACAGAAGCTTGCGCCCACCCTCGATCGTGATGCCGCGGAAGAGCGGCGTGGACAGCACCGCCATCCCCAATCCGAGCACGACACCCGCCTCCAACAGCGAGATCAGTAACTTGGCGGGTTGATACCAGAGCAGGGCCATCAGGGAAGGCACCAGAATGCCGTTGAACTCCCAACCATAGAGAAGATTCATGCGTGACGCGATGAAGGCCGCGGTCAGAAGAATGATGTAGGCCTTGGGCGCGGCCAGAATGTCCCCGGCCAGGTCTTCGTACATGTACTCCACGTTGCTGATCGTGAAGTTCGTATACGGAAGGAGTACGAATCGGACCAGGGCGTAGGTGACCAGCAGGGTGATCGCCATGGGCAGCAGCCCTTTTCGCAAGCCCGGTCGCCAGAAGTAATTGGCCAGCAAAGCGACGATGATCAGCCCGAAGCTGTGGAATTGGGTGCGGTATTCGAAGGGAATCCGGAAACGTTCGTCCAGGAAGGACACGACTTCCGGAAGCAGGTAGCCATCGAAAAAGATACGGGTCGCCACACTGATGAGGATCAGCACCAGAAACCGATCGCGCCCGAATACCCCGAACCCCAGGCCGGAGCGCGGCAGCATTTGGAACAGAATCCAGGCCACGACATAGGTGAAGAGGCCCTCGATACCGATGACCGCGGCCGACAGGGGTTTCAACACGATCAGCGGTACCAGGTAGCCGGGCACGATCAACCCCGAAAGGGACCAGCCCAACCATTGGTTGAAAAAGACGATCACCCATATCCCCAACCAGACGGTGGTGATGACCGATTCGGACAGGCTCCCTGCGGGAAAGATATGGATGACGACGTCCACGGGCCCAACTTATCAGAGAAGGGTTTGAATGGCTTCCTGTAGGGCGTTGAGGGTCACCGGCTTCTGCAGGAAGCGCGATGCCCCGGTTTCCAGTGTCCGGCGAATGTCCTGCTCCTCGTCGGAACCGGAGCAGACCAGGATGGGTACTTTGCTCTCGTATTGCTTGAGAAAGGCCAGTCCGTCCATCTTGGGCATGTAGAGATCCAAAATGATGAGATCCGGCTCGAAGGTCTTCAGGACGTCCATGGCCTCCGCCCCGTTTCCGGCGACCTCGACGTGGTATCCGGCGGCGCGCAGGCCATACGTCAGCATGTGGCGAATCGTATCGTCGTCCTCCACCAGGAGAAGGTGGATTTTCCCATCCGGATGCTTTTTCACCCGAAGGTCCTCAGTTTGATGCTGCATGTGGTTCCTTTGCCGATCGTGGAGGCGAGCGAAACGGTTCCGCCCCATGATTCGATATATTTTAGTCTCTTCTTGAGTGCCAACCCAAGAGGCAGGTCGAAGTCGGGTTCGTCGGAGAGAATCTTGGCCAGTTGCTTCTCCGGAATGCCGTAGCCCCGATTCCTGAAGTATAGGTTCAATTGACGATCTTCTTCGGTGATGTCGACGCCAATGGTGGTATTTTTTTCGGCATCGTTCATGAGCACATCCAGAAGGGCGATCAGCAGTTCTTTCAGTTGGTTGGGTGATGCCAGCACGAAATTCATCAGCTCGGGTTTGCGCAGTTCGACCGTCAATGCGCGGCCCTGTCGAAGAGACTCCGATTCTTCCAGGGCGTGCTCCAGGATGGGACCGAATTCGACCGGAAAGTAAGGCGTGCCGCGGTCATAGACAGAAGAGGTCAAATAGCCCTTGCCTTCTTCCAGCAGGCTGGTCAGGGATCTCATTTTTTCCTTGGCGATTTCCATCATTTCCAGCTTGTCGGCGCGAGGGACCGTTTCGGAGGTGATCAGATCGTGGGCCATGGAGAGGCCCATGATGTCGTTGCGAAGCACCATGGTGGTCTGGCGGATGATTTTCTCCTTCATATCGCTGAGGCGCCGCAAGTCGGTGATATCGACCATTTCGCACAGGACGCCCAGCTTGCTGAAGGGACTCGCTTCCAACTCGCTACGCCCGGTGCGCAACGGTCGCAGGACGAGAAGCACGGTGCGTTGGTTGGCGAGGTCGAGCGGGAAGGAGAACTCTTGATCGTGACGCAAGATGTCCAGTACCAATCGTTTGGCCTGGACGTCGGCATAGCCGCCAACCCGTTGCAACAGATCGGCGAGGGTATTGTCGTAGGGGGCGAACTCGATGTCGCGTAGGGCTTTGGCCATGCCTTCGTTGATCATGAGGACCTGACCGAACATGTCGTAGATCAGCACGGCGGTGTTCTGGCCCTGAAGGATACTTTCCAGGCGCACCAGATGGCGTTCCATGAGCGCCGTCGACTCGCGCAACAACTGCTCCATCTCGCGATCGATGTTGAACGTCAGCAGGGCGGGAATCAGGCCCTTGGCCTGAACCGATTGAAGGTAGCGCCTGCGGTGGTACAGCATTTCCGCGATTTCCACCGCCGTCTCGCGAAGGGTCGACTCGAAAATCGCCAGATCGCCGATGTTCTCCTCTTCGATGCCGAGCGCCCAGAAACCGTTGACCTCGCCGGCGAAGACCAGCGGAATCAAGAACTGCGCCTCGTTTTCGGGTTGATCGCGCAAGTAGGATCGCTCGAGACGGATCGGACCGTTGGCTTCGAGGGCGTAGGTATAGGGGGTGCGTTCGTAGTCGCGACGCATCTCGTAGATGTCGTCCAGCGAGCAGTTCAGCGAGATGACTTCCCGGCAGCGGTGATCGCCGATGACGCGATCGAGAAAAATGGTGCGGCGAATGTGGAGCATTTGTTTGACCATGTTCGCCACTTGCGACCAGTGTTGCTCGGAGGCGTAGAAGCTCTTGGGCATGTAGCGGCTCTGCATGAACGACGAGGTATCGACGATTTGGCGATTGAGCGTTCCGGCCAGCACCAGATTCTTGCGAAACACCATCACGAGAAAGAGGATCAGGTCCAACAGGATCAGGTCGGCCACGAAGAGCCAATACCCCAGCAGCAGGCCTACCCACCCCAACAGGAGCGGGATCGCCAGGAAGACGAGTGCCACGCGGAAGGCGGTGGTGATTTGAAGACGCTGGAACAGGACTCCGAGCGCCAGGGCGTAGAGCAACAGGCACGGCCAGACGATGAAGACCGGGGTTTCCACCGGTGCGCGATCCAGGAGTAGCGTCTCCACCGCCGAGGCGTGGTACCGGGCACGGGTGACCGCATGGCCGCGCGCGATGCGCAACCGATCGAAAGCCCGCTGTTCCGGTGGCGGGGTGCGCGCGACCAGCAGGATTTTATCGCTCAGAAAATCGGTCGGAACCGCCCCGTCCATGATGTCGGAGGCCGGCAGGTTCGGAAGGGACCGGCCATCCCCGGCAAATCGAACGCGAAAACGTCGAGGTTTCTCCACCGCTTCCCCAGGGTGGGCCAAATGGTGTTCGAGCCCGGGATACACGCGCTCGTCCAACCGGTACCCTGTCCACTGAAAGCGCGGGGAGTCGCCGAGCAGTTCCGCGTGTCCAAGCACCGCCCAGGGTAGGTGGGCCAGCGCTTCGTCTATCGATTGCAAGGCCAGCTCTCTCGACGAAAGCGGCATCAGGGCCCGACCGAGGATTAGATCGCGTCCCTCCCCCGCGACATCGGCAAAGGCCTCGCCCTCGGGCAGGAACAGGAACGCGATGGTTCGTGGATCGTAATCGCGCAGCGCCGCGAGAAGGACGGCCGGATCGATGCGGTGGTCATCGACGGTGATCGAGACGACCGGAGAAGCGGCGATCGGAGGCTTCGGCAGCAGCCTCGAAATCCGATCGAACAGGAAGCCGTCCAGCGCGGCCGGAAGGGCAAAAAAGTGAAGGGCGACCAGAAACAAGGGTGAACCCAGGATGACCAACAACCCGGAGAAGCGGTCGTGGTCGGCGGCGGGTTCAGGACGACTGCTGTGCGTATCGATGGCCATGGACACCGACCTCCCGACGTCTCCGGAACAGGGTTCGAGAAGGACTCAACGCTTCGCCGGCTTCGCCGACGAGGATACACGCTTCCACAACCAGCCTCCCTTTTGTCGTTGATTGAGTGCGGCCAACTCGGAAACCGCGCGTACGCGCGAGATGCGACCCTTTACCAGGTCGCGATAGATCGCCATCGCCTTTTTGCGACGCCGAACCGCATCGCCCAAATCGAAGAACCGTTCTACCGCATCGACCGCGCGGGCGAGTGGCGATCGCTTTTCCGAGGGAGCGTGAAGGCGCGCCTCCAGACGCTCTAGATCGGCCCGATAGCGCGTTTCGATCACGGCCAGTTGGGCCTGATAGCGCTCGGTTTGCGAGATCGGCGCATGTTTGGCCCGCTCGATGATTCGTCCCGCGAGTTCCGCCCCCAACAGCCCGTAGTCGCGCAAGGTCATCAAATCCGACAGGCCTTCCGCGAATCGTTCTTCGTCTTCGCCCACCAGCTTTTGCAACGCTTGATGGCAGTGGAGCCAGGCCTGAAACCGATAGATGAAGTCCAACCCGGTACCCTTGATATTTTGCAGTCCCATCGCCCGGTTGGTCATTCCTGGCGGCGTGTGGGACACGATCGTTTGAATGATGTGATCGCCGGACGCATAAACATCCTCCACCACGACCAGACGATCGAAGAACCAGCGATGCGCCGTTTCGAAGATCTTTCGGGTCCGGGCCTCTTCCCCGTCGACGTCCTTCGCCAGTAGGTCGGAACACGCCACGTAATCCAGGTACCACTCCAGATAGGTGCGGTGGAAGCGCAACACCTCCTCGCCGTCGATCCCGCCCGCGGGCCACGCCTTCAGGCTTTCGGCCAGCGCGTCCGGGCGATCCCACAATGCGAGAAGGGGCCGCCAGGCTTCGGAGTCGCCGGCCTCGGGTCCCTCGTTCATGGCGCCCAGCATGATCTCGAGCCGGTTTCGCACCATGTCGGGCTCGTACGGGATGCGCAGCTTGCGGGCCAGGGTTTGCAACCGGCCTCCTGGGGTGTCGCCGGTGCCGAAGATCGCGTACCCGCCGGCGAACGCTTCCCAAGACGTTTCCAAATAGCCCATCATGCCGCGCAAATTCGAGCCGATCAGGACCATGCAGTCCACCGAAAGGTCGCGAACCATGATGTCGGCGAAGATTTGCGAGCGGGAAACACGGTCGGCGCGGTTGTTGATCACGCCGGTCAGGAACACCGCCGGCTCTTCGCGAGGGTCCACCTTGTCGAAACCCAGCCGCGTCCAGTTGCCGAGGCAGCCGTGGCGCTCGTTGGCGGACATGCCGTTGGAAAAAACCAGGGTTCGACCTTGAATGGGAGCCGGTGGGTAGCTTTGGAGCACACCCAGGTCGGGAACCACCCGGTCAGCCATTTCGCGCAGGGCGTAATCGCGGGGGATGCCCAGACGTTCGGCCAGACCCAGAACGAGCGCAATGTTGTAGGGATGGGCTTCGTAGGGGAATCGAGCGAGAACATCGGACGTGAGCAGGCCGGCTTCCAACCATCCCATGTCGTGGAGCTCCGTGCCCAACCGCCGCGCCGCATGCCGCAGAATCGGGAGCATCGACTCCTCGGTGGTCAACAGGGTCGCGCGTTTCGGGATGAATTCGGTCATGACCAGGGGAATGTCGTACCCGGCAGGCCCTTGAATGTCCTCGTGATCGGGATAGGTGTTGGTAATCGTCGAAAAGTCGTCCCGCATCCACTGCCGTTGCAGGATCGACACGTAACTGGCGCGCAGACCCATGCACTCCCACAGAAAGACGTCGGTGCCGAACCCCGCCGCAAGCCGAACCACATCGCCCTGTTCCCAAATCGTGGCTTTGTCGAACGGACGGAAAATCGGCATTTCCAACAGCTTCTCGTACGGGGTGCAGAAGACGAACATCGCCTCGCACCCCGTCGTCTTGGCGAAGACACTGTAACCCAAGGACGCGAAGAGCGCGGCCTTGAGCCGCTCCGTGCCGGATTTGCCGCGCGTGCCCCAGCCCCCGATGACGAGGGGGAGTTTGGCGCGAGCCAGGCGAATGCGTCCGTTGCCGTAAGCATGACGGCCGAAGAAGAGCCCGGTCGCGGCGGTGAGGAAGAAGGTCAATTCGGAAAGGGTGTTGCCGTAGACGGTGGCCAGATACTCCTGGATCCGTTGCACGAAGCCGGGCTGTAGAAAGGGCAGCGGCCCCGCGAAGAATTTGGCGACGCCGGGGTCGAGCCGGCGTTCGGGTGCCAGCGGTTCCAAGCGCACATCGAAACCCAATCGACGCAGCGCCGCGATGTAGGCGTTTTCGTCATTGCCGGACTCGGCCGACCAATTGCGAAGCGCGGCGTACTCGCGGAACCGCAAGGTCAAGGTCCAATAGGCCGCGATGCGCCGCAGCGGCGAGCGCGGAGGATACATGACCGTCACCCCTTCGCTCGTGTAGAAGCGCACCGGTTTGTTGCCGAGATGGAAATCGAGCAGGGACAACCCGTCTTCGACCAGCGGCAGGAAGGGACGCCACCCGGCTTCCGCCCCGATCACCAGCGGTTCGCCCGGCACCTTGGCCGGCGCCAACTCGGCCAGCAACGCCGAGGGTGCCCGGAATCGGCTGCGCGAAAGCCGGCCGATCACGTGGGATATGCCCTGTCGCTTGGCCGGATCGGGATGTCGCAACTCGTGGAGCAGACGCCACCAGCGAAACCCGAATACCGGACCCCGCCGCAAACGCATGCCCCGAATACCCGTCTCCAAGTCCAAGCCGAAATCCTCGGCGGCGAGTACGGCCAAAACGCGGCCCAATCGATCGGGTTCGAGCGTCGCCACTTCCCGCGGTACCCTAATCGTGCGGCCCGGCTTGGTCTGCGCCAAGCGGCGCCTCAATGCGGCCACCGCCAGCCGGGCCCGTTCGTCGTGCATCGACCACAAGATCTCCAGGGTTCGCGAGACCTCGCGTTTGATCGAATCCGCGACCTCCGATCCGTGGAGTTCCTCCAGAAGCGCCAAGACCGTTTGATAGAAGGAGGTGCGCCCGGCGGAATCCATGCCGGACATCAAATCGACGGCGACCTCGAGAGCGACGCGCAACACGAAGTCGGGCGCTTCGGGGTTCAAGGCCGAGGACCATAGCGCGACGGTTCGGTCGTATCCGAGCGACGGGGCCGCCCCCGGCAACTGCAACAGCGCGGCGGCCCGCACCTCTTTGGCGGGATCCAGCGAGATCGCGCGCCCCAACCAAAGGTCGACGAAGTCGGGATCTCCTCCCGTGACCGCTGCGGCAAAAGCCTGGCGTACGTAGGGACTCGGATCGGCCCATATCAGCTCGGCGCGTTCGGCCAATCGGGGAAGGCGGCGCAGGAGGTCACCCCAGATGCGCACGGTTCGGGCCCTGAAGAAAATCGCATCACCGGCCTCGCTTTCGTCAAACCATCGCAGGAGCACCTTTTCGAAGGATTCCGGTGCCAGTTCGGCCAAAAGGGCGATCGCCTCCAGGTGGTACCAAACCTGTTCGTGTTTCTCCATCGAGGCGCGATAGACGGCGTGGATGGTCTGGTCCGAGACCGCCCGATCGATCACTTCCGGCGGCAAGGCCCGCAGTGCCCGGGCCAGGGCCGTGAAGGCTTCCTTCCGGATCATGGGGTTGCCGCGATAGTCCCAGATCTCGCGGCAGGTGCGTTCCACTTCCATCTGAGTCCACAGTTTGAGCGCCTTGTCCGGGCTCGCGTTCAGGACCGCGGCCGAGAGCACGCCGAATCGCTTCAGGCAGAAACAGATGATGCGTTCCTGCTCGCGACGCAGAATGCGATGACGATCGGCCATCGCATCGTGGTCCAAATAGCGTTTCACCGCCCGGCGATCGGCTTGGAGGGCCAACCCGGAAGCACCCAACTCGGCCGCGAAATTCAAAATGAAATCCCGCTTTTCGCGAACCGTGGCTGCCCGCGCGTGACGGTTGGTAAAGACCTGAAACCGTTGATTCGCCTGCTTGATCCGCTGCTCCCGAGCATGGATTTCCCGCGTGAGAAAGAGGCTCAAATCGCGCGCGGTGGCCCAGGCATCGCGATCGTTCAGGATTAGTTTGTTTTCGCGGGCCCACGCCAGGAAAGCCCTGGACAGTTTGTCCAGGAGACGCGCTTCGACGCGCACCCAATGGGGTGCCATGTCCTGCATGAGCACGGCACGGATACGTCGCAGCAGGGGGGCGTCGAGCCAGAACCGTCGCGGCGCCCGTCGTGCGGCCCTGTAGCGTTTTCCGGTTTTTTTGGCAGGGGATTTTTGGATCCGACGACGTCTAGCCATGAAGAACCTCCTCGCAGGCCACGTCGCATCTCACGAGTGCAAAGCGGGTTCCGTCCCTTGGATGTTCCCCATCCGAAAAATCCGCATGAACGGGATCATGATGAAACGCCACTCGGTTCGACATTTAATCACCTTCAAGCGGTCGGTGCATTCCATAATGGCCAGATCGTACGGTGGAACACATTCGAAACGCTGTGCTTGTAGCATTCGGAATATTTCCCCCATCGCTTGAGAACCTCCGTGGCCGATCGACGGCGCCCAAGTACTCCGGCAACGAACCCGGACTGGGGTGACGACCGGATTTGAGGTAACATGAACCCCTCGACGCGTCTCTCCCCTTCATTCGAGTACCCGAGCGATCCGGCCATTTTCGCCGATCGCCCCCGCTCTTCGTCCCTGGAGAGAAGCCGAACGACCGCACGCGATGGTTTGGTTTTTGCTCTCCGCTTTGTCGAACTCGATGCTTTCAGCTCTCTTTTTGGCGATCTCGTTTCCAACTCTTTGTGTTCCGAACCCTGTAGGCTTTTCTAACAAGGAGACACACATGAAGCGCATTCCCCTTTTACCGGTCACGCGGATCCTCTTTCTCGGACTCTTGTTCCTGCCGTCCTGCGGTGTTTTCGCCGGGGACTTTTCCCAATCTCTGAACGAGGGCCACACGCTGTTGGCCGACAGCCAGAACGAGGCCGCCCTGGCCAAGTTCGAGACCATTCTGGCCAAGTCCCCCAATCATTTACAGGCACAAATCGGCAAAATGGAAGCTCTCGGCAACATGCGTCAAATTCCCAAGATCGACGAGTACGCCAGCAAACAATCCAAGAGCACCGGAACCGACGCACTGGTCGTCGCCGGATACAACAAGGTCTGGAAGCGGGACCTGGCCGGAGCCACCACCGATTTCGAGGCGGCCATCAAGCAGGACGCCAACAATTACATGGCGCACTACCTCCTGGGCTATCTGAAATGGCGCACGCGCAAATACGACGACGCCATCGTCCACCTCCAAAAAACCACGGCCCTCCAAGCGGGCTTCGCCGAGCCCTATTACATCCTCGGCGACATCTACAAGACCAAGGGCGATTCGGACAAGGTCCTCAAATACTGGAATGAATACCTCAAGCGCATCCCCCGTACCGGGCAACGCTACAGTTTCGTGAACAGCACGGTTTTGAAGCTCGGAGGCAATTGACCCTTGCGAAAACGGCTTCTCCAAATCGGGCTCGCCCTGCTGATTCTCATGGCGGCGAGCATCGGCTTCGTGCATACCCCCATCGCGGGTGATCTGCTGCTGTCGGAAATCGCCAAGCAGGCGCGCGCCTTCGGCTGGGAGATCGAGGCGCGTTCCCTACGCCTCGACCTGTTTCGCCTGAGTGCTCGGATCGAAGGGCTTACGGCCAAAGGCAAAGGTCTGCGAGCCTCGCTGGCGGAGGTCGAGGTCGACCTGAACCGCGCCATTTCCGCCAAGCACATCGCGCTCGACGGTTTCGCCCTGACCGGCGGCGAGGTGCGCATCGACCCGGCCCTGTTCGCCGGCGACGAGGCCGCTCCCGCCAAACCCGGAGAACCCGCACCGCTGCCCGAGATCGACATCGCCGAGTTGTCGGTCAAGGACGTTCAGATCCACTATGCCGACACCTCCGTGCCCCTGGATGTGAATGCACGGGACCTTTCGGTCGATTACGATGGGTCCTTGCTCGCGGCCGGTTTCAACCTGCCGCCCATCACCGCCGGGGACCGGAACCTGCCGGGGGCCGCTTTGTCCTTCGCGGCCCGAACCAGCGATTTTTTCACGTATGAAGGCATCGATTTCCAGGTGACGGAAGAGGGTGGCCAGGCTCGACTGAAGGTAACGGGATCGGTCGAACGCGATTTTCAACCGAACCTGGCGTATCATCTCGCGGTCGAACCGGACCTGATCGCACGGCTCACCGCCCAACCCGACGCGGCGCCGGCTCCTTCGCCCCTGGACGGCCTCGCCCCGGTCACGCTGACCGGCCAGCTCGACGGCACCCTGTTGCAGGCCAAATTGGAAACCGCGCTGGACCTTCAAAAAGCGGTGCCCGATGCGGGTCTGGCCGCGGAAACCGTGCCCTTGACTCTCACGGCCAAGGTTCCGTACCGCGAAGCGCGCAAAACCATCCCCGTCACGCTGGATTTGGGCGCGTTCGGCGCCTCCCGGGTGGACCTGGTCCTGACCGACGAGGCCCTCACCGGGGAGTCCCACCTGACCTTGACCGGCATCTCCGGATTGCTGCCCCAATTGGCGACCGTTGGCGAAGTGAAAGTCAAAGGTCACTTCTCGATGCCGCAACTGGATCCCGAGCAATTGGCGGCGACCACCGAACTGGCGGTCAAAGGCCGCACGAGCCTGCAGGCCACCGCCGAGTACCGCGACAAACGCCTGACGTTCGAAGGCGACGGCCGCCTTTCTCCCCGCAGCCGATTCACGTTCTCGGGCAGTCACGACGAGCATCTGACGCTGAAGACGCGCGGCTCCCTGGCCGGCATCCAGGAACTGGCGCCCTTTGCCGCGATTCCACCCGAACTCTGCACCGACACCATCCTCTTTTCGGCCGACCTGGACAACGCCGCGAACACCATGCGGCTCTGCGATACCGAGGTCCACGTGCTCGACCTCCACTACGGCGACCTGTTTCGCGATCACCTGACCCTGACCCTCGACGGCCCGTTCAACCGGCTCGCCGGTCGCCTGCAAACGACCTTCCTCGGTCCCGAACGGCCGGTGCTCGATTTCGTGGCCGACCTGGACGCACAACGGTTCCATCGACTGATGGTCGATATCGACGACCTGGTGGTCCCTCTCGACGGGAACCGTCTGGAAGGCAAGCTGTTCGCCTCCGGCTCGGGGGCCTTCGACAATCTCGACCTCGACGGGGCCACGGAACTCACCCTGTTCGGAGAGGCGGCTTCGCCCCAGGCATCGGTCGACCTTTCCTTCGCACTGGCCGAACGCGCTCTGGCGATCGAAGACCTCCACGGCAACAGCGCTCACGGCATCTTGACCGGCGCGGCCACCGTCGACCTGCGTCCGCTCTTCTCCAGTTCCGGAGGAGGCATGCCGCGTTGGCGGACGGAGGTTCGCGTTCGCACCGAGCCGGTGGAAGGGTATGCCCCGATGTCGCCCGTAGAGCCGCCCCGATTGACACTGGACGCGGCGGGAGACGACCAACTGGTCGTGGTATCGATCGCCCTGCCCGCCCAGACCCTGACCGTCGCGGAAACACAGCTCGACCTGGCCGCGGAGACTCCGGCCCACATCAATCTCGTGCCCAGTCCGCCGCAAGCCGAGGGTGGTTTGCAGCATTTGTCGGTTTCGGGCCTGAGCCTGCGCGACTTTCAGTTTCACTTGGCCAACGATCGGCTCACGGCCTCGACTTCCTACGAATTGGAACGACCCGAACAGCTCCGCGACGCCCTGAAGGAGCAATGGCCCGCCGACCTGGAGATGAACGCGCTTTCCGGGCGCATGAAGGTCGAGAGTGACCTGGGTTTTCAAAACCCCGAAGTTCGGTTCGTGGCGGGCAAGGTCGACGGCTCGTTTCAAAACGAACCCTTCGAAATCACCGAAGCGGCGATTCGCTACGACGGCAGCCTTCGCGCCGAGCCGTTTACGGTGGACTTCGCCGGCATGCAGGTACGGGTGGTGGAAGCGCCTGCCGAACGCACGGAAACCCTGCTGCTGCCCTTCGAGGTCGAGCTGAAGGACGTGGCGCAATTGCGCCGGCTGGCCGGTCCCAATTGGCCCGAAGCCCTGGAACTGGACCGTTTGAACCTATCGGCGATGGTCGTCGGCGACCTGGCCGAACTGACCGCCGGCAGCGAGGAACCGGATCCGCAGCCGCAAGAGCCCGCTCCCGAGGGAGAGACACCCGGGGAGGAGACGCCCGAGGGGCAAACCGAGGGTGCGTCGGCCATGGCGATACCCGACATTCAGTTCACGGTGCACGATCTCTCCGCCTCCTATGCGGGCAAAAGCCTGCACGTTCGCGATCTCACCGGCGCCTACGACGGCACCGTGCGGTTGGAACCCGGCCAGGTGGAAGTGGCCGGTATGCCCTTCGACATCGTGCCCAGGGGCAACGGGTTTCGGGTCGAGACCATCATGTCCGCGGGCGATCTCGATCTCTTCGTTCCGGGTTTCGCCGGCAACGCCGACATCCAAACCCATCTCGACTTTCACAATTCGGCACGAGGTCCGCGGATCGAAGCGGACATCCGCCAACTGGGCGGCAAGCTGGTCTACACCGAGCCTTGGCTCGAGTTCTCCGACCTCCAACTGGGCCTGAAAACCGGTGACGACTGGTCTTTCGAAATCTCCAGGGGCACGGCCAACGTGAACAAGGGCAAGGTCGAGATAAGCGGCAACGGTCGACCGCTGGACCCGCGCGGACCCGACATCCTGTTCGGGGTGAACCTCATCGGCGTCCAACTCCTGGAAGCCGACTACCAGATCGACCTGACCACCTTCCTGGAGTGGCGTTACAGCCCGGATGTCAAGCAACTACAGGGCAGTCTCCGTCTCGACCGCGGCTTCTTCTCCCCCAACCTGGAGCTGTTCTCGCTGCTGCGCGGCACCCTGCAGGGCGGCGAGGAACTGTACTTCCCCGATCCCTTCATGGAAGAGATCGGCCTCGTGCTGGTCGTCCAGGCGACCCAGCCCCTGATCTGGGACACCAGCCTCGGCTATTGGGAAACGGAAATCCCCTCGGTCGTCGTCGGCGGCAACCTGGCCGAGCCGATCGTGCTCGACGGCCAGGTATTCATCAACGAGGGCAGTGTCATCGAGCTGGGCAAAGAGTCCGTCGTGTTCAAGTCCAGCCAGGTCCAGTTCAACGCCGCTCGCGAAAACGACCCCTACCTTCAGGTCTACCTGGACTATGAAACCGAGTCCGGTCACAAACCGATCACCATCAACGGCTACCTGAGCGAGCTGGGTTCCAAGGTGGACGGCACCGACCTGGCCGGCATCATCTCCAACTTCCTGGTGGGCCAGATCTCTTCGCTGATCAGCCTCGAAAGCGAATTCAACGAGACCATTTTCGACAGCAGTTTCACCCTGGTCGTCAGCAAGGCCCTCGATCGCCGGGTCGTGACCCGCTACGCCCTGCCGCTCAACGATACCTCCAGCGAGCAACGGTTCGAATTGCAACTGGGGCCAATGCGCGACTCCTACCTCAATTTCATCAGCGAGGAAGACGAGTTGACGACCGGCTTGCGCCACCAGCGCCATTTCGGGTACCAGGCCGGCACGCGTCCCGAAATCATTCGATCGCGGCGCTTCGTCCCCAAGGACCTGCCGCGCTGGGCCCGACGGGGCTTCCCGCTGCGGGTCGAGGACGAATACACGGCGACTCGCTGGCGCCATTCCGAGGTCGATTTGCGGCGCCGCCTGCGCGAGCGTGGTTATTTGACCCCCGAAATCAGCCACACGTTCGAGAACGGGAGACTGGAAATCCAGGTCACCCAGGGCCCGCACACCGAGATCCGCCTGAACGAGGACAGCTTCGCCGTCAGCGGCTTCCGCTTCGGTAACGACGAACGCAAAGAGGTCCTGCGCCGGTTGGGCCACGGCGATGAAGCCGATCAACGAACCGTGGCCCAGTTGGTGGAGCGCATGGCCGCGTCTCAGGGTTTCCCCTCTTCCCTGGCACGGGTCAGCCACGAGGGCAATCTCTACCTCATCGATCTCTTCACCAGCCAACGCATCGAGGACGTGACGCTGACCTTCGGCGAAGCCGGACCGCTGCTCACCGAGATTGCCAAAGACAAAAAAGCGGCCAAGGCATTTCTCCAGGAATGGCTCAGCTCCGAATCCACCGCGCGAAGTCGGCTGCGGGCCATTCTCGCGGCCAAGGGTTACCTGCGCCCGAGTATCGGCCGCGGCGATTTCGTCGAT
Source organism: Sulfidibacter corallicola (assembly GCF_017498545.1). Taxonomy (GTDB): domain Bacteria; phylum Acidobacteriota; class Holophagae; order Acanthopleuribacterales; family Acanthopleuribacteraceae; genus Sulfidibacter; species Sulfidibacter corallicola. The sequence goes on along the minus strand of NZ_CP071793.1, from coordinate 5,235,092 downwards.
TTGGAACACTACCGAATTCCCGTCGATCAGGGTCAGCGCGGTGTGCTGGCGGCCGTCAGCAAAAACGGCGAACCGCGCGAGCATCCCCTGGTGGGCAAACCCTTCGAGTTCGGATTTATGGAGCGCATCGCCAAGGATTTCTTCGGCGACAAGACCGTCAAGCTGCGCCCACGCGCGGAAGAGGGCAACGTGACGCTGGACGTGATTTACAAGGAGGCACCGGAACCACAGTACGACCAATTGGTGGTCAAGGGGACGGGCCGTGTCAGCGAGAAGCGGGTGCGCGATTTCGTGGGGTTCGAGCCGGGTTTCTCCCACAAGAAGCTGGTGGACGCCCAGACACGGCTGAACGAAACCGGCGCCTACCGCATGGTGCGACTGGAAACGCTGGGCCGTACCGCGACCCTGGACCTTCGCGAGCGGAACCGCTTCAGCGCGGGCATGGAAGTCACCTACAACGAAGAGAACGAGTTCGGGTACGCCGTGCAGGCCTTCGACAAGATGCTGTTCAAGCGATTGGACCAGCTTTCGGTACGCGCCGAACAGACCAACCGCGAAGAACAGGCGCTGCTGCGCCTGCGGTTCCGCCGCATTTTCCGGCTCCCGGTCGACGTCCAGTTCGGCTTGGGGTGGACCAACGAGCGCGAGCCCAGCGAACAGGTCATCCAGGAGTTCGAACCCTTCGGCCAGACCGAGGTGAACAGCCAGTTCCAGGAATCGCGCGAGGCCAGCGTGGAGGCGATCTACAGCCTCACCGAGACACAGTCGCTCAACGCCGGCCTGACGTTCCGCCTGAACCGGCTCACCTTTGTCGACGAGCTCTACGAGGTACCGTTCGACGTGCCGCTGAGCACCGACCCCCAGTACCTCGTGGCGACCGAGGAGTCCACGCTCGACACCAAGCTGCTGCCAATCCGGGTGGGCTGGGTCTACCAGGACCTGGACAACAAGGTCAAACCGCGCGACGGCATGCTGCTCTCGGTCGGGGTGGACCACTCGATCGACGGGTTCGGCACCGATTCGGCCGTGGCGGGCACGCGCCTGCTGGGCAAGATGAGCCTGTTCCGTTCCTGGGAGAAATGGCAGTGGACGCATCGCCTGGAAGCGGGCGGCGTGTATCAAGACACCCCCTCGGAGGCGCGCCAGGAGGGCAACGACGAGGATCTCGTCTTTTTCCTGGGCGGTTCCACCAACCTGCGCGGTTTCAACCAGAACTTCGCGGGACCGATCTTCGTGCGCGTGATCGGCGGCTCGACCACGGACCCAGAAACGGGCGAGCCCTCGCCCCCGGAGTACGGCGCAGCGGGTGGCCGTTCGATGTTCTTCATGAGCGAGGAGCTGACCTACCACACCAATTGGTACTGGATCGAGCTTTCCAGCTTCGTCGATACGGGTTGGGTATGGCAGGACTACCAGGACTTCCTGCGCAAGGACATGGTCGTGACGGGCGGTTTCGGGTTGGGCATCGATTCGCCGATCGGGTATTTCCGGCTCGATTGGGCGCGGCCGATCATGGACGACGCACTCGACGACGTGGTGAGCGGTTTGGACTCGGACCAGGATCGCGCGGTGGCGCGAGAAACGGCGCTACAGGAGTTCACGTTCCGGTTCGGCCGAGTCTTCTGAGGTTCGAAGTGCGTACACCGGCAGATCCCGCATCCCCAAGAGTGGCGCAAGGCCTGTAGGTGGAGCAGCTTGCTCCACCAATCGAAGCGACTCACGCCACCCAAAAGGACGATGTCAAAGAGCGCAGCACACCATCTCCGCACGATCGCCCACCATTAAACACGATATCTTGCATGCGATAGTATTTCCATTGGAGACCCGGCAAAACGCATGCAGTTCGTACTTTTGCGCATTTTGCTGATATCGTTTGACTTGTTTCGTTTGGTAGTGCAGGCTGCCTAACCGGCCCTGCTCCACTTACAGGCATCACGGCTCTCTCGCTGTTTCGGTACTTCCTGCTTTCCTACTTCGGCATGGGTGCTTGGCCAACCACGCGCTTCGCTCTTTGGCGTCATTCTCCGACGTCGCTTGAATTGCTTCGATTGGTGGAGCAGGCTGCTCCACCTACAGGCCTTGCGCCACACTTTGGGATGCGGGATCTGCCGGGGTACGTGCTTCGAAATGTCGGCCCAGCGGGCCAATCTACAGGCGCGCCGAACCTCTGTTGATGCGGTAACTCCGGGCGGGGGTACCGCGATGAAAGGGAACGGCGGGGATGAGCGCTTCGCTCATCGACACAAATTCAGGTCGAAGCCGTCGTCACTTGAATGGAGCCCGGTCGACGCACCGCGACAAAGCGGGGTGGTACCCCTCGCGATTTCGGTCTATGATGGGGGCATTCTCCTCCACCATTCCCTGCCGCGAAATCGGCTCACTACGGTGCCTCGCGCGACGCACCCTTGATATCGGAAGTTCCCCATGCCGACGATCATAGTCGAAGATTTGGCCAAGCTCCGTTCGAACAGCTCCATCGAGGGCCTCACCCAATCGTTTCTTCACCACCTCAAGTACTCGCTCGGCCTCAACGGCCAGGAAGTCACCACCCTCGATCAGTATCTGGCCGTGTCGCAGATGACCCGCGACCGGATGATCGATCTCATGGTGGAAACCGAAAAGCGCTATGCAGATGCGAACGCCAAACGGCTCTGCTACCTGTCGATGGAATTCCTGATGGGGCGCTCGCTGGGGAACAACCTGCACAACCTGGGCATCTTCGACCAGACCCAGGAGATGCTGAAAAACCTGGGCGCCGACCTGGAGGAGGTCCGCGAAAGCGAAGTCGACGCGGCGCTCGGCAACGGCGGCCTGGGCCGGCTGGCGGCCTGCTTCCTGGATTCGTTGGCGACCCTGGGCATGCCGGGTTACGGGTACGGCATCAACTACGAATACGGCCTGTTCAAACAGGAGATGAGCAACGGGCACCAAACCGAAAAGCCGGACCACTGGCAGGAGGACGGTTCGCCCTGGCTGATCGAACGCCCCGACGAAGCCTGTCTGATCCCCGTCTACGGCTACATCGAACACGCCACCGATCGCACCGGCGAGTACAACCCGATGTGGATGGGTTGGAACATTTTGGTGGGCATCCCCCACGACATGCCGATCGTCGGCTACGGCGCCAAGACGGTCAATTACCTGCGCCTCTACTCCGCCCAATCCTCCAGCGATTTCGACATGGAGATCTTCAACGAGGGCGACTACTTCAAAGCCGTGGAACAGAAGATCAAATCAGAAACGATCTCCAAGGTGCTGTACCCCAAGGACAGCTTCGAAGCGGGCCGCGAATTGCGCCTCGTCCAGGAGTACTTTTTCACCGCTTGCGCCCTGCGCGACATCACGCGTACCTTCGAACGCAGCGGCCAATCCTACGATCACTTCCACGAAAAGACCGCGATCCAACTTAACGACACCCACCCCTCGCTGGCCATCGCCGAGTTGATGCGCATTCTGGTGGACGAGAAGCAGTTCACCTGGGAACGCGCCTGGCACATCACCCAACGCACCTTCGCCTTCACCAACCACACCCTGCTTCCCGAGGCCATGGAAAAATGGCCGGTGCCCCTGTTCGAACGGGTGCTGCCGCGCCATCTCCAGGTCATCTTCGAGATCAACCGCCGCTTCCTCAAAAAGGTGGCTTCCATCTGGCCCGGCGACCCCGATCGCCAGGCGCGCATGTCGATCATCGAAGAGGGCCCGCAGAAACAGGTACGCATGGCACATCTCTCGATGGTGGGCAGCCATTCGGTCAACGGCGTCGCGGAGCTGCACTCCAAATTGCTGAAAACCAAGGTGGTGACCGACTTCCACGAAATGTGGCCCGAGCGGTTCAACAACAAGACGAACGGGGTCACCCAGCGGCGTTGGCTCCTGAAGGCGAATCCCGGGCTCGCCGATCTGATCACGAAAAAGATCGGCGATGACTGGATCGTCGACGCCACCAAGTTGAAGGACCTGGAACCGTTCGCCGAGGACCCGGACTTTCAATCGGCATTCCGCAAGATCAAGCTGCGCAACAAGGAGAAGCTGGCCCAGGTCATCTACGACACAACCCGGTACCGGGTCGATCCGGAATCGCTGTTCGACATTCAGGCCAAGCGCATCCACGAGTACAAGCGCCAATTGCTCAACATCATGCACATCGTCCACCAGTACCTGTGCATCGTGGAGGACGGCGAAGACCTGGTCGTGCCGCGCACCTACATCTTCGCCGGTAAGGCCGCGCCCGGGTACTGGGCCGCCAAGCAGTACATCAAACTGATCAACAACATCGCCAAGGTCATCAACAACGATCCGCGCACCCGCGATCAGATTCGCGTCGTCTTCGTGCCCAACTACCGCGTGTCCCTCGCCGAAGTCATGATCCCGGCGGCCGACCTCAGCGAACAGATCTCCACCGCCGGGAAAGAGGCTTCCGGGACCGGCAACATGAAGTTCGCCATGAACGGGGCCCTGACCATCGGCACCCTCGACGGCGCCAACATCGAGATTCGCGAGGAGGTCGGCGAGGAAAACATCATCATCTTCGGGCTCAAGGCCGAGGAGATTTACCACATGCGCGCCACCCAGAGTTACGATCCCTGGGATTTCTTCCGTCGCAACACCCGGATTCGCAGGGTCATGGAGAGCTTCAACACCGACCTCTTCTGTGCCGAGGAACCGGGCATGTTCCGCTGGATCTTCCAGACGATTCTCGACCAGGGCGACGAGTACTTCCATCTCGCCGACCTGCAATCCTACATCGACGCCCATCGACGTGCGGCTCGCGAGTACGCGCGCCCGGATCTCTGGACCCGCAAGGCGATCCTGAACGTGGCGCGGATCGGCAAGTTCTCGAGCGACCGCACCATCAAGCAGTACGCCGAGGAAATCTGGAACATCAAGGGCCACTGACCGAGGCCCAGGAGTTTCGCACCACTGTCCCCAAACATCGAGAGATTCGTCGTCCCCGGTAGGGGCACCAGGGGCGGTAAGCCCGCCGGATGAACATTTCGAAGCAATCAATGCGAGGAGTTCCCGCATCCCGAGAGGGTCGTCGTGCCCGGTAGGTCCATCGGCCCGATGGACATTTCGAAGCAATCAATGCGAGGAGTTCCCGCATCCCGAGAGGGTCGTCGTGCCCGGTAGGTCCATCGGCTCGATGGACATTTCGAAGCAATCAATGCGAGGAGTTCCCGCAAACCGAGAGGGTCGTCGTGCCCGGTAGGTCCATCGGCCCGATGGACATTTCGAAGCAATCAATGCGAGGAGTTCCCGCATCCCGAGAGGGTCGTCGTGCCCGGTAGGTCCATCGGCTCGAGGGACATTTCGAACCGACCCACACGAGGAGTGCCCGCAAACCGAGAGGGTCGGCGCGGCAGTAGGTTGGTCAGGGGCGGTAAGCCGGCTCGGCCGACACTTCGAAGCTGCCCAGGCTTCGCCAGATAGAGCGATAAAAGAGCGAAGCAGATAAGTCGGGCCTCTCGCTCTCTCGATAATCGATTTCGATCTGTATTAGGTCGCTTCGATTGGTGGAGCAAGCTGCTCCACCTACAGGCCTTATACCCCTCTCCAGATGCGGAAGCTTTGAGATTGGTTACTTCGAAGAGTCGGCCCGGCGGGCCAACCTACAGCGGCGACACCCCGCTCGTGAATGCGGGAACTCCCAATCGAATCACTTCGATTCGTTACCCACCTGAAACCCAGGCCCCAGGCCAGAGCAACGGCTCCGTGGTGAAAATCAGCGGTCACCGCCGAGTGGGATGGAAAACGATCTTTTGGGCGAAGGTCCAGCCGAATCCGAGACCGCACTTGTTGCCGATCGAATCGCTCCGCTTGGGTGCTATACTGCCAGGATGGCGACGCGGCGGATGCCGCGTCTCCGCAATGTCTAACGAGCGGGATATGGTCGAAACCACGCGTTACATGACCACGGAGGTCATCGCGGCCCTTCGTCGCGAAATCGAGGAGAACCGAGGGGCCGAATTGTTTGCCGTGCTCCGCCGGGGCGAAGGCGAGCAACAGTTCACCCAGGTGAGCATCGTGTGCCGCGGCACCCACACCGAGGTTCCCGCCCTGATCAGCCGCACCCAGGCCGGCGACATGACGGTCCACAACCATCCCAGCGGCGTGCTTCAGCCGTCCCGGGCGGATATGGCGATGGCCACCCTCTTCGGCGAGGAAGGCGTCGGCTCGATGATCGTCAACAACGAGGTGAGCCACTGCATCGTGGTCGCCGAACCGGCCGCGGACCAGAAGAAGGTCGATGTGGCCACCGACGAGGTCGCCGCGATCCTGGGTCCCGAAGGCGCGCTTTCCCGCAAGCTGCCGAACTACGAGTCTCGCGAGGGCCAGGTCGCCATGGCGACGTCCGTGGCCAAGGCGCTCAACGAGGAACACATTTTGTCGGTCGAGGCCGGCACCGGAACCGGCAAGAGCCTGGCCTATCTGATCCCCGCCATGTTGTGGAGCAAGCACAACCGCGACCGCATCGTCATCGCCACCAAGACCATCGCGCTCCAGGAGCAGTTGGTCAACAAGGACATCCCCCTGGCCCAGAGCGTAATCCCCGATCCGCCCCGCGCCGCGCTGATCAAGGGTCGCGGCAACTACGTCTGCCTGCGCAAGATGGCCGACGTCCGCTCCCACCAGATGGCGCTGTTCACCGACGAGGAACGCGACATCCAGCGCGAAGTGGAGGACCTGGCCGCCTGGGTCGAGGAAACCGGCAAGGGCGATCTCGCCGATCTGCCGTTCATGCCCTCGCGCGAATCCTGGGACCTCATTCGATCCGACGCGGACATGTGCCTTGGCGCCAAGTGTCCCTTTTTCCAGCGGGCTCCTTTCTACGAATCGCGCCGGCGCGCCGCCCAATCGCGCATCCTGGTCGTCAACCAGGCCCTGCTGTTCGCCGATCTGGCCGTGCGCCAACAATCCGACAATTACAAGACCGCGGCGGTCATGCCCTCCTACGGACACGTGATCCTCGACGAGGCCCACAGCATGGAGGACATCGCCACCGATCACTTCGGCAACAAGGTCTCGTCGCTGGGCCTGCGATTCCTGCTCGCCAAATTCTTCAGCAACAACCGCGGCAGTAAAGGCGTGCTGAGCCGCCTGCTCAACGTGGCCGTGGATGGCGCCGCCAACCTTGCCCGCGTGCTGGGCGACGAATTGCTGCCCGAGTACACCGTCATTCAGGACGAGGTCGTGCAACAGATTCACGCCCTCAGCCGCGCCTTGCACAATCAATTCAATCCCGAGGGCAAGCGCAACGTCCTGCTGTGGCTGCGCAACGAGATCCTCGGCAGCGGCGAACTGGACGAAGCCAAGGCGGAAGCCGCCAGGCTCATGGAGTTGCTGCACCGCCTGATGCTGGTCGTCAAGAACGTCCGTACCCATCTGGAAAACCAGTCCGAGGCCTTCCTCGATCAACACCAGGGCATCTGCATCGAGCTGGCGGCTCGCATGAGTCGGGTGGAAGATACGCTCAGTACCCTGAAGTATTTCGCCATTCGTCAGGATCCCAACCACGTGCCCTGGCTGGAATTGAAAATTTCCCGGCGTTTCGAGGAATTCGAATACCGCGTCTCGCCGCTCGACGTGAGCGGCACCCTGCGCGAAGCCCTGTTTCAGCCCTTCAAATCGGTGGTCATGACCTCGGCCACCTTGGACCTCAAGGACGAGTTCCGCTTTTTCACCAACCGCAACGGGCTGGCCAAGCTGGAGGACAAGAAACAGATCACCCAGTCCTTCGCGTCACCGTTCGACTACGCCCGCCAGGCCGGCCTGTGCCTGGTCCGGATGAGCTCCGGGCCGACCCACCCGGCATTCGCGGACGATCTGGCGGGGCTGATCCTGAAAACTGCGCTGAGCCCCTTTCCGGGCGGAACCCTGGTCCTGTTCACCGCTTACGCCCAAATGAACATCGTGGCCCGCACCCTCGAACAGCCTCTGGCCCAGGCGGGTGTCGCGCTCTTGGTTCAAGGTCGCGAGCAGCGCTCGGTGTTGGTGGAAAAAATCAAAAAGAATCACGGTGTGTTGCTGGGAACCGATTCGTTTTGGGAAGGGATCGATCTGCCGGGCCATGCCTTGACCAAGGTCATCATCGCCAAATTGCCGTTCCGGCAAATGCGCGACCCGATCTTCGAGGCACGCTGCACGGCCATCGAGGCCGACGGCCGCTCGTCCTTCAGTGAGTACTCCCTGCCGCTGGCGCTGCTGAAATTCAAACAGGGCGTCGGACGGCTGATTCGCACCAAGGAGGATCGCGGGGTGCTGATCATCGCCGACAACCGCATTCTCAACAAGGGTTACGGCAAGAGGTTTCTTTCGCTGGTCGACGCGTATCCGCGCTGGGAACTGACGCAGGCCCAATTGGTGGCCCAGCTCCACGGTGAGCAGGAAGTGAGAGGTCGGGGATGAAGGGTCTACCGGGACCGACACCCGACTCCATGGCCGACGATCCACGGTCCGGCGCGCCCGGATCCAGTTTGACGCGACTCGACGAGACGTCGATCGGCCCTCCCAGGTCGGAACCACCGCGACCTGTCGATCCCGAGCGCGGGATTCCGGGATCCGACACCGATGCGGCGGAGTTCATCGCGGAAGCCGCTTCCCCCCGGTTCGTTCCCTACGACACCTTCTCCATCTACTTACACGGTCGCTACTACGCCACGCTCTCCATGCTGCCCTGGCTGGTGCTCATGATGCTCCTGTTCTTCGGCGCCGCCTTCCTGCTGGTCATGATGTTCCTTCAAGATCCCTTCCAGAGCTTTCGCATCACCTTGATGCCCCTGTTGATGGGTGTCGCCGTGTTGAGCCCGTTACTGGTCATCATCCTGTTCATGATTCGCTGGCACGGCAAGCGCCGCCTGGACTTCACCGAGGAGGGCGTCAGCCTGGTGGCGCCCAACGGACGCGCCATCTTCGTGCCGTGGCAACACCTGCACGCGGTGGAACTGCGCTTCAACATGCCCAAGCTGGTCACCTGTACCCTGGTCACCCCGATCACCAACTTTTCCTTCACCAACCTCGAGTTCAATCTGGAAGGCCGGGTCCCACTCGACAAAATATCCGAGAAGGGTTTTGATTTGGTGAAGTTGCGCGACTTTTTATACTATCTACACCGGGTGGCGCCCAAACTTCAGTGGCGGTTGGGCGAAAGTTTCCAGCAGCGATTCAAGGTCTATTACCCACCCTACGATTTGGAGAAGATGAAATAAGATGCAGCTAGACCTTCGGGGACAAACGGTCACGCAAGCGATCGCCATCGTGCGCCAGGCACTGGACGACGCCGAAGACACCGAGTTCGAGGTGATCACCGACAGCGAAGTGGTCAAATTGAACCTGTCGAACGCGATCGCCAAACTGGGGTACCAATGCCGGTTCGAACGGAAGGGCGCCAGTTTCGTGGTGACCGTCAAGACGGGGAAGAAGTCGCGCAAACCGACGCCCTCGAACAATTCATCTTCCGGGGTACGTCGCGAGATCAGCGCGTTCCCCGCCAAGACGGTGGATCGCGGCGAGGTACGTGCGGCCCGGCAACGGGACCGCGAACGGCGCGAGCGCCGAACCAACGCCCCCGGTGACCCGGTCGATCAGGCCACGTCCGCCGGATCCCGACCGACGACCAACGAGGCGCCCCAAACCCGCACCCGGACGGAGAGGCCAACCGCCCCCCGAGAGCCGGCCGCATCGACACGGGCACGGAAGGAAACACCGGAACGGCCGCAGGCCCCTCGACCGGGCGCATCCGGATCCAACGGCGGGCCCAACCTGCCCACCCTGAACTGGCTGGTGGTGCAACACGAACAAATCGGTGATCGCGATGCCAGGCTGGGCACCGAGCTGCTCTCCGATTTTCTCGATTCCTTGGATTTGGCCCGCTTCCAGGGGGTGTTCCTGGTTCACCGCGGCGTCCGCCTCATCGACCCGACCTTCCAGCAGGGACGTTTCCTGAAACTGCTGGAAGAAAAGCGCTTTCACATCTGGGCCTGTAGCCGTTCGCTGGCCTACTACCAGCTCGAAGACAAGGTGAAACCACCCATCCAGACGGCACAAATCGCCGACCTGCAGCGCCTCACCGCCCACTACCAACTCATCTGGATCTAGCGTGTCCCCCGCGAAAAACCGCGGTTTTTCGAATTGGTTCCTCGGAAGCGGCAGGTTCTCGATGCCAAACTGGGATCAGGGATCAGGGATCAGGGATCAGGGATCAGGGATCAGCCAATCACCTATAACCAAGTACCTTGCTGAGAGTTGATACCCTGCCCATCCAGCCTATTCACCTAGGGCGCCACAACAAGTCCATTTCTGGATGGACACGAACCGGTGCCCCTTCAGAAACGGGCTGGCTGAAGAAGCAGCCATATTCTTTTTTAGCGAGAATCAAGGTATCGCCCCTTTTGGGGCTTCCCTGATATATCAGATGGCTGTTAGGATGGTCGAGAACAACCGATTCGAAGTGAGGCTACGCTGATGAACCTATGGATGTACATGTTCCTGGTCCTTTCCGCCGCCGATCCGGCCGGTGAGCAACTCAATCGCCTTTTCGACAACGTGCGCGACTGGCGCGCCCGCGAGTATCCGATTTTCGCCACCCATCAGGGCATTCACGATCACAACGACAAGTTGGCCTCGATGAAGCTGGCCGACCTGAAACGCCGCACCGCCGACCTACACGGTTTCCTGACCCGGCTCGACGCCATTCCCGCCGCGGAACTGACCCACCAGGAGCGCATCAGCGCCGACATCTTTCGCGACCTGCTCGAGGACGAGATTCGCGACTTCGACCTGGGCGGCTACGCCCTGACGCTGACGTCGGACTACGGGTTCCACATCGAGATGGTCGGCCTGCCCGACATCGCGCCGTTCCGCAACACCAAAGATTACGAAAACTACCTGGCCCGTCTTGAACGGATGCCGGCGTATTTCGGCGAGCACATCGACCTGCTGCGCATGGGATTGAAACGCGGATGGACCCTGCCCAAGGAGGCGCTGTCGAAGTATTCGGGAACCATCAGTGCCCACGTGCTCGAGGATCCCACCGAGAGCGCCTTCTACGCGCCGTTCAAGTCGTTCCCGGCCACGGTCTCGGAAGCCGATCGCGCGCGCCTGGACAAGGCGGGCAAGGCGGCCATTGGCAAGCACGTAATCCCGGCCTATCGCACCTTCCTGAAATTCATGGACGAGACCTACATCCCCGGCGCGCGCAAAACCATCGGCGCCTCCCAGATGGAGGACGGCAAGAACTACTACCGCCACGTCATTCGCCGCTACACCACGCTGGACCTGGATCCCAAGGACGTGCACGAGATGGGTCTGGCCGAGGTCAAGCGCATCCGAGCCGAGATGCTGAAAGTCATCGAGCAAACCGGGTTCGAGGGTGATTTCGCGGCGTTCCTCAATTTCCTGCGCACGGATCCCCGCTTCTACGCCAAAACGCCCGAGGAGCTGTTGAAAGAGGCGGCCTACCTCTCGAAGAAAATGGACGGCAAGCTGCCCAGCCTGTTCAAGACCCTGCCGCGCCAACCCTACGGGGTCGAGCCGGTTCCCGACTACCTGGCGCCGGGCTATACGGGCGGGCGCTACGTGCCCGCCTCGATCGAGAGCACCCGTCCGGGTACCTATTGGGTCAACACCTACAACCTCGAGAGCCGGCCGCTGTACGTGCTGGAGGCTCTGACGCTGCACGAAGCGGTGCCGGGTCACCACCTCCAATCGGCGCTATCCCAAGAGCTGTCGGAACTGCCGGCGTTCCGCCGCAACCTCTATCTCTCGGCGTTCGGCGAGGGCTGGGCGCTGTACAGCGAGTGGCTGGGCCTGGAGGCCGGGTTCTACCAGGACCCCTACAGCAACTTCGGGCGGCTGACCTACGAGATGTGGCGCGCTTGCCGCCTGGTGGTGGACACCGGCATTCACGCCATGGGTTGGACCCGTCAACAGTCGATCGACTACCTGGCCAAGCACACGGCGCTCTCGATCCACGAGTGCACCACCGAAACCGACCGCTACATCTGCTGGCCGGGCCAAGCCCTTTCGTACAAGATCGGCGAGTTGAAGATCAAGGCCCTGCGCGAGAAAGCCGAGCGCGAGTTGGGTGTGCATTTCGATCGACGCCAGTTCCACGACGCGGTGTTGGCGAACGGCTGCGTGCCGATGCCGATCCTCGAGCGCGAAATCGATCGTTTCATCGAGGTCAACAAAACCAACCAAACGGCACCGTAGGGTGGGCGGCCCGTCCACAAGGGTGGGCCGCGACCAAGGCTTGGGACATCCGCAAGCGCCGCAGTCCCATGTTTGGATGGGGGTCTCCCGGGCCTATCCTGGTCTGTATCAAACGACTGCCGGGATGGGCGCCGTCCCGGGCCTATCCTGAAGGGATTGCCAGGTCTCCATCGAACGACTGCGGGGATGGGCGCCGTCCCGGGCCTATCCTGAAGGGATGGCCAGGTCTCCATCGAACGACTGCGTGGATGGGGGCCGTCCCGGGCCTATCCTGAAGGGATGGCCAACCCCATCTTTGGACCACCATTGATAAAAACGCGCACCTCCGGTGCGCCACCAGCAGGGACCCTGTAAGGGTCACACATTACAGCGAAGGGTGAGGTGCCGGAACGGCGCCGTAACCCTGGTTGTTTGGAGTTCCCGCATCGAGCTCTGAAGGAGCGGGGCTACGAAGACCTTCGGGGAAATGACGTACCATCCGGTGGAGCCAGCGCGGAATTGACGTACCATCCGGTGGAACCAGCGCGGGATTGGCGTCCCTTCCGGTGGGCCCTTCCCGGAGCCGCCCCTCCAGGGCTGGGGTCCGGGAACCCCGAACAACCAGGGTTGCGTCGCCTCCGGCTCCTTAACCCTTCGCTGTACTGTATCACCCCTCCGGGGTGCCCGCTGGTGGCGGGCCGTTGGCCCGCGTTTTTATCAATGGTGGTCCAAACAAACGGTTGGCCATCCCTACAGGATTGGCCCGGGACCCACCCCTTCCATATGGGGGTTTGATGCAGAGGCGCCATCCCTCCAGGATTGGCCGTGAACAATCACCATCAAAGCATCCGGTTGATCACGAACATCGATCAACCCATGCGGGCAAGCGAGGGTGCCCGTCGAATATCCGTCCATAGGAACATGGCACGTCTGGTCGCACCTCCAGCACGGCCCAGGGCAGGTATCCATCCCATGCGACGTCGGCTTCAGGGAAGGTCCCCAGCCGACATCCGTTCGCGGGAGACATCGTACGTCCGATCACACCTTTGCCACCACCGGTGGTGGATCCTTGGAGGATCACGCCCCACCCGGACGGGCGGGGCGTGGATCTCAATCCGTGATCTCTTTCAGCTCGTGGACCAGTTCGGTCAGGATCTTCTTGGCATCGCCGAACAGCATCATGTTGTTCTCGTAGTTGAACAAATCGTTGGGTATCGCGGCGAAACCCGGGCTGAGACTGCGCTTGACCACGAACACGGTCTTGGCGTCCCAGACCTTGAGGACCGGCATCCCGGCGATCGGGCTGTTGGGGTCCTTGGTCGCGGCCGGGTTGACCACGTCGTTGGCTCCCAGGATCAGGGCGATGTCCGCATTTTGGAAATCGTCGTTGATGTGATCCAAATCGAACAACTGCTCGTGAGGCACGTTACTCTCGGCCAGAAGCACGTTCATGTGGCCGGGCATGCGGCCCGCCACCGGGTGGATCGCGTAACGCACGTTGCCGCCGTTGGCGATCAACAGGTCGGCCAGTTCCTTGGTGACGTGCTGGGCTTGCGCCACCGCCAAACCGTATCCGGGCACGATGATGATGTCGCGCGCGGATTCGAAGATCATGGCCGCCTCTTCCGCCCCGCAGGACTTGACGCTGTGGTAGGCCTCGTCCTTGCCCGGACCGCTGGAAGCGGTGTCTTCGACGCCGAAGCCGCCGAACAATACGTTGGCCAGCGAACGGTTCATGGCCTTACACATGATCTGGGTCAAAATCAGACCCGAAGCACCGACCAGGGCGCCGCAGATGATCAGCATGTTGTTGGCCAGCACGAATCCGGTCGCCGCCGCGGCCAGGCCCGAATAGGAGTTCAACAGCGAGATCACGACCGGCATGTCGGCCCCGCCGATGGGTGTCACCAACAAGACCCCCAGGAATCCCGAAAAAGCGATGACCATCATGCTGATCAACAGGATCTGATTGGGATTGGTGGCAAACAGAATCAGGTACAGCACCATGAACAGAATGCTGGCCACCAACACCAGGTTGACCAGGTTGTTCCCCGGAAACAGAATCGGCTGACCCGAAACCAGGCCCTTCAACTTCCCGAAGGCCACCAAACTCCCCGACAGGGTCACGGCCCCGATGAGGATCGAAATGAACAACGTGATGGTGGTGTCCAGCGCGAGCAGTTCCACCAGGGATCCCTCTTTGCCGAAGGCGCGCTCGAACATGAAGGACGAGGCGACCAGGGCCGAGGCGCCGCCGCCGAACCCGTTGAACAACGCCACCATCTCCGGCATTTCGGTCATCTGGACCCGAATCGCCATCAGGGCGCCGATCGCGCCACCGATCGCCAGACCGGCGATGATGAAGGTGTAGTTGACCTCGCCCAGGTCGAGCAGCGTCGCCAACACGGCGAGCAGCATGGCACTGGAGGACAGCATGTTGCCTCGGCGCGCGGTTTTCACGCGTGTCAACATCTTGAGGCCGAGGATGAACATGATCGAAGATAGCAGATAGATGAGAGCGACAACCGTATTCACCGAACAACCCCTTTATTTCTTGCTCTTGAACATTTTCAACATGCGATCCGTCACCATGAAACCGCCGACGACGTTGACGGTCGCGAAGACGATCGCGGCGAGCCCGAGCAGGTTGGCGGTGGATATTTCCAGCGTGACCGCACAGGAAAGCGCGCCCACGATGGTGATGCCGGATACGGCGTTGGCACCCGACATCAGCGGCGTGTGTAGGGTGGGTGGAATCTTGGTGATGATTTCGAAGCCGACGAAGACGGCCAACGCGAAGACGTAAATGCCGATCAGCAGGGTAGACATCTAGTTCTCCTCCAGCAGCGACCGAGTCAGCTCGTGGCGGCACTCGCCCTCATGGGTCAGCAAAGACCCATCGGTGATGGCCTCCTCGGTATCGATTTGGAATTCTTTTTCGTGAGTCAGGTGCGTGAAAAAATTCAATACATTGCGGGCATAGAGCTGGCTGGCGTGGATTGGAACCAAACTGGGGATGTTGAGCTCACCGATAATGGTAACGCCCTCTTTTACAACGGTTTTGCCAGGCTCGCTGAGGGCGCAGTTGCCGCCCTGTTCCACCGCCATGTCGACGATCACCGAGCCGGCGGGCATCTGCGCCACCATCTCTTCAGTGATCAGCAACGGCGCCGGTCGTCCCGGAATCAGCGCGGTCGTGATGGCCACGTCGGCATTGGCGAGGCGCTTGGTGAGTTCCTTGCGCTGCCGTTCCTGGGCCGCTTCGCTCTGTTCCTTGGCGTAGCCGCCGGCGTCCTCGGCATCCTCGACCGGAATGTCGATGAACTTGGCGCCGAGACTCTCCACCTGTTCCTTGACCACGGCGCGAATGTCGAAGGCTTCCACCTTGGCGCCGAGCCGGTGTGCGGTCGCGATGGCCTGTAGCCCGGCCACGCCCGCCCCGAGAATCACGACCTTGGAGGGCGTGATGGTGCCGGCAGCGGTCATCAACAGCGGAAAGTACTTGCCGAGTTGGTTGGCGGCCAGGAGCACGGCCTTGTAGCCTGCCAGACTGGCCTGGGAACTGAGCGTATCCATCTTCTGGGCGATGGTGATGCGGGGAATCAGGTTCATCGAAAAAGCGCTGACCTTGCGATCCATCATGATGCGAACCGCGTCCAACGCGTTTTGCGGCACGATGGAGGCGACCAGGGTGCTGCCTTCGCGCAACAGCTCGGCCTCGTGGACATCCAGTCCCGGATGATGCTGGGGTGCCTGGATTTTGACGACGATATCGGCCGCCTCGTAGAGGGATTTCAGGTCATCGCCGACGGTCGCGCCGGCCTGGGTGTAATTGTCATCGCTGATGAAGGCGCCTTCGCCCGCGCCGGCCTCCACGCTGACCTGGTAGCCGGCGGCAATGAGTTTTTTGACGGTTTCGGGGGTGGCCGCGATCCGATGCTCCAGATCGCGAATTTCTTTTGGAAAAAATAGTTGCGCCATATGCGTTGCTCCGCCTGAGATCTTGTGGATCGTCGTCGGTCGCGTCTGCATGTCCTCGGCGTCGGCACTCCCGGCACCACGAAATGCCGCAGTGCGACCCCGGCTCGCGAAGAGCCCGAATCGAGGCGGCGGAGTCGATGGCGAGGAGACCCGACCTAGGTCGCGAATCCAAGGTGCGAGACCCGGTCGACGAGCGACAGGAACGGCGTCCCCCATTCGCGTGACGCGAGCGGGACGATATGAAAAGGGAAGAACGAAACAGGAAACATCATAGCAGACAACACCCAACGCATTACAAACAAAAACATTCGCCGATCAAGCCGCATCGCGGCAACGGCTTCCGTCACTGAGTGCCGGTCAGTTCGTTGAGCTGTTCGATCTGGGTTCGCTGTTCGTCGCCGATCTCGCGCAATTTGTTGATCTGGCCTTCCTGGAACTTGGTCAGCGACTTCTGAAACTTGAGCAGTTTCTCCAGGCGTGCGATTTCCTTGTCCTTCTGGGTCAGCTCGTCCTCGAGCTGCTTGATCATGTCTCGGTGGGATTCGAGATGATCTTCCAGGACGCCGATCGTCTTGTCGCGCGTGGCCACCTGATCGCGCAGCAAGGTAATCGTGGTCTTCTTGATTTGTCTCTTGGTCGCATCGAGGTCTTCGCTCTGGGTGACCGCCTGCGACCCATCGGTACCGTCGGATTCCTGGGCGACGACCGCCACACCGGCCAGTCCCACAAAGAGTAACGTAAGCAGCCGCAAGCGCATGTGCATCATGATCCACCTCACCCCTGGGGTTTTCCACCAAAGTGGCGCGATTCCCGGCGGTGCGTTGCCGATTGCCCCGCATCCAACCCGATCGCACACTTCAGATTCCAGTCCCGGAGCCTGCACTCCAACCATTGGACGAGTGCGCACATCCCGCTCGACCACCTTTTGACCACCTACCCACCTCTACCATTTCACCACAGGATCCCGTTCGCGCGGGAGACTTTTTGGTCCAGGATTCCGTGAAGCGAACCCGATTCGAGGTTTGCAGCGGGATGCGGAGGCGATTTCGCAAAAAGGTCGCCCCTGCCCGTGGCCGGTTTTGGTTGGTTTTGGCAAACGGGCCATTGGCGCCGTTAGGAAAACCGAACGGACCGCGACTCGGGCGACGCGACACCCATCGAACGCCCGCCGTCGATCGGAATCGGCACAGGTCTGAAAAATTTGAGGTTGTCCGGACCGGCGAACGAGATTCGACGCTTGGACCGGCGTGGTCGCCAAGGCCTCGATTGGCTCGTGTATTGCTCCTTCAATCGCGTTATGATGAAACGATTCCTCTAGGATTTGTCCGAATGAACCACCGAGCATCGATTCGACACCTTCTGCTGAGCCTGCTTTTCCTGGGCGTGGCCCCGCTCGTTTGGGCGGAGGAGACCCAGCTCCGCCAGGAGCGCCCCAGCTTTCAGCTCTCGGGTATCGAGGTACGCGGCAACCGTTTGGTGTCCGCCGATCTGCTCATCAAGGAGTCGGGGCTCCAAGCCACTCAGGCCTATTCCGAATCCCGGCTTCGCTTCGCCGAATCGCGCATCAAGCGCCTCCCGTTCGTGCTCGACGTGGAACTGTCCCTGGAACGGGGCGACCGGTACGGTACCTTTCTCCTGGTCATCCGCGTCTGGGAGAGCAAGGCGGTTTTTTTCAGTTACGACCGCTTCGAGTTCGATCAGCCGGAGCAGGTGAACGACATCTCGTCGGAAGCGGCCGATTCGTCGCTGATCCCCAGCATTCCCGTCGATGACCGCACCGAACGCGACCGCAACGATCTGGCCTTCGGTGGGCGCTGGTTCGTGGGCCGTTTCGGCCTGGTCTACGCCACCCTCCATCTCGCCAACCGCGGCGACGGCATGGATTTCGCCCCCGGCAAACCGGTTGATTTCGGCTTCAGTCACTACAACCTCTTCGGTCGCAACGTGTTCCTGAACCTGAACGTGCAATGGGTTCAGGACCACGAGGTCCACAATTTCGATCCCATTTCCCGCCAGAACCTGACCACCGAGATCGGGCGCGAGCCAGCCGTGACCCTGGCCATGGCCTGGCCCCTGCGCAACCAGAGCTGGATTCTGGTGAACGCCGATCGCTTCCAGGAATCCCAGTTCCACCAACTGGCCGACTTTTTCACGGACCGCATCGAAGAAAAGCGACTCACCCTTTCCGCCGGTTGGCTCTACGACACCACCAACGATTCGGTCCTACCGACCCAGGGCACCCGCTTCCAGACCAAGCTCGAGTACCTCCGCAGCCAGAGCAACTTCGCCTTTCAGGAGTTGGCGGATTCCCGAACCCTCGAGGACGAGTTCGGCACCTCCAATACCTTCGACACCAATTTCGATCCGCTGGGCGGCCTCGACTCCCGCGGCACCTTCCTGCGCAGCGAAGTATCGCGCTACCACCTGTGGCGCCAACGCTGGAATTTCATGGAACGCTTGGAAATCCTGTACCGCGCCGACGAGAGCGGTACCCCGTTCATCCTCCCCATCGAGAAGGCCGGCAGCCTGGACGTAGGCGCCGGATTGGATCTGTGGGGACGCAACAACACCCGCAAATACGGAGACCTGCGCCTCGAAGGCACCCTTGGCCACGTTCTCCGCAAATTCGATCCCGAACCGTCAATCCAGCGCGAGGAACATTTCTCGCGCGCCGAGCTGGCTTTGGCCTTTCGCAACGCCTGGGGACTGGTACGCCTTTCGGCCCGCTACGCGACGGAGGAGAAAATCATCCAAAGACCTTGAATCCGCCTCCGAATCGCGGTGACACGGCACCTTGTATCATTTATCTTTGCGAGAGGATTTCATCTATCGACACCATGAATGTGTTCCTGCTTCTGCTCATGATCTGGCGGCCCTTGGAGAAACCGGCCCTCATCATGGAAGATCAGCGCTTTATCACGTTGCACGTACCCCCCGGGGTCTTGGCCGACGACGATTTCAAGCGCCGACTCTTCTCGGGCCTCACCACGTCGATCGAGCTGGAGACCGAACTGCGCGGTGTCTCGAAGGAAAGTGCCGTCTCGTTGATCGAAATCCGTTACGACGTGTGGGAAGAGCTGCTGCTGGTTCGCAAATTCGAGCCGGGCGGCACCGTGTCCCACGTCTCCCTGGCCAACCTGGACGAGCTCCGTCAGTGGTTCGACCGCGTGCCGTTGCGCATTTACGCGCTGTCCGCCGAACACCTGAACCGGGTACTCACGGTCAAGGTCACCTGCCGGGTCATTCCCTTTTCCAAAGCGGAACAGCACCAGACCCAAGCCTGGTTCGCCAACCTGGCCGAGGTTCCCGACGCCGCCCAACGCGGTCAGATCAGCCGGACGCGGAACCGCGAGTCCACGTCCACCGAAAACGGCGGCAACGGCATTTTCCGCGTGCTGATGACCACCAGCATCGAACGGCAGTCGGTGGTCACTTACAAATGGCGCTGGACGGAAACGTTCGGCCGCGAGCGACCCTGATCGGAGGACGGCATGGCCTTCAAAGAACACCTGGTCAGCCTGAGCCTGATGATGGGCGCCTGCCTTTTGTTTTTCCAGATCTCGCAACGCGGCCTGTCCGATCCATGGATTCAGCTCGCCCTGGATCCGGAGGTCAACGAGGTCCTTTCGATCGCCATCCAGAACCAGAAAAAGCTGAGCAAATACGAACCCGAGCGGGAAGCGACCTACCGCGCCCAATTCGAACGAACCCAGGGTTTGCTGGCCCATCGCGAGGTCCTGCTGGCCAACCGCGGCGCCATCTCGCGTCGCTATCAACGGGTGCTGTTCGTGCTTTTCGCCCTTTCGTTGTGCATGATCGCCGGCGTCCAACTGTGGCGCCAACGCAATCTTCGGCGGCGCATGCTGGTCCTGCAACACAACCTGGAGAAACTGGCGGTGGGCGCCACCGATCTGGAACCGGTTGCGCCCAAACGCGACCTGGTGACCCGCATCGGCCGCATGATCGAAGAGGCTTCGCAGCTCATGGCCAAGGATCGCAGCCGTCTCAAGTACCTGGAGAACCTGGAGGGTTGGCGCGAATCGTCACGCCGAATCGCCCACGAGGTGCGCACGCCCTTGACGGCGATTCGCTTGGAGCTGCGCCAACTGGTGCGGCTGGCGCACGGCGCCAGCGACGGCGACATGCGCGACCGCATCGAGCACAAGGAGCGCAGCATCACGGAAGAACTGGCGCGCCTGAGCGAGTTCACCGACGCCTTCTCATCCTTCGCCAAGACCAGCGCCCCCAAGCGGAAACGCGAGGACCTGACCGCCTTTTTGGGAGAGTTCCAGGACCTGTACGCCACCGCCTGGTCCAACCTGACGCTGTCGTCGACCCTGGCGGTCGACACGCTGCTCGTCGACATCGACCGCCGCATGACGCGTCAGGTCCTGGTGAACCTGGCCAACAACAGCGCCAAGGCGTTGGACGCCGCATCGGGAACCCTGACCTTCGACCTCCGGCGCGACCGCGAATCGGCCATTCTCGAAATCCGCGACGACGGACCCGGCATTCCCGAATCCATCCGCGATCGGCTCTTCGAACCCTACACCACCACCAAACCCGTGGGCGAAGGCATGGGCCTGGGTCTCGCGATCTCGCGCAAGATCATGCTCGACCACGACGGCGATCTGGAACTGTTGGGTTCCGGACCGGAGGGCACCGCCTTCCGCCTGACCTTCCCCCTGGCCGCGGCGCCCGCCAACCCACCAGAGAGCGCGGCGATCCACACCGATTGATGCGCCCGGCGCCAAGACCCCAAGACATCCCCTGACATCGAGGAGGCATCCCTTGACCAAAATCCTGGTCGTCGAAGACAACCAAAAGATCCACGCCCACATGACCGCGTTGCTGCGCGACGAGGGCTACGACGTGCACGGGGTCTACTCCGCCGAAGAGGCCAGACCCCACCTGCTGGCCGGAGAACCGCCCCGGCTGGTCCTGTTGGACATCCGCCTGGGCGGTATCAGCGGCCTGGACCTGATTCGCGACATGGGCCACACCATGCCGCCGACCATCGTCATTTCCGGCGAGGCCACCATCAGCGAAGCGCTGGAAGCCCTGCGCATGGGCATCCACGACTTCGTGGAGAAGCCGTTCTCCGACGAACGCTTTCTGTGTTCCGTGCGCAACTGCCTCGAGAAAATCGAGCTGCAGGAAAAAATCCGTCAATTGGAAGCCAACCGCAGCCAATCCCAATCCCTGTTGGGCGAATCGCCGTCGATGCGCGCCGTCATGCACCAGATCCAGAAGGTGGCGCCCACCAAGGGTCGGGTCCTGATCACCGGCGAAAGCGGAACCGGCAAGGAACTGGTCGCCTCCACCATCCACCACCTCAGTCAACGGCGCGGCAAACCCTTCGTCAAGATCAACTGCGCCGCCTTTCCCGTCCACCTGATCGAGGACGAGCTGTTCGGCCACGTCAAGGGCGCCTTCACCGACGCGCGTCAGAACAAGAAGGGCCTGTTCGAGGAATCCCACGGGGGCACGCTTTTCCTCGACGAAATCGGCGACATGGATTACCAGCTCCAGGCCCGCCTGCTGCGGGTATTGGAGGACGGCAAGGTTCGCCGCATCGGCGACACCCACGAACGCGAGGTCGACGTGCGGGTGATCGCGGCCACCAACCAGGACCTGCGCGCGATGATCGACGAGCAGAAGTTTCGCGAGGACCTCTATTACCGACTGGCGAGCCTGCCGATCGAGGTGCCGCCGCTTCGGTCGCGCAAGGCCGACATCCCGCTGTTGGTGACCTACTACGTGTCGCACTTCTGCAAGGAGCACCAGATCCGGCCCAAACGCATGGGCGACGAAGCCATGGAAGCCCTGCAGTACTACAATTGGCCCGGCAACATCCGCGAATTGAAGAACCTGTGCGAGCGACTCACCATTTTCGGCGGCGATCCCATCGGCACCGAGGACCTGCCCTCGCACATCTTCGCCGAAGAGAACAAGGAGGCCTCGGGCCTGATTCGCATCTCCGAGGTGAAGCCAATGTCGTTGAAAGCCTTCAAGAACCAGTGCGAAAAGGAGTTCCTGGAGACGATGTTGATTCGCACCAATTGGAACTACGTCAAGGTGGCCCAGCACCTGGAGATCAACCGCTCCTACCTGCACCAGAAAATCACCAGCCTGGGCATCCAGCGCAAGAAAGGCCGAAGCTGATCGGAAGCGCCGTCGCGCGGGATCGGTCGGGGCTGGAAGGTGCGGTGGTCTTGCCAGGATGCGGGAACGCCATGGCTCGATTCTATAGTCGAGAACTGGGGGAGCTGCGCATTTCAGCGGCAGCCCTTCAACATCGCAATGGGCTTCGCCCTTTGACGTTAGTTTTCTTCGATACTGGGTCGCTTCGATTGGTGGAGCAAGCTGCTCCACCTACAGGCACGATGACTCTCTCGACTTACGGGACCTCCCCAGCACCGAATCTCCGGTATGGTTTTGAAAGTCTGCTTTCCTGACACCTGACGCCTGACACCTGACACCTGACACCTGACACCGTGCCCATCCAGCCGACGGCTCCCTCGCGCAGATGAGCGCTCGTTTCTGGATGGGCACTGCGTTACAATGCCCCAAGCCCACCCGAAACACGCCTGGGATCCCAAGGAGTTTGCCTTTGCCATGAGCGACTTGAACGATCTCTTGTTGTTGGTCCAATCCCGGACACCGCTGATTGCCATCGAAAGCCTCGAAGAAAAGCGCGCCATCGATCTTTTCGGCGATCTGGCCCGCAAACTGCGCCAGCCCCTGATGCTCTGGTCGGTCACCGGCGGACTGCGCACCATCCGCCAAACCCCGCGCGAGGAACCCCACAAGGCCGAGCCGGCCGAGTTGTTGCGCCACATCCGCGGGAGCGACCGTCCCTCGGTGTTCCTGCTGCTGGACTTTCATCCCTATCTGGAAGATCCCGTCAACGTACGCCTGATCCGCGAGATCGCCCAGTCCCACGACAAGGTGCCCAACCACCTGGTCCTGCTCAGCCCCCGCATCGAGATCCCCCAGGATCTGGCGGGCCATACGGCGCGCTTCAACCTCAGCCTGCCGGACGAGCCGAAACTGCTGGCCCTCATTCGCCGCGTGGCGATGGAATGGATGCAGCAAAACGCCGGTCGCAAAGTGGTCGCCGACAAGAAGGCCATCGGTCTGCTGGCCCGCAACCTGGTCGGCCTGACGGCGAGCGATGCCGAACGCTTGGCCCGCAAGGCCATTTACGACGACGGGGCCATCACCTCCTCGGACCTGAAGATGGTCCAGGAAGCCAAGTACCAGTTGATCAGCCAGGCCGGGGTGCTCTCCTTCGAATGCGATACCGCCGGTATGGGCGATGTGGGCGGGCTGAAACGCCTCAAGGAATGGCTGACCCACCGCAAGGCCGTGTTCCACGGCGGCGGCGCGGCCTACGGCCTGGAAGCCCCCAAGGGCGTGATGCTGCTCGGCGTCCAGGGCTGCGGCAAGAGCCTGGCCGCCAAGGCCATCGCCGGCCTTTGGAGCGTGCCCCTCTTGCGCCTCGATTTCAGCGCGCTCTTCAACAAGTTCGTCGGCGAGACCGAACGCAATTTGCGCGAATCGCTGGATACCTCGGAGATCATGGCGCCCTGTGTCCTGTGGGTGGACGAGATCGAAAAGGGCCTGGCCGGCGGCGAAGGCGACGGCGGCGTGTCGCGCCGCATTCTGGGTACCCTGCTGACCTGGATGTCGGAGAAATCCAAACCGGTCTTCGTGGTGGCCACCTCCAACGACGTGACCCAGCTCCCGCCGGAACTGTTGCGCAAGGGCCGCTTCGACGAGATCTTCTTCGTCGACCTGCCCGACCTGGAAACGCGCGGCCTGATTTTTGGCATCCAACTGAGCCGGCGCAACATGACCCCGCAAAACTTCGACCTGGTGGCGTTGGCCCGTCATTCGGACGGCTTCTCCGGCGCCGAAATCGAGCAGGCCGTGGTGGCGTCGATCTACACGGCGCTGGCACGCGGCGTGGACCCCACCACCGAGTTGCTGGTGGAGGAAATCCGCAAGACGCGGC
Source organism: Sulfidibacter corallicola (assembly GCF_017498545.1). Classification (GTDB taxonomy): domain Bacteria; phylum Acidobacteriota; class Holophagae; order Acanthopleuribacterales; family Acanthopleuribacteraceae; genus Sulfidibacter; species Sulfidibacter corallicola. The sequence continues at coordinate 5,210,902 of NZ_CP071793.1, read as the reverse complement.
CGCTGTCGGTGGTCATGGCCGAAAAGATCGCCTGGCTGCGCAACTGGGCGGCGGAGCGCACCGTGCCCGCCAACTGATCTCCGAGCGCGACAAGGGGTCGTCAAAATTACGTAACAAGTTGGCGTGTCGTGCCTTGCATCACCCCAATCGAATTTGAATTGATCCCCCTCACAGACCTGATAGAATGGGGCACGCTTGAGCGACAACCAAGACCAAGACCGCTCCGAGCCCTACCCGGCCAACCGGGTTCGGTGATGTCGAGGCGCGGTGTGCCTCCCACCCCGATACGCCGGTGCGCACGAAGGTTTGAAGGTTGTGACATGCTGGAGGAAGAATGAGAGTCTTGATCTTTGGTCCCAACGGGAGCGGAAAAGGAACCCAATCCGCGATCCTGGTCAAAACGTACAGCCTTGCTCACGTGGAGTCCGGCGGTATTTTCCGCGAAAACATCAAAGGCGGCACGGAGCTGGGCAAAGAGGCCAAAGCATACATCGATCGGGGCGAGTTGGTTCCCGATTCGATCACGATCCCCATGATCCTGGACCGTTTGAGCCGTCCCGATTGCGAGTCCGGTTGGATTCTGGACGGGTTTCCACGCAACCCGGCCCAAGCCAAGGCCTTGACCGAGAGCCTCGAGGCGAAGGACATGCCGCTGGACGCGGTGTTGGTGATCGAATTGGCGCGCGACATCGCCAAACAGCGCCTGATGGGCCGCCGTAGCTGTCCCGCGGGGCACCCCAACAACACGGCGATCGAGGCGATTCGCCCGAAAGGCGAGGGTGACGACCTTTTCTGTTGGAAATGCGGTGCGAAGTTGAGCGTGCGCAAGGACGACGTGGACGAAGCGGCCATCGACCAGCGCCTGGACATTTACTTCGACGAAGAGAACGGCACGCTGGGATCGGTCCACGAAATGGCGCGTTGGGCGGAAGCCAACCCGAACGCCAAATTCATTCGCGTCGACGGAGAATCCGCGATCGACGTGGTCCGCGACGCCATCGCGGCAAAATTGAACGCCTGACCGACGTGCCCGGAAGTCCCGCTTCCGGGCGTGTTGCCGCCTCGCGCGGGTGACGTCGTTTTTTTCGCCGGGCCGGGACGAACCCGCCCGGATCGCACCGAGGGTGCGACCGGACGTCACAGGATTCACACGCACGAATGTCGTCACGGAACCCACACCCGCACACGACGCCACATGGGACGGGCACCTGCCCCGGGTCGCGCTGAAGGTGCGACCGGACGTCCCATGCTCCTATGGACGGATGTTCGACGGGCACTCTCGCTTCCCCGCATGGAATCATCGTTGTTCGTGATCAACCGGATGCTTGGATGGTGATTGTTCGCGGCCAATCCTGGAGGGATGGCGCCTCTGCATCAAACCCCCATATGGATGGGGTGGGTCCCGGGCCAATCCTGTAGGGATGGCCAACCGTATGTTTGGACCACCATTGATAAAAACGCGGGCCAACGGCCCGCCACCAGCGGGCACCCCGGAGGGGTGATACATTACAGCGAAGGCGGTCCGGCGATCCGGTTAAGGAGGCAGCGCCGACGCAACCCTGGTTGTTTGGGGTTCCCGAACTCCAGCCCTGTAGGGGCGGCTCCGCGGAGGGCCTGCCGAAATTAACGTCAACCCCGCGATGGGCCCATACGATCCCACGTCAACCACGCGATGGGCCCATACGATCCCACGTTAACCCCGCGAAGTCTTCATAGCCCCGCTCCTTCAGAGCTCGATGCGGGAACTCCAGAGATCCAGGGTTGCGTCGCCTCCGGCTCCTTAACCCTTCGCTGTATTGTGTCGTCCCTTCAGGACGCCTGCTGGTGGCGCGCCAGAGGCGCGCGTTCTAAATCAATGGTGGTCCAAACATGGATCTGGCCATCCCTCCGGGATTGGCCCGGGACTACCCCCATCCAAGCATGGGTTTGATGCAAATGGCCCCGAACCGCGCTCGACCATCCACGACACCTGACACCTCGCCACGACCGCTCACACGGGTCCCAACATTCGGCGCGATCGGGTCCGTCGGATTCGGACCTCGCCGGTATCGCTCACCAGAGCACGCGACGCCCTCCCAAAATTGAGCCCTCATTCAATTCAAACCGTTGCGCCACGCCGCTCCACGCCGCATCGCGGAATGGATCACCACCACTCCTTCCGGCCTTGACTGACTCCCAAAAATCGGTAACCATAGCGAATTTGTGACAGGTCGGATCAAGGCGTTGAGGTTTTCTGAAATGGTGCACGATATGGAATCACGGATCGGTCCCGTCCCATCCCGTGCCCCGGATTGCCTTCTCCCCGGCGAATGCACCCCTCACAGGCTTCGCCCTCGATCGCTTTTTTCCAGGAACCCACATTGACATGCACGCGGATTCAACTATCACGGATCTATCTAAACGCCGCACATTCAGTCGTTTATACGATTTACAAGTTTTCCGACTTGCCATCCCTTTCAAGGCTTCTCATTTCATGATGCGTCCTTTCGTGCCCTTTTCCGATTCTCGATCCGCCCCTCTCCAAGACACCGGTGGTTCGATGTGCGCTCGGTGCCACGAGACCCGTAGAGGCCTACCTGGCGGCCGGATTTCCGGCTCGCTCACGAGTTCCATCATTTCCAACGCGAGACGCCGAATTCGGCCTCGCCTCTGAGAGTTATGTCATATGACCCAAAACCCGTTCCATTACATCGGCCATTGGGCTTCCGGCCCCACACCGCCCCTTTTCGCGCCGCACCAAATCGCCGAGGCCGTGCAGCGCGTGCGCGAACCGGTCTTCATTCTGCGCGAACACGACCGGGGCCGCATCGGTCTCGGCTTTCGGGGAACCCCGGTTTCCGCCGACCAACCTCAGTCCCGGCAAACCACCTTCCCGCTCTTGGCGAGCCTGCCCGCGCTGTTCCCCGAATGGTTGGGTGACCGCTCGTTTCTGGAAGCGCACGGGGTTCGGTTCCCCTACGTGGCCGGCGCCATGGCCAACGGCATCGCGACCGCCGACATGGTGATCGCCATGGGCAAGGCGCAGATGCTGGGTTTTTTCGGGGCCGCGGGTTTGGATCCCGACCGCATCGAACAGGCACTCGACCGCATCGAAGCCGAGCTGAATCCGATCGGCGCCGCCTGGGGCTCGAACCTGATCCATTCCCCCAACGAGCCGCGCCTGGAAGCCGCCGTCGTCGACCTGTACCTGCGCCGCGACGTCCGCCGCGTATCGGCCTCGGCCTACATGAAGCTCACCCCGCACGTGGTGCGCTACGCGGTGTCCGGCCTGAAACGCGATGCCTCGGGACGCATTCAACGCAAGAATTTCCTGTTCGCCAAGATTTCCAGGCCGGAAACGGCGCGTCACTTCATGTCGCCGCCGCCCGGTGACATGTTGAACAACCTGGTCGCCGCCGGCCAGATCAGTGCCGAGGAAGCCGAGCTGGCCCGCCACCTTCCGCTCGCCGAAGATTTCACGGTGGAAAGCGATTCCGGCGGCCACACCGACAACCGGCCCTTGGCCGCACTGTTCCCCTGCATCGCCGAGGTTCGCGCCGAATGTATGGCGCGCTACGGCTACGATCGCCCCATTCGCCTGGGTGCGGCCGGTGGCCTGGGCACCCCCTCCGCGGTCGCCGCGGCCTTCGCCCTGGGCGCGGCCTTCGTCCTGACCGGATCGGTCAACCAGGCGGCGATCGAGTCCGGACTCTCGGAATCGGGCAAGCAATTGCTGGCCGGTGCCGGCATGGCCGACGTGATCATGGCCCCCGCCGCCGACATGTTCGAGCTGGGCGTCGAGGTTCAGGTGCTGAAACGCGGCACCATGTTCGGCATTCGCGCCCACAAACTCTACCAGCTCTACAGCGCCTATCCGGGCCTCGACGATTTGCCCGCCAAGGAACGCGCCAATCTGGAAAAACATTTCTTCAAAAAGAGCCTGGAGCAAGCCTGGGCCGATACCCGCGACTTCTGGGCCGAACGCGACCCGCGCGAAGTGGAAAAGGCGGAAGCCAATCCGAAACATCGCATGGCGCTGGTGTTCCGCGCCTACCTGGGTCTCTCCAGTCGCTGGGCGATCGCCGGCACGCCGGATCGCCTGATGGATTATCAAATTTGGTGCGGGCCCGCCATGGGCGCCTTCAACGACTGGACGCGCGACTCGTTTTTGGCGCGTCCCGAGAACCGCACCGTGACTCAAATCGCTTACAACCTTCTGGAAGGGGCCGCGGTCGTGACTCGAGCCCATCAACTGCGCAGCTACGGCGTCGCCGTGCCCGAGCAGGCCTTCCGTTACCAACCGCGTCCGCTTACCGCTTGAGCCCGCCCCCACCGGTGAGCCATTTCCAAGGAGCCGTTATGTCGTCGAACGAATCGTCGTCCCCTTCATCCCAACCCTCGGAACCCGGACCCGAGCCGTCCCATCCGAAGCCGTCGAACGATCACGCTAAATTTCCACCCATCGCCGTGGTCGGCGTCAGCGCCTTGTTTCCCGGATCGCAGGATAAAGAGGGTTTTTGGCGTGACATTTTGAGTGGCAAGGACCTGATTACCGATGTCCCGTCCTCTCACTGGTTGGTGGAGGATTACTACGATCCCGATCCCTCCGTGCCGGACAAGACCTACGCCAAACGCGGCGCCTTCCTGCCGGACGTGGTCTTCGATCCCATGACCTGGGGCGTGCCGCCCAGCCTGGTGCCCTACACCGACACGGCCCAACTGATCGCGTTGATCGTGGCCCGCCAGGTGCTGGAAGACGCGGCGAACGGCCAATTCGAGAGCATGGATCGCAGTCGGATCTCGGTCATTCTCGGCGCCACGGGCGGCCAGACGCTCATGGGCGAAATGGTGGCGCGTCTGCAGCGCCCGGTTTGGATCAAGGCCCTGCGCGAAGCCGGCCTGCCCGAATCTCGCGTTCAGGAAATCGCGGAATCGATCGGAAGCAACTACACCGATTGGAAGGAAGCCACCTTCCCCGGCCTGCTGGGCAACGTCATCGCCGGCCGCATCGCCAACCGCCTCAACCTGGGCGGCACCAACTGCGTGACCGACGCCGCCTGCGCCTCCTCGCTCTCGGCGGTGTCGATGGCGGTCAACGAGCTGCGCGCGGGTCAATCGGATCTGGTCATTACCGGCGGCGTCGACACGATGAACGACATCTTCATGTTCATGTGCTTTTCGAAAACGCCGGCCCTTTCGGCCTCCGGCGACTGCCGGCCCTTCTCCGATCAGGCCGACGGCACCATGTTGGGCGAAGGTATCGGCATGGTGGCGCTCAAGCGCCTGGCCGACGCGGAACGCGACGGCGATCGCATCTACGCGGTGCTGCGCGGCGTGGGCTCCTCATCCGACGGCCGCTCGAAGAGTGTCTACGCACCGGTTTCGGCCGGCCAGGCCCAGGCACTGCGCCGCGCCTACGAAGAAGCGGGCTTCGGCGCCGAGACGGTCGAGCTGGTGGAAGCCCACGGAACGGGCACCAAGGCCGGCGATGCCGCGGAATTCGGCGGGCTATGCATGGTCTTCAACGAAACCGAGCGCGAATCGCGTCAGTGGTGCGCCCTGGGTTCGGTGAAATCGCAGATCGGACACACCAAGGCCGCGGCCGGCGCGGCCGGCTTGTTCAAATCGGTCATGGCGCTGCACCACAAGGTTCTGCCACCCACGATCAAAGTCGATCGACCCAATCCGAAACTGGAGCTGGAGCAGAGTCCCTTCTACCTGAACACGGAAAAACGGCCCTGGGTGCGTCGTCCCGATCACCCACGCCGCGCGGGCATCTCTTCCTTCGGGTTCGGCGGTTCCAACTTCCACCTGGCCCTGGAAGAATACACCGGTGCGGAACTGCGCGCACCGCGCCTGCGCCAGGTACCCGACGAGTGGGTCTTCTTCGGCGCCGAGACGCCCGCCCAACTGGCGACGACCGTCGAAGCCGAACTCGGCAACCTGGACACGCCCGGGTACCTGAGCTTCCTGGCCCGTCGCAGCCAGGAAGGCATGACCCGCAGCGAAACACGCCTGGCCGTCGTCGCCAAGGACGAAGCGGACCTGCGCGAAAAGCTGAACAAGGCGCTGACCCATGTGCGCCAAAACCCCGAGAAGCCACTGCACAGTGCGGACGGGCTCCACTACGAGAAAGGCGAAGCGCTCGGACCGGTGGCATTCCTGTTTCCCGGTCAGGGCAGCCAGTATCCCGGCATGGGTGCCGACCTGGCGATGAACTTCGAAGAGGCCATGGCCGTGTGGGATCGCAGCGCCCACCATCCGCTGGCCGACGGCAAGGCCCTTCACGAAGCGGTCTTCCCGATTCCCGAATTCAACGACGAGGCCCGCAAGGCCCGCGAGGCCTACCTGACACGCACCAACGTGGCCCAGCCCGCGATCGGCGCGGCCAGCCTGTCCATGTTGGCCCTGCTCGAACAGGCCGAAATCGTGCCCAGCGCCAGCGCCGGCCACAGCTTCGGCGAAGTCATGGCCCTGCACGCGGCCGGTTCCCTGGATGAAGAAAGCGTGCTGGCCATCGCGCGCGAACGCGGCAAGCTGATGGCCGAAGCCGCCAAACTGCCAGGCGCCATGATCGCCGTCAGCAGCACGATCGACGAAGTCCGCAAGGTCATCGAGAGCGAGAAGCTGGAAGTGGTGGTCGCCAACCACAATGCGCCCAAGCAGGTGGTGCTGGCGGGCACCGAGGAAGCGGTCGCCCAGGCGGAATCGCACTTCAAGCGAGCCGGCATGCGGCCCAAGCGCCTCACCGTCGCCACCGCCTTCCATTCCGAAATCGTGGCCGCCTCCACCGAGCCGCTGGCCGCCTTCCTGGAGTCCCACGACTTCAAGGCACCGCACATTCCCGTCTACGGCAACAGCGAAGCCAGCGAGTATCCCAGCGAGCCCAGCCAGATGCGTCGCCTGCTGGCCCAGCAATTGGCGAAGCCGGTTCGCTTCGTCGAGCAAATCGAGGCCATGTACGAGGCGGGCATTCGCGTCTTCCTGGAAGTGGGACCGGCTTCGGTCCTGACCAGCCTGGTGGGCCGCATTCTCGAGGGTCGCCCGCACCTGGCGATCTCGCTAGACCGCAAAGGCCGCAACGGGGTCACCCATTGGCACCGCGCGCTGGCACGTTTGGCCGCGGCCGGTGTGTCGATGAAACCGGCCGCCTTGTGGTCCGATTTCGAGGACCGACCCAACCCCCGCGACGCCGCCGCACCCAAGGTCGCCATCGAAATCAACGGCGCCAATTACAACAAGCCCTACCCACCGCCCGGGGGCGCGGCCGGCCTGCCCAAGCCCAATCCCGAGGAGGTACCGGCACCCAAGGAGGTTCGACCCGTCGCCAAAGTCGAGCCCGTCGCACCGGCACCCAAGCCGGCGGCACCGTCTGCCCAATCTCGACCCGAACCCCCGCGCTCGCCCGCAGCCGCATCGGAGGCCAACCTCGCCATGACCCAGAATCCCACGACTCCCGCGTTCTCGAATCCCCAGCCGAAGAGGCCCGCGCGCACGCAACCATCGCCGGCACCCGCGCCGCGCCAAGCCGCGCCCTCGGCGGCCATGAACGCCTGGCTCGCCGCCTACAGCGACGTGCAACAACAAACCGCCCATGCCCACGAGACCTACCAGCAGACCATGGCCGATACCCATCTGGCCTACCTGCAGACAGCCGAACAAGCGCTGCACAGTCTCGTCGCCATGGCTGGCGGCAGCTCGGTTCAGGCCCAGGCCGGCACGGCGCGGCCTGCCTTTGCACCGGCGCCGGTCGCCGCGCAATCGATGCCCAGCCTTCAGCCCAAGGCGGTGGATGCGCCTCCGGCACCCGTCGTCCCCTCGATCGAGCCCGCCCTGCCCGTCGAGCCACCGCGCGCCGCACGGCCGGCGGTTCCCGAAACCACGAGCGCCCCGGTAGCCGTGACGCCTTCGCCGAAGGCCGCACCGGCCAAACCGGTGACCCCGAAGCCCGAACCCAAGCCGCAAGCAGTGGCGGCCGCGAACGGCGGTGTCTCGGATCTGTTGCTCCGCGTGGTCGCCGACAAAACCGGCTACCCGCAGGAAATGCTTCGCTTGGACATGGATCTCGAAGCCGACCTGGGCGTCGATTCCATCAAGCGCGTCGAAATTCTCTCTGCCATGCGCGAAGCAGAACCCAATCTTCCCGAAGTCGATCCCAGTGAAATGGCCGCGCTTCAGACCCTGGCCCAAATCACCGCCTACCTCGGCGACACCGGAACCCAAGCGGCACCGGCTGCGGTCGCGCCCAGCGCACCCGCCATGGCCTCGGCCGCACCCGCGACCGACGTACACGGCCTGCTTCTGGGTGTCGTCGCCGAGAAAACCGGCTACCCGGTGGAAATGCTCAACCAGGAGATGGACCTCGAAGCCGACCTCGGCGTCGACTCCATCAAACGCGTCGAAATTCTCTCCGCCATGCGCGAGGCCGAGCCAAATCTTCCCGAGGTCGACCCCAGTGAAATGGCCGAACTCCGCACCCTCGGCGACATCACCAACTACCTGAGCGCACGGCTGCCCCAGGCACCGGCCGCACCGGCGCCCACCGGATCGGCACCCTCGGCGAGCGGCCTCCACGACCTGCTGATGCGCGTCGTCTCCGAGAAAACCGGCTACCCGGCCGACATGCTCAACGCGGAAATGGATTTGGAGGCCGACCTCGGCGTCGATTCCATCAAACGCGTCGAAATCCTCTCCGCCATGCGCGAGGCCGAACCCAACCTGCCCGAGGTCGATCCCGGTGAAATGGCCGAGCTTCGCACCCTCGGCGACATCGCCGGGTACATGGGCCGCCAGATGCCCCAGACCACGGTGGCCAGTGCACCGGTCTCCGCTCCGGGCATTCAGGTCGAAAGCCTGCTGATCGCCGTCATCGCGGAAAAGACCGGCTACCCGGCCGACATGCTCAATCTCGACATGGACCTCGAAGCCGATCTCGGTGTCGACTCCATCAAGCGCGTCGAAATCCTTTCCGCCATGCGCGAAGCCGAGCCCAATCTGCCCGAGGTCGATCCCGCCGAGATGGCCGAGCTCCGCACCCTCGCGCAAATCCTGGAATACATGAGCGGCAACCTCCCCGCACAGGCCGCACCCGCACCGACGGCACCCGCCGCGGCCGGCTCCGACCTGAAAGGGCTGATGCTGACGGTGATCGCCGACAAGACCGGCTACCCGGCCGACATGCTCAACCTCGACATGGATCTCGAAGCCGATCTCGGTGTCGACTCCATCAAGCGCGTCGAAATCCTCTCCGCCATGCGCGATGCGGAACCCAACCTGCCCGAGGTCGATCCGGCCGAGATGGCCGAACTGCGCACCCTCGCCCAGATCGTCGATTACATGGGCGGCTCCCAGGCCCAACCAGCCGCGACACCGGCCCCCATGGAGGTAGCCGCCCCCGCGACACCAGCGGTCAAGGCCGCACCATCGGTCACCCTGCTCCCCGAATTGGCGCAGCCGGAACCGGTCGAGGTGGGCCGCTTCATCCTGCGCGCGAAAGAAACGCCCGCGGCAGGCATGGCCATGGCCGAACTGCGCGACTGCCGGAACCTGGTCATCACCCGCGATGGACTGGGCGTGGCGGAAGCGCTGGCGGCGGCCCTCGAAGCACGCGGCATCGGCGCCAAGGCGGTCGATGAAGTGCCCGCCGACGCCGACGGCCTCATCTTCCTGGGCGGCCTGCGCGAGACGGCCGACGAACACACCGCGATCGAGGTGAATCGCGAGGCGTTCCGTGCCCTGAAAGCGGCGCCCAAGCTTTGCAAAGGCGGCATCCTGGTCACCGTCCAGGACACCGGCGGCGATTTCGGCCTGAGCGGCGCGGAACGCAAACGCGCCTGGCTGGGCGGCCTGACCGGCCTCGTGAAAACCGCGGCGATCGAATGGAACCGCACCGAATGCAAGGCGATCGATCTGGAGCGCGCCGACCGCAATCCGGAAGAACTGGCCAAGGCCCTGCTGGAAGAGCTGCTCAACGGCGGACCCAGCCACGAGGTCGGCCTGCGCGCCGACGGCACGCGCCTGACCCTGGTCAGCCACGAAGCGACGGTCGAAACCGGTGCGCCGCTTCTGGACGACAGCTCGGTCGTGGTCGCCACCGGCGGCGGTCGCGGCGTCACCGCCAAGACCCTGATCGCGCTGGCCGAAGCCACCCAGGCCCGCTTCGTGTTGCTCGGCCGAACCGCACTCGAGGTGGAACCGGAAGAAGCCGCCGGCATTCGCGACGATGCCGGCCTCAAGAAAGCATTGCTGAAAGCGGCGACCGGCCGCGGCGAAACCCTGAGCCCGGTCGATCTCAACCGCCGGGTACAGCGGATTCTGGCCAACCGCGAAATTCGCGAAACCGAGCGCGAGATCCGCATCGCCGGCGGTCAGGCCCGCTACCTGGCCGTCGACGTCCTGGACGAGCAGGCGCTCACCACCGCACTGGACGAGGTCCGGGGCGAGTGGGGTCCGATCACGGCCCTGGTCCACGGAGCCGGGGTCCTGGCCGACAAGTTGATCGCGGAAAAGACCGAGGACCAGTTCAACCGCGTGTTCGACACGAAGGTGCTGGGCTTGCAACGACTGTTGGCCGCGACGGCCTCCGACCCGCTGAAGGCGCTGGTGCTGTTCTCTTCCGTCGCCGGACGCTGCGGCAACCAGGGCCAGTGCGACTACGCCATGGCCAACGAAGTCCTCAACAAGGTCGCCGACGCCGAACGCGCCCACCGCGGCATCCTGGTCAAATCGTTCAACTGGGGCCCGTGGGAGAGCGGCATGGTCTCCCCGGCCCTGAAAGCCCACTTCCAAAAGGCGGGCATTCCGATCATCGGCCTCGAAGAAGGGGCGCGCTTCATGGTGGAAGAACTTCAGTCGGGATCGCCCGACGAAGTGGAGATCACCATCGGTGGCGAACCGCGCGTGGCCACCTCGCTGATGGGCGGCGTCGATCGCGACCTTCGCCTCGAGCTGGCCGTGGACGCCGGCTCCTATCCCTTCCTGGTCGACCACAGCATTCGCGGCGTGCCCGTCGCACCGGTCGTGATGGTCCTGGAGTGGTTCGCCCGCGCGGCACGCTCGTTCCGGCCGAACCTGAAGCTGGCGGAAGTTCGCGACGTGCGCGTGGTGAGCGGCATTCGCCTCGATCGCTACACCAACGGCGGCAACCGCTTCCACGTGATCTGCCGCCAAACGGCCAACGGCAGCGGCTGCACCCTGGCACTGGAACTGCGCGGCGAGAACGATCGCCTGCACTACAGCGCCACCGCCGAGATGCGTCCCTCGCTGGACAAGCCCTCGACCCTCGACGCCCCCGCCAACCTGCAAGGCTGGGACGCGCCGATCTACGACGGCGAGGTTCTGTTTCACGGCCCCGAGTTCCAGGTGATTCGCTCCCTGGAAGGGGTTTCCGAGGAAGGCATCGCCGGTGAGCTGGTGGGCACCGCCACCAAGGGCTGGCACGGCGGCTGGCGCACCGACGTGGCCGCACTCGACGGCGGCCTGCAACTGGCGCTGCTGTGGGGCAAACACAAGCTCGGCGGCGCCACCCTGCCGACCTCGGTGGGTACGCTGAAGACCTACTCGGACGAGCTGCCCAGCGGCGCCATGAAAGCCTTGCTGCGCAGCCGCGCGGTGGGCGCCAACAAGGCGATTCACGACATCGTCTTCGAGGACGGCGGACACGTGGTCGCGGAAATGCGCGACGTGGAAACCCACCTGCTGCCTAGCTGAGACCGCCCACCGAAATCGAGCGCGGCTCCTCGCGATGCCGCGCTCCCCAACGAGGCTCGAATCCCCAAGGAATTCACATGACTTTTGCGCCGATCGCCATCGTCGGGCAGGCCTGCGTCCTGCCGGGCGCCCTTTCACCGGACGAACTCTGGCGGCATATCGCCGCGGGCCGGGACCTGTTGGCCAGCGCCCCGCCGGAACGCTGGCGCGCCCGCAAGGACACGGTACTCTGCAAACCGGACGAAAACGCGCGCGACCGCACCTGGTCCGATCGCGGCGGCTACGTCTCGGGGTTCGAGCAACGGTTCGACCCCACCGGATTTGCGCTGTCGGCCGACTACATCGCCGAGCTGGACCCGCTGGTCCACTGGCTGCTGCACTGCGGTCGCGAGGCACTGGGCCAGACCGACCGCACCGACAAACGGGTCGCGGCGGTGTTTGGAAACCTCTCCTTCCCGACGACTTCGATGGTGGACTACGCGATCCACCACTGGATGTCGCGCCAACCGGGCGTCTGGCGCGATCCGGCGTTGTTGGGTGATTTGGGCATTCGCAAAATCCATCCCCACAACCGTTTCATGTCGGGACTCCCGGCCCACCTCTTGGCCCAGGCCCTCCAGCTCGAAGGCGGCGCCTACGCGCTCGACGCCGCCTGCGCCTCGGCACTGTACGCGATCAAACTGGCCTGCGATCAACTGCACGACGGCCGTGCCGACCTGGTCCTGGCCGGCGGCGTCAACCGCAGCGACGACCTGTTCATCCACATGGGCTTCTGCGCTTTGGGCGCCCTGTCGAAAACGGGACGCAGCCGCCCCTTCCACGCCGAGGCCGACGGCCTGATCCCGGCCGAGGGCTGCGCCCTGGTCGCCCTGAAACGCCTGGACGACGCGGTTCGCGACGGCGACACCATCGCGGGCGTGATTCGCGGTGTGGGACTTTCCAACGACGGCCGTGGCCGCGGCCTGCTGGCGCCGTCCGCATCCGGTCAGGCCCGAGCCATTCACGGCGCCTACCGGCAGAGCGGCATCGCACCCGAGCGAATCTCGCTTCTGGAATGTCACGCCACGGGCACGCGCGTGGGCGACGCCACCGAGCTGTCCAGCCTGGCCGAAGTCTTCGGAAGCGCGGCGCATCCCGACCGCCCGATTCCCATCGGCTCCCTGAAAAGCAACCTTGGCCACCTGATCACCGTCGCGGGGGCGGCCGGCCTGATCAAGGTACTGGGCGCCATGGCCCACCAAACCCTGCCACCGACCCTGCACGCCGGCGACGCGCCCAACCCCGCCCTGGCCGACACGCCGTTTCGCCTACAAACCCAGGCCGAACCCTGGCACGCGGAGACGCCCCGTCTCGCCGGCATCAGCGCGTTTGGATTCGGCGGCAACAACGCCCATTTGATCGTCGAGGAGTACGTGCCGGGCCGAGCGACCCAGGCGGCCGTGTCCCATGTGCCGACACCCGAGCTGGCCGTGGTGGCCTTGGGCGTCAGCGCCGGCGCCTGCACCGACACCGCGGCCTTCGCCGACGTCCTGTTCGGCGGCTCCAGCGCCCTCCAGCGCGAGGACGATGGTTCCTCCGCCGCGCCTTCACCCGACGTCGCACTGCCGCTGCCAGGCTTGAAGTTTCCACCGAAAGATTTTCAACAAACACTGACCCAGCAGAGCCTGATGTTGCGCCTCGCCCGTGAAGTACTGGATCCGCTCGACTTACCATTGGAGCGCAGCGCGATACTGGTCGGTATGGGTGCCGACAACGAAGTCACCCGCTACGGGCTTCGCTGGAGCCTGGCCGATTGGGCCGCAGCACTGCAGGCGGACGGTTCATGGGCCGACGCGGCCCGCGAAGAGGTGCTGCCCGCCCTGGAAGCGAGCGGTGTGTTGGGCACCATGCCCAACATTCCGGCGAACCGGCTCAGCAGTCAATTCGACCTCGGCGGACCGGGATTCACGGTTTCCGCCGAAGAACTCTCCGGCTTGCGCGCCTTGGAGATCGGCGCGCGTGCCCTGCGCACCGGGGAAGTGGACGCCGCCGTGATTGCCGCGGTGGATCTTTGCTGCGAGTCCGTGCATCGCGCGGCCCTGGCTGAAGTCGGCGACAAGCGACCCCCGGGCGATGCCGCCGTGATGCTGGTTCTCAAACGGCTCGACGATGCACGCACGGCGGGGGATCGCATTCTGGCAACCCTGCCCGCCCAGGCGGAGCACGGTGAATGGACCCTGGGTTCGCGCGATTTGGGCGCGGATATGGATGCCGCCGACGCGTTCGGCCACACCCACGCGGCCGCCGGGCTGCTGAACGTCGCGGGCGCAGTCCTTTCGACCGCCTTCGGCCTTCGCCCACGTGCGGGAGAACCGGCCGTTCGCTGGGACGGCGACACTCGCCGGGTCCGCGTCGCCCAGCAGGCCCTGGGTTCCGCAAGCGCCGCGTTGATCGTCGGTGCGGCCGGACCGCCGATGCCGCCAACCGAATTGACGGCCCCGCAACCCGTCCAAGGTCCCACCGTGACCCTGGCCGCCCATCCCTCACGAATCGAACTTCCCAAATTGGAGCAACAACCCATGTCGCAATCCACCGGCACCCAACAGATGCAGCCCGCCCCTTGGCTTCCGCCAGTCATTCAAGATTCCGAAAACACCGCTTCTCGGCAGGCTGCGCCTCCCGAGCCGCTTCGTGTCCCGGAATCTCCGGTTGCGCCAGCTCCAGCGACGGCCACCTTCATCAGCGCCGAGTCCGTTCGACCCGAACCGAACGTTCCCACCGCGACGCTCGGACAGTACCCGCAAGTGCCGGTAACCCAACCCACCGCCTTCCCGGAAGAGACCCAGCCCTCGCGCGATGTGGAAGGGGTCTATCGCAAGTGGCATTCGGATCTGACGCGCATCCATCAACAGTTCGTCGCCAGCCAAACCCAAGCCCACCGTCGCTTCCTGGAAATGCGGCGTACGAGCATGGACGCGCTTCTGCAGATGCAGTCCGGCATGCCGATCCCGGCTCCGGTAAACGAAGCCGTGGATCCGGCGCCTTCCTACCATCAGGTCGGCGAACCCGCCGAACAAGCGTCGAGCGCGCCTCCGCTGTCTTCGGTCGCGCCGACATCTCTTTCCCCATCGACACCTCCAGCGGCACCGCAGCCGATCCAGGTGGAACACACCTCTCCAAAGGCTGCGACGCGACCGGTTCCCACGGCACCAGCACCTTCACCCGCGGCAAACAGGATCGATGCGAACACCTCTACACCGATCACACCCGAAACGGCCGCACCCAAACCGGCCGCAGCCCCGTCTTCCAAGGCTCCGGAAGGCTTCGTTTTGGCGGATCCCAACCCCAAGTACGACAAGCACAAGCCCGAGCTGCTACCCGGCCCCTCTTTCAGCCGAGCGGATCTGGAAGTCCTCGCCGGCGGCAAGATTTCCTCGATCTTCGGTCCCGAATTCGAAGGTCAGGACGGCTACCACCGTCAGGTCCGCATGCCGGAACCGCCGTTGCTGCTCGCCGATCGCGTCACCGGCATCGACGCCGTCGCCAAATCCATGGGTAAAGGCACGATTTGGACGGAGACCGACGTCACGGCCGATCGCTGGTACCTGCACACGGGCCGCATGCCGGCGGGTGTTTTCATTGAATCGGGTCAGGCCGACCTGTTGTTGATTTCCTGGCTCGGCATCGATTTCCACAACAAGAGCGAGCGCATCTATCGCCTGTTGGGCTGCGACCTGACCTACCACGGCCCGCTGCCCGCGGTCGGCGAGACCCTGCGCTACGACATCCACCTCTACGGCCACGCCAAACACGGCGATACCCGGCTCATGTTCTTCAAATACGACTGCCACGACAGCGAAGGCAATCTCCGCATGAGCGTGCGCAATGGCCAAGCCGGATTCTTCAGCGACCAGGAACTGGATCAATCGGCCGGCATTCTCTGGACACCGGAGGAAGGCGAGCACGACGCCGAAGCCCGGCTGGACGTACCTGTTTGCACGCCGGACCGCAACGCCTTCACTGCCGATCAGATTCGCGCCTGGTCCGACGAGGGTAACCTGTTCGCCTGCATGGGCCCCGGCTTCGAGCTGGCCCAAACCCACAACCGCACGCCCGCCATTCAGGGCGGTCGCATGCTGTTCCTGGACCAGATCACCGAGCTTTCCTACGACGGCGGGCCCTGGCGTCGCGGCTACCTGCGCGCCCGTCAACAGATCAAACCCGATCTGTGGTTCTTCGACGGCCACTTCAAAAACGATCCCTGCATGCCGGGAACCCTGATGTTCGAAGGCTGCCTGCAGGCGATGGCCTTCTACATGGCCTCGCTGGGGTACACGCTGGACAAGGACGGCTGGCGCTTCGAGCCGGTCGAGGGCGAGACCATCGAAATGCGCTGTCGCGGGCAGGTCACCCCGGAAAGCCAGGAGTTGACCTACGAGCTCTTCGTGGAAGAGATTCACGACGGACCCTTCCCCACGATCTACGCCGATCTGTTGTGTACCTGCGACGGCCTGAAAGCGTTCCACGCCCGTCGTTGTGGCTTGCGACTGGTTCCCGATTGGCCGTTGACCACTCGGACGGACCTGGTCGAAAGCTACCGCGAACCGAAACCGGTCGCCGAGGTCGACGGGTTCAGCTTCGATTACCGCAGCCTGTTGGCCTGCGCCTGGGACAAGGCCTCGAACGCGTTCGGGCCCATGTACGCCCGCTTCGACAACGGCAAGGTACCGCGCCTGCCGGGACCGCCGTACCACTTCATGTCGCGGATCACCGAGGTGACCGGCAAGATGGGCGGCATGGAAAACGGCTCCTCGGTCACGGTCGAATACGACATCCCCGAATCGGAATGGTATTTCAGCGAAAACGGCTGGCCCACCATGCCTTTCGCGGTCCTGCTGGAAGCCGCCCTGCAGCCCTGCGGCTGGCTGGCCTCCTACATCGGCAGTGCCCTGACCAGCGATGACGACCTGTTCTTCCGTAACCTGGACGGCGACGGACATCTTCACGAAGAACTGCTGCCAGGCGGCGGTCCCTTGGTGACCCACAGCAAGCTGACCAATATTTCCAAAGCCGGTGACATGATCATCGTCTCTTTCGACGTCACTTGCACCCAGGACGAACGACCGATCTACGATTTGAAAACGGTGTTCGGGTTCTTCCCGAAAGAAGCCCTGGCCAATCAGGTCGGCCTGCCGGAGACCAAGACACGCGCCGAGGCGATTGCCGAGCCGAGCGAGTTTCAGGTGGATCTGACCGAACGGCCCGCGGTCTACTGCAGCGGCGCTCCGCGCCTGCCTCAACCGATGCTGTTGATGTTGGACCGCGTGACCGGCTATTGGCCGGAAGGTGGCTCCGCCGGCCTTGGCAAACTTCGCGGCGAAAAGGATGTGGATCCCGCCGAGTGGTTCTTCAAGGCCCATTTCTTCCAGGATCCGGTACAGCCCGGCTCCCTTGGCCTCGAAGCCCTGATCCAACTGCTGCAGTTCTACATGATCGAAAAAGGCATGGGTGCCGGCATCGAATGCGCGCGTTTCGAGCCGCTGGCACTCGGTCACGACATGGTGTGGCGTTATCGCGGCCAGGTCGTTCCCCGCAACCGCCTGATCACCAGCGACATCGAGATCACCGAAATCGGCCACGACGCGGATGGTCACCCCTACGCGATCTGTGACGGTTGGTTGTGGTGTGATGGACGCGCGATTTACGGCGTCCAAAAAATGGGAATGCGCATCGTACCGAGCGACAACCCGCCCGAAGCGAAGAAGGGCAAGGAAAGCGCGGCACGGGACACCGGTGAAACGATTGCGGAATTCCAGCTCGATCCGAAGGTGGATACCTGGCTGATGGACCATCGCCCGACCTGGACCCTTCCGGCCGTGCCGTTGATGTCCATGGCCGACTACCTGGCTCAGGCGGTGGCGGAGCGGGCCGGTCAACCAGTTGTCGCCATCGAGGGGCTCCAGGTCCATCGCTGGCTGACCATCGAAGGTTCGACCACGATTCGCGTTTCGGTCAAACCGGACGGAGAGAACCAATTCGCGGCAGAACTGCAAACCTGGCGCGAAGCGGCCAACCCGGCCCTTTCCCGTTTCGAAAAAGTGATGAGTGCAAGCCTGCAGGTGGGTACATACGAGGACGCGCCCGCGGTGAAGCCCTTGGTCCTGGCCGACGACGCCAGACCCGCCGATCCCTACGCTTCCGGCGTCCTGTTCCACGGGCCCGGCTTTCAAATCATGAGCGACCTGTTCCAGGACGACCGCGGCGCGGTGGCCACCTTGGACGCCTCGCGCGGCACCGTGCCCGTCGGCGTGCTGCATCCCCTGCTACTGGACGGAGTGACCCACATGATGCCGCACGACCAGCTCTACACCTGGTCCTCGGACATCGAAGACGATTGGATCGCATACCCCTATCGCATTCCGCAGGCCCGTTTCCACGGGCCGGCCCCGACCGGCGCAGTGCGCTGCGAGGTCCTGTTCGCGGGATTCGACGGCGAGAAACGGTTCCCGCAGTTCGAAGCGCGCTTTACCGCGGACGGAAAGGCCTGGTGCACCTTGACCCTGGTGGAGGTCCTGTTGCCGAAGGGCCCGATCGGCCATGCGGCGCCCTTGATGCGCCGTGCGTTTCTGCGCGACCGCGCCGGTGAAACGGGCGTATCCCTGAGCGAGGTGGGTGGCGAGGAAACGCGGCTCGATCCCGCCGTCGTGCGTGCCAGCGATTGGCTGCCAGGCACCGTGGCACGCATTTACGACCAAGCCGGATCGGTCGAAGAGCAGGCCGGTCACATCGTGGTGCAGGAGCACATCGCCGCCAAAACGGGAGTACACCCGTCCCGCGTGCGTCTGGACGAAAGCCGTTCCCTGGCCTGGCTGGCGGAACGGCCGTTGAACCGGTGGCGTTACGAACGCGCCGACGAGGGTGGCACCCTGGTGGTTCGCGACGCGGGCCCGGCCTTTCAGGACACCATCCCGATTCGCGATTTCTGGCGCAACTACTCGGGGCTATCGGCCTGGGCGGTCGAGGACCTCTACTTCTCCCTGGTTCGCTCCTTCCTGGGCGACCTGGTCGTCGAAGATCCCCAGCAGTTCTCTCAAGTCATTGGTAAACCGGCTATTTACCTGGCGAATCACCAGGTCGGGGTCGAATCGGTCGTGTTCACTCTCGTCATTTCCGGCCTGACCCGTCTGGCGACCGGAACCCTGTCCAAGGCCCAGCACCTCGACACCTGGATCGGCCGCCTGCGCCAGTTCCACATGAGTTACCCGGGCGGAGAGGATCCCGGAACCATGGTCTTCTTCGAGCGCGAAGATCCGGCCGCCTTGCCGGAGATCCTGCAGCGCTGGCTCGAGGAGATGAAGCACACGCCCAAGAACATGATGGCCCACGTCGAGGGCACCCGCAGCTTGAGTTGCCGGCAACCGGTGAGTCGCGTCAGTGCGGCCTTCACCGATTTGGCCGTCAACCACGGCCTGCCGATCGTGCCCGTGTGGTTCGCCGGCGGTTTGCCGGTGGAGCCGTCGGCCGAGCGTTTGGAGCTCCCGTTGGACTACGCCGTGCAGGACATCTACCTCGGCCGGCCGATCATGCCGGAAACCCTGAAACCGCTGTCACTCAAGGAACGGCGCGACTTCGTGGTCGAGGCCCTGAACGCGACCGGCCCATCGTCGGACAGCGAACAACCCAACCCGCCGCGCCCGGAGTTCGCCAAACGCGTCGCGGCCTTGCGCGACCGCACGGGATTGGCCGAACCGGTTGCGGCCCAGTGGGTGGCCTTGAACGATCTGAGGGAGCCCTGCGCCGAGACAACCGCGTTGATCGAAGCGGTCAATAACGGCTCCGCGGATTTCGGCAAAAGCCCCAACGCCGCCTGGCTGACGGAGCTGTACCGGTACTTCTCCGGCAAGTGAGCAGGCGTTTCGAGAGAAGCGAAAGCCCGAAATAAAATCCATTTTTAGTTGTGCACAATAGCTAAAGCGACAAGTTCAACGATTTCCGAATACCCGTGATGGGCTCGGTGCGCCCAGTGTAGGGCCTTCGGGCCCGCGCTTGAAAAGCTTCATCAACGCACGGGCCCAACATGCTTCTGCGGCAGAACTCATCAAAAAGCTGGCTTTTTGACTCTGTTCTACTATATATATTGAAGCTGGTATCTCAACGGGTACCGAAACGACCAATGGAGGCATCTGCCATGAGCAAGAAGAAGAACGCCTCGGGGAAGACCTCGAGGGCCAAGGAGCTGCGAAGCCTGATGGGAAGGCGCGACTGGGACGGAGTGAATCCGGTGACACGCGTGATTCCCAACAAGAAGAAGGAGGTTTCGACGCGCAAAGCAAAGCACAAGGGTCGAGGGTTCGACCCTTTTTTTGTGTCCGCAGCTCGAGGGTTTGGAGATGATCGAGGGTGCCGTCGATCATCTCCAAACCCTCGAGGCCAAATTCGAGCGATCCACTATTGGACCAGTCGTTTGGCTTCCTCGTAGTCCTTGGCGAACTGGGCCTGCTCCGAACTCATGACGGCAAACACGGACTCGAACAACAAGACCGCCTGTGCCGCGTACTGCCGACGAAGCGCCTCGTCCTTGGCCATGTGCGCCCGCAACAGTAGCAACTGGGCCTTGATCCCTTTTGCCCTGGCCGCCCGTGGATTCAGTTCCAGGGCCTGATCCACCTGCACCAGCCCCTTGTCCAATTGGGACCGGGCCAGGCCCACATCGCCGCGCTCGAACAGCCATTCGGCGTGGATCTGGTTCAGCTCGGCGATCGACACGTGAATGCCGAACCACCCTTCGCTGAGGCCCAAGGCACGCTCGTAGGCCTTGATCGCTCGCTCGAAGGCGTTTTTGGGGCTCACCTCGCGGTCGATCGCGTAGCGTGCGGCCACCAGCCAGGCGTTGCCGTCCTCCGTATGCAGATCGGGATCGTCCTCGTTGATCTGCAAGGCATCCGTGACGTAGGTACGCACGGTCTCCAACACGCTGGTCGGATCCAGACCCTGCTGACGCATGTACTCGGCCTTGGCGTTGGCGGTGGCGGCGAGGTTGGTGTAGGCGTATTCCATTTTGTTGATTTCGATGGCCTTGGCGAAGAAGGCGATCGCCTTGTCGAATTCCTCCAGCGGCTGGAGCCCTTTGGATTTGGCGTATTCGGCCTGGGTCCAGTGGACCAGGCCCAGGCTGTTGTAGGCCGACACGAAGCGCTCGTCGTAGCTGAGCAACATGTGGAAATGGTAACTGGCCTGAGCCAGGTCCTCGCTGGGATCCTTGCCGATGCGCGACAGGTACTCGGCCCGGTTCCAGTAGATCAATCCGATGGCGTTGTGGGAAGGAATGTCGTTGGGCTTCAATTCCAGGAGCCGCGTTCGGGCGGCCAGCGCCTGTTCGAACGATTCGGTGGGATTCAGGCCGCGCTCCACCTCGTAACTGGCCTGCAGAAAGAAGAGAAGGCTGACGGCTTCGAACAGGGGTGGATGCGCCATTTGCACTTCGAGCACGGGCACCAACTGGTGTTTGATCGATTGCACCGCCGGCAGCGGGTTCCGGCCCATGTAGTACCACTGGTAAAGGCCCCAGTAATAGGCCATTTCCCCTTGCTTGGCCCAAAGTCCGGCGTGTTCGGGCCGCACCGCGCGGGCTTGGAGCGCCACCTCGTTGAACTGTTTGTAGATCGCCTCCGAGTCGCCGCCACCACGGCTCTCGAGCTGGAAAAGGTTGCGTAGCCGGTCCATTTCCATGAGGTAGACGCTGAGGTCGCTCTCGGCGATCGCCATGACCTCGCGAATCGCCTTGCCGGCCAGCTCGGTACTCTGGCGCGCGTGGACGTAGTTGCCCTTGGTCTGGTTGAGCTCGGCCAGTGCGGTAAATATTTTCGCTTCCAGAAGTTTGGCTTCGTAGAACCAGGGTGCTTCGGCATGCGCCTTCTTGGTTTTCTGCAGCGCATCCTCGTAGCGCTCCTCGAAGTAGGCCATCAATCCCTCGAGGTAATCCGGGCCGCCCAGCCAACTCCCGCTGGAACGCTTGAAGGCGTCCAGCGCCGGGTCGCGCAGATGGGTTTGAATGTCGCGTCGGTAGGCTTCGCGCAAGGCGCGATCCTCCATCAGGGGAATGTTGCGCAAAGCCTGGTCGTAGAGCGCGCCCAAGGCCTCTCCCAGGGCGCGATACACCTCGGGCGGATCGAATTCGAAGCTGATGGCCTTTTCCAGGTGTTCGCGCGCGAGGTCGTAATCTTCCAGCAGCAGGTAGCCGCGCCCGATAGCGTAGTGACCGGGACCGGCACCCCAGGAGCCGACCGCATCCATGTCGTTGCGAATGGTTCCGATCATTTCGCGCACCCGTTCTTCCTGGGGCCGCATATCGTGGCGCGGCAGCATGTGCGCCACGCGCAGAAACCACTCCATGCCCTCCACTTGGGCGACGAAGCGCTGCATCAGGCGGGCCCGTTCCTTGTTCTTGAAGTGGGCGCGCAGACTGAGCCCACCCATCAAGAGGAACAGAAAAATCGCCACGCTGGCCACACCGACCACCGTGTGGTGCTTGATCAGTTTTTTCTTGAGGTAATAGGACAGCGACGGCGGCCGAGCCATGATCGGATCACCCACCAGAAAGCGCTGCAGATCTCCAGCGAAACCGAGTGCGGAATCGTAGCGCCGGTCGGGATCCTTCTCCAGACACTTGAGCACGATGGTTTCCAGATCGGCGGGAATGTCGGCGTTGCGGCGTCGCGGCGGCACCGGCGAATCGTTGATGACCATGGAAATGACGTCGTTCTTGCCCTCGGCCTTGAAGGGCGGCGCCCCGCACAGCAAATGGTAGAGGGTGGCCCCGAGACTGTAGACGTCGCTCTGGCGGCTGAACTGGCTGCCTTCGCCTTGGGCCTGCTCGGGCGACATGTAGGCCGGTGATCCGGCGATTTTCTTGACGTTGGAAGCGCCGTAGGGATTGAGATCCCGAGCCAGGCCGAAATCCAGCACGTAGGGCTTGAGTTGGCCGCGCGTATCCACCTCGACCATGATGTTGGAGGGCTTCAAATCGCGGTGAACCATCCCGTGGCGATGGGCCGCATGGACCGCTTCGGCGACCTGCTGAAGCACGCGTACCTTCTGCACCATGTTCATCGTATGGGCGGCATCGATGAGGGTGCGGCCGTTGATGAACTGCATGGAAATGCAGGTCATGTCATCCAGTTGACTGACGTCGAACACCTTACAAATATGTTGATGTTCGACCCTGGCCTGGGCCTGGGCCTCCTCCAGAACCTGGAGATGCCAGTCGTCCTTACCCAGCTTGTCCAACACCTTCAACGCCACATGGCGACGCAGTTTCTCGTCGTAGGCCTTGTACACGGACCCCAATCCGCCGCGTCCCACCAGTTGATGAATGCGGTAACGCCCCAGTTTACGACCCACCAACAGGTCGTCCTGCCCCATCCGATCGCGTGCCCCGCGCTTGGGGGGAAACAGCGATTCTTCCGAATGTCCGCTGGATTCGCTGTGCGACCGCGTAGAAAAATGTTCGGTCATGCGCTACCTCATGGTCGGAGCGGGGGAAGTGAAAACGAAGGCGTCGGGTTCATTTTACCTTTGGAAGGGATTGGCAAATCAAGAATTGGCGGCAAAGTCCCTCACTTTGACATACGAGATGGACCCCGACCACTCCCGACAAGAACCTCGGTGGGCCGCGCCACCGCGACCAAAGAGACATCGCTCGACTCGACACGGGAGAAACGGCGAAAACCGACCCGGCCATCCCATGAAACGCCGAATCGAACGAAAACCATGTCCGGATTGGACACCGGATTGATCGAATCGCGGACTGGGAGAGAAGCCTCCCCGATCCCGGTGATTCATGTCACCCATGCCCACCGATGAAAAAAAGCGTTAAACGCCCCTGAATGACGATTGGTCGACCTTAATAGAACGACACAATGACGGAGGTTGGACATGAAAAAAACGTTCATTTTAACAGCACTCTTTCTCACCGCGAGCATTGGCGCCAGCGCCGGAACCGTCGTGATCCGCACCCGACCCGTCGTGGTCGCCCCCAAGGTCCACGTGGTTCACACCGTGAAACCCGTGCGCCGCGGTACGATCGACATCAACACCAATCGCAAGAAGGCCAAGGTCTACGTCAATGGGAAGCTGGTGGGCAACGCCGGCCAATACGACGGCTGGCCCGGCAAATTACATCTGGCACCCGGAAAATATACGATCACCCTCAAATCCAACGGCAGCGTCTACAGAGAACGCGTCCGCGTGGTCTCGGGCCACGAGGTCAACCTGAACGTGACCTTTTAGTGAGCTCCGTCTAGTGTGCTCCGTTATCCAACGGATCACGGCCCACGAGAAACAGGGGGCCGAGCCCCTTCCAAAGCCACCGCGTACGGTCACCCCCCGGTTATCCGTACCTCGGCCACGTGAACTTCGGTCAGCCGAACCTCGGTCAGCCGAACCTCGGAAAGCCGAACCTCGGTCAGCCGAACCTCGGTGATCCGCATTTCGACCACCTCGATCCGATGACCCACATGTCCTACACCGATAAAAAAAGCGGCTCCCTAGGAGAGCCGCTTTTTCGTGTTTGTCCGGAAGGCCGCGCCGAAGCGCGCCCCTCGTGCATCAGAACCGGTAGTTCGCGGTGAAGTGCACGCGACGACCCAGGATCGAGCCACCGAAGATTTCGTAGTGCTCATCGTCGAGGATGTTGTTGCCGTTCAGCTCGAAGCGCAGGGAATCGAGCACGTTGTAAGACAACACCAGATCCACGACTTCGTAGCTGGGAACATCGCCCCGGTACACACCGGCGGACCACAGGAAGTCGTCCACCCAGCGGTAGGTGAGGGTGCCGTTCCACTTGTCGTCCTTGTACCCGATGCCCACGTTGAACTTGGTTTCCGGAGCGTTGGGAACCAGGCTGTCGCCCAGCAACTGGTCGACGATGTCGAAGTCGAACCAGCTATAGTTACCCAGAATCGTCCAGTTGTCGTTCACGTAGTACTGACCACCGATGTCGAAACCTTGCGTGTCAACCTCACCGGCGTTGGTGTAGGAGACGATCACGACGGGGTGACCTTCGGCGATGCTGTCGCCCAAAGAGGGAACCAGACCGGCGGTGTAGTTACTCAGGCCCACGCCGATGTTCTCGGCCAGGGTGTTTTCGAACACGCCGACGACCAGGGCGCTCGCAGCACCCAGTGCGGAAAGGTCTTCAGCCATGGAGAACTCACCGATGGCCGGGTTGGCACCGGGCAACAGGTCGGTGACGAAGTTTTCCAGCTTGGAGTCGAACAGGTCGATCGTCAAGAACAGTTTCTCGTTGATCAAACCCTTGTAACCGAGCTCGAAAGACTTGATTTCCTCCGGTTCGAGGTTCTCGTTACCGATACCCAGAACGGGAACGGTGTTCCAGTTCACCAAACCGAGATCACGCAGATTGGGCAGACCTTGTGCGGTCAAACCCGCCTGAATCTGATCCTGGATCCCGCCGAAGGGCACCAGGTTGGAAGAGGGCGAACGCAGGAAGAATTCCGAGAACGTCGGAGCCTGGAAGGCCTCGTTGTAGGTCAAACGAACGGTGTGGTTGGGATTGACCTTCCAAACCAGTGCGCCTTTCGGCGAAAACTGGCTGTCGTGCAGGCTGGATTCGTCGTAGCGGCCGGCCACGATGAAGTCCAGGTTGTCCATCACGCTCCAGGTCAACTGGGTGTAGAGGGCCTGCTGGTCCGCGTCGCGCTTGTCGTCCATCAGCGACTGAACGCCGGTGTTCGGGTTCAGGGTATCCACTTCCTGTTCGCTGTAGGCGCCACCGGCGATCAGGTTCAGACGCTCGTCGAAAAAGTCGTAGTTGGCCTGAACTTCCAATTGCTGGTTGTAGGAGTCTTCGAAGAACTGGTTACCGGAAACCGAGTTGGGATCCAGCGAGAGGGCGGTCATGCCCTCGGTCGTGTCCCGCTCGTTGCGCCAGAACTTGACGGTCCAGTGGTTGGTGGTGAAGCCGGCCCGGAAGAAGGGACGTTCGACCTTCTCGATCTGGAAGCGACCGACACCGGTCAAGGCCGTCTGGTCTTCGGCGGTGGTGGTGCCGAGCTCGAAGGAGAGCACCCAACCCTGAAGGAATTCCTTGTCCAAACGCGCGCCGATGAAGTTTCTGGTCACGGTTTCGTCGACCGTCGTCTGTTCCAGGTTACCTTCCAAACCGGGATATTCCAGGGCATCGGGATCGGTACGGGATTGAGACCAGGTATCGGCCTCGACCCAACTACCGTTGATGCGGTAGGACCAACCGAAGCCGAACTCTCCCGCGTAACGGGCTTCGAGACGGCTGGTGTTCTGCTCACCCACCGTACCGGAAACCCAGGCGCCGAGATGGTCGACCGGGCGACGGGTGGTGACGTTCAAAACCCCGTTGAAAGCGTTGGCCCCGTAAAGTGCAGAGCCAGGACCGCGCACAAATTCGATGTTCTGGACTTCGCCCATGTTCATCGCCAGGGCGGACCATTCGACCGTACCCAACAGCGTGGATGACACGTCGCGTCCGTCGATCAGGGTCAGGATGCGGCGGTTCAACGAACTGTTGAAGCCCCGTGCGTTCAGGTTGAAGTCGTAAAGACCGTTCTGAACGATTTCGACACCCGGTTTGTTTTGTAGCAACCGAGGAAGCTGGTCGTGGCCTGCCTGAATCTCGACTTCCTGTGCGGAAAGGAAACTCACGGCCGCCGGGGCTTCAACGATACGCTCGGCGCGTCGAGAAGCCGATGCAACGCGCAGTACGTTGACCAGGCTGGAGGTGGGTTGCAGGGTCACTTCGACGACCACGATCTGGCCGTCGGGAACTTTAACATTGTCCCGGACGTAGGTTTCGAGACCTTCGCCCGAAAAAGTCAATACATAATCGTCGGCATCCAAATCCCGAAAACGGAAAGAACCGTTGTCGTCGGAAACCGTCGTACGCTCGACGGAGCCGGAAGCATTACGCGCCGTGATGGAAACGTCAGGTTGACGCCCCGCCTCCGTAAGCACTTTACCAATGATTTGTCCCTGGGCCAGCAGCGACAGACCCGTCAGGAACAGGGTGTTAAGCACCCCAAACTTTACCCATCTACGCACGGGGAAGCCTCCCGTCATACGAATTTCCAAAATGTGTGCGGTGATTTAGAAATTGGGTTGGTCACCCAAAATAATTCCCGATATTCAAGAGGCGAAACCCGTCTCGCGAGCGATAACGGGGCTGTGAGGAGAATCCGTGTCAATCGCCGTCATACTCCCGCCTCACGAAAAAACACTTCGAGAAGTCTACAGTCTACGTAAATCCATCAACTACCTCAACAAAAATTCGCGGTAATTGCGGGTTCCCGAGCCAAGATCGGGTATTTTCTGACCAAAAAGAGTCGCGGTTTCGCCGCGGCGCGACGGAAGCGAGAGGCAGAAGAGAGATCGGCAGCGAGGAGCCGCCATGTTATGATAGGCGACATGAAACCAAGCGTATCGAAGGGACGCGAGTCTCGTGGCCGGCCAGGGCGGACGGCATTAAAAATGGTTAGCGTAACTTTCACATTCATGAGGTGGTTCCCGTGAACATTCTCTTCTGCCTGTTCACCTTTTGTTTCGCTTCTCAAGAACAGCTTTCGGCCTTTCAGCAGGACGAAATCTCTTGGCAGAAGCAGCGCGAAGCGCAAATGACCTCCGATGAAAGCTGGCTCAGCCTCGTCGGGCTCTATTGGTTGAAGGAGGGAGCCAACACCTTCGGCACCGACTCCGCCAACGATTTCGTGCTTCCCATCCACTCCACCGTGCTCAAGGCCGGTACCTTCACCCTCAAAGACGGCAAGGTCACCTATCGCATGGAGCGAGGTCAGCGGGCCGAGGTGGACGGCAAGCTTCGCAACAATGGTCGGCTCGCGATGGGTGAAGTCTTGGCCCACAACCATTTGCGCATCTTCCTGATCGAGCGGGGCGACCGCCTGGCGCTTCGCATTCGCGACATGCGGGCCAAGGGCCTGGTGCAGTTCAAATCGCTCGAGTTTTACGCACCCAAGGACAAGTATCGCGTGGAAGCGGTGTACGAACCCTTCGAAACTCCGCAAAAGCTCATCGTGGGTACGGTCATCGACACCGAAATCGAGCTGTGGGTGCCGGGCGTCCTGAAATTCGAAATCGACGGCCTGCCGCTGGAAATTCTGCCAACGCTGGAATCGAAGCAGGATAACCAATTCTTCATCATGTTCAAGGACCAGACGGCCGGCGCCACCACCTACAGCGGTGGGCGCTTCCTGTACACGCCGTTGCCCACCGACGGGAAGTTGGTCATCAACTTCAATCGAGCCATCAATCCGCCCTGTGCCTACACGGCCTATGCCACTTGCCCGCTACCTCCGGCGGAGAACTGGCTCGGGGTTCCCATCGAAGCCGGTGAGCGCACCTACCGACCCAGCAGTCACGATTAGGCGGGGGCTCCCCGCGCCGCCGATCGAACCCGTTCGGTTTTGGTCCTGGACAATATTTTGGGTTCCCCGGTTCACGAGAAAAGCGAAAACGGGTAAGCTGGAGAGGCTACCAACCACTTCCCAACCATCGTTTTTCGGCCGCCGTCGCGTGCCCTGGGCAGGTCCTCCCCGATACCGCGTCGCGATCGGTACCGAGATGGTGCTCTTTCATCGTTTGGGCCATGCCCTGCCACACGCCGCTCGAGGCCGCGCCACCGCGCCGGAGGCGGTTGCCGGGGCCGTCCTGCCTCGGCGTCCGAGCCGGTGCTCCCGAACGGTTGCGGGAATGGGGGTTGGTCGTGCCGCACCACCCCGCAACGAACCGTGAATCGTCGGCGATCCGCTCCGGAGTCGGCGCGATTTGCGGTTGCTCCGTGGTCTCCATTCAGGGCTCGAGGCTCCCCCCTCACAGGAGCCATCCCTGATATGCATGCCCATCACGACATTCCATCGATCACGTTAAGGAGTTTCCGCTTATGACTGCTCACGAAGAAAAAACCGTCTATCCCGCCAAGGCAGAACCCGGCCAAAGTGGGGGCATGGCCGAGTACCAGGCCGAATACGAGGCGTCGCAAGCCGATCCCGCCGCGTTTTGGGACAAGATCGCCCAACGGCTGGATTGGTTCCATCCGTACAACAGCGTCTGCCAGGGAGATTTCCACTCGGTCGCCGTCAACTGGTTCGCCAACGGCAAACTCAATGTCGCACACAACTGCATCGATCGACACTTGAAGGATCGCGCCGACCAGACCGCCATCATCTGGGAGGCCGACGACCCCGCCGACAACCGCCACATCAGTTATGCCGAACTCCACCGCGAGGTATGCCGTCTCGCCAACACCCTCACGGCCAGCGGGGTGCGCCGGGGCGATCGCGTCTGCATCTACCTGCCCATGATTCCCGAGCTGGCCTTCACGATGCTCGCCTGCGCGCGAATCGGCGCCATCCATTCCATCGTCTTCGCGGGTTTTTCGGCCGACTCCCTGCGCGATCGGATCCTCGACTGTCAGGCCAAGGTGGTCGTGACCGCCAACGAAGGCCTGCGCGGCGGTCGCGTCATCGCGTTGAAACAGATCACCGACAAAGCGGTCGAGGGCATCGCCTCGGTGGAAAAAGTGATGGTCGTGCGCCGCACCGAAGTGGAAGTGGAGATGAAACCGGGCCGCGACGTCTGGCTCCACGAAGAGCTGGCCAAGGAACGCGCCTATTGTCCCGCCACCTGGATGGATGCCGAGGATCCCCTGTTCATCCTCTACACCTCGGGCTCCACCGGCAAACCGAAGGGCGTCCTGCACACCACGGGCGGCTACCTGACCTATACTTCGTTCACCCACGAGCGGGTGTTCGGATACCGCGAGGGCGATATCTACTTCTGCGCGGCCGACATCGGTTGGGTCACGGGACACAGTTACATTATCTATGGTCCGCTGGCAAACGGAGCCACCACGATCATGTTCGAATCCACGCCGCTGTATCCCGATCCAGGCCGCTACTGGGAGGTCATCGAACGCCACAAGGTCTCCATCTTCTACACCGCCCCGACGGCGATTCGGGCCTTGGCCGCAGAGGGCTCGAGCTGGGTCGAGAAAAGCGACCGTTCGAGCTTGCGGGTGCTGGGAACGGTCGGCGAGCCGATCAACCCGGAAGCATGGGAGTGGTACTACCGCGAGGTGGGCAAAGAGCGCTGCACCATCGTCGATACCTGGTGGCAAACCGAGACGGGCGGCATCATGATCACTCCACAGCCAGGGGTCAACGACTTGAAACCGGGATCGGCCACGCTTCCCTTCTACGGCATTCAACCCGTGATCGTGAACGAGAAGGGCGAGGTTCAGGAAGGCAACGGTGTCAGCGGGCACCTCTGCATCGGCCGCCCCTGGCCCTCCATGGCGCGCACCATCTGGGGCGACCACGAACGCTATCTGCAAACCTACTTCTCCACGTACAAGGGCTACTATTTCACCGGCGACGGGTGCCGGCGCGACGACGACGGATACTACTGGATCACCGGCCGCGTGGACGACGTGTTGAACGTCTCCGGCCACCGTCTGGGCACGGCGGAAATCGAGGCCTCCATCAACGGCTCCGAATTGATCTCGGAGTCGGCGGTCGTGGGCTATCCACACAAAATCAAGGGAACGGGCATCTTCGCCTACGTGGTCTTGAACCGGGACGCGGAAAGCACGGACCCCGACGTGGTGGAGTTCAGCGTGCGCGAACAGGTGAGTCGCGATATCGGTAAAATCGCGCGACCGGATGTGGTGCTGCTCGTCAAAGGCCTGCCCAAAACCCGCAGTGGAAAAATCATGCGCCGCATTTTGCGTAAGATCGCGGAGCACGAATACAAGAAACTGGGGAATACCAGCACCTTGGCCGATCCGAGCGTGGTGGAAGGCCTGATCGAGGCCCACCAGGCGTTTGTGGAAGCCAATCCCGGCTGATCCCGTCGAGCCGAGCCGGGTCGCTTCGAGGACCCGGCTCCTTCAGAACCGCCCTGACCAGCCCGGCACCGAAGCACCGCTCATGGTTCGTGCCCAACCCAAAACGAAATGGTTGCAAGCCCCAGGTTGGCCTGGCTGGATGGGCAGGCTACCGGGCCTCGACCGGCATGCCTCCGCAAGGTTCTTGTCATCAGCCGATTAGCTGGATCTGACACCTGAAGGCCGATGCCGAACAGTAGTGGAAGCCCGGCCGATCCAGGGGAACCGTTTCAAAAAACGCCGTGTCTGGATGAGCCCACGTTAAAGGGAGATTATCAATCAATCGATAAGGTAAAAACAGAATACGCGGCAGACGATGGCTTCCTTCTCGACGAGGGTAATTCCTTGTAGGAGCTGAACATGTGGTTTCTCGGAAGAATTCTCCGGCTCCTCCCCTTGCTGATGTGGTTACCCCTCGCGGGCCAATCCCACCCGCCGCCGGGCTCGCCGAATCGAGACTCGAAAGCCGCCGCCCCCGCCCGACAGACGACGGACCAAAGCGACCATCTCCAGGATCGGGACCGAGAATTGTTGGGAACCGTGCGCATTTCCACGGGCGAATGGCCGCCCTACAACGGCCAGAACCTGCCCCACTACGGCTCGGCCAACCGCATCGTGGAGGAGGCCTTTCGACTGGCGAACATCGAGGTGGTCTTCAGCTTCTACCCCTGGACCCGGGCCTATTCGCTGGTCAAGGAAGGTCATTGGGACGCCTCTTCGGTTTGGGCCCACCAGCCCGGACGGGAAAACGATTTCGTCTTCAGCGAACCGATCTTCGAAGCGACCCAGGTCTTTTTTCACCTGAAAACGACGCCGCTCGAATGGACGGAACTGGAAGATCTACGCCATTGGCGGATCGGCGGAACCCTGGGTTACACCTATCCCGTGCTGACGAAGGCGGAAAACGAGGGCTTGCTCACCATGGAGCGGGCGTCCAGCGATATCCTGAATTTTCGCAAGCTGTTGGCCGGTCGGATCGACCTGTTTACCATCGAGCGCCATGTGGGCCTGTACCTCCGGAAGTACCATCTCAGCAGTTTTGAATCCAGGCGCCTGACCCATCACCCGAAGCCCGTTTCGCAGATTCCCATGTACCTGATCATCTCCAAGAAGGTGCCGCGCCACCGAGAAATCCTGGCTCGGTTCAATCGAGGCCTCGAAACACTCAAAAAGGAGGGTCTGCTGGACGCCTACCTGGCCGAAACGATCCCCATCGCGCCCAATCCCCAGCCGAGAACCCCCGAGTAACCCAATTTAAAAAAGGCCCGAGCGCTTTCGAAAAAACCCTCGGGCACCAATTCGATAAGGAAAGGATCGAAACGGAGCGCGACTCAGCGACGCGTTCCCTTGTCTTCGTAGGGACCCCAGGTGATCACATCGGTGACGCGATCCCAGACGAGGTTCCCGTCACCGTCCAGCTTGGCGAGATGCTCTTCGAATCCGGTTTCCTGGTTGTCGCTGTACCGCACCAGCCAACCGCCGTTTTGGTCGGGAGAAACGAACCAGGCGTTACCGGACAGTTCCGTGCGCCAGATTTCTTCACCCGTTTCTGCATTCAATGCCACGATGGTGAATTTTTCGTCGATGGTCCGATCTATGGCCGGTTCGACTCCAGTGGCGGCGATGTAGACCAAATCGGGGTTGAGGGCCACGACCAATACATCGCCTTCGAGGGCGACACCGCCCTGGTAGACACTACTGCCGAGGGACCGCTCGAAGGCGACGTCCCCATCACTGCCGATGGCGGTCAAGGTGAGTTCGCTTTGCCAGCCACCGACCACCATTTCGACGTACTTGGATTTCATGAAGATGGCATCGCCTTTTTCGTTGAGCAGCATATCGCTGCCACCGAAGTAGCGATAGGAACTGGATTCCGCGATGGAGGGAAAAGCATTCGCGGTGGGCTGTGCGGTGCCACGAACCGCGCGAGAAGCGAGCACGCCGGAGGGCTCGCCGGCGGCCAAAGGGAGACTCACCACGGCAAGGACGGCACACAAGAGGGGGAGAGCGACGTTGCGACAAACATGCATCATGCTTGACTCCTTATGGAAACTTGATTGAATCGATAGCGAATCGACCCGAATCGAACGCCAAGGTGACAAACCCAAAAGAGATCGAATGCAGCCTGGGTGCGAAAAGCGGGGGCGTCGAGTCGCCAGAAAGACCAAAAGGCAATCGAAATGCCATGCTCGCCCAGCCTCGTCTAAAAAACACAAATCTAATAATGTCAACTACATACTCTCAATCCAAAAGGCAACACAGCGAACCCTGAATCAATTGGACCACCTGTGCGGTTACCTTTTTTGGGAGCCCCCGCCGAAGGGCGTTGTCTTTTTCCAACCATGAAGAGGATCTCGATTCCGTCTCCCAAACCGGATCTCATTCGGAAAGAATCGCTGATCTCCATACAAGGAACGTATTTTCAGCCAACTAGCCGAAACCTGATATCTGACGACTGAAACCCCGATGCAATGGTTGTCCTGTGGGACCCCAGATCACCCTTCAAAGAATCCCTGTTTCCGGATGGGCACGGTATCTGGCCTCAGACGTCATGTCCCAGCAAGTTACTTGTTCATAGTTAATTGGCTGCCACCTAAGGCCTGGCTGCCGAAGCCAGTTTGCATTGGGGACCCGCCGATTTCGAGGAACCATTTCAAAAAAACGCTGTTTCCCCAAAGACACGAGTTAAAATGTGGGCATTTCAAAGTTGTAGCCTATGGCAATGCCGGGCTTTTCCGTAATTGCCCTCTCTCCGATCCGCTTATCCGCGGTCCGGTGAAATCGGATATAGACAGAACAGCCACGATCCATGGCCGGCAGGCCCTCCTTCAGGCAGTCCCCACAGGCCCTCCCCGAAACGTTCGCTGTGGTCGATTCGGGCGCAGTCCTCGCCCGAGCCGACGTCGATCGCGATTCCGACCCAAGCTCACTTTTTTATCTTATTCATGTCCAGGAGAATCATCGATATGAATAGCAATTTAAAATACTATGTCGCCACACTTTTTCTCATGTCCTTTTTCGCACCCGCCCAAGATTTTTTCGTCGCCACCACCGGCAACGACGGCAACCCGGGCACCCAAGCCCAACCTTGGGCCACCATCACCCACGCCTTGGGCAACGTTCCCGACGGCGCCACGATCCAAGTCATGGACGGCACCTACGAGGGCACGGTCACCCTGGTCGGCGATTTCACCCAGGGTGTCCTCGTTCGGGCCCAGAACCCGCTTCAAGCGGTGCTCGAGAACCAGGGGCCGGTCGTGGTCTGCACCCAGGCCAAGGGCATCACCCTCCAAGGCTTCGAGATGCGCCAGACGACCTTTGGCGGAGATCCCTTCGTGGTCGAGATCCGCGACGGCATCGGCGAGCCGGGCGGAACCGACGCCGTCGAACGCATCACCTTGACGGGCAACGTGATACACGACAGTTTCAGTCAGGACATCGTCCGCATCCACGGCGGCGCACGCGAAATCGCCGTACGCGGCAACGTGTTTTACAATCAGGGCCCCCAAACCCAGGCCGGTGAGCACGTGGAAATCAACGGTGCCAACGACATCAGCGTGTCCGACAACGTGTTTTTCAACGATTTCGAAGGTAGCGGCCGCGTCAACACCAACTCCTTCGGCAGCTTCGTCATTGTGAAGAACAGCGAACAGTTGAGCACCGTCGGCGATGTCGACATTCGCCGCAACATCTTCCTGAACTGGCAGGGCTTCGCGGAACATTCCTTCATCACCCTGGGAGACGAAGGGTTGGCGTTTCACGAAGCGGTCGGCGTCACCATCGAGAACAACTTGATGTTGGGCAACGCGACGCACATCATGCGCTCGTCGTTCGTGATCCGCGGCGGTTCCGACATCCTGATCCGCAACAACACCATCAGTGGCGATCTGCCCTGTCTGGCCTATACGGTGCAGATGGTGCGCGAGGGGCAGAACCCGGTCAACGACAACGTTCGCTTCATCAACAACATCTGGTCGGATCAGGCGGGCACCTTCGGTTCGCGCAGCCCCGGCGACAATCAGGATTTCTCGGACACACCCGTGGCCGACACCAACTCCTTCACATTGAACAACAATCTCTACTTCAACGACGACAACGCCATTCCCTTCGACCAATTCGAATTGATCAACATGACCGACGACGCCAACGCCATCGAAGACGATCCACTGCTGATGCCGCCCCCGGAAAACATCACGCTTCCGCGCTGGAACGGCAGTGCCTTTCTCAGCGGCGCCACCAGCATTCGTGCGGAGTTCGAGCGTCTGGCGACCACCTACGGTACGCCCGGTCCCGGTTCGGCCGTCATCGGTGCGGGCGCCGAAGGTCCTGGCGACGACCTGTTCGGCAACACACGCGGCTCGGTTGCGGACGTCGGCGCGGTCGAGGTCAACCCCTGCGGTGCGGTCATCGACCTGGACGGCGACAACGACCTGGACCTGGACGACCTGTACTTGATGGCCTCGCGCTGGACCAGCGACGACGACTTGACCGACCTCGACGACGACAATCGGGTCACCGTGCTGGATATGACCGAGCTTGAAAACCACCGCGGTTCCTGCGACTGAGGCGCGTCGGACAAACCCGTTCACCGCATTTCGACCACGAAGAGGGGGCCGAACCGACCCCCTCCTTCATGGTATCGATCGAAACGACAACCGGTTCAGATGATGTTCCGTCCGGCCTCGCGAACGGCTTCCAACTCCGGACGCTTGGGAATCTCGAGCCCGCGCCGAACGGCGGGTCGGGCGGCCATGGCGTCCATCCAGGCCCGCAGGTGGGGCAGGTGGTCGATGTCCAGCCCGGCCCAGGCGTGACTGCGAACCCAGGGATAGGTGGCGAAGTCGGCGATCGAGAGCTCATCGGCCAGGTATTCCCGGTCGGCCAAG
This sequence comes from Sulfidibacter corallicola, assembly GCF_017498545.1. Lineage (GTDB taxonomy): Bacteria > Acidobacteriota > Holophagae > Acanthopleuribacterales > Acanthopleuribacteraceae > Sulfidibacter > Sulfidibacter corallicola. Next base: position 5,175,400 of record NZ_CP071793.1, on the reverse strand, counting down.
CGCCGGTCCAGCACCCCGTAGAGACGCAACGTTTCCTTTTGATAGCGTTCGATGGCGAAGGGAATTTTTTCCGGGGCGTAGTTGAGGAACACATGGGCCTGGCCCTGCATGGGCCCCACGCCGCCCATCTGGAACATCAGCCATTGCAAGGCCACCGATCGCAGGTTGGGGTCGCGCGGCAGGAATTGTCCGGTCTTTTCGGCCAGGTAGATCAGGATCGCCCCGGACTCGAAGACCGCGAAATCCTCGTTGTCGGTGTCGACGATGGCGGGGATACGGCCGTTGGGATTGATTTCCAGGTACCAGGGTTCTTTTTGGTGTTTGGCACCGAGATCGAGCGCCTGAACTCGGTAGGGCAGTCCGGTTTCCTCGAGCATGATACTGACCTTGTGGCCGTTGGGCGTCGGGGCGGTGTACAACTGAATCATGATGGAACTCCTCGTGAGTCGAATGTGTTTTGACCATTAAACCGTCAAAACGGCATCGAGCGGAACCACCATTCCATGCAAGTGAACCATGCCGATTTCCCCCAAGTGGCATGTGCCCGGGTTCCTCGGGCTGTAAGGAGCCGGGCGGGCCCAGCATCCGTGCTAAGGTAAATCGACGCTTGATCTTCAGTGCCCATCCAGAAACGGAAAAATCGTGTCTCCCAAAATGGTTTGGCTGGATGGGCAGGTATCAGCCATCAGGCGTCAGGCTTTGGCAAGAGGCTCGTTCGAAGGTTATTAGCTGAAATCTGATACCTGACTGCCGATAGCAGCTCGCATTGGAAACCTGACCGATCCAGGGGAGCCCTTTAAAAAGCACCCTGTATCTGGATGGATACCCGTTAGGGATCACTCGACCATCTCTCACCCATCGATGCAACTTCCCAGGAGGCCACCGTGTTCAAGTGGGCGTTTCGACTGACGATCTTTCTCGTGCTCGTTCTGGGCGTGGGATATTTCCTGGCCGCGTACCGGATCATTCAAACCAAAAGCGGACTTCACATCGTGGAAAAGGACGAAATGGGTTTTGAAGACTTCGTCGTGGACACGCGCGAGTGGAACCCCATGGACTACCTGAAAAATCCGGAAATCAGCAAGACGCTCGCGAAAATCGAGTGGGAGAAGTTCGGTGATCGCGCTCGAAACGAATGGAAGCGCATCAAGGATCGAATCGACGAGCGCATGAAGGCCCAGGACGGCGAACCTTGGAGCGACAAGGCCCAGGAACGCCTGGACCAACTCCGCAAAGAGGCGGAGAAGCGCTACGAAACCCTGGAAAAGAAATGGAAGAACGGGGACTTCAGTTTCGAGGCGTTCCAAAAGAAAATCGGGGAGCTCGAGCGCTGGCTGGACAAGAAAGTGGCGGAAATCAGGGCGGCCTTCTGAGCGCACCGCCATGGGCATGTCCGCCCGGCAGAGCCATCCGTTCGGCTTCGCCGATTCCGGACCTTGGTGTAGAATGGCGACACACTCTCTCCATCGAGCACCTCCCGGACGAAGAGGAGATCCGTCCATGCACCAACTCAAGATCGTCTACTGCGGGGTTTGAAACTACCAACCTCGAGCCGCCGGTCTGGCGGCATATCTGAAAGGGCTCGGACCCTTCGAATGTGAATTGGAAGTCGGCTCGCGCGGCATTTTCGACGTGTGGGTGGATGGCCGTCTGATTTTTTCCAAACACCGCGAGGGCAGGTTTCCCGAACATGATGAAATCAAGAGAATACTTGGAATTTAGGGAGCCTCGGGTTCCCGATCCGCTGGAATCGCTGTGCCCCGGCGTGGGCCCCTTTCGTCCCAATGCCGCCATCCTGATCTTGCGCCTCCACGAGGGCCGGCTGGAAATCCTGGTCGGCGAACGGCACGACACCCCGGGAGCCTGGCAATGGCCGCAAGGGGGCCTGGATGCCGGCGAGACACCCGAACAGGCCGCCCGTCGCGAAGCCTCGGAGGAAATCGGTGTCCGGGACATCGACCTGCTTTACGAATATCCCTTTGGCCTGCGTTACCGTTTTCCCGAACGTCTGGGCAAAAAGTTCGCACCGCGAGTCGGCCAGGAGCAACACTATTTCATTGCCGCCCTGTTTCCCGACGACCCGCCCGACCTGGCGAAGGCCAGCCACGAAGAATTCGCCGAGCTGCGCTGGATGCCGCTCGAAGGCGCGGCCGAAAACGCGATCTGGTTCAAGCGACCGGTTTACGAATGCGCCGTGGCCCATGCTATGGAAGTCGCGCCGGAACTGGATCTTCCCCAGGCTTGAGCATCGACTCTCGGCCCCGCCGTGCCGAGAGTCCAACCCGACTTCACGACCATCGATGCACCGGCGGTCGAACAGAGAACCGGGCCGTTTCGAGTCCTCGCGATTCGGGACGGCCGGACTCCATGGTTCCGTCCCGGTAAGAGGGCTCGATCAGGTCCGGACCTTCTGGCCGCCTTGTCGCGACCGCGCTAAAATAGGCGCCAATCACTTTGTCATCCCAAGGGGGGAATCATGTTTCCAGTATCCCAGGCTCCGGAATCTCCATGTGTGCCGATCGTCCTCGTCGACCGCGCCGAATGGAAGCGCAGACGCGAAGAAGGCGATACTTTTTTGCGCCACATCCTCGACAGCAGCTCCTTCGAGGGTAGTTTCGGCCAGGTGTTGGTCGTCCCCAACCACAACGGCCAAGCCCACGAGGCGTGGGCCGGCACCGAAAAGTGGCCGGAGGACCCGCGAGCCCATCTGTTTTTGGGCGCCAAACTGGCCGCGGCCCTACCCGGAAAACTGGGTTTTGCCGCTCCCGCGGAGGGCTGGAGCCCGACCCAATCCGAGCAGTTCGCACTCGGCTGGGGCCTCGCCAGCTACCAGTTCCTGCCCTACCTGCGCAAAAAAGACAAAAAAAAGTTCCCCACCCTGCGACTCGATGAACGCGTGCGCGAATCCAAGGTCGTGAACACCCTTACCTCGGTGCAACTCGGTCGCGACCTCATCAACACCCCGGCCAACGATCTGGGCCCCGCAGAACTGACGCAAAAAATCAAAGACCTGGGGGCGAACCACGGCGCCGAGGTCCACGTCATCGAGGGTCGCGACCTGCTCGACCAAAACTTCCCAGCCATTCACGCGGTCGGCAAGGGCAGCAAACGCGAACCGGCCCTGGTCGATCTGCGTTGGGGTAACCCGAACCATCCCAAGCTGACCCTGGTGGGCAAGGGGGTCGTTTTCGATACGGGCGGCTTGGACCTGAAAGGCGCCGCCGGCATGCGCCTGATGAAAAAGGATATGGGCGGCGCCGCGGTGACCACCGCCCTTGCCGGCCTGATCATGAGCGAACAACTGCCCGTCCGCCTTCGCCTGCTCGTGCCTACCGTGGAGAACTCTCCCGGCGAAGAGGCCTATCGCCCGGGCGACATCATCCCGACCCGCAAGGGCATCTCGGTCGAAATTCACAACACCGACGCGGAAGGCCGCGTCATCATGTGTGACGCCCTCACCGAAGCCGTTTCGGAAAACCCCGACCTGGTGATCGATATGGCGACCCTCACCGGTGCCTGCCGCATCGCCCTCGGCCAGGACCTGCCCGGGTTCTGGACACCCTCCGACGAAATCGCCACCGGGTTGACCGCGGCCGCAAACGAAGTCGCCGACCCGCTGTGGCGCATGCCGCTCTGGGTACCCTACCGGAAAATGCTGCAAAGCCCGATTGCCGACCTGAGCAACTGCGCCTCCAACGGCATGGCGGGCGCCATCACCGCCGCGCTCTACCTCCACGAATTCGTCAAGCCCCACAAGAACTGGATCCACCTGGACGTCTACGGCTGGCGCACCGAAGCCATTCCCGGCACGCCCAAGGGCGGCGAAGCGACCGCGTTGCGCGCGGTTTTCCGGTACTTGGAAAAGAGGTTCGGTACCGATCGAAGCTGACGCGAACGGGGGCGGGGACATCCCGGCATTTTTTTCCGGCTCGGAAAGAGTTGCCGCGAGAGGGATCCGCCCCAAGCCCACAATCACCCGATCGACGCAACACCCTTATTTCAAACCAATTACCCAAAGTACTATTTCAAAGCGAGCGCAGGTCCCAACCCACTCCTCCTCGCAACCACCAACACGTAATTCAAATGTTTCCAGCATTATAAGACAATACAGCACGGCATTTTCCGGATCCTGGCATGTCTCTTGTTCTACCTCCTCCCGCGAGGTGGCACATGAAATCCGAACTCTACACGGCCGCACAGGGGCTGATCGCCAGGCAACTGGAACTTGATACGGTCACCAACAACCTGGCCAACATCAATACCGACGGCTTCCGCAAGACCACCCCCTTTTTTCGCACCTATAACGCGGCCCTCGAGGAAGGTCCTCAGAACCCGCTCAACGGAGCCGCCAACAATCAGCCCGTGGCCGGCGGGGTTTTCATTCACAGCGAGCAGGGTGCCCTCCGCCAGACCGGCAACGATTTCGACCTCGCCATCGAAGGCGACGGCTATTTTAAATTGAACACCCCTTTCGGGACCCGCTATACGCGCAACGGCCAGTTCACCCTCAAGATCGCCCAAGACGGCGCCGCGGCCGGCACCGCGCATCTGGCCAACAAAAACGGATACGAGGTTCTCGACGTCGCGGGCAACCGCATCACGCTCAATCCCCAGGGCGGCGAGATGGTCGTAGACCACGATGGACGCGTCTATCAGGACGGCACCGAAGTGGCACAGATCGCCATGGTGACCTTCAACGACAAGGCCGGCCTGGTTCCCGAGGAAAACACCCTGCTGAGCTCGTTGGATCCGACCATCCAGGAAGTGCCGGTGACGCCCGGGGAAACCCGACTGTTCCAACGTACGCTGGAAACGAGCAACGTGAACGTGGCGCGCGAGATGATGCGCATGATCGAGCTGCAACGCGCCTACGAGATGAATTCTCGCTCCATTCGCACCATCGACAACATCAATGAACGGTCTATTTCAGGCCTCGGCCCCCGCCGTTGAGCGCGGCATTCGATAAAGGGCAACAGAAGGAGTTACCGCCATGATGAGAGCACTTTGGACTTCGGCATCGGGAATGAACGCGCAGCAGAAGAACCTGGACACGATTTCCAACAACCTGGCCAACGTCAACACCGCCGGGTTCAAACGGGTTCGCGCCGAATTTCAAGATTTGCTGTACCAGACCCTCGCCACGCCAGGCTCCGGCACCAGCAACACCACCGAAACACCCAACGGCCTGCAAATCGGTTTGGGCTCCAAGGTCGTGGCCACCAACCGCCTGTTCGACCAGGGCAGCCTCAAGAACACCAACCGATCGCTGGACATGGCCATCACCGGCCCGGGCTTTTTTCAAGTGACCCTGCCCGACGGAAACACCGGCTACACGCGCGACGGCAGTTTCACCCTGGATGCCAACGGCCAGATCGTCAACAACCAGGGATACCTGCTGACCCCCAACATCACCCTGCCCCAGGAAGCCAAAAGCGTGGTGATCGGCACCGACGGTACCGTCACGGTCGACATCGGTGAAGCAGATCCCCAAAACGCGGGCCAGATCCAGTTGGCGACCTTCATCAATCCCAGCGGCCTGAAAGCCCTGGGCGGCAACATCTACACCGAAACCAACTCCTCGGGTGCGGCGGTCGTCGCAGTTCCGGGCAGCCCCGGCACCGGCGAAATCCAAGCCAATTTCCTGGAGAGTTCCAACGTGGACGTGGCCGAGGAAATGATCAACCTGATCATCGGCCAGCGTGCTTTCGAGGTTACCTCCCGGTCCGTGCGCACAGCCGATACGGTACTCGGTGAGATCACCAGCCTGAAGCGATAGAGAAGTGAGGCGGCCATGACGTGGATGACCCTTTTATTGACCCTCACCACCTTCGGCGCGACGGTGGAAGTGGATTTGAAACGCGAAGTGATCGTCCAGGGCGAAGAAATTCACCTGCGCGACCTGGTTTCGGATACCAGCTTCGCCGCACTCGAGCGCAAGGGCGTCGGCAATCCGGTCATCGCACCCAGCCCGCCCGTGCTACAGAAGCGCGTCATTCGACCGATTCAGATCGAAACGGTCCTGAACCGCACGCGCCACTCGCTGGAAGTGGCCTGGCGCGGAGCCAAGGCCGTCCTGGTCAGCCGCAAGGGCATGGATTTTTCCTCGACGCACCTGGAAACGGCGGTTCGCGATTGGGTGCATGCGCAATCAAACGGCGATTATACCTATCGCCTGGAACGGGTACTGGTGCCCTCCCTGCGCCAAATTCCCAAGGGTTCGATGCGTTTCGACATTCGCCAGCGCGGGAATCGCGGAATGATCGGACGCAATTCACTGGCGGTCGACCTGATCATCGATGGCGACATCCACAAGACCCTGATCGTGCAGGCGACCATCAGTGCCGAAGTGCTGGTGGCGACGGTCAATCACGACCTCGACCGAGGCCAGCCGTTGACGGAACGGGACGTCTCTTGGGACTACCGACGCCTGGATCGCCTGACCGCACCGCTGGTGACGCCGGAAGATTTCATCGGATTGAGCGCCAAGACCCTGGTTCGTGCCGGCACCATGCTGACCCAACACCACGTCAAAATCACTCCGCTGGTGGAACGCAACCGACCCTGTACGGTCGTCGCCCGCTCCGGTGGGTTGACGATTCGCATGAAGGCGTTGTCGCTGGACAACGGCGGCGCCGGCGAGACCGTTCGGTTGAAAAACATGCAGTCCGGAAAAATGTTCGTGGGCAAGGTCGCCCGCGACGGCCAGGTCCACGTGGACATGGCTCTTTGATGTAGCACCCTGTGGAAGGAGGCCCGCTCATGATCACCTCGAGACCGAATACCTTCATTACCTGGGGCATCGTGCTTCTGGGCACCTTCATGACCACGGGCTGCATGCGCCATCACGGCCTGTTGGACGGTCCGCCCCCGACCATCGAGCCCTTTGAGATCGACGAAACACCCAGCCCACAGATCTATGCCCCGGGTTCGCTGTTCACCGATCAAAATATCGCCTCCGGTATGATCTCGGACACCAAGGCCTTTCGCCTCAACGACATCATCTTGATCCGCATCGCGGAGAGCTTCAACGCCACGACCAATGCGCGCACCGCCACGACGCGGGAAAACGAAGCGTCGTTGAAGATCCCGAACCTGTTGGGCCTCGAGAAAACCCACACCCAGTTCTTCGGCGAAGGGACCACCGACGGAACCCTGGTGGGCGCCACCAGCGACAGCTCGCACACGGGCGACGGTTCCACCCAACGCAGCGAAACCTTCACGGGCAGTGTCGCCGGGCGCGTCATCCGGGTTTTGCCGAACGGGTACCTGGTGGTCCAGGGTCAGAAGCATTTGCGAGTCAACGGCGAACAGGTTCAATTCTACCTTTCGGGGATCGTCAATCCGTTGCTGGTGGAAAAGGACAACAGCATCACGTCCAGCCAGATCGCGGATTTGAACGTGTATTACCACGGCCGCGGGGTGGTCTCCGGGCTGCAAAATCCCGGCTTCTTTTCGCGGGTGCTGCACGCCATCTGGCCCTTTTGAGAGCGATCCAATCGCAGCGGATCCGAACAACCCCTGCTTGACCGCCCAGCACCGGTACACCGAAGGGACCCGGCAAAAATTGCGCTGGTCGCGACATTGGCTGGAGGGGTAGGATGAGGCATCCACATCGTCGCTCATCCCCCAGGAAGCTTCTCTCCTTTCTCAGTCACGCGTGAACGGCGCGTGCCCGGATGATGAACGACGTGATCAAACCGGCAGGATTCGACACCGCACCATGACGGAACCACACGACATATGGCTGCGCCAGGGACTGGCCCACCATCAAAAGGGCGAACTCGAACAGGCGGAGCGAGTCTATCGACGCATTCTCGAACGGCAGCCCCGGCATGCCGATGCGCTTCATCTGCTCGGCGGCATCGAAGGTATCCGCGGAAACCACGACGAAGCCCTGAGCCTGATCGACACGGCGATCGAGGCCAACGCCCGTGTCGCCCTGTTCCACGCCAACCGAGCCGCCCTGTTGCTCGAGTTGCGCCGTGCCGAGGAGGCCCTGGCCGCGGCGGATCGAGCCCTGGCGCTGGATGCCCGCCTGCCCGAGGGTCACAACCACCGCGGCACGGCGCTGGTTTTTCTCGATCGTGCCGACGAAGCGATGGCGGCCTACCAACAGGCCTTGGCGCTACAGCCCAACTACGCGGAGGTCCACAGCAACCTGGGCAATCTGTACCGGGGCCGCGGCGACCTGAACCAGGCCAAACAGTGCTACCTGACCGCGATTCGGCTCAATCCTCGCGATGCCGGGGCCCTGAACAATTTGGCGGCGGTGTACCTGGGCGAGCAGGCGGTGGACGAGGCGGAGCTCCTGCTCCGAAAAGCGATCGCGGTTCAGCCGAACGCCACGGAGAGCCTCAACAACCTGGGCCTGGTCCAGCAACTTCAGGGCAAATACCAGGAGGCGACGCGCTCGTTCGCCCAAGCGCTGAAGACGCGGCCCGAACACGACTTGTGGCAGCTCCGCAAGGAAGCGGTCTGTCCGGTTATTCCGCCCAACCGCAAGGCCATCGGCTATTGGCGCAAGCGATTCGAGAAAGCGCTGGGCTCGATCGCGCCGATCGACCTGGGCCGGTACGCCGCGGAGCTCACCAAAAGCAACGCCCACCCGCCGTATCCCCTCGCCTATCAGGGGGAAGACAATTGCGACCTGAAACGCCGCTACGCCGAGCTGTTCCATCACCGGGAGCCCGAGAACCTGGTTGCCAACCGCTCGGGTCGCACCCGTATCGCCTTTCTGGTGACCCGCGGTCACGAGGGTATTTTCCTGAGCTGTACCAAGGGCATCATCCAGCGATGGGGCGCTAGCGACGCGGTTTTGACGATCGTCGGTCCCACATCCAGCCTGGAAAAGATCCGCGCGTCGCTGGAGCCGGTTCCTGCGCTTCAATGGCTGGCCATTCCCGAAGACTTGCCGGCCGCGGTGCGAATCATTCGCCAAGCCGCCTTCGATTTGGTCTATTTCTGGGAAGTGGGCTCCGACTCGCTGAACTACTTTCTGCCTTTTTTCCGGTTGGCCCCGATTCAATGCACCTCCTGGGGAACCAGCGAGACGTCCGGCGTGCCGAATATCGACGCCTACCTTTCCAGCAGGCTTTGGGAATCGGGTGGCCAAGCGCATTACACCGAAAAGCTGATCTTGCTGGACCACATCCCTTGTGCCTACGAGCCGCCGGTGCTGCAGCCGAACCAGCGCAAGGCCAGGACCCATTATGGGCTTCCCGCCGACACCCCTTTCTACTTCTGCCCGCAAAACCTGTTCAAACTCCATCCCGACTTCGACGACCTGATCGCGCGGCTCCTAGCCGAAGACCGGGACGCCCGTTTCGTGCTGGTCAGCGGAAAACGCGATCACTGGACCACCCTTTTGCGGACCCGATTGGAAAAGCGCTTGGGTGTCGACGGAGATCGGCTGGTGTTCCTCCCCCGTCTGAGTTACTCCGACTACCTGAACCTGCTTTGCGAAGCGGATGTCCTGTTGGATTCACTGCACTTCAGCGGCGGCAATACCAGCATGGAAGCGGTGGCGATGGGTGTGCCGGTGGTTACGCTGCCGGGCCGATTCATCCGCGGGCGGTTCACGCTGGGCTGCTATCGCCAGATGGGTTTTTCGGAAACGATCGCACAGGACGAGGACGACTGGCTGCGACTGGCCCTGGAGCTGGCCCACGATGCGGAGAAACGGGCAGAGCTGCGCGCAACGGTGGCGGCGAAATCGGTGCAACTGCTGCGTTGCACCCAAGCGGCCCAGGAATTCGAGGCAACACTGGTCCGCCTGGCGCGCGAAGGCGCGCCTGACGCGTGAATAGCGATCCACGAAGCCGCCTAGCTTCACTCCCAACGCCAATGGCTGGACATCGATTCCCCGGTTTTCTCGTCACCTCAAACGATTTCAGATGAGGAAGGACACGGTTTTCTGAATCTGGGGGGGACTCTCGATCACCCGAGACCATTTCAGACGAGTCACCGCCTCCCATTATGTAAGGCCCTGTGTCTACCCGTTTTTGGTTCTGGATTTGAGACGTAGCCATTCTTTCGCTATCGCGATTTCAAGCTCCCGGAAACCACCGTTTCCGGCTTTAGCCTTATCTATCTCATTGCACGGCCCTTAACTCCTCCATTCATTCCATCGATTTTCAAGGGAGTTTGACAGCATGCCTTCCCATTCATTTCTTCAACGCCACCGATTTGCTTCATCTCGTCGCCTGGCGATGGCCGTCACCCTTGCCGGATTTCTTTTCCTCCTGGTCATCCCGCTCTCCGCCTCTGACGCGGATGCCGACGACTCGAACCGCCGCAACCCTGCCTTGACCGAGCCTCAAAATGGCGTTGCCTCCCTTTCTTCGGACTCCGATCGTCTGGGCCTCGGTACTTCAGCGCCCTTCACCACCGTCAACGAGTTTACCGGCAAGCTCAACATCGCACTCGATCCCATCGGCGTTCCGGGCATGTACCTGCAACCCATCTACAAGTCGCCGCAGGAAAAGTACTGCGACGACGAAAGCGGTTTCCGCCTATGTCCCATGAACGAGGCGCCGACCGGCCAGGGTTTGGGCTTCGGGTGGCGCTTCAACTTTGGCTACATCCTGGCCCGCAACGCCGTGTTCGGGAACGGAACCGGTCCGGCCTCCGTCGATTGGGAACGCGTTCGCTTCGTCGATACCGCTGGCAACGTCACGGTGTTCGGCCGCGACAACCTGTTTCAGGCCGATCCTGAAAACGGAGGGCCCGAAGACGTTTGCGATTTCGACGGTTGCATGCCCCGCCATGCCGACATCCACTTCGTCGACGACCAATTGCGCCGCATCACACGAGCGCGAACGCTGGACGGAACTTCCCTCGAAGGGTTTTCCCAAAACAGTTACTACCTGCTCGACCCCAACGGCCAGCGCACCGAGTTCCAGGCCGTTCAGCGCGTCACCGAGTGGCACAACGCGACTGCGGTCAAGTTCTTCCCCGTGGAAATCCGCCTTCCGAACCAGCGCACGATCTCCATTTCGTATGTTGGCGGCCGCGATCCCGACGGGACCTTGCCCGATTCGGCGCTGGTCGACCGCGTCACCGACTCCTTTGGTCGGGCATTGCAGTTTCACTATGAGGGCGACCGACTGATTCGGGTCACGCTCGAATCCGCCCAGGGCGCCAAACTTCTGAAGTCGTTTGCGTATCGGTCCATTCACATCGAAAACCAGACGTTCACGGTCCTTCACAAGGTCACCACGCCCGAAGGCTACGAGACCGTTTTCACGACCGAGGACATCGGCCAACGCTTTCCCTATGTCACCGCGATGGCCCTGCCCACCGGTGGCACGGTCCAGTACGACTACGCCTCTCAGGCCTTCCATCACCTGGAGGTAGACACCAGTGATTGCCGCACCCCTCGCGATGACGGCTGCGAGGTCTACCACACCATTTCTCGGCCATACGTGCGCCTGAGCGAGATGACCTTTGCCGGTGGTCGCTATACCTTCGACTACCGCCAGTGGACGGCCAACGAGGAACCTACCAACCCGCAGCAGGAAGGCCGGATCGACGTCACGGTCACGGAACACAATGGCGACCAGACCTTTCGGCGGGTGACCAGTTACGTCAACACGCCCATCTTCGAAACCTACTTCCAGACGTGGGACCAGGCCCATGTGCCGGCCGTCCGCGTGAACGCACCGTCACCCTCAGCGATGCCAGTTATCGGGAGGCTTGGACCTACACGCCGCCACGCACCATCGGCGGCCATGCCGGCGGCGACCCGATTCAGGTTCATGCCCTGCGGCAGCACAGCCAGTTGGAGGATGGCGTTTGGATCGACACCAACTATCACTACAGTTGGTTTGACGAGAACGGTCTGAACGGTCAGAACTTCGACCAGCATTTCCTGCAGCCGACGGCCGTCACGCGCAAAGCACGCAACGGGTCTCACCAATTGCGCCGGGAGATTGACTACACACACCGGGTGGTTCGGGAGTTCGGCGAACACGACCACGTCTTCGACGCGCCCTACGTGCTCGGCCTTGTTACCGAGGAGCGCGAGACGTTCCAACGAAGCGCGGTCACGGAAACGATCGGCCGCACCACCTACAGATACCAAGACGCGGCCTTTCCCTTCGCCACGGAGGTTCGGCGCTGGCGCCATACGACCGAATCCGAGCGCGACACCTTCACCTATTACCAGAGCGGCCCAGACCGCGGATTGCCGTTCCAGGAAACTCGTGGTGAAAACGGAGCCCTGACCAGTTTCCACGACTACGTCTTTGGTGTGCCGACGCGCATCGATCACCCCGAAGGTGTGGACACCACCCGGACCCTCAACCCCGACGGCTCGGTGGCCACCGAAACCGTCGACGGCGTCACCACGACCTACCATTACGACGATGACGGCCGCGTCGTGCTGGTCCAGCAGCCGGACACCGCCGACCTGGTGACCGAATACGCTCGGCCAGGGGCTACAGCGCCCTACATCACGAGCTATTACCGGCTTCAAGCGCCGGAGCACGAACGATCCGGGATGACGTTTCCCATCGTGACCCGGACCAAGTCGGGCTACACCATCCCGGTTCTGTTCCGGCAGTTCGACGTGTGGGGTCGGGAAACCCGCGAAAGCATTGCCACGCTGGACCGAATCACCTTTGAACGCGACACCACCTACACGCTGTTGGGCCTGGTGGCGCGCAAGACCAGTGGTCTCGGCGGCCATTGGTCCTACGAGTACGACGCCTTCGGACGGCCGACCCGCATCTATTTCACCTGGACCGAAGCGAACCGCATCCTGCAGGACACCCTGTTCGGATATCGCCGAACCGCCGATGGCGGCGCAGTCCTATCCCAACGTGTGTCGGCCTACGACACAGACAGCACCTTGGAAAGGGTTCGGGAAACCGATTTCCTGGGTCGGATCACCATGGCGGGCACCAATGGATCAAGCACGTTTTTTCAGTACGCCGCGCATCCAAAGGGTCTGAAGACGACGGTTCTTCCCCTCGGAGATAGCGCGCTGGCCCGCACGACGATCCGCACCTGGCTCGGTCAGGTGATCGAGGAGGCCCATCCCGAAATCGGTGAGCCGGTTCGATTCGCCTATGACAACCGCGGACTCTTGGCGCGCCGGTATCAAGGCGACGAGGCGAACCCCACTGCCGCCACCAGGTTCGTCTACGACGGCTTGGGTCGATTGCGGGAGACATACGGTCGCCTTCTAAACGAACCCAACGAATCATTGCTGTCGACCTTCGCCTACGATGCCCGCAACCGCCTGACCGAAGCGGTTCAGGTGTCCGACAGCGGGTTACCGGTCACCTACACGTACAAGTCATTCGACGGTGCTAATCGGCTTTTGGGCATGACGATCACCTTGCCGCAGTTGGATGGCTCCAGCCTGGAAAACGGAGGCCTCTCAGTTGAAGCGCTTTCAGGAACTCGCGCTTACGAAATCGATGTGGCATACGACGAGATCGGCCGGGAACGGTGGTTCCAGCATCCCCATGGGGCCTTCGAGTCCTACACCTACGACTATTTCGGTTCGCCACGAGGCGTGTTCTATGGGTTCGGTCCCAACCATCCCGAAGGCCCCGACTTCGAACACCTGATCGATCACGGCCAATACAATCCCTACAACGGTCAGCTTTTGGCGGCGATTTGGGATCTGGGCGATTGCCAGTCGGGGAACTGCGCGCCGGCACTCGCGCGGATGGCGGAGCCGGTCACGGCCGAGGAGCGAAGCAGGCCCCCGCTTGCCGAGGACCAGTTGATCGATGAAGGCGCGCTCGAAGTCGCTGCCGCGGAAGCCATGGGGACGGGTCCCTCGCTGTTCAACTACTGGTGGCCGGACACCCTGGGTCGCTCGGCCACCTGCGAGCTTCGCGGAAGCATGGGGCACTTGTACCGACGTGTCTTCACCACCTACAACGAGTGGGGCTTCATGGCGTCCTACACCCGGAACGACCGGTTGTTCCCTTCCGCGACGGAGGTTCGTCACGGCTACACCGAGCTGGGCCAGTTGCAGTCGTTCGCCGTCGGGAACGCGTCGATCACCTACGGCTACGACCTGGTCGGGAACCTCACCAACCGAACCGCGCTGAGCTATCACACCGGGCATGCGACGTTGGCCGTGGGTGCCCATGCAGCCACTTACAGCCAGGGGAATCCGTTTCACCGAGACGGTGGTTACACCTACGATGTGCAAGGCCGGTTGACGGACACACCGAACCATCAGGTCCAGTACAACCAAGCCGGCCAGGTTTTCCGGATCACGGCAAGTCGGCGCCTCAACGGGAACCGTTTGGGATCGGGTGAACAGTTCTTCCTGTATGACGCCTTCGGCCAGCGGGTTGCCGCCGTCCGCGAGGATACCGGAAGGGTGACGTACTCGATCCGCCACGCAGACGGCCGGATCATCACCGAGGAAGACTTCGCCCTAGGAACAACCGATGCGCTGAAGCAACGGCGCCAGTACGTCGCCTTGCAAGGCAAGGCCATCTATCTCGAAAAGGAAGACTTCGAGAACGGCAAGCTCGTGAACAAGGAAAAGACCCACTTTTTCCGCGATCGGTTGGGCAACCCAGTCGTGACCTGGGATGGAGAAACCAACGAGGCCACGACCTCAGCCTACGAACCCTACGGGCAGCCGTTCATCGCCGAAGCCCGTCACAAGGGCGCACACGGCTTCACGGGCCACGACGAAGATCCGAACGGGCTGATCTACATGAAAGCCCGGTTCTACGACCCGGTGGCCGGCTGCTTCACAGAACCAGATCCGGGCCGTGATTTTAATCCATACCAGCCAAACAGTTACAACCTGTACGCCTACACCCACCAAAACCCGGTGAACGCGGTGGACCCGGACGGCCAGGCCCTGGAAACCGTATGGGACGTGGCCAACATCGGCATCGGCGTGGCCTCGTTCGTCCACAATGCGCGCGAAGGCAACTGGCTCGATGCCACGATCGATGCCGGCGGTGTGGTGGTCGACACCTTGGCGGCAGCGGTTCCAGTCGTGCCTGGCGGCGCGGGAACGGCGATCAAGGTGTTGCGGGCCGGGAAGATGATGGCGAATGCCGCGACGAAGACCGACACGGCAAATGACCTTCGCAAAGCGGCCAATACATTGGATAATGCGGGGGATACAGCCAAAGCCCTGGACAAGGTCGATGATGCGGCGGATTCCGCCAAAGGTGGAACCTACGTTTTAAAGGACCCAGAAACAGGTGAAGTTATGAGGACCGGGCGAAGCAAAAACCTAAAACGTCGTGAAGGTGAGCACCGGAGGCATTCAGAAACAAAAGATCTTGACTTCAAGGTGGATAGACGAACTGATAGTTACCCAGAACAGCGAGGAAGAGAGCAGGTGATACATGATCATTACAACCCGCCAATGAACAAGCGCAATCCGATCAGTGACCGAAACCCCCGAAGAACTGAATATCTCGAGGCGGAACGACAAATGAGGAACCCATAATGCCGAGGAGAAAGGTACCTTATAAAGAGGGCGATTTTTTCGCGGTCCCACTTCGAACGTCTGGATATGGTACCGGCCTTGTTGTCAGGACCGTAAAAGTCGGAGGCATTTTGGGTTATTTCTTTCCGGGAAAGTACCAAACAGTTCCGGCCCTATCCGAAGTTCAGGATAAGAAACCTCATGACGCATTTTGGATAAGGCATTTTGGAGACTTAGGTTTTTTCAACGGAGATTGGCATGTCATCGGACCAATTCCATCCTGGAACCGAGCGGACTGGCCTGTCCCGTCGTTCGTGCGAACTGACGATATCTCAGGAAAACATTATCGAATAACTTACTCCGAACATGATTTAGACCAGGAAATCGAATGCAGTTTGATTGAAAAAGCCGAGGCCGAATTACTACCAGAAGATGGGATTTCCGGCTACGGTGCACTCGAAATCCGGCTCTCAAACCTGCTCGATGCATGATCTATAGGCAGAGGGCGGTAAGCAAATCGATACCTGCCGCCCTTTTCCCATTTTGAATAGTTGGTCGGCTATAAAAATTTTCCACCACCTACAGGCACCAGCCTACCGAACGATGGCCACCGATTTGATCTGGGCCCACAGGCGTTTGCCGGGTTCGAGCTTCAATTGGTGCACGGATCTTTGGGTGACGCGGGCGATCAGGTACGCCGGCCCCGTCTTCAAACGAACCAGCGCGATCGCTTCGTCCTGGTCCTGCGACAACTCCGCCACCTCGACCGGAAGCCGGTTGAGGATACTGGTGTCGCCGTGAGACGCCAAAGCCAGGCTCACATCCTTGGCCAACACCCGAACCCGGACCCACCGGTCGAGCGCATCGCCGCCGTCGCGAACCCATAGCTCGCCGCCGTCGAAGGCGACCCGACTCAAATGCCACCGAGTATCCCGTTCAACCACGCGGCCTTTCAGAACGACGCCGGTTTCGTCGCCGAAGCGCATCGGCAAATCGATGCGGGAAAACACCTCGGTCAGATTGCCCTGGGCGACGACCCGCCCCTGATCCAACACCACCGTGTGGTCAGCCAATCGCGCCACTTCGTCCATCGCGTGGCTGACGTAGAGCACGGGGATGTCGAAAGTGGATCGCAGCCGTTCCAGGTAGGGCAGAATCTCCTGTTTGCGGGCGGCATCGAGGGAGGCCAAGGGCTCGTCCATCAGCAACAGCCGAGGCTGAATCAGCAGTGCCCGGGCGATCGCCACCCGCTGGCGCTCCCCGCCGGACAACCGATCGGGATAGCGCTGCAGCACGGGCTCGATCCCCATGATGCCCATGACGCGATCGTACAGCTCGCTCGTGACCGCCGATCCGGAACGTTTCAGGGCATAGGCCAGGTTGCCCTTGGCCGTCAGGTGGGGAAAGAGGCTGGATTCCTGAAAGACATAACCCAATGGACGTTTGTGGGTGGGCAAGAAGGTGGTCTCGCTCTGCCAGATGTCTCCATTGACCGCCAACCGTCCCCGATCCGGTTTTTCCAGGCCGGCCACGCAACGAAGAAACGTGGTTTTTCCCGAGCCCGACTGGCCGAAAATGATCGTGATCCCATTCCCTGGCACCGTCACATCCACGTCGAGAGAAAAGGCGGGCCCTTTCGCGTCGGGGTAATCCAAGGAGAAGCGCGCGTGAATCCTGTTCGCGTCCACCGAAGGCGTGTTCAAGATCAAACCCTGTACTTCATGCCCAGTGGCGCCTGCATGCGCTGGTACCCATAAACCACCAGCAGCACCACAAAGGAAAAGATCACCATCGCACCGGAAAGGGCGTGGGCCTGCGCGTATTCCAGCGCTTCGACGTGGTCGTAGATCTGAACCGACACCACGCGGGTCTCGCCCGGAATGTTGCCGCCGATCATCAAGACGACCCCGAACTCACCGACGGTGTGGGCGAACCCGAGAATGGCCGCCGTCAGGAAGCCTGGCTTGGCCAGGGGTAGGACGACGGTAAAAAAACGGTCCCAAGGCCCGGCCCTGAGGGTGGCTGCCACTTCCAACGGGCGTTCACCCAAGGCCTCGATGGCGTTTTGAATCGGTTGCACGACAAAGGGCATGGAATAAAACACCGATCCCACCACCAGGCCCCAGAAGGTGAAGGGCAAGGTACCCAATCCCAGGCTTTGGGTCACCTGCCCGATGGGCCCGTTCGGTCCCATGGCCACCAGGAGATAGAATCCCAACACCGTCGGCGGCAGCACCAGCGGCAAGGCCACCACGGCACCCACGGGCCCTTTCCACCAGGACCGGGTTCGCGCCAACCACCAGGCGATCGGGGTGCCGATGACCATCAACACGAGGGTCACGGTGGTGGCCAAACGCAGGGTCAGCCAGATGGCAGCGATATCCGCTTCGGAAAAACTCATGGGCCCACCTGGATCAATTCACGTCGGCCAGGGTCTTGTAGCCGTAGGATTGGAGGATCTGCGCCGCTTTTTCGCCGCGAACAAAATGCAACAGCGCGCGCGCCGCATCGCTGTGGGCACCTCGCTTCAGGAGGACCGCATCCTGGCGGATCGGATCGTGCAGTTCACCGGGAACGATCCAAGCGAAACCCTTGGCGATCCGCCCTTTATCCATGATCTGCGAAACGGCCACAAAGCCCAGCTCGGCATTGCCCGAGCCCACGAATTGGTAGGTTTGCGAAATGTTCTCGCCGTAGACCCACTTCGCCTGGGTGGCCTCTTTCAGCTTCAGGTTTTGCAGGACTTCCACGGCGGCCATCCCGTAGGGGGCCAGCTTGGGATTGGCCAGCGCCAGTTTCCGGAAGTCCCCCTTTTTCAATCGGGCCGAGTCATCGTCGACGTATCCAGGCCTGACCGACCAAAGCGCGAGGGCTCCCACGGCGTAGGTAAACCGGCTTTCCGGGACGACCAGCCCCGCCTTCTCCAGCGCTTCCGGCTTGGCCCGATCGGCCGAGAAAAACACCTGAAAGGGGGCACCGTGTTTGATCTGCGCGAAAAATTTACCAGAGGATCCGAACGACAAGGTCACTCGATGGCCGGAAGATCGTTCGAAGGCCGCCGCGATCTCCTTCATCGGAGCCGTGAAGTTGGAGGCCACCGCCACCTTGATTTCTCCGGCAAGGATCCACGGGCAGCCAACCACCAAAAACACGACAAGGAGCATTCGTTTTCGCGCCATCATCGATATCCCCCGGCTCCGCTACGCGTCCCACTCCAGCGCAAGGGTTTGCGTTCATTCGCACTATGATGGAGTATACCGCGCTTCATCACAAGCCCCGATTGCCGGGGCGCCGGGGCCCGCACGCGACGTCCTTTCGAGGCTCAACTCGGTGTGGCGCCAAAGGGCTGGGTTCCATGCCGGTTGGGACCCGCGTGCGACCCGGATCGCACCATCGCACGATCCGAGACCGGGCCCCTGCATTCGGAGTGCCCCGCCCCTCGGCGTTCAGGGTGTCGGGATGCCAGGTCCCTCAACGATCGAAATGGCTGAGGGCCTTTTTGCCGATGGGAAAGACGTGGTAGCCCATCTCGTACAAACCCTTGTGATCCAAGATGTTTCGACCATCGAATACGAAGGCCGGTTTTTCCATGACATCGTAGATGCGCTGGTAGTCCAAGTCCCTGTAGAGATCCCACTCGGTCATGACCGCGATCGCATGGGCCCCACGCACGGCCTCGTAGGGGTCTTCGGCGAAGGTGACGGGCATGCCCTCCAAATCCCGTCGCGCGTTGTCCAACGCACGGGGATCGGTGACGACCACCTCGGCGCGCTCCTCCAGCAGGCGTTTGGTCACGTAGATCGCGGGCGATTCCCGCGTGTCGCCGGTGTTGGCCTTGAACGCGAAGCCGAACAGCACGATTCGCTTGCCGTTGATGGTGTTGAACATCTTTTTGAGGATGCGGTCGACGAACCGGTTCATCTGGTGATCGTTGAATTTCACGACCCACATCCAGTACTCGGCCGCTTCCTCCAACCCGTAAAACTGGCAGAGGTACACCAGGTTGAGCAGGTCCTTCTTGAAACAGCTACCGCCGAAGCCGACCGAGGACTTGAGAAAATGCGGGCCGATGCGCTGATCCAAACCGATGGCGCGGCTGACCTCGTTGATGTCGGCTTCGGTCTTCTCGCAAATCGCGGAAATCGCGTTGATCGAGGACACGCGTTGCGCCAAAAAGGCGTTGGAGGCCAGCTTGGAAAGCTCCGCACTCCAAATGTTGGAGTGGATGATGCGCTCCTCGGGCACCCAGTGACGAAAGATATCGCTCAGCTTCTTCATGGCCTCGCGGCCGGAGTCGGTGTCGTGGCGTCCGCCGATCAACACGCGATCGGGTACTTCCAAATCGCGGATCGCGGTACCTTCCGCCAAAAATTCGGGGCAGGACAAGACGTCGAAGTGAATGGGCGAATCCTTTTCGTTGAGAATCCGCTCCATGGCGACGGCCGTCCGCACCGGCACGGTCGATTTCTCGATGACGATCTTGGGGCCGGTCGCATTCGCGCGAATCTGACGCGCGGTCTTCTCCCAGTACATCAGGTCGGCCGCCAGGCCGGCACCCTGTCCGTAGGTCTTGGTCGGGGTGTTGACCGACACGAAAATCAAGTCGGCCTTGCGGATTTCTTCATCGATCTCGGTAGAAAAGAACAGGTTGCGCCCACGCACCCGTTCGATGAGAGCATCGAGTCCCGGCTCGAAGATCGGCAGGTGATCGGAATTCCACGCCGCAATCTTTTCGGCGTTGATATCGACCACGGTCACCTTGTGTTCCGGGCACTTGTCGGCGATGACCGCCATCGTGGGACCCCCCACGTACCCGGCCCCAATTCCCAGGATGTTCAGCATCTTCTCGGTACTCCTCTTCGCAATCGGGTAAAACGACGCGTGCGCGCCATTGGCTTTCCGTCACTACCGCCAGGCGTGTGAAAGGCCGCCCAGATCTTGTTGTTCAAGGCCTGGAGCCGTTAAGCCGCTCGTATTCTCTCCGCGTTTCGCGATCCATTTCAAGGCACGCACCGCTTTTTCACGGAGATCTCACACGAACGCGGAACCCTGCGAAGCCGACAGGAAATCAAGAGGATGTGGCACATTCCGCCGGGGCCCGACCGTAATCGTCGGCAATGCGGTGCACGTCGCTTTCCAGCAGCCGTTCGCCGGCCTGAACCTCGACGAGGGACAGCATCTCCTGCCCGGGATTCTCGATGCGGTGAATGCACCCGACCGGAATGTGGGTGGTTTCGCCGGTTTTCAGTTCGAAGACCTCGTCACCGCGCGTGACCCGAGCCAGGCCGGAGGTGACGATCCAGTTCTCGGCTCGATAGTCGTGTTTCTGCAGCGACGTGCGGCGACCGGGCAGCACGTCCAACCGCTTGGTTTTAAAGCCAGGACCCTGATCCAGGATACGAAACCGACCCCAGGGTCGACAGTGTTCTCCTTCGATGACCGGCGCGTCGTCGGGCTCCGAAGACGGCGTCGCCACCGGCAGGTCGTCGACGGCCTCGCGCACCTCCTGCATCCACTGGGAACCCGCGACGAGGACACCCGCCTGGCTTTCCACCACCACGGCATTCTCCATGCCCAGCACTACCAGTGGTCGCGTCTCGGCGTGCAGGTGACAATTGCGGCTGTCGCGCGACACCACCGACCCGCGGGCGCTGTTGCCGGACTCGTCCAGGGGAAATTGCTCGTGAACCGCCCACCAGTTGCCCACGTCGCTCCAGCCCAGGTCCACCGGGATGACGGTGACCCGCTCGCTGTGCTCGAGGACCGCGTAATCGAAGGACAGGTCGACGCACCGGGCGAAGGCCGATGTGTCGCCCGCCAAAAAGGCCTTCATCGCACGGACCATGTCCGGTTGGAAGCGCGCGAACTCTTCGATGACCACATCGGCCCGAAAAACGAAGATGCCCGAATTCCAGAAATAGTGCCCCGACTCCACGAAGGCGCGAGCCTTTTGGGCGTCCGGCTTCTCCACGAAGCGCCGCACCGGAACGGGTTGAAACGGCGCCGCGCCGGGCTCGCTCTCGATGTAGCCGAAGCCGGTCTCGGGCCGGTCGGGCACCAGACCCAGCAAAACCACCCTGCGATCCTCGGCCGCGCGGGCGGCGAGCGCGATGGCGCGGTCGTAGTCGGCCTCGCGGCGAATGAGGTGATCGGCCGGCAACACGGCCATCACCGCCTGGGGATCCTGGCTTACCAGGTGCAACGCGGCCAACAACACGGCCGGACCGGTGTTGCGCGGTTCCGGCTCCTCGATGACCACCGAGGACGAGGCGAAACCCAGTTGTTCCAGCTCGAAGCCGACCAGGGGACTGAGATGGGGCGCACACACGACCCGCAGCGCTTTCGGGACGGCACTTCGCAAGGCGCGATCGATCGTCATCCGAAACAGCGTGGGCCTGTCGGGACCCAAAAAAGACCGGAACGGTTTGGGCGCGTGCCGTGTGGAAACCGGCCAGAGCCGCGTTCCACCTCCGCCCGCCAATACCACCGAATAAAAAGCCATGACCTACCATCCCGTGATCTGAATCGCTCGATCGCCGCGACCGGCACTCGACAACTTGGTGCGGCGAAGAGAGCGTGAAATCCCTGGTGAGAAAACCCGGGTTCTTTGGAACGAAACGTATCCCGAATCCGAGGGCTTCCATATTTCTGTCGCAACGCCGGAATCGCCTGGCCCATCGGGCCGCGGACCGTTTGAAGTTGGAAATTCCGGGAGAAATTATGCTAACACGAAGCCCGCACGGTTGCACCCGTCCCACCGCGGGAGTGAAAAAGCGGATCGCGATGGACCGCGACCGTTTCGATTCACGCCGCGCTAGGACCCTGAATCGGCCACCTTTTTGCGGCGCTTGTGACGGGCTTCGACCGCCAGCACGAGACCGAAATAGCATCCAAACAACACGAAGACCAAGGCCACCACCCACCATTGACCAAATCCTGGCCGGGCGGCGAAATGCTGCAGGCTGACGAGAACCGTCACCTGCATCGCCAACACGACCGCCACGATGCGGCGATGGCTCCAGCCGACCTCGGTCAATCGCTGGTAGAGGTGCTTGTGGTGGGGGTTCCAGATCTTTTCGCCCGCGATGAGCCGGCGCACGATGGTGAAGGTTCCATCGGACAGGAAAAACCAGAGCAGCATGCCCACCAGAAAGACGCGATACTCGATCGGCCCACCGCCGAGATAAAAGGGAGTTACGGCAAAGATGAAGCCCAGGGAAACCGAACCCACGTCGCCCAGGAAAATTTTGGCCGGGTGCCAGTTGTGGACCAGGAACCCCAGTGCCGCGGCTATCAGGATCATGCCGATCTGAAGCGCGGTCTCGGTTTGGAAGAGCAGGCACAGGCCCAAACCGACGATCACGGTTTGAACCCCGAGATAGCCGTCGATGCCGTCGAGGAAGTTGGTGAGGTTCAGGACACCCACGATCCAGATCATGGACATGGGATAACGCCACCAGCCCCAGTCGAGGTTGAACGGCGGCGGCAGGGGAATGAGATCGATCCAACTGCGCGAGAAGGTGATGATGGCGGCGGCGGAGAAATAGATCACCAACCGCAACATCGGTGAGAGCCGGTATTTGTCGTCCAGGTAGCCCATCAAACTGACCAGGGCCAGGGCGACATAGAAAAAGCCGTCGAACGGCAGTTGATCGACGAAGCGGGTGACTTCGAAGCCCAGGACCAGGGCGAAAATCACGGCCAATCCACCGCCGCGCGGGGTCGGCACCCGGTGGGAGGAGCGTTCGTTCGGCACATCCACCTGGCCCCGGCGACGCAGGAACACCGCCAACCAGCCGGTGCCCAGCATGGACACCACAAAGACCATCGAGGGAATCATCCATTCATTCATCATCACCAAACACCTGAGCGACGTGCGGCAAAACCTCGCGGGGCTGCCAGGCCAGTTCGTGCCGGGCACGGGCATCGCTGAACACGAGGTGGGCCTCCATTTTACGCAATCGGTGGCCATCGAACGGGAAACGATGAACGCCGAGGCGATGCAATCCGTCCCCCAGTTTCGCAAGCATGCGCGCGGGACCACCAGGCAGGGCCAGCCCCCGCGGCTTGGCCAGATGCGCGCGCAGGGCGGTTTCGATTTCCAGAAAGTCCGGATGCGCGCCATCGGTGAGATGATACACCCCCGCCCGGCCCAATGCGCGCGGAAGCAATGCGGCCACGTCGGCCGCCCAGACCCAGGAGCGCCGGCCGCTACCGGCACCGATGCGAAGGTAGTAGCCGCGACGAATGGCCCGGATCATCGCGCCCAGGTTGCCGGGAGGTCGGGTTCCGGCGACGAGCGGCAAGCGCAGAATACAGAGCGGCACGTCACGCGCCCCGGCCCATTCTGCGGCCAGTCGTTCCGCCTCGCATTTGCTGCGACCGTATGGGTCATCGGCTTCCAGAGACTGGTCCTCGTCGATGCCGCGGCCCTCCTCCAGGCCGTAGACCGCGACCGTACTGATCAGAACGAGGCCGCACACCCGCGCCTGGCCCGTATCCAATCCCGCGAGGAATCGCCGGGTACCCTCGCGGTTGATCTCGAAAAAGGCCGCGCGCTCCGCGTCCGAATGGGCACGGCGATGAGCCAGGCCGGCATTGTGGACGGCATAGACCGCGCCCGACAACGCCAGCTCGGGTGCCGACTTCCCCAAATCACAGGAGATGTGGCGGTCTCGGGGCGAAGACGGCGCGATCGAGCGACGCCCGACCGTCACCAAAGGCAGCCCCTCGCGAGCCAGGGCGTGACGAAGGTATCCGCCCAGGAACCCCGATGCGCCGGAAAGAACCACGGAAGAGACCTCAGCTCCCATAGGCTTCGTGCAAACTGGCCAGATAGCGATCGGCCAGCTTCTCCAAATCGAACTGTTCGCGGGCCAGAGTCCGGGCGCGTCGCCCGGCGGCACGGCGGGCTTCGGGATCGTCGGCCAAGCGGCGCAAGGCCTCGATGACAGCATCCGGATCCTGGGGCGGTACGGTGTAGCCGCAGCGGTGATCGGCCAGGAGCTCGGCGATCCAACCGTCGGTGGTCTGAATGACGGGCACGCCGGCGGCCAGCGCCTCGAACAGCTTGTTGGGCGACGAGGTGGCCAGGATCGGCGCATCGGCCAGGGGTACCAAAGCGGCCAGGGCCCGCCGCAACCAGAACACCACCTCCCTTTTCGGTCGCGGCCCCAGCACCACCAGGGTGTCCAAATCCTCGGCGAGCCGTTGCAGCGACGCACGGGCCGGTCCCTCGCCCAACAACACGAGCAGGAAGCGCGTTTCGCCCAGTTCCTCGAGCCTGCGGGCACAGGTCTCGATCAGCGCCGACCCATTGGTCGGGCCCAGGTTCCCGGTGTAGAGCAGCACCTGGCGGTCACCGAGCCACGAGGGGGCGGGTGCGGGTGATTCGGAATCCGCGAAGGCCTGGAGATCGACGCCGTTGGGTACCACGGCCAGTCGGTCCACCGCAAAGCGGCCGCGCAGGTGGTCGGCCATGTCGCGCGACAGGGTCACGACCAGCGACGCCGCACGATAGCAGGCGCGGGCCAGCCCAAAGGCTGGAACGGTCAGCAACGGGTTTCGCAGCGCACCCAGCGCGATGGCGCCCTCGGGCCACAAATCGCGGCACTCGAACACCAACCGCCGCCGGCGCACCAGGCGCGCCACCAATGCCGGCAACCCGACCGTGATCGGCCCAGAGGACGCAATCACCAAATCCGCAGGCAGACGCAGCGCGAACCAGCAGGAAAGCAGCGCGTAGCAGAGAAACGAGGCGATCCGGCGCGAGAAGGATTGGCGGTTGCTGATGGGAATCGCCAGGACCACCAGGCGGATCCCCTCCACCTCGAGGTGCCGAACCCAGCCGCGTTTCCGTCGATGCGTACCCAACAGCTCATCCAAGTCCGATTTGTCATAGACACTCGTGACGACCGTGACCTGATGACCCCGCTTGGTCCAATGTTTGGCCAGATGGTAGAAGCGCGTACTCCAGCGGCCGTTCGGCGTCGAAAAATACTGATAAAAAACGACTATCTGCATGAGAACTCGCTACCGTCCGGTCGCCTGACCCGACTGCGAAACGACATGGGTGCCAACCGGCACGGAACTCACCGACGGGCTCCTCGCGGGCCGGGTCGGTGCTGGAGGGACGCGACTGGAAAGAAGGAACATCGACATCGATCGACGAACTTGTGGTGCCCGACTCCTCCGATGATGGCTCGAGAACCCGGTGAACCTGCAGCCGGCCCAAGCGCCGCAATCCAGACAACAATCGATGGGTCGTGGGTGGAGGATGATGGCCAACAATAACAGCCCAGGGTCGGCAAGATCAAGCCTGAGTTCACGGCACTTGCAGGATGCAATCGGGATCGCGGAGCGGTTGGCGAAGGGGTCGATCGCGTGGGTCGAACGGCGGGTTCACGGAACTGGCGGGACGGGGGCTCGCAAGGGGATGCAACGAGGTGCGGCCCTTCGGGCGCCGGTGGATGGACTTCGCCGGCGGGAACGCATCAACGCGAAAGAAGGGAGGGCGCGGGGAAACGGGATACGGGGCGCGGCGAACACGCGAGGGGCCGGCGTTATCAACGGGTCGACCGGCGTAAGAGCCTCGAACGAAGGATTATGTTTGGCGTCCGGCACGCTTTTGAGGTTTTCCGGGCAACCGCGAATTGTTAGAATTTAGTGCGATCCCGTTTTTTCCCTTTCCATCATTCGATGTCATAAGGAGCAACCTGTGTTTGAAGTAACGCCCACCGATCAATACGTCCTGGTCAAGGTGACCGTGGAAAAGCTGGATGCCAAGGTAGCGGCCACGTTCAAGGACGACTTCACCAAGATCATCGACGATCACAACCGCTTCGTCATCCTAGACCTTTGCGGCGTGGACTTCATCGACAGCAGCGGTTTGGCGGCCGTGGTCTATTGCTTCAAGTTGACGGGCATCAAGGACGAATTGGCGATCTGTGCATCCAACGAGCGGGTCCTGCACCTCTTCAAGCTGACGCGCCTACACGACATGATCAACATCTACGGATCGGTGGACGAAGCCATCGCCGCCTTGAAATAACCGCACGGGTCGCGCCGAAGCCCCTGTTGCACACGAACGGATGTTCGTTGGACACCCTCTTCCGCATATGACGTCGGATGGGATGGGGGCCTGCCCCGGGTCGCGCTGGAGTGCGACCGGACGTGCCACACGAACGGATTTTGGATCGGGCCTTCAGCCGCATATGACGTCGGATGGGATGGGGGCCTGCCCCGGGTCGCGCTGGAGGTGCGACCGGACGGGCCCTGTTGCACACGAACGGATGTTGGATCGGGCCTTCAGCCGCATATGACGTCGGATGGCATGGGTGCCTGCCCCGGGTCGCGCTGGAGGTGCGACCGGACGGGCCACACGAACGGATGTTCGTTGGACACCCTCTTCCGCATATGACGTCGGATGGGATGGGGGCCTGCCCCGGGTCGCGCTGGAGGTGCGACCGGACGTCCCTTTGGACCACCATTGAAAAAAACGCGGGCCAACGGCCCGCCACCAGCGGGCACCCCGGAGGGGTGACACATTACAGCGAAGGGTTAAGGAGGCAGCGCCGACGCAACCCTGGTTGTTCGGGGTTCCCGGACTCCAGCCCTGGAGGGGCGGCTCCGGGAAGGGCCCACCGGAGGAGACGCCAATCTCGCGAAGGGCCCACCGGAAGGGGCGTCATTTCCCCGAAGGTCTTCGTGGCCCCGCTCCTTCAGAGCTCGATGCGGGAACTCCAAACAACCAGGGTTACGGCGCCGTTCCGGCACCTCACCCTTCGCTGTATTGTGTGACCCTTACAGGGTCGCCGTTTGTGGCGCGCCAGAGGCGCGCGTTCTAAATCAATGATGGTCCAAACATGGGGTTGGCCATCCCTTCAGGATTGGCCCGGGACACCCCACCCAAGCATCGGTTTGGTGCAAAAGTTGGCCATCCCTTCAGGATTGGTCCGGGACACCCCACCCAAGCATCGGTTTGGTGCAAAAGTTGGCCATCCCTTCAGGATTGGCCCGGGACGGCCACCATCCATAGAGGTGCGATCATCACCCAGCCGCGCTCCGTCCTTTCCGGCGATCTACCCCGTCAGCGGACGAAGTTCTCGGGGACCTCGATCTCCATCTCCAACAATCCCATGCCGTGGGTTTTGCCCTGGGCGTCGGTTTTCAGGGACTCGGTGCCGCCACCGCCCAGGCTGTCGTGCAGGATGAAGTTGAGCGCCCGCAGGTTGGGGATCTCGTAGCGATCCACCTCGCCCAGGCAAATCTTGCCGAAATGGGCCTTGACCCGTTCGACCGTGACCTCGCGGGCAATCAATTCGAAACCGCGATCGGAATAAGCGATCAGGCCCACGTTGGAACCGTCGCCCTTGTCACCGGAACGGGCATGGGCGATTTCCGCCAATTTGACACGCTTCATCTCACACCTCCTCGACCTTGACGTGGACATCGATCAGCTCCTTGCGAAGCAACGCGGGCCAATAGGCCACGATCTCGGCGGCCTTGGGTCGACCACCGGCGAAACCGGTCACGCCCGGAGGTCCACTGGTCACGAGCGGCGCGATCTCCTTGCCGAAGCGATCCACCTTGGCGCGGTCGGGATCCTTGACACCCACCCGCAGGATCACCTCGGGTGCGGCCAGGTTTTCGACGATGCCCTCGTGGCAGACACCGACACCCAGGTACTCGGTCATGGGCTCGTGGTAGGTGTATCCGGCATGCTCCAACCGTTTCCACAGGATTTCGGCGCACTTGACGGCCTTGTCGTAGGCTTCGGGCCCGGAGACGGTGAGCTGGCCGACCGCCTTGTATCCATTGAGATAGGAGATCGACACTTTGAGGAAATCGGTGCTGGGTTTGCCCTTGACCCCAAAAACGCGCACGCGGTCGTCACCCAGGTCCTCCAATTGGATGGTGGAGAAATCGGCGACACAATCGGGCGTGATGTAGTTCTGGGGGTCGCCCATCTCGTACAGCAACTGCTCGGAGACGGTGTCCACGGTCACCAGGCCACCCTGGCGCTCGTGCTTGGTCACGACGAATTCGCCGTTGTCGGAAGCCTCGACGATGGGATAACCGATGTCGTCCATGCCGGGCACCTCACGCCAGTTGGTGAAGTTACCGCCGGTGCACTGGGCGCCGCACTCGAGAATGTGGCCGGCCACGGTGCCCAGGGCCAACTTGTCCCAATCCTGCCAGTCCCAACCGAACTCGTGAATCAGGGGAGCCAGGACCAGGCCGGGATCGGTGCTGCGACCGGTCACCACGATTTGGGCGCCCTGATCGAGGGCTTCCACGATGCCGTGGGTGGGCATGTAGACGTTGGCGGAAAGAATCTCGCGTTCGGCGTCGAACAACCCCTCGCCCGTGTCCATGTTGGCCAGGGCCTCGCCCTTGCCGCGAAATTCCTCCAAGCGGTGGAGGATGTCGTCCCCGGTGACGATGGCGACCTTCAATCCCTCGATGCCGTGTTTCTCGGCGACCTTCATCAGGGCGCGCTGGCAGGCTTCGGGATTCACGCCGCCGGCATTGGCGATCACCTTGACGTTGCGTTCCACCAACTCGGGCAGCACCTTGTCGATGAAGGCGACAAAATCATGGGCGTACCCGCGCTCGGCGTTCTTCAACTTCTGGCGTTGCATGATCGACATGGTCACTTCGGCCAGGTAATCCATCGTGATGTAGTCGATCGGGCCGCCGCGCAGCAACCGAATCGGGGCATCGATGCTGTCGCCCCAGAAACCCTGACCGTTTCCGATCCGAATCGTCTTTGTCATTTTTCTCCGCTCCCTTGATGTACTTTCGAGGCGGGATCGCTTCCGGGACGCCTACTTCTTGTGCTTCTTGGCGTAACACCTGGAACAGATCGGCGCACTCAACGAACTGGGAATGAAATTCACTACTTCGTGTCTTCCGCATTCGGCACATTCGATTTGGAACATCACCTTGGTTGTCGGCTTGGCGTCCTCATCGCGCCCGCGCCGTTTCTTGGGTCGCTGGCTAAAGCAGTCCTGGCAGTGGAACGGCTCGCGGGCCCGCGGCGCGAACTTGACCTTGACCTTCTTGCGGCAGGAGTCGCACGGCACCAGAAACAACGGATCCTTTTTGGTGCCCAGCACCTCCACCCCGCGCTTGAGCGGCCCCGAATAGCGCTGGGGCTCCTGGCGATGGCAGCGGTCGCACAGAAACGAACGATCGGCCTTGGGCAGGAACGGCGTTTCCTGGTATTTACCGCACTTGTCGCATTGGGTTCGGTAATCGTAGCGGGTTCCCTTGCTGACTTTCTCCGTGGAGGGCTTGCCGTGTTTGCGGATCTTGTAGCAGACGTTGCACAAGATCTCCTTCGTTTCACCGGGAAGCTGTTTGACCGGCGTCATATCGCCGCAATCGACACAGGGCACCTTGTAGCTCTCGCGACCGTCCCGGCCCTGAATGACAATGCGGTCGCCGACCCCCTGGCGTCCGCCCGCCTTGACGACGCGCGCCCGTGGGCGAAGCTTGGGCTTGGATGGCTTGGGTTCCGAAGAGGTCGGCTTGGCCGCCTTTTCTTCGGTCGATTCGTCGATGGGCTCTTCAAAAACACTGGTCATGGGAGAATGTTCCAAAAAAGAAATACTGCCGGCGGCGAATGTTCCGCGTCTCATTGTACCTAAAAAAACCGCGAAACCAACACGGGGATCGGTGCCGCCGGACAGAGCCCGGAACTCGGGAGGCACGAACGGGTCCGGCGAGCCGCCGCGGTGCCGCCCGAGCGAACGGACCTCATTTGCTGTAGTCGTAGAAGCCTCGACCGGATTTGCGGCCGAGATAGCCTGCATCCACCATCTTGACGAGCAGCGGACAAGGGCGATATTTGTCGTCGCCGAGCCCTTCGTGCAACACGCGCATGATGAACAGGCAGGTGTCGAGACCGATGAAATCGGCCAGGGTCAGCGGACCCATGGGGTGGTTCATGCCCAGCTTCATCACTTCGTCGATCGATTCGGCCGTGGCCACGCCCTCATAGAGCGCGAAGATGGCTTCGTTGATCATGGGCAACAGGATTCGGTTGGAGATGAATCCCGGATAGTCGTTGACCTCGACCGGCGTTTTCGCCAATGCCTCGGTGTAGGCCTTGATCTCGGCATAGGTCTCGTCGGTGGTGGCGATGCCGCGAATGATTTCGACGAGCTGCATGACCGGCACGGGGTTCATGAAGTGCATGCCGATGAAGCGCTCCGGACGGGAGGTCACGGCGGCCAGCTTGGTGATGGAGATCGAGGAGGTGTTGGAAGCGATGATGGCACCCGGTTTCAGCAGGGCGTCGAGCTTCTTGAACAGGTCCAATTTCACGTCGAGACGCTCGACGATGGCTTCGATCACCAGATCGCAGTCGGCCAGTCCCTCGAGATCGGTGGTGGTGGTGATCCGCGCCAGGGTCTGTTCCTTCTCGTCGAGGGTGATGCGGTCCTTGTCGACGCCGCGCTGCAGGTTCTTGGAAACGGTGTTCATGCCCTTGGCCAGGAAATCGTCGGCGATGTCCTGCAACACCACCACGAATCCACTCTGGGCAAATACGTGCGCGATCCCGTTGCCCATGGTTCCGGCACCGATGACACCGATTTTACGATCTTTCATATGCTTGACTCCTCTCTATGCCTCTCGTGCATCGAGCTTCAGTTTTTATAGGGTTCCATATGCGATCCCGGATGCCTGGAGAGCGGCGGGATCCTCGAACGATGAAAGGAACCGCGCCGAGCCCGCGAGCGGCGGCGACGGTTCCTCGCGGAAACGGGCTACCCGAAGGCAACCCGTACCCATCGAGCACGGTTCGTCAATCGTAGAAAATGTGCTCGCAGAAGGTGCATTGCTGTTTCAGGCGACCGGTTTCGGTCCGCCCCACTCGAAAGCGGCTGACGAGGTAGGTTTCCCTGATGGTGACGCACTTGGGATTGCGGCACTTGAGAATGCCCTCGACAATTTCGGGAATGGTCGGTTTGACCTTCTTCTGAACCTTGGCGTTGCGAATGATCGAAATGGTCAGGTCCGGGGCCAGCAGCGCGATGCGCATCAGCCATTCGGCGTTGACGTCCAGGTTCTCGATTTTGATGATGTCCTTCATGCCCATCCGCGGAGAGTCGATGTAGGACGCGTAGTCGATCTTGGTTTTCAAGAACTCGGTCGGGAAGAGTTTGAGGATGTCGATGCCCTTGCCGGCGTCGATGTGATCGATCACGATGCCGTTGTTGATCCGTTCGATGCGCATGCGTTCCTTCTTGGCCATTACAGAACCCCCAAACACTTGGAAATGAGTGCCATGCGCATGTGCATGCCGTAGGTTGCCTGACGGAAGTAGCCGGCGTTGGGGAGCCGGTCCACTTCCGGTGCGATCTCTTCGTTGCGCGGCAGCGGGTGCAGGACCAGCAGGTCCTCCTTGGCCTTCTCCATGATTTCCAGGTCGATGCGGTAGGAGTTCTGCTTGCGCAGGTATTCCTCTTCACTGAAGAAGCGTTCCTTCTGGATGCGGGTCACGTAGAGCACGTCCAGGTCGGCCAGGTGCCCGTTCATGTCCTCGCTCTCGGTGAAGACCGCGCCCTTCTCCTCGAGGCTGCCGCGTACGTAGTCGGGGATGTTGAGCCCTTCCGGAGAGAAGAAGTGCATTTCCACGCCGAACCGGGTCAGCAGGCGGACCAGGGTGTGGATGGTGCGGCCGAACAGCAGGTCGCCCAAAAAGCCCATCTTGAGGCCCTTGAGATCGCCCTTCTCCTTGAAAAGTGAATAGATGTCGCCCAGGGTCTGGGTGGGGTGCAGGTGCGCGCCGTCTCCGCCGTTGATGACGGGGACTTCGCTGTAGAAGGTGGAGGCGAGTGCCGAACCTTCCATCGGATGGCGCATGGCGATGATATCGGAGTAGAGCGAAACCGTTTTGATGGTGTCGGCCAGGGTTTCACCCTTGGCGGCCGAGGAGGTCGAGGCCTCCGAGAAGCCGAGGACGTTGCCGCCCAACTTGAACATGGCAGCTTCGAAGCTGAGTCGCGTCCGGGTGGAAGGTTCCCAGAAGAGTGTCGCCAGAATTTTGCCCTTGGCGAGATCCAGGGCTTCAGCGCCCATGGCTTGAATGCGATCGGCCACGTCGACGAGGTGCAGGATCTGTTCGGTGCTCAGATCCTCGGTGTCGATGATGTGGCGACCCTTGAAATCAAAGGAGTCGGTCATGGTTTCCCCAAACAAAAAATCGTTCGAACCGTCCGAGGGTCTCGATCGCTGGTTCAGATTGCGCGGGGGATTCGACCGGGCGCAGTGCGGCCTATCGGCTCTGGCGCGATGGACGCGCCGCTATTTCGGTTTCGGCCCCGGGGTGTCCGGCTCGGCAGGCGATCCGGAAAAAGTCACGCAACTGGAACAAGCTCGATCGACGTCGAGGGCCGTGCTCGGACAGGGGTAACGGCCGAAAACAGCATCGTAGCATGGGGATTCACCCCAAGCAAGGGCGTAAGCCACCGAGGAGGATTCCATCTTTATCTTCTAATAACGCGGACAACATGTCTTTGAAGTCGGGATTCACTGACGTCCTCCCCTTTGAACGCCCAAGCTTCTACCGTCAACGGCCACATCATCTCCAGGCGTTCGGCCGGCGTGGTTCGTTTCAAATAGGGGTCGGGTTCGTCGCCGCCGAGGCGCAACACGCGAACCGGTAACTCACTCCGATCCATGGGGCCTCCCATTCCTTTGTTTTAGCAGAGAATCGGGCCGATCGACCCCGCTTGAACACAGGCGATTCAGGGCCCAGATTGGCGTTGTGGGATGGCAGGCCATGTGTTAGGCTGCACACTTAATCAACACGGTTTCAAAGATCGCTCCACGAACACCTTTCTCGATGAAAGCATTCAGTTTAAATGTATTGCCACCCAGCCACCGCCGGGCCGTTTCGCGGCTGAAGAGAGACATGATCATCACCCGAAACCCCGCACGATGCAGGGTCCGCCAAGGAGCATCAGAACGCGACTCATGACCAACTCACCCGAAAAGCCAACGCCTCCGACCGAATCGCGCCCCAACGCCGCCGAAACGCCCCGTCGCAAGGTCTTGCTGGTTTTCGGCACCCGTCCGGAAGCCATCAAGATGGCGCCGGTCCACGCCGCGCTCCGGGCCGATACGCGCCTGGACGTGCGCGTCTGCGTGACGGCCCAACACCGCGAAATGCTGGACCAGGTTCTGGAAGTCTTCGGCATCGTGCCCGATTACGACCTGAACATCATGAAGCCCAAGCAGACCCTGGTTTCGGTGACCGGCGACGTCCTGAACGGTGTCAGCGGCGTGTTCGCCACCTTCCGGCCCGACTACGTGTTCGTGCACGGCGACACGACCACCACCATGGCCACCTCGCTGGCCGCCTTCTACCACAAGATCAAGGTCGCCCACGTGGAGGCCGGGCTGCGCACCGGCAACATCTACGCCCCCTGGCCGGAGGAAATGAACCGCAAGGTCACCGGCTGCCTGACCCATCTGCATTTCGCCCCCACGGACGGCGCTCGCGCCAACCTGCTGGCCGAGGGCGTGACCCCCGAGCGGATTCGCGTGACCGGCAACACCGTCATCGACGCACTGCTCATGATCGTGGCCCGGCTTCGCGAAGATCGCGATCAGGTGGCCGCCCTGGACGAACAGTTTTCCTATCTGGACCGCGAACGCAAGCTGATTCTGGTGACCGGCCACCGCCGCGAAAACTTCGGCAGCGGCTTCGAGTCGGTCTGCCGCGCCCTGGCGCGCCTGGCCCAACGCGAAGATGTCCAGATCCTGTATCCGGTGCACCTCAATCCCAATGTTCGGGAACCCGTGTTTCGCATACTCGGCGCGGCCACGACCGGCAACCTCTTCCTCATCGAACCGGTCGGCTACGTGCCGTTCGTCTACCTGCTGCAACGAGCCCACCTGATCCTCACCGATTCCGGCGGCATTCAGGAAGAGGCGCCGTCCCTGGGCAAACCGGTCCTGGTCATGCGCGACACGACCGAACGCCCGGAAGCGGTGGAAGCCGGAACCGTTCGCCTGGTGGGCACCGACGAGGAACGCATCGTGACCGAGTGTCACCGCCTACTGGATGACGCGGCCGCATACCGCGACATGGCCTTCGCCCACAATCCCTACGGGGACGGCAAGGCATCTCAACGCATTTGTGAGGGATTGCTGCATGATGAACAAGTCACATAAAGTGGTGGTCGCGGGCCTCGGGTACATCGGCCTGCCGACCGCGAGCCTGATCGCCACCAAGGGGTTTCGCGTCGTGGGTGTGGACGTGTCCCAACGCATCGTGGACACGATCAACCAAGGCAAGATCCACATCTACGAGCCCGATCTGGACGTGCTGGTCCGCTCCGCGGTCAACAGCGGCAACCTGACCGCGAGCATGGAACCGCAGGAGGCCGACACCTTCATCATCGCGGTACCCACGCCGATCCGCGAGGACCACAAATCCGACATCAGCGCCATCGAGGCCGCGGTCCACAAGATCGCGCCGCACCTGCAGCCGGGCAACCTGATCATCCTGGAATCGACGAGCCCCGTGACCACGACCGACAAGATCGCCGATTGGCTGCGCGAGCTGCGCAAGGACCTGATCGTGCCCCGCTTCACCACCGAGCCCGCCGAACCGCAGCCCGGCCAGATTTTCCTGGCCCACTGCCCGGAACGGGTACTGCCCGGCCGCATCCTCAAGGAACTGGTGGACAACACGCGCATCGTGGGCGGCATCGATCCGGCATCGACCCGCCAAGCGACGGAGTTCTACAAGGCCTTCGTGAACGGCAAGATCCTCTCCACCAATGCGCGCTCGGCCGAAATGGCCAAACTCACGGAGAACGCCTTTCGCGACGTCAACATCGCCTTCGCCAACGAGCTCTCACTGATCTGCGACGAATTGAGCATCGACGTCTGGGAGCTGATCGAGCTGGCCAACCATCATCCGCGGGTCAGCATCCTGCAGCCGGGCCCGGGCGTGGGCGGTCACTGCATCGCGGTCGACCCCTGGTTCATCGTGGAGGCCGCCCCGAAAAACGCGCGTCTCATTCGCCAGGCCCGCGAGGTCAACCTGTACAAGACCGATTACATGGTGAATCGCATCAACGAGCTGGCCGGCAACGTGTACCAGCCGACCATCGCCTGCCTGGGCCTGTCGTTCAAGGCCGACATCGACGATTTTCGGGAGAGTCCGGCCCTGGACATCGTGGCCCGCATGGACCACAACCTGTTCGCTCGGGTGCTGGTGGTGGAGCCCCATTGCCAGAAGTTGCCGCCGATTCTGGCGGGCAACCCCAAGCTGGAGCTGACCGGCCTGGAGCAGGCCCTGGAGCAGGCCGACATGGTGGCGCTGCTGGTCAACCACAAACCCTTCTACGAGGTCGCCCCCGAGCAACTGGCGGGCAAGCAGGTGATCGACACCCGAGGCGTGTGGCGCTTTCCCCACAACCGCTGATTCTCGATCGACGCACCCTTCGAAGCGAAACCCCGCCCGACACGGAGCCCCGCGCTCCATCCATCGGCCTGCCCGATCGCCCAATGACAGGAGAGAGCCGGCATCATGAGACAAGTACTGCAAAACCTTCGAAACGGCGACGTCACCCTGACGGACGTGCCGTGTCCGCGCCTGAAGGCCGGCCACCTGCTGATTCGCACCGCCCGGAGCCTGGTTTCGGCCGGCACCGAACGCATGCTGCTGGATTTCGGCAAGGCCAACTACCTGATGAAGGCCAAACAACAACCGGAAAAGGTCGCCCAGGTGCTGCACAAGGTTCGCAGCGAAGGCATCATGGCCACGTTGAACGCGGTCAACACCCGCCTCGATCAACCGATGCCGATGGGATACTGCAATGCGGGCGTCGTGATCGGCGTGGGCGAGGGCGTCCAGGGCTATAAACCGGGAGATCGGGTGATTTCCAACGGACCCCATGCCGAAGTGGTTTGCGTTCCCAAGAACCTGTGCGCCCGCATTCCGGACGAGGTCTCCGACGAACAAGCCTGCTTCACCGTCATTTCCGCGATCGGCCTCCAGGGCGTTCGCCTGACCGCACCGCAACTGGGCGAATCGGTGGCGGTCTTCGGCCTGGGCCTGATCGGCTTGGTGGCGGTCCAATTGTTGCGCGCGGCCGGAACCCGCGTGATCGGGTTCGACTTCAATCCGGATCGCGTCACCATGGCCAAAGCGTTCGGGGTCACCGCGATCAACCTGGCCGAGGGCGTCGACCCGGTCGAGGCCGCCATGACGTTCACCGACGGCAGGGGCGTCGACGCGGTCCTGGTCACGGCGGCCACCAGCAGCCACGACCTGATGCACCAAGCGGCCCAAATGAGCCGCAAACGCGGGCGCATCGTGCTCACGGGCGTCACGGGGCTCAACCTCAAGCGGGCCGACTTCTACGAGAAGGAGCTTTCCTTCCAAGTGTCCTGTTCCTACGGACCGGGACGTTACGATACCGCCTACGAACAGGGCGGCCAGGACTATCCGATCGGCTTCGTGCGCTGGACCGAACAACGCAATTTCGAAGCGGTCCTGGAACTGATGCGCGACGACCGTCTTCAGGTGGAGCCGCTGATATCCAAGCGCGCACCGCTCGAAGAGGCCGCGGTCGCCTACGAATCACTGGCGGACGCGACGGCCATCGGCATCGTGCTGACCTACCCCGAACCCGAAACCGTGGCTGCGGAACGGGCTCCGCTCACCAGCGAAACGGTGGAGATCCAGGTTGCCGCCGGCGCCGATCGCCGCTCCCCCAACGTGTTGGGCATCATCGGCGCCGGTCTGTTCGCCACCAACAAAATTCTGCCGCACCTGGCCAAGTCCGACTGCCGCATGAAGTGGATCTGCAGCTCGCAAGGGGTCAGCGGAACCACGGCGGCCCACAAGTACGGCATTCAAACCAGCACCACGGACGCCCAGCAGATGTTTCAGGATCCGGAGGTGAAGGCCGTCATCATCACCTCGCGCCACGATTCCCACGCCCGTTTCGTCCTGGAAGCCTTGCGTCACGGCAAGCACGTCTTCGTGGAAAAGCCGATGTGCCTGAACGAGGAAGAGCTGGCCCAGGTCGTGGCGGCCCAGGAGCGGGGCGGCGCCAAGGGCCCGCTGATCATGGTGGGATTCAACCGCCGTTTCGCCCCGCTGATCGCACCGGTCAAGGCCTGGGCCGATCGGTGCCAGAGCCCCTTGAGCATGAATTTCACCTGTAACGCCGGTGCCATTCCGGCGGATAACTGGACCCACGACCCCCAAATCGGCGGCGGCCGGATCATCGGCGAGGCCTGCCACTTCATCGACCTGTTGCAGTACCTGGCCGGAAGTCCCATCGTTCAGGCAGCGGCCCTCAAGCAAACCCCACCGGGACAGGACCTGGAAGACAACGTCACCCTCTCGCTGAGTTTCGAAAACGGCTCGATCGGCAGCATCAACTATTTCGCGGGCGGCCACAAGGCCTATCCCAAAGAGCGGCTCGAAGTCTTCGGCGGTGGCGGCGTGATGGTGATGGACAACTACCGCGCACTACAGGGTTGGGGTATCAAGGGTTTTTCCAAAAAGAGTTCGCGCGGCCTACGCAAGGGGCACGAAGAAGGCCTGGACGCCTTTCTACAGGCCATCGGCAGCGAAAGTGAATCGCCGATTCCCTTCGCGGAGCTGGTCAACAGCACCCGTGCGACCTTCGCGGTGGTGCGCGCCATGCGCGAGCGTCGCGTGATCGAGATCGAAACGCGGTGATCGGAAGCCGAGAATCGGCTCAGTAGTAACCCTCGGGCTCGGTGCCGAACATGATCCAGGCGAGGGTCAGACCACCGACGAAGAGGATGCCGAAATACAACAAGAAGTGGTGATGCCAGGCGTGCTGGCGCTTGTCGTAATAGAGCACGTGAAAACTGGTGCTCAGAATGAGACTCGTGATGAGCATGTGGAGCATGTGGCTCTGCATACGGTCGACCCTCCCAGACAGAAAGCTTAATGTATCACACTGCAGTCCAAAGAACGAGCGGATCCATACACAATGGGGCGGACGGAGGCCGCGTGCCGCAGGGGTCGGGTTGCCTTGAACTCGGGGGAAAGGCTTTTTACCGGAGCGCGGCCGAGGAGATAAAACCCCCCTGAATACCGAAGGGAACACACCCGGGATTCCTCGGAAGTTGGCGGAGACAGCGGAGGCGTAATCCCGCTCCTCCCGAACCCGACTTCGGGCTTCCCGATGCCGTGCCGAAAGCGCGAAAAGCCGCTTGGGCCGAGTGCCGCATCGACGGATGTCCACGACTGCCAGGGGGTTCCCCATAAAAAATTCATGTCCCAACCGTGGATGTCTCGATAGAAGGGCATGTGAGCCCAGGTGAAATCGTCCCGCGATCTGTTATAATGTGACACCGTTTCCACCGTTCCCAAAATGATCTAGAGATACATGGACCGCCGAATCGTCCCCGGCCTTTCGGAATGGACCACGAATCCGCGATCGGTCAGGAGTGATTATCGTCATGACCAGCATACTCCTCGTCGATGACAGCAAAGCCGCACGCATGATGCTGCAACACTGGCTCAAGGCCCTGCGCCCCGATTTCCGCATCGTCGAAGCGGCCGACGGCGACTCGGCCCTGGCACTCATGGAAAAGGAATCGCCCGATCGCGGCGACTGGCTGGCACTCATCGATTACAACATGGAAGGCATGCACGGCACCGAGCTTGCCGAACGCCTCTTCAGCTACATTCCACCCAACTGCATGGCGCTTTGTACCGCCAACATCCAAAAGGCGGTACAGGAACGGGCCGAGAAGCTGGGCATCCACTATCTCAAGAAACCACTCAACCCCAAAAAGATTGCCGGGCTGCTGGCCCAGATGGAACCGCACCTCGCTTCATCCTGATTGCCAAGAGCGGAGACGATATGAACCTCAGCGACATTCACGTCGATCTTCTCAAGGAAACCTTTAACGTCGGAGTGGGCCAGGCCGCCACGGCCCTGAGCGAAATTGCCGGTGGAGAAGAGATCGTGTTGTCGGTTCCCCAGATCCACCTGCTCACGATCAGCGAGCTGAGCGAACAGGTGCGCACGGTTTCCGGCGAAAAGCTCTGCAGTGTGGTGGAGGAATTTCAGGGTCCCTTCCAGGGACGCGCGATGATGCTCTACTCCGAACGCGAGAGCCTGGAATTGGTCAAGTTGATGCTCGGCGAGACCTTTCCGGTGGAACAAATGTCGGAAATGGAGGGAGAAGCCCTGTGCGAGGTGGGCAACATCGTCCTGAACGCCTGCCTTTCGGCCATGGCGGACATGTTGGGCTTCGAAATCGCGACGGAAATCCCCTCCTTGATGATCGGTCACCCGAACGAGGTGTTGATGGGGGACGAGGGCGAAGCGATGAAGGACAAACGGGTCCTGTACCTGAAGATGGATTTTTCCATGCAGCGGTTCCAGCTTCAGGGCCATATCGGGTTCTTCCTCGACTTCGAATCGATCACGCAATTGGTCGCTTGTCTGGACGAATATCTGAACTCCATGCTCGAGATGTAAATTCATGTCGCTATCTCTGGATATCCTTCAAAAAGCCTGCGATCTCTGCAGCCACGGCACCATCATCCTCGATGCCGATCGCAAGGTGATCCTCTGGAACCACTGGATGCAACAGGCTTCCGGCATCCCGACCTCCGGCGCCGAAGGCAAGGCACTGAACGAATTGTTCGGCGATACCCTGCCGCCGCGGCTGCTGCGCGCGATCGACGCGGCCCTGGAACAGGGCCAGAGTTCGCTGCTGTCCACCGCTTTCACACCCAACCCCTTTCCCTTCCAGCATCCCACGCACGGCGGCATCCTGATGACGCAGAAGGTGGTGTTGCAGGCCTTCAAGGGCGATAAGGGCGATCACTTCTGCCTGATCGACATCACCGACGTGAGCCTGGCCGCCAACCGGGAAGTCAAATTGCGCAAGCAGACCGAATTCCTCGGCGACACCCTCTACAAGCTGTCCCACATCCTCGACGGCGCGG
Source organism: Sulfidibacter corallicola (assembly GCF_017498545.1). Lineage (GTDB taxonomy): Bacteria > Acidobacteriota > Holophagae > Acanthopleuribacterales > Acanthopleuribacteraceae > Sulfidibacter > Sulfidibacter corallicola. The sequence goes on along the minus strand of NZ_CP071793.1, from coordinate 5,134,994 downwards.
GTGAAGCCATTCTCAGCACTTCGGTCGACGACATCGTGATCCGCACCATGAACCCGGCCGCCGAACGGCTTTTCTCGGTGACGGAGAGCAGCGTCAAGGGAAAGCCGCTTTCCGAGCTGGTGTCCAAATTGCCGGAACCCGTCGAAGGCCGCACCGTGCGCGAAGAGATCGAATGCGACTACGGCGCTCCCGAGGAAACCCGTCGCGGCTTCCTGAGCATGGCCGTCTCGCGCCACAAGGACTACCCGCTGCTGACCTGGCTGATTCGCGACATCACGGCGTTCAAGGAAACGGAACGCCATCTGATTCAGGCCAAGCAAATGGCCGAAGACGCCTCGGCCCAGAAGTCGCGGTTCCTGGCGAACATGAGCCACGAGATCCGCACACCGCTGAACGGCGTGCTGGGCATGGCCGAGCTGCTGCTGGACACCCAAGTCGACCCCGAACAGCGAGACTACATCGAAATCATCCAGAAGTCGGGGGACGCCCTGTTGGCGATCATCAACGATATCCTGGATTTTTCCAAGATCGACGCCGGCAAGGTAGGCCTCGAAGCGCATCCGTTCAACCCCCGCCTGTGGTTGGAGGAAACCGTCGACCTGGTGGTCAAACAGGCCTACCAGAAAGGGTTGGAAATCGGTTACCGGTTCCCCCAGATGGACGTGGCGGAACTGGTCGGCGACGCGTTCCGGCTGCGCCAGATCCTGCTCAACCTGCTGAGCAACGCCATCAAATTCACGCAGAACGGCAGTGTGGAAATCACGGTCAAGGTCAGCGACCTCAGCCCGCGCGAGTGCATGCTCTACACGGAGGTCCGCGATACGGGCATCGGTATCGAAACGTCGGCCCAACCGCGCCTCTTCGATCCGTTCATCCAATTGGACAGCTCCACCACGCGCCGCTTCGGTGGGACCGGCCTGGGTCTGGCCATCTGCAAGAAATTGGCGGGGCTGATGGATGGCGAGATCGGCGTCGACAGCGTACCCGGCCAAGGCAGCACCTTCTGGTTCACCGCGGTCGTGAGCAAGGGCAATCACCAAGACAAACCGCCAAAGCCGGTGGGCGACGACGTGCGCGCCCTGTTCATCGGTCCTTCGAAAACGTCGGCCGGCCATCTCGCGGCCCAGCTCGAATACTGGCAGCTACCCTGCGATCACGTCGCCACCCCGGAAGATGCGCTGGAATTGCTGGACGAGATGGAAGATCCGCGCAATTACGACCTGGTCTTTCTCGACCTGGGTACCGGCGCCGAGGGCGCCCAACACATGCTGGCCCGTTCGATCCACCAGCCCATGCCGCGCTGGATCTGCCTGAATTCGGTGTTCACCCGAGCCAGTGCGACCCATCCGCGCAAGGGCGTGCAGCCCGTGAATCTGGTGAAACCGGTGCGGCGCGACGACTTGCGCCCCCTGATCGAACCCCTGACGGCCGAGCACGGCAACCGCCCGCCCAAGGCCCTCCACAACCGCCAGCAGGGCAAACCCATGGCGGTGCGCCAACCGGAAATCGAAGTACTGGTGGTCGAGGACAACCTCATCAACCAGAAGGTCATTCGCAAAATGCTCCAAAAGGTCGACTGCAAGGTGGCGGTGGCCTCGAACGGCGACGAGGCGCTGGAGGTCCTGGCCCGCAACCACTTCCACATCGTGTTCATGGACTGTCAAATGCCGGGCATGGACGGCTATGAAACGACCCGGCACATTCGCGCCGGCGAATCCGGCACGCGCGACCACCTGCCGATCGTGGCGCTGACGGCCAGTGCCATGCAGGGTGATCGGGAGAAGTGCATGGCGGTGGGGATGGACGACTACATCACGAAACCCGTCAAGCAGGACGCCCTTCAGCGCGCCCTGAACCGCTGGGTCCCCAACCGCAGAATATAGAAGTGGCCATCCCGAGGGATGGCCACGGTATCAGGTGTCGGGCTTCAGGTATCAGGCACCTTCAACCAAATTGCCCACGCATCGTTGGCTGATACCTGATACCTGATACCTGATACCTGATACCTGATACCTGATACCTGATACCTGAATTACCGAATGGCCAGCTCGGCCTGCTCCGGACGATTCATCGAAATCAACGGCGGCGCATCGCTCTTCTGGGCCGCCACGAAATCGGCCCGGGACTGAATGCCGCGCCAACGTTCGGCGATCATGACCTGGGCGATGGCACCACCCAAGCTCTCGCCGGGCCCCAGCAGGACCAGGTGATCGGGGTTCAGCTCCCGAAGCGCCACCCGGATGGAGGTGGAGAAATCGTAGGGCGCCACCACCTGGTGCCCAAAGGTGTAATCGGCCAACGAGGTTTCGACCGTCTGAAAAGGGCGCCACAAGTGACCGCTCCCGTCGATCATCGGCACCTTCGGTTGGCCCCAGCGAATATCGGCCAGTTCCTGTTTGCCGCGCTGGGAGGCAGCCTCCATGATCGGCGTGTGGAAGGCACTGTGCCGCGCCAACTGGAACGGATACTCGTTGGCGCCGATCTTGACCTTGGGCAGGGTCCCGAGCATGGCCTTCACCCCCGCATCGGTACCCGCCAGAACCAGGTTCCCACCCAGGCGGATGGAGAGCCCGACCCAGTGATCGGCCCCCAGGGCGTTCACTTCCGTCAACGCGCGCGCGACGGCGGCTTCGCGTTCCGGCGAGGGTTGCCAATGCTCGTCGACGACCGGATAGATGAGCTGCCCTCCCTGGATGTTGCCCTTTTGATAGGAACCCATGGTGTCGACCACGCGAAAGGCGTCGTCGAAATCGAGGGCGCCCCCGGTGTAGAGGGTGCTGTACCAGCCCATCGAATTACCCAGGACACCGACCACGCGGTGGCGCTCGGCGAGCAGGGCGTAATCGGCGGCCGAGCAGGTGAAAATCAGGGCGGAGGCGTTCTCGCCCGGCAGGTGGCGCGCCGAAGAATAGTGCTCGGCTCCGTCCAGATCGGAGATCGAAACGCGGCCGGCTTCCGTCCGCAGACGATCGGCCCGCGCGAGCAGGGACTGACGCTGGGCGTAGTTCGGATGCTCTTTGAAACGCGATAGATATGACAATTCACCGCGGTTGTACGAACCGCGGCCCGGTGCAATGACTACCAATCTAGCCATGGTGACTCCTCGATACATGCAAACCCGAATGGCTTCGGGGGATCTGTGGCGGGCGATCCGGCCGGGGAAAATTCGGCGTGGCGGACCGCCCGGCGGTCGCTACTTTCCGATGCGCTGGCGAATGGCCTCTCGAACCGATTCGCGCGACGGCAGACAGTATTCCCAGGCGGTGCCCAGCGGGATGAAGGTGTCCTCGCCGCAAACCCGCGTGATATGGGGCATGTTGCCGCCGTAGGCCTCGGCCAGAACGGTGGTGACCTCCTCGGAGATCGAACCGGTCTGGCGACACTCGTCGACGATGACCACGGAACGTTTGCCGCGCGCGGCGTCGATGATCGCCTCGCGGTTGAGCGGCAACAGGAAACGCAGATCCATGACGCGCACGGACTCGCCTTCCTGTTCCAGGTCCCAGGCGGCCTGGCGGCTCAGGTAGTAGCCGTTGGCGTAGCTGATGACCAGGATGTCCGAATCGGGATCGCCGTGAAAGCCCACTTCGCCGAACGGCATCGCCGCATCCGGATCGGGATAGGGGAAGGACCAGTCGCCCTTTTCCACCAGATCTTTGGTCATATAGAGCGCAATCGGCTCGATGAAGACCACCACCGCACCTTGCTGCTTGGCCAACTGCACCGAGGTCCGCATCAGCCGAACCGCATCGGGTCCGTTGGAGGCGGTGACCATGATGATCCCGGGGATTTCGCGCAGGGCGGCGAAGGCGTTGTCGTTGTGGAAATGGCCGCCGAATCCGCGCTGATAGGCGAAGCCGGCGATGCGGACCACCATCGGATTGAGATATTGGCCGTCGCTGAAGAATTTGAGCGAACTGGCCTCGCCGCGGATCTGATCGATGGCGTTGTGCAGATAGGCGAGGTACTGGATCTCGGGAATCGGGAGCAGCCCGGTGTGGGCCCCGCCGATGGCAAGGCCGAGAATCGTCTGCTCGTCCAACAGGGTATTGAACACCCGACCGACACCGAACTTCTCGTAAAGGCCCTTGGTGACGGTGTAGACCCCGCCCTTCTTGGCCACATCCTCACCGAATACCAAGACGTCGCGTTCCCGCAGACACAGGTCGTGCAGGCCCCAGTTGATCAGTTGCGCCATGTGGCGCGGCCGCTGGGTTTCCGGCGGTCGACCGTCCCAATACTGTTGGCGAACCTCGCCATCGATGGGCGTGAGCGCGAATTCGCGGTGGTCGAAATCGCGCACGAGCGGGGTCATCACGCTCGCGGCCGCCGTGTGGCGCGGCCGCTTGGCCGCTTCGGCGCCGGCCGCGCGGGTACAGGCCGCGGTGTCCTCGTACATGGCCAGCACTTCGTCGGGCGACAGCACCCCGGCTTCCACCAGAGCCACCGCGGTCGACAGCACGGGATCGAGTGCTTCCAAGGCCTCGATCTGTTCTCGGGTGCGGTAATTGGTTTCCACGTCGGAGCCCGCGTGCCCCAGCAATCGCACCGTCTTCAGGTGCAGGAACACCGGGCGGCGACGCCGCCGGCACTCTTCGATCGCCTGACGCACCACGGGATAACCGCGCCGCATATCCAACCCGTCTGCTTGGAAATAGGTGATTCCAGCTCGGTTGCGATAGTTGGATTCCACCCAGTTCTCGGGCGTCCGCACCGAGATCCCGATGCCGTTGTCTTCGCAGACCATCAGCAGCGGAACCGGAAGGTGCTGGAACGAAGCCCAGGCCGCGGCGTTGATCGCACCGACCGCGGTCGAATGGTTGACCGAAGCGTCGCCGAAGGAGCACACCACGATGCTGTCTTCGGGAATGTCGCGGCTGCCCTGCAGCGCGGCCTTGTTGCCCGCCAGCAGGTCGCGTCGTTCGAGGAAGAAGGCCATGCCCATCGCCTTCGGCAGGTGCGAGGCGATGGTGCTGGTTTGCGGCGGTATGTTGAGCGCGGTACTGCCCCACACCTTGTGGCGGCCACCGGAAATCGGATCTTCGACGGAGGCGGTCAGCGAAAGGCAGGTATCGAACAGCGGCGTCTGGCCAGGCACCTGTGCCGCCCGCGCGAAGAAAAAGCCCCCACTGCGGTAGTGCAGGAAGGCGGGATCGGTGTGGCGGGTGAGTTGGCCCACCATGGCGTTGCCCTCGTGGCCCGCCGACCCGATGGTGTAAAAACCGTGTCCTTCGTTTTTTAGCTCGCGAGCCACATAATCGATCCAGCGACTCTGCAATTGACATTGAAACAGCGATACGGCTTCGGCAACGGTCATCGGATTGTTGGCGAAAACGGTATCGGTCGGCTTGCGTGAAACTCTTTGGAAACGGTCGCCGAGCGCCGCGATCGTGGTGCGGAAACGCTCGTCGACATGAGTGACCCTACTAACGGCCATGAATCGTACCTCCCCATTGCCCGCAAGGGAGCACGCGCTTGAACGATCGGCATGGCCGACGGCGCGCTGCATGTGACCCGCTGTGCCGAGGGAACCTGGCTTTCGACGTGACCGAAGTGTCGATGGCGTCATGAGCGCTTCGCGGTATCTCTCCCATTCGGCGGACATGGATGAATTGTGCGGGGTAAATGTCTCCCCCCCAGGAGAACAGACGGCGATTGTAGCACAGACGCGCGAGCGGCGAATGACCGGGTTACTGATCGCCGGGACGAATGGTTTCGCCCAATTCGGGATTGAAGGCCTGGGCCGAGGCGCGAAACTCGAACTCGACGCGCCGATTGCGTGCGCGCCCTTCCGGTAGATCGTTGGTTTCGCGGGGTTTGCTGTCCCCAAACGACACCGGCACCAACATCGAGCGATCCACGTTCTTGCGGCGCACCAGGTAGTCCAGCACGCTGATCGCCCGCAGCGAACCCAAATCGTAGTTGCCCAGATAACCTTCCTTGTTTTGGAAGCGGACCGAGGTGGGTGCGTCCGAGTCGGTGTGACCCTCGATCATGACCGTGCCCTGGAACTCGTTGATGATGTCGCCGACTCCGTCCAAGATCGAGCCCGCACCGGGCTTGATGGTGTATTGACCCGATTCGAACAGTGCGTCGCCATCCACCTTGATGCGCACCCAATCGGCTCCGGCCTCCATTTCCAGCTCGGAGTTGCTGTTCTCCATGCGGACCGCCTTGGCCCGCACCGTCACCAGCATGGTCAACGACAGCGGAATCTCCAACTGGGTGGCCACGATATTGTCGGCGGCCGGGATCTGGGTTTCGGGTTCGCTGCGCACCATGCCGAAGGCGTCTTTGAGACTGCCGGTCAACTCGCGGTACTTGATGACGTCGGTGGTCGAAAAGCTGAGCAGCAACACGAAGAAACAGAGCAGCAGCGACATCATGTCGCCGAAGGTGACGACCCACCTGGGTGCGCCCGCCTCGCATTTACACGGTTCGGGAGGAGGTGCCGGCGCTTCGTCGCTCATCATTCACCTCCGGATTGCGTGCGCTGAGCCGCGGGCAGGAAGCCCATCAGTTTCTGTTCGGCGATCGCCGGGTGGTCGCCTTCCAAAATGGAGTTGATCCCTTCGATGATGATTTCCATCTGCATGCTTTCCTCACCATCGTACCACTCCAACTTGCGCGCGATGGGGGCGCAGATCACGTTGGCGGCCAGGGCGCCGTAGAGCGTGGTGAGGATGGCGACGGCCATCGCCGGTCCGATCGCGGAGGGATCGCTGAGCGTCGCCAACATGTTGACCAGCCCCACGAGAGTCCCGATCATGCCGAAGGCGGGGGCCGAATCCATGATGTACTTGAGCACCGAAATGGCGTTTTCGTGGCGCTTCTTGATATAGGTCATCTCGCCGGTGAGGATGGCCTTGATGGTGGGCGGCTCGGTGCCGTCCACGGCCAGGGTGATTCCCTTCTTCAGGAATTCGTTTTCGATTTCCACGTTTTCCAAGGCCAACAGGCTCTCTTTACGTGCCTTTTGGGCCAGCTCCACGATGAACTTGATCGTGTCCACCGGATCGTAGGTCTTCACGAAGAAGGCCTTCATCGCGATGCCCACCAACCCCTTGGTGGTGGCCAGGGGGAAGGCCATCATGGGCGCGCCGATACAGCCGCCGCCGATGACGATCAGGAGCGATTGGATATCAATGAAAATGACCGGATTACCACCGACAATAATGGCCGCGGCCACGAGAACCACCGAAATCGCCAGACCGGCGACGGTTGCGACATCCATGAATCAGAACTCCTTCCGGGTAGCACGGGCCAATGAGTTGAAGCCCGGGATCTGTCAGGCGTGAATTGCTTCCTCCAATTGATCGAACGGAAACGGCTTGTGGAATATTTTCTTGGGTCTCAATTTTGCGACGCGTTCCATGATCGACGCCTCGCGGTGATTGGTGGAAAAGATCCAGGCGATCTTGGAACCGTACTCGCCGATCAGCTTTTCGGCGAAGGCGGCGCCGTCGCAGGGTTCCGACAGGGTAATCTCCGAAATGATCAGGTCCGGGATCTCGCTCTTGATCATGGCGTAGGCGATATCGAGATCGTCGGTGTGTTTGGTCTCGTAGCCTTGGCCGTCGAGAAACTTGACGACGCGCTTGCGCATGAATCCGGAACCTTCCAAAACCAAGACCTTGCGAATGCGCGTCAGGTCGTTGATGTCCTGGAGGCTCATGCCCATGCGCGACAGTGCGTCCAACAGGGCGGCGCGCGATTGCTTGACCACGTCCTTGACCTGGTGCACCAGCTCTTCCTTGAGCTTCTCGCTCGTGGTGTACCCCGCCAGGTTGAACAGGATGTTCTGTTCGCGCCAGTTGCCCTCGGCCAGTTCCAACCCGGTCAGGACCGCCTTCTCGATGTCCAGCTCGTTTTCTTCGCTGATGATGAACTTGGCGTTGTTTTCCAACAAACTGGTCAATTTCTCGAAGACCCCGATGCGGGCGGTGGAGCTGGGATTGTCGTAGCCCCGGCACCGATTGCCGACTTCCTTCTGGAACTCGAGCATTTCCTTGAGGAAGAAATAGGAGCGGTTGAGCATCTTGACCGAGTTCTCCACCAGCGCCATTTCGTCCTTGTTCCAGTTGGCCTGCTTGCGGAGCGCCGATGCCGTCTCCTTGAACATCTTCTTCAGGGTGTCGTAGAGCTCCAGGTTCTTGGAAACGATGTTGGCGCCGATGCGATAGGCATCCTCGCGCATGGAGGCGTCCCGCTCTTTGAACCACTCACCCAACTGCTTGGTGACAAGCTGGTTACAACTATCGGGCAACGATTTGGCCCAGGATCTGTAGCTTTCGACCAGTAACTTGACCGCGGTCAGCGAGGTCTTTTTGTTGCGACTGTTTTCGGCGCTCTTCTTGAGCATCGCCAGCGCTTCTTCGCCACCGACCTCGGCGATCGCCTTCAGCGAAATCTCGATCAGCACCGGCGATTTGGCATCGACCATCACGGCTTCGATGTTCGGCAGGATGCCCGGATCGCCGAATTTGCCCAGGGACGCAATGGCCTCGGTGCGGATGATGTCGCTCTGGCCTTCGAGCAGGTCGATCAGGTCCGATTTGAATTCCTCGGCCTTGATTTCGCCGATAATGCGCAGCGCGGTACGCTTTTCGTCCGGTGGGCCCTCCTCCAACATGGTGCGGAGCTTGGGGTTGACGGCCTTGGACGAGCCCAGGGACCGCATCGCCATTTCCTGCACGTCCAGGATTTCGTGACGTCGCGCCACTTTGAGGAAAAAGTCGGAAAAGTCGGCTTCCGGCTTGCGCTCCAGGGCGGTCAGCAAGCGCGTCATCCCTTCGACCGTGTGGGTGGAGAGCGTGGCCTCCAGGAGTTCCTCGTCCGCCGGTTCCGCGAACCAGGCACAGCCGTAAAGCGCCATCTTCACGATATCGCCGTCATGGGATTTCACCAACCGCGTCAGCCAGGAGCAGGCTCGCTCCCGCAAGCCCGGATCCACACCGGGCAGGCCACCGATCTTGCCGATGCCGTAGGCCAATTCGGCCAACAATTGACGCAGCCGCGTTTGGCGAATGCGGGCCTCGCGCAAGGTATCCTCGTGATACTTGTTGGCGTGGGCCACCTTGTTTTCCAGGATCATCACCAGGCTTTCCAGGAAATAACGGAACCCGACCGGGTTCGCGATCACCGTCATTTCCTTGACGGTTTCGCGCGCGGCATCGTATGAGCGGTCCTCCATCTGGGACTTGAACTGCTGGTAGCCCGGCTCCTGTTCCTCCTCCAGCAGTTTTTCGGCGTACTCCCAAAGCAGGTCGAGACGCTGATCCTTGGGCTGTTGATCCAGGCTCTCGGCGGTTTCGATGAACTTGCCGTTGTCGCTGTGCTCGACGCTGTAGCGTTCCAAAATCTCCAGAACCCGTTCGAGATGCTCGGTCTTCCCCAACTGGGAAATGACCTTGGATCCCTCGCTGCGCGCCAGATCGTCGTAATTGTCGAAGGCTTCCATGATGGTGTCGACGACCTTGGCATCGCCCATCTTGACGAGGACCTTGGCCGCATGGCGACATCCGCGGTGGTTCTCGTTCCCTTTGGCCAAATTCTCCAGATAGTAGTGAACCGGCTCTTTCTCTTCGTGTTTGATCTTGTCGACTTCGCGCTGGAGCAGGGAAGCGATGGTGGCGTTGGGCTTGGATTTGGCCAAAAAGTGGAGCTTTTGGATCGCTTCCTGGGTGCCAATTCGCGTCAATCCGTTGATGCACTCTTTACACAGACCGACATCCGTTTCCTTTTCAATGACCTGCGAAAAATCTTCCAAATAACTTTCGTCTTCACGTTCGGCCAGCGCCGCGGCGAACACCGCCCGCATGGTGCGGTTCCCACTCCAATTCTTGAGCTGCTTGACCAGATAGCGGTCGACGACGGGGTCGGTATCCTTGGTGAGGGTCTGCAAGGCATCCCGGAAATCGGACAAACTGATGTCGTTGAATTCCCCGATCAAATTCTGGAGTTCGTGGAGCTTTTCTTCGGCCATTATTTCTCCGTGTTTCTCCGTTGATGGTCTTGTGGTTTCAAGTGGGAGGACTATTGCGGGGTGGGATCCAATCCTCCTCACGTAGAGAGTGAAAAGTCCGTGTGCTTGTCTGATATGGAGATCGCGCTCGAACAGGGGAGGCTGGATGCCCAGTATACCTAATTTGCGCCATCCATTTAAACCTTCAATGTAGGCTCGCACCGGCGCCGAATCACCGATCTGAGCCATTCATTCCGCTTGAGTTGCACCCCCCGCGTCGGCCTCGGAACCGGCGCCGGGAGCGCTCTTATTGAACCTCATCGTGCCCCCGCGGCAAAGGTTTAGATCGCGGCCGACCCACCTTTGGCGATTGCGATCGCCCACGCGCCTCCCGGACGACGACGAGACGACCGAAGTCCGTGTTTCGCGCTCGTGGTATAGTGTCCCCTTCGCTCGGAACTCACTTCGGCCTAACCCATTCACCGAATGGTTCGATATGTACCCTTAGCGGCGGATTCCCGCCTTTCGTCACATGTTTGGAGGAAGCATTGGCCACTTCTACCTCAGCGGGCGCGCAAAGCCTCGACGGCAAGGTCGTTCTGATTACCGGCGGTACGGGCAGTTTCGGGACGGCCATGGTCCGACACCTGCTGAAACACGGCAATCCCGGAACGATTCGGGTCTTCTCGCGGGACGAGCTCAAGCAATTTCACATGAGCCAGGCCCTGAAGGACGATCGCCTGCGCTTCTTCCTCGGAGACGTGCGCGATCGAGATCGCATTCGGCGCGCCTGCGAGGGGGTGGACCTGATCATTCACGCCGCCGCCCTCAAACAGGTACAGGCCTGCGAGTACAACCCCTTCGAGGCGATCCAGACCAACATCATCGGCAGCGTCAACGTCGTCGACGCGGCCATCGACTGCGGCGTGCCCAAGGTCCTGGCCCTCTCCACCGACAAGGCGGTCAGCCCGGTCAATCTCTACGGCGCCACCAAACTGTGTGCCGAGAAGGTTTTCATCCACGGCAACAGTTACGCCGGCCGGCGCGGCACCCGCCTCGCCTGTTGCCGTTACGGCAACGTGGTGGGCAGTCGCGGCAGCGTGATTCCCCTGTTCCTGCGCCAACGGGCCCAAAACGAGCTCACCATTACCGACGAACGCATGACCCGCTTCTGGCTGACCCTCGAGGCCGCCGTCCAATTCGTGACGCGCGCGCTCGACTACATGGCCGGTGGCGAGATTTTCGTGCCGCGTCTGCCGAGCATGCGCATCGTCGACCTGGCCCGCATCATCGCGCCCGAGGCCAGGTTGAAGCACATCGGGATCCGGCCCGGCGAGAAAATCCACGAAACGCTGTTGATGCCCGAGGAGATCCGGCACACCATTCGGGTGGACGACTTCTTCATCATCCTGCCCGAGTGGTTTTCACGCAAGGTGAAGCGCCGCTACAAGGGCACCAGGCTCCCCGAGGATTTTTCCTATTCCAGCGACGTCAACGACGCCTGGCTGACCGAAGCGGAAATGCGGGAGATCATCGCCGAATTCAGCTCCTCCCCGGCTCGGAAGAGGCTGAAAAAGGCCACCATACGCCGGGTCCCACGCCGTGCGCCGCTCTGAAACGCAGCCTCACCCCGGTCGGTAGGCGGACCAGGCGGTTTCGATCAAGGTGTTCAAATCGGAGTGGTGCGGCTCCCAATCCAGCTTTTCGCGCGCCAGATCCGAGGCGGCCACCAGGTTGGCGGGGTCGCCCGCGCGACGCGGCCCGATTCGGTAGTTCAATTTCTCGCCGATCGCGTCCTCGGTCGCCCGCAACACTTCCAGGACCGAGAACCCTTTGCCCGTGCCGAGGTTACAGATCAGGTCGCCCTTTCCGGCGGCCATGTATTCCAGTGCCTTGGTGTGGGCGACCGCCAAGTCGTTGACGTGGATGTAGTCGCGGATGCAGGTGCCGTCGGGTGTATCGTAGTCGTCGCCGAACACCGTCATCTCACCGCGTGCGCCCGTGGCGACCTCCATCGCGATCGGAATCAGGTTCTTGGGATTTACCTCGAGGCCGCGCACCCGGCCTTCCACATCGTACCCGGCGGCGTTGAAGTAGCGCAGGGACACGAACCGCAAGTTGCGAAGCTGGCTGTACCACTTCAGGAAGCGCTCGGTTTCCAATTTGGTGAATCCGTAGAAATTGGTGGGCTCCAGGGGATGGGCCTCGTCGATCGGCAGTTGGACCGGATTGCCGTAGACGGCCGCGGACGAGCTGAATACGAAGGCGCCGACGCCGTGGCGGCAAACGGCATGGATCAGGCGAAGGGTGCCGCTGGTATTGTGCTCCGCGTAGCGTTCCGGCTCGACCATGGAATCGCCGGCCGCCTTGAGCGCCGCCAGGTGGATGACCGCGTCGAAGTTGCCGGTCCCCAGGGTGTCGTCCAGCTCGTTGCCGAACATGATGTCACCCTCGACGAAATGGGCCTCGGGGAACAGGTTCACGCGCTGGCCGCTGCTCAAATTATCGAAAACGGTCACGGAATGACCCTTGGTCAATAGATCCAGAACCACATGGCTGCCGATATAGCCGGCGCCGCCAACCACCAATACATTCATGATCCCTGCTCCTTAGTTGTGAATGAGGGCTCGAGGCCCGATCTCAGTCCCTGTCGTCACTTGAAACAAGCACAGACCGCCGGTGCGGTGCACGACGCCCGCGTCATCCGTCGAATCACCGCCCGCATCGGTCGGCGATCCGGCCCGAGCTCCGTGTCGTCCGCCATCCTCAATGATCTCCTTCCTTGAGTCGCTGAATCTGGCGTCGATCGCGCTTGGTCGGCCGGCCACGCTGGCGCGGCGACTCCTTCTGCAACTCGCGGTAGATTTGCGTCATCTCGCGCATTTCCGGAGTCAGGTCGGGATCCTCGACGATCGTGTAGTGCTTGACGGCTTCCTTGGCACCGACCCGGTTTTCGATCAGGCCCTTGACCGTGACGCGCACGGTGCGCCCGTCGCGCTTGAACTCGATCTCGTCGCCGATGTTCAAGGTGCGGTGAGCCTTGACGTTGTGGCCGTCCATCTTGATCTTGCCGCCGGCAATCGCCTTACCCGCGAGGCTGCGGGTCTTGAACAGCCGGACCGCAAACAGCCATTTGTCGAGGCGCACTTCGGGAGGCGGTTTGCCAGGGGCGGTGTTTTCAGCGTGTTTGGACATAGGTTGCAATCTCGCTCGATCCGCATTGCTCACGGGGCCACGTCCGCTTGGCGAATTTCCGACACGGCGCACCCGCCAAGAAGGGGTTGGCGAATCGCGATGGCCCGCATTTCTCACGAGGTTCGGCCTCGTGGCGGGAAACCCGGGAGGCATACCGACGGGAACCGCGTTCCGCGTTGGCCCACATTCTACTCTCAAAGCCGAGTTGACGCCAAGTCGCGTCTCTTCCCAACCCGAAAACCGCGCAATCTTCGCGGCGATCAGCCGGCTTTCGGCAGTGCTTCCTGCGCGGGTGCCGGCGCCGATTCGGCCCGATAGGAGCGCACCGCCTCCAGCGCACGGGCCAGATAGTCCTCGGCCGATTCGACCTTTGGCTCGGCGTCATCACCTTCGCCCTTGACGTCCTTCTTGACCGCCACATCGGGTTTGACCCCGTTCTTGGTCAGGGTTTCCTTGGAGGACAATTCCAGGTCGGCGATGGGAATCTCCAAATGGGCGCCGTTTTTCAGTTGAACCCATCCGTAAACCGGGGGCATGCCCAGGGTCTCGATGCCCAAGGTGACCGCGGCCTTCCGATCGCGGGCGATGGCGGTGAACCACTCGGCGGCGCCCGAAGTGCCGCGGTTGTGCAGCACGAACAAGTCGAGGTCGGCAAAGGCTCCGGCCGTCTCGTTGCGTACCGGAATCGGCTCGCGGCCCTTTGCCACCCAGGCACCCAAATCACCCGCGGGCAGGAACAGGGCCACCAACATCTTGAAATGCCGGCGATTACCGCGAGCGTTGTTGCGCAGGTCCAGCACGAATCGCGGGTTGCGATCGGCCTTGGAGGCCGCCTCACGCGTCTGGTTCAAGGCCTTGCGCAGATCCAGCTCCAAACCGTCGTAGAACTGCGGGATCCGGACCAGGTGGAGGCCGTCGCCATAGGCTTGGTGCTGCATCTTGGTCTGACCGAACGTTGCGGGATGGAGTTCCACTTCGCGATCTTCGGTCTTGCCCGGATCGATGACCTTCAATCGAACGAGGGTCTCGTTTTCGAGTATCGCCTGACGCACCGCCACCAAACTCATTTCGCGGGTGACCGAGCCGTTGATTTCGCGCAGATAGGTTTCCGGAAGAATCTGGGTATTGGCGGCCGGCGACTCCGGCGCCACCTGCATCACGTAGGCATGACCCAGCCGCTTGCGCACCACCATGCCCGTTCGCAGGTAGACCTCGTCGTCGCGATTGACGGGCGTCATGCCGGGCGGCACGTAGGATGCGTTTTCGTCCAAACCGTTGAGTGCGCCCTGATACAAACCCGGCAGCAGGGTTTCCAGTTGCACCTCGTCGACGTAGGCGCGATCCACCAAATGAAGAATTTCCGGCAAGTCCTTGCTGTGCTTGAAAAGCTCACCCTGGCCATGGAGAAAGGTGCGTGCGACCGCCACCATCATGAGCGCACAGGTCAGCAGCCACATCGACGATTTGTTCATGAACCGGTGCATAGGGACCGCCTCGGCGGAGAAAGGTCCCTACAGTATAGCTCATTTGGCACCCTGGCGGGTGGTTGGGCCCGGCGCCCGCCGCAAAAGCTATTTTCCGGCTGGCGGGGTGACGGGCGCCCGGTGGCGAAATCCCAGATCGACCCACTTGCGCCACGATGAAAAGGCCGATTTGGCGTGGCCCTCGGCCATGTGCCGGGCGAGGTTTTGCCACTGCTTTTCGTCGCACTGGCCGAAACCGTTGGCGGCCACGTGGGCCGACCGCCAGAACGGCAGGGTCGCCTGCAACACGGCGAATTCGCTTTCGTAGCGTTCGGCCTGCTTCAGTTCCGGCAGAACCTCGTTGACGACCAGGTTGTAGCAGGCGCGTGGATCGGCCAGCAGGTCGGCCACGGCGCGGAAGGTCGCGCGCAGAAACTTCTCGACCAGTTCCGGATTTTTCGCTTTCAAGTCGCGGTGGGTCATGATACCGACGCCGGGGATTTGGTTGTTGGCGCTCAGGGAATAGGTCTTCACATCGACGTCCAACGCCTTGAGCCGCAGGGGTTCGTTGTTGATGTAGCCCACGACCGCATCGACGCGGTTCTGTTTCAAGGCGGATACCTGGGTGAACCCGATACTGACCACCTGCACTTTGGCGAGGGGCAACCCCAATTCGCGCAGCATCGCCTTCAGGGCCAGGTACGAGGATCCGTAGGTCCCGCTGATGCCGATGCGCTTGCCCTCGAGCCGGCCATCCCGAAACAGGTCCTCGCGCGCCACCAGGGCGAGCGGATAGCGCTGGTACAAGGTCGCCACGTGAAGCAGGGGCATGCCGCGCGAGGCCGCGTGCAGGAAGGCGTCCGGATCGGCCGAGGCGAACTGGACCTTGCCCAGCGCCAACAGTTTGAAGATATCGGGGCCGATGGTGTAGTCCATTTCCAGTTCGAGACCTTCTTCGGCGTAGTAGCCGCGCTGTTGCGCCACGTAGAAGGGGGCGAATTGGACGTTGGCGATGTAGCCGGCCGCATAGGTCACTTTCTGGGGCGGGGCCTGGACCACCAAGCAGCATAACAAGACCGAAAGCATGGGCACGCTCCTGCGGGGACGAATGGGAGAGGGCGGCTCCAGCTTACACGAATCGGCCGCCACGTCGAAGCGATTCAGGCTTCGCAAGCGACCAACGCCCTGGAGCGAAGCACAGCCTATCTACACCGAAGCGCGCCCGCACCCAGTTCCCGCCTTTTCAGACAGGCGCCGAGCCTGTAGGTGGAGCAGCCTGCTCCACCAATCGAAGCCGACCAGGTTTCAAATTCAAGCCATCAAAAGGAGCGGAGCCCACTGCTTTCATACGATCGCCCACCGAGGAAAACGCCGCTCCCTATTCGAAGGGATTTCCCTTGCGGGCTCCGCAATACGCACAGGAACCTTGCTTTAACCTATTTACCCGTTATTGAGCATTTCGCCTAGAAAGGTCGGAATAGCAAACCCAGCGTTCCTGTCCAACGAATGGCTCCGCGTTTCTCTCGTTATTCGGGGACTTCTGCAATGCCCGCTTCGACATGGGTCATTCACGGATTCAGTCGCTTTGCTCTTCGGCATACCTGGCTGAATTTGAAACAGTTGCTTCGATTGGTGGAGCTGGCAGTTCCACCTACAGGCCCAACCTCACTCAAAACGATGCGGGAACTGCCAGCTAGGAATCACTTCGGGTGGGGCCTTTCCGCATCGCGACAGGCTCCGCTCCTCGGTGTCAAACTGCATTGTTTCCAACGTGGCTTCGACATGCCGGCCCAGCACCCGGGACGGGCCTGGCAATTACCGGGCACGCCGAGCGAAATGGGGTCGGGGCCTAGCGGCGCTTCTTGTTGTGCCAGGGGCCGAGCAGGATTTGCTCCAACGCCATGATCAGCATGTAGAACACGATCCCGATCATGCCCAACAGAATGATGGCCACGAAAAGCTGCGGCGTGTCCATCAAACCGTTGGCCTCCAGGATCAGGTGGCCGAGGCCCAAGCCCGTGCCGAGGAATTCGCCCACCACCGCGCCGACCACCGCCAACGGCGCGCCGATCTTCATGCCGGCCAGGATGCCGGGCACCGCGCTGGGCAGCTCCAGGTACAGGAACCGCTGCAACTTGCTGGCGCGCAGGCTGCGCATCAGACGCTTGTAGATCGGCGACTGGGCGTGGAATCCGGTGATGGTGCTGATGGTGGCCGGAAAAAAGACGATCAGGGCCGCCACCACGATCTTGGCTTCGATTCCGTTGCCGAGCCACAGGATCAGGAGCGGCGCAAACGCGACCAGCGGCACCGAGTTGGCCGCGATGAGGTACGGCGTCAACACCTTTTCCAGCAGGCGGATCTGAGAAATCGGGTACCCGCTCAGCAGCGCTCCGGCGATGCCCAGTAAATAGCCGATGACGATTTCGGTGGCGGTGATGCGCAGGTGGGGCTGAAGCGCCTCGACCTCCCACAGCTCGGTGAAGCGCTGGTACACCATGGAGGGCGAGGGAAACAGCCAGGCGGGCGGGGCGAAGATCGAGATGATCAGGTGCCAGGCCAGCCAGATGGAAAGCATGAAACCGGCGAACCCCAGACCCTTCAAAAAAATGTTGCGCAACACAAACGTTGCCTGCTTGACAAGCCAGTCGTTTCGACCGCGTGATGCGTCCTCCGTCCCGTTCACATCGGGGCTGCCGAGAGGTTGAGTCGGCTCATTCATCGCTCACCCCGTCTTCGTCTTCCGACGGGATCCGCGGCATATTCGGCTGAATGGGCAGGTGGGCACGCACGATGCGATTCAGTTCGGTGAAGCGCTCGGTTCGGAACGTCTCGTAGCCGCGCGGGCGGGGAATGTCGACCTCGAATTCCTTCAGGAACTTGCCCTCTTCCAACAGCACGATGCGATCCGACAGGATCAGGGCCTCGTCGATCGAGTGGGTGACGAACAGGATGGTTTTTCCGGTGCGTTGCCACAGCCGCAGCAGGTTGACGTTCATGTTCTCGCGGAGCATGGGGTCCAGCGCGGAAAAAGGTTCGTCCATGAGCAGCAGGTCCGGATCCTGGACCAGGGCGCGGGCGATGGCCACGCGCTGCGCCATGCCGCCGCTGAGTTGAAAGGGCAGGTAGTGTGCGGCGTAACCCATGCCGACCTTTTCCAGGGCCTCCATCGCCATGCGGCGCCGATCCTCGCGCGAAATACCGCTGATCTGCAACGGTAGGTAGATGTTTCGCAGCACATTGCGCCAGGGAAGCAGGGCCGGGCGTTGGAAGACGTACCCGATCGAGAGGTTTTTCTTGCGACGCTCGATCGTGCCGGAAGTGGGCTGGATCAGGCCCATGATCAAGTCCAGGAAGGTCGATTTCCCCGAACCGGACCGGCCCACGATCGTCACGAATTCACCCACGTTCAAATGGAAACTCAAGTCGCGCAGGACCACGACTCGCCGGTCTCCGCGACCGTAGGTCAACGAAAGGTTGTCGACCTTAATCAAGGGAGCTCCGGCCGGACCCATCGTCCGTCGCCGGCGGGGCCTCACCGGGCAGATCGCGCAGCCAGGCGATGTGGTTCCGTGCGATGTCGGGCGCCTGTGGATCGGTGGTCAGGACGTGGGAGCCCTCGGTCACGTGGTGGGTCGCCGCGCGCGGCAGCACCCGGCGCATGAGCTCCCAATTGCTGGCGATGGGAATGGTGACATCGGCATCGCCGTGGGCATAATAGACTGGCACCTTGATTTCCTTGAGCCGGGGGCGCAAATAGGCCGACTGGCGGTGCAAATCGACCATGGGCAACAGCGGAACGGACGTGTATTCGTGATTGTAGGAACCGGGATCCGGCCTGTTGCGGATTTTGGTCTTTTTCAGTTTGCCCACATACCGGAAGAGGCTCAATCGCTTGACCCAGGCGACGCGTTTCTCGTCGGCGACATTCAAGTAGAAAGCGGGTGCGAACAGCGTCAGGCTGTCGATGACGGGCAGCTCCACGGCGAGGGTTGCCGCGATCACACCGCCGTAACTCAGTCCCAGCAGATGCAGTCGCCGATAGCGTGCGCGAAAGTGTTGCAGCAGTGGTTTGAAGGGAATGGTCAATTCCCGGAACGTCAGCTTTTCCAGCAGGCTGACGTGACTGCCGTGGCCCGGAACCAGCGGTACGGCCACATCGTAACCGGCCTCGCGGTAGGCCTGCACGTATTGCCGCATGTCGGCCGGGCTGCCGGTAAACCCATGGATGAACACCACGATCGAATCGTTCCCGTCGAGGTGGTGAAACGGCTGACATTCCTTGCGAATGTGGGGATGCAGCGCAAAGCCGGGCAACGGTGCGTTCGCAATTTCTGACAATGGGGTTCTGGGCTCGGAAGGTGGCTGCATGTTCGGCTCGCTACGTATGGGCTGAGGTGATGACGTTCGACGGTTTCGCCCCATTTCCCCTGTGCTCGACAGGTTTTCGAAGGATCGCGGAGCGCGACACGACGACCTGGCTCCAAACCGCCAAGCCTATCCGATCGTGCGTTCGCTTTCAACCGCCTTCGAAGGGCAGTCGCGCCACGTGGTTGCGCCACCGCCATCCCGGGCACCCGCCCCTGCTGGATATCTCGGCATGGGGCCGCAATTCTTGACCTCGCCGGCCGATTGACCCCCGATCACCCTTTCCGACTTTTCTCTACCACGATTCAACCCTTGCGGTACACTTAGTGGGATTTGCAACTTCCCGGCTCCCGAGACCTCGACCAGGCTTGCTACGATGGCGCGCTTTTCTGTTGAAAACACTTGCTGCGCCACCGGTTTACCGATCATCGCCTGTTTGGATTGCGCGTATTTGGAGGTAGCCTAGTGCTGCTACGGCACAGAGAACCAACCGAGACCGGTCGACCCGGAACGACCCGACCGGAACCCGGCCGCCGCATGTTCCCGAAAAGTGTCGTCCCGCTGTTGCTCCTGCTGGCGCTGATCCCGACCGGCTGCTCCGAATGGTTTACCAGCACCCCGCCCGCCGATCAGGCTTCGGACACGACGCAACCGGAAAGCACCACACCTGCGCCGATGGTACCGCCGGTCGCCGAAAGTGGGGACCTGTCCGAATCGAGCGCCGATCCGGTCGTTCAGTACGACATCCAGGTGCAACTGGATCCCGACGCCAAATCGCTGCATGGCCACCAAACGCTGATCTACACCAATCACTCGCCGGACATCATCGAGGAACTCCAGTTCCATTTATATATGAATGCCTTCAAGGACCAGCATTCGATTTACGCACGCGAAACCCGCCAAATCTTCGGCGTCGGCCTCCCGAGCTACGGTTCGATCGCGTTGGACGACGTGGCCGTCAACGGTCGGCAGGCCCTGTCGCGCATCACCTATCCGCACCAGAACCAGGAGGGGACCGGCGACGAAACCGTGGCGACCCTGCCCTTGGATCAACCGCTGTTTCCGGGTGAACAGGTCTCGGTTTTCTTCGATTTCACCGTGAAGCTGCCCGAGAACACGGGCCGATCGGGCTATATCGACGACTTTTTCTTCATCGCCCAATGGTTTCCCAAAATCGGCGTTTGGGAGCCGGCCGGCCATCGCGGCCGCCAGGAATCCGGCTGGAACTGCCATCCCCACCACGCGCTTTCCGAGTTCTACGCCGATTTCGGGCGGTACCGGATCACCATGACGTTGCCCTCCGAGTACGTCGTGGGCGCCACGGGTATCAAAGCCGCCGAACAGCTCAGCGAAGACGGCACCCAGAAGACACTCACCTACATCCAGGATCGCGTTCACGATTTCGCCTGGACCGCCTGGCCTGGCTTCGAAGTCGTCGAACGGGTGTTTTCACTGGACGAGGCCGATTACCGGGAGGCCGAGGAACGGTTCGGTCTGTCGCACGAACAGGCCCAACTGCCGCCGACCCGCATGATTCTGCTGATCCGTCCCGAGCACCGCGACCAAACCGATCGCCATTTTCAGGCCCTGCGCGAAGGCATCAAGTGGTTCGGCTGGAAACTGGGGCCCTATCCCTACGAGTCCATGACGATGGTCGACCCACCCCGCGAGGCGACGGGGCTCGAGATGATGGAATATCCGACGCTGGTCAGCCTGTCCACCCACTGGTGGCAGCCCGAAGGTTACCGCGACCTGGAAGATTTGATCCTGCACGAATTCGCGCACCAGTACTTTCAAAGCATGATCGCCACCAACGAGTTCGAGGACCCCTGGCTGGACGAAGGCTTCGTCACCTACACCTGTCTGCGTGCGCTGGACGTCGCCTACGGCCGCCAACACTATTACCGGGTCATCAAGCAGGCGCCGGTGCCGCTGACCCGATTGATGGGATTCGCGGCCTTCCCGCCGGTGGAACAGGCGCGCTACAGCTTTCTGCCCGGCAAACGGGTGGACCCGATTCACCTGCCCGCCTGGGGCTTCAACTCCGGCGATTCCTATTACGGGAACGTTTACGAAGGCGCGGCCCTCACCCTGTTCCAGTTGGAACGGGAGCTGGGTGAACCGGTCATGGACGAGGTCCTGCGGACTTATTTCGAACGCTGGTCTTTCAAACATCCGGGCATCGACGCGTTTCGCGCCATCGTCAACGAGGTTTCCGGACGCGACATGAACTGGTTTTTCGATGCGCTGATTTTTAGCCACGGCTTCATCGATTATGCCGTGATGCCGGTCCGCTCGCTGGAACCCAGCGAGATCGAGATTTCGACCGAGAGTGACGACGAAATTCGCGAAGAAACCGAACCCGAGTTCGATTCGTTCGAGGCGCACCTGATCGAAGTCCGCAACCTGGGCACCCAGGCCTATCCGGTGACGATCGAAGTGCGGTTCACGGACGGTGAAGTGGTGCGCCGCGATTGGGACGGAACGGGCTCCTGGCATCGCTTCCGACTCCAACATCCCCATGCGGTCGAATCGGTATCGGTCGATCCCGAAAACAAGCTGATTCTGGATTTTCATCGGGCCAACAACACTTGGCGGGCCAAGCCCGACCAGGTCACCCCACGCGCGGTGAGCCTGACGCTCAGCACCCGTCTCCAACACCTCCTGCAAATCCTTTCCGGAGCCTTTTGACCATGAGCCGATCGATGCCGATGCCGAAGGCGTTTCTCCAAGGCTTTCGAGCCTCATTCGTCCACGCCCCCTGGGTCCTGTTCAAGTGGTTGATCAACGTGGCCATCAGCGCACTGTGCCTGTTGCCCATCTACCAGTTGCTGCGACGCGATCTGGAGCACGGCGTGGTTCAGGTTCGCGAGGAAGGCGGGCTCTCCTTCGCCTATTTCGTCGACTTCCTGTTCGCCTACAGTCGCGAGCTGTCGATCCTCGACCTGGCGTGGATGACCTTGCTGGGCCTCTTCGCCCTGGGGAACCTGGTCACGACCGCCGGTTTCCTGAGCGCTTTGGAACGGGGGCGCCAGGCCCCGTTCGGCGACGTCCTGGCGGCGGGTGTCTTTCGCGCGATCCCGCTGGGGTTGCTCGCGGCGATCATCGGCAGTGTCCTGTTTTACGGCTACCCCTTTATCGCATCGGCATTCCCTTGGATCGATTGGCCTTACGCGGACGGTCCCTGGCAATACGGGTTCGGCTTGGGCTTGGCTCTGTTGGGTATTTGCCTCGCCAGCCTGATCTACGATTACGCCCGCATCTTTCTGTTTCGAACCTGGACCTTCGAGCAGGACATTCCCGGTCCCGTTCGTCCCTTGTGGTGGTTGGTCAAGCCTCTGTTGGCGCTGACGCACGCGTTCGTCTTCATCGCCACCCACCCGTTGAAGGCGCCGGCCCTCTGGTCGATCTTCGCCCTGTTGAGCGCGGCCCTCGTGATGGCCAGCCAGCGGTTGCTGGACACGGGCATCGGTTGGGGCATCGTGCAGGTGCTCATCCTGGCCCGCATCGCCACGTCGACATCGGCGTTGGGCGCCCAGCGGGCCTTGACGCTACCGGTCGCCGACGCCGCGCCGGAAGCGGCACCGACGAAGGAACCCACCGGCGCCAAGCCGGCCGAGTCGGCGACCACGGGCGATCCGTTGACGGAATAGCGCTGCCTTCGTGGCCAATGCCGGAGGGATGGCCGCGAACGGTGAACATCCAAGCTGCCGGTGAACCCCGAACGTGAACATCCAAGCATCCGGGGGGCCGCGAACGTGAGCATCCGAGCATCCGGTTAGCCTCCGACGATGCGCATCCCGACATACCGCAAGGCTGGGATGGGCCTGCCCCGGGTCGCGCTGGAGGTGCGACCGGACGTCTCTCGGGACCACCATTGATAAAAACGCGGGCCAACGGCCCGCCACCAGCAGGCACCCCGGAGGGGTGACACATGACAGCGAAGGGTGAGGTGCCGCAGGCACCGTAACCCTGGTTGTTCGAGGTTCCCGGACCCCAGCCCTGGAAGGGCGGCTCCGCGAAGGGCTCTTCGGAAGGTGGCGGGTACTCCGCGTGGGGCACTTCCGAAGGTGGCGGGTACTTCGCGTGGATCCTTCCGAAGGTGACGGGTACTCCGCGAGGGTCCTTCCGAAGGTGACGGGTACTCCGCGAGGGTCCTTCCGAAGGTGACGGGTACTCTGCGAGGCACTTCCGAAGGTGACGGGTACTCCGCGAGGCACTTCCGGAGGTGACGGGTACTCCGCGAGGCACTTCCGGAGGTGACGGGTACTCCGCGAGGGTCCCCGTAGTCCCGCCCCTTCAGGGCTGGAGTTCGGGCACTCCAGGCAACTGTGGATCGCGGTCATTCGTTTGGACCCATGTTTGGATGGGCCCCGTCCCGGGCCAATCCTGAAGGGATGGCCAACCCCATGTTTGGACCACCATTGATAAAAACGCGGGCCAACGGCCCGCCACCAGCAGGCACCCCGGAGGGGTGACACATTTCAGCGAAGGGTGAGGTGCCGCAGGCACCGTAACCCTGGTTGTTCGAGGTTCCCGGACCCCAGCCCTGGAAGGGCGGCTCCGCGAAGGGCTTCCGGAGGTGGCGGGTACTCCGCGAGGGGCATTTCGGAAGGTGACAGGTACTCCGCGGAGGTCCCCGTAGTCCCGCCCCTTCAGGGCTGGGGTTCGGGCACTCCAGACAACCAGGGTTGCGTCGCCTCCGGCTCCTTAACCCTTCGCTGTACTGTGTCGTCCCTTCAGGACGCCCGCTGGTGGCGTGCCTTCGGCACGCGTTTTAAAAAATGGTGATCCAAACATACAGTTGGCCATCCTTTCAGGATTGGCCGCGGACGGTATGCATCCAATCTGCCGGTGAACCCCGAACGGTGAACATCCAAGCTGCCAGTGAACCCCGAACGTGAGCATCCAAGCATTCGGGGGGCCGCGAACGTGAGCATCCAAGCATCCGGTTGGCCTCGGCCAGGCATCCGTTCGGTCACAGACAATGTCCATCCCATGCGACGTCCCTTTCGGGGCACGGCCCCATCCCGCAACCTTTGACGTGAGAATTCCCACGCCCATCGCGACCTCCGGTCGCGCGTTCGACAACAGCCGCAACAGCTCCCACTTCCCGACACGCGGTGGAATGCGCTAAGCTAAGCCCGATCTACCACGACACATACCCAGGCGCACGACAGAGGAGCACGAAGTGTTGAAGGATACCCTCAAGGAAATGGCCCATGGCCGCATGGCCACGCCCGGTGAGGTCACCCGCGTCATGGAACAGCTCATGACCGGCAATATCGACCCCATCACGGCGGCGACCTTTCTTTCCCTCCAGATTCGCAACGGCATCGACGGACCCCAACTGCGGGCGGCACTCGATGTCATGATGCGGTTCGCCACCCAGATCTCGATTCAGGACCTCTTCGCGCTGGACAATTGTGGGACCGGCGGTGACGGCGGCGTTTCCTTCAACGTGTCCACCACCTCGGCCTTCGTCATCGCGGGCGCCGGCCATACGGTCGCCAAGCACGGCAACCGCGCCGTTTCCTCCACCTGCGGCAGCGCCGACCTGTTGGAGGCGCTCGGTGTGCAATTGGATCTGACCCCGGATCAGGTGCGCACCTGCATCGACGAGGTGGGAATCGGGTTCATGTTCGCGCCGGTGTTCCACCCCGCCGTACGGCATGCGGTCCCGATTCGCAAATCGATGGGCATCCGCACCATTTTCAACATGCTGGGACCCCTGGCCAACCCCGCAGGCGTGGGCAGCCAGCTCATCGGCGTCTTCGCCGAGGATTTGACGGAATTGTTTGGCGAGGTCCTGGCCGGCCTGGGCAAACGGGCCTTCGTCGTTTGGGGCGAAGACGGTTCCGACGAAATCAGCCTCACGGGCCGCACCAAGATCACGGAAGTCCATGACGGCGAATTCAGCTCGCGTCTGTTCGACCCCCGCCGCCACGGCTTCGACCTGGCGGAGCCCCACGACCTGGAAGGCGGCACCCTGGAACGCAACCTGGACATTTTCCGCTCGATCCTGCAAGACCGGGAATCCAACCCGGCCTCCGATCTGGTGATTCTGAACGCGGGCTTCGCCATGTACGCCACCGGGAAGTACACGGAACTCGAAGACGCTTTCGCCGACGCACGGGATGCCATCGAAAGCGGCCGCGCCTGGGAGAAAGTGCAAACCCTGGTCTCCTGGACCACCGAACAGCCCAAGAATTCGGGGGGCGATTAAGTCGCTTCCCCAACCCGGTGCCCAGCATACCGTCCAGCCGGGAACGACAACCAGGGCCGCCATCCTTCGCACGATTCAAGCGTTATGTTTTCAGCGACTTTCGTCCGAACAGTTGCTCCTCGATCGTGCACCTCCGATCGAACCTCACCGCCATCGCCAAACCATGTTTCGCCTGGGTTTTCATGGGTTCGCAGCTTTGGTAGCACTCTCCCGCCGCATAGAACGTGATTCCTTCGAGGAAAAAGCGAGCGCCGTCCGCTCGCGCGTTCTTTTCGAAGGTCCCCTGTGCTAAGTTTGTGGCTCACGGAATTCGTCTTCCGGAATCCGCAACGCCGAGCAGGCCGCCGCGGCGGTAGAAGGGGCACCAATGGACATTCTCTCGCAAATCGTCTCTCGCACGCGCGACATTCTCGAGACCCGTAAGCGGGAACTGCCACTCGCCGACCTCGAGGCGGCGGCTCGGGCGCGGCAACGTCCCCATCACGCCTTGACCGCGGCACTTGCAGCCTCCACCGATCCGCTGGTCATCGCCGAATTCAAGCGCAAGAGCCCTTCCCGACCCAATATCAACATGGAGGCCGATCCGGTCGCGGTCGCCAAGGCCTACGCCGCGGGAGGCGCCGCGGCCATGAGCATTTTGACCGAACCGGATTTCTTCGCCGGCAGTCCGGACGATCTGCGCAAGGTCGCCGATGCGGTCTCCATCCCGCTGCTGCGCAAGGATTTCGTGATCGATCGTTACCAACTGCACGAGGCCAAGGCGTGGGGCGCCGATCTGGTGCTGCTGATCGCCCGCATCCTCGAACCGTCCCAGTTGGCGGAACTCCAGGCCGAAGCCCGCGAACTCGGTCTGGAAACCCTGTGCGAGATCCACAACCTGGATGAATACGAACGGGTCGGCGACACGCCCATCGATTTCTTGGGCGTGAACTGTCGCGACCTCAAACGGTTCGCCACCAACTTGGACCAGTTGATCGACATCGTCCCGCACCTTCCCAAGGCGACGCCCTGGGTCGCCGAAAGCGGCATTCACGCCCCCGAGGACGTGGCCCGACTCCACGAAGTCGGCTACCGCGCCTACCTGGTGGGCGAGTACCTGATGAAGAGTCCCGATCCCTCGGCCCGACTCGAGGAACTCAGGACCGCCAACCGCTCGTCCACAAGCGAGACCGCGCCCCCTTCCTAACCGACCGAAGCATCATCGGTGTTCCGTGCCGCACCCCCTGACACGGCGCACCATCAACCATTCCAAATCTCCCCCGTTCAGCCTATGCCAATCACTTCCCCTCCCCCCACACGCGACGAACGATCGCGCACCTATCGCCCGCGCATCAAGATCTGCGGATTGACCCGCGAGCAGGACGTTCGCGCAGCGGCCGAACTGGGCGCCGATCTGTTGGGCTTCATTCACGTGCCAGGCAGTCCGCGGCACCTGGATCTGCACCGCCTGGCCGAGCTGTTGGCCACGGTCCCACCCGGCCCGGAAACGGTCGTGGTGGTGCGAAACGAACCGGACGCGACCCTGAAAACTCTGCGCAACCATCTGAATTTTCATTGGTTTCAGTTCCACGGTGACGAATCTCCGGAGAAGGTAGCCCAATGGGGCGGCTACAAAGTGGTCCACGTTCCGGCGGATGCCACCAGCCTGGACGCGACGATCGCCCCGCGCGATCCCTTTTTCCTCTTGGACACCAGCGTCAAAGGCCAGAGCGGCGGTACGGGCAAAACCTTCGATTGGGGCCTGTTGGCTCGAGTGGAAGGTGCTTGCCTGGTGGCCGGCGGTCTTCGCCCGGACAACGTCGGCCGCTTGGTGGAGACGTGGCATCCCTGGGGCATCGATGTCTCCAGCGGGGTGGAATCGGCCCCGGGTCGAAAGGATCCCGACGCCCTGCGGCGCTTTTTCGCCGAAATCGATCGCGCCTGCGGGCGACCGGCCACATCGCGAGCGACGGGCCAAGCCCCCCACGACAGCGGTACCCTCCCGTCCGCCACCGGTAGAGAAGATCACTCCTCACGATCTCGACGACATCAACCCATTCAACCCGAGCGAGACTCGGCGCCCAAGAACCAAAATCAGGAGAACTCATGAACAGCATGAAGAGCGAAGCCTACCAGCAACCGGATGCTCAGGGTCACTTCGGCCCCTTCGGAGGCCAATACGTTCCCGAAACCCTGATGCCCGCGTTACACGAACTCGAAGACGTGTACCGCAACCTGGACGATGCGTTCTGGCGTGAGTACCGCTACTACCTGAAGCACTACGTGGGGCGGCCGACGCCCATCTACGAGGCCAAACGATGGTCGGCCCACGCCGGCGGCGCGCGCATCCTACTCAAACGCGAAGACCTCAACCATACCGGTGCCCACAAGATCAACAACACCATCGGCCAGATCCTGGTCGCCCGCAAAATGGGCAAAACCCGCATCATCGCCGAAACCGGCGCCGGCCAACACGGCGTCGCGACCGCGACGGTGTGTGCCCTGTTCGACATGCCCTGCGTGGTCTACATGGGTGAAGAGGACGTGGCCCGCCAAGCGCTCAACGTCTACCGCATGCGCCTCCTGGGCGCCGAGGTCCGGCCCGTATCCAGCGGCTCGCGGACCCTCAAGGACGCCACCAACGAGGCCATTCGCGATTGGGTCACGAACGTGGCGGACAGCTTCTACATCATCGGCAGCGTGGTGGGGCCGCATCCCTATCCGGCCATGGTTCGCGATTTCCAGAAGGTCATCGGCGAAGAGTGTCGCGCCCAATTGGCCGAAATCGCCGCCGGGGCCGATGCCGTGGTGGCCTGCGTGGGCGGTGGCTCGAACGCGATGGGCATGTTCTATCCCTTCATCGAGACCGACGCCCGCCTGATCGGGGTGGAAGCGGCCGGCAACGGTCTCGATGCCGAACACGCGGCCTCGATCTCCAAGGGCGCGCCAGGCGTCCTCCACGGCGCCATGTCGATGCTGTTGCAGGAACGCGGCGGACAGGTGGCCCTGGCCCACTCGATCTCGGCCGGCCTGGACTATCCGGGTGTCGGTCCCGAACACGCCTATCTGCACTCGATCGGTCGCGCCGAATTCGTCTCGATCACCGATGCGGAAGCCCTGGAAGGCGTGAAGCTGATTTCTCGGTTGGAGGGCATCATCCCGGCCCTGGAGTCGGCCCACGCGGTCGCCTACGTGAACAAGTTGGCGCCCACCATGAATCCCGACCAAACCATCGTGCTCAACCTCAGCGGTCGCGGTGACAAAGACATGAACACCTACGAACAACACATCAAAGCAGGAGCGCACCAGTGACAAAGAAATTGTTGGTTCCCTATCTTACCGCCGGCTATCGGGAGCTGTCCTGGTTCGAGCCCCTGGTCCGCGAACTGGACCGATCCGGTGCGGATTACATCGAGATCGGCGTGCCTTTTTCCGATCCCATCGCCGACGGTCCCACCATTCAGGCCTCCAGCCAGATCGCGCTGGACAACGGCGTGACGGTGCACTGGATTCTCGAAGAGATCAAGCGCTTCCGCCACGAAATCAAGGCCGAGCTGATCTTTTTCAGCTACTTCAACCCCATCAATGCCTTGGGCGGTATCCCGGCAGCGGCCCGCGCGTTGCGTGAAGCCGGGTTCCACGGCGTGTTGGTGCCCGACCTGTCGTTGGAACAGGCCGAATCCTTCGCCAAGGAAATGGGTGCCGAAGGCGTTCACTACATCCCGTTGATCGCACCGACGACGACCGCGGAGCGCCTGGCCCGCATCGCCCCGGTCACGACGTCGTTCGCCTACGGCGTTTCGGTCACCGGCGTGACCGGGGCGCGTCAGGGCGTCGCTCGCGGACTCGACGACTACCTGGAACGGGTGCGCGGCCATCTGGGCCAAAAGCCCTTCGTGGTGGGCTTCGGCATCTCCACTCCGGAAGACGCCGCCCACATCAGCCGCTTCGCCGACGGTGTGGTTGTCGGCAGCGCCCTGGTACGACGCATCGGCGAGGCGCCGGATCTGCCCACGGCCCTGGCTTCGGTCGGTCAATTCATGGGTAGCCTCCGTCAGGCCATCGACTCGGAAGAGACATAGGATTTGGGCGGGTCCGGTACCTGTCGAACGGGCAGGCACCGGACCCGTTTCCCACGGTCTCGGCCAACCCGCCATCGGCCCCGAAAGTCCCTAGACCCAACGCCGAAACCGCGTTGGGCCACAAGGGAAAGGGCCACAATAGACATGGACATTCAATTCAGGTCTGATATGATCGGGGGTTGGGTTCAAACCCCTGGCTCAGGCTCTTTCGGCGCCGCCCGCCATTTCGCACCTCGAAGGTGCATCATGCTGTCTCAAAAAGAGATATGGGTTGCCGCGCCAGGATAGTGATTTCGATCGACATGCAAAAAATGATGGTGTGACTTTTTCACATTCACATAGCATCGGGGGCAATATGACAAACGTGGCCGTAGTAGGCGCCCAGTGGGGCGACGAAGGCAAGGGCAAGGTTGTGGATATTCTCGCCGCGAATTTCGACTTTGTGGTCCGCTATCAAGGCGGGCACAACGCCGGACATTCCGTGGTGTTCGACGGCAAACGCTACGCACTACACGTCTTGCCCAGCGGTGTATTTCACGAGGGCGCACAGAACGTCATCGGCAACGGTGTCGTCGTCGATCCCTTCGCCCTGCTCAAGGAAATCCAGGGCATGCGGGCCAAAGGTATCGAGCTGACACCCGAGAACCTCGTGATCAGCGATCGGGCCCATCTCATCCTGCCCTATCACGGCATCCTCGATCGCCACCGTGAATCCGCGAACAGCGAGCGCCAGATCGGCACGACCGGTCGCGGCATCGGCCCGGCCTACGAATGGAAATTCGGTCGTCGGGGCCTGCGCTTCTGCGACGCGCAAAACCCGGAGATGTTCAAGGCCCGCATCGCCGACGAGTATCGGGACATTCAAAAACACTTTCCGGAATTGGGTGAGTTCGAGAAGTGGGACCTGGCCACCACCCAGCAAAAATCGCTGGAGGCCGTGACCGAGCTGATGCCCTTCGTCACCGATTCGGTATATCTTCTCGCCGACGCCCGCCAGAACCGCAAACGGATTCTCTTCGAAGGTGCCCAGGCCACATTGCTGGATATCGACTTCGGTACCTATCCCTATGTCACCTCCTCCAACTCCTGTGCCTTGGGTATCACCGCCGGTGCCGGCGTGCCGCCCGGCACCATCGACCAAACCATCGGCATCTTCAAGGCCTACACCACGCGCGTGGGTCGCGGTCCTTTCGTCAGCGAACTCCACGACGAAACCGGCGAAGCCATTCGCGAGGCCGGCCACGAGTTCGGCACCACCACGGGACGCCCGCGCCGCTGCGGTTGGCTGGACCTGGTTTCCCTGCGCTACGTGCATCTGCTCAACAATTTCACCACCCTGGCCATGATGAAGCTGGACGTGCTGGATCAGCTCGACGAGATCAAGGTGTGCGAGGCCTACCAGATCGATGGCAAGATCACCGACCGGTTCCCGGCCTCCCTGGAAGTGTTGCAACGCGCCACCCCGGTCTACCGCACCTTCCCGGGCTGGAAAGAACCGCTCTCCTCCTATCGCAACCTGGACAACATTCCGGCCGAGGCCAAGGCCTATCTGAAGTACATCGAAGATAAGCTGGAATGTCCGATCGGGCTGGTGAGCGTCGGGCCGGATCGCCAACAGACGATCTTCCACCGGGGCGAATTCTTCAATTAAAAGATCAGGAGCGTTCTCGGATCGGTGTAAAGTTTGGCAACCACACGGTTGTCTACACATAACTAGCATAAAAAAAACAACTTAGTTACACATCAAAAAGAGCAACACTTTTGTTGCTCTTTTTTTGTGGGGTGGTGAGGCTTTGTGGGCACCGCCAGATGACGATCACCGGTCGCCCTGGACATGGACGCAGAATCTCCAGGTGGAACGCCTCGCCACTCCCACGAAGTGCAACAAAACCCTTGCAACGAAAGTTCTCCAGGACACGAGCCGACACCCGGAAAAGATCAAACGAGTCGTTTGTAAAAAATCACATCAGACGAAAAACTCGGAGCGCCAACGCAGACATCGAAGAACATCGGCCGCAAAGTGCTTCGGACGAGGCACATAATCAAATTTTCATCGCATTGTCTATACACACAAACTTGAATAACTTACGCGGCATCCATCAAAAGTGAAAAAACTCACCATTTGATTTTTGCACAGACCCCGTATAATGCAGCCAGGCAATGCTTGTTTCTTTAATTTATTGCGGATGGTTGTCTAGCCTTCCCCTGACAGGGAGAAAGGGGCCGGCCCCCTATTCGGCCGACCCCTGGACAATGCCATTTAGATCCGGCAGGAACGCCAGGTACCTAAATATGTATGCTTCATCCACCAAGCCACGTCTGGAGCCCGCACAGCGGTTCGGGTCGAAGTCTTCGTGTGCATCATTGTCTGCAACCGCTACCGCCAAGTTGTTCGTTCTGTAACGCGATCAATTCTCTCGTATTGGTCAAACACGAATATCCAGTCGGATATTTACGGAGGTCACAAGCGTGAGTACGCTAACCTTACTTTTATTCTTCTCACTCTATGACGGCTCCGGTTCGCTCCCTATGGTCTACAAAGCTCTCGACGGCATGCATACCGCGGTAAAGGGTAGCGGCAAATGGGCCGGTAAAACCCTGACGCAGGCCGAATTGCTCAGCATGTGCGACGCATTGGCGCAACCTCAGCTCCCAGAAGCCACGACGTGGTTGAAAGAAAACATCAATCCCTCCCTGATGCGGGCGGAAGAGATCACTGCATTCGCCAAGGAAGTGGGTGCCACCGCCGATACCTCCCAGCACGCACTCAAATGTGCGATGGATCTGAAGATCGAGTGGACCACGGCAGGACAACCACAAGTCAAGTCCACCCCCAACGGCGCCAGTCAGGTGCTGCTCTTGAAAGACTTCGAAGCCTTTCAGTTGAGCACGCACAGCCGGCCAATCATCCAAATATCGACCAAGGACAAGGATTGGCAGGTGTACGCCACGATCTGGCCGGCGGCCACGGGCGATTTCAATTCGCCGCTCCGTCTGGCGACCAAGCTGTTCAACGACATCAATTACAACTTGGTGGGCTTGGGCAGCATCGAGAAAACGCCCGTCGAGCATCCCGGCGTCATCGAACTTCCGCTGTTCGAAAAGACGTTCAAGGGCAAACAGGACGAACTGACGGACGTCTTCGTCTTCAGCGAGAGCTCCCAAACCTTTTTGATCAAGAACGCGCTGCGCCGCATGCGTTCGGCGGTCACCGCCGGTGCCTGGGAAATTCAGGACCACATGATGGTTTCCGGCAGCTTCGACTTTCTGACCTTCGAGCCGAAGTTCTTCGATGAAGAAGACCCCTTCCGCCTGCCGGGCGGGCGCGGTGCCATCGCCCCCATCCAAAGCGACTACTTGAGCCAGGACGTGATCCTGATCTGGGCGAGCCGTCGCAATTACCAATTCCCGGTATTCGTGACGACCCTGGGCATTCCGGGTTCGGACAGCTAAAGGCGGCGCGCATCCGGCCGGATGCGCACGCTTTCGGGCTTCAGGTGTCAGGTTTCGGCAAGGCCGGGACCTGACGACTGAAGTGGTTGCGCCGGCGCATGGGACCACGAGCGTGGTCCGAGCATGGGGCTGCCGAGCCAGGGTTTCCCCAAAAATAAAGATTCACATCCGCTTTTCCGACACACACGAGCGGATAGCCTTTTCTCACCTCGCCCGTGGCCAACCGGTGTATATCCCAACGGGAAACCACCATGGCTACGCACGTTTACACATAACCAGCCACAGTCACTTTTTCGTCCACTACAGCCAAACCGTCTCGAAAGAGCCGTCGCAGAAAAGCAAAACGGCAATCACAGCAAGTATTTCCATCCAAAAAGCGGTATACTCAAAACGCGCAACCCAAGCCGCTTTCATCTCTCCCTGCTATTCGAATCCTTCGCACCACCGATTTTTCGCAGCGCGGAACCCTTGCTCTTCGAGACATTCATGCTGGCATGTCGGAATCTACCGAAATTTTTCCGGTTCCCATTGGTGGCGACGTTGTTCGCCCTGCTCTCTCTACATGCTCAGGAACCACAACCTCAGTTTTTCCACCTGAGCACCAAGGACGGGCTCGCCGACAACACGATCTACGACATTTTTCAGGATCGACGCGGCTTTCTGTGGTTCTGCACCCAAAACGGCTTGAGTCGCTACGACGGCTACCGCTTCCAGCATTTTCGCACCGATCCCGGCAAACCGGGGACGCTCTCGGTGAAT
This sequence comes from Sulfidibacter corallicola, assembly GCF_017498545.1. Taxonomy (GTDB): domain Bacteria; phylum Acidobacteriota; class Holophagae; order Acanthopleuribacterales; family Acanthopleuribacteraceae; genus Sulfidibacter; species Sulfidibacter corallicola. The sequence continues at coordinate 5,101,505 of NZ_CP071793.1, read as the reverse complement.
CACACCTCGGCCATCTACGGAGATGGAAGCGGGACCCTGTGGATCGCCACCTGGGGTGGCGGCCTCAACCAATTCGATCCCGATACCCAAACCTTCGCGCACTACTTCCACGATCCACAGAAGGCCAACAGCCTGCCCAGCAATTACCTGCAGACACTGCTGCCCGAGGGACGCAGATACCTGTGGATCGCCACGTTGGACAACGGCCTGGCCCGCTTGGACAAGACCACCGGGCGCATTCACCGCTTCGAGCACGATCCGGACGACCCCCAATCGCTGCGTCACTCACGCGTCTGGTCGCTGTGCTTCGACACGGACGATCGCCTGTGGGTCGGCACCGAGACGGGCATCGACATCTACAACCCGGACACGACGGGATTCGATCATTTCGAGCTGCCCAAACGCGGGTCCATCGATGTGACCGGCGCCCAGGTGCGCAGCATGTTTCTCGACCAGGGTCGCAACTGGTGGTTCGGCACCGATCGGGGTTTGTTCCGCTACGAACCGGATACCGGCAAGGTACGGCACTATCGATTGCCGCCGGAGGACCGCGATCGCTCGACCCCGGGCCGCATCAACACGATTTTGGAGGACCGCAACGGCACGATTTGGGTCGGCAGCGCGGGCGGCGGTCTCTACCGATACGTGGCCGCCGAGGATGACTTCCTCCAGTTCCGCCACCATTCGCGCATGGTGTTCACCCTCAGCGGCAACGAGGTGCGCAAGGTGTACGAGGACCGGTCCGGCAATCTGTGGGTCGGGACACGCAATGCGGGGCTCAACAAGCTCAACCTGAAGCCCCCGAAATTCCGAACCATCCGCCATCTGCGCGACGACCCCGATTCACTGGCCCGCGGCATCGTCAAGGCCGTGAGCAGCGGCGGTCACGGGGATGTCTGGTTCGGCACGGAAACCGGCGGGTTGACCCACTACGATCGAGATCGAGGCTATTTTCGCCGCTACGAGGCGGATTCGGAAAACCCCCAGTCCCTGAGTCACAACGACGTCAACGCGATTGCCGTCGATGGGCACGGCACCGTTTGGATCGGAACGGAAAAGGGCCTGAACCGCAAGGAGCCGGACGACCGTTTCACCGCGTTTTTCCGCGATCCGGAAGATCCCGCGAGCCTGGCCCACGACCGGATTCTCAGCCTGGTCGCCCGCGACGACGCGTTGTGGGTCGGCACACCCAACGGGGTGTCCATCGCCTCGCTCGACGAGCCCACCCGGTTTCGCCACCTGCTCAACCGGGAAAATTCCGATCGAGGTTTTCAAAAGCAAATCGTGCGCACCATCGCCTTCGACCCCAGCGGCGACGCCTGGATCGGCACCGCGGCAGGAAAGCTGTTCCAATATCACGCCCGCCAAGGTCGCCTGCAGTCCTTTCACAAGGAAGCTGGAGAGGCCCGTTCGCTGAGAAACAATGCCGTGCTCTGCCTGCTCCCCAAGCGGGAACAGGTGTGGATCGGCACCTATGGCGGCGGCTTGAATTGCCTGGACCGCCGTTCCGGTCAGTACATCGGTTTTCCGCAGGAGACGAGCCTCGTCAACAACAGCGTGTTCGGCATCCTCGAGGACCATCACGGCACCCTGTGGATGAGCACCGCTCGCGGGCTGTGCCGGTTCTCCCCCGACAGCGGCGATTTTCACCTGTACGACATTTTGGATGGCCTGCAGGGGGAGCTGTTCGCGCCTGGGGCGCACCACCAGACGGCCTGGGGCGAAATGTTCTTCGGCGGCATGGACGGCGTCAGCGCCTTCTTCCCCGATCAGATTCGCGCCTTCGCCTATCAGCCGCCGCTGGTGATCTCGGAAATTCAGGCCCTCGGTCGTCGCCTCAACTTGGCGGGCCTGGACGAAAAACCGCTCGAACTCCTGATGGACCGCAACAACAACGTCATTTCGATCATGTTCGCGGCGCTGGATTTCACCCGTCCGGAAAAAAACAGCTTCCTCTACCGCATGGAGGGTGTCGACGAGACCTGGATCGAGGGCGACAACCAGGCCATGGCCAACTACACCAACCTGAGCCCGGGCTTCTACCGGTTCGAATTGAAAGGGGCCAGCCACGACGGCACCTGGGTCACCAAACCCTTGACCTTCTCCCTGCGGGTACGCCCTTTGCCACACCAGAGCTGGTTGGCCTACACGCTCTACGGCTTGCTGGTGTTCATCGCCCTGGCCGCCGCCTTCCAGTTCCAACGCATGAAGGAACGCCAGCGAGCCAAGGTCCAGCTCCTGACGCAGTCCGAACGCATGGCCGTGGAAGCCAACCGCTCGAAAAGCGCCTTCCTGGCCCACATGAGTCATGAACTGCGGACGCCGCTCAACCACATCATCGGGTATAGCGAGCTGATCGAGGAAGACGTGGAGGACCTGGAACCGGACGAGTGGGACATGGACCAATTGCGGATCGACCTGCGCAAAATCAAGGCTGCCGCCTACTATCAACTGTCCCTGGTCAACAACATCCTCGAATTGACCCGCATCGAATCGGGCAATTCCGATCTATACGCCGAATGGTTCGACCTCCAGAGCATTCTGGACAACCTCGTCGGCCAGATGAACCCGTTGCTGGAAAAGTCCAAGAACCGCCTTTCCCTGGAAACCGAACCGCGCGAACTGGGCCGTATCCGTGGCGATCAGGCCAAGCTCCAGAGCATGCTGCTCAACCTGCTGACCAACGCCGACAAATTCACCAACGAGGGCCGCATCCGTTTCCGGGTGTTGCGCACCAAGGAAGAGGACGGCGGCTGGGTTCACTTCTCGATTCAGGACACCGGCATCGGCATGTCCGAGCAGCAGGTAAACCAATTATTCCAGGCCTTTTCGCAAATGGTCGACCACAATCGCTACGGCGGTACCGGCCTCGGCCTCTACGTCACCAATTTCTTCTGCCGCCTGATGGGTGGAACCATTTCGGTGGAAAGCAAGCTGGGGGCGGGATCCACGTTCACGATCCGGATTCCGGATGAAATCATACGCGAAGAGGAACCCCAGGCCCCCACCGAAGAGCCCCGCACGATGGAGGAGCGCGAACCGGCTCAGATCTCGGCCAGGTGACGGCGCAGCGCATTCTCCCAATCGGGCATGCGGTGACCCGTCAGCTTTTCGAACTTCTCGTTGCTCAGCACCGAATAGGACGGGCGCTGTACCTTGCTTTGGAACGACGCGGCCGAGATCGGCTCCAACTTGGCGGGCAATCCACGCGCTTCGAAGATCACCTTGGCGAAATCGAACCAGGTGGTGTGGCCGTTCTGGTTGATGTGGAAGATTCCTTCGCCGCCCGCGGCCAGCAGGCGATCGATGGCCACGGCCAGATCGAAGGTATAGGTGGGACACACGATTTCGTCATTGACGACGGTGACGCGGTCGCGTTCCGTTCCCAACTTGATCATGGCGTTCACGAAATTGCCGCCCTTGGCGCGGGTGGGCACACGTCCGTAGAGACCGCAACTGCGCACGATCGAGGTCCGTTTCCCATAGGCCTCGAGCGCATATTCACCGGCCAGTTTGGAAATGGCGTAGATGCTCAAGGGGGCCGGCGAATCCGTTTCCACGTACGGTGCCTTCTTGGTTCCGTCGAACACGTAATCGGTGCTGATGTGGCACAGGTGAATGTCCAGCTCGGCACAGGCCCGCGCCAGATTGCGGACACCGATGACATTGACCTCGAAGGCCGCCGCGTATTCGGTTTCGCAGTCGGGCACGCGGTGGAAGGCGGCAGTGTTGATCACGGCCGCGACCCCGCTTTTTTCCAGCCAGGCGCGCGCGGCATCGTAATCACAAATATCGAAATCCTTGTGGAAGGCGGGTACGGGGTGTCTCAGGATCCGCGCCAAATCGGAACCAAGTGCCCCATTGGCGCCGATGATCCCCACTTTCTGATCCATGATGCCGGCGGGTTGGGCCGTATCCGGCGTTTTTTCTTGCTCGCTCACGTAGCCTCCGATGGTGGAAGTGGTGGTCGCCGTCGGGGCGACCGATGTTGCCGAAGGATCATGCCTCTTTTAACACTCTGGGATCGACAGCGCCACCGCGATTTGCGGGGGCGACACGGGATTCCGATGGCATCAGGATTCGCCCTTGGCGGAGTGGTCGTCCTCGTCCCCGTCCTTGTTCATGTATTCCACCCCTTCCACGAACTCGGGCAGGATCTTGAGGCACTGGAACAAACTGAAGATCACGACACCGTGATGGGCCTTGGGGGTCATGTCGGCCAAGTCCTGCTTGAGCATGGCGAAGGTTTCCGAAAGACCGGTCATCAGGAAGATCAGGCCCACCGTCATCTGCACGAAGGGGCTTCCCGTGAATTTTCGAATGGCTTGCAACATGGACATCCTCCTCCCCTGGTGTACCGGGCCCTGGCCGAACGCGGCCCGCGATACCGAATGCTTTTTTTCGAAACGCCGCTTACTGTTCTCAATCGGCGCACCACCCGATTGGTTGACCGAAAGACCGGTCTTGGAGGGGAGAAAGGGTGTGGCAAGACCGCCAGGGGCCGATCGATCGGGTACTCGATCCACGCACCTCCCTCGCGAGCCGCGAGTTAGCCAAAATGCCGAGTGGCCAAACCGGGGTGGATCCTCATAGAATATAGATAACGATCGCACACCGAGATCTCGGCCACCCGCCGAACAACCCACCGGCCAGACGCCGGACACCCCGACATATGCTGTTTCGCTGCTCGATCCCCGATCCCGACGCTTCACCTTCGCCCAAGCCCGGCGATTGGACGCCGTTGCGTCAATCGGTCGTGCTCGCCAACTTTTTCGCTACGCGAGGCTATCGCATCGCCTTTGCGGTCAATCGCAGCCGGCACGACATGGCTCGCCGGTTGTTGGGCAAGGAAGCCACCATTTACCGCGTCCCCAACGATCCCGAGCACGAGTTGAAGCGGTTGGCCCATTTGCGCCGCCTGCACAAACACAACATATGTATCGTCAATCGGCCGGGTTGCGATTCGGCCTATCTCTTCGGGATCTACCGCCAGTTCCCGTTCAGTGCGGTCGTCGACCACGGCAGCCGTTTTCTCGTCTACGCCCACATGATCATCAACCCGGATGTCAGTGCGCCCAGCCTGGGCTACAGTTGTTCACCCAGCGCCAAGTTGCTGCTGGGGCCCAAGTTCCACATCGCTCCGGAAGTGGCGGCACCCACCTGCCCGGCACCGCCGCCGGTGCCGCACCTGCTGATCTGGGTCGGCAACGACGAGTCGGTGATCTTCAAGTTACTTTCGGCGCTGAACCGAATGACGGCCCCACCCGCGATCACGTTGTGTTACCGGCGCGATGCCGATCTGCGGCGCCGTTTGGCCGCATTCACGGTCGGCCATCCGAGGCTCGACATCAACGCGTTGCTGTTCGAGCCGGACGCCCATCCGACCTGGGAGGCCTTCACGGCGGTCGTCGTCGATCCCGACGGTCCCTACCTGGACCTCGCCCAGCGCGGCATCTTTTTCGTGACCGCGGCCCCCACCGCGGCGCAACTGCAGCCGTGTTACATCCTCGAGCAGTTGGGCGTGAGCCCCACCCTGGGCTGGCCGAACAGCCGAAGCGACCAACAGATCGCCAATCAGCTCGAGCGGCTCCTGGGCGACCAGATCCTGCGGCGCCGCTACAGCACCATGGGTCCCCAGCTCGTCGACGGGAAGGGGCTGTCGCGCATCGCCCATTTCATCCCGCGCGAGGACGAATTGGGCAAACCGACGGTTCTGCAGCCGGACAAGACGCCGGAAACGGAGTAGGGCTTCCGAGATCCGGGTCGCGCCGGAGATGCGACCGGACCTCCTGCGCTGCGCATGAACGGATGCTGGGTCGGGACCCTCACCCGAATCCGGTGTCACATGGGATCGTCACCCGCCCCGGGTCGCGCTGAAGGTGCGACCGGACATCGCGTGTTCCATAAGAACGGATGTTCGATGGGTACTCTCTCTCGCATACGATGCGGCATGGGATGGTCACCTGCCCCGGGTCGCGCTGGAGGTGCGACCGGACGTCCCTTTGGACCACCATTGATAAAAACGCGGGCCATCGGCCCGCCACCAGCGGGCGTCCTGAAGGGACGACACAATACAGCGAAGGGTGAGGTGCCGCAGGCACCGTAACCCTGGTCGTTCGGGGTTCCCGAACCCCAGCCCTGAAGGGGCGGCTCCGCGGAGAGCTTGCCGAAATTCACGTGAATGCCGCACAGCGCCCACCGGATTTGACGTCAACCCCGCGTTGGGCCCACCGGATCCGACGAAAACCCCGCGTTGGGCCCACCGGATTTGGCGCGAACGCCGAGAAGGTCTTCATAGCCCCGCTCCTTCAGAGCTCGATGCGGGAACCCCAGGCAACCAGGGTTGCGTCGTCGTTCCGACTCCTTAACCCTTCGCTGTATTGTGTCACCCCTCCGGGGTGCCCGCTGGTGGCGCACCGGAGGTGCGCGTTCTAAATCAATGATGGTCCAAACATACGGTTGGCCATCCCTTCAGGATTGGCCGCGAACGGCCACCATCCAAACATGGTCCCAATGCGATGATCACCCAATCCAAATACGCGTCCGACACGAAGATTGGCGTCCCTCCAGGATTGGCGGCGAACGGTGAACATCCAAGCCTTTGGGTGACCACGAGTAACAATCATCCCAACATGACGCATCGTTGGGAGGGCCCGCCCCGGGTCGCGCTGAAGGTGCGACCGGACGTCCCTTTGGACCACCATTGATAAAAACGCGGGCCATCGGCCCGCCTCCAGCGGGCGTCCTGAAGGGACGACACAATACAGCGAAGGGTGAGGTGCCGCAGGCACCGTAACCCTGGTCGTTCGGGGTTCCCGAACCCCAGCCCTGGAGGGGCGGCTCCGCGGAGAGCTTGCCGAAATTAACGTGAATGCCGCACAGGGCTCACCGGATTTGACGTCAACCCCACCCAGCGCCCACCGGATCCGACGTAAACCCCGCGTTGGGCCCACCGGATTTGGCGGGAACGCCGAGAAGGTCTTCATAGCCCCGCTCCTTCAGAGCTCGATGCGGGAACCCCAGGCAACCAGGGTTGCGTCGTCGTTCCGACTCCTTAACCCTTCGCTGTATTGTGTCACCCCTCCGGGGTGCCCGCTGGTGGCGCACCGGAGGTGCGCGTTCTAAATCAATGATGGTCCAAACATACGGTTGGCCATCCCTTCAGGATTGGCCGCGAACGGCCACCATCCAAACATGGTCCCAATGCGATGATCACCCAATCCAAATACGCGTCCGACACGAAGATTGGCGTCCCTCCAGGATTGGCGGCGAACGGTGAACATCCAAGCCTTTGGGTGACCACGAGTAACAATCATCCCAACATGACGCATCGTTGGGAGGGCCCGCCCCGGGTCGCGCTGAAGGTGCGACCGGACGTCCCTTTGGACCACCATTGATAAAAACGCGGGCCATCGGCCCGCCACCAGCGGGCGTCCTGAAGGGACGACACAATACAGCGAAGGGTGAGGTGCCGCAGGCACCGTAACCCTGGTCGTTCGGGGTTCCCGAACCCCAGCCCTGGAGGGGCGGCTCCGCGGAGAGCTTGCCGAAATTCACGTGAATGCCGCCCAGCGCTCACCGGATCCGACGCCAACCCCGCCCAGCGCCCACCGGATTTGGCGGGAACGCCGAGAAGATCTTCCCAAAATTCACGTCGCATCCGATGGACCTTGCGCAGACATCCCGCCAACCCCGCGAAGGGTCGTCCGAATTCAAAGCAGGCCCGCGAATCCGCCGGTCCGCGGTGACGTAACGCACGGTTTCGCGTTCCCAACAACACCATCACACGCCGGCCCCACGCCCAGCCCACTCATAGAAACCCAACATCACACCCCTTGAACCACAACGCTTTCAGCGCGCCACTCACACAACCCCAACAAAACGAAATCACACCTTTTTCATTTTTGTAATTTTTATTGATAAAACGATGAACCGAATATATGATTTTTGACTCAATTCTCAAGATATCGATATATCAATCAATCCAATTCGCGAAAAATTAACATGTTTGCGTTTGGGACTTTGGTAGGATCTTGCCGGTCCAGGGCAAGAACGTGATTCGATGATTTTTCGGCCCTCGCCCTCGACGCGTCGTCTTCCGGGTTCTCGCCGACTTGGTGTGGTCGCTCCATTGCATGTCCGGAGACGCACCTCTTTCACCAGACAAGTTTCCTAGTTCCCGCTCTCTCGGCTGCGGTCTCGCACCGCCTGCCCGTCGTTCTGCAGCTCTATCGCATCAGGTGCCAAGGCCCTGTGCGTGCAATGGGTCCGTCCGTTGCCCCCGGCTTTGACATGGATCCTTCCGCTCGAAAACCGATCCCGCGTGGTACCAGGCCGGCACCGGCTGCGCGCGGGAAAGGAACCGGAGGAAGGCATGGCCTTCGTGTATCCGCACTTCAGCGGACGGGCCGAACTGTGTCCGGCGACGAGATGTGCCCCGCATCCATCATTTTTTCCATCCCATTTTCATTGGAGTGAAGAATCATGAAAAAGCTTCTGATTGTCGTTCTGTTCGCGACCTGCCCTGCTTTGTTCGGGCAGAGTCGCATCCTTCGTCCCAACCTGGCGCTGCCCACCATCGCCGAAGCCAACACCACGATCGAGGTGATCGTGGAAATGCCCGCCACCGCCGCGAAAAAGGCACCCGGCCAGGTAGCATTGGTGTCCCGCGCCGACGCATCGCGATCGCTGGTTGCGGCGGAGAACCTGCGCCCCGCCGATGCCGCCGACTACGCGTTGCGTTTCGCCACATTCCACAAGGCCAACCAGCGCTACCTGCTGGACGTATCGCTGGGCAACCTCGCGCCCGGGCTGTATTCACTGACCCTCGACATCGACGGCAACGAAATGACCGCCCACAATGCCGTCAGCGTCGTCGACAGTCTCGACCGCGATTGGAAGGTCCTGCACATTTCGGACACCCACATCGGCTACAAAAACACCCTGGCCGAATACGAGAAGGTGGTTCGGGACGCCAACCTGCTGAACCCCGATTTCCTGGTCTGCACCGGGGACATCGCCGAGTCGGCCAAGGCCGAGTGGTATCAGGATTTCGTTCGCGTGACACGCAAGCTGCGGGTGCCCATCTTCGTCGTCGACGGCAACCACGACTACTACGACGACGAGAACCTGACCCTCTACCAACGATACGTCAACCCGTTCCCCGACTACGCGGCCGTCTTCGGGAACATGCTGGTGATCAACGTCGATACCGGCTACGACCTGGGTTTCTGGCAACTGTGGCGCTGCTACGGCCTGGACGGCGCCCAACTGGACTGGCTGGAAGGCGTCCTGAGCCAACACGCCGAAAAAACCAAGCTCATCGGCATGCACGGGCCCTTTTACGACGCCTTCACCGCGAACAAACACGGCCGCGACCGCTTCGTCGACCTTTGCGACCGCTACGACGTGGACCTGGTACTCGCCGGCCACACCCACAAGGATCAGGTCAACGACGCCTGGGGCGATCGCAAGAGCGGCAATTTGGATCCTTTCGACGGACCGATCTTCCTCCAGACCACCACCTCTTGTAAAAAGGCGGCGGTGGTGTTCAAACACGAGAACGGCACCGCTCGGCAAATGGAATGGCGCGCGGACCTGGAGAGCTGGGCCCCGGTCGGCGATTGGGTGGCATTCGACGAAGAGACTCGTCGTGAAATCGCGGAACAGCTTCCTCCCGAAATGCGCGGCAAACAGCAAAAGGCCTTGATCACGGATCACCTGGGCTACCGCCTGATCCAGATCGTCGACGGTGAAGTGGGCGACTATACCGCCCAAAAGAGCAATGGCCGTCGCGACGCGGAAAACTCCCTGGAAACCTACGAGCGCAACTTTTGGGGCACCGACGACCCCAATCTGGAAGTCCGCCTCGGCAATGAGGAAGGGCGCTCCAGCCAATCGATCACGATCGTCAACCGGCACCTCGAATCGTTCCGCGACTGCCGTCTGTATCTGACGATGGAAGCCGGCAAGAACTATCAGGTGACCTCGGGTGCGGCCTCGATCGTCAGCCAACACGATGGTCAGGTGGTCGTCGCGGTGGCCGAACTGCCCGCCGACCGCAGTATCGCGATTCAGGTACAGGCCCGCTAGCTCCCCCGAACACTCGCAAGAAATGAATCGATCTCGAGATGCCTGACGATCAGGCCGATTTGTGGCAACCATTCACAACCCCGCCGCTGGGCTCCCCACGGCGGGGTTTTTTCGTGCCCGGCGGTTCTCCCAGCGCAAGGGTTGACCGCGCGTGCAATCGGACGTTAAATGGGGAACATCTTGAAACTATCCCATCCAACTTTCGATCGGACACCGGCCGCCAAACGTCACGCCTCGCCGTTCCCCATCGCCAAAGCGGGATGCAGCCAAGGAACGCACGCCTATGAGTCGCAAATCGGGCCGAAAAAAGAAGAAGTCCCACAGCTCCGTGGCGGTCGGAACCCCCGGTAAACATCGCGAACAGGCCGACGCGGCCTACCAGAAAGCGGTCTTCCATTATGAAAAGGGCCAATGGGACAAGGTCGCGCTTTGCTGTAAAAAAGCCATTCAAAAGGTGCCGCGCCATGCGGACGCGTTGCACCTGTTGGGCGTCGCGAACCTGGTCGCCGGCAACTGGGACGCGGCCCGACAGTTGATCACCCAGGCGATTGCCTTTCGTTCGGACAACCCTTTTTTCCACAATAGCTTGGGTAACGTTCACGTGCAGTTGGAGGCCTGGCCCGAAGCGGCCGAAGCCTACCGCAAGGCCCTGGAACTGAACGCCGTATTTCCCGATGCGCTCAGCAATCTGGGTTACACGGTCTACCGGTTGGGCATGACGGACAAAGCGGTGGCCCTGCTGCGCGAAGCCCTGGCCCTGCAACCCAACCACGCCGATGCCGCCAACCACCTGGGTCGGGTCTATCTGGAATCGGGTCAGCCGGCCGAGGCACTGGGTTGGTTTTCCAAGGCGATCGCCGTCAATCCGCGTCAACCCTTCTTCCTCAACAACCTGGCCCTCACACAACAGAACCTGGGTCGCCACGCCGAGGCGGAGAACCATTTCAAACAGGCCCTCGCCCTCAATCCCAACCTGGCCGAAACCCACACCAACCTGGGCAACCTCTATCGCGATCTGGGAAAGCACCAGCCGGCATTGTCGGCCTACTCCCAAGCCATCGACTTGAATCCCCATTTCACCAAGGCGATCGGCAGCCGCGGCGACTTGATGCAGGACGAAGGCCGATGGCAGGCGGCACTCGACGACTACACCAACGCCTTCCAGATTCGCAAAGAGCCGCGTTTCCTGATCAAGGGGTCCCTGATCCTCCCCGTCATCCCCCAATCCCAAGCCGAAATCGATGGCGCCTTTCGATACGTGCAGGACAATTTCCGCGATTTGGCCAACCAGGATTTCACCCTTGGCGACCCCGTCGAAGAGATCAACCGAGGCCACTTTTTCCTGCCCTACACGGGTTTGCCCGACAAGGACCTGCAAAGCCTGATCGGCGATGTCTATCGAAGCAAGATCCCGGCGCTGACCTACACCGCCCCCCACTGCGACAAAGTCCGAAACCACGACGACGGCCGCATCCACATCGGGTTCGTCTCGCGATACCTGCGCAACCACACCATCGGCAAGCTGTTCGGCGAGTTGATCACGCGGCTGCCGCGCGATCGGTTCCACGTCACGCTCTGCACCCACGAGACCAATCGCGATGCGCTGGTGACCCGCCTGGCGCACAAGTCCGACAAGCTGGTGCGGTTTCCCCAGAGCTTTCGAGCCGCGCGCGACATATTGGCGGCCGAGCGCTTTGACATGCTGTGTCACTTGGACATCGGCATGGATATCCTCACCTACATGCTCGCGTTCTGCCGTCTGGCCAGGATTCAGCTCAACACCATCGGGCATCCGACCACCAGCGGCATCGATACGATCGATTACTTCGTGTCTTCGGAGGGCATGGAGCCGGAGCAAGCGCAACGTCACTACCGCGAGAAACTGCTGATGACACGGGTGCCGGCAACGGGCGTGGCCTTCCCGGACTTGGGTCCCACGCTCAAGGATCGCGCCGCCTTCGGTTTGGACGCGGATCGCACCTATTACATCTGTCCCCAGAGCCTGTTCAAATTCCATCCTGATTTCGATCCGGTCATGGCGCAGATCCTGAGGCGCGACCAAGGCGCGGAAATCCTGTTGGTCGAAGGCAACCTGCCCGGCTGGACCGAGTTGTTGCGGGCCAGGTTGCAACGGGACATTCCCAACGTCGCCGAGCGCATTCGCTTCCTGCCACGCGTGTCACAGGCCGACTTCATTCACCTCATCGCGGCGGCCGACGTCATGTTGGATCCGTACCATTTCGGCGGCGGCATGACCAGTTACGAAGCGCTGGCGGTGGGAACGCCGGTGGTCACGCTGCCGGGAACGATGATGCGGGGGCGGGTGACTTCGGCGATTTATGGTCGCATGGGCTTCGAGGAGTGCGTGGTCGGTACGGACGCCGAATTCGTCGACAAGGCGATCGCGTTGGCCAACGACCGCGACTACGCGGAGGAAGTACGCGGCCGCATCGCGCGCGACCGCGGCGTGATCTTCGAGGACGGCGAAGCGCTCGCACAATTCAGCGACCTGCTGCTGGACCTGGCCGCAAATTGAACCAAGAGCCTATTTAGCACGATCAAACTGCGTGATTGGGATGCCCTGCCGCTCAGGCCGAGGGCCGAATTGCCGAACCCCAGTTAAATGTCACTGAACGGTGAAGGGCGAGACGAAGCGAGCCGGGGAGGTCTTCGTCGTTTGCGGGATCCGCTTTTGCGGGGCACCTCATTGGCCTGTCCGGTACGTGGATCCTGTTGATTGCCCTTGGCTTGGCGGTCCCGAGCCACGCGTCCCCGCGGCTTCTCGCCCGATTCGTCGCGTTTTTTCTCTTTGCGGGGTTCGCCGTGATTGCGCGAACGGTTCTGACCACTCGCGCCTTCGCGATGCCCACGCTTCGCCGCGGGCTTACGGCCCTGGCGAATGGGTTCCGGAGCGAGACTGGCATCGGGTTCGAAACCCCGAATCGTCTCTTTCGTGATGGATACCTTCAACAGCCCTTCGATATCGCGCAACAACTTGTGCTCGTCGACACATACCAGGGAGACCGCGATGCCCTCGCAACCGGCGCGACCCGTGCGACCGATGCGGTGGACGTAATCCTCGGGCACGTTGGGCAACTCGAAATTGACCACGTGGGGGAGTTTGTCGATATCCAGACCGCGGGCAGCGATATCGGTTGCGACCAGAACGCGAATCTGGCCGCTCTTGAATTTCGCCAAGGCTTTGGTACGCGCCCCCTGGCTCTTGTTACCGTGGATGGCCGCCGCGTCAATGTTCTGGCGCCCCAACTGTTGCGCCAGTCGATTGGCACCGTGCTTGGTACGGGTGAACACCAGAACCTGGCGCCAATCGTTTCTTTGGATGAGATGGGCCAGCATTTCGCGCTTGCGATGCCGGTCAACCGGGTGCACCAACTGCTCGACCTGCTCGGAAGCTGTGTTGCGGCGGGCGACTTCCACCGAAGTGGGATGATCGAGCAGACGGTTGGCCAGCGCTTTGATTTCATTGGAAAAGGTCGCGGAAAAAAGCAGGTTTTGCCGTTTCTCCGGCAAATAGGCGAGCACCTTTTTGATGTCGTGAATGAAACCCATGTCGAGCATCCGGTCGGCCTCGTCGAGCACGAGCATTTCGATGCCGGTGACATCCAGCGTGCCTCTTTGCAAGTGATCGAGCAAGCGCCCCGGCGTGGCGACGAGGATGTCGACACCGTTTCGCAACGCCCTGATCTGGCCCTGGATATTGACACCACCAAAGATGACCGCAGATTTGAGCGACAGGTATTTGCCGTAGGCCTTGACGTTGTCACCGACCTGCGCCGCCAGCTCACGTGTGGGCGTCAACACGAGCCCGCGAACGATCGGCTTACCGCGGCCGGAACGGCGACGACTCAAGCGTTGCAGCATGGGTAAGGTAAAGCTCGCGGTCTTGCCCGTACCGGTCTGGGCACTGGCGAGAAGGTCCGTGCCCTCGAGAACGACGGGAATGGCTTTGGCTTGAATGGGGGTGGGTTGGCTGTAGCCCTGATCGGCAACGGCACGCAAAATCTCGGTCGAAAGACCGAAACGTTCAAATGACATCGGTGTATTGGCTCCTGTTTTTGCCTACTGGAAAAGCGCGATGGCCCAGACGGTCTAGGCGAAAAAAAAATGACCATCGGCGTAAGGCTCGACAGGATGTGGCAAAGACCGAAGTATGCCAAAATCGATTGCAGTCTAGCACAAAGCAACCCATCCCGCGAAAATCTTTGCGATTTCGTGGTTTCGGGCGAAGCGAGACCAGGCCGAATTATCGAAGACCGTGGACCTCGCTCGCTGGCTCAATCGTTGGCGGGTAACCAGCCGTCCAGTGTGGCCAGGGCACCGTCCCAACCTTCTTTGTGCCGGGCACAGGACTCCTCCGACGGCAGGCGGCTGTGCTTGATGACGACCTCGGTATGGCCGTCGCGGTCGAGGAACTGAACGACGACGTGCGTCAGGATTCCGGCGTGTGGATCCGGCGACTCCCAAAGCCAGGTGAACACCAGTTCCTCGGGTGGCGAGATATGTTGGAAACGGCCGCCGACGATGGTGTGACTGCCGTCGGGGTTGTCCCAGCGAAAACGAAAGGCACCCTGGGGTTCGAATTGAAGCGCCAGCACCTGAACCCTGATGTCCTTGTGGGGCGTAAACCATTGCGCCATTTTGTGGGCCACGGAAAAGGCACGGAACACGCGTTCGCGCCGGTGGCGAAAGAGCCGGCTCACGGTAATCGACAACGGGCCGTCCGTCATTCGTCCTCCTCATCCAGGAAATGATCCAATTGCTTCAATGCGCCTTCCCAAAAACCACGATGACGCGCCAACCAATCTTCGGCCTCTCGGAGCTGTGCGGCGTTCAGGCGGAACCGGTGGACCCGCCCATCGACCTCGCGCGTGACGAGGCCCGCCCGTTCCAACACCTTGAGGTGCTTCGACACCGTCGGCTGGGCCACGTTGAAGGGCGCCCGCAGCTCGTTCGCCGATCGCACCCCCTCGGTCGCCAAGATGGCGAGGATCTGGCGCCGCGTCCCGTCGCCGAGGGCGTGAAAGGTGCGATCCAGCGTGGTTTGGTAATGAATAGGCATGTGACTATATATAACCGTGGCACCCATTGGTGTCAACGCAGAGGTCGCGTCCGGCCAGGTAATCGCCCGGCGGCGAACGCGGGCTAAGCCGCGTAACTCGATCGCCGGCGCATGGTGTCGGCCCATCGATTCACATGGATACAGTCTTCCGGAATCGGATGGCCGATTCCATCCACGATCATCAGCACGGTCATGCCATGGACATCGGCCATCGTGAATTCATCCCCTGCAATGAAGCGCCGCCCATCCGACATTTCCCGATCGAGCCAACGCCATTTTTCGGGAATCGCCTTGCGTTGCGTCTCGGCGAATTCCGGTACCTGATCGACGACATCGGCGAACAGAGACAAACTGTGGCGAACCAACAGACCATAGGTCATGAAGATCTGTCCGAAAACCCGCTGGCTCCACATTTCGATGTGCCCCTGTTCGAAAGCATCTCGTCCCATCAGCGGTGGCTCGGGATAAGCGGCTTCGAGATAACGACAGATGGCGAGGCTCTCGGTGATGATGCGGCCGTCATCCAGTTCGAGCACGGGAACCTCGCCCAACGAGTTGATTTCGCGGAATGCGGCAGTACGTGTGCCGACACCCAGCTCCAGCTCGATCCGTGGTATCTCGATACCCTTTTCAGCGATAAAAATCCGCACGCGCTTCGTGTTGCCAGAATTTGCATTGTACAGCTTCATACCGTTCCCCCATTTTTTGGTTTCGAGGCCTGGAACCATTCCTGAAACGCCGCTTCAGAGATCGCGCCACTTTTTATCACCGATCACAGGTTGGATTCCCAGCCCGCACGGTAGGAATAAAAACCACCGTTCCGGCCGGCGTTTAGATAGGGCTGGAGCCAGAGCAGGATTTCTCCCAGGGGCTCGGCGGAAAAACGGCAGCGAATGTTCCGGCCTTCCCTGGTTTGACGAATCAAACCCGCGCCGATCAACACATGGAGGTGTTTCGAAATCGCAGCCAACGACATATCGTGCGGTTCGGTGAGCTCGGTCACGTGGGCGTCGCCCTCCGCCAGGCGGGCCAACATGGCCCGCCGGGTCGGGTTGGCGAGCGCCTTGAGAACCAAGTCCAAATCTGGTCTCGACAAGGATTTCACACGACGCTCCTTCCAATGTGGGTTCCCTCGACGTTGGAATGCACCACTCGATCCGCTGGGAGGCGATCGCGAGGTCACCGATAGGTCGCGAGGGCGTTTTTCTCGAATTGCCGACGGGTCAGTCCGGTGGCGAATTTCCAGTCGTGCCAGTCGACGATCGTCTTTTTCTTGTTCAGGTGATTCACCATCTCCCAACGTCCGGCCCGCCAGAAACCTTCGATCTTGCGGTAGTCCGTGCGGGTCAAGGTCTTCTGGTGACTGCCCTTGCGGTCGTAGTACTCGATTTTCAGGACGCGGAAGTGATCGGTGTCGGCGTACACCACCTGCCGCGAGTAGCCGGATTGGAGATCGACCGGAACCCGCTCGTAGACATGACACTCGAGGCCCGCGACCCGCTCCGTGCCGAGGTAGTCGTAGGTGTAGCGCTCCACTTCTTCGGAAGAGATGTCCTCGTAGGCGAATTCGCTGCCCATGAAGGGGCCCGAACGATTGCTCGAGGAGATGCGCTTGACCCGTTTGAGAGAGGGCAGGAACAACCATTGATCGTCGTTGCCCTTTTTGTGGGCATGGGTCAGAAAAACCGTGCCCTTGACGTCTCTGGGCCGATCGAACACGACCAGCGAGCGATCGCCGTCACCCGTCATTTCCAGATTACGGGTTCGCAGCACGCGGGTCACCGTTCTGCCGTTGGCGGCGACGAGCGTCATTTTGGCTTGAACTTCCTCGTCCTTCCAGCCGCTGTCGGCCGCGTCGACCCGAATGGCGACCTCCAATCCCTTGGCGGGATCGGCGAACGCGTCGCGGCAGGGAAGCAGGATAAGGAACACGATGGCGAGGTATCTGATTTTCATATCTCCAATTCCTTCATGGTTTGGGTATCGAGGTTCGGTTTGGCGACGGGTTCTCCGTCGAAGATCATCAGCAGGACGGGCAGCGTCACGAGGTCGAACAGCAGGGCGAATCCCAGAATGATGGAAGTCATCTTGCCCATGTCCGTGTTCACCCGGAACTCGGATATGGAGACCATCAGGAGGAAGCCCGCCACCAGGACGACCGTGGTGAACACGATCGAGGGCCCGACGTGCTCGAACGTGTAGGCGACGGCCTCTTTGGCATCCAGGCCCTCCTCTCGCCGCGCCCGCAAATACTTGGTGAGGAAATGGACGGTATCGTCGACGATGATGCCGATCGACATGCCGGAAACCATGGCGATCCCGAACCCTACCTGGCCCACGGTCAGTCCCCAGATGCCGAACGCCAACAGCGCCGGCAACAGGTTGGGCAACATGCTCAGGAGCCCGATCTTGAGCGAGCGCAACATGAACACGAGCAGGGCCGAAATGATCACCAACCCGTAAATGGCGCCCAGGGTCAAACCCCGGGTGTCCTGGGACATCAGGTGCGCGAACATGATCTGGACGCCGGAACTCACGTAACTCATTTCGGGTAGGTTGCTGTCGATCCAGCGATTGACCTTGGCGTCCATGGCCAGCACTTCGGTGACCGACATGGACTTGAACGCCGCCAGTACCTTGGTGGCGGACTTGTCCATGTTGATCTGGTCGTTCAGGTCGAGCCCGTAGGGTAACGACATTTCATATAAGAGAAGGTACTGGGCCGCGGTTTCCCGATCCTCCGGCAGACGGTAGAACGCCGGGTCGTCGCCGTGCATGTTGCGGTTGAGCCGCTTGAAGGTGTCGGTGACCGATTTGACGTAGGCGGCTTCCGGCAAGCCCCGTAGGTATTCGGCGAACCGTTCGACCTTTTTCAGGTACTCGGGATCGGAAACGGCCCCTTCGTGTCCGGCATCGAGAGAATAGGTGAAGTTGTAGGCGCTGCCGAACTGGTTTTCGCTGAAATCGTTGGCTTGGCGCCAGGGTAGCGATTCGGCGAAATAGGTGGGAATGCGGTCGTCGAACACGTTGCGCGGGACTTGAAGGCCGAGCGCTACCGCAACCAGCGCGCTCGCGACGAGCACCGCCCTTCGGTTTCGATGGAGCCAATCCGCCAGGCGGGTGTATCGCTCGGTTTGGGGTTCGCGCTTGGCCTGGACCTTCATGGGAAGGATCGCCAGCATCGCGGGCAGAAAGGTCACCGACAACAGGCAGGCGAACATCACGCCGAACGCGGCCTGGTTCCCGAGGGCCGCAATCGAGAGCGACCCGCTGAAGTTGAGGGTCAGAAACCCGATCGCCGTGGTGACGCTGGTGATGAGGATCGGCTTGAAGTTGGCGGCCAGGGCGGCGGTCAGGGCGCGATTCTTCGGCTCACGCCCGTTTCGCTGCACGAAGGCCGTAACCAAGTGCACGCAATCCGCGACGCCGATGATGAGGATGATCATCGGCACGGTCGTGGTGAAGGGTGTCAATTTCCAGCCCATCATGCCGGCCAGGCTCATGCCCGCCATGATGCTGAACACGAGCACCAGCGCCGAGGCGAACACGGGCACGATGGCCCGCAGCATCAAAGCCAATAGCGCCACCGCGACCAGCATCACCAGACCCAGAAACAGTCCCGTCTCTTCCATCGAGATCGTCATCACGGTGGCGTCCAGCGCGGTGAGTCCACCCACGTAGACACGGGTCTCCGGATGGTCCTTCCCGAATCGATCCGCGAGTTCGCGCACGTAGCCGTAGGAGTTCAATTTCTCGTCGCCGGAAAGCATCGGGAAGTGGAAAGTCACGTTCAGCGCGAGCACGTTGCCCTCCGGATTCACGACGCGATGCAGGGCGATCGGATCGTCGAGCGCGATCTTTTTGACCCTTTGCAGCGCCGCTTGGTCCAGGTGCTCGGGAGCGTTCACCAGGTCGCCGACGGCCAGATCGTCGCCGTCCGCTTCGGTATGTTGGAAGTTGGTGACGGAATCGACGCGAATCGAGTGCGGCGTCTTCCAGAGTTCACCGGTGAGATCGCGGACCCCGGTCAGGATTCGCTGGGTAAAGGCATCGCCGTCACGGGCCTCGACGAGGACGAGGAGGTTGTCGTCGGCGATGTACTCGGTTTGAAGGAACTCGTAGTCCTTCAGGCCGGGCCAATCCTTGCCGAGCAGGTCTTGGAACGTGATCGACGGCCTGACGAACTGCAGGAAATAGCCGACGATCGCCAAGAGGATCAGGGTCGAACCGATCACTTTCCACGGGTGGTGCACGATCCACCCGGCAGGGGAGGATTTGGCCGATTGGGGTGCTTCAGTCACATCGAACTCCTGGGTAGCACATCTTTGGAGGTTGATACATGGGGGAACTCCCACGAAACCAGGGAATTCCCCGGGTCGGACAACATTGGCACCGAGTCACATAGCCATTTGGCTATATGACTGGGCAAAAAAAATGTCGCCCGGATCAGGACGCCTCGGGGTTCGGGAAATCGGCGGGATTGGCGTAGTTCACCACCGATTTGATACGGCCGTCGCGAAGCTCGAAGATATCGCACATCGGAATGTCGGCATTGCCGGGTGAAGTCATGCGGTACACGAAGGTGCAGGCGACGCGATCGCCGTCGACGATCGCCAGGGGCGTCTCGACCGTCCCGCCGAACTGAACGACCATCGAGACGAAGCCCTCGGGTGTATCGAACCGGGACATGGGGCTTTGGAAGGTGAAATCGTCGGTCAGCACGGTGCGCAGCTTCTCGCCGTTCTGCTCGACGAGGGCTTCGTAAAAGGTCTCGATGGGTCGGGGTGCTTCGATCATGAGTTCCTCCGTTCGTGAATGGGAATTTAATATAGCCACTTGGCTATATGTATAACCAGCGCGACATGCGATGTCAACCCTCGAATCCACGAGTCACCAAGTCCTCGGCTGCCGAGAGACGCGTCGTGCACGGTAGGTTCAGCAGGGGCGGTAAGCCCGCCGGCTGAACTTGCCGAAGCGATCCAGGCGAGGAGTTCCCGAATGCAGAGAGATTCGTCGTGCCCAGTAGGTACATCCGCTGGATGTACTTTTCGAAGCGATCAAGGCTGCGCAGAACCGAAACGCTGAAGAGCGAAGCACCAATAGAAGCAGGAGCTTCGGAATGTGCGACCAGCGGTCGCACCTACCTGGCACGACACCTCTCCCGTAAATGCGGGAACTCCGAGGACTCGCTAACCTATGTCGAAGTCATCGCCGATCGGGATGGAGAACTAAGGGAAAGCAGCCTACTCCGGCTCGGCGTAGATGCCCAACACCTTGTAGCCCAGGCCGGAATCGTTGATCCAATCCTGGTGCAGCTCGAACCCGTCCACCAAATCGGGTCGATGCCGCGCGATGACCTCTCGAATGTGGTCGCGATCGAAGGCCAGAATCTTGCCCAGCTCCGACAGGAAACTGGTGGTTCGGCGCGGATTCAAACCCGCGGTCAGGGCCGTTCGGTTCAAACTGGCCGGATCGAAATAGTTGAGATGAATCAGGCCGTTGTAGATCTGGTTGCGCGACCCCTCCAACCAAGTGATCAGCGCCCCTGCATTGGGCACCTGAACGAGCACCAAGCCTCCTGGCTTCAACACTTTACGGATTTCACGCAAAAAGCCGACGGGATCGGGCACGTGTTCCAACACGTCGAGCGTCATGACCACGTCGAACTTGCGGTCGGGAAACAGGTCGGCGCGGAAGTAGTCGCGGTGAACCTCGAACCCGTAGCGTTCGGCCCAGTCGGCCGCTCCGCGATCCGGTTCGACGCCCACGACCTCGAAGCCGTACCGCGCGGCCACCGACAAACCCAGGCCGATCGACGATCCCACCTCGAGAAACGCGGGTCGGGACGGCAGCGTTTCGATCAGCGAAAGCACCTGCTGGAGCTCGTACTCGAACCGCCGCGTGGCGCAGTCGCGGTAGAAGGACTTGGTGATGAAAGCCAGGTGGTCGGCGGCCATGCGTTCGGTCCATTCCCGATCGGCGGGCGTGAGCTCGCGGTCCGGATCCAACATCGGCCTGGCGAACTCGAAACCACACCGGTCACAGGCGTGGATCGGGAAGCCGTATTTGGTGAACAGCTCCTCGGAATCGCGGCAGGCGCACAGGGGACAGGGGCGATCGCACAGCAAAGCCGGATCCAAACCGCCGTCATCGGTTCGCGGCAACGCATTGGCGAAGGCGCGAAAACGCTCCTCCAGCGTGTCGCGACCGGTTCGGCGCACATAGGCCAACGGGTCTTCGCGATTGAGGGTCTGATCCAACTCGTCGCGATGAATGGTTTTTTTTCCAGAATTCAAGCGAACACTTCCTCTTTCATGCCGGGCACGAGTTCACAGGATCGCGGATCGCACGGTCAACCGCACGATCTCGTCAGGCCGGGGTCTTGTTGATCGAGCTGCGCAAAATGGAGGTCGGCAGGGTGCCAGGACCCATCTGGCCCATCGAGTGCTCGTACCGCAGGGCGCCCTGGGCGGGATTGAAGGGAATCCCGAGCGACGCACGCACTTCCGATTCCATGGCGCCGCGCAGATCTACCAACGCCTCCGAGCTCAGGTCGTCGGTATAGACATAGGCGCGATAGCCGCCGTCCGGATCGCCCTTGTAATAGTCGGAGACCCGGTTGTAATCGATTTCGAGGCCGTAGAGCCGATCGCCGGTCTTGGGCATGGTATAGACGTACACGCCCTCCTTGCCCGCCAAGGGAACCGCATGGTCGTAATAGGGCGTGCCGGGATAGGTGGTGATGATCGTGACATCGAAATCGTCCGGTTTCGTGTCCAGCAACCATTGTTGGGTCTGGGCCACGGTTTCGGCCGACTCGCCGGGATGACCGATCGACATCAGTGCCTTGACCTTGATGCCCGCCTCACGTGCGATGGCGAGACAGCGCGCGTTGTCCTCGCGGGTGGCCTTCTTGTTCATGTTGGCCAAGATTCGCGGCGCTCCCGATTCGAAACCGGAAAGCAACCATCGGAAACCGGCGCGGAACATGGCTTCGGCCTGAACGGCCGTGAACAGCTCGGCCTTGACGAAGCCGCGCAACCGGAATTCGACGCCCAGGCTCTTCTGCAACCGGGTGAGTTCGTCCATCAGCTCGGTCATCTTGGGATTGACGTTCAACTCGTCGTCGTAAAACATGAACCCGGTGTAGCCGTAGGTGCGGTGAATCTGCTCCACCTCGCGCACGATGGATTCGGTGGTACGCGTGCGAATCTTGCGCAGGAACGGCGCCTCGCGTCCGCCGCAGAAACCACAGGCGAAGGGGCACCCCAGTTGGGCGATGAGGCTGGTCGCGGGAAAGCCGTCGATCTTGTAACGGTAACTGCCCAGATCCACCAGGTGGCGGGCGGGAAAGGGCGTCGCATTGTAGCGTCCGTTGCTCATGAACAGCGGTGATTTCTTGTCGTTGGCGTCGATGAGCGGCGGAGAATCGGGCTGAATCGCCTCGAAAATCGCGTCTTCGCCGTCACCGCAAACCAACACGTCGAACATCTCGCGCAGGGTGGCGAACCCGCGCGTGGCACGGCCTTCGACCCCCTGGCGGTGCTCCTTCTTGTAGGCGGTGTGGACCAGGGTGACGTGCGGCCCGCCCAAAACGAGGCGGGCATCGGGCTGGTGCTGACGAATGCAGTCCACGACCCGGCTGGTCTGCGGCATTTGCGGCGTGGTGGAGGTGATGCCGTACACGGGCGCGCCGACGGTAGCGATGAAATCGCGAACCACGTCCTGGTAATTCTCGATGCCCGAAAGATCCAGGACGGCCACGCGAATACCACCCTGTTCCAGCATGGCGGCCACTTTGAGGATACCCAGGTTGACGAACACCCGTTCGTCGAGCAGGAAGATCGAGGGCGGAATGACCAAACACACTTCGAGTTGGTGTTTGGATCGGGGATGGGTCGCGCGATGATTCATGTGTGGGGCCCGTTTCGCCGGCTCCACGATTCGCCTTGGTCCAGGCCCCGTCCGGGTTCCCGCCATGTGACCAGCCGTGGAGATTGTTTCGGTTTCGTGTTGGCTTTCGATGACATTCTAACGAACTCTGGCTGTCTCTTCGGCCAAAACCGCTCGAGTCATTAGAGATGACGCCACCCTTGTTACACGCCGGGCGGACGCCCCTTGTCGTGGGGCCAAAACCTCGTCGCGAACGGGCTCCCCGCGATCGACCGCGCCGGGCACCTGAATACTTTGAAAACGGTCGAGTTACCTCCGGAACGGGGGCCAACCCCCACGGCCGTGAATCCCGATCTTGTGAAGTACGGGGATTGGGATAAAATGAGGGAAATCCATGCTTTTCAACCCATCCACATTCTTTGGCTAGAGTGGCACGAGGCGCGTGGCGGCAACCTGGATCCCGGGAGCTTCTCATTGGAAAAAAAACCAAATGAACCGTCGGCAAAGGCTCGTCCAAAGCGCGTGCTGGTGACCGGCGGTGCCGGCTTTCTCGGTTCCCACCTGGTCGAACGCCTGCTACACGCCGGACACGACGTGATCTGCATCGACAATTTCATCAGCGGCAGCAAGAAGAATATCGCCCACCTGATGGCGCATCCCCGGCTGGAGGTCATCGAGCAGGACATCATCTCGCCGGTCTACGTGGAAGCCGAGGAGATCTACAATTTCGCCTGTCCCGCCTCGCCGGTTCACTACCAGCAGAACCCGATCCGCACCATCAAGACCTGCGTGATCGGCATGCTCAACATGCTGGGTCTCACCAAGCGCAACCACGCCAAGCTGATCCAGGCCTCCACCAGCGAGGTCTACGGCGATCCGGAAGTGGTTCCCCAAGACGAGAGCTACCGCGGCAACGTTAGTGTCAGCAGCGTGCGCGCCTGTTACGACGAGGGCAAGCGCTGTGCGGAAACGCTGTGCGAAGAGTACCGCCGCGAACACAATCTCGACATCCGCATCGCGCGCATTTTCAACACCTATGGCCCGCGGATGCAGATCGACGACGGCCGGGTCGTTTCGAACTTCATCGTACAGGCACTTCGCAACGAACCGATCACGGTCTACGGCGAGGGAACCCAGACCCGTTCCTTCTGCTTCGTGGACGATCTGATCCAAGGCGTCACGACGATGATGGCCGGCCCCTCCGATTTGATCACGCCGATCAACCTCGGCTCGGAAGAAGAAATCACGATGATGGATCTGGCGCGACGCGTCCTGTTGCTGACCGGCTCGCGCTCCAAGATCGAACATCGCCCCCTGCCGGAGGACGATCCCAAGCGCCGCCGCCCGGATCTGACGCGCGCACGCTCCTTTTTGGGCTGGGGACCGCGAACCAAGCTGAACGACGGGCTGTTGAAGACGATCTCCTGGTTCGACGATTTGCTGAGCCGTCAGGAAGAATCGCTGACGTTGTAGTATAATTCGGGTCGAAAAGTCTAATACACTTGATTTCAACGAATTCTACGTTTCGAGGGCGGCTACATGTGCGGTATCGCCGGTATCTATGATCTTCGAGCCGACCAGCTCGTGCAAAACCACGAGTTGACGCGCATGATCGCGGCCATGAAGCACCGCGGCCCCGACGGTGAGGGCTACGTCCAGGCCGCGCCGGGTGTCGGTCTGGCCCACGTCCGCCTGGCCATCATCGACCTGGTCGAGGCCTCCAACCAGCCGTTTCACTTTCACGAAGCCGGCTTGTCGATGGTCTTCAACGGCGAGATCTACAACTATCTCGAGTTACGCGAAGAATTGATCGCCCTGGGGTTCCAGTTCCAAACCGCTTCCGATACCGAGGTCCTGATCAAGGGCTACGCGGCCTGGGGCGACGCCGTGGTCGACCATCTCAACGGCATGTGGGCCTTCGCCATCTACGACAACCGCCGACACCGCCTGTTTTGCGCCCGCGATCGTTTCGGGATCAAACCCTTCAATTACACCGTGCACCAGAATCGGCTCCTGTTCGGCTCCGAAATCAAGTCGATCCTCGCCGTGGCCCCCGAACTGGCACGCCCCAACTGGAACTCCCTGAATCTGGTCATGCGCAAGAGGATCGGCGCGCAAACGCCGGAAACCTGTTTCGAAGGCATCTCGCGGCTGCCGCCCGCCCACCTGCTGATCGTGGAAGACGGCGAGGTGACCATTCGCCGGTACTGGCAATACCCCGAAGAACAAAACCACCAGATCAGCTACGAAGAAGCCGCCGAAGAGCTGCGCCACCGCATGGCCCAATCGGTTCGCCTGCGCATGCGCAGCGACGTGCCCGTCGGGATCACGCTTTCGTCCGGGGTGGACAGCTCCGCCGTGGCCTGTCTCGCCAGCCGGGTCCACCAGGACCTGGATACCTTCACCTCCATGTTCGAATCGCAACACCGCTCCGAGTTCCCCATGGCCAAGGAACTGGCCGAATCGTTGGGGTTGCGCCCCAACGGCATCAAAATCGAAGGGGGCGAGGTCGTTTCGCGTCTGAAACTCTGCCTCCACCACCTCGAATCGCCCCACGCGGCATCGCCGATTCTCTCCTATTGGAACATCACCGAGGCGGCGCGCCGCAAGGTGAAGGTCCTGCTCGAGGGGCAAGGCGCCGACGAACTGTTGGCCGGCTACCTCACCACCGTCATCTACTCGCGTTTCCGCGACCTTCTCGGCAAAGGCAAGGTAGGTGCCGTGATGAAGGATATCCGCAACCTGAGAACCACCGCCAAGTTCGAGAAGGAGATCGGCACCAACTTCGGACCCAAGTTCTACTTTTTGATGCTGGTACGCAGCATGATGCCCTGGAGCCATCACCTGTTCCAGGTCTGGCGCGGCGATGCCGGCGTCTACCAGGGCGCCTGGGCCGACCCGCCCAAACTGCCCCGGTTCGAAACGCCCCACCCCAGTTACGACCGCGTCAACGCGAACCTGCGCATTCAAATGGAGCACCTGGTCAACCTGCTCCATTACGGCGACGCGATCTCCATGGCCCATGGCCTCGAATCGCGCCTGCCGTTCCTCGACGTCAACGTCGTCGAATTCGCGTTCACGCTGCCCGGCAGCTTCAAGTTTCGCGACAGCCTGGGCAAAAAGATTTTGCGCGACGCCATGCGCGGTGTGGTGCCCGACGAAGTGCTCGACCGCCGGTACAAGATCGGCTTCAATTCACCCATCGCCGATTGGTTGCGCGACCACGCGGAAGACATCGTGTTCCCGATCCTGCTCGACGATTCCAGCCGCCGGATGGGCATCTTCAACATGGAGCGTCTGGAAAAACTGTTGCGTCAGCACGTGGCGGGTGAAGCCAACTACTCCGACCAGATCTTTCGCTGGGTCAGCATGGTGCTCTGGTACCAGGCGTTCATCGAACGACCGGCACCGGTGGCCGCCTGCGGATAAGAAGGTTCCGGCAGGGAGTTCCCCGCCCGGGACTCGAAGCCATGCCGCGCTCCGGACGGCCTTCGAGCGCGGAGGTGCTTGGGCGGCCCGGCAGCGATCGTTATTTGCGGCCCTGGCTGAGGCGGTCCTGAAACTGTTTGCGCAGCGAGGCCATTTTCTTCTCGTAGAACTCGCGCATCTTTTCCTTTTCGGCCACCAGCGACTCTTTCTCCTTGAGCAACCGGTCCAACTGCTGAAACGCCTGCTGCAAGCGGTTCTCCGCCTGTTGCGACTCGGCTTCCAACTCGCGGACGCGGGTTTCGCGCGACTCCACTTCGAATTGGAACTTGTCCTGCAGCTCGGTGTACAAACGCTTGGATTCCATCAACTCTTCGATCTTGGAAAAATCGGAAAAACTTTCACCCATCTGCGGTCCCCCTTCTTGGGATTTGTAAAAGATTTTGCGAAGCGCCAAGTCGAGTTCTTCCCGATTGGGAGAAGATGCCATTGCCGTTTCGACGGTGATCTTGCCGTTGACGACCAGTGCGATCATCGACTGATTCATGGTTTGCATCTTGTAATAGTTTACCGATTTCGCCATTTCCTCGTCGATTTCCCCGATTCGGTTTTCGGCGATCATCTTGGAAATCACCGGCGAATTGCGGCAGAGCTCCACCGCCGCGATGCGGCCGGCGTCGTTTTTCATCGGCAGCAGTTTGAGGGTGATGATGGCCTGCATGACCTGGGAAAGCTGCATGCGGACCTGCTTCTGCTGAGACGAGGGGAACGCATCCATGATGCGGTCGATCGACTGGCTGGCACTGTTGGTGTGCAGGGTGGACAACACCAGGTGGCCGGTCTCGGACGCGGTGATGGCGGTCTCCATGGTGGCGGTATCGCGCATCTCCCCGACCATGATCACATCGGGATCCTGACGCATGGCGTTGCGCAGCGCCTGTTGGAAGGTGGGTGTATCCATGCCGATCTCGCGCTGGGTGATGGCGGACATTTGATCGCGAAACAAGAACTCGATGGGGTCTTCGATGGTCAGGATGTGGACCGGGCGCGTTTCGTTGATCAGGCGAATCATGCCGGCCAGGGTCGACGATTTGCCACTGCCCGTCGGGCCGGTCACCAGGACCAGGCCCTGGTGAAGCTTGGTGAACTCTTCGATGATGTCCGGCAGGCCCCAGTCCTCGAGGCTGGGGATCTGGATCGGGATGCGCCGGAACACGGCGCCGTAGGTACCCCGCTGGATGAAGATGTTGGCGCGAAAGCGGGAAACCCCTTTGACCGAATAGCCGACGTCGACGGCCTGCTTCTCTTCCAACTCGCGACGGTGACGGGCTTGGAGGATACCGTCCAGGGTCTGTTTGATCTCCTCGGGCCGCATCGGCGGGTGCTCGGAGGCGAGCAGCACCCCGTCGCGGCGAAACAATGGCGGCCTCATGGGCTTGAGATGCAAATCCGAAGCGTTTTTCGCCACCATTTCCTTGAGCAAATCATCGAGTTGAATCACATAAACCCCCTGAGGACGCATCCCGCTAACGGCATCCATTCGATGCACACAAAAACCCGTCGGCCGGTTTCAAACCCGCAACAAATGCTGGCACGATGATTCATTTTCTGGCATTGCGGCCGACGCTGGCACCAAATGACATCTGGGAAAGGAGTCCTCGCAAATCGCCGTGATTGGAGTAGAATCGTATTAGGCGGTCCTTCAATATATCAGATTCTGAACTCTCTGGAAAACCGAAACCTGTTTCTCAGAAGAGGTTAGGTTTTTCGAACCTGGCTTCGCGTCAGGTCGCGATTTGACAACCGATTTCGACCGCCGAGCCCCTTGTGAGGCGCCGGTTCGCGGCCTCCGAAAGGGTCCCGAATCCCGGGTTCGCGACGACTCCGAACCGAGCTCGATTCCCGCGCCGCGCGGATTCGCGACCGCTGCCGCAGGTACCCCATCGCGGCCTCGCGCGCCTCTTTCGGTCAGACCACCCACTCCTGGCTTCTCGATTGCAAAACAGGAAGGCACCCACAATTCAGGAGGTCGTTTCCATGAAATGGATGAACTTATCACTACTTGTCACCTCGATGATCGCTCTTTTTCCGCAACCGCTCCATGCACAGCTCTTCACGCGTTACGAGATTCTTCCCCACGTGGCCCGTGACACCGACAGCTTCCAGACCTATATCGTTGTCGAGAACCGCGGTGACGCGGCCGTCGATTTCATTTTGGACGCACGCCGTCAGAGCGGCGAGCACGTTTGGTCAGGGGTCATTCCGGTGCCCGCGGGTGCGACCATCAAAAAAACCGTGACGGAAGTAACCGAGGGCCAGGACGCCGATTACCTGTTGTTTCCCGCCAGAGAGGGCATCTTCGCAGGATTGATTTACGAGCCGCAGGCCAAACCCAATAACGCGGTCTACATCCCCTCGGTCCACGAGAACGCACGTCGCTGGCGCGTCTACACCGCCGACTGGACCCAGAATTTCGACGGTTTCGTGGTCATCAACAACACCTGCCAAGCCACGCGGCTCACCCTGAAGCAACACGCCCAAAGCGGCGAGATGTTGGCCGAAGCCGACCCGATTTTCTTGAATCCGGGTGAGAAGACGACCCTCAACCTGGGCACCATGTTCAACCCGGTCGCCAACAGTTTCGTGGAACTGAACTCGCTTCTGCCGGTGGTCACGCTGGGCCTGAAAGGCTCCCTCGACGCCAACAAGGAGAGCAGTTTCCTGATCGGTAATCTGGCCCATCCCTACCCCTCGTTCGAAGAGCTCCGCGCCGAGCTGCTAAAAGCCCGCGAAAAATGGGGCCAGCAGTCGTTCAACAATGCGTACCGGTTCGTGCAGTCGCGTCGTTGCTTCTGTTCAGATACCTACACCCGAGACGTGGTGGCGGAGTACGTCGCTGGCGAAATCACTTCGCTCACCTACCGCGAGGACGAGGGTCAGGTGCCCGTTTCCCGGGTGGCCCATTACAAATCGGTGTACGAACTGTTCTCCTTCATCGAAGACAACCTCGACGAAGCGGATGTCGTGGAGGCCGAGTTTCACCCCGAGCTGGGATATCCGACCTACATCTTCATCGACTTCAAGGACTGCCTGGCCGATGAAGAGCTCACCTATGTGACCAGCGATCTCGAGCCGCTTTGATCGAGGTCGCTCGAACCTTTCGACAAGCTCGTTCCATCAATGAAAAAGGGCGCGTTCCTCCCAGGGAAACGCGCCCTTTTTTTAGTTGGCATCCAAAACAGCGGATTTTTGAAACGGTACCTCGTAATCGGCAGGCTCTCAGTGCAATTTGGTATCAAGTATCAGCTTTGCACCTAGGAATGAGTTCCTTGCCGAGACCTGACGCCTAAGACCCGATACCGAGCCCATCCAGCGAACCAACTCGGCAGTTTCGGTTCCGTTTCTGGATGGGCATCAGTGACAGGTCGGCCGGGTGGCGGTCGTTACTGGTGGGCGGTGCAGACGCAGCCGTGGGCGCTGTGCACCTGGGACGAAATCGACGGCAGGGCCTCGCCGGAACGCTCCCAGAAGAAGGGTTCGCGCGGCTTGGCGGTTTCACCGACCTCGCTCATGGTGTCGGCATCGTAAAGCCGACCATTCAGCATGACCATGTGCAGGCTTTCGGTGTGGCGAATGTCGTCGAGCGGGTTCTGGTCCAGAACCACCAGGTCGGCCAGCTTGCCGGATTCGAGCGAGCCGATGTCGCCATCCATGCCCAGGTAGCGGGCACCGTTGACGGTGGCGACCTGAAGCGCTTCGTGCGGCGTCATGCCGCCCTGGACCATCATCCAGATCTCCCAGTGCGCGGCCAGACCCTCGCGTTGCCCGTGGGCGCCGATGTTGACGCGGACACCCGCATCAGCCAGAACCTTGCAATTCTCGGCGATACGGAAGTGGTTGTACTCTTCCGACGGGGCCTTGACGCGGCGGCGAGAGCGGGCATCCAGCACGTGACCGGGTACGTACTTGCGCAGGTGCTCGTGCGCGAAGACGTCGGTGGTGTCGTACCAGAAGTTCTCGCCCCAGATCCCGCCGTAGCCCACACCGATCGTGGGGGTGTACTGCACGTCGGTGGCGGACCAGAACTGGACCACGTCGTCGTAGACCTTGGCCAGCGGCAGGGCGTGCTCGATGCCGGTATGGCCGTCGGCGATCTGGGTCATGTTGTGCATGAACAGCGAACCGCCCTCGGGCACGACCATCATACCGGTTTCACGGGCCGCCACCAGGACCTGTTGGCGCTGGTTGCGGCGCGGCTGGTTGTAGCTCTTGACCGAGATGGCACCGGCGGCCTTCATGCGCTTCAGGTGTTCGCGCGCATCGTCGAGGCTCTCGATCTTGGCGGTCAGGGTCGGGTACTGGGCACCGTAGAGGATGGCGCCGGTGGAGAAGATGCGCGGGGCCAGGATCATGCCCGCCTTGGCCATTTCCGCCGCGGCGAAAATGGTGCTGGTGTCGTTGGAGGGATCGTGAATCGTGGTCACCCCGAAAGCGAGGCCGGCGTAATTGTGCCAGTTCTGCTGCGGAACGATCTCGTCGATACCCTGGGGGCCGTGGGCGTGCACGTCCACCAGACCGGGAATGATGGTCTTGCCGGCCAGGTCGGTCACCTTGGCCTTCTTGGGAATCGCGACCTCACCGGCGGGGCCCACCGCTTTGATGCGGTTGCCCTCGATGATCAAGGTCCCGTTTTCGATCACCTGGTCACCCTTCATGGTGATGATGCGGGCACCGGTCAGCGCCACGACACCATCGGGCTGCGCATAGGGAGCCTCGAAGGCGATGGTCCGACCCTTCTCGGTCGGTTCCGGCAGAGATTCGGGCGCGCCCTCCAGGAAGGCGAAGGCCTGTTTCAGGTCCCGCTCGAACCACTGGTTGCCCAGCGACCAGAACAGTTTGTCGGATTTGCCGCTCCAGTGCAGGTAGGTACCGGCGTTCTTGGAAACGCGCGTGATCGGCATGCTTTTCATGTTGGGAGAGATGTTGTAGCGCTTGCCGGTGGGCACCATGGCGGTGATGTGGGCATTGTGGTGTTCGGTGAAGGCCAACCAGCGGCCGTCGGGTGACACCCGCAGTTCGTCGCCCATTTCGCTGCGCACGTGCTCGCGCCGTTCGAAGCCGTTCATGTCGACGCTGCACAGGAGCAGGGCACCCTTATCGGCGCTCGCGGTGAAAAAGACGCGGTCGCCCTTCTTGGCGAAATGGGGACGGCTCCCGTCTTCACTGATGCGCTTGGGGTCACCTTCGGGCTGTCCGTCTTTGAGCAGTTGGCGGTAGATACCGGGCTCCTTGGACCACAACGGACTGGTCAGGTACCCGCCGACCGATTTCTGGTAGGCCACGGCCGAACCGTCGGGCGCCAACACGGGCTCCAGATAGTGGCCGGGCTCTTTGCTGATGACCTGACCGACGCCGCCCTTGGCGGACACCATGCGGATCGAACCCAGATCCTGATCGTGCCAGGTGCTGTAGACGATCCAGGCGCCGTCGCGGGAAAAGCTGGGATAGAACTCGAAGTGGTCGTTCTGGTTGGTCAGGCGACGGGGCTCGCCGTTGGGCAGATCGGCCACGTAGAGGTGGCCCAGGGCCTGGAACACGACGCGCTTCTCGTCCGGAGAGATCGTCACCCAACGCATCATGTGGACGTCGAACTCCGAGGGGGCCACTTCGGTCTTATAGCGCAATGCCTTGACCATGGTGTGGGACTGTTTGGCGTGGAACGGAATTTCCACGCGCTTGCCGTCTTCCACGCGCAGGCGATGGATCTTGCCGCCGGCCCAGAACACCAGGTCGCGGGCGTCCGGCGTCCAGGCAATGCCCGGATACACGCCGTGAATCGCCCAGGTCTCCTGGAGGTCGCGGTCCAAGCCGTCGTAGAGCAAGCGGTTCTCGCCGCTTTTCATGTCGTGCAGGAACAGCGCGGTTTTGTAGTGGTACCGGCGTACATAGGCCATGTAGCGGCCGTCCGGCGAAGGCGTGGGTCGCACCGCGCCGCCGGGACCCTGCAGGAAGAGTTCGATCTTGCCGGTCTCGCGATCGAGTCGCTTGATGCTGTAGATGCCGGGGTTGGGATCTTTGTTGTACTGGAAGATCGGGCCGGGCGTCGTGTCCTGGCTGAAGAAGATGTAGCGGCCATCATGGGAAAAGGCCGGCTCGCCCAAGTCCTTCTGGTCGTTGGGCTTTTCGTTGAGCTGCAACCCCTTGCCGCCGGTGCGGTGGTACAACCAGATCTCGCCGCTGCCCAGGCTGCGCATCGCGGTGAAGTGCTTGCGGGCCGCGATGAACTCGCTGTCCGGACTCCAGGTGGGGTTGTTGATCAGGCGAAACGATTCGTCGGTCACCTTGCGCGGATTCTTGCCGTCGCGGTCCATGATCCAGATGTTGTCGCCGCCGCCGGCATCGCTGGTGTAGGCGATCCAGCGTCCGTCCGGGCTGAAGCGCGGCTGCATGTCCCAGGCGAGGCCCGAGGTCAGCGCCACGGCCTCGCCGCCTTCGATCGGCATGGTGAACAGATCGCCGAGCAGGTCGAAGACGATGCGTTTGCCGTCCGGGCTGACGTCGACGGACATCCAGGTTCCTTCGCGGGTATCGATTTCGGTCTGGAAGGTCGGCAGATCCGGTTCGGCGACCTTCCATTCTTCTTTTTTGGCAACTTCCGCCTTGGCGGCAGGCGTTTTCTCGGCGGCGATCGACATGCCGCCGGCAGCGCTCAAGGCAACGAGCAGCAAGCCGATGAGGCGCGGGAGCACGGCGAACGAGCGCCGCTGGGAATCCGTTCTTCCGGCGCGGTCGGCGCCTGCTTGAACGGATGGATCATAAGTGGTTCGCATGGGCGAAATCCCCCCTGAATTCGGTAGAAATCTGTGGTTGGACGATCCGATCGATACGGCGCAGCCATAGAGGGATTGGAAAAAGGCCGTATCGGGAGATATGGTTTCGAGGATCCGTGTGTGAACGGGATGCGCGGCGAACCACGCAGAGCGTCCGACCGAAGAAAAAGGTACGACTGCATCCCAACCCGCATTTCAGCGAGCGAGTCGCGGTGGCGTTCGGTCGACCGCAGGGCCACGCCGCATAAAACCGGCGCCGCTGACCGACTCGCCAAGGCACGGCTCCCTTACCATTCAACTAGGTTGGATTTCGGTTGGCAAGGCCGAAAACCGATCGAGGCGACGATCGACCCATTCAGCGTCGCGCACAGGCACACTTCTCCTATTCATGACGCGAAAAAGGCCCATCGATGAGCTCACTCACGCCTCCAGTTCGGATCCGACCATCACAATGATGTTCACTACCGCCGATTTCCGATAGAATTTGTCTCGGACACAGCGCACCCGATCACTTTCCCTTCCAGGACACGACATGGCGCCCCTGCAACACAACCGATATTGGCAACTGCTCGGCCTGAGCCCCTGTCGCGACGTGGAGGCCATCAACGAGGGTTTCCACGAACGTATCTCGACGGTGGACCCACACGACCAGGCGGAGGACCTGCGCCGTTTGCAGGAGGCCCGAGAATACGCCCTGGCCGTGGCGGGCGGCGAGTCGCCGGTTTTGGAAGAGGCCTACCTGATTCCCGACCCGGACAGTCCCGGGGCCCGGGCCGCCTTCCGAGCCTACGACACGTTTCGGGACATTTATCTGCACCGGCCCGCCGAGCACGATCGCCTCGTTCCGGAACTGGTGGAGGTCTTGGAAGACCGTCTGGGGTGCGATGCCGCCGGACGCGAGCGGCTGCTGACCTGGCTGGTTCGCCTGCTGGCCCGTCACCGTCCCAAAAACCCGGCCTTGATTCGCGATTTGAAGCGCATCTTTCGTCTCGGCGACCGCCTGCCGGCCAACCTGGATCTGCCCGAGGACGTGCGGTTCTGGTTCCTTCAGGCGATCGAATCGCTCGAGACGGAGAACCGGGCGACCGGTACTCGGCTACGTCAATCGCTCCACGGCATGACGCCCCGCGGGTCCCAGTCGTGGGCGCCCCAGTGGTCGATGGTGCTGGCGGCCTTGGTGGGTTTGGGATTGGGCTTGCTGTTCATCAAGGTCGATCCGTTCGACCTGCGTACCAAACGCACCTTGAGCGGGTACGCTCCGGACGAAGCCGCCCATTTCCGTAAGGCGGACGCCGACGGCAAGCTGATCTGGGCGGTGGATCGCGGTGAGGCGGCCCTGGTTCGCGCCGCGTTGGCGCAGGGTGCCGACGTGAACAGCGTGCTACCGAACGAAGCGATGCCGGTGTTGGTGCTGGCATCCAACCAGGGGCACGTGCAGATCGCGTTACTGCTACTGCAAAACGGCGCCGACGTGACCGGCACCGATCGCCACGGATTCCAGGCGTTGCACCACGCGGTGGCCAACAACGACGAACGCATGTTGACCCTGATCATGGCGCACGGCGCGGATCCGGAAGATCCGGGTCAGGCGGGCCTATCGGCGATGGACATGGCGCGCAACCACCGCCACCTGCACTTGATGGAGTTGATGTCGGAGCTGGGATCCCCCTCCGCCATGCGCGGCAACCGCTGATCGCCCCCACCGGAGTGCGTGCCGATGGAGTTCCCGCAAGCTGAGAGAGCCGTCGTGGCGGTAGGTTGGCCGGCCCGGCCGACATTTCGAAGCAACCCAGGCATCGGGCGCTCCAAATGCCGATGAGCGAAGCCACTCCCTCCGCATCACGTCCACACCGAAGTGCGTTCGCTTGCAGAACCCTTACTTTCCAGAGCGGTGCAAAGCCTGTAGATGGAGCGGCGCAGGTCTCAAATCCAAGCAATCAACAAGAGCGGAGCACACCCTCTCCGCAGGATCACCCGCCGATGAAAACACCCCCTCCGATCCGAGGGTATTTGCATAGCGGACCCCGCCATCCGCGCATTATTCGCACTTTATCCCTTCTAGCTGAAAGGGAGCAATTTACCTCGATTGATCGAGATCTCAGGCCAACCGCCCCTGCCCAACTTATGACGCCGCGCCTTTCTCGTCATTCGGGTACTTTCAAAAAATCTGCTTCGGCATGGGTCATTCACGGAACCTGGTGCTTCACTCTTTTTCGTAACATACTATGGTTTATTACGTTGCTTCGATTGGTGGAGCAAGCTGGCTCACCGCCTTTGCCCAACGTACCGCGACGACGCCTCTCTCAGCCTGCGGGAACTTCTGAGGCAACGCACTTCGGTGTGGGCTTGATACGGAGCGAGTGGCTTCGCTCATTGGCATTTGGATCACCCGTTGCCTGGGTCGCTTCGAAAAGTACATCCAGCGGATGTACCTACTGGGCACGACGAATCTCTCGGCATTCGGGAACTCCTCGCCTGGGTCGCTTCGAAATGTCGGCCCAGCGGGCCAACCTACCTGCTCGACAACGCTTTTGAAATGCGGGCACTGTCTGCTTTGGTTACTTCGATTGGGAAGTCTTCCGCATCCCGCCGGGCTTCGCATTTATAGTAACGCTTTTATTTCAAGTCACTAACTTCGATCAACCAGGCTGACAGGCTTACCGCCTCTGCGCCACCTACAGGCACGGTATCCCTCTCCGAATGCGGGTCAGGTGGGTTCGCCGAACGGGAGCAGGGGGTGGTCGAGTGCGGTTTTGCGCGTGGCTCGGCCCGGTCGGACGGCCACCGCCTCCTCGCGCTCTTCGGTGCCTTCGTCCGCTGGCGCGGCGATGCGCCATGGGGCCAGGTCTTCTTCCCGCAGCGGCTTGAGCCTCGGCTGGGCCGCCTTCCGCCAACTGCCACGGGGGAACCGGAAACAAGCGTTGCCTGGGCTGATCAGCTCCGCGACCAGCAACTCGTCGATCCCCGCGGTGCTGACCAATCCCGGCGCGTGGGTGGTGAACAGGATCTGCAATGGCGGATTGCACTCGTCGACGAAGTCCTCCACATCGCCGGCAAGGGCTCGCAGCAACGCCATCAAAGCCGGCAACCGCTGGGGCGCAAGCCCGTTTTCCGGCTCCTCCAGGCACAGGAGCCGCGGCGCGCCGGGATCCTGCTCCTGCAGCGCCAAGGCCAGGAATCGCAAGGTTCCGTCCGAAAGTGCGTGGGCCGGCAACCACAAGCCCGATCGATCACATACTTCCAACCAGGTCAGGCCTGTTTCCTCGTCGAAACCGGCGCGAATCGCCTGCACGTCGTCGATCAGGTCGATCAGGCGCTGGGCCAGACGCCCCTCCAAACCGCCGTCTCCCTCCAAACCGTCGCGCGGCAACTGCCACGAGCGACGCACCCGCCGCCACACGGAAATCAGGGCCTTATCTTCACCGTCCCGCTCTTCGGGCGAGCCTGCCTGTCCCGCAACCGGCCGGCGCAGAGCCTCCGGTTCGAGCTGTAAATGGCGCCAGGACTGCATTTCCCGCCGAGCCAGCCAGGCCGTGGGATAGTCGGACGGGGCACTGGACAGCACCGTCGCACGCAAACCATCCGTCAGCACCGAAATGGGCTTGACCGGCAGGCGATCGGTTCGAAGCGAAACGACTTTTTTGCCCTTTTCCCTGCCCGTGGAAATGAAAGAACCCTTTTGGTTCTCGGCGGCACTGTCCGTTTTGTGGATCAGGCTGGTTCGCCAGTGGTTGGCGTGCGGGAAGTGAAGCAGGTTGGCTCCCGATCGGGACGCCACCGGTACCAGCTCTTCGTGTTCGATCTCCAATCGGCCAGGCACCTCCGCTTCGGCGGGGCGCCAACGCAACACCAACCGGTACCGCAGGTGATTGGCGGTCGCCAGTACTTCCCGCTCCTGCTCGTCCAATCCCGAGTGCGGCACGATCATCTCCGCCTCGAATTCGATCTTGGCGGTCTGGCGCGCCCCCTCGCGATGAAACAGGAGCTGGGGAATCTGTGCGTCCGCATAGACGCCGCGCTGCGCCCGAGCCGCGGTCACCAGGTCCTCACCGGCCACATCGCCCAGGAACCGCAACGCATCGAACAGGTTCGACTTGCCCGTGCCGTTGGCACCGGCCACGCAGGTCACGGGCCCGAAAAACAGGTCCACATTCGCCAGGTTCTTGAATCCTTTGACTTTGAGCCGGGTCAGCATGGTCTTTCTCTATCCCTTCCAGATCACGCGATGCGCCGAATCCCGACGCGGATATTCCTGTTCCAACGAGTCCGACCGGCGTGCGCTCGTCGCGCCGGCCCGTTCGATCCGGGCGGCCTGATCGCCGAATCGGGTTACCTCTCCGCTCATTACGACTTTTTCAATTCAGCCAGAACCTTTTTCATGTCGTCCCACACGTCTCGTTTGGAAACGGGATTGCGCAGAATGTAGGCCGGATGGAAGGTGGGCATCACCCGGTAGTCGCGCCATTTGAAGAACTGGCCGCGATGCCGCATGATCGACACGTTCTGACCCTTGAGAAAACAGAAGGGCGTCGCCCCCAGAGCGACGATGATCTTGGGGTTCACGAATTCGATCTGTTTGACCAGGATCGGCGTGCAGGCACTGGTTTCATCCGGGAGCGGTTTGCGGTTTTGCGGCGGTCGACATTTGACCACATTGGCGATGAACACCTGATCGCGCCGAAACCCCATGGCCTCGATGATCCGGTTCAGCAGTTGGCCCGCCGCACCCACGAAGGGCCGACCGGCCATGTCTTCGTCGCGACCCGGGCCCTCTCCGATGAACATCAGGGAGGCCTCCGGATCGCCCTCGCCGAACACGAAGCGGTTTCGAGTCGTGCCCAGCGCGCAGGCCTGACAGGCGTGAAAGGTTTGATACAGATTGCGCAACCGGTCAACCTTGGTTTCGCCGCCCACCTGATCGGCCTTGGCCTGATTGTCCTCGCTCTCCAAGGCCGGGCCCTTCATCATGTCCATGATCGAGAGAAGGCTGGGCGCGGCGGCGGCCTTGGCCGGAGCCGGCTTTTCCGCGACCGCGCGCGTCCCGTCGGCCAGGGGATTGGCGGGCGGCGGCGCGAAGGTCGGCATGCTTTGGGAGGGGGCGGCCCGCGATGCCGTGCGCTCCGCGGGGCTCCTGCGAGCGGTGCGGGCAAAAAGGTCGGCAGGAACCTGGAGATTGCCGAACCCGACCGTCTCCATGTATGCCAAGTAGTTTTGTAGATCTTCCAAAACCGTCATAAACAACCGCCGTGAACTCCAGAGCGCTCGAAACCCATCCGGGAACCGTGCGGGCCTATTCTAACCCGGATTCCCGTCGGGGATGGGGTGAAAGGCGTCGGGCCCGAAACCGCGAGTCGAGGGCGAACACACTCTAGAATAAAACCATATCCATCGCCAAGATCCCAGCCGATCACACCCGGCTTCGAATCCCTGAAGTAAATTTTTCTTCAAACAACTACTATGAAACATTTTAATCAAAGCGCTCACAATCAAGTCAGCCTGGCTATCACGCCTTTCGACGGATCGCTCAGGATGAATACCTCCTGAATAAAATTCAGTTTATTCACTTTTTAACAGAATTTTATTGCTATCCTCTTCGTCCGGGATGTATAGTCTCTCCATGTTTTGCGCGCACCTGCCCCCCGAGCGCATCGTTTTTGGAGCCGGTACCATGTTGATGTTTCCACTCGTTTTTCCTTGGGCCCGCCCTGTTCCCCCCGGCCGGTTTCACCGACGCCGACGAAGCCGCTGATCCGCGAGCTTTCCCATCACCGATCCGCAGGTACGCCAACCCTTTCAATCGCGGTTCGAAACGCACAGCATCCGGACGGGAACTCCGCCGAGCCACGCGCCAACCGGGGCGGGTTCCCCGTTCGGTTCTCCGCGCACCCGGCACGACCGGGCACGCGTCCCTTTCCATAAAATGAGGCACGACTCATGATTCAGTCTTCCAAAGACATCGACGTGGCCGTCTTCGGTGCCACGGGTTACAGCGGCTTCGAATTGGTCAAGTTGCTGCTGAACCATCCACGGGTTCGCCTGGGCCACGCCACCAGCGGTTCCAACCCCGACGCGAACCTGAACCAGCTACATCCGACGACCCTGGACCTCCCGTTGTGTTCCCCACAGTCGGTCCCCTTGAACGAGATCGACCTGGCCTTCCTGTGCCTGCCTCACGGTGCCGGACCGGGACGCGGGCAGGAAGAGGCCGCGCGCCTGGCGCGAGCCGGGGTCAGGGTCATCGACCTGGGCGGCGACTACCGCCTGCGCGAGATCGACCACTACCGCCGGTGGTACCAAACCGAGCACGCCCATGCCGATTTGTTGGGCAGTTTCGTCTACGGCCTGAGCGAGTTTCACCGCACGCGCATCGCCGACGCGACGCGGGTCGCGAACCCGGGCTGCTATCCCACCTGCACGGCCCTGGCACTGTACCCCCTGGCCGAGGCCGGTTGGCTGACAGAGGGCAGCATCGTGATCAATGCCGTCAGTGGTTTGAGCGGGGCCGGTCGGGGCCTGAAGATTCCGTCGTTGTTCGTCGAAGCCAACGAGAACGTCACGCCCTACCATCCCGGCCAGGTCCATCGCCACGTTCCCGAAATCATGCAAACCCTGCGCGACATGAGCGGTGCGGAGATCCCTTCGGTCGTGTTCGTGCCGCACCTGGCGCCGGTGAATCGCGGCATTCTCGCCACCATTCACGTACCGCTGAGCCAGGGGCCCTCGATGTCGGAAATCCGGGAGCATTACGCGGCCCGCTACGAAAAGGAACCCTTCGTCCACCTGTTGGCCGAAGGCGCCACCGCTTCCTTGAAACACACCTGCGGTACCAACCATACGGCCATCTCGCTGCACCCCTGCGAGGGAGGGCTGGTGGTCGTCGCCAGTATCGACAATCTGCTCAAAGGAGCCGCCGGACAAGCCGTTCAAAACATGAACCTCATGTTCGGCCTGCCCGAAACGGAGGGATTGCCATGTTGATCGATGTCTTCAAACTGGGTGGCGGCGAAAGCGAAAACCAAACGTTTCTCCAGAGTTTCGCCGCGGAACTGAAGGAACGCAGCCAGCCCTTCGTGGTGGTCCACGGCGGCGGCCGCGAAGTGGCACGGCTCCAGCAACTGTTGGGCATCGTGCCGCGCTATGTCGCCGGCCTGCGCGTCACCGACGCCACCACGCTCAAACTGGTCGAAATGGTGCTGGTGGGCGAGGTCAACAAACGCCTGGTTCGCCTGTTCAACGATGCCGGTCTGAACGCCCTGGGCCTGAGCGGTGCCGACATGCGCCTGCTGCGCGCCCGCAAGATGCTCATCCAGGAGAACGGCGTTCCCGCGGATTTGGGCTACGTGGGCGAAATCACCGGCATCAACACCGATTTTCTGCACGCCTTGCTGGCTCAGGGCGTGACGCCGGTGATCGCGCCCGTGGCCTATGGCGAAGACGGCTGTGCCTACAACGTCAACGCCGACCAGGTGGCGGTGGCGGTGGCCAAGGCACTGGGCGCCGCGGGGCTTTCCTTCATCACCGACGTGCCCGGCGTACTGGGCGAGAGCGGGCTGCCGATGACTTCGCTGAGCCTGACGGAAGCCCAGGACGCCATTCGCGACGGCATCGTGCGCGACGGCATGATTCCCAAGGTGAAGGCCGCCGCAGCCGGCGTGGTCGAAGGCATTCCCCACGTCTCCATCGGACGGGCGACAACCGCGACCCGGGTCTATCGGTGAGA
The DNA here is from genome assembly GCF_017498545.1 of Sulfidibacter corallicola. Lineage (GTDB taxonomy): Bacteria > Acidobacteriota > Holophagae > Acanthopleuribacterales > Acanthopleuribacteraceae > Sulfidibacter > Sulfidibacter corallicola. Next base: position 5,060,464 of record NZ_CP071793.1, on the reverse strand, counting down.
GGCGGATATGGTCATCGTCAGCGCTCCCAAAGACGCCTCATCGCCCACCAAGCCACTTCTGTCCCCGGAACCCCACATTCGCGCCGCGGAACAGGCGGACGCCGACGCCATCGTTCGGTTGGTGGCGGGTTTCGCGCGAGTCGGTGAAATGCTGCCCGTGACCCACGCCTCGATTCGATCGGCCATTCCACGATTCACGGTGGTCGAAACGGCCGGCACGGTCATCGGATGCGGTGCACTGTTCGACTGGGGGGACGGATCCGCGGAGATCCGGTCCCTTGCGGTGAACCACCGCTACGCCGGCCTCGGCATCGGTCGCATGCTAGTGGATCACCTGACGCGAAGGGCGGAAGCAACAGAAGCCGAAACCCTGTTCGCGATGACCCTCAAGCCGGGTTTCTTCGAACGACTGGGCTTCGAGCGGGTGGCGCGGTCTCGCATGCCGGCCAAGATCGACGGCGACTGCACCGGCTGTGCCTTTCGCGAGGGATGCCGCGAGGTGGCCATGTGGCGCGCATTGACGGTCACGTCCTGAATCGAGAGAGGACCTCGGTCCGGGTTCGCCTCTCTCCTCCAAATCGATACCACGGGTAAGAGGTTGTCATGACGTTGCAAATCAAGGGTCTACAAACGAATCCAACTACCGTTCCCGAGATGGCGGTGCCTTCGTCCGCCTTTCCGTTGCCGCGCGGGTTCCAGGCCGCCGGGGTGGCCTCGGGCATCAAAAAGTCCGGAGATCTCGACGTGGCGCTTCTCGTCAGCGATGTTCCGTCGCAAACCGCGGCGGTCTTCACCACCAATCGCGTTCAAGCCGCGCCCATATGCCTGAGCCGCGCCAATCTGCAGCGAAGCGGCGGACGCATGCGGGCCATCGTGATCAACAGTGGCAACGCCAACGCGGTCACCGGCGTGCACGGCGACCACGCGGCACGCGACATGGCGCGCCAGGCCGCGGCGGACACGGGCTGCAAATCCGACGAAGTGCTGGTGATGTCCACCGGTGTCATCGGTGTGCAACTGCCGCGTGGCAAGGTCCTGGCCGGCATCACCGAGGCCGCCGCGCGCCTGGACGGCGGCCACGGCTTGCACGCCGCGGAGGCGATTCGCACCACCGACACCTGCGCCAAAACCGCCGTCGTGCACGGCGACGGCTACCGCATCTCCGGCTTCGCCAAGGGCTCGGGCATGATTCATCCCAACATGGCCACCATGCTCGGGGTGATCACCACCGATGCGGCGATCCCGGCTCCCCTGCTGCAGGAGATGCTGGAGCGGGTGACCTCGCGAACCTTCAACCGCATCAGCGTGGACGGCGACATGAGCACCAACGACATGGTCGCCATCATGGCCAACGGCTGTGCCGAGGTCGGCCCGGATTCGCAAGCCTTCGAGTCCTTGCTGGAAACGGTGTGTCGATCGCTGGCGATGCAAATCGCCGCCGATGGGGAAGGGGCGAGCCGCTTGATTCACCTGCAGGTTTGCGGCGCGGGCACGGAAACGCTGGCGGCCCAATTGGGCCAAGCGGTGGCCACCTCACTGCTCTTCAAAACCGCGATGTACGGCCGCGACGCCAACTGGGGCCGGGTCCTGGCCGCGATGGGCGCGTCCGGCCTGCCCTTCGATCCCACCAAGGTCAGCCTGCGCTTCGGCACCATGTGCGTCCTGGAAAACGGCATGCCCCTGCCCTTCGACGAAGAGGAGGCGCGCCGCATCCTCGGCTGCCCGGAAGTTCGGGTCACGATCGACCTTCACGACGGTCCGGAAACCGCGACAATTTGGACCACCGACCTAAGCCACGAGTACGTGACGATCAACGCCAGTTACCGGAGCTGAATCCGGCCGGCACCGTTGCGTGCTTTTGGAAAAAGTCAGATTTCAGGGGGAACAGGGAAACCCGGCTCATGGATCGCGACGGTGTTTTCCGGGAACCCCTTTGTCCGAATATTTCCTCGCGATCGCTGTATTCGCGAATACTGTGTTTTGCGGGGCTTTTACGGGCTAACTCATGACATGTATGTCGACGGCAGTTAGGATGACGGGTAACCCCGCCGCGGTAGGTCCGGTGGGTATCGATCCGCGACGGGGAGAGGAACGCCAGTCATGCTAGAGACCCAACCCATTTCTCGAACCGCCTACCCGTCCGGCCGTCGCAGCCGGATTCCGCTGCCCCAAGGCGAGTTGAAGGTTCGCGAGATCGAAGCCGGCTGGGACGAGGAAACGCTGCTCCATCAGGCCGGCATCTTCGGGTTGAAGGAGGTGGTGGCCAAATTGCACCTCGTCTCCGCCAAGCTCAAGAAGATGGCCTACGATTCGGAAAGCGCCTGGACCGACATGGGCATCGATCTCCACGAGGGAGCCTGGCTGGTTCACATGCCCACCTTCGCCGCTTGGTACCGACACCACCGCAACACCCTGATTCGCGTGGTGCACCAAGATTGGGACGCCAATACCCTGCTCTGCCAGGAAGGTCGCTTCTTCCTTCTGGAGGTCTGCACCAAAATCCCCTTCACGACCCAGCAGCTTCGATATCAGGCGCGCAAATTGATGGACCCCCGCACGGAAATGGGCATTTGGAAGGATCCCGACCGCAAGCATTACCTGGTGCAGATGGAAGTGTTCGGCCCCTGGCTGCGCAAGGTGTGGCACAAGAGCAAGGGATCCTAAACGGAGCGAACCTCGATCGGGCCCGCAGCCGCATCGTCCCGAAGCCCGGATCGGGCCATAAAAGCAAGAAATTCAGGGGTCCATCGCGAAAAGTGATGATCGCGGCAAGGTCGATGCTGCTAAAGTCTCTCCTTGAAGAACCCGTCATTTCCCGAGTCTCGCCTGCCCGGCAACGCGCTCGGGCCCCCTTGGGCGGCAGGCATCGCCGAAACAGGAAGCCGAGATTTCCTTCGACTCGAATGGAAATCGCGATGGAGGATGTACATGTTGCTGCGTCGAGCTTGGTCCAAACCGACATGGGCGACCGCCCAGGTGCTGATGATTTTGATGGCGCTCACCGTTGTCGGCTGCGGGCGCAAGGACGTCAAGCGCAACGGGGAGATCAAGCTACGTGGCGAACGACCCGTTTCCCTGCGCGGCAAGGATGACGGCGACCTATTGCAAAAAGGCACCGCCTCCTGGTACGGCAAGCCCTACCACGGCCGCAAGACCTCCAACGGCGAAACCTACAACATGCACGACCTGACCGCCGCCCACAAGACCATTCCCTTCGGCACCGTCGTCAAGGTGATCAATCGCGACAACGACCGCTGGGTCTACGTGCGCATCAACGATCGCGGCCCCTTCGTGCGCGGACGGGTCATCGATCTCTCTCATGGGGCCGCCTCGAAAATCGGCCTGATCGGAACCGGTACGGCGCCGGTGAAGATCTACCTGGCCAACCGACATTACGACGATTGGCAGGCGGCGCGAAAAGGACCGAGGGTGCGACCGACGCGGCAAGCTGCCGAGGGTTACTGGACTGTGCAAGTGGGAAGTTTCCAGGAAAAGAAAAAAGCAAAAGCGATGCTGCGGCGCATGGAATCACAATTTTCTCAGGCAAGAATGGTTTCTACGGATCGCGGTTTTTTTCGCGTTCAAGTGGGTTATTTCGCGCATCGGGGCGATGCCCTGACGTTCGCCGACGGCATCGACGATCCCGACATCTCCCCCTGGGTCCTGTTCATGGACAGCCCCAAACGACGTTACTAGGGCACGGACCGCACATCTCTCGATCGCCGCAAATTCCCCACAGGAGCTCAATTTTAAAGCCACTATGCCCTGTCGGCCGAGTAGGGCTATATCGAGTCCTCGAGGTGTTTGTGCGCGATGAAAGTTCTCGTGGCTGAAGATGACCGCGTCTCCCTTAAAGTTTTGGAACGGTTTTTGGAGAAGTGGGGACATCAGCCTTTGACTTGTGAAAACGGTTTGGATGCGTGGAACCTTGTTTCCGAACAAAAAGACATCGAAATGGGCCTGGTCGATTGGATGATGCCGGGCCTCGATGGTTTGGAACTGGTTCGCCGTATCAGAAGCAGCGAAAGATCCACACCCTTCCACGTGATTCTCATTACCGCCAAATCGGAAAAGAAGGACATGTTGACTGCATTTGAAGCGGGGGCCGACGATTTTTTGGTCAAGCCGGTAGATCCAATGGAGCTGAACAGCCGCATCAAGGTCGGTTCGCGCCTGGTCGAATCCCAGAAGCAGCTCTATTTGAAAAACGTGGCGTTGACCAAGGCCGTCACCGAGATGGAAGACCTGGCGGAGCAGCGCGCCCGCATGCTGTTGCACGCGGATCGCCTGGCCTCGCTGGGCGTGCTCACGGCCGGGATCGCCCACGAAATCAACAATCCCACCACCTTCATTTCCGGCAACGCGCAAACCCTCGAACGATGCTGGCCACTCGTCGAACGAACGCTGAAGAGCAAGGCCGAATCCACCCCGGAACGCGACCGCCGCAAGATCGACCTGGTACTCACCGAAATTCCGAAAATGCTCTCCGGGATTCGCAACGGGGTCGAACGCATCAGCGCCATTATCAACGGCCTCAAGACTTACTCGCGCAAAGACCGCGAACATTTCGAACCCGTCGACCTCAACCAATGCGTTCACCGCGCCTTGATCCTCTGCGGGAATCGTTTGAACCACCTCGAGGCGGAGGTCGTGTTGGAGCTGGATACCGACCTTCCAAACACACGAGGCAATGCCCAGAAACTGGAACAAGTACTGGTGAACCTGATCGTCAACGCGGCTGATGCGATGGAAGAGCTGACCGGCCGCGTCCGACCTCGCCTGGTTTTCCGCACTTCCTTCGACCCAATGCACACGGAGCTGACGGTTACCGACAACGGTGTCGGCATTCCGCCGGAAAAGCTCCCCGATATCTGGAACCCCTTCTTTACCAGCAAGGATGTTGGGAAGGGAACCGGGTTGGGGCTCTCGATCAGTCAAGGCATTATCGAGGATCACAAAGGCACGATCACCGCGGAGAACGCGGCGAAGGGCGGCACCCGATTTACGATCAGGCTGCCCAAGGCCGTTCCCGACTCAACCGACGATCGCGAGGCTGGCGCCTCGTAATGCAGGTCATTCAATCACGATGCACCATCACCCACTGCCGTTGAAGGGGGTATTTCATGAGCTTGATTCTTTTGATCGTCGATGACGAGGAAATGATTCGCGACATGCTCTCTCGCCACTTCTCTCTGCTGGACTATGACGTCATGACCGCCGCCAACGGCCGGGAAGCCGTTCGCATTCTGGAAACACAACGCATCGACGTGGTTATCACCGATGTGATGATGCCCGACATGAACGGCATCGAGTTGTTGCGTTACATCAAGGAACACAACCCGACCCTCCGTCCGATCGTCATCACCGGCTACGTCACCCTGGACAACGCCCTGAGTTGCCTGAGGCTCGGTGCCGAAACTTTCATTTTCAAGCCATTACAGGATTTGGCCGAATTAGAAAATGCAGTCAATCGCATCGAAGAGCGCCTAAAGAATTGGCAACGAAAATTACGGGAACTTAGGGGTATGAAACCCTGAGGGGAGACGCACGTGGACGACGAATATGATATCGACCGAGAGATGATGATCGATTTCATCGATGAGTCGGTGGAATCATTGAGTCTGATCCCGGGGCTGTTCGTTCAGTTAGAGCAAGCGCCGGGCGACCTGTCCATTATCGAAGCCGTGTTTCGACCGGTTCACTCCTTGAAAGGCAACGCGGCTTATTTCGGCCTTCTCAAGACCAAAGCTCTCGCGCACGAGCTGGAATCGATCCTCGACCGATTGCGAAAAGGCAAGTTGTCGGTGCAGCCCGTCATCATCGACACCTTGCTGTCCGGTGTCGACGAAATTCTCGCCATTCTCGACGCCACCCGCGAAGCCGGTGACGAGGCTTGCGAGGCGGAGCGCTACGAAGCGGTGATGGAACAGGTGGTCAAGCAGCTCGACGCCTCCACCGAAGCCGTCGAAAGCCCGATCCCCCAAGCCTTGGTCCTGCTGCGAAAGCTGGCCGACGCACCGTTGTTGGCCAACACCGAGGAACACGCGACCCTGATGCAGGCCATCGACCTCCTGGCTGCCGGCACCCCCGAGGAAGAACCTGCGGAGGAGGCTCCCGAAGAAGACGCGACCCCCGACGGACCGCTGGCCTCCATGATGCAAATCCTCGAAAACCCACCTTCCGGGCTGACCAAAGAGCAGCAGGCGGAACTGGTGGAGGCCTGCCTGAAAGAAATGACCGAACTGGCCGAAACCGACGCGGCGCAACACACCATCGCCGAAGCGCTGGAAGAGTTCGACCTGTTCGTGAGCCGCATCGGATTCGACGACATCCTGCGCAATTCACTGATCGAAAAGGGCCGCCGCCTGGCCCAGATGCAAGCCTGGGAAACCTATCCCGGCGGAGGCGGGGCGGCCGACGAGGCATCGGATGCCGGTGAAGGGGCCCCATCCGACGAACCGTCACCCAGCGGCCAGGGGGATGTGCAGCCCAAGCCCGAAAAAGCGGAGTCCGCAGCCGCCGAGGAGCAGCCGGCCGCCGACCAGCCGCGCCGCGCGGAGGAACCGGCCGCGGAAGCCCGCAAACAGGACCGCGGTCGCACCATGCGGGTCTCGGAAGACAGCATCGACGCCTTCCTCAGCTTCGTGGGCGAGTTGATCGCGGTCGACGAAATGTTCCGCTACATCCACAGCGAGCTGCTCAAAACCCAGGCGGGGTTGCCGATCACCTCGGCGTTTCTGCGCGTCATCAACACCTTCACCAAGCTTTCCGACGACCTTCAGGCCAGCATCATGGAAATCCGCAAGGTCACGGTGCGCACCATGTTGGAGAAATCCAGGCGGATCGTGCGCGACGTGGCTTCGTCTCGCAACAAGCGCATCGATACGGTCATCGCCGGGGACGATCTCACCATCGACCGCAGCCTGATCGAAACCCTGGAGGCACCGTTGGTGCACATGGTGCGCAACGCCGCCGATCACGGCATCGAGCCGCCCGCGGAACGGGCCCAGACCGGCAAATCCGAGACGGGCGTGGTCACGGTGACCATGACCGAATCGGAAGACACGATCACCCTTTCCATCAAGGACGACGGTCGCGGCCTCGATTACGAGAAGATCCGCCAAAAGGCCCTCGCGAACGGCCTGCTGGGTCCCAACGATCCGGTCACCGAAGATCTCTTGGTGGACTTCATCTTTTCGTCGGGTTTTTCCACCGCGAGCGCGGTCACCGAGATCTCGGGACGCGGCGTGGGCATGGATGCCGTGAAACGCGCGGTCGAGGATGCCGGCGGGCGCATGGAAGTCAAAACGAAACCGGGTCAGGGTACCGAATTCTTCATCAAGTTACCCGCAACCGTGGGCACCCAGATCATGCAGAGCTTCGTGGTGCAGATCAGCGAGCAACGGTTCGTGGTGCCGATGGACAGCATTTCGGGATCCTTCCGCCCCCTCTCCAAGGACCTGCACCGGCTTCCCAACGGCGCGGTATGCGTCAAGCGCAACGGCATGATCATGCCGATCACGCATTTGGACGGCCCCTATTACGGCGAATACAACGATCTTCTGGACGGCATCCTGATCACGGTGGAGGCCAAGTCTCGACCCTTCGCCTTTTTCGTGGATGTCATTCTCGGCCTGCAGAAAGTGGTTCTGCGCCCCGTGCCCTGGATCGACCTGCGCAAGTATCTCGGTGCGGCGGTGATGGGCGACGGCCAGGTATCGATGATCGTGGACTTGCGCGCCATCGAACGCCAGGTAGAATGACTGCGTTTTGCCGAATCCGGCCGCCATCACCGCGACCGGATTCGGTCCTTCCGACACGAGCCGTTTGAGGCGGCCCGTCCACGGGGCCAGCCATGCCGCGAAGGGACGGTGAACGGCGAGGCGTTCGACGCCCTGGACCCTTTCAAACGCGGCGCGCCGCCCCCCGACGGTCATCCCTCTGGGGTGCCGAACGATTCCGATGTACAATGGTCCACGGGTTCCGTTTCGGTCATCACGGGCATGTTCCCCGATTTCGCCACGGGCGATCGACGTCGCTGTGGGCACGGCTTTTCGCATGTCCCGACGCCACACCCAGGCAGCCGCCCGAATTTGTGAGCCCCAGCCAGAAGCAGGGTCGACCCGTCACCATCGCCACGCGCCCGAACGTCCAACGGGCCCGACACCGGAGCACCGGGTGACGCGGTTTTTAAGTAAATGAGGAAGGTTCGTTTATGCCAAATCCCCAAGTCACTGAAGCGTTCGTCAACAAGTTCTGGGACGACGAAATCGTCCCCACCCTGATCGATTACATTCGGATCCCCAACAAGTCGCCCGCGTTCGATCCCAATTGGGATGCAAACGGCCACATGGAAGATGCCTTCCAACTGGCCTGGAAATGGATCGAGGCCCATCCGATCCCCGGCATGAAGACCTACCAGGGTCGCCTGGAAGGTCGTACTCCCTTGATTCTGCTGGATATCCCCGGTGATCTGGACAAGACCATCCTGCTCTACGGTCACCTGGACAAGCAGCCCGAAATGAGCGGGTGGCGCGCCGACCTGGGACCGTGGAAACCGGTTTACGAGGACGGCAAGCTCTACGGTCGCGGCGGTGCCGACGACGGTTACGCGCTCTTCGCCTCGATGTGCGCCATGATGGCCATGCGCGAGCAGGGCGTGAAGCTGCCCCGCGCGGTGGTGATGATCGAATTCTCCGAAGAAAGCGGCTCGCCGGACCTGCCCGCCTACGTGGATCACTTCTCCGCGGAAATCGGCGAGGTGGATCTGGTGGTCTGCCTCGATTCGGGTGCCGGCAACTACGACCAGTTGTGGAGCACGACCTCCCTGCGCGGCCTGGTGGGCGGCACCGTGCGCGTGGACGTCCTGGAGGAGGGCGTGCACTCCGGCGACGCCAGCGGCATCGTCCCGTCCTCGTTTCGCGTGTTGCGCCAGTTGGTGGCGCGCCTCGAAGACGAGAACACCGGTGAGATCGTACCCGAATCGCTCAAGGTGGAAATTCCCGAACAGCGCGTGGCGCAAGCCCGGCGCGTCGCCGATTCCCTGGGTGAGGAACTCTACCGCAAGTATCCCTTCGTCCAGGGCATGCAGCCGGCCACCGACGACCCGGTCGCCTGCATCCTCAACCGTACCTGGCGCGCCGCACTCAGTTATACCGGTGCCGAGGGGCTGCCTCCGGTTCAATCGGGCGGCAACGTGTTGCGGCCCTATTCCACCCTGAAACTGTCGTTGCGTCTGCCACCGACCCTGGAAGGCCACGAGGCCCAGAAGGTCGTCGAAGACATTCTGTCCCGCAATCCGCCCTACAACGCCAAGATCACCTGCGAGTTCGAGGAAGCGGCCACCGGGTGGAACGCGCCGCCCCTGGCCGATTGGCTGGCCGATGCGCTCGACGAGGTATCGCAGACCTTCTACGACAAACCGGCCCTGCACATGGGCGAGGGCGGCACCATTCCCTTCATGGGCATGCTCGGCGAGAAATTTCCCAAGGCCCAGTTCGTGGTCACCGGCGTGTTGGGTCCCAACAGCAACGCTCACGGCCCCAACGAATTCCTCCACGTTCCCTACGCCAAGAAATTGACCTGCTGCGTGGCCCACATCCTGGCCATTCACGCGGCCCTTTGACCTGACGGGTGGGCCACGGGTCCACCCGACCGGCGGTCCCGATCGCGGCCCCGGTGGGATTCGGGTTTTTCGCGAATCCCACCGGCCCAATCGGGTGCATGCAGATCTCGAATTCCTCGCTTCGAATCCGCCAAACCGACCTTCCGCGAGGTGCCTTCCCATCGTCGGCCACGGAGTGATTCGGCCCCGGCCAATCGCTCGGAAATTCGCATGACCCCAACGCCATGAACTCCAGGTGCCTATGTCCAAATATCCCAAACCAGCCCTGACGGTGGATGCCGTGGTCCTCTCCGGAAGTGGCGAGGCCATGGAAATCCTGGTCATTCGTCGCGGTCGCGCGCCCTTCCGGGATTGGTTGGCCTTTCCCGGCGGTTTCGTCGACGCCTTCGAACTGCCTTTCTCCGCCGCCCTGCGCGAGCTCAAAGAAGAAACCCGACTCGATTTGCCGCCCACCCGCGCGATTCCGCTATCGTTACGCGCAAAAAAGGATCGCGACCCACGCGGCTGGACGATCTCTCAGCCGTTCCTTTTCTGGCTGCCCGAATCGCGCTACGTGCGCGGTTGCGACGATGCCCGCGAGGCACAGTGGGTGCCGTTGCGCGAGCTGCCGCGGCTGGCCTTCGATCACGGCGCCATTCTGTGTGAAGCCCTGGGCTGCTTCTGGCAGCCGATGCCGACCGCCGTCGCACCCCTACGCACGGTGGGTGCCTTCGGTGTGCCGGAATACTTTCCCCACCACCCGGTTTTCTACGGCGGAACCTTCGACCCCTGGCACCTGGGCCACCACGCCTGCGTCTCGCTCTGCCCCAATCCCCAGGACGTCGTGGTCGTTCCCGACGCCAACCCCTTCAAAAAGGGCCCCTCCGATCGCTGCTACTGGTCGCTGTTTCGCGAACTCCAATCGGCGGTCGCCGATTTGGGCGCCTGCGTCTTCCCCGGCTTTTGCGGGCGAGAACAACCGAACCCCACGGCGCAATGGGTTCCTTACGTGACGCGTGAGTCCCGATCCCTGCTGGTCGGTGAGGACAGCTTCGCGAGCTTCCCGGACTGGTTCGAAGCCGAAACCCTCGCCGCCTCACTGGATACGCTTTTCGTGGCGCCGCGCCACTCCAAGCCGAAATCGCTCAAGCGCGCCACCACCTGGTTGAACGCCCACGGCTGTCAGGTCGCGCGATTGGCGAACCACCCCTACCAGGAGCTTTCCTCGACGAAGCTGCGGGAAAACCAGTAACGGTAAAAGGGACGGTAAGCCCGCCGGATGAATTTGTCGAAGCGACCCGTGCCCGGAGTTCCCGAATGCTTTGAGGGGCGGAATTGCGGTAGGTTGGGCCGCTGGCCCGACACTTCGAAGCGATCCACGCTTCGCAAGTTCCAGTGGGAAAAGTGCGAAGCAGCATAGTCGAGCCTACAGATCTCTCGATGATCGATTTCGATCTATGCCAGATCGCTTCGATTGGTTGAGCAGGATCGGTATGGCACGCCCGATATGGCACGGCCTACTTTTCGGAGTAACCCACCCTTCGCAAGTTCCAGTGGTAAAAGTGAGAAGCAGCATAGTCGAGCCTACAGATCTCTCGATGATCGATTTCGATCTATGCCAGATCGCTTCGATTGGTTGAGCAGGATCGGTATGGCACGCCCGGTATGGCGCGGCCTACTTTTCGGAGTAACCCACCCTTCGCAAGTTCCAGTGGGAAAAGTTCGAAGCAGCAAAGTCGAGCCTCTAAATCTCTCGATGATTGATTTCGATCTGTGGCAGGTCGCTTCGACAGCGCGCGGTGAGGGAAAGTATCGGCTTCGCTCTTTGGCGTAACTCCGGCCTGCTACACACGTTACTCCGAATAGTCGGCCGAGCCGGCCAACCTACAGGCTTTACGTCTCTTACGCGCGTGCGGGCTCACCGAATCGGTGCGCTTCGCGTTGATACTTCCAAGCTGGGCGCCCACCCTGCTTTTGCCAAAGCAGAAACGCCCGATGCCTGAAACCCGCATGCCGATACCGAGCCGCCGATCGGTGGCTCTCAGACTTGATAACCGGGTTCGGGCTTGTCGCGCTCTTTCATGGTGCGGTGGGGGTTGCTGATCTGGGAGATGTGCAGTAGACCGGACTCGTCGTCGCTGGGGCAAAGCTCTTTTTCCTTCTTGGCGCAGGCCCCGCAGCTTGGATCTTCATCCATGAAATGGGCGGTGCTGCGGCAGGAGGCTTTCATGGCCACGCCACGAAGAAAAAACCCGATGCCCAACCCGAAAAAACAGACACTGAACACGACGAGTGCAAAAAGAAAAGTGGTCAGCATGGTCGGTCCTCCTTTGCCCCCGAAAAGAGCCCGACCATTATAGCAGAGGTCGGCCCGGGAAAACATCGAAGCTGGCGAAGCCGGCGTCTGCAGTCACTCGCTGGGATTCGGCGCCACCGTCTCGACTTCCCCGGCGGCTGCACGAGGGAAACAAAACATCGAGAGTCCCAATTGGCCTGCTTGAACCGTCTCTCCGTAGCGGTAGCCGCCCGCGCCGGCCCTGTTCACCCAAATGGTCACCGCGTTGGCGGGAGTCGCATCCGGCGAGGAAAGCGCCAGTCTCAAGCGTTTGCCGGCGCTCGCAAGGGGCTCTAAATCCAGGGTCAACCAACTGTTGTCGCGAATCTGGGCGGCATCGAGATCGACCGACCACAACAGGGACTCCTCGGCCTCCGCCAGGCCGAGTTCGCTGATCGCCACCCGCAACGTCGACGTGTTGATCCGGTTGTAGGTCGCCAGATTCAGTCGAACCCGCGTCAGTCCATCCTTCGGGCAATCGAACTCCGTGACGATCGGCGATTCGGGCAAGATGGGTCCCGCCGGTTCGATCCTGGATTCGGGGCCGACGACCCAGGCGGGCATGATCTGGTGATAGACCTTGAAGAGGGTGTAAGCTTCCATCGTTCCCGGGCCGGGAACGAACGAGAACGGCAAGATGCCCCGTGCGTGCAGATAGTAACTGGTGTGGTGGTCGGGTGCGTGCAGCCGCAGGGGCCAGCGGCTCGGCACCTCGTATCGGCCGGCGATCTCCGCACGCGCCAGCAGCGATTCGGGCACCTGGATGTGATCGGTGAGACGCGGCACGAGCAGGTAGCGCACGTCATCCGTTTGGTCGACCTGTAGATAGATCATGCCGGCCTGTTCGCCGTAGTGGCGAACCCCCATCTCGCCGACGAAGTGAATTTCGCCGGGCGCGACGGGAAGTTCCAGATCGGCGACGCGTTGGGCGCGACTGAAATCGAACTCCACGCGTGCCACCATCCACCCGAGACCGACCGCGATACCGGTGCTGATCAAGGTCCAGACGGTGACCGCGGCAAACCGCGGCGGGGTGGCGCGGAGCACCATCAGAAGCAGGGCGGCAAAGAGCAGCAGGTTGTAACGAGGTGAGGCGAAGGCCGCGAGCCCGATTTGAAACAGCGCCAGGCCGGCGAACCAAGCCAACAGGACCAACCAGATGCTGCCCTCCTCGTCGATGCCGAACAAACTCCGAACGGCGTGAAACAGGGAGGGCAAGAGAGCCAGCCCCAAGCCCATCAAGCCCCAGGCCCAGAAACCGGGGAACCAGCCCGTATCGTTTTGAAGATTCAGCAGGAGTACCCAGGCCCAGCCCAGACAGGCCATCAGCGGATAGAAGAATCGCCCGCCGGCGGCCAGCCGGAGTGCCAGAGGCGCGAACAGGCCGATGGCGGCACCGCCGTAGAGCACCATGACCCGGGCCTTGATCCACATGTTGGTGGCATCGAGTCCCTTGTGGACTTCGGTGGCAATGCTGAGTTCGTCGCGAGGCGCGGCAAAATAGGGCACGATCCCGTGATAGTAATAGACCATGGACAGCCAGATCACCATCGGCACCACGGTACAGGCGAAAACGATCAGTACTTCACCCATGCGCCTTTTGCTCCAGCCGCGTACGGCGATCAGGGCCAGCAACCCGAACCCCTGGTAGGCGGTGAACACGGCGGCGAAGGTGAAGATCAGACATGGAATCAAATTGCGGGTGGCGGAAGCGCCGGTTCGGGCCAGCGTCCGCTCCCAATACCAAAGCCCGCCGACCCAGAAGGCGAACAGCGGCACATCGGTCATCAAGGTCGCGGCGTTGGGAAGGAACATGGGTCCCAGCGTCAGGGCCAGCGCCACCCAGGGTGGATGATCGGTGTAATGACGAATCAGGCCGGCCAGGCCCAGGGTCGCCAGCCACAGAAACGGCAGAAACGCCAGGTGGAGATGAACCAGGTCGCGACCGACGAGGTGGCGCACCACGCGAATGTAATAGGGCACGAGCGGCGGATGAGTGGACTCGAAAACCACGAAATTCTCGAGGACCCGCCCCTGAAACACGTAGTCCGACACCTGGCAACGGGCCGGATTCAGGGTCAGCCTATCGGCGTAATCCAAATAGATGAGGTCGTCGTTGGTCGGCCCCTTGTCGGTGAACGGCACATAGATCGCGGTGCAGACAAGCATGAGTGCGGCGACACTCCAAAGTGAGACGTGTCGTGCGTCGCCAAGGGAAAGAAAACCGCCATCCATGGGAAGACCTCGAATGATTTCTGTGAGGAGGGAACCGGTGGGTATGTCGTCGGGGAACGCGCGCCCATGTCCGCCAGATCTGGCAACCCCCGTGCCACGGTCGAGCACCGGCGCCTCCCACCGGCCGGACCCGAGATCGGTCGATGCGTCCGACGGTCATACGCAGAGGAGACATGGGAACCGAAGGGACCTGAAACGCGCTCGGCCGCGCTTGGCGAGGTGAGAGGTCACCCGAATCGGAGCACGCTTCCTGACCGTCTCAACCCGGCGATTTCAAATGGCGCGCCACCAAAAACGACGGGTCTCGGGCATCACCTCATCGATGCAAGTACGCGCGAGCTAGGGAAGTATAGCGCGGGAACGGGAACCACTGCCAACAGCAACCACGGCGAATGTGCGCTCTGTGGTATACTTGGCGCGGTTTTCCGCCCATTGGGCGGCGGCCGTCACCATCAGCCGACTTTTTGGGGGAGTTTTTTCACCCGGTGCGAGTGATTTGAAGGGGTGCGAGTTAGCGAGGTGTCGGACCGGATCGGGTAGGGATGTACGGCTCATGGGGGGAGCCTGTGCCGTGCATGATCGCCGCCCGCTGCAGTCCGTCAGGTCGAGGTCGATCCCGCATGCCGACGAGGATCATTCGAACTGGGTTTCAGACCATAAGACAAGGCAGCGCAGGTGGAATGGGGAGTACCGCTTTCGGAGGGCCGCTTACGGAGGGCCGTCATCGAGGGGCGAACGAAGGTCAGCTTCTGTCGGACGTCCCATGCCTCGCGGGCGGGAAAGGCATCGCGGCATCGAGGGCACACGAGTCGCGATCGAGATCTGCCGGATCCCGATCCGAAATCTTCCATGTTTCCACCAACTTCCATCCATGTGATCCCCTACGGCAACACCTACCGCCAGGCGGTTTCTTTTTAAGGAGTCCTCATGGTTTCTCAATACCAAAACGAGCTGAAGAATTTCGTCGAACGAGAGAAGCTCGCCATTCGCGCCATTTCGCCCATCCACAAACTCTGGGTCGAACGCTCCGTGGAGCTACTGTTGTTTCGCCGCGTCATGGTGCACCAGGGCCCGATCGACATTTTGAAGAGTCACAATTACGCGCGTCAAATTTCCAAAGTGAATTTCGGCATCGAGTTGACCCTGCCCATCATCGAAACCCTCGCCGACATGCCCCTGTGCCCTTCCCGTATCGATATCGGTCTCCTAGCCGTCAAGTGGGTGGAATCCGGCAAGGATCGCGGTGAGCTCCGCACCTTCCTGGAAGGATGCCTGACGGATCATCTCAAACCGAACGGCGCCGACTTCGAACCCCGTGACGTCGTGCTCTACGGGTTTGGCCGCATCGGTCGACTGATGGCGCGCCTGCTGGTGAACCAGGCCGGTGGCGGCGGCGCCCTGCGGCTGCGGGCGGTCGTGTGTCGCGGAAATTTGAACGTGGCCAAGCGCGCGGCCCTGTTCCAACGGGACTCGGTTCACGGGCCCTACCAGGGCAACATCACCGTTTTGGAAGAGGAAGACGCGTTTGTCGCCAACGGTGTCTTCGTCAAGTTCATTTCGGCTTCTTCGCCCGATCAGGTGGACTACGAGGCCTACGGCATCAAGAACGCGCTGATCGTCGACAACACCGGTGTCTGGCGCGATCGCGACGGCCTCGGTCTCCACCTGAAGGCCAACGGTGCCGACCGCGTCCTCCTGACCGCGCCCGGCAAAGGCGACATCCCCAACATCGTCTACGGCGTCAACCACCGCACCTTCAACGAGGAAGAACGCATTTTCTCGGCCGCTTCCTGCACCACCAACGCCATCGTACCGGTTCTGAAAGCGGTCAACGACGCGTTCGGCATCGAGAGCACCCACGTGGAAACCGTGCATTCCTACACCAACGACCAAAACCTGCTGGACAACTACCACAAGAAAGAGCGTCGCGGCCGTTCGGCCGGCCTGAACATGGTCATCACCGAAACCGGCGCCGCCAGCGCGGTCGCCAAGGCCCTTCCCGAACTCACCGGACGCGTGACGGGCAACGCGGTACGGGTACCGACCCCCAACGTGTCGCTGGCGATCCTCAACATGGAACTGCAACAGGAAGTGGATCGCGACACCATCAACGACATGCTGCGCCGCGCCTCGTTGGAAGGCCCGCTGGTCGCCCAGATCGACTACACCCGCGACGAAGACGTGGTGAGCAGCGACATGGTCGGCAACACCCACGCGGCCATCGTCGACTCCCTGGCCACCCAGGTCCACGGCAAGCGTGCCGTGATCTACGTCTGGTACGACAACGAATTCGGCTACTCGATGCAGGTCGCTCGCGTGGCCCGCATCGTTTCGGGCGTGGAGCGCCTGCGCTACTACTGATCGGAACCGGCCACGGCACCTGATCCGAAACGGCCACGGCATCGCATCCGGAACGTCCGCGATAGCGATGTCGTGCGCTCCGAGGTGGTTCCAAGCGGGAAGATGAGGAGCCTGGCCCGGTGCACGGTCGAATATGTTACCAAAATGTGAGTATTCGACGCACAATCAACCCGTTCAAGAGGGCGAAAAGACATAACAGGCATTGGCACATTTTACGGAGAAAAAAATCGATTCGAGCGACACCTCAAATCGAGACCTCGGAACACTTCGATATACCATTGAAAAAGAAAGGCCCCAAAATCAAAAAAGAGCCGGAAGTCCTTTGGACTCAGGCTCTTTTTTCGCGAAGGTAACCTTGACAATTAAAATGTAAAGACATTTTATTTTGGTGGCAACCTTAGTAAGGCTCCACCTAAATGAGGATCAAATTGTAGTTTTTGATCTGGTGGGCTTATTAATACCTCCTTTTTGGGAACCTTATAATGGCAATATGATCGCCCCGGGAACCCAAGTCAAGGAGATCGTAAAAAAAATGTAAGAGAATGTTGTGAACGGAAATTCAATCCGTCGCCGAGCACCGACGCCGCGCCTCTCCTGTCGTCGTGCTCGCAACTTTCTTTTATTGATGCGCCCTTGACCCCGATCCTCGGCTTTGGCGCGGTTCCCTCGCCACCGAGCTCGGTCGCCCGCAGGATCCTTGGCGGCGTGGTGGGAGCGGTTCGATCTTTTTGAATCCTATGTAAAAAGGGCCGCGGATGGCATACCCGCGGCCCTCGATTTCGTACGGCCGGATTCAGCTCGTTTTTCGGGTTTTCGCCAGGCTCTGCAGGCTCTCGACCATCAACCGCTCCGATTTGATCGCTCGGATCGCGGATACCACGGCTTGCGCCGCGGAGGTGGTGGTGATGCAGGGAACGTTCAGGCGCAGGGCCTCGAAACGAATGTAGCGGTCGTCCTCGTGGCTCTTCTTGCCGACCGGCGTGTTGATGATCAAAGCGACCTTGCGCTCGTGAATCCGATCCACGATGTTGGGGCTGCCCTGATGCCGTTTGCGAATGGTTTCCACCGGAAGACCCTGTTGTCGCAGGAACTCGGCGGTCCCACGCGTCGCGATCAACTCGAAGCCCAATTGGTAGAGATCGCGCGCCACCAACAGAATCACCGGCTTGTCGTTGTCGGTCACACTCAAAAAGGCCGTGCCTTCGCGCGGCAGCTTGTAGCCGGTCGCGCGGTAGGCCTTGGCGAAGGCGTTGCCGAAAGAGTGGGCCGAGCCCATGACTTCACCGGTGGATTTCATTTCCGGGCCGAGCACGGGATCCTCTCCCTGCAACTTGTTGAAGGGAAAGACGGGTGACTTGACGTGCCACATGTAGGGTTCAGGCTCGAGCGGAATAGCCAGTTCCCCGATGGTCGCCCCGGCCATGACGCGGGCGGCCATTTCGGGGATCGGGATCCCGATCGCCTTGGCGGCGAAGGGAACGGTGCGGGAGCAACGCGGATTGGCCTCGATGACGTAGAGCGCGTCGCGCCAGTAGGCGTACTGGACGTTGAGGAGACCGACCACGTCCAGCTCCTTGGCAAGGGCCCGCGTGGCACGTTTGACCTCCGCGACCTGGGTGGGCGTCAGCAGCACGGGCGGCAGGACGCAGGACGAGTCGCCGCTGTGGATGCCGGCCTCCTCGATGTGCTGCATGATGCCGACGATGACGATGTCCTTGCCGTCGGAGAGCGCATCCACGTCCAATTCGATGGCATCGTCCAAAAAGCGATCGATGAAAATCGCCTGGTTGGGCGTCGCCTCCATCGCCATTTTCAGGCTTTGCTCCAAGTCGTCGCTGTCGAACACGATCGACATGGCGCGGCCACCCAGCACGAAACTGGGGCGCACCATCAAGGGGAACCCGATTTCGGCGGCGAGCCGGCGAGCCTCCTCGATATTGGCGGCGGTGCGGTGTTCGGCTTGGCGCAGCCCCGTCTTTTCGATGATTTTGGCAAAGGTCTCGCGATCCTCGACCTTGTGGATGATGTCACTGGAGGTACCGATGATGCGATAACCCAGTTTGGCGAGCGGTTCGGCCAGGTTCAACGAAGTCTGACCGCCGAAGGCGACCGCCACCGCATCGGGCTTCTCGAAGGCGAGAATACAGGCCACCCGCTCCAGGATCAGGGGCTCGAAATAGAGCCGATCGGCCACGTCGAAATCGGTGGACACGGTTTCGGGATTGCAGTTGATCATGATCGTCTGGTACCCGGCCTGCTTGAACCCATTCACGGCCTGGACACAGCAATAGTCGAACTCGATGCCCTGGCCGATGCGGTTGGGACCACTGCCGATGATGGCGATCTTGGGACCTGGCAGCGGCGTGACGTCGCTTTCTTCTCCCGATGCGCCGTAGAGGTAGGGCGTCTCCGCCGGAAACTCGCCGGCACAGGTGTCGACCGCCTTGAAGCCGTAGGGGAAACGACTGGTTCGAGCGGTGATCACAGATTCGTCGGTACCGCTGAGCACGGCGATGCCGGCGTCGGAAAGGCCCCAGTACTTGGCCAGTCGCAGTTGCTCTTCGGGGATTTGCTCGGGCTCGTAGCGCGCCAAGTCGCGTTCCAGCTCCACGATGTCGCGGAAATGGGCCAGGAACCAGGGATCGATGTGGGTCAGGGCGTAGATTCGATCGATGGTCCACCCGGCACGCAGCGCGTGAAAGATACTGCGCATGCGCAGCCAACTGGGTACGCGCAGGCGCTCTTCCAGGTCGTCGGGTGCCTCGGACCGCGGGATCCCCAGGTGATGGCGGCCCTGCTCGAGGCTCTGGACCGCTTTGAGAAAGGCTTCCTTGAAGCTGCGCCCGAGCGCCATCACCTCGCCCACCGATTTCATCTGGGTGGTCAGGGTGGCGTTGGCGCGGGGAAACTTCTCGAAGGCCCAGCGCGGGAACTTGACAGCCACGTAATCGAGACTGGGCTCGAAGGAGGCGGGCGTGACGCGGGTGATCTGGTTCTTCAGTTCGTCGAGCGTGTAGCCCAACGCCAGTTTGGCGGCCACCTTGGCGATCGGATAACCGGTCGCCTTGCTGGCCAGGGCGGAGCTGCGCGAAACCCGGGGATTCATCTCGACCACGACCACCCGGTCGGATCGGGGATCGACCGCGAATTGAACGTTGGCCCCGCCGGTTTCCACACCTACCAGGCGAAGTACCTTGAGGGAGATGTCGCGAAGATTTTGGTATTCGCGGTCACTCAAGGTCTGCGCCGGCGCCACCGTGATGGAATCGCCGGTGTGTACGCCCATCGCGTCCAGGTTCTCGATGGAACAGATGATGATCCCGTTGTCGGCCTTGTCGCGAATGACTTCCAGTTCGAATTCTTTCCACCCGATGATCGATTCCTCGATCAGGATCTGCGAGTTGGGCGAGGCGGTCAGGCCCGAATCGGCGATCGCTTCGAATTCTTCGCGCGTGTGGGCCACGCCGCCACCGGATCCACCGAGGGTGAAACTGGGGCGAATGATGACCGGGAAGCCGATGTCGGCCTGGATGGTGCGGGCCTCGTCCATGCTGTGGGCGAAGCCGCCGCGACAGGTTTCGAGCCCGTTTTCCGTCATCAGGTCGCGGAACCGGAGTCGATCCTCACCCAGGGTGATGGCCTCCACCGAGGCGCCGATCAACTCGACGCCGAAGCGTTCCAGAATGCCGCGCTCGTCGAGCAACATGGCCAGGTTGAGCGCAGTCTGTCCACCCATGGTGGGCAGCAGGGCATCGGGGCGCTCCTGCTCGATGATGGTGGTCAGAAAGGACGGGGTCAGGGGCTCGATATAGGTCACATCCGCGAGATCGGGGTCGGTCATGACCGTGGCGGGATTGGAGTTCACCAGGATGACGCGAATGCCCTCTTCCTTCAGGGCACGAATCGCCTGGACCCCGGAATAGTCGAACTCGCAGGCTTGACCGATGGTGATGGGTCCGCTGCCGATCAGCAGCACGCTTTTGATGTCCTCTCGCTTAGGCATGGCGATCTCCCTTGTGATTTGCCACCTGTTGCAGGAAATAATCGAAGTGATCCAGGCAATCGTTGGGGCCGGGTGCCGCCTCCGGGTGGAATTGAACGCCGAAAACCGGCTTGTCGCGCAGGCGGAAGCCCTCGAGCGAGCCGTCGAACAACGAGTGGTGGGTGATCTCGACGCGCTTCAGGTCGAGGGAATCCTCGTGCACGGCGAACCCGTGGTTTTGCGACGTGATCACGACCCGTCCCTCGAACTTGACCGGGTGATTGCCGCCGCGGTGGCCGAACGGCAATTTGTAGGTCCGTCCCCCGAGGGAGAGGGCCATCAATTGAAATCCGAGACAGATACCCATGACCGGGTAGCGATCCATGAGTGCGGCGATCGTACCGCGAACGCCGGGAACCGCGGCGGGATCGCCGGGCCCGTTGGAGATCAGGATCCCGTCGGGTTTCAAGGCCTCGACCGCGGCCAGGTCGGTGTTCCAGGGCACCTGGGTCACGCGGCAGCCGCGTTTCTGAAGGGCACGGATCGTGGCCAGCTTGATTCCCAGATCCAGGAGCACGATGTGGTGGTCGCCTTCGCCGTGAACGACTTTTTCGGTCGTGGAGACTTGGGGCACCAGGTTGGCGCCTTCCATGGGCTCCGCGGCCGCAAGGCGCACTTTGGCCTCTTCGAGTGGCAGTGATTGGGGCGCGATCAACACGTTGCGCGGTCCCTCGTCGCGAATCGTCTGGGTCAGACGGCGCGTATCGAGGCCGGTAATGGCCGTGACCCCGATTTCAGCCAGAAAAGGGTCGAACGTTTGGTGATAGCGATTGTGAAAGGACCCGGGGCTCAGATTGCGGAACACCATGCCCGCGGCGTGACCCAGGGTCGATTCGTTGACTTCCAAATGGCAACCGTAGTTGCCGATTTCAGGATAGGTCAGCACGACAATCTGTCGGTGGTAGCTGGGGTCGGTCAGGATTTCCTGGTAGCCGGTCATCGAAGTATTGAAGACCAACTCGCCCAGTTGTGGTGCCTTGGCGCCGATCAGAGTTCCGGACAGACTCTGCCCAGTGGGGAAAAGCAGATACCCTTGCAAAGATTCCTCCGAATACACGAAAGGCGGTGACCGGGATATGATCCGGACGCCGCCTTGACTTTGTCTGGCTGAAAAGGCAATTCTATAGTGCGAGCGCAAGGGGATCAACGCTTCTTTTGAGCGGCCGGATATAAAAATCACCGGCGCGAGCCGGGTGCAGGACACCCGAAGCTCGGAGGATTCGGCCCGATCGGGGATCGAATCCCACTGTATTCACTAGCCATGCGAGCCGGCGCCGATACCGGCCCCCAAACGAGAAAAGGGAGCCGGTTGGCTCCCTTTTCGATATAGACATTTGCATGTGTGTCGGGAAAACGATAGGCCGTTTTGTTGGAACACCCGACAAATCCGACCCCGAGGGGCCGGACAATTGGTCGATTACTTGTTGTCGTGACGGTCCATTACTTCGATGCCGTCTTCGTTGTAGCAATAGGTAACTTCACCGTATACCAGAGCGATTTCGTCTTCGTCCACGTAGTTGCCGGAATGGGGCGCATGCACGTGCATTTTGTAGGAACCAACCTTGATCACCTTCAGTTCCTTGAACTTGATGGTGAAGTACTCGAACTGGTCGCCCTTGATGTCGGGCTTCACCATGTGAACGGTGAGGTCGGCCATTTCGAGGTTGTTGAACAGGTGCTGATAGAAACCGGGGGTGTGCTTGCCGGTCTCGGCGCGGAAGATGAAAGGCTGACGGGTACGACGGCCTTTGATGTTGTTGTCCAGTTCGGAAACGGGAAGAGCAGAGCTGACGCTCATTTCGTGAACACGGATCTGACCTTCAAAACCCGCATCCGGGGACTCACCGGCAATGGGGCACTCGATATACGCATAGTTCGTCATGGGAATACTCCTTTGAGAGATGGCTTGTAAACGACGGGATCTCGTTATAGCCAGGAGCGTGCCAGTTTTGTAACTCCGTGTAAATAAAGAAACTTTTACAAAACAGTCAGTTTTCGCGTCATCCAATCTGTTTGCCGCCTGGAATAGGGTGTTCCATTTTTCGGCAAACGGTCTTTCTCCGGGTGTTCCTATGCCGGTACACCTGTCGCGATTTTGTCGCTTCGGCCCGCGACCGACCCGCCGGCTCGCGACGGGCGCAGCACCCTGACGATGAATCGTTTCCCGAGACCTGGTAACGCACCCATCCAGGCGAGCCACTCGGCTGTTAGCGTCTATTCGTTTCCGGTCGGTCACCCGCTAGGCGGAAGCGGACTCCGGTTCGGATGGGCTCGAAGAGCCGTTCCGGGTTTGGGTGCGGGGCGCCTCCGGATTCACGAACCGGTTGAACAAAAGCCAGGCCTCGCCCACATCGATATTGGGGATCACCGCCTCTCGCTCGCCTCCGCCGGCCACGTCGATGCGCAGGCTGGCGAGACCGTAATAGCGCTGAAAGGGGTTTTGTTCCACGGCCGCATTCTGGATCTTGGCGATGGGAATGACCCAGAAATGCAGCCCGATGAAGCCGGTCTTTATATAGACGAATTGTTGGTCGCGGCCGTAGGCGGTCTGTCGAAACGTCTGATCGGCCACCAGGAACGCCACCGCCGAGGAGCCCACGAACACCGCCGTGGCCAAACCCAGCGCACCACTGGCGCCCTTCATCAGGAAAAAGATGGCCACGCTCAGCAGCAGGCCGAGAAATAGGAGAATCCGAAAATGGCGATTGCGGGTGTAGATGTGGACCGGCTGCCAATCGACCTCGTCCCAACGGCTCTCCGGCCAGACGGTTTCCACGAAGAAACGGGTCCTACGGCGATGGGTGATGGGCACCAGGAGATCGGATTCCAAGCTGCCTTGATCCTGAAAACCCACGTGCCCGGCCGATTGCACGAAGATCTGAATCAAGCCCCAGGGCCGCCGGAACGCGGACATGCGACACTGCAGGGCCTGGATTTTTTTGATCGGAAAGGTGTAATCGCGAACGGTGAACAGGCCGGTCCGGATACTCAGATCCCCCTCGTGGCTTCGGAGTGTGAACCGGTGCCAACGCACGAAGGCGGAGATGATGCTGATGAGCCAGGAAATAAAGAACAACAATAGAATGGTGCCGCCGGCCACCAGAATCACATGCAGCCAGCTCTGATTGCGCAGGGATTCGACCGCCTGGCCGCTGCGCTGTATCCACTCGGGGCTCTTTTGGAAGATCGCCTCGTCGAAATATTGAAACACCCCGGCGATCGCGATGAGGACCAGTCCGATTCGGCTGGTGGTCGCACCCGCCACCAGGATGTCGATCAGGCTGATGCGGTACACCGCGTCGGAGGCTTCCTCGCCTTGCTCGTCCACATCGTCGGACGGGGCAAGGATTCCCGCCTCCTTTTTCCCTTCGCGGACGATCGCGATGATCTCATCCGCCTCCGAACGGGTCAGCGCCACCAAGGTGGCTTCGGCCGCGCCGCCACCCGCGGTTTCGATGTCCAGCCGCACCACGCCCAACAAACGGGCAGCGATGTTTTGGCGCACATTGATGTTGTGAATCCGTTTGATGGGAATCCGCCGGATCTTCTTGGAGAAAATGCCTTCGTGAATGGTGATGTGGTCGGCGTCGACCAGGTACCGCAGGCTGATGAACCGCAGGATCAGGCTGAACAGGGACAGGATGAACCCGAAGAACACGAAGATCAGGATGAAGGTTCTCTGTTTTTGCAGCATCATGGCGAGCAGGACCGGAACCAGGTTGCGCCGCAGAATATCGCCGAATCCCAGCAACAACATGGCCGGTTGCAACCGCCGCCATTCGGCTTGATTTTCAGATGTTTGCATGCGTGTGGCCAACCTCGGATAAGTAGTCGCGCAAGGCCTCTGCCTCCTCGATGGGCAGGCCCGGCACTTCCAGGCTGCCCAACTGGGCCCCGGCGGTGTGGATGATCAGATTGGCCAGATTGAAACTGCGCTCGATGGGCCCGGAATGGGTATCCACGTGTTGAATGCGGGCGAAGGGCACCGCGTAGATCCGTTTCCACAGAACCCCGGTCCGAATCAGGAGGTCGTGATCGCGCAGGGCATAGCCCCAGTGCCGATAGGACAGGAGCGGCCAGGTTACGTTGATCATGGCCAGAAACATCAAAAGGCCCAAGGCGGCGACGATCCAGCCCTTAACCTCCTCCATGGCGGCCAGGACCGAAAGGGACACGACCACCGCGAACACGAAGAGAAAGGTCCAGCGAATACCGATCGCGATAATCCAAATGTAGCGAATGTTGGGATCCAGCGGGTGAAATGCCATGGTCGGTTTCGGGGTCAATTCCGACACATCGGTGATGGGATGCGACACCCGGCGTATCGGCGGGGTAAAATCCATGAAGCGGCTCCTTGCATCGATGCCACCATTCTACTCCAGTGCCCAACTAGATACGGAGACCTTTCCCGTCTCGGAGAGCGGAAGGCCAAGGGCGACCGATCGTCGACGGCACCGGCATCGTAACGATAAAACGAATCCTGTCAGTTTGTTACACGGTAAGCCAACCCGAGCGCCACGGATCGCCCGATCATTTCGCTGCCCGACCGGGTCGGGCCGAGCCCGGCCCAGGATTCGGGAGGCGCGCCGATTCGGCGTGTACTGCCCGACTCAGAAACGCAATCCCACGTCGAACCGGAATTCGCGCGTACTCTGCAGGGATTCGGGACCCCGGGCCTCGCCGAAATCGCGAGCGTATTCCCAATGCTCGCCACGATTCGGCGTATCGGTCAGCACGTTCCACGGCTTGCGGAACTCGGTGTTGGTTTCGAGCCCCGACGTAAAGTGGGTGGCATCGCCGTTGAACAGGTTGAGAATGTCGAACCGCAGGAAAAACTCGATGCGCTGAAGGGGAATTTCCAGGTTCAGGGCCACATCGGTCTGCAACAGCGAATCGGTGCGGTGGGTGCCGATGTTGTCGAAGAAATACCGGGTGAAAAACGGCGGGTTAATGTAGCCCGGATTGGGCGGAAAACCGAAATCACCGTTGGCAAGGACGTTGTCGGTGAATGCGCCGTAAGGCAGACCGCTGCGGTAGGTCTGAAACAGGGTGGTGTTGAACAACCCGAAATCCAACTCCCAGGAATAGGAAAGCCAGGCCTTGAGGTTGTGGCGAAGATCCTCGGGCAGATAGGCGTTCGGCGCACGTTGGTCGAAGGAATTGAACTCGGGATAGATGGTCAGTGCATTGAGCGAGGCGCTTCCGGTATCGCGGTTCTCCGGCGTGCTGTTGCCGTAGGTCTGGGACCAGGTATAGGAACCGCCCAGGTAGCCGCTTCGGGAGAATTGCCACTGGCCCTGGACCTGAACGGCGTGGTACTCGCGCTTGTAGAAGCCGGGATCGTTGTCGATGACCTGTCGGTCGGCCGTACCGGCCTCGTTGGTGCCCGTATCCAGGTTGATGAAGGTGGCGTAGTAGTCCTGGTAATCGCGGAAGACGTAGTCGAATTTCAGGTGACCGCGCTGGCCCCAACTGCGGGCGTAGCCCAGGGTCCATTCGTCGGCGATCGGAGAGGTCAGGTCGTCGGCGATGACGATGGTGGGATCATCGGCGTCCTGACGACGGACGATGGCGGCCTGGGCCAGAGCCTCGGGACTCAGCGGATCGCCGATATTCTCGTCGAACCACTGAAACACTTCTGCGATCGACTCGGTTCGAGGCCCGTCGTAGACCCAGGAAATGAAGCTGGCGCGGCCGGCCAGGGAGGCCGATCCGGCCACATCGGCCAATCGCGCGTTGTAGCGTGCGAAGCCCGCACTCAGGGTGTGGTCGCGCTTGCCGCCGGGATGGTAGCGCACCGCCAGACGCGGGCTGAAGCGATCGTCGTCGGCGACGGGCGAGCCATCCTGGGCGGTGGCATCGTTGCGGTCGTACCGCACACCGATGTTGAACCGCAGGCTGTCGCCCAGGAACCATTCGTCGTTGATGAAGGCCGACTGCACGATGAAATCGCTGCCCTGGGACTCCTGCTCGATGGGCAGGAAGCTGATACGGGTCAGGCCGACTACGGGATTGGCTCGGAAGAAGATGGGGATCGGGTTCCCGTCCTCATCGAATCGCGTGGCCGCGGTCAGTGACCAACCGGAGGCCGTCGCCTGATTGTTCGAAAGCCGGGTATCGCGATAGTCCTGATAGCCAGCGGTCAGTTGATGCAGACCGATGTTCTCGGTGTGCCACAGGTAGGTGAACTTGATCTTGAAGGTCCGGTTGTCGCGTTCCTCGGGAATGGGACCGGTGGTAAAAGGCGCCTGGTAGGCCCCCTGGGACCCGTTGATATCCTGAATCGGCGTGTAGTCGATGCGCAGGTCCTCGCCCGGCCCCACCTCGGGAAACCAATCGCGCAGCTCGGCCTGTTTGTCGGTGTACCAGAGCTCCACCGAAAAGAGGTCGTTCAGCCGTCCGCGATAGTTCAGGCTGAGCAGGGATTCGTCTTCCTGCTCCAAAGGCGGGATGGCACTGATGTGAAGGGCATCGACGGCGACGTTGATGTCGTTTTGTTCGCGACTCAAATAGGAGGCGACGAAATCGTGACCCGGCGCGATTTGACTGGATAGCTTGATCTCGAAACGATCGTCTTCACGGTCGGTGGCAATACTTTGCGGCGAGGGTGCCCTTTGATCGGGCGGCAGCATCAGTTCCCGCGCCTGCTCGTTCGTCAGCGGCCGCGGATCTCGCGTCAGGGTGTTGCTGCCGTCGCGCTCGCGACGCGCGGCCACGAAGAACCAGAGCCGATCCTTGATGATGGGGCCGCCCAGGGTCAAGCTGCCGAGGTTGCTCAAATCGTCTTCCAGTTCGAGATTGGTGCGTTCCTCGACGGCATTCTCCTCGCGCCAGGCCTCGTTAAAGAAGGAGAAGCGCAGGCTGCCCTCGAAAGTGTTGCTCCCGGACTTCGTGATGGTATTGACCAGCCCGCCGGCGAACTGACCGAACTCGGCCGAGATGGAACCCGTCAACACGGTGGTCTCCTGGATGGCGTCCTCGATCACGATCTGGGTGGGCTCACCCTTGATATTGTCGAAATTGGCGACACCGCCGTCCACCAGGTACAGATTCTCGAAGCTGGGCGCCCCGCTGATCTGCACGTTGCCGCCGGGTCCCAAGTCCGTGACCCCGGGCGCGAGAAGGGCGGTACCGGCCTGATCCCGATCCACCGGGAGACGGTCCACCAAGTCGTTGTCGTAATTGGCGGTGATGGCCAGTGTATCGAGCACCGGCATCTCGGATCCCACGACCTTCAGGGATTCTTCGATTTCTTGGGGCGACATGCGCAAAATGGGTCGGGCCACCTGATTCAAGCTGACTTCCACCGTATGGACCAGGGTCTGCATGCCCGCCAGGGTGGCGGTCAGCTCGTAGCTACCCGGTGGAAGCTGGACGAAGACGAAATGTCCGTTGGCATCCGAAACCGCGATACGTTGACCGATCAATCCGGTCGATTCCGCGCGAATGAGGACACCGGGCAATGGATCGCCATCACCTTGCCTCACTTCGCCGAACATGGTCGAGGTAGTCTGGGCCTTCAATGGGAGGAAGGACCAAAGGAACAGGAAGGTCAAAACCAAAAACGACAAATGCGAACGACCGGAGAAGAACATGACAGGAAACATTCCTTTTTCGGATTGGACGTTTAGTCCGCAAAGCGTCCGGACGGACGCTGTTTGAGCCAGAAGAGACCACGGACGCATTCCCGTCTCTCCGTTAGAGGGGTAGTCAAAACGGAGGAAAACGGTATTTCGCGACCATATGGTCTCAATGCCTCGGACTTCCGCAGGGCAACGGAAGACCTTTCCGCAAAGATTTCCCTCTTGGTAACGCGACAATTCAGAACAGGCTTACTCGATCTGTAAAAACGTCGAAATCTCAACCTACCACAACTCGCCATGTGGTGACGAGCGCAATCCTTTCGTTTTTGGGTTTTGAAAAGCTGGTTCCAAGAAAATTCACAATGGAACGACCACACCAAAGACATGCATTTCTGAGAACCTTTTCTTTTTTCAAGCAAAAAATTCATGGCTTTCCTGACGGGAATAAACGCTTCCCAGGTCTCGAGCGGGTCGTTCGGTTTGGACGCCTCGTTATTTGCTGAGTATCGTTTCGGCAGCGAATTAAATTCCATTAAATCTGCGATCCCTAAAAAAAATCGGCCTCGGGAGGCACTTTACCGGCGATTCGGGAGACCGTCGACAACCCCTCAAATGGACATGACGCTGCCTCGGCCCTCCTGTTATGATGCGCTTGGTTCGCAAGACGAATTGTCGTCCGGCGAGGCTTGGGTCGACCCCACGTATCGACCCCGGCGGGGGATGGCGCCATGGCGTTCGTCGCAGGGAAACCGGTCTCACAACCGAGGACGACCCGGACCGCGGCGACGCGCTCGAATCGCCCCGGCGGCCCTGCGCTGAAACCAAGCAGGGACCGGCACGTAGGTTCAGCAACACCTGGCGTCGGACCCCGATGGCCGCCCACCGCCGGCCTCGTCTTGGACACCGGACCCCGTCGCGTCACCACTTTTCCAAATGGTTGCCGGACCCCGCGGGGAATTTCACATCGAGGGAATACATGAGTCAGGATGCCTCCAAGCCCGGAAAAATCAACGCCGATCAAGCCGCCGCGCGCATGGACGAGCTGATCGAACAAATCGAGTATCACCGCCGTCGCTACTACCTGGATCACGATCCCGAGATCAGCGATGCGGAGTACGACGGGCTGGAACGCGAACTGACCGACCTGGAACGCAACTTCGCCAAATTGGTGCGACCCCATTCGCCTTCGTTTCGCGTCGGTGGCGGCTTGGCCGACGACCACCCCGAGGCCGCCCACCGCGTGGCGATGCTGTCTCTGGAGAACTCATACAACAGCGCCGACCTGGCCCAATATTTCGAACGCTGCGTCAAGGCGGCCGGTCACGAGCTCAACTATTCGGCCGAGCTGAAGATCGACGGCGTCTCGCTCAGCCTCACCTACAGCCACGGCGTGCTGTCCCGGGCCGTCACCCGCGGCGACGGCAAGGTCGGTGAAGAAGTGACGCTCAACGCCAAGACCATTCGAGGCCTGCCCCTGCGCGTCTCCGAGTGGGAGGCCCACGAGTACATGGAAGTGCGCGGCGAGGTCTACATCGATCGCGGCGATTTTGCCGCCATCAACGAGGCCCGCCTGGCCGAGAACCTGCCGTTGTTCGCCAACCCGCGCAATTCGGCGGCCGGCTCGATGCGCCTTCTGGATTCCCGCGAAGCCGCCAAACGCCACCTGCGCATCTTCGTCTACCAGGCCCTGGGACCCTGGGCCGAATCGATCAATTCCCACGTGGCCGCGCTCCAAGGCCTCCACGACCTGGGATTCCCCGTCAACCCGCTCAACACGTCGATTACCGACCACGCGCAACTGGAAACCCTGATCGAGGATTGGTCGGCACGCCGCGACGATCTCGGCTACGACACCGACGGCATCGTGTTGAAAGTGGACGACACCGGCCTGTACGACACCATCGGCTACACCACCAAATTCCCGAAATGGGCCACGGCGTTCAAATTCCCCGCGGAACAGGCCACCACCAAGATCTTGGACATCAGCATTCAGGTCGGCCGCACCGGGGTACTCACGCCGGTCGCCCACTTCGAACCGGTCGGTCTGGCCGGCACCACGGTGGCTCGCG
This sequence comes from Sulfidibacter corallicola, assembly GCF_017498545.1. GTDB lineage: Bacteria > Acidobacteriota > Holophagae > Acanthopleuribacterales > Acanthopleuribacteraceae > Sulfidibacter > Sulfidibacter corallicola. The sequence goes on along the minus strand of NZ_CP071793.1, from coordinate 5,030,235 downwards.
CCACCCTGCACAACTTCGACGAAATCGCCAAAAAGGACATCCGCGTCGGCGATTGGGTCTTCATCGAAAAGGGTGGGGACATCATCCCCAAGGTGGTCAAGGTCATCACCGCACGCCGCGAAGAAGGCGTGGTCCCCTACCAACTGCCCGATCAATGCCCGAGCTGCGGTACCCCGCCCGCCAAGGTCGCGGATCAGGTGGCGCTGCGCTGTGAGAACCTGTCCTGTCCGGCTCAACTGGAACGCCGCATCATGCACTTCGCCTCGCGCAACGCCATGGACATTCAAGGGTTGGGCAAGGAACGCGTGCAGCAGATGGTGGAACTGAAGCTGCTCACCGATCTGGCCTCGATCTATCGCCTGGACGAGGAACAACTCTGGAAACTGGAGCGAGTGGGCACCAAATGGATTCGCAACCTGCTCGGCGAAATCGAAAAATCCAAGCAGCAACCCTTCGCACGCGTCCTGTTCGCCGTCGGGATTCCGATGATCGGCGAAAAGGTCGCCGAATTGCTGATCGACGTGTTTCCCGGTTACGAGGCCCTGCTCGCGGCCGAGGTGGAACAACTCGCCGACATTCACGGTATCGGCGAGAAGGTGGCCCGCAGCCTCAGCGATCACTTGCGCATGGACAGCTACCGCCAGACCTTCGCGGCCTTCGGTGAACTGGGCCTGAAACTGGTGGCGGAAGGCGATCGCGATCGCGGCGGCGAGCAGGCCCTGACCGGCAAGACGGTCGTGGTCACCGGCAGCTTCGACGGCTTCAGCCGCAAGGAAGCGACCGACCTCCTCAAACAGCACGGCGCCAAGGTGACCTCCAGTGTCACCAAGAAAACCGACCTGCTGGTTTGCGGCGAGAAGCCCGGTTCCAAATTGGACAAGGCCCAGGCCCTGGGCGTGAAAGTGGTTGGAGAGGAGTGGCTGAACCAATGGCAAAACACCTGAACACCACCGAGGAGAGCATGGGCCAGGTAGTCATCATCGAAGACGAGAGCGAATCTCGCAAAGCGATGCGCCTGGCGCTGGCCAAAAAAGGCTATCACGTCGAGGATTTCAACGACGGCGCCGCCGGTATCGAGCACATTCGTCGCCACAGCGGCGATATCGACCTGGTCATCACCGATCTGCGCATGCCGGGCACCGACGGCCTGACCGTCCTGCGCGAGACCAAGAAAGCCAACGAGGAAATCGGCATCATCCTGGTCACCGCGTTCGCCTCGGTCGACTCGGCCGTGGAGGCCATGAAACTCGGCGCGGACGATTACCTGACCAAGCCGATCGATCTCTACGAGTTCCGCGCCCGCGTCTCCAAACTGATCACCAACACCTCGCTCAACCGCGAGGTCGCCATGTTGCAGAGCCGCCTGGACAAGCAATACGGATTCGAGAACATCATCGGCAAATCGGCGGTGATGGAGCGGCTGTTCGAAAAGGTGCGCGTCGTCGCAGGCACCAACGCCAACGTGTTGCTCCTGGGTGAGAGCGGTACGGGCAAAGAGCTTTTCGCCAATGCGCTGCACCAGCATTCCCAGAAAAAGGGGCAGCGGTTCCTGCCCATCAACTGTGCCGCGATTCCCTCCGAAATCCTGGAGAGCGAACTGTTCGGCCACGAACGCGGTGCCTTCACGGGCGCGGTCACCCGCAAGATCGGTAAATTCGAACTGGCGGGCAACGGCACCATCTTCCTCGACGAAATCGGGGACATGAATCTCGATCTGCAGGCCAAACTGCTGCGGGTGCTGGAGAACCGCGAATTCACCCGCGTCGGCGGTTCGGACATGATTCGCATCCAATCGCGCTTCGTCTTCGCCACCAACCGCAATTTGATGGAGGAGGTGCGCGAGGGCCGCTTCCGCGAGGATCTCTACTACCGCATCAACGTGGTCACGCTCCAAATCCCGCCGCTATGGCAACGCAAAGAAGACATTCCGCTGCTGGTGAAGCATTTTCTGGGTCGCTTCAACGAGGATCACGGCAAATCGGTGAAGGAGCTGGACCCGGCGGCCATGAAAGCGCTCTGTGCCTACGCATGGCCCGGCAACATCCGCGAACTGCGCAACGTCATGGAGCACCTGGTCATCTTCTGCAAGGGCGACCGCATCACCCGCGAAGACTTTCCGGAATACCTGGAGCAGCGCGAAGATCGGCCGCGCAGCGTGACGATTCCGGTCGGCATGACCATGGGCCAATTGGAGCAGGAAGCCATTCGCCAGATGATGGCCCACTGCGGCAACAACAAGACCCGAGCCGCAGAACTGCTCGACATCTCGTTGCGCACCCTACAGCGCAAGGTCAAGGAAATGGAAGAGCAGGGAGAAACGTTCTAATCCCAACATCTCGGATCGCGGCGCGTGGCGTCTCCCCCGCGTCGCATCACCACACCTCAAGGAAGCGAGGAATTCGCCGTGAATCAAAGCTTGAACATCGCCTTCATCATGGATCCCCTGGAAACCGTCAAGGCATACAAGGACACCACCTACTTCATCATGCTGGCGGCCCGGCAGCGGGGCCACCGCGTCTTTTTCCTGGAGCAGAACGATCTCTACGTTCGCGACAACCAGCTTCACGCCAACGTGATCGAGGTGGACGTCCACGAGAATCACGACCAGCCGTTCACGCGCCGGCCCGCCCTCGATTGCGCCATGGACACCATGGATGCGGTCCTGATCCGAACCGACCCGCCCTTCGATCGGCGCTACTTCTACACGACCCTGCTGCTGGACCTGCTGCCGCCGTCCACCCGCGTCATCAACCGTCCCCAAGGTCTGCGCAACTGGAACGAAAAGCTGTCGGCCCTGTTTTTCGGCGCCTTCACGCCAGGCTCGCTGATCACCCAGGACACCCAACGATTGCACGACTACATTCACGCATCGGAAGGCCGGGTCACCCTCAAGCCGATCGACGGACACGGCGGTCGCGGCATCCTCTTCGTCAAGGCCGACGATCCCAATCTCGATCAACTCCTGCTGATGGCGACCCACGCAGGTTCGCACCGCGTCATCGCCCAGCAATACGTCCCCAGTGCCAAAGACGGCGACAAGCGCATCCTGCTGTTGAACGGCAAACCGCTGGGGGCCATCCTGCGCCTCCATCCGGAGGGCAAGGAGCTGAACAACATGGACGCCGGCGGCACGCCGCATCCCTGGGAGATGACGGAGCGCGAATACGACATTTGCAACGCGATCGAGCCGCACCTGAAGGAGCAAGGCATTTTGTTCGCGGGGATCGACATCCTGGGTGACGAGCTGATCGAAATCAACGTCACCAGCCCGACGGGGCTTCAAGAGCTGTGTCGATTCAGCGAGAAGCCGTTCCACCACGACATCGTGGCAGCCATCGAAGCCGAATGCCGGTAGGGTCGTACCCATCCGGGATGGGCACGGGTTCCAGGAATCAGGCGATCGAAATGCCGATGAGCGAAGCCGATCATTTCCCTCGGGCCGCACCAACGAAGCCGCAAAGTTCATGGTCCCCGCATCGTGAGGTGGGCGTAAGGCCTGTAGGTTGGCCCGCTGGGCCGACGCGTCGAAGCAACCCAAGCTACAGCAATCAATTGCGCCAAATAGCGAAGCCGATCATTTCCCTCACGACCCCAATCCAAAGCCGCAAAGTCCAAATTCCCCGCATCTCGAGAGGGGCGTAAGGCCTGTAGGTTGGCCCGCTGGGCCGACTCGTCGAAGCAACCCAAGCTACAGCAATCAATTGCGCCAAATAGCGAAGCCGATCATTTCCCTCACGACCCCAATCCAAAGCCGCAAAGTCCAAATTCCCCGCATCTCGAGAGGGGCGTCAAGCCTGTAGGTTGGCCCGCTGGGCCGACTCGTCGAAGCAACCTATGAAACCTCAACCAGATAGGCGAAGGAGCGAAGCCGAGAAATTCCCTCGCTGCGAGCCAACCAAGCTGCAACATTCATCCTCCCCGCATGGTGAGATGGGCTGAATCACTTCGAAATGTTCATCCGGCGCGCTTATCGCCGCTATGTACCTACCTGGCACGACGCCCCTCTCCGAAATGAACCAACGTCTCCGATGAACGCCTGGGGCGACCTGGGTGTGCTTCGCTCCTCAACGTAACTCACTATAGTTTGTAACGTTGCTTCGATTGGTCGAACTGGCAGGCTTACCGCCCCTGCTCCACCTACAGGCCTGGTACCGCTTACGGATGAACGGGAACTGCGCGGGGGCTTCCGGTCAGGGCTCGAGCCAGCGGGCCGCCATCGCTTCACCGCCCTCGCCGAGACGCGGCGGTGCCTGGTGTGCGGTGCGCATGCCCGTACCTTCCAAAGCGGGAGCGGGCAGGCGAACGGTACCCAACTCGGCGTGATCCAACGCAAGCAACGCGCTGGGATCCCAGGTGGAGACCTGGCTCAGGGCCTCGTCGGGCCGCAAAATCGGTGCGTGGGGAATTTTTTCGCGTTTCAACAGGGCCATGAGCCGTTCGCTCTCCCAATCGGCCAACACGGCACTCAGTCGACCGATGACCTCTTCGCGGTGGGCGACGCGGTCGGCGTTGGAACGCGCCAGCCACTCCGGTTCCTCGAAGCCCAACAACAGGCTCAAGCGGCGGAACTGGGTGTCGTTTCCGGCGCCGATGATGATGGATCGATCCTTCAAGCGAAAGGATTGATACGGCACGATGTTGGGGTGTTCGTTGCCCCAGCGGGCACTGGGTTTGCCGGACACCAGGTAGTTGGCCGCCACGTTGATCAGGCTCATCAGGGCCGTTTGGTAGAGCGTGACCGAAAGTGCCGCGGCCTCTCCCGTTCGCTCGCGCCGAAACAGCGCCGCCAGGATACCGTTGGCGGCCATCAGCCCGGTCAGGACATCCACCAGGGCCACGCCCACCTTGAAGGCCTCCTCGCCGCCGCGATCGCCGCGGGGCCCGGTGATCCCCATCATCCCGGATTCGGCCTGAATCATGATGTCGTAGCCCGGCTCCTGGGCCCGGTCGCCGCGATAGCCGGTGATGCTCATGGTGACCGCGCGCGGGTTCAGTTCGGCGATCCGGCTGCGGCTCAGGCCGAGCCGGCGGCGGACGCCGGGCGGAAAATTGTCGACGACCACGTCGGCGACCTCGATCAATCGGGCCAGACGCGCGGCACCGTCATCGGTCTTCAAATCGAGTACCAGCGAAGACTTGTTGCGGTTGCAACTCTGAAAATAGGCCGCCATGTCGCCCTGGAACGGCGGGCCCCAGGTGCGGGTGTCGTCACCGCCAGGGGCCTCGATCTTCAAGACGTCGGCACCCATGTCGGCCAGATTCTGCGTGCAAAAGGGGCCGGCCAGTATCCGACTCAAATCCAGAACGCGCACACCTTCCAGGTACATCATCCCAAAATCTCCAACAGTTCTTCGAGCGACAGGCGTTTGGTGAGCTGCTCGTCGTCGAAGCCGACGAGGTCGTCGAGCAGGAGGCGCTTGCGCTGAATGATGGCGTCGATGCGATCTTCCACCGTTTCCAGGGCGCGGAATTTGTAGATCTGCACGTTCGATTTCTGACCGATGCGGTGAATTCGATCGGTGGCCTGCTCCTCGCGAGCGGCGTTCCACCAACGGTCGTAGTGGATCAGCACGCTGCCGGCGGTCAGGTCGATGCCGGTGCCCGCGGCGAGAATCGAGCCGACGAAGACGCGACAGTTCGGATCCTCCTGGAAACGTCGTTGTTCGGTCTCGCGGTTCTTCTGGGCCGTCTTGCCGGTGAGCACCGCGTGTCCGATCCCACGCTCGGTGAGAAAGCGCCGGAAAATGTCCACCATGCCCAGGAACTGGGTGAAGACCACCAGCTTCTCGCCGCTGTCCATCACCTCCTGAAGCAATTCGGTGAAGGTATCCCATTTGGTGCTGGGATAAGCGGCGTAGTCGGTGTTGCCGAAATAGAGCGCCGGATGGTTGCAGACCTTTTTCAACTGGTCGATCAATTGGAATACGTGCATGAACTGGGGCGAGCGTTCCACCAGACCCGTCAACGCCTTGCGTCCGCGCGTGGCCACGTCCTTGTAGAGGTCGAATTCGTAGGGCGAGAACTCCAACAGGCGAAGGTCCTCGACCTTTTCCGGAAGCTCTTGGAGCACTTCCTTTTTATTGCGTCGCAACACGAAGGGGAACACGATGTCGTGGAGCCGTTCGCGCGCGTGTTTTTTATTGAACGTCTGAATGGGATCGGCGAAATAGCGTTTGAAGTCCGAATTGGAGCCCATGTAACCCGGGAACACCAAGTCCATCAACGCTTTCAGCTCGAACACCTGGTTCTCGATCGGCGTGCCGGTCAGGCCGATGCGGCACAGACCGCGCAATTGGGTGATCTGGCGATAGGATTTGGTGGAGCTGTTTTTGAGGTTTTGGATCTCGTCGAAGAGAATCAGATCGAAAAGGTGGTCGGCGAAGCGCTCGGCGTCGTTGCGCAAGGTGCCGTAACTGGTGAGCAAGACCTGATACTTGCGGAGATCGCGGTCGGCATCGCGCTCGGTGCCGTGGTAGATGGTGGCGCGGATGCCGGGACAGAACGTCTTCAGCTTGTCTTTCCAGTGGAACAACACCGAAGCCGGCGCGACGACGAGATGGCGCGCATCCGGATTCTCCTTCACGGCCGCGGCCAGGAGCGCCATGCCCTGGTGGGTTTTACCAAGACCCATCTGATCACACAACAAACCGCCCAACCCGTGTTTTCTCAAAAAGTACAGCCAGGCATATCCCGTTTCTTGATAAGGCCTTAAAGAAAGATTTGTGTCTGCGAGCTCGGGCGGTGTCAAGGTACTCATATCGCGCAGCCGCTCGAACACCTCGGCGGTCAGCTCGTTGGTCTCCACCTGCACCCGGCCCTTGAAGAACGTCAGGAACCGGAACAGCGAGGCCATGTCCAGCACGCCCGAACCCACGCCGGCCTCGAGGATCGGTTTCAGGTAGATCGCGTCGTACCCGGTCGTATCGAAGACCTTGCCGCCGATGTTGATGTAGCGACCGCGCTCCTGAAACCGCTCCAGCAGATCGGCGATCGAATAAGTGTGCTCGCCCAACTGGGCTTCCAGTTTGAACCGAAACGCGTTCTCGCTGAAATTCATCAAATTCAGAATGATGCGATCGAACTGGATGACCACCACTTCGCCGAAAAGCGAATCGTCCATCAGGCTGCGGTCCATGCCTTCCAAGGTGTCGCGGTGCTCGACGAGGAACTTCTTCACCTTTTTATAGGAGATCAGGTGGGTGCCGGGTTGGGAGTACTGCATTTCGAACGGGCTCAGCCCGATTTGGGTGTGGAAATAACCCATCGCCTCGTGATAGCACAGGCTCCGATTGGCGATCTGGACCTCGTGGAGCGGCACGTGGACGTCGTCGCTCAGGCACACCATCGGTTCGATTTCCAAATCGTTGTTTTCGAGGAAATGGCATCGATAGGTGAGCTGGACCGAATTCGACTGAATCTCGAACGACATCAGGGGTTCCCAGAACTCGCGATCCTTCTGCAAGCCCTTGGTGAACAGGTCGATCGGCATTAGCCAGTGAAACAGTGGTTCGCCGGCCAATTGGATGTCGAGCGCGACCTGGTGGTCCTCGGCCAGGTTGACGCGGATCTGCAACGGCGAATGAACCTGCAGCAGGAACAACAATTTACACAGGGGGTAGAGAGAAGATTCCTCGAACAGCACCCGCGCCGAGGGAAAGCCGTTGGACATCATGTTCAGTTCGCTGTAGGTGCGCACGATTTCCTTGGCGTCCTCCAGGCATTCGCGATCGCGCTCGGCCTGCTTGCCGGAACCGTCGCCGAAACCCAGATAGTTCAGCATGCGCGTGTCCAGCACCCCTTCGGGGACCGTCAGGCGCGGGTTCCCCGAGGTCAGTAGATCGGTCTTGTAGATGTTGCGACCCACGGTCTGGAAAAAGCGAGACAACGGATAGTTGTCGAATTTCCGCGTCAGGACGATGCGCTCGTTGGGCCAGTTGATGGACCGCATGAACAACGCCAGTCCGTGGGAGCACAGTTCACCGGGTTTGGCTTCCTTGCAACTACAGAAGGTCTCCAGCTCGCCCTTGTCGGAGTAAATCGCATGGGGATAGTAGCCTTTTCGATCCGCGACAGCCACAAACCCAAAAACCATGTCGCGAAAAAAGTCGAAAAAGGGAATCGACTTCTGCTCCACATAGCTTTTGGCTTTGATGAGGACGGGATGCGGCACTTCGAGCTGAGTTCTGACCTGCAAAAGGAGCCTCCGGTGATCATTGCACGACCGGCAATCATAGCAACCGTCCCTCGATAAGAGAAGCACGGGCCAGCGGAGCAGTGTTACAATTTTTGATTCAGCCGGGATCTGGCAGCAGGCCCTTCGACGCTCATGGTTCACAACCGGGGAAGCCCCGAACTCATGGCGTCCCGCACGGGCTCGGATGTTCCCCGATCGTGTGGCACGGTGGCGTCGATCGAAGGAGCCGGAACGTTTTTTTCACGGTGGGCGGATCGACGTCGATAAAGACGAACAGATGGGAATCACTTGAAGGGGGAGACATTGGAACTTCGCATTCCTGCCGCGGACGACCTGCACATTCACTTACGCAACGACGAGCGCACCCTGCCCGCCATCAAAGCGGTGCGGGAGGGAGGTTCCTGCCGGGTCTTGGCGATGCCCAACACCATCCCGGCCATCGCCACGGGTCGAGAAGCCATGGAATACCGCTCCTATCTGCAGAAACAGGGCGCCGATTTCGACATTCTCACCACCATCAAACTGACACCCAGCACCCGGCCCGAGGACATCGCCGAGGCTGCGAACTTGAACGTGATCGCGGGCAAACAGTACCCACTGGGCGTGACCACCAACTCGGAGGACGGCGTCAGCGATTTCACGGCCATGTACCCGATCTACGAGGCGATGCAGAGCGCGGACATGGTGCTCTCGCTTCACGGAGAAGTGCCCCAGGCCTTCGTGCTCGACGCCGAGGCCGCGTTCCTGGACATCCTGGTCGACATCCACCGGAACTTTCCCAAGCTGCGCATCGTGCTGGAACACATCACGACCCAGGCCGCGGTGGAGCTGGTGCGTTCGATGCCCGAACAGGTGGCCGCCACCATCACGGACCACCACCTGGACATCACCCTCGACGACGTCATCGGCGCCACCATCAAGCCGCACCTGTTCTGCAAACCGGTGGCGAAACGGCCTGGCGACCGCAGGGCGCTGAACGAGGCCGTGCGCGAAGGCCATCCCTCGTTCTTCTCGGGCACGGATTCCGCGCCACACCTGATCCAGGACAAGGAAACGGCCTGCGGATGCGCAGGTATCTTCAACGCCCCGTACCATTTACAATTCCTGGCCACCCACTTCGAAAAGCTCGACATGCTGCCGCGTCTGGGTCCGTTCGTCTCGCAATTCGGCGCCAATTTCTATCGACTGCCGATCAACCGCGAGGAAGTGGTACTGATCCCGCGCCAGGTCACGGTCCCGCCGCAGTACGACGGCATCGTGCCGTTCCAGGCCGGCAACACCCTGGCCTTCGACCTGGCCTGGTGCTGATCCACGAACGTTGTTTCCGGCCGTTCTTGAAGGGATAGCAAACTCCGTATCAAACCCATGCTTGGGCGTGTTGCGTCCCGGGCCAATACTGGAGGAGTGGCCGTACGGATTGGGCGATGGATCGGAATAAACCCAATGTTTGGATGCTCTCCGTTCGCGGCCAATCCTGTAGGGATGGCCAGCCGTATGCTTGGACCACTAGACATAAAAACGCGTGCCGCAGGCACGCCACCAGCAGGCGTCCTGAAGGGACGACACAATACAGCGAAGGGTAAGGGGTCGGAACGACCCCGCAACCCTGGTTGTTGGGAGTTTTCGAACTCCAGCCCCAACGGGGCGGGACTACGAAGCCCTTCCCGGAGTTCCCGTCATCTTCCCGGTGCTCTTCCCGGAGTTCACACCAATTCCGGTGGTCCCTTCACGGGATTTACGCCAATTTCGTTGGGCCCTTCGCGGGATTTACGCTAAATCCGGTGGGCTCTTCCCGGAGTTCACACCAATTCCGGTGGTCCCTTCACGGGATTTACGCCAATTTCGTTGGGCCCTTCGCGGAGCCGCCCCTCCAGGGCTGGAGTTGGGGAACCCCGAACAACCAGGGTTGCGTCGGCGTTGCCTCCTTGACCGGATCGCCGGACCGCCTTCGCTGTAATGTGTCACCCCTCCGGGGTGCCCGCTGGTGGCGGGCCGTTGGCCCGCGTTTTTATCAATGGTGGACCCGGCATGGGGCTGGCCATCCCTCCAGGATTGGCCGCGAACAATCACCATTCAAGCATTCGGTTGATCACGAACAACGATCATCGAATGCGACACTTTCGGCGTTACCCCAGGCCGATAGACACCATGCCAAACCTTCGACCCAACTTCCCGCTCAGGGGGTCATCCCGCTCAGAGGGTCATCGCCAGGATGCCCAACGGAATGCAGTAAAACCCGAAATAAAAGAAACGACGCCCTTCCAACAACCGCATCATGAACGCCAGCGCGAAGAATCCGCTGAACAGCGCCGCCATGAAGCCCGCGCCGTAGGCGGCGAGCATGTCCGTGGACAGGGTGCCCTCCTGCTCGAGCAGGTCCTTGAGGGTCAGGACACCGGCACCACCGATGACCGGCACCGCCATCAGGAACGAGAAGCGCGCGGCCGCCTGCTTGTGCAGGCCCAGGAACAAGGCGCACATGATCGTGGATCCGGAACGGGAAATGCCCGGCAGCACGGCACAGGCCTGGGCCAGGCCCATGGCCACCACCAACAACCAATCCAGTTTTTCCATCGGCACGCCCTCGCGCTTGACACGCAATCCGAACAGCAGGGTCACCCCGGTGACGATCAGGCAGGCGCCAACCCAAAAAGTCTCGTTTTTGATCCACTGAATGTGGTCTTTGAGAAAAATGCCCACCAGCCCGGCCGGAACCATGGAAAACACCAGGTACGGTAGGATGTGGGGAGGGAAGTCACCGCGCTCCCGACCCAAAAAGATCTTGATCAGTTGTACCCAATCCTTGCGGAAATAGACCATAATGGCGGCAAGGGTTGCCAGGTGCACGAGAATCTCGAAGGTCATGTCTTCCGAATGAACGCCGAACCAAGAGCCGAACAGGGCCAGGTGTCCGGAGGAAGAGACCGGAAAAAACTCGGTCAACCCTTGAAGAATTCCCAGAAAAATCGCTAAACCCAGGCTCATGTATGCCTCCCAAGCCAGGAGCCGCAACGCGATCATGGCGGCGGTCTCATTGAGATAGTGCGGTGAAGGTCACGAACTTCGCGGCAAATTGCCGAAAAAAGGACGAATCCCTCAAAGGTCACCGACCGGTGGTGTCAAATGGCCTATTCTAGCTCAGGATGGCCAACCTACCCCAAGAGGATTTCGGGGAGCTCGATGCCGACGACTCTGCAACCGATGAAACCCAAAGCCCAACCGAGATCTCGCGGTCTCGAGGTCCGTTCCGAGATATCGAATCCATCGACCTCGCGCAAAAAAGGAGCTGCGGATCATTCCCCTCCAGACAAGAATCCAAATGCCTCGGGAATTCGGACTTGACCCAAGCCCAACTCCGAATTAGCCTTATTTTCCTTCCTCGCGTGAAAATTGCCCATCAATGCCTTAACCCAAAACCCCTTACTTCCGATGTATCATTGAACTGCATTGAGGAGTCGGCATGAACTTCCTTTACGTCGGCCGGAACGAAGAACGCACCTCCGCCTTGCGTCACGCTCTGGCCCGTAACAACATCAGTTTCGAGAGGACCAGTACGCCCGAACACGCGTTCTTCAAAATCCTCAACGAGGAGATCACCGCGCTGTTCCTCGATTTGGGTGAGCCCGACATCAACGGGCAGGAAGTACTGACCAGCCTGGAGTCCATCAACAAGGACCTCGAAGTGGTGTTGATCACCGAGGCCCGCGACATCGACGGTTACCGGCCCGAGTTGTTGCGAAGCTGCTTCGGCTACGTGACCAGCGACATCCTGGCTCCTCACAACCTGATGGTGCTGACGCAGTTGACGGACAAAATCACCATCAAGGCCCGCTTGGAGAAGTTGAAGAACACGTCGATCATCGACGGCCTCACGCAGTTGTACAACCACGCCTACATCCAGCAGCAGATCGACGAAGAAATCAAGTTGCTGGCGCCGACCGGCGACCCGATCTCCCTGGTCATTTTCGACATCGATCACTTCAAGAACTACAACGATACCAACGGGCACCCGGCCGGAGACCGGGTACTGAAAAAAATTGCCGAGATCCTCACATCCTCCGTGCGCAAATTCGATTTGACCGGACGGTACGGTGGCGAAGAGTTCGTCATCATTTTGCCGGGTACCAAGTTGACGACCGCCTTGAGCGTCACCGAACGCTTCCGCAAGAAAGTCGTGGGTCACAAGTTCGAATTCGGGCATTTACAGCCGCTGGGCTTCGTTTCCGCCAGTTTTGGCGTGGCCACCCTGGATCACAAGGACATCAGCGACCGACGCACGCTCATCAACCGTGCCGACCAGGCGCTCTACAAGGCCAAAAACTACAAGCGCAACTGCATTTGGTACTACCTGCACGGTGACTATAATCACTACCAGCCCAGCCTGGTCGTCTAGCCCCGGATTCCTTTTCGGTTGAATCCATTCGGGGGCAATGGTCTAATGCCTCACGAGCCGCGATGACCCGTGGCCGCGGAAGCGGAACGAACGGCGATCCCGGGCGTGAGCCGCCGCGCGCCCGGCCTGTCGCCTCACGGATTTGTCCCATCGCATCAAAACAATGGAGCCTCACCCCTCGCCTATGAAAAGTCATCCCGTAGTTGAAGCCGAAAAAGACATGAAAATCCCCGAGGTTCTCCCGGTTGTCGCGGTGCGCGACACCACCCTCTACCCCTTCATCATCTTTCCCTTTTCGGTCGGACGGGAGACGGGGGTCGCGGCGGTCGAGGCCGCCCTCAACGGGCACCGCATGCTGGTGATGCTGGGCCAGCGCGATCAGAACGTGGATACACCGAAAACCACCGACCTGTTCGAGATGGGGACCGTCGCCAGCGTGATGCGCATGATCAAGTTGCCGGACGGGCGCTTGCGCATCCTGGTTCAGGGAATCAGCCGTTGCCGGGTCGAGTACTTCACCCAGGAAGATCCCTTCCGCGAGGCCAAGATCCAGTTGTTGCAGGATCGCGAGCCGCACGAAGACAAGTTGAAGATCGAAGCGCTGATGCGCAACGTCAAGTCCCAGTTGGAGCGCAGCGCCTCGCTCGGGAAGCCGGTCTCCTCGGAAGTCCTGGTGATGGCCAACGGCATGGAACAGGCCGGCCGCCTGGCCGATCTGGTGGCCAGCAACATCGAGATCAAGTCCCAGGAGGGTCAGGCGATCCTCGACGAGCTCGACGTCTTCAAGCGTTTGACGGCGGTCAACGAGATCCTCACCAAGGAAGTGGCCCTGCTGGAGATGCAGGCCCAGATCCATTCCCAGGCGCGCGGTGAAATGGATCGCTCGCAACGGGATTTCTATTTGCGCCAACAGCTCAAGATCATTCAGTCCGAACTTGGCGAGGGCAACGAGGTTCAGGACGACATCAACAATTACCGCACCAAGATCAAGGATCTGGAGCTGCCCGAGGACGCCCGCGAAGAAATCGAAAAACAGTTGCGGCGCATGGAAAACATGTCGCCCGATACGGCCGAGACGGGCCTGATTCGCACCTATCTCGACTGGATGACCGAGCTGCCGTGGGGCAAGTATTCCGAGGACCACCTGGAACTCAAGCGCGCCAAGCGGTATCTGGACAAGGAACACTACGGCCTCGAGGAGATCAAGGAACGCATCCTCGAATTCCTCAGCGTGCGCCAACTCAACCCCAGCCTGAAAACGCCCATCCTGTGTTTCGTGGGCCCGCCGGGCGTGGGCAAGACCTCGCTCGGGCAATCGATCGCCAAGGCGCTGGGTCGCCAATTCGTGCGCATCTCGCTCGGTGGCCTGCGCGACGAGGCCGAGATCCGCGGTCACCGCAAGACCTACGTGGGCGCGCTGCCCGGCCGCATCATCCAGGGCATCAGCCAGGCCGGTACCATGAACCCGGTGTTCATGCTCGACGAGGTGGACAAGATCGGCCAGGATTTTCGCGGCGACCCCAGCGCGGCGCTGCTGGAGGTACTGGATCCCGAACAGAACAAGTCGTTTCGCGACCACTACCTCGGTGTGCCCTTCGATCTCTCCCACGCCATGTTCATCCTCACGGCCAACACGCTGGACACCTTGCAACCGGCCTTCCGCGACCGGCTCGAAGTCATCGAACTGGGTAGCTACACCCTGGAGGAGAAAGTCCAGATCGCCATGCGCCACCTGGTTCCCAAGCAAACCAGCGAACACGGCCTCAACCGCAAGCGCATCGCCTTTTCCAAGCCGGTGCTGCAACGGGTGATCGGCAGCTACACCCGCGAGGCCGGGCTGCGCAACCTGGAACGTCTGATCGCCAAGGTGTGCCGCAAGGTGGCACGCAAGGTGGCCGAGGGCGAGGACAAGCTGTACCGGATCACCAAATCCAACCTGACCGAGTACCTGGGACCCATCAAGATCTTTCCCGACTTCCGCCTCAAGCGCAACCAGGTGGGCGTGGTGGCCGGGCTGGCCTGGACCTCGGTCGGCGGGGAAGTCCTTTTCGTGGAGATCTCGCGCATGCCCGGCAAGGGCAACCTGGTGCTCACCGGCCAATTGGGCGAAGTCATGCAGGAGAGCGCCAAACTGGCGATGTCGCTGATTCGAACCCGCGCGGAAAAATACAGCATCGACACCAAGACCTTCTCCGAGTCGGACATCCACATCCACTTCCCCGAGGGCGCCACCCCCAAGGACGGCCCCAGCGCGGGCATCACCGTGGCCACCGCGCTGCTCTCCTGCCTGACGCAGCGGGAAGTGCGGGCCGAGGTCGCCATGACCGGCGAGCTGACCCTGCGCGGCGACGTGCTGCCGATCGGCGGCCTGAAGGAAAAGGTACTGGCCGCCTCGCGCGCGCAAATCAAGACCGTGCTCTTTCCCAAACTCAACGAGAGCGATTGGCAGGAAATCCCGGAAGACATCCGCAAGGGCCTGGAGTTCTTTGCCGTGAGCGACATCGACGAAGTCTTCAAGGTCGCCCTCGTCTGAGTTCCCGAATCGGTGGCGTTCCGCCGAAACCGGACGTGGGTCCCTGGCCGGATCCTCGCCGGGAATCGGGTATTCGACGCCCGATTTTTCGGCCGAATACCCGTGATTCTTTGGTTTGGCTCTCGAGACTTGCGTTAGAATTAAATGCACTCTGATGGCATCATAACGAGTCGGCAGAACTTTTCGCCGAACCTCGTAGTGACCCGCTTCTTAGGGCGGTTTTAAGCTATGTTTTGGGCTTCGAGCTCAGGTTCATCAAAATAATTCTTTATTCAAGACGCTTGTGCTAAAGTGTCTTAACTCAAGTTTGGCTAAATTGGAGCGCCTCCGAAGATGGGCATCAAGGTCATTGCCGAGAATCGCAAGGCACGACATAACTATGAAATATTAGAGAAGCTGGAAGTAGGATTGATGCTCCAGGGTTCGGAAGTGAAGGCCATGCGTGAGGGACGAGCCAACCTCACGGACGGCTTTGCGCGGTTCAAGGGCGATGAATGTTACCTGCAGTCCATTCACATCGCACCGTACGTCAACGGGGGTTATGCCAATCACGACCCGGACCGACCGCGCAAGGTACTGATGCACAAGCGAGAAATGAATCGCTGGATGGGCAAGTTGAAGACCAAGGGCTTGGCGGCCATTCCCTTGAAGTTGTATTTCAACAAGCGTGGTTTCGTGAAATGCGAGTTGGCCTTGGCCCGCGGTAAAAAATTACACGACAAACGCGAGACCTTGAAAAAGAGAGTCATGGATCGAGAAGCCCAAGCCGCGATCAAGTCCAGGCGCGGGGGGTAGGGACGGTATGGAACTTTGGTCCGCTGATCGAGTGTGCATAAAAGGCCGCTTCGAAAAAGACTGGGGCATCATGGTCGACGACGAGGGCGTCATCCAATCGATCGGCCCACGCGAGCAACTGGTCGCCAACGCCAAGAGCGTGCGCCAGTATCCCGACCACATTCTCATGCCGGCATTCATCAACCCCCACCACATCGGCTTCACCCGTATTTTCCGCGGCCTGTTCGATTTCAACGCACCCTTCCAGGAGCTGCGCCAAAAGTTGGTATGGCCTCTCAGCCAGGCCATCGACACCGAATTGTTCGAAGCGGTCTACCGCATCGCCCTGGCCGAGCAGGCGCTTTCCGGCGTCGCCGCAATCGGCGAATTCCACTACCTGCACAACGGCTATTTCAAGGAGCCGGGGCGCGGCAATTTCGGCGAACTGATCATTTCCATCGCCAAAGAGATCGGTATGCGCGTCAACCTGGTCTACACCTTTTTCGACCAGGGCGCCTCGGAAAGCACCAAGGCTTTCATTCAACCGCTGGACACCTCTCTCAAGGAATTCAAGGATCTCCAGGATAAGTACAAACACGATCCGCTGATTCGCATCATGCCCGGCATCCACAGTTTGGAGCACACCTCGTCGGAGGCCATCATCGCCGCCGCCGAGCTGGCCGAAACCTACGACACCAAGCTGCACGTGATCCTCGCCGAGCGCGAAACGGAGATCGAGAACGCCCAACTGCAGTACGGCACCTCGCCACTGCGGGCCCTGCAGAAAATGGGCATTCTGAGCAAACGCCTGGTGGTCATCAACGGCACCCACCTGGAAGACGAAGAATTCGGCATGCTGCGCGAGCTCGAGAACCCGGCCATCGTCTGCCCCACGGCCTCGCTTGCCCGCGGTGACGATTTCCCCAACACCTTGGGTCTGATTCGCGAGGAAATCCCCATCGCGGTGGCTTCCAGCACCATCGGCATGAGCAACGTGTACGCGGTGCCCACCGAGATCCAATGGCTGGAGTTCTCCCAACGCAGCCTGCAAAAGACCATGAACGTCCTGTGTTCCCAGACCGATATCAATTCGCTCTGGGAACTCGGCAGCACCAATGCGGCCTCCGCGCTGGATCTCAATCCGGCCCTGCTGATGCCCGGCTCGCCCGCCGATTTCATGCTGATTCGCATTTCCGATGTAGGCTTCCGCCCCCACTTCAACTACAACGACAATCGTTTTCTGAACCAGTTGGTGTACGGCTGGGGCAACCAGGTTCACATGACCCACCTGATGATCCAGGGCAAGATGGTTGTCAAGAACGGCCATCTCAATTACGATTTGGGCGAAAGCGTGCAAAAGACCGAGCAGTGGAGCCAGGCGGTTCTGCGCTCCATGGAAAAGTCGGCGGGAAAAACCGCCGAGGAATTACCCACCGAAACACCGCGCTGAGTATCTTTTCCCACCTGACTCGTCGCCGCACCCAGGAAGGTTGGCTTGAGAAAGCAAGAGCGGGCCAGGTTCGTCATGGCCAAGCTGGAAGAACTCTACCCGGAAGTCCCCATTCCCCTGGATCACCAGGATCCCTACACGCTGCTGATCGCCGTTTTGTTGTCGGCCCAGTGCACCGACGTGCGCGTCAACAAGGTCACGCCGCACCTGTTCGCCAAGGCGGATACCCCGCAAAAGATGATTGGGATCAGTCCCGAGGCGATTCGCGAAATCATTCGGCCCTGCGGCTTGTCGGAGCGCAAGGCCCAGGCGATCTGGGACCTGTCGCACATTCTCCTGGACAAACACGGCGGCCGGGTTCCCCAAAGTTTCGAAGATCTCGAAGCCCTGCCGGGGGTCGGTCACAAGACCGCCTCGGTCGTCATGGCCCAGGCCTTCGGCGTTCCGGCCTTTCCCGTCGACACCCACATTCACCGACTCGCCAACCGCTGGAAATTGACCCAGAGCAAGAGCGTCACCAAGACTGAAAAGGACCTGAAACAGGTGTTCCCCCGCGATCGTTGGAACCGGCTGCACCTTCAGATCATTTTCTTCGGGCGCGAGTATTGCCCCGCCCGCGGACATGCGCCGGACGCCTGCCCGATCTGTTCGGTCATCGCCTGAGCCACCCCCCTCATCCGGTTTCGAACACGTCGCGACAGCCAGGTGGCTGTGTTACACTAGCGACGTGTTGAAGTATGGAGGATCGTATGCCCTCAATGCATTTAGCGTTTCTCGGACCCTGGGAAATCGCGTTGATCGTTGCCCTGGTTTTTATTTTGTTCGGGGCCAAGAAGTTGCCACAACTGGGGTCGGGCCTCGGTTCGGGCATTCGCAATTTCAAAGACGCCATCTCGGGAAAAGAAGAGCCTCAAAACCTGGAATCCGGCGAATCACAACCCAAAAAAGAAGAGGAAGCGGGGTAAAGGGAATCTCCTGACAGCCCCCGGCGATTCAGGGAGAATCTAACTTGAACTACGTCCGGTTTATTTTCGGTTGGTTGGTCTACCGCATCAAAGCGGCGTTTTGGTACATGGGCTTGGCATTTCGCCTGTGGTTCGCCATTGGACTGGATCGAGATTTCGACCACAGCAAGGAAGAGAACCTTGCCGAGGAGTTCAAATACCCCGGCAAGAAAACCTACCGGCGCTATCTCGGCAAGCCCATCGATCAATCCACCTGAACGATCTCGATGCCGGGTATCGGACAGCCACGACTCGCTCGCACTTCGCGGCCTTTCGCGCACGTCACCGATACCCGTCTCGCGCATGGCCGCGCGAACGGCCCGGGTCCGGCAAGGCGGCGATTGTCATCCGGTCGAAACGTCCCGGTTGACGGATATCGTCCGTATTCCAAGGGTGTTTCCCAATTGGTGTATTTCCGTTTCCGGATCGACGCTCAATTGTTGGGTCGATAGGGTTCCGGAGCGCTCGAGGCCACCAGACTCTGGGACCGGGTGAAGTACTTCGTCAGCAGGTTGAACAGCCGATCCAAGGCTTCCACGTCGTTCCCCTTGAGGGTGACCTTGGCCGCGTGATGGCTTTGGTCGAAGCGCGGATAGGAGCCGATTTCGATCTGTGGAAACTGAGCCTGGAAGGCATGCAGTTCACCGGCAAAAACCCCTTCCTCGGCAGAAGTGAGCAGCTCGGCGTAGTAGCGGCGCGGCACCGACGGCAGCACCTGAATCACGCCCTCCAGTTTTTTCACGAAGATCTCGGGCAGGCCCGGCAACACGAAGCAGTTTTCCACCTTGATGATGGGCCACTTGCTGCTGCCCGCGTAAACCAGCTCGGTGTTGCGCGGTACGCGCGCCAGCCTCAGCGCCGCCGCGGTGATGCGATCGCCGTAGTACTTGCGAATCCCCGCTTCCAAATCCGGATGCAGGTACAGTTCGCTGCCGAACGCCTCCCCATAGGCTTCCAGGGTCACGTCGTCATGGGTGGGACCCACGCCGCCGGAGCTGATCACGTAGCGACTGTTTCGACTCAATTCGCGAATGGCGGCCGCAATCACCTCGCGGTCGTCGCGCACCATGCGAACCTCGTCTACGGCGTATCCCGCGATCGCCAGTTCGCGAAGCATGTGCTTGAGATTGGTTTCCTCGATTTGGGCCGAAAGGATTTCGTTACCGATGATGAGAATGGAAATCAAGGGACGCTCCGATGAAAAACAGGTTGGGTCGCCGGCTGGATCGGGCAGGTCGACGCAGTGGGTTGGTGTCGAGAACCGAGGAAGGAACGAGGAAGTGAATCGATCGAGGCGCGCAACACCGAATTCCGCAGGCGGGTCCGGAGGCGGACCGCGAGAAATGGGGGCGTCGGTCACGGCCATCGGGCTTGCGACACACCCCGGATCGCAACGCCAGGGGCTGGATGAGAATCGAAAGGGAATTATAGCAACGCACGGGCGTGTCCAAGTCGGAGAATTCTCGCGGAACCCCGGGGGGTTTGTTTAACTCCATGAAACCAAGCCACTTGAAAACGTGTCTCGCGACCAGGAAACATCGCGTTTTTCAGGCCTGGATATTGCATGATACCCCCTGTATCGCATCGGGAGCCAACCCTTTTCGGGCCGACTCGATGTGGTTACCATCAGGACCATCTTCTTGTTTCGGGTAACTGTTTTTTCGTTCATTTGACTGCTAGTTGAATCGCTCCATTGATCAAGCCTCTCGCGATGTGAGGTGACATCCCTTAAACTCTCGAGGCCCCTTTCCGGGGCCTTTTCTTTTTTGGACCTCTTGTCACCAATCGCCATTTTTACCCCGAAGATGTTCTTTTTTTCCGGACGGGACTCGCCCGGCCCCACGTTTCCGGTTACAATGGCCTCGCATTCCCTCTATCCCAACCCTCGCTTTTCCTTGCGGTTCGATTACATCGCCGGAGCGTTTCGACTGTCCTCAGAACCACAACCCCCACCGCCGCATGGAAACGTGCGTGCGTTTCGGGAGGAGGTTTTACCCATGACCGGGTTCCGTTTCATCATCGTCCTTTTGTTCAGCCTTCCCGCCCTCGCCTGGGGAGACACCACCTTCCAGGAACAATCGGGCCGGCTTCAGGCCATCAACGCCTATTTGCTGGATTTCCGACCCGCCGGTGCGCCCACCAAACCCGATAAGCGCGCCCTCGAACTGGTGCTGGACCTATACCCGCAACCCAGCATCGACACGCGAGTCGGTCGCAAGGACGAACCGATCGATCCCCCCAACCTGGTGCCCAAGTTTCGCGGCCGCTATTTGCTGGCCTCGGGCCTGCACCTCGGTGCCGCCTATGCGCCGGGAATCGAATTCCAAGATTACGAGGCCGAATTCATCTCCCTGGAACTGGGCTACCGCTTCACATTGGCCAAAACCCACTTCGCCCTGCGTGCCAGCTACAGCGACGGGGATGTGGAAGGGCCGGTGACCGAACCGGACGTCACCGATCTCTTCGATTTCCAGAACCAGGGAGTCGACCTCAGCGTGGGGCGCATCTGGAAGGATTTCGAATACTACGGTTTTCTCGGTGTGAACGATATCGAAACCCGCCTCGATGTGGAAGTGGATGGTGCGATCCTGCGCCACGAGGAAGATACCTATTACGGTGGGCTCGGCGTCACCTGGCGCAGAGGTGCTCTGTTCGTCAACCTGGAACAGAACGCGACGGACGATTTTTTGAGAAACCTGGTGCTCAGCGTGGGCTACCGATTTTAGGAGGTTGCATGTACAGGAGTTGCGTTCTTTTTGCGGGAGCCCTGATCGTTGCCCTGGCCACCGTTGCCTGCTCGGAGGCCGACACCCTGGGTGAGGACCCACCGGTGGAGATCGTGATTCAGGGTGAACCCACCTGGGAAAACGGCATCGGCGAACTCGTCACGCTCAAGTGCGGCTACTGCCACGCCTACCCCAAACCCGAGGTCGCCCCCAACGACATCGTCACGGATCTCGACCTGACGGTCTACGATACCGCCATCGTCGACGGCACGGTGATTCGCGGTGCGGATGCCATCGGCCGCTGGATCTACGAGGGAATTCTCGATCAGCCGGTGACCTTTTTCGACGATACCTCGATGCCGCGGCAGATGCCCCTGGATTACGGCACCCAGGTCACCGAACGCGAAAAGGCCTACCTGGAAGCCTGGAGCGACGCCGGTGCACCGCGCAACGACCAACCCGATCCCGACGACGGTGACCCCGAAAACGGCGGCCAGCTCTACGTGCGCGGTTGCGACGCCTGCCATCTGTTTGGCGAAGGTTTCGAGATCGACGGCCTGGTCATCGGTCCCGCCATGCGCCGCGATGCGATCAGCACCGCCAAAATCAAGAGTATGTGGCTCGAGCGCATCGATCCCACCACTCCGTTGACCGATGGACAGGCGGCCGACATTCGCGCCTTTCTGTTGACGCGCGTGACCAAAAACGAACCGTCGATTCACCCGTGACCCATGCGATCCTGTAAAAAAACCCGCCTTTGCCAAAAATGATGCTAGGGGATCATGTAGAATGACCAAAGGCGTTTCATGTTCATTTCGCCAAAGCCTTCTCGTTGGGTTTTGATTATGATGGGGACAACCTTTGCGCATTACCAGCTCCTCAACCGCATCGGCGGCGGTAATACCGGTGTGGTCTATGAAGCTTACGACATCAAGAACGATCGAAAACTTGCGCTAAAAATTCTCCAAAACAACTTTCTTCTCACCAAAGAAAAAAAGGCCCGCTTTCTTCGCGAACTTCAAGCGGCCCGCATTTTGGAACACCCGGCCCTGGCCCGTATCTACGAGGCCGACGAGTTCGAGGGCGCCTACTATCTGGCGATGGAATACGTGGAGGGCCAGGAGTATTCGGATATCATTCAACACCACCCCGAAGGCATTCCGCTCGATTTGTTCTACAAGCTGATGCTGCCCGTCATCGAGGGAATCGCCTTCGCCCACGAGAAGAACTTGGCCCATCGCGACATCAAACCCGACAACCTGAAGCTGGATCGCAAGGGACATCCCAAGGTGCTCGATTTCGGCTTGGTGAAGTTCCTCGACAAGACCGACGGCGGACACGACGACAGTTTCCAGACCATGGCCGGCATGGTCATCGGCAGTGCCGGTTACATGTCACCGGAACAGGCCAGCGGGGAGCCGCTGGACAAGCGCACCGATATCTTCTCGCTGGGTATCGTCATGTACGAGTTGCTCTCGGGTAAAAATCCCTTCCACGCCTCCAACGCCTTCGCCACGATTTCCAAAATTCTGACCGCCACGCCCATCAGCCTCGAGTTGTTGCGACCCGACCTTCCCATGGAACTGTGCCAGATCGTGATCAAGTGTTTGAACAAGGACATGGTTGCCCGTTATCCCAGTTCGCGCGCGCTCTACGAAGCGATTCAGGAGGCGAGGGAGAAGGCGACTGAATGACCGGTCATCGGTTTTCCGTTCTCATTTTCGTTGCAGCGGTCGTCACGGCGGTCTCCGCCTATTTCCTGAGCCTGCCCGAAGCCTCGTCCACGGCGGATCGGCTGAGTCGCCGCCGCGACGCCCTGATTACCCAGTACTTGATGTACAAGACCGCGGAACTGCAGGATTTCAAGACCCTCAAACCGGTTTTGGAGTCGGCTTTGGAACGCAGCGAGTACGACCCCCAGATCGCGGTACCGGTAGGCTTCATCTATTTCCACGAAGGCCGGCAGGAAGAAGCGCTGCAGGTTCTCTCCAAAATGGAACGGCACCCGAGGGGCGAGCTGCTGCGCTTCGTGATGCTGGCCAGGCCCGATCCACCGGACAATTGGGATTCCGTATCGGTCAAGGATTGGATCGACGCCCAGTTGGCGCTGGGTGCCTACGAGATTCTGAACAAAGAGCGCGAATCGGCGGAGATGCTCGTGCAGATTCGCCATCACGAGAACCAGGCTCGCGGCTACACCCAGATCCAATGGCTGATCGAGGTGTTCGCCGTATTCGGCTGGGGCCTGCTGCTCAGCATGTATTTTTCGCAGCGGTATCTCAAGCTGGAAGGGAAGGAGTTCTTCAAACTCAAGCCGCTCTACCTGCCGGTGGAGCACCTGTTCCCGTTCTACGGCTGGTACCTGCTGGCCTACCTGGCGATCTCCTTCGCCGCGGAATTCGCGTTGCCCGGCCAACCGGGTATTCTCCGGCGCATCGTCTCCTACCTGCCGGCGATGGCGATCGGTTTGATTCTGGCCAAGCGTATCTTTTTCCACTCCAGCCGATTCCCCATGATGGACTCGCTCGGGCTCGGCAACCTCCAAATGAAATGGATGAATCTGTTCCAGATCCTGGGCGGATTGGCGGTGCTCTACGCCTCGTACACCGCCTCGATCCTGATCGAGCGAATCTGGCCCTTTCCCAACGTGATCGACAATACACAAAACCGTGCGATCATCGAGGATCCGATCATGGGCAGTGTCTTGATCGTGTTCTTGTGCGTGGTGGTTCCCTGTTTCGAGGAAATCCTGTTCCGCGGGCTCATCTTCCGTCTCCTGCTGGGCAACACCAAGCCCTGGATCGCGATTCTGACCAGCAGCCTGCTGTTCATGTTGATGCACCCGTTACCGGCCTGGCCGCAGATATTCGCCATCGGTTGCGGCTTGGCCATCATCTATTATCGTTCGGCAAATCTGTTGATCAGTATTTGGGTTCACGCGCTATGGAACTTCACCGCCTTGTTGATGGTCATGTTCGGCATCATGTAGGTGGTTTTGGGTCGAATCAACGAGCATCGGACGATCGGTCGCGCACCGACGACCCGGAGAAAATCGACGTACCGAGTCGCATTCGTTTCTCGTCGCGGTTTTTTCGTCAGGTGAGCCTGCAGCGAGATACCGAACCTCTATAGCGAAAATTCTTCATTTTTTGGTAAGGTTTTGAAGCTTGCGAACCTATTCAGCATAACCCCAGCCCAGACCGCTCCCTTTTTCGCCTGGAGGACCCGGATGAAACCTTTGTTGTTATGGTGTCTTTGCCTCGGCTCACTTTCCGCCACCGAATGGCAATGGCCGGTGAACACCCATCACGGCGTCACCGGGACCTTTGGAGAATACCGCGGGCAGCGCTTCCACATGGGTTTCGACTTTTCCACCGGCGGCGTGGAAGGCGCCGAAATACGACCCGCCAAGGCCGGTAGGGTGGTTCAGGTTCGTGCGACCCGTCGAGGATACGGGTTGGTGATCTACGTTCGGCATCCCGATAAAAAAACCACCGTCTACGCCCACTTGGCGGCGTTCGGTCCCAAGGTCGCCGCCGCGATCCGCAAAAAGGGGAAAGATCCCACCAAGCGATTCGGGACCCTGCAGTTGAACCAACCCGTCCAGACCGGGGATATCATCGCCTGGTCGGGGGAGAGTGGCGCGGGCCTGCCGCACCTACATTTCGAGGTGCGCGACGAAGACAACCGCCCACTCAATCCCACCTATCTCGACTTTCCCGCCCTGACCTTCGACACCGAAGCGGCGCTCGGCAGGGTTCGCCTGGTGCCGCTGAACGACGCGGCCCGCGTCAACGGCGATGTCGGCCCCTTTGTCGCCGAGCCCGGACGGAAGACCATCCAGGCCCGAGGCCAAGTCGGTATCCACGTGGAGGCCTTCCTCAAGGGACCGCGAGGCAGCAAGCTGGCGCCATCGGCCATCCGAATCACCTTCGAAGGCAAGACCCTCGCCCATTGGCAACCGAAATTCATCGACTTCAACCACCAGCGCGATGCCGGCTTGGTATTGGACCCCTATCACTCCGGTTTTGGACCCACCACCTTTTTCTATTGCTTCGACGGTCGCACCGAATCGGTGGGAACCATGCCGTTTCTAGAGATCGAGGGCATCGCCGACATCCAGGCGCCCGCCACCTTGGCCATCGAAATCCAAGATTTGGAGGGTCAGAATCGAACCTTCACCAAGCGTCTGGATCCCGAGGCCGCGGTGTTGCCCGCACCCAGGGAGCCGCAGCCGGTACTACCCACGACGCTCGGCGCCAGCTTGATTCGCGACCGATTGGGACTGGTGTCCCACGAAACCGAGGGGACCCTTTTTCTTCCCCAAAAAATGGAAGGTCTCGAGAAAGGAGTCCCTTTCTGGACCGAATTCAAGGCGGGCAAGCCCGCACACGACGTCGTATGGCGGACCAACGCCGGCCGACTCAAGCGCGTGGTCGGCTGCCTGCCCGATCAAAGCGATTGGGAGTACAAGATCGGCCCCTTCCATCTCAAGGGTATCAAACTAGTGGGGCTGCCACCCACGGCCGTCATTTTGGAGCCGGCCGACCCCAAAGTCATGACCGGCGTTTTGGAGTACAAAAGCCCGGTCCTGCGCTTCGGAAGGCACGGCTGGCCCACCAAGGGCCTGTTCGTCGAGGCGAGCGGCTCGGTTTCCAATCAGGCACCGGACCTGGGGCTTTACGGGTGGTCGGCCGTCAAAAAGAAATGGAGACATTGGAACGAGTGGAAGCCCGAATCTCCACGCCGCGCCAAAGTTCCCTATCTGACCCCGCTCGTCCTGGCGCGCGACATCAGCCCTCCCGTCATTCTGAAACCCAAAGTGCACAAATACTTCGTGGGAAAACGCATCGTCATTCCCGTTCGCGACGAGGGCAGCGGCATCGACAATGAACGAATTCGGGTCACCGACACGTCGGGCGAAGTGGAAAGCGATTACGACCCCGATCGCCGCTGGATCGTGCTGAACGACCCCGATTCGAGCGGGCCATGGACGGTAAGGGTCGTCGATCAAGCGGGCCAGAGTACCGAGATCAAAAACCTGAGACTTAAATAATTCGGGAACCGTCTCCCCTCAAAATACGGCGCTTTCGAACGCCTCGACCATCGCCCGGCAAGCCGATCGACATTCGGAACTAGCGGTAGTAAAGACTGAACTTCTTCAATCGCATGACCATCGATGCGGAATGGATGCGACGGCAGGGAATCGAACGGCGACCCACCGCTAGGAGTCGATCGTCCCCCGAGACCGGCACTCGGGCTCCGATACGACACTCCTTCGATCAAGGCACCCGGCCCGGGCGATGGATCGGGCCCGACTGGGCTCCAAACGAGGCGAGGAACGGCATCGTTACGCGAGAAAGGGTCTGGGGGGTACTTCGGAATCCAAGCCCCAAAATGAAGGTGTTACGACGGCGAAAATACCATGATCCCCCGACCCGACCACCACTTGGTGCGAGAGAGTCGTGCTCCCTTCTTGCCAAGATGGGTCGAATTTTAGCAAGCCATTATCATCCAGGCCTTTACGAAAAAAAAGAACCATTTTGAATCCATGCCGCAACACTAAAAAAACAGGTTGCGCCATCAATACAGCGAAAGACGGAAGTAGTAGCCCATCGATTCAGATATACTATGCACTCCGGTTTTGGCATGCTTTGCAATTACCGCTTAATTAAGCTATGTTTTGGTTGCGTTGCGCGGTCATAGGTTCGCGGAACACTAGGCAAGCGTCACTGATTCAATTTATTTCTATAATAACTCTTGATTTATGATAATATTTTCAATCATTACATCTCGAAAGGTGAAACATGGGAAAACTTAGAACTGAGCCAAAGGTCAAACCGTTGGTAACGGATGCTGAATACAAGCACTATTTGAGTATTCTCCAAGAAGCCCAATCTTGCGCTAAAGAACACCATGTTTATTGGGATTTAGAGGATGGCGAGAACCCCAGCAAGATTCGCAAGGGTTTCATGTATGTTGCAGAGAAGGAAGATCTTCCCGTGGTGGTACGGCGCGAGCGCGGTACCCGTAGCTTATCCTTTTCCTTCAAAGAGGGCGAAAAAGTGGTCAGCAACAGGATGTCCGCCAAAGAGAGCCGTGGCCGCATCGTGTCTGCACTAGAAGACGCCGGACGTCCCCTCCAAAAATCGGACATCATCTCCGCAACTTCGATTAGTCCTTCTACATGGAACATCCGAATCAAGGAGCTCATCGACGAGGGTGTGGTCTCGCGCGAAGGTGATCGCCGCGACACGAAATATTCTTTAATAAAAAAATAACAGCAGAAACAGCTTCTCACCCTGACTTTTCTCGGGCAGCCCCCTTTCCGTGGCAAAACACTTGGGGGCTTTCGCCGTTTTTTGGCGCGAATCCGGACCGCGAACGAGGCCCCGCAAACCCGACGAGGACAAAACGCAGGACAACCGCCGGCTCACTCGCCGCGACAACCATCCGTGCCCGTCGCGGTTTTTCCAACCCGAACCAGCCCGACAGGATGATGGTAAGACCCGAACATCACTGCGGGGCTGCCGAATGGGCCTCATAAACTGCAATTCTTAAAAACAAAAAAGCCCGCCAGCTTGACGCTTCGGGCTTTTGTGTAACCGCTTGGGTTCGCTTTTCCCACTGTGCAGAAAGTGGTACGCCAGGAAGGATTCGAACCCTCGACCGACGGCTTAGAAGGCCGTTGCTCTATCCAACTGAGCTACTGGCGCACAATGGCGATACACCGGGAAGTTCGATGGTCGGGGAGACAGGATTCGAACCTGCGACCCTCTGCTCCCAAAGCAGATGCGCTACCAGGCTGCGCTACTCCCCGTTAAGCCTCAGCATCCTACCGCTTTCAATGGGTGTTGTCAAATAAAATGGCCAGCCGCGCGGGCCTCCATCTCCAACGCAAAACACCGATAGTACGCGGGAATTTTGCAACGCAGATGTGGCCCGCGATTCTTTTACCTCTTATTTGATTGATCCCGATGCGTTACTTCTGTTTGAATAACACTCCGGTCGCCATTTGGATCATCTATATAGAATGTGGTCGACTGACTCGAGGATCATCTATGAAGCGCTTGATTATCCTTTGCTTTTTTCTTGCGGGGAGCGTGTTACTGGGTTTGGGAATAGCCGAAGTCACCGGTTTCTCGCTGGTCATCTCCCTGGGCATTTCGGTGTTTGCAAGTATCTTGGTTTTTTTAATGCTGGATCTACGACCCTCGCAGAGCCCCAAGGACACCATCTACCGCTTGACCCGAGGCAGTTGGTACCGAAAGAAGAAGTGAGCGAGCGGCAACGCGACCGCACTCGACAGGAGGCTGGTGTGACGGTACAAAACACCATCGAAACGAAATTGACGACCTTTTTTACCCCGCGGTTTCTCGAGGTCGTCAACGAGAGCCACAAACACAGCGTGCCCCCGGGCTCGGAATCCCACTTCCGCGTCGTGCTGGTCACCGATAAATTCTCGGGGCAAAAACCGCTGGCCCGCCACCGCATGGTCAATCAGGTCCTGGCCGACGAGCTGAGCCGCGACATTCACGCCCTTTCCCTGAAGCTCTACACACCGGAACAATGGGAACGCGCCGGCGGCGAAGCACCGCCGTCACCGCCCTGCGCCAGCAAGAAGTTGTGAACGACCGCGACTTCGACCTACGCTCAGACCGCCTGTTCGCGAATCAATTGACACACGGTTTGGATCCAAGCCGGGTGGTCGTTGAGCGACTGCACCATTTTCAACCGCTCGCCGCCCGCTTCGCGGAAGGTCTCATCGCCGCGCATCTCGATTTCCTCGAGTGTTTCCAGGCAATCCGCGGTAAACGAGGGAATCAATACGCCCAAGCGTTTTATCCCTTTTTTGGGTAGCTCCTCGAGGAGTTGGTCGGTATAGGGTTGGATCCAGGGAGTGCGTCCCAGGCGACTCTGGAAACCGACGAAATAGCGCTCCTCGGGTATCTCCAGACGTTGCGCGATCTCGCGTGCCACGTGGTAACACTGAGCGCGGTAACAATAGCGATTGGCGTCGACGATGCGGGCGCAGCAATCCTTGCCGACCAAACAATGGTTCCCCCCGCCGCCGACTTCGCTCTTCACGATCTGGCGTTCGGGAAGACCGTGGAAACTCATCAAAAAAGCGTCGTATTGGTCCAAATCACCCAGGGATTCACGGGCGATCGATGCCTGGCAGTCCAAAAAGGAAGGATGCCCGTAAAAGGGCGGAACCACGGCCAGGGAAGGCGTGTTCCAATAACTGCCCGCAATGCGATACAGCTCTTCCAGGCAGCTTCCCGTCGACGAGGAAGCGTACTGGGGATAGAGCGGCAGCACCACGATTCGCTCGACACCCAAATCCCGAAAGGCATCCATGGCCAGGCGCAGCGACGGGTTCTGGTAACGCATGCCCAGACGAACCGGAATCTCCGGTCCCAACTCTTCTTGCAGCGCATCGGTCAGGGCCTGGCTGTAGATCATCAGGGGGGAGCCTTCCGGCTTCCAGATCTCCCGGTAGGCCTCGGCCGACTGTTTCGGTCGAAAGGGGAGAATGAACAGATTCAGCAGAAACCAGCGGCCGACGGGGTTGATGTCGATCACGCGTGGGTCGGACAGAAACTGCCGCAGGTAACGTCGCACACTGGGAACGGTGGTATCGTCGGGAGTTCCGAGATTGATGAGCAGAACGCCGGTCTTGGGTGTCATGGATTTCCTTTCTTCGAAGACAGGTCAAACCGCGATGATAGGGACCCGCATCGGATCGAACCCGCCGATCCCGACGCCGGTATTCGGTCGGAAACACCGCAAAACGCGCCACAACCACCCTTGGCAAGGCCGGATTCTACAAAAGCGCAGCGTGTGGGGCACAGCGCGGGGCGCGATCATCATAACCGCAAAGCCGCGATAAGGGAACGAGGCGCTCCGATAATCCGAAACCCGACCTGAGCGACAGATCAGTGGAAAATGGAATTGACCCGTTTCAGCGGGTTGTCCGAACTGAGAAAGGGAAACGCCAAATAACCCGGCACCTCACCGGGTTCGCGCTGAGGGAAGCCCTCTTGGGCGAACATGCCGACCACGGTGATGTTGTCCTTTCCGCCGGCGACCTTGGCGTCCTCGACCAACTGCTGGACCAGCTTTGCCAGAGTCCCGCTCCGAGCCATGCGGACCCGCTCCTGGAGCTGGTCCGGAGTGAACTCGGAATAGAGGCCGTCGCTGCAGATCAGGATGATGTCGCCCTTGCACAGGGGCAGGTAGGAGACATCGACCTTCAAATTGTCCTGGGTTCCCAACGCCTGCAGAATTACGTTGCGCTGTGGATGGCGCAGGGCCTGAACCTCGGTGATGGTGCCCAGCTCCACCAGGTGCCCCACGAAACTCTGGTCGCGAGTGATTTTCAGGAGATTGCCGTCGCGAAAACAATAGGCGCGGGAATCGCCGATCTGGCACAGGTAGAGCACCGACTCCTGCTGGTAGGCGGCCGTCAGGGTCGCCCCCATCGGCTTGCGAATATTCAGCTCGCGAGCCTTGGCGAAAATGGCGCGATTGGCCCAATGAACGCCGCCTTCCAGGATTTGGGCGATATCTTCGGGGCCCGCTTCGGCCAGTTCCTGACGACGATCGGCCATGAAGTCACGCAAGGCGTGCAGCGCCGTCTGGCTGGCGACCTCGCCTGCCGCAGCGCCACCCATGCCGTCCGATACGGCCAAAAAAATGCCTGGCGCATTGTTGAATTGCTGCGTCTCCGTGGGATTGAGTTCCGGTCGAACCTGCTCGGTGGATTGGATCAGGAAACAATCCTCGTTTCCCGAACGGGTGCACCCGACATCCGTTACACCGTGAACTTGTACCACCCGTGACTTGCTCATTTGGGAAAATCTCGCGTCAGTTTGGCTGAAATTATACGGGATTTTCGCAAGGAAGGGCAAGTACGCAGCGTCACAGCCGAGCCCAAGACCATATATATAAAAGTCATTCGCGGTTATAGGGGGATTTGATGGACGGCCCTTCGTTTTCATCTTCGTACTGGGAAAGTGATTGCGCCAGGTCCGCTCGGATCCGTTGGCGCAGACTCGGCGGCGAAATGACGCGCACATAGGGGCCGTAACTGAGAATCCAGCTCACCAATTCCGAGGAGGTTTCGAGCTTGAGCCGCATGTCCAGGGCCCCCGAAGGAAGACTGGTCAGCTCCTGGCTCTGATGCCACCGCCGACTGGCGACGTTGGCGGCAACCACGCGATCGAACCGCAACTGGATTTCGGTGGGATCTCGCTCCTGGATCAAACCGAAGGCCGATTGGAATCGCTTCTCGGGATCGTAATCGTCGGGATAGGGCTGCCAGGTGTCCAATACCGAGACGTCCTTGATGCGTTCGACCGCAAAGGTGAGATCGCGCTTCTTCTCGGGCTGGCTGCCGTCCACCTCGCGCCGGCCCACCAGATAGAGCGCCCGCTTGTACATCAAAATGCTCAAAGGCTGCAGATGGTGCACCTTTTCCGGTTTGCCCGGCGACTGGTACACCATGCGCACCTGCTTTTGACGAATCAGGGCGTTCACCAACCGCTCGAGGATCTCGTTGTGGCTGCTGTAATCCTTGGGGGCTTCGGTCCAGTGAAAGAACTTTTTATGAAAGTCTTTCATGATCAGGTTGGCCTGGTGACCCTGGGTCTTGAAAATGGTCTGCTGAAGTTGGCTCAATACATCCTGAGCCCCGTGATGAATGAAGGTGCCGTCGAGAAAGGCCATCAGGTCCAGGGCCATGTACAGGCTCATCAACTCGTAGGCCGATCCCTTCATCTCGATATTGCGTCGCCGGAAGCGCAGGCGGTTCTCGCGCCCCGATCGCACCACCTCGACCAGCGGCTCACCATCCTCGTCGATGAAACTCTCTTTGAGCGTGTTGATGTAGCGCGACATGGTGCGCTCGTGGATGCCCAGCCGGTCGGCCAATTCACGCACACTGAGTCCGATGGGATGCAGGTGGAGCCAGTGAATGACCTGGGCGATGCGGACACCGCTACCGTAATTGGGTTTTCCGCTGGGGGGAACGTCGCTCATACCGAATATGTCGGCGTCGGGTCGTTTTGCCGGGCGAGGGTGAAGGGGATCTTCTCCAAACCGAGCCGACGCAGGGTTCGCTTCATTTGTAGGGTAAGGACGCGAGGATCGTTGTTACTGTCGCTCAGGTGCGCCAACACCAATTGGCGCACGTCGTCGTGGAGAATCTCCGGCAGCATTTCCAACATCGATTCGTTGGAGAGGTGACCCAGACGGCTGGCGATCCGCTGCTTGAGCGACCAGGGATAGGGCCCGTTCTTCAACATTTCCAAGTCGTGGTTGGCCTCGATCAACAGCGTATCGCAACCGCGAAGGCTCTCCATGACCAACCCGCTCGGATAACCGAAATCGGTGATATGGCCCAGAATGCGACCACCGCATTCGATGCGGAAGCCGATCGGGTCCGCGGCATCGTGAGGCAAACTGATGGGGTGGACGCACATGCCGCCCAGCGAGAAGCTTCGACCCGATTCGATTTCGTGCCAATCGTAGAACTTGCGGTCTTGAAGCGCCACCGCGAAGGTTCCATTGGTGCTGAAGATCGGGATTTGAAATTTGCGACTGAGCGTGTGGACCGATTTGACGTGGTCGGAGTGCTCGTGAGTCACGAGAATGGCGGTCAACTGGCCGGGATCGAAACCCGATCTCTCCAATCGCGCGCAAACCTCTTTTCCCGAAAACCCGGCGTCGATCAGAAGATGGGTGTCTTCGCTGGAAACCAGGCTGCAATTACCGGAACTGCCGCTGCCCAGGACGGTCAACCGGAAGTCGACTTCGGTCGAAGTAGTTCGCAATTCCTGATCGCAGGGAGTGGTTTCGATCACCAGGTCATCCACAAGAGTCATGAAAACGCCTCAAAAAAACAACACGCGGGCAAATATGGGGTAATTCCCATCGAAGGCCACAATATTTTGGGTCACACGGTTCGAGTGTCGGGTAACCGGAGTCCGCCAAATCCTATCACGTTTCACCCCCGAGGCGGGGATTTTCTGAGTGTCGCCGCGGGATCGAGCCGCCCTCGGAGGGCTTCGGTTTTCACCGTTGCACCCCGTATCTCCATCCATTAGAGTGAAGCATGCACACGAGGCGATCGCGTACGGGTTTTTCACCGACCGGACGGGTTTCTCACGGGAGGCCGCACGGGTACATCGAAGAGTTCCGAATCGGCCTCGACGACCCAGGAGGAATTATGCAGCCGATCACCCATCGCTACCGCCGCAACCGAACCAACGAGGCCATGCGCCGCCTGGTACGCGAAACCACACTTTCCACCGGCGACCTGATCTATCCCATGTTTGTCGTCGAAGGCCTGGGGGTCAAGCGCGAGATTTCCACCATGCCCGGCAACTACCACCTGTCGATCGACATGCTTTTGCGCGAGTGCGAGATGCTGGCCGGCTTGGGCATTCCCGCCGTCAACCTGTTCGGGTATTGCGAGGACAAGGACGAAAAAGGGACCGGCGCCTACGACGACCAAGGCCTGATTCAACGCGCCGTCCGCGCCCTGCGCCAGGAAATCCCCGAACTTTACCTGCAGACGGATATCGCCCTGGACCCCTACACCACGACCGGTCACGACGGCCTGGTGGTAGGCGACGAAATCGTCAACGACGAAACCGTCGACGTCCTGTGCCGCATGGCCGTATCGCACGCCGCCGCGGGCGTTCACATGGTCTCGCCCTCCGACATGATGGACGGGCGCATCGGCGCCATCCGCAAAGCACTGGATGCCGAGGGCTTCGAGAAGGTCTCCATCATGTCCTACGCGGCCAAATACGCCTCCAGTTTCTACGGCCCCTTCCGTGGCGCACTGGACAGTGCACCGCGCTCGGGCGACAAGAAAACCTATCAAATGGATCCGGCCAACGTGCGCGAGGCGGTCAAGGAAGTGCTGTTGGACATCGAAGAAGGAGCCGACGTGGTGATGGTCAAACCGGCCCTGGCCTATCTGGACGTGATCCACGAAGTGCGTCGCCACATTCAGGTCCCGTTGGCCGCCTACCACGTCAGCGGCGAATACGGCATGATCCTGGCCGCGGCCGAAAAGGGCTGGGTCGACAAGGAACGCGCCATGCTGGAGGCCACTCTGGCCATCAAACGCGCCGGCGCGGACATGGTGTTGACCTACTTCGCACCTGAACTGGCCCGCTACCTCGCCGATCACCCCATGTGACCGGCCCCAGCCTCATCGAAACCGGTAACGCCCGCCCTTGACCGACACGATCGGCGGGCGGCGCCGCTCCTCGAACAGCAGGTACCCCTCCTGGAGGTTCTTCCAGAAGCCCGACCACCGGCTCGTGGAGAAGCGATCCAGCTTGGAATCGGTCAGGTGGAAGGGAAAGACGTGGACCGGTACGCGCTGCTGGCCGCCGCGCAGGGCCGCATCGACCAAGGCCCATATTTCTTCGATGGCCGGATCGGTCATCGCGAAGCAGCCGATCGACACGCAACTCCCGTGAACCATGATCAGGCTGCCGGTGCGTTTGAGGCTGCGATCGAATCGATTGGGATATCCGATGTTGAACGACAGGTGATAATCGCTCCACGGATTCATCAGATCCGAGGTCACCTCGTAGAAGCCCTCGGGCGCCTGGAGATCGCCCTCCGCTTGCTTGGGCCCCAACTTCCCGCTGTAGTAGCAAATCGGGTAGGTCTTCACCAGGGCGAAGGTTCGATCCCGCTTCATCCACAACTCGAGCTGGCGCTCTTCCTTGAACAGGCGCAAAAAAACGGGCGCGCCCCAAGCGAGATGCAGGCCCTCGAGCTGCTTTTCGAGGCCAGGCCGAACCTTGGCGATCGCCTTGCGGGAGCGCGCACTTTCGTTCCATTTGGGAGCCGGCGGCCCGGCGTGGGAAGCCGAAAGGCCCACGAACAGGAACAGCGACAACGCCAC
Source organism: Sulfidibacter corallicola (assembly GCF_017498545.1). Taxonomy (GTDB): domain Bacteria; phylum Acidobacteriota; class Holophagae; order Acanthopleuribacterales; family Acanthopleuribacteraceae; genus Sulfidibacter; species Sulfidibacter corallicola. Next base: position 4,995,225 of record NZ_CP071793.1, on the reverse strand, counting down.
CGCCAGGTACCGACTTCGCATCGCCATCAACCGCGCCCGCTCAGCCGTTCGATGCTTCGAGCTCGTTCAAATCGATGACCGAATACTCCGGCACCGCATCGGCAATGACGTCGGAATGGGTGGTCAGGAAGAATTGGTTGTTCAATCCCAATCGGGGTAGATAATTCAAAAGCGCCAATTGCAACTCGGGATTGAGGTGCTGTTCCACCTCGTCGATCAAAATCACCGAGTTGTGGATGTTCATGAAGGCAAAGTCGAAAATCAGTGGAATGATGGCCCGTTCACCGGAGGACATTTCCGAGATCTCGTACTGGTTCTGGCCGTCGTAGAGGAAGAACCAGGGGACTTCCGAGCCACTTTCGCGCGAAACAGCCCCCTCGAAACTGTGATTGGGAAACAGGGTTTTGAAGGCCTGCTCGAGATCGTGGTACAGATCGCGCTGACCCGGCCGCAATTGGTATTTTCCTTCGATGACCCGCTGGTGAAAATACATCCAATCGGCCAAGCGGCGGCGCAGCGTGTTTTCGTCGAAATTCATGCGGCGGTCGTCGTGTTCGTCCACCTGAAGACCGGACGAGCCGCGAAACTCGTTGTACCAGAAGACCGAACCCACGTGCTTGAAGAGATCGAACCCCTCGGGCGCCTGGCGCACCAACTTGCGGGCGTATTCGCGGCCACGGAATTGAAAGTATTGGCCGCGGCTGGGCGCACTGACCTTGCCTTCCACCAGACTCAGTTCGACCTCCTGTTCCTGGGACGGCAACAGGGCTTCCGGATTCTCCGCGAAATCGGGAACCCGGGAAAAATAATCGCAGGCAGCGGCCAGTTCCGGCTTTGAAAAGTGAATGCCGAGCGCCACTTCGTAGGGGAATTGCCACGATTTGTTGGCCAATTCCAGATGGAAACCAGGCCATTCGAGCTCCCCGGCGCGACGCAAACGGCCGGTGGCCACACCGAGTGTCGCCGCGATCGATTGCAAAATGGAAGACTTGCCCGTCGCATTGTCGCCATACAGTACGATCAGGTTGTTGATGTCACCTGTTTCTGGGTCCTTGAAAGAGAATGTCTGATCGTGGAACTTTTTAAAATACTTCAGAGAAAGAGACGCGACTTTCAAGCTAAGCCCCTTTTCGCCCATTGGTGACTATTTCCGGTGATGGCACACAAACGTTCCCTTCTAACACCAGACGGGGAGCGCGGTCAAGTTCACTTGACGTGGAATCCTGAAACCAACATACCTGAAAATAGGGTTCGATCAAGGACATGCTTCATCCATGATGTTTATTGAAGCGGTTCAATGAGATTGAGATAATTCATTAGGAACGCGAATGGCTAACACAACATGAGGGCTAAAGATTCTCGGTAGAGGATGCGCATCGAGATCACATCCAAGGGCTTTGGAACCCCGCGCGATTCCGCCACCCCTTGGCCACGAAACCGCAACATCAGCTCACTTCCAACACCTTCGAATTCATGGGCGAATGGAATTTCAACGCCTATCGGAAGCTTTTTGAAATCCCTTTAACCATCGCTTTTTCAAGGTAATTGGATGCCACCCACGCTCAGGGCGGCGCGCCAAGTATAAGCATAACGGAAAAACGAAAAATACACGATTCATAAAGGTGTTTTTTTTGGAGGTCGCGATCGGGGAGAATCCTCTCGAACCAGGTCGTTGTCGTGGCGCAACCCACATTTTCGGAGGGCACGCCCGAGTGCGGCCATCACCTGGCTACGCCTCGTCCAACCCGACGCGGTAGACACCGGCTCGAGTTCTTTCGAAGACAAACCGCTTTCCGCAAAAAAGGCGAATCACCTCGGCATTGGTGATGGTGTGGTCGGTCGGCTTCACGGTGAAAAAACTACCGGACCCGGCCAGGGCGATGGGGAGGAGCAGTTGATCGGCCAGGTGTGGCCCCACACAGACATCGCAATCCAAAAAGTCGCGAACTTCGGAGCTCAATTCCTCCGCGAGATACTCGGATCGCTTGCCCTTGCGACCGTACGTCGTAAACACCTCGGTCACGCTGGCGCCCTCGATGTGGACCTGCAGGACGTTGCCGGGACCCAACGCCTTCTTGATGACGTGGGGACGCCGTCGATCCGGCGCGATATCCAAACGCTTGCCGACCTGATCCATTTGCCGGGTGGTGATGTGATAGGGAAGCTGGGAAACCCAGGAATGGGTGGTCAGGGAAACCGAATCCTGGCGCTCGGGCAGGTGCAGGGGCAGCAGGTTTTCGACGGGATGGATGCGAGTCCGTATCTGGCCCCCTCCGGCGGGATAGAATCCGTGCCGTTCCAATTCGAGATCCAGTTGCGCGCCCATCTGCCGCAGCAAGGGCAGGAACGCATGTTGTAGAAATTCGAAGGGCGGAGCCATCGGGTTGTGGGTGCCGCCTTCAAGAATCAATTCACTGGGTTCCTCTGCGAAAAGCAACGCGGGCAACACGGTTTGCAGCACCAGGGCCGCGCTTCCGGCCGTGCCGATCTTGAAGTGGTAGCGACCGGCGGCGGCCTCTCCTGGATGGAATTCGAGGCGTTGCGAACCCAGTTCGTCGCCCGTGACCCGGGCACTCCCCACCTCGGTGGCGGCTTTCACCGCAGTCAGATGCTGCCGCATGAGACCCGGTTTGGCGCGGCGCGCCCGAATGTTTTCGATGATGAAAGGCGTACGGGTCAACAGGGACAAGCCCAGGGAACTCCGCAGGATTTGTCCGCCTCCCTCTCCCATGGAACCATCGATACGCAACATAAAATCACTCCTGAGAATACTGTCGAGCGTGGGCCGGCCCTCGCGAAACACATAAAAGCACCGAGGGATCGGCGCTCGGGCCCAAGCCACGAACGGCTCCCTATCTTGGAAGGCGCAAACTCGAGGCCCGAACGAGCCCCGAGTTTGTCCCTCAGCCCTTCACGCAGACAACCTGACGCAAGGTATGGAGTACCTCGACCAGATCGGATTGAGCGGCGATGACCGAATCGATCGGCTTGTAGGCGGCCGGCGTTTCATCGATGACGTCGGTATCCTTGCGGCATTCGATGCCTTCGGTCGCCTTGATATGGTCGTCCAGCGTGAACCGTTTTTTCGCTTTGGTTCGCGACATGACGCGACCCGCACCGTGACTGCAGCTATGGAAACTGTCGGGATTGCCTCGACCGCGGACGATGAACGATCGCGCGCCCATGCTCCCCGGAATGATGCCCAGCTCACCCTCACCGGCGCGGACGGCCCCTTTGCGGGTCACCCAGACGTCTTCACCGAAATGGGATTCCATGTTGACGTAGTTGTGGTGGCAGTTGACCGCCATGTTGTCGGTCTTGAAGGCCGGAACGCCTTTGAGTTGGGCGATGGCCCCCAGCACGTGATCCATCATGATCGCCCGGTTGTGGCGTGCGAACTCCTGAGCCCAGGACACCGCTTCCACGTAGTCGTCGAAATGTTCGGTCCCTTCGCGCAGATAAGCCAGGTCCTTGTCCGGCAGATTCGCGATCCAACCCCGCATGTCGTTTTTGGCCAATTCGATAAAATAGCTACCGATTCGGTTCCCCACACCGCGCGATCCGCTGTGCAGCATGATCCACACGCGATCTTCCTCGTCGAGACACACTTCGATGAAGTGGTTTCCGGTACCCAGGGTACCCAAGTGGTGCAGGTTGTTCGATTTGGCGATACGAGGGTGTTTTTCGGTGATGGCCTGAAAGCCGCGCGAAAGGTGGGCCCAGGTTTTCGAAACCCGATTGGGCACATCCTGCCACGAACCCTTGTCGCGTCGACCGCCGTGACTCGTGCGGCCGTGCGGTACGGCTTTCTCGATGGCGGTTCGCCAACGCCGCAGGTTTTCCGGCAGTTGGGCGGCGTTCAAAGTGGTGCGAACGGCCATCATGCCACAACCGATATCGACACCGACGGCGGCGGGAATGATGGCGTTCTTCGTGGGAACCACGCTACCGACCGTGGCACCCAAGCCCTTGTGAACATCGGGCATGACCGCGATCCATTTGTGAATGATCGGCAATTGGGCCGTCTTGCGGAGTTGCTCTTCGGCACCAGGATCGAAGGGAACACCCTTGATCCAAGCCTTGATGGGAACTCCGTGCTCGGTCTCGATCAAACGAAAACCTGAGTGACTCATACAAATACTCCCTCTGTGGTGCGGCCGTAGCCGGGTAACGCTCTTCATATATCGGATCCGGTCGCCAACTTGAAAAGAGGTGGTGCGACCAGGGAAGAACCCCGTCCGAATCGAGCTGAAAAATGGCGTTTGGGTATTGCCCCTCATATACCTGCCGCGCTGGTTTTCACAACGGAGGTCGGCTACCCGCCCGCCACACCGGCAGGCCTAGAGCACCACGGGTGCCAGAGGGAAAAAGAGGTATTCCTTTCCGTTAAAATTTATATCAATGCCCTGAAATTAAAAGCTTTATCTTCATCACCTCGACATCACTGACAGCGACTTTTTCAGGCGCTCGCCCCAATCTGAATACAAATACTATCGGTTTTCCTATCTCCGTATTTTTTTATATAATCCAGCTAGTGCCCATCCTGAAATCGATCCCCCGCCTGCTCCCAGAGAGGAAACCGAAGGGACGGCGAATCGGATTTCGGGATTTCGTCCTGGTCCGATGTCGCGTGGCAGGTCCACCTGATTGGCGACCGCTGGGGACGCGTGCCGAAAGGCCGTTGGCGGATGGGCACCAACGATCTTCGAACCGAGAAGGGGAGGTTGCGTGACCTTGAAAAAAGTGGTGATCGGTTTGTATGGAACGACGCTCGACGGTGGACTTGGCAAGAAGCGCTGGCAACGTTGGCGTCCCACGCTTTCGATCTGTCAGCACGAGGATTTTCTCATCGATCGCTTCGACCTGCTGGTCCCAGACGAGTTCACCAAGGCCGCAGACATTTTGATCGAAGACATGAAAACGGTCGCTCCCGAAACGGAAATCCAGGTGAAGCCGATGAATTTCACGGATCCCTGGGATTTCGAGGAGGTGTTCTCCACCCTGTTGCGATTCGCCCAGGAGTACCCCTTCAACGAAGATCGGGAAGAATACCTGCTCCACATCACGACCGGCACCCACGTCGCCCAGATCTGCCTGTTCCTGCTGACCGAGGCACGCTACTTCCCCGCAAACTTGATTCAAACCTCGCCGCCACGCGGGAAAAAGGCCAAGGGGGCCGGCTCCTACAAAATCATCGACCTGGATCTTTCCAAATACGACTTGATCGCTTCGCGTTTCGCCAAGGAACAGGAGGAGGGCACGGCGTTCCTGAAGTCGGGCATCGATACGGCCAATGCCCGGTTCAACGCCATGATCGACCAAATCGAAAAGGTGGCGATCCGCTCGAAGTCCCCGATTCTTTTGATGGGCGCAACCGGCGCCGGCAAATCCCACCTGGCCAAACGGATCTTCGAACTCAAGAAGTTGCGCCGCCAAGTCACCGGTCGCTTCGTGGAAGTCAACTGCGCCACCCTGCGCGGCGACGCCGCCATGTCCACCCTGTTCGGCCACGTGCGCGGCGCCTTCACCGGCGCCATCGGCGATCGGCCCGGCCTTCTGCGTGCCGCCCATCAAGGGGTCCTGTTCTTGGACGAAGTAGGCGAACTGGGCAGCGACGAGCAGGCGATGTTGCTGCGCGCTCTGGAGGAGAAGAGTTTCATGCCGGTCGGCTCGGATCGGGAAGTCCACAGTGACTTCCAATTGATCGCCGGAACGAACCGCGACCTTTGGGAAAAGGTCCACGAAGGAAAATTCCGCGAAGATCTCCTGGCACGTATGAACCTGTGGACTTACAAGTTACCTTCCCTGCGCGAGCGGCCCGAAGACATCGAGCCCAACTTGCTTTACGAGTTGGAGAAATTCGCGCGCACCCATGGCCGCACGACGACCTTCAACAAGGAAGCCTACACGCGCTTCCTCAACTTCGCCACGGGACCGGACGGTCAATGGAACGCCAATTTCCGGGACCTGAACGCCTCGGTGACGCGGATGGCCACGCTTTCCGGTGGAAGCCGCATCAACGAGCCCATCGTGGCCGAGGAAGTGGAGCGGTTGCGGGCCCAGTGGGAGCGGCCCCGTTTGGAAAACAAGGTCCTGGCGCGCTATTTCACGAAAGATGAATTGGAAGAGATCGATCAATTCGATCAAGCCCAGTTGGCGAAAGTGTTGGAAGTGTGCGAGCAGTCGCGCTCGTTGGCCGAAGCGGGGCGCGTGCTTTTTGCGGCCAGTCGCGCGCGTAAGACGAGTTCCAACGATAGCGACCGATTGCGCAAGTACTTGATGAAATTCAACCTTCAGGCTTCGGACATCGTGGGTCGAAAGTACTTCCGACCTCAATAGGAACCCCGGCCATCCATTCGGATCATCGCTCGAACCCGGTCAGCGCTTTTTGGCGGAGCGCTGCGGCGGATCCAAGGCACCTTTCAGCAGTCCCACCATTTGCACGCCGGCATCCATATCCGCCGCGAGCGTCTGCGGCTGAAAGGGAACCTCGCGAGCCAGCAGGATGCGACGATCTCGCACTTCGATCACGGACGTGGGATGACGCTGAAGAAAAGCGGGCATCTCGCCCGACATCAAGCGATCGATGAACTCGCGATCGCGACAGGCCACGCGAAAATGACCGTTGACCCAATCGTTCGCCACATAAAGGCGCTCGCGACCCACCATATCCCGTATCGTGTCGTCGATCGACTCGGGAACCACGAGTAGCTCGGGCAAGCGTTCCGGTACCCGAGTGGTGAAACACAACAGGAAGCGTCGCGCCAGGGTGGGTCCGTTGGCACGAAAGTTCACGTCGAACATGGCGGACGGGTGTTCCTCGACCTCGCCGACCACCATCGAGGTGTCTTCGGGAATGGTGGTGTTCGCCAAGAGCCGCAAACCTCGAAGGGATTCGCTCAGGCCAGGGTCGAACGTGGCTCGGTAACTCAGGCCCAATTTCTGGGCTTCGGTGCGGAAGTCGCCACCTCGTTTGCGGTCGAGCCACCAGAAGAGGGCGGCGGCCACGAGAAAAAACGCTGTAAAAAAATAATGAAACGGCCAATTGATTTGATCATAAAACCCAAAAAAGAACGCGAGCATGTCACTTCCTCTCGACGAGTGCCTTGCCGCCCGTCGAAGGACCCTTGGTGCTTTAACACCAAAAGGTTACGACCATTGGATCGGCATCTTTCGGATCGGGTACACGCGATCGCCGCACGCCCGTCTCATCGAAAAGCCGTGCGCGAGATCACCGAGAGGGGGTCGAGAAATCACATCGAACCCACCCGAATCGCACGGCTTGGGTTAGAATCATACCCAATGCGGGCAATCCAAACAGGTGTCATCCCACAAAGGTTTGATTCAACAGCAGTTACCTAAAAACTGGTTCTCAATGGGCTAACATGGTCCGATTTCACCCTAAGCTTTCGTATCCGTTTCCACGCACCTGGATGGTTTTTTCCGCGTGGCGCACACCGCCGGAAAGACTCGAGAGAGATTCGAAAAGGAGCCAATTCGGAATAAAGGACGAGGCCCCTATTCCACCAAAAATCGCTCCGGAATAAAGGAATCTCCCGTTCATTCGATAAGTCTTTTAGTTCTAGATTGGGCGTGTAACCAATGCAACCTAAAGCCAGTCTTGCCATATTCAATCTTCTCAAGGCCTGTTTCGATACCACCGAGCGCTACCCGGTCGGTAACCCCATGGTCGTTCGCATCTTTCAGAACTTCCTGACGACCTACAAGGCCCACTTGGATGAAGAGGACAAACTCTCGATCGAGTTGGAACCGAGTCATGTCCGAATCAACGGGAGATCGGTCCCCCATTCGGTCTATGCATCGGAAAGTACTCGTTGGTTTTCCGAGATTTGCCGCGAAAGAAAGATTCAACTCATTACCTTTGAAGAGGGTACCGACATCAAGGACTTACAAAAGTTCATCGGGATCCTGAAACAACCGATCAATCGGTTTACCGACACCGATTCGGCCTCCAACATGCTCTTTCGCCAGCATGTTCAGCGCATTTCCATCAACCCGGTCAATCTCGATGCCACCTTTTCCAATCTGGACAGTTTGCCCATCGCGCGAGGGCATCTCGCCACCAACGGGACCTTCGATCCCGAGCAGACGTTTTCGGACATCGATCCGGATATCATTCCGGCACACCAATTCCTGGCGCCCACTTCGCCCGGCTACGCCTATGCCGACGAAGTCGCCATGTCCCTGGCCCCCACCGAGGAAGTTCAGGATTTCGTGCGCCAGAAGCAGGAATCGCAAGGTCAACGTCCCGCCGTTCATTTGTTCATCTCCAACGAAGATTACGAAACCCTGCTCCATTCGATGGTCAAGTTCATCAAGGACCACAAGCTGAAGAAAGTGGCAGAGTCGCTGACCCTGATGCGCAAGGACATGCACTCGAAGGACTACGAGGTTCGGCGACTGGCCTATTCCAGCTACCACGTGGTGGTGCAGGCACTGATTCGCGAAGACAAGCTGAAGCCGATCTCCTCCATTTTGAAGACCATCGCCAAGGATTTCAGCCGCTGCACCGAACCCGAGCTGTACCGCATCCACTTGGAATCGTTGCTCGAGATCCTGCAGTACCTGCGCGCAAATCATCATTTGGTGCGCCTCGCCTACGGGCTTGACCTGTTGGCCAAAGAGGCGCTCCGACAAACGCCCGAAATTCAGAAGATGGTCTCCCAGGAACTGGATCGGTTCATGGATGTGGGCGTGATCGAGGAGCTGATCAAGGCGGAAGAGGCCAAATTGGCGCGCTACCTGAAGTCGCTTTTCATTCAGCACGGCTTCGGCATCGTCAATCCCCTGTTGAACGCCCTGTTCCTTTCCGAGGACCGGGCCGTGCGCCGGCGCCTGCTGGAAATCCTCATGCGCATGGGACCCATGATTTTCCCTTTGTTGCTCAAGGAGCTGGACCGCACCATTCAACAGGGCGAACCCTGGTTCATCAAACGCAACTTGTTGACGATCATGGCCAAAAGCCCGCCGGTGGAGTTGCTGCCCTACCTCGAGAAACTGCTCGAAGACAAGAACACCCGGCTTTTGGATCTGGTCTACCGCTGTATCTTCCTGATCAACGATCGCGCCGCGGTGGAGAAGGGCAAGGCCCTGCTCAAACGTTCCAGCGGCAGCCTTCGTTCGAAACTCTTCCAGTACGTCAAACTCAGTGAACAAGCCAGCTACGCGCGTTTCGTATCCAACCTCTACGAACCGGAGGGAGACCTCAAGGATCGCCTGGAAATCCTAAGCTTGATCGGCAGTCTGGACAGCGTCGATACGATTCCCTTTTTCGATCGATTGCTTAGCAAGACCAAACTGTTCGAGAGCAAGGAAGAATCCAAGATCCGCGGTGCAGTGGCTAAGGCACTGGCGGCCAGCAAGCACCCCCAAGCGCATACGATCCTCACGAAGTACACGCGCGACAAGAATGAAGAGGTCCGCGAAGCGGCAGCCTCCATCGGCTCGGTGGAATCGAACAACTGATCGTCGAGTTTTGACTGGCCCGGCTCCCCGTCGTAGTGACATAATGCGTTGCCCCACCACACCTGCAGAGGTCGTATTACATGACGCACGAAACCATTATTTACGGCATGATCGATGCCGGCGAGCTGGAACTGGAGACCCTGAACCCCCACCACGCACGCAACCTGGAAATCCTGGCCACCCTACCCGAAACCGACGCGTCCCCGGCTTTGGTACGCGATATGTTTCACGTGGCGCCCGCGGCGGCAACCCATCGTTCCCAAGTGATTCACTTCGCCGGTTCGTTCGAGAGCCTGGAGACGCAATGGGAAGCCTGGCTGGATAAATTCGAGGCACTGTTGCGACGCCTGTATTGGTTCGGTGCCGTCATTCACCTGGATTCCGAACTGTTCGAGGGCGACTATCGCTACGAATGGGTGGTATCGGACAAGGCCTTCGACGAATGCCTGTTCGGCGACGAACTGAAACCCATCAACGATTGGGAATTCACCGGCGGCCCACGCCTGTTCGAAGCCTGATCCCGGGATTCCAGACAAAAAGGGGGATCGGCGCGTGTCCGATCCCCGGGTAGTTCATCCTTCCTCGCGAATCGTCAGGTCCGCGAGGGTCAGGGTGTAGTTTTGTTTGGTGCCGGTGAGCACAAAGCGAGTGATGACTTCAGCCGCGACGGATACGGTCAACATCACCAGGCTACGAGCCAGGGGATAGTCACAGACATCGCCCCGGGCCGCAGTGGGAACGCGGTAGTGCTCGTTCCATCTGACCTCGCCGTAGGCGTCGGCCATGCCGGCGTGGACACAGGGCATGTCGAACTCGCGACACCACTCCGTCACCAGGCCGCGGCTGGGACCGTTGTCGAACAGGTCCACGACCAGGCCGCTTCCCGCCAGCAAGCGACCGACGTTGTCCTTCGTCATCTCCTGAGCGAGCGCCTTGGCCTTGATCCCCAGTGCGCGGTACAGGGTGTGGGCCATCAGGCGGGCCTTGAGCGCGCCCACATCGCCACGCTGATAGGGCTGGGTCGACAGGTTGCGCGCATCGACGCGATCGCGGTCGATCAAGGTCAGGCGGGCGAACCCCATGCGGGCCAGGTGGTCGGCGAGGTTGGCGCCAAGCGCACCCACACCGCACAACGTGATCGGGAAGGTCGTCATGACCTGCAAGGCGTTTTTCCCGCGATATTGAACTTCGTGTTCGTGAAACGACATAACCTCTCCTTTCCCGATCTATGTCCGAAGGCCCCTAACGAGCCCAATCCGGACTGCGTTCGACGACCCCGACCAGCGATTGCAAGTCGAAGTCTCTATCCCGGTCATCCAGGCAAATACCCGCCGACAACACGGTCAAATCGGTTTTACACACGGCTGAAGTGAACGAATCGCCAAGATCGGTGGACCAGGTGACCACCCAGTGGTTGTCCCGATCGTGGAAGTCGACCAACTCGGCACCGGCCGACCTCAAGGCGCCACACAAACGCGCGTGGTTTTTCGGTTTGCGTTTGGCCTCCTGGCGTACCCAGCGCAACTGGTAGGCGAGCATCATTTCCAAGGTCAAACCCCGGCCCTTGATGAGCGAAGGACGAGTGCCGTCCCGCTCGGCCTGGCGCAGGGTTTCAGCGAACAGAGGATCGGCCTTGCGATCCTCGCCCACGAACCAGAACTGACTGCCGTCCCAAGCGGCAAGCACCGTATCGAATGACCGCATGTCGCGGACCAGGTGAATTTTGAGGGGTTGAACCGAGCCCACTCGCTGGCGCATGTCCGACTCGTTGACCGGATAGGCCAGCCAGGTGCCGCGACCCAGTCGCTCCACCAGCAACAGCCGGAAATGGGGAAACAGATTCAAGTAGGCCTCGATCCGATCGATTTCGGCTTCGCCCACCACCTTTGCGGTTCGCGAAGAGTCGGGATGGAACAGACCCCAGCCCTCGAAGTCGCTCGGGTCGATGCGGAACTGGTAGACCAGGCCGTCCACCCGCGTACGCACACCGCCTCCGGCCAGGCAGGGCGCCAGAAAGGTGCGGGCGCGAAAGGCGCGCTCCCTTTCGGCCAATTGATTCAATTGGTGTAGAACATTCATAGAATACGTCATAAAGCATTCCCTCCAGGATGATTCCCGAGGTATCGCTCTCCGGGGAGAGACGGCCCACCCGCCCTCGAAAGGAACGAGATGGACCGCCTCTTTGGGAGCTATCCAAGTGGAACTTCCGCACCGCGTTGTATCGTCCTGTCCCGGTTGTCATGAGTGGTTCAACCCGTGAACCGCGGTACGGAAGTAAGCGTTGGCAGGGGTAATCGCCAACGGGAGCGGGGGTTTCGTCTGCACCGGTAACCGCATGCCTCGCAAGAGGTCCTGCGAGGCCCGGAACCGACGAACACGAAACCACCCGCAACCGAAAGCGCCCTCGACGATGCCGCGCCGAGGGAAACCCACAACTCGGGGCCCGAGCCCCAAGTGTTCAGAGACTGAATCGGTGGATTCGCACGAGTGATTGGCGCGAGGTGCATCCGAGCAGGATGCGAGCTTGATTGAAAGTCAAGGGTGTACGCGCCAAGGGTCGGGGTGCGAATCCGTCATGTTTGAATTGAGCGTGCGATTTCACAAAAGTCCAAGGCGCGGTTCGCACGCGATGGTGCGGGCTTGATTGCGAGTCAAGTTTGTATGCGCCATGAGTCGGGTTGCGAAATCGTCGAGAATCGTGATTGATAATTGAGGTGAATTCGCACGAGTTACCGGCACGGATGCACCCCTTTGGGGGGTGCGGTCTTGATTAACAGTCAAGTATGTACGTGTCGTTGGTTGGGGTGCGAATCCACGAGTTAGTCTTTTTAAACTCGTTATTTCGTCATGGGAGATGTCAATGAGCGATGCCGGGTTTGGCCGCGATCGAAACCTCGCGAAGCATGGCCGCGGGGCTTGGATCGGGGCAACAGGCACTGGGGCGGAGAATCGAATGTCGTCAAAAAAGGGGACGAGGGCGGGCGGAGAGTCCGCCCTAATCCCAGAGTCAAAACATGAAGCCTGCCCTCGCGAAGACTGACATCGGCGGTGGGGAAAACCGGAACCGGCTTTCCCCACCGCGGACGCTGCGGAGGGAGGTAGGTAATACTCGAAACGGAGGAACCCGTTCTCAGGCGACTTGCGCCTTGTCGTCACGGGTCGGCAGCGGAACGGCCAGGATGTCCATCAGCAGATCCACGCGGTTGGGCCGCGACAGCAAGGGCAACAGGTTGGGTAACGCGTAGTAATCGCCGTCGAATCGGTAGGTTTCGACCGGCACCCCGGCGGAAGTCAGCACCCCGGACATAGTGTCCCGGTAGTTGCCGACGTGGATGAACAGGACATCGGGGTTGATGTCGAGCTCCGTCCGGTAGCGAGCCAGCACATCGACGAAGTAGGGATGGGTGTTTTCCCATTCGTCGGTGACCACGATGATCTGCTCGACCGGTTGGCGCCCCTTCAGCAGGGGTAGGAGGCCGGCACCCAGTGACGTGCAGTTGCCGGCTCGTAACCAACTGAAGGCTTTTTCCCAATCGGCCAGGGTCGTGCCCTGGGCCACGATGGGATATGGCGCCGTGTCGAACGCAACGACGTGCAGATCGCTTTCCGTGACCGAAGAGATCATGGCGGCCATACGCTTACCGATTTCGATCGCGGTATTCATCGAAGCGGATTTGTCCACCAGCAGGGCGGTCGAACGCGTAATGCGTCCCGCTTCTCGAATTTTGCGTTCGGTAATGGCATCCAGTCGCTCACGCGTCTCCTCGTCCAGCTTCGCTTCACCTATCGCCACCTTGGCTTTGTAGGCCGAAACCCGGTCGTCCCTTTGGGCCTGTTCCAGCTTCCGGTCGATCAGAGCTTTGACATCGGCATGATCCAAAGCGCCTCGTTTTTGAAGGGAGCTCATGTGGTTGATGACCTCCTGAGGACTCATCTGATTGACCATGGCAAACAGAACGGTGGGTGTCACTTGGTGAACCGCACCGATGGCGATCGTGTAGGGAATGTTCAGCTCCACGATCATCCGGGCCTGCTCGACGGGTTCTTCGGCCTTCGTCAGGGTTTTGAGTTTGTAAGCGAGGCTGTCCCGCGGAGGATCGTTGCGGAACAGGATCCGATTGGCTCGATCGGCCGGTTTGATGTGCAAGGTGGCGTACAGGTACTTCATCGCCTTGCGGGCTCTCAAAGCGGCACGGTCAAAGCGCGAGGGATCCGATTCGCGCCGGCGCAGGTAGCGCACGACGGCGGTCCGGGTCGATCGCGGCACTTTGCCTCGGTGGACTTTCATGAACTCGATAACCCGCGCCACCTGATAGGGTGGCAGGTCGGCGAGCATCACGAAGCCGGCATCTCGGTGGGCTTCCCATTCGCTGGTCAGCAAGGTCGCCAGAAACACTTCCTTGTGGTCGCGCACTTGGCCGGTGCGGAGATACCAGACAGCCAGATGACCGTAGAAGAGCGGATCCAAAGCCAGGGCCTCGGTGTGAAACGATGCCACGGACTTCAGCTCGCGGTGCGGCGTGGTGAGCAGGCTGTTGATCAAGCTCAGGCGGACGTCGCGCTCTTGTTGCGAATGGCGTTCATATTGTTGAGACAGCATGTGAAACCTCCTGCAAACGAAGCGGATGCTCCGCATCGTGCAGTATCGATAAAAAGTGTTTTTTATTTGTGTGTGATTCAAAAAAGATCAAAAAAATTTACGAGCGACCCTCTTCGTTGCGGGACTCAGCCGTACACGGCTTCCGGGCAAACCACCAGGTTTCCATTGGGTCGGCGGTCCACCACGTAGTCCGAAAGGCGTTCGCGTCTCACTTCGAGCAGGTCCGCGACCGAACTCAAAATGTGGGCGTCGCTCATCGCCGCGGTCAGGTTCAATTGTTTCAGGGGCACGTCACGGGAACGGCCCTCGAAGCGCACGTGTAACACGAGCCTCCTCCTTTTCCTGGAAGCTTGAGCGGATCGAGCCGGGGAGAATCGACCCGATCGCGAGATGGAAAACCACAGGATCACCATGTGAGTTCGAAAAGCGTCGTTTCAAGCGCTCTACCGCTGAGCTACCGGGCCACAGAAACGGCCCGGGCGGGATTTGAACCCACGCCACCTTGATCGTGCATGTAAGCTTTTCCGTTCGGGACACGGTGATGCCGCGTTCAAGCGTTGGTCGGGCAACTCCCGCCGCGGTAGACCCGCAACTCGCCACGCTGTCCCCACTCGACGACGTATGGATCGAACAGGGTCACATCGACGTGAAAGTAGCCGGCCAGCATTTCCTTGATCACATGGCCCTTGGTACGTGCGGTCACGTTCAGGTCACCGCGCTTGAGTCGATATCGATGTCCGTTGAAATCCACGAGTAACATGTCGGCACCTCCTCGGTGCAAATAGGGGATCCCCCAGTTTCGGTGCAGTGTCGAACGACGTCGAAGCCGACGTGTCGAAACAGGTCGAAACAGGTTCTCGGAAAAACTGCGAGAGTCATCCTTTTATTACTATGAGAACAAGCTTGAATGTGGGGTTTAGATAATTGAGTTCACACGGCACCACAGCGCGATTGAAACCAGTATTTTTTCAATCAGAGCCGATCGGATGCCACATAAGGCGGTGAAGGGTTCAGAGATCAGTCATTCTCCTCGGACGAAGCACGGGGCTCGAAAGATGAAAATAATTCGGTTTCCGATCCTGCCGTACTCGTTTCACCTGTTTCAAAAGAACAGGGTTCACCTTCTTCATTCTGAAACTGAATATGAACGAACAGTTCACAACCCGAGCCGTTCGCGCTCTTGGTGATACGGATTGAAAGGGAATCGAAAGTGATATCCATGTAGCCCCTCCTAGCTGGAAGTAAAGCAGTTCGCTCGTAGTTACCGGTTCTCGAAATGAAAAAAGCCCACTTTTGCCGAGTTGCAAAAGTGGGCTTTTTTCACCGAACGGTTATGCCGTTCACAAGGTGGGTCCACCTCTGCAGCAGCGGAGCTGCCAATCATTTCCAGCGACGATCTGGCCTACACCGAAACTTGCCGGTGCGGTCAGTTCAAATCGCGTCATGATCAGTTTGAATGTTTTGCAGTTCATTACCACAACTCCACTTATTACGGTTCCGAAACCGTTCGCGTTCATCATAAGGTGGAGCGCGATAAGTTGTCAATTATTTTTTTCTTCTTTTTTTGCGACTTTTTTGGGATGGATTTGTGACGATCTTTGTTGAGAAACGATTTGCGAGATTATGAAGAGAAAGAAACTTTGAGGGGTGCTTTATATATTACGGCAATCATTCCGGCTTCGGCATGCCGCCAACGCGTTCTGTGAGACATCTCAAGCGGCCAACCCGCGATATCGCTTCAACAGGTGCGATGCGACGGCTCCGATATTCCACGCATCGTCGTCTCCGCGGTGATGGGTGCCCTCCAATGTGAGGCCCAGGTGATCCAACGCACGTGCCATGCCCAGTTCCCGCCGATGTCCGCACAGCAGCGAAAAAAGGCTCTTCAAATTGAGATGGGACGTACCGAAAGGGTAGGGCTCCCCGGTGTCGCGGCATTGGCGCTCGAACTGGCGGCGATCGTAATCGCCCCAGCTCGCCCAGGGGCGCCGTTTCGTTTTGTAGGTCTCGACAAGGTGGGTGCAGGCTTTGGAAAAAGTGCAACCCCCGTCCACCCGAGCTTGGGTCAAGGTGGTCAACTCGGTGCAAAAGGGGCTGACCGTCGACCGCTGCGGCCGAACCAAAATACTTTCTTTTTCCAGGCGCTCGCCCGTGGCGAGGTCCAGCGTGCACACCCCGATTTCGATGATATCGCTGACCATGCCGCTGGGTACCTTTCCCTGCCAGCAGGTTGCCTCGATATCGATGATGATGAGTTGATCCAGTAAACGAGCCATTTGAGTATCCAATGAAAAGACGTGTCTGTTTGATTCCGGGAACGGCAGTGCGATATGCGTGCCATTTATTCGTCTCTTTGTCGTCACAATAGAATTCAATGGCCGTCTCCCAAAATTCTATGCGACCAATCCCTTGCGGGTCACGGCTTTCCGCGCAAGCCATTCTTCTTCCCCACCCTCGTTCAGTCTCGGAACCGAACAGCTCGACAACGGCGAAGCTGGAGACAACGATCTGGATCGACCAGGGTCACCCACGGATGAGACACATCTCGATGGATAGATTTTCATAAACAACTAGCCGCTTGGATACGCCCTCAAAAACATGGCGTCCGTTTTCGTCACCGAACTCGCGCCCACCGTGCCACGCTCGTCGGTGCGGACCTTTCTCCGTACCGCCTATTTCCCGATGCGTTTATCGGCCTGGTCGCGAGCCTGACTCAGGGCCGCACCCAATCCGCCGGACTCCCGCTGTCCCGCATCGTCATCGGTTTTTCTCCGAACCGGGGTGGCCTTGCCGGCTTCGACGGTTTGGTCGCCCGACGTTCGCGAAGATGGACTGGATTCCTCCATGGACGGGCTAGTTGGCACCGTCCGAACGAGGCGACTTCGCTGCAGACGACCCGCGAGTAGTCCCGTTCGGCGTTCGGCCACGAGACCCAAAATCAACAGCAATGCAGCCAGGCAGAACCAGGGCCGCAGATCGACGTATTTGCGGACCAGCGGAACATCTCGCCAATAGCCACCGAGATTCAAGCGCTCACGACCTGCGCCGAACGAAGCCAACCGTTCGAGGGTCACCCGCCCCCTGGTGCCATCGGACGGCGCGGCCTCGGGTGAATAGGGCAAGCGGACCGGGGCCATCTGCCAGTGCAGATCTTGGCCGAAGTGAAGCGTCGGCAACACTGTTTCCCGTCCCTCGAGTGTGAGTTCGGCCTGCAGCACATCGGGACTCTCCCAAACCAATCGCAACTCTTCGGAAGATGGTGTGCGGTCGGCCTGGGTGCGCAGCAGCGAAACCGTGGGCTGGACGTCGAAGGGATCGCGATCGCGCAGGGGATCCAGATGCAACCGCATCCGAAGCACCCCGCGATCCAGTTCCTGGGTGAACACGCTGTTGTCGGGCAAACGCGTCCCGGCGCCGGCACACCATCGCGTCACGGTGGCCCAAAAGTGACCGTAATCGGACCAATCGAGCAGATCTCCGCTGAAGGTTCCCGCCGCTTCGCCGGTGAAGGCGGCCACACGTCCGGTGCCGGCATGCCAAGTGGCGAGCAGCGGGGCCCGGTGATCGTCGGCCGTGAGCCACGCGAGGTTGGCCTCATCACGCGCATAGGTCAAGTTGTAACCGTTCAGGCGGGGCGCGGCCGACCATTCCCGCGGGCCCAGGACCGTCATGCCTGGCGTAAACTTCCCACTCGTGGGTTCCTTGATGAAGGCACTGCGGGCGACGACGAAAGTTTCCTGAGCAAAAATGCGCGGCAAGGCCTTTGGGTTTTGCGTGAAATAAACGCGTCCACCGCCGAGCTGGGCGATTTCCGAAAGCAAGGGCGCATCGACATCCTGATCGTTGCCGAGACCCACCACGCTGACGGTGATATCGGCCTTGCCGAGCTGCGCCAAAAGACGGCGATACTCGCCTGGTTGCTCGGCATCGGCGGCATCCGCAAAGAGAATGATGTGTCGCGAACTGGCCTGGGAACTGAGGATCATCCGCGCCGCATGCGACAGGGCCTCGTAGACGAATATTCCGCCGCCAGCCGACTCGACCGAGAGAATACGCCCCCGCATGGCGGCCTTTTGCGTGGCGGGGCGACGATTGATCACCACGTGCGCCTCGCTGTCGACGACGATGTGGCCGTATTCATCCAAACTCGACAAAAGATGCAGTACCTCGGCCGAGGCCAGATTGGCCAAATCCATTTTGGTGTGGTGCCCGCTGACGGCAGCACCCATACTGCCCGAACGATCGAGGGCGATGACGATACACAGCGACTCCTTGCGGTGTTCACGTCTCAATTCCATCGAAACCGGCAGCAGCGGATCCAGCGGTGAACGATAATATCCACCCGGGCCGAAGCTGTTCTCGCCTCCGGAAACCAACAAACCGCCGCCGCTTTCCCGAACCCAGGCCGCCAAGATCTCCAGACCTCGCTCTCCGATGTCGGACGCGGGAACATTCTCCAGAACCACGGCCGAATATCGCGACAATTCGGTCAGGTTCCAGCTCATTTGGCCGGCATCCCGGTGAACCAACGCCAGGTTGCCCCGACGCAGGGTTTCCGGCAACATGCTGTCATCGCTCGAGCCGAGGTGAAGCACGGGTTTGGGTCCACGAACACCCAAGATGAATTCGGCTCGATTGTTTTCGGGAATGCCGTCCGGCCCATCGCCTTCGATCAGGAGCACGTAGCCATGGGTTCCGGGCTCGGAGGCCAGATCGCGAAAAGCCAACCGGTTGGCCCCACTCCGCAAGGAATGATCTCCGCGAGCCATCACGAGGCCGTCGCGCATCAGGGTCACCACGACCTTCTGAGCCACATCGGCCCGTACCCAGGCGCTGATGACAAATCCCTCTCCTGGCGCCACTTCGCGCGGTGCATCCACACTGACCACAGCCACCGGGTCCCGTTCTCCCCGCGACAACTCACGAAAATCGATGGCAATTCCCCGAGCGGCGGCGTCGGCCGCCGCCTTTTGCGGATCTCGACCGGTCCAGCGACCGTCACTGATGACCAGAACACGGCCCCCCTGATCCGGTGGAATCAGACTCAAGGCCCGTTGGAGACCTCCTTCGAGATTGGAACCATTGGGATTGAGAACCCCGGCAATCACCGGCGGTCCCGATTCGGAGAAGCCCTCGGTCATCGCGGTCGTGCCGAAGGAGACCAAGCCCAGACGGGCATCGTGGGGCCGATCCTCCTCGAGAATCTGAAGCGTTTCCTCGAGTCGCGACTGAACTTCGGTGGGCATGGACGTGCTTCGATCGGCGACGACGATCAAGGATCCGGCCCGGGCATCGCGCTCGAAGCGCGGACCGGCCAACACAAACAACAAAAGGCATAGCAAAATGGCCCGGATCGCGGTTTCGACTCGGGAGGAAGTGCGCCAGAACCAGCACATCACGAGGACGGGCACACACATTAAAAGCCAGGCGGGCTGTTGCAACATCACCATGCCACCTCCGCTTTGCGGCGACGCAGGACAAATCCGTGCAGCAACAGCCCCGAAAGTGCGACCAACAACAGGGGCAGGGTCAGCTCACGGCTGTCGGGATGGCGCTCCTCGGAGGCACGCCAGGTACCCCAGGTTCCGGAAGCGGTTCTCCGCAGGTCGGATTCACCCTGGTCCAAGGCATTGACGGCGAAGGTAAGTTCCACGCCACCACCCGCCACCTGGTACAGACCCGGTTTCGGGGTGGGAAGTTCGATCCGGTCGCGATCCACGACCCATGCCCGTTCCGAGCCACCCGGCCCCGACAGCGTGACGGTCTCACCCGTGGCACGGGTACGCAATACGACCTCACTACCCAGTCGCCAGTTGGCGGCATCCAGGCCATCCAACTCCGAAGCGCGCAGTCGTACCAGGTTGTCGAACAGGATCGGCCAATTGGGTGTCTGGTGCAGGTTGCCGCGGTCGTTGTTGTACTGAAGGTGAAAATAGGGCGTTCCCGAGCGGCGTTCCTCGCTGAAGAGCGTGAGATCGCCCGCGGTGATCAACGGCAGGCCATTCAAGCTACGGGTGTCGGCCCCCCAAATGACCCCGGCCAGACCGAGCCCTTCGCACAGAGGATGGCTGGTATAGGTCACGAATGGGCCCGTATAGGCCAGGGGTTTGGCCGCGGTGTGAAGCTCCAGGACCCATGGTCGGTTGGCGGCGCCGTCGAATCGGTAGGGCGCGTCGGTAATCAGCAATTCCGGCTGGGCACGAACCGGACGCGCGAATGGAGACGCGTAGAGTGCGGCTTCCACCAAGCGTCGCCGAGCCTGGTTGTCCACGCGCACGGCAGCCCCGATACTGCGCTCGAAAGGACGGGCCAGAACCACCGCGTTATCGCGGTCCAAGGCGTCTTCAGCCAGTTGAAAACGCACCACATCGCGACCTGGCTCAATGTCGAATCGGAGCAGTTTGCGCTCTCCCGCGGCGAACGACCATATTTGCCGGCGCGGTGGCGAGCCGTCCATGGTGAGCTCGATCTCCTTCGAGACCTCACCCAGATTGGCGATTTCCAAAAGGCAGCGATCGCGGCCGGAATCCAGGGTTCGTACGCCGTTGACCAAAGCGGCATTGGGTTGTGGCACTCCGAATGCCGCCCACAGCACACCATCGGCCACGTCAGGACTCGGGGGTGGCCGATCGGTCAGGACGACGATCTGCGCCAGGGGTCCACCCACCTGACGGGCGAGAGCCAGCGCGCCCGTCAGGTCGGCGCCGGCGGCCTCACAGGTCCATTGCGGCAGGGCCGTAGCGAGCAAGTCGGTCGAGGATGGCGCATCACTGGGCGGTGGCAGCAACACCGGTTTTTCGCCCGCCAATACAAAAAAGAAGGACGAATAGCGGCGATCCTCGACGATTTCCGCCAATCCGGCGTACGCCCAATCGCGAACCGGACGCCCCTCGCGAGCCGCGGCCATCGAAAACGATTGGTCGAGCACCAGGGCCAGGGGTACGGCATCGCTCCGCACCGTCACCACCGGGCGAGCGGCGGCAAAAACCAACAGCAACAACAGCAGGATTTCCAACAACAGGATCCAGGCGCGATCCAGGCGTCGAAACCGCGCGCCCTCGCTGGGTGCGTGCTGTTCCCCTACCCAAAGGAAAAGGCTGGAGACCCGGCGAGGCACGGCTCGCCCGATCAGGAAATAGATGGCGAGTAAGGCCGGAATGGCGAGTAGGCCCCAAAGGGCGAGGGGAAAAGCGAAAGTCATGGTTTCAACGATCCTGAAATCAATGAACGACAAACCCGAAACGGAACGCGATGGCGTCGAATCCGGGTCTCCCGGCGCGAACCCACGAAGAGAGAAACCATCAACACATCACCAGGCTTTGATGGAACAGGATATCCGGAAGTCGCCAATCGACCACCAGATCTTCGGCGATGGATTGGGCCAGAACCGCGCCGTGCCGCATGGCCGCATCGCGCCAAAGCTGGCCATGACGCGCAAAAGCCTGCTGGTAGCGATCCAGGCTGGCCGCATTGAGCATCAGCTCCCGTACGGATCCGGTTTCGGCGTCGACCAAGCGCACCTTGCCGCCCTGCAAGGGGGTCACATCCTGCCGGGCCAAAACCTGGACGATCAAGACACTCGAAGCACCGCGACACAAATTGTTGAGGATCGGGGTCGGATCGGCACGCCACATGAGATCCGAAACGAAGATGCGAATACCGCGCGGTCGAAAACGGTGGGGGGCAAGGAGCCCGCGATCCGGCGACCGGGTATCTCCAAACAGCTCGCCGCGCCAAGCCGAGGGGGGCGCTTCGCCGTGATCCAAGGGCACTACCTCTTCACTCGCCAACCAGGTGCGGAAGGAAAAACCCGCGTTGATGGCGGCGGCCACGAAAAACGCCGCAAGACCGGCGGCGGCGCCACCCTTGGGCGAATCGGGCAAATCCATCGAACGCGAATTGTCCAAAATGAGATCGAGAAAGGGATTGACCTCTTCGTGGAAGCGTTTGATGGTCAGCCGATCGGTGCGGGCGTAGGCCGACCAGTCGATATGGCGCAGATCATCGCCGGGTTGATAATCGCGGAAATCCTTGTACTCCAAGGAGCTACCCGAGGCTTTCGCCTGATGGAACCCAAGTCGGCCGCGCACGTGTGTGCGGGGCGGCGCCAGGGCGAAATGCGTGCCGTGGGCAAAGCCCCGCTCGAGGAAGTCGCGCCGAAGTCGAGTCATGCGACACCCCGTATTTCGGTGCCGCGCCGGGGTGGAGGCTCCGAGGGTACCTCGGCCTTGAATTTGGACCAGCAGGTGAAGAACCAACGATGGCGCAGGACCACGAGGATCACCACGAAAATCGAGGCCATGGCCAGGGACAGAGGCCGATGGGAATGACTGGACAGCGTGAAGGGATTCCACAGAAAGAAATAGGGCGAAAGATCGCCGTCACTCCACTTTTGAGGAAAGAGCAACGCGCCCAAAGCCCAAGGCACGAACATGCCCAATCCCAATAACACCAGTGAAGCCAGCCAGGTCCATCCTCTTCCAAAAAATCGTTTCAGCCAATGGCGGTGCAGCAGGTGGGCGGCGAGTCCGTAAAACACCGTGTAGAGCGACACGCCCACCATGATCTCTTCCATCGAATTCCAGATCCCGGACCGTACGAACCCCGAAGAGAAGCCGATCGCCGCCATCATCATCAGGACAGACCAGACCATGCCCGACGCCGACCCGCTGAAAAAAGCGAAGGCGATCGCGCGACGCCAACCGGCAACGGGAATTTCCCGCCTTACCCGCAGGCCTGGGTCGTCCCGTTCCGACACGGCCACGAGCATGCCGACGATGCCGGCGGTGAGGCCGAACACGGCCCCCACCTCCAACACGTCGGTGCTGGCGTCGAAGACCACCATGGTCAGGCAGACAAGGGTCCAGGCCACGAAGAAAAACGCGCGCGGTTGCCTGCCCTTGTTGGCGGAGTCCGGTTTGATGAGTGCCACGGAGACAAAAAACAAACCCAGGCCGCCGATGACGCCGATGCTGAGCAACACCAGAATCCGTTCCCATAGGCCTCCGCGGAATACCAGGCCACCCAGGCCCCGGCGGTTGATATCACTCAAGAGATCCATGGTCCCACCGAAGATGAACAGGGCGAGCACCAGAAAACCCGCGGCAAGAATGACCTTCATCGCCGTCGGAGTCTTGAAGCAGGCGAGACAGATCGCCAATTGGATGGTACCGAGAACCGCCAGGTAGGCGACAAACAGGGAGACCATGATCGCGACGAAGTCCGTGCCGCGCAGAAAGTAGGTCATGGTGATGAAGGGTGCCGCGGCAAAGAAAAACAGGGCGGTGACCAGGCTCGAGGCCAGCATTTTGCCCAGCACGATCGATCGCGGGGAGATCGCCGAAATGTAGAGCAGGTCGATGTTGTCGCCCGAGCGCTCGAGCGCGAGACGCACGCCGGAAGCGATGGGCACGAAGATCAGTGTGGTGAACAGCAGAATACCCACCAGAATCTGCATCAGTTCGTAGCCCCGATGATAGATATTGGCGGGATTGGCGTATTCGGGCAACAGGGCGGAGCTGGTGGCCAGGAGGGCCAGCAGGAAGCAATTCAAGGTGACCGAAACGAAGCGACCACGCACGGCTTGACGCACTTCCTTGACCACGACCGGATTGATCAGGTCGTCGAGCCGGCTCCACCATGTGCGAACGGCGTTCATGTGCTTGTTCCTCCTCCGTGGCTTCTTTCCCGTCGAGAGCGGTGCCCCCGACCCCTAATGAATCTTTCCCGCCGTGACCTTCATGAACATCTGCTCCAGATCGGCCCGTTGACGTCGAAATTCGTGGACCGCCAGACCGCTGGTCACCAGGTGGTTCAACAAGGTGACGGGTGCTTCGTCGGTGAGCGGGAGCTGCACGCGGACCTCCTGACCCACGATCTCGACTTCCTCCACCAAAGGCAGCGTCATGCAGGTTTCGAGTAGGCGGTGGGGCTCGCAGCGGGCGGCGATCCAGTAGTGGCAATGGGGTTGATCCTGGTGCAGCAGATCGTGAATCTTCCCGGCCCGCAACAGCCGGCCCTGTTCGATGATGACCGTGCCGTCGCAGATTTCCGTGAGTTCACCGAGAATGTGCGAGCTGATGAAGATCGACTTGCCCTGACGGGCCAGCGCCCGGATCAATTCGCGCAATTCGACTCTGGCTTTGGGATCCAGGCCCGCCGCCGGCTCGTCCATAATGAGGAACTGCGGATCGTGAATCAGTGCCCGAGCCAGGCTGACCCGTTGTTTCATGCCCTTGGACAACTGATTCAAGCTCTTGTGTTGGATCGGCGTCACGCCGGTGAAGGCCTGGACATCGGTGAGCGTGCGCGCCCGCTGCGGTCCCTTGATACCGTGGGCGCGGGCAAAGAAATCCAGGTATTCGGTAATCGTCATGTCGCGGTGGTTGGGAAGCGCATCCGGCATGAATCCGATATAGCGCCGCACCTGCTCGGGACGTTCGATGATGGAGACCCCACCGATGCGGACGTCGCCGGAGGTGGGTTCGTCCAGCGTGGCCATGATGCGCATCGTGGTCGTCTTGCCCGCACCGTTGGGACCCACGAAACCGTAGATCGCCCCTTCCTCGATCGAAAAGCTGATGCCGTCGACCGCTTTCGTTTCTCCGAAATAGCGCTTCAAATCCTCCACCACGATTCTCAAGGGGCACCTTCCCGGATGCCGTAGACCAACGTCTTGCTGCTGCGCTCGATGTCTTCCGAGAGCGTCGTATCCAGAAACGGCGTCCCGCGAACCACGGCAAGATAGTCATGTGGGTTCAGGAAAATCTGGTTGGCGGAGGGCCGGAAACGCGCCTCGAATTCTTTGACGTCCTTGTTCCACGGCAGGAAATACGCCTCGCGGCACAACGAAGGGGGCACGGCGGTGGCCTGGAGGCTCGGATCCGGCTGGGCCCGGACCCGACCACCGGGCTCGATTTCGATGGCACGAAAGATACGACCCGCCCCATTGGCGACCCACAATTCCTCGATGTGAACACCCAGGCCGTTGGTCACCTCGATCGTGCGCCCGTCCTTCGATTCCATCACCAGGCGTTCCCGCCGCAGCTCCACCTTGCGTTCCTGGTAATGGAACGGCAAGCGGGCGCGGAGCCATCCGTTGGTGAGGATCTGGCCGCCATCCAGAGACACGCCGCGGTTGCCGGATTGCTGCTGAAACATCGGAAAGATCTCGGTACCGGCTCCGAATTGCAAACCCTGCGACGAGGTGAGCGGCGAATAGACCCCCGTGGTGCCCACACTGATGGCGCGATGCCGAGTCTGGTCGAGAAGGGTGAAACCCACCGAGCGCAACTTGATGCTGAGACCGTCGGATACCAGGGCGGCCGCAACCAACGAACCGGTTGCAAAAATCGAAAGCAGGGGAATGGTCCAGAATATCCAGATGCGGCGACCCTTCTTGATCACGAACAACAGGTTCAGGGGCCCGATCAACAAAACGAACACGATCAGCAAAACGATGAAGGACCGAACGGGAATCCCCAAACCCTCGATGACCGAAAACAATTCGTTGTTTTGCAGCGCGTTTCCGAGCGTTTGCTCCCAACGTTTCCCGTTTGCGATCGAGTCGTCCAAAAACAGGTACCACTGTTCGGCACTCAAGTCGGTCAAGCTGCCGGCACAGGCATACACCAGGCCGAATCCCACAAAACTCAGCGGCATCCCCAGACGGGTTTGGTGATCTCGAGGCTTCAACTCATGGGGTAGGTTCGTGCTCCGATCCAAAAGCAGGATACCTCCGGCGTGGACGTAGGTCCGCAACGCCTCGCGCTGGCCTCCCGTCAACGAGGACCAATCGCTGCCGGTCAGCGCCACCATGTCGAACTGGGTGTAATCCAACCAGAAATCGCTCCAGCGTTCGATGTCACTTTGATCGGCCTCCAGGTATCCCGCGGTTCCGGCACTCGTTTTGACCGATGATCCATCGTGCTGCACTTGTGGGTTTTCGGCAAGATGGGCGATATCTTCCGGTGCCTCGATCGATTTGCTGAAAAGAACCGTAACCACGCCAAAATTGGGCGCGTTCGGAACCGCCTCGTGGCCCATCGGCACCAACAACAGATTCTCCATGGCCTTGCCATCGAGCCAGATCTGGGCCCGGTCGGGTTGGCCACACCACCGCCAAAAGGGAACGCGCACGCGACGCGATTCGCCGGCAGAAAGGGAAAAGGTGCGCCCGTAGGCCAATTCCGCATCGTTGTTGCTGTAAAGGTGATAGCCGGCGAAAAGCGAGATTTTCACCTCCAACGGCCGTGAATCCAGCTTGTTGACGAGATCGAACTCGAGCGAGGTGTAACCGTGGCCGCTGAGGGCGGACGGGGTTTGGCGAGCCTGGATGAACAGGCTGCCGTAATCCTCGGAATAGCGCGGTGTGCTGGCGAAGAGCAGCGTACCCGTCAACCAGAGAACCAGCGCGGTGAGCCCCCGTCTAGGCACGGCGATCCTCCAACGAAACCCCTTTCGGCAGGGTCAGGTCGTCCTGGGTGATCTCCGCCAGCAGCGCTTGAATGAGATCGCGGCTGGTGACGCCGTTTACCTTGGCCTGGTACTTCAAAATCAAACGATGGTTCAACGCGGATTCCGCCACGACCCGCACATCCTCGAAACCCGCCGTGGGGCGGCCCTCGATCAGGGCCAGGGCACGAACTGCCTCGGCGATCGCGATCGCGGCTCGGGGCGAGGCACCGAACGACACGTTTTCCTTCACCAGGGCCGGCGCCAGGGGATGCTCGGGATGACTCGCGGCCACCAGGCGGCTGATGAACTGACAAACCGGCTTGGGCACGAAAATATGCTCCAGCACGCCGAACAGTTTGGCCAACTCCTCCCGCGAGAGGCGCCAATCGGGTTTGGGTGCCAGGCCGCGGCGCCGGGTACCGATGATCTGCGCCAGCACGTCCACTTCGGGCGTACCCACCTCCAGCTTGAACAGGAAACGATCGAGCTGGGCCTCGGGCAAGGGATAGGTGCCCTCCAGGTCGATCGGGTTCTGGGACGCCAGCACGAAGAACGGCGAGGGCAAGGGACGCGTTTCCCCCAAGAGCGTCACCGCACCCTCCTGCATGGCCTCCAGGAGCGCGGACTGGGTTTTTGGCGAAGCGCGGTTGATTTCGTCGGCCAACAGAATATTCGTGAACACCGGTCCGGGCCGGAAACTCATCTCGCGTCCGCCCGTCGCGGTTTCCTGCAGGATGTGCGCACCCAGGATGTCCGAGGGCATCAGGTCCGGCGTAAACTGGACCCGCTTGAAATCCAGGTCCAAAATGGCTCCGAGCGCCTTTACCAATTCGGTTTTTCCCAAACCGGGCATGCCCTCCAGCAAAAGGTGGCCACGCGCCAAAACGGCGATGAGCACCAGGCGGTGAAGCTGCGATCGGCCCAACAGGATCTTGTCCAATTGCTCCAAGGTGTGGTCGGTATAGCTTTTCGCCACTTCGAGAACTTCGGGCGGGACCAATTGGTTGGCGGCAGTCGGCGCACTCATGAAAAACCTCGTGACGGTCGGACTTCACACATCCAAGCACGGATGACAGGGTGAAAAAGGAATCCAGGAAGGCTCCAAAATTGTACCAGTGCGTCTCCAACGCTCCCAGCAAACTTTTGGTTCTCTTGGGGTAAGCCACAGAATTGGCCATCGCGATCGAACCGCCTGGCCGGGATGGGGCATTTCTGTTTCGGGCGTGTCCGCGAGGATTCGAGGGCCATTCGCGGGATCACTGGAGACCGATACTGAGGGAGCAAGGGTGAGACGAATACATCGTGTCACTTAGACGATATTTTTCTTCATTTACCTTACATATAAAAAAGATGGCTGGTGCCCATCAGGCTTCCCGGTGCGGATCGGCACTCAAATCTTTCACGAAGAACAGGTCACAGGCGGAATGCCCGGTGGCGCCGGTGCGATCCTCCGCGCGCCGGAACCCGAAACGGGCGTAGAGCTTCTGAGCGGCGGTCATATTGCGGTGTGTTTCCAAATAACAGCGATGGTAGCCGGCCGCGACGGCTTCCGCCAAAAGGCGCTCCAACAGCAGCCGGCCCAGACCGCGACCGCGCGATTCCGGTCTCAGATACATCCGCTGAAGTTCGCAGATGCCTTCGCCCTCGCGACCTTTCAGGGGTGCGAAACCGCCGCCGCCCAACAAAGCCTCGCCCTCGGAGAGGACCAGGTAACGGCGGCCCTCCGCTCGGTAGGCCGCGTACAGGTCGTCGAGTTCGCGATCGTCGACGCCGGAACCGCAGCTACCGCCGGTCAGACTGCGCAATCCTTCGCGGATGATGGATACCATGATGTCGCAATCACCTGGATCCAGCGTTCGAATGAGGGGTGTGTCGGCCATGGTCGCATCTCCCGAATCGGTGAAGTTTGGCGCGATTCTCTCATCATTCGAGCCAAATACCGAGCGGGGAGTTTTCCGGGATTTTTACCACCAAGGTCACGGAGAACGCGGAGGCATCGACTTTCCCACTCAAAAGCTGTAGCGGAAACCGCCGTAGGCGTTGCTGTTCTTCTCGAACTGTCCGAAGAAGGTGTGGTCGCGCGAGCCACCGAACAAATTCCCCCCCGCGAATACCTGCCAGGCGTCGGTCACCTTCCACGAGACCGAAGGCCGCAGGTAGAAGTCGTTGTCGCTGGGCGAGGCATACCCGAACAGGGACAGCGTCAGGTTCTGGTTCATGGCGGTCCTGGTCAATCGCACCGTGGTCACGTGGCGGTTCCGATCGCGGCCCACCAAACCCGCCGGAAGGCTGGCTCGGTAGTTTTCGTAGTCCAGCATCCGTTCCAGGTAATACTGAACGCCCAGGGTAAACTCGCGCGCCAGCTCCCGTTCATACCCCAAGAGGACCCGTATTTCGCCGTTGCCCACCGTCGGATCTTCGCCATCGCGATCTCGGCGCGAATCGTACCAGCCGAATTCGGCATGAATCAGGCCTTTGCCGAACCCACCGCGCAAGGACGCCCCCCATACGCGCAGTTCGGGAAAGGTCGCCAAGCCGCGCACCGGATCCTGGCCGGCCGGGCTCTTCCAAAATCCGTCATATCCGTAGAACGCCAACTCGTAGCCCTTGATCGTTCGGGAAATCCTCAAGGCCCATTCGCCATCGTCCACCCACCGATCGGGCCGATCCACCGCGACGACCGCGTCGCGACCGGCGCGACGTCCCAGATTGCCGTTCCAATAGGAGAAACGCTCGCCGCGAATGAAGCGATCGGCATCGAAGCGCGGCGTGTAGACCAGATCGATATTGGCGAACGACGGAAAGAAACTCATCATCAGGGCATCGGAAGGAGCCTTGAGGTATTCCGTCTGACGACCGGAGAAGAACGATTGCCAATCCTTGGGAAACAGGTCGTTGACGAACAACAGGTCACCGGTTCCCCAAGTGAGGATCTGGCGGCCCACCTTCACGTCCATCGACCGATTCGGCGAGAACAGCAGATTGGCCTCGCGCAGGTCGAACCAACCCCGACCGGTTTCCAAATCGATGTCGCGGTCGTCGATGACGTCGTCGTAGACGGCATCGCCGCGAATTTGAAGCGTGGTCCATTCGCCCATTCGGTTGAGATCCAATTGCAGCCGCGATTCGGCGAGACTGGTGTCTCGTTGGGTGGCGTCGTTCTGCAGGCGAAAGCCGGCCCGAACATCGAAGAACCCGTGGGCTTCGAAGCCGAAAGGGGCCTCGCCTCCCATGAGCGCACAGGTCCAAACCAAGAGAACCAAAAACTTCATCCGCATGACGTACCTCCCGCCCGTTTCGCACGCTCGATCATCGAATCTCCCGCGGCGGGCGACGCAGGAATCGCTCGGTGAAAATCTTGTCCACCAGGCCCAGGTCATAGCTGATGTTGCTGAAGGCATTCAGCGTCGAACCTCCGGTGACCAGGTCCTGCACCCGCGACTCGGTCACGGTCGGATAACCGTCGACGTCGGTCACGGCCAAGGCCTCGACGCGCCGGTAGAGCTTGCCGGATTTATCGCGGTACTCGGCCTTGCGAGGGAGGAACGTGTCCTTGTCGATCCATACCTTGTAGGAGGAGAACTCCACCTCATCCGGCTTTTTGGGGGTGTTCTCGACGACGTATTGGGTGTCGGTGGTTTCCACGAGCTCGTGGTGGTCGGCGGCCAGATCGCGTCCCGACACGTCTTCGTACACGAAGTCCGAACCCACGAAGGAGGTGCGTTTGTCACCGGGCGCGATGCGTTTCACCAGGTTCAAGGCGGGCAACCAGAGCCACCGATCATCCTCTCTTCCCGGATTTTTCCAAACCAGATAGGCCATTTTGCGAACGTCGGCGGGCGCTTTGAAATAGACGTAGAAACGTTGGTCCACCTCACCCGTGTTCAATCGCAGGATGGTGAAGGCGCGCTCGCGGATGTTGCCCTTGCCGTCGTCGATTTTCATGGCGACGTCGGCGCGGCCGTCCTTGCCGGCGTAGTAGGCGGCGCGGTTGGCCTTCTCGATGATTTCGGTGACGTCGGGCTCGCCGGCCCAGGCGGTCAGCGCGTGAAACAGCACCATAAAACCAGCCAAGCGTTTAAACATGACACTTCTCCTTTCGATTGCTGGGTTCCGGTTCGGCCGGAACGTTTTGGGCGGGGTAGAGCCAACGCTCGAGGCCGCGCGAGAGCGCAGCCAGGATGAAGAGCGTCGCCACCCAGGAAACCGCCATGATGGTGGCGAGGAAGAAGCCGACGGTGCGGTAGGGCACCAGCGGCGCGAACAGCAACGGCGTGAACCCGATGGAAATGGTCACGGCGTTGCGGCTGATGGCCGTGGCCGGCTCGCGAAACATTTCCGCGACCGCGGCCTTCCAGGACCCTCGTTGGCGGGTCATCTCGCGGCCTCGTTGTAGGAAGTGAATCGCGAAGTCGATGCTCAACCCCAAGGTCAAGGCCGAAAGAACGGCGACCGGCATGTCGTAATCTTTGCCGACCAACCCGATCAGGCCGTAGATCAGCGAGATGGTCACAGTCAGGGGAATCATGGAGAGCAGGCCGAACAGGGGGGACCGGAACAGCACGATCATCATCAACAGCACGACCACGAAGCTGGAGGCGAGCGAGGTCATCATGCCGTTGACCATCTTTTCCTGCCAGACCACGTTCAGGTAGGTCAGCCCGGCCCAATCGGATACCAGCCCGTCGGGTGCGGGGTGCGCGGCCATGTAATCCGCCACGGCGGTCACCACCGCTTCCATGTCCTGGTTGTCGCCACTCTTGAGTTGGACCCAAAGATTGGCCATGCGGTAATCGCGAGTCACCAAGTGGAAGAGGCTGTCCTTTTTCTTCATGCCTTCCAGTTGGGTAAAGACCTGGCCGACGGCTTCCACCGTGTTCGGCACGGCGAAATAGGTCTCGTTGGCAGGTGCCGGGTGCGGCGCCTCCGCGCCCGGTTGGCGGTAGTTGAGTTCGAAGGAGGCCTTCTTCAGCGCGTCCACCGCGGAAGTGGTTTTTCCCACCAGAGGATGCTCGGCCAGATGCCGTTGCAGGTCTTCGACGTAGCGCAACACCTCGGGTCGCTTGAAGGCCGGCGCGAACCAGGCGGTACGGCATTCGGCCAACACCTGACTGAAGCGTCGCTCCGTGAAGGTGTCGCAGATTTCGAGGGCGGTGTCCTGCAGGTCGGCGCCCTCGGCGGGATCGACGCGTTCGATTTCGGAAAACAGGGTGGCCGTAATGGCCGGATCGACGCCGGTCAGCCCGGCGACCACCCGCTTCAACCCGCTTCGATCGAGACCTTCGGGGTCCAGGTAGTTGATTTCGTCGGCCAGCAGGTCCCAACCGCCGGCCAGTTGGGCGTCGATCGCGGCCGCCTTGGGCCCGAGCGCATCCAACAGCGCCGAAGCGTCGTGGCCATGGGTGCGCAACGTGGCCTGGATGTCGCCGAGAAACTGGCCAACGGCGTCGGGAAAGATGAGGGACAGCCGATCCCTGATTCGCTCGGTCACATCGGCCGCAACGGTCTCGGCATTCACCTGCGAAGATTCCGGCGCGGTCAGGGTCAGGTAGGCGGTGTAGGTCCCGCCGAAGTGGTGATTCAAAACCCGGTCGGCGGTGCGAATGGCGTGATCTTCCGTGAACCACTTGACCGGATTGTCGTTGACGTTGATTCGGGAGATGCCGAAGGCGGCGACGGCCAGCAACAGCGCGGTCGCCGTCAAGATCCCTTTCCAATGGCGGTAGCTGATGCGACCGAACCGCTCCAGGAACCTGGCCATCGGTCCGGGGGCGTGGGCCAGACCCGTCGGTTGCAGATTCGCCAGGGATTTGGCGGGCACGAACACCATGATGTAAGCCGGGATCAGCGTCATCGTCAGCAACCAGGCCAGGCCGACGCCAAAGGCCACGTGGGCACCGAATACGCGAACCGGCGGGATGGGGGTGAATGCCAGCGAACCGAAACCCGCCATGGTCGTCAGGCTCGTGTACAGCATCGGCATGAACAGATGGCCCACCACCGAGCGAACCGTTTTGGCCTTGTCCTGGAAGCGATGATAGGTATCGAAGAACTCGGAGAGGATGTGCACCGAATCCGCCACCGCGATCGGCATCAGGAAGATGGCGATCATGGAGCTCATGATGTGCACGTCGAAGCCGAGCCCGATCAGCAGGCCCATGGTGCAGACGATGCTGATCACCGCCACCACCATCGGCGCAATGATCAGGGACAGGCGACGGAAGAACAACAGGAGCAGCAGGAAGATCGCCAGGCCCGCCATCGGTGCCGAGGTCGCCATTTGCACCAGCATTTCCACGCCGAACGTATCTTCGGCTACGGGTAGGCCGGTGATGTGCACCTGATCGGATGCCGGCCAATCGGCGGTCAGCGTTTCCACCAAATTGGCGACGTTGTAGCTGAACGTTTTCTCCGAAATGGGGATATAGAGACAGATCGCCATGCCGTCCTCGGAGACCAGCGTGCCGCGATAGAGCGGGTTCCCCATCGCATCGTCGCGAATGGTCAGCGCTTCGGCACGGGTGCGCGGGGGCCGTTCCATCAGGTATTCCAGTTTCAGGGCACCCAGTTCGGCCTGTTTGAGGTTGTCGACCACACCTGGCGCGATCAACTCGCGACCCACGATCGCACTGTGACCCTCTTCGTCGAACAGCCGGTTGGGGTTGTGCCGAAAAGCGACATTGAGGAGCCGGTGAAACAGGTCGCTGGGATTGAGATCCAAAGTGGCCGTCTGGGCGGCGCGATCGCCGCGAGACGGGGTGGTCACCCGGATTTCCCCGCGATCGGTGGGCTCGAGGGAGAGCAACTGCCCCGTCAAATCATCGATCCGTCCAAGAGTCTCCACATTGAAGATACCGTCTTCGTGGTCTTCGTTCACGATACCGACGATGACGAAGTCGTAGAGACTGAACCGTTCCTTGACCTCGTGGTGGTATAGACGAATCGGCTCATCCGCGCGCAACATGTTCTCGGGATCGTTGTCGAAGTGAACCTTGGGGAACTGAAGGGCCAAGCCGGCCGTGGCCAGTAGGACGAGCGAGAAGATCCACCAGGGATGCTTCAGGCTGAAATCGGTGAGCAGGGTTTTCATCGCGAGCCTCCGCGAAATATTTCTTTCGCAAGCTAAAGAGCAACGCCAATGCCAAGGAGGAAATCGCGTACCTGTCTCATTTTCAACAAGTTAAATAGGTTTCACGGTTTCACCGACACGAAACGGTTGAAACACCGATGAAACAGATGAAACACCTCCATATCAGTAACCACTTCATTTTCAGAAGTTAACTAAATGGCACAGGCTATGCCCTAGTAGTGCAGCGGCCGCCTGCCGGCGGACCCGGCCCGCCCGACTCGCGAAGCACCCGGTGCAAGCCGCAAGCACGGAGCGGTCCAGCAAAACGATGTGAAACCACATCCGGAGGTGTTCCATGACCATTAACCGTGCGCTTCGTCTGATGGCAGGACTCGTGGTTCTGATCAGTGTCTTGTTGACCCAACTCGTCAGTGCTCATTTCATCTGGTTGACGATCTTCGTCGGTGCCAACCTGCTGCAGAGTGCCTTCACCGATTGGTGCCCCGCCATGACCGTATTCCGCATGATGGGCTTGAAAAACTGAATGACAGAATGCGGAAAAGAGGCGTTGCGGCGCCTCTTTTTGCGTCCGAAATCGATGCCTGGTGTGCACCTCGGAGATAGGCCGTGTCGGCCCATCTCGATCGGATCGACCGGTCGCTCGAAGGAACCTGCAGGACCCAGGGCCCTCGAGACATCGGCATCCGTTTTTGGCGCGATACCCTAAAATGCCAGGATAATTTTTCCAGACAAAACCAGCCTATCCTCAAACTAACTTCTTCCTCTCTCGATCCCCCACTGCTTTTTCGGATACAATGAGACTAATCCATTTTTCCAAAAACAAACGGATTTTTCTCGCGAGGTCCAGCCATGTCCGAAGATTCAGTTTTTCGCTATCTTTCTTTGCGTCCCGCCAAACCCAAAGCGCTTCCCAAGATGAAACCCTATGCGGATGGGGTCAGCGATTTTTTCGAATCGCTCGCCAATGCCGAAAGTGACGCCGCTCGCACCACCCTTGCGGACGCCTTCCGCGCCTCTTCCGACTTCATCCCCGGCGAAAACGCCTTACCCGCCGAACTGCAGGGACTTCCGGCCTGGTTCGAGAACGCCCGTTCCCTGGCCGCGGATCAATTGGATCTTGCTGTCGAGTTGGAGTCGACACTGGGTGTTCCGGCCATGGACATGGTGGAATCCGAGGTATTTCGCCAGACGAGGCAGAATCTGGCCGACTCGCTGCAAGCCGTTTCGGTGTTGGGCGAGCAGGCCCTCGGGGATCAACTGGTCTATTTCCTGAAACTGCTCCACCTGGTCGAACGGGTTGCCCAGCACGCGTTTTTCGGCGATCCGGACACCAGCTTGGGCGATGCCCTGAATACCGTTACCGTGGAAAACCCGGAACAATGGTCGATGCCGGAACCGCCGTCTCCCGTGGTGGAGGATCCCGCTCCCGATCCTCCCGCAGACGATACGGAAGCGTTGCGCCAGGACCTGGATGCCCTGGAGCGGGCACGCCGGGAAATCATGGCGCAAATCGCCACGCCCGATGGTCTCGTGTTGCGCGCCAAGGAAACGCCTCCGGAACCGACGCCCACTTCAGATGATTCCCTTCAAAACATCGAGGCAAAGGTGAACTTGCTCTCGGAACAGTTGGCGCTGATGGGTGAAGACCAGGCCTTCGCGGAGATCAGAACCGGCGTCAGCCCGGACCAGCGAGCCGCGGAAACGCGACTGTCCCTGTCGGAGTCGGCTCGCGGCGCGCTGAGTACCCATACCGGAGAAATCCTGGCTCGATTGGGGCTTTCCGGAGCCGAGGAACCCCACCAGATCGTGCACTCCATCGAAGCCGAACAGCAGATACTCAGTGGGCAATTCAGCGTAACCCCCGCCGATCGAACCCTGGTGGATTTGGGCGGGGCCTGGCTGGCTCGGGAAAGCTTTCACTCGACCATCGGCTATGCCAAACCCGACGTCTCCAAAATACGAGGCGCTGGATTTCAGGCCTCGGTCGGCGATCTGTTGGTGGTCAAACAGCGCCTCAAGGCCTACCAGTTGGGGGATATCGCCCACGTGGAAAACGTGTTGCGCGGCGAGTTCAGGGAGCGGGAACACCGACGCCTGGAGCAGCGCGAAGAGCAAACCCTACTCGAGACGGAACAGGAAACCGAACGCGAACGAGATCTACAGAGTACGGAACGCAACGAAATCCAAAAAGAAGCCGAAGAAGTGGTGCGCGATCGATTCAACTTGGAAGCGGGCATGCGTGTGAGCGCCTCGTTTGGGCCGGCCGTGAACTTTTCCGCCAGTTTGAATGCCTCCTATGCCACGTCTCACGAATCATCCACTCGGCAAGCTTCCAGGTTCGCAAGGGAAGTCACCGAACGAGCGGCCGAACGAACGCGGGAACGGGTGCGCGAGGAACGACGGCGGCGCGTGCTCCACGAAATCGAAGAAACCAATTTGCACCGCCTGGACAACACCGGCCAAACCAATCAAAACGTGCGTGGCGTCTATCGCTGGCTCAACAAAATTTACGAAGCCCGCATCCTCAATTACGGTCAGCGCATGATGTTCGAGTTCCTGGTTCCCGAACCGGCGGCCTGGTTCCTTCACGGCCTGTTGGAGGACCCTCCCGTCGACAGGGTCCTCAAGGAACCGATCGCACCCAGCCATCGCGGCTCGAAACTGAAACCGGAACACCTGACCCGCGGCAACTACGGTCAATTCCTGGCGGCCTACGGCGTTACCGATGCCCCCCATCCACCCGATACCTATACGGTGGTCTCCCATTTCGAAAAGCAGGACGGCACCACGGCCGGCAATTTCGGCCGTGCCCAAAAATTGGTGATCCCTCCCGATTACGAAGCCTACGGTGGCTTGGTGTCCACCGATTACGTGATGTCGGGCCATGGCAAGAAGGGGTTTCGCATCGTCTTGGGCGGTAGCACCTACGATTTCACCAATGCCTGGGGCGCCGAGTACCACAATTTCTTTCGCGGGTACCGAAAGGAAATCGCCCTGGCCCTGAGCATCATGAACGTGACCTCTTTCGGCCTGGGCGTGGATGTGTTCTGCCGCCTGACACCCGAAGGCCTGGCCAAATGGCAGCACAAGGTCTTCGCCTCCATCATGGAAGCCTACCTCAAACAAAAAGCCGACTACGACGAAGAAAAAGAAGCGCGCCAGATTGCCGAGGGCGTCCGCATTCTGGGAAGGAACCCTGGCGAAAACAGGCGTTTGGAGCAAGACGAGCTGAAAAAACTGACCGTTTCCATGCTCACGGGGCGCACCCATCCCGGCTTCGACGTCTGGTCGGGAAAACCACCCGTTCCCGACTTGACGTTGGCGGGTCCGGTTGGCGATTACGTTCGCTTTTTCGAGAACACCTTCGAATGGGACAACATGTTGTACGTGTTCTACCCCTACTTTTGGGGGCGCACGGCCAGTTGGACCAAGGCGTTGCATCTTCAGGATCCCGATCCCGATTTCGCGGCCTTCCTGAAGGCCGGTGCGGCTCGCGTGCAGGTACCCGTCCGTCCGGGTTTCGAAAAAGCCATCGCTTATTTCCTGCAAACCGGGGTCACCTGGAACGGTGGAGACGCCCCCTTGCGCGACGACGACCTGTACGTGCCCATCGTGGAAGAAATCATGCGTCGACACGGCAGAGGCCAAAAGACGGAACCCTATCCCGACGCCAACGCCAAACCGTGGGACGTGGTGGTTCCCACCTCGCTGGTGGTCGTTCAGGATCTGGAAGAGGTGCCCGCCATCAAAGACAGCCTCACCGACAAAACGATGGATATCGACAACCAATCCAATGGCTGATTTCGAACTACATGCCGACTTCGATCACGACGGTCGGCTTTCCCGGTCCCGGCGCGAGTATGCCAAGCGCCAAACGCTTCCCGGTGCCATATTGCTGGCCAATCTGGATGCCGATCGACGTCGTCTGCCCAGGCAGGTCACGCTCGTGGCGCCAACGGTTTTGGACATGGACGCCCCCAAGAGGCGCCGCGACCGCGACCTCACGCCGCTGTTCATTCGCATTCGCCGATCCCTCGGAGGGCCCCTGTTCCTCAAGATCGTCGGCGCGTCCGCCAAGGTGGTGCGCCTCTACGACCATCGCCAAAAGGCGCTCCGTGCCCAATGGCACCAGGGATCCCGCTTCGCACTTCCGGGTTGGAAAAGCGGAACCTATTACCTGGAGGCCACCGCTCCGGCGGGATCGCCCATGGGTGTGCCCGTACCGGCCCCGGGCGCCAAACCCCAGAATCCATCGGAGTTGAAAGTCCAATTGATCACGATCGACGCGCACCGGCGCGAGCGGGTTTTGGACTGGTGCTACTTCCAACTGGCGCCGCTCTTGTTTGCCGGCAGTCTCGGTCACGCCGAGCACATCTACATGGCGGAAACATCGGAAAATGGCGCGGCCGTTCGCGAGGTGGAAGCTGCCGTGAAACGCATCAGGGGCCTGAAGCTCGTCAAGATTCCCACGACACTCAACCTCGGTGACGCCTGGGTTCAGGACCAGTTCCAAATGGCCTACGCCCACAAACCGGGTGGGCCAGGAATGCGCCTGGTGGTGCACCTGCCCAGGGTCCTGGTGAACGTCATCCAACCGCATTACGCACCCAATCTCTCGAAATTCGTGACCACCCACTTTCCCTCTCGAGATTTGGGATTATTCCAAGATTTCCACAAACGCAAACTGGCCATCAGGGACGTGAATGGGAAGGTCGCTCATCTCGCATTCGAACGATCGGGCCCGCTCCTGTACCAATTTCAACGATTCCTCCGGTTCCGCAAGCTACTGGTGGACGAGCTGAAAGGGCGCAAACATAAAAAATTTCCTCCCGAGCCCGATACCTTTCATCAACTCCTGACCAAAACGCTCCCCACGCTCCACCATTCGTTTCGAGAAGTGGTGGACAAGCTGATCGACAAGTCGCCCCATGCCCAGGTTCGTTCACACTTGCAAAACCTCAAAAACGTCGAAAAAAAACGATATGTACGGTTGATGAACAGTTTCAAGATCGTCGGGGGCAACGTGCGGATTTCGGTCAAGGGAAAGCTACTGGCGACCGTCACCCCCGACGACTTGAACAAACTCTTCCAGCGCATCATGGATATGCACAGCTCCCAAAATTACGGAGGCAACATCGAGGCGACGCCTCCCTTGGACGGGTTCCCCTTCGGCAAATTGGTCATCGGCCACCATCAAAAGGCACAAATGGATGGGGCCCTGCTCTCGTTCCTGAAAGCCCAGCGTCGGCAACCCATCGTCGCCGTCGATACTTCGTGGCTGGATGTGGGTCATGTGGACGAAATCCTGGCGTTCGGGCCCGCCCGCAAAGGACGCGACTGCACGGTCATGATGGCGTCGCCCATGATCGCGTTACGCATCCTGGAACAGGCCATCAGGCGCTATGTTTCCGGCCTTCCCAGCGGCCACCCCCACACGGGCCCTCCCGAACGAATCATAGACGATTACTCCTACACCAAGCGGTTCACCAACCACGGCGACGCCCCCATGACCCGCATGCTTCGCGGCATGAAATGGCTGCACCACGAGCCCGTGGGCGCCGGCATGGTCACGTTGCCACCCCGCATTTATCGAATCATGGCCGAGTATTACAAAGACGCCTTGGCGAACTGGCAGTTACCTTACAAACGGGGTGAGGGCACGCAGGCGCGCTATCCGGCCGATATCAGCGTCCTGGATTTCCTGGTGTTCGACAAAAACGGCAATACCAAAATCAGTCGATCTCATGCAGCCTATCTCAACTTTCAGATGAACCAGGAACTACCACGGGCCGACAACCTGTTGATTCCGGTTCTCTTCGATAGGGTGGACGATCCCGCCAAACAAACCACTTCGGCCTTTCTGCCCAATATGGTGAACATGCAGGTCGTCAACGGCCACGCCCTGGTGGCACGACCACACGGACCGCGAATGTACCCGGACGATGCCGCCGCCGTCCTCAAGCCGGTCCTCGAATTCTTCGACGTGAATTATGGACACCGGCTGGGCGCCGCCTACCTCAAACGGGCCGAATTCCGCACCATCCACTGGACCTATCGCGAACCCGGCGGTCATCACCAGGACAAGGATCACGAAGAACTGGCGGAATCCTTTCAGGACGGGTTCCCGGGCAAGGAAAAGAAAGAAATCGCGGAAAAGATCCTGAAGGCCAATCCCCGACACTTTCACGGGAAAGGCCGGTTGCGGACGGGTTGGCGGCCGATCCTGATTCCCGACGGCATGGTGGACCTGTTCCAGGTCTACACCCATATCGCATTGGCCTCCATCGGCCTGAAAGCGGAGTGGGTGGAGGCCTGGTACTACCATGTTCGCTTGGGTGCCATTCATTGCGGAACCAATGTTTTGCGCCGACCGGACAAAGCTTGGAGCACCTGGTGGAAGCCGACGAAAAGGTTCACTTTCGAAACGGACCGGAGGAACTGACGACCGAATCCGAAGGGTTCGTGCCGTCTCGAAAAAAGAGTGGCATGGCTCGGCGACGAGCCGGAGAACGAACTCCCACGCCCCATTCGACCGTAGCGAGTGCAAGGACCCGATAGTCCGTCACTGGTAGCTGATGTGCTCTTCCAGGAACTGGTTCAGCGAAAACAGGCTGCCTACCAATCCGGAAAATCCACCGGCCGCCACCAGGAACAGGACCCACTTGAACGGCAGGAAGACGGGCTCCACGTTGCTCAAAATGAATTCGGGATTGCTCGTCAGCCAGCGCGAGAGGCCCAGATGCCCGATGTATACCAATGTCACGCCCACCAGGGCACCCAACAAACCCTGCAGCACGCCCTCCACGATGAAGGGTCCGCGGATGTAGGCCCGCGAGGCGCCCACCAACTTCATGATATCCACTTCCTCGCGGCGGGTGAAGAACGTCAGCTTCAACACGTTGGATATGGTGAAAATCGACGAGAAGATCACGATGACGCCAAAAAACCAGCCCGAGAGCTGAATCAAGCCGGCGAACAGCTCCAATCGCTGGAAGACCTCTTCGTCGTAGTAGATCTCCTCGATGCCCTGCAAATTGGCCAATTCCTCGCGCAGGCTCTCGAACGTTTCGCGATTGGTTCCTTTGAAGAGAAAGACCTGGAAGCTGGCAGGGAAGGGGTTTTCGTCCAAATTGTCGACCACGTTCTTGTAGGCCGCGAAGTTGTCCTGAAACCGGTCGCGCGCGTCGGTCTTGGAAAGGTAGGTATAGGTGTCCACGAAGAAGCTGTTGGCCAGATGGTCGTCGATCGCCTTGACCATTTGCTCGGTGCAACTGTCCTTGAGAAATACGTTGAATTGAATCTGGTCCTGCCAATCCAAGGTGACCTTCTTGAGGTTGAGCCCCACGAACATGAAGGACCCCAGAATGAACATCGCGAACATGATGGTTCCCAGACTCAGCAGGTTGAGAATACGGGTCCGCCACAGGCTGGTGATCGCCTCGGAAAAGGAGAAGTAGAGAAACTGGAGCATCAGGTTTCCTCGACTTGGATTTGCGGCCCGGAATCATGCTCCAAACGGCCTGCCTGCAACGAAATCACCCGTTTGCGCATGCGCTGAATCATATCGCGATCGTGGGTAGCCACCAGGACCGTGGTCCCCTTGCGGTTGATTTTCTCGAACAGGTCCATGATCTCTCCGGCACGATCGGGGTCGAGGTTGCCCGTGGGCTCGTCGGCCAGCAACAGGGCCGGATCGTTGACGATCGCCCGTGCCACGGCGACCCGCTGCTGTTCGCCCCCGGATAGCTCGAGCGGGTAGAAGTGGGTCTTGTGCTGGAGGCCCACCATCTTGAGTACGTTGTGGGCACGCCGGCGCCGCTCCTTCAAATCGACGCCCAGGGTCTTCAGTACGAAGGTGACATTCTCGAAAACGGTCTTGGTGCGAATCAATTTGAAATCCTGGAACACGACACCGATCGATCGCCGCAAACGGGGAATCTTGGAGACAGGAATCGAGCTGACGTTCTGGCCATGGACCAGGATTTGGCCCTTCTTGGGAACCTCTTCACGAATGATCAACTTCAACAGAGTGGTCTTGCCGGCCCCGCTCGGCCCGGTCAGAAAAATGAATTCACCGGGGTTCACGATGAAGGATATGTCGGAAAGGGCAAATACGTCTTTTTGATAAGATTGATACACATGGTAAAAGCGAATCATAAAAATCTCGATTTCAGGTTGGTTCCATCGAGCCAATTCCCCAAAGGGCAGCAGGTCGGTTCTATGTCCGATCAGTGGCCTGCCATCGCGATAAAGGACCGATTCCACGGGAACAAATGCTCCACCATTCTACCCAAGACCGACCTAAACCCACCTGGAAATTTCGTCGGTTCGTGATTTGAAAAACGAACGGGTGGATTGGACCGCTCAAGGCAAATCCAATCGCTTCAATATTCTACGCAATTGATAATAGCTCACACCCAAAGCCTCGGCGGCTCGGGTTTGGTTGAACAGGGTCTTCTCGAGCGCCTGGGTGACCATCTTGCGCTCCAAGGCCTCGATCGCCGCCGGAAGCGTGACCTCTTCGGCTTCGGAGGGATCGCCCTCACCGACCGCGACAGCCTCGTCCGATCGCGCTTCATCCGATGGGACACCGGCTCCATCCACTTCCGGAGCCTCCGACCCAGCGACCGCCGCAACCGAAGGGCCGCTCTCGATGGGCCGTACCGGCGCCGGCACCGAATCGACGCGGGGCACTCCGGGATCCGCGGGCGGAGTGCTTGCGGGGCGGAAAGGGGAGTCGAACGGGTCGAATTCGATTTCTTCGATCGGCTCGCCGTCGCTGCGATACACAGCCCGCTCTACCGTATTTTTCAGCTCGCGTACGTTGCCTGGCCAAGGGTATTCCATCATCGAGAGAATCGCGGGACGACTGAACCGCGGCGCACTGCGCAGGTTCATTTCACGCGCCATGCGCACCGCGAAGTTGGAGACCAGCAGCGGGATGTCGTCAATGCGCTCGCGAAGAGGGGGGAGGGTGATCACCTCGAACGAAAGACGGTCCAGCAAGTCTTCCTTGAACTTCTGGCGCCGGCACAATTCGGGCAAGTCCTGGTTGGTGGCGGCAATGACGCGAACGTCCACCTGCAGGGATTGAATGCCGCCCACCCGCTCGAATTCTCCGTATTCCAAGACCCGCAACAGCTTTTCCTGAAGAGCCAGCGGGCTGTTGGCCAATTCGTCCAGGAACAGCGACCCCTGGTGCGCCAACTCGAAACGGCCCGGCTTGGTCTTGGTCGCCCCTGTAAAGGCACCCTGCTCGTAGCCGAACACCTCGGATTCCAGTAGGTCCTTGGAAAAAGCCGCGCAGTTGATCGTGATTCGAGGTTGCTGCCATCGCGGCGAAAGATAATGGAGACGGGCCGCCACCAACTCCTTGCCGGTGCCGCGCTCGCCGATGATCAACACCGGACGGTTTACCTTGGCCGCGCGAGAAACGCGCTGCATGGAGTCCAAAAACGATTCCGACTCGCCCAACATGCGGTATTTCTCGATCAATGCCGCTTGGTTTTGTCGCTTGAGGTAGAGATTCTTCGTCATCGACGATCTCCTGGACTACTTTATCCGGTAAGGCGTTATGATCGATAGGAAAGGCCGCGATCACAAATACGAATGAGGCGAATGGAACCGAACCCGCTTCGGTATCTCCTGCGATCTTAGCAAGAGCCCGTGCCTTTCGACGCCTCCCTTTTTCAAAACCTGAGAAGCGAACACGTTACAAAAAACACTCCGGCACCTAATGATCCGGGCGATTCGGCCGATTGTTCCAGTAAACCACCCCTTGCGAGGCTCCATGTCAGCGCGTTCCACGAATGCGGTCGTGACAATTAAATCTATTATTTCAAATTATTTAAAGTTATCTCGTACATGGTTTCGCCTCGTGGGACAAACAGCGATGGCGCGTCGCGCATCCCGATCGCCTGGCTCGCGATGACGCAGCCTTTGGTCTTTCCCCATGACGACATCCAGATCCAATCAAATTGAACAGTTGATACAGTCCACCAAGCGCGTCGCTCGTTGCCCGCACGCCATGGTCTACCGCGTGGTGCTCGAAGAGGTCGCCGCGATTTCCGACGCCCAGGGCGGCAGCCTGTTTACCTTCGAGCGCGGTGGATTGTGCCTTCGCCAATCGCTGGACCCCGGTCACGTTCCGGAAATGATTCCGCTTCCCCTGAAAGCGGGGAGTCCTTTGAACGCGGCCCTGGAAAATCGGGCGCCGATCCTCGTCGAAGACGTGGCCCAACACAACAACATCACCAGCAGTGGCTGGGCCGGTTACAACGACGGCTCTCTCATGATTCTTCCGCTGACGGACGAAGACAATCACATTCACGCCATCATCAGCCTGCACAACAAACGCACGCCACCTTTCAATCAATGGGACTTGGATTTTTGTCGCGTATTTTCCACGTTTTGTTTTGAAGTGATACGTGCCCAAAAATCCGCTTTGGTATTACACGAAACAGGTACCTACAATCGCCAACTGTTCGATGCATCACCACTCGGTATTGTCATTATGAACAAGAAGGGCGTCATCTATGACGCCAACCCGAGTTTTTGCGCTCTGATCGGCTTCCGCGACAATCAAGTTCATAAAAAATCCATATGGGATTTCACACCTGAAGAGGGTAGTGAAGTAGAGCGGGACCGACTTCAAGGCATCGGTCAAACGCCGATCCGCTACCAAAAAAACTTCATTCATGCCGAGGGCTATCAAATTCAAGTCGTGATCCATGCCACCTCTTTGGACATCCACGGCAACCGCTACATCCTTCAAACGATCACCTCGGCCATGCGTGCACTTTCCAATTCGTGACCCGGGTGCGCGGGGTAACGGAAACTCAGGTTATGGGAAAAAATGTCCGAAAAATAATCCTAATCGGTTGCGTACGGCGGGAGCGCTTTTTCTCGTTACAGCGGATCACAGCTCCAGGAGGGCAAGGTGAAATTTTTGGTCATCGATGACAGCAGTACCATGAGGCGCATCATCATCAACACGCTCAAGCAGATCGGTCACCACGACGTCATGGAGGCGGAGAACGGGAAACAGGCGCTCGCACA
Source organism: Sulfidibacter corallicola (assembly GCF_017498545.1). Classification (GTDB taxonomy): domain Bacteria; phylum Acidobacteriota; class Holophagae; order Acanthopleuribacterales; family Acanthopleuribacteraceae; genus Sulfidibacter; species Sulfidibacter corallicola. Next base: position 4,950,535 of record NZ_CP071793.1, on the reverse strand, counting down.
CCTCGATGAAGCCGGTGGGGTGGACCTGATCATCACGGATTGGAACATGCCGGTCATGGACGGTCTTACTTTCGTTAAGAACGTAAAATCAGGCCCTTATGCGAATACGCCGATTCTCATGGTCACGACCATGGCCGCCAAGGACGACGTCATCATTGCGCTCAAGGCAGGTGTCAACAATTACGTCATCAAACCCATGTCGCCCGAAACCCTGCGCGCCAAACTCGACGCGATTCTCGCCAAAGGCTGAGCGACCGATCGCCGGATTTTCCAGATAGCCTCGTTTCGAAGAGGGGAGAGGCGTGAACGTTCGGGGTCTCCTGGAGGCGACCGGCCCCTTCACATCAACAGGCGTTTGAAGGCCCCTACAAGGTATAGGGAGCCCGTTACCAGGACGGGTCGCCTCAACAGGCCTCGAACCCCCGCGACGTCCACACGGGACACATGCTCGGGCCAATTTTGGCTGGGTAATTCCTTTTCGAACCCTATCGGCCACAAATGGTACGAATCGGCGATGGCATCAAAAATGTCCATGAATTCTCGAGGATTCTTTCCCAAAGAAAGATTACATAATATCGGTATCTTTCCTACACCCAACTCTCGCATCCAGTTCAGGACGGATGACCAGCCATCCACATTATGCGCACCGTCTAAATATACTTTATCTTCTAGTACTAAAACTTCTCTACGTCCTGGCAGCGACATCCATTCCTGTGATGACTTCGTAATACTAAGGCAATCTAAGGAAACATCTACCAAGCGACGATATCCCAAGTAGCCATTCACTCCTGTAAGCACCCTGGGAACGCAGCCAATTTCGTCAAGTCGCTGGGCCACCCCATCCAATCGATAGACCGATTCGGGCAGAACCAAGGGCCGATCCGGCCGCGCAATCTCTATCTTTTCCGAAGCGATCGCCTCTCGTGTATCTCCCAAAATGGCAACGTGGTCCAAACCCACGTTGGTGATCACCGAGAGACAGGGATCCAAGGCATTCGCGGCATCCCATCGGCCACCCAAACCGATTTCGAATACCGCCCAATCCACTCGCTCCATGCGGAAGATCTCTACCGCGAGAACGAGCAGCCACTCGAAATAGGAAAGCTCCGGATCGGGTACTACCTCGAGCACTCGTTCCTCTGCTCGCCGCCATAGCGTATCCGAAACCCAGGCCCCGCCGATGGTGATTCGCTCCCGAATGTCTACCAGGTGGGGCGATTGAAACAAACCGACTCGGCCAGGAAGATTGAAAGCGAGGTTGGTGGCCGTGGTTCCCTTGCCATTGGTGCCGCCTACCAGAATGTGCGGATACTTTCGGTGGGGTTCATCCAGTGCATCGAGCACGGCGCGCACCCGATTCAAGGTCGGACGAAAACTCGCCCACTCTCGACTCCGCTCAAAAATGGCCAGCGGCGGTTTTGGTTCGGGTAAAAGCTCCGGGGAAAGGCTCAACAATCACCCACATTCCGAAAGCCATCGATTGATGCTTCCAACTATCTCTTTTTGATAGGGTTAGAGCAAGCAACACGTTAACTCCACGAGAATCCGTTTTTCACGGCTTACTCGACCCTACCCACGGCATTTTTTAATTCTCGACAGGTTTCCAGAGCACTCAATCTTGGTAGGTGAAGTTAAAAAAGCGGAGGTACTTGGTAATTTTCTCTTTCAGCTCGCTCCGCTTGACGATCGCATCGAGCATTCCGTGCTCCAACAGAAACTCGGAACGCTGGAAGCCCGGAGGCAGCTCCTGCTTGATCGTCTGCTGAATGACGCGCGGACCCGCAAAACCGATCAGGGCTTTGGGCTCGGCGATATTCAGATCTCCCAGCATCGCGTAACTCGCCGTCACCCCACCGGTCGTGGGATCGGTCAGGACGCTGATGAACGGGAGACGCTTCTTGGAAAGGTACGCAAGGGCCGAAGAGATCTTGGCCATCTGCATCAACGAAATAGCCCCTTCCATCATGCGCGCACCACCGCTGCATGAAAAGATGATGACAGGCAATCCTTCTTCAGTGGCCGCCTCGATGCCGCGGGTGATTTTCTCACCGACAACCGAGCCCATCGAACCCCCGAGAAAGGAAAAATCCATGATGCCCACAACGGATTCGATACCACCGATGTGACCGCGGGCGACCCAAACCGCCTCTTCCTGAAATCCGCGTTTCTCCAAAGACTTCAACTGATCTTTATATCGCTTGACCGCTTTGAAGCCCAGGGGATCCTGTGGCTGAACATCGTTGAAAAGGACTTGGAATTTCTCATCGTCAAACAGGCGATTGAAGCGTTCAGCCGGCGAAATGCGAAAGTGATAGCCGCACTTGGGGCACACACTGTCGTTGCGATCCAACTCCTGGCGGTAGATGATCTCCTTACAGGCTGGACACTTCTCCCACAGGCCTTTAGGAATTTCAACTTTCTTATCGTTGGTGCGCCGAATCGGAGCGGATTTCTTAATAAACCAAGACATTATGACTTCCCTGCTTTGGTCTTTTCGGTTCGATAGTCAGAGATCATAGCGCATTTTCCATCGAAAATGGCACCGGGTTTTATCTCGAGAATCCCCACGCGAATGTCGCCGTAGACCTTCCCGTTTTCCTGTATCTGCAAATGAGAGCACTCGGTGATGTGACCTCTCACCTCGCCCATCACGACCATTTGCCCGCACTTGATACTGCCTTCGACACAGGCTTTTTTGCCTACGATGAGCTGGTCTTCCGAGACAATCTCGCCGGAAAACTCGCCATCGATACGCATTTTATTTTTGAAAATCAGCTTCCCTTCGAAGCGCGTACCTTCCATGATCAGGCCACTCAAGAAACCGTTGTCCGCCATAAACCCTACTCTCCTTCACCGTTTCGAGTCAGGAACGACAGCAGATCCTGGAATTCGTTCTCTGAGCCGTAGGCAATGACGATCTTCCCCTTTTTCGAATCGCCGGAGATGTTGACCTTGTGCTTCATCGACTGGCGCAAGCGGGTCTCGGTCTCTTTGACAACGGGGTCTTTCTTGGATTTCAACGGGCGCTTTTTGTTTTCCCGTTCCAGTGCCACGCGCTTCTCGAGTTCGCGAACCGACCACTGTTTGTCTACGCACTGCTGCGCCAGTTTGACGACCTTTTCCTTGTCTTCCAGGGTGATCAAACACCGTGCATGGCCGAACGACAAGCCGCCGTCCTGGATCATGTTCTTGATGACATCCGGCAATCGCAGCAGTCGCAAAGTATTCGATATCGTGACCCGGCTCTTGCCAAGGCTGCTGGCCAGGCTCTCATGGGTGAAATCGTGGGTATCGATCAGCTTTCGATAGGCCAGGGCTTCTTCGATCGGGTTCAACTCCTGACGCTGAATGTTCTCGAGCAGCGCCAACGAGAGCATCTGCCCTTTCTCGATATTGCGAATGATCGCCGGAATTTTGGGATACCCGGCCAGTTTGGTGGCACGCCAACGACGTTCACCGGCAATGACGATGTAGCGATTGCCGTCTCGGGTCACGATGATCGGTTGAATCACACCATTGTGTTTGATGGATTCGGACAGTTCGATCAGTTGTGACTCGTGAAAAACCTGCCGAGGTTGATCCGGATTGGGATCGATCAGGGCGACGTCGATTTCTTCCAAAAACTCCTTCAGTTCCTCCTGCTCCTTGGGTACTGAAGGAATGAGCGCGCTAAGCCCCTTTCCGAGACCTAATTTTTTGGCCATTCAAAAACTCCTTGGCTAATTTAAGATAGGCCTGCGCACCCTTGCTTTTGATATCGTAGAGCATGGCCGGTTTCCCAAAACTGGGGGCTTCGCTCAGGCGCACGTTTCGAGGAATGACTGTCTTGTAAAGCTGGTTCCCAAAGAAGCCTTTCACATCTTGCAGGACCTGCTGACTCAAATTGGTGCGTTCGTCGTACATGGTGACAATGATACCGGTAATTTGCAGGCTGGGGTTCAGCCGTTTTTTGACCAGCTCGATGGTGCCCACCAGATCGCGAACCCCCTCCAAAGCGTAGTACTCGGCTTGAATCGGAATCACCACACCATCGGAAGCCGTGAGCGCGTTTACCGTCAGCAAACTGAGCGAAGGCGGGCAGTCCACAAAAATGTAATCGAACTGATCTTTGATGGGGTCGAGCAGGTTCTTCAACACGAACTCGCGTCCAACTTCGTTGACCAATTCGACTTCGGCCGCCGCCAGGTTCCGATGGCCCGAAATCGCAAACAGCGTGGGGATTTCGCATACGATCATGGCGTCTTCCAGGGTCACCTCCCCCGAAAGAACGTGATAGATGTTGTGAGAGGCCTCTTCCTTATCGATGTTCACACCACTGCTGGCGTTGCCCTGTGGGTCGAAATCGATGAGAAGAATTTTCTTATCGATAGCCGCCAATGACGCAGCCAAATTGACGGCGGTCGTGGTCTTACCCACGCCACCCTTTTGGTTTACGATTCCAATCACTTGCCCCATGGCATTACCTCATCGCCGTGATCACGGCTGAATGTTTTCAATTAGGCCGATTTCTGTTTCTCACTGAGATAGCGTTTCACAAAAACGTGGATGATGGCCAGCGTGCTGGCGTTCATGCCACTGATTCGCGAGGCCTGGTCCAACGTCTTGGGACGAATGGTGGTCAGCTTTTCCAACAATTCGCGCCGCAGACTGGGAACCAACGCGTAATCGAACTCCTCGGGTATTTGAAAACGGCGCAGGCCTTCGATCTTGGCCAGCTCTTCGTTTTCCTTTTCCACATATGGCGCATAGCGGATCTTGTGCTCCAAATCGTCGAGAAAATCGGTTTCCAATTGGAGATCATCCGCAATGGACAAAATCTTACGCAATCCTACCTTGGGTCGGCGAACCAGGTCGTGGGCGGTGACGACCTGCTTGAGCGGCAGACCGGCCAGCTCGTATTTCGCCTTGTTATCCTTGGTCGGTTTGATTCGATATTCCTTCAGTCGCTGAATGTCGCGCGCCAGGGTTTCGTACTTTTCGACGACCGCGGCATAACGCGCCTCGTCCACCAGGCCAATGCGTCGACCGATTTCCGCCAAGCGTTGATCGGCGGAGAAAACGTCGAGCATCAAGCGGTGTTCGGCTCGCGAGGTGAACATGCGATAGGGTTCCTTGGTCCCCTTGGTGACCAGGTCATCGATCAACACACCGATGTAGGCCAAATCGCGAGTCAGGATCATGGGTTCCATTTGCCGTACGGCGAGTCCGGCATTGACCCCGGCCACGAATCCTTGCGCGGCCGCTTCTTCGTATCCCGAAGTTCCGTTGATCTGGCCGGCCATGTACAGGCCTTGAACCCTTTTGGTTTCCAGAGTGGGTTTGCACTCGGTGGGATCGATGTGGTCGTATTCGACCGCATAGCCGGGACGCAGAATCTCGCTGTACTCCAAACCGGGAACCGAGCGATACAGCTCCTTTTGAACATCGATCGGCAAACAGGTGGACATCCCGTTCACGTAGACTTCGATGGTGTGATGGGATTCCGGTTCCAAAAAAATCTGATGGCGATTGCGATCCGGAAACTTGACGACCTTGTCTTCGATGCTGGGGCAATAGCGCGGGCCAACGCCCTGGATCTCCCCGGAAAAAAGCGGGGAACGGTGCAAGTTGTCCTGAATGATGCGGTGGGTGGTTTCGTTGGTGTACCCCAGGTGACAGCAGACCTGTTCCAAAGTGGTCTCTTTGGTCTGATAACTGAAGAACACCGGATCGCGATCGCCCCACTGTGCTTCGAAACGCGCGTAGTCGATGCTCTTCTTGTGCAGACGGGCGGGCGTGCCGGTTTTCATACGACCCAATTGAAAACCCAGATCCAAAATACTGGCACTCAATTCGCGCGCCGCCAGTTCATTGCAACGGCCGGCCTCGTAAGTGGTCTGCCCGATAAAAATTTTGCCGCGCAGGAAGGTACCGGTGGTCACGACCACCGCCTTGGCGAAAAGCCGATCGCCGTCCTTGAGTTGAACGCCGACCACCCGCTCCCCTTCCATCAACAAGCGGGTCACGATCCCCTGGCGGATCATCAGGTTTTCTTGGGCTTCGAGCCGCCGACGGATCAGCGATCGATAGGCCACCTTGTCCGATTGGCAACGAGGCGCCTGAACCGCCGGCCCCCGACTGCGGTTCAACATGCGAAATTGAATCCCCGTTTGATCGGCGATCTCGGGCATGATCCCGCCGAGGGCATCCAATTCGCGAACCATATGACCTTTGGCCAAACCGCCGACTGCCGGATTGCAGGACATCTGTCCCACCGAATCCAGGTTGATCGTAAAGACCACGGTGTTCAGTCCCATCCGAGCACAAGCCCAAGCCGCTTCGCAACCGGCGTGGCCGGCGCCGATCACAATTACATCGGTTTGCTGCATACCTCTATTTTCCCAAACAAAAATTGGAGAACATCCGGTCGAGAATGTCTTCTACGGTGGTTTCGCCGGTCAACTCTCCAAGCTGCTGGCGAGCGGTGTTCAAATAGGAACTCAACACTTCCTCGCCGAAACCCATGTCAAAATCATCGTAAGCGTTTTGGAGTTGCTGAATAACCGTGGAAATTATTTCTTCTTGCCGCTGATTGATCAAATACACCGATTGATCTTCAAAATCCGTTGACAATCTTAGCACAATTTCAGATTCCAGTCGCTGTAAACCCATACCAGTGGCGGCAGATACGCAAATTCGACCCTCTTTTTCGAGGTCATTTTCGCCGTCCGAGGGCTGCAAATCGGCTTTGGTTTGTACGTGAAGCCACTTTTCCTCGGGTAATTCACGCAAACGCGGGTAGGGTTCCATCGCATCGCCGGCCGCACTGAGGAACAGAACCAGATCCACCTGCTCGAGCGTTTGGTAGATCTTCTCGATACCGATATTCTCGATCACATCGTCGGTCTGTCGCACGCCGGCGCTGTCGATCAGGATCACCGGCAAACCCTGCATCTCGATTTCTTCACTGATCAAGTCGCGCGTCGTGCCCGGCAACTCGGTGACGATCGCGCGCTCCTGGCGAACCAGTGCATTGAAGAGGGTGCTCTTGCCCACATTGGGTTCGCCGGTCAAGAGGACCTTGAAGCCGCGTCGCATGGAATTGGCGAAGGCCGCGGTTTGATGAAGCTTTTGGAAGCGAGAGATCAACTGGGCCAATCGACCACCGAGCGAGTCTCGTTCGAGTGCATCGATATCCTCTTCGCCATAATCGATGGTGGCTTCGATGTGCGCCTGGATTTGAAGAATCTCCTCCACTTGACGGTGAACAAAATCCACCAGCGGTCCCTTGGCCTGACGACGAATCAATCCGGCCTGGTATCGGGTGTTGCAATCGATCAACGCGTTGACGCCCTCGGCCTGCAGCAAATCCATCTTGCCGTTCAGAACCGCGCGCATAGTGAATTCGCCAGGACGGGCGCGGCGCCCCCCTTCCTTTAAAATCGATTGAAGGATCGCTTCCACAAAAACCGGATTGCCGTGACAGCTCACCTCGAACATGTCCTGACCGGTATAGGAGCGCGGGGCGCGAAAGGTGGAAACCACCACGTCGTCGACCATGCCTTCGCCATCGATCCAGTCGCCGTAGTGAACGCGCCAGGATCCCTTGAGTTCGCCGTGGCGAGGCTGGAAGCAACGAGCCAACAACTCCAGAGATTTTTCTCCCGAAACGCGAATGATGGCGAGCGGCGCCTTGGTCCGAAAAGGTGTCGCCGGTGCCACGATCACATCGACGTCGGAGTAACCGTTGCTCATCTCCCCTCTCTCCTATTTCGCCGCCGCGCTTCGCGCGGCAATTTGGTTCGACCCCGTGGATCGGATCCAGTCCACACCACCTGCGAGATCTCGATGTTCCACGTGGAACAATTCAAAAAATCCATCGGCATACCAGGTGCATCTTCCATCGCCCACAAAAAAAGAGGAAGCCGGCCGCAACCAAAGCTTCCTCTTTTGGGTTATATCGTTCCTCGGATGGCTTCGATCACGATTCCTGAGTCTTGCGGTAATCCGCAAGGAATTTTTCGATACCGATATCGGTCAGCGGATGTTTGAACATCTGCCGGAGGACACCGAACGGCAAGGTCGCAACTTGGGCGCCGGCCAGGGCCGCTTCCGTCACGTGAAGCGGCGAACGAATGCTGGCCACCAGGACCTGCGTATCGAAACCGTAGTTGTCGTACATTTGAACCATCTCGGGAATCAATTCGATTCCCCGGGTATTGATGTCGTCCCACCGCCCCACGAAGGGCGAAATGAAACTGGCTCCCGCCTTCGCCGCCAACAAGGCTTGCGCGAGGCTGAAGCACAGGGTTACGTTGAAACGAATGCCCTGCGGTGCCAATTGGTGAACGGTTTTCAGTCCAGCTTCGGTCAAAGGAACCTTGACCACCACGTTTTCGTGCCACGAGGCCAGCATCTCCGCCTCTTCGCGCATGCCTTCGAAATCGGTGGCAATGACTTCCGCACTCACAGGACCATCGACCATGTCACATATTTCGAGTACCACTTCCTTGTGATCTCGACCTGATTTCGCAATAAGGGAAGGATTCGTGGTCACGCCATCAACCAGGCCCAAATCCAAACCTTCCCGAATTTCTTCTACGATCGCAGTGTCTAGAAAAAATTTCATAGCTTCGTCTCACTCCTCAGTTTCAGCCGGAGGATCGGATTCACCTTGGCTTGTCTGATCCTCGGATTGGATCGTGGATTCCTGTTCACCCTCCAGTTCAGATTCCTCGTCTCGAGCTTCTTCGGTCGGTACGAGGCCGATCCCGACCACACGGTCGTTGGGATCGTCCAGGTTGATCAGACGAACACCTTGGGTGACGCGTCCGATATCCCGAATCTGGGAGAGGTCCATACGGATCAGTTTACCAAGTTGGCTGATGATCAGCACGCTATTGTGATCTTTAATGTAGCGTACTCCGGAAATGAGACCGGTCTTTTCGGTCATGCGCATATTGAGCGAACCGCTGCCGCCGCGGTTCTGTAATCGGTATTCGCTGACCAGGGTTCGCTTGCCGAAGCCCGTTTCGCTGATGGTGAGAATCGAGCCCGTGTTCTCTATGATGACCGCCATCTCCACGACCTCGTCCCCATCACCGAGACGGATCCCCGTGACGCCGGTCGCCGTCCGCCCGGTGGGCCGAACGTCCCGGTGGAAGAACCGAATCGCTTTACCCATTTTGGTGGCGAGGAAGATTTCCCCGTCGGAGCCGGTGCGGCGAACCGTGATCAGCTCGTCACCTTCCTGAATGTTGATCGCACGGATGCCGTTGGAGCGGATGTTCTTGTAGGCCGAGAGCGCGGTCTTCTTCACGATGCCGTTGCGGGTGGCGAACATCAGGAAGATATCTTCTTCCTCGAACTCGCGAACGGCATTGAACGCCACCGCCCGTTCGCCCTCCTCGAAATCGATCAGGTTCACGATCGCCTTGCCCTTGTTGGCCGCATCGGTCTGAGGGATCTGGTGCACCTTGATCCAGTACACCTTGCCGAAATTGGTAAAGACCATCAGGTAATCGTGCGTCTGGGCCACGAACATGTATTCCACGAAGTCGTCGTCGTGGGTGCGCATACCCAGGCGGCCCTTACCGCCGCGCTTCTGCTCCTTGTAGATGGTCAGCGGCGTTTGTTTGATGTAGCCGCGGTGCGAATAGGTGATGACGACCTGCTCGTCCGCGATTAGGTCCTCGATGCTGAAGTTGATCGACATGTCGCGAATCTCGGTACGGCGCTCGTCGATGTACTTCTCGCGAACCTCCATCGTCTCTTCGCGGATCACACGCGTCAACTCGCGCGGATCGTCGAGAATCAGCCGCAACTTGGCGATCACTTCCTGAATCTCGCGGTGCTCGTCCAAAATGGCCTGACGTTCCATGCCCGTCAATTTTTGCAGACGCATCTCCAAAATGGCCTGAGCCTGGCGCACACTGAAGTCCCAACGTTCGATCATTTTCTGCTTGGCTTCGGCCGGCGATTGCGACGCCCGAATCAAGGCGATCAAATCGTCGAGAATATCCAGGGCTTTGACGAAGCCTTCCAAAATGTGGGCCCGCTCTTCCGCTTTGCGCAGCAAGTAGCGGGTGCGCCGGGTTACCACGTCTTTGCGGAACGCAATGAACTGGTTGAGGATTTCCTTCAGGTTGAGAATCTTGGGCTGGTTGTCCACCAGGGCCAGCATGATGACGCCAAAGGTCGATTGCAGTGCCGTCATTTGGAACAGTTTGTTCAAAACCACTTCGGGCACTTCGCCGCGCTTCAACTCCACCACGATCCGCATGCCATGGCGGTCCGATTCATCGCGCAACTCGCTGATCCCGTCGATTTTCTGGTCCTTGACCAATTCGGCGATCTTCTCGCAGACCTTCGCCTTGTTGACCATGTAGGGAATCTCGTCGACGATGATCCAGGTGCGTCCGTCGTCCTGAACCTCGAAATGGGTCTTTGCCCGCAGAATGATTTTTCCCTTGCCGGTGGTGTAGGCATCGAAGATGCCGTCGCGACCGCAAATCATGCCGCCCGTGGGAAAGTCCGGTCCCTTGATGATCTGCATCAGGTCGTCGATCGTGACACCGGGATTGTCCAGCAAGGCCAACAACGCATCGATCACCTCGCCGATATGGTGCGGCGGAATGTTGGTCGCCATCCCGACCGCGATGCCCGAACTGCCGTTGACCAACAGGTTCGGATAACGCGTCGGAAGTACCAGGGGCTCCTGGACGGTCTCGTCGAAGTTGGCCTGCCAATCGACCGTTTCCTTGTCGATGTCGTTCAGCATCTCTTCGGCAATCGACATCATGCGGGCTTCGGTGTAGCGGTAGGCCGCCGCCCGGTCGCCGTCGATCGAACCGAAGTTACCTTGACCGTCCACCAACATGTAACGCATGTTCCAGGGCTGCGCCAATCGCACCAGGGCATCGTAGACGGCGGCATCACCGTGGGGGTGATACTTCTTCAGAACCTCACCGACGACACCGGCACACTTCGAGTACTTGCGGTTGGAAAGCAGGCCTTCCCGAAACATCGCGTAGAGAATGCGGCGGTGTACCGGTTTAAATCCGTCGCGAACGTCGGGTAATGCGCGACCGACGATCACGCTCATGGAATAGTCCAGATAGGACTGCTTCATCTCCCGGGTAATGTTTACCGGCAGCTCGGAATTCATATTCGCTCCCTGATTAGACGTCGAGGTTCTTCACGTTCAAGGCATTGTCCTCGATAAAGCGCCGACGCGGTTCTACCTCGTCTCCCATCAACACGGAGAAAAGACTGTCGGCTTCCACGGCGTCCTCGATTTGGACTTTGAGCAAGGTTCGATTCTCGGGATTCAACGTCGTTTCCCAAAGTTGTTCCGGGTTCATCTCACCCAGACCCTTGAAGCGGGTCATCTGAATTCCCTTTTTACTCAAGTCACTAAGTAATGTAAGCATCGAAGCTTTGTTGTCGATTGGAATCGGGTCATTATTGTGATAGTAAACTTCGAAACCCGTGTCATTAAAGGCTTCCAGCTCGTCATAGTATTGTTTGATAAGCTTGAATTCGGGTGAATGAATGAGATTGTAATCGATATTGATGACATGGGAATGACCGCGATGCTGGAACGACATACGGAGACCGTATGCTTCGTACTGTTCGTCTTCCACGATTTGTTGAAAGGTGGAACCCAAAGCGACCAGCTTCTCCGAAAGGGATTTCAGGTTGTCCTGGCTCTGCCAGTAGGCCATTTGATCGATATCCGGATGATGCAGAATCACGTTCAGCATATCCGTCGTCAAACCCTTTCGTTCCATAAGGTTGAACAATTCGCGCTCGCGCCGGAGCAAGGCCAGCCTGGGCGCCAGTTCCTGACCTTCGATGATCTCGTCGGTCTTCAGGATCTTGACTTTGACGCCGTCGGCGATCTGATCCGCCAAAAAGCGCTGAAGCTCATCCTCGTTTTGGATGTAGCGTTCCTTTTTGCCTTTCTTCAATTTGTAGAGTGGCGGCTGTGCGATGTATAGATAGCCGCGCTCTACGATGGACGGCATGATTCGATAGAAAAACGTGAGAAGCAAAGTGCGAATGTGAGCGCCATCCACATCGGCGTCCGTCATGATGACAATCTTGTGATAGCGCAATTTTTCGATGTTGAATTCGTCGTGAATGCCGGTACCCAACGCCTTGATCATGTGTTTGATTTCGTCACTGGCGATCAGTCGTTCGAAGCGGGCTTTTTCCACGTTCAAGATCTTGCCGCGCAGGGGAAGGATCGCCTGGTTCTTGCGATCTCGACCACTTTTTGCGGAACCGCCCGCGGAGTCACCCTCCACCAGGTAGAGTTCCGACTGTGCGGGATCCTTTTCCTGGCAATCGGCCAACTTGCCCGGCAGGCCACCCATGTCCAAATAGCCCTTGCGGCGCGTCAATTCCTTCGCTTTTCGCGCCGCTTCGCGGGCCGTGGCCGCTTCGACGATCTTGTCGATGATCTGCTTCGTCTCTTTGGGATTCTCTCCATAGAACTTGGATAACTGAGCCAGAGCGACGGATTCCACGATCCCCTTGACTTCGTTGGAAACCAGTTTGTCCTTGGTCTGCGAGGAGAACTTGGGATCGGGTACCTTGACCGAAATGATCGCGACCATACCTTCGCGTACATCGTCGCCCGAAATGGTGACCTTGACGTTCTTCGGCAGCGGATGCTCGGCAATGTAACTGTTGATGCTGCGCGTCAGGGCACCGCGCAAACCGGCCAGGTGGGTACCGCCGTCCCGATTTCGAATATTATTGGTAAAACAGTAGATATTCTCTTGGTAACTACCCGTCCAAACCAGCGCCACATCGACCGTCACCGAATCTTTGCTGGCGGTGAAGGCGACGGGTTGATCGAACAACATCTTCTTGTTCTTGGAAAGGTAGGAAACGTAAGCCGGAATCCCACCGCTAAAGGAGAAATCGTGGGTTTGTCCGGATCGCTCGTCCGTAATCTTGATATGTACGCCTTCGTTGAGAAAACTCAACTCGCGCAAACGTTCACTGAGTAAATCGAAACTGAATTCGGTGATGGCGAAGATCTCGGGATCGGGGAGGAAACGAATTTTGGTTCCGGTTTCCTTGGTGGGGCCGAGCTTCTGGATCGGTCCGGTAGGTCGACCGAGATCGTACTTCTGAACGTGCAGGAATCCACCGCGGCGAATCTCCAGTTCCAACTCTTTGGAGAGGAAGGTGACACACGAAACACCCACACCGTGCAAACCACCGGAGACCTTGTAGGAATTGGAATCGAACTTACCGCCGGCGTGCAGCACGGTCATGATGACCTCGGCCGCGGAACGTCCCTCTTCGCGGTGCATATCCACCGGAATTCCGCGACCGTTGTCTTCAACCGTAATGGAACCATCCACATGGATGGTCACGTTCACGAGGTCGCAGTAACCTGCGAGCGCTTCGTCGATCGCGTTGTCGACGACCTCGTATACCAACTGGTGAAGACCGGATCCGTCATCCGTGTTCCCGATGTACATTCCCGGGCGAGTGCGGACCGCCTCGCGATCCTGTAAAACCTTAATCTGGTCGGCACCATATTCCTGCATTGGACCCGTCATTCAATTTTCCTTTCGGGGCTGATACACCCAGCATGAACCATGCAGACATGATCTTGCAGGCGACCCTGGATTGTACCATATTTTGAGGTACTTATTAATGTTTGGCCCCTTGTATCCAGATAGTTAAGCAAACGAGAAAGGCGCTCGGAATCCAACTCCGCGTCAATATCATCGAGGATCATAATAGGATAACTTCCGTATTTTTCGTGGTAGGTTTCTCGAACCGCCAGCTTCATGCTCAACACGATCGATCGCACCTGGCCAGATGAGGCAAAGTGCCTGGCTTTATTACCTATAAAGCGAATGTCAATGTCGTCGAGATGAGGCCCGATCATACTGCGACCGTACAACAGCTCCTGCGCGCTCAACTCCATCATGCGATTCTCGTAGTGACTCAATTCAGCGCAATTTCGGACCCGATAATCGAAATAAAGGTCCGCCTCACCATCGAAAACGTCGCGGTGAATCTCCAGGCATCGCGACCGTATCGATTCGAGAAATGCGATGCGTTTGTGAACGATTTCCATCGCGGATCGGCACGCCGTACTCTTGAATCCGCGGTACACACGCAAGTCTTTACTACTCATCATGATCTTCTTCAACTGACCACGAATACGACGGTATTTGGCCAGCGTCATGATATGTTTCGGTTCCAAGCTGGCAATCATTCGATCAAGGAACCGGCGGCGATCGTCTGGTTGACCCTCAACCAGCGCTTTATTTCGAGCAGTAAACGAAATAACCGAACCAATTTCAAAAAAATCAAGCGGTTTACATGCTTTCTCGCCAAGCCACCGCTGGGTCTTTCCAGGTACGATATTCACCGAAAAGACATAGCGTGCACCTTCTTTGATTAGCTCGCCCTTCAATCCCGAACCCTGTTTGGCCGAGCCCGTCAAGTCCGAATTACGATTCGTGCGAAAGCTCTTCGTGGTCAACACGAAGTAAACCCCTTCCAAACAGTTGGTCTTCCCCTGGCCATTGGGTCCGACCAACCAGTTCAGCTTGGGTTCGAAGGTGATCACGCCATCTTCTAGATTACGGAAGTTCTCTACTTCCAAGGATTTAATCCACAAGGAAACACATACCCGTCTTCATTCGGATCAGCCGGTCAAACGCATGGGCATGATGATGTGCTTGTAATCCAGTTCTTCGCCTTCGTCGACCAACTTGAACAAACCCTGGCTGGCGTTATCTCTGATGTTGATTTCGATTTTTTCGACATTCATGTTTTTAAGGAATTCCAAGAGGTAATCGACGTTAAAGCCTACATCGACCATTTCGCCATCGTAGTCGACCGACAACTTGTCGATGGATTCACCGCGTTCAGCATTTTTCAGAACGACCACCATTTCACCTGGGCCAAAACTCAAGCGGACGAGCTTGGATTTGTCGCTACTGAGAACCGACTTGCGTCGCACGATTTCCAACAGCTTGGATCGTTCCAAGACAAACGATTTATCGTTGTTCAACGGAATCGCTTTGTTGTAATCGGGAAACTTCCCGTCGATCAGCCGGGAAAACAAAACCCTGGGCCCGATCTTGAAGAAGATTCGGTTTTCCACGAAATCGATTTCGAATTCCTCGTCGGAACTGGTGGCCTTCAGCGACTTCAAGAGCTCCACCAGGGTCTTTCGCGGAATGATGATGTCCATGTCGTTGAAATCGGGACCCAGCCCCTTGTTGACGACGCTCATGCGGTGACCATCCGTACTGACCAGGGCCAGGTCGCCGGCCGCGACCCGCAGCAACGAACCATTGAGCGCGTACTTGTGGGGATCGGTGGATACCGAGAACAGCACCTTGTTGATGCAGTCGGTGAAAAAGCCCACCCGAAACTTGATGGGCGTGGCGAACTCGCATTCGGGAATGGACGGAAAGTCCTGAGTTGACATGGTTTCAATGGAGAATTGCGCCGCGCCGCAATCCAGGTTCAACATGGTTCCCTCGTTCATGGAGAACGAGACCTGAGAATCGGAGAAGGTATTCAACATGTCCTGAAGGTTCTTGGCATGAACGGTGATCTCTCCCGGTTCGATCACCTGGGCGGGACATTGAGAGATGATGCCTACTTCCAAGTCCGTCGCTTGAAGAATCAAGTGGTTGTTCTCGGCCCGAATAAAAATGTTGGCCAAGATCGGCATTGTGTTTTTCTTCTCGATCACACCCATCATCAGTTGTAGCTCACTGAGCAGGTCGTTGCGGACGATGTGAAACTCCATTTTCTAAAACCTTTATTCTAGATTTTTAATTTATTTTAATCAGGTATTCACAGTAAGGGCTGTGGAAACTGTGGAAAAGTCGTGGAACCGTGATCACCGTTGGCTTTGAGGCGTGTGGAAAACTTTTTGAAAATTGTGGAAAACCAGGGGGGATTTCCACAAGGGGTTCGGAAGTGTCCATTTCCTCACCTGTTTTTAACAGGATACTCACAGTCGTGTTGAAAAAGACTGTGGATCGCTGTGGAAAACTGCCAAGATTATAGGTGCTCCTTCAATTTTTCAACAGATGGCCTGTGGAAAAAATCACAGAATGCCACGGTCGGCCCCGTGCGAACGGGTCCCCGGGGCCGAACCCGCGAGGCGGTGCTTCACGTCAGGGACTTGGTGAAGCCGGTAATCATTTGCTGGTACTCTTGGCTCTCTTTGATCTTCTTGGTGATCTTCTGAACGGAGTAGAGTACGGTGGAGTGGTGCTTGTTGCCGAAGGCCATGCCGATTTCCGGAAGGGACATGTTGGTGAGCTGTCGCGTCAGGTACATGGCGATTTGCCGGGGCTGCGCGATTCTCTTGGAATTGTTCTTCGACAAAAGATCTTTGGTTTGGATCTTGTAGTGGTCTGCGATGAATCGTTGGATTTTCTCACAGGAGATTTGCGAAGGTTCATCACGCACGTAATTGCGGAGACAGGTTTCCGCCAGCTCCAGATCGATTTTCCGATTGGAAAGTGAAGCGTAGGCCATCAATTTGATGAGGGCGCCTTCCAATTCGCGAACGTTCGTTTTCACTTTGGTCGCGATGTAGAGCACCACGTCATCCTGTAGGTAGACCTTTTCCGCTTCCGCCTTCTTTTTCAGGATCGCGATCCGTGTTTCGAGCGCAGGTGCCTGGATGTCGGCGATCAAGCCCCAGTTGAAGCGACTGGTGAGGCGCGATTCCAGCTTGGGAATCTCGCTCGGCGCACAATCGCTGCTGAGAATGATTTGTTTCTGCTGCTCGAAAAGGGCGTTGAACGTGTGGAAGAACTCTTCCTGAGTCTGCATCTTGCCGCTGAGGAATTGGATATCGTCGATCAACAAGACGTCAACGGAACGGTAACGTCCTCGAAACGCTTCACTTTTGTTGTAGCGAATCGAGTTGATGAACTGATTGGTAAATTCCTCACAGGTCGTATAACAAATATTGAGATCGGGCCGGCTCTCGAGGAGTCGGTGCCCGATGGCGTGGAGTAAGTGCGTTTTCCCCAATCCCGAAGGACCATATAAATAAAGAGGGTTGTAAGAAGCGGAAGGTGCTTCGGCCACGGCCAGGGATGCGGCGTGCGCAAACTGGTTACTGCTCCCGACCACGAAATACTCGAATTTGTATTTCGGGTTGAGCCGAACCGCTTCTTTTTTTTCACTGCCCTCTTCAGCGTCGATATCCTCGGATCCGGATGCGACCGGGTGTAACTGATCAGCCTGGGCCTGATTCAAAAAACTGACTTTACATTTTGGATGCCCCAGTTCGCGAAGAGCTGAGGATATGTCCTCCAAGTAGTTTTCCTGAATCCAGTCAATGAAGATATCGTTAGGAACTTTGATCTTGATTTCTTTTTCCGACTCAATCAGAATTTTCGTCGGTCGGAGCCACTCGTCGATCTGTTCCGCTGGGAGACGCTCTTCAAGGCATGACAAAACCTTGTTCCAAAGAGACAACAACCTTGCTCCTCCTGGAAAAATGGAAAGAAAAAACGAATGGGGAGATGTTTAAACCCAAAACGGAAGCTCATACTAACATAGTAGGAAGAAGCCAAACAAGGACTAATCCCCACCTGATATGGGTTCCGATGTATCCTTCAGGGAATGTTGTATTTAATACTAAATTTCCTGAATTCAGGCGTTTACGAAAACGCCTCGTGAGTTTTTTGTCGATTTGAGACGCGAGGCGAATTCGGATCCACAGTCGTTCATCACCACGGTGAGTTAAATCAAAAAATGAACGAATGGAGAATCTCTGATGAAATTTTTGCTAAACGTTTTCTTGTGAGTGCTGATATCAAAGAAAACAGATAATGCTTCGCAAAAATGACTCGAATGGAGAATTCTGACCGAATTTCGCGTCTGGTTCTCGCCCAAGCCCTGAACGATAACCTCTCCAGTCCTGCTTTGGCAATAATTTTATCCGAACTCCTTGGATTGACTTTTGATCGCTTTTTAGGTATTTTCTACGGGCTTGTGGTTTGGGTTGCCTCTCTTGGCCGTCTCCAGCCCGCAACAGACAGAACCTCGGATGGATCTTCCTCCGCTGTTCAGGACTATCCCAAACATTTGCAACATCGTAGAGGAGTTCTCCACCATGAAGCGTACTTTTCAACCCAATCGTCGTAAACGCGCTAAAAAGCACGGTTTTCGCTCTCGCATGAAAACTGTCGGCGGCCGCCGCATCGTCAATGCTCGCCGCTCATCCGGAAGAAAGAGAATTGCGGGATAAGCGATTCTTAAAGCGCAATCATCTTCGCAAATCTTCTGAATTTCAAAAAGTATTTCAACGGGGTCGAAAGGTTGTGACCTACACCCTTATTTTTAGGGTGCTCCCTAACGACTTGCCGGAATCGAGAATCGGACTGACCGTTTCCAGGAAAGTGGGTAAAGCGACAAAGCGGAACTTAATCAAACGCAGGGTTCGCGAGGCTTTCCGGGAACGGAAGGCTTTGTTTCCACAGGGCTTTGACATCGTGATTTCCCCCCGGAGAGGCATTCTGGAACGGAGTTTCCAGGATTATCAGAAGAGTTTTGACATCCTACTTCGAAAACTCCAACGGTCAGGGGCCCCTTCATAGCGCCATTTTGAGGAAATCATGGAGAAACGTTTTGTTCTGGCGATAACCACTTGTATGGCCATTTATTTCTTGTGGATGGCCGCAGGCCGGTATCTGGGTTATGAGATGAACAAACCGGAGCCGGCCAGTCCCGAAGTGAAACAAGAACAGGTGACAACCCAGGAGACCCCGAACCTGGACCTGGAGCCGGAAACGGGGACCCTCGAGGTCGCGGATGCCGAGACTTCGGTCGAGAATCCTCCCGAAGAAGCGATCGAGCAGCAAGTGGTCACCCTGGAAAACGAACACTTGCGACTGCGATTGGACAATCGCGGCGGGCTCGTTCGAGGCGCCGTCCTCAAGAATTATCACAACAGCTCGAAGAAGATCGAATTGGTTCGGTTGGTCAACGGTTGGAAGCATTTCCCCGGCGAGGTCCTGCTGAAGGATCGCAGGAGCACCGCGGATTGGATGTTCAAGATCAGCCAGCCGGATCCCAATGAAGTGGTCTTCACGGCAAAGGCCGAAGGTTACGAACTTCGCAAGACCTTTCGCTTGGGCCAGACCTACGAGGTCTTTTGCGACATCCAGATGAAAGGACCCTCGGACGACACCTTCAAGATGGTGGTTTCAGAGGGTTTACAACCAGTACTTCCCGGCGATAAGTTGACGCCCTCGTTCTTCGATATGGGCGCGATCAATCCCAAGATCATGCGGATCGCGTGGTCCGAGGACGGGTCCCACCAGGAAGACGACATCGCCAAACTCAAGGTCCACGACTTTCAACCGGTCCTGGACGAGGTGGAAACGGTCGTGTGGGCCGGTGTTCAGGACACCTACTTCGCCAGCGTGTTCCTGTTGGACCAGGCGACGGACAACCTCTATTTGAGTGGGGTGGCGACACCGATCGTCAACAGCCAGGAAACGGTGAACCTGCCGGCCGTGGCCTTGCGCGGCGACAGTGCCCTGACCGGCCGCTTCTATTTCGGTCCCACCGAGGAACAGCAACTGGAGACGGTCGACGAGAAGCTCGGCAACCTGGTGTCCTACGGCTGGGCGGGTCTGCTGTCCAAGGGATTGTTCATCCTGTTGAAGGGTTGTTACGACATCACCGGTAACTGGGGCTGGGCAATCGTGGTGCTGACCCTGATCATCAAGTTGGCATTGTTCCCCTTGGCGATCCCCAGCATGAAGTCGTCCATCAAAATGCGCCAGTTGCAACCGAAATTGGAGAAATTGCGCCAGAAATACAGCGATACCGATCTGGAAACCAAGCAGAAGCTCAATCAGGAGATGTTCAAGATCTACAAGGAGGAGGGCGTCAATCCCTTCTCGTCCTGCTTGACGATGCTGCCGCAAATGCCGATATTCTTTGCCTATTTCTCTTTGCTGCGCACCTCGATATCGTTGCGCCAAGCCGAATGGCTGTTTTGGATCGAAGACCTCTCGGTCAAAGATCCCACCTTCCTACTGCCGATCTTGATGGCTGCGAGCATGTTCTTGACTTCCTTGAGCATGCCGATGCCCAGCGGTGACCCGACTCAGCAGAAGATGATGAAGTTCATGCCGGTACTCTTTGCATTCTTCTTCATCGGCATGCCTGCCGGATTAGTGCTCTACATGATCACAGGCAATATTTTCACATTGATACAGTCCTACGGTTTGAGATGGAGGTATGAAAACAAATGACGGAATCGATTCAAATGGCCAGTGCTGAAGTGGAGCTGCTGGAAAGTACCTTGCGCGGCTTGTTGGAACAGCTCGAGCTGACGGTGGAACTGGAAACGGAAATCAGCGAAAACGCGGTGTATTTCAACATCGTGGGCGACGATCAGGAGTATTTCCAGCACAACCGCGGCGAGTTGTTGCGGGACATGACGTACCTGCTACACACCCTTCATCGGAAAGCCTTTCCCGAGAGTGAAAACGACGTCAAGGTCGATGCGGGGAACCTGGTTCGGGACAAGGAACGCGAGCTCTGCGACATGGCGATGTCCGCGGCGCAGCGCGCGATGGATACGGGCAAGGAGGTGCTGATGGCGCCCCTGAATCCGTATGAGCGTCGTATCGTTCACATGGCACTGCAGGAGCACGATCATCTGGAAACGGAATCCATGGGCGAAGGACACCTGAAGCGAATCGCCATCCGCCAGGTGAACACCTCGGAGGTCGCCGCCGACGAGGTCTGATTCGGAAAGGCAGGTCGGGCGGATTCGCCACAAAATTCGTTGATGAAAGGACGGCTCGATGCCGTCCTTTTTTTATGCCTGAAAAAAGGTTCCGCCGCGATTTGGCGACCATCCCCGGGAGATTACGGGGATCCCGTTTGGATTTTTCAATTCCTGGGGCGTTTACGGCGGAATATTTGTGCCGATCGGGGCAGGGCCGATTCCCCCGAGCGAGCGCACCCTGTTGCGCTAGTTTCTTCTAAACCGTTGTGCTATATAAACTTCGCCAATTGTTCCACATGGAACCTTCGCCGTGGGCCATGCAACCGGCCCGTTGCACGGGGCTCCGAAGTGGATCTCGCCAATACGGAGCCCAAGCTCCGGTTCTCCCCTTCGTCGATCGCGAAATGCCCCCTTCCCGCGCCTCTCTCCGCTTTGGGGCTCTGTGTTTCGCTCGCTATCCTTTATGATGTTCCTTGCGTCATTCTGAGCTTTTATCGGAGGCCTCTTGCGTATCAAAGGTGTCATCGTTGCCGCGGGTTATGGATCCCGATTTCTTCCCATTACCAAGACCGTTCCCAAGGAAATGCTGCCGCTTCTCGATCGGCCTTCGATCTCCTTCATCGTCGACGAATTCATCGAGGCCGGCATCGACGAGATCTTGATCATTTCTTCTCGCAGGAAGAAGGTTTTGGAAGATTTTTTCGATCGCGAAATGGAATTGGAATCGGTCTTTCGAGCCGAAGGAAAGTCGGACCGTTTGGCCCAAATCAAACCGCCTCCCGCCAAATTCTTCTTCACGCGCCAGCAGCAGATGCGCGGTACCGGTCACGCTTTGCTCTGCGCACAACCCTTCGTGGGTGATTGTCCCTTCGTCGTCGCCTATCCCGATGACCTGGTCTTCGACAAGACCTCGCTCGCCCGTCAACTCGTCGAAGTCTATCGTCAGACCGGATCGAGTGTGCTCGCCGCCAAGGACATGGGCGATGTGGACGTCTCGCGCTACGGCGTTCTGGACGTGGTCGACGCCGCCAGCAACCCTTCACCCGTACGCCAGTTGGTGGAGAAGCCCAAGCCTGGCCGCGAACCTTCGAAATGGGTCAGTTTTGGACGATTTCTGCTCACACCCGATATCTTTCCCCATCTGGAGGAAGGCTGGCGACGCCATTTGGCCCAATCTCCCGACGCGGAGTTCTATCACGTGGATGCGATCAACCGATTGGCCGCCGCCGGGAACCTGGTTTCCTGGTCCTTTGCCGGGTTGCGCTTGGACACCGGCCAGGTGGAGGGCTACCTTGAAAGCATTTGTCGCTATGCCCTGATGCGCCCGGAGCTCGCCGATTTTGCGCGTAACCTGTTTCGGAAGCTTTCCGAGCCTGGGGTATCCCAGGAACGCTGAACCAAATGTCGAACGGAATTGATCTCACCGGCGTCAAAATGAAATCATGAAAACAGGAATTTCAAAAGCCAGGAGAAGTAGTGACGTGCCGTGCAGCCAAACCCGTGCTCTTTCCTTTCCGGCTCGCTTTGGCTAAAAAAGTTCGTCCACGAATCACACCGATTGACACGAATTAAAAAACCATTCATGTAAAACGTCACCGCGTGATCAGGCAGGGAGAATCCCTACACGCCTCATAGTCAATCAGGAGAAAACCAGGGAAGGCCCAGCAGGCGTAGGTTTCGTCGATTCTCCGCGTCCTATGCGAACTCTCTTGAAACGAAGTGGTGCATTCAACCAGAGCTGGGCCTTGCCGTCGCCAAATCTTGATTGGGAAGGCTGGAAGGATTGAAACCAGGAAAAGCAAGACCGTGATGTGTCACCCAATGCCGATCCCTTCCTGCTTTCCGATGTTCGTGGGTTCCTGCTGATTTTTTCGGATGAATGACCCATGGCCCTTCGCCAGAATCCAGATATAGTGTTTCTTTCTCGAAATCGAGCTGGGTATGCCCGCCGGTTCGCGGCTCTTGTGTAACAAGCTGTGTAAAGTTCGAAGATAAAGTTATAAACCTAAACAGGCGGATGTTCAGGGAGTTCGTCAATAAATGTTGGCCCAGCGCCCTGCGGGGCCCGTCACCTACCGGCCACCGGCAATCCAGCCCTCGGCCTGGGCGGCGACTCCATGGTCATAATCCGCGGTCACCGTCGAAAACTACCGAGCCTGGCGCCAGACTCAACCCGACACGATCCTTCCGCGCAACATTCGCGCATCCTGAATGAGTTTTTTGACGCTTGTCATCTGGAATTCACGGCCGTACCGCAAATGGTAGTATCGATCGCTGAACCTGTTCAGATCGATTTCCAGCTTGGCCGGCAGACTCAGGCGTTGGATGTAGTCCTGAAACGTTTCGGAAGGTTCACGCGGACGGTACTGATCGGCCAAGGATCGCTCCAGTTTCTGGAAGTGAATCTGCAGACGGTCGTGTGGTGTTTTCAAGCGCTCCCGGTTCAAGTAAATCCCGACCGTCACGCCGATGGGAACCAAAAATACCAGAAGATACCAAGGGTTCTCGGCCAAGAGGGATTTGAGCAGGTCGATTTTCTTCGAAATGGCCTCCACGGCATCCCTCTGTGAATCGTAGTCCCAGGACAGGATCATCGTTTTCAAGAAGTAATTGAACGAAACGATTTGGTTTTGAACGTAATTGGGTTCGACAAAAGTGGCGGGCGGGGTGGGGTCGTAGGTGCGCCACTGACCGTCGATGAAGACTTCCACCCAGGCATGCGCGTCGGACTCGGAAACGTTGTAGAAATCGCCGGAAGGGTGGATCTCGGGTAAGAGAAAGCCGGTAACCAATCGCGTTGGAATGCCCATGGAACGCAATAATAGAACCATCGAGCTGGCGAACAATTCACAGTGTCCTTCCTGACGTATGATCAGGAACTCGTGAAGTGGATCCTCGACGTTGTAATTGTTGATATCCAGTGTGTATTCGAAATTAGCCAGGAAATGGTATACCAAAGTATCGGCGATTTCTTTATGTGTCATGCTTTCAGGATTGGGCACGACTTCCGATGCGTAATCAAAAATATATTGGTGGTTGTCGGGGATTTGTAAATATGGATTCCGATTGGTCAACTTCTCTTTTTTGTTCGATTGATAACCCGAAATACCATAATAGGTAATGGAGGTGGGATAGGTATTCATCAAACTGATGTGGTCTTTCGACATCGTCACTTTCAAATATTTGTCGATGTTTCGAAAACGGATCAGGTCTTCGAAAAAGAAGAGTGTATTTCCCAAAAACGGATCCAAATCGATGCGATAGGAATACGTCTCCTTGTAGGAGGAAGCGGAGGCGAATTCCACGCGGTCGCCTCTTTTGAAGGTGCTGAATCCGCCGGGCTCCCAGGCACCTCGATCGTAGTGCCGAAAAGACCTGCCCTTCAGGTGTTGTGAGCGCAGTCTGCCGGATTCGATGGTGAGGTCCATGACGTGTTTGCGCGATCGTTTCAGAACGCCGATATCGGTAAGGGTGACGCGGTCCGAGAATCCGGAGATACTTTCGCCGACCTCACTGATTTGCATGCGGAGGCTTTGGCGGGGGATCCGCGGAACCAGCCAGTAAATGGGCAGGCTGACGGCCAATATCGGCACGATATGCAGCAGGGCGGAGATCGGTGTCCATTTGAATTGGTCGCGCTTGTTCTTGTAGTTCAATCTCAGTAGATAGAAGCCCATGAGGCAGAGGGCGATGGAAAGTGTATATAGAAAGATGGTCAGCAACAGTTTCGAACCGATATATAGCCTTGCCTGGTATATGACGATCAAAAACGACAAAAGACTGATCAGTCGTAACGGTGCCTTGGGCCTCTGCTCACCATAGAACTCGTATATGAGGCAAAACAATATGAGGAAGAAGATACCCAGTTTCAAATTGATCTTTAGCCCGATTGCAATAAACAAGAGTATGAAGGTAACCCATATATATATTTTCCAGAAAAACATCTTGCGAATCTTGTCCAGATCGATGTCGAACCATATGGGTAAGATCATGGCGAGATATGTCACGAATTGGGGGACACCGAAATCACCACTAATCAAAGAAATGATCGATGCGGCCAGAATGAGTAGTGACAACAGGCGCATTTTTTCAATGGGCATGATGATCGGCTCCTTAATCGTGTCAAAGCGCTTTTTTGGGATCGTGTTGCGCTAAAAAACCGGGCGATGGATTGATGTCATTGTACATCAAGTGCGACAACCGGTTCCGTGTCGCTCGTAACCGGGGCATGTGTTTCGGCAAGGTTGCCTATGGATACACTACGGGATCGGCGTGGGATTTCTTCCCATCCGGAGGGGGAAAGGTCCACGGGAACGATTGCGAAAATCGCCTGCTCTGCCAACCCGATTCCAAAAACCTTGTTTCCCTACCGAACCGGTTGGGAAGCACCCATGATTCTCTCGATGAGCGTTAGACCAGTCCCCACTTCTTGCGTTTGCGCCACAAGGTGGCTCTGCTGATGCCCAACATTTTGGCGGCCTGACTGGTGTTGCCCTCACATGCGCGGAGTGCCGCCTCGATGGCCGGTCGATCGGGGCTGCGCGGCATCCAGGATTCGATGGGCGGGGGACAGGGCTCGGGGCGAGCGACCGAACTCGGTTCGGGGAGGAAGGCCTGGTCGGTCGCGGCCGGGGCGGCGGGACTCTCGCGGAACTCGGGAGGCAAATGCTGGGGTGTGACCACTTTGCCGGGACAGGTGATCGCGATCATTTCGGCGACGTTGATCAATTCGCGCACGTTGCCGGGCCAGGGATAGGTGGTCAACAACCGAATGAGATCCGGCGGAGAACTGGGTTGCGGCAATCCGTGGCGTTGACAGGATTTGAGAAGGAAATGTTGCCAGAGCAGTGGAATATCGATTTTTCGGTCGCGCAAGGGAGGTAGGAACAGCGGAACCACCCGCAGTCGGAACATGAGGTCTTCGCGAAACCGTTTCTCCTTGACCGCTTGCCTGAGAGAGACGTGGGTGGCACTGATGAACCGCACATCGGTGGAACGGTCGCGACTGTCACCCAGGCTGCGGTAGCGCTGGTCTTGAACCACGCGCAGCAGCATGGCTTGGACTTCGAATGGGAGTTCGGCCACCTCGTCGAGAAACAAGGTGCCGTGATCGGCTTCGGCCAGCAGGCCTTTTTTATCGCTGATCGCCCCGGTGAAGGCGCCGCGTCGGTGGCCGAACAGCTCGCTTTGCAAGAATTCGCGACTCAGGGTGCCGCAGTTGATCGGCACGAAGGCACGCCTGGCCCTGGGACTCATGGCGTGAAGCGCCTTGGCGACCAATTCCTTGCCGGTACCGCTTTCTCCGCGGATGAGTACGTTGACTCCGGTGTGGGCTACGTGGCGCAGGCCGGTGAGCATGTTCAGGAACTGGGCATCGGCAGTGAGAATGCCATGGAAATCCACCAAACTGCGCGATCGCTCCAAAGGCGGTTCCGGTCGTTCCAGAGGTTTCAAAACCTCGATGCCACCTTGAAATCCCTGCTCGTTGCCGAAAAACGCGGAAGCGCTCTTTTGAACCAGAATCTCGCTGCCGTCCTTTCGGTAGTGGGAGAGATTCAGTTTGCTGACGTTGGTGTACTCTTTGAGACCGCATCCTTTGGAGCAGGTAACACAGCGAATCGCCTGGGAGCAATGTTTGCCCAGCACTTCTTCGGCACCGTACCCGAGCAGGGTTTCGGCACCGTCGCTCCAGAAAGTGATGATCTGATTGCCGTTGACGGCAAAGTAGGCCGATTCCGGATCGAGCCTCGCGAAGGTCTCCAGGTAATCGGGAGACTGGGTTTCGACAACCGAACGTGATGTGACTTTTCTCGTCATGAAGGGCCAACCAGGTGAGTTCGTATTACATCGGAAAGGCCGGCGGCCTTCCGGGAACGAGAGATGCTGCGACACGCGATTTCGCGAGCTGAATGGGTTGGTAAAGGGATTTGCAGTCCGTCCATTGCGGATGAATCCATCCTAGCACGGCAAATCGGCAAATAGATTTTCCCGGTCTCAATTCCAGTTCGAGCCGAACATCCGGACCGGGATGTTGGTGGATTTCGAGCTGTGAAATATGCATGGTTCCATGTGGAACATTCGATAGGTTTTCGTTATAACTCATTTAAAATTAGATATTTAGTGGGTTATGGAAAGAGCCTTTTTTCAGATTTGAGATGTGGGAAGCGGAAAAAATTTGCAAGGGAGTTCCTTTGAATCGTTGGGTTTTTGAAGGTGATTCGGCCGGTTTTGTCGAGGTACTTCACCGGACATCGCGCGCTTTGGGTTTATCCGTTGACACGGGATGCCTATAATGAGAGGCCGTGACAACTCTTGGAAACCAGGTTTTTGCCATATGGATTCGCCCATTAACATTTTGATCGTCGAAGACGAACCGCTGATTCGCAAAACCCTTTGTCGCAAGTTGGTCAAGGAAGGTTTTTTTACCGAGGAAGCCGCCAACGGGGCCGACACCCGTGCGCGCCTCGAATCCGGCAGTCCCGATTTGGTCCTGATGGACATCAACCTGCCCGATGCCAATGGCATCGACCTGCTGCGCGAGGCCAAGGAAAAGGACCCGGATCTGCCCGTGGTCATGATGACCGGGAATCACGCCATTCAATTGGTGGTCGAAGCCATGAAGCTCGGCGCTTTCGACTACATCACCAAGCCGTTCAACCTGGACGAGGTGATGTTGACCATTCAGAAAGCCCTGGAAATGACCGAATTGCGTCGTCAGGTCAAGATGATGCGCGCCAATTTCGAATTGGAGTTCGGGTTTCATCGCGTGGTGGGCGGCAGTACCAAGATGCGGGCCGTCATGGAGACCGCCAAAACGGTGGCCGAGAGTGTCGCCGAAACCGTGTTGATTCTCGGCGAGAGCGGCACCGGTAAAAATCTCATCGCCCAGGCCATTCACTACAACAGCTTGCGTGCCTCTCGCCCGTTCATGGAGGTGACCTGTACCGCATTGCCCGCCACCCTGCTCGAGTCGGAATTGTTCGGTCACGAAAAGGGCGCCTTCACCGATGCCCGCACCATGAAGCGCGGTCTGTGTGAAATGGCGCACCAGGGCACGCTCTTTTTGGATGAAATCGGCGAAATGCCCCTGGAAACCCAGGCCAAGCTGTTGGGCTTCCTGGAAAGCAGGCGCTTTCGTCGCGTGGGCGGCACTCGTGACATTTCCGTCGACTTGCGCATCGTGGCGGCCACCAATCAGGATATGGAAAAGATGATTGCCGAAAAGCGGTTTCGCGAAGACCTTTATTACCGCCTGAACGTGATCGAGATTCACATGCCGGCTCTGCGCGAACGCCCGGAAGACATTCCGCTGTTGGCCCGCTTCTTCGTGGACTTCTTCAACCGTAAATTTAAAAAGAACATCAAGGGCATCGATCAAGCGGGCCTCGATTTGGTTTCGAATTACCCCTGGCCGGGCAATGTGCGCGAATTGAGGAACATCATCGAACGCGCCATGATTCTTTCCAAGAACGAGGTGTTGACCGCCACCGATTTCCCGCTTCGAAAGAAAGCCGTTCCCCAGGCCCAGGTCGACGAGAGCCGAATCTTGCTCCCCGATCAGGGCATCAGCATCACCTCGGTCGAGGAGGATCTGGTTCGCCAGGCCTTGGAGAAAACCAAGGGCAACCAAACGAAAGCCGCAAAACTTCTGCATCTCTCACGAGATCAACTGAGATACCGCATGAAGCTCTACGACCTGTTCGATTGAAGTGGTGCCTGCCTGCACGAGTTGGAGACCCGAACCGACGACATGGACTGTGCACGGCCATTCAGGAATCCAGCAGCGATTCGATGGTCTTTCGCAACTCTAGAGGACTGAATGGTTTGGTTATGAAATAGTAACGGAGTTCTGCCAGCTCGGGATGGTGATCCAACACGTTTTGACGACCTGAGATGAACAGGAATTTGCAGGGATGGTCCCCTAATTTTTCCTTGATCGCGGTGGCGGTCACCAGGCCGTTCATGCTTTCTTCCACCAGGTAGACGTCCATCACGATCAAGTCGGGATGTTCGGTGACCGCCAGTTCGAGGGCCTCTTTGCCGTCTTCGGCCTGAAACACCCGGTAGTGGTTTTTCCTCAGGCTGGCAACCACCAGTTTGCGGACGGACTCTTCGTCGTCGACGACAAGTATGGTTTTGAGGGATGGATCTTTATCGGGCATTTCCAGCTCTCTCAGGGACGAGGTGAAGATCGGGGGATCTTTGGTTTCGTGATATCGGTTATCCATCGATATCGATCTTTTTGACGCTTGGCTCGGGATCCTGTTGTTTTTGAATGGTGATGGTTAGGACGCCGGCTTGGAAATTGGCGCCCACTTCGTCCTGATTGGCGTCGGCCGGCAGTTCGAGAATGCGTTCGAATCGACCGAAACGACGCTCCCGCCGGTGCCAGGTGGTGCCTTCTTTTTTCTCGGAGTTTTCCTCTTTTTCACCGTGAATATGTAACTCGTTGTTTTCTATGGAGATGGATACATCCTTGGATTCCATACCGGGCAATTCCAGCGAGAGCCGATAGTGGTCGTCCTCTTCGCGGATGTCCAGGTGTGGTCGGAAATCCCCGTCCATGGAGGCCCAATGAAAAGACCGTTCCAACCCCGGAATGATCGATCCGAACTGCTCGACGACACGGTTCAACTCTCGGTGTAGGTTGGCCATGGGATGGGGATCCTGGTGATCGGAGTGGCTTCTTTGTTTGCGATGAAATGAGCGATCTTTGAATTTCATGGGAACAATCCTTTTACAATTTCTTCGCGTCGGCATCGAGGGGGTACCTGTGCAGAAACGACGGCCGTTCGAACGGTTCCTGGGTCCGAGGAACCGCCCGATACCGACAGGTTTCGAGTCTCAGTTTTCAGGTTTTCGCGATGAAGCGTTCCGTGTGTGACGTACCGAAGCCCGATCACTGAGGCTCGACAGCGCACCCACCCAGCCGGAGAATCTCGGCAGTTGGAGACTTCCCCAGTTCCGGATGGGCCCTATCTAATAAACGCCAGGGAGTGCTGAGAAGCCTTTTTGTTTACATTAAAGGGCGGGCAGCAAGAGGTTTGCCAAGCTTCGTCGAGGTAATTGCGGTGGCTGAAAAAAGGACCGAAACTCGGGGTTTTGTGATCGTGTCGGTATTTTTTCTAAATCTTTACGCCAAATTCCCCGCCGGCTTCATCACGTTTCGGTACTTCACCGTCGACCGAGTTTCGTCGTGGCGATGAGGTCGCCGCGAAGCGATCGTGGCATTTCGCTCTTTTTGAGAGATATTCCCCAATCCGCCCGATGTCGCGCCAAGCCCTTGCCAGAGCCGATCGGGTGATCGCCCCCATTTGAAATGAGGAATTCCACCCAATACCAGGGATAAATCCGCAATATGGAGTCTGACAGGCCCCAATTCTCCGATCGTCAGACTTCCTTGAAGCGTCTCGATGAGCTCCAAAGTGGGTCTCGACCGATTGTTAGGCTCGCGGTAATGATGGCTAACCATATGAAAAAAATATAGTTATGTAGATCTCGTTCGAATTCGGATCCGCGCTTTTCCTTCATCTTGGTATTGCTCTTGCTCAACTGCCGTCCCGCCGGCATAAGAAATTAAGGAGAACGCCACTGTCAGAATCCCCGGCTCGTCCCCAGGGAAGCCCACGAACCACAAACCCGTTGCCTTGAACGCAAAGGGGGTCGGTCGTCATGGTCGCTTATCGCAAGATTCTATTCGCCACAGACTTCTCTCCGGCTTCGGAACAAGCCCTCGAGATGGCCGAAACGTTCAATCGGGTGTTCGGTGCCACGGTGGATATCGTCCATGTCTTCGATCCCACCGCATTCAAACCTCCGAAACCCTATAGCCTGACATCCAACCTGGCCGATTGGCTCGAAAAGAATTTGTCGAAGTTGCAGGAGCGAAGCAAATCGTCATTGCGAGGAATGGGCACGCACTTCCACACGGAAATCCGAACCCACTACATCGAAGGCAAACCCGGTCGGCGGATCGTCGCCTTGGCCCAGGAACTGGGAAGCGACCTCATCATCATGGGGACTTGCAGGCGAACGGGACTCGATCATTTCTTCGTGGGCAGTGTGGCTCGATTCGTGAGGCGCGAAGCGACCTGTGCGGTTTTGACGGTTCGACCCAAATGAACGTTCTTGATTGAAAAACTTAAGGAATGGGGCGTGATTCGCACGCTGAAAACCGTGCTTTCCGTCGTCGTTGAATCCTGAATCACGACCCATTCCTTTTAGATTTCGGTGTTTGTCGCGGCGAACCGTTCGCCGTCCAGCCTTGCTCTGCCTGCCGTTCCGCATCCCGTGATTCGGGATATTTCGAGGATAGCTCTCCATGAACCAGCCAGCCCTATCCCCCACCCCCTCCCTGACCGAAACCCTGCGCGTCGAAGACGATTCATCGGTTTGTAAACACTGTGGTTCGGTGCTCGGGGCAGAACAGGATTCACCCTTTTGCTGTGCCGGATGCGAAACGGTTTTTCATTTGATCGAGGCTCGGGGATGGCAGGAGTTCTATCGCCTGCGCGA
This sequence comes from Sulfidibacter corallicola, assembly GCF_017498545.1. Classification (GTDB taxonomy): domain Bacteria; phylum Acidobacteriota; class Holophagae; order Acanthopleuribacterales; family Acanthopleuribacteraceae; genus Sulfidibacter; species Sulfidibacter corallicola. The sequence continues at coordinate 4,919,268 of NZ_CP071793.1, read as the reverse complement.
CCAGGCCGGCACCATGAACCAGGACCGGGACCTGGACATTCCATCCTATGCCTACCTGAACAGCGAGGCCTATCGCGAGCAATTTTGTCAGGAGCGGACGCAGCAGACCTACGGCACCGTCTGGTATTTGGACGGTCTTCACTGCGCCGCTTGCGTGTGGCTGGTCGAAAAGATGATGCGCGCCCACGAGGGCATCGGTGTCATGGATCTCAACTTCGGCGAAAGTCGCCTGTCGTTCGAATTCGATCGCGAAAGCGACCTGCAGAAGTTGGCGGAACAATTGGCTGCCGCGGGTTACCGCGTGGGTCTGCGTCCCCACGGCTCGGAACTGCCCAACGAGGGATTGCTGCGGTTGGGGATCTGCGGTGCGCTGGCCGGCAACATCATGTTGATGAGCCTGCCGTTCTATACCGGTCTCTCCCAGGGTCCCTACGCGGCCATGTTCGCCTGGATGGCGTTCGCCCTCGTCCTGCCGCTGATGGGCTACGGCGCTAGACCCTTCTTCGCCAAGGCCTGGGTGGGCCTCAAAAGCGGCGGCGTCAACCTAGACATGCCGATCGCCATCGGACTGACCAGCGCCTTCGTGCTGAGCACGGTTCAGCTCGTCCTGGGTAACTACCACGAGCTCTATTTCGACTCGATGGGGATGTTGGTGTTTTTCCTGCTGACGGGTCGTTACGTGCAACGCATGGGTGTCCGCAAGGCGATGAGTGAAACGGCGAAACTGTTGGCCGGCATGCCGCAGCTCGCGGAAGTGTGGCGCAACGGTCGCTGGATGCCGGTATCCGCGGATCAAATCCTGGTGGGTGAAACCCTGCGAATGCGGGCGGGCGACGTGGTGCCGCTCGACGGGATCCTGACCAGCGAGACCGCCGTCTTGAATTTGCACGTGGTGACCGGCGAATCGCATCCGGTGTACCTGAAACGCGAAGACAAGGTATTGGCGGGATCGGTCAACATGGGCGGCACCATGCGGATGAAGGCCAGCCAGACCGTCGAAGATTCGCGTTTCGCACGGTTCCAGACACTGGCGGACAGCCTGACTCGCCAAAAAAATCGCGATCAAGTCTTCGAACGGGCGGCCAGATGGTTTCTTCCCGCCGCCCTGAGCGCGGCGCTTCTGGGATTGTTCCTGTGGTGGCCGGTATCTCCGGGCCAGGCCTTCTCCACGGCCTTGACGGTCCTGATCGTGGTCTGCCCCTGTGCCCTGGCCTTGGCCGTGCCCACCGCACGCTCCCTGGCATTGGGCCGCGCTTCGCGCGCCGGCATCTGGATCAAGAGCCTGCGCGTTTTCGAGACCCTGCCCACCGTGGATACCGTGGTCTTCGACAAAACCGGGGTCCTCACCGAGGGCAAACCCAATATCGTCGAAGAGAAATGGTTTACCGATCGACCCCACTGGCTGAGTGCCGCCATTTGTGAGCTCGAATCCTCGGTCCACCACCCGCTCGCCGGCATGTTCCGCGAACGGCTGGAGGTCGCCAAGGGGCTGCGCCAGACGATCGACCACATTGAGGCGGTCGAGGTGAGACCGGGCATCGGCGTGCGGGGAGAGGTCGATGGCGTGCGGGTCAGCGTCGGCTCCCTGGCCGGTCTCGACGGCTTCGCTTCCGAACCCCAGGTGCAGGATTTCATGACCCGGGAAGCGGCTTCCTTTCCTGCCGGGGTGGGCATCGTCGCGGTCTTGATCGATGGTCGGCCAGGTGCGCTGTTCGCCGTGGAAGATCGCGTCGGGGACGAGGTCGACGGGAGTCTGTCCGCCTTGAAACGGCGCCGGCTCGATTTGACGGTTTTGTCCGGGGACCGACCCGAAGCCGTGCAAAAGGTGGTCGACGATCTGCCCCTCGATCGCGGGCTCGGCGGCCAGATGCCCGAGGACAAACTGCGCTATGTGGTGGCGCGCCAATCGGAGCGCAACCGGTTCCTGATGATGGGTGACGGTTTGAACGACATGGGAGCGATCGCCGCGGCGGAAGTCGGGGTGACCTATGGCGGGGCGACCGACGCCGCCTTGAAATTTGCCGATGTGGTTCTGCGGACACGAGACCTGAGCCGCATCGATTACCTGTTCGATTTGGTGGAAACCACTGGGAAAGCTGCACGTCGCGGGCTTGCGCTGTCCCTCGGCTACAACCTGATCGCGGTTTCACTGAGCCTTGCCGGTCTGATCGGTCCGCTCACGGCCGCGATTCTGATGCCGCTCAGTTCGCTTTCGGTAGTGGGAATCTCTGCCTGGACCTTTCGAGAAGGAGGTAGCTGATGGGGATCCTATGGATTCTGGTGCCCTTGGCCTTGCTGTTGTCCGCTTCGGCCGGTGGTGCTTATTGGTGGGCTTGGCGGAATCGCCAATTCGAGGATATGGAAACCCCCGCGTTGCGGGTCCTCTTCGAGGATGCAAAACCGGGAAATTCGCTTCTCGTGGATGAGGAGAAGCACGAAAGGATGAGGAATCATGACTGTTGAACGCTTCCGCTATGACGATGACATCGTGCGGAAATTTGTTTGGGCAACGGTGATTTGGGGCATGGTGGGGATGCTGGTAGGGGTGATCATCGCCCTACAACTCGCCTACTGGAAAGCCAACCTGGGTATCCCCTACTTGACGTTTGGCCGCCTTCGACCGCTGCATACCAATGCGGTGATTTTCGCTTTCGCCGGTAACTCGATTTTTGCCGGCATGTACTATGCCTCCCAGCGCCTGCTGAAGGCTCGAATGTATTCCGACGTCCTGTCGCGAATCCACTTCTGGGGATGGCAGCTCATCATTGTCAGTGCCGCCATCACGCTACCGTTGGGGATGACCACCAGTAAGGAATACGCCGAATTGGAATGGCCGATCGACCTGGCCATCACCCTGGTGTGGGTGATCATGGCGATCAACTACTTCGGGACCATCATGAAGCGTCGCGAACGCCATCTTTACGTCGCGATCTGGTTCTTTATCGCCAGTATCGTCACGGTGGCCGTGCTGCACATATTCAACTCCCTCGAGCTGCCCGTATCGATGACCAAGAGTTATTCGGTCTACGCGGGGGTTCAGGACGCGCTGGTCCAGTGGTGGTACGGCCACAACGCGGTCGCCTTCTTCCTGACGACCCCGTTCCTCGGCTTGATGTACTACTTCATGCCGAAGGCCGCCAACGGCCCCATCTATTCCTATCGACTCTCGATCATTCACTTCTGGTCCTTGATCTTCCTTTACATCTGGGCCGGTCCGCACCACTTGCTGTACACCTCGCTGCCCGATTGGGCCCAAACCATGGGGATGTTGTTCAGTCTCATGCTGATCGCGCCCTCCTGGGGCGGCATGATCAACGGTCTGCTCACGCTCCGCGGCGGTTGGCACAAGCTGCGTGAAGATCCGATTCTCAAGTTCATGGTCGTGGCGATCACCTTCTACGGGATGTCCACCTTCGAAGGGCCGATGCTCTCGATCAAGTCGCTCAACAAGCTGAGCCACTACACCGACTGGATCATTTCTCACGTGCACGGTGGTGCCCTCGGCTGGAACGGCTTCCTGACCTACGGCATGATCTACTGGTTGATCCCCCGCTTGTACGGTCGCGAACTCTACTCCAAGAAACTGGCCACCGCGCACTTCTGGATGGGCTTGCTGGGCATCCTGATCTACATGCTCGCCATGTACATTTCCGGTCTGACCCAGGGCCTGATGTGGCTGGACTTCGACAAAGACGGTTACCTGGTCTACCCGAACTTCGTCGAGACCGTGGCCGCCATCATTCCCTTCTACTGGATTCGCTTCCTGGGTGGACTGCTCTACCTCTCCGGCGCCCTGGTCATGTTCTACAACGTGATGAAGACCATCAGCGGTGTGAAAGCCCCCGCCGATACCGAAGCCGAGGCCACGCCCTTCCGGCCCACGGAACTCAAGGGTGCCTTCCACTACCGACTCGAAGCCAAACCGGTGCTGTTCACCGTGTTGACCACGGTCGCCATCCTGATCGGCGGGATCGTCGAAACGATTCCGATGATCGCCATCGAATCGAATGTGCCCAGCATTGCCAGCGTGAAACCCTACACGCCGCTGGAACTGGTGGGTCGCGACATCTACATCCGCGAGGGTTGCAATAACTGTCACTCGCAAATGATCCGACCCCTGCGGGCCGAAACCGAGCGCTACGGCGAATACTCGAAGTCCGGTGAGTTCGTCTACGATCACCCCTTCCTGTGGGGCTCCAAACGGACCGGACCCGACCTGCACCGCATCGGTGGCAAATATCCCAACCTCTGGCACTTGCGCCACATGGAAGACCCCCGTGCAATCGTCAACGATTCGATCATGCCCGCCTACGATTGGCTGCTTCGCGACAAGACGAATCTGCGCGACGTGAAGGCCAAGGTCCGAGCCATGTCTCGACTCGGTGTTCCCTACGACAAGGAAACCATCGAGAACGCCAAGGCCCTGGCCGAAGCGCAGGCCCGCGAGATCGGCCAGAATCTGGCTGAATCCGGTGTTGCCGACATGGACGACAAAGAGATCACCGCGCTCATCGCCTACTTGCAGCGACTGGGTACCGATATCAAGAAGTGAGGCATCACCATGTTGAAACAGATTATCAGTCAAGGCAATTTCGAGTTTTGGCCGCAACTCTCGTTGGTGATGTTCTTGGTGACTTTCGCCGGGATCCTGTTCTGGGTCTATCGCAAGAACTCGGGCAAGCACTATGACGACATGGCCAACATGATTCTCGAGGACGATGGTCCGGAAACGGAGGCAAACCATGGCAGAGGATAAAAAACTGCTTCATCAACACGACTTCGACGGCATCGAAGAAAACGACAACGAACTGCCGCGTTGGTGGTTGGGGATCTTCTGGGTCACGATCATTTTCTCGATCCTCTACGTGCCCTACTACCACTTCATGTATCCCGAAAAGCTCCCCGAAAACGCGCTCATGGCCACGATGGCCGCCGAAGCCGAAGCCGCCAAGGTCGAAGCCGAAGCGGCTCCGGAAAAGACCGGCGACATCGAGGCCGAACTCAAGACGGCGTTCGCGGCCGGCGGTTGGGAAGAGGCCGGGAAGCAGACGTTCAACACCTATTGTGCGGCTTGCCACGGTCCCGACGGTGGCGGTCTCATCGGCCCCAACTTCACCGATGATTTCTACATTCACGGCGGCAAGTTGGGCGACATCGTACGTGTCACCACCGAAGGGGTTCCCGACAAGGGGATGGTGCCCTGGAAGACGACGCTGAAGCCGAATCAGATCCACGAGGTCTCGTTCTACATCCGCTCCCTGCGTGGCACCACGCCCGCCACGCCCAAAGACCCCCAGGGTCAGAAAGTGGATGAGGACGGCAATTTCGTCGATTAACCCGTAGCCGGAGAATAGTGAAGGATCACCATGAGCAAACAGGTACCTACCCGAGAAAAGATGACGACGATTGGTGAAGGCGGTAAGCGCTTTTGGCTCTATCCGGCCCGTTTTCACGGGCTTTGGCTGAAGCGCCGGCAGATCGTGGCCGCCGTGTTGATCTTGGTCTTTTTTGTGATGCCCTGGATCAAGATCAATGGTCAGCAGGCCATTTTGCTGGATATCGCCGAGCGCAAGTTCGCGTTCTTCGGCCTTGTCGTTTGGCCACAGGACTTTCCCATTTTGTGGTTTTTCGTGGCGGGTACCGCCATCCTCATCCTGTTCCTGACCGCCCAGTGGGGTCGGATCTGGTGTGGATGGGCCTGTCCTCAAACGGTGTTCCTGGAACACGTGTTCCGCAAGATCGAGATCTGGATCGAGGGTGACGCGGCCCAGCGGCGCAAGTTGGACCGCGCACCCCTTTCCTTCGACAAATTCCGCAAGAAAGCACTGAAATACCTGATATTCATCGTGATTTCCAGCCACTTCGCCAATACGGTCCTGTGTTACTTCGTCGGGACCGATCAGGTGCTGGAAATGACCTTCCAACCCCCGGCCCAGAATTGGGGCTGGTTCACCTTCATGGCCTTTTTCAATTTCATGTTCTTCGTCGACTTCGCCTGGTTCCGCGAGCAGTTCTGTCTGATCGCCTGCCCCTATGGCCGCTTTCAGTCGGTCCTGCTGGACAGCGACTCGATGATCGTGGGTTACGACCACAATCGCGGCGAACCGCGCGGCAAATTGCGCAAGAACCAGACGCAAGACAAGGGTGACTGCATCGATTGCTTCCGCTGCGTGGCGGTGTGTCCTACCGGCATCGACATTCGCCAGGGCTTGCAGATGGAATGTGTCAACTGCACCGCCTGTATGGACGCCTGCGACGAAATGATGGAAAAGGTCAAGAAACCCAAGGGCCTGATTCGCTATACCTCGATCGCCAACCTGGAAGGCCGCATTCGCCGCTTCCTGCGGCCACGGGTCATCATCTACGCCATGTTGGTCCTCGGGTTCTACAGCACGGGCACTTACCTGATGCTCTACAAGCGCGATCTGTCGATCCAGTTCGTGCGCCCACCCGGTCAGAGTTTCACGATCTCGGCCGAAACCACCGTTTCCAATCAGTTCCACGCCAAGGCCACCAACAAGACCGATAAATCCTACACCTTGATTCCCGAGGTCGGCCCCGAATTTCAGGTGGTCGCCGCCCACAATCCCTGGGTCATTCCGCCCGCCTCCACCGCCACCAATCCCGTCTTCGTGCGCAAGAATCGGGATGCCTTCCATGCTTCCGGAAAAGAAAAAGTCGTCGTCTCCTTCATGGATGCGGAGACCAAAAAACTGGTATTCGATCTGGAAGTCACTGTAATGGGGCCGTCGAAATGAATTATTGGAAGTACATCGTCATGTCCTTGCTCGCCTCCGTGGCCATCTTCCACGTGGGCGCCGTGTGGTACATCTCGGGTCGGGAATACGAACTGACCAGCCCGGACTACTATCAAAAAGAACAGGTCTACGAAGAGACCATGCGCCGCTATCGTCTCGGTCGCGAATGGGACTGGCGGGTTTCGGTTTCCGAGGAAACCGGATTCCAACTGGTGATACGCGACGGCGATGGGCTGCCCGTGGTGGCCGAATCGGTGAAAGCCCACCTGATGCGTCCCAACCAGGCCTCGGCCGATCTGGCCCTGGAATTGGGTCGGACGGGTGAAGGCGTCTACCATGCGCCTGTCGCCGATCTGCCGGCCGGCCGTTGGAACCTGGAAATCGAGGTCGCCTCGGGCGCCGATGTCGCGGCCTACCGCAGCCACCTGGATTTCTGATCCTGTTTCGCGACGAGGTTTGTCAGCGTGGATTCACTCGCCTGGTATCTCATTCCCCTGGCCGGTTTCGCCGGTAGTTTTCACTGCGCCTTGATGTGCGGTCCCTTCATGGGCTATTTCGGCATGACCGGAGGGCGTCGATCGTGGATCGGCCATGCCGGCTACCAGGCGGGCCGCCTGGTTTCCTACCTGGGCCTGGGCACCCTGGCCGGACTCCTGGGACGCGGTTTCTTTTACATGAGTGCCACCATCAGCGCACAGCGCATGTTGATGGTTTCCATGGGTGTGGCCATGATCGGCCTGGGCCTGTTCCGCCTCTTTCTTCCCAACGGAACCACGTGGATGCGTGGCCTCACCAAGCCGCTTCAACGGGTCAACGGCGTTTTGGCCAAAGCGCCGCGTGGCCCGTTGACCGGCGTCTTGCTGGGGAGCTGCTCGGCGTTGCTGCCGTGCGGGTACCTCTACAGTTTCGCGTTTGCGGCGGGTGCCACGGGTCATCCGGCCAAGGCGCTGCTGGTCATGTTGGGTTTCTGGTTGGGAACCCTGCCCGCGTTGGTCACGGTGGGCCTGGGGTCGAGTCTCGTGTCCCAAACGCTGCTGACCCGGGTGTATCGCCTGACTCCGGTGTTCCTGATCCTGTTCGGCGTCTTGGCCATTATGGGTAAATGGCTGGCGGTGCCGGTATTGGGCGCAACGAATGACGCGTTCTGCATCATGCCCTAAAGTTAGAAAAAGTCATGTGCGCAAATAAAAGTTCAATAATTCTTTGATGGGTCTCCATCACTTATCTGGGTAAGGTTCGCGCCTCGATCATTTCTCTCCGCTCCGATCGCTTTCATTTGGGGTAAGATGAATGATCAGATGCTACTTTTGTCGTGACAAGGCTTGGCCTTAGGTCTTCTTCTTGGGAGGCCCTCGTGCAACCTATCCAGAAAATCATGGCGCCCACCGATTTTTCGGCCTGTAGTTCGATTGCGGTGGCCAATGCTCTGGCCCTGGCGAATCGCTTGGACGCCGAGCTCCATCTTTTCCATGTCAGCCGCCTCCTCGAAACCGCGCTCGAGGTGACCAACGGGTTTGCGGTACTGGCCGACGTGCTTCAGGAACCGGATCGCGCGATCACGGTCCACATGAATCGGTTGATGGAGAAGTCCTCGGGTTCCGCCAACGTCACGGTCAAACGAATTCAGATGCGGGCGCTCTCGGTGCCCTCGGCCATCCTGCGTTATGCCCGAACCCAGCACATCGACCTGGTGGTGATGGGTTCCCACGGTCATCGCGGCATCAAACGCTGGCTGCTGGGCAGTACCGCGGAAGAGACGATTCGCCTCGCGCCGTGCCCGGTGATGGTCTGTCCCCACGCGGGTGTGGACCTGGTGCCAGGCCGCATGGAGCGCATTCTGGTTCCGATCGATTTCTCCGATCACGCACTGGCGGCGCTGGATTGCGGTGCCAGTTTCGCTGGGGCGTTCGGGGGTCGGTTGCTGTTGCTGCACGTGCTGCCCAAACAGTCGGGATCCCGCGAAAGCGAGGTCCGGGAAGCCGAGGAGAAGCTGAGATCGGTGGCGGTGAAGGCCGGGCGCGGTATTCCGGTGGAAATTCACGTCGTGTGCGGCCATCCGGGCCGAGAAATCCTCTCCTTTGCCCAAGAAAAACATTGCCATTTGGTCTGCATGTCGCATTTGGGGCGAACGGGCATGGTGGAGCGTCTGTTGGGAAGTACTTCCGAATACGTGACGCGTTCGGCCAAGGCGCCCGTTTTGGTCGCGGCCGACAATACGCGGGCCCGCCTGGAAATGGCGGAAAACGGAGGAACATCCTCACGAGATGCGGTGGCGTCCTATCGAGTGGCGCCCCAAATGAATGAGCGAGATACCGATCCTGGAGGTCGGCCATGAAGGAAAAGGAAATAGAAAAAATCGTCCTGGCCACCGATTTTTCGGATGCATCCAAGGCCGCGCGACGGTATGCCGAACAACTGAGTCGGCGTTTGGGTGCCCGGCTGATTCTGGTTCACGTTTTCGATCGCACGGCGTTCAGGGTACCCGCGGCCTCTCACCTGCTGCCGGGGGTCGATCACTGGTTGGGTCGCCATTTCAGCGACTTGAAGGATAAAGCCTTGGAAAAGCTCAAGAAGGCCAGTGCCGGCTTGGAGGGTGTGGAACCCGTGCTCTTGGAAGGCGTGCCCGAGCGCGAGCTGATGAAATATGTCACCGATAACGATGTGGACATGATCATCATGGGCACCCACGGCAGAACCGGTCTCAACCATTTGGTGATGGGCCGGGTATCGGAACGCACCATCAAAAAGGCGCCTTGTCCGGTGCTGTTGATCAAACCGGAGGCCAAGAAGGGCGATCGCGAGGTTCGTTGGCGTTTTCGGGAAAAGAAGAAAAAAACCGAAGGTGCACCTTCCTGAGAAGGATGCACACCCTCGGGGTACCCGAATGTCGAGAGATGCGTCGTGCCAGGTAGGTTCATCGGCCCGATGAACTCGTCGAAGTAATCCATGCGAAGAGTTCCCGCATGCAGCGAGGGTCGGCGCGGTAGTTAAGTTGGTCAGGGGCGGTAAGCCGGCCCGGCCGACCCGTCGAAGTGATCAGGGCTGCGAAAATCCAGGACGCCAAAGAGCGAAGCCCCAATAATAACAGGAGCTTCGGAATGTGCGACCAGCGGTCGCACCTACCTGGCCATACCGGCCGTGCCTTACCGGCCCTGCACGACGCCCCTCTCAGGCATCCGGGTGGCTCGCTTCGCGTTGTTTCATTCTCGAAATCGAGCGGGTTTGCCCGCTGGTGCGCTAACAAACTTGCTTGGAGTGCCCGAAAGCCGAGAGATACGTCGTGCCCGGTAGGTTCATCGGCCCGATGAACTCGTCGAAGCAATCCATGCGAAGAGTTCCCGCATGCAGCGAGGGTCGGCGCGGTAGTAAGTTGGTCAGGGGCGGTAAGCCGGCCCGGCCGACCCGTCGAAGTGATCAGGGCTGCGAAAATCCAGGACGCCAAAGAGCGAAGCCCCAATAAAAACAGGAGCTTCGGAATGTGCGACCAGCGGTCGCACCTACCTGGCACGACGCCCCTCTCAGGCATCCGGGTGGCTCGCTTCGCGTTGTTTCATTCTCGAAATCGAGCGGGTTTGCCCGCTGGTGCGCTAACAAACTTGCTTGGAGTGCCCGAAAGCCGAGAGATACGTCGTGCCCGGTAGGTTCAGCCGCTGGCTGAACTTGTCGAAGTGATTCAGCCGAGAAGTTCCCGCATGCTGTGAGGGTCGGCGCGGTAGTTAAGAAGGGCACGGCCGGTAGGGCACGGCCGGTAGGGCACGGCCGGTAGGGCACGGCCGGTAGGGCACGGCCGGTAAGGCCGGTGGCCCGACACTTCGATGCGCAGATATGAAACACCAGGAGGCGAAGTATTAATAGAAGCAGGAGCTTCGGAATGTGCGACCAGCGGTCGCACCTACCTGGCACGACGACCCTCTCGTGAATGCGGGAACTCTCAAGCGATTCGCTTCGATTGGTCACCCACCTGAAACCCGGTGGCCGGTGTGCCGGACCACCGGCATTCCGTGGTCCGGCATTCCGTGGTCCGGCATTCCGTGGTCCGGCAATCCGTGGTCCGGCATTCCGGCGGCTTTGTGGTTCCCGTGATCGGGCGAGATAGTGCCCGTGCCGATGTTCCATGTGGAACCTCCGGCCAAATCCTTGGAGCTCAGCCGGTTCCCCGAAGACTTGATTTCCGGCTCCGCCTTGAGGGCCTCATTGGAGCATTTCGGCCAGCTTTTGCGTCAAATCCTCGCAGTGGACTTCCAGGTTCGCCAATTGGACCTCGTTCAGATTGAGAAACTGGGCCGATTCGGTGACCTCGAGCCGGATTTCGGGCTCGTGTTTGGCGCCGATACCCACCTTCTTGCACAGGAGATTGGCCAACGCCACGATGTGCAGCGCCGAGTTGTCCGATTCCTCGGAGGGGATTTCTTCGTGGAAGGCGACCACGTTCGTCAATTTCGGCGGGAGGCCCGCCTCGCTCAAATACCAGGCGCCCAGCTTGGTGTGTTCCTCGAAACACAGGTTGAAGAACTCTTCCTCGGTGAAGCGGTTGAAATCGACATTGAATCCTTCGCCCTGCTGCAGCGCCTGAAGACACAGGATATATCCGAAATCGTGGAGCAGGCCGGCGGTGAAGACCTCTTCCACCTGTGGGTATTTCACCTGTTCGGCGATGTTTTGCGAGGTCACCGCCACGCCCAGCGAATGGCGCCACATCTTTTCGAGAAAGTCCAACAGCACCGCGTGGTCCGAGGTGTACAGGCGCTTGTTTTCCAAGGCGGTCACCAGCGTTTCGGTCACCGTCAAACCCAGCCGCATGATCGCCATCTTGAGATCGGTGATCTCCACCAGTCCCCCGTACAGGGCGCTGTTGGCCAGCCTGAGAATTTTCGTTGCGATGATCTGGTCCGAACGCACCAGGTCCACCACGTCGTTGAGGGTGCCCGAGGCGTTGTTGCGGATGCGCCGGATCTTGGTGGCCAACACCGGCAACACCGGTAGGTTGAGCTTGTCCTTGTTCTCGTAGATGAACGCCGCCACCTGATTTTTGCGGTCGCTGGGTTGGGTCTGTTGACGACCGGTCTTGACGACGTTCAGTGCGTGGACCTGGATTTTTACCGAAAGCAGGTTCTGGCAGTTCTCGCATTGGAAGCTGAACAGAAAGCCGGAAATGTCGTCGTCATTGAGCAGGTTGGTATGCCGGCAAACCGGGCAATGTATTTTCATGATGTCTCCCCGTCTGGAATCATCGATCCTATTCAACCATTTCCAGGAGCTGATTGAGCGGTCGCACCGGTGTGCTCACCGGTACGTATTGCAGGACTTCTTCGAAGCTGGTTCGATGGGCACAGATTTTTGTCACGGCGTCTTCGGCCATGGTGATCAGGTCCGCGTGTTCCATGGCGATGTTGCGGATTTGGAAGCTGCTGGCGTCGCGAAGTACCGCGTCGCGGACCTGTTCCTCCAGGATCAACAACTCGTGAATCGCCATGCGTCCGCTGTAGCCGGTGTTGTAGCAGGTCTCGCATCCCTGGCCCAACACGAATTCGCGGGTGGACAGGATCTTGGGCGGCAGGCCCAAACGCCTCAATTGTTTGGCTTGTGGTACATGGGGTGACTGGCAGTGTTTGCAGATACCGCGGACCAGGCGTTGCGCCACCACGCCCAACACGGTCGAAGCCACCAGGTAGCGTTCCACCCCCATTTGGACCAGCCGGATCAGGGCGCCGGTGGCGTCTTCCGTGTGGAAGGTGGCGTAGACCTTGTGACCCGTCATGCTGGCGTGGATCGCGATATTGGCCGATTCCAGATCGCGAATTTCGCCCAGGACGATGATGTCGGGGTCCTGGCGCATGATGGCTTTCAACGAGGAGGAGAAGGTTCTGCCGGCGCGTTCGTCCACGCTGCACTGCACGATTTCGGGAATGATGTATTCCACCGGATCTTCTACCGTGACGATCTTGTGACCGCCCAGGAGCTGGTACTGGAGGGTGCTGTACAGTGTCGTGGTCTTGCCGCTGCCGGTGGGACCCGTGATCAGCACGATCCCCGTCGCGTTGCCGATCACCTCGTCCACATACCGCTCCAGGTTGCGTGGGTTCAGACCCAGCGATTGCAGGCCCACCAGGCTCGTGAACGGGTTCAGGATCCGGATGACCGCCGATTCGCCGTGGACCGTGACGAAGATGGAGACCCGCAGATCGATCGGGTGGCCGTGGAAATTGACCTGACACTTGCCGTCCTGGTGGTTGCGGCGTTCGGAAATGTCGCAGTTGGAGAGCACCTTGATGCGCGCCATCATGCTCGAGTTGCGGTCCAGCGCATAGGTCTCGTGTTGAATGAGCCGTCCGTCGATGCGAAATCGGACCCGAGCGATCGTGTCCATCGGTTCGAAGTGAATGTCGGATGCACCCCGCTCGATGGCTTCGGAGATCATGCTGTCCAACATGCCCGAGACGTTTTGTTCGTCGCTGCTGGGCTCCAATTCGCGGGCGCCCTGGATCTTGGGTCGGTGGTGGAGGTACTGGAAAATCGTTTCCAGCTCGCCGGGTGTGGCCAGGCAGAATTCGAGCGGCTTTTGGTAGACTCGTTTAAAAATAGGCTTCAAGGTGTCGCTGAAGGTTTGCGTCACGACGATTTGCACCGATCCGCCGACCTCGCGATACGGCAGCGTCATGTTTTGCTGCAGGAAACTGAGGGAGACCTTGTTGACCAGATCGTGGTCCAGTTTTCGAAAATCCGGAACGACGCGCTCCATTTTCAAATAGAGTGAGATGGCGTCGCACAGGGTTTTTTCGGTGAGCTTTTTGGTTTCCAGCAGGATTTCGCCCAGGCGCTTGTTGGGGTGCCTCTTCTGGAGCGCGAGGGCTTCTTCGAGATCGGAAATTTTGATGAACTCGCGCTCGACGAGTAGATCGCCGAGACGAATTTTGCGTGCGTACTTGACCATGATCTCTTCGAGTTGCTTTTCACGAATGAACCCGAGTTCGATCAAGATGCGGCCTACCCGCTTTTTGTTGGTCAGTTTGCTTTGGATGCGGAGCGCGCGACCCAACTGATCCTTGGTGATCAAGCCTTCTTCGATCAGCAGCTCGCCAATGGGCCGTTGTTGAAGATCCGCTTCTGGAACGGGGTTCTTTTCCTCTGCGGACATTTGCGGATACTCCTTGAAAATCAGGTTATACCTTGCCATCGGCACAAATTCGCCGAAGTTGAAATAGGCCCTCGGTCCCTCATGGTGCATGTGCTGTGTGCGCAAATAAAAGATACATTTTCGAAACGAATCCCGATGCCGGATACGCTCTCGTGTGACGGGCTGGGGGTGATCATTTTTCCCATGCCAATAGCTCGGCGATTCGGTGCAGACTGTCCGCGGCACGTCCCGTGACCTTGATATCCACCACCTCGCTGACTTCGGAAACACCGGGATTGATTTCGATGGTAGGCACGCCCAACGCCTTGGCGATCAGCACGGGCTGCATGATGTAGGGAAAGAGGCTGGATGTGCCGATCGTCATCACCGCGTCGAAGCCCTTGGCGGCTTCTTCCTCCAGCCTTTTTAGTTTGGCGGTCGAGAGCAATTCGCCGAACAGCACCACATCGGGCCGAATCAGCCCACCACAGCCATCGCATTTGGGTGGAATGTCCAAATGGCTGTAATTGTGGACCCGTTCGCGATAGTGGCAGGTGGTACAGAACAGGTCGTGCACGTCGCCGTGAATGTCGATGATGTTGGTGGAACCCGCTGAACGGTGAAATCCGTCCACGTTCTGGGTGAACACGCAGACCCGCTCCACATACCTCTCCATGGCGGCCACCACTTGGTGCCCGCGGTTATGGGTGGCGTCCCGGCAAGCCTTCTCGATCCGTGAGATGTGACCCCAGGTGATTTCGGGATTGGCGTGGAGCATGTGGCCGGAGAGGGCTTCCTCGATCGGCATCCCTTCTTCGGTGGCGTTGTCGTTGTAGAGGCCGCCGATACCGCGGTAGACCGGCAGGTCCGAATCGGCACTGATGCCGGCCCCGGTAATCACCAATACGCTTTTGGCCACATCGAGCAGCGCCGCGGCCTGTTGAATCGCATCCAAAAACACCTGATCTGATGACATAGCTGACCCCATTGCATGGAACGCCTCGGCAAACGGCGCGGTGGCGAGCGTTCCGTGACCCGTTCGGCCGATGGCTTTTGGAGAAAATTATCGCGCCCGGGTCAAGTTGGGGTCAATGGGCAGGGGGCGCCAAAAGCACGAGGGCCATGCGCGGCCGACGATTCGATTGTGTTGTTCCTCGAGAGGAAGGAAGTCCGCGAAAACGAAAAGATCAGGGCTCGTTCTTTTCATTTCCGCGGTCAAGGGGTAAAAAAGGTGCAGGCTCATTCTATCAGGATTGCATTCAAAAACCTGGAAATAAATTCGTTATTCTATAGAATCTAGGGTAAGAAACCTTTTTTTGGGAAATTGCAATGAAAGCGCGATTTACTCGGTTGTGATCGCAACTGCATGATAAATACAGGGATCTGGTGTACATTCACACTGAAATACCGATGTTTTTTATACTTATATTCTTGGTATATCGGCAAAAAAAATCATTGGGTATTTGGTGTCGCTCTATTTTTCCTTGGGCAACCATCCAAGAAACACCTCGGATGTGACGAATCCTCGCGGGTGTATGGCCTTATTTTCGCGAAAAATATTCTCCCGTTTTCCACGTATCGTTGGCGATGTTTCCCCATTCGCCGCCTTTTCCACCCCACCCGGGTGGCCCCATGCCGTCGCCCCATGAAACCGCGGAGGCGGGAACCCGGTGATCCCGGAGAAGAGCGAGGCAATATCGTTCGCCGGTTGGTCTCGCTCGGCCCGTTTGGGCACAAAAAAACCGGAGTCCAGGCTCCGGCTTTTTTGGATTGTTTGGGATCTTGGGATCAGAGAATGTTGTTGATGATCATCGCCATGTCCTGAATGGTGACGCGCCCATCCTCGTCCGCATCCTGGTTGCAGTCCGTACAGAATTGGTTCCATTCGGAGACGACCAGCTCCAGGTCGCTTTTGTCTACCTTGCAGTCCTCGTTCAGATCGTAGCGCGTGCCGCACTCTTCCAATCGCCAGACGAACAGGCCGCGTTCGATGTCGCTACCGATGATGGTCCCGCTGGGAAAGAACGGATACACGCTCCACAGGCCGTTGAAATTGGCCGAATCGCTGTCGGGATAGGTGTCGAAAAAGGCCACTTCCACCGGGTTTCGAGGGTCTTCGGTGTTGCTGAACACGCGCAGGCCGCTGCGGTAATTGGCTTCGAAGATGCGGCCGTCGTGGACGTAGAGGTTGTGGTCGATCGCACTGCTACCGGTGGTGAAGGTGGACACCTGGACCGGATCGCTGAGATCCGAGACGTCGATGACGTGAGTGGTGGTCTGAACGTTCAGGTCCTGTTCGTCCAACTCGTCGTTGAGGTAGAACAACTGCTTGTCCTCGGAAAGCCAGCCCTGGTGGGAATAGACCGGATTGGGAAACTCGTAGTGCGCCAGAACCTGCAAGTTGCTCTTGTCGGTCACGTCGATGATACTCAGGCCGGTGTTGACCCAGCCGCCGTTGAAGCCGGCGCAGGCAAAGGCGATCTGGCGGCCGGCGTAGGGGCCTTCGGTGTAGGTCACGATTTGGGCGTCGTGGACGTATTTGTCGTCCCAACTGGCGACCAGATCGGGGTTGACGGGATCGGTCAGGTCGTAGATGCGCAATCCGTTGCCGCTGCCGCCGGTGCGATAGAGGAAACCGCTCGCTTCGTCGATGGCCACGTTGTGGGTGGCGGTGTTGCCGCCCTCGGTGATCGTTGCGGCGAGGGTCACGGTGCCGGCGTCGATCTGTTCCAGGTCGAAGACCTGAATGCCGCCCCCGCCCTCGGAAACGGCGTAAGCGTAATGGCGGTAGGTCTTGATATCGCGCCACGAGGAACTGGGGCCCGAAAGCACGTCGACGATTTGTGGGTTGCCCGGTTGGGAGACTTCGACGAACGCGGTACCGCCCCTGAGTCCGATAATGGCGTACTCGCGGCCCGAGCCCGACGTGTAGCCCCAGCAGTCGTTGGCACTGGAGTGACCGCCGAACTCCGGCAAGGTCAGCCAAGCCATCAATTGAATACCCGATGACGGGAACTCGGGCTCGCCCGTCTTGTTGGCCAGATCGAAACGATATCCAGGGCCTTCGTAGCGGGGTTGGCGATCCAGAACCTTGGGATCGTCCTGGTGGGCGAATGCGGCGGTGGTCGCCCAGATCATGACAAGGACCAATAGAGTGATAAACCTTGATCCGGATATCTTCATAAATTTCTCCTCTATGCACTCGGTTCAAAAAAAATCGATATCATCCTAATCTAGCAAACTAGGGATGAAAGAGTTGACCTTCAAGAGTGAGTACGACGAATGTGACTCCCCTCTCTACAAAAAGAATGAAAGAACATGTTTTTATTCCGCATACGGCCGAATCTCCCGATCCATGGGCTGTCCGGGGCCGAGCCGGGCGGAAGTGGTTTCCGGTTTAGGGTATGTTGTTGAGGAGCGACACCATATCTTGCACGGTCACGCGTCCGTTATGGTCCGTATCCTGGGCGCAACCCTGGCAGTAGTGATTCCACTGGGCCGCTACCAAACCAAAGTCCTTTAAATCGACGAAGCAGTCTTCGTTCACATCGTAGGATGAACCGCATCGCGTCAATCGCCAGACGAACAGGCCGCGCTCGATATCGCTCCCGATGATGGTGCCGCTGGGGAAAAAGGGATACACGCTCCACAAGCCGTTGCTCTTGGCTTGGTCGTCTTCGGGATAGGTATCGAAGAACGCCACTTCCACCGGGTTTCGAGCGTCGGCCTCATTGTTGAACACCCGCAGACCACTGCGGTAATTGGCTTCGAAGATATGTCCGTTGCGGACGTAGAGGTTGTGGTCGATCGCGCTGCTTCCGCTGCCGAACGTGGAAACCTGAACCGGATTGGCCAGGTCGGAGACGTCGATGACGTGGGTCGTGGTGGGGATGTTCAAATCGCGCTCGTCCAACTCGTCGTTGAGGTAGAACAACCGCTTGTCTTCGGAGAGCCAGCCTTGATGGGAATAGACCGGATCGGGAAATTCGTAGTGGGTCAGAACCCGTAGGTCGCTCTTGTCGGTCACGTCGATGATACTCAAGCCGGGATTGACGTAACCGCCGTTGAAACCGGCGCAGGCAAAGGCGATTTGGCGGCCGGCATAGGGACCTTCGGTGTAGGTCACGATTTGGGCGTCGTGCACGTACTTGTCGTCCCACCTCGCCACGAATTCGGGATTTGCGGGATCCGCCAGGCTGTAGATTCGCAGGCCGGTGACGTTGTAGCCGCCGCAGCGATAGAGGAAGCCGCTGTCTTCGTCGATGGCCACGTTGTGCGTTTCCAGGGTGCCTCCCTCGGTAATTGTCGTGGCGAGCGTGACGATGCCTGCATCGATCTGCGCCAGATCGAACACTTGAACTCCACCTCCGCCCTCGGTAGAGGCGTAGGCGAAGTGCCGATACGTCTTGATGTCGCGCCAAGCGGAAACGAAGCCCTCGAGGACCGCCACGATTTGTGGATTGCCGGGCTGGGTGATCTCGACGAACGCGGTGCCCTCCATGAAACCGAGAATGGCGTATTCGCGACCGGAGTCCGATGTGTAGCCCCAGCAGTCGCTGGCCCTGTATACTTCGCCGAATTCCGGCAGGGGCAACCAGGCCATCAAGGTGATGCCCGAGGATGGAAACGCGGGTTCACCCCTTCTACCGGCTACATCACTGCGATACCCAGGGCCTTCGTAGCGGGGTTGTCGGTCCAGCAACTTGGGATCGTTCTCGTGGGCGGATGCGCTGAAAATCGACCAAATCACGGTCAGGACCCATAAACGGCATTGCCTCGAACCGGTTATTTTCATGAGGGTCACCTTGGTACACTGCTGCACTAAAACCGAGTTCTCCCCGACGTGGAGAATCGGGAATGATTGAGACAGGTTTCGAATGGGTGGGTGGTGCGTGTAACCGAACGCGACATGGGAGGTCGCCGTTCCGCTAGGGCTTGGCCGAATCTCGGGGATCGTCGGGTTTCCGGGTCAGGTGATGGGGTGGATTCGGGGCGGTCAGCGATTCGAGAAACGCCACGAGGGCTTCGATTTCGGCATCCGTCAGGTGGAGCGGTACCAGCAGAACGTCTTCGTGATGACCGTTGGACACGCGGTCTTTCAGGGTGGAATAGAACCGGATCACTTCGTCGAGCGTGGCGAACTGGCCCTGACTCATGAAGGGCGGATGTTTGGCCACGTTTCTCAGGCCCGGGGTCTTGAATTGGCCCCATTGATCGCTTTGGCGAGTGAGGTAGCGCAACGCCGCCGCCTTGTCGCCGGCGGGATCGTCGCTGTACGGCCCGGCGGCGTTGAAGGGATCGCGTTTGACGGCCGCCACGCCTTGATAACGGCCTTGATCGCTGAGGAAGCCCCCGGCAAGAGGCGGGACGCCGTTGTTGTGGAATTCCAGATCCGTGAAATTGGGACCCAGGTGGCACAGCCGGCAATTGGCTTTACCGACGAACAGTTTGGCACCCTGTTGCGCTTTGGTATCGAGTGCCGCCATTTTCTGCGGATCGCCGGATTCCAGGCCCTCGAGAAATTGGTCGAAGGGAGTGGGGTCACTGACCAATTGCCGTTCGTAAGCCGCGATGGCCTTGCCCACATTACTGAAGGCACGGTTGACCTTGTCGCGATCCTCCGGGCCGATGCCGGCCCAGGCGACGGCCTCGGGATGGTTTCGGTCGCCATCGACCGGGCGGGCGTCACGCGGGAAACGCGATGTATCCGCCAGGTTGGGCAGGGGCCCGAAAAGGTCGGTATAGGCTTGTTTCAGGAGCGGATCCTCGGCGATCCGGTGCAGGATCCGCATTCGGTTGGTGCCCATCTCGCGTTCGTTCTCGAAGGGTTGGAGCGCTTGGGCCCACAGGCTGTCGGTCCGTCCGTCCCAGAAGAACCACCGCTGATGGGCGACATTCCACAGGCTCGGTGCATGTCGGTCCACGGTTGCCAAACCCTCGCCGAGAGACTTACCGTCGGCGAATCCCAAGGCCGGCTGATGACAGGTCACGCAGCCGATTTCCCCGTTCTTCGAAAAGCGCGTGTCGAAGAACAGAAATTGTCCGAGGCGTGCCGCCGCCGGCGAATCGGCGTAGCGGTTGGTGGGATCTTTCGGCAAGGGCGCTCGACGGTGCTGCAGTAAAAGCCGTTTCTCGATTTCGGTGAACGTGACGATCGGCACTTCCGTCGCGCGAATGGGAGCGGCGGACAGCGCGAACCCGCAGACCATCAACCATAGTCCGATCCGAAGAATTCGCGGTGTTCGAGTTTGCCGACCCAATGTCCGATACCTCACTGCGTGCATCAAAAGACACCCATCCCATCGTGGGAAGGTCTCGCCGTTTGCGATTGTCCGCTGGCCGCAAACGCGGTGGTTGTGACTTCGGTCACGAAAAGGAGCGGTGAGTTGGCCGGAAAAAGCCGAGAAAAGAAGTCTGGTAGAGACTGTGCTAAAAGAATAATGACGTTAAAAAACTTCAAAATTCGGAAATTCAAGCCTTGTGCTTAACTATCCTTGATTTTCACAGTAGTTTGCAAGTCGTCATGTCAAGTTTTTACGTTTCGGGTCTGATCCTGGAGGCGAGTGTTCGAACACCCTCGGGGATTCTTGGCCCGGGTTCATTCCAGGAGAATCGTGGTTTGAGCCCGCACGGTCTCGCCGTCGCGGGTGATGTCGAAGTGGAGCTGCCACAGGCCGACCATGTGGAACAACATACCTTGCACTTCGAACTTGCCGTTGTCCAGGGCTTTGATGACCGGCGTCGTGTTCATGCCATGACGGTGTTGCGGCATGCGCCCGTCGACGGTCAGTTCGATGTCTTTCGCCGACCGAGTCCGCTCGCGGTCCTCGTACACCGAGACGACGATCGAGAACGGCGCGTTTTGGGGGATGGGGTTGGGATCGGTTTCGAATACGACGAAAAACTGCTCGTCACTGGTGGCCAGAACTCCGGGCGCCTCACCGGTGCTCGCGGCACAGACTTGGCCGCAACACCACAACATCGCCAGAATGAGCCATGGTTTTTGATGGATTCGCGAATGAAACACGGTGAATTCTCCTTTGGGGGACTGGATGGGGACGTTGCGAATCAGCGTCGATCCGCGGAACTTCGGTTCTTTGCTTTGGGTGGTGGATGTTTGTAGGTGAAGGCGCGTCCGGAACCGAGGGTCGCCAGCCAGAAACCGTCCGTCCGGAACGATTGAATTCGATGGTTTCCATAATCGATAACGAAGACCCGTTGATCTTCACTGACCGCGATGCCGGCCGGATTCCACAATTGGCCCATTTCGTCGCCGCGTTCACCCCATCGGTGCCGGTACTTGCCCTTGGCGTCGAACACCAATACCTGGTCCAAGGCCTGGTCGCTGACGTAGATGTGACCATCTTGATCGACGGCCGCGCCAAAGGGGGCCTTCAAATGTTTGCGACCGAACGCGAAGCGAAAGGTTCCCTTGCGGTCGAAGACCTGGACCCTGCGATTCAGGCTGTCGACCACCAGGGTCCTGTCGCGCGAAGGGTCGAGCGCCAGGTCGGTGGGCCGGTTGAAACGCCCTTTTTTGTCGCCGTAGCTGCCGAAACCGAATTGGAAGCGCCATTTGCCGTCGTAGACCAGGATGCGGTGGCGGTTCTGGTCCAACAGAAAGGTGTGGCCGTCGGGCGCGGTCCGAATCGCCGCAAAGTCGCCCGTTGCCGTTGGGTCGGACCCGGCACGCCGAGCCAGCGTATCGAAGGCCATCGCTTTGGCGAATTGAACCATGTTCGGCCGCTGGCGCAGTTGTTCTTCGGGGTCGTAGGTGAAGCGGAAGTCCTGAACCCGCCTGGTGATTCGATCGAGGGAGCGAATTCGCCGGTTCACCGGATCGATATCCACGGATTCCGTGCGCGACATCAGGCCGAAACCGGTACCTCGCTCCCCGAATTTGTTGATGTTGACCGGGATATCCCGTCGGATGTCGTAGACCAGAATCATGTGGTTTTCCGGTTCGGCGACCACCATCAATTGCCCCGCCAACGCGATGGTCCGGCCGAAATGGACCCTACCTTTGCCCGTGTTGCGAATCGGATCGTAGCGCCGATCCGCATCGGCGGGTGCCGTTTGAAAGATTTGTAACCGATCCTCGAGCGCCTCCGCGATCACCAGGGTCTTTTGCGCGGGATCGATGGCGAAGTGATTCGGATAGTGGAGCCGGCCTTCCCCTTCGTGGGGCGTGCGTTCGTGAATTCCCCAGAGCCATTTCGATTCACCGGCGCCGTCGAAAGCCTGCAGTCGGTGATTGCGGCGGTCCAGAACCAACAGGTGCTCGCCCAGCCAGGCCAGGTCGCAGGGCTCGTCGAGCAGGCCGGGAAAGAAACCCCAATCGCCGAATTGGGTGACGAAGCTACCGTCCAGGTCGAACACCAAAATGCGGTTGCGCCCGCTGTCGGCGACGTAGATGCGCGCGCCGCCATCCGTTGCGATGGACCTGGGAAGCGCGAACGCCCAACCTTCTCCGGTGGGGCCGGTCACCCGAATCACCTTGCCCGAGCGGTCGAAGACCTGAATGCGCCGGTTCCCCGAATCTACGACGAGCACCTGATCACCGGCGACGACCACATCCATGGGAGATTGAAACGAACCCTCCTCGCGGCCGATCGAACCCCATTTCGTGGCTCGCTTGGTCTTTCGATCGAACCGCCAAACACAGTGGCGACCCGCATCCGTGACCCAAACGGCTTTCTCGGTCAGGTGGAGAGAGGTCGGGTCGAGCAACACCCGGCTCTTTTTGTAAATCCAGTGCCTTTGCGGGTTTCCGGTGGAATCGAACACGCGGATGCGGCGTTGCTTGCGATCCAGGGCGAAGAGGTGCCCCTTCGAATCGAAGGCCACATCGGCGGCGAATCCCACGCCCGAGATTTCCGCCTGAAACGCCCCCGGAAAGAAGGACGATGGTTCGCCGGCGGTGATCGGAAACCCGAGTGACACGACGGCGAGGCATAACCGGAACGAGAAGCGACATATGGAGGCTGAGGTAATTAAGTTCTTCATGCGGAAAGCTTAGCCCCGCGGTTCGATGTCACTCAAGCGGAACTTTGCGACTTGGGAGACGGTCTCGCGCGAAAAATGAGCGCAAACACAGCTTCGCACTCGAAGTGGACAGCCTGGGCCGACCGAGTTTTCCCTTTCCTGGCTTTTCGTCACCAGGTGAACAGTGCGTTCTGTTCGTGGTCCAGCAGGGCCGCTTTCCGATGGACACCGCCGGCGTAGCCCGTGAGTTTTCCGTTGGCACCGATGACCCGGTGGCAGGGAATGATGATGGCGATCGGGTTGGCGCCGTTGGCCGAGCCGGCACCGCGTGCGGCTTTGGGATTGCCGATGCGGCGCGCCAATTCCCCATAGCTGATGTGCTCGCCGTAGGGAATTGCCTGCAACGCGGTCCAGACCTTTTGTTGAAACGGGGTTCCCTTGGGTGCCAGGGTCAGATCGAAATCGGTCCGTTCGCGCTTGAAATAGGCCGAGAGTTGTTCGGCCACGTCCTCTGGTGGGGCTTTGTCCCATTCGAGGTCCACGCCCTGTTTCAGGTGGCGTAATGACTGGTGTTGCAACGGGTCGGGCAGGTCGGGCGCTTCGAAGTTCAGGGCGACCAGGGCCCGGTCTTCGTCGATCACACTGACCATGGGGCCGATGGGTGTGTCCAATCGGGCGGCTAGGTGCATGGGATTACCTCCAGTTCGGGTCCGAATCGAGGTCGCCGCGGCCGTTCACGTCCTCGTTCGGTGGACTTCGGTGCGGCACCCGGCATTCACGCGGTTTTTCCCCGATTCCAGGGGATGGGGCTCGCGGTGGTTTTGCCCGTTCGTTCTTTCAAGTATTGCCACAGATAGAAGGAGGCCAAGCCCCGGTAGGGTGAAAAAGGCTCCATCAAGGTCGTACAGGTCTCTCGATCCGGCTTTTTTTCCAAAGAAAAATAGCTTTGCAGTGCGGCGGCCAGGCCCGCGTCACCGAGTGGGAAGCTGTCCGCGAACCCAAAGCAACGCAGCAGAAGGTACCGGGCCGTCCAGCTTCCGATGCCGCGAATCGCACACAGTTCCTTTTCGATTTCGCCGGCACCGGCATGTTCCCACCGTTCCGGTCGGAGTTTGCCTTCGACCACCAGTCGCGCCGTGTCGATCAGGTACTCCGCCTTTCGTTTCGAGAATTGCAGGCCGGTCAGGTCCGCGTAGTCCAGGTTGGCGATGGCTTGCGGCGAAGGGTGGGTGTGCAGGCCGTCGACGGAGGGTTTGCCCCAGCGCTCGATCAAGGTGCTGCGCAGTCGGTAGGCGAAATTCAGGTTGATCTGCTGACCCACGATGGTCCAAACCAGGCCCTCGAAGAAGTCCAGGGTTTGGGGAACGCGCAATCCTTCGCGACCCACGATCAGGGGTGCCAGTTTCGGTTCCGACTGAATGCGGGTCAAAAAGGGTTTGGGGTCCATCTGGAGGCCGAGCAGCCTCAGACCGATGCGGTGTGCGAAGCGCATGTTCGCGCGATTCGGGGCCATGCCTTCCAGCCGGACCTGAACCTCGCCGTTCCCGAAATCCAAATACATGACAGCGGGCGTTCCTTCGAATTCGAAGGCTTTGGCCATGCCCTTGTCGGTGAGGCGGTTGTCCGATTCGGTAGGATCGCGGGTCAGGTAGGCGACGATTTCGGGAGCGCGGTAATCCTCCGGTAGGGAAAGCGTGAAGCTGTTGTCCGCTCCCAGGTTCTTGTACTTGCCGGGCGAGAGGAACATGGTGCGTTTGAACTGAAGGTGAAAGGTGGAACTGTTTTCGAAACCGGCGCCGAGTGCCGCATCCAGGACCCCGGCTCCGGGCTGATCCAACAGCTCGGCCGCCGCCTGGATCTTCGTTTGCGCCAGGTACTCCGCCGGCGTTCGGTGATAATGCTTGCGAAACAACTGATTCAGCTTGGTATTGCCGATACCCGAAGATCGCGTCATGGCCGCCGCGGTGGGATATTTCTGGGGTTCCTTGCGCACCCGAGCCATCAATTCGCGCACCAGGTCCAGATCCTCGTCGTAACCGCGATAGAAATCATCGGGTTTGCAGCGCTTGCACGCGCGCAGGCCGGCCTTCTTGGCTTCTCGTTCGGTGCGGTAAAAGCGGATGTTTTCCGCCTTGGGGTTGCGTGCCGGGCAACTTGGCAAACAGTAGATTCCGGTGGAATGGACCCCGGTGATGAACTTGCCGTCGCAATTTTTGTCCCGCATCGCCGCATGGGTCAGCATGTACTCTCGCGTAAACATGGTCATGGTTGGCCTACCTTTTCCCGCTTCGGGATCGGCTGCATGGATGCAGGCACTTCTCGGAGCTCGTTGTTTCCACTCTAACGGAGCGACCCGCTCGAATTCTTCCAGATCTCTTCGCTGGAATCGGAAAAGCCTGTCCGAAATGCGCAGGCCTGGCCAGGCGCGGAAGGACATGGGACACCCCGGCCTGTCGGCTGAATGAGAATGGTGGCGCGGTGCAAGAATCGGGTGTCGTCCCCACCACTATAACATCCGACGTATCGAGCCGGGGATGAGGGACCCGTCGATGGCGTTCCTCGGCGGGCGGGAAGCGGGCTTCTCGCCCAGATCAAATGGTTCCCTCATCCATTTCTCAGGCTTCTATGTCACAATGAATCGCCCTAATCGTGATCGTATGCGGAGTGGCCAGGGGTGAAATGTCCTAACTGTGATAGCCAGTGCTCGGATGAGGCGCTTTTTTGCCAGTATTGCGGGCTGGGATTGGCGGATGAAGACGATCTCCATGCCGAGGATCTGCCCGAGGCGCGTCTGAAAACGCTGATCAACCGGACCGACGAGTTTTTTCTGTCTCATCCGGAGGAGGGCATTCAGATCATCCGCAAGCTCGGCGAAGGCGCCATGGGCGTGGTCTACGAGGCAAACGATCTCGACCTCGATCGACGTGTCGCCGTCAAGGTCCTGCCCTATGGCAAGACCTCCGATCCCGTTGCGGTCGAGCGATTTCAGCGTGAAGCCAAGGTCGCGGCGGCGCTGCAGCACCCCAATATCGTGGCGATTCACAACATCGGCACCATGGACAAGGTCCACTATTTCACCATGGCCCTCCTGGAAGGCGGCAGTCTCGAGTCGCGCATCGCGCAGGGCTTGGAGTGGCGGGAAGCCGTCCGGATCGTCAGCCTGCTCGCCGGGGCCCTGGATTATGCCCATCGCCGCAATGTCATTCACCGCGACATCAAACCGGGCAACATTATGTTCGATGCCCAGGAAACACCGATCCTGGTCGATTTCGGGATCGCGCGGGCGTTGGACCAGGCGAGCCTGACCGCGACCCAGGCCATGCTCGGAACCCCCTATTACCTCAGTCCGGAGCAGGCTACCGGCGGCACCTTGGGTCCCGCCACCGATTTATATTCACTGGGCGCCGTTTTTTTTCAGATGCTCACCGGCAGTGTGTTGTTTCAGGCCGACAATCCCATGGGCGTCATTTTCAAACACGTCAAGGACCTTCCCCAACCGCCCTCGGCAATTAAGCCCAACCTGCCGAAAAAATTGGATGAAATCGTCCTCCGACTTCTGGCCAAGAGTCCCCAGGAGCGTTACGCGGACGGTGCCGCCTTGGGATCGGTCCTCCATACCTCGTTTCCGGAACTCTTCGGGAGCGTGCCTCATCCGGCGCAAATGGAGACCAGTACCTGGAACGACATGGAAATGGTGAGCAACGAGAATACCGTGGACCGTGATTCCTTCAAGCACGCCATGCTCATGGCCGAAACTGAGGTCACCGGAACGCGACCCGAGCCGGCCAGCCGCCGCGGCGATGCCGCTTCACCCGAACGAACCAAGAACCCTTGGGGTCTCTGGTTGGCTTTCGGGGGCTTTCTGGTGCTCGCCGCTTTTTTCTTCTACTTCCAGAAATCCATTTCCGCCGAACCGGCTCCCGAGCCCGATCCCGTGAGCACTGAGGAAGCCCAGCGGCAGCGGTTGCTCTGGCGACAGGAGGTGGAGCGTGTCTTCGCCGGCTTGGAGTGGGCCGAGGTGCCCGGGGGCAGCTTCAAGATGGGCAGCCGCGTAATGTTGAAGAAAGACGAGATGCACATTCACAGGGTCACCATCTCCCCCTTTTCCATGACGCGAACCGAAATCACCCAGGATCTATGGGAAGCCGTCATGGGCAACAATCCCGCTTGTCGTCGTGGTGCCCGCTTACCGGTGGAAAACGTGTCCTGGCTGGAAATCCAGGAGTTTTTGGCCAAGTTGAACGAAGTGGTGGGTTTGGATTTGCGATTACCGACCGAGGCCGAATGGGAATACGCCGCCAAGGCCGGTACCAAGGGCCTCTTTTCCGGAGGTGTCTTTCAAACGACGCCGAGAAAATATGCCTGGTACCTCGAGAATTCCGAGGGCCGGATCCGCGAAGTGGGCAAGCGCGACCCCAACGCCTGGGGCCTCTACGATATGTTGGGCAATGTATGGGAATGGTGCGGCGATTACTACGATCCCGAATACTACAAAGAATCGCCCCTGAGCGATCCGAAAGGGCCTGAGAGCGGGAATCAGCGAGTCATTCGTGGGGGCGCCTGGAACACGCCCGCCTCCGTCGCCCGTTCCGCCAATCGCAGCAGCTACGCACCGGAGAAGGCTGACTGCGCCATCGGGTTCCGGCTGGTTCGCGTCGCCAAACCCGCAACCCAACCCTGACGGTCGAAGTCCCCGCTACGGGCCAGTTGCGAAGAAAGGTTGTGGTTTTTGATAAGGGAATATCGAGAAATGGGTTTTCTTGATAATGGGTTCTCGTTATAATGGCTGTGTTCTTCCTCTAGGAAACAAGACGGACTCATTGACACCTCAACCTCAGATGAGTCTCTGCAGAACGCAATTCCTACCCACGGAACCTTTTTCCTCATGTGTTCCGTGGGTTTTTTTTGCAAAGAAAAAGGCGCGGTCCTGCCCGCATTTCCCACCCCCTGGCGAGAAATACGGGCCGTGCCGCGCCCTTTGCGATCGTTGGATGGTTTGTCTAGAACTTAAGCTGATAGGAAAGCGTGACGTTGCGGCCCGGCAGCAGGACCCGGTCCTTGAGGAACGAGCTGTGATTGCGGCCTTCTTCGTCGGTCAGGTTGTTGCCGCGCAGCAGGAACTGATGCAGGGTCGAGCCTACGAACCAGCGATAGCCCGCCGAAGCGTTGTAGAAGGTGTAGCCTTCCGTGGCGGTTTCCAAGTTGGCGACGTCGTCTTGATCCTCGGTAACGCGTGCTTCGGTCCGAACCCAGAAGGTATCGCCCTGGTACTCCAGCATCACGCCGAACCGGGCCGGGGTGATGCGCGGCAGGTTGCCGCTGGAATCCAGCTCGCCACGGACGTAGTCGTAGATCAGTTCCAGGTGAAGGTGATGGGGATCGCTGTGGAGCAGTGAGATGTCCAGGTGCGCTTCCCCGCCGTACAGTTCGGCGTCTTCCTGGACGAATGCGAATTCATCCAGACCGTCCGCCTCTTCGCCGGTCGCAGCCTCGTAGATGAAGTCGTCGAAGCGGTTGGTGAAGAGACTGATTTCACCGGTGACGGGGCCGGATTTTTTGCGGAACTGAACGTCCAGACCAATGCTGGACTCCTTCTTCAGGTCGGGATCGCCGATTTCGAAGGCGGAAGTGGCCAGGTGCGGACCGAACGAAAAGAGCTCTTCCGGCGTGGGGGCGCGCTCCGTGTAGGTTACGTTGGTGGAAAAGCCGTAGTCGCTCTCCTTGCCGTAGACGAAGCCGATGGATGCCGAGAGACCGTCGAAATCGCGATCGAAGAGTTCGCCTTCGATCTCATCGTGATCGTCGTCGTCCCCGTGATCGTCGTCGTCATCGTGGTCGTGATCGTCCTCTTCCCCGTGTTCACCTTCGTCGTCGTGGTCGTCCTCCCCTTCGTGGTCGTGATCGTGATCGTGGTCATGATCGCGATTGATGGGTTCGGTCGTCTTGCTGTTCTGACGGCTGAATCGCGAACCCACCACGATGCTCCAGTTGCCGCGATCCATTTCTTCGTAGAGGTAGACGGCCAAGGTATCGTTCTCGTTGGCCGGCACGAAGGCTTCCGCGCCCTCCGCCGAAAAATCGCGCTGGTTGTACTGGACCCCGAAGGAGCCGGAGGTGAAAGGTCCCCATGCTTTGTGAACCACTTCCCCGCGCATTTCCAGGTATTCGTTTTCGAAGGTCGTGCCGATCGCGTCGCCCTCGAGTTCCTGGTGATCGTAGTCGGTGTAGCCGATGCGCATGTTCAACACGTCCAGGAAGTCGCTATCCACCCTGATTTCACCGCGGCCGTCGATGCGACGCTGATCCAGGTCGATGCGTACCTGTTCTTCCTCTTCACCTTCGTGACCGTGCTCGTCCTCTTCGTGGCCGTCCTCTTCGTGGTCGTCCTCTTCTTCGCCTTCGTGATCGTGGTCGTGGCCGTCCTCTTCGTGGCCGTGCCCGTGGCCGGGAACGCCGTAATCACTTTCATAGCTCGTGACCGAGAAACCGACGAAGCCGCGATCCGTCACGTAGGAAAGGCCCAAGGTGCCCTTGGTGTTTTCCAGCGCGCTGTTTTCCAGGGTACCGTTGAAGGGTTCTTCATCCTCGTGTTCGCCTTCATCCTCGTGATCTCCTTCCAATTCGGGGGGCGAGGGAATTTCGTAATCCTCGGTCTCGGTGGAGGAAAAGTCGGCGTGATAGGCAAACTGGCCCACGCCGCCGTTGAGGCGGACCGCAAACGCCTGCTCGTCCGAACCGGAATTGCCTCGGGCCGAAACGGAGCCGCTGAGGGGCGAGCTGGCGGTGAACTCCGGAATGCGGTTGTCGATGACGTTGACGACCCCACCGATGGCGTTGCTGCCGTACCGAAGCGAGGCCGGCCCGCGCAGGATTTCCACCCGTTCGGCGGTGCTGGGATCGATGGTGACGGCGTGGTCCGCGCTCACGTTGGATGCGTCGCCAGTACCGATGCCGCCTTCCAGGATACGGATGCGATCACCACCGAGGCCCCGGATGACGGGTCTGCTGGAGCCCGCCCCGAACGAGGTGGCGCTGACGCCCGGCTCCCGAGCCAGGGTTTCGCCCAGGGTCGGTTCCATTTTTTGTTGAAGGTCCGTTTCGTTCATGACGCCAATGGCTTGGGCCACATCTGAAACGCTTTTGCGCTTGGGCGTCGCGGTGATCGTCAGATCTTCGTGGATGGAAATGTCGAATACGACTTGAATATCCACGTCCTGGCCATCCGCCACCGTCACTTCCTGAATTCTGTTACCGAAAATGTCGCTCGAGATTTGGAGCGAATAGGTGCCTGCCGGGACATCTGCAAAATGAAAAGAGCCTTCGGTATCGGTTTTTCCGAGGCGTTTCAAGTCCAAGATCATCGTCTTGGCCTGGCGAATGGGCTCACCCGTTTCGGTGAGCACCTTTCCTTTGATACTGCCGCCCGCAAACAGGGTCAACGGCAGGCAGAATAGGGCAACCCGGCAGAGGTGCCCGATAGCTGGGAACATGTCCAACTCCTTGAGATTCTTTGCTTGAAGTCATTGAAACAGGGTGACCTGGAAAGGAAGACAGGCAACACGAACCGACGACACCGCTCTAGTGCGTCGGCGTCGGGACCTTCACGAGTTTCCTTTCCATTTGACTCAGGAGTTGGTTGGTGGTCCTCGCTGGTGAAAGGGAGCGCTGATCGGACGGATCGCGTTGGAAGATATGAGGCGCGTTTCGAGCTCGGAGTTCGGATTACCAACGGAATGCGCCGGCAGTTCGAGCAGCCAGGTAGAAGCCATCTGGCAGATCCCGCAGATGGGGTGCTCGTGGCGGTCCCCGATGCGAATGCCGTGCAGGGCGGGCTGCTCCGAACCTGTTTCGTCGTCGACCGAGGTCTTGTCGAAGTAGAAAAAGGTACCGTCGATTTGAAGACAGGCGTGTTCTTCTTCGTGATGGTGGAGCGGAGACAGCTCGGCCATGTTGCCGAGGATCAGCAAGATCATGATCCATGAAAAGTGGGTAAATGCCGATGGAGTCTGTCGGAACATAGGTCGTCCAAAAAAAGCGCGCTATTACCGATCTTAAGATTTCGATATCAAAAAGGCAACAGTTGGCCGAAATTTGTTCGGTATGGGGCGCACCGTTGGGGCTCCCGGGTGGGTTTCATCGACAGCCGCACCTATTTATATATGATGGAATCAATGGATCGAACGAACTGTCTTTTCACCCGCAACAGAAAACGGTTTGGGATTTCACCAGGAGGTATGCCATGAGTGACAAAGTCCACAAGTCTGAAGCCGAATGGAAAGCGCAACTGACGCCGGAGCAGTATTACGTGGCGCGCGAAAAGGGAACGGAGCGCGCATTCACGGGGGCTTACCACGATCTCAAGAAGGTGGGTGACTATCACTGCATCTGCTGTGGAACCCTGTTGTTCGGCTCCGAGGCCAAGTACGATTCCGGATCCGGCTGGCCCAGCTTTTGGAAACCCAAGGAAAAGCGACACATCGAGACCAAGGAGGATCGCAGTCACTTCATGCGGCGGACCGAGGTGTTGTGCAGCCATTGCGATGCGCACCTGGGGCATGTTTTCGAGGACGGACCGCAGCCGACGGGGTTGAGGTACTGCATCAATTCGGCGTCGCTGGATTTCAAGGCGAAGGAAGAAGGGGAAGGATAGCCCGGAGCGGAGGTCGGGCAGGCGGAACCGGCGGAACCGGCCGAATCGCACCCGGGAACTGAGGAAATGAAGGCAGGGCCGAATCCCGCGTGATGTGGGATTCGGCCCTTTTTATTGGTGTGAGCATAAAATCTTATAGTGAGGCGCTCATATAAAGAGTTGAGAATTGCACTGTAACTGGCTTGATTGGTGGTGGTTGTGTAGAAAAGTGAATAATGTTGTCATAAAACTTGACATCAATAAGCTAAGGTTTTATTATTCTTTTCAGCAATTAGCCTGGCTCTCAGGCGCACACTTTTTGGAGGTCCCCTATGTTGCAACTGCTCGATCAGCTTTCCCGCTCCTGGTCGCCCGCATTTGACTTCGACTTTTTCGACCGTGAATTTTCACGTTTCTTCCCTTCCTTTCAACACTCCGGACGGGCTCATGCCCACCCCGTCAATCTTTACCTGAATCAAGACGGCGCCAAGGCCGTGCTCCATGCGCCCGGTTGGCGCGCCGAATGGCTCAAGCTTTCGGTCGAAGGCAACAAGCTTCATCTCGAGGGTGTCGTTCCCGACGATGTCGAACAAGGCTCGCTTCAATTCGGTAACTTTCATCGCGTCATCAACCTGCCCTTTCGGGTTCGGGAAGACTCGGTCGCCGCCTCCCTCGAGGACGGCGTCCTGGTGATTTCCCTGGACAAACGCGAAGAAGACAAACCCAAACGGATCCAGGTAAACGTCGCCTGATTCCCTTGTCACCGTTTCGAAACGCTTAGCCGAACTTTGGAGGAAAAAATGACCACAGCCACTTTGGAAAAATCGCCCGTCGCCAAGACCGACACGCAAAACAGCCCCGTTCCCGAATCCAATCGAACCGCCAGCCCGATCGTGGTACCGCGCCACCGCTTCCAACGCAACGACGAGGGGCTCTTGTTCACCGCGTTGTTGCCGGGTGTTCCCGCGGAGAATCTCGACATTCAGGTGGAGAACAACTACCTGAGATTGAAGGCGACGGCAAAAGCCCCCGAATTCGAGGGGTATCGCAAGGTTCATGGCGAATTCACCCAATCCGATTATCAGGCGGCTTTCAAGATTCCGTCGGGAATCGACGCTTCGAACATCAAGGCCCATCTCGAGCGCGGTGTCCTGAGTTTGACGCTGCCCAAGCTCGAGGAAGCCAAGCCGATTCGCATCCAGGTCAACTGATTCCCGACTCACAACCAGCCCCTCCGTTCCTCTCTCCTCTCCACCCATCCCTTGTATGACGGTCTCTCGACGGTTCGAGGTTGCCGCTACCGAAGGAGTCTTTCTTCGGTAGCGGCTTTTTTTGTGTCTGGCATCGAAATGCCTTCGGCCGTCCCGATGCGTCTTTCCGAACTCGCCCACGCCAGATAATCCATTACCGCTTCGCGCCGCTTGTGCCAAGATGAGCGGGCCGGCATCGAAAGCCCGTGGCTCGGTACCGCCGATTTGAAGTGAGTTCGAGGGGAGCCGCTCCATGAACGAACCAGCGTTTCGGTTCAAATTGATCGTGTTCAATATCGAAAAGGAAAACAACGTGGGCATGTTGAGTCGCTCGGCCTATGCCTTCGGGTGCGACGAGCTGTTGATCGTCGGCCGGCAGCGCGTCAAATCGACCGGTGCTCAGGGGACCTTTCAGTTTTTGTCCTGGCGCCATTTCTACACCCTTGCCGACGCGGTGGCCTATTGCCGCCAGCAGGCGTTCCAGGTTTGGGGCGTCGAAATCGGCGGGGCCTGCATCACGCAAACGACGTTCGACCGCGACATCGCCTTTGTCCTGGGCAACGAGGGGCGTGGTTTGGCGGATGCGGCCCCTTTCTGTGATCACCTGATTTCCATTCCCCAATGGGGTGGCGTTCCCTCTTTGAACGTGGCGGTCGCCGGAGGCATCGTGATGTTCCAATTTCAACGGGCACAGGGACTGCCGCCTGCGGCGCGATCGGGTGAGCGGTACGTCGACGATAATTTTCCTGAGTCGATGACTTGATAATTGAGATTTTTAGCAACAGATTTGTTGCAATAGGTTGAGTTTGTCCGTAATATTCCCCATTACGCAATGAATGAATTGCGTTATCTTGAAGTTGCCAAGCGGAACCGCTGTGCCCTTCGCACTTTTTTGGCGTAGTTCAGCTTTTGGCAGCAAACCTATTGCGTCCCACACGCCGGCTGGTTAAGCTAATCTCAATCAACTGGCAATTCGGAGACATAGGATCGCATCGTGGCAGCGCCCCCTGGACTGCCGCCGATGTGCATGGATCTCGTTGTATTTCTCGCACACCGCTCGGTTGTGCGTGAGATTCGATCGAACCATTCCCTCTCTGAGACAGGGTTTCCCTGTCCACCCTCGTTTTGGTTTGTGAACGACCTCGATGTTGAGAACCGCCTTCGACCCGCTGGTGTCGGCGTGGTGTTTGGAGTCATCCCCCCATGAATTTGGCCCACTTTCAATTGCATCAACCGGACCTGGTTCCCCGAGAGATCTTGCTGGGAGAACTCGTCGGGAGAGAGCATTTGATCCAATCGCTTTTGGAATCCCTGCGAGATGCGGGGCAAACCACGGAGCCCCGGCTGCTTTTGGGTCCCCCCGGCATCGGCAAGACCACCATGCTGTACACACTTACCTACTTCATCGAGGACGAACCCTCCTTGAACGCCCGTTGGTTGCCGGTACATTTCGGGGACCAGGCGAACGCGGTGGGTGATTTCGCGGATTTTTGGTTGGCCGCGATTCGGCAACTCTCCCTGGCGGCCGGGCTGCTCAACGATCACGCCGATCGCCTCATCGAGGAAAACCCCAAGAACTTGGCCGCGAAGGCCCAAGCCGTGTTTTTTCGCCTGGTTCGGGACGTGGTGGGAAAGCGGGTCCTGCTTCTGGTCGACCAAATCAACGATGTGATGAAAGCCTTGACCAAGGAAGCGGAGCTGGTGCGTTTCCGAGACGCGTTTTCTCGCGGCGACGACGTGGTTCTGGTCGCCACCGCCCCGGGCTACTTTTCTCACATCACCGATTTGGACTCGCCGCTGTACGACTACTTTCGCCTGATTCACCTGGAACCGTTTCGCCGCGATCTGGTGT
This sequence comes from Sulfidibacter corallicola, assembly GCF_017498545.1. Lineage (GTDB taxonomy): Bacteria > Acidobacteriota > Holophagae > Acanthopleuribacterales > Acanthopleuribacteraceae > Sulfidibacter > Sulfidibacter corallicola. The sequence goes on along the minus strand of NZ_CP071793.1, from coordinate 4,884,680 downwards.
GTCGGGCGCTTTTGAATTTCGCCGATCGGCACGACTGCGACAACGTGCGTCAACTGGTGGAACGCGAGCCGGCCCGGGTTCATGCGCTGCGGATTCTCACCGGCGGGAATCCCCGCCTGATCAAAATGCTGTTTCGGATTTGGCACGAGACGGGAACCCGTTCGGTTCAGGAAGATCTGGAACGCCTGTTCGACGACAACGGCATCTTTTTCAAAAGCCGGATCCAGGCATTGAAGCCGTTGGTACGCCGTACCTTCGATGCGATCGCCCGCCAGTGGGATCCGGTAGGGGTGGGAATCCTTACCCGCAATATTCGCAAACCGTCGAACTACGTCAGTGCCCAGATCAAGCGCTTGATCGACGAAGGCTATATCGAAGAAGTGGGCGGGTCCGAAAAACGCAAGACCTATCAGGTGGTGGAGCGGTTCTACAATTTATATTACCTCGCCCGCTTCGATCACGATGGCTTCCGTCGGCTGCGTCCCATGTTGGACTTCATGGAACTTTTCTACCGCGCCGACGATCGTGACAGGACGTCGAAGCGGGCGCAGTCCGAGGAACCCGAAGATCTTGCACCGAAACAGCGTTTGCCGCGGTTCGCCTACCTCAACCCGTTCGGCAACGTATGCGGTACCGACAAGTGTCGCGGACTTACGGCTCGACCCGCGCGGAACGTGGAACAGCAAAAGCGTTTTCAGGAGATCGAGCTTCACGTGGCGCATCTTCTCGAGCAGTACCCGCGAGAAGCGGAGGAAACGCCCCAGACGATTTTGGGCCGGCTGCTGGAAGTCGCCAAAACCCATTTGGACGACCGCGGATACGGGGCTTGGACCGACTTGAGCCTGGCCTTTCGCCAACAGGGTGCCCTGGCCGTGGCCGAAGCCGCGTGCCGCGAGGGCGTTCGCCGTCAGCCCGAAAACGCAAAAATGTGGAATTGGCTCGGCGCGGTTCTGGAAGAGCGGGGCGATTTCCCAGGCGCGCGCGACGCCTACGAGCAGGCGATTCAGGTCGACGATCGCCTGGCCTTACCCCACGCCAACCTGGCCCGGATCTACGCCGACGTGGACTGGCGCATCGCCGATGCCGAACGCGAAGCCGAAAAGGCCTTGGCCCTCAGCGATCGCGAGCCGATCTATTGGTTTCTTCTGGGCAACCTGTACAGCCGCCACATGGGACGGCACGAAGAGGCGGAGGAAGCCTACGGGCGTGCGATCGACCTGCGCGAGAACTTTTTTGCGGCGTGGAACAACATGGGCATCGCCTTGACCCACATGGGCCAGGTCGAGAATGCGGAGCACGCGTTTCGCCAGGCCATGAAGTACCGCGACGGCATCGCCGCGCCCTGGAACAATTTGGGTGTCCTGTGTGCGGACTGTCTCGAGCGACCGGAATATGCCGAACACGCCTTTCACCGGGCCTGTGCCCTGGACCGCAACTGGGCGTTGCCCTGGTCCAATCTCGGTCTTCTGTACCGCGAGCGATTGGACCGTCTGGACGATGCCGAAGAGGCGCTGTTGAAGGCGATCGAAAAAGGGCCGGACACCGGTCAGTCCTATTGGGATTTGGCGGACCTGTTGGCAGCCAGTGGACGTCGTGCCAAAGCCGTCGAGCACGCCATCATGGCCTTGATCCTCGCTCCCGAGAACCCGTTTTGCCGCAGAGGGTTTCAAGAGTTGGTCGGGGAGAACCCGGCGCCTTGGAACCAGGCGATGCCGCGCATCCTGGCCTTTTTGGGTGAACATGTGGAACACCCCTGCCGCAAAGAAGTGCTGCGACTGGCGTTGGTCGGTGCCCTGTGCCTGGCTCGGGCGGGCCAGGATGGGGAGGTTCGCGAGATGATCGAAGGAGCCGGTCTGGAACGGGTGTTTCAGCCGTTGTTGGACGCTTTGGCCCTGAAAGCGGGCGAATTGAACCTGGCTCGTTTGTCGCCCGAGCGCTTGTTGTTGATCGAGGAGGTCCGCGAGCAGATTTAAGGTCTCGGAACGAGTGGGCGGTGATCGGATGGAATCGGCAAGGTCGAGCGCCCCGCCGATCTCCACCGCGATCGATAAAAAGGATGGGGGTAGCCGGAAATCACTGCACCCGAGCCAGTGCCTTTTTCCAGCCTTCGTAGAGACGGGTGCGTTTCGGCTCGTCCATCGCCGGTTTGAACGAAGCCTGTCGTTCCCATAACCGGCCGATTTCTTCCAGCGATCCATACCAACCCAGTTTCAGGCCGGCGAGGTACGCGACGCCCAGGGCGGTCGTTTCCGCCACGACCGGGCGCTGCACCGGCAGACCGAGAATATCGGCCAAGAACTGGCACAACCAGTCGTTGCCGACCATGCCGCCGTCCACCCGCAGCGTGGCGGCCTCGGTGCCGTCGCCGGCCATGGCGCTCATCAGGTCTCGAGTCTGGTAGCAGACCGCCTCGAGCGTTGCCCGCACCACATGCGCGGCGCTCGCGTTGCGGGTGAGCCCGACAATGGCGCCGCGCGCATCCGGATTCCAGTGCGGTGCGCCCAGGCCGGTGAAGGCCGGAACCAGGTAGACACCGTGGTTGCCGCTCAATGCGGCCGCGATCTTTTCACTCTCCGAAGAGGTGTCGATCAGCCCCATTTCATCGCGCAGCCATTGGATTGCGGCCCCTGCAACGAAAATGCTGCCTTCCAATCCGTACGTCGTTCGGCCGTCGATTCGGTAGGCGATGGTGCTGAGCAGTCGGTGTTGGGATTGAATGGCCGTGTCCCCCGTGTTTTGGACGACGAAACAACCTGTGCCGTAGGTGCTCTTGACCATGCCTGGCTCGAAGCAGGCCTGCCCGATCGTGGCTGCCTGCTGATCGCCGGCGATGCCCAGAATGGGAATGTCGCCGCCGAACAGGCGGGTGCTGCCGAAGTCGGCGCTGCAATCCAGGACCGAAGGCATGATCTCCGCCGGTATCTGGAATAGATCCAGCAAGTCTGGATCCCATTGCTGGGTGTGGATGTTGAACAGAAGCGTGCGCGAAGCATTGGTGGCGTCGGTCGCGTGTACCCGCCTCTCGGTCAGGCGCCAGAGCAGATAGGTGTCGACGGTTCCGAAGGCCAGGTCTCCCGCGGCGGCCAGGGAACGCGCACCCGGCACCTGATCCAGGATCCACTTGATTTTGGTCGCCGAGAAATAGGGATCCAACAAAAGGCCGGTTTTCTGGCGCAGCCAGGTTTCGTGACCTTCCTGCTTGAGTTTGGTGCAGAGCTCGGCAGTGCGGCGATCCTGCCAGACGATGGCGGCGTGAAGGGGTTCACCCGTCCTGCGATTCCAGATCAGGGTGGTTTCCCGTTGGTTGGTGACGCCGATCGCGGCCACCTGGCCGGCGTCGATGCCCCGGTCCGCGAGCACGGCACGGCAAACGCGCTCCGTCGTCGACCAGATGTCGTTGGGATCGTGCTCCACCCAGCCGTCGGCCGGATAGTGTTGGGGAAATTCTTCCTGTGCCATACCCACGGGATGGCCCTGTTTGTCGAAGAGAATGGCACGACTGCTGGTGGTGCCTTGATCGATTGCGAGAATGAATGAATCGCTCATGATACTGGTAATCCTCGGGGCCTTGAATTGGAGAATTCCTTTCGGGGCGACCGGCGGAAACCCTTGTGAAACGGCGACGAGCACCTGCCGGGGGTTGATTCGGGTTCCGTATCTCGGGTCGATCCCGACCGGACCGATCGCGAACGCGGCGGGAACCGGATGTACCGCCTTGTGTGCGATTTGGATTGGAAATTCTCAGGGCGTGCCGCTATGGTAGCGGGAAATCGAGACCGCTTCATCAGAAAACAGGAAGAGCGGTTGCCCGCGGCGACGTTCCTCCGGGCGTTCGACTGCCGCTGTGAACGGCGTCGAAACGGTTGGTCGTGAAAAATCAACTAATTGTGATGAAAAAAGCGTCCCAGATGTGCTTTTCTCCTCATTTCCTCAAATCCTGGGAAGTGGTAAGATTTTTTACTGTCTTGATTCAATACATGGCACGCAACTTCATTCATGGAATTTGTGTAAAAACGTTGCGTTCTCACTTGGATGCGTGTCTCAACTTTCTTTTTTTCATCGAGGATCACAATGAAGTATTGGTTCCTAGTCTTCATGGCTGTCGGTCTCAATTCATTCGGGCAAACCGAATTCGTCGCCAAGGTCCGAACGATCGCCGAGGAGCATAGCGACATCAAGACCATGGTTGTCGTCTACAATGCGCGCAATAATCGATCTCCCCAGATCCAATCGTCCGTGGGCGATATTCAGATTCTGGAAGTCGGTATCAAATCCGTTTCCGACGTGTCGCGGTCCATCGTCAACAATACGTTGAAGAAAAACGAGGTTCAGGCGCTCCTGCTTTTGGACGACGAGGGCAAGCTGGTCACCAACAAGCGCACCATTTCGTACCTCATGAAGCAGGCCCCCAAATACAGGATTCTCGTTTTTTCCGATTCCCGGGAAGAGCGCGATGCCAAAGTTCACGGTCGCGTCGTGCGCGAGGGTGAGAAGTGGCGCATGGAGCAGGAGCAGGCACCCGAGTGAGACGGGCCCCGATGACCACTTTCGGGGTTTTTGGGGTAGAGAAAAATCGGGGTCAAGAAAAGTGTGGCGGCGGTCGAAGGATTTAATACATCGACCTGAACGTACCGTTCTCAACGTTCTCCCTTTCAAACCCTTTGAGGAGCAGCTCGTGATAGAAGCCGTCGGCGGCGGAGTTCCCAACCCCAGCGGAACCTTGGCAACGCCCACTCAACGCGTTCGGTCCGGGGGTTCCGGTGCTTTGCCGGAAGCGCCTTCGCCATTCGATATTGCCCAGCAGATTCAGGAAGTTCAGAACAAGAACCTCAAGCGTGCTTTGGAAGCCCAAACCCTTGTCCTCGATCTTCTGGTTTAGAGTGGCTCCGGCTGTCCTGAATCCGTGACCTCCGGCCAACCCCCGTCATTCGGCGCATGCCCATCGATTCGCCGAACATTTTTGCCAACCGGCCCGTGGGCGACATGTCCTTTTCGTGTCAGTGGGTTCGGTGCCGATCTGTGCTGCTTCGCTGCTCTTTTGACGCTGAAGGGACTACTCAATTACGAGCGTTTGAGGTATGCTTGTCGGCTTTGCTGCGGCGGTTGACGGCTTTTTCTCTGTCCGTCGCTAAAATGCGTTTCGATTCCATGGTAGGTCGGCCCCTTCTTTCGATGTCGAGGTTCGGACTACCAAGGCGAAACAGGTTTGCACCTGGAGAGGTTCCTTTTATGAAGTTCACACCTGGTTTTTCCAAATTCCACATGTCGAAAATGAAAAATTTGGCTCTGTTGTTGGTTTTTTTCTGCGGAGCGTCCGCGTTTGCCGGTGAAGGCATCGAGGACAAGCTCAAGCTGATTCTAGAAAAGAATCCCAATTTTTCCATGTTGGCCGTCGTGTTCAATTCGTCGACGCATACGCCGGACCAGATTCCCAACTCGGTCAAAGGGGTCACCATCGCCAAAGTCCCTCTCGCGAGCTTGCGCGACGTGGCGACCACCCTCAACAAAGGGCTTTTGGCCAATTACGACGTTCAGGGCATCTACCTGATGGATGACAAGAAGAAACTGGTGACCAACTCCCGCACGGTCAAGTACATCGTCAAGCTGGGGTTGAAGAAAGGCTTCATGACCTTCAGCGATGCGGAAGATCTGGATGTCAAGGTAACGGGTCGCATCGCCATGAAAGACGGCAAACTGGGCATCGAGTTGGCCGACGACCAGTAGAGCAAACCGCTGTTTTTTGAAATCGCGCCACGTCGGAGCCCGCGCTTTTCCCAGGGAAAATCGCGGGCTTTGTCTTTTTTGAAAGGACCGACCGTCCTGGATTCCCCACAAGTTGCAGTTGACCCATGGCTCGCGAGCCTGCTAAAACGTTACGCATTCGCGCTAGCCCCTCGGCTATGAAGGAGCTTCCATGTCGGATATCAGCAAGGAAACGGTGGCTCATTACGCCAAACTGGCGAACCTCCAGTTCGATGATTCGGAAGCCGAACTCTTGGCCCGGCAACTGGGCTCCATTTTGGATCACGTGGCGAAAATCGGCGAACTGGATTTGGAAGGGGTTCCCGCGACCTCCTCGATCCTTCACGATGCCACGGCTTTTCGCGAGGACGAACCGCGTGCGAGCTTGGGCACCCAGGCCGCCTTGCAGAACGCACCCGATACGGAAAGCGACCATTTTCTGGTTCCCAAAGTGATTCAGGTCAAATGATCTCAAGGATTCCGGTGCCATAACCCCTCGGATGGGCCGGAACATCAAGCGTCGATGACGCGGTTGGAGTGGATGCGGTGGCTATGGCGATAGAAACGGGAAAGACGACCAAAGAAATGTTGGCCGCCCTGCAGCGCGGCGATTTCACCAGCGAAGCGCTGACACGCGCCTGTCTCGACGAGATTCGCGAGCGCGACGAAGCGTTGGGTGCCTTTTTGAGTATCGACGAGGCGGAGGCCCTGGCCGCCGCTCGTGAAACGGATCGCAAGCGGGCCGCGGGCGAGCCGCTTGGCTCCTTGGCCGGCGTGCCCATCGCCATCAAGGACAACATCAATATCACCGGTCGCAAGACCACCTGTGCTTCCAAGATTTTGGAAGCCTTCGTTTCGCCCTACGACGCCTCGGTCATCGCGAAACTCAGGGAAGCCGACGCCATTTTGATCGGCAAGACCAACATGGACGAATTCGCGATGGGATCCAGCACCGAATTCTCGGGCCTGCAGAAGACCCGTAACCCGGTGGACCCCGAACGCGTGCCCGGCGGCAGCAGCGGCGGCTCGACCGCGGCGGTGGGCGCCGACCTGGTTCCCCTGGCGTTGGGCAGCTCCACCGGGGGCTCGATTCGCCAACCGGCCGCCTTTTGCGGCGTGACCGGCCTCAAACCGACATACGGCCGTGTGTCGCGATTCGGCCTCGTGGCCTACGGATCCAGCCTGGACCAAATCGGCCCTATCGCCCGCGACGTGGACGGTGTGGCGCGTTTGTTTCAAGTGATCGCGGGCCATTGCGAGCGCGACTCCACTTCGGCACGGGTCGCGACCGCCGATGTGCTGGCGGATTTGGAGACGCCGCCTGCCGGCCTGAAGGTCGGCCTGCCGGTGGAATTCTCCAGCGGCGATGTCCAGCCCGAAATCAAGGCGGCCATGGCGAAACTGGTCGCACGCCTCGAAGAAGCGGGCGCCGAAATCGTGGAAGTCTCCCTGCCCCACACCGAATACGCGATCCCCGCCTACTACCTGCTGGCCACGGCCGAGGCGAGTTCCAACCTGGCGCGGTTCGACGGCGTGCGCTACACTCACCGAACCGCCGACGCGGCCAACCTGCGCGACATGTACGTGCGCTCGCGTTCGGAGGGCTTCGGAATCGAGGTCAAGCGCCGTATTTTGCTGGGAACCTATTGCCTTTCCAGCGGATATTACGAGGGTTACTACCTCAACGCACAAAGGGTGCGCACCAAGATCATCGAAGACTACCGGGCGGCCTTCGCCAAGGTGGACGTGTTGCTGGCGCCGACCACGCCGACGACGGCCTTTCCGTTCGGCGATCGCACGGACGATCCGATGTCGATGTACCTCAGCGACATTTTCACCGTCACCGCCAATTTGGCGGGCATTCCGGCGATGTCGCTGCCGTACGGCGCGGATGGAGACGGATTGCCGATCGGGCTGCAACTGATGGGCAACCACTTCCAGGAAGCCCACCTGCTGAGAACCGCGCGTTTGGTGGAAACCCTGCGGGATTGAGCCGAGCGCGTCGCTCGCCGGTCACGCCTTCGCCTTGGTGCCGCGTTTGCGGTCGAACACACCGCGCTCGCGCAGGCTGGTGACTTCGTTCTTGCCGACGATGAAGTGGTCTTCCAAAAAGATGTCGACCATGGCCAGGGCCTCGCGAACCTTGTGGGTCAAATGGATGTCCTGGCGTGACGGCTCGGCCAGGCCACTGGGGTGGTTGTGGGCGATCATGGCGCGCGCCGCGTTGCAGGTCAGGCCTTCCTTGACCACCTCGCGGGGATACACCACGCTTTGGTTGACCGTGCCGCGAAATACCCGGATGGCGCGAATCAAACGCCGTTGTTGATCGAGAAACAGGACCAGCAGATATTCGGCTTCCTCGAAAGCCAACTCGCGTCGCAGGTAGCGCTTCATCTCGTCGATATCGCTCAGGAAGCGACCAAATCGGATCTTTTCCTCTTCCAGGACCACCGCGGTTTCGCCGAGCAGGCGCAGAAGGTGGGCGGTTTTGCTGCCGACCCCTTCGACCGAGCAAAGTTGTCTGGTGGTTGCGGTGACGACGCCGTTCAGCGATCCGAACCGTTCGAGCAATCGTTTCGCCAACGGCTTGGTATCGCACCGTGGCAGGGCCAGCGTCAGCAACAGTTCCAGTTTTTCGTGGGGGTGGTGGAATCCGGCCCGGAATCCCTGGGCTCGATAGCGCTCCCAAAGTCTGACGCGATGTCCTTTGTGGTCGGCCATGGTCCAATCACCTTCCGGGCCGGCGACGCGGCCGCCCGATTCGAGGAAATGGGGAGGAGAGGGAAATCATCGGTTGTCGGTGTGGTGGACCCTATTTCAAATGAGGCGACGGGTGTCTGTCAAGCGGTCATGTGGCCGATCGGGCGCCAAACGAGATTCAGTAACGACGGATGAAATCGTAGAGCGCGATGATTCGCTCGCGGGGCACTCCCGCCGCCAGCGCTTCTTCGATCATCGCCTCCTGGTGGCCGTAACTGCTGATCAACATTTGGGTCGAGCCCCAATCGAAATCGCCGATACAGGTCGGCGGGAGAATGGGAATGCCGCGCCAATGACGCCCCTGCTTTTTCGGATCGCCGTCCAGAATCGCGTAACCCCGTGCCTTTGTTCCGGAATGTTCCATGTGGAACAGTGGCAGCAACTGGTAGATGAATTCGGTGTGCATGCCGCCACCGCGGATCACCAGGTACTCGGCATCGAGTTGTCGCACCAGGCGTTGGGCGCAGCGATGGAGGTTGGCGTTCCAGTCGGCCAGGTAATCGTAGAGCGTGGCGATATCGTCTTGGCAGGGCCGGTCCGTGGCGTTCGGCTCGGCCGGTTCGGCCAGGACGCGGTAGCCGTTGTAATCGGGCTGGTCGGTGGCGTCGACGAGCCGCCAACCGGATCGATGGAGGCACATCGTCAAACTGGTTCGCGAAAAGTGGGTCAGGTGTGACGGCGTAAGGAAACCGTTGATGTCGTTGGTTTTTCCCTTTTCCAACAACGGCACTTCCACCACCAGCCGGGTCTCGGCCGATGCCAGGGCCCGCAGGCGCTCGAGCACGGTGATCGGCTTCGGCAGGTGCTCCAACACGTGGAACATGGTAATGACGTCGACGGGTTCGTCCCAGGTGAGCTTTTCGAAGTCGGCCGCCACGAAGCGCCGGGTCTCGCCGCCCAATCGTTCCTGTGCCCGGGCCACCGCGTCCGCATCGATGTCGACTCCGACCGCGTTCACTTCGGCCGGCAAGGCGGCGATGAAGGAACCCGCGGCACAGCCCACATCCAGGTAGGTGAATCCCTGCTCCAGCAGGCCGCGTTCTTCCAGCCACCCCATCTGCTCGCTTTGACGCATACCACTGGAACCGTAAGTCATGCCGGCTTCCGCGAATAGAACCCGAAATCCGGCTTCGGTGTAGCAGGGGTTCATGAACAGCGCGAAGCACCGGCGGCATTGCACGTGGTGAATGTCCGCGCGTTTGCACAGGTTCGGGGCGTCGCTGAAGAATTGGAAATCGCTCATGTGCAGGACCGATCGCGATTCCCACGATCCGCAGATGGGACAGGGGCGCTCGGCGCGATAGTCGGATTCCGGCGCCGGTGAAGGCGTCGGTTGAAACGGTTTGAAGCGTGTGTCCATCATGATTCAGCCCGATCGTCAGGATATTTCAAGAGTGGGTCGCCATCGGTCCTGCGATCGGGATCGATGCGGCCGGCGAGATCGCCATGTCTCGAGTGGGGAAACGCGGTGAGGTAAAGCTACCACACCGCCGTGCAGCTTGAAAGAGATCGGCGTCGCTGCGGGTTCCTCCTGATTTGTGCGAAAACACCCGATACGACAACAACTACTTATATTTAGGAATAGATCCGAACGAAAAAAGTACTTTCACTGAACGGAAAACCCGCCTATAAATGGAATCATCCAAAACGTTCGATAAAGTGAGTTTCCATGTCGCCTGTTTCACCTCCGCTGTTCATTGCCGAGGTCTCCAGCAACCATCATCAGGATTTGGATCGCTGTCGCGAGTTCATCGATGTCGCTGCCGATATCGGCTGTGATGCGGTGAAATTCCAACTCTTCCGATTGGAATCGCTGTTTGCGCCCGAAATCCTGACCCAATCCGAGACTCACCGAGCCCGGAAGGCCTGGGAACTGCCGTCTAGCTTCATTCCGGAATTGGCGGTTCGCTGCAAGCTGCGCGATGTGGCCTTCTGCTGTACCCCCTTTGATTTGGAAGCGGTGGAAATCCTCAAGCCACACGTGGATTTTTTCAAGATCGCCTCTTACGAACTCTTGTGGGACAAGCTGTTGCGCGCTTGTTCCCGAACGGGTCGACCGCTGATTCTTTCGACCGGTATGGCCGATCTCGAGGAAGTGCGGCATGCCGTCGAGGTACTGCGTCGCTTCGGATGTGGCGATTTTCGCCTGCTTCACTGCAGTTCGGCCTACCCCACCCCGGCCGAGGCCTGCAATCTCGCCGCGATGGAAACCCTGTCAACCGAATTCCAGTGCCCGGTGGGGTGGTCCGATCACTCGCGGGACATGGGAGTGTTGTTCCGGGCGGTCAACCGCTGGAACGCATCGATCATCGAGTTCCATTTGGACTTGGATGCCAAAGGGGCCGAATACGAGGCCGGCCATTGCTGGTTGCCCGAGCAAATCAAGCCGGTCATCGCGGGCATCAAGTCCGGGTTCGCGGCGGACGGCGACGGCTGCAAACAGCCAAATTCCTTCGAATTGCCCGATCGCCAGTGGCGAGCCGATCCGGAGGATGGCCTGCGGCCCCTGCGCGAAATGCGAGCCCGGTTCGCGCCCTGATGCGGTCGAGGTGGTGAAAACGGGTTCGTCCAGCCGCGACGGTGCCCCTTCCGAGGATGCGGGCCATAGAATAAACGAGGTGCTTCGATCGAAATCCGTTCTGCCGACCGATAGTGAGTCTAGACGGATATGTCGTGTGAAAACGGGAGTTTCATGAGTCAGGTCTACGCCATCTTCCACCTGAACCTCGCCTTTTCGGCAATCGCGACCGAGGATCGCGGACGGGTCATCGATGCCTGCTACGCCCCGCTGCTGGACCTGATCGAATCCCGCGGGCTTCCGTTGGGTGTGGAGGCCTCGGCCTGGACTCTGGAGCAGGTCCAGGCATTGAGACCCCAGTGGATGGATCGGTTTCGCGGTTTGCTGGAACGGTCGCGCTGTGAACTGGTGGGCAGTGGATACATTCAGGCGATCGGCCCGCTGATGCCGCACGCGGTGAATCACTGGAACCAGGAGTGGGGCCTTCGCCGCTATCGATCCTTGCTGGGGGTTCGGCCGCGCATCGTCTTGGTCAACGAAATGGCCTTCTCCCCCGCCATGGTCGATATCTACGCCGATCACGGTTACGAAGCCCTGGTATTGGATTGGGACAACGCCCATTTGCTTCTGGGCGATGCACTGCCGCGGCAAGCGCCCTGGCTGGCCCGTGGTTTGGATCGCCCTTCGCTTCCCGTGCTCTGGAGCGATTCGATTCTCTTCCAGAAATTTCAGCGGTTCGTGCATCGGGATATCGATTCGACCGAGTACCACGCCTATCTGGCTCGCCGCTTCGCCACCGCGTCGCATCCATTGCCGTTGTACTGCAGCGATGTGGAAATCTTCGGCTTTCGACCCCGGCGCTACGATTACGAACCGCTGAGCGCGGCTCCCGACGAATGGCAACGCATCGGGTCCCTTTTCGACGAAGTGCTTTCACGCCACGGTGTTACCTGGCTGCTGCCCTCGAAGGCGCTGACCCGCATGGTCCCGAATCAGGACGAACCCGAGCCCGCTCCCTTGGGACTCAACGCGGTCGATCAACCCATCCCGGTCAAGAAGCAGCCCAAATACAACGTCTCGCGATGGGCCGTCACGGGACGTGCCGATCTACGCCTCAACTCCCTGTGCCATCGAGCCGCCGAACTGATCGAGAACGCCGCCGAAGTGGCCCGACCCGAATTCTATCGGCGGCTCTGCCTGTTGTGGTCCAGCGACTTGCGCACCCACATCCATCCGGACCGATTGCAGCGAGCCCTCCATGACCTGCAGACCCTGATTCGTGAACTCGGGGGCGACCCGACGTTTCCGATCGCGGTGTCCAGCGAGCCTGGTCGTCGCCTTTCGGATCCGGCACTGTCCGAATTGGGGGTGACCCTGGAACGCGATCCCGAGGGCATCGAGCTGCGAATTCGCACCGATCACCTGGACGTAGCCCTCAACCTGCGCCGTGGCTTGGCGATCAAACGGCTGGCCTTTCCCCGGCACGATGCCGCACCGCTGATCGGCACCTTGGCCCACGGCTACTTCGAGGGCATCGATCTGGGCGCCGACTTCTACTCCGGGCACGTGGTGATGGAATTGCCCGCGGATCATCGCCGCCTGACCGACCTGGCGCGATGCGAACCCGAATGGTATCTCGAAGGCGAAACCGGAGATCTGGTGGTTCAGGGTCGGATCGGGACGCACCTCGGTCCGATTCTCAAACAGTACCGATTCCGCGCCGATTCCGAATCTCTCGCCATAACCTACGCATTTCCCGGGTGGCTGCTCCCGCGGGGTACCGCGCGTGTGGGTCACTTCACGCTGCTGCCCCATGCTTTCCGGGGCCCGCTCCAATTGAGGTGCCACAATGGCGGCCGATCGGTCGAAATCTTCCCGTTGGATCGAGCCTGCCACCACGGGTCGCCACTGTCCAGCCTGGTGTCTTGTACCACCGGGTTCGGCGCGACCGAGGGTTGGCTGGAATTCGGCGATGCCAGGCGGCGGCTTCGCATATCTTGGGATCCCGGACGCTGTGCCGTCTTTCCCATGCTTTGGCACGACCCGCGACCGCCCGGTCACCTGACGCGCGTGCTTTTTTCCCTCGCCGAGTGGGACGAGACGCGCAGAGAATCCGACGACATGGCTTCGGTCTCCTTCGCGCTGCATCCGGTCGGATGACTTTTCCCTGGTTGCCTAGGGTCAACTCTTTGGTTTAGACTTTTTGCCTAACGACCGAGTTTTGGTTGTGAATGGAATGGCGACCGATATCAAGCGTTTCTGGTTTCGTGCCCATGAAGAGTGGCTGGGAGAAACGCGACGATGCGCGGTTGCCCGAATCGAAGCCAAATACCTTGAATGAATTATCCAACGGGGCGCTTGCGGAACTCCGAGCGTCACCGCGTGACCGGACCGTCCGTCGGGGTTCGGGCCTTTTTACGATGTATGGTGTGACCGAGTGTCCCGCCCAGGGTTTGTGAGTGCGCTACCTCTACCGGGTGTCAAGTATCGCTCTCGACGAGTGGAATCATGGGGAACAGGTTTCTGAGAAACGGCCAGGTGATTTGTTGAGTTGATCGGGCAGGGTTGATTTCGTGGGGGCTGATCCCTGCTCTACGCGTTTCCAAAAGGTGGAGGTTTCTGTGGATGTGATTGCCGTAGTCGGCGCCCGTCTCAATTCCAATCGACTGCCCCGAAAGCACTTGCTCGATCTTTCCGGAAAGCCTTTGATCGCACGCATTTTCGACAGGCTCGATCGAGTTCCCGAACTGCGCGAATGCATTTTGGCGACGACCGCCGACAGCTACAACCGGCCTTTGGTCGATTGGGCCGAAGCACAGGGTCGGCGCGCCTTCGCCTACGAGGGCGATGTCAACGACCTCGTGGGACGCATCGATTACATCGTGTCCCGCGAACGGCCCAAAATGGTGCTCTATATCTGTGGGGATTCGCCCCTGATCGAACCGACCACCATTTCGCGCATGATTCGCGCCTTGGCGCGCGGGGCGGATCGCGTGGCGTTTCCGACCCGGGACGGTGTGCCGGTCGTGCACGAAGGCATCGACCTCTTTCCCTTCATCGTCTGGAATCGATTGGTTTTGGAAGCCGAACAGCCCTTCGAGCGCGAGCACGTGGGCCAAAGCCTGGTTCATTTTGCCAAGGATTTGAATCACGTTCCCCTGGAGGACGATCCCGTGTTTTACCGACCCAAGTTGCGGTTGTCGGTGGACACCCCTTCCGATTACCAGTTCATGAGCGAGTTGTACCGCCGTTGGTACGCCGTTCACGACGCCGACTCGATCGTCGACTTGGCCTGGGTGCTCGACGAAGTGGATCGCGATCCCGCCCTGCGCGGAATCAATGCCCAGGTTCGGCAAAAAACAGCGCAGGAATCCTCGACCTCGGTACAAATCGTGACCGCCACCGGTCCCGGAACCGGCATGGGTCATTTGAGCCGGGCGATTTCCGTCGCCTCCGGTCTCCAGGATGCGGCCAGTGCCGGTGTCAAGTTGCTGATCCAAGGCCCCAGCTTCGAGAAAGCCGAGTTGGATCTGTTGCCCCACGTTTTCGTGGAATTCGAAGAAATGTTCGAGACCATCGAGCGAGATTTGGCGCAGCGCTCGGTTCAGGTCGTGATTCTCGATCTGCCCGCCCGGTACCTGGGCGAAGAATGGTTGCGGTTCATCGAAGGCCTGCGCGGCAAGGGAATCAAGGTCGTGTCCCTCGATTTCACCGTCACCGATTCGGAGCGCGTCGATCTTCAGTGGGTACCTTCGTTTTTCCTGCGCGAAAGCGATATGGAGTCCGCCAATCTGGTATTCGGCTGGGAATGTTTCCTCCTGGGTTCACGCAGGATGACGCGCACCTGGAAACCCGGCTCCGAATTGCTGGTGCTGACGGGCGGCAGCGACGTCCACGGCTTCGGCGATGTGCTTCCCGGCCAGTTGGATGAAGACCTTCCCGCCCATTTCAAGGTTCACTGGGTTCGGGGTCCCTTTGCCCGCGAGCCGAAATTGCCGTCCGAGCCGCGCCTCGAATGGACCGTGCACGAGAACCCCAAAGATCTCTCGAGCCTCATCACCCGCTGCCATTTCGGATTCGCGCTCTACGGTGTCAGCCTGTTCGAATGTCTGCATCACGGACTACCGACCGTTACCCTGGCACCTGGCCGGAGTGACGAGGATCGGGAGCTCAAAGCATTGCAACAAGCCGATTTGGCGGTGGTCGGCCATTCCCTGGCCGAGGCCGTCGACGGATTGCGCCACCTGATCTTCGATCCCCACCACGCTCGCGCCATCTCCGACGCCTCGCAGCAGCGCCTGGACGGCCAAGGCCCCACGCGACTGGCGCGCCGGATTTTGGATCTGTTACAGGAAGAATCGGTATCCAAAAATTAAAAAACCTTCCGATTTCGGAAGGTTTTTCACATGTTCAAACCGGCTATTTATTTGCCGGAAAACTCCGGCCAATGGCCCAGAAGCACGTCGAGCTTCTGGTTGAGGAAGGGTTGTAACAAATCATCACCGAGAATGGCGGCCAAAGGCTCGATCAATCGCGAGCGCATGCCTTCACTCAAGTGGTTTGAATCTTCTGCCAGCGAGACCAAACAGTCTAATACTTCATGAATCGTGATTTCTTCTGTGGCCACCTCTTCGTCGCCCACCATCAAGTGGCCCGCGGCGAGGTGTTGGCTTTTGGGTTTTCCCCAGTGCGGCAGGATGTCGTTGTCTTCGGGTCTGCCGAGAAATTCAATCGTTTGAATGGTTTGCTTAAGTGTGCGCTCGAGCGCCTCCAATTGATTGATGTACGTTTGTTCTTGTATGAATTTGGAACCGCTGAGAGATAACTTGATTCGAGTCAAAGTGGCGAGGGCCTTCGCACAACAGGACCCCCCGTCTTTCAGGACCTCTTCAAGTTTGGTCTTCCACGCTTTCACATGGGGGTTATGGAAGCCTTCCTTGATTTTTTTCAAACTGGGAATTTCTTGCACGCTTACCTTGAGACTCGTGACAAGCTCTGCTGTTTCCACGCATCCACCTCCTATTCGCAACCCGGTCGAGGGCCGAATCTGCATGGTACCACTAAATTGAAAACCAGAACCCGTACAAAACGCAAATTTTTAGCGAGCTCCACGGAGACGAGGCCTTCATTTCCAGGGGTATCGGCAACAAAGCGCCAGAACGAAAATAGTACAATTTTTGACGCCCGATTTTTTTGGATGGAGGGACGGTGCTGCCTGGGGAGTGAATAGGTATCTCTCTGATATTTAACGTGATAACCTGTCGCGTATATCCTGGAGTTGCCACGCGCTCGTCGCATGTTCAGGAGCTGATAATTTTTTCGAGTAAATCCACTTTGGCTTGGTAGGCACGCGCCAGCGACGCGTACAGCATGTGGTTTTGGGGATGGGTTTCCAGCAGGTCGCGACAACGCGCGATCGCGGCATCGATCTCCCTCAGGTCGGCTGCCAGGTGTGCTGCTTGCGCCTCGGGCATTTGGGCGATTCGCGTCTCGGCCAAACCCTCCATTTTCTTGATGGCCCGATCGAACTCCCGTTGGGTGCGATCGATTTCGGCGCGAATCTCCGTCCATTGGCCCGTCGTTCGCTCGCCGGGAAGCGTCTTTTGGGTGGATGGCGCGGCGTCGAACCACAACCAGACACCGAACCCGATCACCAGCGCAGCCGCGACGGCCAGCACCAAGCCGCGGATGGGGGATCTGCGGCCGAATCGGGTGCGCGCTTCCCGCTCCAAGTTGGCGAGCGTCGCTTCGGAGGGTTGCGGCGCGCTGGGGATCGGCTCCTCCCCCAGCAAGCTTTGGAGTCGATGCAGATCCTCGTGGAGGTGACGTGCCTCCGCCGATGTGGCCAGAACGCGTTCCAGCTCCGCCGCTTCTTCTCGATTCAATTCCGAGTCGATGTCCCGCGAAATCAAGCTCTCCAGTTCTTCCGGGGTCATGGTCGGCCTCCTTTGGCCCGTGCTGCCGGGGCGCATCCTCGAGCGGACGATGGGGGATGGCTGGGCTTCCGTCGCAGCAACGGTTCCAGCTTCTTGCGGAGCGCCATGCGGGCTCGCGTCAATTGGGATCGCGATGTGCCGGCGCTGATGTCCAGAAGTTCGGCGATGTCGTCGTGCTTGAGTCCCTCCTGATCGTGGAGGATGAGCACGGTGCGGAGCCCCGTCGGCAACTGTTCGATGGCGCGCGCCAGAGCGGCCTTCATCAAGGGGTCTTCTTCGTGGTGATGACCCTGCAAGCTCTCATCCAACGCAATGGTGTTCGCGTGGCGCCGGACCCGCGTCTGGTGGTTGAGCATGTGGTTGGTGGTCAAACGGTAGAGCCAACTGGAAAAGGCGGAATCGCCGCGAAAGCCGTCCAATTTGCCCAACACCTTCATAAAGACTTCCTGCAATTGTTCCTCGGCTTCCGCGACATCGCGGGTGAAGCGATAGCAGAGCCGAAACACCATTTTGTAATGGGCCTGGTACAACAAGCGAAAGAAATGGGTATTCCCTTTCTTGATCTGTTCGATCCAAAACGATTCATCGGCCAAGGGCTCCTCCCTTGTCGCGATGGGACAGTGCCCAAACCGAAAACGCTGCAATAAAAATCGGTCGGGCGGACATGGCTCGCCCCCGAGACCCGACCGACGCATGTCGTCGCCTCTACGGGAAAGAATCGTCTAATACCTTATCACTTCTCGAATGTCGGAACGCCTCCTCCCACGCCATCGAAGAATGCCCGCGCGCGGTACCCGCATGTCGCGAGGCCCTTCGGGCAGGGTCGTCGAGCCTGCTCGAACGCCGCGCTTGCAGGCCTATAACCTGGCTCCCAGGTAATCGACCAATTCGTCGACCGAACGCAGCCGGCCGTAGTCTTTCTCGGGAATGTCCACGTTCAGCGATTCGTGCAGGCTCAACAACAGGTTGCGGAAGTCCATCGAATCGAAATCGATCTGTTCCTGTATGGGTTCGTCCGGTTCCAGGTCCTCGGGATCGACTTCCGGGGCGATGTCGGTCAGGGCGGAAAAAACGAGTCGTTCGATATCTTTCGCGTTCATGGGATCCTCGCCAGTTTTTCGGGTTTTTGCAAAAGGCTTTTGATTTTGTTGAGAAACATGGCGCCACGGCGGCCGTCGGTGACGCGGTGATCGGCCGAGAGCCCGGCATACACGCAGGGCAGCGCCCGCAGTTCACCGTCCTGGACCAAGGGCCGAACGGCGATGTTCCCAAAACTCACCAGGGCGACCTGGGGCGGATAGATCACACCGAAAACGGTATCCACGCCCTGGTCGCCGAGGTTGGTGATCGTGATGGTGGGATCGGCGAATTCGGCGCGTTTGAGACCGCCGCCGCGGGAGCGGGCCACCAGGTCGGTCAGGGCCTGGTTGAGACGCTCGAGCGAAAGCCGGTTCGCATCGTGGATCGCCGGTGCCACCAGGCCGCCGGTGCGCAGGGAAACGGCCACGCCCACATGGATTCCCGAGCCTTGCCGGAAGCCGTCGTCCACATAGAAGCCGTTCATTTCGGGGAACTTCTCCAAAGCCAGGGCGACGGCCTTGATCAGCAGGGTCGGCATCACGATGCGTTGCGCCATGGGTAGGGTCGCATTGGTGGATTCCAGCCAGATCGTGGCGTGCTGCAGGGAGATCTGGGTGCCGAGGTAGTAGTGCGGAATGTCCCGATTGGCGCGGCTCATGGTTGCCGCGATGGCTTGGCGCATCTCGCTGGGCGTGTCGGAGGCCCGGGGCTCGCCCGCCTGTTCCACGTCGGCCAGGGTGATGGCCCCACCTGGACCGCTGCCTTTCAGGCCGGTGAGGTCGATGCCGCGTTCGCCGGCCAGTTTGCGGGCCGCTGGTGAGACGCGGGCCCGCCCGGGTTTTCCGGTGGGTTGGGATTGGGTTTGGATGGTGGGTGCTGCGTCCGCGTCAGCGGTCTGGGAAACCGTAGGTTCCGGGGCCGGTGGTTCGTCGGCTTGGACCGAGGCCGTCGCCGTCGCGGTGGATGCCGGCTGTTCCGCCGGGAGTTCCTCGGCGGCTTCGTCCTCGGCCGAGAACAGCGCGATCGGCGTACCGACCGCGACGGTCTCGCCCGGCTCCACCAGCAGCTTGCGGACGATTCCCGCCGACCAGGCCTCGATTTCCAGAGCGCTCTTCTGGGTGTCCACCTCGGCGATGGCTTCCCCTTTTTCCACGCTGTCGCCCACTTCGACCAGCCAGTCGATCAGCGTGCCTTCTTCCATGTCGGCCCCCAGCGAGGGCATTGTGACTTCAAACATGACGACCCATGACCTCCCTTACCGCGGCAAGGATCTGGGGAACCTGGGGAACCGCGGCATCCTCCAGGTGTTTGGGATAGGGAATCGGGACCTCGGCGCCGCAAACCCGCTGAATGGGCGCGTCCAAATCGTAGAAGGCCCGTTCCGCGATCTGCATGCCGATTTCCGCGGAAAGGCTGCCGCTGCGCCACGCTTCTTCCACGATTACCGCCCGGTTGGTTTTCACCACCGAATCGAGAATCGTGCGGGTGTCGAGCGGACGCAGGACACGCAGGTCGATGACTTCGGCCTGAATCCCTTCCTGGCTCAGTTGTTCGGCGGCATCCAGGGCTTTCCACAGACAGCCGCCATAGGTGATCAGGGAAACGTCGCCGCCTTCGCGACGTATGGCGGCCTTCTCGATGTCGACCGGCCGCTGCCAGTCCTCGGGTGAATCGTATCGCTCCTTGTGGTTGTAGAGCATCACGTGCTCGAAGATCAGGACCGGGTCCGGGTCGGCGAGGGCCGCACCCAGCATGCCGTACCCGTCGGTGACGGTGGCCGGCGTCAGGATCTTGATGCCCGGGATGTGGGCCAGCCAGCCCTCCAGGCTGTGCGAGTGCTGGGCCGCGAGCTGGCGGCCCGCACCGGTCGCCATGCGAATCACCAGGGGTACGCTGAAATTACCGCCGGACATGTGACGCATGGTGGCCGCCGTGTTGACGATCTGATCCAGGGCCAGCAGGCAGAAATTCACGGTCATCACTTCGACGATCGGCCGCATGCCGCCCATGGCCGCGCCGATGCCCGCGCCCACGAAGCCGGATTCCGACAGGGGCGTATCGCGAATGCGTGCCTCCCCGAATTCTTCCAGAAACCCCATGGTGACGGCGTAGGTACCTCCGTAGCGACCCACGTCCTCACCCATGATGAAGACGCGATCGTCGCTTCGCAGGGCCTCGGCGAGACCGGCCTTGATCGCTTCTCGATAGGTGACGGTGGTTTGGTTCATGATCCCACCTCCGTGTACACGTTCGTGGTGAGGCGTTCCAGCGGCTCCCAGGATCCGCGTTCGGCGAAGTCGACCGCTTCGGCGATCTCGGCCGCGATCTTGTCCCTGAGGATTCGGTCCTCGCGATCGTCCAGATAGCCCTGTTCGCGAAGTCGTTCGCCGAACGAGGCGATCGGATCGTGTTTCTTCCAGCCTTCGACCTCGGCCTTGTCGCGATAGAGTTCCGGATCGAACATGGAATGGGGGCGAAAACGGTAGGTATTCAACTCCAGGAACATCGGCTTGCCCTGGCCGCGTACATAGCCCACCGCCTCGACCGAGGCCTGGTACACGGCCGCCACGTCCATGCCGTCCACGCGCATGACGTTCACGTTATAGGAGGCGGCCTTGGCGCACAGATCCGTCTGGGATTCGGAGCGTTCCAGGGCGGTACCCATCGCGTAGCGATTGTTTTCGCAGCAGAACAGCACCGGGACCTGCCACAGGGCGGCCAGGTTCATGGACTCGTGGAATTCGCCCTCCGCGATCGCACCTTCCCCGAAGAAACAGGCCGTGACCGCGTTGCCGCCGCGCATGCGTTCGGCCAGTCCGAGGCCCACCGCCACGGGCAGGTGACCGCCGACGATGGCGTGCCCGCCGAAGAACCGTTTCTCCGCGCTGAACAGGTGCATGGAGCCGCCTCGTCCGCCGCTGCAACCCTCCTGCTTGCCGTACATTTCCGCCATGATCGAGGCGGCGGAAATCCCTTTGACCAGTGCGTGACCGTGCTCGCGGTAGGTGGCCACCACGCCGTCGCGGGGCTCGAGTGCGGCCACGATTCCGGTCGCGACGGCCTCCTCACCGATGTAGAGATGCAGGAAGCCGCGGATTTTTTGGCGGGTGTACAATTCCGCCGCCTTTTCTTCGAAGAAGCGGATCAACAACATGTTCTCGTACAGGGCGAGTGATTTTTCCCGATCGAAGGGAATGGTGGTGGCAATCATGATTCAGCCTCCAGGGTGGACGTATCTCCCTCGGGTAGGCCCAACTCGCGCGCCTTCAACAAACGGCGCATGATCTTGCCGCTACGGGTTTTGGGCAGTTGGGCGAGAATGTCGATGTCCCTGGGGGCCACGGCCGCGCCCAGGCGTTTACGGGCGTGACCCCGTAGCGATTTGCGTAGGTCGTCGTCGATGACGATTCCCGGATTGAGGGCCACGAAGGCCTTGACCCGTTCACCGGCGACCTCGTCGGGTAGGCCGATGACGGCGGCTTCCGCCACCGCCGGGTGCTCGATCAGAACGCTCTCCACCTCGAAGGGGCCGATGAGATGGCCCGCGGATTTGATCACGTCGTCCCCGCGACCCACGAACCAGAAATAGCCGTCGGCGTCGCGTTTGGCCAAATCACCGGAAAGGTACCAGCCGTCGGCGAAGCAGGCGGCATAGCGTTCGGGTTGGTTCAGGTAGTCGCGAAACATCGAAGGCCACCCGGTGCGAATCGCCAGCTCGCCCTCGACCTCGGGTTCCTCGATCGGAACGATGCGTCCGCCTTCGCGACGAACCACGGCGGCCTCGATTGCGGGCAGCGGTTTGCCCATGGAGCCGGGTTTCACGTCCATGGCCGCGGTGTTGGCGATCATGATGCCGCCCGTTTCGGTTTGCCACCAGTTGTCGTGGATCGGCAGCCCCAGGTGGGCCGTGCCCCAATGGACCGCTTCCGGATTGAGCGGCTCGCCGACCGAAGCGATGAAGCGCAGGTGGGGAAAGGTGTATTCGCGGGCTTTTTCGGCCCCGGCCTTCATCAACATGCGAATGGCCGTGGGTGCGGTGTACCACACGCTGACCTGTTCGTCGTGGAGGATTCGGTACCAGCGATCGGCGTCGAATTCCGCCACGTCGACCACGCTGGTCACACCGTTGAGGAAGGGGCTGATGATGCCGTAGGTGGTGCCGGTGACCCAACCGGGGTCGGCGGTACACCAGAAAATGTCCCGGGGATGCAGGTCGAGGGCGTATTTACCGGTCACGTAGTGGTGCAACGCCGCGTCATGGACGTGCACCGCTCCCTTGGGCGTACCGGTGGTGCCGCTGGTGAAATGAAGCAAGGCCATGGTTTCGGGTGGGGTGGGACCGATCTCGTAGTCGTCGCTGGCCTCGTTCACCAGCGACGCGAAATCCAGGGTGCCCGGGATTTCGGCGGATTGGTGGCCCCGTCCCACCAGGATGACGTGCTGGAGATCCGGCAGTCGCTTGCGAATGGCGGCCACCTTGGTTTTGTAGAGGCGCGGGGTGGTCAGCAGCACGGTTCCCTGTCCCAGGGCCATGCGGGCCTGAATCGGTTCGGGCCCGAAGGCGGAAAAGAGCGGGGAGAACACGCAGCGCGCCTTGAGGATCCCGAAGGTGGCGATGTAGAGCTCGGGCAGGCGCGGCATGAGCGCGAATACCCGCTCACCGGGTGTGACGCCGAGTCCCTTCAGTACGTTGGCGAAACGGTTGGACCAGGCACGCAGCATTCGATAGGTGTAGACCTCTTCCTCGCCGTGCAGACCCAACCATCGCAGGGCATCCGTTTCGGCAAGGGGGCCCGCCGCGTGGCGATCGATCGCCTCGAAGGCGATGTTCAGGCCCTTGCCGTCCGGGAGCCCCTGGAAATCGCGCGCAGCCCGGTCGTATCGAAACGATGCGGCCTCGGCAGCGGTCAGGTTAGGACTGGGGTCCGATGCCCGAGGCCTTTTTTCAATGATGGCAGTCCTCACGGCTACCCCCTTGAATGATGTGGAACTGATGAATCGGTGTTCTCCGAAAAGGCAATTGATATGCCAGGCCGTTGGCGACCCGACCGCCGATTTCCCCGGCCGGCCAAGGGGGAAAAAGTGGGGTTTGGGCCTCGCATCGCCGCGTTCGGGATCGACTCCGGCGTTCGACCGCTTGGGGAAAATTCCCCAAGTTGCGGAATTTTCACACATCGCTCGAGCGGCCTTTCAACGGGCCGGGCTGCAGGCGAACACCCGGCGGGGGGCTGGACCTAAACGACCGTCCCAGTGCGGTTCAGAGTGCGTCCCAATCGCATTTTAAAGTTATCTATCAGCTTGATTCTGGTGTGCTTGGCTTCTGTTACCGCGATGGGGGTGCGGAATATTACGTGGCGGTCGCTTTTCCCGGATCCTGGGGGCCGCTGGCAGCGGTGTTGCAATTTCATCGTTCAAATCCATCCTTTCGAGGAGCTGCGAAGATGAACGCACCGGAAGACCTGGTTCTCGGCTTTCACCAGATTCGGATCGACGACCTACCGCGCGTCGGCGGCAAGAACGCATCTCTCGGCGAAATGTTTTGCGCCCTTCGCGACAAGGGCATCGCCGTGCCCGAGGGTTTTGCCGTAACCGCCCACGCCTATCGACGTTTCATCATCGAAAACGACCTCCAAGACACGTTGCAGGCCATCCTCGCGGGCCTGGAACCCGAAAACCTGGCCGACCTGAAACGAAAGGGTCGCCAACTGCGCGAAGCCATCATGGCAGGCCGCTTTTCCGATGCGCTCAATCGGGCGATACTCGATGCCTACCGCGACCTGTGCGGCGAAAACGGGTTCGTGGACGTGGCCGTGCGCAGCAGCGCCACCGCCGAGGACCTGCCCACCGCCAGTTTCGCGGGCCAACAGGAAACCTACCTGAATGTCGTGGGTGAGGCCGCGCTGCTCGATGCCTGTAAGCGCTGTTTCGCCTCACTGTTCACCGATCGCGCGATTTCGTATCGTCACGAGCAGGGCTTCGACAGCCAGGACGTGGCGCTCTCGATCGGCGTCCAACGCATGGTTCGTTCGGACAAGGCCTCATCGGGGGTCATGTTCACCCTGGATCCCGAAAGTGGGTTCCGCGACCTGGTGGTCATCAACGGCGCTTGGGGACTCGGCGAAAACGTGGTGCAGGGTGCGGTGACGCCGGACGAGTTCCAGGTCTTCAAGCCGACGCTTCTGGGTGGGTTCCGCCCCATTTTGCGCAAGAAACTCGGCAGGAAGGAGCTCGAGCTGGTCTACGCGGAGGGCGGCGCCAAGATGGTGCGCCAGCACAGGGTATCTTCCGCCAAGCGGGCGACGTGGTGCCTCGCGGACGACGAGATCCTGCAATTGGCTCGCTGGGGTTGCCTCATCGAGGAACACTACTCCGCCAAACACGGCCATCCGACGCCGATGGATATCGAATGGGCCAAAGACGGCCTCACCGGTCAGCTCTACGTCGTTCAGGCGCGCCCGGAAACCGTGCGTTCCCAAGGCTCCCAACGGTATTCGGTGCGCTACGCGCTGAAAGAGCCCGGCGAGGTGCTGGTCAGCGGAAAGAGCGTGGGCGAGTGGATCGGTGCCGGCAAGGCCCATGTCATTCGCTCCGTGGCCGATTTGGATCTGCTTCAGCCCGGTGAGGTGCTGGTCACGGAAAAAACCGACCCGGATTGGGAACCGGCCCTCAAAAGGGCCGCGGCGGTGGTCACCGATCGCGGTGGGCGCACCTGTCACGCGGCGATCGTCAGTCGCGAGCTGGGGATCCCGGCGATCGTGGGTACGGGCAACGGAACCGGCATTCTCGCGACCGGGCAGGAAGTCACGGTCAGTTGCGCCGAGGGCGAGGTGGGCCACGTCTATCGCGGCCTGCTGGACATCGAGGCGACCCGCATTCGGGAAGAGGACATCCCGAAACTGCAAACCAAGGTGATGATGAACCTGGCCGATCCGGACAAGGCCTTTTCCTGGTCCTTCCTACCCAATGACGGCGTCGGTCTGGCGCGCATCGAATTCATCATCAACAACCAGGTTCACATCCACCCGATGGCGTTGGTGGGTTTCGATCGGATCCAAGATCTCAAGCTGCGCCGGCGCATCGAACGACTCACCAACGGTTATGCGGACAAGCGCGACTACTTCATCGATCGCCTGGCTCAAGGGATGGGCTCGATTGCGGCCGCCTTCTTTCCCAAGGAAGTGATCGTGCGCCTGAGCGATTTCAAAACCAACGAGTACGCACACCTGATCGGTGGTGAGCTGTTCGAGCCCGAAGAGGAAAATCCGATGTTGGGCTGGCGCGGTGCCTCGCGCTATTACGATCCGCGCTACCGGGACGGCTTCGGCCTGGAATGTCGGGCGGTCAAGAGGGTTCGCGAGGACATGGGCCTGAACAACCTCAAGGTGATGATTCCGTTTTGCCGCACCGTGGAAGAAGGCGAGAAGGTGCTCGCGGAAATGGCGAAACACGGCTTGAGCCGCGGCCATAACGGGTTGGAAGTCTACGTGATGTGCGAGATCCCCAGCAACGTCCTGATGGCCGAGGAATTCGCGCGCATCTTCGACGGCTTTTCGATCGGCTCCAACGACCTGACCCAACTGGCGCTGGGCGTGGATCGCGATTCCGGCACGGTGGCCCACATCTTCGACGAACGCGATCCCGCCGTGAAGCGCATGATATGCGAAGTCATCGCGAAAGCCAAAGCCGCCGGTCGCAAGATCGGGATCTGCGGCCAGGCACCCAGTGACTATCCCGATTTCGCAAAATTCCTGGTGGATGTGGGCATCGACAGCATCTCCCTCAATCCCGACGCCGTCCTGAAAACCCTGCCGGTGATCGCCGAGGCCGAACGCGACACCGGCTTCCGCTTGTAGGAGCGACCGCCATGAACGCCAGGACCATCTTTCGCTTCGATGCCTCCCGGCTCGGTGATCTCTTGGACGGAATCGCCGAGCGGGGTTACCGACTACTCGGGCCGGTGGCGCGCGAGGGTGCGGTGGTGTACGACGAGCTCGGCGGCGCGGACGATCTGCCGCGCGGCTGGCGCGATCACCAGGACCCGGGCCGCTATCGCCTGGAACGGTCGGACCGGAATCTCTTTTTCGAGTTCAACATGGGTCCCCACGGATGGAAGAAATATCTCCTGCCGGCGGAAGAGCCGCTGTGGCGGGCCCTTTGGCGAGGCGAGGAGATGCTGTTCGAGGAAACGAACGTCGACGACGGCAAACGGGCCTTCATCGGTGTTCGCGCCTGCGAGCTGGCCGCCCTGGCCATGCTGGATCGCGTCTTCGGCGAGGGCGATTTCCGCGACGACCGCTATCTGGCGCGGCGAGCGAACCTGTTCATCGTCGCCGTGAACTGCACCCGTGCCGGCAGGACCTGCTTTTGCACCTCGATGGATACCGGACCCGAGGCGCGTTCCGGCTTCGACCTGGTCCTGACGGAAGTGGCACACGGCGGTGCCCACTTTTTTCAGGTTGCCGCCGGTACGACTCGCGGCGACGCCTTGCTCGATGCCTTGGCTTTCGAGGAGGCATCGCCCGCGGATCGGAACCTGGCCAAGCGACTTCTCGACGAGGCGGCCCGCTCGATGGGTCGCCACCTGAACACCGGCGGCCTGCCGGAGCGCCTGGCCGGTTCCGGCGAGCATCCCCATTGGCAGCGAATTGCCGCACGCTGCCTGGCCTGTGCCAACTGCACCATGGTCTGTCCCACCTGTTTCTGCAACACCGTCGTGGATCGACCCGCGCTCGACGGTCGATCCGCCGAGCGTATCCGCTGCTGGGATTCCTGCTTCAGCGCCGATTTTTCCTACCTGCACGGGGGCTCCATCCGCCAG
This sequence comes from Sulfidibacter corallicola, assembly GCF_017498545.1. GTDB lineage: Bacteria > Acidobacteriota > Holophagae > Acanthopleuribacterales > Acanthopleuribacteraceae > Sulfidibacter > Sulfidibacter corallicola. The sequence goes on along the minus strand of NZ_CP071793.1, from coordinate 4,857,826 downwards.
TCGACGGGATCCCGTTACCGCCAATGGATGACCCACAAGCTTTCTTCCTGGGTGGACCAATTCGGCGCCTCGGGTTGCGTGGGCTGCGGCCGTTGCATCGCCTGGTGCCCGGTCGGCATCGACATCACGGAAGAAGCCGAGCGTATCGGGGAGGAATTGTCATGAAATACCACGAGATCAAGGATTTGCTGCGCCAATGCCATGGCTTCGCGACGCTGTGCGAAGAGGACCTGGACCTGATGGCGAAATGCGGTGTGAACGCCGTTTTTCGCGAGGGTCAACTACTGGCCCAGGAGGGCCACCCCGCCGATCTCTTCTACTTGATTCGCAACGGCAAGGTCGCGATCGAAACCCATGTACCCCATCGCGGGACGGTCACGCTGCAGTCGTTGGGCACGGGCGAGGTCGTGGGTTGGTCGTGGCTGTTCCCGCCCTACCTGTGGATGTTCGACGTTCGGGCCCTGGAGGATACGCGCGTCATCTCACTGGACGGCAAATGCCTGCGCGAAAAGTGCGAGGCCAACCACAGCCTCGGTTTCCGCCTGATGAAAACCTTCATGGGAACGCTGGTGGCGCGTGTTCACGATGCCAGATTGCAGGTTCTCGACGTCTACCATTCGCCGCAGGGAGGGTGAGCCATGTCCAACGGGCACGTTCTCACGCCGGTTGCGACCGAGGTCCTGTCGGTGCGGCACGAGCTTCGCGATACCGCGACCCTGTCGTTGTTGCCGCCGCCGGGCGGTGCCCCGTTCGCGCCAGGCCAGTTCAGCATGCTGTATGTCATGGGTTTGGGTGAAATCCCCATTTCCCTCAGTGGCGATCCCGCCGAATCCGGTCTCTGGATTCACACGATTCGCGGCGTGGGCAATGTCAGCCAGGCGCTGGTGCGCGCGATTCCGGGCGATCGTATCGGAGTTCGCGGGCCCTTCGGCTCGGCCTGGCCGCTGGATCGGGCGAGAGGTCGCGATGTGCTGGTCGTCGCCGGCGGTATCGGGTTGGCTCCCCTGCGCCCGCTGATCTACCGCCTGGCGGCCGAGCCCGAAGCCTACGGCCGGATCACGGTGTTGTATGGCGCTCGCACGCCCGAAGACATCCTCTATTTCCACCAGCTCCAGGCCTGGAAGGAATCGGCGCGCTTTCACGTGCGGGTCACGGTCGATTCGGGCGCCGACGATTGGAGCGGAAACCTGGGCCCGGTCACCCACCTCATCTCACCGGTGGACTTCGATCCGGCATCGGTGGTGGTGTTCACCTGCGGTCCCGAAATCATGATGCGCTTCGTCATTCGGCTGCTGCTGGGTCTCGGCGTCGCCGGCGAGCGCATCTTCCTCTCGATGGAGCGCAACATGAAATGCGCCGTCGGTTTTTGTGGCCATTGCCAGTACGGGCCCCATTTCGTGTGCAAGGAAGGTCCCGTGTTCGGCTATGACCAGGTGGCCCACCTGCTGGCGGAAAAGGAGCGGTGAAGATGAGCGAGCCTGCCAAACGTCCATCGCTGGCGGTATGGAAATTCGCCTCCTGCGACGGTTGCCAGTTGAGCCTGCTCGACTGTGAAGACGAATTGCTGGCGGTCGCCGGCGCGGTCGACATCGCCCACTTTTTGGAAGCCTCGCGCGAGGTGAAACCGGGTCCCTACGACCTATCCCTGGTCGAAGGCAGCATCACCACCCCCCACGATGCGGAGCGCATTCGCTTCGTTCGCGCGCAATCGCGGTTCCTGGTGACCATCGGTGCCTGCGCCACCAGTGGTGGGGTTCAGGCCCTGCGCAACTTCGCGGATGTGGACGAATACCTCTCGATCGTATACGCCCATCCCGAATACATCCAAACCTTGGCTACGTCCACGCCGATCGCCGACCACGTGAAGGTCGATTTCGAACTGCGTGGTTGTCCCATCGACAAACGCCAACTGCTGGAGGTCATCACCGCCTTTCTGCACGGAGCCCGGCCCCGGCTTCCCGCCGAATCGGTCTGTATGAGCTGCAAACGGCGCGGCAACCCCTGCATCATGGTCCTTCGTGGCGAACCCTGCCTGGGACCGCTCACCCACGAGGGGTGCGGTGCCCTCTGCCCCACCTACAACCGAGCCTGTTACGGCTGTTTCGGACCGAAACCGTTCCCCAACACCGGCTCCTTCACCGATTGGTGCCTGGGGCGGGGCAGCCTCACCCGCCCCGAGGCCGTACGCCTGTTCCGCACCTTCAACGCCAACGCGCCAGCCTTCGAAACGGAGAGTCGCCGTCATGAAGACCAGAACGATCAAAGTTGACTACCTCGCACGCGTCGAGGGCGAGGGTGCCCTTCAAATCAAGATCGATGGGGATCGACTCGAAGAGCTGCACCTACGCATCTTCGAACCGCCGCGATTTTTCGAGGCCCTGCTGAGAGGTCGCGCCTTCACCGAAGCGCCGGACATCACCGCCCGCATTTGCGGCATCTGCCCGGTGGCCTACCAGATGAGCTCGATCCACGCCATGGAACGGCTGTGCGGCGTGGCGGTCGATCCGATCATGCGATCCATGCGGCGCCTGCTCTATTGCGGCGAATGGATCGAGAGCCACGCCCTCCACATCTACTGTCTGCACGCGCCTGATTTCCTGGGCTACGAGAGTGCGGTCCACCTGGCCAAGGATCATCCCGAATGGGTCAAGCGCGGCCTTGCGCTGAAGAAGGTAGGCAACTCGCTGATGGCGCTGCTGGGAGGGCGCGAAATCCACCCGATCAACGTGCGGGTCGGCGGCTTCTACCGGATGCCGTCCGCCTCCGAGCTGCGCGCGATGAAGGGTCCCCTGACCGAAGCCCTGGCGATGGCCGAGGAGACCGCGCTCTGGGTGGCCGGGCTGCCCTTTCCCGACCTCGAACGCGACTACACCTTCGTGTGCCTCTCCCATCCCGACGAGTACCCCATGAACCGCGGGCGCCTGATCTCCAATCGCGAGCTCGACCTGGACGTGGCCGATTACGAAACGCGCTTTCGCGAAGAACACCTGTCCCACAGTACCTCGCTCTACAGCCGGTTGGATGGGGAACACTACCTGGTGGGGCCGCTCGCCCGCGTCAACCTGTGTTTCGATCGGCTTTCACCGCGGGCGCGACGCATGGCCGAAAAGATCGGTTTCGCACCGACCTGCACGAATCCTTTCAAAAGCATCATCGCCCGTGCGCTCGAAGTGATTCACGTCTGCGAGGAATCGTGCGCCATCATCGATGGCTACGTCCCTCCCGAAGCGCCCTATCACGTTTGCAATCCCGTGGCCGGTCAGGGGTTCGCCTGCACCGAGGCGCCCCGCGGCATCCTGTATCACCGCTACGCCGTAGACGGCGAGGGCTTGATCCAAGAGGCCAAGATCGTGCCGCCCACCTCGCAGAATCAGGGCGTGATCGAGGCGGATCTGCGCGACCTGGTGCGGCGCAACCTGGCGCTTCCCGACGATCGACTCCAATGGCTCTGCGAACAGGCCATCCGCAATTACGACCCCTGTATCTCCTGCTCGACCCACTTCCTCGACATGAAGGTGGAACGATCATGAGCGACCCATCCATCCTGATCGTCGGCCTGGGCAATGCCCTGCGCACCGATGACGGTGCCGGCATTCTGGCCGTTCGCGGCTTGGCGGAAGCCGGGCTACCCGAGCGGGTCCGCGTCGCCGAACATCGCGGCGACGGCTTGGCCCTGCTCGATCTCTGGGCCGGTTTCGACCGCGTGATCCTGTGCGACGCGGTGGCCGCCGACCTCGAACCGGGCACCGTGATCTCGATCGATCTGACCGACCAGGATCCACCCGATGCCCCGACCCCGTCCTCCACCCACGGTCTGGGCCTGAAAGAAAGCGTTGCGATGGCGAGGGCCTTGGGCCAGCTTCCGGCGCGGTGCCTTTTGGTGGGCGTGGTTCTGGCCGAACTCGCGCTCGGCGCCCACCCTTCTCCCCCGGTGCTGGCCGCGATCCAGCACGCCACGGAAACGATTCGAGCCGCCGTCACCCGGCTTTCCAAGGAGTAGCTCATGCACGAAATGACTTTGCTCAAAGATGTCGTCCAGAAAATCATGCAGGTGGCGGAGGTCAACGAGGCCGTCGCCGTCACCGAAGTTCGCCTCCAACTGGGTGCCCTGGCCCATATTTCCGCGGACCACTTGCGCGAACATTTCGAACAGGCGGTGGCCGGCTCCCTGATCGAGGGGGCCGCCCTGATCATCGAAGAACTGACCGATGCCGAGCATCCCGAAGCCCAGGAAATCGTGTTGCGGGATGTACAAGTCGCGGTGGCGTCATGAGTGCACGGTATCGCATCCTGCTTGGTGGCGCGGTTCAGGGGGTGGGGTTTCGCCCCTTCGTCTATCGAACGGCCACCTCACTGAATTTGAAGGGTTTTGTCGCCAATACCTCGGCCGGCCTGGCGATCGAGATCGAGGGTGAAGAACGGCGGTTGCGGCATTTTCTGGATCGGCTGAAGCGCCAAAAGCCACCGATCGCCCGGGTGGACCGGCAGACGGTGGAATCCATTCCCGCCACGGGAGACACCACCTTCGCGATCGATCGCAGTCAAACCAGTGACGACCACCGGGCCCTGGTGCTGCCCGACCTGGCCATGTGCCGTGCCTGTCGCGATGAGCTGTTCGAAATCGGCAACCGGCGCTACCGCTATCCCTTTACCAGTTGCATGCACTGCGGTCCCCGCTACAGCATCGTCACCGGGCTTCCCTACGATCGCGAACGCACCACCATGGTGGATTTCCCGATGTGCGGGGACTGTTCGGCGGAGTTCCACGACCCCGACGACCGCCGTTTCCACGCCCAGCCCATCGCCTGTCCCACCTGTGGACCCAGTCTCTGGGCGGTGGATGGAGAGGGCGCCTTTCTGGCCAACGGGAACGAGGCGCTGCGCATTGGTGTCGATGCCTTGCGCAAAGGCCGTATCCTCGCCTTGAAGGGGCTCGGTGGGTTTCAGTTGATCTGTCGTGCCGATTTGCCTGCGACGGTCACCCGGTTGCGCGAGGGGAAACGGCGGCCGACGAAACCGCTGGCCCTCATGTGTCGCGATGTCCACCAGGCTTCCGAAATCTGCCGGGTTTCCCCAAGCGCGCGCGAGGCTTTGGAGAGCTGGCGCGCACCCATCCTGTTGCTGCCCAAGAGATCCATCGCCTCGCTGCGCGTCGCCGCCGAGGTGGCCCCCACCAGTTCCCGACTCGGCGTCATGTTGCCCAACACGCCTTTGCACCATCTGCTCCTGACCGATATGGGTATGCCGCTCGTGGTGACCAGCGGCAACGTCAGCGACGAACCGTTGTGCTACCAAAACCGAGAGATCCTGTCCCGCTTGACCGGCGTGGCGGATGTCTTTCTGCTGCACGATCGCCGCATCGCCAACCCGGTCGACGATTCGGTGGTGATCGTCGACAACGATCACGACATGGTACTGCGGCGCGCACGAGGATATACTCCCATGCCGTTGCCGGGTCCCGAAGGGCTCGACGGGCTGGCTTTTGGCGGCGACCTGAAAAATGCCGGTGCCGTGGTCCGGCATGGCGAGATTTTTCTTTTGCCGCATCAGGGTGACATGGCCGGATCGGAAAATCAGGCGCTGTTCCAGGCCAATCTCGACCGATTCGAGATGTTCGCGACAAAACCGAAAGCCCTGGCGCTGCACGATTGCCACCCGGATTACCACACCACCCGCATGGCGCAATCGTTCGGCGTGCTCTGTCTGCCCCTACAGCACCACCGCGCTCACGCAATGGCGTGTCTCGCCGACAACGAGCTCGAACCCCCCGTCCTGGCGGTGGTTTGGGATGGTGCCGGCTATGGCGACGACGGCACCATCTGGGGTGGTGAATTCTTCCACGTGTCGTCGAAATCGATCGAACGGGTGGCCCACCTGCGCCATTTCCCGCTGCCCGGGGGTGACAAGGCGGCGCTGGAACCGAGGCGCGCCGCCTTGGGGCTGTTGCACGAATGCCTTGGCGACGATGCCTTCGAGATCGTGGGCCTGAAACCTCTCGCCGCCTTCGACGGCGACGCCTTGGCCGTTTTGCGGTCCATGCTCTGGCGCCGGATTCGCTGTCCGATCACCTCCTCGATCGGGCGCTTGTTCGACGCGGTATCGGCGCTCTGCGGGCTGTGCATGATCAACGGTCACGAGGGCATGGCCGCCTCCCTGCTGGAATCGAAAGTTGCCGGGGATGGGGGCTGCCGACCCTATGCCTTCACCCTGGTGTGTGATGGTGGCCGGCCGTTCGTCCTCGATTGGGAACCCATGCTGCTCGGCATCCTGGAGGACTTGACCCAGGGGATGCCGGTTTCCGAGATCGCCGCGCGCTTCCACGTCACCCTTGCCGTGATGGTCCTGCGGGTCGCCGAAACGATCGGGATCGAGCGCGTCCTGCTCTCCGGCGGTTGTTTTCAGAATGCGACCCTGTGTCGGTTGATTCGCGACCAGCTCGAGCCCGCCGGATTTCGGGTCTTCGGCCACCGCCGTGTTCCACCCAACGACGGAGGGCTGGCCTACGGTCAAGCCTGGTTGGCGGCCAGGCAGGGAGGTGGCTCGTGTGTCTAGCGATTCCCGGCCGCATCACGTCCATCTGCGATCCGGATCCCCTGACCCGAACGGGCAAGGTCCGTTTCGGCGGTATCTGCAAAGACATCAACCTCGCCCTGGTTCCAGAAGCCTTGGAGGGCGATTTCGTGCTGGTTCACGCCGGCTTCGCCATTGCCCGAATCGATGAGCACCAAGCCGCCCGAACCTTCGACTTGTTGCGGGAGCTGCCGTGAAATACCAAAGTGAATTCCGAGATGCGAAGGCCATGCGCCGGCAGGTGGCGGCCATCCACGATCTCGTCACGGGGCCATGGACCTTGATGGAGATCTGTGGCGGGCAGACCCACGCCATCATGAGGTACGGCCTCGATCGCCTGCTGCCGAGTGAGGTGACCCTGATCCACGGGCCCGGCTGCCCGGTATGCGTGACACCGCTGGAAACCATCGACCGGGCCCTGGCAATCGCCGCCCGGCCGGAGGTGATCTTTTGCTCGTTCGGCGACATGGCGCGCGTGCCGGGCTCGCGCAAGGACCTGCTGACCGTCAAGGCGGAAGGTGCCGACGTGCGCCTGGTCTACTCGCCGCTGGATGCGCTCGAACTGGCCAAACGGCACCCCGATCGCGAAGTGGTCTTTTTGGCGGTGGGTTTCGAGACGACCGCACCCACCACGGCGATGGCCGTGCGCCAAGCCGCCAAGTTGGGTTTGGTCAACTTCTCCCTCGTTTGCGCCCACGTGCTGGTACCGCCGGCGATGCGGGCCCTGCTTTCCAGTCGGGACCATCCGATACAGGGCTTTCTCGCCGCGGGTCACGTCTGTACGGTGACCGGTTATGCCGAATATTACCCGCTCGCCGAACGGTTCGACGTGCCCATCGTCGTGACCGGATTCGAACCGCTGGACATTTTGCAGGGCGTCTACCTGTGTCTTCGCGAGTTGGAGTCCGGCCGATCGGCGGTGGTCAACCAGTACAGCCGCGCGGTTCGTGAGGACGGCAACCAAACCGCGCGGGCCCTGATCCACGGCGTGTTTCGGCCCGTCGATCGAAAGTGGCGCGGCATGGGGACCCTCCCCTCGAGCGGTCTGGCGCTGAACGACGGCTACGCGGCCTTCGACGCCGTCCAAAAATTCGCGATGGCGGACCTCGTGACCGAGGAATCCGAAACCTGCATCAGTGGCGAGATTTTGCGGGGCCGCAAGAAACCCTGCGATTGCCCGGCGTTTGCGACGGCTTGCAATCCCGATCATCCTCTCGGCGCAACCATGGTTTCCAATGAAGGAGCCTGCTCCGCCTATTTCCGCTACCGAGTCCCGCATCAAATCGAGGAGGCATGACATGGCCGAACACATCGCTCCGGGAGGATTTTCCTGTCCGGTACCACAACCGCCCGGAGATCGCGTTCTGCTGTCCCACGGTGGTGGCGGGCGCCACATGCAGCACCTGCTGAAGGAGGTCTTTTTCAAGCACTTCGATCATCCGTTATTGGCGGAGCGCGGAGATTCGGCCGTTTTCCCGAGCATGACCGATGGCTCCTTGGCGATGACCACCGACAGCTACGTCATCAAGCCGTTGTTCTTCCCCGGTGGCGATATCGGCTCCCTGGCCGTGCACGGAACGGTCAACGACCTGGCCGTGTGCGGGGCCAGACCTCGATATCTCTCGGCCGGGTTCATCATCGAAGAGGGTTTTCCGATGGCCGATCTGGTGCGCATCGTGGACTCGATGCGACATGCGGCCGACGAGGTCGGAGCCGCGATCGTCACGGGCGACACCAAGGTCGTGGATCGCGGCTCGGGAGACGGCCTGTTCGTCAACGTGACCGGCATTGGCGAGGTCGTGGTCGACCCGGCGCCCGCCCCGTCCCACATTCGCCCCGGTGACCGCGTGCTGCTGAGTGGCGACCTCGGCCGTCACGGGATCGCGGTGATGGCGGTGCGCGAGGGATTGTCCTTCGACACCGAGTTGTGTAGCGATTCGGGCCCGATATGGCCCACCGTCGAAGCCATGTTGCGCGAAGGGATCCGGCCCCACTGCATGCGTGACCTGACGCGGGGCGGACTGGGCGCGGCCTTGGCCGAGCTCGCGGAAACGACCGGGCTGGACATCGAGTTGGATGAGGCCGGCTTGCCGGTTTGCGAAGCGGTCGAGGGAGCTTGCGAGGTCTTGGGTCTCGATCCGATGTTCATCGCCAACGAGGGACGATTCGTCGCGTTCGTCGCCCCGGACCAGGTTGCGGACGCGTTGGCCGTGATGGCGGAGGCGCACGGCGATGCGGCGGTGATCGGCGAGGTGCACGAGGGGGCGGGCCGCGTGCGGATCGTGCAGGCGACGGGCCTGGCGCGGATGTTGTTGGTTCCGACGGGCACGCAACTCCCCCGCATTTGTTGATGGATTCCGGCTGAACCGAATCGCTTCAAGTTGGGGTATTGGGCTTCGCCCTTTCGACTTGGTACATCCAAAGGCTTCCGGCGTTTCGGTGGATCCACCAAGGCCGGGCCCGGATTCTCTCTTTTCCGCTGGGCTCCTCGTCCGGGAAAGTTCTGCCATCTGGGCTTTGGTGCGTCGCTCTTCGACTGTTCGCTCGGTCGATCCCGAATCGCTACCACACGTCGGCCTGGCATCCTGGGCGGGCCAGGCACCTTCAGCGACGACGCCTCCCTTTTCCTTGCGGGCACTTCGGACCCGGTTCGCTTCGACGAGTTTCCCGATGTGCCTCGATGCGTCCACTGTCGGCTCTTTGTGTGGAATTCCCGAACCAGGCTCGCAATTCGGGTTACACTTAAGATGACCCGCGAAATCCGTCAAATAAATTGATCCACGGAGTTTACCTTGATTTCCCGCAATCTCGGGTTGTTTACGCGTACCTATTCCATCATGAAACGGTACCGGCAGATTCTGACGGTTCTGCTGAAGTACGGCTTCGAAGACCTGATCGACGGCATGCGGGTCGAGAGCTACCTGGAGAGCGGTTGGCGGCTGTTTACCAAAAAGCCGTTCCGGGCCCATCACGATCTTTCGCGGGCCGCGAGAATCCGTCTGGTTCTAGAGGAATTGGGTCCCACATTCGTCAAGATGGGGCAGGCCCTCTCCACTCGTAGCGACATCTTGCCCCACGATGTGTTGGAGGAGTTGAGCAAGCTCCAGGATCGGGTCCCGCCGTTCTCGGCCGAGAAGGCCAAACTCATTTTGGAACAGGAATTGGGCAAACCCTGCGATCGGGTGTTCTCGAAGTTCCAGGACGAACCCTTGGCCGCCGGTTCGATCGGTCAGGTGCACTACGCGGTATTGGGCATCGACCAGGAAGTGGCCATCAAGATCCAGCGGCCCGGCATCCACAAGTTGATCGAAGTGGACATCCAGATCATGCACCACATGGCCACCCTGATGGAGCGCCATCTGGAACTGGGGCAGATCCACCAGCCGACCCGCGTCGTCGAGGAATTCGCGCGTACCCTGGACCACGAGCTCGACTACAGTGTCGAAGCCTCCAACCTCGAACGCTTTACGCGCCAATTCGAGGAGGTGCCCGAGGTCTACGTCCCGAAGGTGTACCGCGAGGTTTCCAGCCACCGCGTTTTGGTGATCGAATTCGTTCGCGGAATCAAGCCCACCCGCCGCGAGGCCTTGCTGCAAAGTGGACTGCGGCCCAAGGTGATCGCCCGCAAGGGAGCCGACCTGATCATGTCGCAGATCTTCATTCACGGCTTCTTTCACGCCGATCCGCATCCGGGCAATGTGCTGGTGCTGGAGGGCGAGGTCATCTGTTACCTGGATTTCGGCATGATGGGCCGGCTGGACCGGCAGAGCCGCGAGCGTTTCGCCGATCTCTTTCTGGCCGTGGTTCAGGCCGATTCGGTCAAGGCCGCCGAAGTCCTGCTGAAACTCACCCAGAGTCACAAGCTGATCGATCGTTTGGCGTTGGAGCGCGAGATCGACGAATTGATCGACCATCACCTGTTCCGGTCCCTGAAGGATTTGGAGGTGGGTCCCCTGTTGCGCAGCGTGCTGGACCTCACCGTGAAATACCACCTCCGCATTCCCGCGCCCTATTTCCTGTTGCTGAAGGCCATCTCCCAAATGGAGGATCTGGGCCGCAACCTCGATCCCGACTTCAGCTTCAGCGAGCAGGCCGGACCCTACATTCGCCGCATACTCATGAATCGCTATCATCCGCGAAGGCTCGCCGCCGACCTGTGGGAAACCGGCTCCGACCTGATCTACCTGATGAAGGAAGTGCCCGGCGAGATGCGCGAGCTGCTCAAGCAGGTCAAGCAGGGTAAGGCCAAGATGGAGTTGGAACACCTGGGGCTCACCCCCCTGATCGAGACCTTGGAACGGGTGAGCAATCGGATTTCCTCGGCGATCGTGTTGGGTTCCCTGGTGATCGGTTCCTCGCTGATCCTGCATGCCAAGGTGCCGCCCCTCTGGCAGGACATCCCGGTCATCGGCCTCGCCGGATACCTGGTTTCGGCGGTCATGGGTTTCTCGATGCTGCGATCCATGTGGAAGGATCGCCACCGGCACTGACCCGGGTGTTTCGCGTGCCGGACCATTCTTCGTGAATTTTCCTGCAGCGTTTCTCCGGACCCCGCTGTCCTATGCCTTCGAATCCACAAACACGGCGCGCTCGTCGAGCGCAATCAGGAGGCATGAACATGATTTTCACCCATCGGACCCGAACTCACGCCGGGATCTTCGGCACAACCGAACCCCTTCGCACCGTTCTTTTTCACGCGGCGGTTTTCTTCTTTCTCATGAGCGGTGCGTCCGCCCTCGCCCGCAACGGGGAAACGCGGACCTTCGACATTTCCGGCGAACCGTCGCTCACGCTTGAAAACGTCGCCGGCGACATCTTGGTGGAGCGCGGTTCGGTCGATCAGATCGTCGTCAACTACGTCATCCAGAACGAGGACATCAAGGTCGAATTCGACCAGAAAGGCGATCGCGTCACGGTTCGCACCAAATACCCGCGCTGGGGCACCACCGAGGGCGGCGTCGATTTCCGGATCACCTTTCCCGCCAACGGGAAGCTTCGTGTCAAATCGGTGTCCGGCGACATCGAGGTCCAAGGAGTCGGTGGCTATCTGCGGCTTCAATCGGTCAGCGGCAGGGTGGAAGTCAGCGATGCCTTCGGGGACCTGCAACTGAACAGTGTCAGCGGCGACGTGATCATGAGCGGCATCGTCGACAGTACCGTGGACGCCGCCAGCGTCAGTGGCGACGTGGATTACCGCAATGGTGATCTCAGTGGTGACGATTACAATTTTTCCAGCACCTCCGGCAACGTCCGCATTCGTCACAATGCCAGTGCCTCCTACCATCTGTCCGGAAGCACGGTGAGCGGCAGCATCACCAATCGCGTCAGCGACTCGCTGCGCATCAAGGAACACGAATTCACCAGCATGCAGAGCATCGACGGCAGTGTCAACGGCAACGGTACGTCCATCGACGTCAGCACCGTGAGTGGCAACATCTACCTCGAAAAAGATTGAGCTCTCCATTCGAAAGCGCGCCGGGACCCCGTGGATCGGCACAACAAAAAAGGCGAAGCCGTCGCGTCACGACCGCTTCGCCTTTTTGATGTTCGGGTTGATCGGGCTCTTCCCGCCGGAAGCGGGCTCGAATGGGCTCAGGGGTGGAGGCCGGAAGCGAGCGTTCCCGTGTCGGGCCGTGGGGCGCAGGTTCCATCGGTGTTGATGTAGAGGAAATCCAACACGTCGACCACCCCGTTGTCGTTGGGGTCGTTGGACGAGGTGTTCCGCCAGGTATCGGCCAAAAACCACAGATCCGCTTCGGTGTTGCAACCGTCGCCGTTCAGGTCCTGGTTGACGTCAGGGAATTGCGGGATGAGGACCGACACCGATTCGGTGAGCTGGCCCATGTTGCTGGTGTTGGCGATGAACTGCAGCGTGCCGGACACGGACACCTGATCGCCCACCGAAATGGGGTTGGTGTCCTGGGCCAGGAGGTTGCCGTCATAGCGCCACTCCATCGAGGTCACGTCCGCGCTGCAGGGAATCTGAGCGGTGAATTGAACCGGGGTCAGGCCGATGGCGGTCGAACCGGGCGTGATGTGAAGCGGGTCGTTGCCGGTAACCAGCACGCTGGCGCTACCGCTGGCCTGACCATCGCAAACGCTGTCGGAAAAGGTGGTTACGGTGTAAGTGGTGCTCTCGTTGGGGGTCACCGTTCGCTGGGCGGGCGAGGTGGTGACCCCATTCTGGATGTGCCCGTCGGACCAGGTCAGGTCCCACGGCGGAGTGCCCGTCAGGGTGACGGTCAAGGTGGTGGACTGGCCTTGGCAGAGGGTTTCGCCACCGCTCAAGGTCGCGGTCGGGGCACAGATGAAGGTGGGAATCAGGACGCGGGAACTGAAGGGCGCCAGTTGAAAGGAGCCCGCCACCTGGTTGCCGTCCAGATCTTCGTAGACCGAGCCGCCGAGCGAAATCGTCTGGGTTTGTTTGGTTTCGTTGGTGAACAGTTCGGCCAGGGGATCCTCGCCCGGTTCCAGGGTGAAATCGTTGACCACCGAGTTGGTGTCCATGCCGCTGAGTCCGCGCCAGCCGTCCAGGGTGAAGACCTGGAAACTCACCAAAATGTTCTGATCTTCGAAGGGGTTGAAGAAGTAGTTGTTGTCCGACCCGAACAGCAGGTTCTCGTTGTCGGTGGAAATGGTGCGGGCCGAGGCGTTTTGGCCGTAGAAGACGTTGCCCGTCACCGGGCCGACATTGGTGTCGTTGAGCGCCAGGAACAGTTGGCCGCGCTGCATGGTGCCGGTGTTGTTGTTGAACAGCACGTTGTTGGTGACACTCCCGCTCGAGTTCTGGAAGATGATGCCGTCGATGGTGGAGCCTGCCACGGTGTTGCCGCTGATCGTCACGTTCGCCGACCAGAAATCGATGTAGAGGCCGATGCCGAAAAGCGGTCGGAAGAAGTCCTCGGTACCGTCGGTATTGCCGATGGTATCGGTAATGATGTTGTTCATGATGGTCAGGTCGCGTGCGGGCGAGGTGCTCAGCGGGCTTTGCCCGAAGCTGCGGATCGCGCCGCAATCGCCTTTCGAAATGCAGGCTTGGCGAATGATGTTCTCGCGAATGGTGTTGCCGGTGCCGAAATTGTCGAAACCGCAGTATCCGGTGCGCTCCACCAGGTTGTATTGGAAGGTGTTGCCGAATCCGGAAAGGGTCGGGTTGTCGATCTTGATGCGGATCCCGTCGCCGAATTCGGTACAGAAGCCTTGCGAACCGTCGCCGCAGCCCATGCCGGAGGCGCCCAGGTTGGCGATCAGGCCGATATCGGCGACGACGTTGTCGGTAAAGGTGGAGTCGGTGCTGTAGGTGTTGATGCCCATGTGGTTGGCGCGGCGAATCACGTTGTTCTCGATCTGCTGATCGCGACCACCACGCCAACCCTGGCGGTCGGGATCGTTCCAGATCCAGGTGGCCAGGTTCAACCCGATCGAATCCACGTCCTCGATGCGGCAGTTGCGGATGATCAGGTTGTGGTTGTCGGTCAGCTCGAGGTTGGTGGGCGTGGTGATGCCGTGTTGGTACCAGCGGGTGACGGCCAGGTTGTCGATGGTGACGAAACCGATTTCCTCGCGCAGGTGATTGCCCAGTACGATGCCGCCCCAGTCGTTGGCGTTGGCCAACTGTACGGCCGAGCCTTCGATCCCGGTGGGCAGGCCGTCGGCGTGGTAGAGGTAGACCCGGTTGGTGGCTTCGTCCCAGAACCACTCGCCTTCCTGGTCCAGGGTCGACAGGTGATTGGTGAGGAAATAACCCCAGCCCTGGCAGTCGCCGGCCCAGCAGTCGGTGCCGCTCGCCAGGTTGATCGTGGTTCCCGAGTTGGAGGAAACCTGGCGATTGGTGATCGACCAGCGGATCGCCTTGATGTGGGCCCAGGCCCCACTCCAGTCGATGCCGCCGGGGAGTTCGTTGTCGACGATGCTGGTGTTGTTGGGGGCGTCGTCGATGGTCGAGTAGCCGCCGTCGCCGGCGTCGATATTGGGCCAGCGGCCGAACGGCAGGCGGCTGTTCCCTTGGAACAGTTGATTCAATCCGTTGGGGAAGAGGCCGCTGTTCTGGCCGGCGCCCAGATCCGCCACGCGAATGTTGCCGGAATGGGTCGACCAGCCGGACACGGGCTGGGCCCCGGAAAGATTGGGCATGTCGGCGCAGTCGGCGGTGGGATAGGAGCCGTAGAGAATCGGCGAGCCGTTGCTTCCGGATTGCGTGATTTCCAGGGTGGTGCCGCGCCAGGTGTCGCCACAGCGAAACAAGACCTGATCGCCGGGCTGGAGGGTCAAGCCGTTGACGTGTTCGATGGTGGCGAAGGGTGTTTGTTCCGAGGTTCCGTTGTTGCTGTCGTTGCCTTGAGAGCTGGACACATAATAGGTTACGGCACGGCAGTCGGGGTTCGCGACAAAGAGCGCGGCGGCCGTGAGGACGACAAAAACCGATGTCGGCAGTTTGGCAGTGTGCATCCTGAGATCTCCCATAAAATATTGAGCTCGTTGCGGTTGGCTTGGGGCGCAACCGCGTTCGGACGAATCGCGAGCGATTTGGCCATAGGGATGAGAAGGGAGCCTCATTTTAGCACCGAATCCCGCGGCACACCGGTGCGGTCGGCGTGAGATCCATCGGCTTTCGGGAAGAGTGTGATGTGGCGCGGATGGAATGTACCCGAGCGGTCGTGGTGCCGAAGTCGCAGACACAGAGGCGTCGGCGGACCGGGCCTGGGTCTCAGGTTTGGAAACTAATCGAAGCGAATCGCTAGGGAGTTCCCGCATTTGCGAGAGAGGCGTGTGCCGGGTAGGTGCCGGGCCCACCCAGGGCGCTGGGCCGACTTGTCGAAGTGACCGAAGTCAGGACGTTGCACGATCGCCAAGAGCGGAGCCAAAGGTCCCGCTGAACGACTACGGTCGAAGAGCCCGCCTGCTCGTAAGCGACGCAAGGCCTGTAGGTTGAGCAGGGCCGGTATGGCAGCTTGCCTTACCGGCCCTGCTCCACCAATCGAAGCGACCCAGCATGGAGAGAAATCGATCATCGAGAGATCTATAGGCCCGACTTATTTGCTTCGCTCTTTTACCACTTGATCTTGCGAAGCCTGGGTCGCTTCGACAAGTCGGCCGGGCCGGCCAACCTACTACCGCGCCGCCCCTCAAAGCCTGCGGGAACTCCTCGCACGGATCACTTCGAAAAGGGATGAACCCTTCGAAGCGAAAGTGTGCCCATCCAGCCGAGGCATCCGGGAGTCGGTGGATGCTTCGCACTGGATGGGCACCCACCCGCTAGCGGATGATCACGCGATCCGTGGCGCTACGGCCAAAGGTTTCCGGCGCGTACATTTCCTCGGCCTTTGCAGGGGGAACCACGAACGAGCCCGGCGTCGTGGCCCGAGCCAGGTAGCTGTACTCGTGCACGCCGCCCCAGAGATAGGTGGTGAAGGCTTCGGTCCGCTCGTCGCGCAAATTTTGATGGCGGTACCAGGTCCAGTACCAACCGGGTCGTTTGGCACCCGTATCCACCGCGTTGGTAACCGCCAGCGACGGATTCAGCGATTCCAAACCGGCCGGCAAGGGATCGACCAACGCCACGTGGTAGCGCCGCGCCGGCGCGACCATTTCCAGGAACACCCGAACCTTGGCGCCGCGCTTGATCGTCCAGGATCCGTCGGCTTGGCGCACCACGTCGCCCGGGTCGTCCACGGCCTCGTAGCGGCGCTTGACGTAGAACCCGCGATCCAGCGGCTTCAGGTTCAAATCGCGCGGAGCGTAGTTCATGCCCAAACGGTAGTAGAGCCGCCCGGCCCCCTGCTTGTCGACGATCAGGTCGGCGCTGTCGCCGGTTTGTTCCGTCAGCCACGCCATGGGGATGTCCACCTGGTGGCGCTCCGCGGAGCGACCGCGGTATGCGTGTTCCCCGGCGAAGGCCTCGCCCAACCACACGCGCGCGACGAAATCGGGCGTCGTCGCTTCGTAGGTGTCGAAGTAGCGTTTGATCGCCAGCAACACGAAGGCGTTTTCCTGGGTGTTGGTCCAGCGGCCCTTGGTTCGGTGGCCCAACAGGCCGGCCACCACCTTGGGAATCAAGGGGTTGTCTCGTTGTGCCCCGATCAGGCCTTCCAGGATGACCGCATCGGTACGCCGCGAACTGTGAAGGATCAGGTAGGCGTCGTCGCCGTAATGATCGGTGAATTGAGCCGTGGCGGCGGTCTCGTCCGCACGGTTGTTGAAGTGGCGCAGCAGTTTGCGGGCGGACTCGCTTTGCGGTTTGTAGACCGAGAGCAACCAGCCCAGGCCTTCCATGGGCGCGTCTTCGATCGGCATCATCGCGAGCACCTTGTCGGCGTGTCTCGGTTGGGGATCACCGTTCAGGGCGCGTACGTAGAGCGCATAGGCCTTGACCATGAACCGCGATCGTTTGCTCCAATCCCTCGGGAAGTTGTCCCGCTCGAACTGACGCAGGTAGCGTTGGCAGTTGTCGAGCACTCGATCCGGCACGGTCACGTCGTGCTGACGCGCGCGGATCAAGGCGTGGGCCACGTGGATGCTGAGGTACGGCCAAGATTTTTCGCCGCGCCGCCAGAATCCGAAGCCACCGTCGCCGTTCTGCGTTTGGCTCAGCGCTTCCACGTCCTTCTCGACCACCGCGCGCAGCTTGTCCGGATCCAAATCGGCGCCGAACTCGCGCAGCACTTTTTCCAGGGTCACGATACCCATGATCCGCGAGGCACGCTGCTCCGCGCAATCGTAGGGGTAGTTGGTCAGGTAGAGGACCGCGTCGGTCAGGGTGTGGAGGGCCGTGCTGGTGGTGGAGACCTCCAGGCCGCCGAATTGCGGGAACACGTCGTCCGGGACCGCGACCGGTTGGGCGATGGCGCCGGATTCGTCGATTTCTCCGTAGACCGCGAAGGCTTCCGAGGTGGCCGGCGTCCACACCGGTACTTCGATCATGGCGGCGTCGGCCGCTTTACCCGAAACCGCCGCGATGCGGAAACGGGCCTTGCCGGCGAGGTCCGTCTTGGCGGGGAGCAGGACCTCGACCCGGTCCTTGGCGGGCACGACCACACGACGCCCCAAACCTGCGGTGAAGGTGGCGTTGGCGGCTTCGGCGGCCACCCGCACTTCCAAATCGCGATCGGATTGGTTTTGGACGACCACGGGCAGCTCGAAGCGATCGCCGAAGTTCAGGAAGCGCGGTGCCGAAGGTCGCACCATCAACGGCATTCTCGCCGTCAGGTTCGATTCGCCGATGCCGTATCGCTCGGCTTCCTTCACCGCGACCGCCATGATGCGGTACCGGGTGAGGTTGTCGGGCATGTCGATGGTCACCGTGGCTTTGCCGGCGCCATCGGTTTTCACATCCGGAAAGTAGGCGGCCAAGGGCGAGAAGTTGCTGCGAACCGCGATCGGTTGCGATTCCGCTTCCCCTTCCGCGATATCGTCTAAAGCCCTGTTACGTGCTGCCATCTTCATTTTCGGCGAAGCCATGGCCGGTGCGGCGGGTGCGATCGATCCCTCCAAGGCCTTGACTTCGTTCATTTTCACGGACAGGGCTTCGTTCGATTCCATCAATTCCATTTTGGGTTGGGCCTCGGCCTGCTGCTTGGCCAGTTCGGTGGGATCGGCCAAGACGATCCAGCCCCGGTTATGGCTGTTCAGCATGTTGGCGACCAAGGCTCTGTAGAACGAGTGCAGCGGGTTGGCGAGGCGGTAGCCGGAAAGTGCCAGGATGGCTTCGTCGACGACGAAGACCGCGACCTCGCTGCCGGCCACCGGTTTGTTGTCGCGATCGGTGACGGTCAGGCTGAGGGTGGTGGATTCACCCGGTTGAAGTTCCGGCGACTCCGGATCCAACGCCACCTTCAGTTCGTGATAGGCGGCGGGCACGTCCAGGTTCAGGGACCCACTGGCGAACGCCGGTCGTGGCGGCAGTTTGGGATCCGGTTCACCCGATGCGTCGAGGCGCTGATTGGCTCCGGTCAGGTCCACCTGAATCGTGACCTGGGGAATGTGCGCGACCTCGATGGGCACGTCCAGCGTGATCGAGGGGGTCTTCAACTCGAAGCTGCGGTGATCGACGATCCCGCCGTGGCGGACCGTCATGACGCCGTGCGCGGGGAAGAAGGGCGCCTGCACCAGAATGCTGGCCTTTTCCCCGGGCTTGAAGGTTTTCTTGCTGGGAATCAGTGTCAGGCTTTCCTGCTCCACCTTGTCGATCGGTTTGGCCCGGCCACCGGAAACCCAGCGCGTCATGCGGGTTTCGTTGCGGCGGCCCGCGTCGTCGCGAACCTCCGCGCGAACTCGGTAGGTTCCGCCTTCCTTCGTCTCGAAGCGGAAGCCGACCGGTTTGTCGTCGCTCTGAAGTTGGAATTCCTGGGGGTCGACCTCGATCTCGGTCCAGGTTCCGGCCACTCGCTTCCACTTGGTGCGGTGCACGAAAATGTCGATGGTCTTGCCCTTGACCGGCTTGCCGTCGAGATCGACCGCGATCGCTTCGACGAAAAAGGGCGTGCCCTTCTCCACGAAGTAGCGTTCGCTTTGGAGACCGACGTAGAGCGAGCCGGCGTGGACCAACAGGCTGCCGTTGGCGCTCCACTGCTGGGCGTTGACGTCGGTGACGGATGCGGCCAGGGAAATTGCCGTGGGTCGCCCGCTGTTCGCGTCGCGAAAGGCCAGGTGCATGCTGTGCTCACCGGAGCTGTTGGTGATGCCGTTGTGGTGCAGATAGCGATCCGGTTGATTGTGGTTCCCTGAATGGACCCACCAAGGTGTCCAAAAACCGAAGGTGAATTGGGACCAATTTGGCGGTGTGAAGTGGGTCGCCCGCGCTTCGACCCGCCACGACACGGGCGCGTTGGGCAGCGAGCCGCCCGCGTAGTAGTTGGCTCGGACCGTGGCTTCGGTGGCACCGCCGGCGAAATGAGGCCCCGGATCGGTGGTCATCGACACCTCGAATTCCGGGCGCCGGAACTCCTGGATTTGGAACCCGTGCTGGGTGGCGTTCACCCCGGGGAAATCCGCCAGCGTGTCTTTGGTGCGAAACATGACCCTGGCCGGGCCCAGGTTGGCGTCGTCGGGAATCGGAATCTCGAGGTGGAATCCCCCCGATTTGCCGACGTCGAGATCGCCTTCGAGAAACTTGTTACCACGCGCGTCCAAGAGATGGTAATCGAGGCGGAACGGCTTGCCCGGCATGGCCAGGCGCCCGTCGCGACCGCCGGTGAATCCCCGGATCCAACCCTTGATTCGCACCTTTTCCCCGGGTTTGTACATGCCGCGGTCGTTGAAGATGTGCCACCGCAGGGTGCCCACCGGTTTGGAGGGGTTCCATTGGCCGCTGTTGCCCCAATGGTTCAGGTGCGGGACCAGAAAGGCGCTGTCCGTGCCCTTGCGCGCCAGCAGCAGTTGGCCGCCGCCGCTATCGATCATGTCGAGTTCGTGCAGGCCGTCGGCGTCGGTGTCGCCGCCCTGAACCTTCGCCGTGTGTCGATACAGTTCGAGCTGCACGCCCTTCAGCGGTGTGCCGTCTTTGAGGTGGGACGCCCAACCCAGGATCGATTGATCGTCGCTGAAGGCGTCGAGCCCGATATGGGTCGCCTGGACCCAGGTCATCATGCCGTAATGGTTGCCGTGGTTGGCGTCTTGACCGGGAAAGAGCTTGTCGGGCCGTACCTCGATGACCAGGTGGCCTTTCCCGTCGCCGAGCCACTTGCCGAGGTCCAGCATGATCTCGTGGAGTTCGTTCGGGGCGGCTTTCAGGTTCAGGGTCTTTTCGTAGACGGTCGAACCGGGAAAGGGCTTGCCGGCCGCGGGTCGGTGACGGTGTTGCAGGTATTCGCGGTATTTAGGCCAATCCACGACCGGATCCACCTTGGCGACCCGGATCTTGGCCGTCCTGTAATTGATGCTGTACATCGGCAGGCCGGGT
The DNA here is from genome assembly GCF_017498545.1 of Sulfidibacter corallicola. Taxonomy (GTDB): domain Bacteria; phylum Acidobacteriota; class Holophagae; order Acanthopleuribacterales; family Acanthopleuribacteraceae; genus Sulfidibacter; species Sulfidibacter corallicola. The sequence goes on along the minus strand of NZ_CP071793.1, from coordinate 4,837,359 downwards.
TTGGCGTAGGGGTCGGGGATGTAGATCGTTTCCGCGGGCCAGAAGAATTGCGGGTAGGCCTGGCCCACCTTGAACTTCAGCTCTTCGGGTTCGGACATCGACTGGCCGTACACGTCGCGAATCTTTTGATGCAGGCGGACAGTGTAGACGGTGTCGGCCTTGGTGGCGCCGCTGATGGTGAGATAGGCGTTGTTGATCGAGACGTTCATGTCGGGAATCGCGGGTTCCACCGAGATCCAGTCATCCGCGTAGGCCGTTTCGTCCAGCGGGTTGCTGAACCGAATCGAAAAGGGGGTGAAGGGGCGGCATTCTCCCCAACCGCAGCGATGCTCGACGACCTTGAGCGCGCCGTAGGTTCGCAGGTTGTAGATGGTGGCGCCGTCGGCTTTCAGGGGGCCTTCCCGCGAGGGGGTGCCGGGACCCACGGTGACGGTCAAACGCGAATCGGCGGGAAGCAGGTCACGGCTGCGGAAGACGAGCACCTGATCTTTTTTGTGGTTGTCGACGAAGGCGGCGAGTGCGCTGTCGCCACGCCAATCCGCTTCCGCCACCAGTTCGAGGGCCTGGCCCTGTTTACCCTTGGCGACCCTGACGACCGGCAGCACCTTGGCCGGGTCGATGCGCTGATTGAACGCGACGGCCATGATCACGTCGCGAGGCTGACCGGTATGGGAATAGGGATGGAAGCCGACGGGCTTGACGGTCGGCGTACTGAAGCGCCATTGGACCGCTTTGCGGAGCTCGTTGCCGTTGGCGGAGGTGATCCCCGCCGGGACTCGGACCTTGAATTCGGTCGCCATCGGCATGCGGGCCTGGTCGCGGAAGACGAGGGTCTTGGGGCTTACCCAGCGCCAACGACCCTTGACGTGCGGTTCCATGGTGACGGGAATCTCGCTGTCGGCCAGGGTCTCGAGCGAGGTCAGGGGCACCATGGGCTGGGAGAAGGTGATGCTTATCTTGTCGGCGAGTCTCAAGTCGCCTTCCGGGCCGTAGCGCGTCACTTCGAGATCTTTTTGGGCGACGTCGGGTGCTCCTCGATCCGGGTCGGGCGGGGGAAAGGCGTGGGAAATGGTGGTTCCCGGGCGGGGTGCCGGTCGCGAGGGGTCGCGTTTGGCGAAATCGGTGGTCTCGGGGTCCCCGGTTCCCGGCGGTAAGGGTTCGAGGCGGGCCAGGATCTTTTTGGCCTCTTCGTCGGAGATGCGGGTGGCCTTGGCGGGAGGGGCCGTTTCGGAAGCCGGCGCGACGCCGGTCCCATCGCTGAGTTGAATGTCGATCACGGCGGGGTTGGCTCCTTGTGGGGTTGATGGCCGGGCGATCCCGACCGACTTTCGCGAGGATGTCCAGGGGGTGTGCATGACGCCGGCCAGGCTGAACAAGGCGACCAGGAAGGTGAGCGTTGCGGAAATCTTGATCGAACGCGCCAGATTCATGAGGCTTGCTCCTTATCGATGAATGTCGCGGTCCACGTGGTGCCCGTTCGGCACCGCGACACCGCGATGGGTTGGGAATTGGGCCCTGGGGATCCGAGATCGCAAGGCAGGTTTCAGGCCGGCCCCAAAAAAACCGAAAGTCGTTGGCAGCGCTCGGTGGGAGCGGGCCGCACCAGCGGCGATGGAGCTCCGTTGCGACTCCATCTACCTGACTCGATACCGCTTGTCCTGGACCTGGCGCCATGGGCGATGGGAGCGGCATCGAATCGCGGGATCCGCGTTTCCGGGCGAAGCGGCGATTTGGGGAGGACGAAAGACAAGGATGCTGAACGGTAGATTCTAGAATGTTTCTCCACCGAAAGACCAACGCTTTCGGTCATTTGGTGACGGTTGGGGAAATGTCTGCGACGCAGGCTCCCGGGGAAAAGCGGCTCCGTGCGGATGAGCGACCCGAGCGATTTGGGTGGATGCCGGACCGATCTCCGGACCGAAGGCGGCGGCACGGGCATTTTTTACGGTTTCTCCTATAATGGATGGAGTTTCCCAACCAACAGCCACACAATTCGGATCGGGCTTTGTTGACCCGGTTTTGCAGGGGAGTGTTCGATCATGGATATGCAGTATCGACGTTTGGGCCGTTCCGGTCTCTTTGTCAGCGCGTTCTCTTTCGGTTCCTGGGTGACCTTCAAGAACCAGGTCGACGATTCTTTGGGCGAAAAGTTGATGGGCCAGGCCTACGATACCGGCATCAACTTCTTCGACAATGCCGAGGTCTACGCGGGCGGTGAATCCGAGGTGATCATGGGCCGCGTGCTTCGCAAGCTGGGGTGGAGCCGAGACAGTTATTGCGTGTCCAGCAAGGTGTTTTGGGGCGGACCCAAGCCCACCCAACGGGGTTTGAGCCGCAAACACGTTTTCGATGCGTGCCACGCGGCCCTGAAACGCCTACAGGTGGACTATCTCGACCTGTTCTTTTGCCATCGACCCGACATCCACACCCCGATCGAGGAAACGGTGCGGGCCATGAACGACCTGATCCAACAGGGCAAGGTCATATACTGGGGCACGTCGGAATGGGGAGCGACGGCCTTGATGGAAGCCTATGGCGTGGCGCGCCAGTACGGGCTGGTCCCGCCGACGATGGAGCAGCCCCAATACAACCTGTTGGTGCGCGAAAAGGTCGAGGGCGATTACCTGCCGCTCTACGACAAGTTCGGCCTGGGCACCACGGTGTGGTCACCCCTGGCTTCCGGGGTGCTGACCGGCAAGTATAACGACGGCATTCCCGAAGGCAGCCGGATGAGCCTGCCCAACTTCGAGTGGCTCAAAAACCGGCTCGAGAGTGAAGAGGGCCGCCGCAACATCGAAAAGGCGCGGGCCTTGAGCGCCATCGCCGACGATCTGGGCATCAGCCTGACGCGCATGTCGCTGGCTTGGTGTTTGGCCAATCCCCGTGTCAGCACCGTCATCCTGGGTGCTTCGCGACCGGAGCAACTGGAGGAGAACCTGGCGGCCCTGGGGGACCTGTCGCTCCTGGACGACGAGGTCCTGGCCCGAATCGACGAGGTCATGGCGAACCGGCCGGAACCGCCGGCGGACTTCAGTGCCTGATCGCGACGGGGAGGCAGGGCACTGGGGAGCACAGGTGTAGTACGGGCGTAGCACGGGTGTAGCACGGGCGTAGCACGAGCGTCGCTGCGAGCGCCTGCCATTCCCCTTTTTCTCGCGTCCTTCCGCCTCCTCGGGATCCCTTTCCGCGGGCGAACTTTTCAGGTCCCGCGCAAGGTCTCGAAAAGTACACATGAATACTGTAAGATGGCCAAAGTCGTGCGGCTCCTCGCGGAGTCGCGGCTTTTGCTCCGATCACGAGCCAGCGCCGATCGAGGCCGGGTTTTCTGCGGATCGAGGTTCGGGTTCGTGCCACCGGTGGCCAGGGTCGCCGGTGCATTGGATCGGTCCGAATCCTCGCGGAGCAGTTCTGTTTCCAAGCCCCTGAAGGGGCACGAACCGCTTGAAACCCACCTTTGTATGGATTGCATCACGGTTCCAACTTGGCATGCAGGTGTAGGTTGTACATGAAATCCACCAAAGGCGCCGATTCACCCCGCACGAATCGAAGCCGATTTTTTTTATGGGAAACCCTCGTGCTCTGCCCAACGAAACACGGTTTTTCATGCCTTCACCTTTCGTCGCTGCCTCAGTGCCATCGATCATGCCGGAAAACCCGATCCAGCGCGTTCGTGAGCCCGCGCCACCCGTCGTCGCGCGCGGCATACCGAGGAATCACCGATTTCGTCGCTGAGGGGAGACCAGCGGCTCGATTCCCCGGTCCCTAGACCGAATCGAAAAAACCAAAGCGAAAGGAAGGAGAGTCAGGCATGGCAAATGCGTATTTCAAGGTGCCGGAGCCGGTGAACGAACCCGTCCGCGGCTATGCGCCCGGGTCGCCCGAGCGGGCAAGTGTCAAGAAGCGTCTCGAAGAGATGAGCAACCAGGTTTACGAGATTCCGCTGATCATCGGCGGGAAGGAAATCAAAACCGGTAAGTTCGGCGAAAGCGTCATGCCCCACAACCACAAGCATGTGCTGGCACGCTACCACCTGGCCGATGCCAGTCACGTGGAGCAGGCGATCGCGGCTTCCCAGGAAGCCTGGAAAACCTGGTCGGAAATGCCCTGGCACGAGCGGGCCGGTGTCTTTTTGAAAGCGGCAGAGCTGTTGGCCGGTCCCTGGCGCGACACCATCAACGCCGCCACCATGTTGGGTCAGGCCAAAACCATTCAGCAGGCCGAAATCGACGCCGCCTGCGAATTGATCGATTTTCTGCGTTTCAACGTCCACTACATGACGCGCCTTTTCGAAGATCAGCCCTACTCGCCCAAACCCACTTGGAACCGGGTCGAGCACCGTGCGCTCGAGGGCTTCATCTTCGCCGTCACCCCCTTCAACTTCACCGCCATCGGCGGCAACCTCTGCTGTGCGCCCGCCATGATGGGCAACGTCGTGCTCTGGAAGCCCTCCGACACCGCCGTCTACTCCAACTACTTCGTCATGAGGCTGTTGGAAGAGGCCGGACTTCCGCCGGGCGTCATCAACTTCATTCCCGGACCGCCCGCGGAGATCGGTGCCGCCACCATGGCCCGTCCCGAACTGGCCGGCGTCCACTTCACCGGCAGCACCGGAACCTTCCAGTACCTCTGGAAAACGGTTGGCGAAAATATCGAGAAATATCACGCCTATCCGCGCGTGGTCGGTGAAACCGGCGGCAAGGATTTCGTGTTCGCACACGAGAGTGCCGAACCGGTGGCGTTGGCCAACGCCCTGGTGCGCGGTGCCTTCGAGTACTCCGGTCAGAAATGTTCCGCCGCTTCGCGGGCCTACGTTCCCACCAACATCTGGCCCGAGGTCAAGAAGCTGTTGGGCGAGTACCTCGCCGAAGCCAAAACGGGCGATGTCGCCGATTTCTCCAACTTCACCTCGGCCGTGATCGACAAGCGCTCTTTCGACAAGAGCAGTGCCTATCTGGCTCATGCCCGCGAATCATCCGAGGCCGAAATCCTGTTCGGTGGCGAAGCCGACGACAGCGTGGGCTATTTCGTGCAGCCGACCGTCATCGAGACCCACAACCCTCACTACAAGAGCATGGTCGAAGAAATCTTCGGACCGATCCTCACCGTCTATCCCTACGATCCCGCAAAACTCGACGAAACCCTCGAGCTCTGTGACAAAACCTCGCCCTACGCCCTGACCGGTGCGGTCTGGGCCAAGGAACGCGGCACCATCGTCAAGCTCACCAACGCTTTGAAGCACGCCGCCGGCAACTTCTACGTCAACGATCGACCCACCGGCTCGATCGTCGGCCAACAGCCGTTCGGTGGCGGCCGGGCTTCCGGTACCAACGACAAGGCCGGCAGCATGTTGAACTTGCTGAAGTGGACCAGCGTCCGTAGCATTAAGGAAAACTTCGTTCCGCCGAAAGAGTATGCGTATCCCCATATGCTGGATTCTTAGGGGTTACCACTCGTAACACCCCACGGGCTTCCCGGCCGGGGAGCCCGTATTCGCCTTCGTCTTTCACCAAGGGTTAAGAACCCGATACCTCCAGAGGACCCTCCATGAGCCTTACCGGCAATATTTCCACCATGTCCCTTGCCGAAATTTTTCAGTGGCTGAACAGCGGCAGAAAAACCGGCACCCTGCATGTGGATGGGCCCGACGGTATCAAGAAGGACGTCTATTTCGGCGACGGCCTGATCAATTCCGCCAGTTCCAGCGATCCGCGCGAGTTGATCGGCCAATTCCTGCTCGTCAGCAATCAAATCACCGAACAACAACTCTCCGAGGCCCTGGAGCGCCAGAAACGCGATCACGTGCTCCTGGGTAAGATCCTGGTTCAGCAAAACATCATCACCAAGGACGAGCTCCATGAATTGCTGACAACTATCTCGGAGGAAATCATTTACGACCTCTTCCTCTGGAAAGAGGGCAAGTTCGAATTTTTCGACGGAAAGTTACCCGCCCGCGAGATTCCCAAGCTGGCCCTGGACGTGACCCACATCGTGTTGGAAGGCGCCCGTCGCGAGGACGAGTGGTCGCGCGTGAAGGAAGTGTTTCCCGACGATTCGATCGTCATCCGGCCGAATGTGGAAAAAATCATTCCCCATTTGCCGCTGGACTCGCGTTTCGCGAGGTTGCTCTCGCTGGTGAACGGCATCCGCAACATTCTCGAGATCGCGCGTTTGTTCAAGTCGACGCGCTTCGAAGTGTGTCGTTTTCTGCTCGATTTGCACGAGGCCGGCATGATCGAGGTGGGCAGTCATCGCCACCAAATGATTCAGCCGCCCTCCAGCGGGTCCCGCGATCCCATGCGCGAAATGATCGGCCAGGTCGAGGGTTTTCTGGAGGAAGGCCGATTGGAGGAGGCCGAGCGCGGCCTGATGAAATTGCAGCGCTCCGCGCCCAACAATCCGCAGGTCAAGAAGCTCAAGAGCAAAATTCAAGACAAGCGCTACGAAACGACCGCCAAGCAAGTCATCAACCCCGATGCGATTCCCGTCCTGGCCATGGACGTGGGTGCCATCACGCGTTTGGATCTGAGCCCCGAAGCCGGCTTTATCGTGTCCCGGATCAATGGTGCCTGGGATGTCAAATCCATCATCAAGATCTCGCCGTTCGAAGAGTCGCTGTGCCTCAAGATCTTCAAAAACTTCCTGGATAACGGGGTAATTTCATTCAAATGACCGATCAGCCCAAAGACGCCGAATCCATGGGTTTCGAGGATATCGAACTCAAATCCGACATCCCCGTCCACCGGCTGGAGAAGGGAGCGCCGCCGCTGCACCGGCGGGCGTCCGAGCCCAAATCATCCAGCAAGTGGCCCGTCGTGCTTTCGCTCCTGCTCTTTGTCGGGGCCGCCGCGGCCGCCGGCCATTTCTTTCTCGAGCTCGCCAAGCTGCGCGATCGGCACCAGCAACTCCAGCAGCAGCAGAGCCAAGTCAACGAGAGTTTGGGCGATACGACCAGTTCGCTCGAGGAAGCCCGGCGCAAGGTGGAAACCCTGACCAACCAGTTGGCCGAGGCGCGCAAATCCAACACGTCGTTGCAGGGTCGCGTCCAGAATCTCGATCGCCAGCAGGCCGAAACGGCCAAGACGGTCAGCGGCAAGGACCAGGTTCTCCAGAAACTGACCACGGAGCGCGATCAATTGAAAACCCGTGTGACCAATTTGGAAAAAGACCTGAAGACGCGCAGCGGTGCCCTCGAACAGGCGCGGGTGGCGTTGAGCGATGCACGCGAGAAACACGAGTTGGAACAGAATGTCCTGAATGAGCAGCTCACCGCTCAAGAGATGCAGTACAAGGTCAATCTCCAGAAGCTGGAGACCCAGGCCAAGCAGTTGGAGCGCCAAGTCAAGGGACTGGAGCGCGAAAAGAAGGAAATGGGCCGCATGCAGAAGGAAGAGGCCTCGGCCAGTCTGCAAATCATCGAAGACAACAAGAAGCTCAAGGGTCAGGTCGCGCGTCTCGAGAACGAAATGGTTCAAGTCCGCCAGAGCCTGCGGGATCGCACCGCGGAGCGGGATCAGGCGGTCGCCGCGCAGGGTGTCAGTACGGGCAAATTGGTTCCCAACTCCCAGGAAGTGAGCGGGTTGAATCTCAGTTTCCAAGAACCGCTTCCGAGCGACGTGCGCTGGCCGCGGCGCCAGGGACCGATTTTGGTACGGGCTCTGGTCTCCGAAACGGGTCGCGTGGAAAAGGCCTACATCGCCAAGGGTCAGGAAGTGGATGGCGAGCTTTCCCGGGCCCTCATGCAGGCCGTCTACAAGTACAAGTTCACGCCGCCGACCCTGCAGGGGAAGCGCGTGAAAACATGGCACACCTTTCTGGTAGATCCGCGCTGATGCGGCCATAATGAACGCAAAGGTCAGGCGGGCATCGCGCCGATCGCCCGCCACCATCGCCGACCGGGGATACGGTTCGGCGACTTGTGTTTTTCGTTGCAGGCATTGCGTTTAGGGAGTTTTCGGTATGGACGGCGCCACCCTCATCAAGGACAACCTGACCATTTCGGCCCTGGTCAGTCGCTACGCCAAGCTGGAGAAGCGCGGCAACCGAATGGCCTGCTGCTGCCCGATTCACGGGGAGAAGACGCCGTCCTGTTACCTCGACGACCAGAAGGGTTTTTTCCATTGTTTCGGGTGCGGACGCGGTGGCGACGTCATCAAGTTCGCGATGGAAGTGGAGCACCTCTCCTTCCCCGACGCGTTGGAGTTCCTGGCCGATTTGGCCGGTGTCGAGCTGCCCAAACGCGGGGTGCGCGGGCCGGGCCGCGACGTGATCGAGGGGTTGCGGGCCGTCAACGAGGCCGCCCGCGAGTTCTACCACCAGCAACTCCTCCAATCCAAACCGTCGATGGCCTACCTGAAGAGCCGCGGCATCACCGAAAACACGGTGCGCCTCTTCAAACTGGGGTACGCCCCCAACGCCTGGGACGGCTTGCTGAATCACCTGACCGGCACCCATTCGGGCGAGCTGCTGCAGCAGTCCGGCCTGTTCAAGCCTGGCCGCCAGGGTCGCCCCTACGATTTGTTTCGCGATCGCATCATGTTTCCCATCTGCGACGCCTACGGCAACGTCATCGCCTTCGGTGGCCGCCTGATGGAGGGCGACGGGCCCAAGTACATCAACAGTCCCGAATCGCCGCTCTACGTCAAGGGCCGTCATCTCTACAACCTGCACTTCGCCAAGCCCTACCTCAAACGCGAACCCACCGTGGTCGTCTGCGAGGGCTACATGGACGTGATCCAGGTCTATCAGGCGGGAGTCGGCGGCGTCATCGCCTGCCTGGGCACGGCGTTCACACCGCAACAGGGCAAGCTGCTCAAGCGGTACGCCGAGCGCGTGATCCTCAATTTCGACGGCGATGCCGCCGGATTCAAAGCCGCGCGGGCCAGCATCGAAACCTTTCTGGCGCTGGACACCGAGGTCAGCGTCGTGCGATTGCCTGACAAGCAGGATCCCGACGATTTCATCAAGGATCGCGGGGTGGACGCCTACCGCGAGCAGTTGGCCGGGGCCGACGGTTTCTTCGGCTATTTGATGGGGTTCCTGGGCGAAGGCCGCGACATCCGCCAAGATCCCCATGCCCAGAGTTACATGGCGCGCGAAATGGGCGGGATTCTCACCCTGATTCAGGATCCCGTCGTGAAGGGTCGCTACCTGGAGCGCTTGGCCGAGTCCTTGGACTTGCGTCTGGACCTTCTGGAAAAGGTGCTGGCCTCGCAAAAGAAGGCTGAACGGGAACCACCACCGCCACCGCCACCGCCGCCGGAGGAAGACTTCTTTCCGCCGCTGGAGGAGGAAGAGCAGGAGCGGTTACTGCCCTTCAACTCGAAGGAAAAGCTGTTTCTCTTTCAAGTCATGAAACACGAGGACTACACCAGTTTTCTGGGCGAAGAGGACAAGCAGGCCCTGCCCCAGATCCTGGGAACCCTGTTTCACGACCGCCCCTGGGTCATGGAGTTCATCAACGAAGATCGCCATCAGGATTTCGAGACCCAGTTGGAAGTGGTACCGGAACCCTACCGGCCCATGCTTCGCCAAATCTGGCTCTCGGACGCCTTCGTGGAGCACGATGCCGCCAAGATGCGGATTCTGGTGACCGACCTGTTGAAACAGATGATCAAGAAACTGGTGGCGATCAACAAAAACCGATTGCGAACCCTGCCGCCGACCGCCGATGACAAACGTCGCGCCCTGATGCGTCACAACTTCCAATTGATGGCTCAGTATCACAAGGTCGGGTAGGGTCATGCCGGTATTCTTTCGCATCTTCGCGCTCGCGTTCCTCTTGGGGGCGATGTCGCCCGCGGCGGCGGAAATGCCGCTGATCCCGGATGCCGGCCGTCTGGTGGCGTTGCCGGAAACCCGAATTGCCTACCAGCGGCTGCACGAACGCTTGAGCCTCGCGATCGAGGCCTTCAATCGCGGCACGCCCGAAGCCGACTTGAAGGGGTTGTTGCCCTTGCTGACCGAGATGGAGGCGGCGGTACGCCGCGAAGCCGAATCGGCGGTGCCCACCGATGCCGACTCCGCCAAGGAGCTGGAGGCCTTTTCGGCGGCGCTGTTCGGCGTCAAGCCGGTGCTGCCGCCGGAACGCAAGGACGGCGAAAACTGGCGCTTCGAGCCGGTGCGGTTCGAAGTGGTACCCGACCATCTCTACATTTTCGAGCTCACGTTCAAGGCCAGTCGCACGATTCGCCTCAAAAAAGTGACCTTGTTCTTCCACGATGGCGGCCACATCGAACACGCGCCCTGGGAGAACATGGAGGGCGGCAACGGCAAGGAATTCCGCAAGCGGATCTACGTTCCCTGGCTGAAGGTGTTCACCCGCGACGAGGTACCGCGTGCCCGCGCGCTGGCGGCCGTCGAGATTCTCGGCTCGGCGCAGGACGCGGGCTTCAGTTCGGATCTCGAATTCAAGGTTCGCATTCCCGATTTGGACGAAGCGCCCCATCGGCAAACGCTTGATCTGTTGGGCGATTTGCACGATACCTGGACGCGGCGCTCGGTGTCCGCCGATCACCTCAACCGTTGCCTGTTGGATCTGAAACGCCTGGCGCCGTTGCTGGGGTTGTCCTTCAGTACCGACGTGGTGGCCGTGTCGCCGCGCTGATCGCCTGTCACCGATCCCATCCTCCACCCCAATCGGCGTGGATGCCCGCCTCGAGCCCACCAAAGAAGTGGTTCGCGTGTGAGCCTTTCCCGATCCTCGGGGTTTTGGCTTGAGCCGAATCTCTATTCGGCTATACTGGGGACTCCTTACGGTCAAGCCAGTTTAACGGAGCTTTCGCTCGTGGCGCGCTCCCGATCGGGACGCCCTCGGCGCCACCCGACCGCCGGCTCGCACCGAAACCCAGCCCCTTCGTTCGCGCCGGTCGTCCCGTCCCCCGTCTGGCCGGCGAAACACATGTGGAATCAGCGTTTTGGACTTCATGAAGCGTATCTTCGAAATCATTGGCCAATTGCTCCTCCTCAGTTGGGATGCCTTTCGGTGCCTGGTGACCCGCAAGCCCGAATTCCGGGCATGGATCACCCAGTTCTACAACATCGGGGTCAAGTCGCTGAGCATCACCAACATCACCGCGCTCTTCACGGGCATGGTGCTGGCCCTGCAGGCCTCTTTCGCCCTGGCCTCCTTCGGCGCGGATCTCTTCATCGGCGACCTGGTGAGCTTGAGCATCGTGCGCGAGCTCGGCCCGGTGTTGACGGCGTTGCTGGTGGGCGGTCGCGTCGGTGCCGGCATCACCGCCGAGCTGGGTTCGATGAAAATCACCCAACAATTGGACGCCATGCGCGCCATGGCCACCAGTCCCGTTCACAAGCTGGTGGTTCCGCGCCTGATCGCCTGCATCATCTGCCTGCCGATCCTGACCATCATCGCCAGTGCGATCGGTGTCTTCGGCGGTTTGCTGCTCTCCTCCGTGGAGCTCAACATCAGCGGGTACTTCTATCTGTCGCGGTGTATGAACGCGCTTCAGATGGACGACGTCGCGGCCGGCATCAGCAAGACCTTCTTTTTCGGTTACTTCATCGGAATCATCGCCTGCAACAACGGCATGCGGGTCGAGGGCGGCGCGGACGGCGTCGGCCACGCCACCACCGATACCGTGGTCTCGGCCTCGATCCTGATCCTCATCAGCGACTTTTTCCTGACCAAGATCTTCCACGTGATCACCAATTGATCGCGACTTTTCCGCCCTGTCTCCGGAGCCCCCATGCGTGAAGCCAATCCCCCGAACCCCAGTGCGATCGACGAAACCGGCAGCGGTACGGCCAAGTGCTATTTCCAGATGCGCGAGGTCACCAAGAGCTTTGGTTCCAAGCAGGTCTTGAACGGCGTGTCGCTGGATATCTTCAAGGGCGAGACCCTGGTGATTCTGGGTGGATCCGGCAGCGGCAAATCGGTCACCCTCAAAATTCTGGTGGGCCTGCTGGAGGCCGACGGCGGCCAGGTCCTGTTCGAAGATCGCGACATCACCCACCTGCGCGAAAAAGAGTACTACCCCATTCGCAAACGGGTCAGTTACCTGTTCCAGGGCGGCGCCCTGTTCGACTCCATGAACATCTACCAAAACCTGGCCTATCCGCTCGAGGAACACCGGCGCCTGGCCCCCCGCGAAATCCTGCCGATGGTGCGCGAAAGCTTGAAAATGGTCGAGTTGGAAAACATCGAACACCTTTATCCCTCCGATCTCTCGGGTGGTATGATGAAGCGCGTCGCCCTCGCCCGTGCCATCATCGACAAACCCGAAATCGTGCTCTACGACGAGCCGACCACCGGGCTCGATCCCCTGACGACTCGGGCGATCAACCAACTGATTCGCAAGCTTCAGCGCGAGCTTTCGATTACCTCGGTCGTCGTCACCCACGACATGTCGACCACCTTTCATGTCGCCGATCGCCTGTGTTTTCTGGATAAGGGCGAGTTGGCTTTTTCCGGTACCCTGGACGAGGCGTCGCGGACGACGCATCCCGTGTTGCGGGCGTACCTTTCTGGAGGCCAGTCATGAACCGCGAAACGCGCGTGGGCCTGATGTTCACGCTTTCCCTGCTGATTCTCGGCACCACGCTCTATTACCTGGGCAACTTCCAGGAGACCGTGAACTACCAGATTCGGTTCGCCAAGGTCAACGGATTGGCCGTCGACAGTCCGGTCCACTTCAACGGCGTGCCCATCGGCCGTGTGACCAAGATCGTCCTGGGGGACGAGGTGTCCTCGCAGGGCCTGATCCCGATCATCGTGTCGATCGCCGTGCACCGCTCGGCCCGCGAACACATTCGGGTTTCGACGATCGCCGACATCAAGTCGATCGGCGTACTGGGCGACAAGTACATCCTGCTGCTGACCAAGGACTACAACGCCGATTCGCTCGAGGAAGGCGGCTTCATCAAGCCCACACCCAAGACCGTCGACGTGGAGCGCCTTTTGGAACAGGGCACGGACTTCGTCGCCGACGTCAGCGATATCACCAAGGATCTCAAGGCGTTTCTCGTTCAGCTTACCCAGAAGGAGGGGCTGTTGCAGAAACTGGTCGGAGACGAAGAATTGGCGCAGCAGCTCAAGTCGGCCTTGAGCGAGACGGCCCGCAAACTGGAAAGCCGCGAAGGTTTGGTGTCGGTGTTGTTGACCGATCCCCAATTCACCGCCGAATTCAAACAGCGTTTTCGCGACATTTCCGGCGGTATGAGCGAAATGATCGAAAACTACCAGGAAGGGGACGGCCTGGTGCCTTCCCTGATGACCGACGCCCAGTTTCGCGACGATTTCAAGCAAAAGACGCTGGACCTGCTGGATACCTCGCAGAGCTACATGAACCGCATCAGTCAGAGTCGCGGCCTGCTCTACACCCTCACCGAAGACGAGGAATACGGTCAACGCGTGTCCCAGAACATCGAGAAAGCCACCTACCATTTGGCTTCGATTCTTGAGAAAATAGACCGCGGTGAAGGAACCGCTTCCCTGCTGGTCAACGATCCGAGCCTGTATCAAGGTCTGTATCAAGTGGTTTACGGCCTGGAACACTCGGGAATATCCAAGTGGTACATCCAGCGGAAGCGCAAAAAAGGCGCGAAGCTGCTGGACGATCCCCAACGAGAAGAGGAATCTCCATGAAAACGCGATCTTGCATACGTTTCCTGATTTTGGCCGGGCTGGCCGCCTGCGTCGCCGCCTGCTCCGGGCCCAACCCCTTCGACGAGGTACGCGCGGCACGCCGCCAGTACAAGACCACCCTGGATTTCTCGGTCAGCAAGGAGACCGATGAAATCACCTACGAGGTCAACGTGCAGAACCTGAGCGGCGGGACCAAGCTGCAGGAGCTCACCGTCGTCGTCGAAGCCTTCGACGAAGGAAAGAATGTGTTTTGGAAAAAGAAACGCGAGCTGGATGTCACCGGACTGGGCAATTACGCCACCAAGACCCTGCAGTTCAAAGACACGGCCGAAGGCGCATCGGAAAAGCTGGCGTACTTCAACGTCCGTCTGGCACCCGACGACGAGAGCAGTGACTACAAGTCCTACAAGGAATTCATGCGCGTCGCTCAATGAACGAGGCAGGTCGACCGGCGAGTCCGAGTTCGGGAAGGTCTCGCTCTCTCATTCGTGATGGCTAGGTTCCCCTTCGAGAACGAATCTTTTCCACTTTTGGGCGGTCCGGGCGACTTTTTTTAGATGATTCCATGTTTGTCTTTATGTATTCAGTGCGATGGTTTATGGTTTTCGGAATCGATGGATTGGGTCCCTTTCGGCCCGCTTCTATTTTTTGGATGAGCCAGGTCCTGTGACCGCTTGTTGGGGGTCATTGCAAATGAGGAGGCTTGCCAAGTGAGTATTCACGGCTTCGAGCCGGTCATCGGCTTGGAAGTACACGCCCAGTTATCCACGCAGACCAAGCTTTTTTGTGGTTGCCTGACCCAATTCGGCGCTCGACCCAACGATCAGACCTGCCCCGTGTGCCTGGGGTTGCCGGGTGCCCTGCCCGTGCTCAATCGCGAGGCCGTTTCCTGTGCCGTGAAATTTGGACTGGCCGTGGAAAACGATCCGGAAGGCACTTCGGTGTTCGCCCGCAAAAATTACTTCTATCCCGACCTACCCAAAGGCTACCAGGTTTCTCAATACGAGCGCCCCGTCGTCGGAAAGGGGCGCCTGGTCATCGAATTGCCGGACGGTTCCACCAAAGAGGTGCGCATCAACCGTGCCCACCTCGAGGAAGATGCCGGGCAGTCCAGTCACGACGGTTGGCCCCAGTCGCGTCGGAAGTCCTACGTCAATTTGAACCGCAGCGGCATTCCCCTGCTCGAGATCGTGACCGAACCCGATCTGGGCTCTCCCGAAGAGGCGCACGCCTATCTCACCGAGCTCAAGGCGATTCTCCAATACCTGGAGATCTGTGACGGCAACATGGAAGAGGGCAGCCTGCGCTGCGATGCCAACGTTTCGGTTCGGCCCGTGGGGACCAAGACCCTCGGCACCCGTACCGAGCTGAAGAACCTGAACTCCTTCAACAACGTTCGCCGGGCGATCCAGCACGAAATCGATCGCCAGGTCACCCTGATCACCAACGGCGAAGAAGTTCAGCAGT
Organism: Sulfidibacter corallicola; assembly: GCF_017498545.1. Lineage (GTDB taxonomy): Bacteria > Acidobacteriota > Holophagae > Acanthopleuribacterales > Acanthopleuribacteraceae > Sulfidibacter > Sulfidibacter corallicola. Next base: position 4,822,289 of record NZ_CP071793.1, on the reverse strand, counting down.
GTACCTTGCTGTGGGATGTGGACAGTCAGACCACCAAGGTCATGCGCACCAAGGAAGATTCACACGATTATCGCTATTTTCCCGATCCCGATCTGCTACCGTTGACCGTCGATCGCGATTGGGTGGCCGGGCTGGCCGGTGAGATGCCCGAGCTGCCGAGGGAAAAGTACCTGCGGTTGGTGGAGTGTTTCGGCCTGTCACGCGAGGACGCGGCCCGACTCACCACCGATCGGGAGCTGGTTGCCTACTTCGAAAAAGTGGTCGCCACCGGCGCACCGCCCAAGGCCGCGGCCAATTGGATCATGGCCGAATTGCTGCGCGACATGAAGCATATCGAGGGCGGCCTCGAACAATGTCCCATCAAACCGGAACAATTGGGTGCCCTTATTCGTTTTATCGAAGACAAGGTAATTTCCGGTAAGATAGCCAAGGACGTTTTTACGGAAATGTTCAAAACCTCCAAAGATCCGGCTTTGATCATCGAAGAAAAGGGTTTGAAGCAGATTACCGACAGTGGCGCTTTGGAAGAGGTGGTTCTCCGGATCTTGTCCGACAATCCCGCTCAGGTCGAAGAATACCGAGGCGGCAAAACCAAAGTGTTCGGGTATTTCGTGGGTCAAGCCATGAAGGTCACCAAAGGCAAAGGGAACCCGGCCCTGCTCAATGAACTCTTTAAAAAACACCTGGATTCTTAATCCCTCCATGTTTCGGTTATTTTCCTCTCCATATGGAGGGGCCGAACCCCGATGACGCTGTGATCGATAGCTCCCGCCATCGATCCCCAACCCGAATGTTTTTGTCTCCTGTTTCCAACTGGCATTGGCCTTACCGTTCGTGTTCCCCAGCACCGCCGGAAGGCACCACCCCATTCCCCCCGCACCTGCGGTTTGATGTGACAGCTCAAGGAAATTCCCAAACGGGCGAGTAGAGTAACTAAGTGGTTATCCTTCGACCCGTTCTGGATTTGGAATTATCCACAGTCCCGCCTCCCCCGTACATTTTTTCGAGGATATCTTTCTCGAAATCGAATTGCCGAATGCCCGTTCAATATTCCTGTTTTGATGTGATGGTGATAAAATGCAGAGATTCCAGTCCGCGTTGTGAAACGCGACAGTTTTAAGCTTTTCTCAACCGTCGAATCTTCTCCGGGTCTGACACGGCATTTTTAGAATTGAGATGACACAGCAAAAAATCGGTAGATACATCATCGAAGCAGTGCAGGGCGAAGGCGCCATGGGCAAGGTCTACCGAGCCTTCGACCCCGTCATTCAGCGCACGGTTGCCATCAAAAAGGTAAGTTTCAAAGGGATCGAAAAGGAAAATGACCGCGAGAAGTACAAGGAAAACTTCTTTCGGGAAGCGCGCATCGCCGGCAGTCTGCACCATCCCAACATCGTCACCATTCACGATATCGGCGAGGATCAGGGCGAACCCTTCGTCGTCATGGAGTACATCGACGGCGAGGTTCTGGCCGACCGCCTGGAATTGGGCGAGCCACTGACCTACGCGGCCTGTGCCCGCATCATTTCCCAAATATCCTACGCACTCAGCGTGGCCCACGAGCGTCAGATCGTACACCGCGACATCAAACCCCAGAACATCATGCTGGATCGCGACGAATCGGTACGGATCCTCGATTTCGGTATCGCCAAGCTGGCCGATGCCCACGGCGGCCAACCGGGAGAATTCCTGGGAACGCCCAAGTACGCCAGCCCCGAGCAGATCCGCAACCAGGCCTTGGATCACCGCTCCGATCTCTTCTCGTTGGGTGTGCTCGCCCACAACCTGTTGACGGGCGCCAGTCCCTTTCCCGGCAGTTCGCTCGACAGCATTCTCTACAAGATTCTCAACTGCCCGCCCGACATTCAGAGCCTGCCGGCGACCCTGGGGGTCAACGACAGCCGTTTTCGGGCCATTTTCGAGAAGGTCCTCTTCAAGCATCCGGACCGTCGCTACCAGAGCGCCGTGCAGTTCGCCAACGATTTGGAGGACGTGCTCAAGGATGTGGACCTTTCCTCCACCGTTCGTTCCGGCCGCATGTCGCCCGAACAGGAAGCCAAGGTCAACGAGTTCAAGGACCAGTTCGAAAAGGCGGTCGCCGAAGAACGTCTCGACGATGCCCGCACCGCAGTGGAGGGTTTGCGCGGCGAGGAGCAGGACGTCCACGAGGAAGAGAAGGTCCTGGCCAAGCTGAGCTCGATCGTCGAGTCCAAGCGCGAAGCCGAACGCCAGCAGCAGGTGGAACGGTTCCGCAAGGCGTTCCGCGAACACATCAAGCGGGGCGATCTGGAGCAGGCCGAGCAATCGATCGGAAAGCTCCAGGAACTGAGCGTGACCGTCAAGAAGGAACGCACCACCCTCGAACGCGAGCTGGACCGGCAGGCCAAGATCGCGCCCGTCCGCGGCGAATACGAGCAGGCCATCGCGGCGAGCGACGTGGATCGAGCCACCGGCCTGTTGGCCGATCTCGAGGCCATGGACGCCGCCTCGGACGATAACCGCGGGGCGCTGGTGGCCCTGAAGACACGCGTCGAGCGAGAGCTGATCGAGCGCGATCGACGCGTTTCGGAATACCGCGGCCTGTTCAAGGAAGCCATCGCCAATCGCGACGTGGAAAAGGCCGAACAACAGCTCGCCGGAATGGGCGAACTGGGTCAGAATCACCAGGACGAACGCAAGGCGTTGGACAATTTGATCCGAATCATTGCCGAAGAGAGTAAGGCCCGCGAGTCGCAAGCCGACATTTTGCGGGCCCTTTTTCAAGAGGAAGTGGCCCGTGGCGACTTGAAGGCCGCCGAAAACACCCTCAAGGAATTGCGAATTCTCGACGAGCACGTGGGCAACGAAATTCGCGCGCTCAACCTGGCGCGGCGAGGGACTTCCGACGGCGATCCCGAGATCGACCGCAGTATCGCCGAGCAACAGACGCTGTTCCGGCGGGCCCTGGAGGCTCGCGACGTCGGCGCCGCGCAGAACGCATTGAACCAGCTAAATCAACTGGGCGAAGATATCGCGTCCCTGCAAGGAGAACTACAGCAGTTGCAGGTCGAATCCGCCGCGACCGAACGCAAGGAATCCGGCGGCATCAACAAGTTGACTCTGGTGGCCGGGATCCTCGTCGTGGTATTGGTCGCGGCCGGGATCGGCATGTTCATGAGTGGCGACGGCGGCGATACCGACCCGAAGGTTTCACCACCGGCCCAGCAGGTGCAAACCACACCGACCGAGCCCGCATCGGGAACCGCTTCGATCGATACGGAGGGTTCGTCGACGCAAACGCCATCCGTCCAGACGGAGGACACTCCCGGCGACACCCAGGGCGAGGGAACACCGGGTGAAGAAGGCGTTCCCGGTGAGCTGGATCCGGCCCTTGCCGCCAGCGGCGATCTCCCGCTGAATCCGGAACAGAGCACCGAAGAACCCGACTCCGCGGAGCCCGATCCACCCGTCGTGGAGCAGGCGCCCGTTCAGGTCGCCGCGGCCGAGAAGCCCGCCGAAGTACGGCCCCGACCGAAGCAGCCGCCCAAGCCGAAACCCAAGGGTGGTGGGAGCCCTGCCGCCGAACAGCCGCCGCCCGACGAGTTTTCGATTCCCGATACCGAGTTCCGCAATTACCTGGTTCGCGAATTCGATCGGAACGGCAACGGCGCTCTCAGCCTGGACGAAGCGAAATCGGTTCGCGAGATCAACACGCCGGGAACCAACTCCGAACGAGGCAACATCAAGAACCTGACCGGGATCGAGCATTTCTCCTCGCTCGAACGCCTGACCGTGGCCTACGAGCAGATCGAGTTGGTGCCCCCATTGCCCGATGGCCTCGAAGTCCTGGTGCTTTCACACAACCACTTGAGTGCATTGCCCCCGCTCTCCACCAAGTTGCGGGACCTCGATCTCTCCCACAATCGTCTCTCGGACGACGATTGCGCCCAGATCGCCGCCCTCATCTGGGAGAACCTGGACAAGCGCGGTATTTTCATCGAATTCAATCCCCAGGAAGGGAACAAGACGTTGAAATGCGTGCGTCTGGCCTTGGAATCGCTGCCGCCTCTGGTGGAGCTGGTTCGCATTCCCAACGAGAAACTCAGCAACGGGGAACGGAAGTTCGTCCAAGTGGAAGAGATCATCGGCGAGAAGGATTTCGACAAGGCCCAAAAGCAGTTGCGCAAGTTGGCCCGATCGGACAAGGACACCTATCGCTACCGCGAAGTCTTCGCCATGTACCACTACAGCCATGCCGAGTATCTCAAAACCCAGAACGCCATGCGCAAGGACATTTTCGCCCAGTACCAGACCGTGGTCGACGGCCTGGCCGCGCGGGATCGGCTCACAGAGAAGGGTGCCTACTACCTGGGCCTCTGCTATTACGCGCTGGATCAGAAGAAAAAGGCGTTTCAGACCTGGCGCGACATCGACAAGACCCGTTTTCCGGGTTTGGATGCCTATTACCGGGAGGCGGACGCCTATCTGCGCAACTGACGGCGGTTCCGCTCTCCATTGAAAACAAACTAGCTTGAAGTCCGCCTATGCCGAGAGATTCGTCGTGCCTGGTAGGTTCATCAGGGGCGGTAAGCCCGCCGGATGAACTTGTCGAAGCGATTTCGTCGAGGAGTTCCCGCATGCTTTGAGGATCGGCATTGCAGTAGGTTGGGCCGCTGGCCCGACATTTCGAAGCAGCTCAAGCTTCGCAAGATCGAGTGATAAAAGAGCGAAGCAGATATGTCGGTCCTCGAGATCTCTCGATGATCAGTTTCGATCTTTGCTCAGTCGCTTTGATTGGTTGAGCAAGCTGCCATACCGGCCTTGCTCAACCTACAGGCTTTGCGTCTCTTACGCGCATGCGGGTTCCCCGGGCTGGCTCGTTCGTGTTGTTTCTTTCTCGAAATCGAGCTGGGTATACAAGCTGGTCCGGGACTCTCACGAAAAAGCCGACGGGTGGTTCCGTCGGCTTTCGAGGTTCGGGGTGGTGAATCGCGGTCAGGCCAGGGTGGCCACCATGACCGCCTTGATGGTGTGCATCCGGTTCTCGGCTTCGTCGAAGACCCGGGATGCGGGACCGCTGAACACCTCGTCCGTGACCTCCAGGATGTCGGGATAAGTCTGGGCGAGCTGGGTCCGGTCGTCGTGGAACGAGGGCAGGCAGTGCAGGAAGATGCAGTTCGGGTTGCCGGTCTGCTCCATCATCTTGGCGTTGACCTGATAGGGCTTCAGCAAGGCGATACGGGCCGGGATCTGATCCTCTTCGCCCATGGACGCCCATACGTCGGTGTAGATCACGTCCGCGTCCGCGACACCCTCGTCCACTTTGTCGGTCAGGGTGATGCTGGCGCCGCTGGCGGCGGCGAAGGCCTGGCATCGCTCCTGGACAGCCGCCTCTGGATACAGCGAGGCGGGAGCCACGATGCGGAAGTCCATGCCCAATTTGGCCGCGCCGATCATCAGCGAGTTGGCCATGTTGTTACGGCCGTCGCCCACGTAGGCGAAGCGAATGCCGCGCAGGTGACCGAACTCTTCCTTCACGGTCATGAAATCGGCCAGGATCTGGGTGGGATGGTAACTGTCGGTGAGACCGTTCCAGACCGGTACGCCCGCGTGAGCCGCCAACTCTTCGACCGTCTCGTGGTGGAAACCGCGAAATTGGATACCGTCGAACATGCGGCCCAGGACCTTGGCGGTATCGGCGATGCTTTCCTTCTTGCCGATTTGGATGTCGTTCTTGCCCAAATACTCGGGGTGGGCGCCCTCGTCGATCGCGGCGACCACGAAGGCGCAGCGGGTGCGGGTCGAAGGCTTTTCGAAAATGAGCGCGATATTCTTGTTTTGCAGGTTCTTGGGAAACACACCCGCGTTTTTCAGTCGTTTGAACTCGATCGCCGAGTCAATCAGGTATTCGATCTCTTTTGGCGTATAGTCGGCCAAAGTCAGCAGATGCCGACCTTTCAGATTAAAAGCCATCCCTATCCTTCCTTCCGAAGATATGGTCGCGGGGTCCCCCGTTTTGGCGCTAGGGGGTGATTGGAATCGAATCACGGCGCCGAACACGACATCGTGCGACCTGACCGGAGGTCCGCGACGGGTAACAGTACCAGCGCTAATCATACGCTGGATCTCAGGAGCGGGAAAAGAGGCAGATCCACTCGAGGCCGGCCCGGCTTGCCGGAGTGGCCCCGAATGGCCTGAAAATTGCCCTAAATGCAGCCGGTTACTGAATTTAACCTAGAATCCTGAAGCGAACCGGAAGATAATGGAGCGTTGAAGTGTTTCGGGACCTGGCAACCCTGATGGGCATCGATCGTAGACCCGTTCAGTGTATTGCACCTCGCAAAAGCCGCTCGTGGCCCTGTATTCAGCGCATCATGCGAACCCGAAGGCTTGTATTTGGAGTTTTTATGAAAAAATTACTGGTGACCCTGTTACTCGTTCCGACTCTTCTCGGCGCCGCGATCGCCGGAGAGAATGGCGACTGGTTGACAAATTACGAGAAAGCCCTTGAAGTGGCCAAAAAAGAGAACAAGGTCGTGTTGATCAACTTCACCGGGTCTGATTGGTGCGGTTGGTGTAAGCGGCTCGATCGCGAAGTTTTTGCCAAGGACTCTTTTGAAAAATTCGCGGGCGACAAACTCGTGCTTCTCAAAGTGGATTTTCCCAAGTACAGTCGCCCATCCAAAGAACAGATGGAAGCCAACGAACGCCTCCGGGTCAAGTACCGCGTGCCCGGATTCCCCACGATCTTCCTCGTGAACCCCGAAGAAAAGGTGCTCCTGCAAACCGGGTACGTACCTGGCGGTGCCGATAACTACGTCAAGCACCTCTCGGAGAAGATCAATTAACGATTGAATCGAAACGACAGCATGTAAAAAACCCCGGTCAACGGATTCCGTTGCCGGGGTTTTTTCGTGGTCCCGCTCGAGGTGGGGTGCGGGATCGGCGAGAGATCAGAAGCCCAGAATGTGGCTGCCGCAATCGACGTGAATCGTCTCGCCGGTCACGGCTCGCGAGAAGTCGCTGAGCAGGAAGGCGCTGACATCGCCCACCTCTTCCTGGGTCACGTTGCGCTGCAGCGGCGTGCGCTGGCGAACTTCTTCCAGGATGCCGCGGAACCCGGCGATACCCGAGGCGGCGAGGGTTTTGATGGGGCCCGGCGAAACGACGTTGACCCGGATCCCGAATTCACCGAGGCTGGAGGCCAGGTAACGGGCCGACATTTCCAGGGATGCCTTGGCCACGCCCATCACGTTGTAGTTGTGGACGACGCGCTCACCGCCCAGGTAGCTCATGCAGATGATGCTGCCGCCGTTTTCTTCCATCAGCGGTTTGGCGTATTTGCTCAGGGCTGTCAGCGAGTACGCCGAAATGTCCTGCGCGAGGAGGAAACCGTCGCGACTGGTGTCGTGAAAGGCGCCTTTCAGGTCTTCCTGGTTGGCGAAGGCGATGGAGTGGACCAGGCCGTCGAGGGTGCCCCATTCCTCGCGGATACGGTCGAAAAGAGTGGGGATCTGGTCGTCTTTGGTGACGTCGCAGGGCAGGAGCAGGGGCTCGTCGAAATCCGCGGCCAATTTCTTGACCGACTTCTCGAAACGCTCGTTGAGGTAGGTCAGGGCCAGTTTGGCCCCCTGTTGGTGACAGGCCTTCGCGATTCCGTAGGCTATGGAGCGATGATTCGCGAGCCCGAGAATCAAGATTTTTTTGTCTTTTAGCAGCACGTGGTCCTCCGAATCCGTTGGTCTTGGTTGGCGAAAGGCACCTCGCTCAGGTGGACGCCTTCGCCTTCTTTTTCCTGGCGCGTTCCCGCATGCGACTGGCCCGACCTTCCTTGACGTCCTGGCGTGCGCGCGCGATGGCGAGGCCGTCGGCGGGCACGTCGCGGGTAATGGTGCTTCCGGCCGCTACGAACCCCTTGTCGCCGATGGTCACCGGCGCCACGAGTTGGCTGTCGGAGCCGATGAACACCTGATCGCCCAAAACGGTTTGGTGTTTGTTGACGCCGTCGTAGTTGCAGGTGATGGTGCCCGCGCCGATGTTGCAGTCTTTGCCGATCTGGGCGTCGCCGAGATAGGCCAGGTGGCTGGCCTTGCTGTTGGCCCCCATGGTCACCTTCTTGGTTTCCACGAAGTTGCCGATCCGCACGTCCTCACCGAGGTCCGTGCCCGCCCGCAGGTGGGCGAAGGGGCCGACCGTGGCACCGGCACCCACGCGGCAGGACTCGAGCACCGAGTAGGGGCGAATGACCGCGCCATACGCGACTGTCGCGTCCCGAAGTTGGGCTCCGGCCATCACTTCGGCGCCGCTGCCCAGGTAGGTATCTCCACCGAGATAGACGTTCGGGCCGATTTTGGCGCCGGCCTCCACCGAGACCGATTCCTCGATCCAAACCATGTGGGGGGCGATGACCAGCGCGCCCTTGGCGATGACCTGGGTGACCTTGCGGTCGAACGCGTACTGGTTCAGCTTGGCGTACGAGGCCGCATCGCGCAGTTCAAGCAGGTCTTCCCCGCTTTCCTCGTCGGTCAGGTCGAACAGGCGGTCCAGGAAGGCGCCGAACGTGTCGGCTTCCACCGCGGCGTGGTTGGCGGGCAGGAACACGACACCCGATTCTTGGGAATCCGGCGGAAAGGCGACGCGCGGTTCGCCGAAATCACCGCCCTGGCGCAGGCATTGAACCAAATCGGCCGTGATGAACGGGAAGGCTCCGTTGACGATCAGGTAATCCACCCGTTCGTCGCAATTGAGGGGCGTATCCGCGGACGGCAGGAACTCGATGGGCGTCTCGCTCAGGCCTGCCAGACTCGTGAGAATCCGATCCTTGATGGGGACCCCGGCGATACGCCACTCCAGGAACTCCGGATCGGTACGGACAAGGATTTTTAGATGGCCTCGTTTCATTCTCTCCACCTCCCAGCGTGGGGCTGCACGGTTTTCGATGCACGGGGATCGAGCCATGCGGAAAATAGCACAGGGTGTGGGGCCCGGGTAACTCGATCCTCGTTTGCCGCTTATTGCGCAACTTCGTGTGACATGTCGCGATGCAGGGTCCATCAACGCACAGGTCGTGAGGCAATTGCAAACAAAAAAAGCCGGCATTCCATGCCGGCTTCTTTTTCAGGCGAGGCCCGAATCAGGCGCTCGCTTCTTCACTCTCTTGTTGGTCTTTACCCTGGCGCAGGAACTCGAATTCCGGTTCGTTGATGAAGGGAGAAAAGACGGGAGAGTTCAACGCGTAACCGCGGTTGTCCTTCTGCTTTTCGATTGCTTGATTGAGGTATTCGATGGCTTTTTCGCGATCGTCTTCTTCCATGGCCATTTCAGCTTCCAGGAACAGGCGGGTTCCCTCGGCGATGATGTCGGACTTGTTGAGGATTTCCCGCGCCGATTCGCGGTCTCCGGTGTTCATGTGGTAGGAGACCATTTTGAGGGACAAGGCCTCGGGATCTTCTTCCTGCGTGACCAGGTGGCGGTCGGCGATCGTCTTGAACTGGGAAAGGCGGTGTTTGGTTCCGGAAGGCAATGCTTCGTCGGCCAACAACTTGACCATGGCATCGGAAGCTTGTTGCCATTTCTTGTCGTGAAAAGCTTGGATGGCTTGATCCAAGGCGGCGTTTTTTGTCATGTTGTGCGAAACCCCTGAGTGGAAGGTTCTAAAACCCAATCGTAAGCGATCACCCGGATCACCCACTTTGGGTAAAATCCAAGAACTGGATATTCTAGTACATTATCCAACTCGGTTCCAAGTGTAAATCCCGTGAGAGTCCGGTCGTCACGCCGTTTCCACACGCGTTCGGCGGGTTGCGAAGGCCGGGGAATCTGTCCATAATTAGGGTCGCCGCGGCCAACCGTGGCTTCAGCGCATCTTGGAGGTACCCGGCACCGATGGCCCGATACATGAAACGCTATATTCACAAAGAAGGCATGTTCAAAGTCGTGGTGATTGACGGCACCCAGATCGGTCGCGACCTGTTCTCGACCTTGAACTGTTCGCCGATCGCCCTGCAACTGCTGACGCAGGCGACCACCGGAGCCTTTTTCCTCTGTGCCGATCTCAAGGTGGACGGGGTCGTTTCGCTGAAGTTCGAGGGGCCCGGCCCGATCGGCGCCCTACGTGTCGAAGCCAATACTCTCGGCCATGTGCGTGGGACCGCCGACGATTTGGGCGTGCATTTCGACCCGGAACCGGACCGGGGTTTGTTTCAGCAGGCCGTGGGGGTCGGTCAATTGACGGTGCGGCGCCGTCTGGACAAGAACGACAAGGTCTTCACCAGCGTGGTGCCTACCTCCGAGGGCGAAATCGCCTACAATCTCGCCAATTACCTGTTGAGCAGCGAGCAGATTCCCTCCGCCATCCGTTTGGGCGTGGTGCTGGATCCGGAGCAGGGAATCGCGGGCGCGGGCGGCATCATGATTCAAGGCATGCCCGGCGCCAATCACGACATGCTGTTCGTGTTGGAACAGCGCCTGACCGAGATCGCCGATTTGGGGTCCTGTTTCTCCGAGACGGACGGGCATGCGCGCGTCATGGATTTCCTGTTCGAAGGCATTCCGCTCAAACACCTCGCCAACACCGAGGTGCGTTACTTTTGCGGTTGCAGTCAGGAACGTATTTTGGAAGTGGTTCAGTCCCTTTCCACCCGAGACCTGAAGGAACTGACCGAGGCCGATCAGGCGATCGAGATTCGTTGCAACTATTGTCACAAGCCCTATGAAGTGGGTATCGATCATTTGAACCGGCTGTTGGAAGAACGCGGAAAGGCCTCCTGAGGGCATCGATCGAGAAATTCCTTGCGCGTCTTCGGTTTCCCGGTCGTTTCACTCCGCACCGGTCATCCCGTGGGCCTCACGTTTTTTTGATGCGCATCGGCGCTGACCAGATGCGATGATTGCCGTTCCCATTGGAAACCACCTGGAGGCGGTATGCGGCTTTTGTTTTTCAGCACCAAGTCCTATGAACAGGCCCTCTTCACGGAACAACTGGATTCCTCGCGTCACTCATTCACGTTTCTCGAACCGCGCCTGACGCTGGAAACCGTTCCGCTGGTCACCGAGGCCGAGGCGGTGTGTGTCTTCGTCAACGACGAATTGAACGAAAAGGTGTTGGCGGAGCTAGCCGAACGAGGGGTCCGTCTCGTCCTGTTGCGCTGTGCGGGCTTCAACCAAGTGGATCTGGTCGCCGCCGAGCGATTGGGTCTGCAGGTGGCCCGGGTTCCCGAATACTCACCTCATGCCGTCGCGGAGCATACCCTGGCCTTGATGTTGTCCCTCAATCGCCGAACCCACCGCGCCTATTTGCGGACCCGCGAATTCAATTTCAACCTGGCCGGCTTGATGGGTTTCGATCTTTACGGCAAGCGGGTCGGCATCGTCGGGTTCGGCAAGATCGGCTGCTGCGTCGCGCGCATCATGCAGGGTTTGGGTTGCGATGTCCGGGTTCACGATCCCTTCGCCGCCGAACCGGCGCCCGAGGGCATTCGTTTTTCCGAGTTGGCTCCGCTTCTCGAGACGAGCGACGTAATCACGCTGCATTGCCCTCTCAATCCGGATACCCACCACCTGATCGACGGTGCCGCGTTCGCGCAGATGAAGCCGGGCGTCATGCTGATCAACACCAGTCGCGGCGGCTTGGTCGATGCCAAGGCCGCCATCGCCGCCTTGAAATCGGGCAAATTGGGTTATCTGGGGCTGGACGTCTATGAGGAGGAAGCCGATCTGTTCTTCCAAGATCTCTCCGATCGCGTGATTCCCGACGACGTGTTCGCCCGACTGATGACCTTTCCCAACGTCTTGATCACCGCCCATCAGGCCTTTTTCACCAGGGAGGCCATGGCCCGTATCGTTTCGACCACTCTGGCCAATCTGGACGGTTTCGAGCGGGGAGCGGTACCCCAGGAAAACCTGGTCACCGCCTGTCGTCGCCAAGGTTCCTGATGAACCCGTGAGTGATCGCGCTCGATCGGTGATCGAACGTCGCCGTTCGGGCTTTTCGGTGTCCATCGGAGCCGGGCTCGGTGGCTCGAATGGTAGAATTCCGAGAGGACGTCCCTGGATTCGGTGTATCGTGCTCCGATCCGGGGTGGTCCCCATCCTTTCCGTCATCTGGAGATTGAACGGTGTCTTCGCGTTTCCCCATTCCAGCGCAGACCTTTCGCTTCGAAGAAGAAATCCAGCGCAGCCGCTTCATCACCACGGTAGCTCACGCGCCGACGTCAGCCGAGGCCCACTCCTTCATCGCGACCCTTCGCGAGGAGTTTGCCGATGCCACCCACAATTGCTGGGCGTTCCTCGCCGGACCGCCGGGCACTTCCGGCCAAGTGGGGATGAGCGACGACGGGGAGCCCCACGGCACCGCCGGACGCCCGATGCTCGCGGTGTTGACCCACTCCGGCGTGGGCGAAATCGTCGCGGTCGTGACACGGTATTACGGCGGTACCAAACTGGGCAAGGGCGGGTTGGTGCGGGCCTACAGTTCCGGCGTGCAACAGGCCTTGCAGGCCTTGCCGACCAAAGAGAAAGTGACCTACGTCGAAGCCCGTCTGATGCTGGGCTACAGCTACGTCACCCAACTCAAGCTCATGTTGACGTCGCTCGAAGTGGAAATCGACGAGGAAGAATACGAACTGGACGCTTCCTTTCGGTTGCGCGTACCCGAGGAGCGATGGTCGCAGTTCCAGACCGAAATCGAGGGACTTACCAACGGTCAGGCCCTGTTGGAACCGGAAACGGCGGATCGCTGAATTCCGGGGGCGAGCGGTTGTCGCGCATCCGGTTGGCGGCTCGATTCAGCCGGCGCGATCCGGCGGCGTGGTTTCCAGGAGGTTCCTGCTCTTTTGTCGTTGGATCAGGTAATCCAGGTGTTCCTGGGCCTTTTGCGCGACAGACGACGGCTTGATCTTGGTCAGTTCGCGGAAGAGGGGGATGTCATCGCTGAATTCCTGGATGCCGCGGTCGAATACCGCCTCGCGCACGACCTGGGAGCGATCGGCACCCATGGCGCGCAAACCCGCCAGCGGGACGTTGGGGTGGGCGGCGACCATGGCGCGCACCTCGGCAACCTTGTCCTTGCTCAACCGCTCGAGGATGCCCACGCTGAGTTTGAGGTTCTTGGCCAGGGTCATGCGAACGTTCTTGTCCTTCTCGCGTGCCAGCACGCTCTGAATGGAGCGTGGGATCGCCGGGTTGCGCGCCAGGCAGAGCCGCACGTCGCGATAGTCGGTGGCGAGTTTTTCCATCACGTAGACCGGAATGCGCGGATTGCTGGCCAGGGCCCTGCGGAGTTGGCGCAACTGCTTGCGCAGCAGGTGGCCCGCGGTCGATTCGCTGAGGTTTTGGTGGCCCGCGACGGCGATTTGGATCGGCAGGTGATTGACCATCGAGAGTTTTGCCAAGAGTTCGCTGGATGTGGAGCGATGTTTGGACACCGCCAGCCGAATCTGGAACTCGGAGGGTTGATTGATGGATTCCCAATACGCCGCATTTTCCAGTTGCTCGGCACTGGACCGAGGATCGGCGCACAGGCGCAGCCAGGATTTGATCATTTCCGCTTGAGATGGCATGTTGAACTCTTCGGTGATGGGATGATGAGGTTCGGGTCTGGTGACAACAGGGCGTCCCATACGACCGGGATTCGCCGGTAGGTGAGGGTTTGGGGGCGGATGCGATGTGAACTTCGCTGTTATCGTGGATTTATTATAACCGCAAGAAAATTATAAAAGCGACTCCACCTGAACGTGCATTTAGGTTTGGGTGTCCGCCATTTCGATCAGATCCATGATGGTGGTGGCTTTCAGGTATTCGCGGAAGATGTTGTTGTAATCCGTGTACAGGCGGGACAAGGTGGGCGCGATCGCCGCGCCGATGGGACATTTCTTGTTCGCTTTGTGGGGCGTCAGGGCGAAAAAATTCAAATCCTCGATGCACACGCAGAGATCCAGCAGTGAAACCTGATCGGGGGGACACACCGCTTCGATGCCCCCTTTGGCACCTTTGTAGGTCTTGATGTACCCACCCTGGGCCAATTGACTGCAAAGTTGGCGCAATCGCGAGGGATTGGCGTTGGCACTTTTGGCGATGTCGTCAATTCGCACGCGATCGCCCTCGTTCCAGGCGAGGTACATCATGATGTGCGCAGCGGTGGAAAGCCTGGTCGATCGGCTCATGCGATCCTCCCTCGGGTGCCTATTTTTATCGGTGATCCGGCGAAAAGCTTGATACTAAAAATAGTAGGGTGTGAATAACCTTTGCAGGTTACACACCCGCTTCCAGGCGTTTAGAAAGGCGGTACGCCAAACTTCCCGAAACGGGGGCGTGGGTGGTTGGGTGCGGTGAATCCCGACGATTTTGGCTTGCCGGCACGCGGAACTTCAGTCCAAGCGCTTATTTTCTCAATGGTTTGTGTTTCATTTTTATTCGATTTGAAAACTTTGGTTCGATGTGTCGATTTTTCGTTTTGGTGTGTCTGGCGAGAAGAATTCGCTTTTCCGGCATGGTTCCACGATTGGGGTGTCGAGTGCCTTGTCGCCGGCCCGATTCGATCGATTTCTCCCATTCACGGCATCGAACCTCGCTTTCGCTGATCGCGCCCCCGTGATACGCTCCGCTCCGGGACGGCCATCGATCGACGGGTTTCGCCTCGTTTCGTGCGCGGGCCCCATGCCGCCGAGACCGCACCCTGATAGATTTCAATCGTTCGCGATTCTCAATTCGATGACGGCATCGGCCGATCGATGCCTTATCGCCTCCGTGGCGTTATCTCTTCACCTCTGGAGATTGCATGGAATTCCAGCAGCTTGACGGCACCGTGACCCTGCTCGGAGCGGATTTTGCCGCGGTCGGAGCCACCGAGATTCTGGAAACCGGCCCGGGCATCGTAGCCGGAATGACCGCCGGCAAGAAAGCCAGCGTGCGGCGCAAGCGCGACCCCAACGAGGATGCCGCGGTCGTGGTGCCTGCGATCGAGGACGGTCGGCTTTTGATGGTCGCCGATTCTCATTTTGGCGACCTTGCTTCGCGGGTGGCGGTTCAACAGGCGCCGGTTCGTTTCGCCCACGCCGACGGGCCTGTTCATCAGCGGCTGTTTCTGACCCATTACCTCATCGACGAGGCCATCAAGGACGCCAAGCCGCCCGAAGCCGATCCCGGTTGCGCGACGACCCTGCTCTCGGTGTTCATGGGCCGCGATCGCATGTTCTATTGCAGCAGTGGCGATTCCTATCTTTGGTTGATTCGCGATGGCCGGCTGATCCAGATCAACCAAATCGAACGCGGGGTGTTTCTCGGAGAATCGCATCCCAATCTTTTTGGTCTGCAAGGCCACTTGGCGTCATACGGACTTGTGGACGCCTTGAGCTCGCCTCTCCAGATCGCCATGGCCTCGTTCGTGGTCTCCGACTTGAAGGTTCTCGCCGAAAAGGGACGCACCAACGAGGATCTGGTGCGCGAAAGGCTGGACACCCTGGTTCGGGTGACCGAGCTCCACCCCAAGGTGGCTGCCGAAGAGTTGCTGCAGCCGTGGCATGCGTTGTTTCTGGGCATGGACCACCGTGTGCCCGATTTCGGCCAGCTCGCCCTGGCTCCCGGTGACCTGGTGTTTCTCGCGACGGACGGCATCGAAGAAGAATTCAGCGACTGCTCCCTGAAGAAACTGGAGACGATTCTGACCGGCGCCGGTGATCTCGAGGCCAAGGCGACCAAGGTGATGAAGGCCTGCATGGGTTGGGGAGGCGGCCGCGACAATTTGGCCTTTCTCCTGGCCAAAGCATAAACGTCCAAGTTGGCCAAGCCGGCGGTTCCCGCCGTCGGCTCCAGCACCATGAAGCCGCGGGAGCCTGCAGATGGGTTCACTCCCGGGACGTAGCCCTCATTCCTGTTCGAGCTTGTGGACCAGGGTGCCCAATCGATCTTTCAGGCGCGCTTCCGGCTCCAGTTTGTACTGCTTGCGCAACGGCTTGAGATAACGCTTGCTCTTGGCGTGCTCGAAGGCCTTGATGGCCGCCTCGCGATCGGTGGAGTCCTTGCTCTTGAGGTAGGGCAGCGCGTGTTTGAGATCCTTTTCGTCGCCGAGCACCGCCAGCGGCAACAGGGAGCCGTAGGAGTAGGGGGCCTGCTTCTTGACGATCGGGATCAGGTGCTGGGCCGCCGCGCGATTTCCCAGAAAGGCCAGGGCGATCGAGGCGTCGCGGGCCAGCAACGGGTTCGCCAGTTGATCGATCAAGAAGTCGTAGGCTTCCTTGGCGCCGAGTTTGCCGAAGATCGGAATGATGGCGGCGCGCACCTCGGTCGCCGAGGACTCGCAGATGCGGATCAATTGGGGCACGTCCTCCGGACGGGCGTTTTGGCCGATGCGCCGCCGCGCTTCCAGTCGCTGGGCGGCGGTACCGCTCTCCAACTGTTTGATCCAAATGCCGATGCGGTTGACGAAGTCCTGGGCCGTGGTGTCCGCATTCCCCTCGGAGAACAAACCGTCGTGGTACAGGTCGATCAGGCTCTTTTGGAGGTCGCCGATCGAGCCGAATCGCTTCTTGGGATCGTGGTCGAGGCAGGTCAGGATGGCCCGTTCCAATTCCTCCGGGAAGTTGGGAATCATGTCGCGCGGATCGCGGAACCGGCCGACGGTCCGTTTGCCGGTAAACACTTCGTACAGGATGGAACCGATCGAGTAGATATCGGTTCGATGGTCGACTTGGCCCGGCTCGGCCTGCTGTTCGGGCGACATGTAGCTGAGGGTGCCCATGACCATGTTGGTGTGGGTCAGGCGTGTGTAATTCTCGCGGGAAAAAAGGGAGATGCCGAAGTCCACCAGGCGTGGCAACCCGTCTTCGCCGAACATGATGTTGCTGGGTTTCAGGTCGCGATGCACGATGCCCAGGCTGTGGATGCAGGCGATGCCGTCGCAGACCTGAATCATGATCTCCAGGCGCCGGCGCGGTGAAAAGCGCTCGAATTGACCCAGGGACCCACCGGAAAGATATTCCAGAATCATGTAGAAGCGCTGCTCGTAGGAGCCCGATTGGTAGATCTTGACGATATTGGGGTGGTTCAGGCTGCCGATCACCCGCGCTTCGCGCTGGAGCCGGCTGCGCATGGCGGGATCGCCCGAATACTTTTCGTGCAGCAGCTTGAGCGCGGCCTTCTGTTGGTTCTCCAGGCGGGTGGCCCGGAAGACTTCCGAGGAGCCGCCTTCGCCGATTTTCTCGTGAATTTGATAGCCGGAAATTTGAATCAAATTCACTCCTCTCGAACCGTGATCGGGAGGATCCCCGGTTTGTCGGCCAACTCGACCAAAACCCAGGCCCGACCGTCGTACATGGTGCTCACCGCACCCGTCGCTACCGCCCGCACGCGCGGCAATCCGTCCGGACCCTCTGGTTCCAGGCGTACCAAGCGAAGCGGCGCCGATGGAATGCCGAAACAGACACCCACAAACTTAACTTGATTGGGGCGCCGTTGCAATCTTTTTAAAACACTGGCTCGATAGCGGATGAGCAGTTTTTTCGGGAGGTTTTCCATGGGGTGCATGACCAGCTCGAACGGCAGCATGCGCGCGTAGGAGGTGTTGGCGTGCATGCGCAGGCTGAACCGAAGCGATGCGGATTTGGCGTGTTTCGGCGGGAACCGGTAGCGGCGCCGTCGCACCGCGACCGGATCCATGGCGACGGGATGATCCTGAACGGTGATTTCCGGGGCGACCAGCTCCGGGCTTTGAATGAAAAAGGCTTCGCTCTGCCAACAGGTGACGGTTTGAACCGTCGTTTCCAAATCCGAAAGCGGTTGGCATTGGGTGACTTCGACATCCGGCAGCTTGCCCTCGGAAACCTGTGCCGTCAACACACTGTGCTTCGAGTCCACCGCCGTGGTAGGCCGCGGCATGGTGTGAATCGGACATTCCGGCTGGTCCACGTAGGTGGTGGTCGCGGTTTCGAGGATACATCGCACCGCATACACCCGGGGATAATCGAATTCCCGCTGTATCTTGGCCAAGAGTTGGCGAAGTTTGGCGTTTAATCCTGTGCCTTTTCCAAGCATAGCGTTTTGAGTGCCTTTTCCAATCGCTCTATCGGCTCCACCAGATCCATGTGCTTCGATAGCTGAATGATGTCCTTGAGCAGTGCTTCTTGTTGGTCCGCGGGGATCTGGCCGAATACGACGCGCAGGGGATGGGGATCGCTGCCCCCTTGCAGCAACACTTCGTTCTCCTTGGCGCGGGTGACCGTGCCCCGCTCTCCCAAGGCCGCGAACTGGGTACGTTGAATGGCGACAAGGGTCAGCTTGTTGGCTTCCTCGATGTCGAAGAGCTGGTGCTGAGAGACCACGTAAAAGGCGGGCGAGACCGTGATCTCCTTGAGAAGGGCGCCGATGATGACGTGGTTGCGAATGTACTGTTCCAGGACCGATCCGTAGATGATGCGCTGAACCTTGGTGGGGTTGACCGGATCGGTATATTTGAAATCCACGGGGATGCCGTGATGATCGGTGATCATGACACCGCCCACGTAAGCGTTTTGCTCACAAAGGGTAATCAGGTAACCGGGATTGGTTTGGGACATGGTCCTTCCTTGCTGCCCGTACGGTTTCGTTGAGCCCGAGCGGTGATGCGACGCGGCAGGCGATCGTCGAAGCCCAAACGATGGGTCGAAGGGAAGCGGAGATTGGTCGGTATGGATCACTTCCAGTTCACCTCTTTTTCAACCGTTCGTCAAGGCGGCAGTGCCACTTTTCACCGGCTCGTCCCCTATCGTTGCGTTGACCGGGTTTCGCGGCCCTGTTACGATGAGGATCCTCTCGCGAATCAACTCGGGCTGATCATGGATTCGATTTTCAAGCCCGCGAACCCCTCACTCGCGCTCCCCATCAGAGTACCCTCGTGTCCATACGACTTCCCGAGCCATCCTCGCTCGCACCCGAATATCAACTCCTGCTTCTGGCTGCGCGCGATCCCGATCATCCTCCGGATACCGGCCGCCTGGCAGCGCTTTGCGCCGGCGATTTGGATTGGGACTTCCTGTTGCGCGCGGCGCGGGAACACCGGCTCACGCCCTTGCTGCACCATTGGTTGAACCGACTCGGCGTCGAGGGGGTGCCCACTTCGTTCCGCGAGCGGCTGACGGTGCAGGCCAAGGGAGACGCCCTCAACGTGATGGGCCTCGTCACCCATCTCAAGGAGATTCGCGCGGCGTTCGATGCCGGCGGGATTCCCGTGGTCTTCCTGAAAGGTCCCATCCTGGGTCGCATGGCCTACGGGAGCATGGCGCTGCGTCCTTCGAGCGATCTCGACCTGCTGGTGGCCGAGCGCGATCGCGCACGGGCCATCGACCTGCTGCGCGAGCGGTTGGGTTTCGATATGGACGCCCACCGGCTGGACCGGCTCTCGCCGCGCCGGCGCAAACACCTGCTGCACCATACCCACGAAGCGACGCTCGGTCATTCGCGGGCCGGCCTGGTGCTCGACCTGCACTGGCGGGCCTCCAAATTCGATCGAACCCAATTCAGCGATTGGGAGACCTTTCACAGCCGCCGGCAAGAGGTCGAGATGGCCGGCGAGACCTATCCCTACCTGGGAACCTGCGACCTGGTGGTGTATCTCGCCTGTCATGGCGCACGCCACCATTGGCAGCGATTGTTCTGGCTCAACGACCTCGCGGTGCTGATCCGGAGGTGGCCCGATTTGGATTGGGGCGCCGTACTGGATCGGGCGGTGGAAATGGGTGAGCAACGCGCCCTGCTGGTGGGCTTCGCCCTGGCTCATCACTGTTTCGAAGTACCGCTGCCGCGCCCCTTTGCCGAGGCCTTGGCCGACGAACCGATGGTGGCTGGGATGGCCGAACGCATTTTTCGGGTTCTTTTCGCCCAGACGGGACCCCAGGCCGAACTGCCGGTTCACCTGCCGGCCTTCTCGATGGCCCGATGGACCTTCGACCTGACGCCGGCCTTCTCCAAGCGCTTCGCCCTGACCCTGAAGTTCCTGCTCGTTCCCAATCGCCGCGACTGGGAATCTTTATCGTTGCCCGACTTCCTCTTTCCCGCCTATTATGTGCTGCGCCCGCCGAGACTGGTCTGGCAGTACGCCCTGCGACCGCTTTTCCGCCCGGGATCGCGTCGCAAAACCGCCAAACCCTTGGAGCACGGCTCCTGATTCATCGGTTTTTTCGGCCCCGACCGGGGACCGGGTCTCGATCTCTCCTTCGGCCCCTTGTTTCGCTTTCGTTCCCGGGTGAATGTACCTATGATGGGAGCGAAGCTTCGGGGGGTGGAGCTCGGCTTCCATCGAAGGGGTGGATCACCGCATGCGGCCACGTCTCCAGCGCTTCATCCGTCGAATCGCGTTTCCGGCGCGGAATTCCAACCTTCGAGGTTCTCCATGAGCGACATGAACATCCCCTTTATCGACTTGAAAACTCAGTACCGCCGTATGGAAGATCGCCTGCGTGCCCGCATCGATGCGGTACTGGATCACGGTCGCTACATCAACGGTCCCGAAGTCACCGAATTGGAAGAAAAGTTGGCCGAGTTCGCGGGCACCCGTTTTTCCGTGGCCTGTTCCAGCGGGACCGATGCCCTGCTGATGCCCCTGATGGCTTGGGATATCAAGCCGGGCGACGCCGTGTTCACCACACCGTTCACCTTCATCGCGACCGCTGAAGTCATCGCTTTGTTGGGCGCGACCCCCGTCTTCGTGGATATCGAACCCGACACCTTCAATATCTGCCCCAAGGCGCTCGAACGCGAGATCGAAACCGTCGTGCGCGAGGGTGAGCTCAATCCCAAGGCCGTGATTCCCGTCGATTTGTTCGGCCTGTGTGCCGATTACGACGCGATCGAAGCGGTAGCCGCGAAGCGCGGCCTGATCGTTCTCCAGGATGCCGCCCAATCGATGGGTGCCGAGTACAAGGGCAAGCGGGCCGGCTCCATGGGACGCGCCGCGGCCACCAGTTTCTATCCCGCCAAACCGCTTGGCGGTTACGGCGATGGCGGCGCGGTCTTCACCGATGACGAAAACCTGTACCAGATCCTGAAATCCGTTCGCGAGCACGGCCTGGGTCACCATCGCTACGAAAACGTGCGCATCGGCATCAACGGGCGGCTGGATTCGCTACAGGCCGCGGTGCTGCTGACCAAGCTCGAGGATTTCCCCGAGGAACTGGAGGCCCGCCAGCGCGTGGCCGATTGGTACGGCGCCAAGCTGAAGACGGTCACGACTCCCGTGGTTCCGGAAGGCTACCGCAGTGCCTGGGCCCAGTACTCGGTATTGGTGGATCAGCGGCAAAACGTGTTGGATCGCCTCAAAGAAGCGGGGATTCCGCACACCATCTACTATCCCAAGCCGCTCCACCTGCAACCGGCCTTCGCCAAACTGGGTTATCAGACCGGCGATTATCCCGTTTCCGAATCCGCCTCGCGCCGCATTTTCAGCCTGCCGATGAACCCCTTCCTCGAAGAGGCCCACATCGATCGGATCGCCGAGGTCCTGAACGGCTGAGCCGGGGTCGGTGGGACGAATCGCGGCTTTTTTCGATTTTTTCCGAACCGGGCCAACCAATTCCACATCGCTTCCGACATACCAAGCAGGGAGGGCCCCGTTTGCATGGGCTTCTCCCTCGCCTTCCCGGTGGGGCCGGTTCGTGATTCGAGCCGGGTGCCCCGCGCCGTGAGGCACCAATCATTTCGTCGGGAGAGAGACAATGATCGTTCATGCCGGTTTTGCCCGCACCATCCTTTGCGCGGCCAGCGTTCTGCTTCTTTCGCACCTCCCCGTTTCCGCGGCGGGAGACATCAACATCGATCGGACCTTTCAAGTGGGTGCCTCCCCGGTCCTGAACCTGGACACCCACAAAGGCGAACTGAAGATCCGGCCCGTCGAGGGCGATGAAATCGTGGTGAAGGCCCGGATCCGCGCCGAAGAAGGAACCGAGGAACTGGATCTGGTCGACGTTCGCTTTCGTCAGGTGGGCGATCGCGTTTATGTCGATGTGGATTATCAGGAAACCCGCTTTTGGAACAATTGGAACAACGGTCATCGCATCCTTCCGGCCGTCGATTTCGACATTACCGTGCCCCAACGAACCGAACTGCGCGTCGACAGCCACAAGTCGGACATCGACATCGTGGCTCCGGACGGTCGTCTGACCCTCGAAGCCCACAAGGGCAGAGGCCAGATTCGCGGGGTACACAGTGACTTGCGGTTCGAAACCCACAAGGGCGATTTCGACATCGAAGTCACCGAATTGGCCGATCTCGACATTTCCACCCACAAGGGATACGTCAAGGTTCAGGTTCTTTCGGGCGACAATTTCCGCATTCGCGGCAATACCCACAAGGGCGATCTGGCCATCGTCGGTCGCGACGTGCGGCACATCGTGCAACGCAACGGTTATTCGATCAATCACCGCGAAGGAACCGGCGACGCCATGGTCCAATTGGAAACCCACAAAGGCTTCATCGAACTGGCTTGGAAGTGATGCCGATTCGAAAACATGGCGACCTGCTTCACGGTCATCTGATTGACGAAGCGATTCGCTGAACAAAAAAGGCCCGGGCACTTGTGTGAGATGGGATGCTTTTGTGGTCCATACAAAAGTATCCGCGCCTCATCGCACACAAGCGAACGCCCGGGGTACACGAGATCGACGGGCTCGTCCCGCCGAGGTTACCGACCCTCGTTTTCACCACCCGGGCCTTACCGTGATTGATGGGCGATGAAACGAACGGGTTCCTATTGGTCCCGCCCCCCGCTCCGGCGGGCGACGATCGGTAACCTCCACGAGAGGAACACGGCGGTCATGGGATCGAAAAGGGGATGGGGCGCGGTGCCCCATCCAAAGACCGGCGTTGCCAAACGTCCAGGTCACAAGCACTCTTTTTTCCGCCGCGATACGTGATCGCGGCCCTGGGTCAGCGACCCAGTTGAAAGTCGATTTTCAGGGTCATGCGCACGTCGACCGTCTTGCCGTTCAGCTTTCCGGGAATGAACTCCCACTCTTCGACCGATTTGATGGCCTCGTCTTCGAAATTGAAGCGGCCCTTGCCCAGTTGGCGCAGCACCCGAATGGAATCGATGCTGCCGTCACCGCGCAGGACGGCTTCCAAAATCACGTATCCCTGCATGCGCGCTTTGAGGCCGCGCATCGGGTAGTTGGGAAGCACGCGACGGGTGATCACCGGCGGCTCCAACCCGGCCGCCGTCAGCTCCATCGGTCCGCTGTTCCGCTCGGGCGGGCCGGCGCCAGGATCGAAGGTAAAGGGGTTGTCGCTGTAGATGACGTCCGGCTCGTAGACTTCCATCGGTTCCAGCATGATTTCCGGTTCCATGGGTGTGGGATCGGGGACCGGAAGGAGTTTGCCCTTTTCCTGGATCAATTCCACCGCCTGGTTCGGCTGCTCTGGCGGCGGTTTGACGGTGATGTTGGGGGGAAGGTCCCTGGTTTGTTCCGGCACCGCGATCACCGGTGTTCCCGAAGTGGGAAGCGGCGCCCAGATCACCGCGAGCGCCAACAACAAGGCGCCGAGCACGGCCTTTTTCATGGCGGTGTGGTCCGTTCTGGTTTCGCCGAGCGCATGAAGGAACACCGAATCATAGGCAGGTGTGGACACACCATTTCCATCGGAGGGTACGATTGTCATAGTAAGTCTCCCAGTTGAAAAAACAGCAGTGTTATATGAGCGAAAGCGGATGATCCACTATGGATCCAAATGCAAAATGCGAATGGGGTGAATTATCGTGGTAGTGAGTGAGCGGTTCACTGCCACGACATTTCCCATGGAGAAAAAACGGGTATCTCGTTCGAGGGAAAAACGGGGTCACTGAATCTGGAACTGCACCGAGGGCTTGCGATTCTCGAACCGCAGGAACTGCGCGAGGCACACCCCGATCGAACCGTGGTCGCGATCTTCGCCCTGAAGACAGGGTGCGAACGAACGGTCGTACGATCGGTGGGAGGGGTGAACCAATCGGATCGGAATCTATTCGATGCTCGCGAAGCGCCGCACGCCGTTGGACCTCGCCTTTATTGAACAAATGCCTTTCATTCAATGCTTTATCGAACCCAGGCGGTCGATGTAACCATCATCGCGGCCCCTGGCGGATCCTTCCGGAATAGGCCGGGAGGCTCGGTAAGGCACTTGATGAAAAACAATTGAATGTCAGTAAAGGACGACGACGTACCCTAAAGATGGTTTTGGGTTTGAGAGGAGGCTTCAAGCAGTGTCACTGGTTGGATTTTGATACCTCTTCCCTGCAAAGGTAGTTGGATTGCAAGTCATAACTTCGGCTGTTGCGACGAAGCAGGGGGTGCTTCTTGCGACGTGTTGATGAAATAATCGAGAGAATTATTTTAAAAATCGGATGCTCCAAGTGGAGCGGTTGTGTCTGAAGCACTGAAATTTCAGGCGCAGGAGAAACAAGTGCTTTGAAGACAACTTGGTCGAGATAAATGAATTGATATTATCCTATTTGGAAGTTTCTGGATTTTTAAGTCAAAGAACCGTAAAAAGAGAGTAAACCAAAACGACGTTTAACAAGTGATCTATTGTAAGCCATTTATATTGAATGAGTTAGGTAGGGTGAGAGGTTTTGTCGTGTTCAACCGCGGCTGTTCTTTGCATGCCGATATTTCCGTTTCCGGATGACCGCTGGTTATAATACCTAATTGCGCGAGACCTCCGACCCGTCTCGGTTCGGGTTCATTCAAGTTGTTGAAAGAAAACACGTTGTTCGCGCAAGCTCGAAACCGGCCGGCGATGCCGTTCTCGAGCCTTATTCCACTTTGGAGCACTTCGACTTGAAGACCATTCGCGATACGGTACACGGCGACATCACCCTCACCAACGAGGAGATGCAGATCGTCGATACGCCCGAATTCCAGAGAATGCGCGGGATTCGCCAGCTCGGCACCTCGTTTCTGGTGTTCCCCGGCGCCCTTCACAGCCGCTTCGAACATTCGTTGGGTACCGCTTGGATCGCCAAGCGCATGATCGCCCGAATCAACAAGCGCGCCGAGCGGTTCGGTTTGACGCCACCGATTTGCGAGGAGCGGGCTCGCTTGATCGGTATGGCCGCCCTGCTTCACGACATCACCCACATCCCCTTCGGCCATACTTTCGAAGACGAGCGACGCATCCTGCCCGCCCACGACAACAGCGCCGAACGGCTTCACTACTTTTTCGACGGCGGCGATCTGGGCCGGGTCCTGGATCGGCTGGGCGTTCGCGAGGCCCTGACCGAGTTTTTCATTCGCGGGAAAAATGCCGATCCGGCCTATCCCTATCAACTCGTGGCGGGTCCCATCTGCGCCGACCTCCTGGACTACCTCAAGCGCGACGCCTTTTTTACCGGGCTCAATCTGGCCTATGACGACCGTATCTTCCACTATCTGCATTTGGAGGGCGGCCAGCTCTGTTTCGATCTCTACTCCGATCGGGGTTTTCGCCAGGATGCCTGGTCCGAGCTGGTGAACCTGTTGCGCATTCGCTACAGCCTGACCGAGCGCGTCTATTTCCACCACACCAAAATGGTATCCGGGGCCATGTTGTCCCGTTTGTTGGAGGCCCTGCTCGAGGAGAAGGCGATCGAGGTCGAGGAGTTGTACCGGCTGCGCGACGACAGTTTCCTGTACCTTTTGGAACAGCGCGTGGACCGCATTTCCGAATACCGCGATCTGCTTCACGATTATCTTTCACGCAAGCTGTACAAGCGGGTGTACATGGTGGCCCGCAACCCGCTGGATCTATCCCATCCGGATCCGGAATCCATGAAGCGTTTCCAGAACGATTTCCACTTGAACCATCAAGGTGCCCGGTCCCGGCTGGAACGCCGTTTGGCTCGGCATCTGGGCATTCCCCAGGCGGCGATCATTCTGTACGCCCCGGACATCCACATGCGGCTCAAGGCGGCCAAGGTGCTGGTGCGCATCAATGCCGGCCCGCTTCACAGCCTGGGCGATTTGAAGCATCCCGAGTTGGAGGCGTTGAACAACCGACACCAGGCGCTGTGGAAATTCTATCTGTTCATGAGCCCGCGCTACGAGGAACACTACGTCAAAGCCGCCAAATTCCTCGAGCGCGAGATCGGGTTGCCGAACCAGTTGGAGCTGTTCAACAAGGGACAACTCACGCTGAACTTCTAACGCGTGCCCGCTCGGTAACCGCGGTTTTTCGAAATGGTTCCTCGTAACCTGCAGGTTCTCATTGCACACTGTTATCGGCCGTCGGGTGGGAAGGAATGGCACCTCATTCCCGGCGTCTGGGTTCCTCGCTTTCCGCGACCTCGTCTTTCTTGTCGTTGCCGCGAAGCTGGCGGTACCCGTTCGACACGCCTTTGGCCAATTGGCGCGAGGGATTGCCCAGCAGTTTGCGGTTCCAGATGTGGCGTTTGCTGGCCATATAGTACATGGTGCCGGGAGGTACCAGTTGCCCGGGCTTCTTTCCTTTTTTGCTGACGAACACCAACTTCGAACTCGTTTTCTTTTCGCGAACGTGAACCAGCATGTTGTCCTTGAGTACGTGGCGGAACTGGCGCCAGACCTTGAACGTGATGATCAGTTGCTGGTCCGAGTCCAGCTTGAAGTCGATCACTTCGCCGATCGGGTCCGAATCGACCATGACCAGGTCGCCTTTCTCGAGGCCGAACGCCGAGTGGCTGCGGACGTGAAAGTGTGCGGGTTCCAGCTCCGGATCCTGAATGGCGTCCAGTGCCCCTACCGGCATGAAACCAAGTACCGTCAAGCTCAAGAAGAATCCCACGGACTTCATGAATCACCTCTCTACATGCGCTGAATCGAATTTCCGAAGACACCGATAGACCTTCGATCACGTGGATCGACGTCATCCGGGTGACAGATTGTTCGTTTTCGCTGCCGTCGAGAGTGGTTGGATCGCGGCTTCTTACAGGATCACGAGGTAGTTGCGCCACGGGCGAGATGGGGGTGTGATCGTGCCGGTGATAAATGTGAGACACCGGCAACTCTGCCGTAAGATTTGAAAAAAGGCCCGCTCTCCGTGCTAGCGACCCACACGAGGTCGTGAAAAACAACCTGCCGGGTATCGAACCATGGGATCTTTCACTTATAATTGGCACAGGAATAAGCGACCTGATTTCAACGGTATCGTTTCCATGCGAAGACTCGCGCGACGCAAGGGGTCTTCGAGGTGGTGTCCCGTCCTCGCGATTCAGGTTCCCGGCATAGTTCAGAAGGTGGGTATGAAACGTCAACACTCTATCAGTGCATGCCGGAGGTTCTCATGACACACCCGGATTGGGATGCCTTGTTACAAGGCCGCATTTCCCAGGAAGCACGTAACGAATTGGCCGACCTCATGCGCCAGTCCCCTGAAGCGCTCCGTGACTTTCGAGATCACGTTCTGGTCGATTCCATGCTGGCTCAGGTCTATGCCGCCACGCGGTTCGCTTGCCCCGATATCGAAACGCTCGGGGGAATCGCGACAGGCAGTCTCCGAGCCTCCAACGAGGACTTGATTCACCTGGGTTTGTGTCGCGCTTGCCAGGAAGAAATCAGGGAAATCGAACAATTTCATTCGGAACTCGAAGCACCCGAACCCGAGAGTGGCTGGACCCATCTCGCGGCTCTGGGGCGGCGGTTCCTCGAAAATCTCGCCCCCCCTCGCGCGGTGCCCTTGTTTGCCGCCAGCGACGTGGTGAAATCGAATTTGCCGGCCGTCACCTGCGAGCCCCTGAGCCAGCCGGTCACCTTTCACGTTTCCGGTGGCGTGATGCACCTGGAGCCCTGCCGTCCCTTGCAGGAGGCTCTGAAAGTGCGCGTCATTTCCGAAAGCGGCGAGTCCGTCTTGAGTTTCGAAGGGAGCGGTCCCTTCACCATCAATTTGGAACAAGTTTGGGAAATCCACATCGGCGAAAAGTGAGGTATGCGTGGCGCCAGTGCCGTTTGAACCGGAAATGTTGACCGAAGAGTTGCGCAAGCGCGTGATCGGCAGCCTTGTGCGAAAGTCCAAGGATTTGGACTGGCAGCGTGCGGAGGAATACACGCAGAACGCGGCTCTGAAAATCCTCGAGACCCATGGTCGCGATCCCATCGTGCTGAAATCGGGGTTGCTCAACTATTGGTTGACCGCGGCATATTACCTGTTTCTGGAAGAGCGTCGTCGTGCCAAGACCCTGCGAAACCATTGGGGAGAGCCGTTGCGAGAATTCGCCGACGAGGGCGAGGAGAGCGCACCGGTCGATATTCCCGACGAAAAGGGACCCAAGCCCGATGAAGTCCTGATCGAGAAGAACAAGATGGAGGGGCTCAAACTGTTGGGCCGCCTGATCGGACACATGCCGGGCGACTGTCGTCGCGTGCTGGTGGTGTATACCCAACAACGCGGCGGTGATCTCGCCGAAGGTGTCAAACCTCACGAAGCCCTGGATATCACCCGCCAAAATTACGACGTCAAGGTCCATCGCTGTAAGAAGAAGCTGAAGGAAATCCTCGTCAAGAAAACCTGGTTCCAGAAGAACCGCAGCATGTTGCTTTCTTGATTTTTATTGATGCGACATCTTGAATTCGATGCGCTCACGCCCCTGCCGAGGGCGTAGGCGATCCGGGGCTTCGCACCGGTGAACCGTCTCGCGACGGGACCGACGGGACGCCCCTTTTCCAGTCGATCGATATCCAGTGAATGGGATCGCGGATCCGACATACATGGTCCGGCCGCGGATTGTCGCCAGAGGCACCTCTCTTTTTTTGGGTGCATCGCACGCGCATTCCCGCGAGCCGGCCCGCTTTGACGAATGAAGTGCACCGGGAGAGGGTGCCTCGAGGGAGGTTCGTTCCATGAGTCCCAAAACGCCGATTGCCTTGAACCTGGACGAAGTGTGGGAAGTGTTTCTGGAATACATGCGCCATCGAATGGTGCCGACCGAGTATGAAACCGTCGTAAGGCCGATGGTGCCCCATGCCTCTACCCCATCAGAATCCCATTCGAGAAAAAGGCCCGTCCGTCCCCTGAACGCTGCCGACGGCGAGTGAGTGACGAAACGGGAAACAGGGTCGAAAATCGCGCTCAGAAGATCCGTGCGGAGTGCCGCGGAGTGCGTTGCCATGGTTGACGAGGTAGATGATGACGTGGAAAACCAACCTGAAAAACGCCTTCAAGTTGGAGTCGGTAAATAATTATTTTGCAGAGCTTTTCGAAGTGCAGTTGCCGTTGGTGCTGCAAGCCGCGGGCGATCTCTCGTTGCAGGGAATCGATATCGTGCGGGCTTGTGAGACCACGGCCGAAGAGAATCGGGTCGTCATCAACAGCGATACCGTCTACATGCACGAGTGCTTTTTGATCTACACCCACCCGGAAGATTGGCGTCGTCTGGAACCGTTGCTCGACGAAATCCGCAAGGACGCGGCCGAGCACCTGACCAACCTGAAAACCCAGAAGGGCTACAAGACGCGCAATCCGTTCAGTATCGAATTCCAGAAGGATCCGCGCGTGGCCCTGGGCCAGACGGTGGTGGTGTCCAGCACCCGCAAGAACATCGTCCGCACGGTCATCGAGAGCGTGGCCTTGCCGCCGGATTCACCACTGAGTTTCGATGCGGGATCGCTGAAGCTGGAGCCGGCGCAACGGGATGCGCTGCGCGATGTCTTCGTGACCTTGGACAAGGGAGACCGCGAGTCGGCGTTGGCCGAAGTCCAGGAGATCAATCGTCGCTTCCCCGATTTTGCGATAGGCCAGGTGCTGGAGTGCCTGCTTTGGTTTCTCATGGGCGACAGCAGCGCCGGTCTGCGCTATCTCAACACCCATCCGTTGCTGGCCAAACACGAATTGGGGCTCTACCTCAAATCGCTGGCCTACCTGGATATCGCCGATGTGCCGCGCGCCGTGTCCTTTCACGGCAAGGCCTTTCAGGCCAATCCCAACGCCATGGGTTATCTGGTCAAGGGGCTCATCGACCTGGTGCGCGGCAAACCCGAAGAAGCGTCCAAGGAGCTGAAGCTGGCGGCCACCATGGAGCCCGACTTCAAGGGCCTGCGCGAAACCTACATGCGCCAGTACGCCCACCTCTCACGCGTCGAGCCCGAACAGGTCGCCCACACGATGCCCTCCGCGCCGGCCTTCCTGCGCCTGATCTCGCCCTTTTCGCGCGACTCCTACAACGTCGTCACCCAGCCCGGTCTCGAGTTCATGTTGCTGAAGGGCAGTCGCCTCGGCGATCAGGTCCTCAAGGCCAGCCAGAACGCCGACAAGAGCCATTTCCGGCTCGTGCGCGACACCCGTGGGCTCTGGATCCGTTTTCATTCCGGATTCCCCGGTTCGGTGCTGGTCAACGGGAAACCGCTGGCCAACGGCGAACCCCACATGCTCGCCGAAGACGACATCCTGTTACTGGGCTCGGTCTCGATCGAGTACTACCGCCAGAGCCGCAAAGGTGGACCGCGTGCCCACCTCGGCAATCGCGATCACCGTCTGCCCTGCCACGTCATTCGCGTCGTTGAGCGCGGCAAGACGCGCGAGACCTGGCTGTTCCCCTGCGATCACGCCGTGACCATCGGGCGTGGCAAGGATGTGGGGAACGATCTGGTGCTTACCGATCGCGGCATCAGCGGCGAGCACGGCGAACTCCATTGGGAAGGCGCCCAATTCTACTTCGCGGATAAACAAAGCAGCAACGGCACCGCCAAAAACGGCCGCAAGTTTTCCGGCAGCACCAAGCTCCTGCATGGCGACGTGCTGCAGTTGGCCAGCCTCAGCCTGGAGGTTCGTTACGGCGGCGTTCTATCGGTGCCGCCCAAGGCGATGGCCGGTTGACGGGTTCCCCGTTGCGAGGAGCCGCAAGGGAAAAGCCCACCTCGTGAGGTGGGCTTTTCAATTTTATTATTTGCAGTCTGATGCGTCGGCGATCTTTTGTTGGATGGTACCGAACAGGTTGTTGCCCGCTTCGTCCTTCATCTCGATCTTGATCGTGTCGCCCACTTTCATGAAGGGCGTGACGAATTCACCGGTGTTGATTTTTTCCAGCATGCGCTTTTCGGCCAGGCAGCTCGATCCACGGCTGGTGTCCTCGTTGGCCACCGTGCCGCTACCGACGATGGTTCCGGCGCTCAGGCGGCGCGTCATCGCGCAGTGTTCGATCAATCTGGGGAAGGAGAAGTGCATGTGGCCGGCATCGGCGTTGCCGAAAAAGCCGTCGTTGTAGTCCACCAACAGGGGCAGGTGCACGCGACCGTCCTTCCATGCGTCGCCCAGCTCGTCGGGCGTCAGCGCGAAGGGCGCGAATGCCGAGGAAGGCTTGGAAACGTAGAAGCCGAAGCCTTTCTTCAATTCGTTGGGAATCAAACCGCGCAGCGACACGTCGTTGCACAGCATGACCAGGCGGATGTACTGGCCGGCATCCGCTTCCTTGGTGCCCATCGGCACGTTGTCGGTGATGACGGCGACCTCACCCTCGAAATCCATGCCGTGTGACGGATCGATCAGGGGAACGTCTTCGTCGGGAGCCAGGAACGTATCGCTGCCGCCCTGGTAAACCAGCGGATCGGTGTGCAGGCCTTCCGGTAGGGGCGCATTGCGGGCCTGGCGGACCAGTTTGATGTGCTGAATGAATGCGGAACCGTCGATCCAGCCGAAGGAGCGGGGCATCGGCGAATGAAAATCTTCCAAACGGACGGGGAACGCGTTCTCGGCCGTGCCGGCGTTCAGGGCCTCGTAAAGTTCCTGAAGCTTGGGCTCCGATTCGCTCCAGGTTTCCACTGCCTCGCGCAGGCTCGGGGCGATGTGACCGGCGCGTACCGCGGTCTGATTGTCGCGGCTCACCACGACCAAGTCGCCATCCAAGCGATTGGGATTTTTGAGAGTTCCTAGTTTCATGAGTAACCGCCTTCCTTTTTGAAACTGATAGGGGCGCGAATCTCGCACTCGGGGCGCAGATACATCGAGGAAGCGCAACCAATGGAGATCGCGGATGAGAAGGGGCAGGACGCGTAAGACGCTCCTGCTCTGGACATCGACAAAACACTTATCATGGGATAAGGTCGGGGTCCAGTCAAGCATCGCTTTATCGACGCGGAACGCGCTGGTGGGCCGGCCGTGCCCGAGTTGGTGGATGTTGCCGACCGGCGCAGCCGATACCTTGCACTGAACACCGCGAAAATGCTAAAGAATGAGTCAAAGTGATGGTAGATCGCTCATTCCGAGTTCCGAGAGACCCGCGATTTCGTATGTGAATCAAAACGTGACTGCAATGGAGTTCCCATTTTGAAATCTCTGGCGTTGCGATACCGGTCCATTCATATCGCCCGAACCCTTTTCCGGTTTTTTCGTGCCCGCGTGCGACATCTCGCGGTGCTGGCCATGGTGGGCCTGGCGCTGATGTCCCTGGGCGTGTGGCGTGCCAACGTGGTGGTGATTCACGCGGCCCAGAAACGTCATTATTCGGACATCGACAAGGTCCCCAAAAACCACGTGGGCCTGGTGTTGGGGACTTCGCGGCGATTGCGCAGCGGCGACGCCAATCCATTTTTCGTGCACCGCATGCGGGCTGCCGCCGAATTGTTTCACGCGGGGAAGATCGATCACGTCCTGGTCAGCGGCGACAACCGCTACACCAATTACAACGAACCGCGCGACATGGCCCTGGCGCTACAGGACTTGCGCGTACCGCAAGAAGCGATCACCCTCGATTTCGCCGGCTTTCGGACGCTGGACTCCGTCGTTCGCGCCCATCGCGTCTTCGGTCAGAAGCGCTTCACCATCATTTCCCAGGAGAATCACAACTATCGGGCCCTGTTCATCGGCCGTGCCCATGAACTCGACGTGGTGGCCTACAACGCCGAAGCGGTTTCCTGGCCGCAGTCCAGCAAGACCCGGATTCGCGAGATATTGGCCCGGACCAAGGCCGTGCTCGACGTGTACCTGCTACACGCCAAGCCCCATTTTCTGGGCGATCCGGTGTTCATTCCGCCTCCGGCAGAGGAAATCAGCCAATCGGCGTCGCGCGAGATGCCGCTCGCGGATTGAGGGTACGCGAGGCATGGGGCCGTTCGGGAGATACCGCGGCAGCATTCCCGAACGATGTGCCCATCAGGGTTGGACCTGCCAGGTGGTGCCGTCGGCGCCATCCATCACCTGAATCCCTTCCTCGTTCAGGGTGGCCCGAATCTCGTCCGCGCGGGCCCAGTTCTTGTCGGTGCGGGCCTGCTCCCGTTCGGCCATCAGGGCATCCACCCTTGCCACGTCGATATCGCGAGCCTTGATCAGGTACTCCTGGATTCCGGCCAAGGCCTCTTGGGGCGGCGCCTCGCAGAGGCCCAATACGGCGAGACACTCGCGTAGCGTCTCCGCGGTGCGAATCAGGACGTGGGCCTTCTGTTTCATCTTCGGTTTCTTCATGGCCAGCACGTCGTTGATGAACTTGAAGCCGCGACCCAGTTCCGCGATGGCGTTGACCGTGTTGAAATCATCGTCCATGGCCGTGACGAAGGCCTCGTGCAGGGAGGGTGGCTCCAGGCCCGGCGGGATTTTTTCTTCCGGATTGGGGAACTGCTGTTTCAGCTCTTCGATGCGGGCCAGGGTGTTGTAGAAATAGAGTAGGCGGCTATAGGCGTCGTAATAGCTCTGCTCGTCGAAGTTGATGTTGGCCGAGTAGTGGTGCTTGAGAATGGTGTAGCGAATCGTTTCCGGATGGTATTTGGCGACCGCGTCCTTGATCGACAGGAAGTTACCCGCCGATTTGGACATCTTTTTGCCGTCGACGGTAATCAAACCGTTGTGAATCCAAAAATTCGCATATTCCTTGTCGTGGGCCGCACAGCTCTGGGCGATCTCGTTTTCGTGGTGGGGGAAGATCAGGTCCTTGCCGCCCCCGTGAATGTCGAAATTTTCGCCCAGGTACTTTTTGGCCATCGCGGAACACTCGATGTGCCAGCCGGGACGGCCTTCGCTCCAGGGTGACGGCCAAGAGACCTCGCCCTCCTTGGCTTTTTTCCAAAGCGCGAAGTCCAGGGGATCGCGCTTGCGGGTGTTGATCTCCACCCGTGCGCCACACCGCATCTCCTCCGGATCGCGATTGGAAAGGCGACCGTAGTCGGTGTAGGTGCGCACGTTGTAGTACACGTCGCCTTCCGATTCGTAGGCGAACCCCTTGTCGACCAGCGACTCGATCATGGCGACGATTTCTTCGATGTGTTCGCTGACCTTGGGTTCGTGCGTGGCGGGCTTGACACCCAACAGCGCGATATCTCGATTGCTGGCTTCGATCATGTCCTGGGAATGTTCCAGCGCGGTTTTGCCCAATTGCTTCGCGCGCTCGATGATCTTGTCGTCCACATCGGTGAAATTGCGGACGTAGGTGACTCGGAAGCCTTTGAATTCAAAATAGTTGCGAATCATGTCATAGATGATGGCCTGCATTCCGTGGCCGATATGGCACACATCGTAAACCGTGACGCCACAACTGTACATGCGAATATGGCCCTCTTCCCCGTTTTGAAAGGGCTCTCGCCGATTGTTCAATGTATTGTGGACATAAATGGTCATGTACGGTTCCCCCATGGATAAGAGCCGACCCCCCTGATCGGCGTGTTCATATTATCCTAACCGAAACTCAGGCTTTCGGGTGGTGGAGTTCGCCGCGTTTTCGGCCGAAATCGGCCTCGTATCGACGCGCCTACGGTCGGGAGGCGCGGCCCCAAAAGAAAATCGGCGATCGAGGCGGCACAGCCTCGATCGCCGTGAATGATGGGTAGCAGGCAAGTTTTGGGAAATCAGGCTTTTCGCGGTCGGTTGTAGCCGTATCCGTAACCATAGCCGTAGCCATAGCCGTAACCGTAGCCATAGCCGTATTTCCGGTAACCCATCTTGCGGGTGTAGTCCATGTCGTTGAGCAGGGTGCCGATCGGGTTGATGCCGTTGGACCGCAGGATCTGCATCGAGCGGGCGGCCTCGTCGCGATGGGTGTGGCCGGCCTTACTCACGAAGATCGTGGCATCCACCAGGTTGCCGATGATGCAGGCATCGGTGACCAGCAGCACGGGCGACGAGTCGAAGATGACGTAGTCGAAGTGCTCCCGCAGCTCCTCGACCAACTGCACCATGCGGCGCGAGGCCAACAGTTCACTGGGGTTGGGGGGAATGGTCCCCGCTCCCAGCAGGTACAGGTTGGGCACGAAGGTCGGCAGGATGCAGTCTTTCAGCGGTGCCGCCTGAACCAGGTAATCCACCAGACCGGTTTCGATGGAAAGGTTGAAAACCTTGTCGAGTTTGGCGCGCCGCAAATCGCCGTCGATCAACAGCACCCGCTTTTTGTCCAATTGGGAGAAGGCGATGCCCAGGTTGATGGACGAGACCGTCTTGCCTTCGCTGGGCATGGAGCTGGTGAGCAGGAAGATGCGGTTCTTTTCGGAGTCTGCTTTCGAATAAAGGATGTTGGTCCGCAGGTGCCGGTAGGCTTCCGAAAAGACGTGGGCCGGTTTGATGTGGGTCATGCAGCCGATCACCTTGCGGACGCCGATTTGGCTCTCCTTCTCCGAAGAGCGATAGGCGTACGGGCTTTCTTCATCGTCCTCGGGATCGAAGGCGCCCGTCGGGATCAGGCTCACTTTTTCCGGTTTGCGTCTGCGACGCGGCCGTTTCTTCTCTTCTTCGCCGCCGTTCTCCGATTCCATCTCGCCGACGCCGAGCGTCTTGGCATAGTTGGCGATGCGGAAGATCTCGCGCAGGTCGGCGTTTTTCTCGTGGTCGGAGATGCGATGCACCAGGGCCGCGATGTTTTCCAGGTGCTTGGAGTGCAGCATGGAGAATCGGGTCAAATCCTTGCCGTGCTTTTCGCTGTGATCCACGTCCTTTTCGCGTTCGGCGATGGCCTGGATCTGGCGCAGTTCCGGGACGTCCAAGACCTCCAGGAGCTTTTTGGTCTTGCCGTGTATCTCCACGAACGCCCTGGTCTTGAAATCCTCGGCGGCCCGCTTCAGCAAGCGTTCGCGGATGGTGGGAACCATGGTCAGGATGGGCAGTCCGGTAATGGATTGCAGCATGTCGGCCGTGTGGATCGACCGGTCCATCAGCTCGATCACGAACACGATGGCCATGGCCAGCAGGATCGCCAGGAAGCAGCCGACGACCAGGTGGCGCTTGAGGGAGGGTGCAAAGGGAAATTTGGGAACCTGGGCTTCTTCCACGATGACTTTGTCGGTACGGCCGATTTCCTTGAGGCCCAGGGCCAGGCCCAGTGATGCCTTGGTTTTGTCGAGCTGTTCAAGCGTGGTGCGGTGACCTTCGATTTGGTCTTCCAGGTCCACGATCGAACTCTCCAGCTCGCGCTTGGTGGAAGCGCTGTTGGCCTTCATCTTGTTGACGTTCGACTTGAACGCCGCCACGGTTTCTTCCTGGGCGCGGACCTCGGCGCGGGCGTCGTTCAGCATTTCGCGATAGATGCGCCGTTGCTCGGTTTCGAGCTGGCTCTCCTGGGCGCCGATTTTCTCCTTGAGCGCCTGCATGCTGGCGGCTTGCGGCTTGTAGATCTTGAGCTTGGCGTTGTACTCCCCGCGAATGTTGGCCAGGTTCTGGATCATGGTGTTGACGATCGGGACCTTGCTCACTTCGATCGACGTGCTCGGGCTCGAGTTCTCCAATTTCTTCAGCTTGGCTCGCTGGCGTACCAGGCGCGTTTGGGCCTCGGAGAGATCGCGGTTCAAATCCAGCAGCGCCTGTTCTTCGACGCTGGTGTTGTTGGTCAGCTTGAACGCGTTGGATTGTTTCTCCGTCTGCGTTTTTTGTTCGATCAACTCGTCGATTTCGCGACGCAGCCGGACCGATTCCTTGGCCACGAAGTTGAACGCCTGCTTGTTGCTTTGGTATTTCTCTTCCAGTCCGTGGGAAATGTAGGCTTGGATCCAGGCGTTGACCACGCGCTGGGCCACCTCGGGGTCGAGGGCCTGGTAGCTCAATTCCACCAAGTTGGTGGAGTTGACTTCCTTGACGTCGATCCCCGCGCGCAACCGTTGGTGAATCACTTCCTGGGTGCGCAGTTTCTGCTGTTCGGGGGTGAGCTCCACCGGTGGTCGTACCATCGTGCGAATCATGCTGAACAGGGAGGTGGGCTTGTTGGCAGGAACGAAATGCTGCTCGAGGTAGCCCTCTTCGAACTGCTCCATGACCCGCGCCACGACCGTGTTGCTGCGAATGATTTCGAACTCGGTCTTCAGGTACTCTTCGCGAAAAAACCGGGTGTAGGGGTTGTAGTGCTCACCGTAATTCAGGATGTCCATGGATTGCTGGTCCATCTTCAATACGGCGGTGGCCTTGTAGAGCGGCGGTTTCCACCACCAAATGAGTAAGCCCGCCAACGTGCCCAAAAACCCTGCGATGACGATGTTTTTGAGGTGTTTGCGGACAATGCTCAGGTATTCGAGAATATTGAAGTCGTTCTGCGGCGCGGGTCCCTGAATCGGTGGGGAACCTGGTGCGAGCGCTGAGCCTGTGGCCTCTTCCATAAAAACCGGACCTCTTTGTGCTGGTATTGTGAGTCCTCGATGCGAACGGGGTCGTTCTGGGTCGACCCGTGCGGGGCCGTTTCGGTCTGGTTGGCGGATGGTTTCGAGCGCTTTGCGAACGAAGTTTCCGACACCGACGCTCATTGTAAGTATGGACTCGCAGTTTGCTTAACCCATTCTACTCAATACTCGAATGTCCATGAGTAAAACTTGAGTGAGTCACGCGCCTTTGCCCGTGATGCAGATGACGACTGTACAAAAAAATACGGCCGATCCGCTTGAAAGCGCATCGGCCGCAATGAGGTTAGAAAGGTCACAAAAGGATGACGGTAAGGAAGAAAGTCTTTGGTTTCAGAGAGCTATTGCGGGGGACGAAATCGGTGCCACCGGGATTTCGTCCCCTTCGGGCCACGACTTATTTGTCTTTTTCAGCGCGCAGTTCCTCGAGCTGTTTTTGCAGCTTTTCCACCTGTTCCCGCAGGGCCTTCATTTCCTTGTCCAAGCTCTCGCTGTGGGGGTGGTGGAAGTTCAGCATCTTTTTCAGCATCGGTTGACCTTGGATGACCCACTCCTGTTTGTGGTCGTCGTCGTTCCAGCGGAAAAATTGATAGTTGGCGGTATCCTTGGTTTTACCCAAGGTCACGGTGACGGTGCGGATGTCGTCGCGACGGCGCACTTCCAGCGCCACCTCGTCGCCCTCCTGGTAATCTCTCAGCATCTTGATGATGTCGTGATTCTCTTTGATGGTTTCGCCATTCATGGAGAGGATGATGTCGCCGGCCGCCAGGCCTGCCGCTTCGGCCGGACTCGCTTCGACCACGGACTTGACCAAAACGCCGTGATCCACCTTGAAGAAATCGGCCAGTTGCGGCCCCAGCTTATCCATGGTGATGCCGATGTAGGGCTGGTTGGCGTGGGGCATGACGTAGGCCATTTTACGGGCGTGCACTTCGTGGAGGCCGTGGGGGCTGTGTTCGTCCAGGGTAATGGCCATCGTCATGTCTTCGCCGTCGCGAACGATGTCCACGTTGACGATTTCGCCCGGTTCTCGCTCGCGAATCAAATGCACCAGGTTCCGGGCG
This sequence comes from Sulfidibacter corallicola, assembly GCF_017498545.1. Classification (GTDB taxonomy): domain Bacteria; phylum Acidobacteriota; class Holophagae; order Acanthopleuribacterales; family Acanthopleuribacteraceae; genus Sulfidibacter; species Sulfidibacter corallicola. The sequence continues at coordinate 4,783,789 of NZ_CP071793.1, read as the reverse complement.
CTGTTGACCTCTTCACCGCCCACGCGCAGGATGATGTCGCCTTTTTCCAGGCCGGCTTTCGCCGCCGGTGATTCGGGCAATACCTTGCGAATGCGAACCTCCGACTTGCTTTCGCCGGGATTGTCGCTGCGAATTTCGATGCGCTCGATGTTGACGCCGAGATAGCCTTTGCCTTCATCGGCCATGAGCGGTGCCGCACCGCACAACAGCGCGAATGCGGCCAGCAGCGTGATCGCTTTCGCCAACGGCGTCCGCGTCGCCTTGAACTCCGGGTGTCGGGTGAGATGGACCATGTGCAAACTCCTTCCGTTTTTTTGGGATGATTCAACTTTTTTGGGGAGGGTGCCTCGGTGGGCCCCTGAGAGGGTGGGGCTCACTGAGGCGCATGGTGCCGGCACGAGATCTAAAAGGTGTCCAGCGTGTCTTCGTCTGGGACTTTGGGGATCTCGGTGTAGATCCACACACGCTCGCCGTTTTCCAGCTCGTACTCGCGCAGCACCATCAACTTCTCTTTCTGGGTCGGGCGAATCTCGCCCGGTGATTTGGAGAAATCCTGGTTGTAGAGTTTTTCGATGTAGTCTTTGTCCGCGTCCGGGTTGATGTAGGGCTGCAATCGGCCGGACGTCCAGGCGTTGGTTCGCTCGCCGCCCATGCGGGCCGGATAGGATGTCGCGTTGCGACCGGGCTCGAAATAGCCCGTTTGGCGGCCTACGGGAACCCGGGCATCGCGCGTCGTCCGCTTCTCCTGGTTGGCGACGCGGCCTTCGGGCGTCGAACGCTCTTGATCGGATCCGGACACCAAGCGCCGGTTCAGGCTGTCGGCCACGTTGGGGTTCAAGATCATGAGCGCCAGCACGGCGACCAGCACGCCGGTGGTGAACGTGGCTCCCAGAAAGGCCCACTTGTAGCTTCTGCCGGCCCGTTCGAGCCGCGAGGCCGCCATCAACTCACGGCGTAAGCTCTGCTTGAATTGGTCGACCCGCAAATCGGGTTTGGGTGTTTTTTTCAAAGCTTCCGCTAAGTCTTTCATGATCGATGCCTCTGCTTTCCAGTAGGGTTCTCAGCTTTTCCAAGGCGCGGTGCGTGCGCATGGTGACAGTGCCCACCCGTTTCCCCGTGATCTCCGCGATCTCGTTGAAACTCTTCTCTTCGAGGAACCGCAAGGTAATGACGGTTTGGTCCAGGGGTTTCATTTGACGCAAACACTGGTTCAACTCCAGGAACACACCGTGCCTCGCCATTTCCCGTTCGGCTTCTTCCAATTCGCGATCGGGCATGTCCGCTTCGGAGGCGCGTTTGTCGTCCAGATCGCCGCTGTCGACGTGGCGGCCCGACTTGCGCAGGTAGGCGTTGACCTCGTTGGTGGCGATGCGGTACAGCCAAGCCGAGATGGGCACGCCCATCCAGCGAAATTTCCAAAGGCTTCGCAGGGCCTTGAAGAAGGTTTGGGCCGTCAGGTCCTCGGCATCGGCGACATGGGCCACCCGATGCAGAATGTATTGAAAAATGTTCTGGAAATAACGGTCGTACACCTGCTCGAACGAGACCAGGTTGCCGTTTTTGTCCCGCAATCGTTTCGTATGATCCGAACTGACGTGATGGGTCATGTCGTGTTCATTCCAATGGGCTGGTTTTGGTGGCGGCAAGACCAGGACGCCGGATGGCCCCTTTTACCTCTATACAATGCGCGCGTTTCGTCGATCTCACAAATCGACCGAAAAAAAAAACGAAAAAAATCCAGCTCGCCCCAAAGACCCCTCGCGGCCGCCCGGCAAACCGGTCGACGGAGGAGCCTGCAGCCCGCGCCGCAAGGGAAACGTGATAGGATGGGCCTCACCATCCTTCATCGTTTCAGGTTGTTTGGAAAAAGCCGGGATCTCGGCTCCGACCGAACTCTCGTTTTCGTGGTCTCGGCCGGTCAACGTACGGCGAGCAGGTCTTGGCCGCACCCGATACCGTTGGGGTTTTCGTCCGTTTCAGTCTGGTTCGAGGATGAAGCTCGGTTCCAATCCGTGATTGGTTTCCCCGCCGAAGAGGAAGTGGTATGACGTTTTTCAATACTTCCGGACCCGTGTTCCCCCCGCGCCATTTTTTGGTTCCGCCCTTGGAGCGCGTCGATTTGCACCAGGTTCTCAAACTGTTGAATCGCGGCCAGAACTGCAGCGTTCAGGGGCCGCCCCACAGCGGGAAGACGACCTTGCTGCTCGCATTGGCCGAGCACCTCAATCAGCCGGGCGGCCACGTCCTGTCCGATTATCCCAATGCGCTGGCCGTGTACGTGAACCTCGCGGTCGCGGGTGGTGCCGACACCCTTCTCGAGGATGCCTTCTATGCTCTGCTGACCGAGTTGGCGCTCCGGGCCGAAACGGTTTTGGGCGACCCCTTTCCTGCCGAACAGGGCCCGCTCCTGCTTTCTCGTTGCGGGCCCCGGGCCGGTCTTCGGGCATTGCTCCAAGCCTGGGCACGCCATCGAGGTCAACCGCTGGTCCTGTTGCTGGACGGCGTGGATCTCCTGTCGCCCGAGACATACATCTGTATGATGGCCCAGTTGCGTGCGGGTCTGGGTCATGGTACCGAGCCCTACACCCTGGCGGTGGTCTTTTCGGGAGTGTTCGCCGAGCCGCCTCTCTTGGAGCCCGATCGGTTGGATTCGGTTCTGGCCGCACGCGCCGCCGTGCAGGGCGCCAGTTTGCAGTTACCGCCCTTTTCCCTGTCCCAGGTCAAGAAGCTGCTGGCGGGGCATACCAAGACCGGGGGGCGCAAGTTCACCGAGGAAGCGGTGGACCTGATCTGGGATTTGACGCAAGGTCATCCCTGGCTGGTGAACTCCCTCGCCGTCGAGGCCGCGGAACACGTGGAGGGTACCGGCGCATCCATGCCCTTGATCACCGGGGAACAGGTCGCGGAGGCCCGCGAACGCCTGTTGGTGCGTCGCGATCCGCAAATGGCGCGCTTGGCGAGGCTGCTCCATCTGGAGCCCGTTCGCCAGGTGGTGGAACCCCTGTTGGGCGGCACCCAGTACCCGGCCTGCCTGCCGGGCGAATCGCTTCGATTCTGCGAGGCCCTGGGACTCGTCACGGTGGGATCCGAGATCCGCATCGCCAACCGCATTTTACAGGAATGGGTGCCGCGGGCGTTGACCGAGGGTGATTTCTACACCTTCGAATGCGACACCAAAATGCTCGTCAACGAAAGCCACGGGACCCTGCGCATGGAAGAACTGCTGCGGCAATGCCAGGAGCGGTTTCGGGTCCGTGGCGATCGATTGCTGGGGGAATTGACCTACCGCCAGGCGGGACCGCTGTTGCTGCTGCAAGCCTTCGTCTCGCGAATCGTGACGTCCCAAGGACGGATCGAACGGGATTACGGCCACAACAAGGGCCGGGTCATGTTGTTCGTGTTCTGGCAAGCCCGCGACCAGGTCCAGACGATCGTGTTGCAAATGAAGATCCTCAATGGCTCGCCGATCGACGCCATTCGCGAAGGTCTGGCGGAAACGGCCGGTTTCATGGAGCTTTGCAACTCCGACGAGGGGCATTTGATCCTGTTCGATGCGGTGCCGGGCCGGATCATGGACGACCGGTACTTTTCGAAGACGGAGTCCTACCACGGCAAAAACATCGTCATGTGGGGCATGTAGCGGCAAAGCCCAGAGGCCTGCTTTGGGGTGCCCGAATGCCGAGAGAGATGGCGTGCCCGGTAGGTTCATCCGCCGGATGAACCATTCGAAGCGAACAATGCGAGGAGTTCCCGAACGCTTTGAGGGTCGGCGCTACGGGTTGGTCACGGGCGGTATGCCCGCTGGGCCGACTCTTCGAAGTGATCCAGGCCGCCCAAAATTGAGTGGCAACAGAGCGAAGCGGAAAAGCCGAGCCTCCAGATCTCTCGATGATCGATTTCCAACTTTGCTAAGGCGCTTCGATTGGCTGAGTAGGGCTTGTAAGACAAGTCACTTAATCCGAATAGTTTACGTATGTTGCGCGCATGTGGGCTCTTCAGGTCTGCTCGTTTCGGGTTGTGAGACCAGAGGCGAGACCGCCAATTTTCCAGTGTGGAAAACCAGCCAAGTCTTTCAGGCACTGCTCGACGAGGGCGCCAGTCTAAACGAAGACGTGGATCATTTTGGTTGACGCGCGCTTGGGCTTCCGTTTCCAGCAGACGCTCCAGGAATTCCATTGGCGTTTGGTTCTCTTGAATGGCTCGGGTGTGCCAGGTGCCCAAATGGGTCATCGCGAAAAAGTTCCGGCAGATCGCTTCTCGACCGGACTGTCGTGAGAGCGTGTTTCGTGAAATGACCGGGGAAATTCACGATGTCCCTTAGCAAACGGGGGCACATTTCGGGCGCCGCTAACTTTCTGGGTAAATGTAAAAAAGGACCTCGTTACTGCCGCCCACGATGACGATCAGGAAATTAAAATGGGGAAAATAGCGAATCTTGCGCACGGATCCACCAAAAGTATTTTTAGAAACAATACCGCCGAGGTCTTGCGTTAATTGGAACAGTTCACCGCATGTATGTTCCTTTTGGGAGCAGGTCGCTACAAAAACCGTCCCGTCGGGGCCTTGGGCAAAGGCGCTAGCCGAAAAACCGTCGGGAAACCCTTTCTCGACGCCTTTTCCTTCATAGCGGTCATAATAGTCTTCCATGTTTTTCATTCTAACGGCATTTCCGGAATCGTCGATCATACCGACGGCATTGTAGAACGTGTAGCCCACAAGGAACCCCTTATCGACTAAAGGTTCAACCTCAATGCTGTTCCATATACCACTTTGAGGTCCGTTTTTTAGGGTAAAATCTGTCGGCCATGCCCTTCTCTTCAGCAACTCGCCGGCCGTATTGTAAATATGATATTGGGCTTTTTTGAAAATAGAGGTACCAAAGATAAATACCGAATCACCTCTTAGGACCATACTCTCTGGACTAAAAATGCCGATCACTTTAAAGCTTCGATAGTATTTATCTTTCTTAAAAATAGTAACTCGAGCCAGATCCCTGTCCAAAACCCAGATATCCGAGCCAACCGATATGAGGGCGCACGGTTTCAAAAACTCTCCCGGACCCTCTCCCTTACCGCCAAACGAAAGTATCTTTTTCCCTTCCAAACTGTATTTGTGTATCAATCGCAATCTTGCATCTAAAACATAGGCAAAACCACTTGGCGTCAAGGAAATGTCAATGGGGGACTCCAAACCGTTTCCACTCTGGGAAAGATTCGCTTCACGCTTGATAATTAACTGGGGGTCGTCGAACGAGATCCCGTTAGACGCGGGCAGGAAAGTAAAAAGTAAAAACAGGAGCATCAATGATTCCTTACAAATCGACAGCCGGTTCAAATTCTAAATAATCGGCCTGCCGGTTTCATGCAGGCCGATTTTAGCCTCGTCCGAACCGGAGAAAGGGTCGTTCTAAACCCTTTCTTTACGGGGTTACAAACGAGAAAAGTTTAGTTGAAATTATTGATCCATAAAAATCCGAAAGCATGGACTGGAAAAGTGGAACATTACTCCAGTTATAAATTATGCTTCCAGGTCGTACTTATCTCTCATGCAATTTGCCATTGCTTTTGAGCAAGTAGTAATGGAACCGCCGGCAGAACGGCAATAATCGTAGACATCGCGACAAGGGCCGGAGAATGCAGTGGCACCGAAACCTGATACTAAAAGGAGAGCAATCATTGCTTTTTTCATTAGAAATCCTTAATTATGTTAGTATTCTGTCGACAGAAAATGACACTATGGAAATTTCTGGATTTCGACAGGTTAAACAGTGTCGTACAATATAAAATCAACTATTGCAAGGGCACAAAGAAACACTAAAACAAATGAACACCGTATCCCATGGCTTGCCAGGAGGGTGACAGCTTCAAGAGAAACGCATCATCGTCGCCATTAAGAGATCGATCGTAGGCGTCTTCGGTGGTGGGTAATTCCGAAGAGTTGGTGCGACCGGTCAAGGCGATCGCGCCATCCGGCAAAAGCTCCAACCCGGTAGCGGTTTCGAACAGGGTGCCACCGAAGCAAATGGACCACAACAATCGAGAACCATCGGGCGAAAACTTCGCGACATAGATATCGGCATCTGCCGCATACCCGTGGAGCGTTGTTTCCCCCTGAGGCATTCCGCCCGAGGAAGTACCTCCCGCAATGTAGATGTGTTCATCGGAAAACGAGAGCTTGTGGTCATCTGAATGAAACACCGCTTCGACTTTTGGATCGGCAACCAATCTTTTTCCCGATTTCTCCCGAGTCTGGTTACTTGGAAAAAAACCGTGATCTTTCTGGGCCAACCCGATCGGGACCATCAACATGCAGAACACCACAACAAGGACCTCCGTATCCGAACTTCTCCTAGGGCAATAACCCAAACTTCATACACCAAAACCGGTCATGAAATTAAAAAACTACACCACATCAGCCACCCACAAGCCATCACACAGAATTAAAGAGACATACAATTGACAAAAAAATAAATCACAAGAACCAAAAATACATCACTTCACATACCCATCCTTGTTCGATGAAGGGATCGCGCAGGTTGGACCCAGGAAGGCCATCCAATTCGCGGTTGGCAGCGATGTGCGACCCGGTCCGGCGAAACTGGTGCCCGATTCGCTCGAAAGCAAGGACGACACACGCAGAGGTCGATGGTTCGTCACCATCCAACCGGCTATTGAAATAAGCCAGGTTTTTAGGAAAAGAAGGTCATAAAAATTGTCAAAAATCACGCTACGGACAACAACCACCGAAACCACTTCCTACGATGGTGGCGTTTTTCAATGATCACCTCGGGCACGAGCCTGACTCTGTCCAGGGACCAACTCACCATCGAAGACCCCCACAACTGGGTGTTGATGGTCGGCGACGGCGCCAACTACACCCGCGACGGCAGCACGATTTCGCCGGTGGACGGTTTCGTCCGTATGCTGGAGATACCGGTCACCTGCTTCGACGGCATCAGCGGGCGCGCGGTGATCGTGGACGAACGGACCATTCGGGTGGGGAACTTCAGCTACAACGGCGGCGGCCCCGACGTGCGCGTCTACCTCGGCGTGGGCAACGATTTCGTCAACGGCCCGATCATCAGCGACAGCCTCAGCGGCACGGTGTTCAACAACGAAACGTTGGAGTTGACGATCCCCGAGTTACCCAAACCATGGCCATCGGCCTGAGCGGCGACTCAGTGCTATAATCAGCCCCTTGTCGATCGCTTGTATATCCTGCGGGAGCGCGTGTTGCCGGACTCCACCCTGACGCTGAGATTCGAAAAGGGCACCTTGGTGCTGCGAGATGTTCCGGAGTCGGATGCGCCCCATCTGCCGGCCATTCGTTGGGATGCGCGCGTTCGCGGTCATCGGGCACCCGCCCGTTTCTACCGCGACATCGTGTTGACGATTCGCAAACGGGGGCTCGCCTATCGCGACGAGGCGCGCGCCTTCCAGCCACTCGAGGTGGGCTATCGCGAGGAGCTTCAGGCACGCCCCTATCAGGCCGAGGCGTTGGCGGCGTGGCAGGAGAACGGCCGCCAGGGCGTGGTGATTCTGCCTACCGGCGCGGGCAAGACCATTCTTGCCGTGATGGCCATGGCCGGTACCGCTCGACCCACCCTGATTCACGTCCCCACCATCGATCTCATGCACCAGTGGCACGGCGTGCTCTCCAAGTTTCTGGATGTGCCCGTGGGGCGCTTCGGCGGCGGCTTCAGCGAGCTGGCGCCGTTCACCGTGACCACCTACGACAGCGCCCTGATCCATTTGGATCGCATCGGCAACCAATTCGGGTTGGTGGTGTTCGACGAATGCCATCGACTTCCCGGCGATCAATACAAGTTTCTGGCAATCGGTAACCTGGCTCCCTTCCGATTGGGCCTGACGGCGACCCCCGAGCGGACCGACGGCCGCGAGCGCGATCTCTACGAATTGTGCGGCAAGCAGGTCTATCGCGCCTTCATTCACGATTTGACCGGATTCACGTTGGCGCCCTACGAGGTGGAGACGATCGAAGTGGAAATGGACCCCGAGGAGCGCGAGGCCTACGAGGAAGCCTATGCGGTGTACGTGGGTTTTCTGCGCGACGCCAAGATCGATCTGGGTGGCCCGCGCGGCTGGCAGAATTTCATTTGGAAGGCGGGCCGATCGCCCGAGGGTCGCGCCGCGTTCCGCGCCTACCTGACACAAAAGCGATTGAGCCAGGCCGCCCGCGAAAAGGATCGCGCGGTCTGGCTGCTGTTGCAGCGCCATCGCGAGGATCGCGTCATTATCTTCACCCAGGACAACGAGATGGCCTATCGGCTCGGTCGCCTGTTCCTGTTGCCCGTGCTCACCCATCAAACACGGCCCAAGGAGCGGGTCGCCTATCTCGACGCCTTTCGCGACGGGAGTTACCGCGTGATGGTCACTTCCAAGGTCCTCAACGAAGGCGTCGATGTGCCCGAGGCCAACGTGGCCATCATCGTCTCCGGCAGCGGCAGTGTGCGCGAGCACGTGCAGCGGCTCGGCCGGATCCTGCGGGCCCGTCCGGGGAAAACGGCCGTGTTGTACGAGCTGATCGCCAAGGACACCCGCGAATATTTCGTCAATCAACGCAGGAAACGTCACCATGCTTACCAAGGACCTGATTCGGTTCCGGATCTACAAGGGCAAGATACGGCCCCGGTGGATTGATCCCAAGGACGAGACATTGCGCGAAGCGGCCGCCGCCCTCGTCGCCGTATTCGAGGAGAGCCTCGGCGAAGCCCGCCAAAAATTGGCCGAGGCCTGTACCGACTTGATCGACAGTTGCCCGGCCGACGCCCAGGTCATGCGCGGGCTCGAGAAGCTGCTTCTGGATCGGACCGAATTCGAGGTGCCCGACGACGAGGAAACCCCCCGTTTTCGCGCTACCGTGTTCCGAACGGTGAGCGATCTGCTCGGGGCTCGTGCCTACGAGAGTTTCGAGGCGTTTCAAGGTGTGGTTCGGGAAACCCTTGGTGAGGATCCGCGCGATCTCGGCGCTCGGTTGTACGACGATTTGCCGGCCTTCAATCCGGTCGTCAAATTCCGCAAACTCACCCCCGAATTACTGCTGCATCGCTACAATGCGGCGTTGATCCAATGGATGCTGCTGCACACCACCCATGTGGAGATCCAACTTTCCGATGCCGATCCGGCGGCTTGGCGCCAGCTCTTCAAATACCTCAAATTTCATCAGCTCATGGTGCGTATCCACAAGGAAGAGAGCGGTTTTCTTCTCAGGGTCGACGGTCCTTTGAGCATGTTCTATCAAACCAAACGCTACGGCTTCCAATTAGCCCGGTTCTTCCCCGCCCTTTTGCACCAGGACACCTGGCGCCTGACCGCCGAGGTCGACATTCGCGGCAAACGCAAGGCGACTTTGGAAGTGGATCAGAAACAGGGGATTGCACCCTACTCCTTTCAGTTTCACCGCTACGTGCCGGAGGAGCTGCAGCAGTTTCGCGATCACGCCGCCGACAAGCTGGACGGCTGGGAGATCGAATTGGGATCGGACTTCGTTCAGCTTCCGGGTGGTAGTTACAGCTTTCCCGATTTCGCACTGCGACACGAGTCGGGCCTGTGCCTCTGGCTCGAATTGTTCCACCCATGGCACGCGGCGCCCCTGCTCGATCGGCTGCGCGAGCTGGCCCGCGAAACCGAACCGACCCTGGTGCTGGGGGTCGCCACGCGGCTCGCAAAAGACGAAGAGGTCGCCGAAGCGATAGCGACCAACCCGTACTACGCCCAGTTCGGGTTCTCGTTTCGCGACTTCCCGACGGTGACGCGCCTGAAAACCTGCCTGAAAAAGGCCTTGAAGCAGAAGGCGCCGCGCAAGGCCGCGCCGCGCAAAAGAAAGAAAAAGGCGGCTACCGGTTCGAAATGAGGTGAATCGCGGCGCCTACTTGAGGCCCAATCGTTGGTAGAGCTCGCGCTTCGAAATGCGGTGGGTTTTGGCCAGGGCGCGCACACTCTGGGCCGGGGAGTTACCTTGTGCGAGCAGATCGCGATACTCCTCCTCCAAGCTTCGCGAACCCAGCTCGCCGGCGGCTACCGGCGCCACGACCAGCACCATTTCTCCCTTGATCACTTCCATCGCCGCGAGGATGTCGGCTGCCGTGCCGCGCAGCACCTGCTGGTGCAGTTTGGTCAACTCCCGACACAACGCGAGCTGCGTGTCGGGCAGGTTGTCACGCAGGAATTCCAAGGTGAACCGAATGCGACTGGGTGCTTCGAAGAACACCGCGGTCATCTCGAGGATCGCCAATCGATCCAGCATGGCCTTGCGCTTTTCCAACTTGGTTGGGAAAAAACCCAGAAAGCAGAACTGGTGGGGTGAAATGCCGGAGAGGACCAGGGCGTTCAGGACCGCCGAGGGACCGGGAATGACATCGATCGGCACGTCCAATTCCAACGCCAAGCGCACCAGCTCGTAGCCCGGATCACTGATGCCCGGCATGCCCGCATCACTTACGTAGGCCACCGTCTCGCCGGCTGCGAGATGCCCGCGAATGATCGCGAGAACGGGTTCCCCGGAGTGCTCGTGAAAGGCCGAGGAGCCACGATGGATGTCCAGGTGCCGCAGTAACTTGGCCGTTTGACGCGTATCTTCCGCGAATAGGTGGTCGGCTTTGGCCAACACCTGCGCCAATCGCGGCGAGGCGTCGCCCAGGTTGCCGATCGGGGTGGCCGCGAGAATCAGCACGATTCGCCCCGGGAGCCGATGGGTGTGGTTTCGCGGGCGGGCAGCGATACGAGGCCCGTGGCGGGATGGTTCGAATCCGGGGCACCGCGATCTCGCCACCATTGCCGGAAGGCTTCGCGCGCTTCTGCAGGGAGGCGGGACCACCAGATCTCCGGCGGCGCGACGCCGTAGTTGCCACCGGGAATTCGGCCCTGCTTGGGCCAGGCCAGCCCGGCACAGTGGAGCAGGAAGGCCGGTTTCGGCGGCGGTGCCGGTGTGTCTTCGGTGGGCGCTCCGTAGAGCGAGTCCCCGAGCAGCGGTAGGCCCACGTGGGCCAAGTGCACTCGAATTTGATGCGTGCGTCCGGTGTGGGGGATGGCCTCGATCAGGTGTAGGCCCCCGCTGGACCAAAGGCGGCGAAACACCGTGCTCGCCGGTTTGCCGTCGCCGTGGACTCGCTGACGCGTGCCGGTTTTCGTTCGCCAGGGGGCGATTGGCGCATCGACCGTCAGGGAATCCTCGCCGTGGGGCCAGTCGCCCTGAGCCACCGCCACGTAGGTTTTCACCACGTCACGACCCGAGAAGAGATCGGCGACATCCTTGTTGCGGTCGCGATGCCGGGTGAACAACATCAGCCCGGACGTATCCTGATCCAACCGATGATGTAGGCCCAGGTAACCATCCAGACCTTTTTTCAAGACCTCGAAGAATGCCATGTAATCGGCGTCCCGGCGACCCTGCGTTGGGAGCCCGGGAGGCTTGTTGGCCAGCAGGAAATCGCGGCGATCCAAAAGCACCCAGATCGGGTCGAAGGGAACCGGGTCGTAGACCAGGGGCAGGCGGTAGTAGACCGAAACCCGCTCGCCGTTTTTCACCGCGCGATCCGCTTGCTTGCAGCGATATTTGCCCAGGTAGGCGCCGCCCATGCGGATGATCAATTTCGAATCCGCGGCGGACTGGCCGGTCAATCGGGCGACCATGGCGGCCAGAGGCAGGTCCGCGCCCCGGTGCACACGCTGAACCTGTTTCAAAGGGGTACCCATTTTTCTCCAAATCCACTGGAAACCACGCCAATCGTGCGGCGCATCGCGCTTTTTTGGGCGCGTGGCTGGTATGATACCACTCTTCCAGCCAAAGCGCGGTGCCCAGAAACGCGCGATGCGGCCAGGGGTCGCGAGTCGCAGCGGGCCCTTCCTCCATCGAGGCCGGGTGTCCGCCGCTCGAGACGGTATGCCGCCGGGTCGACTCGACCTCCCGCAGACTCACACGACGAGATAGATGCCATGTCCTTCCGCTCTTATCTTTCAGCGTTATTCATCCGCTTCGAACTCCGTTCGTTACACACCCGGACCGGGGCCCCCGGGATCCACTGGTTCAGAAGGGCCGCGTTGTGCCTGACCTTCATCGCCTACCTCGGATGCACCACGGTGGGGACCTCGGGTCCGCCCGTCGCCAAATCGTCCTCGAATACCGGTAAAGACCTGGTGACGTTCGAGTTGCCCGAGAGCGTCCGGGCCAGGGCGCCCGAAATGCAGGATCACTTGTTCAAGCTGCTGCCGTTCAACAGCCCCGCCTACAAGGTTAAGCCGGACTGGGCGTTCATCGACGGGGAAACCAAGCACATCAGTCCGCTGAACGTGCTCGTCACCTGGCTGAACCTGTTCCACATCAGCTACTACAAGGATGGCAGCCTGGTGTGGAGCGGCAGCGTGATTCTGGGAGAGGAGCGCAGCACCCTTCTCAACGCCCGGAGCGGCTACGTCTGGGACCTGACCTACGACAAGGAGAAAGGCGGGTATCGGATCCACTTTCGCGACGAGGCGTTCGAGGTGGAGACGCACTTCGCGGCCGACCGGGATCACGTCGAGGAACTGGGTGAAGACGGTCAGCTCGTGTATTTCCACTACTACGTCTTTCCGAAGGAGCGCATGGTCCGGAAGACCGATTAGTCGGCGGGCGAACCGCATCGAGTGGGCGGTGCCCGCGGAGTTCCCAAAGAGCGGAGCCCAGAAGCCCGCTCAGCAGACCTTCTCCGAAGGGTACAATCTCGAAGAGCCCGCAAATCAAGAGAGAAATCAGGCCTGTAGGTTCATCAGCCTGATGAACCAATCGAAGCGACAAAAGCCACCGATTACGCCAAATCGAAAGAGCGGAGCTCATCAGCTCGTTTGGCAGATCCCCGTCGCAGGTTTCCTGATCGCAGTGCCAGGATCTCGAAAGTGTCGCCAGACCTGTGATTCCATCAGCTTGCCTAGCCAGTCTCCTTACCTAAAGGCGTTACATCGCTTTCGAGAATGCAGGAACTGCATTTGAACCTACTTCGTTGGGCGCGATCATGCGATGGGGTGCGCTCCGCTCTTTGGCATCGTCCACCAGAATTGCCTGGATCGCTTCGAAATGTCGGCCGAGCCGGCCAACTTACTGCGGCGCCGACGCTCTGGGCATGCGGGCACTCCTCGGGTGGGTCGCTTCGAAATGTCCATCGGGCCGATGGACCTACCTGGCACGACGACCCTCTCGGGATGCGGGCACTCCTCGCATTGGTGACTTCGAAAGGTCGGCCGAGCCGGCCAACCTACTGCGACGACGTCTCTCTCGGCATGCGGGAACTATGGAGCGAATCGCTCCGATAGAGGCGAAACGAGGCCCGAGCGGGCCTCGTTCGCGTGGCGACGCCTCAGGGCGCCTCGCCGCAAATGCCGCGAATTTGCGCGACGATGTCGTTCACCTGCGGAACCGATGCCTCTTCGTACGCCGGATGGAGGCCTACACCGGGAACGTCGGCTCCCGCCAGCAAACGCGGCTTGGCCACCAACTCGTAGAAACATTCGTCGGTCACCGTGCGCAAAATGTGCTCGCCGAAGTTGCACACCGGCGTGTCCTCGTTGAGAACCAGGCATCGACCCGTCTTGCGAATCGAGTTGAACACGGTTTCGCGATCCCAGGGATAGAGGGTCCGCATGTCCACGATTTCCACGTCGAGGCCGTCTTCCTTGGCGACCACGGCCGCCGCCTGCTCCGCCATGAAGACGTGGCGGGCGTAGGTGATGATCGAAAGATCCTTGCCTTCGCGGTGGATACGGGCCTTGCCGATGGGAACCTGGTAATCGGTCAAACCCTCGGGCCACTGGGGTCTCCAGGGCTTGCGGGTCTCGATGATGTCGTAGAGGGTCGGTCCCGGAGGCGCGTCGATCATCTTTTTCAACTCGCGCTCGTTCTCCGGCTCGCCCGGAATCAGGTCCTTGCCCTTGACCCGGATCAGGGCCTTGGGATAGAGGAACAGCACCGGGTTGGGTTCCTTGATTGCCGAGATCATCAGCCCGTAGGCGTCGATCGGGCGGCACGGCAACACGATTTTCCAGCCCGGGATGTGGGTCGCGATCGATTCGAAACTGTGCGAATGGTAAATGGAACCGTGGATGCCCGCACCGACGATGGTCATCACCACCATCGGCAGGTTGTATTGACCCATCGACGACCAGCACGAGTTGCCGGCCAGTTTCAGCAGGTCGATGGTGTTGAAGATGTAGTCACCGAACTGAATTTCGGCGACCGGACGTTCGCCGGCCAATGCCAGCCCGATCGCGGTCCCGATGATGCCGCGCTCGTCCAGTGGCGAGTTCCAGGCGGTTTTCAACCCCTGGCTGGCGGTGAAGACGCCGCCGAGCGGCGGCCCGACGTCCTCGCCGAACACGTCGGTCACTCCCAGATGCTCCTCGCCGTAGTGCAGGGCCATACGAATGGCCTGTGCCATGGTAGCCATAAATCCCCCAATCTTCCCTTAGGCTTCAGCGTAAATGTGCGTGAATACGTCGGCCGCGGTAGGCGCGGGCTCTTTGCGGATCTCGGCCAACAGGTCCTTCATGCGCTGGGTCTGTTCGTTGTAGACCTTGTCGAAATGCTCGGCTTCGATGATCTTTTGCTCGATCAACTTGTCGCGCCATTTGAACAGGGGATCTTCTTCGGATCCCTCGGGTACCCGGTTCGCGCCGGAACTGGAAGAGTGTCCGTGAAGACGTGACACGAACGCTTCCAGGAAGTACGGCTTGCGTTCCGTGCGACAGTAGTTGTAGGCCTCTTCCAGCGCGGCGTAGGATGCTTCCACATCGTTGCCGTTCACCAGTTTGGTTTTCATGCCGTAACCCGCGGCGATGTTGGCGATGTGTTCCTGCCCGTGAACTTCGTCGTAAGGCGTGGAGATGCCGTAGGCGTTGTTGGTGCAGATGAACAGCAGGGGCAGTTCCCAGCCGGGCAGGGTCGCCCAGTTGAGGCCCACGTGGAAATCGCCCTCGGCCGTGCCGGCATCGCCGAAGGTCACGATGGTGACACCGTCGCCGCCGTGGCGTTTCTGGGCCCGTGCGGTTCCGGGTGCGACGCTGCATTGGGTCTGGATGGTGGACGTGACCGGCACGACGTTCCACTCTTTGCGCACGTAATGGTTGCAAAAATTCCGACCGCCGGAGAAGGGATCGGTGATGCGGTTGTGCATCTGGCGCAATTCGTCGGCGGGGTCCATGCCCAGTGCGATCATGGTCGGGCCGTTGCGATAATGGAAATGGAAAAAGTCGTAGTCCAATCCATGACCCTTCTTGGCCAACAAGCCCAAGGGTACGTTGAAGGCTTCCTCGCCGATGCCCCCCAACCAAAAGAAGCCATCGGTGGATTTAGACATCTTGACCATGCGCTCTTCCATACAGCGGGCCTCGATCATCAAATCCAGAATCTTCACCTTTAAAGCGTTATCCATAAAAACTCACCTCGAGTCCAAAACCTCGTGTAACCTGTCCGGCGCTCACCGAACAAAAAATTGACACAGATTGACCGTGAGTCCCGGACGATCAAAAACGTCGCCGATCCAAGTATGACCGGACACGGTCCGGGCGCTGCCGGGCCTGCTCTCCAAGGGCGCGCGAATAGCTTCAGGGCGCGCGACCGTTGTGAATCGGCCCTCACGTCGTCGGAAAAGAGAAACCGAATCGACATAAACCCAAAAAGGAATCGTTACCAACGCTTCAATGTACCACAAGCCATCCGACGAAGGAAAGACGACCGCTTCGGGGGGATCGTCGCGGCCGCCGCCGTGGCGCGAACCGGTCGATCACGATGGTTCCCGTGCACGGCCGACCCAGCGGGTCAAGCCGACCGAAAGCCCCGTCAACCCGAGCAGGAAGGCCTGGGCCCAGGAAAATCGCGAGGTGCCCGGAGTCGTTGGAACGGGGACTTCGAAGATGGCGGTTTCTGCGGTGTACAGGCCGGTCGGATCGTGGACGACCCCGCGGCGGTCGATCCAACAACTGATCCCGGAATTGGTGGCGCGCACCATGGGAATGCCGTGCTCCGGTGCACGCCCGCGAATCATCTGCAGGTGCAGCGCACTGGCCTTGGTTTGGCCGAACCAGGCGTCGTTGGTCAGGTTCAGGATGGCGTGACCGCGGAACCGATCGACGTAATCGGGCAACAGGGCCTCGAAACACACGAGGGGAACGAAGTGCCGATCGCGCCACCGGAAGGCGTTGGTTTCGCGACCCGGTGCGAATCCGCCCATGTTGGGATCGAACCACCTCGCCCAGGAAAATACCCAGGGCAATTGCTCGCTGAACCAAACCAGCTTCTGCTTGCGGTAGACCTGGGGCTCGGCGCCGTCGGGCGTAAACATCCAGATCTCGTTGTAGTACTCGCCCGTTTCGGCCTTGCCGACGGTCCCGGTCACCAGGGGCGCGCCGAGCTCGCGACACAGGAACTGGAGCTGGCGTCGCTCGCGATCGAAGCCGGAAAGCACGAAAGACATCGCGGTCTCGGGCCAGACGACCATGTCCACGTCGCGGCCCTTGAGCCCCAAGGTGGGCCGCAGATGGGCGCCGACGCGCTCTTCCAGCGTGAGCCGGCCGCGCTTGGCCCAGGGAATCAGGTTGGGTTGAACCACGGCGATGCGCCAGGTTTCGGTGGGTACCTGACGATGAAAGGGCAGGCCAGTCAGGATCAGGACCAGCGGTGCGGCCACCGACAGGGCGAAACGGGACCTGCCCGACGCCTCGCGCCGGCGCATGCCCTCCATCAGCCCGGCCTGAAACCAGACGGCGAGGAAGCCGAGCCCGTGAACACCCCACAGGGCCACCGATTCGAACAGCCACGGAAGCGAGGCGAAAATGGAGCCGTAGTTCCAGGGGAACACGTAGGGAAACAGTCCCTTCTGCAAGAGCCACCAGGTGGCCGCGGCGGTCAGGGCGTGGCAGACGGGGGTCCAGTTCGAGGTGACGCGCGAACCGAGTTTTTGGGCCAGAAGTGGGTAGGCCCACAGCCAGAGCGCCAGGTCCAGGCCCTGGTAGAGCCAGAAGGCGGTGCTGCCCAGGGCCGCGATCCAGGGTGACAGGCCGCCGAAATCGCGAATGGTGTAGAACACCCAATAATAAGTGAACGCCTGGGTGAGGAATCCCGCGAACCACCCGATCAGGAATCGCCGAAGGGCGGAAAGGGTCCGCAGGTG
Source organism: Sulfidibacter corallicola (assembly GCF_017498545.1). Lineage (GTDB taxonomy): Bacteria > Acidobacteriota > Holophagae > Acanthopleuribacterales > Acanthopleuribacteraceae > Sulfidibacter > Sulfidibacter corallicola. Next base: position 4,766,634 of record NZ_CP071793.1, on the reverse strand, counting down.
AAGCAGGGGCATGAGTGCCACGAAGCCCAGGACCCCCCACTGGAAGGGAGCGACGGAGAAATTCAAAAAGACGGCGGCCAAAAGGCCGAGAGCGAGTATCTTCATGAGCCGCATAGTTTAGCGCGGATCGGGTGGGCTGTGCCAGGTAGGTTCATCCGCCGGATGAACCAATCGAAGCGATTCCGCCGAGGAGTTCCCGCATGTTGCGAGGGTCGGCGCAGCGGCAGGTTGGTTCGGTATCACGGCTTGACGCCCTCGCTCTTTTTGGCAGAATGGGGCACACGCCGATTCGGCACCCGAGGAGATTCATGCACAAACTCGCCATTTCTCCCTGCCCCAACGACACCTTCGCCTTCTACGGCCTGCTTCACGGCAAAACCGCTTACCGGGGCCGGTTGGAAACGACCTTTGCCGATATCGAGGAGCTGAACCGCCTCTGCCTCGAGGGGCACGTGGATTTTTGCAAAATCAGCTTCGGCGTCTATCCCGCTGTCCAAGACCGCTACCGCTTGTTGGAGGCCGGTTCGGCGTTGGGGTTCGGTTGCGGACCCTTGGTGGTCGCTCGCCACGAGCTGAGCCGAGCCGACCTGGCCGGCAAGCGCATCGCCATTCCGGGCCGGCACACGACGGCCGCGCTTCTGCTGGATCTCTATCTCGACGGCGACTACCAGCCGGTGGAAATGGTGTTCGACCGCATCATGCCGGCCTGTGCCGCCGGTGAGGTCGATGCCGGCCTGATCATCCACGAGTCGCGCTTCACCTACGACCGCCACGGCCTTTCCCGCGCCGTGGACCTGGGGGAATGGTGGGAGCACGAGACAGGTCACCCCATTCCGCTGGGCGGCATCGTGGCGCGTCGCGATCTGGATCCCGCCGAAACGGCCGCCTTCGATGCCGCACTCACCGCCAGCATCGACTACGCCCACGCGCACGACGCGGAGGTCGAGCGTTTCATGCGTCTGCACGCGGCCGAAATCGAGCGGGATGTCATGCAGCGCCACGTGGCGCTCTACGTCAACGCGTTCACGCGTGGGTTGGGAGCGCGCGGTCGGGCCGCCATCGAGGATCTCGCCGAACGCGCCGCCAAACTGAGAGGTTAGGTCAGGCCAGGGTGTCGATCGAAGTCGTGACTTCCTCGTTGGGGCCTTCGTTATCGGTGCTGTCGGCCGCTTCCGATTCCGTTTCGGCGGCTTCGGTGTCCTCGGCCTCGTCGGTGGCCGCGACTGCCTGACCTTCGGCGTCATCTTCCGCGACGGCCTCGGTATCGTCGCTCTCGGTATTCAGTGCGTTCAGGGCCTCGGCATTGTTGGACTCGGCAAAGACGTCGGCCGCGATCAGCGACGTCAGGTCGGAGGACGTGTCACTCGAGGTGCCGGAAGAAATCGTGTTGAGAATCGAGCCGTTGAACTCTGCGGCGGTAATGGCGCCGGCGACCTGGGGACTGGTCAGCACTTCATCGCTGAGGTTGAGCGCCTCGTTGCTGATTTCAACCTCGTCCTGGCCTGAATTCAACCCATCGTCGCTTTGGTCGATCCGGTTGCTTTCCTGGGTATCCTGGTTCTGGTTACCCGTGTTGAGGTTGGTAAGCAAATTGGCGGTGGTGTTGGTTCCGTCGATTCCCAGGCTCATGGTGACCTCCTCTGGGTTGTCCGGGCGCCTGCCGCTCGCGGCAGTTGGCATACCTGATTGGAAGTACATCTCAAAAAAGGCGCTTCTTCCAATTTACCGAGAATCGAAAAAGATCGCAAGTGTGCCCTTGTCACGAGTCGCTGTCGCCACGGTGGTTCCCTCCCGGAAAAAGGTCGGAATTTGGGGCGAATTGCCGAAATTCGATCATCAACCCCCACTCAACAAAGGTTTTCTCTCGCGATGGCCTCACCTTTGCCGCGTTTCATCCGATAGGTATATCAACTCGAGATGCGCGATCGGGCTTTTGCCCCTTGCAACGGTCGCACGAGACGGAGGCGCCATTGTCGCGTTCGATCACCCCGGCGGTGGCGGCGATGCAGGCTCAGGCCCTTATGGATCGTTCCTCGTCACCGAAACCCGGTGGCCACTCGCTCGAGTCAGGTCTTTGCTCCTTCCCTTTTCGAAGGGCTCCACAGCGCGGTCCCCGAATCCCTCGATTTCATCGCTCGCCGCCCACCAGACATCCAGGGAGGCCAACATGTTGGAAATTTTTTTCGGTTCCAAGATCGAAAAGGAACTCAAACACCTGGTAAAAACGGCGCCGGAGTTGGAGGTTCGCTACGCCGGTGAGGAAAATTTCACCATCTCCCAATTGCGCCGGGTGTATCGGGACTCGATCGTCATTTCCGGATTTTCAGGCCAGCTCCGAAAAAAAGAACTGGAAGTGCGCATTCTCGCCAATATGGCCACCTTTCAGACGACGGTCATCAAGACCGGCACCGATCAAGTGGGCCTGCCCATCTTTTACTGTAAGATTCCCGCCAAATTCAAGGCTGGATCGGCCGCTGCCCGCAAACGCTACCACGTTTTTCCCGAGGGGAAGATCAGGGTGCTGCTCACCACCAACCGGGGCGAGAAGGGTGTGGAATTACCAATCTGGGACATCGGTGAGGGCGGCATCTCCATCCTCAACACCAGCGATGTCGGATTCAAATTGGGCACCAAGCTCTATCAGAGCCTGGTGACGATCGGTTCCGGGAGCCAGCAGCTCATCGATCTTCAGATCATCAACATCAAGAAGCAGGTGGAAGGCGGCAAGGCCTACCAATTGATGATGTGCCGTTACCAAAAGCAACCGCGTGCCATGAATGAAATCATCAACGCGGCCAAGAGCGTCAGTCCCAAGCGGTAGCGCGGCGTCGTCGCCTCAGCTCCGGCGACCCAGGGTGAAACCCAACATGCTCAAGTCGTCGTTGGGGGTGGTGCCGTCGGCGAATCGTCCCAGGTGGCGCAGGATTTCGTCGATGGCCGATTCGGCGTCGCGACAGGGGCAATACTCCAACAACTGGCGCAACTTGTTCAGGCCGAACATGCGTCCTTCGGGGTTCGTCACTTCGATCACGCCGTCGGTGTAGGTGAGCACGTAATCTCCCGGCACCAACTCAAAGGATTCCTCCTGGTAGACCGCATCTTTGAAAATGCCGATGGGCGGTCCGCCCTTCTCCTCGAATAGTGCCACATTCTGGCCGGAAATGTGGATCGGTCCGGGATGCCCGGCGCGCACGAAGCGAAAGGTACCGGTGGCGATTTCCAGAATGCCGTACAGGAACGTAAAGAACTGGCCCGACTGCTCCATGACCGGGAACCGCTGGTTCAATTCCCGGGCGACATCCACCACGCTGGGGACCTCGTAGTAGGGCGGCACCTTCAGCGGACGTTTGAGAATACCGCCGTATTGGCCGAAGGGTGTCAGCACCCGACTCAGGGTCACGGACAGCAGGGCCGCCTGCACCCCGTGGCCCGACACGTCGAGGATGTACATGCCCATGCGGTGTTCGTCGAGGTAGAACACGTTGAGCATGTCCCCGGCGACGGCGTCGCAGGATTGAAAGGCCCAGGCCGGACGGACGCCGCGGATGTTGGGTGCACGTTCGGGCAGCAACGAGCGTTGGATGCGACCGGCGGCCTCGAGATCGCGCTTCATGCGTTCGTTGGCGGTGGTCAGGTCGGACAGGCGCTCCGACAGGTTCTGTTCCAGCCTGGCGATGCGCTCGGCGACTCGGAGCTGAGCCTGGAGCTCCATCAAACTCAGAGGTTTGGTCAGAAACGCATCGGCTCCCGCCTCCATGCCCTTGAGCAGGTCCTTCTTCTCGTCGCGCGCGGAGAGCATGATGATGTGAATGTGCTGGTCGCGCTTGACCCCGCGCACGCGGTGGCACAATTCCAGGCCGTTCATGCGCGGCATCATCCAGTCGGTGACCACCAGGTTCAGATCGGAATGCTTGACGAAGGCATCCCAGGCCTCGGCACCGTCCATCGCGGAGATGACATCGTATCCCCAACGGCTCAAATTGTGTTCCAACACCTGGCGGGTGATGCGGTCGTCGTCGGCAATGAGGATCTTCAAGAAGGACCACCTGTACCTCGACCCGTGGCATGTCCGTCGCGAAGCGGGGACGGGGGACAAGGTCTCGTTATCTATTTATGTCGCGAAGTTGGTGAAATGCTTGAGTTTCGAACCGCATTTCCGCGATTGGCCGCAGTACCGCCGTTACGGCGCTCCTGATTCCTTACGTCGATGCCCGGCGGGGCCTCGATTCCGGATTATGCCGTGGCCGAGATACCTGTCTGGGTGCGGAAAAAGCGTTCGAACTCGTGGTTGGGGAGCGGATGGCTGAACAGGTATCCCTGTACCAGGTCGCATTCGCAACTCGCGAGGAAACCCAACTGCTCCAAGGACTCGACCCCTTCACCGACCACTTCGATGTCGAGTTTGTGGGCCATGGTGATGATGGCCTCGGCCAGAAGGGCGTTCTGGGCCTGTTCCGGAAGGCGGCGCAGGAAGGTGCGGTCCAGCTTGAGCGAGCGAATCGGCAGGTGGGTCAGCCAGGTGAGCGAGGCCGGATCACTGCCGAAATTGTCGAGGATCAGGTTGACATCCATGCTCGAAAGCTCGCGCAGGACCTCGTAGCGAGGGTCGCCGTCCATCATGAAGCGGGTGTTGATTTCCAGAGCCAACTGGTTGGGCGAGAGACCCGATTCACTGAGCACGCTCTGGACGTGGTCTTTCAGTTTCATCTCGAGGCACTGGCGATTGGAGAGATTGATGCTCAGCACGATCGGTGGCAGGCCGCTGTCCTGCCACTGCTTGGCCTGGGCACAGGCGGTCTTCAACACCCAGACCCCGATTTTCGAAATCAGCCCGTTGGATTCGGCCAGGGGCAGGAACTGAAGCGGCCCGAGTAGGCCGCGCGTGGGGTGGCGCCACCGCAGCAGGGCTTCCACGCTGACGATGCGATTGGTTTCCGGATCGATCACCGGCTGGTAGTGAAGCACGAACTCGTCCCGTTCCAACGCCTGATTCATCTCCTTTTCCAGGCGGATGCGTTCCATGAGGCAGCGGTTCATGTTGCTGGTGTAGAACCGCAGGGCGTTTTTGCCCGATTCCTTTGCCTCGTACATGGCCGTGTCCGCGTGCTTCAGCAGTTCGTCCACGTCTTCGCCGTCGTCGGGGTACATGGAAATCCCGATGCTGCCCGAAATGCGGATCGCCTCGCCCTCGATCTCGAAGGGCTCGGCCAACCGCTTGAGGATCTTGCGCGCGACGCTTTCCGCACCACCCGAGTCGTTGAGCTCGGTCAGGATGATGATGAACTCGTCGCCGCCGAGTCGCGCCACCGTGTCGGACTTGCGTACGCAATCCTGTAGGCGGGCCGCGGTGAGTTGGAGCAGGCGATCGCCGGAACTGTGACCCAGGAAATCGTTGACCCACTTGAAGCGATCGAGATCGATGAACAGGATCGCCAATTGACCGCCGTACCGCGCGACCGTTTTCATGGCCTGAATCAGGCGGTCGTGAAACAGGATGCGGTTGGGAAGGTCGGTCAACGGATCGAAATTGGCCTGATGAAACACCATCTCTTCGGTTTGCTTGCGCTGGTGGATGTCCTGAATCATGCCGGCGGCACCGCGGGGACGGCCTTGCCCATCGCGAAAAAAAGACCGCGCGCCCACGTTCAGCCAGCGGTATTCACCGCTTTTGTGCAGAAATCGGAACGAGGCATCCAAGTCGTGCTCGGTACCTTCGACAAAGGCTCGGCAGGCTTTGAGCAGGCCTTCCAGATCCTTGGGATGGACCCGCTCTCGAGCCCAGCTCCAGAGCTGGTCGAAAGGTGGCAAATCGTCCGGTTGAAAACCCGCGAGATTTGCCGAGCGGGGGCTCAGGTAGCCGCGCGATCCGTCCGTCGCGACCTCGAAATAGCCGGCGTCACCGGCCTCGAGCGCTAGCTGCATGCGCGTGTCGCGGCCCTCCCCGAATTGGGTTTGGGCCGGCTCCCAGGCCTTCAGGTGGTTGAGGACCTGTTGCCGGTAGTGGCCCTCGCCGTCCTTGACCAGCCCCGTGCCCAACCGATCCCGAACGACCGGGTACAACGAGGCCTCCGCTCCGGGCTCCGCCAAAAAAATGATGTGGGCCCATGGTGGGCGCCCGCCAAAGCGCGGCAGATGGTCCGATACCATGGCAAGGGGGACGACGACCACGTCGAAGCTGCCACCGATCACCTCGGCTTCGACCTCTTCGAAGCCGGGCACCTCGCTGACCAGAGCCGAAGGCATTTCGTCCATCACGAATCGATGAAACGCCTTGCTCTCTTCGGGGCTCGGTTCAATCAAAAGCAATTTGATCGGACCTGCTGCCATGGCGCGCCCTCCTTGGGTGAGGATGCCGGAATGGAAGCGGGGTGCTCCACGATGATTGGCGGACAAGAACGATGAATGGAGATGGTGCCTGGATGAATGGGAACGGTACGGTGGATCGTGGCAGAATGGTGCGTGGCGTCTAGGTCAAAATCAAGACGACCCATGTATCACATGACCATCAGGCGATGGCTGAAGGCCAAGTGCGAAGAATGCTCGATGGAATCCGGGTTGTCTTGCAGTTACAGATCGTGAAGAACATAATAGCGCTTTGTTGTGTTTTTTTTAAGTCTCAAAATTGACGTATGACTTCTTTTTGGATTTAAATTTATTGCACTTTGGAGTTAATTTTTTAAAAAACGAACGACATAGGCTTTGCGAAAGATCGTTTGTGTTCTTGAAAAAAATAATGATAACCACTGCGAAACCCCGATGAGCTCGAAATACCCAACTTTCTCCCGTTTCGGGCCCTGGTGTGTCTCGCTTGGCCTTCTCGGCGATCGGCTCGTGTTGCCGCCATCTTGGGTCCTGTTTTCCCGATACGTCAACAAGACCTCGAACCGCGGTCTCTTCGTAGTCGCTCCTTGAAAAACCTCGTTGATTCTCGCCGTCGTCTGATTCATGATGGGAACGCCCGCATCACTTCCAGTACCCGATGACACGGTGGAATTCGAGAGGGCCAACCGTCATGTCGAGACCGCTACCTTCTCCTTTCCGACCGGGAGTCAACCATGGATCAACCCACCGTCACCCTTCCCGAACATCGCAGTGCCTATCACCGGACGATCGTCATCGGTGATATTCACGGTGATCTGGACATCATGCTGCAGAGCTTGAGCGAAAAGAAGTTGTTGCATTACGACGGTGACGTGGCCGGGGTGATTCAGGTGTTGAAGGAGGGATTGACCGAGGATCACCTGGAGGACCTGGAGACGATGGTGATTCGCCAGGAACCGCGCTGCCAACTGGTGTTTCTGGGCGATTTGGTGGATCGCTACCATCACGGCTATCACGCCGTTCAGTTTTTGAAAAAGGTGCGCTGGCATCGATTCGGAATCGACCTGATCGTGCTGTTGGGGAATCACGACCTCCACAATCTTCAGTTTTTCGTGAACCCCTACGCCGCCTACCAGTTGTACAGCGAGAGCGAACATGCGCTCGAAGAGGTGATGGATTTCATCGGGCGGATGGGGCTGCCCCAGAGCCTCGACAGTTTTTTCGACCTGCATCGCGACGAAATCGAAACGGTTCAGCGCGATTTCTACCGGACGGGCCGGCTCGAATGGCCGTTGCCCTATGGTTCCCTGGTGCTCTCCTACCAACGGGATTTGTCGCTGTTGGCCGATTACCGCGGCGAAACCCTCGAGGATCTGTGGACATACCTGAAGCGCGCCGCGGAAGCCTTCGGGTTCTCCTGGCAGCCGCACATCAATTGGATGGAGGGGATCAACGCCTTCACCGACCGGTTGGCGTTGTACGAGGGCGGCCAGACTGCCTGGAACTGGTGGGACATCGCACCGCGCCTCTCGGAGGAACTCACCGAAAACGCCTTCGGCGGTTACGATCCCAAACTCCGCTACTTCAATATTTGGCGCAGAGATGTGGAACGGGGCGGCAAGCCGCTACCCTTCGTGGACGTGCTATTGGTCGACTGGCGCGTGATCTCGCTGGTCTGGCGCAAGCACTACGGTTCTTTTTTCCGCCGGATGAAGGTCCTGCATCTGGACGGCAACAACCTCTATGCCCACGGCGGCATTTCGCCGCAAACGATGGTCGACAGCCAGGGATTCGGTGCGCTGTATTCGTTGTCGCGCGGGCTGTTCCTCAAAGAAGCGGACGAACGGCGCTTTGGTTTGAAACGAACGGTTCAGCGCTGTAACCGTCTCGCGCGCCAAGTCATGGACAATGCACTCAATGACCTGAGTTTCACCGGGATGTGCGGCACCGAGATCATCGATGCCATCGGCCAATGGCGCGGCGGCCGACGAGGCTTCACGGAGTTCGGCGGCTTCCTGTGGGCGGATTTCGAGTTCCTGCGCACCTCCGTTCGCGGCAATCAGGCCATCGCGCAACTGTACCGCGAATTCATCGATGCCAGCGGTTTGCGGCGCGTCGTGTGTGGACACACGCGATTCCAGGATCACGGCGACCCGGAGTTGCGCTACCTGCGCATTCGCGAACTGTACGACATGGGTCTCGATTACATCTGTGTGGACAACAGTTGTTCGCGCGGCTACCGCATGGAACCGGTACGCAACGGCATCGAGATCAATGCCGACGGCGAGATTCTCGGTCCGGGCAAGGATCGGGTCCAGTCTCCCTGGTGAACGGAATCATTCGAAGCATTGCAACCATTGGCGAGCGGCGCCTTCGGGGTCCTCGGCTTCGGTGATGGCGGTAATGACCGCGATGCTGTCGGCGCCGGCGGCCAAAACCCGATCGACGTGGTTCAGTTTGATGCCCCCGATCGCCACGAGCGGGAAACCGAGGCTGCGGCGCCAGCGTGCCAATGCGGCCAGGCCCTGGGGGGCGAAGCGCATGACCTTGGTCTGGGTGGAGAATACGGGCCCGATGGCCATGTAGGAAGGATGAACGGCGAGGGCCCGGGCCACCTCGTAATAGCAGTGGGTGCTGACTCCCAGACGGAGGCCGGCCTTGCACAGGCGGGCCAAATCGGCGTGCGGTAGATCCTCTTGGCCGAGGTGGACACCATAGGCGTCGAACCGCAGGGCCAACTCCCAGTAGTCGTTGACGAAGAGGCGGCAATTGTAGTGTTTGGAAAGCTCTACCGCCCGGTGGATTTCGTTTTCCAGGGCGGCACCCGTCAGGTCCTTGATGCGCAACTGGATCGTGCTCACCCCGAGGGGCAACAACCGTTTCATCCATGCGACGCGGTCGACGATGGGATAGAAGCCCAGTTGACGCGGCCCACAATCGGGGAATCGCAAGCGGTTGCGCCCGCTTTCCGCATCGCTGGTCATCCAGGGGAGATCCGCTTCTCGTTCCGGCCAGGCGCCTTGCAGCACGGGCCCTGGACCCGAGCCCTGGGGTCGCGCATCGCGGATGGCGGCGGTGATGAAGGCTTTGCCGATCACCAGGGCGTCGGCGAGTTCGTAACCCAATGCGACGGCCGCGGCGATGGCTGCGGATAGCGTACATCCCGAACCATGGGTATGGGGTGTTTCGATCCTCGGCCCGGTCAGCCAGAACGAGGCGGTTCCGTCGCTGAAATGATCCTGGCTGAACGGCGCGTCGCCGTGTCCGCCCTTGATCAGGACGGCGCGAGCCCCCAGCGCCCGCAGTTGCACGGCCGCGTGTTCCACCTGGGCCGGGGTTCGCAGCCGGCGACCCAGCAGGGCTTCGGCTTCCGGCAGGTTGGGGGTGATCAGGTCCGCTCGCGGGAACAGGGTTTCGACCATGACCGAACGGGCCTCCGGCGCCATCAACGAGCTGCCGCTGGTCGCCACCATGACCGGATCCAGTACCACGAAGGCGTCCGTCTGGTTCAATCGTTCGGCCACCGCCCGAATGACGGCGGCATCGCCCAACATGCCCAGCTTGATCGCCGCCGCCGGAAGATCTTCGACGAGCGCCTGCCATTGGTAATCCAACATCGACGGCTCGGTCAGGGCCACCGCGGCCACGCCGCGCGTATTTTGTGCGGTGAGTGCCGTGATGACACTGCAGCCGTGCACGCCGAGTGCGAAAAAGGTTTTCAGGTCGGCCTGAATGCCGGCCCCGCCGCCGGAGTCGGAACCGGCGATGGTCCAGCACACGGGCAGGGATGGGAGCGAGGCGCCCGAGTGCGAGGAGGCGTCCTCGGAAGGTTCGGTCATGAAGGCTCTCCGTGCCAGAAGGGTGTGCCCACGGTCGGCGTACTGGGATTGGCGAAATCGCGTTTGGGCATGATGCCGGACTCGTAGGCCATGCGACCCGACTCGACCGCGAGCGCAAAGGCGCGGGCCATGACCACCGGGTCCTGTGCCAGGGCCACGGCGCTGTTGATCAAGATCCCGTCGTAGCCCATTTCCAGGGCGCGGGCCGCATCACTGGGGCGTCCGATGCCCGCATCGATGATCAGGTTGATGTCGGGCAGGCGCTTGCGAATCATGTCCAGGTTGAAGGGGTTCAACAGGCCCTGACCGGAGCCGATCGGCGAGGCCCAGGGCATGACGGTGCTGCAGCCGGCCTCGGCCAGCCTGGTGCACAACACCAGGTCGTCGGTGGTGTAGGGAAACACCTCGAAGTCCTGGCTGATCAATTCGCGCGTGGCTTCCACCAGACCGATCGGGTCCGGCTGGAGATTGTAGGTATCGCCGATCACTTCCAGCTTGATCCAACGCGTGTCGAACAGCTCGCGCGCCATTTGTGCGGTCGTCACGGCTTCCTTGACCGAATGGCAACCCGCGGTGTTGGGCAGAATGTGCAGGCCCAGGTCGCGCACGTAGTCCCAAAAGGCGCGACCGCCGTCGCTGTCCGGCGCCTGGCGGCGAAGTGAAACGGTGATGACCCCGGCGCCCGAGGCCTCGATCGACCGACGCATGATCTCGGGTGATGGATAGAGCGCGGTGCCGATGAACATGCGGCTGTCCAGTGCCGCGCCGCCCACGTGCCACATGTTCAGCCTCCCTGCATCGGCGACAGCACTTCCAATGCCTCGCCGCCTTCGATATGAAATGCCTCGTATTGGTGACGCGGTACGAATCGACCGTTGATCGCCACCGCGAAATGACGCCCCTGGAATCCAAGTTCGTCCAGAGCCTTGCGCAGCACGCAGGGCGCCGGCAATGGTTTGGGTGTCCCGTTGACCGTCAGCTCAATCATGGGTAACTCCTCCAATGGGTGCGGCTTGGGCGTTATTAGATGGCGCGGTTTCGCCACTGGATCCGTCGCTGTCGGACGCAGGGTCCGGTGTCGCCGTCGTTTGGACCACCTCTTCGAATCGAGGCGATCGGTCTTCGATCAAGTCTACCGCGATTTCGGCCAAAATCGGGGCTACCAGATAACCGTGGCGGTAAAGGCCGTTGATCTCCGCGAGGCCTTCCTGGTGCAGCACCTTCGGATCGTTGTCGGGCAGGGCGGGCCGGCAGTGCACGGCACTCTCCAGCACGTTGGCTTCGCCGAACGCGGGATCCAGGCTGTAGACCGCCGACAGCAGTTCCAAGGCGGACCGTACGGTCAGGGCGCCCATGTCCTCGCTCTCGATTTGGGTGGCCCCCACGATGAAGTGGTGGTCGGGTCGGGGAGCGATGTAGATCGGGTAACGAGGGTGCATCAGCCTGACGGGGCGGTGCAGGTCCACCTCGGGTGCGTACAGGCGCAGAAGCTCGCCGCGCACGCCGCGCAGGGACGGCATCCGCCCACGTGCACCCAGGCCGCGACAATCGACGACCGTGTCGAAGCGGTGGATGCCGCGCGAGGTGTCCAGAACGCCGGGTTCGACGCCATGGACTTCGGTTTCCGACAGCCAGGTGACATCGAGGTGACGCAGGGCCTCGGCCAGGGCGGGTAACAGTTCGCGCGGTTCCAACTGGCCCTCGTTGGGGAAAAAGAGCGCGCGACCGAACCGCCGGGCGAGGGTGGGTTCGCGATCGGCCAGGGCGGCTGCGTCCAATGACTCCATCTGAGCCGGATCGTCCAGTTTTCGCTGAACGCGCCCGCGAAAGGCCTCCAAGTCGTGGAGATCTTGGCGGTGAGCCGTGACCAGGCTACCCGTCATCTGGAAAAACACAGGTTTCGGCAGTTGCGGCAACCAGTGGCCCCAGAGTTCCAGCGAGGCCGAACCCATGCGGGCCACAACCGGCTCGGCTTTTTCCTGCTCGGCAAAGGGCGTCACCATGCCGGCTCCGACATACGAACAACTGTCTCGACCGGACAGGGTATCGCGATCGACCAGAGTCACGCGGTGACCGGCTCGCGCCAGTCGCCAAGCCAGGAGACGGCCCATCAATCCCGCGCCGGCAATGCCTACCGTTCGTTTCAAGCGGACTCCCGTTTCCTTCATACGCCCGATTCAGTCGACCGGGACGTAGACCTCGGAGCCCTTGGCGCGGAACTCGTCGGCCTTTTCCTGCATGCCCTGCTCGAGGGCGTGGTCGACATCGACCTCACGTGATTTCGCGAAGTCGCGTACATCCTGGGTGATTTTCATGGAGCAGAATTTCGGCCCGCACATGGAGCAGAAATGAGCCACCTTGGAGGATTCCTTGGGCAGGGTTTCGTCGTGGAACGACCGCGCCGTTTCCGGATCGAGCGCCAGGTTGAACTGATCTTCCCAGCGGAACTCGAATCGCGCTTTCGACAGCTCGTCGTCCCAGGCCCGTGCGCCGGGATGGCCCTTGGCGACGTCGGCGGCGTGGGCCGCGATCTTGTACGTCACGATGCCGGTCTTGACGTCGTCGCGGTTGGGCAGTCCCAGGTGTTCCTTGGGGGTCACGTAGCACAGCATGGCCGTGCCGAACCAGCCGATCATGGCCGCGCCGATGCCGGAGGTGATGTGGTCGTAGCCCGGTGCGATGTCCGTCGTCAGGGGGCCGAGCGTGTAGAAGGGTGCCTCGTGGCAATCTTCCAGTTCCTTTTCCATATTGACCTTGATCAGGTGCATCGGCACGTGGCCGGGACCCTCGATCATGACCTGGACATCGTGGTTCCAGGCGATTTTGGTCAGCTCGCCCAGGGTTTCCAGCTCGCCGAACTGGGCGCCGTCGTTGGCGTCCGCCAGGGAGCCCGGGCGCAGGCCGTCACCCAGCGAAAAGCTGACGTCGTAAGCCTTCATGATCTCGCAGATCTCTTCGAAATGGGTGTAGAGGAAATTTTCACGGTGGTGCGACATGCACCATTTGGCGAGAATCGATCCGCCGCGCGACACGATGCCGGTCACGCGGTGCTGGGTCAGCGGAATGTAGCGCAGCAGCACGCCCGCGTGGATCGTGAAGTAGTCGACCCCTTGCTCCGCCTGCTCGATCAGCGTGTCGCGATACAGTTCCCAGGTCAGTTCTTCGGGAACCCCGCCCACTTTTTCCAAGGCCTGGTAGATGGGGACCGTCCCGATCGGGACGGGCGAGTTGCGCAAAATGTAGTCGCGGGTGGTGTGGATGTTCTTGCCGGTGGAAAGGTCCATCACCGTGTCGGCACCCCAGCGGGTGGCCCACACCATTTTCTCCACTTCTTCTTCGATCGAGCTGGTGACGGCCGAATTGCCGATGTTGGCGTTGACCTTGACCAGGAAATTGCGACCGATGATCATGGGCTCGATTTCGGGATGGTTGATGTTGGCCGGAATGATGGCACGCCCGGCGGCAATTTCCTGCCGCACGAATTCGGGGGTGATCTCGTCGGCGATCTGAGCGCCGAAAGCGTTGCCGCGCAGGCGATGTTCGCGTTCCTTGCTCGCCAGGTCCTTGGCTTCGCGGCGCTTCATGTTCTCGCGAATGGCGATGAATTCCATTTCCGGCGTGACGATGCCCTTGCGGGCGTAGTGCATCTGGGTCACGTTCTGGCCGGGCTTGGCGCGGCGTGGTTGGCGGACCAGGCCGTCTTCGGTGGCTACGTGCCTGGCGGTTTTGGTATACCCGTTGTCTTCCGGACGCAAATTGCGGCCCTGATAGGTTTCGCTGTCGCCACGGGCTTCGATCCAGGGGGTGCGCAGGGGAGCCAGCCCCTTGGTGGGATCGATTTTGACCGCCTGATCCGTATAAGGCCCGGAAGTATCGTAGACCTTGAAGGTTTCACCGTTGGTCAAAGCGATTTCGCGCATCGGTACGCGGACATCCGAATGAATGCGACCGGCCACATAGGTCTTGGTGGATGCCGGTAAAGGGTCCGTCGTGATTCTTGCGCCCGCGCTGATGACCGCGCTTTCGTTTTTCGCCATCGATCTGCTCCTTCGTTAAGCCGCTAGCCTGGGATCGGAGTGGGAATGATCCGCTCCGAAAATGGGGTTAGCGCGACATTAAAGCAGATAGCATAGCATTTATCCAAGCTAAGTTGTGGTCAAGCGGAGCGGCTCGCGGTGCCAGGAAAGAGGCGTCGTATCCGGTTCTAAAACCGAAGCGTCGCCACGCCGAATCAACGAAAAGAAGAGCGCGACAATCGAGAACGAATCGAAGCCGAAATGTGGATGCGGCGTGCCGCCGAAGCGACGGTTTCAAAGGGACCTCCCCCTGAAACCCTGGTTGCCGTCCAACTCGGGTCCGGGCCGCGATCAGGCCGGCAATTGCCAGTCGATGGGTGTGTCGCCGCGCCGTTCCAGATGGTGATTGATGGCGGCGAAGTGGCCGCACCCGAAAAAGCCGGAGTGGGCGGAAAGCGGTGAGGGGTGCGGCGCGCCCAGGATGAGGTGTTTGTCGCTATCGATACGGCCGGCCTTGCTGCCGGCATGGCGGCCCCACAATACGAAGACCAGTCCTTCGCGATTCTCGTTCAGCACGTCGATGATCCGGTCGGTGAACGTTTCCCAGCCGCGTCCGGCGTGCGATTTGGCTTGGCCGGCGCGCACGCTCAAGGTGGTGTTCAACATCAGGACCCCTTGCTTGGCCCAGTGACTCAGGTCGCCGTGCGCCGCGGGCGGAATGCCCAGGCTTTGCTCCAGTTCGGCGTACATGTTGCGCAGCGAGGGCGGCACGGGGATGCCGCGATTGACCGAAAAACAGAGCCCGTGGGCCTGGTTGGGTCCGTGATAGGGGTCCTGGCCCAAAAGCACGACCTTGACTTCGTGAAAAGGCGTGGTGTTGAGCGCGTTGAACATCAAAGGTCCGGGCGGATAAACGCGATAGCGTTTTTTCTCTTCGACGAGAAATGCCTTGAGTTGGGCCATGTAGGGTTTCTGAAACTCGTCGCCGAGCGCTTCGAGCCAGGATTCCTCGAGTTGGGGTCGCTTGGTTTCTTCCTCAGTCAAATCCTTACTCCATGATGGGGTTTTTCGTAATACTGCGAATCTTACCAGGCTTTGTGCGCCGGTGCACCCCGCCTGCCCCAGGGTTTTTTCCGGGTCGTCCCCATCTCGGCCGGAAACCGAGGGTCGCCTTGTCGGCACGGCCCGATCCTCCATCGGAGCCATGGGCAAGACCTGGGAAATGCACGCTAGGAATGCGTTGCAGATATGAATCGCCGACGGATGATGACGATAAGCATGTTTAAAATAAAGTATTTGAGTGCCGCATTCAGCGTGCAATGAAAGTGTTGCTTTTCAGTGCATCAAATTCATTGCATAACCCGTCATCGCGGGCGGATCACGCCTCGCGCAGGTACAGAATGAAGGCGCCGCGACCGCCGTAGGCCCGTGGTGCTTCCGCGTAGGCGCGTACGAAGCGGCGTCCGGCCTGAATGATCCACTGCTCCACTTCGCGTTTCAGGATGCCGATGCCGCCTTTGGAGTGCAGGCCCTTCCCGGTGATGACCATGACGCTCTTCCGGTTGTGGGTAAAAGCTTGGGTCACGAACGCCTGGAGCCGGGCGAGCGCGGGGTCCAGGCGCATGCCGTGGAGGTCCAGCACCTCGTCGGGCTCCGGTTTGCGGTCCTTGCGATGTTTGATGCGCCGAAAATCCCGACCGGCGGGCTCCGGGATCGCTTCGTCCTTGCGCGGTACCGCGTCTCCCAAATTGGCCATGGCATCCAGAAAAAGGGCGGAATCTTCTTCGGTGAGGTCGGGTTCCTCTTGTAAACGTTGCACTGGCGCGTAGGTCTCGTAGGACGGCGTGGCGGTGGATTCTTCCTTGGCCGGTTTCGCCCGCTCGTCGATCGGTCGTACACCGATGGCGGCCATCAGTTCGGAGAAATCGGGATCTCGACTCATGGTTCCCCCGTGTTACCCCCGTTTTCGCGTGTCGCGGAGCGGATCCGCGCCGAGCCATTATGCCACAAAAGCCGGACCGGACGGTTGCCGACGGGTCCGGTGCGCCAGTGAATCCACTTTGGGGCTCAGGTCCGGGTTGTGCTTGACAGCCTGCGTCGCTAGAGTTTATAACGGCCTGCTAATCTTGCATCACACGTCTCGCGGAGGCTGAACCATGGAACAGCGACACGAATTCGACAACGAATACACGGCCCAGCGCCACAAGCACCGTCAGGAGATCGAAACACTCGCGGTCGACCCCTTCCCGGGCGTCGTACAACGCGAGCAAACGATTGAATCGGTGTTGGCGGCCCACGGCGAGAAGGATAAGGAAACCTTGGAAGCCGAACCGGTGGCGGTCTGTGTTGCCGGTCGTGTCATGCTCAACCGGCCGATGGGTAAGGCGGCCTTCGCCACGATCCAGGACGGTACCGGCCGCCTTCAGTTCTACCTGCGCAAGGACTCGGTCAGCGAAACCGAGTTCCAACTATATAAAAAGACGGACCTCGGCGATTTCATCAGCGCCAGTGGTGAGTTGTTCCGCACCAAGACCGGTGAGCTCACCATCAAGGTTTCGAAATATCAGTACCTCTCCAAGGCCTACCGTCCCCTGCCCGACAAGCACGCCGGTCTCAAGGACCAGGAGTTGCGCTATCGCCATCGCTCCCTGGACCTGTTGACCAATCCCGAAGTCAAGGACCGCTTCGTCAAGCGCAGCCAGATCATCGCCGGAATTCGCGAGTTCATGCGCGCGCGCGACTATTTGGAAGTGGAAACGCCGATGATGCATCCCATCCCCGGCGGTGCCACGGCGCGTCCGTTCGTGACCCACCACAACACCCTGGACATGGAACTCTACATGCGCATCGCGCCGGAGCTGCATCTGAAGCGGCTGATCATCGGCGGCATGGATCGCGTCTTCGAGATCAACCGCAACTTCCGCAACGAGGGCATCTCCACCCAGCACAACCCCGAGTTCACGATGATGGAGTGGTACGAGGCCTACGCCAACCTCGCGGTGATGCAGGAAATGGTGGAGTCGATGATTCGCGGAGTGGTCGAGAAGGCATTGGGCCACACCAACGTGACCTACGGCGAACACGAGATCGATTTCGGCAAGCCGTTCGCGAGCTACACCATGAAGGAAGCGATCTGCAAGTTCGGCGATTACGAGGCGAGCCAATTGGACGAGCTGGCCTCGCTTCAGGACGTCGCCAAGAAGCTGCACATCGAGGACGGCGAGAAGATGGAATACGGCGACCTGCTCGCGGAGGTCTTCGAGGCCGTCGCCGAGGCGCACCTGATTCAGCCGACCTTCATCACCGAATACCCCATCTCGATTTCGCCGCTCACCAAGAAGATCCCCGGCAAAGAGGGCTTCGTGGAGCGGTTCGAGCTGTTCATCGGCGGCATGGAAGTGGCCAACGCCTACACCGAGCTCAACGATCCCGTCGATCAACGCGAGCGCTTCATGGACCAGATGCGCCAGATCGAGGCCGGCAACGACGAGGCCCAGCGCCTGGACGAGGATTTCCTCTGGGCCATGGAGCACGGCATGCCGCCCACCGGCGGTCAGGGTCTGGGCATCGATCGCCTGGTCATGCTGCTCACCAACGCGCCCTCCATCCGCGACGTCATCCTGTTTCCCTTGATGCGTCCGCACCAGGATTGATATGCGGTTCGATGCCTTCGTCGCCAACCGCTACCTGCGAGCCAAGCGAAAGCAGTCCTTCATCGGGGTGATCTCCTTGATCACCCTGATCGGCATCACGTTGGGGGTGGCGGCGCTCAACATCGCCCTCTCGATCCACAACGGGATGCGCCAGGCCTTCGTGACCAGTCTGATCGGCGACACCGGCAACCTCTACGTGCTGGCCAACTCGCTGGTGGACTACGGCTGGCGCCCCGACGAAGTGCGCGAACTCAACGAGGTCATCGCCGAGGTACCGGGCGTGCGCGCGGTCTCCATGATGCGCCAGGAACCGGGCGTGTTGGTTTCGAAGCGGCGCCGCCTGACCTATTGCAAGCTCTACGGGATTTTGCCGGAAAGCCATCTCCGGGCGGCGCCGAGCCTGCGCAAGTTGGAATCGGGTTCCCTGTCGTTGCTCGAAGGGCGCGGCGAGAACCAGCGTCCGGGCGTGGTGCTGGGCAAGGACCTGGCCGAGAATCTGGGGGTCCGGGTGGGCGACGAGCTGCGCCTGATGGTGCCGCGCCTGAGCAGCCCCGGCCTGGGCGTGCAGCGCGGCGGCCTGCGCTTGAAAGAGATGAAGGTGGAAGTGGTCGGCCGCTTCAAGACCGGCAACTCGCAGTTCGACGAGACCGACGCCTACCTGCTTTTGGACGACCTGTTGATGCTGCTCAACACCACCGAGATCCAGACGATTTTGGTCAGTTTCGACGATCTCGACGCGATGGAGGCCGGCAAGGCCGATCTGCTCGCCGATCCGGAGCTGCTGCCGTCGGCTTCGGTGATGGACCTGCGCGATTTGAATCAGGGCCTGTTGCGCGCGCTCGGGCTCGAGAAACTGGCGACCACCTCGGTGATCAGCCTCTTCATCTTGATCGTGGCGCTCAACATGGTGTCGGCCCTGACCATGCTGGTCATGGAGAAGCACCGCGACATCGGCATCATGAAGGCGTTCGGCACGCCGCGCGCCATGATCCTGCGCGTCTTCTTGCGCCAGGGCATGACGCTCTCGTTCTACGGCACGGTGCTGGGCACGGTACTGGGGGTGGGCCTGGCCATCTTGGCCGACCGCACCCGACTGATCTCGCTCGACAACAACGTCTACGAGGTGTTGAGCTACCTGCCGTTCAAAGTCAATCCCGCCGAGGTCGTCCTGGTGGCCGTGGGTTCGCTGGTGATCTCGTTCCTGACCTCCATCTATCCCGCGCGCCAGGCCGCGGCCATGGATCCGGTCGAAGCACTTGCCTACGAATAGGGAGTTCGCGTGACGACAGAGCCGTCCTCTTCCGGAGCCTTTCTGGAAATCCGCAATCTGTGCAAACGTTTTCCGTCCGGCCAGCAGAAATTGACCGTATTGGAAGATTTCGACCTGACCCTGAAGCACGCCGAGCTGTTGGCGATCGTGGGGCGCTCGGGCTCGGGCAAGACGACCCTGCTCAACCTGATCGCCGGGCTGGATCGGGCCGACGGCGGCAGCATCCTTTTGGAGGGACGCGAGCTGATCGGTTTGGATGACGAGGATTGGGTCGAAGTACGACAATCTGACATGGGTTTCGTCTTCCAATTCAACCAATTGCTGCCGGAATTCACCGCGCTGGAGAACGTCATGTTGCCCGGCATGCTGCGCAGCCGCGATAAACAAGCTCTTGAGTCCAAGGCACATGACTTGCTTGCGCGGATGGGCATGGAACACCGCGCATCACACCGACCGACCCAGCTCAGCGGCGGCGAACGCCAGCGAACGGCGATCGCGCGAGCCTTGATCAACGACCCCCGTTTGTTGTTGGCGGACGAGCCTACCGGTAGCCTGGATTTGGAGTCTGGACAGCGTGTCTTGGAACTTCTTTTCCGCTTGCAAAAAGAGCTAAAAATCTCTTGTATGCTGGTGACCCATAACCCGGCCCTCGCAAATTTGTGTGATAGAATACACCAGATTGAATCGAGATCTGAATCCTAACGCTATCGCGACAGGGAGTAGAAGATGTTTGAAAAATATACCGACAAGGCCCGGCGCGTCTTATTCTTTGCACGATATGAAGCCAGCCAATTCGGCGCAAGCACCATCACCAGTGCGCATCTTCTACTGGGGCTTGTGCGGGAGGCCGAAAAGACGACGATGGCGATGCTCGAACAGATGGGCATTAGTATTCAAGAGCTGAAAGACCGCATTATTTCTCAATCGCAAACCATGTACAAAAAGCCGGTGGCCGCCACCACCGTGGAGATTCCGCTCAGTGAGGAAACCAAACGGGTCCTGCACTACGCGCTCAAGGAATCCATGTCGCTGAACCACAAGTACGTGGGCGTCGAACACATTTTGCTGGGCATCCTTCGCGACGAACACGCCTTCGCCTCCCAGCTCTTGGCGGAAATGGGCGCCGATCTCTATCGCGCCAAAGAGATATTGCTCGACATTCTCAAGGAAGAGAAACTCAACAAGAAGCGCAAGGAACACCCGCTCCTGGGCGAGTTCAGCCGCAACCTCACCGATCTCGCCGAACGCGGCGCCTTTGACCGCCTGATCGGGCGCGAGCTGGAAATCGAACGCATCATCCAGATCCTGGCGCGGCGCCGCAAGAACAACCCGATCCTCCTGGGCGAACCCGGCGTGGGCAAGACCAGCATCGTCGAAGGCCTGGCCCAGCGCATCGTGCAGGGCAACGTGCCCATCGAGTTGATGGACAAGCGCATCTACGCCCTCGACCTCTCCCTGGTGGTGGCCGGCACCAAGTACCGCGGCCAGTTCGAGGAACGCCTCAAGTCGATCATCGCCGAGGCCTCCAAGGACATCAGCGTCATTTTGTTCATCGACGAGATTCACAGCATCATCGGCACCGGTGCCGCCGAAGGCTCGCTGGATGCGGCCAACATTCTCAAGCCGGCCCTCAGCCGCGGCGAGATCCAGTGCATCGGCTCCACCACCCACCGCGAGTTCTCCAAGTACATCGAGAAGGATCGGGCCCTGGTTCGGCGCTTTCAGCCGGTCAACATCATGCCGCCCGACGAGCCGGAAACCGAAAAGATCCTGTTCGGCCTCAAAGATCATTACGAGGGCTTCCACCGCGTGCGCTATTCCGAAGACGCCCTGCGCGGCGCGGTCTACCTGTCCAGTCGGTACATCACCGATCGCGCCCTGCCCGACAAGGCGCTCGATCTGTTGGACGAAGCCGGGGCCCGGGTCAAACTGGCCCATTCCACCAATACCCAAACCATTCGCAACCTCGAAAAGGACCTTCGCCAGGTGTCCGAGGACATGAACGAAGCGGTGGCCAACAAGGATTTCGAGCGGGCGGTGGTGCTGCGCGAATACGAGATCAAGATTCGCAAACAGATTCAGGAAGAAAAGGATTCCGTCAACCGCGACAGCCGCGTGCTGGACGTCAAGTTGGGCGATGTGGAACAGGTGGTCAGCTCCTGGACCGGCATTCCCGTGACCGCGATGAAGGAAGAAGACAAAGCCAAGCTGGCTTTGATGGAAGAGACCTTGAGGACCTTCGTGATCGGCCAGGACGAGGCGATCAGCGCGGTCAGCCGCGCCATTCGCCGCAGCCGCACCGGCCTCAAGAATCCCAATCGCCCGATGGGCTCGTTCCTGTTCCTCGGCCCCACCGGCGTGGGCAAGACCGAGCTTTCCAAGCAGTTGGCGCGCTTCCTTTTCGGCGACGCCAAAAAGCTGATTCGCTTCGACATGTCCGAATACATGGAGAAACACTCGGTCTCCAAGATGATCGGTTCTCCGCCGGGCTACGTCGGCTTCGAGGAGGGCGGCCAATTGACCGACAAGGTCAAGCGCAATCCGTACTCGATCGTTTTGTTCGACGAAATTGAGAAGGCACACCCCGATCTGGTCAACATCCTGTTGCAGATCTTTGAAGACGGTCAGGTTACCGACGCGTTCGGCAACACGATCGACTTCCGCAATACCATTATCATCATGACCAGTAACGTCGGCTCCAAGCAGATCGTCAACGAAAAGACGATGGGCTTGACGAGCAACGTTTCCCAGCGGGATCGGAACATGAAGCAAGAAGCGATGCGCGAGCTCAAGCGGGTCTTTCGGCCCGAGTTCATCAACCGCATCGACGAGGTCGTTGTATTCGATAAGCTCAAGGACGATCACTTGCTGCAAATCTGCAGCCTGTTGGTCAACGAGATCAACGAGAACCTGGCCAAGAGCAACCTTCACGTGGAAATCGCCCCGGAAGGTCTGCGCTGGTTGTTGGACTTGACTTCGAGCGACCGTCAATACGGAGCGCGTCCCTTGCGGCGCATCATTCAACGCCACGTGGAGGACCCCCTGGCCGAGGCCATCGTCAGTGCCGACGCCCACATCGAGGGTCCGGTCATCTTCCAATTCGATCCGGAGCAAGAGCGCTTGGACATCGTGTTGCCGCCATCACCAAAGGGACTGGAAACAACTGAGGAGGCTGAATGCCCCAGTTAGCTCGCGACGTGATGCGCGGCCTATTTATTTGTTTGCTAGCCATAACCCTTTCGGCTCCGTTCAGTTCGGCACAAGTTGAGACAGAAACCAAACAGACGATCGAGGACATCCAGGTTCTGGGTACCACCCGCGTTCCCAAGGAGTCCGTCTGGTTTCGAATCAGCTTCAAGGTCGGCGACGCTCTGGATCCCGAACGGGTGACTTCCGACCTTCGCGTCCTCTGGGAGACCGGTCTCTTCGAAGATGCCGGTATCGCGATCGAGGAAGGTACTTCCGGCGGGGTCATCCTCAAGTATGTCCTGCGCGAACTGCCCTTGGTCACCGAAGTCGATTATCGCGGCTACCGCCGAATGACCAAATCCAGCATCACCGACAAGATCGAAGAAGAACGGCTCACCATCCCCGAAGATTCGCCGCTGGATTACCGCAAGATCAACGCGATTCGCGCCTTGATCAAGCAGTTGATGGACGACAAGGGGCTGCGGTTCGGTACCGTGAACTATACCTTGGAGAATATCGATGCCGGTTCCGCCCGCGTCGTCTTCAACATCGACGAAGGCTCCAAGGTCCGGATCTACGACATCGAATTCACCGGCAACCAGTTGTTCAACGACAAGCGGCTGAAGCGCACGATGCGAAAAACTAAGGAACACTGGATGTTCTCCTGGTTGACTTCGCACGATATCTACAAGGCCGAAGCCTTCGGCGAGGATGTCGAGAAGCTCAAGAAGAAGTATTGGAAGAAGGGCTACAAGGACATCGTCATCGGCGATCCGGTTCTGGAAATCACCGACCACACCACCGAGCGCCAGCGCGAAAAGAACCTCAAGCGCGCCCAACGCGGCAAACCCGCCAAGGAAAAGAAGCGCCTGAAGCTGACGATCCCGGTGTTCGAGGGTAGTCCCTACACCTTGGGCTCGGTGGCGGTCAAGGGCAACACCGTCCTGCCGGAACTCTACTACACCCGGACCTTCCCGATCGGTCAGGACGAGATCTACGATCTCTCCAAGATCAACGATTGGATCACCGACCTGGAAGAAACCCACAACAACGCGGGATACGTGCATTACAGCATTCGCCAGGATGTGAGCGTGCGCGACGAGAGCAAGGTCGACGTGGTGTTCGAGGTCCAGGAGAACGAGCAGACCTACATCCACCGCATCAAGTTCGCGGGGAACACCACGACCCGGGACAAGGTGCTGCGTCGCGAGATCCTGCTGCGCGAAGGCGACGTCTTCCGTCTCAACTTCTTCCGCAACTCGCTGTTGCGCATCAATCAGCTCGGTTTCTTCGATGTGACCCGCGACGAACCGGACATCAAGTTCCTTCCCGACGAAAACAAGGTCAACATCACCATCAAGGGCCAGGAGTCCGGCGTCAACGAGCTGAACTTCGGCTTGGGTTTCAGTGAGTTCCGCGGCACCAGCGGCTTCCTCAGCTTCTCGACGCTCAACTTCCTGGGCAAGGGCGAGAAGTTGAAGGTTCAGGCCCAGTTGGGCAGCATCACCGATACCTTCGACGTCACCTTCACCGAACCCTGGCTGTTCGACAAGCCTCGTGGCCTGACCACCCGGATCTTCAACACCCGATCCAACTTCAGTGCCTCCGGCTTCGACGTGGAGTCCACCGGTTTCCAATTGGGACTTTCCTTCCGTCCCACCGTGTTCTCCACCTATTCCATCAGTTACCTGTTCTCCGAGGATCGTTTCCCCACCGTCATCACGCCTTCCTTCAAGCCGGTCGACGATCTGCTGACCTCCTCGGTGACGCAATCCTTCGTCTACAACACCACCGACCATCCCTTCTTCCCGAAGAAGGGCCGCAAGCTGTCGCTGTCCGTCGAAGTGGCGAGCTGGCAAGCCGGCGGCGACAACTTCTTCTACAAAGTCAGCACGGGCGCCACCCAATACCTGAAAGCGTTCAAGAACAGCTTCATCGGTTTGAACGTGGAAGCCGCCGTGCTGGAAACCTTGGAGGGGCAGCGTCCCACTCGCCACCAACTGTTCTTCAGCGGTGGTGAGGAGTCGGTGCGCGGCTACGAGCGTCAGAGCCTCGGTCCGTCGATCACGGTCGACGGTCAAACCTTCGCCGAACGCGGCGATAAATTGTTCCAAACCAACTTCGAATACATCATTCCCGTTTCCGATCAATTCCGGTTCGTGATGTTCTACGATGCCGGGATGGTGTTCGGCGTGGACGAGGAATGGTTCGATACCGACCTGTTCCGTTCCGTCGGCGTGGAGATGCGATTCAGCCTTCCGGTCTTCCAGGCGCCCCTGCGTTTGATCTATGCTTACAAGTTGGACGAGGACGAGGCCGGCCTCAATCAGAAGGGCGGCGAGCCGTCGTTCTCGATCGGTACCACTTTCTGACCCATGGCGTCAGGTCTTTGTATTCGAAGTGTGGCTTTTCAGGAGTTACCGTTGACTCGCAGTTGAATGTTTGGGTCGAGTGCCGGGAACGGGCGTTTCTTGGGATGGGGTCTCGTCACGAGATCGCCGTCCGCACGGACGACCGGCCGACCACGGCGATGTCCGTTTCGCCATGAGGGCCGCCCTCGGGTGACGGACCTGTCACGGTCCGCGGATGCGATTCGCGGCTGGGACCCTTGCCGAGATCCCCCAAGGATGAACCACATCCATTCCGGAAATATCCCAAAAGTTCGAGGAAGAGATCATGTTGAAAAAAGCGATTACCCTGATGTTTACACTGGCGGTCCTGGCGGTTCCCGTCATGGCCCAAGGAACCAAGGTCGGCATCGTCGACGCGGACGTGGTTGTGCAGAAGTCCCAAAAAGGAAAGGCCTTTTTCGAGGAGTTCCAGAAGTTCACCGAGCAGAAGCGGGCTTCCATCGACCAGATGATCGAGGCGTTTCAGGCCAAGCAAAAGGATCTGCAGGCCAAAGCGGCCAGCATGAGCGAAGACAAGAAGAAGGAATCGGCCCTGGAACTGCAGAAAATGCAAACGGAAATCAAACGGGCCCAGGAAGACGCCAAGCGCGAAAGCGACCTCAAGCTCAATACCGGTTTGGAAAAGTTCCGCAAAGAGCTGGCGCCGCTGGTACACCAGGTGGCGATCGAGAAAGGTTTGGACATGGTGCTGAACTACGGCCCCAACTCGAACCTCGTGTACTTCAATGACTCGGTCAACATTACCGATGCGGTGATCAAAGCCTACGACGAAATGCAGTGAGTCTTCGCCCGCGCCGGCAACCATGCTCGCGCGGGCGCGATTTCCGCGGCCGACCGGTGATCTCGCCATCCGACGCCGCGTGAGGTACCCTTGTGGGTCCAAAGGCTTCGCGAGCGCGGCGCCCCGCGCCAGGCTCCGAGCACCGGACCGCGTTTCCCAGTCCTTTTTCTCCCGAAACTGTGACATTCTTTGACGAACGGTTGACCCCCAAGTCCGCCACCCGGTGCGACAATGGCGCGACCGGATCGACTGGGACGAAACCCGTGGCCCGGTACGCGTCTTCTCGGGGCCCATCACAAAAGGGAGCGGATTCCCCACCGGGGGTCGTCGCTCCATCTCAAACGGCAGGTTCACATGAAACTTTCCGAGCTCATGCGCCGCCACGATTTGAAGGCGGTGACGCCGCCCGACGGCGATCCGGAGATTCGATCCGTTCGGCCGCTCGAGGCCGCCGGAGAAGGCGATCTCAGTTTTCTCAACAATCGCAAGTACCGGCAGCAGGCCGTCGAGACCAAGGCCACGGCGGTCCTGACCGCCGAGCCGATTCCGGATTGCGAGGCCGTCCAGCTCCTGTGCCGCGAACCCTACGCGGTGCTGGCGCGCATTCTCGCCGACCTCCATCCCGAGCCGGCCTATCCGGCCTCGGTTCATCCCAGCGCGGTCGTCGATCCCTCCGCCCGGATTCATCCCGAATGTCACATCGGCCCCCACTGCGTGGTCGAGGCCGGCGCCGTCATCGGTGCCGGTACCGTGTTGGTCAACGGCGTGACCGTGGGGCGCGATTGTCGGATCGGCGCGGCCTGCCGCCTGTTCCCCCATACGGTCCTCTACCACGGCGTGACCCTGGGCGATCGCGTGCGGATTCACGCCAACAGCGTCATCGGCAGCGACGGGTTCGGCTATGCCCAAACCGGCGGCATCCATTTGAAGGTGCCTCAAGTGGCCGGGGTGCGCATCGAAGACGATGTGGAAATCGGAAGTAACGTCTCCATCGATCGCGGTGCCTTGAGCGATACCGTCATCGGCAAGGGGAGCAAAATCGATAACTTGGTTCAAGTTGCCCATGGCGTTAAGATTGGGGAGCACTGCCTGGTGATCAGCCAGTCCGGCATCTCCGGCAGTGCGACTCTGGGGCGGTACACCGTATTGGCCGGGCAGGTAGGTGTCGTCGGCCATGTCCATGTCGGCGATCAGGTCGTGGTCATGGGCGATTCGGTGGTCACCAAGGACCTGCCGGGTCCGGGCCAGTACGCGGGCAATCCCGCCGTGCCCCACATGCAATATCAGCGTCAGAAAGCGCGTGAGCGTAACTTGGCCAAACTCGAGAAGCGGCTGAAGTCGTTGGAATCGGCCGTGAATACGAAAGGGGAAACCTCATGTTAGATGTGACTGGGATTATGGATATTATCCCCCACCGCTATCCCATGCTGTTGGTCGATCGGATCATGGAGTACGAGTCCTGTAAGCGTATCGTGGGTCTCAAGAACGTCACGATCAACGAACATTTCTTTGCGGGGCATTTCCCGGGTCGTCCGGTGATGCCGGGCGTCATGATCATCGAGGCTCTGGCCCAGACGGGCGGCGTCCTGATCGCCCAGGAGTTCGAGGATATCCACGAATACGTCATCTTTTTCATGACCATCGACAATGTCAAGTTCCGCAAACCCGTGGTGCCCGGCGACCAAATCCGGTTGGAGTGCGAAGTGCTGCACTTTCGCCGCAAGGTGTGCCGGCTCAAGGGCCAGGCGTTCGTGGATGGAAAACTGGTGGCCTCGGCCGAGTTCTCCTCCATGCTGGTGAAGAGGGATGGGTAAATGACGAAACACAAGATTCACCCGACGGCGATCGTCGGCGAAAACGTCACGATCGGCGAGGGTAGCGAAATCGGTCCGTACTGCGTGATCGAGGATCACGTCACGATCGGGCCGCACACCAAACTGATGAATTCGCTTTTCGTGGGCCGATACACCCGCATCGGAGCCCACAACACCTTTTTCCCGTTTTCCACCATTGGCGCCATTCCCCAGGACCTGAAGTTCGGCAACGAGGAGACCTGGCTCGAGATCGGGGATCACAACGTGTTCCGCGAGCACGTCGCGTTGCACCGCGGTACCGCGGGCGGGGGCGGCATCACCAAAATCGGTTCACACAACCTGATCATGGTCAGCTCGCACGTGGCCCACGACTGCCACGTCGGCGATCACAACATCCTGTCGCACGCGGCGACCCTGGCGGGACACATCACCGTCGGCGATCACGCCACCGTCGGCGCCTACTCCGGCGTTCACCAGCACTGTCGCGTCGGCGACTACGCCTTCATCGGTGGTTACAGCGTCATCACCCAGGACGCCCTGCCCTACGTCAAGAGCGTGGGTAACCGTGCCAAGGCCTACGGTATCAACAACATCGGTTTGGAGCGCAAGGGCTTCACCAAAGAGGAAGTCTCCAATCTCAAAGATGCCTACCGCATCCTCTTCCTGCGCAAGTTGCGTCTGGTCGACGCACTGGAGCGTTTGGACAAAGAGTATGCCGATTGCCCCCGTGTGACCTATCTGGTCGACTTCATCAAATCATCGGATCGTGGCGTCATTCGCATGTAATCGTCATCGACGATGTCGTGTCAGCGCCGATGATCGTGGAAAACCTGCCGAACCTTCGAATCGTTCGGTGGGTTTTGTGCGTTTGATGGAAAGACCGACCTGATCCACATGCCATCCGGACCTTGCCGTCCGCTTTATTTCGAATGCCGCGCCTTGGATGTGCGCGTGCGACACACACAGGTGGAACCATGAATATCGAAGCAGTCATTGCCCAGGAACTCAACGTTCGCGACGCCCAGGTTCGCGCGGCCATCGCGCTGCTGGACGAAGGCGCGACCGTGCCCTTCATCGCCCGTTACCGCAAGGAGGTGACCGGGGGCCTGAGCGATACGGACCTGCGCACCTTGGAGGAGCGACTGGGCTACCTCCGGGAATTGGAAGAACGGCGGGAAACGATTCTGGCGAGCATTCGCGAGCAGGGCAAGCTGACCCCCGAGTTGGAGCGCTCGATTTTGGCGGCGGACACCAAAACGCGCCTGGAGGATCTCTACCTGCCCTACAAGCCCAAGCGCCGGACCAAGGGCCAGATCGCGATCGAGGCGGGGCTGGAGCCCCTGGCGCTCGACCTGTGGAAGAATCCCGCCCTGGATCCGGAGACCGAGGCCGCCAAGTACCTGGACCCGGAAAAGAAGGTGGAGGACGTCAAAGCCGCCTTGGAGGGCGCCCGCTACATCCTGATGGAGCGTTTCGCCGAGGAGGCCGACCTGATCGGCAAACTGCGCGACTATATGGGGCGCAACGGGCTCGCCGTGGCCAAGGTGGCCAAGGACAAGGAGCAGGAAGGCGCCAAGTTCCGCGACTACTTCGATTACCACGAGCGTCTGGCCGAAATTCCCAGTCACCGGGCCCTGGCCCTGTTCCGCGGCTTCAAGGAGAGCATCCTGCGACTGGAAATCGCCGCCGATCCCTCGCAACTGGCCGAGAAGCCGGCCGAAAACCGGTGTGAGAAGCTGATCGCCGCCTATTTCGAGATTCGCGACAAGGGACGTCCGGCCGATGCCTGGCTCCAGAAAGTGGTCCAGTGGACCTGGAAGGTAAAGATCTACCTGCACCTCAAGACCGAGCTGCTCAACCAACTGCGCGAGCGTGCCGAGGAAGAGGCGATCAAGGTCTTCGGCAAGAACCTCGGTGATTTGTTGATGGCGGCTCCGGCTGGAGCGCGGGTGACCATGGGTCTGGATCCCGGTCTGCGGACAGGGGTCAAGGTCGTGGTCGTCGACGACACCGGCAAACTGGTGGATCGCGCGACCATCTATCCCCACCCGCCCCAGAAGAAATGGGAAGACGCCAAATCGCTGTTGGCCGATCTGGGTCGCCGCCATCGCGTGGCGCTGGTCAGTATCGGCAACGGCACCGGTAGTCGGGAAACGGATCGTTTGGTGGGCGAGCTGGCCAAGGAGCACCCGGATCTGGGCCTGATCAAGGTCATGGTGAACGAAGCCGGCGCCTCGGTGTACTCGGCTTCCGAACTGGCCGCCAAAGAGTTTCCCGAGCTGGACGTCAGCCTGCGCGGCGCGGTGTCGATCGCCCGTCGTTTGCAGGATCCGCTGGCCGAGCTGGTCAAGATCGATCCCAAATCGATCGGCGTCGGCCAGTACCAGCACGACGTCAACCAGACCCGCCTGGTGGGGGCCCTGGATGCGGTGGTCGAAGATTGCGTGAACGCGGTCGGCGTCGACCTGAACATGGCTTCCGCACCTCTGTTGGCGCGCGTCTCCGGTTTGAACCAAAGCTTGGCCGCCAACATCGTGGCCTATCGCGACGAGCACGGCCGTTTCGCCCGACGCAACCAGTTGCTGAAGGTGAAGCGCCTCGGGCCCAAGGCTTTCGAACAAGCGGCCGGCTTTCTGAAAATCGTCGGTGGCGACAATCCCCTGGACGCATCGGCGGTCCACCCGGAAGCCTACCCGGTCGTCGAGCGCATCGCCGCCAAGGGCGGCCGACCCCTGGCCGAAATGATCGGCAACGGCGAATTCCTGCGCGGCCTGAAACCGGCCGATTTCGCCGATGACCAGTTCGGTGTGCCCACGGTGACCGACATTTTTGCGGAACTGGAAAAGCCCGGTCGCGATCCCCGACCCGAATTCAAGACGGCCAGTCTGGCGGAAGGGATCGAGGACATCAAGGACCTCGAACCGGGCATGGTCCTGGAGGGCACGGTCACCAACGTCACCAACTTCGGGGCCTTCGTCGACGTGGGCGTCCATCAGGACGGATTGGTCCACATTTCGGCCCTGGCCAATCGCTTCGTGAAGGATCCGCGCGAAGTGGTTCGCGCCGGCGACGTGGTCAAGGTTAAAATCGTCGAGGTCGACCTGGAGCGGCGCCGTATCGCGATGAGCATGAGGCTGGACGACGAGGCCGGCAAGAAGGTCGGTGGCGGACGCGGCGATTACCGCACCGATCGCAAGGGCGGCCAGGGCGGACGCGGCGGCCGTTCGGATCGACGTCGCGAACCGCGGTCCAATACGGCCATGGGTGCGGCCCTGAGTGCGGCATTGGGCAAGAAGCGCGGCAAATAGAACCCCATCGACGGACGTAACTCGAAACCTCGCTGGCGATGAAGGAGGTGTGGCGACATGGCTCAAATACCTTGGAATCAGCGTGTTTGGCGCCTGGTGAACCGAATTCCGGAGGGGCGGGTGGCGAGTTACGGCCAGATTGCGCGGCTCTTGGGCGAGCCGCGCAAGGCGCGCCACGTGGGATACGCCCTGGCGGCCACGCCGCCGGGCCTGATCATCCCCTGGCAGCGCGTGGTCAACGGCCAGGGCCGCATTTCCTTCCCCGAGCATTCCGAGAAGTACCGGCGCCAGCGCGGCAAGCTCGAGGACGAGGGTGTCGAGTTCAGCGAAAGCGGCCGCATCAATCTCCGTCTATTCGGATGGCAGCCCGAGGGGTAGCGAGGTCGATGTTCGCGGCCAACCCCAAAACCAAAAACGGCGGCCCTTGTGGAACCGCCGTTTTCGTTTTGCGTCGATCGCGAATTATTCGGGATCACCCAGGTTGATGTACAGCAGGTCGAGCACGGTCAGGAGATCGTCCTCGTCCACGTCGAAATCCAGGTCGTCCGGCCAACCCTGGCCGACGAACCAGAGATCCGCGATGGTGTTGAATCCGTTGCCGTCCGCATCCAGCGAAATCGGGCTGACCAAGACCGTCACCCGATCGGTCACGCTGGCGGACGTGGCGTCGGTCACTTCGACCTCGTAGGTCGTGGTGGCTTGCGGCGCCGGTGAAAGGGCCAGGGTGGCTTGGGTTCCCAACACCGTCGGATCACCGACTTCCGTCCACGAATAGCTGAAATCGGGTTCGCCGCAGTCGACCTGCGAGTTCAACGTGATGACGCTCAGTCCCTGGGCGATGTCGCCGTTGGTGATGGTGGCCTCCAGATCGCCGACCAGCGTCGCCGGTGCCGTCGTCGCGCTGTCGCAGGCGCCGCTCACCACACAGGTGTAACTGCCGCTGTCACCGGCTTGGACCGGTGTGAGACTGAAGGTGGCCGAGGTGGCGCCGGGGATGTTGACGTTGTCCTTGCGCCATTGGTAGGTCAAGGTGCCGGAGCCCTGGGCCACGACCGTGAAGGACGCGTTCTCGCCGGGGCAGGCGACGACCGATTGCGGCTGGGTCTGGATCGTGACCAGATCCAACACGGTCAGGGTGCCGTCGTTGGAGGTGACCGAGGTGCAGCCGTTGCTGACCACGCAGGAATAGGCGCCGGCATCGTCCGCGTCGATGTTTGCCAGGCTGAGGGTGGCCGAGGTCTCGCCGGGGAGGTCGACGGTATCCTTGCGCCATTGGTAGGTGAAGGAACCATCGCCGCTGGCGACCACGGTGAAGGAGGCGTTGTCGCCGGGGCAGTCCTGGGCGTTGTTGGGCTGGGTGTCGATGGCCAGGTCGGTGGTCACCGTCAAGGTGGCCGCCGTGGAGGTCGCGTTGCCGCAGTCGCTGTTGATGACGCAGTCGTAACTGCCTTCATCCGCTTCGTCCGCGTCGGCGATGTTGTAGGTGCTGCCGGTGGCGCCGGGAATGTCGACGGTGTTCTTGCGCCACTGGTAGGTGACCGAACCCGCGCCCGACACGCTGACACTGAACTGGGCGGGGTCGCCGTTGCAGACCGTGGTGTTCTGCGGTTGGCTGTCTACCGAGACACCGGCTTGCAGGGTCAAGTTCGCGGCGTTCGAAGTGAGCGAACCACAGACGTTGGTGATCACACAGCGATAGCTGGCGACGTCGTCCCCATCGACGCCGGTCAGGTTGAGGGTGGCGCTGGTGGCGCCGGGAATGTTGACGGTGTCTTTCTGCCACTGGTAGGTCAGGACGCCGGTGCCCTGGGCCATGACGGTGAACGAGGTGTCGTTGCCGGGGCACACCGCCGCCGCTTGCGGTTGGGTTTGGATCGAGACCTCTTCGTTGACGGTCAGGGTCGCGTCGTTGGAGGTGACCGTGGTGCAGCCGTTGCCGATCACGCAGGAATAGGCGCCGGCATCGGCCGCGTCGATGTTGGTCAGGCTGAGGGTGGCCGAGGTCTCGCCCGGCAGATTGACGGTGTCCTTGCGCCACTGGTAGGTCAAGGAACCCTCGCCGCTGGCGGCCACGGTGAAGGACACGTTGGCGCCGGGGCATTCGGTGGCGCCGTTGGGATGGGTGTCGACGGCCAGGCCCGAGGTCACGGACAAGGTGGCTGCCGTGGAGGTGATGGTGCCGCAGGGGCTGGTGATCAAACAATCGTAGCTGCCTTCGTCGCCCGCACTGGCGCTGGCGATGTTGTAGGTGCTGCCGGTGGCACCGCCGATGTTGACGGTGTCCTTGCGCCACTGATAGGTGATCGGGCCCGCGCCCGAGACGGTCACGCTGAACTGGGCCGGATCGCCGTCACAGACCGAGGCGTTCTGGGGCTGGCTGTCGACCGAAACGCCGGACTGGACCGTCAGGGAGGCGGCGTTCGAGGTGGTCGAACCGCAATTGTTGGTGATCACACAGCGGTAGCTGCCGGCGTCGGCCAGGGCCACGTTGGCGATGCTGTAGGAGCTGTTGGTGGCGCCGGGGATGTCGACGGTGTCCTTCTGCCACTGGTAGCTCAGGCTGCCGGCCGTGTTGGAGACCACGCTGAAGTTCACCACGTCACCGGTGCAGATGTTCGACTGGTCGGTGGGATGGGTGGTGATCACCGGCGCTTCGGTCAGGTCGATGGTGA
This sequence comes from Sulfidibacter corallicola, assembly GCF_017498545.1. Taxonomy (GTDB): domain Bacteria; phylum Acidobacteriota; class Holophagae; order Acanthopleuribacterales; family Acanthopleuribacteraceae; genus Sulfidibacter; species Sulfidibacter corallicola. Next base: position 4,733,360 of record NZ_CP071793.1, on the reverse strand, counting down.
TCGAGGCTTCGGAGATGTCGAGCAGGGTCAGGCCCCCACCGCCGGTCGTTTCATAGAAGTTGGATTGGTTGAATTCGGCGTTGGTGGTGGCGCGAACGGTGATCGTGCCGGCGTTGGGATTGGCGATGACCGGCAGTTCCAACACCCCGATCAGGACGTCTTCGTCCTGGGTGGTCGAAAAGAAACCCGTGCCGCCGAGGTCGAAGAAACTGACCTGTTTGGCATCGTTGATCGTGGCCGAGCTGGCGCTGTTGGAAAGCAGGATGAAGCCGGAGGAGTTGGTGACGAAATCGATGGCGGGGCCCGTGCCCTCGGTGGCCTGGTTTCGGATCACCCCGCACGAGGGCGAGGCGGGGCTGTTGCCGGGATTGGCGAGGTCGACCCCGGGATTGGCGATCCCGGTCGTACTGGAAGGCGAGGGACGGAAATTGGTGACGGTGTACTCGCCGCCGGAATCGTTGACCAGGTTGATGGTGTCCCCTTCGAGCACGATGGTGGCGAAAAGCTGGACCAAATCCAGGCCGCCGGTCGGATCTTCGATGATGATGGGTACCTGGACACAGGTTTGTTGCGTGATCTCTGAGCGACAGAACTGAAAATCACTGCCGAGCTTCAGCTTGATCTGGGCGAAAGCCGAGCTCGAAGCGAAGAGAAGCGCGAGCAGTATCAAATGACGGGCCGAGCTCGGGGTTCGGCCTCCTGGGTTGACGGCAGTCATGGCACATCATCCTTTCTTTCGTGTGGTTCGGTGATTCGCGGAATGGAGGATTGAGTGAGATCGGCCGTTCGCCGAAGTACCTGCGAGGGGCTGCACCGCCTCATCGCCGCGACAAACGGCGTGAACCGCGGGGCACCGACGCGCCGACGGCACCCGCGACCGCATCCGGGACATTCGCCTCATGGATCCCGACGGCGTGCCCGTGAGAACCGGCATGGGTTGTAGAGGATGAACCCATTCACGCATAGTTCGATCGGGGTTGCAATCCCTATCTCGGAACCCTTGATTCCACGGGGCGATCTCGAGGGCGATGCGGCTCATTTTAAGAAGGATCGCTCACGTGGTCGGTTATCGGTCGCACATTCCCGCCCTGGATCGGAACCCGCAGGCCCAAGCGTGGGGCAGATCACGTTCACCGATTTGGCGGTGTCGGGCGATGGGTCTTGGCGCGCCATTCGCCCCGCCGGCGCCATTCCCGACTTGGAAAGCCGCCGCTACCTCCTGTACAATGGACGATCTCTCTCCGCTCGAGGCGGAGACTGTCTGTCCGGCATCTTCGAGATTCGAACCTTGCGAACCCGACGGGAAGCATTCCGATGACGACCGTCGTTAGACTGACAGAGATGGCATCTCTCCAACGGGTGTCGTCGCGCCCGATCGATCGCGTTCGGGCGTGCGATGCAGGTCGCCACGCGGTTTGCGTCGTTCCCGGGTTCGTCAACGACCTTCCCCGCCAGGCAAATTCGCCACAAGGCTATAGCACCATGTCCAACTCCACGCCGACGCAAACGCCCGCTGATTCGGCATCCTCGGCACCCAACACCAACGCCGCCGCACCTTCGACCCCGGCGGAACCCGCGAACGAGGGCAACGTTCTCACCCTCAACAAAGACGGCAAGACCTATTACATCGTCGGCACCGCCCACATCTCGGCCCGAAGCGTCGAGGAAGTGGCGCGCGTCATCGACGAAATCCGGCCCGACACCGTTTGCGTGGAGCTGTGTGAAACGCGCTATCGCGCCATTACCGATGAGAATCAGTGGAAAAAGCTCAACATCGGCCAGGTCATCAAAGACGGCAAGGCACTGTTCCTTCTGGCCAACCTGGCGTTCGCGTCCTTTCAGCGACGCATGGGTGATCAAGTCGGCGTCAAACCCGGGTCCGAACTCCTGGAAGGCGTGCGCAAGGCCGAGGAAGTGGGCGCCAAGTTGGTCCTGGCGGATCGCGACATCCAGGTCACCCTCAAGCGGACCTGGAGCAACCTCTCTTTTTGGAAGAAGTTCGCCGTCTTGGGTGAATTGTTGGAGAGCATGCTCTCCAAAGAGGAAATCACCGAAGAGGAGCTGGAAGCCCTTAAGGAAAAGGATCAACTGACCGACGCGATGGAGGCCTTTGCCGAGGCGTTGCCGGAGGTCAAGGAACCGCTCATCGACGAACGGGACGCCTTCCTGATGTCCAAAATCGAGGAAGCCGAAGGTGAAAAGATCGTGGCGATCGTCGGTGCCGGTCACGTTCAGGGCATGTCCCGTCACTTCGGCAAGCCGGTCGATCGCGAGGCCATCAACAAGATTCCGCCGCCCTCGCGCCTCATCAAGATCGCCCAATGGGCCATTCCGATCATCGTGTTGGCGCTGTTCATCGTGGGTTACCAAAAGCACAAGGATCAGGCGATCATGGATATGTTGACGGCCTGGATCCTGCCCAACTCCATCATGTGCGGCGTGTTCACCATGCTGGCGGGCGCCCGGCCGCTCAGTGTCCTGAGTGGGTTTTTGTCGGCGCCGCTGACCTCGCTGAACCCTTCGCTGGGGGCCGGCATGGTCGTGGGCTTGGTGGAGGCCTGGCAGCGCAAGCCCACCGTGGAAGATTGCGAGAACATTCCTAACGACATCCGCTCGCTCAAGGGGTTCTACACCAACCAGTTCACCCGCTGTCTGGTGGTGTTTTTCATGGCCAACCTGGGATCCATGGCCGGGACCTTCTTCAGCTTGGGCTGGTTGGTCACCCTGCTCGGGTGAAACCCGAACGACGAGAGTTCCCGCATCGACGAGAGAGGCGCTGAGTCGGTTTTCGACGCTATCTTCAGCGCTTGTGCAAGCCGTTTCCGTGATGCCGGCTCGAGGGCCATCTCCCGAAAAGAAAAGCGCTAGTTTCTGGAGGGGCACTGGGCTAGGATTTTGACGGGAAGAACCGGTTCGGTTCGCCGATCGAACACCATCCCTTTCGGAGGAGATTTTGGCCAAGCTGTACATCGCCTGTGATCATGCCGGTTACAAACTCAAGGAGCATCTGAAGCCGATGCTTGCCCAGAAGGGTTATCAGGTTCAGGATTTGGGTACGGAAAACGAGGATTCGGTCGATTATCCCGACTATGCCAAGCGCGTCGCGCAAGCGGTGCTTCAGGATGACGAGGGCAAGGGCATCCTCATCTGTGGGACCGGCATCGGTATGTCGATCGCCGCCAACAAGTTCCAGGGTATTCGCGCCGCCCTGTGCCGCACCGAGTTCGAGGCCCAAATGGCGCGCAACCACAACAACGCCAATGTCATCTGCGTGGGCGCCCGTGCCATTCAAGATGCCGTGGCCGAGCGCGTCGTCGCCAAGTTCTGCGAATCCGAGTTCGAGGGTGGCCGCCACCAGAAACGCCTGGACAAGGTCGCCGCGCTGGAGTCCTGATTCGCGCCGATCTATGGGGTGTTCCCCGGGGCGGACCTGCCGGGTGCCGCCTCTCAGTCTTCCTCGATCGGACGACTGATGTCGAGCTGGTTCATTTTTTGGTGCATGTAGGGCCGCTGAACCCCCAAGATCTTGGCGGCGGCCGTCACGTTCCAGCGCGTGTGGGTCAACACGGTCTGAAGGTATTCCTTCTCGCAACGGCGCCGAAACTCCTTCAGCTCCTGGAACGGCATCAGTTGGTCGGTATTCAGCAAACCGGTTCCGGCCACGATGCTGTCGCCGGAGGGCGAGAGCGGGATTTGGTCGGCCGACAGCGGATCGCCGCCGAAAATGACCATTCGTTCTGCCAAGTTCTTTAATTCCCTAATGTTACCTGGCCAGTGGTAGTTCCTGAGCACCTCGAAGACTTCGGGTTCGATCTGGCGTCGGGGAATTTTGTGGTACTCGCTGGCGCGGTTGGCGAAGTGGGTGAACAACAACGGCAGGTCGTCCAGGCGCTCGCGCAGCGAAGGCACCTGAAGCGGCAATGCCGACAACCGGAAGTACAGGTCCTGACGGAACTCGCCGGTACGCACCATGTGTTCCAAATCGCAGTGGGTGGCTGCCACGACGCGAACGTCCACGCGCCGGTCGCGCGTGTCGCCCACGCGGCGCACCGTCCCGTCTTCCAGTACCCGCAGCAGGCGCGCCTGCAGGTGAATCGCCATGTCGCCGATTTCGTCGAGGAACAGCGAGCCGCCGTTGGCCTGCTCGAACATGCCCGGTTTGTCGTGGCGGGCATCGGTGAAGGCCCCGCGTACGTGACCGAAGAGTTCGGCCTCGATCAGGTGGGCCGGAATCGCCGCGCAGTTGATCTTGACGAAGGGCCCGTTTCGGCGCGAACTCTGCTCGTGAATGGCCGCCGCCACCAATTCCTTGCCCGACCCGCTTTCGCCTCGAATCAGGACGCGTGCCTGGGTCGGCGCGACCTTGTCGATTTGGCGCCGCAGGGCGACCACCATGGCGCTCTCGCCGAGAATCTTGGGTCCGCGCGGCTTGTTCTGCTCCAGTTCGCGGATGTGGCGTTTCAATTTGGCGTTCTCGAGGCAGTTGTGGATCGAATGCAGCAACCGCTCGTTGGAGACCGGTTTTTCCAGGAAGTCGTAGACCCCCAGTCGCAGGGCCTCCACCGTTTCGCTGATGGACGCTTCACCGGAAAAAATGATCGTCGGCGGCAGCAGGTTGTCCTTGTGCAGTCGGGCCGCCAGTTCCACTCCGCTGACCCCGGGCAGGCGCACGTCCAACAGCAGGAGATCCGGCGCCCGATCGCTGCCTTCCCGCAACCGCACGTGGGCCTCTTCCGCCGTCGCCAGCCCCTCGGTGCGGTAGCCCGCCTCCTCCAGTTGGAACATCGTGTTGCGACGAATCTTGAGATTGTCTTCCACCACCCAGATCCAGGCGTTTCCGCTAGTCGTGTTCATGTGCCCGCTCCTTGTTCTGTTCCGAAGGTCGTTCCCGATCCGTTCCCGAAGGAAGCGCGAAGATCAGGTGGAATTCGGTGCCGTCCGATCCGGTGTGCGCCAGCAACAGGTCGCCGCCGTGATCCAACATGATTTTTTTGCATATGGAAAGGCCCAGCCCCATGCCTTCCCCGATCGCCCGCGTCGTGGTGTAGGGTTTGAACAGGTGGGGCCGAACCTTGGGGTCGATGCCGGGGCCGTCGTCCCTGATCGACACCACGACTTGCGAGCCCTCCGTGCGGGCCGCGAACCGGATCAGGCCGGGCCGATCCGCCATCGCCAGTGCCGCGTTGTTGCAGAGGTTCATGAGTACGCGGCGCACCATTTCGCGATCCAACTCGAGGGTCGGCGTCGGTCGTTCCGGTTGCTCGAAATCGAGGGTCAGGTGCTCCCAGGCGTCTTCGAAGAAGGTGGCGAAACGGGCCAGCATGTGGTCCATGTCGACCGGTTCCGGTTTGGGTTGACCCAGGCGAGCGAACGAGGTGAATTCCTGGGTGAATTCCTTGAGGCGATCCAGTTCCTCCTGGACGCTCTCTTCGATTTCCGTGTACGCGACGGTCAAATCGGGCGCCCGATCGCGAATCAGGCGACGAAGTTGGTTGAGTTCCATGCGCGCCGCCGTCAGGGGGGTGCGGATTTCGTGGGCGTGACGCCGGGCCGCCTCCTGCCACGAGGAGAGATTCTCCAGGCTGGCCAGGCGGGTCCGCTGTACCGCGATGACGCGCGAGGTCTCCTCGATCATGCGGGCGATCCGGCCCAGGCGGTCGCGGCGATGGTCGTCGACCACGATGTCGGTGCGCCCCTCGGCCAACGCGGCAAGGTGGGTCTGCAGGCGTCTCAGCCGGCGCTCGCCCGTCGCGTAGTCCCAATAGTAGAAGGCGGCACTGCCGCCGAGAATCAGGGCCAACACGATCATCATCGCCAGCTCGAAGCGCGATTCGATCTGTTCGCGGTTGTGTTCCAGGATCAGGTAACGCGCCTGGAATTGTTTGAGCTCCTCGAAGCGGCTGCGGTACTCCAGTTCCCGTTCCGGGTCCAAATCGGCCAGGGCCTTTTGGTCGTCCATGCCTTGGGCCAGCATTTCGCGGACTCTCGGGTCGAGCGCCACGTTCAACAGTCCTCCCGAAAACTGGCTTTGAAAAAGGTGGAACGTGAGAAATGCCGCCCCGAACATGAGGATCAGCGACGGCCACAGCAGCTTGATGTTCATGGTTTCAACCCGACCTTCCATTCGAATTGCGTGGTGGTAGGGCGTTTGATCGATCGCTCCAGAATCAGTTCCATGCCCATGGTGGGCACCCCGCCCGGGCGTTGACCGCTGACCGTGCGGGTCAGCCAGGCCTGGGTATCGGCCTGTTCGCGTTGGGAAAAGGGCAGGACCTTGATGCGAATCGCGAATGGCTGGTCCCGATGCAGGCGATGTTTGGCGGACCAAACGTGCAGCACCCCTTTTTTGAAGAAATCGGCCATTTCCGTTCTGGTCGCCAGAACCCGCTTGGTTTCCGTGCCGCGCATATCCAGCACCTGGACGTGGTAGACCTCGTCCCAGGGCTCGTAGCGCACCGCGATCCGGGCTCCACCGATGCGTCCCTCGCGGTCGGTGACCGTGACCACCAAGGCCGCCGTCAGTCCGGAATTGATCTGTTTCACCACGTCTTTGTGTTCGAACAAGGCGCCGGGCAATCGCAGCACCAGGCCGCGATCCGGGCCTTCGCTCAGGGAAGGTGCCTCTCCGTGTTGCCACCCCAATAGAAGGAGTAGGATCCATGTACTCATGGCCACAACCCCCGATTGGACTGCTCGTAGCGAACCGTGATCCGGAAGGCTCCCCAGCTATCGCGCATCGTCAATCCCACGCCGGCGTGATACATGCCGTAATTGGGATCGGGGGTGAACTTTTCTTCGTCGAGATCGGTGTCGTAGCGGCGATAGCCGGCCGAAAGCGTCACGCGAAAATCGCGCGAGCCGTAGAGGAAGCGCCGGTTCATCAGGTTTCGACTGAGGCTGAGTTCGATGCCGCCGCGAGCACTGACGTAGTCTTCGGTTTCCAGTGCCAATTCCTCGGGTTTGCCCGAGACGTGCACGCCCGCGTAGCGTACGTCGAAGTCCAGACCGAAACTGTCGCGGCTGTTGAGTTGCCAAAACTCTTTGTAGCTTGCGACCACGCTGTTGCGCGACCAGGTCCAGGTGTCGTAGCCGCCCACGAGATCTTGGGTAGCCTCGTCGAATGCCAATTGGTTCCATTCCCACTGGAGGCCGGCTTGAATGAACCGACCCGTGAGCGGGAAATAAGGGTGGTCGGTCGTGTTGTGGGTCCAGTTCAGGGTGGCGAAATTAAATTGAAACTCGGTGTCCTCCAATTTTCGCTTCTCTTCCGTGCCCCGCGATTGGAGTTCCGAGATCCCGATGTTGCCGGAGTACATGCCCAGGTTGAGGCTCTGCTCCTGGGAGATCGGATAGGTCAGGGAGCTGAAGGCGATCAACGTCGAATCGGAAGCGGCTATTTCGAACTGGGATCCGTCTTCGGTGAACGGTAGGGTCCCGAAATCGAAGTCGCGGCTGTTGAAGCTGGGAGGGATGCCCAAGCCGGCGTCGACCACCATGCCCGTGCCGAACAAATCGTAGTGGGTCATCGCGAAACCACCGGGCAGGAACACCCGCCATTCGGTTTTGCGGCTGAACCACCGGTATCCGAAGGCCTGGCCGTCCAAATTGGCCAGGTACTTGGACGTGCCGGGCTCGTCGCTCAAGCGGTAGTTGTTTCGAACCAGGAGCGAGTCGGTGAGCAGGAGCCAGAAGAGTCGCCGCGTCTCGGTCACGTGGATCTTGAGTACGTAGGCACCGCGTCGCGATCCCTTTTCCAGCGAGAACTCGGTTTCCCGAATGAACTGAAGGCGTTCCACTCTGTAGAGAGCCTGGCGAAGTTGCTCTTCGTCGTATTCCTGGCCCGTGTCCAGTTGGAGTTCGGCCCGCACGATTCTTTCCGAAACGTGTTTCAGGTTCTCGATGTTGATGTGTTCGATGAAAAAGCTCGGGCTCTCCGAACCGTGGAGCAAGCCGAACCCAAGAAAGATGAACATGCCGAGCAGGCGAATCGATTGAATGCTTCGCGCCAAAAAGCCCTCGTCTGGTTTTGGGCGCCGCATCGACACAGGATGCGATGCCCGATCGGGTTCCCGCGGCGGCGGGGCTGCGATCCGGCGTCCCGGTGGTCGGGCACGACACCTCGTGATGTGGGTGGATCTCCGGCGCCCGGAACCGGGCGGGCCGTTTTTCATGGAATCCTCCGTGCGAATCATAACCCAAGTGCCGGCGCGCGGTGGCCCGCTTGGGGGGCGCGAGCGGACCCGCTACGGACTCGGGCTTGGAAGCCAAGGGGCAACCGTCGTGCCACGCCGGCCCTTGTACTTGGCAACCCCTTGAAATGCAAACCATTAACGCAGGTTCACTCCGATGAGACTGCTCACCTGCCGCCGATTCCGCATCGAGCGCCGTAAGAAAAACCTTACAGCATGTTTGTCGGGTCTTACGAATGCACGTGGGATTCATGGCGCCGAGGCCGCTTTCTGGCGCGAGTTCGGCAAACCCGGGATTTGGTATTGAGTGATAAGTTATTTGAAAAAATGGATTTGTGTGATCTGGGATGTGTCGGCCGAAGCGGCTGGCACCGCGATTGCCCTTCGAGTCGGCGCGACGCTGATCGTTCAGCTCGCCTTTATTCGCTTTCTCGGAGGTTCCCATGCCCTTTCGGTCATTCGGCATGCCCATCATCAATTTGCTGGTTTACACGATTTTCACGCTGATGTCGGCGACCGCTTTTTCTGTCGTACCGGTCGTCGCTCAGGATGAATCCCTGGCACATCGCCAGGTCATCCCCCATTTCACCTTTCGCGACAACAATTGGCAGACCTTCCTGACCCTGTTCAATCCCGGGACCACTAGCGGGTTGTTGAACACCGACGAAACCGACGTGGCCTACTTCCAGACCTTTCAGGAAACCAAGGCGATGGCCGGCCTGCCCGCCGGCGCCAAAAAAGCCCGGCGCCTGCTGGAACGAATACGCGAAAGTCACGGACCTCGCCGCTAGCGCGTGCCCATCCGGGAACGGAATCGTTCGGAGGATCCATGGATGGCGGCCGTTTCCGGACAGGGCTCGGCGAGTCCTCACGAAGCAATGGGCGATGGACGGCGGGAAAACTCCACCTACCACGCATTGGTTTCCCGCGAACCAGCCCCTTGCGGTGCTCATCTCCGGCACCACCCATTGGAGCTTACCCGCTCCGTTTCTTTGCCCGGCCTCGTGCCGGGCTTTTTTTGTGTGTGCCCGTCCGGTCGGGATTCGGTGCGCGGTGTTCGCGGTCCGGCGAAAAAAAAAGCGGAGCCGGGCCTCGTTGGCCGCCGACTCCGCGAGAAGACTGATCAAATCCAGGTGATCCGTCCGTTCTCGGCGGTTCCTGGGTTCAGGCCGCATCGAAGGGACGGGGATCTTCCTCGTCTTTTTGGCTTTTCCGGGATGTCCCACCGGATGTTCTTCAATATAAGGTCGCCAAATGCACAAGAAAAATCAATCATTTGTCTGTATGACATAAGTATTGTTTATGGGTTGTGTCGCGGGCCGAGCGACCGTGCACCAAATCCATAATCTGAGGTAGAATTCAGGCTGCAGGGGCAGGCGTACCCGGACACCTGCGAGGGGCTTCGGTGCGCGGTAGTATTGCGATCAGGAGGATGGCCTTGCCTACATACGAATACCGTTGTGCCGAAAATGGCGTGATGTTGGAAGTGCTTCACGGCATGAACCACAAAGTGACCCGATGGGGGGAGCTCTGTGAATTGGCGGGTGTACCCACGGGCGAAACGTCTCCGGACGCTCCGGTCGAGCGCCTGATCTCGGCACCGGGACTGGCTTTCCCCAAGACGACCAGCGAACTCAAGAACATGGGTTTCACCAAGTTGGTCAAACGGGACACCGGAGTTTATGAAAACGTGACGGCGACGGACAAGGAAGCGCGGTACACGGTCGCCGGCAAGCCGGAAACCATGCCCGATTTCAAGGGGCGCATCGGCGATTGAGGGCGGCGTGCGGGAATCACCCCGTTGTTTTTTCGTAGATATGCCCGGTTCCGTAAATGAGCCGCATGAGAAAACATATCAAACGAAGAAATGTCGCATCTTCTTGCGCAGCATGGTGCCTTGTGTTTAAATGCTGGAGTCGCCAACAGCGCGCTGCCGTTCTTTTGGTCCATTAGTCTGAGAGCTTGCCAGCCTGTCCTTTTTTCCGTTCGGCAAGAGGACTGGAAAAAGGGCGCCTTTTGGTATTTGTGGCTTGCGAACGCCCGCCATTTTCTGTAGTATGGCTGCGTGTCTCTAAGCATTGCCTTTTTGGCGCACGCGTTAGCGATAGAACCCGAGGAAGTGGGGCCATCCCACTTTTTTTTATGCCTTCATGACAGACAAGCCCACATCTGGAAAGAGCAAAATCAAACAAATCGAGAGTGTCGTCAACCATGCTCTCGAAACCACCGATCTCGAGATCGTCCTGATTGAATACAAGCGGGAGGGTCAGGAGTGGGTGCTGCGTGTCTACATCGATCATCCCGATGGCGTCACGCTGGACCACTGTGAAAAAGCGACCTATCTCGTTGCCGATGCCTTGGAAGCCGACGATCCGGTTCAAGCCGAATACCGAATCGAAGTATCGTCACCGGGAGTCGATCGACCCCTGGTGAAACACGCCGACTACCAACGCTTTGTCAACGAGCGGGTCTTCATCAAAACCCACAAGGCCCTCAACGGAATCAAGAACTACACGGGCACCTTGCTGGCCTGTGACGAGACGGCGGTCAGACTGCACAACGAGCATGACGGGCGGGAACACGAAATCCCTTTCGACATGATTGCGAAAGCGACGTTAAAACCCGTCCTGAAATTTTAAGTCCTCAATCCAGAGTCTTTTCTTAGGAGCCGTGCGATGAGTTCGCAACTACTGCAAGCCATTGATCAAGTAAGCCGCGAAAAAGGTATCGACGCCGAAATCATCATTTCCGCCGTGGAAGAAGCGATAATCGCGGCTTCTAAGAAGATTTTCAAGAACGACGAGAACTTCGGTGCGCGTTTCGATCGGCATACCGGCAACCTGGAGGTATGGGCCATCAAGGAAGTCGTCTCGGAGGTGATGAATCCCCGTCGCCAGATTCCGATGGACGAAGCCCAACTTTATTATGAAGGCGTCGAGGAAGGCGATACGATCGAGTTCCAGAAGGATACCTCGCAGTTGGGTCGCATCGCGGCACACGCGGCCAAGCAGGTGATTCTGCAGAAAGTGCGTGACGCCGAAAAGGAAAAGGTATTCAAGGAATACAGCGAACGCATCGGCGAGGTGGTCACCGCCGTGGTTCGCCGTTTCGAGCGCGGCAACGTCATCGTGGACCTGGGCAACAACGTCGAAGGGATCATGTACAAGGACGAGCAGTCGCGCAACGAGCGCTACAGTCAGAACGACCGCACCAAGGTGGTGATCGTCGGCTCCGATCGCAGCACCAAGGAGCCCCAGGTCAAGGTCTCCCGATCGGATGCACGCCTGCTGATCAAGTTGTTCGAAATGGAAGTGCCCGAGGTCTACGACGAGACGGTGGTCATCAAGAACGCGGCCCGCGAGGCGGGCGACCGTTCCAAGATCGCGGTCTACTCGACCGACGGCGACGTGGACCCCATCGGCGCTTGCGTCGGTATGGGTGGTTCGCGGGTACGCAGCATCATTCGCGAGTTGAAGGGTGAGCGCCTGGACATCATCCGCTACTCGGACGATATATCGCTCTTCGCGTCCAACGCATTGAGCCCGGCCAAGATCAACCGGGTCGTCATCGCCGATCCGCTCGAACGTCGTCTGGAAGTCATCGTCGACGAAGACCAGCTTTCCCTGGCGATCGGGAAAAAGGGAATCAACGTGCGTCTGGCCTCGAAACTGGTGGGCTGGACGATCGAAGTGAAAACCGAAGAACAAAAACGCGTCGAAGCCTCTGAAGAAATGGAGCGGCTGGCTCAGGCAGGCGAGGAATCGGAACCCACGCCGGTCAAAGTGGTCGAAGAAGAGACCGTCACCGAAGAAATGGTGGCCGAAGTGGAAGCCGCGGAAGACACCGAGGAAACGGTCGTCCCCGAGCCGGTGGCCGAAGAGGACGAAGTGGTTCCGGCCGATGCCGACGACGAGGACTACGAGAGCGAAGAGGAAGGCGAAGAAGGCGTCTCGCTCGAGTACCTCGACGGATTGACGGACGAGCGACGCAAAATTCTGGAAGCCTACAGCATTTACTACATCGAGGATCTGCTCTACACGGACCCGGCGGTTCTCAACGAGATCCCCGAACTTACCGCTGAAGATGTACAAGAAATCATCCAACTGGCCAAAGCTTACGAGCAGGAGTTCGGCGAGGAAGATGGAAGCGAAGAGTGATTGGGATTATTGAAGATAAAGACACGTTTGCATGGTGATGGAGGTCCTTTAATGGCAGTAAGGGTGTACCAAATTGCGAAGGAGTATTCGCGCTCCCCAGAGGAGGTGATGGAAATACTCCGTTCGTCGGGAATCCCTGTTTCTTCGCACACGGCGGTCCTTGACCAGCATGCCCTCCACACCGTGCGCGCAAAACTGGGTAAGTTCAAGTTGACAGTCGTCGACGGAGATCAGGAAGCGCCGGTCAAGGCTGGCGAAGGTGAGCAGCGCAAAGCGGCGCCCAAGGGCAAGGCCAAAGCGAAGGCCGCCCCCAAGCTCGGCGTTCGCGTCATCAAGCGCGACCACACCAACGAGCCCGAAGCGGCCGAGGTCGAAGCCAAGCCGGTCGCGGAAGAGAAACCGGACGATAAGCCCAAGCTGAAGCGTCCCAAGCTGAAGCGCGGTAAACGCAGCCCGGCGGTGGAGCAACGCATCCATCAAATCGCCGAAAAGCGTCAGCGCCATCCGTCGGAAGGCGACGAACAGGCTCCGGCTCAGGGCGCGTCACCGGCACAGCCCTCCGCCGAAGCCAAGCCTGGATCGGGCCCCGCGAGAGCGCGCGCCCACGAATCCCGCGATCGGGGTCGACCCTCCGGGCAAGACCATTCCCGCCCTTCCGGGCCGCGTGATTCGGGAGGCCCCCGTGATCGCGGTGGCGACCGCCCCTCCGGGGATCGTCGCGACTACCGCGGTGGTGACCGTGGCGGCGATCGAGGTCCCCGTGACTATCGCGGTGGTGACCGCGACGGTCGTGGCGGCCAACGTCCGCCCATGCGTGGTGGCCCCGGTGACCGGCGACCTCAGGGAGGCCCTGGTGATCGTCGGCCTCAAGGTGGACCCGGTGATCGCAGGCCGCACGGCGGCCCTGGAGATCGCCGTCCTCAAGGTGGGCCCGGTGATCGCCGTCCCCACGGTGGACCCGGTGATCGCAGGCCGCATGCCGGTCCCGGCGATCGCAGACCGCACGGCAGCCGCCCCCCTGGTGGCCCTGGCGACCGCAGACCGCACGGCGGTCCCGGTGATCGCCGTCCCCACGGTGGGCCCGGTGGCAACCGTCCCCATGGGAATCGACCCGGTGGTGCCCGCGGTGGCCGTCCCGGCAAGCCGCCCACCACGGAAATGCTCCGTGAACAGTTCTCCATGCAGCAGCCCACACCCGCCGCCGGCGGTATGGGCAAGGGGCCGATGCGCCTCAAGGCGACCGGTAAACCCGGCGGCGCTCGTGGCAAGAAGAAGAAGAAAAAGAGAAACGTAGAGAATATCGCCAAGATCAAACCGATTTCGGTGAGCAAAGTGGAATTGCCGGGCGAAGAGCTGGGCATCATCATGCTGTCCGAAGGGGTTACGGTCAAGGAACTGGCCGAGAAGGTGGATCGCAAGTCCAAGGACGTCATCAAGCGCCTGTTCGAAAAAGGCATCATGGCGACCCTCAACCACACCTTGGATTCGGAATTGGCCATCGAGATCGCCAAGGACTTCGGGTACGAAGCCGAAATCGTCAGCTTCGAGGAAGACCTGCAGCTCCAGGAAGACGAGTCCTTGATCTCCGCCGAGAGCACGGACAACGAGGACCAGATCACGCGTGCGCCGATCGTCACCATCATGGGTCACGTCGATCACGGTAAGACCACCCTGCTCGACGCGATTCGCTCGACCCGCGTCGCTTCCGGCGAGGCCGGCGGCATCACCCAGCACATCGGGGCCTACTCGGTTCAGTGCAACGAGAAGGACATCGTGTTCCTGGATACGCCCGGTCACGAAGCCTTCACCAAGATGCGTGCACGCGGTGCCTCGGTAACCGACATCGTCATCCTGGTGGTTGCCGCCGACGACGGCGTCAAGCCGCAAACCATCGAGGCGATCAGCCACGCCAAAGCGGCCAAGGTTCCCATCATCGTCTGTATCAACAAGATCGACAAACCGGAAGCCAACCCCGATCGCGTCAAACAGATGCTCACCGAGCACGACCTGATCGTCGAGGATTTCGGTGGCGACAGCCCCTCCGTGGCGGTTTCGGCCAAGGCTCGCCAGGGCATCGACGAGTTGCTGGAGATGATCCTGCTGGTTGCCGAACTCAACGATTACAAGTCCAACCCCAACCGCAAGGCCCAGGGTACGGTGATCGAAGCCCAGCTCGATCGCGGTCGCGGTCCGGTGGCCACCCTCATCGTGCAGGACGGCACCTTGAAGGTCGGCGACTTCTTCATCACCGGCTCCACCTACGGGAAGATTCGCGCCATGCACGACGACCTCGGCCACAACGTCGAAGTCGCTTCCCCGGCCACTCCGGTCGAGGTCCTGGGGATCCAGGAAGTGCCCTCCGCCGGCGACATCTTCCGCGTCGTCGACGACGAGGCCACGGCCCGCCAGATCTCCAGCTTCCGTAAGGAAAAGGTCAAGGAAGATCAATTCCGTCGCCAGAAGCACACGTCCCTGGATCAGTTGTTCAGCAACCTCAAGCAGGACGAGATCAAGGAACTGTGCCTGATCATCAAGGCCGACGTACAGGGTTCGGTCGAAGGTCTGGTCTTCGCTCTCAACAAACTCGAGAGCGAGAAGGTCAACCTGCGGGTGGTCCACCAGGGCGTCGGCAGCATCACCGAAAACGACGTGCTGCTCGCGGCCGCATCGGATTCGATCATCATCGGGTTCAACGTCAAGGGCGAACGCAAGGCGATGGATCTCGCCGAGCAAGAACAGATCGACGTTCACTTCTACTCGGTCATCTACGAAGTCGTCAAAGAGATCGAGGCGGCGATGGTCGGCTTGATCGCACCCGAATACCGCGAACGCGAAATCGGCAAGGCGGTGGTCAAGCAGATCTTCCAGGTCGCCAAGCTCGGCGCCGTGGCCGGTTGCTACGTGGAACAGGGCGTCGTCAAACGCGACGCCGGTGTCCGGGTGATGCGCGGTCAGGACGAGATCTTCAAGGGCGATCTGCAGACGCTCAAGCGCTTCCGCGACGACGTGAACGAAGTGAAATCCGGCTTCGAGTGCGGGATCGGAATCAGAGATTTCTCCGACTTCAACGAACAAGATCTTCTGGTTTTCTTCGATATGGAGAAGATCATCCCAACCAAGCTTTAAACAAGGTGCGGGTTCTTCCGCACGAATCTGGGTCTCTTTGGCGGTCTCCGGCCACCAAAGAGGCCATTCCTGCTTTTGTGGGAGGGTCTTATGTCAAATCGGCTGCACAACCTCGCCGAACAGGTTCGTCAGGTCATCAGCTACGCCATCAATTTCGAAATGGGAGATCCCGGCTTCGTGGGGGTGACCATCACCCGCGTCAAGTTGAGCCCGGACCTCCAGTTCGCCGACGTCCTGTTCACCGAGCTGGATGACGGGATCGATCCCGAAGTGCCCATGCGCTCTTTTCAGCGGGCCAAGGGAGCGCTCAAGCGGCACATCGCCCAGCGCGTGCAAATGCGTCGGGTTCCCGAGTTGCGTTTCCACTACGACGACGACGTGAAAGCCGAGCGTCGCATCAATCAAATTCTCGAGGGCCTGAAGTCCGGTGAGGCGACCGGTGACGCAGGGCCCGACACGGTGGATGAAGAATAAGATGAATTTGCAATGGTATCCCTTTGTTTTCCTGCCGGTTCACAAACCGACGGGGCCGACCTCGCACGACCTGGTGGACCGTATCCGCCGCGTCGTGGGCAAGGGGGTCAAGGTTGGCCACACCGGAACCCTGGACCCCTTCGCTTCCGGCGTCCTGTTGATGGCCATCGGCAAGGCCACCAAATTCGCGGATTTCGTGCACGAGCTGCCCAAGGCCTACCGGGCCGTGATTCGCCTGGGTGTGGAAACCAACACCCTGGATCCCACGGGCGAGGTGACCGCGGAGGGTGAGGTGCCCGACCTGGATCAGGCCCGCCTGGATCGGGTGGCCGAGGCCTTAACCGGCCGTATCAGCCAGGTCCCGCCCGCCTTTTCCGCCAAGCGCGTCAACGGTCGTAAGAGTTACGAGCTGGCGCGCAAGAATCAGGCGGTCGCGTTGGCCCCCAAGCACATCACCATCCACCACCTGAAGCTGACCCCTCTCGACGAACTGCGGCTGGAGTGCGAAGTCGCCTGTTCCACGGGAACCTACGTGCGGGCCCTGGCTCGGGACATCGGCGAGGCGCTCGGTACGCCTGCCCACCTGGAATCGCTGGAGCGCACCAGCGTCGGGCCCATCGGTCTGGCGGAATGCGCCGTTCCCGAGGATCTGACTCCCGAAAACCTGGCCCAGTGGAGCCGGCCGGTGTCGGAAGTGTTGCCGCGTTTTCCCGAGGTCGAACTGCCCTATCGCGCCTACACCTACCTGGTGGATGGACGCGCGTTTCCCTGCGAGACGCCCCAGCCCGCCGAATTTCTCGCGGTATTCAAGCGCGACGACGTGATGGGCGCGGTCTTTCGCTGCGCCTACAACGCCGAACTCGGTCAGGTCCAGCCCAAGGGGCTCTGCTACCTGGCGCCCGATCTGCGCTGACCATCTCACCGACGTTCGATCTTTCCGCCATCGGGGCTTGAACCCGTGCGCGCTTTACCCTATGATCTTTGCCCCAAAAGCCCTTTGAACGAGGTCTCGGCCGCGGGCGCGAACCTTCCCGACACGCCGGGACCGCATGAGCCGGGGATTTGGAGATTGCAATGGATACCGAACAGGTGGATTTCAGCGACAAGACCGTTGGCGTCATCGGCGCCGGCGTCATGGGGACGGCCCTCCTGAAGGGGATGTTGGCCGCCGAGCTCCTGCCCACCAAGAACCTGCGTGCCGCGGTCGCCACCAACGGCTCGCGCGATCGCATCGCGGAAGATCTGGAAATACCCGTGGCCTGCGGATACCCGCCGGAATGGATCGCCGACACCGACGTTTTTCTTTTGTGCGTCAAACCCCATCGGGTAGTGGAGATTCTCGATCGCCTGAAATCGTCCGGCACCCTTCGTCCCCACGCGCTGATCATCTCCATCGCCGCGGGCACCAAGATTGCCGAGATCGAGTCCAGCCTGCCGGGATTCGCGGTCATTCGCGCCATGCCCAACACGCCGTGCCTGATTGGGGCCGGCGTCACCGTGATTTCTCCCGGCAACCACGTCAAGCCGGAACATATGGCCATCGCCGAACAGGTGTTCGCATCCGTCGGCAAGGTCTGGACCCTGGGCGAGCACCATCTGGATGCCGTCACCGCCGTGAGCGGATCCGGTCCCGCCTACATCTATTTGATGATGGAATCCTTGGCGGACGGTGCCGTCAAGGTGGGTCTCCCGCGCGACATCGCGTTTCAACTGGTGTCACAGACGATGCTGGGCGCGGCCATGATGCTCCAGGGCACCGGGAAACACCCGGCGACGCTCAAGGACGAGGTGACCACGCCGGCGGGGTGCACCATCAGCGCCTTGCTGACGATGGAAGACGGGCGTATCCGTTCGACATTGGCTCGGGCCGTCGAGGAAGCCACCCGAACCGCCGCCGGCCTGGGTCGCAAAGGCACGCACTGAACTTCGGACGAATGGCCCATCCACTCATTGTCGAGAAGGATTGCTTCGAAATGTCCATCGGGCCGATGGACCTACCTGGCATGACGACGCTCTCGGGATGCGGGCACTCCGCGCATTGGTGACTTCGAAATGTCGGCCGGGCCGGCCAACCTACGACGACGACGTCTCTCTCGGGATGCGGGAACTCTGGAGGCAACGTACTTCGACATGGACGTGATACGGAGCGAGTGGCTTCGCTCATTGGTATTTCGATCGCCCGTTGCCTGGATCGCTTCGAAATGTCGGCCGGGCCGACGCTCTTGGCATGCGGGAACTTCTCGCATGGATCGCCTTGACAGGTTCATCCGGCAACCACTTGGGGGAACCGCTTCGAATCGCGTTCGAAGCGGCTCGGCGGTAGCTCCGCATCAGGCCGGTTGGCTGGCCTCCGCGAAGGTTTTCTTGTCCTCCGCGATGCGTTCGGCCACCGAGGGACGCTCGAGCAGCCAGGTGGCGTAGGCCGCCAGTTTCGGATAGGTCGCGGCGTCCACGCTCACACCGGCGTGCTGGAGTGAGACGAAGATGGTGGCGATGCCCAGATCGGCCACCGAGAGCCGGGGACCGACGATCGGGGCGGCACCGGAGACCTGTTTTTCCAGGTAGGTGCAGATGGGGGGCAGTTCTTCGCGAATCGCCTGTTCCACCGCCTCTTCGTCAGGAGCCTCTCCGAAAAAGGTCGCGCGAATCACGCGCGGCGCGTAGATCTTGCCGTTCAAGCGCTCGTTCATGCGCGTATCCGCGTATTCCTCCAACCAGATGGCGCGGGCATAATCGCCGGCGTCGTCGGGGTACAGGCTGTTTTCGGGATGTTTGCGATCGAGATAGGCCAGGATGGCCGAAGAATCCGGCACGAACAGATCGCCGTCTTGCAGGGACGGGACCTTTCCCATGGGATGAATCTCGAGATATTCTTCGGCCACGTTGACCGGGATTAGGAACACCCATTCGAACGGCTGTTTTTTCTCGGCTAGGGCGATCAGGACTTTTCGCACAAATGGGGAAGGACCTACACCGTGAAGCTTGTACATACTGATGTCTCCTTGTATGGCTGAGTCGGTCGCGCCATGGTTCGCGATGTCGCGGGCGGCCTCCGGACGTTTACCGCACCGGTTGGCGGAGGGCCGGATGGTGTTCGATACCGCCCTTGTGGGCGCGACCGGATTGGAAGCGGGTTGTTCTCGCTTTTCAGTTACTCAACTTCTCAACGTTTTCATGGGTGTGCTTTCGACAGCATCCCAAAAAGTTCCTTTCGATTCCACCCCGAACTCGCCGACCGAGTCAGGTAGAATGAGGGTCATTCGGAAGGAACCATGTCACGAGAAACCGAGCTGGAACGGCGAAACCACGAATTTCTGGCACACTACGATCCCGAGCTTTTGTCGGAATTGGCCGAAGTCGAGGACCGGGATACCGAGGCGTTGCGCCTGGTGCCCGCCCGCAAGGAAGGGCTGACCTTGGCCAGGGGGCCGCGCTTCGTCCACAGCAAGTACAATCCGCGCCGCGAGGCCGAGGGCCTGATTGCCAAGGCCGATGCACCGCCCCAGCGCCTGCACCTTCATTTCGGTTTCGGCCTGGGCCATTTGCTCGCGGCGGATCGCCCGCTCGAGGGGGGCACCCAGATCGTGTTCGAACCGGATCCGGAAATGATTCGTTGTGCCCTGAAACACCTGGACCTGTCCGAGGTATTGACCCCCCACGGCGCAAAGATCTGCTGCACCCTTGCCCGATTTCGACAGTTGCTCGGCCTGGGTCTCACTCGTTCCCGGCAGTTTCGAGTCTTGGCCAACCCCTACCATTTACAGACCTTTCCGGAGGCCTTCTCCGCCTTTCGCACCGAGCTGCGCGCCGAGTTGGAGGACCGCAAGGTCAAGGAAATCACGCTCGTCAAAACTTATCCGGCGGTCATGGAGAGTTCGCTCGGTTCCCTGTCCCATACCCTTTCCCTGCCCGGAGCCGATTGCATGATGGGCCGGTTGCGCGGGGTGCCGGCCGTCGTGCTTGCCGCGGGACCCTCGCTGGACGGGAACCTCGGCCTTTTGGTACCGAACCGGGACCGGGTCGCCATTTTCGCCTTGTCACGCGTGGTCATGGCGTTGGATCGCTGGTGCGTTCGACCGGATTTCCTGGTGCATACCGAGGCGAAGGATTACCGCAACCTGATCGAGGACGCCCACAACCTCGACCGCACCACCTTTCTTCTTTCCGATCAATGCCATCCCGGTTTCTTCGAAGGTCCGGGTCGCCATCGGCTGGTGTACCAGAACGAAAACAATTTGGTGACCGACTGGATGGTGTCCCGCTTTCCCGAACTGCGTAAGTTTCGGGCCGACAGCGGGGGATCGGTGGCGACGGAGGCTTTTTGCCTGGCGTTTTACATGGGCTGCAACCCGATCATCCTGGCCGGCCAGGATCTGGCGTTGCGCTCCGGCCGCACCTATGTGGGCTCCGAGCTCAATCGCAAATTCGCCTATGACGATCGCCACGGCCGCGAAGTGCCCGGCTTTTTCGGTCATCCCGCCCAAACCCTGATTCACTACACCACCTTCATTCACTGGTACCGCGAGGCGGTTCGGTTCTACGTGGGCCAGGACCCGGATCGCGTCTTCATCAACGCCACCGAGGGAGGGGCCGAATTGGAGGGGTTCCGCGCCATGAAACTGCGCGACGCCCTGAGCCGCTACGCCACGCGGGAGGTGGATGTGGCGCGTATCGTGGACCGTGCGGTGCGGGGTGCCGTTCCAACAATGAACAAGTCGAAGGTGGTCGCCCATGCGCGAGCCCAGATGGCCGAGCTGGAACCGGTTCGCAAGTTGTTCAGCGAGTTTCGGGTTTTTGCCGAGGATGCCGAGACCGATCTGGAAGCGCTCGATCACCAACGCCTGCTCGCCGTGGACGCCTTGGAAACGCGAATCGAGCGGATCAATTGGTACTGCCAGGCCTTTTTGCGGACTCTGGGTGACGCGACCCTGCTCAGTGGCTTCTGTCACGGGGCCGTGCGCTCGCTGGATCAAGTGGGGCGGACCGTGATGCAGCGCCCCGGCAGTGCCGACATCCACCGTTACCTGGCCGACCTTCGCGAAGAGTTCGAAGTACTGAAAAGTGCCTACGCCGATGCCGAGCGGGCGCTGGACAAGCTGACCGCACTGTTGGCGCGCTTCGTGGGCGACATGGGCGCCAAGAACTGAGCGATCCTTGCGAGCGGTGCCTGCGGGCACTGCCAAGCCATGCTCGCGCGCTCGCCTCCTACCTGGTGCCACGACCGAATTCAGGGGATCTGGCGGCGAACCCAGGTTTTCAACTGCAGCATTTCGAAGTTGTCGGCCAGCGATGCGACACGGCGGGCGATGTCCTGCCAATCTCCGCTCGGTTCTTCGCTCAGGCGGTTGGACCAGCGGATCAAGCCGGCCACGTCTCCGCTTTCGGCCAGCCGAATCAGGTCTTCCTGAAACGCTCGAGGTAACGTGTTCAGGTTTCCTACCTGACCTCCCGTTTCCCTCAGCGTGGCGGTGTTGGTCTCCCGCTGTTCGCAGATCGGGTCGAGGCCGAGTCGCTCGCACAGGATTTCCATGAGTTGCCCGCTCTGTACCGGCTTGGCCAAAAACCCGTCGAACTGGGCCTTGTGGGCTGCCTCGCGTGTGGATTCCCCGTCCTCGGCCGAGGTGGCGATCATGCATGCCTTCCCCAGCAGGTTGCCGGCCTTCAGTCGTTGCGCCGTTTCGAAACCGTTCATGCCCGGCATGCGGAGGTCCATGATAATCGCATCGACCGGGGTTTCCGAGACGGAGTTCACGCAGGCCTCGCCCGAATTGACGGGGATCACCTCGAAACCCAGGCTCCCCAAGATCTCCGACTGAAGCAGGAGATTGACTTGATCGTCGTCCACGACCAGAATCCTGCGCTTTGGGCCCCGATACCCGATGATTCGTTTGCTGGGTTTCCGCTCCGCGGGTGTTTCGTCGATGACGGGCGTCTCGATCTCGAACCACAGGCGACTGCCCTGTTCGGAGGGGGTCTCGAGGATCAACGCGCCGCCCATCAAGCCGACAAACCGTTTACAGATCGAAAATCCGAGATCGGCGCCTTCCGACATCAAATGGGCATCTTGGATTTGGCGGAATTTGCGGAAGAACTGAGATTGGGCTTCATCGTTAGGTTTCCCATCGACTTCGGCGATTTCGAAGCGGGTCCGTCCTGGCCGATAGGTGACCTGAAACGAAACACTGCCCTGATCCAGCCGATGAAGGGCGTTGCCGAGCAATTGGCGCAGCACGCGTTCCAGTTTGCGGGTATCCATGGAGACGCGGGACGGTAGGTTGTCGTCGTAGCGAGCTTGAAAACCCAGGCCTTTTTTTCTGGCTTTTTCGGCGAACCTATCGGCCGTTTTGTTGAGGAATTCCAAGGGGTTCACTTTATCGGGCGTCAATTTGATCAGGCCCGCTTCGATGTGGGTGTGGTCCATGATGTCGTTGAAGATGGTCAGCAGGTTTTGCCCGCATTGCTCGATCAAGTCCACGTGTTTCGCCTGCGAGGGCTCCTGGATGTCGCGCTTGAGAATCTGCGCACAACCCAGGATGCCGTTCAACGGGGTGCGTAGCTCGTGACTCATCTGCGACAGGAAGCTGATTTTTACCTGTTCCGCGATGCGCTGTTCCGAAACGTCCTTGAACATGATGCCCAGAAAGGGACCGGTCAGATGAAACGCGATCAAGCGAAAGTACAGATCCTTGCCGGACCGATCGGAAAACGTCGTCTCGAAGGTTTCGGTGGGTTCATTGTGGTGGAGCACCTGTTGAAAGTGCGGTTCCAGGTCACGGGCCGAAAGTTCGGGAATGCCCTCGCGCCAGGGGCGGCCTAGTTTGTTCGTGTAATCGCGGCCGGTGATGACCGTGGCCGCTCGATTTGCACGAACCAACAACATGCTGTCCAGGTTTTCCCGATCGGTGAGGCGAAAGAGGTAGAGCCCGACGGGCACACGATTGCACAGTGCGTCGAGCAGATCCCAGCCGGTGGACTCCAGATCGTCGTCGAGCGATGCCTGTCGCGCTTGCGGTGGGCGTAGCCGGCGGGCCTGATCGAGGCGGTGCCTGACGAATGCCGGGGCTTCGCCGGCGATCAGGGTTTCCACCGCACCGAGGTCGCGGGCCGCGGTCCCGCCGGCGATGTCGTCGGGTTTGGCCACGACCACGACCGGCACGTCGCGGATGGCCGCCTCGGCACAGAGCTGAGCCATCGGCTCGGCTTCCAAATCAGCTTCCACCACCAGCAACGCAGGTCGATCCGCCGGGTTGTCCGGTTTGGCGGCTCGGGCATCGAAGGCGCGTGGTTCCAGCGACATCGCGCGCAAAATCTCGTTCAGCTCGGGCATCGCGGCGAGTGCGCCCTCCGAAATCTTGGCCGTGGTTGGACGATTCATCGAAACCCCCGAAAGGTGACGGCGTGGTGAACGGGATCAACTCGATGCCGCGGCCGGGATCCACAGGAAAAAGGTGCAGCCGCCTTCGGGATTGTTGTGGACACCCACTTCGCCGTCGTGCAATTCGACCAGGGCCTTGACGATCGACAGGCCGAGTCCGGTGGATGGCTCCGAACCGGTGGGTTTGGCACTGAGGCGACAGAACTTGCCGAATACCTTTTGAAGATCCTTTTCGGTCAGGCCGGGGCCCTGATCGCGCACGGAAAAGTGGATTCGGTCGCCTTCGCGGCGCAACGTGATCACGATTTCGGTATCGCTGGGAGAAAATTTCAATGCGTTGGAGAGGTAATTCGCGATTGCTTCATAAAAACGAAGGGGATCGACCATGGCCAGGCAGGTCTTGTCGATCTCGAACGACATGCGTTGGTTTTTCGCCTTGGC
The DNA here is from genome assembly GCF_017498545.1 of Sulfidibacter corallicola. Classification (GTDB taxonomy): domain Bacteria; phylum Acidobacteriota; class Holophagae; order Acanthopleuribacterales; family Acanthopleuribacteraceae; genus Sulfidibacter; species Sulfidibacter corallicola. Next base: position 4,709,598 of record NZ_CP071793.1, on the reverse strand, counting down.
CTGGCCCGCGAATTCCTGGCCTGCCACGCCGACCAGCTCGGCGATGTATTTGGGCTCGGTATTCAGGGCGAGGCCCGCGTTCTCCAGCTCCGCCGAACGCATCAGGCCGTCGATGATGCCGAACATCACCTTGGTGGACTGCTTGATGCGGTCGATGATCTCCCCGTCCTGGGTTCTCACCAGGTCCAGGTAGCCCGCGATGGCCTGCAGTGGATTCTTCAGATCGTGAACCGTGATGTTCAGAATCTGTCGCTTGTCCTCCAATGCCCGTTCCAGCTCCTGGCGTTTCTCTTCCAGGGATTGCTGCAGGTTGCGCAGACTGAGGTGGGTGTGGATGCGTACCAGCACCTCCCGTTGGCGAAACGGTTTGGTGATGTAATCCACCGCACCCACGTTGAACCCCTCCACGATGTGGTTGGATTCCGCCAGCGCACTGAGAAAGATGACCGGGATCGACTGGGTCGACTCGTGTTCCTTCAAGCGCCGGCAGGTGGCGAAGCCACCGATACCCGGCATCATGATGTCCAGGAGAATGAGATCGGGTTTGGTGCGAATGGCTTGCTCCAGCGCACTTTCCCCCGTTTGGGCCACGAGCACCTTGTATCCGGAATCCGTCAGGAGGTTGAACAAAACCTTCAAATTATGAGGATGATCGTCCACGACCAGAATGACCGCTTGAGTCAAAGAAACCCCCGTCAAAGGGTTGCGATTCGTTGTGAGAAGAGCGTGAACAAGTGTCTCACAGTCGCCGGACCCTGGCAACAGGCTGGGATGACAGGTCCTGGTCCGTTGATGGCTCGTGCTGTCCGGAATGGGGTTCGACGGTCGCAAGTGGACTTGAGAGCGACGAAATCGCGATCGAGACGCGCGGGCAATTGTTAAAATTGTGTTAGGTTATTTTGTTTCTCGGCTTCCCGGAGAGACCTTCGGCGAGCGGTTCGTTTGTTGACATACAAAGGGATTCCGGCCAATAAGGCTTTACAGTGTTTGGGTGCTTTGGCAGAATTGGTTAGCTCTTTGTTGCTTTTTTTCTGGTGTTTACTGCTTTTTTGGCGTGTCGTGACGCCGAACAGAAGGTGTACTCGCGGGGCGTCGGTCGGGCGGTTACCCATGGTGAACCGCCCCGGACAGTCACTCGCGCGTCAAAGCACTTCCCTTGAAATCCAAGACTGATAGAGGCCCTCGTGACATGGTGAAGGAGCACGATCGATGAAGAAATTGAATATCCGCGATGTAACCGGTGTCGGTCCTGCGACCGCGAAGGCGTTCGAAGCCATGGGCCTCACGACCGTCGAAGAACTGGCGGCCGCGGCTCCGGAGACCATCGCTTCGATTCGGGGCGTGGGCGCGGCCAAGGCCGAGCGAATGATCGCGTCGGCCAAGCAACTTTGTCAGGAGGGTTCCGAGGGTGCCGCCGTCGAGGCGGCCGAAGCACCGCCCGAAACGGCCGGTACGGCTGCGCCTGTCCAAGATCCGGCAACCGCCGCACCAACCACCGATGCTGCCGAAACCGTCGAAAGCCCGGCCGCGGTCGAACCAGCCGCGGAAGCCGTGTCGGAGCCTGAACCCAAAGCGGATCCACCCGAACCGGCGGCCGTAGCGCCGGAGCCTGAACCCAAAGCGGATCCGCCCGAACCGGCGGCCGTAGCGTGGGAGCCTGAACCCGAGCCACGAGACGAGGCCGTCGGCGAGGCGGCCCCCGAGCCGGAAGCCCCGCCCGTGGAAGTCCCGCCCGTGGAAGTCGCAGAGGAGGCGTTCGTGGCAAGCGGGCCAAAGAAACCCGCCAAAGCGAAAAAAGCCGCCAAAGTGGCCGATTCGCGCGAAAAAGCCGGGAAAAAGTCGAAAAAGGCCGACAAGGCCCCGGAAAAACCCAAGAAAAAGTCTGGCAAGGCATCGAAGGACGCCAAGAAGTCCAAGAAAAGCGAAACCGAAAAAGCCGCGGCCGATTCGAAATCGAAAAAGGACAAGGGCTCGGCCAAGTCCAAGGACGTGAAAAGTAAAGCCAAAGCCAAGCGGGCCAAGGAAAAGAAGGCCGACGCCAAAAAGGAAAAAGGCGGCGGGAAAAAAGATAAGAAAGGCGATCGCAAGAAAAAGAAAAAGTAGCTGAAACCGACAGTGGGCAATGGTAGGCTCGGAACAATTCCCGACCCCACACACGGAGCCTGCCATGGATGTCATACCCATTCCCTGTCTGCGCGACAATTACGCCTACTTGTTGATTTGTGAGCAGTCCGGCGAAGTCGCCGTGGTCGACCCCTCCGAAAGCGAGCCGGTCCTCGCGGAGCTTCGCCGTCGCGACCTGTCTTTGAACGCGATTCTCAATACCCACCATCATTGGGATCACGTGGGGGGCAACAAGGCCCTGCTCGCTACCTTTCCCGGTATCCAGGTTTTCGGGCACGCCAGCGACCGCGGCCGCATTCCCGGCCAGACCCACTTCCTCGAAGAGGGCGATACGGTCGCGTTTGGCGGGCAGCGAGGCTCGATCACCCACAATCCCGGTCACACCACTGGAGCGATCACCTACTATTTCGGCGATGCCGCCTTCACCGGTGACACCCTGTTTTCCGCGGGGTGCGGGCGCCTGTTCGAGGGAACCCCCGCCGATATGTATCGCTCCCTCAACGAAAAGATCGGCGGCCATCCGGACGAGACGCGCTTGTATTTTGGACACGAGTACACCGAAAGCAACTTGCGATTCGCGCTTACCGTGGAGCCGAACAACACCGCGGTCCAGGAACGTCTCGAGGAGGTTCGCGACTTGCGGGCCCGAGGCGAATGGACGACACCTTCGACCCTGGCTCGAGAATGGGCCGTCAACCCGTTCATGCGCTGTGACAGTGCGGAAATCATCGAAACGGTGCAACGCCACGAACCCGGCACGCCCGCCGAGCCGGTGGCCGTTCTGGCCGTGGTGCGTGGGCTCAAGGATCGGTTCTAGTCCGCGGGATGCTCCCACTTGCCGTGTTTCGCCGGTGATTCGCCTTTTTTGGGGATCTCGACCCTCCGCAACCGACGAGATCGACATCGTTCGAAGGGGCGCTCCCACATGCGGGACGCGGGCGATCGAAACCGGCTGGAGTCGACACCGACCGGTAAGTCAATCGGGCTGGAAACCGCAGGATTTGGATCGTCGAGCCCCGTTCGATCTCTCCCAGGGCGCATGACCGGTTTTCCGATCCTCGAGATCCGCTGCCGGCGAACCCGTTTTCGAATTTCGACATGTTGAGGATGATTCACTATGCAACGTTCGGCCTCATTGCTAAAGATTTTGTTATTGGTCTCGATCCTCGTCGTTTCGGGTCCGCTGGCGGCCTGGCAGGCCGCGGTTGCGCCCAACGAGGGATCGCAGCGCGAGAAGAAGCCCCTGACCGTCGGTATCGTCACCGACGGCGATCGACGGGCCCTTCCCGTGGAGCGACAATTCATGCCGCTGTTGGTGGAAGAGACCACCAATCTGCTGGAACGCGAATACGATGTGCGGTTCCCCGAATCCAAAATATTGCGATCGAACTGGTCGGTGCCCGAGATTCGACGCAACTTCCAGGCTCTGTTGAATGATCCCGACGTGGACGTGGTGGTCTGTATGGGCGTGTTGGCGACCCTGGAGGCCTGCACCAACGGGCCCTACGACAAACCGGTGTTCGGTCCCTTCGGTATCGACAGCAGTTTGCCGGGCGTGCCCTTCAAGGGGGGTTCGAGTGGCGTGAAGAACTTGAACTACCTGATCACGCCGGGCAATCTTCGCCAGGATGCGCGTGTCATTCGCACGATGAAATCGGTCAAGAGGGTGCATTTGGTCGCGGATCAACTGTTCGCCCAAATCATTCCGGGCCTGACGAAGCACGTCTCCGACAGTTTCGCCGCCGAGGGCATGGACATCCAGCTCGTGAACGCTTCGGACAACGCCGAGCAGGTGCTGGCCCAGTTGCCGCCCACCACCGAGTTCGTGTACCTGGCGCCGTTGCTGCGGTTTTCCGACGAGGAGCGGGACGCGCTCTATCAGCAACTCATCCGGCGTGGCCTGCCCAGCTTTTCGCTGTTGGGTCGCAAGGAGGTGGAACGCGGAGTCCTGGCCGGGACGGCGGCCGCATCCGATTACCTGCGCTGGTATCGGCGCCTGGCGCTCAACATCCAGCGTGCCCTGATGGGCGAGGACCCGGGCACCTTTTCGGTGATCGTCCACGAGAAGAGCAGGCTGACGCTGAACATGGGCACCGCGCGGGAAATCGGCTGGTATCCTTCCTGGGAATTGCAGAACAGCGCCGAACTCGTCAACGAGGAGCCACGGGCCGTCGACCGTCGCCTGACCATGAAGGACGTGGTGTTGACCGCGATCGATCGCAACCCGCAGATCAAGGCGTTGGAGGCCCAGGTGGAAGCGACGCGCCAGGCCGTGAACCAGGTTCGCGCCAATCGCCTGCCGCAGCTCGATGCCTCCGTGACCGGGCTTCAGGTGGACGACAACACCGCGGCCTCCAGTTTCGGGGCTCAGCCCGAAAAACAGACGACCGGTTCGGTGTCGCTGTCCCAGGTGCTGTTTTCCGAGGAAATCAATTCGGCCGTTCGCGCTCAGGAACTGAACCTGATCGCCAGTCAAAGCGAACTGGAGAGCGTCAAACTCGACTTGGCGGAAGTTGCCGCGAACCGATTTCTCAATTTCCTCAAGGCCCGCACCCTGTACCACATCCAAAAAGACAACCTGTCGCGCAGCATGTCGCATCTCGAAACGTCACAGACGCGGCGCAACATCGGGATCGGCAACCCTTCGGAAGTCTACCGTTGGGAGAGCCAGGTGGCCCGAGACAAACAAACCGCGATCGAGTCACAGGCCCAGATGCACGCCGCCCTCTACGCGCTCAACCAGGTGATGAACGAACCCGCGCAGGAGCTGCTGCTGGACGCGGTCGAGCCGAACCTGATGGATCCGGAAATGATCACGGGGCATGGCCGGTTACAACCGTACGTGGCCAACGCGCTCGCCTTCGAGAAGTTCCGGGCCTTCATGGTGGAAGTGGGTTTGAAGAACGCGCCCGAACTCGCTCGATTGGATGCGTTGATCGAGGCCAAGCGGCGCCTGGTCGTGGCGGACAAACGGGCCTACTATCTGCCGACCGTCGCCCTTCAAGGCAAATACGATTACGAGTTCGACCGAAGCGGGGCCGGAACCACGGGACTGGCCTTTCCGGGTACCGATTTGCCGGAACGCGAGGACGACGGTTGGAACGTGGCGTTGAACGTGTCGCTGCCCTTGTTCCAGGGCGGGGCCCGCAAAGCGACTCTCAAACGCGATACCTACGAGCAACTTCAGCTCGAGATGACGCGTGAATCGGCGGCCCAAAACATCGAGCTGGACATTCGCGCTTCGCTTCGCCAGGTCGGCGCGGCCGCGGCGGCGATCGATCTCAGCCGCGCCGCCGCCGATGCCGCGCGGAAGAACATGGAGCTGATCGACGACTCCTATCGCAAGGGCGTGGCCTCGGCGCTCGATGTGTTGGATGCGCAAAACGCGGCGTTGGTCGCCGATCAGAGCGCCGCCAATTCGCTCTACGATTTCATGCTCGACCTGATCGCCTTTCAGCGGGCCGCCGCCAACATGGACTTCTTCATGAGTAGCGCCGAGCGCGACGCCTTCTTCGAACGGTTGAAGACCTTCTACGAGGCGCACCGATGAGCCGCGTCGCCAGTCGCTCCTGCGTTTCGCGACGGCCCCGCGCGGCTCATGCCCCGGTTTGGCGCCCGCGATCGTTCGGCCGCACGCGCCGAGCGCTCGAACCCGAATCACCCAACAAACGACGTCATTGGTTTGGAGGCTTTATGTACGCACGCCCCACGGTTTTGGCGGTTTTGACCGCATGGCTCCTGCTGTGTGCCGCCTGTAGCGAAAAACCGGTTCAGAGCGAAGAAAAACTGATTCGTCCCGTGCGGGTCGCGCCCGTGACCCTCACGGGCGGAAAACGCCTGCGCACGTTTTCCGGCACCGCCCGCGCCGGGGTCGAATCGAAACTCAGTTTTCGGATTGCCGGTTCGGTCATGCAATTTACCTTGAACCTGGGCGATCGCGTCCAGAAAGATCAGGTCATCGCGCGATTGGATCCCAAGGATTACGAGCTGCAGGTCCAGGAGGCCGAGGCCGGTCTGGCACAGGCCATCGCCCAGGCGCGCAACGCTTCGGCCAATTACGAGCGGATTCGCGGGCTCTACGAAAACAACAACGTCTCCATCAACGATTTGGACGCGGCTCGCACGCAAATGGAATCCGCCAACGCACAGGTGGTCTCCATTCGCAAACGGTTGGAACTGGCCAACTCGCAGCTCACCTACACCACCCTGCACGCACCCTTGGCCGGGTACATCGCCCAGATCCTGGTGGAGGAGAACGAGAACGTCAACGCCGGCACGCCGGTCGCGGTGCTCAACGCCGGATCGCACCCCGAGGTCACCTTTGCGGTGCCGGAGCAGCTCATCGCCAAGATCAAGGTCGGTGCCCAGGCCAAGGTTCGCTTCGATTCGTTGGGCACTCAAGAGTTCAACGGTACCGTGACGGAGGTGGGCGTGGCCACCGCCCAACTGGCCACCACCTATCCGGTGGTCGTGCGCTTGGGTGAGACGCCCAGCGAGATCCGTCCCGGCATGGCGGCCGAGGTCAGCCTGATTCTCGGCGAGACCGAGGACCATGCGCGCTTGTTCGTCAAGCCGATTGCGGTCGTCGAAGACCGCACCGAACGTTTCGTCTTCGTCGCCACGCCCCAGGCCGAGGATATCGCCACCGTCACCCGTCGCGCGGTGGAGACCGGCGCGCTCACCGAGGACGGGTTGGAGATCCTCTCGGGATTGGAGGAAGGCGAGCTTCTGATCACGGCGGGCATTCGTTTCCTGAAGGAAGGCATGGAGGTTCGCATCCCTGCCGCCGGAAAGGAGTAGGTCTTGAACATCACCCGTACCGCCATCGAAAAGAACCGCATCACCCTGGTGTTTCTGAGTCTGATTCTGATCAGCGGTTTGCTGGCCTACAAAAAGATGCCGCGTTCCCAGGATCCGGGCTTCATCGTGCGCACCGCGCTCGTGCAAACCTACTTCCCGGGCGCCAGTCCGGAGCGCGTGGAGAAACTGGTCACCGATCGGCTGGAAAAGGCCATTCAGGAGATGCCCGAGCTGGATTCGGTGGTCAGCCAGTCCAAGACCGGTGTGTCGATTCTCTACGTGAACATCAAGGAGAGCTACAAGGACATGCGTCCCATCTGGGACAGCCTGCGCCGCAAGGTCGAGCGCGAGACGCCGGACTTGCCGGACGGCGTCGTCGGTCCCTTCGTCAACGACGAGTTCGGCGACATTTTCGGCACCATCGTCTCGATCACCGGCGACGGCTTCTCGTTCGCGGAGCTGAAGGAGATCGCCGATACGGTGCGCGACGAGATCCTGATGCTGGAAAACGTGGCCAAGGTCGATATCATCGGCGATCAGGAAGAGCGCGTCTTTCTGGAGTACAACAACGCGCGCCTGGCCGAGTTGGGCATTTCGCCCACGCAACTCCAGCAGATTCTCTCCGCCCAGAACATTCTCATCTCGGGTGGCTCCCTGCGCGTGGAGGACGAGCGGATCTACCTGGAACCCACCGGCAACTACGAAACCGTGACCGATATCGAAGAGACCATCATCAACCTCCCCGGCCGCGAGGAAACGGTCTATCTCAAGGATTTGCTGCACGTCTATCGCGACTACATCGACCCGCCCCAGCGCCAGGCCTATTCCTCCGGAGAACCCTGCCTGATCCTGGCGATTTCCATGCGCGAGGGCGGCAACATCATCGACCTCGGCAAGGAGGTCAAGACGGAGATCAAGCGCCTGAAGGGGATCTATCCCATCGGCATCGAGTTCGACATCGTTTCGTTCGAACCGGATGCCGTCGCCGAGGTCATCGCCAACTTCACCGGCAATCTCGGGCAGAGTGTGCTGGTTGTCATGATTTCCATGATTCTGTTTCTGGGATTTCGCACCGGATTGATCGTGGCCTCGTTGATTCCGTCCACCATTCTGACGACCTTTCTGGTGATGGGCGCCTTCGACATCGGTTTGGATCAGATCTCGCTGGCCGCGCTGATCATCTCGCTGGGGCTGTTGGTGGACAACGCCATCGTCATGGCCGAGTCGATCATGGTCAACATGGCCGAAGGTCAGAAGCCGATCGAGGCCGCGGTGGCTTCTTCCATGGAACTCAAGATCCCGCTGCTGACGTCGTCCTTGACCACCTCGGCGGCCTTTCTGCCGATCTTCCTGGCCAAATCGGCGACCGGCGAATACACCGCCAGCCTGTTCAAGGTGGTCACCATTTCGCTGCTGTGTTCCTGGATTCTGGCGCTCACCCTGATTCCGTTGCTCTGCGTGCTGTTCCTGAAAGTGAAGCCCCGGGATACCGAGGAAGGCTACGACACCAAGTTCTACCAGCAGTACCGCAACCTCCTGCTGTTCGGCCTGCGCAACCGCGTGCTGAGCATCGCCCTGATTCTGGGCACCTTCTACCTGGCCCTCCAGGGCTTCAAATTCATCCCCCAGAGCTTCTTCCCGGATTCGGACGAGCGCAAGTTCACCGTCGAGATCGAACGCTCCACGGGCACCGCCATCGAAGAAACCAGCCGCATGGTGCGCCGCGTGGATCAATGGATGGGCGAGAACCTGACGCAAAACGAGACGCGTTCGGGGATCACCAACTGGTCCTCGTACGTGGGTGAGGGTGCCCCGCGCTTCAATCTCTCCTATGCACCGGATCCGCCGACACCGGGCCTGGCCTTCATGTTGGTCAACGTGGACGACTACCGCGTGATCGACGACCTGGCCAACCAACTGAGAGGGTTCGTGCGCGAGCACTTCCCCGACGCCAAGATCACCGCCAAGGCCTTGCCCAAGGGGCCGGTCATCGAGAACCCGATCGAAATCCGGCTCTCGGGTCGGGACAACGACGAGCTCTACGGATTGGTGGATCGCGTCAAGGCCAAGCTGCGCGAAACCCCGGGGACCTTCAACATCGACGACAACTGGGGCCTCAAGACCAAGAAACTGATCGTACACGTCAACCAGGCCCGCGCCCGCCGTGCCGGACTCAGCAGCCAGGACATCGCGGTTTCGCTACAGACCGTGTTCACCGGACTGGAAACGACCCAGTATCGCGAAGACGACAAGACGATTCCGATCGTGTTGCGGTCGGTGGCCGCCGACCGCCAGGACCTGAGCAAGTTGGAGCAGTTGTCGGTCTACTCGTTGGCTTCGGGTCAATCGGTGCCCCTGCGGCAGATCGCCGACATCGAGGTCGTCTGGGAACCGCCGGTCATTCGCCGTTACAACCGTTTGCGCACCATTACCGTGTCCTGCAAGCTGGAGAAGGACATGCCCGCCGCCAATGTGGAGAGCCTGTTGATTCCCTGGCTGGCGGAATACAGCCGATCCTGGCCGCCCGGGTACCGCTGGGAGCTTGGCGGGGAGTACGAAACTTCCGGCGAATCCAACAAGAGCATCGCCGACCAGCTCCCCATCGCGGCGATGATCATTCTCCTGTTGTTGGTCAGCCAATTCAATTCGGTGCGCCGTCCGATCATCATCCTGATGACGCTGCCGCTGGGCATCATCGGGGTCGTGATCGGCATGCTGGTGACCGGTGCCTCGTTGGGTTTCATGGCCTTTCTCGGCATCATTTCGCTTTCCGGCATCGTCATCAACAACGCGATCGTGTTGATCGATCGGATTCGGTTGGAGATCGAGGAGAACGGGCATTCCCCAAGCCGGGCGGTGATCGAATCGGCCCAGCGCCGGTTGCGGCCGATTCTCTTGACGACGGTGACCACCTTGGCCGGCCTGTTGCCGCTCTGGTACGGCGGTGGACCCATGTTCGAACCGATGGCGATCACGATCATTTTCGGATTGATGTTCGCGACGGTGCTGACGTTGGGGGTGGTCCCGCTGCTCTACTCGATGTTCTTCGGGGTGAGCTTCAAGACCTTCGACTACCACGACAACTGATGTTCGAACGAGCGACCCCGCAGGGGTCGCTCGTTCCTACCCGTCGCGGAGTGCCCGCAGGTGTGTAAGCGGCGCGAAGCCTGCAGGTTGGGCCGCCGGCCCGACGCGTCGAAGCAACCCAGGCAGCCCTGGCAACAAACGCCAAAGAGCGAAGCCCACCCATCTCCCCCGCTCGAAGTGACCAGCTTTCGGAGTCCCCGCATGCGGAGAGAGGCGTCGAGGCTGTAGGTTGGGCCGCCGGCCCGACGCGTCGAAATAACCCAAGCAGGCCCGGCAACGAACGCCAAAGAGCGAAGCGCACTCATCTTCCCCGTTCGAAGTGACCAGCTTTCGGAGTGCCCGCGTGCGGAGAGAGGCGTCGAGGCTGTAGGTTGGGCCGCTGGCCCGACGCGTCGAAGTAACCCAAGCAGACCCGGCAACGAACGCCAAAGAGCGAAGCGCACTCATCTTCCCGATCGCACCCGCTCGAAGTGACCAGCTTTCGGAGTGCCCGCGTGCGGAGAGAGGCGTCGTGCCTGTAGGTGGAGCAGCCTGCTCCACCAATCGAAGCAACCCCAGCAGCTTCAGCAACAAAGGCCAAAGGGCGAAGCCCACCATTCGCCCAGCTTGCGCTTGCCTGAAATGGCCAGCTTTCGGAATGCGGGAACGCCGAAGGCCGATCACTTCGCTTGAAGGCAATACGGGGAGGAATGCGCTCCGCTCTTTGACGTAACTCTCTTCCGTTTCAAAGGTTGCTTCGATATGTCGGGCTGGCAGCCCAACCTACTGCGACGACATCTCTCTCGGAATGCGGGAACGCCGAAGGCTGATCACTTGGCTTGAAGGCAATACGGGGAGGAATGCGCTTCGCTCTTTGACGTAACTCTCTTCCGTTTCAAACGTTGCTTCGAAATGTCGGGCTGGCAGCCCAACCTACTGCGACGACATCTCTCTCGGAATGCGGGAACGCCGAAGGCCGATCACTTCGCTTGAAGGCAATACGGGGAGGAATGCGCTTCGCTCTTTGACGTAACTCTCTTCCGTTTCAAAGGTTGCTTCGATATGTCGGGCTGGCAGCCCAACCTACTGCGACGACATCTCTCTCGGAATGCGGGAACGCCGAAGGCCGATCACTTGGCTTGAAGGCAATACGGGGAGGAACGCGCTTCGCTCTTTGACGTAACTCTCTTCCGTTTCAAAGGTTGCTTCGATATGTCGGGCTGGCAGCCCAACCTACTGCGACGACGTATCTCTGTGCATGCGGGAACGCCGAAGGCCGATCACTTCGCTTGGGAGCGCTTCGCTCTTAGGGGGATGCCGCGGGCGTAGCTTCGACGTCACTCTCGGACATGCGGGAACTCTGGAACCGGATGCTCAGATGCCGAATTCCGCGAGAAGCTGGTCCACCAGACCCTGCTTGTTGGAGGTATCGAACTCCTCGTCGTGCAGGTTCTTGAGGATTTCCACGTTCTCGTTCTTGTTCTCTCTGCCTTCCTTGATCTTGAAAATGATCAGCAGATCGATCAACCGTTCCTCGATGCCCTCCAGGCAGCTCATGATGCTCATGATCTTCTGTTGGGTCACGTCCTGGAATTCCATGGCGTTGATGATGTCGTAGGCCGACTTTTCCAGCGCCGTGTTGTTGTTGCTCAGCTTTTCGGTCAATTCCGAACGGCCGGCCTCGTCACTGATCTGTTTGAGCTGGTCGACCATCTCGCGATTCTGGGAGAGCCGCGCCAAGATGTCGTCGGCCTTGTCCAAAACCAGGATGGTGGCCTTTTCGGTGTGGTCGATGACCGCCTGGACCTCCGACATGGCGCGCGGCGTGTCTTCCACGTTGGCGCCCAGACTCTTGTCCAATTTGCGGAGGTTTTTCAGCGTGTGATTGAGATAGTAGGCAAGCTCACCGATCATCCCACTGGCTTTGACATCCAGATCCTGGTGCCACTTACCCTCGGTAATGTTCTTGACCGTGGATACGATACTTTTGAGATGCGGATCAAGATCCGGTGCACTTTGATTGTTCTGATCGTTTTTTGCCATAAATACTTCGTCAAGTTCCGAGATTTGTTACATGAAGGCGGTTCACCGATAGCGTTCGTGCGTTTCGTAGAACCGCTCTTTGGCTTCATACATTCTTTCGTCTGCAAGATTAAAAACTTTATCGATGGGGGTCTCCTCGGAAGAGGCCGCACCGACACTCATTTGAAGCGGTTCGACTATTTTATCTCCATTTTCGCCCGGAAAACAATAAGTGGCATCTTTTTGAGCGGTGTTGATGCGGTCCACCAGCACCAGAACACCTTCAATTCCAGTGGAAGGAAGCAAAATGACGTACTCGTCCCCACCAAATCTGCTGAGAACGTCGCTCTCCCTGATATTTTTTTTGAGCAAGCTGCCGCAGGCCTGAATCAAGGTGTCGCCCGCCAAGTGGCCGTAGACGTCGTTGATGCGTTTGAGCCCGTTGATGTCGATCACCACGATGCCGAAGTTGAGGCCCACCTTGTCGGCCTTCTCCTTCTCCTGTTCGAACCGCTTTTCGAAAAAAGCGCGATTGAAGGTGCCGGTCAACCCGTCGATGTGAGCCTGGCGTTCCAGGTTGGCCACCAGTTTGAGGTTGTCCAGGCGCGAGCCGACCATGTTGAGGAAGATTTTCAGGATGCTGAGGCGCTTCTCTTCCAAAATGGGCGATTGGACCATGAAGAAGCCGGTACCGCCCGAGAAGCTGCCCGACAGGGGAAAGACCTGCCAACCCAGGCTTTCGAGCCCCGCCATGGTGCTTTCGGCGAATAGTCGCAGGAATTCCTTGCGATCTTCCGGTGCGACATTGCGAAACACCGCCTGTTCCACGTTGCGGCTGGGCGTTTGCTTGGAAAGCAACACCATCGGCGTTTCCTTTTCGGGGAAGAGGTAGTTGGCCAGTTCATCCAGGACCAGTTCGAACAGCGATTCGAGATCGTCGCTGTTCTGAAGCGCGGCACCGCGCCGCACGATGGAGTTCAGGATGCGGTTGATTTCTTCCAATTCGCTGAGGTGGCTCTGGATGCTCATGGCCAATTCGATCGTGCGGCTGGAGTTGGTGACCGTCAGCACGAAGTCCTTGCCGGCTTTGGAGAATTCTTCGGTCATGTACCCGCTGCCCGCGCCGCCCTCCATTTTGCGGGTCAGTCGGTGCTGCAGCAGGCGTCCCTTGGAAATCGGACAATCCTCGCAGGCCTCATCGCGGCGATAGAGCATCTCGTAGCAGGTGTGGCGCTTTTTGGTGTCCGGGTTGTAAAAGGCCATGAGCACCGAGTTCAGCCGCGCGTTGTGGTGCAGTACCTGCTTTCCGGAATCGATCATCATGACACCGGCCGAGACACCTTCCATGATCTGGGGAATTTGGGTCAGCTTGCGTTCGGTATTGCTGAGCTTGTGGCGCAACATGCGCTGTTGGGCCTTGGCCTTCTCCACATGCTGATCCATTTCGGACCGGATCTTTTCCGCGTTTTCCTTGGCCCCCTTGAGCGCGGAAACCATTTGGGTCTTGTCGTCCAGAAAGCAGACCGCGTGATTGTGGAGCAGACGGTACTCGCAGGTCATGAACGCTTTCTGGCCGCAGAACTGGCCCTGACCCGCCTTTTTGAACGGCACGCCCTGATCGAACAAGCGCCGAACCTGGCAGTCGTCACATACCTCGGGCGAGTCCCACAGGACCTCATGGCACTTTTGGCCCACCAAGATGTCGGGACTCTTGTTGGCGTATACCACCTGGTAGCCGCGATCGATCACGACCACTTTGAAAGGAAGATTCTCGAAGAGTTGCAGGTCAGGATCGGGAAACTTCACCATGTCAAGGCCTTACATCGGCTTCGCGGAGCACGTCGACACCATCCCCGCTGACGCCGATCCGAGGATCGAATGAAACGGGAGCATGACGGCCTGGGCGCACCATATCCCTTTGAGAGAGCGAATTTTGGAAGGTACTGTTGTTCGCTGGTTTTTGGACCTACAGTATGCCTTACCGCGACCCGGAACCGCAAGACCATTCGCACAGGACCCCACGCGCCGCCGAGAGGGTCTCGCAACCGCCGTCCTATCGGCTTCCAGCCAGGATTCGTTCGGCCAGACCCGATCCGGCCGCGGCCAGAAAACCGCCGTCGTGTTTCATGACTTCCTTGTTGTAGGTCAGGGGTCGGGCCTGCCAATCCCAGACTACACCGCCCGCTTCTTCGGTGATCACCTGGGCCGCCGCCACGTCCCATTCGCGCAGGGGGTGCATGCGCGGATAGAGGTCCACCTGGCCTTCGGCGATCCGGCAAAACTTCAGCGAACTGCCCAGCGGCACCGATTGGGGGGCATCCAGGTGATTCAGGAATTCGGTCAGGCGGGGATCGGGATGGGACCTGCTGACACCGATGCGCAGTGCCCGCTCCGAGGTGGGCCGCACGCAGGCGAGGCGTCGTGCCGTGCCGTCTCGTTCCGCCAGCCAGGCGCCCTGGCCGGCCGCCCCGAAGAAGGTTTGCCCGGAGACGGGTACGTGGACCACGCCCAGCACGGCCCGAGTTCCCTCGATGAGGGCGATGTTGACGGTGAATTCGTCGTTGCGGTTGACGAACTCGCGGGTGCCGTCCAGCGGATCGATCAACCAAAAGCGCGAATAGTCGCGGCGAACCTGGAAATCGGGGAGTTCGGCCTCTTCCGACAGCACCGGAATGTCCGGAAACGATGCCTGGAGAGCCTGGGTGATGTGGTGGTGGGAGGCGCGGTCGGCTCGGGTGATCGGCGAGCGATCGTCCTTGTAGCTTACCTGGTGATCGTCGTCGTAGACCTCGAGAATGAGGCCACCGGCCTCGATCGCGATGCGGTAGGCCGGCTCCATGAATCGGCGGTAGGGCTCTTCGAGGTCGCAAACGGTCGGCAACATGTGTTCCTCCACGGGAAGCTCGATCACGGATGGGATCCGGGTTCGGATGGTTTCTCGATCAGCTTTCCACGAATACGATCTTTTCTTCGACGGGACCTCGCTTGGATTTGGGCCAGCAATCGACGGGATACCCCATGTACAGGAACCCGAAGCATTTCATGCGGCCCTCGAGCTGCAGGAAGGTGCGCAGCTTGGGGTGATCCAGGTAGCGCGGTGAAGACCAGATCAGGCCGATGCCCAGGGCGTGGGCGGCGAGGTGCAGGTTTTGGGCTGCGCAGCCGACGGCGAGGATTTCCTCGTACTCCGGCAGGCCGCACTTTTCGCTGGGTTCCATGATCAGGGCGATCGCCAGCGGGACATGGGCCAGGCGAGCGTGGATCTTTTCCAATTTTTTCGGGGTGAAGGCATCCCCGGCGGTCGCCGTGTAGGTTTCCGCCAAAACCTTCGCGAGAGCCGCACGGCCATCCTCGCGATAAATCCGGAACCGCCAGGGCTCGGTGAACTTGTGCGTCGGTGCCCAGTTGGCCGCTTCCAAGATCGCCAGCAGTTGGTCTTCCGGGATGGGATCCGGTTTCATGCGGTTCGCAGGCAGGCTTCGGCGTTCGCGAAGATGGGTCAAAATCAGTCGGGCTCGTTCGTCGCCGGGGACGTGCAGGTCGTCGGGCATGCGCCAAAACCTCCGAATGTCGGACGTGGACCGGATCCACGGTGAATGTGGGGGCGATTCGCGTATTGGGTTCGGAAACGAAATCCTCATTCGTCCCCGAACGGTCCCGCCAGACTGAGCTGATTTTTGGATTTCGGCTGGCGTGTTCGGCCAAGCCACGCGATCTCGAGTGCTTGGCCGAAGTCCGCTGGGGCGAGAATCGAGAGGGCGCCTCACGGAACGGGACGCCGGATCGATGCCAAGAGCTTCCAAAAACGCCGTTTCTGGACGGACCCTATTCTAGCCGGGATTGAAAGAGCCCATCGAAAAAAACCACTGTTTCTGGATGTGCACTTGCTAGAATATCCATTCCCCGAATGAAGGAGGAGGCCGTGTACAAGGTCCATTTCCGCCTCAAGGAAGAGGAATACCAACTGGTTGCGGAATCTCTCGATTTAACCCATCCCTACTTTGTCTCGATCAAGGACATGATCCTGGATTACGAGGAGGGCATGGTCGTCAACCCTCACCTCGAGGCTACCAAAAAGCGATTCGCCGACATTTCGTCGATCATGATTCCCCTTCAGAACGTGCTCTTGATCGAAACACTTCAACCGAAGGCGAAGCCGAGCCCCAAGTCGGCCCCTGTGAACAGCAACATGCGCGTCGTGGTCATGCCCAATCAGGATGAAAATGACGAGGACTAAAGTCCCAACCGTTTTTCTGGATCGAGACGGTGTCATCAACCGTCGGATCATGGCCGACTATGTGACTTGCCTGGCCGAGTTCCAGCTCCTGCCAGGCGTGCTGGAGGCCATCGCCCGGTTGACCCGGGCCGGTTTTCGATTGGCCGTGGTCACCAATCAACGCGGCATCGCCGTCGGCCGCATGAGTCGCACCGACGTGGATCGGGTCCATCGCCATTTGAGCGAGTGCGTCGCCGAGCTGGGTGGTCACCTGGCCGAGTTCTACGTGTGCCCCCACGATCGCGACGAGGGTTGCGGCTGCCGCAAACCCGATCCGGGCCTACTGGATCAGGCCGATCGGGCCCTCGCCGTGGATTGGGAGGCTTCCTTTCTCGTCGGCGACAGCGACAGCGACATCCGCGCCGGCGCGGCCCGCGGTGTCACAACCGTCAAGGTCGCCGGCAGGGGGGAGGCGATCGCCGATCACTACGCCGCCGACCTGCCCGAAGCCGTGGCCTGGATCCTCGATCGGTTGGAGGGAGGGTCCCCGGTTTGACATCGCGGTGACTCCCAAATTTTTTTCTACCACAGAGGTCGCGGAGAACGCGGAGAGAAAAGGCGCTGATACTGAAGTAAGTGAATAAATTCAAATAGTTTAAATCGATCGTTGATGATCGACGATCCTCTCTTGAAACCAATCCGTTTGGCGTGCCCGAATGCCGAGAGACTCGCCGTGCCCAGTAGGTACATCCGCTGGATGTACTTTTCGGAGTGATCCGTGCGAGGTCGCTCCGAAAGGTGCGCCATCAATTGCCCTTCTTTTCCTGGTTTCCGAATTTCATGGGTTCCTGCTTCATTTTTTTAAAGACCGACCCATGACCCCTCGCCAGAACCAGGTATCCCAGCCCTCGGCCCGGGCAGCGAAATTAAAAAACTTGCGCATAGATACCCCGCAACCACCGAGCAATCCCCTCCAAAAACCTCCAAGTCCTCTTCTCCGGCCTAAGGGGATGTTGTCTCTTCAGGCGCACTGTCTTTTCTTTGTGTTCTCTGTGAACTCAGTGGTAATAAAAGACTTATGAATGAAGGGCCCCGTGCCAGGCTTTAGCCGTTCCCTTCGTCTTCGCCTTCGATCAATGGCTTCACCTCGCCCATGAACTCCGACACGTCCTGGAATTCGCGGTACACCGACGCGAAACGCACATAGGCGACCTGATCCAGCTCCTTGAGGCGCTTCATCACGATCTCGCCGATCTCGGTGGTCGAGATTTCCCGATCGGGTTTTTGGTACAGGACCGAGAGCACGTCGTTCACGGTTTCCTGACACTGGGCCATGCTGACCGGACGCTTCTGGCAGGAAGCCAAGATGCCGTTCAGCAGTTTGGTGCGATCGAAAAGCTGGCGCCTGCCGTCCTTTTTGATCACCATGAACTGAATTTCTTCGATCCGTTCGTAACTGGTGAAACGGCGGCCACAGGAGAGGCACTCGCGACGGCGGCGAATCAGTTCGCCGTCTTTACTTTCGCGGGAATCGACTACCTTGTCGCCCTGGTGTGCACAAAACGGGCACTTCAAGCCAGCCTCCCTTGTTCACGCGATGATGTTTTTTTGGCAAGGTGCAAAGTTTCCTTTGCGAAGCGCAAAATATCACTGACAGAGTATAGACTTTGAGGCGGCGGTGGTAAAGCCGCGATTCACGGGGATTTTGCCCATGGCATGTGCAACCCCGATTTGGCCTGCCCGGGGCTTTCCAATCCCGACCCGAAAAGCGGTGTATCGCTTGGCGTTCAAGGCTTGGACAGGTCGTGCCGGGTGCCCCTCCAGGGCGGATCCAAAAAAAACCTTGACACTCGATCGAAGACGCCTGTAACCTTGCGGCAACGAACGAAACGTACCATGAGGTAGCACCATGGCAGCCCACATCGCAAACAAAGCATCATTTGAAACGGCTTGTTGTATGGGTTGTTGTTGCTGCTGTATCCACGGCATGTCCGATGGGAACCGGGAAGCGCGCCTGCTTTAACAAGCTGAAGCCCCTCGCAAGGTACGCGTAAAAGCCTTTCTCGGAACTCTCGAGGAAGGCTTTTTGCTTTTTAGGGCTTCCTCTCCCAACTCCCACGCGATATGTCGACCGCTTGCGGGCTGAATGGGTCCGTACTGTCCAAGCTCCCCCCAAACCCCATTTTGGACAGGCTTCCCTTCACCCCGGCTCCGTCCGGCTCCCCAACCGGACGGAGTCCCTCTTCCCATTCCCTGCCCCACAAAAACCTATATACCTGTTTCTAGACGTTTTAAGTCGCAAGTTTTGCGCTCACGATTGCAAGGAGACGGCGGACATGACACTCCAAAGCAACGAAAAGATCGAGCACTGGCGATCCGAATTGGCATCCAAATCACCCGGCGACATCATCCGCTGGGTCGTGGAGACCTTTCCCGGAGACGCGGTGCTGGCTTCTTCTCTCGGCGCCGAGGATCAGATTCTCACCCATCTGATCGCGCGCCACGCCCCTGCGCTCGACATCATCACGCTCGACACCGGTCGGCTCTTCCCCGAAACGCACGACCTGCTGGACCAGACGCGGCGCCACTACGGCCTGCGGATCAAGGTGTACTTTCCCGACCGACATCGCGTGGAAGAGATGGTCAACGAGCACGGCTCCAACCTCTTTCGTCATTCCATCGCCAAGCGAAAACAATGCTGCGCGGTTCGCAAGATCGAGCCGCTGAAGCGGGCTCTGGCTGGTAAGTCAGCCTGGGTAACCGGTTTACGTCGCGATCAATCGACCAACCGAGGCTACACGGAAGTGATCGAGTGGGACGAGGCCAACCAAATGGTCAAGATCAATCCCCTTCACGACTGGACCGAAGCCCAGGTACGGCGCTTTCTCGAAGAGCAGCACGTTCCCTACAACGCCCTCCACGATCAGGGGTACCCCAGTATCGGGTGCGCCCCGTGCACGCGTGCGGTGCTGCCCGACGAGGATCCCCGGGCCGGGCGTTGGTGGTGGGAACCCCGCGAACACAACGAATGCGGCATCCACATCGTGAACGGCCGGGTCGAACGCAAGGTCCCGGTCTTCGTGGAGTGACGCACATCGAAACCGTCGTGCCGGCCTGACCCCGCGTCAGGATCCGGCAGCCGCACCACCGATTGGCGTCAGGGCTTCGGCGAACCCCCTTGGAACCGGCTCCCCCCAACGAATTGGCTCCAAGTGCCGCCGCGAGACCCCAACTCACGGGTTCGACCGCGTCTTCCAACCCCAACGAGACGTGCGAGAACGGGCCCTGACGCTGTCCTCCCTGGTGAACCACCCACGCCTCGTGGGTGGGAACGGGCGGCGTGCGGCCAGCGGTATCGATGGCGATGAATGAATGCAAACTTAATGAAAAAAATGACTTACTCGCGGTTCTAGAAACCGCGGGGCATCGCTTAGGCATAAAAAAGAGGTTTGTTTTGTCTCGTGAATCCCGACTTCGATCGGCATACAAAGCCCTTTCGTGGCGGCTGCTGGCAACCGCCGCCACCTTCTCCCTGGTTCTGATCATGACCGGCAAGCCCCTGCTGGCCGTTTCGGTCGGTGGCCTGGAAGCCGTCGCCAAGCTCGCACTCTACTTCCTTCACGAACGCCTTTGGGCCCATATCTCGCTCGGCCAGAAGGCCGGAACTTCCGGCGAGGAGCCGACCCCCGAGCCCATGGCGCGGTCCGGCGAGCTGAATCCGCTTACCGGCGACTGAGGCCGCAGTGGTGTTCCCACGTCGCGGCACGATTCCCGTCCACCCCCCCCGATTTTGCCCACGCAACAATGGAGTTTGATCATGGTTGAAGCTTTGGCCCCAGTTTTGGAACCGGCACAAACGCCGGCCTTTCGTCTGTTTCGCAATACACCGCGGCGACGTCCGACCCCCGACCGCTATCGTCTGTCCCACCTCCGCCAGTTGGAGGCGGAGAGCATTCACATCATTCGCGAAGTCGCCAGCGAATTCGAGCGTCCGGTCATGTTGTATTCGGTGGGCAAGGACTCGTCGGTCCTCGTTCGTCTGGCACAGAAAGCCTTCTATCCGGGCAAGGTGCCGTTTCCGTTGCTACACGTGGATACTTCTTACAAGTTCCACGAAATGTACGAGTTTCGCGATAAATTCACGCGCGAGAACGACCTCGACCTGATCGTGCACAGCAATCGCGAGGCCTTGGCCGACAATGCCAATCCCTTCGATCTGGGCACGGCCGCCTGCTGCGGCCAGCTCAAGACCCGGGCGCTGCTCGACGGCTTGGCCGCCGGCAATTACGACGCCGCATTCGGCGGGGCCCGCCGCGACGAGGAGAAATCGCGCGCCAAGGAGCGCATCTTCTCCTTTCGCGACCAATTCGGTCAATGGGATCCCAAGAACCAGCGTCCCGAGCTGTGGAACCTGTTCAACGGGCGTATCAAAAAGGGTGAATCGATTCGCGTTTTCCCCCTGTCCAATTGGACCGAACTCGATATCTGGCAGTACATCTACCTGGAACGAATCCCCATCGTCCCGCTCTACTTCGCTCGCGAGCGGGAAGTGATCGACACCGGCGGCACCTTGATCCCCACCGAGCGCTTTCCCTTTCCCGAACGCCTCGCCGGCCGGGCCAAACGCATCAAGTGCCGTTTCCGCAGCCTGGGCTGCTCGCCCTGCACCGGCGCCATCCCTTCGGAAGCGACCAACGTGGCCGAGATCATCGCCGAGATGTTGGAGGTCCGCACGTCCGAACGCGCCAACCGGGTGATCGACCACGACAGCGACGACGCCATGGAGCGCAAGAAACGCGAGGGCTACTTCTAGATCGTGCCCATCCGGAAGCGGGCTGGTTCGGAGGACCCGTTCCAAAGACCGCCGTTTCCGGATGGGCCCCGGCCCACGTGTCCGACCCATTCGCTGCAAGAGCTGATTCGGCGAACAACCGGAACCTTCCCTGAATCTTTCTCATCTCGGAACCACCATAGCGAGGAACCAAAGTGACCATCGATACTTTTCTGCGGGAACAGGAAACCCAGGAACTGCTGCGCTTTTCCACGGCCGGCAGCGTGGACGACGGTAAGTCGACCCTGATTGGGCGCCTTCTTCACGATTCCCAAAGCCTGTGCGAGGACCATCTCGCCGCGCTCGAAGCGCGCAAACCCAACGACCGCGACCAACTGGATTGGGCGCTGCTCACCGACGGGCTCAAAGCCGAACGCGAGCAGGGCATCACGATCGATGTGGCCTATCGCTTTTTCGCGACCCCGCGAAGAAAATTCATCATCGCCGATACGCCGGGCCACGAGCAGTACACCCGCAACATGGCGACCGGCGCCTCCACCGCCGATCTCTCGATCGTCCTGATCGATGCGCGCCACGGGGTGCGCACCCAATCCAAGCGGCACGCCTTCATCGCGGCCCTGCTGCAGACGCCGCATCTGGTGGTCGCCGTCAACAAAATGGACCTGGTCGACTTCGATCGGGCGGTGTACGAACGCATCCGCGCCGATTTCGATCGGTTCACCGATCAATTGGGCATCGCCCGCCCCAAGTACGTGCCGATCAGCGCTTTGCGCGGCGACAACGTCGTGCAGAAAAGCGAGGCCACACCTTGGTACGAGGGCGGCAGCCTGCTGGAAATCCTGGAGTCGGTGCCCGTGACCGGGAGTCGAAACCTCGAAGACCTGCGGTTTCCGGTTCAGTACGTTTCGCGGCCTCATGCCGACTTTCGCGGGTACAGCGGTCAAATCGTGTCCGGTGTGCTGCGCAAAGGCGACGAACTCGAAGTGCAACCCAGTCGGCGCCGCTCGCGGGTCACGTCCATCGTGACCTATGACGGGGAGTTGGAGGAAGCCTTCGCACCGATGTCGGTGACGGTCACCCTGGCCGACGAACTGGACATCAGCCGCGGCGCGGTCCTGTTCCATCCCAGCCATGCCCCCCAGGCCGAGCGCCACCTGGAGGCGATGGTCGTCTGGATGGACGAAACGCCGCTTCGGCCCAATGGCGCCTACCTGCTCAAGCACACCTCCCAAACCACCCGCGTCGTGGTCGACGACCTTATATATAAGGTAGACGTCAACCGCGTGGAGACCACGACGGGTGAAAACCTCCAACTCAACGAGATCGGCCGGTTGCGCCTGACGACCTTCAAGCCGCTGTTCTTCGATGCCTACCAGAGCAACCGCGCCACCGGCAGCTTCATCCTGATCGATGAGCAGACCAATCTGACGGTGGCCGCCGGCATGATCGCCGAACCGGAAGCCACGACCCGCGAGTCGCGCGAGGCGAGCGCTGCCGATGGCGAGCGGCACGTCAGCGAGACCGACCGCGCCCGCCGCCTCGGCCAACGACCGCTGACCCTCTGGCTGACCGGACCGGTCGCCGCAGGTCAGCCGGCATTGGCGCGGCGCATCGAACGGGCCCTGTTCGACCGCGGTGCCCTGCCGTTGGTCCTTCAATCCACGACCGAGCGACCGGTGTCCTCGGGTCGCCTGGCCGCCGATGCGACCCTGCTCAACAGCGCCGGCTTGATCGCCATCTGTGCCACGGACCTGCGGCAGGCGACCGACGCCAACCTGACCCGTGACCGGATCGGTCGCCACCGGCTGATCGAAATCGTCTTGGAGGCACCCATCGAGTGGTGCGCCAAACGCGATCGCGAGGGGCAGTACCAACGCGCGGCGGAGGATGCCGATTTTCCCCTGCCCGGCGTCAACGGCCCGCTCGAACCGCCCGCCCATCCCGATCTTCGGCTCCCCATGAACGAACTCACCGAACAACAGGCGCTCGACCGAATCTTGGCGTTCCTCGACGGCCGCGGCCTGATTCCCAAGGCTCTTTCGGCCGACTCCCGCGAAGCGACTCCCTGATTGTCCGCCGTGGAGAGGAAGCCCCCGGCAAGGCCGCCGCAAACGGCCCCATGGTGGGCTCCTCTCCCACCCCCACCGGACTCGATTCCAGTCACGCCACCCAGCAGTCGTTCCCCCAGCAACCTCTTCGCGGTCCATTACCGCACCCCCCACCACCGGAGACAGAAACATGAAAAGAAAGCCTTTCGAACCGAATCTGAGAACGCCTCTTGAAGATCAGAGCAAAGAGGAGATGAACAAACGCAACTCCAACGGCTTGACCGGCAATCTCTACGAGGATTTTCGCGACGACCGCGCCGACCTCGCCTGGGAAACCGAGCAGCTCGCCAAGAGTTACGGCATCTATCTGGAGTTCAACCGAGCCAAGTCCGGTCGTGAGAAGGACTGGATGTACATGATCCGGCTCGGCATTCCCGGCGGCGGCCCCATCACGCCGGAGCAATGGGACACCCTCGACGACCTGGCCAATCGGTACGCGCGCGATCCCGAGGGCAACCCCTCCATTCGCCTGACGACCCGCGAAAACGTCCAGTTCCATTGGGTCAAAAAGGAACACCTGGTGGATTTGATCCGCCTCAGTGCCGAGTCTGGGCTGCTGAGTCTCAACGGTTGCGGCGACAACGTGCGCAACGTCATGGCATGCCCCTTCTCTCACGGCAGCGACATCTTCGACGCCCATGCCTGGGCGGCCAAGGCTGCGGATTACTTTCGCCTGCCCGATACGCCCTTCATCCAGATCTTCGCGGTCGATCCCCACGCCTTTCGCGACATGGAAGACGCGGCCGGCGGGCAACGCTTCCAGTACGGCCCCGGTTTGTTGAACCGCAAGTTCAAGATCGCTTTCGGTGCGGTGCACCGCAATCCGGAAACCGGCGAGCTAGAACCCGACAACTGTACCGAACTGCGCACCCACGACATGGGCATCGCCCCGGTCATCGAAAACAACGCCGTGAATCGCTTCCAGATCTACGTCGGCGGTGGCCAGGGCGAGAAAAACGGAAAACCGTCCGCGTCCCTGCTGGCCCTGCCACTGGCCACCGTGACCGAGGACCAGCTCTTGGCCGCGATGGATGCGGTCGTGCAGGTCCACCAGACCTGGGGCGATCGCGCCAATCGTCACTGGGCTCGCTTGAAATACGTCGTCAAGAAACAAGGCATCGCCTGGTATCGCAACCAAGTTCAGGAACTGCTCGATTTCGATCTGGGCGATCCCGTCGAAGACCTCGACGTAGGTGCTCGTCACCTACACCATGGCTGGACCCGGGAACCCGCGCGCGATGGTGCCGAACCGACCTATGCCTTCGGCGCCTTCATCGAGAACGGTCGCCTGATCGACAACAGCCCCAACGGCCGCTTGAAAACCATGGTGCGCGAGGTGGCCGCGCGGTTCCGGACGCGACTTTACATCACGCCCAACCAGGATCTGGTGTTTGGCGGGATCCCTGCCGCGCAACGCGAGGAATTCGAGCAGGCCTTGGCCTCCTATGGCTTCGGCAAGCGCCACGGCAAGACCTATTCGGTGTTGCGCAAGCAGTCGGGCTCCTGCGTGGGCCGCGACACCTGCCGCCTGGCCTACACCGAATCCGAGAAATTCGAACCGGTCCTGATCGACGAATTGGAAGGGCTCGGTTGGGGTGGCCTGGCCACGAGCATCGGCATCACCGGATGCGAACGTCAGTGCTTCCGGCCCGCCACCAAGGCCATCGGCCTGGTCGGGTCCGGCAACAATCGCTACCAATTCAAGCTGTTCGGCACCGAGGACGGGCGTCACCAGGGCGTGCCCCTGATGGACGAGAATCTGGCCTACCTCAAATCCGTTCCCCGCGATCAGGTGCCCGTGGTCATCGACGTGCTCTACCGGCACTACATGAACGAGCGCCGCGACGGGGAGACCGTGGGCTACTTCAATCGGCGTCAAGGTACCGAACGTTTGATCGAAGTGCTCAAAAATCACCCAAAAACCGCACAATTAATGGAAAAGCCAGCCAAAAATCTGGCCGTGTTGGTTTAAACCTGAAGTGTGCGATTCGGGTGGATGCGATGTGCGAAGATGTTGGAGCGAAACAGTTTGGGAAAAGCGGAGGCGTACTTGGAAAGTACGTCGAGCATTTTCACAGGCTGTTGCAGCCCAACAGATTTGTGCAGCGCGCCGCCAAGAATCGCTCAATTTAGGTTAAAGTTACCTTGGGGCCAGTGCTCATGCCCGAGCGACTCCCTTCGGGCGGCCCCATTTTCCCCCCCTTACAACTCGTTCCCGTTCAGAATCGGACCGTACGCCCTTCCCCCGGGATGCACCGACTGGATGGGCGATGTCCCAGGTTTCGGCGAAGCGATGATCCCAAGTCGCCTGGTCGGATCCCGAGACAGAAAACCCGGCACTACCTGAATCGGGCGGTGCGCCGATCCCGGCGAACCGTTCGCCTAACCGTCGTTGCTCCATGGCAACGCATTTCGATTGTGTTGGAGGCGAATCATGGCCGAGTTCTATCCGGTTTTCGTCGATCTGCGCGGGCGTTCCTGCCTGGTGGTCGGCGCTGGGGCCATTGCTGAAATGAAAGTCGTGCCCCTGCTCGATTCCGGAGCCGACGTCACCCTGGTCGCACCTTGGGCCACGCCGGGGTTGGTCGCGATGGCCGAACGCGGTGCCTTGACCTGGCATCGGCGTGCCTTTCGCGACGAAGATGCCGTCAATCGGTTCCTGATCGTCGCCGCGACCGATGATCGCGAGGTCAATCGGCGCGTCTTCGAGTTGGCCGAAGCCGAGCAACGTTTGGTGAACGTGGTCGACGATCCGCCGCTTTGTAATTTCATCGTGCCGGCCATCGCCCAATCGGGTCCCGTTCAGGTGGCCGTGTCCACATCCGGACGAAGTCCGACCCTGGCCGGCAGGCTCCGCAACGCCATTCGCGACCAATTTCTCGGTGGCGACACCGGCATCCTCGCCGAATGGCTGGGCCGGTGGCGGCTCGCCCTCAAACAGCGCTTGGGTTCCTTCGAAGTGAAGCGGGGTTTTTGGGGAAAAGTCCTGGATTCCGAGATCCCTCAATTGGTGCGGTCGGGTCGTGAAGCCGAAGCCGAACGACGTTTGGCCGCCATGATGGAGTCATACCTCGAGAAAGTCTAACCGGAAGTAAGTGACCATCCGGAAGCCCTGCCGTCTGCGACGGCCGATGCCCTCGCCGGATGGACGCTGGTCACATCGAACGTGGTGCCCGATGCGAACGCGTTCGAGTTCCCCCACAACATTGACCGAAGCTGAGAAGCAGCACCTGATCGTTCGCGCTTCGGCCTTACCATTTGCTCCGATTGCGAGTTCGAGGACAGAAGATGACATTGGGAAAAGTTTATTTGATTGGCGCGGGCCCCGGTGCCCCCGATCTGATTACGTTGCGGGCCGTTCGCCTGCTGGAGCGCGCGGACATCGTGCTCTACGACCGCTTGGTGCACCCCGAAGTGTTGGATCACGCCACCGGCGCCGAGCGGATCTACGTGGGCAAGGCCAAAGGCGACGACATGCAGCTCCGCCAGGAACGGATCTTCGCGCTCATGATCGGTCACGCCCGTGAGGGAAAAATCGTGGTGCGACTGAAGGGAGGCGACCCCTTCGTGTTCGGGCGCGGCGGCGAAGAGCTGCTCGTGTTGAAAGACGCCGGTATTCCGGCCGAGGTCGTGCCCGGCGTGAGTTCCTGTATCTCGGCGCCCGAGGCGGCCTTGATCCCCGTGACCTATCGAGGCATCACGCCCTCGTTCGGCGTGTTCGCGGGACAACAGGGCACGCGTGCCAAACGCGCACAGGTCGATTGGGAAGCGGCCGCCCGCATCGGTACCGCCGTGTTCCTGATGGGTGTGGAGCGGTTGACGCTGATCGTCGAGCGCCTCGTCGCCCACGGTCGCAGTCCCCAAACCCCGGTCGCCCTGGTAGAGCGCGGCACCTTGCCGGAACAGAAGGTGGTGACCGGAACCCTGGCCGATATCGTGGACAAGGCGAAAGGCGTGCGGTCGCCGGCGACGATCGTGGTCGGCGAGGTCGTCAACGTACGTGAGAGTTTGTTGGCCACGGCCGAGGCCGGTGCGGGCGATTCCCTGATCGCCGCATCCTGATCGATCCATGCCGAAAAGATGTCGGGTTCCCCGAACCGGCCCTCCAATTGCGAATGCTTCGCTCGGAGGGCCGGTTCGGAGGACGTTCGTTCCGCCTTCGGCATCCAAGTCGCACATAAAGTCGGGTGAAATTTCAAGGTGCCGCTTATTGCCGTAAAACCCTGGATTGCCGCGCTTGCAGGCCTGTAAAAGATGAGCGCGCTCAACTTGGCCCTTCCCGCCAGGTAGTATAATGCCATCAAGTTCATGTATTGCGCCCACCTCGACCATTCGGGAGCTGTTCTTCCGTGGAGACGGTTCGACGGCGCGTTTCCGTGATGCGTGCGGCGGTCGCTTCCGCACCTCGCGATTTTGAAGGCAGGCCAGGCCATGGTGATTTACCCCACCGGAGAAAACCTAACCAAAGGCACATCGCAGTCATGGGGCGCCGTGATCCTGGTTCTTTTGTCCTTGGCGGGATATTTTGCGCTGGTTCTTCCGCGCGAGTCCCGCTTCAGCGAACTTCAGGAAGAGCGGCTGCACGTTCTCCACACGGCTTTGGAAGATCAGTTGGGCCAGGGTGAGCTGAAACAGGGTATTTACTTCCAGGCGATCAAGAACCCGCACCTGGTGGTCGACCCCGAATACGCCAGCAGTTTCGACGATGCCGTTCACCGGGCCTATGCCGACTATTCGTCCGCGGTTCAACCACTGACGCTGATCGCCAAGAGCGACGCCGGCAAGCGCTTGATCCTGGCCCTGATGCCCCACCACTGGGCGCTACTGATCCTGAGCGTCATCTGCCTCTTTTTTACCAATTACCTACTCGAACACCTATTCGACAAGCTATGGGTGATGAGCCTCACCGTCGTCGTGGCCATGTCCTGGTTTGTCTTTCCCTTCTTCGTTCCCGCCGGTTTTGCGCCTTCTCTGGAGTTCGCATGGGCCTACACCATGGCGACGCTGATGATGATCGCCTGTGTGTTGGGTCCCAAGGTGCAGTTGGAAGTGACGTTCAAAACCTGGTTCTTTCGCTTCGTGGAGTTCCGAACGAAAGTCCCCATTTGGTTGTTTTCACTCATGTTCGTTTTGGCCGTCTACGTGGTGACGGCCCACTTTTCCGGTTACGCGCACCTGTTCGAAGAGAAATCGTTGATCCTGATCGGCGTGGAAGCGCTCCTGTTGGCTTTGGTCTTTTCCTTTCTGCCGACGCGCGAAATTCTCGAAGACCGCGATCCCGAGGTGCATACCGACCGGGAATTGGCGCGGGTGGAAATGTTTTTGGACGAAGAGCGGCGCGACGAAGCCATGGCCATTCTGCGTGAATTGGTGCAGAACCCCACCAACGACGAACAGGTGCGGCGCATTGCCGATCTCGCCTTCAACCACGACAACAACGAGATCGCCACCCTCGCCTTTTCCTATCTGTTGCGCGAGGCCAACAAGAAGCAGGATCACAATGCCTCGCGGAACATTTTGGAAGACATGTTGCGCAACGACCTGGATGTCCCGGGCCATCTCCTGATCCGGACCATGGAAGTGGCCGTGAACAAGAACGAGCTGACCGCGGCCCGCAGGTTGGTGCCCTACGTGCTCGATCACCCCGAAATCATGGAAGATCAGGCGATGGAACTGGTCGGCACCATGACCGAAAAAATCATGTTGCAGCAGCGCCCGGATCGGGCCTATCTCTACGATTTGTTGGCCACGCTCAAGGTCAAATCGCCCAATCATCCCCTTCTCGAGAAGCTGGGTCTGTTTCTGGACAAAACGGCCAAATCGCTGGAGGACGAGAGCCACGTCATCTTTCACGACAAGGTGCATTCGCACATCGATGTGGTGCTTCGTCAGGTGGATAACGACCACATCCACATGACGCTGTCCAACGGCAAGGAACAAAAGGTACCCTGGACCGCCTTCCTGGCGATTTATGGATGCCACCTGCTGGGAACCGAGCGCGGTTTTCGGGGTTGCTTGATTTTGCGGTTCAAACGCAAGGTCTTCGCCTGCCATTTCCGCTCCAGCGAACTCGAAAAGTTCGAGGGCGCCGAAGGTTTCGAAGAGGTGTGGCGCCGCATCCTGAAGTTTGCGCCGGAAGATATTCCGCGCGTGAAGCTGTCGGAATTCGAGGACCTGCTGGATCCGAAGAAGGTGCCGGAGCGCGTCGACGCCTTCCTGAACGCCACCCAGGTGTGATGCAGGATTGGAGGCCGGAGCATGTATCGGTCTCCTGTGCTCTTCCGCGATCTTCGTGCCCTCTCTTGAAACGGAATGGTGGATTCAACCGGAGGAAGGTCTTGCCGTCGTCAAATCTTGATCGGGAAGACAGGAATGATCGAAACCTGGGAAAGCAGGATCATGATGTGACACCGAATGCCGATCCTTTCCTGGTTTCCGATGTTCATGGGTTCCTGCTTTATTTTTAGATGACCGACCCATGGCCCTTCGCCAGAAACCAGGTG
Source organism: Sulfidibacter corallicola (assembly GCF_017498545.1). Taxonomy (GTDB): domain Bacteria; phylum Acidobacteriota; class Holophagae; order Acanthopleuribacterales; family Acanthopleuribacteraceae; genus Sulfidibacter; species Sulfidibacter corallicola. The sequence goes on along the minus strand of NZ_CP071793.1, from coordinate 4,679,967 downwards.
TGTTGTTTCTTTCTCGAAATCGAGCGGGTATACCCGCTGGTCCGGGGCTAAAGTTCGAAGATAAAGCTATAAACCTAGATAGGCGGATGTTCGGGGAGTTCGTCGATAAATGTCGGCCCCCAGCCTGGGCGGCGACTGGGTGGTGAAAATATCCCTGTCCTTCGAAACCATGCCGTGTTCCCCACCCCGACTCAAGTTTCCCAGAAGCCGACCGCCGTTTCTTGGTAATCTTTTGGGACGATCCCGGCCATCGCCGCGCGGAACCCGTGTTCGCCTGGACGATCTCTCTTTCGCTAAGGGCCTGGGATGGAACCTGTTCTTGGGATGATTCATGGCCGTTCTACAAAAATCCGCGCGTCACCGCAAGATCGAGACATTGCTTAGAATCCTGTTCGTGCTCCTGGTCGCGGCCCATGTCGTCGCCTTGACCACCCACTTTTTCCTGGCCTATACCAAGGTGTTCCAGGTCCAACGCATCCCCGAGGATCAGCGTCGCTTTCACATCGCCGAAGGGGCCCACCTGAATTCGGTTCTGGAAGAACTCCAGCGCCGCAAACTCGCGCCGGCACCGTTCTACGTGCGGCTGGCGTTGATGCGCCACGATCCCGATCTCGTCATCAAGAAGGGAAATTACCGGTTTCCCGAGGAGGCTTCGACCTGGGACCTGATTCAGCAATTCGGGGACGGCCACGTGTTGCTGGAGAAAATCACCATTCCCGAGGGTCTCGACCATTGGGAGGTGGCGCGTCTGCTGGGAGAATCCCGTTGGGGCACCGAAGCCCAATTCCAAGCGCTGATCGACGATCCCACGCCGATTCGCGCGTTGGACGGCGACGCCACCAATTTGGAGGGATACCTGTTCCCGGAGACCTACTTTTTCCCCGAGGAAGCGACGCCCGAGCAAATCGTCGGGACCATGGTGCGGCACTTCGTGACCCGTACCGAGTCCCTGCGGGCCCGGCTTCCGGCCGCGGGCATGACGGTCCGCGAATGGGTCGCCCTGGCCAGCCTGGTGGAAAAGGAATCGGCCATTCCCCAGGAACGCAACCGTATCGCCGGCGTCTTCTCCAACCGCCTGAAGCGCGGCATGTTGCTCCAGTGCGATCCCACCATCATCTACAGTTTGAAGCTGAACAACCAGTACCGGGGTAAAATCTACCGTAGCCAGATTCGTCACGACCATCCCTACAATACTTATGTATACAAGGGATTGCCGCCCGGCCCGATCGCCAGTCCGGGACTTCAGTCGCTGACCGCCGCGCTCGAGCCCGAATCCCACGGCTTCTACTATTTCGTGGCGCGCAACGACGGCACCCACCAGTTCAGCAAGAATCTTCGCGAACACAATCGCGCCGTGCGGCGCTACCGTCGTCCCTGATCCCCGTCCGACGGGTGGTCAGGGCTCGAACGTGGGTGGCGCTTTTTCCGGCTGCAGGTTGAACTCGTCGCCGTGGCGGCGCTTCAGGTAGTCGAAGAAGGCGTCCATTTCGGAGGCGACTTCCTCCGAATAACGGAAAAAGATGGAACCCTGCTTGCCGTCCAGGACCGTGATCTGACAGAGGCCCTCGAGGGTGGGCAGCAGAATGGTCAGCAAGTTGAGCAGTGTGCGACTGACTTGGGCGCAGGTGCGGTGTTCGGCGATCAAAATCAACCCTCTTCACAAAAATCCGATCCATCCTAGCGCACCAGGGAGGTCGGTGGCCAGACCCTTGTGGCATAGAGGGATTTTGCGAGCATCGTACCCATCCAGAAACGGAAATATCGTGACTCCCAAGATGGTTAGGCTGGATGGGCACGGTATCAGGTTTCAGGGGTCAGGTATCCGTGAGATCCCGGTTCGAAGGTAACTAGCTGACACCCGGTACCTGACTGCTGATAGCCGCTTGCATGGAGAACCTGCCGGTTTCGAGGGACCCTGTCGAAAAACCGCCATTCCCGATTGGACACTGCTAAGCGTTTTCCTTGCAGGGCTTCCAGGGATTCTTGCGTTTTCTTTTAAAAATTTCACAGATCGCTAACTCGGGTCTCTAACAAAACTTGCCGCACCTTAACCGTGCCTTTATCCCCGATTGACACCCGTGTAGTTAAATGCCGTGGGTTTGGATCCGAGTCATCCCGTTCCGCCCTGCATTTCGCAGTCACACCCCCACTGAACCGTGCTTTCTCGAACCGAAGGCCCTGAGTTTGGTTTGCCTGGTGGCGGATCGGAGCCAACCATCGCACGAGGTGGTCGGATGATCCCGGGTATCGGATTCACACGCTGTTCCATGGGATCGATTCGCGTGCATGCCGAGTATTTTGGCGCCGTGGGCGTGGCGATGGCTCTCTTCGCACGTCTTCAGGAGCGATCCACCTCGGACGACGATCGTCTGGATCGCCGCTTGTTCCCACACTCATAGACCTCAAAAGGAGATGGCGTTTTGTTTAAAACGTTTATGAAATCAAAGCTCGTGAAATGGACCGGAGCTGTTGGACTTGCCTCATCTTTGTGTTTTTCCGTTCCCACCTTTGCCGGAGACGAAGTCTCTCCGTTTGCTCCGCTTTCTTCGATGGTGGCGGTGACTTCGCGCACCCCCATCCCCGAAATCGTCAAGAAGATGGTCGACGACTACGCCAAGGGCCAGTTGGCCGAAGGCGTCGAGTTCCCTCTGGACAACAAGATCACCGACACGGTTCGGACCATCGGATTTCGTCATAACGTCGTCGCCAAGTGGTTGGATCCCCTGACCACTTCCGATGCGGTCGACGCACCCCGCTTCGGTGCCAACTGCGATTTCATCGCGTTCTTCGGTGACGACTGGAACGCCGACTGGGAATCCGGTGCCGTCAACAGCAGCCCCATGAACGCCGGTTCCAGCCGTTCCGGTTGGGTTTGGGTCAACCACGAATACATTTCCAATGCCTACCCCACCCCCGAAAGCGCACCGACCGGTCAACACATGACCCTGGCTCGATTCCTCTCCAAAAAAGGCACGCTCGAAAACGACGTGACCGCGGACGTTTGGGATCAAGCCGACGTGGACACCTACATCGAGTGGCACAAGAAACAGGTGGGCGGTGCCTGGTTCCGCATCGTGCAGGACCCCCTCTCCCTGAAATGGAGCGTCGATCCCGAAGCCGAGGGCGTGGCTCGCTTCGACGCCACTTCCGACACCAAAGTGCGCGTCGTGGGCTACAACATTCAGCGCATCGCTCAGGACGATCGGGGCGCCGACCTGCCCGAGAACGTCGTGCCCGGTATCGCCGGTGACTGCTCTGGCGGCTTGAGCCCCTGGGGCACCGTGGTGACCGCCGAAGAGAACGTCCAGTCCTACTACGGCGACCTGGAAACCGCCTGGTCGAGCAGCAACCGTTTCAAGGCCGGCGAAGGTTTCGATCCCGGTGCCAACGTGACCCTGAACGTGGAGCCCCAATCCACCGATTCCCAGCGTTTCGGCCGTACCAGCGACGTGAACAAGCGCCGCGACCGCGACAACTACGGTTTCCTGGTGGAAATCGATCCCACGCAGGATCCTTCCAAGTTCTACAATTCCGCCAACAGCGGCGGTGACGGCCTGGGCCACCGCAAGATCGGCACCATGGGTCGCGTCCGCTGGGAAAACGCCACCTTCGCCGTGGGCGCCGATTGGAAACTGATCCCCAACAAGCCGGTCGTCATCTACGGTGCCAACGATCGCCGCAGCGGCCGCATCTACAAGTTCGTTTCCAGCCAGCCCTACACGCCGGGCATGACCCGCGCCCAGGTTCGCGCGCTGCTGGACGACGGTGATCTGTACGTCGCGCACTTCGCCGGCTTGGACCACCAGACCGGCATCACCCTGTACGACGCCTCCAACCCCACCGGCGGCGGCATCGTGCCCACCGTCGAAGCACCCGGTCAGGGCCGCTGGATCAAGATGAGCGTAACCAACACCGAAGACGATGCCCCCAACGCACCCGCCCTGGGTGCCGGCACCAAGGTCGGTGCGGCGCTTCGGGATCAGAACTGGAACGGCATCGGCGGCATCCCCGACGAGAACACCCTCAAGGCCATCCTGTTCACCGCCTGTAACAAGCTCGGCGTCGCCGAGTTGAACCGTCCCGAGGATCTGGAATACAACCCCAAGGATCCCAGCGGTACCCCGCGCGTCTACGTGGCGTTCACCAACCACACCCGCCCCGCGGCCAACAACCAGGACGGTGTGATGGACGAGAACACGCCCAGCCGTACCGATCGCGACGGTTCCATCTTCGCGATGCAGGAAGTCAGCCCGTTCGCACCTTCGGATTCCAAGACCTTCATCTACTTCCGCGTTTGGAAGGGCTACACGCCGGCGAGCGAAGAGGATGCCGAGCCGTTTGCAGCCGGTGATCCGGACAACCTGGCGATCGGTGTGAACGGCGAGGTCTTCTTCGGTACCGACGGTAACCCCGGCAGCACCGGTCGTACCCGCGCGGACGCCATCTACTACCTGGACCTGGATCCCGCCCACAAGGAAGGTGCCGAAGGCATCGTGAACCCCACCTACGGCCAGGCGTTCCGCTTCATCGCCTCTCCCGGCGATTCCGAAGCTACCGGCCCCTGGTTCACGCCTGACCAGAAAACGCTGTTCTTCAACGTACAGCACCCCGGCTCCAACTACGTCGAATCTCCGAGCACCTGGCCGCAAGAGCGGACCCGTCCGGCGATTCTGCCGCGGACGATCCCCGTCCTCAAAGACGGCGAGTAAGGTCGAACCCCGAGGCGGCGGAGCCCACCCCGCTCCTCGATTCGAAGATCCGAACGCCAGGCCTGAGGCGTTTCGGAACTCGCGAACCCGCACCGGAAACGGTGCGGGTTTTCGCCGTTTATGCACCATGGATGGGAGGATGCCGTGGAACCCCAAACTGAAAATGTGACCCCAACCAATACAGTAATCACCTATCAGGCTGCCAAAAACAATCTTTCAGGAGCCACGACCGTGAAAAGTTCTTTGTTCGCCGTCTTCGTGTTCGCCTTGCTTTCGGCGGCCGGCGGCCTAGCCTTCAACCTTACCGACGACCCCGATGAGGAGACCACCACCGTGGTGGTCCCTCTGGAATCGGCCAAGATCGAGGGTGCATACGACCCCCTGGCCCTGGCGATGGCCACCAAGGGACAGATCTCCAACTACGAGGCCACCGTTCCGCCCCAGTGCTACACCAAGACTGCCGGTACCGCCAATCCCTGCTGGACCTGCCACACCAACCCGCAGCTTCCCAACGAGCTGGTCGACTGGGAGCTCCAGGAAGAGTATGCCTTCAGCGATTTCGCCATGACCAACCGCTGGTTCAACCTGTTCAAGGATCGCCGCGAAGCCATGGCCGGGATCGGCGACGAGGAAGTCATCGCCTATGTGCGCGGCGAAAACTACAAGGCCCTTCGCGACGCCTTGACGACGGCGCCCGGCTATCCCGGCTACGTACCCGATCTCGATTTCGAGGCGGGCTTCGACGACGAGGGTTTCGCCAAGGATGGCAGCATGTGGCGTGCGTTGCGTTACAAGCCGTTCCTGGGTACCTTCTGGCCCACCAACGGCTCCACCGACGATGTGTTCATCCGCCTGCCCGAGAAGTTCCGGACCTTGGACGGCAAGCCTTCACGTGACATCTACAAGGCCAACCTGTCAATCCTGGAGGCCGTGATCGCCGCGGGTCCGATGGCGGGCCGCGGCAGTCGATTCGTCTATGAGATCGAGCCCCTGAACGAAGAAGCGATCCAAGCCGACCTCGACGGCGACGGCCGGATCGCCGGGGTGGTCCGCGAAATTCGCGGCTTTCCCCAAGCCTATGTGGGTGACGCTTCCGGCGAATCCACCCGTCAGTACATCTATCCCAAGGGCACCGAATACCTGCACAGCGTGCGTTATCTGGACCCCGAAGCGCCTGGCATGACGGCCCGCCGCATGAAGGAATTGCGTTACTCCAAGAAAGTCAAGTACCTGGATTCCTGGGGCATCTCCTACATGTACGAGCAGGAGTACAACGAAAAGGAAGCCGGTGATCTGCCCATTTTCTCCGGTGGCCCCCAGGTGGGCATCCTCAACGGCTTCGGCTGGCAACTCCAGGGTTTCATCGAAGACGAGAAGGGGCGGTTGCGGCTGCAGACCAGCGAGGAACATCAGTTCTGCATGGGTTGCCACAGCGCCATCGGCGTGACGGTCGACCACACCTTCACCCTGGCTCGCAAAGTACCCGGCGCCGAGGGATGGCGTTACCAAAACCCCACCGGTTTGCGGGACGTGCCGCAGCAGGGGCACGAGAAACCCGAAATCGCCACCTATTTCGAACGTGTCACCGGCGGCGACGAGTTCCGCGCCAACGCCGAGGTCCTGAGCCGCTTTTTCGAAAACGGCAAACCTCGCGAAGCGGAAATCGCGCGGGCGGCGCCGGGCGGCGACAAGGACATCACCCACCTGATCGCGCCCTCACCCCGGCGTGCCTTGGATCTCAACCGCGCCTACATGGCCATCGTGCGGGAACAATCGTTCCAGTTCGGTCGCGATGCCTTGCTCGGCCCCATCGAAAACGTGCACGAACACATCGAAAATGGGTCCACCGACCTGGCCGACACGGGCAAGGTGTTCAGGGACGGACGGCTGTGGCTGGATTGGCGTTGGCAACCGCCGAAAGGCGAATCCACCAAGCGCGACCAAGCGGAAAAGTCGTCCCCGCAGTGATGGATCGATCGACAACCGCATAAAAAAACGGCAAAAGCACTTGGGGCTTTTGCCGTTTTTTTCATTCTGAAGACGGGACCTTCGCAGAGCCCGCATTTTCGTTAGGAGCACCGAGCCTGTAGGTTGGCCCGCTGGGCCGACACGTCGAAGCAACCCAAGCAACAGTAATCAATTGCGCCAAAGGGCGAAGCCCAGAATCTCCCTCGCAACCCCAATTCGAAGTCGCAAAGTCCCAAATTCCCGGATCGTGAGAGGTGTATAAGGCCTGTAGGTTGAGCAGCTTGCTCAACCAATCGAAGCAACCCAAGCAACAGCAATCAATTGCGCCAAAGAGTGAAGCCGCCCCATTCCCTCACGACCCCCATCGAAAGCCGTAAGGTCCAAGGTTATCGGGTCGTGAGAGCGACGTAAGGCCTGTAGGCTGAGCAGCTTGCCATGCTGGCCGTGCTCAACCAATCGAAGCGGCGGCGCATCGATCGAGTAGAGTCATCGAGAGATCGAATGGATCGGGGTATCCGTGTCGTGAGAGCTGGAGTGTGGCCCTTTCGTTCGGCAACGAGAAGCAGCCGACTTCGTTTGGAAGGGCACATCCGGCGGGCTTACCGCTCCTGATGTACCTACCTGGCATCACGTCTCTTGCGGCCTCCAGGTACTCCGAGGTCCGGTCACTTCGAGGGTGTACGATCGAGGAGAATGAGGGGCTCCGCTCTGAGGCGTTTGTTGCTGAAGCTGCTCGAGTAGCTTCGATTGGTGGAGCAGGCTGCTCCACCTACGGGCTCGACGTCTCACTGTGCATGCGGGGGCTCCGCTAGCTGGTGCCCATCCAGAAACAGGGTGTTTTTGTTAGGGATCCTCTGGATCGGTCGGGTTTCCAATGCAAGCTGCTATCAGCCTTCAGGTATCAGGTTTCAGCTAATTACCTTCGAACAAGTATCTTGCTGAAACCTGACGCCTGATACCTGATCGCGTGCCCATCCAGCCAAACCACCCAGGGCTGGCAGCCTTTCCGTTTCTGGATGGGCACTAGCTGGTCACTTCGCTTGGGTGGGACCGGGGAAAGGGCGCGCTTCGCTCTCTGGGGCAACCCACTCCCCTTGCATATGTTGCTTCGACGCGTCGGCCCAGCGGGCCAACCTACAGGCACGGCAACGCTCTCACCATGCGGGAACTGGGAGCAGGGGTGCTTCGATTGTTTCGGCAACCTGCCAAACCTACAGGCACCGCGCAAATTTTCGACAGACGGGACCTTCCGAAGATATGTCCGTGCGGTGCGACCTCGTCGTCTCGGTCACACCGCGGCTTCGACCTCAGTTTTCCTTGTCCTTGTGGGCGTGCAACACGGTGATGCCCAGGTCCACGAGCTGATCCACCGATACGCGCGAGGGGGAATCGGTCATCATGCAGTAGGCCGAGGTGGTTTTCGGGAAAGCAATGACGTCGCGCAACGATTTCTCGTTGGCCATCAGCATCGCGATGCGGTCCAGGCCGAGCGCGATCCCGCCGTGGGGCGGTGCGCCGTAGCTGAGGGCATTCAGGAGGAAACCGAACTTCTCTTCGGCCTCTTCTTCGCTCAGGCCCAGGGCTTTGAACATGGCGTCCTGGATGTCGCGGCGGTGGATCCGGATCGAGCCGCCACCGATTTCGAAGCCGTTGAGCACCAGATCGTAGGCCTTGGCGCGAACCTGACTCGGATCCTCTTTGAGCAGTTCCAGGTCCTCGTCGAGCGGTGAGGTGAACGGGTGGTGCAGGGCCACGTAACGGGCCGAGTCATCGTCGAACTCGACGAGCGGAAAGTCGGTGACCCACAGGAACTTGAAGGTGTTTTCCGGGATCATGTCCAACATCTCTGCCAGGCGGCAGCGCAGCGCACCCAGGGCCTGGTTGGCCTTCTCGCGGGCATCCGCGACGAAGAACAGGATGTCGCCTTCGCCACCGCCCGAGATCGTGAAGAGCTCGCGACAGAGATCTTCGCCGAGGAATTTCTTGATCGGTCCCGAAACCCCTTTTTCCGTGTATTTCAGCCAGGCCAGGCCGCGAATGCCGTAATCCTGCTTCAACCAGGATTCCAGCGATTCGATTTCCTTGCGGGATTTGGACGCCGCGCCGGGTGCACACACCGCCTTGACTCGGCCGTTGTTGGCCACGCAGTCGGCGAAGACGCCAAAGCCGCAATCGGCGACCTTGTCGGACAGATCGTTCAGTTTCATGTCGTAGCGCAGATCCGGTTTGTCGCTGCCGTAGTCGTCCATGGCGCGCTCGTAGGGCAAGCGTTGGAAGGGGGCTTCGATTTCCACGCCGATGACGCGCATCAGTTCCGCCATCATGCCCTCGAGCAGTGCGTAGACGTCATCGCGCTGCACGAAGGACATCTCCATGTCGATCTGGGTGAACTCGGGCTGGCGATCGGCGCGCAGGTCCTCGTCGCGGAAACAGCGTGCGATCTGGAAGTAGCGCTCGAAGCCGCTGACCATGAAGAGCTGTTTGAAGATTTGGGGCGACTGGGGAAGGGCGTAGAAGGAACCCTTGTGAACCCGGCTGGGGACCAGGTAGTCGCGCGCGCCCTCGGGGGTGGACTTGGTCAGGATCGGCGTTTCCAGCTCGACGAACTGCTTGGTGTCGAGGTAGTTGCGCACGGCCATGGTCAGCTTGTGACGCAGCAGGAAGTTCTTTTGCAGGGCCGGGCGGCGCAAGTCCAGGTAGCGGTGTTTCAGGCGCAGTTCCTCGCCGACGCCTTCGACGTCGTCCTTGATGGGGAACGGCGGGGTGGCCGCGTGATTCAGTACGAACAGTTCATTGACGAAGACTTCGATATTCCCGGTTGCCAGCTTGTTATTGATCGTATTTTCCGAACGCGCGCGCACGTTGCCGACGATGCCGATGACAAATTCGGAGCGCAAATTTTTCGCTTTGGCGTGGGCGTCGGCATTGTATTCGGGGTCCAGCACCAACTGGGTCAAACCCCAGCGGTCGCGGATGTCGACGAAGGTCAAATTACCCAGGTCGCGCCGCTTGGCTACCCAACCAAGCAAAGTCACGGTCTGTCCGACGTGCTCGGAACGGAGCTCGCCGCAATGGTGCGTTCGTTTCAGATCGCCTAAATGATCAAGCATGGCTAACCTCTTTTGGAGGCACGAGGCCTCGAGTTACTTTAGTCAAATCGGGAATAGACGAATGCCAGGCCGCCTGGTCGAGGACCAGTTGTGATAGAGCCGGCCCTGGTGGGGGAAATGCCGTCGCCGGGTTGCATGGCGAATGCCGCACGTAGGTGCAAAACCGTTGGAGGCTCGGCTTGCGCGCCGGACGAGGGGGGACCGCCCACGGCATTCCTTATTAAATGGTGCAGTGTACCCAATTCACTTGTGTGAAGCAACGGGAAATCAAGCCGCGGTGCGGATGATTCCAGCGGCGAAGGTGCTTCGGTGAGGTGTGGTCCCCGTACCGACGGAGGGGTTCGGGAATGTCGATCGCCCTCCCGGCAAAGGCTTGACGTTGAAGGCGCTTTAGTCCCGAGCTTTATTTTGCTATGCTGACCCGTCAACATGGCGTTTGGCTGCCCGTGTACCTTTTCGTGGCGCGACTTCTCGCAATTGGCCACCGCGTGCCGGGCCCGCCGTACCACCGATGAAACAAATGAATTAGTTCTCGAGGATACGCATGGGAAAAGGGCAGATGATCCAGGGATTCAAGGTCACGATGCTGACGATCGCGTGTATGGCGCTGACGGCGACGCCCGCCTGGGCCTCCGGGTTCGGCGTCTATGAGCAGGGCGTACAGTCTTCCGGAATGGCCGGCGCTTACGTAGCCCGCGCCGAGGACGCTTCAGCCGTCTACCACAACCCGGCCGGATTGGCCCAACTCCCGTTCCAGGAACTCGCGTTCAGCGTGCGGCCGGCGGCCAGCAAGTCTTTTTACAGCAACGCCGGTCAGACGACCTACGATTCCGATCCCACGTTTTCGGCCTTGCCTTCGATCTTCTGGAACTCTCCCTCGTTCGGGCGCTTCGCCTTCGGTATCGGCACCACCGCCTCCCACCACTACGAGCTGGATTGGGAGGAAGCGGACTATCCCGGTCGTTTTCTCTCCACCGGATCCGAGTTCTATGCCCAGGACCTGCTGGCCGGATTCGCCGTGAAGCTCGCGCCCGCCTGGTCGTTCGGCATCACCTACCGCTACACCCAGGCCGAATACCGCATCGACCGCAACCTGGCTCGGCCGATCGGCGAACTGGGCAATCCGGTGTTCTACGAAGCGAGCGAATCTTCGGACGTGGACGGGGACGGCACGGGTTATATCGTCGGTCTCCAGTACTACCCCAGCCGCAAGTTCAGCATCGGATTCAGCTACCAGTCGGCCATCGACCTGAACATGGATGGCGACCGCACCTTCGCCCAGGCCACCCGCCTCGACGACCAACGCGCCATCACCGATTTCGGCGGTGCTTTCAACGACACGACCCTGGCGACGTCCTTGGAATTGCCCCAACGCTATCAGGTCGGTTTCGCCACCCGGGTCACGATCCGCACCCGGGTCGAATTCGACCTCTCGCTCGAAGATTGGAGTTCCGTCGATCAGCAGGTGTTCGTGGCCGCGGACGGCAGCAACATGGTCATTCCCCGTAATTGGGACGAAACCTGGTCCTACCGGCTGGCCGGTGATTTCCAGCAGAAAAAGGCCCTGCTCTGGCGCGCCGGTCTGGCCGCGACCCGTCGGGTCATGCCCACCGATACCGTCGAACCCGGGTTCCCGGATGGCGACCGGTTCTCCTATCACTTCGGCGTCAGCTACACCTACAAGCGCCGCTACATTTTGGAAGGCGCGGTCATCTACGTGCAGAACCGCGATCGCAAGGTCAGCGACCTGGAGTTGATCACGGTCGACGTGCCGCCCGATTTCGTGCAGAGCACGGGCGAACAGGGCGCATTCGAGACCCAGCGCTGGCAGGCCAATTTCGGGCTGCGCATCCGTTGGGGCGTTCCCAAAGAGTGAGTTCCTCGAAGTGATCCAAGCCCGGCGTTCCCGCATGTCTGGCGGGGCGGTAAGCCGGCTCGGCCGAGGTGTCGAAGCCAACCAGGTTCGAAATTCCCCCAACTCCAGAGGGTCGTTGTGCCCGGTGGGTTCATCCGCTGGATGAACTTGTCGAAGCGGTCTAGCTGGGCGGTGCCCGCATTTTAATGAGGGGTGCCATTGCAGTAAGTTGGCCGGCCCGGCCGACATTTCGAAGCGACCAATGCGAGGCGTGCCCGGATCCCGAGAGGGTCGTTGTGCCAGGTAGGTCCATCGGCCCGATGGACATTTCGAAGCGACCTACACGAGGAGTGCCCGCATCCCGAGAGGGTCGGCGCCGCAGTAAGTTGGCCGGCTCGGCCGACTTTTCGAAGCGATCCAAACAACACCAGAAAACCCTGCCAAAGAGCGGAGCGCACCACCATCGCATGATCGCGCCCAGCGAAATAGATTCATATGCAGTTCCCGCATCTTCGTAAGCGGTGTAACACCTGTAGGATGAGTAGCTTGCCATACCGGCCGTGCTCAACCAATCGAAGCAACGATTGCTTCGGAGTGCGCCAGGTCGAAAGAGCGGAGCTCGTCCTCTTTGAATGGGCAATAACCATCAAACCTGACATTTTGGGTTCGCAAAAGGTGGTGCTTCGCGTCTGGGGATCGTGCAATACCCAGGTGTTCCGCTCTCGGGTTTCGTTTCCATCGGGCCAAGTCTCTTCGGAACGTCAACAGGGCGGCTTACCGCTCCTGCTCAACCAACTACGACGACGCTTCCCGGAAAATGTGGGAACTCCGATGTCGCAACATTGCGACAGGTTGTTCCTCTCTTTGGCTGGGTTTTTTGGCGTTGCTTGAGTCGCTTCGAAACGTCGGGCTGGCAGCCCAACCTACTGCGACGACGTCTCTCTAGACATGCGGGCACTGTGTGCCGGGTTCGCTTCGGATGGTGGATACTCTCGCGGGATGATTCGGCTGACACCCGATACCCGGCATCGGATGGCCACCCCTTAGCAGGATCGCGTTTGGATCCGGATCGCCTCGATGGCCGATTCGGCCGCCGCCATCGCCGCCTCGCGGCTCTCGCCGGTGGCGATGACCAGGCCCGGCCGGCCCGGATGGTTTTCGATGCGCGCGATGTGATCGCCCGGTTGGACCCGTACCTCGCAAAAGGCGATGTCGGGTCGTGCGTCCACTTCCGCCACACCTTCGACCGCCACCACGTAACCGGGCTCGGGGAACAGGTAGCGCTGGCAGACGAAGCGCTGGTGTCGGGGTACCAAATCATCGGTAGAGGGCTTCTCCCCCAGGGCTTGGCGGATGGCCTCGGTGACGATGTCGACCCCGGTGCTCAGGGGAATCGAATGGGTACAGAAATAGCCGCCACTGAGGCGCGTCGCCACTTCGATCACGTAGGCCCGGTCGCCGCTCCAAACCATGTCGCCCTTGACCACGCCATTCTTTACGCCCATGGCCAGGGCCGCGTTGGCCACTTCCCGTTCGATGGCCGTCTGGGCGGCCCTGGGCAGGTGGCTGGGCAGGTCGCCGCCGTTTTCCACCACGAAGGGTGCGTGGCAGGCCATCAACTCGTAATTGCGATCGGAAAAACCCGGGGTGAACGCGCGCCCGTCGACGACGATCGACTCGGTGGAAACCTGGGGGCCCTCCAGAAAGCGCTCGACCATGACGCGCTCGGTGGGGGAGAACTTGAGCGCGTAGTGGTAGGCCCAGTTCGTGTCGATCGTCGAAGTACCGACCCCGAGTTGCAAGACGCCGCGCGAGCCGCGGCTGTCCACCGGTTTCAAGATCAGTGGGACGCCGTGCTCCACCACCAATGCCTGCAGGTGGGCCGCCGAGTGGACCGCCGTATACCAGGGAATGGCCACGCCGTGCTCGCGCAACCGATCCTTCATCGCCAACTTGTCCACGGCCAGCGCGGCCGTCTCCCGCGAGATGCCGGGAAGATTCAGGGCGGTGGTCACGGCGGCGACCGTTTGCGGAACGTCCGAGGCGAGGCACAGGACGCCGTTCAGTCGTCCCCCCTTCGCCAACTGGGCGTGAACCGCGGCCAACGTCTCCTCTTCGTTGTAGGTGTCGGCGAGCAGGGACACATCGGCCATGGCGAAGCAGGGCGCGTTGGGGTTGCGATCGCTGACCCAGACGGACAGGCCCATGCGCTTCGCCGCTTCCACGCCCGGCACGGTTTCGATACCACCACCAACGAACAGAATGGTTTGTTGCACGATTCACCTCGTTCGAAAAGCATAGCGTAAAAAAGGTTCTCGGCGCAGGGGGAGAGGTGAAGCGTGCACCGGATCAACGTCTCTTGCGGGCGACCGCGCGCAGCACCGCGGCGACGATGGCGGCTTCGGTGAGACCGTATTTTTCGGCGAGTTCTTCGGGTTCGCCCGATTCGCCGAAGGTGTCGTCGACGCCGATCATTTCCAGGGGACAGGGCATGTGTTGCGCCAAGACTTCGGCCACGGCGCCGCCCAAGCCGGCGAAGACGTTGTGGTCTTCGGCGGTGATGAAACAGCCGGTCTCGCGGGCGCAGGTGAGCAGGCAGGTCTGATCGATGGGTTTGATGGTGGCCATGTTGACCACGCGCACGTCGAGGCCCTGGTCGACCAGCGATTCGGCCGCGTCGAGCGCCTTGGCCACCATGGTGCCGCAGGCGACCAGCGTGGCGTCTCGGCCGTCGCGAAGCACGGTGGCTCTACCGATGGTGAAGGCCTGGTCCGGGGGCATGATCGATCGGGCCGAGCTTTGACCGGTCCGCATGTAGACCGGGCCGGGGTATTTGAGAATCGCCTCGGTGGCCTGGGCCACCTCGTGGGGATCGGCCGGCGACAGCACCACCATGCCGGGAATGGCGCGAAATGCCGCCAAATCTTCGACACATTGGGTGGAGGCGCCGTCGGGGCCCACGTCCAAGCCCGAATGGCTGGCCACGATTTTGACGTTGCGATGGGGATAGGCCACCGATTGGCGAACCTGCTCCAGCGAGCGCAGGCAGTAGACCGCATAGGTCGACACCAGGACCGGTAGGCCGACCGCACTCATGCCGGCTGCGAGGGAGACCATGTTCTGCTCGGCGATACCGCACTGGTAGAAGCGATCGCCGAAGGCGCGGCGGAAGTGATGGGTTCCCGAAACACCCGCCACATCGCTGTCCAGCACCACGAAATTCGGGTAGGTCTTGCCCAGGCGCACCAGCGCGCGGCCGAACGCCTCCTTCAGCGATTCTCCGGGGCGATCGCGCGACGGGGGAGGTGAAAGGTCCATCGTCACCCCGCTTCCCCGGCGAAGACCGAGCCATCGAGGAACGCGGGGATTTCGGCTTCATCGGTGTTCAGATCGAGTAGGGCCTGACGCAGGTTGCTGGAGCTGAGGCACACGCTGCCGTGCCATTTCGCCACGCCCTCCATGTAGCGCACGCCTTTGCCCTTGATGGTGTGGGCCACCAGCACGGTGGGCACCCCGGCGGTGCGCATGAACAGGTTCACGCCCATTTCGAGCTGTTCGAAATCGTGGCCGTCCACGTTGAGTGCCTGCCAGCCGAAGGCGCGCCATTTTTCCAGCAGGGGTTCCAGCCCGATGATGTTCTGGTTCAAATCGCCGCGTTGCAATTTGTTGTAATCGATGAACACGCAGAGCCGGTCCAGTTGGTAGTGACCGGCCAGCATGGCCGCTTCCCATACCTGCCCTTCCTGAAGCTCGCCGTCGCCGAGCATCGCGAAAATGGGGTTGCGGTAGTGGTGATGGCGATAGCCGACCGCCATGCCCACTGCGACCGAAAACCCCTGGCCCAGGGAGCCCGTGCTGGCTTCCACGAAGGGGGTCGTCTTCACGTGCGGATGTCCCTGCAGGGTCCCGTTGATCTTTCGGAACGAGGTCAGGGCGTCGAGCGGAAGCAGGCCCTTCAGGGCGGCCACCGCGTAGAGCGCCGCGCACGCGTGCCCCTTGGAAAGCACGAACCGCGGTCGATCCGGCTCCGCCATGGCCTCCGCCGTGGTGGCCAGGCACTGGGAGTACAGGTGGACCAGGATATCGGTCGCGGAAAGCGCTCCACCCGGATATCCAGAGCCGGCATGGTAGATCATGGCCAGAAGCAAGCGCCTGACATGAAGAGCCATGCGGCGTTGTTCGGATGCCGTGGCGACAGGGGTAACTGACATCGGAAAGGACTCTTTTCGCGGCTCGACCGGAAACGATCGACGAATCCGGTTTGGCGGGAACGCTGGTGGAAAGAGGGCAGTAAAATTTACTAGATCATAGCAAGAATTTGCGGCAAGGGGTAGCGGCTGCGTTTTTCGTCAGAATTTCCGAGGGGACAAAACCGATGATCTCCCGTTTCCCGCGGTTGTTCGATGGAAGGCCGAAAGCGTTCGATGCGGCCCCATTCCCCGACACGAAAAAAGGGGGCCGAGCGCCCTGAGCGCACGACCCCCGAAGGTTTTGACGTTTTCACAACGTCAGCCGGATCGAGGCGACTCACCTGGCTGGAGCAAGCCCGCCGCCTCACTAGGATTCGTTTGTGCCCATCCGGAAATAGGGCTTCATCGAGGAATCGGCACCTCGGAAACGCTTGCGACCCGGTATCGGCAGCCAGGTGTCAGGTGTCAGTTAATTACCTGTGAACAAGTATGTTGCTGAGACCTGACGCCCGAGGGCCGATGGCGTACCCATCCAGGCGAACGAATTGGGCGGTTTCGCCCTTTTCGTTACCGAATGGGCCCTGGTTAGAACGTAAAGGTGCCGCCCACCTGGATCTGGCGGGGATCGCCGGCCGCGCTCGCTTGCCCGAAGCTGGCCGATTGTTGGTTGTTGATGTAGGAAGTGTAGTTTTCCCAGTCGAACACGTTGAAGGCGTCGACGTAGACGTTGAGCCCGATCTGGCGTAGCGTCACCTTTTTGGAGAGACGCAGGTTGAGCACCTTCGTGGCGTCCTTGCGGCCCGAGTTGCGGCCTTCGCCCTCGGGATAGTCGTTGTTCACGAAGCCGTCGCCGTTGACGTCGGAGCCCACGATGACCTCGTAGGGCGTGCCGGTGGCGTAGGTGCCCCAGCCGCTGACCTGCATTTTCCAGGGCAGGTCGAACCCGACGTTGACCGAAACCCGATGACGCTCGTCGGTCAGGGCCGGCGCGCGTTCCAGCATGTCTTCACTGGTGTAGCGCCAGTAGCCGTGGTAGAGCGAATCGGACTCGTTGTCGGCCCAGCCCAGGGTGTAGGACACCTGGCCGAACCAACCGTCTTTGTAGGGACGGTCGAAGAAGAGGTAGAAGGCGTCGAACCAGGAGTTGCCCTCGTCCGTCCAGACGTTCACCTTGCCGTAGCCGGGAATTTGGCCGTTGGCGTTGGCGTCGTAGACCGCGGTTTCGTTGGATCCGCGCACACCCACGTAGCTCACGCTGAGGGTGGCGTCCTGAATTTTCTGGCGGTAGCCCACGCTGAACTGAATCGTCTTGGGCGGCTTCAGGTCGTCGGGGATCAGGAAGACTTCCGGCGGATCGGTTTCACCGCTGGCGATCAGGTCCAGCAGGTTGTCGCGCTCGAAGTAGGCGTCGTCCCATACCAGCGAATTGTTGGCACCGTCTTCCGAGAAGCGGATGTTGAAGATTTTGTAGGTGTAGCGCAGGGCTTCGTCGGAGGCCACGTTCCAGATGGTGCGGTCGTAGAAGATGCCCACGCCGGCCGTCAGGAAGCGGGTGCCGTCGCCGCTGATGTCGTAGGAGAGGCCGAGCCGCGGCTGAAGCGCGCCGGTGAACGGATCGCGATTGCTGCCGTCGGAGAAGTAGCGTTCGTCGAAGTAGGGCGTGAGATCCGCGCGTACGTCGGCGGGGGTGACGAAGTCGTTGTTGAGCATGTTGGTTTCATAGTCGTAGCGGATGCCCATGCTCAGGGTGAGTTTGTCGTTGACCTTCCAATCGTCTTGAATGAAGAGGCCGTATTGGGTGTTGTACTTGGCGACGCCCGGGTCACCGACACCGATGCTGGCGTTGTAGGGCACCGTGGCGGTATCGGTCTCGAAATCGAATTGCGGGTTCAGGAAAAGCTGCTGTTCGGCCTGATAGCGCAACCGCTGGGCCGACACGCCGGCCTTGATGAAGTGATTGCCCAATCCCACGCTGACGTCGTAGTTCAACGAGTAGCGTTCCTGGGCCCAATCCTGCGGCGCATGGGAGAAGGGGCCGATGTGGATGCTGGGGTAGCGCAGGCCGGGTCCCGGTTGGGCGAGGGTCGCCGTCGCCCAGCCGTAATCCTGGCTGTTGAAGCGGATCTCGTGGAGTGCCGTGCCGGCCACCAGTTGGTACTTGGCGCTGATGTTGGTGACGTCGTTGGTGAAATCCAGACCGCGATCCTGGGTGTAGGGTTGGGCCCACCACAGCCAGTACGCCGTGTTCGACTCGTCGCGATCGTCCAGGGAGATGTCGAAATAGTGCTCTGGTGACGGCTGGTAGGTCAGCCGCAGGAAGCCCAGTTTCGATTTTTGCGGCATCGGGAAGTTGCCGCCCTGATCGGCGAAATCGCCCGTCGGCGCCGAAATGTAGAACTCGTCCACCTGGGTGTCCTCGTAGGCCAGGAAATAGTGCAGTTTGTCCTTCACGATCGGTCCGCCGACCGCGAAACCCATCTGGTTGCGCTCGTAGGCCGGTTTCTCGCTGGCGAAGGCGTTTTTGGAGTTCAGGTCCTTGTCGCGATAGGTGAAGAACACCTCGCCGTTGAGGTCGTTGGTGCCCGACTTGGTGGCCGCCGTGACCACGCCACCCGACGCCTTGGCGAACTCGGCCTTGTAGAGCTGGGTCACGACGCGGTACTCGCGAATGGCACTCAGCGGAAAGGCGTTCGACGAGCTGATGAACTGGCCGACCATGCCGCCGTCCACGATCTCGTTCTTGCGATCGCTGCCGTCCACGTAGAAGCCCAGGCTGGACGCGGTGGATGCGCCGGTGGTCAGGCCCGAACCGGAAGCGCCGCCGGCGGCCGGCTTGGTGCCCGGCGCCAGGGTGGCGACTTCCAGGAAGTTGCGGCCGTTGAGCGGCAGCTTTTCCATCTGCTCGTTGCGGATCGGAATCGATAGGTCCGATTTGGTCAGGTCGGTCGCCTGGATTTCGGCCGTGACGGTCACCTCTTCGCTGATGCCGCCCGGGGTCACTTCGAAATTGATGTCGACCTTCTGTCCGATGAACATCTTGGCCAATTTGATCTGGGGCTCGAAACCCTCGTGTTCGAAGCGAATTTCATAGGTGCCCGGCGGGATGGACAGGAAAAAGTAATAGCCGTCCTTGTTGGTGGTGGCGGTCCATTCCATTCCGGTTTCGGTATTGCGCGCCAGGACGGGGGCGTCGCCGAGGGCGCCTCTGCCTTGAACGACGACGCGGCCTTGAACGGCGGCGTTGCTGGATTGAGCGAGAAGTTGGGGGATTGGGAACAGCAGGAACAGGACGAGAGCGAGAGCCAGTCGCTTACCAAGCGGGGATAGGAAAGCGGCGAAGCGCCCGTGAGGCGACGGAGCGGGGTGGGGAACCGACGCGCCCAGACGACTTGTCAAAGCATGATGTCTCAACACTGGGAAACCTCCGTGTGCTGCATAAATTTGCGGAACCTCTCGTGTCGTCTACCGGATGAGTGGAGACGGGTACGCTTGACCGATCCGACGCGGACCGCCGACGGGGGAAGAGAAAAAGAGAAAAGGAGAGCAACAAACAAAAGAGCCCCCGGAAGTGGACGGGTCCCTCGGGGGAGAGGGCCGCGCCGGTAAGGTGGAGTGCAAGAGATCGCAGACTTGGTGAAAGCATTATGTGAAGCCGTGGTTAAGTTTGTCAAGTGAACAAACAAAAAATGTCGCAAAAAACACGTCACCGTTCCGGAATCCTCGCGTTTCCGGGCTTCGGGACGAGCTGCATCTGCGTTACGAAAGGGTTTATGCGGTAGTGCGTTCGACGATTTTACGGGAAAAACGGATGCCCGACGTCGTGGCGGATTTACTGAGCCCGCCATCTCTCTCGCGCTCGCGTGCGAGGTGGGCGGGACGAAATCCAAATCGAGCGCCGTGGACCGCACCCTGACGGGCTGCGGGGTCCCGCGCTCTTCGCCACTATAGCAAATTTCCCCCGACCATCGGCCTTTTGCTGTTTCCCGCGGGGCAACCTGCCCGCTTGTGTAGGGTTGCTCACATCTCCCGCGATTCCGCGGCGCACCTGTTGACAAGTTTTTGGCTTGACTTTACCTTCGTTCACTGACATGTTTAGTACACTGATTGAACAAAAAGCCATTTCATCCCCAACCCGCGGTCTCCCCCCGACCACGGCTCCGGCGGCCCACTTCGGTGGGTCGCCGTCCCCCATCCCCACTCGGGTTGGCCGGGCAGGGGACCCCTCCGCCATCACGGCGCATCCCGCAACTACCTGCCGCTTCCCGGCTTTTCCACGCGTCGCCGCCCCGGCCGCGCGTGCCTTTCCCCCACCCTTTTCATCGCGAATCTCCCCGGTTCGCGGGAAAACGGCCATCATTCAATCGTTCCAACCCCTTGATGCCCCCCATGCCTCGAAGACGTTCGCCGGCGCGTCGGTTTCCCCGGGTTTTCGGATCCGAAACCGGACCGCCGTCGACCTGTATCTCGAGGTCGGTTCCGTCTCGGGCGTGCCGCCTCGCGCGGTGACATCGCCCGCCTTCCCCCGACGACGGGTAACGGTCGCACCCAACGCTGTGCGCGCTACCCCGATGTCGAGCCCTTTCGACGAGCGACGGCTTCCGGTTGCCATGTTTATGGATGTCACCCCGCCGGCATCGGAGACCGCGCTCGAACTCACGATTTTTTGGCTTTCGCCGGGCTCGACCCACCGCGACCGTCCGCGGTGTCGGTGTGTCCCGATCCGGCGGGCGAATCGTGATTCGGACTGAGTACCATCCCCGACTCGGGGTGGTCGTTCCCCCGAGTTGGTCATATTTGAGGAGAGAACTATGCTACGTAAGGCCTTGCATCTGGCCCACATCGCGGCGCTTTTCGCCATTGCCTGGCTGGCGCCGATCACCCTGGCCGGCGATGCCGCCCCACAGCGGCGCATCGTCGGCTACTTCACCGAATGGCGCAACGGTTCCAATGGGTTTCCCACCTTTTTGGCGACCGACATCCCTTGGGATCGCGTCACCCACCTCAACTACGCCTTCGCACGCGTCAACGAGCAAACCAACCGCATCGATTTCAGCAGCCGGGAGGCCGCGATCGAAATGACCCTGCCGGGTCAGTCGGATCGATATCCCTACCTCGGTCACTTCAACGTGCTGAGCACCATGAAAGAACAGTATCCCCACGTGAAGACCCTGATCGCGGTGGGCGGCTGGGCCGAGTCGCGCGGGTTTTATACGATGTGCGAAACCGCGGCGGGCCGCGAGGCCTTCGCGGACAGCGCCGTCCAGTTCCTGCGCGATTACGGCTTCGATGGCCTGGACATCGACTACGAATATCCCACGGCCACCTCGCAGGCCGGCAATCCCAACGATTTCGACGTCTCCGAACCGCGCCGTGGTCGGCTGTACGCCGACTACATGGAGTTGGTCAAGTTGCTGCGCCGGAAACTGGACGAAGCCAGTGCCCAGGATGGGAAATCCTACCTGTTGACGATGGCCGCGCCTGCTTCCTCTTGGATTCTCGGCGGTATGATGATGGGCGAGTACGCGACCTACATGGACTTCGTCAACATCATGACCTACGACTTCCACGGTGCCTGGAACGGATTTGTCGGACACAACTCGGCACTGCTGCCCGATGACCGCGACCCCGAAACACGGCCGCTGGGCGTTCCGGTTCTCAACGTGGATTGGGCCTATCGCTATTTTCGCGGCGTGATTCCGCCGGCCAAGATGAACGTGGGCATCCCCTACTATTCGCGCGGCTGGCGCAACGTCAACAAGGGCAGCCTGCCCGGCGGGCTCTACGGTTCCGCAGCCCAGAGTGGCGGCGGTGCGTTGGGCATCGACAACATCTGGCACGATCTGGACGAGAACGGCCAGGAGATCGGGTCGGGTTCCAACCCGTTGTGGCACCTCAAGAACCTGGTGGCCAACCGGGAGAACCTGAGCTACGCCGACGACTGGGGTTTCGATCCCGATCTGGGCGGCACCTACGAGCGCTTTTTCGACGATGTCAGTAAAGTGCCCTACATCTGGAACGAAAACAAGCGCGTCTTCCTGTCGCTGGAGGACGAGGAGTCCATGCGGCACAAGGTGCAGTACGTGATCGACAAGGGACTCGGCGGCATCATGATGTGGGAGCTGGCCGGCGACTTCGAAATGGGCCCCAACGGCGAATACCGCATGGGTTCGACCCTGACCACCCTGGCCCACGAGATGTTCCAGGGCGCCGGTCCGGCCGACGGGCGCATGAGTACTTTTCCCCTGCCCGCGGAAACGGCCGATTACGAGATTCGTTTTGGCGGGACCTACGACCATCCGAACTACACTTTTGCCCTCACCCTCCATAACCACGGCGCCGATGCGATCGACCCGGGTTGGAAACTCGGGTTCAGCCTGCCCAAAACCACCACCCTGACCTCGGTCTGGGGCGCGTCCTTCACGAAAACCGGCGAACACGACGACTTTCAACGCTTCGAAATCACCGGACCCGGTTGGCAGGGCATTCCCGCGGGCGGGAGCGTGACCCTTCAGGGCATGATGAAGCTGACCTTTTCCGGCGGTCCGCGCCTCTTCGTGCTGAATGGCAAGGCTTCGAGTTACGAGGTCGAGCCCGGCAACGCCGCGCCGGTCGCCAACGCCGGCATGGACGCGCGCTACGAGGGTCCCGCCGATGTGACCCTCGACGGTTCGGCTTCCTTCGATCCCGACGGCGATCCGCTGAGCTACGCCTGGACCCAAACCGGCGGCCCGGCTGTCGCGATTCGCGATGCCGACCAGGCCCGGGCCGGGTTCGAGGCGCCCGAGGTGCAGGAGAACACGACCTATCGGTTCGAGCTGGCCGTGAACGACGGTGAGTTCAGCGACAGCGACGAGGTCGTGATCACCATCGCACCCAAGCCCCGCAACCAACCTCCGACCGCCAACGCCGGCTCTGACCTCGCCGCGACCGCACCGGCCCGGGTGGCGCTCGATGGGTCGGCTTCCAGCGATCCCGACGGCGATGCACTCCAATACTCCTGGCAGCAGGTCACGGGACCGACCGTGGTGTTGGAGGGTGCCAATGGCGCCACGCCATCCTTCGAGGTGGCGTCGGTGGCCTCCGAGACCCAATACCGTTTCGAGCTCACTGTCTCCGATGGTGAGTTCGAAGACACCGACGCCGTCGCGGTGACGGTGCGTCCGGCCTCGGCGAACCGGGCTCCCGTAGCGGTGGTGAGTGGCGATCAAACCGTGACCGCCGGCGATGCCGTCGTCATCGACGCCTCGGCCTCGTACGATCCGGACGAAGACGCCCTGAGCTTTCAGTGGTCGGTGCCCGCCGGCATCGATCCGGATGGCACCACCGCGGACATGCTCCGTTTCACGGCGCCCGCGGTGACGGCCGACACGACCTTCACCTTCGAGGTCCAGGTCTCCGATGGCTCGCTTTCCGACAGCGCAACCGTCGACGTGACTGTCCGGCCGGACGATGGCTGCGGCGGCCCCGATCCCGGCGACTACCCGGCTTGGAACGCCGACCAGATCTACACGGGTGGCGAGATGGTCAGCCACGACGGCAAGGTTTGGAAAGCGTTGTGGTGGACTCGGGGAGAAACCCCGGGAACCAACTCGGTCTGGGAAAACCAAAGCGGCGGCGAGACCTGGAACCCCGCGCGGGCCTACAACGGCGGTGACGAAGTCAACTACAACGGCCGCCGTTACCGCGCCAAGTGGTGGACCCAGGGTGACAACCCTGCATCCTCCAACGTCTGGACGGATATCGGACCCGCCACCGGCTGCTGACACGATTGTCCTTGGTTTCTCTAATGCTCCTGGCGCGGGCTTTCGGGCTCGCGCTTTTTTTATTTTGGGCGGCGGTGCCGAAGGGCGAGCGCCAGAACATCTCGATGAGCCTGCCAAGCGGTGGCGTCCAGGTGCTCCGGGTCCGGGAGCCAGTTTTCCACGTTGCCGGTTGCGTCCATGCGGGTGCGGGCCACCACCTTTGATTTCTCGGAAGGATCGGGATCGTTTCCACCTATATAGGTCGTGACCACCAGGGTCGTAGAACTCGTGGACGTCGGTGGAGGCTGGGAATCCGAGAGCGCTGACCGGGTCGAGAAGGTGAATTCTTCGAAATCCTCTCCTTCTTCGGTTGTATCCGACGAGTCGGCGATATGGTGCTGGATGGCTGCCGGAATCGGTTCGGGCCCGCTCGGGGAAGAGGAATCAAATGCGGGCATCTTCGCTTCGTCGAACTGCAGGGGTTTCCTGCCGGTGGGTGCGGTGTCGGGTTTGGCCAGGGGCAACCGAACGGCGGGATCGCCGAGAACCACGTAACCGCGGGCGTCGTTGTGCGCGGCCCAGAGTCGGGCCAGCTCGCGTTCGGCGACCCGTTTGCCGTGGTCGATGTCGTCCAGCTCGGCGGCCAGCTCGACCGCGAGCTCCGCGTAGCGTTCGTTGAACGCCTCCATCGCCGATCCGATCGGGGAACCCGCGATCAACTGATCCAGCGCACTCTCGAAGACATCTCGTTGAAAGCCGGCGCGACCCCAGCGGAACGAAAAGCTCCAGGTGCGATCCACGTTGCCGATGACGGCCAGGGCACCGCCGCGCCGGTGGGACAGCAGGCCCGAAGGCAGCGCCGCGAGGAAGGGGGTGTCACTCAAGAGACCGGCTTGTGGCCCCTGGCGCAGCGACGTTTCGCTGTCGATCCGCTTCGCGCTACGGTCGTAGCGCGCGAAGCTGTCGCGCGCCGGGGTTCCCGCCGAATAGCAGCCGAAAAAGAAGGCGATCAAGCCGTGCAACCGAGCATCGGGATCCAGGTCGTCGCCGCTGAAGTAGTACTTTCGCAATGCGCCGGACCGGATGGCCCGCAAATCGTGGCCACCGGGATCCTGGCAGTGGACGGCGCCCATGTGCTCCCGTTGAAGTGGTTGTCCCGGGCTGAAAAATTCGCCATGACTGGCGGAGAACACCAGCGCGGGCGTTTCCGCACCGCCCAACAGCTCGGCCAGCGCGGCCTTGGTGGCCTGGGTGCCGACCTGTTTGGTGAGTTCGAGATCGGGATGTGATTTGGCCAGATAGTCGTGAAGCGGTTCCACCAAATTGACCCGACTGAGTTCGGTCGATTCGTCGTAATCCGGCCCGAAAAAGGCGATCCGGCGATTCAGCGCCAGGCCGTCGCGCTCGGCGGCCACCACCGATTGGGCGTACCTGGCGAAGTCTTCGGGTGTGTCGAACCATATCCGCCCCACGGCGTACTGCACGTCCAATTGATACTGAAAGGTCCAGCCAATGGAAGACAGGTCGCCCACCAACAGCAGGTAGTAAGGCATTTTTTCCGGGTTGACCGGGCCGGGGCCGATGTTGTGGCGCTTGAGGAAGTCGCGTTTCGATTCACCGGCGCGAATGCCGTCGGCGCCCGAGATCACCCGGTGGCGATCGGGCCGCGTCTGTTCGCGACGCCATGCGATGAGCGGCTCCAAGGCTCGCAGGATGGCGGGGTCCACATCCTCGGCGCAGATCAGGCCCCAGCCGGCCTGGGCCAGGTCCTTCGGGTCGAGGCCGGACTTGAGTCCGTAGTGGGGTTCCTTGTGTTGGCGCAGTGCCTCCAGCTCTTTCAGGTCGTCGGGCAGCTCGGCTTGACGGATGGACGGGATCAGGTTTTGAAGCGGTTGAGGCGCAATCGCCGCATTGCCGGTGGCGGCGTCGATGCCGTTGAAAAAAAAGAGCTCGTCGAGATTGGGAGACTGTTCCATGCCTGCTCCTGAAAACTGCGCTGAAGTGGTAATTGCGGTTGGAAGGCGCGTTTGGGGTCTGGTGGGTTGGTCGAGGATCCGGGGCTTCGGTGATCAAAAATCGATGAGCAACCGCAGGTAGGCGGTGCGGCCCGCTTGAGGGATTTCGGCGGCGTAGAACCCGACGGTCGTGCCGTCATCGCGGGTGAAGCTGTCGGCCGTTCCAACGCCTGGGTGGGTGTAGTCGTGGTCGAAGAGGTTGTTGACGATCAGTTGGAGTCGGGTCTCCGAAACCCAGCGCTTCGATTGGGAGAAGGGGTGCCAGGTCAGGGTGGTGTTGGCGATCCAGTAGCCCTCGATTTCGTCCTTCGGGCCCAGGGTGATCGTGGTGTCGGGACCCGAGGGCTGATCGCCGACCACGTTGATGCGCGCATTCAGATTCAGTCGGGGTCGGTCCCAGCGGTAGTTGCCGGCCAGGTTCAAGCGATAACGGGCGATGTTGCCGATCCTGTCTCGCCGCTGGGTTGGATCGGCTTGAGGAAAGGGTTGGACCAAATCGGGATATTCCCCGAAATAACGAAACACGGCTCGTTCGCCTACGACCTTGGGATTCGTGAAGGTGAAGTTCCCTCTCAGGTTGGCGCGTTCGTTCCTCCAGCCTGCAAGTAGCTGGAATCCCCGGGATATCAGGTCGCTTTCGTTGTCCTGAACGAAGACCGAAAACACATCTCTTATTTTGGTGTGAAACAAAGTCATACCCACGTAATGGTGGCGTGGTTGATCATCCCAAAGGATTGATAATTCCGTGTTTTCTGCGGAATATCGACGCTTTGTAGTGCTGGCGATGTCGAAATCCAATCGTGCGAAGGGAATGCGGCGGAAGGATACCAATTCGTAGATGTTTGGCTGCCGAAACGATTCCGCGTACAGTGTTCGCAAGGTCATCCTGTCACTCAAACGACAGATCATGGCAAGACGGGGGCTGGTTCGACTTGGATAAGAAAAAGCGTCTTCGCTGCGGTTCTTGTTGCGGTCGTGGCGCAGGCCGATAGTGATTTTCCAGGCCTCGCGAAATCGAAAGTTGAGCTGGGAAAAAACACCTAGATCCAGCATGTCGAAGAAGAGAACGTCTTCCAGGCCGTCATGGGGTTTCACGGGTTGACACCCATAATCACCGTTGTTGTCGCGTTCGATGCAGCGGTCGAGACCCGAATGGACCTTACTCAGGCGCAGGTCTGCGCCTGTGGACGCCGAAAGCCAGGGCGTGACCGGAACGAGCAAACTGACTTGGCTGCGGAATTGAGTGGAGAACTGGTGCCAGTGGAACCGATTAGGCGATTCAAACCCGCTGTTGGCCAGGTTTTGGGTAAACCAGGACGTCGAAGTACCTTCGTCGAGGCGGTGTTCCGTATAGCGGTTTTCCATTCGGAACGTGAGTACGTCGGTCGCTTTGACGAAATTGGCGAACAGGGTTGTGTGTCTTGGGGTCCACTGCACGTCGGCACCGTCTGGCTGGAAATTGTCGGAAAACCAGGGAGCGGATCCCTCCTCTCGACGCCAGGTCTCGATGCCGGCCGACACACCGTTTCGCGATAGTTTGAACGAAAGGTACCAATCGTCGGTGGGGTCGGTGAAGGAGGCTGTTTCGGGTCTTGGAAAGGTGGGCTCCAAGATGTCGATGAGCTGGCCTTCACTGACCACGAAACCGAACGAGCGCACCTCTCCACGATAATCCCAAGTGGGGTCGGCACTCAGGTCGTTCTCGTCGGACCGAAACCGACGGGCCGTCAGGGCCCAATCTAGGCCGCCGTCCAACCTGTCGCCGAGCATGCGACCGGCAAAGGTCATGTCGAAGGACTGGGAATCCAGCGAACCGGCCTCCAATCGAATTCGAGCGCCAACCGCCTGGCCGGGTTCAGGGCTGGGTACACTGGTCGCCACGTCGATCACGCCCATATAGGCGTTGGGGCCGTAGATGGTCGAAGCGGGGCCGTAGACGACCGTCACGCGTTCGACGTTGCTGAGCGGGAATTGCCTCGAAAGGTACATCAGGTTGGAATGCAGGTCGTTTTGCTCGACCCCGTCGATCCGCAAAAGCATGCTGAAATTGCCCTCGGTGCGGAAACCGCGCGGGGTAATGGTCATGAATTCGTCGCCGTTGCCCTGGGTGATGTCGAAACCGGAAAAGTCGTAGAGGATTTCGGCCAAGTTGCGATAGCCGGAAAGTTCGATCGTGGTTCGGCCGAGGTAGTCCACCATTGCGGGCGTCTCGCTGCGGTTCTCCGAGAGCAGCGAAGCGGAACTGACGGTCAGCTTCGCTTGGGTTTCCCCGACCCGTGCCACCAGCCACCGGAATGGCGGCAGCGCATCGGAAGGTGGCTCGTACCTGGGGACCAGCCCGAAGATGCGAGTGACCACGCTTTCCGCCTCCGCGAACGCATCGCTGGCCAACAGGGCGCGGGCGTACAGTTCCAGAACGGCGATGTACTCGCGCCGTTGCTTGACCCCTTTGAGACAGGGCTGCAGACGCGCGATCACGGCATCCAGGTCGCCGATCGCGAATGCTCGTCGGGCCTTGTCCAAACGTGCGATGCAGTCGAGGTCGTCGCTTTGGCCAAAGCAGCCGCCTCCGAATACCGCGAAAACCAAAACCATCGAGAGTACCTTTTTGCAACGACCGAACGGGATGAACATGAATCGACCTCCGGAATCGGGAAGCGGATCTAGGGGTCCGTTTGGCAAGGGGGATTGAAGGGAAGGTCGTAGAAGAACGTGCGCCACGTTTTTTCCGAGATTGGCTCTCGAACCAAGGGGCAAATCGCATCTGCCAAAGCGTCGGTGCTCGCCAGCCAGGGACGGACGGTGCCGTCGGCGCCGCCACTGAAGGCGGTGCCGCCATCGTGGGAGGCAGCCAAAACCATCGCCCAGGCACCATGGCTTCCCAGTTCGATGGCCTCTTGGCTGTTCCGTGGATCGATCCATAGGTTCACGGCACCGCTGCCGCCCGCAGAGAGAAGGCGTCCGTCGGGGAACATATGAAGATCGAAAACGGGAAAATCGTGAGGGAGATGGTGTTTGGCTTTTGCCGCTCGATCTTCGAGTTCGAGGATTTTTATACCGTGCCCCGAAGTGCCGACGGCCAAAAGCCCCGCCTCGTTCATCGCAAGGGACGTAAGGGTGAGGTTCTCCGGTTCTGTGTCGGCACTCGCGCTGGGGAATTGGAACAGACGAACGGGAGCCGTACCCTGCACGCCACACCGGATCAGATGGATACCGCCCGATTCTCCGCCCAACACCAAGTTGGGAAGGTTGGGTTGGAACGCCATGGCCCGCACGGGTTCTGGCGCGCTGGGAAAATTGGGGTCGCTGGTGATGGAACCATTGTCGGGATTGCGCGAATGAAGTGTCAGCCAACCGTTCCTTCCCAGCGTCGCCAACCATTGGCCATCGTGTGACAGGGCCATGCGCCAAATCGAGTTGGTGGGCAGTTTGACAATCGTTTCCGGTTTGGTTCGGATGTAGGGCTTTTTCCAAATCGCAATGGCACCATCCGATGTGCCGATGATCAAGTCGTGGTGATTTGGGGCGAACAGAAGTTCCCTGATGGGGCTGCCCATTTCGAACTCGACCAGGTGATCGAGCAGGGTTTCGGTTCTGACGGGAGTCCAAATCGCGACCCTGCCGCGATCACCGCCGACCGCCAACACACCCGTCTCGGGGTGAAGCGCCAAGGCGCGGATCGTATCTTCGGCACCGATCGGAAGCAGACTCTGAAACGGATATTCCAGGAGTTGAAGGGCACTGATGAGTGCTTGGTAAAAATCGACCGGGATCGTGAAATCCGGTGCATGATTTTGGCGAAACAGGTTCAGGGCGGCGTAGGCGAGCGGACCCGCGGTTTGGCCATCCATCAAGGTAGGCACTCGTTTGGCCACATTGAGTGCAATGTTTCTTTCCTTTAAACGCTTCGCCTCGGATCGTTTGCGATCCAAGTCGGCTCTCAGGAGGCGCTTTTGGGAATCCGCCTCCTGGCTGAAGCTCTCCAGCTCCGCTTCGGCCTTGCGCTTGGCCTCGCGGAAGGCGGTGGCTTCCCGTTCCGCGGCCTCCAATCTGCGCTGGGCCTCTTGCTGCCGTTTCATGGAAGCGTCGAGCTGTTGTTGAATCCGTTCCTGGGTTTCGCGAGCGCGGAGTTCGGCGGCCGCGATCAATCGATCGGCTTCCTGCCGCGCTTTGTCACGTGTGTCGATGGCGGCGGCACGTTCCAATTTGGCCTGTTTCAGTTCCTCCAAGACCTCGCTTCTCGCCGACTCCGCCTGCTCGAGGTCCACCTGAATGCGGGCCCGCGTCAAGCTGGCCCAGAGGCCGATGACCGTCGCCACGAGAAACGCGATGATTAGCGTGTTCCAACGAACTCGGGTCCGCTGGCGTTTGACCTCGAGATGGTTTTGAAATTGGCGCGAGGCCTCGAGGTAGTCTCGCTCCAAGGGTCGCAGAAACTCCTGGTGGGTCGCCGCCCAGACCTCCGCCTGCTCCAGGGCGCCCTCGCGCAGCAGGTAGCGATCGGCGCGACGGTTGCCTTCCCAATCCAAAGCGTGCTGTTCCACGGGACTCAGGTTTTTCAGCCGCCACGCCTCGTTGCCGGCGCGAATGGGTTCGATCATGCGGTCGTGGGACAGCTCGAACCAGGTCGTGCCCCGGCGTGGCTCGGCCCGCACCAGGTACGCATCCACCAAACCCTGGATCGCTTCGTTTTCCAGGCCCTGACTCTTCTCGGCACCCAGCGGCACCTGAGCCCGGTATCCGTTCTCGGTGATCAGGCAGAACTGGAACCAGAGCCGGATCCTGCGCTCGGAGGTGCCGGTGCGTTGCGCGATCACTTTGACGCGGTTGCTGTAATATCCGGCGAGCGCTTCGTCCACCGAACCCACTTGGCCGACGTGGGCCATGGTGATCTCCGAGGTATTTTCCGGCAGCTTCTCCCACAGCCGGTGACACACGACCTGCAACTGAACCGGTTCCACGTACGGACCCAGCTTCGTCTCCTGGCTGCCATCGGGGTTCGCTACCTGGGTTTGCCGTAAGTTGTCCACGAGCAGGGCGACGGCTTCTTCCTGGAAAGACACCTCCTGGGCGAGCGCCGGTCTGCGGATCGCCCGCCGAGCGGCGACCGGGCGCAGCAGGTCGAGCCTGAAGTGAACTTCCAAGCGAGTCGGCAGGTAGCGGCGATAGGGGTCCAGACCGGCCAGGAAATCCTCGCGCATCGCGAACAGTGCCCACAGGTCCGGGTCGCGCAACGCGGCGCCCAGGGTTTCGAAGAACTCCTGTTTGGCGGCCTGATCGGTGGGGTCCAGGGTCAAGATTTCCTCGAACTGATCGAGGATCAAAATGGCGCTGGAGGAAGGATCGTCGCGGCGGCGGTAGTCCAGGTAGGCCTTCAGGTCCAGTTGTTCGATGATGTCCACCGGGGTGCGCCGGTCTTTCGGGAGCGATTCCTCCAGGGACAACACCAAACTCACCAGGTAGTGGTTGGCGGTTTTGGGAATCTTCAGATCCGAAGGGATGTCGCCTGCCACACGGCCGACTCCCAGGACCAGGAAATCCTCTTCTCCGAGGTTCGGAACGAGCCGGGCGTTGATCAGGGAAGACTTGCCTGCACCCGAAGGGGAATACAGCAACACGATGCGCTCGGCGATCAGCAAATCCAAGAGGTCGCGGGCCTCGCGCCCCCGTCCGTACAGGCGTTCACCCGAACGGAAGGCGCGTGGTCCCACGTATGGGTTGTCCTCCCGGGAATCCCACGATGTGGTCGCGAAAGGGTCCCGATTCATCTATCGCTCCTCGAGACGGGCGGCCAATTCCGCCAGGAAATCCGTGGGCGAGCCCCAGTAGAGCGTGATGTTGGCGTCGTCGAAGTATTCGCGCAGGTATTGGCGGGCGGCTTCGGGTTCGATGAGTTGATCCTCGTCGGGACTGATCTGGACCGCCACATGGGTGTAGCGTCGCCGGCGTCGGCCACCCTGGCGTTTCATCAGCCCGCGGAACAGGACGCGGAAATCCCAGCGATCCAAGCGAAAGCCCAGGAACAACAGCGCCGAGTCGGTCAGTGCGCGGCGCACCCGCCCCGGCAACAGGTCGCGGTTGCCGGTCACGCCGATCAGGAAGTCGAAGTAATGGTCTTCCGTCAACACCAGTGAATCGTATTCGGTCAGGCAACCGAACAGACGGTAAACCAGGGGCTGGGTTTGAGAAGGCAGGTAGTTGGGTTGGTCTTCGAACACCGACGGAAAATCTTCCATGTCGTCGTTCCAGCGGCACAACTCGGAATGCGGCTGCTTGTCGCGGGCACGCAAGGCCGCCTCCAAAAGGGGCACGGGATCGGTGGTGAGAAACAGCGCGGCGGGAAGGCGGGCCAGCAGGTCGAAGGCGTTGTTCGGGTTGGCTTCGAGGGCTCGTTCGGCCAATCGATCCCAATCCTGGCTGGACTGAGGCTTTTCGGTGGTGGATGGGTCGTCGGGCAAGTGGCTGGAAAGTCGGTTTGTTACGTGGGTTTCCCACTTGGAAACCGCCATGCCCTGGTCGAATTTCACCGAAACGTATTGTGCGACATGGGGGAGTTCGCCGCTGTGGTGTTCGGTCAAGGGGAACCCATAGGCGCGCGACCAGTTCAGAGCCAGGTCGCGGCGGGAGCCCACCAGGAATTCGCTGATCTCCGGGCCGAGGATCGGGGTGCATTTCCCTTTTCCCAGGCTGTGAATCAGCGACAGCCATTTTTCATTGCCACCTCGCTGGATCGCGAACCCGGGGGCATACCAGAGTTCGCACGATTTGAGGCGCGAGAACAGGACGGGGCGCCACCAGTCGGGGCGATCGCGAACCCGATCGCGGGCGATCGACATCGCCAGATCGACCGACCCATTGCGTTGCAGTTCCTCGAAGAATGCGGGGAGGAAGCGATCGATGGTGGTCATGCTGACGGCGCCCTGCATCCCCACCACGGCGGGGACGCCGGCCTCTGCCAGGCGCGGTCCGAGGGCCGATGAAAAGTTCCCCGTGCCGCTGCCGTCGGCGTCGCCCGCCGAATGGCAGGAGACCAGAAGGATCAGTCGCGGAAGCCGTACCAATTGGGTCAGGGTTTGGACCAGCAGTTCCCCGGGAACTCGGGCCACCTTACCCGATTCGTTTTCCAGCCAGAGTAGCGGTTGCCCGTTTTTCATGCTGCCGTGGCAAACGAGCACCACGACGTCCACTCCTTTGCGCAGCCCTTCCCGAATCGCGTCGATTCGGGCCGCACCATTCTGGGCGAGCGTCCGCGTGCGCATGTACTTCAGGCCGCTCTCGGCTCGTGCGCGCTCTTTTGCCACGTCGAGGGGCGCGAGCTGATACGCGTCCAGGTCGCTCGGGTTGGCGATCGCGATCAACGCCTCGAGGCCCGAATGGCTGCGGGCCGTCACGCGGTTCCAATAGCGGCTCGAAAGGTAACGGGAGAACAGGATGCGTTCGCTGAGGCAGAGTGGATAGCCCGTCTGGAAATCGAGCAGCATCTCCCACGGCAATTTCTGCAGTTCCGCGGAACCCGATTGAATGTAGAGTCGGAGGCGCAACCGCAGTTCGTGATCTTCCGCGCGTCGTTGGGCCGCTTTGAACGCCGATTGCACATCTGGGTGAGCGAAAAGCCAATCCGAGAGAAGGCGCGCACTTTGTTCCGTCGCTTTGCAAATCTCGGCGAACTGTTCCGACTTCAGGGTCGGTAGGTCGAGACTGCGAAGACGCTCATCCACCTCGCTCCCGGGCATGTGAAACCAGAGATTGATCGCATAGGTCGAGGGATCGCGGCAGAAGATCGATATCTCCAACTCAGCGGCTTTTACCATTGATTATCCCAAGGTAAATTATCATGTAATTCAGAATAAATACTATAACAATATTTATCGCAAGATGCTATTTGTCATGAGTTGAACGGTAAATTGTTGGGGTGGATCACGCGTCGTTTTGAGAAAAAAGCTTTTCGGTGAATAGATTCTCGTCGCCATCATCCTTGAACACACGACTCATCCGGTTGCGCGTCGAGCGATGGTTCGGACAATCAAGAGCTCATTCGGGCAGCAGGTTCCCAATGGCTTCCCGTGTCCAATCCCAACTCCGTTTCCTCTGTGACCTCTTATGTAACATAATTATGTAACAAGCTATGTAAAGCTCGAAGATAGAGTTGAAAACATCTGATGAAGCAAGTTGTGTTTGGAGCACCCGAATGCCGAGAGTTTCGTCGTGCCCGGTAGGTTCATCCGCCGGATGAACTTGTCGAAGTAATCCATTCGAGGAGTTTCAACCTAATTTTTGAGGGTCGGCGCGATTAAAACAACTGGCTTCGGAATGTGCGACCAGCGGTCGCACCTACCTGGCACGACGCCACTCTCGCGAACGTGGGAACTCCCTAGCGTTTCGCTTCGATTAGTTACCCACTTGAAACCCAGTGGTCGGAATGCCGAACCACCGGCAATCCGGCCCCCGGCCTGGGCAACGACTTTGTGGTAAAAAACGAAATCACCATTGATTGGGTTAAAAAGCGGCCCTTTAGCCCGGGTCTCCGCTCGGTCCGATTACACGATGCCCAGTTCGAAGTTCAGGACCAGTGCGGCGGCGCCCAACACCACGATGTCGGCGCCCAGGTCCGAGATCTCGATGTCGATCTGGTTGATGAGCGCCGGGTACGAGCGGCGGAACACTTCCTGGCGGATCGGTTCGAGCAGGGCGTCGCCGAAGCGCGCCATCGAGCCCGCGATGTAGATGTGGCGGATGTTCATCGCACCGACCAGGTGGGCGATGGCACCGCCGAGGAAACGACCGGAGCGCTCGATGACCGGCTGCACCGTGAAGTCCTTTTCCTGATGCGCTTGCAAAATGTCGTTGGAGTGAAGCGGATGTCCCGCGCGGGCCTTGTCGTGCAGCTTCGAGCTGGGATTGGCCATGGCGATCTGCGTCATTTGTTCGCTGAGTGCCCGCGTGCTGGCCATGGTTTCCAGGCAGCCATTGTGGCCACAGGTGCACAGCTTGCCGTTGGGGTCAACCACCACGTGGCCGATTTCGCCCGCGCTGAAGCCGTCACCGAAGAAGATTTCGCCGCCGAAAATGATGCCGGAGCCGATGCCGCGGCCCACCTTGACCAGGATCAGGTTCTTGATGGACTCCTTGTCCGGCGAGAACAGGTACTGGGCCAGTGCGGCCAGTTGGGCGTCGTTGGCGATGTAGACCGGAATGTCGAAGCGCTCTTCCAACATGTCGCCCAGGGGAAGGTCGGACCAGTTGAGGTTGATGGCGCTCTTGACCACGCCGCGATAGGGTTCGATGACGCCCGGGGTACCGATGCCGATGCCCAGCAGCGGTTCGGTCGCTTTGGCCTTCAACTCCTCGATCAGTTCCACGACCTTGTCGACCGCCGATTCGCCGCGCTGCTCTTCGACCGAGATCTTGACGCGATCGGTGATGTCGCCGCGCAGGTTCATCAAACAGCCGCGGAATTGGTCGTTGGCCAGGTCGAGGGTGATGAGTTGGCGGGCACTCTTGTTGAAGCTGAGCAAGGTGGGCGGTTTGCCGACGCTTTTCTTGGCGAGGCCGACCTCGTGAACCAAATTCTCTTCGAGAAGGGCGGCGACCACATTGGAGATGGATGCGCGCGTCAATTTGGTCAGGCGTGCCAAGTCGGCGCGGCTGATGGGATCCCGCTCGTAGATGGTTTTGAGGATAAACCGTTTGTTGTGCTCTTTGGTTTGGGCCCGGGTCGCTTTTTGGGAGGCGGAAATCACTTTATTCACTAAGGGCATCCAGCTGAGATATCACGGTAGGCCCCACCATCTTAGCGGGAAGGCCAAAGTCAAATCAATACAATACCTGAGCGAAAGCCGGGGCAAATCGGGTGTTTTTCGTCAATTGGCGAAACATTCGACCGTTCGGTCGACTCGATCGATTCGGTCGTTGAGGTGGATTTAGGGTGGAAAAACGGGAGAGGTACTTGCCAGGCCTTGGTGAAACGTGATTTAGTTAATTCATCAAACAAAATATTCGGAGGTTGCCATGACCCCCCGTCGTCTCGGTCCCGTCCTGCTTTTTGTCCTGGCTTCGATCGCGATCGCACCCGCTCAGCCTGCCGTCGAGGAGGGCGCGTCCCGCGATTCGTCCGAGCCCGCTCGGCGCCTGCACCTGCGTTGGGTCTTGACCGAGCCGCCGTCGGGCGAGCCGGCGCGGGCCGAGGCCGACCTGATCCTCGCGATCGAGGGGCCGGCGTTGCCGGCGACCTCCGGTTGGGCCCTGTTCTTCAACTTCCCCTTGGTGGTCGATCCCCTGCCGAAGGGTTCACCCGTTCAGGTTCACCATGTGAACGGGGACCTGTGGCGCATTCAGCCCAAGGCAGGGTGGAAAAGTAAACGCTTGCCGAATCCCCTGAAAATCTCGCTCCGGTTCGAGGGTAGCGCCGTCAATCGTTCGATGGCGCCAAATGGTTTTTATTTGCGCGAACAAGTTCGAGACACATTTCGTACGACGCCGGTGACGCTCGAATTGCCGTCGCACGTCGATACCCGATCGATGCAACGTGCTGCAGAGGATGTGGTTCCACCGGAAACCGCGGAAACGCGATATCGCTTCAACCAAGAGGCGGCACGGGCACTCGTGAAGATGCCGAAATCGGGGGCCGCTTCGCATCTGGTGCTGCCCACCCCGCGCCGTCAGCGGGTGGGCAAGGGGTCTGTGGTGCTGGAATCCGGCTCGAGGATCGGATTTCACCCCGATTTCGC
The DNA here is from genome assembly GCF_017498545.1 of Sulfidibacter corallicola. Classification (GTDB taxonomy): domain Bacteria; phylum Acidobacteriota; class Holophagae; order Acanthopleuribacterales; family Acanthopleuribacteraceae; genus Sulfidibacter; species Sulfidibacter corallicola. Next base: position 4,643,651 of record NZ_CP071793.1, on the reverse strand, counting down.
GGCGGAGGCCCGGTTCCTGAAAGAAGCACTGCGTTCCCATTTCGCCATCGAGGCCCGGTTGGTGGAAGCGGGACGGCCCGATGGGGCGACCGTCTGGTTGAATCGCGGTGAGTTATCTGATTTGGCCGGTGAACAGGGTGTGCGCGCGGAAGGATATCGCCTGACCGTGCGACCCAAGGATGGGGTCCGTATCGACGCCGAAACCGCGGCCGGCGCCTTTTACGGGATCCAGTCGCTTCTGGCCTTGGCCGAACCGCTGGCCTACCGAACGAAGGGACGATCGCTCGATCTTCCCGAGGTCGACATCCTCGATGTGCCGCGCTTTGCCTATCGCGGCATGCACCTCGATGTCGCCCGCAATTTCCACGGGGTGGCCTCGGTCAAGAAGGTGCTGGACTTGATGGCCTTCTACAAATTGAATCGATTGCACTTCCACCTGACCGACGACGAGGGCTGGCGCCTGGAGATTCCCGGGTTGCCGGAATTGACGAGCTTCGGTGCGTTTCGCGGTGCGGGTGACGGGGAGTTGCCGCCGTCCTTCGGTTCCGGGCCGGAACGGATCGGTGGGTTTTACAGCGCGGCCGACATGATCGAAATGCTGCGGTACGCCACGCGACGCCACATCGAAGTCATTCCCGAGATCGATTTGCCGGGCCACGCCCGCGCCGCGATCGCCGCCATGAAGCACCGCAACCGGCGCGCCGAGGGGGCGGACCAAAAGCGGGCACCTGGGCTCCTGGCCGACCCCCATGCACGACTGTCGCTCCACGATCCGGCGGATACCTCGCGTTACCGGTCCGTTCAGGGTTGGCGCGACAACGTGCTGTGCGTCTGTCGCGAGGACACCTTCCTGTTCATCGACAAGATTGTCGAAACCTTGGTGGGGATGTATCGAGAGGCCGATGCGCCGCTGCGCACCATCCACGCGGGCGGCGACGAGGTACCCAAGGGCGCCTGGCTCGATTCCCCCGATTGCCAGGCCTTTTTGAAGGCGCATGGCATCCAGGACAAAAACCCACAGGACCGATTGTTTTCCATCTTTTTCGAACGGCTGCACCGGCGGCTGGCCGAGCGCGGCATCCGCCTGGCCGGTTGGGAGGAATCGGCCCTGATCACACGCGAGGGCGGGCACGAGGGCGGTCATGCGGACAAGCCCAATCCGTTGCTGCTCGACCCGCCGATTCAGGCCTACGTGTGGAACGACGTGCCGGGCTGGGGCCGCGAGGACACCGCCTACCGCCTGGCGAACGCGGGCGCGGAAGTGGTGTTGTGTTCGGCGCCACACCTCTACTTCGACCTGGCCTACCAAAAGGATTTCCAGGAACCGGGCTACTACTGGGCGGGCTATGTGGACACCTACAAGGTGTTTCGCTTCGCCCCCGAGAACCTGTTCGCCTCGGCCACCCACGACCGCATGGGCCAACCGATCGACCCGGCCCGTTACACGCATGCGGCCCGTTTGACGGCGGAGGGGGCCAAGCGTGTCCTCGGTATCCAGGGCCAGTTGTGGACCGAAACGGTGGCGGACACCGAGGCGCTGGAGTACATGCTGTTCCCCAAACTGTTGGGGTTGGCGGAGCGGGCCTGGGCGGCGCGGCCGAGCTGGGAAATGGCGAAGCCGTCGGCGTCGCGCGAGGGGCAGGTGGCCCGCGATTGGGGGGCCTTTGCCGATCGGCTCGGGCGCCGCGAGTTGCCCAGGTTGGATCACCTGTTCGGCGGGGTGGCGTACCGCATCCCCTTGCCAGGCGCGCGGATCGAGCGGGGCGTGCTGAAAGCCAACGTGCGCTATCCTGGCCTCGACCTGCGTTACACCGAGGACGGCTCGGAGCCGACGCCCTCTTCCCAGGCGTACAAAGGCCCGGTATCGGTGACTGGCGAGGTGATCCGCCTGCGGAGTTTCAGCGGCAACGGCCGAGCCAGCCGCACCACCGTGGTCCGCGGCGCCAGGGAGAGTGGCGGTGCCCCCGGCAAAGGGGATTGAGTTGGTGATCCTTCAGCGTTTTCTTAATAAAAAAGCGCAGATCCTTTAGGATCTGCGCTTTGGGTCTTCTGTCATGCGGGCCTAGGAGTTACGTGAAAGCGTCATCCTGCTTAAAAAGCTGCGCCGCAATTGATCGGTATAGAGTAGTAAGCTTCAGCATTATCGCTGCCATCCTGCTGATCAAAGAAACCATGTGCAACGAGGCCCAGAACATCATCGTCGGTGCTTTTATTATTCCATTCGATAACTGCATATCCATACTTCCATGGTGTAGGATTGATAACTACTACTCCGGTACTACCGGCTGCAATTTCGGTGTTGCTGTTAATGAAATTTGTATAAACTATTCCGCTGGTGATAACTGTTCCATTTTGATCGTAAAATGTAATGCTTACTTCTAAATCATGTGGAGTAATATTGGACATGTAATACACGCACTTGCCGTCTGTGGCTGAGTTAGCGGAAAAGTTCGGGATGATTGCCTTTCCAGATCCAGCTAATACCTGATAGGTCGAACAAAGAGAAAATACTACAAAGATTAACGCTGAGGTTTTCATGGGGAGCTCCTTTGTTTTTTTGTGAGTTATCCGTGGATGATAGTGTTGAGAGGCTGATGTAATGTAGTTTGTTGACTTGAATGAAGCAAGGTAAGGAATGGCTTGAATGCCGTATGTTGTTGTAACTCGGTGGGATGTAATGATTGCTAGGTTTATGTTGGTGGACATGGTATGAATGCTGGAATTGCCTCAGCTCTAGGAAAATGCGATGCGTGATAGATAGGTTATTCATTTTAGAGAGCGTTTCGTTAAAAAGACGAACATAATAATATTTGATAGCTCGTGCAAAATGACTTCGCCCATGTGAAAATTACGCTTATTGACCCATGATTACCGGAGAGTCGCATGACGAACAAAATCGATGTCCCCACATCGCTCGTAATCGGCGGTGACGGTTTCGTCGGCCGCGCCATGATACGCCAATACCGCCTATGGAACGTCAAGTGTGCCGGCACCTCGCGGCGTATGAACCCTGCCCCCGACCTGGCTTTCCTGGATTTGGCCGAGCCGAACCTGAGTGCCGTTGTTCCCGATCTGGAACGGTTCCAAGACGCCGTGATCGTGGCGGCGGAGGCCAATGTGGGCCGTTGCGAGCGTGACCCGGAACGGTCCTATCAGATCAATGTCCGGGGGACCTTGCAGTTGGTAGATCAGTTGATCACCGCCGGCATTCGGCCGGTATTTTCCTCGTCCGATTCGGTCTTTGCAGGAGTGGAAGGCAACTATACCGAGGAAGACATTCCCGAACCGGTCATTCACTACGGTCACCAGAAGCTGGAGACCGAGCGCGAGATATTGGCGCGAACGGGCGGTGCGGGCCTGGTACTGCGTTACAGCAAGATCTACTCGCTGGAAAAGGGAGACGGCAGCATCTTGGACGAAATGGCGACCATGTTCGCTTGCGGGAAGCAGGTCAAAGCCGCCACCGACCAAATCTTCTGCCCCCTCCTGCGCGAAGACCTGATCCGCATCGTAGCCACCCTGCAGGTGGCCGATGCGCGCGGGCTGGTCCACGTCTGTGGCGATGAAGCCTGGAGTCGCTACGACATCGCCTGCCGATTGGCGGAGGCGATGGCCCTGGATCCGGCCGAATGCGTCCTGCCCATTTCCTTGAGCGATCTGGGCCTCGAGCGTCCCAAAAACATCGCCATGATCAACCGCCGCATGCGCTCCTACTATCGCGAACCGATGATGACGATCGAGGATGCGGTGAAGGCGAAGGCGGCGCAGTATCGGAAGTAGTGGTTCAGTGCCGGAAGATTGGGGTGGAGGACTGTTTACAAATCGATGTTCGACGGGCAAAAAAGCAATGGGCGCAGGCCTTGGAAGGCGCCTGCGCCCAATTTGATACTTTGATCATCTGTTTTCGAATGACCAAGTATCGGATTCGAGCATGGTCATGACCCTCGAAAGGAGGTCATGATTCGGTGTTACTTTTGCCTTAAAAGGGCATTCCGGCGTTGATGCTGATGGCATAAAATCCTTGGGGATTGGAGGAGCCGTCTTTTTCGTCGAAGAAGCCATGTGCGACCAAAGCGACGACGTCTTCGTCGCTACCCTTGTTTTCCCACTCGATGACGCCATAACCATACTTCCAGGTGGAAGTATCTACCGTGCTGAGGCCTGTTTTACCAGCAGCGATATCGGCATTGCTGTTGATGAAGTTGGTGTAGGAAACACCGCTGGTGAGTGCGTTACCGTCCTGATCGTAGAAGGTGATCGTGACTTTGATATCGTGCTCCGTGATATTGGAAATCCAATAAAGATTGATGCTGTCAGTTGCGGTGTTTGCCGACATGTGGGGAATGATCGCCTTGCCGTAACCTGCAAAAGCGTGTCCGATTGAGAAAAGACAAAAGACCAGTAACATGGATGCTACTTTTTTCACTTGTATACTCCTGTGGAATAAAACATTGAAACCAAGCGCGCCGAGTGCTTGGTCTTAAGCGAAATGTGCCTGTTGTGCCCTGTGTTGGCAAAGAAATATTAATATGAGAGGCATTATTAAAGAAACATTCTGATTGTGATGTTTTCGTTGTCTAATTTTTTGGATGGCTGCATCTTAGATTATCAACGATTGAACAGGAAAATTGTGATGTGTTCAAGCCTACGAGTTGAAAACTTGCAAGACTAAAAATACTTGCAAAGCAATCGGACCTCTATCCACTCAAATTAAAATGCCTCTCTGTTCCCACGCCAAGGGTCCAGTAAGCCCACAATTTGAGGGTATACTGCATATAAGAGAGCGAGCGGAGAAGAGGCAATGAAAATTGCTTGGTTTATTGGAACCTGATGCTTGCTTTCTCGAAACGTTGTGCAAAATAATCAAACAGTATTCTGTCGTGTGCGGGCATCTCGTTTTTAAAGTGTGCCTTGAGTTCGGTTTGGGACACATATTTGGTCGATTTGTTCGTATGATGTTCGAATTTCGGAAGATCCAGTGCCTTGCCGAGAATGGCCGCATATTTTTCGATTCGATTGGTGGTGCCCACCAACCAAAAACGATCCAAAATGGCTTTGGCCCGTTCGGACGGATGATCGCCAGCGGTATGGCCAGCCAAGCTTGGAAAGCAGACTGTCAGCCAAAAGCACTGAAAGTCGGGCCATCCTGGCCTTTGTCTCAGGGTGTTTACATAGGCCCTTAAATCCGACTCGGGTAACCGCCCTTCGGTGGTCAGTGTCGTGTGGAATGCTTCCCTATCTCTTACCCAGGGAAGCTGACTGAAAAAATCATGGCGACCCTTGGCGATTTGGGTGAGCGCGTAATTCAATTCCGAGGTGAGTCGGGCAACCGGCTCCCGTAGAATGGTGGAAAACCGGCAATCGCGATTTGTGAAAAAGGTAGCAGTTCGGTGAGTGACCTCGTGCCCGATCACCGCTTTGATCCTGTTTAGATCTGTGACTTCGCGTTCTTCCAGGCTTGGGCGGCCTGCCATTTTCAATCGTTGCAAACCTTTGGCAGAGTAGAAGATGAAGTCACGATCCTCATCGAGATGGGATTGAAAAAAAGATATGACTGAATCGCCGCCTGTCTTTGGGATGTGGTAGATGAGATAGATCGGTTTTTTCATGTCTTTGTCGGTTACTTGGAGAGGTCGTTGTTCAGCCCGAGTGTTTTGATACGCTCGTTCATATCGATATTCTTGATTCGATTCAGGCCAGGTTCGAGTATCGAACCGAGAGGCAATGAAAAGGATTGCCAAATTTTTGAAAGCCGATCCTGGATTTCGCGATCCATTGCGATCTTCAGGTACCCCTCCTCGTTGCAAGCAACCTGTTTCACGGGGTTTTCTCCCGTCGATTCCAGCCGGTCATAGGCTCGCTCGAACACCGCGGCAACCTCTCTGGCGAATTGAATGTTTGGAAGCAATTCGAAATCCAGAGGTGGGAGTTTTTTGACGACCGGTCGATTTGTCGCGCTTTCAATTTCCGGTCCGCGATAAGGCACCTTCAAGAATCGCGCGATATCGCCGATTTCTTCCGAGATGCGCTCGTATCGGATTTGGTAGCCTCGATCGGCTTTTATGCGTAGGCCGCGACCCACTGCATCGGCACAGAAGAAAAGGAGGATCGCCTTGTATGAGTCGAGGGGGTCCATCTCGAAATCTGCCTGTTCGGTAAGAGCCTGGATGTTTTGGATTGAGTGTATCAATTTGCTTTCGTTGGCCTTGTCGCGATCGGGATTCAGAATGTGGACCGTACCTCGACCGAAACGAGAGGCATAAATATCTAAATAGTTCCGTCTTAACTGGATGATGTTTATTTTCTGCGAAAAGGCATCCAGTATCTTCCCTGCCTCGGTGGAGGTGAGGATGGATTGGGCGTTAAACGTCAGTTTGGTGCCCCTGGCTATTGAGTCTTCCAGTGAGGTACGCAGGATTTCCAAAACATCGCAACCTGGATAAAATGGAAGACGAAAGTCATCGATTTTCCGGGGTTTCGGGTACCAATTCGCCTGGAAATCGCAAGTTACCTGTGACAGCTCGTTCAGCGTGGTGGCTAAATAGGTGGAGCCGGACCTGGTGTTGCTGACAACGACAAAAAAGGTTGCGTTCATAGTCTGTCCATCTTTCTCGGGGCCTCGGTTTGATCCGAAGATTATATAATCTTCAGGGTTGGAAATAAAGGTGTTTGGGCGTGTGCCGCATGCCCTGCAAGCTTGACCAATTCCCCGGCATGGGGGCGCCATGTGCTTCGAGCGCGTTCGTCCTAGATGGAGAGGGCTCGACCCTGCAATTTGATTGGTGGCCAATCGGTTCTGACTGAACCCGAACTGTCGGAATGCCGGAGCATTGGGGTAACGATCCTTGTTTCGAGGAAGATACACATTTTATAATACCGCAACGTCACCGAATCCGAGCATTTGGGGAAGCTTCCCTGGGGACTGACCTTGAGCACAAGAGAGTCTTTCGATCGAACAGATTGGAATCCAAGCGAATATCCTCCCTTGGTCGATGCGCCTGTTGGGAGTATCCACGACCATTATCTCTCTTTGCCCTACAATCCTATATTTAAAAAATTCGACACGAATGTATTCGCTATGGGTAGCTGTTTTGGACTGCACGTTTCTGGTGTGTTGAATCGCTTGGGATTCTCGTGTTTTAGCCATCGGGATTCAAACCAACATTTTTCTCCTCGTACGCTGAGCGAGCTGATGTCGTTCTGGGTAGGCTTGAAACACTACTCGGAACGAGACATTTACGCGTTTGAAGATCAGGCCAAACTTTTTTCGATGCGACACTTCAAAAACATGCAAGTGAATCGGTCCGACAAAACGGCTCTGTTGCACGATATGCGCGTTATGGATCGATACGCGAAACAACACTTGCGCGAGGCAGCGGTGGTCATTGTGACCCTCGGTTCTGCGACCTATTTAAGCCACACACAAACTGGGATTCCCATTTGCTGTGCTCATGGCATGGCACGAGGCGATTACGAGTTTCAGGCCATGACCTGTGACGAAGTGCTTTCCGATCTGGAACATATCTATTCATGCCTCAAAAAATTGGTGTCAGACTCCTTCCATTTCGTGCTCACTCTTTCGCCACAACGCTATGACTGGGGGCCATCGCTCAATCCGGAAAAATTCGGAAAGAAGCAAGGCGTTCATCGGCAGATCCTTGGTCAAATGGATTACCACGTCCACACGTTTCACGATAAAGCCCTGCTCAGGATCGGGATACAGCAATTTGTAGAGAATCATCCAAGGGAACCGATTGAATATTTTCCGTCCTATGAGATTGTGATGGAAGAGCTGCGTGGAAGAGAGCATTTCAGCCATGATCACCAGGATCATGTTCATATCACGTTTCCGCGCACACCGGACTATGTCACAAATCGCTTTCTGTATAGCCACAGTAGTGCGGAAGTGATCGATTGCCTTAAATACCACCGTGAATGGTTTTATAAAAACAAGGTCGTACGTCTGCTGACCGACCAAACCGAATCCCGAATTGAACGAGAGTTGAAGCCGCTGATTTCGAAGATCAAACATCACTATGAAAAAACCGAATGCACTTGGCTCGTGACGAAGTTTTTGGATCTGTTATCCGCTCATGGGCAAAAGCAGGTCGCCGACCTTTTGTCATCGGAGACGATTGGTTGTGCCACTCGAGCGGAAATGTCAAAACCTGAGTGGGATCCGATCGGCACCGTCGACAAGTTGGTAATGGATTGGATCGAAAAGGAAGCGCGGGTGATCGTCTATGGTGCCGGCGAACACACCTCCTTTCTCATGCGCCGCTCGATGCTTCTCAAGGCGAATATCGTGGCCATTGCCGATCGAGATCCAGGTGAGTGTGCCCATCTTTTCGGTATGCCACTTGTGGCCCCGCATGAGATGGAAGCTTTTGAGCCCGATCAGGTCCTGATTTCATCCAAAGCGTTTCAGCGGGAGATCGCTCGAGATCTATCGCTGTTTTCCGGCCTGGAAGGAAAAATCGTCAGCATCTATCCCGACCACCTATTGGGAGATCCTGTTCTGTAATGACGGGATAGGGTGAAAACCGTGGTATCGGGGGACGGTGCGTCTCCTGAGCGGCTCCGAATAGGATCTATCGGGCCGTACCTTTCTTGGGAGTCGACTTGCCGATCATAGTGCGACCCATGACGAGGTAGTCCAGACCACTGAAACCGAAGGTGGCGACGGCATCTTCGGGAGAACCGACGATCGGCTCTCCCCGGAGGTTGAACGAGGTGTTCAGCAACACGGGGACGCCCGTACGTTCTCCAAACGCATGAATCAATTCGTAGTACAGCGGATTCACCGTTTTACTGACTCTTTGAATGCGTGCGGTGCCATCGACGTGGGTGATCGCGGGAAGAAGCGCTCGCTTGTGGGGCAATACCTTGACGACACTCAGCATGAAAAATTCGGGATCCCATGGCTCTATTTCCGGATCCACCTCGAAGAACTCGTGGGCGCGGTCGGCAATGACGGAGGGGGCAAAAGGGCGAAAGGGTTCGCGAAACTTGATGAGTCGATTGACCTTGGCTTGCATGTCGGGGAGCATGGGGTTGGCCAGGATGGAGCGGCATCCCAAAGCTCGGGGACCCCATTCCGCACGGCCTTGAAACCATCCGATGACGTGTCCTGTGGCCAGTCGATCTACCACTACCGCGAGGAGCGCCTCGTCCGTTTCGAAATGAACGGCTCGGCGTTTCATGGAGCCATGGAGTCGGTCGCGAATGTGTGAATCTTCGAAACTCAGGCCCAGTAAAGCGGAAGTCATGGGAGATCGACGTGCCAGCAATGCTGGCGATTCCGCAAGATACGCGGCACCCAGCGCACCTCCCGCATCTCCCGCCGCCGGTTGAACGTAGAGGTTCGCTCCGAGTTCTTGTTTGATTCGTGCGTTGGCCAGTGAGTTGAGCGCGACTCCGCCGGCCATACACAGGTTTTCTGTTTTTTGGTCTTGGAGTGCTTTTTTCACAAAGTCGAGAATGATGATTTCGGTGGCTCTTTGCACACTCGCCGCGATATTGGCGTAGTGGCGGCTGGAGGTGCCAATTTCGCCATCTTCGTTGACATCGAAAGGGCTTTCCGGTGTTCGTGCAGGCCCAAACTTCTCGATGAATGCCCCGTTGAAGGGAACCTCCGCGGAGAGTGCGAAATCGAAGCACTTTTGGTCGAGCCTGAAGCCAAAACGGGGGGAGAGCTCGAACATGGCAAGGATATCGTCTAGGTAATTCGGTTTTCCGAAGCCGGCCATACCCATGACCTTGTATTCACCTTCGTTGATTCGAAACCCGAGGAAGGCGGTGAAGGCGCTGTAAAACAGACCCAAAGAGTGAGGCAGCTCCTGGGCGAAGATGCGAGTGATGTTCCCGTCGGAGGCACGACATACGGAGGCTGTATGATATTCGCCGACCCCGTCCAAAGTCGCGACGATCGCTTCCTGAAAGGGAGAGCAAAAAAACGCGGAGGCTGCATGGGCCATGTGGTGATCGACCGAGGTCACCTTTTTGGGATCGATATCCAGATAGTGGGCGAGTCGTTGTTCGGGGAAAAACTTATCGCCATTCACCCAGACGCGCATGACCTTGTCCAAGGCGGCCGCATCCTTGGCCGTGGCGAAACTCAGGATTCGATCAAATTTTTTGCGGGTATCTTCATAGAAGACGACTCGATCCAAATCGTTCGGCTTCAACCCGGCTTCGGATAGGCAAAATTCAATGGCGGAAGATGGTAGGCCGGGATCGTGCTTGACACGTGAAAATCGCTCTTCTGTTTCCGCTGCGACGATTTGACCGTCGATGACCAGGGCCGCGGCCGCATCGTGATAATCAAAAGAAACACCCAGAACTTTCAAATATGCCCTCGTCGAGGTTCAGTGCATCGTGTAGGTGAATGGCGATAGCTCTTCCGACTTTTCTTCGGTCTCTTTTCGGGCTCGCATGGCTGCAAGGCGTAACCACGAGAAATACATGAAGATTCCCGCCCGAATCGATCCGGTTTTGAAACAATCCCGACAGAACCCGAGATACAGTTTGCTCCAGAACAGTACATCACCTTGGATCGATTTTTTGGGAGGCATAAGCTACCTTAATTCGGGTGAGCGACCTCGGTTCGCCAATTGGCGAATGAGCTCGTTCCAGACGGAAATGGAATGTGATGCGAATGAGATTCGTGTTTGGTTACCACATTCATCATAGGGCCGGATATCCTTTGATGTCAACTGAATAGCGCCTTGTCGAACCGCCTGGAACAGGGGCTGCGATCGACGCTTGAACCATCGTTGCGGGAAATGTTCGCGACACGCGAAGCGCCGCGGCGCCCCATCTTCCTACTATTGGCAATAACGCCCTTCATCCAGCACGAGTGTGTGGAACATGGGTAAATGGTTTCGCAGCAATATTTCTCTGTCTGCGTCCGATAGTTCTTGCCTCTGTTGAAAGAGTCGCTCCACCCGAATGACATCGGAAAAGGTGGAGGTAAAGGCCGGATCCTTTTTGCGGACCTTTTGATTGGCGGAATGAAGCCAGCAATACTGAGGTAACGAGGCCAAGAGCTTTTCCTGGTTTTCTTCTTCCTCCATATGGCCATAGGTAAGCGCTGCGTGGAGTTGATTCTGCCAATGTGGCCAGACAGTGTCCTCCCGCTCAAAAGCGAACAAACTCTCTTGGTAATGACCACGGCATCGAAGTGTCAGCCCTTTGTGAAACGACACGATTTGGTGAGTGTCAATTTTCGAAAGAAGGGTCAATCCACCATCTCCACCTTTTTGGAAACGTTCACATATGGCGTTCCAGAAATCGAATTCGTTGTCGCTCGCGAAATCGCTTCGGTTCTCCTTCATCCACGCTTTGGCGTCATCGGTGCGATCGAGGCAAAGCATCGCCAACACGATTCGCTCAATGATCACCGCTCGATTGTAGGGGCTGTCCAAAAGGTGTTCATGATTTCGGTTTTGCCACACCTCCATTCCCTGTTTCAGTGATTGTTCATAATCACCGAGATAGAGCCACGCTGAGGCCGCTCTGAGACTTCGTTCGTGCTGAGGTATTCGCTCGAGGCAATCCTGGAGCTTTTCCGCTTCTTTCCGTTCCGCGTAGAGGAGAGTCCTTCCCATCAATGCAAAGGGGGATTCGTCTTGGCTGTACGATTTTTCAGCATCGGCCAGATTGCCCATGAGGAAGTGATAATGGCCGAGGTATTCCTGCGCTTGGGGCATGGAATCGTAGGGCGTCTCCTGGATTTGGGAGATCATGCGTTGCAAGGCCGAATGATTGCCAAAGCAATAGGACACGCCGAAGAACGGGAGGAATTTTGTTTTCCCGAAACCTCTTCGAATCCGGTTTTCCCCAGTCCGATACAGGCAAAGATAAAGCCCGAGGTGTTTGTCGACCAAAAATTCATAATAAAACTTCCGTTTCACGGTCTGGCCGACTTTGGTGGGAGGAGCGGCGATCATCTGTTTCCCGAGAATGCAACGTTCCAGATACGGACTGGCGATTTCGAGGGCTGCCCGCGCATTGCGATGGTTCCGAACATCGAACAATTCGGCGGGCATGGCCTCGCCTCGCTCGACGAGCAGATAGGAGATCAGGGCGTCGAACTGGGCCATATCGTTCTGGGCATGGAACGCGGCAAACAATTGAGACTGTTTGGAGTTGGAAAGTTGAGCGTTGTTGGCGATCATGTTTTGGCCGGCAAGTCCCAGTTCCTGCTGTAATCGATACCATAAAAAGATCTCTATATCGAGTGAGGCGGCCCGGGACCATGCAAGCTGGTCTTGTGCGCCTCTTCGTAGTTCTGTGAGTTCGGCCAGGAGTTTCAATCGTCGTCGGGCGACTTCCAATAGCCCGTCCACCAAAATATCCAGGATGCTCCGACCCATTCGAAGCGCGAAATCTGATCCAAAAAGGTGTTCCAGAAGAGGCAGGAGTTTCCGAACTGCTTGATAACGGAGCTGAAAGCCGTTCAGACCGGCTCTGGCGTTCTCGAAAAAAGTTGATCCTCGAATCGAGAAGAGCCTGGTGCTAGGCCATGATTTGGTTCCGTGGTGGTCGATGGCGCGGTCTTCCTGGCCGGTGAGGTAGCCGATTCGAAAACCGGTATCACATTCGTTCAAGACACGTAGGTGGTCGAAACAGCCATGAATCTGTTGTTTCAAGCAGGCTTGAACACCAGAGTGAATGTCCTCGTCACTTCGAGACGTCAACATTTGCCGTACGTCTTCATGGGTTGCCCCCTGAATCATGCGCGTCACGATCAGTTCCAAGAAATCGGCGTGGGAGAGTGAAGTGACATGGTTCATGTTTTCGGTGTGATCCAGACCCGCGACCAATAATGAGGATGCCTTGGAAGGAAATGCCGAACCCAATGACGGCAAGGGCAATTCGATGAGACCTTTTTCCCCGATGGCGAGCACCTGATCCGCCTCGGAAAGAATGGCTCGAGTTCCTCGAGGCAGGACGCAAACGGGGGTTATTTTCCGTTCGAAACAATCCAAAAACGCCAGGGAAAGGTCTGCGAGATCCGCAATGAGCACCCCTTTTCCGTCAATCCCGAATATTCGAGCGAAGGAGGGATTGGCGAGGGTCCTTCGAAAGGAAACCGTGTCGCGATCGGCAAAAAACACCCCGTGGGCGTCGACGATGGCAAGTTTGTCCCCAACGGTCGTGAAGCGTTTCGGAAAGATACTGTCGGGAGGACCGAAGCAGCTTTTTTTCGCATCAGGGACATGTGGAGCCCTGGCTACCTTTTCCAGGTCGTATACGGAGATCCGTTGGTTATCCTCTTCGAGGACCCACAGATCGCCATCTGGTCCCTTGATCAGGGAGGTCGGCACACTCAAGTGTTCCGCTCCGCTGCCAGCCTGCCCAAAGACGGCTTTGGTCTCTCCTTCGAAGTCCATGACCTTGATGCGATGGTTCCAGGAATCGGCAACCAGCAGGTGTTCTCCGACGATCAGCATGCCCATGGGGTAGTGAAAATCGTCGGGACCGTTACCCTTTTGACCCTTTTCCCAGAGCCTCGTACCCTTTGCATCGAATTTCAAGATGCGGTGGTTGAGTTCGTCGGAAAAATAAAAACAGCCGGACGCGTCGCGAACGACCGTATCGATTTCGAGCGTATCGCTCAAATCGAGCGACAGCACCGTTTCGGTTGCCACCATGTCGTTTCTCCCTGAAGTGGATGGCCCAGTTTAACCCAATCCCCGAATTGAACAAAACTTCCAACGAGCGGTGGAAGGATTCCTTACCACCGAGACTCAAACCTCACCGATCGATCGCGAAATCAGGCTGCTTCGAGCGGCTGCAGGGCGATTGGCTCTTGTTCGTCCCGAAGGGAAGACGGGTCCCTCCCGTTCAGGGTTGTCGCTTGTAAAAGTCGCGTTTCAACGGCTATAATTCTGGTAGCGAAAAACAAAAACAACTGGAAACAAACGCAATCAAGTACCTGGGTGACGACTCGCGCTTTCAAGCGGCAAGACATGGAAAAAGCGTATTCCAAAATTGGAAATCCACATGGATTTCGAAAAGTGGTCCTTCTCCTTTACCGCATTTGTTCGGCGTGAATCGCGACGTGTGCTCGTCGGCGATTCTCGGCCAAACCATTTGAAAAGGTTCTCCCTATGAGTTCAACCGGCGATCGATCTGGCGAAATCGATGGGTTTCCAAGCGGACCGAGTGTGTCATCCCTCGAAGATGCCGAAATTGTCTTTCGCGGGCGACCTCTGCCCAAAACCGACGAAGAGGTCGACAGGTTCAACGCCGAACAGTTGCGGGAGTTGGAAGCGCGTCACTTCCTTCCCCGCGAAGTGCATCTGCAGGTGTCCAAGCGTTGCAACCTCCAATGTGTGATGTGCAGTTGGCAGACCTGGCACAGCAACGTCGGTAACATGGATTTGGCTCTTTTCGAACGCATTATCGAAGAGTGCAAGGAAGCGGGGGTTCGCAAAATTGTATTTGGCAACGCCCAGGGAGAGCCCTTTCTTCATCCAAAAATCTTGGAGATGTTGGCGCGAGCGGTAGCCGAAGGCTTTTGGGTCATGGTCTCCACCAATGGAACGCCCCTTACACCGGCCCGTATCGAACGCCTCGCCCACCTAGGGCTGAACAACATTCAGTTCTCTTTTGCGGGCTACAACAAAGACACTTACGAAAAAGTATATGTCGGCGGCAAGTGGGAACACGTCACCCGCAATTTGCAATTGCTGGCCGAGAAACTCGCCGAGGCCGATCGGAAAACGACGCTGGTCATCAACGGTTGTTACGCTAGGGAGTTGCTGGACAGGGTCTCGCCCACGGCTTTTATCGCCAAAACCAGGGCCTATTTGAATTCGATTGGCATTTTCGAACCTCCCCATCAAATCATCGTTCAGCTTCCCCACAACTTTGGCGGCACCATTGAAACCGGTGCCTATCAGCAAGACCGTCTTTTGTCCTATTATGATATCTCCACCAGAAAACCAGGTCTCTGCCGCGTCTTGAAAAACGGTCCGGGCATCTACCACGATGGCCGCGTCACGGCATGCGGTTGTCTCGATCCAAATGGTGACTTGCTCATAGGCGACATCAAGAGCACGAACATCGCTTCGATTCGAACCGGTGAGGCGTTCCAGAACATCTTGAACACATTCATGGATGGCGATTTGAAGAATCTACCTTTGTGCAACGAGTGCGACATTCCCTATTTCGATACACCGGATGAATCACCGGGGCTGTGGCCGAATCTCGTCGAGCCGACCCCGGCACCGACTGCCGTCACCCACGCGGCCGAGATATTGGAAAAACGGTTTCAAACCCATTTCACCGGCGTGTTGGATCGAGCGGCGAAAAAAATGGGTTTGTCCTGTCGTACGAATTCTCCCCTGTTGGAAACCCTCCACGATGAAGTTCTCGAACCCTATGCGCCGCCCTCCGAACTCGCTGCCACCATTTTGAGCCAGTTGTTCAAACTACCCAAAGGCAAGCAGTTGATCGAAGCCAAAGCGGGTCGTCCGATTCGAACGATTGGGCTGGCGCCGGCTACCAAATTTGTCTTGGAACATCTGGATTGGTTTCAGGAGCGGTTCGATGAAGTACGCGTGGGAGACAACTTCAAGGCCGGTCAAACGCATCACGGTCAAGAAGTGCTTACGGTCGAAGATCTGTTGGCTGGAGGGGATTCGCTGGATGCGTTCTTGATCACGACGGACACACCGAAGGTGACCGCCCACTATCGCGAGGTGCTTCCTTCGGAACAGACGGTGTGCATCACCAAGCTCCAACATGCGATTCAAGCTCACTGGTTTGCCGATCGCGGCCTGCCTCGTGCCGAACGCATCATCGCGGAGATCGAGGCTTCCCGGAACCCATTGGTCGTGTTGGGCAACAAATTGTTGGCTACCGCCGAGCCAACCTTTGCCGCGCTCGACAATGGCGATTACGACGTGTTCGTGATTTCGCTCTTCGACAAGATGGAAAATCACGGCCGAACCGGGTGGGATCAGACCAGTCCAATCTATCGGAACGCCCTGGTGACCCCTCACGAGCAGTGGCACATCTTGACCCATTTGAAAAAGGGGATGTTCTGGATTTATTACGATTTTTTTGTCAATGTCGGCTGGGATACCGACAATGCCGCACGCACCTATGCACGCGCCGCGGCCATGACGGCCATGGCCGTGCAACCGGTCGTCCTGGGGATGTACGACATCATCAAGCCGGTTTGTAAAAACATGGACAACCAGGACGAAGCCTTCTCTCTATACAAAGTCATGCTCGACCAGGCCGACGCGGTCGCTTTGACCAGTAAATCGGACCATATTGCCGAATACCTTCGAAACACCTTGGTCAAGGACCGTCCCATACTCAGCCACTATCGGTTCAGTCATCCTCCAAAACGCCCGTTGGAGCGATTGTCGCGTAAGGATGGTCAACGTCATTTGGTAGGCGTCACATCCTTTTTGGGTGAGGTTTTCGAGCCCAATCGCATCGAGACCAGGAATTCCATTCGCTCGATACTGCGACAGGGCATCCACTTCCACTACTATTCGGACAATCCGAAGGTATTTGCCTTTCGTGACGAGCTGACCGATGAGGAACGCGCTTTTTTTCACATTGAGCCGGCCATCTGGGATCAGCACAAGCTGGTTCACGAGATGAGTCGATACGATGGCGGCTGGTTGGTGGGTGATGAGGCCGCCATTTTCGCCAAACTGATCTGCGATGTGAAAGATCCGATGATTCGCGATCTGTTCTCTCTCTTCGTTCCCAATGGCGTGCCCACCTCTTCGATGACCTATGGTGCCGCGGGTCTTCCCGTATTCATCAGTCGTAGTATCAAGGTCATGGACGAAGTGTATCCCAAAGGCTGCTGTATTCCGCTCAACATGGCGGAGGTTGCGAATTTGGCCCATATTTTCGACCGTCTCGACTGGGATGGGATGCACGAAACCATGCAGGCCGAACGTCACCGGTTCGACACCTACCACCATATTCCTCGATTGGCGGCATTTCTGGATGCGATGCCTCGTCATCGGGTTGTAGGAAGTACCGAACCCCCCGACAAACCTGGGAGTGGGTATTGACCCGTCAGTGATTTCCGATCTGTGTCTCTGAACTTATGGCTCGCAATTCCTTGTTTTCCCCTTTGAAATCAAGTGGGTTTCCCACCGCGAAATGGAGCTCCTCATCATGATCGATGCCTTGAATCCCATAGACGTCCTTGATTTGACCGATCTTCCAACGGCTTGCCCCATTTGGATTTATGGTGCGGGTCCAAAAGGTCGTGACATCTTGCGTCTGGTTCGGGCTTTGCCGGACCTCCAAATCAAGGGCTTTTTCGACACCTTCAAGACCGGGACCTGTGACGATATGCAAGTGATTCATCCCAAGAATTGCCCCGATGCGCCGGAAGAGGTCGCCGTGCTTCACGCGACCTCGGAGCTGCAAAAGGTGTTGGCGTTGCTGGATGGCCTGGGGATCCATCGCGTATTCGATCTCGATATCTTTCTCACAGCCTATGGGCATCAAAAGAATATTCACTACCTACCCCAGTGCCTTCCGAATGGAGCGCCGGAGCATCCCCTGCCCTTCGAGGAAGGTCGAATTCGTGCCGTGGGTGCGCGAGTTCTAGTGCAGAAAAAGCAGTTGGAACCGGGTTTCACTCGATTGCGCAAGTTGGCCACGGAATGCGGGATCATTCATGTAGAAGACGATATCGCGGGTTGTGCCCTGCGCCAATCCATGGACCACCAGCTACTGGCTTCCTATTACGACGAGGCCGTCAAACAAGGCATCATGCCTGGAGAAAAGCTGGACAAAGAGCAGGAGGATGCCATTGCACGGGGCATTCCTCCCATTTTCATCAACACGATCCTGAAATCCGGGACCGGGTTCTTTACCAAAGTATTCAAGGATCAGCTACATATGCCCCAATTCTTTACCACGCTACGGGGCTCTCCCAACGACTACATTCTCCCCACGTACATGAAAAAATTCGCCAGGGGTGGTGCGATAACGGTTCAGCATTTGGACGCGAGCGCAGCGAATCTAGACACCCTGGCCGATTGCGGCGTCAAGAAAATATTCCTGCATATTCGCGATCCACGCCAGGCTACCGTGTCCTATCTACATCACCTGGAAAACAACTTAAGTGGAGAGCTGTTCGCCTTGAGGAATTGGATCCACCCATTCCTCCCCCACAACTATCCTTCACTGGAATGGAAGGAAAAGGTCGCCTGGCATGCCAGAAATCATGTGATCACACTGATTCACTGGATTCAGGAGTGGTTGTACGTGGCCGATAACGATCCTCGATTCGACATCATGATTTTAGATTTCAACGAACTGCGGAGAGATGAAGCGGGGACCATCAACAAGGTCATGCGCTTTTTCGACTTGGGTGATCGCGTCACCACGTCGGATATTCCGGACAAGAAAGAAGTGCCTCATTACCGGTCGGGGCAGTCCGAAGAGTGGCGCCAGGTCTTCAATTCGCGGGAGCAGGCAATTCTGTGGGAGTTGATACCGGAGAGAATGTCCTCGCGTTTCGATTGGCAAGCGTGATTGGTGACCTCCCAAACGCGAAGATTTCGGTTGGGAGATGTGATTCCGAAGCCGCACTGGAGGTGAATTGTGGAAAACAGGCGTTTTGATCTCGTTCCTAGCGTTCAGGGAGCATTCCCTTTTCCGTATTTGGTGGTGGACGACATTTTTGCGGAAAAGGATTTGAATGAGGTCTTGATGCATTGGCCATCGATAGATCACTTTGGGGTCGAAGGTCATCATCAACACGACTTGAGGTTGCGACTGGCGGAAAAGGAAATCGACGAACATGGTTCCTTGATCATGCCAAAGAAGCCGTTTTGGATAAGGAACAACGAAGAAAGAGCGTTGTTCTGGAAAAGGTTTGCCGATGACACTTTGAGACCGATTGGTTTGGAAATTTTGAAATACTATTCGAGCTTTTTCAGGATCCGATGGTCCGACTACGAACCCAATTATTACTACAGTTTGTATTGGCTCGAGGACGCACCCGAAAAATATGCCGATATTGGTCTCCGCGTTCATACTCACTATGATCACGACCCTTTTTGGGCCGTTAGTTGCCTTTTCTATTTAAATGAGGGGAACAAGGTCATCAGTGGAACAAACCTCCAGAGCATACAGACGACCGAAAATCCTGAATCAGAGTGTGACATCGCTCTCAACTCTCGTAGATGGTACACGGACGAGCGAATCAAGCCTGTTGAAAGGTTTGATTTCAAAAAGAACAGGTTGGTTACCTTTGTGGATGGGCCGCTCTCGTTTCACGGAGTCGATCGTTATGCTTCTCATGATTCCGATGTTGAGTTGGAGAGAAAAGCGATTTTAATCCATCTGGCACTTCACCCCAAACATTTCAATGAGCATTATGGTATGGATCGCAATGCGTTTATGTCCAAAGTTATGTCACACAGTGTTGACCAGGACTTGTTCCGAATAGTCAAATCTGATGTGAAACGTTATAAGGATGCCGTGGCTCGATTCCGACCATTTGAATCATCTGATTATGCCAGGGGTATTACCTTGCATGGGTATCGGTCGGGATGAAACGTAGCTTGCCCAGGTGGATCGATGGGGACCTAGAACGGTTCTAATTGGTCTTGGGAACGGCTGCGATATTGGTCGGCAGAGCCTTGAATGCTGTGTGAAACACATCCAGATCCGATCCCAGTGCTTCGGCGGGAACCAGCATGTCCATGGTGGGATAGGCCAGAAGGTCGTAATGTTCGCGAAGAAACGCCAGGGCCTGTTCCGCACAGGTCAGATCTGTTTCATAGGCACCCGCATTGACCAGAGGGTGTTCCAGAAAAAGATAGGGTTTGTGGGCTTCGATGATGCGAGCCGCACCCAGAATCACTTCGCCGTCGACACCTTCCACATCGATTTTGATGGCTTTGGGTGCGATGTCGTGGTCACGACAGAAATCGTCGAGGGTGATGCAGGGAACCTCGACCGGGTCGGTCTTGTTTTTGGCGACCATGCTGGTGTTGTTTACCCCGACCGGATAAATGGAAACGGTTCCCGATTGTCTGGAGACCGCATTCATATGTATGGAAACATTGGGTTTGCCTACGTTGGTATTTTCGATGACCCGTTTCATCTCGGGGTTGGCTTCGAAGATGTGCACGTGTTCGCAAAAACCAGCCAAGGTGGCTCCGGTGAGACCGGTGTTACCCCCGATATCGAGTGCGGTGCCGGAACCGTCGAGGTAAGTGGTACAGAAATGCAGAAAAGTCGGCATCTCATAAGTGACATAGGTGGACCAGAGGTTGAACGGCAACACGACCCGAACCTTGTTTTCGTGCAAACGGGCCTCGATTTGGGGATTGCGTTGGGTGACCATGACACAGTCTCCCTCTCCTAGCAGGGGGACGACGTTTTCCCAGTAGCGCAGACTGAATTGGCAACTGGGGCAGCGCCGGCTCGGCGGGCGCTCGTTTGTCAAAAACCCGTGAAACCTGCCTGGGAATCGTCCCGCGACCAGTACCTGGAGTTTCTCTCGAAAATCGTTGTTCCCGTAGATGAAAAAACGCCTGATCGCTTCCAGTTCCTTGAAATCCGACGGGTTTTCGATTCTGTCCTGCATCGTTCCTCCAGGTTTAGTTCGTAGAGATCGGGGCATGCCGTCCACCATTGTCGAGTGATGACGGTCGAGTGATGACGCACACCGTGGCTAATTGTTTGACGCTAAGGCGGTTCCTATGGGTATCGGGTTCCGCCAAGTCTACCTCATTCCCTGTCGAGTATTGCAAGAAATCCAGACTTCAAAGATTGGGCCGGGCACCTAGGCGAAATGGATTGGAAAAAAGTGCTTCGGGTTTCCGAATCGATTCCTTGATCATGTGCGGAGTGGCGGCGAAGGAGTGGTTCTGTACCTGAAGGACTAGGCAAAATTTGCCGCTCAAAAAGCTGTGTTAGTCGTTGTATAATAAGGCTTAACGGCTCTTCAAGTTCCCCTGTACAGACTCCGAGAATAGCTTGGTCCGGCCTTCTGATGCAATCAGTGATGCCCCGGGTCCGTGCATGGCTACTTGATGTTTGGAAGATTGTCCCGAGGTAAGTGACCAACGATTTGGAACGGGTTTGTACAAACCTTTATCAAGGGGTTCGACATGCGAAGTTCTGCCTGTCTGGGCCTCATTGATGCGAATCCATCGCGACACCTCGAACATCGAACCGCTTCTGTCAAAGACCGGTGCGGTTGACGATCTTTGGCTATTTCGCTCTCTCGGAGATGGAACCCCATGTCACACGCTCAAACGTTTTTTCGTGAAGCCGCCCAAATCTGCGCCCAAATCGATACCGACAAGATCGAAACCATGGCCGTGGCCCTCGCCGCCCTTCGCGAAAACGGCGGCCGGCTCTTCATCATCGGCGTCGGCGGCAGTGCGGCCAACGGCGCCCACGCCGTCAACGACTTTCGCAAACTTTGCGGTATCGAGACCTATGCCCCGATGGACAACGTCTCGGAACTGACCGCGCGCACCAACGACGAGGGTTGGGAAACGGTGTTTTCCGGTTGGCTCGAAGTCAGCAAACTCGGCGATCGCGATGCGGTTCTGGTGCTCTCGGTGGGCGGCGGCAACGCCGAGAAAAACGTCAGCGTCAACATCATTCGCGCGCTGGAACTGGCCAAGGCGCGCGGCGCACAAATATTCGGCATCGTTAGCCGCGATGGCGGCTACACCGGCCAGGTGGGCGATGTGGTGGTGATCGTGCCCACCGTCCATCCCGATCGGGTCACGCCCCATGCGGAAGGCTTTCAGGCCGTCGTCTGGCACTGCCTCGTCTCCCATCCCGCGCTTCAGGTCCGGGAGACCAAATGGTGAGCGCGGCGATCGGCGGCGCACGATGAACCGAGCCATCTTTCTCGACCGCGATGGCGTGCTCAATCGCGCCTTCGTTCGCGGCGGCAAATCCTATCCGCCCGACCGCGTCGTGGACTTCGAACTGCTCGACGGCGTGGCCCAGGCCTGCCGCGACCTGAAGCGGGCCGGCTTCCTTTTGGTGGTCGTGACCAACCAGCCCGATGTGGCGACCGGCAAACAATCGCGCGAAAATGTCGAGGCCATGCACAAAAAATTACGCGGCCTCGTTCCCCTCGACGACATTTTGGCCTGCTTTCACACCGATGCCGATAACTGCTTGTGTCGCAAGCCGAAACCCGGCATGTTGAACGAAGCGGCGCGGCGGCACGGCATCGATTTGACGCGCTCTTTCATGGTCGGCGATCGCTGGAAGGACATCGAAGCGGGACAAAAGGCTGGATGTCGCTGCTTTTTTGTCGATTACCAATATAAGGAACCCGCACCCAAGAAACCCTTCGAGCCTGTGGCCGGATTGCACGAGGTCGCAACCCGCCTGCTGGCAGACCCAGGGATCGGGACAACGTCACAAGGATGTGAAACCAGCCGACAACCTGCTTCCGGGCCATCTGAAGGCCCCGAGGCAACCTCACACGGATGTGAAATCTAATTTCAGACTGCCTTCAGGCCCCCAAGGCCCGAGGCGCTATCACAAGGATGTGAATCATGACTTCAACGGATTTGAAGATAAAAGTGTTCGCGGACGGCGCCGATCTCGACGACATCCGCGCCCTCAACGGCAACCCGCTCATCCGGGGTTTCACCACCAACCCCACGCTCATGCGCGCGGCCGGGGTGACCGAATACGAGGCGTTCGCACGCCGCGTCTTGGAGTTCATCACCGACAAACCCATTTCTTTCGAGGTCTTTGCCGACGAACTAGAGCTGATGTATCGCCAGGCCAAGGTGATCGCTTCCTGGGGCGGGAACGTCAATGTCAAGATTCCGGTCACCAATACCAAGGGCCAGTTCACGGGCCCCATTCTCGAGCGCCTGTCCCGCGAGGGCGTCCAGGTCAACGTCACGGCCGTGTTCACCCATGCCCAGGTGCGCGATGTGTTGGCCGCACTCTGTCCCGACACGCACGCCATCGTGTCGGTGTTTGCCGGCCGCATCGCCGATACGGGTCTCGACCCGATCCCCTATATGGAAGAAGCGGCGGCCATGATCGCGGCATTTCCCCATGCAGAACTGCTTTGGGCCAGTCCGCGCGAGGTACTCAATATTTACCAGGCGGATGCAGCCGGTTGCGACATCATCACGGTCACGCCCAACCTCTTGAAAAAGCTGTCGCTACAGGGTAAAAACCTTGATGAGTTTTCCCTGGATACCGTTAAGATGTTCTACAAAGACGCTACCACCGCGGGTTACCAAATCAATCTGGATTGAGTTGCCGGATTATGCGCGCAAAAGCAGGGTAACACCTATTCGTTTGAGTACTTTGCATACGGAGAAAAGTATTGAGATTCGATAAGATCCTCGTCACCGGCGGGGCCGGGTACTGCGGCAGTGTGCTCGTGCCTCGCCTGCTGGAAATGGGCTGTACCGTCACCGTCTACGACATCCTCTACTACGGCTGTGACCACCTTCCCAAAGACCACCCCAACCTCACCGTCGTTCAAGGCGACATCCGCGATACCGCCGCCCTGGCCGAGGCCATGGCCGGCCACCAGGCCGTCGTTCATCTAGCCTGTATCTCCAACGATGCGAGCTTTGTCCTCGACGAGGCGCTCTCCACCTCGGTCAACCTGGACGCCTTCGAACCGATGGTCGTCGCCGCCAAGCGGGCCGGCATCCAGCGCTTCGTCTACGCGTCGACCAGTTCGGTCTATGGCGTGTCCGACGAACCCGACGTCACCGAGGACCATCCGCTGGTGCCCCTGACCCTCTACAACAAATACAAGGGGATGTGCGAGCCGCTACTCACCAAACACACCGACGAGGATTTCGTCGGCGTCATCTTCCGGCCGGCCACCGTCTGTGGTTACGGGCCTCGCCAGCGGCTCGACGTCTCGGTCAACATCCTGACCAACTACGCGGTCAACAAGAACCAGATCCGGGTGTTCGGCGGCTCCCAACTGCGCCCCAACCTGCACATCCAGGACTACGTGAACCTGGTCACGCGCCTCCTGGAAGCCGAAGACCACGTCATCGCCGATCAGGTCTTCAATTGCGGCTATCAGAACATGAGCATCATGGACATCGCCCAAACGGTGAAGCAGGTGGTCGAACGCGAATTCCCCGAAAAGGGTGAGATCGCCATCGCGACCGAGCCCACCGACGACATCCGCTCCTACCACATCAACTCGGACAAGGTGAAAAAGGTGCTCGGCTTCGAACCGACCCTGTCGGTGGAGGATGCAGTCGTGGACCTGTGTCGCGCCTTCCGCGACGGCAAGCTCCCCGACAGCTTCGACGACGACCGCTACTTCAACGTGCGGACCATGAAGAACACAGGGGCACGCTGATGGCGAAACCGCTCGCGGTCGTAACCGGCGGGGCCGGTTTCATTGGCAGCCACATGGTGGATCTCCTTCTCGCGGAAGGGTTTCGGGTCCACGTGATCGACAACCTGGTGGGGGGCCGTCGCGCCAATCTGGAACATCACGGCGACCACCCGGACCTTGCCTTTCACGAAGTCGACATCCGGGCCTTGGCGCCCGACAGCCCGATCTTCGCCGGCGCCGATCGCGTCTTTCATTTCGCGGGCATCGGGGATATCGTGCCCTCCATCGAGCGACCTTCGGAGTACATGTCGGTCAACGTGCAGGGCACGGTTCGGGTCCTCGAATGTGCGCGAGCCGCGGGGGTTCGCAAGTTCGTGTACGCGGCTTCGTCCTCCTGTTACGGCCTGGCATCGGTGCCCACCGACGAGGACCACCCGATCGAGACGAAGTACCCCTACGCGCTCTCCAAGTTCCAAGGCGAACAGGCCGTTCTGCATTGGCACGAGGTCTACGGGTTGCCCGCGAACTCGATTCGCATCTTCAACGCCTACGGTACCCGCTCCCGAACCTCCGGCGCCTACGGCGCGGTGTTCGGCGTGTTTCTACGGCAGAAACTGGCGAACAAACCGCTGACCATTGTCGGTGACGGCACCCAATCCCGGGATTTCCTGTACGTCACCGATGTGGCCGCCGCCTTTTATGCAGCCTCGCAAACCGAGCGTACCGGCGAGATCTACAACCTGGGGGCCGGCAACCCCCAGAGCGTCAACCGGCTGGCCGACATTCTGGGGGGAGAACGGGTGCAGATCCCCAAACGCCCAGGCGAACCCGAATGCACCTGGGCCGATATCTCCAAGATCCGCCGTGACTTGGATTGGGCACCCAAAGTGAGCTTCGAGGAAGGGGTTGCCCGCATCCTCGAGAACATCGACTACTGGCGCGATGCACCGCTGTGGGACGTGGAGACCATCGCCGGCGCCACCAAGACCTGGTTTCAGTACATGCAGGACGAATCATGATGGAAAACGACAACAACGAATTTTTTTCGAGCAAAATCAAGACGCTGGACGAATTGGCCGCCATCATCGGACCGCGGCCGCGTGAGAACAAGGTGATCATGTGCCACGGCACCTTCGACGTGGTTCACCCGGGGCACGTGCGCCACCTGCTCTACGCCAAGAGCAAGGCCGACATCCTCATCGCCAGCCTCACCTGTGACAACCATGTGACCAAGGCCAATCTGCGGCCCTACGTCCCGGAAGACCTGCGCGCCATCAACCTGTCGGCTTTCGAAATGGTCGACTACGTCGTCATCGATCGCAACCCGACCCCGATCGAGAACCTGAAACGGCTGGAACCGGACTTCTTTGCCAAGGGTTACGAGTACGTGAAGGGCAACATCCCGCCCAAGACGCGCGAGGAAATGGACACGCTGGAAACCTACGGCGGCGAAATGATATTCACGCCAGGAGACATCGTCTATTCTTCGTCGCGGATCTTCGAGTCGGAACCGCCCAACATCGGCATCGAAAAACTGATGGTGCTGATGGAGGCCGAGGACATCACCTTCGGCGATCTGGCCGAGACCATCGATCGCTTCAAGGGCATCAAGGTCCACATCCTCGGCGATACGATCATCGACAGTTTTACGCGGTGCACCATGATCGGCGGCATGACCAAGACCCCGACGATCAGCGTGCGCTTCGAAGAGAAGACGGATTTCGTCGGCGGTGCCGGCGTCGTGGCCAAGCACTTCCGGGCCGCCGGCGCGGACGTCACCTTTTCGACCGTGCTCGGCGAAGACCCGCTGGCCGAATACGCGCTGAAGGATCTCGAGGCGGCCGGTGTCAACACGGTGCCGGTCATCGACGGGACGCGCCCCACGACCAACAAGAACGCCTTCGTGGCCGACGGCTACCGCATGCTGAAGGTGGACACGTTGGACAATCGGCCGATTTCGGACAAGATCGTCGGCCAGCTCCAGGAACAACTCCGCGAAACGCAGGCCGACCTGGTGGTGTTCAGCGATTTCCGCCACGGCATCTTCAACAAACACACGATCAAGGCACTCATCGACGCGATTCCCGACGGTGCCTTCCGCGTGGCCGACAGCCAGGTGGCCAGTCGCTGGGGCAACATCACCGAATTCAAGGATTTCGACCTGATCACGCCCAACGAGCGCGAGGCTCGCTTCGCCTTGGGCGATCAGGACTCGGTGGTGCGTCCGCTGGCCACGGAGCTGTTCGCGCGGGCCGAATGCAAGACCCTGATTCTCAAATTGGGCGAGCGCGGCATCATCACCTATCGCACCCGTCCCGACGACGACCCGCGCACCATCATCTCGGTCGACAGCTTCGCCAACCGTGTCGTCGATGCCGTCGGTGCGGGCGATGCATTGCTCTCCTACGCCGCCTTGGCCATGATCGCCTCCGAGGGCAACGAGGCGATCGCTTCGATTTTGGGCAGTGTCGCGGCCGGTCTGGAGTGCGAGTACGACGGCAATGTGGTCGTCACGCCCAAGTCCGTCAAAGACCGATTGGCGAGTTCCGAATGCGCCGTACGCTTTTCGGAAGCGCCGAGGAGGGACTGAACCCTTGCGAGTCATCGTACTGGGCCTTGGGATTCAAGGCCGCAAGCGTCGCGACATCGCCGGCAATGACTGTGTCGGCGTGGTCGATCCGTACCAGGACGAAGCCGACTACCGGCACGTCGCCGACGTGCCGTTGAACAGCTACGACGCGGCGCTGGTGTGCACACCCGATGCGGCCAAAATGGAACTGCTGACCTATTTGTTGACCAACCGGAAACACGTGTTGGTGGAAAAGCCCCTGCTTTCGGAGCACCCCGAGGAGCTGGCCGCACTCGCGCGATTGGCCCAGACCCACGGCGTCACGTGCTACACGGCCTACAACCACCGTTTCGAACCGCATTTCGTGCGCATGCACGAAGCCTTGAAAGACGGCTCCCTGGGCCGGGTCTACACCTTGCGCATGTTCTACGGCAACGGAACGGCGCGCCTGGTGCGCAACTCGATGTGGCGTGATCAAGGTGCCGGCGTGCTGCCGGACCTGGGTTCGCACCTGCTGGACACGGTGCTGTTCTGGTTGGGCCAACCCGACGAACCCTTCCGTCTGTACAGCGCCAACCGCTTCGAAAACAAAGCTCCGGACCACTGTGCCATCGGGTTGAATGGCGCTGTCTCGATTCACCTGGAAATGACGCTGCTGAGCTGGCGCAACCACTTTTTCGCCGACCTGTTCGCGGAGAAGGGCAGCGCCCACATCCAATCCCTGTGCAAATGGGGTCCCAGCACCTTCATCCTGCGCGATCGCAAGCTTCCCTCGGGCCGCCCCGACGAGAACGCCGCGACTTTGGTCCAGCCGGATCCCACCTGGGCCCTGGAGTACCGCCACTTTCTGGAGCTGTGCGAGCGCGGCGAAGGAAATCTGGCCAACGACATCTGGATCAACGACGTCCTGCAGCGCTTGACCCGAGACGTTTTGGAAGGACGGTGCCCATGACCGCACCCAAGGTCGGTTTTGCCGGAATGACGCATTTGGGTTTGAACTCGGCGGTGGCCTCGGCGGCGCGCGGCGCCCATGTCACCTGTTACGACGGCGACGAGGCGTTGGTCGAATCCCTCGCCGCGGGCCGAACCCATATCGTGGAACCCGATCTGGATCGCCTGCTTGGCGAGCATGCGGCTGGCTTGCAGTTCACTTCCGATTTGGCGACCTTGAGCGATCGCGATTTCGTGTACATCGCGCCGGATGTGCCCACGAACGATCGCGGTGAGAGCGATCTGACCGGCATTCGGGAATTAATCGAACGCGTGGATGGGTCGCTGCCGGCCGAAATCCCGCTGATCGTGTTGAGTCAGGTACCGCCTGGGTTTACGCGTCAATTGAAGCTGCGCGCGGGTCGACCGCTGTACTACCAGGTCGAGACCCTGATTTTCGGCCAAGCCATTCATCGCGCCCTTCACCCCGAACGCTTCATCATCGGTTGCGGCGACCCCGAAGAACCGCTGCCCGAAGCATTTCGGACCTATCTCGAGCTGTTCGAGTGCCCTCTGCTGCCCATGCGCTACGAGAGTGCCGAGCTGGCCAAGATCTCGATCAATTGCTGCCTGGTCGCCTCGATCGGGGTCGCCAACACGCTGGCCGAACTGTGCGAGCGGACCGGGGCCGACTGGTCCGAAATCGTGCCCGCCCTCAAACGCGACAAGCGCATCGGGCCGCACGCCTATCTCGCGCCAGGCCTCGGCATCGCCGGCGGCAACCTGGAACGCGACCTGAACACCGTGATCGGTCTCGCCGATCGCCACGGCACCGACGCGGGCATCGTCCGGGCCTGGATCCACAACAGCGAGTACCGCAAGCATTGGGTGTTGCGCGCGCTCCATCGACGCCTGCTCGGCCAGGTGGAGGATCCCGTGATTGCCGTGTGGGGGTTGGCCTACAAACCCAACACCCATTCCACCAAGAATTCGCCCGCCCTGGCCCTGATCGATCACTTGGACCGCTACCGCGTTCAGGCGTTCGATCCCGTCGTCAAGGGCGCACCCGTCGAGGCGCTGGGCATCGTGGAAGCGCCCGACCCGCGCGAGGCCTGTGCCGGCGCCGATGTGCTGGCGATCATGACGCCCTGGAACGACTTCAAGCAGGTCCCACCCGCCGACGTGGCGCGCGTCATGAACGGCACCCTCGTCATCGATCCCTATCGTACCTGGAACCCCGCTGCCTGCCGTGAAGCCGGCCTGACCTACATCACGCTGGGCTCTGCCTAGACTCAATACCCTGGAGAGAAACATGTTGGAACACAGAAACACGCCTGCCCGCGATCCCGAACGCGTCGTGTTGCTGGGCGCCGGCGGCTTCATCGGCAAAGCGCTGAACCGCCGACTGGTGGAGGCCCGGATCCCCACGCTTCCCTTGACTTCGTCCGACCTGGACCTGTGTGCCGAGGACGCCCCGGCTCGCTTGAAAGAAACCCTGCGATCCGGCGACAGCCTGGTCGTCCTGTCGGCCCTGACACCCGACCGGGGCCGCGGAATCGATACCTTCATGAAGAACTTGAAAATGATCGAGAACCTCTGTGCCGCCTTGGGCGATTCGCCTTGCGCGCACGTGGTCTACTTCAGTTCGGACGCCGTCTACCCGTTGGGGACCGGCCTGATCGACGAGGAGAGTGCGGCGGCGCCGACGGATCTATACGGAGTCATGCACCGCAGCCGCGAGCTGATGTTGCTCCAGTCCCTCAGACAACTCTGCATCCTGCGCCCGTCGCTGATCTACGGCGCCGACGATACCCACAATTCCTATGGTCCCAACCGGTTTCGTCGTCAGGCCCACGCCGAGGGCAAGATCGTCATCGGCGGTGAGGGCGAAGAGACGCGCGACCACGTGTACATCGACGACGTGGCCAGCTTGACCCACTTGGTGCTCACCCACCAAAGCACGGGTATCCTGAATCTGGCGACGGGCAACGCGACCGATTTCGGCAGTGTGGCGCGTCACGTGGCCGCCCTGTTCGACGGCGAAGTGGAGGTTTGCCCCACCCCGCGCAAGTTCCCCATCACCCATCGAAGCTTCGACACCACGGCGTTGCTGAAGGCCTTTCCGGATTTCACCTTCACGTCGCTCGAGGAAGGGCTGCAACTGGCCCACGAAGGAATGAACTGAGATGGCGTTGTTCAATCTGCTGCGCACCGTACCCAGCATTCGCCGGAACGTCTCGGCGCGGTTGGTCGATAAAGAGCTCAACCAGCGCGTGTCCTCCCAGTTCGGCCGCGAGTACTTCGACGGGCCGCGCGAACAGGGCTACGGCGGTTACGTCTACGACGGGCGCTGGATCGCGGTCGCCGAGACGGCTACGGCCCGCTACGGGCTCAGCGCGGGGCAGCGGGTGCTGGACATCGGCTGTGCCAAGGGCTTTTTCGTGTACGACCTGATGCAGGTGGTGCCGGGTTTGGACGCTCGCGGGCTGGACATCTCGGCCTACGCGCTGGAGCACGCCAAGCCCGAAGTCGCCGATCGGTTGGTGTTGGGCAACGCCATGGACCTGCCCTTTCCGGACGATCATTTCGATGCGGTGTTCGCCATCAACACCATCCACAATTTGGAACGGGACCAATGTATCCAGGCCCTGCGCGAAATGAATCGGGTCAGTCGCGACCCCGCCAAGTGCTTCGTTCAGGTGGACGCCTATCGGTCGCCCTCCGAAAAGGACTTGTTCGAAGCCTGGATGTTGACCGCCAAGACCTACTGCATGCCCGACCAGTGGGAACGGTTGTTCGAGGAAGCCGGCTACCGCGGCGATTGGTTCTGGACCATTCTCGAACCGGAAACCACCGATTGAGGGGGCCGAGATGAGCGAGCGAAAGACCCGGGAACCACAATACGAGCGCTGCTTGGATTATTGGGAGGAGCGCGGTCCCGAGACGATGGGGATCATGACCAGCCAGGCCTGGTACGACGATCCCAAGCGGCTCACCTTCACGCTGGCGCGCTACAAATTCGTGGCAAAGATGTTCGCCGGTCGCCGTCACGTGCTCGAGGTGGGTTGCGCGGATGCCTTCGGCACGCGCATCGTCGTGCAGGAGGCCCAAAAAGTCACCGCCACGGATTTCGATCCCATTTTTATCGAAGATGTCCGGAAACGCACGTCCGATCGCTGGAAATTCGAGTGCCGCGTCCACGACATGCTGGGCGGCCCCATGCCCGGCGACTACGACGGCGTGTACGCGCTGGACGTGTTGGAGCACATCGAGCCGGCCGACGAAGATCGGTTCGTGCAAAACATGATCGCTCCCCTGGAGCGCGACGGCGCCATCATTTTGGGCATGCCGTCGTTGGAATCGCAGGCCTACGCTTCACCGATCAGCAAGGAAGGCCACGTCAACTGCAAGACGATGCCCGATTTCAAGGCCTTCGTTCAAAAGTATTTCGCCAACGTGTTCATGTTTTCCATGAACGACGAGGTCGTACACACCGGCTACCACAAAATGGCGCACTACCTGTTTGCGCTGGGTTGTGGCAAGCGATGACGAAGCGAAGATGGAGACCCCTATGCCAGATCCTGCCCTGATCCTGGAACGATTCAAAAACCACCTGAACGAGATCGTCGCCAAGGAACACCTGTACCCCTACATGGATACCAACGCCGAGGATTTCGACATCGACATGTTGATCGATATTCTGGTGGCCAACTACATCGATGTACATTTTTTCATCGATAACGTGACATGGGACGGGATCCTGGCCTATTTGAACGAATTTCCCCAGGTCGGCAGGGACGGGGGCCGGCGCCTGGTGGTCGCGCCCTGCTCGCCGCTGTTCGAACCCATTTTGGAGAAACTCGCCGCGCACTTCCCCAACGTCGCCTTCATCGACATCAATCGCGCGGGTTTCCGGCTCGGCGACAAGACGATCCAATTACCGGATCAGGTGGTACCGGCTCCGGACGACGTGTGCCTGATCGTCACCCGCAACACCGAGGCCGCCGCCAGCTACGAGAAAAAGTTCGGCAAGGACAACTGCGTCAATCTGTTGCACCTGTTCATCCAGCGCTATCGTCAGGAGTTGGCGCCCAAATCACAGGTGTTGCTGGACCAAATCAATACCGCGGAGAAGCCGATCCTGTTCGCCAGCCCACGACCGTTGGGGACCATGGCCTCCTCGGTTCATCAGATGAACCGCGACGGGTACACCACCTTCTGGTTGGGTTCCGAGGAAATCAAACACGAGAAACAGAGCGGCTTCAACACGCCCAAGGTGGAGGACATCCCGTTTCGCGACTTTGCGATCGGCGGCCTGATCGACCTGCTCCACATCTTTTCGAATATGTGTCAGGGCAAGGTGCTCTACCATTTCGAAACCATCTACCCGCCGGCTTGGGACTTCAGCCGTGTGGCGATCTGCTATGCCGCCACCCTTGCCATGATCCGCACCATCAAAGAGACGCGCCCGCCCGAGAGTACCGGTCGCCTGGTGCTGCACATGTACGACGCGATCAAGCCGGGTGTCAAAAACTACCAGGCGGGCGAGGCCTGTGGACCCCTGTACAAGCAGGTGATGACCGAGGCCGACGCGGTCATCTTCAGCTCCTACACCGAGGATTTCGGCGATTTCGTGCAAAACGCCCTGGCGCGACCGCTGAAACGCGCCCATTGTCATCGCTATCAGGTGTTGCCCTCCAGGCGCCGGCCGCGATTGACGGACGGTTACCACGTCGCGCTGATCTCGGTACTGCTGGAAGAGTACTGGGAGCCCTCGCGGCTGGGCCTGTTGCCGTACCTGCGCAACGTCATCGATCAGGGCATCTACATCCACTACTACGTCCACGAGATTTCGCCGACCAAGATCGTCGAGTTCCGCGAATCGCTGCCCGAGCACCAGCGCCACCTGTTCCAGGTCCACAAGCCGATTCACGATCTGGTCGAGCTGGCCAACGAACTCAGCCAGTACCACGTGGGTTGGAGCCTGTACAACATGCAGATTTTCAGCGACATGGTCTCGCACGTGACCGACCAGTTCACCCGCGACGCCATGGACCTGTTCACCCCGACCACCCTGCCCTCGGTGATTTGGACCTGTGCGGCGGCGGGATTGCCGATCGTCTGCAATCGTTCGATGCGCGGGGTGGTGGACATGCTGCCGCAGGGACTGACGATCCCGTTGCACCTGTCGGAATTGGTCAGCCTGCGACGGATCCTCGAAGAAACCGACTGGGACGCCGTCGATCGAATCCCCCTCGACGACCTGGATATTTCCAGGCAAATCCATCTCCTGTACGACTTCCTGGATGGTTTGACCGAGGAGGCCCCATGAGTCATGAGGCAAGAGATGGTGCCCATCGAGAAACGAAATCAATTCTTCAACCCAAGCGGTCTGGCTGGGTGGGCACGCGATCAGGTATCAGGTGTCAGGTCTCGGTAAGATCATTGTTCAAGGGTGATGAGCTGCTACCTGATACTCGACTGCTGATACCCGTTGGTCTTGGCGACCCTACTGATTCAGAGGGGCATTTTCATAAAAACCCTGTTTCTGGTTGGACCCGAGTCAAGAAATGCCGGAGGAAGATCCCATGATCACGCCCGAGCTTCACCTTCAGATGCACAAGGAGTTGATCCGCATTCGCCGTGCGGAGGCAACCCTTGCCGAGCGCTACAAAAAACAGGAAATGCGGACGCCCACCCACTTCGGCCTGGGCCAGGAGGCGGTGCCCGTCGGTGTTTGTGCCGCCTTGAAGCGCACCGATGTCGCCTATAGCCATCATCGTTCGCACAACCACTATCTGGCCAAGGGCGGCAGCGTCTACCGGCTGGCGGCGGAGCTGTTCGGGCGCGCGACCGGTTGTTCCGGCGGGCGTGGCGGTTCGGTCCACCTCACCGATCGCGAATGCGGCTTCATCGCCTCGAGCGCCATTTTGGCCGAAGCCGTCGCGGCGGCGACCGGCAGTGCCCTGAGCTTCGCGATGGATGGCAGCGATCGCATTTCGACCGCCTTTTTCGGCGATGCGGTGGCCGAGGAGGGCGCCTTCTACGAATGTCTCGGCTACGCCTCGCTCAAGAATCTGCCGGTGCTGTTCATCTGTGAGAACAACGGCTACGCCACCGAGAGCCCGCTCTCCATCCGCCAACCCGAAAAAGCCTCGATCACGGGACGGGTCGCGGCGTTCGACATCCCCACTCGCGAAGTGGACGGCAACGACCTGCGCGCCGTTTACGAAGCGGCGGTCGAGGCCGTCACCGCGATTCGCCGCGACAGTCGGCCCTTTTTCCTGGAATGTGCCACCTACCGTTGGTTGGAGCACGTGGGTCCCTGGTTCGACCACGAATTGAAGCGGACCTATCGCACCAAGGAAGAGGTGGACGGATGGATGGCGCGCTGTCCGGTGAAGCGCAGCGCCGCCTACCTGGTCGACAACGGCATCGCGACCCAGGATCAGCTCTCCACCTGGGAAGCGGAGATCCAGGCGCGCATCGACGCGGACGTGGCACGGGCCTACAACGATCCCTGGCCGGATCCCCAACACCTCATGGAACACGTTTACTGAGACGGAAGGAACCGACATGCGCATTCGAAAGTACAAAGAAGCCATTTCCGAAGCCATGGTCGAGGCCATGACCAAGGACGATCAAATCTTCGTGACGGGTCACGCGGTGGCCTATCCTTCCGGGATCTTCGGTTCCACCGCGGAGGTGGCCGAGCGTTTCCCCGACCGGGTCTTCGACTGTCCCTCGATGGAGAACGCCTTCGCGGGGATCGCGGTGGGTGCCGCGGCGATGGGCAAGCGTCCCGTCTACGTCTACCCGCGTGCGGACTTCATGTTCCTGTCTTTTGACAACTTGCTGAACTTGGCCTGCAAGTGGCGCTACATGTTCGGCGGCAATGCGGGCCGGGTGCCGATCGTGCTGCGTGCGATCGTCGGCAAGGGCTGGGGCCAGGGGGCGACACACTCCCAGAGTCCCCACGCACCGCTGGCCCATTTTCCCGGACTCACGGTGGTGTTGCCCAGCACGCCGGCCGATGCCAAGGGTCTGCTGCTGAACGCGTTGCAGGCGGACCATCCGGTGGTTTTCTTCGAGCACCGCACCCTGTTCGAAACCGAGGGCGAGGTGCCCGATACGATGGAGCCGATCCCGTTCGGCAAGGCCAGGATTCTGCGCGAGGGCGGCGATCTGACGTTGGTAGCCACCTCCTTGATGGCTTTGGAGGCGACCATCGCGGCCGACGAGCTCGAGAAGCAGGGTATCGGGGTCGAAGTGATCGATCCGCGCACGATTCGTCCGTTGGACGAGGAGGCGATTCTGCGCAGCGTGGCCAAGACGGGTCACCTGATCGTGGCCGATACCAGTTGGGAGCTGTGTGGGTTCAGCAGCGAAGTCGCGGCACTCGTTTCGGAGAAGGGCTTTCATCATTTGAAGGCACCGGTTCGGCGGATCGCCTTGGCCAACTGTCCTGCGCCGGTATCGTTGCCGTTGGAGAGTGCCTTCTATCCGAAGGCCTCGACGTTGGCGAGCGCGGCGCTGGCGTTGCTGAAGAAAGAGGGCGCCGACGTGGCGGGCATCGACCGCGAAGACTACTTCAAGGGCCCGTACTGATCCAGGCCGAGCCTATCGAAGCGATCCATACCTTTCCCGTTCCTCAACGCAAGTGGCTTTCGAGGCTCTCGCGGGCCGAGAGGATCGTGGTGACAGTTTGGTACACAGGGGTGGTAAGCCCGTCGGATGTATTTTTCAAAGCAACCCAAATTTCTTCAGCGACATATCCCTGAGGGCGGAGCAAACCCCTCTCTCCGACCGCACGCTCTCGAAGTGATCGGCTTTCAAAGTCTTCGCAGGCAGGAAGAGACATCGTACAGGTTCAGCAGGGGCGGTAAGCGGGCTCGCTGAACGCATCGAAGCGAGTCACGCGGGGAGTACCCGCCTCCTGATGAGGAGTGCATTCTAGTGAGCCGAGCCAACCGTCCAGAGATGATTCAGGAAACCTGGGTCGTTTCCAGGAAATCGACATGCTCGAATCGCTCGAAGGGCAGTTTGATCCGAAAGTCGAAGCTCGTTCTTGGCATGGTTGCCGATGTCGGGATCGAGCTCGCGTGGGGCACCGACTCTCGAAATACCAGGCAATCGCCCGTTTCGAGCACGGGATACTCGAAATCGTCGGCCATCTCGGCGCCGATCTGAAAGTGTTTCAAGTCCTCGCCACAGACTTCCGGTGGTTGCTCCGTCTTGAATGCCAAGGCACGGTCTACCGGAGGGAAAAACAGTCTCAAACCCGGGCAATCAATGTTTGTTCTGATGGATCTTTCGACGACGGGTAACCACATGGTCAGAAAGCTGGGAGAGTGGTGGAACATCAAATCCTGATGCAATGGATGGTTGATGTGGTCGATCATTTGGTGTCGTAATCGGCCACCGTCGATTTCCGCCTCGACACCAATGTCGTTTCGAAGAATCTCCAAAAGGGGTGACTTTTCCAACAATTCGATCAGAATCATTCGTTGGTTTGGATCATCCTGTATCGCTTGAGGGGCCAAGGCCCTGGTCGCAGGGTTGAAATGCCAAAAATCCGGGATGGGTAGGTTCTTCCCGAGGTGAAAGAGATCCTGGCATAGCTTCCGTGCCTGGCTGGCGACATGGGTTTCAAGCTCTTCTGGGTCCAACAAACCGCGTAGGAGGGCGATCCGATATTGGGCTATGGTAGTCGGTATATCGTTCGCAGAGAATTCGGGTATTTTTAATTGTTCCATCGACTCACGACCTCCAAATCAATTCGGCGTAACCTCGAGCTATGATTTCATCTCCTTCAGGCCAGCAATGAACCCGATCCGCAAAAAGTTCGCAAGTGCCGTCATAGGCGCGAAAACTATCGTGAAAATCGATTCTTCGATTCGGATCGATGTCGCTCTCTTCGAGGCGAAGGCTGGCCATATCCAGCAATGCGGGCATTTTCTCGAAAGCTAATCGCAGGTCCGGATTGTTGGCGCCCCTTTCGATGATCGCCTTTTCGTTGGGGTGCATTTCGGATTTGCTGCATGCTGCCGGTTGTAAGCCCAAGAAACATTGGCTCCCCATACCGCTGACTAGATCGGCAAACTGCTTTATCCGACTGAGCCAGGCTTCGACCACATCCTCCGGCGCGTTCAGGATTTTTAGGGGTCGACCCGGGTTGGCTGAGCCTTCGTGTGTGCCGTGGAGGATTTTGGCCCATTCTTCGAACTGGTACAAATAGCTGATATGGTATTCCGCCAATAAAACGGGATCACAGCCCAAACCCAAACACAAGTCGTTCCAGCCGCTATGGCAGATCACGACTTCGGGTTTCAAGTGGATCCCGTACAACGTCCAACAAATGATGTTGTGCAGCGTCACTGCACCCACCTGACCGAAATTCAATACCCGGTACTCGTGCCCGTTATTCGTTTCGACCGCCTTTTGGTTGAGGATTGTCTCGAGCCGGGAGGCGAAGGTTTCGTCATCGAAGCAATGGGTACTGAATGCGGTCGATCCTCCGTACACCGCGATGACCCGTTGGTGTGCTTCTCGTTCGACGAGGTCGTTGAAGTTGCCGTGGATTCGAAAACCGAGTTCGTCCAGTTCACCTCGTCCGGAGTGAACACCCATGAGTCCGTATGGGAAGAACTTGAACTCCGAGTCACGAGCACCGCCCAAGCGGCCGAAGGTGGTATTGCGAAGGTTGGGATGATCTTCCTCGCTGAGGATTTGATCATGAGGGGCGATCACCCCGCTGGGATCCACGCGGTAGAGCCGGGCCTCCGTTTTCGGCAGGATCGAGATATCGAAACCCGACCAAAACACGATTTTTTGGGGGTTGGCCTCGGCTAATTCGCGCTGAATGGCACCTTGATCCGAAAATGTCCGCACTTCGGAATCACCTGCCCATTGAGAGAGGCGTTGGCGGGCTCTTTGTCGGTATCGGTCGGGCCAATGATCCGGTGGTGGGATGAAAGCGATGGTCACCGTGAAAGCTCTCCCGAAAATGTTGGTTTGAAGGAGTGAAACGAGTCCCTTTGCACCCACGTGATGGATAAACCTCACCAAAACCCCGAGCTCGTTGGTGTGGCAGAACCCCATTGGGGAAATTCTCTTGATGAGCAAAAGGCCTGAAAGCAATTGCCTTCTTGTGGATGTTTATCGGCCCTGGCATCGTCGGACTTGACCCTGCAAACACCCTTTCCGGTTGCTCTCGATTGCCTCATTACATCCGTCTTAGCCAGCTTGTCCGGGATGAGTCGCCACGTCGTAATTTTCAACCGCGCCGACGAACGCCGCCGGCGCGATCGAAGATGCGCGGATCAGTGCAGTTTGCGTTTGGCCTGCCAGCTCATGACAGCGACCAGCGCCAAAATGCCGACGACCGCCAGTGCGATCGTTCCGCCAGGTCCGTAGTCCATGCCGAGGCCCGTGATCTTGGAGCCCGACCAGGCCACGTAACCCGCGAACAAGACCCCCGTCAGGCCCTCGCCGCCGACCAGACCCGATGCGAACAAGGTGCCCTGCTCGCGGCGCCGCTCGGCTTCGCCCTTACCCTGCTTGCGGGTCAGGATGTGGCGCAACAAACCGCCCACGAAGACCGCTGCCATCGTGGACAACGGCAGGTAGACGCCAACCGCGAAGGGCAGCGGCGGGATGCGCGCGATGAAGACCGCGATCGCCAGGACGACCCCGATCATGACCAGGTTCCAGGGAAGCTTTTGATCGAGCACGCCGTCGATGACCAATTTCATCAAAGCCGCCTGTGGCGCGGGCAATTCGGCACTTCCCAACGTGTGGGACTTGTGCAGCAGGATCAAGACCGCGCAGACGAAGCCCGCCGACGTGATCACCCCGACCAGTTCGCCGATTTGCTGCAGGCGCGGCGTGGCGCCCAACACGAAACCGGTCTTCAAGTCCTGCGACGTGTCGCCGGCGATCGACGCCGCGATACACACCACCGTACCGACCATCAAAGCCGTTGCCTTGCCTTCCATGTCGCGCCAACCCAACATGTAGAAGATCAGGCTGGTGCCGATCAGGGTCGCGATCGTCATGCCCGAGGTGGGGTTCGACGTCACACCCACCAGACCGACGATCCGCGAACTCACCGTCACGAAGAAAAACGCGAACACCGCGATCAGGATGGCAGACACACCCCGCGCCGGGATGGCGTCGATGTAGCCCAGAATGCCGGGCACCAAGGTCAATACCAGCAAAATGACCAGCAGGAAGGCGCCGACGACCTTGAGCGACAGGTCGTGGTCCGTTCGCTCGGCCTCCGTCTCGGTTTTCCCTTTATTTTTCAATTGTTGCAGCCCGATCCGGAACGATTCGATCATGGCCGGAATCGATTGAATCAGCGTGATGATCCCGCCCGTGGCCACCGCGCCGGCGCCGATGTATCGGATGTAGCGGTTCCAGATGTCCCCGGCCGACATGTCGCGGATCAGGGTTTGGGTCTCGGGATAGAAGGGCGCATTCAGATCCATGCCCCACCAATAGATGATCGGCGTGATGACGAAGGCCGCCAGTGCCGAACCCGAAACCATGATGGTCGCCACTCTCAGGCCCAGGATGTACCCGACGCCCGTCAGCGCCGGCGAAACTTTGATCGCCAGCTTGGCCTTCATCGCGATGACCCAACTGAAGGACTCGGGTATCAATTTCAAACCGCTCGTCAGTACCTTGAGCACGATGCCGGTCCCGATGCCCCAGAACACGCCCGAGGCCTGCTTGCCGCCGTGCTCGGCCGCGACCAAAACCTCTGCGCAGGCCATGCCTTCGGGATAGGGCAGTTTGCCGTGTTCCTTTTTGATCAGGTAGCGCCGCAGCGGCACCATCGCCAGAATCCCGGTCAACCCGCCGGCCATCGCCAGAAAGGTGATCTGCAGAAAATCCGGGTCCATGCCCCAGATGAACAGGGCCGGCAGCGTGAACAACACGCCCGAGGCGACCGAGGAACTGGCCGACCCGATCGTCTGCGACATGTTGGTTTCCAAGATGTTGTGTTTGGTGCCTACGAGACTGAACAACTTGAAGGCCACCACCGACAGGACCGCCACCGGAATCGAGGTACTGATGGTCAGGCCCGCCTTCAAGCCCAGGTAGGTGTTGGCCGCGCCGAAAATCACACCCAACACGATGCCGGTGATCACGGCCTTGAACGTCACTTCGGTCAGGGTCTGGCCATGGGTGTAGGGGACGTAGGTTTCACCTTCCTTGATGGTGTAGGCGTTGGAAGGTAGTTTTCGTTTCTGCTCGGACATGGGCAGAATGCCTCCTCATCGCGCTGTCTCACCGTCCGCGTGAATGGCACCCGGCCAACCGCTCGGCGATCGCGATACTAGAAAATCGAATAACCAATTGTTGGGATGAAACGAAGAATCGAACGGCCCGCGGCGCGACCCCTGCCGCCTCGGCGCCTTTTTGCGCGATCGGGGCAAAACATGGAAGAATAAGGCGCCTGCCTGGCGAATCCGGCTCCTTCGGGTCCAAGACGGAATGCGCAAACCTGGGGGATGATGTCTAAAACCCGCCTGCAGGGGAAAACGCGCCGGCGTTTGCGACACCCGAATCGTATGGAACCATGAAGTTGGCGGGAATCAGGTTAGCACGACCCCGGTGGTTCCGGGTAAGATCTTTTCGAAATCCAAGTTGGCCCGCACTTTGCCAAACGAGCACGGAACGTCATGTTGTCTCTTGGTTGGAAAAAAGTAGTGATAAATGAGAGCAAATGACGATTTTATGATTTTTCTTGAATGGGTGAGGACACCTTGAATCAGCAAGCCCCGCGACCCCGTAAAGCCCCCAGATTGCGCGACCAAACGCGCGAGAGCCTCGAATTCCCCACGATTCTGCAGTTCTTCGCATCGCGCACCCAGACGCGCCAGGGACGGGCACTCCTGCTCGAACTCGACCTGATGCCGCCCGCGCGACAATCGTTCCATTTCGGCCAACTGGACCGGTGGTGCCAGCTCCTCGAGGAGCGTGACCCGCTGCGGTTCCCCACGATCCCGGGCCCCGACTTTTTTGATCGGGAGCCGCATACCAACCCGTTCGACGCCGAGGAGCTGCGCCGTGTTCGCGATGTGCTCAACTTTTTTGCGGTGCTGGAAAAGGACGAATCGCTTTCCTTCACGCGGTGCCTGGAGCCCGGTACCGCGATCGCCTCGGAGATTCCCGATGATTCGGGTGATCCCGATGAAACCGCAGGCGAGCTCAAACGGTTGACCCGCCTGCTGGGCGGCCTGTTCAAGCCCGATGGCGACTGGCGCGAGGACATTTCGCCCCTGTATGGCAGCCTGATCAAACAGTTCGTTCAAACCGACGAGCAATTGGATGCGGTGCTGAAGAACTGTCTCTCGCGGTACAACGAATTTCTG
This sequence comes from Sulfidibacter corallicola, assembly GCF_017498545.1. Taxonomy (GTDB): domain Bacteria; phylum Acidobacteriota; class Holophagae; order Acanthopleuribacterales; family Acanthopleuribacteraceae; genus Sulfidibacter; species Sulfidibacter corallicola. The sequence continues at coordinate 4,602,439 of NZ_CP071793.1, read as the reverse complement.
AGCGAAGCCATCGTGTTCGAACGCAATCACCGCAAGGTCCTGGCCGTCAAGTTGGACTTCAAAGGCAAGGTCAGGGGCATTCTGCAGGATTACAGTGCCTCGGGTCGCACCGTCTTCATGGAGCCGGAATCCACCGTGGCGCTCCAGAACCGCCTCACCGAGATCGTGTCCGAAATCGAGGAGGAGCTGTGGCGCATTCGGGTGGAGATCAGTTCCCAGATTCTGGCGATCCCGGTCATCGGTCGCGATATTTGCCCGCGTTTGGCGCGCATGGACATGATGCAGACCCTGGCCTTGTGTGCGCGAGCGACGGAATCCACCCCGATTGCGCCCAATCACGAACGCGATCTCTCCCTGCTTCGCGCCCGACACCCGTTGTTGGACGAATCCTTTGCCGCCATGCGCATGGCGCACTACGGCCTGGAGGAACCCGACAGCAATCACATGGTGCCCTTCTCGCTGCATCTGGATGAAGAGTTGCGCGGCCTGGTCGTTTCCGGAGCCAACACCGGCGGCAAGACGGTGACCCTGAAGACCACCGGACTGCTGGCCTGGATGGCCAACAGCGGTTTGCCGGTCCCGCTCGACGAAGGAAGTCGTATCCCCTTTTACGACACCATCTTCGGCGATATCGGCGATCACCAGTCGCTCAGCCACAATCTCTCCACTTACGCCTCTCACCTGGTCAGCATGCGCGAGGTCCTGGCGAGAACGACCGGTACCGGTCTGATCCTGTTGGACGAGTTGGGCAGCGGCACCGATCCCAACGAAGGCAACGCCCTGGCCCAAGCCATGATGGAAGCGATTCTGGAAACCGGCGATCACCTGATGGTGACGACCCACCAACAGATCCTTTGCACCCTGGCGCTGACCCATCCGGCGATGGAAAACGGTTCCATGTCCTTCGACAGCAGAGCCTTGAAGCCGACCTACATTTTCAACCAGGGTGTACCGGGCCGATCGCACGCCTTGGAGATCGCGGGCAACAGCGGCATGCCCGCGACGGTGCTGGCGCGCGCCAAGGAGCTGATCGACGACAATCAGGTCGACGTTCAGGCCGCCATTCGCAAGCTTCAGGAGCAACATCGCGATCTCAATCGCCAAAAGAACAAGCTGCGCAAGGACGAATTGCGCCTTCACCGCCGCATTCAGGATACCCGCAAGGAGACCGACCGGCTCAAGCAGGTCCAGGAGGAGTTCCGCGAGAAGGAACGGGTGCGCATCGCCAAGGCGGTCGACAAGGCCGAGCGCGAGCTGCGCCAGATGCTGACCGAAGTGAGCAGCCAGAAGCAGGCGCGGCGCGGGTTCACCAAGTTCGCCGCGGTGAAGAAAGAGCTGATGGAGCCGCTGCAAACCGAAAAGCTGCCGCAGGTCGAGGTGACCGGCTCGGGATTGTCCCGCGAGCACTGGAAGGTGGGCGACCGCGTGTGGTTGAAGACCTGGCGCATGGAAGGCGTCATCACGGCCGTCGACCGCAAGAAATTCCGGGTCGATTGCAAGGGCAAGTTCTTTCACCTCGGGCCGGAGGACCTACTGCACATGAAGCAGCCGGAGCGAGCGGAACGGCCCAAGATCATGGAGCATCTCGAAAGCGAGTCGGATGCGAACCTCTCGATGGAAGTGCGACTACTCGGATTCAGGGTGGAAGAAGCCCTGATGGAAGTGGACCAGACCATCGATCAGGCCTTGCGCCGCCAGATGCCGTTGATTCGGCTGATTCACGGTCACGGAACGGGCGCACTGAAGACGGCGATTCGCGAACATTTGAAGATCCACCCGGCCGCGTCCCAGTTCGAGGTGGTGATCGAGCGGGAAAACGACGGCGTCACGGAGCTGCGTTTCGGTTTCTAGCGATCGATGCGGCCTTCCCACATGCCGCGTAGGGCCTCGGCCCTGTAGGTTCGGCAGGCTGGGTCACCCCACCTTGCGGGTGGACAGCTTCGATTCCAGCAGGGTCAGCGCCTCTTCTTCCGAGGTGGTGTCCACCTTGAGCTGCTGCAATTCGCCCAGGTAGTAGCGGCAGCCTTCCAGTTTCTCGTCCTGAAAGGCGCGGATGAATTCGAAGCGGAACTGCTCGATCATCTTCTGCTTCAGCTTTTCCTGTTCTTCGCGGCTCATGTTGGGACCGGCCTTGCGGCGCACCTCGGTGCGCAGGCGCCCGAGTGCCTTGGCCTCGTCGCGGACCTCGGCGCCCAGCTCCTTGAGCACGCGGAAATAGTGCTCGCAATGGTTCAGGTCGCGCTTGGCGATGCCTTTCTGGAACTCATCGCGCGACTGCTGGATCATGCGCTCCTGGAGTTCCGCCTCGGCCTTCAAGCGCTTTTCCAGGCCCTGCAGCGCTTCCTTCTCCGACTTGGCGTTGACGTTGAGGGACATCAACTCCTTCAAATAGTAGCGGGCGTTCTCCACGTTGGATGCGCCCAGCGCTTTCTGGAAGTCTTCCCGAAGGTGGGCCGCCATGTTGCGGCGTAGCTTGATGGCTTCGGCCTCCTCGAACCGTTGGCGAAGCAGGTTGACGGCCTGCTCCTCGGAGAAGGTGTCCTTGCAGAGCTTCTTCAGCTCTTTCAAATGTTGGCGCGCCAACTTCAAGTCTTGCTCGCCCAGTGCCGCGGCCAGCTTTTCGCGCACGTGGTGGGTCATCGACTGGCGGATCTGAGCTTCTTCCTGGGTACGGATCTGCTGTTGCAGCAACGCTAGCGAACTGGTCTCCTTGGTGTGATCCACATCCAGTTTGCGGAGTTCCTGAATGGCCTGCTTGCAGCGCTTGGTATTGCGCTCGTTCAAAGCCTGGTTGAACGAATCGCGGACCGCCTGGATGCGGTCGCCCTTGAGGTTTCGGGCCTTTTCCTGGCGGAGCTGCTCCTCAAGGCCTTCCAGATCGCGAACTTCCTTGGTGATATCCACCTTGAGGAGGTTGTCGAGTTCGAAGATCAACTGACGGCAACGATCGACCTTGCGTTCCTTGAGCGATTCCACGAATTGGAGCCGCGTTTTCAGGATCCAGGCGCGTCGCTGTTCCTCTTCCTTGCGAATCTTGGTCTCCAACTCGGTGAAGTCGGTGGTTTCACCTGCCACGTCGGCCTGTAGCTTCTTCAGTTCTTCCAGGTGGAGGCGACAGGCTTCGACGTCGCTTTTCTTGTGGGCGATCTTGAACGATTTCTTGTGATCTTCGATCTGCTGGCGGCGCTGGTTGCGCTGAACCTCGATTTCCTTGAGGCGCGCTTCCAGCGATTGCAGCATGAGCTGCTCTTTGTCGATGTTCGCTTCCAACTTGTGGAGCTGTTCCAGGCAGAATCGCGAGCTGGCCACGTTTTGCGCCTTGTAGGCGATGTTGAATTCTTCGCGGATCTTGGCGATGTGGCGCTCTCGGTTCGCGGCCCGCGCAGCGTGCTGTTGCAGCTCGATCTGCTGGCGCAACTCGTGAAAGCTCTGGCTCTCGCGGGTGATGTCCACCCCGAGATTGGCCAGTTCCTTGAGGCAGTAGCGCACCGAGGAGAGGTTGCGGGCCTTGTAGGCCTGAAGGAACTGATCGCGGGCCTGGCGGATTTGGCGTTGTTGCGGCGTTTCGTTGAGCTGCACCGGTGACGGATGGCTGTCGGAAAGCAGGCGACGGCGCGGTGTGGCGGCGCCACCGGAACCGCTGTCCGATCCCGAATCCCGTTTGGCGGCGTCGGAGTCCGACTTGCCGGGGTCCGATTTGCCGGATGCCGGCTTGTCGGCGGTGGCCGGCGATCCTGCGGCTTTTTTGCCCTTGGCCTTCTTGCCCTTCTTGGCCTTGGGTTTGCCCAGCAATTCCAGCATGTTGATTTTTTTGATGGGCGTGATGACGTCGCCCAGGTCTTCGGCGAAATCGCCCGCGTTCTGGTACCGCTGTTCGCGATCCTTGTGGAAGACCTTGGAAAACACCTCTTTCAGGGCCTCCACATCCAGTACGTCGCCGTAAAGCGCGAAATCGAGCTTGGGCGGCTCGTTGGCGATTTGATACAGGATGGCGTGCAGGCTGTCGGCATCGAAGGGTAGCTTACCCGTGATCAATTCGTACATCACCGTGCCGAAGGAGTAGATGTCGGAGCGGTGATCGATGCGTCCGCTGATGATCTGTTCCGGGCTCGAATAACTGGGGGTGCCCAGGAACAGCCCGGTCTGGGTGAGTTTCGAATCCTGCAGCTTGGCCAGGCCGAAATCCACGATTTTGGCGCGTCGCTTCTCCGTAATGAGGATGTTGCCGGGTTTGATGTCGCGGTGGATGATGCCTTCTTCATGGGCGTAATCCAAACCATCCGCGATCTGGTGACACATCTTGACCAACAATTTCGAAAGGTCGCCCAAGTGTTTGCGAACCCACTCGTCCAGAGGTTGACCCTTGATGAACTCCATGACCAGGAAGGGTTCCTCGCCCTCGATACCCACGTCGAAGACCGACACGATATTGGGGTGGCTCAGGCGCGCATAGACCTTCGATTCCTGAAAGAACCGCTCTTTGAAGTCGTTGTGTTTTTCGCCGTCGCGCGCGTGTACCGCCTTCATGGTCTTGATCGCCACCGTCCGTTCCAAACGAGGATCGAACCCGCGATAGACGCTTCCCATGGCACCTTCACCGAGCACACCTTTAATGAGATATCTGGAGAAGCGACGTTCAGAGGTCATGATGGGTAGATGACTCCGTTTGGTGAAGATGACATTCGGGCTGGCACTGGAAATAAAAAGCCATCACCGAAATGACGGAGGATTGGCGAGTGAAATGCCGGCGAGTCAGGGACGTGCCGTGAAAGTTCGGCGAAGCGTTCGGGGCCAATAGAGAGGTGCCGTTCATTTTACCTGGAAGCGCAGTAAAAATGAAGCGCGGGCGCTCGCTATGACCAAATGTTTTGACTTTAAAAAAAAACGAGGTTGGATGGGGGTCACGTGAAAAACAGATGGGGACGGGTGAGGCGTCGGTATCGTTGGGCGCGTTGCGGGACGGGTCGCTGGGCTCGAGGGAGTGAGCTGTCTATGGGAGAGGGAGCTGAGTGCCGGCTGGTAAGGCGGAAAAACACCGAAAAAGGGGTCAGAATAAAATGAAAAAAGGAGTATGTCATCGATACGTGTTCTCGTGGCGGATGGTATGGATGTCCGGTGTCTTTTGACGGAGGAGAAGGCGGGCCCTCATCGGTAGGTGGCGAATTTTGTGGTTGGGTTTCGAAAGTGTCGGTTTTTGGAAAGATGCGCGGGGACCTTCGTTAAGAAAGGTGGATCTGTGTGAGGCGAGGGTCTTTTGCTTGGGACCTTACGTTTCTCGGGCCCCTCGCTTCCGTTGGCGATCCCGGTCACATCCCCGGCGTGTGTCATCCGGGTCGCGTCTCGTTACGGTTTCGTCCAAGAAAACCGAGCCGTTGCGGCCATGGCTCGAGCTGTCGCCGACGATGTGGGGAATCTAGGCTAAGCAGGTGAGACGGTTATTCTTGGCTCCCGTCGGCAGAGGGAAAACCGTGCGACCCGCGCTTGGTTCGGGCTATCTCGGGTAGATTCAGGGGTTGATAAAAATTCCAGCGGACTGGTATGATGCCGTAGACGCTCCTATGACAGGTTCAATTCCTCGTGACTCCAACTACGGATGTACCCGATGATGATGGTTGTTCAGGCATTGGCACAGGGGATTGATTGCCTCTTCAAACTTGGTCCAAGGTGTTTTGGGAATGGGCTGGGTTAATCGCCGCATCCTCATTGTCGACGACAACGCGGATATCCACAAAGATTTCCGGAAAATCTTGGGTGCATCCAAGAAGAGATCAAAGCGTTCGCATTTGGATGCCATCGAGCAGCAGCTCTTTGCCGAGGAAGGCGAGAGCGATACCGACGAGCCCAGCAACCCCGGCATCTACGACGTGGAGTACGAAATCGATTCGGCCTACCAGGGTGAAGACGCCATCAAGATGGTGGAGGAGGCCAATCGTCAGGGCCGCGCCTACGCGCTGATTTTCATGGATGTTCGCATGCCGCCCGGCATCGACGGCATCGATACGATCTACCGCATTTGGGCCAAGCACCCCAATGTCGAGGTGGTCATCTGTACCGCCTATTCCGATTACTCGTTCGAGGAGATCCTCGAGAAACTGGGGACCACCGATCGGCTGTTGTTCCTCAACAAGCCGTTCGACAGCATCGTGGTCAAGCAAATGGCGCTGTCGTTGACCCGCAAGTGGACCCTGCACGAGGAGGCGCGCCAGCACGTCAAGCGCCTCAAGACCGAGATCGATCAGCGGCGCGAATCCGAAAAGCGCCTGAACCACATGATCAATCACGACGAGTTGACGGGCCTCGCCAACCGCAACCAGCTTCAGATCGAGTTGGCCAAGGCCATCGAGAGCGCGCGGCGCGACAACACCCGGTTCGCGCTGTTCTTCGTGGATCTGGATCGGTTCAAGGAAGTGAACGATACCCTGGGCTACCAAAACGGCGACAAGCTGATCGCCAAGGTCGCCGCCCGCCTGCAGACCACCTTCGGCGATATCGGGCGAGTGTTCCGTCAGGGCGGCGACGAATTTGCCGTGCTGCTTCCCAAAATCACCTCGCTCACCCAAACCTCGAAAATCGCCAATCACCTTCAAAAGGTCTTCGAACCGCATTTCGATCTGGGCGACCTGAACATCGAGATCCATCCCAGCATCGGCATCGTCGTCTACCCCGATCACGGCTGCAACATGGACATGCTCATGCGGCACGCCGACATGACGCTGATGAGTGCCAAGCGCACCGAGCAGGGATTCAAGTTCTACCGCGAGAACATGAACCTCTACACGCCCCAGCGCCTGTTGCTGTTGAGCGAGCTGCGCCGGGCGATCAGTTCCGACGAGCTGATGCTTTATTTCCAACCCAAGGTCAACCTGCGCGACGGCTGTGTCGAGGGCGTCGAAGCCCTGACGCGATGGCCCCATCCGACGCACGGGTTCATCCCGCCCAACGAGTTCATTCCTCTGGCCGAGCGCTGCGGTATCATTCGCCATCTCACCTCCTGGGTTCTCAAGGAGGCGCCGCGTATGTGGCGCGTCTGGCGGGATCAGGGCATCGATCTGGCGGTGTCCATCAACCTGACCGCCCAGGACGTGTTGGACCCGCAGCTTCCTTCCAAGGTTCGCGATGTTTTGGAAGAGTACAACATGCCGCCCAACCGGCTCGGGTTCGAGGTTTCCGAGCGCGGCGTGATGGAGGATCCCGCTCAGGCGATTCAGATGCTGTCGACCATTTCCCAGATGGGGATCACGATCTCCATCGACAATTTCGGTACGGGTTACTCTTCGCTGGCCTACCTGAAGACCATGCCCGTCCGCCAAATCAAGATCGACCAATCGTTTGTCGAGGAAATGGGCAACAATCTCAACGACATCGCCATCGTGCGGTCGATGATCGACCTGGGTCACAATCTCGGCCTGAAGGTCATGGCCGAAGGGGTCAGCACTTCCGAATCCTACAACATGCTCAAGGAATTCGGATGTGACGCCATTCAGGGTTCGCACGTCAATCACCCGGTCCCGTCCGGGGAACTGCTTCTATGGCTCGAGTCCACCGAGTGGGTCGTCGCCACGCCCGTTTCGGATTGAGCCGCGGATCGCCGCGCCGAACACGGCGCTGCGAGGAGCCCGATTCCCATCTTTTTGAGGCGGCCCGCCAAGCGTGCCGTCGACGGGGGCAAGTCAGGTGAAACGTGTCGTCACTTTTTGCGCGCATCAACCCTATCTCTATTTGTTCAAGGGCATGAATTGGCGGTTGGATCTGATTCAACTGAAGGAGCAGAAGCGCTTTCTTCAGAACTGGCGCGAATCGGTACGGCCCCTGCCCCAGGGATGGCGCCTGGTGGACCTGGATCGGGCCAAGCGCGATCTGGCCGCCGGCCGCTACGATTTGGCCATTGCCCACAACATCAACGATTACATCGACTTCCTGCCTTTCCACGTGCCCCGCGTGTTGGTGATGCACACCAGCCTTCACAGCCGGTTCGCCGAGGAGCAGACCGACGTGGCGCCCGAGGAGTACCGCGCCCAATTCTACAGTCTGATCACGAAGACCAAGGGTGCGCTTGTTTTCGTGTCCGAGCACAAACGCAAGGATTGGGATTTGCCGGGCGTCGTGATTCCGCTCGTGGTGAGCCTCGAAGACTACCGCGGCTACACCGGTGAAAAGCCTGCGATTTTGCGTGTTTCCAATCACCTGGTCGAGCGCGGTGAAATCCTCGATTACCCAGCCCACCAACGCCTCAGCGATGGCCTGCCGCTCACCCTGATCGGCGAGAATCCGAGCCTTGCCGACGCCGACGTGGCCGAGAGCTGGGATGCCCTGCGTGCCGCCTATCGGGAACATCGCCTCTATCTGCACACCGCCAAACCCGGGCTGGAGGATGGCTACAACACCGCCATGCTCGAGGCCATGGCGACGGGCATGCCGGTCGTGAGTACCGCCCATCCCACCAGTCCGATTCGCGACGGCGTCAATGGCTTCGTTTCCGACGACCTCGACGAACTGCGCCGGAACGTCGAGCGTTTGCTCGGTGATCGCGAATTGGCCGCGAAGCTGGGGGCGAACGCGCGCAAGACCGTGGCCGCCAAGTTCGCCAACGATCGTTTTCACAAGGCCTGGCGGAAAGTATTGAAGCACCTGACCAAGAAATGACCGGAGCCCATCTGGATACGGAAGGGTTGCCACTTCAAGGGTCGCCTTGCTGAATGGGCAAGGCTTTAGATTTTGGCAAGGGATTCGTCATCCGGTGGTTCGTTGGAACCCGATGTTTGGCTGCCGATACCGGTTTCCATTGGAAATGCCACCGATTTCAGGGGAACCGAGTTACATAGGCCTGCTTCTGGATGAGTGCTAATTAGCTTATCCCGAGCAGGTTGGGGTTTTTTTCGCTCGGAGTGGAATAGCCTTTTGACTTGCTTTGTACTGATTGGTACAGTCTGGCATGTACTGAACGGTACAAAGCGAGCTGTGCTTTTGCGATGCTTTCCTGTGATGTTTCTCGAAACGACAACCCCGACGACCTTGGCTCGATCACCGAGCCGTCATGAACGGCAAGCGAGTCTGCACGCGACCTTTAAGTGAATCCTGGACGTCGCGAGACGCGAACGGGGCACGATGCCCTCCCGTTCGCATCTCCCCACACACCGGATTCGGCACCCACGACGCGGCAGACTCCCTTGCGCCGGTACTCGGAGACGAGGCCGAATCCCACGGATACCGAAGGAGTTGATGATATGTCCGAATTCCAAGTTCACGACCTGGCTTCCGCCCCTGTTGCATCTCAACCGGAGCTCGCCCGGGTTCGGAAGAAATACGGATTCCTGCCCAACCTCGCCGGAGTGCTCGCCGAATCACCGGCGGCCCTGGAAGGTTACTTCGCGATCGGCGGCATCTTCGAGAAATCCAGTTTTTCCCACACCGAGAAGCAGATCGTCCTGCTGACCGCGAGCTACGAGAACCAGTGCCACTACTGCGTGGCCGCCCACTCCACGATTGCTGGTATGCTGAAGGTGTCGGACCACATCGTTGCCGCACTGCGCGATGGGGCGCCGTTGCCCGACGCCAAGCTGGAGGTGTTGCGCTCGTTTACCCGGAGCCTGGTGGTAAACCGAGGTTGGGCAGAGGAACAGGAATTGGAGGCATTCTACGAGGCCGGCTACACCAAGGCCCAGGCATTGGAAGTGATCGTCGGCATCGCCATGAAGACCATCAGCAACTACACCAACCATTTGAGCGAAACCCCCGTTGACGATGCGTTCGCGGCCAACGCTTGGGAAGTGCCGGCGGCGACCGGCGCCTGAGCGGATCACGCGCTTCGAACGCCATGGGCCTCTCGGACTGGGAGACGAGAGGCCCATTCCTCGATCCTGGAGCGGGGCAGGAAAAGGTAGCCGGACATGGAGCGAGCGACGCGAACCAAAGGACACAACACCCGATCCCGCATTTTGGAAACCGCGGCCAGACTGATTCATCGACGAGGCGTGCACGCGACGAGCGTGGATCAGGTGCTCACCGAGTCCGGCACGGGCAAGAGCCAGTTCTACTACCATTTCAAGACCAAGGAAGCCTTGGTCCACGCGGTGCTCGAGTATCAGGTCGAGCTGGTGATGGAGGCCCAACGGGAGCAGTTGGCGGGGCTGGACCGGTGGTCGACGATCGAAGCCTGGTTCGGGGGCATGATCGAGGCCAAACGCGGTGACGACGCTTATCTGCTGGGATGTCCGGTGGGAACCTTGGCCGCGGAGATGACCCATCACGACGCCGACCTGCGCGCCAAGTTGGACGACATCTTCACCATGTGGCGTCAGTGCCTGGCCGCGGGATTGCGACGCATGCAGGAGCGCGGCGAGTTGAAGGCCGAGGCCGATCCCGAAGCCTTGGCCGAGTTCGCGATCGCGGCCAAGCAGGGCGCCTTCCTCGTGACCAAGACCCGCCGCGACATCTCGGTCCTGGTGACGGTTTTGGGCCAGGTACTGCGGCACCTCAAATCGTTCGCCGTAGCGCCCGAAGCCGCCGAATCGCGGTGATCGAAGCCCGAACACCCGAAGAAACAGCGACTTGAGAGCGGAGCGGTGCAGCCGATAAGGCAGCGCTCTCCGACTGAACGCTTCAAGGCGATTCACGCGGACAGTGCCCGCCAATCGAGAGATTCGTCGTGCCCGGTAGAGATTCGGCAGGGGCGGTAAACCAGCCCGCTGAAATCGGTCGAAGTGACCAGCCAAGGAGTTCCCGAGAATCAAGACGGGCCAGACTTCGTTGTAAGTGTGCGACTCCAAATTACGATGAAGCTACGAGTTTTTATCACCAAACTTCCTTTGGGTAGCCTTCATGGCCAATCTACCGCGGCCTCCATGGGCCGGTATTCGAATAGACATCATCGTCGGAAGACCATCAAGCGCCGCTGCTCCTCACCACGTAGATGGCAAAAGCATCCAATTTTTCGCTTTTTCTCAGAATAAAAATCATTCAATACTCTGACATCATTGAAGTTAGCCATGAAAATCAAATTGAAAACGTTTAGTCGACTTTTAGAGATCATGAAATGATTTTTGCACTGAAATAAAAGACATATACTGCTTACAATATAAACTAGGCAGCATCCCGAAAATCCCATGCTTCTTTCGAGGAAAGTGGGGTCTCTATGGATCCCCCGCGGAACACTATGCTAATCCTGCGTGTTTTGATGCGCTCTCTCTCGAATTTCCTCGACGTCGTGGTCCGAATCCGGCTCGGACAACTCAAGTAGCGCCAATTCTGCAACCGAGGCATAGACATCATGGATATGGAGTCGCACCCCCATTTTCGCGTCTTCTTCGATCAGTACTACCCCGTCATCTACCGGAATTTTCGTGCGCGCATCAAGGATTGGAGCCTTGCCGAAGAGCTGGCCCAGGAGACGTTTTTTCGAGCGAGTCGGTCGATGGATCCGGCCCGTGAGGAATACTCATTGGCATGGCTGACCGTCATTGCCGATAATGTATTCAAGAATTGGCTGAGATATCGATACGCATCGAAGCGGGATGGCGTGGAACAACCCATCGAGGAATCGGAGTCAGGTACGCCTTACCATGATCCCAAGCAAGAAAAGGCCTTGATCCTCAAACAGCGCATGGATGGCTTGAAATTGGCCATCGAGGCGCTGTCCCCACAAATGAGAAGGTGCTTCACTTTGTTTTACCTGAACGAATACAAATACGAAGAAATCGCACTTCTGCTGGGGATCAGTGTGCAAACGGTGAAGTCCCAATTGAGCCGCGCCAGACACAAGGTTGCAGACTCGCTGAAAAAAGATCACCAGGAAGTGGGGAAACAAGCATGAATCAGTTGTTCGACGAAGCACTCGAGATGGCGCGAAACCAAAAGACAACCCTGACGTGGCACCCTGAATTCCAGGAATTGGCAGATTTCGCGAAAAGCGATGGTGCATCGCAGTCCCAAGAACGGATCCTCGAACACCTGGCTCAGTGCCCCGACTGCGCCGACTTGGTTTTGGCCATTCGAAAGGAGTCGCAGCCTGTAGATTCAGCCCAGGAACAACCGGATGCTGACGAGGAAGCCTGGACGCGCTTCCTGCAATACGAGAGGGTGCGGCGGGATGCCGAATCCGTAGAGCATCAGAGGGTGCCGTCATCTCACTCCACCCCGTCTCGTTTCTCCCCTAGGCTGCTGCTGGGTTTGGGTTTGGCCGCCGCGGTGGCGCTGGGCTGGTTGCTCGGCACCTTCGGTACCGCCATCGAAAAGAACGCCAAACCGGCCCCGATTTTGGCTGCACCGTTGGTTTTGATGCTTCAGCCCATCGATCCTGCCAATACACAGCGGGGAGTGAAAGACCCGCGGGCGGCATTTGCGGATCTAGCGCTGGTCCTCACCTCGAACCATGCCGCCGAGTATGCCGCATACCGCGCGGTGTTCCATGGTGAAGGGGCGTCCTCATTGGAGATCGAGGGGCTTCAACGACAAGAAGACCGCTCGTTCGTGCTGGTAATCCCGCAGGGGAATTTGAAGCCCGGGACCTACCGCGTCGAAACCTTCGGGTTGGACCAAGAGGTATGGCGGCCGATGGACCGGTACCTGTTGACGGTTGCCGCGCCTTTCGGACAACCATGATACCCAAACGATTGGGGTTCGGCGCCTGTCATGGGCTCCTTCTGGCGATCGTTTGGACCTGCGGCACTGGCCTCTTTGGCCATACCGAGCCGCGTCGCCTGCAGGGCCGCTGGCATCAACCGAATCCGGAATGGGTGCGGCTCCCTTTGCCTGCGGATCGGACCATCTATCTGCTGGTCGCCACCGAATCCGGAGTCGGTCGCGTTTGGATGGAACGCCAGGGCGAACGAAAGACGGTGTCGACCCTGGCCTCCCTGGACGCGACAGCAACCGCCCTTAAGGTCGAGACGAAGAGCCCCGAAACCTTGATCTTGGGGTTTTCGGCAGAATCAGGGAAAGGCGAGCCTCGGGGCGCATGGTGGCTCGAATATGTGACGATCGACCCTGCCGCGCCCCTTCCCCCTGCGTTGGAACCCTGGCTGGCCGCTTTCGAGAAAATGCGACGGAGCGGCAATATGGCCGAATCCTTGGAGGCCACTTCGTCCTTTTCCAGGCACGGTTTCGGGTCGGCCGCCCTGATTTCGGCGGTGGCCACCACCGGAACTCTGGACCGCGAGTCCCTCTGGCCTGCGGCAAGAGACGCGATCGCATCCTTGCTCGGCGAGACCGAACTCACGACGTTGCCCGACCTTCGCGCCCGGCTCTTGCTTCGTCTCGGTTATCTCGAACTCAAGTTGGGCAAGCTGGAGGATGCGTCCCGGCACCTGAATCGTGTGGTACGCCATCGCCACCAAGCCGGGCAACCCGATCACGAAGCCGTCGCCCACCATGCGCTCGGCTATCTCCACATCATCTCCGGTGATATCGACAAGGCAGAAGTCGCCTACACGCAGGCGTTGCAGTTGTTTGGCCGAACGGAGCCCCTTCGGCTTCGCACCCAATTGGAAATGGGCTGGCTCTCGTTCCGGCGTGGCCACTATGGCGATGCGATTCGGTCCTTCCGGCACTTGATCGACCTCGGGGAACGATACGGCGATGACTGCTTTCTCCACGAGCTGCACGACCGCCTGGGTTCTGCACTCGGGAAGGTCCGTGACTGCGCCGAAGCGGAGCGCCATTTGACGCGTGCCTACGACCTGGCCGATCGGTGCACCCACGACCTGGAAGAAGCGCGCGCCGTCAATTTGGTCAATCAGGCATATCTGGTTTACCACTGTGGGGAGCCCGAGCGGGCCTTGAGGCTCATCGCCCGAGCTCAGGAGCGCTTTCCCAAGCATACTGGCTTGGGGAGCAAGGTCACGCTCCACTGGGTGAAGGCCATCGCGCTGCGCGATTTAGGCCAGACGGCTCGAGCTTTGTCCGCCTTCGATCGCTGCATCGAGGCGGTCGACGCCATTCGTTCGAAATCGGCCGGAAGTAGCGAGGGGTTTCAGTACTTTCAAACCTCCTATCGCAACATCGACGACGCCTTTCACCTCCTGTGGACGCTGCATCGCCAAGACACCGATGCGGGCTACGACGCCCGTGCTTTCGCAACCCAGGAGCGCATCCGGGCTCGCAACCTACTTTTGCGGATTTCGGGTGGAAAGACGCTCGACCTTTCCACTTCGCTCGCGCACGGTTCGGCGGATCTCCCGAAGGCGCGGCAATCGGCGACGCCACCCCGAACGACCGAGCTCCTCACGTCGGCCAAGCCAGGCAATTTCGGCGATTTCCTCCTTCCCTGTCAGGGGCTGTTGGCCTACTACCTGGGTACTGAAAAGGGGTATTGGTGGTTTTTGGACGAAAAGGGCCTGGAGATGGGTCTGCTCCCGCCGCGCGAGGAAATCGAGGGCGCGATCGAGCCCTACCTTCGGAGTCTTTCCTCGCCCACACTGTTCGGCCTCCCGCAAAGCCACATGCTGGCGGCATCGCTGGCCGCCAAGCTTCTTCCAGATCACGATCGCATCGCCAGGTTGGACCGTTTGGTGATCCTTCCGGATGGACACCTCTACAAACTCCCTTTCGCCGCACTTCCTCTTGTGACTGCCGGCGACATGCCCGGTTCCGGTAGTCCCCTCGCCGCGCACGTCGTGCTCAACATCGTGCCCTCGCTCTCCATCGGGCGTCACTTACGGCAACGGGCCGCCGCACGGCACCTTCCAGAACGGACCGTTCTGGTCCTGGCCGATCCCGTGTTCGGCCTCGAGGATCCGAGATTGGTGGGTCAGGCGACCGACCCAAGCTTCGAAACCAGCTCTCTCTTTCCCCGCTTGGCTCACTCCCGTCGTGAGCGCATCGCTTTGGAGCGGATCGAGGGTGAGACCCGCGTCGAAGGGTTTAGCGGATTCGACGCCTCTCTGTCCAACTTTCTGGACCAACCCCTGCAGTCTTTTCGATTGATCCACCTGGCCACCCATGCAGTCGAGATCGCCGAGCACATGGGACACTCCGGTTTGATTTTCGCCTTGAACGATGTGCGGGGAATGGAGCTCCACCCTAATTTTCTCAGCGCTGCCGACGTGGCCGATCTGGACTTGTCCGCCAACTTGATGGTGCTCAGTGCATGTAGTACCGCCGGTGGTCCCCTTTTTCGAGGGGAAGGGGTGCTGGGCCTTTCGGTGGCCTTCCTCGAAGCGGGCGCTACCGGGGTGATCGGCAGTTTGTGGGATGTGGAAGACGACGCCACGGCGACACTGATGGAGCATTTTTACCACCATCTCGCACAGGGTCTCGACTCGGCGGAAGCGTTGCGTGCGGCCCAGTTGGCGCTTTCCTCGAGCGAGCGTTGGCGCGCCCCCAAATACTGGGCCGGATTCACCCTGATCGGCGAACCAAAAATAATTTTCAAATAAGTTGCAACAATCTTTTTTATTCCGTGTTTTCACTCACATAAGCAGCCAATTCAAAGCACGGAGGAACACATGAGTAAGGATGTGCAACACGCGATTTCTGCCTTGCAAAATAAAGTATTGGTCAATCTAGAGGAATTCGCTTCTCTCCGAGGTAGCGAAATGATTCAAGAAATCTATTTCTTGGTGTTGGGATTCAACTATTATGACCAGCGATATCCTGATAACTTTTTCGCATCTCCAATCTCTTCGACCAGTAACATGTCCAGTACTGAGCAACAAGTTTTTGATTTCGAAATCGATTCAGATCAACGGGTTAAACCCGGTGAAGCAAAAGCTCTGAAATTCGACAACCACCACAAAGTGGGGGAGAAAAGGAAACTCCTAGGAGAAACGACGAGATACAATAACTCGATTTTGGACTTCTTCTACGCATGGACATCACCAGTCTACCAGGTAGTAAAAGAAAGAGTGCACCAGTTCCCTCATGGACTCCCTCTTTTTTATGGAACACCCGACCAAGTAGCGTCCATTTATCTTGCGGCCTTTCAAATAAACCCTGAATCGGGAAGTGCTCCAGAAGATGCCTACAAAGGTATAAGCGATCGTCTCGACGAGGCTTCAAAATTTCACCCAAAGACAGTAAGGCAAGACTTGCACGATGCGGTCAAGGCTATGCAAGAAATAGATTTCATTCGAAAGCAACGGGAAGTCGAACCAACGATGTTCAGGTCTTTGGCTCAGACCAAGCACGACCAACGCAGAATCGAGGTCAAATTCGAGCAAGTCCGAAAGGCTTTCAGCAGGTTGATCAAGGTATACGAAAACCTGGCGATCGAGGCGAACCACAAGATTCGCTATACCAACGTGTTTACGATTCGCGAAGAAGAACACTGGCTCGAAGGAGGTTACACCGATTGGGGTGATCAACGCATCGCGCTCAAGATCAACGTGGACGTCTCCTGAACGCTGCTCCAACCCAACGCCATTTCCTTGCGTCACCCCAACCACCTCGCTCCCCCCAGGAGGCGCTCATGAAAAACATCGCGTTCCCCGCTATTCGTGCGGATACGGGCAAGACTGCCGTTCCGACACAACCCATGACAGAGTTGGTCGGACGGCTCTTGGCCAATCCGCCGGTGGCTCGCAGGCGACCGGCACGCTCCGACAGGGGTGCCTTTGTCACCCGTTTCGTTCAGACGCCGGCGGTCGTGTCCCCTGATCGAGAGCTCCAAGGCCTCTTCGCGCCGCTCTCCGATTCGGAGTGGGACGACCTGTCCATCGCCGGCTGGGGTATTGCACTCCCCGAGGCTGAGCGTGAGGTCCTCATCCCCCAGTTGGCCCCCTTGCTGGAGATGCGGCAGGCCCAAGTTGGGAGCCGATACAAGGTGTTCACGTATCGCCCGGACGAGTCGATGCGAGAGGTTCTGGAACGGCACGGGCTATCGCCCGTCGAGGCGTCTCCCGAGGACGTTCCCCACTACCTTCTGCTCGTCGGGGACCCGGCCCAGGTGGCCTTCTCGTCCCAGTACAGCCTCGACCGCCTGTTTTCGGTAGGCCGCCTGGCCCTCGACCAACCCGAAGATTACGGTCGTTACGCCCGCAATGTGGTGCGCCACGAACACCGAACCACCTCGCGTAGGAAAGCAACCCTGTTCGGCACCATCCACCCCGACGAATCGACGTCAGCCCTCTCGGCGGCCTTCCTGATCCAGGCCCTGGGTAGGCGCATCGCCAACAGTGTTCCTGCGACTCACCTTCGCTTGGACACGCGGACGGCGGATGCGGCGGACAAGCGCACCCTTTCCAAGCTGATGGGCGGCGCTTTGACTCCCGACTTCCTGTTGACGGCAACCCATGGGGTCATGCTGCCACCGGGGCATGCGCGGCGTCGCCACCTCCAGGGGGCCATCCTATGCGCCGAATATCCGGGGGCGGAAGGATGGCACGGCAAGGCGATTCCGCCGCGCATGATGTTCTCGGGACAGGACGTGACGGAGGATCGAGACTTCAACGGCATGCTCGCACTGCTCTTTGGCTGCAACAGTGGGGGGACCCCCCAACGTTCCAGCTTCCCGCTGGAACCCCATCACCGCAGCCTGTTCGAAAGCCACGAACCTTTTATGGCCCACCTGCCGCGGCGCATGCTGGCGGTCCAAAACGGATGTCGGGCGGTAGTCGCCCACGTGGACACGGTGTACAACTGGAGCTTCGCCAACCGGCAAAAGCAGGAACAAACCGGTCCCTTTCAGGGCTTCGTGAAACGCCTGCTTGAAGGCCGAACGGTGGGGTACGCGATGAACCTCTTCCAGGAAAGCTATCTCGAGAAAACCGCGCGTTACCTGGAACTGGTGGCGTCCCACAACGAAGGCGATTCCCAGATGAGCGACGATGAGCTGGTTCACGCTTGGCTGGCGGTCAATGACATGCGCAACTACGTGTTGTTCGGGGATCCAGCGGTCCGCCTACCTCAACTAAATCTATGATTAGGGTATTCTAAGTATAATACTCGTTAATTCAAAAGAAGATACATAGCATCCAATCAAGGAGTGCGAAAGGGGTTTGGTGTGCATGCACATAGTGACAATGCTCTGTCGTATGAGTGTGTCTAGCATACGCAATCTTCAAATTGATATTTATTGACATCATTATCTATACATAAACTTGATGTCAGCTTGAAAAGTGTTCTTTCTAGGCTCCGTTTCCTCTGTGACCTTTGTGGTGAAAACACGCAGTCACCGTGTTTCGGGATAGAAACCTGCCTTTTTGGCTTGCGATTAGTTCGGAAAGACCGGTGCATTTATTGCTGATCACACTTGTCTTAGATACTAAATAATACACACTTTCTGTTCGCTCTAAACTCATAAACAAGACACAATAAAAAAAGGAGTACAACATGTTTAGAAACGATATTTGGCAAAATATTCCCAGGGGATCTCGTCTTGAAGTCAAAGTGAAGGCGACACCCGGGGTTCGATGCGAAGTTCACGGTTTTTTCAATTCTCCCCAAGACGAACACGACGACGATATCGATTGCCCACATCACAAACAACACCAGCTCGTTCCAGGGAGATCGGTGCTGACGGTCGTCGGACACGTCCACAATGCGGGAAGTCTCACGATCACCGCCACACTTCACACAAGTGATGAAAGCGCGCATCCCGGCTCACCGCTGACAGTCACTCTTCCCAGCTCCAGTGGACATTCCGGCGGGATCCATTTGGTCCTGGTCGTTCCTTGATGGAGGTCGACGATGCGGAGTGTTGTTTATCTGGGAATCATTTCACTTTTCGCCACAACGGTTTGGGGACAGGAAACCGTCGGTGATCTCCAAGATGAAGTTTGGAAAGAAATTGCTTCGGAAATTGAGAACCAGGATATTAAAAAACCTGCCGACCACAATGCGGCCAAAACCAATTCGGGTGCGCTTCCCTTTGGCGATCGCGTGGCGACGACTATCAACGACTTTCTTCCCACTCTATCCGGATTTGTGGAGACTACTCCCGCGGAAGACGGGACTTCCGCCACGATTCGCTACAATCTAGGACATTACAAGATCCCCTTCAAATTTGCCGCAGCGACCACGGTCCTCGAGCCGTCTCTGTTTGCGCCCATGCTGGCGGCTTACCCGGAAGATCAAAGATCCACCCGTGAAAGTGAACTGAAGGAAAGTTTGAAGGATTTGGATCGCACCATTCATTCTCTTAGTGTGAATTTACTTCGACCAGGTTGGGGCAGGAGCGGCAGAAGCTTGAACTCGGAACTCTTGGAAGACTATTTCAATAAAGTGCTTCGCTTCGAAGAGCTCGAGGAGAAAATCCAAGAAGAAATAAGCATGAAAGCAAACGATCTCTTTCAAAAGATGGATTTTACTGATAACTCATGGAAGAAGTATGTGAGAAAATCAGAACTTCTTGAATGGGAAAGAAATCTAATAAAATTCAATCAAAGAGATATGGACAGTATTTTCAATAGCTCTCGATCTGTACCTGTGCGATATTTTACAAAACAAGGGGTCAAAAAAATAAAATCTATCACAAAAAATTATTACAAAAATGTCTACAAGATAATTAATGATCAAAGTCAATTGCTCAAGGACTGGGATCCAAGTGTCATAAAAGAACTTTCACCGTTGGTTTCAGACCAAAACCAACTATACGGGTCGGTAGACTTTGTCGAAAACGATCGACTCGTCGGCCGCGATGAGCGAAGGTATAAAATGGGCCTCGAATTAGTCACCCCTCGAATTGGTTCCTGGGCTGACTATAAGAGAGCCAATGGCGGGGCCTCAGCCAACACTGTCCAAGGTTACCTGAACAAGGAAGCCAACAAAACCAGATGGCGCTTCAGCCTGGTCCTGGAAGGCACAGAGTTGAAGGAATACAGCAACGCCTTTCTCATCGATGCCACGGCGGAGGACAATCCGATGGACGTAACCCTGGATCCGGAATTCACCTCGAAAGCGACACTTGGCGTAGGTGTCGACGTGCGTACCAAGAATTGGGTGAACCTCAAGGGTCGTTTCGAACTGGCGGGGAGTTACCAAACCTTCCCCACAGGGTCGGAAGATCACCACTTCTGGACCTACGAACTGAAGTACACCCCCTCCACCAAGGGACACACTCGCTACCCGATTACCTTGAGATACGTGGATGTTGCCGACCAACTCGGCCAGGTCGACAATGAGTTGAGCGCCAACTTCGGCATCCTCTATACCTTGTTGCCACGGCTTTGACGCGTCCTCGACCAGCACGCCGATTCTCGAAACGGACCGGGAGGGCTTGACGGAGGCTGAACCAGGACAGCAAATCGCTTCAACCTGGCAGTCGCCCAAGCCCCTCCGGATTACACTCTCCCCACGCGAACCGGTGCCTGAGGACACCCAATCGAATTGACCATGAATCGAAATCATACGTTGCGATTGCCATGTGGGGTATTGTTTACGCCGTCCCAAAGTTGACCCAGCACCCAGGGCGCTGGGCCGATATGTCGAAGCAACGTACTTCCGCAGAGCCCGAATGCAGAGAGAGGCGTCGATGCGGTAAGTTGGCCCGCTGGGCCGACATGTCGAAGCAACGTACTTCCGCAGAGCCCGAATGCAGAGAGAGGCGTCGATGCGGTAAGTTGGCCCGCTGGGCCGACATGTCGAAGCAACCTATTTATCATCAAGCATCCATGCCCAAGAGCGAAGCGCGAAATCCTCACTCTGGCCTCCTCCGAAGCGACATACCACGCAGCAGCGGCTCAGGCCGAGGGCCGAAATGGCGATGGTCCGGCCACCGGTACACTGGCACGCCGACCACTGGGTTCTCAGGACAGATACCAATCGAAGCGAATTGCTCGAGAGTTCGCGCGTGTTCGACAGAGTCACCGCCCAGGCCGGGGGCCGGATTGCCGGTGGTTCGGCATTCCGACCACCGGGTTTCAAGTGGGTAACTAATCGAAGCGAATCGCTTGGGAGTTCCCGCATTTGTGAGAGGGGCGTCGTGCAGGGCCGGTAAGGCAGGGCCGGTATGGCCCGGTAGGTGCGCCGGCCTTACCGGCCCTGCCTTACCGGCCCTGCCTTACCGGCCCTGCCTTACCGGCCCTGCCTTACCGGCCCTGCCTTACCGGCCCTGCCTTACCGGCCCTGCCTTACCGGCCCTGCCTTACCGGCCCTGCCTTACCGGCCCTGCCATACCGGCCCTGCCCGGCGCACATTAATTAGGTTGGAACTCCTCGGATGGATTACTTCGACAAGTTCATCCGGCGGATGAACCTACCGGGCGCGACAAATCTCTCGGCATTCGGGCGCTCCGAACGGAACTTACTTCATCGAAGATTTTAAACCTTATTTTCGATCTTTACAGAGTTTGTTACATAAGAGGCACCAACTGTAACAACCTCTCCCGTGTTGGTTTGAGAACTGCCTGGCTGCGTTACATGGGAAAGGCCCAATCAGCAACTGAACGTCCCCGGATGAACCCGCTCGCTGGGCACTCTGGTGTTCTCGACATGCGGGAACCCCTTAACCGGAGGCTTCGTCCGGGAGTTTTCTGCGGAAGTACGAGCTTCGCTTTTGAAGTGTATTGTTTGGTGTTGATTCCGTTGCTTCGACTGGTGGAACAGGCCGGCCAGGACGACCCCTTCACCCACAGGCTCGACGTCTCTCTTTGCATGCGGGGGCTCCGCTAGCCGATCACTTCGCTTGGGTACGATCGGGGCGAGGGCGCGCTTCGTTCTTTGGGGCAAACTACTCCCGTTACATATGTTGCTTCGACATGTCGGCCCGGCGGGCCAACCTACAGGCTCGACGTCGCTTTTGGCATTCGGGAACTTTGAAAGCTGATCACTTCGGGGGTGTGCGATTGGGGAGAGGGTGGGCTTCGCTTCTCGTCGAATGTTCATGATGCTGCGTGGGTGGCTTCGATTGGTGGAGCAGGCTGGCCTGGGTGGCTCCCTCACCTACAGGCTCCTCGCCTCTCTCCGCTTGCGGGCTCCCGCATGGGGGTTGTTCGATGGATCGAAATGGGCAAACGTCAATGCTCCGCTCATGAAAAGAGTGTACTGACCGAACGGAAGGGCTTCGAAAAGCCGGCCTGGCAAGCTTACCGCCCCTGCCTTACTGGCCCTGATCAACTTGCTGACACGATGTCACTTACGGCATGCGGGGGTTCCTCTGGGAATCAACCTCGACGGGGTGGTAGCTGCGCTGCGCCAGCAGCGCGGCGATGCGTTTCACGCCCGCCTCCAGTTGGGCCTCGGGGAAGCCCGCGTACCCCAGGATCAACCCCGGGCGGCCGGGCCTTTCGGTGAAGTAGGTGGATAGCGCGCGCACCACCGTGCCGGTTGCGGCCGCGTCGCGGTAGAACGCCACGTCGTCGAACGGCTCCTGCGCCACCAGGGTTACGTGCATCCCGCCGCGCTGGGATTCGACCCGGAACCAGTTGGCCAGGTGGCGTTGGATCAGGTCGCCGAGCGCCTCGTAGCGCCGGCGATAGCACAGGCGCATGCGGCGCAGGTGGCTCGAGAAGTGACCCTCTCGAATGAATTCGGCCAGCACGGCCTGGTTCACCGGTTGGGTGAAGCTGTCCACAAACGAGCGCGCCTTGTGAAAGGTCTCGATGAGCCGTTTGGGGATCACGAGGTAGCCGATTCGCAGGGCTGGAAACATCACCTTGCTGAAGGTTCCCAGGTAAAGCACCGAATCTCGCCGATCCAGGCCCTGAATGGCCGGCAAGGGAGGGCCGTCGAAGCGGAACTCGCTGTCGTAGTCGTCCTCGACGATCCAGATCCCGCGCTCGTGGGCCGTGGCGAGCACGTCCAGGCGCCGTGGCATGGTCATCAACCGACCCATCGGATACTGGTGCGAAGGTGTCAGGAACATCAGTTTCGGATCGGGGCATCGCTTCAACCCCTCTTGGGGATTCAACCCGTCGCCATCGACGGGCACCGGCACCAGCCGTGCGCCGGCCTGACGCAGGGCGCCTCGGGCACCTTCGTAACAAGGCTCCTCGATCCAGGCCGCGTCGCCCTCGTCCAACAGCAAGCGACTGATGAGATCGATCGCCTGCTGCGAACCGCTGACCACGAACACCTGCTCGGCTTCGCAGCGCACGCCGCGACAGGCAGCCAGGTATCCCGCGATCGCTTCGCGGAGCGGGGCGTATCCCGCCGGATCGGCGTAGGTCATCATTTCCCGCGTCGCCTGGCGCCAATGGCGCGCTTGGAGCCGGGCCCACAGGTCGATCGGGAACTGCTCGAAATCGGGAATGCCTGGCGAGAAAGAGCGGGGCTGGGAAACCGGTGCCCGGCTCGAGGATGCATTGAGCTGCACGCCGCGCTTGGAGAGGGACGGGATGGGCCCCGCCTGGGGTTCTCCCGCCACGGGGCCGGTGTCGCGAAAGGCGGAATCCGGCAGCCGCGAGCACACGAAACATCCGGCACCCACCCGCGACTCCAACAACCCCTCGGAGGTGAGGAGGTCGTAGGCCGCACTCACGGTGTTGCGACCCAGGCCCAACATCGCCGCCAACTTGCGGGTGGCGGGCAGTCGATAGCCGGGCCGCCAGGTGCCCGACAGGATATGGTTGCGAATGGTATCGGCCAGTTGCTGGTAAAGCGGCTCGCTGCCCTCCTGATCGAGGCGCAGGGTGTTCAGCTCGGCCAACGGAAAATCGGTGGAACTCGGTGCGGGTGTCATGCGAATTGGACCTATATATTTTTCGGTATTGGATCTTTGGTTGGGGCCATTGGCACTTTAACATGATTTTCAAAGTCCGAGACGAGGAGTGTGAACCATGACCCATGCCAGCGAATCTCCGAACCGCGAGCAGGAAACCCACAAGACGGGCGAATCCAGCCTGCTGTCCCCGCGAACCCGGGTCACCCGCGTTCCGAAGCGCGGCCATTACGACCACGAAACGCTTTACCGCATCTGCGATGAAGCCTTGATTTGCCACGTGGGTTTCGTCTTCGAGGGCAAGGCCGCCGTGATTCCCACCATCCATTGGCGGGAAGGCAATCGCCTCTACATCCACGGCGCGACCAAGAGCAGGATGTTGCAGGCCCTGGCTCGAGGTGGCGAGGCCTGTATTTCCATTACCCTTCTCGACGGCCTGGTTCTGGCGCGGTCCGCGTTTCACCACTCGATGAACTACCGCTCGGTGGTCATCTACGCCAAGGGCCAGGTGGTGGAAGATGCGGATACCAGGCATCGCGTCCTGATGCACTTCGTCGACCACGTCTTTCCTGGTCGCGGTCAAGAAGTCCGCCCACCGAACGCCGCGGAACTCAAGGCGACCCAGGTCATCGGCTTCTCCATCGAGGAGGGTTCGTCCAAAATTCGGGTCGGTGGACCCATCGACGACGAAGAGGATCACGCGCTGCCGGTGTGGGCCGGCGTCATCCCGCTCACCTTGCAGGCGGGCGAGCCGATTGCGGCCGACGGTCTGGCTCCCGGCATCGCCGTGCCCGAATACGCGCGTAACTACAGCCGAGCCGGTGGGCAGATCGTCTCGTCGTGATCAGCACATCGAAGTGATTTTGTGCTTCGCTCTCGGGTTCCAAAAGAAGTCCAGACAGACGTTGCTTCGATTGGTGGAGCCGGTCCGGTACGGCTGGCAGCCTGCGCGGCTCGACTCACCTACGGGTACGGCGACTCTCTTTTTCGGCGGGAACTGCATGGTTGGATCGCTTCGGGGATGGTGTTTTGGGAGGTTTCTGGGCTTCGCTTGTTGGCGTCAGTCTCTCTCGGCGCTTGGGTCGCTTCGATTGGTGGCGCAGGCATGTCGACCCTCGCAGCATGCGGGAACTCCTCGCTTGGATCGCTTCGAAAAGTTCAGCGGGCCGCTGAACCTACCGGGCACGGCGCCCCTTTTCGACGTTAGGGAACTCTTTGAACGAGTCGCTTCGAAGTGTCGGCCGGGCCGGCCAACCTACCGCGACGACGCCCCTCTCGGGATGCGGGGACTACCTGGGTGGGTCGCTTCGAAGTGTCGGCCGGGCCGGCCAACCTACCGCGACGACGGCCCTCTCGGGATGCGGGTACTTCGAGCCGCTAAGTCGACTCGGTGTCGAAAAAGCCGACCGTCAGGCGGCAGTCGGTGTCCAGTTGGCTGCAGGTCAGCCGCAGTCGATCGCCCTCCGCCACCGGGCCGACCCCGGCCGGCGTGCCCGTGTAGACCAGGTCGCCCGCTCGCAGCGGCAAGGTACGGTTGATGAAACCCAGCAACGTGACGAAGTCGAACATCATCAAGCGCGTCTCGCCGTGTTGTCGCAATGCCTCGTTTTGAAAGAGTTGGAACGCGATGTTTTCGGTCAGGTCCGGCTGTTCCCACAGTGGCCCCAGGTAGGCCGCGTGCTGGAAACTCTTGGCCAATTGCCACGGCAAGCCCTTGGCCTTCAACTGGGATTGACGTTCGCGGGCGGTGAAATCGATGCCCAGACCCGCGTGACTGACCTGATCCAAGCCGCGAAAGGTCCCGGGCTCGATGTCGACCCCGATGCGCAGCACCACTTCCAGCTCGAAGTGGATGGGGGCCAGGCCGCGGGGAAACATCAACGCAGACGCGTCGGTCAGCGAGGAGACCGATTTGCCGAAGACCACCGGGACCTCCGGAATCTCGTTGTTCAATTCCTCGATGTGCTTTACGTAGTTTCGGCCGATCGCAAGCACGTTGCGGCATTCGGCGATCCAGGGATTCGACATGGCTCGCTCCTCTCGGGTGCTTCGGTGAGGTCTTTATAGCTCAAACCGGCGATCGGTGGCCAGACGATCGCCGTGAGAAACCCATGCAGAAGCGTCCCGCTCGCCGATGGGTAGCGTCGAGCAGGCTCGGTTGGAGCCCGGATCCAGGCTGTTGCGCGAATCCGGGCAGCGGCGTTCATCGATCGGGTCTCGGTCGAGCGGTCACGGCGGCCGTGGGCGCCGCCGTGGCGGTCACGACGCGGCTCAGATGCGCATCGTGGTTCGAAAATTCTCGATGCCGATGTTCCACTGGGCCAAGTGGCTGTTGCCCGAGCGATACTCGAACGTGATGCCCGACTCGAGGAGCTGGTCGTACAAAGCTCCGGCGCGGCTGATCATGGTTTGGATCACGTCCAATCGATCACTGGTGTTGCCGCCCCGCTTCATCTTGGCCAGGACTCGGCGAATGCAGGACCAGTGATGCAGCGTGGCCACCCCCAGCGACCAGTGGGTCGAGGCTTCCGAGAAATCTTCGGCCAGGTGGTGGTCGATCTCAGTATCCGACAGCGCCCGTTCCAGTTTGCCCTTGGTTTGAATCGCCGACAGTTCGGGCACGAACAGGACCGAATTCATCAGCGGTAGCGACGTGTAGCGCGGCCGCGGCTTGCGGCCGCCGTGAATCGGCTTGAACTTATCCGAATGAAAAAACCGCTGCGACTGATACCAACCACAGGCCGTGGCGTAGGCGCCCGCCGCCTGGATCGGCAGCCCGATCAGGTCGGTATAGCCGAACACGACCTTGTAATCGTTCAGATCGCCCAGCACGTGGGTGAAATACAGCATGTTTTCCAGGATGTTGGTCTCGATCTGCTGGGAATAATAGGCGTCCCTGCGCTTCACGATCACGTAGAAGCCGGCGACGTCGAACAGGGTCACCATGTCCAGGAACTCCTTCATGGAGCTCGCGTGACGGAACGCCGTTTCGTCGATGACCAGCGAGAGCAGCAGCGGCTGACGCGGGAATTTGTGGGCGTATTCGGCCGACTCCTGGGCCAGCGACAGCGCCGTCTGGCACCAGGGATCGGTGAAGTCGTCGAACGGGACCGTGGCCGACAGCAGAAAATCCACCGGCAGGCGGCGTTGGTAGTCCAGCGTCTGCCGGGCGAACTTGGTCAGGTGCCTCGCCGGGAGCAGGTCCTTGCGCGACAGGGATCCGCGGTAGTAGGGATAGAGCGGAAGGTTTCCGTCTTTGGCCGGAACGGTGGTGGACACGTAGAATTGGGGGTCGATCAACAACTGGGCCTTGGGAAAATCGCGATCCAATTCGGTCACCAACTTCTCCAGATCTTCCGGCTTCTCGTCCTTGGGCGAAAGGATTACGCCTTCGATGGCGTCGCCCGCCAAGCCCGCTTCGATCTTGTCGGTTTTTCCGTACCCGTGTTGTGCAAAAAGGTTCATTATCGGCCTCCTATTTGTTCTCGGACTCCTTCCAGGGCCCGAATCACCTGGTGGCAATCGCGGAATCGCAGGTGCGGTTCCTTGCCGAGCAGGCGCATGACGGTCTCTTTGAGCCTCGGCGGAATGCCGGGGCGGTGGATTTCGGGATCTTCGGGATCGGCGACCAGAATCGCTTCCAGAATGTCCATGTGCGAAGGACGGCGGCGGGGATCGAAAAAGGGGTGGCGCCCGGTAAGCGCCTCGTAGAGCACGATGCCCAGCGAGAACAGGTCGGAGCGGAAATCCATCTGGCGCTTTTTGTGGGATTCGGTCTGCTCCGGCGACATGTACATGGCGGTACCGGTAATCAGGCCGGTCATGGTCAGCGACTCGACCATCACGTCGAAAGCCAGGCCCATGTCGAGCAACACGAACTGGCCGTTGCTGCGGCGCATGATGTTGCCTGGCTTGATGTCGCGATGGATTTTGGCGAAACGCCAGAGCTCGGCGATCGCCATCGTGACCTCGATGCCCAGCCGGCAGACCTCGTGCAGCGAAAGGACCTTCCGTTCGCGGATGTACTCCTTGAGGTTTTGACCCTCCACGTACTCTTCGGAAAAGTAAATCAATTCCTGGGGGCCGTATCTGGCGTAGCCGATGGGTATCGAACCCAACTTGATGACGTGCGGCGAACGACAACTGGCGATGATGTCCACCTCGCGCCGCGTGCGGGCCAGCACTTCCTGAGAGACATCCACCTCGAACGTGATGTCCTCGTAAATGGTGCCGACGGCTGCCAACAGGAACTTGAGCGCGATGCGGTGGTTGTTGACCTTGCAGGGAAAGACGATTTTTTGGCCGCCTTTGATGGGCTCTTCGACTTCTTGGGTTTGGGGAATGATCAGGGCCACGTCTTCCTTGGACAGCTCGGGGACTTGCATGGGGTTGCCTCCCTGGTGGACTGGGTGTGGAGAGGGGGAGCAGGCGCGGCGAAAAAGTGAAGGGCCGTTCCTCCCTGTCGACATATATATTTTCTCACAGTGGCAAGACAGCCCTTGTCTTGGCGAGCAAAAAAACGCAATTCTTTTTTTGTCTCGTCATTGGCGTAACATGCTTGAAGTATTGAGATAATGAAGTGTGAGGGGCTGTGGGAGGATCTGCTTATGGTAGGCCCCATTTTTGGATGCGATTTTTGCTGGTCCGCGACTCCAAACTCCCCGTTTCCGAGCCTCGAAAAATGGGCGTAGGCCGGTGATCATCCCTCTCTCGACCGCCCCGAATTTCGGGGTTTCCGAAAATCGGCGCGTGGAGGAGCCCAGTGCCGGAACGGTTCGGACGGGGCAACCTGGAAATAGGTACGAGGTTCGTTTTCAGTGGGACCCATCAATAGTGGTATTCTTAAAGTCGGCGACGGGTAGCAAATCGCCAAAGAAAAAAATCACTTTTCCGGGCGATATGAAAAAAGCGTTTGTTTCTCTCGTAGATGCTGTCTTTGTACTTCTTGGAAAATGTTTGTCCGTCTTTCGCCGCGGACCCTGGGTCGGGCTCTTTCTGATCGGTGTTCAAGGAATCGCCCAGAACGTCAATCTCAAATCCTACTCGGTGAACGAGGGCCTGCCCCAAAACCAGGTACTCAGCCTCTACCAGGACCAAAAAGGTTTCATCTGGGCCGGGACCTACAGCGGCCTGGGCCGGTACAACGGCTCTCATTGGCGGATCTACACCAAGGAACACGGGCTGTCGCGCAATTTCATCACCGACATCCACCACGACGCCAAGGGACGCCTGCTCGTCGGCACCCGCAACGGATTGAATCGCCTGGATGCCGACGATCGCTTTCACATTTTCGCCAAAGACCCGTTCTGGGCCGAATGCAACGTCGCCGACATCCTGCTCGATCGCGAAAAGCGGTTGTGGGTGGCGACCACCTCGGGACTGGCGCGGGTGGTCGACGGAAAGACACGCGTCTTCACCACCGAAGACGGCCTGCCTTCACTGCAGTGCAACGCGGTCTATCAAACCTCGGACGGCCGAATCCTGGTGGCCACCAATACCAAGGTTTCCGAGATCGTCGGCGATCAGGTCTCGGTTCTGCCCGTGAAAACCTTCTTCAAGGATTTGGAAATCAGCAGCCTCATCGAAGCGCCCGACAAACGCCTGCTGCTGGGGACCAATCGCGGCCTGTTGGTGTACGCCAACGGGCGGTTTCTCCTGTTCCGGGTGCGGGACCGGGTGATTTCATCGGAGATTTCGTGCAGCGAAATGGGGCCCGACGGGATTTTGTGGTTCGGCACGGCGACCCAGGGCGTCTTCGGATTGCGTTACGAATCGACCCAGGCCGAGGGCCTGCTCGAGCCCGAGGAAATCATCGATATCGATGCGGGAGCCGGTTCGCCCAACCTCAATACCTTCTCCCTGATCGCCGACAGCGAGAACAACCTCTGGTTCGGTACCGACATCGCCCTCACCAAATACACGCCCAGCCCGTTCACCTACTACACCACCTATCACGGTCTGGCCAACGATTTCGTGCGCGCGCTCCACATCGACCGCAAGGGTACCTTCTGGATGGGCACCCGCGACGGCCTCAACATCATGACGCGCGACTACCGCATCGAATCGTTCGATACCTCCAAATTCCTCAGCCAGCGCATTTTCTCCATCGCCCAGGCTCCGGACGGCACGATGTTCTACGGCACGTTCGGCGGATTGACCACCATCGATCCCCAAGGCGGCCTTCGCAACTACACCATCGTGGACGGATTGGAGGAAGACTACGTTCGGTCGGTCTTCGTGGATTCCAAGGATCGCGTGTGGATCAACTCCATCGGCCTGGCCCGTTACGAGAACGGGGAGATCGTCCGCATGCCCGAGGGCCATCCGCTCCTGGAACCGACCGTCTACGACGTGGTGGAAGATCAGACCGGCATGTTGTGGCTCGGCAGCGATCGCGGCCTGATCGGCTTCCGCCCGGAGACCGATGAAATCCACACCTTCAAAGAATACAGCGACGTGACCGTCTGGGCCGTCGATTGCGACCGGGACGGCGTCGTTTGGGCCGCTTCCAACGGGCACGGCCTGTTTCGGGTGGAGGGTTTGGAGCTGACCCGATTCACCACGGAACAGGGCATGGGCAGCAATTACGGCTGGCAGGTCCTGTGTCAATCCAACGGCGCGTTGTGGTTCGGTCACAACCGCGGGTTGGACGTGTTGGAGGATGGAAGGATCCGACACTATTCCACGCGTGACGGCATGGCCGAGGACGAGGGCGCCGCCGCGACGGTCATCGAGGATTGGAACGGCAACTTGTGGTTCGGTTCCTCTTCCGGTATCACGCGGTACGATCCCGACCAGGAACCACCGGCCGCGACGGCGCTTCCGGTGTATCTCGAGACCGTGAACGCCAACGAGTTGAACCTGAATCTGGCTCGTTCCGCCGAACTGACCCACGATCGCAACAATCTCGAGTTCCAGTTCTCCGCCCCCCATTTCCGCAAGGAAGAAGAGGTGCGCTTTTCGTTTCGGCTGGTGGGATTGAACAAGGGTAAATGGTCGGCCCCGACCACCGACACCCACGTCCGGTTCTTCAACCTTTCGCCCGGTCGCTATCGATTCGAGGTCCGGGCCGCCACCCAGGATGGCCTGCAAAGCGACATCGCCTCCTATGCGTTTCACATCATGCCGGCCTGGTGGGAAACCTGGTGGTTCCGTCTGCTGGGCCTGGTCGGCATCGGCATCCTGGTCTTCGGCGTGGTGGTTCGCCGCTTGGCGCGGCTGACGCGGCAGCAGGAAGAATTGGAACGCCTGGTCAACGAACGCACCCGTGCCCTGCAATCGGCCAACTCCGAGCTGGTCGAAGCCCAGGAGCGACTGGTGGAAACGGCCCACCGGGCCGGTATGGCCGAGATCGCCACCGGGATCCTCCACAACGTGGGCAACATTCTCAACAGTATCAATGTCTCGGCCGAGATGATCGTGACCATCGTCCAGAAATCGGACGCCAGCGGTTTCTTGCGCAAGTTCGTTCAGGTGATGGAAGCCAATCGCGACGACATGGCCCATTTCCTGATCGAAACGGAGCAGGGCCGCAAGGTGCCGGAAACCCTGAGCCGCACCCTGAGCATCATGGAACGCAACCAGGAAAAGGTCATGAAGGAAGTGAACCAGTTGCGCGCCCAGATTCACCACATCAACGAGATCGTGCGTACCCAGCAAGCCTACGCCAAGGTCGAAGGCTATTACGAGATGGTCGATGTCAACATGGTCATCGAAGACGGGGTGCGCATTCTGGCCAACATGATCCACAACCGGTCGATCGAGCTGGTGCAGGATCTCAAACCTCTGCCCGCGATTCGGGTGGCCAAGATCAAGCTGATGCAGGTCATCACCAACCTTCTCAAAAACGCCATCGAGGCCACCGAGAAAAAGTCCGATCCTCGCGAACGCCGCATTCAGATCCATTCGCTGGTCACCGAGGACAACGAGATCGAAATCCAGATTCGCGACAACGGCATCGGCATCCACAACGAAAAGGCGGAGCAGCTCTTTTCCTATGGATACACCACCAAGGAAGAGGGGCACGGTTTCGGTCTGCATTTTTGCGCCAATGCCATGACGGAAATGCAGGGACGCATTTCGGTGCGCAGCGAGGGCATCGGCTCCGGGGCCTGCTTCGTTCTGCAGTTACCGATCGATTCCGGCCAAAAAGCGCATCGCCCGGCACCGATGGGCACCCTTTCCGCGTAGCACTGGGCGAGCCCGCTGGATGTACTTTTCGAAGTGATTCAGCCTAGGAGTTCCCGTATGCTGGAGAGGGTTGCCATTGCGGTGGGTTGGTCACGGGGGCGGTATGCCCGCCGGGCCGACGCGTCGAAGCAACATTTGCCACGTCTATAGGTTACTCCAAAGAGCGAAGCGCGCCCTCCCAAGCGAAGTGATCGGTTAGCGGAGTTCCCGCATGTAAAGAGAGACGTCGTGCCTGTAGGTTGGCCCGCCGGGCCGACTAATCGAAGCAACCAAAGCAACAGCAAGCAATTACGCCAAAGAGCGAAGCGCAGAATCTCCCCCGAGACCCCAATCCGAAGCCGCAAAGTCCAAAGTTCCCGCATCGCAAGAGGGGCGTCGTGCCTGTAGGTTGGCCCGCCGGGCCGACAAATCGAAGCAACCCAAGCAACAGCAAGCAATTACGCAATTGAGAGAAGTCGATCATTTCCCCTGACGACTCCAATCGAAAGCCGAAAAGTCCAAACTCCCCGCATCGTGAGAGAGACGTCGAGCCTGTCGGTGGAGCAGCTTGCTCCACCAATCGAAGCGACCCACGCAGCTTCAGCAACATACCCCTAAAAGCGGAGCCTACCCCTTTCCTCGATCGCACCCGCTCGAAGTGACTGGCTTTCAAAGTCTCTGCAGGAAGAGAGACGTCATGCAGGTACAGCAGGGGCGGTCAGCTCGCCGGATGTACATGTCGAAGCGACCCAAGTTACCGATCAGAATGGCCCCGGGAGCGGAGCTCCTCACCTTCGATTGAGCAAAAAACGACGAGCCCGACACTTAGGGTCGGCAGGAGGTTGTATTTCGCTTCCGCGGATCACTCGAAAATTGGGGGCTCCGCTCTGTTGTATCGGTTTTATTCGCCGCCAAGTCGCTCTGAAAAGTCGGCCCAGCGGGCTTACCGCCCCTGATGTACCTATCTGGCATGGTACCCCTTTTCAACGTTTGGGAACTCCTTGGATGCGTCGCTCCGAAGTGTCGGGCTGGCAGCCCAACCTACCGCGACGACGCCGCTCTCGAAATGCGGGAACTGCGTGCATTGGTGGCTTTGAAAAGTACATCCAGCGGGCTTACCGCCCCTGATGTATCTACCTGGCATGGGACCCCTTTTCAACGTTTGGGAACTCCTTGGATGCGTCGCTCCGAAGTGTCGGGCTGGCAGCCCAACCTACCGCGACGACGCCGCTCTCGCAAATGGGGGAACTGCGTGCAGTGGTGGCTTGGAAAAGTACATCCGGCGGGCTTACCGCCCCTGATGTATCTATCTGGCATGGGACCCCTTTTCAACGTTTGGGAACTCCTCGGATGCGTCGCTCCGAAGTGTCGGGCTGGCAGCCCAACCTACCGCGACGACGCCGCTCTCGAAATGCGGGAACTGCGTGCATTGGTGGCTTCGAAAAGTACATCCGGGCTTACCGCCCCCTGGTGTATCTACCTGGCATGGTATCCCTTTTCAACGTTCGGGAACTCCTCGGATGCGTCGCTCCGAAGTGTCGGGCTGGCAGCCCAACCTACCGCGACGACGCCGCTCTCGAAATGCGGGAACTCTCAAGTGATTCGCTTCGATTTGGTCCCTCTTCACCGCTGATCTGGAAACCAGAAACACGGTGGAAATCAGCTCGAGGACGACCGCGCCGCCGCGAGTTCCTGTTCCAATCGGGTGCAGCGGGCCTTAAGTCCTTCGTAGGCGGCGAACAACGACTTCAGCTTTTCCAACGAGAGCTGGGCGACCTCGTTTTCCCGTTCGTGACTCTGGCTCCGGATTTCGGCGATCTGGGTCTCGTATTCGGCGACCATCCCGGCCACGTGCT
This sequence comes from Sulfidibacter corallicola, assembly GCF_017498545.1. Taxonomy (GTDB): domain Bacteria; phylum Acidobacteriota; class Holophagae; order Acanthopleuribacterales; family Acanthopleuribacteraceae; genus Sulfidibacter; species Sulfidibacter corallicola. The sequence goes on along the minus strand of NZ_CP071793.1, from coordinate 4,568,885 downwards.
CGCGGAAGAATTCGAGGTGGTTCGCGACGATCGTGGCTTTGAGATCGCGGCGCTTGGTCTCGGAGGTCTTGATCATCGAGCCCTCGCGATCTCGGTACTGGAACAGCGGGCGTTTGACCAGGGACCAACGGTACCCCTTGGCCACGATGGCGATCCAAAAGTTCCAATCCTGAAAGCCGCTGAGGTTGCGTGCGTATCCGCCGACCTCGTCCCAGCAGGTGCGACGGAACAGGGAGGCCGCGTGAACCACGTTCTCCACCAGGAGTTTGACGGGATCGTAATCGGAGCAGTACCAATAGGCACGCTGGGCGCCGAACACCTTGACCGTGGTGGTGACGAAGCCCAGCTCGCCGGCGCTGTCGCCTTCGAGAACGGGGACGCACTCCGCCAAAAAATCCTTGTGAAAGCGGTCGTCGGCGTCCAGGCAGGAAATGTAGCGGCCACGAGCCCGCTCGATGCCGTAATTGCGGGTGGCGGGCAAGCCCTGGTTTTCGGTGTGGAAGACCGTCGTGTTCGGCTTGCCTTCCTGGGCGGCAAGGCGCGCCAGGGTCTCCGTGTCCGTGGAGCCGTCGTTGACCACGATGATCTCGTAATCTTCGAACCGTTGGGCGAGTACCGAGTCCACGGCTTCGTCCAGAAAGGCGCCCAGGTTGAAACAGGGAATGACGACACTTACAGACACCATGTCTTCCTCCTCGAGGTGATTGCTCCGTGCTCGGTCTTGTCGAGGGCCATCGATCCCCTGGTTTTGCACGCAACATCGGTCATGAGCCCTCCTCCATCGCCCGATCCAGTTCGGCGACGATCGGGGTCAGGGAATCCAAAGCTTGGTCGAGGGCCCCGAACAGGTGCGCCAATTCGGTCAACTCCCGTATCAGATCCGGTTCGGTGGATGCTGGCCGATCGGCTGCCTCTACCTGAAGATCTTCCGGAAGGAACGCACCAAGGAAGGGCAGCTCGTTCTGCCATTCACCAAAGTGCCGGTTGAATCGGATCAGCTTTTGAACGACCTCGCGCCGCCAGTCCGGTTGGCGCTCGAGCCGGGAAGCGCTACCAGCCACCTCGTTCCGAAAAGCGGTGAACGCGCGAACGCCCCGACGAATTCGGTCCAGCCGCTGTCGAATTTCCCCGATCACGGAAGCTCGTTCGGCCGCCGTGACGGCTTCCGAGGGATCGAGTGCGGGAAGGCGGTCCAATCGGTTGCGAATGGTCTCGGCGGACACCGCTTCGCGAATCAGCGCTTCGCGGAGCTTGCATCGATCGAAGCCGGGCAGGTGGGCGCCGCCCTCGGTCGCATTGAAAAAGGCTCGCGCTGGAGAGCGCGCACGGTAGGATTCGAGGGCTTCGCCGTACCAGTCGCGGAAATGCAGGTAATGGGCGAAGGTGTCCACCTTGCCGCCAAAGTAGCCGCGGGTGGACCGTCGGTCGTTGGCGGTGAAGGCGAACGCCGGATTGTAGTGGGACGCGGCATAGTGGCGCTTGCCGGAATTGGCCAGATCCTGGCCGATCAGAATGACCGGATCGCAACCGAACAAGGTGGCCAGGGAAAAGGCCTCGGTCGCTACCGAGCCCGCGGTGGGCAGCGGGAGGTGGCGCAGTTTGGGCTGTCGGTCGGCCAGCCACCGCGAAACGAGATTGGTCGGGTTCTGGTAGATGTAGGTCGCCTGGTGGGGCACGCTGTGCATCTGGTGATGGCATTGCTCGGAGAGCAGGAAGATCGTTCGCGTCAGATGGGTACAGGTGTCGATCAGGTGCCGGTAATCCTCGGCCTCCGTGTGCACCAGGAAGTGGGGTTCGATGCCGTAACGCTCGAGCGCGCGGGCGGTGCGCGCCAAGGCGAAGACGAGTACCCGGTCGCGAAACGGGGTCAAATCCGCCAAATTGCGCTCCAGCGAAGGGCCGGCCACGGCGATGACGGCCGGCAAGCCCCGATAGTGGTTGACCAGCCGCTCCGCGCCCGGCGCCCGGCTCCACAAGGGGAAGGCCTGCAACGTGGCCGTCATGAAGTCGCGGAAAAGGGTGCGCTCCGCTTGCTGGACCACCCCGAGCCGGTTCCGTTCACTCTTGATCAGTTCCAGGAACTCGGTCAGAAGCTGGGGAAATTGCTGGCGGTGATAGGGGCTGAAAACCAGGCTCAGTTTGCGGACGCCCTTGGTGAGATGCCGGCGCAACAGCAGGCGCAGGCGCTTCAAATCCAGGCAGAGATGGCAGCGCCCCTGATCGGTGAGTCGGCGCAAGTCACGGTGGCGCAGGGCCGCTCTGACGAAATCGGTCTCGGGCTCGAAGACCAGCATGGGTGTCGCTGACGGAGGGGCGTCGGCTTCGGCAAAGAATCCCAGGCCGAAGCCGAAGTGGATGTGGAGCGCCGCATCGCCGGGTTCGGCGCCGTCCGTGGTCGCACCGACGACCGAAATCGCTTCCTTGATCGGATCGTAGCGGCTGTGAACGAAGCGCCCACTCTTTGCGAGAGTGAGCCCGCCTTTGCGCGCGGGCTGGACGCGGACGTCGGCGGCAGTGTCCAGGCAGCCGAGGGCCAGCACCAGGTCGGGATCCCAACGGCGCAGACAGGTCAGGTTCACTTCCTCAAAAGACGTCATTTCAAGGGGTTCGATGGCGGTGACTCCGCGAGTGCCGGCTGAAAGGCGATGTTTCGTCCATCTTAGGACGGCGCCGCGCAGGGGCCAAGCGCAATTCCCGGAATGAACGACTCGAAGTGATTCAGCTTTCCGTCTCGGCCTCTTCCGGGGGCGACAACCTGCGCGCCACGCTCGCCCGTTGCACGATCGAGGTAACGCGCTCGCGGGCGTCGTCGAACAGCGTGTAGGCCCAAGGCACCACCAGCAACGTGAGCACCGTGGCCGTCGTCATGCCCGCGATCAGCGTCAACCCGAAACTCATGTAATCCAGGCCCATGCTGCTCTTTTCGGCGAAAGTCAGCGGGATCATGCCGATGATCGTGGTCATCGCCGTCATGGCGATCGGCCGGAAGCGCCGGTCCGTGGCGAGGAGAATCGCTTCCGAACGCGGGTGGCCCTCCGCCCTCAGGCGAATGACGTAGTCGATCAGCACGATGCCGTTGTTGACCACGACGCCGATCAGCAGAATGCAGCCGATGGCGCCCAGCATGTCCATGGGTTTGCCCGCCAGGAAATGAATCCAGGCGACCCCGATGCCCGCCATGGGAATCGTGATGATGATCGACAGGGGCAGGATGAAGCTCTCGAACAGCAGGCCCATCAGAAGGTAGATGAACACCACCGAAATCAGCGCGGCAAACTGCATGTTCTTCAGTTCTTCCTCGTCGCTGGAGGCGTTGGAGGACACGTTGAAACTCAGGCCTTCGGGCAAGTCCACCTGAGCGATCAACTGGCGCAGCGCGGCGCGCGTCCGACCGACCCGATCGGTATCCAGCTCGAGGGTGATGGTGCGCGAGATCTGTTTGTCGCGGCGCCGGATGGAGGTGGGTGTTTTCAGCATGTGCATGTTGGTCAGCGCCGAAAGCGGCAGCACGCCGTCCTCGGCCGTGGGAACCCCGAAAGTGTGAAGGTCGGCGAGGGTTTCGCGGTCTTCTTCCTCGAAGCGGACCCGCACCGGGACTTCGCGCGTTTCTTCGCGGTATCGCGGCAATTGGCTGCCGCGCAGGGCGAAGCCCACCACCCCGGCGATCACGTTGGGATCCACGCCCACTTGCTGGGCTCGGTCGCGATCCACCTGGAGCGCCATTTCGTTGGGCGGTAGCTCCACGTTTTTCTTGGCGCCCAAGACCCCCGGCACCCGGGTCAAGACCGACTCCAACTCGTCCGCGGTACGGTCCAGTTGGTCCAGGTCGTCGCCGTAGATCACCAAGGTGAACACGTCGTCCTTGCTGTCGTCCTCGCTTTCGTTCTCGTCGCCCAGGTAGTATTTGACCCCTGGCTTTTCCGGCAATTGCGCACTCAGCTCCTTGACGATCTGCTTGACGTCGGCATCCGGCATCTTCTTGCGATCGAAGGTGCCCTGGACCCTGCCGAACCGCGTGCGGTGGAAGATGAAGTAAAAGGTCAGGTTGAGCTCTTCCTTGTTCGATTCGAGCACGGCCTCGATGGACCGGAACAGTTCCCTGGATTCCTCGAAGGAGTAACCGCGCGGCAGCGAGACGTCGATGTTGAACCGGTTGCTGCTCTCTTCGTCGGAGGTGGTGAACTCCACCTTTTCGACGATGGCGCCGGTGGCGGCCAGGGTCAGTACCAGAACCAACAGCATGTCCAGTCGATGCTTTAGAAAGAAGGCCAGCAGGCGATTGTAGGCATGGTTCACGGGGGAAAGGGTCAATTCGTAGCCTCGACGCAGCACCGCATTCAACTTCAGGTGCACCGTCTTGAACAGGCTCGAGCGGTAGTTCATGTCCTTTTCGGAGAGCGTGAGGTAGGTGCTCAGCGGGATGAAGACCAGGGCCACCAGGAGCGAAGCCACCAGCGACACCGAAATGGGGATCGAGAGCCGCAGCAGGAAGAACTGGGCCTGGCCTTCCACCAGCGAGACCGGCAGGAAGACGATCACGGTGGTCAGCGTCGCCATGGTGATCGCCAGGGCGATTTCACCGGCACCGCGGATACAGGCATCGCGTTTGGACATGCCGCTCTGATACCAGCGGTGGATGTTCTCGGCCACGACCACCGAATTGTCCACCAACAGCCCGATGCAGATCACCAGACCGAGCAGGGTCAGGATGTTGAGGGTTTCCCCCGCGAAGAACATGACGATCAGGGCCATCACCAGGCTGAGCGGAATCGAGAGCGCGATGATACCGGTGATGCGGAACCGGCGCAGGAAAAAGAGGAGCACGATCATGGCCAGGCCGATGCCGATCCGGCCGCTGGACAGCAGGTTCTCCAGCGACTCCTGGATCAGGTCGCCCTGATTGAACAGCAAGGCCGTCTCCACACCGGACAGCCGCGGATTGTCCTTCATCGCGTCGAAGGTTTCCTTGATGCGGCGCGAGACATCCACCGTATTGGCCTCGCCCTCCTTGAGCAGGACCAGCGCGTAGGCGTCCTTGCTGTTGACGCGCACGCTGTAGTCCTTCTCGGGCTCCTCGTACTTGATCTTGGCCACGTCCTTGAGACGCAGGTTCTCGGCGACGATGCGGTTCTCCAGTTGCTCCAGGCTGTGGTAGCGGGCCATCGAGCGCAGCAGGAACTTCTTGGATCCTTCGCGGACGTGGCCGCTGGCCAGGGTGAAGTTGTCACCGCCCAGGTCCTGCGAGAGCTGGTAGATGTTCAAGCCGTGGGCTTCCAGCATCTCGCGATCGGCCTCGATCAGAATCTCCTTCTCCTCCAGGCCGTCCACGTTGACGCTGGCGATGCCCTCCAAGCGCTTGAAGGGAAACACGATCTGCTTTTGGATCAGATTGTAGGGATCGGCCAGCGAGGCATCGACCGCGACCCCGATGACGGCGACCGGAACACCGCTGGTATCTTCTTTACTGAGGAACACCCGATCGGCATCGTCGGGAAACAGGACGCGGGCCCGTTCCACCCGGTCGCGCGTTTCGCGGTAGGCGACGTCCATGTCGATGCCCTGTTTGAAGACCAGGTTGACGGAGGCACCGTTGGCGTCGGTGCGGCTGCGCACCGAATCGAGTCCCTTGACCGTGCTGAGCTCGTCTTCGAGGGGGATGGTGATCTTGTCCAAGACCTCGCGAGCCGGTGAGTTGCGCCAGGGGACCGTGACCCGGATCGAGTCGCTCTCGAATCCGCGTGGAATCAGTTCCAGGGGAATGCCCAGCGTGGCGATGACGCCCACCACCAGAATGGTGCAGAACAGGACGAGCACCGTGATCCGACGGTTCAACGAGAAGGTCGTCAGCATGTTGCTGAGCTGGACCGAGGTGTCGGCGTGCTCGTTCGGATCGGTGGGAGTGGCGGGCGGCGTCTCCCGTTCGGGCGTTTCACCTGGCATCATGGCGTGGCTCCCGTGATCGGCTCCATGGGTTCGTCCTCGCGGGACAGGCCCAAGACCTTTTCCTTGAGGTTGTCGACGATGGCGTAGATCGCCGGAATGAAGATCAGGGTCAGGACGGTCGAGCTGAGCAGTCCGAAGATGACGGCAATCGCCATCGGGGTCCGGATTTCGGCGCCGTCGCCGTGGCCCAGGGCCATCGGCAACAGCCCCAACACGGTGGTGGCGGTGGTCATGAGGATCGGCCGCAGGCGCACCTGGCCGGCGGTGACGATGGCCTCGATCTTGTGGTGACCACGTGCTTTGAGGGTGTTGATGTAATCTACGAGCACGATGGCGTTGTTGACCACGATGCCGGCCAACATGATCATGCCCAGGAAGACGACGACCGAAAGGCTGATCTTCAGCCAGGCCAACCCGAGCATGGTGCCCAGAAACGCCAGCGGAATGGTGAACATGATGACGAAGGGGTAGATCAGCGACTCGAATTGGGAAGCCATGATCACGTAGACCAGGAACAGGCTGAGGAACAGGGCCAGGTAGAGGCTGCCCGAGCTGCGCTCCATTTCCTCGTTTTGGCCGGTGATGTAGAAGGCCGTGGCCTCGGGCCAGTTGATGTCGTCTCCCAGCGAGACCTCGATCGCCGTCACCGCCTCGCTCAACGAGCCGCCCGCCAGGTTGGCCGTAATCACGGCGGCGCGACTGCCGTCGATGCGGCGCACTTCGCTGGGTCCTTCGTCCAGGTAGAGTTCGGCAACGGACTCGAGCGGGATCGGGTTGTCCTCGGTGGGGTTGATGGTCAGGAGCGAGACATCCTCGACGGTGTGGCGGTCGCGCTCTTCGAGGCGGACCAGGATCGGGATGCGGCGGTCCTGCAGGTTGTACTTGGTGGCTTCCTCACCCTTGACCTTGTTCTTGACCAGGTCGGCCACCTGGCGAAGGTTCAGTCCGTAGCGCAGGATCTTTTCGCGATCGAAATGGATCTGGATCTCCGGCGCACCGGACTTGAGGGTCGATTCCACGTCGCTCAGGTTGGGGATCTGCTCCATCAGCAGCCGCGCCTGTTCCGAGAGGTTCTTGAGTTGGGCCAACTCGGTACCGTGAATTTCCACCTCGATCGGGGTGGTCGCGCTGAACAGCACGGGCCGCACGACGCGAATGTCCACGTCGGGCAGGTTCTCGAACTTGGCCCGCAGACGGTGAACCACCTGTTCTTCCAGGGCCGCGGGCTCGTCGCTGGGTTCCAGGAGCACCTTGAACTTGGCGGAGTGTTCGCCTTCGTCCGAGCGCTTGGTGTTGGTGACGTCGTACCCGTAGGTGACCAGCAGCTCGCGAATGTGTTCGGCTTCGGCGAGAATCGCCTCTTCGATCGGGGTGAACACGGCCGAGGTCTGATCGATCGGGGTGCCCACCGGCAGGCTGGCTTCGATGGTGAACTCGCCCTGGTGGATCTCCGGCAGCAGTTCGCTTTCCAGCGAGCGGGCGATTTCCCAGGTGAACCAAAAGCAACCGACCAGGAGCAGGACCATGGTGATGCCGTTGTTCACGGCCCATCGGATCACGGGCGGGTACAGGCGCTGAAGCCCTTCGAGCATGGCGTCCATGAGTTTCAGCGGCAGCCAGGAGAGTACGCGGAACAAGGCCACGAACAGGGGCGCCAGCAGGCGAGTGACCAGGAAGGTGATGCCGAATACGACGCCCTGGATCAGGTTGCCGACGAGTTCCAGAACCCAACCGATGATCAATCGGGCCGGGAGGTACAGGGTCAGGGTACCCAAGACCTTGGCGAGGAGTGGGCCCTCGCGGTACAGGTCGAAAACCTGCTGGTGCGAACGAAACGAGACGATCTCGCGGGGCGAGAACCGCGTGCGTTCCGCCAGGTTCAGGCCGCGCCGGCTGGCCAGCATCGGAATCAGGAACAGGGCGACGACCAGCGAGGCCAGCAGCGAGTTGACCACGGCCAGGCCCAGATCGCCGAACACCTGACCGGCGATGCCCTCCACGAACACCATCGGAAAGAAAACCGCGATCGAGGTCAGGGTCGAGGCGAACACGGCGCCGCGCACTTCTTTGGTGCCGCGAATCGCCGCCGTCATGACCGTGTCGCCCTCCTCGATACATCGGTAAATCGACTCCAGCACGACGATCGACGAATCCACCAACATGCCGATCCCCAGTGCCAGACCGCCGAGCGACATGATGTTGAGCGAGACGCCCATCAGGTTCAGCGGGGCGAAGGTGACCAGCAGCGAAACCGGAATGCTGACGCCGATGATGACGGTCGATTTGAAGTTGCGGAGGAACAGAAAGAGGATGATGACCGCCAGGATGCCGCCCTGAATGGCGGTGTTGCGCACTTCCTTGATGGAACTCTCGATGAAGATCGAGCGATCGGCGACCACTTTGAGCTGGGCGCCTTCCTGGTCGAACAGGCGCTGGGCCAGGGCCACGTCCTTCGAGCCGCGCCGCCCGCCACCGGGGCCGCGCAGGTCGCGGTTGTGCCTGCGACCGCGGGGATTGCCCCTACGTTGCGCCAGTTCCCCGTCCTCCTGGCTGCGTTCCAGGTCGGTCTTGATCTCGCCGATCTGGGTCTTGATCGATTTGGCCAGGGAGACGATGTTGGCGTCCGCTTCCTTGTAGATCTCCACGATCACGCTTTCGGCGCCGTTGGTCTGGGTGATGATCTCCCGTTCCTTGTGGGATCGGGCGACCTGCGCCACATCGCGGACCCGGATCATGCGGTCCTCGAACTTGGCGATGATGGTCTCGCGAATCTCCTCCAGGTCGGTGTACTCGTTGAGGGTGCGGACCATGTATTCCGTGCGGCCTTCCTTGATGGTCCCACCGGCCACGTTGATGTTCTCCTGGGCGAGGCGATCGATGACCTGTTTGATCGAGAGCCCGGCGCGGCGGATGGCCTGCTCGTCCAACATCACCTGGATCTCTTCTTCCAGGCCGCCGCGAATGCGCACCGCGGCCACGCCCTTGACCGGTTCCAGCTCGCGCTTGATCTGCAGCTCGGCGATGCGCCGCAGGCGCCGCAGGCCCTGCTCGCCTTCGAAGCGATCGCCCTTCCCGGAAAAACTCAGTTCCATGATGGGATCGAGCGAGGGATCGAAGTGCAGGATCAGGGGGCGTTCGGCGTCGTCCGGCAGGAAGACCAGATCCAGCTTTTCCAAGACGTTCTGGGTGGCTTCCGACATGTCGGTACCCCAGACGAATTCCAGGACCACGTCGCCCACGCCCGAACGGCTGGTGCTGCTGATCTGGTTGAGGCCGCCCAAGACGCTCAGCGCCTCTTCGATGGGGCGGCTCACGTCGTTTTCCACTTCTTCCGGGGCCGCGCCCGGATACTCGGTGCGAACCGTCAAGGTGGGGTAGCTCAACTCCGGCATGAGGGTCAGCGGCAGGCGACCGATCGAAAAGTACCCGAACACCGTGGCGGCCAGGAAAATCATGACCACCGCGACCGGTCGTTGGGTGGTGAGCTGGGAAAGGGGATCGTCCAAACGCATGGGTCTACTCGCTTATGAATCCTTGGATGTCTCCGTTCCGCGGGCGTGACGCCGGGCGGAAGCCTGAGAGAGAAGGGGTATCGTGAGCTGCCGGGAGCTGCGCGGTGCCCCTGCCGGGCATCGCGACGGGCGGCTCAGTCCGCGTTGTCCTGGTTCCGGCGACGGACTTCGCGTCTTTCTTTCTCCGAATCCTCCGCAACCGGTTTGGGATCGCCGGGAATGCGGACCAGGGCGTTCGGTTTCAAACCGGCCTGGCCGGCGATGACGACCTGGTCGCCGGCCGCGAGCCCCGACTCGGGTTCCACGAAGTTGCGATCGGTCAGGCGTGGCGTGATTTCCAGGCGCTCGACGCGGCGCTTTTCGCCCATGCGGTAGACGAAGATCTGGTCGTTGTCGTACACCAATGCCTTTTTCGGAATCAGGACCGCATTTTGTTTGGTGTTGAGGACCAGGTCCACGTTGACGTACATGCCCGGTCGCAGGCTTTCCAGCTCGTCGACCCCGACCGTGACCTTGACCGTCCCGGTTTTCGCGTCCACCGTGGGTGCGATGCGGCGGATCGATCCATGGAAATCCGAGTCCGCGTAGATCGGGGTGCGAATGCGGGCTGGCAGTTCCAACCGCAAATCGGGCAGGTATTTCTCCGGGACGTAGAGGCGCGCGACCACGGTGCCGAAGTCCACCAAATCGAAAAGGTGTTGGTTGGCGGAGATTTGGTCGCCGAGGTTGACCAAACGCTGGGTGACGGTTCCCGCGATCGGCGCGCGAATGACGGTGTAGTCCAGGTCGAGCTCGGCCTCTTTGAGGGAGATTTCCTGCTGTTCGGCCTCGGTTTTGGCGTCGTTGTAGGCCTGCTCGGTGGTCATGTTCTTTTCGAAGAGCCGGCGTTGCCGATCCAGTTCGCGCTTGGCTTTGGCCAGGGAGGCCTGGGCCTTTTCCACGACCAGGCGCTGGTTGCGGTTTTCCAGGCGGGCCAGGATCTGGTCTTTTTCGACCACGTCGCCTTCCTCGACCAGCAGTTCGACCAGCTCGTTGGTGGTCCGGGCCAGGACTTTGACTTGCTCTTCGGCTTCCAGGGTGGCCGTCATTTTGAGGATGGCTTCGATGCCGCCGGTGTCGATGGTGGCCACTTCGACGGGCACGGCTTCTTCTTTCTTGTCGCGGCGCTTGGCGTTGTCGGATTCGTCTTTGTTCTGAAAAGAGTCGCAGGTGATGAGGAGCAGCGCGAGGGGTAGCATGGCCGCCCATCGCCACGGTCTGTTGAAGTGGCTGGGTGTGGTCATATGTCGTGTTCCCAATGGCAATCAAAGATTAGGGAGACCGCGGGTCGCGAACCGGCTCAGGCGGACTGGGACGCGGCGGTCATCGATCGAGGACGAGTTCGCCCTCATCATAACCCGGAACGCCGAGGCGCCGGGTTTCGGGATGGCAACAAATCGAAGCGGTTCAGCCCGAAATGTTCGCGGTCTGGTACGCGGACAGGTGGCTTCGGGTGTAGGGTTTAATCACGGGAAACCTATCTTTGATCACGCCCCCGCGAGGTGAAGCCATCGATGGTTGGAACCGGTGTAGGCGGGTTCATTCATTCCCGGCGTCATAGATCCGGATCAGCCTTGCATCCAGCACCCGGAACCGAATGACGGAATGGATTCAAGCGACTGCTGTCTCGTCGGTGCCCGCCCCACGAGGCCGGATTGCATCCTGACGACGGCGAGGAGTCGGTTCTGGCGAGTTTTCGGCCCGGCACAGTGACCGTTTCAATTGCAAACAGGCACGAGTCGGATTTATCGGCTCTGCCTCTCTAAGTCGAAATCGTCGCAAAGCCGATTCAGTCGTGCGCGCATCTCCGGCTTGCTGGGTGGGCTCCACGGGGGGATGAAGGCGGAGGCCAATCCCACCTGACGCGCTTCTTCAAGCCAGCGGGCAACCTCCCGCGAGCCATAACCCTGGGCGCGCAGACCTGCCCCGATCAAGCGGTACTCATGAGCGATGGTCGTGCGGAAGAGACCCGGATTGTCGGAATTGATCGAGATCAGAACCGGTTCCTTCAGGGAGGTGGCATCATTGAGGCCGTGACGGTTGAGGTTGGTGTAGGGCAACTCGGCATAATGTTGAAGACCGCCGATATACACATTGGAGGTGGGACACAACTCCAGCACGATGTCTCCGGCGGTGATTCGCCTGCGCACCCGGGCCCGACAGGCTTCGACCAAGGCTACATAGTCCGGGGTGACCTCGACCGAAATCAGCTCATCCAGGTGGGCCGCCCGAACTTCAGCCTCTATTCTTCCAGCCGCGAACGTTTGGTCTTTTTGTCGAAGCTGGAGTAGAGGCCGAATCAACTCCCGATCGGAACGAGCTTCGTAATAGGCGGCGGTGCAGCGTTCGAGTACTTGATCGATGTTCTTGTCGGGGTATCCGTTGGCTACAAGGAAACGCTTCAGGAGGTAGTCGAGCGGGGCGAGAGCCGCATTGTCGGGTGCCCATTGGAAGCGCGGCAGGTTCTCGCCCAAAAGTCGCCGGGCCCAAATTAGATCCACCAAATGCTGCAATCGCGGTTTGTATACGAAGGGCCGATGCCGCAGGTACCAATCGGATGGCGACCAGGCCAGCGCCACACCGTGACCCAGACGCTCGCCGGGACGCAGGTGGAGCATGACGACGCTGTCGTCCATCCAACGCAAACCCGAAAGTAGATCGCAGAAATCCTCACCGGCGTGACAGGTGCGTCGGAGCCGAATGGGCTCGATGCCGGGCGAACGGGCCACACGCCTGGCGAGCCAGTCCCAGCGCGAGGCTCCGAAGAAATGATCGCCGTTGCCGGGGGGCAGCACGCCCGTCTGTCGGTCCGGGGTCTGGCCGAGTGGGTCGCTTAGAGGCGGCGGGCGCAACCCGAAAAATTCGCGCAAGTGGCGGGGCGACAGGTCGCGCTCGTTGCCGCAGGCATCGAGGCCCACCACGAAGGGTCGGAAATCCGGTTCTTCTTCCAACATGGCGACAATGCCTTCCAATTCATGGCGCTGGCGTTCGGCGAGCGAGCGCCGGTAGCTCGAGCGACTGGTGTGAATGATGAGACCCATGCGCAATAACGGAGCGTCGCGATCGTGGATGAGGAAGTCCCGGTAGCCCATCAAGAGGGCGTGCAGGTAGCGTTTCTGCATCGGTGACTGGATGGGTTTGATGCGCAATTCCACTTGGCGGGGCGGCCGCCAAGGCGTGGTGTGACCGAAATCGTCGACTTCCAGTCCGGCGCCGTGGTCGCGAGCCCATGGCGCATCGGTCGGATCGGAGAATTGATAGCGCAGCGCGTGACGCATGCGAAACCGCTCGAAGCTCAAAAAGGCCCGCTTCATGCGGCGGACCCGCTCTCCGATGGCTTTGTTGGTTTGGGTATCGGTAAGCGCGCGGGGGATGCGCAGGTAGCGGCGAAAGTGGTCCAGACCCGGTTCGCCGGGGCGATAGGTCAATTCCCGAATGAAGCTGTTGCGAATGCGAAGGTACCGCAATACGTCTTCACGGTCGAAGTCGGAATCGCCGACGGGGCCGGGAACAGGAAAGCCGATGTGATGGGCATCGTAGTGATCCCGGGCGTGCATGGCCAGCAGGAACCAAAGAAGGTAACGCTCGCCCAATACGGGGTTGCGCGATTGCCGAACGCCTCGCTGGGGCACGAGGTGAACGAGAAGATAGTCGACAAAGGGCTCGGGGCAAAGTGCCTGGTCTTCCCAGCCGACGCCGTTGACACTGGCGAGCAGATCATCGGGGTCGCAACCTGTCATCCTGCGCGCAAAACGACGGCGGAGTTGGATCGCTTCGTAGAGGGCTTCCTCCCAGGCCTCGGCCTGCGCCACATGGGAGAGCACACAGCGCGCCGGTGCGAATTCGGTCATCAGGGCGACCCAGTAGAAGGAGAGCGGGAGTGCCGTGCCCAAGTGAACGTGGGTGTCGATCAGTTCCTCCCGTTGGACGAGGTCGTCGCAAAAACATTCGATGGCGAGAACAGAGGGCCAGGCCAGCGAGGCTTCCAGGCGCGAGCCATGTTTGGCAAGGGCGTCACGGGTCGAGAGGACCTGCTCCGGGTAGGTGTCGCAGGCCAACCGCGCGGCGATGAGCAGATCGGTGTCCAAGTGAAAATTGAGTTGCTGCCAAATATCTTGATCCGTGCAGCGCGGGTGCCCGTCGCCAAAGGTCACCAATTCGTCGGCCAACACAAGCAATCCGTCGAGCGGGTGGGCGTCGATCTTTTGAAATTGGGACACCAGTCTATTTCCGGTGTAGGTGTCCTCGATGCCCGCCGTGCCGCGCACGGCCTCCCAAAGCCAGGCCGCTTCGGCTTTGCGCGCGCCCTCACTATCGATCCGGGAACCGGCCCGCGCCTGCTCGTTGGGGCCGAGAAACTGGCTGAGGTGTGGATCCAGGAGGCGGAAAACCCGAAGCCAGCGATAAAAATCGAGTGGCGGATTCATGGCTGGTTGCTCGGTGGCACGGCCGTGGTCTCGAGATGGAACATGTCGGCGAAGATGGCCTTCGTCTTGTCCTCGGTAGTGGTGGATTTTGGTAGTTTGAGCGCCGTGACCGCCGGCAATTGCAGCATCTTTTCGAGAAGGTTGAGAAGGTCACGCTGGCTGTCGGCGAAGGAAATGCCCTCCGAACGAGATTCCCGGGCGAGCTCCGCCCGCTTCTCGGCGGTCATGCTGACCAGAGTCTCGATCAACACGTGATAGGCGTGATCGATGGCTTCCTCATCCTCCAGGCTGATTCGAGAAAAAGCCTCGGATGGGAAATAGAGAATGATGGGGGCCGGCTCTTTGCTCCTTTTGGTGGCTTGGGAATGCTCTTCTTCCCGCCTCTCTTCGCCGACGGATTCTTTAGCCTGACCTGCCGGTGCACCGGGAGCGTCCCACGCGGAAGAACAACTTCCAAACTGGGTGTCGGTGTCCTTGGCTCTTAAACCGGCTGCGATTTCGTCATCCGACCAAATGCGGTAGGCTACGGCAGCCAATTGAAACGCTGAAACGCATTGCACTAGGGTGACGGGGGACCAATGGTTCTGACGCGCCTCCAATTCGCGCCAGGGCGCGCGTTCGAGCGCATCCACCAAGAGAATCAGGGCGCGCAACGACCGCGGCAGAAACCCCGTCTGGCCGCCCACCTCCGAAACGAGATTCAACCTCTCAAAGGTTTTTGCATTTTCGGCGAAAATGGTCTTGAGATGAGATTCCAACTTTTCCTCGTGGTAATAAAGGGCTTTGAGCAAATCGCGTGGATAGCCGTCGCGCAAATCGAAAAGTTGCTCCCAAAACAGGCAGGGACCCAGGGTGAAATTCCATATGCCGCGGTCCTCCGATTTGCTCCAGCGACCCCAAAATAGGTACGCTCCGGTTTGGTCACCGAAATCCTTGAGATACCGATCTAATTTGTACTCGTGAAAGCGACATTTGATGACACAACGGTCCAACCGATTCTTGGTGAAGGGCATGCGTGTCAACAGTTGATAAGGGCTCATTGATTCGGCCCGCAAAGCCAAATAACACAAGACTTCCGTCAGAGCCTCACCGCGTGCGACTTCCTCCCAGCGATCGAGCAGATGCGGCAGGGGCAGTTCCCATAGGGGCATGGCGTGGTCGGCGCTGCGGATGGAATTGATGAGCTCGGCCCAATCGGCTGGAGGAATGTTGGACTCGGAATTCCAGGAGAATTTGGAGGCGATGCGACTGCTGGGGACGGTTCGTAAAAATTGAGTGACCGAATCCCAATGATTGACCTCGGCCAACTTAGAAAGCACGGTATGGCTGTCCAGGTAGGGGTCGACCGATTGATGGACTCGAGTGGAGGGTCGGTCGTTCGTCCCAGTCGAGAGATCTGTACCTTGGGTCGACAGGTTCTCTAAGGATTCGGAATGGCGCTCTGTAGGATGAGTGATTCCATCTTCGGTTCCTGTCGACTTTTGAAGGTCGCGATCGGCACGATGCCGCGCGAGCCACTCATAAAGCCGCTCGAGCCCCCGAGGCGTTCCGGGTAGTAAGAGTTTGAGGTGGCCGTTGTCAAATTGTTCCAGAAGTTGTGCGAGCGTCGGAGTTTTTTTCTTTGCCTCTCCTTCTTCGGACACCGAATCAGATCGTTCCGTGACATCCTGAATGAGAGGGATCAGCGGAAGGAATTCCTCCCGCTCGCGGGCCGGCCAAGAGTCCAGAACAAATTGGTCATTTCCAGACACCAGTTTGTTGAGCAAGGCATCGCCAGTCTCTCGGTCCGGTTGATTGCCGTCGATGTGGCTGTCCGATAGGGCGGAAACCATGCGGGTGTCGTTGTAGGAGAGCACCCAGGTCAAGCCTTCACAGCGAAAGTCGGCGATCATAGCCTTGGCCCAGGGGCTGAGCAACGCGGAGGGGGCCAAGTCCAAGTCATCGAGAAACACGATGATGCGCGGTGGTTCGCTCGAAACCCGGTCTGACCCGGTTCTGTGGAGAAAATCCCGCACGATGTCCAAAAAATCCCTGAATCGTTTAGGGAGCTCCCGGGTTTCGTTGACTCGATCTTCAACCATGCGCAAGTACTGCCTGGCTGCCATCGACATTTCTCTGGCGATTTGGCGATAAGGTTCACCCAGGCTCAAGCTCTGGCGAAACGCAGTAGCGTAGGACCTGCGCAGGTCTTCGGTGGCTGGGTCCGAACTTTGGCTAGTGTTGGGCATCAGATCGGCTAGGGCGCGAATACAGGTCGACATGATCCCGGCTTCGGGGTCGATAAGGGCCGCATCGATCAACTCGGTGGGCTGGAAGCCGGCTGTATCGCATAGCGCGTCCCGCACGCGCGCCATCATGGTGGTTTTTCCGGAACCGCGACTGCCCACGATGGCGACGACCTCGGCATCGGGACGCGATACCGCCTTGTAAAAAGACCGGAGAAATTGGGCTTGGGGGAGCTTCAGACCAGACAGGTCCAGTTTGGATTTTTGGTCATTCATCGGCCGCGCTCCTTGTCCTGATCGAATTTCCGCAACAGTTCGCCGGCCCACTGTTTATGGCACTGAGACCGGATGCCCCACTTGCCGTCGGGATCTAAACCTGCCCAGCCGGCCAGATAGAGTTGGGTGTCGGCCGGGTAGTGGCTGTCGGTTTTGGGTTTGGGCTTGTCGTCGGCGTACCTCCTCAGCAGTTGGACGACGTGGTTGTCCTTTCGCAAAAAACCCATCAGGTCCTCTTTCCAGCGTTCGACGATGTGAGGCGGATTACGCTCGAGTTCTTGACCCATCACGTGGAATAGTTGCCGCAAGGTGTTGAAACCGAGGGGGGTGTGCGACTGGGGTGGTGGTGGCGCCTTTTTGGGAGGTTTTCGCTCCTCCTCGGGAAGTTGGGTCAGGATCGCGTCGTCGACCAGGCGGAACAAGGCGCTGGTGAGGCGCGGCTGCCCACCCACCCGGAACTTGATTTGACGTGCCAAATGTTCCTTTTCCTCGGCTTCCAAGTGAATGCCGATCGAACGATGTTTGTATTTGGCCGCCAATTGCGCCAACCAGGTGACCAATTCGTCGATTTCAAATTGAGGCAGCCTGTACAAGTGGCACTGGTCCAGAAGATGGGAGAAGACGGGATCGATTTCCATGGAAGGCAGATGGTAGGAGGCGTGAATGAAGCGAAACTTCGGCGAGTGGCGCATGGCCTCCACCACCCCATTGATTTGGGCGAGCGCCAAGTTGGCCGCCGGAGAGGTCTGGCTATCTCCGTGAAAAGTGCGATCGAGAATGAAATTACCGGGCTCCCCGGAGAGGAAACCCTGCCAGAACCGCGGCGGATTCGCGTCGGACTGGTGAAGGACGAGATTCCCGTCAATCACCATCCAGGGAGGCGATACCATGTTCTGGAATGATTGTTTGGCCGGTCCGGTTTCCGTCTCCCCTCGCTCCCCGGGACTCGCCTCTTCCCGGCACGCGCCGTTCTCAAGCCATTTGCGAAACACCTTGAACCCACTGCCACGCTCGGAAACCAATAGAAAAACCCGGTCCAAGTCGTTGTAATTCAGCGTTTTATTTTCAGGTGGCGTTTCCAAGGTGCCGATTCTCCGCGTGGCGCGTTCCAGCCGGTATTGCGAATTTTCAGTTTCACCCCATCGATACTCGAACGCTTCCTCTTCTTCACCATTTTCCTTGAACACGGTGAATACGTCGTCTCTGATCATGATGAAGCCTCCAATTCGGCCAAACTCTTGCCAAACCGTTTGGCGAGGTTGTCGAGATAGTCTCGCCACTCCCTACCCTTCCGGTGAAGGAAACGCCGCAATTCGTTGGGGTAGAGATGATCGTGAAAGTGGTAGCGGGTCTCTTCGTCGACCTCGACCCCGACGAACACGGTAAGCGCCAGGTAATCGAAAATGTTTTTGCATACGTCGAGAGTAAATTCGCGGAACGCCATTTGGCGGTGGTTCTCGTTCAAGGACCTCAATTGCTCGTGGGCATAACCCCAGGCTTCGAGGACCGTGAAGTGCACAGCGCCGTTTTTTACACGCCGTAAGGCTTCTTCCGAGAACTCGCCATCCTTGCGGCCAATGTAGAGACAGTGGACGGTAGCGCTCATCAATAAAAATCGCCAAAGGCGCATATGGTTGTGTTCTTTGTAGTTGTGTCGAGGGGCCGCGTTAGGGGACGACCTGCGTGAGGCCACGTCGAAGGGAACTTGAATGCGCTGAAACAGACTCCAAATGGGGGGATCACCGGCGGGCGGAGCCAAGTCCGCCCGCGTGATGACCGTGCTGTTTCGAGCGTCCAATCGCCTCACGATGAGATCACACTGTTCTTGGAGCAGAATCGGAATGCCGTGGGTTCGGCGCGGCAGCTCCGTACGCGCCCAGGCACGCAATTGCGGATCTTCGTATTGAAGTCGCAGTCGACTCGTTTCCAAAAGATCCACCAGGCTCGTAGCCGCTTCGGAGTCGAGGCTTCCCAATACGATGGCGGGACTCCCCTCGCTGACGGGGAACCAGTTGTGCAGCGCCGAATTCGCCTGCTCCAGGCCACCGTAGGCGCCCTGATAGCCGGCCATCACGAATTGGCACTCGCCATCGTGACTCATGCGCCGGAGGGTCACGAGAAATGGGTTGGCGTACAAGGCCAGGCCATCGACTTCGTTGAGTAGGAGCACCGGTCGAGGCAGGGTGGCCAGGGTCCGGCTCAATCGTTCCTCGATGTCTCCCGAGGTGACGAACGCCAATTTTTTCTTTCGGCAGGTCTTGACGAATTGGCGCCAAAAGCCGCGTGAGTCGACGACGCCCTGTAAGTCAATGTAAAGCGGCGTGATGGTGCCCAATTTGGTCAGGACATCTTCAATGTGGTGCAACAAGCTGGTTTTTCCGATCTTGCGACCGCCGATCACCAGAAAGCTAGCCGCATCGATGCCCGCGAGAATGCGTTCGGTTTCCCGCGTGCGACCGACAAACACTTCGCTGCCGGGGATCAACGGTGAGCCGGCCTGGTAGATATTGAACCTGAGCAGACCGATACGATTGCGCACGTGGAGCCAGAAGGTGTCGGCGACCTCGTTGCTGCCCGCCATTTCCTTGAGGGCCCCACTGTCGAGGAAACTCACCCGATTGGACTTGGCCGAGGGAATGTGAGACACCTCCCGATAAACCAGAATAAGCGTAACGCCTACTTCGTAATTGGCGATCATGTTGCGCCACCAAGCCTGGTCCGGCTCGTGCGCCACCTCGCAGAACACGAGCCAATTGGTGCTCGCTTGC
The DNA here is from genome assembly GCF_017498545.1 of Sulfidibacter corallicola. Lineage (GTDB taxonomy): Bacteria > Acidobacteriota > Holophagae > Acanthopleuribacterales > Acanthopleuribacteraceae > Sulfidibacter > Sulfidibacter corallicola. The sequence goes on along the minus strand of NZ_CP071793.1, from coordinate 4,549,695 downwards.
GGGAAAATGTGCGACGCCTCGGGAAGATCGGAGCGAACTGGGGAACCGGCGTTTTGGTGGATGGAGAAGACCGGCGTCGGTCCGAGACGGGCCCGAATATCGCCCAGCAGCCGTTGTTGGGGCCCGGAGAGTTCGAGCTCCTGGACGAGCTGGGCGGGCGCGCCCGAAAGCAGTTCGGCCAGTCGGCCCCAATCGGGCGAAGGCGAGCCCAACTCTGCCAATGTGTCCAAACCGGCTTGGGTCATGTGGGAAATCAGACTTCGCAAACCCTTGCCGGCTTTGGCCAAGGCCCGAAATCCCAAGCTCTGGTAGAACGGCGCCTCCAGGATGGTCTCGGCAAACGATCGGCCCCAGCTTTCGGGATCCACCCATTGTTCTAGAATGTTCAAATAAGGTTGGCGGAGAAACACCAAACCCTCTTCCTGTCCCAGAATCCCACGATCCTGAAGAAGATGGCGACACAGATTCCGCTCCGAGTCCGGCAGAGCGTCACCCAGGTCGCGCAGTGCGTTCAAAACGCTGGGTTTTGGATTGCGCCCTTGGCCCGCATGATAGCCGCGTACCCAGGTGCCTTCGGGCTCGGCCGAATGAGAACGAACGTCGGACCTTTTATCGGACTTCAGGACGGCGATTTCGGAAAGATCTTGGCCACAACCTCGTCCTTCGTCGTTTTTGTTTTTTTCCGGCAGACAAGTGACTTCGGCGGGAATGGGCCTGACGGCGGGGATCCAGGTCCGGCAGTAAACGAGAATGATCAAGTTGGCCAAGGCTAGGGGGGACAAACCACGGAATTGGGATGTGAGCAGGTTTCTCGGTTTGGAGCTTTCTTTCAGATAGGTGTCCAACGAGGTTGGCGCACGGGTCCAGTCGTCGATGAGGGAAAGGTGGTTGCCGAGCGCGCCCACGACGGCGGCAGCCTGGGATTCGCGTACACCGGAGCGGGCCATGACCCACAAAATTAAGTCGTGTTGGAGGTGAAGCGGCAGTTTCTTGGGGGCGAAAAGGGGTACCAGCAGGGCAGATTCTCCCAATCTCCCGCTGAGGGTAAAAGCCAGGGATTTGGGAAGCAGCCAACAGGAAGTGCGACTTGAACCGCGCCTCAATGCCTCCTGGAATTTGCGCAAGACGGTCTCGCTTTCTTTTTTCAGGAGGCGTTCGACCGTGTCCACGGCGGACGTTACCAAAATTTGCCGGTGAGGCTCGTTTTGGGCCGATTCCGAATGGTCCCAGCCTACCTTGGCGAGGATGTTTTGGTCGGAAAACAGCTCACCCTTGGGCCCCGTGAACAGTGCATCCAAGGCAACGATGGGTAGGTCACACTGTCTTGCAGCCTCTAGATAAACTTCTTCGCCCAGGTCGGGGTCGAAGGCCAGCAGGTGCAGGCCCGGTGACAAACGACTCCATTCGGAGACCTGGTGGGCCACCAAGTCCGGTAAGGCCCCCAGCAATCGCTCCGGTGCAGTGTGTGGATGCGGCGGGAGCGGGAGGCGCCAGTCCTGGCAGTGCTTCTCTTCACCGGAGACCAGGGTGCAGCAAACCAGGCGAACCTCTTGGCAACCCTCTTCCAGTTGCAGACGAAACGTCTGGCGGTCGGCGGGGACGCCGTCCCAGGGCCAGGCCAGTGCAAGCGACGGTTCGGCCTTCACCACTCCCGAGTTGGGAGGAAGAGAAATGGAAAAGTGTACGGCCGCCTGCTTGCTGTCGCCATCGATGGTGGGTCGGAAACTCAATTGGACCAACCGTTCGGCCCGGTATTCCCATTTCGGATTTTCCAAGCGCAACCGGGTCAGGTCGAGCAATTCCTGGCGAAAATGGCCGAGGGCGTCGTGGCGTCGGGCCATGAAGCGTTGGCGACTGGTGTCGATCCAGGTCTCCCACGCCTCCGTCGGGGATTGGGCCTGTACGGGAGAATTGGCCCCAATTTCTGCCAGCCTTTGCAGTTGTCGCTCCTTGGGCAAGGGCTGGAATTTTGCGATTTCGGCGAGCGGTCTCAACCAGTCGAAAAGAATGGCCAGATCGCTGTGGAAACGCTGAGAAATTTCCGCATAATCCAGGTTTGTCAGTCGCTCGGCCGCCCCGATCAGGAATTCCAGATTGCGCTCGGGTTCCCAGAGAAAGCGACAGAAATCGAAGAGGACACCCGGAAAATCGGATAACTGCTCCGCCTCGAGCGCAAAAGGCACTTTTCCCAAATCCTGCCGCGGGCTTTCAAGCCCCATCACTTCGCCGAAATACCAGGCGACGGAATTCCACTTGGCCGGTGCCAGCAGAACGAGGGCCCTGAAGGCATCCGGGCCCAAGAAGCCGGCCTGTGCGATCAGTTTGCCAATCAGGGCGTCCTCGTCACCCTCGAGGTTTTGGTTGAGAATGACCGCCGCACAGACGGCGGGAGCTCGTTTGAGCGCGCTAGGCAGGAGAGCCCATCTAGTCAATTTCCCAGAACTCAGGGCGGTTGGCGTGATGAGCTCGCGGCCGACACCACGCACCAAATCGGCCAAAACGCGCGTTCCGCGCAAGTCGGCCGACTCGGCGGCTGTCTGGGCCTTCTCTTCACGGTAAACCCGTGCCAACAATTCCAGGAGGAGCTCGGTCAACCACAGGCGTGTATTCGGCTGGGCGTGGCTGCCGTCGAAGCTCGCCAGCCCTTCCAGTTCTGCCCAGGACCACGTTTGAGCGGCCTCGACGATGTTTGCCCGATCTTGGTCATCGGTGACCCCGCGGGAAAGAACCTTCGCGCCGAAATCACGCAGGTAGAGGGCTCGATGGGAGGTGTTGGTTTCCGGGTCACCCACCAACCTAGCCAACGCGCAGGGTGCTAACTCGGGACCCTGGAAGACTTCGATCTCGGTGTAGGGCGGCCGACGGGGCTTTTTCACTTGGGTGCGGTACGCTTCTACAATGCTTTCCCAGGGTGCCGGTTCTTCGAAAGCCATGAGCGCCATGATGCCGCGCGCGTCGCACAACACGGCGAAAAAGGTGGTTTCATCCACAGTGGCGGGGGAAAGCAGCCGCCCCTGGACCAACGACACGTAGAAATGGCGGTGCCAATGCAAGCGCCCGTCGCCGTCGAACACGAACACTTCGCCCTGACTGGTGAAGCAGAGAACACGGCAATGGTGGGGCGTGGAGAGGACGTGGATGCCCCGAACCTCCGTGGCGGTGGCGTGCAACCACTTGAGACGCCAACCGGTCATCGGCTCACCGACCTGCTCGAAGACTTGAATGTAGCCGCCGTCCGTGCCGACCAGGACCCATGTCTTTTCGCCGACAGAAGCGAAGTTCAAACAAGTGACATTGCCCCGGCTGCGATACCTGAAAGGCTCGGAAAGGGTGAGTTTGTCCCATGCCTCGACGTACTCCAGTCCGTAGAAGATCCATTCGCCTTCGCCGGCGGCCAAGGCGATGTGCCACCTGGTTCCTGGCGTGACCACTTGGTGGGCCAAACAGGTCAGGGGGTGAGCGCGCAGCGGCAATTCGGCTGCCACGGAACCCCCACCGCGCCGATGCCAGAGGAGTAATCGAAAGCCATATTGAGGATGGTCCTGACGGGAGAGGACCAGCAAGGTGTTTCCACCGGCGTCGACGACCCGAAGTGGACGAATCGCCTCGGGAAAGTTCTGGATTTCGGGTTCACCGAAGCGTCCGTCCGTATCGACGCGCCAAGTACGCAACTTGGTGGTGTTCAACTCGGCCAGGTGCAGGCAGTCGTCGAATTCCACTACCGAACGAATGCCGGTGTTCCCCTGGCCGCGGGGCAAGCGATCGCGGGGTTGATCGCAGGTGACGGAAAAGGTCTGCACACTGTGGCCGTCGTCCCATAGGAAAAGGCCTCGGCGGGAAGTCCAAAGTACGTGGGCACCCTCGCCGTGGGAACCTTTGGCGAAGTACTGGGTAAGTGGAAAACCCAATTGAATCTCGGCCTGAATGGATGCCCGGACCGCCAAGGGAAGATTGGGATCGGCCATAAATTTTCGGCGGGTGCGGCAGCAACGGCTTCTCAGTTCGGCCAGGGCCTCGGCATCGCGGCTTTGGGTTCCGGGAGGTGTATTCGGAGCGTCCAGGTGGTAACTCACGTGGATATAGGTGTCGAGGATTTCCCGCAGCTCGTGGGGCAGGCTTTCATAGATCGCGAGGAAGGCGGCGGCCCCCTCGGACCGGTGGGTGCGACGCCAATTACGGAGACGGCCGCGCATGGCCTGGAGCAGCGGCAGGTAGTCGATTGGGCCCAATGGGGGCGTCAACCAACGCCAATAGTTCCAATCGCCGAGCCCTTCCAAGTTCGGTTGAGTCAACAGAAATTCATAAAACAGACGGGCGCCTACCTGGAGGGCCGATTGGGGGCGGCACACTTCGTGGGCGAAGCGCTTGGCGGCAATATCCTCCAGCCATTGAGGCCAGGCGGCCAGATGGTTCAGTCCCAGCTCGGCCACCAGGGCGGAGGCGATGTCGCGCCAGCAGCCTTCACCCCAGGGCTCTTCTCTGGGTTCCGAAACATCGGCGCAGATTCGGATGCGGCCGTCTCGATAACCGACGAGTAGGCGGGCCCCCTGTCCATCCAGGTCGGGGAGAGCGGCCAAGGCGACGGGTTGGCGCCTGAAGAAGCGGCGGCCGATGCGGTTGAGTCGGTCTTCCCCGTTGCCGAACAGAGCGATCGATTGATCGGTCCGTAGCACGTACAAGCGGTCGGCCAGAACCGTCGCCTGAGTTCCGCGAAGGATATCAGGTGCGGTGAGATTTCCCGAAGCCAGCCGCCATAGGCGCTTATTCCAAAGCACGGCCCAGGCCGGGTGATCTTCGTCCTCGAGCGCTGGAGCGAGGGTGTGAAGGTCCGCGATTTGGGTGCCTGGCCGCGCCGAAACGGGGCAGATCCGCATCCAAGCGGGCAACACCTGACGCTCGATAGGGGGCTGGTCCAAATGGCCCAAGCCGAACTGGAAAAGCAGCGGCTGCTCCCCGCTTTCTGCGGCCAAAAACAGATCGACCGTCGGGTCGAAAGTGCTGGCGGTGCCTAGATAGAGGCCGAGGACGCGCGAGCGTTCGGAGTCGAAATCGGGGATGTCGAATATTTTTTGGGGTTCGACCGGCAGCCTCGGCTCTCCAAACAACTGCAGGCGCGGCGCGGCCAGCCAGGTGAAGAGCGAGCCTTGTCGGGTGACGGCGAAACAGCGGGTGGCGCGGGTGGCTTTGCGGTTGGGCTCGAATTCGGGCGGAAGGGTCAGCAGAAAGGCGGGTGCGGTGGGGAGCTGGGTGCTGTCGGCCTCGCGCAGGAGGCATTTGCGCAAATGGGGGGCGATCATGGCCAGAGCCAGAAAGCGTTGGTCCCGATCGGCGTTGGCCGAACGGCGAACATGCTGGGCGGCAAGATAGGCCTGATACTCCGAGATACCGATTTCGGACTTGGTGCGGCGGGTCCATTCTACTAGGCGGGAGGAAGGCTGCGGTGGAGCGGCCCTAGGCGGTTCCGGGCGTGTGGCCTGCTTGGGACTTCGCTTTTGGTGCTCGGTGATTTTTCGGATCAGAGCTTCGAATTCGTGGGGGGGGCAATTGGCCGAGGCTTTTGCAATCAGTTCCTCGGCCCGCTTCACCTCGCCCCAATCCAGTTCCATGGCGGCCCAAGCACGCCAAGACGGGATATTGTGGGGAGCTGTCAGGGTCGCCCTTTCGAACAAACGGCGGGCTTCGGCTCGGTTGTCCGCGCGAGCCTCCATCAGGGCCCAGGCCTGCCATGACGGTGCATGACCGGGATCGACCAGCGTGGCCCTCTTGAACAGGCGGCGGGCTTCGGGATGATTGTCGGCGTGGGCCTCCATCAGAGCCCAGGCCTGCCATGCCGGTGCATGGTGGGGGTCGGCCAGCGCGGCCTTCTCGAACAGGCGTCGAGGGTCGGAGGCCTTCGACAACCAGCCTTTGGTTTTTGGATCGGCTGCCATTCTGGCCCAGTTCTGCCAGGTGATCGGATCTCGTGGCGAGACACGGGTGGCCGCCATGTAGAGCTCTTCGGCCGTCCGAAACGCACCGCGATCGCGGAAATGGTTGGGAATCATGCTCATTAGTTGCCGGTGGCGGCTCCGGGTCTCTGCCATGCCCACCAAATGGGCAGCCCAAAGCACCTGAGTTCCCACGTGAATTACGTCCAGCAGCGGACTGTCCCCCTCGAACAAGATCCGGTAGAGATGGCTGCCGATGACTTCGTCTCGCGAAACCAGGTCGTCTACACCCGAGTGGCGCGGGCGAACCTCGCCGCGCAGGCGGTCCAAGGCCGCATCGAGCGCCTTGCGTGGCAGTCCCAGAACCAGGCCCAGTAACTTGGCGGAGCAGGCCAGCGACGTCCCCGATTTGGTGGGCAGCGCCTCGATCAGCACGATGCTGCCCAGCAGCTCCAGCAGGGTGCAGCCCTCGATCCAACCGGCGATTTCCTCCAGCGCTTCGGTCAGGATATCCACCAGCTTGCGGCCATGCGTCGCCTCCAACAGGGCCGCCAACAGGTCGCGGTTGCCGTTCAGCCGGCTTTCCAGGCGCTGGGTGAGCGAAGCCACGTCGGTCTCCTTGGAACAGGCCCCAGTCTCGACCAATTTCTCGGCCAGGCAACGGATCTCAGACGGGTTCAACTCTTTCACGGCGATGCGGGCAATGGCGGCCAAGTTGGCTTGGCGGCGCATGCCCTGGAGGTTGGCCCATTCGTGGGTGCGGGCCGCGATCAATACCACCACACCCTTCCTGCGCCCCATCTCCTGAATCAGGTTCGCCAAACCGTAGTAGCGACTGCCGTCCTCTACCAAAATCGCCAGGTTTCCGTGAACCTTTGTCACTCTCTGTGGTTTTTTCAGGCGAATGATCGTGTATCCCTCTTCCAACAGGACTTGGGCTGCCTGCATTAAAATCGTGCTTTTTCCAGTCCCCGTCGGGCCCGTCACCAACACGGCCTTGCGGCCCTTCGCGATCAGATCGATGACCTGCCCGGCCTCGCGGCGCGGGATCGTATGCCCGTCGCGAACCAGGGTCCAATCGATGGGATGGCCACGGTAGAAATCGCGAACCCTGTTTTCTTCGGCCGGCGGCAGACGACGCAGGTCTTCCAACCCGAGCGGGACAGCCTCGCCCGTCTCATGTCCCGGACTCGGCTCGATTTCAGGAGGGAGTTGACCGTTTATCTCGGCTATCAGTCGCGAGGCCACCGTGCGCAAAGGGTCTTCGGGGGCCTCCGATTGTCGCGGCCATAGCGTGGTCAGCTCGGTCAAATGAGGAAAGCTGTTTGGTGCGGCCAACGCCACCAGGTTCTCCAGGGCCGGCCCGGCGGAAAGAGCCAGCCCGGTGAGGAAGGGGTCCTCAGCGCGAAAGCCCGCCAGAAGGCAAAGGTGGTCCACCCGAATTCGGCGCAACAGGCGGCGTACCGGCTCACCGTGCTCCCCCGAGAACGCTTTCATCTGATCCAAGGTGAGTACAAGGTTGGCGGGTTCCAGGGAATGGCCCTGGACGGCGACCAAATGGTGTCCTTCTGCGTGGGGCAGGTTGTCCAGTAGGTCGCGATCCCGCCAGGTGACCGGAGTATAACCTCGTGCGATCGAAGCCGTCGGGAGCGGGCCACGGTCCGCCGTCACGATCAGGACCGGTTTCAGTGCGATCAAGGCTCGCAGCCACCAAGGCGGCTGGGATGGTTGATCCACCCATGGTCCCGCAAACAGGCGTTTCAATTGGCGAAGATAGGCTTCCGGCTCGGCGTCGGCGATGGTTTTGGTCAAGCGCAACCAGTCGCGCTGGTCGCGGTACTTGGTCACGCGGCCTTTGCGGCCGGAATCCAGGGATTCGCCACTGAGAAAGTAGTCTGCCAATTGGTCCAGGGCCGTTTCCAGAGTGGGATAGTCCAAGGCGAGCGCGGGTGCGTCGCCGAGAAACAGCGACAGCCGCCGTTGTTGCGAAGCTCTGGCAATACGAGCAATGAGTTCATCGAAGGTCAAGAGATTCCTTTCCCGGGAATAGAGGTCGACCGAAGAAGTTGAAATCATCCATGCTGACAAAAAAGGAGGGTTTTATAGAAACATGCGAATTTGATTCGGGTTTTAGATCACGCTTATTTGTAATTTGGCGAAAAATGCCATTCCTGATTTCGACGTCGGCTCGATGCGATCACCGCAAGCCTATTGACAGCAGTCTCAATTCATTAGCTCGTGCCCATCATGAAACGAAATCATTTCGACAAGCCAAGCGGTCCGGCTGGATGGGCACGCGATCAGGTATCAGGTGTCAGGTCTCAGCAAGGTCATTGTTTTAAGGTGATAAGCTGACACCTGATACCTGACTGCTCATATGAGTAGGTGTTGGCAATCCTGCCGATTCAGAGGTGCATTTTCAAAAAACCCTGTTTCTCGATGAGCACTAGCTCGACCCGCGCCGGAAAGGTTGCCATTCATGCAAGTTCGAAGGGGTCGCCTTTCCCGACCCCGCAGTGACCCCTGTCGACCAGGGGTGTGCGGTCTCCCTTCTCGAATGGCGGGTTCGCTCTGGCTCCTCACACAAAAAAACCGCATGGATCGGGGGATCGACCCATGCGGCAAACCTGGAAAATAGAGGAGAAACCACGAAGTGGTTTGCACACGATGAATAGAGAGCTTCGAGAATTACGAGAAAGCGGTAGAAAGGGAGCGGGGGGTAGTGCAGGGCTTCAGGGAATCGAAGAAACGAGGGTCGCGATGTGGTCGCGTCACCGACCTACTCGATGGATTTCTTGAGTTCGCGGGTCTTTTCGAAGAACTCGTCCAATTCCATGACCCGCACGAACAGGAAGCCACGTGCCGCGCGCACTCTCGGATCGGGGTGGCGGCGTAGGAACGACTCGCCCAACAAGGTTCGAATTTGCCGGTACTGTTCCACTTGGATTTGGCGCGCCAACTCGGAGAAGGGGCCCTGGTGTTCGTAGCTGGGGAAGGAGGCCTCCCGTTGGGAGGCGAACGAATCCAAAAACAGTCGATGCAGCTCGGCCATTTGACCCAGGGACACCGGCACCACCAGATCGGCCTCGGCGGGGTGGAACCGGTACCAGACATTGCGGTACCCCCAGATTCGGATGTCGTTGCGGCCGGTCTCGTCGCGATACAGGCGTAGTGCGGCCGCCACGGCCTGCATCACCTTGTAGTGCGTGTCGGGCCCGCTGCCCTCGGGATCGAAGGCGACCGTCACGACGCTCGGCTGGACGCGGCGAATTTCCTCCAGCACCGGCAACACGTCGCGGTTGATCTCCGGCTCTTCGGTGAAGATGTCGCCCTTGTAAAAGCCGAGCCGCGCGTGGTGGATGGTGTCGAGACCGAAGCCCAGATGGCCCCAAAGGACCTCCGCCTCCCACTCGCGCAGCATGCCCTTGAGTTTCTGGACTTCGGGTTCGTCTTTCTTGCCGGGGTAAGTGGTCAGGAAATAGTGTCGCAGGGCGTCGATGCGGTGCTCCAAGGCCTCCGGATCGGGTTCACCGTAGATTTCGGCCACGCAGGCCAGGAGTCTGGCCCCCACTGCCGACCGTGCCGCACCGGTCGCGTCTTCCGCGCCCAAGGCGTCCAGGAACATTTGGACCTCGGCTTCGCGGTGCTCGCGCCGGTCCGGTGCGAGATAGGCCTGGGCGCCGGCACGCCACTCCGGGTTGCGGAGCAAGGCGCTCGCCCAATTGCAGCGATCCACCATGAAGCCGTTGGTGACCGCGTTGAACCCACTGGTCAGGTATTGGAACCGGTGGCTGTTGGCCGGATCCTGCACGAACTGGGCGAGGTAGGGCAGGTAACCGAGCATGATGTCGTCGTGGTGCGGTGCCGTGTGCAGGAAGGTCTCGCCGCACGGCGTGGCCAGGGCCCGGTTCAGGCTTTCCTTCAAAAAGGAGGCCGCCCCGTCGCATGCTTCCACCACCGGCCGTTCCAGGCGCTCCAGCAACAGGCTGCCCGAGCGCAGGCGTTCGATCTGCTCGTGACCGGTTTGGGCCAGGCTGCATCCGGCATTCAGGGCCGCATCGATGACCAGGGAGCGTTGGGTGGTGTCGTCCCAGGTCTCGGGGGTTTCGAGCTGGTGGTGGCGTCGTTCGGTGAGTAGGCGGGCCGCGCCCTTGGTGACGTAGAAGCAGGCGTTGTCGAGCTTGTGCAGCACCGAGGCCGGAACCTGGTTGCTGGGCTCGCTCTCGATGGCGCGTTGTACGATGGCCGCCTTGGCCTCCCCGGCCGCGATGACCAGCGCGGTCGTCTCGGGGCACCAGGTGATGGTGCCCAGGCCGATGGTGATGACCAGGCGCGCGCTGGATATTTCGATGCCGCCCAAATCCGAAGCCGCCGCGGCCTGGGTCTCGTAGTTGGTCTCGCAGAGGCGCGTCGTCGAGAGATGGTCGGAACCGCGCACGTTGAAGCCGATGTGCCCGTCCGGACCGATGCCGCCCAGGAAGAAACCCACGCCGCCCAGCTCGCGAATCCGCTCTTCGTAGCGGTAGCAGAATTCGTCGACCTCGGCCAACAGCCGCTGTTGGCGCCGCTGGAGGGCGGTGCGCGGTGCGCGTGTTCTCAAGGACAGGTCCACCTGGCCTTCGGGCCAGACCTGATCCAGGTCTTCACCCGGGTCCAGGCCGATCTTGTCGGGATCGATCAGCAACGCCTTCTTGGGGTCGAAACCGAATCCACCGAGATAGAAGCGGTTGACGTAATGGAAGAAACTGTTCTGTTGCCAACCGTGGATCGGATAGAAGTCGTCGATCTGGATGAAGTGCAGGCGGCTCAGGTCGGGTTTGCGCGCCGGATCGAGGCCGTGGGTTTCCAAAATGCGGCGCACCTCGGCCCGGTCCCAATCCCGCAGGATGCGTTGGGTCCATTTGATGAAGTGTTCCGGGGTCTTGCCGGTGGGGAGTGCCACCGACCAGTCCGGATTCCTTTGGGCCCATTCCAGGAATCGCAAGGCCGTCACCTTGCCCAGCATCGGGAAATGTTCGACGACGAGCGTCCGGATCTTTTCGCGAGGTGCGTATCGGTCCGCCTGTCCGCCTCGCTCCATCAACGTTCGCTCTACGGCGGAAAGGTCGGGTCGATCGAGGTGTGGATTGCTCATAAGTCAGGCCTCCTCCTTTATGGATAGGGACTCGGGTAGGTATTCGGGGATGTGACAGGCACCCAGGATGGCCGCTTCGCTTTCCGGTACCTGGGAGAGCACGATGGGGATGTCGCCGGAGAACACGTTGGCCAGGCTTGCGCGGAACGCCTTGCGCACCGGTTCCAGCAGGAACGAACCCGCTCGGGTCAGGCCGCCGAACAGCACGAAGGCCTCGGGATCGAAGATCGGCACCCACTCGGCCATTTTGCGGCCCAGGACGCTGCCCGTGATTTCGAAGGCCTCCAGGGCGGGGGGATCGCCGGCGCAGGCCGCCTCCCAAATCGCTCGGGCGCTGAGTTCGTTGTAACTGACGTCTTGGAAACGGCCGCTGCGGTCGCCGTATTTGGCGGTCAGGGCCAGCATGGTTCGGCGCAGGCCGGTGGCCGAGGCGTAGGTTTCCAGGCAGCCGTAGCGACCGCAGCCGCAAAGCCGGTCGCCGGGCTCCGCGGGCGTGTGGCCCAACTCTCCCGCGAAGCCGCGGTGACCGATCAGGGGCTGATCATCGACGAAAATGCCACCACCCAGGCCGGTTCCCAGGGTGATCATGATGAAGTTGCGCCAGTTCTTGGCCGCACCGTGTTTCTTCTCGCCGATGGCCGCGGCGGTCGCGTCGTTGGCGACCCGAATGGGGAACGGAAAAAAATCACGCAGCACCCGCGCCAGGTCCACGTCGGGCCAGCCGAAATTCGTCGGGTCGCGAATGCGGCCGTCCAGCGAATTGGCGCCCGGTGCGGCGACGCCCATCCCGACACAGGTATAGTTGCTCAGGCCCTCGAGGCCGGCGCGGATCTGGGCGACGAACTCGTCGATGAAGCGACGAAAGGGATGGTAGGGCAAGGTGGGGATCACGATCTTGCGCAGGCACCGGCCCTCGCCGTCGACGAAGCCGATCTCGGAGTTGGTGCCGCCGATGTCGACCCCGATGAACAGGGATTGCACGCCGGAAGGCGGCCGGGCGACGTCGGTTCGATGGGGATGAATCCTGGTGACCATGGGTGGGCGACCTCGTGATTTATTTGTTTATTTATTTAACAAATGAATCTGGTCAAATTGTACGGAGCGCATCACCAAAAAACAAGAAAAAAAGAAGTTTGCGAATTTTCATGCTTTAAATACGGTGTTTAAGTGGGTAATAAAAAATGCCTCGAGGGCTTGCGCCAGCCTGGATCTGGGCCATGGCGGGGCGCGTTTCGGCCTGGTTTGGTCCAATCCACAAAGATCGATCGGTGAATCGTGAGGTGATATACGAATCCAGGCTTGCTCGCGAGCATCGAAATTTTTCTGCGAAGCCTTGTCATTGGTGAGAAAAAACACGGCCTCGGCGAAAAGATGTCTTGCGTCCGTGGAATCATTGTTTGTAATATCAATAAACTAATTCGCGCAAGGAACCATCGCCATGAACGAACACACCGCTGAGATTCTCAGTCAGACCAACTTCTCTTCCATCGATTGGGTGATTGTCCTGCTCTACCTCAGTATTTCCGTCGTGATCGGTCTCTTCGTTCGCAAGTTCGTCGTGAACATGACCGACTACATCGGCGCCGGCCGTGCCCTGGGCACCTGTCTGGGCATCGCCACCATGACCGGGACCGAGATGGGTCTCGTCACCGTCATGTACAGTTCCCAAAAGGGGTTCACGGGTGGCTTCGCCGCGTTTCACATCGCCTTGGTGGCGGGCATCGTGACCTTTCTGGTGGGTGCATCCGGCTTTATCGTCGCCAAGTTGCGCGAGTCGGAAGTGCTGACCATTCCCGAGTATTACGAGAAGCGCTTCGACCGCAAGACCCGCGTGTTGGGCGGGATCATGTTGGCACTGGGCGGCATTCTCAACATGGGTCTCTTCCTGAAGGTGGGATCGATTTTCATCGTCGGCGTCACGGGGTTGTCGGCCCAGGGTTGGGCCCTGCCGCTGGTGATGACGCTGCTGCTGGTCCTGGTCCTGATCTACACCACGCTGGGCGGTATGTTCTCGGTGGTGGTGACCGACTACATTCAATTTGTCGTGCTCTCGGCGGGCATGCTGGTCGCGACCTACGTGGCGATCCAGGTGATCGGTTGGGACCATTTATTCGAAACGATCGTGGCCGCGAAAGGCCAGGCGGGTTTCGATCCCTTTGTCAGTGAAGGAGCCTTCGGGTTGGAATACGTGCTGTGGATGGCGTTCACGGCCGGCCTGGTGAGTTGTGCCATCTGGCCGACGGCGGTAGCCCGGGCCCTGGCCGCCAAGGATGCGAAAACCGTCAAGAAACAATACATGTGGTCGTCCATTTCCTTCATGATCCGGTTCCTGATTCCCAACTTCCTGGGAATCGCGGCGTTCGTGTTGATCACCACCAAGTCTCCCGAACTCAACGCCCTGTTCTTCCCCACGGACGGCAGTGCCCCACTCGACAACCTCTATGCGATGCCCATCTTTTTGGGACGCATCATTCCTACGGGGATCATCGGGTTGATTTCGGCGGCGATGATCGCGGCGTTCATGTCCACCCACGATTCCTATCTCCTGGCGTGGAGCTCGGTCCTGACCCAGGACGTGATCGCCCCCTTGCGCCGCAACGGGATGACCGGGGCCGAGCGCATCAAGTGCACCCGCATCCTGATCGTGGTGATCGGCCTGTACATCCTGTACTGGGGCCTCTTCTACAAGGGGAACGACGACATCTGGGACTACATGGCGGTGACCGGCGCCATCTATTTCACCGGCTCCTTCGCCGTCCTGTTGGGCGGGCTCTACTGGAAGCGGGCCAGTTCCACCGGGGCCTTTCTGGCCTTGCTGAGCGGGATCTTCGCCGTGGTCGGTCTCGGCCCGGTTCAGGCGCTGCTGGGCATCCAGATTTCGGGCGAGCGGGTCGGCCTGCTCACGGTGGCCTTTTCGCTGTTCGTGATGGTCCTGGGGTCTTTGTTGTTCCCCGATAATTCCTACGCCATGTCGGAGGCGCGTCGCGAGGCGCTCAACGACAAGGCGCAGATGCAGGAGGTGTGATCGTGGATTTTTGGATAGCCTTTTGGAAGATTTGTTTCGTCGTCGTGCTGGCATTGTTCGCGGTGCTGGCGGTGTTCGTCACGATCGGTGGGTATCGAGACATTCGCGAGCTGTTTCAGACGATGGAGGAGCAGCGCCGCCAAAGAGAGCGAAACGACGAGGAGGCACCCTGAAGGCCACGGGACACGAGTGGGATTCCCGACCCGAAGGTTCCTGATCGGCGAGATTCGAAGCCCGCTCGCAGTCGCACCCAGGAAGACCGACCCTCATCGATCACGTGATGGATGTGGGTCGGTGACGTTCCTGGAAAACGGGGGTTCGATTTCCTTTCGCCCGAGAGAGAAGTGCGCTCGGAGGCCCCTTGACGCTCAGGGGTTCGCTCCATATAGTGAGATCGATGGCTTTACGAATGGAGCGCGTCGATGAGTAGCGGCCACCCTCGCATATTGATTGCCGATGATAAAGAGGAAGTATTGAGGGCGCTGCGCCTGCTTCTGAAAAGCGAAGGGTACCGCACCGAACTCGCGGGCTCTCCGGGCGAGGTCTGCGCCAAACTGGAGCGTAGCCGCTTCGATCTGGCGCTCATCGACATGAATTACACGCGAGATACCACTTCCGGTGAGGAAGGTCTCGATTTATTGGCAGTCCTCCGCATGGCCGATGCGGACCTGCCCATCGTGGTCATGACTGCTTACGCGACCGTGAACCTCGCGGTCAGTGCGCTTCAGCGCGGTGCCAGGGATTTCGTGGAGAAGCCGTGGGACAATCAACGTCTGCTGAGTATCGTGAAAAACCAGCTCGCTCTCGGGCGGGTCAATCGCCGGAACCGTCATCTCCAACAGGAGAACCGACTTTTGGTTCGGGACCGAGAAGATGGCATGATCGCACGATCTCCCGCCATGAACCGTGTCCTCGACTTGATCGAGCGAGTCGCCCCGACCGATGCCAACATCCTGATTACCGGTGAACACGGGACCGGCAAGGGGTTGACCGCCCGTGCCCTGCACGCCGGTTCCGATCGTGCCGGCGAGATGATGATCACCGTCAACACGGGCGCCCTCTCCGACAGCCTTTTCGAAAGCGAGCTCTTCGGCCATACCAAGGGAGCCTTCACGGATGCCCGTACCGCCCGCGAGGGCCGTTTCAAGCGTGCGGATGGCGGCACGCTCTTTCTCGATGAAATCGGAAACATCTCCCTGCCGCTACAGGCCAAGCTGCTTCGCGTCATCGAGACCGGAGAATTCGAACCGCTGGGCTCCTCCCGAACCGAAGCGGTAGATGTGCGGTTGCTCTCCGCCACGAATGCCGATCTGGGAGCGATGGCTCGCGAAGGTTCGTATCGCGAGGATTTGCTTTTTCGGCTCAATACGATCGAAATACGTCTTCCGCCGCTACGGGCGCGGCATGACGACATCATACCGCTGGCGGAATCCTTCCTCGAACGTCACGCTGCCAAATACCAAAAAGCCGGCATCGAGTTGTCTCCCGAGGCACGTTCCGAGTTGCTGGCCCATTCCTGGCCAGGCAATGTTCGCGAACTGGATCACGCGATACAGCGTGGGGTTCTGCTCGCACGCGGGTTCTCGATCACCGCCGCGGACCTGGGCCTCGTCGCACCCGCCACGAAGTCTGCCGCGACAGCGACGCGTCCCAACCTGGAGCACATGACGCTCGATCAAGCCGAGCGCCACTTGATCGAACGGGCCCTGTTTCGTACCGACGGAAACATCAAGGCGGCCGCGCGTGAGCTCGGATTGGGGCGGAGCAGCCTTTATCGCCGTATGGAAAAATACAAGTTGGATCCCCATGCCGGTTGATGTCTCATGGATCTCCCGGGCATGTTCGCCATGAAGCGAACGGCCCCCACCGAGCGTTGGCTCGTCGGTTCCGCGCTGATCGCCTTGTTTCCGGTTTCGGGGATCGCACTGGCACTGGTCTGGTTCGCCGCCTTTCCCGAAAAAATTCGCTGGACGGTTACGGCGGCGGTGATTGGGGCCAATCTCTGGTTCGTTCATTACCTTACCGAAACGTTCGTGACCCGTCTTCGAAATGTATCCAGTTTGCTGTTCTCCATGATCGAGGGCGATTATTCGAGGCAAATGCGGTCGGTCGAGTCCAGTCAGTCCCTGAACGAGATCGTCAAGAACCTCAACGCACTTTCTCGAAAGCTCAGCAGCGAGCACACCGGCACCTTCGAAAGCCATGCCTTGTTGGAAAAAGTGTTGGATCAAGTCGATGTGGCCATGTTCGCCTTCGACGACCAGACCCGTTTACGTTGGAGCAACCGAAGCGGGACCGCGCTGATCGGGACTTCCGCCAACCGGGGAAAGTCTGCCGAGGAGTTGGGGCTCGCTTCGTTTCTGGCCGGTGAGGTGCCGCGTGTGGGCGAGGCCGCCGTTGCCGGAAAGCGGCGCCGGTGGCAAATTCGGCGCACTCCTTTTCGCGAGGAAGGGCGGCCCCACATCCTTCTCCTGCTGAGCGATCTCACCGAACCCCTGCGCCGCGAAGAACGCGACGCCTGGCAGCGACTTTTAAAGGTCCTTCGCCATGAGATCAGCAATGCGGTGACCCCGATCGCTTCCCTTGTCGATACCTTGCCGCGAATCATCCAACGACCCGAGAAGAATCCGGACTGGCAAGAGGATTTGATCGAAGGCCTTGCGATCATACGCTCACGAACGGCGATGCTCGTTACCTTGATGAAACGCCATCGGTCCATCGCCGGCCCTTCACGACCGAAACTCAAAATGATCGAAGTGGCGAAACAAATTCGGTTGGTTGCCGCTGCCGAATCACGGATTGCGGTTCGCCTGGAACCGGGACCCGAGGTTCGGCTTCCAGCAGATCCCGAGATGCTCGATCAGGTGCTGGTAAACCTGGTCGACAACGCGGTCGAATCTGCGCTGCTCGGAGACGGCGGCGTCATCCTACGCTGGCAGGCGTTTCCCTCACGTGGCTTGTTCGAACTGGAAATATTGGATTCCGGGCCTGGTATCGCCAATCCGGAGCATCTATTCGTGCCCTTCTACACCACCAAGCCGGATGGAAACGGCATCGGCCTGGTGTTGTCCCGTCAAATCGCGGAGGCTCACGGAGGTGCGCTGTCGTTGCATAACAGGGAGGATGCGTCGGGCGCTCGGGCAATCCTGCAACTTCCGCTCGTTCCGCTACGGGACCCCCCTATCCCTTCGGGATGAATCCGGTTGGGTTGCGCACCGCGCTTTTGGAAATCCATAGGGTGTCCGAATTCGGACATGCACTGCCCGCCAGCGAACACCGCCGGCATCACGCCCATGAAAAAGGCAGTCTCACTTTGGCTTAAGTATTTCATAGAAAACTAGTTGTCAAGGTTGGCGCAGCTTCTGCTCCCTAGGTGGCCGCCCCGAGTCTCTCCCGGCATTTCGTCGCGGAATGGTTGTGGGAAAGACGGATCCGGCCGAACTCGATTTCTTCCCCTCCGAGAGGTCGTCTCCGTTCGGGAATCGCCTGACAAGGAGTGAGTGGTTTGATCGACAATCTCAGCAATCGTTTAACCGACCTGGTTGGCGCCAAGGTTTCGGGGAATTCCCCCGCTTCGGTGATCCGCCTTCGCGATGTGTCCAAGGTTTTTTGTGGCAAAGGCCTCGAGACCCGCGCCCTCGACCATGTCCAACTGACCATCGAGCGCGGTGAATTTTTGGGCATCCTGGGCCCATCCGGAGGGGGAAAATCCACCCTGCTTTCGATCATCGGATTGCTGGACTCACCCACCAACGGCACCTATGAATTGAACGGTCGTACCACGGTGGATCTGTCCCCCAAGCAACGGGCTCGATTGCGGAATCAATCGATTGGTTTCGTGTTTCAGAATTTCAATTTGATCGGTGACCTGGACCTGTTTCAAAACGTAGAGCTGCCCCTGACCTATGCCGGAGTTTCTCCCTCCGAACGAGCCGATCGGGTGGCTTCCGCCTTGGCTCGGGTCGGTCTCACGGATCGGGATCGCCACTTTCCCGCTGAGCTTTCCGGTGGACAACAGCAGCGTGTGGCCATTGCTCGTGCCGTGGTGACCGAGCCGGATATCCTTTTAGCCGATGAACCTACGGGGAACCTGGACAGTCGCCACGGGGAAACGATCATGAACCTTTTGGCGGAGTTGCATCGCGACGGGACCACCATTTGCCTGGTCACTCACGATTCGCGCTATGCAGCGTTCGCCGATCGAAGGGTCGAATTGGTCGACGGCCGAATCGTGAACGAATCCTAGAAGAGGTCGACGATGGACGCCTTGATTCAAGATCTCCGATTTGCCGTTCGCATGTTGCGCAAGAGCCCCAAATTCACCGTGATCGCGATTGTTTGCTTGAGCTTGGGGGTGGGTCCCAACACCGCCATCTTCAGCGTCATCGACACCCTACTTCTCCGGCCCGTCGATGTGGCGCGGCAACATGAGCTGGTTTCGATTCGAACGACGATCAAGGGTGAGGTGGGAGAATTCAGCGAACTGATCAGTCTCAGTCATCCGGATTACGTGGATATTCGAGATCGGACCGATCTCTTCAGCGGCTTGATCGCCTATTCGGGTAGCGAGGTCGCCGTCAAGTTGCCGGGGGGCATGACCACCAGTTATGGCTCTTTGGTCAGTGCGAACTTTTTCGACGTGTTGGGTCGTGATGCCGTGGTCGGAGATACCTTCCACGGAAATCCCCGAGCCACTCCCGGAACCATGCCTGTCGTGGTATTGGGGCATGGCTTTTGGACCAAGAATTTCGGTGCGGATCCCGATGTCGTGGGTCGACATCTGTGGGTCAACGGATTCGAGTTCACCGTGATTGGCGTGATGGGGCCCGGCTTCACCGGAGCCACCATCGCGCTGCAACCGGATATGTGGATCCCGTTGCCCATGTGCGCCCAGGCGATCCCCAATCAGCCTCAGCGCCTGAACCGACGCGATCAACTCTGGTTGAACGTGGTGGGGCGATTGAAAAAGGGTGCCGATCTCGTGGAAGTCGACACGCGCCTGGGCACACTGGGCGAGACTCTGGCCGCCGAGAACCCGGACGAAATCATGGAGCGCGGTTTCACCTCGGCTCCCTTTTCTCAGTTAGGAGAATTATCCCTGGTGCCCGTCGGTGGACTGATCGCGATGGTGATGGGTTTGGTGGGGCTGGTGCTGCTGGTCGCGTGCTTCAATGTGGCCGCCCTACTTCTGGCCCGAACCACGGAGCGGCGTCGGGAAATATCGGTTCGGGTCGCGATGGGCGCCACGCGTGGGCGCCTGATTCGGCAGTTGCTGGTAGAAAGCGCGTTGCTCAGTTTTGTCGCCACCCTGTTCGGTTTGATTCTCTCCCTTTGGACGCTCGATCTCGTTCGATCGCTACTCGCCAACATGCCCATTCACATCGTGGTCGACACCGGGCTCGATTGGAGAATGCTCCTGTTCTCTCTGTTCGTGACGATCGTATCCACCTTGGTATTCGGTTTGGCACCAGCCTTACACCACACGAAACTCGATATCGTGTCCCATTTGAAATCCCAGGGTGCCGATGCCGGTTCCAATCGGGCGACTTCTCGGTTGCGTGCCGTCTTCGTGGTCATGCAAGTCGCGACTTCGGTGTTCATGCTCATCGTGGCGACACTCCTGTGGCGTGGTCTGCAACGGGCCGGCAACATCGATCCCGGCTTTGATATCGACCATACCGCGGTGTTTCACCTCGATCCGGAATTGTATGGGTTCGACATCGATGAGGTCGGCGAACTCGGTACCGACCTGACCCTGCGGTTGGCGAACCACCCGGATGTCGAAGGCGCCGCACATGGACACATGGCGCCGTTCGACATGAACTACTCGGTCACCTCGGTTCAGGCCATCGACGAGAACCTGGGGACCGGTGAACCGATTCGAACCCTGAAAAATTCCATTGCGCCCGGTTTTCTGGAAACCTTGGAGATACCCCTTCTCGAGGGTCGGTATTTCCTGGCCTCCGATCGGCTGGACCGGCCACGAAGCTGCATCGTGAATCGAGAGCTGGCGGACCGGTTATGGCCAGGCGAATCGGCCGTCGGTCGGCAGATCATGCCGGCGGGGGGCGAGGAATCGATCGAGGTGGTCGGCGTGGTCCCGACCGGAAAATACCAGACCTTGGGAGAGCGAGACCAACCATACCTATACTATCCGCTCCAGCCTCGATTCGAGCATGGCCTGTCCTTCATCCTGCGGACCACCAGACGCACCGCTTCGGATGAGGTCACGGCGGGGATGCGAGCCTTTCTCGAAAAGGAACATCCGGAGATGGTGTTCTCCTCCCTGGTCAGTATGCGCGACCATATCTCCACCATTCTTTGGCCCAATAAAATTGGGGCCGCCCTCTTTGCCGGACTGGGCCTGCTTGCGCTCGTCTTGGCAACCGCGGGCGTATTCGGCATGGTCTCTCACGAGATTCGGCAACGCCGCGGTGAAATCGGCATTCGACTGGCTCTCGGCGGTAGCCCGGAAACCATCATGGCCCTCCTGTTGTGGCATGGGTTCCGTCTGGTCGGTATCGGCATCGCCGTCGGCATTGCCGCGGCATGGGGGACCACCCATTTTTTGACCATGATCCTGAACGGGGTCAGCCCAACGGATCCTCTCTCGTTTGTCGCGCCGACCCTGTTGTTGGTCGGAGCCGCAGGGTTGGCGGTTTTCCAGCCGGCCCGCAAGGCCGCGAATCGCGACCCCATGGAAGCCCTGCGTTACGAGTGAAGCGTGCCCCGGTGCGGAAAGAATGGCTTTCCGCTCGGGAATGGGAGCGTCCGTCGCGGGCTTGGCTTTGCGCGTGTCGCCCCCGGTTCACCGTGACGACGCGAATACCTTCGATCCTGTTCAGGAGCCGTGTTTTCATGTATACGATTCATTCCAGGGTATTTCGACTATTCGAGATCGCCTCGTGGCTGTGTTTTCTCGTCTCGTCCCCGGCCCTTTGCGGGACTGATCCCGTTCAAGGACCCTTCCTGTTTCAGGGCGTGGCCTTGAATCGCACCCATCTGTTTTTCGGGCTGGCGGGTCGAATTTGGCGGGTTCCCCGGGCGGGAGGTGTGGCGATATCGCTTACCGACGGCGATGATCGCTATCCCGTCGTGGCACCGGATGGGAGGTTCCTCGCCTTTTACCGCCGTGCCGACCGCAATGCCTATCTTTTGGACTTGACCAACGGTGAAGTGCGCCAGGTGACGTTCCACCCCGGTCCGGACATACCCGTCGCGTTTTCACCCGATGGCCGAACCCTGCTTTTTGCCAGTCAGCGCGATAAAAGCCGGGTGATCCGACTCTATCGTCTGAATTTGGAGAAAGCCTGGCCCGAGCCATTGCCATTCCCCTTCGGAACCCAGGCCGCGTTCTCGCCGGATGGCGCATCCCTGGTTCTGGTCCCGATCGGGCGCATGCCCTTCACCACCACCTATCGCCGATATCGCGGCGGCAGGCGGCCCCAACTGGTTCAAACCGATACGCGTACCTTTGGTACCTACCGGCCTTTGACGGATGGATTCAATGCATTCCGTCCCATCTGGCTGGCCCACGGCCTTTTCTTTCTTTCGGACCGTGATGGGATCTCCAATCTCTATCGCCTCGACCCCGATTCCGGCCAAATACATCGCGTGACCCGGTTTTCGAGGATGGGGATTCGGTTTGCCGCCGGTTTCGAAGATCACCTCGCATACTGCAGGGACGGTGCTTTGTATGTGTCCAGAGCGGGCACGATCCCCGAAGAACCTTTGTCGATACGCGTGCCTCTCGATTTCCGGCATCGGCGCACCAAAACGGTCAACGCCCTCGAACTGGCCAAGCGGCCACAACTGGCGCGTTCGGCGGATCGGATTGTCTTGGAGGGGCGGGGCGATCTTTTTGCGATCGAGACGGCTACCGGCCATGCCACCAATCTCACGCGGAGTTCGGAAAGGCTGGAGCGCGAACCGGCCATTTCGGATGACGGACGGTTTTTGGCCTTTTTTTGCTCTTTGGCCTCAGGGGATTTGCTGTGTATTCGCGATTTGTCTCGGCCGAACCAGGACGCCGTTCGGTCGATCGAGGTCGAGGGCAGCTTTTATCGGGGGCTTCATTGGGCGCCGGGTGGCAAACGCCTGTGTTTTACCGGGCCCCGCGGCGTTCTCTGGCTTTATGATTTGGAAGCCGATCGGCTTCGTGCGGTGGACCATGCCAGGGACCCGGCGCAGGTCGATTTCCAAGTGTCCTGGTCGCCGGACGGGCGGTGGTTCGCCTACGTCAAATGGGAGTCCAATCGCCTTGCCGCGGTGTACGTTCACGATACCGACACGGAAACGGGGCAGCGCATTTCTCCGACACATCACTACGCGGTTTCACCCGCGTTCGATCCCAATGGTCGTTACCTCTATTTTCTTTCGAGCCCCCAGGCGCCAGGCTCCGATGTGCCCTGGAGCCTGCAGAGCGCGATCGAGAACCAGCCGAGAATCCTTTTCGATCTCCATGCGGCGATTCTCCGACGGGGTGACTCCGAACCGGTTTGGTTCCTGAGCGGCCTACCCAACCTCGAAGCGAAGTGGGAGGCCAGCAAGGAGCCGGTCCAAATCGATTTCGATGGGATCGAGACGCGGCTGGTGAGCTTGCCACGCGTCGGGGTGCAGCCGCGTCGGGTCCGAGTTCTGCGAAGCGGGCATCTGATATTGAGTGGGATTCGCTGGAAAGAAGGCGGCAATCCCTTCCGCGAACCTTCCAGGGAACTCTTCCATCTGAATCTCCGAGATCCTGGAAAGATCCGGCGAATCGCCGGCCATGTACGTGACTGGCACCTGACTCCTGGTGGATCCGCCCTGGTGTTCCGCCAAAAGGACCGGATCTATGTCGCGCGTTTCGAGGCGGGTCGCTTCGTTCGCCAGCGCATACCGACGCACGCCCTGCCGGTACGGATCGATCAGAAAACGGAGTGGACGCAGATCTTCGAAGAGACATGGCGGGCGTTCGAAACCTTTTTCTACGATCCGAATGTACATGGATTCGCCAGGGGACCTACCTTCCCCGGATTGAATCGGCGATTTGAAAAATATTTGCCCAACATCACCACGCGGGGAGAACTGAACGATTTGATGGCGCGCATGTTCGACATGGTCTCGGTCAGTCATCTGAACGTTGGCGGCGGGGACCTCCCCCCGTCCGTCCCGACGCCGCAGGTCGGTTTGCTGGGTGCCGACTTTGCCGTGGATCGCGGAACCTATCGTTTCACCAAAATATATCGCCGTCCCCTACTCGACTCTTTTCAGGACCCCATTCACGCGCCGCTCGATCGCCCGGGGGCTCGGGTCGCGGTGGGTGATTACCTCTTGGCTGTCGATGGAAAACCGGTGAATGCGAGCCGAAACCTCTACGCCTACTTTGAAGGAAAGGTGCGGCGGCCTGTCGAATTGACCGTCGGACCCGACCCAAGTGGCCGCGATTCGCGGCGGATCCGGGTCGAGCCGCTTCGGGACGAAGGGCTTCTTCGGCTTGCAGATTGGGCGGCATCCAACCGACGCAGGGTGGAAAAGGCCAGCCGTGGTGCGCTCGTGTACCAACATGTCGCCCGATTCGATGAGCGTGGCCTTCAGGATTTTATTCGAGCCTATTACGCATCGCATGGCGCACGGGGCCTCATACTGGATATTCGCTTCAATCCAGGGGGAATCACCTTCGATCGCGCGATCGAGATGTTGGAGAGGGAGAGAATCTACGCCTATCGGTTTCGCGGGCGTGACGGCCTGAACGTGCCGCCGAGCCTGGCTTCGCCAACCAAGGTCCTGATCGTCAACCAGTGGAATGGATCTGCAGCCGAGACGTTCGCCCTCATGTTTCGTCTGACCGAGTTGGGAACCATCGTGGGCCGGGCCACGATCGGCGCGGGGATCGCGGCACACGGCCTTCAACCCCATTCGATCGACGGCGGCGTCCTCGAAATTCCAAGTCGAGCGGCCTTCAACCCCGAGACGGGTACGTGGAGCATCGAAAATGTTGGGATTCAACCGGATATCGATATTGGACTCGATCCGTTTCTGTGGCGTCAAGGCCGCGACAGCCAACTCGAACGGGCCATCGCGGGTGCACTGAACCGGTCCGGGGACCTCCAGGCTTCGCCGCGGCGCATGCCATCCTTCCCCGATTTCAACCCCGACAAGCATCAAACCGAAGCACAGCGGCAGTAGGTTTCCGTGTCGGATGCCTTTCCGCGATGCTGTATCTCCGCCCAGGATTAGGTGGGGCGGCCAAACGAGATTGGTGTCGATCGCCTGAAATCTGCTACCACATCCAGAGGCAGAGGCTGGAGAACAGCACGCCGGCGCTGGCGCCCATCAGGACGTCCGAGGGGTAGTGCAGGCCCAGCACCACGCGCGACATGGCGACCAGGGTCGTGAACGGAATCAAGACCCAGCCGAAGGCCGGCTGGAACGAAACCACCAACACCGTGAACGCCACCGCATGGAGCGTATGCCCCGACGGAAAGCTGAAGGCGTCCAGCGGCGGTACCCAATCGGCGATCTCGTCGCAGGCCTTGAAGGGCCGTGGACGCGAGGTGCGCGACTTGACGTATTTGTAGAAGTACAGGCCGACGAAGCCCACGAGGCCCATCTTCAACGAGACCATCAGGCCTTCGAAACCGTAGAGCACCGGCAGGAGCACCATCAGGCCGTACCAAAAGATGCCGTCACCCAGACGGCTGACCGTGGCGAAGAGGGCGCGAACGGGCAGGTAATGGCCCGCCCGGTTGATTTTAAGGCACCATGGGCCTTCGATCCGGTCCATGCGCAACAAGGTTAGCTTTAGCCTCGAGGCGGGCATGGTGTGCTCCTTCTCCCTCATCGTGCTTTGTCAGCACGGCTTCGAGGTCCGCGATGATCCGCGCCCAACTGCAGGCCTGGGCCGGTTCCCTCACTTCTCCTCTCAGTTGGTGGACGATTTCGGGATTGACGGCGAGCGATTCGGCTCGCGCGACGAAGGCCTCGGCGACGTTGAAAGGGGCCAGCAGGGCCGATACGCCGTCGGTAAGGTAGAGATTGGCGGCGGCATAGTCGAAGGCCACGATCGCCAGCCCGCTCGCCATGGCTTCCAGCACCACGTTGCCGAAGGTCTCGGTGACGCTGGGAAAGAGGAAGATGTCACCCGAAGCGTAGTGGCTGGCCAGGTCTTCGCCCTTCCGCATCCCGGCGAAGATCGCGTGGGGATATTGCTGCTCCAGTTGCGGCCGGGCCGGGCCGTCGCCCACCGCCACGAACACCAGGCGCGGATCGCGCCGGCGCATGGCCTCGAACGCCTCGAGTGCCAGCGCGATGTTTTTCTCGGGGGCGATGCGACCGACGTAGATCACCGCACGATCGCCCGCCTTCAAACCCCACGATGCGCGCAGATCCGCGCTGCGACGTTCGGGATTGAACAGGTTCGGGTCGATGCCGCGGCCGACGACGCTCAGGTCCTGATAACCCTCGGCGCCCAACCGCTGTTTCATCTCGAGAGTGGGTACCAGTGTTTGCCCCATGCGGTTGTGAAAATATTTCAGATACTTCGCCACGATTTTGGAAATCAGACCCAGCCGATAGTAATTGGAATAGGCGTGGAAGTTGGTGTGAAACTCGGTGACCACGGGCAGGTTCAGCTTCTTTGCCGCGGACACGGCGGCCCATCCGAGCGGACCCTCGGTGACGACCTGCACGACGTCGGGCCGGTGGCGGCGCCAGTGGTGCATCAAGGTGCGCACCATCGGCAAGCCGAAACGCAGCTCGCGGTAAAACGGGATGCGGGCTCCCGGAAGCGTCACCACTTGAAGGCCTTCTCGATCGCATTCAC
The DNA here is from genome assembly GCF_017498545.1 of Sulfidibacter corallicola. GTDB lineage: Bacteria > Acidobacteriota > Holophagae > Acanthopleuribacterales > Acanthopleuribacteraceae > Sulfidibacter > Sulfidibacter corallicola. Next base: position 4,523,806 of record NZ_CP071793.1, on the reverse strand, counting down.
AACTTTCTCCGGAACGGCGTGGCCGAAACAGGTGAATCTGGTGGCCGCGTGCCAAGAGGCCCTCCACCATTCGGCCGATGGTTTTGGAAACGCCGTTGATTTCGGGTGGGTAGGTCTCGGTGACCACTGCAATGGTCAAGGGCCGGAATGGTTTGGGCGAAGCGGAAGCTTGGGTCATTGGCTGGCTCATGAGCTTGGAAACATCCATTTGGGAGAGGAAGTGATGGCGAACACGATTGGTTTGCCGAGGCCGCACCGAGGCAAATCAGCGTCTTTCAAGCCATTGGAACGAGTCTAGGGGGCCCGTGTCAGTGGATCGTGAATGGAAAAAGAGTCCTTGGTGAGTCCTGTGTCAACCGCGCGCGAGTGGAAAGTTAAGGGCGCGTAAGAAAGCCCCTGTCTTGCCGGCAGTGCCATACCGGCCGTGCCTTACCGGCCCTGCACGACGCCCCCTCGAGCAGCCGGGACCACCATGCTGGCTCGCTTCGCGTTGTTTTTTTCTCGAAATCGAGGGGGTTTGCCCGCTGGTTCGTGGCGCTCTTGAAACAAAGTGGTGCATTCAACCTGAGCTGGGTCTTGTCGTCGTCACATCTTCATCAGGAAGACAGGAATGATAGAAACCAGGAAAAACAGGACCATGATGTGTACAAATACCGGTCCCTTCCTGCTTTCCGATGTTCATGGGTTCCTGCTAAATTTTTTCGATGAACGACCCATGGCCCTTCTCCAGAAACCAGGCGTGCTGTTTCTTTCTCGAAATCGAGTGGGTTTGCCCGCTGGTTCGCGGCTCTTAGGTGACAGACGCTGTAAAGTCCAAACGGCCCTCGGCCTGAGCGACGACATCCTGGTGAAAAAAAGAAAGCGCCAAAGAATCTCGCAAAACAATGTCTGAATATCCAAAAAACTCTGAGGGTTGGATTTGGAGTTATTTCAAATTGCCGGTTTTTTGGGGTTTATTCCTTTGGGGTGTTTTAGTTTTGCTTTTTGGTTTGGTTGAGGTATGCTTACTCGCGAATAATTTCAGCAAAACAAGGATTTGTTTCCATGACAACCTCTCCATCCGAATGGGCGGAGGGTGGTGTGGTCACGCGTCTCTTGCGCCAGTACCGTCGCGATTTGGGCTCCGTGCTGGGCCGCATCTGGCCCTTGGTCCACGCGGACCTCTACCGGCGTGCCGTCTGGTTGACGGCCCGTGGCTGCCCCGACGAGACACTGTCGCCCACCGCACTGACCCACGAGCTGTACCTGCGCTTGGCCCGGAGTTCGAGCCGCCCCTGTCACGACAGCGAACATTTCCTGAAGATGGCGGTCGTGGCGATGCGCCGGCTCCTGATCAATCGCGCCGAGGCTCGCTCGGCCCGAAAACGCGGTGACGGCAGGGAGGCGCTCCCCTTTGACGAGGCCCGCCATGTCCCCGCGAGGAGCCGGTACACTCAGGAAGAGTGGGTCCTGCTGGGTGAGGTCCTGGCTCGATTGGCGGATCGGGATGCGCGTGCCGCTCGCGTGTTGAGTTACCACCACCTATTCGGCATGAACCGCGGGGAAATCGCCGAACTCACCGGCCTTTCCGACAGTACCGTGAAGCGCGACCTGGTCTTCGGCCGCGCCTGGCTTCGGACCGTTCTGCCTGCGGATTGTCGATGAGGGCGATCGAATCCGAATCGCGCTGGCTCGAGTTGCGCCGGCTCTTCGAACAGGGACTGCCGCTGTCGCAGCCGGAGCGCCGCAACCTGTTGCGGGAACGATGTGGTGACGATTCGGAGTTGGCGCGCGAGTTGACGCGCATGTGGGCCGAGGTGCGCTCCCTTTCGGCCGAATCGTGCGATCTCCTGAACCAACCGAGACTCGTCCCTTGGGAGCTCGAGCCGTCGGCATGGGCCGACTGGATGGTCGATTTTCTTCCTGCCGAGGACGAGGTGCGCGCTGGTGGAGACTGGCCGGTCCTGCCAGGCTATCAGGTGGCCGGTCGCTTGGGACAGGGCGGCATGGGCGAGGTCTACAAGGTGGTTCAGGGTGGCCACCTGCAGCGATTCCTGGCGGTCAAGGTGTTGGCCCGCAAATGGTGTCGGGCCGCCTACTTGCCGCGTTTCTACGCGGAGCAGGGCGTGCTCGCTTCGTTGAACCACCCCAATATCGTGTTCGTGGTCGATTCGGGCAAAACCGCCGAGGGCCGCCCCTTCTTCGCCATGGAGTACGTGCACGGGCCTTCGATCACAAGGTACTGCGCCGAGAGGGATCTTGCGACACGCGATCGCATCGCACTGATGCTGCCGCTCGTCAAAGGCATCGATCACGTCCATCGAAAAGGCGTCATTCATCGCGATATCAAGCCGGCCAACGTGTTGGTCGGCGAGACCGATGGTCAGCCGGTTCCCAAGATCATCGATTTCGGCATCGCAAAGTTGGGCGCCTCCCTCGCGAGCGGGGATCGACCGGTGGGAGGTGTCAACTCGGGTTGTTTCGGGACACCCAGTTTCATGAGTCCGGAACAAGCCCTGGGTCGAGCGGCAAACATCGACGCGCGTTGCGATCAATACGCCTTGGGGCTGATTCTGCTCGAGCTGTTGGCCGGAAACGAGGCGCGCCGAGCGCATGCGGCCCGTGTCGCACGGCGGTTTTCGGCTTCGATCGGCAGAAGCCCCGTGCGGCATGCGGATTTTCCGGGAATGGATTTGGATGTGGCCCTGTCGGCGGAGGATCTGTTGGCCCGACTCGATCCCGAGATCCGCGCCATCATTTACAAGGCCACGGCCGCGCTGCCCGCCGACCGCTACGTCTCTTGCGAGGCCTTCGCGGCGGATTTGAGCCGTTATCTGGACCATCGGCCCGTGGCCGCCTTGCCACCTTCGCCGCTGTACGGAACCGTGAAATGGCTTCACCGCAACCGCGTGGCCGTGAGTGCGGTTTGCGCGGTGTTTCTCGTGTTGCTGTTGGTTTCGGGAACCTCGCTCTGGAAGATGGAGCGGCATCGGCAAGAGGTTTCCAGTTTGGAAACGGCCCAATTTGAAGCGGAGCGGCGCGCGCATCACCTGAACGAGTTGTCTCGCGCGCTGGTCAAGCTGTCCGATCCGATCGACGGTTATGCGGCCGATCCACCCGACGAGGCGCGTCGCCCGGTTCTGCCGGGTCCTCACTCGGAGGCCTATTGGCGCCAGGTCTCCGCCCGTCTGGGCTTGGTGGGCGATGCGGATCCGGGAATGGAGGCCACGTTGCGCACCCAACTGGGGACGACCATGCATCGCGCGGGGAATCCCACTTTGGCCAAAGAGGAATTGAATCGGGCGCTCCGCCTGCACGATGAGGATCGGACCGGCGATGTGCGCGGTCGGCTTCAACTGCGGGGCCTGCTGGCCTTCGTCTGCGCCGAGTCGGGTGAACTGCGGGAGGCCGAAGCACATTATCGCGAGGCCTGGCGCGAGGCCCGCGCCCATTTCGGGAAGACGGACAGCTTGACGTTGGCATTGGCGGGAGGCCTGGCCACGGCGTGGCGCGATGCGGGACGGCTTCGCCAGGCCGAGGAACTGCTCCGCGCGACCCTCGCCACCCAAGTCTCCGTGCTTCCCGACGATGACTCGCGGACCACCGCCACGCGCAACAACCTGGCGCACCTTCTGGTCACCACCGGGCATCTGACCGAAGCCGAGGATCTGCTCTCGACCAACCTGATGCTGCACCGTGAGTCACGCGGCGAGGATCATCCTTTCACCTCCAGCGCCCGCCACAATATGTGCGAGCTGCTCCACCGTCGCGGCGAATTGATCGCCGCCGAAACCGGGTATCGCCGCGTATTGGCCGATCGGACCCATCACCTCGGGCCCCTTCACCCCGACACCTTGACGACCCGCAACAACTTGGCCGTGGTTCTCGCCGATCAGGGCCGGATGGCCGAGGCCTTCGACCTCCTGGCGACGGTTTTTGCGGATGCGCGCCAAAAATTGGGTGACCCTCACCCGGTCGTCCTGTTGCTCGGGCACGGTATGGGCGACGCACTGGTCGAGTTGGGCCTGCCGGATCAGGCGGAGCCGGTGCTGGAGCGCGCTTTGCGAGGGCGCCGGGTGGTCTTCGGGTCCGGTCATCTCAAAACGCTGCGGACGCGGTTTACCTTGGGACAGGCACGCACGGCGATGGGCTGTAGAAACGAGGGCCTCGCCGAGATGCAGGCCGCACTGCGGATGGCCGAACGACGGTTGGGCAGCCAGCACCCGGATACGCGTCTCTACCGCAGGTACCTCGAACGGCTGAATGCCGCGACGATCGCATCGCGTCTGGACTAGGATCGAGCGACCGGCCATCAAATCCCGTGCGGAACCCAGAGCCAGAAGTGCCATATTGCCAAAGAGAAAACGGTCCAAGGCTCATTTCTCTATTAAGTAACCTTCCAGAACCAGCGCGTCCAGGCCCGTCGTGAGGAACACGCCGAGCGCGTCTTCCACGGAATGGATGATCGGTTTGCCCATGACGTTGAAACTGGTATTCAGCACGATGGGAATGCCGGTCAAATCATAAAATGCCTTGATGAGCCGGTAATAGGGCTCGTTCCATTCTCGTTTGACGGTTTGTAGTCGGCCGGTTTGGTTGGCATGCACCACGGCCGGCACTTTGTCTTTCATCTCGTCCTTGAATCGCAGGGTTCGCTCCATGTATGGCGATTCCTGGTAGTCTTCAAACCAGTCCGGGCCGAATTCATGCAAAATGGCGGGGGCGAAGGGGCGAAACTCCTCGCGGAATTTGACCTTCATGTTGATCATGTCCTTCATTCCTGCCGGCCGCGGATCGGCCAGAATGGAACGGTTCCCCAAAGCCCGGGGGCCGAACTCGGCCCTGCCTTGGGCCCAGCCCAACAGTTTGCCCTCCGCCAAGAGAGCGGCGGCTTCTTGGTGAATGGTGTCGGGAATATGGCGTATCTTTTGGAATCGACCGAAGTTCTTTATTTTCTCCAAACCGCGCGGCGACAACGATGACCCTAAATAGGGATGGTGAACCTGCGTTCTGGGGGCGGCGTCGGGATGGTCCTCGCGGTATGCGAGCAGGGCAGCCCCCACCGCGTTTCCGTCATCTCCCGGTGCACAGGGCACATAGACTTGTTTGAAGGGCGTTTGCTTGATGATCTTGCCGTTGTAGGCCGAGTTCAAGCCGCAACCGCCGCTCAGGATCAGGTTCTCGGATAGGCCTTCCCCATAAAAGTTCTGCAGCAGTTCGGTCATCGATTCTTCGTAGATGGTTTGAATGGTGCAGGCCAGGTCGGCGGCATCCCGTGCGGAACGGTCGGACGGCCTCCTGGCCGATTCCAAGTGCCGCATCAGCTTTTGGAAATTGGCTTTACCGGTATATTTGAAGTCCAGGCCTTCGATTTTGAGAAGCTCCTTGAAGGCCGCGTAGACTTCGGGGATCGGTTTGCCGTACGGGGCCAATCCCATCACTTTCCATTCCTCACCCTTGGCTGCCTGAAACCCACAATAGTTGGTGACCGCGGAGTAGAGCGCGCCGAGGCTTGCCGGGCCCTTGAGTTGGCGGATCTGGCGCAGTTTTCCGGCTTTGTATTCGAAATAAGAGATCGACCCTTTTTCTCCGCTGCTGTCCACCACCATGCAGGCACCGCTTTCGAACGGGCTCATATGACAGGCTGCCGCCGCATGGGTCAAGTGGTGCTGAAAGTTGGTGAAGCGGACCTTGCGATTGTTGAAGTGCTCGGCCAGGGTCAACCCGAAACCCGCGCCCGATCGGTTGAACGCAGTCAACTGCATGATGCAAATCCACAAGCCCTCGTGTTTTGTCGCGAAACCCATCGGGGCGAGCTGGTCGTGGCGATGAATCTTGAAGGGATTGGCCAGGCCCAAAAAATCGATTCTCTTCAAAAAACGATGCATCCGTGTGTTCCACGAACCGGCGACCACGAAATTGGCATCGGGGTCGGTATACTTGGAAATCACATGCCGCGCCCATTCGGTGTCATCTGCCGGGCAACCGACGGCGCGCTTGTTTTGATAGTATCTTTCGGTGGCTTCGGCAAAGACGATCTCGCCGTCGGAATTCACCACGGCCAAGGCCGGATCGTGAAACGTCGTCGCCAAGCCGATGTAGTACGTATTCATCTTTTTTCCTCAATTTCATAAATATGCGGCCAAATTCATCTCCGGTCGGTGCTTTTCGCCTCGGCCGGAGCCGTGATATGAATTCCAAACTTACTTTTGAGGCCAGATTAAAGAAACATTTCACATTTGGCAACAAAAGATGCACTAGGGCGAGCGCCGTAAATCCAGTTGGAAATGGCCGGAAATTTGATCGAATTTTGCCGCCGGCACCGGTCAATCTAAGCCTCATCGAGCTTGGGGAGTCTAATAAGGTGTTGAAAAATATGAGCTTGTGGGATGTGGGTGCCTGTCTTCGCCCCGTTTTCACTGTTTCCGTGCCGATGCCAGGCGGATTGCCCAATGGATTTAAAGGCGATAGCCCTGCTTTTGCCTTGCTTTCCATTGTGTTTCTTCGTAAATTGGTGGCAAAATCTGAATACAGTTCATTCTGAAATCGATTGAGGGCAGGAAAACTCGAAACGTAGTTCCGGCCTGTCAAATCATCAAGTCATCAGCGGAAACATTCGTCCGTTTGGTGGCAATGGCACATGTGGTGGCTCGGTCTCGGTGCCAAGGCGGAAGTGTACGGAGCAACTCCGTGGGAGAGAAAGGTGATGAATACGGTCATGAAGAAATTAAATATTGGCTTTTTTACGCTCGGTACCTGGGGTGATATCCATTTCTTGCTGCCGCTGGCCGAAAAACTGAAGTCGATCGGGCACGGCGTCAAATTTTGCACCAGCGCCATGTTCGAAGACGGCGTCGCCAAGAAGGGCATGGACTTCATCGCCATTCCACCTGACATTTCCAAAGAGGAAGTGACTCGGTTATTCATGGAAACCGAAGGCGAAAAGCCGGAAAAACAGGCCGAGTTGGCGCTGAGCGGCCATTTGGCCCGCGACATCGAGGCGCGTTTCGATCGGTGCATGGACATCATGAAGTCCTGCGATTTTGCGATTTGCCACCCAAGCGATTGGGCCGCGCAGGTTGCCGCCGAGGTCTCCAAAAAACCCTGGATTCAGGGTTATCCCGCACCCGTGGGCATCCCCAACAAGAAATATGTGATCATGGGAGCCGGACCCATCAAAATGGGGCCGCTCAATGGCGCGGTCTGGAAACTGATGAAATGGATGTTCAAGCAATCGGCGTTTAAATCGATCATCGCGTTCGGAAAGGATCGGGGCTCCACCCGATCGGATCTGGGCTTTTTCTCGATGTCGCCTTACTTGAATCTGCTGGCTACTTCCGATAACTTGATACCCTTCCCCGAAAAGCCGCAGCACCCTACGGTCTTGACCGGCATTTGGTCCCTACCAAAAAGGGACTATCGAATGAGTGAGGAGGTCGCCGCCTTTTTGGATCACGAAGATGCGCCCGCCGTCGTCAGTTTCGGTTCCATGGGTGGAGACGAGGCGCACGGCAAAGAGGCCGCCAAGATCATCCTGGAAGCGCTCGAGAAGCATGGCATGAGAACCATCATCCAGCGGGGTTGGGGCAATCTGAGCGATGCGAATGCCAACGGCAACGTGCTCTTCGTCGACTACATTCCCCACGAACACCTGTTTCCCCACGCGGCGTTCGTGATCCATCACGGCGGAGCCGGGGTCACCACGAACGCGACCAAAGCCGGCGTACCGCAGATTGTGGTCCCCCACGGCAACGATCAATTTTTCTGGGGCGACACGGTGAATAAAAAAGGCTTGGGATCCAAACCGGTGGCTCGCACGGAACTCAACGTTGCCAATATCAGTGAACGGATCGGCTATATCTTGGAAAACAAGGCGACGCTGGATCGCAACGCCAAAGAAATGGCCGAAAAACTCAATCGAGAAGACGGTCTCAGCCAGGCGGTCAAAGCGATCGACGAATTCGCCGAAGCCCATCTCGCTTAATCGACGAAGCAACGCCCGAAAGGATATCCCGCCCTCGGGCGCCGCTTCGTTTCCCTCTCGTTTAGGCGCTTTCCGGCAAATCGGCCCATTGATTCAGCGGCGGGAAATGGTCGACCAAAGGCTCCGGCAACAGCAACAGCACGCCGGCCTGATAGAGTTCCGTCAAGTAGGTGCGCTCGTCAAGGCGGGTCAAATCCATTTCGAAGGTATCGGGCGAGGTCATTTGCATGAAATCTCGCAGATCCTGTTTGAACGCACCGCGCAGCGCGTCGCCCTCGCGTTCCAGCTCGTACATCGGCGACAACCGCAAGCGCCCCGCTTCCACATCGGTCAACGGCACCGCCTTCTCGCCGATTTCGCGGGGTTTGGCGGACATCAGGATGCTGATCATGCCGGTGGTACCGTCGTCGATATGTTCCATTTCCGAAAGCGGCGTGAATCCGTCGACGGCGTCGAGCCGGTAGTCGCCGAACCCGTAAGCCGTCAGGTGGGTGCGCCCGGGATCGCAGGTGTTGTTGAGCAGGGTTAGGTAATTGTCGAAGGACGCAAAGAAATTCTGCATGTAACGATAGTATCTGCCCGGAACGTACCGCATCATTTTTCCGGTCCAGATATGTTCGATCAGGCCCCAACCTTCGGGGCTGGTGACCCGGGCGATTTCACGGACGACTTGTGCTTGGTTGACCAATTCCGGAAGGCACGTGGAAGCGAACACCGCGGACAGGAAACCGTCGCGAAACGGTAGGGGGAAATAAAGGTCGTGGCAAATGTACATTCCGTCGGGATGGATGAAACGTTTTGTGATGAAAATATTGATTAACTGTGCATCCAAGCTGATCATCTTGTCGGCAGCCACGTGTTCCCGGGCGACACTTTCGAAGACGCCCTGCCCAAAGCACAGTGATAATAAATAATCGTCGGGTTTGTTTTGGAGCAGGATGTTGCGGGTGACGGACACGCTGGAATCGAAATAGCGTTTGGCATAAAAGTTCCCGCCGCTTGCCATCTTTCGATAGAGCATGTCTTCGAACGTTTTGGGGTAAACCGATTCACCCTGTTCGTCCGCCGGCATCGCTCCTTCTTCGAGTGTTTCGCCCACCACGCCGTATTGCCGTTTCTGCTCGTCCAGGTAGCGGGCGTTGTGGGTATGGAATTGCCGCGTGTAGGCGACGTTGAAATCCACGAACGAAAGGTCTTCGCGGTAGATGAGCTGTGCCAGAATCGGGGAGTTTTTCTCGATCCAGGCCCGGAGACCGTCGAGATCACCGGTATGAATGAAAACGATCGCCGCGGCCATAAACGATTCGTAGGGAATCAGTTTGCCTTCCGAACCGCCGTAACCCTGGGTCAACGACAGCAGCAAAACGCCGTCGATAATGGGAAATTCAAAACAATTACATTCAACCGAACCATACAGGACGCGGTCTTTGTGCGATTTCAGGTTGATGGTCAACGTGAAATGGCCGGTGCAGTAGGGACACCGCAACTGATCGAGCAGATTTTGATGCATGAGTTTGCCACCTTTGGTGTATGGGTATTACTATATTCTAGCCTTGCTTTCGTCGCGTTTACATCATAAAAAATAGAGTCGAGTGATTTGGGAAACGTGAATTATGGAACGTTGATTTTTTGTATGATTATCTTACACTGTTCACTCGATTTTATTTTCTTGATATGACGACGAGTAGGTCCTATTGGGATACTGTTTCTTTGAATTCGAGCAGGTACGGCAGGGATTCCATGACGACCTTGTAGTCCACGCCGAAGTCCATCAGGCAGGCGATTTCGTTGACGCCTGCATTGACCGCTTTTTCGGCAATGTCCTGCGCTTCGGCCAGCGATCCGAACAGCGCTCCGGTTTTGAAATAGCGTTCGTACGAATAGTCCACCATTTTTTTGGTTTCTTCTTCGCTGGGCCGTTGGCCCTTGTCGAAGGCTTGGACATGTCCGGTCAAGGCGCTTTTAATGTAGTCGTAAAAGGGTTCCCGAACGGCCTTTCTGACGATGTCGAGGTTTCGGTGTACCAGGGTATGCATCATCAAGGTGACCACGCCGCCCTCGGGGTCGAAGCCGTTGTCGCGTCGGGCATCGCGATAAATTTTAATTTTTTCCGACAGCTTGGCCAGGTCGATGCCGGCCAACATGGTGAGCACGTTGTAACCCTTCGATCCGGCGATCCTGAAGCTTTCTTCCGATCGAGAAACCACCAGCCAAACGTTGAGGGTTTCTTGAATCGGTTTTGGGTAAATTCGAATGTCGCTGGGTTCGTCCTTGCCGTTCTGAAAGGTCATGGACTCCCCGCGCCACAGCTTTTCCACGATGGGGATTCGGTCGAACCAGATCTTCCGGTGCTCCCCAAAGGTATCGCGCGAGATGATGAAATCATTGGGGTTCCAACCGCTGGCAAAGCCCAGGTCCACCCGCCCCTGGGACAAATGATCGACCATGGACCAGGCTTCCACAACCTCGATGGGATGATGCAGCGGTAGGACCACCGACCCGGTGCGCAAGCGAATCTGCTTGGTCTTGACGGCCAAGGCCGCGGCCAGGACCGACGGATTGGGGTAAATGCCGCCAAAGGGGTGGAAGTGTCGTTCGGGCAGCCAGACGGCGGTGAATCCGTGTCGATCGGCGAATTCGGTAAGGTCGAATACCAACTGATATTTATGGTCCATTCCCTGATTGATGTCGGAGAAAAAGATGATGCTTAGGTCCAGCTTGGCGGCGGCAGGTTTGGGCTTCACCTCGAGCGGCACCTCGACCGGGTCGCGGCCCAAGGAGAGCAGGCTCGCCATTTGCCGGTTGATTTCATCGCGATCTATGGTTTTGTTCATGTCGTTTCCTCGGCTTTCACCGGTTCCTCGAGGGTACCGTGTGCTTGTCGGACCTTGCTTTTGAAACTCGTGAGGGTGGCTTGCGAGAGACCGTCTCGTGCGTACAAGAGTTCGCTGAATTCAATGATGGTGTCGTGGACTTTGGGTTCCGAAAGGAACGTCATATGGCTCGACGCGTCCACGTCCATGATGTGCAGGTTGGGTAGCAGTTGCTCCCAGCGCGCCCAGTATCGGGTGTGGTCTACCGAGATCTCCACGCCGGGTATGGTGAAATAGGGTTCGAATTCACCGAGGAACACACCACTAATGTTGCGGAAGTAGTAGCAGGTCACCGCCGCCGGGTCCGGGAGCGGCGCTGTGGTGTAATCCCTGACGCGATAGGCGGCCACCACGTCGGCGTTTTGCCGCGTCGCAAACTGCAATTGCTGTTTGGTCTTGGTGAGGCCGCGTGTTTTGGCCAGCGCGATGAGTTGGTCCAGGAAGGCTTCCTCTTCCAGGCTTGGGTCGATTTCGTCTCGATGCAGCAGGGTTTCGGCCACCTTTTCGGGCTGATCGCGGATGGTGAAGGTCAGGGCGGAATTCACGGCGTGGAAGAGCGCCAACTTGCCGTGTAAGTGGTCCGGCGTGTGGTTTTTCGCGCCGTCGAAGGAGTCCAACATCAGGATCGTCTGCACGGATTGACCCAACTCCTGTAACTGCCGCGCCACTTCATAAGCCAACAACCCGCCCAGCGAATAGCCGCCCAGGTCGTAAGGGCCTTCGGGTTGCACGGATTGGATGGCGTGAATGTAAAACGCGGCCATCGCGCGAACGCCTTGCATGGGAGCGCGGTCGGTCATCCAGCCCCGCGCCTGAACGCCGTAAAACGGCCGCGGGCACTTCATGGCGATTTTGTAATAGCCCTCAACGCCGCCGAGCCCGCCGTGAATCCAAAAAACCGGCCGTTTCCCGGTGACCTTGTTGAGGTGAACCAGCTCCGGAAATCGATTGGCTTTTTGAGGTTGCGGCCGATGCGGTTGACTGGGTTCATGTCGGGCGGCTTGTTTTCTGAGCTGGTCGATGGCGTCTTGGGTGGTTGCGAGCAGATCCGCAATGCGATGCTCGGGGCGACGCACCATCTCTTCGACTAGTTGGACGATCAGGGTCGATAACCCGTACATCTCTCCGGCGTCGAAGAGGTGCTTCCGGTAAGTGGCCAGGAGATGGATGTTCTGGTTGACCTTCAGAATCTGGTAGAACAAGGTTCCGGTTGCCCGCAGGTCCGCGGCTTCTTTCTGCTCTGAAAACTCCGCGTAAAGGGAACGTCCGTGTTTGTTGGACGAACTCAATGTACTGGTGTCGATATCGGCGCTATCGATGACGACGTCTCCCGTTAACCTGAAAAAAGCTTCGTGGTTTTCCAGACCGGCCGAGGTCAGGAGTTGCTTGAAATCCAGTTTGGCGTAGCGCAGGCTCTCGGCACTCTTGCGTTTGACTTCCTGCAGGACATCGATGATTTTGGCGTCGGGTTCGATGTCCAGGAGCAGGAACAGGATATTGGTGAATTCACCCAGGGTATTCAGCAGCGATGCCCGGTCCCGTTGGCTGTTGTAGAAATGGAACGCGGCATTGGGATTGCCCATGCCGTGAATCAAGAGCAAGGCAATCGCTCCGGTGAACAATTGGGTATGGGTGATGTCGTGATCGGTGTTGAACGCTTTGATTGCGTCACACAGCGATGGCGACAAAGAGACCGCATGGGCCTCGGCGATGTGGAACTGGTCGTCTTCCAGCGTCTCGGGATCTCGATGATAGGGAAGCCGCATCGACAACCGGCTGCCCTCGAGCTGTCGGTCCCAATAGTTCCGGGTTTTTTCCTTGCGATGGGTTTCCACTTGCCTCAGCGCATAACACCAATACTGTTCGGTGACCGGAACCGCCTGGGGCGCTTTTCCTTGCTTCAGAGATTGATAATGTTCCATCAACTCCGAGAAAAGCATGGTGGTGGTAAACGCATCGGCCAGGCTGTGATGGGTCACGAAGCCGAGATAGCAGGTGCGATCGATCCGGCAGATCCATGCTTGGAAAATCGGAAGTTGGTCCACGTTCAACAAGCGGACACGTTGCTCCGAGACATGTGCCTTAAATGCATCGAGGTCGGCGAATTCGACTCTCTCAACGGACAGCGTCGCCTCGGGCGCGACGAATTGACCCCAGGTGTCGTTTAGCGCCGGGAAATAGGACCGCAGCACATCTTGATTCGCCACGACCTGAGCCATCGCCTGATCGAGTGTGGCGAGGTCCAAGGACTCGATCGACGTCTCATAGACGTGTTGAATGTTCCAGGCCCATTGGTGCATCACTTCGGAATGATAGAGATTGCGATACTGCTCTTGGGAAAGGGGAGCGATCAAGGTTTCCAGGGGAATCTGCGCCATGAGTTCCTGTTGCCGATCGGGGGAGAAGGCATTCAGAAACCCGCGAATATCGACCGAACGATGCGCCAGAAAGCAGCAGCGGGGACCTTCGTGAAACACGGCGACACCTTGTTGGAGCAGTTGGGACAGCATCGCGCGACCGGATTCCCGCAGCGCTCTCTCGGCGGGCTCGGCTTCCGGCTCGAGGCTCAGCAGGTGGAGCGATTCGGGCCAGGGACGCTCCGCGAGCCAATGGGCGTTCGGGGAAAACTCTTCGGAGGGACCGGTCGCGGTAGGTGCCGCATGGGTTTCGGCGCTTTGCCGTTCGATGAACGAGGCCACGCGCCGGATGCTGTTGTGGTCCAACAGATCGGAAAGATCGATCTCCACTGAAAAATGATCATTGATCATCGCCAGCAGGCGGATGCTCATCAGGGAATCCATGCCGAAGTGGCTGAACGGCGCTTCCACATCGATTTCGTCGAGTTCTAAGCCCGTAATGGTCCTGACTTGCGTCTTGAGGGTTCCCTCCGTGTCGGAAGGTCGATCCGCTTCGGCCGCCGCGAACGCGGCATCACCCGGAACATCCACCCAGCAGCGTCTCTTGGCGAACGGGTAGGTCGGTAAAGACAGGGGCAACTTGGCTGCACCGGAGAAGTGGTGGGCGAGATCGAAGGGAACGCCTTGAACGTAACAATCGGCGAGCAGCAGCAGATCGGCCTTGGTCGGCGCGGCCTTGTTTGCGGTCGTCTCCACCAACTGGGCCAGCGAGGGCCTGACCTTCTTGGTCACCGTCCCCGCAAAGCCGGAGTCGGGCTCTTGACCCTCGATGTATTGCAACAATTGCGATCGCAGATGATCGTGGTGATCGGCCACGAAGGCGCAGCGAACGGGCAAATGACTTCGCCGCAGCAACAGGTTGGCGGAAAGGCGCGACAGGGGTGGTCGTTCGGCGCTATCCCGCAAGTCGCGGCAGCGCTGTTTCAAGGCCAGTTCCGTCGTGGCGGAGAGGACCACCAATGCGGGCTGCTCGGTTTCGGGAATCGCTTCCGAGGTGTCGGCGTTCGGGGCCTCGGAGATCACCATGTGAACGCTGGTCCCGGTGGCGCCAAACGAACTCAGGGCGGCGCGACGCGGTTGTGCGCTGGTCCAGGGAACGGCTTGGTGATTGATGTAAAAAGGCCCGTTCTCGAGATCAAAAGACGGGTTGAGCGTTTCGGCGTTGAGGGTCGCCGGAATGACACTCTTTCGTAACGCCAACAAAACTTTGAAGAGGTGGGCGGTTCCCGATGCCTGCCACGCATGGCCTATGTTGTTTTCCACACTGCCCAGAGCGCAGAAGTTGCGCTCCTGGGTGTGTTTGCGGAAGGCGTCGGTCAGGGCTTGGACTTCGATTGTGTCCCCCAACGGGGTGCCCGTGGCGTTGGCTTCCACCAAACCGATGCTGCCCGGATCGATTTCGAAGCGTTGGTATACTTCGGAGAAGAGCGCCGCCTCGGCGACGACGCTGGGCGCGGCCATGCCGTTGGTTTTGCCGCTGTTGTTGCTCGCCCAGCCTTCAATCACGCCGTATATGCGATCCTGATCGGCCAGCGCCTGGTCGAGGTGTTTCAAAATGACGACGCCCACACCTTCGCCTGGGATCATGCCCTTGGCATCGGCGTGGAAGGCCTGGCCCACGCTGTCTTTGGAAAGCATCTCGCCGGATGCGAGCAGGAGATTCGGGGTCGACGAAATCGAAACGCCGCCGGCGATGGCGGCGTCGCAGCGGTTCAGCAACAGATAGTCGCAGGCTTGAGCGATCGCCATCAAAGACGAGGCGCAGCCCACATCCAGCGAGATCGAGGGACCCGTGAGGTTCAAGTGGTATGCGACGCGCCCGGGGATGCTGGAGGTGACGTGCGGGGAAACGCCCAGCGCGTCTTTGAGCTTGAGCGTGTAATCGCCGCCGCCACCGCAAAACACGCCCCAACGTTTTCCGGATAAGCTGTGAGGGTCCAAGCCCGCATCTTCGATGGCCCGCCATGATTCCTGAAGGAAGAAGCGTTCGGCGGGATCCATCATTTCCGCTTCTTTGGGCGCGATTTGGAAAAAGTGAGGATCGAACCGATCGATGTCCTCCAAAAACCCACCGTGGACGTCCACCGGCAGTTTGGGCCAATTCCGTTCGGGAGGGACCGTCGACAAGGCCGATTCCCCGTTTTTCAGCAACCGCCAAAACGCTGCCGGTGTTTGGCCGCCGGGGAATTGTCCCGCCATCCCGATGATGGCGATTTTGCCATCCGGTTCGGGCTTTGGCGACCGCTTCCGTCGGGTCGTCATCTCGGCAACCGCGTCGGCCACATGGGCGACGGTTTCCGCTGAACTGAGCAAATCGAAATGGTTTTCGCCCTTGATCCGATAGGTTTCCATCTCAGGCAAGACCCGCTGCCAGCCCTGAAGAAAATGGGCGAAGCCGCCTTTCGCTTGTTGGATGTTGACCAAATAATCCGGATTGTAGACTTCGGGAGAAGTCGCATGGGCCGTTCGGGTGCGGAGCAATACGGCCTCGATCGGTGTTTCCGGTGCTCGTGCGCGATAGCGATTGAGCGCCCGCAAATTGATCAAATGGGTGTGTGCCATGTCGGTCAAGCGTTGGTGCAGCATCGCTTCGGTTTGCAAGACGCCGCGCTTTTTGATGAGCGCAGGCAGCCGCGCCGGGATCTCGCCTTCGGTTTCCTCCACGGTGATTTCCAAGTCGGACCACGGCATTGCGCCCGCCTGTTTCCTTTCGCGAAACTGTGGGTCCATATGCAGCATGGCGATCATGAGGAAGTTGGCGTTCATCACCCAGTTATGCGCTTCGTCCGAATCCCAGAGCACGGCGTCTGTGTCGTTTTCCACCAGGGGCGCTTCCCCGAGCAGGAGCGTCTTGACGGTTTTATCTTGCTGTTGGAGTTGTCGCGCGCACTCATAGGCGAGGGTCCCGCCGACGGATACGCCGAAGAGGTGATAGGGCCCGATCGGATCGATGGCCGTCATGGTTTGCACAAAATCGCCGGCCATCGATTCAAGTGTGGTCAAGGGCGTTTCATCGCTTAAAAAACCTTTGGATCGGAGCCCGATCACGCGGAAACGCCCTTGAGCGGCCTCCGCGAGTTTGGTGTAGACACCCACGTCGCCGGACATCGGGGGCAGGCAAAACAAGAGCGGCCCATCTCCCTCGATTTGCAGGGGAACCACGCTTTTCCGCTGTGCCATGACGCTGCCCAGACGCTGTTTGAAGGGTTGTGGGGACGCTTGTTTGGCGGGCTCCTCGGGGGGGGATTTTGACGGCGGCGTTGACTGTATTTGCGCAACGATGTAGCCCGTTAACGCATCGATGGTGGGATAGTCGAAAACCAGGGTTTCCCGGAAATCCAGCCCGTACTCTTCGGACAGGCCCCTGATGAAACCGACCGAGCTAATCGAATCCAGGCCGAGGTCGGAAAAGGTGGCTTCGCCGTCCAGGGCATGTCCTTCGGGCAGCAACAGAAGTTCCCTGATCACCTGCATCAGCTTGGCCTGCACCTGCTCGGAGCCCTGGGATTCCGGCTGGGGATTCGGCGCATCTTGGGTGTCTGGTGCCCCGGGGGCCTTGTCCGTCAGGATTTTCATCAGACCGACCTGGTCCAAGGAGCCCTCAAGCAGGGACGCCAGAGCGGCCATGCCCTCTTCGGGCTCGATGGAGCCCATGCCTTCGCGCTTCATACGATCTCGATGGAAGTCGTCCGCGGCAACGCCGACGCTTCCCCAATAACCCCAATTCATGACTTTGACGGCGCAGGACCAATCCTGAGCCAGCCTGTGCGCAAACGTATCCTTGAAGACGCAACCCGCGGCGTAATTGCTCTGGCCCGGCGCTTTGATGAAGGAGGCCATGGACGAGAAAAACAAGACGAAATCCAGCGGCTCTTCGCGGAAGACTTGGGCCATGCGGACGCTCACATCCACTTTGGCGATGAGTCCCGTTTTGAAGCGTTCCTCGTCCATGTGAGCCAGGGTGCGGTCCAACAAAACGATTGCGGAATGGATCACGCCGTGGATTTGCGGATGGTCTCTTTTTATTTTGCGATGGGCCTCCCGCATGGATGCTTCTCGAGTCGCATCGGCCTGGAGGTAGACGGGCGGCGTACCGAAGGAGGACAATGCGTCCAGTTTGGCTTGAATGGCGGCGTCTTTTTCCCGCCTGCCGATCCAAATGATGCGGGCGTCGTAGTGCTCCATCATCCACTGACTCCAGGCGACGCCGATCCCGCCCGCGCCGCCGATCACCACGTAGACGCCTTGCGAGCGGTAGCGCGTGCCTTCTTTTGGCAGCTCGGGCACGGGACTCAAGCTTTGTTGGAACCATTGCTCGCCGCGACGGATCAGGGCGCCGCCATGGGGATCCACGGGAAGTTGAAACAGGTCCTGGAGATCCCATTCGGGTTCCACATCCAGCAGGCGAACCGACCAATGGGGATATTCCTTGGCCAGACAGCCCGCCAGACCGTGAATGCCGGCGTGTGTCGGGTCGACCGGATCCCCGTCGCGAATGGCTTGGCTTTGGGTGGTGATCAAGGTCCAGCCCAATGGCTTGGCGCCGTAACCCAGGGAAAGCAGCGCTTTGATCATGCGGAAAACCAGCAGGACGCCCTGGCCCTGATCCGCGACAAGGGATTCCTCGGTCACCGATGGCAACGGGCCGTGCGGCGCGATCCATAGGATCTGGTCCAGGGTGTTCAAGCCTTTTTGTTTTAAGTGGTTGGCAATTTCTTCGATGCTTGCCTTAGGTGAGAATGTCACATGGTGCGCGCCGGGGTGGCGTTTGCGCAAGGTCTCGATTTGCCGGGAAGTTCCGCCGACGATCAGCAGCTTCGCGTCGAGAGGAAGCGGGGCTTGCTTTTCCAGTTGGGGAATCACATTCCAGACGGGCTTCATGGTGATCAATTGCGTCGTGGGTTCGGGTGATTGTTCGGCCATCGGCGCGGGCGGTTTGCTCTGCTGCCGATGCTTGTGGACGGCGGGCACCCAATAACGTTCTCGGGCGAAGGGATAGGTGGGCAGGCTGATCGGCTTGGGCTTTTCCTGCCCGTAGAGTTTGTCCCAATCGAGTGCCAATCCCTTGGTCCAAAGGTCTAACAGCCTGGCGTATTTGCGTTTTGCAAACCAGGCTGCGAGGGTTTCGGCGAAGTCGTCATCGGCTTTGAATGCGGCGAGCGGATTGGTGTTGCGCTTGACGCGACCCTGATGAAGGCCCTCGACCGGGTTCTCGCCGGCGACGAAACCGGCCAATTTGCGTTCCAGCTCCTCCCGCGAGTGGACGACCAAACCCAAGCGCTCCTCCATATCCTCCCGGCCGACTTGAAGGGTGTAAGCCAGAGCGGAAAGATCTGGGGGCCGGGCGGTTTGCAGGTAATCCAGCAGATTTTTGGCCATTTCTTTGAGGCGCTCGGCGTTCCTGGCCGAGAGCGGAATCACGACCGGAAGATCGCCGTGCGCTTTTTCGGCTTCCGCTTGCTTGGGGACATATTCCTCGATGATGAGGTGGGCGTTGGAGCCGCCGGCTCCGAAAGACGAGATTCCGGCGATTCGCGGCACGGTCTGGCCGTCGACGACGGGACGTTCCCATTCCCGTAATTCTTGGTTGACCACGAAGGGCGTCGTGTCGAAGTCGATATGCGGATTGAGGGTTTGGGAATGCAGCGACGGCGCAATGCGACGGTGCTTCATCTGCAATAAGACCTTGGTGACGCCTGCAATGCCTGCCGCACTTTCGCAGTGGCCGATGTTCGACTTGACCGAACCGATGGCGCACCATCCGGTTTGTCGGTCGGTATGGAGGGCCTTGGTCAATCCCGTGATTTCGATCGGGTCGCCCAGCTTGGTTCCCGTCCCGTGGGCTTCGATATAGCTGATCATGCGCGGATCGAGTTGGGATTCCTGAAGGGCGCGCTTGATCACATCGGCTTGCGCATGGGGGTTCGGCACGGAATAGCCATTCGTCTTGCCGCCGTGATTGACGGCGCTGCCTTTGATGATGCCGTAGATATGATCGCCGTCGGCTTCGGCATCGTGGCGCCGTTTCAAGACCACGACACCCACGCCCTCGCCGGGAATATAGCCGTCACCGCCTTCGCCGAAACTCTCGCAATGTCCTTTGCCGGAAATGAATTGGCCGATGCTGAGCATCAAGTATTTATTAGGGTGAATGCTGAGGTTGACCCCGCCGGCAAGCGCCATCTCGGTGCGACCGAGCACGAGATCCTGACAGGCCTGATGAATCGTGGTCAGCGAGCTGGAACACATGGTGTCCAGGGTCATACTGGGACCGTGAAGGTTGAGCAGATAGGAAACCCGGTTGGCGATGCTGGCGTAGTTGCCGCCCAACGTCATCGGGGTCCCCAGCGCGCTCGCCGCCGCACCGTAAAGCTGATATTCGCTGTAGGTGACACCGGCGTAGACGCCGACCTCGGAAGGCATGCGACGGCCCGTGCGGCAATAGCCCGCATCTTCGATCGCGGCCCAGGCGGTTTCCAGGAAAATGCGTTCCTGGGGATCGATGAACTCGGCCTCGCGTGGCAGCATGTTGAAAAAGAGCGGATCGAACTTGTCCGCATCTTCGATAAAACCACCCCACTTGCTGTAATGCGCCGCGACTTGTTCTCGACTTTCGTCGTAATGGCGCCGCCAGTCCCAGCGATCTGCGGGAACCTCGGTGATGCAGTCCTTACCCTCGGCCAGGTTTCGCCAGTACTCTTCACAATTGCGCGCTTGGGGATAGCGCCCTGAGACGCCGATGATGGCGATATCCAGGCCCGCGGCGCTTTTCTTCGTCGCGTTGGTCACGCCGGTGAACGTGGCGGTGGCGGGACGGGATCTTGTTTCGAGAGCCACCGGGGCGACGCCGTTTTCCGAATGGCTCTTGGCTTCTTGGGTCTCATTGAAGAGCTGGGGAATTTTGTCGGGATGTTGCTCCAAGAAATAATCGGCCAGTTCCTGGATGGTCTGGTATTCGAAAAACAGCGTTTTGGACAAGGTGCCGAAGGTCTCTTCCAAACGGCTGGTCATTTCCATGGCCATGATCGAATCGATGCCGTAGGCCTCCAAAGGCGCTTCGGCCTGAATCTCATGGGCGGGCAGCTTTATGGTGGAACTCAGCAATTCTTTGATGAAATCGGCCGTTTTTTCGCTGGAGGCGCCGCTAGCAACCGGCGTTTCGCTCGCCCTCTTTTCGGGTTTCGCTTTCGACGGCTGGGTGAACGCGGCCTGAATGCGGTTCAGGTCGCCTTCGATGACCATGATCTGCGACGGTTCGGCGGCCAACCCTTGGACCAGGGCTTGAACGCCGCTGGATGTCCGCAGGGCAACCATGCCGGTTTGGTCCAAGATCTTTTCTGCTTCCGCGCCGATCTGCATGCCGCCGTCCTGCCAGAAGGGCCAATTCACGGACAGCGTTCTGCCCCGGCGTTGTTTGTTGCGAACCAGACCGTTGCGGTATTCGGCGAAGCTGTCCAAAAAGGCGTTGGCCGCCGCGTAGTCGGCTTGCCCCAGGTTGCCTAGCACCGCGCTTGTGGATGAGAACAGCACGAAGAAATCCAAGTCCAGGTCTGCAGTGGCTTGGTCCAGATGAACCGTACCGGCCACTTTCGGCGCGAGCACCGTGGCGAATTCCCGTTCCGTTTTCTTGAGGATGAGGCTGTCGCGTAGCACTCCGGCGGTATGAATGATGCCGGTCAGCCCACCGAAGCGCTGATTCACATCGCGAATCAAGGCGTGGACGGCCGTTTCGTCGCTCACGTCGACGGCCTGGTATTCGACCCGAGCGCCCCGTGATTCGAGGGCTCGCAGTTTTGCCTGCATCTCCGGGGTCAAGGGTGAGCGGCCGATCAAAATCAGGGTTCGGCTTTCGGCGGCAATTTCCCGGGCGAAAATCAACCCGAGCCCGCCGACACCGCCGGTGATCAGGTAGACGCCGCGCTCTTTCCAAGGTAGGCCGGCATGCTCCGGAACAGAAACTGGCTGCCAGGAAGCCACCTGGCGGATATCGGCCTGATAGCGGATCTGGGCGTCTTCGGGCGTGCGGCGGTTTTCTTCGATGATGCGACACAATTGGCTTTGTGTAACGCCTGGAGCGACTTCAACCAACTGCCCGACAATTTTAGGGTTTTCCTGCTGTGCCGTTTTGAGTAAACCCGAGAGTCCGGCAAACAGGCGTCCCGCTCCTTCGGCAGGAATCAGGATTTGCACGAATACCTTTTCGCGGTTCAGGATGATTTCTTTGACGGTCGCAAAAGCTTGAAGTGCCATGTCTCGATAGCGTTGCCCCATGTTCTTTTGTCCGTCGGCGTGCAGCGCGACGCAGGATACTCCCTGGATTTGGATCTCAACGGGAGGCCGGGATTCGAAACCGCACAGCAAGACGAGGTGCTTTTCGAACTTGGAAGGAGCATGGCCTTCGTCCGCTTGTTTTTCCTGCCAAACCTGATGCGAGATCATGGTCTGAATGGGGTTTTGCTCCTGCGGAGGAAGATTCGTGGGCGGCGGGGCGAGGGGTTGGCGACCGTCCGTTTCCTTGGGTCGATAGGTTTCTCGGGCGAAGGGGTAGCTGGGTAAACGCACCCGAGACGGCACGACGCCGGGATACAGTTTGCGCCAATCCACCGGAATGCCCTGTAGCCACAGGTCTAGTATTTTCTTGAGCTTACGTTTCTCGAACCAAGCGTCCACCCCCTTGGCGATATCCTCGTCGGCGAGCAGCGAGAGACTTGCCTTGTCGCGCTTGATGTGGCCGCGAAGGAAATCCGTGCCGTCCGTTCGGCCCTCCAAAAATGCCTGCAAACCATTCTGAAGTTCTTGGATGGAGTCGACGACGAAACCCAAGCGTTCTTCCAGCGCTTGACGACCCACCTGGAGGGTGTAGGCGAGATCATGGAGGTTCGGCAACGCTTCCTGGCGCTCGGCCAAATGGGCGTGAAGGTTTTCGACGACCTGGCGAAGTCGATCGTCGCTTTTCGCCGAAAGCACGATGATGGCTGGATCTTGAGGATCTTCACGCCGGGCTTCGGCGGTCGGGGCCACATACTCTTCGATGATCACATGGGCATTGGTGCCACCAGCACCGAACGAAGAAACACAGCCGATGCGCGGAAGGGCCCGACCCTCGCGATCGGTGGGTTGCCAGGATTCGAGTTCCTGTTGCACCCGAAACGGGGTGCTTCCAAAATCGATGTGCGGATTCAAGTGCTTCGCGTGAAGCGAGGGAACCAGCTTGCGATGCTGGAGTTGAAGCAAGAGTTTGGTGACGCCGGAAATGCCCGCCGCTGCTTCCAAGTGACCGATATTGGTTTTGATGGAGCCGATGCTGCAATAGCCGGAGTCATCCGTGTCTTCTCGAAAAGCCTCGGTGAGCCCGCGAATTTCGATGGGATCGCCCAAGGCGGTTCCCGTGCCGTGGGCTTCCACGTAACTGATCTGGCCGGCGTGAACCCCGCCGCGCGCCATGGCCCCGCGAACCAGATCGCGATGGGCTTTCGGATTGGGAACGGTGAAACCGTTGGTTTTACCGCCGTGATTGGTCTCCGTTCCGCGAATGATGCCGTAGATCCGATCGCGATCCTGCAAGGCTTTCCACAGGGGTTTGAGCATCACGGCACCGACCCCTTCGCCTGGCACCATGCCGTTGGCTTCGGCACCAAAGGTTTTGCAGGTTCCATCCGGCGACAACATTTGGGCGTGAGATAAGGCCACGAAATGGCTGGGGTGCAGAAAGGCGTGGACGCCCCCCGCGATGGCGACGCTGCATTCTCCGGCGTGGATATGGCGACAGGCTTCGTGAATGGCTACCAACGAAGACGAGCAGGCCGTATCGACGGTCATGCTGGGACCCTGAAAATTGAAGGTATACGAGACGCGGTTGGCCACGGAAAAAGCCGAACTCTGCTGGAGATCGACACCGGCCCTGGTGACGCCCGCGAACACGCCGACGCGTTCCGTGGCCAACTGTTGCGGTGGGTAACCGGCATCTTCCAAAACGCGCCATGCGTTTTCCAGGAAGATGCGATCCTTGGGGTTCATGTACTCGGCTTCACGGGGGGAGAGGCTGAAAAACAAGGGATCGAAATCGTAGAGGCCGTCGATGAATCCGCCCCATTTCCCGTAACTCTTGCCGGTTCGTCTGGCCTGTTCGGGGTCGGGCTCGTAGAAATCCGCCAGGGACCAACGCGCTTCCGGTACTTCTTCAACGCAGTTCCGGCCCTCGGACAGGTTTTGCCAAAGCCGCTCGAGGTTCGACGCTTGGGGATAAGATCCGGCAAGCCCGATCACGGCGATCGGCTCCCATGGCGTGTGGGATCGATGAAACGACCCCGGAGCGCTTGGCGCCGGGGACGCGGCGGGCTCCGTCATCGTGCTGCCGCTTTGGCGGTCCAGGTACCGTGCGAGTTGGGCGGGCGTGGTGTATTCGAAAAACAAAGCGGGTTCCACTTTGAGGGCGAACCGCTGTTCGATTTTCGTCGAGAGATGCACCACCAGCAGCGAGTTAAACCCCAAACTGCTAAATTCGGCGTCCATGTCGATCGCATCGGGTGCGATCTCCAGGAAGCCGCTCAGGATTTGGCGAAGCGCCGGTTCGCTCTCCGCCTGTGCCGAAAGGTGGATGTCCCTCCCGGGGGCTTGGGGCAGGCGTTCAGGATCAAACCAGTAGTCTTTGATTGCAAAGGGATAGGTGGGTAGGTGCAGGACCTGAACCCCTCTCGGGGGTCGTTCTAAGTCGGCACCGCGTACCCAATCCTCGGCCAGATCCTCGAGATGGGTGTGAACCCGTTTGCGCCGTTTGTCGCCGGTGGCTTCGCCGACAAAAATCCCGTTCCCGTGTTCGCCTTGCAGAAAGCGTCGGGCTTGCGCCTGCCAGGTGCGCCGATCCTCGGCGATGAAGGCCACCCGGTGTGCCATGGCGTCCCGACCGACCTGCAGGGTGTGGGCGATCCGGGCCAGCGACGCGTCCGGGTCTCGGGTTACCAGATCCACGAGCTGTTGCACGATGTGACGGCATTGCGCCGAACTCTGGGCAGAAACGGGAATCAGGACGGGCTGCGTCATTGGGGTTTCGACTGGGCTTTGGTGTCGATATTCCTCGATCAACACATGGGCATTGTTGCCGCCCGACCCGTAGGAATGCAGGCCCGCGAGGCGGGGCCGGTCGCTTTTGGGCCAGCTTTGCGTTTCCGACAAAAGCCGACAGGGTTGGCCGACGGTGTCCAATTCGGGATTGATGTCCCGGAAATTGAGGATCTTGTAGATCCGATCTGTCTGTAGACTTCTCACGATCTTAAACAAAGCGCCCAGAGCGGAGGCTGCATGCATATGGCCTGTCAGGGGTTTGAGCGTGCTCACCGCACAGCTTCCCGAGGGCAGCACCATGTTCTGCTCCGTGGCAAGCGATGACAGGGCGCGGTTCAAGGCGTGCCACTCGGCGATATCGGCCACGGGGTTGCCCATGCCTTGGGCTTCGATGTAGCCGATATCGCGCGGGTCGACGTTCGCCTCGCGGTAGCAGCGCTTGATCACGTCGACATGGGCCGCGGTGTTCGGTGCGGCGATCGAGGTGCCGCCTTGACCGTTGTAATTGACGGCGCTGTGTTTGATGAGCGCGTAAATCGGGTCGCCGTCGGCCTCGGCACGCGCCAGGGGTTTCAACAGCACGCTGGCGACGCCCTCGGCGCGGACGAACCCCTGTGCGTTTTTGCCGAAGGAGTGCACGGTCGCGTCGGGACTCAGTTGGCCGATGGCGGACAACCCCATGAACGGTTCGGGTCGCAGCAAAAGATTGGCGGCGGCCACCACGGCACAATCGATTTCACCCGAGCGCAGTGCCGCGATCGCCCGATGCAGGGCCACGGCCGCGCCGGAACACATGGTGTTCACAAATTCGCTGGGTCCCCGGAAATCGAAGGCGTAGGAGATCCGATTGGCGATCATGCTGGGCGCGTGGCCCATGGGCTCGCCGAGTTCCTTGCCCAGCGCCGCCAGGATTTGGATGTATTCGTTGTCTTCCGATCCCACAAAGACGCCGGTGGCACTTTTCTTCAGGGAGCCGGGCGCGTAACCCGCGTCTTCCAAACAATGGTAGACGGCCATCAGCAATAACCGCTGTCTGGGATCCATGAGCTTGGCTTCCGATGGCAGGATATGGAAGAAATGTGGATCGAAGCCCCGGATATCGGGGATGAACCCGCCCCACTTGGTGTGAAGCTTGGCTGGGTCCTGGCGATGCGGGTCGTAGATTCGTTCCCAATCAAAGCGACTCTTGGGGATTTCTTCGATCAACGACGTGTCGCGCTCCAAGGCCTGCCAAAACGCCTCCACCGAGCCGGCTTGCGGAAAGTAACCCGACAATCCGATAATGGCGATCGGTTCCGAGCGACGGGGCGTTTCCGGTTCCGTCGGCCGGCATGCCTTGCGAATGCCTGCTTTAATCCAGCGAATTTCTGCTTCGGTGTTTCTCATCGGCGATCCTTAATCCTCTTCATCATTCAATAGATAGGCAGAGAGTTCGCGGACAGTCGGATAATCGAGCAACCATTGCGAGGAGATCTCTCGATTCAGTCGCTTCTCTAAGCGCGTGGCCATGACCGTGGCCGAGATGGAATCCAGCCCGTAGTTCTGAAAGGACTCGTGTTCGTCGGCTTCTTCCAGTTTGAGGACATCGCAAAGTGTGTTGAGAATGATGTCCGCGAGATCGTCGGTCGGTGCGACGGGTTTCGGCTCGGGTGGTGGGGCCGGCTTGGCGATTTCGGGACCGTTTAACAGGGTGTAGATTCGGTGGACCAACGAGGGATCCAGCCCGTCGATCTCATCCACATCCAGGAACTGAGTGAGTTCCTCGAAAGACAGCGGTTCGCCGCGCCGTTCCCACGCGGTAATTCGGGTTTCCAGGGAATCGGTGGGTTGGGTGTCGAGCCCCATGAACCGGCTTACCTTCTCGAAATCGTCGACGGCCATGAGGGCGATCACGGCGTGCGGGTCGGCGAGGCTCGATTCGATCACGGGAAAGCCGATGTCCATGTCGATCAGCCGAAAGCCTTGGGATTGGATCTTTTTGCGCGTTTCGGGGAACAGTCGATCTTCCACCCAGGCGCCCCAGGATTGG
This sequence comes from Sulfidibacter corallicola, assembly GCF_017498545.1. GTDB lineage: Bacteria > Acidobacteriota > Holophagae > Acanthopleuribacterales > Acanthopleuribacteraceae > Sulfidibacter > Sulfidibacter corallicola. The sequence goes on along the minus strand of NZ_CP071793.1, from coordinate 4,497,463 downwards.
GCGACCGTGACGCCGGAGCGTCGGCCTCGTCGGCGCCATTGATCGCGGTGATGGGCAAAGGCGTTTTGAAAGGCCGTCGCATAGGCGTAGTCCGAGGAGCCGCGCACGCCGTAGGCCCCCAGCGAGGAAAACATGATGAAGAAATCCAGGGGCTCCGTGCGGGTCAGCTCATCCAGGTTTTGCGAACCCTGCACCTTGGAGCGGATCACGCGCTGAAAGGAGGCCCATGGTTTGGTGGCGATCATACAGTCTTCGTGGGCGCGGGTGAGGTTGACGACGCCGTGAATTGCGCCGACCGCTTGGCTGATGTCCGCGTAGGTCTCGGCCAGCGCTGCCCGATCCGCGATATCGACCGCATGGTAATAGACCCTGGCGCCCAAGGCCTCCAAGTCGCGGCACTTGGCCCTTGTGGCCTCGTTCGGGGGTCGGCGGGAGAGAATCACGAGCGTAGCCTGGTAGCGTTGCGCCAGTTTGCGCGTCAAGAGTTCGCCGATGTAGCCCATGCCGCCGGCCAGCAGGTAAGTGCCTCGCGTCCGGAACACGGGTTGGCCTGCTTCCGCCAGGGCCGTTTCCGTCAGGCCTTTGACCAAGCGGCGCGATCCGCAGTGGCGGATTTCCATGTCGATCTGCGGCACCATGGGCGTGGGCTCGTCGTAAAGCCATTCTTTTAAAAGCAGTTGGTGACTGGTCGCCGTGTCTTCGACGCGATGTTCGATCAGTTTCCAGGTGTGCAGCTCGTTTTCCATCATGGCCGATTTCACAAATCCGGAAAGGGCTTGGCAGTCCAGACGGGGTTCTTCGGGGCTGGTTTGGTAGAGATAGAAAATCCGGATGGATTCACCCCAAACCTGTTTCATGAGGAGTTGGCTCAGGTGGAACACCGCGGAGATATCGTCGCGTTCGGCGTTGGGTGTTTTGAGGTTCGGCCCTAAAAACAAGACGACATCCGGGGCCTGTTTCAGATTCTCGGGATCTAAGTCGTCTGTCGACAAGCTTTGAATTCGCAGGGGTTTAGTCAGATTGGCCACTTCCGTCAGACGTTCCAGCAGAGCGCATAGCGCGGCTTGGTCCTGCGGATCGGTGTACACCACCAGAATCGATTTGTCTTCGTAGCGGGTCAGGCGATCGACCCAGTCCAGATCGTCGGGAATCGGTTGCGAACGCCAATCCTCCTTCATGAACAGCCACTGTGCGGGTGGCGCTTGTGGTTCGGGCACTTTCGGTTTTGGCGCTTGCGGTTCGGCCGCCTTCGGTTCGGCCGCCTTCGGTTTGGTTTCGGGTTCCGGTGCCCAGTAGCGTTGCTTGGCGAAGGGGTAGGTGGGAAGCTCGATTCGGCGCGGTTTCCGTTCCCCGTAGAGTTGGTGCCAATCGATTCGGGCACCCTTGACCCAATGTTCCAAGAGCCTGGTGAGATCTTGGTTGGCAATCAAAGCAGCCTCGTCGATTTGCGTCGCGGGATCCCGTTCCAATTGCCCGTAGAACAGATCCGAGGCGGGTCCGCCTTCGAGGAAACGGCCAAGCTTTTCCACCCCTTCCGCGAGCGAAGCGGCGGTGAATGCCAGGCGCGTTTTCATCGCCTCGCGGCCGACTTGGAGGGTGTAGGCCACGTCGTGCAGCGCTGGCTCGTGGGCCGCCAGGTGCGTCAACAGGTTTGCGGCCATCGCTTTGAGCCGGTCCTCGTTTTTGGCGGAAAAAAGGATGGCGACCGGACCTTCTGTATCCTGCGGCAGGGATTCGCTCGGCGCGTCGAATTCTTCGAGTACCAAATGGGCGTTGGAGCCGCCGATCCCGAAGCTGCTGACACCGGCCCTCCTGGGAGCCGGGTTTTGCCGGGCGTCTGAAAGGGTTGGCCAGTCGTGGGTTTCCCGCGAAAGATAAAAGGGACTTGCCTCCAGATTCAGATAGGGGTTTTGGTCTTTGAGATGCACGTTGCCCGGAATCTTCCGATGCTTGAGCATCATGAGAACCTTGATCACACCTGCGATGCCGGCGGCGGCTTCGAGGTGGCCGATATTGCTTTTCAGGCTGCCCACGGCACAATGCGGCGCTTCGGGGGCCGGGTATCCGTGTTTCTCATAAAGTTGTTGGAAGGCGCCCTTGAGACCGTTGATCTCGATGGGATCGCCCAATTTGGTGCCGGTACCGTGGGCTTCGATGTAACCCACGGTACGCGGATCGATGCCCGAACCGCTGTAGGCAGAGACCAGTAAATCCTGCTGTGAGGCGGGATTGGGCGCGGTGGGCGAGGTTGCGCGGCCGCCGTGGTTTTCCGCCGACCCCCGGATGAGGCCATAGATCCGATCACCGTCGGCAACCGCTTTGTCCAGGGGTTTCAGAAGAATGGCCCCGACACCCTCGCCTCGGCCGTAGCCGTTGGCGCGCTTGTCGAAGGTTCGGCACCGACCGTCTTCGCTCAACATGCCGGACATGCTGGAGACCAGCGTCAGGTTGGGGCTGATGATCACGTTGACGCCGCCCGCCAGCGCCATGTCGCAATTGCCCTGACGGATGCTTTCCACGGCTCGGTGAATGGCGATCAAGGAGCTGGAACAGGCGGTGTCGATGGCTTCGCTAGGGCCGCGAAGATCCAATAGGTAGGAGATGCGGTTGGCGATGATGAAGTGATAGATCGCTGGCGTGCTTCCCTCGGCACCGCCCGTGGCCTCTTGCCACAGCTCCTTGTAATCGGTGGAGGATGCGCCCACGAATACGCCGGTTTTGCTGCCGGCCAGATCGGCGGCGGGATAACCCGCATCCTCGATGGTGGCCCAGACGGTCTCCAGGAACAGGCGGAACTGCGGGTCCATGGTTTCCGCTTCCCTGGGCGAGATGCCGAAGAACAAGGGATCGAAGCAGGCCACGTCCGCGATGAACCCGCCGGAATTCACCTTGGTCTTGCCGGGTTCCTCGAGCGGATCGCCGTAATAGGCGCGCCAGTCCCAGCGATCGGACGGGATCGTGGTGATGAGGTCGTCGCAGGACGCCAAATGTTCCCAAAACGCCTCTAGGTCGGAAGCGCCGGGAAACCGACCGTGTAGCCCGATGATGGCGATCGGTTCGCTGTCGTTGCGGCGGGGTTCCTTGCGGGTGAAGCGCCCGAGCGGTGCCGATAGGTCCATGGGTTGACTGGGTATAGGTGCTTGGTTTGCAGGTGTTTCCCGCCGTTTCAGGACCGCGTCGGGCCAGGTGTTCACTAAATATTGTGCCAAGGCCGATATGGTGGCGTACTCGTAAAACACCGTCGGCATCAGGTCCAGCCCGTAGGTCTGGTTCAAACTGTTGGCGAGTTCCGTCAAACCGATGGAGTCGAACCCGTACACCGACCATTCCGCATCCGGTTCGATCTTCTTCGGGCTGATTCTTTGGAGTTCGGCCACTTGGTCGATCAGCTCGCGAAGGAGGGGCTCCGTCTGGTTCGAGGCCTTTGGCGCCGACGTTTCGGGTTGCGGGTCCGGGTGTTGTCGGGGTTGAAACCAGGATCGAATGTTTGCCAGAGATCCTTGGGCGACCAAAACATGCGCGTAGGCACCTTGGAGTGCGCGGTTCAGGGTTTCGAGGCCGTTGGCGGTATCCATCGCGGTCATGCCGGTGGCCCGTTCCATCATGTGCTCGGCGGCCTGGTCCATGCGCATACCGCCGTCTTTCCAGAGCGGCCAGCCGATCGAAAGCGTTTTGCCGCGCCGCAATCCCTGGCTCACCCATTGATTGCGTTGATGGGCGAAGGCGTCGAGGAAGGCGTTGGCCCCGGCGTAAGCCGCCTGGCCTGGGTTACCGATCACGCCGGATAGCGAAGAGCACCATATCAAAAAGTCGAGGTCCAGATCACGGGTGGCTTCGTCGAGCGCCAGCACGCCCGCGATCTTGGGCCGCAACACGGTGATGATGTCCTCGGACGTTGTTTTGGAGATGTAGCCGTCGCGGAGCACACCCGCGGCGTGGATGATGCCGCTCAAGGGACCGTGCTCCTTTCGAATGGTGTCGACCATGGCAGCAACCTGGCTTGGATCGCCGACATCGCCTTGCACATAAACCAAATCGACGCCCTCGTCGCGGAGGTCGTCGAAGGCTTCGCGCACGGGGCCGGTCAAGGCGGAACGACCGCTGACCACCACCTTGCAGTGGGTACCGTAATGCCGGGAGAAGATCTTCCCCAGGCCGCCCAAACCGCCCGTGATCCAAATCACCCCGCCTTGCTTGAACTGGGGAGCACCCTGGATAGGTAGGTCGATTTCCTGCACGCGCTTGACCTCGCGGACCGCGGCCTCGGTATAGCGGATTTCCAGATCTTCGCTCGCCATGTCAGCCTTCAGCCGATCGAGTAGGGTTCGCGCCGCTCCGCTTTCCCAAGGGTGGACGATCATTTTGCAGGTCGTCTTGAGTTGTTCGGAACGTGCCGTTTTCAATAAACCTGAAAAGACGGCGTGGGCCGGATTCTCATCGGGAGCCAGAATACACAGGGGGCCGGTCGCCTCGGATGACGCGGCACAGGACTGGAGCAGTTGGAAAACTTGAATGAACTGGGTTTGAATGGTTTGTGCCCGGTTTTCGCCCGTAGCCTCGAGTGTCTCGATCCTGGCAGAAGGCCATTCATCCCGCAAAGCTCGCTCCAGCCAGGTCGCTGGCTCGACCAACACGAAGATGGGTTCGATCGTTTTGGCGGGCCTGATGATTTCAGGTAAGGTCTCGGCTTGCCAGACCTGGGTGGCGAAGAGCTTGTTCGCGGCCGGTTTGGCCACTTTCAGTGCGAAACCGATCAGGGAAACGACCGGATTTCCTTCCAGATCGGTCAGGTCGATATCGAATTTTTTGATCTCTCCGGTCGACGGCCTGGTCTGCACGAACGCGTAACCCTGTTGGGGACAGGTTCCGTGAATGCGCAGTTCGTCCAGCCCGAAGGGCATAGGCAGGCCCGCGTCCGGTTCTTGAATCAAAGCCAGGACGACACTTGCGAGCACGGCCCCGTTCATCAAACAGGGGTTCAGTTCGTAGGGGCCAGCATCCAAATCGTCGGGTTGTTCGAGGCGCGCCAAGGCCTCGTTTCCATGGTGATACAGGGTTTCGATGCATTGAATAGCGGGACCATGGGTGCCTTTGAGCAGTTGCTCGATTTCGTTTTTGGTTTTGACGGAGGCGCACCGCTCTTGGATATCTCGAATGGCCATACAACCCGGCGTGTCCTTCTCGGGATCCAGGTCGAGCTTGGCTTGAAAATGCACGGTGGCACCGGTCGTGACGGTGCAGCTCGATTCTTCGGTGGATACGCGAACGACAGCCTCTCGGGGTTGGTCGGTCACCCTGATCGGCTCGCGCCAAACCACGTTTCGCAGACCGACGTTCGCCTGACCGGAGGCGGACGCTGCCGCGCGCGCCATCTCCAGGTAGACCACACCTGGCAAAATCCCGTGATGATCTCTCAAGAAATATTCACGCCCCGTGAAGGTGGTTCTGGTCTCTTTGAAGGCCGGCCGCACGATTCGGGAACTAAATCCTTCCATTCGGACCAGGACCGCGCCGTCGTCGTCGCAAAGGTCGATATGGAGTTTTTTCATTCCCTCGCCAGACGCTGCCGTGTCCTCGCGCACCAGGGCCCAAACGTCGCGAGAAACCGGACCCCGAATGTCGAGCTGTTCCAGGGCGAAGGGAAGCCAGGCCGCTGCCTGAGTGTCGTCGTTCGCAAACAAACCGATCGGTGTCTGAAAGGCGGCGTCCATGATGCTGGGATGAAGCACGTACGCATCTTGAGCGACCGTGGACGGCAGCACGAGTCTGGCAAGCACTTGGCCGGTTCCCCGGTAGAGGGTTTCAACGCCTTGATGGGCGGCGCCGTAGTCGATGCCCATGGCTCGGTAGGTCTGGTAGAACGTGTCGCGATCCAAGGGGTTGCGGCTCGTCTCCTGCTTGAGGACAGTCAGGTCCAAGCGGGGAATCGCTTGGCCGCCACCCATTCTGGCCAAACCTTGGGCGTGTACGATGGGCTGTTCGGCTGTCGAGGTGTAGATCTCGAAGCGAACCCAAGGGTCGGCTTCCAGGGTCAGTGCGATATGCACATCGCGCGGTTCGTCTACTTCCAGCGGTTCCCGCCACACCACGTTCTTCAACTGGATCTCGGTTTGTTCCAGCGGAACGCCATAGGAGCAGGCCAAGGCGGCGCGCGCCATTTCCAGAGAAATGACGCCGGGCAGGACCTTTCGACCCTGAACCACGTGGTCGGTCAGGAACGATTCACGGCCCGTGAGCGTCGTGCAGAAACGCTGTTTCGAGAAATCGGAAGTATTGCGATGTAACAGTGGATGAAGCCAGGGTTGTGAAGGGGACATCGCGGGTTGCTTTGCGGAAACCCAATGCTGTTCCCGCACGAAGGGATAACCCGGTAATCGAACCCGACGCGGCGGATCCTCGCCGAAAAGCAGCGACCAGGAAAGGTCGTAGCCCTGACAATAAAGGTCCGCAAGGGCAAATAGAGATTCCTGGTAACGATCGGGTTCGGCGAGCTGGGACCGGCTGCGTTCCAGCAGTTCCCGACCAAACAGGCTCAGCACCTTTTGACCCGCAAATCCACGCGGGACCTTGCCATGAAACAGATCGGACCGTTTTTCCCCGCTGCCGATGCGTTGCAAGAGGTAACACGCGGATGCGGCGTCGCGGGCGACGACGGCGCAGCGGTGCAGGAAGTGGTGGCGGCCCGTCAGCAGCGTGTGGCTGATCTCTGCCAGGTCGGGCGGCGAGGTTTGCAACAGGGCGATCATGTCTTTGGTCTTGCCTTGCAGCGACTGTTCGCTTTGTGCGGACAGTGCGAGCAAATAGAACGGTGCCTGGTGGCCAGCGGTGTGGCGATCGTCTTTGTATTCGCGGACGACCATGTGCGCGTTGGTGCCGCTGATGCCGAAGGCGCTGACGGCGCCCCGTCTGAATCGTTCCTCCTGCGCCAACCAGGGTTGGTTGGTTTTGTTGACGTAAAAGGGGCTGTCCTGCCACGGGATGTAATCGTTTTCCCGTTCGCAGTGCAGACTGGCGGGAATGGTTTCGTGCCGCAGGGCCTGAACCAAACCGATCAAACTCACCAGACCCGAGGCGGCGAAGGTGTGACCGAAATTGGTTTTGGTGGAGGTCAGGGCGCACGATTGTTTTCGGCAGTCTTTAAAGACCTCGGCCAATGCGTTGATTTCAATGGGATCGCCCAATTTAGTGCCGGTACCGTGGGTGACGATGTAGTCGATCGCACCGGGATCGATTTTATGGCGCGCGTAAACTTCCTTCAGGAGCCGCACCTGGGACACGCCGCTGGGCGCGGTGATGCCGTTGGTCTTGCCGTCGTAATTGACGCCGCTGCCCTCGATGACCGCATAGATCGGATCGCCGTCGCGCTCGGCTTGGGAGAGGCGTTTGAAGACCAGCACCGCCACGGCTTCACCGGGAACCATGCCGTTGGCGCGTTGGTCGAAGGCGAAGCACTTGCCATCCGGTGACAGCATCCCGGATTGGCTCATGGCCACGAACATGCCTGGCGTGAGCACTAGATTGACCCCCGCGGCCAAAGCCAGGTCGCATTCGTGATTGCGCAGACTGAGCCAAGCTTGATGGGCGGCGACCAAGCCGGAGGAGCAAGCCGTGTTGATGGCCATGTTGGGGCCCGTCAGGTTCATGAAATACGCCAGACGCGCCGCCAACACCCCGTTGTGACTGGATGTCACCCCGCCCTGCGCGCCTCTCAAGGCTTGGTAATCGTCCTGTTCCACTCCGACGAACATGCCGACCTGATCGGTGTTCAATCGGTCTTGGCCGTAACCGGCATCTTCCAACGCGTTCCAGGCCTCCTGCAGCAACAATCGCTGTCTGGGGTCCATGGTTTCGGCTTCCTTGGGGGATATTTCAAAAAACAGGGAATCGAATGCCTTCACGTCCGGCAGACTGCCCATCCACTTGCAGTTGGTTTTTCCCGGGGAGCCCGCCGGATCGAAATAGCGGCGCCAATCAAATCGTTCCGAGGGGATTTCCGTGACCGCGTTGTGGCCCGAGGCCAAGATGTGCCACATGTCGTCCACGTTTCGGGATTGGGGAAAACGGCCGCTCATGCCGATCACGGCGATGGGTTCTGCTTGGGCCGGTGCGCCGGCCGGAACCACGCGTCTCCTGTTGGGTTTGCGAACGGCGATGCTTTTGGGATTGGGGTTCGCGGGGCGGTTGCTTGGGTTCTCTCTAAAAAAAGCCCGCAGCGCGTCGCCGTGCACATCCAGCAGGTGGGGAACCAGTTTTTCCAACGTGGGGTACCCGAAAAATATGGAAGGGTTGATTTCCACCTGGAAATGGTTCGTCAGCGCGAGGCCCAGTTCTGACAGCCGGATGGAGTCGAAACCGAACTCGGTAAACTCCATGTCCGATTCCAGCATCTCGCGTTGGGTTTTCAGGATGCCGCTCATGTGCTCCTTTAATTCCCATTCCAGGCATGCCGCCGTGCTCAGGCCGGTTAATTCCAGGCGCCTGCCGTTCCCCGAAACCGAGGGTGCGACGACCGGTTCGGCGGGTTCTTCGAGCCATTCCACCTCGGGTTCTTCGCGGTCGATCCAATAGCGTTCGCGCGAAAAAGGGTAGGTCGGGAGATGGATGCGGCGCGGCGGTTTGTCTCCCAAAAAATGCGACCAGGAGAAGTCGTAGCCCTGACAAAACAGCTCGGACAGGGCGCGCAGGGATTCGCCGTACTTGCGCGGATCGGCCTGCAAAACGGGACCGTCTTCGATCAGCCGTTGGCCGTAATCGCGTAACGCGGGTTGCGGGTCGAAGCCGCGTGAGACGACACCGCGGAACAGGTGCGGCGATTTGTTGTCGAGCTGCTGCAACAGGTAACGGGCGTCTTCGGCGTCGAGCACAACCATCGCGAGGCGATATCTGAAATGGTGACGTCCTTCCAGCAAGGTGTAGCCGGCACCTGCCAGGTCCAGTTGCGGGTCCCGTTCCAAAAGCTCCGAGAACCGTTTGACTCTCTCGAGCAACGCCGATTCGGTCTTGGCGGAAAAAGCGAGCAGGTAACAGGGTTGCGCGTCGGTGTGCGACGGCTCGAGCCGGATGTCCCGTACCACCATGTGGGCGTTGGTACCGCTCATGCCGAAGGAACTGACGGCGCCGGTTCGCGCCGCGTTTGCTTGCTTTGGCCAGGATCGCTTGCTCTTGTTGACGTAAAACGGGCTGGTTTTCCAGTCGATGTAATCGCTTTCCCGATCGCAGTGCAGACTGGCGGGAATGGTTTCGTGACGCAGGGCTTGGACCATACCGATGAGGCTGACCAGACCCGAGGCCGCGAAGGTATGGCCGAAATTGGTCTTGGTGGAGGTCAAGGCGCAGTTCGCGTGTTGGCCGACGCCCTCGAAGGCCTTTTCCAGCGCGTTGATCTCCACGGGGTCGCCCAGGGGCGTTCCCGTGCCGTGGGCGACGATGTAGTCGATGGATTCGGGCTCGATGTGATAACGCGTGTAAACGCTTTGGATCAGCTCGGTTTGGGATACGCCGCTGGGTGCGGTGATCCCGCTGGTCTTGCCGTCGTAATTGACACCGCTCGCGGGGATGACGGCATGAATCGGGTCGCCGTCGCGAAGCGCCTGGGACAGACGTTTCAGGACCACCACGGCCACGGCCTCGCCCGGCACCATCCCGTCGGCGCGTTGGTCGAACGCGAAGCAGGTTCCCTGATCGGACAACATGCCGGCCTGGGCCATGCCGATGTAGACCTCGGGGGTCAGCATGAGATTGACGCCGGCGGCGAGGGCGGTGTCGCATTCGCCATTGCGCAGGCTCTGACACGCCTGGTGGGCCGCGACCAGAGAGGACGAACAGGCGGTATTGATCGCCATGGTCGGTCCCTTGAGGTTGAGGAAGTAGGCTAAACGCGCGGCCAAAATGCCGGTGTGAAAGGAGGTCAGATCACCTTGCGCAGCCATGCGCTGGTACTCGCCCTCCTCCACGCCGACGAACATGCCGGTTTTGCATTCGGCGATGTGCCTTGCGCCGTATCCGGCATCCTCCAGGGCGTTCCAAGATTCCTGGAGCAGCAGCCGTTGCCTGGGGTCCATGCGTTCGGCTTCGCGGGGAGAGATCTCGAAGAACGACGGGTCGAATTCCGCCACCCCCGGAATGTTCCCGGTCCACTTGCAATTGGTTTTGCTCGCATCCGTGGTGGGGTCGCCGAAGTAGGCTCGCCAGTCGAACCGCTCCGCAGGGATTTCCTGGACCGCGTTTTCTCCGTTCTCCAGGATGCGCCACATGTCCTCCACCGAACGGGCTTGGGGGAAGCGTCCGCTCATGCCGATGATCGCAATCGGCTCGCCCTGTTCCCGGGTCGTCGATCGTATGGGCTGAACCACTGCCTCGGGTTGCGGCGCAACTTTTTCCCTGGGTTGCGGCGCGGTTTGGGCACCAACGGGATCCTGGCGGTAGAAGCGTCGGACGGCGTCGCCGTGCTCGTCCAGAAAGTAGCGGGTCAGCTCGGCCAGGGTGGAACGCCCGAAAAATACGGCGGGCGTGACCTCGAAGCCATAGTGATTTGTGAGACATTGCGCAAAATTGGCGAGGCTGATCGAGTCGAAGCCGTAATTGGTTAAATCGCTTTCCACATCGATCTTGGCCTTGTCGATTTTCATTAGGCCCGAGACGAGGTCCACCAGGTCCCAGCGGATCGATTGGGCGACAGTCAAACCGCGCATCTCGGGACGACTTGCCCTGGGTTTGGGCGCGGACACTTCGGTGATGGCCAACAGCCGATCGATCCGATCTTTGCGCGCGGCAAAGACCAGCAGTTGGGTCTGCTCGGCTTGCAGGAATCGGTCGAACGAGTCGAGACCTTCTCGGGTTTCCAAGAACCGCTGGCCGCTGGATTGGAGGTAGGCGCGGGCTTGCTCCCGGTCCTGACCCATGCCGCCGCTTTGCCACAGCGGCCAGTTGAGGACCAAGGTTCGACCTTGGCGCTCGCACTTGGTTCGCAAGCCGTTGCGGTAATCGGCGTAGGCGGTTTGGAAGCGGTTCGCCATGGCGTAATCGCAGGCGCCCCAGTCGCCCAGCACGGCGGCGGTGGACGAAAAATAGCAGACGAATTCCAGCGGTTCGCGGGCCAGCACTTCGTCCAGGATTTGAGTGCCGTCGATCTTGGCTGCCAACCCGGCCTGGAAGTGCTCGTGGGTTTTGTCGAAAATGTGGCCCGACGGCTCCAGGCCCGCCGCATGGATCACACCCGTGATGGGACCCAGGTCTAAACGGGCCACCCCGTCTTTCATGCCCGCTGCGTCACACACGTCAGCCTGCAGGTAAACCACCCGGCATTCGCCAGTCTGCATGGCCTGAAGCCGGGCTCGTTTTTCCTGGCTGAGCGGAGAACGACCGGTGAGGATCAGATCGACGGACCTGGTTTTGAACAGATGTTCCGCAAACAGAAGTCCCAGGCCACCGGCACCGCCGGTGATGAGAACCGTTCCGTCGATCGGCGCCGGATCGCCGGTGGGCAGCGGCGGGGTTGGTTGCACCTTCAGGCAGTGGCGTTTGCCCGCTTGGTACAGAACGCTTTCGGCGCGATTCGTGCCGATTTCGTCCGTCAGCTTTTCGGTCCAGTCGTTCAGGTCAGGCCCGATGGGCTGAAGGATCACGCGAGCCCGCGTTTCGGGCAGAGCTGCTCTCAGGGAACGGGTAAAGCCGATCCAGGATTCCGCGTAACAACGCTCGAGTCCGTCCCTGAATCCGCCCGCCAGCACCAGGTGTTTGGGTTTTATCTTGGTGGCCTCGATCGCTTGAATGAGGCTGACGATCGGAGCGGTGTCCCGAACCCACAGGCCATCTTCAAGCGCCCACAGATAAAGAATTCCGTCAATGGCGCCGAATTCCTCGCAAGCGCTCTCCAAGGCGCGTTGATAGGTTTCGGGCGCATCGGGGGAAACCGCATCTGTTCCCACAAAAGCCACTTGGATGGACGGGTTGCGTTTCTCGAGCCCGTCTAGCAGTGTACGTTGGTTTTCCCGATCGGACAGGAAGCACACCAAGGTTCCGATGTCGGGTGCCGCGCCCTTGGGCAGCGGCTGTTCTCGCCAGGTTTCTTCGAAGTGCATCAGCTCGAAGGATTCTTCTTCCACCTGCGGCGCAGGGCGCTTTGGCTTGGCTTGAGGGAGCCAGTACCGTTCGCGCGCGAAGGGATATACCGGAAGCGCGATCCGGCGCGGTTCGTCGTGTTCGTATAACCCAGCCCAATCGATCACGGCGCCCTCGACCCATGATTGAATCGCCTGGGCCTGATCATCCGGCCGGACGGCTTCGCGGGATCGCTTCACGCGATTTCGGTAAAGGCCGGTCCCATCGCTTTCGGCCGTAAGAAACGCGCTGAGTTTCGTCCTGACTTCCTCGATCGACGTAGCCGCAAAGCCCAGGCGTTCTTCCATGGGTTCGCGTCCCACTTGGAGGGTGTAGGCCAGATTTCGCAAGCCAATATGGGGTTTCTTCAGGAAGGCGAGCAGGTTGTCCGCCATCTCCCGCAGCCGTGCTTCGTCCTTGGCCGACAACGGAATCGCATAGAGTGCCTTGTCCGGCACGGTCTCCGGCTCTGCCGTGTCCGGCCGGTATTCCTCGATCACGGCATGGGCGTTTGCGCCGCCCGCGCCAAACGAAGACAGACCGGCGATGCGCGGCGCCGTGCCGCCTTCGCGGACGGGTCGCTTCCATTCGCGTAATTCCTGCTGTACATAAAACGGACTTTGTTCAAAATCGATATTTTTGTTCAGGTTTGCGGCATGGAGCGAGGGCGCCAACAACCCGTGTTTCATTTGCAGCAGGATTTTGGTTAAACCCGCCATTCCGGCGGCGGCTTCCAAGTGCCCGATATTCGATTTGATCGAGCCGAGGGCGCAGTATTGGTTTTGGTTGGTACCGGCACCGAAGGCTTTGGTCAGACCGGCGATTTCCACGGGGTCGCCAAGCGAGGTGCCGGTGCCGTGGGCCTCGATATAACTGATATCGGCCGGATCCACACCTGCTGCTTCGATGGCGCCTTTGATCATGTCGGCTTGGGCATTGGGGTTCGGCACGGTATAGCCGTGGGTTTTGCCGTCGTGATTGATGGACGTGCCCTTGATGACGCCGTAAATGTGATCGCGATCTTGGATGGCTCGATCCAGCGGTTTGATCAAAACGGCGCCGACGCCTTCGCCGGGTATGAATCCATCGCCGCCTTCGCCGAAACTACGGCAACGGCCGTCGCTGGAAGACATCGTCAACTGGGATTGAATGATGTATTTGTTGGGGTGGATGGAGAGGTTGACGCCGCCGACGACGGCAGCCCGACACTCGTTACGCACGATGCTCTCTACCGCCAAATGCAGCGCCGTCAACGATGAGGAGCACAGGGTGTCCACGGCCATGCTGGGCCCGTGAAAGTCGAAGAAATAGGAAATCCGGTTGGCAATCGAGCCGAAGGAGGACCCGATGATCAAACCGTCGTCTTCTTGTGGCTTGCCGGAGAACAATTGATAGTCGCTGGACATCACGCCGACGAAAACCCCGACGCTGCCCGCGAACGCCGCTTGTAAGGCGGCGCGATTGTAATTGGCGTCTTCGAAGGTATGCCAAACCGTTTCCAGAAAGAGCCGCTCCTGCGGGTCCAGCGCTTCGGCTTCCAGCGGCGACATTTTGAAAAAGAGCGGGTCGAATTGATCGACGCCCTCGATGAACCCGCCCCACTTGGTGTACATTTTTCCCGGCCGGGGTTGATCCGGATGGTAATAAGCGCGGTAGTCCCAGCGATCTTCGGGAATCTCGGAGATACAATCCACGCCGCCTTCGAGGTTTTGCCAAAGCGACTCGAGGTCGTTCGAATTGGGATACCTGCCGCTGATCCCGATAATGGCGATCTCGGTTTGCCGCGCAGGCGCCTCGATGGGCGATCCTTCCGTCGCTACCCGCGTGTCGCGCCACTCCGGAGTTGTGCCGAACAAGTCCTCGAGTCGATCGCCATGGCGGGTCACGAAGAAATCGACCAGGTCGTGAATGGTTTGGTATTCGAAAAGCAGGGTTTTCGGTAGTTTGCCGAACGCTTGTTCCAGGTCGCGGTTGAGCTGAAGGATGATGTAGGAGTTGATGCCGACCGCGTCAAAGGTGGCGTGGGCGTCGATGCTGGCAACGGGAAGCTCGGTTATTTTGGCAAAGCGTTCAACGAGCCAGGTTTCCACCTGGTCTTCCAGACCTTCCTGCCGCGGCTCGCGGGTCGGTTGCGGCACGGCGGTCGCCCTTGAATCGGGGGCTTCGACCCAAAAAGCATCCCTGGCGAAGGGATAGGTCGGCAGCGGTGTTCGCCGCCGCGGTTGGGTTTGGTCGATGAAACGCGTCCACGAATACCGCGCACCCCGCACCCACTTTTGAGCGATGGTGCGCCAATCCTGTTCGGTACCCGCTTCCTGAGGTGCTTCGCCGGAGGCGACCGAGCCTTGGAAACAGTCGCGAATCGGGTCATCGCTCTTTAAATAGCAGGCCAACTTTTCGCGCAAATCGTGCGGCGAGTCCGCGACGAACGCCAGCCGCTCCGTCATGTGGACGCGACCCACCTGGAGCGTATGGGCGATGTCGGCCAGGGGCGGCGGCGTCTTCAGCGCGTCGTGCAGGCGCGCGGCGAGCGTGCGCAGTTGTGAAGGGGTCGCCGCCGAAAGGGGGATCAGGGCTTCCCCTTCTACCGCTGTGGGTTCCGGTTCCGGGTATTCCTCCAGCACCAGGTGCCCGGCCGACCCCGTCGCCCCGAAGGCGTTGATCAAGGCGCGCCGAGGCCCGTCCGAGTTTGGCCAAGTCGTCAATTCGCCCACGATCCGCAAGCCGCCGTCCTCCGGCTGGAGCATGGGGTTCAAGGGCTGGGTATTGAGGGTCGGGAATATCTGTCCCCGTTTCAGTTGGAACAGGACTTTGGTCAATTGCGACATCGCCGAGGCCGATTCCAAATGGCCGATGTTGGCTTTGACGCTGCCGATCGGGGTCGGCGCGTTGGCGGAGTTTTGAAAGATCTCCTTGATGGCGTTCGTTTCCAGGGCGTCGGCCACACTTGCGCCGGAAACCGCTGCTTCCACGTAGCTTATCGAATCGATGGAGACACCTGCGTTCTCGATGGCGGCCAGCATGGATTCCTTTTGCATCTGCGCGGAAGGTGCGCCGTAACGACCCGCTTGACCGCTGAAACCCAGCGCGGTCCCTTTGATGACGCCGTGAATGGTGTCGCCGTCCCGTTGCGCATCCCGCACGGACTTGACGATGATCGCGCCGACGCCTTCGCCGGGAACCCAGCCGTCGGCGTGGAGCCCAAAGGGCCGGGGTTCCTTTTGGTCGCTGAGGAAGTCCATGGCATGCAGGAGACCGAGGTGATAGGGATGGCTCATCAAGTTGACGCCGCCGATGATCGCTGCCTTGCAATCACCGGCCTTGATGCTCCTGCAGGCGTAGTGCAGGGCGGTCATGGCCGAAGAGCAGGAGGTGTTCACCGCGATGCTGGGCCCCTTGAACCCGAAAAAGTGAGAGATGCGGTTGGCCATGGAGGAGGGAAAGGAAACGGCGGCTTGGCCTTGGTTCGCGGCGTGTTGTTGGTATTCGCTCCACATGGAACCCGTGAATACGCCCACCCGACCGGCAAGGCGGTTTAATTCCGCGCTGGTGTACCCCGCGTTTTCCAGACAGGCCCAGACCGTCTCCAGCAACAGGCGTTCTTGGGGGTCGATGCTGCGCGCCTCGACGGGCGTCATTTTGAACAACTGCGCGTCGAAACCATCGATTCGGTCTAAAAATCCTCCGTGGTGACGCGTGGTTTCCGGGGTATCTGCAGCCGCGTCGCGGCGGAAGGAGGCGTCGAAGACCCGTTCGGAAAAGCCGGTTTCCCCCCTTTCCAGAAGCCCGAGAAAGTCGTCCAAATCTTCGCCGCCGGGATAGCGGCCGCTGAGGCCCACGATGGCCAGATCCTCGAGAGAGGCAGACTTTTGCGAATGTTCCGCGGGGATCTCGATCGGTTTCCAATCATCGGGCAATTCGCCTTCGAAGCCGCCGCAGACGAAGCTGTGAATCAGTTCATCGCCCGCTTCGAGTTTGAAATCGAGACGAATCTTGTCGAACATCAGGCCGCCGATCGGGCAGATGCCGAGCTTGAATTCTGCCTGCCTGTCCAACAGCATTTGCCCGATGTAACCCGCTTCCAACAGGGCGAGATAAGTACTTTCCCGGTCAAAGACGGGCTGCCACCGCGCCAACGGCGCCACCAAGAATACATAGAACTTGGCTTGTTGGGCATGTTGGCGATTAAACGGGGTGTAGCACAGCTTAATCGCGGTCGACAATTCCCTGGTGATGCGGTGCAGGGCGTGCCGGCTGGGATCGTAGCGATACAGTCCGGGGTCGAGTCCTTCAACCCCGCCCGCTTTGATGTACATGTAGATCTCGAGATCGTGGGTTCCGGTGATCGAGGGATAGAGATGACGCGCTTGACCGTCAAGGGTCTTGCTTCCCAAAAGCGCGAGGAGCTTGCCGACGTGGGCCGCGGGAACGGGTTGATCCAGGTACACCCGTTTGCAGGAGCGCGCGGCATAGCGTTTGGGGTCGATGGTCTCGCTCTCCAAAGGAACGATCGTCGTTTGCGGGAACGATGTTCTGATATGCCGTTGTTCCGCAATCAGTCGATCTTTATCCTCTGTGGTGAGGAACGCGAGGGGCTCCTCGGTCGTGTCCAAAAACGAAGCAAAGGAGCCCTCAAAGGCGCTACCGCTTGCACGCAGGTGATCTGCAAGGTTCCAAATGGGTTCGGTTGATGGGCGTTGCTCAGGCGTTCCCGCCAGAAGACAGTGAATGAAGCGGTGGCCCGACTCCAGGTCGAACTGGGCCGCGATCCGATCGAAGGCAACGCCGGTCACCGGGCGCAGACCCAACCCGAAATCGGCCTGGCGGCTGACAAGCAACTGGCCCATGTAGCCGGCTTCGAGCACCGCCAATAGCGGGCTCGTCGCTTGATAGACGGGCTTGACGGCGTCCATTTGGGCAATAAAGAACACCGCAAACCCAGCCTGGGCGAACGACGCACGATCACACGCCATAAACGCCGAAGGCGTGAATTCGGATTGCGATCGGATGAGATGCAGGCGGTGCTTGATGGGGTGGTAATAATAAATGCCCGCATCCAGATCTTTTACCCCGTCTTCTTTGACGAACAGATAGGTCTGGATGGGATTCAAGCCGCCGGCGGAGGCATACATATACTTGGGTTTTGCTTCCAAACGGCCCTGTTTCAAGAGCGATAAAAACCGGCCGAACCGGTCTGCGTCGATGGATTGCGCGGAAAATCCGGTAGGAATCGAGACTCGCCTAAAGGCCGAATCCCGCAGGTGAACCGGCGCCAAATCAATCCAATCGAGTTCGGTGGATTGCGGCTCGCTTATCTGGCGTTCCTGTGGGGGGATTTCCTCGGGTACGCTTCCCAGCCTATCCGCCACGTAATGCGCCATGGCTGCGACCGTCGGCGTATCCATGATCACATCGACCGGCACGGTGACGCCGAAATGGGTTTGGATCCGCTCGACCATCAGCACGACGGTCAACGACGTGGCCCCGGCATCGAACAAGTCGTCATCGCCCTTCAAGTCGTTCACCATCACCAGCCGCGTGAAATCGCCCAGGAGATGGGCAAGCACGTTCTCGAAGGTCGCGGTGGGTTTGGCGGCCGGTGTTTCGTTCGGTTGCTGCTTTTGGGCGTTTGCAATCGGCCACGGCAGGGCCTTGCGGTCCAGCTTACCGTGGCGGGAAACCGGTAATTCGTCCAGAAACGCGACTTGGTTGGGAACCATGTATTCAGGCAGTCGGTCTTTGACGAACTGTTTGATCTGTCCGGCCGTGACGTCTTCCGCGTCCAGGTAAGCGACGAGTCGGGGATCGTCCTGACTTTGGACGGCGACGGCGGCGTCCTTCACGGCTTGATGGCTTCGCAGAACCGCCTCGATTTCGCCCAGCTCGATGCGAAAACCGCGCAGCTTGATTTGCGTGTCGAAGCGGCCCAGATACTCGATGTTCCCGTCTTCCAGAAAGCGCGC
Source organism: Sulfidibacter corallicola (assembly GCF_017498545.1). Classification (GTDB taxonomy): domain Bacteria; phylum Acidobacteriota; class Holophagae; order Acanthopleuribacterales; family Acanthopleuribacteraceae; genus Sulfidibacter; species Sulfidibacter corallicola. The sequence continues at coordinate 4,479,401 of NZ_CP071793.1, read as the reverse complement.
TTTATCGCCGGTTTTGTACAGGCGCGCCTCGGGATCGTTCGAAAACGGGTGGGCGACGAACGTCTTTTGAGTCAGCTCGGGCCGGTTCAAATAGCCCCGCGCCAAGCCGATGCCGCCGATGTGCAGTTCACCCGCTTCGCCGTCCGGAACCGGTCTCAGATCGTCGTCCAGAATATAGAGTTCGATATTTTGAATCGCGCGCCCGATGGGGATTTTCCGGTCCGTGCGCATCTCGCATTCCCAAAAGCTCACGTCGACCGCGGCTTCCGTGGGCCCGTAGAGGTTGTGCAGTTTCGCCGGCATCGTTTCCATCCAGCGACGCGTCAGGTCGTAGGGCAGCGCTTCGCCGCTGGCGAACACATGGCGCAAGGTGCGACAGGTGTGCGCTTGGGCTTGTCCCAGGAAGAAGCGCAGCATCGAAGGCACGAAGTGGCACACCGTCGCGCGCTCGGCATTGATCAAGTCCACCAGATAATGCGCGTCCCGGTGACCGTCGGGTTTGGCGACGATCTGACAGGCGCCTGCCAGCAACGGCAAAAACAGTTCCCAGACCGAGACGTCGAAGGTGTAGGGCGTTTTCTGTAAAATCCGGTCTTGGTCGGTGATCTGGTAGGCGTCGCGCATCCAGATCAGCCGGTTACAAATCGCCTGGTGGGGGATCATGCACCCTTTGGGTTGGCCCGTAGAGCCCGAGGTGTAGATGACATAGGCCAAATGGTGAGGCATGGCCATCGGGCTCGGGTTCGCGTCGGACTCTTCCGCCACATAGTGCCACTCCCGATCAAGGCTCAAAACCGTACCGTCGAAGGAACGCAGCAGCTCCTCGTGTTTGGCTTGCGTCAGCACGGCCGTCGATCCGGCGTCGTCGAGGATGAAGTTCATGCGCTGTTCGGGGTAGTCCGGGTCCAAGGGCAGCCAAGCGCCGCCGGACTTCAAGACCCCGAGCAACGCCGTGGTCAGCTCGAACGAACGCTCCATGACCACGCCGATGATCTTGTCGGGACCCATGCCCAAGCCGCGCAGGAAATGGGCGACCTGGTTGGCGCGCCGGTTGAGTTCGAAAAAGGTGAGCGACTCACCTTCAAACCGGAGGGCGACGTCCTGCGGCGCGCGCGCAGCCCGCTCTTCGACCAGGTGGTGCAGGGTGGTGAGGACTTGGGTCTTCTCGATGAGGGAATGGTCGGTGCTCTTGTTCATAAGACTTTCTCCATGGCATTGGCGACCGCGACCCCGACCTCGCTTGGCCGTGCGCCGATGAATGCATCAAAGTTCGTCTTGCGCCAATTCCCGGCATCCGTCAACGCATCCAAAACGCGCTGATATCCCCGGAACATCTCCGCGATCATGCCTGGCGGATACAACCCTTTGGCCACGTCCCAATGCAGGTTGAGCTGACCGCCTTCTTCCAAGCTGATGCAGTCGATATGGACCTGGGAGGTTTGACTTAAGAATTCACCGAACGTCAAGCCGGGCGGGAGTTGGAGCCGGGTCGGCTTGGCCAGGTTGGTGAACACCACCGGGAAGCCGAGCGATTTGTTGCGATGCTTCATGGCAACCCTTCGCAACACGCTCAATCCGCTGACGGCCTGGTGGGAAAGGTCGCGTTCCAAAGCCTCGTGGTAACCGCGCACTTTCTCTTCGAAGGGTTTTGCCTCCAGGTCGGCGGTGACCCAGCTCATGGCGGTAAAATCGCCCACGACCTCGTCCAACTCGGGGTGCAGTGCGAGCCGTTTCCAGCAGGGGACCACCAGCGAAAACGGTTTGCGGTCCGACCAGGCAGCGAGGACTTCGGCGTAAACCGCCAGCAACACCATGCCGGGCGAAACCTGCAAACCCTCGGCCTTTCGTTTGATGCTGAACCAATCCTCCAGAACGCCTTCGAAACGCTCCGTGCCCTTGATCGAGACCCCCTCGAAGGCGGGTAAATCCGGTCCTGGCGGGATGTCGGCGAATTTGTCGCGCCAGTAATGTGTACTTTTTCGAAAGCCCTCGGTGTTTCGGTAGTGTTGCAGGTACATTACGTAGTCTCGAAACGAAATCGAGGGCTTCTTGATAGGCGCGTCGGGATGTTCGTAGTGGTGAAACAACGCTTCGGCCAGCATGTTGATACTGGTCCCGTCGGCGATGATCATATCGATGCTGAAGTGAACGCGGCACTTCGATTCGTCCAATCGCGATACGGCGATGTCGAAGTACGGCCACGCGCCGAGCGGCGTGATGTTCGCCATCATGGCGTGGCGCACCGCTGCACATTGGCGCAGCACCTCGGCAGGCTTCTCGCCCCGAAAATCTTCGACGCGAATCGCGTAGGGGCGTGGATCTTTCAAGACCTGCTGGGTGCCGTCGGCCTGGACGACCACGCGCAACATGTCGTGGGTTTCCATCACCTTTCGCCACGCGTTTTCCAGGCGTGCCACATCCAGGTCCTCCGCTTCGAAGTCCATGTAAACCTGGGAGCTGATGTTACCGGCGTATTTGCTGCGACCGTATGCGTAGGCCTGTTGCTGATCCGTTTGGGGAAAGGGCTCGAATGCACGATCCGGTTGGGCTTTCAGCAGGTGGATCGGTACCTTGGCGGTCGTTTGCTTGACGGCGGAGCGCCAGGAACCGTCGTGGCATTGTTCGGGGTGCGCAGCCAACCGCTGAAGTACGGCACAATAATCGGAAAACAGCGCGTCCATCACGCCCGGTGCGAAGGTGCCTTTGACGACGTCCCAATTGAAATGAAGCGCGCCATCGCGTTCATGGACCTGGTGATCCAGGTAGACCTGCGGAGTTTGGGTGACCGAATAGGCGAGGTCCGCAAAAAAACCAACGTTCTGGGGTTCGCGTTCCTGGCCCAACAGGGAGGTGAAGACGACCGGCAGGGACAGGTCGTTCGGAATTTTTTTCCGCTTCTTCAGCTCCCGCAACACCCGAATGCCACTGACATTGCCGTGGTCCAAATCTTCCCACAGACTGGTTTGGGTGTCTCGGAAGATGTCCGCCAGGTCGCGGTCGCCAGGGTCGTCCACCCGAAAGAGGTTTGTGGAAATGAATGGGCCGAGCACCTGATTCAAGTCGGGATGAAGGGCGAGGCGGTTGAAATAGGTCATGATCAGGGAGAAGGGGTTGCCGTCGTTCCAGATACGCAGGACCTCGGTGAACACGCACAGCAGCAGCGTCGTCGGCGAGACCTTCAGGGCCTGCGCCTTTTCCTTGAGTGCGCGCCATTGTGCTTGATCGAGGCTTGCTTCCAGTTTGGCGCGGCGATGGTTCCGGGATTCGGAAGGTTCTTGTCTGGGAAACTGTGGCGCACCGGGCATGCCGTCCAATTTGGTCAACCAGTATTCCAGATCCTGCTGATAGCGCTGGGATGCCTCGAATTTTTTGACGGCGACCATGTAGTCGCGGAAAGTGACTTGCGGTTGCCGCCGTTGCGTTGCGGGCTCCCGATAGTAGGCCTGCCACTGGGCGAACAACATGTCGATGCCGGACCAATCCAGCAGGAGTTCATCGATACTGAAATGAACGACGGTTTTTCTTTGCGGGCAGATACTGATTCGGATGTCGAACAGCGGCCATTGGTCGGTTTCATAAACCTTGTGGGAAAGATCGTTTCTCAGCTTCTGTAACGAGGCCGAGCGTTCCTCCGCGGTTTTCCTTCTGAGATCCAGAACCTTGAACTCATAGGGCGGCGTGTCCTCCAGGACCTGTTGGCGGCCGTCGGGCAGAATCACCGTGCGCAACATGTCGTGATCCTGCACGAGACGCTTCCAGGCCGCGTTCAAACGGAACAGATCCAAAGGTTGCGTTGCTTCCAGCTCCAGATAAATGTGGCAGCCGACGGCGTCCTCTTTGTCGCCGAGCTTGCGACCGATCAAATAGGATTCCTGAATATCGCTCAAGGGGAAGGGTTGATAGCGTTCGGAAGGGTTGGGAACGATCACGGGCAGGATCTCGGAATCGGCGACGGCAGACGGTGTGAAGGTCTGCTCGAACGGAGCGACTTTTTCCAGCGCGAGGGTGATTTGTTCGATGGTTTGAGCACCTTGGAACAGTGCGATGGGTGCGGTGACGCCGAACTCGCGCTCAAACGCCGATTTCAACTGAACGCCGTCCAGCGAACCGAAGCCCAGGGTGTCGAGGCTCTTGCGCGTGGGCATGTCGTCGATTTGGAGAAGGTCGCCCGCCGTGCGTCGAAGCCAATCGCTCCAGTCTTTCGTCGCCCGACCCTGCTGCGGCTCGTCGACCGAAGTGGCGCCCACTGCCGGGATCCAGTAGCGCCGCTTGGCAAAGGGATAAGTTGGTAGTGCAACGGGGCGCCGGTTTTCTCCTTCATGAAACGCCGTCCACGGGATGTGGCCGCCATGGGTCCAGAAGTCGGCCGCTTTTGCGAGGTTGGGCTCCGCCATAATCGATTGCAGCACCGCCTTGCCGGTCTCGCCTGAAAGCAAGTTATTGGAAAAATCCTCCGTATTGCCGCGAAACATCGGGACCTGGTGATCGACTTGGGCGACGACCTGCTCCAAGCCAAGCACCAGCTCTTCCATGTCTTCGACCACGAAGGCCAAGCGATAGGCCATGGCCTCACGGTGAAGTTGAAGCGTGTAGGCAATGTCGGCAATCGGTTTGGGGTCGGAACGGATCGCATCCAACAGGTTCGCGCACATGACCGGCAGGCGGTCTTCCGCGTTTGCGGATAGCGGGATGACATGGGCCTGTCCTTGTGCACCCGGTTCGTTTTCGGGCACGGGTTGCGCGTATTCCTCGACGATCAAGTGGGCGTTGGCGCCCGCGGCCCCGAAGGAACTGATCGCCACTCTTCTGGGAATCGCCCGCATCTGCCCGTCGATTTCCAAAACCGGCTGTTCCCAAGCCGTGGCCTCTCGGGGTGGGAGGTAAAACGGAGAGTCGTCCAAACGGATCTTGGGGTTGCGCGGCGTTTCGTCCAGGGACGGTGCGAATTGCCGGTGTTGCAGTTGCAGCACCACCTTGGCGAGCTGAGAGATGCCCGAAGCGGCTTCGGCATGGCCGATGTTGGCTTTGACGGCACCAATGGCGCAAAAGCCTCGATCCGAGGTGGCTTCTCCAAAAAACCGGTTCAAGGCGTTGATCTCGATGGGATCGCCCAACGGAGAACCGTTGACGGCCGATTCCAGGTAGCTGATGGTGCGCGGGTCGATTCCGGCTTTTTCGAAATTGTCCCGCATGAGTTGGATCTGGGCCTGGGGGTTGGGGATGGAGTAGCCCGTGCCGGCACCGCCGTGGTTGGCGGTGACGGATTTGATGACCGCCAAGATGGCATCGCCGTCTTCCACCGCTTGGGCAAGGGGTTTCAAGAGCACGGCACCGACCGCTTCGGCGGGCAGGTACCCGTCGCCGTCGGAAAAGCTCCTGCTTTGAGGATGGCTGCCGATCATGCCCGAGGCGCTGAGGCCAATGTACTTTTTAGGGTGAATCGAGAGGTTCACGCCGCCGGCGATGGCCAGTTTGCATTCCCCGTTGAGCAGGCTTTCATAGGCCATCTTGACGGCTGTCAGCGAGGAGGAACACATGGTGTCGATCGCGATGCTGGGCCCCTGAAAATCGAAAAAATGGGAAACCCGATTGGCGATCGAACCATAGGACGAGAGCGACACCACCGACTCGGTGACGAGATCGGCGTCGAACGCGTGATACTGCTGGTACATGGCGCCGACGTACACGCCGACCCGTTTGGCGTACCGGTCGGCAAGGATCTGTCGCGTGTACCCTCGGCCTTCCAACAGGTTCCAAACGGTCTCCAGAAACAGACGTTCCTTGGGATCCATGACCTGGGCTTCCCTCGGGGAGATATTGAAGAAAAGCGGATCGAATCCGTCCACGTCGCTGAGGAACCCGCCCCACTTGCTGTAGGACGTGCCGGGCTCTTGTTCGTCTTGGTTGTAGGCGGCGGCGTCCCAGCGGTCTTTGGGAATTTCCTCGATACAGTCTTTCCCGTGCACCAGGTTGTCCCAAAAGGTTTCGAGATCGTCGGCTTGGGGGAAGCGGCCGGTGAGGCCGATAATCGCCACGTCCTTCGACGTCGTGCGCGGCGCCTGGGTTGCTGTGGCGCGCCTTTGGGGCCTCTTGAACGTTTTGGGTGCAGGCGGGCTCTGTTTGACCTGCTCCGGTTGCGGGGTCGATGCTTCGAAACCCACTCGGCGGATCAATGCCTCTTTCTGGGTTCTCATCATTTCTTCGACCAGCGCGTCGATGGTCGGAACCTCGAAAAACAAGGTACTGCTGAGGTTGTCGAAGTGTTTGCTCAATCCATTGGTTAGTTGAACGGCAAGGATGGAATCCAAGCCATAGTTTTCCAGGGGTTTCGAAGGATCGATCCGGTTGGGTGGGATCTTGAGAGCTTCGGCGATGAACGATCTGAAGTAGGCCCTACTTTTTTCAACCAGAGAAGGACCCGACTCGATGTGCTGCGGCGCTTCGGGCGCCTCTTCGACTCGAGGCGCGACCGCTTTGAACACCGCCATTTGAGGCAAGGGCGATTGGAGCAGTTTTTCAAGCGTGGCCATGCCCTCGTCAGGCTCGATCGACCCAACTCCGACGGAGGCCATGCGTTGGTTGTGGGCCGCATCGGCGGCAACGCCTACGCTGCCCCAAAAACCCCAATTCATGATTTTGACCGTGGTGGCACATTCTCGGGCGAGTCGATGGGCGAAGGCATCCTTGAAGGTGCAGCCCGCGGCGTAGTTGCTTTGACCCGCGGCTTTGGCGAAGGCGTTCATGGAAGAGAAGAACACCAGGAAATCCAGAGGTTCGGCACAAAAGACCTGGGCGAGCCTGACGCTGATATCGACCTTTGCCGCCAGACTTCGGCGAAAAGGGCCCTCTTCCATCTTGGCCAGGCTGCGGTCCTGCAAAACCAGGGCGGAATGGATCACGCCGTGGATGCGGCCATGTTTGGCTTTGATTTGATCGCGGGCCTGTTGCAGGGACGCTTTGTCGGTGGCGTCGGCTCGAATGTAGGTCAGATTCGGGTGGGATAAGGCCTCGCGCTGCGCTGGTCCCAAGTCGCTCTCGGCGCGGCGACCGATCCAGATCACTCGAGCGTCGTACAATCCAACGACCGAGCGACTCCAAACGGCGCCGATGCCTCCGGCACCGCCGATGACCACATACACCCCTCTGGTGCGGTACGGCGATTGGCTTGCAGGCTTGTCATCGACGGGAAGTAATTGCTGGGCGTACCATTGTTCGCCGCGCCGGGCCACGGCGTCGCCCTGATCGTTGGGGGATACGCGGAACATGGCTTCGACGGGCCAGGCCCGGTCTGCTTCCATGTCCAGGAGACGAATCCGCCAATGTGGGTATTCCTTGGCAAGTGAGCCTGCCAGGCCATGAATGCCTGAATGGGTCGGGTTCAGGTGGTCGGTATCTGCAACGGCAACGCTTTGGGTGGTGATCAACGTCCAGGTCAATTCCTTGACACCGTAATTCAGGGTGAACAGGGCTTTGATGATCCGAAAAACCTGAAGTACACCGATTTCTTGTGCTTCGACCACCGATTCCTCGGTGACAGTGGACACCTGGCGATCGGGCGCGATCCAAACCAAGTGATCGATGGGACCCTTCAATCGGGCGGCGATCGCCGAGATGTTCTCGGTACCTAGCGCGAAATGCCCGGCATCGGGGTACATGCTGCGCACGGCCGCAATTTGGGTTTGGGTACCACCCAGGATGAGGACCCGTTGATCGACGATCGGTTCCCTTTGAAGCGAGATCGGCGACCACACCGGTTCGAGCAGCGTCAAACCCTCGGTCGGAGGCGCTTCGCGTCGCGCTTCCAGGACCCGAGACGACAGGCCTTTGAAGCGGGCGCAGACTTCGCCTTGGTCGTTGAACACGTCGATGTCCAACTTGACGTCGCCCCGCCGCGTTTGCGAAACGTCGCGTTGGGGCGTACATTCCTTGCATTTACAAGGCTTTGCATGTCTGATCCAGGCCCACATGGCGGGGGTACAGCCGCCGATCGCGGCAAACTCGTCCAGCGAGAACGGGAGCGAGGGTTTCGCATGCGTTCCTGTCGCGCCCATGTTCATGGCGATCACGGCTTGCAGGGCAGCATCCATCGTGCTGGGATGCAGCAGAAAATCGTTCTGGGAACTGACGCTGTGGGGCAGTGTCAATTTGGCCAAGACCTGATTGTCCGACGTGTAGACGGTTTCTATGCCTCGCTGACCGGGCCCATATTCGATGCCCACCTTGCTGAAGGCCTCGTAACACTGGTCCGCGTTCAGCGCGACGTGGTTGATGTCGGTTCGCAGAGCCTGAAGGTCGGGAAAAACCGGGTCGCCGCTCTCGCCAACGCTGCCGACGCCCTGGCAGTACACAACGGGTTCGTCGCCGGCCTGCTCCGGTTCGGCGTAGATTTGGAAGTGAATCCGCTCCTGTTCCACGTCCAACCGGATATGGATGTCTTTGGGCGCTTGATCGACGATCAGCGGGCGAATCCAGACCGTATGGCGCAGGCGAATCGCGGAAGCCCTTGATGGCTCGGGGAAACCGGCTGAACAGGCCAGCGCGGCGCGGGCCATTTCGAGGAAGGCCACCGCGGGCATCACCTTTTGTCCCTTGACCACGTGGTCCCGCAGGAAAAACTCATGACCGGTGAAGGTGGCGGAGAAGCGTTGTCCCGAGAAATCGGAGGTGTTGCGGTGGATGAGCGGATGCAGCCGAGCGGACGCGGTGCCCCTCATCCCTTCGATCAGCCCCAACGCCTCGGTTTTGGTCAATTTATGTTCGGCGACCTTCCGATAAATGAGTTCCAGGAGATGGTTCATGGCATACCCGCATTCGTGAGTTTCAATGCTTGGGAAACGTCGATTCGACCGTCTTCAAGCTGTTCCAGAATGGTTTCGAAGTGATCCATTTCGAAATCGTCTCGATGTGTGTCCTGCGGCTCGGTCTCGGTGCCGAGCCAATAGCGTTCGCCGAGAAAAGGATAGGTGGGCAAACCGACCCGCAGGGGTTTGGCCTCCCCGTAGAGCCGCTCCCAATCGACGGCAAGCCCCTTGACCCACAGTTCGATCAGCTTGACGTACTTTTGTTTGGCGATCCATGTGGCGACGATTTCGGGCATATCTTCGTCTTCGGTGAAGATCCGCAGTGAATCGTCGGTGCCCACTTCGCCGCGATAGAATGCGGGCCCGTCGTGACGATCGTCCAAAAAGGCCTGGAGTGTGTCCTGCACTTCGGCGATGGACGTCGCGGTGAACGCCAGTCGATGATCCATGGCGTCGCGCCCGACCTGGAGAGTAAAGGCCAGGCTTTCGAGCTGGAGATCGGCACGGCTCGCGAGGAATTCGCGCAAATTGGCGGCCTGAGCGGCCAGCCGATCCGGGCTCTTGGCGGAGAGCACGACGATGTGGGCCCTCCCCGGTGGTTCGGTCCGGGCGCACGGGGCCGCCACGTATTCTTCCAAAACCACATGGGCGTTGGCCCCGCCGATGCCGAAGCTGCTGACCCCGGCCCGTCTGGGAAGCGCCTCGCCCTGGTGGTCCAAGGTCGGCTTCCAGTCGTGCGTCTTCTCGGCCAGGTAAAAGGGACTGTCCTCTAACTTCAGGTACGGGTTGGGGTCTTTGAGATGCGGATTGCCGGGGATCTTGCCGTGTTTCAGCATCAAGAGCACTTTCAAGACACCGGAGATCCCGGCGGCCGCTTCCAAATGGCCGATGTTGGCTTTCACCGAGCCTAACGCGCATCGTGCCTGCTCGGGTTGCGGGCCGACTTGTTTGCCCAGTTCCTCGAATGCGGCCTTGAGGCCGTTGATTTCAATCGGGTCACCCAATTGGGTACCGGTTCCGTGGGTTTCGATGTAACCCACGCTCGCCGGATCGACGCCCGAGGCCCGGTAGGCCGAGACCAAAAGGTCTTGTTGGGCTACCGGATTGGGGGCGGTCGGCGACGTGGCTTTGCCGCCGTGATTCTCGGCCGAGCCGCGGATCAGGCCGTAAATCTGGTCGCCGTCCTCGAGCGCTCTGTCCAGGGGTTTCAAAAACACCGCGCCGACGCCTTCGCCGCGCCCGTAGCCGTCGGCGCGCTTGTCGAAGGTTTTACAGCGACCGTCCTCGCTGAGCATCCCGGCCCCGGAGGCGGCGATAAACAACTGCGGGCTGGACATGACGTTGACGCCCCCGACCAAAGCCATGTCGCTGCTGCCACTGCGGATGCTCTCGATGGCACGGTGCATGGCAATCAAGGAGCTGGAACAGGCCGTGTCGATGGCTTCGCTGGGTCCGTGCAGGTTGAGGATGTAGGAAATGCGGTTGGCCACGGCGAAGGGGAAGGTGGTCATGAATCCCTCGGCCTGGGTTTGCCGACTCAGGTCGCGATAGTCGGCGGAGGAGACGCCCACGAAGACGCCGACCTTCTTCCCGGACAGGGCGGCGGATCGGTAACCTGCATCTTCGATGGTGCTCCAAACGGTTTGCAGGAAGAGCCGGAATTGCGGGTCCATGTTCTCGGCTTCCACGGGCGAAATCCCAAAGAACAAAGGATCGAATCGATCGACATCGGCGATAAAACCGCCGGACTTGACGTTGGTCTTGCCTGGCTCTTGGATCGGATCGCCGTAATAACGACGCCAATCCCAGCGATCGGAAGGGATTTCGCCGATCAGATCGCGGTCGGCTTCCAGATTGCGCCAAAATTCATCCAGGTCGGGGGAGCCGGGGAAGCGGCCGTGCATACCGACGATGGCCACGGCCGAAACCGGTTCCGACGTTTTCGGTTTCGGTTGGCTGGGGAAGAGGCGCGGAGGTGGTTCCGGTTGGGCAGTCGGGACGGATGCCTGGACTGCCTTGAGTGACGCGCCGTACTTTTTCTGGAGGACCGGCAGGTGCGCGTCCAGCAGATAGTCGGTCAGCGCCGACAGGCTGGTGTATTCGAAAAACAGCGTGGGCATCAGATCCAAGCCGTAACACCCGTTGAGACGATTGGTGAATTCCAAGAAGGTGATCGAATCGAATCCATAGGCCGGAAGCTCGGCATCCGCTTCGATCAATTTGGGCCGCAAGTCCATGAGATCGGCGACCTGTGTGACGAGTTCCCTATAGGTCGCGTCGCGTAGGGCTTTGAGGTCGGGTGAAGCGACGGCGCTTTCCTGCTTGGGCTGTGGGACCAGGGCCGCGGGCTGCAAAATCCGAGAACGAATCCGTCGGGCGTCTCCCTGGAGAACCAGCACCTGAGGATGCCCGGTCGCGAAGATCCTGTCCAAGGCCTGTCGGCCCGCAGGCGTTTCCAACGGGATCATGCCGGTGGCTTGGGTCATGCGGACTTGATTCTCGTGCGCCATCTGCATGCCGCCGCCTTTCCACAACGGCCAGATCACTGATAGGGTCCTGCACCCGCCCTGGGTTTTGCGGCGGTTGCGGGCTTCCGCGAAACCGTTGAGGAAGGCGTTGGCACCCGCGTAATCGGCTTGGCCCGGATTGCCCAACACACTGGAGAGCGAAGAGAACAGGATCAGGAAATCCAGATCGACGGATTGTGTAGCGCGGTCGATCGCCGTTAACCCGGCAATTTTGGGCCGCAACACGTGCGCCACGTCCGTGGGCGTCTTGCCGAGGATGTAGGCGTCTCGCAAAACGCCGGCGCTGTGGACGATGCCGTTCAGTTTGCCGTGGTCGCGCAGGATGGTGTCCACCAGGCGGCGCACCTCCGCTTCGTCGCCGATGTCGCCCTGGAGGTAGGCGACCTTGGCACCTTTGCGGCGCAGCTTCTCCAGAAGGGACGGATCGCGCAGTTCGGAGCGGCCGCTCAGAATCAAGGTGACGCCTGCAACGCTTGCAAAGTGGTCGGCGAAAATGAGGCCCAAACCGCCCTGGCCGCCCGTGATCCAAACCACGTCACCGGTTTGGAGGATGGGACCGCCTTCGGCAGGGATCTCGATTTCCTCGAGGCCTTTGACCTCTCGACTGCCGGTTCGGGTGTAGCGGATTTCGAGATCCTGGTTGGCGGTTTGGATCTCGGCTTCCAGGCGGGGCATCAATCGATCAAACCAATCGGCCTGATCAGACTGGTAATAAACGACTTTGGGCGCAATGCCAGGATGTTCCAGGCGCGCCGTTTGGAGGAAGCCGGCAATGGCGGCGTGAGCCTTGTCTTCGCTATCCTCGGGAATCAGCAGGATGACCGGTTGGTCGTCTTTGGACAATTGGCGCACGGCCGTTTGGATCAGCTCGAACACGTGAATGAAGTTGTCTTGGATCTCTTGAGCACCGCTCTCACTGGAAAGCGGCAGACATTCAATGCGGGCATCCGGCCGATGTTCGCTCAGCGCCTGGTGCAGTTCGTCCTCGGTCACGATGAACATGGGCGGCGCCGTCGGTCGCGATGGTGGATTTTTGATGAGCGTCGAGGGACGCCATTGGGGAACCGCGTACAGCAGCTCATTGTTCGCGGGTGCCGGAATCGCGGTAAAACCCTTCATGGCCACAATGATCGCGCCGTGCTCATCGGTCACATCGATATCGACCTTCTTGAACGGATCGCGGGATGTGGACGTCCGCACGTAGGCGTACGCCTGATCGGGAAGGTCGCCGTAGCATGTCAATTCGTCCAAACTGTAGGGCATCGGCAATGCGTTCCCCGGCTCTTGGATCGCAGCGAACAGAATGCCCGTCAGCACGGCGCCGTTGATCATGCTGGGGTGCAGGACGTAGTTGGCCCGGTCGGCCTCGGCGGGCAGCCTGAGTGTGGCCAATGCCTCCCGGTCGTTGTAGTCGAGCCGCACGACGCTTTGAATGCTTGGCCCGTGGCCGAATTCCAGCAGGGCGTCGCATGCGTCTTTATCTTTGTGTGCGGTGCAACGGGCCTGGATCTCTTCAACGGGCAATGATCCGGCGGCTTGTGGGTGGGGGCCGGTGATGAATCGGCCCTGGGCGTGAACCTGCAGTTCGCCATCGGTTCGCGTGCTGATCTGGAAGCCGTTTCGATCGTCTCGAGACACGTCGATCTGCACGGCCAGGCCGGGTTTCGCGACCACCAGCGGTCGGCTCCAAACCACGTGGCTCAAGCCCACGACCTCTTGCACTTGTGCTCCGGCGGCGTGCGCCATTTCCAGAAGAACCGCGCCGGGCAACATGTGCCCGTGATCTCTCAGGTAGGGTTCCGTTCCCTTGAATGAGGTCGTAAAGCCGACCGTTCCGGGGGTGGTGCGGTCTTGGTGAAGCAGGGGATGACGTGCTTCCACGGCACGGGAGGAGAAGCCCTGCATGCGTACGCAGAGCGTTCCGTCGCCGTCCAACAGATGGATATCGAGCCTGCGCACCTTGTTTTCCGGGATATCGGAACGACGGATCCAACACCACATGTCTGGTGCGCATGTCCCATGGATTTCCAAAGCCTCCAGGGCGAACGGGAGGAAGGGACCCGCGCCTTGTTCCTGATCGGCCATCAGGGCGAATGTGATCGAGGCTTGGGTGGCCGCATCCATCAGGCTGGGATGGAGCGCGAATTGATCCAGGGTCTCCGCAACCGAGGCCGGCAGGCTGAGTTTGGCCAGGACTTGATTGTTTCCATAAGTCAGGCGTTCCAGGCCACGGTGAGCGGGGCCGTAGTCGATGCCCATCCGCTCGAACGCCGCGTAGCAGGTCGCGGGCTCGATCTCGGTTTGGTTGATCTCCGCCTGCAGGGCGGCAAGCTCCGGAACGCTTGTTGCCTGCGTGTCGGCAGCCCAAATAGCAAATCCCTGGCTGTAAAGGCTTTCCTCTTCGGCGGAGGTTGCGAAGATGCGATACCGAATCCGATCGGGGAGGCTCGAATCCGGCTCGAGTCCGATATGGAGTTCGATGGGATCGTCGTCGACGAAACAGGGCTGGGCCCAGACGATGTTCTCGAGGCGAACGTGAGCGGAGGCCTCGGCGGATTGCGTCATCGCTTTGCGGGCTAGCTCCAGGTATGCCACGGCGGGCAGCAGCTTGCGGCCGTTGACCACGTGGTCGCGCAAGAAAAATTCACGACCCGTGAGCTGTACCCTGAAACGCTGCTCGCGCGAATCTGAGGCTTTTTCGGGAACCAAGCCAAGCAGGCTATGATTCCCCGCCGACGCGGCCGCCACCGGCGAGAACCAGTATGTTTCACGGGTAAACGGATAGCTGGGCAAACGCATCAAGCGCGGTTTGGCCGCGCCGTAAAGTCGGTCCCAATCGATGGCGACGCCCTTGATCCAATGCGCCAACAGTTTGGCCAAGTCGCGTTCCCGGTACCATTCATCGAGGTCGCGGCGCAGGGATTTCGCCAAGGCGGCCAACGGCTCCTTTTTCATCATCCGGCCACGATACGTGTCGGTCGCTTGGTTTGCGAGGAAGGCGCCCAGCTTGTCGGAAAGTTCCGCTACGGATTTCACGATCAGGCCCAGGCGTTCTTTCATGTCGTTGCGGGCGGTCTGCAGGGTGTAGGTAAGATCGGAAAGATTGACGGATTCCGACAGGCACGCCAGGAGTTTTTCGGCGTAGGCCCGCAGGCGATCCTCGGTTTTGGCGGACAAGACGATCACGTGGGTGTCGTGTTCCTGTCGCACCGGTTCCGCCCCACCCCTGTACTCTTCGATGATCAGATGGGCGTTGGCACCGCCGGCCCCGAACGAGGAAACCCCGGCTATTCTGGGATATTCCTTCGTTTCGCCATCGATGGTGACGACGGGCCGTTTCCATTCCGTTACTTCCTGTTGGACCACGAACGGGGTGCGCGCGAAGTCGATATTGGGGTTCAATTCTTTGGCGTGCAGGCTGGGCACCAGTTGGCGATGGCGCATCTGCCAGACGATTTTGGCCAGTCCGGCGATGCCCGCGGCGGCTTCCAAATGACCGATATTGGACTTGACCGAACCCAATGCACAAAACCCGGTGTCGGCGGTATCTTTTTGAAAGGCCTGCGAAAGGCCGGTGACCTCAATGGGATCGCCGAGTACGGTGCCGGTGCCGTGAGCTTCGACATAGCTGACCGTGCGCGCATGCACGCCCGCCCGATCCAATGCGCTCCGAATCAACGCTGCTTGAGCCAGAGGGTTGGGGACCGTGTAACCGTTGGTCTTGCCGCCGTGATTGAGCGCACTGCCGCGGATCAGGGCGTAAATCGAATCCCCATCCCGGACGGCTTTGGACAAGGGTTTCAGCAGCAAACAGGCGACACCCTCGCCTGGCGCAAAACCGTCGGCACCCTTTCCGAAGGCCTGGCTTTTCGAGTTGGGCGAGAACATGCCCATCGCGCAGCGTGGGATGAACTTCGAGGGGTGGAGGTATAGGTTGACGCCGCCTGCGACCGCCATATCGCAGGATTCGCGATGCAGGTGTTCGCACGCTTCATGGATGGCCGTCAGCGAAGACGAACACATCGTGTCGATCGCGAGGCTGGGTCCTCGCAAATTCAGCAGGTAGGACATGCGGTTGGCCGCCGAACTGAAGGAGGTGTGGGGAATCACCCGTTTACCCTGGCTGGATAACGCTTCCGCGTTGAGTTCGAACCCGGTTTGGCTGATGCCCACGAAGATGCCGACGCGGTTATCGTGTTGGTCGGCCAGCCGTGCCCGTGGGTAGCCCGCATCTTCGAAGACATCCCAGCAGGCTTCGATGAACACCCGTTCCTGGGGGTCCATGCTCATGACTTCCCGTGGCGAGATTTCAAAGAAGAGCGCGTCGAAGTCCGCAAAGCCCTCCAGGAACCCGCCGGATTTGCAATAGCTCATGCCCCGTTCGATCGCCTGCCTGGGATCGGGATGATAGAACCCTTCCGTGCGCCAGCGATCCTCGGGAACCTCGTGGATGCAATCTCTTCCGGCTTTCAAGTTCTCCCAAAATCGTTCCAGGTTCTCGGCTTGCGGGAAGCGAGCGCGCATACCGATGATCGCGATCGGCTCGCCTTGCGCCGTCGCGTCGACGGGCGCCGCTTCATCCGCAACGAACGTCTTTTCGAGGGGGGGCGCCTCGTCCGCGATACGCGTCGTTTCGCGGGGCACCGCCACGGGCTTTCCGGCGTCGGGCGTGCCGGCTGCGGAAGGCCTCGCGTCGCCTGCCCAACGCACGCATTCCTGCGGGAAGACCTCGGTCAGGTGTTCCACCACGGTGCGCAACGTCTGGTACTCGAAAAACAGCGTTTTCGACATGTTTGGGAAGAACGCGACCATTTCCCCATTGAGCCGATTGATCACGATCGAGTCCACGCCGTACTGCTCCAGGGCCTCTTCGGCGTCAAGCTCGTGCGGTTCCAATCGAATGATTTTGGAGAACAGCGCCTTGAGCCGCATCATGGTGGTTTCCATCAACCGTTCGGACGACGTTTCGGTCGGCACCGCCGCGTTCGACACCTGTCGCTTGAGCGGGGAGTGGCCGAGAAAGCGGCGAAGCTTGGCCACATCTCCGGCGATCACCATCACCTGATCTTGCAGGTCCGCCAAGCCTTGGTGGAGCGTCAAGACGCCCGCGGGCGACTCCAGGCCCACCATGCCGATTTGGTCCTTCATGGCCTTTTGGGTCTCCATGGCGATGTCGATGCCCGATTCTTTCCAAAGCGGCCAATCGATCGACAGCGTATGACCCGATCGCCGACCTTCGGCGACAAGCTGGTTTCGATAGGACGCATAACCGTCCATGAAGGCGTTGGCGGTCGCGTAATCCGCCTGACCCGGATTGCCCAATACGCCGGCGCCCGCAGAGAAGAACACGAAAAAGTCGAGCGACAGGTCTTTGGTCGCCGTGTCGAGATGAACGATGCCCGAGACTTTCGGGGCCAAGACCGATTTGAATTCCACCGCCGATTTTTTGAGAATGAAGTTGTCGCGAATCAGTCCGGCGCTGTGGATCAAACCGTTCAGCGCACCGAATTCCGTGTGCACCTCGCGAACCAGGTCGCATATCTCCTGACGCCGAGCGACGTCGGCCGAGCGGTATCGGGCAACGCCGCCACCCGTGCTTTCGAGCTCCCGGAGTAAGGCACGAATCCGGTCGTCGATCGGAGAGCGACCGACCAGAATCAGCACGGCGCCTTTGGTGCGGGCGGCGATGTCTCGTGCGAACACCGAACCAAGCCCACCGGCACCGCCGGTAATTAGGTACACGCCTTTCTCTTTGTAGAGGTGATCGCCCATCTCCGGATTGAAGCTGATTTCCTCCAGAGACGAGACCTGGCGGACACCGTCGCGGTAGCGGATGTGAACCTCGTTCGCAGCCGAGGCTTCGGCCTTGAGTTTTTGGACGAGTTCCTGCTCTCCCGGTTCGAATTCAATCAGTTGCCCCATGACTTTCGGGTTTTCCAATTGAGCGGTTTTCAAGAGGCCCAAGAGTCCGCGGAATAGTTGTCGTTCGCCTTGTCCAAGCATGACGATTTGGATCAGGAGCGATTGCCGCGGTTTTTGCGCCAGGACGTTTCGAATGTGTTCGAAGACTTGCAGGGCAATGTCCTCGAAGCGTCGATCCACATCCGTTTCTCGAGTGCGCAAGGGATGAATCGCGATGCCTTCGCCCATGTGGGGAAGTTCGAGTTCGCAGGGCATGACCAGGTGTCGTGCCTCGATTCGGCCCGTCGCGGGCACCGCTTTCTCTATCCAGGTCGGGCGGTACATCAAGACGTTCTCGTGATGATGCGGGCGCTCGGCGACTTGGGGACGAATATCCGCCCAATACCGGTTTTTGACGAACGGGTAGACCGGCAGATGGATTCGACGCGGGATTTCCCCACCATAGAATCGATCCCATGCGATCTCGGCACCGCGACACCATCGTTCCGCGACGTTTCGAAGATCGTGCAGCGGCGGTGGCGGCCCGGTTTCCTTGCCAGCGCGTCCTTGCAGGCACCAGGCGGGGTCTGTTTTGCCCGCGATGAACTGGGCCAGTTTCCGGTTTAAATCGGCCCGGTCCCGCACCAGCAACGCCACGCGTTCCTTCATGGCTTCGCGTCCGGTTTGGAGCGTCACCGCGATCTCCGCGAGATGGGCGGCGGACGGTGCGTTGCGGCGCAGGTTCTCGGCGAGGATCGGAAGCCGATCCGCCTTGCGGGCCGAGAGTGGAATCAAGTAGGTTTCGAGGTCCGAGGTGGCATCGGTTGTCACGGGGACATGTTCGCGCACGACCAGATGCACGTTGGTGCCGCTGTGCCCAAAGGAGTTCAGGGCGGCGGTGCGCGGATGATCGGCGGAAGCGGGCCAAGGCATGGTTTGCCCACTGGCGAAAAACGGGGAATCGTCCCATTCGATCAAGGGATTGAGCCGATTGAAATGAAGCAGACCAGGGAGTTTGCCGTGCTTCATGGACAAGAGGATCTTGATCAACCCGATCGCGCCGGCAGCGGCACAGGTATGCCCGATATGCGCTTTGGCGCTGCCCACGGCGCAGAAGTGTTTTTTATCGGTAAACCGTTTGAAGGCGCGCACCAGCGCGTTGGCTTCCACGGGATCGCCCAATTTGGTGGCGGTACCGTGCGCTTCCACATAGGAGATCTGCTCGGGATTGATGCCGAAGCGCTGGTAGACGTCGGTGATCAACGCCTCTTGGGCGACACCGCTCGGGGAGGTGATGCCGTTGCTGGCGCCGTCCTGATTCACGCCGGAAGCCTCGATCACGCCGTAGATCGGATCGCCGGCGGCCATCGCCTTGTCCAGTCGCTTCAAGACCAGGATGCCCACACCCTCCGATAAAACCGTGCCGTTGGCGGATGCGTCGAAGGTGTGGCATTTCCCGTCGGGCGAGAGGATTTCCACGCCGGACAGTACATTGAAACCGTCCTGACCCATGGCGGCATAAACCCCACCGGCGATCGCCAGATCCGTTTCTCCGTGGCGCAGGCTTTCGCAGGCCAGATGGATGGCCGTGCCGGAAGAGGAACAGCCCGTGTTCAGCACCATGGCCGGCCCTCTCAAGTTGAGGTAGTAGGACAGGCGCGAGGCGACGATCGCTTCGGATGCGCCGGTAAAGGATTCATGCACGTATCCGGTCGGTTCGGCACCGATATACAGACCGACCTGTGCCTCCTCCAGGTTTTTGGGATTGAGCCCGGCGTCCTCCAGGGCTTTCCAGCTTTCCTGGAGGATCAAGCGCTGGTGCGGGTTCATCGATTCCGCTTCCCAGGGAGAAATGTTGAAAAACAGCGGATCGAAACAATCGCGATCCGCCAAGATGCCGCCCCAACGATACGCGGCACTTTCCGGGTCCACATAATGGTCGGGCAGCGCTCCGATCCCGTCCTGGCCCTGAATCAAGTTGTGCCAAAAGCTCGATGCATCGTGGGCCTTGGGACACTGGACAGACAGACCGATCACCGCAATCGAGGACGCGGAGGAGGACGGAGCTTGAATGTTTGGGGTGGAACCCGTTTCAATCGGACGTCTCGGCGTTTCGGGCGCGGTAATCCGGACCCGGTCCTTGAACGTGTGCTCGACGTATTGGGACAAGCGCCCGACGGTGGTGTAGTCGAAAATGATCGCACTGTTCAAACGAAGGTTTAAGCGCTGGTTGATGAGCTTGATGAAGGCGGTGCCCAAGATCGAATCCAGCCCGTAGTCCGAAAACGGGATATGGCTTTGGATCGCCGACTGCGAAACCTGGGCGGCCTCGGCCAGACTGCGGGTGATCACCGCCTCCACCGAATCCTGTCCATCGCCCGCGGACCCCGCGACGGATGCGGTCTGTGTTGGTTGCTGCGACGTCATCTCGTCGGGTTGCCTTTCGTTCAAGACGAGGCCGCCGCGTTCTGCGACGATCACGCGTTGGCCCAGGCTCTCGGCGGCTTCGACGGGTAACAGGACCTTGGCAAAGCCCTCTTCTTGCAACACCTTGCACCAGGCCTCGGAGTCCAACAGCGGCGATCCGGGAATCCTCAGCGCCTCGTCTTCATAGCGCCACCAACCGTCCAGCAACCCGAACGTCAGGGACAGCAACGCCACTTTGCGCGTGACTTCATACAGAACCAGGATGCCGTCCGAGTTCAAGGCATCCACGGCATGGCGCAGCGTTTCCCGAATATTCTTCGTGGCGTGCAACACGTTGGCGGCGATGGCGATGTCGTAGGCACCGCGCTTGATCTTCTGGTCGCGTCCATGTTTTTCGATGTCCCACAATTGGTAGGTCATGAAAGGGGCGTCGTACCTGTCCCGAGCCGCAAACAAAAAGGCGTTGGACAGGTCGGTAAAACAATATTCCGCGATATGGCTGGAATCGAGTTCCGGCAAGACCATGCTGGTCGTGCCGCCGGTGCCGGCACCGATTTCGATGATCCGAATCCGGGCCTTGGGATCCTCTTCGATCCGTTGTTGAATATAGGCTTTCACGAAGTGGACGACGAGGCCGTTGAAATAATCGGAAATGGCGTTCCGCTGGTACATCTTTTCCACTTTTTTCGTGGAGGCATCGGGGAACAAAATGCTCGTCGCTTGAACCTGACCTTTGAGGATTTCGGGGAGCCGCTGCAAACATTCGTCAACCAGGGCAATTCCGGGGCCCAAGTCGCGATCCTGCAAATAAGCCGCTTTTTGTGCGGCCCAGTCTGCCCAGATTCGGTCGCCCTCGTGCGGGTCGATCTCTGCGATCACCTGCAAGCGCTCGCCCTTGCGTTTCAGGTAGCCGCCGTCTTCCAGCAGCGACACGCATTCCTCGAACCAACGCCGGTACGTGTTCACGATCCCCGCTTCGCCCGCCAACTCCCGCCAAGGCGCCCAGGTACCGGGCTCGGGAAGCAATCCCATTTTTTGCACCTGAACGAACAGCAACCGCAGCAGTTGCTCGTTCAGCGCTTCCCAGTCGCTGCGTCTGGAATCCAAATGTTTCGGCGGCGGCACGGCCTCATCGTCCGGCGTCCAGAGTGCGTGGAGTCGGGAGATCCCGAGCGTGGCGACCTCATCGCGCAGGTTCATCACCGCTTTGGCCGACGGAGCGACTTTCATGCACAGCATGCGGCTCAAGCTGCGGTCCTGAAGGAGCCGGGTGAATCGTTCAAAAAACTGGAAGCCCTCTTGTTCGGAAATCAAACCGAAGTGCTTGCTGGTCAGCGACGCGTTCCAATAACCCCAATTGATGCTGCCGACCGGGAAGGGGGCGGTGGGCGCGATGGCATCGACGAAGGCGTCCGCAAAGGTAATCCCCGCCGCGTATCCGGAACTGTCGCGCGAGGATAGGAATGAAAAGGATTGGATCGAGGAGAAAAAACACATGAAGTCCAAGGGCTCGGCCTCAAAAGCGCGGTAGAAGTTGAGGCTCCCGATCGATTTGACCTCGAGGGTTTCCCGGAACGCGGATTCCGAGGTCTCCGCAACCGAGTTCTCCAGCTCCGAGACGACGACCCCGGCGAAGACGGCACCGTTGATGGACGCGTGTTTGGATTTCAGCACGGCGACGGCTCGCGACATCGACGCCCAGTCGGTCACGTCGGCCTGGAGGTAGAGGACGCCGGGGAAGGCGGCCCGTTTTTCCTCGAGTGTCGGGTCCGTTGCCGCGCTGCGACCGATCCATACGACTTGGGCTTGATAGGTCTCGATGAGGCGGCGGGTGATCGCTTGTCCCAAGGTTCCACTGCCGCCGAGAATCACATAGACGCCGCCGGTTTTGAGTCCGGTCTGGTTTTCGAAGGCGCGCCAATCGAAGGTCGCGAAGGTTTGACCATAGCGCACGTCGCCAACCAACCGGATGGCCTCGCCGCGATCGGAACCCGGCTCCTGGGAAATCCGGTGCATCAGCTTTCGCCGCTGTTGCGGATCCGAGAGATCGTCGCGCGAGATGTCCAGGTTGCGGACCGCGAAGCGATGATCGCCCTGTGCGATCGAGGCGGCCAGGCCTTTGACGCCGGCGCCCCAGGGGTTGGCGGAGGACTCGGCGAAATTGTCGAAGGTCAGGAAGTAACAGTCCACGAAGCCGTCAGCGGCTGTCTTTTGTTGAAGCGCTTTGATGAAACGCAGGAGCTGGATTTCGTTCTTCTGCTGGTATTCGCGGAGAACGGCCACATCCCAAGGACGCGTCTCTTCGCTCGTGATGAAGTAGAGTCGATCGGGCGAGGGGAGGGCAGCGAAATCCTCGCGATCATCCAGGTTCCAGATCCATTCGCGATCGGAAACCTGGCGGGTCTCATCGCCAAAGGTTATTTGGAGAACCTCGGCGTCGCCGTGGAAATCGCGAATGGTTTGGTCGAATCCGTAGCAGGGTGCGGCGGCAACGACCCAAACGGTTTGCGGTTCGTTTTGCGCTGCGGTCGGCGCGGGTTGCGGGGTCCATCGCGGCAGATAACTCATCGACGGCAGGAACGCTTGCGGTTCCGGCTGGATGTTCGTTGCAGCGCGTTCCTGTCGCGAGTGACGCTGCCCGGTATTGGGTGCTTCGCTTTCCTGGCGCCAATACCGCTCCCTGGCGAAGGGATAGGTGGGCAGGCTGATGCGGCGCGGCGTCTCCGTGTAGAGCCCCGGCCAATCGATGGCCACGCCCTTGACCCAAAGGTCCAAACACTTGCCGTAATGGCCTTTTTCCATCCAAGTGCGGATCGTGGTTTGCAGATCCTCATCCAGGGCCGCCGCTTCTTTATGTGGATCGACATAGCCGCGATAGACGCCGTCCGCGCCGTCGTCCTCCGCCACGAAGCTCGCTAGCTTGTGCTCGAGGTCGGCGATCGAATCCGCCACGAAGCCCAACCGTTCCGCCATCGCTTCGCGACCGACCTGAAGGGTGTAGGCCAGGTCGGGGAGCGAGGGTTGGTTCGCCCCGATGAAGGCCAGCAGGTTTTCCGCGCGAGCCTTCAACCGATCCGGTTTTTGGGCCGAGAGCGGAATGAGACAGGTTGCCTCGGGCTGATCGGTCTTGGCGGTCGGGATGTGCTCTTCTATTAATATGTGCGCATTCGCGCCGCCTGCGCCGAATGAAGATATTCCGGCGATCCGTGGCCGACCCTCGATGGGTTGCCAATCCTGGAGTGTTCGCTGCACCACAAACGGCGTCTTCTCGAAATGAATGTTGGGATTGAGCGCTTCGGCGTGAAGCGACGGTGCCAATTGGCCGTGTTTGAATTGGAGCAGGACCTTGGTGAGGCCTGCGATGCCCGCCGCACTCTCGCCGTGGCCGATATTGGATTTGACCGACCCGATGGCGCAGAATTGCGTGTCGCTGGTCGTTTGTTCGAAAGCGCGGGTCAGCCCGGCGATTTCGATGGGGTCGCCCAAGACCGTTCCCGTGCCGTGCGCCTCCAAATAGCTCACGGAGCGTGCATCGATTCCGGCCCGTTGCAAGGCGTCTTGGATCAATGTCTTTTGCGCTGCGGGATTTGGGACCGTGAACCCTCGGGTCCGGCCCGCCGCGTTGACCATGCTGCCTTTGATCACGCCGTAAATATGGTCCCCGGCGCGGATGGCACGATCCAGGGGTTTCAAAAGCACCGCGCCGACCCCTTCGCCCGCGACGAAGCCGTCGGCCTGCGCGCCGAAAGACTTGCAGCGGTCGTCGGCGGAGAGCATGCCCGCATTGGTCAGCCCCACGTAGTGGGCAGGATCCAGGATCAGGTTGACGCCGCCCGCAAGGGCGCAATCGCTGGTTCCGTTTTTGATACTTTCCATCGCCAAATGGATGGCGGTCAATGAAGAGGAACAGGCGGTATCCACCGCCAGACTGGGTCCCTGGAAATTGAAGGTGAACGACACGCGATTGGCGATCGACCAATAGTGAGGCATGGCGGCGTAGCTGCTGTTCATCACGCCCACGAACACGCCGATTTTTCGGCTCGCACAGAGGTTGGCGGGGGTGTAACCGGCATCTTCCAAACAGGCGTAGGCCGTCTCCAGGAACAAGCGACCTTGAGGGTCCATCTGTCGTGCATCGCGCGGGGCGATGCGGAAAAACAGGGGATCGAAGCGGTCCACGTCGTCCAGGAACCCGCCCCACTTCGAGTAGCTCCTGCCGATGACGCCCTTCTCCCGGTCGAAATAGTCCCGCCAGGCCCAGCGGTCGGCCGGGATTTCGGTAATGCAGTTCTTTCCGGTCTTTAGGTTTTCCCAGAATTCGGCCATGTCGGCGGCTTGAGGATACCGGCCCGCCAGGCCGACGATCGCGATGTCGCTCGATGGGACCTGCGCCCGCTCGTGCTTGGCGGCGGGCGCCTCGCTAGGCGTGATGAACCGCCTGCTTTTCCGGTTCAGCGGTTTTAATGCGGTGGGCGTCTCGGCTGCGTTCGCCAGGGGTTTTAATGCGACCGGTGTTTCGGTTTCTTTCGTTTCGCTTCCGATCAGTTGCAGCAACGCCGGCTTTTGGGTTTTGAGAAAATGGTCGACCAGCTTTTCAATCGTCTCGATCTCAAAAAGCAAGGTGCTGCTGACGTCGTCGAAGATTTGGTTGAGCGCATTGGTCACCTGAATGATCAGGATGGAGTCCATGCCGTACTTTTCCAACGGCTCGGCGGCGTTCAACTTGTGCGGCGAGAGGTTGAGTGCTTTGCCGACCAATGCCTTGAAGGCGGTTTGTGCCATGCTGCGAATGCGGGCGTCACTCAGCCCTGGCGCCGGCGCCGCGACCTGTTCCGGGGTTGCGATGTGTACAGGTGTCGCGACGTTTGCCGATACTACCGGTTTTGCGGGATTTTCGGCCGGCTTGGGCTCCACCTCGGTCCGTTCCGACACACTCGCTTGGGGTCTGGTTTTCAAGCGGACGACGCCGTCGCTCTCGGCGACCACGATTTGGTGGCCGCCCTCGTGAGCGGCCTTCGCCGGGAAAAACACGGATCGGAAGCCCTCGCCTTCCAGCACGGTCCGCCAGCCTTCCGGTG
This sequence comes from Sulfidibacter corallicola, assembly GCF_017498545.1. GTDB lineage: Bacteria > Acidobacteriota > Holophagae > Acanthopleuribacterales > Acanthopleuribacteraceae > Sulfidibacter > Sulfidibacter corallicola. The sequence goes on along the minus strand of NZ_CP071793.1, from coordinate 4,454,666 downwards.
TCAATCCCGGACAGCCGGGAATCCGTAGTTCGGGATCTTCGTACAACCACCAGCCGTCCAAAAGGCCGAAGGTCAGGTGGGCGAGTACCGAGTGGCAACTGATTTCATTGAGAACCACCAAACCGTTGCTGCGCAAGTAGGCTTTGACGGATGCCATCGTCCGGCGCATGTCGCGGGTTGCGTGTAAGACATTGGCGGCGATGACCAGGTCGTATCCCGGTTCCCGGCCTTCTTCGATCAGGTCCTCGATGTTCAACAAGCGCGTTGTGACGAAGGGATAGTCCGGGCAATAGGTTTTTTCCGCATGGATTAAAAAGGCTCGGGAAATATCCGTGTAAGTGTATTCCTCGATATGGTGTTGCACGGCCTTCAATTTCGCCAACACTGCCGCGCTGGTTCCGCCGGTTCCTGCGCCGATCTCGAGGATGCGCACGGGCGTGGAGGGCTGTTGCTGCAACTGCTGTTGGACGGCGGCCAGGACCGTGTCGGCAATGATCTCGTTGAAGGTGTCGGCCACCGGGTTGTGTTTGTAGATGTCTTGAACCAGATCCATCGAGCCGTCGGGAAACAGAACATCGATTGCGGTTCGTTTGCCGGTCAACATATCGGGCAAGGCCTGCAATGCCGTATCGACCAAGTGCACTTGGGCGCGCATGCGTTCGTCCTGCAGCCACGACGCTTTTTGTCGATGCCATGCTTCCCAGGCCGCTTGCTGGGTTTCGGGCGGGATCTCGACCGTGATCTCGCCTGTTTCGTCCATGGCGATGAAGTGGTATTCCGCCAAAATGCGGTAGGTCTCTTCAAGCCAGCGCCGCAACGTCGCGGGCAGTTCGGCCTTGTGTTCCGCCGACAGCCCGACCTCTTGCAGTTTGGCCATCGTCATCAGGCTCAACTGCCGGTCCATGGCGTCTCTGGTTTGTTTTGCCTCGTGGAGCATGGGATGTGACGGGAAAGCGGGGAGATGTTTTTGCAGGCTCGTGGAAGGCCGCTTTTCCGGGTAGGCCGAAATCACCTGGTCTTGTTTGAGCACCTGTCCCGACTGCGGGCGGCCCTTGGTTTTCATGAACACCATCCGCCCGACGGGCGCGGCCATGAGCGTTTCCAGCGCATCCATAGCCTCGACCGATTCGATGGATGCCGTGCCGACCTTTTCCATGCGCTTCCGATAGTCTTCGGAGGCGACCGCGCCGACCCCGCCCCAATAACCCCAGTGCATGACCCGGCAAGGCCAACGTGCGGCGAGATGGGCGGCGAAGGCGTCCGCAAAAGTGCAGCCCGCCGCATAGTTGCTCTGTCCCGGCGCTTGGGTAAAGGATTGGGTGGAGGAAAAGAACAAGCAGAAATCCAGCGGCTCGCGCTGGAAGACCTGCGCCATGCGCACGCTCACATCCACTTTGGCGGCCAGGCAATCGCGCAATTGGGGTTCGTCCATGTTGGCAATGCTTTGATCCGACAAGTGAATCGCGGAATGCACCAGTCCGTGGATCCGGGTGTGTTGGGCCTTGATGCGATCGTAGGCCTCGGCCAAGGATTGAAGTTGCGAGGCGTCCGCGGCGATGTAGTCGGGTGCCGGGCCCAAGGCCGCCAATCGATCGAGTGCGGCTTGAATGGTCGCGTCCAAGGGGCGACGGCCGATCCAGATGATGTTGGCCCTGTAGTGGCGAATCATGTATTCGCTCCATGCCTGGCCGATGCCGCCTGCGCCGCCGATGACGACGTAAACGCCGCCCTCGACATAAGCGCTCTCCTGCCGTGGTTCGGACCGGTAGGGGCGAAGCGCTTGCTGGAACCAGGCACCCTTGCGGCGGGCCCAGATATGGGTTCCGGGTTCGGGGCCCATGGTGCGCAAATCCTCCATCGGCCAGGGCGCATCGGCCTCCAGGTCGAAGAGTCGCACGGTCCAGTGTGCATATTCCTTGGCCATGGAACCGATCAGTCCGTGCAGGCTCGCGTGGGCCGGGCTCTTGGCAGCCTGGCCATGGATGGTCAGCGTCTGCGTCGTGATCAGGGTCCAGGTCAGATTTTGGGTGGCGTGACCCAGATCCAACAGCGCTTTGATGGTTCTGAAGCAAAGCAGGACGCCCCGGGTTTGTTCCTCGATCACATGGTCCTCGCCAGAGAAGGCGGGGGCAATCCAAACAATGTGATCGACGGGGCCGTCCAAAAGGCGCGTCAAGGCAGCGATCGACGCAGTTGAATCGGCTGCGATGATCCGCGCCTTGGGATAAGCTTTTCGCAGCTCCCGATGATTGGCCGAGCTGCCGCCAAAGATCACAACGTGCTCGTCTGCAACGGGTTCTTGTTTTTCCGGGCGGGCGACCTCCCAAACGGGGGTCAGCAACAGCCGGTGGGGTTCCGCCGATGGCTGGCGCCGATGCGCGACGGGCACCCTGCTAGACAGACCGCGTAGGCGCACGCGGACCGCCCCGTTGGGATCGCACAGATCGATGTCGATTTTGTTCATTGCGGACGAGGTCGACGCTGATTCACGAGGTCGGATCAGGGCCCACATCTCGGGTTCGCAAGGACCGTAGATGTCCAGTTCGTCCAGTGCAAACGGCAGCGCGGCTGTTCGCACCGGATCGTCTGGTTTCAACTGCATGGCGGCCTGCAGCGCCGCGTCCAGCATCGTGGGATGCAACGCGTAGCAGGTGCGCGAATCGCGAATGGAAACGGGCAGGGAACACTTGCTCAGTACCTGTGCCTCGCCCAGGTAGACGGTCTCGATGCCGCGATGGCCGGGGCCGTATTGCAACCCGTTGGTCCGGAATGCCCGGTAGCACTCTTCGGCCGAAACGCTTCCCCGATCGCACTGGGCCTGCAAGGCCGACACGTCATGGCTGGGGCCCGGTCGTTTGGGGTGGAGTGCGGCGCGGCCCTGGGTGTGAACGATGGCTTCGCCGTGTTCGGCCTGCGTGTAAATCTCGTAATCCACGCGATCATCGTCGATGGGTTCCAGCCGAATGTGCACATCGAGTGCACGATCCGTCTTGACGATCGGCCGACTCCAAACCACGTTTTCGAGCCGAATGTCGAACGGGTCGTCGTAGAGCTCGGCGACCGCTTCCCGTACGGCCGTGGTCGCCATCTCCAGCGTTGCCGCGCCGGACAGCACCGCTTGATCGTGGACCACGTGATCGGCCAGGAAGAACTCGTCGCCGGTGAAGCTGGAGCTGAATTTCTGAACAGAAAGGTTCGACGTATTTTGGTGAACCAGCGGGTGAAGCGAGTTGCGGTGTTCGCGCGGCCTTTGGACCTCGGGTGCCCAATGACGCTCGCGGGCAAAGGGATACCCGGGCAGGCCGATACGTCGTGGTCGGTTCTCCCGGTAGAATTCGCTCCAGTCGATGACGAAGCCCTTCATCCAAAGGTCCAGCAACTTGCCGTGTTTGCCTTTCGCAAGCCAGGATTGCATGGCCCGGTGCAAATCTTCGTCGATGTCGGTGGTTTCCAAGCGGAAATCCGGGAGCTTCACCTGGCTGCGAACCAAACCATGGACTTGGGAATCGCGGTTTCGAAAGGCGGTCAGTTTCTGGTCCAGTTCCTCCAGCGAGGACGCCAGAAAGCCCAGCCGTTCTTCCATGGCTTCGCGGCCCACTTGAAGCGTATAGGCAACTTCCGAGAGAGTGGCGGAGGCCACGGCCAAGTGCTCTTGAAGTTGGGTGACGACTTGGTGGAGCTGCTCTTCCGTTCGTGCCGAAAGCACGATGATTCGAGGTTCACCATCCACTTCGGTGGCAGGTGCCGACTGGACATATTCCTCGATGACGACGTGCGCGTTGGCGCCGCCTGCGCCGAATGAAGAGATCCCGGCTCTGCGCGGTTGCTCGCCCGCGCCCTCGAGGTTCGGCCGCTTCCATTCCTGGCATTCCTGCTGGACATAGAACGGACTTTTTTCAAAATCGATGTTCCGATTCAATACCGACCCATGGAGCGAGGGGACCAGCCGCCGATGCTTGAATTGCAAAAGCACTTTGGTCAAGGCGGCGACGCCGGCCGCGGCTTCCAAATGCCCGATGTTGGACTTGACCGAGCCGATCGGGCAGGACTGGCGTTGTAAGGGGCCGAAGGCGTTACTCAGCCCGCGAATTTCAATGGGGTCGCCCAGCGAGGTACCCGTGCCGTGCGCTTCGAGGTAGGAAATGGTCTGGGGTTCTACTCCGGCTTGCTTCAGGGCGTTGCGGATCAGCGCGGCCTGCCGATCGGGGTTGGGGACGGTATAGCCGTTGGTCTTGCCGTCGTGGTTGACGGCGATGCCCTTGATCAGCCCGTAGATTCGGTCGCCGTCTTCGATCGCTCGGTCCAAGGGTTTCAGCAGGACCGCCCCGACGCCTTCGCCCGGTACGAAACCGTCGCCGCCATCGCCGAAACTCCTGCAGCGCCCGTCGCTGGAGGCCATGGTCAACTGGGCATGTTGGATGTACTTCTTGGGGTGAATGCTGAGGTTGACCCCTCCGGCAATCGCGGCCCGGCATTCACCGCGACGCAGGCTCTCGCAGGCGAGGTGCAGCGCAGTGAGCGAGGAGGAGCACATCGTGTCCACCGCCATGCTGGGGCCGTTGAAATCGAAGAAGTAGGAAACCCGATTCGCAATGGAGCCGTAGGCGGTGCCCGGCGGCATGTCGATGCCTTCGTCGGGGTGGATGCCGCCGAATAATTGGTACTCGCCGTACATGACGCCCACGAACACGCCGACCATCCCATCCAAGGCACGTTTCAGGGCGGCCCGCGTGTAGCCCGCGTCTTCGAAGGTGTGCCAAACGGTTTCCAGGAAGAGTCGTTCCTGTGGGTCGGTCAAGGCCGCCTCGCGCGGCGACATGCGGAAAAACAGCGGATCGAATTGATCCACACCCTCGATGAATCCACCCCATTTGCTGTATGCCTTTCCTGGCGTCTGCTTCTCGGGATGGTAGTAAGTCGCATAATCCCAGCGGTCTGGTGGGATTTCGGTGATGCCGTCCACCCCGTTTTTCAGGTTCTCCCAAAAGACGTCGAGATTCGGCGCCTGCGGATACCTGCCGCTCATGCCGATGATGGCGATTTCTTTCCGCCCACCTCGCGCAAAAACCGGTTCGATCCGGCGGGGTGCAGTTACTGCCGGGATTGCGGTTGGGGTTGCGATGCCCCATTGTTTCGGTAAGGTGTCGCGGTAGTTCGTCAGGAAATATCCGGCCAGATCGACCAGATTGGTGTGCTCGAAAAACAGGGTTTTCGGCAGGTCGCCAAAGTCCTGGGCCAGACGTTGGTTCAGCCGTTTGATCATCAAGGAATTGATGCCGTATTGTTCCAGCGGCGCTTTGGTGTCGATTTGCGAGGAAGCGATCCCGGAAACCTCGGCGAACATCGCCTTTAAGGCTGCTTCCACTTTCTCAATCTGGTCCAGCGCTCGGGGATCCTCCTGTGGCGCAGTCGTATCGGTGCTCGGTGCGGCATGGGGCGAGGGAACCCAGTGGCGTGCGTCCGCAAAGGGATAGGTGGGCAACGGCACGCGGCGCATGTTCCCGTCGTCGAGTGCGTCCCAATCGCAAGTGCCCCCGGAAACCCAGGTTCGCGCCAGCGATGCCAGATGGCTGTCGCCGCCCAGGTCGCCCGGATCCGTGCGGGCAAGAAACGCGTCCAGTTTGTCTTTCAGCGCTTCGTGGGTGTCGGCGATCAAAGCCAGCCGGTGCGTCATGGCGACGCGGCCGACGCGCAGAGTGTGGCCGATGTCGCACAAGCGCGGCGGTGACGGTTGGGTTATAAAGTCGCTCAATCTGGCGACGGATTGTTCGAGTTGTGCTTGGGAAGCCGCCGACAACAGGATCAAGGTGGGTTTGCGGGTCTCCGGTAGCTGCGCGGCGGGGGCGCTTTCCAAAATGATGTGGCCGCCCGAACCGGTCGCCCCGAAGGCATTAATCAACGCCAATCGCGGGGTTGCCCAGGGCTGGAGTTCGCCGACGATTTCGAGACCGGAGTCTTCCAGGCCCAGCAAGGGGTTGACGGGCTTGAAGTTGAGGCTGGGCGCCAACGAGCCGTGTTTGAACTGCATTACGACTTTGGCCAACTGGGACATCGCCGAAGCCGATTCCAGATGGCCGATGTTGGCTTTCACCGTGCCGACCGGCAGATGGTGCATATGACCGAAGACCGCGTTCAAGGCGGTCATCTCGGCAGCATCGGCGATACTGGCTCCAGGCGCGGCGGCCTCTACATAACCGATGGCCTCGGGGGAAAGTGACGCCTTGTTGAGTGCGGCCCGAATGGAAGCTTGTTGTGCCGCGGCACTCGGCGCACCATAGCGCACGGTTTTTCCGCTGTGACTGATGGCCGTCGCCTTGATCAGGGCGTGAATCGTATCCCCGTCACTTTGAGCTTGCGACTTGGGTTTGATCAGGATCGCGCCGACACCTTCACCGACCACCCAGCCGTTGGCCTCGGCGCTCAGGGGTGCGGATCGTTGGTCTTCCGACAACAGGTCCAGGTGGGTCAGCAGGGCTTGGTGGTAGGGATGACTGATGACATTGACACCGCCCACCAAGGCGGCATCGCAGTCGCCGCGTTGGATCGCCTCGCAAGCTGCATGGACCGCTGTCAAGGCAGATGAACAGGACGTGTCGACCGCCACACTGGGTCCCTTGAAATCGAAACTGTACGAGACGCGATTGGCGATCGAGGCATGGGACGAGGTCGCCTCGGGAATCCGCGTTTGCGACCAGGCGTCGGTGCCCTGGTTTTGGTAGTCGTGCCACATGGCCCCAATGAAGACGCCGACTCTGGGGGCGCGGCGGTTCAGCGCGGCACTCGTGTAACCCGCGTTTTCCAGGCACTCCCAGGCGGCCTCCAGGAACAGTCGTTCCTGTGGGTCCATCGATCGTGCCTCAACGGGTGAAATCGAGAACAGCAGCGAATCGAATCGATCGATATCCTTCAGAAAACAACCGCGCAGACCCTCGAGTGCGACGGGACGGTCCGGACAATCGCCGGTGCTTGATTTACCCTGTTTCAAATTGTTCCAAAAGCGCTCCACGTTCTCCGCGTCGGGATATCGCCCGCTGAGGCCGACGATGGCCAGTTGCTCGACCGGGCGTTGCGGTGTTGCGCGAACCTCGTCGCGGTCGCGTTCGAGGAAATCATGATTCGCGGGGATCTGCTCGACCGTGCGACCGCCGGTAAAGCTGTGGAGCAGCGTTTGGCCGTCTTGCAGTTGAAAAGCGGCCCGTATTTTTTCGAAGCGCACGCCGCCGATGGGGCAAAGGCCGATCTCGAATTCGGCTTTTTTCTCCATCAGCAATTGGCCGATGTGACCCGCGTCCAATAAGCCGACATAGTGGTTCTCTTCGCCGAATCTCAGCGCATCCAGGTCGGCGACGAGGTACAGACAAAACGCCGCCTCCTGGTAATGCTTGCGGTTGAACGGCGTGTAGGACGACTTGATGTGATCTGGAGAAACGGACGAACACCAGTGCAGCGCATGGTTTTGTGCGTCGTACCGATACACGCCTTCCGCAAGGTCCTCGACCCCGCCTTCTTTGACGTAAACATAGGCTTGGAGATAGTCCGCGTCGCCCACCTCGGCATGCAGGCGAACCGAACGGCCCTCGATGACCACGGGTTTCAAGAGGCCCAAAAACCTGCCGAACTGGGCCATGGAAATCGCCGCGGGTTCGTAGGCGCGCCGACAAGAGCGCAACTGGTAATCGCTTTTCCGAACCTCGTGTACGTCCAGTTTGATCATCGCCGCATTTGGGGGCATGCGCCGTAGATGAACCTTCGTATCCTGAGCGGGTTGGAAGCCTTCCATGCTGATCGGGTAATCACTGCTGGGATTCAAAAACGAGGCGAAGGGACTCTGAATCCCGGAAAGATCGGCGGTGGCACGATCGCTCGAGGCATCGTTGGTCCGATCGGCGACGCCACCGAGGATGCAGCGAATGAAACGGTGACTTTGGTCCAGATGGAAGTAGGTCGGGTCGAACCTGACCCCGGTCAGCGGGGCCAATCCCAGCGAGACATCCCGTTGCCGACTCAGCAGCATTTGGCCGATGTAACCGGCGTCCAAAACCACCAGCGGACGGCTGGACGCCTGATAGGTGGGCTCGATGGCCTCCATTTGGGCGATGAGGAACAGCGCGAATCCGGCCTGCTCAAACACATCGCGGTCCCGTTCCAAAACGATGGAGGTTTCCAGCGCGACACCGGTTTGCACGGCGTAAAGACCGTGTTCTTCGGGATGGTAATAGTAGATGCCCGCTTCAAAACCCTCGACCCGACCAGCTTTGATGTAGACGTAGGCTTGTACGGCGTTTTTGCCTCCGGCGGAAGGGTAGAGGTACTTCTCGCGACCGTCCAGGTCGATGCACCGAAGCAACGAAAGCAAACGGCTCATGGCTTCAAAGGAAACAACGGCATCGGTGAAGGCCGTGGCAGGCGTGTGTTCCAGATATGCCACGGGTTTAAATGCGGCGGCCTGCAGCGGAATCGTTCGGTCCATCTGAATCGGCTGGGCTTTTGGCAGCGCCTCGGCCTTCCTGCTGTCGCGATCCCGATTCACGTAGTCCACAATGGCCTGAACCGTTGGATCGTCCAAGAAGACTTCCACCGGGATTGCCACGCCATAGGCTTCCCGAACCTTCTCGACCACACCGACCATCGTCAGCGATGTCGCGCCGAGATCGAATAAATCGGCTTGGGGATTCAGCGAATCCAACTTCAAAGCCTGAAGGAAATATCCGGTCACCACGTCCAGGACCTGGTCATGCTTCACGGGCTTGGCCGCCTCCACTCGCTCGGGAACGGCGATCGTCGGGTCCGTGATCCGGACCTTGCGCGGCACCGACCTCGTCAGGGCCTTCCTGTCCTGCTTGCCGTGCGCGGTCATGGGCATCGCGTCCAGGGGCACCACCCGATTGGGCAGCATGTACTCCGGCAGCGAGGTTTTCAGGAAGCGTCGAACCGCGCTCAGATCCGGAAGCGAGCCGGATCCGGTCACATAGGCGACCAGCTTGGGATCGTCGCTGTCCTGATCGTGAACCATGACCACGGCGTCCTCGATCGCCGGATGCGTTCTCAGCGCCGCCTCGATTTCGCCCAGTTCGATGCGTAACCCGCGCAGCTTGACCTGGAAATCGACTCGTCCCAGAAACTCGATCTCGCCGTCGGGCAGCACGCGGGCTCGGTCTCCGGTTCGATACAGCTTGGCGTGGGCCTGGAAGGGGTGCTCGATGAACTTTTCCGCCGTGAGTTTCGGCCGGTTCAGATAGCCTTCAGCCAAGCCGACGCCGCCGATGAAAAGCTCGCCTTCGACCCCTGGCCGAACCGGGTTCATGTCGTCGTCCAGGATGTAAATCTGGGTGTTGGCAATCGGACGCCCGATGGGAACCTTTTTATCCGCGCGCAACACACAGGACCAGGCCGTGACATCGACGGCGGCTTCGGTCGGGCCGTAGAGGTTGTGGAGCTCGGTGACGGGCAGCTTTTGTGCGACCTTTTCCACGCTGTCGTAGGGCAGCGCTTCGCCACTTGTGAACAGGTACCGCAGGCTCCCACAGGCCGAAGCGCCAGGATCCGACAGGAAGTGGCGCAACATCGAAGGCACGAAATGGCAGACCGTGATCGCGTCCGATTGGATTTTTTCCGCCAGATAGGCCGCATCTCGGTGGCCTTCGGGTTTGGCGATCACCAACTCGGCACCCGCCAGCAGGGGCCAGAAGAATTCCCAAACCGAGACGTCGAAGGTGTAGGGTGTTTTCTGCAGGACACGATCATGCTCGCTAAGGTGATAAGTCTCCTGCATCCAAAGTAATCGATTACAAATGGCCTTGTGGGACAACATGCAGCCCTTGGGTTTGCCGGTCGAACCGGACGTGTAGATCACGTAGGCCAACGAGTCGGGCGTGGTCGTGAGGTCCAGATTCTCCGGCGACCGTTGGGACAATGCTTGGCGATCCAGGCGCACGACGGTTCCCTGGAAGTTTTCCAGCGATTGGGACGCCTGGGTCAGCAGCACGGAGACGTCGGCGTCCTCCAACATGAAATCGCGACGTTGGTCCGGGTAGGTCGGATCGATGGGAAGATACGCGGCACCGACTTTCAGGGACGCCAGCAGCGCGACCACCATGTCGATGGAACGTTCCATCATGACACCGACGATGTGCCCCGGCCCGACCCCCAATTCCCGCATGTAGTGCGCGCATTGATTGGCAAGGCGGTTCAAATCGTCGTACGTGATCCGCTCGGAATCAAAACGCAGCGCGGGGTGGGTTGGGCAGGAACGGACCTTTGCTTCGATCAACTCATGCAGGCAAAGATGCAGGGGAAAGTGTTCGGCAGTGGGCCCGACGAGGGCGCTGCTTTCCTGCGCCGAGCCGGTGTGGCGTGCCTCGATCAGACCCGAAAAGTCGATTTGGTCCCAGGGTTCCCGGGCCAAGGCTTGCAAAACGCGGACGTAGGCCGCAAACATCTCGTCCAGCAGTCCTGGCGCGTAATGGCCTTGAGCACTGTCCCAACTAAAGTGGAGTTCGCCGTCGCGTACCACGCTGATGTTGTCCAGGGTGACCTGGGGCGTCTTGCTGAGCGCCTCGCCCACGGTGAAGCCCGCAGGCGTGGGGTATGTGCACGCCACCTCGGACATGTTGGTGAACACCACCGGGAATTCCAAGCCTTTTCGCAGCACTTTACGCATGGCTTTCAAGCCGCTCACCGGGCGCTGCGACAAATCGCGGCAAACGGTTTGGTGATGGGCGATCACCTTGTCGGTAAACGATTTGCCGTCGTGGTCCACGACCAACCAACTCAAGGCCGTGAACTCGCCCGCCACCTCATTGATGCGCGGATGCACCGGCAGGCGGTCCCAACATGGGATCACGATCGAAAAGGGTTTGTTCGTCGACCATGCCGCCAGGACTTCCGTATAGGCCGTCAGCAAGATCATGCTGGGTGAGACCGACAAGCGTCGGGCCGCGTCCGCGAGCACATCCCAATCGGCGAGAACCGCCGAGCGCCGCTCGCCTTTGATCTCGGCTTTGGCGGGATTGAGCGGCAATTGGGGGCCACCGGGCATCGCGGCGAACTTGTCTTGCCAATAGGCCATCGAGCGGCGGTAGCCGGGAGTTTGTCGGTAGGCTTGCACCGAGCCGAGGTAATCGCTGAACGACATGCCGGGATGCTCGGGCCTCTCGGTGGTATGTGCGTAGAAATAAAGCAATTGTCTCAGAATCAGCTCGTAGCTGATCCAGTCCAGGATGATCATGTCGATGCCGAAGTGGATCCGGGAGCGGCCGTCTAACTGGGTGACGCGCAGTTCGAAATAGGGCCATTGGTTTAGATCGCCCACCGGCGAGATCATGTCCGCTTTGATCTGCGCGAGTTCGGCGTCCACCTGTACCTGCGGCTTGCCGCGCAAATCGCGCGTTTCGATGCGGTATTCGGGAAGGTCCCGCATGGTCTGCTGGGTGCCGTCGGGGTGGATTTGGGTGACCAGGATGTCGTGAATGCCCATCAGTTCGCGCCACACTGCTTCAAGTCGCGAGACGTCGAGCACCGGTGCCTCGACCTCCTGATAGACCCGACAGTCCTGACCCCCGAGTAACTGACTGCGTCCGAAGGCGTAGGCTTGTTGTTGGTCGGTCAGGGGATAGGGCTCGTATCGCGGAAAACGTTCCAAGACCATGAGTTCGTCGGGTGTTTCTTCGGCTTGCGCGGGGACCGTCCATGCTCCGGTTTGTTCCGCGAGGTCTGTGAGCGTCCGGTGGTAATGGGCAAACATGCGGTCGATCAAACCGTCTTCAAAATAGTCTTTGACCACGTCCCAGTTGTAAACCAGGCGGCCGTGCTTCTCGGCCACGTGATGATCCAGGTAAACCTGCGGCGTTTGGGTGATCATGAAGCGGAGGTGGTTGAAGAAGCTGTCCTCGGCGTCCTCCGTCCTGGCGTGATTCAACAACGAGGTGAACACCACGGGCAGTGAAAAGGACTTGGACAGCTTGCCCGTCGCCTTGAGTTCGCGCAGGACCCGCACGCCGCTGACGGAACCGTGATCCAAATCTTTCCAAAACCGGTCCTGGTTCGCCGTCGCCAACGCTTCAAAGCTGCGCCCCCGTTTTTCTTCAACCACGAACAGGTTGGTCGAGACGAACGGGCCCAGCACCTGATCCAGTTGAGGGTGCAGCGGCAACCGGTTGAAGAATGTGGAAATCAGCGAGAAGGAATCATGGGTGGACCACGCTCGCAGCACCTCGGCAAAAACAGTCAGAACCAAAAGGGTAGGGGAAACCGACAGCGCCTCTGCCTTGCGTTTCAAGGCGGCCCACTGCCGCGCATCCAGGCTCGCTTGAAGGCGTTCGCGGCGATCGTTTCGGTTCACATTGTGCGAACGCGGCAGTTCCGGCCCGTCAGGAATGGCGTCCAAGCGGGTCAGCCAGTAGGTTAAATCGTTGCGATAGCGCGTCGATGCTTCGAATGCTTTGATCGCCAGCACGTAGTCTCGGAAGGAAACGCTCAGGTCGGGGAGCGGGGTTTCCGGTGCCGCATACAGCGCGGACCATTGTTTTAAAAGCATGGCCACGCCCGAAGCATCCACCAACAGCTCGTCGATACTGAAGTGGACGATCGCCTGGTTTCCGGTGCAAAGACTGACGCAAATCTCGAACAGCGGCCACTCGAGACCGGTGTAGCACTTTTGTTCCATGCGTGCGCGCGTGGCCGAAAGTAACCGGGCGCGCTCCTGTTCCGTTTTGTCGCGCAGGTCCGCGACCTTGATGCGATAGGGCTTGACGGTCTTCAGGATCTGTTGCCGTCCGTCGGGCAGCATCGCGGAGCGCAACATGTCGTGGTGATCGATCAGGCGCAGCCAGGCCTGGTTGAGGCGGTAGATGTCCAGATCCACCATCTCGAATTCCATGTAGATATGACATCCGACGCGATCGCCCGCCAACTCGAGCTGGCGACCGATGAAAAACGACTCCTGAATATCGGTCATGGGAAACGGCTCGTATCGCGCCTCGGGCCGTTCGATGATTTCCGGTTGCATGTGCGGGTCCCGCGCCGGATCGGGTGTGCCTTCCGTCAGGCCGTGGACCGCTTGTGCCAGCTCGGTCACGGTTTGGTGATCGCTGAACCATTCCAGCGGGATCTCGGCTTGGAGATCCGTTTCCAGCCGGTGTTTTAGGGTGACGGCCGTGACCGAGTCGAAACCCACTTGGGTGAGTGGTTTACTGTCGGTCAAATCTCCGTCCTCCAGGTCCAGCAATTCGGCAATCCTGGTTTTGATGAGGCGCTTCAGATCCGTCAGATCCGCGCGGGGTGTGGGTGACACCGATTTCCCGCGCCCGGCCATGCCGAATGCTTTGCGCGCAAAAGGATAGGTCGGCAGGCGGATTTTTCGGAATTCGTGCTGCTGGATGTCCCAGGAAATCGTGCCGCCACGGGCCCAAAAGCCAGCCAGTGCCTCCGGTTCGGAAAAATCCGATTCGGTTGCCGAGGCCGTCTGTTCCGCGCCACCCGTGAACAGGCGCACCGGTGTGGGGGTGCCGTGGAGGTACGCCTTCAATCCCGATAGGATCGATTTGGTATCTTCGACGACCATCGCCAGTCGGCAATCCATGGCCTCGCGGGTGACTTGCAGGCTGTAAACCAAGTCGGCAAAGGCAACTTCGGGGTGTTCGCCGAGGAACGCGACCATGTTTTGGGCCGCTTCCCGCAAACGATCTTGGGTCCTTGCCGAGAGCACGAAGACCATGCCGCCGTGGTTCGGATTTCGAACGAGTCCGGACGGACAGTCATACCCCTCCAGCACCATGTGGGCGTTGGTGCCGCTGAAACCGAACGAACTCACGGCCGCAAGCCGCGATCCGTTTGCGTTGCTCGGCCAATCCCGCAGTTCGGTATTCACGTAGACCGGGCTGTCTTCAAACGCGATGTGTTGGTTTTCAGTCGCGAAGTGAATCGACGGCGGTAATTTCCGGTTTTTGAGACTCAACAGCACCTTGATCACGCTCAGGACACCGGCCGCGGCGGTGGTGTGCCCAATGTTCGCTTTGAGCGAGCCCATCGCGCAGAAGCGTTTTTTGGAAGTAAAATGCGCAAAACTCTTGGTCAGGGCGTGAACTTCCACCGGATCGCCCAGCTTGGTGGCCGTACCGTGGGCCTCGATATATTGCAGGTCTTCAACCTTGATCCCGGCTTTTTGGTAGACCGAGACTTCAAGTTCGCTTTGGGACACGAAGCTGGGAACGGTGATCCCGGAGGTCTGTCCGTCCTGATTCGTGCCGCCGCCGCGAATGATGCCGTAAATCCGGTCGCCGTCGCGAACGGCGTCCTGTTTGCGTTTCAAAATCACCACGCCCACGCCGTCGCCGACCACAATGCCGTCGGCGCCGTTGTCGAACGGGCGACATTCCCCGCTCGGGGACAGCATCCCGGCGTTGGACATCGCCACGAAGGCACCGGGATGGTCGTAGAGCGAAACCCCGCCGCCGATCGCGAGCTGAATATCCCCATTTCGAAGGGCTTGGCAGGCCAGGTCGATCGCCACCAAGGAGGAGGAACAGGCCGTATTCAGGGTCAATGCCGGTCCCTTTAGATCCAAGAAAAACGCGATTCGGGAGGACAGAATGCTGGTTTCCGAGCCCAGCGCCGAGAACTGGGTGGCCGCATGGTCCACCGAACCGCCGCCCATGGCGCCGATATAGGTTCCGACGGATTGTCCCTTCAGCTTGGAGGCGGGCTGGCCCGCGTCCTCCAACGCCGTGTAACAGGATTCGAGCAGGATTCGGTGGGACGGGTCCATGACGCCGGCTTCTTTCGGCGATATATGGAAGAACAAGGGATCGAAATATTCCTGACCGTCCATGGCGCCGTAGCGCGCCCGGAAGGGCTGGGCGGCGTTTTCTTTTAAATAAGCCAACCAGTCGGGGTCCGTGACCTCTTGGATGCAGTCCTTGCCGTCTCGAATCAGTTCCCAAAATTCATCCTGGTTCGCGGCCCCGGCGCATCGACAGGCGATTCCGATCACCGCAATATCATCATGGGCCGGGTTGGTCGTTTTGAGAGGTCCTTCCGCCTGTTGGGGCCGTTTTTCAATGGCGTCAACGACCGGGTTCGTCTGTTCGAGGGATCGGTCCAGGGATTGGGTCGGAGCCGGTCTCGGTGCCGGTCTCTCCTGGAGTGCAGCGGCGACCGTATCGGCTAGAGCCTCGAGCGTGCCGCACTCGAAAACGACACTGGTCGGCAAGTGCAGCTTGTAGGTCGTGTTGATCCGTTCCAGCAATACGACTGAATGAATCGAGCTGATCTTCAACGCGGCAAGCGTTCGGGCTGCCAGGATTTCTTCGTGCCCAAAGCCCAATTCGTCCGCAAAAATCTCCACCAGCCGGTGTTTGATGTCCGTCGTTTCTGTCTGGACCTTCCCGGCTTGCGATTGCAGCATGACCTGCAACGCTTCCGGGTAAGGCGTTTGGTTCATGATCTTTTGTCTGTTGTGGTCAGCGAGCTGTTCCGAACCCATTCGGTGATTTTTTTCCAATTTGAACAGACAATAGCTGATCCAGCCTCTTTCCAAGGCCTGCGACTGGTTGGCGTAATTCCTCAAGGTGGCTTGAACCACTTGCGGCAGTTGCACGATGTTCCGTTCAAATTCGGGATCGTAGAGGAAGTTGGCGATCTGCGGCGAAACGTCGATGATTTCCTCGATGGCCAAACCGTTTTTGGACAGCAACTCGATCCAGGTTTCCCGAGTGGGTATGGAGATTTCAATATTCGGGTCGACGATCGCGCCCTGTAAGTTGGTCATGAAGTCCATGAGGAGGACTCTGCCCTGTGGCTTGAGTGAGGCGGCGATGTTCTGGAACAAGCCTTCCTTATCGCGAATGTGGAAGCTGACCTCGATGCCCATGATCACGTCATAGGTTCCGGGAAACGGATCCACGGCGCTGTCTTTGTGAAAAATCGCGGCCCGCGAGGCCAGGTTCATGCGCTGGATGCGTTGACTGCCCAAATCGGCCTGGGCCTTGGTGATCGTAAAGCCATGGGTGTGCAGGTTGGGATATTCCCTGGCCAACGCGATCACGTCGGTTCCGTGGCCGCAACCGAAATCGAGCAGGTGGCCGATGTTTGAAAAATCTTCCCGGTAGAACAGGACCTTGCGCATTTCAATCTGCTTTTCCTTCATCAGGTCCCATTCCGCGGCGTAGCGCTCGGGGTCCTGGTAGATGCGGGTCATGGAAAAGCCGGGGATTTTCTCCGGGAAGGGGCAGAAGGTGAGGTACTCTTCCTCGAATTCGTCCGTCCCGTCCTTCGCGCAAAACGTGTAAAACTCGGTGGCCTTGTTCTCGTAGCGCGCGGCGTCGACCGGTTCGGGCTCTAAGCCGCAGTGTTTCTCGGCGAACGGATAGGTCGGCAGTCGGGATTTACGATGAATGTTCATGTCGGAATAGAATTCCTTCCAAGGAATGCGATGTCCTTGGGTCCAGAGTAGGGCCAGTTTGTGTAGATCGCGGTCTCGCAGGGCGCAGGCCAGATCGTCGGTGGCCGAGGTCGGCCAAGCCTCGATGGTTTGTTGGAACACCGTCGGGGTCGTTTGTTTGTCGCGTTTCCACTGCGTTAACTGTCTCAATAAATCCGCTTGGCTCCGGTTCACCACGGCCAAGCGGCTGGGCATGGCTTCCCGGCCGACCTGGAGGGTGTAGGCCAGACGCACCAGATCCTCGGAACGGCGTTCCAAATGCCGAATCCAGCGGTCCACATAGGCTTCCAGCCGGTCCTGGTTTTTGGCGGAAAGGATGAACAGCGTGGGGTGATCCGCGGTGGCCGGCGTGGGCGTTTCGACATGCTCTTCCACCACGATATGGGCGTTGACGCCACCTGCGCCGATGCCGGTGATGCCGGCGCGTCTCGGCGCGGGCTCGCCATCGAGGCTGATCCGCGCCCAGGGTTCGGCTTCCCGCTGCAACGCGAAGGGCAGGCGCTCGAAGGGGATGCCTGGATTGAGCGACCCGTTCAAGCGGGTGGGTGCCAAGGTCTTGTGTTTGAGCGCAAACAGAACCTTGGTCAGTTGGGACATGCCCGAGGCGGCTTCGGCATGGCCGATATTGGGCTTGATGGAACCGATCCGGCGTGGTCCTTCCACGCCGGGTTGATCGCCGAACACGTCGATCAGGGCCTCGATCTCCACGGCGTCGCCGATTTCCGATCCGTGCGCGGCGGCTTCGAGGTAACTGATGGTCCGTGGGTCCGTCCCGTCCTGATTTAAGGCTTCGCGAATGACAGCGGCTTGGCGACGAGGGTTGGGCGCGGTATAGCCGTTGGTTTTCCCGTTGTGGTTCACGGCAGTCCCGCGGATCAGCGCATAGATATCGTCGCGATCGCGAAGGGCGTCGCGGTAGGGTTTCAGGACCACGACGCCAACACCCTCGCCCGGCACGAAGCCGTCGGCACCTTGTTCAAACACGGCGCATGCGTCGCTGGAAGAAAGCAGACGGCCCATGGCGAGGTGGGTGTAGGTGGCGGGATGCAGATAGAGATTGACGCCACCGGCGATGGCCAGGGACCCCTTGCCCGAACGAAGATAGTTGCAGGCTTCGTGAATGGCCACCAGCGCCGAAGAACACATGGTGTCCACCGGCATGCTGGGACCCTGTAGATTCAAGTTATAGGAAACGCGGTTGACCAACGCCGAAAAGCACGTCGCCGGCAGGTGACGCTTGCGTTCCGAAAGGTGCAGGTTGAAGCCCTGCTTGGTGATTCCCGCAAACACACCGGTCTTGCGGCGCAGTTCATCGGAGAATCCGGAAGGCGCGTAACCGGCGTCTTCCAACGCGTTCCATGCCTCTTCCAGGAACAGGCGTTCCTGAGGGTCGGTGTTCTCGGCGTCTCGCGGCGTCATGTCGAAAAACAGCGGATCAAACAGGTTGACGCCGCTCAGAAAGCCCCCCCACTTACCGTAGCTCTTCCACAACGTGCTCGCTTCTTTGGCGTTTGCGTGCCAGTGCGCGTTGAGGTCCCAGCGTTCGGAGGGCACCTCCGTGATGCCGTGCTGGCCGGATTTCAGGTTTTCCCAAAACGCCTCCAGGCTTTCGGCTCCTGGGTAGCGGCCACTCAGACCGATAATCGCGATGGGTTCCACGCTCGCCGGGCTGGAAATCGGCGGCGCATCATCGGCCTTGATCGAAACCGGCGTCGGCGCATCGACGCTTAACAACGCTTGTAGCCGCGACGCGTGGTGTTCTATGAAATGTTGCGCCAAGGCTTCGACGGTCTGCACCTCGTAAAACAAGGTGTTTTGGACGTTCTCAAAGTCTTCGTTCAATCTGTGGGTCAGTTGCGTGATCAAAATCGAATCGAAACCATAGGTCGAAAAGGGCTCGAACGGATCGATCAGGTTCGGCTCCATCTTTAGCGTTTCCCCGATCAATGCTCTGAAATACGCGATGCTTCGTTCCCGGAAGGTCGTGCCCTGAAGCTCGGGCTGGGCCGACCGAGGCCGGGTGGCGATGGTTTTGTGGAAGCCGATTTGTCGGGCCGGTCCGGTCAGCAGGGTTTCCAATGCGGCCATGCCCTCGGCGGGCTCGATGGCCCCGATCCCGCGTTGCTCGAGGCGGATTTTGATCTCTTTCGAAATCGCTGCACCGGCTCCCAGGTCCCAGTAGCCCCAGTTCATGATGTTTACGTCGCACGGCCAATCCTGGGCGAGACGCTGGGAAAAGGCTTCGACGAACGCGCAGCCCGCGGCGTAGCCCGCCATGCCGGCGGGTGGGTCGAAGGCCACGAGCGAGGAGAAAAACAGGACGAAATCCAGGCGCTCTTCGGCGAAGACCTGCGCCATCCGCAGGCTGAGATCCAGCTTCACGGACAGGATCTCGCGGAACCGCGCCTCTTCCATCTCCGCCAGGTTTCGATCGAACGAACCGACGGCCGAATGAATCAAGCCGTCGATGCGCGGATGGATGTTTTTGATGGTCACATAGGCTTGCTGCAGCGATTCGCGATCCGTCGCATCGGCCTGAACATACAGCGGGGGTCTGCCCAATTTGGCCAAATCGTCCAGTTTGCTTTGAACGGCAGACGGTTCCCGACGACCGATCCAGACGATCCGGGCCTGGTAGTTCTCGATCATGAACCTGCTCCAGGCCTGGCCAATGCCGCCCGCGCCGCCGATCACCACATACACGCCTTGGAAGCGATAGGCGGATTGGCCGGTGCCATGCTGCGGGAACGGTTCGAGGCTTTGCTGGAACCATTGCCCGCGGCGATAGGCCAACGTCGTTCCCGGCTCCTGGGAGAACATGTGCCGGATGGGCCAGGGACGATCTGCTGGAAGATCCAGAAGCCGGATCTTCCAGCCGGGATTCTCTTTGGCCAGCGAACCCATCAAACCGTGAATCGCCGCGTGCGTCGGATCTACCGGGTCTTCTTCAAAGACGGGCATGGCCTGGGTGGTGATCAGGGTCCAATGCAATTTTCCGTGCGCCAAACTCTGGAGCGCCTTGATCAGACGGAAGACCTGGTAAACGCCCTGTTCTTGTTGCTCGATGAGCGCCTCGTCCGTGAGGCGGGTGATCCGAGCATTCGGCGCAACCCAAATCAGATGATCCACCGCGCCGACCCGTTGTGCCATCTCGGCAACGGTCGTCTCCGGCTCGATGCTCAGGCACTGGAGACCGGGATAAATGGTTCGAACGGCGTCTGCCTGCGCCTGGCTGCCGCCGATCATGACCGTCCTGGCCGTCTCCGAGGGAACCGGTGACGGGTTCGCCGACACGGACAGCGGTTGTGGCACCGGACGCAAGAGTTGGGTTTCGAACGGGACGGCGACCGGTTCTTTTGGCGGTTGCGCCTTTTCGGTCGTCAACCAGTAGCGGTCTCTGGCGAAGGGGTAGGTGGGCAGATGGATGTTGGTGGGCCGCTGCGTGGCCCACATACTCGGAATGTCGTAACCCCGGCAATACAGATCGGCCAAGGCATTCAGAATTTCGCGATAGGCTTCGTCCCGGTTTGGCAGGTCGCGGGCCTTGTCCTGCAAGTCGGCGATCATACCGTTCATGACCGCTTGCGCTTTAAAGTCACGCGAGACTTCGCCCTGGATTTGCATGCCCCGTTTCCAGGCTTCCAGGGCTTGCGGCACATCTTGAACGACGACGGCGCAGCGGTGTCGGAAATGGAAACGACCGTCGATCAGCGTATGGCTCATGGCCGCCAAATCTCCAGAGGACGGCGCCTGGCGCGCCAAATAGTCCATCAAATCCGCGATTTTTTCGCGTAGGGCGGTCTCGGTTTTTGCCGAGAGCGGCAGCAGAACCCAGGAGTGCGGCGGATCGGGCCGTTCTTCCTGGACGTATTCGCGAACGACCATGTGGGCGTTGGTGCCGCTGAGACCGAACGCGCTAAGCGCTCCGGTTCGGGGATGTTTGTGCTTTGGCCAGGGCTTGGCGGCCTTATTGACGTAAAACGGGCTTTCGTTCCAGGCGATGAAGTCGTTCTCTTCGCCGCAGTTCAGGCTGGCGGGAATCGTTTGGTGACGCAAGGCTTGCAGCACATTGACCAGGCTCACCAACCCGGAGGCTGCGAAGGTATGACCGAAGTTGGTCTTGCTGGAGGTCAGGGCACAGGTACCCTGTTCGCCGGAGAAAACTTTGCGCAGGGCGTTGATTTCAACCGGATCGCCCAATTTGGTGCCGGTGCCGTGGGCCACGACGTAGTCGATCTCCCGTGGATTCACTTGGTAGCGTTGATAAACGTCCTCGACGAGCTTGCTCTGGGCATTGCCGTTGGGCGCCGTGATGCCGTTGGTCTTGCCGTCGTAATTCACGCCGCTCCCGTGGATCACGCCATAAATCGAACACCCTTCGGCTTCGGCCTTCGACAGCGGTTTGAGAACCAGCGCAACCACGGCCTCGCCGGGAACCATGCCGTCCGCGCGTTTATCGAAAGCGCGGCAAACGCCGTCACTCGACAACATACCGGCTCTGCGCATGGCCTCGAAGGGCGCCTCGCTGAGCAACAAATTGACCCCGGCGACGACTGCCGTATCGCATTCGCCCGCCCGCAGGTTTAAACAGGCTTGATGCGCGGCCACCAATCCCGAAGAGCAGGCCGTATTGATCGCCAGGGCTGGGCCGTTGAGGTTCAGGAAATAGGCGAGCCGCGCTGCCAAAATACCGGTGTGGTTGGATGTCAGTTCCCGTTCGTCGCCGGGCACCCGTTGATAATCGCCGTCCTCGACGCCGACAAACATCCCGATGCGTTCTTTGTCCAGACGTCTGGGCCCGTATCCCGCATCTTCCAGAGCTTTCCAGGACTCTTGCAACAGCAAACGCTGGCGAGGGTCCATGGTCTCGGCTTCGCGCGGTGAAATCTCGAAAAACAGCGGGTCGAACTCGTCGACGCCGTCAAGAAAAGCCCATGATTTGCAGTTGTTTTGGTTGGGAATGCCGAAGCGTTGATCGGTGCCGACCGCGCTTTTACCCGCTTCGAGAAGGCGCCACATCTCGTCGCAATTCTTGGCTTGGGGAAAGCGACCGCTCATGCCGATGACGGCGATCGGATCGGCTGGGTCCGAATTCGTGGTTCGGCGGGCCTCGGGTATCGTTTGGATGACCTGTTTCACAGGCGGCGCGGTGTCACGCTTGTAGAGGTTCCGAACGGTTTCGGCATGGTCGTTCATCAAATACTGTGTGAGTTGGTCCAGCGTGGCGTTTCCAAAGAACAGGTCCGGCGTGATTTGGATGCGATAGTGGCTGCTGAGCAAATCGGCGAATTCGATCAGGAGCACCGAATCGAATCCGAAATCGGCCAGGTTGGTTGCACCGTCCAAGCGATCTCTGGGAATTTTGAGAATCTTGCCGGTCAGTTCCTGGAGATCCCAAAGCACACATTGTTCAAGGCCAAAGCCTTCCATTTCGGGACGGCGACCGCTGATCTCGGGATGCACCACCCTTTGGGATACAGGCCTTTGGGTCAACCCTAAGAAGCGATGCACCCGCTCCCGTTGGCCGCAAAGGACCAAGTGGCTCGTCTTGTTCTGAGCCAGAATCGATTCGAAGATTGCAAAGCCTTCTTCGGTTCGCAGGGCGCGTTGGCCGCTGGATTTCAGGTACGTGCGGAGGCCCTCGTCCGAGGCCAGTGCCATGCCGCCATCCTGCCAAACCGGCCATTGAACCGCGAATGTCCGAGTGCTGCGAGCATCTGCAAAGGCCGTGAGGAACCGGTTGGCGACGGCGTAATCGCAGGAACCGAAATCGCCCAACACGGCGGATGAAGAGGAGAAGTAGCAGGTGAAATCCCGGGGCGCGAGAACCGCATCGAGTACCTGACAGCCTTTGATCTTGGGATCGAGCACGCGACGGAATGCATCCATTTCCTTGTCGCGAATGCTGCGCTCGTCGGCGATGCCCGCCATATGGAGGACACCGTGAATCTCGCCAAACGGATTGCCCTTTTCCAGGCCGCTTTCCATCTGCCCCTGATTACAGACATCGACTTGAATGTAAACGGCTTGCCCGCCCGCCTCCTCCAGTGCTGCCAGTTGATCGCGGATGTACGGGTTCAGGGGGGATCTGCCGGTGAGGATCAATTTGGCGGCGTACTTTTTGGCCAGCCGTTCGGCAAACAGGTACCCGAGTCCACCGCAACCACCCGTGATCAGATAGACCCCGCCGGTTCTCAGGCGGCTCGGCCCCTTTTCCAGGTTTGTGGGGCGCACCTGCGGGCGGTATCTTTGATTGCCCCGATAACAAACACTTTGCAGCTCAGGTAGATGCAGCTCCCGCACGACTTTTCGGATCCCGTTCGGGATGTCGCCAGACTGCAGGGCCATCACCCCGATCTGGGTTTTTCGCAGATGCGTTTTCAAGGAGCGCGCAAAACCGATCCAGGCGTCCAGGTAGCAACGCTCCAGCTCGTCGTCGAACCCGCCTGCTACGACGACCCGGCTCGGCGCGATGGGATCCAGGGCCTTGAGCATGAAGAACAAATCGGCCGGATCCCGTCGATAAGCGGCGTCTTCCAAGGGACGGAGGTAAAGCACCGCATCGATTTGCGCCTCGTCTTGGATTTGCTGAAGGGCATGTAGGTAGGCCTCTGGTCGATGGGGTTGGTCCTGAGCGATAAAGTGGACTTTGGCCCCGGGGCTGACGGTCTCGAGTTCCTCGAGCAGGACCCGTTGATTGGCCATATCCGAAAGAAAACAGACCAGGGTTTTGAATCCCAGGGAAGTCGTTTGCGGCAAGGGCTCGGCTTGCCACGTTTCTTCGAAAGTCATGACTTCCATGGCGGCTTGATGGGCCGGGCTTTCCGTATCGGTTTGATGGACTGGGTTTGGAGGCGTCAGGCGGTAGGTTTGCTTGTCAAAGGAATAGACCGGAAGGCTGATGCGCCTTGGGCTGCCCGGCTCTCGCCACTCAGCTTCGCCGGTGTTTTGCCATTGCTCCAACAGTTCGAGTTTCGCCGCCCATTCGGGCCGATCTCGATAGGAATCCAGCGGATCGCGGCCCGCCAGAAATTCGGAAAGGCCGTTTATCAGTTCCGATACGGAACGGGCCGCGAACCCGGCGCGGCGCGCCATGGTTTCCCTACCGACGCGCAAGGTGAACGCCAGATCGTTGAGGTTCACGAATTGCCGGTGACGCGCCAAAAAGCGATGAAGGTTCTCCACCGTGGCGTTGAGGCTCTCGTTGGTCTTGGCCGAGAGCACGACCAGGCCCGGTGCCTGCAAATCGTCGATGGGAACCCGTTCCGCACGATGTTCCTCGATGATCACGTGCGCATTGCTGCCGCCAGCCCCGAACGAGGAAACGCAGGCGATGCGTGGGCGGTCGCGGCCGTCGGCGTCGACGGGCTGCCAAGGTTCCCGTGTTTGTTGCACGCGAAACGGCGTGGTCGAAAAATCGATACCTGGATTCAAGCGCGCGGCATGGAGCGAGGGGACCAAACGGCGATGTTTGATTTGCAGCAGGACCTTGGTGAGTCCCGCGATGCCCGCGCCCGCCTCCAGGTGCCCGATATTGCTTTTGAGCGAACCGATCCGGCAATAACCCGTCGTGTTCGTTTGGAACGCATCTGTGAGGCCGCGAATTTCGATCGGATCGCCCAGGGCCGTGCCGGTCCCGTGTGCCTCGACGTAACTCACGTCTTCGGCTGCCACGCCGCTCCGCGTCAAAACCGTTCGAATCAGATCCCGATGGGCCTTGGGGCTCGGCACCGAGTAGCCGCCGGTTTTGCCGCCGTGATTGGTGGCCGATCCACGAATCACGCCGTAGATGTGATCCCGCGCGGCAACTGCTTTGGAGAGCGGTTTGAGCAGGATCGCGCCGACCCCTTCGCCTGGGGTCATGCCGTCGGCGTTTTCGCCGAAAGCCTTGGTGCGTCCGTCGGCCGAGAGCATCCGGCCCTTGGAGAATTCGACGAAGGCCGAGGGGTGGGTGTAGGCGTTCACGCCGCCGACCAGCGCCATGCTGCATTCGCCGGAAGCCATGTGGCGGCAGGCTTCGTGAACGGCGACCAGGGACGAGGAACACATGGTGTCGATGGCCATGCTGGGACCGGTGAAGTTGAAGGCATAGGACACGCGGTTGGCCACGGCGCTGAATGAATCGGGATAAGGGTCCTGGCCGAACTTGGAGACACCGACAAAAACGCCCACCGTCTCCTGGCCCAGTTCCGAGGGGACATGTCCCGCGTCTTCAAAAGCCTGCCAGGCGGCTTGCAGGAACAGACGCTCCTTGGGGTTCATGCGCTCGGCTTCTCTGGGCGAGATGTGGAAAAACAAAGGATCGAAGTCGTACAGCCCTTCTAAAAATCCACCCCATTTCCCGTAACTCTTGCCCTCTTTGATGGCCAGATCCGGGTCGGGTTGGAAATGCTCGTCAGTCCAGCGGTCGGTCGGAACTTCGGTGATCGCGTTCACGCCCTCGACCAGGTTGTGCCAAAACGTATCCAGGTCCGGTGCTTGGGGATAGGCACCCGCCAGCCCGATGATCGCGATCGGCTCCTGCGTTGCGACCGGGGAGGGGGATCGGAGCTGTTCCGCGGCTTCCGCCATAATCTTTTCCGCCACGACGTCGGCGTGGCGGTTTCGCCAGTCTTCCAGCGGCGTGCCCTTGACCCATTCGTTAAAGGCGCCCATGGCCTTGCCGCAGTAGATTTGATAATTGTCCGAGTCGGCCCGGCCCGACAAGGCGGCCTGGAAACTGTCTTTCATGTAGTAGGCATAGATGGGAAATAGCTCGGAATCTTTGAAGGCGATGTGGCGAAACGGCGTTTGTGACGCGGTGTAGGCCCGAGCATCGGCTGCGATGGTTTCTAAGTCGCGTCCGTTGAAGCAGGCTTGAACCAGGGCTTTTTCTTTTTTGGTCAACGCGCTTAGTTTTTTGTATTTGCGGCACATGGCGGCCAGCTTCTCGGCACGTGTCGCCATTTTGGTTCCCGCCGCGGCGACCTGAACCTTGGCGGACACGTCCATGACCAAATTGGGCAGGTAGGTCGTGTCGTGAATCCCGAGTTTTTGCAGAATGTCTTTCGCGGTGTCGCTTTGACCGCATTCCACCGTGCATTGGTTGATCGAACCGGACACCACGAAATCGGCACCCATGAACAGCGCCGCCGCCACGTTTTCGGGCGTGGAAATCCCGCCCGCGACACCGATGTAAAGGGGATCGTCTTCGTATTGCCGCTCTTTTTGTGCGCGTAGGCGTTTGAGCGCGGGCAACGCGACCATGAAATCCTGGCGATCGGTAAACCCGGCCGAATCGCCTTCGAACACGATGGCCGATGCATAGGGAACCCGTTTGGCCCAATCGTATTCGCGGTCATCAATCAAACCGCCGACCTTTAATTTCCTCAAGATTTGCTCGGGAATCGGGTCGGTAAAGCGCTCGGCCAGAGAGAGTCGGGTCAACTTGACGATGATGTGGCGGTTGCCGCGAATCGTGCCGTCGCTGTCTTGACGGAGGCCCTTGATGCGGTACAGGCACGCGCGGGTGTGGACATCCAACCAGCCGGACATCTCCAAGCAGGGCACGTCGTGTTCCATGGCTTTGTCGATCACGAATTCGGCGAAGGCTTCGGACGATTTCATGTTGAAGACGTTGATGGCGAAAACGTCGGCCTGCGTTTTGACGGTTTGAATCGCCTGTTCCACCGCTTCCGGTTCCAGCCCGGCGGTGCCCAGGGTGGGTAACAGCATCGCCTTGGCCAGGCGGATGACGAATTCGGGCGTGGCCAGGTTGTTGCCCATACCGCCGGTCATGTAGGGATACTTCAAGCCGAACTGTTTCATAAAGGCGCGGCTGCGGGCGGAGAACGCGTCTGGGGTCGCGATCGTCGTTTCGGGTTGGACTGTCGGCGTCCGCAGTTTGTCGATGGCTGCTGCGGTGCCCACCAGAAAAGAAACTTGCGAGGCCTGCGATTCATGCAAGAGCGTGTGGAACGCGCGCAGGCCCTCGTGGTTCTCCAGAGAAACCAAACCGGTTTGATTGAAAATCGCGCGACGACGGCCTTCATCCATGAACATGCCGCCGTGCAGCCAATTCGGCCAGTTGATGCTCAGCGTGTGGCCGGATCTCTGCCCGGTGCGGACCAGACGGTTGCGGTATGCCGCGTAGGCGTCTTGGAAACCATTGGCGGCGGCGTAGTCCCAGTGTTGGTTGAGCCCAGAAGAAGCCTGAGAGGAAAAATACACCACAAAGTCCAGTGCTTCATCTTTGGTGCATTCATCCAACAACAGTGTTCCCTTCATTTTTGGGTCCAGCGTGCTGAGGATGTCCGATTCACTTTTCTGGAAGATCGGACCGGGTTTGAAAAAGCCGGCGCAATGAATGATCCCGTTGAGCTTTTGATGCTTTGTTCGGATTTGGGCCAATCCGCGATCGATGGATTCACGATCGGTGACGTCTACTTCAAGGTATTGAATACAAATACCTTTGTGGTTCCATTGGTCGAGCCATTGTCGTTTCTCCGCATCGAGGGCGGAACGACCGGACAAAATCAAGTGGACCTTTTCCTGCTCGAGCATGGAGGCGGCGAGCAGTCGGCCTAGGGCACCCATGCCGCCCGTGATCCAATAAACACCACCCTCTTGGAGTTTGCTGGGGTGTTTGGAAGGCGCAAAGGCTTCGAGGCGACGCACTTCTCGGGTCAGATCGGCGCCGTAGCGGATACAGTCTGCCGTGTCTGGGAAACGGCGTTCGGCGGCCACGATTTTTTCCCAGGCGGCATGGTGCCGAAGGCTGAAATCCGGGCCGTAAATCATCCGGAACCTGATCTTGGATGTGTCCAGAACCACCGAACGCATCAACCCATACAGATAGGCATAACGCCAAGCCTCGGAGCGGGGCGCGAGAACCAGGATGGCGCAGGGTTTGGGTTGCAGCATCAGCTTTTTGAAGGTTGCGATCAAGCCCGGCACCTGTTTCGCGGGGTCCACGCCGATGTCGTGCAACCTGACATTCGGAAAGAGGTGTCCCAGGCCCGCGTTTTCCTCCGGCATGAACAGGTGGCATGCCCCATCGAGCCTTAGATCCGCCGCGCCAGGTTCGGCGGGTCGCCAAACCGGTCTGAAGTAAGCTGACACCCGGTCGTGGGTCGCAGCCGGAACGGTCTGCGACTCTTCTGCCGCCTGCGTCGTTTGCTCGAGTTCCTGATCCGGGGTTGCCTGCCTGAGTTCCGGGTAATGTTCATGAATGTATTCGATCAACGAGAGGGGTGTCGTGTGCTCGAAAAAGACGACGGGATCCAGCTCTAATTGGTAATGGTTCAACTGCTTGGCGAGATCGGTGACCATGATCGAGTCGAAGCCCATTTCGAAAAAGGATTCTTCCAGGTCCACATCCGCCGGCGCGGTTTTCATGAAATGGGCAACCACCTGTCTGACGATCTGTTCCACTTCGGTGCGTGCCACCGTTTCGGTCTCGGGCGGTTCAACGCGTCGCGCGACCGCTTCCACCTCGGTGCGTTTCGCGGTCGCGGCTTTTGGCGCGCCCACGACATTGGGCGCGGCGATGGCCCGCGAAGTAAACTCTCGAATCTCCACGACGACCTGACCCACCAGGTCGCAAATATCCACATCCAGTCGCACGACCGAACCCTTGGCGGCGGACGGATCGCTGAATCGGATGAACGCCACGCAATGCGGTGGGATCTTTTGATGGATGGTCATGGATTTCATGTAGAAGGGAATACTGGCTTCCGTGATGCCGCCGGGCATGAGGAAGGCGCCGCCATGCAGCGCGCTGTCCAGCAAAGCCGGATGCAGCAAGAAGGGATGGTGCGCATCCCCCGGCAGATCGATATACGCCAGCACGGTTCCCTCGCCGACCAGGACGCGGTTCAGGCAGCGAAAGGCAGGGCCGTAATTGAGACCGATCCGGTCATAGCTCGTGTAAAACGCTGCTTTGTCGAAAGCCACTTCTGCGCACGTGCTCTGGATCTGGACCAGATCGTGACGGGGCGCCTGTTGGAGTGCCTGACAAGAGACTTCGCCCTCGGCGTGATCGCGGGTTTCATGGTGCGGTTCCGCGGCGGCGGAGACCTCGTAGCGGTAACCCGAATCGGTTTGCTGCAACCCGATCTCGACCTTAATCCCGGCATCGACGAACATCGGTGCCTTCCAAGCCACGCGTTGCAACCGGGTGACCGTCTTCCCGGTTCGTTGGGCGACAGCGGCCCTGGCCATTTCGATATAACCCATCCCGGGAAAGATGTTGCGATCCATGACGCCGTGATCGGTCAGGAAAAATTCGTCGCCGCTGAAGGTTACCTGAAAACGCGAGGCGTCTTGGGTCCAGCTCGCCAAAAAGGGGTGCGGCACCTGAGGGGACGGGCCCTGAATCCAAAACGGCTGCTTGTCGAAAGCATGGGGTGTCAGCCGCGCTCGCGAAGGCTGCTCGGTTCGATATTCTTCAATCAGGATGTGCGCGTTGTTCCCGCCGGAGCCGTAGGAATGCAGACCCGCCAGACGGGTATGGGCCTGGCGTGGCCAGGGCTCCGTTTCTTTCACGGGGCGGCAGGGCTGATCGTCGACCTCCAAATCGGGATTGAGTTCGGTGAAATGGAGAATTTTGTGGATTTTGTCGGTGTGCAGGCTGCGGATCATTTTGAATAGAGCGGCTAAGGCTGACGCGGCGTGCATGTGCCCGGCCATCGGTTTAAGCGTGCTGACGCGACAGGCGCCTGGCGGTAAAACAACGCCTCGTTCCGTCGCCAGACCCTTTAAGGCGCGGTTCAGCGCTTCCCATTCCACCATGTCGGCCACGGGGTGACCCATACCTTGAGCTTCGATGTAGGACAGGTGGCGCGGATTCAGGCCTACTTCCCGGTAACATCTTTGGATCAGTTCGATGTGCGCGGCGATATTCGGCGAGGCGATCGACATACCGCCCTGGCCGTTGTAATTCACCGCCGTGTTCTTGATGACCGCATAAATCGGATCCTTTTTTGCCTGGGATAAAGGCTTCAACACCAAACAGGCGACACCCTCGGCGCGAAGATAGCCGCGGGCTTGCTTGCCGAAAGAGTGGACCACCGGATCGGGGCTCATCTGCCCGATCTCCGAGAGTTGGATAAATAGATCGGGTCGCAACAAGAGGTTGGCCGCGCCCACCACGGCTTGATCGATTTCACCCGAGCGCAAGGCGTTCACGGCGCGATGCAGGGCGACCGCGCCGCTGGAACACATGGTATTGACGAACTCGCTGGGTCCGCGGAAATCATAAAAGTAGGAGAGGCGGTTGGCGATCATGCTCGGGGCCTGGCCGAATCCCTTGCCGGGATGGATACCCCAGTCACGCAGGTTTTGCAGATACTCGTTGCCCTCTTCGCCGATGAACACGCCGATCTTGCCCCCTTTGAACGTTTCCGGTGCATAGCCGGCATCTTGGAAGGCGTGGTACACCGCCATCAACAACAGGCGCTGTCTGGGGTCCATGGTCTCGGCTTCGCTGGGCAGGATTTTGAAGAATTTGGGATCGAAACCCGCGATATCCGGGATGAAGCCGCCCCATTTGGTATGGCTCTTATCTGCGGCGCCCGGGTCGTAGACGTCTCGCCAGTTGAATCGGCTCGCGGGGATTTCTTCAATTAAGGACCGATCTTCATCGAGTGCTTCCCAAAACGCCTGGACCGACATGCTCCCGGGAAAATATCCGGCCAGGCCGATGATCGCGATCGGCTCCCTCGCCGGTGGCGCGTCGGGGCGTGCTTCGGATCTGGCGTCGAGGATTTTTTGTTGGATCAATCTCAGTTTTTCTTGGGTATCCATGTCGTTTCCATGTGCCGGTCAGGGCGAGGTCTGAGCGGGTTCGGTCTTTAAGAATTCGGACAACAGGTGGACGGTTGAGAAGTCGATGAACCATTGGGGCTTGATCGGGCGGTTTAGCTTGCGCTCCAAATGAAGCGAGATCTGCGTGGCCGCAATCGAGTCCATGCCGCAGTCCTGGAAGGATTGATGCTCGCCGAGTTTGTCGAGCTTCAAGATCTCCTGCACGGTTTGCCGAACGCAGTCGGCGATGCTCTGGGTCTTGGCTTCGGTCTTGGGCTTTTGATCTTCGGGAAACAACAGCGTGTAAATCCGGTGGATGGTCTCGGGGTCCAGGCGGTTCATCTCGTCAAAGTCGATCACGTCGGTGATCGACGTGACCGAAATCGTGCGACCTTCACGCTGTTGCCGCTCCAACTCGGTCAGGAGGTTCCGTAACTCGGGGGAGGGGTGCACCACGTTCGTGCCGCCAAGGCCGAAGCGCATGCGGACCTTGGCCGGATCGGCGGCGACCATGACGCCGAGCACCGGCTCCTCGCTGGAAAAACCCGCTTCGATGTGTGACCAGTCCCGGTTCATGTCGATCAACTCGAAACCCGCGTCGCGCATGCGCTGATCTCTGTTTTGCGGCAGGTAGCGATCCACCGTCCAGGGACCCCAACATTGCGAGATCGTGGCACCGGACCGGATGCCCTGTTTGCGCAGTTCGTTGCGGTGCACGGCGAATGCGTTTTGGAAGGCCGTGGCGTAGCCGTAATCCGCAGAGCCGCGAATGCCGAAGGCGGCGAGGGAGGAGAACATCACGAAGAAATCGAGCGGTTCAGCGGCGGTGAGTTCGTCCAAGTGACGGGTGCCGTCGACTTTGGCTCCAATCACGCGGTTAAAGGACGCCCAATCTTTTTGGATGATGGGTTGATCTTCCACCAACCGCGCCAGGTGAATCACGCCGTTGATGGCGTCGACCTCGCGTTTGATGGCGGCGAAGGTCTGTTGCAGGGCACGGCGATCCGTGATGTCCACGGCATGAAAATGAACAGCGCCGCCAAGGTCGCGGATGCGGCTGCATTGGTCGCGTTTGGCGTCATCCAGAGCGCCGCGCGCCAGGATTACGAGGGTGGCTTGATACCGCTTGGCCAACTCGAAGCACAACCGTTCGCCCAAGGGTCCCAATCCACCGGCAACGAGGTAGGTGGCCTTGGACCGGAACGGACTATGCGTCGTTTGGTCGGGCGGTAACTCGGTCAACGCATGGGTCAGGCGCTCGGTGTTCTGGTAGCGAACGAAGGTCGCGGGGGCCTTCGGTTCATGAGAAAGCCATTCCGTCAGCAGCAGTTGATGCGCGGGGTAACCCGCCTCACCGTAGCGACCGATGCAGTGCCACACGTGTCGATGCTGCTCCAGCATCGCGGACTTCATGAACCCGGATAGGGCTTCGTTTTCCGGATGTGGTTGTGAGGCGTCGGATTCGTAGAGGTAGAAGAGATCGATTGGGTCCGTTGGGAACCGCTTCATGAGCCCTTGACTGAGTTGGAAGACCGAGCGCAGATCGTTTTGACCCTGTCCGGCGCCCAACCACAGAACCACCGCGGGTGTGTCCACCCATAATTCGAGGTCCAGCTCGTCGATGTTTTGGGTTAGGATGCGCGGCGCTTCCGACATTTGGGAAATCAGTTGGAGTTGCTGAAATAACGCCAAAAACGCTTGCTTGTGGTTGTCATCGCGATAAAAAAGGTAGGCGACTTTCCCCGCGTAGCGTGCCAGCCGCGCATGCCAATCCACGTCCAGGGAAAGCGGCTGCTTGCGCCACTGCTCCTTGAAGGAGAGCCATTGTTTCGAGGGGACGATTGAAGCGGGTGGCCTTGGCAATTCGGTTTTGCGGGGGTCGGGTTTCCAGTAGCGTTGTTTGAGAAACGGATAGGTCGGCAGGCTGATGCGCCGCGGCTTGGCGTCCCCATAGAGCCGTTCCCAATCGATCGCAAATCCCTTGACCCAAAACGCCAGGAGTTTTCCGTATTTTTTCCGTTCGATCCACTTGGCCACGGCTTCCTGCAACGCATCGTCGTTTGAATAAGCGGCCAAACTGTCCGCGTCGCCATGACCTCGATAGCAATCCTCGATAGAGTCGTCGCCAGCCTGGAATTGCGCCAATCGGTCGATGAGTTCCTGGGCCGAGGAGACGATGAGACCCATGCGGTGTTCCATGGCTTCGCGACCGACTTGCAGCGTAAAGGCAAGGTTCTGAAGCGCTTGCGGACCCCCAAAGCGATTCGGATCAGTGAGGTGATCGTGCAGGTTTTTGACGATCGCTTTGAGACGGTCCTCCGATTTGGCCGAGAGCACGATCAAGACCTTCGTGTTTTCGGGCGGGGCGGCGACCGTCTCCGTTTGGTATTCCTCGATGATCAGGTGGGCGTTGGCGCCGCCGGCGCCGAAGGAAGAAAGCCCCGCCCTGCGCGGGACGATCCGGCCTCCGATCACCGGTCGCTGCCATGCCGCCGGTTCTTGTTGCACCCTGAACGGGGTATTGGCGAAATCGATGTTGGGATTCGGCGTCCGGGCGTGCAGCGAGGGCACGAGTTGGCCGTGTTTGAGTTGCAGCAACACTTTGGTCAGTCCGGCAATGCCCGCGGCGCTTTCGGTGTGACCGATGTTTGATTTCACGGAGCCGATGGCGCAGGTCGCGGTGCGTCGGTGACCGCGTTGCGCGTCGTCGCGGCTAAAGGCTTGGGTCAGTCCGGTGATTTCGATGGGATCGCCCAACGCGGTACCCGTGCCGTGGGCTTCAATGTACCCGATGGTACGGGCGGGGATTTCGGCCCGTTGCAGCGCGCCGAAGATCAAGTCGGCTTGAGCCTTGGGGTTGGGCACGGTGTAACCATTGGTTTTCCCGCCGCTGTTCAACATGCTCGCCTTGAGCACGCCGTAGATCTGGTCTCCGTCGGCAAGGGCCTTGTCCAGCGATTTGAGCACCAGCGCACCCACCCCCTCGCCATCGACAAACCCGTCCGCAGCGGCACCGAACGATTTGCATTGATCGGACGAGGAAAGCATGGTCAGGGCGCTCAGGCTTAAATAATGGCCGGGATGCAGGATCAGGTTGACGCCCCCGGCGATGGCGCAATCGCAGGTGCCTGCATATAAGCTTTCCAGCGCCAAATGAATCGCTGTCAGGGACGAAGAGCAGGCCGTGTCGACGGCCAAGCTGGGACCTTGAAAATCCAGCGTGTACGACACCCGGTTGGCAATCGAAGCGTAGTTGGGATTAAAGCCGTAGGCACTGTTCATCACACCGACAAACACACCGACCCTGCGCGTTTCCGAAAGATTGCGGGCCGTGTAGCCGGCGTCCTCGATGCTCGAATGAGCGACCTCCAGGAACAACCGTTCTTGGGGGTCCATTTGCTCGGCGTCGCGCGGGGAGATGTGGAAGAACAGGGGATCGAAACGATCGACCCCGTCGATGAATCCGCCCCAGCGAGTGTAGCTGAAGCCTGGTTTGCCGCGTTGTTCGTCGAACCAGGATCTCCAGTCCCAGCGATCCGCCGGGATTTCGGTAATGCAGTTCTTGCCGGACTTCAGGTTTTGCCAAAACTGGTGGAGATCCTCGGCCTGAGGATAGCGACCGCTCAGGCCGATCACCGCCACGTCGCGTGTTCGATCGCCTTGCGGCGGCTCCGACGGGGCTTCGACGATCCGTGGCTGCTCTGACTGTGCTTTGCCGATTCGCGGCTGTGCGGACTGGATGGGTTTGGGAGATGCAACACCGAGCCGCTTTTCCAAAGCTTCTCGTTGGGTGTCGATCAGGTGGTCGACCAGTGCGTCGATGGTCTGCACCTCGAAAAACAAGGTGCTGGAGATGTGGTCGAAATGCCGACGCATCAGCTCCGTAAGCTGGACTACCAGGATTGAATCGATGCCGTAGTCTTCCAGGGGACGGGCGGCATCGATCCGGTGACTCGCGAGGTTGAGGGTCTCGGCGACCAGCTTTTTGATCCAGGTCGTACTTTCTTCCCGCAGGGCTTCCAGGGATCGATCTCCCGAAGCCTGCTTGGGCGGTGGCGATGTTTGAGGCTTGGTCTCGATCGGGGCGACCTCGCGCGCCTGACGGATGAACCCGTCGCTCTCCGCGACGATGATTTGCTGGCCGATGTAGTGCGCGCTTTCGGCTGGGAACCGAACCGAGCGAAAGCCTTCCTCTTTCAGAATCCGAGCCCAGGTCTGCGGAGACAGGCCGGGACAGCCTGGCAGGCGCAGCTCGGCATCCTCATACAGCCACCAACCTTTTAAGAGCCCGAAGGTCAGGTGGTGAAGCGGCGTATTGACCGTCATTTCATTCAAGAGCAACAACCCGTTGCGGCGCAGCAGCGCTTTGGCGTTCCGCAAGGTGTTGCGCATGTTGGCCGTGGCATGCAAGACGTTGGACGCGATCACCAGATCGTAGGCGCCGACGTCGATCTGCTGTGCGGCAAGCGGCTTCTCCACATCGAAAATCTGGGTAGCGAGGTAGGGCGCATCAAAGGTTTTCTGGGCATGCAGTAAAAACGCCTGGGATAGGTCGGTGTAGCGATATTCGGCGATGTGCTTTTGAAAGGGAGCCAGTCGCGCCAGGAGCCCGCTGGTGGTGCCTCCGGTTCCCGCGCCAATTTCAAACAACCGGATGTTTGCGTCGGGATCGCAGCTGAGCCGAACCTGAAGGTAGTTGAGGACCCTGTCCGTCAGCACCGCGTTGTAGTAATCGGCGACGGGGTTGCCGTGGTAGATCCCTTCCACCAACGCCAAGGACGCGTTCGGGAACAGGATATCGGTCGCCTTGATTTCGCCGCCCAGGATTTCCGGCAGGTGGCGCAGACAGGGCTCGAGCAGAAGCAACCATTCATTCATGTGCTCGCGCCAACCTTGTTTCGACTGTTCCCACTGGGTCCACAGGGCGTCGAGCGCGGTCGCGGGCGTGTCTTCGATCATGAGGCGGGACGCTTCGAGCCAGCGCGAGTAGGCGGGAATGGGCGTGTTCACCAGCGGCAGGGTCGCGGCCAGGATTTTTAGGACCAAAGCCTCGACTTCTTCCTGCGGTCGGTCCGTCGGGATCGCGATCTCGCTTGGGGGACCCGCCATCGCACCCATCGCCGAAGCCGTGGTCGCTGGAAGAATTTCGGTCGATTCCCGAGCGGTCATGATCTCGAACGGCTTTGGTTTGAGGGTCTTGACCAAAGCCATTTGATCCAAAGGTGAACCCAGCAGCGCCTCCACCGCGGCCATGCCTTCTTCCGGTTCGATCGAACCGATTCCGGCGCGTGCCATCCGGTCGCGATGGGTCGCGTCGGCCACGACGCCGACGTTGCCCCAATAGCCCCAATTCATGACCTTGACCCGACAGGTCCACTGACGAGACAAATATTCGGCGAAGGCGTCCTTGAAGGTGCAGCCCGCGGCGTAGTTACTTTGGCCCGGCATTTTAAGAAAGGATTGCAGGGACGAGAAAAATAAAACGAAATCCAGCGCTTCCCCTTTGAATACCTCTGCCAGACAAAGGCTCACATCCACTTTGGCCGAGAGCCCGGCTTGAAAGCGCGTCTCATCCATCTTGGCAAGGCTGGCGTCCTGCAAGACGATTGCGGAGTGAATCACGCCGTGGATTCGGGGGTGTTCCTGCTTGATGGCCTGGTAGGCGGTTTCGAGCGAAGCCCGATCGGCCGCATCGGCCTGGAGGTAGGTCGGTGCCGGACCGAGCTGGGCCAGACGATCGATTTTGGCCTGAATGGCGTCGTCTTTTTGCCTGCGCCCGATCCAGAACACGCGGGCCTTGTATTTTTCGATGACCCAGTGGCTCCAAGCCTCGCCGAGACCGCCCGCGCCGCCGATCACCACGTAAACTCCGCGATATTTGTAAGGTGGGTGGTCCACCGCAGGGAGTCGCAGCGGCGCCAGGGCTCGTTGGAACCATCTGCCGTTGCGGTACACCAGCACGTCGTCGCGCTCCAGACAGAACATCTCTCGGACAGGCCAGTCTGCGTCTGCCTGCATATCCAACACGCGCACGCGCCAGTGGGGAACCTCTTTGGCCATTGAACCGGCCAGTCCGTGAACGCCCGCGTGGGCGGGGCGAGGGGTTTCGTGTTTTCCGACAGCACAGGTTTGAGTGGTGATCAGCGTCCAGCTCAAGCGATTGGCCTCAAAGCCTGAAGAGAGCAAAGCTTTGGCGATGCGAAACATGAACAAAACGCCCTGCTTCCGATCCTGGTTCCCCGAATCGTTGGGGGCGATCCAAACCAAGTGCTCCAGCGGTGATAGCGCCTGTAAGCGTTCTGACAACGACTCGATCATTTCCGCACCATCCAGGTCCAGCCATGTCGAGCAGGGATACACGTCGCGGACGGCAGCTCTTTGCTGCGGCGTTCCGCCGATGATCACCAGTTGATCGTTCTGTTCGCGCGTCGGAGGGGAAACCTCGTTCCAGACCGTGCTCAGGTTCAGCAACGTGCTCGGCTGTTGCGTGCCGGTTTCGGACCCCTCGAGAGATCGGGTGGCAAGGCCTTTCAAGGCCACACAAATTCGGCCCTGCTCGTCGCAAAGATCCAGGTCGAACGTCGTATTTCCCGCGCGCTTCGCGGGACGAAGCCATGCCCACAGCCTGGTCGGCAGCTTGCCCGTCACGATCAGTTCCTCAAGCGCGAAGGGCAGTCGTGGTGCGCTGACATCCGCGTCGTTCAACAGCGCGATGATCGCTTGCAACGCGGAATCCAAAAGGCAGGGATGCAGCAGGTAGGCATCCTGGGTTGGGTGTAACTCGGCAGGCAGCTCGATTCTGGCCAAAACCTGATGGCGACCCTGCAGGATTTCCTGGATTCCCTGGTGACCCGGGCCGTATTGCAGGCCGATCGCTTCAAAGGCAGCGTAGGTTTGTTCGGTCGAAAGGCGACCTTGGCTCATGTTGTCGCGCAACTCGTCCAGGTCCAGCGAAGCCTGTTCCGCCGGCACATCGAACATGGAGACCGAACCCTGACCATGCACGTCGCGGTGTTCCGAATCCGGCTCGGTCCGGGTATAGACCTGATAGTCAATGTCCTGGTTCTTTAGAACCAAGCCGATGTGAACCCGTTGAGGACTCGTGACGGTCAACGGGCTCAGCCAGTTGATGTTCTTCAACCGGAAGCCCTGGGCGTGCGCCGAGGTTCCGGTCGCCAGAGCCGCGGCGGCTACGGCCATTTCCAGGTAGGCCACACCAGGGAGTGTCTTTTGCCCCTGGACTTGATGATCCGCGAGGAAAAACTCGTCGCCCGTAAAGGTGGAACTGAAGCGCTGTTCTTGAAAAACGGCGGTGTTCTCATGAACCAGCGGATGCAGCCGTCGGCCCGCACTTACGCGCTTGGTTTTGCCCTGCGCGGGACGCTGGACTTCCCTGGCGAAGGGATAACTCGGCGCGGCGATGCGTCGCGGTTTTTCCTCTCCGTAAAGTCGGCGCCAATCGATCTTTAGCCCTTTCACCCAATGACGGAGCAAGGGGTCGTACGCGCGCCTTGCGATCCAAGTCGAAACGGTTTGTTGCAGATCCTCGGGAAAGGAAGCGGTTCCCTTGACCTGACCCTGATGCACCGCATCCGGTTTCTCGTCGAGAAAGTCCTGCAACGCCTTCACCAGTTCGTCTTTCGAGTGGGCCACCAGGCCCATGCGATGTTCCAGGGCGTCCCTGCCGACCTGGAGGGTGTAGGCAAGATCCGAAAGCTCGAGGTCGGGTTGCTCCTGAACAAAGGCCTGGAGGTTTTGTGCATAAACCTTCAAGCGTTCCTGGCTCTTGGCCGAGAGCGTGAGGGCCACCGGAGCGCTCGGCTGCGCGGCGCGCTTGTCCACGTGTTCCTGCAACACCATATGGGCGTTGGTGCCGCTAAATCCGAAGGAACTCACCGCGGCCAGACGCGTGCCGCGCCCATTGAGCGGCCAGTCTTTGAGCGCGGTATTCACATAAAAGGGGCTTGCTTCAAAATCGATGTGCTCATTGGCCTCGGAAAAGTGAATCGAGGGCGGAAGCCGGCGATGCTTCAAACTCAACAAGACCTTGATGACGCTCAACACGCCGGAGGCCGCGGTGGTGTGGCCGATATTGCCTTTGAGCGAGCCGATGGCGCAAAAACTCTTGTTCTGCGTGAACTTTCCAAAACTGTTTTGGAGTGCGTGAATCTCGATGGGATCGCCCAGCACGGTGGCGGTGCCGTGGGTTTCGATGTACTGAATGTCCTCGACCGGAATCTGGTGTTTGGTGTAGACGGTTTCCTCTAGCTGACTTTGCGATAGGAAACTGGGAACGGTGATACCGGTGGTCTGGCCGTCCTGGTTCACGCCGCTGCCACGGATTACCCCGTAGATGCGGTCGCCGTCGCGTTCGGCGTCCTGCAACCTTTTGAGGATCACGATGCCGATTCCGTCCCCGACCACCACGCCGTTGGCCCGCTTATCGAAGGGCCTGCATTCGCCGGTGGGCGAGAGCATGCCCGCGTGGTTCATGCGCACGAAGATTTCCGGCGTGTTGTAAATCGTCACGCCACCGGCAAGCGCCATGTCGATGTCGCCGTGTTTCAAATGCCGACAGGCCAAATCCATGGCCACCAGGGAAGAGGAACAGGCCGTGTTGATGGCCAAAGCCGGTCCGGTTAAATTGAGGAAATAAGCTGGCCGCGCGGACAATATGCTGGTTTCCGAACCAAGCATGGCGAAGTGGGAATGGGTGTGCACGTCGGACATGCCGCCCATCGAGCCGAGAAAGGTTCCTACCCTGCTGCTGTCCAGGCCGCTTGGTGCATAACCCGCGTCCTCCAGGGCTTTGTAACTTTCTTCCAAAACAAGTCGGTGGGCCGGATCGATGGTGGCCGCCTCAAGGGGCGACATATTGAAAAACAGCGGATCGAAGTACGCCAACCCGTCCATGCGACCGTAGCGGCGGGGCACCGGTTTCTGGGAATGGGCCTCGAAGTAGGCGAGCCAGTCGGGGTTGGTCATGTCTTGAATGCAGTCCTTGCCATGACGGATCAGATCCCAAAATTGGTCTTGATCCTGAGCGCCCGCACATCGGCAAGCCAGGCCGATGACCGCAATCTCGTCATGGGTTCGCGGGACCTCCGCTTTGGGTGGGGGCGGTCTTTCTGACTGCTTGGGTGCGGCGGCCAGAATGGCGGGGGCCATGGCGTCGAATGTGTTGAATTCAAAGACGATGCTCGTCGGCAAGTTGAGGTCGAATTCCCGGTTGATTTCTTCCAGCAATTCGACGGCGGTGATCGAGGTCACGCCTAACTCCGCAAAGGTCGCGGCGGCCTCCAGCGCTTCCCGATCAAATTTCAGAACCTGCATGAACATGGTTTGCAGCGCCGCTTTGACCTCTGCCACGTTTGCGTAGGTGTTGCCGGTCTTCTGCGCTTGCGGCTCGATGGGAACCGGCTTGGCGACCGGCGCACTCTTCTTCATGGAACCGGGGTGCAGCATCTCCTGCAGGGCATGGGCGTAGGGAATAGGTTCGGCCAGCTTCCTACGGTTCCGATCCACGCATTCCTGCATGCTGAGCGCATCGTTTTTCTCTAGTTTGATCAGGCAATAGCTGATCCAGTTCTTATTGAGCGCGTGAGATTGGTGCACGTAATTGGTGTAGGTGTCCCTAACGACCTTGGGGAAGCCTTGGATGTGTTGCTCGAACTCTGGATCGTAAAGAAAGTTGGCCACTTCCGGCGAAACATCGATCAGTTCGTCGATGATCAAACCGTGTCGCGACAGGAGTTCCACCCATTCCGCCTGAGTCGGAATGCTGATCTCCACATTTGGGTCGACAATCGCGCCACGCAAATTCGCCAAAAAATCCATCAGCAGGACTCGGCCGCCCGGCTTGAGCGAAGAAGAAATATTGCCGAACAAACCGTCTTTATTGCGAATGTGAAAACTGACTTCAATGCCGATGATCAGGTCGTACATGTCGGGAAAGCGGTCTTCGGCACTGTTTTTATGGAAAATTTTGGCGCGCGATCCCAGGTTGTGTTCGGCAATGCGTTTGTTGCCCAACTCGGCTTGATCCTTGGTGATCGTGAAGCCGTGGGTTCGCACGTGCGGGTAGCGTTTGGCGAACTGGATCACGTCGGTGCCGTGACCGCAACCAAAATCGAGAATGGTTTGAATCCGCTGGTAATCCTCTTTGTAAAACAGGACCCGGCGCATCTCGATCTGTTTTTCCCGAACGAAGTTCATTTCCTTTTGATACTTGGCAGGATTTAAGAAGATGCGCGTCAGGGAAAAGCCGGGAATTTTTTCGGGAAAGGGGCAGAAGGTCAGGTATTCCTCTTGATAATCGGCACCGCTTTCTCCAGCCCAAAAACTGTAGAACGCCACGGCCTGATTCTCATGAACAGGTGGTTGGGCCTGGTGGGGCAGCCAATAGGACTTTCCCGCAAACGGGTAGGTGGGCAGTGCCAGTTTGCGCACCGGCACGCCGTCGTAAAGGGGGGCCCAATCGAGTTCCACCCCGTCTACCCACCAGGCGGCCAGCTTGGGTAGGTCCGTTTGTGCGAAGGCGGTTTCGATCAGGCCCGGATCGAGTTTGGCGGGCGTTGGGGAAGCCGTTCCGCGATGGAACCCGACTGCTCGGTCTTCGGTGAAGGCTTTGAGTCCGTCGCGCAGTTCGGCCACATCCGAGACCACCAGCGCCAGACGCTCCCGCATGGCCTGTCGACCGGTGTGCAGGGTAAAAGCCAGGCTTTGAAGGTCCCCTGGGGTCGGTGTGTCGCATTGTAGGTGATCGTGCAGGTTGGCGGCGATTTGCTTCAAACGCGCTTCGGTTTTGGCCGAAACCGTGATCAGGACCGGCGTTCCCTGCCGGATCGGTTCTTGAACGGGCTCATCCAGGTATTCTTCCAGCAGAACGTGCGCGTTGGTGCCACCGACGCCGAACGAATTGACGCCTGCCCGGCGAGGAATGGGCCGGCCTCGCTCGTCCGTCAGGTTCTCCCAGGGCTGGGTTTCTTTGCAGACGAAAAACGGCGCGTCGCGAAGGTCGATCCTGGGGTTTACCGTGCGCAAACCCTTGATGCCCAAGATTTGCTTGTGCTTGAAGGCGAGCATGACCTTTAAGAGCATCGATACGCCGGAAGCCGCTTCAAGGTGGCCGATTGCCGATTTGACGCTGGTCACCGCGCAGGCTGTTCCGGACGGGGTCGTGCCGCGACGGGCGAAAGCTTCGGAAAATGCCTTTTTGAGGACCTTGGCCTCCACCACGTCGCCTTCCACGTAGCCGTTGGCGTGGGTTTCAATGTAGGTGATGGTGGCGGGGTCGACCGCCGCCGCTTCCCAGGCGTCCAAAATCACCTTGGTCTGAGATGCCACCTGGGGTGCGGTCAGCGACAGTGCGTTTTGGCTTTGATTGATGGCTGAACCTTTGACGACTGCCAAGATGTGGTCTCGATCCGCCTTGGCCAGGTCCAGTCGTTTCAAAATGAACGCGCCCGCGCCTTCTCCGCGCAGATAGCCTTTGGAATCCTTGTCGAAGGGCAGCGCACTTTGATCCTTTGCGAGCAGACCGTTCTTGTCGCGAACCTCGAAACCGTAGCGATGCAGTAGGACGTTCACGGCGCCGACCACGGCGCGATCGACTTCCCCGGACCGAATCAGGTTGGCGGCATGGTGCAGGGCGACCAGTGTCGTCGCGCACTCCGTGTTCATGGTTTGACAGGGTCCCGAGCTGTTCAACAATCTGGCGATTCGGTTCGCCGGCATGGAGGTTTCCAAACCGGTATAGTTCAGAGCTTCGACCTTGCCGTTCCCATCTTGGAAGAGTTGTTTGTAGTCCTGGTTGGATGAGCCGATCAGCACCGCCGTTCGATCGTTGGCAAAATCGACGATGGGGTTGGCGCTGTGTTCGACGGCCTGCCAGACGACTTGGAGCATCAGGCGTTGCTGCGGGTCCATCAGCTCCGCTTCTTTGGGCGATAGATTGAAAAACGCGGCGTCGAACTTGGCGACATCCTCCAACAGACCCGCATAAACGGGTTCCTCGCTTCCCGGTTCAACCCCCCAGCGCCGTTGTTTGATGTCCGAAAGCAGGTCTTTGTTTTCGAAAAGATTGCGCCAGAACGCCTCGGGGTCTGCCGAACCGGGCATGACACCCGCCATACCGATGATGGCAACCTGTTCGCGATCCGGTTTTTCGGTTGGGAAACCGTCCAGGACCACATGGCCGATCGTCCCTTGTTGCGAGATGCTGTCGAGTGCCACCCTTGAACGGCCTTTGAGCGAATGCACGGCTTGCAGTAGACCGCTCATGCCCGTGGTCATGGGATCGTCCACGGCCCGATAGGTCTGTGGTTTCACCGCCGAGGCCTGATTCCCGAAGGCCTGCCTGTAGGCTCGGGACAAAGGGTCGGGAACTGCGGCGGCCGAGGCATAAACGGCTTGAATCGACTCCGCTGGTATCTTCTTTTTGGCGTACAAGGCGCTGAGCGTTTGAGCGTGTACCGATTGCCGATTGTTTGGGTCGGCCTTTGAAATCGCGAGTCCTTTGATGATCGCGTGCACCGGGCGATCTTCCGCCAAAGCCGTCGTCAGCGGCTGCAACAGCACGGCACCGGCCGTGATCGTGTTTGGCGCCGCCACCTCTAGGGAGAGCACGATCGCTTGCAGCACGTGACCGGGTTCCACTGCCTTGACCGCGTTCAAGAGGGCGTGCGCCACGCTGCTTTCGCCGACATCCGTCCTTTGAACGTGGCGGAGCCCCAGTTCCGGCACGTCACGGGAACACGCCAGGAACAGGTGCGTCTCTTCCAGCGCTTGAACCGGGCGTTTGGAACCGGCCAGCAATTGAGCCAGCCGTTTTTGAAGCAACGCCTTCAGTCCGCTTGGTCCCTGGTGTCGGTGTCGCTCGACTTCCAGGAACCCGCTAATCACCGTTTGCGGTCGATCCTGGGCCGGGAACCCCAACAGTTCCTTGTAGGCCTGACCAAGATGGGCCTCGGAAAAGTTGGTTCCGAACATAAAGATGTAATTTTGGCGACAGGTTTCCGTGACGGTGATTTGGCCGTTCTCGATGGTGTATTTGGCATAGACAAAATTAGAGTGTTTGGGGTTGCCTTTGATGCTGGGGTGCCAGGTGTCCGCTACCCAACGAAACACGGCAAAAACCTGGTTACCGCGGACAAAGAGATCTTCCTCCGCGACGCTCAGATTCTTCACCGCTTTGCGAAGCAAAATGGCCCAGGTCTTCCACTCTTGGATGCCCTGTTTTTCTTCAAACCGTTTCCGGCCATCCTGCGTGATCAAGAAATTCTTGTGGATCACGCGCTCACTCATGACAGGTTCGATGGCGCGCAGGGGACGTTTCCCGGCGAACACGTCCAGCAAGGTTCGCACAAGGCGAATCATTTGATCTTCAGGGGATTCAGTGTGTGACATCGCCGCTATACCACCTCGATGAACACCGGTTCCTCAGTGCGTTCCGTCAGCGAATCGAGGTAGGTCATGAGGGACGATCTGGCGCGATCGAGTTCTTGCGTTTGTTGTTGTAAATCGTCGACGCTGATGATGCGCAGCTCTTGACCCAGCATGGCGTGGTCCGGGATCTCGCTCGCGGCCACTTCCTTGGCGACATCCTCGTACTCCGGCCCGTTGCGGGTGGAGGCGTAAATCGCCATGCGCTTATTGCCATAGGAATAGATATCCCTGGCGAACAGGCCAAGCTCCCTGCGAGAGCGGCATTCACCCAGACTCCAGCGATCATAGGTCCAATGAAGTTTGGCCAGATTGGTGGTGATTTGCTGATAGATCTCCAACCATTTGGTGGCGTTTTCATGGATGAGTTTGGGCGCGATTTTCGAGGCCAGCAGCGAGATGGAAATGTTGGAGCCCGACGGGTACCAAATCTGACAGGCGGAGCCGCCGGCCATCAGCCAATTCTTGCCGACGAATTGCTTGTGCAGGAAATGTCGTGTGCGGGGAACGTACATGATTTCGCGCCGCTTCCCAAACGTTTTCAAATAGTCCAGGCCGCGTCGTTGGTAGGCCCGGTTCATAAGATCGATGATCGCTTCCTTTTGCAGGTCGCCCACCTGTTTGGAATCGATGCTGATCCCGACGGAAATGTAGCGGCCTTCCGGGATACACCAGGCGATGCCTTCGATGCCGTCCAATTCCTTTTCCAACCGCAGGATGTTGGTCGCGTGTTGCCAGGGCTCCGCGTCGTCACAATGGGGGGCTTCCTCGGTTTGCCCGTAATGCGTGAAAAAGACGTCGCGCGGATCGTTGAAAATCTCGGCCTCGATGCCCAACATCCTCCCGAGTAACCGCACGTGATTGGTGGCATCGAACACATAAGACGGCCATAGCTCCCGGCCGTTCTCCAGGTAAATCTTGCGGATGGTCTCCGTGGGTTCGTCGTAGTCCAGGTTGGTTACTTTCAGTTTGGGGATCATGGTGCAATACGGACTTTGCGATACTTGCGCGAAAAGCGCGCGATCAAATCCCAAGCGATCGATATGGATCATGGAGGCATATTCCGTCTGCGGGTTAAAGCC
Source organism: Sulfidibacter corallicola (assembly GCF_017498545.1). Lineage (GTDB taxonomy): Bacteria > Acidobacteriota > Holophagae > Acanthopleuribacterales > Acanthopleuribacteraceae > Sulfidibacter > Sulfidibacter corallicola. The sequence goes on along the minus strand of NZ_CP071793.1, from coordinate 4,409,918 downwards.
CAGACGTTCGTAGGTGTCGTAGAAGGCGTGACCCTTTTTTCCTCTCAAGTTCAACAATGCCACCATGTTGCCTGAGTAAAAGTTGATCTCCTTTTTATCGAAGAAATACTCTTGGAATTCGCTGAATTCCTGAAGGAAATCGATACTGGCCGATTCGTTCATGGACTCGCCCAGCTTGGGCGTGTCTCCGATCATGGGATCGCCCAGCATCACGTGGTGAATCTGCGCTTTGGACAAGGCGCGACTGATAAGAAGCCCGGTGATGCCGGTCCCGATGATCACCGGGATGCGTTCCATATCTTTGGTCGCGTCGATGGATTCGGAGAGGTTGTTCGGTTCGTAATGGGCGCGGATCGCCTCGTGATGGACGTCCAGCAGATAGCCGGTGAATGCCTTCAGGCTGGTGTACTCGAAGAAGATGCCTGGATGAATGGTGATGCCATATTTAGAAGAGATACTGTCTGCAAAGCGCAGGGCGATGGCGGAGGTGAAGCCCAGCTCGATGATCTCGCGGGCCGGGTTCAGATCACGCGCGGGGACGGAAAGCTGATCGGCCGCTTGCCGGATCACCTCTTGTTCGACCTGGTCTTGGAGCGTTTCGGGCGACATGGAGCGCGGTGTCGTGGGGATGGTGGCGGGGTCAGGTTTCGGCGTCGGCCCGGTGGTTGGCGGGAGGCTCAAACCGAAGTTGTCGAGAATGGCCCGCTTGTGTTCCTGCAACAGATGGTCGGCGAAGGCTCCGAGATTCGGTCGTTCCAAGAGTGCGTTTGGCGGGACGTCCAGGCCGTAGGCTTCGTTGAGGTTCCGGATAAACAGCGTCAGGGCCTGCAGGCCGAATCCCAGCTCCGGCAACGCGGCACCGGTGTCGGTAACGGTCTTTTCAAGGACGATCGAGGCCTGGCGTTTCAAATCTTCGAGGATGAGTTCCGATAACAATCGATCCAAGTTGCCGTTCATGTGGTCTCCGTTCTATCTACTGGTCATACCAATAAGATTTTCCGTTAAATCTTTGCGTCGGCAGGGCCACCTTGTGCGGGGTCTCTCCCGCGAACCAGGCGTCCCAATCCACCGACTCACCGTTCATCCACCGCCTCGCCAATTGTGTCGCTTCCTCGAAATTCGGCCCCGAGCCGTTGTGCGAGCAGCGTTCCCCGAGTTCGGGATTGAGTTCCTTGGTAAAGCAGCCGGGGTGGTCGCGAAAATGTTCCAGCCGTTCGATCAGCCCACCCAGATCCTTTTCGATGACGGCCAGGCGCACCGGCATCGGGGTGCGCCCCGTGCACAGCGTGTAACTGATGTCTCTCAGGGGGAGCGGTTCGGAGACCTGTTTCAAGTGGTCCAACAGGTCGTGCATGTTTTGTTCGAGGGTCGACGCGTCGTTTGCCGAAAGTGTCACGATTTCATAGGTTTCGGAAGGTTTGCGTTCCTTGGGGACGTATTCTTCCAGGACCAGGTGAGAATTCACGCCGCCGAAACCGTAGCTGTTCAGACCGGCGCGTCGCGGCACATCCGTCCGCACCCAATCCTCCGGTTCGCGAACGATATAGAAGGGGCTACTTTCGAGGATAATCCCCGGGTTCAAGCTGTGGAATCCGGCCAACGGCGGTTTTTTCTTCATTTTCAGGGCGAGAGTCAACTTGATCAGCGACGCCATGCCCGAGGCGGCCTCCAAATGGCCGATATTCGGTTTCAAGGCGCCGATGCCGCAGCGCGCACCGTTGCGTGGCTCGGTTTCCAGTTGGACGAATGCCTGTTTCAAGGCGCTGATTTCCGCGGGATCCCCAAACGAAGTCGCCGTGCCGTGGGCTTCCACGTACTGAACGGCGGCGGGGTTGACGTCGGCGTTGCGATAGGCGCGGACCATGGCCCCGATTTGACCGTTTTTACTGGGCGCGATGAGGGACAGCGTCGATTTCCCGCCGTGATAGACGGCCGAACCCTTGATCACCGCGTGAATATGGTCGTGGTCCCGCTCAGCCTGCGACAGCGGCTTCAAAAGAACCGAGCCCACGCCTTCGCCACGAACGTACCCGTCGGCGCGCGCATCGAAGGAGCGACTGGCGCGCGAGGGGCTCAAAAAGCCCAGGTGTTTCAAACCCTGGTACCCGCGTGCGCTCAGCAAAAGGCTCACGCCGCCGACAATCGCCAGCTCGCACTCGCCCTCCCGCAGCGAGCGGATCGCGCGGTGGATGGCCACGATGCTGCTCGAACAGGCCGTGTCGGATATTTCGCTGGGACCTTTGAGGTTCAGATGATAGGAAATCCGATTCGCCAGCATGCTCGGTGAAATGCCGACCTGGGTGTGGGAATTAAAGGCCGAGTCCCCCGCGCACATCAACTGGAGGTAATCCGAGGAACCGACGCCGATGAACAAACCGGTCTGACGCTCGGACAGTTGTTCCATGCGGTAACCCGCGTGCTCGACGGTTTTCCAAACGGATTGCAGCAGGAGGCGCTGTTGCGGATCCATCAGCCGGGCTTCTTGATCGTCGATGGAGAAAAACGCGGCGTCGAAGCGGTCGATGTCTTGCAGGAAACCGCCGCCGAACCGTTCAATGTCATCCACCGGCGCATCTTTAAAGCGGAAGGCATCTTTCGGCAGATCGGAGATGGCCATTTCCTCGTTGATGACCTGGTTCCAGAAGTCCGTCGGATGATTCGCGCCGGGAAAACGACCGTCGAAGCCGATTATCGCCACGGGTTCCTGGGCGTCGTCGATCGACAGGATCGGTTCCGGTGCCGCCGGTTTCTGTTTCGGGGTCGGCGCGCCGTGGCGCTCCGTTGTCGGCGGGTCCAGGTGGCCCAGGTGACCGACGATTTTGGCGATGGTGTCGTATTCGAAGAACAGCGCCGAGGTTAGCTCGAGACCATACAGCTCACCGAGCTTTTGAGCGAAAGCGTTCAAGGAAACCGAGTCGAAGCCGTAAGCCGTGATCTCCGTTTCCGGGTCCAGGTTGTTCGGGTTCACTTTGAGCAAGTCGCCGATCAAGGATTTGATGCGATCCGTGATCGACGCCGGCTGGGTCGCCGGGATGGACTGCCGTTCCCGATACGCCTCCCGCATCGGTAGTTCTTCTTGGCGGTATAAAGGCATGACTTGCGGCCAAGGTGAAGCCAGGCACCGTTCAAAGCATTCGAGCCCAATTTCGGTGGGCATGGGAATCAGGCCCCATTTACGCTCGAGATAGGCTCTCACGGCTTCACTCACCTGCATGCCGCCGTCCCGCCAAAGTGGCCAGTTGATGGTGATCGTCTTGCCGGATCGTTCGCCCTGGAGATTTCGACGATAGGCTGCGAAGGCGTCCATGAACCCGTTGGCCAGCGCGTAATCGGATTGTCCGCGATTGCCGTGGACCGATGAAATCGAGGAGCAGCAGACGAAGAAATCCAAAGGCATGGTTTTGGTTGCTTCATCCAGATGCAGCACGCCCGAAATTTTGGGGCCCAACACGGCGCGAAGGTCTTGGGGCGATTTTTCCAAGAATGACCCGTCGCGGGTGATGCCCGCCGCGTGGATGACACCGTGCAGACCGCCGTGCGCCGCCACGATGCGTTCGAGCATGGTTTCCACGCTCGATCGATCCGAAACATCCCCTTGCAGATAGGTGACGTTTCGACCTTTTTCCCGGAAGTACTCGAGAGCTTGGGTGATGTTTTCGTCCTCGGCCGGTCGCCGCCCGGAGAGGATCAGTTTGGCGTCTGTGACCGAACCGGCCAGATGCTCGGCGAAAAGACGACCCATCGCGCCCATCCCGCCCGTGATCCAATACACCCCGCCGGAACGGTATCGCGCTTCCGAGTTGCGCGGTGACGGGGCCACGGGACGCATGGTTTTGATCAGGCGCCGTCCCGCTGGGCCTTCGTAGCGCGCCTCGAAAAAAGCCTCGTCGTTCGCGGTCAGTTCCCGTTCGATGTAGGTCGGGAGGTTTTCGTCGTCTTCGGTCAGGACCAGGAATCTGGCCCGCTCGATGACCCGTTCCTCCAGCAGGGTCTTGAGCAAGCCGCTGAACCCGGCGTAGAGCAGTGGGTCACTGGTCAACAAGATGACTGTTTTGCCGGTGCCGACCGTGTGTTTCAGGGCTTCATAAAGCTGCGCGTAGACGGAAAAGGCGTGGTGGAAAGACGGCGCCTTTTTGACATTCAGCACCTTCGAATCAGGATAGCGGTGCTTTAACGCTTGAACCCATCCCTGTCGCGACAGCGTGTTGATAAACAGAACGGGTCCGGCGACGGTTTTTTCTGGGAGCGGCCGTAACGGTTGTTCTTCCCAGTCGGGAACATGGAAATCGACTTTGGGTGCGGGCTTTACCGGTTCGGTTTGGGTCCGGGGCAGCCAGTAGGATTCTTTGAGGAAGGGGTAGACGGGTAGGGGAACGCGTTTGGGGCGAGATGCCTGGTAGAGTTCCCCCCAGTCCAAATCAGCCCCCTGCGCCCACAGCTCGGCCGCCAGATGGTATTTTTTCTTGCGAATCCAAGTGGCGATCGTTTCTTGGAAGTCGCGATCCTGAAGCATGCTCAATCGCTTGAACGACGGGGCTTCGGCCTGTGAGACATAGATTTGCTTTTCGGGCTCGCCCTGAAGGAAGGCCGCGAGTTTGCCGGACAACTCGGGGAGATCCCGTACGACGAAGGCCACGCGACGAGGCATCGCTTCGCGGCCGACCTGAAGGGTGTAGGCCAGGTTCCGCAGATAACCGGCAGGGGCTGGCGTATCCCGCAGGTGGGTTTGCAGGTTTTCCACCACGCGCTTCAAGCGTTCCTCGGTCTTTGCCGAGAGCGGGACCAACACCGCTTCGTCCGGAACCGGCGCGGGTTCGTCCGCGACATATTCTTCCAATATCAAATGCGCGTTCGAGCCGCCGGCGCCGAATGAACTCAGCGCGCTGCGTCGCTTGGACTCGCTGGGCCACGGCGCCGCTTCGCGCTGTACGTAAAACGGGGTGCGGTTGAAATCGATGTTGGGATTGGTCGATTCGCTGTGGATGCTGGGCACCAGCTCGCGATGCTTGAACTGCAACAAGATTTTCGTCAGCCCGGCTATGGCCGCATTGGCCTCTAGGTGACCGATGTTCGACTTGATCGAGCCGATGGCGCAGAACTGTGTGTCTCGGGTGGCGGTCGCAAAGGCTTTGGACAAACCCGTGATTTCGATGGGATCGCCGAGCGCGGTGCCCGTGCCATGGGCCTCGACATAATCGATGGTGCGCGGCTCGACGCGGGCCTCCCTCAAGGCCTCGATGATCACCTCGGCCTGCGCCTGGGGCTTGGGCACCGTGTACCCATTGGTTTTGCCGCCGTGATTGATGGCTGTTCCTTTGATGACCCCGTAGATATGGTCGCCGTCGGCGATGGCCTTGTCCAACGGTTTCAGGAGCACCAATCCCACGCCTTCGCCCGGCACATAGCCGTCGCCGCCTTCCCCGAAGCTCCGGCATTTTCCCTCGCTGGAAAGGAACTGGTTCCCGCTCAGGAACAGGTACTTGCTGACGTCCAAAGACAAGTTGACGCCACCCGCCAACGCCGTCTGGCATTCATTGCGCCGGATGCTGTGACAGGCCAGGTGCAACGCCGTCAGCGACGCGGAACAGGCCGTGTCTACCGCCATGCTGGGTCCCTGGAAGTTGAAGAAATAAGAGATCCGGTTGGCCGTGTTGTACAGCAATCCACTGGGACCCATCGCGTTGCCCCTCATCGTCGCTTCCACGCCCAGGGCCGTGTACGGCTGCCACAGGGCGCCGATGAAGACTCCGGTCTTCGGCGCGGTTCGAGCCAGTTCTTTGCGGCTGTAACCCGCATCCTCCAAGGTCTCCCAGGCCGTTTGCAACAGCAGCCGTTCCTGGGGGTCCATCTGTTCCGCTTCACGTGGCGAAATGTTGAAGAACAACGGATCGAACTTGTCCACGTCCTCGATGAAGCCGCCCCATTTGGCGTACAGCCTTCCGTTCTTCCGGTCCGGGTCGTAAAACGCCGAATAGTCGAATCGGCTTCGCGGGATCTCCTCGATGCAGTCGCGGCCTTGTTTCAAATTGTCCCAGAGTTCGTCCAGCGTTTCGGCTTTTGGGTAGCGTCCGGCCAGACCGATGATGGCGATATCACGACCGGCTTCCCGGTGGACGACGGGCGGTGTGACCTCCGCCGGTTGATCCTGCTGCTCGACGGGCGGCGACACGCCGGCTTCCTCGCCCGGCGACTCGGTCGGCAGCATGTCGCGCATGGCTTCCCTGTGTTCTTCGATGAAGTACTCGGCCAACTCGCGGACATTGATATTTTCAAAAAACAGGGTCTTGGAATGCCCGCTCCCGAAGACCTCTTCCACCATGGTGTTGAGTTCGGTGATCATGATGGAGTTGATGCCGTAATTCTCGAAGGCTTCTTCAGAGTCGATCTCGAAGGGTTCGATGCCGATCACCGGTGCCATCTTCTCGATCAACAGGGCCTGAACTTTTCCGAGCAGCTCGCTTGGATCGGCTCGTTTCTTTTTCTCGACCACCAGCTCGCGACTTTCGACGTTTCTGGCTTTGATCGCGAAATCTTCCAAACCCACCAGCAGGCGACCGGCCGCATCGCAGACCGCCACGTTGAATTTCTTCAAGTTCGGATTGGCCTTGGTCTGCGGTTGAACCTGGGAATGGACGTAGCATTGTTTGGCGATCGGGGCCTTGATCGTGACCCGTTCGATGGCAATCGGGATGAACTCCCGCGCATCGTCACCGTGAAAGCGGTTGTTGATCAAGGCTGCCTGAAACACGCCGGTCAGCAGGCTGGGGTGGAGCAGGTAGTCTTCCCAGGTGTCGGTCACTTCTTCCGGCAATGCCATGTAGGCCAGGGCTTCGTGCTCATTCAGCACCATGGATTCAATCGGCATGAACGACGAACCGACCTTTAGCCCTTCCGCATGGATTTGCTCGTAAATCTGTGCTCTGGTCCGAACCCCATGGCATCGTTGACGTATGCTCGCGAGGTCGACGTGTTCCCAATCCTGCGGTTCGTAGCCGATTTCGCCCGTGGCATGTACCGTTTTTTTCTCGCCATCGAGACTGAATATTTCATAGGACGTGGCCGTTTCTCGGTGGGTCAACTGAATATGTGCGGTGAACGCGGGCCCGTGGGAGGAGAGCTGTTTGGCCCAATAGTTTTTCGTCAATGACGACACCACGCGGGTGGGTTGATCCAGTGCCGCCGCTTGCCGGGCCATTTCGATAAAACAGGCACCCGGCACATTGTATTTGCCTTCGACCACGTGATCGACCATGTAAAATTCGCGATTGGTGTAGGTTCGCTGGTACCGCCTGTTCTCGCGATCCGATTGGCCCACATCCAGCAGGCCCATACTGCCGTAGTGGGCGGCCATGCGGCCCTGCTTTGAAAAATGTGCCTTGATGGCGTCTGCCTGAGTCGTGAGTAACCGGCCCGCTGCTTGGGACAAGTTGTCGCATTCGAAAAACAGAGTCGGTTTTACCGAAGCGGTGTAGCTGTCGTTGATCGCCTGGGTGATTTTCAGAAAGCCCAGCGAATCCAAGCCCAAGGTTCCGAAGCTATCGGTCTCGACGACTTCGTCGACCCTGAGAATTTGGGCCGCGATATGTTTGAGGTCTTTGAGCAAGAAGGCCGTCAAATCCTTGTCGCGCCACACGAATTCCGGCCCGATCTTGAAGCTCTTGTCGATTTTCGCGACGTCGCCCACCAACCCGGCCAGGTGATTCAAGCGGTGGCGCTCAGCCATGTGTAGGGCCGCGTAAAGCATCTCAACCCCTTTGGACGTTGCCAGGGGTTTCATCCCGAAGCCGTTCAGCAAATGGGTTTGTTCCTCTTTCGTGACCTGCATGCCGCCGTCCGCCCACAGCGGCCAGTTGATCGCCAGCGAGAGGCCCCAGCGCTTCCGCTTGGAAACCAGCATGTTGCGATATTCTGCAAAGGTGTCCATATAGGCGTTGCCCGAGGCGTAGCCCGACTGCCCTTGGTTCGGCATCAAGGCGGCCACCGACGAAAACATCACAAAAAAGTCCAGCCGGTCCTCGGCGGTTGCTTGGTCGAGGTTCCATGTCCCTTCCAGCTTCGGCTTCAGGATCTTTTGGAAGGACGGAAGCGCGCTTTTTAGGATAAAGCTGTCATCGATCACGCCGCTTGCGTGGATCACGCCGTGGATGGCGCCGTGCGCCGTCCTGGCCTCTTTGACTGCGGTATGGAGGGGTTCCGCCTGGCTGACGTCCACGCTGACATAGGTGCCGCTTCCGCCCAAATCCGCGATCTCTTCGAGCAGCGCGGTGATTGCACCGTCGGCTTTGCGTCTTCCCAGCAGAACCAGTTTGGCTTGATACTTTTGCGCCAAGTGCTTGCAGAATATGCGGCCCAGGCCTCCAGCACCGCCGGACACCAGGTAGACGCCGCCCTGTTTCAATGAGATTTCTCGCGAGTTCGCGTCGTTCGTCAACTTCTTCATGGCGCGGATTCGTCTTTGGTCCCCACGGTATTCCACTTCATGGAGGGGGGCCGGAACCGAAGCGAGTTCGTCTTTCAGCAAGACCTGATCGCCCGCCAGCGGGCGATCGAGACCGACGATCTCCAGGTGAATGCCCGCGTTTTCGAATTTCAGGGTGCGGGCCAATCCGCCGGCCGCAAATACCAGCGGCCGCATGTCTTCCGTCTTCCAGGCGGCGAGGTAGACGATTTTTATAGAATTGCGAATCTTCGCCTTGATCAGGGATTGAGCCAGCAACAACAGGACACTCAAATCTTCCGGGCCTGGGTTTTGGGACTGAACCAGGATATGACTGAACCGCTTTTTCCGGGTCTTCAACGACGTGAACGCTCTGAGGTAGTCCTCAGCCTGATACCTACTAATAATGAATAGATCTTCCGAGGGCGTTTCGTAACGTTCCCCAAACTTAAACCGCAGTAACGGGCCATGGGTGTCACACGTGATTTCCGGCGATGTGCCGATCGACAACAGGCCTTCGATCGCGACCGGTCCGGCCTCTGGCTCTTGCGGCCGCCATTCGGAACCGTAATACATCAGGGGTTCGGGTTTGGACTTCAGCGCCCGTTTCGTGAAATTCTCGAAACGGGCCAACACGTGTCCGTCCGCATCGCAGGCCGTCATGTCGAAGCGGCATGTCGCCTTGGCGTTGGCCGGTGAACGCTGTTTGACATGGACAAAACGCAAATCCGCCGTGTCGAAGGAGCAATCGAACCGCTCCAGAAAATAGGGAACCTGTTGTCGCGAACCGGCGGTGCCGTTTTTGATGCTCAGCGCGGCTGCGGCTTGAAAGACGCCATCCAAGATGCCTTCGTCCAAACCGGGTGTCGTATCGATCACGGACACCGCCGCCTGATCGCGCCAGTAGATTCGTTCGGTAACCTGGAAAGTGGGACCGTAATCCAAGCCATGTGCCGCAAATAGAGGATATAGCTCGCTTTTTTCGATTTCCGAATGGCAACCCGAGATTAGGGCCGGGACGTCCAACCTTTCGCCGAGCTTGGATTGGGAGTTGCCATGCAGTGTGCCTCGGCAGTGGACGGTAGAGCCGTTGCGGATCTGAAAACGTTGCTCACCTCCATCCGCCTCCAGAACAGCCTCCAAAGTTTGTGGGTCTCGATCAAAAACCACCGGTGACTGCCAAAACACATCGCTCAAATGGCACACATCGCCGGATGATCCACCTTGGTGTTTGAGCTTGCGCCATAACCACCAGAGGTAACCTGCCGCGGGCAACATCTTCGCGCCGTTGACCCGATGGTCGCTTACCATCTCGGCTGTCGCCGGAATGGTATCGGATATGGGTGTTTCGGCGCCTCGCGTGATTGCGGCGGGCCTGCCTGTCGCGCGGGCCGTGCCGCTTTCTTTGAACCAACAACGTCTTTTGCGGAAGGGATAAGTGGGCAGGGCGATCTTCCTGCCGGGAAAACTCGCCCGCTCCCATTCGATCACTCGTCCCTTCACCCATTGCCGCGCCAGCTCCCTAAGCCCGTGGGAGGCGCTGCCGACAAGCGGCTCTCGGCTCTGTCGTTTCCTGACCAGTCCCTGGTGGTATGGGCCCGAACCGTTTAAAAACGAAGTCAAGGTCTCGGTGATGTCCGAAATCGTTTGGGCTTCGAATGCCAGGCGTTCGGCGAAATGGTCGCGGCCGAACATCAAGGTAAACGCCACATCCGCCACGGCCAACCCGGGATGGTCCTTCAAAAAGGCACATAACTGTTCGACCTGTGCGCCCAAGCGGCCTTTTTTCGCCGAGACCAGGATCAATGACTTTTGCCTGGCTTCGGTTGGTGGGGTCGGGCGTTCGGGCGGCGCTTCCAGAATCATGTGGGCGTTCACGCCGCCCATGCCGAACGAGCTGAGGCCCGCGCGCAGGGGATGTCCCGCTCGAGGCAACCATTCGCGAGATTTTTCGGCGATGTAAAAGGGGCTGCCCTCCAGCTCGATATAGGGATTCAGCTTTTGGTAGTGCAGCAAGGCGGGAAGGGTTCGATGCCGGAGACTCAAGAGCACCTTGATCAGCCCGGCCACCCCGGCGGCACTCTCCAAATGGCCGATATTCGTTTTCACCGTTCCAAGGCCGCAGTGCGGCGCTTCGCCCTCCCGACAGGGGCCGTAGGCCGCCTTGAGGGCGCTGATTTCGATGGGATCTCCCAGCGGCGTACCGGTCCCGTGGGTTTCGATGAAACCGATGCTGCGGGGATCGACGGCCGCATCTGCCAAGGCTGCCGTGATCACTTCGGCTTGAGACGAAACACTCGGCGAGGTGAGGGAATTCGCCCGTCCACCGTGCTGCACCGCACAGCCCTTGATCACGCCCAGGATCTGATCCTCGTCCTGGATGGCCTGGGTTAGAGATTTGACGAAAACCGCACCGACACCTTCGGCGCGCACGTAGCCATCGGCCTTGGCGTCGAAGGTGCGACACTTGCCGCTTTTGCTGAGCATCCCGGATTTGCCGTGGGAGATATACATCGTGGGCGTCAGGATGGCGTTCACCCCGCCCACCACGGCCGATTCACAGAGCCCGGATCGAATATCGCGGACCGCGTTGTTCAAGGCCACCATGAAACTCGAGCAAGCGGTATCGACGACTTCGCTTTTGCCATGGAAATCCAGGAGATAGGAGACGCGATTGGCGAGGATCGAATGCACCGTGCCGGTCGACAAAAACGAAATGATCGTTTCCCGATTCTCGCGCATGAGTTCGGCGTAATCATTTTTGGAAACGCCGGCGTAAACGCCGATCTTTTTCCCGGCCAAACGGCCTGGGGCATAACCCGCGTCCTCGATTGCATGCCAGGCGGCTTGCAGGAAAAGCCGGTGCTGGGGATCCATGTAGTCGGCTTCTTTGGGCGAAATATTAAAGAAAAGCGGGTCGAATGTGTCGATGTCCTCGATGAATCCGCCCCATTTGATATCGGTCTTGTTGCCGTCCTGATCGCCGTATAGGGCGCGCCAATCCCAACGATCGAGAGGGATTTCCGTGACGCTGAAGCGCTTTTCCCGGAGATTCTCCCAGAACGTCCGATAGTCGGGGGCACCGGGAAAGCGGCACGCCATGCCGATCACGGCGATATCCCGTTCTTCCTGGGACCTCTGGGTGGCGTTTGGGTACCGTGCTGTCATCGGACACTCGCAATCGATAGGGGAGTCGTACCGTTGGGGAGCCTCGAGAACGCTTGAGCCTCGATGATTGGCGAACGACGCCGCATGTCATGCGAGGCGTTCATCGCGCCACCAAAAATCAAGGCTTTCTGTAGGTGATTGGTCGAGAAAATACGATTTTACAAGGAAATGCAATGTTGGGCAATATTCATTAGAGCGGGGCTGGCCGTAAATCTCAATGGATTGGTCTTTCGCTTCGAAAGCGCAAAGACCGGCGCTGTAGTACTGTCGCGAAACCATGCTGTCGATGAGTCAACACCGGTCAGGCCGTGACGATTCCCATTCAATGGCGAGTGTCCTTTTTTTCGCTGGGGTCGTAGATCCGCCCTTTCGCTTGAAGTTTTCGCGAGAACTTGTTAGCTTCAGCCTTAACAACATCACATGAATAAAGTCCGGTTCCTAATTTCCGCGGAGGATCCAGATGGCTGAGAGGCATAACAAAATACTCCGGAATGGGATAAAAGTGCTGGGAGAGGCGGCGGTTTTGCCCGGAACGAGCCTGCTTCTCGACGGAAAGATCAAGGCCGGCGCATTGCACGCCGGCGGCGGGATTTTGGCAAAATTGGTGCTTGGCGTTCCTGGCCTGGTGTTGGTCGCCGCCAATTCCTATAGCCAATCCGTGACGGGACAAAGTCTGCTCCAGAACGTTCTTCACAACAAAGCGCCCGACTCCAGTCTCAAGGAAATCGTCGAACAGGACCTGGCTTCCGGGAAGACGCCCGATGAGATCAAAGCCGGGTTGGCCGAGGATGTGGACGACATCTGTGCACAGGCCTAGCCTCCATGAAATTTGGTTCATCCAAGAATAAGGAACTCCGGTTACGCTGGTCCATGCCGGGTCGCGAGCGCTGGGAAGTCGCCCGTCTCCACCGCAATCCGCTGCTGGCCATCGAAATGGAAACCCGCTTGAGGCGATATTCCCGTATTTCGCAGGTTGCGGCCAACGCCGAAACGGGCCGCATTCTGGTTCTGTTTCCTCCCACCCTCATCAAATCGAGGCACATCAAGCGCTACATCGAGAAAGCGCTCGAAGAAGCGCTGCAATGTATTGCCCCGCAACCGTTACCGGCAGAAACGTCCGAACGAACCTCTGCGGATCCGCTTCAACGGCGGATGGGAAAAGTTTTCGATAAACAGCTCGTGGACATCGTGGCGACCGGGAACGGCGTATCCGTCAAGGCGTTGAGAAAACCCCTGTCTCTGAGTACAGCCAACGCGGTGTTGACCGTTCTCAGCCCGATCGCACTGAGCTTGCTGGTGGCCACGCCGATATCCGGCGGATTACCGTTCCTTGCCACCTTGGGACTGCGCTCCAAGCTGGCTCAGTTTATCTTCTTGGGCGGGAGCTATTTGGGGCTCAAAACGATGGATTCGTACGTGTCTTACCTCACCAACAAGAACTGGGGTGAATATAGTCAGGAGCGGGAACGCGCCCTGCGCATGAAGGTGTTCGAGAAGATCCAAAGCATGGACACGGCATACCTGGAGAACGAGCCGCCTGAGAAGTTAATGGCCCTGATCAACAACGATATCGACAAGATCTCCGCGTTCCTATCCGAGGCGCCGCCCACGGTTTGGCGCAAATGGTTGACGATCGGCATCGGCACCGCCATTTTGGGCCTGGTCTCGCCCTTGGTGCTGTTGCTGACCCTGATACCGGCACCCTACCTGTATTACCTTGAAAAACGCCACTTTACGGAGGCCGGCAAAAATTTCGGCAAAGTGGCCATGGATAAGGACGCCCAGAACCAAATCCTGGCCGGCAACTTCAACGGCAGCGCCACGGTCAAGAGTTTCGCCTCCGAGCCCCGCGAATACCGGCGCCTGAGCGACAATTCGGATCAACTGTATGCCAGTCGGGTCGAGGCCCTCAGGGAAAACGCCGGGTTCTACGCCAAAAACAACTACGCCTTCATGATGGGCATCAGCGTGCCTCTGGTCTACGCCAGTTACGGTTTGATGATCGGCAGGTTCACCTTCACGGAAGTCATGATCCAGATGAGCATGGCACCCACGATGATGGAATCCTCCAGTGGCCACAACCTGATCAATTACCAATATCAGGAGGCCAAACAAGCCGCCAAGCGGCTCGATGCGTTGTTACACGTATCGCCAGGGATCCTCGATGGCCCATACGTTCTCGAGCGAGGCGCCGTGCGCGGTGATCTTTCCTTCGAAGCAGTTACGTTCGGTTATGGCGAAAGCCCCGTGTTGGAAGACTTCAGCCTGAGCATTCCCGCAAATCGGACCATCGCCCTCGTGGGCGGAACCGGTTCCGGGAAAAGCACGATCGTCAAGCTGTTACAACGTTTCTACGATGTCGATCAGGGCAGGATCCTGGTCGACGGCAACGATGTGCGGGACTTCCGGCTCGATAACTTACGCAACCTGGTCGGCGTGGTCAGCCAGGACGTCTTTCTCTTCAATGGAACCATCTACGAGAACGTGCACTATGGCCGACCCGACGCCGATCGTGAAGAGGTCCTCGAGGCCTGCCGGGTCGCCGAAATGCTTGAATTCGTGGAAGCGCAACCCGCCGGTTTCGACACCGTCGTCGGCGATCGGGGTCAAAAACTGTCGGGCGGCCAACGCCAAAGGATCTCGATCGCGCGGACGATTCTGAAGAATCCGCCGATCTTGATCTTGGATGAAGCCACTTCCTCGGTGGACAACAAGACGGAGGCCGCCATTCAACGTTCGGTAAATCGGCTCTCCGAGAACCGTACCACGATCATCATCGCCCACCGCCTGTCGACGGTTCGCCATGCGGATCGGATCTATTTCTTGAAGGATGGCGAGCTGCACGAGGAAGGAACTCATGAAAACCTGCTCGACCTGAATGGCGAGTATGCCCAATTGTGGCACCTTCAAGCTTCCCACGAACCATCGGATCCATTCGAGGAGACGGGTGTAGGGAGGGGCTAAAAGTTTCCAAACGAGAGAGGCAGACATGAAAACCTTTATGTTCCCGGGGCAGGGTTCCCAAAAAAAGGGAATGGGCGCAACCCTCTTCGACGAGTTCAAGGCGTTGACGGAACGAGCGGACCGGATTTTGGGCTACTCCATCGAGGAACTGTGTTTGGAGAACCCCGATCGAAAGCTCAACCAAACGCAGTTCACCCAGCCGGCGATCTATGTGGTCAATGCCCTTTCCCATTTCAGGAAAATCGCAGAATCGAACCGGAAGCCAGATTTCTTGGCGGGCCATAGTTTGGGAGAATTCAATGCACTGCTGGCGGCAGGCTGCTTCGACTTTGAAACCGGATTGCGCCTGGTCCAAAAAAGGGGCGAGTTGATGAGCCAGGCCCGTGATGGCGGGATGGCGGCTGTCCTGAACGCCACGATCGAAGAAATTGACGCCGTCTTCAAGGAACAGGGACTCACGGAAATCGATGTGGCCAATTACAACGCTCCGTCGCAAATCGTCATCTCCGGATCGAAGGACGAATTGGACAAGGCTCGCCCCTTTTTCCTGCGAGGAGGCATGAATTTCGTCCCGCTAAATACCAGCGCGGCCTTCCACTCCAGATACATGCAACTCGCTAGGAACGAATTTGAAACCTATTTGAAGGCATTCGAATTCTCGGCACCGAATATTCCGGTCATTTCCAATGTGTCGGCGAGACCTTATCAAAGCGGTGACGAGATCGCCAACCTGTCCGCCCAAGTGACCAGTTCCGTCAAATGGTTCGAAAGCATTCAGTACTTGCGGGGATTGGGGGATATGGAGTTCGAAGAGATCGGTCATGGCACCGTCTTGACGAAAATACTGGCGAAAATCATTCAGGAACGCCCCGAACCTCCCAAACGAGTGCAGGAGGAAGTGCAGGGAACCCCGAGACAGAAAGCCATCGAGACCGGAGAGCCGGAACCCGAACCCCTCACGGCAGAGGAAAAAGTGGCTGCCTGGAACCGGGAACACCCCATAGGAACAAAGGTAAGATCCTCCATCATCGAAGACGACAATCTAGAAACCCGAACGAAAGCGGTGGTCCTGTTCGGCCACAGGGCAGCGGTATACCTCACCGGCTACAAAGGCTATTTCGACTTGGACGAACTCGATGCCCGTGGTTCGAAGGCCTCGATGTCGACGCCGTCGTGTTCAGGGGCAGATCCCTCTCTCGAAGCAGTGCATTAAACGGACATGCCCACCACGAAGCCGGCCACCAGGACGTGGCCGTGGCCATCGATGGCTGGAACGGCCGGCATGCCGGGTCCCGCGGTGAAACGGATCCGCCTTGGGCGGAGCCAGCCCGCACGCCTGTTGTCGGGCGTCGTGGCCCTTGAGGACATCACCCACGTCGTCCCCCGGGTTTTCAAATCCAGCACCTCCGTGAGCGGGACATGAGGCCGTCTGGAAAAGCCCGGGGAAGCTGAGATCCTGGCTCGCGAATGGCGGGCACACCCACGAAACACCCAGACCGGTTCGTTTCCAGGGATGGGTCGGTGCGGCTCCGAATTCAAGGGAGCCGGCGGGGGATGCCGATGCGTGAATATGAGTGAAACGTGAAGTCGGCGGCCGGATGGAACAGCGAT
The DNA here is from genome assembly GCF_017498545.1 of Sulfidibacter corallicola. GTDB lineage: Bacteria > Acidobacteriota > Holophagae > Acanthopleuribacterales > Acanthopleuribacteraceae > Sulfidibacter > Sulfidibacter corallicola. Next base: position 4,393,738 of record NZ_CP071793.1, on the reverse strand, counting down.
TTCCGATTTTCTGAAAGCGATCCGCATTATCGAAAAATGTTCTTTTTCGTGGGTCGTGATTGCAGACATTTGGAATCGATTCGGGTGCACCTATCGTTAAAAAGGCGCGAGAAATTCCCCCGGTAGGCGTTCTACTCATTACCCGGCGCGGGTCGGTCAAGGTCGCTTCGGCGAGAACCGATAATTGAGTCAGGTAAATACCAGATGAAAGGAGCAGCGGGATGTTGGCTATTCTAATGTGGGGTCTCCTTTTCAACGAGGCCCCGTTTTATGAAGGGTCTGTGAACGATGTGTTCGATAAGGCGAAACAAGAAGAGAAAGTCCTGGTCGTGGACGTGTATACCGAATGGTGTGGGCCCTGTAAGCTCATGGACCGCACCACCTGGAAAGACGAAACGGTTCGTTCCTTTTTCGAAGAAAAGGTGATCGGTTACAAGATCGACGCGGAGAAGGGCGAAGGTCGGGATTTCGCCAGAAAGTACAAGGTCTCCGGATACCCCTGCCTCCTGATATTCAACGCAAAGGGAGAATTGATCGACAAACGATTGGGCTACATGGCAGCCCGAGATTTCCTCAATTGGGCCAACAACAGCCTGGATTGACGTCACCGCATCCAGGCGGAACCCCGAGCACGGTCGTCCGGGTTCCCGAAAAAAAGCCGCGTTCGCATCGGGGTGCATGAACGCGGCTTTTTTGTGTCCGGAGCCATCCCGGCATTCGCCGATGGGCGCCGCTCAGACCAGCCCGGGCAGTTCCCGGCCCAGCATGTAGATCGCCATCGCCATGACGAACCAGGCGAATCCGGTGCGCAGCCGATCGGGCGATATCACGCGCATCAATCGGGTACCGGCGAAGCTGCCCATCACGGCCGCCGCGGTGACGGCCAAGGTGGCCTGCCAATTCACGTCCACTTGGCCGAGGTATCCGCCCAGGCCGGCGAACGACTTCAACGAGATCACCAGCAACGAGGTGCCCACGGCTTCCTTCATGGGGATGCCGCCCAGGAGCACCAGGGCCGGCACCACGAGGAATCCGCCGCCGGCGCCGACCATGCCGGTGAAGCCGCCCACCAAGAAGCCCTCGACCAGGATGAACCCCACGTGGCGGGCTCCTTCGTTCCGGGGTTGCGGGGTGCGCCGCCCCCGCAACATGGCGAAGGCGGTGACGAACATCAGGCCGCCGAACAACAGCAGCAAGATCGGACCGGGAATCAAGACGCCGATCTTGCCACCGCTGAAGGCGCCGGCCATGCCGCCGGCGCTGAACCAGAGTCCGGTTTGCCAGCGAACGTTGCCGGCGCGGGCGTGTTGAACCGCGCCGATACCGCTGGTGGTCCCGACCACGAACAACGACATGGCAATCGCCGTGTGTGGCTCGAAGTGCATGGCGTAGAGCAGGATGGGAAGTGTGAGAATCGAGCCGCCGCCTCCCAGGAGGCCCAGGGTGATGCCCACGAGAACCGAGAGCGCGAGGCCGAGGGTCATGAGGGGACTTCCGCCTTTTTCATGTGCTGGGTCGGAAGCTCTGCCTGGCGCCACCCCTCCATGCCGCCCTTGAGGCTCCAGACCTTCGGGTAGCCGTAGCCGCGCAACCGTTCGGTGGCAGCCAGGGACCGTACACCGCCGCGGCACACCGTGACGATGACCTGTTCGCGAGGCAGGTCGAAAAGGTGTTTATCCAGCAGCGCCAGAGGCATGCACATGGCACCCTCGATGAAGCCGAGAGATTCCGCCCATTCTTCCGGGCGACGTACATCGACCAACAACACGCGATCCCGATGGCCCAGTAACCAATCGGAGGTGACTTCCAGGTGATCCTGGCCTGGCAGTCGGGGTTCGAATTCCTGACCGCAGTTCAGGTTGCCCGGCAAGGCTTCGCGAATGTGTTTCGGCTCGGGCAGGTTCAGGTTGTCCATGATCACCACGAATTCCTCGATCGATTTACCGGCCAGCCTCGGATTGAAGCGCTTTTCCTCGCCGATGGTGCTGCAGGTATGGCCACGGTAGTCGTGGGCCGGATAGACCAGGACCTCGTTGTCGAGCGTGAACAGTTTTTCGGTGATCGAATGGTACAACTGGCGGGCATCCCCGCTCTGGAAATCGGTGCGGCCGGTCCCGCGGATCAACAACGCGTCCCCGGTGAAAACCATGCGGCCGTCCAAGAGATAGCTGAGGCAGGTGTGGGTGTGACCCGGGGTTTCGATGACGCGCAACTGGTGCGACCCGATGCGAATGATGTCCCCGTCGCGCAGTTTTTGGGAGGCACAGGCCACATCGGCGTGGATGCTGACGGCGGTGAGCGCTCCGGTCCAATCGCGCAGGGGCCCGGCGCTGGTGATGTGGTCCGCGTGGATATGGGTTTCCAGGGTGTAGCGGAGCGTCAGATTCAAATCGCGAATGAGCTTCAGGTCGCGGTTCAATTGGTCGCGTACCGGATCGATGATCACGGCTTCGCGGGTTTTTTTGTCGGCGATCAAATAAGTGTAGGTCGATGTTTCACGATCGAATAATTGTCGAAACAACATGGCATTCCTCCAATGGCCGCACACGGCGTTCAGGGTTGGACAGAGCAACCCGAGTGCCATAGTTGGCGGAGCGTAAGTGACTGTAATAAATTTGGATATGGAAGTGTTTCGTTCGGTTGTCGCATTTGCTGTTGCAGTGTGAAACACCTGAAACGTTCGTGATCCACTCGTGCGACACCCGAAACACCGGTCTCCCCACACCTCGTCGTCGTGCCCACGCGTATCGCGATGTGCTCGCTTTCGGCCTTGCGGGTTCCAGGTGTGTCGCATAATCGGCTAAAATGCTGGGTTTGACGCCGGTTCTTTGCGGATTCGACGTTGAATCGAACCCACCCCGATGCGGTGCCGAGCTTCCGTTCCCCCGCGGTACCGGTCGATGACTCGGGTATGCCCGGTCAGGTGGTTTCGCGGTTTCCGTTCTCGTGTGTCGCGCCTCCGTGCACGGTGTTGTCGATGTGCAGAGAGCTTGGACGGGTATTCTTCGTGATTTCCCGTTTTTCGATTCGGTCCCAAGATCATGCGATCTCTCCCCCAGGCCATGGTCGCCTTTTCGGATCCGAATCTCGATTTCCCCATTCATTCCCCTGAGCGAAAGGTGGCTAACATGATTGTTATGAAATTTGGTGGATCCTCGCTGGGCACTCCGGCACGGGTTCGAGCGGTAATGGACATCGTCGCCAACGCGCGTCGCCGGTTCGGTGCCGCCGCAGTCGTCTGTTCGGCGTTTGGCGGCGCGACCGATCAGTTGATCAGCATGGGCAAGGCGGCGTCCTCCGGAAGCCTCTACTACCAAGAAACGCTGCATGCCTTCGAAAAGCGCCATTTGGATGCCGTGGCCGAGTTGTTTCCCAATGGGAACCGGTCCGCCGTGGAGGCGAGGATCCGCAACCTGGTCGGAGATCTGTCGGACGTGCTTCACGGTATTTTTCTCGTGCGTGAACTGACCGCGCGCACCCAAGACTTCATCACCAGCTTCGGCGAACGGCTTTCGGCGCGCATCATCGCCGAAGCCCTCGCGGCCGGCGGCCTGCCTGCCGAGTACCTCGACGCCCGCACCCTGATTCGCACCGACGATCGCTACGGTTCGGCACGGGTCCAGTTCGAAGACACCAACCGCCGGATTACCGAGTACTTCGAAAAGCACGATGCCCTGCAGATCGTGACCGGGTTCATCGCCGCCAGTGACCAGCAGCAGACGACCACCCTGGGTCGCGGCGGATCGGACTACACCGCCTCGATTTTTGGCGCGGCCTTGGGCGCCCACGAAATCCAGATCTGGACGGACGTGGACGGTGTGCTCACGGCCGACCCGCGCAAGGTGGGCGACGCCTTCCCGATTCCGGAAATCAGTTACGAGGAAGCGATGGAGATGGCCCATTTCGGCGCCAAGGTCATCTACCCGCCGACCATGGCGCCGGCCATGACGGCGGGCATCCCGCTTCGCATCAAGAACACGTTTCAGCCCGAAGCCGCCGGAACGCTCGTCGGGCGCAGGGTGGAGCAGGATCATCCGCTGCCGGCCTGTGGTCTCAGTTCGATCGACCACGTGACGCTGCTCCAGCTCAAGGGCTGTGGGCTCTTCGGTGCCGCGGGCGTCGCCAATCGCCTGTTCGGCGCCCTGGCCCGAGCCTCGGTCAACATCATCCTGATCAGCCAGGGCTCCTCCGAACACTCCATTTGCGTGGCGGTGGCGCCCACCGATGCCCATCGCGCCCGAAAGGCCGCGGACGAGGAGTTCGCCCTCGAGTTGATGACCAAGCAGGTGGACCCCATCGCCGTCGAGGAGAACAAGAGCGTGATCGCCGTCGTCGGGGATCAGATGCGCCGGGTTCCCGGCATTGCCGGTCGCGTGTTCAACGCGCTGGGCGCCAATCAGATCAACGTGGTGGCCATCGCCCAGGGCTCTTCGGAGCGCAACGTTTCGTTCGTGGTGCGCCATGAGGACCTCAAGCCGGCACTGCACGTGCTGCATCAGGCGATCTTCTTTCCCCTTCGCCGAACCCTGCACCTCTTCCTGGTGGGCATCGGCCTCGTGGGTCGTGAGCTGGTGCAACAGATCGCGGCCAAGGAAGCGGGCGCGGGCGAGGAGCAGCCGCGCATTCGTGTCGTGGGTTTGGCCAACAGCAAGAAGATGATCTTCGACCCGAATGGGTTGGGTCTGGACGACCTCGAGGGCACCTTGGCGCGCGACGGACTGCCCATGGACGGCGAGGCCCTGTTGGCGCGGGCCCAGGCCATGCAGGTATCCGACAAGATCCTCGTGGACCTCACGGCCAGCGATGTGGTGCCGCGCTGGTACGAACCGGCCCTACGCTCCGGCATCTCGGTGGTAACCGCCAACAAGAAGGCCAACACCGCCGAGCAGGCCTATTTCGACAAGCTCAAGTCCCTGGTTTCCTGCCACGGCGCCTCGTTCCTCTACGAAACCAACGTCGGCGCGGGCCTGCCGGTGATCCGCCCCCTCAAGGACCTGATCGCCGGCGGCGATGCCGTGGCACACATCGAAGGCATGCTCTCGGGCACCCTGAGTTACCTGTTCAACGCGTTCGACGGCAGCCGGCCATTCAGCGAGCTGGTGCTGGCGGCTCGTGATTCGGGTTTCACCGAGCCCGATCCGCGCGAGGACCTCAACGGCATGGATGTGGCGCGCAAGCTGTTGATCCTGGCGCGCGAGTGCGGACATCGCCTGGAATTGGACGACCTGGAGGTGGAGAGCCTGATCCCCGAGGAGCTGCGCGGATTGGACAGCGCCGAGGACTTCATGGCTCGCTTGAGCGAGGCCGACGCGATGTTCGAGGGCCGACGCACCGAAGCCGCCGAAAACGGTCAGGTGCTGCGCTATATCGCGCGCTTCGCGGACGGCAAGGGCGTCGTGTCCCTGCAGGCCGTCGGTTCCGATCACCCCTTCTACCACACCCGCGGCAGCGACAACCTGGTCAGCTACACCACGCGGCGTTACGCCACCACACCGATGGTCATCAAAGGCCCGGGCGCGGGTGCCGTGGTGACGGCCGGCGGCGTGCTCGCCGATATCCTGCAGGTGGGTCGCGGACATTGATCCCCGGATCACGGGCCGGGGTTCCCATGAGGTGGAACCCGGCCCCCCTCGTCAAAAGGCGGCTTGCTTCAATTGACCCTTGAATTCGGCTTTCAGGCGGGTCAGTACCTCTTCGGTCCAGGGTAGATCGAACATGGCGGGATGGCGTTCGCGGTGGTCCTCGTAGTAAATGATGTCGATTTCGTTGACCATCCCGTTTTGTAGCAGATCATCGAATATTTCGAACTCACTGCCTTCGGTATCGATTTTCAAAAGGTTGACCCGTTTTCCCAGCGTGCGAATGAAGTCCGAAAGGGCGACCGTTTCGACGCTCAAGAACGTTTCGGTGTTCACGTTGGTTTTTTGGGCGTAGATCGATGAACCCTGTGCCCCGGCCCGGTGTGCCTGTTTGGGGTCCTTGGACAGGTACAGCTTGATCTGCTGGCCGGATCGACCCGTCACCGCTTTCTCGATGAGGTGGACTTGCGGGTAGCGTTTGCGAATGTAGGCCGCATTGCGGTCCAGTGGTTCGAACGCATACACTTCGTGTTCCAAAAAGTTGCGAAAGAAGGCACCAATGCAGGCGCCGCAGTCGAAAACGATCAACGGAACCTCCGCGTTTCGGCGACTCGCCGGCGACCTGCCCGTCCTGTGATTGCCTGGGCCGGTCTCGAGTCGGGGAAGGGATTGTTTGGCTGTGTCGGAACGCCATCAGCATACCATGATTCCCGACAGCCAAATCGATCGCGGCGGTGAAGGAAATCGGAACCGACCCGTGCGATTCGCGACACGCCTGACGTGTCCATCGTGTTCTTCCAGGAACAGGGTTTGGTTGAAAATGCTCCGCTGCATCGGCAGGGTTGCCAACACCGACCGGGATCGGCAGCCAGGTATCAGGTCTCGGCTAAATACCTTTGAAAACGCACCTTGCCGAAACCCGACGCCTGATACCTGTTACCGTGCCCATCCAGTCAAACCCCTTGGGCGTTGAAATCCTTTCGTTGCTGGGTGGGCGCTACCTAAAATTTCAGGGTCAGTTTTCCAAAAAGCATGCGACCGCCGCGTTCCGGCAAGGTGTTGATGCGGCCGCCCACGAAGTCGGGGAAATACAGTTCCTCGTCGAGCAGGTTGGTGCCGAAGATCGAGATCGTGGCGGATTCGATCTCGCGATCGGGCGAGTAGGGGCTACCCGTCGGAAGCTGGAAGACCACTTGTCCCGATAGCAGGTGGGCCTTTTCCGCCGGCGGGTTGACCGCGGCAGCCTGTGGAAAGCGCTCCTCGAGAGAGACGGCCTCGCTGCGGTAGATGTGGAACAGGGTGGCGGAAAAGAGCTTCTCTTCGAAACTGAGGCCCAGCTTGATCGTGGTCCGGGGAACCGGTGTGAACGGCTCGATGCCCGCCCGGTTCTCGTTGGTCTGGTAGGTGTAGGAGCCGGTGACATAGAACCGGTCGAAGGTGGCGATTTTGGTCTCCAGCTCGATGCCCCGGGCTTCGAGTTCCTCCTCGTTCACGAAGTCGAGCACCCCGTCGGCGGCGCGCCGGGTGGTGATCAGATCGGTTTGTTTGTTGCGGTACAGGGTCAGCGAGAATTGCCAGGCCGGGGTGTAATAGTAATAGGCCAGGTCGATTTCGGCGACCAACTCCGCTTCCAGGGCTGGATTGCCGCGCAGGCCGCCGATGATGTTGCCCACCTGATCTTGGATGAGGGTCCGAAAATGGGTCTCGATGCCGAAAGCGGATCGAAACGCCTTGGAATACAACAGTTTGAAGCCCATTCTTTCATTCAGGTTGTAGACCGCGCTGAACCGCGGAACCCACTCGGTGCCGCCCTCGTCCGCATCGTTGTACTGGGCACCGAAAATCAGTTTCAGGGACTCGGTCGGGTTGATGTCCGCCAGCAGGTAGGCGTTCCACCAGTTGTTGCTGAAGTGATCGATGGGGCCGGGGTTGCGACGCGCTTCCGAATCCACCGACTGATTCCAGAAACTGGCGCCGAAGATCCATTTCGTGTAGACACCGGTGGTCACGTGCTGGGTGGTTTCGAAAAACCAGTCTTCGGAATGAATGGCGTAGTTGAAATGGTCGAACGTCATTTGATTGTAGGACAGGTTGTAGGAGGTTTCCCAGGCGTCCTCGATGCGCCGCTTGAACCCGAGATCGGTGAAGGACCTGCGGCCGACGATGGTGCGGTCCTCGATGGGGACCGGGTGGCGCCAATCCGCCGAGGCACCCATGATGCCCTGTTCGCTTTCGAGGAAGAGGCTCTGCAGCGTGAAATCGCGGTAATCGGCCTTGAGGAACACGCCGGTGTTGGTTTCGTGCATGGTGCGGGACCCGGACTCGTCGTGATTGTCCCGAGCAGAAAAGAGCCAGCCGTCTTCGTCGAAATGGCGGATTCCGGCGATGACGTCCGCGCCGCGTACGCGAAAGCCCGCTTCGGTGGAGAAGGTGGCGGCGTCGTCATCGCCGGTGTTGAGGTGGAACTGCCAGGTCGGCGCGCCGCCGGATCGCGTGATGATGTTGACGATGCCCGAATAGGCGTTGGTGCCGTAGAGCGGGGAGCCTGGCCCGCGAACCAGCTCGACCCGATCGATCAGCTCCACCGGGAAGGCCAGGTAGATGGGGAAATTGATGCCGCTGGAGTAGCCTTCGCGCAGCGGGCGTCCATTGATCAGGATCAGGGTGTGGTTGTCGTGATGACGGGTGAGATCGCCGCGCACGGCCACCACGTTTTGCGGAAAGAAGAAGGATCCCGAAGTGAACACGCTGGGCATCTTCTCCAGCAGATCGTGCAGGTTGTTGCAGCCCAGCAGTGCGACCTCCCGAGAGGTGATGACCGAGATCACGCCGGGCGTGTCGTGAATCGTTTCGGGGTTTTTGGAAACCGTGTAGACGTTCAGAGAAAGCAGGTCCTTGAGGGAAAGGTCGCTCACCGGCGCCTGGAAGGCCTCTTCCCGGGGGTCCGGACCGGCGTCTTTTTCGGGGCCTTCGTTGCCCAACCCATAGGAGCCTACGCCGGTCGTCCACAGGGAAAGGCTGCCGAGTAGAAGGAACCGGAAGTGGATCTGTCGAAGCTGCGAAATTCGAGTCCACATTTGCGATGCTCCTGTTGAGTATTCCTTCGGCAAGATAAAAAATAACTTTCCGAAAAATGATGCCTTTCGCGCTCCAAGTTAATGACTTCTCGGGAGTCCAAATTCTTCGTCGCGGCGCGCTCCACCTTTCCATGCGCATGTGTTACATTGAGTGAAGCCTTTCCAAACGAAGCTACCGCGGCGCTGGGGATTTCCGGCAGAAGTGTGTCCGCCTCACGATCGCTGCCGCCAGCCTGCACCTCTCTTTCGCCCCAAATTCCGCGCGGGCTTTCGGAGAAGGGATGCCTCGAGGAGGTGTGATGTGGAAGCGGTTCGCAAAGCCGTTGAATTTCAGGTGATTGGGCGTGTTCAAGGCGTCGGCTATCGCTACTTCGCTCAGACGCATGCGCTGATGTTGGGCGTCAAGGGATGGGTCAAAAACCTGCCTGACGGAACGGTCGTGGGGCATGCGGTCGGCACACCGGATCAATTGGTGAGCTTTTTCCACAAGTTATTGGAAGGGCCTTCTTTTTCCAGGGTCGACGATTTGCGTGAAAAGCCGTTGAACGAACAGATGGTCTATCGCTACGGTGATTTCAGCATCGTTCGTTGAGTTCCCGCCGGCGGCGAGCCGGTGTCGCGGGCGGTTCGGTGGGAACGTCGCGGGTACGCCGTTCAAGCGGTAGACGTGTTCCCACGGTTCTGCTAGGTTGGATGGGCTTTCACATGAACTCCGTGCCCGGCGTGCTCGATGCGGGAGGCGCTTCCCGATGTGGGTCGAAGCTCGCCGAGGATGATCCGGCGCGCCATTCAGCACATGATTGAAGGAAGGAAACCCATGGATTACGTCTCCCTGATTCGCGACATTCCCAACTTCCCCAAAGAGGGCATCATCTTCAAGGACATCACCCCTTTGCTCGCCAACGGTCCGGCACTCGCCGCGGCGGTGGACGACATGGCGGCGCCGTTCAAGGACAAGAACATCGATTTGGTCGTGGGTATCGAATCGCGTGGGTTCATTTTCGGGCCGGGCGTCGCCCGCGAGTTGGGCTGCGGCTTCGCCCCGGTTCGCAAGGCCGGCAAGTTGCCCTATCACACCGAATCGCTGACCTACGATTTGGAGTACGGCACCGATACCCTGGAAATCCACGTGGACGCGGTCGTGGCGGATCACCGGATCCTGATCGTGGACGACCTGTTGGCAACGGGTGGCACCGCGGCGGCGGCGGGTGAGCTGATCGCCAAGATCGGCGGTATCGTGAGTGGTTTCAGCTTCGTGATCGAGTTGGATTTCCTCGAGGGCCGCGAAAAGCTGGGCAGCATTCCGATCAGTACCCTGATTCACTATTGACGGTCGCCATCCACGCGGTGCCTGCCGGATGATGGGCCGCGCCCGCGTGGCTCTATATCGAAGCGATCCAAGCAGGCAGTGCCCGCATGCCGAAAGCGTTGTCATTGCTGTAGGTTGGTCACGGGCGGTATGCCCGCTGGGCCGACACTTCGGAGTGACGCATGGAACGGAAGTGGATGACGCCAAAGAGTGAAGCCGATTATTACCCTAGCGGCGCGCCTTCGAAGGCGCCCAGTTCAAAGTCCCCGCATCGTGAGAGCGGCGTGGTCGCGGTAGGTTGGCCCGCTGGGCCGACTCGTCGAAGCGATCCAATTTACCCATCAGAATGGCCCCAGGAGCGGAGCTCCTCGCCTTCGATTGAGCAAAAAACAACAAACCTGAGATTGGTCTGCAGGAGGTTGTAATTCGCTTCCGTGGATCGTTCGAAACTTGGGGGCTCCGCTCTGTTGTATCGTTTTAATTCGCCATCAAGTCACTCCGAAGTGTCGGCCCAGCGGGCCAACCTACTGCGACGACGCCTCTCTCGGGTATGCGGGAACGTCGATCATGCGCGATGGAGGTGCCGGATCTGCAATGCCAGGCCCTTCAGATAGCGGCCCTCGGGAAAGTGGAGCGCGGTGGGATGGTCGAATCCCGGTCCGAACTGCTTCAGCACCAAGCCCTCGCGCCGCGAATCGCGCAGGCCCAGGAAGACGCTCTGGCGGAAATCGTCCTCGCTGACCACGCCGCTGCAACTGAAGGTGAGGAACAGGCCGCCGTCGGCGACCTGAAGGCACGCGTCGCGGTTCAACTTGCGGTAACCCTTGAGTGCCTGGTCGTTGGCGCGATGGCTCTTGGCCATGGCGGGCGGGTCGCAGACCACGATATCGAATCCGTTCGGGCGCGGGGCCAGCGGGCCGTCGTGATCGCGCAGGGCCGCGAAGATGTCGGCACGGCGCGTGGTCAACCGGCCCGTGTCCAATCCGTTGAGTTCGGCCTGGGTCGGGATCTCCGCCAGGGCCGAACTGCTGCTGTCTACCGCAAGCACCTCGCCGGCATCGCCCGCCAGCGCACTGATCGAGAAACCGCCCGTGTAGCTGAACAGGTCCAGCACCGAGGCGTCGCGCGCCACCTGGCGCAGCCAGGCCCGTTGATCGCGCTGGTCCAAATAAAAACCGGTTTTGTGGCCCGAGGCCAGGTCGATGCGGCGCTCGATGCCCCCTTCGCGAAGGGTCACCGCTTCCGCGACGGCCTCCGTCACCCAACCCGTGCGGGGCTGCAGGCCTTCCTGGCCGCGTGCCGCGGTGTCGCTCTTTTCGAAGAGTGCGGCACGTCCGGATACTTCGCACAACCAACGCGACAAGGGTTCCCGCAGGCGCTCGAATCCCTGGGTCGTGATCTGCATGACCAGGACCTGGTCGAAGACGTCGACGGTCAGGCCGGGCAGCCCGTCGTTTTCGCCGTGAATCCATCGAAAGGCGTTGGTGTCGGGAGGCAGGAAGCGTTGCCGGAGCCGCCAGGCCCGCGCCAGGCGGTCGCGCCAGAAGGCCTCGTCCGGCGCCTCTTGGCCGAAGTGGACCAGGCGCAGGCAGATGTTGTTGCGCGGGTGAAAGAACGCCCAGCCGATGGTGTCACCGGCCGCGCTGGCGACGCGGACCAGCTCGCCGGATTCGACTTCCGGTTTCTTGGTGACCCCTTTCGAATAGATCCAGGGATGGCCGTAGCGGCGCAGGATTTCCGCGCGCTTGCCGTGGAGGACCGCGGTGGCGTGAGCTGATGACGACATGGTTGTGACCTCAAATGGGTTGAATGGCGCCTTGATTCATCTTGGCCGCGTACTTTCCACTGACGATTTGCACGGTTGCGACGCGCTTTCCGCAATTGGGGCAGCTTATTTCTCGATTCAGCGGCAAGGGTGGCTCGGTGAGAAAGATGCCGGCGTGGTCCACCGCGATTCTCTGGAAGAACATTTTGACCAGGCGACCGTTGCCGCCCTTCTTGTAGCGGGCCAGAGCCTGGCCGCATTTGCAGCGAACCTCGATGGATCTTCGTTTCACCATGACTGCAGTATAGCAAGCTCGCTCGATTCCTTCGCGGCCGATCGACCAAAAAGCCCACGGGAATGCGATCGGTGATGCGATCACTGGGGCGCGGCACCCGGTTCCGCTTCTCCTTCCTTGGTCTGTGCTTTCGCCGCCGGTTCGATCTCGGATCCGCGGGCCTCTTTGCGTTGCCAAACCTCTTCTTGCAGCAGTTCGATGGCCTTCTGCGCCTCGTCTTGCCGTCGGTATTCCCGTTTCAGGACCCCGGTGAAACCGAGCACGAACGACAAATAGAGCCAGACCCGGATCTCTTCGGAATTCATCGCCATGACGAGCGATCCCACGGAGCCGAGCAGACAGAGTACTTCGATGAGTCGACGGGACATGTGCGCCTCCCTTTTCAGGATCAGGCGCAAAGATGCCCCATTTCGGTACCCTGCCGCCGGCACGTTGTCCGGTTCTGTTCGAATCGGCTGGTTGACGGCTGGATCAGATCAGCAGCGGTTGTTGTTCCTCCAACGGCTCGATGGCCGATTCGCGGATGCGGCGTTTGCCGTTCCAGCGATAGCGGACCACCGTCACGAATGGCGCGTCGCGCGGTCGCACCAATTCGCAGATGCGCAGGTTGGCCACGGTTTCGTAATCGCCCCACAAAGCCTGGGAATTGATGAGATAGTTGAAACCGAGGCGTTCCATCAAGTCGAACATCTCGCGAATGTTGTTCTCGTCGACGCCGGCGAACGCCTCGTCGAGCGAAACGACCCAGGGCGCGTCCTCGGCTGCATCGCCGTAACGCGAACAGGTCGCCGAAAAGAGCGGGATGTACATCGCCATCGCCTTCTCGCCGCCACTGAAACGGAAAAAATCGCGATCGCTGAGCTTGCGTCGCGGTTTGTCGGCACGCCGGTAGTAGAGCTGGAAGGCGTACCAGCGGCGAAAGTCGAGCATTTCCTTGATGGCCTGATGGGATGTCAGGGTGCCGCCCGAATCCTCCACCAGGGTCTTGGCCCTCGAAATCCGGGTGCGGAAGTGGGCGGCCAGGCGTTTCTGGTGCTCCTCGTTCAGGACTTCCGGATCCTTGGCCAGCAGGCGCACCAGATCTTCGGTATCCAGTTCGCGCTCGTCTTCGGCGGTCAGCGCGTGCCACTCCAGCGAGAAGACCAGGCCGCTGGAAATGTCGAGCCCCTTCATCGAGGTGCTCATCTGCTGAACCCAATAGCGCGTGCGGCGAATACGGTCGGTGATGATGCGACCGATATTGTTGGTGATGACCTCTTCGTAGAGGCGGCGGTCTTCTTCGGTGAGGGCCTGCTTCAGGTCCTCGATGTTGCTTTCGATCTTTTCCAGCAGCGAGTAGGGATTGAGGGGATTGCCCCCCAAATCCAGTTGCAGGATTTGGCGCGAGGCCGCCCGCGCCAGTTCCTCGAAGGCATAGGACCAGTGGGGATCCGGACTCGCGGGTGGCTCGGGCAGGTTATCCACATCGCGTAACCGCAGGTGGGGCCGGTATTCCACCAGATCGCCCTCGACCCGCGCCATGGCCGACGCCAGGTTCTGTTGCAAGCGCTCGCGCTGCTTGGCCGGGTTGGGCACATCCTTGGTGGCCTGATCCAGTTGGCGTAGAAGCCAGCGTGCGATGCGGCGACAGGTCTTGGGATCCCACGATTCCGGCTGCCACTCGTCGACCAGCGGCAGCTCGCCCAATTCGCGGAAATCCAGGCGACGCATCAAACGCAGACCCATCTCGTCGCGAAACAACGCCAACCAACCTCCGCACACCCGATCCAGCATGCTGCATTCCCGGCTGGCGCGTTCGATCTCCCGCACCGAGTTATCGATCTCCGAACCCAGTCTCGCAATCGTACGGTTCAGCGACTTGATCTCCTCGGGCAGTTGTCGCAGGCGTTCCTGGAGCGCCTGTATCTTGGCGCGAATCTCCTCGGCCCCCATTTCCTCGAGGCGTTTATCGATTTGTTCCAGCCGCAGGCCTTGCTCGCGAACCTCTTCATCGAGTTCGGCGATTTCCATTTCCAATTGGGTGCGGTCCTCGACCAACTCGTCGAGGTGATCGCGGACCTGAACCAATCGCTGGTGCGTGGCGCCCAATTGGCTGTCGTCCAGTTCCAGCTTCTGAAACAGGGCGAGGTAGCGGTCCATGGCTTCGAAGGCTTGGCGCCAGGCCGCTTCCGTACGGGCCAAGGCCAGCCGGTTCAACTCGGCTTCCAGCGCCGCGTGGAAAGCCCGCCAGGCGGCCAAGGCGGTTTCGAACAGCTTGCTCTTGCGTTCGCCCTCTTCGCGGCGCACGGCGACCTCCCGAAGCTGTTTCTGGAGCGCCTCGTCGGCGGCGCGCACCTGTTGCTCGGTGGGGAAAACGGCACGCGCTTCGTCGACCCTGCGGCGGGCGTCCTCGATTTCGGCGAGGTTTCGCGCCAGCTCGGCGTGTTCCGCCTGAAGTGCGGCGAGCAGCCGACACAGTTCGTCGATCTTGCGCTCGCGGAAACGGCGCCGGGCTTCGCGACCGATGTAGATCGCGGCTTCTTCCCGTGGCGCATGACCCCGGATCGGACCGATGCGATAGGCACCGGTGGCGTCCAGATCCGCGAAGGCATGTCCAGCGGGCGGGCTGTCGGCATGGGCATCGATGTGCGATTCGGAGACGGTCAGCGTCGCCAAAACCGCTTCGATATCTGCCGCATCGACCCCGTTCCCACTTTCTGGCGTGGCGTAGAACCAGGTCAGTAGGGTGCTCGATGCCCGTTGGTTCGGTGCGGCTTCGTGGGAGGCCGAGACTCGCGATGGGTCCAGAATCCGGTCGTGTCGAAGCGCCAGGTCGACCGCTCGCTCGCGCGGTACGATCAGCGCATCGAGGATGCCCATTCGGGTCAGGGCCGATTCCAGCCGTTCTCGTGCGGCCTGATCCACCTGGTCGCGGAATTCCACCGCACTGTAGAAGGTCTGGAAGGGCACCCCGTGGGCCTGCAGATCGGCGCGGGCCGCGATCGTGTCGGGATGTCGATCGGGTTCGGGGTCCTTGCGTGCCTGCCATTCCGCCAAATCACGCTTGGCCTCGTCGATCTCGGCCTGTTTCCGTTCGCGTGCGTGGTTCAGGGCGACCTGCCGCTCCACCAGTTCCCGCACGGCGCGTTCGTGTTCTTCCGCCAACGGGGCGATGACGTCGGCCCACTGGGTCTCTTCGTAGAGGCCGTCCACCGCGTTGCGGATGTGGCGAATGGCCGTGGTCGGCAGGGGCAGTACCGCCTGCGACTCTTCCAGCCACACGTCGATCTCGAGGAGCAGCGCTTCGCGAGCCTCGCGCAGGCGGGCCTCCAATTGGTGGGCCTCCTCGGTCGCCTTTTCCAGCGCCAACAGGCTGTCTTCCATCTCGTCGCGGGCCTCTTCGGAACGCTCGCGTTTGCGCAGGTCTTCGCGCCACTTGTCACACACCGAACGGATCAGCGTGCGGTGTGATTCGGCCTCGGCCCGCCACGTTTTCAAGCTTTCGTCGAGGCGCCCGACCTGAAACTCGGAGGATCGGGTTTGGTGATCGGCGAATGCGGCGATCGCGGCCGGCTCGGCCATGGCCAGGAGGTGTTCGGCGACGGCGGCTTCCAACTCGCGTGCACGGGCTTGCTGTTGGTGGAGATCGCGTTCGGTTCGCGCCACATGTTCGCGCTTCTGCTCCAGTCGTTTGTGTTTCGCGGTTCGGGCTTGGATCGCCTCGATCTGACGCTTCTGGGTGAGGCGACGATCGCGCTCGGCTCGCAGCACGTCGTGATCCTGAAGCGCCTTTTCCTGCTCGTCCAACACGCGGAATTCACGTTCGCGATCCTGTAGCACCGTTTCTTTTTCGGCCTTCGTTTGCACGTCCTTCGCGTGTCGGTCCTCCCGCTCCGCCAATTCCTTTCGCTTCGCGTCGTGCTGCCGCAGCGTCCTGGTCAGGCCGTCGGCCTTTTCCCACAAGAGGAACTCGTTGTATCGATCGTAGGGGGCGCGCAGTGACAGCAGGCCTTTGCGCTCCTTCTCCAATTGGGCGCATTGCTGTTCGGTCTGGTCGATGCTCTCGATGGTATCGGAGAGCGGCTTCAACTCGTCGTCGGTCAAGGCGCTCAGCGAATCGTTGAGGATTTCGTAGATGACCGACGGCTTGAAGTCCTTGGAAAGCTTCGGCGTGCGCAACTGCACCAACAGCTTGACCAGGTCGGTGTATCCGCCCGGTTCGGTGAAACCGAAGATGTGGCGATTGACCAGGGCCGCGTATTCCCTTCGGCCCGTGACCAGATGCCCGCCGTCGCCCAAGCGACCTTCCAACTCGCGGCGCGTCAGCGGCACCGTTTGCCGTTGCCCGTCCAGGTATTCGATGCGGTGCAGATCGAAATCCACCCCGATGCGCCGGTTGTCGAGCACGACGAAACCCCAGAATTGGAGCGGTGTGCCGCGCTTGGCCCGCAACCCGATGGCGGTGGTGCAGTAGGCTTCCTCGCCTTTGCGCTTGTATTCCAAAAAGAGATAACCGGTGCGTTCGTCGCGTTCCACCAGGTCTTTTTCACCCAGCAGATAGTCCTCCATGCGGCGGGCCTTGGAGCCGAAGGGATCGAGGCGATCGGAGCCGGTTCGGCCGTCGAGCAGAACCGTGATCAGGCTCTGCATGGTGACCGATTTGCCGGAGCCGTTGGACCCGCGCAACAGCAGTTTGCCATCGGCGAAATCGAATGTTTCCAGATCGTTGTAGTACCAGAAATTGAACAGTCCGGCACGGTGCATCTGCCAGGGTTTCATGCTTTTTCCTTCGAGCGGCGTTTACCAGTTTTTTTGCCTTCTTCGGTGTGCTGTGCCGTGAACTCGCTCGGATAACGGCCCACGAGACGGACCAATGTGGGGCACAGGTACACCATCGCCTGCTCCGGCGCTTCGACGATCATGTTCCAATCGCGCAGTTCGCGGCGCAGCAGTTTGCCGAACTGGGCCGGACTCAATTCGCGATGGGCCTTGGACCAGCCGTGTGCGGTCTTTTCCCGGCACTGGTGGAGCAGGTTCTCCATGGTCACGGTCGTGATCGGCCAGCGGCCCTCGGCATCCAGCTCGGGTGTCGTCGCTTCGAAGGCGTCGCGCACGGTGGCGGCGAACAACAACATCAAATCGGTAATGCTCTTTTTGTTGGGAAAGGTGTGGTGGCGATGGCTCTGCTCGTGCACGACCAGCATCGCGGTGTGCTTGCTCAGCGCCATCCGGTAGGGGGTGCGGTTCTCGAAATCGTCGCGCATGCGGTTGCGCTGGCTGCGCAGGTAGGCGAAATCCTCGGGTTCCGCCTCGTGGCGAAAGAAGGCCGGCGTCAGCAACAACTCGCGGTGCAGGCGGTGACGGCGGGACTGCAGGCGATCTTCGACATGGTCGGTGCCGGCCAGCAGGTCGGCCAAGGTGTGGAAGCGCGAGAGTTCCTGGGGATAGGAGATGGGGAAATAGCGGGCCACGACCGGAACCTCGTACAGAACCTCGCTTTCGGCGTCGCGGGCGAACCGCTCCACCTGACCGTCCACCTGGCGCACCAGGCCTCGCGACACCGCCAGGTTCAGCACCCGAACAAGCGACTTGCGGTGCTCCCAGCTCTCCCAGTTCAAGGGGGCTCGGGGGCTTTCGGGATCGGCGTCCTCTTCACCGGGATACAGTTCCTTGACCACTTCACAGACCTGGCTCAACAAGAACTGTTCGTCCACCTGACGCTCGTCCAAAAAGGCCAACAGGCAGCACAGGACCACGTAGTCGCGTCGACTGGTCAGGCTCTCGATGCCCATCCAGGCGCGCGGTGTCGCCGGTATCTTCTCGAGCTTGATGAAGTGCCGGTGGTCGATGATGCGGTAGCCGTAACGATCGAGAAAGTAGTGTTTCAGGTGGGGAAGGCGGCTGCGGACGAAGCTGTACTCGGCGGGCATGCGGTCGCGCAGAATCCAGAAATGCTCCAACAGCAGGCGAACGGCCTCGCGGTCGTCTTCATCGAACTTGCGGCGGCGGAAATCTTCACTCATGGGTTCGACTCGTGGGAACCGGGGTTGTCGATGATCGAGAAAGTGTAATTGGGCATTTCCATGAGGCCGTCCTCGCTTTCCAGGAGTACGCGCCCCTCTTCCGCGGCCAGGCGTACGCGGTGCCCGGTTTCCGCTCGGGTCTGGTTGCGCGGCGATGCCGTGCAGCGCCCGATCCAATCGAGCAGGGTCTTGCGAATGTAGGGATCGACGTGGTCCAGGTCCGAGAGCACGATGCGCCGGTCTCGGATGATGCGTTCGACCAACTGGCGCTCCGATTCCTTTTGGCGGAGATGGGCGCGCAACAGTGCGTCCCGCTCGTTGGCGTAGGAGTGCACGGGATTGGGACGGGAGCGCTCGCGAAAGGTGCGGACCGATGGTTTGACTTTGACCACGGCCGGTGGATGGTGCCAGATGGTGACGTCGGTATCGTCGCCGAATTCGTGCTCGGTCGTCAGGTGACGGGGCCGTTCCACGCCGAAGACGACGCCGGAAAGCTGATGGGCCTCCTCCAAACTGTCGAGTCGGGCGAACCATTTGGCCAGATGGAGGTAGTCCTTGCGGCGGCCATGGGCGTGCAGCAGCCGTTCGCCGATGCGTTGCGCGAAGCGAGTCAGGCGGCGGATGGTATCGGTGGTTTCGTCCTGTAGCGAGAGCCATTCGCTGCGGCGTCCGTCCGTGCCGTGAAACCATTCGTACAGCGCGCGCCACTTGAGGCGGTAGCCCTGGGCCAGCTCTTCGGGATCGGGCGGGTCACCGTCCAGTCTCGGGATGGCGGCTTCGTGGCGCGCCAGCCGACCCGCCAGGGCCTCCACGAACGTCGGGTCGGTACCGCCCAGGAGCTGCTCGATGTGGGCCGCGGCACGCTGGAGTTGCACGACGAAATTTTCCAGGTAGCGCTTGAAGGCGTCCTTGTAGACCAGGAAGGCCTCGGTCTGCATGCGTTCTTCGACCTTTTCGGTTTTGAGGTGGGCCAGGTAGTCCGACGCGTTTTCACCCATTTTTCGGAAGCAGTCGAACATCTCGCTCCAGAGTTGGTAGATCTTGTCGTCGGGTTCCTGGAGAATCGAAAAACGGGGTTTGCCGTCGGCGTCCTTTTCGCTGGAGACCAAGAGCTTCAGTCGTTGCAACAGGCTGTCGAACAGGGTGATTTCCAGCGAGCCGCCGAAGCCCTGGCCCAACTGGGCCAGTTTGCGCACCAGGCGTTCGATTTCGATCGTGTAGGGTGTGGCCTGGTAACGAAAACGCTTGTTCTTGAAATCGTGGATCGAGGTGACCCGGGTCGTATCCTGCCTGGGGTTGAGGTTCTTCTTTTCGACGAGCGCATTGAGATCGGCCTGCAGATCGGCCATGCCATAACCCTGGAATCGAGGAAGTTGATGGAGATGTGCGAGAATCTCTTCTGGGAACAGGTAGTGGCGCAAGCGTTCGTGTTGCTCGAAAAAAAACCGAAGAATGGCGCGATATCGGGGCGTGTTTTCCGTGTCCAGATAGGCCGTTTCGGGAATGCGTCGATAGAGGAGGTCGTCCAAAAAAGCACCGTTGCCAGATCGAATTTTCCAGAACGAGAGCAATTATATCCTGGTGTTCATTTAATTGAAAAACCCAAGTCTTCGAGAAAAAAAGAGAGCAGTGCTTCCTGATATCCCGCACATTTGGCCTTCGCGACCGCCTCTTTCAACGGAAGGAGCTGTGGGTGAACGACCTTTTCCAATTTGGCCAGGCGTTGGGCGGTCAGGGCCACCTGGGGTTGTGAGGCGTGATAGTCGGTCACGGTATATCGCCACAGGTGGATACGCTCGGGAAAGCGCTGGATCAGGCGTTGGGCCATCAACAGGCCCTCGGGGTCGAAATCTCCCGAATAGTGGAGCTCGGCACCGTGCTCGATCAGCTTTTCGAGAGCCATCCAACCCGACAACTTGAATTGACCGTGCAGGCACATCAGCGCAGGGCCGACTTCGCCCTGGCCATCCAGGAGTGCGGCGAAGATGCCCGAGTTCTCGACCACGAAGACCGGGCCCGGTCGCGCCGGCTCCAGTCGATCGATACGCAGCAGTTCGCGCAACGGTACGTTGAGGACCGCGGCATCGGCATCGGCGTGGCGCCACATCGGCAGGGGTTCGGATCGGTCGTCGCGGTAGGCCAGTAGGCCGGAGCACGAAAAAAAGTTGGCGATGTCGTCGCGCACCAGGAAAAAGCGGCCCAAAAGCAGGCTTTGGTATTCGGTTTCGCTCGTTTCGCTCCTGGCCGGCAGCGGCGCCGCCGCACCTCGATCGACTCGCTGCCGATGCAGGGTTTCCAGGGCCGCGAGAAGATGCGTGCCCGCGGATGTTTGGAGGTCGAATGCGTGTGGATCACCGGAGATGCCGGCGGAGAAAAGGGGGAGGCGCAGGTAGCGATCCGGCAGGTTCGCGAGGGCTCGCAGGACGAGGCGCAGCTCATCGGCGAAGCCGGGGTCGGCGTGGAAGGTGCGCTCGAAGGTCGCCGTACCCGGGCGCCGCTCGGCGAGCGCTTCCAGCCATGTGACGCAGTTGGCGGTCGGGAATTCGGATCGGCATCGATCCACCAGGTCGTTCCATGCACGTGCGCGGCGTCGTTTGGCCTCTTTCTTACTGATCAGCGCTTCTCCCGCAAAGGCGCCCAGCACGGCCACGGGATCGAGCGCGGCGAAGCGCGTCTCGGCCAAGGCGATCGCGAACTCGTCCGCGCGAATCGAGGCCTCTTGGCCCGAACGGTAATCCGCACGCAACAAGCCGGAAAGCGCCGCCGCTTCCTCGGGGGATAGATCGGAGAGGGCCACCCGTCCGCCAAGGCGACCCAAACTGCGGTATTTATCGATCAGGCCCGAGAGGAACCGGTGAAGTCCGGTCTTTTTCCGGAAATAGGCGCCTGCATCGAGAAGTGGATCATCTGTCATCTGGGTGTGGTCACGTGCTTGAACTCGGTGTTTCGCGTGGGGAAGGGTGTCCGCCGACAGGTGGGGCGTGTGGGATGCAGCTCTCCGCGAGCGATCGCGCGGCGATGTCGTTCCAAAGGGAGTCCCACGATGGTTGGGGGCATGAAAAAAGCGGCGACACCGAGGCCGCCGCTTTTCGAAATGGGTCGTTCAGCGAGTCAGGTTGACGGGGCCGTCTTCGCCGAGCAGGATGTTGTCTTCGAAACGGGCGCCGCCGTAGGGAATCAGCGCGTCGATCAGGGACCAGTTGAGGTTCTTGCCCAGGTCCGAGTTGCGCTCCGGATCCAGCAAAACCGGAATGAAGTACAGGCCCGGCTCGATGGTGAACACCATGCCCTGCTTCATCTCGCGGTTCAGGCGCAGGAACTTGTGATCTTCGGGAGGCGGTGCCAAAGCGCCGTGATCGTCCTTGAAGAACCCGCCCACGTCGTGAACCTGGAGGCCGAGCAGGTGGCCGATCCCGTGCGGGAAGAACAGGCGGCTGACCTGGTTGTGTTCGGACAGTTCTTCGCGATTGCCGCGCACGATTTCGTGCTGCAACAACAGATCGAGAACGCCGTCGTGGGCCGCGGCCTGGAGCTCCTTGTAGGGCGACCCGATCTTGGCGTGATCGACCAGCGCCAGTTGCAGGCGCTCGATGCCTTCCATGATCGCGCGGAACACCGGGTGGCTGTCGTCGCGGGTGTAGGTGCGGGTGATGTCGGAACAGTAGCGGTTGGATACCGACCCGGCGTCGATCAACAACGTCTTGCTCTCGCGCCCGTTGTCGCGCTGCTTGTACTGATAGTGAAGGATGGCGGCGTTGCGATCGAGGCCGACGATGTTGGTGTAGGGCGAATCGGTCTCCAACATGCTGGTGGCGGCGAGGAAGGCCTGGTTGATGTCGTACTCGCTGCCGTGCTCGAAAAAGGACTTGCGGGCCGCTTCGTGACCCAGCATGGCGATTCGGTTGGCCTCGCGCAGTTCGCCCACCTCGTAGTCGGTCTTCATGCCGCGGTAGTAGTCGAGGTAATTGAGCAGGTTCTTTTCGTTGTGCAGGTTGGACGGCATGCCGATC
Organism: Sulfidibacter corallicola; assembly: GCF_017498545.1. Classification (GTDB taxonomy): domain Bacteria; phylum Acidobacteriota; class Holophagae; order Acanthopleuribacterales; family Acanthopleuribacteraceae; genus Sulfidibacter; species Sulfidibacter corallicola. The sequence continues at coordinate 4,371,701 of NZ_CP071793.1, read as the reverse complement.
TGCGCCGCAAAGGGCAGGTTCTCGCCCAGAAAGGCGATCCGGCGCGTGGCGGGTAGGTGGTCGACGACCTGTTCGGGCGCCGTGAGCGAGACGATCTCGAACGCGTCGGCCCACCAGGCCTCGTTGTGCACCGTCTGGTCGTACCAGAAATCCGGTCGGACGACCTGGAAATAGGTGGGTTTCTTACCGGGCTGAATGAGCACCATCTGGTCGGGCCGATTCAGCGGAACCCAGTGATTGAAGTGACCAAAAGCTTGAAAGTAGATGTGTCGATCGTCGCCGAAATAGATGCCTTCCGATCCCGAATGAATCAGGACCGCGTCCATCTGTTGGGCCTCTTCCGACAGGGTGGCCAGGGCCTGTTCGTAGATGCCCTGCACATGCGCGATGTGCCGGGCGAAATGCTTCGCTCGTTCCATGGGATACCCCCGTAATCGTCTTTGAATTTTCCTGGTGAAAAAAGCGATTCGGGGCGCCGGTCCCACGCCCCTTCTCCCCTGCGGGCGCTTCAGGGGGCGCCTAATACTTTGACCGCTTTGAACGTAAGATCCTCATTCTCCACCATGGCCTTGCAAAAGACAAGAAAATCCTGGTACTGCTCGGGCTGGATGAATTGGCTGCCCAGATGGTAGGTTCGCGACACTTTCAGCTCGCGTTCGTTGACTCGTTCCACCTGCAGCGCGTAGTCGCCAAACGGCGCTTTGCGCTCGAATTTCAGCGGTTCGTTCTGCCACTCCATGCCCTCGGGCAGCGTCAGGACGAGGCTGGACACGTTGTAGTGCGGCTGGGCGATGAAGATCGGTGTCTGGCGGCTGGGCAACTGCCCGTAGCGCTCCAGCAAGGGGGTCTTGGGTAGCAGGAAGGGCACTTCCAGGCCGCCTTCCACCTGCTTGGCCAGGTGGTCGTGGCTGAAGGCGTTGGTGATTTCGAACTCGCCGCGCGGCAGGTCCTCGGTGGGCCCGGCCTTGGAGACCACCGCACCCGGGTAGTTCTGGTTGATGCCCGCTTCCACCCGCTGCATGGTTTCGGGCTTGTTCAGCGAGGCCCAACTCTCGACCAACTGAGCGGCCGTCATCCCGAAGAACCGTTCCGCACCGGTGGCTTCCACCGAGCCGTCGGGGTTCAGGGTGAAGCGGTATTCCGATTCGACGCGCTCGCTGTCGTCGGGGTAGCCGGGAATGGTCACGAACAGGGGGTCGCCGTTGGAGAGCAGGACGCCGCGACTGTCGCGGAAGGAAAACGGGACGTAGCCGAAGGGCAGGTTCTTCTGGTTGGCATCGACCCACAGCGTCTCGTCACCGAACTGCAGTCGCAACAGCGCGTAGGACAGGCTGGGCAACGGCGTGTCGAACGTGTAGTGCCGCATGCGTTCGGGGCTGCACAGGATGATGTCGCAGGGAATGCCGAGGCTGCGGTAGACCGAGGCCAGCAGAAGGGTCGGGTTGCCGGCCTTGCTTTCCCACACCAGGTTGACGTCGTTGTAGAAACGACCGTTGGGCTCGATGCGGTCGGTCACTTCCTCGTAGATGTGCTGCGCCAGCTCGCGGGGCTTCTTGTCCAGCGCACGCCAACTGTCCACCTGGGTTTCGAGGCGGTTCACCAGTCCCATCCGCAGGCGGACGGCGTGGTGGTAGAAGTCGCGGATTTCGCGCCAATCGGTGTTGTAGTAGAAGGAAGCCACCGGTTGCAGGTAGTTGGCGGGCGGCATGCCGGATTCCACGTGCAGCGGCGGCATGTCCTTGGTCAGCCAGCGCACGTACTTGAGCCCGTCCACGACCGTGATCTGGGGCTGGTCTTCCGGCATGTTCCGGGCCAGGAGCACCGGCTCCGGGTCCAGCTCCTCGGGATAGATCAGCACCAGCTCGCTGTGGTGGTAGATGCGGTCGATGCCCTGGAAGATAAAGGTCATGAAACCGTCCAGCCCGTCCTTGTCGTAATAGGCCGGTGGCAGGTACTCGATGTGTTCCTCGTCGATGAAATCGCCCACGCCGATGCCGCTGAGGCTGATGGTCGACTTGTGTTCGAAGCTCTCCGGGTAGAACACGCTGCCGTCCTGTTTGATGGTGCGCAGTTCCAGGATTTCCAGGTCCTCGCCGGGCAGGCGCACCTCGCTCTCCACGTCGACCCCGTCCTTGGTGAGCACGCGCGTCACGAGGTGCGTGTAGCGCATCTGCGAACCGTCGGGGAACAGGCGGACCATCAACTGATCCAGCAGCAGTTCCGAATCGGCGCCTTCCGATATGGGCTTGTTCTTGGCGTCGGCGATGATCTGGGTGCTGTCGACGCGAAACTCTTCGAAGGCGGTGCGGCCTTCCAGGTGGCTGAGCCGTTGGCGGAAGGTGGCGTTGGCGGGTTCGATCAGGAGGTAGTCGCGCAGCAGTTTCTGGGCGGCGTCCAGCTTGCCTTCGTAGCAATTGAGGTTGACCAGGTCGAGAATGGCCTCCTCGTGGAGCGAGTTGACCTCCAGGGTCTTTAGCAGCCACTCGCGCTGTTTGGCGGTGTTGCCGAGCTTTGCGTAGTCGCGGGAAATGGCGTAGGGATAGTAGTCGCGATCCTCGAAAATGGCCCAACGTTTCAGCAGGTCCTCGATGGCGGCCTCGTAGTTCTCGTTCATCTCGTGGAGTTCGGCCACGTAGCCTTCCCAAGGCAGCAGGTCGGCCAGGTTCTCCAAGATCTCGCGGGTCCGGTTGAGGTTGCCGTCGCGGTTGAACTCGCGCGCCAGGAGCTTTTGGGCCCAGCGGTGATTGGGGCCCAGGTCTTCCAGGTGACGCAACGAGGCCTGGCGGATGTCGAACAGGTTCTCCTTGGTGCTGAACACCATCAGCGATTCGATCGCTTCGCAATAGGCGGGGTTCTCCTTGACCACCAGGTCCATCAGGCCCAATGCGTCGCGGGTCTTGTTGGCGCGGTTCAGCAGCAGGGCCAGGGACAGTTTGGCCTCCAGGTTGGGAGCTTCCAACTGCGAGAGGGTGAACAGGATCTGGAAGGCCCGCGAAAGTTGGTCTTCCTGGGGCAGGAACTTCACCATCGACATGTAGACCGCACTCAGTTGGGTCCCGACCAGGACGCTTTGCGGATGCTTTTCGAACACCTTCTCCAGGAGGCTGACGGTCTGTTCGTCGTTCTTGTCCTTTTCCGCCAGGATGGCGCGAAGGAAGTCGGCCATTTCACTGCTGTCGCCTTCGAGTTCCGCGGCGAGACCGACCTGGATGTGTTCGACCTTGTCCCAACTACCCGCCAGGTCCGTTTGCGGCTTGCCCGGTTCGGGAAAGCTCGGTTGTTTGTCCGCGGTGACCTGCAGCGAGAACTGACCGTTGTTGCCACGGGTCTGGGTGGTCTTGATCACGACCTCGTAGCTCCCGGCCGGCAAACGGCGGCGGAGGTGGCGGATGTTGGAACCGTACTCCTCGAGCAGGGGAAAATGGGCCAACAGCTTGCCGTTGAGGTAGATCGACGCGTTGTGATAGGTGAACAGGCGGAACAGGACGTCTTGATCCGCGGGGTTGTCGAAGCGCGAGAAGGCGTAGAGTACCCCCCCGCCGGATACCGCGTTGGGCGGGACCACGACGCCGGTTCGGGTGTGGTAGTCGCGTGCATCTTTCCACCAGTCGGCTTTTTCGGCGGGCCAGGTGTGATCGAAGGCCGGAATCGGGTAGTGACCGAAGCGATTCGAGATCTTCCAATCGGTGATGAAGGCCGCTTCGCCGGCGATCTGGGCGAAGGGGGGGCGAGCTTTCTGGGCCCGCGAGGAAAACCGGCGCATGTTGGCGTAGTGGGCCATCAGCTCGGGATTGGTGACCACGTTCTCGTCGAACAGGGCGGCCGCTTCCGCGCCCCAGGTGGGCAGGCAATCGCGGTTTTCACTCATCCACTTGAGCACGAACTCGGAGGCGTTGCCGCCCGGGTTGGCACGCATCACCGAGAGTGCGGCGTCTTCGAGTTCCTGGGTGGGGCCATTGCCGGTAAAGCTGAGGAACCAACCGATGGAGGCCAGGGTCTCGCCCCGTTCCTTACCCGGCTTGAAGGCGCCACGGGCACCGGTCATGTCGTTCTTGTCGGCGAGCAAGTGCCAACCCCGTTCCACGTCGCCGTCGGCCTGGGCCCAGAGCGGCTGGGCCATGACCGTCAGGGTACACAGCGCGACGAGCAGGATGTCCCTGCCGTTCGGGATCCGGCGAAAGAAATTCATGCGATCGTTCATGGGATGTCTCCTTAGCGCGCGATAAATTGGATCGCCTGATCCAAGATGCGGTCGTGTTTTTTCATCAACTCGCGCAGTTCGGCGTAGTTGCTGGGCGGGACACGGGGGTTTTTGAAGGTGATTTCGTAGTCGATGCGCATTTGGTTGGTGCCGGTTCGATCGAATTGAATGTGGACCTTGAAGTCGTCGTTCTCTTCGGAAAGCGATTCGGGCGCGTCGGCCATTTCATAACCCTGGGGCAGCTCGATGTCCACCTGTACCTGACGCGTCTTGCGCGATCCGATTTCCAGGGGGAACTTGCGGTTGGCGTTGGGCGCGTAGCGCTGGACCAACCCGGAATTGAGGATGTTGAGCGGCAGTTTGAGGCCCTGGCCGTCGGTGGCCAGCAGTTGGTCGCTCTGACCGGTGAAGCGCAACTTGATCGGGTCGTTGAGGCGGGTACCCTCGCGCTCGGCGTTGATGACGTCGAGGCCCGGCATGATACCGGTCAGGATGTTCTGGAGGTTCTGGTTCAGCTTGGTCTCGATGCTCAGGTACTGGCGCACGTCCGGCGTCACCACGCCGGAGTAACGCAGCTCCCCTTCGATTTGGGCCTGGCCGTCCGGGGCCACGTTGAGGACCAGATGGTAGTCGGTGCGGGTGTTGTCCTGGCGCGGAATGCGCGTCAACTCGCCGTTGCCCTCGCGATCGACGATCAGCACCAGCGCGTCCTGATCCATTTCGGGTAGTTCGTCGATCCCGCTGAACTCGGCCGTGCCGTCGAGGAACAGGTTGAATTCGGGCACGTGGGCGATGGCGTGGTTGAAATAGGAGAGCATGGCCGGCGAGGGGTGGATGTCGCCTTTGTCGCTGGTGCGCACGATCACCACGTTGGCCTCGATCCCGGCTTCGCGCATCATCGCGATCATCAGGCTGGCCTTGTCCTTACAGTCTCCGAACTGGCGCGAGCAGACTTGGTTCACGCCGTAGGGCTTGTAGCCGTGGATGCCGAATTCCAGCGCCACGTAACGGGTGTTGGAGACCACGTATTCGTGGATGCGTTTGACGATTTCCAGGCGATCCGTGACGCCTTCGACCAGGTCGGCCACGATTTCCTTGCTCTCGTGATTCAGTTCCAACTGGTTTTTGATCAGCTCGGCGTACCACTTGGCCATGTCCTGCCAATCGGCGAAGGTCGAGACGCCGATATAGGGCAGGTAGGCCTGGAGGCCCGGCATCCGGCTCTCGGTTTCGTAGGGCGATACCTGGTCCTGAATCCAGCGATAGACGCGGTTGTTGCCCAGCTCCAGCACCTCGTGTTCCGGCTGCATCTTTTCGACGTGCGTGTAGATCTTGCGGTCCTTGGGTAGGATCAGGGTATAGGCGATGCGCTTGGAGGGATAGCCGTTGGAGAAGTACTGCAGGTCGCCGAAGTAATCGCCGAAGATGTTGGTGCTGTGGATGTCGTCCACGCGGTATTCGACGCGAACGCGATCGCCGACTTGAAGCGAGGGAAAGCGGATCTGGTAGGCGACCAGGTCGTAGTACATGCGGTACTGGGGATCGCTGATGCGGCTGCGTCCGGTCTTGGTGATCAGGATCGTCTGATCGCCGCGGATGATCTCGGCCTTCACGATTTCCGCTTTTTCGCGCAAGGGCGCGTAGCTGAACGAATAGCCGGTCAGTTCCTGGATGCCGCGCTCGCTCACGATCTCCCACTCCAACTGGTGGTAGAGCGACGACTGACCGCTGGGGGCGACCTTGCGCACCTTGTTGTCGAAGTTGATGACGACCGAGCTGACTTCCAGGGGATCCACATCCGGCGGTTCCTGCAGGAGGTAGGGTTTGTAAAACGCCTGGGCCTCGTCCTTGCTGAGGCGGATCAGGTTCTCGAGCCCCGGGTTCTGCGGGCGCAAAGCCAGTGCCTGCTCCAGGTAGGTGAGGGCGTCGGGTGCACCACCGCGCAGTTTCATTTCGCCCATGGCCTGCAGCAGATCGGGGTTCTGGGGGACTTGGTCGAGATAGTGATCCAGCAGTTGGTAGGCTTCCTCGTAACGTCGGTTCCCGGTCAGGAAGTCCGCGAAGGTGATGGCCGCGGTGACCGAGTAGGGGCCGTCGCGCAGGACATCGTGATAGAACCGCTCGAGGCCTTCCAAATCGCCGCGCTGTTTGAGCAGGCGGATCTTGGCGTTGGAGAACTTGCGGCTGCCGAAGCGGATGGCCAACACGCGGTCCACCATGGCTTCGCTTTCGGAGAGAAAGGACATTTCGTTGTAGAGATCGGCGAGGTCCATCATCAGCCAGGGCACGTCGGGGTACTTTTCCAAGAGTTCCAGCGTGCGGCGCAGGGCCAGGCCCTCCAGGCCCAGTGCCGAAAGCGCGTTGTTCTCCAGGACCGTGGCCGGCCAATAGTCGGGGAAGACCTTCAAGGCCTTCTGGGCGTATTGGCGGGCTTCCCAATAGCGATCCTGGCCGATGGCCACTTGGCCGAGCTGGGTCAGGGTCCAGGCCGCGGCGTAGGGGTCCGATGCGGGCTCGCCGAGCGAGGCCAGAAAGTCGCTGAGGTATTTCCAGCGCTCGTTGGGCTCTTCGGTCAATGACAACAGTTTTTCGACCAGGATCCGGCTGGGGGCTTCCGCGTAGGCCCGGCCGAACAGTTCGCGCAGATTGCCGTATTGGGGGTGCCGCGACTGTTCCTTGATCATCAGCACGCTCGCGAGGGCGTAGGGCGACACCGTCTTGGCCAGGTCGGCCAGGGCCGTTTCGCCGTTGCTTTGGATCTTGGGTTTGCGGCGGGGCGTGGACTTGCCGCGATCGGCCTGACATTCGAGCGGGTGGCCGTCCACGTCGGTCAGGCGCACGAAGAATCCCAGGTTCGGTTCCTCCGAGCCGGAAGCCACGAACAGGCTGAGCCGGTGCCAGCCGCGGCGCAGCTTCATGGTGACCACCGCCTGATCGGGCGAGGCGGTATCGTTTTCATAGGTGCTGTCGAATACCTGGGTGCGGTTGACCCAGGCGCGCGCCTTGGTCTGCCAACCCAGGCCCAAACGCACATGACCCTTTTTGGGCAGGTAGAACCAGGTGGTGGCCAGCACCCCGGCCAACTGGTTCGGGTACACGGCCTGGTTGGTGCTGAAGTAGCCGTAGTGGCCCAGGCCCTCGTGCCAGTAATCGTCGTCGCCGTAGGCGCGGCCTTCGATCCAGGAGACCGAGCGCTCCAAGCCCTTGGTTTCGGCGTCATCGATCAGTTCGTGTGGGGTGATGTCGGCCGAGGTGGCCAAGGGACCCAAAAGCTGCCACTCGTTCACGTAGCCCAATTCTTTGATCAGCTTCTCGATTTTTTCCGGCTGGCGCGTCTGGCGGTACTGTTGGGTCAAAAAATAGCCCATCTCGGCGCGCAATTCCTGGTGCTCGGTGTGTTCGTAGAGGTGGACCAGCGTTTCGGCCAGCTTGTCCTGGTCACCGGTTTCATGACCCATGAAGTAAAGTTCCTCGGCGAGCAGCAACGTTCGCAGGGGGTCGGCTTGGGGGGCCGCGCTCCGGGCCCGTTCGGCGAGCTCGGCCACGCGTTCGTCCGCGTAGTTGGCGGCGTATCCGGTCGTTGCCAAGCAACAGATCAGCAACAATCCAATCCAAACCGGTCGACTTTTCCCAAAAGCCGGAAAAGCGTGTAAAACGAGGTTCATGGGGGTCATGCCTCCGTCAGAAATCAATGGGATCCTCCTAGGTTGGCGCCTCGAGAAGCAAATATCGAGCCTTGTGTGCCTGAGCTGCGCGAAGTGTCGGGGTGGTCGGAACGCGCCTGAAATCGTTGGCATTCTCGAGGTGTGATCCGAAATGGCCGTCAAAGATACAATCGTAAAACGAAAGATAGCGGTTTCAAACGCTGGACCACTCTTGAACGCGAAAAAAGCGTTCGGCGATGGTCTTTGGAGAAGGGAATGTTCGTGCGGAAGGAGCGAGGTGGCGTGCGGCCACGGTCAGGTGTGGAACAGGCCGATCGGTCGCGACATTCCTGAGCCCGGGCACCCTGTCATATTGGCGCGGTGGTGCGATAGACAGACTTACCGGGTCGAGAACCCGTTGCCGTGGGGGTGATGAGGGGAGGGCGAACGCGGTTCTCGCGGGATTCGGTGTCGGGCCGGTGGTGGCATCAAGGTACTTCTCGGCATCGGGAACGCCCATCCTGAGTCGAAGCGGCGCGCGCGATCCAAGTGTGGCCATCATCCCTTGGCGGTCGGGGTGCGTGGCCGGCCTGAGACGAGTTCGACGTACAGGTTCGTTGCCCGGGCCATGGGCCGGATTGCCGGTGGCTGGTGTGCCGGTGATGGGGCATGCCAACCATTGGGTCTCAGGGCATTCATAAATCAAAGCGATTCACTTGGGTATTCCCGCATTCAGGGGAGAGGCGTCGGGCAGTAGGTTGGGCTGCCAGCCCGACACTTCGAAGCGACGTATTCGAGGAGTTCCCTCGCGTTGAAAAGGGATCCCATGCCAGGTAGGTACATCAGGGCCGGTAAGCCCGCCGGATGTACTTTTCCAAGCCACCAATGTCCGCAGTTCCCGCATTTGCGAGAGAGGCGTCGTCGCGGTAGGTTGGGCTGCCAGCCCGACACTTCGAAGCGACGTATTCTGAGGAGTTCCCTCGCGTTGAAAAGGGATCCCATGCCAGGTAGGTACATCAGGGCCGGTAAGCTCGCCGGATGTACTTTTCCAAGCCACCAATGCACGTAGTTCCCGCATTTGCGAGAGAGGCGTCGTCGCGGTAGGTTGGGCTGCCAGCCCGACACTTCGAAGCGACGTATTCTGAGGAGTTCCCTCGCGTTGAAAAGGGGTGTTATGTCCGGTGAGTTCATAACCGCCGGTACGGCAGGGGCGGTAAGCTCGCTGGAAGTACATTTTGAAGCGATCCAAACCAAGATACCCGCATGGCTTACTTTGATAAATCGGCCGGGCCGGCTTGCCACTCCTGCTGAATCTACCGGGTACGACGAACCCCTCGGCATTCGGGTGCTGCGAGCCGGTTTCGTTTCGGGGAGCCCGTACAGGCGTAGGAGACGTAATGCCTGTAGGTTGAGCAGGGATTAAAATCGCCATCGGGAGATCTATAGGCCCGACTTATTTGCTTCGCTCTTTTACTACTCGATGTTACGGAGCCAGAGTCGCTTCGAAAAGTCGGCCCAGCGGGCCAACCTACAGCGACGACACCTCTCAGGCTGCGGGAACTATGGAGGCAACGTACTTCGACATGGACGTGATACGGAGCGAGTGGCTTCGCTCATTGGCGTTTCGATCGCCCGTTGCCTGGGTCACTTCGAAAAGTCGGCCGAGCCGGCCAACCTACGACGACGAGGTCTCTCTCGGCATGCGGGAACTCCTCGTGTGGGTCGCTTCGAAATGTCCATCGGGCCGATGGACCTACCTGGCACGACGACGCTCTCGGTATGCGGGCACTCCTCGCATTGGTCACTTCGAAAAGTCGGCCGAGCCGGCCAACCTACAGCGACGAGGTCTCTCTCGGCATGCGGGAACTATGGAGGCAACGTACTTCGACATGGACGTGATACGGAGCGAGTGGCTTCGCTCATTGGTATTTCGATCGCCCGTTGCCTGGATCGCTTCGAAAAGTCGGCCCAGCGGGCCAACCTACCGCCGCGTCGACTCTCGAAGCATGCGGGCACTCCTCGCATGGCTTACTTCGATAAGTTCATCCGGCGGATGAACCTACCTGGCACGACGAACCTCTCGGCATGCGGGCACTCCAGGTGGATTTGTTTCGGAGAGGGAGCCGGGTTCACGGAACCGGTTGGGCGCGGGCGGGCTCCAGCTCGTCGGCGGTGGGCAGCACGCGAAGTCCGGCCGATTGGAAGGCCCGCACCAATTCGGGTACCTTTGCGTAGGGCAGGCGATGATAGTGGTCGGCCATGAGATGCCAGAGATCGGTCGGGTCGGCGCCTTCGGTCGTGGTCAGGCCCGCGAGGATGTTCGCGGCCAGGTCGTGGTCGTCGCCGTCGTGCAGCGTGCAGGGCTTGAACGAGCGGCGGTGAATCGCGGATGGGCCCAGACGCGCAATGGCCTCGCGGTGGGTTTTGGTCGCGTAGCCCTTGTGGTTGGCGAGGCCGTATCCCGGATAGGCGGCGGCCAGATGGCGAATCGCCGCGTCGCGCGTCACTTTCGCCACGATGCCCGCGGCGGCCACGGCGCCGGCACGGCTGTCGCCCTTGACCAAGGTGACCGCCCAGCGCAGCGTCGGCGGTTTCTGGTTGCCGTCGATCAGCAACGGAACCTCCGGGCGTCGGGCGCCGGCCACCAGTTCGAACCCGTGGAGGGTGGCGCGCAGGATGTTCATGTGATCGATCATGATGTTGCCGATCATGGCGACGCGCACCGATTCGGCGGCCTCGAGAATGCGCGGGTACAGGTCCTCGCGGGTGGCGGCGTCGATCTGTTTGGAATCGGCGAGTCTGGGGAACCAGGGCAGAGCGGCGCTGGTGCGCGGGTTCCAGGTGACGCGTGCGATGACCACGGGACCGGCAAGACAGCCGCGACCGGCTTCGTCGATGCCGGAGATCAGCGGTGCATCGGCGAATTGGCGGTCGTATTCGAATTGGGTCTCGAGCGTCACGGCGGGCTCCATGGGGTTGGGGCTTCGAACCAGGCGCCCATTATAGCGGAATCCCGCTTGCGGTTACGGGACCGAATGGAGGCACGGGGAATCATGCACGTGAAATCGCGGCCCCCGGTCGATCCTGTAGGGATGGCCCGGGACGGCGATCATGCGTCCTTGGCTTGGAGCAGGCCCACGGGGTTGCCCTCGGGATCCTCGACCAACGCGAATCGCAGGTCGCCGTATGCCATCGGCTCGATGCGGACCGCCGCACCCAACGATTTGGCCGATGCGAACGACGCGTCCAGATCATCGACCTCGACCCAGGCCACCACCTCGGCCTTGCCTTCGGGCTCTTCCCGGATCCCGGCGGTGAGGTCGCCGTTCGTCTCGATGTCTCGGTACATGAAGCCACCCACTTCCCGTTGGGTGATTTTCCAGTCGAAGAGTTCGCCGTAGAACGATTCCAGGGCGGCGCCATTCACGCCGGCGATCTCGATGTGCTTGAACTTGGCCATGCGGTCCTCGCTCATCCGATTTTTTGGGGAGACATCTATTTATATCAATCCGAGGCGGTTTTTGGGAGCCGTAAGGACTCCACTCCCAAAAACCGCGGACGGCTCAGCGGCGAAGTCGCTGGCGAAGCTGGGCCTCCGACTCTTCCTGCAGGCCCAGGCCGCTCACGCTCAGCGCGTTGAACCACAGGCCCTGGTTCAGGTTGCGTCGGCGCTGACCCTCCAGCCACAACAATTGCTCGTAGAGATCGCGCCAGTCCGCCGGCTTGGCCTTGGCCGTCAGTTCGCGCATGGCGCCTTCGAACTCCTGGAAAAACGGTTGGGGTGCAATGCCGCGCGCCAGCCAGGACAGTTCGCGGACCAGCGCCGTCAGGTGGTCCTTGAAGCGTGCGAACCCTTCCTTGTCGCGAACCAGGTCACCCAACAAATCGATCGCGTGGCCGTTGCCGCGCATAAGCTGCAGGTATTTGAGCGCGAGTTGGATGTCTTCGCGAAAGATCTGCCAGGCCTCGTCCTCGGTCTCCAACCGGCGGAAACTGATGCCGGCCAGGTTCTGGGCCTGTTGTTCGTCCTTGTCGAAGCGGTCCTTCAGTATGTGGACCTTGTCCGTATGTGTCAGGCTTTGGAAAGCCACTTTCTGGCAACGAGATTGGATCGTCGGCAGCAACGCCTTGAGATCGGCCGTGACCAGAATGAAATAGACGTAGGGGGGCGGTTCTTCCAGTGACTTCAGAAAGGCGTTGGCCGCTTCGTCACGCATGCGTTCCATGCCATCCATGACGATCATGCGCACCGGTCCCTCGAACGGGCGATAGTGGAGGTTTTCGGCGATTTCGCGAATCTGGTCGACCTTGATGTCCGCACCCTCGGGCTCGACCCATTTGAAATCCGGGTGGTTGCCGGACGCCATCTTGACGCAGTGCCGGCAGGTACCGCAACCGTCCCGGGTATCGCACATCATGGCCCGCGAAACCTCGAAAGCCAGCAATCCCTTGCCGATTCCGGCGGGCCCGTGGAAGCAGAGGCCGTGGTGGAGCTGGTCCCTGGTGACCATTTTCGCCAACATCGACTTGATGCGATCGTGGCCGTACACTTTTTCGAACATGGTTTCTGGCTCCTCGAATCACGGGGCGGGCGGACACCACGGCGGCGTTTCGGTACGCCTGCGAATCAAAGTCCGAAGTGGCGATCGACGGTCTCCCGAATGCGGCGAAACACTTCCTGGGGCGACCCGTCGGCGTCGATCACCGCGAAGCGTTCCGGCTGCATGCGTGCGAATTGCAGAAAGCTGTCGCGCACGGACTGGTGGAACAGAACGTCTTCGGCTTCCAGACGGCCTTCGCTGAGGCTGGCGCCCTCTTCTTCGTTGCGGCTCTTGGCGCGTGTCAGGCCGGTCCGCACATCCAGGTCCAGCAGCAGCGTCAGGTGGGGCTGCAGGCTGCCGGTGGCCATGTGGAACACGTGATTGAGGTCGTCGGCATCCAAGGCTCGGGCCGCGCCTTGATAGGCGAGGGTCGAGTCGTGGTAGCGATCGCAGACCACCCAGACCCCGCCGGCGAGGGCGGGGACGATCAGTTCTCCGTGGTGCTGTGCGCGATCGGCCAGGTAGAGCAGCGCTTCGCAGGTGGCGGTCATTTCCACGTGGTCCGCGTTGAGCAGCACCTTGCGGATCTCCGTCCCGATGCGCGTGCCGCCCGGCTCCTTGGTGCGCGTAACCCGCAAGCCCCGCTGGCCCAGGTATTCGGCGAGCATGGTGCTCTGGGTGCTCTTGCCGCAGCCCTCGATGCCCTCCAGGGTAATGAAGCGACCTGGCTGATCGAATGTGGGGATGGGATCGAATTCCGGTTGGGGGTTTCTCTGGTGGCTTGGCTGGGTCATCACGGGCGTTGGGGGCGTTTCGAAGGTGTTCATAGCGGGAGCATCTTAGCACGAGCGTGGGCGATTGGCTCTTGCAAATCGGGAGTGGTCGCGGCGTTCACGGTCGCGCCTTGTGGGTGGCATCGGACTCAGGTTCCGTTGCGGCCCTCTTCCGAGAGCATGTTCCATTCGGCCAGGATCTGCTTGGTGAAGACTTCGACGTTGCGCGAGCCGAAATCCTGCCACTTCTTGCGGATCGCCAGAACCACGAAATCGGGGGGTAGGTCGAACCCGTTCAACTTGTAAATCACGTGCTCGCGCCAGCCGCGACCCTCTTCTTGAAAGTTGACGAACATGGCTTCGGTCTCTTCGTCCAACAGACCCATGCCGTCCTGAATCAGGGCGATCACCATTAGCTTGAATTGCGGCGAGACCGGTTCGCCTCCGGGAAGGTTTTGCAATGAGGACTCCTTGGGGTGAATCGAGCCGACGCGGCTCACGCGTCGGCCAGGACATTATATATACCAAAACATAGGTGAAACCCAAGCGGGGAGCACGGAGAGGGGGCATCCCGCGAAATCCGGCGGGTGTTCGTCCCACCCGAGGCCGCGCGGCTTTAGCGCTTGACAGGCCTTGGGCCCGTCTCCATACTGGCCCTGGACATCAAGAGGGGAAGACGGTGCGAATCCGTCACGGTTCCCGCCACTGTAAGCGAGTAGGAGGTATTCCTCGTGGAAGGACTCACGCACTCGCAAGTCAGAGCACCTCGCGGTTCCGGCGTTCGGGATCTAACGCCGAGAACATGTCGAAACTTCTGCGAAGGTTCGCGATACCGCCGGAAAGAGCAGGAAGTTCCGTGGAATTCGGACGCTGCCCCGCAACCGTTTCCGCGGCGCGGCACCCGGGCGGACCGCCCGATCGCCGCACGCCGTGCAAAGCCGGGAACTGCCTACCGCGTGGAATCCAGAAATCTTTCGAGGGAGAGGATTGATGGAAAACCTGAAGCGCTTGAAGCGCATGTGTTTCGCAGGTCTCGTGGCCGGTTCCGCCTGGCTGTGGGCCCAAGAGGAGACCCAGATCATCGACGAGGAAGTCGTCGTCTACGGCTCGAAAACCGAAACCGTCTTGGCGGAAACCACGACCCACACGCTGGTCGTCACGAAAGAGGAAATCGAAGCGCATCAATGGAAAACGATCGCCGACGTCTTGGTCGGCCTGCCCGGTGTCAGCCTGGTGGCCAACGGCGGCGACGGCAAGCTCACCACCTTGTTTTTGCGCGGTGCCAAATCTGAGAATACCCTCGTTCTGATGAACGGAACCAAACTGAACGACCCCACCAACGTCGGCAAGGGCTTTGATTTCGCCCACCTCAGCACCTTCGGGATCGAACGCATCGAAGTGATTCTCGGTCCCCAGAATACCCTGTACGGAACCGACGCATCCGCCGGCGTCATCAACATCGTGACCGAGTCCGGCAATGGCCCGTTCCACGGTCAGGCCGGCATCGAGCTGTCCGACGAAGAGACGCAACGCTACCAAGTGGGGCTTCTGGGCGGCTCCGGCAATCTGAATTACGCCATCCACGGCGAACACTACGACTCCGATTCACTGTCCGCGCGCACCGATCAACCCCTGCCGCAACTGGAATTGGAAACGGATACCTACACGAGTACCTCGGTGATCGCCGAACTCGGGTATCGCTTCGACGAGGACCTGGACCTGTCGGTCAACCTCACCAGCACCAAAGGCGACAACGACATCGACACCTTCGACGGCGACGACCCCAACTACCGCTCCGAATACGTTCAATCGACCCTGAGCGCCCAGCTCAGCGGGTCCTTCTTCGGCGAGGACTGGCATCAGGTGGTCGCGCTCTCCTACATGGATGTCGCCCGCGAGCTCACCGACGAAGTGGACGAGGCCCACCCGGACAGCAGCAGCGTCAGCGACTTCGACGGCAACATCGCCTCCTTGGAGGTCCGCAATCGCTACCAGGCGAGTGAGGCGGTCGCGTTGTTCCTCGGCGTGATGCACGAGCGCGAGCAGGCCGACGGCGCTTCGCTGTTCAACAGCTCCTTCGGTACCTCCGAGACGGTCTTCGACGAGAGCACCGACACCAACAGCCTCTTCGCCCAGGTCCAATACTCCGCGCCCAGCGGCTTCTACGGCAACGCCGGCGCGCGCTACGACGACCACTCCGTCTTCGACGGCGAAACCACCTACAACCTCGGGGTGGGCTATCACTTCGAGGCGACGGGGACCCGTCTCCGCGCCGCCTACGGTACGGGCTTCAAGGCACCGTCTATCTACCAGCTCTACGTGCCGGCCTACGGCAACGCCAACCTGGAGGCCGAGACCAGCACCAGTTGGGAGGCGGGCTTCGTTCAGAACTTCGCCGAGGAGCGCGGTGAATTCGGCCTGTCGGTATTCGAGAACGAGTACGAGAACATGGTGGAATTCGTGTTCGACTCGGTCACCTTCCAAAGCAGCTACGAGAACCTCAGCGAGGCGGAATCGAGTGGCTGGGAACTGTGGTTGGGTTACCAGGTGGCGCGCTGGCAGGTGCGGCTCGGCTACGAGGACCTGGAGGCCGACGACACTTCTTCCGAGGAAGACATCCCGCTCGTGCGCCGTCACGACGACAAGGCCCACCTGCGGGTATCCGTCGCAGCGACCGCCAACCTGCGCCTTTCCGCCGATGTGCTGCGCTACGGCGAGGCCATCGATCGCGTGTTCGGTGTCGGGGATTTGGCCCTGGATGCCTACACCCTGGTCAACCTCAACCTGGGCTACCAGTTCGGCGAGCAGTGGGCCGTGCACCTTCGTGCCGACAACCTGTTCGACGAGGAATACACGCGGATCCTCAACTACGGAACCAACGGACGTCGCATCTTCGCGGGCGCCAATTTGAGGTTCTGAGAACGCGTTAACGGGAAATCGATGACTGCGAAATGGCGGCTCTGGGAGCCGCCATTTTTCGTTTTCGCGACATCGAAGCAACCCAGCTCGCAGTGCCCGGATGCAGTGAGGGGCGTAAAGCCTGTAGGTTGGCCCGCTGGGCCGACGAAACGAAGCAACCCAAGCAACGGCAGTGGATTGCACCAAAGAGCGAAGCAAAGAATCTCCCCCGAGACCCCAATCCGAAGCCGAAAAGCCCAAAGTCCCCGCATCGCGAGAGGGGCGTAAGGCCTGTAGGTGGAGCAGCTTGCCATACCGGCCGTGCTCCACCAATCGAAGCAACCCAAGCAACGAGAGCAACTAACGCCAAAGAGCGAAGCCAAATAACCGCCCCAGGCACCATCACCGAAACGATCCAGCCATGCAGTACCCGCCTCATGAAAGCCGCGAACCCAGTGAACAGGTACTCATTTCGGGAACGGAAAACGCGAAGCGACCTGGCAAATACCGAAATCGATCATCGAGAGATCTATCGGCACGACCTATCTGCTTCGCTTTCTTGCCATTCGACCTCGCGAAGCCCGGGTCGCTCCGGAGTGTCGGCCGAGCCGGTCAACCTACAGGCTTTACGCCGCTTACGCACGTGCGGGCTCTCCGAATCGGCTCGGTTTCAGACCTGAGAAGCGAGCACCATCGGCCGAAGCGTCAGCCGGCGACTTCCTCGGTCGTGGGCTGGGCCTCGCCGGCCGGCAGCGCTCCCTTGGGAATCACCATGGTGAAGGTACTGCCGCTGCCCACCTCGCTGGTCACGCTGACCCGCCCCTTGTGGGCTTGCACGATGTGCTTCACGATCGACAACCCGAGACCCGTGCCGCCCACGTCGCGGCTGCGCGCCTTGTCCACCCGATAAAAGCGTTCGAACAGCCTCGGCAGGTGGGATTCCGGGATGCCGCACCCCTGATCCTCCACGTCGATTTGAATCGAATCGCCGTTGTCGTACCCGCACACGTAGACACCCTCGTTCTCTTCGCTGTATTTGATGGCGTTGTCCACCAGGTTCACCACCGCCTGCTCGAGCAGGTTCGGGTTGAAATAGGCGATACAATCTTCGGGGCAGGTCAACGAGATGGGAATGTTCTTGTGGTGCTTTTCCCTGCAGGTTCGAATCGCCCCTTCCAGCACGGAGCGAATGGACTTGCGTTGGTACTCCAGGCCCACGCTTTCCGAGTGCTGCTCGATCTTGGAGAGACTCAACAGGTCTTCGATGATGCTGTTGAGTCGATCGGTCTGGCGTTGGATGATCTCCAGGAAACGGTAGGCGTCTTCGACGTTTTCCACCGCGCCATCCTGGAGGGTTTCGATGAACCCCTTGATCGCGGTGACCGGCGTGCGCAGCTCGTGGGACACGTTGGCCACGAACTCGCTCCGCACGTTCTCCAATCGTTTCAGGCGGGTCACGTTGTTGATGACGATGACGGCGCCCAGGACGTTGCCGGCCTCGTCGCGCAGGGGCGCCCCGTGTGATTCCAGGTACTTCGGCTCGGGCGTGTAGAGCGTGAATTCCGCCATGCCGGTCTGCTCGCCGGTAAGGATGCGCTCCGCGAATTGGTTCAGTCTCTGGTTGCGGATGCGCGAACTCACGCGCCGGCCGCGGCAGGCCTCCAAATCCAGATTGAACAGGTCCGCCGTCGCCTGGTTGATTTTGAGGATGCGACCCTCCGAATCGACGGCCAGCACGGCCTCGGTCATGCTCGAGAGGATCGCCTCCACCTCGGATCGCTGATGGGCGATGGTGCCGCTGCGCTCGTGGAGCTGGCTCAGCATGACGTTCATCGCATCGGCCAGTTCCTCCACCTCGAGCGCCTGGGACGAGGGATAGTCCGATTCCGCGCCATCCAGGAACATGCGCTCCGCATCGGACTTGAAGGCCTCGAACGGGCGACTGATGTTGCGCGAAATGAACAGGATGATCATGGCCGTGAGGAAGGCGGTCACCAGCCAGGCCATGCCGATCTTGACCTGGATCGAGCGCAGCGTGCTCTCGATGGCGGTGACCGAACGCGCCACCCGCACGACCACGCGCGAACCGTCCTTGAGCCGACTGACCTCGGCCACGAACAACATCTTGCGCTGCAGGGTGTCGCTGAACCGTCGCGAGACGGCTTCCTGACCCGCCAGCGCTTCGCGAATCTCCTCGCGATCCGAGTGGTTGTCCATACGGGCGATGTCGAAATCGGTATCGGCGACGACGAGACCGTCCTCGCGAATGATCGTAATGCGATGGGCCAATTGATGGCGCAACTGTTTGAAATCGCGATCCAGGTCGAGGAAGTTCTCCGTGGATTCGCGATCCGCCATCCGCGCGCTGACCAGAACCGCGCTGTTGCGCAGTTCCGCTTCGGTCTGGCGCATGTGGAACCGGTGAAATGACGTGGTGGCAAAAGAGGAGACCAGTAGCAAGGCTACGAGCGTGATGATCAAAAACGAAGAAAAGATCCGCCAAAGCAGCTTTCGTCTGCGCACGACTATTCCTTGAACCGGTAACCTACACCCCGGACCGTCTCGATGTAATGGGCTTCGGGTCCCAACTTCTTGCGGAGCCCCACGATGATCGCATCCACCGATCGATCGGTCACGGCGTAATCCTCGCCGCGTGCCGCGCTCACGATTTGGGAACGCGTGTACACCCAACCCTGGTGCGAGGCCAGAAAGTGCAGGATGCGGAACTCCATGTTGGTGAGCTTGATGCGGCGATCGTCGACCCGGACTTCGCGCTTGCCGGGGTGGATCACCATCGCGTCCACGTTCAGGACCGCGTCGGAATCGGCCTGGGTCTTGCGGTTCCGCCGCAGCAGGGCTTTGATGCGAGCCAACAGGACGCGCGGGCTGAAGGGTTTGGTGAGGTAATCGTCGGCACCGATCTCGAGACCGGTGACGATGTCGGCTTCCGCGTCCTTGGCCGTGAGGATGATGACACTCACTTCGGCCGTCTTGCCGTTTTGTTTGATGAACTTGCAGACTTCCAGCCCGTCCATCCCGGGCAACATCCAGTCGAGCACGACGAGATTCGGTTTGAAATCAGGAATCGCCCTGAGGGCTTCCTCGCCGGAAGCGATGCCGTGGACCGTGTAACCTTCGCGGTTGAGATTGTACGTAATCAGTTCCAAAATATCACGTTCATCTTCGACAACTAAAATGCGTTCTTTAGGCATGAGCGTTCCTACCACTCTCTATGGGGTTGGTGCCCGAATGGGACACGTGAGAAAGGTGACGGGTTTGAATCCGGAATAGGAGGTCCTTCACGGAGCCGTTGCGGCCGTCGCGACGAGGAATCATGCGGGCAAAGACTCGAGTGCGAACAGGGAAGGCGAAAGCATTGGTCACGAACCAATCTCGCTGCAAATGTGAGGGGAGCTGCATGGTACCGAACCCTGTCGTCCCGACCGTGGAAACCGCGTTGATGAAGAGTGCTTGTGTGGCGCGGCGTGGGGAACACCTGGGCGCCTTCAGGCGGATCTTAACACAGCCGACCGGAGTGGGAAGGGCATTTCCCACGACCATCCCGGGCGGATCTATCCAACCTTTGCTCCGGCACTACTCAACCCCATTAAACACAACAGATAGATCCCTATCACGTTTTGTGAGACAATTGTGCGATTCGCATGGGGCGGCTCACGAAAGTTCACGGGGCGGCATAAAGTCACCCCGTCGGCAAAACGCATCGAACCAGGCAATTATCGCAATTTATCCACCTGTATCGATTTGGAATTTCGCGCTCACGAGCGGGGCGCCATAACCTGTCCCCCGGAGGGCCCACGACCCCAGTGCCCGAAGGTCGAGAGCGCCGTCGAGCCTGTAGGTGGAGCAGCCTGCTCTACCAATCGAAGCAACCCAAGCAACGAGAGGGACTAACGCCAAAAAGTGCAGCCCTGAAACCTCCCCAGGCACCATCACCGAAGTGATCCAATCATGCAGTACCCGCCTCATAAGAGCCGCGAACAAACGGGACGGGTACTCAGCTTGTTTTCGAGAAAGGAACAATGCGAAGCGACCTGGTCCGAGGAGCTCTCATGCGCGTCAGATGCTCAACCGATCGAAGCGGTTAAGCAAAGATCGAAATCGATCATCGAGAGATCTATCGGCACGACTTATCGGCTTCGCTCTTTTGCCATTCGATCTTGCGAAGCGTGGGTCGCTTCGTTTTGTCGGCCGGGCCGGCCAACCTACAAGCTCGACGTCTCTCTCACGATGCGGGAACCGGGAACGATGGTGCTTCGACAGGGTTCATCGGGCCGGCTTGCACTGCCTACACCGAAGGGTTAGCCGCTCACTTGGCCGCGGCTCCTGCCGGTTGGCCTGCCGGTTTGGGCTTGGCCGGGCCGGGGACCCGCGGGGCCACGCGATTGACGCCGCCCGGACGGTTCTGTTGGACGACCGGGAACTCGCCGGCCTGGCCCAGATCCAGTTGGGCCAGTTCGCGCATGGCATGTCGCTCCATGTCGCCGTGGCTCGGTTCGAACACCTTCAGTTGGCGCGACGACTCCAGCAGTAACCGCCAGATTCGGGCCGCGACACTGGGCTCGAATTCGTTCAGGCGATAGCGCTCGACCTCGGTCGTCAAGCCGCGCAGCAGCGCGTCGGCCCAGGCGGGCTGGTCGGCTTCCAGGCAGTAGCCGGCCACCTCGACCCGCATGCGCAGGGCGGTGCGTAGGTCCTTGGCCTCGGCGATCGCCGCCTGGCCGAACCGCATTCCCTCGCCGAAGGCATCCTTGCCGATCTTGCGCAGATCGCCGCGCAGAATGGCGGCCGGATCTTCTTCGCCGCCTCCGCCACCGGCGCCTTCCTTCATCAATTTCTCGACCCAGTCCTTGGTGACCGGGCTGGCGAACGGCATACCGCGCTGAAATTTGATGTCCACCAACTCGGGGCACTTGTCCAGCAAGCGCCGCGTTTCTTCCTTGATGACCGAGACCACCGCGTCGTGGCCCATGCCCGCCGCGGCTTCCGTCGCCCAGAACTGCAGGTCGAGCCAGTAGGGAAAGGCGCTGGTGAAGGCCTCGCACCGCGGCAGGATGCCGGCCCAGTTGCTGGCGCTGTACATGGTTTCCATGCTCTTGACGGCGTTGGCGTCCGGTGGGCGAATCATGGTTTCGCGGGTGGCGTTGTGGTTGGGCACCTTGGGCGACGACCAGGCCGCGATTCGGCGTATCTGGAAACCGTGGACCAGGGTGGGTTCGGCTTTTTGAACGTTGAGGGCGATTTGACCGAGGGCCTTGTACACTTCGTCCAAAGAAGCGTCGTCGCCCACCGTCGGTGCGGCTACGGGGGGACCCTTCGCCGCGGCCGGTTTCGGGGTGGGGGCGGCCGCGGCCGGAGCCGCCGGCGCGGCTGCCGGTGCCGGAGCGGCCGCTCGTGCCGGTTCTTCTTTCTTGGGTTCTTCCTTGGGGGCGGGAGGTGGCTCCGGTTTGGGCTCCGGCGCCTGCGCCAGCCACTCTTCCAGTTGATTGCGGAGCTTGCGGAAGTTGACGGGCGGATCCTGGAACTTTTCGTAGATCGCGTCCTTCAGTTTTTTGGTGGCGTCGATGCCGCGCTGCAGGAGCTCGCGGTCGGTCGATTTACAGGAATCGAAGCGTTCCAGGAGGCGCGCCTGGAACCAGTCGACGGCTCGCGCCCGGATTCGCTCCTTGCGCGCCGAAGGATACATGTCGTCCCAGAACTTGAGCAGCGTCTCGGCCGCGATCTCGGCACCGACGATGTAACCCGCGAGCTGGTGCTTGATCGTCCAGGCCACCCCGAGATAGGCCAGCAGGTTGATTTCCTTGGCCGTACTCTTCAAGAGCTTCAGGGTGTTTTCCTCCACCTTGTCCCAGTCGGGAGAACCGGTGCCCAGTGCGGACATCTTGGCGACTTCTTCCTTGATCTCACTGTAGTCGTCCTCGTACTTGGGATCTTCGCCGCAGGGTTCGGCATCGCTGATCGGTTGGAGAATGGCTTCTTTATGGGATTCGAGTTCTTCGATCACGATAGGGTCCTCGCTTGTGTCGCTCGATGGCGTTTCGAGCCGCAGGGATTCAGCTCACCGTGCGGCAATCGATAGGGGCCGTTGGGAACGGAGGCCGGGGATCCGGTACGGGGAATCGAGGCCCCGTCCGCATCAGTTGCGGCGCGAAGGATCATCCGACGCACCGTTTCCGTCGAAGTCGACTGAATTACCTTTTTTCCTGTTCTGAGAGGGCCGCACCGGGTTTTGCTGTCGACGTTTGGCTTCGGCCGCCATTTGGGCCTGAGCCTCTTCGACCTCCCAATCGCTGTATTCGCGCAGGGGCTCGTCCTCCACCATTTGATCGATTTGAGAATTGATGTGGTGGTGGTCGCTCTCGAAGGGGTCGGGTTCCTGGTCGCGAACGATCGGCTCCAGAGGTTGGGTGATGTCCATGTCGTCGTCTTCGGCGGCATTGGGGGTGAATACCGGATAGTTGCCCGTATTCCCCGCTGAATCGGCCTTTCTCTCGACGGGCCCGGTTTTGGCGCGGCTGGGCGCGCCCTGGCCGCTCTCCTCGGTGTTACCGAGAACCATCAGGGGATTGGCGTCGCTCGATCGGTCGCGACGGCCCGCCGGTGGTTCCCTGCGGACCGGCTTTTCATGCCGGGGCGGCGGCGGTTGACGCGGCGGCTCGGGCGATTGGGACGACTGGTTGAAGATCTCGGAGCTATTGAAGATATCCGATTGGTCGAACGAGTCGGAACGATCGAAGGAATCCGAGCGGTCCAGGGAATCGTCCGCGCTCACCCGCTTTTCGCGCGGCGCGGGCGCTGGGGCCGGGCTGGTCCCGGCTTCGCTCGGCATGGGGTTGGGCAGGGGCATGCCCCGGCGCGGCGTATCGCTCACCCCGACCGAGGCCTGGGTCGACGGCGGGGTCGCGGCGCTTTCGGTTTCCCCCTCGAAGGTCGGCGTGCCCTGTGGCGGTGAGGGGTGCCGGCTGGTCGCGATCGAGGCGGCGGGACCGTTGTCGGAGTCATCCTGGGGAGGGGCCTGGCCGCCTCCTTGATCCGACGGCGGGTCGCCCAATCCGGGAATGGTGCTGCGCGGAATGCGTTCCGTGGGCTCCTCGTTGGAGCGCTCGGCCGCGGCCGCGCGGGCGGCGACCTGAGCCGGATGATCGTGGGCGAGGCCGGGCACCGGCTCCGGTTTGCGGACCCGTTGAACCGGTTTCGGGGCCGGCGCGGGCGGGCTGGTGTCGCTGTCGCCACCTTTCGGTTCGAGAACGGGGGCCGGGCCCTGATTGGCCAGGCGGGGATCGTCGGGCACCGGCGGGAAGAACTTGATGTTCAATTCCGACACGCCGCGCGAGCCCAGATAGGCCAGGGAGGTGCCGCGGTGTTCGTCGCGCCAACGCGGGAAGGGCCAGAGAATCAGGCTGGGTGCACGCCTCAGTTGAAGGCCGTGAATTACCTCGATTTCTTCCAAAGCGCTGATTTCGCTGAGGTCGATGCGCACCAACATGCCCTTGTCGAATTCGTCGCGGGCTTTCAGTGCGAGGCCGTTCTCGTTGCGATCCCATTGGGCCGGTTCCAGCGGCGGCAACTTGTGCTGCACGCCGCGAACCCGGGCGTAGATATCGGTGGAGGTCTTGATGGCCCGCAGCTCGTTGTGCAGGTCCTCCAGGTAAGACCAGATGTGTTCCAGGATCTGCCAGAACACCGGATAGGCCATTTGTGCGAATTTGCGGGGTAACGGCATGGCAATCATGAAGGGAAAGGCGCGTTTTCCGTCGTCACTGTCCCAAATGCAGCCCACCAGGCTGGTCTTGTGCTCCTTCATGTCCACGTAGAACCGGCGCGCGGGCGACACGTAGGGTCGCGGCACGCCGGCTCTGATGAGGGTGTCGAAGCCTCGATCGAGAATGATCTTCCAGTCCGAAAAGGCGGGGCTGCAACTGGTGAAAAGGAAATCCTTGTAACCAGGTAGCTTGCCGTAAATACCAACGTTGAACGGTGGTATTTTGACCCGGCCGCGAAACCGGGCAAAAAATCCCATGATGATTACCTCGTCAGGATCCGGCTCCAGTCGGGAGGTGCCGGGATGGATCTCGAGGTCTTGAAGTGGAACAGACCCTTCACCTCGGTGTTGCCGGTATTCAACGGCAAGGTGATTTCTCGCGTGAACCGATCACGCGTGTCGTTGGCACTACTACCGTCCAGCGCGAAGGCAAAGATCCCGAGGTACCCGCCTTCGACGGTGACCAGGGATTCGGCACGGTTGCCGGGCGTATCGTTGAACAGGCGGAAGATCAGTTTGTCGTCCTCCGCGGAGTCGTTCTTGTCCAGTTTGGTGAATGAAGGTGAGTTGAGGCTGAGATTTCGGCCGATGAAGGCACCGCTCATCTCCACCAGGGTGAAGTCGGCGGTGATGTTCTTGGTCCGGCCCTGATTCACGAAGCCGGGTTTGTCTTCCATCTTATAGGAAATCTCGAGACCTTCGGAGATCATCGAACGAACGGCCTCCTCCCAGGCGAAGGCGTCTTCGAGGAAATTCTCCAGGCCCTGTTTCTTGATGTAGTTCTCCAGGGCGGGCGTGCGGTTATCGGGTTTGTAGAGGGCCAGGGTGTCGAACAGCTCGTCGAGACGTTCACGCGGCGTGATGCTGGGCGAGATGATCGCGCCTTCGCCGGTCTTGGGCGTGACCTTGACCTGCGAGTTGAAGCGCATGGGGAAGCCGACGCCGGCATCGCGCACGGCCTTGGTCAGCTTGCGCTTGTTCGCGCCGCATTGGGGGCAGGGATCCGAACTGCGCACGCGGAAGAAGAAGGCGTCGATGGCGTTGGTCGACCACTGGTCGAGGGCGTCCAAATGCGGCTCCAGGTAGACCGGAACGCTTCGTTTGTCGCCGTAGGCCTTGATCACGTTGTTCTTGATCTGCAGGTCGGCGTACTGTTCGAAACGCGCACTCAGGTAGAAGGATTCGTTGCGCTTCAGCTCGGCGTCCTTGATAGTGTCGAGCGAGGCCAGGGCGTTGCTGAAGGTCTTGAGCGCTTCCGTGATGCGGCTCGAGTAGCCCTCGGTGGCCTTGAGCGGGCCGCTTTCGGCGCCGTAGATGCGCAGGATGTTACGCTTGGGACGGCCATTGAACTCCCGCAGCAGCACGTCGTCGGGCAGTTTCACGAATTGTTGGAAGTTTTGGCCTTTTTCCGTGATCTGATCGAAGGTGCTGACGATCGAGCGCCACCGGTTGGGTGCGGCCGGAACTTCGGTCGGTACCGTTTTGAGCACCGCGTTGAGGGTGTTTTCTAACTGGCGCAGCTCCCGCTGGGAGGTGGCGTCGTAATAGCGTTTGATCGCCTCCTCGTAGCGTTCCTGGGCGCGGGGATCGTCCTTGTACATGTCGATGAATTCGTAGACGTCGGAGGTGAACAG
This sequence comes from Sulfidibacter corallicola, assembly GCF_017498545.1. Lineage (GTDB taxonomy): Bacteria > Acidobacteriota > Holophagae > Acanthopleuribacterales > Acanthopleuribacteraceae > Sulfidibacter > Sulfidibacter corallicola. Next base: position 4,346,230 of record NZ_CP071793.1, on the reverse strand, counting down.
GTCGCGCAGCAGGTCGATGCGGGTGGCCGCTTCGTTGAACAGGTTGTCGAGCTTGCCGTTCAGGTCCTTTTGGGAGCTGGCGATGCCGTCGTAGGGGACGTTGGTCTCGCCGAACTTGGCCATGTACCGCGCCACGATGTTCTTGTGGAAGTTGACGTTCAGGTCGGGATAGACCAGGTTGCCGTTGGGTCCGGGCGGGTATTCCTTGCGCGGATCGGGAAGCTGGTCGAGCTTTTGGAACCTCATTTTTTTGACGAATTGGCTCGCGGCGGGCAGGACGGCGCGCCGCTCCTCGAGTGCCTTCAGCGATTTGGCGGCCCCTTCGAAGAGGTCGCCCGCTTCGCCGATCAACGAACGTTCGCCATTTTCATCGGTGGCTTCCTCTTCCGGCTTGGGAAGCACATCCACGTATTCTTCGCCCATCGATTGGGCGATGCGAAGCCGGATTTCCTGGTAGGAGAGGTAGCGGTCGTTGGGATTGGCGATGATCTCCAGATTGGCGTCACTGAAGAAGGCGTTCAGTTCCACCAGCTTCTGGTGGTATTCCAGCCGATCGAGATTGGGTCGCTGAATCGCCGCGTAGGTGTTGTCCAGGTCTTCCATCAGGCCGGCCTTCTTGCGGTAGAGATCCAGCTCGTGTTGGGTGGCGTAGAAGACCTCGACCTTTTCGTCGAGACCCTTGTAGATCCCCGAGGTGCGATTCACCATGTAGCGCTTGAAGAAGGTGCTCAACTTGTCGGAGCTGCGGCTGTTGACCTCCACGAACCATCGTTCGAGGGTTTTTTTCAGGGTGGATTCGCCCAACAGCGCGGCCAGCTCCTCGTCCTCTCGATCCCATGCGGGATCGACCACCAGGTCGAGGAAGGGCGTGATGGTGGGATCCCTCAAATCGTCCAGCTCGCCCTTGGCCTGGGCGAACTGCCAGCGCTTGAGCTCTTTCAGGGCGTTGGTCAACAGCTCGAGTTCCTTGTCGCTGCTGACCGTCTGGTCGGCGTTGGCCACCTGGAACTCGCGTAACTGGGCGTCCACCTGGTCGAACATTTCGAGCATGATGCGGTCGAGGAACAGGTAGGCGAAGGTGTCCTGCAGGTGTTCGGTCAGGGCGTTCTGGCGCGTTTTGAAAAAGAGCAGGAATCCGCTGTCGCGGGTGCTGTTGACCACGAGTTTGAGATCGCTCAACGCCAGGTAGATACTGCGCCTGGCCGCGGCATCGCGGAAGAAGGAACCCTCGACCTGGGCCAGGGTGTGCATCGTCTGGTCGATCGCCTGTTTGGGCGGGTCCAGCCGTTTCGAGAGGCTGCGCCACATGAAGAAGACGAACAGCGCGCCCAGCAGCAGGATTCCCAGGTTGACCGCGTAGATGAAGCGGCGCTTCATCTTGTCCTTGCGCATCAGGTCGGCGGCGCGCTGGACCAGGCCCTCTTCGGGGAAGACCTTTTCCGAGTAGAAATCGCGAATGAAGAAGGCGCGCGAGCGAGTGAAGATCTTTTCCAGGTTCTCCGGCATGGCGCCGCCCTGGAACATGGCCTGACAGGCCTTGATGATCGGTTGACCTTCCTGCATGCCCGAGGTGATGTAGTAACCGCGGAAGTACAGGGGATCCTTGTAGACCGAACCCTCGAAGATGATGTGCATGTAGCGCTTGAGCGGTTCGCGAATGGTGCGGAATTCCTCGGGGAAAATGAAGGTCTTGTCCACGTCGTCGTGCAGGTGCGGTTGCGAGAAATGGCTGTTGCGGATCTGGTCGATGCGGGTCGCGATCTGGTTGAAGCTGTGCTCGAAAGTTTCCAGGCTGAAGCCGGTGCTCTGCTCCTGGTTGGACCAACCGAACATTTCGCGCTGCTGGTCGGCGTTCAGTTTGTTGAAGAACTGGGTGAAGCCGAAGATCTGGTCGCACTTGGTGATCAGGACGTAGACCGGGAACTGGATGGCCAGCATGCGCTGGATGTTGGCGAGCTTGTCGCTGATGTTGCGCGCCTTGGTTTCCAGGGTGCTGTCGGGATCGTTGAGCAGCGCATCCACAGGGATGACCAGGATGACGCCGTTGATCGGACAGTAGGGCCGGTATTTGGCCAGAAGACCCAGGAAGTATTCCCATTCGGCCGAGTCGGTGGCCGTGCCTTCCTGGAACGTGAAGCGTCCGGCGGTATCGAGGATGACGCCCTGCTCGGTGAACCACCAGTCGCAGTTACGGGTACCGCCGCCGCCCGAGATCGATTCGACCCCGATCGGGAACTTGAGCCCGGAAAACTTGAGCGTGGTCGACTTGCCCGACTGCGGTTCCCCGATCAACAGGTACCAGGGGAGCTGGTAGAGGTCGATCTTGGTGTCGCGCAGGTTGTCCATGGCCTCGGACCACTTTTCGCCCAATTCACCGACGGCGACCTTGACTTCTTCCTTGGACGGGCCGGCCGATTCCTCGAGTGCCTTGCCGAATGCGGCGCCTTTGCGCGATTCGCGATATTTGACGACCTTGTTGTAGATGAAAATGATGAGAAACACGACGGCGACGCCGATGGCCAGCGTGAGGGCCGCGTTTCTGCCCCAGCGCTGGTAGACCACGAACAGTGAGCCGAAGATGATCAGGACCACCGTCACGATTTTGGCGCTTCCGGGGATGAGGCGAATGAGGTCGAACAACTTGGTCATTGTTTGATTTCCTTGAGCTCTTCAAGCAATTTCTTGTCGCGGATTTGCAGCATGACTTCATCGGATTTTTCTTTGACGTCGTCGACCATGCTCACCCAGACGACCTGGTAGAACACGATCAGCATGACGAGAAACGCGAAGAAAAGGATCACCGAACGCCAGAGCGAAAACAGCGGATCCAGGCGCCGGGCCTTGCGGGCCACCACGTGGTAGGCCTCCGGCGAAAGCTTGATGTCGTTCTGGTCGATGCGCTGCGGCAACTGGCGGTACAGGCGCAGCAGGGTTTCCTCCCAGCGCGCTTCCTCGAAGGCCAGTTCGCCGCGGAAACCGAGAGCGAGGATGTAGAACCAGGCCTCGATCAAATCCACGTCGGCCGGCGTCAGAGACTTGATCAGCTCGTAACAATGGTTGCCGGCGATATTGGTCGCATAAAATTCGAGTTCCAGGACCGGCCAGTTGGGGCCTTCGCTCCAGGTGGAGCTGACGATGATTTCGTCGATCAGGGCGACCAGTCCGTATTTGATTTTTCCGTAGCGGGCGCTCAGGGCGGGATTGGAAACGACCACCTGGTCCATCCGGTCGAAAAGGACCTTGGCTTCGTGATAAAGCGTTTGGACCGGCGGCAGGCTCCCCTGATTCAATCGCTCGCGAAAGGTGGCGGCGAAAAGAAAGAGGTCACGGGTGACATCGCGAAGTTCCATGGGACTTACACCTATTGGGGGGTATGGCATTCACCAGAGAGCTGGGGGCGCTTGCCCGAGGGTTGCTGGGATTCGGACGAGATGAAACGGCCGTGGCCCGCGGGCAAGGCGTCGGGCGCCGTGCTCGCGGGCGGTGGTGGACGATGTCATTTCTTCTCGAGAACGTATAGGGTGACCAGATCCGCGAACTGGGTGCTGCCCCAAATGGAAAGCACGGGGTGGTCCTGGAGCTTGCGGAACAGGGCATGGCCCACGGGAATCTTGAAATAGTGATGGTGCGGCGAGGTGGGGATGTGACTGAGGTGGCGAACGGGGCCCTCCAGGTCGATCCCGCGCATGCGGCGCTGGTTGAGAATGGGAATGATGTTTTCGGGGGCGATCTTGAGGCCGCCGAGATGGCGAACCACCTCGTTTTCCTCGAGCTTTGCCTCGAAACATATGTAGTGGTCGTATTTTTCGTCGAACCAGCGTGCGTCGAATTCCACATTGAGCGCGTCGGCGCCGATCTCGAAGACGCGGGCCTCGTAGCTCATCTCTTCCAGCAGGGAGAGCAGCTTGATGAGGTTGGCGTGGGCCTTCTCGAAACAGGCGGCGAGGTTGTTGTGGTCGTAGACCGGTACTTCGATGAAGCGGTCGTCCTCGCAGTAGATGGACAGCATCCCGATGGTCTCGGCTATCTTGATATAGAGCAGGAACGGGTGAACCACCGCACCGCTGGAAAGCTGCATGAACGAGTTGGTGGCCACCGCCAGCGACTGGACCTTGAGTGCGTCGCGGGCCTTCATCAGGGTTGCGGTGTCCTTGTTCTTCCAATACTCGCGCAGGGTGCGGTTCTTGGCGATCAGGCGGTTGCCGGCTTCGCGCATGACGTGCTGCAGGTAGGACGAGGCCTTGACCGAATAGCAGGGCGGCACGTACTTCTTGTCCAGCTCGGGCACGCTGTTGTACTGACCCGACCGTTCGATTTCGGCGATCTTGATGACGTCGTATCCGAAGGTGGACTCACCGGAAAACAGGATCTTGGGATTGAAGAGCTTGATCTCCACTTCCTGGGCGTTCTTGCCCGTGACCAGGTCCTGGACTTCCTCGATCTTGGAAATGTAGCGGTACTTGACGCCGCCGAGGGGACGGCCGTCGTAACGCAGGACATTGGGTTCTTGGGTGTTGAGTTTGGGCAAACCCAGGAACACCTCGATCCGGCCCTGGTTGGTGTCCAGCCGTTCCTTGAACTGACGGTTCTCGATCACCGAGTTGCCGGGAAAGGTGATGCGCGCCCCGTCCGGGAAGCGGCACGCGATTTCCTCGATGTGCAGATTGTAGTTCTCGCAATCGCTTTCAGAGATCACCAGTTGGGAAACCCCGTAGAAATGGGGGTTGTAATCGGTGATGACGTGATTCTGGCGTTGTTCGAGGTCGAGAAAAGCCTGCTGAAAGTGGTGCGGCTGGACGAACAGCCCCTCACTCCAATTGATATCGCGGGCTGACAAGACATACCCCCTATCACCGCGCGAGCGGATTCATATGATTTCAGGCGGCGGAGTTAGCGGCTTCTCAGATAATCGTCGTAGACCGACTTGGACACGACCCGAATGCGGTCGCGCTCCACCAGCACGTAGATATCCTTGGCACGGTAGTGTTTGTCACCCAACACGAGCTTCTGCTGGTCGGCACCTTCCACGTCCGCGAAATCCACGATCACCATGAAGTCGTTGCGATCGTTACGGCGTTCGGCTTGGACCACCTCGTTCTGGGCACCGCGCAGGACGCGCTTTTGAATGCCGGTCAAGGTGTTCACGTCGTCGCTGATGAACCAATCCTCGGCCGTCATTCGCTCCAGTTTGACGCGCAACGATTCGTCCACCGGGATGACGTGGACCGGCAGGGCGCGGCCTTGGTTGGTTTCGGGCAAGCTGAGAAAATGAACATTGGAAAATGGTCGGGGGCCGAAGCAGGCGACCATTCCCAGGGCTAGAATACAAATCAAGAGATAACGCATGGGTACGCTCCGTTGTCACAACCTTGGATCTGGAGCACGGGGCGTTGGCCCGGCACTCCCAATTTAAGTCGTATCTGAAGTCGGTTTGGAAAACCTAGTCGCAATCATTCGTCGAGAGTCGCTGGTTTCAGACATTCCTTTCCTGGCTCACCAACCGGACTGGCGCACTGCCGGGGACGGTCAGGCCCTCCTTCGGCGAGTCAGGCACCGCCGATTCGAAACCCAAGTGACTGGATGACAAATCGTAAGGTATGTGTGGTGTATCAAATAAAAAAGGTTTGATCGGATCAAGCTTTTTTTTCACGAGCTGGCAAAACACAAGTTGGAGACCCCGTAATGGTATGTAATTTAGCGTCGGCCTGTCAAGGCGATGAGGTCCGGCCGGGGTGCAAATTTCCGGGACCTGAGACGGGTTGCAAAGGATACTCCGGAGGTCGCCTCTACACGTTTGACAGACTTCAAAAATACCTTGTTTTTTTTCGCCCTGGTTTGCTAGTCTGGGAAAGCTTTCGTAAACGACAACTAGTCTTATTATCAAGAATCAGCACGAGGAGGCGCCTATGGCTCGGGGCAGCTACCAAGACGAGATTCCCCCCTCTAGGGTCAACATCAAGTACGTTAAGTACGTGGGCGACGCGAAAGAAGAAGTCGAACTGCCCTTGAAACTGTTGCTGCTCGGAGATTACACCATGCGCGAGGACGACACTCCCCTCGAAGAGCGCAAGAAAATCTCCGTAAATAAAAATAACTTCGCCTCGGTGATGAAAGAGCAGAAGCTGGGCCTCAACATCAACGTGGCCAACAAGCTCAGTGGTGAAGAAGGCGACGAGATGAAGGTCGATCTGAAATTCGATTCGATCGACGATTTCAATCCCGAGAACATCGCCCAGCAAATGCCCGAAACCCGAATGTTGCTCGAAGTCCGCAAGTTGTTGATGGATCTCAAGGGCCGTGTGGTCAACAACTCCGAGTTCCGCAAGGAGTTGAATCGCATCGTAGGCGATCCCAGTAAGATCGATGCACTGCGCAGCCAGCTCGATCAATTGGCGCCTTTGCTTCAACCAAAAGAAGACGAGGCCTGAAGCCGGGTGAAGATTAAGGAGAATGTTATATGACGACCCCTGAGAATCAAGCGGAAGCCCAGGGAGGGCAAGTAGAGCAAGAGCTGTCGGTACTCGACAGCCTGCTGAACAAGGTCGATCTCGCCGCACCCAGCGAGCCGCACTCGAAAAAATCCACGGTGGAAAACGAAGATGCGGGTATGCGTCTGGCCACTGCGGTGAATCACCTGATCAGCGAGCTGACGGCCCAGGGACAGAAACTCGACAAGCTCGACAAGCCCATGATCGAGTCGGTGATTTCCGGTATCGATCAAAAGTTGAGCGAGCAGGTCAGCGAAGTCCTGCACAACGAAAAGTTCCAGGAACTGGAATCGGCCTGGCGCGGCCTCAAGTACCTCGTCGATCGCACGAACTTCCGTGCCAACATCAAGGTCGAGGTGCTCAACTGTTCCAAGGAAGACCTGCGTTCCGACCTCGAGGACGCTCCCGAATTGTTGCAGTCGGGGCTCTTCCACCACATTTACAAGCAGGAATACGATCAGGCCGGCGGTCAGCCGATCGGCTCCGTCATCGGTAACTACTTCTTCGATCAGAGCAGCAAAGACGTGGCCATGATGAAAAACCTCAGCCACGTCGCGGCCGGCTGTCACGCACCTTTCATCGCCGCCGCCAACGACAAGATGTTCGGACTCAACTCCGCCACCGACCTGCACAAGGTCAAGGACATGGAAGAGCTGTTCGAACAGCAGGAATATACCAAGTGGCGCTCCTTCCGCGACAGCGAGGATTCCCGCTATCTCGGACTGACCTATCCCAAATTCCTGTTGCGCGAGCCCTACAACCCCGGCAACCACACCATGCGCGATTTCGAATTCCACGAGAACGTCGCCGGTGAGGACCACGACAAGTTCCTGTGGGGCAACGCCTCGATCGCCTTCGCCAGCCGCCTGACCCAGAGCTTCGCCAACAACGGCTGGTGCGTCAACATCCGCGGGCCCCAGGCCGGCGGGATGGTCGAGGATCTGCCGATCTTCCACTACGAAGATCAAGGCGAAATGAAGTCGAAGATTCCCACCGAGGTCGCCATTTCCGACCGTGTGGAACTCGAACTCGCCGAAAGCGGATTCATGCCGTTGACCTTCTACAAAAACAGCGACTACGCCTGTTTCTTCTCGGCTCAGTCGAGCCAGAAACCCAAGAAGTACACCACTCCGGAAGCCACGGCCAACGCCAAGTTGGCGGCCAACCTTCCCTACCTGTTCCTGGCCTCCCGCCTCTCGCACTACCTCAAGGTCATTCAGCGCGAGAACATCGGGTCCGCCAAGGAAAAGGACGACCTCCAGAAGGAACTCGACGAGTGGATCCAGCGTCTGGTCACCAAGATGCCGAATCCCGACCCCGACCTCAAGGCACGTCGTCCGCTCAAAGACGCCAAGATCATCGTCAGCGATATCGAGGAGTCTCCCGGTTGGTACAGCGTGGAAATGTTCATTCGCCCGCACTTCCAGATGGAAGGCATGAGCGTCGACATGTCCCTGGTTTCCAAAATGCCCTCCGGAAAAGAGTCATAATTCCCAGCACGAGGCGACGACTTCATGGTTTCCCGCGAAGACCGGGTTTACTACGAAGAGGAGCTGCGTTATCTGGACCAGGAAGCGGCGGTCTTCGCCGAGCGTTTCCCTGAGATTGCCCGCACCCTGGGTCTCCATGCGCGAGATTCGGGGATGCGGGATCCCCATGCCGAACGGATCATCGAATCCTTCGCCTTTCTCACGGGAAAGCTCAATAGGTATTTGAACGCCCAGTATCCCGAACTGGTCCATTCCCTCTTCGAGCTCATCTACCCGCAATACCTTCAACCCCAGCCCGCGCGCACCATCGTCCAGTTCACGCCCCAACAGAGCATGCTGGACAAGCCGGTTCTGGTTCCCTCGGGGACGGAACTCTACGCCAACGGGCTCGGACCCAACGGTGAGCGCTACACCTTCACCACTTGCTGGGACCTGTGGATTCAGCCCGTGGAACTCGAACGGCTGTGGGTCGACCCCGATGCACCGGGCGACTACACCCGCAGTATCGTGCTGCGCCTGCACCCCGGCGCCGATGCCGGCGCCCTGGAATGGGACAAGCTGGAGTTCGGGATCTATGGCGATCCGTCCACCATGTACGAACTGTTCCTGCAGTTCGCCGAGAACATCAACGGCATCTCGTTGAAGGGAATCCCCACCCAACCCGGCGATTTGGAGCTGGAGTGGTCGGGTTTCCAAGGCAATCACGATTACGAAATTCACGATAAGGGACGGCTGGGCCAGCTTCACCTGCTGCGCGACTACTACCTCTATCCCTTTCGCTTCTTTTTCTTTCGCATCAAGGGCTTGCAGGCGATCCTCGGCAAACTCGAGGACGTCCAGGAAGTCCAGGTCGATTTTCGCTTCAACCGACCCATGGCCACCGGCATCGTCATCGAGACCAAGAACATCCGCCTGCACGCCTGTGTGGCCCAGAACCTCTACAAGATCGATTGCGAGCCCTTCAAGATCGACAACCTGCGGCCCGAGTTCCCGGTGATCCCGGATTCCACCCGTGCCGATATCGAGGTCCACAGCGTCGACGAGGTCATCGCCAGTTACGAACAGGACCAGGAAACGGTGCGACCCTACTACCACTTCGGGGTCAAGACGCTCAACGCGCCGCGCCAGTGGTTCTACATGCATCGCCGCGACAAGGCGATCGATCGCGGTTGGGACTTCTACATCCGGTTCATCGACATGGACCACGAGGGGCCGGGCGCCCTGCAGAACCAGGTGATTTCGATTCGCGCCAACTGCACCAACCGCCACTTCGCCCAAAAGTTGAAGATGGATCAGCTCAACCGCATCAGCAACAAGATTCCCGAGACCATTCAGGTGCGCAACATCGCGCCGGCCTCCCAGGCGTTCTGGCCGCCGCTGCACAGCGTCAACGAATGGGATTTTCTGGCCCACTTGGCGCTCGACTACAAGGAGCTGACCGACATCGACGCCCTGCGCACGCTGCTGGCGCTCTACAACTACGGCAAGAGCGAGGCCGGTGCCCGCAAGATCCAGGGCATTCACGAGATCGGCATCGACCGCGATTACGTGGTCAAGCAGGGGTGCTGCGTCCTGGGCCAGAAGATGGAGCTCGGCGCCGACAGCTCCTACTTCCCCGCGGTGGGCGACATCGCCCTGTTCACCCGCGTGTTCGGCCACTTCCTGCAGGGTTACTGTCCCATCAACAGCTTCTTCAAGCTCACCGTCACCGAATCGACCACCAAGAACCAATTCCACTGGACCGCCTGGGGGTGATTCCCAATGAGAAACCTGACCCTGCTGTTGCACCAGCTCAGGTGTATCGCCAAGGAATCAGAAACGTCGGGCAAGCCGATGCGGCTCACCCAGCCGGTCAAACGGGCCTATACGGACGAATGGGTACTCCCGGCCTCCGAGGACGAGGATTTCGGCGAGTCGGTCTACCAGGTGGGCTACCTGGGGATGTACGGGCTCCAAGGCGTCCTGCCGGACTACTTCACCGACGAGCTGTTGCACCTGGCCGAGAAGAACCGGCCGATGCGCCAATTCCTCGACCTGTTCAACCAACGCTTTTACCAGCTCCTCCTGCAGGCCTGGGAGAACTACCATTTCTTCAACGAGGACACGCTGCGCCCGCGCAACGAACACACCAAGCGTCAGGCGGTCATCCTCGATCGGCTCTCCGGTGTGCTGGCCGGCCATTCGGTGCCCTACATGCACGGGCTGCGCTGGTACCAGATGTACCTGTATCGCCGCAGTTCGCGCACCATCATCGGGCTCCAGTCCATCCTGGCCTCCTTCTTTCCGCAACTGGACATCGAGCTGAACACCTTCGTGGCCCAGTACCGGCGCATTCCCCAGGACCAGTTCGCGATCATGGGCCAGAACCTGACCATCGGTCGGGAAGGCAATTTCCTGGTGGGCTCCAAGATCAAGGATATCGGCGGGACCTTCGAGGTCAAGGTCAAGGAACTCGGTTACGACGACTACCTCGAACTCCTGCCCGGCGGAAAATTGCGCAGGCTGATGAACGAGTTGTTGGAGAACTACACCCAGGGTCAGTGGGATACCGATTTGACCCTGGAGCTGCGCAGCGACCAGATTCCCCAGTGGGAGTTGGGCAACCGCAGCATGGGCCGCGATATTTGGGTTCACTGCCTGCCGATGCGCGACAACGCATTGATCACCACCGGAGCGCTGGGCAAGGACGTGCCCGCGCCTTCCAAGAACCCGGGTGTGACACCCGAGACCGGCGAGGCGGTGGGTTGACATGGGCGATCAGAATTTTATGGACGTCATCACCGGCGGGGAGCGCTACCATCGCGATCTGGCCGAATCGATCCAGGAGCACCTGGCCTTGCTGCTCAACAACCGCAAGGGCATGACGGCCCATTTGCCTGATTTTGGCTTACCCGACATTCATTATGTATACTATTCTCTGCCGCAATCCCTAGAAAACCTGGGCTCGGAAATCAAACGGACGATCGAGAAGTTCGAACCGCGTCTGAAACGCGTGGAGGTTCGTCTTCAGGATACGTCTCATGAGACCTTCCGGGCCACGTACCGGGTCACCGGCGAAATCAAGGAAAACGGCCGGGTCTCCAAACTGACGTTTCACACCGACGTGTTGCGCGATGGCAGTGCCGAGACCGCCGTGGTGAACCCCTATGACTATCACAGGTAGTACCACCGAACCCAATAAAGATCCTTTTTCCAGCGACAAACGATTGGACCCCGACGCCCTCGGGGCCGAGCCGGACGCAGGCGCGGACGGAACGGCGGAGGCTGCCGTGGTGTCCGAGGACGGGGATCCCGTGCCCGACGAAGCCGCCGATGAGGCTGCCGTCGAGCAGGAGGAAGCGGAAGCGCCCCAGCCCGAGGGGCCCGAGTTCGGCTCTCCGGAATGGCAGCGTTACTGGCGAATCGCCCTGGATCAGGCGATCGTGCGGATCAACGAGATGCTGGCCCATCAATTGGCCGAAATCATGGCCCACCGCCGTTTTCGCCAATTGGAATCGCTGTGGATCGGGGCCAACCAGGTGGTGGATGTCACCATGGGACGCGCGGACGTAGAGGTCGAGCTGCTGTGCATCTCCAAAGAAGACCTGATGGAGGACTTCGACGAGTATCCCGACCCCAGCGATAGCGGCCTGTTCTACCACCTCTACAAAACCGAATACGACCAGGCCGGCGGCAAGCCGTTCACCGCGATCCTGACCCACTACGAGTTCTCCCACAAAGCGTTCGACCTGCGCCTGATGAAGATGTTGTCGATGGTCGCGGCGAGCTGTCACTGCCCGACGATCGGCAATGCCGGGGCGACCCTGTTCGGCCTGCGCAACATTCGCAACCTCGAGGAGATCAAGGATTTCGAGCTTCACTTCGGCAGTCAGGAATACGTGAAGTGGCAGAGCCTGCGCGAAAACGAGGACAGCCGCTACCTGGGCATGGCCCTGCCGCGCATGTTGATCCAGAAAAAGCGGCGGCGTCTGCCACCGCTCTATTGCCGTCACTACGCCCTGCGGGACAGCATGAAGACCTGGATACCCGCCTCCTACGGTTTCGGCATGATCTTGATTCGCAGCTTCATCCGTCACGGCTGGTGTATCTACATTCGCGGTCCGCGTACCGGCGGCCTGATCGGCGAGATCGTGCCCTCCGAAATCGGGGGCAAGGGCATGCCGATTCGCGAAATTCCCCTGGAGGTCTCGCTTTCCGACCACAACGAGCACGAGATCTCGAATCAGGGATTCATTCCGTTCGTGTACTACAAGGATTGGGAGCGCATCTGCCTGTTTTCGGCCCCTTCCCTGCAGCGACCCGATCGGCGCGACGGCGGTCAGGCGACCTTCGACCGAATCGCCGCGAGCATGGCCTACCTGTTTCTGGTGTGCCGCCTGGCGCATTTCACCAAAGTCATTCAGCGCGAAAACATCGGGACGACCAAGGAAGCGCCCGAGCTGGAAAAAGAAATCAACCGTTGGTTGAAAGGCCTCATCACCAAAATGCCGAATCCTGAAGTGGAGTTGCGGTCACTATACCCCTTGAGGGACGGTTTGGTGAAAGTCAGTGAAGATCCGAGTAACCCAGGGTTCTATCGAGCCAAACTCGTCGTGCAGCCCCACCTTCAGTTGGAGGGTGTCAACGCCGAACTCACGCTCATATCGAAAATGCCAAGGGAGAAGGAGCAGTAAATTATGGATGCCAGTCAAATCAAAGCCCTCATGGGCAAACTCAACAAGAATCTTACAAAGGCGTTGGAAGCTGCCGCGGGAACCTGTATCCAGCGTTCCCATTTCGAGATCACGGCCGAGCATTGTCTGCTGAAACTTTTGGACCAGAGCAAATCCGATATCAGCGTCATACTCAACAAGCTCGGTGTGAATCTCGAGGAAGCTCGGCGTGAGATCGACAACGGCCTCAACCAGTTGAACACCGGAAACCACGCCAAGCCCAAGTTCTCGGCCATTCTTCTCGAGGGTTTCGCCCAGGCCTGGAACTTCGGCAACCTGGAGCGCGGCGAATCGCGCATCCGTTCGGCCCACCTCCTGATCGCCCTGCTGCGCGACCAAAGCTGGGTGGCCAGTTCGCGCTACTCCTTCCTCGAGCGACTACAGGAACAGCAGATCGTCCACCAGTTGAACGAGTTGACGGTCGGCAGCGAGGAGAACGAGGGCAAGGTGCCGAGCGCGGCCGAAGTGGAAGGCAGCGAGGCCTTGGAAGCCTTCACCGTCAACATCGTCGAGCTGGCCAAGAAGGGCGAAGTCGACCCGGTCATCGGCCGCGATGCCGAGATCTACCAGGTGGTCGACATCCTGTCGCGGCGCCGCAAGAACAACCCGATCCTGGTGGGCGAGCCAGGCGTGGGTAAATCGGCCATCGTCGAGGGATTGGCGCTGCTGATCGCCGAGGACAAGGCACCGCCCAGCCTCGCCAACGTGCAGATCCGCACGCTGGACCTGGGCATCCTGAAGGCCGGCGCCAGCATGAAGGGTGAATTCGAAGAGCGCGTCAAGTGCGTCATCGAAGCCGTCCAGAACTCCACCACGCCGATCATCCTGTTCATCGACGAAGCCCACAACCTGATCGGTGCCGGCGGACAGGCCGGAGCCGGCGACGCCGCCAACCTGTTGAAACCGGCGCTGGCCCGTGGCAAGCTTCGCACCATCGCGGCCACGACCTGGTCCGAGTACAAGAAGTACATCGAAAAAGACGCCGCGCTCGAGCGCCGCTTCCAGGTGGTCAAGGTCGACGAGCCGGGTGCCGACGTGGCGACCCAGATGTTGCGCGGCCTCAAGTTCAAATACCAGGAACACCACGAGGTGGAAATCCTCGATTCCGCCATCGAGGCCGCGGCCCAACTGGCCGATCGCTATATTTCCGGGCGTCAATTGCCGGACAAGGGCATCGACCTGCTGGATACCTCCTGCGCCCGGGTTCGCATGTCGCTCGACAGCCAGCCCTACGAGATGACCCGCCTGGAAAACGGCATTCACCATCTCAAGCTGGAAATCGAGCACAAGGAAAAAGAGACCGAACAGACCGGTCGCGAAAGCGAGGCGATGGCCGACCTGCGCACCAAGCTGGAACGCTTGGAAGGCGAGTTCCAGGAACTCCAGACCAAGTGGCAGGCCGAGAAAGACCTGGTATCGGAAGTTCTCGAGATCGACCAAAAGATCGGCGAGGCCGGTGAGGACGAGGCCGCCCTGGCTCCGTTGAACGAGTCGCGCCTGGCCAAGATGCGCGAATTGGAAGGGATGCAGGGCGAGACCCCGATGGTCGAGTACCAGGTCACGGCCTTGACCGTCTCCCAGATCGTCAGCCACTGGACCGGCATTCCGGTCGGCAAGATGATGAGCGACGAGCTGGCCAACGTGTTGGACGTGGACAAGTCCCTCAAGAAGCGCGTCATGGGCCAGGACTTCGCCGCCGATCGCATCTCCAGCGCGATCAAGTCCTCCAAGGCCAAGGTCAACAACCCGGATACGCCGATCGGCTGCTTCCTGTGCGTCGGCCCCTCCGGTACCGGTAAAACCGAAATGGCCCTGACCCTCGCCGACACGCTGTTCGGCGGCGAGCGCTTCACCATTCAGATCAACATGTCCGAATACCAGGAAAAGCACACGCTGTCGCGCCTGATCGGGTCGCCTCCGGGCTACGTCGGTTACGGCGAGGGCGGTGTCCTGACCGAGGCGGTTCGCCAGCGTCCCTACTCGGTCGTGCTGCTGGACGAGGTCGAGAAGGGCCACCCCGACGTCATGAACCTGTTCTACCAGGTCTTCGACAAGGGCCACTGCGCCGATGGCGAAGGTCGCATCATCGACTTCAAGAACACCATCGTCATGATGACCAGTAACCTGGGTTCGAACATCATCGAAGAGATGTGCGCCGAAGACGAATGGCCCACCGCCGAAGAGTTGTTGGAAGCCATTCGCCCGCATCTCAACGAGTTCCTGAAACCGGCCCTGATCGCCCGCATGACGGTGATCCCCTACACGCCGATCTCCGAAAAGGTCATGAAGAAGATCGTCGGCCTCAAGCTGCGCAAGGTGGCCAAACGCCTGATGGAAAACCACGGCATCACGCTCAACGTGGAAAGCGATGTGGTGCAGATGATCAGCGATCGCTGCCGCCTGGTCGAGGCCGGTGCGCGCAACATCGACAAGATCATCAACGCCGAGTTGCTGCCGCTGAGCGCCGAATCCATCCTGCGCCAGTTGATGGAGCAGGGCGAGCTGAAGAAGACCCTGCTCGTGAAGGACGACGAGGGTCAATTCGGGCTCGAGTGGAACTGACCCGAATCCCGGTGCGGCCCGAACAAGGCTGGCGGTCGCACCTTCGTTTCCCTTGATGGCGGGCCGGTCGTCCGAGGCCGGTCCGATATCGCACTTCTCAACACCGCCGCCCCGCGGTCACCTGTTAGTCATCGGAGCACGAGATGGATCGATTCGAGGTGTTTCACCGCATCCTCAGCCAAAGTAACCTGTCGTCGATGGAGTCGATGGCCTACCACACCGTCTACGAGATGGCCGAGTTCAGTCTCGCCCAACTGGTGGCCTATTTCACCATCGACGCCGGCGGCGTGAGCTGTGTGGCGGCGAGGACCCGCGAGGGATCCGACGTGTCTCCACCGGAAAAGTACATTCCCATCAAGATGGTGCAGCAGGTCGCGCTTTCGGGGAACATCCAGTCGAAGACGACCACCATGGAAGCGAACATCAATCGGGTCACGCCGAGTTTCGCCAAGCGCCAGCACGCCCTGGCGATTCCCATGATCTCGAACGGCACGGTCTCCGGGGTCTGGTTCCTCTCGCGCAGTTTCGAGATGCCCGCCTATTCCGATACCGAGGTCCAGCTCCTCAAGAACATCTTCAAGGATGTGGAGCGTCTGATCCAGAACACCCGCCAACTGGAAGAGCAGCAATACGAGCTGGATACCGCCAAGTCCGAACTGGAGATGAACCGCATCGGGATCATCGGCGACCATCCCTCGATGGTGCGCATGTTCAACCTGATCAAGAAGCTGGCGCGGGTTCCCTCGACGGTCCTCATCCAAGGCGAATCCGGAACCGGTAAGGAACTGGTGGCCAACGCCGTTTACAAGCTCGGTGCCTACGACGGCCCCTTCATTTCCATGAACTGCGGCAGCGTGGAACCCAACCTCCTCAAGAGCGAACTGTTCGGGCACGTGAAGGGCAGCTTCACCGGCGCCCTCAAGGACCGGCCCGGCCTGTTCAAGAAGGCCCAGGACGGGGTGCTGTTCCTCGACGAACTGGGTGAAATGCCCACCGACATGCAGGTCACCTTGTTGCGCACGCTCGAGTGCGGCGAGATCCACCCGGTCGGTGCCGATCAGCCGCAGACGGTCAATACCCGCATCGTGTGCGCCACCCACCGCGACCTGCGCAAAATGGTGGACGACGGCAAGTTCCGCAACGATTTGCGCCAGCGCCTCAAGGGACTGACCATCAGCGTGCCGCCCCTGCGCGACCGCCGCTCCGACATTCCCACCCTGTGCGATTACTTCATCAAGAAATACAACGAAAAATTCGGCCTGGCCTTCAAGGCCCTCCGGCCCGAAGCCATGAACGTGGTGATGAGTATGGATTACCGCCACGGCAACGTGCGCGAGCTGGAGCACATCATCGAGCGCGCCATGGTGTTCGAGGACGATCCCAACTACATCACCGAAAATTACCTCCAGATGGAGGACGACGAGGATGATGACGGCGGCGATCCCTCCAGCATCGGTCCCTTGCGGACGGAAGGCACCTACGAAGAACGCATGGGCGCCTACGCCGCGGCGCTGCTCAAGGATGCGATCGAAAAGAGCAAGGGCAACAAAACCAAAGCGATGAAGAGCCTGGGCCTCTCCAGAACGACCTTTTACAGCCTGTTGAACCGGCACGGCCTGAGCTGACCCGTTCGGCTCCGTTTCACGCCCGCCGCCCACTACCGACAACCCCTGCCACTAACAACCTGTTACGGAGACTAGGATGACGACGGATATTCAACCCCATATCGGCGATGCGCAGGTGTCCCACGAGCCGCGCACCTTCCACATCAATATTTTTGGTAACTTTTCCGGTCTCGATCAGGAACGGGCCGAATTGACGGCGCGCACCTTTTCGAAGAACACCTGGGACAAGCTCTTTTCCGATCTGGCACCGCGCTGGAACGGGACGGTGGTCCTTCCCAAGGTCGACGACTTGAAGGTCTCCCTCTCTTTTGGTTCGCTCAAGGAATTCAGTGCCAAGGGCATTGCGGCCCAGATTCCGCTGCTGGCCGCGATCAAGTCGGCCAAGGAGCGCATCGAGGCCGCCAACAAGGAGAACACGGTGTCACCGGCCGGGCTGGTGGCGGAGTTCCCCGCCCTGAAAACGGTGCAGAGCATGGCCGCGGCTCAGGGTGAAAACAAGGTGATCGACCTGCTGAGCATGGTCGATTTGGGCGATGAGGAGGAAGAGGAAGAATCGAGCCTGCGTCTGCCCAACCTCAAAACCTTCTTCGGGACGACGGTCTACGAGGGCGATAAACGCAGCAAGGTCGCCTACGAGTTGGACGAGATCCAACGCCACGTCATGACGCAGATCCAAGCCGAGAAATCCTTGAACGAGCTGCACGGCCAGTGGCGCGGTCTCAAGTTGTTCCTGCGCTACCTGACGCCCAACCTCAAGGTTTCGATCGTGGACTGCATGAAAAGCGAAGTGTGTGACGCGGTATTCCTGCTCCACGTGAAGCCGGAAACCCACGATCCGCTGCCGATGGATCTGGCCATCTTCTGCGATTACTTCGGCAATACCGACGACGACCGCCACCTGCTGCACTATTTGGGACGCATGGGCGAGACGCTTTCGGTGCCGATGCTGCTGAACGGATCGCCGCAGATCTTCATGGCCAAGAGTTGGCGCCTGCTGGCCATGACCCGCGATTTTTCCGGCAAGCTCAGCACGCCGGCCCACATCAAGTGGCGCAAGCTGCGCGACGAGGAGAGTTCTTCCTGGCTGTTCCTGGCGTTGAACCCCTTCCTGGTCAGCGATCCGGACGTGCCCGAGGAGCAACGCGTCTTCGCGCCGCCCAGCTACTACCTGGGCCTGGTGATGATCTACCACCTGAGTCAAGACGCCTGGCCGTCCGAGTTGTTGGGGCCCCTGGGCCACCTCTCCATTTCGCCTGGCTGCGTGGTCGAGTTCAGCAAGGATCAGGGCGACGATCTCGCCTTCGAGGGTTTCACGGCGATCTCGGGCTTCGAAAAGCGCGATTTCCTCTCGATCCTGGGCATGACCTGCTTCGGCACCATCAAGATTCCCGCGTCCGACAAGTTGGATGCCCGCAACCTGGTCGAGTACAGCCTGCCGTATCGCTTCTTCGCCGGCTGCTGCAGCCGCCAATTGCGTACGCTGCACCCCGACGCGGACTTGGTCGAGGCCCTGCGCGCCTACGCCCGATTGGAAGCGGGCACGGAAATTCGCGAGGAGCAGGGAGACGAGGGGCAGCGGTTGCTGCAGTTCCGCGCGCCGTTCCCCGTGTTCAACAGCTTCCCCAACCTGATTTTGGCCGTCGATTGATGCAACCGATCGCGAGATCCGTCAGGGTCTCGCGATCGAAGCAGGAGTTCCCGTCTGTCGAAGAGGGTTGCCATGGCAGTAGGTTGATCACGGGCAGTATGCCCGCTGGGCCGACACGACGAAGCGACCCAGGCAACGGGCGATCGAAATACCAATGAGCGAAGCCACTCGCTCCGTATCACGTCCATGTCGAAGTACGTTGCCTCCATAGTTCCCGCATACCGAGAGGGACGTCGTCGTGGTAGGTTGGCCCGCTGGGCCGACACGACGAAGCCAACCAGGTCTGCAATGCCCGCGACCTCAGAGGGGCGTCGTGCCCGGTGGGTTCAGCGGCCCGCTGAACTTTTCGAAGCCACCTACGCTCGCGGTTCCCGCATTTTAAGGAGGGGCGTCGTCTTCGAAGCGATCCGCCCAAGCAGTGCCCGCATTTTGAAGCGCGGCGTCGTCGCGGTAGGTTGGCCCGCTGGGCCGACACGACGAAGCGACTTGGTGGCGATTGAAACCGCTACACCAGAGCGGAGCACGCCAGTATCGAGTGATCCGGGGGCGAAATACAACCACTAACCGACCCCTAATGTCAGGCTTGGCGGTTATTGCTCATTCGAAGGTGGGGAGCTCCGCTCCTGGGACCATTCTTATGTGTACTTGGATTGCTTCGAACAGTTCAGCGGGCCGCTGAACCTACCGGGCACGACGCTCCTCTCGAGTTGCAGGAAATCCATGCCTGGTTCACTTCCACAATATTGCTCATTCGAAGGTGGGGAGCTCCGCTCCTGGGACCATTCTGATGGGTAGTTTGATCGCTTCGAAAAGTTCAGTGGGCCGCTGAACCCACCGGGCACGACGCCCCTCTGAGGTCGCGGGTATTGCAGACCTGGTTGGCTTCGAAATGTCGGCCCAGCGGGCCAACCTACCACGACGACGCCCCTTATCGACATGAGGGCACTCCTCGAGCGAGTCACTTCGAAATGTCGGCCCAGCGGGCCAACCTACAGCGACGACGCCCCTTATCGACATGCGGGCACTGCTCGGGTGGATCGCTTCGAAGACGACGCCCCTTATCGACATGCGGGAACTTCGGGGCGGCCGTCAGTTCACAGATCGCGCAGGGCGACGATGCGGTTGATGTCTTCCCTGGCGTCGCAGGCCGCTTCGCGGATGGCTTCGAATCCCGTCTTCTCGAACTCGGCCGGGAACAGGATGCCTCGCGACGAGTTGATCAACGCACCCAATCCGTCTTCATTGAAGGCCGCCTTGACCGCTTGGGCCGAACCGCCCTGCGCGCCGTATCCCGGCACCAGGATCAACGAGCACGGCATCTCGCGGCGCAGCGCGGCCATGTGCTCGGGGTAGGTGGCGCCGATCACCGCGCCGACATTGCCGTAGCCCGACTCGCCGATGGTCGGTTCGTTCCATTGGCGCACGGCCGCGGCCATGGTCTGGGCCAGGCTGGCTCCGGAGCCGAACTTCATATCCTGGAATTCGCCGCTGGAAGGGTTACTGGTCTTGACCAGCACGAAAATGCCGTGATTCGGTGACTGAAGAAAGGGCTTGATGCCGTCGCTGCCCAGGTAGGCGTTGACAGTGAGCGCATCGCTGGGAAATCCCGCCGGCTGGTCGCCCTGTCCGAAAAAAGCGCGGGCGTAGGCTGCGGCGGTGCTGCCGATATCGTTGCGTTTTCCGTCCATCAAGACCAGGCAATGGCGCACGCGTAGGTGGGCCAGGACTTTGACGAGCGCTTCCATTCCTGCCAGCCCGAACTGCTCGAAAAAGGCGATCTGCGGTTTGAAGGCGACCGCGTGCTCGTGGGTCACATCGATGACATGGGTGAGAAAGCCGGAAATGACCCCGCAGTAATCGTCGGGGGCGAAGCCGCGCTTGAACGAGGCCGGGATGCGGTCCCAGTGGGGATCCAGGCCGACGACCAGGCGGCTGTTCCGTTCGTGACAACGTTGAATGAGGCGATCGGCGAAATGCATAGTCGGTATTCCTTACAAGCTACAAATTTTGAGAGCGGCCGCCACGGTCGCCCATGGTGGCTTCGGCATCTACGACGTGTGCTTGGCGCAAGAACCCGTCGTGGCCGGAAAAAAGGTTACGTTAAAGTATTCATCACTTTTATTGAAATGTGAATTCCGTTTGAAAAGAATGCCTTGTCTCACGCCGCCTGCTTTCTCCCCTTGGGCTTCTCTTCCCGGTTTTCCTCTTCGAAGCGGTTTCTCCAGAGCTGCGTGGCCAAGCCCCAATGGAGTCCGTGGAACAGCAGCAGTTCGGAATCGGCGAAGTTGAAATCGAAAATGCCGAAGATCAGGTACATGACGAAACACGAGCACATCGCCCGGATCGCCCAATCGGGTACATCCGGGTTTTGCTTGCGATCGCGGAACAGGCACCACAGGCGATGCCCCAGCAGGATGATGAACAGGGTGTAGATCACGATACCGACGATGCCCGTTTCCACCCCGATGCCCAGCCAGGTGTTGTGGGGGTGCCCCGTGATCGTTTCGCCTCCCAGGGGGTAATCGGTGAATCGATCGGGACCGATGCCCACCCAGGGATGTTGCACCCAGAGTTTCAGGCTGTTCCGGATCAAGATCATGCGTTCCTCGATCGAGGCCATGTTGAATCCGAAGAAAGCGATCGCCCCGATCGAGAGCACGATGGTGACGCCCAGGCCGATCAGGCTCAGGCGACGGGATCGTTCCGAGAACAGGGCCGTCAGGAACATCAGGACGCTGAAGCCGAGAATTCCGGACCGGACGCGCGAGAAGACCACGATCAAAATCGAGAACAACAGGTGGATGAGGATCAGGCGTCGCTCGCGGGGGCTCAGCTTCGAGGAAAGTCGGGCCAGGCTCCAGCAGGCCAGGATCGCGAGCCCCTCGGCGTTGGTAATCGCGTTGGAGACCAGTCCTTCCGCCCGAGGATACATGCTGAACCCGATCTCCAGGGCGTGGGCGATCTCCGCGGGTTGCAGCAACCAATACACGCTGTGCAGGATGCCCGGAACCGAGAGCACCAGCAGGACGCGGTGCAGGCGTTCCCACTGGATTTCGCGAACCATCGCCGGCGCGAGAATCCAAAAAGACACCAGGGCCCAGTGGAAATCGGTCTGTTTCATGTCCGGTTGCCGGGCTTGAGCGATCAGCGCGGCGACCACGATCCAGCCGAGGAGCAGGGCTCCCATGCGGCGCCCCTTGTCCAAAATGCCCGCCATGTGAATGTTGTATCGGGCCGCCAGTCCAACCTGGAACAGAAAAAAGAGAAAGAAAGAGGTCTGTTGGGTGGCGATGCCCAGCGAGAACGAGGCGAAACACCAGTAGAACAACCAACGCCGAATTTCAAGCAGCTTGGTCTGGGTCATGTAGCAGGAGGCTCCCGTGGTGGCTTGTTGCAGTGGCTTCGGCTCGGGTTGCGGATCCGTGGGGGAGGAGCCGTGCAAGGGCGGCCAAACGTGTCACGGCCCCAAATGAAGCCTGACCAAGCCTAGCACATTCGGCCTCGGTTTCAGACCCCGGGTTGCGGGCCGCCGGGGAGCCTCGGCATCGGAGGGAAGCCTTGGCTTGCAATCCGTTGAGGCGGATCTTGGTTCGGTTTTGCCGGGTCGGTGCCGTGGATTTGGCAATCCCTGGCAACGTCTGAAAAGTGATCGCCGTTCCGCGCGGTCCCGACGTGGAAGGCCGATGGCGTGGTTTTGGTCACAAAAGAAATGATACGCCTTCAATATGGTCATTAATAGGTAATAATGACGCAATTAAAGGGGTTTGGTGTCTCCCCAGGCCCACTATATTCGAGCTGGTAGATTCGGTCTTCTCAGTTCGATGTCCTTTTCATTCCCGATGTTGGCTGTGCTTCCGGCCCTTTTTTCCCTGGTGGATGGCGAGTGAATCTTCCCTCCACGACTCCGGAGAACCGCACCCTTCCTTCGACAACGGCCGCATCCACCGAATGATCCGCTATTCATATCTCCGCGATGGATTCCAGCCGAGCGCCGCTCGTTACCGGTGCGTTGGTTGCGATCTCTTTCTCTTCATTTTTGGATCTTTATCGGAGCATGTCATGAGCCAACATTCATCGAGCCGAGCCCATGCTTGGCCACCCCATTACAAAGCTATTTTTTCAGATTTGAAATCGAGTGTTCGCAGGGCGGTCGCACAGAAGGTTCCCGCGGCCTACCAAAAAGACGCCGTCGGTTATTTCAGGAAAATGGGCACGTTCATGTGTCGGTCCATCGAACATTACCGACCCCGCAATACCCGAGAGCTTTTGGAACGGCTCGTCAAGAACGACTCGCCGGGTGCGCGGCTGTTGTGTGAGCTGCTGTTCGACCGGGAACCCCTGTTTTTCCTGGCCCAAGTGGAAAAAGCCTATCAGGTGCGCAAGCAGGAAGAGCAGCAAGCCCGCAATTCGCGGCGCGAGGAAATCACCGAGGCCTACCGTCGTTTGGCCAAACGCGCGGTCCAACTACTCGAGCGGCACGTGATGTCTTCCCCTGAGAGCGGCGTGGCCCTGCTGGCGTATTTGGAAAACCGCATTCGGGCCCAGGACATCGGCTCTCTGGGCGGGGTGCTTCACGCACCGTTCTGGCGCGAGCCGGAGCATCGCCGGGCGGTCCAGCAGGAGTTGAACAACCACATCTTCTACGCGGTGCTGTTGATTCTCCAGGAAACCGAAAGCGCCGACGAGCCGGAAGCGTTCACGGTGCCCCTGGCGGCGGCGGAATCGCTGCTGGCGCTCGTCGCCTCGACGATCTCGACCGTCATGGAAGGCGTGGCCACCAAGGTCATGGCGGGCACCTTCTACTGCAAGAGCCAGTGTTTCGGCAATCGGGGTGATCGCGTCACCGATCGCTCGCTGTTCCTGCGACGACCCCCGCGCAGCCGTGGTCTGTACCGGATGCTGAACGGGGTCAGCGACTTGGGCAGGAACCTGCCCCAGACGATGGGAATCAAATCGTGACGTGCGCCCGCTTCGAGCGGGCGTCCCTAACAAAAAAGCGACCGAAACCCCGGGAGGGTCGGTCGCTTTTTTTGTTCGAACGGTGGGCTCGAGCCGCCGAGGGCGGCCGTTTCCTCAGTATTTGCTGCGCTTGAAGTTCTTGAATTCGTTGAGGATCTTGTCCTTGAACTCCTTGGAGATCTCGATCGACTTTTCCTCGGAATCGATCAGGCGCGGGGTGATCATGACGATCAATTCGCTTTGGGCCTTGGTGTTGCGGCGTTTGGTGACCAGGTGGCGCAGAAGCGGAATGCGGTCCAGCAGGGGGACCGAATCCTTGCCCCAATCTTCCTGGTCGAAAATCAGGCCGCCCATGACGATCGTCTGCCCGTCGCGCACGATCATTTCGGTTTCGAGCGTGTTCTGGCTGATGGGAACCGCTTCGGCGGAGGAGTCCTGGGCGCCCGCGGACGAGATGTCCAGCGAGATTTCCAGGCGAATCACGCCGTTGGCGTTGATGTGCGGGGTGAAGCCCAGGCTGACACCGGTCTCGCGGTACTGGATCGTCGAAGAGGAGGCCGGCGTGGTGGCGTTGCCCGTACCGACCGAGTTGATGTTGGTCGTCGTGGTGGCGATGGGTACGTCGGTACCGACCGAGATGTTGGCCGGCTGGTTGTCGATGGCCATGATGTGGGGCTGCTGCAGCACGTTGGCGTAGCCCTTGGTTTTGGCCGCGTCGAGCGAGGCCTTGATCGATGCGGTCGCACCCGAATAGGAGTAGACCGTCGAGAAGCCGCTGCTGCTGAGGCCGGTCGCCACCGCGCCGAAGCCGGCATCCACGTCGTGACGGCCGCCCTCGTTGTCTTCACCCGACCAGTTGATGCCCAATCGGAAGGTGTCGTTGAGTTCGACGCTGAGTACCGTGACCTCCAGGAACACCTGACGGGGCAGGATGTCCAGCTTGCGGACCGTCTTGAGCACCCGGGCGTATTCGCGCGGGGTGGTCTGGAAGATCAGCGAGTTGTTGTCGATGTCGACGATCATGACGGGCCCTTCGCCCTGCTGGATGTTGCCGCGGTTCTGGAGGTTGGTGTTCTGGGCGAGTCCCCGGTTGGGGTCCGGGTTGTTGCGGTCGGTCCGGTTGTCGCGGTTGTTGGTGCGGCCGGAGCGGTTGTTGAGATCGCTGGGATCGCGACCCGGGTTGGTGGTGCGTCGCTGGGAGATCGGCGAGGCGGCGCGGCCGGAGCCGCCGAAGGCCGTCTGAAAGCCGAAGAGTTGGCTCAGGCTGGAGGCGATGCTGTCGGCGGTGGTGTATTCCACGTGGTAGACGAAGACACTTTCCTCTTCGTATTGCGCTTCCTGGTCGAATTTCTTGACCCAGTAGTCCAGCTCCTTGAAGATCTCGCCGGAGTTGGCGACCACCAAAATGCCGTTCAGCGTCTCGATGGGAATCATCGAGAGTCGCTCGTTCTCTTCGTCGTAGCCGTAGACGGCCAGGATCTCTTTCATCTTCTCGGCGGTCTCCACCGCGTCCACGTGGGCCAGCTCGTAGAAGCTGAGGCGCTTGTTCTGGAGCACGTCCACGTCGAAGGTGGGGATCAGTTCCATGATCTTGGCGATGTACTGGTATTTGTCGATCAGCACCAGCAGGTTGTTGCGCGGCTCTTCCAGAACGCGCGCCGAGGGACTCATGAAATCCTTGAGGATCGTCGCCATTTCGCTGGGCTTGATGTACTTGAGCGGAATGATCTGAATCGCCAGTTCCTCGCGGCGCAGGTTGGGGTTGGGACGGCTGCCGAACAGCAGCTCCAGGCCCGGGTTCACGTCGGGCGAGGCGATCGGCACGATGAACAGGAAGTTGTCGCGGCGAACCATGGTCAGGTCGTGAAGCTTCAGCAGCAGGTCGAACAGCTCGCTGGTCTTCATCTTGGTGTCGCCCTCGACCATGCCGATCGTGATGGTCTGGTCCTTCACGCTGGGGTCGATGATGTAATTGGTGTGGAGCTGCTGGCAGAGGATATCGATCAGGTCGTAGAGCTGCGCTTCCTCCAGCTTGATGGCCGGTGCTTCCGGATCGTGTTCGAACAGCGGCTTTTCGGGCGGCGTTTCGTCGCCGGTCTTGAGGTAGACCGAGCTGCCGGCCGGCTCCTTCAGGTTGTCGACCAGGACTTCGACGGAGGTCTTGGAGTCGGTATCGTCTTCCACTTCGGGTTGTTCCGCGTCGGTTTGGTTCACATCTCTATCGAGTCGATTGTCGAACGTTTTCCCGGCGAAAGCTTTTTCGATCAAATCCTGCTTCTTTTGACAGCCGGCCGTAATGAGCGCCAGGCAAACCAGGGCCGGCACAATGTATCGGTTGCGGAACAACTTCGCTTTATCCATGAGAAAGACTACCTCTTGATACTTCACGTATGGGTGACATCTGTCGTTGGGGTGTTGGGGACTTGGTGCTTTAGGGCGTTCATTGGGATGGGCTTATAGGGATTCGGGTGATTGGGAGCGAGGGGGTCGGCGCGAGCCGTCGAAGCGCGGGCCTCGTCGTCGCCGATCCCGCCTTCGCCAAATCGCGACCCTCCCTAGAAGGTATCGGAGGGGCTCCGTTTGGGACGGCGCTTCGGCTTGGGAGCGGGATCGCGTTGGCCGTTCGAGCCGTGAGATTTGCGGGTTTGGCGCTTCGGCGACCTGGTTTCGGTCAAAGGCCGAGCGTCCGGTTTGAGTTTGACGGGTTTCACGGGGACCGCGGCCGAGCCGGTCTCGTCGGCGTCTTCCGAAGGGGGGAGCCCACGCGTGTCGGGACGCTTCTCGCCGAGGTTGGGGCGCGCGTCGTCGCCGGAGCCGTCGTCGATGAAATCGTTTTCCTCACCCGCGTCGTCCGCTGCGCGGGCGAGGCCGGTCGAGGTCTTGCCCGGGGAGGTGTCCTTGGGCGCATCGGGTGCTTCCTCTTCCGAGTTGGCGGCCTTTTTGGGCGACAGGATGATGCGTGAGCGGTAATCTTCTTCGCGACCCTCGGCATCTTCCTGGAACAGGCTGGAGATGACGGCGTTGCCGTTGAGGGCCTTGCGCGGTTTGCGGTTCGTACCCTTTCGGTTGCGGCCCCGCTTGCGGTAGTTGCGGCGAGCGGTGATGCTGAGGGTGTCGATGACCATGTAGTAGGGTTCGTTTTCGAAGGACTCGAAAAAGGTCAGCAACTCGTCCAGTTCCGCGTCGAAGGCGAAGTAGATGCGAATCTCCTTCAGGGGGCTGTCCTCGTTGACTTCCTCGGTGCGGCGCACGCTGATGGAGGGCAACGTCACGCCCGCGGCTTCGGCCTTTTTGGTGATGCTCTCGCGGGTGATGCGGGTGGCCTTGTCTTCGTCGGGCAGGAGAATGATGCGGTCGCGCGCGTTTTTCAGGTTTTTCTCCAACCTTTCGGCCCGTTTCAGATAGCCGTCCGGAGATTCCCCCTCGAGTTTGCCCAAATAGGTGATGATCTGTTCGTTGGCCGTGTCGATCTCGTCCCGGAGATTCTGTTTCTTGGCGATGTAAAGCTCGTGAAGCTCCAACACACCCCAAATGACGATGACGAAAAACATCATCCGCAGAATGGTTTTCTCTCGACGGTTGAACTTCTTCAAGGGGTGGCCTCCAGGGCGAAGCGTGGTTTACCGGAACGCCCGTTGTGGTACTTCGTTGGGGGGACGAGACGAACTTGCGGGGCATCGACGCGCTTCCAAGGCGCTTCATCCGGCACACGCGCGGCAAAATCAAAAAAGGTAGCACTGCGGCGCGTCCGACTCAAGCCGGAAACGGCTGCGATGCCGGGACGAGGCGTCGTTCGCGGGTGTTGGGCCTTCATCGCAGGCCCTCCAGTTTGATCTTGGCGTTGATCATGAACTTTTTCTTGTCGTCGCTGTTGCGACCCGAGGTGATGGCGTTGCCGCTCTTCACGTCGTCGATGAACGGGATGCCGTCCAGAATGCGCTCCACGTCGTAGGGACTGCCCGATTCGCCCTGAATCTTCAACTCGGTGCCGCGCCGGATTTGGAGGCTGATGAGGTAGGTGTCGTCGGGCAGGTCCTGGCTGAGGTTGAACAGCAGCTTGCTGAGCAGGTAGGGCGTCTGGTAGCGCAGGAACAGATCCGACTCCTCTTTGACGGTGTCGTAGCGAAAGCGCGCCTCGGAAAGCTCGTTCATGCGGCCTTGGATGTCTTCCAGCCGTACTTGGGCGCGGTTGTTCTCGCGGACCAGGCCCGAGTATTCCTTGATTTCCAGGCCC
The DNA here is from genome assembly GCF_017498545.1 of Sulfidibacter corallicola. Taxonomy (GTDB): domain Bacteria; phylum Acidobacteriota; class Holophagae; order Acanthopleuribacterales; family Acanthopleuribacteraceae; genus Sulfidibacter; species Sulfidibacter corallicola. Next base: position 4,318,512 of record NZ_CP071793.1, on the reverse strand, counting down.
AGGAAAATGATACCGGCGAGGATCAGGGCGACCGTTCCCAAAATGACCGGCAGGCGCTTGTGGCGTTTGCGCAGCTTCTCGGGCAGCATGTTGAGGCCCAGGGACGGCTTGTCCAACACGCCCGTCACCGCCGCGCCGAAACTGCTCATGGCGGTCGGGGACACGGGATCACCGGCGGCATCGACCCAGACGTCGCGCGGCAGGTTCAGCTCGCCGGTCAGAAACTCGGCGAGCGGTTCCGGGGCGGTTCCGGACCAGATGAACTGATCGAAGTCGTTGGGATCGATGCGGGAAATGGCGAATCCGTTTTCGAGATGGCGCATCAGCGCCTGGGGTTTCTCTTCCGGCGGGTATAGGAAATACATGCTGGAAACCAGGCGGCCCTGGTTGATCGCGGCCATTTCCATACCGTTCTTGTGGAAGTTCAGCAGCATGGTGCGCAATTGACCGTGGCGTTCGCCTTCCGTACGGCCCAAAGCGTTGACGATGGCCAAGGTGTCCAGGGTGACGCCGGCCAATTTGAGGTTCCACCGGCGGATGAAACCGAAGGCGTGACCCAGGTGCTCCTTCTTGACGGCGACGATCATGACCCGCAATTGATCGGTTTTCGAAAGGATCTGTGGAAAGAACTCCCAGGGTTCCAAATCGCCAGGGAAATAGTTTCCGAGCTGGTATTCCATGACTTCTTCGAGATTGTCCTTGGCTTCCAACGGGAAGTCGACGATCTGGACACTCGCCTGGTAACGCGGAATGACCAAATAGGCGTCGGCGCGCTTGACGTGGAACTTGGCCTGGAAATCCTCCAGGAATTCCAGCATTTCCTCTTCTTTCTTTTCCTCGTAGCCTTCGATCGTCTCGTTTCCGGTGAAGCGGATCTGGTTCAGCTTGTTCTGAATCGCCGTCACGTGGAGCCGGTCCTGGTCGAACGACAGGCCCCATCCCTTGGAGCGAAGGTTCAATTCCAATTTCAATTTTCCTGTTTGTGCCATGGTCTAGCTCCCCTTCAGCGATCCCCGTCTGAACGGTCCGGGTTGGGTGTCTCGCTCACGTGTTTGAGCGTGAAATCTTTGTGGGAGAGATTGGTGAACAATTGACCCCCACCGGTGTAGCGCACTTCGTCTTCGACCGTGTAGCGCGCGACCGAATCGTAAATGTACCCCGTCGCCCGGATCGTAAACTGTGTTCCCTGATAAACGGTAAAAAACTTACTCAATTTTTCGTTGGCCTCCAGTTGGAGGATCTCGCCCGCTTCCATGACGTTCTCGAAGCGACGCTCTTCGCGGGCGAGCATGATCGATTGGGCCTGGGCCTTGTCGAGATCGAGAAAGGCCATCAAGACGCCCTCGGGGGCGGTGTTGATGTCGAATTTGCTGACGTTGGGGCCATTGGCCACCAGCAGGTCCTTGAGACCCGGTTTGCCGCCCGGCCTGCCGTAGAACATGTCCTCGGTGATGTCGCGCACCAGCAGCAGCTCCTCCACGCTGTGGAAGGGGCCGTTTCTGGGGAAGTAGGGCGGGTTGAGGCCCTGGTAGTAGTCCAGCTCGGCGCCGTTCAGCCGCTCCATTTCGTCCTCGTCGCGCCAGTCGAAGATGGCGTCGATGATCAACTCGCGTTCCTGTTCCTCGATCTCCATGTAACTCAACAGTTGGTTCCACTGCTCGCGGTTGGTGCTGTTGATCGACATCAGGCTGGTGTGGCTGAGAAGTTCGCAGACGGCGTAGCCCTCGTTGAACTCGTAGCGGTATTTCGACTTCTGCTGGAATTCCTCTTCCGCGCGGGTTTTCGACAGGGCGTAATCGTATTTCACGCGTTCCACCGCACCGCGGGCCAGCCAATAGGCACGGGCGCGGTCGCGGAACAGAATGGTGCGTTCGATATCGCTGCGGGCTTCGTAGTTCAGCCCCAGCACCAGAATCGACATGATCACGATGATCCAGAGCACCGAGATCAGGATGTTTCCGCGTTCGGCCGAGTTGGGCAGGGCACTGGGCAGGGCCCTCGGCAGGGCTCGAGGCAGGGCACGGTGATTAGAACGGAACACGCGTGCCACCTCCGCGAATCAGATTGTTGGTGTCGTAGACCGGCAGGACCATGCGGATGCCGGGCAACTCCTCGGTGGGAATGTCGTCGGTGATTCCTGGCTCTTCGTAGAAAAAGATGAACTCGACCGCCGAAGGGTAGCGGCCCTCCATGGTCAGATCCCAGTATTCGGCCCAATCTTCTTCGGTGTCCATTTCCTGTGCGCCGCGGGCCAGGGGGCGGCGGTAGCGCAGCGTGAAGGCCCGCAGGGGGCCGATCAGGCGCATGCTGCTGCGACCCATGACCTTGGTGCCGTCTTCGCCCTCGCCCGACAGGTTCCCGTCACCGGTGCCCGGCTGGGGTTGAACCGGCTGCATGTTGGGATCGTTGATCAGGGTCGGGTCTTCGCTGTTCTGCATTTGCGTCTGACTCAAAAAAAGGTTGGTTTCTTCCAGGAACAGGTAGAGATTGCCTTCCAGCGGCGGCGGAAAATCGGGAATGAAGCCGCTGCCCGGATCGACCGGGGTGGGGTCGCCGAAGGCACCGCCGCCGGACCCTTGGGTGCGGGAGCTGGGCAGGGTGTCCCAGTCTTCGTCCTCGCCCGGCTCTCCTTGAACCACGTAGTATCGGACGGCCACTTGTCCGGGAAAGTCGGACAAAAAAGAGACGGTGGAAAGAAAATTGAGCTCCTGTGGGGTTCCCAGAAAGAAATGGGAACCCTCGGGCAGTTGGTAACCCTGTGCCGGCGTGGGGGTGGGCGGCTGCGGCTGGCGATTGTTGCCGCGTCGCTGGTTGTCGCGGCGATTGACGCGTCGGTTGGGATTCACCCCGCGCTGGCGGTTGAGTTGATCGGCGTCGGCGCGGAAGAACAGCGAAGACGTCTGACGCCGAATCAGGTCCAATACCATGCGGTGATTGTAGTTTTCGCTGACGCGCTCCTGTACCGTGGTCCAGGCGCGAATGGTGTTCTGCAGCGTTCCGGCCACGATCAGCACGATGAAGGCACCCAACAGGACGGTCACGATCATTTCGAGCAGGGTGAAACCGGCCGGACGCCCGGATGCCCTGGGAGCGGTATTTGTGTGCGGCGTCATTGGTTTTCCTCGCTCCACAGGTACCAGGTTTCCAGATGGTATTCGCGGTCGATCTGGCCCTCCGGCCAGGTCGTGGTGGCGACGACGCGCAGCATCACGACTCTCGCATCCACTTCCGTATCCATGTCCACCGGATCGATGACCACCCGCCAGAGGTATTCGCCGTCCTCGCCGGAGACGTCGCGGTACTCCTCCCAGGATTCCGCCTCGTTGAGGTCGAGAAAGGTCCAGTGCAGGTTGTTCTCGGTGATGTAGACCCCGCGTTCGTAACGTTGGATGCGGTGCACGCTGGAAATCGATTCGGTCTGCGAGCGAATCAGGACGACCAGACCGATGGACAGGATCGCCAACGCGGCCATGGCTTCCAGCAGGGTGAAACCGGGTTTGGCGGCGAGCTGGGGGCGGGGTTTACAAGAGTTCTTCGTCAAGTTCCGCCTCCAGTGAGATTTCGAAAAGCTGGTCCAGATCTTCGCGCTCGAGGTCCTTCACGTTGCCCTTGCCCGTGATCAGGTTGAGCGAGGCCATGACGATGTGGCGATATTGGTCGTAGCCCTCTTGATCTTCGTCCTCCGCGGCGAAGATCACCGAAATGCGCGCCATACCGCGCCCCTCGGAAAGGTAGAGGGCGAATTCGTCTTCCATGGACGCCACCGATTCCAGTTCTTCGTCTTCCTCGGCTTCGACGTCACCCGGATTCATGCCGCCGGTGGTGGCGCTGTACATGCGATCGTTGATGCGAATGCCGATGATCCTGTGATCGCCGGCGAGTTCGGCCTTCTTGGTCTGGCCCGAAAGCGGGTCGTAATAGGTCAGGCTCCCCTTTTCGTAGTTGGGACGCAGCACCAGCGGTGCGCCGGTGGCGCGGGTGTGGTCCCAGGCGTTGCGAAGGTAGGCGATCATGCGGGCGCCGTCGTCCTTGATCAGCACGTTGTCCTGGTTGCTGGTCACGACCACCACGGACACGCCCAGCAGGACCATCATCAAGGTGACGACCACGATGATTTCCAGGAGTGTGAATGCCGAATGGCGGTGATGGCGCGGGCTGTTCATGGCGCGGTTCCTTCGAGTGCAGGAGCGGTTCGGAGTTTGGAGAGCGAGATGGGGGGAGACGGGCGGTTCGTTACGAGGGGACCCGGGTCGTGATTCGCGGCGGAGCATCCGGCACCCGTCGGGGGTTGGACCCGACGAAACCGATCGATCGCCGGTGAGCCGAGCCCCGGCGTGACGCGCTAGGCGATGGGTGCCTCAGAAGTCTTCGTCTTCCCAGCTCTTGATATCGGCATCGTCGCCTTCGCCGCCTTCCTTGCCGTCGGCGCCCAGGGACCAGATGTCGAATTCCCGGCTTTCGTCACCGGGGGTGCGGTATTCGTAGGGATTGCCCCAGGGATCGCGCAGGGCCTTGCGCTCGATGTAGGGTTTCCAGTTCTTCACGTTGTCGGGTTCCTTCGCCAGGTCTTCAAGGCCTTCGGGGAACCGGTTGTGATCGAACCGGAACAGGGTGATCTGTTGTTTGAGGGTTTTGATGTCGGCTTCGGCGGCTCGCCGCTGCGCGGAGGTGACCTGACCAAAGAATTTGGGGGCGATGACCGCTGCCAAGATACCGATGATGACGACGACCGCCATCATTTCCACGAGGGTAAAAGCTCTTCTTTTTCTCGTGAGGTTCATGGGTTTCTCCTTACTGAGGGGCTTTTTGGGTTTTAGACGTCAATCGGGTTCGGAGGGCCGAATTTACGGCGAAGATTTTCCGGTCCGGCGATCCGGCGATCCGGCCGCCTCGCGGGCGCCGGCCTAGATGCTGGTCGTACTGAGGCTGGTGACCGCCATCAGCATCGCGGCGACGATCATGCCGACCACCACGAACATGACCAGGATCATCACGGGCTCGAACATCGCGAGCAACCGCTTGATCGATTTTTCCAGGCTGGACTGGTAGATTCCGGCGATCTTGATGAACATGTCGCCCAGGGTTCCGGTTTCTTCCCCGACCGTGACCAATTGAACCGCCATTTTGGGGAACACGCCGGTGTGGGTCATGGGCCCGCTCATACCGTCGCCCTTCTTGATGCCCTTGATGATCGGGTCCATGGCTCTCTGGAACACCCGGTTGTTGGCGATCTCCTTGGCAATGGACATGGCGTCGAGCAGGGATACCGAGCTGTTGAGCAGGATCCCCAGCGTATTGGAGAAGCGGTTGACTTCGATCTGGGTGAAGATGTTGCCCAGTACCGGCATCTTCAACTTGAACACATCCCACTGAAGGGCGCCTTCGGGGGAGTTCTTCCAATGCCGGAAACCGAACCAGGCCGCGAGCGACAGCACCAGGATGATCCATTTGTAATCGGAGAGGAAGGTGGTGGCGTCGACCATGAGCCGGGTGATGAACGGCAGCTCCTGGCCGACCTGATCGAAGACCTGTTGGAACCGGGGCAGGACGAAGAAGACCAGGACCGCAACCGTGCCGGCGCCGGTGAAGGCCAGGATCGAGGGATAGATCATGGCCGAAACCAGGTAGGAACGCATGTTTTGCCGGGCCTCGAGGTAATTGCGCACGTTTTCGAGGACCTGATCCAAGACGCCGGCCGCCTCTCCGGTGCGCACCATGTTCACGTAAAGGCGTTCGAAGACCTTTTCGTGCTTGGCCAGGCTGTCGGCGAAGCTGTTACCGGCCTTGACGTCCTTCAACACTTCGCGAATGACGTCCTGCAGCGGCTCCTTGGAGGTGGTGTCGATCAGCAGGGCCAGCGCTTTCGCGAGCGGCAGCCCGGATTTCAACAGCGTCGCCAATTTGTCGGTGAAGTCGAGCACGTCCTTGCCGCTGATGCGGTTGATCGGCAACAGGTCTTCGACCTTGAAGCTCTGAAGATTGAACTCGGTGGACTTGTTCTGCTTGTCGGTGACCGAAAGCGGGAAAAGTCCCTTCCGCTCCAACTGGGCGAGGGCCTGGGCCTTGCCGCCGGCCTCCAGTTGCCCGGTTTCCAGTTTGCCGCTCGTATTGGTGGCCTTGTAATAAAAGGTTGCCATGGACGTTCCTTCGGTGAATTGGCTGATGCGCGCGATCCTGACGGCGGAATTCGGCCCTTGGGACCGAAACCGCCCTCACGGGGGGTGATTGGGCTTCCGATCTTAGAGTGATTCCTGGGTTACACGGAACAACTCCTCCACGGAAGTGACGCCTTTGAGTACCTTGTGCCAGCCGTCTTCACGCAGGAGGCGCATGCCCTTCTTGCGCGCGAGGGCCCGTAACTGGGCGGTGTCGGGCTTGGACATGATCAGGTGGCGGACCTCGTCGTCGAGCTTGAACAACTCGTAGATCCCCAGGCGACCCGTGTATCCCGTCTGCCCACAGGCTTTACAACCGGTGCCCCGGTAGAAGTGGACCGATGTGGGATCGTCGACCAATTTGATGATGTGTTTGTGGAAACCCATGTCCGGCAGGTAGCCTTCCTTGCACCCGTCGCAAATGACGCGGACCAGGCGCTGGCCCAGGACGCACAGAAGCGTGGAGGTCAGCAGGTAATCCTCGATGCCCATGTCCAGCAAGCGGTTGACGGCGCCGGTGGCGTCGTTGGTGTGAATGGTCGAAAACACCATGTGTCCGGTCAGGCTGGCCTGGATGGAGACTTCCGCGGTTTCCGCGTCGCGGATCTCGCCGACCATGATGATGTCCGGATCCTGGCGCATCATGGTGCGCAATCCGGAGGCGAAGGTCAGCCCCACCTTGTCGTTCACGTGGATCTGGTTGATGCCCTCGAGCTGGTATTCCACCGGGTTCTCGACGGTGAGGATCTTCTTCTTCGAATCGTTCAGCATGTTCAGGCAGGCGTAGAGGGTCGTGGTCTTACCGGAGCCGGTGGGTCCCGATACCAGGACGATTCCGTGGGGGTTCGCCGAGAGATCTCGGAAGTCCTTCTCCACATAGGCCGGCATCCCCAGTCGGGCCAGCTCGATCAACGCCACCGATTCCTTGTCCAGCAGGCGAAGCACGACGGATTCCCCGTGGAGCGTCGGCACGGTGGAGACACGAAAGTCGATCTCCTTGCCCAGCACCCGCATTTTCAGGCGGCCGTCCTGGGGAATCCGCTTTTCGGCGATGTCCAGTTTGGAGATGATCTTGATCCGCGAAATCACGGCGGGAGCCAGGGCCCGCGGTGGCGATTCAATCTCTTTCAGGACGCCGTCGATGCGGTAACGGACCTTGAGCGACTTTTCGAAGGGCTCGATGTGAATGTCACTGGCGCGCTGCTCCACCGCACGGGAAATGACCAGGTTGACCAGGCGGATGACGGGCGCTTCCGAGGCGAGATCCTTCAGGTGCTCGACGTCGTCGTAATTTTCGTTCATCTCGTCGACGTCGTCGACGATCTTGTCCAATTGGCTGATGCCCTCGCCGTAGTAGCGCTCCAGCGCATCCTGAATATCCGTGGGCGTGGACATGACGATGTCGAGTTCGAAGCCGGAGAGTTCGCGCAGGCCGTTCAGCGGGACCAGATTGTTGGGGTCCTCCACGGCAATCTTCAGAACGTTGTCCTCTTCGTCCAGCGCCAGCGGGAGAATGGTGTTGACGATCAGGAATTTGACCGGGATCTTTTCGAGGATGTCAGGCACGTTCTCGGGGTACTGTTCCGGGTCTAAAAAGGTGTAACCCAATTGCTCGCAGAGGATCTGGCAGCAATCGCGCTCGGTGAGAAAGCCCATGTCGACCAGGATCTTGCCGATCTTGGTGTTGGATTCCTCTTGCAGCGCCAGGGCTCGATCCAGGTCTTTCGCCGATATGCGGTTCCGTTCGAGGCAATATTGGCCGAACCGCTTGCGACCGATGCGAATGGTGGGTCGCTCCACGACTTCCGGAGTCTCTTGTTCGGCGGATTCGGGTTGGGGCGCTTCTTGGAGGGTGGATTCTTCATGAGTCAAGTTTCAGACCTCGGGCACAAAATTCCGGGAGGTAGTTTAGCATAAGCCAACCGGGTTGTTTTTTCGCGTCGTGCGGGGGGCGTGGGAAATCTCACCGGCACTCCGGGTCCGGATTGCCTGCCCGAACGAATGGATCGTCAGCCCGGGCTGCGGTGAAATCGGGGCAAGATCGGTGTCGCCGGGAATCTCCGGACGCACATTCGTGATGGGGGAAGGCGGCATTCGGGGTCGCGAGGGGCGCGGAGTCCGGAGGGTTTCGAGGACGGGTCCAGGTTTGCGGGTACCGAAACCCAAGAACCCGAGATGTGCGATTCGGGTGACCTGCAACGCCTGGTGGGGCGTCCGAGAATCCCACGATTCGGGTGACATCGCATTCGGCTCATGGGTTGTGACGAGCCAAGCCGACGGCAGGTCGAAAAAAATAACGCACTCTTTCGGCATGAGTGACGGCACTTCTCGGGTCGGGCACGCGAAGTGATCGGTGCCTGACAGTTGGGGCCTCTCCGGCTAGAATAAGAGCACCGGTTTCAACCCGTCATCGGCACCATGTGTGCTCGTGAATCTCCATTCGCGGTCACGCCACGAAAGGAACTCCCATGTCGCAAGCCTTTCCCCAAATCCCCTTCAACAAGCCGTTCATCGTGGGTAAGGAGCTCTACAACATCGCGCAAAGCGTGCTCAACGGCCATATCAGCGGAAACGGTCACTACACGCGGGCCTGCTCCGAGTTTCTGTCCAACCTGGTCGGCGGGGCGCCCGTGATCATGACGCCCTCCTGCACCGCGGCACTCGAAATGGCGTTGCTGATTTTGGATATCCAGCCCGGCGACGAGGTGGTGCTGCCGTCCTTCACGTTCGTGTCCACGGCGAATGCGGTGGTGTTGCGGGGCGGGATCCCGGTGTTCTGCGACATTCGCGAGGACACCTTCAACCTCGACGAACGATTGCTGGATCGATGTATCACGCCCAAAACCAAGGCCATCATGCCCGTTCACTACGCCGGCCAGAATTGCGACATGGAAGCCGTGTGCGGTCTCGCCGCCGAGCACGGTCTCTCCGTGGTCGAAGATGCCGCTCAGGGCGTGGGTGCCTACGATCGCAATCGACATTTGGGAAGCATGGGAGATATGGCGTGCTTCTCGTTTCACGAAACCAAGAACATCATGTGCGGCGAGGGTGGCGCGCTGGTCATCAACCGGGCCGAACTGCAGGAGCGCGCCGAAATCGTTCAGGAAAAGGGCACCAACCGCAGCCAGTTCTTCCGCGGCCAGGTCGATAAATACACTTGGATGGAGATCGGTTCTTCCTATCTGCCGTCGGAATTGCAGATGGCCTTTCTGTACGCCCAGCTTGAATTGCTGGAGGATGTCACGCGCAAGCGCGGCAAAGCTTATTTGGTCTACGAGAACGGCCTGACCGACCTGGAGCGCCAGGGTAAGCTGCGCCGGCCGATCTACTTGGGTCACAATCGCCCCAACCACCACATGTACGCGGTGCTCTGCCGCAGCCTGGCCGAGCGCAGCGAACTGATCTCCTTTTTGAAGGCGCGCAACATTCACGCGGTGTTTCACTACGTGCCGCTGCACAATTCACCGGCGGGGCTCAAGTTCGGCAAGACGCCCTATCCGTTGACGGTCACCGAGGACGTCGCCGATCGGCTTCTGCGCCTGCCGATGTACTACGAAATCAGCGAAGCCGAACAGAACCGCGTCCTGGAAGGCATGTACGATTTTTATCGCGACCGCTGATTTCGTTTTTCCAATCTCTGAAGGGCCTCCAAAAATAAAAAACCCCGTTCCTTCCCTCGAGGGAAGGAACGGGGATGGAGGCTGCGTGCTAACCGGTCATGGTAAAATTGGAACTGCTGAATTTGGGGGTCTGGGGAGCGCCCTGGTTGTCGGCGTCGTTGGCGATTTTCGCCCAGGCACTGCGCAGTTCGCCGATCAGTTTCTCTACGTGAGCCAGTATTTTTAAGTCGTTGCGCATGCCGACCTTCATGAGTTGGTTGGCAAAATAGGTGTAGACCCGGTCGAGATTGCGGGCGACATCGCCGCCGCGCTTGAAATCCAAGCTTCCCTGAAGCTCGTCGATGATCGCGAGCGTCTTGTTTAAAAATTTGACCTTTTCTTCGATATTGTTCTTTTCAATCGCATCGCGGGTCTGTTTGATGAATCGAAGCATGCCGTCGTAACACATGACGACCAATTGTAGGGGGGATGTATTGACGCTATTCGTCCGATACGCATTCGCGCTATACGTGGACGAATAGTTGCCCTTCCCGGTGTACGCATGCATTCAAGAGCCTCCGTGTTCTTTAGTTGTCGGCCTCCGTGCCTTACACCCTTGTCTATCGGGGCATGGGTTGCAGATCTTTAACGAAAGCTTGGTTCAACCTGTAACTTTCTGAATTCAGTGGGCTTCATCCGGGCTTGACGATGTCAAAGCAGCGAGCGGTCGTTCGAGTGGGTTTTGTAACGTTTTTGATTTGTTTGTGTTACCGACTTTTTTGCAGCGCCTTTCCGGTGTGCCGAATCGCCCGGCTCATGCGGTTTTTCGAGGCCTCGGCCGGCGAGCCGCCGAAACGGCCCCGCGTCGCCGGAACCCATGCCGATCGAGGCGATCGGAACGCCGGTCTTGACCTATGTTTTACGCGAATTGCGGCGGTGGTCTGTCGGGAAACGGCGACATTCGACCTTCAACCTTTAGCTCGGCTGTGCTATAGTTCCGATTTTGTTATTCGACCGTTTGGGTCAGGGACCGAACACGGGTGGTTTCAACCTTCTTTTTCAAGCCGGTTTTACACTGACGAATTGTTTTCCAACGCCCAGGAAGCCCCGGTCGAATAGAGGATATTTGATTGATCGCGGAAGCATTTCCTTGTTCAAGTTTGCCATTTCCAAGAAGGATCACGAAAGCGGCGCCCGCTTGGGACGCCTTCACACTGCCCACGGCTGGGTGGATACCCCTGTGTTCATGGCGGTGGGTACACAAGGAACCGTAAAAGGGATGACGCCCGTTCAGCTTCGTGAAGCGGGCGTCGGCATGGTGTTGGGCAACACCTATCATTTAATGCTGCGGCCGACCGCGGAGTTGATCGCCGAACTGGGTGGGCTCCATCGGTTCATGGGCTGGGACGGTCCGATTCTGACCGACAGCGGCGGGTTCCAAGTTTTTTCCCTGGCCGATCTCACCAAGCGAACCGACGATGGCGTCACCTTCCGATCCCACATCGACGGGGCCAAGCACTGGCTGGACGCCAAACGGTCGATGGAAGTCCAGCGCCTGCTGGGCTCGGACGTGGTCATGGCCTTCGACGACTGCACGCCCTATCCCTCGACCCGCGAGCAGACCGAGGCCTCGATGCGGCTGACCCATCGCTGGGCCGACATGTCGCTCGATCACTTTCAGGGCGGCCAGCAGGCGTTGTTCGGCATCGTGCAGGGCGGCATGTTCCCGGACCTGCGCGAGGAAAGCGCACGCGTACTCTGTGAAAAGCCCTTTCACGGCTTCGCGATCGGCGGCCTGAGCGTCGGCGAGTCGAAAGATCTGATGTATCCCATTTTGCGTCATACGGCACCGCTGCTTCCCGACGAGAAGCCGCGCTACCTGATGGGTGTCGGTACCCCGGCCGATTTGGTCAATGCCGTCAGCGTGGGAGTCGACATGTTCGATTGTGTCATGCCCACGCGCAATGCGCGGAACGGCTACGCTTTCACCAGCGAGGGCGCCGTTTCCATCAAGAAGGCGGAAAACAAGCGCAGCGAAAAGGCGCTCGATCCCGCATGTTCCTGCTACACCTGTAAAAACTTCAGCCGCGCCTACCTCAATCACGTGTTCAAAGCCAACGAGATCCTCTCGTCGGTGCTGATGACGTATCACAACCTCGCCTACTATCAAGACCTGATGGCATCCATGCGGGCCGCGATTCAAGAGGGACGGTTCGCGGAGCTGAAGTCCCGCATTCTAAGTACATACGGCGCCGAGGACATCGAGACGGTCAACGCCCCCGAGCGGGCACCGACCTCTTCTCCGAACCCCAGCGTCGCGGAGGAACCCTCATGTGGTTAAACCTGGCGTATTTCTTTTTTCAGGCGGGAGAGGGCGAACCGGCTCCTCTCTGGTTCAACATTCTCCCCTTCGTGGGTATGATCGCCATTTTCTACTTTCTCATCATTCGTCCTCAGATCAAGCAGCAGAAGGACCAGCAGAAGCTGGTGGACAATCTGAAGAAGGGCGACAAAGTAGTCACCAGCGGCGGTATTTGGGGAGAAATCGAAGCGGTCGATCGCCAGGTGGTCGTCCTCAAGGTTCATGACAAAACCAAAATCAAAATCACTCGCTCCGCCGTCACCGGATTCCAGCCTTCCCCTGCGGAAGGAGATACCAAATGAGTAGAGGATCCCGAGAGCTTGGCAACTCCCACCTGGGAATTGAGCCGCGGTCGAGGAATTCACAAGGAGTTCAACCATGAAGTTTCGATGGATCATAATGGGTCTCTCGATCTTATTAAGCGTGTTTTTGTTGATTCGTCCGCCAAGCGAAGACGGGAACATCTCTTTTGAAAACGTGAAGGAAAACATCCACCTGGGTCTGGACCTTCAGGGCGGTATTTTCATGCAGCTCGAGGTCGACGTGGAAGACGCGGTCGACCAGTACATGGAAGAACAGGCCGGGACCATCAAGGCCGGTTTGGAAGCCGAAGGCCTGACGGTCGAAAGCTCGGTCGCCAACGTCAAGGATCGCAGCATCGCCATGACCGGGGTCGTGATGACCGACGGCGACGCCAAGGGCAAGATCAAGGACTACTACGGCGAGATTTGGAAGATCAGCGGCAATGACGGCCGCTTCACCTTGCGCCTGAAGGACCAGGAGATGTCGCGGGTCAAGGACGAGGCCGTCAAGCAGACGGTCTACAAGATCCAGAACCGCGTCGACCAGTTGGGAGTCACCGAGCCCAACATCAACCGGGTCGTGGGAACCAACCGCATCGTGCTCGAATTGGCCGGTGCCGACGACGTGTCGCGGGTTCACAACATCGTCAAGGAACCCGGTCAGCTCGAGTGGCGTCTCGTGGTGCCCAACGTACCCAAGCAGGGTGCAGCCTCCGAGGCCGAGCTGAGCCCTTTCCTCAAGCCCGGTTTCAAAGTCTTTCCGATGGCCGACGCACCGGTCGAGGCGCCCAGCTACCTGATGCTGGATTCCGTCATTTTGACCGCCCACAACATCGCTCGGGTCTTCCCGACCCGCGATCGCAACGGGCTGCCCGCGGTCGGCATCAACCTGGACCGTGCCGGCGGCCAGACCTTCGGGACCATCACGGAGCGCAATATCAACAACCGTCTGGCGATCGTGTTGGACGACAAGATTCTTTCGGCCCCGACGATTCAGGACAAACTCCAGGATCAGTTCGTCATCAGCGGCAGCTTCACGCCGCAGCAGGTGGAAGACATGGTCGTCAAGATCAAGTCCGGTAGCCTGCCCGCCGAAGTGCGCATCCTGGAAGAACGCGTGATCGGCCCGACCCTGGGTCGCGACGCCATCCGTCAGGGAACCACCGCCGCGGGCATCGGTTTCGCCATGGTCATGATCTTCATCCTGTTCTACTACCGCCGCGCCGGCTTCTTCGCCCTGATCGCGCTCATCATGAACCTGATCATCATCCTGGGCATGCTGGCCTTCCTCGAAGCGGTCCTGACGCTACCGGGTATCGCCGGCTTCATTCTGACGATCGGTATGGCGGTCGACGCCAACGTGCTCGTGTTCGAGAAGATACGCGAGGAGCTCAGGTTGGGTTCCTCGGTCAAGAACGCGGTCGACATCGGCTACAAGACCGCGTTCGTCACCATTCTGGACGCGAACATCACGACCTTCATCGCGGCCTTCTGTCTGTTGTTGCTGGGTGAGGGCCCGATCAAGGGTTTCGCCATCATGCTGATGATCGGCATCGTCTCCAGTATCTTCACCGCCGTGTTCTGCTCCAGAACCTTCTTCCTGGCTCATCTCCACGCAAACGCCGGAATGCGCCAACTATCCATCTGGCCGCTCGGCAAGCAAAGCCCCGCGGCCGAGATCCATTGAGTTGAGGTGCATCCGCCATGAAACACATTGAATTTATGAAGCAACGCCAGAAATTCGGGTTGGTTTCGGTTGTGGTCTTTGTCACCTCGCTGATCATCCTGTCCACCATCGGGCTCGAAAAGAGTGTCGATTTCGAAGGTGGTACCAAGCTGACGGTCAACTTCGCCGAGTCCGACATCGCGATCGGCGACCTTCGCGATCGCGTCAATCAGGTCGACAGCAAAGCCACCATCGTGCGCATGGAAGCCGAGTCGGGTTCTTCGTTCCAGATCAAGATCAAGAACCCCACGGTGGAAGAAGGTAAGGAAGCGGAAGCCTCCCTGGCGCGTCTGCGCGGGTTGGAAAAGGGCTTCGGCACCTTCAACAACGAAGAGGCCGAGCGGATCGCCCTGATCCAGAAAACCGCCGAGCCCGTCCTGGCCAACCGTCTCCTGCGCGACAATCCCTATAATATTGTAGGGACCGACGACGAAAAGAAAGCCGCCTACGATGCCGTCGCCGCCAAGATCAAACAGTCGCTCGACGGTGTTGGCGACGTGGAAGCGCTGGCGGCCAAGATCGAAACCGATGCCGAACGCCAGGGCAAGCTCAGCCAGGCGCTGATTCTTCAGTACCCGGCGCTGAACCGCACCACCAACGATCTGTTGAACGCCCTGCTGACCGATGCCAACCCGCTGAACCGCGCGGCTCCGGCCAGCTACGGCGACGTCACCGCGCAGATCATCGATTTCCGCGAGAAGCACGGCGACTTCGCGCCCGCCTTCGGGGAACTCAGCGCCGCTCTGACGCTGCCCTCCGGTGAAGACAAGGCCGCTCTGGACAGCTTCTTCGCCAACAACTTCATTCTCGGTCACTACAAGGTCGTCTCCAACGAGACCTTCTCACCGTCGATCGCCTCCGAGCTGTTGTTGGACGCCATCGAAGCCATCATCCTGGCGCTGATCGCGATCCTGATCTACATCGCGGTTCGCTTCCGTCTCGGATACGCGGTGGCCTCGGTCGTCGCGCTGGTTCACGACGTCATCATCGCCCTGGGCGCCTTCGCCGTGGCCGGCCTGGTCCTGGGTTCCGAGCTGTCCAACCCGGTTGTGGCCGCGTTTCTCACAATCGTCGGTTACTCGCTCAACGACACCATCGTCGTGTTCGACCGCATTCGCGAAAACCTCAACACCGCCAAGACCGACGACGTGGAAAGCCACATGAACAAGTCGATCAACCAAACCCTGAGCCGTACCATCGTGACCTCGTTGACCACCTTTTTCGTTGTGGCGGTCATTTATTGGGGCTCCAACAACGCGACCCTGCGGGACTTCGCGTTGCCGTTGTTGATCGGTATCGTGGTCGGTACCTACTCGTCGATTTTCGTCGCAAGTCCCGTTTTGTTGCTGTGGCACGATCGGTACAAGCCCATCAATAAATAGATTTGTGACTTGAACCCCAGCCGACTGGGAGCATAAACTAGAGGAGCACTCGAGGAAACTTTTCCGCGGGTGCTCCTTTTTTATTCGCGCGGCGGTGTCCTTATATGGCGCTTCGAGATCAGCTGTCGGCCATCAAGGAATGGGCTGGGTTTGCCAAAACGAAAAACCACTCCTACGAGGATGTGGAACGGGTCTTCTTGGGCAATCACCCCGACGCCGACACCGACTACCTCATGCGCGCCTACAGTTTCGCCGAGAAGGCCCATCGCGGCCAGACCCGGAAATCCGGCGATCCCTACATCATCCACCCCACCGCGGTGGCCTTTCTCCTGGCGGAACGCAAGCTCGACCTGGAAACCGTGGCCGCCGGGTTCCTGCACGACGTAGTCGAGGACTGCGAGGTGGAAATATCCCAACTGGAGTCCGAGTTCGGACCCGGTCTGGCGCGGATCGTCGATGGGGTCACCAAAATCGGTAAGGTCCGTTTCCGGGACAAGAACCAGGCCCAGGCGGAAAACTACCGCAAGATGATCCTGGCCATGTCCGAGGACATCCGCGTATTGATCGTCAAACTCGCCGATCGCTGCCACAACATGCAGACGCTCTACCATCTGGGCGAGGAGAAACGGCGCCGCATCAGTCAGGAAACACTGGAGATCTTCACCCCGCTGGCGCACCGGATCGGCATGAGCAATTTCAAGTTGGAGTTGGAACGCCTTTCCTTTCGCTACCTGGAGCCCGAAGCCTTCGCCGATCTCGAGAGCCAGCTCGCCGTCCGCGAAAAGACCAATCGGAATTTTTTGGAAAACACCTCGCGCGACATCGAATCCCTGATGGAGGAATACGATGTCAAGGGCCACGTCTCGAGTCGCATCAAGAGTCACCATTCGATCTACCGCAAGATGCAGCGCAAAAAGTGCACCCTCGACGGCCTTTACGATTACTACGCGTTTCGCATCCTGACCCACTCGGTCGGCGACTGCTACAAGATGTTCGGCCTGCTGCACTCCAAGTGGCGGCACATCCCCGGGCGTATCAAGGATTTCATCGCCACGCCGAAGAGCAATCTCTATCAGTCGATCCACACCACCCTGATCGCCGACCAGGGCCAGCCCTTCGAGGTCCAGGTCCGCACCTTCACGATGCACCGCATCGCCGAGGAAGGCGTGGCCGCGCACTGGACCTACAAGAACGGGAAACTGCTGTCCCTGGGCAAGAACCACTTCGTTTCCTGGTTGAAACGGGTCGCCGACGAGCAGAAGGAAGTCCAGGATACCGACGAGTTCCTGGAAACCATCAAGGGCCAGCTCCAGACGGACGAGATCCTGGTGTTCACGCCCAACAGCGAAATCAAGACCCTGCCGAAAGGCGCCACGCCGCTCGATTTCGCCTATCACATCCACACCGAAGTGGGCCACCAGGCCGTCGCCGCCAAGGTGGACGGCAAGATGGTGCCGTTGCGAAGCCAGCTCCAGTCCGGTTCGATCGTCGAGATCATCACGAGCAACAGCCAGACGCCCAACGAAGAGTGGTTGCAATACGTGGTGTCGCCATCGGCCAAGTCGAAGATCCGGGCCTGGCTGCGCGCCAAGGAACGCGAGCGTGCGACCGACATGGGGCGCTCGCTGTTCGAGCGCGAGCTGAAGCGTCACAAGGTCAGCCTGAAAAAGGTGACCAACAACGTGATCTCGGCCGCCATCAAGGATATGGGTTACAAGAAGATCGAGGATTTCTATGCCGCGGTCGGGTTCGGCAACCTGACGCCCAACAAGGCGGTCCGGCCTTTTCTGCCCGAGGGCACCGAATCCAATCCCACGGCCGAGGAAGTCCGCCACAATCGGCTTCAACGGGCGTTCCAACGCATTTCGCGCAAATCGAAAACGATGGTTTTGGTGCGCGGCACCAGCGATGTCCTGGTCAACCTGGCCAAATGCTGCAACCCGATCCTGGGCGACCCGATCATCGGCCACATCACCAAGGGCAAAGGGGTCATGGTCCACAAGAAGGACTGCAAAACCCTTCAGAGCCAGAACATTTCGACCGAACGCAAGGTCGAGGTGGCCTGGGATTCACCTTCGGACAACAACGTGTTCCAGGTGGCCATCCGGGTGTACACCGAGGACCGCCCCGGCATGATCGCCGACGTGACGGCCGCGATTTCCAACACCCAGACCAACATGCCCAACCTCAACGCCACCACCGATCAGGAAAAAAGCATGGGCATTTTCGATATCGTGCTTCAGGTCAAGACGTTGGACCATTTCAAGAAAGTCATTCAGAACCTCAAGAAGGTCAAGGGTTTCCTGGGTTACGACCGCATCCGCTGACCTCCGTCGACGCACCATCGCAGGCTTCGCGATCGCGGATGTTTGAATCGGGCCGAATCGAAAGGGCCGCAAGGGTCGGGCAGCGGCCAAAGCCCCGAAGCGTTTCGGTGAGGCGGATACCCGATGGCTTTTGCGTCCGAGGAGGAGCGTCCTCAGGCACTGGCCGCCTGCGTTTGCGACGGTAGCTCCGGACCGCGTTCATCCAGCGGGAAGGTGACCACGAAGGTCGCGCCCTTGCCCGGTCCATCGCTCTGCACCGACAGGTCGCCGCCCATTTCGGTCATGAAATTGGCGCAGGTGTGAAGCCCGAAACCGTGACCGTTGGCTTTGGTGGTGAAGCCGTGGTTGAAAATCTTCTCCAGGTTTTCGTGGGCGATGCCGACGCCGTTGTCTTGGACGAAGACCTGCACCATGTTGTCTTCGATCTTCTCCATCTTGATGCTGAGGTGCTGGACCTTGTTCTGGGCGTCGTTGCCCTGCATGGCTTCCTTGGCGTTCTTGATGAGGTTCGTGAGCACGTGCACCAGCTTGACCTTGGCGACGCTGCCCTTGGGGTCCGAATCGAAACTGCGCTGGATCTTGACGCCCTGTTTTTGCAGCGAGGCCAATTGTAGCTTGAGCGAATCTTCGATGAGGTCGATGACCCGCACGTCCTCGGTGTAGAGGCTGGCCTTGGCGTAGTTCTGTTGGGTGCTGATGACGTCGCGCATCATGTTGACCTTGTTGGTCAGCGCGTTGATCTCCTCCTGAAGCGTGTGTTGCTCGTCGGCGATCGCCTCGCCGAGGCTGAGATAATAACCGGGAATCAGTTTGCCCTTGTCGTGATGGACCAGATACTCGGTGAGGTCGTCGGCGTGGCCGCGCATCATCTCGTTGGCCTTCAGGAACCCCTTGATTTTCGAGTTCTTCAGGGTGAGCGCGATCTCCTCCGTGGAGATGTTGACACTGTTGAGGATGTTGCCGATGTTGTGCAACACACCGGTGGCGATTTCGGCCATGCCGCTGCTGTGGGCCGTTTCCAGGAGCCGCTGTTGCGCCTTGCGCAGAGCGTCTTCGGTTTCCTTGCGTTCGGTGATGTCGCGGAAGACCTTGTGCAGGACCGGCCGGCCGTTGAGCATGAATCCGGTCACGACGATCTCGGTATAGAATTCGCTGTTGTCCACGCGTCGACTGACCCATTCGAACAGTTGCGATCCCTCGTTCAGCACGTGCCTGTAGATGTCGCGCAGCTTCTCATTGGAACGCTCGCCGTCGGGTTGGCGTTCGGGCGAAATGTCGTCCGGACCCATGGTGAGCAGTTCGTCCTTGGTCTGACAACCCATCAGGCGCAACATGGCCGGGTTGCAGTCGAACAACTCGTTCTCGTCGCCTAGCAGAATGGCATCCGCGGATTCCTCGAACAACGTGCGGAACTTGCTTTCACTCTCGGCCAGTTCCTTGGTGCGCTGTTCCACTTTCGCTTCCAAGTTCTTGTTCAGATCGGCCAGCTCGGCATAGGACTTTTCCAGGTCCTGGGCCATCTTGTTGAACGAATGGGCCAACACTTCGATTTCGTCGCCCGTACTCAGCTCGACTTCGACGTTGTAGTTCCCCGCGGCAATGGTATCGGCCGCGGCGGTCACGGCCGCGAGCGGCTGGGTGATGGTGGCCGCCTGCCGGCGGGTCGCCAGGAATCCGACGACCAGCGCCATCAGCGATACCAGGACCAGGACGGTGAGGTTGAACTTGAGGTCCTGTTGGTATTGGCTCTTGGCCTGGGCCAGGTCGCGTTTCATGGGATTGGTAGAAAACCCGTAGATCAGGGCGCCGACGAGCACGTCCTCGGAACCCCCTTCGTCGAGGGTGCCCAGGTCGTCCAAATCGATGCTGATCGCGTCGGCCGAGGCGTAGATGGGCGTCGCCACCTGAACGATGGTTTCGCCGTCCAGCGTGACCTCACGCGATCCCGTACCCGTCAGCGACATGGCCCATTGGGTCGTGGGGTCGCGCATGACGACGTTGTCGTCCACCAGGCCCTCGGGGTTGTCGGGCGTGACCCACACCACCGGCTTGAAATCCTGGCGCACGTACCCGGCCATGACGAGCAGCTTGCTTTCGGGATCCATCGGCGAGCTGGGATCGCCGTGCACGTTCTCGAAGAGAATGTCGCGCAAGGTATTGAAGGAATTGTCCTCGGCGTAGGTACGCAGCGTTTTCTGCTTGTCGGAAATCAGAAGGCGACCGGTTCGCTCCAGGCTGCGCTTGAAGCGGGTGCTGGTGTTCTCCACCTGGCGCTCGTACGACCGGAAATTTTGCCACGCATAGAAGAACAGAATCGTCACGAACACGATCAAGAGAGTCGCCATATTGCGGACGATCAGCTTTTGTTTGAGGCTTTTGCCGCGTAGCTGAGTGGGATTGTGGTGTTGCGTCATAGCCGGCGGGGTCCAGGTTGGAGAGGAAGATGGGGTTTCGAGCTCGATGAAAGCGGTGAAGTCCGGACGGATCCATCATTTGAGGATATCGATCTCATTGTATTTATCGGGTGGAACGGTCAGATACTTTCTAGCAAACTTCTTTTCGAGATGTTTTTTGACCGAATTTGGATTGTAGACATGCCCGCTTTCCATTTCCCATTGGCTTTCCTTGATATCGATCGCCAGGTTGGCCACCGAGATCCCGAGTCCGTAGTGGTCCGGCAACACGCCGAAATTTCCGAACCCCGCAATGGACATCAGCGACTCTACCCCTACCACGACCGGTTTTCGGAACCGGCGCAGCTTCGGGAGCCATACGGTGCGTACATCCTTTTCCCGCAAGAGTTTATTGTCATTCAGGACGAGTAGGACATCTACGTTTTCATTCGTTATCAGGTATTTTAAGCCGTTTCTGATTTCTTTGGACAGGTTTTTCTCGTCGACCGTACCGGTCCCGTCGGCACCATCCGACCCGATCTCGTAGCCCACCAGCGTGATCTTCTCCTGGTCGCAATAGGCCTTCTGGCCCTCGAAATAGTTGCGGTGTTCGGCGCGGTAGACCACGCCCACGCGGTTGACGGGGTCGGCAATGATGCTGCGCAGATGGGTCAGCGAGATGACCGGCGGCACCTCGTAGCGCAGGCCGATCACCTTTTCCATGCCTTTGATGGACTGGTCCACGAACAGCGCCATGGTCACGATGGTGGGCGGGAAGTCGATGCGCCCGCGGTAGCGTTCCTGGAAAAACCGGTAGTAGCTGATGGTGACGTTGTCCATGAGCACCAGCAGGTCGGGCTGCACTTCGAGCAGGTGGGCCTCGAAATTCTTGTAGGGCGTGTCGCGATCGACCTTGCGGTGGATCAGGTCGAACTCGTCTTCGAGTTCCTCGGACATACCCTGCATCACTTGCTTGTAACCCTTGGCATCGGGTCCCAACACCAACAGCGTGCTTTTGGGCAGGGCCATCGACGGCAGCCCGGCCACCACGCCCAAGATCAGGAACAGCGCGGCCCGGCGCAGCGGGTTCCGACCGAGGAGGCGAAAGACCGATGCACGTACGGAGCGGGGAGCGGGGGTCATGGTTGAATCCATTGATCCACTCCCAGCAGGCCTTTGATCTTGGGTTCCAGGCCCTGGAACGCTTTCTCCAGTTGTTGAATTTTATTGGGATCTTCGGTGATCTTGAATACGACGGGTAGGGCGAGGGTGATGCCGTCCAGTTCGGTGGCGACGAGGTTCAATTTGGACCGCTCGTTGTAGTAGCTGAGTTGGGATTCGGGCACCAGAATGGCGTCGACATCCTGGAACTGCAGGAGGGAGAGCAGGTCTTCGAGCTTGGTCACGGTCTTGATGCGGATTTTTCCGACCTTGAATTCCGTGGCCAGGAAATGGGCCATCTGGCGCCTGCCCATGAGCGAAACGACACCGATGCCGATGTTCTCGATCTGGCCGAGATCGATTTTCTTACCCACTGCCAGGAGAATGAATTTTTCGCTGGTTTCGCCCTCACGCTTGCCGATCAACAGTGGCGCGAGCGGGTTTTTCGATTCTTTGGCTAGGTTTTCACCTACCATGCGAAAGGTGACGATCGCGTCCGGTCGACTTTGCTTGAGTTGGACCTCGAACTCGCGATACCGGCCAAAAAAGGTGATATCGATGCCGGGCGCCTCGCGACTGATGAGGCCCTGCATGGCGTGGGGCCGGATATTGGACGGAAGAAACGCGTAGACCTTCGGGCCCTGGGCATAGCTCGCGCCGGTTGCCACCAGATGCAAGAGGCAGAAAAAGAAGAGCCTCAACGTTCCAATCCTAAAAAAGCGCGGCATGTCAACCAATCAATCCTAGCGACCTGAGGGTGCGTTAATTTTAAGCTATCCGAGTGGATTTTTGAAATTTGTTGCGGGTCTGACCCCATTAGTGAACAGATCGACCACGGCGCCGGAAGGTTGAGAATATGGCGTTCTTTTCGGTCGTCCCGAAGGTTTTCGAATTTCCAAACGGTAACAGAGTTTTTTAGGATCTTTTTCACTCGATGACAAGATCAATCTCCATGATCACATCCTCGTTCATTCCAATGGATGATTCCATTTTTTTTCTGTTCAGGAGTTTTTTGACGCTGAGCGGTGGTTGAAATCCCAGTTCGGTGGCCTGCCAGTCGCGCTCGCTGATGTCCCATACCAATTGCGCCGCCTGGACGCCCAGTTCGTAGTGATCCGGAACCACCGCGAACTGTCCCAATTCGATCGGCGGCTTGATCAGGCGCTCGACGCCGACCACCACGGGTTTCCTATAACGATTCAACACGGGAATCCAGACGTCCTGCAGCATCTCCGGCGACACGATCACGCTGTCGTTGAGCATCCAGAGTGCATCGACCTTTTCGATGCGAATCAGGTGTCTCAAGCCGTATTTGATGTGCTTGTCCATGCGGGGAGCGGTCGAGGGCAGGAGGTAGGGGACCAGTTCGATTTCTTCGCGCGCGCAGGCCGGGATCTGGGCTTGAATGAAAAAGTTCTGGTTCTCCCGAACCAGGACCCCGACCCGCTTGATGGGCGCGCGGACCAGGGACCTCAGATGGGTAAAGATGGTCACGCCCTGAACTTCATACTGGATTCCCGCCGCGTTGGGCAGGTTTTTCAACTGGCGCTCGACGAGAATGGCCATCAGACCGACGATCGGGCGGCGTTTCGCGTAGGGCTTGGATCGATCGAGGTAGCCCCGGTAATGCCGAATCGCGTAGTTTCCCATGAGGACCACCAAGCGCGGATCGAGGCTCTCCACGACCCATCCGACCTCGTCGACCTTGGTGTCCCGTGAGATTAAAAATTCGGCCACGTTGAATTGGTCGCCGATTTCCTCGAACATGCCGCGATAGGCATCGCGATAGGGTTGGATGTCGGGTCGCAGGACCAGCACGTCCGGTTTGGTTCCGGCCCGAATCGAAATCGCCGTCAACGAGAGCCCAAACAGCAGGAGAAGCCATGTTTTCCGGGTTCGGCGAAGAGGGGCCCACCCAAACGCGATCGACCTCGCAAGGAGGCTTTTCGAATTCCGTGGCGTGGAGTGGAAATGCGGAAGCTGCATGACTCTAGAGGGCCGGATACCAAAATCCCCAAATTTGCTTTGGGCACATCAGTCGCGTTTCGATGAGCGACGGTGCCCATCTTTGTGTTGGTGTTGCCATTTGATGCTTTACATGATCACAGCGGGATCGCGAATGATGGAATGTATGCGATCCGAGTCGAGTAAGGTGACCTTCAACGGCTGATGTGCTGGTCGGCCCTTTGCTTCATTCACACGGGGATGTCGATGGAGTTGTTGGGAAACGCGCCTCCCGTGGAATCTGGATGGTTGGAGCTTGGCCGCAGTTCTGTCTTCACGAAGTGAACAGGTTGTGGAAGTGAATAAGACGTGTTTATCTCTGCCCATTCAGGTTTTGACTGGTAATGTAATCATTATCGGCGATAAACGGCGAAGTGGAAATTTTTTGCGCGAAACTTTTTTTAAAAAGAGTGCGGCGAGCTCCGAATTCGAGCTCTTTTGGCGAGTTCGATGGGTTCGGGCGTGTATCGGCTTTGCCGATATCGAGGTGGATCTCGCCAAATCGAAACTCGAAGCCGAGCGGGATCGGGAGCGTGCATCGGAGCCTCTCGCTTTTTGTTTCCTCAGATAACTCGTTGTATTTTAACGGGTTGTCTGGTATTTATTCGTTTCGGGATTCGATGCTCCCGATCATCGCGATGGCTGCGGTGCATACGAGTGGCTTGCCCAATGCGGCATCGGGAGCTGGGTGTCCGCGCTTTTTTGTGGCTTTCCAGGTGTTTGGGCGCATCCGGCAACGCTTTTCCCGGACGGAATGGGAAAAATGGGTCGATCGGGCCGGGTTTGTTACAATGTTCCCCGCGTTGGCGCCGATGACGCTGTATTGACATCCTTTGCAGGCATTCGAGCGAAGTCTGCCGCTGCGGGAGGTTCCGGATCTCCCGCGGGAAGGGAATGCGTCGCGCCCGTTCAAAGCCCAAGGAGACCCCATGCCCCGTGTCATGATTTGCGACGACGAACCCTCGATTCGCAAAACCCTGGCCGAGATTCTCGAAGACGAGAACTATCAGGTCGAAACCGCCGATTCCGGCGAATCCCTGGTTTCCCAATTGCGACGATCCGAATCCCGCATCGATGCCATCCTGCTCGACGTCTGGCTGCCTGGCATGGACGGGGTCGAGACGCTCGCCAAATTGCGCGAGCTGGGCTACCACATGCCCGTCATCGTCATTTCCGGCCATGCCAGCCTCGATTTCGCGGTCAAGGCCACCAAGCTCGGCGCCTTCGACTTCCTCGAAAAGCCGCTCAACCTCGACCGCGTCATGGTGACCTTGGCCAACGCCATCAAGCATTTCAAACTGGAGCGGCGCCAGGCGGTGCTCGAGGCCCAATTGCCGACCGTGGAGATGGTCGGCGAAAGCCCGGCGATGCGGACTCTCAAGGAGGACATCGCCCTGGCCGCGCCCAGCGACGGCCGCGTCCTGATTCTCGGCGAGTCCGGTAGCGGCAAGGAACTGGCCGCTCGGATGATTCACGCCTCCTCCCATCGCGCGCGTGAGCCTTTCATCGAAATGAACTGCGCCGCCATCCCCGAGGAACTCATCGAATCCGAGCTGTTCGGCCACATGAAAGGCAGTTTCACCAACGCCAACGAAAACAAGCCCGGCAAGTTCGAGCAGGCCGACGGCGGGACCCTCTTTCTCGACGAGATCGCCGACATGTCGCTCAACACCCAGGCCAAGGTCCTGCGCGCGCTTCAGGAACAGCGCTTCCAGCGCGTCGGCGGTACCAATATCGTGCAGGTCGATGTGCGGGTCATTTCGGCCACAAACAAGGATCTCGAGGAAGAAATCGAGGCCGGACGATTCCGTGAAGACCTCTATTATCGATTGAGTGTGATTCCGTTGCGGGTGCCGCCCCTGCGCGAGCGGCCCGAGGACATTCTGGCTCTGGCCCACTACTTCATCGAGGGCTTCGCGCGGGCCTACGGCCGACGGCCGATCGGTTTCACCTCCGCGGCCGAACGGGCGCTGTGTGCCTATCGCTGGCCCGGTAACGTGCGCGAACTGCGCAATATCGCCGAGCGCCTGGTCATCATGAGCCGCAAGGAAACGCTGGATGCGGTGGATTTGCCGCGCCAGTTGATCGGTAAGAGCAACGACGAGATCTGGTTCGGCAAGTACGACTCGCTGCGCGAGGCGCGCGACGATTTCGAGCGCAAGTACATCGAGTACAGCCTGCACCAGAACGGCTGGAACATCACCAAGACGGCCGAAGCGCTCAAGTTGGAACGCAGCAACCTGCACAAAAAGATGAAGCAGCTCGAAATTCAGGCTCCCAGCTAGCGCCCATTCCGGAGGCCTGGGTTTCAAGATCGAATCGAAGCGAATCGCTTGGGAGTTCCCGCATTCAGGAGAGGGGCGTCGTCGCAGTAGGTGCCGGGCCATACCGGCCGTTCCCGCCCAGGGGGCCGGGCCGACATTTTTCGACGAACTCCCCGTACATCCGCCTTTTTAGGTTTTTGTCTTTATCTTCGAATTCTATGCATTTTGTTGCATAAGAGCCCCGGACCAGCGGGCAAACCTGGTCGATTCGGGGAAAGAAACAACCCGAGGCGAGCTGATTCGGAGAGCCCGCATGTGCGTAAGGTACGTAAAGTCTGCAGGTTGAAGACGGCCTGTGTGGCAGCTTGCTCAACCTATCGAAGCGACTGAGCATAAATTGAAATCGATCATAGAGAGCTAGAGGCTCGACTTATTAGCTTCGCTCTTTTACCACTTGATCTTGCGAAGCCTGGGCTGCTTCGAAGTGTCGGCCGGGCCGGCCAACCTACAACCGCGCCGACTCTCGCAGCATGCGGAAACTCCTTTGGTGGATCACTTCGAAGGGTACATCCAGCGGATGTACCTACCGGGCACGGCGAATCTCTCGGCGTTCGGGAACTCCGAGCGGATTCGTTCCAAGAGAGCGCTCGCCTTGCCGTGATGGGTCGAACCCGGGGACTTTGCGTTGGGATCGAAAGGGTTCCAACCCCGATCACGGTGAGGACCTATGGCTCCCTCCGGAGATCGGGGCTTGGGACGTTTCGTCGAATCAGCGCAGATCGGTCGTGAAAACCCGGTTCACCAGGCTGTAGGTATTGCCGTGCTTGTCGTTGATCACCAGGAAGTAGGTCATTTTTCCGGAGCTGAGCTCGGGATGGGGAATGTTGGCCACCATCTTCTGACCCTGGATGGCGAGCTTGATCTCGTCGGTCTTGCCGGCCACGGTGTAGCGACAGGTCGCGTCGGCCACGTCGAAGGGGATCCCGCCGGCAAACGTGAACTCCAGCGACAGGGAACGACGGCGCCGCAGGCGAACCCTGTTGGGCGATTCGTGGCGCACGGCGGTCGTCAGCTTCCGTTCGCGCTCGTCCATCAGGCTGATATGGAGGGATCGTGCCCTGCGGGTACGCTGGGTGCTCCGATTGTTATATTTGTTCAGGTAACCCTGGACGCGATCGAAATCGCGGGAGGCCAGCAGCGCGTCGAAACCCGCGCGCGAAATGTGGCGCGATTGAAGTTCCGCTTGGCGGCCCTGGGCCCAACGAGCGTAGCGTCGACTGATATCGCCGTTTTGATCGATCAGGTCGTTGAGCAGGTCGATGTCGTCGGCATTGAAGGCGTTTTCGATTTTCGCCACGAACTGGAGGTTCTTGATCGCGGATTGGGCCTTGTTCGACCTGCCCAGATCGGGATGTCGATTGAGAAAGGCTTGGAGTTGATCGAGGTTGCCGACGTTGATGATCTTGTCCAGCTCGTTCTCGAGCTCGAGGCGCTCGATGCGCCGGGTGGCATCGCTGACGAATTTTCCTTTGGGAAATTTCTTCAAATAAGCCCGATACGCGCGCGTCGAGTTGCTGCGACGGGTTTTCTGCCAAAAGCCGTCCTCGTCTTCGCGCTGAGGCGAAATGGAGGTCAGCAGCTTGGTGTTACCGTCCCAATCCGGTTCCTGAAAGAGCAGGTGCCCGTCGGTATCGCCGGGCAACAGATCCAGATTCATGTATCCGGAATCCCAGGTATAGGCGGGCAACAACAAGGTTTCGGCCTCGTAGCCCGGGCAGTATACGGTGATGTTGATGTCCTGCTCTTCCCAATCGTGGGGAAACAGGAAGGCCGGTTCGGTGCCCACGGGTTCGTCGTTGATCAGGACCATGGCGCCTTCGGGCAGAACCGAAATCACCAGCGGCGCTTCGGCGTGTTCGAAGTAGGGGTCCTGTTCTTCCCAGAACCGGTCGATGGGCCCGGGAACCATGGCCATGTCCATTTGGAGATCGCCCTGATCCTCGGGATTCAGGTCGACGCTATGGGCAAGAAATCCGGAACAGACGAGCGTCACGGCATCGCTGCTCCCTTCCTGTTTCTCGAAATCGAACGAAAGCGGGGCCTGGCCGAGGAACCGCTCACCCAGAAACACCGAAGCACCCTGGTACTCACGCCCGATCTCAATCTTTCGCGTGGTGGATACCGGTGTTTCGGGAACGGGATCTTCATCGGGCTTGTCGCCGCCCGGAATCAGGAAAATCAATGCCACGACGAGTACCAGGGCCAGCACGCCGCCACCGATCAGCAACGGCAGCTTGGAGGAGCCGGCGGATGTCGCCGGTTGGGGCGGTGCCGGTTCGGCCGGCGGTGCGACCGGGGTCGTCAGGGGAGGCGGCGTTTGCTGAATCGGAGGTGTCGGCTCGGGCGTGGGCAGCGGCAAGGGCCGAGGTCGGGTTTCGATCGGCGGAGGTGTCTGCTCCTCCGGCTCCAAGCCCAATTCACCCAGAGGAATCTGCATGGTGCCCTGAACCTGGGCGGACGCCAGGTCTTCGTCGAATCGGTCGGCCGGGCTCGGTTCCTCGTAGCGATCCGAAAAAGCGGAAAGCGCCGCATCGTCCATAACCGGCATCTTGACGGTGGAGCCCACCTTTTTGTTCTCGCCCGGTTCGGTGTCTTCCAGGTAGTCGTAATCGTCGTCGGGCGGTGCCGTGCTCAGCTTGGTGCGGCCCATTCCGGGCGGCACCGTGTCCGAGGGATCCCGGGGCGTTTCGGCCATGGGTGACGGCACCCTGGGCGGCGGTTCCGGTTCTTCGGATTGCACGACCGGCATCGGGGCCGTGGTGCCGGCATCGTGGTCGTCCGACGATTCTTCTTCCAGCTCCGGCGGCGGAACCATGGCAGGCATGGCCACGGTGGCCGTGACCTGCTCGGGGTGCGACGTCGCATCGCTCGACTCGTCCACGTCGGGAAGAGAGGTCATCGAAATGGTGGCGCCGATTTCGGCTTCATCGAAGGTATCCTCGAGCGAATCTTCCAGGTAGTCTTTCGATTTGTCGGGTTCGGGCGGCCTCGGTGGTTCGGGTTTCGGTGCCGGTGGCGTGCTCAGCAGACCTGGCGGTGCGGTCTCCGCACCGAACAGCATCTCCTTCATGTCGTCGGTGAATTGAATCTTGACCGTACCCGTCACGTCGAGCGGAATGGGCGGCGAAGTATCCGGACCGTTTTGGGAGAGCGCGCCTCCCAGGGCGTCGGCATCCCAGGCGTCGAAGGAATCGTACAGATCGGCACAAAACTCGTTGCCGCTCTGAAAACGCTGTCCGGGTTCCTTGCTCAGTGCCCGAGTGAAAAAGTCCTTCAGGCGCGCCTGCTTGTCGGGTGACAGGCCGGGTACATCGTGAAGCACCGGATCGCTCTCGGCGATTTGGTAGATCATGGTGACCGCGGTCGTGGCCAGGAACGGCGATTTGCCGGTCAGTACCTCGTGACTCAGGATGCCCAGCGAAAACAGGTCGGATCGTGCGTCTACCGATTGACCCTTCACCTTTTCGGGGCTGGCGTAGGCGGGGGGCGCGATATTGCTGCCCAACTTGGCCATTTCCTCTTCGCCCAAGCGGTTCAGGGCGAAATCCAGCATCAGGATGTCGCGTTGGGAGGTCACCAGAATCTGCGATGGATTCAAGGCACCGTGCACCATGTTCTGCTGGTGGGCCACATCGAGGGCCTGACCGATCTCCGCCAGGACCTTGACCTTGCCGTTGAGATCCAGTCCGTTTTCTTCCAATAACTGGCTGAGGGTGCGGCCGGAACGCGCGGTGACGGCGATATAGGGCATGCCGTCGGCCTGGCCCATGTCGTAAACGGGGGCGATGCGTTCGTCTTTGAGCTTGGTGCAGACCCGCGCTTCTTCCTTGAGTCGCGTCAAAAACTGTTCTTTGAGGTCTTCGTTGTTGAAATTCAGTTCGATGGTTTGTAACACCACGGTTCTGCCGTTCACGGAATCCGAGGCCAGGTAGGAAGACCCCATGGGCCCGTCTTCCAGGAATGAGGAAATGGTGTACTTACCGATTCTCTCAGGATGATCCATATCTTGTTGCGCAACCTCTTGAAAAATAAAACCTAGGGAGACAGTGTCCTGGTCGGATCACATACATGAATCGATCTTCGAAAAGCTATCGAGCAATTCCCATAACCCAAATATCTCAAGTGTGTCACATGTCTGTGGCGGTTTTTGCCTTGTGAAAAGCAATCTAGCAAAAATCAGGGATGAATTCACCAACTTGTAAAAGGCATTATACCCGGGTCCGATCTGCGTTTACACGGACACAAAGTGCAAGGTTCTGAAAAAAATGAAGATATGGCGGCCAGGTTGGAAAAATACGAGCCGCCGAAAACCAACGCCATCGCTTCGGATGGCCGCGGCCACTGGGACCTGAAGCATAGCACCATCACGGGCCGTCAAGGCAAGTCAGGGTCGTCAACTTGTGATTCAGGACAGATTATTCGTGTTTGGTGAGGGAGCGTTCAGGTGGGTTCCTGGACACCGACCTTCTGCGAGCGCCAGGTTTCCAGGAAACGATGGCCGAAGAATTCGTGGAAGTGATCCTCGGCGTAGTCCACATCGATGTGACGGGCGTGGTTCTCGAATTCGCTCCACAGCTTTTTGGGGTTGGTCGAATTCAATTCCTTGCGTAGGACCTCGGGATCGACGCGCGCCCAGAACTGCTCGAACCACTTGCGGAAGCTCGATTCGTAGGTGGACAGCAGGTTGACCAGGTGGAACTTGAGTTCGCCGAGCTTTTCTTCGCGACTCATCCGGCCCGAATCGTAGAAGTGGCGGGTCTGATCGCCGTAACTGATGTGCACCTTCAGGATGTGCTTGGCGAAGTTGTGGACCAGGTTCTCCACCTGCCGCAGGACCTCTTCCTCGACGCCGACCGTGTCGCCGGATGCCACCAGGGCGCCCGCCCACGATTCGTGGATCTCGCGCACGAACGCCTCGCCCAGGCGCGAACTCTCGCCCCCGGTATTGATGGGGAAGGCGTTCTGCTCTTCGATTTGGACCTGGCAGAGGACCAGGAACGAGCGCAATCTGCCCAGGTCGTAGGGGCTTTCGGAAGCGACGCGATCGACGATGAATTGCCGTGCTTCCTTGCTGAGGGTTTTTTGGGTGCGCTTCTCGAACTGGTTGATCAGGTTCTCGTAGATGCGTGGAAGGACCTCTTCCATGTAGCGGTCCATCTCGATGACCTTGAGGTTGTCGACCGCCGAGGTCACCATGTCCAGGTTTTCCTTTTTCAGGGCGAAGATCAGGGTGCCCTCGGGTTCGCGCAGGGCCTTGAACAGTTCGTGCTGGCGGTCTTCGCTTTCCTGAAACTGCATGAGCAGGGCGTCCACATGGTCGATGCCCACCACGCCGCCGCTGCGAATGGCGCCGCCCACGCGCTCGACGTAGGAGTCGAACGTTTCCTTGTTTTCCATGGCCTGGAAGAGCTGGGGGTCGAACAGCAACTTGTCGTCGACCTTGAAGGCCTCGGGCAGGGCCGGTGACGAACTCTTTTCGCCGAAACAGAAGCGCAGCACGCTCGATTTGCCGCAGCCCCGGCTACCCGTGAGGGCGACGACCGTGTGTTGTTTACAGGCCGTTTCCAGGGTGACCCAGAATTCGAGCGGCAATTGGAGATGTGAGGCGAAGCCCACCAGGCTGGTCTTCTTGCGGGCGCGTTTGATGTGGCCGCCGCTCATTTTTTGGGAGAACACCGAGAACCCGCGCATCCAGGTTTCCTGGGTGCGTTCCCAGTCCAGCAGCGGGTAGATCAGGCTGAAGTCGTCGGAGAGCATGGCCTTGAGCATGCGAACCGGGTCCGGTGTGCGGTGGGGCTGGACGTCGGCCATGAATTGCCTGACCTTGGGGGTCACCTGTTGAGCGCGGCCCTTGACCAGCTTGGCGTGAAAGACGAGGAAATTGTTGATCCACTGATACTCGCCGGAAAACACCTGGTGGGACTCGATGCGGTCGGCGATGCGGTCGAGATCCAGCTCGAAACCGATGTCTTCCCAAAAGGGGCTGAGTTCGTCCTTGAAATTCTCGAGCAGGGCCAGAAAGAGGTGGACCGATTTGATGAAGGGGTCGTCGCCCGCGACCTGAAGAGCGGTGGAGAACAGCGGCTGGGGCATCCAGGATCGGGCGAGGTCGGAAGTGACCGGCAGGGGTTCGGCCATGTTGCGAACCGGGTTGTCCACGAGGCGCAGAATGGTGGAGCCCACGACGAAAAAGTCCCTGATTTCCTTGTAGATTCCGGGCTCGATGCGAACGCGGCCCACGAAGGAACCGTTGGACGATTTCAGATCGTTGATGTATGCTTTGCCTTTTTCGAATTTCAGTAATGCGTGACAGCCGGAGACACAGGGGTCGTAGGCCAGGATCATGTCGTTGAACGGGTCGCGACCGATGCGGATCTCCATGCCTTCTTTGAGGTCGAAAGTCTTGCCTTCATAAATACCCGAGACAATCAATATAGTGCGTGACATTACCAGCCTTTCGAATGGCGTGGGATCGACAAGTGAGAAACCTACCGGAGGGGTTGGAAGATCGACAAGCTTGAGATCCTGGGACGCCCACCTTCTTGATTTTGAAGCACGAGAATGGTCAGACGCTTAGATTGTACCCTTTTGGTAAAGGCTTGGCCAGCTTGCGCGGTCTTTTTTCCCGGACCGCCTTTTTATTTTTGAGCGACGTGGTTCTCTTGGGAGCAGGGATCTTGCGCGCCCTTGTCTTCGTGCCCGGCAACCGGTTCCGGCGACCGCTGAATTCGTTTCGATGCCGCCCGTTGGTGGTCGAGCGGAACGGGCCTCGGGGAAGCCGGACGATCTTCGGGGGCGCTTCTGGTATCATAAACCGTTTCCATTCCGCCAACTGAGGTTGGGACTCGCCGTTCGGCGACATCCCGACCGGGATCGTCCGGGCCACCGAGATCCGTGCCGGGATGCCGATCCCGCGAGACGGCGATCCTTTGGTCCTCATCTCCAAGCCACGAGGGTCTCCATGTTTGCCACCCTTCTTCGGTCCTTCCTGTCGCCTCGTTCCCCCGACCGAATCCATGCCTTGCAGCGGCGTTGGTCGGCGATCCCGGAATCCCTGCGCGTGGCGGATCAAATGATCGGGAGCTACGTCTGGGGGTGTGCGGCCACCCACGGCGTTCACGAACGCTGCAATTTCGGCTGTACCGCCTGTTACCTCGGCAGTCGGGCCAACCAGCAGAAGCCGATGCCGTTCGAAGAGATTCGCGAGCAGATCGACACCATGCGCCGCCACATGGGGCCCGGCGGCAACATCCAGATCACGAGTGGTGAGGTGACCCTGCTCCCTGTCGAGGACCTGGTCCGGATCCTGAGCTATGCCCGTACTCGCCAACTGGTGCCGATGGTCATGACCCACGGGGACGTGGTGCTCCACGATCCCGCCTACCTGGACCGGTTGGTGACCGAGGGCGGACTCACCAAGATCTCGATTCACGTGGATATCACCCAGCGCGGACGCAAGGGCGTGGCGCGCACCGATTCCGAGCGGGAACTGAACGGCATTCGCGACCGGATGGCCGCGATGCTGCGCGATTGCCGCAAACGTACGGGTCGAAAACTGAAAGCCGCGACGACGCTCACGATCAACCGTCGAAACCTGGCTCAACTGGATCACGTCGTCACCTGGTTCCTGGACAACCTGGATGCCTTTCGCATCCTCAGCCTGCAACCCCAAGCCCAGACCGGTCGCACCCACGATGACGGCGGCGTGACCGGGGGCATGGTATGGCGACGCCTCGAGGAGATCCTGGGCACCCGACTCGACGCGCACCCGTTCAAATTCGGTCATCCGGACTGTACCTGGCTGACCCTGATTCTCGCCATGGAGTTGGGCCGGCGCCGCATTCTGCTGCAGGCCGTGCGCCCCGACAATCGAGCCGAACATCGCCTGGTGGCCGAGTTGTTTCGCCACTTGGGCGGTGTGGACCTCAACGACCAACCCCTGTCGGTCACCATCGCCAAGGTGGCAGGGCTGCTGTTGCGTCATCCCCTTTTGCTGGCCCGGGTCGCGGCCTGTGCCGTCGCGCGCAGTTGGGACGAACGCCGTCACATCCCGGCGGTGATTTGGGCGGCGTTGCGTGGACGCTTGCGCCTGCGTGCCATGGCCTTCGTGGTGCACAACTTCATGAGCGGGGCGGAGTTGGATACGGCCGTCGGTCGCGAGCGTCTGGCGGCGTGCTCGTTCAAGGTGCCGCTGCATGGGGAGATGGTGTCCATGTGCCGCATGAATGCGACGGACCTGCGCGAGACCACCTACAAGGTGTGAGGCGCGGAGTTCATCCCACTGCGGTTAAAATATATCAGGATCACGACGGGGAGGATTTTTGAGAAAGACCCAGACGCCCGCCGCGCGTAAGGCGACCATCGACGATGTGGCGGCCCTTGCGAAAGTATCGATCAAGACGGTTTCCCGCGTTTTCAATTCCGAGCCGAACGTTCGGCCGACCACGCGCGAGCGGGTGTTGGCCGCGGCCAAGGAGCTGGACTACCGCCCCAACCTCTCGGCGCGCCGGTTGGCGGCCAAGCGTGCCTTCGTGATCGGCTTGCTCTACGACAATCCCCAGTCGGATTACATCATCGCCATTCAGGAAGGTTCGCTCGAGATATGCCGCCAATACGGTTACCAGCTCCTGATCCATCCGTGTAGCGACGTGGGGGCCAATTTGGTCGACGAGGTGTTGAGCCTGAAACATCAGGGCATCGTCGACGGGTTTCTGCTCTCCCAGCCGATTTCGGAAAACGAGGTCCTGTTGGGGGCCCTGACCGAGCAGGGCATTCCCCACGTGCGGATTTCGCAGCGCGCCATCGGCGATGCCCCGCGCGTCGCGGTCGACGACGAGCAGGCCGCCCTGCGCCTGACCGAGCACCTCATCGAGCTGGGCCACCATCGGATAGGGTTCGTCATGGGTCACCCGGACCACGGCTCCAGTCACGACCGGTACGACGGGTACGTCAAGGCGATGCGCGGTGCCGGGTTGCCGATCGATGCATCGTGGGTCGAACAGGGGACATACAACTTCGAGTCGGGCTACGCGGCCGCACGGCGGCTGTTGACCCTGAGCCCCCGTCCCACCGCCATCTTCGCCTGTAACGACCACATGGCGATGGGCGTGTTGGTCGCGGCCCACGAGCGACGGTTGGAGATTCCGGCGGATCTATCGGTCTGCGGTTTCGACGACACGCCCATGGCCCACTACGCCTGGCCGCCGTTGACCACTTCGCGCCAGCCCATCAAGCAGGTGGCCTTGATCGCGACCGAGGTGTTGTTGAAACGCATCCAGGGCGGCTCCGAGGGCGACGATCACTTTTTGCTGCATTCCGAGTTGGTGCGTCGCGATTCCACCGGACCCTGCCCCGAGGGCCCCTGACTTCGGGGGGATCGGCAGGGCTCGAAGTTCGGGTTGTGCATTCTGTTCGGGTTGTGCATTCTGTCAGGGGCCGTAAATCGTCAGGTCCGAGATTCCGAAGTGACCTATCCGAGGAGTGCCCGCATGTCGATAAGGGGCGTCGTCGCTGTAGGTTGGCCCGCTGGGCCGACATTTCGAAGTGACTCGCTCGAGGAGTGCCCGCATGTCGATAAGGGGCGTCGTGCCAGGTAGGTACATCCGCCGGATGTACCATTCGAAGCCACCTACGCTCGCGGTTCCCGCATTATAATGAGGGGCGTCGTCGCGGTAGGTTGGCCCGCTGGGCCGACACGACGAAGCGACTTGGTGGCGATTGAAACCGCTACACCAGAGCGAAGCACGCCAGTATCGAGTGATCCGAGGGCGAAATACAACCACTAACCGACCCCAAATGTCAGGCTTGGCGGTTATTGCTCATTCGAAGCTGAGACGCTCCGCTCCTCGGACCATTCTTATGCGTACTTGGATTGCTTCGAACAGTTCAGCGGGCCGCTGAACCTACCGGGCACGACGCTCCTCTCAAGTTGCAGGGACTCCATGCCTGGTTCACTTCCACAATATTGCTCATTCGAAGGTGGGGAGCTTCGCTCCTGGGACCATTCTGATGGGTACTTGGATCGCTTCGAAAAGTTCAGCGGGCCGCTGAACCCACCGGGCACGACGCCCCTCTGAGGTCGCGGGTATTGCAGACCTGGTTGGCTTCGAAAAGTCGGTCCGGCGCCCAGGGCTGGCCCGGCACCTACTGCGACGACGGTACTTTTTGGCATGCGGGAACCCTGGGCTTGATTTCCTTCGGGGCGGGAATCGGCGGGACCGATTCACTTCCCGGCCATGCGACCTTCCCACTCGTCCAGCGTGCGCGGCCAATCTTCCTGGAGCAGGCGCGCCAGGGCTCGATCCGATAGCATGCGGCCGCCCGTCTGGCACGCGGCGCAGTAATTACTTTCGTTCTCCGCGTGGACGATGCGCTGGACCGGCTTGCCGCAATCGGGACAGGGCTGACCATAGCGGCCGTGTACCGCGAAATCCTCGCGGAAGGCGGTCACCTTTTCGGGAAAGCCCTTGCCGACCTGGGTTTTCAGTCGCTCCGTCCATCGTTGCAACAGGCTCCTGCAGATGTCGAAGAGCCGCGCGATCTCCTCATCCGTCATCTGCTGGGTGCGTTTGAACGGGGAAAGGCGCGCCGCGTGCAGGATCTCGTCGGAGAAGGCGTTGCCGATGCCGCTGAACTGACGGGGATCGGTGAGGCGCCGCTTGAGTGTGCGGTTTTCGGCCTGGAGCCGGGTGCGAAACTGGGCCAGGTCGGTTTGGAACAGGTCCAGCCCGCCGGGATCCTGTTCCGCCAGGGCCGAGGCGCCGTGGATCAGGTGGAGCGAGGCGCGTTTCTTGGTGCCCGCCTCGGTCAGGAACAGGCTGTGCTCGGCGAAGTCGAACGCCGCCAGGTCGAATTTACGGCGCGTTTTGGCGCCGGCCTTTTTCAGGTGGAAACGCCCGGCGATCATCAGGTGGAACACCAGGAACAGGTCACCCTCGAGTTCCCACACCACCCGTTTGCCCAGGTTGCGGAACCCCAGCACCCGGCGTCCGTGGGCCCGGTCGAGCGGCGGCTCTACCGAGCGCAACAGGAATGGCGAGACCAAGCGGATCCGTTCGAGCGTTTGGTCGCGAAAATAGCGGTCGAGGGCGTCGAGGTAGGTGACGATGTCGGGTAGCTCGGGCATGATCAACCGCCTTTTGTCGACCTCAGTGGGGCAGGGGCGTCAGGATCGCACCTCGGCTTTTTGCCCAGTGGTTTCGCAGCAGCTTGCCCAGCAGGGGCAGGCGGTAGGCGCCGGCGAGCGGCAGGGCCGAGGCGATGTGTGCCGCGGGGGCGGCGTCCGACGGCCAGGCGACGTTGATGTAATAACCGCCGTCATGCAGGATGAGATCGTAGATGGTGCCTGACTTCAATTCGTTCGAATCTGTCTTCATGGTGTCGGTCCGATGCCTGTCCTCGCGATGTTCCGGTTTTGGATGGGCACCAGTCTATCACGACCGCGACCCGCGCGGGGGTTGGGTTTCCGGAGGGGCCGACAAGGCGCGGTTCAGCTCTTCGTCCGTGACCAGGCCCTTGTCCTCCAACAGCCGCAGCAGGGCGTCGAAGCGTCGCTGCAGGTCCGTCAACTCGGCGCGAGGCACCATGTCGCCGCAATTACCGTTGAGGTAGGGTTGCCGTTCCGATGTAGGGGGCACCGAGGCTTCGGTGGGTCCGTCCGGCACGCGAATGCCCAGGTAGAACCGGTGAATCGCGCGAAGAATGCTGGAATACGAGGTAATGTAGGGTTCCAGCGGGTGCCCGGCGATTCGGGTCACCGTTTCGATGGCGCGCTCGTCGGTGGGATCGGCGCAAGCGACCTGAAGCACGTTTTCCGCTTTCAGGGCGATGGGCACCATGCAATATTGCTCGGCTACTTTTTGTGGAATCTTCTTTAGAATGTGTGGCAGGATCTCTATTTCGGAGATGTCCACCTCGTGAGTTCCGGTTTGTACCGCGAGAAACCGCCTCAGATCGCAGTCACGGATCGCGCCGGTCATCACCAGGTTGGAACCCAGGCGACCACCCCACTGCCGCTGACGCTTCAGGGCTCGTTGAAGTTGGGATTGGGAAATGAGACCTTCGCCCAGAAGCATTTCACCCAATCGCTTCTGCTTTTTCGTCATGAGAACCTGCCGGCATCGGCGTCACCGGGGAGCGTGGTGACGCGGAGTATTCCTCACGCCTAACCAGAGACGCCGAAAGCGTCCAATTTAGCTATCGTGCCAAGTCTTAAAAAAGTTGAAAATCCCGGTTTCTTCCCTCTTTTGAGGGAAAATGAACAAGGAGTAGCCTTGCAAGTGAATGTTTTTTGGCGCTTTGCGCTCTCGAGTACCCTCGCCCTCCTATTGATGAGCTGTTCCAACAACCTCATGGAAACCCGACTCGACGGATTCGACAAGGGCAAGCGAACCATGAAGTTGGAGTACACGTTGGACAAAGCCAAGCTTCCCGATGGTCAAGGCGGTTTTAAACTGCAGACGCTTTTCCACCTGGCCCAGGGGGACAAGGTCACCATGAAGACCACCCGCACGGCGATGCTCAACCAGGATTATTCACTGAGCCACACCACGGCCGAAAAACAGGTCAACAAAGATTTTACCAATTTCGAAACCCGTGCGGAGAACGGCAAGGTCATCATCAAGAAAATGATCGCCGGCAAGGAGCCGGAAATTTCCGAGATCGAACATCAGGGTCCGATCTACATCGAGCTCCATCCCTTGATGTACTTCGGCGACCTGAAGCAGCCCGGTACCGAGAAGACCTACAAGGCGCTGTACGAGGACAAGGGCACCATCCATGACGTGACCATCAAGTTGGTGGGTCCGACCACGATCTACCTGGATTCCCTGCCCGTGCCCGCGCTGCACTACCAGTTGCAATCGATCACGGCGCCCGCCGAATACGACGATTACTACCTCAATCCGCGCACCGGTAACATTATTAAGATAGCGTTCGGACAAATCGAGTTTTTCCCGCGCTCGTCCTGAGGTTGCGAGGGCGCCCGCCCTCTCCCTTGGGTTTCGTCGGTTTGTGGATGGGGCTGGCTGACCTGGGCGGCCTTCCCCGCCTACCGGCACGACATCCCCCGTTTTTGGCGGGCTCACTTCGGGCCGCCCGTCACGCGCCTCTGGGACTTCCGTGTCCGCCACGGTAAAAAAGTCATACACCCGCAGCAATGCGTTTTTCACAGGCATCGCCTCCGAAGCCGCCAAAGTATTGAATACCAACTCAGTGATTGCCAAATGGCGATTCCCTTTGCCGCACATTCCGGCTAAGATACAGGTGCTTTCGGTGTTCTGCGTTTTTTCGCGGATGGCCGGAGATCCTCGGGCTCGATTTTCCTTCGCAAGATCGATCCCCTGGCGTTCGTATTTCGACACGATCCCAATTTGAATCCATATCGCTGGTTGGCGCATTTCGAGGTCACCGGTTCTCCGGCGGATTCTCCGCGCCCGTGCTCATCCCGGGTCGTCTCCCTTTCGGCGCCCCCTTCATTTTTTAACTATCGGTATATCTCTCCCTGTAGGTTTCGGAGGAATTCAAATGAACAGTCGCGTGAGCGACCGTGCTACTCGAGGACGGCGTCCGTCTCCCTTCGCCGAGAACTCGAGTCGCGCCGGCCACTTCCCCCCCGAGTGTGCTCGTCCCTGGTCCGGTCCCGTTCGTGCAACCCGCTTCCACGAGGACCCAACCCCGCTCTCCCCACCCAACCCTTTTTCGTCCATCCCGACCATCACCCGACGCGGGGTCGCCGCCTGCCTGGCCCTGTTGCTGGTGGGGTTCTCCTCACTTTCCGGCAGCGCTTTCGCCGGAGTCGCACCCGATGGGCCGCCGTTTTGCGAGCTCGACACCCACCAGGCCCAGGCGATCGGTCTCGACCTCACCGTGGGAACCGCCGAGGAGCTCCACGATACGCGTGTCGACATTCCCGACGCCAATCAAGGGAATCCGGGTGGGCGGATCGAAGTCCCGCTCACCCTGAACACCGGATCGGCCCGCCTGGTCTCGGTGTTGGAAGTGGAAATCGACATCACCCACACCTGGCGCGGTGACCTTTCCCTCATCCTGGTTTCGCCTCAGGGCACCGAAGTGGTGCTCAAGGAAGAAAACTATTCCGACTATCGGGACGACTGGCGTGTGACCTACGGCCCCGGTCTCGCGGATCCCGTCGGGAACCTGAGCGATTTCGACAACCAGCTTGCCGACGGTAACTGGGTTTTAAAAATCCGCGACCACTTTACCCGCGACCGGGGACACCTGAATCGCTTTCGAATCAAGCTGGCGTTGGAGGATGGATCGACCGTCATCGTCGTCAGCGGTGCCCAGGGGACCATTCTGGATCTGGACGTGGTCACCCGGCTCACCCAGGACTACGCCGCCGATGTGGCCATGAGCCTGGAATCGCCGGCGGGCACGCGTGTCACCCTCACTTCCGGCAACGGTGGCAGCTTCCGCGATTTGTTCGACGGCACTCGCTGGGACGATCAGGCCGACGAGCCGGTCAGCGATGCCTTTTTCACGGACGGCCAAACCGCCCCCGAACTGATTCCCGAGGGCGCCCTGGGTGCGTTCGTAGGGGAAGATCCCAACGGGAGCTGGACGCTCCACCTCGACGGCGGTCCCAACGGCCTCACGCGACTTGCCGAGCTGACGCTCGACTTCACGACCGTCGACCCCCTGCCGGACCTCACCCAACAAACGAATCATCCGGGCGGCGGGGGCACGGTTTCCGGTAGTCGCGTCATCGCCGAAATCGACGCCACCAACCTCGAGGGCTACCTGTGCGATGTGGACGTGACCACGGCCATCCAGCATCCCAGCTCGGGTGAGTTGATCCTGACGTTGCGATCACCAGGCGGCTCCGTGGTGTTGTTGAGCAGCGCCAACGGCGGCAACCACGCCAACGTGTTCGACGGGACCCTCTGGGACGACGACGCGACCGATTTGGCGACCGACTATCCCTACCAGGGTCTCACCACGGCCCCCCACCTGATTCCCGAGGGGGCCCTGTCGAAACTGATCGGCGAGAATCCCAACGGCGTATGGACCCTCGAAATCGAGGACACCACCGGCAACAACGATATCGTGCTCCAGTCCTGGTCGCTCACGCTGACCACCTGCACCTGTCCGCCGACGCCGGCCATCGTGGTGATCCCCAGTGCCACGCCCTTGATCACCACCGAAGAGATCAACGATCTGGAGACCGCGTCGATTTCGGTCGTCCTGTCGACCCAGCCTTCGGCCAACGTCGTGATTCCCGTGAGCAGCAGCGACGAGTCCGAAGGTATCATCGACACCTCGCAACTGGTGTTCACCGCCCAGAGCTGGGATCGGCCGCAGACCGTGACGCTCGGCGGGGTGGACGACGACCAGGAGGACGGCGACCGAACCTACAGCGTCGTTTTCGGGCCGGCCACCAGTGCCGACCTCGCCTACCAGGGCCTCGATCCCGAGGATGTCGCGGCCACCAACGTCGACAACGATCGGATCGGTGTCGTCATTTCGGCAAGGTCCTCCCAGAACCTGATCGTCACGGAAACGCCTGGCGATGCCGAGCCCTGGATCGAGGTTCACCTGACCTCGCGACCCGCCTCGGCGGTGTTGATTCCCCTTTCTTCGAGCAGCACCGACGAGGGCATCGTCGAGCCGGTTTCCCTGCAGTTCGACGGTTCCAACTGGGCCCGTCCGGTTCGCATCACCATTCGGGGAATGGACGACGACATCGACGATGGCGATCGGGTTTTCACCGTCAGGCTCGGCGATCCCATCAGCGCCGATCCCGATTACAACGCCTTGACGGATGGCGACACCGAAGATTTGACGGTGACCAATCGCGACAACGATACCAGCGGCCTGGTGACACCCTCGACGGCCCTGCTGGAGACCAGCGAAGCGGGCGATGCCGCGACCATCGAGGTCCGGTTGAATTCGCAACCGACGGCGACCGTGATCTTGGCGGCGTCCTCTTCGGTGCCCAGCGAGGCGATGGTCGAGCCGGCCTCGCTGAACTTCGATGCCCAGAATTGGGACCAATACCAAACGATCACCGTCAGCGGCTTGGACGACGCCTTCCAAGACGCCAGCCAAAACTACACCGTGACGTTGAATCCCAGCGGCAGTGGCGATGCCACCTATGCGCTCCTGGAATCCCTGGTGTTCAACGGCGTCAACTTGGACGACGATGTCAGCGAGATCCTGGTCGAAGCCGAAGAGCCCCTGCGCACGGTCGAGGACGGCACCACCGCTCGGTTCACGGTGCGTCTCGGCAGCCGGCCGTACCATACCGTCACACTGCCGATCCTGAGTACGGACACGAGCGAGGGTTCGGTGTCGCCGGCCCAATTGGTGTTCACCGGCGATGATTGGGATCAGGCCAGGGAAGTGGTCGTCACCGGCCTGGAGGACGAAGATCTTCCGCCGGAGGGTACCGCCTACGAAATCGTGCTGGGCACCGCCCAGACCGACGACACCGCCTACGAGGGACTTGCCGAAATCCGCGTGGCGGCCGTGAATTTCGAGGTCAACTCGGCACCGCGCGGCGCCGAGATCTTCATCTTCACCGCGCGCGACACCGCCAGTCCGCGCATCATGCCCACGATCGACGATCCCGACCCCGACGACAGCCACACCTGGGAGTTGCTCGAGGGCCCAAATCCTGGCCAGCTCACCGTGGACGAGCAGGGGTTCCTCTATACACCCGCGCCCGATTTCCTCGGCTACGACGCGTTCCGATTCCGCGTGACCGATCGCAGTCTCGAATCGGTCGAAGGCTCGGGCGTCGTCATCGTGGTGCCGCCGATCTGGTTCGAAAAGATGGGCCGCGATTGGCCTTCGGGTGAAACGCTGCTGGATCTGGTGACCATCATCAACGATCCGACGCACGATTTCGGAGAACCATCGCCGACCAAGGCGACCCTGGTCGTGGCCCAGGACGGGGATCTGGTGATTCCCTTGCGGGCTGTGGTGCGCGACGGCGATGCAGCCGGTTACCATGGCGACGCCGTCGATCTGGGAGACGTCGCGACTCATGGTGGCGTCGAGGTCCATGGTCGATCGATCGTGTACGAACCCGATTGGGGTTTTCGGGGCGTCGATCGCTTTTCGGTGACCCAGGTGGACGAGACCGGCCTGGTCCGCGAAACCGTGGTTCGAGTGTTGGTGCAGCCGCGTGAGGTGCCCAACCTGTGTGCCGATGCACGGTTGGTGACGTTCGCCTCGGACTTGCGCCTGCCCGTTTCGCTGGCCGGTCATCGAGATCGGAAGACCACCGACTGTGGTGCGCTCGATCGACCCGAGACCTGGT
Organism: Sulfidibacter corallicola; assembly: GCF_017498545.1. GTDB lineage: Bacteria > Acidobacteriota > Holophagae > Acanthopleuribacterales > Acanthopleuribacteraceae > Sulfidibacter > Sulfidibacter corallicola. Next base: position 4,275,493 of record NZ_CP071793.1, on the reverse strand, counting down.
ACGCCCTGTGGATCGATGACGCCGCCGAGGGTTCGCTGGCGATCGAAACCGATGCGCCGGGAACCCTGTTCCAGGCGTTCACCGCCGGATCGGGCGATTTGGACGAAGCCTGTTCGCAAATGGCGTCGGTGGCCTGTTCGGCGCCGACCGAAGGGGACGGGGCCGCCTTGGCGATCGAAGACCTGTCCGCCTACCGCGGGCGCTTCCTGTTCCTCATGGTGGAGGGCGTCCCGGGCCATGTGGCGGAGCTGAAGATCTCGAACCGCTGAGTGTCGGGAAGGTTCGCGCGTGCCGCATGGCCGGGACGCGCGAACCGTACCGGGGTCCCTTCCGTGCGACGTTCGCGTCGGGTCGTATCCCACGCAGGGATTCCGTGTCGGGGTTTATCCCATGTATGGATTCCGTTTGTGGCAATGCGGTGTTGGGATGTCGGGATGTTGGTGGGATATTCCGTGTTTGGATGGGTGCTGTTCGGGGCCAATCCTGAAGGGATGGCCAACCGAATGCCGGGACCATAACTTATTTAAAACGCGTGCCGAAGGCACGCCACCAGCAGGCGTCCTGAAGGGACGACACAAAACAGCGAAGGGTAAGGAGGCGATGCCGACGCAACCCTGGATGTTTGGAGAGCCCGCATCGAGCCCTGAAGGGGCGGGGCTACGAAGCGCCTCCCGGAGTTCACGCCACCTGCGATGGCCCTTCGCGGAACCGTCTCTTCGGGGCGGGGCGCCATCGCCGATGGGTCTTCGCGGAGCCGCCCCTACAGGGCTGGGGTTCGGGATCCCCGAACAACCAGGGTTGCGTCGGCGTGGCCTCCTTACCCTTCGCTGTAATGTGTGACCCTTACAGGGTCGCTGTTGGTGGCGCGCCAAGGCGCGCATTTTAAATAAGTTGTGGGCCAAGCATGGGGCTGGCCATCCCTTCAGGATTGGCCCGGGACTAGGATCATCCAAACATGGTGCCGGTGGGCCCACGGCCATGCCATCAGGATAGGGCCGGGACATTGCGCGTCCAAGCAGGTGTTTCGTGGGGCTGGCCATGCCATCAGGATAGGCCCGGGACGAATCATCCAAGCATGGGGCCACCGTTCGCGATTACAGCTCGAAGACGCGCCCTTGAATGCCCACCATCAGGTTCTTCAGATTCAATTCGGCCAGTTGCACCCGCATCACCTGCTCGAACATCGGCTTGATGTGGTACACCAGGATGCTGCAGTCGTGGGACAGCTTGGAAAGGTCCTGCGCCAACAGGCGCGGCGTCATGTGTCCGCTGGCGCGGGCCAGGTCTTCCATGTCGTTGGGAAAGGAGCAGTCCACGATGACCGCATCGAGGCGTGGTCGTTCGTTGGCGACCTTCCAGACCCGATCGGTCGAGGTGGTGTCGGCCGTGTAGAGCAGGCAGGCGCCGGTTTCGGTGCACTCGACGAAAAAGGCGAAACAGGGAACTACGTGGTTGACCCAGATCGGGGTGACGTTCAGGTGACGCAGGCGAATCGTCTGGCCCTCGCCCACGGTGTTGAAGGTGAGCGAAGGTTTGTCGGCGGAGGGCAGCACGCTGAAGTCCGGCCAAGTGACGTCGTTGAACAAATGCAGGCGCATGCCCGAGATCATTTCTTCGCCGGACCAGATGCGAATCGGCTCTTCCCGCAGGCCGAACATGTTGTCCACCAGGAACGAAAGCGAGAGCGTGTGGTCCAGGTGGGTGTGACTGATCAGAATGTCCGTGATTTTCGCCTGATTCTCCAGGTTGAGGGTTTGTGTAAGACAACCGGCATCAACCGCTAAGAAATCGTCAATCAGAAAGCTGGTGAGAAAGCTGGTGTCCGTGCTGCCGCCGTAAGCGCCCAGGATTTCGACCTTCATAAATCAACCTAAGAACCAACAGGTATTTAGATTCGCTTCCACGAATTTTAACACAAAATGGAACATCCATCGTTTAATGGCACCTCGAAAAGGTGTCTTCCGATAGAAGAATCGCGGTTCGTACGTGTTTTTTGACCACGAATCCGAAATGACGCTCCGTGACGGTCCTGTCGATCTTTTCAAGATTCGCTCTCTGTTACCTATCCTTTTCGGATCGAGCTGTCAAACCGCTGGCCCTGTTTGATGACCTAGCGCACATCGGCCTTTCACCCAATTGAGCGATTGGCCCGAGCCGCTCCGCGCGCTATGATGGGCATCATTTCGCCGTGGGCGAAACACCAGCGGGAGGCGGCGTGCTCACCTACATCGAAGTACAGAAAGTAGGGGACGGCTACGAGTGGATCGAGATCAAGGGCGCCGACGCGGACCACCCGGACCCGATCGTCATTCGGTTGGTCATGGGCGATCCCCAGGAGATGATGACCTCCTTCGCCAAGCGCTATGCCGCCAAACGCGAGCGAAAGATCCCGATTCCCGACAAGCAGCTCCAAATGATCGAAGAATTCTTCGAAGAAGCCTGCATGTCCAAGGTCATCGCCGAGAAGGGGACCGCCACGACCGACCAGTTGGATCTGTTGCCGACGACCGTCATTCACTTTCAGTATCCCGAGCGCACCAGCTTCCGCAAGTCGCGGGCGGCGCGGATTCGACTCTTTCTGGACGAAGCGCTGGGTGCCCTCGGTCGTCGTCAGTTCGACGTGGCCCTGGCCCGATTGGGTTGGGTTCACCTGCTGGATCCCAAAAACGAATTGGCCTTCGAGCTGAAGGTGGTATGCCTGCGTTCCTGGAAGAAAATGGCCGAGTGCGTGCGCGTGCTCGAGGCCTATGTGGCGGCGCATCCGGACAAGGTGGAGCCGCGCCTGGGCCTCAGCGAGATGTGGCTGTACCTGGAGCAGAACCAGCGCGCCCGCGAATCCTTCGAAGCGCTGTTGGCGATGGAACCGAACCACACGATGGCGCTGATCGGCCTGGCTCAGGCCCGCGCCAAGTTGGGCGAAGATCCCAGCACGGAGCTGCGACGGGCCTGGGTTTTGGATATGGACTACACCCGTGACATGGTGGAGGAGCATTTCGATTTTCGCGAGGTCAATCCCAAAGCGCTGGTTCCGCGGACACTCGGCGATATCGCCAAGCAGTACCACATCCCGCTCAAGCGCATGCTGGAACGGGCTCGCAAGGGTGTTTTGCCGATGCACGCTCCCGAAGACGAAGAGGGCCTGTTCCGGTTTTCCGAGGTCGAGCTGGACCGGTATTACCACATCCTGAAGACCCTGGGGCTGGAGATCAGCAGCCTCAATTTGGATAAAAGCGGCGGATCCGCGGGCAAATCCCAGGCGGAAGCCATTCAGCCCAGCTTGTTCGATGAAGTGTGAGGGGAATCCACGGGAAAGGGGAACCGGTGTCCAAGCGTCTGACGAAAAAGGATTCGGAAACGGGAGATAAGCCCAGCGCTTCCAAAAAAGAGCGCGAATCGAAGCTCGAAGCGACACTTTTGCAGGCCCGGGTGGCGTCCGCATCGCTGGGTGGCCCCGCCGAAGCGCTGCTGCACGAACGCGCGACCTGGGACCTCAGCGGACTGGGCCGGTTGCCACGGGTGGCTTTCGATCCCCGGTGCCTGTTGGAGGACGAGTAGCGCCCGGCCCCCGCTCGAAATCGGAGTGAAACCGCGTGCCAGACGACGCGCGGTTCGACGCATCAGGGCACGATCAACACATCGCCGTGGGCCATGACGAAATCCGGATCTTTGCCGTTGGTGATGGCGCGGATATCCACCTTGAACTCGGCCGGTTTGCCGTCGACCTCGCGCTTCACGATCAAGGAGCGCTGGCGCGCGTAGTCGGTGAGGCCGCCGGCCGCCGCGATGACGCGCAGGATCGTGACCTTGCCGCGGCTGGAGAATTCCTTTTCGCCCGGCTGGTTGACTTCGCCGATGACCGAGACCCGCAGCGGTTTCTCTACCGGGATGTTGATCGTGTCACCCGGGTAGAGCGGGATGTTCAGGTGATTCTGGGCGTCGAACATCAGGCGCTCGTAGCTCAGCTCCAGCGTTTCCGTGATACCGGTTTCCGTCTGGCGCATCACGATGATCTTGTCCGAGGCGTTTTCGTTGATGCCACCGGCTTCCGAAAGGGCCTTCACCAAGGTGAGGTTGGGGGAGAAACTGCTGAGCTGACCCGGCTTGTGGACGGCGCCCAGAACCGAGATCGGCCGGTAGTTGTATTCGATCACTTCCACCAGGACCTGCGGGGCGTTGAGGAACTGGCGCATCTTCTGGTTGACCAGTTCTTGGAGCGCGGCCGGCGTCTTGCCCTTCACGTGAATGCGTCCCAGTTCGGGCATGCTGATGTAACCCAGGCTGTTGACGCGGTACTCCCCTTCGATGGCCGGGTAATTCAATTCCGAAATCTTGACCAGATCATCGGGGCCCATGTGATATTCCTGAGCCAGGACCAACGGGGTCAACATCAAACCAAACAAGATGGCTACGGTTTTCAAAGAGTTCCTCCACATGGATCGGTGGCGTGCGGCCCGGTGGGGCGGGGCTGGACGCGGTAGGTTCGTTCGGGTCTCCAGGCCTCCGTTCCATCGATCGCCAAAGCCGTTAGGCTGGGGCGTGCGTGCCGCCGCCGCAGGACGGCCGTCGTCGAACCGCCACCCTGGTGGTACGGTTTCCGACGCGGTGCCTCGATGGAGTGGAATGGCGTGGACCATTATACCCAAAGTGAGGCGTTCGGGTGGATGGGATCGCATTCACATGTCGGTGGGGGTCTCCGTTGGGTTGGAACCGGGTCGGTCGGCAGTGGTATGATGGTGCTACACGTTCTCAAAACTCGAGATTGGCACCGTGCCGGGCAGCGTGGGTCGCACTGGCCGCGCTCGGCCGTTTTCTCGCCCTCTGGAGGTCGATCATGCCCACGTTGCGCATTACCACCCAGGTGCAGCTCCCGGAACAGACGCGAATCGAAGCCCTACAGGGCGCTTCCGCGCTCCTGGCCGACTGGTTGGGCAAACCCGAGAGTTACGTGATGACCATTTGGGTCGAAGCGGGGGAGATGACGTTTTCCGGAGAGCCGGGCCCCGCGGCCTACCTGGAGCTGCTGAGTCTGGGCTTGGAGCCCGAGCAAACGCCGCGTCTGTCGCGCGACTTGGCGCTCTTTTGCGCGGAGAGTCTGGGCATTCCACCCGAGCGGGTCTACATCGCCTTTTCCAGCCCGGCCCGCGAGATGTTCGCTTGGAACGGGCGCACCTTCGCCCGCTAGGTGGTGTCCGTCCCGAAACCGGGTTTTTCTGAAAACGCGCCTCTGAGCCGGCAGGGTTGCCGACACCGACCGGTTTCGGCAATCAGGTATCAGCTAATTACCTTTGAACACGTGCCTTGCCGGGACCTGACCCCGGATACCCGATCGCGTGCCCAGCCAGCCGGACCGCTTGGGTTGTCGAAATGATTTCCTTTCTGGATGGGCATTGGGTGGCGGGCGCGGCCCGAAGGGGTCCGCGCCGTTGCGAAGGGTCCGCCGTTCACCCCGCTCGCGGGCCTCAACACTGGCGACCCCAGACAATTTGAGCTATGATGGATCGATTCCTTTTGACTGATTCCAGGATATTCGGCAGTGTGTTGCCGCGCGAATCGGCTGATCTCCCAGCCAGGCCTAGGCGTGCGGTGGGGACGGTCGAATGCGGCTCGAAGTCGGCAATCCCATGGACATTCAGCGCTGCTCGATCATTTGTTTCTGATATCTGACGGTTCTTTCCCGGTCTTCGCACGGCCTTGCCTTCCCTGCTCCGGAACGGCGCGGCCCAGTCGGTCCATGGTCGGGGAGAGGTGAACGGACGAGGTACTCATTTTGGAACGGGCGCTCGAAAAAAACCTGGAAAAAATTCGCAAGATTCGCACGCGTGAAAACGCCGAAAAGGCCTGGAAGGCCTTTGCCGAGCTACTGCACGAACACGAGTTGGAGCCGGAGCTCGAGCTCTTTCGCGAGGGGATTGCCATCGGGCTTCAGCGCGCGGCTTGGACCGAAACGCTGGCCCTGTTCAAGACCGGTTTGAAAACCTTCAAGTTGTACGAATTGTGCGAGGGCGACAATCGCCCGCTCTTCACCAAGTACGTCGAAGAATATCCCGGGTTCCGGACCGCGCTGGCCGACGACCTGCTCAACCGCCAGTCGCTCAGCAACATCGCCGGTTGGGTGAATCTCTACGACGAGGCCGACCAACGTTGGATCATCGACCTGTGGGAACAGGCCGCCGAATCGATTCTCGATGCACCCGGGCGTGCCGGTTCGCTGTACGTGGCTTCGGGCGTGGGTCGGTTCACGCGCAACGAGTTGGAGGAAGGCCTGCAACTCTGGGAAAAGGCCCTGCGCCTCGACCCGCGTTTCCTCAAGCGCATCATGGCCTTTTGCCAGCGCTCGGGCCAATTGGACATGGGCCAGTTCACCCATCGGCTCAAGATCATCCGGCTGATCCTGGCGGCCGGCAAGCACAACGAGGCCTTGTCGCTGTTGCTCGCCCTGGGTAACGAGAGTCGCGACTACGCGCTCAAAGTGCTGGTGGCCGTCGACGATTTGTTTCCGGACCCCGATCAGGCGGACGTGTGCCTGCTCAAGTTCAAACTGGCGATTTTCCTCAACGACGAGGAGATCTTCGACCGCGTCTTGGGTCGTCTCAAGTCGCTCAAGGAAGACGAACTCTTCGACTTCAAAAAAGCCGCCATGCTCCAGATGACCGAGCCGGACAGCAAACGCCGCGTCCTGCTGGAATTGGTGGACATCTACATAGGGAACCAGAGCTGGGAAAGTGCCGCGCTCCTGCTCAAGAGCCTTTACGCCGAAGACTCCCATCCCGACGTGATTGCGTTGATGGAGGAAGTGCTCGAGCGCTATCCCATCCTGCCGGAGCTCCATTGGATCGTGGGCCGTTCCAAGATGGATGACGGCGATCACGACCTCGCCTGTTTCCATTTCGTGGCCATCAAGGATGTGGGCGAATTCGAACGCGAACTGCTTCAGTTGCTGGAAGACCGGTTGGTCGAAACCTACCACGCCGGTTATGCCGAGCTGTTGTGGGCCATGGCGCCCACCGACTCGCAGATGGCCGGCATGACGGCCTTGCTGGTCGTCATGAACATGAAGGAGAAGGAAGATCCCGATCTGCTGGCGCAGCTCGAGAAACGCCGCCCCAAGGATCCGCCGAGCCCCTTCTACCTGTTGGCATTGATCCACCTCAACATGCGCATGGAGCGATACGAGGCCGTCTTGCCCGAGCTGACCCTGTTCATGGAAACCTATCCCGAGTTGAGTGCCGAGCTGGTTCAACCCGCCGAGACCCTGTGCACCAAATACCGCGCCGACTATCGCGATTTGGTCAAGATTCTCGATCGGGTGAATACCGAATTGCGTCCGCAACGGGCCTGGGGCGCGCTTCAACGTCACCTGCAGGATGCCACCGAACAATACATCCGCCAACGCTCGAAACACCAGAACAGCCTCTCCGGCGTGGGCCCCGAACAGGCGGCGCCACCGGTGGCCAGTCCCGAACAGCGCCAGTTCCTGGAATTCCAGGGCAAGCTTTCGACCCATCTCGAAAGCGGCAATTGGCCCGCGGCGGTGGCGCTCACCGAGAAGTGGGGCGGCCGCCATCCCGATCGCCTGCAACAGGCCTTCGAAATCGGGGACCGCTATGCCGAATCACCCGCCTCGATGGCGTTCTGGTCCAAGGCCAAGCTCAGCATCTACCTGCGCAACGGCCTTCATGCCGAAGCCATCCGGCTGGGTCAGGAATGTATCAACGATTCGCGCTTTCAGGGCGATCTCCCCGAGATCTACCAATCGCTCGGCATGGCCTACGAGGGCATCGGGCACAGTGCCGAAGCGCTGCGCTTCTATTGCCTCAGCTCGCGCCAAAACCGGTTTTGGCAGCAGAATCGCGCCCGCTTGGGCGACATGGTCTTTCCCGGCAACAGTCATTTACTGAAAGAAGTCCTCAACCTGGCCCTGCTCCACGAGGACCAGTCCATCTGGGACCCCCTGTTGCGCAAGTGGCACCAGCATCGGCCCAGCGAATTGGACATGATTCTCAAGGCCCAGTCCACCTTCTGCGAAAAGGTCGGCACCGAGCGTTCCCTGCTCGATCTCGCCTTCTGGTACCTTCAGGCCGGCAACCTGGACGAGGTCAACAAGACCCTCAACCGCATCGATCTGCGCGACCCCGAAATTCGCGATGCCTTGATCCACATCGCCAGCCTGATCAACCTAAAATTTCCCGAGGATCCCAAACCCGCCTTCCTGCTCGGCCGCTACTACCTGGTCCACAAGGAAGTGCCGCGGGCGGTGGATACCTTCCGCAACCTCACTTCCAAGGTGCCCAACGCGGCCGAAACCGTCTATCAGTACCTGCGCGGCTATCTCCGCAAGAATCCCGACAGCATCGATATCGTGCATCTCTACGGGCTTCTGATCCGCATCGCCCTGGATTACGGGTTCACCGTGGCCGCCGTCAAGTTGCTGGAGGAGTTCAGCCAGAAGGATCGAGAGGGCGCCGAATCGCTGGCCGAAGGCGTGTACCGGGTTCTGCTGCAGAAAAAGCGGGACAATCTCGAAGCGCTCTACGAGTTCGCCGAGATGCTGCGCCGGTGGGGAGCCTACAACCGCATGCTGATCGCCTGTGAGCAGGCCGAGTTCGGCACCCACATGGCCCAGGACCGTTTGCGGTGGTTGAGCGAGGCGGCCGAAGACGAGACCTATCGCGATCGAGCCCTTGCGGCTCAGGCCCAGATCCACTACGACCTCCACGATTTCGAAGCCTGCCTGCATTGTTTGGAACAACTCGACGATCCGCTCATCAAGCTCAAGACGCTCGATCTCCAGGAACAACTCACCAAACGCTTCCCCGATCTCATGAGCTTTTGGCACGATGCCGGTTGGACCGCCGCCCGGGTGGACGCCGAACGGGCCGCCTATTTCTTCCGCAAAATTTGGGATCACGCCGATTCCACCCGCTCGATGCGCCTGGAGGCCTTCGCCATCCTGCGCGAAAGTGGCTCGGGTCCCTCCCTCTCGCAATTGGCCGAGCTGTACGGCGACAATCGACGCGACATGTACACCGGGTTGCGCGCCATCTACGGGCGGTTGCGGGAGCTCGAGCTGAATCGATGGCTGGAGACCGAGGGGGACGGCGAACCCGTGCCCGTACCCGGGCGTGCCCTCGAGTGGTTGCTCCACACCGGTCAGCAGGACCTGTTCGCTTCGCTCCTGCCGCGGTTGGATCACGCGCCGGAGAATCTGCGCATCTGGTTGGAGAGCAAGTACCAACTCAGTTTGGGCGATCCGCTCCAGGCCGCGCTGCACATCACCGAGTCCAGCCTGTCGTCCGACCTGCGTCAGAGTTTCCTTCACGGTGCCGGCTTGACGGCCCGTGCCATCGCACTCAAACCACCCGGCACCCGATTGCCCCATTTCCTGCGCCAATCCTACCTGGACCGTTACGGAAAACCCGAAACCATCAACGCGCTCTACTCCAACTTGAAAGTCCAGGTGAGGCAGCGCGAGCGAACCGCCCCGGCCGAGACGTCCTCGTGACGTGGGTTTCGGATCCGGTCCGGAAGCGATGATCCCCGGCAAGCGGCCGAATGGAAGACCGATTGAGATGAAACGGGAGAGCACATGAATCAGGAGAACCCCACCGCCGAACGCGTGGCCGAGCCCAACCAAGCGTCCCTGTCGCCCGAGCTGAAAGCTGCGTTGACCCACATGAACGAACAATGGCAGGAGCAATTCAACCAGCTCTCCGAGCGGTTGATGCGCAGCCTTTCCCAGCAGGTTTCCCAGGCGATCGCCCGCATGGAATCCAGTTTGGCCAAATCCGGCGGCGATCCATTGCGAACCCGACCCGTCGACGACGAATCGAGTGGTGCGGACGCGGCCCAGCTCAACGATTACGGGGTGCAACTCTATTACTGTAACGAACTGGGCCAAGCCATGCACATCCTCGAGGAGGCCTCCAACAAGAATCCCCAGTCGGCCGAAATTTGGAACAATCTCGCCGTGGTCTACACGGCGCTGGGGCAGACCGAGAAGTCGATCGTCGCTTTTCAGAAGGCCACCCAAATCAATCCCCACCAGGTGGATGTGCTCAATAACCGCGGCGTCCTGGCCCTTCTCGAAGCCACGCCCGAATCCGCGTTGGAGTTATTGGAGCAGGCAGGCGACATCAATCCGCAGAGCATTCCGGTTCTGTTGAACCTGGCCCAGGCCCACCAGGCTTTGGGCCAGATCGACAAGGCGATTCAGTTGTGGAAACGGGTCAAGGCCATCGATCCCGCCAACGACGAGGCCACCCAGTTTCTGCGTCAGTACTATCAAGACGAATGAGTGGGGTTTTCATGAGCGACGTGCATCCGCTTTATCCCAAAATTCTGGATCAGATGGTCGCGCTGGATCAGCGCGATTTCCTGCCGCCCAAGGAGGAGCGCCTCGAACCGTGGCAGCGGTTCTTGACCGAGGACGACGTCAATACCTCCATCATCAACCTTCAGGAGCGTCACTTGGAACCGGTGCAGGGCGACGTGGAAAAGATCGAATTGGAGAAACCGTCCCTCTAGGCCCGGTTTCGGGGTTTTTAGGCGTAGTGGGTTCACCATCCAAATCTATTGTCTACCTCACTGTGCTAGGCTAATGGCCATCCAGAAAGGGACCGGTCTCTCGGCTTGGTGCCGGTTTCGGGTGTCGATCATGGCCAAGTCCCATGTCGGCAAGCAATTGCTCGGCATCACGAGGCGCGGGTCGATCTCGAACGGCGTGATCCGGTCCGGAACACCGACGTTTCTGGATGGCGACCTCACCCACCTTTCGCCAGGTCATCGTGGTTCGATGGTCGCGTGGTACGGTTTTCGCTCAGGATCGGCGAGATTCAAACCCCTTCGGCGGTTTCTCCCGAGTTCCGCCCTGCCGTCGTGTCATTCCGGCACGGCTTCGACAATTTGTCATTGAGGCAGATCATGGCTCTTGTTTGGCCACTCTAAAAGTTCGCGGTTGCCTGGCTCGTTCGGTCGAGTTGACCACGGCCTCGAGGCCACCGTTCTTTCGAAGACCGAGGTTCCGGTCCTTCGATGTCCCAGCGAACGACCCGCCGTCACGGTTTCCCCCTGACTCGCATTCATGGGTCGCTCGCTGCAAGGCTCCCAAAATATCGAATTGAGAGGAGTATGATGGAAGGCGAAGTACTGGTAGACGTTCGCAACATCAAGAAATATTTCGGCCCGATCAAAGCGGTCGATGACATTAGCTTCCAAGTTCGTCGCGGCGAGATTTTCGGCTTTATGGGCCCGAACGGCGCCGGAAAGTCCACCGCGATGAAGATCATTACCTGCTTTTTGGAGCAGGACAGTGGCGCCGTCCGGGTGGCCGGCCACGACACGCTTACCGAATCTCTCGCCGTTCGCCAGAAAATTGGTTACCTGCCCGAAAGCGCACCGGCCTACGGCGAAATGACCGTGACCGGCTTTCTCGAATTCGTCGCCGACGCCAGGGCCATTGCCGACAAGGCCGCGGCGATCGATCGGGTCGTCGACATGACGGGCCTGGAAAACGTGCGTTACCAAACGGTCGAGACACTTTCCAAAGGCTTCAAGCGCCGCGTGGGGCTGGCCCAGGCGCTGATTCACGATCCCGAGGTCCTGATTCTCGACGAGCCGACCGACGGTTTGGATCCCAACCAGAAAGCTCTGGTTCAGGATCTCATCAATCGCATCGCTCGCAACAAGGCGATCATTTTGTCCACCCACATTCTCGACGAGGTGGAACGCGTCTGCAACCGCGCCCTGATCATTTCCAAAGGGCAGATCCTGGTGGACAGCACGCCCCAGGAATTGATCGCCAGGGCCGACAACCACAACGTCATCAAGCTGGAGCTGGCCGAGGGCGACAAGGCACTGGCCAAGCGCATCGAAGACCAGAACTGGTGTGAGCGGGTGATTCGCCAGACCGAAACCCAGTGGGAAATCGTGGCGAAAGACCGTGAAAACCATCTGGGCGAGGTCATGGACCTGCTCGAGGGCGTGGCGGTCACGTCCATCGCGGTCCAGGAGGGACGGCTGGAAGAGTTGTTCCGTGAAATTACCGAGGGGGTCTGTGCATGAGCAGGTACACCGGCCTTTCGGCCATCTTCAAACGTGAATTCAAGGCCTATTTCGCCACCCCGCTGGGGTACATCTTCCTGGTGATCTTCCTGATGGCGAGTGGTTGGCTGACCGTGGCGCGCGATTTCGGACAGTTCCTGGAGCTGCGTCAGGCCAGCCTGGTTTCGTTTTTCAGCTACCTACCGCACATCTTCGTGGTGCTGGTCCCGGCCGTGGCCATGCGGCTCTGGGCCGAGGAACGCAAGACCGGAACGGTCGAGTTGCTGTTCACCCTACCCGTGACCCTGCAGGGTTCCTACCTGGGTAAGTTCCTGGCGGGATGGGCTTTTCTGGGTGTCGCGCTCGCGCTGACCTTCCCCGTCGTCATCTGGGTTTCGGTGTTGGGCAGTCCCGATTGGGGCACCATCGTGACCGGCTATTTCGGCTCCTTCCTGTTGGCCGGCGCCTTCCTGTCGATCGGGATGCTGTTCTCCGCCCTGACCAAAAACCAGGTCGTCTCCTTCATTCTCTCCGTCGCCGCTTCCGTCTTCCTTCTGTCTCTGGGCTTGCCCCAGGTCTTGGAAGCCATCGGCAGTATCGCCGGCGTCGGCGGCTATCTGGAGCAACTGTTCTCCGCGCTCAGCCTGATCGACCATTTCCAATCGCTGATGCGCGGGCTGCTCGAGTTGCGCACCGTCGCCTTTTTTGTCGTATTGATCGGCGGTTGGTTGGGTTGCGGCATGATGCTGCTCAATCAACTCAAGGCATCGTGAGGGAGGTGGAACCGTGAAATCCAATCGCTTGTTGACAATATTGCTCATCGCCCTGATCACCATGTTCTCGGTTCACGTCTTCAACGTGAATACCGAGGGGGCCCGTCTCGATTTGACCGAGACCAAGATGTACTCCCTGACCAAGGGAACCCACCAGATCATCGAGAAGATGAAGAGCGAAGGCGTCAAGCCCATCGAAATCCGCCTCTACTTCTCTCACACCGCGGGCAAGTCCCTGCCCCAGATGATCAAGAACTTCGTCACCTACGAACAGTACATCCGCAACCTGTTGCGCGAGTACGAGCGCTACAGCGGCGGCAAGATCCGCGTCAAGTTCATCGATCCCGTGCCCGACAGCGACGAGGCCCAGGACGCCACCGATTTCGGTCTGGACGGCAAACCCATCAACCAATACGGCGATCTGTTCTTTTTCGGGCTCGTGTTCCAGACGCAGACCGGCTCCAAGGACATGATCGAGTTCCTGTCGCCCGACAAACAGGAGACCATCGAGTACGAAATCTCCAAGAAGGTCTACAACCTGTTGTGGCCCACCAAGAAGCGTATCGGGATCCTCTCCGGGATCGAGCCGCTTCCCGACGACAACCCCTACATGAACCAATTGCTCCAAGCCCAGGGCAAGGCGCCCAGCCAGCCCTGGACCAGCATGGATGTGCTCAAGGAGCACTACGAGATCAGCCGTATCGATGCCGAGAGCGACGCGATCTCCAAGGACGACTACGACCTGCTGATGGTGATCCACCCGCGCGACTTCACCGACAAGCAGCTTTGGGCCATCAACGAGTGGGTCGTGACCGGCGGCAAGACCATGGTGTTCCTGGATCCCTACTGCATCGAGGATCAGCCCGAGCAGTCGCCGAACAACCCCTGGGCCGCCATTCAGTACAAGCCGGCCTCCACCTTGGGTAACCTGCTGGACACCTGGGGACTGAAACGCGAGGAAGACCAGTTTGTGGTCGACTACGAACTGGGTGTCAAGCGGATGGTGGATCGCCGTGGTCCGGCCCAAAAGGTCATCACCGACCTGATGGTGACCGATCAGAATATCGGCCAGGTGGCCAATCCCGAGGTGCCGATTCTCAACGGGTTGGCGAACCTGCGTTTCTTCCTGGTGGGTGCGCTCCAGAAAACCGACAAGGCGACCGCCGAGTTCACCCCGTTGCTGCGGACCACCGATGCCGGCGGCTCCGTGGAAATCAAGCCCGGCTTCTCCCAATCCGGCGACAGCCTGGCCTATACCGATCTCAACAATCCCGGCAAGATCATCGACAAATTCTCTCCGGCCGACGAGGCCCAGGTCTTCGCCTGGATGATCAAGGGCCAACTCGCCGACGCCTATCCGGAAGGGGCCTCCTTCCCCGCCGAGGCGCCCAGGCCGCCACCCGGCCTGCCGCCCGGCGTCCAGATGCCCGTGCCCGAGGACGCCGAAATGATCGAGAAGGCCGCCATTCCCGCCGAAAGCCATGCGGAATCCACCCTGATCGTGTTTGGCGACGTGGACTTCATCACCGATCAGTTGGCCTTCCAGCGCTCTTTCTTCGGCGTGGCCGCCGCCAACGACAACTACAAGGTGCTGCTCAACTCCGTCGATTTCCTGCTGGGTTCCGAAGAGTTGATGAACGTGCGCAGCAAAAGGCAGATTCGCCGTCCGTTCGAGCTGTTCGACCGCATCGAGGCCCAGGCCGACGCGGACATGCTGGAGCAGGAGCGTCAGGTGCGCGCCGACATCGAACGGTTCCAGGACGATCTGCGCGAGAAGCAACGTGGCATCAACGAAAAGAACGCCGTACTCTTTCAAAAGAAACTGCAGGACGAAATCGAATCCTTGAACGACAAGATCAACGAGGGCAACCGTGCCCTTCGGGAGATCCGCAAACAGAAACGTGCGCAACTGGAAGGTGTGGAGCAATGGGTGCGTGCCAGCATCATCGGCGCCATGCCGGGTGCCGTCTGCCTGTTTGGGTTGTTCAGTTTCTACGCGCGCCGTTCCAAACAGAAAAAGGTGAGGAGGTAGGATCATGAGATTGAACGCCGTACTGGGTGGCATCGCCGTCGCGCTGTTTGCCATCTCTCTGTTTTCCTATCGCGCATCCGTAACCCGCGCCGAGCGTTTCGAGCGGGGACAGAAGTTCCTGTCCCAGCTCAATCCCGACAACATCCACCAGGTCGAGATCACCAAATCCGGCGAGACGGTGGTCCTCAAGAAGGCCGACGATGCCTATGTGGTCAGCAGCACCCATGGCTACCCCGCCAAGAACGAGTCGATCAACCGTTTCCTGCGCGGCATCCTGGAAATCAGCCTCGAGAAGGAAGTGGGATCCAGCGACAGCCTGGCCGCCGAACTGGGTGTTCAGCCAGGCGGTGAGGAAAGCACCGAAATCACCTTGAAGGACAGCTCCGGCAAGGACATGGTCCACTTCCTCGTGGGCAAATCCACCGATGACGGGCGCGGCCACTACATTCGCCGCCTCGATGGCGAGGCCGGCCCGATCTATCTCTCCAGTCGCGGGGTGTTCCTCAGCAGCACGTCGGACAGTTTCCTCGACAAGGAGATTCTCGACGTCCAGGAAGCCGACATCGCCTCGATCCAGGGTGGGGACTATCTCATCGAAGACGAGAGCGGAACCCTCACCCTCAAGGACATTCCCGGCGGCAAGGAAGCCAAGTCTTCCGAGTTGACCAGCGTCAAGGGCGCGGCCCGTTCGCTGCGTTTCGAAAAGGTCTATTTGGCCGATGACGCCGCGGTAGCCGGCCTGAACTTCGCGCGGACCCTGACCCTCAACCTCAAGGACAAGTCCGGGTATGCCTTCGCCCTGGCCCAGCAGGACGGCAAGCACTACCTGCAGGTAGAGGCCACCTTCGAGTTGGACCGCGTCGGCATTTCCCAAGAGGACACCAAGGAGCAGCTCGAGGAGAAATCCAAGATTCTCAGCCGCGCCGACGAGGTGACCAAGTTCAACAACCATCACGGTAGTTGGGTCTACGAGGTCACCGAGACCGTCGCGGGCAAGTTCACCAAGGCCAAGAAGGACCTGATCGAAACGCCGGAGAAGAAAGACAAGAGCTGAGGCGTTTCGAGCCGTTCGAAACGGATCCGATCGACGAGGGACCGGCACTCCACGGGGCGCCGGTCCTTTTTTCATGTGCCTGAAATAAAGCCCAACCGCGAAGTTCGATCCCTCTCGGGCGCCTCCACCGAAGCCATGCCTTTCAAAGTTCCCGCATCCCGGGAGAAGTGCCGTGCCCGGTAGGTTGGGCTGCCAGCCCGACAAAACGAAGCAACCCAAGCAACCGCATGCAATTACACTTAAAAGCGAAGCCGGTTCTCTCCGCTCGAACTTCACCGAAGTCGCCTACTCCGAAGTGCCCGCATCGAGAGAGGTGTGGTGCCCGGTAGGTTGAGCTGCCAGCTCAACTAATCGAAGCAACCCAGGTTGCGATTTTAAAGCAAAAAAAGAGCGAAGCGTGCATCTTCGGAGTACCTTCTCCGCCAGAGCATGGCAGTTGGAGGTACCCGCCTCAAAAAAGAGACGTCGTGCCTTTGGCAGCTCACCAATCGAAGCAACCCAAATCTGATCAGTAGATAAACCCGAAGAGCGAAGCCGAACCTCCCCCGAAGGTCCCTGCGGCAAAGTGGTGCGATGCCGAGAGCGTCGTCACGTCAACCACGCCATCGGCACCATCGCCACTTGGTCCATCTCGCTGGTTCGTGATAACTTGTCGACACCCGAGGCCTCGTGGCTCGGGCCAGATACCATTGCGGAGTGCACGATGTTGACCTTGAGAGAAGCGACCGCCGAAGACGTGGACACCCTCTACGATCTGATCATCGCCATCGCCGAGTACCACGACCAGACGGCCTTCGTGGTCACCGACCGGGACGAACTGTTGCAAGCCGGCTTCGGCGAAGCACCCCAGTTCGGGGTCCTCCTGGCCGAGGTCGACGGCGAGATCGCCGGGTACACGTCCTACACCTGGAATTACTCCATCTGGCTCGGCACCACCTACATGAACATCGACGACGTCTTCGTCTGGTCTCGGTTCCGAGGGCAAAAGATCGGCGAGTCGATGATGTTGCGCGTACGCGACCTCTGCAAGGCCCGTGGCGTGGGCCGCATTCGTTGGGAAGTCGAAGCCGACAATCACAAGGCGATTCGGTTCTACGAGCGGTTGGGCGCGGAAGTCACCGTCAAGGGCGTCGTCCGCTGGGATCTTTCCAAAGAAGACCAGTCCAACCGACCCTAGAAAAAACCACCCGCTTTCGGAGCGCCGCGCGAGTCAGAGCCGCTCCACCGTCGATTCTGCCAATGTACCTTTCGGAACCGTTGTCATCGGTTCACAAAACGCGACATCTGCATTTGGCCTCCCGAAAATCGATACACCCATGGCTTTTCTACATTTGTCGGCCTCCTCGGTTTCGCGACCCGAAAGCGCGTCAACGCCACTTGACACAGGCCCGGTTTCGGTCAATTGTGGCATATAAAAACTATTTAAATGCAGGTGTTTAGAAAATTATTCGCGAATGAAGTTGGCAGCGCCTTTGCCTTTACCCATCCCACAGATGCGCTACCGACTCGTCTTCCCCAATAAGATAAAGTCGAGGCCTGACATGCCGTGGCTTTTTCACGGTCGGGGATCGTCGATGACTACTCCGGTGGTATGCACGCCCTCACCGGGCGAAAAAACCAGCGTTCCCCTGGAACGGGTTCGAGGAGACACTCATGAAACGAAACGAAATCCACGTCACACCCCTCCGCTCCCAGGTCCCCTGGTGGCACCGACTGCTGATGCTCTCCGTCTTGTTGCTGTCGCTGACCGCCGTCGCCGAAGAGGCGAAAACGAAGAAGGCATCGCCCTCGGAAAAGAACAAACAGGCACAAAAGGCCGCTCCTGGCGAATCGCAGGGCGATACGGTCAACATCAACACCGCCGGGGTGGATCAACTGGTGACCCTGCCCCGAATCGGCCCCAAGATCGCCGAGCGGATCGTCGCCTTCCGCGAAGAACACGGCAAGTTCAAAAAGCCCGAAGAACTGATGAACGTGAAGGGCATCGGTGAAAAGACCTTCGAAAAGTTGAAATCGAAAATCAGGATCTAGCACCCTCTCGAGGTGCCCCGGGTCACGGGAACGTCCACCGACCTTCCCGCCCGACGCTCGATCCGCGAATCCGCGCATGGATCCGGCCTCGCTACGATTCCCCGCGGGGTATCGTCCACGAATCGGCGGGACCTGCCTTCCCCTCACTTCACCGATCCCCAACCCATCACGACACCCATCCCTATACGCCCTTTCAACCTTCAACCCCCCCAAAAGGTCCTGGCCGAACTCCGGCAACATGACGAATCGTGGGAGCAGCCTGCTCGTATGCGTTCACGTCGAGGGTTTGGTGCGTCGTTTGCGGTTTTCGGTCAGGAGCCGTTTGTCGGGTTCACACGTCAGAATGCGGTGCCTTCGTACAGATCTCGGGCCGGGGCCTCCTGGGCTCGGTCCTTGATGAAGTCGACCAGGACCCGTACCGCCGCCAAAATGGGCCGTTTCGGCAGGAACAAGGCATACATGGTCGGGGCCGGCGGCAACCAATTCCCCAGTATTTCGACGAGGTCGCCCCGCTGCAACGCCTGGCCGACCCCCATTCGTGGCAGGTAGGCGATGCCGGCACCGGACGTCGCCGCCCGAACCGATACCAGTAACTCGTTGACCCGAATTCGTCCACGAACCGGAATCCACAGCTCCTTTCCCAACCGATCCACGAATCCCCAACTATCTCCGGGCCGCGGCTCGGATAGAATGCACCGGTGATCCCGCAAATCCTCCGGGTGTCGCGGCACGCCGTTTCGCTCCAGGTACTTGGGCGCGGCGCACACCACGAAGGGCACCGACCACAGCGGCACCGCCTGGTACGAACTGTCCGCCAAGGGACCGAGCCGGAAACTGAGGTCGATCTCTTCGGTGAGCAGGTCGCGGTTCTCGTTGCACAGGATCACGTCCAGGCTCACCTCCGGGTACACCTCCAGAAATCGCAACAACCAATGGCTGAGGACCCGACTACCGAAGGTCACCGAGGCCGAGAGCCGCAAATGACCCCGCGGTACGTCGTCATCGCGAGTGAGCGTGCGGCACGCGTGGTTCAACGCCTCCACCGGAGGGCCGCAACGCGCCGCGAATGCGAGACCCGCTTCGGTCAACCGCATGTGGCGCGTATTGCGCGTCACCAGGCACAGCCCCAGCGCGCTTTCCAATCGCGCGATGCGCCGGCTCAGCGTCGATTTGGGGATCCCCAACTTTTCGGCCGCCTCGGCGAAACTGGTCGAACGGGATAGTGTCACGAAAAAGGCCGCGTCATTTAAATCGTATGAGTGGGTATGAGGCATGGATTGTTCCAAAAATGGGATAGGCATTTGCATTTTTTTAACCTTTCCCCGCCAGGTGCGCAAGCGTAGAATCTGGCCTTGCTCTTCGGAGCACCCAAAAAGGTCGGGTCGATCCGGCTTCTCGTTTCTCCCGCAAGCCGGGCACGGGCTCCCTACCCTGCTGGTCTCAAATCGTTCGGCGCCATGCGGTTTTCCCTCGGAACGACCCGACCGATCCATTGCGCTTCGGCCATGAAGGCGATGCACCATGCCGGCCTTTGCGGCTCAGGAGGATTCATGCGTATGACTTTGGGGACGCGTCCTGTTCTGTGTTCCATTTTTCTCATCTTTTTCTGTTCTCAACTCGTGCAGGTGGCGGCCGCCGTCCCACCCATGATCAAAACGGAATGGGGGCAAAGCGCGCCCTACAACCGCCAGACACCGCTCCTCTCGGGTGAGCGAACCTATCCTGGCTGTACCACCCTGGCTCTGGCCCAGATTCTGAATTATTACCGCTACCGTGATCGCGGGTTCAATTCGGTCTCCTACTGGCTGGACAATGAAAACCTCGATCCGCGTTACCTCGAATTGGATCTCACCCAAACCGTCTTTCCCTGGAACCACATGCCCGATCACCTCCGCGGTGCCACGCAGGACGAGATCGATGCGGTTTCCACCTTCATCTTTCAGGTCGGCGTAGCCCTCAATGTCCAGTTCGACCTGGGTACCGGCAGCCCCGCCACCGGGAAGCAACTCGAGAACGCCGTGCGCTACGCCTTTGGCTACAACAACAAGGGTCGCCGCCAAATGTACGTCGCCCTGCGCGCCACCGCGGACGGCTACAAACTCTACAGCGACGAGGAATGGCGGGCCATGGTCATCGACGAGTTGGACCAGGGTCGCCCGGTTCTGCACATGGCACGCAACCAAAATGGCGAAGGTCATGCCTTCGTCATCGACGGCTACGACGACTCGGGCCAGGTTCATGTGAACTGGGGATGGGCCGGACACGCCAATGGATACTACGATCTGTTCCACCTTCAACCCGAAGGCTCCGAAAGTGTGTGGAACCGCGAAGCCATGATCTATGTGGGATTGGAACCCGAAGACGGGTTCGCGGCCGCCATGGCTGGCGATACGCCCGATGGCGACTGGATCGAAACCAGCCACGCGGCCACGGTTCAGGCCGGCGAGTGGCGCCATTTCGGGCCCTTCGATGTGGGTGAGGGCACGTTCGACGTGCGCATGCAGGGGACCGGCGATGCCGACCTCCACCTCCGATCCGAGGCGGCGCCGACCGAAACCGAATACGACTGTCGCCCCTATCTCGAAGGCTCGGACGAACAGTGTTCGCTAGAAGGGCCCGGTCGCATTTTCGTCGCTGTCAATGGCTATGCCGATCGGTCCGTGGTCGACCTGATCGTGCGATATCCGCGGCCCACACCCGCCCCCGGTGGCGATGGCCCCGATCCGCAGCCGACCATCGAAGGGGTGGACCTCATCCTTCGCGATGCCGCGCTCGCCTTCGACGAAGCCGTGGCCGATACCCAGGTCCCCGTGTCGGTCGAGGTATTCAACGCCGGCAACCTGTCGGCAGGCCCAACACGCCTCAAGTACTACTTCTCCACCGATGCCGTCTGGGATTCGGGTGATACCTATCGCAACTACGATGCGGTCTCCGCGTTGGCGGGGAGCGCGGGCTCCGAAGAAAGCGCCAATGTGCGGATTCCGGTTGGCACCGAGCCTGGCTCCTGGTACATCGTCCTGGTCGCGGATGCCAACGGGGACCTGGCCGAAACCGATGAATCCAACAACTGGGTCGCCCTGCCGATCCGCGTTCGGTAGTGCCAATCCAGATACAGCGGTTTATTGAAATAGTTCCTTGGGCTCGGTTGGGTACCAACTGCCAACTGGTCCCGGCCGCCAGGTCTCAGGTTTTAGCTAATCGGTTGATGATAAGCATCTTGCTAAGACCTGACGCCTGAAACCTGATGCCGTGCCCATCCTGCTGGATTGATTTTGTTTCTGGAGGGGCACAGGATCGTAACTCCAGGCTTTTGAGGTGTTGTGGCGACCGTTTCAGCGGAACCACCGCTGCGGTGTGTCCTCCTGGCACCTGAACGCCGAGACCTGGAAGCGTGCCCCTCCCGTCGCCGACCCGCAAAGCGAAAGACGGTTCGATGGTGGAGGGGCACCTACCGTGAGTCGCTCGCCCCTTCCGCGATGGGAAGCTTCGCCGTTGGCTCGGCCGTGGCCGAGCGGCGATAGTAGTCCTTGAGGCAGGCCATCGCCTCGTTCGAGAACAGCACCAGAATCGGTACGTTGACCCACAGCATCGCGCCCGTGCCGAGCATGGTCAGGTGATTGATTTCCTGGGAAGTCTGTATCAGACCCGATGCCGAAATCACCGTGATTCCGCAAAACACGAACTTGTAGAGCAGCACCCAACGCTCTCCGAAGAGAAAGACCACCCCTTGTTCGCCGTAGTAGCTCCACGAGATCATCGTCGAGATCGCGAAGAACCAGGTCGCCAGCGATACCAACCACCGCCCGAGCCCGGGGTGAACGCGATCGAACGAATAGGCCGTGAGAGATGCGCCGTCGTAGGCGTGGTAGAAGCCCGAAGCCAATAGTTCCGGCTTGGTGTCGGCCGCGATGGATGCCCAGGTCACCGCTTTTCTCGGGCTGGCGGTCACTTCTCCCGAAAGCATGGTCGATAATCCGCCGGCACCGGGAACGTTCACCGGAATGGTGACCCGTTGGCCGATGGCCAGCGATGCACCCAGGTGGTTTTCCAGTTCGGTCTTTTCCAGTTGCCAGTGACCGTCGCGGGTCGAAAAGAACTCAGGGGTTGCGTTCAGCGGTACGTCCGGTTCCCGGTTCCAGGACCCGCTCAGCAGAATTACCATGGCCGTCAGGGAACACACCACCAGGGTATCGATGAAGGGTTCCAGACCGGCGACCAATCCCTCCCGTGCGGGCTCGTCCGTTTTGACCGCGGAGTGGGCGATCGAAGAAGAACCCTGACCCGCCTCGTTCGAGAAGAAGGCGCGCTGCATGCCCGTACTGAAGGCCCAGCCCGCGGTCCCGCCGAGGAAGGCACCTTGTCCCGTGAGCGAGCCGAAGGCCCCTTTGAAAATCAGGGCGATCACCATGGGGACCTGGTCCAGGTTCACCCAGATCACGTAAAGGGCGGCGACCAGATAGAGCCCACACATCAGGGGGACGATGCGGCCCGCGACTCTTCCGATCCGCGAGATCCCACCGAGAATCACGCAGGCCACGATCAGTCCGAGCACCAAGCCGACCACGATGCTGGGCACACCGAAATACTGTTCCGTGACGATGGCCGTGTTCCAGGCCTGAAAGGCGTTACCCCCGGTGAATGTGGAAATCAGCAGGGTGACGCAGAACATCCCGGCCAACCCTGCGCCCAGCTTCTTCCGGCCAGGAAAGTGTTTGGCGAACCCGTCGCGAATCATGTACATCGGGCCGCCGTGGGGGTTGTCCGGTTGTTCCGTATTGCGGAACTTCATCGACAATGTCACTTCCACCGTCTTGATCGCCATGCCCAGCAGGCCGACCACCCACATCCAAAAGACCGAGCCAGGACCCCCGATCGTGATGGCCAGCGCCACGCCGCCGATGTTGCCCAGGCCCACCGTGGCCGACAGCGCCGCCGACAGCGCTTGAAAGTGACTGATTGCGCCAGGCCCCTTGCTCTTGCCCGAGAGACCCAGAACGAGCGAGGACCCGTGAATCAGCGATCGGTATTGCACGAAACCGCTGCGGAGGGTCAGGTAGATACCGACGAACAGCAGGACATAGAGCACCACCGGGTGCCAGAGGAAGCCCGTCACCACCGCCGAGAGTTGATTGAATCCATTGCGCCACGCTTCCCATGCCACTGTCGCCTCCTCGAAGTCTTTGGCGACTACCCTAGTACGGGCATCCGGACCGGCTCTATACCGCGACCTTCCGGCGGGCACCGCCTTTTTGCGAAGGTGGGAGGAGGTTGGCGAAATAGGCTGTGCTTGACGGCTCGGCTCGTCCCGAAACCCACCGAAGCCAACCCGTACAGAGAGTGCCCTTTGGCCTCAGGGTTCCGAAAGCGGATCCACGCGCGCGATGCGATATGTGGGCGACAGCAGATAGAAACCGCTTTGGGTGGTGATGGCCCCACCCTGGGTCAGTCGCGCGCGGAGTCCGTGGATGTGGCGTGCCGCGGCATTGGTCATCTCGGCCTGCAGGGCATGTTCCGGCGCCAAACGCCGGCCCAGTGCACGCACCGAGATCCCGGCCTGGCCCTGTAGATAGGCGTCGATCAGTTGCGACCATGTCCGGCTTTCCTGAGAGTCCGGTTTGAGTGTCAGGCATCGTTTGCCGGAGCCTGTCTTGATCAGGCGCCCACTCAGCCGGACCTTTTGCGCCGCATCCAGCCAGAGAATCAGATCGTAGTCGGTGGCCAATGCCTCGTGTATATCGGCCTGGCGGCCGAGCCACTTCTCGCGGGGCCAGCCGTCCGTGCCCAAATCGCGAACCACCAACGGAAAATGCTGGCGGCGAAAGCGTTGAAGTGCGGGCACGAACTGTTGCGCGAGCCGGTGTTTCCCCAACACATCGCGGGGGTCGAAACCGGCCTCGAACAGGTCGGCACCGAAGGTCGCTTCGAACCCGGTCTTGTTGGACATGAACCGGCACGAGGGCGGGTGGGCGGCGAACATCCCGCGAATCGTATTGGCCAGGTAGATCGACTCCCACCAACGATCGTCCGGAAGGAAGTGCAGGGACGAGAGCTGAATGTCCTGCACCAGCAGGCCGCCAGGCGCGATCAGGGCCGCGATCTGTCGACAGAACCTGTTGGCATTGTGGAAACATGCCTCGGGCAAGGAGATCAGGCGCGCCCGGTCCGCCGCGGTGATGGCGGACGGATCCATATGAGCGGCCACCTGCAAATCCGGATGGGCGGCCAACCAGGCCGTTACCGCCTTGTTCGTATCGGGACCGGGGCGATCCAGGCAGACCACGGTGATCTGGTCGATCAAGTCGGGGGCGTCGACTTCCAAGTATTGAAGTATCTCGCCGATGTGGTACAAGTGATCTTCAATGACAACAATAGGTTTGCGTTCGTGTTCGCCGTGACCGTTCATTGCGGTTCGTCCGTGGGGAAATGGATCCATTCTAAACTGAAACGAACGCCCCACAAAGTACCCGACCGCAGGGTCCAAGGATATCGGAATGTCCAAACCCGGTCGCCATGATCTCCCCAAGCCGATCCCCGCACGCTACCTCTACCTCGGGTTGCTGCTCTTTTTGCTCCTGGGGTTGCTGACCCTGTACCAGGTTCGCGCCGATTGGCGGGCCCGCGTCGCCACCAGCCGCGCTCGCGCGCTTTACGAGATGGTCCACAGCACGGTGCCCATGCGCCCTACCGATACGCCCGGCGTGTTGGCCTGGCTGAAGTGGGAACTCAGCAGTTACCTGGCATCCGATTCGGTGGATTTCTCACCCGAACTCATCACTTGGCAAAAAGGTTCCTACGTGCCCGAACAGTTCGAGCGGCTCGGCGAGTTGCTGCTTTCCAGTTCAACCGCCGCCGAGGGCGATTGGCCCGTGGCGATCCCATTGGAGCCCGAGGACGAATCGCTGCAGATGCGTTCTCAATTCTATGCGGCCTTGGAGGATGAGTGGTTTGTCGTGACGCGAAGGACCTTTCTCGGCGGTGCCGATCTGGACGATCGGGAGGACGCCTCCAACCAGTTTCTGCGCGATGCGTTGACCAGTATCAACCGCGTCCAGGCGCGACTCGTGACCGATGCCGATTCGGCCTGGCTCGGTGGTGTTCCCGGCAAGCCGAAGTTGGTCCGTTTCTTTGCGTTGTGCGAGGACGGCACCATGGTGACCAAACCTTGGATGGCGCCAGGCACCGGCGAGGATCGGCTGCGCAAGGCGTTTTTGCGCGAAGGCCGCGAGCTGCGGAAAATGCCAAAGCTGCCCAGCCTTGTCTCCAACGAGTTCTTTTTCACCTTCGACTACGGCGCTCCCGCCCATCCTTTCTATTCCGGACTCTACCTGGATCTCGCCGGAAGTGGATTGATCACCAGTCTCAGCGTACCGTTGGTCGCCCCGCAAAGCGGGCTCAAGGGACTGTTTGGCGTCGATATCGCGTTCGATTTGGATTGGGAAGACTTCACCAATCACATTCAGGGCCCGTTGACGGCGGAGCTCGTGACGCTGGAGGCGCCCATCGCGCTCAGCAACGGGCCCTGGGCGGCGCTGGCCTCCGTCATATCCCAAAAGGGACCTTCTCGGCTGGGGCAGGCCGTGGCGCAGCTTGCACGCCAAGAGGTAACCGGGCAACGCTATCAAACGCCGGCCTCCATCTACCACGGCTTCGCGGAGGGTATGGGTGCGGTCGTGGGATTCCCGGTGCAGCGCGACACCTGGCTGGTGTTGCTGTTTCCCGAGACCGAACCGCATTTCCCGGTGCTTTCCGTGGCGTTGTTGGTCTTGCTGTTTCTCCTCCTTCTGGCGGGGCTCGAGTGGAATCGCTATCGAGCGGAGGCCGCCCGCTCCCAAGCCGTTTCGGAGTTCCAGGAGAAGCAGAATCTCTTGAATACCATGAAGATTCCGATCACCGTCGTGGATCCCAATACCGAAGAGATCGTGTTCGGCAATACCGCCGCCGAGGATTTGGGGCTCCGGCAAGGCATGTTGTTTCGGAGTTTGTTACCCGATCGCCTCGAGGTTCGGGAGCACTACGAACGGATGCAAGTCTCCGAGCCCGGTGCGCGGCGTGCCTATGGGTTGCCGCTCGTGATCGCCGACTCGCTTCGCTACGCGGTCATTCGATCGGTGACCGTCACCGCCCCGATCGAGACCATCCACGCCGACGAGCGCCACCGGCTGGGCGTGCTGTTCATTCTTGAACCCGATTCCGATTTGAGCCTGTTCACGGCCGAGGTCGTCGATCGGACCCGAATGGATCAGCGCAACAAGCTGGCGGGCCTGTTGAACCACGGACTGGATACCCTTTCACGGGTGCTTCATCGCCACCTGAGCCGGCACGGAGATCACCCTTTTTCCCGATGGCTGAGCGGATATCTCTCCAACCGGATTCAGGTCATCGCCTGGCTGCTGACGCACTGGGACGACGACCCGCCGCCCGCCGAGTACCTGGTCGACGAGGGCAACCTCCGAGCCACGCTCCAGCGCGCGTACGAAGTGTTCGACGTGGTTCGGGACGATACCGGGCTTCGCGCGCAACTTCATTGGAACAACGGGGTGCTCGCCGATGCCGAGCCGGAGGGCACCGCCTTCGAGGCCCGTCTCGACTGGCCCGAAACCCACCTGTTGGCCATGCCCGTGCGCGGCGGATTGGGCTTTTTCCTACACGAGGTTTTGGTGAATGCCATTCGCCACGGGTGCCCCGGTGATGTCCCGCTGTTGAGGATCTACCTGGACCCCATCCGCAATCAGTTCCAATTTTCCGTGGAGAACCGTTGCCGCCAGGGCGCCGACCCGGCGGAGCCGAAGGCCTACGGTGGGCGCGCCCTGTTGCGCGGACTGGCCCGCCTGTTCGCCTGGCATGATCTGTCGTTCGAGGTGGTCGGGGATCGCTTCCGCGTATCCTGGCGAGCCGATGCGGTGGAAAAAGCCGCGCAAGGCCAAGGCGATTGAAGCCGGGGTCGATTTCTTTCTTCGAATGCCTACATCGATGGTGTAATGAGAGTACCACGTCAATGAAACAACCGGCTTTCGAGGGAGGACGTCATGGCGGAATCCACGCCGTCGCCCGAACTGTCGATCGACATCGCTGCGCTATTGGAAACCGAAGTGGACCTGTTGCCGCTGATGCCCGAGCTACTGGCCGACTTGGAGGCTTTGGGCGGATCTCCGGAGTTGACGCTCGAGCTCCTGGAACGGGTATCGCCCGCGCCGGCATGGCGCGTCTTGGACTTGGGCTGCGGCAAGGGCGCCCTGGCCCTGGCTGTGGCCGCGCGCTTCGGTTGCCGAGTGGAAGGCGTGGATGGTTTCGCACCGTTTGTCGACGAGGCCAACACGACTGCCCGGAAACGAGGCCTTGCCGATCGCTGCCGGTTTCGGCAGGGGAACGTGCGACACCTCGTGCAAACCGAGGACCGCTATGACGCGCTGATTTTCGCCGGCCTGGGCGATTTGTTGGGGCCACCGACCGAGACCGTCACCCAACTGCGGCGCCTGCTGCGGCCCGGCGGGTTCATGGTCATCGGCGATGTGTTCCTCAAGCCGGGGGCACCGTTGGCGGAGGGCTATGGATACGCCCTGCACGAGGACGCCATGCTGCGTGCCTTGACCGCCTCCGGCGATCGCTGTGTGGCCACATCGACACTGACCGATGCCCAGATGATCGCCACCAACCGCGACAACAACGACCGCATCCGGCGGTGTGCCCGCAACCTGATGGATCGGCACCCGGACCGGGCCGAAACCATCGCCGCCTACGTTCGGCGCCAGGAAGTGGAATGCCGCAAATTGGAGACCTGTTTCGTCGATGCGGCCTGGTTGATCGAACGCGTCGAAACCCCGGCGAACCAAGCGTGCCGGAATGAAGGCAAGTCTCCCAATTAGAAAGGTTTCGGGGCGGAGAGGGGGATAGGTTGTCGTGGTTGGCAGTCTTTGCCGCACGTCGCCGAAATTGCCTGCCCTGCGGTTAAGGCTTTCTCTCGCAGTTATTTGAGCACCTTTTTTGTTCGGTGCCATTCATCCCGTTTTTGGACAAAAACCGCCCCGAACTTGAGTTTAGATATGGCGTTGGTATAATATCCTGTCCTGGCGTCTTGCACAGGCGTCCTCTCTAACATGGGCCTATAGCTCAGTTGGTCAGAGCCCCCGGCTCATAACCGGGTCGTCCCAGGTTCGAGTCCTGGTGGGCCCACCATGTTAGAAGGAGAGTCGATTGCGATTGAGATTTGGCTTGCACATTTACCCCCCCATAGACCATGAGAACGGGTTGTTTAGAGTTTCATCGAGACAAAGGTGTTCTGCCCGAGGGCCGCGAACACCTTTTTTTTATGCCAATCTTGCCATGCGAACTGATTTGCGGAGGAAGTTTTGAGAGCAGCATTGAAAGCGCTTAGAGATTATCAAGATGTGTTGGTGCGGATCGCCGAACTGGATCGCTTGCTGTCTTTTGTACCGGCTGAGATCGTTGAGATGGAAAAAGAGTGGAAAGCGGTACAGGAGCGCGTTCAGGAGTTGAAAGAGAAGCGCGAGACCAAAGAGGCCGAAATCAAAGAGCGCGAGATCAAACTGGCCGAGGCGACCGAGAAGTCTCAAAAGTTCGAGAAAGACCTGCACGAGGTCACCAACAGCAAGGAGTATCACGCGGTACTCAAGGAAATCGATGTCGCCAAAAAGCAGATTCACACCTTGGAAGAAGAAATTTCGGAACGCCGTAACGACATCAAGGAAATCGACGGCAATATCGAAGAATTGACGACGCTCGAGAAGGAATCCGGTGAGAAGCACGGTACCGCGATGGCCAAGCACCAGGAAGCCATGATCGAGAACAAGGAAGAAAAGGGCGAAAAGGAACTGGTCAAAGACAAGCTGGCCCAGGACGTTCCGGTCGACCTGCGCCGCAAGTTCGAGCGGATCGCCGCCCGCCGTAACGGCGTGGGCTTGGCCTTGTGCGTTTCGTCCGTCTGCCAGGCGTGTCACGTCCGGGTGCGGCAGAACATCGTCGACCAGTTGCGTCGCTTCAATCGCGTCATTACCTGCGATAGCTGCAAACGCATCCTCTACTTCGCCGACACCGAGTGAAAGTAACCGCCATGTCGCAGCAGACCGAAAGCCTACAGGCGCGCTACGATGCCCTCAACCAGCAAATCGATGCCGCGTTGCACACAGCCTTGCGCAATCGGTCGGGTCTGACGTTCGTTGCCGTCAGCAAACGTCAGCCCCTCGCCGTGGTGCACCAGGCCTACGCTCTGGGGATTCGCAATTTCGGCGAGAGCCAGGTTCAGGAGGGGGTGCCCAAAGTCAAGGCATCGCCCGAAGACATCACCTGGCACTTCATCGGCCACCTTCAGAAGAACAAGGTGCGCAAGGCCGTCAAGCATTTCGCCTACATCCACAGCATCGACAGCCTGAGCCTGTTGCAGCGCGTCGAGGCGATTTCGGCGGAAGAGCGGCTCTGCCCCAAGGTCATGCTGCAGGTGAATTACGCGCTCGACACCGACAAATACGGGCTGCATCCCGAGGCCACCGAGCCGGTGCTGGAAGCGGCCCTGGGTCTCAAGCACGTGGCCTGTATCGGCTTGATGGGCATTCCGCCGCTGGCGGCGGATGAAGAGAAGATACGCGCCTACTTCGAAGGTATGGCGGCCCTGCGCGATCAGCTCAAGCAGCGGTTCCCGCAGTGGCCGGGCAGGCTCAGCCTGGGCATGTCCAGCGACTTCGGGGTCGCCATCCAATGCGGCAGTCATTTCATCCGAGTGGGCAGCGCCTTGTTTGGGGAGCGCAACTGACATGGAGATTCTATCGATTCGTGAATTCATCGGCCACATGCTGTGGGTCGCGCTACAGGGTTATAGCTGGCTCCTGTTCGGCTATATCCTGGCGGGTTGGTTCGTGCGCAATCGATACGCGGGATGGTACGTCTTCCTGCAGGAGATGTGCGAACCGCCGTTGTCCTTCGTTCGTCGCATCACCCAAAACCGTTTGGTGGTCGGCGGCCTGGATCTGTCGCCGATTTTGCTGTTTTTCGGTATCCAATTGCTTTCACGGGCGATTGGCGCCGTTTTTCTCGGTTGAGGTCGTGGTACAATCGGTGCTGTTTCCACCGTGAATGCCGAATGCAAGATCCTGGCGATGCGCTACCTTCGTTGTTTCGGTAGTCCGTGTGGGACGACCGTGGGTCGATCGATCGAGCTTCGGCGACCGGCATCGATGCCGGACGATGCGAAAGAAATCTGCCGTAGCGCCGTCCTTTCCCTACGAATATCGCTCCAAACCCCGCGAAATCCCTAGGAAAGGGAGGTGTCCCCGGTGATCACGCCGCTGGAAATTCAGAATCACGAGTTCACGACCAAGTTGCGCGGGTTCAACCCGGAAGAGGTCAAACATTTCCTCTATGCCTTGGCGGAAGAGTTCGAAAACATCATCGAACAGAACCACAAGATGGCCCGTGAGCTGGCCGTCCTCCGCGAACGCATCAAAGACATGGAATCGCGAGAAAAAGTATTGAAGGATACCCTGGTGTCGGCCCAGCAGATCAAGGTCGACATCCAGGAAAACGCCGTCAAGGAAGCCGAGTTGATCGTCAAAGAGGCGCAGCTCAAGGCCGATACGCTGCAGGAGCGGGCGCGTGACGAAGTGCGCAAGGTGCAAACCCACCTGTCCGATCTGCGCCGGACCCGCAACGACCTGTTGGCCGAAGCGGAAATGATGGTCAGTCGGTTCACCCATTTTGTCGAGGCCGAGCGCGAGTTGGCGAACGAGGCCGACAACCTCATGAACCTCTCTTTCATGAAGCCCGGATCCGCGGACGCGGCCTCACCGGCCCGTCACGAACCGCATCCCTTTCCCAAGGTAGAATCGACACCCGGCTCGCAGACCAACGACGGTAAACGAAAAGGAGCGAAGACGGGAACATGAACAGGGTATTGATCGAGGGAATCACGGAAGCCTACACGGCCACGGGCAATGGGGCCGTCACCCGCAGTGATGTCATGCTGCGCATCGAGGACGCGGCGATTCTGGTCGAAGACGATCGCATCGCGCGAATCGGAACGCGCGAGGAGTTGGGCCGCGATTTGCCGGCCGATGTGGCGCGAGTCGACATGGGGGGCAAGGTCGCCATTCCCTGCTTCGTCGATCCCCATACCCACCTGGTTTGGGGAGGCGATCGTTCGGACGAATTCAACCGGCGCTTACACGGGGCCGGTTACGTGGAGATCGCGGCCGCGGGCGGCGGCATCAAGTCCACCGTGCGCCAAACCCGCGCCGCCGATCGCGATGCGTTGGCCGCCAAGGCCCTGCGCACCTTGGACACCATGTTGTTGCACGGCGTCGGCACCATCGAGGCCAAATCGGGTTACGGTCTCGACCTGGAAACCGAGATCAAGCAGCTCGACGTCATGGATCAGGTCTCTGCGGCCCACCCCGTGGAAATGGTGCAGACCTTCATGGGCGCCCACGAGGTGCCGCCGGAATACGCCGGTCGTCCCGGCGATTACGTCGACTATTTGAACCGGGAGCTGTTGCCGATCGTGGCCAAGCGCGGCAATGTACCCTATGTGGACATCTTCTGCGAGAAGAACGTGTTCGAATTGGACGATTCGCGGCGCCACCTCGAAGCCGCGGCGGCCCACGGCTTCAAGATCCGAATGCATGCCGACGAGCTGCATCCGCTGGGGGGCGCGGGTCTCGCCGCCGAAATGGGTGCCGTCAGTGCCGACCACATCGTCTGGGCCAGCGAGGAGCACATGGCCGCCATGGCCGAGGCCGGTACCATTGCCACCCTGCTACCGGGCACCAGTTTCTTCCTGCGCGGGCGCTACGCCGATGCCGATGCCTTCAAGCAGGCCGGTTGTGCCGTCGCGCTCAGCACCGATTACAATCCCGGCAGCAGCCACACCGTGTCTCAAGCCTTGATGATGGCCCTCGCCTGCATGAACATGGGGATGACCTTCGAAGAAAGCTTCATCGGCGTGACCTTGAACGCCGCGGCCGCCATCGACAAAGCCGCGACCCACGGCACTTTGGAAGTGGGCAAGAAAGCCGATATCGCCTTTCTGGATGCGCCCAGTGTGATGTATCTGGTCTATTATTGGGGGATCAACCACGTGTCCGACGTCATGAAGGACGGAAACTTTGCCGTTCGTGACCGAAGACGTATCGATGGAACTTCCG
The DNA here is from genome assembly GCF_017498545.1 of Sulfidibacter corallicola. GTDB lineage: Bacteria > Acidobacteriota > Holophagae > Acanthopleuribacterales > Acanthopleuribacteraceae > Sulfidibacter > Sulfidibacter corallicola. The sequence continues at coordinate 4,243,414 of NZ_CP071793.1, read as the reverse complement.
CCTGATCTCACCGGGTACGAAGTCGCGCGGCCGGGCCTGTTCGTCCGCGCGTTCGTTTCAATTTTTATCGGGACCCCGCCGTGCAAGCCACCGTTGACTGTAAGCGTTGCAGCGCCAGAATTTTACCTGAGCACCTCGACCTCGACCGGGGAATTGCGCACTGTGCTTCCTGTGGCGCCGTCTTTTCGCTCGAGGCCACGCTCGACGCCGCTGTCACACCAGGCATGGACATTCGTCGTTCCGAATCCGGTCTGTCCCTGACCCGGCGCTGGTATTTGCCCCGACATTGGCTCCTGATGTTGCTGGCCTTGGTTTGGAACGGGTTTTTCCTCCTTTGGCTGGCCAGGACGCCGGGTTTCGATCCGCTTTTGCGGCTGATGGCCGGAGTCAATCTGGGATTCGGGTTCATCCTGTTTTACGGGGCACTGGTGTTCCTGGTGAACCGCACCTCGATCGAGGTCGACTCCGGCCGGTTGCGATTGCGACACGGCCCCTTTCCGTGGCGACGCGGTCTCTCGGTCGAAATTGCCCAGATCGATCAACTCTATTGCAGCGAGCGGTTGGTGCGCCGTCGTGGTCGTGCCTTTCCCGTCTACCAGGTCAACATCTTCCTCAACAACGGCGAGCGTCGGCTGCTTCTGCGCGAGATCTACGACGTGAATCAGGCCTTGTACGTCGAGAACCAGATCGAACGGTTCCTGGGTATCCAGGATCGTCCCATTCTGGGTGAAGTGAAAAAGTAAACTGCACGGTCCGGCTCGGACGGTGTGTCGGGAACCGAGTTCCGGAATCCACAGCGGGTTCCGACGGTCGTGCGACGCCATTTTTTTCGGCACTCGTGTTCCGTTTTTTACGCCTTGAGCGGCAACTCGGACCTCACATCTTCAGTTTGGGGAAACTCTCGTGTCCGAGCAGAGGGCCCGATTTGGAAAAGGCGTATACATTTCGCAAAAAATGGCTTATAAAAAAGTACATACATTCACTCAGATTCATGCTCGGACGCGGCGAATCACGGAGGTTTCCATCCGGTCTCACTGCTCCCGTTCGCCATATTCGCCGCCGTGATGAGCTGGCCTACCGGTGGGATGGGCGCCGGAACATGCGGCCGTTCCTCACAATTGGGTCGGGTTGGCTTTTCGAAGCAGGTATCGAGCAACCACATTTGGTGCAAGGTCCATGATAACCAAGCAATACCAAAGCCTGTTCAACATCGTCAAAGCCTGCTTTGACTACTTTGGTATGTACCGGGCCGAAAACCCCGTGGTGGAGCGACATGGTCGGCTTCTTTCGGAAGCCTGTTCCTTTTGGTGGCGACGCGACGGCAGTCTGACCCTTCAGCTCCAGAGCAACCAGATTCTGATCAATCACCACGCGGTCGATCGCACCGTATTCTCGATGCCGACCACCCAGTGGTTTCTCGAGGCGTGTATCCAACGCAAAATCTACGAGGTGCTCATCCTTCAGGGAGCCACGATCGAGGACATCCACGCCTTCATCGGGTTGTTACACCGCGACAGCTATTTTTTCTCCAGTCATGGCAGCGCTTCCCAAATACTCCAAGGCGCCGGCGTCTATAAAATCCAGGTCAACCCTCCGGCCCTGGAAGACAGCTTCAACCGTCAGGCGCCCTTCAGTATCGGGACACCCACCCCGGCGTTCAAGAAACAATCGCCGGAAGAAGAGTCGACCGCGCCCGAGCGCGAGGCGGGGATACGGCGAACCGAGGACCTGGTGCCCGGTCTCTTCATTTCCACCGAGGATTACGAAACGCTCTACGGCACCATGCAGCACCTGGTGGATCAACAGCAAATGACCAAGGTCGCCGATTCCTTGACCCTGATGCGCAACGACTTGCGTTCGCTCGATCGCGGCGATCGCGAGCTGGCCTTCTCCAGCTATCAGGTCCTGGTCAAGGTCCTGATCCAAAACAACGAGCTGAAGGCGCTGTACCGCATCGTTAAGGCGATGCCCTTCGACCTGCGGATCTGCCAGGAGTTCGATCTGTATCGCATTCACTTGGAAACCTTTGCCGACATTTTGCGGCATTTCGGCGCGGAAGAACGGTACCGGCCCCTGCTCTACGGCCTGACGGTCATGGCGGAACAGAGTCAACGCCATCGCGATCCCTACAAGACCCTTTTGGAAAACAACCTGAAGAGCTTTCTCGAACCGCGGTTCCTGGAGCGCCTGGTTCGGGCGGCCGATTCGGAACAGGGTTTGCGGACGCGGATGAACATCTTGTTTCGGGAGCATGCGCTGGGGATTTTCAACTCCTTGATGCAGGTCCTCTTCGAAACCAAGGAACGACGCCTGCGCAAGATCCTGTTGGATACCCTGTTCAGCATGGGTGACGTCATCTTTCCCGACGTCATGAAGGAGTTGGATCTGGCGATCCGCGAGAACAAACCCTGGTACGTTCGCCGCAACCTGTTGCTGTTGCTTTCGGTCAAGCCACCGATTTCTTTGGTTCCGACCCTGAAATGGTTGCTGGAGAACGAAACCAGCAAGCGGGTGCTCGATCAGGTGTACCGCTGCCTGTTCCTGATCGAGGATTCACGCACCCTGGAACTCGGATACCGGTTATTGACGCAGCAGGAGGACGAGAATCGGCTCATCCGTCTCTTGGACTATGTCGCGTACGGTGGACAATCGGGTTTTGCACCGATTCTCATCGAACTGTCGGAGGATCACGATTCCGAGCGGGTGCGCCACGCGGCCTTGATGGCCCTGGGTAAACTCGACTGCCCCGTATCGATCGACTACCTCAAGAGCATTGTGAACAAGACCTCTTTTTTCAAGACCCGCAGTTCCAGCGGGCGGCGGGTGGCAGCCGTGCGTGCCCTGGGAGCCACCCGGGCGCCGCATCACATCAGCTTCCTCACCAAATTCATGACCGACAAGGACGACTCCGTGCGCCATGCGATCCAAGAGGTGTTGACCGGTTAGTCCGAACCCGATCGAAGCCGAAATGGGCGTCCGACGGGCTGGATTTCACGGTTCGGATGACGCGTGGATGAGGCCTCGACGGCCCGGTACCATCGAGACCTCGAGATTCAGTTCTGGTTTTGGGGTGCGTTCTCGTCGCCGGGTTCACCCTCGGGGGCCGGGGCCGCTTCCGACTTCGGTGCTTCCGGTGCGGCGATGCCGGGCGGAGCCTCGTCTTTGACGGGCGGTGTCACAATGGGCGGTGGTGGCGGTTCCACGTCGACGTAACCGATCGGTTCGCCTTGGCCGTCGAAGGCCAAGACGGTGTTGGTGAACTTGCCGCTGAACCGGTAGAAAAAAACTTCTTCCGAGCCCTTGTGACGTTTGGCGAAGGCCTCCAGTTTGGCGGCGGCCTCGGGATCGCCCTCCTTGAACTCGGCGACGTCGATGGCTCGTTCGCGGGCGAGCGACATTCGTTCTGCCAAGGGTTGCCACAAATAGATCTGGTGTTGGATATCGATTTGGTTCTCGATCACCATGCGCATGGTTTTCTTGGCTTCCGTCTTGGTGGCCGGTTCGCGAACGAAGACGAAGTGGGGGTTGGGCTTACCCAGGGATTTCAGATCGTCGGGCGTTTTCCCGATATTGGCCAAATCCTCGGTGCGCATGACATGAAACGTTTCCAAGAACAGGTAGACCGCGATGGGTCGTTCTTTGTAGACCAGGTTGAGCCCGTATCCCAAGGCACCAATCTGAAGCGCACCGATCACGACCAGGTCGAAAATCAGGGCTTTTCTCGATTTTGTCTCCTTGGCGATACACAGCGTCAGGAGCGGACCCATTACCAGGTCGACGAACGTGGCCACCCCAAGTCCGTAATAACCGCCTTCCGTCCAAAAATAAGGGATCGGATACCAGAACGTCAGTACCGCGCCCACGAAAACGGCGAATACCAAGATGGAAACCGCCAGGTGGCTGAGGAAGTATTTGAGGCGAAATGGGAAATTGCTCGCATCGCTGGCCATATAGGTGAAACTCCTTGTTCGGGATGTTCGCGGCACCTCGCCGCTGGCGGGCTCCTGCACCGTCGCTCGGTCGTGCGGTGGCCGGTGGTTCGATGGAGGTCCGGGAAACCCGCATCCGATAACGCTCGAAATGCAGAATTGCTTCGTTCCAAGTGAGCCGTTCGACAGACCCCTTGTGGATGGGCACCATTCTAGCGCGTTCGCGGATGTGGGAAATGCCCGCATCGCGCGAATCGCACATTTATGACCCCCGTTGCCTTTTGACACATTGGCCGAAGTGCGTGTTTCGCTTTCCATCGACCGCCGGCGGTCGTGGATCGCGGTGCCTTTTCCCGGTGCCGTTGCGGAGAGGCGACGGGCCGGATGGAATCAGGCGACGACCGAGGGGCATTGACTGCGGATGATGGTACAGATCCGGTCCAGATCCACTGTGGTCAGGGCCGTTCCCGAGGGCAGGCACAATCCTCGTTCGAAGAGTTCCTGCGACACCGCGCCGCCGATCGCCCGCGCCCCGTGAAACACGGGTTGGAGGTGCATCGGTTTCCAAACCGGACGAGATTCGATGTTCTCCGCCTCGAGGGCCAGGCGCAGGTCTTCGCGGTTGGCACCGAAAGCGGCGGGATCCACCAGAATCACCGTCAGCCAACGATTCGCTCGAGTGGAGGGACTCTCCGGCATGAACTGGATCCCCGGCAAATTGCCCAGGCGTTCGCGGTAGATTTCGAAAATTTCGCGTTTGCGGGTCACGCGTTCGTCCAAGACCCGCAATTGGCCGCGGCCAATAGCCGCACAAATGTTACTCAGGCGATAGTTGTAGCCGATCTCGGTGTGTTCGTAGTGGGGGGCCGGCTGTCGGGCCTGGGTGGACAGGTAGCGCGCGCGGCGGACCAGTTCGGCATCCTCGGAGGCCAGCATCCCGCCGCCCGAGGTGGTGATGATCTTGTTGCCGTTGAAGGAGTAGACCGAGGCGTAGGCGCCCTGACCCGCGTGGCGCCCCTTGTAGCAGGCGCCAAGGGCTTCGGCCGCATCGGAGATCACCGGGATTTCGTAGGGCGCACAGATTTCCAGGATGCGATCCATATCGATGCACTGGCCGTAGAGATCGGTGGGAATGACGGCCTTGGGTAGTTTGCCGCGCCGGGCGGCGCGCTCCAGTTCCTCGGCGAGCAGGTCCAGGTCCATGTTCCACGAAGATCGATCGCAATCGATCAAAACCACCCGAGCCCCCACGAAGGTGACCGGGCTGATCGAGCCGATGAAGGTCAGCGAGGATCCGATCACCTCGTCGCCGGGACCGACGCCCAATTCGCGCAACACCAAATGCGTGGCGGCGGTGCAACTGGCGAGGGCGACGCAATGGGGAATACCCACATAGGCCGCGAATCCCTCCTCGAAGGCGGTGAGCATGGGGCCGACCGGTGCGATGTAGTTGCTGGCAAAGGCTTCTTGAACCAATACTGCCTCGTCGCCACCCATGTGAGGTGGTGATAAGAAAATGCGATCCGCCATCGATTGTTCCTTGTTCTCGAGATCCTGCGATGCCTTACTTTAGCTCAAGGTTTCGCGCGGGTCTACACGGATCGGCCGGGGCCGCCCCGTCGTGGATCGCGTTGTGGTGGGGATCTATCCGCTTCGCCATGGGCGCGCGTCGCCGGGAAATTGGCCAAAGCAGGCTCGTTCTGGCCGCGCTTCGGTTAGAATCATGGGATTGTGGGTGCGGGCCCGCCAAGTCTCGCTTGATTGAAGGATTTATATGAGCGATCCCAAACCATCTTCGTCGGACCGATCCGAGACACCGAAAGCGGGCTGCTTCACGTTTAGCGGTTGGGTACTTTTCGCTATTGGATTCCTGGTTTTCCTAGTGTTTGCGGCCATCATCACGCTGCACCAATTGGGCATTTGGGACGAATTTTGGGACAATGTCCTGCGCTGACCGATTTATGGGCGGGGCGGCTGTCCGATACGCTCGGGACCGCGGCGCCGGTCGACATCGTGAAATGGGGCTGTGAATGGAACAAAAGGGAATGGCCACGCTCGATTATGCGAGGAGCCTCAACATCGTGCTCGTCGAACCGGAGATTCCGGGTAATACCGGATCGATCGGACGACTGTGTGTTGGGCTGGATATCACCCTCACCTTGATTGAACCTCTGGGTTTCTCGTTGGAAGACAAGTATATGCGGCGGGCCGGTCTGGATTACTGGCCTCATTTGAAATGGCGGACCCTGCCCGATCTCGAGGCGCTCTGGGGCCTGGCCGGGCCCGAGGCGCGTTTTTTCTACTTCACCACCAAGACCGATCGACCCTACGGCGAGGTGCAATATCGACCCGGCGATTTCCTGGTGTTCGGCAAGGAAACCAAGGGCTTGCCGGAATCGCTGTTGCGGCGTTTCCCCGAGCGGGTCTTCACGATCCCGATGTACGGCAAGACGCGCAGTCTGAACCTGGCGATGTCGGTGGGCATCGTGGCCTACGAAGCGGTGCGCCAGGTGAGTGACGGATTCTCGAAGACGCCCTGGCCGATGAGCCCGCCGGATGCTTGAGTGGCAATGCCGGGCGCTATGGAAACTGATTGAAGGACAAGGTTGACGCATGATCGTGGCGAATCGCAGTCGTATCCCGGTTCTGAAAGGTATTTGGTTCTACGCCTTGGCGCTTGTGATGGTGGCCGTACTCGCGAGTTGCGGTCGCCAACCGGGTTATACCCTCGTGGCACCCGAAACCAAGGTGCTCGAAATCGACGGCAGATTCATCGCCGGTGTGGAGGCGCCGACGCCCTACGCGCGCGCATTGCCGCCGAATCGCCGGGTTTGGTTGTGGGTGGGCAATCGCGAGAGCGGGGCGCGGACGGTTCGGGTTCACGGCGCGCAACCCGCCGTTCTGAACCTGCCCGCACGCAGTTGGTCGCGGCACGAACTATCGGTGACCGAACCCGCGGCGACCTTCGCGTGGGAAGGGGAGCCACTGTGGTTCGGCGAGCCCTTCGTGCTTCCCGAGGGGACCACCGACCGGCCCAACGTGTTGTTGATCAGCATCGATACCCTGCGTTACGACCTGTTCGACAGCGAACACATGCCGCGGCTGGCGGCGTCTTTTGCCCTGAACGGCCGCCTGTTCGAGAGGGCCTACACCACCGCGCCATGGACGCTTCCTGCCCATGCCTCGATGCTGACCGGGCTGTCGCCCGTGAAACACGGGGTGCGCCTGCCGCAACAGCTACTGAGCGACGATGCGGTGACCTTGGCGGAAACCATGCGCGATGCGGGCTACTACGCGATGGCCTTTACCGAGGGTAACTACGTGTCGGGGAGATATGGCCTGAGCCAGGGCTTTCACGACTTCGTCGAGGATCCCCCGCGCATGATGGAAAAGGACCCCGAGGCCATCTCACGCCTGGCGCCCAACATGGCCCGCTTGGATCGAGCCCTGGTCGACTCGGATCAGGCCCCGCTTTTCGTGTTTCTCCACACCTACGAGGTTCATTGTCCCTACCTGCCTCGCGATGGGCGCAGCGATCCGGAGGGGATCGGCATGACCGGCTGGCTGCTCGAGCACGAGTTCGACCCGCCGACCCCGGCGCAGATCGATTTGTTGCGCGATTTGTACGAAGGGGAGCTGGCCTACACCGACGGATTGATCGGACCCTTGGTCGAGCGATTGTTGGCTCGAGGTGACTGGACCATCCTGTTGACCTCGGATCACGGCGAAGAGTTCGGCGAGCACGGCGGCCTGTTGCATGCCGACACCCTGTACGAAGAGGTCATGCACGTACCGTTCGCCCTGGCGGGGGCGGGCATCGAACCCGCTCCTCCTTCGACCGATCTCGTTTCCATTCTGGACATTCCGCCGACGATCGCCGCGATCACGAAAACCCCTCCGAGAGATGATTGGGAGGGACGCAACCTCCTGTCTTCCGAGCCTTCCGGTGCGACACCCACACCGCACTTCGGTGAAACCTTCTTTCTGGGTCCCCACGTGCCGGCCGAAGACCCTCGCCTGGTCGCGGTGTGGCAGGGACAGGACAAACTGATCCAGTCGCGCAAGGGCGAGACTTACGGCGCCGAGCTGTTTCGCCTGGACCTGGACCCCTTGGAGCGGCAGAACCGCGCCGAATCCGAGCTGCAGCGACGGGACGCACTGTTCCTGTTCATGCAGGCCTATCTCGAAGGGCGCGGCCTGGATGCCGGCGATGTGGGCGAACTGACACCGGAGCAATTGGAAGTCATGCGCAGCCTGGGTTACGCCGAGTAGGGCGTGCTTTTCCCGATCCGGGGTTCAACCGGCTGCCGTTTCCAGCGAGGAATCCACCGATTTCGGAATCAGGATCTTGACCCCGAAGCCGCTGCCGGTTTCCGGGTGAAACAGGTTGATGGTGCCGCCGTTGCTTTCGACCAGTTCCTTGACGAGGCTCAGGCCGAGACCGGTACCCGTGCTCTCCCGCGTCAATTCGTTTTCGCAGCGATGAAAGCGGTTGAAGACCTTGGTCTCGTCCTCTTTGGGCACGCCGGGGCCGTTGTCGAAAACGATCAGGATGGCGTCCGTATCGGTTTCGTCGATGATGATCGTCAACAGGGGATTGGGATCGGTGCGGGCGTACTTGATGGCATTGTCGCAGAGGTTGTAGATGACCTGGGCCAGCGAATCCTTGTCGAAACGGACGTAGGGCGTCGAGCGCACCTGGTAGGAGTACTTCAGGCCGTTGTTCTCGATCCAAACCTGGAGTGGTTCCAGGGTTTCCTCGATGAATTCGTCCAGGAGCAACGAGTTCTTCTTGGCGCGGAACACGCCGCGCTCGATGCCGGAATAGTCGAGCACGTTCTTGATCAGGCGTGACAGGCGCTCCGATTCGCAGTGGATGTACTTGTAATAAGTGTGTTCCTTGCCCTTGGCCCAGCCTTCCAGCAGCATTTCGGTATACATGATGATGCTGGTCAGGGGCGCCTTGAGCTCGTGGGTGATCGCCGAAATGAAGTCGTTCTTCTTGCGCGTCAGGAAGGCCTGGGCGGAAATCAACTTACCCATGTGGAACATGGATGCACCGAGCACCAATATGAGGCAGAAGATGCTGAACCAGAAGCGGTTGCGTTCCTCGTAGTAACTCTGGAGGTAGGCCGCCTGGTCGTTTTTGCGTTTTTGCAGGGTCAGGTTACCGAAGGGTTCGATCAGTTTCACGCCACCGGCGACCGCGGTGGTTTCGCGAATCACCACGCTGCCGAATTCCGGCTGGCGGTGCTCCAGGTAACTGCTCTGGGAGCCTTGGTGAAAGATCAGTAGGTTGATCAGGAAACCCTGAATCAGGAGATGTTCGTCCACCAGCACGATGCGAAACGAAACGATGTACTTGTTGCCCAGGGTGTCCGGAAAGATGATGCTCGCGAAGTCGTAGTAACTGATGGAAACCCAGTCCTCTCCCTTCTCATCCAGGTAGGAGGGGTTTTGCGTCGCGAACTCGAAGAGCGTTTGCAGTTCGCTGAGCGATTCCTTGCTCTTGTTCAGCCGGCGACTGGCTTTCAGGTTGCGCAGGATGACGCTCTTGTCCATGCTGTCGATGTTGTCCACGCCCAGGCGGGTAATCAGCAGCGGCTTGATTTCCTGCTCGAGGAACTGACGGAACTGATCTACCATAACCTTGTTTTCGCGGCTGGTCTTGAAGGCTTCGTTCGTGTCGTAGGGCGTCGTGACCCGACGAGTGGCGGGGTCGAGCTGAAAGTAGCCGACGACGCTGTTTTCGATGATGTTGTACAGGCTCTCGGTCGTCTGGTCCATGCCGTCCACGATGCCGGACTCGGTGGGGCGCAGGTTCTTGAGTTGGCGTACCTTGTTCAAATAGAGCGGCGATCGTTGATAGACCAGGTCGCCGCCGGTAGTGGCAATCTGGTCGCCCTCGGAAAAGATGACCGGCAGGTAGTAAGTGAAGGGACGAACTTTCTCGCGCTCCAGAAAGCGTTGCCATTCCATCGAGAGGTCGCGAATGAAATCGTTGGCGACCCGATCGTGTTGGGCGTTCAAGCTGTTTTCCAACTGGAGCTTGTGGTTTTTCAGCGAAACGGTTCCCTGGTAGAAAAGAATGCTCACGGGAACCAAAAGCAAAACGATGTAACCGGAAAAGGTCTTGAGAATCCGGTTCTTCATGTCAGATGGCGTCCTCGATGATGTAGCCCTTGCCGCGTTTGGTCTTGATGATTTCCGGAGAGGAGGCGTTCTTTTCGATCTTCTGGCGGAGCTTGCCGATCGTCACGTCGACGGTCCGCGTTTCCAGGCCCACGTTCTTGTAACCCCAGACCTCGCGCAACAGGGTTTCCCGATCGACGACCTTGCCGATGTTCTCGCAGAGGATTTTGAGAATCATGAATTCTTTTTCGGAAAGGTGGAGCCGCTTTTCGTTGAGCCAGCAGGAACGCGCGTCGAAATCCACGGTGAGGTCCTTGACCCGCATGGGGCCGGAGCGCTTGTCCTGGTTCAGGGCCTCGACCTTGTCCAGCTCGCGCCGGCGCAGGTGGGCGTTGATGCGGGCCATCAGCTCCTTGATGGAAAACGGTTTGGTGATGTAGTCGTCCGCGCCTTTTTCGAGGCCTTCGATGCGGTCGCTCTCGCGACCCTTGGCGGAAAGGAAGATGATGGGTGCCTTGATCCCGCTTTCGCGCAGGTTTTCACAAACGTCGAGCCCGTTCAATTTGGGCAACATGATGTCGAGCAGGATGAGATCGGGGTGTTGCATGATGGCTTTGGAAAGGGCTTCATCTCCTCGTTCGGCAGAAAGCACCTCGAAGCCTTGAAAAGTCAAAGCGTCCACAATGCCTTCGCGAATTTTTGGCTCGTCTTCGACAACGAGGATTCTTTTCCGCATGCTTGCCTCCGTTTTGGCCAATCATATCACAAAGGATTTTTCCAAAAGCCGATTCTAAAGCCCGAAGCCGAGCGGTAAAAGGGACTTCCACGTGCTCGACGGCTTCGGTCCAAGCTGGGTTCGCTCCGGTCCGGCTGGGCGACTATAACCCAAGATGTCCCGTTCGGCATCAGGAGATCCGCCGGGTTTCGCCGCGAACCGGTCTCCAAACGAAAAAAGCTCCCGGGTTGGAGACCCGAGAGCTTTACGGACGAGAACCGCAGTTAAGACAGATTATCTCTTCGCGGCGCTTGCCTCATCATCGTCATTGTTGTTTTCGACGACGACCGCGCCCGCGACGACGGCACCACCGATGGCGGCGGCCGTCCCGGCCGAAACGCCCAAGATGGTTCCGGAAGCTGCGGCACCACCGGCGGCTGCTCCGGCACCGGCCGCGGCGACAGCACCTGCGGCCGAACCACCGAGACCGGTGGCGATGGCGGCAGATCCGCCGGCTACGGCGGCCTTGACCAATTTCTTGTTGGCAAACACGCTGTACACGTGAAATTGACCGTCACTGCCCTTGAACTTGAAGACCACGTTGGGGCCCAGGTTCATGATTTTCTGTAGCGTCGGAGAACCGGTGCTGTACCACTTGTTCCACTTCTTGCTCTTGTGGACGGCGGTAAATTCTTCGGTAACGGTGTAGTTGGCACCGAGGTCGCTATGGACCCAAATGCCTTTCTGGTAAGTGAAGTTCTGTCCGTCGATGCTTTTGGTTTCACCTTCGGACTGAGCGAAAAGTGTCAATGACGTACCTACTAACGCCAACAAACATAACCACTTCATTGCGGTCCTCCATACTGTGATTCAAACCTTTCAGGTGCCGTGTTCACATGCGAATTATTTTTTTGCAAAGCATACGTCTCATTATAGAAGATTTTTTGTGAGAATCCCAAGGCCAAACTTTCATATCGGATGTGTCGAAGGGTCTCCACACCCCGATGGGCATGCGAAACGGTCTGGGTCGAATGGCCTTTTGGCGGTGATTCGGCAGCTCCTCCGCAGGATTTACGGTGAGGTGCGTGGTTTCCACACCTTATCGGTCCACTTTCCCGCTACTTGACATTGAAGTGGGTATTTCCCGGAGAAGGTGACCCGGCACATTCCGTTCGAACGCCGAAAGGGACTTTTCTCGGTCGGATCCGTTCCGCGCCGATGCTACTGCCGCCGCCTGCGCCGTGCTAGGATGGGCGGCGTTCCGGCGCGCGCCGGTCGAGGAGGTACATCGATGGGTCGTATCAGGGTTTTGCCCGATCATCTGGCCAACCAGATCGCAGCCGGCGAGGTGGTCGAACGCCCGGCCTCCGCGCTCAAAGAACTGGTGGAAAACAGCTTGGACGCCGGTGCGGACAAGATCCGGGTGGTGTTAGAGGCCGGTGGCAAACGGCGCCTCCGCGTCGAGGACAACGGTTGCGGCATGGATCGCGACGATTGCCTGATGGCCTTGGAGCGCCACGCCACTTCGAAACTGACCCGTGCCGAGGATCTCTTTTCGATTCGCAGTCTCGGTTTTCGCGGTGAGGCGCTGCCAAGCATCGCTTCGGTGTCGCGCATGACGCTGGAGAGCCGCAGGGCCGAGGACGAAAGCGGTGTGCGCGTGGAGCTGAACGGCAGCAAATTGTTCAAGGTGACCGAAATCAGTCGCCCGCCGGGAACCACGATTACCGTCGATCAATTGTTCTTCAACATTCCCGCGCGCCGCAAGTTTCTCCGCAAGACCGAAACCGAGCTGAGCTGGATGGTGAACCTGATCACGCAATACAGCATGGCCCACATCGACAAGCATTTCATTCTGGAACACAACGACCGCACGATCATGGACGTCACTCCGGTCAAATCCTTGAAAGAGCGTATCTACCAACATTTCGGCAAGTCGATGATCGACGAGTTGGTGCCGTTCGAAAGCCAGCGCGACTGGTTGAAGGTTTGGGGATTGACCGCGCTGCCAACCCTTCTGAAGAACAGCCGGAACTTCCAGTTCCTGTTCGTGAACGGGCGCCTGGTGAAGGACAAGGTGCTGGCCCACGCCATCGGCGAGGCCTATACCGGATTCGGCGAAGGAAAAATCTATCCCGTGATCTTTCTCTTTCTCGAAGTGCCGTCGGAAGAAGTGGACGTGAACGTGCACCCGGCCAAGACCGAGGTGAAGTTCATCAATGCCAATGCGGTCCACGACGGCGTGCGCGACATCGTCCGCGAGGCGTTGGTGGCGGAACGCGCCGACATCCCCTACCGTTTTCGCGAGGGGTACCACGAGCATCCGTCCGAGCCGTCGCCGACGCGGGTGGATCCCTGGTCCCGGCCGGCCCAGCAGCAGAGTCCGCTGCCCGGCAGCGATCCGGCGTCGCAATCGCCGCTGTTTCAGGGCGGGCAGCGTCCACCCGTTGCACCCCAGGGCGGACCCACGCCGTACGACCGATTCGTGCGCAGCCATGGAGAGATCCAGGCGCGCGAACCCGCGCCGGGTGCGCCCGCCGCGACGGCCACGGCACCGGCGCCCGGCGGCGATTCCCAGCGGCCCCCCGGCCAGGCGCCTCCGATGGCGGTGCGCGGTCAACCGGCCGCCGAGAACGAACACCTCTTCGACGAACAGCAACGCAAGGAGATGCGCATGCCGCGCATCATTGGCCAGTTCCGCGACAGTTACATTCTGGCCGAACAGGACGGTGACCTGCTTTTGATCGACCAGCACGTGGTTCACGAGCGCATCCTCTACGATCAAATCAGTGCTTCGTTGGCCGCCGGTGCGGTCGAGCGCCAGGCGCTTCTCGTTCCCCAGACCATCGAATTGACACCGGCCCAGATCGTCGACCTGGAGCAGGTCCTGCCCGCGCTGCGCCAGTTCGGCTTCGACCTGGATCCGTTCGACGGCAACACCTACGTCATCCGCGAGGTGCCGATCTTCTTGGAGGGCGAGCGCTTGGATACCCTGGTCGCCGAACTCATCGAAAAGGCGCGCGGCGAGCGTCGGGAGACCGCGATCGAAGCCATGATCGATCACTACGCGGCGACCAAGGCGTGTAAGGCGGCGGTCAAGGTCAACATGCGCCTGACCCCGGAGAAGATGGAACACATGTTGGCCCGTCTCTACGAAAGCGCCACACCGATGTTTTGCCCCCACGGCCGCCCGATCGTCTTGCGTTTCAGCAACGAGGAGATCGAGAAAAACTTCCATCGCAAGTGAGGGCAACCGCGGTTTCGAGCGAGGTCCGTCGCGAATGAAGCATTCGGGAGCGCCGCCCGGGAACGGAACCCCGCGTTTCGTTGCGGTGGCGAATTCCCGGGCTCTCGATGCCTGCACGGGCCACGCTTGCAGGGGGAGGCTTCACTCAAGTAAGATAAGATACGGGTAGCCCCGTGCCTGACTCGACCTCCATCCCCAATCGGTCGAGCGTTTCGGTGGCCGGACCTATCTTCAATTGTATTAAAGGAACGCATGCAAGACGTCGTACTCATCGGTGTGAAAAGACCCCGGGATCGGGCCTGGGAGGTCGAGGAGTTCCTCGACGAACTTAAGTTATTGGCACAGAACCTGGACATGAACGGTCGATTTCGCCTGGTACAGAAGCGGGAAGCGCCCGATCCGGCGACCTTCGTCGGCAGCGGCATGGTAGAGAAAATCCACAATCTCGTGGTCAACGAATCGCTGAAGGCCGTGATCTTCGATGACGAGTTGAGCCCCTCCCAGCAGCGCAACCTGGAAAAACTGTTGCCGGTGCCCGTCTACGACCGAACCTTCGTCATCCTCAGTATTTTTCTCGAGCGCGCCAAGACCAAGGAAGCCAAGGCCCAGGTGGATCTGGCCCGCCTCAAATACGAATACCCGCGCCTGAAGAAGATGTGGTCCCACTTGCACCGCCAGGCCGGCGGCACCGGGATCCGCGGCGGTGAGGGTGAGAAACAGCTCGAGGTCGACCGCCGTATCGCCCGCCGCCAGATGCAGCGCCTGGAAAAAACGCTCAAGCGCTTCGAGCAGGGACGCAACACTCGCAAGAAGGCGCGCAGCCGCAACCTGATCAACATCGCGTTGGTGGGTTACACCAACGCTGGCAAATCCACCCTGATGAACCAGCTCACCAAGGCCAGCGTGGAGGCCGACGACCGGCTGTTCGTGACCTTGGACGCCACCTCGCGCCTGTGGCACGTGGATCCGGTACTCAAGATCGTTCTCAGCGACACGGTCGGATTCATCCGCAAATTGCCCCACGATCTGGTGGCTTCCTTCCATTCCACCCTGACCGAGGTGCGCGAGGCGGATCTCCTGTTTCACGTGATCGACGCCTGCCACCCCCATCTCGACGAGCTCCAGGAAACGGTTCGCGGTGTGATCGACTCCTTGGTTGACGAACCGGTTCCCACCGTGTTGTTGTTCAACAAAATTGACGGCCTCTCGAAAATGGAGCTCAAAAGCCTGAAGCGCGCCCATCCCGACGCCATTTTCATTTCCGCGTTGGAGAAGGTGGGAATGGACGATTTGCGCGAATTCGTCCGCCGGCGTTTCCAGTACATGTTGCGCCAGGTGAACCTGTTCCTGCCCACTGGCGCCATGGCACACTTTTACCGGCTCAACGACTACGGCCAAATCACCACCAGTCACCACCTGGACGAGGGCATTCGCCTCGGGTTCCGCGGGTTCCGCGAGCGCATCGACGCGCTGCTGCGCGAGGTTCCCGAACTCGAAATCGTCGAAAAGGGCCGACTTCAGCCGGTTGGAGAATCCCAATGAGTGACGATTTGGACGGATTTCGCCAATACCTGATGACGGATGACTGGGAACTGCTGGTCGGCCGCACCGCTCGCGACAACGACCGCTTGAGCATCAAGGTCGGCAAGGCCGGCGACTTCTGGTTCCACGTGGCGGGAATGCCGGGCTCGCACGTGGTGGCTCGCCATCCGAAACGGCCGACGCAGTGTCCGCGGGAAGTGAAGCGCGTCGCGGCGGGCTTGGCGGCCTTTTTCAGTAAGGCCCGCGCCGGCGGACAGGTGCCCGTTCACTGGACCACCTGCAAGCACGTATCGAAACCGCGGGGTTTACCGCCGGGAAAGGTAACCCTGAAGAAATACGAAACCTTGAAAATCGAACCGATCGATCCCGAAGAATATTTTGGAGGAAGCCCATGAGCATGACCCAAACGGTGGAAGATGCCTTAAAGAAACCCTTCGGTACCGTTTACGCCGACAAGATGGCAGTGGCGCGTTACAAGGACGGTGTCTGGACGCCGTTCGACATTCAGGAAGTCAAGCCGTTCGAGATGCATCCCGCGGCACACGTGTTCCACTATTCCAGCACCTGTTTCGAGGGGCTCAAGTGTCATCGTCAGGTTGACGGCAGTGTCCATGTCTTCCGGCTCGATCGCCACATCGAACGGTTCCGCAACAGCGCCGAGCGGCTGTGCCTGCCCATTCCCGATGCCGATCAGGTCGATGCCATGGTGTGCGAACTGGTCGCCGAATGCGCCGATTGGGCACCGGTCTTCCCCGGCTCGCTCTACGTACGGCCGACCCTGATCGGGACCCTGCCCAGCATCGGTGCCGCCGCCGGTCCCTCCACCGAGGCGCTGTTGTTCGTGATTCTCTCGCCGGTGGGTGATTACTTCAGCGGCGGCCTGCGTCCGCTCAAATTGCTGGTCGAAGAAAAGATGCGCACCGCCCCGACGCTCGGCATGGTGAAGACTGGTGGCAATTACGCCGCCGCCCTCTATGCGACCCGCAAGGCGCGCGAAAAGTACGGCACCGACCAGGTGCTGTTCGCCCCCGATGGTTTCATTCAGGAAACCGGTGCCGCCAACTTCCTGATGATCAGTGAAGACCGCATCGTCACCAAGGCCTTGGATCCCAGCTTCCTGCACGGCGTGACCCGCGATTCGCTGCTGAAGATAGGTGCGCGCATGGGTAAGGAAATCGAGGAACGTGAGATTTCCGTCGACGAACTGCTGACCTGGGCCAAGACCGGTGAATGCGCCCTTTCCGGTACGGCTGCGGTCCTGGGTGGTGTGGGTTCGCTTGTCTATCGCGAGGAGACCTACACTGTCGGCACCGGCGATTACGGCGACGAAACCGCCAAGATGCGTTCGGCACTGGTCGACATTCAGCGCGGCAAGGCCGAAGACACCTTCGGCTGGTTGAAGCGTATCTCTTAAATAAAGTAAATCACGTATCGAACGGTGAGCCCGCACTCGTGGGGGCTCACCGTTTCTGTCCTCCCCCCCGAACCAAGGATGCTCGATGTTGCTCGAACCCTCTCCGGATGGCTGGATCGAATGTGTGATGGGCGATTTTTCGGCCTTTTTGCTCGATCACGCTTCGGCGGAACGCAAGGCCTCGGCCATGGCGGTTTCGTTCGTGGTCCAGTATCCCGATCGCTTTGCGCTGCACACCCCGTTGATACGATTGGCTCGGGAAGAATTGCTGCATTATCAGCAGGTGATGAAGCTGGTGCACGAGCGCAACCTGATTTGGGAGCGCGACGAAAAGGATCCCTACGTGGGCATGCTCCTGCGGCGTCAGAGCACGCAACGCGAGGCGCGTCTCCTCGATCGCCTGTTGATGGGCAGCGTCATCGAAGCCCGGGGTGTCGAGCGCTTCGCACTCGTGGGCCGACACCAGGAAGATCCCCAATTGGCCGGCTTCTATCAGCGCCTCGCCAAGTCCGAGGCCAATCACGCCGATCTGTTTCCTCGGTTGGCACGCCACTATTTTTCCGACGACGAGGTGGCCGATCGTTTGGCCCAGTGGCGCCTTTGGGAGGCGGAGGCGATGCGCGCGGTGCCGATTCGTCCGGCACTGCATTGAGCGATCCTCCCCTCGATGCGTCCGCGGCCGGTGCGTACGCGACAACTCGCTTCGTCGTGCAAGTTTGGGAGAGGCGATGACAGCCGTGCATCTGTGCATACCGGTTTATGACGAGCGCGAATGGTTGCCGGATACGCTGGCCGGACTGGCGTCGCAGGAGTGGGACCGCAGCGAGGAACCCTTCGAAGTGTGGGTCTGCGTCAATCAGGGGCCCCAAACGCCGGAGCGCATTCGCGACGCCAATCGAGAGACGCTTCACTGGCTCGAGCGGACGCGCGGACACTGGCCCTTTCGGCTGCATGTCCTGGATGCCACCAGCCCCCCGGCGGCACCCGATGCGCGAGAGGCCGGCGTCGGATGGGCCCGTCGCCATCTCTTCCGTCAGGTGGTGGCCCGCGTGGGGACCGATTTTATCGGCGTTTCGCTGGATGCGGACACGCACTTGGAGCCCAACTACCTGGGTGAGGTCGTACGGGCCTTCGCCCGCCATCCCAACGCCGTCGGATTGGCTGCGCCCTTCTACCACCGCCTGCCGCAAGATCCACAACAGCAACTCAACCTGCTGCGTTACGAACTCTACATTCGTTACTATCAGATCAATCTGTGGCGCATCGGCAGCCCCTACGCATTCGTGGCCTTGGGTTCGGCCATGGCGTTTTGCGGATGGGCCTACGCGGCGGCGCGCGGCTTTCCCGTGCGGGCGGCCGGCGAGGATTTTTACTTGTTACAGGCCCTGCGAAAGATCGGCCCGCTGATTCGCTGGATCGACAGTCGCGTCTATCCGGCTTCGCGGCCCTCGGAACGGGTGCCCTTCGGAACCGGGATCCTGGTGGCCGAGGAGGATTTGGGTCTCCAGCGACGGCGCTTTCCGTTTTTCGCGCCGTCCAGTTTCGAGCTGCTTGGCCGGACCTACGCCATGCTGCCCGATTTTTTTCGCGTACACCGCGAATTGCCGATCGGCGACTTTCTCGAACGCGAATTGAAAGGATATGGGGCCTTCGACCGCATGCGCGGGAATTTCAAGGACGAACGGCGGTTTGTCAAAGCATGGCACGAACGGGTCGACGGTTTGCGGATCCTGCAGATGTTGCGTTTCTTCGAACCCCAGCGGGAACCGTCGGCGGCCTTGGACGCCGAGCGCCTCGGAGCCTTGTTCGAAGGGGCTGATGACGCGCTGCGTCAGGATGCCTTTTCAGAACGGAACCTCGCCGAATTGGACGTGCTGCGCGATCGGCTGTGCCGCTGGGAAGCCCGCTTTCAGCGCCGCTTCATGGCGGATTGGAAGGCCGACGCGCGGTGGTGATATCAGGTAAATCTCTCATAAAGCCAACCCTTTTTTAGTTGTTGTTTCCAGGTGATTTTTATTAGAATATGCTCAATGATGGCCACTGCGCGTTTTGGACAGGTTTGGAAGCGTTTTTCAAATGGATACACCTGCCTTGGCCAAGTGAACGTGAATTTTAGTTGACTCACTAACAAAGTGCGGCGGTTCCTGTTGCCGTGGGCCGGTTGAAAACTGCCGCTTCCGCTCGGAGCATCATGCAAGTCGTACATGGTTTGTGGACCACCACGAAAAGAGAGGGTCCGGGTTTATTCGTTTGGCTTGAAGACGCCACCATGCGTTTGAAAAACCAGCTTTTCGAGCCCATTTCGGATTTTACCCCCGGTGGTAAGGGGAAAGTGCGCGGACGTGTGGCGAACATGCCCGAAATGCACCCCTACTCCCTGGAACCGGGGCAGTTGTCCTATGTCGTCAGAGATTTGGTCAAAACCAGTTTCGGGGGCGCCGCCCCGTCGCTGAACACCACCACGATCGATCTGGTGGTCCCCAGTAGTGAAGATGCCCCGCTTCCTTCACCCTGGCTGAAAAAGAGCCTTTTCGGTAAATCACACCAGGTCAAAGACATGGTGATGGGCTCCTGGCGTGTGAACGCGGTCCATCTGCCGCCGCCCATCGCGCTCAAATGGTTGGTCAGCGTCAAGATACCCCGCGCCACTCAACGATTTGCCTACGGCGAGTCGATCCAGTTCTGGAAAGAGGCCGCCAATCTGGTGTTCTACAGTTTGATTCACGGAACCTACCAGCCGGTGCTGGAGAAGGTCGACCACCAGATTCGCGCCCATTGGTTGCTGAACTCCAAGATTCTTTCCAACCAGTTGGAAAACATGCAGAAGCGCCTGCCCACCTGCTGTTCGGCCGAATGGAACTCCGACGGGGCGCGGCGCACCAAGGAATCGATCATTCGCGATTTTTTCGACACCTCGATCGATCACCTCGTACGCCACGTGGCCGGCCCGGGCGCGATGGAGGCTTTCGCCGGCGGACGTTCCCAGCGCAAACGCAAAAAGCAGAATCCACTCGATTCGCTCACGTTGCCGCTGCTCAAGGCGCTCTACAGCAAGCAGAACAGTTTCAGTGCCGCTCGCGACGTGCAGACCGCGTTCGTGGCCCTGGTTTCCAACTGGCTGGGCAGTTCGACCCAAGGCAGCAATCGCCTGTGGCAGACCTGTTTCACCGTCTTGCCACCCGAAATCGGGAACGCCAAGATCGAGGATCTCGATCCCCGCGCCCGCGTGTGGCGCGTGGTCTTTTCCCTGCAAAACATCAAGGATCCCAGCCAGCACATCTACGCCCAGGAAATCTGGGAAAACCTGGTGCCCACCCAGACGGGCGGCGAGTCCCTGCCGGAAAAGTTCCTGCGCGACCTGGGGCGGGCCCTGCCGCACATGCCCGAGTTGCGCGAAGTCTTGGACGAGCAGTACCCGACCCACGTGGACCTGTCCACCGAAGAGGTGTACGCCTTTTTGGCCGATCAGGCGCCGCACCTGCAATCCGCCGATTTCGGCGTGGTCCTGCCCAACTGGTGGAAGAAGGAATCCAAGCCGCTGACCACCAAGATCTCCATCGACAGCAGCGCGTTCGAGAGCAACGGCATGCTGGGCTTCGATTCCATGGTGAATTTCTCCTGGAAAGCGGCGGTGGGCGGTAAGCCGATCTCCGACGAAGCCTTCCAGAAGATGGTGAAGCACAAGATGGCGTTGCTGCCCATCGACGGCCAGTGGGTCGAGATCCGATCCGAGGATCTCATCACCGCGGTCAATTTCTTCAAGGATCGCGACACGCGCGGGGAGATGACCTTGCGTGAAGCCGTGCAGATGGGTTTGAAGAGCGAAGATCTCAAGTCGGTGTTTCAGGACGTTTCTTTCGATTACGAGGGCTCGCTGGCCCAATTGTTCGAAAACGAAGAGGAAAAGCTGCCGGCCATCGAGCAGCCCGCGACCCTCGTGGGGCAGTTGCGCCCCTACCAGGTGCGCGGCCTGTCCTGGTTGATCTTCAACGATCACCTGGGGTTCGGTGCCTGTTTGGCCGACGACATGGGTCTCGGGAAAACCATCCAGCTTCTTTCGCTGATCCTGAAGGAACGCGAAGAGGGCTCCGTGCGGCTGAATTCGACCCCAACCCTGTTGGTCTGCCCGATGTCGGTCGTCACCAACTGGTACCGCGAGGCCGCCAAGTTCACGCCGTCGCTGCGGGTGCTGATCCACCATGGCGCCAACCGCCACGGATCCGAGACGTTTTTCAAGGTGTACAACGCCTACGACCTGATCATCACCACCTACCACCTGGTCAATCGCGATTCGGAAATGTTCGGCGAGATCAAGTGGCATCGCATCGCGCTCGACGAGGCGCAAAACATCAAGAACCCCAGCGCGCAGCAGACCCAGGCCATCTTGAAGACGGACAGCGACCGGCGGATCGCTCTGACGGGTACACCGGTGGAGAACAAGCTGTCCGAGCTGTGGTCGATCATGGAATTTCTCAACCCCGGGTACCTGGGTTCGCTCAAGAACTTCCAATCGCGGTTCGCGGTGCCCATCGAGCGCCAGGGCGACCGCAAGAAGGCGCAATTGTTGCGCCGCCTGACACAGCCGTTCATTCTGCGGCGCCTCAAGACGGACAAGAACATCATTCAGGATCTGCCGGAAAAGAACGAAATGAAGGTGTACTGCAGTCTAACCGACGAGCAGGCGGCCATGTACCAGGGTTACGTCCAGCAGCAGCTCAACCAGATCGAGAACGCGGAGGGCATTCACCGCAATCAGCTCGTATTGACGACGTTGATGAAGTTGAAACAGATCTGCAACCACCCGTCCCATTTCCTGGGGGACGGTTCCGAGGTGGACGAGCGCTCCGGCAAGCTGATGCGTTTGACGGAGATGTTGGAAGAGGCCCTGGCCGAGGGCGACAAGTCGTTGATTTTCACTCAGTTCACTCAGATGGGCGAAATTCTCAAGAGCTTTCTCGGTGAGAAGTTCGAGGAAGAGATCCTCTTCATGCACGGCGGCATTTCCCAGCAACAGCGCCAGGTGTTGGTGGATCGATTCCAGGATCCCAAGGGGCCCAAGGTGTTCATTCTGACCGTCAAGACCGGCGGTACCGGCCTCAACCTCACCGCAGCTACCCACGTGTTCCACTTCGATCGATGGTGGAACCCCGCCGTGGAGAACCAAGCCACCGACCGTGCTTTCCGCATCGGCCAGAAGCGCAACGTTCAGGTGCACAAGCTGATCACCACCGGCACCCTCGAGGACCGCATCGACATGATGATCGAAAAGAAGAAAGAGTTGGCCGAAAACATCGTCGGATCGGATGAAGCCTGGTTGACCCAATTGTCCACCGATGCCTTGCGCGATATTTTGACGCTCTCTTTAAACGAAGGATAGTTCCATGGTCGTGAAGAGGTCGAGTTCCAAGAAGCCCCTGCAGAAACCTCGTCCCAAGAATACGCCTGTCATCGCCTTGACGGGGACGCCGCCGCAAGCCAAGCAGACCTGGTGGTCGCAGCGCTTCATCGAGGTGCTCGAATCGTTCAAGATGGGTAGCCGTCTGGCGCGCGGCAAGGCCTACGCGGAAGAGTCCAAGGTTCTCAAGTTGGCGATGTCGCGCGGCATCGTCACGGCAACTGTCCAGGGCAGTCGCAAGGCCAGTTATCGAGTCTCGATCCGGCTGGAGCCGCTCTCCGACTCCGCTTGGAAACAAGTGACGCACAATTTGACGCGCAAGGCGATTTACGCGGTAGAATTGCTGCAAGATCAGATGCCGCAGGATATCGAGGAAGTTTTCGCCGCTGCCCACGTCAGTTTGTTTCCGGCCCGCCTGGAAGAATTGGAAAGCAGTTGCGACTGCCCCGATTGGTCGAACCCCTGCAAGCACATTGCGGCGACCTACTACATCCTCGCCCAGCATTTCGATCTGGACCCGTTTCTCATCTTCGTTTGGCGCGGCCGCCTGAAAACGCAAATCATCGAGTTTTTGCGCAATTACTGGCGCACGGGCAAACCCAAATCCAACGGTTTTGGATCCAATTTGAAGAAGGTGGACGAGGAGGATTACGAGCGCTATTGGTTCGGCAATTTGGACGTCAGCGAATCCACGCCGCTCAATCCGTTCAGCGACGCGGTACCCGATTCGTCGGTTCGCAAGCTGGGCCCCTCGCCGGTCCAGTTGGATGGCCAGGACATCGCAGAGATCCTGGCCGATGCCTATACCACCACCAGTGACCTCGTCAGATCCTGGGCTTTGGACAAATCCGCCAAAACCAAAATTGTGTTGGGTTGATACGGTCTTGGGTTGATGTTTGCGCCGTTCACGTGCATACTGTGGCGTTTTTAAAAGGTTGTCAGCAACACACGACGATGAGATGTTCTCCCTTCCCGTTCGTCTTTTTTCGCGGACGGCCCGAGACCTTCGTTGTTCAATGTGAATCACTGTAACGACCACATCCTCACAAAGGAGCTTTTCCATGCTAGTTTCCAAGAAAGCCCCCGAATTTACGGCGACTGCGGTTATGCCGGACAATGAAATCAAGGAAATCAGCTTGGCCGACTACCAGGGCCAAAAAGTTGTGCTTTTCTTCTATCCGCTTGATTTTACGTTTGTTTGTCCCACCGAGCTGTTGGCCTTCGACCATCGTATCGCCGAGTTCGAGAAGCGCGGCGTTCAGGTCCTCGGTTGCTCCATCGATTCTCAGTTTTCTCACCTCGCTTGGAAGAACACCGCTACCGACCAGGGTGGCATCGGTCAGGTGAAGTACCCCTTGGTCGCCGACCTCGACAAGAACATCGCGCGTGCCTACGACGTCCTGATCGGTCGCGACGACGAGGGCAACGGCGGTGCCGTGGCCCTGCGCGGTTCCTTCCTGATCGATGAAGAAGGCGTGGTTCAGCATGCCGTGATCAACAACCTGCCGCTTGGCCGCAACATCGACGAGATGCTGCGCATGGTGGACACCCTCAACTATCACCAGAAGCACGGTGAAGTGTGCCCCGCGGGCTGGCAGGAAGGCGATGCCGGTATGAACGCGTCTCCCGAAGGCGTTGCCGCATACCTGAGCGAAAACGCGGAAAAGCTGTAAGTTTTTCCCCGAACGAGCCGGACGGCCCCGCCGTTGCGGCTCGTTTGTCCATCGAGTGCCGGGTGAGGGCTTCCGCCGCGTCTCGCCCTTCGCCTCCAGCGGCGACCCATCGATTTCTACGTGCATTCAACCATGCCCCCGGGGCCCCACATTCCCTGCGGGCATTTCGCTGATAATCTGGATTTCCGAACCAACAAAGGAGATGGTCATGGCTGTTACTTTGCCCGAATTGCCCTATGCCAAAGATGCGCTCGCGCCGCACATTTCTGCAGAAACGCTGGATTTCCATTATGGAAAACACCACGCCGGGTATGTCACCAAGCTCAATGCCGCGATCGAGGGTACCGATTTCGAACACGCTTCCCTGGAAGACATCATCATGAAATCCGAGGGCGGCATCTTCAACAACGCCGCACAGATCTGGAACCACACCTTTTATTGGAACTCGCTGAGCCCCAATGGCGGCGGCGAGCCCAGCGGCGCCCTGGCCGATGCCATCAACGCCAGTTTCGGGTCCTTCGAAGCTTTCAAAAAAGAGTTCACCGCCAAGGCCGGCACCCTGTTCGGCAGCGGTTGGGCTTGGTTGGTCAAGAACAGGGAAGGCAAGTTGGAGATCGTGCAGACCACCAACGCCGGTTGCCCCCTGACCGACGGGCTGGTGCCGTTGCTGACCTGCGACGTGTGGGAACACGCCTATTACATCGACTATCGCAACGCGCGCCCCAAATACGTCGACGCCTTCTGGAGCCTGGTGAATTGGGATTTTGCCGCGAGCAACCTGTAAGTTCGCCGGGACGGTTCAAAAAAAGCGAAGGCGGCCTGTCGGGGCCGCCTTTTGTTTCTGTGTGGGTCTTTCGGGGAGCATCGGTTTTTTCGATTTCTGATTGACCGTTCAACTGAATGGTTGAAACTTTGGCCGTGATCCGCTTTGATGTGGGCAACCTATGTAGACGGTGAACGCTGTCTCCGGATCATGGAGACCAGGACCGGGATTCGCGGCTCGCGCGGGCTCACGCTCGCCAGCGGGTTGCCTTTCCATTCTCGCGCTTCCTGCATTCGAGATGGGCGATGAAACGTCGCGATCGCTTTTCCACCTTTCGTCGCAAAGGGGAGGGCGGTTGGATCAGGAGGCGATCACGACGTTCGTGGTCGCACGGCGGCGAGATCGAGCACGCCAGGCCGCTTTTGCGGAACTCGCCGCAACAAAATACCCCGCATGAGGAGAATCACATGAGTTTGGACGAACGCTTTCAGGACGCCGCCGCGCGTGCCAAGAGTCTTCCCAGCCAGAGCAACGAAAACCTTTTGAAGCTCTACGCCTTGTTCAAGCAGGGCACCAAGGGCGATGTATCCGGCCCCGAACCCAGCGCCTTCGATTTCAAAGGTAAAGCCAAGTATGGCGCCTGGGCCGATTTGAAAGGCACTTCTCAGGACGATGCCAAGGAACAATACATCCAATTGATCGACGATCTGGCCCAAGGCTAGATCGAACCGGGTCGGAAGTCTTGTAAGCTGACCGGCCGGCGATCACTCAACCGGACATTTGTGAGAGGAGGCGCGTCTTTGACGGCAATCGGCGTATTTGACTCGGGAATCGGTGGCTTGACGGTTTTGAAAGCCTTGCGCGAGGTACTGCCAGGAGAATCGTTCCTGTACCTCGGCGATACGGCGCGATTGCCGTATGGTACCAAGTCGCCGCGGACGATCACGCGCTACCTGCAACAGAACGTCTCCTTTCTCAAGTCCGTGGGCGTCAAAGCGGTGGTGGTGGCCTGCAATACGGCCTCGACGGTGTTGAAGGAAGCCCACCTGAACGGACTGCCCGTCTACGGGGTCATCGAACCCGGTGCCCGGGCGGCCCTGGCCGGCACCCACGCCGGTGTGATCGGTGTCCTGGCCACCCGAGCCACGGTTCACAGCGGCGCCTACGAGCAGGCCCTACTCGCCATACGCTCCGACGTGCACGTGGTGCAGCAGGCCTGTCCGTTGCTGGTACCTTTGGTGGAAGAAGGCTGGGCCCACGATCCGGTCACCGAAACCGTGCTGCATCGCTATTTGACCGCCCCCTTGGAAGCTCACGTCGATACCCTGATCCTGGGGTGCACCCATTATCCGGTGCTCAAGGACGTCGTCCAAAAAATGGCGGGCCCAACCATCCGCGTCATCGATTCGGCGCACGCGCTCGCCTACGAGGTGGCCGCCGATATCGAGGCCGGGCGCATCCCGGCAAACGGCGACGGCGGCGGGATCCAGGTGTTCACCACCGATATTTCGCCGTCATTCCAGCAATTGGGCAGCCACATCTTGGCGCCGCACGCCATCGATTCATGGGAGCTGGCTGACATTCGCGGCGATTGACCGCGTCATTCGGATCCGACGGATGTGCCGCCCGGCTGGATCACGGCATCTCCCCATACGAGATCAACTGTAGAGAAGAGAGGCTTGAACATGACTGCTAGATCTTTCGACCGGAAAAACCACGAGGCGCGTCCTCTGGAAATCATTCCCGATTTCACGGCCAACGCCGATGGATCGGTGTTGGTGTCCACCGGTAACACCAAAGTCATCTGCACGGCCTTTCTGGAAGAAAAGGTACCCGGATTTCTCAAGAACAAAAACCAGGGTTGGGTGACCGCCGAGTACGGCATGTTGCCGGGCGCGACCCATTCCCGTTCCAATCGCGAGGCGGCCAAGGGACGTCAACAGGGGCGCACCGTGGAAATCCAGCGCTTGATCGGTCGCAGCCTGCGCGCCTGTGTCAACTGTGAAGACCTCGGCGAACGCACCATCACGGTCGACTGCGACGTCATCCAGGCCGATGGCGGTACGCGGACGGCGGCCATCACCGGCGGTTGTCTGGCGCTCTACCTTTGCCTTTGGAAGCATCGCAAAAAATACTTCGTGCCGCCCGTCGTCGGAAGGGTGGTCGCCGTGTCGTTGGGAATCAAGGACGGTGAGGTCCTGGTCGACCTGGATTACGCCGAAGATTCCTCGGTGGACGTGGACCTCAACCTGGTGATGACCCAGGACGGACGATTCGTGGAAATCCAGGGCACCGCCGAGAACAAGCCGTTCACGCGGGCGGAGATGGATCGGGTGCTTGCCATGGGCGGCGACGCCCTGGACCTGACCCAAAAGGCCCAGCGTCAGGCCCTCTTGGATTACGGAGTGGATGAATCATGGATTCCATGAAGCGTTGGTTATTGGCAACCGGGAACGAAGGCAAGGTCCGCGAGCTGCGGCGGCTGTTGACGGGTTACCCCGTGAAGGCGGTCGGCCTGGCGGATATGAACCTGAAAGCGGAAGCTCCGGAGACGGGCGATACCTTTCTCGAGAACGCTCGCCAAAAGGCCGAATGGTACTGGCAGCGGGCTTCGATTCCCGTCTTGGCGGACGACTCGGGACTCGAGGTGGATGCCCTCGACGGCGCGCCAGGTATCTATTCGGCTCGGTTCGGCGGGTTCGAAACCCATGCCGAAAAAAACAGCCACCTGCTGCAACTCGTTCGTGAAGTTCCCCCGTCCGAGCGCACGGCCCGCTTCCGGTGTGCCGCGGTGTACTTCGACGGTGATCGCAGCCTTCACGCCCAGGGGACCCTGGAAGGTTGGATCGATTTCGCACCTCGGGGCGAAGGCGGATTCGGATACGATCCGATCTTCCTCCTCCGGCCGGAGGGGCCTACACTGGCCCAGATCTCCCCCGAAGAAAAAAACCGAATCTCGCATCGGGCTAGGGCGTTCACCGATCTCCTCGACCAACTTCTCGGTTGAGCGACGGTTCCCACAACCCCCCTTTTCGGCGATCTCGCAGTGGCTCTCGAGACCGTGGGAGGCGGGCGACGAGCGCGGAATGAAGTTGATTCGCTACCCAAATCCTGTTAAAACCTAGCAAGCTACTCCACTGAGGTCATTGCGTCGCGGTTGGTATGCGGGTTTTGCAACCTTTCACCTCTAAGCCCGTAGATAAGACACTAGCTTCAAATGCGTTTTGAAGCAGCTTAAGGAGTTTTTCATGGCGGAATTAACCATTCACGCGGTGCAAAAGGACAGCGCGAAGATTCTTTACCCTGATGGTTACATTAACGCCCATACCGTTCAAGAATTTGAGAAATCACTGCAATCTATATTAGAAGAAAAGAACTTCAGAATTATCATCAATTGCCGTGATCTCCAATACATTAATAGCTCCGGTCTTGGCGTCCTTATGGGCGTCATCGAAGAGATACAGGAAAACGAAGGTTTTCTTTGGCTCTCGAATATGAACGAGACGGTTTTCAATATCTTCGATACCCTTGGATTTACACACCTTTTCAATGTCTATCAGACGGAGGAAGAGGCAATCGGGGCGATAACACAGTAGAGGCGGAGACGGATCTCATGAATGATCTCCAAACAGGCAAAGTTGAGGTGACCTTTCCCAGTCAAACCGAATTTGTCCACATGATTACGGTGTTGGCCAGCAACGCCGCGACCGTGGCCGGGTTTGACAAGAAGCAGGCTGGAAAGGTAGCCATCGCGACGGATGAAGCCGTGACCAATGTCATTCGGCATGCGTACGGTGGACGTTCCGACAAGATCATCAACTTTACCGTGGAGATAACCCCCAAATCCCTGATCCTCAAAGTTAGCCACACCGGCAAGGCCCTCAAGAAAAACGAGATCCGGCTTCCAGTCATGGAAGAATACATCAAGAAGAAGCAGCCCGGCGGGTTGGGCCTGTTCATCATCGACAAGTTTATGGATGAGGTGGACTATTTGGCGGGGGAAGAGCATTGCTGCCTGATGACAAAATATCGCAACATGGACCAGTCCGGTGCCGAGAAAAAATAGACTCTTTTCGGAGTTGATGGCCCAGCTCAAGGATTTTCGTCCCGCCGACAGTTCCCTATCGCGTCGCCTCAACGAGCTGATCTCCCTCAACGAGCTTTTGGCCACCCTCAACACCGCACGGACTCTGGAGCAGACCCTCGACGTGATTTTGCTGACGATCATGGGTCAGCACCCCTGCGTCAAGGCCGCCGTGTTCCTCAAGGAGACGAACAGTTGGCGGTTGGGGATGGGTAAGGGCCTGCGGGACCACACCTTTCACCTGGAAAACCTGCCCACCGACGATCGCCTCGACGGTATGCCTGCGCTGATCCGTCCCGGTCACGGTGACTGGGACGAGCTGAGCCCTCTGTGCGAGGATGGCTTGTTCGATCTGGTCATTCCCGCCAAGAACGAGGGCAAGTTGGTGGGGGTGATCTGCCTCGGCAAGTGCCTCCTCGGCGATATCAGCGAAGACAAGGAACTGTTGCTGGCACTGATCGCCGATTTCGGCGGCGTGATCATGGGCAACCACCTCTACCGCGTCGATTTGGAGAAAATGAACCGCCAGCTCCAGCGGCGCCTGTTCCAGTTGAACACCCTGTTCGAGATCACCGGTGCCTTTGCCCGCTGTTACGAGCCGGAAGACGTGTACCAGATCCTGGCCAACAACCTGATGGGTCACTTTTTCATCAGCCGTTGCGGCGTGGTGACCATGGAGGATCGGCCGCAGATCTCGTTTCAGAAGGGTCTCAAGATCAAGGCCGAGCCGGTATTGGATGGCTGGCCGCCCCTGACCGAGTGGCCCGCTTCCGTGACCAGCGTCGATGCGCTGGGTTTCGAAGCGCCGATCGCGTTCATGAAAGAACAGAAGCTGCGCTATGCGGTGCCCATTGCCAGTGAAGGGGATGTGTTCGCTCTGCTGCTGTTGGGTCCCCGACTGGACCGTCGCAAATTGGGCGAGCACGACCGCGAGTTCATGGTGTCCCTGGCCAGACAGGCCGCGGTGGCGTTGGAAAATGTGCGGCTGCAGGCCGAGGTGCTCGAAAAGAAGCGCATGGAACGCGAACTCCAATTGGCTCGCGAGATCCAGCAACGCCTGTTGCCCAAGGTGGTGCCCTCCTTGTGCGGTTACCAGATCGCCGCCGAAATGCGGCCGTTCAACCAGGTGGGTGGCGACTTCTACGACTTTATCGTGCATGCGAACGGGCGCCTGAGTTTGTGCCTTGCCGACGTGTCGGGCAAAAGCCTGCCGGCCTCCATGATCATGTCCACGGCCCAGGCCTCCCTGCGTGCGCTGAACTCCTTCCCGGGAATTTCGCCGCGCGAAGTGATCGAAAAGCTGAATCTCCACCTGTTCCAATCCACGCAAAGCAATAAGTTTGTCACGATGTTCTATGCGGAGCTCGATCCCGAGACGCACCGCCTGCAGTACATCAATGCGGGCCACAATCGGCCGATCCTGGTTTGCCCCGAAAAAACGACCTCACTGCTTTCCCTGGGCGGGATGATGGTGGGCATGTTCCCCAACGTTCAGTACCAGGTCGGCACGATTGATTTCGAAGAGGGATCGGAGTTGCTGATCTACACCGACGGTTTGTCGGAAGTCACCGACACGGAGGGCGAGGAATTCGGGGACGATCGTTTGATCGACCTGCTCAAGAGCGTTCAGGGCCATGGGACCGTGTCCGAGGAAATGTCGGAAATCGTCACGTCGGTGATGAACTTCAGTGACGGGCAGATGGTGGACGATTTGACCCTGTTGCTCATTCGCCGGTCCTCCCAAGAGTCCTGATCGAATTGCGACACCAAGGGATAGGGAAAAGAGGTGACCATGAAGCCCAACAAAGGAAAAATCCTGGTGGTCGACGATGACGCGGCGATACGCCGCAGTCTCGACAAGATTCTCAAATACGAGGGTTACGAGACGGTGTTGGCCGAGAATGGCTCGCAGGGTGTGAATCTGGCCCTGCAGGAGGAGCCCGATCTCATCCTGTTGGACATCAAGATGCCGCGTATGGACGGGATCGAGGTGCTTCAAACCCTGATCAAGCAGGGCACGACCTCGCCGGTGGTCATGATTTCCGGGCACGGCACCATTTCCACCGCGGTCGAGGCTACCCAGCTCGGGGCGTTCGATTTCCTCGAAAAGCCCCTGGATCGCGAGCGCATCTTGATCGTGGCGCGAAACGCCCTCGAGAAAAAGACTCTTCAGGAAGCGAACAAGGTCCTCCAGAAACGCGAGGTGGGACGCTATCGGATGGTCGGCGAGCACCCGCAGATGGGCAAGCTCAAAGATCGCATCGACCGCGTCGCGGCAACCAATGCAACGGTGCTGGTGACCGGCGAGTCCGGTACCGGCAAGGAATTGATCGCGCGGCGTATCCACGAGAGTTCGGGGCGCAAGGGGCCCTTCGTGCAGGTCAACTGTGCCGCCATCCCGGAAGAACTGATCGAATCCGAATTGTTCGGACACGTCAAGGGCGCATTTACGGGCGCAACCGACAACCAGCTCGGCAAGTTCCAACTCGCCGACGGCGGCACCATCTTCCTCGACGAGGTCGCCGATATGAGCCTCAACACCCAGGCCAAGGTCCTGCGGGTTTTGCAGGAGGGCGAAGTACAGGCGGTGGGTTCGAACAAGGTGTTGACGGTCGATGTGCGGGTTGTCGCTGCGACCAACAAGGATTTGGAAAAGCAGATCGAAGAGAACAACTTTCGCGAAGATCTCTTTTTCCGATTGAACGTGGTGCCGGTTCGCAGTCTTTCGTTGAACGAACGGCGCGATGACATCCCGTTACTCGTGGACCATTTCAAAAAGCAGTTCGAATCGGACAACGGGCTCAAACCACGGGGGATGAGCAAGGAGGCCCAGGCCTTTTTCCAGACCCACCACTATCGCGGGAACATCCGCGAGTTGAAGAACCTGGTGGAACGGCTCCTGATCCTGGGTGAGGAAGAAGTGCTTCAGACCCCGTCCTCCGGGGTGGCAAAGCCCACCGATCGCATTTCCTTCGAGGGCTTCACCACCCTGAAAAAGTTCAAAGAGGAAATGGAACGCGAATTCCTCATCGCCAAGTTACGTCAGAACAACGGCAATATTTCCAAAACCGCCGAGGCCATCGATACGCCGCGAAGCAATTTGTACAAGAAGTTGGAATTGTACAAATTAAACGTGGAGGAATTGCTTTCCTGAGGCGATTGGTCGCGTGTTTTTTCGAAGATGCCCGGTTCGCGTCCCCCGCCGCCGGGCAATCTGCGTTTCCCAATCCCCTCGTTCGGTTATAATGATGTCACTGATATCCAGATAATTGGATTCATTGAGTATGGGTTTCCAGCGAAGTTTTGGGTCGGCCCAAACGGCGCCACCCGATCGGTCGCTGCACGACTTCGGGGGAATTATGCTGGTGATGTTGCTTTCGGCGTGCTTGGCCGCGGGCAAACTGCAGTTCATCGAACCGGTGGGGGAGCGGTTTGCCGGCATGACGCGATTTCACCTGACTTGTGATGTCCCCGACGACGAGATCCTCGGGCTGGAGGTTTTCGTCAACGGTCAATCGGTTCATTATTTCGAATCTCCACCCTTTGAAACCGAGCTCGATCTCTCCCGTTTCCCGGAAGGCGAGCTTCACATTCGCGCCGTGTTGAGTCGATTCAGCGGCAAAGACCTGGTAGCGGAGCGGAAGGGCCAGAATCATCCCCATTTTTTCGAGGAAGACGTTCGCTTGATCCAGGTTCCGGTCAAGGTCGCGTTCTCCGGCGAGGTCCGTGAACTGAAGGCCGAGGATTTTCAGCTCAGGGAAAATGGGGTGCCCCAAAAGCTGACCTACCTGCTCAGCGAGGAACATCCCCTGCATCTGGTGCTGGCTGTCGATTACAGCGGCTCGATGGAATCGCGGCTGCCGGTTTTGGTGCGCGGTATCTGGCAGTTGCTGGATCAACTGAAAGAGCACGATCGCGTCCAGATGATCGGTTTCAACCATCGGGTATTCGAAGTGTTCGAAACGGATACCGACAAGGAAGCCCTGCGCACCCGCCTGCTCCGGATCAGGGCCGATGGCGCCACCAATCTCTACGGCGGCGTGTGGTCGGGTGTCAAACTGCTGAGCCAATCGAACTTGCGTCGCGCTTTGGTGGTGTTCACCGACGGTAAGCACGATTTGGACGGCGAAGAAGACGTCTATGGAAAGGGTTTGAAGGATTGTGTGGATTTGGCCTCGCGCGCGGGCGTCCCGATCTACACGATGGGCGTCGGATCCAGCGTGGATCCCGACGTGCTCCAAGAGCTTTCGATGTTGAGTGGCGGCAAATCATTTGTTTTGAAATCATCGCAACAAATTCGCAAGGCCTTTGCCGTCGTGGGCCACGAATTGCGGCACCAATACCTGTTGTGTTACCACACGCGCTCCACATTCTCTGGATGGCATGATATCGAAGTAAAAATACAGGCCGACGCAGGACTTTTGCGCTATCCGCAGCGACTCTACTTTCAGCAGTAGATGTTTGACCATCGCGGTGTTCCTCGGATCGCGCGATGGTGTTTGAAAATTCAGAAGAAATGGCGGGCGGAGGTCACGCTTTTTTCTCCGATTTCGCCTTTCTTGAAAAGCGACTGGCAAATGGGTGCTGTGTGGCGAGAGCCGACGAACCGCCCGGGATTCTTCGGAACGCCTTCGACGATAATCCTTTTGATTTGTCGGGTCGTTTCTCGCCCACAACTCATTCTCGCCATTCAGGACTGTAAGGATGCCGGATACCCGGTGACTTTACAGATGGATCCGAGCAATTGGAGGAGTCAGTTCCCATGAACGAGCCGCTGCATCCAAAATTTCCGCGTTGGGATTTGAGGGTCTCTCGTCCGAGGGTTTCTACCGCTGGAGTCGATCTTCATGGTGCGGATCGCTATGGGTTTGGTTGACGGCAATTGGATTTCCAGAGAATATAAGCCGAGGTAGGAAAAACTGGTGTTGGTTCGCAAGATCGGATCGGACTTTGATCGTGAATCAACCATTTGACTAGATATTTGATTTTTGAACTTTGTTTTCCATAACGAACATGATGGTCAGCAGTACTTCGAGGACGACACATGCAATTCAGCAAAAAATTTCTTGGCTTCTCACTTCTGTTTGTCTTGGCGATGGGAGCGATCGGGGCCAATCTTCTGAACCGTGAAAAGGCGGCGGACGACGGCGAATCCAATGCCGGTGCCGAGGAAACCCAGGAAAAGGTTTCCAAATCTCTGAGCAGTCTCAACAAACGGTTCGGCGGCAAGGAAACGCCGATTCTGGTTCAGGCCGAGCCCGTCACGCGCGGCGACCTGATTCAGAAGGTAACGGCCCAGGGGCGTGTTTTCGCCTATCAGAATATAGAGATCGTGAACGAAATCGCCGGCCCCCTGGTGGTCCTGTCGGTCAAGGACGGGGATTATGTGGAAGCGGGCCAGGTCATTGCGCGGGTAGATACGCGGGAGTACGTGTTGGCGGTGGAGGAGGCGCGGGCCAATCTGCTGAAGGGCCGCGCCGAATATGTCGTGGAACGGATCGGCATGGACGATCCCGAGCAGGCTACGGCGGATCAGAAGGGAGAACGAGTCGAATTGGAGCGGAAGCTGGCGGCCCTGGTCGCCGATTTCGAGGCGGGCAAGATCACGGAATCGGATTACCGCCATGAACGCCTGGTTCTCGAGCTGGCTCAGGTTCGGTTGGGTTCCTCGCGGGAAGAAGTGGTTCAGGCGCGCACCATGGCGGCTGCGCGGGTCGCGTTCGAGCGGGCCCAGCTCAATTTGGAGCGTTGCGAAGTACGGGCACCCTTCTCGGGACGAATTTTCGAGGTTTCGGTCGCGCAGGGTCAGTATCTGGGAGCGGCCACCAAAATCGCGCGCCTGGTGAACATGGAGGACCTGGTGGTCAAGGCCCAGGTCCTCGAATCGGAAATCGGCCACGTTTTCGAAGATCGACCGACCAAGGTCAGTTTCGCGGCGTTGCCGGATCTGGGCGACATCGACGGCGTGGTCGAAGCGATCAGCCCGCTGGTCAATGCGGAGGAGAAAACGGTCGAAACCATCATTCGCTTCAAGAACGTCGACAACCGCGTACGGCCAGGCATGTTCGCGGAGGTACTCATCGATTCCAAGATTTTCCAAGATCGGTTGATGGTTCCCAAAACCGCGATTCTGCCGCGTAACAAGCGTAAGGTCGTCTTCCGGGTCGGCACCGACAGCAGGGCGCAGTGGCTCTACGTCGAAACCGGTGTCGAGAACGAGGAGTCGATCGAAATACTGCAGGGTGAATTGTCGGAGAACGACCTGGTCCTGACGGACAACCACTTTACCATGGGCCACGACACCCTGGTCAAGGTGACCAAAACCAAAAAGTAGCGGCGATTCCACTGGCGTCGTTCTCCATGATCGTGGGTCGCCAACCGGCGCATGCCTGTCGACGAGCCTCGACCCGCCGAATCGGTTTCCAGTGTTGACAAGAAGGACATAGATTCATGATTTCGATCTCTCTCAAACGACCGGTCACCGTGGCCATGTGTGTTTTGGGTTTGTTGGTGTTCGGGGTATTGAGTTACACCCAACTGGGCCGCGATCTTTTGCCGGACATCGCCTATCCCTCTCTGACGGTCGTGACCCGCTACGAAGGTTCCGCGCCGCCGGAAGTCGAGGAGTTCATCACCAAGCCGCTGGAATCGGCGTTGGCGACCGTCAAGGGAAAGCGGCGCATTTCCAGTATTTCTCGCGAAGGGATCTCCCTGATCACGATTGAGTTCGAATGGGGCCACGACATGCAGTTCGCCACCCTGCACGTTCGCGAGAAGCTCGACAACGCGAGATATCAGCCCACGTTTCCCCAGGATGCCGAACGACCCAACATCCTGCGCTGGGATCCCTCGGCCAAACCGATCGTCGGATTGGCGATCACCGGCAAGATGCCCTTGCTGGAATTGCGGGAAATGGTGCGGGAAGTCATCAAGCCACGCCTGGAGCAGTTGGATGGGGTGGCGTTCGCCCAGCTTTCCGGTGACATCGAGCGCGTGATCGACGTGGAAGTGGATCGCGAGAAGCTGGCGCTCTACGAAATCAAGCTGCAGGATATCGCCAATGCGATCGGGCGTGCCAACGCCAACGTACCGGGCGGTACGATCAAGAAGGGTCGGTACCGGTACTCGCTGCGAACCCTGGGAGAATTTCAGTCGGTCGCGGAGATCAACAGCGTGGTCGTGGCACGCAAGAACGGCGCGGACATTTTGGTTTCCGACGTGGCGATCGTGCACGATACGGCCAAGGACCGCGATGCGATGTCCATGCTCGACGGTGCGGAGGCGATGGGCCTGCTGATCTACAAGGAATCGGGCGCCAATACCATCGAATCCACCGACCGCATCAAGGCGTTGCTCGGCGAGTTGAATCAGGCCTATGCCAACGACGAGCAACAGGTTCGCCTGGTTCTGGCGTTCGAAGAAGCCAAGTTCATCAAGCAGGCACTTAATAATGTATGGGTCTCGCTGTTGTTCGGCGGCTTTTTCGCCTTTCTGGTGTTGGTCCTCTTTCTCGCCGACCTCAAGTCGCCCTTTTTCATTTTCGTGTCGATACCCATCGCCATCATCACCACACTGGTGTGCATGTACTTCGCCGACATCACCCTCAACATCATGTCCTTGGGTGGACTGGCTCTGGGTGTCGGCATGCTGGTGGACAACTCGATCGTGGTTTTGGAGAACATCTACCGCTACCGCGAGCAAGGGCAATCCCCCTTGGAGGCGGCCTTCCGCGGCGCGCGCGAAGTGGCCCTGCCGGTTTTCGCCTCGACCTTGACCACCATCGCCGTTTTCTTCCCCATCATCTACTTGAAAGGGGTGGCCGGGGCGCTGTTCAGTGAGCAGGCCTGGGCGGTCACCTTTTCCCTGGTGTCCTCGCTGGTGGTTTCCCTGACGGTGCTACCGCTGCTGACCGCGCTTTCCTCGATCCTGGAGGGCCGCGACAGTCTTCCCGCCAAATTGACGCCGATATGGAAGCTGGAGGCATCGACCTATCCGCGCGGCCTGGTGTTCTGGCGCTGGTGGGAATTCTTGGTCTGCTTTTTGATGGTCGCCTTGGTGGCCGCATACTTCAAGCAGACGTGGACGCGCCTGGCCTATTTGGGGTTGGCCCTGTTTTTCCTGCCCGTGGGCCTGTTCCTCATCAAGTGGATCGCGACCTTTCTCCTGTCATGGTTGTTTCAGGCGATGGTGTTCCTGCTGGTGGCGGGCAAGAACTCCCTGGAGTTCCTGTTGGAGCGTATGATTCTGCCGGGCTTCAACGCGCTGTACGGTGCCTTCGAACACTTCTATCACCGATCCCTGGTCTGGTGTCTCGATCGCAAGTGGGTGGTGGTTTCGCTTGGGTTGATCTTGATGACGCTGACCTACATGACCGGAATCGAGTTGAAGCGCGAGTTGATGCCCAAATCTGCGACCGGGCAGTTCACGATCGAGGCCAAGCTACCGCCGGGAACGTCGCTGGAAATTACCGCCGAGGTGATCGAGAAGCTCGAAACGACGTTGCTCGAGGAACCGTCGGTCGCGCTCATTTTTTCCCAAATCGGGGCCTCCGATGCGAACCTCAGCCAACTCCTGAAGGACAGCGGCACCAATACCGCCCAATTGTCGGTGAAGATGAACGAGGCCCACGTCTCGCTGGACGAGGTCTACCGGCTGTCCGGGGTGACCCGCCAATTCGCCGAATCGGTGCCCGGCCTGGAAGTGGCCTTCACCGAAAGTGAATCGTCCTTCGAAGACCTCCTGGCCAGCGAGGGCGGCACCGGATTGGTGGTGCAAATCCAATCGGAATCGTTCGACGACCTGTTCGAAGCCAACGACAAAGCCGTGCAGGCGCTGGGCGAGGTCGACGTGTTGCAGGACGTCAAGTCGACCTTGACGCGGGACTACCCGCAAATGAAGGTTACCCTGGACCGCGATCAGATCGGCTTCTACGGGTTTTCGCTCGCCGATATCGGTCAGTACCTCTCGGGAGGGATGCGCGGCAGCGAGGCGACGCAATACAAAGAGTTCGACCGCAATATCGACGTCCGCGTGCGTTTTTCGGAAGAGGATCGCGAAAATTTCGAACGCGTCATGCAGGCCAAACTCACCTCGCCCAATGGAATCGGGGTGCCGCTTTCCGAGTTGATTCATGCCGAAGTCATCAAGGGCCTCAAAGAGGTTCGCAGGGTGAACCAACGGCGCGTGGCCCTGGTGACCGCCAACTTGGGTGGTCGCAAGATCTCCGAGGTGTTGCCGACCGTGGAAGCGGAACTCGAAAAGCTGTCTTTGCCCTCTGGTGTGCACTACCAGATCGTCGGGGAACAGGAAGGGATCCAGAACTCCTTCAGCCAACTCTTTTTGGCCTTTCTGCTGTCGGGGGCCCTGGTCTACATGATCATGGCCGGTCAGTTCGAATCTCTCCGCTTTCCGTTTGTCGTGATCTTCACCATTCCCATGGGGCTCGTGGGCACCGTCTTCATGTTGTTCACCTTCGATCAGTCCATCAACATCATGTCGCTGATCGGGTTGGTCGTGCTCACCGGCATCGTGGTCAACGACGCGATCGTCAAGGTCGATTTCATCAATCAGGCTCGAAAGGAGGGCGCTTCGGTGCGCGGTGCCATTCTGGAAGCCTCGCGCGTCCGGCTGCGCCCGATTTTGATGACCACCGCGACCACCGTACTGGGCCTGACACCGATGGCGTTCGGCTTCATTCCCTGGCTGATGAACCTGGAGCCGATCCAGCCGATCGTGCTGTTTCTCGATCAAGTGGCGGTTTCCATGGGCGCCCCGTTGGCTTCCGAACTGTTCAGTCCCAGGGGGGCCGAGATCCAGAGACCTCTGGCGCTGGTCGTGATCGGCGGATTGTCGTTGGCGACCTTGTTGACCTTGGTCTTGATTCCCGTTCTGTATGAGAGTCTGGCCGCATCCAAGACCGAACCGGTCGCGGAAGCCCCCGAAGCGGAGGTGGTGGCTTGATCGATTTCCTGCTTCGGCGACCCGTCGCGGTCTCCATGTTCTATCTGGCCGTCGTCATTCTGGGTTTTCTCTCGTTTCGCAACCTGTCCGTCGAGGGCCAACCCGACACCGAAATGCCGCAGTTGGTGGTTTCGACCGTTTGGGGCGCCAGCTCGCCGGAAGTCGTTCAGGTCTTTCTCACGTCGCCCATCGAGGAAGCGGCCGCCCAGGTGGAAGGCCTGGAGGAACTCTACAGCAGCTCCACCCGCGGAGAGTCGACGGTCACCCTGAAATTCAACCGGGATACCGACATGGAGTTCGCGCGCCTGGACCTCAACGAGCGGCTCTCCCAATTGCGGGGCAACCTGCCGCCAGGAGCCCAGCAGCCGGTCATCAGCATGGTGGATACCGAGGACCGCGGCAGCGGCCGCATGTTCATGCTGTGCAGCATTTCGGGTCCCTATGATTTCCAACGACTTTCGGAAATTCTGAAGGACCAGTTGCGGCCCGAGTTGTCCAGTGTCGAAGGGGTCGCGGAGCTCCTCGTCTGGGGAGACCGGGAAAAGAATATTCGCGTCAGTTTGGATCGCGAGGCGATGGACCTGTACAACCTGGTGCCGTCGATCATCAACCAGAAAATCGCGGCGCTGACCGACAACTACGAAACCTCCCGTTCCCATCTCGGCAATCAGGAGTACTCGATCACCATCGAGAACTCGATTCGAAGCCTCGACGAGCTGAACAACTTGGTGGTGGCCCAAAGCGAAGAGCGAAAAGTGTTGCTCTCGGATGTGGCCAAACTGTCCATCGGCCAGGCCCGTCCGCGCAGCCTATCCCGGCTCAACGGGAACCCGACGCTGGCGGTCACGATCTTCAAGGAGACCGGGGCCAACGTGATCGAAACATCCGATCGGGTGAAGCAAAAGGTCGCCGAGGTGTTGCCGACCTTGCCGGAAGGATTCCGGCTCGACTGGGTCGTCGATGAAGGCCAGATGATGAAAGAGCAGCTCGACTCCGTGTATCAACGGGCGCTCTGGTGTATCGGGCTGATCGTGATCCTGCTGTTGATTTTCCTTCGCAGCGTCAGCGCGGCCATGGTCATCACCTTCAACATCCTGTTCAGCGTGCTGATCACCATCAACTTCATGTACTACTTCCAGGTATCCTTCAATGTCGTCACCTTGAGCGGGCTCGCCATCGGGTTCGGCATGTTGGTGGACAACGCCATCGTGGTCCTCGAAAATATTTTCCGGCATCGCGAGTTGGGCAAGAACAAACTCGATGCGGCCGTCGAGGGCGTCAAGGAAGTGGGTTGGGCGCTGCTGGCGGCCACCCTTACCACCGTGGCGGCTTTCGGCTGTATGCTAGGGCTCAAGGATCGCCTGGCCGTGACCTATCTCCCCTTGGCCCTGGCGGTCATTTTCTCGCTTTCGGCCTCCCTGTTGGTTTCCTTTTCCTTCACCCCGTTGTTGAGCCTGCTGATTCGCGGCAGCAACCTTCGAAGGGAAAAGCGGTCCGAAGGCGGTGGCCGTTTGCAGGCGATGCTGTCCAAGCCCCTGCTCTGGCTGCTTTCCTCCTACGGGAAGGTCGTCGATCTGGTCCTTCACCACAAATTGACCGTACTCGTCGTGACTGGCTGCCTGATGTTCCTTTTCACGCGCATCTTCTTCACCGAGATCGATCGCGGTGGATTCTCCTTCGGTTTCCTCCGCGACGACAGTGTGATCGTCAGTATTCGGATGCCTGAAGGTGCCGAACTGGAAACGGCCGATGACGTCATCCGCCAATTCGAGGAGCCGCTGTTGGAGTTGGAGGTCGGCGGTTACAAGGACCTTTCGGTACGCGTCGACGGGGTCCGGGCGGTCATGGAAGTGAGATTTTCGTCCGAAATGTTGGCCTCTCCCTATCCCTTGGCCTTGAAGTCACGGCTGATCGGCATCGCCCAGGGGTTCGCAGGAATCAACGTGTTCGTGGGCGGCATCAATGCGGATGACAATTATTACTCCGGGTCGACGGGGTACGAGACCTACAACAGCAGTATTCGCCTGCTCGGTTACAACTACAAGCGTCTGATGGACTACTCGGAGAAAGTGCTCCGAACCGTGCGGCGCAATCGAAGAGTGAAAAATACAAACATTCAGACATCGAGACGGTCTTTTGGGCGGCGCGACCAGACCGAGTCGGTGATTGAAGTCGATCGAAAGGCCCTGAAACATCATGCAATCGATGTCAGTTATCTGATGGGCTTCATCAGCAGAAACCTTCGCCTCGAGTCATTGACCCGAACCAAGTACCAGGGCGAGGAAATCATTCTGGAATTGAAATTCGAGGATGCCGACGTCTTCGATATCAAGGCCCTCGAAAACCTGGTGATCACCACCGAGGAGGGCGAGCGGATCCGATTGCAGGATCTG
Source organism: Sulfidibacter corallicola (assembly GCF_017498545.1). Taxonomy (GTDB): domain Bacteria; phylum Acidobacteriota; class Holophagae; order Acanthopleuribacterales; family Acanthopleuribacteraceae; genus Sulfidibacter; species Sulfidibacter corallicola. The sequence continues at coordinate 4,202,167 of NZ_CP071793.1, read as the reverse complement.
GTGGTGCTTCGCGAGCGCAAGGTTCCCGGTGGCATCGACCGCAAGGATCAGCAATACGCGGTCACGATCCAATGGGATTACAAGGCTTCCTACAAAAAGGCACGGCGTTACAACGAAAGTGTCTTTTCGAGCCTCGAGCTGCCCTCGGGCTTCAGTGCGGAGCTGGATTACGATCGCGATCTCTCCCAAGAGGAGACCGAAAACCTGAAGTGGGTGCTCATCGTCGCCGCGGCCATCGTATTCATGATCATCGCGACCCTCTATGAATCCTTCATCGATCCGCTCATCATCTTTTCGACCATCCCGCTGTCGTTCATCGGGGTGAGCTGGATCTATTGGTATACCGGAAACAGTTTCGACAGTACCGCCTACATCGGCCTGGTCATCCTGGCCGGCATCGTGGTGAACAACTCCATCCTGTTGGTGTCGCAATTGGGGTTGGAAGTGCGCCGCATGGATGAAACCGGGCTGACCTTCAATCAGGCGATCACCAAGGCCTGTCAGGACCGCCTCAGACCCATTTTGCTGACCGCCATCACCACCATCGTCGGCCTGTTGCCGCTGCTGGATGAATTTGTCGTCTGGCTGATGGATTTCCCGTTGATCGTCTGGCTGATCGAGATGGGCGGAGGGAGCGTGGCCGCCAACGAGGGGGCGGAAAACGCCGGGCTGCAGGCCACCCTGAAGATGTTCTCCAGCCTGTCGCGTTCCACCGTGGGCGGTATGATCAGCGCAACTCTTTCCACCTTGTTCGTGATTCCTGTGGTCTATGCGATTTTCTTTAGAGGGAAACAATGGCTTCACGTGAGAATTAATGAAGTGTTTCGGGTTTTGCGGGCCGATGGTGAGGAAGCCTGAGCCCGGCAGGGCGGATGCCTCGCCGAGATGGCCCCGGCTGGGGGGCGGAGGCCCGAAAAGTGAGGAAAATGGCCCTCCGATTTAGGAGTGGAGGCCATGTCGCTCGTTCTGTCTTGTGGCCAAGTTGTAAATATCTGTATTTGTTGGTTTTGCTTTTGTGCTCCGGGCCCTGGAGAAGGCCGTTCGGGCTGCCTCTCTCGAATCGAGCAAAATCTTGAAACCGTTGGGGCACAACGGTTTTCGAGAGATAGGGTCTGTAAGTTTTCTGTAAAACAAGTGAGAATTTCGGATAAATCTCTTGCTTTGTTTACGGTTGTCGAAATATAAATAGGCTAGGCCTTACCGGGACCAAGATTCTTTCTGATTTTTCGTGTTTTCTGCCCGTTGGGCTGGGGAGACTAGCTCCCTCTGTATTTACAAAGTGGCTTGACGATTGCCAAATCGCTTAGGTAACATGCACACCTCAGTATTTCCATTTTTAAGAGACCGTTTTAGGGAGGTAATGATCCGTGGGAGCGATACTGGAGTACATCATAAAAGGTGGCGTGGAGATCATGGTTCCACTGCTGCTTCTATTTCTCATCGCGATTGCCTATACGTTTGAACGTTTTTTTCATTTGACAAAGGCGAAGATTAATACGGCGGAATTTTTGACGAAGGTCCGCCATGCTCTGAGAAATAAAAATGTGAAAGAGGCCGTGAAAATTTGTGAGACCTTCAAAGGTCCCATCGCCTCTATTCTGAAAACGGGCTTGATGAAATACGGAAGCCCCCAAGAAGAAATCGAGAAAACCATGGAGAACGCCGCGATGCACGAAATTGCTCGCCTCGAGCGCGGACTTCCGGTTCTCTCCACCATTTCCAACCTTGCACCGATCCTCGGCTTCCTCGGAACCGTTACCGGGATGATCGCGTCCTTCGACGCTTTGGCCCAGTTGAACGATCCGGGTGCGGTTGCCCAGGGTATTTCACAGGCTTTGATCACCACCGCCGGTGGTTTGATCGTATCCGTCCCCGCATTGCTGGCTTACAGCTACTTCACCACTCGCGTGAACAGCTTCATTCGTGAAATCGAGTCCGCCTCTGCCGTTTTGATGGAAGCCTTCTCACAAATGGACCGGGAATTTTAAGCCCGGCTCTTGAGTTTTAAGAGAGGCATTTCCCATGAAAGTCAAAAAAACCAAATCACTTGAGGCAAACATACCTACCGCGTCTATGGCGGACATTGCGTTCTTGCTCATCGTTTTCTTCATGATCTCCACGGTTTTCCAGGTCGACAAGACCAGCGTCGCCTTGCCGACCAGTCACGCGGATACCCGGCACGAGGTCGTCAAGGAATCGGCTTTCGTCATCATTACCAAAGACGGCACGATCAAGGCCTCTGACGGTGTTGAGGATTCCCAGTTGGTCAATATCGAGGATATTCAGATCCTGGCTGCTTCCTGGATGCAAAAGCGTCCCAGTCAGCCCGTTGTGATCAAGGCCGATGGCGATGCACGCTTTAGTCATGTGGACAAGGTGCTCAAGCATCTTCGCGATGCGGGGGTAGTGAACCTGAAGTTCCTGACCGAGCAAGCGAAGTCCGATTAGGCGGGGGCAACATGAGTCTACAGCAAAAAAAGGAAGAACCTGAAATTCCCACCGCATCCATGGCGGATATTGCATTCCTTCTTATCGTGTTTTTCATGTTGACCACTGTCTTCTCTGCGAACAAAGGGATGGAGCATATCTTGCCGCCGAAAGAGGAAAACGACGATGTGGTAGATCCCCAAGAGGCGGTCTACATTCAGATCTTTCCCAGCGGCCAATTCACCATGGATCAAACCAGTTACTACATCGACGATGTGGAAAAAGTCTACGAATACGTGAACTCCAAGGTTCAAGTTAACGCGAAGAAACCCATCATTGTCGACGCAAACCCCGAAGCTCGCTATGGGGATATGGTTGCGATCCTCGATCAACTGAAACTCCTATCTGCAGAACTGAAGCAAGACTTGGCAATCACGATTCCGACACCCGAAGAACGCGAGCTGTATCAGCAGATGCGGCAGTAATGCGGCACACTCGCTCTTCGCGAGCGGGTTGTGTCCACGGAGGAGTCCGGTCTGGCGTGTTGTCCCCGACATCATCGTGAGGCTGGGCTTGTTTGGGATTGGCTCCGACGCTTAGCGGGCGTCGGAGTTTGGCAAGGACCTCATAGGAGCATTGCAAATGGCTAGCGAAAATCCCGGCCTTCAACTGGATTTTGGAGACGGTAAAGACCACTCGGCCATGATGGACATGGCCTTCAACGATGCCAACAGTGGTAAATACATGAGGTTGTCGATCTGTATCGCGCTGTATTTGGTGCTCGGCGTGATCTGGATGCCTGGCTGGAGCCTCTCCGCCAGCATTCCTCACGTCAATCAGGAAGAAGTCAAACCTCAGAAACGCAAAGTTTTGAAGCCCCCCCCCGAGAAACCCTTGGAGCGGGTCAAAACCCAAGAGAAAAAAGCGAAAAAAATGCCCATGCCGGACATGACGCCGGATGAGCCGGAACCGATCGTCGAACCCGATCCGCCGCCCGAGCCCGAGGTGTTGCCCACCGACGACTGGGAGATCGGTATTCCCGACGGTCCACCGGAGCCTCAGGGCGACACGATCGCGCGCGTGGGTCAGGTCGGTGTTGAACCGCCCGTATTCACCCGTAAGGTTCCTCCCAAGTACCCGGAGCGGGCCGTTAAGATCAAACTGCAGGGTTACGTAATCCTGGAAGCTATCCTGAGACGCGATGGCTCTGTCGAAGACATCAAGGTCCTGCGCGGCTTGGGTAAGGGCAAGTTCGGATTTGAGGAAGAAGCCAAGAAGGCGCTCGAGCGCTGGGAATTCCTTCCCGGTAAAGTGAACGGCAAGGCCGCCGACGTGCGCATGACACTCAAAATCGATTTTGTTCTTCAGTAATAGGGCCGTTTTTGGGATACTACGACCGTTCAGCAATTCGCTTACATCCTCACTCAGGTGTCGTAATCCATGTTTCAAGGTTCCCTAGAAGAAGTCAAATTACCCGACATCATCCAGTTGATGAGTGTCTCATCGAAAACCGGGTGTTTTGTCATCCAAAACGATAAGGCTACTGGACGTATCTATCTGGAAAGCGGGCAGATCGTCCACGCTTTTTGCGGGGAAGTGGTTGGTGAGGACGCCATCTACTCCCTCGCGATTTGGGACAAGGGTAATTTCCGATTTCTTTTGGGGGACGAACCCCCCGTCAAGACTGTTACCAAACGCAACACCAACATTTTGATGGAAGTGGCGCGCAAGCTGGACGAATGGCGGGTACTCAAAAAGAAAATCCCTTCTTTGGACCTGATCCCCGAGCTGGAGTCTCTGGGTCACAAAAAGGTCAGTTTCAATACGCAGGAATGGCACGTTCTCTCCCGTATCAATGGCGTGAACTCCATCAACCAAATTGCCAACATTACCCAAATGGCCGCTATCGACGTAGCGAAACTCATTTATGGCCTTGTGGCAAGTGGATTGGTCAAATTACGGGATTCTCCGAAAGCCCAGCCCGACACCAACCCACTTGAAAACAATGCTAAAAAAAGTGCAAGCTCCCAACGCTCCCCGGAAGAAGAGAAAGAATGGCTTTCCGGGAAGATTGAAAAAGTCTATCAATACAGTAAAAGCATGTTGGGAGAGATCGCGCATCCAGTGATTCAGCGCCATTGCGCCAATGGCGTTAAAAATGTCAATCAGGGCAAGGGTTTGGCCGCGGTTATCGATACTGCCACGCAAATCGTCAAGGCAGCTCAAATACTCGAAGGACCCGAGAAAACGAAAGAGCTGACCGTAGGCCTCAAGAAAATTATCAAAGAGCCCTGATGTCCCTTATTGGTCCTCCATGTTCGAGCTGGGTAAATATCTCGAGGAGAAGTGATAATGAGAAGCTCTAGACTCATAGTTATCGGTGCGCTTGTCCTTGCCTCCTTTTCGGCAACCGCACAGGATGAATACAAAAAGGCGATGGGCCTGATGAAACAAGGTAAGTTTCAGGAAGCCATCGTTTTGCTGGACGAATCCATCGCCAGCTACCCCGACTGGTATTTCCCCATTCTGCTGAAGGGTCAAGCGAACATGAAGTTGAAGAAGTTCGATGTGGCACTTCGCAACTTCAACGATGCGCTGACTTTGGAAATTCCAACCAAGGACATTCCCGGGGTCAAGTACAGCATCGTTCAGTGTTACATGTCCCTCAAGGACTACAACAAGGCCATTCACGCCATCGACGACCTGATGCCCCTGGTTCCCGCCAGTCGCAAGTTCGACCTGCTCTTGAACCGCGGCCAGAGCGAAATGCAGATCGCCAAGAGCTCCGAGGGTTCCGGCAACAACAAGAAGGCGCAAACATTCTACAGCAAGGCGATCGTGAGCTTCACCGAAGCGCTGAAGGCGCCCGTCGGCAAAAAGAACCACGAGATCGAAGCTGCCTTCCAGAAGGCTTACGCGCAATACAAGATCGGCAACGCCAAGGGCGGTATCCAGTCTCTCGAAAAGAGCATCAAGGCTTTCGAAGACGTCATCGAGCGCAACAAGCGTGAAGAGCGCGCCCACAAGTTCCTGATCGATCTTTCCTTCCGCGTCGCCCAGAGTTCTGCCAAGAGTCGTCAGCCGACGCGCTACCAGGAAACGGTCAGCTACATCGACCGTTACCTGAGCATTTGGCCCAACAAGCCCGAGATGATGAACAAAAAGGGTGCCGCGCTCCAGGGCGCCAAGAAGTATCGCGAAGCGGTCGAAGTGTTCAAGCTGGTCACCAAACTGCTGCCCAAAGACGGTACGGTGTACTTCTCCCTGGGAAGTTGCCAAATGGCCGCCAAGCAGTTCGCCGAAGCCATCGGCAGTTTCCAGAAGGCGATCGCCAATGGCGAAAAGGGCAACCACAACATCTACTCCTTCATCGCCTACTGCTACCAGGAGCAGAAGCAGGGCTGCTACAACACCGACATTCCGCTCTACACCAATGCCGTCAAGATCTTGGAACAGGGTGTGAAGAACGTCAGTGGCCAAGGTAAGGGCAAGATCCAAGGCGACCTCCAGCGCAAGAAGGACAACCTGAACATCCTCGAGGAAAACAAGTCCACCGACAACTCCAACCACATGGCCGCGATCACCAACGTGACCAAATTGGAGCGATCCATTGACGCCAACCGCGACAAGCTGCAGCGCAACCAGGAGCTCTACATTCGTCAGCCGACTGAAGAATTGCGTTTGGCGATCGAAGAGGGCAAAAAGGCCATTCGTGAAGACGAGGGCAGCATGCAGAACGAACTGGAAGTGCTGCGTCGTTACGTTCGCGAGTCCGGCAAGTGCGGTGGTCAGGGCACCTTCGACAACTACGACAAAATGCGTGAGGTGATCAAGCGCCACGGATCCGGCAGCTAGTCAACCGATTTCACAAGGAACAAATAAAAAAGCGGAGCCAACCGGCTCCGCTTTTTTATTTGGACAAAGGCAACCGGCCATTCTGGGATTGCCTTCGCTGATGCCGGAATGTGGGCGCCCGTGCAAGGTGTCAAAAGGAGGGGGGTCAGGCGAAGTGGGCCTCGTCTTCGCACAACAGTTCGTCGCGGGAGATTTCCGCGTATTGGAGCATGCCGTCCGCGATCGAGGGGATGTCGTCGACCCACTCGTCCTTTGCGATTTGCATGATGCGCCGCATGGGGTAGAACACGGTTTGGGGGAAAATGCTGCGTGACGTCGCCTTCAGTTCGTATTTGTAACTGTCTACCTGTTTCAAATCGATACCGCGGATGACGGCGCCGGCGGCGTCGAGCCGGATGAGCCGGCCCCAAAACAGTTCCTTGGGTTCCAATAGGTGTAGGATGACAAAATCGTTGGGTTCCATCTTCTGCCTTTCCTCGTTTGCTGTCTCTTTCACTTTATCGCGATCGAGGCGGTCGGGACAGCATAAAAAAAGCCTCCCCATCGGTAGGGAGGCTTTTTTAATCGAGAACCTTGCGGGGAAAACTACTGGACGGAGATGTTGTGCATCTGGTTGAGCTGCCCCAGCGCCTTGTGGTATTTGGTGACCGCTTTCTTGTAGTTGACCCTGCTTTGAATCAGCGAGTTGCGCGCTTGGGCCAGCTCTTCCTGAACTTCCGAAACGCGGTAGTTGGTCGAGAGACCGTTTTGGAACTTCTGCTCTTCGGCTTTCAGGTTCTCCTCGCGAAACTTGAGCGTCTTTTCATTGGCTTTGATCGATTTTTGGTTCGTTTCCAGGTCGCGAATTGCCGCACGAACCTCTTCGAGAATTACGATTTGGCTCTGTTCCGTTTCCAACTCGCGTTGGCGCAGGGTGACCTCGGCCTGGGTTTGGTTGAGCTTGGCCTGTCGGTTGAACGGGGTCCAACTGAGTTCGAGACCGACACTCCAACCGGGAAGGTCGAAAGCTGCCGTATCCGAGAGCGCGTCGGTGAAGGAACCGGTGCCGATGATTTGGGGAGGTGCGTCTTCGGGGAATTCCACGTCGTTCGAGCTGTTGGCGCTCGAACCGTAGCCGCCCGTCAGCTTCAGTTCGGGCAGGAGCTGGTTCTTTTGGAACTTCAGTTCGGCCTTGGCGTTGTCCATGGCGATTCGATTCTTGATGGACTCGGGACGGGCATCCAGCGCTTTCTGATAGTCCGCTTCGAGGTTGGGGGTCGTTTCGATGATCTTCAACTCGTCACTGGGCTTGAGTGAGTGTCGCCATTGCTCGACCGGCAGGTTCATCACCTTTTTCAGGGCGTCTTCCGCCGCGCGAACGCTGTTTTCCTTGGTGACGATGTCGTTTTCACGGCTCGCCACCGTTGCTTCGGTGTTGACCAATTCGATGGGAGCCAGGGTTCCCACCTCGATTTTCACCTTGTTTTGTTCGTAGAGCTGCTTGGCGAGGTCGAGGCTTTGCTGGGCGACTTTGAGTTCCTCGATGGAGGCGACCAGGTTCCAATAGGCGTCTTCCGTGTTCAGGAGGACGGTTTCGACTTGGATCTTTAGATCCTCGAGACTCGATTGATAGTTCCCTTTGGCCACGAACTGGTCTTTGCGATACACGCTTTCGTCGAATCCAAACCCTCTCAAGAGCTGCTGCTCGATGGAGAAATTGATGGACGACGTATAGGTGGTGCCGAATAGGGCTTCGTTGGCGGCACCACTTTTTCTCACCGAGTTGTTGAAATCAACTCGGTACGTCAGACCGAAATCGTGTGTCTTGCTGTAGGCGGAGTTCAGTCTTTTGGTTTCCCGGTTGAAGTTGGCGCCTACTTGACCTTGGTTCGTGTTTTCGACTCGGTTGTCTTGACTGGCGATCGAGGAATCTGCAGTGACGGTCGGCTCGTATTTGGCCCTGGTGAGGTCCAGAGAGATGCGCTGTGACTCGATCGTGACACGTTGGAGCTCAATATCCAGGTTTCGTTCTACCGCCGTCTTCAGCGCTTCGGTGAGGCTCAGGGGCTTGGCATCCTGAGCCAAGGCTTGGGCCGAAATTAGAATTAATAGTCCTAGCAACCATCTCTGGTGCATCTGGTTCCCTCCATTCTTCCTAACTCGATATATGCCGCCTGCAATACCTTGGTTGTTACGATCTTTGCGCTGCATGGGTTTACACATTCGCCACCTGACGCGTGACTGCAGCCGCTTCATTGGTGAAAGATTGACCATCAAGACCCAGAAATGAAAAAGGCCGGGAGGGTCCCGGCCTTCCGATTGATCAGGATTCGGAAGAATCTTCCTTTTTTGACTTGCGGCTGGGCTTCTCTGCCTTGGCAGCATCGCCGGAGGACGATTCCTTGGGTTTGGCCGGCTTGCGAGCTCGTGTGCTGCGCGTCTTCTTGGCTACTGGCTTGCCTTCCGATTCGGAGGCTTCCGAGCCCTTTTCCGCATCCTTGGCGGGCGCTTTTCGCGTGCGACTACGTGTTGCCCGCTTCGGCTTCGGAGGAGGTGCTTCTTCACCTTCTTCCTCGTCCGATTTCTTGGGGACTTTGCGCAATCGGCCGGCGCTCCGGCTTTTCTTTGCCGGCGGTGCCGATTCCGAATCGTCCGAAGAATCGCCTTCGGATTTCTCTTCCGCTTTCTGGGCTCCCGCGACCGCATCACGGTTCGCCTTGGTTTCCTCCACAGCTTTCTGGGAGAAACTCTCGTTTTTGTTGTCCGTTTTCGTCGGTTCGGGTTGAGCCTCTTCCGTCGGTTCCACCCGATCAAGAGTGCTTTCCGGAGTTACGGGCGCTTCCTTGGGAGATCCCACGGGGGCCTCGGCGACTTCTGGAGAACCTTGGGCGGCCGTGTCGGTTCCGCTCGAATCCAAACCGGCCACATCCTCGCCTTCTTCACCGTCGAGACCTTCGTCCTCTCCGGTCAAGCTGTCCTCCATTTCGTCCCCCTGGTCGAAGTCCTCGTCCTCGTCGTCAAACGTCTCCTGGAACAGGGAATCTTCGGCCTCGTCGTCGGACATGCCCTCGAAGCTATCTTCCATATCGATGTCGCTGGCGGAGGACTGATCGTCCGATCCATCCTCGGCGGCCACGGGTAGATTCTCGACGGGTTCGATGTCCTCGCTCTCGCCGGGGACCCGGACCTTCATGTCCTGGAGCTTGCCGTTGATTTGCTTGATCAGCAGATCGGTGATCCGTTCGATCTCTTTATAGGAGAGGTCGGGGAACAGGGGCATGCTCAGGCAGCGTGAAAAATAGGTTTCCGCATTCGGGAAATCGGTGGGTGAACCGAGGCTTCCCGCATACAGGGGCATCCGGTGCACGGGAACGTAGTGAACCTGGCAATTGATGTTGTTGCTTTGAAGTTCGTTGTAGAAATCGTTTCGGCTGTTTTCGAGAACGCCGACGAATTGAATTGGAAACAGGTGGAATGCGTTGTCTGCCCAATCCGCCACGAACGGCAGCTTCAATTCCTCGATGGTGCCCAACTTCTGGTAGTAGACCTGGGCGATCGAGCGCCGTCGTTCGATGTGGCGATCCAACCGGGTCAATTGACTTCGTCCCAGGGCTGCGTGCACTTCGCTCATGCGGTAGTTCATGCCGAGGAACTGGAGTTCCTGGTAGAAACCAGGGTACTGTTCGTTTGAAGTGAAGAAACGGCGGTCCTTTTGAATGCCCTGCTGGCGAAACAGGCGAATCCAATCCGCGATTGCGCGGTTGTTGGTGGTGATGGCGCCACCCTCGCACGTCGTGATCGCCTTTGAGGGATGAAACGAAAAGCAGGTGATGTCCGCCTGATTGCCTACGTAATGGCCGCGGTATTTCCCGCCAAGACCGTGACAGGCATCTTCGATGAGCACCAGGTTGTGTTCGTCACATATTTCCCGCAGCGCTTGAAGATCCGAAGGGTGCCCACCGAAGTTGTTGGTGAAGATCGCCTTGGTGTGATCCGTGATGGCCGCTTTCGCCGCTTCCACGTTCATCGTCAGGGTGTTGGGATCGCAGTCCACCAGAACCGGCTTCGCACCAACCAGGCGAACCATGTTGGTAATGCTGGAGAAATTCATCGTGGAGGTGATGACTTCGTCTTCCGGTTCGAGTTTGAGACATGCCAAGGCGGCGTGGACTGCCGCGGTCCCCGAGTTCAAGGCGATGGCGTGATCGCTGTGCGTCAACTTGGAGAGGAGTGCCTCGAAGCGCTCCAACTCCTTGCCTTGTGTCAGCGTTCCGGAGAGAAGCGCTTCCACGACGGCTTCCACGTCCGGCTTCGTCAACGTGTGACGCGCGTAGGGAATTGACTCGGCATCTGGCGGAAGAGGCTGGTGGTAGTTGTCGACCGGTCGTCTGTGTGGCCGACCACTGTAGCTCCGTTTTCCGCGATAATTCTTTTTTCGATATGTATTCATCGATGAACCCTTGTCCTAAATTTTTCACTCATCTGCTGAGGCTTTTACCGCGCGTTCGTAGGCCCAATTTCGGATATGGCGAACTTGCTCTTCCATAGTCGTGGAAATGGGCACAATTTGTTTCCGCGCGGCGTACATGTCTTTGAGTTCAAGATCTCGTTGTTCCATTGCCGCACTCGTTATGGCGGCAATGACGCATTGTTCGATTTCAGCGCCGTTCCAACCCTCGGTACCGTCCGCGAAGACGTCCAGATTGAAGCGGTCGGAGTCGTAACCCCGTTTTTTGAGGTGAATGTCAAAAATGTGTCGTCGTTCTCCCACACCAGGCAGGTCGACGAAGAAGACCTGGTCGAAACGACCTTTGCGAATCATTTCGGCCGGGAGCAGATCGATCCTGTTGGCGGTGGCCGCGACAAACAAGCCCGATGGCTTTTCCTGCATCCACGTCAGGAAAAAGGCGAATATACGCGACATGACCGGATCGACCGCCGTGCTTCCGCCAGCGGAGAGGCCCATCTCGATTTCATCGATCCACAGAATTGCGGGAGCCATTTCTTCCATCAAGCGACAGGCGTCGGCAAATGCTTGTTCCGGACTGCCATGTGCTCCGGAGAAAATCTTGACCATTTCCATGCGATAGAGCGGCAATTGCCAAGCTGAAGAAATGGCCTTGATACACAGGGATTTACCGCATCCGGAAACCCCCATCAAGAGAATACCCTTGGGGGTGATTTCCTTGGCCTCTTCCCCCATGAGAAGAAGTTCTCGACGTTTCTTGAGCCAATCTTTGAGGTTTTCAAGGCCGCCCAATTCGTGCAGTTCCGGCACTTTGGGAATGTATTCCAGGGTTCCCGATTTGGCGATTAGGTAACGTTTCTCTTCCTGCAATTGGCGAATCGGGTTTTCTTCATCCGGGTGATGAGCCATGCGCGTGAGAGCGTGGCGGATCTCGGATCTCGTGAGGCCTTTGAGGGTCGCGGCAATCAACTTCGCGGGAAGCTTTTTGGCTTCCGGATGGTCTTCTTGCCAAGCCGCGAGGATGTCGAGAATTTCCGCTTGATTGGGCATCGAGAGGTTGATGAGCGCCATCTCCCGTTCCAGTTCAGGACGAACGATGAGGTTGGGAGAACTCAGGAAAAGAGCGCTGCCGGTTCCCTGCCAGCGATAGTAGATATCGCGTAGGCCGCGAATCACCGAAGCCGAGAAACACTGGTCGATGTCCTTCATCCAAACCAGTGGCGGCTCCGAGAGCTGTAATAGGTGCCCCAAAGCTTGATCGGCAGTTTGGGTGTTCGGCACATTTCCCTGCGGTGAAATCAAACCTCTGTTGGTCTGCCAGACCCAAAGTTGTTTCTGAAGATGGTCAGCGATGCGAGTGAAAATGTCCTCGAGTCGATCCTCTTCAAACGAACGAACCGCTATGAGAGGGCGACCTGACAACATGGCCTGACCAATGCCGACATGGATGGAGACTAGCCTGTTAATATTCATTCACCGTGAAACAAAACAAAGAATTTGGATGCGTATCTTTTATCCCAAAACCCTGGAAACCTCAAGACTTCTCGGTGTGATGAGCAGAAGTTCGAAAAAACGAAAGAGGAACCCGCCGTGCTGTGGAAATTGAGGTTTGGGTGCAAGCGTTCCGATGGGGATACCACAACCATTCCGGCAAGTATACAACAGAAAGCTCGGCCCCAAAAAAGGAAATCTCAAAAATACTGTGGCCCTTTCAGGGCCGAATCGAGGCCGGCAATTGGCGCCTGTTCCTAACCGAAATTCAGATTGGCCTGGGTGCCCAAACTGGACTGGAGACCTTGTAATTGGCTGACCGCCTGCTCCGCTCTGGCGAAGATGAAATCGAGGCGAGACCGTTCGTCTTCGACGCGGTTTCTCGCGGCGTCCAGGTCGCGGTTCAGTTGCCGGGTTCGTTCGTCGATTGAAGCGCTCCGGTCGTCGATGATGCCGCTGAATCCAGCGTATTGGTCGGCGATGCTTTCGACGAGACTTCCGAGTCCGGCCGCAACTTCGATACTGATGTTGGTGGCACTGGCTCCGGCGACAAAGGTCAAGCCGCTGAAGGAACTGCCGGAGGCGAAGCTCAAAATGCTTCCGCTGCGTTCCAGGTTGTAGACCTGACCGTCGATGGTGGCGGTGTCGTTTTGGGAATCGAGCGTAATGGAACCCGAAAACGGCGGGTCGGTCAGGTTGGAACTGACGGACACATTGTTGTTCGAGGAAGTGGTCGCGCCGAGAAAAAGATTCTTCACTTCGTCGAAATGATCGGTGAGGGCTTCTTTGAGCGTATCGCTGTCGATACTCAACTCACCGGTAGTGCGGTCGCTCTTGAAACCGATCTGGGAGAGGGCGGTAAAGCCGGTCGATCCGTCGTCCCGTACGTTGATTTGGTCGATATTGGGTACGGCGCGGGTGATGAGGCTGCGGACCTCTCGTGCAAGGGCCAAGGTGCTCGAATCTCCGGCCAGGACACCATTCTCCTCCGAATCGGTCAATCGATCGACCTGGCTCAGCAAGTCGTTGTAACCCGATACGAATTCGTTCAGCCCCGAAATCATTTCGTCGAAATCGGTCTCGACCGACAAGGTTTGGCGAGAGCCCACTTCCGATTCGTTTTTCAGGGTGAGCGTGATGCCTTCGATCACATCGCTGATGGTGTTGCTGGACCGCGTGATGTTCTGGAGACCGTCGACTTCGATGATGGCATCGAGACCGGCGCGTGTCTGGGAGACGCCGTCGGTCAGGAAGGATGCGTTGAATCCCGAAATTTCGGACTGTCCCGCGCCCACCACGATATTCGAGGCTGAGCCCGTTTCAATGGTGGATACGACAAGTTGGAATTGACCGGACTCAACCTCGACGATGTTGGCGTTAAGCTTGTCACCGTGTTGATCGTTGATTGCTTGACGTAGGTCCGTAATCGTGGAATTTGCATCCGTGAGGTTTACCGAAAAGGTTTCGCCTCCGGACAGTTCCACGTTCAAGGTTCCGGCACCGATGACCTCGGTCAGGGAACCGACCTTGCTACCGAAAGTTGCCACACTGTTGGAAGCCAACTGGTTGACAAAGATCTCGTAATTGCCGGTGGCCGCTTCGCTGTTGGTGGAGGTAGCCGTAAAGACACTCGTATCGGATGATTCGGTCTTGCGTTTTTCGAATACCTTGCTTTCCAAATCAGATGCGATACTTCCGAATGCGTCCAAGGTGCGCTTGAGATCGGACAGTCCGGCTTTGGTTCTGTCTTGATCGGAAATGGACTGGCTGATCCGTGCCACACGATTTTCATGCCGAACCAGAAGCGCGTCTTTCAGCGCTTCATAGTCCAATCCGGTTGCCAAGCCTTGAAATGCGATTGTCCCAGCCATGTCACACCTTTTAATTCACGGTACGAACCGGTCCTAGACCTGTTCGCTGAAAAGTATTCCGGACACTGCCTTGAAATTTTTGACGAAATTGAGGAACTCTTCGGGCGGATAGCGTTTGATGATATCACCGGTCTCGCGGTCGATCACCTGAAAGACGTTGGTGCCGGTCTCTTCATCCACACTGAATTTGAGTTTGATATTGCGGTTGAGTTGATTGGAAATATCTTGCGAGATTTCCTGGCGCCGTTCCAAATCCTTCGTGCGAAGTTCTTCCTGCAGGGACTCGATGAGTTCCGCATTGGCGGCGAGTTGTTGGGGCTCTTCTTGGATGGTCGTTGAGGGGGCTTGGTTGTCGGTCGTGTCTTGAATGGCAGTAACCTCACCAGGCTGAGAAGCCGTGGGTGCGATGCCTTCCTCCTTAAAGGAGCCACCTCCTTCGGGGTTGAGGTTGGATGACGTCAAGGAGGAAGGTGATGAACCCGGCTTCCGAGCGGTGTTGGCGCCAGGCACTTGAATTTGGTCCAGCGTACCAGTTGCTCCGGTTAACAAAGTCATCACCTCCCTTTCTCAGACTGTCTTTAACTAAACGGCTTAGCCGAGCAGTGACAAGACGGACTGAGCAGACTGGTTAGCCTGTGCCAAAGCAGACACACCGGACTGACTCAAGATTTGGAACTTCGTGAGGTTGACCACTTCCGAGGCTACATCAGCGTCACGGATCTGACTTTCTGCAGCAGTGATGTTTTCACGAGAGATGCCGAGGCTGTTGATGATGGTATTCAGACGTTGGGACTTGGCACCAACCGTACCGCGATCTGCGGACACTGTTTCGATGGCGGTGGTGATGGAGGCGAGTGCCGTACTGGCCGCTGCCGAGGTCAAGAGGTTTGACGTCGTAGCCAGACCCAAGTTCGCCGAATCAACATCGATACTGCTGAGGGTGACGGTTTGGGTGGAGAGTTCACCGACGCGCGCCGTGAAGGCGGTGCCGAAGACCGAAGTACCGTCGAAACGGGTGTCGGAATCCAGGGCGTCCAGGGCGCTCTTGATTTCGGTGAATTCTGCGTTCAGTGCGGCACGACCGGCGGAACTCGTGGTGCCGGAAGCCGCTTGTTCTGCCAGTTCGGCAGCACGGGTTAACAGGTTCGTCGCTTCCTCGGACGTCGCGTCTATGACGCGCAACCGCCCGATTGCGTCGTTTGCGTTGCGCTCTGCTTGTGCCAGGATGCGAATGTCAGCTCGCAAGTTGTTGGAAATCTGGAGGCCCGCTGCATCGTCCGATGCTTGGTTGATGCGCAAACCCGTAGACAGCCGGTTGATCGTGCTGTTCAGACCCGATTGGGAATTCGCCAGATTTCTCTGTGCTGAAAGCGCAGAAACATTGTTCAAAATAGAAGCCATGATATCCTCCCTGATATGTAAAGCCACAATCCTTCGTGGCTTGTATGTCGGCCATCCTTGACCGGCATTTCACTTAACGACTGCTTTGTCGAAAAACATGAGCGATGTCGCAGAAAAGATAAAGAAGGTTGGAATTCAGGGGCTTATGCTCAGGCTTCGGAATCGAAATTCCCTTCGTGACGCGGTAGATTGCGGCGGTAGCCTCGCAATCCCATTTGGCCGCGTTGCAGTAAGGTCTTGGAAACTTGACTCTCCTGCAAGACCCTTCTCAACTGCGTCATGATCGGCTCGGTCAAGGTGAGCGCTTGCTTCAGGAGGGGTTGCCATCGTTGCCGGTAGAGGGTGGCCTGATCGGGCGTGAATTGGGCCGTAATCGCTTCGGAACTCTTGCGAATGTCCTCCAGAGTCGTGGCCACACGCTCCAGGTCTTGGGGAAGAATCGACAGGGTCCATTGTTTTAACAGAGGAATGTATCTGGTTTCGAAGTCGGTGATTTGTTCCGGTAGCGATTTCACGGGAATGGTCTCTCCACGGAGATGGGGATGGGGCGTTGGGATGATCGGCCCTGCCATGAGAGGGGACAACTGCGCACCGATACGGGATGGCCCGAATCACGGGGTGCTTTGCGATCGCTCACAAACACCTTGAATGCGTGAATCGAACATCATCCTATCCCATATCATTGATCCTAGGTGGCTTTTTGGCGGCTTGGTCGGTGGAAAGGCCAACAAAAAAGGGGTACCATGGGTATCACGAGGAAGCAATCATGATAAGTTCTTTTGACTGCAAAGGTTGTGGATCCGCGATATTCGATCCTGTCGATGCCTGTCCCGCCTGCGGCGAACATTTTTTTTGGCGGGTCGTTCCCAAGCGCAAGCCCTCGAAATCGGAAGAGGCCCAGTTCGTCATCGCTCTCCTGCGTGCCGTGGGACACGATGTGTCTCCCGAGTTTTTGACCCACGGAGGTCACATTTGGCTGCCGGACCAGTTTTGGCGAACCGATCCGGAGGGGGCCCTGCTGCGGCCTTACGATTGGATCGCCAGTATCGAACCCCATCAACACGTGGTTTCGAACGGCGCCGTTAAAACCGACGAATCGGAACAGTCCCTGACCGATGCCGTCGTGTCCGAGGCCGATCACACCGCAAATCGACAACCGGCCGATCACGCGACAGATCAACAGCCGGGCGATCGCAGTGGGGTCTATTTCGTCGACGAGGACAGTCTCTACGATTCGGACGACGACGATCCGGTCGACGGCAAGACGGCGGAACCCGACTCGCGCGAATCCCTTCGGACCGGGGATTTGCGGATCGCGCATCGAGCAACCGGTGATCGCGATGATTCGGAGCGAATGATCGTCGATGAAGAGCCCGCCAAATCCGATGACGAATGGGACACGAAACCGATGCCCATCGTCCAGCCCGACGCGGTTCGGGAATCCGTCGCGGAAAGTGATGGGGCGGATGCGTACAAACCTTCAGAGCGCTCACCCATGAAGGAGGCACTGTTCCAGGCCGAACAGGAGCGAGAGGTGTCCGGATCGGTCGCCCCTGTCGCACGGAAAACGGTGGCTCCGCCTTTGCCCAGCCTGGATCAGCGCGTCTTCTTTCGCCCGGTGATGTTGTTCATCTTTATTTTTTTCTTGACGCTTTCCTATCTGACGCTTTGCTATCATCGCAACCAGCTTTGGAACCAGCAGGTCGAAAAAACGACCGCCATCGAGGGGGTTGAGGATGCGGTTTTGCCCTGAGTGTGGGGCCGATGTGGGACCGGATGCGACTTCGTGTCCCGATTGTCGCTTTCCCCTTCAGCTTCAAATCCTGGCCGAAGGGAGGGGTTTTCGCATCACCTCCCAGCAGGCGGGGAATTGGAGTCGTATCTCCAACCTGTTGCGGCGCAACGGGATCAACGTCAGTGTCGATCAGACCGATTCGGAAACGGTGCGGCAGCTCTGGTGGTCCCTGCCCTTCGTGGGCCTGCTCGTTTTCATTTTGAGCCTGGCTTTTGGAAGCCACTGGGTCGATATGATTTGGGAGCGGCCCCAAATCACCCCGGTGATGGTCGATCTGAATCGAAAGAACGGGGAACTCGCCGATGGGGGCACCAATTCCGAGAACATCTCCGAGGAAGCCGAAGCGTTACTCAGCGCCTTTCGGACCACGGAAGAGCAACGGCGTCTGACCGAAGCCTGGAAGAACGAATCGGTCAACACGGTGGAACGCGCCGATGCGACCGAAGACCAGGTACTCGCGGTTGCCCGACAAGCCGTGCTCAGCGTCAAGGTCCGGGATGCCTACCAAAAGGGGACCCTGATTGGATCGGAAGGCCGATTCTTCGTGGTTTCCGATTTCCTCACCGGCGCGTTTCAGACGGAAAAGCAGAATGTCACTACCGAAGGTCGTTACGTTCAGGAGTTCCGCTATATCGCTCCCGAGGTCGAGTTGAATTCCGGGGGGAGCGAAGATGCGCAGCTCATCCAGCAGGTCGAAGGCATTCACCTGACCCTTCTCCAGGCCAACTCCGTCGGGGATCCGGCATTTTCCCGGGAGTTCGATCGCAATCTGGATCTCGGTGAACCGGTTTGGATTGCGGTTTCGGAGGAGCGCGGCGGCGATGTCGCCCTGGAGGCCCTGCGCATTCGCAACACCGTCAAAAACGACAAGGGAATCACCTTTTGGACCCTCAACGAGGGCGTTGATTCATCGAACCTGGGAGCCCCGGTTTTCAATCGTTACGGTGATTTGACGGGCATTTACCTGCAGGTGGGCGGCGAAGACGTGGTGCTCTCCCTCAGGGAGCTCCGCGAGAAGGTGCCCAGTGTCTATCGATCCCTGAAGTAACGCATCGAGAAATACCATTTAATATATGGGTCACTGACCGTCAGCGGCTCGAAGTGTTTTATTCCCCGGTTTGGCGGAAACTATCGAATACGACCCTACTTCATCGACCCATGGGAGAATGTGATGTCAGAGATTCAAGCCCCAAAAGAGATCTTCCAACGGCTCGAAGCGGATGTCGTCGATCAGCGCGTTGCCCTCGAGCAGATTTCCGTTGCCCTGTACAAGCATCTCAGCGACATCAAAGTCGGCAACATCATGCTCATCGGGAACAGTGGCACGGGGAAAACGACCATCATGCGGGCCATCGAACGAATGTTCGAGAGCAACATCGGGTTGGGCAGCTTTCTCAACACCATTCGCCTCAACGCGAACATCGTCTCGAATGACGAATCCACGGAAACGGAAAGCAGTGTGATCGTGGAGCGTCTTCACCAAAACGCGTTGAAAATCATGGGCGATCATCCGGATCCTGAACGGTTCAGGCAATTGATGGAGCATTCGGTCGTTTTTTTGGACGAGGTGGATAAGATTCGGGCTTACGTCGGCGACAAGGCCAACCCTCGCGGGATCCTGGCTCAGGAAGCACTTTTGACCCTCATCGAAGGGGAGGGCATCAGCCGGCCCCTGACCGTGAAAAATGCCGACGGCACCCTGGTCCAGCACAAGGTCCACATCGATACCGGGCGCATTCTCTTCATCTGTGGTGGCGCCTTCGAGGGGCTCTACGACATGGTGTATCGGCGGGTGGCCAGCGGAGAGACCAAAGACAAGCTCATCCAGGAATACGTCGTGGCCGAAACTCAGGAGGACATGGAGCAAAAGGAACATTTCAGTCTGCACGATTACGTGCGCTACGAGGATATGTTCGATTACGGCATGACCCCTCAATTCCTGGGACGTTTCGACGAGGTCATCGTTCTCAACGACCTGACGATCAAAGGCCTCATGCGCATCTTTATCGAGCCGCACAATTCTTTGTTTCGAGAGGCGCGTCGGTACTTCCGCAGTTTGGGTATCGAGTTGCAGGTATCCAAGGAGGGCGTGCGTGAAATCGCGGAGACCGCCTACGACAACCATCGCCTGGGCGCTCGCGCACTGCGCATGGTGTTCAAACGCGTCATGCGCGGCATCGAGTTCGACCCTCACACCAATTACCTCGTCAAGGATCAGGGCGCCAAGAAGGTTCTGACCATCACCCGCGAAATGGTTCAGCGCTACTCCTGATCCGGTGGGAAACTCGTTGGGCGATCGGAAAAATCGTCCTATCCGTACACCATGTGGACCTTTTCTTCCGCGGTCAGGAACCGAAAAGAAAAGGCGAGTCGCTCGCGTGAGCGACTCGCCCCGTTGGTTTCGCGATTCAGGTTCTCGAATCGGCGTTTAGAACTTGATCCCGATATCGAATCGGAAGGTTCGCGGATATTGGTAGTCGCTGCTGTACTGGGCTTCGCCGAAGTTGGTGGCGGTTTGGTAGTGAACCCCTTCCTGGGGCGTATCCGAGAACACGTCGAACGCCTCGAACCCATCTGCATAGGCGCTGCTGTTGCCATCGATTTGAGCGTCGTTGTTCATGACGTTCAATACTTCCATTTGCAGGAAGAACTCGAGCCGGGAGCGTAGCTTCAAAGCGTAGTTCACCGCGATATCGGTGGCGTGGGTGTCCTCCCACTTGAAGGCGTCCGGGGCGGTCGCCCAGTACCAGACACTGGTCGGCGGCGAATTGTAATAGGACACGTCGTCGTAGCTGGGGAATCCGAAGGCGGTGGGATCGCTTTCGATATCCAGGTCGATGCCGATGCCGTAGGGCAATCCGGTGGTCCAGGTGTGCAGCAGGGTGAAGTTGAAGTCTCCGAACCCGGTGTTGAGATCGTAGGAGGCCCAGAGGTTCAAATCGTGTTCGGAGGATTCGGGAAGGCGTCGAGTCGGATTGAGTCGCGGGTGGTTGAACTCGGGATAGGCGGTCGTGCGCGAGGTTGCGATGCCGCCGGCACCGGAGGTCTCACCGTTGATGTTGCCTTCGGCTTCGCTCCAGGTGTAGTTGCCGCCGAGCGTGATCTGATTGGCCCAACTGTACTGGCCTGCCAGTGAAATCCCCAGGTAGTCGCGGTCGTAGTGGTCGGAGTCGTTGGACAGGATGGAACGATCCACCCCGAAGCTGGTCTGGCCCGTTCCGCGATCGATGAATTCAACCAGGAAGTCGTCGTAATCGCGGCGAATCAGATCGGCCTTCAGGTAGCCGCGATTGCCCAGTTTGTGTTTGTAGCCCAGCGAGATTTCCGTCACGCTCGTCGCGTCGAGGCCGCCTTCTTGAGGGACCACCGCAAGTGCCTCGTAGGAGGTGTCGGGCGAGTAGTTTTGGTAGAAAAGGTACTCGTTCTGGAGAGAGTCGCGGTTAAGGGACTCGACTCCGGCGAGCCCACCCGGGAAGTTGGCGTCGATCCACGCGAAGACGTCCGCGATGCTTTCGGTCTGGGGCCCGTCGTAGCGCCAGTAGAACGCCGCCGGCGAACCCGCGGTGGAGCCCGATTGGGCCGCATCGTTGATCTTGCCGGTGTATTTGTTGTAACCGGCGCTGAATTGATGGACTCCGTCGCCGTGGACATCGTAGTTGAGCGTGAAGCGCGGGCTGATGTTGTCGGTTTTCGACAGTTCTTGTCCGTCCTCCGCGCTGGTGTCGTTGCGGTCGTAGCGGAGACCCAGATTCATGTACCAATGGGGATTGATGGTCCACACGTCGTTGAAATACACGGCGCGGGTGTTGAAGTCGCTGCCCTTGGAAGGATTGACCACGGGCCAGTAGACCAGCCAGGCCGAGCCACCGGAGGTGCCGGTGCCGGTGTAGATGCCGATGACCTCGTTGTCCTCGAAGCGGGTCCAGCGGGGATACAGCGACCAACCGGTGGCCGACTGGTGGTTGTCTTCGTTGCGCATGTCGGTGACTTCCTGAACGCCGAAGGTCATGTCGTGCGTGCCGAAGCCGCCGTTGAGGAAGTAGGAGAACTTGACGTTCCAGTTCCGACTGGCGCGCTCGTTGATGACCTCGCCATTGCCGAAGGGCGCGTTGGACTGAGTCCAGCCCTGGTCGCGGTGGACGACGGTGGTGCCCAGAACGCGATCATCGGTGATGATCCCCGATTCGTTGGTCAGGGAGCGATCGCCGAAGTTGGCGTCGATGGTGAATTCCGGGGTGATGATCCCGCGGTAGTTCAGGGTCCACATTTCCGTTGGCCAGGCGTCGCGCTCGCTGAGCGCCGATCGCGAGATCGAGGAGAAGACCGCTCGGTTGAAAACGGTGTCTTCATCTTTGAGGTAGGAAGCGATCAGGGTATGCCCCGGAGCCAGGGTGCCCGTGAGTTTCAATTGGAAACGATCGCGTTCGCGAATGTAGTTGTAGTCTTCGGCTTGGGGTGCCGTCTGGCCCGGTTCCAAGCCCAGGGAGATCGCGGCTTCGTCGCTCATGGGCGAGGGTTGGTACAGGGAAAAGGTCGAATCCGTGTCGAAATTGCGCCCGGAAAAGGCGAACCACAGGCGATCCTTGATGATGGGTCCGTTGAAGACCAGCGTGTATTCCTTGTTGACCGTATCCGTCGGGTCGAAATCGTTGCGCAACTGAATGGGGTTGCGCGCGGTCCAACTGTTGTTGGTGACTTCGGTACGGAAGGTACCGTGGAATTCGTTGCTACCGGATTTGGTGATCGTGTTGACGACACCGCCGGAGAAGAAACCGAACTCGGCCGAAGCGTTGCCCGAAATGATCTGGGTTTCTTCGATATCGTCTTCGATGAACAGGTCGTCCGCCCGGCCGCGGATGTTGTCGCTGTTGATGAGCGTGCCGTTGAGCAGAAACAGGTTTTCCGTGGCCACGGCTCCGTTGATGGAGACGCCGCCGAAGGCCCCGCTATTGACGCCGGGGGCGAGTTTGGCCACGCCCTCGAGATTGCTGCGATTGCGCGGCAGTTTCTCGAGAAAGTCATCGTCGAAGTTGGTGGCGACCTGGGTCGAGTCCAGTTCGGCGACGCGATCGGCGGTCACCGTCAAGACCTCGACGGTGCCTTCGGGCTCCATTTGAATGCGAACCCGATTGGTGGAGGCCACCGCGACCCGGGTCTCGAGTTTCTTGGTGGTCAAGCCCGGCAACGAGGCGGTGAGCCTGTAGTGTCCCGGTGGCAGGAGGCGTACCAGGAATTGACCGGTCTCCGAGGAGACCGCGTTGCGCGTTCCCTGGAGCGAGGGCGATACCAGGGTGACGACGACGCCGGGTAGCGGCAGCCCATCGCGATCGGTGATGGTTCCGTGGATGGTGCCGGTTTGTTGTGCGAGAAGCGGTGAGCAGAGGAATCCCGAAGCGAGAAACCAACTGAGTGCAAAGACGGATCTGATCTTCATCTTCATATGTATCCTTCCTCCATGGCGAGAAGGCACCGTGCATGGATGGAAACCAAAGTTTCGGGGAACGAGCGGTTCCCCCGCATGTCTCGGTATGGATACAGGAAGAAAAGAACCAGAGATGTGGAATCGCAGGGGGAACGGGAAAGGATGTCCATCACAGAGGACCGGAACGATCGCGGTAGAGCGGAGGAATGATCGTTCGGGTCACACAAGATGCCTTTTTGATATCTTACTGATATCTTATTCGTGCTGAAAGGATATTTTTTGCCTTTCCTTTACTTCCTCTTTCTCTTTCCCTTTCGCGGCTTCGCCGTCCCCCCCATCTCTCTCCTCTGCGACAAGGCTCACAAAAGAGTCCTTGTCCCCTTTGCCCTTGCTGTCGCGCCCTCGCGACTTGTGCTCTAATTGAGATGGGGTAATCCACGCGCGGCTCGTCCGTCCACCGCGCATCGAGGAGGGATAGGTTGGCCGATCGCGATTTGTTGGTTTCCCAAGATGGTTTTGTTCGCGAAATCACGTTGAATCGGCCCGATCGCATGAATGCGCTCGGTCGCGATTTGGTGCGTGCTTTGCGCGAGGAACTGGAAGCCGCCCGGTTCGACAAACAGACGCGGATTCTCGTGCTGCGCGGTTCGGGGGGTCGTGCCTTTTGCGCCGGCGCGGATCTCAAGGAGCGGGCCGAGATGAACGAAGACGAAGTGAACGTCTTCGTTACGGAGCTGCGAACCACCTTTCATCTGCTCTTCAATCATCCCAAAATTACCATCGCCTGTATGGCGGGTTCCGCTCTGGGTGGCGGATTGGAATTGGCTCTGGCCTGTGATCTGCGTTATGCCAAGTCCGGGATCAAGCTCGGCCTCACCGAGACCCGGTTGGCCATCATTCCCGGAGCCGGGGGGACCCAGTTGTTGCCGCGGGTTATCGGTCCGGCGAAGGCGAAAGAATTGATTTTCAAGGCTCAGCCCGTTTCTGCCGAGGAAGCCGTCACGTTGGGTCTGGTCAACGACGTCTTCACCGCGGAGGAATTGGACGATCGCGTCAAGGCGATCGCCGATGTCATCGCGGCCAACGGACCGATCGCGCTGGAGCAGGCCAAACGGGCCATCAACCAGGGCCTTCAGACCAGCCTGGATCAGGGCCTTCAGATCGAACAACTGTGTTATGCGGGCGTCATTCCCACCGAAGACCGGTTGGAAGGACTGCGGGCCTTCAAGGAAAAGCGCAAGCCTTCCTATCGGGGCCGCTGAGCCAGTGCTTGGCTGGGGCGTGCTTCGCTCGCGCAGCGACGTTAAGTTTCCCAGTGTCGCCGGATCCATCCGAATGGACGTTCCCGGTGCGGGTATCGGCAGGAACCGATGGGTCACGTCGCCCTTCGAATTACCTTTGGCGAGGATCGCCTCGGTAGCCGCGGATGCGTTGGGGCGCATGGTGTTCTCGCTCGATGATCGCGGTGTTTTCTCGCCAGGGAATCGTCGTCTCTCACTACCCTAAATTTGGGAGTTTGCAACTGTCATGCTATTGTTTTTGTTGTTACACACTTTATTTCAGGAGCCCGGCGAAGACGTCGTCCTGGTCGAACCCGAGTTCAAGGTGGACTACGAGGAACGGGTGGTCCTGGTGGATCTTCCCTTGAAGGTGACGCGTTTCGGACGGCCCGTCACCGAGTTGGAGCGAGGCGATCTCGTCATCAAAGAAAACGGGATCGAGGCCGAGATAAGAAAGTTGACCCAGGTTCAAACCGAATTGACCGTACACCTCCTGCTGGATCTCAGTACCAGCAATGCGGAACACATTTTCCAGACCAAGGCCGCCAGCCGTCATCTCATCAAGCAATTGAAGAAGGGCGACAAGGCGAAAGTGAGTTACTTCTCCAACACCTATCAAGAGTTGTCGGACTATACCGACGACCAAGATTTCCTGTTGAAAAAGCTCAGTCGCGTCACGCCGATCGGGTCCACGGCGCTGTACGACGGATTGTCCGCGGCTTTGGATCAATTGAGTGAAGTGAGTGGTTCGCGGGTCCTTTTTCTGTTCAGTGACGGTCACGATCTGATGAGCGGTACCACCGAGGAGGAATT
The DNA here is from genome assembly GCF_017498545.1 of Sulfidibacter corallicola. GTDB lineage: Bacteria > Acidobacteriota > Holophagae > Acanthopleuribacterales > Acanthopleuribacteraceae > Sulfidibacter > Sulfidibacter corallicola. Next base: position 4,177,365 of record NZ_CP071793.1, on the reverse strand, counting down.
GGCCACCAAGGTCAAGAACTACCGAATCCCGATCTTCATGGTCAGTTTCAAGGCTTCGGGCAAGGAGCTGCCGCCGCTGTTGGCCGAACAGCGGCAGTTCATGAGTGATTTGGTGCGCGACAGTGGGGGACACCTGTTCCTCGGCAATACCCAGTTCCAAAACGATCTTACCCAAGCCATGCGCCAGACGCGAACCCGTTTCCTGATCAACTACACATCGCCGAATACGTCGAACGGGCAGACCTGGCGGAGTATCATGGCGACGCACAAGTCGTGTGACGACTGTTATCTGGAGTATCGCCGCGGATACGAGCTGTCGCGGACCAATTGAAGGGGCCCCGGCAATGCCGATCAAAAAAAACTGGGGCGGGCGTTTTCGCCGTTGACATCCCTTTTGTTGTTGGGTAGACTGCGGCTTCGGCCGTTTGAGCCCTGTCTCTAATGGGAGGATTCCATCCATGCAGCCATATGCAGTTATCAAAACCGGTGGCAAGCAGTACACCGTTTCGGAAGGTGATGAACTTCGCATCGAAATCATCCCCGGCATTTCCGAAGGGGACACCGTCGAGTTGACCGCCCTCGCGGCCAGCAACGGCACCGACATGTCTGTCGGCACCCCCGAATTGAGCACGAAAGTCAAAGCCACCGTCCTGAGAGCGGAGCGCGGCGACAAAGTGACCGTCTTCAAGAAAAAGAAAACCACGACTTACCGCCGCACCCGCGGCCATCGTCAGAACTATTTTGCGATTCGCATCGACTCGATTCCGGAAAACTAATCGCAAGGTTCTTTGTTTTCCAGATTGCACCTGCAATCTGTAGCTAGTGTTCAAGACAATTTTCCGGAAAAACGAATTAGAGGTTATCAGCCATGGCTCACAAGAAAGGCGTCGGTAGTTCCAGAAACGGACGTGACAGTGAATCCAAGCGCTTGGGTGTCAAACGCTACGGCGGTCAGCTGGTTTCTGCCGGCTCCATCATTGTTCGCCAACGCGGTACGCGATTCAAACCCGGTACGGGCGTTCGTCGCGGTGGTGACGACACCTTGTTCGCGGTAATTGACGGCAAGGTCTCGTTCCGTGATCGCGGACGGATGGGTAAATTCGTGGAAATTCATCCCGAGTAATCCCAGCCGGAACAATCCGACAAATTACCGAGAAGAAAGCCGCGGCCAGGCAGTCCAGCCGCGGCTTCTTTCGTTTTGGAGACCCCGTATTCGATTTTTTCGCGGAAGCGGTCTCCCGGGGGAAGCGATCGCGAAGGATCGTCGACCCGAACGGGTTTCAACATGGACTGCCGGCTCGGTGCGGGGGTGCTGCCTCATCCCCACCGTGAGCCAGTACTCCCGCGGTTTGCGGGTTTTCGACAAGAGATTGAGACGACCCCTATGTTCATAGACGAGTTGGAAATTCACGTGGAAGCCGGCAACGGCGGTAACGGCGCGCTCAGCTTTCGACGCGAGAAATATGTGGAGTTCGGCGGCCCCGACGGGGGAGACGGCGGTAACGGCGGCAGTGTCATCGTCAAGGTGCGGCCAGAATTCAACACGCTGTTGCCTTTGCGCAACCGGCGCAAGTACAAGGCCGGGCACGGCAGGAACGGGCGCGGCGACAACATGACCGGTGCCACCGGCGAGAACCTGATCCTGGAAGTTCCAGCCGGGACCATCGTACGCGATCGCGAAAGCGGCACCATTCTGGGAGATTTGACCCTGGCGGACAGCTCGGTCATCGTGGCCAAGGGTGGACGTGGCGGCAAAGGGAACCGCCACTTCGTCTCCAGCACCCATCAGGCGCCCAAGTTCGCGCAACCGGGCGAGGAAGGCGAAACCCTTTGGCTACGGTTGGAGCTCAAGGTCTTGGCGGACGTGGGCCTCGTCGGTTTTCCCAACGCGGGCAAGTCCACCTTCATCAGCCGCATCTCCGCGGCAAAACCCAAAGTGGCCGACTATCCCTTCACCACCCTGAAGCCCAATCTGGGGGTCGTCAGGGCGACACCCGTCGAGAACTTCGTCGTGGCGGACATACCGGGCATCATCGAAGGGGCCCACGAGGGAGCCGGCCTGGGTTTGCGCTTTCTGAAGCACATCGAGCGCACCAGTATTTTGCTGGTGATGATCGATCCCGCCGATCCCGAGCGCGAGCCCGACGTCTGTTATCGCGTGCTTCGCAACGAGCTGAACTCGTTCAGCACCAAGTTGAGCCGGAAGCCGCACCTGGTCGCCTTCACCAAGGCTGACGTACCGCACGAGCGGCAGGAGGCGATCGCACGCCTGACCGAGACGTTACGTCAGGCTGGGATCCATTGGGCGACCCTCAGCTCCGTGACCGGTGAAGGCATTCAGGCCATGGTCTACGAGTTGAACGATCGCGTCAAGGAAGCCAAGGCGGCGAGAGCGGCGGAGATGCCCGCGGTATCGGATGAGGAAGGTCCCGCTCCCGAAAAGGTGGGGGAATCGGCCTGCGAAGAGGAGGCCCAAACCTCGGCGCCCGACCATGAAGAGATCGATCCCTTGGACGAGTTGGATTTCTGACTCGATTTCCGAGGTGGTGACCGCTTTGCCGATGGATCGGCCCTCCCGAAGGGGCGTGTTGCGGGACCCGTTCGCGGTTTTAGGATTCGAAAAGGCGATCTACCGCACTGGCATTTGCGGCGGTTTGGCCCCATGTTCTGTTACACCAACCCTGTACCGTTTCTCCCTCCCGCCCCTCATCCGGCGGAAAACTGTATCGAGGCTTCCAAGCCGAAATCTTTGAGGAGTTCCATTTGCATACAGAAGAGTTATTACAGTTCGTCATTTCGATCGCCGAGGAGTTCAAGGCCGTCGATCTCAAGACGCTTCACATCACCGAGAAGTGCAGTTTCACCGATTATTTCGTCATCATGACGGGTACCTCGACGACCCATATCCAATCGATCGCCGAGGAAATCACCCTTCGTTGCAAGAAGGCCGGTCACCGCCCCACCGATGTCGAGGGCATGAGCAAGGGTGAATGGACCCTGATCGATTTCGGCGACGTCGTGGTCCATATTTTCAGCGCCGAAAAGCGCGAGTTTTACAACCTCGAGGAGATCTGGAAGCAAATCGAGGCCCCGGATCTGGATCGAGAGCTGGCCGTCGGACAGCAGGTTGCCGAGCGCTGATGCGGTTACAGTTGATTTGGGTGGGAAAGGCCGCCAGGCGCGAGCCCGAGGCCGATCTCTGCGCGCGCTACGCCAAACGGATCGCGGCCACCACCCGTTTCGACGAAAAAGTGCTCAAGCCGATCCAAACCGCATCGCTGAGCGATGCCGAGATACGCCAACGCGAAAGCGAGCGAATCGCGGCAGAGCTCCAGCCTGGCGATTATCTGGTTTTGTGTGACGAGCGCGGAAAACAACTGTCCTCGCCCGGTTTCGCCGACTTTCTGACCCAGCGCCAAAACCAGGCCGTGCGGCGCGTCGTGTTCTGTATCGGCGGGGCCATGGGGGTCACCGACAGCCTGCGACAACGCGCTGATTTTGTGCTATCTTTTAGCCAAATGACGTTGCCTCATGCCCTTGCGCGCGTGATGCTGTTGGAACAGGTTTACCGGGCCCTTTGCATACAAAGTGGGCATCCATACCACCATGAAGGTTAGCGGATGAAGCTGAAGACCGTCCTTACTTGGGGAAGCCTCCTCTTATTTTTGTTCGTGTTTTCCGTGTTTCTCTTGGACCCGCACAATCAAACCGTCTTCCAAAGCCACTTTCAACTCTGGAGCTTTCCGATCCCGCTCCTGAAAGGGATCTTCATCGCTCTCGTCGCCGCGGCGGCGGTTCCCTCCACCTATTTCACCTACAAGTACATGCAGCTTTTGAAGCATGCACGTCGGTTGGAGCAGGAGCGACAGGCCCATGGCGAGGACGAAAAAGCGATTCGGCAGGCCGCCGAACTCCTGACCCACCACATGCCCGAAAAGGCTTTGGCCCTGCTCGAACCTCACGATCATCTCGAGGCGCTCGTGCTGCGTGGTCAGGCGATGCTCGCACTCGAACGCGGTGACGAGGCGATCACCCTCCTGAAGCGCCCCTTTTTCGAGACCGGCGATTTGCGTGCGGGTTACCTGTTGGCCGAAGCCTATTTGTCCGTCGACCGGAGTCCCGTCGATACCTTGCAGGCCATTACCAGTGCCCATGCCAAGGAGGCGGGTCGCGCCTATCACCTGCTGCTGGGTTATTACGAGAGCCAGCAGGCCTGGCAGGATTGCCTGGATACCCTGGATCGCATGAGCAAGGTCGGCATCGATCCGCGGCCGGGTGTCAATCCCACCGCCTTCCGCTACGGCTTGATTCGTCAATCCGAGACCTCTCGTGCGCCTCGCAAGATCATCGATCAATACCAACAGCTTCTCAAGGACGATCCCCTGTTCGTGCCGGCCTATCTGAGCCTGGGCGATTTCCTACTCGAAACCGAGGCCGAAGAAAAGGCCTTCGCCATTTACGAAAAGGGATTCGCCAAGACCGAGAACCCCGCGTTTCTGGAGCGATTGGAACGCTACTATCTGGAACAGGGATACCCCGAAGACGCGATTCAGGTCTACCGGCAGTTGCTCGTCAAACACGGGGGACAGACCGTTCGGTTTCAATTGGCCAAACTCTACTACAAGCTCCAGATGCTGGACGAAAGTCTGGAATTGTTGGAAGGTCTGCGTGGTCGATTGGGGCATCTCCCGGGTTATCTCTTCATCCTCGGTGACATCAAGGCTCGTCGCGCCCATCACGACGAGGCGTTGGATGCCTTCAAATCGCTCGCGCGCGAGTTGGGATTTTCCGGTGCCGATTTCATTTGCACCCACTGTGGTTCTCGCTACGAGTCCTATCAAGGCCGTTGCGATTCATGCGGTCGCTGGAACACGGTGACGCTCGAAACCGAAACCGTCACCACCGAAACCACGGTGGCTTCATCGCCGATCTACTACGGACCCTGAAGTTGATCGGCATCCGAAAGATTTCGGACTGTCAGAAATCCGGGCCCGCGACGCTCGGTAACTTAAGGAAGGCGGATGGCGTCGCCTGTGCCCAATCGATGTAAAGGTGGTTCGAATCGATGCTCGATCTGACGCTGCAGCAAACCACGGCGTTGCTGGACGGCCACCTTTCCGGTGGTTGCGGTGATCAACCGATCGAGCAGGTGGAGACCGATACGCGCCTCCCATTTCGGCACCACTCCCTGTTCGTGGCTTTGAGTGGTCCCAATTATCGCGGTGAAACCTTCTTGCCGGAAGCGGCCAGGCGGGGTGCCGTCGCCGCGGTGGTGGATCGAAACCGCATTGCCTCGGTCGAAGAGGCGCCACTTCCCACGATTGCCGTGGAAAGCCCCCTACGGGCATTGCAAAAGCTCGCCCAACACCACAAAGCCCTGCTGGGATTGGATGCGGTCGCGATCACCGGTAGCAATGGGAAAACGATTCTCAAGGATTTTCTCGCGGGTCTGTTAACCAAGCGTTTTCTGGTACAGGCCAGCCCCGGAAGTTTCAACAGTCAGGTCGGTGTGGCTCTGTCGTTGTTGGGATTGAGGCCTGGGGCCGATCTTGCCTTGATCGAGGCCGGCATTTCCGCGGTCGGCGAGATGCAGCACCTCGAGACGATGATCGCCCCGCGCTACGGCATTCTGACCAATATCGGGCTGGCCCATTTCGAAGGATTCGGTTCGCGTACCAAGATCGCCTCGGAGAAACTCGAACTCTTTCGCCATCTTCCCGAAAACGGTTGGTTGCTCCTGCCCGAGGAGCCGTTGCTGACTCCGGAACTGCTGAGCCACATTCGGTGCCCGATCCACCGTTTCGGCGAGAACCCCGAATTGCCGCGCCTGGTGGACGCCGTTTCTCTGGGAGAGGGTCGAAGCGGTCTGTCGATCCGGTTTCCGGACGGCAGCTATCACGAATTGCGCCTGGCGATCGACGTATCCTGGCGCGAGGTCTTCAATACCATGCTGGCGGGCGTATGCGCCGCCTGGCTATTCGGCATGACGCCCGTTGAGATCGCCCGTGCAGCCACCCACTTCGGCCCACCGCTCAATCGTTTGGAAATGTGGAAATCCTCTTCGGGCGCCATTCTCGCCAACGACACCTACAGCGCCGACCCGATTTCGACCCGCTCCTGTCTGGAACTGTTCGATACCTATCCCGGGAAGCGCAAGGTGTTCGTCTTCGGTGGCATGAAGGAACTGGGCGAGCGATCGTCCTACGAGCACCGCATCGTGGGAGAAGAACTGGCCCGCAAGGGTGTCGATGTCCTGTTGATGTTGAGCGATTTGGGCCGGGAGACGGCGAAGGCTTTCGAAAAAAGCCGACCTGGTGGACGAGTCTTTCGGTTCGATGACACGCGGGAACTGCTCGATTTCACCGAATCTTTCGCCGAAGAAAACGATTTGATCTTGGTGAAAGGTCCTCGCGAAGCCCGGTTGGAGCAGATCGTCGCCCGCTTCAAGGGCAAGCTGACGCAAACCGTGTACTACATCAACCTGTCGAAAATTCGCGACAACGCCCTGACCTTTCGCAACCTGTTGCCACCGAACGGCAAACTGTTGGTCATGCTGAAAGCCTTCGCCTACGGCACCGATGCCACCTATATCGCCCGCTTCCTTCAAAATCACGTGGACTTTTTCGGGGTGGCCTACACCAAGGAGGCGCTGGCGTTGCGGCGGGGCGGCGTCAGCAACGACATCCTGGTTCAATTGGTGATGATCGACGACGTGGAGGAGGTCGTCAGGCTTTCGCTGCAACCGGTTCTGTTCGATCTCGACGTGGCGCGGGCGTTGGAAAAAGCGGCGGCCCGCCTGAACAAGAAGGTCAAGGTCCACCTGAAAGTGGATACCGGCATGGGACGATTCGGCGTGTTTCCCCACGAAATCGGAGCATTGGCCGCCGCGATTCTGGAAATGCCCCACCTGCGGATCGAAGGCATCATGACTCACTTTTCCTCCGCCGACGATCCCGCCGCCGACGATTTCTCGCATCGCCAATTGGCCCTGTTCCATCGGGCGTTGGACGAGTTGGGCGCCCTGGGTATCGATCCGCCCCTGAAGCACGCCGCCGCAACGGCCGCGAGTGCCCGCTTCCCCGAGGCGCGTTTCAACATGACCCGCATCGGACTGGGAATCTACGGGATCTATCCGTCCAATTCCGTCGCTGCCGATATCGACCTCGCCTGTCCCATCGCCCTGGTAAGCAAGATCGGAAGTCTGAAAACCTACCCGCCCGGCTATCCCATCAGCTACAACCAGCGTTTCACGACCGAACGCGACAGCCGCATCGCCTTCCTGCCCATCGGCTATCACGACGGGCTGTCGCGGGCTTTTTCGAACCAGGGCTACGTCATGATTCGGGGTCGTAAAGCGCCGATCGTCGGTTCGATCTGCATGGATTTCACCGCCATCGACGTGACCGACCTTCCCGAAATCGAAGTGGGCGAACCAGTGCTGATCTTCGGTGATTGGCGCGGCCAGCACATTCGGGTCGAGGACCTGGCCGAACTCGAGGGCACCATTCCCTACGAGGTTTTATGCCGTCTCAGCGACCGGATCCAAAGAATTTATCTGGTCAACGAGGAGTGATAGACTGGGTCGATCTGCCTCCGGCACCACCCCGACTCGCGAAGTATCGAAAAAGGACCTTTCATGCAGCCACTTGATCCCAAGCAGACGCGTGTCGCCATTTTTTTTGGCGGCCCCAGCAACGAGCGCAACATTTCGCTGGATTCTGCCCGCACCTTTTTTGACAGTATCCGCAAGTCGATGGACGAACGTCTCATCAGCCTGGTATTCATCGGCCCCGATCTGACGTTTCACCGCTTGGAAAGCCAATGGATCTATTCGAATACCATCGAGGATTTCGAGGGCCTGGATCTTCCCGCCTACACCGCCGAAGCGCGCGATCGCCTGTTGCGCGAAACCGACGTTCTGTGTCCCATCGTCCACGGTGAGTTCGGCGAAGACGGCGCGCTCAGTCGCCTGTTCGAGGACCATGGACGACACGCCTACGTGGGATCGGATCCCGACGGCTTGGCGCTGACCTTGGACAAACGCGCGACGGTGGCCAAGTTGGCCGAGCTGGGGTTTCCGGTCGTGCCCAACCGGCTGCTGTCGAAAGGCGAATGGGACGCCGATCCGGCCGGTCTCACCGCGGACATTTTTGGTCGGATCCCGCTGGATGCCGGCGGTCGCCTGATCACCAAGCCCAACAACTGCGGATCTTCCGACGGCGTGAGCCTGGTCGATCGCGAGGCTTTTGCCGAAGGCTTGGCCCGCGCCTTCACTCACAGCGATCAGGTTCTCGTCGAACAACGCATCTTGGGTCGTGAATTTTCCCTGATCGTCCTGCAGGATGTAGACGGCGCCATCTTCCCGCTGCTGCCCACCGGCATTCGCGTTCAGGAAGGCCTGCCAGGCGACGAGACCGCGCTCTACACCCGCAACAAAAAGTACATGCCGGGCGCCGGCGCCATTCACGAAACACCCTTCACCCACGATGAAGCCTTGCTGGGTCGCATGCGCGAACAGGCGCTTTCCCTGTTCCGCGATTTCGGGCTGCGCGATTGGGCTCGTTTCGACGGCTTCGTCACCGAAGACGGCCGCATTTACTGGTCCGATCTCAACGGCATTCCCGGATGCGGTCTCGACTCCTTTCTCTTTCAGCAAGCCTCCCTGTTCGGTCTTCGCCACAGTGATGTGTTTCAGTTGATGCTGCACCGCGCCGCCAGACGGGAAGATCGCCGTTTGGTCGGTGAATCCGCTCGGAAAGGGGGCGAAGGCATGCGCGTCGCCGTCATCGGCGGCGGCAGTTCGTCCGAGCGTCACGTGTCGCGGATGAGCTGGTTCAACGTGACCCAGAAGTTGACCGCCCTGCAGCGGTACCGCGTGACATCGGTCTATTTGGATCGCGAGGAACGATACTGGATCGTGGCGCCCTTCATCGCATTGCAACACACCGTCGACGAAATCGACGCCATGATCGGGAATCCCGAGCATTATCGCGCCACGATCGAGCTCTGCAATCGCTTGAAGGGCGACGCCTTCCGCGAGGTGGGTCATCCCGTGGACGCCATCAATTTCCTGCCGCGGCAAGTGGCCTTGGCCGATTTCGAGCGCCATTTCGATTTCGTGTTCCTGGCTTTGCACGGCGGCATTGGGGAAGACGGTACGCTTCAGGCAGCGTTCGCCGAGCGCGGCATGCCCTTCAACGGCAGCGGTTCGCGGGTTTCCCGAATCTGCATGGACAAACACGAAACCAATCTTCGGTGTCGAGCATGGGCCATTCCCGGTTTCGAGGCGCCTGGCCAGATCATCCTCGATGTGGCGGCCCTGGAAGCGGACCTGGTGGCGGAAGGCTTGGCGCCCGGTCGCATGCGGGAATTGGTGGATGGCTTCGATCGCCATCGCGATATCGCCGCGCTGTGCGCTTCGACCGAATATCAGGCGTTCGCCAACTGCTGCAGTCTCTGGGCCGACCGGTGTCGCGATCGGTTGGATTCACCGCACGGATTGGTGCTGAAACCCAAAAGCGACGGGTGCTCCAGCGGGGTGCTCGTGAGTCGCGATCCGCGAGCGCAAATACCCCTGTACCTCCTGTTCGCCCTTTCCTCGCTCGATCGCATGCCCCTTAAACTGCTCTATCCCGGCGTCACCGAAGACGATGTCTTCCTTCAGATGCCGATGTTCGATCAACTGATCGTCGAGCAGTACCTGGGTCGACCCGATGCGCCGGGGCACTTTGTGGAAATGACGGTGGGCGTTCTGGGTCCGGCCGGAAATCAGATCGCCCTGATGCCTTCGGAGACTCGGGCCCAAACCGACGTTTTATCGCTCGACGAAAAATTCAACAAGGGAGTCGGTATCAATTTGACGCCGCCTCCGGGATTGACGGTCGATCAGGTGCGGCGAATTCGCGAGCGCGTGGCCACCTTCGCCAACCGATTGGGTATCGAAGGCTATGCCCGCATCGATATCATGTACCAGCCTCCCACGGATAAAGTGTATTTAATCGAGGTGAATACGTTGCCAGGCTTGACCTCGGCGACCATTATCTACACCCAGGCGTTGACCACCCCCGAAACCAGGCTCAAGCCGGCCGAATTCCTCTCGCGGCTGATCGAACTGGGACGTGAAGCGCGCAATCGCCATTGACGGAAAGGACCTTCTCGGCCTCACTTTCGATGGGATCGACAATTTTTCGGGAGGCTTCGGCACCGGCGATGCCCGCGCCGCTCGGTTTCCGGCCGCCCTTTTTATTCGGATGCAACCTCTGTCCGACCTTTACGTCTGGACCAAATAACCGGTCCTTTAGCCAATTGACTTCGTTTCACAAACATAGTTAGCATGTAGAATGAGATAGCATCGATGCAAACTTTGGGTTCAAAAACTTTGGGCTCTTGGTCGTCATGTTGGAGATGGACAACACGCAACCAACATTCAACCACGACATTTCGAGAACCGCGCCATATCCGTTCCGGCGGATGTGTTTTCTCTTTTTCCCAAGGCGAACCTCGGTAATGATTGAGCATTACAGGACTCTCGAACTTCGTTTCACCCACGTGGAGGCTTCGGCAAAATGGAAAGCATCAAAAAGTTCAACAAGTTTCACTTACTCGAGCTGCAGGAAGAAACGGGCTTGGGCACTACTTGGCGCGCCGCTGAAATGGTCAACGGCAAGATCGATAAGTATTTTCTGATGGATTTCATCAGTGAAAGTCTGTCAGGCAATGATGATTTTCTCGATCAATTTCTCAACCAGAGCATGATTACGGCCAAATTGGAGCATCCCAACATTTTGCGCCAGGTAACCAGCTTGCCGGAAAATGGGAAGCTGGCCACCGCTTACGAGTATTACGAGGGTTTCAGCCTGTATCGGGTTTTGGATCGATGCAACTCCGAGGGTTTTCCGCTTTCCATCGACCATGCTTTGCTCGTGACCTCCAAGATGCTTTCCGCATTGGCCTACGCCAAGACCAAACACATGACGCACGGATTCGTGAATCCGTCGGTCGTGTTCGTCACCCACGAAGGTGAAATCAAGGTAAAGGGATTTGCCTTGAATTCGGCCCTGCGCGCCCTGCCGGGCCTGGTTGCCGATCTCGAGTCCACCTACGGAAATTACGTGCCCAAGGGAATGGATTACACCTCGGAAGACCGCGATCAGTTGGACATCTTCGGTTGCGGCGCCATTCTCTACGAAATGCTCACCGGCGAGCCGTTCAACGAAGGCGGCGGCGATGCGGCCACGCGCATCGGAAATGCCGTGACGGCCTCGGAAGGCGAGAGCATTCCCACCCAGATCGCCAACATCCTGGTTTCCGCACTCGACCCCAAGGCACCCTCGGCCTACACCGATATCCAGAAAATGTCCAAGGACATGGAAGATTTGCTGTACTCCGGTGAATACAGCCCCACCACCTTCAACCTCGCCTTTTTCATGCACTCGGCGTTTCGGGTTGAAATGGAAGAACTTGCCGAAAAGATTTCCAACGAGAAGGAAAAGAATTTCCTGAACACGCCCGTCGAGGAGGCCAAAGCCTCACCGACCGCCGCCGCGCCCGTGGCGAGTGCGACCTCCGCCGGCGTCAAGGGACCCCCGCCGGGCGTGACCATGCCGGAGCCGGCAGCCGCCACCGTGCCCGCGGCAAGCGGTGGCAGATCAAAGATGCCGATTCTCATCGGGGTGGTGGTCCTGCTGGTCGTGGCGGCCATCGGGTACACCTTCATGAGCGGTAGCGCGCCGGAGGATGGGATCGACGCCGACAAGCTTGCCAAGGACCTGGAAGCCGAACGCCAGGCACGCGAAATGGAAGAGTTGAAGCGTCAGAACGAAGAGTTGATCAAGGCACAGGAGATCATCGCCCAGGAACAGGCGCGACGCGAGAAAGAGATCAAGGCCAAGCAGCTCGAGGCCGAAGTCAAGCAGATCGAGGAAGATCTGGCGCGCATGAAGGCCAAGGAGGAGCAGGACCAGTTGCAACGCAAGTTGCAAAAGCAAATGCAGGAACTCGAACGCAAGAAAGAGGAAATCGATACGCTCGCCAAGCAGCAGGAAAAGAAAGAGAAAGAGCTGGAAAACTTGGTGGAGGGCAAGGGCCCGGCCACGGCTACGGCCAAGACCGCTACGCCCGCCAAGGATACGCGCATCAACGAGCCGAAAATGACCACCCCGCAACCCGCGACCACCAAGAAACCCCAAACCCAGGTGGCCAGCAATGCGGGCACGACCTCTGATACACCCCTGCCTGTTTCTCCGCCTGAAAAAACGCCCAGCTCGGACTCGCCTTCCGGAGCGGGAGCCGAGGCGGGTTCTCCGCCCAAGGTGGATGTGACGCCGCCGAAAATTGGCGAACTCGTCGACCTGAACGACCCCAACTTGAACAAACCCGTGTTGCTCAAGCCCTACAACCCCCAGAAGGTGCCGAAAAAGGCCATTCGCGCCGGCGTGGTCAAGCGCGGTCGCACCCTCGTCTTCCTGATGCGGTTGTTGGTCAATGAAAACGGCAAGGTGGATCAGGCCGAGTTGGTTCGCAATCCCCTGAAACCGGGCGAGTCCGATTACGGCATGGTCGATGACGCCATCGAGGTGGCCCAGGATCTCTATTTCTCGGCACCCTCCAAATTGGGTGTGCCCGTGAAGACCTGGGTCTACATCGGGTTGCCCTTCAAAGCCAACTGATCCCCCGGTTCTTCCTGATTTCAATTCAATCGTGAGGACATCATGACCATCTTCCAAAAAATTCTAGATCGCGAGATTCCCGCCGATATCGTCTATGAAGACGACATGGTGTGCGCCTTCCGCGACATTCAACCCCAGGCGCCGGTCCACATCCTGGTGATTCCCAAAAAGCCCATCGTCAAGATTGGCGACATGGACGAAGAAGATCGGAACCTCGTCGGGCACTTGATGCATCGGGCGACGCGAATCGCCGCCGACGAAAACCTGACCGACTATCGATTGGTGATCAACAACGGTGAGGGAGCCGGGCAGTCCGTGTTCCACTTGCATTTGCACATTCTCGGTGGTCGCCCTTTTGCCTGGCCGCCGGGCTGAGCACCTCATTTGCTGAATACTTGGGAGCGGGTCGCATCGACCCGCTTTTTTTGACTCCAACCATATGACTTTCCTGGTAATTCTCATGTCACACGTCAGTGTGACATCAAACCGAGAGACCCTTTGTCGACTTTGGATTGACTGATTTTGGTCGTCTTCGAGAAGGGGTGAACGACAACGTAAAATTCCTGTAACGGGCTTGCAAAACCCAGCTCGCCCTACCCAGATTGAATCCTGTACCATGCATTTCCCCCGACCTTTTCCCCCACTTGATCCACCAGTCTTTCATAGGCGACGAGGCGGCTTCATTGAACGGATTGGTTCTTTTTTTGTGTTCCCTTATGGCGTTGACCCCCTCTGCGAGAGAGGGCCTCTGGCAGTACCACGCCCAGCGGTTCGAGCAGTATCGCGAAGCGCGAGACTTTCCCCGTGCGTTGCGCGAGCTCGGTCACCTATCGAGCTTGAACGAAAAGCGCTATGCCGAGGAGCTCTGGCTCCTGCGCCTGGCCGAACTCGCCGAACGACACGGGTACCTGGAAACGGCTTGGCGTGCCTATCACGATGCCCCGGTGGAACCAAACCTCAAGGTGATGGATGAACTGCGCTGTCTCCAGAAAATGGGTCGCCACGCGGCGGTTTTGGACTTGGCCGCCTCGGGGGCGAAGCTGAGTCGTGCCGATCGTTGGGATTTGAAAGCGGCCCAGGCCGAGGCCTTTCTGGCGCTGGGTCGGGAGGGCGATGCCGAGCGCATCTACCAGGACCTGACCGCGCGTAAAACGCCGATGCGTTACCGGTTGGACGCCTATTACCAGCTCGCCTCCTTATATTATCGGTTGGAAGATCACCGGCGAGCCCGCCGGTTCGCCGAGGCGCTTCAGGGTAACTGGCCCGGCAGTGACGAGGCCCTGTATGCGGTCACGCTTCAGGAGCAGGCCGAGGACGAGGCTTTTTTGAAGCGCACCTCCGTGTGGAAACGATTCGCCTGGGTCTGTTACCGAAACCGAGCCTACCAACGCTCCGATCATTACTTCCAAAAAATCGCCGACCACGCGGACTCGCTCAAGGAACGCGACCGAGCTCGTTACTTCCTGGCGCTGACCCACACCAAACGGGAAAAGCCGGCGGTTGCCGCCAAAGTCTTCCAAACCGCCCTGCCCGAACTGAAGACCGAATTCTACAAGGGCTTGGCCACTTTCCAATACGCACGCACCCTGCTCATGAACGGCCAGGATCGCGAAGTCGTCGAACTGGTTCAGAGCACGTCGGGCAAGATGAAACGCGATCGGTGGTTGCGCGAGAGCATGCGGCTGGAGATCCTGGCCCTGCGACGGTTGGGTGATTGGTCCGAATTTCGGACACTGGCCAAGCGAATGAAGGCGGTCGGGGCCAATGCATCGCTCTTCGACTTCTACCATCGCAACGGCGTCATTTGGTCCATGCAACGCCACGATCCGGGCCGAGCCCTCTACTATCTCAACAAGTATCGACGGCCCAGAATGAAGCTCCAGCAGCGTCAGGAAGCCAATTTGTGGGAAGGCATGATTCGTTGGGAGGAAGGCGACAGCGACAAGGCGATCCAGCTTTGGCTGGAGGTCGCCAACGCCGATCCCAACCATTACTTCGGCCTGGTGGCTCGCGAGCTACTGGCGAGCAACCGGCACCTGTACACCGATTACTTCCGCCAATGGGCGCGTTTCGAAAAAGAGGAGAAACCGTCCCGCGAGTTGCTGCAGAGACTGTATTACCTGGCGCCGGATCGAAACCATCGGAAGCGCGTGGCCTCGAGCCTGATCGAACACCTGCCGGCGCTCGAAAACCGGTTCACCATCGATGCCCTGAGCGAGGCCCATCCAGCCCGGCGTTGGGCCGCTGTGGGCCAATTTGCCTGGGCTGCCAAGTCCCTGGAAGCCAAGCACACCTCCAGGGAAACCTTTCACTTTCTCAAGGCTTCCTGGCATGGTTTGGCGGGCAACGCCTATCGTTCCATCTCCCACGGGGAAATCCTGGCCAAACACTACCCCCGTTGGGTCCCTCACGAGTTGTTACCCCAATCGATTCAACAGCTCGTGTATCCGATCGCCTTTGGGGACATCATCGAATCCCAGGCTTCCCGCCAAGATGTGGATCCCTACCTCCTGCTCGCCATCATCCGCGAGGAAAGCCGGTTCAACCAATTCGCCAAGTCGGGGGCCAGCGCCCGGGGATTGATGCAGTTCATCCCCTCCACGGCCCAATCGATCGCCGGAGAGCTGGAGGACCTGCAGCACTTCTCCCTGGCCCACCTTTACGAGCCCGAAACGGCCATCGCGTTGGGCGCTCGTTACGTCAACAACCTGATGTCCAATTTCGAAGGGAAGTCACTGTTCACCGTCGCCGCCTACAATGCCGGCGAGGGGGCGGTCAATCGCTGGCGAACTTTCTCGGGTGAAACCAATCCCGTTCATTTCGTTTGGGATGTGACCTACGAGGAAACCAAGAACTACTGCCAGAAGGTTTTGCGGGCCTACCATCATTACAAACGCGTCTACGAGAACGAAAGCGCCATTCAGGTACCGGAGTTGACCGCGCGTTGAGGGTGTTGGACCAAGTAGGTCTTCGAATCCGGGGTTCGGTTTCGGGTGCCGTCCTGTTTGGACTTCGGGTTGGTGCCGCCGCCCCACCGATCGAATGGACATGCGGTGAAGTTTGACTTGCGCGGATGGGCGTAAAGAGGGTTGAATCTTCTGTGCGTGAAAGGGTCCGCGTGCGATCCGATTCCGTGAATTTGTCGTCAAAGGACTCACTGATTGCTTTCTTTTCAACAGTCGCCCGAAAGTTTCTTCGTGGACGAGGAGCTGTTTTACGAGCCCCAGGGCCAGGGCTCCCACCTTTTTTGCCGCATTCGCAAATGGTCGATGTCCACCAGGGCCTTGAAGCGGAAGATCTCCGAACAGATCGGCGTCCCCCTGGCCCACATCCACCATGCAGGTCAAAAAGACCAATTGGCCACCGCCACCCAGTGGCTCTCGTGGCCCGAGGCGGCGCAGAAGAGTTCGCTGAAATCCGGTGACGGTTTCGAGGTGATCGAATCCCATCGCCACGAGCACGCCCTTTCCATCGGGCATGTGAAGCGGAACCACTTCAAGCTGTTGTTGACTGCCGAGGAGCCCCAGCGTGTGGCCGTCTTCCTGACGGAGCGCCAGGGCTCGTTTCCCAACTTGTTCGGCCCCCAGCGTTTCGGTCAGTCCTTGAAGCAGGTGGACACCGATCACTTCGTAGACCTGTTGCGCGGGCCGCGATCCAAGAATCCCAACACCATTTCGGTGATTCAGTCCTGGTTCTTCAATCTCTGGCTGTTGCGTCATTTGGAAGGGTACGGGCGTTCGGTGGCCGAGGACGAATTGTGGATGCGGGTCGGCGGCAAGCAGTTTTTCGAAAGCGATCCGGACGAGGAAATCCTCCGGCGTTTCGAGATCGGAGAGATCTCGCCCAGCGGCCCGCTTTTCGGATATAAAGTCAAGCTCCGTGCGTCGGAACAGGCCTTTTTAGCGGAAATGGGTTTGGAAGCCGAGGCGTTTCGCCGTTGGGGCAAGGCCGCCAAAGGCACCCGCCGCCCGCTGTTCGTGCGACCGTCCGAGTATTTGGCGACACCGACGGAACAGGGGGTGACGCTCGCATTCGGCCTGCCCTCCGGCAGCTATGCGACGATGTTGCTGACCCACCTCGTTGCCCCGGAGCCATTGAAACAGGGTTTGGCATGTTGGCCGGACTACAGCGAACGAGCTCGTTTTCTCCTCCCGGAACCTCGGCTCGATCACTCCGAGGAGGCATCGTGAATCGCCGACCGATCGCCTGGGCCTGGTACGCATTGGACGACTTGAGCGCCCGCCAGCTCTATCGCATCATCTCGCTTCGAGAGCGCGTGTTCGTCGTGGAGCAGGAGTGCATCTATTTGGATGCGGACGGCCTCGACATCGACAGTTGCCACCTTTGTGGTTGGGACGGTGAGACGGTCGTGGCCTACCTTCGCCTGATGCCTCCCGGAGTCAAATACCCCGAGGCCGCCATCGGACGGGTGGTCATCGCACCGGAACGACGGGGTGAAGGCCTGGCGAAGGCATTGATGCGCGAGGCCATTCGCGAATCCGAGCGCCGGTTTCCCGGTGTGGACCTGAAGCTATCGGGCCAATGCTACCTGGAAGGATTCTACAGCGACCTGGGCTTTCAATCTCGGGGCGAACCCTATCTCGAGGACGGCATTCCCCACATCACCATGACCCGCTCCGCGGGCGTGGCTCAATCGCCGGAGTAACCCACCGATTCGTGGCTGCCCGCCAGGCGTGAAGCGGCTTCGCGGCCTACGTGGGATTCCTTCGCGAGCAACAAGGCTTGTTCCCAGTGCTGGCGTGCCTCGCCATCTTCCTTTTTGTCGCGGCCCAGAAAACTACCGAGGAAAAGGTGGTACTTGGCCTTTTGGAAATCCGGGAGCCGTTCGAATTCCGGCGATCCCATGAATGCCTTGACGCGATCCGCATCCTCTTTCAGTGCCGCCGCACGCCGAAGCACGGGATGGGCCAGGAGCTGGGCCGTACCGCGCAACATGCGCAGGTAGACGCAGTTAGGCGCTTTGGCGACGGCCTGGTCCATGTACTTGAACCCCTGTCGTGCCAATTTGAGGCGCTTCATGACCGACGGCGCCATGTCCAGAGCTTGCGAGCCGGTCGCCAATCCGAGGTACATCAACAGGGTCGCTTCGGAGGGGTGCTCCAATCGAGCGATTTCGAAATGTTCCACGGCCCGAGCCAAAAAGGTGAAATTCTCGGAATTGGCGATCGTGAGGTAGTCCAGGCCGACTTCCACGTTCAGCGCGGCATTGTGGGGCGTCTGGCGGAGCGTCTCCAAATCCTGGGACAATTTTCCGAGTGTTCTTTGGCTGATGTCCAGCGTGAAGAGAAGCTTTTCCTGCTCTAGGCTGGGTTGCAGATATTCCGATTGAGGACACTGGTGACCGTGATTTGGCGGGTAGGTGGCCAACCACAAAAAAGCGAGAACCTGAACGCTTAAGGACATCCCGAATGCTCCAATTGAGATGACAGGTCCACAGCCAATGGCACTGGACGAGGAAGCAGGCTAACACAGGATCTGGGTTTTTGAGAATCAGCTTTTGAGAACAGCCCACTGTTTGGTGGAGATTTGATAACAGAGGTCACCGTTCAAGGGGATATTTGTCACGTCTTTGTAAAAATTAAACTGATCCCAAAGTACGACGTCGGGCGATCAAAAATCAAGGAAAACCCGTGTGTAGCATGAACTTTCTGGCGATTTGACGGTTTTGTCACCTTTCTTCTTTTGGGAATTGCGTTTGGCCATTTCGTTATCTGGGCGAGAATGGTTTCAAGTCGCGCATCTTCTGGTGGCGGATGATTCGGGCCTCCACGTAGTAGATGACGTCCTGGGCAATCGACGTGGCCTTGTCCGAGATTCGCTCGAGCGAGCGCGAAACCGAGAGCAGGCCCAGGTCGGGAAGCTTCAGGGGTGGGTTGGCGTACTTGAGTCTGTCGGCCACCAGGCGATGGTGTTGGATGTGGAGCTGATCGATGTGGTCGTCCATCTCGATGACCTCGAGGGCCCGTTCGGCATCCTCCTTGAGCAGGGCGTCCAGGGCCATGCCCACCATCTTCTGGGTACCGCTGCCCATTTCCAACAGCTTCATGCCCGATTTTTCGATGGCGGCCTTGGGAACGTAGGTGATCTTCTGGGCGATACTCTGGGCGAAGTCACCCATGTGTTCCAATTCGTTGTTGACCTTCAGGACCGAGATGATGAAGCGCAGGTCCCGCGCCACCGGTTGATAGAGTGCCAGGATCTTGAGGCAGTGTTCTTCGATTTCCACTTCCAGTTGGTCGATGTAATCGTCGCCCTCGAGCACCTCTTCGGCCAGTTTGTGATTGCCCTCGCGCAAGCTGACCAGTGCCTTGCCGATGGCGTCCTCGACCAGGCCGCCGAGCTTGGCGATTTCCGTATTGAGTTGACTGATTTCTCGGTGAAAGTGGAGTTTCATGGTGGGCTCCCTTGGCGGTCATGTGGAGGTGGTGCGATGAACGGCCGTCAGCCGAATCGACCGGTGATGTAATCTTCCGTTCGCCGCTCGAGCGGGACGGTGAAGAGGGTCGACGTTTCGTTGAACTCGACCAGTTCCCCGTTGAGGAGAAAGGCGGTGTAGTCCGCCAATCGCGCGGCCTGCTGCATGTTGTGGGTGACGAGTATCAGGGTGTAGTGATCTCGGAGGTCGTGGATCAGGCGTTCGATGCGGCCGGTGGCGATGGGGTCCAGGGCACTGCACGGCTCGTCCAGGAGAAGCACGTCCGGATTGATGGCGATGGCCCGAGCGATACAAAGCCGTTGCATCTGGCCGCCCGAGAGCTCCAACGCGCTCTCGTGAAGCCGGTCTTTGACCTCGTCCCACAGGGCCGCGGCGCGCAGGCATCGCTCGCAGGTATCGCGCAGCACCTTGCGGTCCTTGATGCCCGCGATTTTCAACCCGTAGATCACATTGTCGAACACCGACATCGGGAAGGGGTTCGATTTTTGGAACACCATGCCGACCCTTCTCCGCAGCCGAATGATGTCGTGGGAGGACTGGTTGATTTCCTCGCCTTCCAGTTTGACGGAGCCTCGGGTCTTGACCCGCTCCATCAGGTCGTTCATGCGGTTCAGGCAGCGCAACAGCGCCGATTTGCCGCAACCGGAGGGGCCGATCAGGGCGGTGACGTGGTGCTTGGGTATCTTCATGTTGATGTTTTTGAGCACGTGACTGCTGCCGTAGTGGAGATTCAGATTGTTCAATTCGAAGGCGATGGGCATGCCTTCGGGCAATTGGAAGACCGTATTCGCGGATGATCTCTCACTCATAACGACAACTCCGAGTAGCGTGCCCGAATGCGGGCTCTCAACACCATGGCCGCGAAGCTCATGCACAGCACGAGGAACACCAGCAGGGTCGTGGTCAGGTAGGCCATAGGAAGTGCGGCCTCCACGTTGGGCGATTGAAATCCGGCATCGTAGATGTGGAATCCGAGATGCATGAACTTGCGCTCCAAATGAACGAAGGGGAACTCGTCGCTCACGGGCAGCATCGGCGCCATTTTGACGACACCGACGATCATCAGGGGGGCGACCTCGCCCGCCGCGCGAATGATCGCCAGGATGAATCCGGTCAGAATCCCTGGCGAAGCCATCGGCAGGACGACCCGAACCAGGGTTTGGAACTGGGTGGCACCCAGCGACATCGAGCCCTCGCGTACGACCCTCGGGACCGATCGCAGGCCTTCTTCGGTGCTGACGATCACCACGGGAACGGTCAAGATCGCCATGGTCAGGCTGGCCCAGAGAATCCCACCCGTGCCGAAGGTGGGAATGGGCAGTTTGTGTGCAAAGAACAGCTCGTCCAGGCTACCGCCCAGCCCGTACACGAAAAACCCGAGCCCGAAAATGCCGTAGACGATGCCCGGTACGCCGGCCAGGTTGTGTACCGCCAAGCGGATGGCCGTCATGAGCCAGCCTTCGCTGGCGTATTCGTGCAGGTAGACCGCGGCCAGCACGCCGAGCGGGACGCAGAACAGGCTCATCAACATGACCAGCATGACGGTGCCGAGAATGGCGGGGAAGAGGCCGCCCTCGGTATTCGATTCGCGCGGCCCCTCGGTGAACAGCTCCACCAGCTTGTCGCCGTAGATGGAGAGCCGATCGAAGGTGGAGAGCCGGTTGGGCCGATAGGCGCGCACGATCTGGCTGAAAGGCACCAGATGGCGGATTCCGGCCGCGTCTTCCAGCACCACGAGCTGGCCCCGCATCGAGGCCATCAGGCGCAGGTGACGCCGATCCAATTCGAGATAGGTCTCGTGCAGCCGGGTTTCGTCCTGAAGCAGGTTGTCGGGTGGTTCGCGGCCCGCGTCCTCGTATCGCCGTCGCTCCAGGCGCAGCTTTTCCAGGCGGCCGTTGATGGTCGCCATGCGTTTGGTCAGCTTCGTCACGGCCAGGGCTTCCTCGGCCATGACGCGGGCCCGTCGTTTCTGGACTTCCTGCCAGAGGGCGGCTTCGTCGCTCACCAGGTTGCCCGGTTGAATGGCGCGGAGGTAGCCGATCAGATTGCCGTTTTCCCGTCGCTCCACCAGCACGATGTCGCGATGATAGTCCTTGGTTTCAATTTGGTCGGCCTCGATCCAAACGAAATCGTCTCCTTGAAACACGCGGTTGGCTCGATAGAGCCGGTAGCGGTCGTGCTTCGTGTCGTGACCCTGGAGCTGGCCGATGAGCCGCCGGCCGTCCTCCATCTCGATGGTCACCACCCGTTTCGGCCACAGCGACTGAAGCCCGTTGACCGCGATGACGCCGAGCAGCATCAGGTAGAGCACCAGCACCGCACCGGTGGTGACTGCGCAGAGCCACAACAGGAAATCGCCGCCGCGAACCTTGGGCCGCTTGGGAAAGGCGGGAAGTCGGGCGCGAAGCGTCTTGCTCACGGACTCCTGGGCGGCCTTGCGATGTCCGCGTGGTGTTCTGCGTTTTTCGACGATCATGGTGGGTTTCTCTGTCATGGCTTTCGAAAGGGTGGGGATGAAAGGAGCGCGGTATCGAAGGCCGGCATCCAATGGAGCCGGAACACGAGGCGGGTTGCGGGAACCGCATCGCCCTCAGAGTTCATACCGCTTGTACAATCGGGCCCGGACAACCTCGGCCAAGGTGTTCACCAGGAAGGTGATGGCCAATAGCAACGAGGCCGAGAGGAACAGGACGCGATACAGGCTGCTGCCGACCGGCGCCTCCGGGATCTCGATGACGATGTTGGCGGTCAGGGCACGCATACCATTGAAAATACTCGCACTCAGTATGGGTGTATTGCCCGAGACGATCAGAAAGATCATCGTCTCGCCGATCGCTCGACCGAAACCGATCAGGGCGGCGGCGAGGATGCCCGGAAAGGCTTGCGGAAGAACCACGTATCGCAAGGTCTGCCAGCGGCTGCTGCCCAGGGCGAAGGCCGCCGCGGTCAGCGATCGGGGAACGTTGCGAAGGGCTTCCTCGGTGATCGAGAACACCAGCGGAATGGTGGCGAATCCCAGGGCGAAGGCCACCAACACACTGTTGCGCTGATCGGGAATCATGCGAAAGTGTTCGAACAACCAAAGTTTGAATTCCGAATCGAAAAAGATGCGCTCCACCTGGGTTCCGAGGGCGAACGCCAGCCAGGTCGAGATCCCGAACAGGGGAATACCCCACAGAAACTCGCGGCCGGTCACGCCTCTTTTGGAGCGAAGCAGGAGTAGAATGCCCAAGCCGATCAGCCAGGGAAGCACCAGAACTACCAGCCCCATACCGATCAGGTGGTCGGCCACCAGCGGGGCCAGCCACACCGATGCGAAGAATCCGATCACCACCGTGGGCAGGGCCGCCATGAGTTCGATGGCGGGACGGATGAATTGGCGCCACTTGGGGTGCATCAGGTGCGACACGTAGAGCGCCGTCAGGACCGCGATCGGCAACGCGAACAACAGCCCGTAGCTGGCACCTTTCAGCGTGCCGAACAGCAGGGGAACCAAACTCATTTTCGGCTGAAAGTCGTTGGCCGCCGAAGAGGACTGCCAGACGAAATCCGATTCGGGGTAACCCTCGTAGAGGACCGACCGCCAAAGGGTGCGAAACGTGATTTCGGGGTGGTCCAGGGAAAAGCGCCAGAACCAAAAGCTGCCCTGTTCGTCCATGGCCTGCAGGCTGTGGCCGTCCGCACCCGCGAACAGCTCCGTCAAGGTCGCCGGTGCGTTCATTTCGAAGAGGGTTTTTGCGCTGGTCAAGTGGAACAGCCGCATTCCGCCCCGATCGCTTTGGGCCAGAAACAGCTTGGTGGACGGAAATGCGGTCATTCGCGCCACGGGCTCCCCGAAGGAATCGAAGCTGTGCAGATTGACCAGGCCGCCGCGCCGTTGCGGTACGTAGCCCCAAACGGATATCCCACCCGAAGCATCGCCGATCATCACCGAGAGATCGCCGAAGATGAGGTCCAAGGCCTGGATCGCGTCCCCACCGGCAATCACCTGCTCCTCCGTCAGAAGGCGTGGGGCGTTCAGGTCTTCCAGGTCCCAGACCGAGAGCCATCCGGTGCCGCTACCCACATAGAGGCGCGCGCCGTTGCGGCTGACGGCCAGCGCCGTAACTTCGCCGTGCCGGTTGAGGTGGTGCACCGCCAGGTGGCCCTCGGCCCGTTCCGGTTTCAGTGGTGGGGGGCGGTGAAGCGGGAGTTCGTTGGGCCCCTGACGCGCGGACAACGGCCAACGACCGAGCAGGATCCTACCCTCGACCAGGGGGAACGCCGCGGTCAACGCATCCTCGAACCAACCGCCCACCCCCCAGTTGTGGTGATCCGGCCAGGCCAGGTCCGTCGCGAGTTCGAATTGGCGTTCCCGTTGGAAGGACGGATCCATGACCTCGTCCGAACCGGGGCGCTTGAAATGAAGCCGCTCGCAGGTCAGGGTGCCGTCCCCCCAGACCAGGAGAAAGAGATCCTGCTGAATCGGACGGACCTCCATCAGGGGAACGGGCGCCTCGCCTTTGCCGACGGAATCGGTCGCGGGGTTCAGGGAGATGCGGGTATGGATTTCGGCGACACCCTGGCTTGTGAGATTGCCGACATTCAAGTGCCCCGAGCGATCCAACCAATAGGCCTGTTGCCCGTTGGGGTCGCTGCCCACGTACACCGTCGGCGATGATTTGCCCGGTGCCGCAATGGGGCCAATCAGGTCGTAGCTGCCCGATTTCAGCAGCGGCAGGGTTTCCAGGATCAGGAATCCCATGATCAAGGCGAGACAGAGCAGGATGGAAAAGCCACCGAGTGTAATGACTTTGCGGGCCATGGAATCCCACAAGCGCGCTTTTCTGAGCGGGGCCAGGCTCATTGGGCTCCTCCCATCTCGGCCTGGTGCCGTCCACATGACCGGGTCGGCCAGGACGGTATACGGCAGTTCACCATAGGCGCGACCTTTGGGCCTCGAGCATTTCCACCGGCAGCGGAATGTACCCGCTCTTCCGGACGATGCGTTGGCCTTCGCGAGAAAGCACGAATTTGAGGAATTCTTCGACCGGCACCGGCAGCGATTGCGAGGGCGGTTTGGCGACGTAGATGTAGAGCAGGCGGCCTAGGGGGTAGGCGCCGTTCAACACGTTCTGCGAGGTGGCCGGTTTGGCGAGAGACCCCTTCTCGGGTGCGATCGAAAGCATTTTGACGCCCGAGGTTCGGTACCCGATACCGGCGTAGCCGATGGCGGCGGGATCTTGGGACACCGCGAGCACGACCGCCGCGGAGCCCGGCAGCTCCTTGACGCTGTTCTTGAAATCCCCGCGAAACAGGGCGGTCAATTTAAACAATCCGTAGGTGCCGCTGGCCGAGTTGCGCCCGTAGAGGCTCAGTGGGTATCGCGCCGGACCGGTGGCCACACCCAGATCGCTCCAGGTGGAGAAGGTGCGTAGCAACCCACCGCGACGCGTGCGGGAAAATATGGCGTCGACTTCGGCCAGGGTCAGCGACTCGACCGGGTTTTCGGCATGGACGAAGATGGCCAGGGCGTCCATGGCCACCGGAACCGGGGTCGGCATGAAGCCCAGCCTGCGTTGAAAGGCGTTGACCTCGTCGTCCTTCATCAGTCGCGACATCGGGCCCAACTGGGCCACACCCTGAATCAGGGCGGGCGGTGCGGTGCTGGAGCCCTTGCCCTCCACTTGAATGTTGACGCTGGGGTATTGGCGACGAAAACCTTCCGCCCAGAGGGTCATCAGGTTGTTCAAGGTATCCGAACCCGCACTGCTCAGGCTGCCCGACACGCCGCTCCGACGCTTGTAGGGGGCCAGGTGTTGGAGTGCCTCGTCGTGGGGGTGACCGGCCTGGACCGGTCGGGACGAAGCCGGTTCCGGGGGAACCGACGAGGCTCCCGACGCCGCAGTGGCCACCAGCCAGATCCATGGAATGAAGTGTTGAAGTTTCAAGGAAATACATCCATTCGATGTCGCTTGCCCAGAAGGAATTCGTGCCCTCGCATGATAGGCGCGGGTGTCGGCGTGGGACCGTGACTTTCCGATGAGACTTCCGACCCTTGGGGCGCCTGGGATTCGGTCTTCACCGGCGCACCGAGTCGAAGAACCCAGGTATAACAGCCATTTGTTAGCAAATGATGAACGATGTCGGGGAGATGCCGATCCAGTTGATTTTACGTCCCATAGACGCTTGTCGCGGCCTGGCCGGCGATCGGGCTTCGCTGGGTGGACGGCGGCCGCTTCGGGGACCAGGCAAGAAAAAAGGCCCGGACGATCCATCCGGGCCTCTTCCGCCGAATCGCGGTTGCGACTCGGGCACATATATTAATGTGAAGCTTACATCTGGAACAGAAGCTCCTGGTAGGTAGGCAGTTCCCAAGCGCTCGCGTCGACCATCACTTCCAGTTGGTCGGCGTGTTCGCGGGCCTTGGCCATCTGCGGCAGGACTTTTTGGGCGAAGGAGAACGCTTCCTCTTCGGTCTCCAGCGTCTTGGTCTCGAGCCACAGCTTCTCCAGGGTGTTGCGCTCGGTCAGCAGAGAAGCGATGGTTCCCGACAGCCGCTCCAGGTTTTCGGTCTGAGGTTTGACGGCCAGGGCGGATTCACCCAGGGTCTCCTTCAGCGCCGAAATGGATGCGGCCACTTCGCCCTGGTAGGTGAAGGCAGGCGGCAGGATGTAGGTATCGATCATCCGCAGCATCAGGGCGGCTTCGATCTCGAGCTGCTTGGCGTAGTGTTCCATGCGCACGTTGTACACCGCGCTCAATTCGAGCGGTGTCAGGAAACCGGTCTTTTCCACGAATTTGGCGGCTTCTTCCGACTTCCAGGCCGAGTAGGCTTCCGGTGTGGTCTTGTCGTTGGACAGGCCGCGGCGCGCCGCCTCCTCTTCCCATTCCTGGCTGTAGTTGTTGCCTTCGAAGCGAATGCCCTTGCTCTCCGAGATGAACCCGCGCAGCAGTTCGAACACGGACTTTTCGTCCACCGAGCTGAGATTTTCCAGCTTGGCGTTCATTTCGTCCAGGCTCTCCGCTACCGCGGCGTTGAGCACCGCGATCGGGAACGAGATCGACTGGGCCGAACCGCAGGCGCGAAACTCGAACTTGTTGCCGGTGAAGGCGAAGGGCGAGGTGCGGTTGCGGTCGGTGCGGTCGACCATGATGTTCGGCAGTTCGGCGAGGCCCAGGTCGATGTTGGCCACGGTCTCTTCGGAGAACGATTCGGCGGATTCCAAGGTGTTCAGGATCTTGGTGATGTGCGAACCGAGGAAGACCGACATGATGGCCGGCGGCGCCTCGTTGGCACCCAAGCGGTGGTCGTTTCCGGCGCTGGCGATCGTGGCGCGCAACAGGTTGCCGCGCTTGTGGCTGGCCTTCACAACGGCCACCAGGAAGTAGAGGAACAGCAGGTTGTTCTGCGGTGAGTGGCCGGGCTCGAGCAGGTTGTTGCCGTCGCTGGCCTCCATGCTCCAGTTGAGGTGCTTGCCGGAACCGTTGACGCCGGCGAACGGTTTCTCGTGGATCAGCACGGCCAGATTGTGCTCACGGGCCACCTTGCGCATGATCTCCATCACGAGCTGGTTGTTGTCCGCGGCCAGGTTGGCGTTCAGGTAGATGGGTGCCATCTCGTACTGGTGCGGGGCCACCTCGTTGTGGCGGGTCTTGCAGGGCACACCCAGCTTGTAGAGGCGACCTTCCAGATCTTCCATGAAGGCCAGGACCCGGTTCTTGATGGCGCCGAAGTAGTGGTCTTCCATCTGTTGACCCTTGGCCGGCGGTGCACCGAGCAGGGTGCGGCCCGCCATGATCAGGTCGGGACGAAGCTCGAACCATTTTTCGTCGACCAGGAAGTACTCCTGCTCCCAACCCATGGTGGCGATCACGGTCAGTTTCTTGCCGGTCAGCAGCTCCAGCGCGGCGCTGGCCGATTCGTTCAGCTTCTTCATCGAGCGCAGCAACGGCGTCTTCTGGTCGAGCGCGTGGCCCGTGTAGGAGAAGAACACGCTGGGAATGCACAGGACCGGCACTTCCCCGTTGTGCATGATGAACGCCGGGCTGCTGGGATCCCATGCGGTGTAGCCGCGGGCCTCGAAGGTGGTGCGGGTACCGCCCGAGGGGAAACTGGACGCGTCCGGTTCACTCTGGATGAGCTGATTCCCCGAAAACCGATCGATGGGCTTGAGGTCGGAGTCGAAGGCCAGGAAGGAATCGTGCTTCTGGGCCGAGAGCCCGGTCATGGGCTGGAACCAGTGGGTGTAGTGGGTGACACCTTTGCTCATGGCCCATTCCATGATGGCTTGGGCGATGGTGTCGGCATGGGCGTTACCCAGGTCGGCGCCCTCTTCGATGGCCGCTTTGAGCGCGTGGAAGGTGGGTTTGGGGAGACGCTTCTTGATGCTTTGAAGGTCTAGGACGTAACTTCCAAAAATATCTGCACTGGTCATGTTCTGCTCCGAGATGGTTTTGCGGATGGCCCGTGACGATGGGACCAACGCGCATTGGTTTTGAAGCCGATCTTGGGAATCGGCTTTGGGGTTGCAAACTGGGGGGGAGTGGCGAGCCGGTAGCGACACCTCGCCGTGGGGAAAGCGCAATAAAAAAGCGGCCCGAGGGGGCCGCTGGTGACAAAAAGCCTGTGATGCAGGGCGGTGGGCGCTTCGCCGAAGAGAGTTTTGCCCCGGCTGAAAGGTGTCGACGCCAAACCGATGCCGCCTACGTCGGGGGTTGCTGGGTCGGCCCCCGTCAAAAAAAGTCGAACGGGCGAAAAAGTCGTGCACATGGACGTCGGCATGGTCGAAAGGTTGGTCATTCCGGGGAAAAGCGGGGTCCAGATCAGAATTGCGGAAGCGTGGGGTCGATGCCGCGCTGTGGCACCTGCCGCCGCGACATAACCCGTAATCATGCCACGATCGTTCGGTCTTGTACAGACCTGTCAAAAATGAATGAGAAACGAGGCGACGGCCCCATCGACGCCATCTCTATCGCGTGTGGCGGTTCTCGTCGCTTCTCAGCTCAGGAACAGGTCCACCAAATGTTCGGCGGCGTGGTGCGGTGAAAGGCGGCGCGCCCTCATCCGTGCCTGCAGATCCGCGAGGCGTTCCCGGATGCGTGGATCCTCGTGAAAACGATCCAGCAATTCCTCTTCGAGGGCCGTTTGGAACCAGCGCTGCATTTGTGCCGATCGCATGGATTCGAGTTGATTGCGCTCGCACAACAGGCGGCGATGGCGACTGACCATGTCCCACACCTTGTCGATACCGTGACCTTCCGTGGAACTGGCTCGCAGCACCGGCGCGCGCCAATCCTTGCGTTTGGCACGGACCAGGTTGACCGCGTTGCGGTAGTGGCGTTGGGCCTGGGTGGCCTGATCCTCGTTGCCGCTGTCGGCCTTGTGGACGACGAGGCCGTCCGCCATTTCGATGATTCCCTTCTTGATGCCCTGAATCTCGTCGCCGGCGTTGGGGAGCAGCAGGACCAGAAAGAAGTCCACCATCTCGCTGACGGCGATCTCCGATTGACCGACGCCCACCGTTTCGATCAGGATGACGTCGTAACCCGCCGCCTCGCACAGCAACATGCTTTCCCGAGTGCGCCGCGCCACGCCGCCGAGGGTTCCGGCCGAGGGGCTGGGCCTGATGAAGGCGTTGGTTTCGCGGGCGAGATATTCCATGCGGACCTTGTCGCCCAGAATGCTGCCGCCGCTGATGCGGCTCGAGGGATCGACGGCCAGCACCGCGACCTTCAAACCGGTTTTCACGAGAAACAAGCCCAGTGCCTCGATGAAGGTGCTCTTGCCGACCCCGGGCACGCCGGAAATGCCGACCCGAATCGCCTTGCCGGTGTGGGGCAGGATCCGGGAAACGAGCCCGTTGGCCTCGGCGCGCCGATCGGCTCGCGTGTTCTCGATCAGGGTGATGGCTTTTGCGAGCGCACGGCGTTTACCCGCCAGCACGCCCGCCTCCAGGGATGCGGTCGCCTCCGAGATGGGAGGCGGCTCGAAAGTGGTGGATTGCTTCATATGGGTCGCCTGGGTGGTGTGGCCGGTTCCCGAGGCGCGAAACCGACCGATGGCACCGTGATCAGTTGTGGGCCAGCAGAGCCCTGGTTTTCTGGATGACCTCGCGAGCGGCGTGGAGGATGTTGGTGCCGGGGCCGAAGATGGCGCCGACACCGGCTTCACGCAGGAATTCGTAGTCCTGTTGCGGAATCACGCCGCCGCAGACGACCAGAATGTCGCTGGCATCTTCGGCTTCGAGGGCCGCGATCAGCGATGGAACCAGCGTCTTGTGGCCGGCGGCCTGGCTGGAAATGCCGATGATGTGGCAATCGCTCTCGACCGCCTGGCGCGCCGCTTCTTCCGGGGTTTGGAAAAGCGGGCCGATGTCTACGTCGAAACCCAGGTCGGAAAAAGCCGTGGCGATGACCTTGGCGCCTCGATCGTGCCCGTCCTGGCCGAGTTTGACGACCAGGATCCGCGGCCGGCGCCCTTCTTCCGATTCGAAGGTCGCGATGTCTTCCTGAATCGCCTGCCATTCGGGGTCTTCCGCATAGGCTGCACCGTACACCCCGCTGATGGATTGGGCGTTGGCGCGGTAGCGGCCGAAGGACTTCTCCAGGGCGTCGCTGATCTCGCCGACGGTGGCGCGGGCGCGGGTGGCCGCCACCGCCAGGTCCAGAAGGTTGCCCTCACCGCTTTCCGCGGCCCGACAGAGCGCATCCAGACTGGCTTTGGTCTTTTCCTGATCGCGATTGGCTTTCACTTCGGCCAGTCGCGCGAGCTGCTCTTCGCGCACCCGGGTGTTGTCGATCTCGAGAATTTCCAGATCGTCTTGCTTCTCGATGCGGTACTTGTTGACGCCGACGATGACTTCCTCGCCCCGATCGATGCGGGCTTGGCGCTTGGCGGAGGCCGACTCGATGCGCCGCTGGGGAATGCCGGCTTCGATGGCCTTGGTCATGCCGCCGTGGGCCTCGATTTCGTCGATGATCTTTTGGGCTTCGTCGGTGAGGCCCTGGGTCAAGGATTCCATCGCGTAGCTGCCGGCCCAAGGATCGACGATCTTGGGGATGTGCGTTTCTTCCTGAATGATGAGCTGGGTGTTGCGCGCGATGCGGGCCGAGAAATCGGTGGGCAGCGCCACCGCCTCGTCGAGCGCGTTGGTGTGCAGCGACTGGGTCCCGCCGAACACCGCGGCCATCGCTTCGATCGTGGTGCGCACCACGTTGTTGTAGGGGTCCTGTTCGGTCAGGCTCCAGCCCGAGGTCTGGCAATGGGTGCGCAGCATCATGGAGCGCGGGTTCTTGGGCTCGAATTGTTTGATCATGTTGGCCCAGAGCCCGCGGGCGGCACGTAGCTTGGCGATCTCCATGTAGAAGTTCATGCCGATTCCGAAGAAAAACGAGAGGCGCGGGGCGAAGGCGTCGATGTCGAGCCCGGTGGCGAGGGCGGCCCGCACGTATTCCAGGCCGTCCGCCAGGGTCAGCGCGAGCTCCAGGGCGGCGTGGGCACCTGCCTCTTGGATGTGATAGCCGCTGATGGAAATGGAATTGAAGCGCGGCATGTGCTCGGAGGTATAGGCGATGATGTCGGAGACGATGCGCATCGAGGGCTCGGGCGGGAAGATGTAGGTGTTGCGCACCATGAACTCTTTGAGGATGTCGTTTTGGATGGTGCCCGAAAGTTGGTCTCGCGCCACGCCCTGCTCTTCCGCGGCGACGATGTACCCCGCCAGAATCGGGAGGACCGCACCGTTCATGGTCATGGAAACCGACATTTTGTCCAGCGGAATACCGTTGAACAGGATCTTCATGTCGGCCACGCTGTCGATGGCGACGCCGGCCTTGCCTACGTCGCCCACCACGCGGGGGTGATCGGAGTCGTAGCCGCGGTGGGTGGCCAGGTCGAAGGCTACCGAAAGACCCTTCTGGCCGGCGGCCAGGTTTCGTTTGTAAAAGGCGTTGGACTCCTCCGCGGTCGAAAAACCCGCGTATTGGCGGATGGTCCAGGGCCGACCCGCGTACATGGTGGCCCGTGGTCCGCGGATGAACGGGAACAGTCCCGGCACCGTGTCCCGGTAGGTGACCTTTTCCAAATCGGCCGCGGTATAGAGCGGTTTGACGTCGATGCCCTCGTCGGTCTCCCAATTCAGCGCGGACAGCGGACGACCGCGTAACTCTTTCTCGGCGAGCTTGCGCCAGGCATCCAAATCGTTGCCCATGGTTTTCCCCTCAGTTGAATCTTTGGCGTGTGTCGCCGGACGGTAGGGCGGGATCCGGCGCTCGTGCCGGAACCGCACGTTCCGTCATCTTAACTCGGATGTCGGCGGAGGTGCGAGCGAAGCCTGGGGCTCGGTTCCGAAGAGCCGCCCGGCCGGGGCTCCGGTTTTCGGATCGGCGCGCTTCTAAGCGTATCTTCCCCCAAAGCGAGTCGATGTGCCCCTTTGCCGGGCGCTCGAGAAGGGTTCGGTGCGTTCCGAGACAGGGCACGATTCGGGACGGGGAGCGCCCGGCGGGCACTCCCTGACTCCGCCGAAAAGACTAGTCCTCGTGAGGCGACTTGGTGCGGCGCGCCACGCCGGTCTTGATGGCTGCCTCAACCACCGCCTCGGCGACCTGCGGCACGACCTCGGTGTTGAACACGCTGGGCACGATGTAGTCCGGGGTCAGGACCTCGTCGTCGATCGACTCGGCGATCGCCATCGCCGCCGCCAGCTTCATTTCTTCGTTGATACAGGACGCCTGGCAGTCCAGTGCGCCGCGGAAAATGCCCGGGAAACACAAAACGTTGTTGATCTGGTTGGGGTAATCGCTGCGGCCCGTGGCCACGACCTTGGCGTGTTTCAGGGCGATCTCGGGCATGACCTCGGGAATGGGATTCGACATCGCGAAAACGATCGAATCGTGGGCCATGGCGGCCACATCGGCCTCGTCCAACAGGTTGGGCGCCGAGAGGCCCACGAAGACGTCCGCACCGCGCACGACCTCTTTCAGGGTACCGGCCTCCTGGTTGGGGTTCGTGATTTCGGCGTAGGCCCGCTTGGCCGAGTTCAGGTCGTCCCGGTCGCGGGTCAGGGCGCCCTTGCGGTCGCAGCCGATGATGTTCTTGACACCGAGGTTCAGCAGCATTTTGGTGCAGGCATCGCCCGCCGCGCCGACGCCCGCGAACACCACTTTCAGGTCGTCGTATTTTTTGTCGATCAGCTTCATGGCGTTGATGAAGGCCGCCGTCAGCACGACCGCGGTGCCGTGTTGATCGTCGTGAAAAATGGGAATGTCCAGCTCTTCCTGGAGACGGCGCTCGATTTCGAAGCAGCGTGGAGCCGAAATGTCTTCCAGGTTCACACCGCCGAAACCGGGCGAGATGTGCTTCACCGTTTGGACGATTTCGTCGGTATCCTTGGTGGACAGGCAGATCGGAAAGGCGTCGACACCGGCGAACTCCTTGAACAGCATGGCCTTGCCTTCCATGACCGGCATGGCCCCCTCGGGTCCGATGTCGCCCAGGCCGAGCACCGCGGTGCCGTCGCTGATGATGGCCACGGTGTTGCGCTTGATGGTCAGCTTGAAGGCGTCGCTGGGTCGCTTCGTGATGGCTTCGCAGATGCGCGCCACGCCCGGGGTGTAGGCCATCGAGAGCTGGTCGCGGGTTTTGAGCGGAGTCTTGCTGGTGACCTCGATCTTGCCGCCCAGGTGAAGGAGGAAGGTACGGTCGGAATAGTTGATGATTTCGACCCCGTCGATGCCGGCGATCCCGTCGAGTATCTGCTCGATGTGTTTCTCGCCGGAGGTATCGATGGTGAAATCACGCAAGAGGTAATCTTTGCCCGCTTTGGCGATGTCGATGGCGCCGATGTTTCCGCCCAAGTCACTGACCGTGGTGGTGATCTTGGCCAGGATCTGTGTTTCGTGCCCAAGCTTGAGGCGAATGGTGATGCTGTTGCTGGCGTTGGTGGGTTGCCCGGACTGTAAAGTCATTTCCCTTCCTTCATACAAAAAGCAATTACTGAAAAGGTCATATGCGGAGGTAACGCCTGGCCTGGATGATTCATGTGAGAAAAAGAGGTCCCATTCCCGAGGAATCGGGGCACGCGACGGGGCAACGTCAACCAGGCGCTGTCGAGGTTTAGCGATTTATACCACAAGCGCCGACGGGCGGGAAGCGGGCCCTTTTCCGCGGGGAACGACCCCTCGCGCCGAAATCGTCGCGAACCTCGTCGCACTTCACGGACCCCCGCGAGTATGGGTTGGGGCCCGCCCGAGGCAGGCCCTTTCGGTGGCCGGTGGGCCCTTACCAACGACCCTTCATGCCGAGCTGGATTTGACGGGGATTGCCGGCGCCGCTCTGCACGGTGCCGTCGAAGTTGAAAATCAGGCTGGTGGTTTCCGGGGTCAGCAGGTTCTTGCTGTTGAGCAGGTTGAACACCTCGAACACCGCCTCGAACTCGAAGCGTTCGGCCAGATCGAACTTCTTGGAAACCCGCAAATCCAGTGAACGAAACTGGTTGTCTTTGCGACCCAGGTTGCGGGCCGTGATGCTGCCGTCGTCGTTGATGCGGTCGCTGGGCTCGCCCACGTCTTCACCATCCGCGGTGATCGATTTGGGCTGGGCCGAGCGGTAGTTGAAGCGCAGGTTCACGTCGAACCGGTAGGGCGCCTGCCAAAGCAGCCAGGTGGCGACGCGGTGGCGTTGGTCGCGGTCCGAGTAACTCCATTCGGCGTCCAGGTCGGTGATCCTGGCGTAGCGGAAGGTGAAGGGATCGCGTTCGTTGTCGTCGTGGGATTTGTCCTTGGCGTAGGTGTAGTTCCCTTGAATGAGGAGGTTGTCGGTCATGAGTTTGTTGAAGCCCACCGTCCAGCTCTGGTAACGGGCTTCGCCGCCGGATTCCACCACCGTCAGGTTGCCGATCCCGTTTTCGCCGTCTTCGCCCAGGCCGGTCGACCACGGCGAACCCAGCAGGGCGTCGTTGAGGTTGAGGAACCGCGTCTGGTTGTCCCCCTCGATCAGCGTCCATTTGACGTAGGCCGAGGTGTCGGTGAAAATTTCCCGCTCGTAGGAGAGCGTGAATTGAGTCGAACGGGGATTGCGGAAGTTCTTGTCGAACACCGTGACATCGGGTCGAACCGGGTCGCCGATCTCTTCGGCCGGAATCAGGTTCGGATAGGCCGGCGGGGCGATGAAGTCGCTGCTGCGAAACACGGCCTGGCCGCGGCTGCCGTTGGTGGAGCGCGTGCCGGCCACCGCCAAACCCGGAATGCGGGCGTAGTAGATGCCGGCGCTGAAACGCAGCACTTCCTTACCCAGTCCGCTGGGATCCCAAGTGATGCCCAGGCGCGGTTGCCACATCTGGTCGTCCGAAGGAATGGTTCCGTCCGAAGGGAACTCCATGCCGTTGACGGTCCGGCCGATGAAGTCCGCGTAGAACACCTCGTCGACCGGGGTGATGGGATCCGGCTGGTATTGTGCCTCCCAGCGCAAACCGTACTGAATGGACAAATTTGGCAGCACGTCCCATTTGTCCTGAATGAAGATGGCGGGCTCGAACACTTCGATGTTCTGGGTACCGGCTTCGCGAACCGAAATGTCGCCGACACCGGCCTGCTGGAGGTAGAACAGGACGGGGCCCGTAATCGAGGCTCCCTGTGGACAGGTGCCGTCGAAGGAGCTGCTGCCGTCGGAACACTCCACGTAGTTCGAGTTGGCGGCGTAGTTCAGGAACCCTTCGGTGGAGCTGAAGATCCAGCGGCCGTTGGCGAATCCCAGGAACGTCTGGTCGGCACGGGTCAGGTTCAACTCGGCGCCGATCTTGATCAAGTGGTTTCCGGTGACGATCGAGAGGTTGTTGTTCAACTGGACACGGGTGTCGTGGTACTCGACCGGAATGAAAAACGGCATCCCGAAGCGGTAGCCGGAGCCGAAATCGAAGGCCGTATCCGGCAAGGGTCGGTCGGTGCCGGCGATGTTCGGGCCGTTGTACGGGCGGGGCCGATCTTCGCGAGAATACTGGAACCGGAACTCGTTGATCAGGTTCCCGCTGATGACCGAGTTGAGCTGGCCGCTGATACCCCGCGTGTCGGCGTCTTCCACGGCATTGGCGCTGCGTCCCCAGGAATCCACGTCGAAGGTGCCGTTTTCCTGTTGCGACGTGGTGTTGGACAGGCGCAGGGTCAAGAGGTGTGACTCGTTGATGTTCCAATCCAGTTTGAAGAGGAAGGCCTGGGCTTCGTCGGTACGCACGATGGGCCCGTTTTCGTCGGGGATCCCGATCGAAGCGAAATAGTCGACCACTCCCTGCTCGATGCGATCGGATTTCTGCTGCTTGGTGGATTCGCCGTCCTGAAAGTCGAAGGACACGAAATAGAACAGCTTGTCCTTGATGAAGGGGCCACCGGCGGTGAAACCGATCTGCCGTTGCTCGAAGGGGAATTTCTCCTGCTTGGAACCGTCCGGGTTCTCCGCTTCCGCGTTCAGGCTGTCATCTTTGAAAAAAGTGTGGACGCTACCCTTGAAGTCATTGGTCCCCGATTTGGTGATGACGTTGATGAAGCCGGAGGAGGAGCGCCCGAACTCGGCCGGTGCGCCGTCGCTGACCACCACAATTTCCTGAACCGCGTCCAGGTTGAAGGTGAAGGCCGGTCGTTGGCCGCCGCGCTGCTCGCCGAAAAAGGGGTTGTTGAAGTCGGCGCCGTCCACCGAGATGTTGTTGTTGATACCCTTTTGGCCGTTGATGGAGATTTCCTCACCGTCCGGGCCTTGGACGATGGTGGCGCCTGGCGTCATGAGCGAAAAATCCAAAAAGTTGCGGCCGTTGTTGGGCAGGCCCTGCACGGCTTCTTCGCTGATGGCGGTGGAACTCTCCACCCGCGCCGTTTCGACGACGGCCTCGTAATCCGATGCGGTGACCGTGATCGATTCCATGATTTCGTTTCTCTCGGCTTCGTCTTGGGTTTCGTTCAGCTTGGCGTACAAGTCCAATGCTTCTTGTTCCCTGATGGGCTTGAGCTCCAGAGTGACCGTCACCGTTTTACCTACCGTGACCTGCAGTCCCTCTTGTTGGGCGAAATAAAAACCTTCTTTGCTGGCGAGGACGCGATAGGGTCCGAGCGGCATCAACAGGCCGCGAAAGCGTCCGCTTGAATCCGTGGTGACAGTTTTAGTGTAGTTGGTGTCCACGTTGACCATGTCGACGGTGACGTCGGGAATGCCGTTGCCTTCGGCGTCGACCGTGCGCCCGTCGATAATGCCTGTCGTGGCTTGGGATTGGGCTGTGAGGTGCGGGGCGGCTCCCAGTAACAGGAGAACCGCGAGGCCCCAGCGGGACATCCCTGATTTCATGCTTCACTTCCTTATAATAACCGGGTGGGTTTCCCTACCTGGCACTCGCGCAAGACGGTGGGAACCCGCGACCGAATGGGCGCCCGAGAACGGTCCTCCAGACGCAAATCGGTCATATCAGACCCGTTAGATCAGGTTCTTGGGTGTTGGAAAAGGTCTAGGAAAAATAACACGTTCTTGATCTCATCGGTAACCGCGTAGATTGGTTGAGTTCCTGGAATTACAGCCTTTTTGGTCGAAAATCACTTTGTGCCATGATTTGAAGTGAAAGATGACATCGACCTGTCACCCGAATGACACCGATCCTCCGGAACGGACCGCGAGGACCCGCAGGAGTGGGACCATGATGCAATCGCCGCCAGGCCCAAACGAAATCTGGACGCTTGCGCAAATCGGGCGATGGCCCGGGCTCTTTCGCCTCCGGTTTCGGGAGTTGGGCTTTGTTTTGGCGCCCGGGCTGACGCCGAGCCTGCTGCCGCGTTTGCGCGAGGCATCGCGGTCGGCGGCCGAGGCGGCGCGTGCAGACCATCCGGGTAAGGGCGGTGGGCGTTACATCGTGGCGCTCGAGGCGGGGCCCTTCGCCGACTACCTTGCCGACGATCCCGTTCAGATCGTGGTGTCGACCCTGTTCGGCGATGTGGTTCGCTGGAATTACCTGCACGGCCTGCTGGGCGATTTTCGAAGAGATGTGGACATGGTCTGGCATCGCGACGGCATGGACCGATATGCGGATGCTCGGGGAGAAATGGCCTTGTTGGCGCGGCGGCAGCAACTGGTGCAGTGGAATTGCCCACTGTATCCCGACGACGATTGCTTTTGTTTCGTGCCGGGTACCCATCGCCGCCTGTTGACCGCCGATGAATTGGCTTGTCTTCGCGAAGCGCCCAGCGGGCCGCTGGATGGGGAGATTCGCTTCCGCCTCGAGGTCGGTACCGCGCTCTATTACAATCCCACCCTCCTGCATTTGGGGCGTTACCGGCAGGGGCTGTTGCGCGAAACGCTGCACGGCGGTTGCGAGTCCGTCTGGTCCCGATGGCGCCCCTGGTCGGTGGGTTACGGCAAGGAATATCTCCTGGCGCAGGGATACCTGGAGACCCTGCCACCGCGTCTGCGGCCCTGGCTGGAACAGACGCGGCGTTTCGTGCGCGAGGTGAAGCGAGGCCTGGTCCCCCGCGGCGATGAATTGGGCAGCCTGGCCTACAGTGCCATGATCCGCGGGGAAGCGGGGTCCGAGTCGAGTTGAGTTCGGTGCTTCTCGGGGTGGCTTTTTCACCATCGCGATCGGCTGGGGAAGGTGCGGTCAGAGCCCGGGTTGAACCGACGCCCGCACTGGCCGAACCCCGGCTTCGAAATTGACACATTTCGGAATCGCTTGCCGCCTACCCTATCAAAAAGAGTTCTTTTTGGTCGGAAACCTCGGGCTCGGGCCTGCGTGTCGAGAATGACGTGTCGAGAATGGTGTCGACGTCGAAATCGACGTGTCGAAACGGGGTTCGGCCCGCGTCATTTTGTCCGCCGCATTCGAGGCGGTCTTTTAAATTGCTGTAAATATTCGAGTTGAATTTATTTTGTGATCCAGCTCAAAAGTGGCACAAGCCGTGGAATAGGCTCAGGTAACCGGCGAGGGAAACTTCAAGTGAACGTCGCCGACTTCCTGACCGCGACGGAATCGCACCTTTTCCAAGAGATAAGGGAAAGAGGGGTAGTGAAGGGGTGTTCCTTCCGTCGCGGTTAGGGTTCTTCAAAGCTTTACTTGTAAGTAAAATCACTGAACTCAAAGGTGATATAATGCCTCACCCTCGGTTTTGGAAGAGTGTAGGCATGGCATCCGGCAAGGACAAAATCGCCGATCAGTCAACGCATTCGCGTTGGGACGTGAGTTCGGGACCGAGCACCCTGTCTCGCACGACCTTGATGCTTACCCTCGTTCTTCATCCGCGTCTTTCGCGGGTGGGAGAGCGGGCTCTCGTGACCGTGCCGGGTGATTCCTGCGTTTTGCGACTTTCGCG
This sequence comes from Sulfidibacter corallicola, assembly GCF_017498545.1. Lineage (GTDB taxonomy): Bacteria > Acidobacteriota > Holophagae > Acanthopleuribacterales > Acanthopleuribacteraceae > Sulfidibacter > Sulfidibacter corallicola. The sequence goes on along the minus strand of NZ_CP071793.1, from coordinate 4,138,926 downwards.
CATGGAACCCGACTTTTGCACGCCGCATCAAAATTTGGGTCGTCCCCTGGGCCTGCCCTGTATCAGTCGAAAACCCCTTCGCCTGATTTGGAGCTGTAACGAGAATTTGCGGTTTGAACGGGGCGATTGCACGACCCGCGTTCGGATCGATGGAATCCCACTGGAGCAAACCCTGGAGATCGAGGCGCGCCGCCTGAAAGAGGGCGTGGTTCTCATCTTGGCCGACCATGTCGTCATGCTTTTGCACGAGTGTGAAAGTCCGCTGCTGGAGCGCGATCGCGGTGATCTGGGGCTCGTCGGCTACGCCGACGCCATGGTGCGCATCCGCGAAGAGATCCGCCAAGTCGCCGATCTGGATGTCCCGGTCTTGATTCGAGGAGAAACCGGCGTGGGTAAAGAATTGGTGGCCCAAGCCCTGCACCGCTACGGTGCACGTCGCAACCGACCCTTCATCTCGGTCAACCTCGGCGCCCTGCCCGAATCGCTGGCCGCCGCCGAGCTGTTTGGCGCGAAACGGGGCAGCTTCACGGGGGCCACCGCGGACCGACCCGGTTATTTTCGGGCCGCCCACCAGGGCGTGCTCTTTCTGGACGAGGTGGGCGAGGCGCCTGCCGAAGTCCAGGGTATGCTGCTTCGCGTTCTGGAAACCAAGGAAATCGTACCGGTCGGCAGCCATACGCCGACGCGCCTGGACGTCCGGGTACTTGCCGCCACGGATGCCGAGCTGGAAGCGCGCATCAAGGAAGACCGCTTCAAGGAACCCTTGCTGCACCGCCTGGCCGGATACGAAATCGTGATTCCCCCTCTGCGCGGCCGTCGCGAGGATATCGGTCGTCTCTTCGTCCACTTCGCCCGCAGGAATTTCGATGAGTTCGGTTGGGGACCCCTGCCGGAGTTTTCCGATCCTCTCGCTCTACCCTGGTTGCCGGTCGAGATCGCCGCCGCGCTGGTGCGCTTCTCGTGGCCCGGCAATGTCCGCCAACTCCGCAACCTGGTTCGCCAACTCATCATCGGCAACCGAGGACAGACCCGCTTGCGCATGACGCCCCAGGTAGACCGAATTCTGGGCATGGTGCAGGCGGCCCAATCCACCCCGGTGTCCACGGACTCCGTGGCACCCAGCAATGAACCGCCAAGCCGAGTGGAACGCCGGCGGCCCAGCGAAGTCGGTGAAGATGAATTGATCGATGCCATGCGGCGTGCCGAATGGGAGCCCAAGGAAGCGGCACGCATCCTGGGCATTTCGCGGGCCTCCATCTACGACTTGGTCAAAAAGTGCGATCGGCTCCAAACCACGATGGACCTCAGTCCGGATCAGATCGAAGATTGTTTCCGGCGCCATCACGGTGTGGTGGAAACCATGGCTCGGGAGCTGGAAGTATCGCGACTGGCGCTACGGCGTCGCATGAAGTCGATGGGCCTCAATTGAAAACTTTTGCTCAATGCTTTTTAGTCGAAAGGGAGGAACACTATGTTGGAGAACAAGCAAACGATGGATAGCGAAAGCGCGGGATCTTTGGCTGCCACCCAGGAAACGGTCAACGCCAGCGTTTCCTACAACGGTGTGGACCTGTTGTGGTATTTCAACGCCGCCCCGCCGCTTTTCGAAGGAACCAGCACGGAAATCATCAACGGTTTGAAAGCCGGCTTCAAAGTCAATTTCAATAATTTGACCAACCGTCAGGTTACTTTGAATCTTCCCGGTGGCGTCTTTTCCGTTTCGCCGACCAGCGAGACCATCAAAGCCAACTCGACCTCCAAAACGTTGACCGTGATGAGCAGCGCAACCCCGGGTAATTACGAATTCGAAATCGTCGACCCCGGTCCCACCTCAACGGAAAGTAACTTCCACACCCGCGGCCAGATCGTCGTGGTTCCCGGACCCACGAACTGATTGCGAACGAGGGGTGAGGAATCTATGGGTCGATCTTCAACCGGGCGCGCTGCTTTTTCCAATAGTGGTGTGGCCAGTTGTTCCTTGCCAGGGCTCGATTCCAGAGTTCTCGCCCCTCTTGGGCCCAGTCGCCTTTTTTCACATCATCCCGTTCTTGGCGAATTCCGTGGTACAGCGCTCGAATGGCCAGGATGTCCGGATGATCGGGCATGGCCACCGCCAGGGTATCGATGACATGGGCGGCTTCTTCGATGGCGATGGTGTGTGCCGGATCCTCGCTGCGTTCCGCCCGCCGCCGAAGGTCCGAAATCAGGTATAGCCATGTCCAGCTACGACCAATGAGCGAGGGACGGTGGAACGGATGGCTTTGCAGGGCCACTTGAAACGAGTGATCGGCCTGTAGCAGAACGGATGTCGCCGACTTTCCACGCTGAATCCGATCGATGCCCGTCCAAAGCAGAATCGAGCCCTTGACGCCGTGGAAGGCAAAGTTGTCCGGTTGTTCCTCCAGGGCGCGATCGATCGAAGCCAAAGCTTGTCTCAGCGTGGTCTCGGCACTGCGGTTGCGATCGACGAGTGCCTTGCCCCGGACTTCCAGGGCCGCGGCCCTGGTTAAATGAATTTGCGGTAAATTGGGAAGGATTTCCTCGGCGGTATCCAAGGTGGACAGCGCTCGTTGAATTTTCTGCCCCGGGTTCTGGCCGCGTTTGATTTGGGCGTTGGCCGCCCAAAACAGGGTGACCGCCATCGAATTGTGGGCATGACCGAACCCCGGATTGATTTGAATGGCGCGTTCGCAGGCTTCCTCGGCCTTTTGGATGAACGATTCGTAAGGCAGCCCCCGGCTCCAGCGATCCTTGGCCAGCAAATGCCAGGTGATCGCCTGACCTTGGGGGAAGTTGGGCACCCGCGGTTGGATTTCCTCGGCCCGCTCGTAATGGCACAGTGCCTCCATGAATTCCCCTTCCGGGTCCAGGTCCCACTCGCCGTAGAGGGTGCCGAGCCGTTCCAGGCAGGTCGCCAGGAAGTAGTGTCCCAGCATGTGTTCGGGATTCTGCGCGAGAACTTCGCGGAAGACGGTCGCCGTTTCGCGCAGATTGGTTTCCAATTCGCTGTCGGTCACGAGGTCCGCCCGCGACAGCATTTCCAATCCGAGGTTGACCTTGCCCTGGAGGTTGTGGGGATCCAGGGAGATCGCTTGGCGGTAGGATCGAATGGCGGCATCGCGCTGGGACAAGCTGTCTTCACCGTTTTGGGCCAGGTGGTCGGCCGCGATCTTGTGGGCCAGACCCAGTGTCACGTAGTAGGCGTGATCTCGATGGCCTTCCGGAATGCGGCCGTAGATGGCCCAGACGGCGGCGAGGTCGCGGCTGGGGTCGAGGGTTTTTTCGCGGCGACCCAGGGCCCGTTGGAGATGTAATTTGCCCAGGACCTTCAAGAGGCGCGGGTCCCTGGGGTTGAAACTCTGGGCGCGTCGGGCGAGCGCCAGGGCCTTGGCCAAGTCTTCGGTGACGTCTTCACTGCGGTTGATGCGGTTCTGGAGGGCCACCGAATCCAGGTTCACCCGACGAACCATGGCCGGATACGAATCGGGGTTGGCGATCAGGGCATTGTCGATGGCCAGGTTTCCCTCTTCCACCAGGGCGTCGGTGGCGCCGCCGTGGTAATTGACGAAGTTGGTTTGAATGGCGTTCAGGTCGGCCAAGGCGAAATAGATTTCCGGGTTGCTGGGGGCGATTTTCAGGGCTTCGCGGTAGGACTGCCTGGCTCGTTGAAAAAAGGAGCGGGTCTGCTCGGGATGGCCCTTGATTTCCGCCTGGCGCGCGCGTGCCAGCAGGATTCGACCCTCGAGGAGGTAGCTCTCGAAAAACCACGGGGCTTTGCGCCGGCTTGCCACCAACAGTTCCTGTGCGTTTTCCCAATCTTGCTCGTAGAACGCGATCATCGCTTCCAGGTACTCCGGGAACCGGGCTCCTTCCGTCGGCACCAGCTTGAGCAGATCCAGTACGCGGTCGCGGTACTGGGTTCTCAGTTCCTTTTCGCGAGCCAGCCGAAGTTCCGGATCCTTGATCTTGGACACTTCGGTCAAGGCTTCGTGATACAGCGCACCGAGGGTTTGGGCCAGCGAGTAGGCCACTCGTGGTTCGCGAAACCCCTGATCCCATGCGATTTCCAAATAGCTGCGGGCCCGATGGTATTCGCCGAGTGCGCTGTGGCTGCGGCCGAGTGCGTAGTTGCCGGCCTCCGAGGCGAGCGGGCCGGCCGTTTCCATCGTCTGCTTGATGGTACTGAATCGGTTTTGTATCTCTTCGCGCTCCACCCGAATATCGTGGAGCGGCAGCATGTAGGTGAAGCGGACCATGGCCTCGATTTCTTCGGCCTGCTCGGCGAAGCGACGCACGAAATCTTCCCGCAAGGCAGCGCGTTGGCTGAGGTTCCAATTCCAGATCCCGGCGCCGATCATGAGCAGGAGGGTGGTCACGAGCATGGTCGCGAACACGCGATGCTTGCGGATCTTTTTGGCGACCAGGTAGCTCCAATCCGCCGCGCGCACGGAGACGGCATCGCCGCGTAGGTAACAGTCCAGATCCTTGGCCAAGGCCAGGGCGGAGGGGTAGCGGGCCGCGCGGTTCTTGCGCAGGCACTTGAGCGTGATCAGCTCCAGGTCTTTCGAGACCCGCGGATTGTGCAGGTGGGGCGCCACCGGATCGTCCTGGGGAATGCGGGCCAGGGTTTCCAACGCGTTGGAACCCTGAATCGGCGGTTTGCCGCACAGGCACCAATACAGCGTGGCGCCCAAACTGTAGACGTCCGTACGCGGGTCCAGGCAACCTTCCTGGCCCAGCGCCTGTTCCGGCGCCATGAAGTGCGGCGTGCCGGCCGCCCACATTTGCGTGCTGTCCTCGCCCCAATCGAAGGCCAGGCCGAAGTCCACCACGTAGGGCTTCCAGGCACCCGACTCTGATTTGGCGAGCATGATGTTCGAGGGCTTCAAATCGCGGTGGATCAGGCCCACCTCGTGGGCCGCGTGGACACCCAGTGCCGCTTCGCGGACGACCTCCACCAGTTCCCGCGTGGTGAGGTCGACCGCCTGATCCGTCATGGACCGGCCGTCGATGTACTCCATCGCGATGTAGACCTGGCTATCGATCTCGTTTACTTCGAATACTTTACACACGCGTTCGTGTTGCACTCTGGCCTGCGAGCGGGCCTCGCGAATGAGCCGGCGCGCATCTTCTTCACGGCCCTCGTGTACGAACTTGATGGCCACCCGGCGTTGGAGTCGAGGGTCGTAGGCCAGGAAGACCTTGCCCATGCCGCCCTCGCCCAGGAATCGTTCCGGTTGGTATCGGTCCCAGTTGGCGACCGGGAATTCGTGGCTGGAACCCTTGCGGCTCGGCGGGAGATCGGAGTGATAGGGTGTGAGACGCGAGATGGTGCGGGCCTTGTCGTTCAGGCGGTTCAAGGTTTCGTCGCTCAAGGCGCCGATCTCCATCAACAAATCCAGGGGAGAGCGATCCGCACGACGAGCCCGCTCCAACAAATGATCGGCTTCGTCGGGGTTGATTAAATTCTCCGCAATGGCGAATTCGATTTCCGTGCGCCATTTCTGAATGACGGACAAAATCGCCTCCTCTCCCCATTTCAATGGATGCGCATAGATCCTAACCTAGTGCTCTCCCAGAAACACCGGTTTTTTGGCACGAGCCGCCCGGATCGGTACGCGACGCCTTGCAATGTATCGTCGGCCTGCGGGTAAAAAAAGATGCTAATTGCTTGTGAACATGTGCTTTGTCGTGTGCTTGCGCCTTGGGTTCGGGGCCGTGTCGGCTCATCTCGATAACTGGCGACGTTTCCGTTTCCAAATGGCCACCTCTCTGGAATCAGGACGCTTGGGCGTCCATTCGTTTTCCTGCGAAAAGTGGTCACGAGTGAGGGGTGTTCAGTAAGGACAACGGAATTCCGTTCGAAAGGTATGCTCGCCCATCACTCGTCGAACTCCAGGGGAACCTTCGCGAAACGCAGGACCCGAAGCGCGTTGGTCGAGGTCAGGCGGCCGCGTTTCAGGGTGTAGTCGAAGAACATGGTCTCGTCCCTGATGTTTTCCTGGAAGTGGTAATTGAGGATTTCGCCCTGGTAATCCTGCTCCAGTGAGAGCAGTTCCAGGTCGTGGGTGGTGATCAGGCCGGCCGCCTTGTGATCGATCAGGAAGGCCACCATGGCCTTGCAGGCGATCAGACGTTCGCGACTGTTGGTGCCCTTCAGGATTTCGTCCAGAAGATAGAACACGGGGGCGTCATCGCGGGCGACCTGGTCCAGGATCAGTTTGATGCGTTTGACTTCCGCATAGAAGTAGGAAACGCCCTCGGAAAGGCTGTCTTGAATGCGGATGCTCGTCCAGATCCTCGGGACGTTGCAGGTGAGCGCCGTGGCGCACACCGGGGCGCCCATGCGCGCAAGCACCAGATTGACGCCACAGGTGCGCAGGAAAGTACTTTTGCCCGACATGTTGGAGCCGGTCACCAGGTGCATGTGGCCGTTGCCCACCAGCCGGTAGTCGTTGCCGATGCGGCTCCCGGGTGGAATGGTGGGATGGCCCAGATCGACCGCCTCGATGTGAACTTGATCCTCGTCGGTGACTTCGGGAAACGGGTACTGGGGGAACAGGGCGCGGAAATTGGCCAGCGCGGCCAGAGCTTCCATTTCGAAGATGCTCTCCGCCCACTCGGGGAGCCGGTCGCCAAAGTCCCCGCGCCAGCGGGCGAGCCGGCGGAGCTGATGCTGGTCCCACAGGAACAGGCCGTTGAGCAGAAAGTGGGCGAACCCGTTGGCGCGGTACTGCAGGCGCTCGTGAATGGCGAGCAGGTTGAGCAGGTTGGTTCCGGCCGGGCGCCCATCCACCAACAGCCGCTCGCGCAGATCGATCAGCGGTTCGGCCTTGGGGCGAATCTTCTCGAACTGCTGTATCACGTTGCAGGTGGCGGTGATGGCGCGTCCCCGACTCATGAAGGCGGCATAGAAAGGTTTTTGGAAAAAATCCAGAAAGAAGAAGACCAACAACTGGAAACCGACCACCGGCAGGATCATGCCGTCGAGCATGTCTCGCAATCCGATCAGGCCGGGCACCGCCGCAACGATGGCCGGCGTGTTGAGCAGAAACGCCAGGCCCACGACGCCGACCGTGATCGCCACCAGAATCCGCCCGAGCAGGTATGCCGGCGTGGAAAGCGTCCAGGGCACCGGTACCTGCAGCCAAGCCTCCAGTTCCTCGGGATTCAATTCGCGATCCGAATCCAGGTGGGCCGTCAAAAGCAACTTGTGGCGAAACCGTTTTTTCTCGGCCAATTCGTCCACCGCGCGTTGCCGTGCGGTGATCTCGGCCGCGGAGGCCCGATCGTCGATGCCGGTGTCGATCCAGCGCTTCAGCAGGTTCTTGGTGCGCCGGTGAAAGCTGTTGTCCAACAGCTTGAGCGTGGAAAAGGGAGCCGAAAGATCCAAGTCATGAGCGAAGGGATGGTTGTCTTCGAACGCGATCGGCTCCTCCACCACGACGTCCTTCGGACGGCAGGTGGCCCGAGCCAAATCGTTTTCGGCCGCCTCCTTCAGGAAGCGGCAGCGATCGCGAAAGCGATAACAACGGTCGTGCACGACCATCAGGAAGAGAAAGGCGCCGGCGGCGAACGGGAACAGGACCATGCCCAACCACCGCGCTCCACCCGCCACCAACAGGGACCCGCTGACGACCAGGACCAGAAACACCACCAGGCGAATGACCGCCAGGCGGTTGATGCGCGCCTGCATGCGGCGGGCGCGGTAGTCGTAGGCTTGGATCCGGCGTGTGCAAACCTGTTCGGGCGCTAACGGCATGAGCTCCTCGCTTTGTGTGGAATCGATCGTTCCCCAGTGTTCCGAGGGGTATACGGCGAGTTCAGCTCAACCGTTTTCGCTTTACCACATGTTTGAAGCCGAGCCGTTCCATTTCCTCGAGAATGGGCACGTAAATTTCGCGTGCGACCGGAATCAGCACACCCTTTTGGGTGATGCGATCCTCGAGGATCAAGCGCGCCGCGATGGCCGTGGGAATGCCGACCAGCAGGCCCATGGCGGTTTTCTTCTCGGCGGGAATCCCTTCCTGGATGATGCTGGATGTCCAGAGTTCGCGAACACCGTCCTTCTCCACGTGGAATTCGTGGTGCAGGACCACCAGGTCGGCCTCGTCGTCGTCGTATTGGTGGGTTTCGAGCGCGCATTCGAGCAGCACGTCGAATGCCGAGTAGGCTCCGGTGAGGCGGTAGTCTTCGTTCAGGAGGCCGAGACTGTCGAAGGCCTCCAAAAAGCGCGAAGCCTGCTCCGGGGCGCGTTCGGCGATCAGTTGCGCGATGTCGGTCTCGGGGTCCATGCCCGCGCTTCGGAACAGGACGCGCAGGGCCGGTTCGTCCTCGCAGTCCACCTTGTTTTCACGGTTCACCAGGTCCAGGGAGAGCATGAAGCGCCAGAACGAGGCCCAGCCGGGATAGCGCAGGGTGCCGCGCCGCAAGGTCGGCACTTCGTCGATGCCGTAGCGAGCGCCGTAATACAGGGCGTCCGCGTTGGGGGTGGACTCGTAGACGCCGACGCCGGGCACGTGCAGCACCTCGGCGTTGGCCAGCATTTCCGAACCGGGCAGTTCGATCAATCGGCCGCCGCGACGGTATTTCGAAGGGCGTGTCAGGGCACCGAGCACACCCGCCGGACTCCAACTGAACTTGTAACGCAGGGGGTTGTTGGCGGCCTTCCGACTGGGCAGCCCACCGCAATGGGATTCGTAGCTGGTGATGGCGTAGCCCTCGGCATTGCAGGCGTCGATCAATTCCATGGTGGTCATGTGGTCGAGGCCGGGGTCCAGGCCGACCTCGTTGAGGAAGATCAGGCCTCGTTCCGCCACTTGCGGTGCCATGGCCGTCATGGCTTCGGATTGATAGGACGCGGTCAGGAAGTGTTTTCCCGCCTCGAGGGCGATTTGCGCGACGCCCGTGTGCAGGGCCGGCGGCAACAGGCTGACCACCAAATCGTGATCGGCGACGAGGGAACGAATGGTGTCGGTTTCGGCGATATCCAATGCGAAGGCCTCGGCATGGGGTCGGCCGGCGACGACCTGCTCGGCCGCATCGGCGATGCGATCGCAAAGGGTCAACGCGTAGCCGTGGTCCAGCAGGTAATCGACCAGAGGGCGCGACACCATACCCGCGCCAAGTACCAATACTTTTTTCATGACTGCATCCTTATCCGCTTGGTTGTGCTCATCGTGGAGCATATGCTGAGGCCGGCGCGGTGGCCGGTTCCGGTTGTCGAGGGTGCCGATCTTTGGCGGCGAGGGGGCGAACCTCTTCCCGTTGGAAGGCGATCGCCGCGAGCGGCCGCATAGCGGCACACTCGAGAGATCACGGGAAACGAGGCCGCTCGGCCGGTCGCTGCGGACCGTCGAACCCAGGCTTCGTCCCCGTGCGGGCCTTCGCCCTTGTGCACGTCAATTGTCGAGGAAAATGGGGTTCGTGAAGGCCAGGGGCAGGTGTCCGGGCAGGACGCGCCCGAAGATGCCGGTGCCGCTCGCGCCCTGTCCCGCCTGGAGATCCGAGAGCGGTGCGCCCGCTTCGACGACCACCCAGTGGCGGCCCGATGTGGGCAGATCGATGGTCACCGCACCGTCGAAGCGAACCAGGTTGTTGGGGTCCAGCGGCACGTCGATCACCTGGACCTGGCCATCGACGATGATGCGGACCTCCGGAACCTGGACCCAGGGTGCCGCCGAAATCTTGAGATTCAGGGTGGCGCTTCCGCCGCTGACACTGGTCTCGCCGCCGTAGGACACGCCGTTGACCGAGGCCTCGATCAAGGGACCGTTCGAGATGAAGCTGTTGCCCTGGGAGGCGTTGGTCCAGAATTCGGTCAGGTCGATGTCGCGCAGGGTGGTTTCCGTGACTTGGATCCAGGTCCGCACGCTGCCCTGCGGCAGGTCCTGGAGATCGCCGGCCTTGGAACCGCCGGTGGCCGGCTTGAATACGCCCGCGTTCAGGAGGTTGAACCAGTCTTGACGGGTCAGCAGGTACTCGTCGTAACGATTGCCCGACAGCACTTGGAGCAGGTCGAAGTCGAGGCGGGTGGCCTGACCACCCGCGGGCGAACCCTGCGAGTAGACGGAGCTGTCACCCGGAATCGCCTGGCCGGCGGGAATGCCGCCGCGTTCGGCCAGGGCCGTGAAATAGCCGGTTTGGGGGCCGGCCGGGCCGCGCGGGCGGGTGGCTTGGACCAGGCTGCCCGGGATGCCGCTGTGCAGTCGCGAGAAAAAGCCGGCGGGGTCGGCTTCGAACGAAGGCAGCGTCACCCGGCTCTGCTGTTCGCGCGTGGGCAGCGAAAAAATCGAGAACCGGCCCCAGGGGCCACTCTCGTCCCGTCCCAGAATCGCGGTCGTGCGGGACACGGCGACTTCGTCGAAGAGGCTGTCCACGTCGGCTTCGTCGTCTTCCTTGTCGAACGAGCCCAATTGCAGCGCTTCGGCCCTGAGAATGATGTCCACATCCAGGACACGGTTGTCGTCGGGGAAGAACAGCACGTCCAGATCCTCGGCGAATCCGTAGCGAACCATGTCGGTGATTTCGATCAGACCCTCGGCGTCGAAGGCGCTACGGGCGTCGAAATCGGCGCTCAGGTAGTTGGGGAGCGACAGGACCGGCGACATTTCGAAATCCACGTCCTGGGGTTCCACTTCGAACGTTTCGTTACCCTCGTCGTCGACCACGGTTCGCGAGACCACGTCGCTCACGACGTTCACGTTGTGCAGCGGCCCGCGGCTCATGTAGACGTTGTAGGTGCCGAAGGGCAGGTTGGTGCTGACCTCGGTGATCGTACGCAAGACGAGGTGGTTGCCCTGGGTCAGGTTGGGCGTGTCGCTGAGCGTCATCGGGCCTTCGTCGGAGATGCGGTAGATGCTGGCCCGACCCAACAATTCCCGTTGTTCGGTGGTGGCCAGGTCCAGATCGAAGCGTTGGTGACGCGTGGTGGTCGGGTCGACGGCGCTGAGGCCGAAGCCGTCGGTGTCTTCCTCGGTCAGAATGATGGGAATCTCGGTTTCGGTCGTGTTGCCGTCGTCGTCCGTTTCCGAAACGATGCTGACGTCGGTATAAAACGGCTCGTTGTTGTCGAGGTTCGTCCGAAGGGCCAGTTGACCCAGCGGCAGGTCGAAGCCGAAGGAACCCGGGGGAATCGAGACGTCGCCCACGATCGGATAGCTGCGACCCTGTTCCAGGTTCACGTATGCGGCGCCGTTGAAGTACTGAACCGATTCGTTGATGTACTCCAACTGGAAGGTGCCGCCCGGTGCGCTCAAGGTGCGCACACCGCCGACGATCAGGGGGCGTGTGGTGCTGTAGGGCGAGGTGGCCGAGGTTTCTTCGCTGAGCAGGTTCTGCAGGAAGTTGTAGATGATGCGGGGGCTGACGGCGGAATTCGAGATGTCGGCATGCATTTCACGCACGTAAGTCAATTGGCCGCCCGGTGCCAGGGTCTGGGTTGGCAGGGCGCGCTTGCCCACGAAGGCGTAGGCCAGGTTTTGTTCCGGAATCAGTTCGCGATCGGCCATCAGAACGCCGTCGAGGCGTGAGACGATGCCGTAGTGCGCCGTGTTCGATTGGCGCGGAATGAGCTGGAAGTAGTGTGGATAGGCGAACGATTGGACGCGTTCTTCGCTCGTGGGGATGGCGAAGCCCCACTCCGGAAAGGGAACGAAGGTGGCCAGCGCTTCGTCGTCGTAGGCCAGCGCGTCGTTGATCGTGAATACCGGCATCGTGGCTTGGCTGTTGTTGGCCAGGACCGTGGTCACCGTCATGAAGGCGATGTTGCTGCCCGTTTGTGCGTTGTTTTCGTCCAACTCGCGGTTCTGCATGCGATAGGTCGTGATGACTTCCAGGCCCTCGACCCGATGGTTGGCACCGACCGGTGCGCCGGCCGCGGCCAAGGAGCCGTCCATGTCGTAGACCGACCCGGTCATGACCAGCGAGGCCGTCGCTTCGTCTTCGCGATTGACCCGAATCGACGAATAACCCACCGGGTTATGGCGATTCAGGTTGACCGTCTGCGACAGTTGATGCAGGCCGTCGTTGTTTTGCGTGACGAAGGTCCGGTCGGCACCGAGTGCCGCGCTGGTGAAATCGAGGACGGCACCGGCGCTCTTGGCGAAGTAATGGTCGCGTTCGGCACTGCCGACGGCGCCGTTGACCACGATCTGGAGCTCGGAATTCTGAAGTAGGAAGTCGCCGATCGCACTGGAAGCTTCCTTACCGGTAGGCAGTGTATCCACATTGTCGCTGGTGATTTGGGTTGCCGTGACCGGCAGCGTTTCTTCGCCGGTTTCCCGGTAGCAACTCACAAAACAAAGCGCGATGACCGGCAGAAGGTACCGGGCCTGAGACCGGGTGCAAAGCCGGAAAAGAAACTGAACCATGGATGTAATTCCTCCCTAGGGAACGATCGGGACCCGCCGTGGGCGGGCTGAAAATGGGTTCGACATTTTTAATTAGGTATCGAAACACGAAGCAAATGCGGGTTCACCATGGAAACGTGCAAATCACCGAGTCTGGCCGCGCCTGGCGGGCGCAAAGGTGCGCCGCGATATCGGGTCGGCCTCGGGACGGTACACCGCTGACGGTGAAGGCCAAGGCTATCATCTTAGGAAACGCCTTTTGTGGCTGTCAACGTGAGCCTTGCCCGGATAAGGCGTCGTATGCCGATTTGGGCCTTCCAACGGGCCTCGCCGACCCCGAAAAATCGAGCCGATTCGGGGCCGACGGGTTCATGGCCGGGCTCGAACGGGAACCGTGAGCCACATCTTTTTTTCGGCTTTCTCGAGGGCTCTCGCCATCCGAGGCTTGGCGTCGGGCATGCTTGGGAGTAGACTGGAGCCCAGTATTGGCCACCGGAAAGTCATTGTTTTTTCGTCTACACAGCCGCCACGACGCCGTGTATGGGTTCGGTCGTGGCATCGGGCGTTTCGATGAGGCGGATTCACGTTGGGCCTTCGTGGTGGCGTTATTATAAAAATCGAGAGGGCTTCCGTTGGGAGTGGCGAGCCCTCGTCGTTTTGCCAAGGAGCCTTTCATGAAACCTCGTTTCCCCTTGAATTGGGTCGTCGCCGGGATGTTCGCCTGCTCGATCGCGAGCGCTTCGTATGCGGGTGAACCCGTATCGGGTGATCATTCGGCGCTACCGGCTCTGGAGGATGCCTTGTGGGAGGGCGAATTGGATATTCGCATCAAAGGTCCTCTTTTCAGCCAATACACGGCCACGCGCCGTCAGGACTTGGGTACCAACCAGATTCCCGTCGGTTTTTCGAAAGAAAAGAGTGAAATGAATGTCGACGGCATGATCAAGCTTCGATTTCAGATCAACGAGCTCGGCGAGACCGACCTGATTCTCGTCAACCGCATGACCGGCGATCAGGAAGTCATCTTCGAGCACCGCTACGCGTACATGGACGAGCGTCAGGTGAAAAAGACACGGGTCAAGTTGGACACCCGTGTTCAAGTTCTCGAAAAAAAATCTACCGCGATTCAGATCGATCACGACAAATCCTACGATCGTATCGATATGGAGATGGGCACGCTGCGCTTCCAGCCCAACGGCCGAATGCGCAAGCGGGGCGAAATCCAGATCAGTGCCGAGCTGCAACTCGAGGTCTGGGGTGAGGCCCGCACCGTGTACACCGAGGAGAAGAATCCCCAGGTCGAAGAGTACGGGACGCTCAAGAAGGTCAGCGAGTACCGCCAGCGGTTCATCTATCCGATCAGCTTCGACCTGTTGATCAAGCACCGTCGCAAGCAGGTTTCCGGATCGTTTCAGCCGAAGATCGACATCCTCGATCCGCTGGTACCGGAGTCGGAGATCCCCGATGGGAAAACCGTGTTCAACCACAATGTAACCGTCAGCGGCAACTACGTGTTGCGCCCTCTTTTCTAAGGATCACCCGCATTGGAAGCGGTCGAGCCGGGGCGTGGGCTCGACCGATCAGGACAGGATCGTGAAAGCTATCGTCAGTGCTTCGGAAATGGCCGCGGCCGATCGATACACCATCGAACGGCTGGGTGTGCCCGGAATCGAGTTGATGGAGCGGGCCGCGCGGGCCTGCGTCGGCGAATTGATGGAAGAGCTGAGGCCGGATTCCCTGGTGACCGTGCTCGCGGGTCCCGGCAACAACGGCGGCGATGGGTTGGCCATCGCCCGATTGTTACATGGGGAGGGCGTAACGGTTCGGGTGTTCCTGCTCCAGGACGGAGAAACCTACCGAGGTGACGCCGCACTGAACCACCAAAGGCTGCGCGACCTAGCGGTCGACATTTCCGTCATCGAGGATCCGGCGACCTTCGGGCTTCCGCTCGGTTGCGACTGGGTGGTGGACGCCCTGTTCGGAACCGGCCTGAGCAGGCCGATCACGGGCGGGCTGGCGAACTTGATCGAAAGGCTCAATGTCTCGGGCCTGAGGGTGCTCGCCGTCGACATCCCTTCCGGCTTGAGTGGCGATCACGGCCGAGTCGACGGTCCGGCCGTGCGTGCACGCCTGACCGTGACGTTTCAATGCCTCAAATTCGCCCATGTGGTCACCCCGGCCTGCCTCTCCTGCGGCGACGTGCGGGTGCACGATATCGGGATTTCGTTCAGTGACGAGGCGCGGACCGGGAGTTGGCTGGTGGAAGGCCGCGATTTTCAGCGACCGACCCGCGATGTGGAAGGACACAAGGGTCGTTACGGATATTTGGGTGTCGTCGGTGGCTTTGCCGGCATGGCCGGGGCCGCGTCCCTCGCCGCGCGCGCCGCACTGCGTTTCGGTGCGGGCAAAGTGCGCGTTCTGACCGATCAACCGGCCTACTTCGGCCAACCGGGTTCGGTCATGGTCGATCACGTGGATCGTTGGAAACAGGTGGGCGACTTCGACGCGCTGGTGATCGGTCCCGGTCTTTCGCGAGCTGAAGCGGCGTGGTCGCACCTGCGCCAATGGGATTTACGAGATCGTTCGATCGTCTGGGATGCCGACGGGCTCCACCTTCTCGCCGCAGAGCGGTTGTTTCCGGGCAAGGACTGGGTGATGACGCCCCATCCCGGTGAGGCCGCGGTCCTTTTGGGCACCACCGCCGGCGAGGTGCAGCGCGATCGGCTGGCCGCAATTCGCGCCCTGGCAAAAGCCTTTCCCGGTGGGTGGCTGTTGCTCAAGGGTTTCCGCACCCTGGTGCTTTCGCCCGGCGGCGAGTTGTTCGTTTGCGGCACCGGCAACGTGGCCCTGGCGACCGCGGGCAGCGGTGATGTCTTGAGCGGCATGATCGGCGCCATGCTGGCCCAGGGTTGTGCGATGGAAGAGGCCGTCCTTTCGGCTTGCCTGCGCCATGGATTGGCGGCCGATCGCTGGGTGCGTCACCATCCCGATTACAGCATGATCGCCGAAGACATCATCGAAGATTTGAAGTACTAGCCGGACCTGAGCCGAGAAGGTGGTTTGGAAAGAAATTTGACTCACGACCCCAAAGTGATGGACACCCTTCGGGCGCACGTCGTGCCGCCTGCCGGAGGGCGCCGTCGCCGGGTGAGAGCCGGCACGGAACGCGTCGGCACCCGGATCCCGTTCTTGACCGGGCCCCCGATCCAGGGCAGTCTTGATAGGCCGGTCGCTCTTGGACCGCCGATTTTTCTTGGGAACCCGTGATGATGACCATGTCCTTCCCCCTGCGCCTCGTCACCGAGGACGTCCAGCAAACCCAATCGCTCGCCGCCCGGTTGGCGCGGCAGACCCGTCCCGGCGACATCCTCTTGCTGCACGGCGATCTCGGTGCCGGCAAGACCAGCTTCGTTCGTGGCTTTTGCGAGGGGCTCGGCATGCCCGACCCCTGGGAAGTGGATTCTCCGACCTACACCGTCATCAACCACTATCACGCCGGACCCGGAGTGGACCACATCGACCTCTACCGTTTCGAGGATCCCTTTGAATTGGAAGAGATAGCATTGGACGAAGTTTTGCGGGCGTCCACCATCAAATTAATCGAGTGGCCGGAACGTTTGGGGAATTACCCATGTCCCGATCCTCGCTTTTTGATTAAAATCAAGTCTATCGATGATTCCCGACGTCAAATAGAGATCCTCACTCCAGAGCCCCGCTGAGGTTCGAGCCCGCTCGTTCCTTATGGGAAGGCCCCATATGAAAAGCGCGCCCCACATACTGTATATCGAAGACAACGAGTTCAATCAGCGGCTGATTCGGAAGATTCTCGAACCCGCCGGCTTCAAACTGAGTTCCGCTTTCGACGGCATTCAGGGCATCAAGCAGGCGATCGACCTCAAGCCCGATCTGATCCTCATGGACCTGGAGCTGCCCCAGATCGACGGACTCGGGGCTGCCACCAAGATCAAGTCCCTGCCCGGCCTGGCCAAGGTGCCCATCGTGGCGCTGACCTCCAAGACCTCCAAGCGCGATCGCGATCAGGCCCTGGTGGCCGGTTGTGACGGTTACATCGAAAAGCCCATCAATGCCCGCACCTTCGCCGATCAGGTGCGGCGCTATCTCAAGGGCGAGCACGAACGTATCGAGCCCGCCAACAAAACGCGGATCCTGCGTGACTTCAACGTAACGCTCGTCAATAAGCTTCAGGCTAAAATCGAGGAATTGGAAAAAACCAACCAGGAGCTGCGGCAAAGCAAGGAAGAACTGCTGCACGCCTACGAGCAGAGTCAGAATTGGAACCTGGAGCTTCAGCGGCTCACCCGACTGAAGGAAAACATCGTGGGGATCACCTCGCACGAACTGCGCACGCCGCTGTCGATTGCCACGGGCTACATCGACCTGCTGCTGGAAGGCATGCTGGGCGAATTGAACGACGATACCCATCGGGTGTTGCAGATCTCCCAGACCAGTCTGGCCAAGATGAGCGACCTGATCACCAAGATTACCGATCTCACCCGTTTGGCGCTGAAAAAATTCCCGATGAATCTAGAAGTTGTCGACATTAATGAAATTTTCAAAAATGTTCGGGAAGGCATGTCGTTTTTTATGAAAATCCGAAATTTAGATTTTCACATGGAGCGATCCGACGAACCGATCTGGGTGCAGGCCGATCCCAACCTTATCGAGCAGGTTTTGAGCAATTTATTGAAAAATGCGATTTGTTTTACCCCCGATCACGGTAAAATTGAAGTCAAGACCTGGATTCAAGACAACAAGGGATGGTTCGAAATCGCGGATACCGGCATCGGGATCAAAGAAGAGGATCTCGAGAAAATTTTTGACGAATTCTATCAGGTAACCGATGTGAATTACCACAAGACGGGACAATTTGAATACATGACTCGAGGGATTGGCGTGGGTTTGGCACTTTGTAAGGGGATTTTAAGCGAACTTGGTGGTAAAATAGGGGCTTCAAGCTCCGGTCTCAATCAAGGCAGCTCTTTTACTTTTTACCTCCCAATGGTCACACAAGAATGAACCTCAATCAGATGGTGCAACTAGCCACCCAGGTATTTCTCAAGCATGCCTATCCGGACGGTGTCCCGTCCGCGATACAGGAAATGTCTGATAGCCTCGGCGAACTGGAAGGCGAGCAGGACCTGCTAAGCTGGTCGCGTCTGGAAAAGGAAGGGGAGCGATATAATTTGCGCCTGGGGAACGCCAATTATCCCCACATGAAATTGGTGTTCATGATCGAGCAGGGAGATCCCGTTTTTTACGTGGACGCCCATGATTCCCACTTCAATTTGCCCCCGAATGTACCGGGTTACGAAAAGCTGCTGGCCCTGCGTGAGGGCAACAAAAAGCTCAAGGTGAAAATCGAGTGTGCCTGGAAGGAGCAAGGGCTTCCCATTTTCGGTGAACAGAGGAAGCCCATCAAACCCAAGGATCTCTGCAAGGGCATGTACGTTCTGGCGATTGACGACGAGGACCAGATTTTGGACATGCTCAGCATCATCGTCAAGAGCATGGGGGCCGAGTTCATGCGGGCCACCAGTGCGGAGGAAGCGCGTCGCCTGATTCAGGGTCGTGGGGTACCCGACCTGATATTTTGCGACATCATGATGCCGCGCGAGTCGGGATTCGATTTCGTGGCCTGGTTGCGCAAGGAAGGCCACACGGTGCCGACCTATTTCATCACCGGCCTCAATTTGGAAAAGATCGACAAGGATCGGGTGACGGCGGTTTTGCAGAAGCCGTTCACGGCCAAGAGCGTGATGAACATCATGAAGAAGCTGCGCAAGAACAAGAGTGGAGACCAGGCCTCGGCGTGAGTGGCCGCCACCGCTACAGCGGTTCCAGCGGAACCTGAGTGCTCGGCGGGGTGATCGTTTCCGCCAGGTTCATTGCCACGACAGCCTGTTGCAGGCTTTCGGTGAAGGCCTTCACCAGCGGGCGGGCGATCGTCGAACCGCGTCCGATCAGGCTGACGGGCCGTGTCAGGCCGGGAGCCGGCAAGGGGAACAGATGGTGCTCGGCGATCCCCAGCGAACGCGCCACGCTCAGGGGAACCAGGCCGTGGCCGAACCCGGCTCGGGCCATTTGGGCAATGCCCGTGAACGTCTGTAGGGTGCCCCGCACGGTGATTTGGAACGGCCATTCGCGCGAATCGCGCTCGATGCGCTGCGACAGGCAGCGCCAGGTCGCCGATTGGGCCTCGATCGTGAGTACCGGCAGGATGTCGTCCGGGATGAAGGGCGCGAGCCGCGAGGGAATGATGACCATGGGCTCCTCGATCAGCTTCAAGGTGCGCAGGTCGGTAGTGTCGGTGCCGGCCACGATCGCCAGCATGGCTTCGCCGGCGCGGACGCGCTCGATACCCATCGGGCTCGAATGGGCGTGCACCTCCAGGTGAATTTCGGGTAGCTGCGCCAACACCCTTTGCAATGCCACCGGTCCCCACGAAGCCAGGACGGATTCGGAAACGGCGAGCACCAGCTTGCCCCGCATGACGGCCGCCTCGCCGTAGAGGATGTCCTTCAAGTCGCCGACGATCGGGGCCGCTCGAGCCAGGAGCCGCTCCGCAAAGGGTGTCAGCTTGACCCGGCGCCCTTCCGGCTCCACGAGTTTCTGGCCCAGGTCGCGTTCGAGCGTCGCGATCCGCTTGCTGACCGCGGATTGCGAGACATGCAGGCGGACGGCGGCCTTGCTCATGGTTCCGGTTTCCGCCAGGGCGAACAATGCCTCGAGATTGGAAAACACGGGACGGCCTCCCCAATGGCGATGATCTATGCCTCTTTGGAATGGGTCCTAGTCGACCAAATCGCTTGTGTCATTTTAACGGTTGGGCGATCTTATGTGCAGAACAAATGGAACGGGTTTTCGGAATCCCGTCCGCCAGTTTCCGCTACGACTTTTGTTGGCTCCATGGAACGCGGAACGGGCCGGGAAACGAACCCGTCGTCACCCGATCGGGATTTCAATGGACGGAGTATGTCGTGATGTGGCTTTTCTTTGGACTTTTGCTTGCGGTGTTGTTGACGTCGATTCTGTCCGGTGTGCTGGGGATGGGGGGTGGCATGATCTTGATCGGCGTCTTCGCGATGTTGCTCCCCGTACCCGCGGCGATGGTCTTGCACGGCGTCACGCAAACCGGCGCCAACGGCACGCGAACCTGGCTCTTCCGGCAACACATCTACCGGCCTACCCTGGCGCCGTTTTTCGCCGGCATGGCGATCAGTGCCGCCACCGTCATCGCCTCGGGGTTGGTGCTGGACAAGAGCACCCTGTTTCTCGTGTTGGGTGCCATTCCCTTTCTCAACTTGCTCCCCAAAATGCCCCAACTCGATTTCACCCGGCCGGGCCACGCCTTTTTATGTGGGCTGTGCGTGACCTTCGCGCAAATGACGGCAGGGGTTTCGGGTCCCCTGTTGGATGTGTTTTTCTTGGATACCAAACTGGATCGCTTCCAGGTGATCGGCACCAAATCCTTCACCCAAATGCTGGGGCATCTCTTGAAAATCGGCTATTTCGGCGCGGTCATGTGGCGTGCGGGTAGCGAAGCGGAGCTTCCCATTTGGATCTTTCCGGGTGTCGTCCTGGTCGGTATGACGGGTACGATCATCGGTCGCAAGCTGCTGGAATTCCTCAACGAAGCACGCTTCCGCCAAGCGTGCAGTTGGACAGTCCTGACCATCGGCGGCGTCTACCTGGCTCGCGGAATCGGGCCGCTGCTGGGATAGGCGCCGCGAAAGCGATGACGCGCGGAAGTGATGAAAATCATCTCGATCGAATGAAATAAAACTTCCGCGTAGGCCTGTTCAAGGAGGTGATGGCCGCATTCTCATGTGGTGCAACCATCTCTAACCTCCATTTAGGTGCCGGCGTTTTTCACGCCGGCATTTTTTTTATTCCGAGGCTAAAACGGCTTCGCCCTCGGGGGTCGCCGCATCGGCTTCGTCCGCACTTCGATCTTCCGCCATCTCGGTCTCTTCTGCCGATTGCGCTTGTTCGTCAGCCGTCGAAGGCGCGGTGGTAATGGTCAGGGGCGGAACCGCCGGGGTGCCGTCGGCCATCAGCGCGGTGAACTTCTCGTCGAGGGTTTCCCAGACGCCTTTCAGCATGTCCAGACGCTCATCCAGGGTTTCGGTCCAGTGTTCGCCCTTGACGTTCTGCAGCTTCAGGCCGTTCAGTCGATAGGCCAGGGCGTCGAAGGAAAAGGGCAGCTCCCCGAAAATCAGCTTGGCGGACAGCAGCTCGGCACCCTCTTCGATGTAACGATCCAGTTCGCCCAGGACCTCGCCCGTCAGGGTGACCTTGGCGTGGGTGTGGGTGGCTAACTTGATGCTGCCCTTTTCAGGCTCGACAAAGAACTCTTCCTCGTTGAGCAGTTCCTTGAGGAAACGGCAGCCGAACAGGGATTGGCCCGGCTCTTTCAGGTCGACCAGCTCGCTGGGCTCTTCTTCCCAGCCGCGCTCCAGCCAGGGCGTCTTGTACTCGACTTCGACGCCGACCTTCTGAAGCAGGGCCAGCACGTTGCCCAAGTGACTCTTGGAGGTGCTGCCCACGTAGAGGAGCGATCCGTCGATCACCGCTTCGATGACTTTCGAGCGCGGTGCCGATTGCGCCAAAATCTCTTCCTCGGCCAACTCTTTCAATTTTTTCTTTTTCTTGGGGCCGAGGCGCTCGCCGCGATCCAGCTCGCCCTTGATCAACTCGCGCAGGCGTTCCTTGACCAGGGTGCTGTCGATGTTGATCTTGTCCATGCGTACGCGGAACGCGAATCGTTGCGCGCCCCAATCGTAGGGCTCGTCGATTTCAAAAGGAACGAAACCGCTGCTTTCGGTAATGTTGGAGCCGGGCTGAATCAGGCGAAAGGCCGCCAACTCGAAGTTTGGCGATTCCGGCATGGAAACGATATTGAAACGGGTACATGCGAGACTACCCGAGAGAAAACCCATAATAAACCTCCTCGAAGCCTGAACCCGGTGGGTGTTCACTGAAAAAAGCGGGATCCGGACGGCAAACACCCGGACTGGACGCGTTCTCGATGAACCCGGCACATATCGCCCCGTCCCGGCTCGGCAAGCTGCCATTATAGAAAGATGGTTCCGCGGGGCGCAATCGGGCATTCGCCCCGGTGTGCCGAGGGGCACGTCGTGAGGTCTGGTTCGAAGGATCGGAAGCGTTGGAAAAGATCGAGATAGCCGTTGAAATCGGGAAAAGATCAGGCGCCTTTTTCTTCGGAGGTGGATGCCTCGACAAGGCGGCTGGTGATCAGGGCAAAAAAGAAGCCGCCTCCCACGAACGACCAACCCAAATGGACGCCGCAGGCGCCGCAGTGGGCGATCTGCCACCGGTATCCTGGAAACCAGGAGAAGTCGTCACTGGCCGGACCCACCAAACTACAGCCCCCGGCCATGCTGAAACAACCCACCTGGTAGACGATGCCCAGCGGGTTGAAAAAGGTATGGTCGTGGGCGCCGTTGACCTCGATGCGGGCCTCCTCGAACGTGATGTGGTGGCTGCATGCGGCGCACAGCAACTGCTTCTTGAAGGTCCTGTCGTGTTGGTGTCGTTGCTGGGGGGCCTTTTCCACGACTTTCACGGGCAGGGGCGGTGATTCCGGGGGTTGCGGCGCTTCGAAAAGGTGGAAACCCCGCGTCCATGGGGCGATGGGGGAAAGCTGGAGGGCGGGCGAGGACGAATGGGGGAACGGAATGGTCGGTATCACGGTGAACTCCTCGTGTTGGAGCCTCTAGCGCGGCATCTTCATTATAGTCGTGGGCCGGGCCACTTGGCCAAGCGAGCGGTGGCTTCCCCGGATTCTTTGCTTGACCCCGATCTCGCGGCCTCATACAGTGATGCGCGACGATACCTTCGGCAAATGCCGATTGCGGAACCGGTTCGCTTTGTTTGAAACACGCCGGGTCCGCTCCGAGATTCGCGAATTCGCGTTGTGATTTATGGAACCTCATGCCGCCACATTCTCCCTCCACGCCACCCAAGAACCACCCGAATCGATCTAGATCCGCCAAGATTCGCGTGCTGCGCATTCAATCGCGGATCTGCATCGGCGGTCCGTCCCTGAACACCTTGCTCGTCAGCAGTGGCCTTTCCCAGCGGAAGTTCACCGTCTTGACGGTGGGCGGGCGGCTCGATCCCGGTGAAAAGACCATGGAGCCCTTCGCGCTGGAGCGCGGTGCGGCCATGCACATGGTGGGTGAGATGGGGCGGTCCGTCCACTGGTTCGACGATGTGCGCGCCCTGTTCAAATTGATGCGGTTGATGCGCTTGTATCGTCCCCACGTGGTGCACACCCATACCGCCAAAGCGGGGGCCCTGGGGCGGGTGGCCGCCTTCCTGACGCGGGTGCCGGTGCGCATGCACACGTTCCACGGGCATGTGTTCCACGGTTACTTCAACGCCTTTTTCAGCAAGGTGGCCGTGTGGGTCGAGCGCCTGTTGGCGTTGATGTCCCATGCGATAATCGCCATTTCGCCGCGGCAATACGAGGACTTGGTGACGCGCTATGGGGTCGTTCCGGCTCGTAAGTGTCGAGTGGTGCGTTTGGGGTTCGAGCTGGATCACATCGCCGGCGGCGAGCCCGGACGCTTCCGCGGTGCCTGGGGTTTGTCGCCCGAGACGCGGCTGGTCGGCATCGTGGCGCGGTTGGTGCCGATCAAGAACCATCAGCTCCTGTTGCACGCGATCGCCCACTGGCGCAAGCTGCAACCCGACGCCGAGCCCGAGCGGGTCCGGTTTGTCGTGATTGGCGACGGCGAGCTCCGCGAAGAATTGGAATCCCTGGCCGAGGCATTGAACATTCGCGAATTTTTGTTGTTCACCGGCTGGCAACGCGACACGCCCGCCATCTACGCCGATCTGGATTTGAACGTGCTGGTCAGCAAGAACGAGGGCACACCGGTGACCCTCATCGAGGGGCTGGCCTGTGGGATCCCGATTCTCTCGACCGACGTGGGCGGCATCCGCGACTTTGCCGACGAGCGACACGGCACCATCGTGAGCGCGGACATCGCGCCCGAAGAGCTCGGTGTCCACCTGCATCGACTGCTCGGTGGATCGAACCCCATTCCCCGCCTGTCCCAAGAGGTTCGCGAGGACATCAAGACCACGTTCCACATTCGCCGGCTGGTGGGTGAAATTGACGCGCTCTATGCGGCGTTGCTCCGAAAGACGCATCCCGAGCTGGTGTCCGCCTTGGAAGCGGCGGGAGATTCCAAAGCGGAGGCCACGTGAAAGACGACGATCGCGATATGAAGGTGGGTTCGGCCTATGCCGCCGGAGCCTTTCTGTTTTGGGGCGCCTCACCACTCTATTTCAAGCTGCTTCGAACCGTGGGTGCTTTCGAGATCCTGGTTCATCGCGTCTTGTGGTCCTGTGTGCTGTTGGTGGGGATCGTGGTGGTCCTCGGTCAGTTCCGCCTGGTTTGGGATACGCTCAAGGACCGGCGCGTGGCCGGAACCCTGCTCCTCAGTGCCTTTCTCATCGCCGCCAACTGGTTCCTGTACATTTATTCCATCGTCGCCGACCGCGTCATCGAGAGCAGCCTCGGCTATTACATCAATCCGTTGGTCAACGTGTTGCTGGGACTCGTCTTCCTGGGCGAGCGCCTCAACCGGCGTCAATGGGCCGCGGTGGTGTTGGCCGCGCTCGGTGTGAGCTGGCTGACCTACAGCACGGGCCAGCTATCCTGGCTGTCGCTTTCCCTGGCCGGAACCTTCGGCTTCTACGGCCTGATCCGCAAGACCTCCGGTGCCGGGGCCTTGGTGGGCCTCCTGGTGGAGACCCTGTTGATTTCGCCCTTTGCGCTCGGGTACCTGATCTATTTGGGACACCGCGGTGAGGCTGCCTTCCTTTCCGGACCCTGGACCATCGATTTGTGGTTGGTGCTGACCGGCGTGGTGACCACCCTGCCCTTGCTGTGGTTCACCGGTGCCGCACGTCGCCTGAACCTGTCGACCGTGGGCTTCTTCCAGTACATCGCGCCGACCTGCATGTTCTTCCTGTCGGTGCTCGTCTTTCGCGAACCCTTCACGCGCGACCACCTCGTCACCTTCGCCCTCATCTGGCTCGGGTTGATCGTCTATACCGTCGACTCCCTCATGCGGATACGGCAGGCACGCCGCCTGAGCTCCCAGACCTGATACGGCTTCGATTCGCCCTGAAGGTCAGGGGCCGAGACGACGGATGCGCCAACCTGTATCCGTTTGGAGGTATTCGAAGCGGTCGTGAACCCGGTGTTGGTTTTCCTGCCAGAATTCGAAGCGGTTGGGAATGACGCGGTATCCGCCCCAGAAGGGAGGGCAGGGAATGTCTTCACCTTCGAAACGGCGCTCCATTTCGCTGAATTTTTTCGTGAGATAGGTGCGTCCCGGTATTTCCTTGCTTTGGGGAGAAGTCCAGGCGCCGAGTTGGCTGTCGCGTGGACGGGATCTGAAATATTCTTCCGAAATCTCCCGACTCGCTTTTTCCGCCTTGCCCGAAACGCGGACCTGGCGGCGCACCGTTTCCCACCAGAACATCATCGAAATATTGGGGTTGTTGACGATGTCCTGAGCTTTTCGGCTCTCGTAGTTGGTGTAGAAAAAGAAACTGGACATGTTCATTCCCTTTAGGAGCAACATGCGGACTTCGGGCTGGCCCGAACTGTCGACCGTACCCAAACCCATCGCTTCGGGCATGGGTTGGCCTTTTTCCGCAGCCTCTTCGAACCACAACTGAAATTGCTGGAAGGGGTCCGCATGGAAGTCCCGCTTGTGAAGGTCGGGCATGGTGGATTACCTCCGGGAAGAATGTCTCCAGTATAGCCCTATTGAAAGCCAACCGATTTGTTTTTCCGTTCATGCGATCATGCGGGGAAAAAATGAATCTGTCGGGGTGAGGACCGAAGGGCGCAATCCGGGGAAAATGCAAGAAACCCACTGGATTTTAGAGATGTGTCATGATTTGTCAAGCCCGGTTTTGCGCCGTTTCCAAGAGCTGGGGGTCGCGTCTTTTCTGAACGGTCGCGACCTGCCACTTTTGCGGTGAGCCCGCCGGGCTGGGGTGTTTTTGCCGCGGGGAAATGAAGCGATGTGGCTGTTGGCTTGTGCCCGTCTGACGCTCCGCACGAGCCGGGCGTGCCAGTGACCCGATTGCGAGTCTGGAGCGCCACCGTTCCCACAATCGCGAGACACCGAATGTCCTCGTAGCGCCGCGTTTACGGTGCATTGGTAAAGTCATGGGCTCGATCGGCCGATCGGACAGGCAACGATACGCCAAGCATCATAGGCCTGATCGGACGTCGTCCGCCGGGGTCGGGTCCCGATCTCCTTCGTTCCGAATGTATCGTGGCGACCGTTTCATGCACGGTTGGCGCGACTTCCCGAGGGGGACCGGTCTTCCTTTTTCTCCCATTTTCGGGTGGGGGATGGTTTATGATGTTGGTTGGGAAATAGCAGCCAACAAGGATGAAACACCCTTTCTATGGAACGAGTTGAACGGCGGATTTTCATTCAGAAGATCAACAACCTGCCGACCTTGCCTACGATCATTCACCGCATCATTCAGGTCGCCGACAGCGCGAACGCGAATGCGACGACGTTGGGAAAGGTGTTGTCCAAAGATCAATCCATCAGTTCGTTGATATTGCGTTTGGTCAATTCGGCCTTTTACGGCAAGGTGCGCAACATTTCCTCGATCAACCACGCGGCGGTCATTTTGGGATTTCCCATGGTCAAGACGATCGCCATGGGTGTGTCCGTGTTCCACACCAATACCAAACCCAGTGCCGAGGGGTTCGATCGCAGGCGGTTTTGGCTTCATTCGTTGGGGGTCGCCACCCTCGCCAAAACGCTCGCGAAAAAATTGAAGCTTCTGCCTCATTTGGATTCGGATACCGTGTTCCTTTCCGGCCTGTTGCACGACTTGGGGAAGGTCGTTTTCGACAACTATTTCCACGAAGAATACTTGGAAGTCGCCCGTTTGGTTCAAGCGGAGCAGCTATGGATCGGGCATGCCGAACGGCGCATTCTCGAAATGGACCATACCGAGGCCGGCTATTACCTCGCGCGAAAGTGGCAGTTCCCCGCACCCGTGGTCGCCGCGATTCGCCATCATCACGACATTCCCGCTGCCGAAAATCAGCACCGGCCCCTGTGCGCTCTGGTTCAGGCCGCCGATTACGGCTGTCGCAAAATTCATTTGGGCTCGGGCGGAGACGATGTGGAGGTCGAGTTGGATCCGTTGGCACGCGATCGCTACGGGTTGACCGATCGCGTGCTGGAACCCGCTCTGGCCGATCTCGAAAAACGCAGAGAAGAGTTGGAAGCCTTTGTATCTGGGTGAGTTATGAGTAACCAAGAGGCCCTTCAGGAGCAAATTCAAAAGTTGATGAAAGAGCGGGATGCCTATGCCGAGGCGCTCGCCACCTCCAATGCGGCCTTTGTGGACAAAGTCAAAGAGTTTTCCATCATCAAGCGCATATCCGATTCCATCAGTTGGAGCCACGACAAGCAGCGGATCTGCACCGAAATCGTCGACCTGATCATCGACGAAACCACCGCCGAGAACTGTTCGCTCTGGCTCATCGATCCCGACGAGCGTTTCCTGGTCCTGGTGGCCGCGCGCGGCCAGGAGAACAGCAAGCCCAAGTACTTTCCGCCCGCCAGCGCGCGTCAGCGCAAGATGAAGGTTGGTGAGGGAGCCGCGGGTTGGGTTGCCGAACACGGCACCTCCCTGTTGATCGAAGACGTCAGCAAGAGTTCCATCTTCGTGCACATCGAGTCCAAGGTATCGCGGCGCATCCAATCGCTGCTCTGCCTGCCGATCAAGGGGCGTGGCAACACCCTGGGCGTTCTGAACCTCTCCCATCCGGACATCGGCGCCTTCTCCGAGGAGAACGAGCGCGTGCTGCAATTGATCACCGATCAAGCCGGGATCGTGATCACCAACTACTTCCTGTTCGAGGAGATCGAGTCCTTCAACCGCAAGCTCGAATACAAGGTCGAAGTGCGTGCCCGCAATTTGCGCATGAGCGAAGAGCGCTACGCTCGGGCGGTCGCCGCCGGAAAGGTGGGCATCTGGGACTGGAAGGTCGGTTCCTGGTGGCTGTACGTGGCGCCCAACCTCAAGGCGATGCTGGGCTTCAGCGATCACGAGATTTCCAACAACCTCAAGGACTGGCTCAAGTTGATTCATCCCGAAGATCGCAAGGGCCTGTTGCGTCGTCTTTCCACCCAGTTGCGGGGCCAGTCACCGGTCTACGAAGGCGAACACCGCATGTTCCACAAGAACGGCCAGATCATTTGGTTCTTCGTTCGCGGAGCCGCGGTCTTCAACGAGAAAGGGCAGATCCTGCGGTTGTCCGGTTCCAATACCGACATCACCCAGCGCAAGGAGGCCGAACTGGAGTTGCAGAAGGCCCAGGAAGCGTCACTCGCGCAGGCCCATGCCGTCGGTCGCGCCGAGTTCGCAACCGGCGTGCTGCACAACATCGCCAACGTGTTGAACAGCGTCAATGTCACCGGCAACACGATTCAGGAATTCGTCTCGCGCAGCCGGCTTCCCCAGTTGGCGCGCGCCTTTGCGATGCTCACCGATCACAGCGAGAACCTCCTGGACTTTTTGACCAAGGACGCCAAGGGCACCAAGTTGCCGGAGTACCTGACCCGTGTGGGCGGCGTGATCGACAAGGATTTTCGCGAGATGCAACGGCTCGTCCGCGAGATCAACGACAAGATCCACCTGATGCGCGACGTCATCGAGACCCAACAGACTCACGCGAAGAACAATCAACGGGTGGCCGAGGAGGATCTCTCCAAGCTGGTCGAAGATGCGCTCAAGATCCAAATGGAATCGCTGAACAAACACGACATTCGCATTCACCGGCGTTTCAAGCCGGTTCCGCGCATCCGTCTGGCGATCGCTTCGTTCCTGCACGTGTTGATCAATCTGTTGAAAAACGCCATCGAGGCGATGGAGAACTCACCGCCCTCCGAGAAGAACCTCTACCTCGAATTGGCGGTCGAGGATGGCTGGATTGTCCTGAAGGTGGCGGATTCGGGCGAGGGCATCAACAAGGAGAACATGAAGAGCCTTTTCCAGCACGGCTTCACCACCAAGAAGTACGGTCACGGCTTCGGCCTGCATTTTTGTCGTGGTTCGATCGAAGACATGGGCGGCACCATTCACGCCTACAGCGACGGTCCTGGCCACGGGGCCACGTTCGTGATCAGCCTGCCGGCGCCCACCGTCCAGCCGGACGAGGCTTTGGATGGGACCGGCGCGGCCTCGGTGATCGGCTGAAGCTGCGGTGGTGAGGCAGCCGGCCTCGCGGGCCGGCTCTTCACGAATCAGTAAATGCCGCTCAAATCCAGGGTCTGGCTCTGGCCCGCGACCGTGACGACCGCGGTCTGGCAATCACCGGTCCCGAAATCGATCGAGCCCGAGTAGCTGTATCCCGAAGTGACGGTAAATGTCACGGTGCCGTCGATCGGCCAGATACAGGTGGCGAAGTCGAATTGAAGCGGATCGTTTTGTGGGACCTCTCCCGAGATGCTGTACTGGTAGCCGCTGTTGGTGATGTCGGTCTGGTAGGAGCCGTACACCTCGAACATGTTGTCGCGCCAGTTGGCGCTGAGAAAGACTTCCGCGTCGACTTGGCCGTAGACGCCGTAACGATCGCTGTCGGCTTCGGCACGCCAGTCACCGGCCAAGGTGAAGTTCCGGGTGGCCGTACTGCCCTCGGCGCGCACCTGACCGTCGATGGAAAAATTCTCACCCTGGTAGCGGGTCACGAACTCGTCGAAGCCGAGCATCCCGCTCATCCAGCCCGCGGTGAGCGAGCCCTCGCGCGACAGGGTCAGGCTGACGGAACCGCTGTGAAACACCCCGAACATGGAGGTGCATCCGGTGCCGTAGTCGAGCGTGGCGGTGAGAAACGATTCTTCCTGGGTGGGATTGAATTCACGGGTGATGGCGGGACAGTCTTCGCGTTTGTCGACGGCCGGTGATGGCGTGTTCTTGCCCAGCACCACCTCGGTGGAGTCACCGTAACCGGAGGCCAGCGTACCGGCGGTATCCATCGCCATCAGAAGGGGGGTCAATTCGTCCAGGTCGGCGGTGGGCACCGGCTCGGCGTTCATGAGCGACGGTTCGTTTTGGGCGTTGAAGTTGAATGCCGCACCGATCAACGGCGCCTGGGTATCTACCACGATGTAGGTGTCGTCGACCAGTTCGGGGAACACCAGCGCCATGAGCTGGGGAGAGGGCGTGCGCGGTTGCAGGGTGATGGGGGCGGAGGTGAGCAGGAGCCCCTGGGTGCCGAAGAGTTGCAGCACCACGTCGATCGGTTCGTCGCCCATGTTGACCAGGACCGCGGCGCTGTTGGCGCCGAACGCGTAGGGCATGCTGGGGAACACGAGTCGGGTGTAGGCGTTTTTGGCGTTGATGGCGCCCGCCAGCGCGGGCGAATCCTGGCTTGCCGTGTTGAGGGAGGCGACCTTGGCCCCGATCGAGAGCGAATCGCTGCTGGAGGAGACGAATAGCGCGAACCCACCGCCCGAACCCAATTGGTCGAAGGTGTCGGCGGCGTCGAGAATGACCTGGCCCTGGGCGCCGATTGACAACCCGTCGATGGTCTGGCTTTCGCCATTGGCGCGGACGGCATGGAGTGAATAGGTGACGGGTTCGGTGCCGTGATTGTTGATGGTGATGGCGGACGACCACTCGCCGTCGCGATTGGAAAGCCAGGGGACCACCCACTCACCGGCCCAGAGGGTGGTGGAAAGCAGGGTGCATAGGGCGATAGGGAAAAGCGAAGACCATTTCATGGCGTGCTCCTGTGAAGGTTGTTCGAGAACCTGTGTTCGGGTGTGGGCACCCGAAGGCCACCGTGAAAAAGTTGCGTTGGGTTATGTTCGAGAATTGGTTCAACTATGACGCAAATGTTGCCGCGGATCAATCGTCGATGAAGGCGACGTCCGCAGGGAGGCATCGCGGCCCGGCGGTTTGCCGATCCCCGCTCCGGCGGCACCCGGGAAAAAGGCGTGCGCCGTTCATTTTTTGCTTGTCTGCGGCCGGAGATCTGTTTTAAACTGGCGCCCGTTCCTCGAAGTCGGACTGACATTCGATTTCGAAAGAGCCGAGTCGGGGCGTAGCGCAGCCTGGTAGCGCGCCTGCTTCGGGAGCAGGAAGTCGGAGGTTCAAATCCTCTCGCCCCGACCATTCACATCCCGCGATCATCGCAACATGCAGCCACGAGCCCCTTTTGGGGCTTTTGTCGTTTATGGGACTGCCGTTCTAGCGAAGATCACCCAGATAGAGCGCCTGCTGTTTTTTGCTTCTTCGGGGTCGTCGTTGGGGCACGCTTTGTGGTTTGTAGCCCGTTGATTTCAAACCGCTGGCTCTATGCGCTGATGGTAAGTTCACGGCGCATCATCTGAATGGAATTTACGTGGTCCTGGAGTACCTGCAGACGTTCCTCGAGAGAAAGTGACAACATCCAGCGAATCAAAGTGAGATCGACTCCGTCTTCGTTATACACATTTTGTAACTCATCGCTTGATTCACCCGCTGGGCGCTTTCGACCGCCTGTCATGGTTGTCCTCCTCGAATCATTGTATCACCAGGGTGGTGGGTTTGGACGAACGCGGGAACACGTCGATTCATGAAAGAGCTACTTTTTGCCGTTTATGGGGCTGGATTGACGCTGTGGCCGTGACATTCGACCATCCGAGGAACCGTTCACCAAATACACGGTCATCGTTTGTCGCCAAGCCGTGCCTGGATCGTTTTTGGTCCTACCTTTTGAGCATTGTGCCGGCAAGAACCGCTCGATCCAGGTACATGCACGAGGAAGCAATTATTTGAACTTGGAGGGTTTGCAGGGACCTGCTACATTGATTCCATAGTAGAATTAAGATGAAATGTAGGACATTTTGTAGCCTGCCGACCTTCTCGGATGTGCTCCTGGGTGCCAATCTATTTGAGGGCTCGCGAATGATCGATAAAAAGCAACTGACCGAAGCCGATATTCGCACCAAGTTCATCACGCCTGCCCTCGACAAGGACAAACAGGGCTCCTGGGATCTCATGAACCAGCTAAAGGAGGAGCACTACTTCACGGATGGCCGAGTCATCGTCCGCGGTCAGACCTGCCGTCGCGGCAAAAAGAAGAGAGCCGATTACGTTCTCTACTACAAACTGAACATCCCTCTCGCCGTGATCGAGGTCAAAGACAACCATCATTCCGTCGGGGATGGCATGCAGCAAGCCCTCGAATACGCCGAAATCCTCGATCTCCCCTTCGTCTATAGCTCCAACGGCGACGCCTTCCTAGAACACAATCGCCTGCCGGGCGCGGATCCCGTCGAACGCGAGATTCCCCTGGACCAATTTCCAAGCCCCGACGAACTCTGGCAACGCTGCAATGCCGCCAAGGGTTACAGCCAGCGGCAGGAGGCCGTCGCCACCTTCGATTATTACGACGATGGCAGCGGCAAGAAACCCCGGTACTATCAGATCAATGCCATCAACCGTACCGTCGACGCCATCGCGCGCGGTAGGGATCGCCTCCTTCTGGTCATGGCTACCGGCACAGGGAAGACCTTTACCGCCTTTCAGATCATTTGGCGCCTTTGGAAGTCCGGCACCAAGAAACGGATTCTTTTCCTTGTCGACCGAAATATCCTTGCCGATCAGACCAAGACCAACGACTTCAAACCCTTCGGCCAGGCGATGACAAAGATCACCAACCGTATCGTCGACAAGTCCTACGAAATCTACCTTAGCCTCTATCAAGCGGTAACGGGCTCCGAGGACGCCCTCAACATCTACAAGCAGTTTTCACCCACTTTTTTCGACTTGATCATTGTCGACGAGTGTCACCGCGGCAGCGCCGCCGATGACGCCGCGTGGCGCCAAGTCCTCGAATATTTCTCCTCCGCTACCCAGATCGGGCTCACCGCCACACCCAAGGAGACCAAAGACGTCTCCAACATCCATTACTTCGGCGAGCCGATTTACACCTACTCTCTCCGTCAGGGCATCAACGATGGCTTCCTCGCGCCCTACAAAGTGATTCGCATTGGTCTCGACAAGGATCTCGACGGCTGGCGTCCTGAAATCGGGAAGCTCGATAAATACGGCTTCGAGATTGAAGATCGCGAATACAACCTGCGCGACATGGATCGCAATCTGGTCCTCAAAAAGCGCACCGAGTTGGTCGCGGCGAGAATTACCGAATTCCTCGAGGCCACCAATCGCTATGCCAAGACCATCGTTTTCTGTGAGAACATCGATCACGCCGAGCGCATGCGTCAGGCACTGGTCAACGCCAATCCCGATCTTGCGGGCGAGAACAGCAAATACGTCATGCGCATCACCGGCGATAACAAGGTGGGCAAGGATCAGCTCGATAACTTTATTGACCCCGAATCCACCTACCCGGTCATTGCCACTACCTCGCGACTCATGTCCACCGGCGTGGATGCCCAGACCTGCCACCTCATCGTGCTCGACAAGGAAATCAAAAGCATGACCGAGTTTAAACAGATCATCGGTCGCGGAACCCGCATCAACGAGGACTACGGCAAGCTCTTCTTCACCATCATGGACTTCAGGCGCGCCACCGCACTTTTTGCCGATCCCGATTTCGATGGAGATCCCGTCCAGATCTATGAGCCGGAGGAAGACGAGTCGGTCGTTCCCCCTGACGATTTCAACGAGCCCGAGACGGAAGAGATCGACGACAGCGTGCTCGGAGAGCCCGAGCCGCCGCCCTACGGCCCCGGTGAGGAAGGACCCGTCAGGCCCATGCGCTACTATGTCGACGATGTCCCAGTTCACATCGCCACCGAGCGTGTCCAGTACCTCAATGCGGAGGGTCGCCTCATCACCGAGTCGCTCACGGATTACTCTCGCAAGGCGGTCCACAAGTCTTTCGCCACCTTGAGCGACTTCCTTCAAACCTGGAATGCCGCCGACAAGAAGAGAGTCATTCTCGAGGAGCTGGCCGAACAGGGACTCTTTCTCGAGGAGTTGGCCCAACAGGTCGGGCGCGACTACGATCCCTTCGACCTCATCTGCCACATCGCCTACGACCAGCCACCGCTCACCCGCCGGGAACGCGCCGACAACGTCAAGAAACGAAGCCTCTTCGGCAAGTATGGCGAACAGGCTCGAGCCGTGCTTGGGGCTCTGCTCGACAAATACGCCGACAACGGTATTCAGACCGTGCAATCGATGGAGATTCTTACGGTCGATCCCCTCCGCGGCTTCGGCACCCCCATCGAAATCGTCAACCTCTTTGGCGGAAAAGCGGAATATCGCACCGCCATCCGTGATCTTGAAAATGCCCTTTACACTAATGCAGCTTAGGAAGCACTGACTCATGCCCAACATCGCCAATCTCGTCAAATCTATCCAGGACATCATGCGTAAGGACGCCGGAACCTACGGTGACGCCCAACGCATCGAACAGATGGCCTGGCTCTTTTTCCTCAAAATTTTCGACGATCGAGAGTCTCAGCTCGAACTCTTCGACGACGACTACCGATCTCCACTGGAGGAACATCACCGCTGGCGCAACTGGGCCGCCGACGAAGAAGGCATCACCGGCGAAGCCTTGCTCGATTTTGTCAACAACGAATTGCTGCGTACGCTCCGGAACATGACCGCCGGCCAGGATCAGATCTCCGGGTTGATTCGCATGGCCTTCGAGGATGCCAACAATTACATGAAGAACGGCACCCTCATGCGCCAGGTCATCAACAAAATCAACGGCATCGACTTCAATGCTTCCGACGACCGCCACATGTTCGGCGACATCTACGAAAAAATCCTCAAAGATCTCCAGTCCGCCGGCAATGCGGGTGAGTTTTACACGCCGCGTGCGGTCACCCGGTTCATCGTCGAGCAGGTCGACCCGCGCCTCGGCGAAACGATTTTCGACCCGGCCTGCGGCACTGGCGGCTTTCTTACCTGTGCCATCGATCATCTGCGCGACCAGGCCAAAACCGACAAGGATATGGCCATCATTCAGGATTGCTTTTCCGGCATCGAAAAGAAACACTTACCGCACGTGCTATGCATGACCAATCTCATGCTGCACGGCATCGACGTGCCCTCCAGCGTCCGTCACGGCAACACCCTCGCGCGTCCGCTCACCGACTGGAAGCCCCGCGAATACGTGGACTGCATCGTCACCAACCCGCCCTTCGGCGGCATGGAGGAAGACGGCATCGAGGCCAACTTTCCCAGCGAGTTCCGCACGCGCGAGACTGCCGACCTTTTCCTCGTCCTCATCATGCGCGTGCTCAAGCCTGGCGGCCGCGCCGGCATCGTGCTGCCCGACGGAACTCTTTTCGGTGAAGGTGTCAAGACCCGCATCAAGGAAAAGCTTCTCGGCGAGTGCGACCTGCATACCATCGTCCGCCTGCCCAACGGAGTCTTCAATCCCTACACCGGCATCAAAACCAACCTGCTCTTCTTCACCAAGGGCCGACCGACCAAGGAAATCTGGTATTACGAGCACCCCTACCCCGCGGGCGCCAAGAGTTACAACAAGAGCAAACCCATCCGTATCGAAGAGTTCGAGCCCGAGAAGAAATGGTGGGGCGAGCCCGACCAAAATGGTCGCTACAGCTCGCGCAAAGAAACCGAGCAGGCCTGGCGTGTCAGCATCGAGGAGATCAAAGCTGGGAACTACAACCTCGACCTCAAAAATCCGCACAAGGTCGACAAGGGCCCCGGCAAGGTCGAAGACCTCCTGCCCGAATACGAAAAGCTGCTTGAACAGATCGCCGAAACGCGAGCCATGCTGAAACAGGAGCTCGAAATCGCGCTCAACGCCACCGCCGGAGCTTCCAAATGAAGCTCGAAACCTTCTTTGAAAAGTTTGACCAGTTCGCGGATGCGCCAGGTGCCGTGGCGAAAATGCGGGAGTTGGTGCTTGGTTTGGCCGTCCAAGGTAAATTGGTGCCACAAAATCCAAACGAGGGAGAGGGGGCTGAGCTTGTTTCAACAGCTTCCGCTATCCGGGAGAAATTGGCTGGTGAAAAGAAGCTCCGGAAGCTACGCGTGATCCAGCCTATTGCCGATTTTGATCGTTTGGATATTCCAAAAAATTGGACCCTGACAACACTCCAAGAAATTACAGAAATCAGGCCACGCAATTCTGCAGTCGATTCGACCCTAGCTTCATTTCTCCCCATGCCAGCTATTCCGCAGTCGTATGGAGGCAAACTTAAGGGAGATATCCGACCTTGGTCAGAGCTGAAAAAGGGATTTACACATCTTGCAGATGGGGACATCGTTATGGCGAAAATCACTCCCTGTTTTCAGAACGGCAAGTCTGCTGTGATCAATGGATTTAAGAATGGTATTGGAGCTGGAACGACAGAACTCCACGTAGCACGCCCATTTGCTCCTGTTATTAATCCCTATTATGTTTGGATTTATCTGAGATCGCCGCAGTTTCTACTTGAGGGAATTCCTCATATGACTGGTTCGGCAGGTCAAAAACGGGTTCCGATCGGCTACTTTGCTTGCAAGCCTTTCCCTCTCCCACCTCTCGCCGAGCAGAAGCGGATTGTGGTGAAGGTAGATGAGTTGATGGCTTTGTGTGATCGGCTGGAGGCGCAGCAGCAGGAACGCGATACGCGACATGCCGCGCTTGCTCGCGCCGCCCTGGCCCGTTTTTCCGACGCCCCGACCCCGGCGAATCTTCAACTCCTCTTCCACAAGTCCTATGACATCGATCCCGCCGATCTCCGCAAATCCATCCTCGCCCTCGCCGTCCAGGGGAAAGTCGTTCCCCAAGACCCAAAAGATGAACCTGCAGCGACACTACTCAAGGATCTTAAAAATCACAGAGTTAATCTTCTAGAGAAGGGATACCCCAATCCCTCGGAGTCCAAGGTTCAGTTAAAAAAACAGGCGAAGCAAAGACGGCCACCTAATTTAAAAAAACTCCCCAAGGGGTGGGCGTGGGCAACTTTGATGGAATCAAGTATTCTCGTAGTCGATTGCCACAACAAGACCGCACCTTATTCAAATGACGGGATTCCATTGATCAGGACAACGAACATCAGAGACGGGCAGCTTAATTATAAGGACCCCAAGTTCGTAACCGAGGCAGTTTACAAGCGGTGGGCGTCGAGAGTTTATCCGGAATCTGGTGACATACTAATTACACGCGAAGCGCCAATGGGGGAAGCTTGTATCATTCCCGAAGGCGCTCGCCTTTGTATGGGACAAAGGATGATGCTTATTCGACTAGATCCAGGCTTTATACATGGGAAATTCATACTACTGACAATTCAAGCTCCATGTATGATGAATCGTGTCCAAGATAAGCCCGTAGGAGCAACCGTTAAGCATCTGAGAGTTGGAGGAATAGAGACAATGCTAATTCCCATTCCACCTCTCGCCGAACAACACCGAATCGTGGCCAAGGTGGGCGAACTGATGACCTTAGTGGACCAGTTGGAATCCCAGCTCGCCGCCTCTCGCGCCACCGCCAAGAACCTGCTCGAAGCCCTCGTCGCCGAACTCACCGCCGCCGGTGCACCATCTCCAAAAGTGCGTGCCTAGCCGATGAAGCTGCTCCGCCTATGGATCGATCGCTTCAAGAACCTGCGCAACTGCGAGATCCACTTCGAGCGGGCCTTTCTCCTCAACACCTTCATCGGCGGCAACGGCAGCGGCAAGTCCAATCTGATCGAGGCCATTCTCCACATTCTGCTCGATACCTACCTCAACAAGACACCGCCCTTCGACTTTCGCCTCGAATATGAAGCTCAGAGGCGGCACATCGTACTTTCCGCTACGGAAGGTTGCCTGCGTTCCATTGTCGATGACCGGGAAGTGCCCCTCAAACACTTCACCCGTCGCCTGCGGGACGGCGAAGCGCAAGTCTTTTACCCGGAAACCACTTTCGCCTACTACTCGGGCGACTGCGCGCGCGTCGCCCGCCTACTCAAGCGCTACACCGCCAGCTTTCGTAGCCTCGTTCGGGAACCCGGACGCGACAACTACCGCCCGCTGTTCGTGCTCTCCACCAACCAACAAGCCCGCCACATTCTGCTGGCCCTCATCGCCCATCGTCACGTCGACTTCTTCGAACGGCTCGACATTGCCGGTGCGTGCAACATCAAAATCGTTCTCCAGTCGCCCAAAGGCTTCGATCCGGAGAAAGACGAGCCGATTCTTTGGGGCACCACCGGCAAAGTGGGAAGGGTCATTTCGGCTCTGGCCGAAACCGCCGACCTGGTGGAAAGCCACAAGGTGAAACGGCCCATCGTCGATGACGGAGCGATTGCGGGGTACGCGTTCACGGAAACCCGCACCTACACCTACGAGGAGAACATGAACCCGGAGCAACGTCTCTGGAAACTGGCTCTCAGGTTGGAACGCGGCCATGACAACCTCTACCTCTCCCTCGAACACCTCGCCGCCCGCGGCATGCTCAAAAGCGTGACCTTCGATCTGGTCGGAGAAGCAAACCGGCAAATCTTCGACTTCGACCAACTCAGCGAAGGCGAAAAGCAACTGATCGCCGTGATCGGTGCCATCCGGCTCACCAACCAACGGGACAATCTCATTCTCCTGGATGAACCGGATACCCATCTCAATCCCCAATGGTCCTGGGAGTATCCCGAGCTGCTCGACGAAGCCTTCAACGCATTCCAGAAAAGCCATTCCACCGTCCTCATGGCGACCCACGACCCGGTGGTCATTTCCGGCCTCGTGCGGGAGCAGATTTTCCTGGCCCATGGAAACGGAATCGACCACGTCACCTTCGATCATCCTTACCGACACCCGCGCGGGCAAGGTGTCGCCAACCTGCTTTGCAGTAGCGAATTTTTCGGCCTGCCTTCCAGTCTCGACAAGAAGACCCAAGCCCTTATGGACGAACGCCTGCGTCTCAGTCTCAAGGAGACGTTGACCGAGGATGACAAGCAACGCCTCAAGGAGCTGAATGCCGATCTCGAGATTCTGCAATCCGGCATTAGTGAGCGCGATCCCGACTACGTCGCTTTCCTGCGTAGTCGCCACGAAGCGGGACGAGGCGGCGGATGAGACACGTCCCCATCGACGACCTACTCAACACCATCTTTGCCTGCCAGGACGGAAAGGCGGCAAAGATACGATTGGCAAAGGCACACAAGCACCTCACTGAGATATCAGCGAAGAAGCGGAAGGACTACGTCGAAAAAAACGGGCCGGCCAAATGGTCGCCCCTCAAAGACCTCTTTACCGCGGAACTCGGGAACAAGTGTTGGTATACCGAAGCCGAGCTGGTTGGCGCTTCTTTGACGATCGATCACTTTCGCCCGAAATGCGACTACTGGTTTCTCACTTTCAAAGCCGACAACTATCGCCTCGCCTGTCCGTTCGCGAATAGCCCCAAGCACAACCCGGAACACGGCTGTTCCGGTGGGAAGGGTGATCATTTCCCCCTGCTCGATCCATCGAAGAAGGCAACCGGTATCCGATCCATCGTGCACGAACGCCCGATTATCCTCGATCCCTGCAACGAGGACGACTGTCGGTTGATCGCCTTCCTGCCCGACGGCCGCCCGGTGATTCATCCTGATTCCGCAAACGATCCCATTGCGCAAAAACGTGTCGAGGAGAGCAAGATTCTCCTCAACCTCGACCACCCGGACTTCAACAGCAAAAGGGAGCAACTCCACGACGAAATCGCTAACTACGTGAGTTTCTTCGAGGCACTTCCACGAGGCTCGGCCGAGCGGAAAGCCATTCGTGATCGACTCGCCCAAAAGATAGCAAGTTGCGCCCCCTTCAGCCTCGCCGCCCGCCAATATTTGGGCGCTCATAGGCATCTCGATTGGGTGGCCGACCTCTTGGAAAGCAACCCGGCTTGAACATTCATTGTAGAGTGCTCAATTCGGATAGTGAACCAATCCCCGATGGAGAAGCCCGCTGGGTTATTGCCTGTCGACCTGATAAAATGGTGTTTCAGAGCAGGATTCTTTAGGTTCTTTCAGGCGGGGTCGGAGATCTCCTATGTCGATTCACAGTGAATTCAATCTACTTTCCCTTTCCGAAAAGGTGCGTGTCGTACAAGATCTTTGGGATGAGATTGCAGCGGAGCCAGAACGTTTACCCATTCCAGAATGGCACGGCTCCGAACTGGCCGCTCGCGAACGAGAATGGGCTTCATCTCCTGATCCAGGCCAGGATTGGGTGATAGTGAAAGAACGCATCGCGAACGAACTTTGACCGTTCGAGTCCGAATCCGAAAAAGGGCAGAGATCGATATCTTGGACGCTGCCCGGTATTACGAACGAAAGCAAGAAACGCTAGGTCGACAATTCTGCGAGCGAATTGATGATGCGGTCCAGTTGATTCGGGAGCATCGGGAAGTTTTCCCCGTTTGTTTGGGTAAATACCGACGTGCATTGATCAAGCAGTTTCCCTACGCTCTTATGTAACAAACTCTGTAAAGCTCGAAGATAAAGATAAAAACCTAAAAAGGCGGATGTGCAGGGAGTTCGTCGAAAAATGTCGGCCCGGCGGGCCAACTTACTGCAACGACGCCCCTCTCACAAATGCGGGAACTCCCAAACGATTCGCTTCGATTAGTTACCCACCTGAAACCCGGGCCCCCGGCCTGGGCGGCGACTCTGTACTATCAAATCGAAATGGGAGAGATTGTCGTCGTCGCCGTTTTGCATCAGCGCCAAGACAATTCCCAACTGTTCCCTCGAAAGACCGAATAGGTTGTCTACGAGGTGCGGAGCCGTCGTGAGCCGACCCGTAAGTGCCTGCGATTAAGACTCCTCCCAAGCAACTTCATGGCAGAACGGTCGGGCGACATGTTTTCTTGCGTACTTTGGCGTTTTCCGCGGCAAGAATGCGCTGCCATGGGGTAGCTACAATCCGCGGCTAGGGCTTGGATTGGCGTGGATGGACTGCTATGCTGGGCCAAATCCACATCTGTTTTCGAGGTTCGCCATGCGGAACGTGCCTGAACTCGCGGCACTCGCCGAACGGGTTGAAGCGATCATTCGCGACAATACCGACAAGGATCAATCCATTCCCCACAACATTCCGCTCATCAAGGAAGCCGGTCTCGACTCGCTCGACATGATCGAGACAAGCTTTGCCTTGGAAGAGTTTTTCGGGTTCCAGTTCAGTGACCAAAACGCCATCGAATCGCTGGCCGACCGACTGGAAGAAGGCATGCTGATCGACGAAACCGCGTCGCTCACCCCGCTGGGTCGCGAAATGGTGCAGAAACGCATGCCCGAGCTGGCCCATGTGGACCTGCCCGATCCGCTCAGAATGGTGGAGCTTCAGCAGTACTACACCGTGGAGACCTTCGCGCGGTTGATGCGGGAATTCTACCTGGCCGCTCCCGACACCTGTCCCGAGAGCGGAGAGGCGGTGGTGCTGGACGGCTTCAAGATCGTCACCGTGGAGTCGCGCCGAACGGTCGAAGTGCCCACCGGCGATCAGCTCATCGAGGCCTGGGTGACGAAAACGGCCGAGGAACTGAAACAACGTGCCTGAGTTGACCCCGGAAGCGAAGGCTTATCTGGGGTTTCTGGGCGTCATCGCCCTCCTTCGCCTGGGTGAGCTGGTGATTTCGAAGCGCAATTGGCGGCACCACGTCGTGCACGAGCGGCACATGCTCACTGAACGGGTGTTTCCGTTCATGGTGCTGCTGCACTTATCCATGTTCGCGCTGTTGCCCCTGGAGCTGATCCTGCGCCGTCCCGGTTTCGGCGGGCCCGTTTCCTGGATCGCGCTGGTGTTGACCGGGCTGGCTCTGGCGTTGCGATTCTGGACTCTTCGCACCATGGGCCGCAGTTGGAACGTTCGCGTGGTCTTCGGGGACACCTATCCGATCGTCGACAACGGACCCTATCGCTTCATCCGCCATCCTAACTATTTGGTGGTCGTCCTGGAGCTGTTGTGCGTTCCGCTGATTTTCAAGCTCTATTTCTCCGCGGCGTTCCTCTCCCTGATCAACGCATTGGTACTTCGGGTTCGGATTCGCGACGAGGAATCCGTACTGGCCCGTAACCCGGAGTGGGTGGCGCGCATGGCACACAAGCCTCGCTTTCTTCCGGGGTTGGGATCCGGCTCGGGGTCGTGATGCCCAAGGCGCCCGTTTCTCAAAAGAACTTGTCCAGGTTGTCCGGTGGTCGACTGGCCAGGGATCCGACGACCATGGCGACGGCCGAAAGGGCCATGACCGCGGTGACCGCCATGATGTCGGTGGTTCCGATGGTCTTGCTTCCCCCGGCGAAAAAATATGTCCACGACACGAGCACGGCCAGGACCGCCGCGAATGCACCCCATTTGGTACTTCGTTTCCAATACAACGCGGCCAGGACGATGGGGAACAATCCGGCGAATCCGGTAAACGACCAGATCCCCAGTTTGAAGATGCTGCGCGGCATGACCAACGAAAGGCCGAAGGTCGTGGCCAGAATGAGGCAGACGAAGATCCTGCCCCACCAGACCTGTTTGGCCGGATCCATGTCGCCGCCGAGCCGATAGTGGCGCACGATGTCCTGGGTGAACATGTTGCCCAGGGCCAGGGTTTGCGAATCCAACGAGGACATGATGGCCGCGAAGACACCTGCGGCCAGGAGGCCGCCCAGCAGCCCCGGTGCGTAGAGTTCCACCATCTTGATCAGGACCCCGTTCGCGGCCGGTCCCTGGAGATCGGGGAAGGCGACCGTGCCGGCGATGCCCAACAGCACGCTGGGAATCCAGACCATCAGGATACAGAGCGGGTAGAACACGATCGAGAACTTGAAGTTCTCCACCTTTTCGGCCGTCAGCCAGTGGGTGAACAAATGGGGGAACATGCCTGCCGAAACGGGGATCAGGGCGTAGGTCAGCAGAAGGGTGGGCGAGATGTGGTCGCCGCGCACCAGAAGCTGGGGTTGGCTCTCGGAGACCTGTTCCAGGACGGCGCCCACGCCGCCCATCTTCGAGAAGATCACGATCGTGGTCAGGGCGCCCAGCGACATGAAGACCAACGTCTGAAAGGTGTTGACCCAAGCCGTCCCGCGCATGCCGCCGTAGGTCACGTACAGAAACACCACCACACATACGGTGAGGCAGCCGGCCCAATAGGGGATCTGGCCGTCGGTGATCTGTTCGAAGGTCAGCCCGGCGCCCATGACTCCGATCAACAGGTAGGGCACCAGCAGTCCGACGAGTACCGCGAACATGAGCAGGCCTAGGCCGTTGGACTGCCATCGGTCGCGAAAATATTGGATCTGGGTGAGATACCCGTGCCGTTTGCCCAATTGCCAAAGTCGGGTTCCGACGAAAAAGAAAATGGCGGGCACGACGAGGGCCGAGGACGAAGCCATCAACGCGAAGACGCCGATACCTTCGCGATAGGCCTCGCCCGAAGCGCCCAGAAGCGCGAAGGCCGTCATGTGGGTGCCGAAAAGGGACATCAGCAGGACGAAAGGGCCGATGCTGCGTCCCGCGACGAAGAAATGCTCGCCGGTTCGTTTGAAGCCCCGGTGACTCAGGCCGCCCACCGCCAGGACGAGCGCGATGTAGC
Source organism: Sulfidibacter corallicola (assembly GCF_017498545.1). Classification (GTDB taxonomy): domain Bacteria; phylum Acidobacteriota; class Holophagae; order Acanthopleuribacterales; family Acanthopleuribacteraceae; genus Sulfidibacter; species Sulfidibacter corallicola. The sequence goes on along the minus strand of NZ_CP071793.1, from coordinate 4,096,008 downwards.
CCAACAATACCGCGATGATCACAGGGCACCTCGATCCGATTCCGGCGAATCGTGTCCCGCTTCCGGAAAGGGCCACGCGAAACGGACCAACGCCGCCAGCAGCGCGATCAGCAACAGTGTATAGAGGGCGTGGTAAGTCAGGCCGATCGGCAACCCGAGGAAGAGCGAGGGGTCGTCCCAAAACCAAACATCGATGCGGACGAGAAACGCGATGACCAATAGCGGATAGAGCCATCGGCGGACAGATCGGGCCGTTCGTGACATGGATACTCCCGTGATACTCCCGTGCGACCCCGTTGGCGAAAACCGAATTGCGGATCCGCAGGGCGACCTCGAAGTGAGGGATCGCCGGCGGTGCTTGGGAATTTGATTGTTCGGTGTTGAGTATACGATTCAAAAGGTCTTTTGGCCCAGCAGGTTCTGGCGCGGAAAAGAGGCGCGGGTCGCGTTGGCCGGCGGGCACTTCGCACCGGTCTTGACGGCGGGGCTACAATGATGACATCGTTAGACCTTTGGGCTATGATAAGTTGCTCATCAACAAGAAATCGAGGATTCGTTTGGCCAAAAAACACCAAGAATTGATCGCCAAGGAAGGCTGGATCTTTTTATTTCCGCCCTTGATCCTGGCTTTTGTTTTTTTTGCATTGAAGTGGTTTGTGGCCGCCGTCCTGCTCGCGGTACTCGGCCTGTACGTGGCCTACTTCTTCAGAAATCCCTACCGGCAGATTCCGGAGGATTCCGACGGCATCGTGTCGCCTGCCGATGGCAAAGTGGTTACCGTGCGCCGACTCGAGGACGGCCGCCAGATGATTTCGGTGTTTCTCAACATCTTCAATGTACACATCAACCGCTGCCCCATCGCCGGCCGGGTCGAGAAGGTCGAGCACACGCGCGGTAAGTTCCTGGCCGCCTACAAGGAAGAGGCTTCCACACTCAACGAACAGAACAAGGTGATCATCCGCGATGGTGACTTTGTCATGGAAGTCATCCAGATCGCCGGTCTGATCGCGAGAAGAATCGTGTGTTGGTCGCGCGAAGCCGATCAGGTGACTCGCGGTGAGCGGTTCGGCTTGATCCGGTTCGGGTCGCGCGTGGATATCTTTTTGCCGGCCGAATGCGAGATCGTGGTTCGCGAGGGACAGAAAATCGCCGGAGGTTCCGACCTGATCGCACGGCGACGTTGATCGTCGGCGCGAATCGAACGCGGAGGTTGTATGCGGATTGTTTCCAAGAAAAAGCCGGAATGGCTGCGAATGAAGGTGCCCGGCGGCGACAAGGTTCACGAAATCAAGAGCCGCCTGCGGGACAAGAAGCTGTTCACCGTATGTGAGGAAGCGCGTTGCCCGAACATGGGCGAGTGCTGGAGCGAAGGCACCGCCACGCTCATGATTCTGGGCGATACCTGTACGCGCGGCTGCCGGTTCTGCAACGTCAAGTCGGGGAACCCGCGAGGCTGGTTGGATCCGCAGGAGGCCAAGAACTCGGCGGACACCGTGGTGGCCATGGACCTCAACTACGTGGTCGTCACCTGCGTCGATCGCGACGATTTGCCCGACGGCGGGGCGGGCCAATTCGCCGATGTCATTCGCGCCATCCAAGACGCGAAACCGGATTGTCTGATCGAGGTATTGACCTCGGATTACCGCGGGAATCGAGAGCACATCGCCACCGTCGCCGATGCGCGGCCGGATGTCTTCGCCCACAATCTCGAAACCGTGCGGCGCCTGACGCCCTCCGTGCGCGATCCGCGCGCCGGCTACGATCAGTCGTTGGACGTGCTGGCTTGGGTCAAGGACCGCGAACCGGAACGCATCACCAAGTCCAGTTTGATGTTGGGTCTGGGGGAGACCCGCGAAGAAATCCTGGAAGCGATGCGCGACATGCGGCGCATCGGGGTGGATGTCGTGACGATGGGGCAGTACCTGCGTCCGTCGCGCAAACACCTCGAAGTGGTCGAGTACGTGGCACCCGAGCGTTTCGAGGATTTGGCGGAGGAAGCGCGCGCGATGGGTTTCCTCTACGTGGCCGCCGGGCCGCTGGTTCGATCCTCCTACAAGGCCGGCGAATATTTCCTGGCCAACCACCTGGCGCGGCAGAAGGCCCTGGCCCTGCGCGGCGACCGGGAACCTGCCATGACCGGGCCCTTTGCCGTCTAGGTCGCCATCCGGGCGACCCGCGATCATCGGGCGAATTGGGTGTTTCAGATTGGGTTGAAGGAGAAGGAGAAATACATGGCTGTTGATTTCAAGTTGCCCGAAATTGGCGAAGGGGTCATCGAGGGCGAGATCGTCGATTGGCACGTGGCCGTCGGTGATACGGTCCACCACGACCAGCCGATCGTGGCCATTTTGACGGACAAGGCGACGGTCGAGATCACCTCATCATTTTCCGGGACCATTGCATCGTTGAATGGTGGCTCGGGCGATTTGGTGGAAGTGGGCGCCACCCTGGTGACCTACCATCCCGAAGGGGAACAGGATACGGCGGCCGAACCGGCCGCACCCAAAAACGCCGCATTGGCACAAACGCCGAAGCCCACGGGGGGACAGGGCGCATTGTTCGAATTTCCACTGCCGGAAATCGGCGAAGGCGTCATGGAAGGGGAAATCGTCGACTGGCACGTGCGGGTGGGCGACTTCGTGACCCATGACCAACCCGTCGTGGCCGTGCTCACCGACAAGGCGACGGTCGAAATCACCGCGCCGGTCGACGGCCGCGTCGTGGCGCTGGAAGGAATCACCGGCGACATCATCGAGGTAGGCCAAACCATCATGACGCTGGAGACGGCCGAAGGTGGCGAGGCTGCAATTTCGACTTCGCCGCAATCCGCCGCCGCATCGACGACCGCTGCCGTACCGGCGACCGCTGCCGCACCGGTGACCGTCGCCGCGAGCGAAGTGGAACCCGGCGACAATCCGTCGATCAGTGCGTTCGGTACACCGCTGGCGACCCCCGCGGTTCGTCGCATGGCCGCCCAGCAGGGCATCGATTTGACGCGGGTCCGGGGCACCGGCCCCAATCACCGCATCACCCGCGCCGACGTAGAGCGCGTTGCCGCGGCTCCCCCGGTTCAGGTGGCAGCGCCCGCTGCGGCCCAACCGCAGGCCTCGGCCGCACCGGCCGCCGCTCCCGCTGCCCCGGCACCCGTGGTCGCCGCCCCGGCGCCGGTCTCGATTCCCGCCGGCGAGGGCGAAACGCGCGAGCGGATCCGCGGTCTGCGCAAGGCCATCTTTTCGCAAATGGCCAAGTCCAAGCGCCATATCCCGCATTTCACCTACGTGGACGAGGTGGAGATGGACAAACTGGTCGCGCTTCGCAACGAGCTCAAGGGCGAGGCCGCCGAGCGGGGCATCAAGCTGACCTTCCTGCCCTTCATCGCCAAGGCCATCGTGCTCGCCATTCGCAAGTTCCCGATCATGAACAGCTCGATCGACGAGGAAGCCGGCGAAATCGTGTACAAGCACTACATCAACCTGGGGATCGCCACGGCCACGCCCAACGGTTTGACCGTTCCCGTCATCAAGCAGGCCGATCGCAAGTCGATTCTCGAGATGGCGGGCGAAATGGTCGAAGTCACCGACCGTGCGCGCAACCTTCGCTCGACGATGGACGACATCACCGGCGGCACCTTCACCATCACCTCGCTGGGACGGTTGGGCGGCTTGTTGGCCACCCCGATCATCAATCATCCCGAGGTCGGTATCCTGGGAATCCACAATCTCCAGGATCGAGCGGTGGTGCGGGACGGCCAGATCGTCGTTCGCAAAATGATGAACATCTCGCTATCGTTCGACCACCGCGTGGTCGACGGCGACGTGGGCGCCACCTTCGCCCAGGAAGTCAAGCGCTACCTGGAAGAGCCCGGTCGACTGATGCTCGAAATGGTTTGATTTCAGGCGTGTTTCGCATTTCTAAAGTGAATTGGGGCGGGGATCGACAAGCTGTCTGAATTACAAAAATTTGTAATCATTGTTGGTTCCCCGCCAACCGGTTATGTTAAAGTTAGGAAATCCCAAGATACTCGAAGACACTTGAGTGTAGGCCTTTTGTGGCCTGGTAAAATCCTTGTCGAAGGAAGTTGGCGCCTATGAAAGTCGAATACATCAACCCTTTCATCGAATCGACGCTGAAGTCTCTCGAGATGATGGCTCAGATCACTGCCACGCGGGATAACCTTTCGCTGAAACAGGATCTGATCACCACCTACGACATTTCCAGCATCGTTTCCCTGACCGGAGAGGTGGAAGGTTCGATAATCGTGTCCATGCCGAAGGAACTGGCCTGCAAAGTCGCCAGCAATCTGTTGATGGAAGAATGCACCGAAGTGGATCAGAACGTCCAAGACGCCATTGGGGAGATGGGGAACATCATCGTCGGCGATGCACGCCGAGCCCTGGTCGCCATGGGTAAGAACGTCACCATTTCGCTGCCCAACATCATTCTGGGAAAAGGCCATGCTATCGCGCGTAAGGGGATTCCCTGTATCGCCATTCCCTTCAATACCGACTTTGGTCCTTTTGAAGTGAACGTCGGCCTGAAAGAAACCTGAACCCTTTGGCGCCGAATCCGCCGTCCCACCTCACCGCCGTTTCTCGGGACGGACTACTTTTTTGAGGCGCATCGAAAACTCACACCGCCAATTGCTGGTTCGACAGCTGGCCACAGGCGGCTGCCACATCGCGACCTCGGCTACGCCGAATGGTGGCAAAGGCCCCGTGTTCGTTCAAGTAATTGAAGAACCATTGTAGTCGGGCCTCCTCCGGCTCGTTCAGGTCCGGGCTCGATTCGTGCTCGTTGAGCGGGATCAGGTTGATCATGCTCGGGAAGCGGCGGCCCATGGCGATCAGGCGGTCGGCATCGTCGCGGCTGTCGTTGACGCCCGCGATCAACACGTAACTCAACATGATGCGCTCGTTCTTTCGGAGCGGATATCGCTCCAGGGTCGCGAGCAGCCTCGCCAGCGGATAGGCCCGGTTGACCGGCATGATGTTCGATCGGGCTTCGTCCGACGTAGCGGCGATGCTGACCATGAGCTGGGGTCGCCGATCGAAGCCGGCCAGTTGTTGAATTTTGGGAACCAGGCCCGAGGTGGAAACCGACACGTCTCGTTGCGAGAGCACCAGGCCGTGGGGATCGGTGAGGCTGTCGAAGGCGTGCATGACGTTGTTCAGGTTGTGAAGGGGTTCCCCCATGCCCATGAAGACCACGTTGGTTCGGTAGGTCTGGCCCGGCGGGTCGGGATGGCTGCGGCGCATGTGCAGCACCTGGCCGAGAATCTCTCCTGGCGTCAGGTGTTTACGGAATCCCATTGCACCCGTTGCGCAGAAGGTGCAACCCAGAGCGCAGCCCATCTGTGAGCTGATGCAAAAGGTCGTGCGGTTTTCGAATGGCATGTAGACGCTTTCGATCCGGCCGCCTTCTTGGAGTTCGTACAGGTACTTGACCGATCCGTCTCCGCTGGGAAAGGCTTGAATGCTGCGAAAAACCTCGAACGGCGGGGCTTCCGGTGACTTCATGCGGGCGATCAGCGTTTTCGGCAAAAGCCCCGGACGAAACTCGTCCGCCGAGCGATAGCATTTACGGTGCAGGCCCGAAAAGACGGTTTTGGCGTGGGCGTCCTTGTAACCCCAATCTCGAAACAGCGCCGCCAGTTCCTCGAAGCTGTAGTCCAGCATGTAGCGCCGGCGATGGGACTCGCCGATCTGTTCCCACGGAAACGTTTCAGTCACCATGATCCCTCGTGTATGGGCCGTGCCGGCGGGGTGGACCGACCAGTGGTCAGGCGGCCCCCAGCAACTCCCAGGTCAGGCCCGCTTTCTCGTAGACGCGGTAAAAATTTTGGTTGGTCGCCTCGACGACGTCTTGCAGCGGAATCTCTTTGATGGCGGCGATCGCTTCGGCGACGTGGGTCACGTAGGCCGGTTCGTTGCGTTTGCCGCGATGCGGGACCGGTGCCAGATAGGGGCTGTCGGTCTCGATCAGGAGCCGCTCCAGTGGCACCATGCGCACCACCTCGCGCAACTCGGCGGCACTCCTGAACGTGATGATGCCGGTGAAACCGATGTGGAAACCCAGGTCGAGCAGCGACTTCGCCATGGGTGCGGTGCCCGTGAAGCAATGAACGTGGCCGCCGCGGGAGGGAACCCGGGCCGAAAGGACCTCCAGCGTCTCGGGCTCCGCGTCACGGGTGTGGATCACGACCGGAACCTCGTTGGCACAGGCCCGCACCAGTTGGGCTTCGAAGGCCTGGCACTGAATGTCGCGCGGGCTGTTGTCGTAGTAGAAGTCGAGACCGATCTCGCCCCAGCTCACGACCTTCGGGTGATCGAGCAGCCCCTCGATTGCATCCAAAACCCCGTCGTCGACGGTCGACGCGTCGTGAGGATGCACGCCGACGGATGCGTAGATGCCCGGCACGCGTTCGGCCAATTCGACCACCGTGCGGGACTCTTCCAGATTGCAGCCAACCTGTAGAAGGTGGCGAATGCCCGCCGCGATCGCGCGATCGATGACGTCCTGTTGGTCGCTCTGGAAGCGGGAGCCGTAAATGTGGCTGTGTGAATCAATCATGCATGATTTCCTGTCGGGTTTCCTGTCGAGTCGGGTCCATGGACTGAGGTCATGGACCCATCACCTTCAGTTGAGCATTTTCTCGAGTTCGGCTTGGAGCAGCGCCATGCCGTCGTTGTCTTTTCCGTTGGTGGTGAAAACGAGTCGTCCCTCTTTGGAAACCAGAAAATAGGTGGGGAAACCGTGGACCTTCAACTTGCTGATGGTGGAGCCCATCGGATCCAAATAAAAATGCTCGGGTTTCTTGTTCTTTTTGAAGTATTCCTGGATGATCTCCACCTGATCGTCGTAGGCCGTGCCGTTTTCGAAGTTGATCGATACCCACTTCAGGCCTTTGGGCTTGAACTCTTCGTTGATCGCTTCCAACTGTTCCCACAGGTAGGGTTCCGCGCCACAGCAGGCCGACCAGACCTGAATCAGCGTGACGGCATCGATGTCGATCTCTTTCCGGTCACGTTCGAAGCCGAAGAGCATCATCTTCTCCGGCCAGCGCTCGTTGAGATACGAGTAGCTGGCTTTATCGCGGTTTTCGCTGGTGGTCATGGTGAAGGATTGGGCGAAAACCGTCGAAGCGGTGCCCGTCAACAAGAGAACAGTCAAAAAGAGCGTCGTGTATTTAAAACGGAAGGTGTTCATTCTGAATCCTCGATTCGATATCGTCCGGCGTACCCCAAGTGATAGTCGTGACGGAAGTAGATGTCTTCCTCGGGGTATTCCCAGCAAAAATAGTCTTTACCACTGTCGAAGTCTACCGTAAACGGTTGCTTCGGTTCGGCGCCGAGCTTGGTTACGGTTTCGGCCCAGTATTGTATAATGCGTTGCGACCGAGTTTGGGCACCGCGTGTATCTTTGGCTTTCTGTTGAATTTCAAAAACGCGGGCTTCAGCTTCTCGACTGGCTTCCATCAGCCAGGGCACGAGTTGTCGCGCTTCTTCCAGCGTAAAGATGCGGGGTTTCTGCTGGTTGGGGTTTCGTTGAGGCATAGATGACTCCTCCGCGCAATGAAGCACGCGATCCAAGGGGTGGAAACCCCGGCGTCGCGCATTTTAATCTCAAACAAACGCATCCGCAACCAGGTCACGGTGCCGCTGACCTTCATAAGGTTAAGAGCTGAACGCAACCAGGTCAATCCGATCCTGAAGGGTCGATCCCACGAACCGGAATTCGTATCGATCCGGTACCATGTGAAGTGAGGAGAGCAGGTGACGGAAATCGAAAAGACACTGAACGTTATCGTCTGTCGTGGACCGAGTTGCAGCCTCATGGGCAGCGATGAGCTGGTCGGCTGGTGTCGCGACCTCGAGGCCGCCGGGCTGCCCCTGTGTCACGATATTTCCGGGTGCACCGGCAACTGCGTGGAGTCGCCGGTGGTTCAATGGCGCGATCGCTACGTGACCGAGGCCAGTCCGGAAAAATTGACCGAGCTTCTGATCGACGAAGGCATCATGTAACGCCTGGATGGTTCTGGTGATGCGGTTACGGTTTTTTGGCGCCGAGGACCCGAACGCCGATGCCGCCGATTTGATAGATCGTGGTTCCTTCCGTCACGGTGGCCGGATCGAAGGGCTCGTTTTTTTCTTCCGCAAGGTGGGCGAAGTAATTGACCGCTTGTTCCCGAGTCAGATCGAACTTGTAGACGGTGCCTTCGGCGATCACCTTCTTGCCGACCATCTTTTGCTTGAACACGATTTCCCCGTCTTTTACCTTGATGCGTACCGACTCCTTGCCGTCGGAAATGTCCAACCAGCAACCCGCCTTGGGACAAACTTCCTGGACTTCGCCTTCCACCCGAACCACTTTGTCCATATAGGCTTCCGGGTTTTTGGCGAAGGCTTCGATGGTAATGATCGGGGTTTCGCTTTTGGGGGCCTTGCCGTAGATTTCCGGGCTGGCCGAACCTGAATAAATGAACATCGAACACAATAAGACCAACAACATGAGTACACTCCTTTACATATAAAACAGGAACCGGCAGCAGACGGCCGATTCAGGACTCCAATTTTGCCACGAATTTATACCCCACAGTGGGAACGGTCTGAATGATTTGGTTGTCATCCTGGTCGTCCAGTTTACGGCGAATCCGGGCGATGTGGGTGTCGATCGTGCGCGTGGTGGCATTTGATTTATAACCCCAGACCGCTTCGAGAATGCGACTTTTCTCGATGGCTTGGTGCGGGTGACGAACCAGGTATTTGAGTAGTTGGAACTCTTTTTGGCTGAAGTGGATCGGCTCTTCCTCGCGGGTCACGCTGTAGTTCTCGAAATCGATCTCGATGTCCAGGAACCGAACCGTTTGGGATCGGGTTTCGGGCGCCAATCGCCGGCGTCGCAGCAGGGCCTTGACGCGGGCCAGGAACTCGCCCAGACCGAACGGTTTCGTCAGGTAATCGTCGGCACCCAATTCGAAACCGATGACCTTGTCCATTTCCGTCGATTTGGCGGTCAGCATCAAAATGGGAATCGTCTCATTGGACTCGCGAATCCGTTTCAGGACCGTCAGGCCATCGATTTCGGGCATCATGATGTCCAAGATGACCAGGTCGAAAGCATGCTCGCCGTACAGATCGAGTGCCTGGCGGCCGTTTGGGGCTTCGATGACTTCGTAACCTTCGAATCCCAGGTTGTGGACCAAAGAAAAGCGCAGTTCCTTTTCATCTTCTACCAATAGGATCTTGTTCATGGTTTCCTTCACGCCGGATCGCGGTGGGGAGGCGTCAATCGCCAGATATGGTTGGGATTATACCGCGTCCATTGCAGGGTTGTCGGCTTCGCACACAGGGAAACAAATGGTGAAGGTGGTTCCCTCGCCGTAGATCGAGGCGACACTGAGTTTCGCACCGGATCGACTGAAGATGTGGTTCGAGATCGACAGTCCCAGGCCGGAGCCGCGAATGCCGCGCGTTTTGGGATCGTCGATGCGGTAGAAGCTCTTGGTGATATGCGGCAACTCCTCGGGCTTGATGCCGACCCCGAAATCGCGGACCCGAACCAGAATTTTTTGAGCTTCCCGGCTGCAGTCGATATCGATCCGTTTGCCGTCGCCGTTGTACTTGAAGGCGTTGTCGCAGATGTTGTCGAAGGCGTGGCGGATCAACCCCGGATCGCCCTCGATGGGGCAGGGCGACTCGGTGAGGTCCACCTCCAGTTGGATTCCTTCCGATTTGGCCTGCATCTGGAACGCTTCCAGGCTCGGTCTCAATATGTCCTTCAGGTCCTGTCGTTGAGGATGAAATTGGATTTGTCCCATTTCGATCTTGTTGAAACTCAGGATTTTATGCACGAGCAGATCGAGACGGTTGATCTCGGTGGTGATCATGCGGTGGAATCGCTGTTCGTCCTCTTCGGTCTTGTAGCGTTTGGCGGAAAGGGTTTCGGCCGCCAGTTTCATAATTGCCAAAGGGGTTTTGAACTCGTGGGAAACGGTGGTGACAAAGAACGTTTTTTGGCGAGCCAGCAGGATTTTCTGGCGTAGTGCGCGTGTGGCCAGCAGGAGACTGGACAGGGCCATCACGAACAGCAGGAAAATGAGCCCGAAGTTGATGCGGGTGCGGGCCACCGAATAGAGTTGTTTGGGGCCGAACGAGCTGTAGACGATATCGAGTACGTAGCCCTTCAGGGTGCGGTCCATGGCGTAGACTTGATGGTCGGCTTCCTTGTCGGGGTCCGGACCGGATCGATAGACTACTTGTTTGTCGGCATCCAAGATTTGGATCCAGTAAACGGGTTCGTGGTACCGGGACGTGAGCAGGCCCTTGAGGCCGGGCTTGGTGGAGAAGTAATTTTCCAGGATCCGTGAAAGTGCCTCTTTGCGCAGGTATACCGCCAGCCGTTCCTCGCCTGCGGCCACCTCGGTGAAGGGCGTTTGATTCGAGTTCGGTTCCGGTTCCACCGTTAGCCACTTGGCGCGTTTACAGCCCTCCCGGTTTCGCTCGAGGCACGATTCCAACTCGCGCAGATCCAAGGCGAGACTCATTTCCAAGTAGTCTTGAATCAGGTTGTTGGCGTAATCCAGGTGAAAGCTGGAGGATTCCGACAAGAGGCCGCGAATCACGGAAATACTGTGCGTGATGTAGAGCACGAACAGGATGGGGGGTGCAATCATCAGGATGCGCGCCAGTGCTTTGCGGTTGAACCTCATACCTGCTCCCTCCCGGAGGGCGTCGTTGGGGGCGGCGATTCGGTCGATACGCGTGTCGATTCGCTCGGGAGCTCGCGTTGGGGCGAATGCGTCGAATCGGAGACCTGCCTCCGAGACCATTCTATCCGGTTTCGCCCCTTGGGGAGAAAGATCGGGGGACGGCGTGAGACCGGCTCGCGATAACGGTCGTTTCTGCTTTCGGCTCAAACAAAAAAAGCACCGCTCGCGGTGCTTTTTTGCATTCTGTTTTGAGGTGGTGCCGGTGCTCGGACTCGAACCGAGACGGGGTCGCCCCCACAGGATTTTGAATCCAGCGCGTCTACCAATTTCACCACACCGGCAGCCAATGACCGCTATTTATACCAACGGCATCGAGCGTGGTCAAGCAAAAACAGGTATGACTTTTGGGCCTTTTTTCAAGGCTCTTGGCGGGTGGAGGCCTTCAGAATCAGGTCCCCTTCCTCGAGCCGATCCACGACGTCCATGCCCTGGGTGACCTTCCCGAAAACCGTGTATCCCCCGTTGAGATGTGGCTGATCCGAGTGGCAAATGAAAAACTGGCTGCCGCCGGTGTCCTTGCCGGCCAGGGCCATGCCCACGGTGCCGCGAACGTAGGGGTGACGGTTGACTTCACAGGGAATGGTGTGGCCCGGTCCACCCGAACCGTCGCCGCGCGAGTCGCCGCCTTGAACCACGAAGTTCGGCACCACCCGGTGAAACGGCATGTTTGCGAAATAGTCTCGCTCGCTGAGGTAGACCATGTTGGCGCAGGTGATCGGTGCGTCTTTTCCGAAGAGGCGAATCCGGACCTCACCCTTGCTGGTGGTGAGAACCCATTCACGCGCCGAGGGTTCACGAAGCAGTTCGGCGGCCGTGTCGAGGACGGCTTGGGGCACGGTGTGCTGCCAACCGCTTTGAAATACGGCCTGCCTTTGGGCCGCGGTCGGGTCTTCGGTCAGCCTCAGGGCTTCCAGTCGGACCAGGTAATCCGGATGTGCCTGAAACTGATTGAGGATCATGGTGCGACGCGCCTTTTGTTTCACGAGCCGAGGTAGTTCGTGAAGCAGTGCGTAGTGGAAATCGGGTTCCGGGTAGGCTTGTTCGGCCAGCGGAAGCAGGGCGTCGATCTCCATGGGTCGGTTTTCCTTCATTTCGGCGAGCGCGCTGACCACACCGGCCATCAAATAGGGATCTTTGCTGGCCAGTCCCTGCTCGAGCCACGGGGTGGTGTCGATGTCGGGCGACTGCAGCAGGGACGATTGGGCCAAAGCCGCCAAACCACCGCCGGACTTCTGGACGAGGGGCTTCAGGGCTTCGGGCTGTTGCGGTCCTACGTGGCGTACCCATTGGCGCCGCTTCCAGGGTTCCTCGCTGTCTTTCCAGGATGCCAGTGCGGCGAGAAAGGGCTTTCGATGGGTGTCCGACTCCGTCTGGGTCACCAGGGTGACCACTTGACAGGGACTCAGGTCGCTCAGCCGCGAGCCGAGTAGGCGATGGATTTCCGGGTCTTGGGAGGCACTCAATCGCGAAAGGGCGGTGCGCACGACGTTGGGATTCTCGTCATCCAACATTTTCGACATGGCCGCTTCGGTATCGGTATCGCGCGGCATGGCTTGGAGCGCCTGGGTCCGGATGCGCCAATCCGCGTGTGCCAGCAGCCCGATCCAAGCTTGGGTCAGTTCCGGTGTGTTGGTCTCCGGAACGATTCGGCTGGCGTAAATGAGGGCCTGGCTGTCGCCCTCGTACACCTCGAGCCAGCGCAACAGGTCCGTGGCAGGTACCTTGGTTTCGCTGCGGAACAGGTAGTAGAGGTAGCCCGTGTTTTGGGGCTGGGCATCCTCGCGAAGTCGTTTCAGCACCGCTTCGGTCAGTGTCGGATTGGCATTGCGGAAGAAGTACATCAGCGTTTGGTTTTTGAGCGGTTCGTCCAATGTCTGCCAGTATGCCGTGATCTTGTCGGGAACCTCGGTTCCGCGTTTCGAGAGGGCCTCGGCCAATCGTGCGCGATGTTCCGGCGCCACCGTGTCGGTAAGGGCCAGCAGGGGGGTCGCGTCGGCACCTTCCACTTCGCCGTAGGCGAAGATGGCGGTGCCCTGCAGCTCGGAATCTTCCAGGGCGGCCGTGATTTCGGGCAGACCGGCCGGGTCGCCGTTCTGGCCCAGCGTCAGCAGATAGGCCTTCATGGCCTCGACGTTTTGCTGCGCTTCGTTCCACTGGGTGCCGTTCAAAAGGGCTTCGCTTCGCTGCACCCTGCTCTTCAGCAGCGTGGACCAATCGGGTTTCTTGGCCGAGGGTTGTTGGGAGCAGCCGACGAGGACCGCGATCAGAAGCGCGGGGAGATGACGTTTCATGGCAGTTCTTCCTCTTTGAGTATGAGATCTGACCCGGGCCGCCTTCCGGATAAAGGGAGAGCCTCTGGGAGGAAAAAGGGCGGATTGAGGGACGAATAGGGCAAACCGCGTCTTTTGACGCTATTCTCACGCGCCGAGCCGCCAAAGTGAATGTCAAAGTTGGAGATATGCGCGTTCCACCGTCCGACGTGACCTGTGAGCAGCGCTCCCGATCGACGAACGGGACGGTTGGGGACCACCGTGCTTCGTCGATCGGGGACCGAACGCGAAGCCGTCTTTCCTGGATGTGGCCGGGCCTGCCCTTTATCGCTCTTTTTCCCCAAGTTGGCGCCAAAGGTAGCGCGAGAGCTCGTGGTGCCCCTGGTAGGCTGCGATGTCGGCTGCGGTGAAACCGTCGCGATCGCGGGCCACTACGCTCGCACCCGACCGCACCAGGATTTTGACCACTCGTTCGTGACCGTATCCTGCGGCCCACATCAACGGCGTTTTTTTCAGGTAGGGATCGCGGGCCTCGATTTCCGCGCCGGCTTTGACCAGTGGTGCGATCAGGTGGTCCTGTCCTTTGGTGGCGGCTTCGAGCAGTGGAGTCCACTCGTCCTCTGCCGCCTTGTTGGGGTTGGCCCCGATTTTCAGCAGCATCAGCACCGCATCGGGATTGTTCGCTTCCAACGCGATGAGCAGTGGCGTTTCGCCGGTATTGTTGCGCTCGTCGATCTTGGCGCCGTGCGCCTTGAGCAGGGAGAGCAGGCCGGAACCCTCCCAGGCCGAGGCGAAGTGAACCACCGTGTTGCCCGCAAAATCCACCGCATTCAAGTCCGCCTTGAATTCGATCAGCGTCTCGACCACCTGGTGGAAGCCAAATGCTGTCGCGAACATGAGTGGGGTCTTTCCCATCGGTGTCGATTTGTTGGGATCGGCTCCGTGTTCCAGGAGGAATCGGGTGAGATTCGGACTGCCGGTCAAGGTGGCCCAGATCAAGGGAGGCGTGCCCTCCGAAGTCGTCTGGTTGGGATTGAGCCCGCGATCCAGCATGGCTTCGATGAGGTCGTGATTCCCTTGGAGGATGGCGAGCGTCAGCGCCGAGATCAGGAAATTGCCTTCCCCTTTTTCCAGGTTCTTCTCGAGCAGGATTTTGAGTGTCTTGCGAAGGTGGGGGAACCGACCCGTGTACAACTGGCCGGCAAGGAAGCTGAACGCGACCCTGGCGTCCGCACCGACGTTCGCGCCCTGATTCATGAGATTCAAGGCGACCTGTTGATGGTCGCGATAGATGGCCAGCATCAAGGCGGTCCAACCCGCATGGGTCGTGGCATTGATGGGGACGCCCAGTTCCAGGAAGTAGGCGACATGCCGTTCCCTGCCCCATGCCGCGGCCACCATCAAGGTGGTCCACTCTCCCTGCCCCACTTGGTGGGGGTCCGCACCGGCGGTGACCAACTCTTTGGTTGCCAAAATGTTGTCCGCGATGATGGACTTGATCAGATCGCTTTCGAGGGTGTGTTTCGGCGTCTTGCCGGGCACCATCTGGTACAGGTCGTATTCGACCTCTTCGATTGGGCTCTGTTCGGAGACCGATGCGGCCTTTGGCTCGTCGGTTGGGTTCTGGCGATCCAGCTCCGCGAACGCCGCGAAAAACAATTGGGCGATCGACAACAGCACGCCTTTCCAGAGAAGCGGGCTCATCAGGAGCTTCGGCTGGATCATGGCTGAATCACTCACAATCAGCTTGCATGCACATGGGTGCTGAGCTTATTACACGGGGTAATTGAAATCCCTTCTTTTTTCCACAAAGTCGTGTGCCGTAATCTGAAACCGGACCGGGATAATGATCTGAAATGGTCGAAAGGGTTCTACGTGGTCAGGGAATGCCGCCAATCTGGCGAATCATCGGTCGTGGACCGAGACCTGTTCGATGGAATTTCACCTGGCGAGCGCTTCGACGCGGAGCGAATCGTTGTGAAGTTGTTTCGAAAGGTGAACCTTGGTTTGAAATTTAATTTTCAACGACCAAAAATGCACGAAAACAAAATTCACATCTTGTGGCCCTTGTAGCTTTAGACAAAGAAAACACCAGTCTGTTGTGAAAACACCTCGGTAACCAATGGATAAAACATTAATCTTTACGGAGGTGTTTACAGAACGACAGGCAGTTCCCGATCCAGGCTGACGCCGGATGAATCGAAGTGTGCGCGGTAGGCGAAGACCTCCAGGCCGCGTTCGACCGAATTGCGCAAAACCCGTGCGTATTCGGGGTCGTAGGCTTCGGCGGGGCGCACCTCGTTCACCGAATCGCGCTGTACGCAGAAGAACAACACCGCGCGTTGGCCGGTTTCGAGGATCGCCGTCAATTCGTGCAGGTGCTTGGTGCCGCGATTGGTGACCGCGTCCGGAAAGGCGGCCACGCCGGGCTCGAGAAGCAGGGTGACGTTTTTGACTTCCACGTAGCACGAGGGCCCCTGCGAGGTGTTCAGCAGCAGATCGATCCGCGAGTTGGTGCCGTACTTCTGTTCGCGCTGAATGGACTCGTATCCCCCCAATTGGTGAACCAGGCCGTTTTCGATGGCCTCGCGGCAAAGGTGATTCGCCAAGTTGGTATTGATGCCCGTCCAACCGTCCGGCATTTCGATGGCTTGCCAGGTATAGGCCAGCTTGCGTTTGGGGTCGTCGTGGTGGGTCAGCAGGCAGGGGGCGTTTTCCAGGTAGCAGGTCGCCATGCTGCCGGTATTTGGGCAGTGGGCCGTGAGTTGGCGCCCGTCTTCGGTCTCGAAGTCGGCGAAGAAGCGTTTGTAACGTTTTAAAAATCGTGCGGATACGATAGGGCCGGGCCATTTCATGCCTGTTTCGCCGCCTTGCTGAAATCATAAGGGTAGCGAAATACCCCTTCTTCCGTGATGATGGCCGAAATCAGCGATGCCGGCGTGACGTCGAACGCGGGGTTCATACAAGCGGTGTCTTCCTCGACAATGGCTTGACCGCGCACGTGGCTCACCTCGGTCGTGGGCCGCTGCTCGATGGGAATATCCTTGCCGCTGGGGGTTCTGCGATCGATGGTGGTGGTCGGTGCCGCCACGATGAAGGGGATGTCGTGGAATTTGGCGGCCATGGCGAGCATGCTGGTGCCGATTTTGTTGGCCGCGTCGCCGTTGGCGGCGATACGGTCCGCGCCCACGATGACGCAATCGACCATGTCTTCGTTCATCAGGTAGCCGCCCATGCCGTCGGTGACCAGCTTGACCGGAAGCCCATCCTGGCGGCACTCCCACACGGTGAGCCGTGCGCCCTGGAGAAAAGGTCGCGTTTCGTCGGCGTAGATCATGTTCAAGCGGTTCTCGCGGTGCAATTGTCGGATGATACCGAGGGCGGTACCCCAACCGGAAGTGGCGAGAGATCCGGTGTTGCAATGGGTCAGCACGTTGCGCTGGCCGTCCAGAACCGAGGCGCCGTGCTTGCCGATGGCGTGGTTTTTCTGAAGATCGTCCTGGTGATAGGCGATGGCCAGGGATTCTGCCTTCTCCGCTGGGTTGGCCAGCGCTTCCAGATCGCCCAGGCCGGTTTTCATGTATTCGATGGCGTCGAACAAATTGACGGCCGTGGGACGAGATTCGGCAAGGACGTCACACGCCTCGGCGAAGGCCGCGGGACTGGGATCCTGACGCAGCGCCAGCACCAGTCCGTAGGCCGCGGTAACGCCGATGGCGGGTGCACCGCGCACGACCATCGACCGAATGGCGTTCGCGGTTTCCACCGCTGTGTGAAGGGTTTCGTATCGCGATTCGAACGGCAGCACTCGTTGATCGAGGAGCTCCAAGTGGGTGTTTTTCCAAATGATTGCTTCTACCATGCGACCATCTCCAGTGGGTATGTCTTTTGGCGCATCATAACAAATCCGGACCGCCCGCGGGTGCCTGATTCGCCGTGATTCTCGACTCGCCGGTACCGAGTAATGGCTGCTCTCGTGGCCGCCGTTTCGCATTCGAAGCACCTTGCATGCACGCCGTTGGGGATCGGGGTCGATCGGAGCTGGAAGATCGGAAAGGTCTCGTACGGTATGGGTCCGGTTGGGAGTCGTCTGTACGGGAGGGGACGACGGGGAGCGAGGTGCCCGCTGATGGGCTGGACCGGGATCGTTTCCTTTGGGACCTGTCACGGAAGGCCTTCGTGTTTCAGTTTTTGAGCGGTTTGGATGCTTTGGTGGCTTTGTGACGTTCCGGCACCGCTTCCTTCCAGCGGCTTCCGAGCCAGCCGCGCGTCGGCGCCTGGCCGGCGAGGGTGACGATGCCGTCTCCTTCATCGGGAAAGCCGTGGTTTTTGCTGAACCGAGCCAGGCTGTGTCGGATCTTGATTTTCAGGCGTCGATAGTCCTCGGGATCGTCTCCCCAGGGTTCCAGAATGCCTTTCTCTTCGCCGTGACGCACGATGGTGGCGGGGGAATACACCTGATCATCGTCCAGTGCCAAAAGGAAAGGCGCGTATTTCATGGGTCTTCCCGCAGTCTTTTTCATAAGCGCTTCACTCCCGTACATGAGTTGTTATGCAAAATCATGCAAAAGGTGGGGTGCATGTCCTGGATTGCGTGAAAATGCCATGAGGCTGTTATATCATTCGCGGTGTTGTAATTCAATTTAATTAAGATTCAAAACAAGCTTTTTGGTTGTTTTTCGGGAGTAAAAATAAAAATGTGCACTTTGGCGTTGTGAAACGTGAGCGTTCCAGGACAGCGCTCCATTGACCGTCGCCGCGCTGCTTCGCCACCGCCCGTTGGGGCCGCGTATTCCGGCGGTGAACTTTCTGGCCGAGGGTTTCGCGTGTTTCGCTCGTGTGTCTCGCCTATGATGGGCGCAATAGGAGGGTGTCATGCACATCGAGCGATTGGATCACCTGGTTCTGACGATTGCGGATATGACCCGAACCTTGGCGTTCTATACCAACGTTTTGAAAATGGAAGAGGTTACCTTTGGTGAGGGGAGAAAGGCGTTGCGCTTTGGAAATCAAAAGATCAACCTTCATCCGATGCCCATTCCACCTGATCAGACCTTGGTCGCCCACAAACCGGGCCCCGGTACCGCGGATCTCTGTTTCGTCACCCGCCAACCTCTGGAGGATTGGCTGAAAGTGTTGCGCGCCAACGGTGTCGAACTGGAGTGTGGGCCGGTGATGCGTACCGGTGCTCGCGCTCCCTTGCGCTCCATTTACTTTCGAGACCCCGACGAGAATTTGGTCGAGCTGTCCAATGAAATGGATGCACCTTCTTGAGTGGTGGCGGATTGCCGGAGCATGCCGCGCTATGCGATGCGATTGGGAGGCGGATCCCCCCGTAGCACGGCGATCGCGTTGGCGGCGGCCATCTTGGCCATGCGGGCCCGCGTGCCGATGGTCGAAGTGCCGAGGTGGGGGGCGAGCACCACGTTGGTGCATTCGAGCAGGCCCGGATGGACCGCTGGCTCGCGTTCGAAGACGTCCAGGCCGGCACCGGCGATGATGCCTCGCTCGAGCGCTTCCACCAGGTCGGCCTCGTTGACCACCGGACCACGGGCGGTGTTGATCAGGACGGCGGTCGGTTTCATCTGTCGTAGGGTGGCCGCGTCGATCAAGTGGTGAGTTGCTTCGGTGAGAGGGCAGTGGAGCGAAACGATGTCGCTTTCGCGAAGGAGTCGAGCCAACGACATCCCCGAGTTGCGGGAATGGGTGATCACTTCCATGCCGAAGGCTTGGGCCCGAACGGCGACGGCGCTGCCGATGCGGCCGGGACCGACGATGCCCAACCGCGAGCCGAAGAGATCGAATCCCAAGAGATTCATGGGATGCCATCCCAGAAAGCGACCGTCCCGGACCAATTGATCGCCTTCACGCAGCCTTCTGGCGAGTGCCAGCATCAGGGCGAAGGTCATCTCCGCGGTGGATTCGGTGACGGCACCCGGTGTGTGGGTCACCACGACACCCTGTCGCTCGGCTTCGGCCAGGTCGATGTTGTCGTATCCCACCGCGTGCTGGGCGACGACGCGCAATCCCGCCGTGGCCAGGACCGAAACGTCGATTCTGTCTGTCGGCATCGAAATCAATGCCGCACAGCCTGGCAGTTCCCGCATGAGGGTTGCGTGGTCGGTGGGTGCCGACGACGTGCACAACCGGACTTCGAAGCCCGCCGCTTCGAGCATTTCGGGTCCACACGGGTGGATTTCCTGGCTGATCAATACCTTCATCGATGAACCTCCTCGGTCGGTGAGGGCGTGGCTCTCCCGCCGAGGCCCGTCACGTGATCGCGAGGTGCAATCGAGCCGAGCACCGGTGTCGGAAGCTGGCGGGGGTCCATGGGGACCCGTCCGGAAACCGCGACGTGGTGAGCGGTGCCCGTTCCCGAACGGCGATACCGGCCGTCAGGTCCGAACTCGGCGGGATCGAGCCTCGAGCTCGTCGACGAGGCCCGGACTCCGATTGCCGACATCGTGCCCGACCGGAAGCGGGCTGTCGTGCGTTCTACGTCATTCGGCATCCGGATGAGCGATTGCCAAAGGTTGGCACGACGGCCGGCTTGGTTGCAAGGGGTAGATCGATTCAGCTTCCCGAAAGGGCGTCGACCGCTTCGCGGACGGCGCTATCGCCGTTTTTGATACGGCGAATCTTGGCGCCCAGATTGCGCAGTTTGCCCTCCAGGTCGTAGTACCCGCGGTCCAGATGGTAAATGCGGTCGATGGTGGTCTCCTGATCGGCGATCAGGGCCGCGATGACCAGGGAGGCGCTGGCCCGCAGATCGGTGGCCATGACCTGGGCGCCGGAAAGCGGCGTGACGCCGCTGGTGACGGCGGTGTTTCCATTGATCTGGATGTGGGCGCCCATTCGGTTCAACTCGGGAACGTGATTGAAGCGATTCTCGAAAATGGTTTCGGTAATGGTCGAAACGCCCTTGGCCTGGGTCATGGTCGCCATGAATTGAGCCTGCATGTCGGTGGGGAAACCGGGATGGGGTTGGGTTTCCACGTCGCAGGGGCGCAGGCCGTCGTGCGGGAAGACTTCGATGCGATTCTCGTGGAGTTCCATCGGCAGGCCCGCGCGCTGCATGGCCTCGAGAAACCGGCCCAGGTATTTGGGGGCGGTGTTGGTGATCGAGACCCGGCCTCGGGTGACGGCCGTGGCGCAAACGTAGGTACCGGTTTCGATGCGATCGGGAATGATGCTGTGATGGGTGCCGTGCAGTTCGTCGACACCGTGAATGACGATGCGATCGGTTCCTGCACCTTCGATACGGGCGCCCATGGCGTTGAGCAGGATGGCCAGATCCTCGACTTCCGGCTCCCTCGCGGCATTCAGCAGAACCGTGGTGCCTTCCGCCAGGGTGGCCGCCATCATGATGTTCTCGGTTCCGGTGACCGTGACTTTCTCGAAAAAGATTTCCGCACCTTTGAGGCGTTTGGCTTTGGCGTCGATGTACCCGTGCTCCAGCTTGATCTCGGCACCCATTTTTTCGAGAGCGGAAAGGTGCAGGTCGACGGGGCGGGCACCGATGGCGCATCCACCGGGCAGGCTGACCTGGGCCTCGCCCAACCTGGCCAGCAGCGGGCCGAGCACGAGAATCGAGGCTCGCATGGTTTTGACCAGTTGGTAGGGGGCGATGTGGGAATTGATGGAGCCGCCGAAGAGGGAGACCTCCTCGTCGCCCAAGACGACGTTCAGGCCCATCTCTTGGAGCAGGCTGCACATGGTGTGAATATCGCGGACCATGGGAAGGTTGGTGAGGTGAAGGGTGTCGGCCGTCAAAATACTCGCGGCCAGACTGGGCAGTGCCGCATTTTTCGCGCCGCTGATGCGGACTTCGCCTTCGAGGGGTCCGTTTCCGATAATCACGAGTTTATCCATAGTGCTTATGTTCCTTTCCCAAAAAAAGTGTTCTAGCCGTCTCTGCGCCGAGGCATGCTGCTGAAGGTCCCGATCTTTACCCGAGGAGGGTCGCCATAGAATGCGATCTTACGGGAGAACCGGCGGCGCTCAGGCTGATGTGGCCAAGTGTGATCTTTGGGTATGAAAAAAGTATGAAGCCCGAATGAAGTCGCCGCGCTGCGGCTGGACGGCTCCCGGTTTGGGTCGATCATTCGGCATGCCCCTTCGCGCCCCGGTCGAACACCAGAAAGCGCGGCACGCCGTGCTGATCGAGCTCCCAATTGTAATCGCCCGTGTCAAAATTTTGTTGAAGAAAATTTGTCAAAGTCTGGTGATGGTAGTGGCCCAACTCGAAGCCTGCGCGACCCGGGACGGCGAGAAACCGGTATAAATCCTTCAAAATGATTTTGATATGTTTCTGACCATCGTCTTCGCTGAAGAGGGCGAGCGGTGGTTCGAACGCGATCACGCTGTCGTCCAAGGTGTCGTTCTCGGCCACGTAGGGCGGATTGGCGATGACGAGATCGAACCGCAGCGTTGCGTGAACGCCTCGACGAACCGCCTCCCACAGGTCTCCTTGGAGGAAGGTCACCCGGTCCTGCAGTGCCAACGACGCCGCGTTCTCGCGGCCCAGGCTCAGGGCTTCCTGGGAAAGGTCCGTCAGCCAGACCCGAGAGCGGGGGAATGCGCGGGCCAGGCTGAGGCCGATCACCCCGCTACCGCAGCACATGTCCAAAATGGTCGTGGGTGGCTTCGTGCGGTGGCGCTCGATGAACAGTCGCGTCAGCTCTTCGGTTTCGGGCCTGGGAACCAGGGCGCGGCGGTCGATGCGAAAGGAATCCTCGAGAAAGGGAACGTGCCCGAAACTGTAGGCCCAGGGTTGACCCGCCTGAAGCCGCTGCACCTCTTCTCGCAGGTCGCTGACCAACTCCGCCGGCAATTCCCGCTCCGGGTGGGAGAGCAGGTGGCTCTCCGGGAGGCCCAGGCGTTCCGCGATCAATTGGCGCAAAAGGCGCCGAGAGGTGGCGCGATCGTCCTTGGCGAATCCCGCCACCTGTTCCGCGATGAAACGATCGACTTCCATCAGGCCTGACCGAACTCTTCCTTGATGCGTTCCGCCTCGAAGGAGGAGCGGCAGGCCTCGATCATTTCCTTCATCTGCCCGTTCATGAAATGGTCCAGTTGGTAGAGTGTGACCTTGATGCGGTGATCGGTGACGCGCCCCTGGGGAAAGTTGTAGGTGCGGATCTTTTCGGATCGATCTCCACTGCCGACCATGCTCCTGCGATCGGCCGCGACCTTGTCTTGCTGCTCGCGCAGCTTGAGGTCGTAGAGATGGGCACGCAGGATGCGCATCGCCTTCTCGCGGTTCTTGATTTGGCTGCGCTCGTCCTGGCAGGAGACCACCACACCGGTCGGGTTGTGGGTGATGCGTACCGCCGAATCGGTGGTGTTGACGTGCTGTCCGCCCGCGCCGGAGCTGCGGAAACGGTCGATGCGCAGGTCACTTTCCTTGATTTCGACATCCACGTCTTCGGCTTCCGGCATGATGGCGACCGTGATCGCCGAGGTGTGGACCCGGCCCTGCGTTTCGGTTTGGGGAACGCGCTGGACGCGGTGGGTTCCGGATTCGTACTTCATCTTCGAATAGACATCAGAACCTTCGATGACCGCGCTGACCTCCTTGACCCCACCGATGCCGGTTTCGTTGATGCTGGAAACATTGACCTTCCAGCCATTGGTTTCCGCGAATCGACTGTAGGCTCGAAACATTTCGGCGGCGAACAGGCCGGCCTCTTCACCGCCCGTACCGGCCCGAATTTCCAAGATGATGTTCTTGCCGTCCAGCGGATCTTTGGGCAGGAGCAGGCGTTGCAGCTCCAAAAAGGTCTCTTCCGCGGTCTCTTTCGCGGCGGGCAGACCCTCGCGGGCCAGTTCCACCAGCTCCGGATCTTCGTCTTTACCGGCCAATAGGGACTCGTACTCCTCGATTTCGTCCGACGCCCCCCGGTATCGGTTGTAGGCCTCGATGATCGGTGCCATGTCCCGATACTGCTTCGCCAGTTTGCTGTACTGGTTGGCATCGGCGACGATGTGCGGATCGGCCATTTTTTCTTCGACGGTCTTGAAAGAGTGGACGACCGAATCGAGCTGCTTGAGAACGGCGTTTTTGATGTTCACGAAATCATCCTTGAAAAGAGAGAAGCGGTTGGAGAAAAGGATCTGGGTATCGATGGCCTGAAACGAGAAGAACCCCGCGATCGGCCGTGCCGAAGGCGAGGTTCCCCGTAAATGCGGTGGCGCTACTTGCCGTCGAGAATGTTGTCCACTTCCTTGTTGTTGGAAAAATAGCGATCCTGGTCTTGACCGACCCCACCGGGAAGGCCGTCTTTGCCGAACGTGGCCAGAACGTAACCGTCGGGTGCGCGCTTGGGGATCCGCGCAGAACTGTAGGTGGGCTTGTAGTGGATGGGGTTGCCCCAGGGATCTTCCCATTCCGGGGTGACCACCGGCGGAAGCTTCTTGAGATCTTCCGGCGTAAGCGGGTAGGCGAGAAAGCGAACTTTGTAGTGTTCCAGGGCACGGTGGATCCGCTGGAAGTTGGAGTGGATCGAGTCGCGCTCATTGTCGATCAACATATTTTGCACGCGCTGCAATTCTTCGATCTCGTTCTCGGCCTTCTTGGCGTAGGAGGTTTCGCTGTAATCGATCTGAATGCGTTGCAGGATTTCGATGGCCTGGCGGAATTCGCGGCGTTCCGCATACAGGTCGGCGCGGTCGTAGAGTTTTTTTGCCTTTTCGGTATCCTCGTCTTTGCATCCCAGCGATATCAGGGCGCACATCAAGAGACCCACACGAAACAAAAGCTTCATCAACATACCTCGTTTTTGAAAACAGCTACCAAAGTATATCAGCCCGAGGCCGATCCTCCCATAGCAGAGCGTATTCCCGCACCATGCTTATTCTAACTCGGATCCCAATTTGCAGAGGGCCGAATCGCGGGAATTTTCGTCCCGGCTGGCGGTCCCTCGAATGTCGTTTCGCCGTTGGCTCACCCATCGGTTTCGAGCGCCCCTACTTGAGCACTTGGCGAATATTCTCGGCGATTTTCGGACCCACGACCTGGGATAGTTGCTGAGGATCCGCGTCGCGGATGCGTTTTACGCTGCCGAAGTGATTCAAGAGCTTTTTGATTCTCGCGGGGCCGAGGCCGGGAATTTCTTCCAGCGCGGATTTGACCATGTTCTTGGCGCGCTTGCTGCGGTGGAAGGTGATGCCGAAGCGGTGTGCCTCGTTGCGGATGTGTTGCAACATGCGCAGTGCGGGTTCGTGATGGGGAATGATGATCGGTTCGTTGTCCGCGGTGCGATAGACCCATTCTTCGCGTTTGGCCAGCCCGATCAGGGGATGGTCGCCAAGTCCCAGGTCGCACAGGACTTCGTGGGCCGCGTGCAGTTGGCCCAGGCCGCCGTCGACGATGATCAGATCCGGCAATGCCTTGCCCTCGTCCAGCAGGCGACGGTAGCGGCGCCCCACCACTTCCGCCATCGAGGCGAAATCGTTGGGCCCTTCCACCGTCTTGATGTTGAACTTCCGGTAATTTTTCTTGTCCGGTTTGCCGTCCAGAAACGAGACCATCGAGGCTACCGAAAGCGTACCCTGGGTGTTGGATATGTCGAAACATTCCATACGTTTGGGGAGGGCGTGCAGACTCAGCACATCCGCCAACTGCACCACGCCCGGATGTTCTTCGTGTTCGGCCGCCTGCAATTCCAGGTTGGCGCGAATGGTTTCGTCGGCCATGGCGAGCAGTCGCTTCTTGGTGCCGCGCTGGGGAACGGTGACCTGGAGCTTGCGTCCTCGCGTTTCCGAGAAGGCTTGGGAGAGCAGTTCCAATCCGGCGCCTTCCGGCACCACCAATTCGTCGGGCGGGTCCTCGTGATTCAAATAATAATGGGTCAGCCATTTCCCCAAATCGGAATGTGGATCGTCTTCCCACTCCACCTTGAATTGGGAAGAGCGCACGATGGAACCGGCCCGGATCGCCATGATCAGGACCACGCCCTTCCATCCGTCGGCGCTGGTGGTCACCACGTCCAGACGCTGGTACTGCAGGCTGGTGACCTTTTGCGGATTTTGGACCCTCGTCACCAGGCCGAGCAGGTCGCGGAAGTAGGCGGCTCGTTCGAAAGCCAAATCAGCCGCTGCCGCCTGCATCTGGTTGGAGATCTCCTGGATCAGGTCGTCCTGCTTGCCGGCGAGGAACAAGGCCGCCCGATCGACACCTTTCTGGTATTCCCCTTCGGCGACGCGAAAGTCGCACGGTGCCTCGCAACGCTTGATGTGGTACTGCAGGCAGGGGCGGTAGGATTTCTGGCCCAGGGCCAGGTCGCAACTGCGCACTTTGAAGTGTTGGTGAATCAAGCGAATCGTCTGGCGTGCCGCGCGGGCGCTGGGGTAGGGGCCGAACAGGGTATCGCTGCCCTTCTTGCGGCGTCGCGTCAGGACCACTCGGGGATAGGGTTCATCCGTGATCTTGATGTAGGGGTAGGTCTTGTCGTCGCGCAGCATGACGTTGAAGTGCGGCTTGTTGTTCTTGATGAAGCTGTTTTCCAGGAGCAGGGCCTCGGCTTCGGTACGCGTGATGACGATTTCGAGCTTGGCGATCTTGGCGACCATGCGTTCGATACGCGGGCCTTTCGGCGTGTTTTGAAAATAGCTGCGCACCCGGGCCCGCAGGTTGCGTGCCTTGCCCACGTAGAGCAATTTGCTCTTGGCGTCGGAAAACAGGTAGACCCCGGGGGAAATCGGTAACTCTTCAAGTTGCTTGCGCAACGACTCCGCGATATTTGCCATCATCGCTCCTGGCGTCCGGCATCGAACCACCGGCCCGGTCGGGTTTGGTGGTGATGCCGGGCGGTACGACCCGCGTGGCTCCGGTCAGAACACCTCGCTGCCGGGCTCGGTGCCGATTTCGAACCCCAGGGAGGGGAAGACGAAGTCCTCGATCGGGTTGCTCTGAGGCCGGAGTTTGGCCGCTCGTTCGAATACTTTGAATGCCTCTTCCTGAAGGTTCAGGGCCAGCAGTACCATGCCGTAATGGTACAGGTGTTTGAGGGTTTCCTGCATGGAAAGCGCGTTCTCCAGCAACTCCAGCGATTCCTCGAAACGGCCCTGCTTGAAGTAGACCCAACCCAGGGCATCCAGCGCGTTGTGGCGGAACTCGGGTGGGCTCAGCTCCAGGGCCTCGCCGGCGAGCTGCTCCGCTTCGCGCAGATCCAGGCCCAAATCGGCCTTGGTCAGCGCGAGGCCGTAGTTGGCGATCGCTCGGCCGTATCCGGTCGGGAAGGTGTGGGCCATTTCGGTCAGGGACTCGATCGCCTCGTCGAAACGACCTAGGGTACGAAAGGACTCCATCTCCAGCGTGTAGGCCATACATCTGGCCATGTCCGGCATTTCGAGGGACATCGCCTTGCGGATCACCTTGACGGTTTCTTCGTAGCGTTTGAGGGAGAAGGTCAAGACCGCGTAACTGATCAGCAGCGCGTACACGTCCGAATGTTCCTTGATCAATTGGCGGTAGTGGGGCAACGCCTGCTTCAACTTGCCCTTGCGCACCAGGTCCTCGGCGAATTGCAGCAATTCCAGGCTGTCGCCGGTCAATTCCGCCGCACCCGATTCCAGCATGGGTGTGTCGAGCGGTGCCTCCTCCTGGTATTCCAGGCGATTGGGGTTGAGTTCCATCGCCTTGGAAAAGCAGGCGCGGGCCTTGCGGGTCCAGCCTCGCTCCAGATAGACCATGCCGAGGGTAAAGACTGCCTGCTCGTGTTCCGGATCCAATTCGGTGGCTTGCGAAAGGTAGTCGATGGCCTCTTTCAGCCGGCCCTTCTCCTTGGAGATCAATCCCATCAGGTAGTAACTCTGGGCCTGGGGCTCCAGCTCGTTACATCGTTGCAGCAGGGGGACCGCCTCGTCGTACTTCTCTTCGCCCACGAGAATGGCGGCCAGGCTCAGCAAGGCCACGGGATGGGATTTGTTGATCTGCAGGCATTCGCTGAGCTGTTGCTTGGCGGCCTCTACCTGGTTCTCGCTGTAGTTGTGCAAACCCAGCATCAGCAGCGCGCCCGCGTGATCCGGTTTGGCCGCCAGAACCGTCTCCAGGTATTGGATCGTCTCGTGACTCTTTCCCTGTTGGTTGTAGAATTCCGCGAGGTAGAACGCCAGCTCGTAGTTGCGCTCGTCCAAGGCGAGCGCCTTGATCAGCACATCCGCGCTGTCCTGGAAGCGATCGGAGAAAATCAGCAGCTCCGCTTCCTCGA
The DNA here is from genome assembly GCF_017498545.1 of Sulfidibacter corallicola. Taxonomy (GTDB): domain Bacteria; phylum Acidobacteriota; class Holophagae; order Acanthopleuribacterales; family Acanthopleuribacteraceae; genus Sulfidibacter; species Sulfidibacter corallicola. Next base: position 4,068,757 of record NZ_CP071793.1, on the reverse strand, counting down.
TCAATTTCTGGAAGTTGGCTCGCTTGCCCGGCTCCCCGCGGAACAGCGCCACGAAACGGCTTTTCATGTGGGCGAAGCGTTCGCGGTGGCGCGCTTCCTCCATTTGCTCCGCCATGGTGGATTCCCACCGTTGGTACAGCAGGTCCTCCCGCAGCAGTTTGGACTCGCGCAAGGTATCGATCAGGGCCGAAAGCCCCGCCCGTGTCACGAAGGAGTTGCGGTCGAGGATATCGAAAGATTCCGACAGGCGACCCACGTGATCCATCAAATTATTGACCGATTCTTCCAGGCTGCTGATGCGCTCGAGAAAGTGATCTTCGATCGAGAGGCGCGGAAGGTCGGGCTCGTCCCATTGTTGATTGCCGCCCACGACCAGCAATTTACTGCCGCACTTTTTACAGGATTCGCTATCATCGGGGTTTTGGGTCAGGCACATTTGGCAAAAGATCAAAGATTGGCCACCTTTTTGGTTGCCGGTGGTTCTTCCCAGCGACCGTCTTCTTTTATCAGCGCGATCAGGTGCGCGATCCCGTCGTCCTCTGGCACGTTTTTCAGCACTTCCTCGTGCCCGCGGTAGATCGATATGCGGCCCAGTCCCTTGCCGACGTAGCCGTAATCCGCGTCGGCCATCTCACCGGGACCGTTGACGATGCAGCCCATGATCGCGATGTCCAGGCCCACCAGGTGCTCGGTCGCCGCGCGCACCTTGGGCACGACTTCCGTCAAATTGAACTTGGTGCGACCACAGGAGGGGCAGGCGATGAATTCGACCTTGGTCTTGCGCAGGCCCAGGGCTTGGAGGATGTCGTAACAGACCGGAATTTCTTCCAGCGGATCCTCCGCCAAAGACACGCGAATCGTATCGCCGATGCCTTCGGCCAGGAGGGTACCGATACCCACGGTGGACTTGATGCGGGCGTATTGACCGTCGCCCGCCTCGGTGACGCCCAGGTGGAGCGGATAGGCGTTGATGCGCTCGGCGAAGCGCTCCGAAATCAAGCGGTTGGCCGCCAACATGATCGGCACGCGCGAAGCTTTGAGGGAGACCACGATGTCGTAGAAACCCTCCGATTCGCAAATGTCGATGAACTCCAAGGCGCTTTCGACCATGCCCTCGGGTGTATCCCCGTGGATGAACATCATGCGTTCGGAAAGCGAACCGTGGTTGACGCCGATGCGCATGGCGGTCCCATTGTTTTTGCAGGCCTTGATGACCTCGGTCATCTGTTCGTGGATCTTTTCGCGTTCTTCGCGGATCTCGGCTTCCGTGTATTCCTGATCGGGCAGGCGTCGTTTGAACACGAACAGGCCGGGATTGATGCGGATCTTGTCGACGTGGCGCGAGACCTCGCGCGCGATTTTGTAACCGTTGTGATGGATGTCGGCCACCAACGGGATCTGACCGTGGCCGCGCGCTTTCAGCGCCGCGCGGATCTCGGCCAGGTGGTGTGCGTCCTTGAGGTTGGGGGTCGTGACCCGTACGATCTCGCAACCGGCCTCGTCCAAACGGATGATGGCCTCGACGCAGCTCTTCACGTCGCTCGTGTCTTCCACGATCATGGACTGGACCGCGATCGGCGTATCGCCGCCGATGGTCCTCGATCCGATACGGACTTCTCTCGTCAACTTGCGTTTGATCAAAGTGCCCCTCTGCTGCCACGTCTAAGTGGGACGCTCCGGTCCCAGGCACTTTAATATAGACCAGAAATGCCGTTTTTTTAACCCATGGGGTGAGAGGGGGCGCCGCTCGCTCGGCCGATCGGGAAAACCCGAGCCCATAAATAAGGAGAGCCCCCAAGGTGGGGGCTCTCGTCATAAGAATCGAAACCGGGTGAAGCATAGCGCCTCAGATAATACTCCCGGTGCTTTGTTAAGGCGATCCGGTCAGGTTAATCCTGCCGCGACCGTGCCGGGTCGAATTACTTGTTGTCGTGACGGTCCATTACTTCGATGCCGTCTTCGTTGTAGCAGTAGGTGACTTCGCCGTATACCAGGGCGATTTCGTCTTCGTCCACGTAGTTGCCGGAATGGGGCGCGTGAACGTGCATTTTGTAGGAGCCCACTTTGATAACTTTGAGTTCCTTGAACTTGATGGTGAAGTACTCGAACTGGTCACCCTTGATGTCGGGCTTCACCATGTGCACGGTGAGATCGGCCATTTCCAGGTTGTTGAACAGGTGCTGGTAGAAACCGGGGGTGTGCTTGCCGGTTTCGGCGCGGAAGATGAAAGGCTGACGGGTACGACGGCCTTTGATGTTGTTGTCCAGTTCGGAAACGGGCAGGGCGGAGCTGACGCTCATTTCGTGAACACGGATCTGGCCTTCGAAGCCAGCGTCGGGGGACTCACCTGCGATGGGGCACTCGATATAAGCATAATTGGTCATGTCGATCTCTCCTAAGATGTGTTTTGCGATTGAACTCGCTTGATGGGAAACTCATATTGCGATCCACGTGCCAACTTCGAAAAGCCGTGCTCCAGGCGGAGTTTCGCCGTTTCAAGCGGGTCTGGATGCCAACTTTTGTTCGTTTCGCGGGAACCCTGTACAGTTCCCCGAACAACCTCGCCGAAATCGGCTACCCGAAAAACCGAACACACCATACACGATCCGGAACAGGATGAACGGGGTGTTCGAGAATCGGATGGATTCGGCTGGTAATCGCCGAGTTAGGGTGTGTGCGCTATCTCACTTTTTTCTCGCGCAGGGCACGGCTGGCGGCTTGTCGCATATGCGGCGCAGGTAAAAAGGGCCGCCCTCTCGTGGCGAACCGTGCCCGGCGGTCATCGAAACGGTGAGGGAACATGGCTTTGCAGCCTTACGGGTTTCGTGACTTCGTGATCAGGCGGTGATACTCAGACGAAAGCCCGCCAGGTCGTGGAGACTGCGTTCCAGTTCCAGCACTTCGTCTGAGTGAAATTTTCCCAGGACCTCGTCGTTCTCCGGTTCGGTCATCACGATATGGGGCCGTTTTGTTTCGGAGTTCAGTTGAAAATCGACGCGATGGTCTCGGTCGGTCAATTTCGCGTTCAGACGAACCACCAGATCGCCAAGCATGCGCCGGCTCCCGGAGAACTCGTCGGATTGCGCTTTCCTCCGATTTCTGTTCTTGGGAGATGCGGGCGGTTCGGGGCGTTCCGGTGGGACCTTGGTCGGGGTCGGCGAATGACCCTTGGTGCGCTTGGTGGAAAAGTCGGTCGAGCGGGGAAAGCGCGAATAGGTTTGTGGGTTGACGTGAATCACACCGAAACTCCGGGTCGAGGAACTTTTTGAAATCCAAAGGTAAGTGGAAAGTGAAGGGCTGTCTGAGACTTCCCGTGATTTGTTCGAACGACTCTGGGCGAGATGGGTTCCACAAATTCAGTGAGTCGACTCTGGTGGAGGCTCTCTTCGCCACGAGATCGTCGCGTGCCGCCTGGGCTCGAATCCATACCTTACATATATATGGATCCCATCGCTTTTCGGGGTCTTGTTCTCCGGATTCGGGCCAGCGGCACTCGAGAGCGGTTCGTAGGAGCCGCTAACCCAGCAGTGACAGCACTTGGTTGACATTTAGATTGGCCTGGGCCATCACCGAGACGTTCGATTGGTTGAGAATTTGGAACTTGGTCAGAGCGACCGTCTCTTCGGCGATATCGGTATCGCGAATCAGCGATTCCTGATCCTGCATGTTGATGATCCGTTCGTCGATAAAGTCCATGTTCTCGTTGATGCGCACGGCCATCGCGCCCAATCTGCCCCGTTGGCGATTGACCTGCTCGATGGCCGCCTTTGCCGCGGTCAGCGCGTTGCCGGCCGTGAGTTCCGTGGTCAGGTCGCCCATGGCCAGGCCAAGTGCCGTGGTGCTGATGGTGGAAGTGGTGACGATCAGGGTCTCGGTGGGATCGGCGGCATCGATCGTCAGGTTCACTCTCATGGTCGTGCCGGCCGAGCCGAAGACCGTCACGTTGCTGAAGCGAACTTCATCGTTGATTTGATCGATGTCTTCCAGCAGCGATTGGAACTCGGCATCCAAAGCCAGCTTGGCGTTGGAGTTGTCGGGGCCGGTCGTACCGGATGCCGCTTCGGTGGCCAGCTCGGTGATCCGGGTCAATACGTTCGACATTTCCTCGAGGTGACCATCCGCGACCTGAATGAAGTTCATGCTGTCGAAGTGATCCCGTTTCAATACGGAATAGGATCGGATCTCGGATCTGAGGTTGTTGGCGATCTGTAGATCCAATCGGTCGTCGGCGGCTTCGAGAATGCGCTCGCCGGAAGAGAGGCGTTCCAATGATCGATTGATGTTTCGTTCCGAACTCTGGAGTCGAAGTAGGGCATTGTCTGCACCGAAGAAACTGGAAATGGCCACCATGGTGAAGCCTCCTTGTGGGTGAAAACCGGGATCGAGCCTTCCGGACACCGAGTCGACGTTCGGCGGTGGTGGCGACTCCATGCGGTGGCGCCTGCCGTCCGTCTCGAATCTCGCGCGTGTTGCGTCCGTTTGACCTTTCACAAGGGGCCGGGAGCAAGCGATGAGCCAATCTGAGTCAAGGGTGGTTTTGTTGAAAATAAAGGGGTTATGGGTAGCGCTGGCTATTCGGGATGGTTTGTGACATGATTTCAGTAATCTTTTCCCGGAAATTTTTTCCCCAATGCTGGATCGGTGAGGATCGCGATGGCAACAATTGTAATAGATGGTGGCGAACACATTGAGGTCGAGTCCTCCGAATCGGATTCCGTATTCGATATACTCCTCAAAGCCCAAAAAGACGGATGGTCTCCTACCCAAACCATCGGTCGCGTGTCGGTGGGAGAGCGATATATCGAGCCGTTGAACGAGGAAGCACTCAAAGCTGTCACGGCCGAGGGTGGCGTCATCGGTGTGTGGCTGGTTCAGGAAGAGCCCTCTCGTTCGGTGTCCCAGATCATCAGCGATTCGGGCGAGTACCTGCAACGGCTCGAGAGCGGATTTCAGGAACTCTCGGAGAAGATTCGCGTCCAGGGCAATCCTGGCGATCATCAGTCCTTGTCAGACGGTGTCAGCGGACTGCGTACCATTTTAGAGCTTTTTGGGACCTTTCTTCAGCAGGACAATCTTCCGGCTGAGCTCCGGGAAGAGTTCACCGGCTTTCTCGAGGAGCTGAACGAAAAATCGCGCGAATTGAACGAGGCTCAGGAAAGTGGCGATATGACCATGATCGCCGATATCCTCGAGTACGAGTTTGTGGAAGCGATTCAGCAATTGCGGACGTTCCTCGAGAAGATGTCTGAATTCGCGGAGGATTGATGCCCCCACGTGGGATTGTCTTTTCGGTTACTTCCCGTTCGCGAACCCTGTTTTGGGATGTGTCTTCGCAGGGCCACCAGATGGTGGCGATCTGAATGATGTTGAACCTCCGTGAGAGGTCGTGCTCCGAATTCTATGGAATAAAGCGTACTCATATTTAGAGGAATGGGTTGGTTTGAAAGAGGATCGGACCATTCGCCCCCTGTCCACCATGGAAAAGAAACTTTCATTTGAGGAACTGAGAGGTTGTTCCCGAGAATACGACACCCTGGCTTTGGCCACACCGGGGATCGATGTGTTTTGTTCTTCCAGTATTTGGGGATTGTCTGCCGTCGAAGCCTTTTACCCGGACGCGCGATCCCTGGTGATGCGCACCGATCGAGGTTTTCTCGGTTTGATTCTCTATCGAATTCCGGGCATGGGTCTCACGATCATGCCGCTCGAAGCGAGCTGGTGTTTGGCTTCCCCGTTCATCGGACCCGATATCGGTGAGTTGGTCGATCTGCTCTACAAGTTGGCGCGTGGTATGGGGCCCCGCTGGGACGCGTTGTTTCTGGCCGGCTTGACCGAGAAAAGCCCATTGTGGCAGCGGCTTATCGGCACTTTCTACGTGCGCTACGGTATCTTTAGCGGACCCAAGACGTTGCGGCGCATCGCGTCGCTCGAGGGCGGGCTCGACGGTTTTTTGGCGCGCCGGACCTCCAAGTTCCGCAACAATTTGCGCCGCGATCAACGCGCGGTTGCCGATTTGGACATCACCTTTACCCATTGGGACGGGATCATGAGTTCCGAAGCGGCCGACGCCTTGTTTCTGCGCATGATGGAGGTCGAGGCCCGCAGTTGGAAGGGGCTTCAGGAACAGGGGGTCAACGAGGGCGGCATGTTCCTGTTCTATCGGGAAATGTTGAAAATGCTCGGCCCGGTTGGACAGCTCCGCGCCATCATGGCGTGCAAAGGAGGTCGCGATGTGGGGTACATTTTCGGTGCGGTCATGGGCAAGACCTATCGCGGCCTTCAGTTCAGCTTTCTCGACAACTACAGCCGCCTGGGACTGGGCAACGTACTCCAGTTGGAAATGATCAAACGGCTATGTCTCGAGGGCATCGATCGCTATGACCTGGGCACCGAAATGGAGTACAAATCCCGCTGGGCTGAAATCGGCCTCGAGACGGCTTCGATCGTGGTTCGGCCTTGACTCACTCGTGAATCGCGAGCATCGAATGGAATCAAAACAATAAATTGTGTGGTTTCGCTTGGTATGGGCTCTCTTGAAAGAAACTGCGATAGGCCAAGAAGCCGTTCACATGAATCGAAATCAGATATGCATTTCGAGGCTCCGAGATTCTCAGGGAATACGGATTGGGCTCGAATTGAAATCTGGTCCGTTCGAACACTTGTGTATATCCGTACTCATCCTTGACTACGATTTGTAGATCGAAAGGTCCTGTATTGTCGGGCGAGACTCGGATGGTAATCAGAGATCGACTCAGGCTGACCTCTATGATGAAGAAATGGCGTTTGAAGAAAAGATCCCCACGTCGATCAATAACCACTTGAGGTCGCCATCGATCGAGCACATTTTCGCTCAACAGCGAGTTTAGGGTCTCTCGTTCAGCCATAGATCGACATACGATGTACTTTAGATTCGAGAGGTCCAAGGGGTCCTCGGCCAATACCTCCGCATGACGGGCGTTTACGATTTCGCTTTTCTCTTCTGGCTCGAGAGGGCTGTCGTGAAAAATGCGAGCGAAGTCGAGAGACTTCAGAAAAGTCAGGCCATATCCCTTTTTGTGTTGTCGTGCCACGCTTCCGTCGGTCATGATCGTGCCCTCTTTTCCAATGATACCCGAGGCATCGAACAGGAAAAAAACCGGCATTGGGCAATGAGCTCCCTCGTAAAGAGAGTCTGGTTGGCGGATGCCCTCATTTCGAAATTGGGTTGGTGTCCTTGGTCGGAAATAGAGACGCACCCAATCTTTTTCAGAGTGCTCTGTGCGGGAGATAACTTCCTGACTTGCTGAATCGCGGAAAGTTTGTCGCTGGGTGGTCAAGGCGTTCCGAGAGCGGAGGAATCCTTGATTGAGTATACTTGCGGCGTTGTGAACCTCAGTGAAATGGTAAACGAAAAATGGCCACCACGATCTGGCTTTTCCGAGCGAAGGCGCGTTTCCCAGTTTCTTGAGGTATCGTTCGATCTCGCTTCTTTGGCCGTGAATCATGCTATTTGGCTTTGATCAAAGGTAATTCATTTTCTCTTAACAGGGGTTGCGATTCTCCCGGGACCAAACACAGAGCACGGTTTTTTCCGGCTCTTCCAGAATCCTTGACCTCCGTGAATGTAACGTAGGGAAGTCTCAAAAAAATTGGCATGAGATACTCGAACGGGAGGCGTTGCGATACCAGATTGGCATATAGATAGTCGTTATCGCGAAGGAGGTGCCAAAGATCCAGTAGATCTTCGCGATCAATTTCCAGAGTTCGCTCCTTCGCTTCGAGTTGTAGTTTTTCCCGCTGCTGGTTTACCGTAATTCTGGCCTTGAGATTCGTTCCTGTTTCGAGAGTTTTTAAATTTGGATTCGCCTCCAGAGATGATTTGATGTCTTCCAATACCGTCTGAAAGGGAATGGCTTTGGGATCAGCATGTATCCAGTGATTCGTTTCGTGAGGGCAACGATGCTCTGGGCGAAGAGTTTCGTTTTTGTAGAGATAGATAAATACTTGAATGGGCAGCCTTTTCAGATGCTTTTCCATCATGGGTTTGACGTCATGCCAGGGGAGTTCTCCATTGCCACATCCAAGTAATGGGAACGCGATGCTTTCTATGCCGGCTTCAGCATATTTTTTTTCGAAGCATTTCAAACCCTCTTCGATGTACTCCAGTTTCGAGGGGCGTCGCCAGTGTGTCTTCGTCGGAAAGTTAAGGATCCACTTCTCAGCTAGTGTGTGCAGGTGTAACTTGCCAATTGTGAAATCTTTGCGTTCGCAAAGCTCTCGATAATCACGGAACATGTCTGGATATCTTTTTTTGAATTGCAAAGCGATACCCTTACCCATGACTCCGACCGTATTCACAGCGTTGACGAGAACTTTTGCCGGAGACTGGAAGAGATCTCCTTCTATGTAGGTGATCATGATGCGTTCTCCAACCTCTCTGGTATTGAATTAGCGTTCCCAATTGGTTTGCTCTGTTGCTTAGTTGACTGGCTTTTTCCCGGTGCCCAACGACAGCATCCATGTATTTATTATAAACAAATCTCCGGGCTGTTTCGGCTGGCTTGTCGCCTGTCAGGGGGCCGGGGATGACAGGTAGCGATCGAAGCCGCTGCTCTTGCTGATCTTCAGTTCGTCGTTTTCGCCGTACTCCAGGATCATACATTCCAGATCCGGGCGGTTCTCCACGAGCTCGATACAAGCGGCCGGCTCGGGAATCATGAACGCCGTGGCCAGTGCATCGGCAGTGGCACAGTCGTCGGCGATCACCGACACGGAGGCCGTGCGTCGCGGAATCGGATAGCCGCTGCGGGGGTCGAGGATGTGGCTGAAGACCTGACCCTCGTGCGTGAAGAAAATCCGGTAATCGCCCGAGGTGGCCATGGCCTTGCCGCTGAGATTCGCCACTTTGTAGATCTTCCGAGAGCCGTCACTGCGTGGGTCTTCGATGCCGATTCGCCAGGGGACGCCGCGGGCGCTCGAGCCCGAGGTGCGCACCTCGCCGCCGATCTCGACCATGTAGCGTTGGAAGCCAAGCCCCGCTAGGTGATCGGCCACCGCGTCGACCGCGTAGCCCTTGGCGATGGCGCCCAGGTTGAGATTCAGGGTGGGCTGGGTCTTGCGCAATTGGTTTCCTTCGAGCACCAACTTCTCCCAACCGTACAACTCGCGTATGCGTTCGACTTCCGAAGCTTCGGGGAAGCCTTCGCGCTTTTTCGTACCAAACCCCCACAGCTCGATCAGAGGGCTGACGGTAGGGTCGAAGCTTCCGCTGGTTTCCTGGGCCAGGTTCAGCGCCAGGCGAATCACGCCAGCCGTTTCCGGGTCGATTTCCAGCGAGGTGGTGTCCTGATGGCGATTGAATCGCGACAAATCACTCGTCTCCACCCAATTGGACATCAACCCGTTGATGCGATCCACCACCGCTTGGATCTCGGCTTGCAGTGCCAGAACGTCGACCGGCGAATCGCTGACCACCTTGACGGAGTAGGTGGTTCCCATGGTCGCACCTTGGATGGCGTGTTCCGAAGGTTGCTTGCCGCAGGACCAGGTGAGAAGGAGCGCGCTAAAAAAAAGAAGCACCGGAAAGGCCCGGTGCTTCGGAAGTGACGATGAAATCATGGGTTTAGAACTCGTCGAAGGCGATCATTTCTTTCTCGACGCCCAAATCGTAGAGCATGTTCTGGACGGCCGAGATCATCATCGGCGGACCGCACAGGTAGTACTCGATTTCGGTGGGGTCGGCGTGATCTTTCAGGTAGTTGTCGAACAATACCTGGTGGATGAAGCCGGTGTACCCTTTCCAATTGTCTTCGGGTTTGGGATCCGAGAGACCCACGTTGTAACTGAAGTTGGGGAACTTCTCGGCAATGCCTTTGAAGTCGTCGTCGTAGAACATTTCGCGCTTGGAGCGGGCCCCATACCAGAAGGTGACCTTGCGATCGGTTTCTTTGGTGTGGAACAGGTCGAACAAGTGGCTGCGCATGGGGGCCATACCGGCGCCGCCGCCGATGTAGCACATCTCGCGTTTGGTTTCCTTGGCGAAAAATTCACCGTAGGGACCACTGACGACGACCTTGTCGCCCGGCTTGAGGCTGAAGATGTAGGACGAAGCGATACCGGGAGGAATGTCGTCACGACCCGGAGGTGGTGACGCGATACGCACGTTCAGCATGACCATGTTCCCTTCGGCGGGGTGGTTGGCCATGGAGTAGGCGCGGAAGCAATCCTCGGGGTTGTTGGCGGTGTAGCGCCACATGTTGTACTTGTCCCAATCCTCGTGGTACTCCTCTTGGATGGCGAAGTCTTTGTATTTCAGTCCATTGTAGGCTGGAATGTCGATCTGGATGTAACCGCCGGCATCGAAGTCCAGGGTCTTGCCGTCGTCCAGGTCGAGCACGAACTCCTTGATGAAGGTCGCCACGTTGTCGTTGGAGCGGACGGTGCAGTTGAACTTCTGGATGCTGAAGACTTCTTCCGGCACCTTGATCGTCATGTCCTGCTTGACCTTGACCTGACAGGCCAGGCGCCAGTTGTCCTGGGCTTCCTTGCGCGTGATGTGGGTCAGCTCGGTCGGCAGGATGTCGCCGCCGCCTTCCATGACCTGACACTTGCACATGGCGCAGGTGCCGCCGCCGCCACAGGCCGAGGGCAGGAAGATCTTGCTGCCGCTCAACGCGCCCAGCAGGGTTCCGCCCGGCGAGACGGTGGGACTCTTTTCCTCGTCGTTGTTGACCAGGATCTTGACTTCACCTTGGGGAAGCAGCTTCTTTTCCGCCACGTTCAAAATGGTGACCAGCGTCATGATGACGACGGAGAACACCACGATACTCAGTAGAATGATGGACACTGATTCCTCCTAGATGTTGATCCCGATGAAACTCATGAAGCCGATCGCCATGAGGCCGGTGATGATCATGGTGATGCCCAGGCCGCGCAGGCCGGCCGGAAGGCTGGAGTACTGCAGCTTGGTGCGGATCGCGGCCATACCGACGATGGCCAGCAACCAGCCGATGCCGGAGGTCAATCCGTAGACCGTGCTTTCCACGAAGGCGTAACCCTTGGTGTTCATGAACAGGGAGGTTCCCAGGATGGCGCAGTTCACCGCGATCAGGGGCAGGAAGATCCCCAGCGCGTTGTACAGCGTCGGTGAGAACTTGTCCAAAATCATTTCGACCAACTGAACCATGGCCGCGATGATCGCGATGTAACAGATCAATTGGAGGAAGCTGAGGTCCACGGTCGGCAGACCGGCCCAGGCCAGTGCACCGTCCTTGAGCAGGAACTCGGTGATCAACCAGTTGACCGGTGTGGTGACCGTCAATACGAACACGACGGCGAAGCCGAGGCCGATAGCCGTCTCGATTTTTTTCGAACATGCCAGGAACGAACACATTCCCAGGAAGTTGGCCAAGAGAATGTTCTCAATGAAAATGGCCTTGGTAGATATGCTAAACAATTCAGCGAGCACTGGTTCCCCCTCAATCCTCGAAATGCTTGGACGATGTCCGTTGAATCCAGATGATGAATCCAAGCAGAATGAACGCCCCTGGCGGTGTGATCATCAAGCCTACGTCCACGTAACCCATTTGGTAGAGCGCTTCGGGAATGACTTGAAAACCCAGCAGCTTGCCGCTACCCAACAGCTCACGGCCGAATCCGACCATGATCAGGATGATGCTGTATCCCAGGGAGTTGCCCAAGCCGTCCAGGAAGGAGGCCCAGGGTTTGTTGGCCATCGCGAAGGCTTCCGCACGCCCCATGACGATGCAGTTGGTGATGATCAGGCTGACGAAGACCGAAAGTTCCTTGCTCATGCCGTAGGAGAAGGCCTTCAACAATTGGTCGACCAGGATGACCAGTGAAGAAATGACCGACAGCATGACGATGATTCGGATCTTGTTGGGAATGAAATTGCGCATGATCGAGATGATCACGTTCGAACCGCACAGAACCGCCGTCAGTGCGATGCACATGACGAGGGTCGGCTTGAGACTGGTCGTTACCGCCAGCGCCGAGCAAATGCCCAGGACCTGGAGGGTGATGGGGTTGTTGTCCCAGAGTGGATCTTTGACAATCTTGCGTTCCTTTTTGCCAAAGAGCTCGGTAGGTTGTTTGGCTTGGGTGCCTGCCGTGGCTTCTGCAACGCTCATGACCGCTCCTTTCCTAGTTTCTCAGCGTCTTGAAGTACGGCTCGTACTTCGAAAGATCGGATTTGAGAAAATCATTGATACCTTTACCGGTAAGCGTGGCACCGCTGATGCCGTCTACGTAGTGGTCGTGCAGCCGATCGGGGACCGTTTCGACCACCTTGCCCTTGGCGATGGTGATCGATATCAGGTCGCCGCCGTTGTCGAGGATGTGTTTGCCCACGTAGTTCTGTTTGAACCAGTCTTCGGTGATGCGGGCACCCAGGCCCGGCGTTTCGGCGTGTTCGTAGAAACTGATCCCTTTGACGGTATTCAGATCCAGGTCGAGTGCGATGTATCCCTTGATGATGTCCCACAGGCCGTTGCCCATGATCGGAATGACGTATGCCTCTACCTTACCGCCAGGCTGGTAGATGTAAAGCGCTTTGTAACCGGGATCGTAATCGTCTGGTTTTTTACCCGCTTTACGCGCGAGCAGGCGAACCTTTGTATTGAACAGGTTCATCAGGCTGCCCTTGTCCATGCCGGTCAGGGTCTCTTGCGGGTAACCGAGACCCAACAGTTCCGATTCCATGAAGTCGCGCTGGGCTTCCTTGTTGTCCTTGTTGAGGATCTGAACCTGGAAATCCTTTTCGAAAACGCCCAGAACTTCGTCGGGCGCCATCTTGGTGAGCTGGTCCTGGGTATAACCGACCGAGGTCAGGAGGTTTTGGACGATGTCCAAACGCACGTTGTCGGCCTGGATCGGCTTCAGGTAGGTGTAGGCCAGGGAGAGTCCGATGCTGCAAACCAGACACAGGCCCATGGCGAACATGTAGGTATAGGCGGCACCCTGTTTAGCTTGCGACACGGCTCAACCTCCTGTTGATGTTGCTTTTCACCACGAAATAGTCGATCAAGGGGGCGAAGATGTTCATGAACAAAATGGCCAACATCACGCCTTCGGGATAGGCCGGGTTCCACAGACGGATCAGGATCGTCATGATGCCGATCAGGAAGCCGTAGATCCATTTACCCATGGTCGTGCGTGCGGCACTGACCGGATCGGTGGCCATGAACACGGCACCGAACAAGAGGCCGCCCATCACCATGTGCTCGACGGGCGTGACGGTCAGGACGCCTGGCAGGGTATCGCCCGCGATCAGGTTCAGTCCGAATGCGGTCACCGCGGCACCCACCAAAACGCTGACCATGATGCGCCAGCTACCGACGCCCGTCGCGATCAGGATGACGGCCCCGATCAGGCACATCAGTGCGGATGTCTCGCCGATGCTTCCCGGGATCAACCCGATGAACATGCTCTTCACGTCATAGGCCATGTAGGAGAAGTTGGCCATGACGTCCGTGGCGGTTTGACCCGGAGGCGTGGAAGCCGCGACCGAGAGCGGGGTTGCGCCGCTGAAGCCATCCACGGTGTTGCCCGCTTCGTGCATGATCCAAACCTTGTCGCCGGAAATCTGTACCGGATAGGAGAAATACAGGAAGGCGCGTGCGGTCAAGGCGGGGTTCAAGACGTTCATGCCGGTGCCGCCAAAAATCTCCTTACCCACGACGACGCCGAAGGAGATGCCCGCGGCGACTTGCCACAGGGGAATCGAGGGCGGACACACGAGCGGAAAGAGCATGCCGGTG
>NZ_CP071793.1:3737500-4047500 GCF_017498545.1 Sulfidibacter corallicola | reverse complement strand
ATGATACTGGGGCGTGACGCCTTGGGAAAGTAGGTCACCGCCAGAGCTAAACAAAAGAAAATGCCGATCCTTACGGGGATCGGCATTTTTTTTGTCCAAAACGAAGCCATCCAGATTTCGGGGAGGCGCCAAACCCAAGAGCGAAGCTCACCCGTCCCCCTAAATGCCTTCAACGAAGCAAAATCCTCCGAAGAGCCCCTGGGCCAAGAGAGACGTCGGGCCAGGTAGGTTCAGCCGCCGGCTGAACTGATCGAAGCGACCCAAGCTTCGAAGGTGATCCGGGCCAAAGAGCGAAGCCCACCCGCTCCCCAAACGCCGCCAACGAAGCAAAAACCCTCGAAGAGCCCGTCGGCCGAGAGAAACACCGGGGCCGAACCGTGCTCGAGTCGATCCCCTCGACGCGGGCAACGCGTCAGTACGAACTCACGACTTCGTCTTGGCCGTCGCGATCGTGGTGAAACTACCGTACTTCGGGTTCCAGGGGTTGCGTGCACTGAGCACGTTCAGCAAAATGCTCTTCCAGGTTACGTTGGGTCGGGATTTCATTTCCGCGTCCGGCGACATGACCACTTCGGCTAGAAAACCGCCCTCTTTGAAGGTATCCCGCAGAACGTCCAGCGGGAACCCGGTGCCGGGCTGGTGGTGAATTTCGGCTAACAGGTTCAATTTGGCCTGCTTGGTATCGCGGAAGATGTACTTGTCCTTCATGAAGTAGCTGAGCACTTTGTAAACCGGAAAACGGGCGTTGAACACGGCGATCGCCAACGGGCTCCAGGCCATCTGCAAATCGCTGGGTTCCGCATCCATGACGATGGCGCCATCCGCACTGGTGATGCGGCACGATTCACGGATCGCCGCCTTCCAGTCCAGAATATGGTGCAGCGCCGAGGCTTCCGTGACGAGTTGAAAGGTGTCGTTCGAGAACGGCATGTCGGACGCATCGCCGCAGATCACCCGACAACCGGTGTGGCGTCGCGCGTTGCGCAGGTTCACCAGCGAGACGTCCAGTCCGATTTGGCGAAAGCCGAATTCCCTCAGCCAGCTCAGGACGTGACCGGGTCCACAGGCCCAGTCCAGGTGCAGGGCGCCCTCGGTCTTGCCGTCCGGGAACAGGATTTCGACGGATTTTTTCACTCTTCTGCTAAGCGTGTCTTTTTGCCGGGCGTGTTTGCTGTAGTTCTCCGAGTTCTTGTCGTAGATGGTCATGTTCGCGGACATGTTGCTGACCGTGGTGCTGTCGTCGCCAGGATCCTTGTTGATATCGAGAAATACCTGTTTGAGGCTCGGGGACCAAACGATCGGGATCATGTCTTCGGTCATGGGATAAGGCTCGTCACACTGTTCGCAACGGATCGTGATGTCACTGAGTGGCATGGAAAGATCGAACTGCGCGGGCTTGTCGGTCGGGACCAGGGAACCATTCGTTTTGCAGGCGGGACAGCGTGTCAAAGCGATGAGTTCGATGATGTCACGGTCGATATTCAATGTGCGTATCCTCTATTCGATGTGTGCGGATCCTGGCCCTTGCGACCGGAATGGGGTCTCGGCGAGGCCTTTAGCCATCCAGGGGCGCAAACGCGCAAAACCGATTCGTCTCGAAGCGCTTGGATCGGCTCGATGCGGAAATTGGGAAACCGGTTTCGAATGACGTGGCGCGTTCACGATGTTCAGCTCATGGTCTGGGGCTCGTAATTGAACCCATCTTATAACACGTCGTGAAAGTTCGGGTCCATAAAAAGGGCCGGGCCTCGAGGGGCCTGGGGCCCTCCCGAGGACAGGTCGATGGCAGGGGTAACTCGCAGGAACGGCGGGCCGGGATCGTGGCCACGACCCGCTCGGGTGAAACGGTTGCCATTTGGGCGCAGCGTCGGCCGCGATCAGGCCGCGGACTTGCCCTCCTGAGCCGCAGGGACCTTGATGACGACGGCGGTCATGTCGTCGAACTGATCCATGCCGGCCACGAACCTGCTGTATTCATGTCGGATGCGTTCGAGTATATCCTTGGCGGAAAGGTGATCGGTGTCCTTGATGACCTCCATCAGGCGATCCTCGCCGAAGACCTCGTTGCGGTCGTTCATGGCCTCGACAATGCCGTCGGTGTAGAACAGCATGACGTCACCTGGGTGGAACGGAATCTGGACGTCCTGCACCACCTTGTCGAAGACCTCGCCGCCCTCGAGCCCGACCGCCATACCGGAGGTCTTGAGGAAGTTGGATTCGCCGCGCGAGGGACTGTGCAGCAAGACGGGATTGTGACCCGCGTTGGAAATGATCATCTGGCCCTGCTCGGCATCAAGAAGGGCGTATTGCAAACTCAGGAAGATGTTGGCGGCGGAAGCCCGGTGGAATTGGCGGTTGATCTGCGACAGCGCTTCCTTGGGGGAGTCGGTTCCCGCCGAGTAGGCCTGAACCAACCCCTTGGCCATCGTCATGTACAGTGCGGCCGGCATGCCCTTGCCCGATACGTCGCCGATCACCACGCCGAGGCGACGGGGATCGCGCATCACGAAATCGAAATAATCACCGCCGACTTCCCGCGCCGGCTGGGAGAAGGAGGCGATATCCAAGCCGTCGATGTGGGGAACCGCGGTGGGCAACATGCACACCTGGGCCTTGTGGGCCATTTCCAATGACCGTTTCATGGATCGCTCCTGCTCGCGAATACTCAACAGGTTGCGGACCCGGGCGGACAGTTCGCGCACGTTGAAAGGCTTGGAGAGATAATCGTTGGCCCCGATCTCCAAACCCTCCACCTTCATTTCGTCACTGGCCTTGGCGGTCAGCATGATGATGGGGATGTGTTTCAGGTCGCGGTCCTTGCGGATCTGGCGGCACATCTCGTACCCGTCCATGTTGGGCATCATGACGTCGCTGATGATCAGGTCGGGCTTCTGTTTGCGGGCGACTTCGAGGCCGTGGCTGCCGTCGACCGCCTCGAGGATGCGGTACTGTTGCGACATGGCGCTCTTGATGTAGTCGCGGATATCGGGATGATCGTCGACGATCAGAATCGACTCGCCCAGGGTACCGTCGCAGACGGCGGCCGCGTAATCTTTTTCGGCCCGCAGGTGGGCGAGCTCGATCTTGGCCTGGGTGGGGTTCAGGAATTCGTCCTCTTCGGCGCCCGCGCCGCGTATCTCCGACGGTTTCAAGTGGTTCTTGCCGAGCGGCAGGCTCACGTAGAACGTGCTGCCCTTGCCGAGCTCGGTTTCCACCCAGATCTCGCCGCGGTGCAGGCCCACCAGTTCCTTGACCAGCGAGAGCCCGATGCCCGTTCCCTCGCGCTCCCTCGTGATGGATCCGTCGGCCTGCCGGAAGCGGTCGAAGATGATCTCCAACTGGTCGGGATGGATCCCGGTGCCGGTATCGGACACGGCGATTTGAGCGGCATCGCGATTGAGCTTGTCGGTGATGACCGAGATCGCGACCTTGATCTCGCCGCCGCTGGAGGTGAATTGAAAGGCGTTCCCCAACAGGTTGAACAGAATCTTCTCCACCTTTTCGGGATCGAAGTAGACTTCGAGGTCATCGTCCACGCTGGTCACTTCCAGCTTGATGCCGTTGGCCTTGGCCAGACTGTGAAAGGCGAAGGCGATGGGCTTGACGAATTTGGTGATCTTGAGCGGGCGCGCGATCAACGCCATGCTGCCGGCTTCCAGTTTGGAGATGTCGAGAAGTTGGTTGATGAGCCGCAGCAGGCGACGGGCGTTGCGCAGCATGACCTCGTGCTGGCTCTGCAATCGCTCGGACGGTGAACCGCTCGCGTGCGACAGCATGGTTTCCAGAGGACCGATGATCAGGGTCAGCGGGGTGCGGAATTCGTGGGACACGTTGGAGAAGAACTGGGTCTTCAGCCGGTCCAGTTCCAACAGCTTCTGGGCCTGGGCCTCGGTCTTTTTCTTTTCGGCGACCAAGCTGATGGTGCGCTCCTCGACCAGGACTTCCAGTTCCGCGGCCCGCGTCCGAATCTGCCGCAGACGCCATTGATGGTGCCCGTACAGGGCGCTGGGAATCATGATCGCGTAGAGCAGGAACGCCAGCTTGGTGCGCCAGAACGGCGGCACCACCGAGAATCGCAGTTCCTGGGACAGTTCGCTCCAGCGTCCGTTGCTGTTGGAACCCTGCAGTCGCAGCGTATACTCACCGGGATCCAGCGCCTTGAAATAAACGCTTCTGTTGGTCACCGGGCTGGACCATTCATCATCGCGCGGTTCCAGTTTGTAGCGGTACAGATTGCGGCGGGGATTGGAAAAATCCAGGGCGGTCAGCCCGATCTTCATGTAGTTCCCGTCGTGGTTCAGGCGGGGTTCCTCGCCGCCCAACATGTCGAACCGGGTGAGGCCCTTTTCGTTGCTCTGGATATAGGTGATGGCCAACGGCGGCACGAACGAGCTCGCGCGAACTTCCTTGGGGTGGAAATAGGTGATGCCGTTGCTGCCGCCGAAATAGATCTCTCCCTTTTTATCGGTGCCGAACGAACCCCAATTGAAGCGGTTGTTGAGGCCGTCGCGCAGGTTGTAATGGACCGCCTCGCGCGTTTCGGGATAGTAGCGGGTGAGACCCTTTTCGTGGCTCAACCAGAGGTAACCCTTGTCGTCCAGAACGATGCCGCGCAGGTCGCGCTCGGGCACGCGGTCCTTGCCGTAATAATTGCGGAACTTGCCGGTTTCCGGATCCAGGCGACTCAACCCCTCGTCGGTGCTCATCCACAGCTTGCCCTTCTTGTCTTCCACGATGGAATACACCGACAGGGCGCCCAGGGATTGAGGGTTGTCGCTCTCGTAGCGGAAATGGACGAATTTCTTCTTCTTGGGCTTGTACAGACTGAGACCGTGCTGATAGGTGGCGACCCAAGTTCGCTCCTTGCTGTCGGTGTACACGCTGAAAACGGTTTCGGTGGGCAGCGCGCCGGGATTTTTCGGGTCACTGACGAACGAAGATATCTTGCCGGTGTTGGCGCGGTACACGGTGATCGCGTGACCTTCCTTGGCTTCGCCCGAGATCCAGATGTTGTCCCAGGCATCGGCGGTCATTCCGAAAATGTATTTGAACTTGGCGATCTCTTCCTTGGGCAACAGCCGCTTGAAGTCGTCGGTCTTCGGTCGATAGAGGTGAATTTGCGAATGGGTCGCCACGTATATGCGGCCGCTGTTGTCTTCCACGATGCGCGTGATGTTGTCGTCCAACAGGCTGTACTTGTCTTCTGGATCGGCGAAATAATGGTAGAACACCCGATCGCCGATGGGACGGCGGTTGAGGCCTTTCTCGGTACCGACCCACAGCGTACCCTTGCTGTCGCGGACAATGGTTCGGACGTTGCGGGAACTGAGGGTGCGGGGGTCGCCCTCCACCGAAGACAGGTGGAAGAAATTGTTGGTGCTCAGGAGGATCTTGTTGAGGCCGGATTCGGTACCGACCCAGATGATGCCGCCCATGTCTTCCATGAGTGTGGAGACCTGGCCCATGAACAGGGCGTTCTCTTTCTCGGGCAGGTTGGTGAAGTGTTCCCAGGTCCGCATCTGCTCTTCGAAACGAAACACACCTTGGCGGGAGGTACCGATCCACAATCGGCCATGGCTGTCCCGCAGCATTTTTGTCGGATCGAAACGATCCGGATCGGGTGCCCTTGCGCCTTCCAGTTTGAAGGGATGGTAGGTTTCGCCGCTTTCATCCAAGTAGACCAGGCGGCTGTTTTTTTCACCGCTCCGCAAGAACAACCAGAGTCTGTCGCGATCGGCGTAGGCCGAGGCGACACCCACCGTCTCACCGTCCTCTTTCTCGATTTCCGGTCCCGAGACGAACTTTTCTTTTTCCCGATCGAAGCGGAACAATCCGTGGTTCGCACCCAGCCAGATTCGATTCGATCGATCCGTGATCACGGTGTTGATGCGCCGCTCCCGTGGCAAAAAACCCGATTCGAAATCGTTTTCCGGTTCCGCTTCCGGCTTCGGAACGGGCAGTTCGTGGCGACGGAAACTCTTCTCGTCTCGATCGAGTCGGTTGAGACCTTTTGCGGAGGCCACCCAGATGATGCCGTCGGCGTCCTGGGTGATGTCGCGCATGGCGGGGTCCAGCAGGGTCGAGGGTTCGTCGGGCCGGTGTTCGTAATTGATGAAATGGCCGGTATCGGACTCGTAGCGTGAGAGTCCTTTTTCGGTGCCGATCCAGAGCCGTCCTTCGCTGTCGTTGAAAAGAAAGGTGACCTTGTCGCTGATGATGGTGTAGGGATTGCCGCGCTTGGGCTTGATCTGATGGTATTCGTAACCGTCGAAGCGATACAGGCCGTAATCGGTGTGAATCCAGATAAACCCTTGGCGGTCCTGAATCGTGGATCTGATTTGGAAGGGAACCCCCTCCTCGTTTTCGATCCATACCTTTTCCACCGATACGCGACGACCGCCGAAAAGGGGTGAAACCGACGGAAAGACCAAGCCAAGGCAAAGCAAGGTGGCCATCCCGAGGCCTACCTTGTGCCGAGAAGGACCGTTGATTTGCAGGTCGTGCGATGTGTTGCCTTGACGATGGAGTCGGCGGTCTGCGCGTGTCTTGGGGGTGAACATGTCTACCTCTCGTGCCTCAAATCCTCGAACCGCAATTGCGGAAGACCCTTTCCCTATGTCAACACTGGACTTGGCGGGTCATCAATCGATCCACTGTTTGGGAAACCTGACCATACTTACGCCGAACCAAAAAGGTGGGTTTCGACGGGGGGTCAAGATGCCTGGTGGAGGGCCGGATTCGCGAGGGCCCGATCCCATCCTGGCGGCTCGAATTGCCGCGCTCGGGCGATCGGTGCCTCGGGTGGCCTTGGTTTCGCGGACGCCTTTGACCGTGCTGGCGTCGAGCCGGCCGAACAACCACCAAACGGATGAGTCGGGTTTACCGGGAACCGAAGCGGGACGGTGGATGATTGGTGCGTACCTAGAAGCATACACGCATATCCTGCGAATCGAATTCATTTTCATCAATAAAAAAAATAGATGATAAATATAGATCATGTATGGATTTGTTTATCGTTGGTGCGTGGTATACTGACGCCATTCCGCTTCCCCGTCGTCCGCAGCACCGAGGAATCGACAGGGCACCTTTTTGGCTTTATTGGGCTTTCCCATCGATGCAATGCGATGAGGAGCAACCGAACATGACATACCCGGACCATTTTGTACCTTTTTATTTCGAGCGTTTTTCGCGCGAGGAGATGATCCAGCGTTCCAGCGATTGGTACGCGTTTTCCGATCGACGCCGTACCGTTCGAGAGTTCAGCGACGAGGACGTCCCCGCCGAGGTCATCGACAACGCCATCCGCACGGCCAGCACCGCTCCCTCAGGCGCGCACAAACAGCCCTGGTTCTTCGCGGTGGTAAGGGATTCCCATATCAAGCACCAGATCCGGCTCGCCGCCGAAAAGGAAGAGCGCATCAATTACGAGCAGCGTTTTCCCGAGGATTGGAAGCGGGACCTGGCGATTTTCGGAACCGACCACGTCAAGGAATTCATCGATATCGCGCCGGCGGTCATCATCATCTTCAAGGAGAACTACAAGGTGATCGACGGCAAACGCCACAAGAACTACTACGTCAACGAATCGGTGGGCATCGCCGCGGGCATGCTCATTGCCGCGCTTCACAACGCCGGTCTGGCGACCCTGACGCACACGCCCAACCCCATGGGATTTCTCAACGAAATCCTCGAGCGACCCAAGAACGAGGTGCCGGTCATTCTCCTGCCGGTCGGTTACCCCAAAGAAGGCACCCGCGTCCCCAATCTCACGCGCAAACCGTTGGAAGCGATCAGCAAGGTGTATTGATCGGCGAATCCGGCGCGTACCACGAACGGCTCGCCCGGATACCGTCGACCCCGCATCATTTCTCCTGAAGCCAGGCGCGGAAATCGACCACGCGGCTGCGGCTCAACGAAAAGCTGCCGAAGTCGGCGGTGGTCAGTTCCCCCGCGCCTGAGCCGAGCACCCGAAAACTGCGCACGATCTGTTTGCGAATGATCACCGAGCGGTTGATCTGGAAGAAGTTGGGATCCTTGATTTCCTCCGCGAGGTGGGCGATCGTCAAGTCGGTCAGGTACTCGGAGCCGTTCAGGCCCATGGCGAGCGTGTAGCGGCCCTCTTTCCGGAACAGGGCCACGTCCTTCAGCCACACGACCAGGTGGACCTGGTTCTGCTGGCACACGATTTTCTCGAGGCCGCGCTCGTTGGCGACCACCTTGCCCAGGTTCTCGATCTTGGCCCATTCGCGGCGAACCCGTTTCAGGCATTTGTCGAGCCGGTCGTCCTCCACCGGTTTGAGCAGGTAGTCCAAAGCCTGCTCCTCGAATGCCTTGAGCGCGTATTGATCGAACGCCGTGCAGAACACGATCATGGGCCGCTCTTTCAGATAGGGCAGAATGTCGAAGCCGTCGAGCACCGGCATCTGTATGTCCAAAAAAACCAGGTCGGGCGCGTGGTCGTTGATTTGAACGATCGCTTCGACACCGTTCTTGGCCTCCGCGACGATTTCGATGTCTTCGAAGGCTTCCAATTGGTCGCGCAGCAGTCCTCGTGCCGCGGGCTCGTCATCCACCAGTATGACTTTCATGGCGTCGCCTCATGCTGAACGAGAAGATGAGATTGCCATCCTCGTAGCTGTAATGGAGATTTCTGTTGTACAACAAGTGCAGGCGCTTGTTGATGTTGCCCAGCGCATGTTCTTCGGAGAGAAAGTCCTGAAAGGGACGCTTGAGCGGCTGGCCGTTGTTGGCGACCGCCACATGGATCTCGTCGTCGGAGCCGCGACAGGTCAGGGTGACTTGGACCGGGTCCAGGGTATTGCGCACCCCGTGCACGGCCGCATTTTCCACCAGGGGTTGAATGATGAATCCGGGGATCACTTCTTCCAACAGATCGGGCGGGCAGTCGGCGGAGTAGGTGAGCTTGTCGGAGAAGCGCAACTGCTGAATTTCCATGTAGTTTTCGATAAGCGTGATCTCCGCTGCCAGCGTCGACCAGCCTTCGAGCGTGGCCTTGTGATTCATGCGGAAGATTTGACTCAATTTGCGCAGGATCTTCTTGGCCTTCTCCGTATCGTTGCCCGCGAAGTAGATCGCCGTGTTGAGCGCGTTCTGAAGGAAGTGGGGATTCATCTGGGAGTGCAACAGGCGTATTTCGGCTTCCTGGCGCAGTTCGATCGCCTTTTCGGCCTCGACCTTTTCCAGTAGAAGTTCGGCCTCGCGGGCCAGGATGTCGTTGCGCTTTTGCAGGTCCTTGATGCGCAGGTAAATCAGGGTGATCAGGAAGAAGACGCCGAACCCGATGAACCAGGGCCTGCGCCAATAGGGCGGCTTGATGGTGAAACCGAAGGTGGCCGGCTGCTCGCTCCACAAGCCCGCTTCGTTCTGTGCCTCCACCACCAGCGAGTACTGCCCGGGCGGCAGGGACGCGTATTGCACCACCCGATCGGTGCCCACCTGCCATTCGCTGTCCAGCCCTACCAGTTTGTGGCGGAACAGGGTCGATTCCGGCACGGCATAGCTGAGGGCCGCGAATTGGATGCGGACGTGGTTTTCGTTGTGCTTGAGCTCCTGGTTCGGTACCGCCGGGCGCGACTTGTTGAGCACGGCGAAGTCGGTGATGTACACCGGGGGCCGAGTGTGGTTGATGATGACCGAATCGGGATTGACGCGGTTGACCCCGCCCCGGCACCCGAACCAGAGCCGGCCGTCGCGGTCCAGGAGCGCGGCGTTGACGTTCATCTCGTTGAAGGCCAGGCCGTGATGGGTGTTGAAGTGATGGAAATGGTCGTTTTGGTAACGAGTGACGCCCTTGTTGGTGCCCATCCACAGCGCTTGATTGCGATCGAAGATCAGGAAGTAGATGAACTCGTCGTGCAACCCGTTCGCCCGCGTGAAATTGTGGAATTCACCGTTTTGGTAGTAGGCCATGCCGAAGGTGGTGCCCACCCAGATGCGGCCCTCCGCATCCTCGTTCACACACAGGACGCGGTTGTAGGGCAACCCGTCGCGCTCGCTGAGGACCTGGATGCGGTTTTCGGCGGGATCCCCGTCCAGGTAGGCCAGGCCGCTTTCCGTGCCGAACCACAGTCTCCCGTTGCGCGCTTGATAGGTGCAGAACACCCGTTTGGTGGGCAACCCATTGGATGGACCCAAAAAATGAAGGGTTTCGTCATCGGATGCGGTCAGGTAGATCAGGCCCCCGTTTTCCGTAGCCGCCCAAAGCCGGCCCTCGCGGTCCTTGTGGAGGTTGCGCATGAAGTCGTCGGGCAATCCGTCGTCGCGGGTCCAGATCTTCAGATGCCCGTCGCGGTGGCGGGCCAGGCCGTGCCGGGTCGCCAGCCAAAGCGTGCCGTCCTTCTCCAGATGCAGTCCGCGCACCTCCTGGGAGGGCAGGTCCTGATTGCGGCGCCAAGGCGTGATGACGGCGTTTTCCAGATCGGGTTCCAGCGAGTAGACGCCGCGTTGGGTACCCAACCACAGCCGCCCACTCTCTTCCTGGACGATGGACCAGACGTCGGAACCCATGCCCTGGTCCTTGGTGAAGCTGACGAACGCCAGATTGTTGAGCTTGCTGGCGCCGGAGTTGGTACCGAACCAGAGGTTGCCCTCGCGGTCTTCGATGATGTGAAACACCGATCCTTCGCACAGCCCGTTGGCGGAAGTCAGGTTCAGTTTGCGCGGTTGGGCGTAGCCGGCACTCAAATCGAGGCGGCACACGCCGTTTTCGTGACCGGTCCAGAGGTATCCGGCGCGGTCGCGCACGATGGCGCGCACGCTGTTGCCGCCCAGTCCGGATTGAGCGTCGTAGTGGTGCAGGCGTCGGTCGACCCAGGCGTAGAGGCCGTTGTCCGTGCCGATCCAAACGGCTTGGCTGTTTTCGCCGAACAGGTGGCGGATGCGCACGGGCGGCAAACCCAGCTCCAATCCCTTGTCGCGAAAGCTCGTCCGATCGTAGACCAGCAGGCCGTTGTCGGTGCCCAGCCAGATGTGGCCCTGATGATCTTCGTAAAGGCGGTTCACGTTGTGGGGTTCGAGACCGTCGCTGGGCCCGAAGTTACGAATCGTGCCGTCCTGCTTCAGGACACTGATACCAAAGTTGGTGGCGAACCAGATCCAGCCCTGGCTGTCCTCGATGATGTGGTTCAGGGTCGGGCTCTGAATGCCGTCGAAGTCTTTGTAGTGTTGGATTCCGTTGTCACTGTAGGTCACGGCGCCGCGGTCGGTGGCGATCCAGACCCGCCCTCGCGAATCCTCGGTGATGAATCGCGCCGCATGCAGACGCTCCACATCCCGCAAAAACGGGTTCCTGAATTCCACCCCATCGAATCGACGCACGCCCGCCAGCGTGCCGAACCACAGGAATCCCTTGGCGTCCTGATGCAGGGCGCGAATCGACGATTGCGGCAACCCGTTCTCGATGGACAGGTTGTGGAACGCATACCGCTGCGCCCACAGGGCAGGGCACGAACTCAGCGCCCAAAGCAAAACCGCCGCTTTGATGGGAAATGAAGGGGAAATCGAACGAAGCATCCGGATCGACCGCACGAATCAGAATTTGAAATTTTTCAAATTGAAGCCGTGCTTCTTGAGTTTCAGGAGGTTGCCCGAGACCTGCGTCAACAACATCAACTGAAGGTGATCCCGATTCAGCTTCTTGAACCCGAACGGTGGCAAGACGCGGAACAGGTTGTCTTCCGGCTTGCCGCCGAACGAAAGCGTGGTGTCCAGTCGCAGCGACATGCCGTTGTTACCCTCGAAATCCAGGCTGAACCCGCGCACGAGTTTTTGGCTGTCGTAGGTCAACACCAGGTCCCCGCGGCCCTCGGCGTTGACCGAATTGTTGTTGAACACGATGCGGGTGGGCATCCAGCGGTCGTCGTAGTGGAAGGTCAGGTTCGCGAACACGTTGTCCCGTGTATTGGTGTAGAACACCACCGCCGGTAGGTGCGTGGCGCGGTACAGCCACACTTCATAACCGCCGTCTTGCCAAAAGGTCCAAATCCGGTTCAACGGGATCGGTGCCTTGCGATTCTTCTTTTTGGCGTTTTTCGGTTGCGGTTTGTAGATGTTGATCACTTCCACATCGTTGTTCTCGAACAGCCCTGTTCCGCGATACACCGCGCGATACTGCCCACTCTCCAAGATCTGGTGTCTCAGGGCGCCCAGCCTGCGCAGCATGTAACTGCGGTAATTGGTGAGGTTGGCGTTGCTCTGACGAGCTCGGATGGGCGTGTCGGAGAAGGCCTTGAAATCGTGGCTCGCAAGGAAGTTGCGCTTGTGGTCGTCGATCATTTCCACTTCGCCGAAATCTCCGTCGAGGCTTATCCGATGGCGTCCGTCCGGCGTCATGATCCCTTCGAAGCTGACGTCGAAATCCATGGAACCCGCGTCCTTGAGGCGCCGGTCCAGTCGATGGGCCGGCAGGCTGGCATCCAGGGTGGCGCGGACTTCCATTTGGCCCGCCTTTTCGTATTCCATGGGCAGCCAGTATTTTTCGATGTTGTCGAACATGGCGCCGATCATGGCGTGCGGACTCTTCCCGGGCTGGCGGGCGACCTGGTCCACCTGGGGGCCGTTAATTCTTGCCCTGCCGCCGTCGACCTTCTTGTCCGCCGGCTTGTTTTCGGTCTGGGCCGCGGCGGGGAGGGCCGTGAGCGCAATCATCCAGGTCGCGCGCAGCAAGAGCCGGACGATGCGGCGCGACCTGCGCGTGAAGGATGGGGCTGAGTTGGGATCTAAGAGCGTCATGACTTGCCTCGTCGATGGAAGCCGGCCAAAGGCCGTCTTCCCCAAATTATTTCGTTTCTTTCCAGTTGTGGCCGGTGTGGACCTCGGCGACCAGCGGCACTTCGAAATGCACCACGTTCTCCATGGTCTCCTGCAGTAAGGCTCCCACGCGCTCCGCTTCTTCGCTGGGGCACTCCAGGACCAGTTCATCGTGGACCTGGAGCAACATGGACGCGTGCAGATCGGATTGGGAAAGCGCTTCGTCCAGGTGGATCATCGCCAGTTTGATGATCTCTGCAGCGGTTCCCTGAATCAGGGTGTTGACCGCCAGGCGTTCGCCCTGGTTCTGCATGTTCTTGTTGCGGGACTGCAGTTCGGGGAGCTGGCGGTGGCGGCCGAAATAGGTTCGGACTTCGCCGGCTTCGCGCGCCTTGGCGATGACCTCGTCGCGAAAGGACAAGACCTTGGGCATTTTCTCGAAATAGGTTTCGATGTATTCGCGCGCCTTCTTGCGCGGAATGCCCAGTTCCTGAGCCAGCCGGAAATCGCCCATGCCGTAGATCAACCCGAAGTTGATGCTCTTGGCGGCGCGGCGCATGTCGTCGGTCACCAGGTCCGGCACGACACCCATGATCTCACCCGCGGTACGTCGGTGAATGTCCTCGCCCTGACGGAAGGCGCCGACCAGCGTCTCGTCCTTGCTGAAGTGGGCCATCAACCGCAATTCGATCTGAGAATAGTCGGCGGCCACCATCACCCAGCCCTCGCGCGGGATGAACGCCGCGCGAATGTCGCGGCCCATTTCCGTGCGGATCGGGATGTTCTGCAGGTTGGGGTTGTTGGAAGAAAGCCGGCCGGTGGCGGCCACGAACTGGTTGAAGGAGCTGTGCACCCGGCCCGTCGTCGCGTTGATCATGTCGGGCAGGGCGTCCACGTACGTCGATTTGAGCTTGGTCACCATGCGGTAATCCAGCATTTTGGCCGGCACTTCGTGACCTTTGGCCGCCAAGGCTTCCAACACCGACTGGTCGGTGCTGTAGGACTTGGTCTTGGTGGTCTTCTTGACCGGTGAAAGGCCCAGCTTTTCGAAGAGAATCTCACCCAACTGTTTGGTGCTCTTGAGGTTGAATTCCTCGCCCGCCAACTCGTAGATCTCTTTTTCCAGGCCTTGGATCATGTCTTCCATGCGCGCCGACATGTCCGTGAGGTAGTCGCTGTTGACACGGACCCCGGCGTTCTCCATGCGGGCCAGAACCGGGATCAGGGGTCGCTCCACCACGTTGTAGACACTGACCAGCTCGAGATCCTTCAACTGCGGATACAGTTTGTCGTAGAGCTGGAAGGTGATGTCGGCGTCCTCGGCCGCGTATTGACAGGCCTTGTCCAGCGGCACTTTGTCGAAGGTCACCTGGTCCTTGCCCGTCCCGGCCACCTCCTCGAAGTGGATGGTGCGGTAGTGCAGGTGTTGCTCCGCCAGGTCGTCCATGCCGTGGCGGGAATCGTTGGGGTTGATCAGGTAGGACATCAACATGGTGTCCTCGATGCGGCCCAGGATCTCCCATCCCTTGTTGAAAAGCACGCTGATGTCGTATTTGGCGTTGTGGGCGCATTTGGTGACGTTCTGGTCCGTCATCATGCTCTTCAGCATCGTCTCGGCGCGTTCGGTCCAAGCCGGATCCTGGCCTTCGTGCCGCAGCGGTACGTAGGCCGCCTTGTCGGCATCCAACGCCAGGGCCATGCCCACCAATTGGGCGTCCACCGGATTCAGGGATGTCGTCTCGATATCGAACACCACGAAAGCCTTTTCCTTGATTTCGTCCAACCAGGCCTTGAGACGCTCCTCGTTGTCCAAAAGTTCATATTCCGTCTCGCACCGGCGCAGCGTGATCGGAACCTGTTCCATCAAGGTCTTGAAATTCAGTCGTTCGTAGAGGGCGCGCAGGTCGTCGTTCTGGGGTTCTTTGCGACGGTAGGTATCCTCGTCGAAGGCCAGTTCCAGATCGGTGCGGATCGTGACCAGGGTGCGCGTCAGCTCGATGCGGTCGCGGGCGTCGGCAAAGCCCTCGCGGTACCGTTTCTGTTTGATTTGATCCAGGTTCTTGTAGATCTCGTCCAGGTTGCCGTATTCGGCCAGCAGCTTCTTCGCGCCTTTCTCGCCCACGCCGCGCACGCCGGGCACGTTGTCCGAGCTGTCACCCCAGATCGTCAGCAGATCGATGATCTGGTCGGGCTTGCACCCGAAAAAGTCGGGGATGCCGGATTCACCGAGGTACTCGACGCCTTTTTTACTGTCGAACATCACGATGTCGTCGCCCTGCACCAGTTGCAGCATGTCCTTGTCGCCGGAAACGATCACCGCCTGCACGTTTTTCTCGGCGGCCCGCTTGGCCAGGGTGCCGATGATGTCGTCGGCTTCGAAGCCGGGCGCCTCCACCATCGGAATGTTGAAGGCTTCGATCAGTTCCTTGATGATCGGAATCTGGGGAACCAGGCTTTCGGGCATGGCGTCGCGGTTGGCCTTGTACTCGGGATAGAGCTCTTTGCGAAACGTGGGAGCGGATGTATCGAAGGCAACGGCGATAAATTCGGGGTCCTCGCTGGCCAGGAGTTTGCGCAGCATCATGGTGAATCCGAAGACGGCATTGTGGTCGATGTTCTTCACCGCGTAGAAGGCTCTAAAAATGTGCGCGAAAGCATCGATGATGAAAAAGCGTTGACGGGTCACCGGTCACCTCATGGATGTGATATTTGAAGGGGCGGAACTCGAGACGAGTGCCGCGACGCTTGACGCGGGGAAGCACCTTCGACCCGCACCGACTCTCGGAGGCTCGCGACATCGCCACCGGAATCGAAGTGGCCGGCTGCCGATCGAGCAGGTAAAGGCGGAATCGGGGTTGGCGTCTCACGTGCTCGGGGAGAGAGAAATCCCGCGAAAAGGTACATTCATCATATCAGGGAACCTCGCCCCCTTTGTGACAAAAGCCCGGCTCGATCGGCGGCGAATGGGGCGGTCTTCCCGATCTCGATTCGGCTCTCCGGTGCCGTCCGTCGGACCTGGTGCCGTTCGACGACGATCCTAGCCGGAAAGGGGCCGGTGGGGTCAAGTGGTGCCGCCGAATCGGTAATCCTCGCCACGGATTGCCTTTCAGGGCTTATGATTTGTGGTCTTCTGCCGAGCAAATAACCAAGGTTCCTGTCGCTTCGTTTTCCGCGGCCGAAGCATTGCCACGCACATGGATGACGCCATTTCGTTTTCGGCGACCGCGCTCGATCCTCATGTCGCCGCCCATTTCGTCCCTGGCCCCTCCGGTCCGCCGCATCATTTCTTCCCGCGGGGTCACCCACCATGGCCAACATGAACTACGATTTGTACTCTCAAATCGAGTCGTTCAATACCAAGCTCACCATGAACACCCTTCAGTTCCTCATGAAGTGCGGTGAGCTCAAGAAAGTGCCCAAGGGCGAGGTGATCAGCAATGAAGGCGATCCCTCCGACACGGTCTACATCATCGTGGAGGGAACCGCCAGCGTGGAAAAGACGGACCCCTTCGGGAACCGCAACCGCCTGGCCACCGTGCGGAGCGGCGCCCTGCTGGGCGAGATGGGTGTGTTCCTCAACATGAAGCGCTCCGCGACGATCGTGGCCCACAGCGACATGACCCTGATCGAGTTCACCAATCAAAATTTCATCAACGCGCTGCCCAAGACCCCGGACATCACCGTGCGCCTGTTGAAATCGTTGGCCGACAAAATCAACGTCATCAACCAGAAGTACACGGATCTGATGATGAAGAACACGGTACTGGTGCTGGGTATCTACATCTTGAGTTCGGCCGCCCAAGGGTCCGATCCAGAGGTCACCGTGGTGCTGGACACCCACGTGGTGCTGCGCCAAACCCATATCAGCGCCAAGCGCATCAAGTCCGTGTTGAACGTTTTTTTGAAGAACGAACTGATCGGCAAATGGAAGGTCAAGGACAACCAGTTGCATTTCAGGGTCAAGGTGGCCGAAATGCGCGGGTTCCTGAAAGGTCTTTCGGGCGCCCTGTAACGAACACCGGATCCGCCTGGATGGCCAACGGGCATCCTCAGATGATGCCGGCCTGACCGGCTGGGGAGCTGGTCCTCGATCCGAGCTCAGCTCCTGGCCTTCAAGGCTTTCAGGGTGTCTTTGATCGCTTTTGCAACGGTTTCGATAACTTTTACTCTCGCGTGGCGCTTGTCGTTTCCGGCTACCAGGGTCCAGGGTGAACGCACCGTGCTGGTGCGCTGGATCATTTGATTCACCGCCACTTCGTATGGATCCCATTTCTCGCGGTTGCGCCAGTCCTCGTCGGTCAACTTGTAGTTCTTGAAATCGTCGTCGCGGCGGGCTTCGAAGCGACGAAGCTGTTCCTCCCTGTCGATGTGCAGCCAAAACTTGACCAGTACGACGCCGGCCTCGCACAGTTGGGCCTCCGCCTCGTTGATTTCCCGGTAGGCACGGCGCCACTCTTCTTCGGTGGCGAATCCTTCGATTCGCTCCACGAGCACGCGCCCGTACCAGGTTCGATCGAAAATCGCGATCTGACCCTTGGCGGGAATGGTTTTCCAGAAACGGTGCAGGTAGGGCAGGGCCAGCTCCTGCGGCGTGGGCGCCGAAAACGTGTGCACGGCGAAACTGCGGGGGTCCAAGATATCGGTCAACCGTTTGATGGCGCCGCCCTTGCCGGCCGCATCCCAACCCTCGAACAGAATCAGGACCGGGAGGCCGGCCTTGAAAATCTTGCGCTGCAGCTTGTACAGCCGCATTTGGGCGATGGCGAGGCGTTCCTCGTATTCGGCTTCGTCGAGCGTGCGGGTGAGGTCGACCCGAGCCAGGTGGTTCGGCTCCATGGCGCCAAAGATGGGAGGCGTCGCCGGTTTCGGTGCACAGTTTTGGCGGCTTTGCTTGCGTTCCAGGGCCTCGGCGAGAACCGCGGTTACGGTCTGAAGCACCTTGATGCGACTCCAGTACGGGCAATTTCCCTCCACCAGGGTCCATGGTGCCCAGCCGGTACTTGTCTTGGCCAACATCTCCTCGGCGAGCGCCCGGTACTCCCCGTAACGTTTCACCTGACCCCAGTCCTCGTCCCGGACCCGCCAGGATTGGAGCGGGTCGTCGCCGTACTCCTTGAGTCGCGTGCGCAACACCTTTTTGTCGACCTGGATCCAGAACTTGGCGATCGCGTAGCCGGCTTCGCTCAACAGGCGTTCGAAGCCGTTGATGTGGACGGTGTCGGCGAGACCGGCACCCGGCTCGATGCGTTGGAACAGGCGGTCTTCCAGAACCCGGGTATACCAACTGTGGTAAAAGATGCCGAGCTTGCCCCTGGCCGGCAGTTTCTGCCAGAAACGCCACATGAACGGATATTTTCGCTCTTCCTCGGTTGCCGGCCAGATGGGGTGGACCTGAAATCCGCGCGGGTCCATGTAGCGCGTCATCTTTTTGACCAGGGAGCCCTTGCCCGCGGCGGCCCAGCCCTCGAGAACGACCACCATGGGCAGCTTTTCCTCCCAGCACTGGTGCTGCAGCAGACGCAACCGGGTCATCAGATCCTTGACCTGTTGTTGGTAGGTCGCTTTGTCCATCGAGACGGACATGTCGAGTTGCGTCAGCATGGTTACCCCCTGAGCATTGGCACGTTGGATCGGGAGCCGGGACCCAATTTCATCCTGAATGCGTCAGCACGATGGGTGCGGCCCTGAACAAAACCTCGGATCATGCGAGAAGTGACTTTATTCTAATCCTTTGCGAGGGTTTGTGCCTATCGAAAATCGGCTCGGGGTTTTTGGCTGCAAGACCTGCCGGGTTCGAATGGAAAAACGGCAGGTCTTGCGCGGGTTTCCGCTCAGGGACGCTGGAGGCCCGCTTCGATGGTGTCACGCGTTTCTTTGCCGGCCAGCACTTCGATCAGGGTCAGCGCGAAATCCATGGCTGCGCCCGGGCCACGCGCGGTGATGATGCGGTCGTCGCGTTCCACCGGCGCGCCCGTTTGCCGCACGTCCTCGAACTCGTCGAGAAAACCGGGGTAGCTGGTGGCCCGTCGACCCACCAAGACGCCGGCGGCCGCCAGCGCCATGGGAGCGGCACAAATCGCCGCAATCCACTTGCCTTCGTCGTTCATGGCCTTGATCTTGTGGGCCAGTTGGCCATTCTCGCGCAAGGTCTGGGCACCCGGCATGCCCCCTGGCAGGACCACCATGTCGAACGGGCGCTCGACCACTTCGTCCAGTGTCGCATCGGTCTGGACCGCGATTTGATGGGCACCCATGGCCGACCTGCCGGACACTCCGGCCACGGTCACCTCGATTTGGGAGCGACGCAAGAGATCGATGACGCTGATGGCTTCGATCTCCTCGAAACCATCGGCAAGAGGAACGAGAACCTGGGACATATGAGCCTCCTCGATACCTGGTAAGCCGCGGGAGGGCGGCTGGATTCACGGATGTCGTTGAGATGCGTGTGTGGGGGACGGCTGGTTCCACTCGTTTGAGTGGTGGGCCTGGTTCTCTGCGGCCTCTCGAGGTGGCGCGAAATCACCTTTCCCGCCGGTGATGCCCCGCGTTAGCCGGAAGCCAGGCGCCGGGTGCCGCCCTTGGTGCCGCGAAGTCCCTTTTTCAGGTCCAGGTCGCGGCCCTTGTCGAGTCCCGCGTGAAAGGAATCCGTTTCCCGATAGGAACCGCCCCGCGATGTGCGGCGCGATGGATGGCGTTGTTCGAAGAAGCCGCGAAGCTTCTCTCTTTTCAAGTGGATCAGCGATTTCGAGGCATTGTCCGACGATGCCTGTTCCTCTTCCGCGAGCTTCTGCTGGAGGCCCAACAGCAAACCCACCAGAAAGTCGTTCTTGAGCGATCTTCCGGAGACACCGGGATGGGCGCGCCGATGTTCCAGCCACAGCCATTCCATCTCGTGGGCCAGGTAGGCGTAGACGTATTCGGCGATCTCCAGGCTGGTGGTGGTACCGCTGGCCTCCATCAACCACAGCCGCTTCTCGTGGATCAGGGAACGGCTGGGAATCCAAATGATCTGGACGTGGAAGAACGAGGCCAGAATGGCGCCGATGATCTTGTCGGGAGCGGAACGGCGACCCCGCGGTTTACCCAGGAAGGTGTAGCGGTACTCGGTCTCTTCCAGGCCGATATCCAGCTCGTATTTTTCCATCAGCGCGCGTGCCTTGGCCATGGCGGCTTCGGCCTCGTGACGGTTCTGGCTTTCCGCGAGCTTCAACAGCTTCTGGATGCGCCGCAAAAGAGGTGGCGGCTCCGACTGGGGTTGGAACCGCGCGCTGTGCCCGATACCCAGACGGTGGCAGGCGTGGCGAAAGGCCGAGCCGTGGGGGGTTTCGTCGCCGTGTTCGCCGCTTTTCAGCACTTCGTCGGCGTACTGATGTGCCATTTCGTGTTTGAGCACCTCCAGAACCTCGGCCTCGCTGTGGTTCAACATCAGTTCGATGGAAATCCCCATGGTTCGCTTGTGGGCGTCCCAAAAGCCGAGCCGTTTTTCGGCCAGGTCGATGACCCAGATGGGCGGGCGCAACACGCCTGCGAGGCGTTCGTCGTTGATGTGGTGCCAGGACCTTTTTAGGAATTGAGAGAGAAGTTGCTCTAGACCTTTGTGCACGTTGTCGTCCTTCGTGGGAATGGTTGGGGCGCGGCCGGGTCCGGCGTGTCAATTGGCCTCGACGGCCTTGATTTTGACGTCGCGCAGGGCCACCTCTTCCAAGGGGCGGTTGGCCGGTTTGGCCTTCGACCCGGTCGTGGCGACGTTGCCGATCGCATCCACCGCTTCGAAGCCGTCGATCACCTCGGCGAAAACGGTGTAGTCGTTGTCCAAAGCGGACACGTCGGAAAGGCAGACGTAGAACTGGGAATTGGCCGAGTCGCGGTCGTTGCCGCGAGCCGCACCGACGCTGTACTTCTTGTTTTTCAGGAAGGGCGTCGTTTCCAACTGCAGGCTGAAGTTACTGCCGCCCTCGCCGGTACCGAGAGGATCGCCGGTCTGGATCACGAAACCCTTGTCGACCCGATGCCAGATCATGTTCTTGTAGAAGCCGATCGCGACCAGGACGGCGAAGTTTCGGGCGTGGCGCGGTGCCTGATCGTGGTGGAGTTTGAGGGTGATGTCGCCCTTGCTGGTTTCCAGAACGTAGTGGGCGTCGAGCGGGGGCAGGTCGACCTTGGCGATCTGGATGTTCTTGAACGTGTGCTCGTAGATATCGTCCTTGTAGCCGATGCTGAATACGCCACCCTCGGCCATGGCGGGAAAGAGTCGCTTGATATTGAGGCGGAAATCCTTGTGGTTGCCCATTTCGAGCACGGTCAGCTTGCGGAAGAGATCCTTGCTCTTGTATTTGGGATCCAAGGCGAGACGCTCGCCGCCCTGCGTGACGACCAGGCTTTCCAGGACGGGCGGGAACTTGCGCGATTTCAAATTGCGCTCGGACTGGTTCCCCAGCCGAATGATGATGGGCACGGGTTCGTTCTTCGCGAACAAGGTACGCGGTTGCAGGATTTTGACGAAATAGGGCGGTAGATCTTTGGCCCATGCCGGAACCGTCATGAACAGGGCAACCAAGAGGAGCCGGGTTGCGCGGCGGTCGATGGAATAGCCTCGAAGGGTCATGCGTCGATTTCTCCTTGGCGGGGCAGAAGCAACATGGCGTCGCCGTATGAGTAGAAGCGGTAATCGCGGCCGATGGCTTCGCGGTAGATGTCCATAATGCGATCGTGGCCCATCAGGGCGCTGACGAGAAGGATCAGGGAAGATCCCGGCAGGTGGAAATTGGTGATCAGGGCATCGATCGCCCGAAAGGAATAGCCGGGGTAGATGTAGAGATCGGTGGCGAAGTGGCCCGGGTGAAAGCCGTCGTCGTAGTTGGATTCCAGGCAGCGCGTGGAAGTGGTGCCTACCGCGATGATGCGCCGGCCTTCGGACTTGGCGACATCGAGCCGGGTGACGGTTCCTTCGTCGATGAAATAGGATTCGCTTTCCATGAGGTGGTCGCGGATGTCTTCGGCCACCAGGGGTTTGAAGGTACCGATGCCCACGTGATGGGTGACGCGCAGTATTTCCACGCCGGCCGCGGCCAACTCCGCGAGCAGGCCTTCCGTGAAATGGAGGCCTGCCGTGGGCGCGGCGACCGCGCCCAACTCGCGAGCAAATACCGTTTGGTAGCGATCGCCATCCGTTTCGCTGGGTCCTTGCTCGCGTTTGATATAGGGCGGTAACGGCAGCTCGCCGTCTTGGGCCAGCACGGCGCTCAGCGCGTCCAGGCTCTCGAACGCCAAAGTGTGGCGACCCTGATCGTGCTTGGCGACGACGCGGGCCCGAACTCCCGAATGGGGGAACAGGATATCGATGTCGGGCTTCAGGCGCTTGGCCGGCTTGGCCAGGACCTGGGTCTCGGCGGGGTCGGCCGGAATGCCGAGCACGAAAATCTCGATCTTGACACCGTTTTCCTTCACCGCGAAACAGCGCGCGTTCATGACCTTCGTTTGGTTGATGACCAGCACGTCGCCGCGCCGCAAATAGCCGCCGATTTGCGCGAAGGTTCGGTGTTCGAGCGGGCCCGCTGCGCCGGCGACCAACAATTTCGAGGCGTCGCGCCGTGCGGCCGGCGTCTGCGCGATCCGCTCGGGCGGCAGCTCGAACAGATAATCTTCCCTTTCAAATTTGAAATCAGCCGACATGAATCTTCCCCGCGAGTTCTCCGATGCAAATCCACAAACAGAAGCGTCTGATTGTGCCAAGGAATCTCGGTCGATGCAAGCGTGGTCGGCGGTCTTGGCGAGACCGGCGCATCCCTGATCGAAGTGGGCCCCGTGTCTGTTCGAATCGCGGTTGCGACGGGCTCACTTGAGGTAGATGGCGTAACCCTTGAGGTACTCGCCCTCGGGGAAATGGAGGTGAATGGGGTGGTCTGGGCCCGAGTCGAACGTTTCGATGAGCAGGCCTTCGCGGTTGCAGTCGCGCAGCCCCAGAAATATGCTTTGGCGAAAATCACCCCGGTCCACGACCTTCGAACAGGAAAATGAAACCAGAATCCCGCCGGGGCGGACCCACCCGGAAACCGCCTGATGGAGTTTGCGGTAGGTGCGCAGGGCCGAGGGCTTGGCTCGCGCCGAGCGCGCCAGTGAAGGCATGTCCAACACCACGAGGTCGTAGCGCTCGTCCGGTTTACCCTTGAGGAAATCGAAGATATCGGCACGGGTACTTTTCTGGCGGTCGGCGGGCAGGCCGTTGATGTTTAGGTGCTCGGCCAACATGCCCAGGTAATGGGCGGAGGTGTCGATCGAATGTACGAAGGACGCGCCGCCCTGAAGGGCCGCGAGCGTGAAACCGCCGCTGTAGCTACACAGGTCCAAGACCCGCTTGCCGTGGGATCGCGCGCGTAGCCAGCGTCGCTGGGCACGGTGGTCCAAATAGAAGGCGGTTTTGTGGGGGCCGGACGGATCGACCATGAACTCGAGTTCGTCTTCCTTGAATCGCGAGGGCAGCGGGCACTCCTCGTGGATGAATCCCTGGGCGGGCTTGAGTCCTTCCTGTTTGCGGGCGTGACCTTCGCTTCGCTCGTAGACCGCCTTACAGCCGGTGACTTCCACCAACCACTGGGCCATCTGGGGGCGCAGGTGTTCCATACCGGCACACATCAGTTGGGCCACGATCAAGTCGCGGTAGATGTCGACTTTGAGTCCGGGAAATCCATCGTTTTCCCCGTGAATCAGGCGATAGCCCTCCACGCCGGAGCCCAGCAGTGCGCGTCGCATTTCGAGAGTGTCGGCGATGCGCTTCTTCCA
Source organism: Sulfidibacter corallicola (assembly GCF_017498545.1). Classification (GTDB taxonomy): domain Bacteria; phylum Acidobacteriota; class Holophagae; order Acanthopleuribacterales; family Acanthopleuribacteraceae; genus Sulfidibacter; species Sulfidibacter corallicola. The sequence continues at coordinate 4,023,953 of NZ_CP071793.1, read as the reverse complement.
TGCCGTGGCATCCATGGGCGCGTTGTCGAACGTGATCATGCGCAGGCAGATGGCATTTTCGGGATGGTAGAAGGCCCAGCCGAGGTGGTCGCCCTGTTCGGACTTCACCTGGACCGTGCATTCCTCACGTAGCCGGTCGGTATTCAAAACCCCTTGGGAAAAGACCCACGGGTGACGGTAGTGACGCAAAATATCGGCACGTCGGGCGGCGAGCACGGCAACCGGAGCATCCATGTGGGCAACCTCATCTGGTTGTATGCGGCGTTGCGAGGTGATGACCTCGGGGAGGAAATGAGCGGTGGGGAAAGCCGGCGGATTGGTGGCGAGTGGAAAGGGGATAAGGGAAATTACAACAGCACCATAACCCCTATTCCAGTCGGGGGCAAGAGGAGAATCGTCACCAATCGGAGGATTGGGTCGTGGAGCCGGAGGGCCGAGAATTCGAAGGGATTGTGTGGTCTGGGAAAAAACGGAGCCGATCAGTTTTGTGAAAATTTATTTCATTTTGGTGAGCCGATCGAAGCGCGTTTTGCGCAGATCTTTATAGGAAGCCAATCATGCGATTCCCGTCTTTTTTGCCCATTACCCACGACGGACAGGAAACGTATTGTTTTTCGCCGCTCCGGCTGCGATGAGCCCGCGGCTCCCCACTCGGCAACAGGGGGGATGACAGACCGGCCACCTCATCCGGTTGAATGGCTTCGAAATCCTCATCGATAATCTTCAAATGTAAGCCGACTCGGACTTGGGACCGAGTTGGCTTCTTTTGTTTTTTCGGGGACGTCGGCGCCCGATCGCTTTCGCTGGCGTCGGTGAACCGCTATGATGGCGCCATGAATCAAGGAAGCGTCACCTCACGAACCCATCCGCTCACCGTATCCCAGCTCACCCAGCGCATTCGCGGCGTCATCGAAAGCGTGCCGCGTATCTGGTTGGTCGGTGAGATTTCCAATTTCAAGGCCGCGGGCTCCGGCCATTGGTATTTCAGTCTCAAGGACAATCAATCTCAAATCCGAGCCAACATGTGGCGCTCCGCCGCCCAGCGCGTCTCTTTTCGGCCGCGCGACGGGATGGAGGTTCTGGTCAGCGGGCAACTCAGCGTCTATCCGCCGCGCGGCGAGTACAGCATCGTGGTCGACCGCATCGAGCAGGTGGGTGTCGGCCGTCTGCGGGCGGAGTTCGAACGATTGAAGGCCAAACTGAAGCAGGAAGGCCTGTTCGATGAGGCCAACAAGCAGGCCTTGCCGCTGTTGCCGCGCAAGATCGGCATCGTCACCTCGCCCACCGGTGCGGCCATTCGCGACATGTTGCGGGTCCTTCAGGCCCGTCTCGAGGGCCTGCACGTGCTGATCTATCCGGCGCGGGTCCAAGGCCAGGGTGCTGCGGAGGAGATCGCCGCGGGCATCGAGTGTCTCGACCGCTGGGGTGCATGCGACGTACTGATCATCGGGCGGGGCGGCGGTTCCGAAGAAGATCTGTGGAGCTTCAACGAGGAAGTGGTGGCGCGCGCCATTCACGCCGCCGCCACGCCGATCGTCTCCGCCGTGGGCCACGAGGTGGATTTCACCATTGCCGATTTCGTCGCCGACGTGCGTGCGGCAACCCCTTCCAACGCCGCCGAGCTGGTCGTTCGCAGCCATACGGAATACAAAAAGACCCTGGACATTCTGCGCCAGACCATGGCGCGCTCGATGCAGCAACGCCTGCTCTACTACAAAAACCGCATCAACGTCTCCGAATCCCACCCGATCTTCGTGCGGGTGCGTTCGCGGCTCAACGTGGCCCAACGGTCTGTCGCCGAGCTGGATTACGAGCTTCGTCGTCGCCTGACTCAACTGTTGCGCGATCGCGAACGCCGTCTGCAACGCGCCACCGAACGCGTGCGACCCGACGTGTTGCGCGGTCGTGTGGCCCTTCTGGCCCAACGTCTCGCCGCCGCAGATCGCGAAATGCCGCGCCGCGTGAAGGATCGCCTGGAGCAGGGCACCAACCGACTCGAGCATTGGGTGTCCCGGCTCGACGATCTCTCGCCGCTCAAGGTGTTGGGCCGCGGTTACGCGTTGGTGCGCGACGAGCGGCGGCGCGTGGTCGCCCGCCCCGAGGACGTCCGCATCGGCTCCGTGGTGAACATTCGCCTGCGCGATGGCGAGATGACGGCCCGCGTGATCGAACGACCGGTGGAAGCCGTGCAGGAATCGCTCTTCGAATCCTGATTCGCGCATGTCGAGCGGGTCCGTTTCGATTGGGTTTCCCGGTGGTGTAGGCTCCCTCTTTGTGCAAAGATATACGGTTCCCCGGTTGGCTCCCCTCCCGGTAGCGTGCGCGCTCGTCCGGCATGGAGGGTCGACGTGCGCGTCAGCCGACCAACCGGGTGAGGTATCCGCGCGGAGGAACCATGACAACGAAAAAAGCCGCAAAAACCGCCAAATCCGCGGAGCAGGAGCTTTCCTTCGAAGCCCAATTGGCGCAATTGGAAGAGATCGTCCAAAAATTGGATGCGGTGGACGTACCGCTGGAAGAAGCGATTGCCTGTTACGAGCAAGGTGTGAAATTGAGCCTCAAGCTTCACAAGACCCTGGATCAGGCCCAACGCAAAATCGAAATTCTGACTCAGGCGGGGCCCGAGGGAATCGAGACCGAGTCCTTCGACGAAGGCGACTGCCAAGCCTGACCGCACGCGAAGATCCCGGCATGGGGCCGGGCGCGCGATGCCGATTGACGGACACATCGGGGGCAGTCGCCCATCCGGGATCTGAGTGAAAGGGAATTGGAACGACATGATCGATAATGAACAGTTACAGCATTGGATTGACCGCGTCGACACCGAACTGGTGCGTTACTTCGCGAACAAGGACATGACCTGCAATCCGTTGGATCGCGCCATGGAATACACGTTGTTGGCGGGTGGCAAGCGTTTGCGGCCACTGCTGTCCATGGTGGTGTGCGCCGCATACGACAAGGATCCGGAGGCGGCGATTCCCTTTGCACTGGCCTCGGAGTTCCTGCACACCTACAGCCTGATCCACGACGACCTGCCCTGTATGGACGACGACGACATGCGGCGCGGCAAGCCGACCAACCACGTCGTCTTCGGCGAGGCCAACGCGATTCTCGCCGGCGACGCCCTGCATTGCGAGGCCTTTCAGCTACTGGTTTCTTCGACGTATCCCGGCTTTACGGCGGAAACGCGCCAAACCGTCATTCTCGAGTTGTGCGAGGCGGTGGGGCGGCGCGGCATGGTGGCCGGTCAGGTGATGGACCTCGCCCAAGAGGGCCAGGACTACGATCTGGAGCGCCTGAAACTGATGCACCGCCGCAAGACGGGTGCGTTACTGCGGTTTTGCGTGCGATTGGGTGGTCATCTCGCGGGGGTCCGTGAACCCGAGCTGGCGGCGCTGACCCGCTATGCCGAGGCCCTTGGCCTGATGTTCCAGGTCGTGGACGATTTGCTGGACGAGGAGTCCAGCAGCGACACGCTGGGCAAGACGGCCGGCAAGGACGCCGGCCAGGACAAGGCGACCTTCCCCAAGCTGTTGGGCAGCGAAAAGGCTCACGCGTTTGCCGACGGTCTGTTGGAAGAAGCCCTGGCCGCCTTGAAGGATCTCGAGGTGGACGCCGAGCTGCTGGCCGAAATCGCCCAGTACGTCCGTCACCGAGATTATTGATCTCGCGGATCCGAGGATTTCGCCTCCGAAACCCTTCGACGCGAGCCCTTTGGGGGTGCCCGTATCTTCGAGAGATGCGTCGCGCCTGTAGGTGAGCCGGGCCGCGCAGGCAGCCTGCTCCACCAATCGAAGCGATCCAAGATTGTCGTTCGAACTTTATGAAAGAGCGAAGCCAATCCCTTCCGTGGAAGGGCGATTTGCAAACTCGGGGGCTTCGCTCCTGAAGTTGGCCTTTCTTCGGAACAGTCATCGCTCCGACTGGTTGAACAGGCTGTTCAACCTACAGGCGTAACGCCCCTGCCCTGATGCGGGAACTTTGGACTTCACGGCTTCGGTGAGGCGTCACCGGAAATTATCCGCGCTTCGCTCATAGGCGTTATCGATGGCTGCTGCATAAATCGCTTCGATTGGTTGAGCAAGCTGGCCTGGGCGGCCCCCTCACCTACAAGCGTTACGCCGCTTGCGCACATACGGGCACGCCAAACTGGCTCGCTTCGCGCAGGGCTGCCAGATCAGCGGCGGCCGGGTTTGAAGACCTCGGCGATGCGGTCGATGGCCTCGGCGACCTCGGCCTCCGTGGTGAATTTCGAAAGCGAAAAACGCAGGGTCGCGCGGGCCTGTGCTTCGGTGAGGCCCATGGCGAGCAGGGTGCCGCTCACAGAGAGCGATCCCGAGCTGCACGCGGAGCCGGTCGAGGCACACAACTCCTTGCGATCCAGTTTGATCAGCAACAGGTTGCCGTCCTGACCCTTGAACTGGACCGAACTGACGTTGGGTGTGCGCGGCAAATCGGCGAAATTGATGTGGATCGCCTTGTCGAAGCGCTCCCTCAACTTCGATTCGAAATGATCCCGTATCGCCGCGATCGCCGCCAGATCCACCGCGGCCGCTTGTTCCGCGGCCACACCCGCACCCGCGATGTACGCCACGTTCTCCGTACCCGCGCGACGACCGCTCTCCTGGGCGCCGCCGTGGACCAAGACCTCGATCTTGACGCCCCGTCGTGTGAACAACGCGCCGACCCCTTTGGGGCCGTGTAGCTTGTGCGCCGCCATCGAAAACAGGTCGCAACCCAGTTCAGCCACGTTTACCTTGATTTTGCCCAAGGCCTGAACGCCGTCGCAGTGGCACAAGGCCCCCTTGGCGCGCGCCAGTTCGAAAATCTCGGCCACGGGAAGCAGGGTTCCGGTCTCGTTGTTGGCGACCATGGTGCTGACCAGGATCGTCGCGTCGTCGATGGCTTCCTCGAACGGGGCCAGATCGACAATGCCGTCCTTGGTGGCGAAGCGGGCGATGCGCAGCTCGTAGCCGAACATCTTGGCGGCCCATTCCGCCGTGGCCTTGACCGATGGGTGCTCGATCGCCGAAATGACCAGGTTCTTCCCCGCCGCCGATCGTTCCTTTTTCCAGTGCGCCTGCAGGACGCCCAAGATGGCGTGGTTGTTGGACTCCGAGCCCGAGCCGGTAAAGGTGATTTCCGATGCCGTGGCCCCGATCGCTCGCGCCACCTGGTTGCGGGCCTTCTCGATCGCCACCCGCGTCCGGTTTCCGGCCTCGTGGATCGAGTTCGGATTGCCGTAAGCCTCCGTCAGGTACGGCATCATGGCCTGCCGGACGTCCTCCGAAATCGGCGTGGTGGCGTTGTTGTCGAAGTAGATCATCGAAAGTGTCTCCTGATTCGGCCTGCCGGTCATCGTGCGTCGTTGCGGCTTCGAGTCATGCTTGCCGCGAAACCGGGGCCTGGTTACATCAGCTCTTTCAACAGCGGTCGCTCGTCGGGATGGGCCGCGGCGAGTTGCGCCAGTTTGGGATGGGAAAACAGCCGGATTTTTCGGACCCCCTGCTGGAAGGCCGGGCCCAACGCCTCGGTGACGGGGCTCTCCTGGTGAATGGGGCGCTCGATACCGGTGGCCAGCTTGATGGGAAAGGTCTCCCAGTTGCGGGTCTTGTAGATCGGCGGCACATCCCAGATCAAGTGGTGGGGTTCCAGTTCCACACCCTTGCGGCGGGCCCAGGCGAAGAAGTGATCGGTAATCGGCTGGCGAACGCGTTCGTCCTGAAGCAGGTGATAGGTCTTGGGCTCGTGGTTGAAGCTCACGGTGTACAGCCGCTTGTAGGGGCGACGGCTGAGGTAGGCCATTTCGATCAATTCCTGCCCGGGCGCGCTGACGCGGCCGTGCAGCCATTCCATGAAATTGTGGTCGTTGAAGGCCAGCAGGCGTTGCCACCAGTCCTCGCCGGTTTCCACGGCACCTGGCTCCAGGTACCTGCAGGCCGTCGACAGCATCGTGATGAACGAGCGCACCGTATGACTCCAATACACCGAGCGATACATCCAGTAGCGGGCCAGTTGGAACCGCTCCGCACTGACCAATCCCTTTTCGTGGATGCACAGATAACGACCGTCGTAGCTGGGGGTCAGGTTGGCGATGAAGCGCTCGCGATCGAAGTTGCTGCCGTGGTCGATCCCACAGAAAAAGCTGTCGCGGGCGAGGTAGTCGCACTTGTCGGCGTCGAGTGGAGAGTCGATGATCTGCTTCAACAATTGAAGGCGGGGGGGCAGGTCTCGGGCCGGACCCAGGAGCGCCGCGATGTGATCCGGTTCCACGCGAAACTCGTCCCAAATGAGTTCGCCCAGGTTGACGCCGTCCAGGACCAACTCGCCCTTGAGCAGGCCGATCGTCAACAGTTCGTGCTCCGGAAACTCCTCCAAGTGATCGAGTTGGTGCGAACAGGGGTAATGGCCCAGATCGTGGAGCAAGCCGGCCAGCATGATCGCCAAATAGTCCTTTTCTTCGAAGGCCCGAAAAAACTCGGGAAAGCGGTCCAACTTGCGGAGGTAGTCCAGGATGTTGCCGTACACCCCCAGCGCGTGGGCGAATCGCGTATGGGTCGCCGAGGGATAGACCCGATCGGCCAAACTGAGTTGTCGAATGCGCCGCAGCCGTTGCAGTGCGGGACTGTCGATGATTTTCAGCAGGCGTTTCGTGACGGGAATCGAGGCGTTGCCCGGCGCCAATCGAATGCCGCCCGTTGCCGAAAACTCGGGAATTTGCTGAAGCAGCCGACCGGATGACATCAGACGGGCACACCTTTCTCGATCAAATCTTTGCGGAAATGGTTGGGGATCGAGAAGCTGATGTTCTCGTTGACGTGATGGTATTCCTCGACCTCGGTAAACCCGGATTCACGGAGCCTGGCGATGATCGTCTGAACGAGGACATCGGGAGTCGAAGCACCCGCGGTGATGCCGATATGGCCGATGCCGTCCAGGTCCAATTCGCGCAAGTGGGTTTCGTCGGGGAAGAGCCCCGCGCGGCAACCGCTTTCGCGGGCCACTTCGACCAGGCGCTTGGAATTGCTGGAGGTGGGAGAGCCCACCACGATGAAGAAATCCACATGGGGTGCCGTCGCTTTGACTGCATCCTGGCGGTTGGAGGTGGCGTAGCAGATGTCGTCCTTCGGCGGTCCGATCAGGGTCGGGAACCGGCGCTTGAGCGCGGCCACCACGTTCATGCAGTCGCCCACGTTCAGGGTCGTCTGGGTTAAATAAATGAGGCGGTCCGTGGGCGGTTCCGGCAATTGGGCGACCAGGTCGGTCAAGGCCTCGCCACGGACGGGTTCCACGATGGTGATGTGCTCGGGGACTTCGCCGTAGGTTCCGACCACCTCGACGTGGTCGGCATGTCCGATCAAAAGGATGTGGTAGCCCTTGCGTGCGAAGCGGATCGCTTCCATGTGGACCTTGGTGACCAACGGGCAGGTGGCGTCCAGCTCGCGCAATTCGCGAGATTTGGCCTTTTCGCGAACGCCCGGAGCCACGCCGTGTGCCGAATAGATCAGGCGCGCGCCGACGGGAACCTCGTTCAGGTCGTCCACGAACACCGCGCCCTTGCGGGCAAGGGTGTCGACCACGTACTGGTTGTGAACGATCTCGTGGTTCACGTAGATCGGTGCTCCGTAGGCATCGAGCGCCAGGTCGACGATCTTGATGGCGCGTTCCACCCCCGCGCAAAAGCCGTTGGGTTTGCAAAGGGTGATTTTCTTGCTCATTCGTTTCACTCTCCGAGGCCTACCTGCCGAGCTCCCGACAACCCTGCCGAGCCCCCTATCATAACAACAGGTCCCCGGTGGATCAATCGAGGCGGGGGGGAGAGGGGACCGTGAGCCGGGAACGAGGTGGAAGGTCTCCGGTGGGCGCTTCAATATAAATGAATAAAAAAATTTATTTCCTTGGTAATACCTGAAAGAGTGACTTTTCGTGGCCCTGGCGACGGGGTGTTTTTTGCGTGCCGGCTAACTTGTTTATCATTACGGTACTATAGTTGATCTTTGGAGAATTTTATGCGGCATGACGCCTTGGATTTCTTTTAAGTAGTGGTATTTTTGTGTATTCGAGGTGATTTTTTGAACTGCCATATGCTTACGGGCTTGCTCAAATTATTTATTGCCAGGAGGCTAGCCAAGCCCCTTTCAATGGGCTAAAATTTTTATTTGACTTCCTCGGATTCTGCATCTCCCGAGCCTCGTCGAAACCGCGTAGAATGCGCCACTTGGCCAAGACTGGCTGAAGGGTGAGGTTGCTTTGATGTCACTCCTTTTGGTGTTGATCCTGTTTACCACGCCTCAGCACCATTCCTTCGAACTAGAGCGGTCTGAGAACTTCCGGTTAGGAGACGCCTACAACGTCCAGGTGGCGGCCGATGGCTCGATCCTGATGGCGGAGGGCCCCAAACTTTTCCATTGGGACCTCGAAGGCAACTTGATTCGCGTGATCGAGCCGGTCCCCAACAAGGCCGATATTCGCGGCATCATCACCTTTGCCTACGCGGCCAACGAAGAAATGTACTGGGTCGTGGATTTCTACGAAAACCAGGTTTTTTTCTTCGACCGAAGCGGCAACCTGCTGGGCTCTGATTGGTCGGTTCCGCCGGATGCGGAAGATCCGGAATCGGTGCTGTACCGGCGCTTGATCCCCTGCGGTAGCCGCATCTTCGCCATGGATGTGGCCTCGTTGACACGACGCTATCCCGGGTTGCCCAAGGTCTTCCAATTGCTCGAGGTCAAAATTCCGAAGGAAGGTGCGCGGATCGAACGGGTCGGACCCTTGTCCTATCCCATTCGCCAGCAGCTCAAGAACTACAACTACAAGTTCAAGCAGCACTGGATCGTTCAGCGCGAGTTCTCCAAACACTTTTTCGTGGTGGACGAGCTGTCGACCACCATGCAGGAATACGGGCCCGAAAAAGGGAAAAATGTCGAGGACGGCCTGATCCGGTTGGTTCGCGAGATTCCCCTGATGATGGAGGATCGGGTCCCGCCCAAGCCGCCCAACTTCGAGGAAATCTTCTCGTCGCGGGAACAGCACTTGAAATGGATTTCGTCTTTCTCCCGAGTCAAGGGGCTGTACCCGCTTGGGAAAGACCTGCTGATCGGCTACAGTTTGCCGGACGAAACCGTTTTCGGGCGCTTGGTGCTGCAGCGTATCGATATGAAAGGCAACCGCAAGGGCCACAAGGTCCTCACGGACGGCATTCTCCTGGGTTCCCACGACGGGTCGGCGTTCGTATTGGAAAAACCGCCCGAGGGCTCCAGTGGTCGCTACATCGTTCACGCCTACAAACTTTGAGGTTCGCCATTTTTCGGCCTGCTCGCGAACTGCCGAAGCGATCCGTTCTCGAACGTTTTTCCCAAAGCGTGCGCTGGTGTCGCCAGGAAACGCTCGATTTGGGTTTTGGCCTCGATTTGCTTCTGTCGTCAAACATGCCAGAATGAAGATTGGGGAGACCGTGAGGATTCCCGCGATCGCCGCGTGAAAGGTGGGCTCATGGCCAATATAGGATGTCCCAAGTGCGGGGCTGAAAACCGTTCGACGGCCAAGTTTTGCGTCATGTGTCGCCACCCTCTGGTTCGCCGCGCTTCGAGTGTCTGCGCGCGAGGGCACCGGTTGGATCCCAGTTGGGATCAATGTCCCTTCTGCAAGGCCATGGACGACGACGCCGTCGGCAACGCCCACAGCCTGCCCGATGGAAGCGTTGCGGTCAAAAACGGACGCCAACAGCGGACCACCATGGTGGAACGGCGGACGCCCGCGAAGGCCCCCGCGCCGCGGGAGCCGGTCGGCTCACCGCCCCCAGCCCCCAGTTCACCTTCTCCAGCTCCCAGTTCACCGCGCACCGAGCCGATGCCGATCGCGGCCAGAGCTTCGGTTCCCGAAGTCAAGCCGTCCCGCCGGACCCAAGTGGTGCGGCCTCGCCCAGCGGCCGATGCCAAGCCGGTCGTCGCGGTCCTCGTCGGCGAATCGCGCGACACGACCGGCGCCGTGTATGCCGTTCGAGCCGGACGCAACGCCATCGGTTCCGATCCCACCGCCGACATACGGATTCCCGACGACAAGGTCTCGGGCAAGCACGCGGTGATTCTCGTGCGTTCCGACGAGGTTTGGATCGACGACAGCCTCAGCACCAACGGCACCTTCCACAATGGGCGGATGCTGGAGGAAAAAGCGAGATTACAGCGCGGAGACCACATTCAGGTCGGCGATACCCTGTTGCGTTTCTCACCGGTCGTCAGCCCGGATCCCTCCAAGCGTCAGCCGTTGGCGTAGCGGGGGCGAGATGGGTCAGGTCGCTGGTTTCGTATTGAAGGGATCCTGCCTGATCGGCGTGTTGGCGCTGATTGTCATCAATGTGTATCCCTACCGCATCGCCGGTGGTTTTTCCTATCACGTGGTGGGTCTCTACAGCGAAGATGGTCGCCCTTTGGAGAGTTTCAGCCGCGGCCGGGTGCTGGGACGAAAACTGGCGAACGAACTTTCGGAAATGTTTTCGTGGGACCGGACCGAATTCACGGGTGAGAACCTCCTGGCCGAGGTACGCATCGAGAACCATACGGGATGGGCTTGGACCCTGACCGAACTCGAGTATCGGTTGGTGATCGACGGCGACGTCTTTGCCGACGGGATCTGGCGAGATCGCGATGCGATCGTGTTGGCCAAAGACCGGGAATCGCGGTTGTATCTGCCGTTTTCCCTCAAAATACCCATGGAGGACGTTCCCGACCTGCTGCGCGACAAACCGGTGTCCCTTCTGGAAGGAACGGCTTGGTACCGCATGGGGGCGTGGCAGGTAGGCGTTCCCTTGAGTGGTGTGATCACCCTCGAGATGCCCCGCTGATATCGTTTTCGCGATACAAACCCGAATACGACGGCCCGGCGGACCCGCGAGCCTGGATGCGCCGTTCGGGTACGATGAACCCGTCCATTGACCTGCTACGTTTTTCGGGCGGATCAGTGCTTGGGGACGTAGTGCGACCACAGCATCTCGCCCATTACCGCGGCACCGGCGAAGGTGGCGGCGAGAATCAGGTACCACAGCGCGGCACAGATCGCGAGGACGCCGTCGCCCGCGTGAGCGAGACCGCCGTCCTGCATCAGCGTCACCGCACCGGCCCGCATCAACCAGGCGAGCCAACCGGGGAGGGCGACGAACCACAGCAGGCCGATGGCGACCGCGGTGGCGGGAAACATGAGAAACCATGCCATGGCCGCATTGGGGTGGTCGGTCGGTTGGTGCGCCCGAAATCGCAATAGCCAGGCATATCCGGCGAAGAGCGAGAAGCCGAACAATTGAGGCCAAACCTGAGCCGGGATACCGTAGAGAAAAATCGATTGCAGGGGCCGGCCCGCCAGCGGGACGAGCGACCAGGACGAACTGAACAGGCGACCGATGGGCGAAGTGACCGCGAGGGCCGCGATCAACACCAAAATCGCGTACTGAAGCCAGGGTAAATGAGTCAGAGCGTGGTGCCAGCGTCGCCAGGGCCAGGCCAGGATCCAGGCGATCAACGCCGGTGGCTGGGGTTCCGGTGGCCCGGGTGGCGGTGCCTCGCGGTGGGTGGCCGGCTCGGGATGCGGCGCGCCACTACGGACGGGGCGCTCGGCCGCGGCGTCGGCTCGCGGGACGGGCGGTCCTTGATTGGGTGAGACGTAGCGGCTCTCGTCGCGGGTCGATCGGTAGTCGAAGGTGGGCTCCGCGACCTGCGGTTGGGTTTCCTGCGGTTCCTCGAGGTAGTGATCGATGTATTCGAGGAACTGCCCGCATCCGGCGAAGCGATTGCTCGGATCCTTTTCGAGGGCCGTCATGACGATGCCGCTCAAGGCGGGATCCACGTTCGAATGGGTTCGGCCGGGATCGGGAACCGGTTGGGTCACCTGCTGGTTGCAAATCACTTCTACCGAGTCACCGTCGAAGGGCAGGGTGCCCGTCAGCATTTCGTAGAGCACCATGCCCGCCGCGTAGACGTCCGCGAGATGGTCGGTGCCGGTTGGGTTCTGAATCGCTTCGGGACTCATGTACTGGGGCGTGCCGAACAGCTTCGGCGCGTTGGGATGACGTTTCCGAACCAAGGCTCGGGCCAACCCGAAATCGGTCACCCGCACGTCCCATTGGGGCGTCACCAGAATGTTGCCGGGCTTGATGTCGCGATGCAGAATGCCGCGAAGGTGGGCGTGGTTCAAGGCTTCGAGAACCGGTCGGATGATGCGCAGCGCCACCGCGGAGGGAAACGCACCGCGTTGGGCGATCAGGCGTTCCAGCGAGGTGCCCGGAAAAAAATTGCTCACCATGAAGGGTTGACCGTTTTCCACGAAAAAGTCGCGAACGGGAATGATGTTGGGGTGTTCCAGAGAGGCCTGGAGTTGGGCCTCGTTCCGGAGCTGCTCCAAAAAGCGAGGGTCCGCGCGCCATTCGGGGCTGAGAATCTTGATGGCGACCTGGCGATCCAGGTGGATGTGTTGGGCGAGCCAAACCTGGCCCATGCCACCCTGACCGATTTTGCGAATGATGCGATAGTCGCGAACCTGCTGCGTTGCCATGAAGCCAGTGCTACCTTTCCAACTTGTCGACCTTGAATGCCGGATCGTTCAACAACTCGAGGATCTTGTCGTAATTGTAGTCCACGTCGGGGAAGTGGCCGTAGTTGTGTTTCTTGGCGACGTATTCCGATGGTGCCTCGCTGGATTCCGTGGCCAAATCGGAATCGGCCCCGTATTTCAGCAGCAGTTCGACCAACTCGGGATCGCCCCAATTGATGGCGCTGATCAGTGGCGTGGTGCCGTCCCGTTCGCGTTGGTTCGGGTCCAGTCCGCCGTCCAGCATGGTTTTCAGCAAGTCGCGCTGTTCGGACACGATCGCCAGGTGGAAGGCGTCTCCGCCCGTGAGGGCCACCTTTTCGTCGAGCAGGTAGTTCACCAGCTCTCGTTGGCGCCGCGTCACCGCGATCTCGTAGATCGATTGGCCGTCGTCGTTGGTGAGCGCGGGATTGGCGCCGTCTTCCATGGCCTTGCGGACCCCGCTCATGTTGCGCGCGTCGGCGGCGTCGAACAACGCCTTCTCGCGGGATCCGAACGTGGCGGCGATGGGTTCCGGCGCACCCAGATCGGCCGCCTCCCAGACGTAATCGAGCAGGCCCCGCCTTTCCAAGGTACTCGGATTGAGGATGATCGGTTGGACGAGCGTGGCGGCGATCAGGATCACCAAGGCGATCTTCAGGTATTTCATGACAAGGCAACCGGGAATGGCCGTCGCGTCAGCCGGAATTTGGGTACCGCTCTAAGGTAACCCGGAGCGGCGACAAAAGTACAGTCGTGGAACGAGATGTACGACGTAGGCATCGGGATGGACGAGACCGCGAGCAGGGGGCCTCTGCACGACGTTGGCGCGGCATCATCCACTTGGGCGGCGAATCAGGTATAGCCAGGTCAACGTGAGTAGAATCAGGCTCATCCATAATTCGTTGAAGATCAGGGGCCAGGGGTCGGCATCCTCCGGTTCCACGAAGAAAGGCGCCAGGATGAACTCCCGCCGCTTCATGCGCACCTCGCCCCAGTCCGTTTCTTCCGACACCTCGCCCGAGGTGCGCTCCGCCTCCAATTGCAGTACGGCCTCCAGGCACCAGCGCGTGGGCATCGTATCGGCGATGACCCGGACCGCCGCGTTCATTTCCTTGTAGGGTTGGATCAGGCCGCCCAGAATGACCATGGGCAGCAACACGATCGGGACCAGGCCGATGGCGATCTCGTTGTTTTTCTTGAAGGGCGAGGCCACGGCCGAGATCAGGAGGCCGAGACTGTTGCCGGTCATGGCCGTCAACCACAGAAACACGAAGATCAGCGCGCCGGGTGCCTTGACGTAGGTCGCGTTGGTGACCACGGCCGTCAGCACGCCGCATTGGATCAGGCTGATCAGGCCGCCCACGATCCACTTGGCGAGGATGTAGGGCGAGCACTTCAGGTTGAACATGCGTTCGCGACTGAAGATCGCCCACTCCCCGCAGATGTCGCGCGCGCTGTTGGAGCAGCCGAACCAAATCGCCGCCACCACCATCAGAAAGTGGACATTGGCCGCGTCGCGATAGGATTCGCCGGGGTTGTCGGGTGAAAAGACCAGGGCGATCAGGATGGCGATGATCGGTGCCTGGGCCAGAAGGATGGCGGCGTTGCCGAAATCCTGGAGCTTGGCGCGTAGGCTGCGACGCAAAACCACCCAGCCTTGACGCAGCCCGGAAACCGTTTGCGAGGGTTTCGGGGGTGGCGGCACGGGAAGGCGTTGCAGGGTCTTGCGGCGGTTGCGGATCATTTCTTCGGCGAAGGCGGAATCACGGTAGCGTTGCTGCCATTCCTCGGGGGATTCCTTACCCAGTTCGCGCAACACCAGCTCCGGAATGACCGCCTCGGCCGGCGCCTTGTCGGGGTTGGTGAACATGATCGAATCGGGAACGGCGGGCCCGTAGAACGCCAGCCGGCCGCCCTGGTGCAGGTAGACGACGTTGTCCAGCGCGGCATAGAGTTCGGCACTCGGCTGGTGGATGGTCAGGAGAATCGTCTTCCCCTCGTGGGCCATCTTGCGCAAGAGATCGACCACGACCAGGGCATCTTCGGAGGAAAGGCCGGAAGTCGGTTCGTCGAGGAAGAACAGGGCCGGATCCGTGAGCAGCTCGATGGCCAGGTTGAGCCGGCGCCGCTGACCGCCGCTGATATTGGAAATTCGGGTACTGCGAATCTGTGCATTCGCGCTGAAGAGGCCCAGTTTGACCAGCACGCGGTCGATCAAATCACTGACTTCCTTGCGGGAGGGGGTTGGGGCGATCCGCATTTCGGCGGCGAATCGCAACGCCTGTTCCACGGTCAGGTCCTTGTGGAAGATGTCCTCTTGGGGGACGTAGCCCAGCGACGTGCGAAAACGACTGAAGTGCTGGTAAAGGTCCTGGCCGTTGATCAGAACGCGACCGGAACTGGGGGGACGGTGCCCGTTGAGGGTGCGCAGCAATGTCGTTTTTCCCGCCCCGGCGAGGCCCATCAAGCCGCAGAGCTCCCCCGGATAGAGGGTCAGCGAAATATCGTCCAGCAACAGCTTCCTGCGCTTGGGGTCGCGGCCGTGTACCACGACGCTGATCTCGCGTGCTTCGAGACTGATGCGCTGCCAGCTCCGGACCGTGAAAAAACCTTCGGTGTCCAACCAGATCGCCATTCCGCCGCAGTAGATCAGGTCGCCGTGGCTCAGGCCGACCGGCTGGTCCACCGGTCTGCCGTTGCGGTAGATTTCGGTGGCGACACCCTTGACGACCCCGATCGGATGGAGGGTCCAGGTTCCGTCCTGGCGATGGAACTCCGCGTGATGGGGACGCAGCCCCGGGGCCGATGGCACGGAAATGGTGTTATCCTCGCGGGTGCCGACCGTGACGAGGTCGCCGGACGGCTGGATAAGTTCAAAATCCCGGCTCAGATAGGGATTGGCCGCGCGGAGGATCCGTGCAATCGGTACGGGCAGGGAACCCAGGTAGAGCACATCGCGATCGTCGACCTCGACGTGCCCGATGCGTCGATCGGGCTGGTTCAGCGCGGTTCCGTTGGTGGCGTTCAGATCGTCGGCCCACCAGCTCGTCGCCTGGTTTTGACGGCGTGTCAGGCGGACGTGGTGGGTCGAGACCATCGGCATATCGAGGACCAGGTCGTTTTCCTCGCCACGCCCTACCGAAACCTCGCGAATGGGGAGCTTCAGGCGACCCCGTGCCTTTTCCGCATCCGTAGATGCCAGCTCGCCGCCGCAGGCCTCGCAAAATCGCGCTTGCGGCGGATTTCGATGCATACATTCAGGGCATACCCGAGTCATAAACACAATCCTTTCCACTCGAACCGGTCGTTCATTTTGGATTCTAAGGGTTAAACCGGTCGAGTGAAAGGATCGGGTTTGGGGTGGATGGGTTGGCGCTTCCCCTCGATGTCGATTCGCCCCGGGAGTTCCCGCGATCGTGCGGGAAGGTCCCTGGCACGAAAGCGGGAATCGCGAGGGGCGCGTTCAATCGACCGGTGTCAAGAGGGCGTCCACACCGGTCAGGTAGATGCGGGTCGTTCCTTCGAAACCGCTGTCCGTGCCCACGATCAACCACAGCGTGCCGGCTTCGTTCGTCTGCGCCGTCACTTCCAACCTGGTCGCATCGAGCCGTTTGAATCGGTATTCGCCGTCGAGGCAATCGGTGTCGACGCCGATATCGCCGATCGCCTGCATGTCCGAGCCGCTGGTGCTTTGGTTGCCCTTGTCGATGTTCATCAACAGTTGGCCGTCGGTTGCCACGGGAAGCGGCTCTTTTTGGGAGGCGCCGGCCTTGAAATAGACCGAGCCGCCCGGCGCGCCGCCGATACCGGCACATTCGCTGCCCGCGTTGCTGGCGATCGTGACCGAAAGGTGAACCCGATAGCTTTGGCTCGGCTTCAGGCCGGTTACCTCGCGCTTGGCGAACATGAACAGGTCGTCGCTGTGATTGTTACCGTTCAGGTAGAGCGCGGTCCGCGCGGCGCCCAATTCGGCGGGAAGCTGCTCGAGGCCCGAACTCAGCTCGTAAAAATTGGATTCGCCCACCGGATAGTCGGCGAAATCCATCTGCCAGCCCAGATCACCCTGGGAGAAGTCGTAGGAGAGTTTTCGCTGTCCGGGTGTGGCGCTCAGGCCGCTCACATTGCCGATGGCGGGTTCGCGATTCTGATTGAAGACAAAGGTCACCCCCGACAGGGTTTGGTCGGTGGATTGGGCCACCACGGTGACGTCTTCGTCGATTTGGGGCAACAATTCGGAGAGGGTGACCGCGAAGGGCCGCATGGGCTCCAGGTCTTTCAACGAGTCCCGGTCTTCCAGGAGCAATGTGCCGCTTTGGTTGTAGACGTACAGCGTGACGTCGGTGGCCGCGTCGCCCAGGTTGATCACGACGGGTGCCGCAAAGAAATCGGGGTCGGTCGGCAGGAATCCGTATTCCACCGTGCGACCCAGGCGCACGCCTTTGGTGCCGTCAACCTCGTCGGTACCGATGGCCACGCCTTGGGCGGGCGATTTGCCACTGGTGCCTTCGCGGTTGTAGGTGATCCAGCGCCCGCTCAGGGAAGCGGCTTCCGAGTGAAGGACTACCGAAAACCCGGCGCCCTCCTGCAGGTCGGGGAACAATTGCTGGCTGGACTCGCGCAGGAAACCTCCGGGCGGCAGGGTTCGATTGGAAACCCACTGGGTGCCGTCGGCGCGGCGGGCCACCAACTCGATGAGCGCTTCGGTCTCGCCGTAGTTGTTGGCGACCAGCGTGCTCTCGAATTGGGTCGAGAAGGAGAGCCAGGGGTAGACCAGTCGCGCAGGTGAATCCGGTTGGGCGAAAGTGGGAGAACACAAAAAGAGAGCCAGGGAGAAAAGTACGGGCAGGGGGTGCCGTGACATGGTGCCTCGAGGCGCGAGAGAGATGGCCTTCGCGCGATCGGGTGAATTCATCGAGATCGAGTGTGTCATCGAAAGCTCCTTGAATGAACGGGTCGGGCCGTGGCAGTGCCCGCGGCGGTTCGGGAATGGGTCGCCGTCCGCCTGGGGGCCAGGGCCATTCGTTTGAATTCAATGAGGTAAGACAGCAGGCATTATGCCACGCGTGGCGATCGGCGTGAATGGTCCTTCCGTGACTCGTGGGGGGAGCCAAAGCACTTCGAAAGATGGTACAAATGACGCGCACGACAGGCCTTTCCCTCGGTGACCCCGTTTCGGGCCCATGGTGAGGCCGGCTCGTGATCACGACCTGACCTCTTTTTTCGGTCGGCTTTTTCCGACCCTCACTCGTGGCGCGACAGCTTTCTCGATCGCGTCGCCAATCTTGCCGCGGATCCCCCATGAACCCATCATTCGAAGACCTCGTCGCCCAGTACCACAAACTCGTGCTCTCGCTGATCCATCGCTACTACGGTGGGCGGCTCAGCCACAAAGCCGACGACCTGGCCCAGGACGTTTGGACCAAATTGTGGGAACAATTCAAAAAGAATGAGAATAATGTGGTCAACTTCAAGTCCTACTTGTACAGAACCGTCCAAACCACGATGTGGGATGCGGTTCGCGCCCTGGAAAAAGAGGGGACTCAGGACCCGATCGAGGATCACACCGAATTGGGTCGCCAAGAAGATGAACCTCGCCTTCTGGATCGCATGCAGTTGGAGCGATTTCTCGGGCAGTTGAAATCCGATGACGCGCGCATGATTCGCGCCTACATCAAGGGTTTCAACAACCAGGAAATCGCGGTTTTGCTGGGCTGTTCCGAAGGTCGGGTGCGCAACTTGATTTCGCGCATCAAGAAAAAGTTGGCCGCGATGGGAGGGACCTGATGCATTTGGAACTCGAACAACTCAACTTGCTGATACGACAGCAAGCCTCTCCGGAAGAGCGCGGCGAATGGGTCGACCACATTTTGGATTGCGACCTTTGCAGCAAGCGTTTTCGCATCCTGAACGAGCTGGATGTGGAAATGACGCAGGTGACGGCACCCGAAAAGGAAGCCGAGCCCGCGCCGAAGAAACGAATCCCGCTGCGATACGTGATCGGCGTCGCCGCCGTGATGGTCATGGCCATGTTTCCCTACTTCCAAGAGCCGCCTGCAACCGATCCCGCGGGGCCTGTCATGCCGCAAATGGCGGCCCTCGATGCCGGCGCCGTCCTGCCGGACGCGACTTCCAATCCCCTGGGTGTTCTCGGCCAGGTACGCGACGTGAACTACCGCCAATCGGTGTCCGGTTGGGGTCAGGGCCAGGACGTGACCGACCTGTTGAACCAATTGGGGCGCTAATCCCCAGCCCGCTCTTTTCACACCCCCATCGAACACGATTACCTAAAAAGCCGCCGATCAGGGCGGCTTTTTTTATGCCGCGCCGAGCCACAACATGCGCGCCAGCAAGAGGCCCGACAGGAAATGACACAGGATCGGCACTCGGGCGGCGCGTCCAGTGAAAAGATGGATCAACGAGTAGCTGACCAGGCCGAGGGTGATGCCGTTGGTGATGCTGTAGGTCATCGGCATGCCGAGGATCGTGAGCAAGGCTGGCAGTGATTCCGCCGGATCCTTCCATTCGATGTGGGTCACGTTGAAGAACATCATGGCGCCGATGGCGATCAGGGCCGGCGCGGTGGCCGCCGCGGGAACCGCGGACGCCAGAGGCCACAAAAACAAGCTCGCCAGGAACAACAGCGCGACCGTGACCGCCGTCAGGCCCGTCTTGCCGCCTTCTTCGATGCCCGCGGCCGACTCGATGTACGTCGTGGTGCTGCTGGTGCCGAACAGGGCGCCGAAGCAGGTGGCGAGGGCATCGGTACCGAAGGCGAAGCGCATGGTTTTGGAGGTGGGTCCCGCCGGTTTGTCCAGGTCCGCGGCGAATCCGGCCTTGTGGGACAGGGCGACCAGGGTGCCGGTCGTATCAAAGAAATCGACGATCAAAAAGGTGAAGCAGATGCTCAGGGCGCCCATTTCCAGGGCGCCGGCGAGGTCCATGGCCAGAAACAGGTCGCTGGGCCAGGCCGGAAGGTGCAGCAATCCCTGGGTAAAACCGCCGAACGAGGCACCGTCGAAGACCGGGGCCCCGGTGGCGATGGCCAGGACCGACGTGCCGACGATGGCCAGGAACAGGGCGCCGCGCACGGAAAGCACCAGCAGTGCGGCCACCAGGATCAGCCCCGCCATGGCGATCAGGGTTTCCGGTTTCATCCAGTCGCCCATGCTGACCAGGGTTACCGGATGATCGGTCACCAGTTTGGCGTTGACGAACCCGATCATCGCGAGGAAGGCGCCGATACCGGCACTGATCGCCAATTTGAGCGATTTGGGTATGGCGGCGATCAACAGGTGGCGCAGGCCGCTGAAGCTGATGACGATAAAGGCGAGACCGCTGAGGAACACGGCACCGAGCGCGGTCTGCCAGGGGATGCCCATGCCCAAAACCACGCTGAAGGCGAAGTAGGCGTTCAGGCCCATGCCGGGTGCCAGCGCGTAGGGACGGCGGGCGGCGAGACCCATGACGAGCGAACCGAATGCCGCCGCCAGGGCGGTCGCCGTCAGGAGTTGCGGTCCGGCATCGCCATTCGGCAGTGAAATGGCTTGGCCGAGGATCGAAGGGTTCAGAAAGAGAATGTAGGCCATCGTCAGGAAGGTGGTCATCCCCGCCCTGATTTCGCGATGGACCGTGGAGTGCGCGTCCGAAATGCCGAAAAATCGATCTAACATACATCGTCCGTGGCTCGGTCGAGCCCTTGGGCATGGCCGCCGCTCTTGTTCATACGGATATGCCCATGCGATTCGCTTCGATTGGTTTCTATCCCGAGACCCAGTGGCCGGAATGCCTGTGTCGGCCTGAACAGCGACACGGGAGCGAGAGATCGCTCCCTATTCCATGCGTGGGCTCAGAAGATGGTGGCGTCGTCGCGAAGCTCGCGGAACAGGCCGAAATCGATCATGACCTGCTTCGCATAGGTTTCCGCGAAGGCGTGGACCTCGTGGTGGAACCGATCGCGTTGCCGGTCGATCAGGTGCCAGGCCTCCTCCTCGAAGGTATGGCTGACCAGCGTATCGTCGAAGTCGCGATCGGCCCGGGCGTGGCCTCCGGCCAGGATGGTGCCCCAGTGGTGGGCCATATCGTGGAAATCGGCGTATTTGCGCAGTTTTTCCAGCTTGAACGACTTCTTGAACGGCGAGCGTTCGCGTACCGAGAAGGAACGGCCGAGAATGGTGATGGCGCCCAGGTGCTTGCCGGCGTCCATCAACATCGCCTTTTGGGCCTGGGCCACGCGATGGCCGGCGCGGGTCTCGTCGAAGGCCGCCAGCAGGCGCTCTCGTTCCTCGCGCTCGAGATAGGGGAAGAACGACGGCATGCCCTGTTGCTTCACGTCCAAAATGCGGCAGGTGTGCGGGTCGTCGTCTTCACCGCGGATCAGGACGTAATAACGGGGCGTCCCCAGGGAGCCGATGCCGGCGCCCAACCGCTGGGCGGCGTCCTGGACCTGGAAGTAGGCAGCGTTGCCGCGCAAATCGGAAGTGAGGTGATCCTTGTAGCAATCGATCGCCGAGGCCAACAGGCGCCGGTCGTCGCTGGTGACCGCCGCCAACAAGGGATCCTCCAGATTGAAACGGCGCTCGTTGCCTTGAACGACGGTCCAATCGTTCAGCATGGCCTCGCGACTGTTTTTTTGGGTGGCCCGTTTGAGGAATTTCTTCAGCGGTCCGTGGGCTTTGTCCAGCGTAACCTTGTCCAGATTGCGGCCTTCCTTGCCGCGCGCCTTGTCCAGTTCGTTGATGTATTCGTGGGTGAATTCGTCGATGAAGCTCAGGATCTGCTTGCGTTTGAAACCGTTGGCGTAACCCTGGAGATAGAGGGAGGTGGCTCCGCGCCACACGTCGAACAGGTAACAGGCGACCCATGACTCGTCGAAGTCGTTGAGGTCGTAGACCACGTCTCTTTCCGCATCTTCGAAGGCGCCGAAATTGTTGATGTGCAAATCGCCTTGAATCCAGGTCTGGGTGGTGGCAGCGGTGAATTCACTTCGGGAAAGGAGCCTCGCGGCGGCGAGATCGCGATAAAAGAGGTGGGCGGTACCGCGGTAAAAGGCGAAGGGCGAATCGGACATGCGACCGTATTTCTCGGTGCAATCGTCTTCCGCGAGGTCTCCGTTGAAACGCGCCAGTTCCAGTTCGATCGTGCGCCGGCGCTTCTTTCCTTTCGAGATCTTCCAAGCGGTTGGCATTTTGGTGTGTTCGGGCATTCGTGCTCCTTTCCCATCGAAAAACGTCGCCCGATCGCAGGCACGGTCGGTGGGCGAATGCCGCACCGATACGCGCTCGCGAGATAGAAAACCGGTTCGCGTTCACAGCCGGAAGGCGAAACGGGAGCGCGTGGCGTGCACACTTGTGCGGGGCGCGGGAAGCGCGTGACCGGGTCGGCAGTCCAACCGGCGAATACGAGACCGGCTCGGGCACGAGGGGCCTCGCATGTGGATCTGCAAGCGTCGGCGCAAGGGCCCGACAACTTGTCAAATCGCAACCACTTCAATCAGGCGCTTTGCCAATACCCTAGCAGGAAAGCGGTCGTTTGGGCAGCGGGAAGCGCGGGACTTGTGTTTTACCTGGGAATGCGTGAAGATGCATTGGAGGGTAACGTACTCGAGCAGGAGATGTTGAGATGACCCCACGCAACGGGCGAGGCCCGATCGACTCGACCAAACGCCGCAGGAGAAGGGTTGCGCCACTTTTTGCCGTGGTGTGCCTGGGCGTGGTTTCCTTCATCGGCCCCTGCCTGCCCCTGACCGCCCAGGACGCCTGGGTGGCGCCCGCCAGCGCCAAAACGATCCAAAACCCCAAGGCCGGCGATCGCCAGGCTTCGGCGGCCAAGGGAAAAAAAGTCTTCCAACAGCGCTGCACCGTATGCCACGGATCCCACGGCAAGGGCGATGGGCCTGGCGGGAAGGCACTGACCCCCAAACCCGCCAATCTGACTTCCGCCCGGGTCCAAAATCAGGCCGACGGGGAACTGTTCTGGAAGATTTCCAACGGACGCGGCCCCATGGTGTCGTGGCAGCTCATTCTCCCCGAGGACGATCGTTGGAATCTGGTCAATTTTCTGCGCACCCTGAAGTGAACCCTTACCCGTGACCCGCCTGTTCCGCTTCACCGGTTCCGGTTCGATCGGGCGGCGTCGACCCTTAGAAAAAGGTTGCGCCCGTTTGAGGGAATCGGTTTAATACGATCAGCGAACAACCTGTAAAACCCATGTTTCTCGGCCGCTCAGCATCTGGACTCACATCTTCTCACAGTGCTCGGTATGCCGATCATCCACCCGATGGAGGTTGCCTTGGATCCGATGAGCAAACTCAATGTGAATCCGGTATTGATGAATTGCGTCATCGAGGGGACCATCGCGGGGCTGGCGATGACGGGCATTCGGCCCGAGGCGATCGGCGTTTCGCGCTTTACCACCGCGTCCAAAGAGCTTTCGGTCATCGTCGGGCTGCACGGAAAGCGCAACGGCAACATGACGCTCAATCTCAGTAAGCGGACCGCCATGTTCCTGGCCAGTGAACTGCTGGGCACCCAGATCACCGAGATGAACGAGGAAACCATCGACGCCATCTGCGAAGTGGGCAACATGGTCGCGGGCAAGTTCCACACGATTCTTCACAGCACCCCTTGGCGCTTCGACGGCATCAGCCTGCCTGCGTTCATCTTCGGCGCCAATTACAATCTCTATCATTTGAAAAATATCGTGACCGTTTCCGTGACCTTCGAGATTCGCGAGGTCTCGGTGGTGCACATGGCGGATAAGTTTTTTACTTCCAGTATTTCCCTCTTGGGTCAATCGCCGAACGCATATCCTGCCCGCTGATCCTCCGGCAAAATTTCGGTGATCTATATTCCATTTTGTCCGGATCGAGGCGCCAGCTCTGGAATGGATTCGGGCCTGGTTTTGTATTCTCCCCCGAAATGAACACGTACTTCTCTCGGAGGTTTATCATGAACGGTTTTGTCGCACACCCCATTACCGCCAAGGTGGGCTCTCGCCTGCGGAGGCTCCCGCTTCTGGTCATGCTCGGCGCTTTTCTGGCGGCGCCGCTGATGGCTCTGGACCCGGTGAACCAAACCTTCTTTGGCGTGGCCATCAAGGGTTACGACCCCGTCGCCTATTTCACCGATAGCAAGCCGGTCAAAGGCAACAAGCAATTCAAGCACGAGTGGCAGGGCGCCACTTGGCACTTTTCCAACCAGGCCAACCTGGACAAGTTCAAACAGAGCCCCGATCAGTACGCGCCCCAATACGGCGGCTACTGCGCCTGGGCCGTCAGCCAAAACTCCACCGCCGGGATCGATCCCGATGCCTGGAAGATCGTCGACGGCAAGCTCTACCTGAATTACAGCAAAAAAATCCAGAAGCAGTGGGAAGAGGACATTCCCGGGTTCATCAAGGCCGCCGACAAGAATTGGCCGGGTTTGCTCTCCAAGTAAATCACTTGGGGGAAACCGACTTCCCTGCTACGTTATATTTCCAAACACAAGCAATCCCCGACTTCGACATCGCCGCGATCCCCGGATCCGCGTGTGGGAGCGGGGATTTTGTTCATCGAGATCCATAGTTGAGAGATGACAGGTCCACGCGACCTGGAGGAGCGGCAAGTGAAGGTCACATGCAATGATTCCATGGCCGGAGCCAAGTGGCTTCTGGCGCTGCTGGTACTGTGTTCGGGGCTGCTGGTCGCAGGCGAGCAGGGGCAGGCCGACGAGAAATCCGCCGAATTGGCGAAAAAGGTCATGGTCGCCATGGGTGGTCATGAAAATTACGACAAGACGCGTTTCCTGACCTGGAATTTCTTCGGGAGTCGCACCCATTACTGGGACAAGTGGACCGGAAGGGCGCGAATCGAGGATCACAAGGAAGGCTTCCTGGTTCTCATGAATATCCATGACAAAAAAGGAAAGGTTTGGCAGAACGGCGAGCCCGTCACCGACGAAAAGCTGGTCGCGGACAAGCTTCAGTGGGGCTACGAGGTGTGGATCAACGATTCCTACTGGCTGGTCATGCCTTACAAGTTGCGCGATCCCGGCGTCACCCTGAGCTACGCGCGCGAGGACACCATGGAAAACGGCCGTCCGGCGCACGTCCTGACGATGACCTTCGATTCAGTGGGGGTCACCCCGGAAAACAAATACGAAGTGTTCATCGACAAGGAGAATTCGCTGGTCCGTCAGTGGGCCTTCTTTTCCAAGGCGGATGACGAGAATCCCCGATTCACCACGCCCTGGGAGGGATGGCAGGACTACGGCAAAATAAAGCTCTGCGGCGATCGCGGCAAGGCACAGCTCACCAATATCGCCGTGTTCGACACCCTGCCCGACACCGTGTTCCAGGATCCCGCCGCGGTTTCCACGTCCCAACTCTGAGGCCTGCCCATTCGGGCGAGGGGAGATGTACCGCCCCCCTGTGAGCTCGAGTCGAAAGGGTCCCGGGTGCGCACTTCGCCGAGTTCCTGACTCGGCGAAGGGCTTTCTCTCGGGGATCGCCGCGCTCAGGAAGCGATGCGCGAGTGATTCGCTCGGGGTGAAAAAACCTCGGCCATCATGCAGCGGGCACTACCGCCGCCGACCGATTCGATCGTGTTGATGTCGACCGGCACCAGTTTTCCGTGAGCCGACAAACGCTGCTTCTGAATGTCGCTGAACCCTTCGAACGCGTTTTGCGACATGACGATCAGGCGTTGATCCAGATGATTGCGCAACTGCAGGATGTTGCCGCAGAAGTGGCGTTCCATCTGGTAGTTGCTGATCTCGATGACCTCGTGGGTCTGCCCGAGCGTGTCGAGAAGCAGGGCCCGTTCGGTGGGATCGTAGATCGCTTCCGTGCAGACGACCGCGAAGGCCTCACCGATACTCATCAACACGTTGGTGTGGTAAACGGGTAACCCGTTGGAGCTGGCGGTGCGGAACAGGACCCCTTCGCGGTAGCCCCGCAGGCGCACGAAGTTCTGGAACTGATGGGGGTGGCAGCGCTGCGACTCCGCGGCGTAGACCCGCTCGTTGGCGTGGTCGATCACCATGCTGCCCGTCCCTTCGAGGATGTAGGTCTTTTCGGTGAACCGGCCCACGTTGATCAGGTTGCGGATGTAAAAGCCGTTTTCATCGAGAAGCGTCTCGACGTCTTCGAATCGCCGTTCGGCACGGCGATTCTCGGTCAACATCGGGTAGGCCACGATGGTTCCGTCGTGTTCGGTGGAAAACCAGTTGTTGGGGAATACCGCATCGGGCGTCTTGATCCACTTGTTCTCGCTTTTTTCCAGGACCAGTACTTCGATGCCTTCTTGGCGCAGGCGGGCCACCATGGCCTCGAACTCGGTCATGGCCTGGGCGTTGATGCTGTTGGTCGCCAACTGCGGGCGGTTTTGAAATTCGTTGTCCTTGCCGGTTTGTTCGTTGAAGTCGAAATCGTGTGGCCGAACCATCAAGACGGTATCGGCAAGACGTGCGGTGTTGGGAGGCACTTCTACCATCTCTCGAAATCCTGAAAGTTGAATTTCAAGGTTTAGCTCGACTGAAAGTGATGTTTCAAACCTTGAGACACTAAGCTATCACAGGTCTGCCAAACGAAAAAAGCAAAAAAATCAGGTGTCTGTAAATAGGTTGAACCATAGGGCTTAGTTCTGATTTGGAACCGTCTTTTTCGCCCTCTCTGACTGGGAAAAGCGGCTTGCTCGGGGACGAATTCCAGTGACCACTTTCTGAAAAGGGCCTTTCACGCCCAGGGTTCGTCTGAATGAAGGGCGCGGCATTCACCGAAGAAAGGATCGGTGTGACTGTTCTGGATGCCAGCCTTTGCGGCATCGCCTTCGCGTTGCGGTAAGGCGGTGATTCCTCGTCGTTTGTCCCGTATTCGAAGCCCCTGCACCTGTTGGTCTCTTCGGCCACGCTCGCTCGCTCGGGTGCGTGCGATCCCGTGATTCTCCCGAGGGGGGTTGGGAAACTCGTTCCTTTGGCGCATTCTTTACGACTTCTGGGGTTGACCTGAGCCGGGTCCCCTGGAATAGTGGCAAAAATTCGGGTCGTTTACTAAGCAGACTCCGGATTTCTGGTTTCGGGAACGATGGTCAAATCCCGGGGGGGACTCGACTCGAATGGCGTGATTTCTGGCGGTGCGCCGGCGAAATCCGTCGGAACGCGATGGGGAAGAAAACATCGAGCTACCGGTATGGGTGGCGCGCGTTTTCCTCCGCTTTGGCATTCCGGATCTCGACAGAAACGCATCGATTGGGAGCACACCGTTCGAATTCATGGCCGGAACGGTAGGGGGACATTCACGGAGCGTCACCTCGTTCGCCCATGTCGCCGCCGTTCCCGATCAAAAGGAGGTTTGCATTCTCCCGTCGCTCGCACGGTGCGGTCGCGTGTATCGACCGACATCCTTCGGTTCGAGACCCGTTCGGTCAGGCGAACTCGCGAAATCGAGTCGTCGAACGGGATCGCGGGATCGCCATCCTGAGCACCTCCGTGCGCAGGACCCACCGTGAAACGGAACCACGGGACCTTTGCCAACCAGCACAAATTAGGGGGATAAAGTGTCTGTTTCCATTCAAGACCGGGATGCTTTCGAACGTTTCATGACGTGGGTGAAGCAGCGGAATCCCAATGAGCCCGAGTTCGTCCAGGCGGTCGAAGAAGTTGCCGAAGTCATCGTGCCCTTTCTTCAAACCGACGCCGGCAAGGCCTACCGGGATGCAAAAATATTGGAGCGAGTGACCGAGGCCGATCGAATTTTCATGTTCCGGGTGCCCTGGATGGACGACCAGGGGAACTATCAAATCA
The DNA here is from genome assembly GCF_017498545.1 of Sulfidibacter corallicola. Lineage (GTDB taxonomy): Bacteria > Acidobacteriota > Holophagae > Acanthopleuribacterales > Acanthopleuribacteraceae > Sulfidibacter > Sulfidibacter corallicola. The sequence continues at coordinate 3,996,615 of NZ_CP071793.1, read as the reverse complement.
ACCGAGGCTATCGCGTCCAAATGAACAACGCGATCGGGCCCTACAAGGGCGGGCTTCGCTTTCACCCCAGCGTGAACCTGAGCGTCCTGAAGTTTCTGGCGTTCGAGCAGGTGTTCAAGAACAGCCTGACCACCCTTCCGTTGGGTGGCGGTAAGGGCGGTTCCGACTTCGACCCCAAGGGCAAGTCGGATGACGAGGTCATGCGTTTCTGCCAGAGCTTCATGACCGAGCTCGCCAAACACATTGGCGCCTATACCGATGTGCCGGCGGGCGATATCGGTGTAGGATCGCGGGAAATCGGATTCCTTTTCGGCCAGTACAAGCGCATCAAAGATCACTTCATGGGTGTACTGACCGGAAAGAGCCTGCAGTATGGCGGCAGCCTGATTCGGCCGGAAGCGACCGGTTACGGCAATGTCTACTTCTCGCGCGAGATGCTCAAGGAACGCGGCGACGGTTTGGAAGGGAAAACCTGTGTCGTTTCCGGTTCGGGCAACGTGGCCCAGTTCACGGTCGAACGCTTGATCGGCCTGGGTGCCAAAGTCGTCACGCTCTCGGATTCCTCGGGGTTCATTCACGATCCCCAAGGGGTTACCGCAGAAAAACTCGAGTGGGTCATGGATCTCAAGAACTACCGTCGCGGCCGCATCAGCGAGTACGCGCGTGAGTTCGGATGCGACTTTTTCGAGGGCGAGAAGCCATGGCGAATCGGCTGTGACCTGGCCTATCCCTCGGCGACCCAGAACGAGTTGGACGAGCGCGATGCCAAAGCCTTGCTGGACAACGGTTGCAAGGGCGTCTTCGAGGGCGCCAACATGCCGTGCATGCCCGGCGCGATCACCCTTTTCAGGGAGCACCGAGCGATGTTCGCTCCTGGCAAGGCATCCAACGCGGGTGGCGTGGCAACCTCCGGGCTGGAGATGTCGCAAAACAAGCTCGGCCTGACCTGGTCACGCGAGACCGTCGACGAGAAGCTGCGCGACATTATGAGCGACATTCACGACAAGTGCGTGGAGCACGGACGGGTAGATAACGGTTACGTGGACTACGTGCGCGGTGCCAACCTCGCCGGGTTCCTCAAGGTGGCCGACGCCATGTTGGCGCAGGGATTGGTGTGATTTCCGGTGGGCGGGTCGCGAGGCCCGTCCGCCCCATCCTGCGCTGTCGTCAACGGTTCAAGCGGAGCAGGTCGATCGGGTTCAGTCGCAATGCGAGCAGCGCCGGCACCAAGCCCGTCGCCAGGGCCACCGAAGTCAAGACGGCTAGACTTTGGGCCAGGTCCAGGGGATGGATGCTCATGGCCGCCGAGCCCCACCACGACCAGCCCAGGCCCAGCGTGATGCCGATCAGCAATCCCGACCCGCCGCTCGTGATGGTCAACAACAACACTTCACAGAACAGGTTCCAGCCGATGTGGCCCCGAGAGGCACCCAACGCGACCAGGGTACCGAACTCTTCGTGGCGATAGCTGACCTGCAATTGGTAGCTGATCAGGATGCCCAGGCAACTGAGCGCCAGACAGACGGCGGTGACCAGTCCGCCATGGGCCAGGAGCAATTGTTCCGATCGGGCTCGCAGTGCGCCTTGCCGCAACGGCAAGCGCAAATCGAGACGCAATGCGCTCAATTGCTGGGCCTCGAGGAAAGCCGGAAAGGCGCGTTGCAGATCGCGAATCTGCCCGCGATCGGCGGTTCGAATCAAAATGAATTTCAGCGGACGCTCGGCCTGAATCAAATGGTCCAGCGGTCGGGTGACGATGGTCGCCAGGGTGATGTCCAAAAACTGGTGGATTTGGCTGCCTCCGGCGCTCAGTCCGGTCACGGTGCCGGTGACCTGGAACCACTCCTCGTCCAGCTTGATGTAGGGGTTTTCGGGCGAGATCTGGAGTCGTCGCGCCAGATCGTCGCCGACCATGGTGCGTGCCAGTCGTGCGTCTTCGCTTCGCAGGGCGTGGCCCCAGGCGCGCACGGGACGAAAGTGTTCGAGGAAGGCCGCGGTGGTGTAGAGCGCGCGGGTGTGTTGCGGGTTGCCCGAGACGTTGGCGAACAGCGTTTCTTCGAATACGGGAACGAAGGCCCATTCGCGCGCGCGGCAAAGGTCTTCGAGGCCGTCGTAGAAACGGCGTGGCAAGGGTCGCGATTCGTGCACGTAGACCAGCGCCGAGTTGCTGCCCAAACCGGCGAATTCGGCCATCATCGCTTCGTGGGTGCCGCGGCGCGAGGCGTGTGTCAACGTGAGCAACACCAGGCTGAAACAGACGCCGATCCCCGACAGAATGGTCTGGGCCGGGTGGCGGGCCAGATATCGTCTGGCATGGAGAAAGTGACCGCGACGGGTGCGCCAGAATCCCGCGAACGCGCCACCGGCGCGTTTCATGGTGTCACGCCCGACGATTTGGAAGCCGCCAATGGATGCAGGCGCCCTTTGGCCAATCGATAGCGCCGCGTGAACAGCGAGGCCACCTGTTTTTGGTGGGTCACGGTGATGACCGCGCCGCGATACATGTCCCGATCCAAGAGCAGATCGAGAATGCGGAGCCCGGTTTCTTCATCCAAATTGCCGGTGGGCTCGTCGGCAAGCAGCAACAGGGGCTCCTTGGCCAGGGCACGGGCCAGCCCCACCCGCTGCTGTTCACCTCCCGAGAGCTGGTTTGGCCGGAAATGGGCGCGATGACTCAGGCCGACCGCGTCGATCAACGCTTCGGCACGTCCGAACGAAACGCGCCGCGGCGCCAGCTCCAAGGCCAGATCGACGTTTTCCCGTACCGTGAGATAGGGAATCAGGTAGTGGGCCTGAAACACCATGCCGATCCAAGCCGAGCGCATCTGTTCCTTTTGACGCCGACCCTGGCGTTTCACCTTGCGGCGATTGAAGGTGAAATCGCCCGTTTCGAAATCCTGCAGGAGTGCCAGGATGTTGAGCAGGGTGCTCTTGCCGACGCCCGACCGACCCATGATCGCGATGCGTTCGCCCGGCGCCATCAAAAGGTCGAGGCCGTCCAGAACCTTCTCGGTATGACCGGGATACCCGAAGCAAAGGTTCTCGATACGGATCAGCGGCGGCTCAGTTGAGCAGGACACGGTCACGTGGGGCGAACTCCGCTTGCAAAATGGCCGTCTGTTGGTCGTAATCCAGCACGTCGACATCCAACCACATCTGTTTGCCGTCGCGCAACACGCGGCAAGCCATGCGTTCGCGCATCGGCGCCAGGCTCTCGCGGGGAACCGTCCAGATTTTCTCGTAGGAACCACTGATGATTTCGCAGCGCACGCTCATGCCCGGTCGCAGACCCGGTGGCGGTTCGAGGGCCTCGATACTCATGTCGAAAGCCTTTTCGGCGTCGTGGTTCTTGCGTTCGGCCAGCAGCCCGATGAACGAGATGCGGCCGTCGAAGCTCTGATCCTGACGGGCGTCGGCCACCAGCAGGACGGGCATGCCCACTTCCACCTTGTTCAACAGGAATTCGTTGATACGGGCCGACACATAGAGCCGCTCGGTATTCTGGATGTGGAGGATCGGTTGGGCACGGCGGTATTCGAAGCCGACCGAGGGCTTGACGTCCTGACCATCGCGGTAGCTCTTGCGGTAGATCACCAGACCGGCGTGGTCGGCGGCCAGGGTGCAATCGGCCAGGTACGACTCCAGATCCTCGAGCTCTCGCTCCTGTTGGGCCAAACGCTGGTCGAATCGCTTCAGCTTTTGGTCGTGTTGCTCGTTGAGAAGCACGAAGCGCTCTTCGAGCTGGCTGACCTTGGTCGCGATCAGTTGGTCTTCGGACTCGAGCGCCACCCGTTCGTCGTTCATGCCGTGTTTCTGGTAGGTCTGATACTGGTACTCGGCCTTTTCCCTGTCGTAGCGGGCCTTCAGCAGGTTCTCGCGGTGGGTTTCCAGTTCGAAACCCGTGACGTAGCCCTTTTCGTGCAGCAGCTCGATGTCCTTGGTCTCGCGTTCGAGCCGCTGGACCTTGAGCGTCGCCAGATGGCCTTCCTGTTCCAGTTGCTTGAGCTGGGAAGGCCCGCTGAACTTGACGAACGTTTCGAGCTTCTTGGTGCTGCGTCGACGGTCGAAACGTGCTTGCTGCAAGGCCTCCTCGAAAGCCAGGCGCTCCATCTTGAAATCTTCGATGGCCTTGTCCCGTTCCCGCATCGTTTCGTCGCGCTTCCGTTCCAGGGTGCGCCGCTCCTCGCGCAATTCGCTGTCGTCGAAGCGGATGAGCCTGTCGCCCGGATTGACGTAGACGCCTTCGTCCACCAACCAGGTGATTTTCATCGACTTGTGGGGAATCGAAGACGAATAGACGGCGGAGTCCGCGGCTTCCAGTTTGCCGGTCAGGGGAATCCGCACCTTGTAAACCGGAAAAAATTGCGGCTCCGCGACCTGCGCGGCCGAATCGCGCGTGCCGCGCGAGCAGCCCAGCAGGGTCGCCACCAGCAGTGCGAGCACGGGAAGGGTTCGCCGCACGGGCCCAAAACCGGTGGACGGTGCGAATCGGCTGGAACGAGGTAAATAGGGTAAATACCGAGTGAAACGGGCGGTCATCATATCGACGGTCCCAGAAGTGACGCTCCCGAAAAACGCATTGCTTCGAGAAGGGGAGCGGGCTCGGGAGAACGGTGGCCATGGGGAAAACAAACGGCTCCCGGTGGTAAACCCCTAAAGACATAACACAATCGGGGCGCCTTGTTCCAGCGTCAGTGTGGGATCGAGACGGCGGTCGAACCGGTCGTCGTTCCCGCCGCCAATCGAAAAAAAACCGCCAACCTGAGCGCGTCGGCGGTGAATGGTAGAGGAGAAGGATAGAAGGAGAGGCCCGGGTGTGCTCCGCACCCGATCCCCTCATCAGGAGTGCCCGTCACGTGATGGGAGGACCCATCCCCGTCAGGAGGCCGGGGAGCCACGTTCCGGGCTGAGCCATCCGAGCCGAAATCGCGACGGGTGGGTACCTGTCCGCCGCGTGGACCTTTCGACCGGGGGCTCAGGACCGAGGAGAGAGAAAGCGGTATGCCCTGCGCTCGTTGAATCGCTGTGCTTAACCTTTGGTTCGATGACGCTTTGCATCATCCTAGCCGCTTGGGCCGGGGGGCTGCTTGAAACGGCAAGTGAAACTTTGGCTGAAATCGGTAACATCTTTTTTAGGAGAAGATTGTTCGAATGGGTTGCAGTCATGTTTCAGCCTGAAATCCAGAGATCCGGCTCGAAATGAGTGGCACCGGTTGCCCCGTCTGGCCTTCTTTCCACTTTTGGATCTCGATCCTTGCCGCGGTGCGGTGTGAGCCCGTGGGCATGGTTTCGAAGGATCTGTCGCCCCACTCCCGCCTTCGAGGCGGGGTTGCGACGGCTATTGGACGCCAAAGCGGGGCGGATCCCCTTTGCTCCGATCAAAAAGGGCTCGTTCCACTTCGTTAATTTGCTATAATCCACCCACTTTATGATTCCCAGAAAGTGGGCGTTCTAACGTACCTATGGTGTAGGACAAGTCTCGGGAATCCCGAAAAAATGTGAATCAATATTGTGGTTTGGCGCGCGGCGCCCTATTCGCCCGCGCCTCGATGTGAATGGTAGACCATGTTTTATGGCGTCGATTCGGCGCGTCGATCAAAGCGCGCCAGTAGTTCGCAATTCATTGCCAACATTCTGAAATCCGTGTCCGAGGCAACGGTTCGGGTTCGCGAGCGCGCGCGTTTCTGCGCTGAGAGGGCTTTAGAGGAGGCTGCGCGATGACACGTCGCAGGTTGGGATTTCAATGGCTCCGCACACTGATAGGCATTTTTTTATTCGGATTGCTGACAAACGGGTCGGCCTTGGGGCAAACGAATGCCGAAGCCGAAATCGTCGAGCCCGATAGCGACATCGTCGTGGACGTCGGTGTGCCCTACGACTTTTTGGGGCAAGGCAACAATTACTTCAACTGCTGCTGGTACTGGTGGGATTTCGACGAGGATGACAACGACGACGCGTTTGTGGCGAATCCGCAATACACCTTCCCCACGGCAGGTACCTACCTCGTCCGCTTTTGGACGGCCAACCGCGGATCCGGTTCCTTTTTGCGGATGGATTCGGTCACCGTCATCGCCGTAACCCCGCCCGAACTGACCATCACTTCCCCTGCCAACAGCGATTCCATCGAAGTGAACGACTTTTTCAACTTCACCGCCGAAATCAACGATCCCGACGGCGATACCCCGGGTCCCTACACCATCGATTGGACCGTCACCGAAGATGACGATCCCATGAACACGCGGTCGTTCTCCGGCCTGACGCCGGGCCTGATCCAGATGACCCAGGTCGGCGTATACGTCGTCGAGGTGACCGCCTCCTACACCGTCAGCGGCCTGCCGCACCAGACCTCGACCACCATCGTCGTCACGGTGGCCAGCGCCCCAACCGCCAACATCGATTCGCCTGCCTTCGACAGCGATCCCGACAAGCTCGCCGACGTAATCATCGAGCCCGGTCAGAGTGTCACCTTCGAATCCACCCTGTTCGACAACGAGGTCGATGTGGATGGCTCCGTGCCCGATTCGTTGACGATCAACTGGAATTTCGATGGTGGTGCGACCAACTCGAGTGTCGAAGATCCCGGTCCCGTGACCTTCAATACCCTCGGCACCTACGATGTGGCGCTCGAAGTCGAAGATTCCTACGGTTTACCGGCGGTGCCCGCCAATCCGGGCGTCAATCCGCTGACCCGCCGCATCATCGTCAGCACCGTGCCCGACGGCACCATTCGCGTCAACGGCACCTTCGATACGGTGTTCGACATCAACGAAGGGGAAATCCTCGATTTCGAAGGGGGGGTCTCCGACCCCGACGCCGGTGACTTTCCTTCGTTCCTCTGGGAGTTCCGCGGTCCCGCGAATCAGGACATGACCGTCCAGAACCCGGGCAACGTGCAATTCAACGACCCCGGCGTCTATACGGTGACCCTGACCGTCACCGACAGCACCGGCTTGAGTGATCCCACCCCGCCCCAGGTGACCGTCAACGTGAACGATCGACCGGTGGGCACGATCGTGGCGCCGGTTTCCAATGTCGTCATCGCGCCCAACCAGTCGGTGAACTTCCAAGGGCAGGGCACCGATACCGACGGCACCATCGCCTCCTACGCCTGGGATTTCGATGGGGGCGCGGCGGCCAGCAATCTCCAGAATCCCGGCTCCGTGATGTTCACCGCCGCGGGAAGCTACGATGTCACCCTGACCGTCACGGATGACGATGGGGCCGAGGATCTCAATCCCCCGACCGTCAATGTCACGGTATCCACGCCGCCGGAAGGCACGATCGTGGCGCCGGCCGACGGCACCTTGGTGGCCCTGAACGGCTTCCTGGATTTTCAGAGCATGGCGACCGATGCCGACGGCGACACGAATTTCACCTACCTCTGGCAGTTCACCGGTCCCCAGGCCATCGGGGATCGCACCGAGGCCAACCCGATCGGCATCCAATTCACCCAAACCGGCATCTACACGGCCACCCTGACCGTGACCGACAGTTTGGGCATCTCCGATCCCACGCCGGCCCTGGTGACCTTCACCGTGACCGGCCCCCCTAACGGGACCATCGTCTCGCCGGTGGGCAACCAGGTCATCGGACGCACCGAGTCACTGAACTTCCAGGCCTCCGCGACCGATCCCGACGGCAACCTGCCGATCACCTACGCCTGGGATTTCGGCGGTGGCGCGACCAATCAAAACGTCGAGGATCCCGGTGACGTGGCCTTCGCCAACAACGGTCTCTTCACCGTGGCCATGACCGCCACCGACAGTCTCGGCTTTCCCGATCCCACCCCGGCCTCCATCAGCGTTCGGGTTTCCGACCGACCGGACGGCACCATCGTCTCTCCGGCGACCCCGGTGGTCACCATCATCCGCGGCGGCCAAATCTCCTTCCAAGCCTCCGGTGTCGATCCCGACGACAGCCTGCCGCTGGCCTATCTCTGGGATTTCGGCGGCGGCGCCACGCCCACGCTCGAACAAAATCCCACCGTGACCTTCGACACCTCCGGCGTCTTTACCGTGGGCCTGACCGTCAGTGACAGCTTCGGCCTTTCCGACATCGAGCGCCCCGAAATCACGGTACGCGTCACCGATGCGCCGGACGGCACCATCATGGCACCCACCGACGATCCCGCGGTCGTCGTCACCGGTGAGTCGCTGACCTTCCAGGGCAACGCCACGGATGCGGACGACACGACGCCGCTCACCTACCTGTGGGATTTCGGCGGCGGCGCGACCAACAGCACCGAGTTGAATCCCGGTGCCGTGTTGTTCGGAACTTCCGGCAATTACAACGTGTCGTTCACCGTGACCGACGGCTTCGGCGTTCCGGACCAGGACGTACCTTCGCTCCAGGTCGTGGCCACCGATCGTCCGGACGGCACCATCGCCGAGCCGGTCGACAGCCAGGTGACGCTGGTGACCGGGCAGACCGTGACCTTCAGTGCGACGGCGACCGACCCGGACGACAGCCAGCCCTTCAGTTTCCTGTGGAACTTCAACGGTGGCGCCACCGATGCGACCACCCAGAACCCGGGCGCCGTGGCTTTCAACACGCCGGGCGTCTTCGACGTGGCCTTCACCGTGACCGACGCGCACGGCGTACCCGACGACACGCCGCCCACGCGCCAGGTCCGCGTGACGGATCGACCCACCGCGAGCATCGATTTCCCGGCCGAGAACCCGGTGACCATCGGCATCGACGAGTCCGTGGTCTTCAACGGGACCGGTACCGATCCCGACGAACACATCAGTACCGGCATGACCTACCTCTGGAACTTCGACGGGGTCGCTCCCGACAGTTCCCTGGAAGATCCCGGCGCGGTCACCTTCGACGCGATCGGCGAGTTCGACGTCACCCTGTCCGTGACCGACGGCTTCGGCATCGAATCCATCGCGCCTGCCACTCGAACCGTGCGCGTGTCGCATCGCCCGGTGGGCACCATCACCACGCCGACCTCGGAGACGATCATCAATCCCGGTGAAACGGTGAGTTTCAGTTCCGATGCCAGCGATCAAGACAACAACACGCCCTTCACCTTCCTCTGGGATTTCGGAGGTGGCGCCGACGACAGCACGGTCGAAGATCCGGGTGAGGTGGCGTTTGCCGATCCGGGCCGCTACCAGGTTTCCTTCACGGTGACCGATCAACTGGGGCTCGACGACCTCACGCCCGATCTCGCGCGCGTCATCGTCAACGACCCGCCGGTGGGCACCATGGTCAGCCCCACGCCGAGCGACTTCATCGACAACGGCGGTGAGCTCGTGCTGAGCCAGGGACTCGACCTGAACCTGAGTGGCCTGGCGATCGATTTGAATACGGACTCGGGCCTGGGCACCAACGAGACCTTCACCCACACCTGGGAAATACAAGGTCCGGTGCCGCAAAACCTCCATGGCGCGGCCCCCGGTCAGATCACCTTCGAAACTCCCGGCATCTACGTCCTCACCTACCGCGTGACCGATGATCGCGGCGCCGTCGATCCCAATCCGCCGACCCTGTCCTTCCGGGTCAACGGGGTTCCCGACGGCCAGATCGTCACGCCCTCCCTCGATTTGATCCTCAATCCCGGTGAGTCGGTGGATTTCGACGGAGAAGCCGCCGATTCCGACGGCGATACACCGCTGCAGCTTTCCTGGGATTTCGACATCGCCGGTCATCCCGGTAGTTCCGAGGAAGATCCCGCAGGTGTGGTCTTCGCGGATCCCGGCGTCTATCGCGTCACCTTCAGCGTGGCCGACAGCCTCGGTTCCTTGGACCCGAGCCCGGCCGCTCGTACGGTTACGGTCAACGACCCGCCCGTGATCAGTAACCTCCTGCCCGAGCCCGATGCCGGCGTGGTCGTCGTCGAGGCCGGTTTCGACGTCGATTTTTCGGTGAACGCCGACGACCCCAACACGGCTTCCGGGTTGCCTCCCGAAACCGACCTGACCCTCGACATGCGCTGGGACTTCGGCACGCTGGGCTCTTCCACCCTGGCCGATCCTCCGCCGCTGCGCTTCCAGGACCCGGGCTCCTATCCCGTCAGCTTCACCGTTACCGACAGTCTCGACGCCCAGGCCGTCGAGAACCTGACCGTGATTGCCGATCAACGGCCCAACGGCGTCATTCAGGAACCGATCGACGAATCCTTGTTGGTGAACCTGAACGACAGCGTTACCTTCGAATCCGCCGGCAGCGATCCCGACAACCCGCCGCCCGGTTCGCTGACCTTTCACTGGGATTTCGGCGGCGGCTCGTCGCAGGGGACCTCCGATCAGCAGAATCCCGGCGCGGTGCCTTTCGATCGGAATCGCGAAGTCGGGTTCCTTCAATTCCGCGTGAGCCTGACCGTTCGCGATGAGTTCAACTTCGAAGACGCCACTCCCGATCTGCGGTTCGTCGAGGTCAACCGCCCGCCCACCGGAATTCGCCTGAACGTGATCGCGAGCCCGGGCAGCGTGGGCAGTGCCAATCCGCTGGTGCTCGATCTCGACGACAACGATCTGGGCCTGCATGCCTTCGAACTTCAGTCCCAGCCGGCGCTGGGCACGGTTCAGCTCTTCACGCCGCCCGATGTGGCGCCCACCTTCGAGTTGACAGCTCCCGGCAACCCGCGCTCCACCGATCCCAACGACTACGGCGTCTTTCCCTTCGACGTGCGCGTCACCGATCCCCATGGTCTGGTCGTGGACACGGTCGGCGTGGCGCTCATCATGCCGAGTGATTTTTCCACCCGTTTGGAAGAGTGGCCCGATACGCCGATCATCGATTGCGACATCGACATCGGCAATCCGCCCGATCCCGACGGCTGTCCCGACTTTGTGCGCGGCCTCGAAATCGATACCCTGGTGGAAATCGTGACGGCGCCGCACCTCACCCGCAACGTCCCGCCCGAGTTGGACGACGATTACTTCACCCTGCAACAACCGCTTTCCAATGCGGACAAGTTGTTGGATGTCCTCGACGGCGACACCGACACCAACGGCGATCCGCTGACCCTGCTCGACGATATCGGCAACGCTTCGCTGCTGGGCGCCTCCGTCACCGTGACCGGCGATCCGCAGCAGTTGCTCTACGAACCGGGCAATGCCGCCGGTTTCGACTTCTTCACCTATCGCGTCGTGGAAGAGTTCCCCGGCGGGTCGCAAGGCGAACCGGTCGAAGCGCGGGTGTTCGTCCGGGTGCTGCCCGATGCCGACAACGATGCCTGTAGCGGCGCGCGTCTGTTGGATTGGGTGCCCGGCGATGCCGCCGTTTCCGACGAGGTCGACGGCAGCAGTTACACCGATACCGCCGATCCCCAGTGTAAGGCCCAGTTCAATGACCGCGACAGTTGGTGGGCCATCTACATCCCCGAGGATGTGGATGCGGTCGGTTTCACCGTGGACACCGTGCCGCCCGGCAGCGGCGACAATTACGTCTTCGACACGGTGTTGGAAGCCTACGTGGCCGAACCGGACCAGCTCTCGCAAATGTGTGCCGACGGCAACCTGGGTTTCATCGCCTGTAACGACAACATCAGTGCCGCCAACTTCCGCTCGAGCATCACGATCGACGACGCGAGCCAGTATGCCGGCAAGGTGCTGGTCTTCCTGGTGGACTCGGTCCTGTCCGATGAAGATCGCTTCCTGGTGAACTTCACCACCAATTGAACCTGTTGCGAATCGATGGGGGTCGCAACCGTTGTCCAGGCGGTTGCGATGCCCTGAATTCCCTGTATACAGAGGTGTTCGAGGTCAAAGTGTAAAAACACCCCAAAGTAGCCTTTTTGTGTTATGTTTGGATTGCGTGGATGGGTCCTGACTGGTATTTTTCAAGGTCGATCGCTTCGGCATCGAGTCCACGCACCGGTCGCCTCCCGGCCTCTCGTTCGGGTGTCGACCCACGATCACAACCACTTCGCGCCACCCGGGGGGGAGACGCGCACGGATGGCGAATGACCGGAGGGGCCGTTTTGACCACGAGCTGCTTTTACCTGGAACGCGTGCGGGAAGACGTCGCCGCGCTCGCCCGTATGGATTTCGATGCGGATATGCCGGACGGTGACGTGACCGCCGACGTGCTGAAACTCTCGGGCCGCCGCGCCACGGCGCGTCTGTTTTGTCGCGAAACCGTGTCCATGTGCGGCTCCGCCTGGTATCACACCCTTTTGGACGTGTTCCGCGAAATACACGGCGGGTTGGATTTGACCGTGCGTTGCCTCGTCGAGGACGGTAGCCGCGTCGAAGCCGGCACCACCCTGTTCGAATGGGAAGGGGACGTGGCCCACATCGTCGCCCTGGAACGGCCGTTCCTCAATTTTCTGGGACGGGGCATCGGCATCGCCAACGCCACGCGCGCTTTCGTGGACGTGGTGCGTCGCTACAACGATCACACCCAAATCCTGGACACCCGCAAAACCCTGCCAGGATACCGCTATTTCGACAAATACGCCGTGCTTTGCGGCGGTGGCGCCAACCATCGTCTCGATCTCAGCAGCATGGTCCTCATCAAGGAAAACCACATCGCCCGATTGCACGGGGTGCGCGAGGCTTTGGCGGAAGTGCGCCGCAATCTGGCCAAAGACGTGCCCATCCAAATCGAAGTGACCGATCTCGAGCAACTGGTGCAGGCCATCGAGGCGCGATGCCCGCTCGTCATGCTCGACAATTTCAGTCCGGAAATGGTAGCCCGCGCCTGTGAATATGACCGCGGCGACTCGCTCATCGAGGTCAGCGGCGGCATCAACTTGGAAACGATCGGCGCCTATTGTGCCCCACGCCCCGATCGCATCTCCGTCGGTGCGATCACCCACTCGATCAAGGCGCCCGATCTCAGCCTTCTCATCAGCGAGGATTGAGCTTATGACAACCACCACCGCTTTCGGTTCCAGTGTGGATCTCGGACCCGGCATCGATTATTTCGAGGAAATCGAGCGCCTCAAGAAAGAGACCGACACCATCTTACTGGCCCACTACTACCAGGAAGGCGACATTCAGGACGTGGCCGACTTCATCGGCGACAGCCTCGACCTCGCCCGCCGCGCCCAAGCCGTGACCCACAAGCGTATCTTGTTCGCCGGGGTTCACTTCATGGCCGAGACCGCCAAGATCCTGAACCCGACCAAGACCGTGCTGATTCCCGACATGGCCGCCGGCTGCAGTCTGGCCGAATCCTGTCCGCCGGGCCCGTTCGCCGAGTTCAAAGCGGCACATCCCGATCACGTGGTGGTCACCTACATCAATTGCACCGCCGAGATCAAGGCGCTGAGCGACATCATCTGCACCAGCACCAACGCAGTCGACATCGTCAACTCGATTCCCGCCGATCAGCCGATCATCTTCGCGCCGGACCGGTACCTGGGCGCCTGGGTCTCGAAACGCGCCAATCGGGACATGGTGCTGTGGGACGGCAGTTGCATCGTGCACGAGACCTTCAGCCACAAGCGATTGGTCCAGTTGAAGGTACGCCATTCCGAGGCCAAGGTGGTGGCGCACCCCGAATGTCCGCCGCACATTCTGGACGAAGCGGATTTCATCGGGTCCACCCGCAAAATCCTCAATTTCGTCTCCGACGATCCCGCCACCACCTTCATCGTGGTGACGGAGGCCGGCATCATCCACCAGATGAAGAAGAACGAGCCGGAAAAGACCTTCATCCCGGCGCTGAACGACGACGAGAACTGCAACTGCAACAACTGCCCCTTCATGAAGCTGAACACACTCGAAAAGGTCTATCAGGCGCTCCTGACCGGTCAGCCCGAGATCGAGATGTCCGAAGACCTGCGGCAACGTGCGGAAAAGCCGTTGCTGGAAATGTTGGCGCGTTCCTGAGCCGAAGGTATCGCGGGGTCGCCGCCCGGACGGCACGCGGCCCGGCCCGATCGGGAACCCGGTCACAATCGCATAAGGAAATGGGATCTCACTCCATGGAAGTCATCGAATCCGAATTTTTGGTCATTGGTGCCGGTATCGCCGGTCTGTCGTTCGCGTTGCGAGCGGCTTCGTTGGGAAATGTGCACGTCCTGTTGAAGGACGATTACGAAAAGTCCTCGACGCAATATGCGCAGGGCGGCATCAATGCGGTGCTTTCGGAGGAAGATTCGTTCGCCTCCCACACCGAGGACACCCTGACCTGCGGTTACGGTCTCTGCGATCCGGAGGTGGTGGCCCAGGTCGTGGAGCGGGGACCCGAACTGATCGAAGACCTGATCCAATGGGGCACGCGATTCACCCGCGGTGAGCGCGGCTTGAGCCTGCACCGCGAAGGCGGCCACGCCCACAATCGCGTGGTCCACGCAAAGGATGCGACGGGCGCCGAGATCATGCGGGCGCTGGTGGAGGCGGTCAAGGACCACGAGAACATCCACATTCACCGCAACCACATGGCCATCGACCTGATCCTGCAGTACCAGCCGGGCAGCAAGTCCATCAACGAGCACAGCCGCACGGTCGGGGCCTACGTGCTGGAAACGGACACCGGCGTGGTCAAGGCCTTCGTGGCCCCGATCGTGTACCTGGCCACGGGCGGGATCGGCAAGGTGTACCCCTATACCTCGAACCCCAGGACCGCCACCGGCGACGGCATCGCCATGGCGTACCGGGCCGGCATCGAGGTGGTCGACATGGAGTTCATCCAGTTCCACCCCACGATCCTCTACCACCACGAGGTCAACCGGTTCCTCATCACCGAGGCGGTGCGTGGCGAGGGCGGCATCCTGCGCAACCTCGACGGCCACGCCTTCATGGCCGATTACCACGAAATGAAAGACTTGGCGCCGCGCGACGTAGTCGCCCGGGCGATCGACAAAGAGATCAAGAAAAGCGGCGGCAACCACGTTTTCCTGGACACGACTCACCTCGGGCGCAAGCACATGGAGGAACACTTTCCCAACATCGTGCAGACGCTCGATCAGTTGGGCATCGACGTGGCGACCCAGCCGATTCCGGTGGTTCCGGCGGCCCACTATTCCTGTGGCGGTCTGCGGGTGGACGGTTACGGCCGCACTGCCTGCCCGGGGCTCTACTCGGGCGGCGAGTGCAGTTACACGGGGCTCCACGGGGCCAACCGCCTGGCGAGCAACTCGCTGCTGGAGGCGGCGGTCTACGCCAAGCTCTCGTTCGAATATATCGTGACCCATCGCGAGCAGGAGATGGTGCGGCCCACGACCCACATCGCGCCCTGGCTCTACCACGAGAATTCGGACACCTACGAGGAGACCCTGGTCTCGCCCTTGTGGAAGGAAGTGCGCCAGTTCATGTGGAACTACGTGGGCATCGTGCGCACCGACAAGCGCTTGAACCGGGCCATGCGCCGCATCGAGTTCCTGCGTCAGGAAATCGAGAATTCCTATTGGAATTTCCGCATCAGCAAGGATCTGGTGGAGTTGCGCAACATCTCGATCATCGCCGAACTGGTGATTCGTTCAGCCACCGAACGCAAGGAGAGCCGCGGCCTGCATTTCAACGTGGATCACCCGGAGACCCGCGAGGACCAAGCCCACGATACGGTGTTGATGCTGCATCGCCACGGCCTGTTCCGGTAAGGTCCACCCCGCGTCTTGCTCGAGACACGGGGGCGCCGAGCATCAGCCGCGATCGGGTACCATCAAAATCATGCGCAGGGCGTCCAGGCGCATGCGTGATTCTTCCAGGTTCTCCACGATCAGGTTGAGCTGGTCTTCGATGTAATCCAACTCTTCCATGCGAATGCTGGGGTTGATCTGCTGCAGCGAACGCAGGCGGTCGTATTCCTCTTTGAGCGAGTTCATCGCTTTGGTTTCGGCCGCTTCGAGGTAGTTGTCCGCGACGGTGCGCGCCTCCTCCTCGGCGATCTGAATCAGCGATTCGAGAATCTCGCCCAAGGCGCCGCGTTGCTGCTGCAACGTACCCATCGGGCCTTTGTCCAGCTTGACGTCCTTGAGCGCTTCCAGCAGGTCGGGTCGCAGTTGCTGGTTCTGGTCCACCGCCACCAGGATGGGCAACGGGGCCAGGTACTCTTCCAACGCCAAACCCTGCGCGCTGGGGCATTCCAACACGAACAGGCACTGAACCAGGATGCCGGGCTGCGGGGCCTTCTTCCACAGCGAGAAGCTGGTGGAACCGCGACGCAGGGCCAACAGTAAATCGATCGCGCCCTGCACCATCGGATGGTCGTAGCTCATGAAGGTGAGGTCTTCGAGCGTTACGGCCTGGTTGCGGTCGTAGGTGATTTCCATGCCGTCTTCGGCCAGGCCGGGGAACGATTCCACGAACATGTGCGGGCTGGGGCGCACGATCTGGTTGTCGCCATGCCCCGAATCGGTCACCGAAACGCCGAAGAGATCGAAGACCCGATCCATGAAGTCTTTCAGCTCCAGGTCGTCGTCGACCGCGTGAATCTCCTCCATCAAGGCCTCGGCCTTCTCCTGGTTGAAGGAGTGCAATTCCAACAAACGGTCGCGACCCTGCTCGATGGTCTCCTTGACCTTGTTGGCCAGGACCCGGCTCTGTTCGATGAAATCGTCGATTACCGCGGGATCGACCACCGGTGCGAAGATCGTGAAGATCTCCTGCTTGAGGTGCTCGAAGATGAAATCGCCGTCGATCAGGTGGTTGACGAAGGCATCCAAGCCGTCGTGGTACCAGCGATAGAGATACTCCATCGGCGAGCCCTTGACGTAGGGCACGAAAATCTGGATGTCCTCGCTCTGGCCGATGCGGTCGAGGCGGCCGATGCGTTGTTCCAAGAGAGAGGGGTTCAGCGGCAAATCGAACAGAATCAGGTTGTGGGCGAACTGGAAGTTGCGGCCCTCGCTGCCGATTTCGGAGCAGAGCAGTACCTGGGCGCCGTCGTCCTTGGCGAACCATGCCGCTTGCCGGTCGCGCTCCACCAGGCTCAGATCCTCGTGGAACACGGCCAGTTCGATGTTCTTTGCCAGGGCCAGCATCTCTTGCAGTGCCAGGACCACCATCTTGTCCGAACAGATCAACAGGAACTTGGCATCGCTCTGTTGGCGCAGGAAGGAAATCAACCACTGCGCCCGCGGATCTTGGCGCCAGGCCCGTTGCAGCAGGTTGGCGGCATCGGTCAGGTCCGTGTCCAATTCGTTCGATTGGAATGCGGGCGCTCCGGCCAGAATGCGTTGCCCTTCGAAAACGTCGATGGCCTTGTCGCGGACCGCATCGATGTAGTCCTCGTAGTAGCGGTTGGACTCCAGCGCGATCGGGTTGATGCACCGCGCCGGAAAGCCGCTGAGCACCTTGCGCTTGTTGCGGAACACCATGCGGCCGGTTCCGTGGCGGTCGATCAACGACTGCAGGAAGGCCTTGTCGGCATC
Source organism: Sulfidibacter corallicola (assembly GCF_017498545.1). Classification (GTDB taxonomy): domain Bacteria; phylum Acidobacteriota; class Holophagae; order Acanthopleuribacterales; family Acanthopleuribacteraceae; genus Sulfidibacter; species Sulfidibacter corallicola. Next base: position 3,979,340 of record NZ_CP071793.1, on the reverse strand, counting down.
CGCCTCTTCCCGTTCACAGGCTTCGGCCTGGGTGATCAGGTCCGCATCCTGGGGGAACAACGCCTCGATTTGTCGGGTGAGGCCCTCGCGGCGGTGTTCCAGCACGTGATCGGCGATGTCGGCCAGATCGGTGTAGAGATCCACTTCTTCGGCAAATGCCTCGAATTTGTCGAATCGGTCGTGATCCAGCAGTTTCAGGCGGCCGAAGTGGCTTTCCAGGCCCAGCTGACGCGGCGTGGCCGTCAACAACAGCAGGGCCCCGCAGCTCTTGGACAGCGACTGAACCACGCTGTACTCTTCGGAAACCACGTCGCGCGACCAATACAGATGATGGGCTTCGTCGACGATGACCAGGTCCCACTCGGCCTGGGTGACCTGTTCCTGCATCTGCGGTTTGCTGCTGACCTCGTCGATGCTCTGAATGATGCACTGCTGGGTCAGGTAGGGGTTCATGCCCGGATGGGTCTTTTCGATTTCCCGCGCGTGGCCGGCCGTCATGATGTTGAACAGAATGTTGAACTTGCGGTACAGCTCGGTCAGCCACTGGTTGACCAGGTTCTTGGGCACCAGGCACAGCACCCGTCGAGCTCGGCCCGTGATCCACATCTGGTGGAAGATCAGGCCGGCTTCGATCGTCTTGCCCAGTCCGACTTCGTCCGAAAGCAAGACGCGCGGGTTGTAGCGGCGCGCCACTTCCTGAGCGATGTAGAGCTGGTGCGGTACCAGTTCGATGCGGGCGCCGATGAAGCCGCGCGATGGAGAGGAAAGGCTGCGGCTGCGGATCTCCCAGGCGTTGACGCGCAGGTCGAATTCCTTGGGCTTGAAGATCTGGCCGGCGAGGAGTTGTTCGTCGGGGCGGCTGTAGACCAGGGAGTGATCCAGTTCCGTTTCGGGGAGGATCTCGTGTTCGGCGCCGAGGTAGAACAAGATCCCGTTCTGTTCTTTGACCTCGGCAACGAGAAAGCTGTTGCCCTGGTTGTCGCGAACCTCGTCACCCGGCTCGAAACTGACCCGCTTCAGCGGGGCCTTGTTTCGGGCATAAATGCGTTGGGTCGAGGTGGCGGGGAACAGTACCGTGATGTTTCGAACCCCGACGTCCTTGACGATTCCCAGGCCGAGAGTGGGCTCGCCTTGACTCGCACATCGTTGGCCAGCAATCCAATCCGACATAGATCCTCCTCTCGATGAAACCCCGCGGTCGGTCGGGGAAAGGGTATGCTTTGCGCCGCATGCCTCGCGTGCGGCGGCTTATTCGATGATCGCCGTCGTTTCCTCGGTTTTTCTGATTCGATCGTAGAGCGCTCTGCCAAACATGGACGTCAAATAATAAGCGCTGATTGCGACGCAGAAAAAGGAGAAGTGGAACATGGGGATCAAGGCCAGAAATGCGATGATCACCAGATAATTCAGCGATTTGGTCTTGAACTTACGGAACCAGAACCCGCCTGGCGTATCGAATTTGATGGTCGAGATCATGCTCCAACTGAGTACGATCATCAGGCCCATCGAGAATTGAAACAGGTTTTCGCGCGTCAGCCTTTCCGTCATGCCCAAACCCGCCAGGAATTCCGACGAGGGCACCCAATTCAGGAACGGCGGCCACATGGCGACCATGAAGGCCGCGGCCGGAATGGGCAGGCCGGTGAAGTGCGTCTTGCCGTAGATCGAGGCGGTGATGTTGAAGCGGGCCAACCGAATGGCACCACACACCAGGAACATCATCGGCAGCAGGTAGAACAGCTTGTCGAAGCCCTGATCGTGAAGAAAGTAGCGCGCGTAGATGAAACAGGGCGTCACGCCGAATGCGACGAGGTCCGAGAGCGAATCGTATTGGATTCCGAACTCGCTGGCGGTATTGGTCATACGCGCCACCTTGCCGTCCAGCCCATCCATCAGGATGGAAAGCATCATGATGTAACAGGCCTTGACGATCTGGTCGTTGGCGGCCAGAAGGATCGCGATGAAACCGAACACCATCGAAAAACTGGTCAGGGTACTGGGAAAAATGATTTTTACATTGGGCTTTCGGCGTTTGCCGACCATTGATCAGACCTCGTTAACGACGCGTGAAAGACTGCCGGTCTCGTGACGGCCGCTCAACACTCTACATCATTCAGGCCCCAATCACCAGGAATTGGTGGGTTCCGAACGATTTGGTCACGAGACGCGGCAGGAGATATCGCGCGATCAGGGGAGCAAGGCGATGATCCGCAGGGGACCGCCCGAGCCACCCTTGATTTTCATCGGCAGTGCGATGACCGATGCACCCTTGGCAGGTAGTTGATCCAGGTTGGCCACGTTTTCGAACGCCGGAATGTTGGCTTTGAACAAGATTTGATGGCTTTCGAACAACGTGGATTGGCCGTAGTCGATGCTGGGGGTGTCCAGCCCGATCGCGTGAATCGATCGATGTGTCACCAGCCACTCGGCGGCCTGGGGGTGCAGGCCGGGGAAGTGGAGCTTGGGCACGGCTTGCGGGCCGCGCTCGGCCGTACCCAGATAGCGCTCGGCATCGGGCCAATGTTTGCCCATGCCGGTATGGAGCAACACGATGACGCCCTTCGGCAGGCGGCCGTTCTTCTTTTCCCAGGCTTCGAAATCCGATGTCTGTACCTGGTAATCGCGGTTTTCGGCGCATTTGTCACGCACGTCGATGACCACGGCCGCGCCGATCAGGCGGTCGAGCGGAATCTGTTCCGAACTCCAACGGCCGGCCGCGAAATGGTTCGGTGCATCCAGGTGGGTACCGCCGTGCTCGGCCGCCTTGAAGGTGTTGGCTTCGTAGTGGAACCCCTTGTCGGTGGTTCCCTTGAAATCTTCTTGGAGGGTAAAGGTCTGGGCGGTAGGCCAATACAGGGTCTTCTCGGAGAAATCGTGGGACAGGTCGACGATGCGGTTGCCCTGAAGCGAGATGGTGGGCTCTCCAAATAGTAGTAGGACATGGAAACATGGAACGAGCCAAGTCATGGTTTTCCTCCGGATTGCGTGTCGGCTGGCCAGGTCGTGGCAGCCATCGACGACTTTGAGAGATTGAGAAAAAGTGAATGTGGCTCATTATACCCGATCCCGCGTAGACCCTGGAAATCTTGGCGAATTCCGGGACGAAAGCTGGTGGGGGTTTGGCGGTCGGCCCGGCTCCGCGTTCTCCGCGGCTCGGTGGTTCCGGATGGCCAAAGGTTCCGTTCCTCGTTCGCCCGATCCTGCGCTCTGCTGCCGAGGTCTCTCGGGGCTAGTACATCAGCTCCGATTTGGGAATCCGATTGCGGTAGTTCGACTGGCCCACGTAGTTCAGGCTGGTTCGATTCTGCTTTTGCAGTTGCAGCGTGTGGTTTCTCAGCTCGCAGGCGCGGAAGTCGAGATCGGGGTGGGTTTCCAGAAGGTCGCCGGCCTCACGCAGGAGCACGTCCAGAATGTTGGAGGAGGAAGATGGGTTCTGCGACGCCGTGCCCTGATTCCGTCGCTGCCACTTCTCGAGCAGCAAAACCGATTGGTAGGGCGAATAATCGGCGCGAATCAGGGTGAGCAGGGCGTAACGATCCGCCTCGGCCTCGTGGGTGATGGAAAAGGGTAGGTTGAGGAGCGATTGAAAAAAGGCCGTCACGCCGTCTTCTTCACCCGGCAGGTTTTCGAACAGGCGCAGCAGGGCCACCGTGTGGCGTTTTTGGATGTGGACCATCTCGTGGCAGAGCACGAAGGCCAGTTGCGCCTCGTTTTCCACCAGGTGTTCCAGCAGACCGGTAAAGAGGTAGATGTGGCCACCGGGCAGGGCGAAGGCGTTGAGCCGTTCGTCGTCGATCACGTGGAACTCGAAGGTGTAGGGGTGGTCGCCGAGATCCGCGGCCAGGGACGTGCCCAGCTTGTTCACGTAGGCGACCAGGTTCGCATCGGTGTCGAGCCGGCCCGCGTATTCCTGGGCCGCGCGCTTGGCCAGCCGTTCGCCCAATTCGAGCTCCCTTGACAGTGCCATCGTCGCCGAATCGCGGAAACCCTGTTCCACGTCGCCGAGCATCTGTCGCGCCTGGGTGGCGAAACCGCGTTCGCACTCCGTCACCTGCCAGGGGTAGCTTTTGGGATCGTCGACCTCCGTGGGCGGCTCACCCGCGATGGTCTCCGGTTCGGGCGGCGGTACGTACGGCTTGATCTGCACCATGTTGCGAAAGTGGAGGGCCGTGAAGATCATGGCCACCAACAGGGCCGTCGGGTAGACCCACAAGGGAATGCGCCACTTGGGTTTCTCCTCCGCGATCGGCTCGGCTCGTTTGGCGGAGACCGTGGTCACGCGGCCGGCGTCACCGGGTTCCGGTGACGGGTGGGCACTCGGGTGGGAGCCGGACGACGCGGCACGCGATCCCCGCGCCTGGACCTGGCTGGCGATGAAGCTGTCGGAATCGTTCCACGAGGGTGACGTGGATGTGTCGTCGGGTGTGGTGTCTATGTGGGGAAGGGCGCTCTTTCTTCGCTTCTTGGAACCGGGATTGTGAATGCAGAGGACCGTGATGTTGTCGTCGCTGCCGTGGGCCAGGGCCAGGCGAACCAGGTGCCGGGCGGCCTGTCCCTGATCCGTGATCTGTGCCATTTCACCGGCGATGACCTCGTCTTCCACGAATCCCGACAAGCCGTCGCTACACAACATGAGACTTTCGCCCGCGCGCAATCGAATCGGTTGTTTGGCCAGCTCCAGGGCGCCGTCTTCCTCCGCTCCGATCGCCTGGGTCAGTACCCCGGCTCTCGGGTGGTGAAGCGCGCCGGCGACGTTCAGATCTCCGGAATAGATCAGATCGGCCAGTTCACTGTGGTCGCGCGTGAGGGGCACGAGCTGGCTACCGGTCCAATGATAGGCGCGGCTGTCGCCGATATGGCCGATCCAAATGCCGGCTTCCGTTTCCAGGCCCAGCACCACCGTGGTTCCCATGCCCTCGAATTCCGTCAGGCCCGAGGTGCTTTTTTCGAAAATCCTCTCGTTGATCTCGGCGGTCGCCCATTGCAGGGCTTCCAGGGCCATCATGCCGTGGCCGTGGGCCTGCTTGAGGTGCTCGGGGTAGGCCTCGACCGTCTCCATCGAGGCCAATCTGCCGCGCCGAGGCCCGCCGAATCCGTCGCAGACGATGAATAGCGAACCGTACGGGGTTTCGAAATGGGCGAAACAGTCCTGGTTTTCCGAACGTGCCCCCGCGATCGAGTGGGGAGAGACGACGTAGGCTTCAGTCAATGCGAACCTCTGCTATCTGCATGTGCACTTCAGAGGCCCCTGAGTTGGTTCGATGGATCGGTGAATACATATATATGGTCCGCGGTGTTGTGCCGATCGACGAGGATCGGCGCGTGGCGTTGTGACGGTGGTGAAATTCGCTCGGTTATTTTTTCTCCGATGTTTTGCTTTGGTAAACCTGTCGCAGAAAGGTGCGAATGTCGTCGCGCTGCGTGCCGCCTGCTTCGGTATAGGCCGTGACCCCCTTTTTGCTTTTGACATAGGGATCGGCGCCCCTGTCGATCAGCAGCTTGACCATGTTGAGGTGACCCGCACGTGCCGCCTCGATGAGCAGCGGTTCTCCGGAAATGCCGGTACCCGAGGCCGGGGCACCTTTTTCGATCAGAAACAGAGCCATCTCCAAACGATTGCTCGACACCGCTCGGGAAAGGTGCTCGTTTTTGTTGGGGATATTTTTGACGTTCAGTTTTTCCATGAGATAGGCGGCACTGTTGGCGCTGTTCCCACTCAACGCCAGGTTGACGAGCTCCCTGCTCTGGTCGGCTTTGTAGTTTTCGGTGGCGCCGGCTTTGATCAACAGCTCCATGATGGGAATGCTGTCCAGCCGCAGTGCCTCGACGAAGGGCGTGTTGCCCTTGGAATCCGAAATCTTGATGGATGCACCCGCGTCGAGCAGGATCTTGGAGGCTTTCACGTCCAAGTGCTTGATGGCACGCATCAGGGGGTAGATACCCGTGTGGTCGGGTTCGTCGATGGGCGCGCCGTTGCGCGTGAGCGCATAGAGCAACCTGCTGTTGTTGCTGTGCAGCGCGAAATAGAGCGGCGTCTCCAAATCGCGGTTGGTGGTGTTGGCCTTGGCGCCCTTCGCCAACAACATCATCGAGATGGAGGTGTGGGTCTGCGTCATTTCCCGGGCGGCGAGGTTCAGTGGGGTGTTGCCCTCGTCATCGGCGACCTCGAGCCGGACATCCGCCGCCAGAAGCATTTTCACGATCGTCTTGTACCCTTTGCGGGCCGCAATCAACAAGGGAGGAAGCTTGCCCTGCTGTTTGTAGATCGGCCCGTCCGGCGGAACGCCCTCGCCCAACAAGAAGGCCACATCGTTGACGTCGTTGTGCTTGACCGCGTAGTAGAAGCGATCGATCGCCCAGTGATCGACCAGGCTGGTCGACCCGCGATCGCGCTTGTAATACTGTTGTCGCATTTTGGCTTCGTCGATGACCATGTCCTGGCCGCCCTCGCTCACCGGGTCCCGATTGGATTTTTTCGCCGCTTCGTAGAGATCGACATCTTCCCGTTCCTTGATCAGCGGTTCCGCCTTGAACAGGGTCTCGCCGACTTCTTCCTTCTTTTTTCCGGGTTCGAAATCCCTCTCGGAGGCGTCCAGATTCACGATTTTGGTGGGAATGCGGAATTGCTGGCCTTTGAGATCCTGGTAGACGAGAAAGGCACCATCGACTTCATAAGGTCCCTTACATGGGATTTTCTTCCCATTCTTTAGGACAATGAGTCCGGCAAACGCGGGGGAGATGCCGGCGATAAGACTTAGAAAAATGGCAAAGAATCTGATTTTGGGACACATGGAAGGGTCTCCGTGTAGCGAGTATGGGGCCCCTGATTGGGATGCGCGAAGATATGGAGAGAACGCGTCCTTCGCATTGTCGCTCCATTTGGTCTTGCGGTCAACATTCGTCGGGGTCCGCCGGAAAAGGCGCTTGGGTGATGTCTGTGAGCTTTTCGGAAACGTGCTTTGTGAAGAAAAGTGAGAGGTTGCGAGGCTGAATCGTCAGGTGGTGGTTTGGTACTTTGCTGGAACCAATGGCTTTCATGTTTTTGTTTAGGACTGTCGAGTCTTCTGGGTTTGCACGGTGTCATTAAAAAGTTTTTTGATCGATTTTCTTTGTTAGAATGCCAGGGTCAGGCCTCGCATGGTGATGACATGCGAGAAAAGGAACTCGGCCTTCAGAGCCGTTTTTTGTTTGGTGAAGATACCGACCCCTGGTTGAGCCTCGATCCCGAGGATTTTGGCTTGCTTCGACTGCCCGGTTTTTTGGCGGATCAGGTTTTCCGGATTCTCTTTCGCCCTACCCCGGTGTGTGTCCTGTTCGAGATCTTGGTTTCGGAGCAGACCCCCAAGGATGCCTACACCCATTTGGCCAAAGGCATACGGGCCCTTCGAAACGATCGTGATTTCACTTGCGCGGTGATCAATGTCGTACATCACCGCAGCGCCAACGCCCATTTGGTCTTCTGGCGGAAAGGAAAGTCCGAAGCATCCGCCTTCCACCATTTGGAACTCAACTTTTCCCACTTGAGTCGCTACGATCGCGACGTGTTGGGCTGCCTGCGCCGACCCAGCTCCGCGTCGCTCGAACGTCTGTTCCTGTTGCTGCAACGCGAAACCCAAGGGGCCTCCTTTTTTCGCAGCCTGCGCGACTACCTGCAACAGTTGCGGCCGTCGAACGGACAGATGCACCTGGCCCTGGTCGATCTGGTCCTGAAGCTGATCTTTCTGATGTTCGTGCAGCGCAAGGGTTGGCTCAATTTCGATCCCTTTTATCTGGAAACCCACATGGCGCGCTGTCGCGTCAGGTCGCTCTCGATCGTGCAGGCCTTCCTCAAACCCCTGTTCGCCCGGCTCGAGGGGGTGCGGGTGGCGGAAGCGTTTTCCTTGGGATGCCTGCCGCGGTTGGGTGGCGGCCTGTTCCGTTTTCATCCGGAGGCCTTGCCGGCCATTCCCAACGATTGGTGTACGGCTCTCATGGACATGCTGGCGACCCAATACTCCTTTTCACTGTTCGAGGCGCGGGCCGAGCGCCGCATTGCGGGCATCAGCCCCGAAGTGTTGGGCGCGGTATTCGAAAACCTGCTCGTGGAACGGGATCGTAAGGCCCAAGGCACGTTCTACACACCAGGACACCTGGCGGAGAAGCAGGTGGAGGCCGGATTCGCGGCCTGGCTGGCCATGCGGCCCGAGATGTCCGATCCGGGTTCTCGGCTCGAGGTATTGAAGGCCGTCCGCGTGTTGGACCCGAGCTGTGGGAGTGGGACCTACCTCGTGGCCGCCTTTCAGGTGCTGCTGCGACATCGGTTGGATCTCGCGCCCCAGGATCAGCGCTACAACGGCAAGCTCTATGCCTTGAAGCGGGACATCGTCACCCGCAATCTCTACGGGATCGACATCAACCCGATGGCGGTGCGGCTGACCGAGGTTCGCCTCTGGCTCAACATGATTCAGGACCTGGAGGTCTCCGAACCGTCGGCTGCGCCCGTGTTGCCCAACCTGCAACACCACCTTCGCCCGGGCGACTTCCTCAACGCCCACTTGCCGGTCGCGCCGGAGGTTCTGAAGAAATGGCCCAAGTACGGCCAACTGGCGCGTTTACGGGCATCCTTCCCAGCCAGTGACGGACTCCAGCGAACCGCCAGGCTCAGGCACATCCATCGATTGGAACAGGAACTGGCGGGTTTTCTGGTAGGGTGCCGGCATCGCGACGCGCGCCGGCGAATGCGGACGCGGCTCGACCAGAAATCGTTGCCGGGTTTGGAACCCGGAGCGCGCCGCCGTGTGCCGAAACCGGTTCCCGAGCCGGAGAAATCGCTGCACGTCGTGTTCAGCGATGCGATGCTGGCGGGTGGTTTCGACTTGATCTTCGGCAATCCGCCGTGGGTCGCCGCCGGCAAGCTGCAGACGCCGGACAAGCAGGCCATGGTGGCGCGGCTTCCCTGTCCTCCGGGGCTCTCGCTCGAAGGCCAGACCGATGCCAGCCTGTACTTCGCCGCGGCCTGCCTGGGGCTGCTGGGGCCGCGGGGACACCTGGGTTTCCTGTTGCCGTCCAAAATGCTTCAGGCCAAATACGGCGCGGGTTTGCGCGCCTATCTTCAAGATCGTTGTCGCATCGAGTACCTGTTCGATTACGGCTTGGATCAGGGTGTGGTGTTCCGCGCCGATACCTTTCCGCTGGCGCTGGGGGTCAGCCGCTGCGGTGCGGAAGCCGGTCACCGGATTGCGGTCGAGCTTCACGAGAAGGCGAGCACCCGTTCGTTTTCGCTTCCACAGCGCGAGTTGGGCGATCGATTCGGCATGTGGCACCTGGAACCCGAGGCTCGTGAAGGGTTTTGCCGCAGGAGCCACTGGCCGACGCTCGGGGAACTCGGGTTTCGCGCCCGCCGTGGGATCGTGACTGGTGCCAAGCGCCTGTTCACCTTTGAAAGGCCTCCGGCGATGGTGCCGCGTGACCGATTGCGACCGCTACTGCGCGGTCGCGACATTCAAACCGATCGGGTAGCCCCGGGCGCTTGGATCTACTGGCCCTTCGAAGCGGAAATACTGGGTCGCGACATGAGCGAGACCGAGCGCCGTTGGTTGAAAGGCATCTCGAAAGCACGCATCGAGGGCCGAAGGGTCGGCTTGCCCTACGGCGCGCGATCTCTCGGTGGTTGGCTGTTGGTCTGGAAATACCTCGCTTCGCGCTGGACGCCGGCCCTGATCCGCGGTGGCTCGTGGATTCCCGATCAAACGGCGTATTACGTCCAGATCAAGCGGTTCGAGCCAGCCTACCGGCTCTTCCTCTACGCGTGTTCGGTGACGGCCGATCAGGACCTGCGTGCGATGGCCGAGCGCGGCAAGGATCGCTGTTTCTTTTTCTACGCCCATACCTGCGATCGCCTGCCGATTCCACCCGACTGGGACACCCGCCCGCTGTCGATCCCCGAACCGCGCGATCTGTGGTGCGCCGCGCAAGGAGTCGATCAATGGCCGCTGACCTGATGAATCCTTTGGATATGCGGCTGGCGCTCCATCGTTTCGCTTGGGTTCAACTCGATGTGCGCGTGCCTTTGTTTCCCTGGGATTGGGGGCTCGACGCCTTTGAGGTGGTGATGCCTTCCCGCTCGGCACCATCCTGGCTTTCGGTATTGAAGCGATGCAGGGATGTTCGGCCCGGTTCCCATCGTCCGGTAATCGGTATCGACTTGAAGGATCTGAACCGGATTCGCATTCGCGAACCGTCCCGCCCGTTGGTGTTCCTTCAGACCCCGTTCGAGCGAGCTCCACCGATTCGGGCATTGCGGCGTCTCGCGGGTCCGAGCCCTTTTCCGGGGCTTTGCTGGGAGGGAGACGGCCTGCAGCCGCTGTACTGGCTTCCGGCTCGACCCACGAAGATTGGCGACTGTTTGGAAGCCTATCGCGGCATGTCGGTTCACCCGGCCGCGCGGATGAAGGCCCGGCTGCAGGCCACGGCGTCAAATGTGACCTGTTGGTATGGCGAGGCCGGCGAACTATGGGTTCAGCCGAGTCTGCTTTCGCCATGGAACCTACTGCGGGTGGACGACTTGAGAGAGAATCGTCAGACGTTGGCGCGACGCTTCCGGGACGAACTCGGCGATTTCGAGGGGGCAGCCTGGGTTCTGGCTGCATCCAACGATCGTTTGGCCTGGTTTCGGCGCGATTGCTTGCGTGTTCTAGGGCCTCGATTCCGTTGTGTGGCCTTTCCGGATTTGCCCGATCCCCGCGATCGCCAGCCCCATTTCGTGATGGCGACCGATGCTCGGATTCGCTTTGCCGACCTGCGCCGATTCCCGATCCTGCACGCGGATGGCGATGCCGCGCGTCGGCGTTACCGGCATGCGCGGGCCGTGGCGTTGGGACCAGGAAAGTGGATCGCGCTGAGCGAGCCGCGGCGTTGGGGGCGGGTGAGGTGGAATCGGTGCATTTTGACGCTGTGGTCGACGCCGCGTGGATGGAGCTGTGCGCCCGCGGTTCGGGAAGAGAACGAAGCCGGTTGGGTGGATCTCGGCGAGAGAATTCGCGCGTTGTCCGAGCTGTTCGGATGGCGGGAGCGGCTGGAGCCCATCTCGCGGTGTGAGGTCGGCGAAATGGCGGGGAGCGTGGGGGGTGGCGTTTAAGCCGAGGTGAATGGTCCCGGTTCGGTTGTTGGCGGCCGGGCGGATGCCTGGATGATCCTCGTTCGTGGTCAACCAAATGCTCGGATGGTCACCGTTCGCGGCCAATCCTGGAGGGATGGCCGCCCGCACCTTCAGCGTGACCCGGGGCATGCCCATCTCTGCTTTGGGTTCTGTTGGGATGGGCATGTGCCACGGTCAACCCGATGCTCGGGTGGTCGTTGTACACGGCCGGGCGGATGCCTGGATGAACTTCGTTCTTGGTCAACCAAATGCTCGGATGGTCACCGCTCGCGGCCAATCCTGGAGGGATGGCCGCGAGCGCAGCAGCCGGATGTTTGGGCCACCATTGATAAAAACGCGTGCCGCAGGCACGCCACCAGCGGGCGTCCTGAAGGGACGACACAATACAGCGAAGGGTTAAGGAGCCGGGAGGCGACGCAACCCTGGTTGTTCGAGGATCCCGAGCCCCAGCCCCAACGGGGCGGAACTATTCGGACTCTCGCGGAGTTGCCGCCATGTTCGAGGAGTTCTTCGTAGTCCCGCCCCTTCAGGGCTGGGGTCCGGGAACCCCAGGGAACCAGGGTTGCGTCGCCTACGGCTCCTTAACCCTTCGCTGTAATGTATGACCCCTTCAGGGTCCCTGCTGGTGGCGCACCAGAGGTGCGCGTTCTTAATAAGTTGTGGGCCAAACATGGCGTTGGCCATCCCTCCAGGATTGGCCGCGAACGGTGCACGTCCAAGCATCCGGTTGATCGTCGACAATGTAAATCACCGGAACACAGGACCGCATTCGCTGTACTGTCTCACTCCCTCGGGGGGCCCGCTGGTGGCGGACCAAACGCCCGCGTTTTGTTTGAGCAGTGATCCGAACATTGGTCACGAACGGAGATCGCGGGGCATTTGCGGCTTCGATTCAATGCCCTGGCCCCAAAACGCAAAAAAGCCGCTCGTTCGAGCGGCTTTTTCGGGACGATCCGTTTGCGAAATTACTTCGCGAACACAACAACCAAGGTGTACAGGGCCAAGGATTCGATCAAGGCCAGACCGATGATCATGGTGGTACGGATGTTACCCGCGGCACCCGGGTTACGGGCGATGCCTTCGCATGCGGCGTGGATTGCCTTACCCTGGGCCAGGCCGCAGATACCGGCGGCAATGGCCATGGAGAATGCGGGCGTAATGGTGAAACCGGAGCCAGCGGCGTCTTGAGCCATGGCGGTCATCGTCACGAAAAAGATCAAAAGAAACGCTGCGAACTTGCGCATTGGAATTTCCTCCAAGTGTTTTTGAGGTTCGTTTCGGAGACGAAACTCAAGATGAGGTTTTGTCAAACCAAACCTTTAATCTCAATGGTCGTGGGCAATGGCACCCGCGATATAAACCATGGTGAGCATGATGAACACGAAGGTTTGCAGGAAGGCCGCAAAAAGCCCGATCACCATCAGGGGGACCGGAACCAGCCATGCAAACAGTTGGGTGTAAAACACCAGTACGACGATGTGCTCACCGGAAATGTTGCCGAACAGACGCACACCCAAAGAGAAGGGGCGCGCCAAGTGGCCGATGATTTCGATGGGAATCATCAGCGGCGCCAACAGGGGAATGGGACCCATGAAATGCTTCAGATACCCGACCCCATTTTCGCGCAGGCCCTCGAAGTTGTAGTAGAAGAACACGATCAGGGCGCAGGCGATGGTGGTATTGAAGTTGCCGGTTGCGGCGGAGAACGAGGGAACCATGCCCAAGAAGTTGGCCATGAAAATGAAAAATGCGAGGGTGCCGATCAGCGGCAGATACTTGCGGCCATGAGGACCGATATTCTCGTCCAACATGCCCAGCAGGCCTTCCAGCGTGACCTCGATCACTTGCTGAAGGCCGGATGGAATCAAACTGACTTTGGACTTCACCATAAAGCCGAGGATCGTGAGAAAGAGGAACACGATACCCGCGGCAACCACGTGGTCCCACATGATCGCATCGATGTGAAGCGCCCCTTCGAGAAGAAGCGTCCAAAGTGAGGGGTGGGTTTCCATACTAAAGCCTACCTAACGCTATGGTTATTCTTGCAGTCGATATGCTTGGAAAACGTCAAATTCATCAAAGTTTAGAAGGAGACGATCTTCGCCGCCGCTATCGCTTTGTGGTTGCTCCGCGACTGGAAAAAAACAGAGCAAGTAACAAGCTGGGAATAAGAAGGGAAGTGCCGACTGAAAACCATTCCCAGCTCACGTCAAACATCGAGATCATTGCATAAAAGGCCCCACCAAGCAACCCGTAATGGAGAAAAATCAGCATGGAACCCAATGAGGGACTAGGCCTTTGGGGATTGAGGGAGAGAAACAGGGTGAAGTCCCACAGACCCACCATCAGCAGCACGAACAGGACCCCGAACGCGAAGCTCGGCAGGCCGCTCGCGGAGGCGAAAAGGGCACAGGGCATCAAGCCGAGAATCCCACTCAGCAGCATCAACCGGTAGAACCAGCGGAGAAAACCGCGACCCTGATCGTCGGCCGGCGGCGTCGCTCGATCTCGTTCGTCTGACACGGGCGCGTTCCTTTTCGAAGGGGCATGCTCGGCGTTCCGGCCGCTGTCGGGAACGGTCATGTCCGGCAATTCAAGATTCGGTGTTCGCGTCGTCATCACCCACATCCTCGCCCTCGGCCTGCCGCCGGGCCTCCTCTTCTTCGATCTTGTTCAGGAGCGCGACCTCGCGGAACAAATTGAGGAAACCGGCGGCGATGCCGAGCAGGGAAAAAATCACGGTGCACACCGGATAGGAATCGAACCAGGCGTCGAACCAGTACTTTCCCGCCGCGAACCCCATGAGGGTACACACGAGAAAGTGTGGTCCGATCGAAGCCAGCCGATACCAATGGCTTCCCTGTTTCGACAAGGTCAGGCCGCCTTGGAGAGATGTTGCATGATGCAGCTCAGCAGGGTGGCGCCGTCCACGGAGCCCAATTCGGCTTCGGCGTGGCGTTCCGGGTGGGGCATCATGCCCAAGATGCGGCCCGCGGCGTCGGTGATGCCGGCGATACTTCGGGCGCTGCCGTTGGGGTTGGCCGCGTCGCTGGCGTCGCCGGCCGCGTCGCAATAGCGGAAGGCCACCTGGTCGCCGTCCTCGAGCCGGTCGAGCGTGTCCTCGTCGGCGAAATACTGGCCCATGCCGTGGGCGATGGGAATGTGGAGGATGCGATCCTTGGTCAAATTGGCGGTGAAGGGGCTGCGCGTGCTCGCGACGCGGATGTTGACGTCCTGGCAGAGGAACTTGAGGTGCTTGTTGGTGAGCAGGGCGCCGGGCAGCAGGCCCATCTCACACAGGATCTGGAAGCCGTTGCAGACGCCGAAGAGGTAGCCGCCCTTTTTGGCGAAGGCCGCCACGTCGTTCATGACGGGCGAAAAACGCGCGATCGCGCCGGAGCGCAGGTAATCACCGAAGGAGAAGCCGCCGGGGATGAACACCAGATCGGGGTTGGCCAGGTCGTGATCCTTGTGCCACACGGGTGTCACCTTGGCGTGCAAGACCTTGGACCAGGCGTGAATCGCGTCCATGTCGCAGTTGCTGCCGGGAAAAATGAGAACCGAAACCCGCATGATCAGCCCTCCACGATCTCGTAATCTTCAATGACCGGGTTTGCGAGCAACTTGTCGCACATCTCCTTGACGTGCTCGTGCAGCTTGTCGGCCTCGAGCGTTTCGTCCAGTTCCAGTTCGATGTACTTGCCGATGCGCACGTCGCGAACTTCCTCGAACCCCAAAGAGTGCAGTGCGTGCTCGGCGGTCTTGCCCTGCGGATCGAGAACTCCCTGTCTCAATCGAACGATGACCCGTACTTTTTTCATATCGTGTACCCCATGCAAAGACGTTTTTGTCCACGGGGAAAAGATTGTACACCAAGAACCGGGAATTCAGGGTGCGGATTTGTGCCGCCGCGGTGGGCGCTCCGCGGTCGGGATCGGGGCCGGCCGCCAGGCCCGCCCCGGTTCGGTTCAATTGCGGTGGGAGCGTCCACGGCCACGTCCGCGGCCTCGACCGCGCCCGCGACTGGAGCGACCGCCGGCCATGGCGTAGGAACGCTGGCCGTCGCGTTCGCCATCGCCACCCTGGCTCTTGGATTCGTCGGATGGTTCGTTTTGGCGGTAGTTGCGGGAGTCGTCCCGGCGGCGGTGATCGCGCCGACCCTGTGGTTGGGAATCCCGTTGGCGCGGACGTTCCGGGGCGGTCTGCTCGCTGCCGGATTTGCCTTTGGTGTTGTAGTTGGCCCCCATGATTTTTTTGCGGACGGCTTCCTTGAATTCTTCCATGCGGTCCTCGTAGAGGCCATGGCGTTTCATCAACATCACTCGGACCGAGAAATTGAAGCGGTCGTAGGGAGGAATGTCTTGAGGCGTAGGGATGTCTTGCGTGCGCAGCTCCTCGAAAGTCATCTTTTCGAGACCCTCGAGTTTCTCCTCGCGGTAATCCTTCTGCTGGTTGATGTCCTGCTCACTCATGGACGCGGCCATGGTAGACAGGGAGAGCGGCGCGGGCATCACCATATTGTCCTTTTCCTCCTGCTGGGGACGTCGTGCAACCTCGAAATGGGGGGGCATGTTACGGCCCGGTCGGGTCTGCAGGACTACTTTAGTGTTGTACCGATTCTCGAGCTCCATCAGCTCCGTTCGGCGTTCGTTGAGGAGGTGCAGCGTCAATGGCTCGGACACGCTCACCTTCAGCTCTTTCACAGTCCCGTTGTATACATAAAGTTTGATGCGTCTCAGCAAGTCGAGGGCCTGTAGTTCCATCGACTTGAAGCGCCCGGTTCCGTTACAGACGGGGCAATCCACGTAGTGACGCACTTCTTTGGAGGTATTGATCCGCTGGCGAGACATCTCCAGCAAACCGAACCGGCTTAGACCCGAAATAGTAATACGAGCTTTGTCGGCTTTCAAGGCTTCTCGTAAACGTTGTTCCACTTCGTGGCTGTTGCGCTTGTCCTTGAGGTCGATGAAATCGATGACCACCAGGCCACCCAGGTCGCGCAAGCGGAGTTGGCGCGCGATTTCTTCGGCGGCCTCGCAATTGGCCTTGAAGGCGGTCGATTCCAGGTCGCCCTCGGCCGTCTTGCCGCTGTTGACGTCGATGACGACCAGGGCCTCGGTCTGCTCGATGACGATCGAGCCGCCGGAGGGCAGTTGGATCTTCTGGGTGAAGATGCGCTCGACCTGCTCGTCCAGGTTGTACTTGGCGAACAGGGGTTGCTTGCCGCGGTACTGGCGCACGATGTGGGCGTAGCTGGGCAGGATCTTCTTGAAGTAGTTGCTGATGGTTTGGAAGACTTCGTTGTCGTCGACGAGGATCTCGCTGATGTCCTCGTTGAAATAGTCGCGAATGGTGCGGGTGACCACGTCGTCCTCGCGGTACAACATGGTGGGACTGGGGCGGGTCGCCGCACGCGACTCGAGTTCGCGCCAAGTGGTGGTCAGAATGTTGAGGTCGCGTTGGATCTGCTCGCGCGTCTTGCCGAGTCCGGCGGTGCGGATGATGTAGCCCATGCCGTCGGGCACGGTGATCTGCTCCAATACGTTGCGCAGGTGCTGGCGATCTTCGTGGGAACTGATCTTGCGCGAGATGCCGACCTTGCTGGTCAGCGGCATCATGACCAGGTACTGGCCGGGCAGCGAGAGGTAGGACGTCATGTAGGCGCCTTTGAGGCCGATCTCTTCCCGGGCGATCTGGACGATCACTTCCTGGCCGATTTTGAACCGCTCGTGCAGGGGGGCACGGCGGTCGTTGGTGGTGAAATAACGCGAGTGGATTTCGTTGAACGGCAGAAAGCCGTGGCGGTTGCCGCCATAATCGACGAAGGTGGCTTGAAGGCTGGGTTCGATGGCCGTGATGGTGGCCTTGTAGATGTTGCCCAGATTGCTGGTGTTGTTCATGGACTCGAAATCGATTTGCTCCAGCAGTCCCTTTTCGTTGATGATCGCCACGCGTAACTGGTCGAAATCTCTGGCGTTAATGAGCATCTTATATTTGGGCATGAAGTTAAGTCCTTAATTCATCTTAGTCCAAAAATCTTAAATCCTTCTCCTAGGTTTGCTATTATGAGTGTTTTGGGTACCTAGGCAAGGGGGAAATTCATGTTCAAAAAACTGGGTGTTGGAAGCGAACTGGAATCTTATTGCGGTCGTTGTAAGATGGTCTTGAACCATCGCGTGGTGGCCATGGTCGACGATCAACCCCGCAGGGTACGTTGTTTGACCTGCAATAGCGAGCACAATCACCGTGTCGCTAAGGCGAAAACCACGACGACGCGTAGAGCGACGTCGTCCCGTTCCAAGGCCGCATCTTCGGGATCGAAGGCATCGGCCGCGTCCAAGTGGAATGCATTGGTGAGCAACTGGGACGACGCGATCGCCAAACCCTACAACATGTATGAGACATTCAAAGTGGATGATCGCATCACGCATGTCACGTTTGGCAAAGGAATTGTCACTGAGATTCCTGGACCGGATAAGATGATAACACTTTTTGAAAGCGGTGAGAAAATGTTAATGCAGGGTAAGGTTCGCGCCTGACTCTGGTGTTGGAAACGCTTCCATTCGGGAACGCCGTTCCCGTTGATGAGGGCCTCTCGAGGCCCTTTTTTATTGGATTTTTGCGAAAAGTCGGGCGTCTTTTCGAGGGCCTTCACTCGCCCCGCAT
Source organism: Sulfidibacter corallicola (assembly GCF_017498545.1). Lineage (GTDB taxonomy): Bacteria > Acidobacteriota > Holophagae > Acanthopleuribacterales > Acanthopleuribacteraceae > Sulfidibacter > Sulfidibacter corallicola. The sequence goes on along the minus strand of NZ_CP071793.1, from coordinate 3,961,537 downwards.
TTTTGCAAAATCTTTGTAAAGCATACTGGGTTGAATACCTTTGTTGTTTTGGTATTTACCGCTATCGTATGTTTTCTGCTCGCCCTCGATTGTGTGATAAAAGATTTGGCATATTTCTACGCCTTTGTAGATGCGGATCGGTTGGACCGCGAAGATCTCCAAGGTCCAGAATCCGCGAAAGCCCACGTCCCCGAATCCCGCGGTGACGTGAACGAACAGGCCCAGCCGGCCCACCGACGAGCGACCCTCCAACATGGGGACCAGGTTGAAGGTTTCGGTACGTTCCAGGGTGCGGCCCAGGTAGAGCTTATGGGGTTGCAACACCAGGCCTTCGTCCGGAATGGTCAAATGATGCGCATGGTTGGGTTTGGCCATGTCCAGGATATCTTCGTCATAGGTCATCAGCGATTCGTGGAGGCGCAAATTGTAGCTGTTGGGATTGAGCTGCTCCGCGTTGTACGGCTCGATGATGATGTCTTTTCCCTGGCGTTGATGGATTTCGGGTCCTGTCAAGATCATGGCGGATGTACCTCGAAGTGGGATCGAGTGACGGCGTGTCGCGGTCGGGATCCGGAGAGCCCGACCATCGCGGTTCACTCCTGGATGACGCGCGTATCGGCGATCTTGTCGTGCAGACCGCGTCGCTCGGGGTCGATGAAAATGAAGATGTAGGCGATGCCGAACGTGAAGCCCGGTACCAGCAGGCGCAGCAACACGGCCTTGGGACTGAGTCCCTCCTGTGCGGGCGATTTTTCTTCGATAATGCGCAATTTCATGATGTGCTTGCCGACGGTTTTGCCGAACTTGGCCCAGCCGAAGACGAAGTGGGCCAGGTTGGCGATCATGCCCAACAGGTAGAATGCCATGGCCAGCCAGCCGATCTTGGCGATCACGAAGATGAAGGCGGGCAGGATCAGCGCGAAGCCCACCGCCCAATCGATGAGGAAGGCCACCAGGCGCGGCACGGGTTCGGCGTTGCGGTGCGCGCCGGCGGGCTTGCTGGCGACGTTGTCGAAGATCGAGCCGCCGGGTGTGGGATCCGGCTGCGGCGGTGCCACGGGACCCTGGCCGCCGTGAGGTGCGGGCGGTGGGGTCGCATCGCCCGGTTGCGGTACCGGCAGCGGAAAGCGTCCCTGTGGCTGGGCCGGCTGGCCACCCGGCGCCGGGGGCGGTGTGGCGGTCGCCGGTGCGGGCGGCGGGGGCGGATCCTCGCCGGGCATCGGCAGTGGGAATCGGCCCTTCGGCGCGCCGGTCTGGGGCGGTGCGGCCGGTGGAGGTCCGGCCTGGGGAGGCCCCGCCTGCGGCGGCGGGCTGGGCGGCATGGGCTCGACACCACCCGGTTGGGTGGGCAGCGGCGCCTTGGGTGTTTGGTATTTGTCCAAATCCTCCAGCGCGGAATCGTCCCACGCCAGCAACTCTTCTCCGCCGCTCTGCGTGGCGGCTGCGGCCGCGGGTGCGGGCGGCGGCGTGGCTGCGGTGCGACCCATCGGTGCGGGCGGCGGCGTCCAGAACGGATCCGACTCGTCGCTGCTGCGCAGGGTTCGGTCGTGATCCGGCGGCAAGACCGCCTGCATCGGCCGCGTCGACTTGACCATCGCCGGATTGGCGTTGGCGTCCAGTGTCGGCAGGGTGGCGGTGGCGCTGTCGCTGGGATCCATTTGTTCCGTTTGCTCGGTGAAATAGAAATAGATGCGACCCGTGACCAGCGTGTCGCCACTGCGAATGGGCGCTTCCGTGATCTTCTTCTTGTTCAGAAAGGTGCCGTTGGAGGAATTGTTGTCGAGCACGAAGTACTGACCGTTGCGATTCTCCACGCGCACGTGCAGTCGGGAGACACTCGTATCGTTGATCACGATATCGTTGGAGCGACTTCTGCCGATGGTCGTTATCGGCTTTGACAGGGTGAATTCCTCATAGGTCCCGTCGTTTTTCTTACGTCGCAGCACCGAATTAGACATGATCCACCTTTACCAATACGCGCCGCGTTCGTGAACTTGCGGTTCCAAACGGGCAACGGAATCAGGGAAACCTTTTTGATCCTCTGATTATAAGGGTTGCGGTTGATAAATTCACAAAAAAGTCTTTCGTCTCTGGTTGGGCCGGCCGGGTTTCCGGAGCGCGCCATACTGGGAAAACTCCGGCCCGGGATCACGAAATCGACGCCGTTCGCGCAATTTGGTCGGACTCGAGCCGAAACACGCCGGATTCTTCCCGTTTGGCCTGGGCGACGAGGGCCTCGGCCACCACACGGGCGTGAATCGCGCGGTATTTGCGAAGCGGTCCCACCAGCAACCAACTCGTGGCGGCCAAAACCCATTCGCCGAGTCTTTCGCCGGGCCTCGATTGGGTGCGCGGGCCGCGCAGCAGGGAAGGGCGCAGGATGCTCAAGTGAGAGAAACCCAGGGTTTCGAGGGCTTGTTCCAGCTCGCCCTTGACCCGGTTGTAGAACACTCGCGAGTCGGGGTCGGCACCCAGGGCGGTGATGACCAGGCATCGGCGCATGCCGTTTTCGTGGGCCAGGCGGGCGCATTCGAGCGGCAGGTGCAGATCCACGTGGCGAAACTGCTCGCGGGTCCCGGCTTGGCGCATGGTCGTGCCCAGGCAGCAGAAGAGATCGTCGCCGTGAAAACAGTCGGCATTGGCGGAGAGGTGGTCGAAGCTGACGATGCGCTGGGTCAGTTTGGGGTGTTCGAGATCGAGGTGACGGCGCAACGGCGTGACGACCCGGTCGTAGGTGGGGTCGGCGAGAAGGTGTTCCAGGCAGTAGCCGCCGATCAACCCGCTGGCGCCCAACAGGACGGCGCGTTTTCCTCGTTGGTCCGTCATGTCCGACTCCTCGTGGCCGAACGGCTCAACTGGCCGCCCAGTAACGCTTCTTCTTGGTGAACCATTGCTTGTTGGTTCCGAATCGCGTCTCGATGATGACCCCGCAGCCCATGATCAGAATCGTGAGTTGCATCAGCGTGCCCAAGAGCGGCAGGTGCAGGATCACGCCGATCAGCAGCACGGCCATCAGCAGGCTCGCCACGGTGGACAGCAAGCCGTTGGAAAGCTCTTCGATGACCGTACCGACGCGATGGAACACCACCACGCTACCGAAAATGGACACGACCATCAGGCCACTGGAAAAGAGAAGGAACATGGGGAAGCCGACCATGACCACCATCAACAGGATGCTGACGAACATGGCGAGCAGGAAGGTCGCGAGGGTGATCAGGCCGATGATGAAATGGCGTGTCAAATCCTGGCCCAGTTGGAAGCTGGCCTCGTTGACCTGGTTGGGGAAGATGTAGAACGTGATGATGATGACCAGGAACAGAAAGAAGGATTGTGCGAAGAACAGCGCCGCCATCGAATGGGAACTGGTGAGGTAGGCGCTTTCCCGGCTGGGACCGGACGGCGCGAAATGGTGGACGATCTTGCCGCCGACCATGGCCTGCTCGTGGGAGGACACGTCGCCGCCCAGGCACAGCAGGTTGCCCGAGACGTTCGCGTCCCGATAGATGCGCACCGAGCCGCCCAGCGCGGTGATGTTGCCTTCCACGGTGCCCTTGATGTGGATGTCGGCCATCACGGCGCCCACATCGCCCTTGACGGTGCCCTCGACGATGACGTCCTGGCCGACGGCGAAGACGTTGCCCTCGTAGGTCTTGAGGCCGGTCACCACGTAGGGCGGTTGTTGCGCCTGGAGCGGCGCGCCGAGAAACCATACCAACAACCAGGCCAGAGCCAGTGCCGGGACTCGAAGCTGTCTGTGTTTTTCTCGGGCCGTCATGGTGTACCTCATGTATCGACTTGTGGGGATTTCGGGAGAATCGAATCGATCCCGTTATCGGTTCAGCAGCCGTTTGGCGCCGAAGCCGAGAGCCAGGATCATCAGGAGAATCAGGATTTGAATCCCGATACTCACGTTTTTGAAGAAGTAGCCCAGCGATCCACTGACAATCTGCCAGGATGCCGAGACCAGCCCCCCGAATGCCGAAAGCCATTCGTCGAACTGGGCCAGTACGGCCTTGACCTTGATCGACATGCCCTGGGAGAAGCTGTCGATGTCGTGGCCGGCCATGTAATCGTAGATGTCCAGGGTGAAGAAGCCGATCGTCAGGATCAGCAGCACGGCGCTGATCAGCAGCACTTGCGGAATGCTGATGCGTTCCCGGGCGTGCTTTTCGTAAACCTGGAACATGACGTTGGGCAGGAAGGTCGAAGGAACCTTGATCTCCGGCAGGCCGCGCAGGCTTTCCTCGAGCAACGGATCCTCGGGCAGATCGGTGTCGTCGTCGAAGAGGGATTCTTCGGCGTGTTCGTCGTCGGGTTGGGCCGGATTCATGATTCTGTCGCGTTCGTTGTCTTTGGGATCAACCACGTTGGCGCCCTCCCCTCTTGGCCATCTCCTCGGCCAATTTGCTTTTCAGCATCTCGCGCCCGCGGAATATGCGGTTTTTGACCGTGCCCAAGGGTAAGTCCACGGTTTTGGCAATCTCGTCGTAACTGAGCTCATTGATGTGCCGCAGCACGATCAATTGTTTGTAGATGAACGGCAGCTCGTCGATGGCCGCCTCGATGCGGCCCTGCAATTGGCTCATCTCCAAGTTTTGCAGGGGGCTGAGTCCCTTGGCCGGGAGTTGCTGACTGAGGCTGGGCGAATCCTCACCGGAGGCGTCGATGGAGAAGGTGTCGAGCTTCTTCTTGCGCATCCAATCGATCGTGGCGTTGGAGGAAATGCGGTGAATCCAGGTCGTGAATTTGTATTCGGGGTTGTATTTGTCCAAGGAGCTGTAGACTTTGATAAAGACTTCCTGACACAGCTCCATCGCAGCTTCGTAGTTGTTGATCATTCTATAAATGTAGTTGACCAACTTGCGTTGATAGCGGGAAACAATCACCTCGAACAGCTCGACGTTTCCTTCTTTGATTTTTTCGACAAGTGCCTCATCTGTGAGTGAGGTTTCATCCATATTGACCTACAGTGATATGGCGATGACCGGCCGGGTAGCGGCCCTGGATCGCCAGGTCGGACCCGAACGGCCCGATTCGACCGCATGGTTTCGATGACCTGCCGAAGACACCGGAAAGGACATCTCGGAATTCGCAAGGCGATTCCCGAAGGTGCATGTCGCAGCGAGGATCGAAGCAATACGTGATTCTATGACAAACCGCGGTGGAATCGCAAAGTGGAAGCGCGCCAAACCTGCGCTCGGTGAGCCGGGGCCTCGCATTTCGAGGGGCCCGGCCCGACCTGCGGCTCGTCTCGGAGCCCTTATTTGCTTTCTTCTTTCACGAATGCCTCGTAGGCTTCGGCACTCAACAGCTTTTCCAGCTCGCTCTGATCGGCGATCTTGATCTTGATCAACCAACCCTTGCCGTGAGGATCCTTGTTGACGGCTTCCGGGCTGTCTTCCAGGTCTTCGTTGACTTCGACGATGGTTCCGCCGATCGGCATGAATACCTCGGCGACCGCTTTCACCGATTCGACACTGCCGAATTCCTCGCCGATCTCGAACTCGGAATCGACGTCAGGCAAATCCACGTAAACGATGTCGCCCAATTGGTCTTGGGCGTGATGGGTGATGCCGATGAGGGCGGTGTCGCCATCGACGCTCAGCCACTCGTGTTCTTTCGAATAAAGGTTTTTCCCAGAATACATCCTCTAGTCCTCCCGACTGGAAATGAAAAAAGTACAGGCGTTTGATCATTGATTCGGCGACCGGGAGCCGGTCAATTATTTTTGGCGAGGTCGTGGTCGTTGCGTCGCGATCCGACGATCGATCAGGCCCGCTTGTAGAAGGGGCCCTTGACGACCTCGGCTTCGACGAGCTTGTTGCGAATGCGCACGTGAAAGACGGTGCCGGGTTCGGTGAGCGCCAAGGGGACGTAGCCGAGCCCGATCGCTTTTTTCAGGGTCGGCGAATGGGTTCCGCTGGTGACGCGGCCCACGTCGCGATCCTCGTGGACGATTGGATAACCCTGGCGCGCGATGCCGCGGCCCTTGACCTCGAAGCCCACCAGGCGGCGGTCGAGACCGGCCTTTTTCTGGGCGCGAATCTGTTCCTTGCCGATGAACTCCGGACTGTTCTTGAGCTTGACGATCCAGCCCAGGCCGGCTTCCAAGATGTGGGTCGTCTCGTCCATGTCGTTGCCGTAGAGGTGCATGCGCGCTTCCAGGCGAAGCGTGTCGCGGGCTCCGAGACCGGCGGGAATCAAGCCGTCCTCGCGGCCGGTTTCCAGCAGCAGGTTCCACAGGCGAACGCCGTGATCGGCACTGCAGTAGCACTCGAATCCATCTTCACCGGTATAGCCGGTGCGAGATACCAACGTGGGCAATCCCTTGATGGAAGTGTGTACGAACCAGTAGTAATTGATTTGCGAGAGGTCTTCGGGGCAGATTCGCTGCAGGATTTCCTCTGCGAGCGGGCCCTGGATCGCGATTTGGGCGATGGCGTTGCTCTCGTTTTTGACGATGACGTCGAAATCACCGACGTGCCGTTCGATCCAGGCGACGTCTTTGTCGATGTTGCCGGCATTGATCACCAGCAACAATTCCTCGGGCCCGATGCGATAGACCAGCAGGTCGTCGATCACGGTCCCGTCGGGTTTGCAGAACGCGGTGTAGTGCGCTTGGCCGTCCACCAGCTTGGTGACCTGGTTGACGGTCAAGTGGTCGACGAAGGCGACGGCGTCCTTGCCCGTTACCCGTACTTCACCCATGTGTGAGACGTCGAACAGGCCCGCCTTTTCGCGGACGGCCGTGTGTTCCTCTACCAGACCCGTGTATTGCACGGGCATGTACCAACCACCGAACGGAACCATCTTGGCACCCAGCTTTTCGTGTTCCTCGGCCAGCGGTGTCTTTTTTAACGCTTCGGTCATGCTAACAATCCCTTGTGGTTGGGGTGCGAATCGATTCCGTCGGCGGCCGATGGATGCAGTGAGGATCGGTGTGGCGTTGCGCTCGAACGGTTTCGAAAACCCCCCGATTCGGCTCGGATCTCGCCTGGGCTTCGCGCCGTGGATGCCGGCGTTCCAAGGCGGGACCGACGCCGTTCCTGTCAACCAAATCAACGTGAACGCCCAAAGAGATGACCCAAGCGCATTAAACCAACTCACTGGCGCAAAGCCAACAAAAAATTGGTTTTCGTGAGGGGTTCCCGCGGCCACCTCACCGGCACCGCTTTTTCCGATGTGCGAACCTGTTTCGGCCCGTGGCGTTTCGACCTCATCATCTGCTAGAATGGTTTTTTTGGGATGCATTCCCGAAGCCTCGAGTCTCCCGCACTTGGGTCCTCGCGACGTCCGCTGCCGTCGTCGGTTCGGACGCGCCCTAGATTCTCGATTCATGAACCGGGTTGCGGTCTCAATGCCGGTTTTAGACGCCGAGTGGGGTTCACCGAGGTTGGTATGGAATGCAAACGAGAGATGTCGTGCGATGAAGCATCCACGAGATCTCGCTCCGGGGGGAAGATCACTGGTTTCCCATTTGTAAATGCGTGCGGCGCGCGACGTCCGACAGCGGCAGGCGCGGCGTGAATACGCGCGGCGCTTTTTTCGCTTTGTGTCGGGGTTGCCTTTGTGGTTCTGGCCCCGATCGATGTGAATCGCGATTCGGTGATCGCGTCGCGGTGTGATGTCGGCTCTTTGATTCCCGATGCGGCAGGGTCGACTCGCGTTCATCGGCGATGATCGATAAGCGATGAACAATGAACTTGGAACAATGAAAAAATGAAAACAAGCAATAAGATTTGAGGTACCGCATGTACGATTTCTTGAAACGGTTAGGAATTGAGGAAGTGAACAGTGGGGTGTTCTCCGACCGCTGGTTGGAAGGCAAGGGCGGAGAAGTCACCAGCTACAATCCGGCCAACGGGGAAGCCATCGCCAAGGTTCGCCTCGCGGACCGGGACGAATACGAACAGGTGGTCGCCGTGGCGGAGCGAAGCTTTGCCGCTTGGCGTACGAAGCCGGCACCCCTGCGCGGACAGGTGGTTCGCGAAATGGGTGAAGTCCTGCGCGCCCACAAAGACGACCTCGGCCGTCTGGTCACGCTCGAAATGGGCAAGATCTATCAGGAAGGGCTTGGCGAAATCCAGGAAATCGTGGACATCATCGATTACGCGGTGGGCCTCTCGCGCCAGCTCTACGGGTTCACCATGCACTCCGAGCGCCCTGGCCACCGGATGTACGATCAGTACCATCCGATGGGCGTCGTCGGCGTGATTACCGCCTTCAACTTCCCCGCCGCGGTGTGGGGTTGGAACGCCATGATCGCCGCCGTTTGCGGTGACAGCGTCATCTGGAAACCGTCGCTGAAGACGCCGCTGGTCGCCGTCGCGATGCAGAACATTTTCGCGCCCGTTTTGGAGAAGCACGGCGTACCCGGCCTGTTCTCCTTGGCTACCGGCCACGACGACGTCGTGGGCGAAACCCTCGTCAACGACCACCGCGTGCCGCTCATCTCGGCCACCGGTTCCGTACGCATGGGCAAGATCGTCGGCGCCAAGGTCGCGGCACGCCTGGGTCGCTCGATCCTCGAGCTCGGCGGCAACAACGCCATCATCCTGACGCCCGAAGCCAACCTGGAGCTGGCGATTCCCGCCATCGTCTTCGGTGCGGTGGGTACCGCCGGTCAGCGTTGCACCACCACGCGCCGCCTGATCGTGCACGAGAGCCTGGTGGATGCCGTGACCGAACGTCTGGTGAAGGCCTACGGCCAGGTGCGCATCGGCGATCCGCTGGACGAGAACACCCTGATGGGTCCGCTCATCGACGAGGACGCGGTTCAGCAGATGACGAAGGCCCTGGAGCAGGTCAAGAGCGAGGGCGGCGAGGTCCTGTGCGGCGGCGAGCGCGTCGACCGTGCCGGCTTCTACGTAACCCCGGCCATCGCCAAGGCCAAGAACAGCTTCGACATCGTCCAGAACGAAACCTTCGCGCCGATTCTCTACGTGATTCCCTACAGCGATTTCGACGAGGCGATCGGCTACCAGAACGGCGTACCGCAGGGGCTCTCTTCCGCGGTCTTCACCTCGAATCTGCTGGAAGCCGAAAAGTTCCTGGGCCACCAGGGTTCCGATTGCGGTATCGCCAACGTCAACATCGGGACTTCCGGTGCGGAAATCGGCGGCGCCTTCGGTGGTGAGAAGGAAACCGGCGGTGGTCGCGAGTCGGGTTCCGATTCCTGGAAGGCCTACATGCGCCGCCAGACCAACACCATCAACTACTCCAAGGAACTGCCTTTGGCTCAAGGGATCAAATTCGATCTCTAAGGAGCGGGCGTCGCTATCGACGCCTCGACGGTTCGCGGAAAGCCCGGCCTCGTCGCCGGGCTTTTTTTATAGATGTTGGCCATCCGGAACGAGGGTTGTTTTGTAATTTGCCGAGACCTGATACCTGATACCTGATACCTGATACCTGATACCTGATACCTGATACCTGATACCTGATACCGTGCCCATCCAGGCGAATCGGCTGGGCTATTGGAGTCCGCTCGTTCCTGGGTGGGCACCCGTTCAGGCCGGGGTGCCGCTGTGGAAGCGGAAGGTGGGATCGGGGCTCTCGATCAGCTCGGCTTCCACCGCGCCAAAGAAATCGATCCTGTCCTGGATGCAGCCGTCGGCGTATTGGCGCGCTAGTTTGAGATAATCGGCGAAATGGCGGGCCTCGGAACGCAGCAGCGAGGTGTAGAAGCGTTCCAGCTCTTCGTCCAGGTGCGGCGCCAGTTTTTCGAAGCGCTCGCAGGAACGGGCCTCGATGTAGGCGCCGATGATGAGCACGTCCACCAGGCGTTGGGGGTCCTGTTTGCGCATGTGTTTGCGCAGGCCCTCGGCGTAACGCGATGCGGTGACGTGTACATAATCAATGTTGCGAGCCTTCATGATCGCCAGGACCTGCTCGAAATGGCGCAGCTCCTCGCGGGCCAGGCGCGACATTTTCTGCAGCAGATCACCGCGATCCACATAGCGGAACATGAGGTTCAACGCCGTGGAGGCCGCCTTTTTCTCGCAATTGGCGTGGTCCACCAAGAGAATGTCCTGCCGCTCGAGAGCTGCCGCGATCCACGCGTCCGGGGTGGTGCAGCGAAGGAATTGGTGTAGGTCGGGCACGGCGGTTCGCGATTTGGCGGTGGTCGTAGGAGTCAAGAAGCTACCTCGCGTGATTGAGACGGGCGGGAGGTAGCCTGCCGGCGCGACACCCGCCTGGAGATGGGATCCCGTGCGCCGCGGGCGCACGATCGCCGAGTTCCCTAACCATACCTCAGAAACCGGCGGCTTTTCCAGTGCGGCGGAGAACGGTCGTCCCTTGGGAATTCACCCGGTTTTGACGCGGTGAAGGGCTTCTTTTGCGGTGGTGGTTCGCGAGATCGGGGGAATAATCTTCGAATTGTGTGAATGCGACTGCGGATACAGGCTTTTCGCTGGAGATGTGCATTTACGTAAGCTTTTTGGCCATTTCTCACTTAATCCGGTCAAACAAGAGGTTTTGCCAAGAATCCGCTTGACCGCTAGGTTTCCGCTTGTTAAAAGTACTCTTCGTTGTGTTTCTCGTGACTCCCTTTTGGATATGGCTGGATACCTGAAATCGGCTTGACAACTGGGTTTGGCGGGCATAAACTCCAAAATCTCCAAAGATCGTGCTTAATGCTTAGGGGAGGAAATCGACATGAATAAAGCTGATCTCGTTAGTGTGATGGCTAATGAGGCCGACATTTCCAAGGCTCAGGCTACGAAAGCCCTTGACGCTATGCTGGATGCGGTTGTCAATGCTTTGAAAGACGGCGACAAAGTTACTCTGGTAAACTTCGGTACCTTTTCCGTCGCGAACCGTGCTGCGCGTACCGGTCGTAACCCCCGTACCAACGAGGCCATTACCATTCCGGAAAAGAAAGTGCCTAAGTTCCGTCCGGGTAAGAACCTTCTCGACGCGGTGATGTAAGTTACCCATTGAACTTGTGACGGGAACCTCGTTTCCCAATGAAATACCGGGAATCCTCCCGAGTTGAAAAAAGCGGCTGATTTTGGCCGCTTTTTTCATATTTTGGGATCCCCTTTCGCGAACGCGCCCGGTCGGTTCCGGGCACCAAACGGGCCGGGTTGTTCGGTGCATGCGACGCCGGTGGCAGGTCTCGCGCCCGAAACAGGAGTGACGCATGAGTGACCAGCACTACGATGTCCTGGTGATCGGCTCCGGCGGCGGTACCAAAATATCCACCCCGGCCAGCCACCTGGGTTTGAAAGCGGCCATTGTCGAGAAGGACCGTCTGGGCGGTACCTGTCTCAATCGGGGCTGTATTCCCTCCAAGATGTTGATTCATGCGGCCGAGGTGGCGGAGACGATTTCCACCGCATCGCGCTACAACCTGCGGCCCAAGGGTTTCGAGGTGGATTTCGAAGCGCTCGTGCAGCGTGTCAGTCAAACCATCGACGACGAGTCCGACAGTATCCTGCCCGGCTATCGCAAAAACGAAAACCTGCACTACTACCACGGCGAAGCCCGCTTCGTGGGTGACCGCACCGTCAGCGTGCGCGGCAAGACCCTCAGTGCCGACAAGGTGTACATCGCGACCGGATCGCGTCCGCGCATTCCCCACATTCCCGGCTTGGACAAGGTGCCCTTCCTGACCAGTACCGAGGCCCTGCGGCTCGAGAAACAACCGAAAAAGATGATCGTGGTCGGCGGCGGCTATATCGCCACCGAACTGGCCTATTACTTCAGCGCCCTGGGGACCGACATTTCGATGGTCGTGCGTTCGGTGCTGCTGCGTCCCGAAGATGCCCAGGTGCGTGCCGCGTTCCACAAGGCGTTTCAGCGCCATGCCAAGGTGTATCACGAGGCGACGGTGGATTGGGTGACCTTCGAAAACGGTGTCTACAAGATGGCGATCTGCGGCGAGGGCGGCCTGAAGATGGAGCTGGAGGGCGACGCCCTGCTGATCGCCACCGGTGTGGTACCCAACAGCGACAATCTCAACCTGGCCGCCGCCGGGGTCGAGACCCGGCCCGATGGCTTCATCCGTGTCGACGATCGCCTGCGCACCACGGCCGAGGGCGTTTGGGCCCTGGGCGACGTGGCCGGCAATTTCATGTTCCGCCATTCGGTCAATTTGGAAGGGGAGTACCTGTTCCGCACGACCATCGCCGAGCCTTGCGACGAGGCGATCGACTACGGGGCCATGCCGCACGCGGTCTTTTCGTCGCCCCAGGTGGCCGGGGTCGGCGAGACCGAGGACCAGCTCCAGGCGCGCGGCGCCGACTACGTGGTCGGATTCCGCAACTACGCCGCCAGTGCCATGGGCATGGCGTTGCGTTCGGAGGAAGGGTTCGTCAAGATCCTGGTGAATCGGGCCGACCGCAAGATTCTCGGCTGCCACATCATCGGCCACGAGGCCAGCGTCCTGGTGCACCAGGTCATCACGCTGATGCAGATGAAAGGTACCTTGGACGACTTGTTGGCGACGACCTTCATTCACCCGGCGCTGAACGAGATCGTGCGCAACGCCGCCCGCGACGCGCGCGCCAAGCTCCAGGCGTAGGGCCGGGGAGAAGCCCCTGCCGAACGATTCGAAGCGACGCAAATCAAGCGTTCCCGCATGCTTAGAGAGGCGTCGGGGCTGTAGGTTGGGCTGCCAGCCCGACATTCGGAGCCGCTCCTCTCGGAGTTCCCCCATTCTGAGATAGCCGTGGTGCCCGGTAGGTTCAGCGGCCCGGGATGCGCGCGCCAAGCTCCAGGCGTAGGGCCGGGGCGAAGCCCCTGCCGAACGATTCGAAGCGACGCAAGTCAAGCGTTCCCGCATGCTTAGAAAGGCGTCGGGGCTGTAAGTTGGGCTGCCAGCCCGACATTCGGAGTCGCTCCTCTCGGAGTTCCCCCATTCTGAGATAGTCGTGGTGCCCGGTAGGTTCAGCGGCCCGCTGAACTCCCCAGCGTGACATCGTTCAAGGTACCCGCCTCTTCGAGAGAGTGGTGGTGCCCGGTTGGCTGGGTCGGCTGGACCGACCCGGGCAATGGATCTGCCTGAAACGAGGACTCATTCGGTGCTTTGGAGCTCCATGGGCCTCGTGATGGCTTGGTGGGTTATGCTCTTGGGCGCTTTGTACGTCCCTTCATTGGTAACTTCGAATGTCGGCCCAGCGGGCCAACTTACAGCAATGGCAATCCTCTCCAGGATACGGGAACTGCCGGGATGGATTGCTTCGAAATGTTCATCGGGCCGATGAACCTACCGGGCAGGACGTCACTCTGGGTATGCGGGGACTGCTGAGACGGATCGCTTCGAAAAGTCGGCACTGCCGCGACGGGCCCGATCGAACGGCCGGGAACTCCAGGCGGGGCGCTTCGGCCAAATAAAAAAGGCCCCGACGAACGGGGCCTTTGATCTTCTGCGCGGCGGAACTTACTTGCCCAGGGCGCGCTTGATCTCCTCGGAAAAGGCCGGAATGACGTTTTCCCATTTGTTGATGATGCTCAGATCCGCGTGCTTGTGGATCGGGGCGTCCGCGTCGGGGTTCACGGCCACGATGTACTTGGAGCCCAGCATCCCGGTCAGGTGCTGGATGGCGCCGGAGATGCCGACCGCGAAGTAGACGTCCGGAGCGACCGTGGTACCGGTCTGACCGATTTGCAGGTTGTGGGGAACCCAGTCGAGGTCGGTGACCGCGCGGGATGCGCCCATGGCGCCGCCGAAGGTTTCGGCCAAGCCCTGCAATTGCGCGAAGTTTTCGGAGGCCTTCATGCCGCGGCCGCCCGAAACGATGACTTTCGCTTCGTTCAGGGGCACGCCCTTGGTTTCCTCGCCCTTGTCCACGCTGGTCACGGTGGCGTTGACCGTCACGCCGCCGATGGCGACCTTGTGGAAGCTCGGCGCGTTGTCCGAAAGAACCGGATCGAAGGCCGTGGCGCGCACGCTCACGATCTGCGGGCCGTCGGCCGTGATCGTCTCGGTGGTGATGAAGCGCGCGTTGGACACGATGCGCTTGCCGGACAATTTGCCGCCGTTGACGGTCAGGTCGGTGACGTCCTGCAGCAGGCCGCCGTTGAAGTGAGCCGAAAGGTAGGCTGCCAGATCGCGGCCCAGGTCGTTGGCGACCGTCACCAGGTAGGAGGGCGCCGCGCCGAACAGGTTGGCGATGTATTTGGAGGCGGAGTTGACGTGGGTGTGTTCGAAATCGTCGGAAGCCACGCCGATGACGCGGTCGACGCCGAAGCCGGCGCAACTCGCGCCGATCTGGTCGGGGTTCTTGGCGAGAACCAACAGGCTCACCTTTTTACCGGTCGCGTCGGCGATCTTGCGAGCCACCGCGGTGGCCTGCTTGGTGGAAAGCCGGATCGCGTTGTTGTCGTGATCGGCCACGATCACCACGTCCTCGGCGAGGTTGAGATCCGCGGCAGAGGCGTCGGCCCAGGAAACCGGATCGGCGGCCTGGTTGGCGCCGTCGTCGCCGGCCGTGTTGCCCGCGATCGCCTTGTCCTGGTTCACCAGGATGTCGACCATTTCCTTGGCGATCTGCGCGCTGTCGTCCGCTTCGATCTTGCGATTGCGGCGCTCGGAAACGACCGGTTCGATGCTCTCGATGGTGGTCTTGGCCGCGGGGGTGACGCCCAGGTCGCCCAGGCTCATCTGGTTGCGCTTGAACTTCTTGGCCATCATGACGCCCTTGAGCGAAGTGAAACGGGCGCTGTCCTTGCCGTTGAGCCAGTCGGTGGTGCCGAAGACCGCGGGCAGCGGAACGTTGTAGACGATCTTGTCGTTGCCTTCGATGAACGTGGCGGTCACGGACTTCTTGTCGTCGTTGAGCTGAACTTCGTTAATACCGGAGTAGTAGGGCATGCCGAGCCCTTGCGCGACCGTAGGGCCGACGATCCCGTGAGCGTAGTCCCAGGATTCGCGGCCGGTGAAAATGAGGTCGGGCTTGTTGTCGAGCTTGTTGATCATGGCGACCAGCAGATCGGCGACTTCATAGGCGTCGCGAGTGTCGATGTCGTCCAGGTTGAGCGCGTGCACGCCGAGGGTGCCCGGGTGTTTCTTGGGCTGGATCATGGCGATGGCCGTCTGCTGCAGGGAAGTGACTTCTTTGGACTTCCCGATCGAGAGAATGTCGGTGTGAATGGTGTTGGGGTTCTGTTCGGCAAACGTGATGGTGGCTTCGAGGCCAACCTCGCCGTATTTCCCCATAATCTTCTTCCCGCCGGTAAGAACGTTACCGTCGGCAATATCCATCGGCCCCTCGGTATCGGCCATAGGCGACAAGAGGCAGGCGATGTTTAAATTGGTCATGCAGGATCTCCTTCGTCGTGATTCCACTTAAAGATTCCGGTATGAGGCAAAAGGTAAGTGATACCGGTGACACGTCAGGTGTTCGTGTAGCCCCGTGGATCGAAAAAAAGGTGAGCTGGTGTCCGGCGTCAAACCCGATTTTTTCAACAAAAGATATCACACAAAAGAGGGTGCCGGAAACCGATTCGAACGTAACTGAAGACCAGTTAATCAGGTTTTTGTGAAGCTGTAAAGGGTGACATGAATGCCGGTTCATTTTTGCTGCCGCATTGCGGCGGTCGCCGCCGTCCTCTAGGTCCCCGTCCCGTTCGGCCTTTCCCTTGTGGCGCACCTCTTTCGGCGTGACCCGCCCGGTTGCGTTCCGGCGACGCTTCCGGTTACAATCGCGCGATCGTTTTCGTACCGCCTGTCGACATTCACATGGGGAACACTATGAAAAAGCGCGTTTTATCCGGCATTCAGCCTTCCGGCAAGCTTCACCTGGGCAACTATCTCGGCGCCATCAAGCAACATCTCGACTCCCAGGCTCAGGCCGACTGGGATCGTTACTTCTTTATCGCCAACTACCACAGCTTGACCACCTTGCCCGACGCCGCCGAATTGCGCGAGCGAACCCTCGACGTGGCGCGTACCTATCTCGCCTTGGGCCTGGATCCCGAAAAGTCGCTGCTCTTCATGCAGACCGACGTGCCCGAGGTCTGTGAACTGGCCTGGATCCTCACCTGTTTCGCCCCGATGGGGCTGCTGCAGCGTTGCACCAGCTACAAAGACAAGGTTGCGCGCGGATTGAGCGCCAACCACGGCCTCTTCGCCTATCCCGTGCTTCAGGCGGCCGACATCCTGATCTACGACTCGCACCTGGTGCCGGTCGGATCGGACCAGAAACAGCACGTCGAGGTGTGCCGCGATCTGGCGATCAAGGTCAACCAGACCTACGGCGAGCTGTTGGTGGTGCCCGATCCCGTCATCAAGGAAGACGTGGCGGTCATCCCCGGAACCGACGGCCAGAAAATGAGCAAGTCCTACCACAACACCATCGAGCTGTTCGCCACCAAAAAACAGCTCAAGAAGCAGATCATGTCGATCGTGACCGACTCGAAGGGGTTGGAGGAACCCAAAGATCCGGACACCTGCAACGTGTTTCGGCTCTATCACTTCTTCGCAAATGCCGACGAAATCGCCGAAATGGCCCAGAAGTATCGCGCCGGCGGCTTTGGGTACGGCCACGCCAAGTTGGCGCTCTTCGAAAAGGTCGACGCGTTTCTGGAGCCCTATCGCGATCGCTACAACCATCTGCTGGAACATCCGGACGAGGTCATGGACGTCTTGCGGCAGGGCGCCAAGGAGGCGCGCAAGACGGCGATCGAAACCACCCGTCGCGTACGCGAAGCCGTCGGTTTCATCAACCACTGAGAGGCCGCCCAGGCCGCTGGGTCGACATTTACTGACGAACTCCCCGACCCTACGTTTGTTTAGGTTTTTAGCTTTACCTTCGAGCTTTACAGAGTTTGTTACATTAAGAGCCGCGCACCAGCGGGCATGCCCAGCTCGATTTCGAGAAAGATACACTGTATCTGGTTTCTGGCGAAGGGCCATGGTTCGTTTATCCGAAAAATTTAGCGGGAACCCATGAACATCGCAAAGCAGGAAAGGATCGGCATTTGGTGACACATCATGGTCCTGCTTTTCCTGGTTTCCATCATTCCTGCCTTCCTGATCAAGATTTGGCGACGGCAAGACCCAGCTCAGGTTGAATGCACCACTTTGTTTCGAGAGAGTGGCCGCCCAGGACGGAGGCCGGGTTTTAAGCGTTTAGCTTTCCACGGTAGCCCATCGGTTGGCGCCAAAAAAGGCCGGGCGGCCCCAAGGACCGCACCGGCCGAAGGGAATGAAGGTTGGAGCAACAACCTTCGTGAGGTCAAGCTATGTCTTCGCTCTGGGTCAAGCGCCGTGGAATCCGCACCACAGGCAACTCCCTGGCTCGCGAGCGCCGCAGCGGTACGCCGTCATATGGCGACCTGGCGCAAGTGCGCGATTTCGAGTGCGTATCTCGATTCGTAGGGGGGCACGAGGACAGCGACCACCCCGGCTGCGAGATCCGCGGTGCCGGGTCTCGGCCATAGGGCTGGACAGAAAATCGATAGCGGGGTCCGTGGTAGAACGCTTGCTGGAAGCGGCGGAGAGGGGAGGGCCAAAAAGGGGCCACAGCATGAAATCGAGAACGGGCCTCTCTTCTTTCGGCAAGCATATGGAGAGTGGCTTCAAAGTTCAAGTTTTTTTGTAATGATTAGGTAAATGAAATTTCAAAACATGCATCGGTTTGCGGTTGTTGGGGTCGTTTTTCACGAAGTTTGAATTTGCACGTAAAGATTGTTTATGGAGGAGATAGAATGAATTTATCACGGTTCGATCGCGGATCTGTGCTTTTTGGTTGAATGTAAAGGTTCTGCTAGCTTGCGGTTCGGGGTGTCCTGCGTGTTGGGCAGAGCAGAGCCCTGGCGAGCTGGGGTCACCTTGTAGCGAAGACTTTGCAGCGAGGGTTTTGCGGGGTATGATGGAAGGACTTTCAGCAACGCAATTTATTGGGTGAAAACCCGCGCTTTCAGGTGGTGAGCACCGTGAAACTGAGGCATGTACTGCTCGGCTTGGCAGGTTCGGCCTCCGCCCTTTTCGGGGCGGTCATGTGCCTGGGCTTCCTGCTGATGCAACTGGATGGCAAAAAGTCCCTCGTCGAGAATCTGGCCGCCGGTATCTTTCTGGGTCTCGTGCCTTTGGGGCTCGGGCTCTTTATGGTGATCTACGCGCTCCGCCGTCGCACCCAACTACGGGCCGAGCGCGACGAACGCATGATCCTGGATTTGGCGCAGCGCAACGGTGGCGAACTCACCGTGTCCCAAGTGGCTGTCTCCACCGCTTTGGCTTCGGCCGAGGCCAAGCGGATGCTGGACCGCTGCCACAGCGACGGCCTCGCCCAGATTCGGGTCAACGAGGGCGGCGAAGTGGTCTACCACTTTTTTGGCTCAATAGGCAGTTGAACGGCGAGCGGCTCGCAACGCGTCCTTGTGGTAGCGAAGCAGGCGCGGTTCCGGCGGCGCTCCGTCGGGTTTGAAGCGTGGGTTGGCCTTGGGGTCGAAGCGGTAGTTGGACTCGCCCTTTTCGTCGAGCAGGCGGTATAGGTAGTGCTCGTTGAGCAGGTGGCCCCACAGCTCGTTGACGAACACCGGGCCGTCGATGCAAATGATGCCGCGTTTTTTGGGGGCCAACACACCCAGTCGCGCCACGAGGTCGTGGCGATTGGCGTAGTTTTCGATGTGGGGAATCCGGTTGATCTTGTCCAGGTAGTTCATCTTGTCGCAGGCGTTGGCGAAGGTGTAGATCTCCAGCTTGTGCATTTGGGCGACCGCCGCCGGGTTGCGCGCCAGTTTCCGCAAGGCGTTGGCCATGATGATGGATCCCTGCGAATAGGCGATGACCACGATCTTCTTTTTATCCGAGAGCAGGGCTCGCTTCAACTCGACCTCGGCCAGGTGGGCGGGTTTGGCCATCCAGGCGCCGGTCTTGCCGATGGCGGCCTCCATGACGTCCAGGTAGATCGAGTCCGAGGGGTTCTGGATGATGGTGATCGGTCGCCGGAAAAAATGGGTCAGGCAGGCACGCTGCATTTTGGCGACGTCGTTGTTGGTGGTGACGCCGTTGATGAAGAACCAGGCTTCGTCGGGAAAATCGTCGTAGGTCTCCTCCTGGCCCTGCCAGTGCATGACGTGTGGGGTTTGGAGAAAGAAGACATCGGGAACGAGACCCAGCCATCCGGGTCGCGTGAAGGGGATCGGGAAAAGACCGGCATCGATGAGATAGTGGAGGGCGCGCACGGGTTTGCGAGGATCCAGGATGCGAAATTCAGAATGTTTCGGATAGGGCGGCACCCAGTCGCCGGGTTTCCCGAGTAGGGCGTTGGCCCACATGGGGGGACAGAACTGGAAGGCGCGACCCATGGTTTTGACGAGATCGATGGTGTGGCGCCAGGGCATGAAGCATCCTCTCGAGAGATAGGTCGGTCAATGGCTGCCGCGCTGTCGCCTTGGGCCGGGCGTGAAAGTACCGAAACTCGTACCCAGCGGGTTCGAGGGGCTTCGGTTGGTATTCGGGCCGACCATGGCGTGATGAATCCGGTTCAAAGCACGACGTTTTGACGGCGTTTTAAGGTACGCTCACCAAATTTTAACCGTAATCCCACGGTCTGTGCCAGCGCCAAATTCGGAAGCCGAAGGAGGTTGCTTGGAATGGGGGCCGGTTTCGAGGGTTCGGAGCCTTGATTCAGGACAAAAAAAAGGCCCGGCGGATTTACATCGCCGGGCAAGTCCCCGCTGGCAGTGGGAAAAAATCAAGCCACTAAGTAGTGCTCTCGAAATTTGCTCTCGTACAGGTTTCAGCTTACTGATGAACAGAAGCGATACCGCTTGGGTATTCGTTTCGTGCTCCCCAGCGAGCTGAGACAAACTTTAAGGGAAGACTTCTTAGCCAGCAATTGGAGATGTTTTGAAGTGGGGTAAAATCCGTCGTGAAAAGGGTGGCGGTGCGCGAATGGTGGGTAATGATGTCGCGAATGGTGGGGCTAATTGATATCCACTTAATATCCGTAAGTGGTTTTCTTGCGGGGCTTCACCCATTTCGCCTTGATTCTAGGGGAGTTGTCCTGTTTTTAATCATTTTGTTTACCTGATTTGGCGGCTTTTCCCGATACGATCGATGTATTCTGGAATCACGACCTATGATCTCTGTCACCAAGGCTCGCTCTGCGATCCGAGGCGAGTGGACCGCGTTCGACGAGAAGGCCCGGTTGTGGTTGGCGAGCGGTTTCGTGACGGACATGGCGGGAGGGCACATGGTTTGGGTGGCAGGTGTCGACGGCTGTCGCGCGGGGTGGCTGGCGGCTTTCGTGTGTTTTGAGGCCGAGCGGGCGGTGGCGTGGGATGCGCGAATCCTCGCCAACGTCGCCCAGGTTCTCGAAGATCCCCGCGAACCGAAGTTTGTTGCGGTGGACATTCCCATCGGCTTGCTCTCCGAGCACGTGGCCGGCGGTCGCGAATGTGACCGAGGGACGAGGAAAGCGATCGGGGCGCGCAGGTCGAGCGTGTTTCCGCCACCGGTGCGTTCCCTGCTTGGAGCCACCCATTTCGACGAGGTACGGGGTAAGGGACTCTCGATTCAAGGGTTCGGCCTCCTGCCCAAAATCGCCGAAGTCGATGCCTGGATCACACCCGAACTTCAGGAGCGGGTGTTCGAAAGCCATCCAGAAATGGCCTTCACGCGGTTGTTGGGATCCCCGATGCAACATTACAAGCTCAAGGCACCCGGCAAACAGGAGCGCCGTGAGGCCTTGGTCGCGGTTTACCCCGGGTTCGAGGATTGGCTCGCGTATTGGCGCGTACCGAGATCCCAAGCCGGTCTCGACGATCTACTCGACGCGATGGTGCTGTCGTGGACCGCGTGGCGGCGATTCAAAGGAATCGCGGTTTCGATACCGGAACGGCCACCGCGGGACGAGCGCGGCCTGGAAATGGCCATTTGGAGCTGAGTCGGCTAATGGCGCCTTGTCCAAGCGCGCTCGATGCTCGCTTGCGGTTTGGATTCGTCTTCGGGTGACCGGGATTCGGAGCGGTGTCGTCCTCACAGAACCTGGCATCTCGGACCTGAAATCCGAGCGGGCACCCATCCAGGCGGCGAGCTGAATGAAGGATTCTTTCGGTCCTGGATGGGCACAGGTCGTTACTTGGAAGCTTCTTGTCCGTCCGAACCACCTTGGGTTTCGGACGACTCTCCAGCCGCGTCGCCCTCGGCGGCCCCTTCGCCTTCGGCTGCTTCCACACCCGCGGGCTCGGGCTCGGGTGTGGGCGGCATGCTTTCGAGGAGTTCTTTCATGTTGACGAGACCCGCTTCGAAATCAGGTCCTACCATGCCGTCCATCATCAACCCGAAGACTTTCATCATGGGGTTCATGCCCATGTCGCCCTCGTTCGTCCAGGTCACGCGCGTGCCGTTGTCCACGCTCTCCAATTTCATTTTGGTGACGGATCGGGAATCGAATTCGGGGAAATAGAGGGAATAGGCCACGAAGGTGGGCGGTTCGCTTTGGGTGATGGTCATTTCGCCGTCCCCTTCCGTTTCCGATTGCCAGCTCGTCTTCGAGTCGACACCCGCTTCGGGGCCCTCGTAATTGATGGTCATGTTGGGATCGCGGCGCGCCCAAACCATCCATTTCTTCCAATTGCGCAGGTTGTTGACCATCGGGAAAACCTGTTCGGTCGGGGCTTCGATGACGATCGAGCGCTCGACTTTGAATTCGCTGGGGATAAAAAGTGATCCGATGAATAAAACCAATACCACCGAGATCACGCCGATAAAGGCAAACTTCAGGAATTTCATGGGTTCAATCTCTCCTTTGAGTGACGAATAGGGAAATATGTAGACGACCATAATGTGGAACGGGGAACGGTTTCCCTGTACTACGATTCGGACGTGGACGGCTCCCGGTATCCGGGTAGGTGTCGCACCTGTCCTTGTCTCTATGAACGATCGGGATGGTCGCCAACAGACTATCAGGTTTTGAAAAACCTGTCTCGGTCAAAGGAAGATGGCCTCCGCGGCCCTTTTGTCGCGGTCCAAGCTTGTGGATCCACGAAAAAAGGCCCGGAGTTCCACAAGGGAATCCGGGCCTTTTCGCGATCCGTTGCGTTATCAGCTACAGCCGGTGGTGGAACCGCAGGTATCGCACTTGAGGCAGGTGCCGTTGCGAACCAGGGTCAGGTTGCCGCACTCGGGGCAGGGATCGCCCTCGTAACCCTTGAGGCGGGCCACCCGGACGGTTTGCTGCTTCTGGTCGTCGGTCGTGATTTGTTGGGCCGTTTCGCGCACGACCTTGGAGTACTCCCAGTCCATTTCGTCCATCTTGGAACCGCTCTCAGCCTTCTCGGGCTCCTTGTCGTCGTCCGACTCCTGGACAGCCGGGACGTGGGCGTATTCGGTGCGGTGCAGATAGGTCAGGCCCAGTTCGCGGAAGACGAAGTCGATGACCGAATCGCAGAACTTGACCTGATCGTGACCGAAGACGGGGCCGGACGGCTCGAACTTGGTGAAGACGAAGGCGTCCAGGTACTCGTCCAGAGGGACTCCGTACTGCAGGCCCAGCGACACGGCGATGGCGAAGCAGTTCATGAGGCTGCGGAACGAGGCGCCTTCGCGGTGCATGTCGAGGAAGATTTCACCCAACTGACCGTCGGGATACTCGCCGGTGCGCAGGTAGAGTTTGTGGCCACCGATGGTGACCTTCTGGGTGTAGCCGCCGCGTCGGTTGGGCAATTGGCGGCGCTGGTGACGGGTGTACATCTTGGTCATCTGCTCGGCGGCCTGGGCGACCTTGACTTCCTTGGCCTGCGCTTGATCTTCGGCTTCGGCCTCCTCTTCGAGAAGGTCGTCGGAGAAGGCCGAAAGCGGCTGGCTCAGCTTGGAACCGTCGCGATACAGGGCGATGGCCTTGAGGCCCAACTGCCAGGCCTGTTCGTAGATCTCCTTGACCTCGCCGACCGTGGCCTCGTTGGGCATGTTGATCGTTTTGGAAATCGCGCCGGAGATGAAGGGTTGGGCCGCGGCCATGATGGCCACGTGTCCCATCGAGGCGATGAACCGTTTGCCCTTGGCGCCGCAGCGGTTGGCGCAATCGAAAACCGGATAGTGTGTTTCTTTCAGTTCGGGTGCGCCTTCGATGGTCATGGTGCCGCAGCAGTACTCGTTGGCCATGCTGACTTCTTCAGGGGTGAAACCCAGGTGCTTGAGCAGATCGAAGTTCCAGTCGTCCATCTGCTCCGGTTTGACCTTCAGTTCCTGAACCAGGAAGTCGTCGCCCAACGCGTAGCGATTGAAGGCGAATTTGATGTCGAACACCGAGGCCAGCGAACCCTCGATCTTGTCCAGTTGCTTCTGGGTGAAGCCCTTTTCCTTCAGGGTTTCGTGATTGATGCCCGGGGCACCTTTCAGTGTGCCGGTGCCCTTGCAGTAATCCGTGATGCGTTGGATTTGGGTTTCGTCGTAGCCCAACTGGCGCAACGCCGCCGGTACCGAACTGTTGATGATCTTGAAATAACCGCCGCCGGCCAGTTTCTTGAACTTGACGAGGGCGAAGTCCGGCTCGATGCCGGTGGTGTCGCAGTCCATGACCAAGCCGATGGTGCCAGTGGGGGCGATGACCGAAACCTGAGCGTTGCGGTACCCGTGTTTTTCACCCAGCTTGAGCGCCTCGTCCCAAGTCTTCTTGGCGGCGTCGTGCAGATAGGCCGGGCAATGGCTGGAGTCGATGCCCAACGGTTTGACGTCAAGGCCTTCGTACTCCTGCTCTTCCACGTTGTAGGCGGCACGGCGGTGGTTGCGGATGACCCGCAACATGGCGTCGCGGTTGTCCTTGAAGCCGGGGAAGGGGCCCAGTTCCTTGGCCATCTCGGCGGAAGCGCGGTAGCAGGCGCCGGTCATGATCGCGGTGATCGCGGCGGTCATCGCCAGGGCGCGGTCGGAGTGATAGGGAATGCCGCTGACCATCAGCATGGCGCCCAAGTTGGCGTAGCCGAGGCCCAGGGTGCGGTAGCGGTAAGACTTCTCGGCGATCAGGTAGCTGGGGTACTGCGCCATCAGGACCGCAATTTCCAGTACCACGGTCCACATGCGGCAGACCTGCTGGAAGCGGGTGTCGTCGAAGCGCGTGGTTCCCTTGTCGAGGAACTTCAACAGGTTGATGGAGGCCAGGTTGCAGGCCGTATCGTCGAGGAACATGTATTCCGAGCAGGGGTTGGAGGCGTTGATACGGCCGCTGTTGGGGCAGGTGTGCCACTCGTTGATGGTGGTGTCGTACTGCAGGCCGGGATCGGCGCTTTGCCAGGCGGCGACCGCGATGCGCTCCCATAGTTCCTGGGCGGAAACCGTTTTGACGGTCTGCTTGGTGACCCGCGTGACCAAGTCCCAATCGGCGTTGTCCCCTACCGCTTTCATAAAGGTATTGGGTACCCGGACGCTGTTGTTGCTGTTCTGGCCGCTGACCGTGGCATAGGCCTCCGATTCCCAGTTCACGTCGTAGGTATCGAACTCCATCTCGTGGTAGTCCTGCATCGCCAACTGGAGCACGCGGTTGATGTAGGACTTGGGCACGAAGTTCCTGTTGGCCGCGACGATGGCCTTGCGCAGTCGCTTGTTGTTCTTGGGGTCGATTTCCGGTTTGCCGGTTTCCTTGTCGGCCGCCGCCCAGGCCGCGTCGAAAATATCCTTGAGCGCCTGTTTGCAGGCCTGGCTGCCGGCGACCAGCGAGGCCACCTTTTGCTCTTCCGTCATCTTCCATTCGATGAACTCGACCACATCGGGGTGGTCGATGTCGAGGGTCACCATCTTGGCGGCGCGGCGCGTGGTGCCGCCGGACTTGATCGCGCCAGCGGCGCGGTCGCCGATTTTGAGGAAGCTCATCAGGCCGGAGGATTTCCCGCCGCCGGACAAGGGTTCGCCGATCGCGCGAATGGCGCTGAAATTGGTGCCGGTACCGGAGCCGTATTTGAACAGGCGTGCCTCACGGGTCCAGAGGTCCATGATGCCGCCGTCGTTGACCAGGCTGTCGTCCACGCTCTGAATGAAGCAGGCGTGCGGCTGGGGATGGGTGTAGGCGTCTTCCGACTTCTTCACTTCGCCGGACGCGGGATCCGCGTAGTAGTGTCCCTGGGCCGGCCCGTTGATGCCGTACGCCCAGTGCAGGCCCGTGTTGAACCATTGCGGCGAGTTGGGGGCCACCATCTGGTTGGCCAGCATGTAGCACATTTCGTCGTAGAACACGGTGGCGTCGTCTTCGGAATCAAAATACTTGTTTTTCCAGCCCCAGTAGGTCCAGCATCCGGCCAAGCGATTGAACACCTGACGCGCATCCGTTTCGGTTGAGAATTGTTGGTCTTTCGGCAAGAGCGAAAGGGCTTCACTGTCGGGTTCCGAAGCCTGGAGCCATTCCGGCACACCCTCCTCGGCAATGCGATGGGTCTTTGCCGGAACCCCTGCTTTTCGGAAATATTTCTGGGCGAGAACATCCACCGCAACCTGGGACCAAGTCTCCGGAACCAATGCGTTTTCCACGGAGAAAACAATTTTTCCGTCCGGGTTGCGAATTTCGGAGGCGCGATGTCCGAATGGAATGTCCTGGTATGGTGAAGAACCCTTATTAGTGAACAGCCTTTTAAATTTCATCGACCAAAATCCCCTTATTATCGATCAAATACGAATGGTGCACGCACTTGTGCCCACACTTATAGAAAAACCCTTGGGAGCCAAGAGAAAGCGCGAGCCATTCCATTTCATTTTTCAAAGTTGCCGGATTATAACACCGCATCTAGTAGGTGTAAATAAAAAGAGCCACAATATATAGTGTGCGATCCGTCACCAACTACTACGTTGCTATTCCATTTCTTCCCAGTTGCTTGGGTGAATTGGTTCCGTTTTTTGCTTTATGTAAATTCTTTGCCGTGGAAAACAATGTGGCTTTCGTGTCTCTGTGTCCCGTGCGGAATGCGAAGCCTGTTAACTGGCTGTGAAAACTGAATTCAATGAAAATATGAATGCCAGGCGGTGGTTTTCTCTCCGATTCCGGTCCATAAAGCAGGGGGAAAGGTAGCAGAAACCTGACACCGATGGAAGGACAAAACCTGGCGTTTCGGGGGGCTGGGAAACGGGATCCGTTGGTGGGTAACGGATTCACCGAATTGCAAAAAAAATGGGTCGAATCGGTTCGGTCCTGGAGGGGAGCCCGGCAGCTTTGTGTGACCATTTCGTGAAGGGCGGAGAGCTGTCGCTTTCGTGCCGGCCAGGGTATGATGGATCATTCATGTGAAGATCGAGCGCCGTGATGCCGGCGCCGCGAGACGGGGATTACCCGGCACCCATACACGAGTATCTTTTGAGCGACGGAGGGCGTGCATGCCTCGCGTTGGCTTGGCTACTCTCGGTCCGTTCGGATTGGTGTTGGGGATGATCTTCCGCCTGGCCATGCCCGAGGCGGACCGGGGTTGTTGTGGCGTCGGTGGGTTTTGGTTTCTCGCAGCCCTGATGGTTTTGGCGATGGTACGGGTTCCTTCCGGGTCTCGGTACAAGTGCCTGCTCGGCGTGCTTTTCTGTTTCGGGTTCGGATGGGGATGGATGTCTTGGACCTGTCACCGCCGCCTCGCCAGGCTTCCCGCACCCTATCATCTCGATCGGGCGGTGGAAGTGGAGGGTCGGGTTCGCCATCATTGGCAGACCCGCTATGGGCAGGCGATCCTCCTCGAACGGGTCCGTTTCCTTCATGCCGATTGGGAGGACGTGGAGCTCCGACGACTCACGATCTTCACCCCGGCCCTGCCGGCAGCGCCGCGACGTCGGTCACCCCTGCGGGCCTGGATCCGGTTGAAGCGAAAAGTCCCTCCGCGCACCATTCCCTGGCCGCTTCAGCGGCTGCGGGAGCGCTATGCGCCGCGCTTTTCCGGAAATGTCAAAACCGTCCGGCTCATGAGCTGGCATCCACAACCGGACGCACCCGATTCGGCCCTTTCTCCCGCGAATCGCGAATTGTGGCGGTTGTTCACTGCAAACGTCCCTGCGCAATCCTGGCGCAAGCGCTTGGAACCGCTTGGGCTGGGACACTTGTTGGCGATTTCGGGACTGCACTGCATGTTGGTGTTCGCCGTACTGCGGTGGCTGTCCTTTCCGCTCCGTCGTCCTTGGTGGCGCAGTGGTTTTACCGTCGTGGGCCTTCTCGTCTTTGGCAGTTGGATGGGGTGGAGCGACTCCGTGACGCGGGCTGTGAGCATGCTGGCCGGCTTCCAAGTGATGTGTTGGTTGGGGCGGGTGCGCGATTGGTACCGGCTTTGGACCTTTCTGCTGTGTCTCGCGCTCGTTCTCGACCCATTCAGCCTGTTGCGGGCAGGGTTTTGGTATAGTTTCGCCGCCAGTCTGGGTTTGGTATTGGGACGCGGGGTGGCGATGCCCGCCAGCCCGCTCGATCATCCCTGGCTGCCTCGCCTGAAGCGCTTCCTGCCGATCCTGGGCGCCCAGTTGATGGTCTTGCCGGTTGGCCTGGTCTTCGGCTGTGAAATCAACCCACTCAGCGTGATCTGGAATCTGGTTGGTTTCTTTCTGTTGTGTTTCCTGCTGGTTCTCGGAGCTTTGGCAGGTTTGAGCTTGGTTTGGACCGACCTGGTGCCGTGGTGCAATTCGTTGGAATCGGCCCTGGTGTGGCTTTTGGCCTTGCCGGAGCCCGTGATTGAAGCCCTCCGCTTGGTGCGGTTTCCCTTCGAGCCGGCTTGGGCGCTCGCGTTTCTGTTCGTGTCGTTCCTGATTCTGCGGTACGGTTTTCGCGAGTGGCGCTGGTATGGCGCGATGTTGTTCTGCCTGCTGTTCTGCTCGATCCATCATCGGCCCCTCTCCGGTGAGCGCCTGGTCATGTTCGATGTGGGTCAGGGTCTCGCCATGATGCTGACCGACGCGCAGGGCCGCACCTTGCTGTTCGACTGCGGAGGGCAATTGCCGCTCGGGTTGCGCCCCGAATCCCTGGTGCGGCTCTTCGGTGGCAAGGACGTGGCGGGTGCGTTCGTATCCCACCACAACGCGGATCATTACAATCTGCTGCCTCGTTTCGTTCGGCCATTCCCGATTTGGGTACCGCGAGGGCAATGGGGTCGGTTTCATTTCGAACAGGACCTCTCCGCCTTTATCAAAATCCCCGTCGAAGCGGGAGCCGGACTGGCTTGGGGGCGGTTTCGGCTCGAGGTGATCTGGCCGCGTGGTTCGCCGGAGCCCACCGATACCAACGAGGGTAGTCTGGTCATTCGGATCGCACGTCCCGGCGCCAAGGTGCTCCTCATGGGCGATGCGGGCACCTGGACCGAGCGCTACCTCGACCGGGATCTCTTTGACTCTCCGCGGGGCGGAGGGGCGGCCACGACGGTTTCGCTGCTTCAGGTGGGTCATCACGGCAGTCGCTCGGGCACCGGTCGCGCTTTTCTCGAGCGCCTGAAACCGGATGTCGCCCTAATTTCCTGCGGTGCCGGGAACCGCTTCGGACACCCCCATCCACAGGTCCTGTCCAACCTGCGCCAACAGCGAGTGCCTTGGCTGACAACGGCCGACAGCGGAACCTTGATCCTGCTGGGCGGGCGCCCAAAAGGGCATTTCCGGTTCCCGGAAACCGGAACGGAGCCTTGGTCGGAGCGCTAAAGTGGGATCAATTTTTCATTTTGGCGATGTTTTTCTGTATTCGCGCAGAGATTCATTCAGTGATATGCCGCTGGTATGTACGGCGGTTTTTCAGGGAGGTCTCGTGAGTTTGGATGCAGGGTTTTGAGAGAACTGAAAGTGTTGGGGTTGTCGTGGTTCTCACGTGTGAACACAGGGCTACGCAGTATGTTGGTTTTTGTGCGGTAGGCTCTGGTTTTATTGATGTTGTTGGTGTATAATCGGCACGCCCCGGGCTATCGGATCGGGGGCGTGATTCGTTCTATTACGGCTTGAAAAGCTTAGGCACCTAAGTTATGGTGACGGAAGCGTAAAAAGGTACACTCACGGCAACCTGACCGGAGGTATGAAGCTAGATGCAATTTTGCAATCGCATTCTGATCGTGGATGACACGAAAGAAATCCACGAGGATTTTCATAAGATTCTCAATACCTCCAAGTTCACGGTCAATGAGGACCTGAAACAGATCGAACGTCAGCTATTCGAGGACGAAGAATTTCATTCTCCCGGGTTTGACGCGGGCAAGATCGTGTATCGGCTGGACTCGGCATTTCAGGGTCAACAAGCTATCGATATGGCGGATCAGGCCGCAGCGGAAAACGATCCCTACGCCCTCATCTTCATGGACGTTCGCATGCCGCCGGGTTTGAACGGTGTGGAGACGATGGAGCGGATTTGGGAAAACCATCCCATGATCGAGATGGTCATCGTGACCGCCTACTCGGATTATTCCTGGGAGCAGATCCTCGACAGGGTGGGCACCACCGACCGATTGATGTTCCTTCGCAAACCTTTCGACCAGGTTTCGGTCAAACAGATGGCGCTGGCCCTCACCAAGAAATACACGTTGAACATCAAGGTTCGCGGCAAGATCGACCGCATCCAAAAGGAAATTCACCAGCGAAACGAACAACTCGAGCGCATGTTGAGCGAACTGAAAATCCTCGAGTGAGCCAGGCGCTTCGACGGACGAACGATTGATGAAAAAAGGCCGGAACTCGATGAGTCCGGCCTTTTTCACATTCGCACAGAGAAGTGTGGACCGAATGCCCTCGGGCACCCGGTCGCGGTCGTTGGGTCAGGAGACCTTCCAGGTCTCGCCGGCGGAGAAAAGATCCTCCAGCTTGCCGACGCCCTTCTTGGCTTGGGCTTCGCTGATCTGCGCGGCCAGGGCGTCCTCGTAACAGGGGCGCTCCAGGCTGCGGAAGATGCCGACGGGAACCGGGTAATCCGGGAACTCCATGTCGGCCAGCAGGTTGGCGTAGACCGGGGACTTGGCCTTGGGGTCGTGAACCATGAGCGTGCTGTGGTCGCTGTTCTCGTCGAGGTTGCGGACCGAGGGTTGCAGGCCTTCCAGGAAGACGCCGCGTTTGTGCTCGGATCCCGCCACCAGGGGCTCGCCCTCTTCCAGGTGGATCATGTGATCGGTACGCACGTTGCGGTCGTAGACATCGTCGAACGCATCCTTGTTGAAGATGACGCAGTTCTGGAAGATCTCGATGAACGAGGTACCCTTGTGGGCCGCGGCGGCTTGGAACACCTGGGCCATGTGCTTGGGGTTGGCGTCGTAGGTGCGGGCCACGAAGCTGGCCTCGGCGGCCAATGCGAACTTGATGGGGTTGACGGGCCGTTCCATCGAACCCATGGGGCTCGATTTGGTCTTTTTGCCGGTCTCGGAAGTGGGGCTGTACTGGCCCTTGGTGAGCCCGTAGATGCGGTTGTTGAACAACAGGATGTTGACGTCGAGGTTGCGGCGCAGGATGTGGAGCAGGTGGTTGCCGCCGATGGAGAGGCCGTCGCCGTCACCGGTCACCATCCAGATGCTCAAATCGGGATTGGCGATCTTGAGGCCCGTGGCGAATGCCGGGGCACGGCCGTGGATGGTGTGGAATCCATAGGTGTCCATGTAGTACGGAAAGCGGCTGGAGCAGCCGATGCCCGAAACGAACACGATTTTCTCTTTGGGGATGCCCAATTTGGGCATGGTGCCCTGGATCGCCGCCAGAATGGCGTAGTCGCCACAACCGGGGCACCAGCGCACGATTTGGTCGGACTGGAAATCTTTTTTGCTGAGTGCTGCGCCTTTGGCCATGGTGCCCTCCTTATGCTTGATCGTCGGCCAAGTGTTTCTTGATGAACTCCGTGAGTTCACTCACTTGGAACGGCTTGCCCTTGACTTTGAGCAGGGGCTCGGTTTGCCGGACGAATCTGGATTTGATGAGCACGTCCAATTGGCCGTTGTTCAGTTCGCAAACCAGGATTTTCTTGTAGCGCTGGATCACCTCACCCGTATTCGGGGGGAAGGGATTCAGATAGCGGAAATGAGCGGCGGCGACCTTGTGGCCTTCGCTGTTCATCTGGTTGATGGCGGTCAGCAGCGAGCCGTAAGTGCCGCCCCAGCCCAACACCAGCGTGTCGGCTTCGGGATCGCCGTAGACTTCCAGGTCGGGAATCGTCTTGGTGATGCCTTCGATCTTTTGAGTGCGCAGATCGGTCATGCGCTGGTGGTTGGCGGGGTCGTAACTGACGTTGCCCTTGATGTCCTGCTTCTCCAGGCCGCCGATACGGTGTTCCAGGCCGACCTGGCCGGGTACGGCCCAGGGGCGTGCCAGCGTTTCCGGATCCCGTTCGTAGGGTTGGAAGGATTCCGGGTCGACCTCGTGGCTGATCTTGATTTCGGGAAGACTGTCCAGGCTCGGCACCTTCCAGGGCTCCGCGCCGTTGGCGAGATAGCCGTCGGAAAGCAAGACCACCGGCGTCATGTAATTGACGGCGATGCGGCAGGCTTCCAGCGCCATGGTGAAACATTCACCGGGTGTGGCGGGCGCGATGACCGGCAGGGGAGAGTCGCCGTTGCGTCCCCAGATGACCTGGAGCAGGTCGGACTGCTCGGTCTTGGTGGGCATGCCGGTGGAGGGGCCCGCGCGCTGGACGTTCAGGATGACCAGGGGGAGTTCCGTCATGACGGCCAGGCCCATGGCCTCCGATTTCAAGCAAATGCCCGGTCCGGAGGTACCGGTGGAGGCCAGAGCGCCGCCGAATGCGGCGCCGATCGCGGCCCCGATCGCGGCGATCTCGTCCTCGGCCTGAAAGGTCCGCACGCCGAAGTGGCGCAATTTGGCCAATTCGTGCAGTACGTCACTGGCCGGCGTGATGGGGTAGCTGCCATAGAACAAAGGCTTTTTCGCGATCTGGCCTGCCGCGACCATGCCCATCGCCAGCGCGGCGTTGCCGGTCAATCCGCGATAGGTTCCCTGATCCAGCTTGGCTTGGGGTACGCGATAGGTATCGCTGAAGATTTCGGCGGTGTCGGCATAGTGGTAGCCTGCCTTGAGGGCTAGCTGGTTGGCTTTTTGGATGTCTTCCTTGTTGGCGAATTTCTTGGCGATCCATTCGAGACTTTGTTCCAGCGGGCGGTCGTAGAGGTAATACATGATGCCAAGGGCAAAAAAGTTTTTACATCGTTCGGCGGCTTTCTTGTTGAGACCGGCTTCTTCCACGGCTCGTTCGGTCAGGGATGACAAGGGCACCAAGACGACGCGGTATTTGGAGAGGCTGTCGTCTTCCAGGGGGTTGGTGACGTATTCGGCCTTTTTCAGGCCGGACTTGTTGAAGGAATCTTGGTTGATGATCAACAGGGCGCCGTTGGGCAATTCATCGAGGTTGGCTTTGAGGGCTGCCGGGTTCATGGCTACCAGCACGTCGGGTCGATCGCCCGGCGTGTGAATGTCTTCGCTGGCAAACCGGATCTGGAAACCGCTAACGCCGGGAACCGTACCGGCGGGTGCGCGAATTTCAGCGGGGAAGTCAGGGAAGGTGGAAATGTCATTTCCAAGGGTGGCCGAAGTGTTGGTGAATTGGGTACCCGTCAACTGCATGCCGTCGCCAGAGTCCCCGGCGAACCGGATGGTGGCGGATGCAAGAGTACGGCGTGTTTGGACCGCTTCCGACATATTTTTGCTCCTTGTCAACCCTATCCTGACGGCTTTTTGTCGTTAAAGCCGCTGGAATCGACGTTAGCGAACCATTATAGTCACATTTGGATATGCGAACCAGCGTTGCGACAACATTGAGCGAAATTTCGCTACTGCATTGCCGCCATGTCGGTTCGATCCATGGTTCGCTTTTGAAAATGACAGTGGGACAACCGGTTGATGGACGGATGCGGCATTTCTGTTGAGAAAGGCGTCTGCCAGATAATGTATGTAACAAAGCATGCCGCGTCCATCGAACCAGGACGAAGAAGCAGGTGGCCGACTCGTGGCGAGCCGGCCCTGATTTGATCAGGCGAGCGGGCCGGAGACCCGTTCGACCGCGGCGATCATGTTTCCGGAGCCGATCAACGCCTCCGCTTTTTGAATGTCCGAGGCCATGTAACGGTCCCGATCCCAGGGAGCCACCTCGGCGCGCACCAGATCCACCACGCCTTGCAGTGCAAGTGCCGGTTTCTCGGGAATCAGGTTCAGCCCCTGGCTGGCCGCCAGCAGCTCGATGGCCAGGACCCGACGCACGTTGGTGACCACGGCACGAAACTGGCGTGCCGCGATGGTGCCCATGGAGACGTGGTCCTCCTTGGCCGCCGAGGTGGAGATGCTGTCCACGGAAGCCGGATGGCACAGCGACTTGTTCTCGCTGACGAGGGCCGCCGCCGTGCAGTGGGCGATCATGAAGCCCGAATTCAGGCCGCCTTCCTGGACAAGGAACGCCGGTAGATCGGAAAGCGCGGGGTTGCAGAGGCGTTCGATCCGGCGCTCGGAGATGTTGGCCAGTTCGGCGACCGCGATGGCCGAGAAATCGAAGGCCATCGCCAGGCTTTCGCCGTGAAAGTTCCCACCGCTGATCAGGCGGCCTTCGTCGCCGAGCACCATCGGGTTGTCCGTGGCCGAGTTGATTTCGATCTCGAAGACCTTCAACACGTGATCCAGGGTGTCGCGGGCGGGGCCGTGCACCTGCGGCACACAGCGCAGGGAGTAGCTGTCCTGAACTTTGCCGCAATCGCGGTGCGATTCCATGATCTCGCTTTCGGCCAGAATGCGCCACAGGTTGTCGGCGGAGGCCTTTTGGCCGGTGTGGGGACGCGCCTCGTGGATCTTGTGATAGAAGGCCTGACGGGATCCCCGCAGGGCTTCCAGGCTGAGAGCGGCGATGATGTCCGCATGGCGAGCCAGGGAGGCGGCTTCCTTCAGGGCCAAACCGCCGATGGCGGCCATCACCTGGGTGCCGTTGATAAAGGCGAGTCCTTCTTTCGCTTCCAGGTCGATGGGTTTCAGGTTTTTGGCTTCGAGCGCTTCGGCCGCGGAAACGCGCCGGTCGTCCAGAAAGGCCTCGCCCTCGCCGAGCAGGTTGAGGGTCAAATGGGCCAGGGGGGCCAGGTCTCCGGAGGCGCCGACCGAGCCCTGTTCGGGAATGAAGGGATGGAAGCCCGCGTTGAGGGCGTCGATCAAGGCTTCCAGATTCTTGCGGCGAATGCCGGAATAGCCTTTGGCGAGAACGTTGGCGCGCAGGGCCATCAGCGCGCGACAGTTGGCCAGGTCCAGGGCGGGACCCACGCCGGCGGCATGGCTGCGTATCAGGTTGTACTGCAATTCGGCCAGTTTTTCCGGCGGGATGACGACCGAGGCGAAGTTGCCGAAGCCGGTGTTGACACCGTAGACGACCTCGTTGTTGGCCACGATGTCGTCGACGACGGCGCGGGATCGATCCACCGCGTCGCTGCCGGCCCGGCCGAGCTTCACCGGGGCACCGGCCGCGATCGCGGTCAGGTCGGCCAGGGTCAAGTCATTGCCCGTCAATTCGATGACCGCGTCTCGCGGTCCGGTTTTTTCAGATTGGGTCATGGGATTCCTTCCTAAAAAAGCAAGTGCGCGACTGGGTGAGGATACGCTTCTCGAATCGCTCTTTCCGAGGTCCGATCAAAATATGACCTATTAATATAGTGGGAGCGGGGCGATCCGGGCGCCGTGACATGAGGCCGGGGGAGAGCCGGTTCGACGAAGAGGGATGGTGGCGAGTCATCGATACTTCCGGAAGGGAGGGTGGCCGGAGGGCCTCGGGCGCTGTTTCGGCCTGGTAGCCGCACATTGCGATATTGGGGCTAACTTTAGCATCGAACCGGTCGCGAGACCCATCCATATCCGAACGGGCCTGTCGCTCCCTGTCTCGCATGGGTTTTTGGGCTCAAATCATGTCCAGCCCCAGTCGTCGCTCATGCCTATGGCCGGATTGCCGGTGATCGGAATGGCGAATCACCGGCCCATCGGCCACTGGGTTTCAGGTCAGAAACCAATCGAAGCTAACCGCTCGGGATTTCCCGCATTTGCCAGAGGGGCGTCGTGCAGGGCCGGTAGGACCAGGTAGGTGCGGCGGCCTTACCGGCCCTGCCGCCGCACATTTCGAAGCCCCCGCTTTTATTGGCGCTTCGCTGTTAGGCGTTCCGTTTTTTCGCGGCCTTGATCACTTCGAAGTAACGGCAGGGCCGGCTAACCGCTCCTGCCCTACTGGCCGTGACCAACTTACTGCCGTGCCGACTCTCAAAGAATGCGGGAACTCTGAGCATGGGTCGCTTCGAAGAGTTCATCCGGCGGATGAACCTACCTGGCACGACGAATCTCTCGACATTCGGGAACTGCGAGTAAGTTCGTTTCGAATGCGAATTAATCGGGTGGGTCGTGCCGGTCTTCCCGCTAGTTTTCCGGAAAACGTTCGATGGCTTTTTCCACGTCCGTTTCGCTGTGTTCCCGGCAATCGGGCAGGAGTGACCGCAAGCGATCGCGATCTACCGCCGACGCCTTGTAAAAGGGGTGTCGCTCGGCGTTGACGCTGTAGAGGGACAATGCGAGACAGGGATCGATCCTCGGGTCCACTTGTGACCAGGCTTCCGCCAGCAGTGCCAGATTGTGATACGTGGCCGGGCCATGGGGATCGCGCCTCGAGGCCTCTCGCTGGGCCTGCCACGCTTCGGGTAAACGACCCTGCTCCGCGTGTGTGCGAGCCGCCATTTCCGGCAGGAGTCGGTCGGCGAGCACCATCGATTCACGGGCTTCGATTCGTCCGATCTGGATTTGGAAGGCTGCCAAAATCATGACCGCGAGAAAGAGAGGCATCCCGATGAGTCGGGACCGTGTCCGTTGTGCGCCGTTTTCGGGGTAGGGATACATCGCGATCAAGGTGGCGATGACGACGGGGTTCAGGTAGTTCAGCGACACCATGGCCAACATGCCCTGGAGCAGGGCGGCCATCCGGTATCGCGGGCACGCACAGGTCCACCAGGCCGCCGTAACCAGGGCGAGAGACAGCAGCATCCACGGCAGGCCGTATTGAATCGCACCGGCCAGCAACAGGTTGTGGACCCCATGGGCACGGTAATCGTCGTTCATGTTGAAATCGGGGTACACCGCCGCGGCATACTCCGGGTAGCGCACGCGAAATTGGCCGACGCCGATGCCCCGCAGCGGTACGTCACGCAACAATGCGAAGCTGTTGGCGAACAGGATGTGCCGTCCCACCAAGCCGGCCCCCTTGGCCTGGAACCAGGGGTCTCGATCGGCCAAGAGTGGCGGCTGTTCGGTCAGCTCCGACACGTAGACGTCGGGAGCCTCGAGATAACGAATCGCGGTATTCCAAAAGGGAGCCGTAAGAAAGATCGCGATCGCCAACCCACCCAAACAGACCGCGATGCCGAGATGAGATCGTTCGGATCGGGTGTGTCCCGTCCGCCAAAGGGACCAGCCGAACCAAAGGATCACGGCCATCGCGGCGGCGCGACTGTAGGACAGGAATATGGCCACCGCGATCATCGCCTGGGCCGCCGCGTCCCAGCGGTCACGTCGCCAGGTGCCGAGGCAGAGACCCAGGAGCGAGACATGGGCGCTGAAATTGGGATTGCCCCAGAAACCGCCCGGACCCCAAATCCAGGGCAGGCCGGATGCCGCGGTCGGGACCAGCAACGAAACGAGACGAAAGAGGATCAGCCATCCCGCCGAAACCAGCGCAACCCATCGCAAACCGCAACCGAAGGCCGCCCGTTCCGCTGCCCGGGACGGTAGGACGGCCCAACAAACCCAAGCCACGAAGAACCAGGGCAGCAGTCCGTGAAGGGTATCGACGGCA
This sequence comes from Sulfidibacter corallicola, assembly GCF_017498545.1. Lineage (GTDB taxonomy): Bacteria > Acidobacteriota > Holophagae > Acanthopleuribacterales > Acanthopleuribacteraceae > Sulfidibacter > Sulfidibacter corallicola. Next base: position 3,924,884 of record NZ_CP071793.1, on the reverse strand, counting down.
TGTCCCGCGATCCGGAAATCGAGCCAGGACCAACCCAGTAATAGCGCCAGGATGACGCATACCGGTCGAGACCAGGCACGGGGTTGGCCGTGCAACGGAAGCATCAGCAGCGACAGGGCCGCGATCTTGGGGCCCGTGAACGGTTGCGAAAAGAAACCGCTGAAGCAGATGCAGGCCGCCACATAGCCGACAGACAGCGTTCGTGACGAGGGTCGAATCAAGATGGGCAATCCTTGGGTCTGAAGATGTTGGGATTCGGCAAACCGTGCCCGATGTCATTCACATCGGTAGCCGGCTCGCACCGATCTCACGTATAAGTTAAACTAAATGAAGCAAGTGATCCGAATGAATCCGGTCCATCGCCCCTGTCGCCGATCCGCGCGACGGAAAGAATGGCGCCGGGGCGGGATCAGAAAAGGAGCCGTGTATGTCTTCAACTGCCTTCAAGGGAATGATGGCGATCTTGGTCGTGGCCCTGGCCGTTCTGGGCGGACTTTACGTCTGGCGATCCAACGAGGAGCCGGAAATGCAGGAGACCCGAGTCGAAACGGAAGAAACCTCGACCCCGCAACCCAAGGACCGTTCCCGAACGGAGGAGGCTCCGGAGACCCCGACCGAAGAAGGCACACAAGCCGAAGAGACCCTGCCCGGTCCGGTTCCCGCCCTGGACGCGAGCGACGAGTATTTGCGCACCGAATTCACCGGGAAGAACGGGGTCGTGGATCGCATGCTTGCGGCCGATCACCTCATTCGCAAAGCGTCGACCGCGGTCGAGCTGATGTCCCTGAGCCGCAATCCCGGCAAGCAGCTCCATTTTTTGCGACCGGAAGGCGGGTTCAAGATCGAAAAGGGCGAGGACGGCAAAACCTATTTGGCCGCCGACAACTACCTTCGCTACGATCCCATGATCACGGCATTGGAAAGCCTCAGCAGTGACACCCTGGCCGCTTACTACCAAAAGTTGGGGCCGGTCTTCGACGAGGCCTACAACGAGCTGGGTAATTTAGATCAGGCTCGCGGTGAGAAGTTCGACCACATCTACGAGCAAATCGTTCGCGTTCAAGTTCCCGAAGGCCCGATCGAGTTGATCGGCAGCGGCGGCATCTTTATATTTGCCGATCCCAATCTGGAAGGGCTCACGCCCCTGGAAAAAGCCTTCATTCGCATGGGCCCGCAAAACACGCGACGCGTTCAAGCCAAGCTGCGCGATATCAAGCGGGAACTGGGCGCCGCCCACTGATCGAGACCAAACGGCCCGATTGAAATATGTCGTAATGGTCGGGAAGAACCGCCGAATTAGAGGCGAAATGAGGTATAATGGTTAACCTTTTGGATTTTTTTGTTTTCGAAAATCATTTAAGCGCCGGCTCTTTTTGACGTTCGCGGGTTGTTTCTTTTCCTGAATCGTGATCGTGCAGAGCTGCCTAAGAGGTCGTGTCGACGGGAAGGCTTTTCCCTGGGCGCGTTATGTTCAATGAAGGTGCAATTGATTGATCAAAGAACGGATCAAAGACAAGAACAATAAAATTTCCATCAATTGGTCGCAACTCAACGCCATCGTGACTGGCGTTTCTGCGATCGATATGGGCAGTTTGGCGATTCGAACACGGGCGGAGGCCGAGCAATTCGCTCGTGAATACGGGTTCAACACCCGCGACCCGGCCGCCGTCCAGGAAATCGCCCGCGCGCATCGCGAGGCCATCGAGTTTATCGATAAATATTTTCTCGAAGAGGACGAGCGCGAGCTCTTTCCCATCGAAGTGCGCGAACCCGAGAGTTTCCTGGACCTGTTGGTGTTCTCCTCCAACTACCTGAACAAGTCGAACGCCCGACAACAGTGGTCCTGTGCCGTGTTGAAGGTCATGCATGGGATCTTCCACATCGATCACGATTTCAAATTGAAATATTTCGATACCATTCGGGGGCAGATTTTCGATGCCTGGGATCGCCTGATCGAACACGACGGAACCAAACATTTTTTGACCGACGGTCGCATGAGCCTGCCGCTTCACGATTTCCAGCGCAAGCGCAACAAGGGGCGCACGAGCATTCTGTTGAAACTGCTGCAAAAGCCCAGTTACGTGGCTTCCGACATCTACGATCACCTGGGCATGAGGCTGGTGTTCAACACCAAAACCGAGGCGCTGTTCGCGCTCAAGTTGTTGTACAAGAGCCATCAGATTTCCGTGACCAACGTGAAGCCGTTTCGCAGCAAGAACAACCTGCTCGATCTGAGTCATGCCAAACGGGTGTTCAATCGGTTCCGACCCCTGCTGGAACGCTCCGGCGACTATCCACTCGAAGTCTTCCGCAAGATGGACGAGGAAATGGAGCTCCTGTTCGAGACCGGTCCGCACAAGGACAACCCGCACTCCTCGATTCACTATCAATCGATCCAGGTGACGGTTCGCAAGATGGTCCGCGTGCCCAATCCGCTGTATCAGCAGATGGAGGCGCTGAAGAGAGTGGCGGGTGAGATGATCGACGGGTCGCGTGGATTGGGGGACATCGGGTACATCGAGAAAGAGCTGGCCTTCTATTTCGATTACGAAATTCAGCTCATGGATCGGCACTCCTACGAGGCGTCGATTTCCGGACCCGCCAGTCACGATGCCTACAAGCGTCGCCAGATCCAAACGGCACGGCGGCGTGTGCTGGGTCCCCGGCTGATGCGTTATCTTCAGGAACGGCGGGAGCTGATGCCCGAGACCGCGACTCGATGATTCGAAGCATCGAGTGGTAGCTTTTCCAGGGCGTTCGCGGTGTAATCACATCGAGGGATGACTATGTTCAAATATGAAAAAACCAGGCGTGACGAGGCGGCCATCTTTTTTTTACAGGGTCGGGTCGGCCTGGAGGAAACCGCGGTGATGCGCAAGGCCTTTTGGGAATGTATCGTCGAGGAGAATCCCGGCTGTCTGATCGTCGATTTGAGTGGCGTGCCGGCGTTGGACTCCTCGGTCATTAGCCTGCTGGTCGCCACCAAGAACGCCATCGGCAAACGTCGCGGGCATTTGTTGCTGTCCGGGTTGAGACGCGACAGTTATCAATTGTTCGAGCAAACCAACCTGCACCAGTATTTCGAGATTCGCCGGACGCTGGATGAGGCGGTCGAGGCGGGGCGTGCCTTGCTCGCTCCCGAGTCCTCCGAGTAGTTAGGGCGCATTCGGGAACGGAAAGGTCGAAGCGGCCCAGTGTGTTCGGCCGCGCGGTATCGGCCCACGGATGTCGCGTCTCGGCAAGATATCTTGTCCTGGGTAATCGAAGGTAATCCGATCGCTGATTGCCAATACCTGTTCGCGTCGAGATGCGTTCGGGCACAAAAAAAGCCGACCCTCGGGGTCGGCTTTTACCATTCGTGAAGGACCCGGCTCAGCCTTCGAGCAATGCCTTGCGGCTCAGGCGAATGCGGCCGTTGTTCTCCAGCGAGATGACCTTCACCATGACCTCTTCACCTTCCTGGATCTCGTCGGTCACCGCGCGCACGCGGTAGTTGGCGATTTCGGAAATGTGGAGCAGGCCTTCGGTGTTGGGCAGGATTTCGACGAAGGCGCCGAAATCGACGATGCGTTTCACCTTGCCGCGGTAGGTCTTGCCTTCCTCGGGAACGGCGATCAGTTCTTCCACCATTTTGCGCGCGGCGTTGAGGCCGGCGGCGTTGGGCGAGAAGATCACGCATTTGCCGTCGTCTTCGATGTCGATCTTGACGCCGGTTTTTTCGATGATGCCGCGGATCACCTTGCCGCCGACACCGATGACGTCGCGAATCTTGTCGATCGGAATCTGCAGGGTGACGATCTGCGGTGCGTGTTCGGGATAGTGGTCACGCGGCGCTTGCAGGGTTTCGGCCATCTTTTCGAGGATCTCGAGGCGACCCTTTTTGGCCTGGGCCAACGCTTCGGCCATGATCTCCTTGGTGAGACCCTTGACCTTGATGTCCATCTGCAGTGCGGTGATGCCGTCTTTGGTGCCGGTCACCTTGAAGTCCATGTCACCGTAGTGGTCTTCGGCGCCTTGGATGTCGGTCAGGACGGCGTAGGTATCGCCTTCCTTGACGAGGCCCATCGCCACGCCGGCGACCGGTGCCTTGAGGGGGATGCCGGCATCCTGCATGGCCAAGCAGCCACCGCAAACCGAAGCCATCGAGCTCGAACCGTTGGACTCGATGATTTCCGAAACCAGACGGATGGTGTAGGGGAAGTCCTCACCGCCGGGCAGAACCGGTTCCAGCGCGCGCTCGGCCAGCATGCCGTGGCCGATTTCGCGACGGCCGGGGCCGCGCATCGGGCGACACTCGCCGACGCTGAAGGGCGGGAAGTTGTAGTGCAACATGAAATTCTTTTTGGATTCGGTGTGCAGGCCGTCCAGAATCTGGGCGTCACTCTTGGAGCCCATGGTCAGCGAAACCAGTGCCTGGGTTTCGCCACGCGTGAAAATCGCGCTGCCGTGCACGCTGGGGAGATAGCCCACTTCGCTCCAGATGGGGCGAACTTCGTCGAAGGCGCGTCCGTCGGTGCGCTTGCGCTCGACCAGCAGGTAGTTGCGGAATATCTCTTCCTTGATCTTGCCGAAGTACTTGGAAGCCAGTTCCACCTTTTCGGCAGCTTCCTCGGTGTCGCCCTCATAGGCTGCGAGAACCTGCTTCTTGACTTCCTTCAAGGCCGCGTCGCCGGCGTGTTTGCCTTTGGTGGTCATCGCCGCCATCATGTCGGCGCTGAAGCGTTCCTTCAATTCGTTGTAGAAGTCGGTGTCGATTTCCTTCTCGGGCACTTCCCACTTCACGATTTCCATCTGAGCTTTCATGCGCTCGATCATCTCGATGATGGTCTTGATGTGCTCGTGACCGAACTCCAGCGCTTCCTGTATCTTCGCTTCGTCCACGAATTCAGCGCCGGCTTCGACCATGGCGATCGCATCTTTGGTACCGGCCACGACCAGGTCGAGCAGGCTCTTCTCGCGTTGTTCGGCGGTGGGGTTGACGACCAGTTCGTCGTCGACGAGACCGACGCGAACCGAAGCCAGCGGTTGCGGAAAGGGGACCGGAGAGAGGTAGGCTGCGGCGGTGGCGCCGACCATGGCGAGGACATCGGCCTCGTGCACGCCGTCGGAAGAAATCACGTTGGCGGCGATCTGCGTCTCACCGAGGTAACCTTCGGTAAACATGGGGCGCATGGGGCGGTCGATCAAACGGCAGACCAGCGTTTCCTTGGTGCTGGCGCGTCCCTCGCGCTTGTAGAAGCCGCCGGGAAAACGGCCCGCGGCGTAGTAACTTTCGCGGTAGTCGACGGTCAGGGGAAAGAAAGGCCGGTCCGGTTCCCATTCCTGTGTACCGCAGCAGGCAACTAAGACCATGCTGTCACCGTGGCGGACGACAACGGAGCCGTGGGCCTGTTTGGCCAGCTTGCCCGTTTCGATACTGAACTCGGCGCCGCCTAGCTGCATGGATTCTTTCACAATTTTCAAATTACTGCTCCTGTGTCTTCGTCAAAATGGTGATGGGGGACCAATGTCGCCAACCCCAACCGAACCCCACGATCATAAACACAAAAAGCCCCTTCAAACAATTGTGTCTGATGCGGGGCTTCCTTTGACGGGGTTTCGATTACTTCCGCAGGCCGAGGCGGCCGATCAAGTTGGTGTAGCGGCTCTGGTCTTTTTGCTTCAGGTACTCCAGAAGGCGCTTGCGGCGGCCGACCATTTTCAACAGGCCGCGGCGGGAGTGGTGATCTTTTTTGTGCGCCTTGAAATGTTCGGTAAGGGAGTTGATACGCGCGGTCAACAGCGCCACCTGCACCTCGGGAGAGCCAGTGTCTTTGGCATGGGTGCGGTATTCATCAATAGTCTTCGTTCTTTGCTCTTTGTCGATCAATGTCTTAGGTTCTCCTAGCCAATTGTTGGGTTGCCTCCCATGTGCTGATGAGCGACAAGCCCATCGATTCTAGCAAAGTCGTTTTGGCAATGCAAACGAAGACCGCGTGAAAATGCGTGTTGGCGTTTTGAAGCGTTAGACAAAGGCCGCGATTTCATCATACAATCGCAATAGTAGCGTGTGGCGGGTTTTGGCTTCTGAATTGCTACATTGTGTCGAATGTTCGAGCTCTGAGCCGAGATAAGACGATCCATTCTGTCTTTTGTTCCTCGCGAGTCTGCGTCTTCAGGAACGAGTCGATCTTCAACTCCCCGGGCGCGCCGGCTGGCGAGACACGGTTTCAGGTCTCGGCAGTCAGGTTTCAGTAAAGCGATGATTCATAGCTACCTAGCTGGCACCTGATCCCATGTCCGTTTCCACGAGGCATGGGGCGGCCAATCGATCCAAGCGGCACGTCGAACACCGTCGATCTTGGATGGTCACTAGTCAATTTTCATACCCGAGGGGGGCAGCCGTTGAGTAAAAGCAACCGAATTCTGTGGGCACACTACCTTCGCCCGAGTTTGCTTTTCAGTTTCCTGGTGTGGTGCGCCGTTTTCAGTGCGTTACCTGCAGCCGCACAATCATTTTCGGTCAGTCAACAGCTTACCGATGTCGATAGTTTCACAGAGGTAGATGGTTCCGTCACCGTGGCTTACCGCGTTCGCTATACGGGTTCCACGTCGATACAGAATGTGTTGCCCGTCTTGACACCACCCGAGTGCGCCCAGTTCGGCGGCACCAGTGTCTACAACGTGACGTACCTGGGCCGGAATTTTCCCAACCCCGTGGCCGGTCCCGTATCCACCTGGCTCTCGGGCAATGAAGAAGATTTCGTATTCAACATTCACATGTACGACAACGGCGTCGTCTGTCCCAGTGACAGCGAGCCGAATCTGCCCGTCGACTGTCGACGTTTTTCACTTTCGTTCACCTTCGCGGGGGCCGACGACCCGGTGCCGGCGACCGATTCCGCCAACCGGCTACTGTTCGACAACGCGATTACCGACGGTTTTCAGGTGCTCGACGTCATCTCCGAAACCAATCCCGCCGAGTGCTCGCTCTTCGCCCAGAGTTTTTTCGACATCAACGTGATCGATCGTGGGTTCAGCAGCGCCGACGTGGCCAATCTCGAAAACCGCATCTTTTTAGGGGTCGACTGGAACCTCAACATCAACAACCTGCCCGGCGGTGGCACTTTGGACTGGCGTCAGGGTCTGGACGAGTTCGAATACCCCATCGCGCACCGCAAGGCCTACCGGCTTTGGTCCAACCTCATGCTGGGGAACATGGAGAATATCGATCCGGCCACGCCGATCATCGACCTCGACGGCCTGCCTTTCGAGCAGTTTGCGCTCGGGGGCACCGGGTTGTTCAACCAGGTGGACTGCGACACCGAATCCTTCAACTTCTTCGACATCACCGATGCCGAGGTGGAATCCTCTACCGTTCGCAATTTGATTGGGTCCCATACGAATCATCTGCTCGAGGTTACGCGTGACAACACCCGGGTCAATTTCCGTTACGCCGCCCTCTATCTGGTCACGCCCAACACCTGTTCCCAGAGCAGTGCCTTCGGTGCCCGTCCCGCTTCCGCCGATTTCCGGATCGCCAGCACCGATTTTCCCGAGCCGAATCGTGTAGAAGTCGTTTTGGAAGTGCCCCAGGCGTGGCGCGATACCACCAACAACGCGCGCGTTTCCAATGATTACAGCATCACCTGGTACTACCGGAACGATTCCACTCTGGTTCCCGCGGCCATCGTCGACGGCGGTTCCGAGAGCAGTCGCGAATTGGAAGTCACGTTGAACGTGCCCTACAGTGCACCGGACCAGTACGTGATCGAGGCGCGCATCACCCACGAGGATACCGATGCCATGGTTTCGGTTGTCTCGCCGACCCACGACATCGACTACACCGGGCTGACCGGGCGCTCCTTCCTGAACGCCGAGAACCCCACCGCCGACAACTTCCTGGATCCCGGTGAAACGCTCAGCGTGCCCTTCGCGCTCGAGAACATCGGTGCCGACCAATTGGACAACGTCACCGTCACCCTGGGCCTCGTTTCACCCCTGGACGCCGAGTTGGGTTTTGGCCTCGAGGTCGTCACCCGTCGGGGCGCCCAGCGGGCGGATTCGCACCAGGTCGACATGGGCAACCTGAATGCGGGCGAGATCTTGGACATGGATCTGCTCTATCGGTTGTTCTACGCTTCTCAAACCTGCTCCGACATGGAGTTCTTTGTCAATGTGGCCTACCAGAACGGCAGCTTTCGCACTTCTCATCGCCGAACGCTGACCGTCCGCACCAATTGCCTGATCGAAGACACCACCCATTCCATCGACGGAAGCTACGAGTCCAGCGAGCTGTTCGGTACGCCTTCTCCCTGTCAGGACTCCAATTGCACCGAAACCAACTGCGATCCGGACATCCAGGATTGTTCGCCCAGCCTGGGCCTCGGATGGGGTTTCCTCAGCGGTAAATGGGTCGGCCGTACCGACATCATCGGTTTTTTCTGGACGCTGCGTTCGCCGGCTTACCCGGTCACGGGTAACATGCGCATTCGCCTGCAGCACCAGGCGACCCTGAAGTTCTGGGTTGCCGGAGGCATTCTCGAATACCGGATTCGCGACGAGGGACAGGCCTGGTCTCCTTGGAACGACCTGATCCTCGAACTGTCTGACAATCCCACCGATTTCTACAACGATCGGGCCTTCCTCGAGATCACCGATACCAACCTGGACAAGATCATCAGCGACCGCTACGTCTTCATGGCACAAACGGCCAGCCAGACCATCGACCAGCCCGTTCCCGACGGCCTGTTTTCGAAAGACCAGGTCCAATTCCGATTCACATTCCAGCAAACAGCGACCGGTGATCAGGGCGTCTGGCAATTGGACGAGTTCGATTTCGTCATCGAAGCGACGCCGGACAACGAGTTCGGTGCCGTGATTCCCGATAAGGTGATCGTGGGCGCCTGCGCTCGCGATATCGGCTTTACCGTCAGCGGTGAGGGCAACTACCAGTATTACTGGTACGAAAACCTCGATGCGCTGATCGCGGGAACCCCTGCCGAGGGGTCGCCCACGAACGAACCGGTTTGGACCAACGCGTCCTCACAGATTACCGAATCGGGCTTCGTCTACGTGGAGGCCGTGGACACCTCCAGCGCCCAAGATCCGGTACGGCGCATCTATCGCATCGATGTGGACCTCGAGGCCACGCTCCCCGAAACCCTCGGCGATATGTCGACGGATTGGGGGGATGCGACCCTGGATCCGCTCAACGACCTGAACCGCGACGACGAGCTGGATGTGCGCGATTTCGTCAACTACATCACGCTCACGGATTGCGATGTCTTCCGTTGATGCCGGTCTCGGGAAGGGTTCCCGAGCACATCTCGAATCTGAAAAGGCCACCCATCGGGGTGGCCTTTTTTTTCGCCCGTTCGGGGCTGGGTCTTTTGGCGAAAGAGGTGGAAAAAACCCGGGCGGCATCTTTTTTTAGGTGAAAAATTAACGCACTGCGATATATCGATAGGGTGCGCGCGGGGGTGACTATCGCCCTCCCGTTATCGGTGCGAGTATTTTGGTGAAGAGCTAAGTTTACTTTACTCAGGCCTTTTAGGCTTTTTCTCGAAGGGCTTCCCACCGTTCCTCGCTGGAGGTCGTCGCGAGATCGAAGCGGGAGTGATATGGGTGGAATGGCCCAAACGATTCGGGGCATGTGCCCCACCCATGGTTCGTCGTTTTCCCTTGATCGTGTCCCGAGAACTTCGAGTCGGTCTCGGAAATCCTGTCTTTTTAGAAGGTTGCCCCAGAGATACAGGCTTTTTTGCCAATTTTGGCAAACTGGCACTGCATTCGCTCTATATGTGACCACGATCACATGGGGGCTCCGCCTAAAGCTCTTGTGTTCTCGTTGTTTCGTGGAATCGGAGATGTGATGTTCTCTCATTCGACCTTTGGGTTTCCCCTTTTACGCTTTCTGTCGAGAACATCGCATCCACTTCTCTTGTATGTGGATAACCGTCTTTCGAGCAAGACTCTGTACAGGCTGGGTCAGGGTTTTTCCTCTGGAGTTTTTCAGACCGTGGAAAGGAGTTGTGTCGATGTTGATCAAGGCCAATTTTTTGTGTGAAGATCGCTGGATTTCCGGCAAAGTGGATGTTCCCAAAATCAAAAAACGATTCTGTAAAAAGCATTTCGGGTTGGTTGCGCTTCTCAATTTCCCGCATCTTTCTCTCGAAGCCCAACGGGTGGGCCGCAACCATGTCCTGGTTCAGGATGCACGCATTCACTATTTTGGCGAGAGCGAATCCGAAAAGGCGGACGAAGTCGCCGTTTCCCTCGAAGAAATCCAATGTGCCTACGAAGATTCGCCCAAAGAGAAGACGTTCTTCGAAAAGAACTTCTTCGAAATGGTGAACCCTCAGCAGCGGCTCATGTTTTTCTGCCGTTCCGGGCTTCAAATCGAAGGGGAGTTCCTGGACGATGTCAACGAAGTCTCGCTCACCAAGGGAAAGGGTTTCCTGTCCGTCGCGAACGCGATGTTGGCCTGTAAACACAACTACTTCAGTACGTTATTGACGCCTTACCTGACCATCAACAACGCGCTTTTCATCCAAATGGCAAAATCGCGCGCCCCCAAGGAGCAGCACCTGGAACTGCCCGAAATGCTCGCCAACGTGAGCTGACCGGATTTCCCCCGGACCGGCAGACCTGTCCTCGTCTACAGGTTCTTCATGCGATACCTCATCTGATCGCGGGTGAGGTGAAGAAGCTGGGCGGCTCGGGTCTGGTTCCCCCCGGTCATATCCAGGGCTTGGCGCAGGAAATCCTTTTCGACCTCCTCCAGATTGATCCCCTCCGGAGGCAGGGCGAACGATTGCGCCACTTCCGGCGAGGCGATCTGGCGAATCTCTCGTGGGAAATCCTTGAGTTCCAAGATTTCGCCTTTCCCCAGAATCATGGCGCGCTCGATCAGGTTGCGCAGCTCGCGGATATTGCCTGGCCAACTGTAGGTCATGAAGGTGTGTTGGGCCTCCTCGGATAGGCCGTTCACGTTTCGCTTGAAGTTCTCGTTGAACCGGGTGATGTAGAAATCGACCAGATCGGGGATGTCCTCCTTACGGTCGCGCAGAGGCGGGACCTCCAGTTGGATGACGTTGATCCGGTAATAGAGATCGCCGCGAAACGATTTGTCCTCGATTTTCTCGCGGAGTTCCTGATTGGTGGCGGCGATGATGCGTGCGTCGATGGCGATGTCCTGGGTGCCGCCGACCCGGCGAAAGCTGCGCGATTCCAGAACGCCCAAGAGTTTGGCCTGAAGCGCCAATGGCAGGTCGCCGATTTCGTCCAGAAAGATGGTGCCGCCGTTGCCGACCTCGAACAGGCCGCGTTTGCGCTCGATCGCGTCGGTGAAGGCGCCCTTCTCGTGCCCGAACAATTCGCTTTCCAGCAATTGCTCGGGGAGGGCCGTGCAGGTGATCGTCATGAAGGGCCAGTTGGCGCGACGGCTGTTGTAGTGAATGGCCTGGGCGATGAGGTTCTTGCCGCAGCCGCTCTCCCCGGTGATCAGGACCGTGGAGGCTTCGCTCTCGGCCACGGTGCGGCTGATGTCGAGAATCTCCGTCATGCGTTTGCCGCGCCCGACGATTTTGTCGAAGCCGAAATTGTCGCGATTGCGTTTGCGAATGTGGCTGACCTCGCGACGAAGGGCCCGCACTTCCAGTGCCTTGTGAATCACGACCTGGACCTCGTCCAAGTTGAACGGCTTGGTCAGGTAGTCGAAGGCGCCGACTCGCATGGCCTGCACCGCGAGGGGCACGCTGCTGAAGGCCGTCATGAATACCACCGGAAGTTCGGGCCAGTGTTTGGAAATGTCTTCCAACAGTTCCACCCCCTTGCGGTCCGGTAAGTTGTGGTCCAGCAGGACGACTTGGATATCGCCGGATTTGAGCAGGTCGCGACCCTGAGCGGCCGTGGGGGCGTGGATCGCTTCGAACCCCTCGCTTTCCAGTTTGAGTCTGAGGATCATGACGATATCTGCGTCATCTTCGATAATTAGGATTCTCGCTTTACTCATTCATATACCTTTGGGGGCGTCCACGCCCAGACTGGGCAGTTGGCGACCTTGGGGTTTCGGATCGAACCTGCCCCGGGTCGGAAGCTGATTTGTAGCAAACGAACGATAAGTGGGGGTTTAGTCGCAGGGTTCAAGTATCAGGATACATCCATACCTCGTTTGAGTTTCTTAATTCGGCCAAAAAGGGACTTTTCTTGAGGCGCAAATTTTTCGTACTCGGCAATCAGTTGCGGAATGCGTTGGGTCATGTCCGCCGTGCGCTCCCATGCGTTGAGAAATTTGAAATTCCCAATTTCCCTTGGAGCGCACTTCGCGAAAAGGTCGAAGGCCAGATCGTAGACTTGGGCGCGATAACAATCCCATGCGATGCGAAGGGCTGTCGTGGGCGCCAAGTCGTCGATCAGGCGTTCGATGAGGTTTCGGGCCTGATTCGCCCGACCCACTTGAAACAGGGTGGCCAGGTAGGCCGGCAGCAGGTTGTCGGGAATCGGTTCACCCAACTCGATCAGCGTGTCCATTTCTTCCATCAATTCCTCGGGATCGAGGGTGCGTGCCTTCAGTCGGACGACCTGTTCCTTGGCGAAGGTCATGTCGGGTGTGCGTTCCAGGATGCGCTGGTAGCAGTCGATGGCCCGTTGCCATTCCTGCTTGCGTTCGTAGAGCCAGGCCAGGTCGGTCAGAGCCGCACCGTGATCGTCGGCGAGCGGTTCGAGGATCGAAAGGGCTTCGTCCAATTGACCGGCCTGGGTCAGGGTTTTTCCCAGCCACTGCCTGCCGCGGCGGCTGCTGTGCAGGCGCAGGCTTTCGCGAAAATGCTGTTCGGCCTTGCCGTAGCGCTTGCGCCGGTATTCCAGTTGCCCGGCCAGAAAGCGAATGCGACTGGAGTTGGGATAGAGGCGCACCAGTTGTGCGGCGAGGATGTCGGCGTCGCGATACTTCTTGGCCTGAATCATATATTCCAATTCCAGCCCGCGGGTTTCCAGAGCCAGGCCGTCTTCCGATTTGAGCCGATCCACGAGGGCGCTCGCTTCCTCCAGTTCTCCTTGCCTCAGCGCCTTACGAAGATTGAGACTTATGGTACGGTAGAGTGCGCTGGGCAAGAAAAACCTCCGAATCGGGGAAAGAAAGAGGTATTGGATACGTGCGGATAGGTGAGCTGGTCGATGTTCGCGCACAGCCGACGGTCGTTCGGCTCGAGCATTTGCAGGACGAGGCCGCAGTTTGGATATCGGAAAACTATTTCATAACTGAAGATGTCCAGAATCACTTGAAATCTCTCGGGCACCTGTTACGACAGCCCAACGGCTGTGGTGTATTTCTCATCGGGCATTACGGGTCGGGCAAATCTCACTTTTTGGCCTATTTCCATCGTGGTATCACCGCGGGCCATTTCGGTGAGCCCGGGCTTGTATCCGTTCCCCTGTCACTGCTGAACTTTAGCGCGAATCGCAGTCTGGAATCCATCGTTCTCGACGCGGTCGGGTTCGCCGATACCGAGCATGCCGCGACCCTGGATCGGCGTCAGGTTTGGGCGAACATTCAGGCCCGCCATCCCGGGGGGCTCCTGCTGATCGTCGACGAACTCTCGGAGTTCCTGCGCTCCAAACCCTCTCCCGGTGAATTCAACGAGGACATCCGGTTCCTTCAGTTTCTAGGCGAATGGACCCAGGATCAACCCGTGTGGATTCTCGCCTCGCTTCAGGAGCAAATCGAACACACCGGCGAAATGGAATTCGACCTGTACCGCAAGATCAAAGATCGCTACCCGATACGATTGATCTTGAGTCCGGCCCACGTTCGCGATCTGATCGCGCAGAAGATCCTGGTGAAGAAGGAAGGCTACGAGGCGGAAGTGAACGATCTGTCTCGCAAGCTTCAGAAAGCCTTTCCCGACAGTCCCGTCGATCACGCCGAACTGGTCTCCATCTATCCGCTTCATCCCGCGACACTCCAATTTCTCGAAGAAGTACGCGATCGTTTTTCCCAGGCCAGAGGCATCATCGATTTCACCATCCACCAGCTTCGCGGCAACCCCGCTCGCAACGTGCCCTCGTTTTTGACCCGATCCTGGGGAAGCCTGCTGAGTCCGGAAACCATCGTGGATCACTTTCAGGACCTGTTCGAGGTGCAGCCCGAGTTTTTACCGCTTGCGCAGAAGGTCTTTCCCTATTACCGCCAGAACCTGGATTCGCTGTTCGAGACTCCGGCGCAAATCGCACTGGCCAAACGTCTGCTGAAATTGCTGGTCCTGGTCCACCTTTCCCCGGCGCGTGAGGTGCTCACCGCCCGCGAAGCTGCCTGGTGGCTGCTCTACAAGGTCTCCACCATCGATCCGGAAAAAAACGTGACCGTCCTGGCCAAAGTGTTGGATACGTTGGTGGATCAGGGTGCCTACGTGCGCAAGATCGATCAGGCCTACGCCCTCGACTTGGGCGAAAATGCCCGCGAAACCCTGGACCAGCTCGTGAGTCGAGCCCTGGCCACCCAGACCCAGGGTGATCGGACCTTGCTCGAATCTCTTTGTGGGCTGCTGAGTGACGGATTCAACCCGTTCAAGCTGGATCGGGAACGTTGGCAGAAGCACACCATTCCCTGGTGTTTCCACGATCGCGAGCTGCACGTCTATCTGGGGGGTGGCAACGCTGCGAAAGCACCCGGGATGGCGCTGCAGATCGGTATTCCCTGGGGGCCGCCTACCGAGGGATTCGGCCATCACCGCCTCGATCCCAAGCCTTTCGAGGTCACCGATGAACTGCGCGAGTTGGCCGCGCTGCTGCAGTTACGCGATCGCCCGTTGCCGAAGGCCGTGGCCCAGAAGGTGGAAGAACGCCTGGCTTCGCGGCGCTCGCTGTTTGCCGCGCTCATCAAAAACGCCTACGCCGAGGCGGTGTTGTGGGATCCCAAAGGACACCGACTGGGCGTTCCCCAGGAAGCGCCGCGCGACGCCGTTCGCGAATGGTTGGCGCGTTTGGGCATTGCCGTGTTTCGTCATCGCTTCCCTCGATTCGAGCAATTCGCTCCGGGACACGGCCCGCTTTCCCACGAAGCCTACCGTCAGATGATGGCGTTTCTGCGCGAGGGAGATTTGGAAGCCGACGATGCACCCGAGTACCTGCGCCTGGTGCGCGAGGCCTATCTCGTGCCGATGAAACTGATGGAGCGCCGCGGTCGCGGTTACGTGGTTTCCCCCAAACTGGACAGCCACGAACTGGTGACGATGCTTCGTCCGCTGTTGCCGCACCAGCCCAGTACCAAGCAGGTCTACGAAACGCTCGCCGCACCGGTCTACGGGCTGGTGCCCGATCAGATTCACCTGATCCTCATCGTGTTCCTGATCCAGGGTGAGATCGACATCCTGCGGGGCCGCTCCTCCTATCGCGATCTGTTCGAAACCCTACCGACACCGCGCCAATACGAGCGCATCGTCGCGGGAAAAGCGCTGAATCTCAACCAACTTCGCGACCTGGAAATTCTCTGCGAGGGGCTGGGCATCGCACCTCCCAAGCAGGCCAATGTGTTGGCGCAACGACGTTGTGCTCGCGCCCTCCAGAAGTTCGGGCAGAAGAAACGCGATTTTTTCGGCCAATTCCTGAACCGTCTTCGCGATGCAGCACACGCCGAAGCCTTGGTGGAACGTCTCGAAAAGCACGCCCGCGTCTGGCTTTCCCTGGAGAAAGGGGAAAACGAGCTTCAGGGTGTGCAGCACTTCCTGTTTGAAATCAGCTCGCCCAGGCGCTTTTTGGAAGAGTTTCACGAATTGGTGGGCCTTCCCCAGAAATTGGAACGGCTGATGACGGAGGCCGACCGGTTTCGGCACCTGGTCCGCAATTCGAGCGAGGCGATTCTGGAAAAGGCGGAACTGGTGCAGGCGCGGAGCGCGATCGGCGACCCGCCCGGTCTGGACGAGCCGGATGCCCTGGAAGAATGGATTCGATCCGCGGGAACCCTTCACGAGCAATACAAAACCGTTTATCGCGAGGCACACGATCGCTATTGGCGCGATGTGAACGCGAAGCTCACCCTGGATTGGAAGGCACCGGAGTTGGCCCATAGCCGCCATTTGGATCTCGAGGCCGATGTCCAGGAGTTGGAGCGGCTGCGGGCCCGAATTCCCACGCAGGTATGCCGGTCCCTGAGCAATTTGGACTTCCAGGCGGTGTGCGCTTGCGGTTTCGATGGCGTCTCCGTGCCCGCCGAAGAATCGTTCGCGATGTTTCAAACCCTGAAGGAGCGCATCGAAAACCGGCTGGCCGACTTCTTCGCCCAAGAAGAGGTGCGCCGTCAGGTGGCGGCCTGGTTGGATCGCGGGATCGAAGACCATCCGACGACGCGCGCCTACCTCGACCACGATTCGGCCTTCCCCGAAATTGGCGATCTTTCCCTGTTCGACCAGTTCCTCGGCGGATTGCAACTCAGTCGCGAGGTTCCGTTACAAGAAGTGACCGCGATACTCCAGGAACGGGTCTGGGAACGTCACAAGCTTTTGAAAGCCCTGGATGCAGCCCTGGCCCACTTCGGCCCGCGCGTGACGTTCGAAGCGCCGTCCACGGAACGGGGGCGCGATGAAATGGTGCGCTGGTGCCTGGAAATGGCCCTGACCAACGGACGCCCCCTGCCTCCCGGCTTTTCCCCAGAAGAGCGGGACGGGTTTTCCGAGTGGATTCGGCCCGAATGGATTCGCGCCAAAACGCTCAAAAAGCTGACGTCGTTGGATTTGGGCGAGAAGGCGGAAAACCGGGTGTTGGCGCTGGTGTTGGATGGATTGGTTCCCGCCCCCGCTTTCGACGGCGTGCAAGCCGACGGCGAGCCGGCCCTGCTCGCCGCGCTCGCGGCCTGTTCCGCGTTTCCGGAAGTGGAAGACCCGGAAGACTATGCCCATTGGTCGGCCGCCCTGTTCCGGGCCAATCGTCGCTTCTCGCGAATTGCCGGCTCGCGCTGGCGCACCCTGATGGCCAGGTTCGCCGAAATCCGACTCGAGCCGCAACCGCCGGAGCTGGCCGAGGTGTTGCCGACCCATGCCGAGGATCAATGGCTGGTGCTGGACTGCTTGGGGGTGGCGCTGTTGCCGGGTGTGAAAGCGAGTCTGGATGACGGTTTGTCTCATTGGCAATACGATAAGACGCTGTTCGCCACCGTTTCGCCGTCGACGACGACCGACGCCTTCTATCAACTTCTGGCCGACCTCGATCCTGGCCGGGGGTTCATCAAGCGCGATTTCGTCGATCACCTGGTACACGAGTTCTCCGGTGATTTTCGCGATTTGGAGGCTCGCGTCGTCGCCGAGCTCAAGATCGCCTGGACCGGATTGCGGGAAAAACTGGATCGGACCCGGCCCGTTTTGGTGTTCGCCGACCACGGATTCCGATTCGACGAGGACGATAGCCGGCTGGAGCACGGCGGCGACAGTACGCTCGAACGACTCGTGCCGCTGTTGCGCTACACGCCGCGAAAGTGATGGACACGGTGCCTTTCCACCGGAAAAAATGCGAGCCGGTTAGTCCGACTCAGCGGGTCGAGGCCATGAACTCACCCAGCAGGACGTGGCTGGAAGCCGGTTCCGGCGAGGGCAGCCGGTGCTCGAATGCCTTGATCGCGAAGCGCGACCAGCGCTGGAAGTGGCCCGGCGCAAAATAACCCATGTGCGAAGTCGGTGAGGCGTGGATGTTGGTGATCCGCCGATCGGGCTTGCCGCGGTAGCCCTTGATGCCCAACCAGCCGAAATCGTGGCGCGGAATCATGCCGCCCAACCACAACGCGATGTCCGCGGAGGAGTGAACCACATACATCCTGTTGAAAGCCTGTTCGGGATAGCCCTTCTTGGAGCACCAGGCCGGTGCGAGGAACAGAATCGTGTCGAACTTGGCGCCCCGGTCCATGGCCATGGCAGCCAGTCGTGCACCGTTACTGTGGGCGATCAGGTTGGGCCTTGTGTGTTCGGTCGCTTTGGTGAGGGCATCCGTCTGGGCCTGGTCGCGTTCGGAGTTCAGCCAGGTGTGGTGTAGCAGCGTCACTGGCTGTTTGAAGTCCTGAATCCGGAATCCCGCGCGTTTCAGGGGGCGGGCGAACTTGCCGGTATTGTATTGGCCGGTCGTGTGAATGCCGTGCAGCAGCACGACGTCGTTTTTCACCTTGTTTGGGTCTTTGACCGCACCTGTCATGCCCCGGAGTCTCCCGTCGAAACCGAACTTCCTCGAATAAGATGAGACGATAGAACGAGAATTCTCACACATTTCTAACAATTAATCAATGATCGGAGCTCGGGTAGAGCTGTGCTTAGCGTGTGAGTGTTACTATAAGTGCTTGGAACTTTGTGCTTTGTGTCTGGCCCTAGTTTATCGTATAGAACGTGAGAGAAATGTTGTCGCTCATCTGTGTTTCGTGCAGGGGGGCGGGGTGAGCGGCGGTACACGATCTCGTGTCCGTCCAGAAACCGTGGTCCTCGAATGGTTCCACTGGATCGGGTTCGCCTCCCGGCGTTCGGTTACTTAGACGCTTTTGAGCGAGGGCGAACTCAAATCCTTGATTCTCTGGAGAAAGTCTTCCATTCGGAAGGGTTTGAGAATCAGGCCGTCGATACCTACCTGCACGAACAGCCGCAACTCGTCCTGATTGCGCGTGGATGTGATGATCAGCGTGCGTTCCGGCGCCACTTCGCGCCTGCGTGCCTCCTCCAGGAAGGCGATGCCGTCCATGTCCGGCATAATGTAATCCAGGACCAATAGGTCGAACGCACCGTCGCCGAGCCGTTCCAAACCGGCTGCCGTATCGTTCTCGAAATCGACCTTGAAACCGTCGGCGGCCAGCACCTTGGAAAGCTGTTTGGTGATGTAGCGCGAATCGTCCATGACAAAAATCGAGTGAATCGGTTTGATGAAAACGGGGTCCACCGGGTTGTTCAGCGCATTGCGAACCGCGTTCAATGCCGAGCCGGTCATGGTGGCGCTCAGCTTTTGTAGTTGCTGGTGCAATCGCGGGTGGCGAATCTTGCCGGCCACGCCGATGGCCTGCAGTCGGATCTCGGTTTGTTCACCTTCGTCGAGGCAGTCGCTGACCACTTGAATCAACCGCTGCAGGCCGACCGGGTTGCCGATCACCAGATCGGATCGGTAGTTCTGCCCCAGTTTTCGGAGGGCCTGAACCTTGGGGAATCCCTGCTGTTTCTGCACGTTGTCGAGCAGGGTCTGTAGAAGTTGATCCCGCTGCGTGCGCACGTTCCGGTCCTTGGTGACGTTTTCCAGGCGCTCGGCCAGTTTGCGCAACCGGTACTCTTCTTCCGATTCGGACTGGCCCTTGAAGGTGGCCATGAGCTTTTGCAGCCCGGAGATCAGCGTACGGATGTGGTACTCCTCCAGGATCTCCATGTTCTCGAACATCTGCAGAATGCGTCCGCGTGTGGCCGGGTTGGTTTCCCGCTCGAAGAGGGCCAGGAACAAGTCCTTGTATTTGAGGTAAATGTCCTGGTTCTCGGTGATGTTGCCGGCGAGGATCAGCATCATCAGCGGGTCCACCAAGTCGGCGAGTTTGTTGCCGTTGTCCTGTTGGAACAGCTTCAGCACCGCATCGATGCCCTCGGCGCCACCGGCCTTGTAGGCCGTTTCCAGGGCCGCCAAGCGAATCTTCTGGGCATGAGGTGGATTGATGAACGGTCTGACCGC
This sequence comes from Sulfidibacter corallicola, assembly GCF_017498545.1. Classification (GTDB taxonomy): domain Bacteria; phylum Acidobacteriota; class Holophagae; order Acanthopleuribacterales; family Acanthopleuribacteraceae; genus Sulfidibacter; species Sulfidibacter corallicola. The sequence continues at coordinate 3,905,234 of NZ_CP071793.1, read as the reverse complement.
GCGACCCGTTTGATCGCTGTCGAACATCCGTAGCGCTTCCAATGCCGCGTGAAGCACGCTGTCCGGCAAGTTGGGTTTGAGCAGCTTTTTGATGTCGCTGTAACAATTCTTCAGTTTGAACCGGGCCGCGGTTTGGATCGCATCGACCCGCACGGCGATACTGGAACTGCTGATGGACTTGGCGATGAGGTTTTCGCCCAAACCCCATTGACCCAACAGGTTCATCGCCTTGCGACGCAGAATGGCGTCGTTCTCCTGATCGCAATACTTCTCGACCCCTTTCGGGATTTCGGTCGCCGGAAAATGGGCCAGCGCGTCCATGGACAGGCTCAGCAGCTCCGGTTCCTCGCAGGTGTTGACGTATTCCACCAGGAGATTCATGGATTCGTCGCTGTGGAATCCCGACAGGCCCGAAATCAGTAGGGCGTCGCGATCCGGATCTCCGAGCGGCAGATACTGCTCGATGCGGCGAATGAACAAGTCGTCTTCTTCGCGTTGCGAGATGGAGCCCATACTCGAGACGTTGTCGTGCATCAGGGCCCTGAGCGCGCCAAGATAGGTGTCCAGCGCTTGTTTGGTGCGTGCTTCCTCGAAGGCTCCCGGATCGCGATCCAGAAGGATGTCGCGAAGATAGGGACGGATTTTTCGGCGCACGTCCTCGAACAGGTGATAGCCGTCCAGCACCTGCTCCAGGAGATCGCTGACTTCACCGCGCTCCAGGTTTTCCAGGAACTGGGTTTCCTGTTCCTTGGACCAAGAGACGCCCGCGTGCTTGACCAGCGCTTCGAACATGCGCATGCCGCCCTTGTACTCGCCTTTGACGAGACCGCCCAACATCACGCCCTTGTCCCGTTGGGAACGCATTTTCGAGAGCAGGGAGAACATGGGCTGAATGGAACTGCTGTCGCCCAACTCGCGAAGCGCGCGCAAGCCCTCGCCGCGAAATCCCGGATCGTTGAGCAGGATCTGCTCGTTGAGGAACGGGATATAGTCCGGATGGGGCGAGCGCAGCATCATGTCCGCCGCGAACTTGACGCGGCGTGGATTACCGTAGCCCGAGCGAAACTCACTCATGTAGAACTGTTCGCTGAAGCGCGACAGCAAGCGACCCAGCGTTCGCTGAAAGGTCGATTTGAGATCCACGTCGATTTCGTTTTCCAGGCTGAGCAGCGCGGGTAGGGCTTCCTGGTGTTGAAATTCGCGAAAGAGCAGGATTTGCGACTTGGCGTAGAGCATGTTCTTTTCGGCGCGAATCGCCTCGATGAACAGCGGAATCAAATCCGATTCGCCGTCGGTCATCAGGATCTCGAGCAGCTTGAGGCGAAACTTGCCGTCGATTTCCGGCAGAAGGGACTCCAAACTGGACAGGGTCTTCTCGCGAAGCTGGCCCAGTGAGGTTTTGATGAGCTCTCCGATCTTCTTGTGGTCACCCTGGGCGTACAGATCCAAGAGTTTTGTTTTGAGTGAGTCTTTTAACATTTGGGTTCGGTCGTCTACCCTTTTGAGTTGGTGCCGTCCACCTGAATCTGGAACACGCGGGGTTGGTGGGGAATCATGCCAATGGCGTGATGGGGAGCGAGGCTACTTGTAGAGCGCCTCCAGATAGGCCATCAGAACGGGAATCGTGTAATTTTTGACGTCCGTGAATTGAACTCCCAAATAGTAGACTTCGTTTTCTTCCTTCTTGCAATGGCGAACCACGGCGCGTGCTTCGACCAATTCGTCGTTTTGGGGCAATTCGAAACGAACTTCCAGGTCTTGGCCGGACTCCATGGGGTAGTCCAACTGGAACAGCATGCCACCGGCGCTGATATTCGTGATTTCCGCGAGCAGGAAGTCTCCGTCTCCACCGGCGGGTCGAATCCAGCAGATGCTCATTTCCGAATGGAACCGTTCGAAATTCCGACGGTTCTCCTCTGTATCGTTCATGGGGAACTCCAAGCTGTCGGTTTGCCACCTATATCGGACTACAACCACATTTAGATGAGCGCGTTAACGGGTCTTCGCGGTTGACGGGCAGCGCCCCGCGGGGAGATTCCACGAGGCCCACACGATTCGGAATGGGTGAACATCATCGCGTGTCGCGGCTACTCCGCCCGTCGATCTTTCACGAGCTGCTTGAAATACGTGATTTGTGCACGGACCGAGGAGGGCGCGGTGCCACCCTGGACCGATCTCGCCGCGACCGAGGCCGCGAAATCGAGGCGAGGCGGCTGGTTGCCGAACTCGGGAAAGACCCGGCTCAGTTCGGCTGTATCGGCATCCGCGATGCCGCGGCCTTCCGCTTCCAGTTGCGAAACCCAGCCGGCCACCCGTTCGTGGGCCTGGCGAAAGGGCATGCCTTGGCGGGCCAGGGCGTCGGCGAGGTCGGTGGCCAGCATGTCGCTGGTCAGGAGTGTCGCCAGCCGTTCCGGGAAAAAGGTGGCACTGGCGATGGCTTCCTTGAAGACGCGCACCATCAGGAGGGTGGTGTCCAGTGCGTCGAACAGCGCTTCCTTGTCCTCCTGTAGGTCCTTGGCGTAGCTGAGCGGCACCCCCTTGAGCATCGTCAGCAGGGTGGTGACCGAGCCTTGGACCCGGGCCGCCTTGCCGCGAATCAACTCCATCGCATCCGGATTGCGCTTTTGCGGCATCATCGAGGAGCCGGTCGACCACTGGTCCGAAAAACGCACGTATCCGAATGCCGGGTTGGCCCAAAAAATCATCTGTTCCGCGTATCGCGAAAGATGAACGGCGACGAGGGAACAGGTCGAAGCGATCTCGACGCAGAAATCGCGATCGCTGACGGCGTCGATGCTGTTGGGCAACACGCCGTCGAAGCCCAAATCGCGAGCCAGGCGTTCGCGATCCACCGGGAACCCCGATCCGGCCATGGCTCCGGCGCCCAGAGGGCAGCGGTTGGTCAAATCCCGAGCGTTGACGACGCGCGCCACATCGCGTTCCGTGGCCGCCGCCAAGGAGAGCAGAAAATGACCGAGCGTGACCGGAAGCGCCGGCTGCAGGTGGGTGGTGCCCGCCAGCAGGGTTTCGGCGTGTTCCGCCGCGCGATCGGCAAGGGTGTCGATCAGGTCGAGCGCTTCACCGGCGAGGGTGTCGAGGCGATCCACACAATACAGGCGCAAGTCGCACACGACCTGATCGTTGCGGCTGCGGCCCGTGTGGATCTTGGCGCCGGTCTCGCCCAGGCGTTCCGTGACCAGGCGTTCCACCAGGGTGTGCACGTCTTCGTCCGCGGGAAGCGTCGCGAAAGCACCGGATTCGGCCATGTCCGCGACCTCGCCCAAGGCGCGGTGGACGGCTTCGAGTTCATCGTCGCTGAACACGCCCAGGCGGTGCAGCTCGGCGGTCCAGGCCAGGTTGGTGGCCACATCGAAGGGCAGCAGGCGGATGTCGAAGGGCAGCGAACGGTTGATCTCGTCCATCAACGGATTGGGGTCTTGCGGGATTCTTCCTTTGTAAAGCTTGGTCATGCGATGGCCTCACCTGTTTTGCTGGGATGCGCCCCGCCGGAACCGGTGCCGGGGACGAGGGCGCGGAATCGGCAGCGCTCATGCTAACACGTTCCGTGCGGCTGCGGACCGCGCCTCTCCCCGGGGTGGCCTAATCGCGTTTGAATTGAGAATAATCCGGGGCACGATAGCCTTCCAGGCGCTCCGAGCCCTCCGTTTCCATCAGGGAGCGCACCTTGATATCCAACCCGAACAGATTGATGAAGCCCTGGGCGTCGCTCTGATCGTAGACATCGTCCGCACCGAAGGTCGCGAAATCCTCGCGGTACAGGGAGTAGGGCGAACGGCGCCCCAGCACCACCACGTTGCCCTTGTACAGTCGCAGCCGCGTCTCGCCGGTGACGTTCTCCTGGGTCTTGCGCACGAAGGCGTCCAGCGCCTCGCGCAGCGGCACGAAATAGCGGCCGTTGTAGATCAGTTCGGCGTATTTGGGCGCCAGGGAGTCCTTGAAGTGCATGGTTTCGGCATCGAGCACCATGCTTTCCACCTCGCGGTGGGCGCGATAGAGAATGGTCCCTCCGGGCGTCTCGTACACGCCGCGTGATTTCATGCCGACCAGGCGATTCTCGACGATGTCCACCTGGCCGATACCGTGGGTGCGGCCCAATTCATTGAGGTGCGTCAGCAGCGCCACCGGGTCCATCGGCTCGTCGTCGATCGAGACCGGCACCCCTTTCTTGAAGCCGATGCGAATCTCCGCGCCCTCATCCGGCGCTTCCCAGGGAGGCAGGATCCGGCCGAAAACGCCGCGCGGTGCATTGGTCCAGGGATCTTCCAGCTCGCCGCCCTCGCTGCTCAGGTGCCAAATGTTTTCGTCGTGGCTGTAGATGCCTTTTTCCTTCACGTCCAATTCGATGCCGCGTTCTTCCGCATAGGCGATGCAGTCTTCGCGGCTGCGAAGGTTCCACTCGCGCCACGGGGCCAACACGCGCACCTTCGGGTTGAAGGCCTTGAAGGTCAGCTCGAAGCGAACCTGATCGTTGCCCTTGCCCGTACAGCCGTGAGACACCGCGTCGGCGCCCTCGCGTGCGACGGCTTCCATCATTTTCTTGGCGATCAGCGGACGGGCGATGCTGGTACCCAGCAGGTATTTGCCCTCGTAGACGGCACCGGCCTGGATCATCGGAAACAGGTAGTCCGTGCAGAGTTCCGCGCGCAAATCATCGATGATCAATTTTTCGGCACCCGATTTCAGCGCCTTTTCTTCCAAACCCTCGAACTCTTTGGGGTTTTGACCCACGTCGGCGGTATAGGCGATCACGCGGCAGCCGTAGCGCTCACGGAGCCAGGGAATGATGACCGAGGTATCGAGGCCGCCCGAATATGCCAAGACCACTTTTTCGATTTTTTCCGTCATGTCAGATCACCTCCGGGTGAACGGGGCGAAGGCCGCGCGTCGGAAGTGGCGCGCCCGCGTTTCGCCTGGTGTTGGGGAGTAGGAGCGGCTCCAGATTAGCGCAAAAAGACGTCCACGTGCGGCAAATCTGAAGCGGATCCTGCCCTGTTCGGCCGGATGTGTTCCCCGCGGGGATGGAGGGTGACTTCGGCCCGGGGCATCTGCCGTTGATCGGGAGCGACCCCTACCTTTTTGGCTCGGGTCGAGCCGGGATGACCGACCCGTGCCCGCGTTCGATCATTCGCCGGACTTCGCGTCCCCTCCGGCGGTCTCGCTACGCCACGCCGCATCGGCCTTTTTCAGCTCCGAAAAAAGCTCGCCCGGATCGACCAGCGCCAGGCGATGGCCCGGTTCCAACGACATGTTCTGAAAATCCTCGGGAAAACGCTCGCCGACGACGAGGACCGCACGATTGCGGGCCAAGCAGCGGCGGATCAGGGCCTCGACTTTCAGGTCCAGCGCCCAATCGCCCAAAGTGGAAATCACCAGGATGTCCGGGAGGCTCCAATTCGGCGGAAATTCGGAGGCCAACAGGCGCAAACCGGAGCGCATGCGGATGGGTCCTGGCTGGGGCGTGATCAAGGTCGGAAAGGAATTCGGGTCTCCGTGTCGGCTCCAATAGCGCATGATCTGGTAAAAAAGTTCTTCGCTGTCGTCGGGAGCGAGCAGCATTGAAACTCTCGGAGTTCGATTACCTGCCTCGAACTCCTTACTATTTGAATCCTGGCTGGTTGAGGAAATCGGAAAGAATGCTAATATAGCTAGAACCAGAAGGCGTTGATATCCCGAGATCATAGTCAGTTACCTGTTGAAGGGTGGTTTAAGTCGGCATGCAGCACACTCAAGATCTGGACTCTATCTTAGATGCTCTCATAACCGGTCTCCAGGTTAAAATCGGCAACGGCTTTAGGGTAGAGACCATCTTGGCCCACTCCCATCTCATGACCGAGGCTCGGCTCCTGGACGAGCTTACCGGAAATCATATCAGCGCGCGGCTCTATCCCACGCCGGCCGGCGGTGTCGAGCAGTTGGAAGCCATTTGGCGCGAAAAATGTGCGCCACTCGAAAATGCCCAGGTCAATCATCCGACACTGTTGAAATTGCAGGGGCCACGCCGGTTGGGCCAACTCGTCGGCATCGTGTCCGATCACGGGCCCAAGGTGGATCTCGGTCGGTTTCTGGCCCATCAGGGCATGGTCGAGGAAGAGTACGCCATTCGCCTCGTGCTCCAAATCTCCAAGGCGTTGGTGGCCCTCGAGACCCAGGGCCTGATTCACGCCCAACTGCATCCGCGCGACATCCTGCTGCGGTCCAATGGCGAAGTGGTCCTCAAAAATTACGGACTTTACGATTTCGATCAATGCGTCAGTCAGGAGCTGGGCCTGTCCGCATTGGAGTCACCGACCTATCTGGCGCCGGAACAAATCGGCGGCAGGGTGCTTCGACCCGGGACCAGTATCTACCAGCTCGGCCTGATTTTCTTTCAGGCGGTCACGGGGGCGTTGCCCTTCAAGGGCACGCTCGATCAGATTCGTCAGGGCCACCTCAATTCCCCGCCGGCCGATCCTCGCGCCTTCAACAACAAGCTGAGCGAGGGATTGGTGCGTGTCATGAGCCGCATGCTCGCCAAGCGCGCCGAGGATCGTTTCACCACCCTTTCGGAAGTGCAGCGCGGCTTGATTTCGTTGCTGCCGATGGGCGAAGGCCTGGCCATGATGAAAGAGGCCGGCGGCCCCTTGCGCAAATTGTCGGACAAGGATGCCGAGCGCATCGAGAGCGTGCTCGACCAGGCGTTGACCCAAATGGAAGAGGGCGATTTCGACGGCGCCCTGCAAGTGGTGGATTCCGCCTTCCGCATGGCCGGTTTCCAGGAAAATACCTACGAGGTGTACCAGACCATTTGGCGTCAGCGACATGCGGTGCTGATGCGCGAGCTGCTGAATACCGCTCAACGTCAATTGAGTGCACGCCAACCGGAAGAGGCGTTGCGAACGCTGAACAAGATCCTCAGCGTGAACCCGCGGGAAGAAAAGGCCCACGAGATGCAGGGCAACATCTTTCTTTGGTTGGCCGCCGAGCTGCCGCCCATGAGCGAGCCGACCGATGCGGCGCTGTTGGGGCTGTGCGCCGAGCGAACCGACAACGCCGGCCTGGCCGACCACTGTTACACCAAATTGTTGCTGACCGAGCCGGCCGATGCCGGCACCGATGGCGATCAGCTCGACACCCTGCAGGGTCTGGCCCAGAGCCGATTGGAACAACTGCGCGCCAACCTGGGTCCGGTGGCCGCCCCCGTCGACGAGGAACAGGTCCTCAAGCCTGGCGAGGCGATTTTCGATGCCGACGATGACGACCTCTTCGATCAGGCCCTGGATCAGCAGCTCGAAGCCCGTTTGCGCGATACCGGGGGACCGACCCGTTTCGACGAGCGTTTCCCGCGCGAAGACGAGCCGGCGCACGCACCTGCCGTCGAGGAACCCACGGCTCCCGTGGAACGCGCCGTGCCCGAATCCGAACCGGTGGCGCAAGCACCCGCACCCGAACCGGTGGCGCAAGCACCCGCGCCCGAACCGGCGCCGGATCCCCCAGCGGACAACTATCTGGGTTATGACGATGAAGACTACGAAACGAACCTCGTTTCCGCGCCCTCGCCGCTGCCGCCCACGCCTGCGGAGGAAGAGCCCAATTACCTCGGTTACGACGAAGACGACATGGTGGCTGCGGTTCCGCCTCCGCCCAAACCCGCACCGCCCCCCAGTGAGCCGAGTCCCGCCGACAGCCTCGACGGGTTGGACGATATCAATGCCGATGATTTGGGCGACTCGTTGGACGATTCGCTGGACGATGCGATCGGCGACATCGACGACGATGCCTTCGAGGAGCCGGCCGCCTTCAGCCCATCGCCCGCCGCGGCCTTGGAGGACGAGGACGACGATCTGGAAATTCCCTCGCTGGAAGACGATGTTCCGGAGCTGCCGACCTCTCTGCCCGTACCTGGTGCGGCCCAGGCCCAGGATTCCGGCAGCCAGGGAGATTTCGCCCGGCCGGCGGCCTCCAGTTTCGATGATCTGTTGGGCTCGCCCGATGCCGAAGCACCCGTCGAGGAGCCGCCTGCGGAGCCCGCGCCGGCCCCGGCGCCCAAAGTCAAAAAACCGCTGCCCGTCAAGCTGCTGGCGGCCGTGGCTGCCGTCTTTCTCGTGGTCCTGGTTGTGGGCGGCATCGTCATGAACAATGCTTCGGCGCATCGCAAAGCGGCCGAGGCGGCCTACACCAAAGCCGACGGCCTCCAGCGCGACGGGAATTGGGAAGCGGCATTGGCCGCTTGGCAGGCTGCCGCCACCGAGTTCCCCGACTACAAGGACACACCGCAGCGACTACAGGGCATCGAAGCCGATATCAGTGCGCGTGACGATCAGCTCAAAAAATACCTCCAGCGCGCCACGGCCTACATCGAAGAGGGGGTGCTCACCGGCAACATGGGCGACAACGCCATGGCCCTCCTCAAAAAGGCGGAGGACATCGCACCCCCCAACGATCCTCAGATCAAGGCCGTCTACGATCTGCTCAACCAGACCGAGTCGAGCAAGGTCTTGGCTTTGTTGGATGCTGGCAAGGTTCCCGAGGCCAAGGAACGCTACGACGATTTGAAAGTCATGATTCCCGGTTTTCAGGATCCGGACATCGAGGGTCGCATCCAGGAATGGGTCGAAAAGGATCTGCTGGCTCCGGGGCTGATCAAGCTGGATCGCGCCATTGCCGCCAAGAACTGGGAACGGGCGATGGAGATTACCGGCGACATGCGCGAAGTGGTTCCCAATTCGCGATCCGTGCAGGAGCGCTGGGACGTGGTGGTCGCCGAATACGCGGCGCGCCTCAGGGAGGCCGAGGAGAAAGACCAGAAGTCGCAGATGTTGCGCTATCTGGACGTGTTGGTGACCATTCGTCCCGATGACGAGGCACTCGCCGAGCGGCGCAACGAGCTGAGCCGAACCTTGAACCAGGATCGGATTCGCGGTTTGGAACAGAGCATTCAGGATTCGATCGAGAAAGGCAAATTGGGTCAGGCGACCCTGGTGGCGCAACGGCTGCGCAAACTGGATTCCTCCAATGAAGTCGCCCGCCAGGCGTTGGTCCAATACCGGCGCGAAATGGACAGAATGCTCGATGAGTCCAAGAAGGACAACGCCCGCGCCGGCCTCGACATCTACGAAGACATTTTAAAGGTGCTCAATTGGCGCAGTTACCGCAATCTGCAGAAGGAATTGCAGAAGCGAGTCAATGCCTTCGACGGCCGGGTCGCAGGCATCAAGCGATCCAGCCTCAGCTACGACAAAGTCATTCCCGCGATCGATCGGATCATGGGCGAGTATCCCGATTTTCGAAAGGACCGCAATTACAAATGGCTGTCCGACGCCAAGACGCGCTACGAGCGGGAATCGAAGGCCTTTGACACGCTTCTGGGTTGGGAAAGGGAGGCGCGCAGCAACAGCGGGATCACCTACCGCCAAATCATCGAGCGCCTGACCAAGGACACATACCAACTCAACTACGCCAAGAGCCGCATTTCGGAATTGACCAATCGGTACAGGGAATTGGAGCGCAATTACAGCGGCGGCGTGACCATCGTCATTCGGTCGGCGACGAACCTGCCGCGCGAGAAGAGCGGATTGAACAAGGATCCCGAGGGTTTTGTGGAATTGACGGTCGGTCGCGACCAGAAATTCACCACTCCGGCGATCAACAACAACCGCAATCCGAAGTGGGATTTCACCTGCAACTTCATCGCGAAACCGGGTGAGGCCCTTACCTTCAACGTCTACGACAAAGAGGGGCGCGGTCGCGAGTTGATCGGACAGGTTTCGCTGGATCGATTGCCGCCCAGTCAAAAGGGCCTGCAACTGAAACACGCGGACGGATGGGTCCTGAACCTGGACATTCGCCGCGAGCGCTGAAGCCCTTCTCGAAGATCGTTCGTCGGCCGGGCCCGAATCGGGTCGACCTATCGTAGAGCGTGATCCGGGAGTTCCCGTCTTTCGAGAGGGCGGCAAGGCCTGTAGGTGGAACAGCTTGTTCCACCAATCGAAGCGACGTCCGCTTCGGTCAGGTATTGAGCCAAAGAGCGGAGCGATCCGTTCTCCCGAGCAGGTCAAAGCCGAGATAGAAAACCTCTCGATCGGGTTGGTACCTCGCGTCGGAGGGGCTTCGGTCAGGTATTGAGCGAAAGAGCGGAGCGATTCGTTCTCCCGAGCAGGTCAAAGCCGAGATAGAAGCCCTCTCGATCGTATTGGTACCTCGCGTCGGAGGGGCTTCGGCTGGTTGAGCAAGCTGCTCAACCTACAGGCTTTACGAAGCTTGGGGACTTGCGGGAACCTCGTGCCCGATGACTCCGACGAGCAGCCGACCTTAGGGTAACGAATCGCCGACCCGAATCGCATCGACACATCGTAGAGCGTGATCCGGGAGTTCCCGTCTTTCGAGAGGACGGCAAGGCCTGTAGGTGGAACAGCTTGTTCCACCAATCGAAGTGACGTCCGCTTCGGTCAGGTATTGAGCCAAAGAGCGGAGCGATCCGTTCTCCCGAGCAGGTCAAAGCCGAGATAGAAAACCTCTCGATCGTATCGGTACATCGCGTCGGAGGGGCTTCGGCCAGGTAATGAGCGAAAGAGCGGAGCGATTCGTTCTCCCGAGCAGGTCAAAGCCGAGATAGAAGCCCTCTCGATCGTATCGGTACATCGCGTCGGAGGGGCTTCGGCTGGTTGAGCAAGCTGCTCAACCTACAGGCTTTACGAATCTTGGGGGCTTGCGGGAACCTCGTGCCCGATGGCTCCGACGAGCAGCCGATCTTAGGGTAACGAATCGCCGACCCGAATCGAGTCGACCCATCCTTTCGATGTGCGACCCGTGATCCCGGAGAAAAACGGGCTGTGCTCGTATCGTGATTTTTTTGAAGCTCCGCGGAAGTTGGGTTCTTTGTGGGTTTCGAAAAGATGGCGCGTTGGGAATTAATGGGTGTGGAGAGGAATGGAACAGTGGTATCTTAGGCGAAAAGCCACAATTGAATGTCGAGAGGTGACACATGTCCGGACCAGACGTCGAGGGTGTCTTCACAACTTTGTTCACCGCGCCGGCCAATGCGGTCGTTCAGGCCGAGGCCGAGTACCGTGCGATTTGGGCCCAATGGCTCGAGAACACGATGGCGCTGCTGGCGAAGGTGCCTCAGGGCACCGATCGATCGGCGATTCTCGCCAAACACCTGGAGTTGGCGCCGGTCATGAAGCTGGGGGCCCAGATCGAGGTGGGCATCACCTTGCGCGTGGGTTCGGTGACCAGGCGCGAGGGTTCCTTGGGAGTGAGCCTCGGGGTCGGCGCTTTTCAAGCATCCGGCTCCTTTGGGTTCATGTCTCAAAACACTTCCGAGAGCGTCATGCAGGCCCGTGCAGCCTACGCGCTTTCCAACGAGACGGAGGTGACGCTCAAGGATTTTGCGGCCAACTGGTCGATCGACCTGGCCGATCCCACCCAATTGTCGAGCGCCATCGATTTCCTGAAGACGCCGACGCCTGAGACGCCGGCACCCAAGCTCCCGGAAAACTCCTGATCGACCCACAACACGCCACGCGATAGAGGCAACATGGAAAATACGACACCGCCCACCTTGGATCAGGTGATCACCGCCCTGCAAAAAACCTTCAGCCGTGTCAGTCGCGATACGGGAACCGTCGACGAGGCCCAGGCCAAGTGCTTTCTCACCGGGAACGTCGCGTTCCAGCTTGGGCTCAAGGCCGAGTACGGCGAGGGCCATCACCTGTTCATCAAGCCGACGGGCACCTTGGATTTGACCATTTCCGGGACCATTCAAACCGATGTTCGGGTAAAAGAGGAGGAGGACGGCGCATGACGGACCAAGTCGCGACGACGACCGGAGGCGAGGTGGGCCAGCTTTTCGCCAAGACCATCATGGACGTCAAGAACGCATTCGATGCCAACCATATCGACAGCAAGATGGTGACGACGGTGGATCTCGAGGTCACCTTCAACGCGGTCTCCCTCAAAAAAACCGGCTGGAAACTGTTGTTCACCAACAACAACAGCAACCAGAACAATTTGAACATCCGCTTGGCGACCCGCATCAACCTCGACGCCGGGGGTTGATGCGTATGGTCCGCCCGGAGCCTCGGGCGGATATCCTTTGCCGAAGTTAGACTGCAACCCCGGCCTTCAAAGCTTGCGGGAACTTCTCGCGGGGATCGCTTCGGAAAGGGAGCCAGGCCGGTGGATCGACCTGGCTCCATGACTCATTCCTGGGACCTCTCAATCGACGATTCGGTAGGCCCGGCCCTGGTGCATGAAGCGGATGCGCGGCCCCAGGGCGAAGATTTCGGCCAGTTCCGGGGCCCGCTCGAGCAGTGCGAAATACTCGGCTTCTCCGAAGCGGATCTCGGTCACTCGGTCATCGTGCTCGTCACGCCATTCGGCATCCGTCCAGGTGTCACCGCTCAGCGTGAAGTTCCGACCGGCGACGAAGCGCTTGTGGGCGATTTTTCGTTTGGGCTTGGGTGAAGCCAGTCGGTCCACCTCTTCCTCGGTGGGGCCCAATGCGAAATATTCCGTCGTTTCCTGGGCCACCAGGGAATCCGCCGAGGACATGTCGCGCAGGGCCTTGCTCGCCGCCACGCCGCCGGCACCATCTTGACGACGCCAGGCCGAACGAGCCTCTCCGGATTGGGGCGCGGCTTCGAAGTTGCCGTTGCGAGATCGGCCCGCGGTGCGGGTACGGCCATCCGTGTCCTCGAGAATCAGGTGACTGGTATAGGGCGTGACCAGCCCGTATTTTTTGGCCAGACGAACGATCTCTTCTTTCAGTTCGCCACTTTCCCCGTGCAGGCGGATTTGTGTCAGCAGGTAGCCGACCCGTCGCTGTGCCCAGAGCTGAGGCAGGAAGTCGTTGTCCGCGCCGCCATCCGGAAAGTCCGTGCGAAGTTGGATCTGGTGGGGTTTGCCTTGAAGCGTGCCCTTCAGGCGTACCGTCGCGGAGCCCGAACCCTCGTAGCGACCGAACACCAACAAGGTGCCGTCGTTGAAAAGGTCCGGCAGCGGTTTGGGATGGAGCCCCGTGGTCTTGACTCCCGAAATGGAGAGCGCCAGATCGCTGAAGACCGGATATTGGATCTTGCGATAGAGGCTGGAGATCTTGAGTTCCAGGTCCTCGTCGGGCAGGACGTAGGCACTCCAGCCACGTGTTTTTTCCGCGATGCGATCGAGCAGGTGGGTGTTCACCGTGGTGCCGATCCCCAAGGGGAAGACGCGCCGGGTTTTGGTGCGGTCGATGCCGATTTTGGTCAAGAGCGCCTGCTCGTCCCGTTCGCCGATCGTCGGTTTCCCATCGGAAAGGAACATGACGATCGCGGGGCGTCCCGGTGTTTCCTCGAGATCCATCGCCAGGCGCAGTGCGTCTTCCACGTTGGTGCCGCCCATCGCCTGAAATCCGTCGACGAAAGCCCGGGCCCGACTCAGGTTCGCCCGATCGGCTGCCTGCCAGGTTTCCGCGAAGGCTTCCGCTTCGGTGGAAAAGCGGATGATGGCGAATCGGTCCTCCGATCCCAAGTTGTCGAGGCAGAAACCAAGTGCCCGCTTGGTCTGGGCCAATTTGTCACCGGCCATGCTGCCGGAGGTATCGACCACCAGCACCAAATCCTTGGCGGCCAGCCTGGCGACTTCTTTGGCATGCCCGGGGCTGACGCTCATCATGAAGAAACGCCCGCCGGCATCCACGTGGGTCATCAAATCGAGGCCCACCGGTTTGGCACTGGTCGAGAGGAACAGTTGCAGATCATGCCGGGGCCGGTAGTTGCGAGCCGAAAAGCTCAAGCGGGCTGCGTGGGCGTCCAGGCGTGTGACCTCCATGTCGTGGCTGGGGGAGTACACGGTTTTCAGCGGCTGTCGGGTGCGCATTTCCGCATTGAACTGGAATTGCTCGACGTTTTGGGCCAAGGCGGTGGTGCCGTCCACACGGGGGAGGGGATACCGATAGGTCAGAAAGCTGCCCTCCGGAATCAAGGGCTGGCGCCAGGTAAGCTTGATGCGTTTCTCCGAACGCGCCTCGATCGGGAAGATGCGCGCCTTCAGCAGCCCTTGTCCAAGATATTCCAACAGGGCCGGGTCCTTCATGGAGCGCACGATATCGGTGTAGATCTTGGCTGCCTTCTTGGCATCCAGCAGCTCGGCCGGTGTTTCGCGGCCGTTGATGTACATGGAGAACGAGGTGACCTGCGCACCTTTGGGCAAGGGAAACAGGAAGGTGCCTTCTTTCCAGGTGTCGCCGGGGTTGTAGAGCACTTCATCGACGCTGGTGGTGGCGATGCCTTTGTCGAGCGCGACCGAAATGTCCAGCTTGCGGATGATCAGCGGTTGCGGGAGCCGTCGCTTGGGAGGAGGTTGGGGCGGCCAGATCCGCATGTCGTCGCGTTCCCCGTCGATGGGTAGGATGGTTTGGGCGAACGAAGGCGTGCCGGCGAGCAGCAGTGCGGCCATGATCAGCACGGCGAGCGAGGTCCAGCCCCGAAACGCATTTTGGGAAATCGGCGGGCGTCGGCCCTCGAGAGAGATGCGATCTTTTGAAAACATGGGGAACTCCTAAGCGCGGTGTGGTGACCGGGTTCGGGTGGTGAGGAAAAGGGTCGGCTCGGCAGGAGCCGCCTTCATTCGAGGGCAGGTCCGCATTGGGTGGAGGTAAGCCGCGTTCGGCGTGGGTCGATGAGGGAGATGGCGCGATCATCCTAACGCAACTGGGTGGGTGAGATGGCGATTGGGCATCAGGCGAGTCGCGGAAAAAAAGCCGCGCGGGTCGGGAGTGGGCAACCCGCGCGGCATCCTCGCGGAGTGGTGGAGGAGGAATGAGAATCCTGCGACCCTGGTGCCTGTTCGGGGTTATTGGAACCGAAAACCTTTGCGTTGCATTTGTGTGCGGATGGCTTCGAGCATCGCCGCATCGAGCGTGTTGGTCTGGCTCTTCCGCTGTTTCTGCAGGTATTCCCCGCGTTCCTGCTGCAGCTCGTTGATTTGGGCCTGGAGTTTCTTGCGCTCCTCGGCCTTGTCCTTCAAGTAGGTCTTGCGCTCGTCGGCCGACATGTCGCGCATGGGTTCCGGCAATTCTTCGGCATCCAGTTCGGCGGCGCTCACCTCGCCGGCGGAATCGGCATCCACGAGGTCCCACTTGCTGGGCTTGTAAACCGCGGACGCCTTGGTCACGGTGCGCTCGACCGCGACCTCTTCCGAAATCCTGGCCGCGTTGCTGTCCTCGCGCTTCTGACGAGTGCGGGCCGCGGCCCCCGTACGGCCGTAGGCCACGTAGGTCTCGTTCAATTTGCGTCCCAACTCGAGGATTTTCTTGTCTTGGGGTGCACTGATCTGGGCCACGCGCTGATTCTGGTTGATCGTGGTGTAACTGCCGTCGGCAAGGTCGGCCCCCTCTTTCCAGAAGGTCTGAATGCCTTCGCCCTCGTTGCCACAGAAGATGGTGTTGACCACGATGCTTTTGGAAATGGACGACTTACACACTTGGCGGAAATCGACGCTGCCCTGGTTGAACGGCTCGTTGCCGGCGATGAAGATCGCTTTGTAGATATCCGTACGCGGGGACCATTTCAGTTGCAGGGCCTGCTGGATCACCTGGCCGCAGTACTCGTCACCCCCGTTGGTGCTCAGGGCGAAGAGCGATTCGGAGATCGCGTCCAGATCGACGGTCAGCGGTTGAATCCGCCTGATGTAGCCGTCGTTGGCGGACAGCCCGCTGTTGCCGTATTCGAACAGCGCGACTTCGAGATAGGGGGCCTGGCCGTGACGTTTGGCGCGGGCCATGGTGTTGACGATTTTCCACAGGTGGGATCGGGCCTGGTCGATCAGCCCGTTCATGCTGCCGCTGGTGTCCAGCAACAGGGCGATTTGGATGTGGGCCGCGTTGGGAGCGTTTTCCGTATGGGCTACCTTGGGGCTCGTGGCGAGGGCGGCGGCGCCCCACATCAGGATCGAGAGGGACAGGGTCTTCATGGCGGGAGTGATTCTCATGGCGCATCTCCTTGGGGGTCGGGTTGTGCGGCCTTAGATGCCTCGATCCCGGGAGGGTTTCGTTCGGCTTCGAAATTTTTTTTTGAGATTCCCGTGAGGCCCCTCGTCGTTCAGGACTTGCGACGTTCAGCTATCCGGCTGTTTGGGGTAAAATAGAAGTTTCGGAGGTACGAAATGAATCAAGTTGTATTGATCCCCGGGGACGGCATCGGCCCCGAGATAACGGCCGCAGTCCTCAAAATTCTCGACGCCGCGGGGGCCCAGGTCGACTGGGTAAAGGCGGAAGCGGGGATGACCGCATTCGAGAATTCGGGGAATCCTTTGCCGGAGGAGACTTTGGCGAAGATACGCGAGCACCGGATCGTCTTGAAGGGACCTTTGACCACGCCGGTCGGCAGTGGTTTTCGCTCCATCAACGTCTCACTGCGACAGGAATTCAACCTGTTCAGCAACATTCGCCCGGCTCGCAGTCTGCCCGGTATCGACACACCGTTCAAGGATGTCGACCTGGTGCTGTTTCGCGAGAACACCCAGGGGCTCTACAGCGGCATCGAGCGTTGGGCCAACGAAGATCACACCAGGGCTGAAAGCATCGCCCTGATTACCCGGGAAGCGAGTGAGAACATCATCGGCGCGGCATTCGATTACGCGACGAAACACAAGCGCAAAAAGGTGACCCTGGTCCACAAGGCCAACATCCTCAAGCTGAGTACCGGTTTGTTCCTCAAAGTCGGAAACGAGATCGCCCAGCAGTATCCCGACATCGAGTACGAGGACCTGATCGTCGACAACATGGCCATGCAGATGGTCATGAATCCCTCGCGTTTCGACGTGGTGGTGACCACCAACCTGTTCGGCGACATCCTCTCCGACCTGGCCTCGGGCCTGGTCGGTGGCTTGGGCTTGACCGGTTCCGCCAACATCGGTCGCGAACACGCGATGTTCGAGGCCGTACACGGTTCGGCACCCGATATCGCGGGTCAGGGCAAAGCCAATCCCACGGCGTTGCTCTTCTCGGCGATCTTGATGTTGGAGCACATCGGGCAGAACGACGTGGGTGCGCGTATCAACGACGCCATCATGAAGGTCCTGGCCGACAAAGATGCCTGCACCGCCGATTTGGGCGGCAAATCCTCCACCGGGGCATACGGCGATGCGGTGATTGCGGCCATGTCCTGATCACCATCACATCAAACCGAATACGCCGATTTGGGCTCTCCAACGAGAGCCCTTTTTCGTTTCCGGTTTGGGTTGACACTCCCGGTTGCGCCCTATACTGTTGGCTCAGAACATCGGTAGTCAGAGCAGGAAACGGAAGACGGTGAGAACCCGTCGCGGACGCGCCGCTGTATCCGGATCATCCCTCTGGAGTCACTGTTCCGCGAGGAATGGGAAGGCAACCAGGAACCAGGGCCGGGAGCCAGAAGACGTCCTGCTCGAGAGCAGGGCTGTCTCGCGATCAAGACAGGACCGCGATTGACATCCCCGTTTCCCACACCCCAATCGTGCAACTTCGCTGCGCTTCCGCTCGGACGCGTTTCGAATGCGGTCTGGTCTGTCTCGACATCCACGAGAAACGGTTGGATGCATCACTTGCGCGTTCACAGGTCGCGACCGGCCATTGCTCCCCGATCCGATTCCCCATCGCGATATTGAGGAGTAACGGTCATGAACACACACATTTTAGGGTTCCCCCGCATTGGCCGGAACCGGGAACTGAAGCGCGCCTTGGAGCACTTCTGGAAAGGGAGGAGCGACGAAACCGCGTTGTTGGAACTCGCTCGGTCGATCAAAAAAAACAACTGGCTGATTCAGGCGGAAGCCGGCCTGAACTGGATTACCACGGGTGATTTCTCCCTTTACGATCACGTCTTGGACACGCTGTGCATGCTGGGGCTCGTGCCCGACCGATTTCATGGCGAGCAAGGGAAGATCGATCTCACCACCTACTTTCACATGGCGCGGGGCGATATCGAGCGAAATGTTCCCGCCATGGAAATGACCAAGTGGTTCGATACCAATTACCACTACATCGTGCCCGAGTTCGCGGGCGAGCCGTCCGTTCGGCTTGGCTCCTCGCGGTTGCTCAACGACACCAAAGCCGTGCTTGCGCTCGGTTTGCGACCCAAGCCGGTGCTGTTGGGACCACTCACGCTGCTGTGCCTGGGCAAGCAAGATCGCCCAGGTGCCCGCTGGGCTTGGATGGCCCCCCTGCTGGAGATGTACGCGCGTGTCATCGCCAAGCTGGATCCGCTCTGTGACTGGATTCAAATCGACGAGCCGGTGCTTTGCACGGATCTATCTCCCGAAGCCCGGGCGCGGGCCCTTTCCGCCTGGGCCCGTCTCGCCGGTGCGGTTTCCGGTAGCCGGTTGCTGCTGACCACCTATTTCGGGCCGCTCGCGGAAAACCTGGACCTGGCCCTCGAATCCTGTTTTGGCGGCCTGCATCTCGACCTGGTTCGCGGCGGCGAAGACCTCGACCCGGTGCTCGAGCGCTTGCCCGAGTCCATGAGCCTGTCGCTCGGTCTGGTGAATGGTCGCAACATCTGGAAAACCGATTTGACCGAGGCCGCGGTCCTGGGTCGTCGGGTTCGCGATCGTCTCGGCCCCGCGCGGGTGTTGATGGCCTCGAGCTGCTCGCTGTTGCACGCGCCCGTCGATCTCCGAAGCGAGTCGGACCTGCCCGCCACGCTTCGGGCCGGCATGTCGTTCGCGGTTCAGAAGTGCCACGAGGTGGCCGTACTGGGACGGAGCGGACTGGATATCGAGGCGTCGGAGGAGCTGAAGGCCAACCGTGCCGACCTGGCTTCGTTGCGCAGCGATCCGCTCGTGTGTCGCGCGACGGTTCGGGAACGCACGGCCGCCATCGACGACACCATGCTGCACCGCAAGCAGACCTACGCGCTCCGGAAACCCGTCCAACAGGCCTGGCTGAAGCTGCCGCCCTTGCCGACGACGACCATCGGTTCCTTTCCCCAAACCAAGTCCATCCGCGCCCAACGCAAAAAATGGAAGAAGGGCTTGTTGGATCACGAGGCCTACGAGGCCTTTCTCCGCGAGGAGATCGGCGAGACGATCGCGCGCCAGGAAGCGCTGCGACTCGATGTACTGGTCCACGGCGAGGCCGAACGAAACGACATGGTCGAGTATTTCGGCGAACGCCTGGACGGGTTCTGCTTCACCCAGAACGGCTGGGTTCAGAGTTACGGCAGTCGTTGCGTCAAACCACCGGTGATTTTCGGAGACGTGGCCCGGCCCCAGGCGATGACGGTGCCCTGGATCAGCTATGCCCAGTCGCGCACCGACAAACCCGTCAAGGCCATGCTGACCGGGCCGGTGACGATGCTGTGTTGGAGCTTCGTGCGCGAGGACCTGTCTCGGTCCGAAGTGTGTCGCCAACTCGCCCTGGCGATCCGCGACGAGGTCTGTGACCTGGAGAAGGCCGGGATCAAAATCATCCAAATCGATGAAGCGGCTCTGCGCGAGGGCATGCCCTTGCGCCACCGCGATCAGGAATCCTATCTGGCCTGGGCCGTCGATGCCTTTCGGTTGACTTCCGCGGGTGTCGAGGACAGCACCCAGATCCACACCCACATGTGTTACAGCGAGTTCAACGAGATCGTCGAATGGATCGCCAAGCTGGATGCGGATGTGATCAGTATCGAATCCAGCCGAAGCAAGATGGAATTGCTGGAGGCCTTTCGGCGATTCGCCTATCCCAACGACGTGGGGCCCGGGGTTTACGACATCCACAGTCCGCGTATCCCGACCGTGGACGAAATCGTGGCGCTTCTCAAAAAAGCGCTGGAAGTGATTCCCGCCGATCGGCTCTGGGTCAATCCCGATTGTGGGCTCAAGACTCGAGGCTGGCCGGAGGCCGTGGCCTCTCTGCGCAATATGGTCGAAGCGACCGCACTGCTCAGGGAAGAAATGATCGCCGATCCCGCTTGATTCCGATGGAACTCGTTTGAAATCAGGGAGGCGGGACCTGTTGGAAGCTTGCCGCGCCAACGGGTCCCGTCCCGCTCGAGCCTTTTTGCGCATCTTCGCGACATGCCTTCACTGACAATCTGGGACCACTTCACTTACAATGCTTTTGGGGAGTGTTTGCGATCGTGGAAGGAACGCGAACAGGGGAATGCCCAAGGCATCGAAGCTTGGGTCATCATCGCGCGTGATGCGCATCAGGGGGGTTTCATGCTGGCTTCCAGTATCAGTGCATTCCAAACGTTCAAGCGGTCCGTCGGTCCCAGCTCATCGCACACCCACGGGCCCATTCTCATCGGCAACCTGTTCCGCCGCTTGCTGGCGCGCCGGGAGGAGTTACACCATCTGGCACGGGTGCGCGTGACCTTGTGTTGGAGTCTGGCTCGCACGGGCAAGGGACACTTGACGGACAACGCGATCGTGGCCGGCTTGATGGGGTACGATCCGGTAACGGACGACCTGGAACGGATCAACGGCGCACTGGAACATGTTCGCAAGACCAAGACACTCGACATGGGTGTCAAAGAGGTACCGTTCGATTCTGCCAAGGATTTGATCTGGTCACCCTACAAACGCCTACCGGGCCACGAGAACGGTTTGACCATCGCGATCTACGACGGCGAGGGCCGCGAGCTTTTTTCCCGCAACTACTACTCGATCGGCGGCGGCATGGTACGCGAGGAAGCCGACGAGGAAGAGGGCGACGAAGCCCACCAAGAACCTTTTCCCTACAAGCTGGCCTCCGAATGGCTGCAGTTCGCCCATCAGGAAGGCGTGCCCCTCTCGGAGATCGTCAAGCGCAACACGGCGGCGATCGACCGCACCACGCTCGACGAAACCTTCGAACGGATGCGCAACATCTGGCACGTGATGAAGGAATGTGTGGAGCGCGGGCTGGAACCCAAGGAGCCCGTGTTGCCGGGGATCCTGCGGGTCAAGCGGCGCGCGCCCCAGCTCTTTGACGCGGCAAAGAAGCCCAAGCGCCGCGGCATTTTTGCCAGCAACGACATCTGCCGTTACGCGACGGCCTTCGCCTATGCGGTCTCGGAGGAGAACGCGGCTTCGGGCCGGGTCGTGACCGCGCCGACCAACGGCGGAGCCGGGGTCGTTCCGGGCGTGATGTATGCCGCCATGTTTCTCGACGATTTCAGCGAGGACCAAATTGTCGAGGCCCTGTTCACGGCGGCGGGGATCGGGGGCCTGATCCAGGCCAACGCCTCGATCTCGGGTTCCGAAGTGGGCTGTCAGGGCGAAGTGGGGGCGGCTTGCTCGATGGCCGCCGGCGCGGTGTGCCAGCTCTTCAGCGGAACGTCGCGCGAGGTGGAGTACGCCGCCGAGGTGGCGATGGAGCATTCCTTGGGTTTGGAATGCACGCCGATGAAGGGCTACGTCCAGATCCCCTGCATCGAGCGCAACGGCATTTTCGCCCAAAAAGCGCTCGCGGCCGCCCAGCACGCGATCACGCTCAAGGATCACCGCATCAGTTTGGATCTCGTGATCGAGAAGATGTACGAGAACGGCAAGCGCATGCACCCCGACTTCAAGGAAACCAGTCGAGCCGGGTTCGGCACCCTGACGCCCGATCTGGATTTTCCGGTGTGATCGACTTCGAGGGGCTTTGCCGCGGGCCGGGGTGCGTCCCTCGTCGGCGCCGAAGCGCCTCTCCAACGGAGTTCCCGCAAACGTCATGGCGGTAGGTTGGTCACGGGCGGTATGCCCGCTGGGCCCACTTTTCGAAGTGATCCAATCGCGCAGTGGTCGCATGCTCAGAGGGTCGTCGTGCCAGGTAGGTCCATCGGCCCGATGGACTTGTCGAAGTCACCCAACCTACGGTTTTTCAGGAAGCCTAAGAGCGAAGCCGATTCTTTCGCGAAAGATCCTCAGTCGAAGTACCCATCCTCGCTCTTCCCGCTTACCGAGAGAGAGTCCAGGCCTGTAGGTGGAGCAGCTTGCTCCACCAATCGAAGCGACGCCCGCTTCGACGTGGTATGAGGCCAAAGAGCGGAGCGACTCCTTCTCCCGAGTCGGTACATGCCGAGATTCCGGCGCCCTCCATTGTATTGCCACATCGCAGGCCAATCACTTCGGCGGGTTGAGCAGGGTCGGTAAGGCAGGCTGAGGCTGTGTGAAAACCCTGAATTCCCTCGTTTCGGCCTGCACCGGTTCTTTTTCTTCACCGGCCGTTCCGGCCGTTCCGCAACTTAATCCTTATCTTGTTGGCTTTGGGGTGATGGTTTCTGTCTCCTTTTTCTGGTGAGGTAGCACCTGATCTTTTAATTAGCTTGGTTAAAACAACTTACAACTCAGTCGCGGTATTATTCTTACAGAGCTTCCATCAGTCTTTCTTGTCCCATGATGTTGAAGAACCTCTTCATGTTGTAGGCCAGGGCCGCCAAGTTCATTTCTGTCCTCACGTTCTCCATTCCTTTCGTTAAGAAACTCCCATACTGGAAGCTCGCCTTTAGCACCCCAAACGGATGTTCCACCAGCCCTTTTCGGGCCTTTTGCAGGAAGCCCTTTTTCTTGCTCTCCCGCTCTAACTCCTCGATTTGATCTTCATATGCGCTTCTCTCGATCTGTCGACCGCTTTTTGCGGTGGTGCATTGATCTCTGAGCGGGCATCCTTTGCAAGCCTTCGTTTTATAGATGGTTTTCGCTTGTTCTGAGCTCTTCTTTTTCAAGGGCTCCAACACCTCTCCGTTCGGGCACGTGTAGGTGTTCGCGTCCCTGTCGTAAACGAATGCCTCTTTCGTGAATCGACCCGATGTCTGCTGCCGGGTTCTACAGGGAGGCACCCTCGGTGTAATCCCTTCATCCAAACACTTCGCCATTTCCTGATGGCTGTAATATCCTTTGTCCGCTACAACCTCGCACTTTTCGATCCCCAGATTTTCCTTTGATTTTAGGCTGATCCCACTCAACTGGTCTTTATCGTTTCGCGCTTGGTTGACATCCACCGCCGCCACCAGCTTGTGCTTGTGATCCACTCCGATTTGCACGTTGTAACCCACTGTCTTCCCATGCCTTCCCCTCATTGCACGGGCGTCCTCATCTGTAAGAGATACCTGACTATCTTGGCTCTCCTTCAACCGAGTTTCGGCCTCCTTCAATTCCTCCTTTTGCTCCGTCAACTTGCGGATTTTTTCTCTCAGCTCTTTCTTGGTCGCCTTTTGAACCTTTGCCTCTTTCTCGTCCTGCTTGGTCAGCTTTTCCAGGTAGTCTTCGATGCGTTCTTCGATCTGGCTTATCACCTTCGCCAAACGCGAGGCATTGAAGTTCCGTGCCTGGCTGTTGACTGCTTTGAACTTGCTGCCGTCAATACCGAGCAATTCACAGCCGAACAATTGGTTCTTTTTGCAGAGTAGGGTGAACTGGCGAAATACCCCAGCGATCCCCTTTTTGTTGTTCTTGCGAAAATCGGCAATCGTTTTGAAGTCGGGTTTCAGACCACGCATCAGCCACATCAGCTCTACGTTCCGATGGGTTTCCTTTTCGAGGCCTCGACTGGAACGTATCTTGTTGAGATATCCGTAGATATAGAGCTTGATCAGGTCCTTGGGATCGTAGCCAGGGCGCCCGGTTTTTTTAGGTTCGGAACGTACGAATTTAAGTTCTTCCATGTCGAGCGAGTCGACAAAAGCATCAATAAACCGAACCGGATTCTCCTCAGCAACAAAGTCGTCCATGAGGGGAGGAAACATCTGGGTTTGATCACGAGGAGTGCCTGAAATGTATCTCATAAAACACGGATACCTCACTTGTTTTAAAAGACTTATAGCACAAAATTGCGCAAAAATAAACGTAAAATACTGATAAATATACATGTTATGAGTTTTCACACAGCCTCAGGCTGCTCGACCTACAGGCCTTACGTCCCTCTCACCATGAGGGGCTGTGGACTTTGCGACTTCGGTGAGGTACGGTGAGGGAGATTTCCCGCTTCGCTCTTTGGTGTAATTGATTGAGGTTGCTTGGGTTGCTTCGATTGGTGGAGCAAGCTGCTCCACCTACAGGCACGACACCTCTCTGGAAATGCGGGCACTACAACGGTGCTCCCTCCGGCAAAGGTCTGCAAAGTGAGCATTTGTGTTTCGCCATTCAAATATTCGCTGGTATCGCGCTTGGGTAACTTCGAAAAGTCGGCCCAGCGGGCCAACCTGTACCATAGAGTTCAAGCTCTATGGTTAATATTCAGTTCGTCACAGCCGTAGCCTTTTTCTTTTTTTGCTTCTTTTTTTCTTTTTGTGGAAACTGTGAATCTTGTGGAAAACTTTTTAGGTAGACGGTTAGGCGACTCCGGCCGGCCGACCAGAGTCGCCGGGTGAGATGAAGCCTTCGACCAACCTGAGCGCCCTGGTGGGTAGCTCGTCTGTAGGATTTTGCTCATCTCACCCTTTCCACACCGTTGAAAACCGCAGACTATCTGGGATTCTTCAAGTCCGTGTTTTTGCAGGTTTGGCTTTTGCGGTGTGTACCGTCCTTCACCTCTTCGGCATTGTGGAGGCTCTTCATGACCAAGACCCTAACCGCCTGGACCGGCATTGACGTTAGCAAAAACACCTTCGATATCGCTTATGTTTCCACCGAGAAAGGCGTCCCATTCGAGAAAGACATCCCATTTCACCGCATTCCCGCTCGTAAATTCCCAAGGACTCTCACAGGGGCAGAAGATGCCTTGACCTGGCTTGATGAGGCTCTTGGGTTTCCCGAACCTTTCAAAGAGCATGTCTGGGTCGTGATGGAGGACTGTGGAAGATACGCCGAGGAATTACGTTTGTGGCTGTCGATGAACAAGGGGCCATCCATCTGTATGATCACCCCCTCGCTCACGGCCGCTTACGCAAAAAGCCGAGGTCTTCGAAATAAAACCGATCGGGTGGATGCTCGATTGCTTGCCCTTTTCGGTCAAGAACGCAAACCTAAAATTCAAACGATTCCGAGTCGGACCTATCAGATTCTCAAGGACTTGTGGCGATGCAGGCAGGAGTATGTCGAACTCCAGGTAGCCGAGGGGAATCGGGCAGGTCAGCCGCTGCAAATCGAAGCGGTTCAGAAGATTCGAAAAAAACATCTCAAGGAGCTACAAGACCATATCGATCGGGTCGAGAAGGAAATCAAAAAGCTTCTCAACCGGACCCCAAAACTCAAGAAGGATGTGGACTTGTTATGCACGATAAAAGGGATCGGTTTCCTCACTGCTGTAATGGTCATCGCTGAAATGGGAGATCTCCGAAGATTTGCGCGAAGCCGCCAAGTCGGTGCATTTGCAGGGTTAAACCCGTCAAAGTTCGAATCGGGGACCTCGGTGAAAAAAACGACGATTATAAGTCGCAAAGGCTCAGCGGTACTGCGAGCGGGGCTTTACATGCCTGCGCTGACAGCCTGCCGTTTTAACGAACAAATGAAAACATTCTACGAGCGGTTGATACGCAAAGGAAAGTCGAAAAAGGCCGCTGTCGTGGCGGTCATGCGCAAATTGTTGGTGCTCATGCGGGCAATTCTAAAAACAGGAGTTCCGTACCAGGAGGATTTTCAAAAGTGTGCGTCTGCGGAAAAGATGTGCAAAACCTGACAAGATTTCCGCATTCCTCCCCCAATTTTAGGGTTGACACACAACAGACTATCCTACAGCGACGACGTCTCTCTCGGCATGCGGGAACTCCTGTGTTGGATCGCTTCGAAGGGCGCATAAAAAAGGCGACCCGGGGGTCGCCTTTTTCTCACCTCGTGAACTTGCGGTACTTGATGCGGTGGGGCTGATCCGCCTCCGGGCCCAGTCGGCGACGTCGATCCTTCTCGTAATCCTGGTAGTTGCCCTCGAACCAGACCACCTCACTGTTGCCCTCGAAGGCCAGGATGTGGGTCGCGATGCGGTCCAGGAACCAGCGATCGTGGCTGATCACCACGGCGCAGCCGGCGAATTGCAGCAGTGCCTCTTCCAAGGCGCGCAGCGTTTCCACGTCGAGGTCGTTGGTGGGCTCGTCCAGCAGCAACAGGTTGCCGCATTCCTTGACGGTCATGGCCAGGTTCACTCGGTTGCGCTCACCGCCCGACAGGCTGCCTACTTTTTTCTGTTGGTCCCCGCCGCGAATGTTGAAGCTGCCCACGTAGGCTCGCGAATTCATGGAACGGTTGCCCAGCTCGATCAGGTCGTTGCCGCCCGAGATGGCCTGCCACACGCTGCTGTCTCCGTCCAATCCGGCGCGGTTTTGGTCCACGTAGGCGGTTTTGACGGTAGAGCCGATCTTGAAAGTGCCTGCATCCGGAGTCTCGTGGCCCGTGATCATGCGGAACAGGGTGGTCTTACCGGCGCCGTTGGGGCCGATGACGCCCACGATGCCGCCCGGGGGCAGCTTGAAGCTCAGGTTTTCGAACAGCAGCTTCTCGCCGAAGCTCTTGGTGATGTTGTCCGCTTCCAGCACCACATCGCCCAGACGGGGCCCGGAAGGAATGTAGATTGAGCCGATTTTCTGTTGCTCCTTGCCGGACTGGGCTGCCATCTCCTCGTATGCGCTGATGCGAGCCTTGCTCTTTTTCTGCCGGGCCTTGGGCGACATGCGGATCCATTCGAGTTCCTGTTCCAGGACCTTGCGCCGGCTTTCCTCTTGTTTGGCCTCCTGCATCAGGCGTTTCTGCTTCTGTTCCAACCAGGAAGAGTAATTGCCCTCGAAGGGGATGCCCTCGCCGCGATCCAGCTCGAGGATCCAACCGGCGACGTTGTCCAGGAAATAGCGATCGTGGGTGATGGCCACGATCGTGCCGGGATAATCGTGGAGATAGCGCTCCAACCAGCCGACCGTCTCGGCGTCGAGATGGTTGGTGGGCTCGTCCAGCAACAGCAGGTCGGGTGATTGCAACAACAGGCGGCACAGGGCGACACGACGTTTCTCACCACCGGAGAGGTTGGTGACCGGCCAGTCGCCGGGCGGGCAACGCAAGGCATCCATGGCCATATCCAGTTTGGATTGAATGTCCCAGGCGTCGGTGGAATCGATTTTGTCCTGGAGGCGGCCCTGTTCGGCCAAGAGTTCGTCCATCTCCTCGGGGCTCATCTCTTCGCCGAACTTCATGTTGATTTCGTCGTAGCGGGTCAGAAGGTCCATGATCTCGGCGACGCCTTCTTCCACGTTCTCTTGAATCGTCTTGTTGGGGTCGAGTTCCGGTTCTTGAGGCAGGTAGCCGATTTTGATGCCTTCCGCGGGCCAGGCCTCGCCCTGGAATTCGCCGTCGATGCCGGCCATGATTTTCAGCAGGGTCGATTTACCGGAGCCGTTGAGGCCGAGCACCCCGATCTTG
Source organism: Sulfidibacter corallicola (assembly GCF_017498545.1). Taxonomy (GTDB): domain Bacteria; phylum Acidobacteriota; class Holophagae; order Acanthopleuribacterales; family Acanthopleuribacteraceae; genus Sulfidibacter; species Sulfidibacter corallicola. Next base: position 3,877,982 of record NZ_CP071793.1, on the reverse strand, counting down.
GCGCCCGGAAAGAAACTCAGCCAGATATTTTTCAGAACTTGGGAGTTTGGCGGGTAAAGCTTGCCCAGGGCTTTCATCGTGTAGATGTATTGATATGACATGGGTGGTTCCTCGTGATGTGAAGTGCGAAATAATGGCTCATCCTACATCGACGGAGCCTCTCCGTAAAGTCTGAGCCTCGTGCAAATGGCGGGTTCGATCGACAGCCCGAACCGCCATCCTTCGTTCGCCTCACCCACTTCCGGTTTCACGTGGGACCCCTTCGCGCGGTAAGATGTGGCGTCTCCCAACGACGAATCATCGAGAGGTACCGCCGTGAAAGGATCGGCGTCCTGGCGCGGGCTGCCGGGAACCGTGATCGCTCTGGGACTGGTCAGTTTTTTTACCGATCTATCCAGTGAAATGATCTACCCCTTGCTGCCGCTGTTCCTCACCACGGTCCTGGGCACGGGTGCGGTCGCCTTGGGGGTCGTGGAGGGCGTGGCCGAATCGACGGCGGCCCTGTTGAAACTGTATTCCGGCTATCTGACCGATCGCACCGGCAAGCGCAAGCCATTCATTTTTTTCGGGTACGGCCTCGCCGGTGCCGTGCGGCCCTTGATCGGGTTGGCGGGTTCCTGGACGGTGGTGCTCTTTCTTCGTTTCGCCGATCGCATCGGCAAGGGATTTCGCTCCTCGCCGCGCGATGCGTTGATCGCCGATGTCACTCCGCCGGAGCGCCGGGGTGCGGCCTACGGGGTGCATCGTGCCATGGACCACGCCGGTGCGGTCGCGGGCCCCCTTTGTGCCGCCGCCCTGCTCTACGGTGCCGAGTGGTCGCTGCGCCAGGTGTTCCTGTTCGCGCTGTTGCCCGGCATCGCGGTGATGTTCCTGATCGCGTTCGGTGTCAAGGACCAGGGCGGCCGCGTCGGCGGAAAACGACCGCCGGAGCTTCGCCGCGAATGGTCGCGCTTCGATCGCCGCTTCCACTGGTTCCTGATCGTGCTGGCGATCTTCTCCTTGGGCAATGCCAGCGATGCCTTTCTCCTGTTGGCCCTGTCCGATGCCGGTGTGCCCGCCCATTGGATCGCCCTTCTGTGGGCCGCCCACAACGGATTGAAGATGCTGGTGACCTGGCTGGCCGGCGGCTGGTCCGATCGCTTCGGTCGTGCGCGGTTCGTGATGCTGGGGTGGTTTTTATACGCGATCATCTACCTGGGGTTCGGGTGGAGCGGCGACCTCTGGTTGTCGGTCGTGCTGTTCGTGGCCTACGGCGTGGTCTTCGGACTGACCGAACCGGTGGAAAAGGCCCTGGTGGCCGATTTCGCCGGTGCCGAATCGCGGGGTACGGCCTTTGGGTACTATCACTTCGTCGTGGGCATGACGGCGCTTCCCGCCAGTTTGTGGTTCGGTGTGGTTTGGCACTACCTGGGCCGATCTTGGGCATTTGCGCTGGGAGGGCTTCTGGCCGCCGTGGCCATGGTCGGGTTCCGCTACCGCGTCTCTCGCGGCCTGGCGACCGACGGACCCGTCGCCGGCGAATGAGGGTTGGCGGATTCCCGAACGATGGGTTAGGGTAGGGGCGTCGATCGGCAGGATCCCGAGCCGATGATTCCGTCGGCGTCAGCCGACGCGCGGGAGGCCACGTGGGCAAGGCGGTACTTACGAAGCTCGAACGATCGTTTCGATTCGCGGTGACGATGTGCCTGTTACCATTATTAATGGGTTGTTTTTCTTCGGCCGAGAAAACGGAGGCGAAACCCCTCGACCCGATGGTGGAGGGCAGAAAGATCTACATCCGTTACTGTCTCAGTTGTCACCAACGCGATGGGACGGGCGTTGTGCGCGGTGGCGTGCTCGCCGCCGATCTCACCCAGCCGGGCGGTCCACTCCGGCAATCCGACGAAGTCCTGTACGACTCGGTTTGGAACGGCAAATCGGGCCCGACCGGTCGTATGCCGGCCTTCAAACCGATTCTCGATCCAAACGAGATTCGGGCGGTACTGGCATATATTCGCAAGACTTATGGGACCGAGCCTGCCGCCGGGACCGAACCCACCCCCGGGACCGAACCCGCCCCCGGGAGCGAGACACCCGCCGATCCGGGTGCCGCCGAGAAGTGAAGTGGTGGGCGCGGTGGTTCGATTCTCGAAACCGCGCGCTGCTTCCGGGCAGGGATGAGATCGTCGGCGTTCGGGTGAGAGGCCTGGTTTTCACCCGATTCCGGTCTGCCTGTCGGTGACCCTTTGGAGGATGTCTTGAAGCTCGTTTCCCTTTGCCCCAGTATCACCAAGCTGGTTTTCGATCTCGGTGCCGGCGATCGGCTGTTGGCCGTGACCAAATTCTGCATTCATCCCGCCGCGGAAGTCGCCTCGTTGGAAAAGGTGGGTGGGACCAAGGATCCCAAGCTCGATCGCATTCGCGAGCTGAAACCGGACTTGATATTGATGAACCGCGAGGAGAATCGGCGCGAGGATTGGGAGGCCTTGACCGAGGCCGGACTGGACTGCCATATCTCGCATCCCTGCTCCGTCGACGCCTCCATGGCGTTTGTCGCCGACCTGGGTCACCGGCTGGGCCGGGCCGCCGCCGCGGCGGCACTGATCGAGGAGATGAAACGGGCCCGGACGCGATTGCGGGTCGCCCGAACCGGAGCCGGCGAGCGCTCGTTCGCCTACCTGATCTGGCGAAAACCCTGGATGACCATCAACGGCAGCACCTATATCAGTAGCCTGATCGCGGAGGCCGGGGCCAGGAATGTGTTTGGCGACCACCCGACCATCTACCCGGCCGTCAGTGCCGAAGAGTTGGCTTCGGTCGATCCGGATCTCGTCCTGTTGAGTTCCGAACCTTTCCCGTTCAAGGCCAAGCACATCGACGAGCTGGCCCAGGCCACGGGAATGACGCGCGAACGCTTTCGCCTGGTCGACGGTGAGCTGTTGAGCTGGCACGGGGCTTTGACGGCCGCTGGATTGGATTATTTGGTCGAGGTGTTCGCGGACTGACGCCGTTATTTGGACGAACGCGAGCGGATGACGACCTTGTCGTCCTGAACCAGCACCTCGTAGGCCACCTTCTCGACGCGCTTCGTTTGCTTGATCTTGGTGGTCTGGTTGCTGATGAACGATTGGAACTTGGCGAAGTTCGCCATTTTGCGCGAGCCCAGCATCAGGTTGAGGCGCATGTACTCGTCGTAGAGCTCCACCACGCGCTCGCGTTGATTGTTGGGATCGTCGAGGACCACCTTCTTGACGTTCGATTTCTTCTTGGTGGCCTGTTTTTCTTTTTTGGCGAGCTTGTCCTGGCTGAGCAGGCGCTTCTTGCGTGCGGCCAGCAACGGGTCCCCGTTGAATTTGCGGTCCGTCTGGCGTGCCCACAACTGCAGGTGGGACTGGCACTTGGCGATTAAGTTGGTGGCGCGGAACTGTTCTTCCGTGCGCAGGTTGCTCATGTTGCGCAGGCGTTTGATGTCGGCGGACAGCGAATCGCGTAGCTCGTAGGGTTCGATTTTGTTGACGTCGTTGAAAAAGAGGGTGTACTCCTTGCGGAGCACCATGAAATCCCGCTCGATTTTGAGGATCAAGTCCATTCCAACCGACATGGTTTACCTGCCTGAGAGGAGTGTCGTTTCCGACGGCTTCGGTCGTGAGGACCGTGACCGTTCACCCGCCGAGCTTCAGCATAAGCGGGTGAACGAGGTGGGCAAAGGACTACTTTTTGAACAGTGACTTGAGCCACCCAAAGAAGCCTTTCTTCTCAGGGGGCGCGGGTTCTGGCGGCGTGCCGGATTTGCCGTGCTTCTGGAAGAAGGCGGCCACCTCGGGCACTTCGTCCGCACGGGTGTAGTCTTCGGAGCCGTTGGGGGCCAGGAGGTCGGTTTCCAGGAGGCGGTCTTCGATGACCCAGCGCTCCAGCGATTCCAGCGTCAGGTCCGGATAGACTTGGTCGTCGATCCAGGCTTGGAAGGTCGGGCCCTGGGAGGCGCCGGCACCCGCGTCGTCCAGCGGAATGCTGGGCTGATCGGCCGGCGGCGGTGGCGGGGCTTCGTCCAGATGAGCGGCCCGCTCGGTGGGTGACAGTTCCGGTTCCGGCTGATCCAAACCGAAATCCGAGGCGTCCACATCCTTGAAGTTGGGCGGTTCGTCGGCGTGCACCGTCTTGAACGGGTCGTCTTCCTGAATGCCGAGTTCTTCGTCGGTGGGGAAATCGGGGCTCGGTGTCGGCTGCTTCCAGGCCTCTTCGCCTTCGTTCTCTTCGTCGAGCGAGAAATTGACCGCTTGATCGAGGGGGTCCTGGGTCTGTTCGTGAGGTCGTTTGGTGGGTTCCATCGCCAGGGTCGCGGTATCGTCCTCGGGGATTTCCCCGTCCTCGTGCCGATCCTGGGAGTCGTCGCTGGGCAGGAGCGTGTCCGCGGGTGACGGCTGTACCGGGTTTTTTACGTCGCCGAAGCCGCCGAACGAATCGCCCAGCGGGTCTTCTTCTTCCTTGAAATCGTCGAACGACGGCGGGGCCGGCGTGTCCGCTTCTTCGGCCGCGGCTTTTTTCAGGAATTGGTCCAGTTGCGAACGATCGACGGCGACGGTGGCACCGGCATCGCCGTTGTCTTGGGCCGGCGCGCCGAAGGGTTCCTCGTCTTCACTCTCGTCGAAACCCACTTCGCCGAAGTCGGGATCCGAACCGCTTTCGCTGAGGAAGGCGTCCAACTGCGAGCGGTCGACGGCGACCGTCGAACCGGCATCGTCGGTGGGTGGTTGCACCAGGTCTTCCGGACCTTTTTCCTTGAGGAAGGCATCCAGTTGCGAACGGTCGACGGCCAGGGTGGCCCCGGCGTCCTGGTTCTCCGCCGGAGGTTCCGGTGCGGCGGGCGGTTCGTTCTTCTGAAGCATGTGGTCCAGTTGGGAGCGGTCGACGGCGACGGTGGAGCCGGCGTCAATGCCCGTATCGCGACCGGTGTCCAGGTCCGACTGTTGCAGCAGGCTGTTGAGCTTGTCGCGATCGACCGCGACGGTTGAGCCGGCGTCGAGGCCGTGTGACGGGGCGATCTGGTTGGGATCGATCTGGACGGTGGCCGACTCGTCTTTCGGCGGCTCGGGCGGCGTGAAATCGTCTTCTTCCTGGGCGAAGGCGCTGATCGAGGGGGCCGGTGTCGCGGCGTCCTTGTCGGACAGTGATTGGTTCTGGGCCTGCTTGAGGTAATCCTGCAACATGCTGCGATCGACCCGAACCGTGGCTTGTGCGCTCACGGTCGCCGGCGCGTCCGTCTCCGTAGGGGGCGGGGCCGCGGGTTGAGTAGCGGGTTGTTGTCCGCCGACCTTGACCTTGATACCGGCACCGGCGCTGGCCGGGGCGGCGGTCGAAGGCGCGGCTTGTGGTTTGGCGACAGGCGTCTTTGGGGACGAGACCAAGACGGATTTATCACCGGGAAATGCTTTGAAGATGGATGTGCACTTCTTGCATTTGACCTTTTTGCCTTTTTCGGTGATCAACTCGTCTTTGACTTTGTAGCGCGCACCACATGAAGGACAGGTGATAATCATACAGGCTCCTTGATTGTTTCATGGCCAAAACATAGCACAATTGAGTAAGCTTGATTCTGTAATCAGAGCACATGATTAAACAATCAACTTTACCACGAACTCCTTCGCAACCCAAACTCGCGATTGGGGTTGTGGCAAACCCTCGAAAAACCGGGCTCGGTGCCGCCCCGCCGTTCGGTCGGGACCCGACCGTGACGGCCGTGTTCACCCGATCCCCGACCCGGATGACCTGGATCACGCACGGCCGATTTCGGGCGGCTGGAACCCGTCGCGCGAGCCGGTCCCAGTGTGGCGTCATCGCTGTATGTGGTCGACCCTGATACTATCTTCCGTGCTCGTGACGGGGTGGCTTTGCGCTGCATTTTGGCTTGTGTTATACGGTTGCTTTTTCTGGGAAGCGCTGTTTTTCGCGGGTGGAACTGCAGAGGTCCGCCCGGACCGATCGCGGCTTCGACCCACTTTCGTTTGGAAAACGGAGAGCCTGGGGGTGCCCGACACCCTTTCCTCGTCATGCCGGAGGGTGCCTGTCGCGCGACGAACGGCGCATCGGGCTTGCGGAAGGCTTCGAGGCTCTGCTAAAACCTGGAGTTCATAATGACAGGACGGGAATCAGGGTCCACTGAGGAGGTCGCCATGGAGTCTTCGGGACAGGAGCGGTACATGATCGAAGTGGAAGAAGCGTTGCGGTTGATCGGTCAAGCCTTCGAGCATTCAGGCGCGCTCGTCGGCAGCGAAGACATGGCGCTGGAAGCGGCCCTAGGCAGAGTCTTGGGCGCACCGGTCGATTGTCGCCTGGATCATCCCGGATTCGACCAGTCCGCGATGGACGGTATCGCGTTCCTCGGCGCCTCGGGCGGCCGATTGCGCGTGGTCGGCACCGTGGCCGCCGGTGATCCGCCGGACCAATTGATGCCGGGCCCGGGCGAATGCGTGCGCATCATGACCGGCGCCCCGGTGCCCAGCTCGACCGATACGGTGGAGATGGTCGAGCAGGTGCGCTTCGAAACCGAAACCGACGAAGCCGGAAACCCATACGAGATCGCGGTGCTGGAGGGCGAGATTCACGGTGGCCGTCACATCCGGCGCCAGGGCGAAAACGCGCGTGCCGGGGAGCCGCTGTACCCGGAGGGCACGCTCGTGCGGGCCGGCGAGCTGGGCGGTCTCCTGTCGCAGGGGGTTCGGCGGGTGCGGGTGCGGCGCAAGATCCGCATCGGGATCGCCACGACCGGGGACGAAGTGGTGCCCTACCATCGTCCCCTCGCGCCCGGCCAGATCTACAACACGAACGCCTTGGCGCTGGCCGGGCTACTGGAAGCGCCCAGCGTCGAGATCGTCCAACTGGGGGTGTTTCCCGACGACCTGGCCCAGACTCGGGCCTGCCTCGAAGTCAATACCGATCTCGATGTGTTGGTCCTGACCGGCGGCGTCTCCATGGGACGTTTCGATTTCGTGCCCGAGGCCGCCGAGCGCGCCGGTTTCGTGCCCCAGTTCCACAAGGTGCGCATGAAACCGGGCAAGCCCGTCTGGTTCGGGCGCCATCCGGAGGGCACCTTTCTGTTCGGGTTGCCGGGCAATCCCGTGTCCGCCATGGTGGGCACCCTGTTGTACGTGACGCCGCTGGTGCGCGCGCTCGCCACCGGTTCCTTTCGAGAACCCCTCTGGACGACGATGCCCCTCGCCACCGCATGTGCCAACCGCGCCCGCTTTCCCTTTTTCGCCGGTGGCTCCTTTACACCCACGCCGACCGGCCTGTGCGTCACGCCATTGCCCACCTCCGGTTCCGGCGATGTCATCCGTTTCTCGCACTGGGAAACCCTGATCAGGTTGCCGCCCTCCGCTGAATTCGAATCGGATACCCCCGTCCAAGTTTTGCTTCCGTTCCCCAAATGAATTCGGTTAGAATGGGCCTGCTTTAACCTGTTCACATGCCAATCGCCTAGGGGGAACCGGGAATTCTGCGCAAAAAGAAGCGTCCGGTATTGATCTTCTCGCGATTTGACCGATAGGATAAAGCGTCTTCAATAAGTTACCATTTATCCTTGAGCTAACCTTAGGAGGTTGATTTTGAAAATCCTGACGATTGATGATTCAACCACCATGCGTCGCATCATTATCAACACGCTCTCCCGCATCGGTTATAAGGACGTGGTCCAGGCCGACAACGGGAAGACCGGGTTGCAAAAGTTGGATGAAGGTGGCGTCGACGTCATTATCACCGACTGGAACATGCCCGAGATGGACGGCTTGGAATTTGTGAAGCGCGTGCGGTCCGGTCCCTATAAAGAAGTTCCCATCCTGATGGTCACCACCAACGCGGCCAAAGAGGATATCGTCGAAGCACTGCAAGCCGGTGTAAACAATTACGTCGTCAAGCCGTTTACGCCGGAAACCCTGAAAGAGAAGATCGAGTTGCTCATCAATTCCTGAAACCCTGTCCTTGTCGTTTGCGGAGTCTCGTTGTTTCACAGGTTGGGAATCACGCGAGACTCGCGACCATCCCGATTCGCCAGGCGACATTCTCTTCTCTGGCGCCCATTGCCGACGAGCGTCCCTACCGCGACGCGTCACCTATCCGCCAATCCCGGATAAAGGCCTTCGTTTATGCAGACATTCGTGTTTTTAGGTCTCATCATGGGGATTCTCAACGCCATTCTGATTGCCGTTGTGATCTTCATCCTCAAGCAGCCCGATCCCGGGCGGGGCCGCCAAATGGCGGAGATGCACGAATTGCAGGAACGCATCACCGAGTTGACCAAACACCTGGTGAATTTCGAGAAGAAGGTCGAGAGCCTGATCAACGATTCGAAAAACGAAAATCTGGCCAAAATCGAGCGCGTCAACCAAGACGTGGGTCGTCAACTCAAGACCATTCACGACAACCTTTGACCCCAAAATGATGTCGGCCCCAGAGTGCCGTCCTGCCGTTCCCTCCCGCTACAGGATTTTCCGCTTTGCTGAGTCAAGAGTTCCTCAAACAGACCATTTTGTTCAGCGACTTGACCGAGGACGAACTCCTCGAGGTCGTGTTGATCGGCAGGGTCAAGAATTACGCGACCGACACGGTGATTTTCAAGGAGGGCGATCCCGGCGACACCCTTTACCTGGTGGTCTCGGGTGCGGTGCGGATCTCCAAGATGCACGGCGGCGCCGAGGAGGCGTTGGCGGTGTTGGAGCGACGCTCCTTTTTCGGGGAAATGACCCTGTTCGACAACCAGTCGCGTTCGGCCTACGCGATCGCCCACCAGCCGACCTCCCTGTTCGCGATCAGCGTGTCGGATCTCGTCAAGCTGTTCAACAAGAACCAGAACATCGCCTACAAATTCCTTTGGGCCTTCTGCCGAACGCTGACCGAGCGACTGCGCACCACCAACGAGAAGTTCCAGGTGATCATGAGTTTGGCCAACAGCGGGTTCTGATTTCACCCGCCGCCAACTCGCGGTTTTTTTGTTTGCCGGTCGTGCTACAATGCCCGCGCCGCGCGGATCCCTCGTGAGGACGCCCCTGGTGCCCACGCCCGTCAGCGGACCATTAGTTTTGGAGGCGAACCATGGGACTATCCGCGGGCATCGTGGGACTGCCCAATGTAGGCAAATCAACCATTTTCAATGCGTTGACATCCGGTAAGGCGCAGAGCGCCAACTACCCTTTCTGCACCATCGATCCCAACGTGGGCGTGGTGCCGGTACCGGACCCACGACTCGGACGCATTCAGCGTTTCATTCCGACCGAAAAGGTCATTCCGGCCGCGCTGGAAATCGTCGACATCGCGGGACTGGTGCGGGGCGCCAGCAAGGGCGAGGGTCTCGGCAACCAGTTTCTCGCCAACATCCGTCAGGTGGATGCGATCCTGCACGTCGTTCGTTGTTTTCAGGACGAGGACGTGGTGCACGTGGACGGCGGCGTCGATGCCATGCGCGATGTGGAAACGATCGAGACCGAGCTGATGCTGGCCGACATGGATACCCTCGAAAAGCGCATGAAACGCATCGGAAAGATGACCGATGCCGAGTCCAAAACGCAGATGGCGGCCATGAACAAGGCCATGGGCATGTTGAACGAAAGCCAGTGGTTGGCCCACGCCGATTTCACCGAGCGCGAACGGGAAGCACTGATGCCGCTGTTCCTGCTGTCGATGAAAGAAATTCTCTACATCGCCAACGTCCACGAGGACGATCTGGGTGGCGAAAACGAGCAGGTGGCGAAGCTGCGCGCCCATGCGAGCGAGGCCCAGGCCGGGGTGGTCCTGATCTCCGGCAAGATCGAGTCGGAACTGGCCGACATGGACGCCGAGGAAGCGCGCGAGTTCCTGCACGATTTGGGCATGGAGGAGCCGGGCCTGGATGCGTTGACGCGGGAGACCTACCGGCTGTTGGGGCTCCATAGTTATTTCACCGCCGGCAAAAAGGAAATTCGCGCCTGGACGGTGCGGGTCGGTGCCAAGGCGCCCGAAGCCGCCGGCGTCATTCACTCCGATTTTGAGCGCGGCTTCATTCGCGCCGAGGTCTTCACGCTCGACGAGCTGGAAACCCACGAGTCGGAGGCCGAAATCCGCAACCAGGGACTGATGCGGCAGGAAGGCAAGGAGTACGTCGTCAAAGACGGTGATATCATGCACTTCAAGTTCAACGTGTGATTTCGGTGAGGGGCCGCACGGTCGTTGCGGACCCCGCCGCGGTGCCCTCCATACGTCTGTTCGACGGCTTCGAACCCGTCCTTTCGCCAGGGCGATAGCTCGCGAGCGCGGCCTTGTCGCGCAGCGCTTTCGCCCGCGGAATTCCACCTTTGGAACGGTGGGTTTTGGGTTAGAATGTGAAAGCTTATCAGAGGAGGAATATTCCGTGGACGACCCCAAGCCGAAGTACAACCGTATTCTCTTGAAGCTCTCCGGAGAAGCTTTGATGGGGCCCCGCGATTACGGGGTCGATCCGGATACGGTTCGCGGTATCGCTGTTCAGATCAAACAAGTTCACGAAATGGGTGTTCAGGTCGCGGTTGTGGTTGGCGGCGGAAATATTTTTCGCGGCGTCTCCGTCGCGGCCGCCGGCATGGTCCGCGCCACTGCCGACTACATGGGCATGTTGGCGACGGTCATGAACAGCCTCTCGCTGCAGGACGCGCTCGAGAAGCAGGAACTGCCGGCGCGCGTCATGTCGGCGTTCGACATGCGCCAGGTGGCCGAGACCTATACCCGCCCCCGGGCGATGCATCACTTGAAGTCGGGTCGCATCGTGATTTTCGGTGCAGGTACCGGAAATCCCTTTTTCACGACCGATACCGCCGCCGCACTTCGTTCGGTGGAAATCGGGGCCGACATCATCATGAAGGCCACCAAGGTGGACGGGATCTACACCGCCGACCCGGTAACGGACTCGACCGCTCGCCAAATCAGGCACACCACTCACATGAACGTGCTCGAGAAACAGTTGAAAGTCATGGATGCCACGGCGATTTCGCTGTGCATGGACAACAAAATGCCGATTCTGGTATTCAACCTCACCGAGCCCGGCAACATCATCAAAGCCGTGCTCGGTGAAGAAATTGGGACCCTAGTGGAGGATCAATGTTAGACCAGCAGTATAAAGATGCGAAATCTAGAATGGCCCAAGCGGTTCAAAAATTCAGTGGCGAGCTGTCCAAGGTTCGCACCGGACGCGCCTCGCTCGCGATCTTCGACGGTATCAAGGTGGATTACTACGGTGCCCCCACGCCGATCAACCAGGTGGCCGCCTTGGCAAATCCGGAGCCCAACCTGATCACCATCCAGCCCTGGGAGCCCAGCATGTTGGGCGCGGTCGAGAAATCCATCCTGGCCGCCAACATCGGCCTGACTCCCAACAACGACGGCTCCATCATCCGCATTTCGGTGCCGCCGTTGACCGAAGAACGCCGCAAGGAGTACGTGAAGCAGGTTCACAAGCTGGGCGAGGCCGCCAAGACCGCGGTCCGCAACGTGCGCCGCGACGTCAACGATCAGATCAAGGCCCTGGAGAAGGAAAAGGAAATCTCCCAGGACGACATGCACCGCGGGCTCGACGAGGTGCAGAAGATCACCGATGCCCGTGTCGGCGAGATCGACAAAATGGTCAAGGGGAAAGAAGACGAAATCATGGCCGTGTGACTTCGGCCCCGTCTTCCTGGCGCCGTGGCACCCGCTTCTGGTGAATTTCTGTGCGGGGAGCGGCGCCGATTCTCAGCTTTTTTGCGACCGGCCCGGGCCTGACCGCTTCTACGGGAGTGGGTGACAGCACGGGCGGTCTCCTGTCCATGAGATCTGAAGAACTCATGGTGCTTGATGCAAGTTGTTTGAAAAAAAAGGGTTGATTTTGTGGTTCGCGCGTGTTCGGCGAGGCGGACCCATTTCGATTTATTCGATTGCGCCTGAATTCTTTTCCTATGGCGTCTCGGTGCTAGCCGGGAGCAGGCTGTCCTGCGTGATTTTTCGGGATAGCTTCCCGACATGTGACGCCATTGGTCATGACTTTTTACTCAGGTGGATGTCTCCAAATCTACCCGCAAACCGGGGGTGGCGTCTATTGAGGGTCGACGCCTTGGAATCACCGATGGACGGTAAGCGCTCACGGCGTTTCTTCCGATACATGAATTGCGTGGTTTCCCTTGGTACGAGCGTATCGATGAGGCGCGTACCACGGCGTGGCGGTGGAAGTGGATTCCGATGGATTGGTGCCGCGCCAAGATGCGCATGGCGAAGTAATGGGAGAGAAAGGCGGCGGGCAGCCGCAATGCTTTGGCGGGGGTCGCATGGAGGATCATTTTCCTTTGCAGCCTGGTGAACTTGTCGGCCAGTACCAGATTTGGAAGTTCCTCGGCAAGGGGGCCATGGGTCGGGTTTACCAGGCATTCGACAAGAACTTGAATCGTTGGGTCGCACTCAAGATCCTGAGCAGCGCTGCAGATCCGGAACGAACCCACAAGATGATGGTCGAGGCACGCAATCAGGCGACCGTCGACCACGAAAACATCTGCAAGGTCTACGAAACGGGCGAATTCCGCGGCCTGCCCTACATCGTCATGCAATACATCGACGGTGTGACCCTCGACAAGGCCCACCGCTTCACGCCTTTGCGTGAAAAGGTCCTGATCATTCAAAAAATCGCGGAGGGCCTTCACAAGGCCCACGAGTGCGGCCTGATTCACCGCGACATCAAACCGCAAAACGTGATGATCGAGCGCGGCAAGATCGCACAGGTCTATTTGATGGATTTCGGGGTGGCCAAACAGAAGACCGCGCCCAGCAATACGGTGGAAGGCGAGGTCAAGGGATCGCCGGCGTATATGTCGCCGGAGCAGGCCGAGGGCCGGGTGGACCTGGATCACCGTTCCGATATCTACAACCTGGGCGCCACCCTTTATTTTTTACTGGCGGGACGGGCTCCCTACAGCGGCGAAAACACGGTCGAGATCCTGTTGGACGTGATGGAGCAGGAACCCGATCCGATTCGCAAGATCGCCCCGGACCTGCCTCAGGACCTTCAAAACATCACGATGAAGTGCATTCAGCGTTCGCCGGAGCTGCGCTACCAGAGTGCCCTGGCGCTGGCCAACGACCTGCGTCGCTATCTCGCCGACGAACCGGTCAGCGCGACACCCGCGACGCCGGCCTATTTGGTCTACAAGTTCATTCAGAAGCACAAATATCCGGTGATGGCGACGGTGCTGGTCCTGCTCTCCTTGGTGGCGGGTCTCGTGGGAACCACCATGGCGATGTTGCGCGCCGACCAGGCCCGCGAGGCGGCGGCACTTTCGGCGGCCCAGGTGCGGGAGGAATCGGATAAGGCCATGGCATTGCTGAACTTCGTCGAAGATTTGATGCGTGAGTCGGGAATTGATTCCTCGAGTAGGAAGGAGGCCGACCTGCTGTTGGCGGACGCCATTTCCTCTCGGGGTCAGACCTTCCGCCAGATCAGTGTGCGCATCGACCGCGAGTTCGAGCGCCAACCGGAAATCCAGGCCATGCTCTACGTCATCCTGGGCCGCAAGCGGCTGGCGACGGGTCACGCACGCGATGCCGCCGTCTATCTCGAACGCGGCTCAGAAGTGATGGCGCGCACCTTCGGTCCCCTGCACCCCCGGGTGCTCCAGGCGCGCTTCGACCTTGCCCATGCACTGGCTCGCGATTTTCAGATGGGTCCCGCCGGCGAGGTCTCCCGCGGGCTGCTGGAGGAATGCCGGGTCGTCTTGGGCGAGGCCGATCATTTGACCATCGCGGTACGGGATCTCTGGATCTTTTTGAGGTTCAAACAGATTCGCGACGCACATCCCCAGTGGGACCGGCTCGCCAAAAAGGTGTTGGCGGGCGCGGCCAAACCGGATTTCCCCGGCTTCGTTTGCGGTGAGATGGAGGCCGGTCGCTTCGTGGCCGCGCGCGACCGATACCAGGCCCTGGCGGATGGCGGGTCCGCCGACGAGCCCCCGCTTCACGACGAATTCTTTCGAGAGATCCTCTGCAATCGCATTGCGTTTCAAGGGCTGAGCGGGAACCTGGAAAAGGTGTCGAAGGACTTCGATCTGCTCGGGACCGATCGAGGCGACGGGCCTTCGACGACACACCTTTCGCTTCTTCTGTGGCGGGCCGAGGTTCAGGCCCAACTGGGCCGTTTCGATGTGGCCTTGAACGGCCTGGCCGAGGTCGAGCGTGCCGCGAACACCGCTTCGCCCCTGGACGAGATTCTGAAGGTACGGGCTGCCGGTCAGCGAGCCCGCATCATGATGCAGACTCGCAGGGTGGAAGAAGCGGACGCCCATCTCGTGGCGACGCTGGCGGATCTCGCGGAACCGAGCTCGGCACTGGCTTACGAACGCAATTGGCTGGTTTTCCTACGCGGCCAGTGTGCCCTGCAACTCGGAAACGCCACCCAGGCGGATGGCTTTCTGCACGAGGCCCTGACCCGGCACAACCAATTCGGCGGTTTTTACCTGGTACGCTCGCTGTACTTGCACGCGGGCTGGGCGGAATGGCTGCGTGCCGAACAACGCTTCGAGGAGTCCGCCAATTTGCTGGAACAACTCATTCAGGCCTCCGCCCGCCGTTACGGACCGCGGCACTGGTTCCCGGCGCGACTCAACTACCTGCGCGCACAGGTCTATCTCGATCAGGATCAGCCGCTCGCCGCCGAGCCCCTGTTGATTTCCGCGGCCGATGCATTGCTCGAGGAATTGGGTCCAAAGCATCCCTACACCCGCCAGGCGGCCCAACTCCTGATGTCCCTGTTCGAAACGACCGGTCGCGTTCAGATGAAGGAACGACTCCAGGAGCGGCTGAACAACGCCGGTATTTGATCGCGGCGGATCAGACCGACGGTTTCTCGTTGCGAGGCATGCGTTTGCGCGCTTCCTCCACGAACCGCTCGAGCTTGGTCAGGGAGGTGGCGCGAATTACCCGCGCGTCCAGGTGACCCGGTTTCATTTTCAGGACCTTGTCGCACAATTCGATGGCGGCCACGTAATGACGCGAAGACATGTGCTCGTTGGCTTTGGCCAGGGTTTCCTGGGTCAGTTGCTCCACGAAGAGCGCCTTTTCCTGGTGCGCGCGGCGTGCACGCTCCAGCATGTGGGTCAACTCGCGTGCGTTTTCCTTGCCTCGATCGACCCGTTTCAATTGGCCGATCAGCTCTTCGGCCTGTTCGAAGTCCTCGTTCTTGATCGCGCTCTTGATGACATCGATGCGCAGGCCGATCATTTTCTGCAGCAGGTTTTCCCGTGATTCCTCGTCTTCCAGTTCGTAGGGAATCTCGTCCAATTCTTCGGAGCGCAGCACCATTTCGATATCGGAGGCCATCAGTTTGCAGCTCCGATATCGGCGTTCCCGCTCCTTTTCCAGAGCCTGGTCCAAAATGTGTTGCAGGCGCCGGGGAATGGCGGGGATGGGTTTGGGGTTTTCGTTGACCAGGCGCACCATGGTCTGGCTGATGTTGCGGCCCAAAAAGGGATTGGTCCCGCTCAGTAATTCGTAGAGGATCACGCCGATACTGAAGATATCCGAACGGTAATCCACCTTGACCCCGGTGATCTGTTCGGGGGCCATGTAATTGATCGTGCCCAGCAGCACGCCGGAATTGGTCAACTGGCTGTTTTGGAAGCTGGCGACGCCGAAGTCCAGGACCTTGACGTAGTCGTCCCCGGTGATGAAGATGTTGGCGGGTTTGATGTCGCGGTGAATGATGGATTGTTTGTGGGCGGCGTAGACCCCGTCGCAGACCTGCTTCACCAGCTCCAGGGCACGCACCGGTTTCAGGCGCCCCTCTTTCTTCACCAGCTTGTCGAGGCTGATTCCTTCCAGGTACTCCATGGCGATGTAGTAATTGTCGCCGTCCGCACCCACGTTGTAGACGTTGATGATGTTGCGGTGTTGGAGTTGGCCCAGGATGGCGCCTTCCCGGAAAAAGCGTTCCTGGAGATCGGGATTCCCCAGGATCTTCTGGTTCATGGTCTTGATGGCGGCCAGTTTGCCGATGCGTGGGTCGAGTGCCTTGTAGACCACGCCCATGGAGCCGCGGCCCAAAACTTCGAGCAGCTCGTATTTGCCAAGAGACTTCGTCATTGAGCTACTCATGGCTCCTGTCCGGGATACTTGAGCCTTCCGACCCAAGGGAGGCATTCGGCTTTTCGGCGGCCCCGGTGGGCACCTTTTCAGTCCTTGTCACTTCCTGAGTGGGTATTTTGGCACAGGGTGTCATTGCTGGCAAGTTACCAGGAGCCTGGGGTTCGGGTTGACCTGGACAAAAGCGCGATCGGCCCGGCTGGATCCCGTCGAAGATGTGGTTCGTTTTTTGAGAAACCCCACCGGGAATGGCTCGTCACGAGCGCCTCCATTCAGGGAGAATCGACCGGCAAAGGATCTGGCCAAAAGGGTCCGTACCTTGTATGCTCCTTACATCTAGAGGGGAGCGGACCATGAGACCAAATTGGTTTGTCGCCATTCCTGTAGAATCGACGATCTGGTTACCCCAGGTTTTGGTGGATCTTCCGGAAGAATGTCGCGGCTTCGATGCCACCGACACCCACATAACGCTCGCGTTCCTCGGTGCCATGGGCGAGGAGAAGGTCGATGCGGTGGCCTCGGTCATGCGTCAGATCAACGAACCGATCTACACCGCCAGCTTGGGTCCGTTACGCGCGTTGCCTAGCCCCAAGCGCATTTCGGCGCTTTCCTTCGAGCTGGACGAGGGTCGGGACGAGGTGGCCGACCTCATGGCCCGCTGGCGCGATCCCCTGCGGGAGGCCGCCGGCCTGGCGCCCGAAAGCCGAGATCCTTTGCCGCACGTCACGGTGGCGCGCCCCATCCGCAAGTACAAAAAGGCCGGCCGGGAAGCCGCCCTGGCTTGGGTCGCTTCCACCCAGCCGCCGGTGTTGACGCTGCGCCTCGACCGCGTGGCCCTGTACACCTGGGCCGAGGATCGCCGGTTTTGTCAGTTTCGAACCGTGGTCGAGCACCTATTCGGCGTCTGAGCCTCCCTTTCGAAGTGCACACCCGGTAGGTTCCCCGCCGCCAAGCCTGGCGTCAATCTCCCAGTAGGTCGATCAGCCGTTTGAAGCGCCTGCGGCTCTCGGCCAAGCCGCCTTCGCGGAATCGTGCCGGCCAGAGTTCGGCGAATCGCTCGCTCGCGTGCCGCACGCGCTGTCGCAACTCGCGGCGCCGCGCGGGCGGAAGCTCGCCGACGAGACGCGTTTCGCCCGCATCGAACCTGGCCAAGCCGAAGTCGGCGGCGAACCACATCAACTCGCGCACCCAGCGCAGTTCCGCCTGGGTCTGGTCTTCGTTCGTCACGTGGGTGTCGTCGCGTTGTCCCAAATCGGCCAGGGCGTCGCGAACCCGTTCGAGGCCCTGGCGATCGATTCCGCCCAGCCGCTCGTGGCGAAGGTCGCCATGGGCGAAGTGCAGCAGGAAGAACAGGGCCGAACCGTTGATCGTCCGGGCCCCGGTCAGGCGGTACATGTCTCCCAGTTCCAGTAGGTAGCGAGCCTGCTCCCGACTGGCCAGGTCCGGCACCAGGCGGGCCAGAACGTGGGACCAGTGCCCTCGGTCGTTCGTTACGTCGGCCCCGCTGTTCCAGGCCAGACCCGCGCCGATCACGAGGCCGGGATAACTGACGGGCAGCGGTTGCCAGTGTCCGTGATCGCCCCAGTCGGTGATCAGGTAGCCGGGTACGCCTGCCTCGTATCCGTGGCGCGCGGCGCGCGACAGATTCTCCCGCGCGTTGGTGAAGCGGCCGCCGATGCTGTTCCACGAACTGGTGCCGGGGCAGAGATACAGCTCCCGTCCGCTTTCCAAGAGCGTTTTGGTGTGTTCGTTGAACGGGTGGTCCGCCTCGTACCCCCACTCGAGCGCGATGGCGTCCTCGGGAAGCCGTTCCAACAGGTCCGGGCGGGCGATCACGATGTCGGACCAGAACATCAAGCGTTTGCCGTAGGGCCGGACCCGATCGGCCACCTGGTTCAGGAACTCGAGATAGACCTCGGTCGTTCCCCGTGCGGCACAGGCTTCGGCCGAGCGGCCCTTGCCGAGATCCATGGTCTCGTCCAAGCCGGCGTTGAAGCCGGTACTCGAAAACAAGGGCAGTAACTGGCTGTAGAGATCTTCCAAGAGGGTGAGCGACGCCGGATCGGTGGGACAGAGGCTGAACGGCTCGGGTGTCGGGCTGAATGGATGTTCGAACCCTTCCGGAACCTCGGCGAGCTTGCGATAGGGCTCGTGCACCAGCCAGCGGTGAAAATGGCCGAGACTATTTTGGTTGGGCACGAGCTCGATGAATCGCGCCTGGCAATGGGTCGCCAGGTGGCGGACATCGGCTGGTGTCAGCGGCGAGGCGTCGCGCCATACGGTTTCGTGGCCGCGATAGGCGAAGGTGTGCTCGGTATAGAGCTGGAGGTGGTTGATGTCGAGGGAGGCGAGGAGATCGGTCAGCGATTCCAGCGTCGTCAACGTGGGGACTTTACAGCGACTGATGTCCAGGCAAACGCCGCGCACGGCGAAGTGGGGCGCATCGTCCACGACCAGGCCGGGGATGCGCGTATCGGCCTCCGGGACCGGTTCGAGAAGGTCGATGATGCGAATCAGCGTGTTCAGCCCGTGGTGCAGACCCGTTTCGGATGGCGCCTGAATGTGGGCGCCGGATGCGTCGAGCACGAGGCGATAGCCCTGCGCAAGCTCGGCGCGTTCGCGCACATCGGGCCGCCAATCGGGCACGAGGTCCAGTCGCAGCCAGGTATCGGTCCCATCGCGCCGCGCGCCCCGCGCGCCCCGTTTCTCCAGGCAGGTGTGCAAGCGTGCGAGCGTAGCGGTGAGCCGACTTGAAACCGCCGTGGGGTGGAATGCCACCGCAGGTAACACCCAAGACGATTCGAGCGTCTGCAACCGGAGGGGTTTGGGCCACAGTCGCGTCTCGAGTGCGCGCGCGAAGGAGCGTGACGTCATGAGGGCCCCCGCACGGTCAGCTCAAGGTCAGCCCGCCGGCGAGCTTCTCCTCGGGAATCGGCGGACCGGAGGCCAGGCGGTGAGACCAGCGTGTGGTCTCGGGCTGTTTGTAGCCGAGGGTGCATTTCAGGACCAGCGAGATCGCCGTTTCCAGGCAGATGCGGTGTCCGGGCGATACGTAGATCGGCTTGACGCCGACGCGCGTGCGTACCGCGGCGCCGATGACTTCCTCTTTGTGGCGAATCGGTTGCCAGGACCCTTTGGTGTCGGCCAAGGGGTCGTGTTTGCCCACGTAGGGGGTTTTTCCCACACCCACGGCCGGCAGCCCCGTGAGAATGCCCAAATGGCAGGCGATCCCGAAGCGGCGCGGATGAATGGTGCCGTGTCCGTCGCAGAACAGGATGTTCGGCGTGACCTTCAACTGCTCCAGCGCGTCGATGATGGCCGGCACTTCGCGAAAGGAAAGGTATCCGGGGATGTAGGGGAAGGTGGTGGGTCGCTTGACCAGGATCCAATCCGCCAGGGTCAGTGAGGGGAAATTGAGCACCGCGACAGCCGCTCGGGTCACGGTGTTGCCGTCTTCGTAGCCCACGTCGATGCCCGCGACGTACTCGATCGGATCCAATCGGTCGGTCAGGATCACTTCCGCGGCCAATTCCCTCTGAACGTCCGCGGCTTGCTTGGTGTCCAGGTCCCACGGGTGCAACTTGCGAATGTGCATCGGGCCTCCTTCTGGGCAGAATCCCGGTTTGGCGAGGCCGATACCACGTCAATTGACGGAATGCGGCATCGGCTGCCGCCACGACGGCGTTCCCAGTTTACAATGGAGTGGTTCGATTCCAAGAGACCCTTTGACATTTCCGAGGAGGTAGGACCGTGAAAGTCATCGTGGACGTGTGTATCATCCCCATGGGCGTGGGATTGTCGCTTTCGCCCTACATCGCCGAGTGTGAGCGGATCTTTGCCGCACACGGCCTGAAGGCCCAGTTGCACGCCAACGGAACCAACCTGGAAGGGGAGTGGGACCAGGTGTTCGGCGCCATCAAGGTCTGCCACGAGAAGCTGCACGAGATGGGTGCCGTACGCATCGGCAGCACGATCAAGGCGTTCACCCGGACCGACAAGTCCCAGAGTATGGAGGACAAGATCGATTCGGTGCGCGAGAAACTCCAGGCCGCGGAATAGCGCCATCGATGGATTCCACCAGTGCGCCGTACATCCACGGCGTGCGGTTCGTTTGATTTCGAGCAATAAAAAAGCCGGCCATGGGGGCCGGCTCGATATGGGTTCGCGGTGGGCGGGCTCTATTCGCCCTTCGCCAGTCGCGCTTTTTTCTCCGCTTTTTCGCGCTCCGTGATGTTGAGGATGTTCTTGCGCAAACGGATGTTCTTGGGCGTGACCTCCACCAGTTCATCGTCGCGAATCAATTCGATGGCGCGTTCCAGCGACATCGGCTGGACCGGGCTCAGGACCACCGCATCGTCGCGGCCCGAGGCGCGCATGTTGGTGAGCTTCTTGCCCTTGCACACGTTGACGTTGAGGTCGTTGGCACGGTTGTGGATGCCGATGATCATGCCCTCGTAGACCTTTTCGCCCGGCTCGATCAGCAGCACGCCGCGCGGTTCCAGGTTGCCCAAGGCGTAGGAGAGCGCTTCGCCCGAGCGATCGGCCACCAGAGAGCCGGTCAGTCGGCTGGGGAAATCGCCGCGATAGGGCTCGTATCCTTCCAGGTAACCGTTCATGATGCCCATACCCTTGGTGTCGGTCAGGAACTCGTTGCGGTACCCGATGAGGCCTCGCGCCGGGATGGAGAATTCCAGGCGGACCCGACCCGTGCCGTGGTTGACCAGGTTCACCATGCGGCCTTTACGCTGGCTCAGCTTCTCCGAAATCACACCCACGTGCTCTTCGGCGCAGTCGATGAACAGGTGCTCGATGGGCTCCATCAGTTTACCGTTTTCCTGGCGCATGATGACGCGCGGACGGCCGACCGAAAGCTCGAAGCCCTCGCGCCGCATGGTCTCGATCAGGATCGCCAACTGGAATTCGCCACGGCCCTTGACCAACAGCTCGTCGACGCCCTCGCCTTCCTCGATCTGGATGGCGATGTTGCGCAGGGTTTCCTTGTGCAGTCGCTCGCGCAGCTTGTTGGACTGAACGTGCTCGCCTTCGGTGCCGGAGAAGGGCGACGAGTTGACGGTGAAGGCCATGGCCACCGTGGGCTCGTCGATGGAAATGCGCGGCATGGCCAGCGGCGTGTCCTTGGCGCAGATCGTGTCGCCGATGTGGACGTTCTCGATCCCGGCCAGCACCACGATTTCACCCGGTTGGGCTTCGTCCACTTCCGCCAGTTTCAGGCCTTCGTAGACTTGGAGTTTGGTGGAGCGCAGGTTCAGAATCTTGTTGCCTTCCTGAAGCGCCACCAGTTCGCTGTTCCTGCGCACCGCGCCATTGGCGATGCGGCCGATCGCCAGGCCGCCCAGGTAGTCCGAATAGCTCAGGTCCGAGACCAGCATCTGGAAGGGCGCTTCCGGGTCGTAGCTGGGACCGGGCACTTCCTCGACGATGGCGTCGAACAGGACGCGCAGGTCCTTGCCCGGTTTTTCGGGATCGGTCTGGGCGATGCCGTCGCGGCCGATGGCGTAGAGTACCGGAAACTCGATCTGGTCTTCGGCGGCATCCAGGTCGAAGAACAGTTCGTAGATCTCGTCCATCACCTCGGCGATGCGCGCGTCCTTGCGGTCGATCTTGTTGATGACCACGATGATCTTTTTGTGGGATTCGAGCGCTTTTTTCAGGACGAAGCGGGTCTGGGGCAGGGGGCCTTCCGAGGAGTCCACCAGCAAAATGACGCCGTCCACCATCATCAGGGCCCGTTCCACCTCGCCGCCGAAGTCGGCGTGGCCGGGCGTATCCAAAATGTTGATCTTAATGTCGTTGTACAGGACCGAGCAGTTTTTGGCGGCAATCGTGATGCCGCGCTCCCGTTCGAGGTCCATGCTGTCCATCACGCGGTCCTCCACGTCTTGGCCGCGGCGGTACAGGCCGCTTTGGTGGAACATGGAATCCAACAGCGTGGTCTTGCCGTGGTCGACGTGGGCAATGATGGCAATGTTGCGCAAACGATCGTTGGTTTGCATGGGGCGCGCACTCATAAGATGTTCTCCGAAGAAGATCGCTCGAACCCGAAGGCCCGAGGAAAGTGGTAATGGCAGGGCAGGCATGTGGCGAGGTCGAGGGACCTCCATGCCGTGTGAATCGCTCGAGTCGGTCGCGTCCGCCCAGGGTGAGTCAGCCGTCGCTACGGCACAAACCCTCGCTTTCTACCACGCACACTCGAACGGCACAAGCCTTATCCGTCACGGGACCGCGGTCAGGGGATCGGGAAAGGCGGCCGGGCCGAATTGGGATTCGGTGCCGTAGAAACTGCGACAGGCGCGGCTGAAGATGCGGGCCCGCTTCGGCAATCCCCGTTCCAGATAGGTGTGGACCTGGCGCCACACGGCCCTTTTGAAGTCCTTCATGTCGGTGTTTGCGCCGCTGAGATTGTCGGCGCTGAACCGGAAACGAAAGCCGCAGGACACGGAAAAAATCCATTCCAGGGCCTGGGGTTTGACTTCCACCCGCTCGAAGGCCCGTTGCTGTTCCAGGGTACGTCCGTCCGGCTGGTACCAATAGCCGAAATCCTCGAGCCGGCGCCGCGCGCGCCCGGCCACGCACCAGTGCGCGATCTCGTGGAGGGCGCTGGCGAAATAACCGTGGGCGAACACCACCTGGGCCAGGGCGCGGTTTTCGTTGGCCGGCAGGTAGATCGGCTCTTCGTCGCCGCGCACCAGTTCGGTGGCGAACCTATCCACGAACAGGTCGTTGAAGATTCGGATCAGGTCTTCGTTGCGGTGTTCGGCGGCTTCGTTGGGGTTCGTGGAGGGGGCGGGAGGGGCGATTTCGGCTGGATGATGCGTGGAAAGGGGAGAGGTGGCGGTCATGGTGGTGCTGGTCTCGTCTCATTGGTGTATGGTTCGCGAGGCTTTCACGGGGCGGGCCGATGGGGCGGAACCCACCGGCGCGTTGGCGGTCGGGTCACGGGGTCAGGCCTAGCGATTCGCGGCGCGGGAGATCCGACACCCGGTTCAATCGCCAGTAGGGTTCTTGAACCGTGTGGGTGCGGATGGCGGTGGTGGTCAGCGGTTTGGCATCGCTGCCGAAACCGCTGGTGCGCGTGTCTCGCCAGCCCTCGATGCGGTAGGGCGCCTTGGTTTGGAAGTAGATCTCCACCGTTCGTTTCAGCTCGGGATAGTCGATGCGGTAGCGGTACAGCTCGTTCGTGCCGAACGCCGCTTCGCGGACCTTTTCCAAGCTCAGATCCACCGGTTGGGCTTTGGCGGGAACGTGGCGCAGTCGCGAGAACTGCAGGCTGGGCACCATGTTCGCGCGCCCCGTGGGCAGCGATGCGGGTGCGATGCGGATTTGGGTCCACACGCGATCTTCCAGCAGGGCCGAGGTTGGCAATGCGAAATCCTTGTCGCCCTCGCCCTGGAAATAGGAGCGGACCTGGACCCGGTATTTCTCGTCGCGTTGATTGAGCTGCATGAAGGTGTGGCCGCACCAGTCCTGGCCGGTAAAGGCGACCTTGTGGGTGAAGGGGTTCCGGTAATCGACGGTCGTGAAGCTCGAGGTCATCAGCGAATAGGTGTAGATCCCCGTGTTGAAGTGGTGCATGGCGTTGAGTTTGAGCACCGTGTCGGCGGGCGCTTTGCCGCGGTCCCGCTTGACTTGTTCCTTCTTGAGGAAGTCCTCCGTCACGAAGATCAGGACCGAGTCGCCCTGGTGGATCTGGCCGTAGCGTGCCTGCTCCAGTTTGTAGCGATTGAGTTCGGCCTTACCGCCGTACCAATAGTCGCTGAAAGTCTGGTGGTCGGTGGCGGGAACTTCTGCCGCGACCACCGTGGCGGTCAACCAGAGCAGGGTCAGAAGCGCGGTGGCGGGTCGTCGCGCGGCGGAAAGCGTGGGGAATGGGGGCAAACGGAACGTCATCGATACCTCCCTGGAAGGCGGGTACCCGATTTCGGGTCAAGAGGGTTTGTCGAAGAACATGGCGAGCAACAGCAGCGGCAGGTAGGCCGTCAGCGAAATGAATACGAAACGAGCGGTTCCCTCCGTGACGTTGAGGGCGTAACGGACCACCGCCACGTACAGCCAGAATCCGAGGATCAGGGCCGTGATGGGATAGAGGATTTCGGTCATGTTCATGTAGAAGGGCATGACACTGACGGGCACGAGCACCAGGACGTTGAGGACCATCTGGCGGCGACTGGTGAGGTGGTGGGAAATGATCGGCAGTTGTTTCATACCGGCGGATTCGTAGTCCTTTTGATGGCGAATGCTGATGATGAGCGCATGCGGTATTTGCCAGAGAAACAGTATGGAGAACAAAATCCATGCACCGATTTCCAATTTTCCGCGTGCGGCGACCCAGCCCATGATGGGCAGCATGCCGCCCGGAATGGCGCCGACCCAGCTACTGAAGCTGGAGCGAAGCTTGAGGGGGGTGTACAGAAAGTTGTACGAAATCCCGCAAACCATGGTGGCGATGCTGCAGGCGGGGTTGATGACCAGCCAGAGGAACGCATAGCCGGCGAGCATGGTGCTCCAGCCGAAGATGGCGGCGGCGCGAGGGTCGACACGGCCCGAAGGGATCGGTCGGCTGCGGGTGCGCGCCATGCGGCTGTCCAACTCACGCTCCATGTATTGGTTCAGGGCCAGGGAGCCGCCGGCCGACAGGGTCACGCCGAAACAGGTCAGCAACAGGTGATAGGTATCGACGGTGCGGGTGGCGGCGATGAGGTAGCTCAAACCGGTGGTGAAGACGATCATCGCCAGGGCGCGCGGTTTGGTGAGTTCCAGGTATACCAGTGATTTGTGTTGCAAAAGCGTCGTTCCGGGCCGCAGAAATGTTGGGAAGGGAAATCGGGGCAGGCGATTGCGATGCGGGTGACGATCCGGTGAGGGCGTCACTCGGTTGGATTTCGGACGATGGGGCATCGCGCGCTCCGGCATGCGAGCATCCTCCGCGGACGACCGGGACCGATGGCCTGGGTGTTTCGAGATCGTGGGGGGGCCGTCCCGCGATCGTCCCCATCATGAAATGCTGTTCCGTTTGGTTGGCGCCCATGGCAAAGGGGCGCCCGAAACCGTTCCCGGGCCCATTTTAACAGGGGCGGCGCGGTGGGTCGGCAAAAAAGCACGCGGCCGACGCGAGCGTCGAACGGTGTTCGCCCAGGTCAGGCGGGTTCGCCGCAGACCGCTTCGATGTTGTGTCCGTCGGGATCCTCGACAAAGGCACCGTAGTCGTGCTCGTGGGGGCGCGGACCGGGTTCGCCGTTGTCGCGACCACCGGCGGCCAACGCGGCGGCGTGGAAGGCGCCGACCTGCTCGCGGCTCTTGGCGCGCAGGGCGATATGGACCGCCTGGCTGGTTTGGCGACCGCCGCGAATCCAGAAGGTGGGGACGCCACCGCGTCCGAATCCGGCCCAACCCTGGATTTCGACGATGAGTTCGTAGTCGAGCGGCGCCAGGGCCTTGCGATAAAAAGCCAGGCTCTTTTGGTAGTCCCGAACGTCCAAGCCGACGTGATCGATCATGGTTTTGCCCTCCCAGTACCGGACACGTCGGGTGCCGTGGTACCTCGTGCATTGGGGATTCGCGGCAAGCGGTCCCCGCACCTGCGTATTCGTGGAAAACCTAATATTCAAAGGGGAACGCGGGCGGCTGTCAACGATTCTTTCGTTCGTTACCGTCTAAACGTCGCGGTCGCGTTTGTAGAACTGGGTTTCGCCGTTTTCGTCGTGTTTGAAACGTTTGTGCACCCAAAACCAATAGGGCGTGTGGTAGGTGATCTGGTTTTCCAGTCGCAGGTTGATCTCGCGGGTCAGGCGACGAATTTCGGCATCCTTGTCCGCGTTGGGGTCGGCGTGGAGCGTCGGCCCGAAGCTGAGGCGATAGCGACCCCTGTCCAGCGGAAGGGCGAACCCGGTAACGATCGGGGCGCCGGTTTTGACGGCCAGCGCGGCGGGGGTGGGCGTGGTGGCCGCATCGCGCCCGAAAAACGGTACCATGATCTTGTTGCGGTCGTGGACGTTCTGATCGTTGACCAGTCCCACCACGCGGTTTTCCTTGAGTGCCGAGAGCAGTTTGCGTACGGCTTTGTGCTTGTAGATCAACTGGTTGCCGTTGCGATTGCGCAGCCGTTCCAGGTACCGGTGAACCAGGGGGTTGTCCAGCGGGCGCGCCACCACGGACATTGGTAGGTTCAGGTAGCCGAGCACCAGGTTCATGATTTCCCAGTTGCCGTAGTGGGCGGTGCACAGAATGACGCCCTTGCCCTGTTTGAGCCCCTCGTAGAAGCCGCCGACGTTGTCGAGTTCCACGTACTTGGTGAAGTTGCCGGGGTGAATCAGCGGCAGGCGCAGGGTTTCGATGATGGCGCGGCCGAAATGGCGATAGCATTCCAGGACGATCGCCCGCTTTTCCATCTCGCCTTTGCGATCGCCAAAGGCCTGATCCAGGTTCAACAGCGCGATTTTGCGGTGTCTCTTGTCCAGCGCGTGGACCGCGTCGCCGATGCGGCTGCCGAACCACAGTGCGAGGCGCAGCGGCAGGATCGTGACGAAGAACTCCAGGAACCGGACGAGCAGGTACTGGAACACGTGGACCAGGGTCAGTTTCCGGTCCGGGCCGGGCGGTCGAATGCGGCCTTCCTCTGGTGGCTGGGGTGCCGATTCACGCGATTCTGGCTCTTGCATGCCGGGAATCCTAAGAGAGGGGAGTGGCGCGTGAGGACGCAAATGCGAGACGCGCGTTTGCGATGATATAGCAGCCCCCGCCAAAAACCAAGTCGCGCGGCGCACGACGCAGGCCGCCGTGGCCGGATTCGCGTCGATTCTCGCAGGTGCTGGTGGTTCTCGCGCAGGATCGCGACGCCGCGACCTCTGTGTCTCCATATTGAAACGAACCAGCTTGGAGTGAACGAATGCCGAGAGAGTCGTCGTGCCCGGTAGGTCCATCGGCCCGATGGACTTGCCGAAGTGATCCATGATCGGAGTTCCAACCTAATTAATGTGCGGCGGGCAGGGCCGGTATGGCACGGCCGGTATGCCAGGGCCGGTAAGGCCAGCGCACCTACCGGTCACGACGCCCCTCTCGTGAATGCGGGAACCCCCTAGCGATTGGCTTCGATTAGTTACCCACTTGAAACCCAGGCCCCTGGTCTGAGCACCGACTCTGTGTCTCCATATTGAAACGAACCGCCTCGGAGTGAACGAATGCCGAGAGAGTCGTCGTGCCCGGTAGGTCCATCGGCCCGATGGACTTGCCGAAGTGATCCATGATCGGAGTTCCGATATATTTTTGAGGGTCGGCGCAATTAAAACACGCGGCTGCAGAATGTGTGGCGGGCACGGCCGTGCACGACGCCTCTCATTGGAGTGCGGGAACTCCCGAGCGAATCGTTTCGATTTGAAACCCAATTGCCGGAATGCCGAACCACCGGCACACCGGCCTCCGGCAAGCCGTGGTCCGGCAAGCCGTGGTCCGGCAAGCCGTGGTCCGGCACACCGGCCACCGACCTGAGCGGCGATTCGCTGCTGAAGAAACTCCCGCCAAACCCCATGGAGGGCCACCGCCATCGCTCCGCAACCGCTTTCCACGAAAAATCACCCAAAAAACGGGCGGCTCTGGGTAAGATGGGAGCGGAACTTCCCAGTTTGAATGTTTTCGTTTTTCTTTTGCGCGTCGCTCGCGGTGTCACCGGTGCCGCCTCCCCACCCGCGACGCGATGAGGAGTCGTCGACCATGGATACCAGTCCGATCGGTATGCTGTCCCTCAAAGAGCTCGAAGTGCGCATCCGCCAAAAGGAAGTGGATACGGTGCTGACCGTGTTTCCCGACCACTACGGGCGCCTGATGGGCAAACGCATCGCCGCCACCTTTTTCCTCGATCACACCCAAGGCCACGGCATTCACGCCTGCGACTATCTCCTGACCACCGACATCGATATGGAACCGGTTCCGGGCTATCGATTCGCCAATTGGGAACGCGGTTACGGCGATTTCCACGGGGTACCCGATTTCACCACCCTGCGCCTGGCCACTTGGCTGCCCAAGTCGGCCCTGGTCATTTGCGACCTGGAAAACGAGGCCGACCACACCCCGATCGCCGTGTCCCCGCGCAACATCCTGAAGAAGCAGGTCGAAGCGGCTCGCGACATGGGCTTCGCCGCCAAGGCGGCCTCGGAATTGGAGTACTTTCTTTTCAAGGACTCCTTCGATGGAGCCCGCGAAAAGGACTACCGCGACCTGAAGACCTTCGGCGCCTACATCGAGGATTACCACATGTTGCAGGGCGCGCGCGAAGAGGTGGTGAACGGTGAGGCGCGACGCCACCTGAACGCCAGCGGGGTTCCGGTCGAATTCAGCAAGGGCGAGTGGGGCCCCGGACAACACGAGCTCAACATTCGCTATGCACCCGTGCTGGAGATGGCCGACCGGCACGCGATCTACAAACAATGCCTCAAGGAGATCGCCGATCAGGCGGGCTACGCCGTGACCTTCATGGCCAAGTACCGCGAGGACCTGGCCGGCTCCAGTTGCCACACCCACCTGAGCCTGTGGGATACGGCGGGTCGGAAAAACCTGTTCGCCGGCGACCAGAAGCTCGGTCCGATCGAGGTATCGGACGCGTTTCGCTGGTTTCTGGGGGGCTGGATGGCTCATGCCGCCGAACTGATGCCGTTTTTCGCGCCGACGGTCAACGCCTACAAGCGGTTCCAGGCCGGTAGCTGGGCGCCGACCGGCCTGGCCTGGAGTTACGACAACCGAACCGCCGGCTTCCGCGTGGTGGGCCGCGGCTCCTCGCTGCGCATCGAATCGCGGATTTGCGGCGCGGACGTCAATCCCTATCTGGCCTATGCCGCGGTGATGGCCGCCGGGCTCGACGGCATCCGCCGCCGCATCGAGCCGCCGCCCATGTTCCAGGGCGACGTGTATGCCGCGGCCGACCTGCACCAGGTGCCGCGCACCTTCGCCGAGGCGATCGCCGGCCTGGAGCGAAGCGACTTCGCCCGCGAGGCGCTCGGCGAGGAAGTGGTGGCCCATTACCTCCATTTCTACAAGACCGAGCTCCAAGCCTACGAGCGGGCCGTCACCGACTGGGAGCGCCGTCGCTACTTCGAGCAGATCTAGACCACGCCGTGGCTTTGCCACGGCCTTCGTCGCCGATGCGGCTCGCCCCTTCACCAATAAAGAGGTACACATGAAGTTGAAGAACAAGGTCACCCTGATCACGGGTGCCGCCAACGGCATCGGTATGGAGTCCGCGCTGAAGTTCGCGCGCGAGGGCGCCGCCGTGGTCGCCGTCGACATTCAGGAAGAGGCCGGCGAGGCCTTGGCCGAACGCATCCGCGGGGAAGACCTCATCTGTCGTTTCGTGCGCGCCGACGTTTCGCGTGCCGAGGATTGCGCCAAGATGGTCACCTTCGCCCAAAAGACCTTCGGCGGCCTGCACGTCCTGTTCAACAATGCCGGCATCATGGACAGCCGCGACGGCGATGCCGTATCCACCGAGGACGAAGTGTGGGATCGCACGATGGCGGTCAACGTGAAGGGCGTCTTCTACGGCTGCAAGTACGGCATCCCCGCCCTGCGCCGTTCCGGCGGCGGTTCCGTCATCAACACCGCCTCCTTCGTGGCCTTGATGGGTGCGGCCACGCCCCAGTTGGCCTATACTGCCAGCAAAGGAGCCGTGTTGGCCATGACGCGGGAGCTGGCCGTGGTGCACGCGCGCGAAAACATTCGCATCAATGCGCTGTGTCCCGGTCCGTTGAAGACCGAACTCCTCATGTCGTTCCTGGATACCGAAGAAAAACGCCAACGTCGTCTGGTGCACGTGCCCATGGGCCGCTTCGGGCTGGCCTCGGAAATGGCCGATGCCGCGCTTTTTCTTGCGGGAAGCGATTCCTCCTACGTCACGGGCACGGCCTTCACCGTGGATGGAGGGCTCACGGCTGCCTATGTGACACCTGAATGACGGGAGTTGGCGATGCGCGCTGCGGATGTTCCTCACTATCCCCTGATGATCGAGGGGGAAGCCTACGCCGGTTCGGGCCGGTACGAAGTGGTCGATCCCGCCAATGGCGGCGTGGTGGCCACGGTCGCGATGGCCGGTGCGGCCGAGGTCGACTTGGCCGTCCAGAGCGCCCATGCGCGCTATCGAGGCTATCTTTGGCGATCGATGCACGCGCGCGACCGCGCCTCGTTGCTGGCGCGCCTCGCCGAAACCGTGCGCAACCACGGTGAGGAACTGGCGCGCCTGGAGTCTCGCAACGTCGGTAAACCGGTGACCGCCGCGCGCGGTGAAATCGAAGCCGTGGCCCGTTGTTTCGACTATTACGCCGGTGCCGTCGACAAATATTGCGGTCAGACGGTACCCCTGGGCGCGCGCGGACACGGTTTCGTCTTTCACGAGCCGCTTGGCGTCTGCGCCTTGATCGTGCCGTGGAACTTCCCGCTCCTGATCACGGCCTGGAAGGTGGCGCCGGCTCTGGCGATGGGCAACACGGTGGTGATCAAACCGGCCGAAGCCACCCCGCTGAGCGCGATTCGTTTCGCCGAACTCGCGCTGCAGGCGGGGCTTCCCGACGGCGCTTTGACCGTGCTTCCCGGACTCGGGGACATGGCGGGCGTGGCCTTGGTGGAGCACCCCCTGGTGCGCAAGGTCTCCTTCACGGGGTCGACCGCAACGGGGAAACGCGTGGCCAAGGTGGCCGCCGAAGGGTTGAAGCGGGTTTCGCTGGAGCTGGGGGGCAAGTCGGCCGCCATCGTGTTTTCCGATGCGGACCTGGACCAATGTGTCGACGCCTCCGTCTGGGCCGTGTACGACAACTGTGGCCAGGACTGTTGTGCCCGTTCGCGCATTTTGGTGGAGCGCTCGGTCTACGACGAGTTCGTGGCCCGGTTCGCACAGCGAACGCGACGTCTGAAGGTCGGCATGCCCGACGACGAGGATACCGAGATCGGACCCTTGATCACACCCGCTCATCGGGCCCGCGTATGCGGTTACCTGAGTGCCGGCGTCGATCAGGGCGCCACCCTGCTCCAGGGCGGTGAGATCCCCGCCGAGGAACCCTTGGCCGACGGGAATTTCCTGCTTCCCGCGATCTTCGTGGACGTCAAGGCCCATATGAAGATCATGAATGAGGAGATTTTCGGTCCGGTCGCCTGCATCATGCCCTTCGACAACGAGGGCGAAGCGATCGAGGCCGCCAACCAAACCGATTACGGTCTGAGCGGATCGGTGTGGACGCGCGACATCGGTCGTGCGCTGCGGGTGGCCAGGGCCGTGGAAAGCGGATGCCTCTCGATCAATTCGAGCAGCAGTGTGCACATCGAGATGCCCTTTGGCGGCATGAAACACAGCGGCTCCGGCCGCGAACAGGGCATGGCGGCCTTGGCTCAGTTCAGCGAGCTCAAGTCGGTGTTCATCGCCGACGACTGAGGCGTGCGGCGGAAGCGACCCCGAGTCAGGTGCCGCGCGGGCGAATGCTGGCGCGTCCCCAGCGCCGGCTCTTGTTCTCTTCCCAAATGCAGACCGTGATTTCGCACAGGCGCAGGCGACTGAATCGGGGATCCTTCTCGAAATCGGGGGTGATGCGCCACAGAAAGTAGTGGGCCAGGGTGTCGCAGGTGGGGTATTTCGCCGTCAGGCTGACCAATTCGTCGGCCTGTTGGAACATCGGCAGCTCGTGCAGGTTGCCGTTGTCCAGTTCCCGGGTGTAGGGCCCGAAGAAATCCGAGAGTACCAACATGTCGCACACCATGCCGGTGCTGGGATCCAGGGGGCCCGATACGCTGAACTCCACTTCCCAGAGATGGCCGTGGAGCTCGGGTCTCGCCGGAAGGGAATGGGAGCCCCGGAACGTTTTCTGTACGCTGACGACGATTTCGTATTCGCGACCGTGAACCTTCATGATGAACGTTGCCTTACTGGGAAATTGGTGGTGGGTGGGCGATCAGCTCTTGTAGGAGACCACGCGGCGAACTTTCCATTCGGTGCCCGCGCCATCTAGTAGCGCCGCATCGGTTTCGGCCGAACTGAACTTGAGCGTGGCCAACCCCAGCACACGCGTCCCCTCGGGGCTGATGGACCAAGAGGTCAGTTGACCTACGGAGGCACCGTCCCGGGTGACGTCGTTGGGGAGATGGGGAAGCCGATCGGCGGTGGGATCGGTGCATTCGACCTGTACGAGCAGGCGCGGCGGCCTGCCGCGATCGCGGGTCTTGGCCACGGTTTCCTGGCCCAGATAACAGCCCTTGTCGCGGGCGATGCGATCGCCATGACCGTAGACCAACGGGTTCTCGCCGACCGCGATGTCCTGTCCGAACCAGGGTCGAAGCGCTTCGATCCGGGCGAAGTTCAGTGCATTCAGTCCGATGGGGCGCAAGCCCGCGTCGACCAGGCGGGTCATCGCCTCGCCGGCCTCCTCGACCGGACAGAGCACGTCGAAGCCGCCGTGGCCACAGCGGTCGTGGGGAATCCAAATCCACTCGGGGTTTTCTTCGCCCAGGGCCTGGCGGTGATCCGAGCTTTCCGGGCCCTGCAGCGAGAAGGCGTAGTGCGTGTCGAGCGGCATCAGGGCCACGTCTTCCATGATGATGTACTTGTCGAAGGTCTGCCGGATCGATTCCGACATGTCCGGCGGGGTTTCGATCAACCAGTCGGTGTCGCTCTCGCGGTAGAGATACAGCAGGGCCACGGTCTTCCCGTTGGCTTCCAGGTGTAGGGTTTCACCCGCCTCGCCCACGGCCATGGTGCGCAGATCGCGCGTCAGCATGCCCTGCAGGAAGGCTTGGGTGTCGCTGCCGGACGCGCGCAGGAACCGATTCTGGACCAACTCCACGACGCCGCATTTCTGCGCCAGTACCTCGTGCTCGCCCGGGCCGAAGTGGCCCGGCAGTCGGAAGTCGCCTTTTTCGAGGAGTTGTTCCGCTCCGGACTGTGGCGGATTCGAATCGCCGCTGGAATGGGATTTGGTCATGGGGCTCCCTGCGATGCCGGGTCAGGTGGTGACCTGTTCTACCGGTTCGGTCTCGGCTCCGTGGACCTGATGGGTGAGCCAAGCCTGGTGAAAACGGTCGTCTTCGGTCAATTCCGGGTGATAGGTGATGGCGGTGAAGTGCTTGTAGCGCACGCCCGTGATGTGGTCGTCCAGGCGGGTGAGCACCTCGACTTCGGACCGGGGTTCCCGGAACCGGGGGGCCCGAATGAACAGTGCCGGAAAGGCGTCCATCTCCCAGGCTTCACAGGCTTGCGTCGTCTGGAAGCTCTCGCGCTGCGAGCCATAGGCGTTGCGTTCGATGGTCACGGGAATCCATCCCAGGCTTTCCTGCTCGGGATGGGTGACCCGCTCCGCCATCAGGATGGCGCCGGCACAGGTGCCCAGAATGGGGCGGCCCGAGGCGGCGAACTCCTGCAGCGGTTGCTTCATGTCGAATGCCTGAAGCAGCTTGAGCATCGTGGTGGACTCGCCGCCGGGGATGATCAGGCCCTGGAGGCCCGCCAGATCGGCAGGCAGGCGCACCTCGCGGTGCGGCACGCCCAGCCGTCGCAACACGTTGATGTGGGCGGCAAAGCCGCCCTGAATGGCCAGAACGCCGATCATGCCGACCTCTACCATTTACCAGCCGCGTCCCGCGAGTAGTTCTTTTTCGGGGATTTCGCTGATGTTGATGCCGACCATCGCTTCACCGAGGTTCTTGGAGACCTCGGCCAGGATCGCGGGATCCTTGAAGTGGGTGGTCGCCTTGACGATCGCCGTGGCGCGCTTGAGCGGGTCGCCCGACTTGAAGATGCCGGAGCCCACGAAGACCGACTCGGCGCCCAACTGCATCATGAGGGCCGCATCGGCCGGGGTGGCGATGCCTCCGGCCGCAAAGTTCGGTACCGGCAGTTTTCCTTTTTCCGCCACGTACTGAACCAGGGTGAAGGGGGCGCCCATCTTCTTGGCGCGCGACATCAGGGACCCCTGATCCAAGGATTGCAGTTCGGCGATGCCGCGGTTGATCATGCGCATGTGACGCACGGCTTCGATGACATTGCCGGTGCCGGCCTCGCCTTTGGTGCGCATCAGCGCGGCACCTTCGCCTATCCGTCGCAGTGCTTCCGCCAACGAGGTGGCACCACACACGAAGGGTGTTTTGAAACTCGATTTCCAGATGTGGTTTTCCTCATCGGCGGGGGTGAGCACTTCGCTCTCGTCGATAAAGTCTACGCCCAGTGATTCCAGGATCTGGGCTTCCACGAAATGTCCGATACGACATTTCGCCATCACGGGAATGCTGACCGATTCCTTGATGGCCGAGACCAGCTCGGGGGGGGACATGCGCGCTACGCCGCCCTGGGCCCGAATATCGGCGGGGACCCTTTCGAGGGCCATGACCGCCACGGCTCCCGCGTCTTCGGCGACGCGTGCCTGTTCGGGCGTTACGACGTCCATGATGACGCCGCCTTTCAACATCTCGGCCAAGCCGGTTTTCAGCTCGATCGTGCCAACTTCTTTCACTCCTGCCCCTCCATTCAAAGGCCGCTTCGATTTATGGTGTCTGTGGTTCCGGGTTTCGACATGCCACACTTAAATAAAAATCGCTAGGGTCGACACCACGAAAACGGCCCACCGTATTTCGGAGCGTCATTATCGCTCCAAACTATCTGTATTGCAACTTCACAACGGCGACAAGTCGATGACTCCCGCGACCTTCGGCCGTTCGGCCCTCGCCCGCACCGCCTCGGCGCCCGTCGCCTGTCCTGAAAAAATCGGCTCGCGCAACCGGCTCGCGCGAGGATCGCCCCGCAGGTTTTACTTTTCTAAGCCCCCATTTGATGTATCATATTGAACTTTGCGGGCATTTTTTTTCCGTTCGACGTGCCGTTGCCCTGGTCCACCGGTTCCGATATCTCCCGCCTCCGGTTCGAGGACGGGCGGCTCTTCGACCCAACTGGGTTCGATTCGTCTTGGATCCTTCCCATGCCCTTCGCGGCTCGATGCTTTTCGAGAACGCCATCGAGACTTTTTTGACAACCGAGGAATCCCCAAAATGACCAAACGCAAGGAAGAACGCAGAGAACTTCTCAAGGATGACGAATTTTTAAACGTCATGGAGCGCGGTGCCCGGTTTGCACACGACGAACCGAAAATCGTGTTGGGCAGCTCCCTTGGAGCGCTTTTGATCCTCGCGCTCATTTTCGGCTTCATGTCCCTTAGAGAAACCCAGAGGGACACCAACGCCGCTTCCGTTTACCAGGTGGAGAAAATCCTTTCCGCCAGCCAAGATGATCAAGACCTCGAAACCGAACTCAAGTTCGATTCAAAAAAGGCTCAATACGAGGCCGCACTGCTCGAAGTGGAGAAGGTGATCTCCGAACAATCCGGCATCACCCGTCAGCAGGCGCTGATTCATAAGGTCGGTTGCCTGATCGCGCTCGGCCGTCAGGATGAAGTCGAGCCCGTCTACCAGGAAATCATCGCCAAGAACAACGGTTACCGCTTCTTCGGCATCAAGGGCCTCGCGGATTTCTACCTGGCCCGCAACGAGTACGACAAGGCGCTGGCGCAGTATGACGCCCTCCAGAAAGCGCGTGGCGCGACCTTCCCCGAAGTCGACGAACTGGTGACCATTCAGCGCGCCCGTTGCTTCAAGGGCAAGGGCGACCTCTCCCAGGCGCGTTCCCTGCTCAACGAGTTGGTCGACAAGTACAAGGAAAACGACGTGAACGATCGGCCGCCGGTATTCTCCACCGCCGAAGAGCTTCTCAAGGAGCTGGGCGAGGGCGAGCAAGCCGCCACCGAAGCGACCTGAATCGAAACGGCCGGATTTGGGGCCGATAGGGTTCGTTCACGACCCGTCGGGGACCCCTGCGTTCCGCTGCACCTTCGACCTGCGTTTGAGAAAGGTCCTCCGTGACTGAACCCGTCAGGGTTTCAGCCATGAGAGGACCTTTTGTATTTCGGCGGCCGTTTCCTCGGCGAGCGGGAAGCGCTGGGCGCATTTTGTCAGGAAGCCCTGGAGTCCGAGGCGCGGGGCCTCGTGGGTGAACCG
This sequence comes from Sulfidibacter corallicola, assembly GCF_017498545.1. Taxonomy (GTDB): domain Bacteria; phylum Acidobacteriota; class Holophagae; order Acanthopleuribacterales; family Acanthopleuribacteraceae; genus Sulfidibacter; species Sulfidibacter corallicola. Next base: position 3,841,886 of record NZ_CP071793.1, on the reverse strand, counting down.
TTCCGCGAAATATTCGCGTTCGGCGGAGAACCGGGTCGCGAGGTCCGGTTCGTCGTCTCCCAGGTGAGCCAGGGCGAAGGGTGGCAAATCGGCCGCGATGCGACCGCCGGCCAAATCCTCGAAATAGCGTCGCGCCTCCTCGAGGGGCGTGGCCTCGCCGCTGCGGATGAGTCGTGCGGCGTCGGGGGAGGATTCGCCCGTCGCGGTCCGGTCGTCGCCCGCGTCGGGTTTGGGCACGGAGAGCAGGAACACCTCGCGCCAGGGAAGGTCGGCCAGGGTTTCCCGCCGCTTGACCAGCAACCAACAACGCTCGGGATGGCGCGCGTCCACGGCCATTGTCTGCAGGTCGAAAAACAGGTGATCGTCATCGATCGAAGAGAAGGACACTGCCAGCTCCTTGAGGCGGCGAACCCGGCTCGCCTCGGCGCGAGGCGGGATGGTGGATCGGGGAGAACGCCGCCGTTCGGCATTCGAAATCAGCATACACTTCTTTTTGGGTTCTCACCCCTCGTTTACAACATGTCCTTGGATTAAATTAGGATAAAATAAGTCTTCCAACCAATGTAGGGGGCGCTTGTGGGCGCGACACCCAAAGACAAGCCAAACAAGACGCAATCAGAAACGGAGCATTTTCACATGACCATCGGTGAAAAGCTGAAACGGGCGCGCAAAAAATTGAACCTCGAGTTGGACGATGTCGCCCGCGACACCAAGATTGCCAAGATGTTTCTCATTGCGATGGAAAACGACGACGTCACCGCGTTGCCGGGCGGGGTCTATACGCGCAACTTCCTGCGCACCTACGCCCAGTTCCTTCGCCTGGACGAAGATATCATCACCGCCGAATACCACGAGCAATACGAGATCAAGCCTCATTTCGTGCTCCAGCAGGAGCAGACCAAGATGGACGACGGCGATTACAAGCGACAGCGCCGTCGCCATCTCCTGATCATGTTGATCGTTCTCCTGGTGGCGGCCCTGATCGGCGCCTTCGTGTTCGAACCCTGGGGCCTGATTCCCTCCGATTCGGGTGAATCCCATCCCCAGTTGGGTTCCGATGTGCGCTCGTTGCCGTTGCCGACCGATCGGATCGATTCATCGCCCGGCGATGCCGGCACCAACCCGATTGGCGCGGGCACCGTCACCACCACGGCCGGTTCCGCGACGACCGCACCCAGCCAGGCCGGGACGTCGCCGCCTCCCTCCGACGTCCAAACGCGTGACGTGTCGGCGTCTTCCGCGGCCGACCGACCCTTGCGACCGCCCGATTCGATCGAAGACCGAAATTCGCTCGACGAAAGCGCCTCGAGTCCCGCCGCGCGCGAAGACGACCCTGCGCCGGGGTCGGGCGATCCTTCCCAGCCGACGCCGCCCATGCGCGACGATCTGCTCCCCGTCCACGAGCTGGACGGCCTGACCATCGTCAACGGCGAAGCCGAGCGGCTGGAGGACCTATTCATTATTTATGCAATGGCACCGGTCCGGATCGAGGTCTACATCGACGGTGCCTCCCAGACCAATCGCCAGATCGAGGCCGGCGATTATCGCGCGTACCGCACCGGCTACCTCCATACTATTAAGATATGGGATCTGGAGCGCGTGGTGATTCAAGAGGGGTCGAACGTCTTTCGTCCGGGCTCGGACCGGAGCGGGTCCGTCCTCGTCACCGATTTCAAGTCCGGTCGGTTCATCGAGTCGTTGCAGCGAGTTCTCGAAGAAAGCACTGAAAACTAAATCTGGCGCAGGGAGGCACGATCCATGGAAGGGGTTCTCGAACAGATCCGTAGAGGTGAGCTGCCCGATCAGGCGAAAGAGGCCGTCGTAAAGGGTATTGTTCCGCTCGAAGCGGAAGAATTGATACTGGCGCTTTATTATCTTTGCGAAGAAAATCAGGACTATTTGGATGATGCTCGTGAGACTTTTGATAGTTTGAGTGACGGTGTAAAAAAGCCGTTTTTTCAAGATCGAGAGCAAAAATCAGAGTATCTCGACTTTTATTTGCGTCAGTGTCATTTGACCGGCGAGGTGAAAAGTTCCACCCTCCTGAATCCCAATACTCCGGGCTCCGCGATCATGGAAATCGCTTCGGTGATCGAGGTCGACATGCTCGACCTGGTCGTCAACAACCAGGTCAAGATTCTCGAAGAGCCCGGTATCATCGAGAAATTGCGCGCCAATCCCGGCCTTTCCGTGATTCACAAGCAGAAGCTCGACGAATACGAGCGATTGCTGCTGAAGGAGTTGGTGGACTCCGTCGATGTGCTCCAAAACAAGTCGACCAAGGAAATCGAAGCCGAAGCCATCGCCGACGCCAAGGCCTTCGTCGAGACCTTCGGCAAGGAGAAGGAGTCCAAGGTCGTTCCCAAAAAGGCTGCCGAGAAGATCGCGGCCGCCCTCGACGAGGAAAAGGACCAGACCGATCTCATCAAGCAGCGCATGGCCGAGGACGCCGCCAAACAGAAGCGCTCGGTATTGGAGTTGATCCAGGAGATGTCGGTGCCCCAGAAGATTCAGGCCGCCATCAAGGGCGACCGCGAGTACCGCAACGCCTTGATTCGCGATTCCAACAAGCTGGTTTCCTGTGCCGTCGTCAAATCGCCGCGCGTGACCGAGTCCGAAATCGAATTCTACTCGAACTTGCGCAACGTGCAGACCGACGTCTTGCGGTTGATCGCCATGAACCGGGAATGGACCAAAAACTACAAGGTCGTGCTCAACCTGGTGCGCAATCCTCGCACGCCGCTCGCATTTACGCTCAAATTATTTCCTCGTCTCAACAAGAACGACGTGCGCATGCTGATGCGGGATAAAAATATCCCGGAAGCGCTGCGGACCGTTGCCCGCCGCCAGATGCAGGCCAATCGGTAGCGTCGTCGGAGAGGGGTGGGATGGCGACCGGTTTGGACGTTTTCGGCGGCTGCGATCGGCTTTTCTGCACGATTCGGTCACGATTCTAAATTGACAAGCCGCAACCTTATCTTAAAATGGTTTCAATAATCTCATTCTGAGAGGCTTAGTTCTCGATGGATTACTACCGGGTATTGGAAGTATCGCGTACCTGCACGAGGGACGATTTGCATAAGGCGTTTCGGCGCCTCTCCAAGCAATATCATCCAGATCGGTTTCCGGAAGCGGAGCGGGAACGGGCCGAGAAACATTATCAGACCATTGTAATTGCATTTAACACCCTTAAGGATAGTCGTTTACGTGCAAGGCACGACAAGACGCTGGCATCCGGCATCACACCCAAGGTGGAGGTTCACGAGGATCCGGCCACCAATGCGCAACGCCATTACAAAATGGGATTGGCACGCTATAACGCCGGGAATTTCGAACAGGCGATCGACGCCCTGAATCGCTCCATCTATTTCAAAGAATCATCCGATGCCTGGTACTACAAAGGTATGGCGGAGAGTCGCGTCTCCGGTCGGGGTAAAGATGCGGTGAAAAGCATCGAAAAGGCCCTTTCGCTCAACGCCAAAAACGTCGAATACCACCATGGCTTGATCCAGTTATTGATGCGATATGGGCTAAAAACGCGCGCCAAGGGCGTCGTCGCCCGGGCCCGTCAGTTGTTTCCCAAGGACGAGAAACTGGCGGAAATGGCCGCGGAATTGGATCCCGAGGATGCCAAGAAGGAAGGTCGGTTCAAAAAGAAGGGCGGACTGTTGGGTGGAATTTTTGGCAAAAAATAGGAGACGCTGACGTGTATTTCCAATCCTATGTGGCGACCGATGTCGGTATGAAGCGCAAGGCCAACGAAGATAATTTCTGCGCCAACAAGGAGCTGGGCCTCTTTGTCGTCGCCGACGGCATGGGTGGTCACGCGGCCGGAGAGGTGGCCAGTCGCCTGGCCGTCGAGGAAATCGAATCGGTGTTGCTGCAGTCCCAGGGCGACGAAGATTGGACCTGGCCCGATACCTACGATACCAGCGCATCGCTGACGGCCAACAAGCTGCGTTTTGCCATAAATCTCGCCAATGAAAAAATACGTCGTACTACATTGGAGCGCGTCGAATGTCGCGGCATGGGTACTACTATTGTTGCGGCCATCATTCGCGGTGCACATTGCACCGTGGCGCACGTGGGCGATTCGCGGGCCTATCTTTTCCGCGAAGGAAAACTCTCGGCGCTGACCTCCGACCACAGTTGGGTCAACGAACAGCTCAAGCAGGGCTTTTTAACCCTGGAGCACGCCCGTAACCACCCTTTTCGCAATGTCATCACCCAGGCCCTCGGCAGCGGGGTCGAGGTCAAGGCCGATCTCAAGGACCTGTTGCTGAAAGACAACGATTTGTTGTTGCTGTGTTCCGATGGCTTGAACTCGATGTTGACCGATCACGAAATACTCGGGGTCATCGCCCAAAACAAGGACGCTCATTTGGACGACATGACCCATTTGCTGGTGGACGCAGCCAACCGGAAAGGCGGCGACGACAACATCACGGTGGCCTTGATCCGGGTCTTCGAATGAGGCCTAAGCCGATAAAAACAGTCTGTTTGTGAGCCATCTCAAATTCAACGGCGAAATTGAAAATGGACGTTCGGCCCGGCGGTTTTTTCAGGTAAAGTGAAAATGCAGCCTTACTGGGAACTCTCGATGAGGTGGACAGGCCTCGCTTTGTCGTCGGTTCGGATCGCCGTGGCGCGTGGCGTGTCGTTCTTGGTTTGGTTGGTGGGCTGTAGGAGAGAGCTTCGGCGGAGTCGGTTTGCCGGGGTGATATAAAAACCCGCGTTTGCAACTAGCCGGTTTAGTATGGGCATTGGACGCGATAAGCTTGTTTGAGTCGTTAGGTAGTAGTTTATCTGTCGGCTCTAGAGCGTTGTAAATACGAGTGATGAGGGCTCTGAAGCTGTATGGTATGGGAAAAGGGTGATTTTTTTCTTTGGTGAAAATTGACAATCTTTTCACATAAACAGAACAAGGTCCCGAAAAACGTGACGTTTTACACGCCAAATCTACAAAAACGTTAAATGTTTTTGCGGATAAGCCGATGATAATGTAGCTTGACTCCTAAACTTGGAAAGTGCTAATGTTTCCACACTCTTAGTGACTCATAAGCTTGTATTTTCTTGGGTTTTGCATGAATGAAAGGGGGCGGTTGTGCTGTTTAGGAAGTCCAAGGGGCTAGTGGGCTTGGATATTGGTTCCAGCGCCGTGAAACTCGTCGAGCTCAAGCCTCTTTCCAAAGTCGAAAACAAATGGAAGTTGGTCAACCTCGGTGTCGCCCATCTGACGCCCGAGGTGATCGTCGACGGCTCGATAATGGACAGCACGGTCGTGGTCGACGGGATCGTTCAGCTGTTCAACGAAAACAAGATCAAGACCGGCGAGGTGGCGATCGCGGTGTCGGGTCACAGTGTGATCATCAAGAAGATCACCATGGCCTACATGTCGGAAGACGAACTGAGCGAATCCATTCGCTGGGAAGCCGAAAGTTACATTCCCTTCGACATCGACGACGTCTACCTGGACTACCAGGTGTTGGACGAGGGTGACCGCGGTGACGGCAACATGGATGTCCTCCTGGTCGCGGCCAAGAAAGAGAAGGTTTCGGAATACGTCAGTGTGGTCCAGCAGGCCGGCAAGAACCCGGTCGTGGTGGACTGCGACTCGTTCGCGCTGCAGAACGCCTTGACCGCCAACTACGAGTTGTCCGATTTTCAGGTGACCGCCCTGATCAACATCGGTGCCTCCGTGATGAACATCAATATTCTTCAGGGAAGCAACTCCATCTTCTGGCGTGATATCTCTTTTGGTGGCAATGTGTATACCGACGCCATCCAAAAAGACCTGGGCGTCGATTTCGACACGGCGGAGAAGCTCAAACGCGGCGAGTCGGTCGACGACATCAATTTCGAGAGCGTGATCCCCATCCTCTCGAGCGTGACCAACGACCTCGGCGTCGAGGTCCAGAAGACCTTCGATTTCTTCAAGGCCACGACGTCCGCCGAAAAGATCAACCGCATCATGCTGACTGGGGGCGGATCCAAGATCCTCAACCTGGATTCCTTCCTCTCGGAGCGCTTCGAGGCTCCGGTGGAAATGCTTAATCCCTTTCAGAATATCAGCTATAATGAGAAACAGTTTAACCCCCAGCTAATTCATGATTTGCGGGCAAGTGCCGCCATTGCGGTGGGGCTGGCGATGAGGAGGGTCGGCGACAAATGACCATGATACGCATCAACCTGATAGCCGAGCGCAAGGCCGGTGCCCCGAAGACGCCCAAGAAGGCGGCGAAGAAGTCCAGTGAACTCGAAGAGAACATCATTCTCATCGTGGCCATCGTGATCGCGCTCTTGGGTGGTTTCTTTTGGCATCGCCACTACAAAAATAAGTTACAGGACTTGAAGAACGAACAGCGCAAGCTCCAGGCCGAATACGACAAGGTCAAGATCTGGATCGAAAAGCGCGAAGAGTTCGAGATTCAAAAAGAGTTGCTCAACGAGAAGATCCAGAAGATCAGTTCCCTCAAAGATCGCCGCGAGGGCCCGGTCAAGCTGATGGAAGACGTGCACAACGTGCTTCCCGAGTCGGTGTGGTTGAGTTCCATCAACCAGGGTTTCGATCGCAACCTGACCCAGGCCACCGGTGCCGGACGTTCCTCGTTCGCGCCCAGTAAGGGGCGCAGCCTACCGTCTTCATTGGACGTCAAGGTTTCGGGTTTCGCCAAGAACACCGACGCCATCACCAATTTCGCCAAGAAGATTCAGTCGTTGGATCGCCGCTACGCCAATCTGGATCTCAACCAGTTCGAAAAATTTCAGAAAGAAGAGGAAGGATCTGGGTACAGTTTCGATCTCTACTTCAAGATCAAGCCCGTAAGCAGCGGCGGTGATACCGCGGGTGAGCAAAGCGGGGGCGGCGCACCATGAAACTGACCAAGTTACAGCAGGCGCTCACGGGGCTCGGCATCATCGTGCTCGGCCTCATTCTGACCAACTGGGTGTTCCTCAAGGATATCAAGACCAATATCACCAGTACGGAAAAGAAAATCTCCGAACTGGAGCAGGATATTCGCGTCGCCAAGAACATCCAGCGTTCGGCCGCCGAACTCCAGGAGCAGATGAACCATTTGCGCGCGCAGCTCGACCGTCTGAAGAAGGTTCTTCCCGTCGATATCAACAAGCCCAAGTTTCAGGCCGACGTGAAGCGCTACGCCAACGAGAACGGCATCGAGATCGTTCGTGCGACCAACAACAAACCGGTTACCGATGATGTCATCATCGAACATCCCTTTTCCTACGAGGCTTGGGGTTCCTTCCACGACTTCGGACGATTTTTCGCGCAATTGACCAACTATCCGCGCATCGTCAACATCAAGGGATTGAGCCTGGGTCGGCCCGATGATAAGGAAAACATCGGTTATTCGGTCAAGGCGACATTCATCGTGTCGGTATTCACCTATCGCGAACCTACCCCTGAAGAGCTCAAGGCCCAGATCGAGGAGAAGCGTGCCGCCAAGTCTGGCAAGAACAAGAAGGGCAAACGGGGAAGGAGGTAAGGGGCTGTCATGAATTGGTTTACCCTATCGATAATGATTTGCGTCGGGGCTTTTCTGCCGCTTTTTGCACAGGATTCCGCCGATGAGCAGGTCGACGACAATGCACCCATTACCGGGGGCATTACCTACAACCCCCGCTTGGATGAGAACGAGAAAGCCAGGGATCCTTTCAAGTCTCCCTTTGAACTGGAGCAGGAACAACAGGACCAAACCGGGGTAAATGCCGGGATCCCGAATCAGCAGAATCGTTTACCACAATCGATCGGCGAGTTGGATTTGAAGGGGATCTATCTCGACGCGAAAACCGGGTATTGGGCAATTTTCGATATCGGTGGTGATTACAAGTGGTATCAGGTCGGTGTGCTGTTCCGAGATGCGGACTTGGTCAACATTACCGACAACGCTGTGGTTTTCAAGCACTATACCTCCGAAGATAGTGATCACGTTCGTGAAGTGGTTAAAGAATTGCACCGTGGTGAGGAGTAGTCATGATTAAGAAATGGATCGCTGCTTTTTGTTTGCTGTTGAATGGCGCGGTTTTATTCGCAAATGAAGTGACGATCGAAAAAGCGGTCCCCATGTCCAATGAATCCAAAACTTCATTGGTGATTTTTTATTCGGGTGCCGAAAAATTGAGCTTCTTTGCTCTGGATGCCACGGAAGGGATCTTTTCCATCGATTTCCCCGGTGTTTACAGCAAAGTCGATTTCTCTCAATTGTCCTTCCCTCAGATCTCCGAAGTCATTCAGGAACCTTTGGATGTGGATGCCAACAGCGGGATCCGCCTGCGGTTCGTGATTCGGGACCAGGTCAAGTGTTCCGTCTTCGAGGGCGCCGAGGGGGAAGTCACCCTGTTTTTCGAATCTGAAGACCACGTTGCCGAAACGCTTGCCGCAACCGAAGAGGCCCCCGTCGGTGAATCCGCCGTCCCGGTTTCCTTCGCGCTCGATGGTGTACCCGGCAAAAAACGTTTGAACGGGTTGACGCTCGCCGCTCAGGAACGGACCGGCGTCGTTCGGTTGGCCGTCGATGGGCTGCAAAACTACCGTCAGTTCTTTCTGTCCAATCCCGATCGTTTCGTCTTGGATCTCGAAGAGACGATCGCCGATCTCCAAGAAAATACCTTGACCGCCGATTCGGCTTTGATCCAGCGCGTTCGCGTCAGCCAATTCCGCATTTCGCCCAAGCCGATCACGCGTTGCGTGCTCGACCTCCAGCGTCCGGCCCACATTCAAGTGTTGCAGGTGGACGGCGGTGTCGCGGTGGCCTTCGCGGACCAGAAAGAAGCCCTGACCACCCTGGTGAGCACCTTGGAAATGGGCATGGGTGCGGCACGGACGGCTCAGGTCGTCGACAGCCCCCAGGAGCCGGAAATCGAAGTTCCCGCCCAAGTGGAGGAGCCGATTGCCGCTGAGGACGAAATGGCTTCCGCCGGCGTCGCGGCCCTCGAAGACCATACCGACATCGCTCCGGTGATCGAAGAGCCCGCGGACGAGATCGAAGAAACTCGGACGGAGATGGTGGCCGACACCGCAATGGACGACTTTTCGACGGACTCGGCTCCGGAGAGCCTGCCGGCTCCCGAACAGGTGACCGCACCCGTCGTGGAACCCGTGGCCGCCCAGGTCGCCGTCGTTGAAGAAAAGCCCGCGGCGACGATCGAAAAAACGCCTACAGCGACGATCGAAGAATCGCCCGCGCAAACCTCGAACGTGGCTACGGCTGCCGCAGCTCCGGCACCGATCGTCGAAGAGCCCGCAGCGGTTCCCGCCGACAACGGTATCGCCGCCGAGCTCGATGGCTTCGGAAGCGAGCAGGCCCGCACCGAGCTGCCGCAGGTTCGGGAAGTCGCGGTTTCCCGCAACGACCAAGCCCCGGCCAAAGTCGATCTGCCGAAGCCCCAGTTCGAAATCGCCTCCGACATGGACATGGAAATGCGCGATTTCGTGGCGGAGGACCAGGAAGATTCCTTTTACGGCATGATGCGCAACGTGCGCAGCAATCACCGTGAACTGGATACCATCATCGTCACCAACAACGCGATCGAGTCCAGCAAACTGCGCGAAATGCGCCCGATGCAGCAGGCCGAAGGCGAGAGCGAAGACTTCGCCACCCTGTTCAGTGAAGACGAGGATTCCGACTACGAAACCATCGACGGTGGCGAGCAGGAATACCGCGGCTTCGAAATCTCGATCATCGATGTCAAAGACGCCGACGTCGTCGACCTGCTCCGCTTCATCGCGGACCAAGTGGGAATCAACCTCTACGTAGATTCCTCGGTAGGTACGATCAAGGCCACCTATCGCTTTCGCAACATTCCATGGGACCAGGCTCTGGACATCATCTTGACCAACGCGAACCTGGCCAAAGAATTCAAGAACGGCGTTCTTCGGGTCGCCACCACCGAGAAATTCCGCCAGGAAGAGATTGCACGGGCCCAGTTGAGAACCCAGCGCGAATTGAGTGTTCCGCCCGAAACCGTGACTTTCCCGCTTTCCTACGCCAAGGCGCCCGAGGTCGTGCCCATCGTCGAACAGTATCTGTCTCCCCGCGGCACCATCCTGATGGACGAACGTACCAATACCTTGATCATTGAAGATATCCCCAAGCGCATGGTCGCCATTCGGGCCTTGATCAAGAAGCTGGACAAGATGATCTCGCAGGTGACCATCGAGGCGCGAATCGTCGAATCCTCCAAGCGCTTCCTGCGCGAATTGGGGGTTCAGTGGGGTCTCTCCGCCACCTACTCGCCCGAGTTGGGCACCAACACCGGTTTGGATTTCCCCAACCGCGTCGGCGTCGGCGGGCCGTTGATCGGCAACACCTCTCCCGGCGGCCTCCAGGGCGGCTATGCGGTCAACTTCCCGGCCGTCTCCGAGAACCCCTCCGGTATCGGTCTCTCGCTGGGGAACTTCCTGGACAACTTCAAACTCGACATCTCCCTCCAGATGCTCGAGACCTCCGGTGAAGGCCAGATCATTTCGGCCCCCAAGATCACGACTCAGAACAACAAAACGGCGACCATCAAGAACGGTCAGCGGATTCCCATTCAGACCATCCAGCGCGGTACCATCACGATCCGCTACATCGAAGCGGTCCTGGAGCTGCACGTGACGCCCCACATCACTTCCGACGAGACGATCATCATGGACGTCGTGGTCGACAAATCGGAAGCGGACTTCACCCGCGCGGTCGGCGGTAACCCCGTCATCAACGTGCGGCGCGCCGAAACCCGCCTGCTGGTTAAGAATGGAGGCACGGCGGTCATTGGTGGTATTTTTACCCTGAATGAGCAGACTTCCGAGGAAGGGATCCCCACGCTGCGGAAGGTTCCCTTCATTCGCCGCCTGTTCGGTCACGAGTTGAAACAGTTCGAAAACCAGGAACTTCTGATTTTCATAACCCCGAGAATTGTCAAATACTAGATCACTGAAGGTCGGTCGATTTGAACCATTGCTTAGAGAAGGATGTTGTACCGATGTGGAGAAAAAATTGGTTTTGGATGATCGCCATACCCATGGTTATGGTCATGATGAATTGTGGTGGGGGAGCCAACGACAACCCTCCCGATGTCTCCGTCAACCTCGTTCTGGATGTCAACGAGATTGATGACGATGGCGAATTTGTCGAAGCGGAGATGATCAAGGACGTTGCTTCGACCCGCATCGTTGTGGATGTGTCCGTGGCCCAATCCGGGGCTCCCGTCGACCCCACGGTTGGCGTCGTGAACCTCGAACGGTACACCATTAGTTTCGAGCGCACCGATGGCGGCTCTCCCAACCTGCAGCCGGTACAGGGCGGGTTGGCCCAGACCATTCGCGCGGCTACCATCGAACCCGATCCCGGAGCGATTCCCGTCGAGATCTCCGAAGAGATGCTGGTGGTTTCCACCGACGAAAAGTTGTTTTCCAACTTCGCGCAGGCCTTCCGGGCCAATCCGTCGCCGGTCATCTTCGACGCGACGCTGACGGTATTCGGCCGCACCCAGGGTGGGGATCAGATCAGCCGATCTGCCGGCTTCAAGGTCCAGTGTGCCGTGTTCGGCGAAACCGAGTCCCTGCTGCCGTCGATCACCAGTTTCTCCCAGACCGAACAGGTCACCGTGGGTAACGACTACATCGCCAGTTGGTCCGCCTTCGGCGGTCCGCTGGGCATCTCGTCCGGTCTGTTGTTGACTCCCTGGGGCCAGACCTTGGCGCTGGGTTCCAACAACTTCCCGGTAGGCGGCGCCGCGGTCAGCACCGGCTTTCTGGCCGACCGGATTCCGCCCGGTGGTTCCATCACCTTCCCCACCGGCGTACTGTTCGTCACCAACTTCGCGGGCACCTCACAGTCCGATTCGGGTGACGATGTCGTGATCAGCGCCGGAAGCACTTCCGATATGCAGATCACCCAGTTTTTCGCCGATCGCACCGAGATTTTCCGCGGCGAGAGCATCAATTTGAACTGGGCCGTCACCGGCGGTCCCGACCAACTGGAAGTGTTGCCCTCTTCCTACAGTGGTGTGCCGGTCGATTTCACCGGCCGCGACCTGAGTTTCGACAGCGTCACGATCACGCCCGAGTTCTCCGTACGTCCCCTGCTGCGGGCCCGCCGCAACGACGGCGCCATCGACGAAGCCTTCGTCGAAACGGCGATCACGGTGACCTCCAATGAAATCGGTCCGCCCACCATCGTGCACTTCTCCGCATCGCGCACCCTGGTTCCGGTCGGCAGCCAGATCGTGTTGTTCTGGGATGTATCCGGTCAGTTCACCTCGATCGACCTGTTCCCGGTCAACGGCAACCGCGTCGACGTTACCGATCGCGAAAGCTTCCTGATGCCGCCGATCAACGCCACCGGTCAGCAGACCTACACGCTGGTCGCGCGCGGCATCGACGGCTCCGTGGTCGCCTCGACCGTGACGGTCGATTACTCCGAGAACCTGAACGAGCAGATCGAGATCACCAACATCGTTCAAGAGCCGAACCCGACCATCGAGAACGGCGATCAAGGTTCTTTCCGCTTCACCGTAAGCGATCCCGAGCGTCAGGACTCCTCCTGGCGGGTACGCAAGATCGCCGGTGACCAGGTCACCTTCTTCCCCACCGAAGGCAAGATCGAAGACGGCCTCGGCGATGCCAGTGTCGCGTTCGACGATCGCCCCGACAACACCAACGGGTACTTCACCTTCGAGATCTCCGCCTGGGATGACGACATCTTCGGCTTCGATCGCGGTTCCACCCGTGCGGTTCAGTTGGTTTCCTTCCTCACCACCGATCAATCGGCCAACGGACCCACGATCACCGAAGGACCGACCTTCATCGAAGGTGGCGACCTGGCCGACAGCACGGTTCCCGGTACCGAAGGCATCATCGCTTTCGCCTTCTCCGATCCGGATACACCGAGCCTCTTCTGGTCGGTCCGAATCGTCGCCGGTGATTTCGGCGGGTCCCTGACGCCCAGCTCCGGTACGGTCAACTCCGGCAACGGCGACATCGCCGTTCGCTACGTGGACGATCCCGATACGCCGGCCGATCCGGTCGTCTTCGAGGTTCGCGTCGAAGAGCGCGGCGTGGCCGAGCCCCAGGTCGACATCGCAATCCTGCGTCACGACAAGGGCACCACCGGCGGTGGCGGCGTCGATCCCACTCCGGGAACGATCGCCCTGCGGTTCGACGGTCTCTTCGCCAACCTTTTCGGTGGCGTGAACAACACCGACGCCATCAACGACTTCCTGTTGTTCCTCGGCGATACCGGCGGCGATCCCCGCTTCTTCCGCAACAGCGACCTGAGCGGCCCGATCGACGGCATCTCCTCGATTTGGGATTTCAGCCACGAAACCAACAACCCCGGCAACATCGCGACCGTCGACTACACGAGGGATTTCCTGCCCTCCGGCAGTGTGGACAACACGGGTTCCATGACCCGCGTGGGTTACTTCTCGAACCCCGGTTCCACCACCGCCGCCAGCGACACGCCGATCGACAACGGGGTTTCGCGTTGGTTCTTCAGCTTCACGGTAGGCTCGTTCGGACCGAACCTGCCCACCGCGGGCGCCACCCGTACCTATCAGATCTCCGCGGATGTGGAAGATCAGAACGATGTCACGGCGACGTTCTCGCGCACCTTGACCATCGTGGCGCCGAACCCCTAAATCGAAACCGGGTTTAAAGGATTTCAGCCCCTCCATGAACCAGTACATTATCTCTTCACTCGAGCAGCAGCTTAAGAAGGATCCATATTCGCGGGTCTTTCTTCGGCTTGCCGAGGAGCTGAGAAAGGGTGGCCTTTTCCAAAGGGCGGCTCGCGTGTGCATGGAGGGGCTTCGCCATCATCCGAACTACGTACCGGCATGGGTCTGTCTGGGGCGATGTCGCGAAAGCCTGGGCGATGTCGCGGAGGCCGAAAAGGCCTTTCGCGAAGTGCTCAAATTCGCACCCGACAATCCCCATGCCTTGCGTGGTTTGGGGCTGATCTTCAAGCAAGCCGGTCAGTGGGAACAGGCCCGCTACCACTTCGAACGGCTGTTGATTCAGGAGCCCGCCGACGAGCAGCTCGAGGCGTGGTTGCTGGAGATCGGGCAGGCCCAGGATGCGCAAGCCGGTTCGGGCGAGGATGCGAGCGACGTGTCCGAAGATCCGTCCGAAGCCGACATCGAATTCGTGATCCCCGATGAAGCGGGAGAGGACGAGAGTGCCCCCGATTTGGTCGACGAAGACGAAGCGATGCTGCTCGAAGAGGACATGGAAGAACTCGCGGAGGATCAGATCGAGGAGATCGACGACTCCGAATACGACACGTTGGAGCGGGAGCCCATGATCGTCGAGGACAGTACGTCGGCCGATGAATCTCCGACCGGGTTCGAGACCTCGAACGAAGCGGTCTCCTTCGAAGGCCAACAACCCCCAGATGGAACTGAAGTGATTGGCGCCGGTCAATCGGACCTACCGCAACCCCGATCGGGCTTTGCGAGTGGCCAAAGCGACAATGATTTGAGTGCTATCGAGGAACTCGACGAGGATGATTTCCTCGACGACGACGATCTCGAGATGCCGGACCTCGACGATCTCGACGGTGATTTTCACGATCACGAGGTGGAGATGGCCATGTCGGGCGCCAATGGTTCCTTTCTCGACGATCGCCCTCTGGAGGACGACCGGGTCGAGACCGACACCGCCGCACCCTATTCCGAACCGGATTCCGAGGTGCACGTCGAGGAACCGCCGGCCGAACCCGCGCAGACGCCTGCCGAGGAAACGGCGCCGGTGCCGGAACCGGACATCGCGACCTTTTCGCCAGGCGAAACGCTGCCTATCACCGATGCAGGCTTTGTCGACGCCAACGCCACCGTGGAAATGGAAGGCGATTTGGCCTTCGATGACTTCGTCGTGGTGGAGCGTCCGTCCCAACCGACTCCCGAGCCCGCGCCGCCCGAATCGGTCGCGGCCGAGGCCATATCGGAACCCGAACCCGAACCCGCCGACGCCAATATGGACGCCATCGATCTCCAGTTCGAAAAGGCGCTCAGTGCCGCCGAAGACGACCCGGCCGCCCTGTTGGAAGCCGAACTCAGCGCGGGCCTGGAAGAGGGTGTGGATCTCGATCCACTGGTGGATATTTCCGACCCTGAATACGAACACCGAACGACGCTTGGTCTGAAACATGAGAAGATGGAGCATTACGAGGAAGCCGAGCTCATATACCGCACGCTGTTGCGTCATCGACCGGGTGATGTGGTCGTGACCAATCACCTACAGCGATTGGTGGGGATCATGACCACCGAAACCAAGAAGCGGAAAAAGATTCGACGCCTTTCCAACTGGTTGGACAAAATCAAGGGAGCCTATCATGTTTCATAGCCTCATCAAGGAAATCTGGTCTACGACACCGGGCTTGGACAATGTCATGCTTTCCGGCGTCGATGGGATCGTGATAGCGCGCCATCACGAGAGCGAGAAGGACGATATCGTCGCGGCGGAGGCCGCCAGTCTGGTAAAAGACGTGCAGAAATTCGGTGGCGAGCTGGAGGCCGGCAACCTCAAAAGCCTTTGTGCCCACTACGAAGACATGATGATCGCCATCCAAATGGTTACGGCCGAGTATCTTCTCCTCGGCGTCGTCAAGGACCCCCAGTATTTGGGTCTGGTTCAATATCGATTCACGTTGAAGTCCTACGAGTGGTATTCGGCCATCGCCTGATTCTCCGTTTTAAGTTTGATCGGTGAGCCTGACTCGGTTAAGATGCCGAGGTGTTCCGGCTTAACCCCGTATCTTCCCACGGTCCGCGCCCTGTCATGTGGCGTGAAGTCGGTTTCAATGTTATGGGAATTAGGTGCTGATTATGGAAATCAATGAGATCAAAGAAATCATCAAGCTGTTTTCCAGCAGTAATGTGGATCAGCTCGAAATCGACAAGGAAGGACTGAGCCTCAAACTCGGCAAGGACAAGACCAGTGTCGTTTCCGCGCCCGTCGAGGTAGTCGTTCCCACTGCCGCGGCCGTATCGTCCCCGGCAGCTCCCCCGGAAGACGCCGAAGATACCGACCTGTTCATTGTGACTTCTCCGATCGTCGGTACCTATTACCGCGCTCCCAGCCCCGACGCCGACCCGTTCGTGGACGTCGGGTCTCGGGTAAAAAAGGGACAGACCCTGTGTATCGTCGAAGCCATGAAACTCATGAACGAGATTCAGGCCGAGCAGAGCGGCGAAGTGGTCAAGTTCTTCGCGGATAATGGTGAAGGCGTCGAATACGGTCAACCGCTTATCGGCATCAAGGTCGGGTAGGCACGGCGCCAACGCGGATCGGAGTTCATCGAGTTATGTTTAAAAAGATCTTGATCGCCAATCGCGGCGAAATCGCCCTGCGCGTCATCTGGGCCTGTAAAGAGTTGGGGATTCAAACCGTCGCCGTCTATTCCGAGGCGGACGAACTGTCCTTGCACCGGCGCTTCGCCGATGAGGACGTGTGCATCGGCCCGGCACCCTCCAATCAAAGTTACCTCAACATTCCCGCCATCATTTCGGCCGCGGAGATCACCGGCGCCGAGGCCATCCACCCCGGCTACGGGTTTTTGTCCGAAAACGCCCATTTCATCGAGGTTGCCGAATCCTGCAAGCTCATGTTCATCGGTCCCAAGGTGCACGCCATTCGCACCATGGGCAACAAGGCGATGGCCCGCGAGACGATGAAAAAGGCCGGGGTTCCCGTGCTGCCCGGCTCGGACGGGCCGATCAGCGAGCGTGAGAAGGCGATTCAGGTCGCCAAGGAGATCGGATTCCCGGTGATCATCAAGGCCAGCGCCGGCGGCGGCGGACGCGGCATGCGCGTGGTCGAGAGCGCCGACCAATTGGAGCACGCCTTGGATACGGCCAGTGCCGAGGCGGTGGCGGCCTTCGGCAACGGCGACGTGTACATCGAAAAATACCTCACCAATCCACGCCACATCGAGATTCAGGTCCTCGCCGATCACCACGGCCACGTGATCCACCTGGGCGAACGGGAATGCAGCATTCAACGTCGCCACCAAAAAATCATCGAGGAAGCGCCTTCCCCGGTCCTGTCCCAGGAGATTCGCGATGCGATGGGCGACGCGGCGGTTCTGGCCTCCCGAGCGGTGGATTACCGCGGTGCGGGCACGGTCGAGTTCCTCTACGACGAGGACGGCTCCTTCTACTTCATGGAGATGAACACGCGGATCCAGGTAGAGCACGGCGTGACCGAATTGATCACGGGCATGGATCTGGTCAAATGGCAGATTCGCGTGGCCGCCGGCGAGCGACTCACCGTGAAGCAGGAAGACGTCAAAATCCATGGACACGCGCTCGAGTGTCGCATCAACGCCGAGCATCCGGAGACGTTCCGGCCTTCGCCCGGATTGATCGAGCACTTCCATCTGCCAGGCGGCCCAGGGGTGCGGGTGGATTCCGCGGCCTATGCCGGCTATCGGGTGCCGCCGCACTACGACTCCATGATCGCCAAGTTGATGACCCACGGTGCCGACCGTGGCGAGGCGATTTCACGTATGAAACGGGCGCTCGGGTTGACCGTCATCGAGGGCATCGATACCAACTTGACCCTGCACAATGCCATCATGGACGATGACGATTTCGTGGAGGGTCGTCTGTCGACGCGCTTCATGGAACACTTTTTCGCCAAACGAGATGAAAAAAACTAAATTTTGCCTGACCGGCTTCATGGGAGCCGGCAAGACGACCGTGGGGCGTGCGTTGGCCGATCGGCTTGCGCTGCCCTTTTTCGATCTCGACGTCGAAATCGAACGCGGCGAAGGCCGAACCATCCCCGATATATTCAGCGTGTCGGGAGAGGCGTTCTTTCGCGACCTGGAACTGACCTATCTGCGCCGGTTGCCCGCCACGGCCGTGATCGCCCTGGGCGGCGGCACCTACGCGACCCGAGCCGTGCGCGACCACATTCTCGAACAGGGCCTGGCGATTTTCCTGGATTGGCCCTTCGACATCCTGTTGGCCCGCGTCGCCGGCGATCCCAACCGCCCGCTCGCGGTCGACGCCGCGCGTCTGGCCGCACTTTACGCGCGGCGGCGGCCGATCTATCTCCAGGCCGATTTGGTCTGGCAATCGTATCCGCCGCATCACGAGTCGGTCGAAGATATCGTGGCCGACCTGGCCGAGCGACTACCGCTGCCCTGAGCCGTCCTAAGCGTGCGGCAAATCGCCGTTTCGGGTGCGTTTCCAGGGGGGGCGCCGCGATCTCCCAGAATCCCACAAAAGCCGTGTTCTCTTGGATTTGGTTCTTTTGAAGGGAACCAAAAGCACGGTGGTCGTGGTATCCTTGCGGCACATCACATTCTTTCGGTTTGGCTTTGCCCGACGGGGGCAAGCTGGGGTATTTCCTTTAGTGATAGCCAGAAACGGTGTCGCGGCGTCGTGGTACGACCGTACCTAGCGTTGTCGCATATGCTCGAGTGGGTCGGCTGTCTCTGAGACTGCGTCGACTGAGGCCTGTCTGAGTCGGGATTGTCACAGTATCGTTGTGACACATTACCCCGTGAATACCCGATTTGGATGAGAAGGTTAATCTTCTTTAAACTCAGTTTGTTTCAATCGAAAATGACGCGATCAAAGATTGACAATTGGACCTGCAAACATTAGGCTTGGAACTATGTATTCCCAGCTTGGGGGCATGTGTGAGTAATAAGTTAGGCGAGCTTTTGGTGAGGGCGGAACTCATCACCAAAGAGCAGCTCGACACCGCTATGGGTGTCCAGAACAAGGAAGGCGGCCGGCTTGGGTTCACCTTGATCAAGCTCGGCTATGTCAAAGAAGACGAGATCACTCAGTTCCTCAGCAAGCAGTACGGCGTGCCGGCCATCAACCTGGCGAAATTGCACATCGATCCCTCGGTCATCAAGTTGGTGCCGGCGGACGTGGCGCAAAAGTACCAGGTATTGCCGGTGAGTCGTCAGGGCGCCACCTTGACCCTGGCCATGATCGACCCCACCAACGTGTTCGCCATGGACGACATCAAGTTCATGACCGGCTACAACGTCGAACCGGTGGTTGCGAGTGAACTGGCGATCAAAGAAGCCATTACGCGTTACTACGGGTCCAATACTGCCTTGGAACTCAAGCAGATCATGGACGACATCCAAACCAAGGAAGAGGAGGAGCTCGAAGATCCGGATCTCGAAGTCATCGAAGACGAAGAAGAGATCGACGTCGACTCGCTCCAGGATTCTTCCGAGGAAGCGCCCGTCGTCAAGCTGGTCAACATCATGCTCACCGATGCCGTTCGCAAAGGCGCCAGCGACATTCACGTGGAGCCTTACGAAAAGGAGTTCCGGGTGCGGTACCGTATCGACGGTATCCTGCACGAAGTGATGACACCGCCGCTGAAGATGCGGGATGCGATTATCAGCCGCTTGAAGATCCTGTCCAAATTGGACATCTCCGAGAAGCGCCTGCCCCAGGATGGGCGCATCAAGCTGAAGATGAACCTGGACGGCCGCAAGAAGGAATTGGATTATCGCGTGTCGGTGTTGCCGACGCTTTTCGGCGAGAAGGTGGTTCTCCGGCTGTTGGATCAGGACAACCTGATGCTGGACCTCACCAAGCTGGGTTTCGAGGAACGGTCGCTCAAAATCTTTCTGGATTCCATCGAACGACCCTGGGGCATGGTGCTGGTGACCGGGCCCACCGGTTCGGGCAAGACCAATACGCTCTACAGCTCGATTCAGCGGTTGAACCGTCCGGACGTGAACATCATGACCGCCGAAGACCCGGTGGAATTCAACATGGCCGGCATCAACCAGGTCCAGGTTCGCGACAACATCGGATTGAACTTCGCCGCGGCACTGCGCTCCTTTCTTCGTCAGGATCCCAACACCATTCTGGTGGGCGAGATCCGCGATTTCGAAACCGCGGAAATCTCCATCAAGGCCAGCCTTACCGGGCACCTGGTGTTGTCCACGCTGCACACCAACGACGCGCCGAGCACGATCAACCGCCTCATGAACATGGGGATCGAGCCCTTTCTCGTGGCCACTTCGGTCCACTGCATCGTGGCCCAGCGACTCATCCGCCGAGTTTGCAAGGACTGCAAGGAAGTGGTTTCCGTTCCGGCTCAAGCCTTGATGGACATCGGCTTGACGGCCGAGGAAGCCGAAACCGCCACCGTCTACGAAGGTGTCGGCTGCGCGACCTGTCACGGCAACAAGTACAAGGGCCGAGTGGGCCTTTATGAAGTCATGGAAATTACCGAAAATATCAAAGAGCAGATTCTTACGGGGGCGAACGCCATCGAGCTCAAGGAGCAGGCGGTCGAGGACGGAATGATCACGTTGCGACGCAGCGGACTGTACAAAATTCTGGCCGGGACCAGCAATATCGAAGAGGTCGTTCGCGAAACGGTTCTTTAAGAAGGGTGAGGACAAATGTCGGTTACACTTTCACAGTTGCTCAAAACCATGGTCGAACAAAACGGGTCCGACCTTCATATCACTACCAATTCACCGCCCCAGGTTCGGGTCGACGGCCGCTTGATTCCTCTCAAAAGTCCCCCGCTCAATGCCTCCGAAACCAAGCAACTCTGTTACTCGGTATTGACGGATGCCCAAAAGCACCGACTCGAGGAAGACCTCGAGATCGACTTCTCCTTCGGGGTCAAGGGTCTGTCCCGTTTCCGTGCCAACGTGTACAACCAAAAAGGGGCCATCGCGGGCGTATTTCGCTCCATTCCCAACCAGATTCCGGAAATGAGCACGCTCGGGCTGCCGCCGGTCGTCAGCAAGCTCTGCGACAAGCCGCGCGGATTGGTTCTGGTGACCGGTCCCACCGGTTCGGGCAAGTCGACCACCCTGGCTTCCATGATCAACAAGATCAATGACGATCGGCACGCGCACATTCTCACCATCGAGGACCCGATCGAGTATCTCCACACCCACAAGAACTGTTTGGTGAACCAGCGCGAAATTCACGCCGACTCCCACGCCTTCTCCTCCGCTTTGCGCTCGGCGCTGCGTCAAGATCCCGACGTAATCCTAATTGGTGAGATGCGTGACTTGGAAACCATGGAAACTGCGATTACCATTGCAGAGACGGGCCACTTGACCTTTGCCACCCTGCACACCAATTCGGCCGCGGAAACCATCAACCGCCTGGTCGACTCCTTTCCCGCGCACCAACAGGCTCAGGTCCGTGCCCAGCTTTCTCTCGCGCTGGAAGGAATCATGTGTCAGACCCTGTTGCCGCGGGCCAGCGGGAAGGGTCGGGTACTCATCATGGAGATCCTCATTCCCGATTCCGCGATTCGCAACCTCATTCGACAGGACAAAATTCACCAAATCTATTCCTCCATGCAATCCGGGCAGACCAAACACGGCATGCAAACTTTCAATCAGGCTTTGGCCACTGCATATTTCAAGAAGCAGATCTCTATGGATGTGGCATTGCGGGCGAGCTCGAACAACGAAGAACTCAAGGAAATGATCGAGCGCGGTACCGGCTTGGTTGAATACAGCATGGATTCCGGGGCGTCTGCCGCTCAGAAACGAAACCCGCGGACCAAGTACCGGTAGGATGGGGAGGCTTTAAATGGCAAAATTTGAATGGAAAGGGAAAACCAAATCCGGCGAGAACCAACGGGGCGTCCTGGTTGCCAAAAGCCGGGAAGAAGCTGAATCCCTTTTGAACCAGCGGAATATCAAGGTCAGCAACATCAAGGAAGAGGGCAAGAGTTTCCAGATGCCGGCCATCGGCGGCGGGGTCTCGGCCAAAGACGTTGCGGTCTTCACGCGCCAGTTCTCGGTCATGATCGACGCGGGCCTGCCCTTGATTCAGTGTTTGGAGTTGCTTGGCTCCCAGCAGAAGAACAAGAAATTCGGCGCCATGATTCACGCGGTACGCGGCGATGTGGAAAGCGGTTCGACCCTGTCCGATTCCATGCGGAAACACCCCAAGGCGTTCGATTCCCTCTACGTGAACATGATCGCGGCCGGTGAGGCCGGCGGTATTCTCGATCAGATCCTGGAGCGTCTGTCGGAATACATCGAAAAAGCGGTCAAGCTGAAGGCCCAGGTCAAATCGGCCCTGGTCTATCCGGCCATCGTCATGGCGGTTGCCGGGATCGTCGTCTTCATCATCATGTACTTCGTCATCCCGACCTTCGCGGCCATGTTCCAGTCGGCCGGTAACGAGCTGCCAACTCCGACGCGCATCACGCTCGGCGTCTCCAAGTTCATCGAAAACTACGCCATCTTCATGTTCATCGCTATGGCCCTGATCTTCTACACGATCAAGCGCTACCACGGGACCTACCATGGTCGAAGGGTCTTGGACCGGTTGGTGCTCAAGATTCCGGTCATGGGGATGCTACTCCAGAAAATCGCCATCGCGCGCTTCTGTCGAACCCTGTCCACCTTGATCGCGGCCGGTGTCCCGATTCTCGACGGCATCGAGATCACCGCGCGAACCGCGGGGAACGCCATCATCGAAGATGCGCTGATGGGCGTCAAGAAGGAAATCGAAGAAGGTAAGACCATTGCGGAGCCGCTGGGTAAAATATCGTTGTTCCCACAAATGGTCGTCTCCATGATCAGCGTCGGTGAATCGACCGGTGCATTGGATACCATGCTCAGCAAGATCGCCGATTTCTACGAGGACGAGGTCGATGTGGCCGTCGCCGCCTTGATGAGTATGCTGGAACCGATCCTGATCGTCGTACTCGGTTGTATCATCGGTTTCATCGTCATCTCGCTCTACTTGCCGATCTTCCAGTTGGCAAACCAAGGCTGATCGCCTCGCGAAAGTCCGACTGACTTGCCTTGCAAAAACCGGAAAAGCCACCCGTGCTTTTCCGGTTTTTTGTGTTCACGGCCCCGAACCCATCCGGATCGCCATCTTTTCCGGTCGGCGCCGGGACTTCAGTCGGTAGAATGGGGCAGCGCCGGCCGCCTCGACAGACACCGACACCGATTGGGGTTCCCGATTCGGCGTTCGGTGGCGGGTCCAGGCCGGTCTCCCCGCCGCATCACGAACGGCGCGCGGAATCGAGCCTGGCCAGGTGGGTCGTGGTCGTTTCGAAAGGTTTATCCATGAATGCACACAGGGGCTTCGGCCGGCGAGTGGAAAGGATCCACCCGGGCGTGCCGATCGAGGATCGGGCATGATCATTCGCGTCATTTCACTGATTCTCTATCGCGTGGTCCTGGTGTCCATGCTGCTCCTCTACCAGGTGCTGGCACTGATTTTCGAGTTCCCCACCTTCGCCTTCGCCTCGGTGTTGTTGTTGGTCGCCCTCGTTTCGTTGCTCAGCCTGCTGTACATCCGATTGCTGGCCAAGCAGCTTCAGGTGGGTGAGGCCCGGTCCGAGAAGGAGCGGCGATCGTGGCTCAACGGCCTGGTATTGGTACAGTTTCTGGTTGATTTGATTCTGATCAGCATCACCATTTACCTGACCGGGGCGATCGAGACCAATCTGCGTTTCGTGTACCTGGCCGTGATTCTGCTTTCGGCCGTCTTTCTCGACAAGTTCTCCATCTACGCCATCATGGTCTGCTCGTTGTCGATGTACTATTCGACCCTGGTTCTGATGGTGTATCCCATCGTGGTGCCGGCCCGCACCGCCGATTTCCTGACCGTCGCCAAACAGGTCAACCCCTACATGATCGGCCAGGTCGTGCTGTGCTTCTTTACGGCCCTGTTGAGCGGGTTCATGCAGACCGCCTACCGATCCAGCCGAAGGATCTTGATGCGCAAGGAAGAAAACATCCGCTCCCTGCGCGTCATTCGCCGCAAGATCGTCGAAAGCCTGCCCGGCGGTCTGATGACCTGTGATTCCGAGGGCGATATCAACTTCGTCAACCAAATGGGATTGCGTTTGTTACAACGCACCAACAACGATCTGCTCTACCAGAATGCCTGGGCCCTGTTTGGCCTGCATCCGGTCACGATTCCGCCGAGGAAACCCCACGGACCCATTTCGCGGGTGGAGTGTCGGGTCACCGTGAAGGGGACCCGCCGGATTTTCGGCGTGACCTTCAGCCCGATGGAGTTCGAATCGGGAACCGAGGGTTTTTTGATCGTGTTTCAGGATTTGACCAAGATCAAGATGCTCGAGGAGAACAAGCGGCTGGCCGAACGCATGGGCGCTCTCGCCAAAATGGCGGCAGGGGTCGCCCACGAGATCCGCAACCCCCTGGCGGCCATCAGCGGCAGCATCCAGGTGCTCAAGGAGATGGTGCCCCCGGAAGAAACCGCCCAGGAGTTGGCCGATATCGTCGAGAAGGAATCGACCCGGCTCAGCGATATCATTTCCCAATTCCTGAATTACGCCAGGCCGGGCTCGCCGCCGGATCCGCGCATCGTGGATCTGGGTCAGAGCGTTCGGGATTTCGTAAAGCTGGTTCGCAACGACGCCTACTACAGCAACCTCGAGATCCAGGTAAATTTGGCGGAGGGCGATCTCACGATCCTCGGCGACGTGGCCAAACTCAACCAGGTCTTTTGGAACCTGGTGCGCAACAGTCACGAGGCTTGTGGTGAAAAGGGGCTTTTGATCCTAGAATGTAGGGAAGCTCGGGAAGATGTGATCTTCAGTATCGTGGATAACGGCAAGGGCATGAGTGAGGATCAGCTCGAAGATTTGTTCACGCCTTTCCAGAGTTTTTCACGGGGCACCGGTCTGGGTATGAGTATCGTCTACGAAATCGTGCAAATGCACGACGGACGCATCGAAGTCACGAGCAAGGTAGGCGAAGGCACCAGAATCGACGTCCATTTTCCTAAATATCGCGATTGAATTGCCGGGTTCGACCCGGTTGAAAAGGTGAGGCTGTAGATGGCTGATGTGAAAGGGACCATTCTGGTTGTCGACGATGAACCGAGCATGCGTCGTTTCTTCGAAGTGACCTTGAAACGTGAAGGTTACAGCGTGTTGACCGCCGACGGGGTTCGCTCGGGTTTGGCGATGGTCAAGGGAGAGGATTTCGATTTGGTGTTGTCGGACATCAAACTGGGCGATGGCCAGGGTTTGGAAATCCTCGCCGCCTGCAAAGAGCGCGACAGCGACATTCCGGTGATCATGATGACGGCGTATGCCAGTCCCGAAACCGCCGTCGAGGCGATGAA
This sequence comes from Sulfidibacter corallicola, assembly GCF_017498545.1. Classification (GTDB taxonomy): domain Bacteria; phylum Acidobacteriota; class Holophagae; order Acanthopleuribacterales; family Acanthopleuribacteraceae; genus Sulfidibacter; species Sulfidibacter corallicola. The sequence continues at coordinate 3,816,794 of NZ_CP071793.1, read as the reverse complement.
GTTGGGGGCGATCGATTACCTCACCAAACCCTTCAACGTCGACGAAGTTCGGGTCGTGGTTCGCAACAACATTCGAACCCGCAACCTCATCGCCGAGAACCGCAAGCTCAAGGAAGTGCTCGAACAATCCCAACAAGTGGATCTGGTCTACAAATCCGATCGCATGCGCAAGCTGATCGATGTCTTGCGGCGGGTTTCGAAAATGGACACCACCATCTTGGTCTCGGGAGAAAGCGGTACCGGCAAAGAGCTGATCATGAAGACGATCCACAAGATGTCGCCGCGTCACGAGCAGCCCTACATCTCGGTCAATTGCGGGGCCTTGCCCGAATCGCTTTTCGAAAGCGAGTTGTTCGGCTACGAGAAGGGCTCGTTCACGGGTGCCGAACAGCGGCGCATCGGTCTGTTCGAGAGTGCCAGGGGCGGTACGCTCTTTTTGGACGAGATCGGCGAGATGCCGCTCAAGATGCAGATCAAACTGTTGCGGGTCCTTCAGGAGAAAAAGATCCGCCGCGTGGGCGGGACCGAGGAGATCTCGGTGGACTTCCGGTTGGTGGCCGCCACCAACCGCGATCTGGCGAAAGAGGTACAGGAAGGGAATTTCCGCGAGGACCTCTACTATCGCATCAATGTCGTTCCGATCCTGTTGCCGCCGTTGAGGGAGCGCTGCGAGGACATCATCCCACTGGTACGCTTCTTCCTCGAAAAGTTTGCCAGCCAGTACGGCGAAGCGCCCAAGGATATCAAGACCGATGCCCTGGCCATGGTCGAGACCTATTCCTGGCCGGGCAACGTTCGCGAGCTGGAAAATACCATCGAGCGCATCGTGGCCCTGACGCCCGGTAACGATATCGGCATCGAGGATCTACCGGAGCACATCCGCAAGGTGACCACCACCCAGAAGACCCACTCGATTTCCATTCCCGAGACGGGCATGGACCTGGAGCATTATCTCGACGACTTGCGTTTTCGGTTCATGGAACTCGCGCTCGAAAAGACCAACGGGGTGCAAAACAAGAGTTGTGAGTTGTTGGGCATGTCGTTTCGCAGCTTTCGTTACTATTTGGGAAAAGGTAAGGAACGCGGCTACTTCGCCGAGTGATTTACCGCCAATTTATTTCGTCCGAACCCGATGGGCGTCCGTCTTCATGTGTTGAACACCACCCGATTCTTGGCAAACGAATGGTTTTTTTGATTGGGCTACTCCTATCCTTTGCTAGAATAAGGGTCTGAACAAATTCGCCGACCTGTGCGTGTGAGGATTTTTTGATGAGTACAAAGAAAGCGTTTTCTCTGTTGGAGATTTTGATTGTTTTGGCCATTCTCGGCTTGATTGCCTCGATTGCCAGTCCCATCATCAAAAATACTCGTGACAAGGCCAATTATGAGGTTGCCGTTTTAAGCTTGGCTGAAGTGGCCAAGGCCATGGAAAAACATTACCTGGAAAAAGGTAAGTATCCGGTTTTCTCCGATTGGAATCAGCTTTCGAATGCGGAAAGCCCCTTGCGTGAGTACACGAGTGATGTTCCCGAGCAGGACCCTTGGGGTCGCCCCTATGTCATTGCCGATTCCACGGAAAACAGTTATGTCCTGGAAGGGCTCAGTGCTCCCAAGCGTGAAAAAGATTATCCTGATTTTTCATATAGCGATGGATTGAAGTTCAAACAGAAAGGGAAAAAGAACTGATCAGCTTTTTCCCGATGCCTTTACCGTATCGGTGAAGCGCGCCCACAAAAGATATTCTTGATTTCCTTCCCGCCCCTTTATGGGGCTTTTTATTTTTCCGACCACCTGTAACCCGTGTTCTTCGAACCAGGTCAGGCCCTCCGTCAGGGCCTGCCGTATCGCGGTTTCATCCGTGACGATACCGCCTTCGCCCACCGCCGATCGCGGGACTTCGAACTGCGGTTTGAACAGGCAGAGACACGCGGCGCCCTTTTGCAACAGTGGCAATGCGAAGGGCAGCACATAGGTCAGGCTGGTAAAGGACACATCGACGGTCAGTACCTCGATGGCATCGGGGACCAGCTCGGTGTCGAGCTCCTTGGCATGGGTCTGCTCCAGGCTGATCACGCGGGTGTCCGCGCGTAGGCGATAGTCCAGTTGGTTGGTGCCCACGTCGACGGCGTAGACCTTTTTCGCACCGCGCTTCAGCAGGCAGTCGGTGAATCCTCCGGTGGAAGCGCCCAAGTCGAGGGCCGTGGTACCCTCGACGTCGATGCCCCAGTGATTGAGTGCGCCTTCCAATTTGAGACCGCCGCGGCTGACGTAGGCATGGGCCTTGTGTTTGACGCGAATCGAGGCCGTTTCGGATATTTTGGTGCCGGGTTTGTCGATGCGCTGGTCTTCCATCAGCACGAGGCCGGCCATGATCCAGCGCGAGGCTTCGTCGCGGGAGGTCGCCAGTCCGCGATCGACCATCAGTTGATCGATTCTCGCCTTGACCGGCTTCGCTTTGGATCGGCTGTCCGATTTCGAAGCGGCGGTATCTTGCGATCGTGCGGGTCGGGATTTGGAGTGGGAGGGTTTCATTTTCGAGTGATTCCCTGAGTGGAGTCCGTCACGGATTCATTCTAGCGCGTGCCCACCCCGAAACGAAAAGATCGTCGCCGCCAAGTTGGCTCGCTTCGGTGGGTCCGGTAGCGGCATCTTGGATGCGGGTTTTTATCAAGGCTTTTTAATCGGTCATTTAGCTGGGGACCGACGCCTGGTCGCCAATGCCGGTTTGCATGGGAAACCCGGTCGATCCAGGAGAAACATTTCAGGTGCACAGGTTCTGGATGGGTACCAGCCCGCATCTTCCTTGGATCGAAAGGCAAGCTGCGGGGACCTCTGCTGTAGAATGGGGAAATTCCGAGGGGGTGACATGGTTCTGCGCATATCTAAGGACGAAGCACGCCGTTACATGCTGTCGCAACTGGTGTTGAACCGGTTCGCGTTCGGCGCGGCCGGAGCCGGGCTGGTGGATCTGTTGCGCCATTTGCGCTGCATCCAGATCGATCCATTGAGTCCGATGGGCTCGAGTCCCGACATGGTGGTTTTGGCGCGCACGGGCGGAGCGGATTTCTCTTCGCTGTTCGGTGATCAGCTTCGCGGCAAGGGGTTCGAACATTTCGCCAAGGAGCGGTGCTGGCTGCCGGCCGAAGCCTTTCCCTACTACCGCGCGTTCACTACGGAACGGAATTGGTGGGGAGAGACCAGCCGCAGGGATCGGGTTCCGCCGGAAACAGTCGCGGCCGTGTTGGACCAGGTCACGCGGGAAGGCCCGTTGACCCCGGCAGATTTGGACGATTACGGCAAGATCCAGCCCTTGAATTACAGCGGATGGAAAAGCACCGGGAAAGCGGGAACCATGGCATTGGAGATCCTGTGGAGTCGTTGCCAGGTCGTGGTGATCGGCAAACGCGGCAAGGACAAACTCTACGACATCCCCAGTCGCGCCCTGCCCGAACACCATCAGCGGGATGCAGACGACTCGTTCGCGCGCTGGGGCATCCGCGAACGGGTGGAAGCCTGTGGCCTTCTGCCGCGGGCCGGCGGACCCCATTGGTCGGTGCTGTCATTCGCGCGCCAGGGAGAGCCGCTGGGAAGCATGCTGGCCGAGGGCGAAGTGGTGGAGGTTCGGGTGGAGGGATCCAGTCGGCCGTTTCTCGCACCCCGGGATTTCATGGCGCGCCCCACCGCCGATCCCGACGAGCATCTGAGGATTCTGGCGCCTTTGGATCCCTTGCTCTGGGACCGCAAGCTGGTCAAGCAAATATTCGGTTTCGACTACGTGTGGGAGGTCTACAAGCCGATCAAAAAACGGATCTGGGGTTGGTACGTGTGCCCGCTGTTGCAGGGCGGTCGCCTGGTGGGGCGGCTCGAGGGACGTTGCCGAGACGGGGTGTTGCACGTCGACCGGGTGTGGCGCGAACAGGACGTGGCGCCGGATTCCGAGGCATTGGATCAGGCACTGGCCCGCCACGCCCGTGCCTGTGGTGCGCGCGACTTCAAGCGACCGAAGCGCTTCCTGGCCAACCCCTGAGCGGACCAATCGGGCCGATGGCGACCTCGGCGGGTCGCCTGGATGGGTAGGCGAATGGATTTCGGCTGTCGCGGTTCCGCTCGTCCACAGACTATCCCGCTCGGCCTTGCCGTCGGGTCCTGGCGGGATCGGCCCTCGTTTCCAAGATGCCGAGATTGTTCCGTTTCTGGATGTGGCCGGTTAACGCTTTTGAACCGAGTGGGTTGTCGACGCCTTGGTCAAACGACGATCCCCTGCGCTATGGTATGCTTGAGAAAAGAACCTAACAGATATCTATGGATCTCGCGTCGCACATGCTTCCGTCCCTGAGCCGCGCGCGAATCCGATGGGTTGGCATCTCGTGCGTGAGTCCTGCAAAGTTCATGGCGCATTGATTCGAAATGGCTTATGGCTGCTGGTCATGGTATGCCCCGCGGCCTGGCAGGTTCTCGCACTGGATCCGTCCGTGGCCTTGGATCGCCTGATCTACAAGCGTTGGACCATTCGCGACGGGATGCCGTCAAATTCCGTCTCCCAAGTCATCCAAACCCCCGAGGGATTCGTCTGGATCGCCACCCAGGAGGGCTTGGTCCGCTTCGACGGCAGCCGCTTCAAACTGTTCGACCCCGCCAACACGCCGCTTTTGGGAATTGGCGACGTGCGCTCCCTGGCGGTGGATGACACGGGCGTCCTGTGGGTGGGAACCCATGCGGACGGCCTGCTTCGCTACGGCCCCGAGGGCTTCTCGCGCGCCACGGCTCCAAACGGGACGTGGAGCGAAAACCGCGCTCCCGTGCCCATCCTGACCCTGCTGGCCACACAATCGGGGTTATGGGTCGGCACCGGCGGGCTGGGCCTGATTCAGCGACGAGATGGCCAGTGGCTTCGCCATTTGGATCGCCTCCCCGCCGAGAAGATCGTCGACATGGCGCCCGATGGCAAGGGTGGTGTATGGCTGGCCACCGATGGCCAGGGGCTGTGGCGATATCGCGACGAGCGTTTCGAGCCCGTCGGTACCGAAATCGACGAACTGGGCGATGTGCTCTACAGCTTGGAGCTGGACGAGCGAGGCCGGCTTTGGATCGGAACCGCCGGTCGGGGCCTGTTTCGGTGGACTCCCGCTTCCGAGGGGGCCGGGCTCGGGCGGCTCGACCGGGTGTTCCTGCACGACGGCAAACCCGAGTTCAACCACATCTACGACTTGCTCATGGATCGCGACGGCGTTCTTTGGTTTGCATCCGGTGCCGGTATCGGACGCCTTCACGGTGAGACCCTCACCCTTTCGGAAACCATCGAAGCCCGGCCGATCAGCCTGTTGAACGATCTTTTCGAGGACCGCAGCGGCAATCTGTGGATTGGTGGTGCCGGCAGTGGCGTGCATCGGCTTTCCCAGGGACCCTTTCAAAGCGTGACCGCACTCGATGGATTGAACGACGACATGGTCTGGTGTCTGGCGATGCGTGGCGATGATGTGTGGATTCAGACGGATGCACCTGGATTCGATATCTGGGACGGTAGGGCGGAGCGGCTGCTTCCCGGGCCGGACGCGTTGCGCCGCACCATTTTTCCCGGTGTGGCCTTCGATTCCCACGGCAATCCTTGGTTCGCCTCGGTCAATGGACTGTTTCGCCTGGTCGATGAATCGCTCGTGAAGGTGACCCGGATGGCCATGGAAGACACCGGCGAAGCGGTGTCCGTCAACGTGGATGGCCTGTTTTTCCCCGTGTTCGTGGACAGCCGGGATCGCGTTTGGTTCGGGATGGAGGAAGGGATCGGTCGCCTGCAGGAAGGTCGCCTCAAAGTGTATTGGGAGGCCGATTTGGCTTCTGTCACCGTGCAGGCATTCGCCGAGGACAACCGTGGCCAAATATGGGTAGGGACCGATGCCGGTCTGTTCCGAATTGCCGATGAACGGATCGATCGCTGGCCGTCCCTGGAGAGCGGACTTCCCGCCGAAGACATTCTCGCGGTGTATGCGGATGAGCGCGGCTGTATTTGGCTGGGCACCGGGAACAGCGGCCTGATGTGTTTCTCCGACAATCGATTCCACACCTTCTCCATGGCCGACGGACTGTTCGACGACGCCATTTTCAGCGTTCTGGAAGACGACTACGAAAACCTCTGGCTCTCCTCGAATCTCGGGGTCTGCATGTTGGCCCGGTCCCACCTGGAAGATCTTTTAGCTGGTCGCGAAACCCGAGTGCGTGGCCGGGTCTTCGGATATGCCGATGGCATGAAAAGTCCCGAGTGCAATTCGGGCGGATATCCGGTAGGGACGCGCTCTCGCGATGGCGTGATGTATTTTCCCACCACCCAGGGCGTGACCTTCATCGATACGGCCGCATACCATCGGAATCCCCCCGAGCTGGAACCGCCGCGGGTGTTCCTGGAGCAGATGGTGATCGATGGTCGGGTGGTGAATCTGGCATCCGACGGGCAGGACCTTCCCGCACTGGCCGACGATTTTCACGACCTGCAAATCCATTTCTCCGCGTTGGACTTCTTCGCGCCGGAGTCCCTGAAGCTCGAATCACGCCTGACCGGTTACGAGGTGGACTGGGAATCTCACGACGATCGGCGGGTGGCGTATTACACGGGGTTGCCGCCCGGGCGATATGTTTTCGAGGTCCGGGCGACCAATCGAACCGGACTCACCCATCGCGCCTCGCAGGCCTTTCTGGTGTCTCCCAGGCTGTACCAGTCCAGTTGGTTCCTGTGGATGAGTCTGCTCGCCTTCACGGGGATCGCCTGGCTCGCCCACTGCGGCCTCATGAAGCCGATCGAGCGCTCCATGGCCGCCAAAGCCGCCGAATACGAGCGGCTTCGCGAAGAGTGTCACGAGGTGACGCATCGCCTGGCACGGGCCAGGGGCCAGGTGGAGGAGGTGCGCGAGGAAGCCGAGAAAAGCGGAGTGGCGACCCTGTTGCTGCACAACGTGGGCAATGTACTGAACAGCGTCTCCGTGTCGGCGGGGATCGTCGAGAAAATGATGCGTTCGACGGGCGTCTATCAGGTGTTGCGGCGGGTTGCCGATCTGGTCGACGGCAATCGCCACGATCTGGTCCATTTCTTTGGCCGCGACCCTCAGGGCCGTCGGGTCGCGCGGGCATTGCACGAAATGGGAGATCTGATCGACGAGGGAAACGAAAGCCTCGTGCACGAGCTCGCGAACTTGAACGTTCAGGCCGGCCATCTCAACGAAATCGTGAAATCGATGCGGGAAATCCAGAAAGGGCGGCCCGATCGATTCGACATCAACATCCTGATCGAGGACGCCGTCAAGATGCAGAGCCACGCTCTTCGCAAACACAGCATCGAGGTGGAACAGAACCTGGAGCCGTTGCCACCGGTACGCGGTCGCAAATCACAGATTCTTCAGATCCTCGTCAACCTGATCAAAAATGCCTACGAAGCCATCGTGGAAGAGGCCGAGGAGAGCCCACTTCCCACCGAGCGAATGATCGCGATTTTCACCCACCAGGACGGGGAGCAGGTCATCGTCGAGGTCTGCGACAGTGGACCGGGCATCGAGCCCGATCACCTCGACCAGGTGTTCAGCCATGGATTCACGACCAAGCCGCGAGGTCACGGCTTCGGTCTCCACTATTGCCGCAAGGTCATGCGGGAAATGGAAGGGGACCTGACGGTGCGGTTGGATGGACCCCTGCGAGGAGCGACGTTTGTTGTGCGCATACCCACTTGATGGCAGCCCGAGGTGGTCCGATACCGGCCCTAGGTCCTCGATCTCGTCGCCCACGAGACCGTTCGGGCCTGTCTCTCGCCTCGTCTTGATTGGATTGGTGGCCCTGATCGCATGGGTCGGGCCCGCGGTCGCCCAGGATTCGGAACTCGCGCTCAGCCAATTCGTTCAGACGCAATGGACCCGGCGCAATGGCCTGCCCCAGAACTCGATCACCGCCATCCTGCAAACGCGCGACGGCTTTTTGTGGCTCGGCACCCAGCTCGGGTTGACCCGCTTCGACGGCTTCAGCTTCCAAACCTGGACGCGTCGGGAAATCCCCGAGATGCCCAGTCAGAGCGTGCTCTCCCTGGCCGAGGACAGTCGCGGCGTACTCTGGATCGGGACCCAAGCCGGCCTGTTCACCATGAACGGGCGTACTTACGCGCCCAATCCCTCGCTGGAGCCGTTGGCCGAGTACGAGATCCCCGCCCTGGTGGCGGGTGGCGCCCATGAAATGTGGATCGGTACCGCCCGGCGCGGGATTTATCGCTATCGTGAGGGACGCCTGGAGCAGATGTGCTCGGGTGCCGATTTGGGTTTGGGACGTCTGAACGATCTGCTGCGCGATCCCGTGGGTGGCATTTGGATCGCCAAGGACAACGGACTCTATCGATTCTCCGGCGGCGAGGTCTCTCGGGTACCCCTTGGCGAGACCACGGACGAGCCCATGATCTTCAACCTGCACATGGACCGGGAACGCACGCTCTGGCTGGCCACCGACAATGGCTTGATCCGGCAAAAGCAGGAGCGCCGCGAGCGTTTGACCGAGGAACACGGGCTGAACAGCAATGTGGTGACGACTATCGCCGCCGATCGTCAGGGCCACCTGTGGGTGGGTACTTTTCGGGGAATCAATCGCATTCGCGGCGATCGGATCGACAGCGTCGGGACGGCCTCCGATTTTGGCCGAGACATCCTGGAGGCCATGCTCGTGGACCGCGAGGGGAATTTGTGGATCGGTCGCCAGCGGTCGGGCCTTTCCCGGTTCCGACGCCCCAAACTGTTGACCTACGCGCGCGAAGAAGGCCTGTTGAACGATGTGGTTCGCGCCGTGTTCGAGGATTCGGAGGGCAATGTCTGGTTGGGCACCGACGGAGGCTTGGGTCGCTTCCAACAAGGCCTTCGACAGTGGTTGACGACCGACGATGGACTCCCCGGCAATACCGTGTTTTCCATTGCGGGAGACGAGCGTGGAGCGCTTTGGATCGGCACCATGGCGGGCGGCTTGGCGCGCCTGTTCGAGAACCGGATCGACGTGTTCAATGTGGCCGGCGGCCACTTGCTCGATGATCGCGTGCGCGTTCTGTTCGTGGACCGTCGCAAGCGCCTTTGGGTGGGAACCCAGAGCGGACTGCACTTGTTCGACGGAAAACGATCGCACCCGGTTCCCGGACCCATGGGAGAGACCGCCACCGTGCAGATCGCCCAGGATGGGCGTGGACGGATCTGGGTCGGTTCCCAATGGGGACTCGGGGTCTTCGAGTCGGACGAACCCGCCGACTATCGTGCGATCCCTCGGGTCCAGGGCACGACCATCGTCTCGCTGCACATCGACGAGAGCGATGTGGTGTGGGCCGGAAGTTACGGTGCCGGACTCTTCCGCGTCGCAGGTGAGCGCGTCGTTGCCGTGACACGGGCCGACGGCCTGCACGACGACAAGATTTTCCACATTCAAGAGGACGACGAGGACCACTTGTGGATGAGCAGCAACCGCGGCATCTTCCGGGTCGATCGTCACCAACTCAACCGTTTTGCCGCCGGAAGCCTGACCGGGGTCGAATGCACTTCGTTCGGTACCGGGGATGGTATGAAAACGGTGGAATGCAATGGCGGTACCCAATCGCCGGGTTGGAAGACCCGCGACGGATTCCTGTGGTTCGCCACCACGCGTGGCGCGGTGGTGGTGAAACCCGAAAATCTCTCTCGGAATCGCGTGCCGCCCGCCGTCCTGATCGAGGCCGTGGAGATCGACGGCCAGGCCCACGATCCTCGCGTGGTCGTGCAGGCCCCTCACGACATGCGCAAGTTGGCCATCCGCTACACGGCCACCAGCCTGAGCGATGTCCAAAAGGTTCGGTTTCGCTACCGGCTGGAAGGGTTCGACGAGACCTGGCACGAGGCCGGCGAGCGCAGGGTGGCCTTCTACACGTCCTTACCGCCGGGCGATTACCGGTTTCAGGTGATCGCCAGCAACAACGACGGTGTGTGGAACCAAACGGGCAGGTCCTTGACGCTTCACGTGCCGGCCTTCGGGTGGCGGGATGCCTATTGGCTACCCCTCCTGTTCTTGTTGGTGACGGTCTTTTTCACGTGCCTACACCTGGTTCGGCGCCGCAACGGGCTGCGTCGGATCGCCTTCATCGCCGACTGCAAGGGCGAGAGTCGTGCAGAGCTGAATCGACTCTGTGAGGCCCAGATCGAGGCCAATCGCGAACTCGTCGAATCGTTCCACCGAGCTGGAATGGCCGAGGTCGGGATGAACGTGCTTCAGAACGTGAACCAGACGCTCACCCACATGCACCACTCCATTCGCATCATGGAGCGAGCCGCCAGGGAGCTGCGCGCCACCCCCGACCTCCATCTCGTCTCTCAGTCGATCTCGGCCAACGAAGCCGATTTGGGCCATTTCTTCGAGTACAACGCTCGCGGCCAAGGATTGCCGGACCAGTTGAGCGCCACCACCGACTCCCTGAATCGGATCCACGATTCGCTGTTGGAGGAGGTGGTCGATTTTCGCGATCAGGTCCACCAGGTGTGTGAGCTGGTGGAGGCCCAGCAGCAGTACGCCAAGGTCAGCTCCTACAGTGAAACCGTCGATTTGAGCATCCTGATCGAAGACGTGCTCCGAATCAAGCAATCGATTTTGTTGGAGAATCACGTGGAGGTCGTCCAGGACCTCGCGCCGCTGCCGCTGATTCGGTTGTCCAAGGCTCGACTGATGCAGGTAATGGTGCAATTGGTCCGGGGAGGCCGGAAAACCCTGTCGCGTGCCGACAAGGGGAACCGTCGGCTGGTGATCCGGACGCGGACCGCGGAGCCCGGTTGGGTGGTCGTTCAAATTAGCTACGGCGGCATCGGGTTCGCGGCGGAGGAGTTGAAGGTGTTGGCACGTGAACCGGATCTCGAAACCCTGATGGGTCTGGACTTCGCCCTGTGTCGTGAACTCCTGCGCGAAATGGATGGCCGACTCGTCATCGAAACCGGTGAAGACGATCGGGCATTGATCGCGGTTCACCTCCCGATCGGCGAGGAACCGGAGGAATGGATTTAGCGAGTCGCTTCCCGCGAGGCCGCTGGGTGGTCGAACGGTCGATGGTTTCGTCGTATGAACCACCGCGGCACGCTCCGGCGGAAAACCCGAGCCGCGAAGGTGAGCAGGAATGCCGGCGGTAGGGGCTTCAGCCGTAGATCTCTTCCAGGTACTCCAGCAGCATGCTGGTGGGAACCCCTTTGACTTGCTGAAACTGAAGACCGGTATGATACCCCTCGTCCACCGATTCGATGTGGCGAACGATCGCCATGGCCTCGATGAGATCGGTGTGCTGGGGAAGCTCGAAGCTCAGGTGGACTTCGGTGCCCACGGGAAAAAGATCCTTGGTTTCGATCTTTAGTCCGCCGGCGCTGATGTCGACGATGTAGAACGGGCTGAAATCCTTATTGGAATCGACTTGCTTCATCCAGAAAATCATGTCGGATCCGTAGCGTTTGTGGATCCTCCTGTTCTCACTCATCTGTACTGCGGTCTCCCACTCTCTTGTTTGACCTTCGATTATACCCGAACAACCTTCTATCGTCTGGAGAATGCCCGACTCTAAACGTTTGATCCCCGGATTCGAATATTCCTCCGCGTTTCCCTGTTACAATCAGGTCGACACAACGTGAAAGACGACGCACCCCTCTCGGGGGGCAGGTTCGATTGGCGTTGGCGCCAAACGGAAAGGACAGGACCATGAAGATCTACCTCATTCGTCACGGGTATGCCGAATCCCTTTCGGGGCACGCCGACGATAGCCGGCGCAATCTCACGGAGGAGGGACGTCTCGGGATTCGTCGCCAAGCCGAGATCCTGCGAGAACGAGGCGTCGCCATTCGTCAAATATTTCATTCACCTTTCGTTCGCGCCAGGCAGACCGCAGAATTGGTGTGCCAGTCGTTCAAGGTCCCTTTGGCCGAGCTGCCGGATCTCGTGCCCGGCGGCAATCCGGAATCGGTTTTGATGAGCATTGCCGAAATGGAAGAGAATTCGCTGTTGGTCTCCCACCTGCCGATCATTGCCGAACTCGCGTTTTCCTTGACGGGCGCTCGTGTTTCCTTCTTTCCCGGCACCTGTATCGAGGTGAACCTGCCGGAAAAGGCGCGTTTCAGCGGCGAGCTGGGATGGGTGCTTCATCCCGAACCCTGAGTCCCGGTGCTCAGGCCAATTTACTCAGCTCTTCCAGGGTTTCTCGATCGAAGTGCATGACGAACCAATTGACCCAACGCCGTCCAGTCGAAGGTGAGTTCGGCTTGAAGTAGTCCACCAGGAAAACCTGTTCCCCTTGAACGGTTTTGCGGTACACGTTCAGCGTTTGAATGCCCTTCATGCGAATCCGCAACGGCTGGTACTCGTTGCGGGTCAGCGCGATCGTCGCTTCGTGACCCCACTTGTTGGTGATCGAAGCGATTTCGTTGTAACGCTTTGCTTCGCCGACGTGCTGGCGGAACATGTTGGCCATGCCGAAGAGGTGTTGGATGGCCGAAAGTGCGGTCTCCTGGACGTCGATCTGATTCGGCTGGTAGAGCACGGAGCGATGAATACCGGTGACCCACGGACTGTAGTGGGCGCGGTGGACCTTCTTGGCCCGCTTTATTTCCGCGGGCGACAGCGTCGGGGCTCCCAGCGAATTGGGAACCTGGGGAACCTTTTCCGGCAAGGTGCTGGGTGCGGTGTCCTTGGGCGCGGCGTCGCGATCGCCCAAAAGGGCTTCGTCGGAATCTGGCTCGGCAGCGCCGGGAGCCTGGGCCGAGGCGCCTGGCTGGTAGTTGGCCAACATGGCGTCGATGGCGGCCTGATCGAGTTGGGCACCGGCCTCGGGTTCGGGTGGCGCCTGAGGGCCGGGAGCCTGTCCACCACCGAGCAGCGCATCCACGGCCGCCTGGTCCAACATGCCTCCGCCCTCGGGTGGTGCCGCCGGCGGGGGCGCGTTGTTGAACATGGCGTCGATGGCGGCCTGGTCGAGCTGATCGCTCGGTCCTGCGGGGGCGGCATTGCCTGCGATTAGCGCGTCGATGGCGGCCTGGTCGAGGGGGCCGTCCTGTTGCGGTGGAGGCGCGGCGGGTGCGCCGGCCTGACCCGAGATGAGCGCGTCGATGGCGGCCTGATCGAGAGGGCCGGAAGCGGGTTCGGCGGCGGGTGCGGCAGGTGCGGCAGGTGCGCCAGCCTGACCTGAGATGAGCGCGTCGATGGCGGCTTGGTCGAGGGGACCGTCTTGTGGCGGCGCGGCACTCGCCGCATCTCCCTGGCCGGAGATGAGCGCGTCGATGGCGGCTTGATCCAAGGGGCCGCCCGCCGGTTCGGGGGGCGCCTGACCCTGGCCGGAGATGAGCGCGTCGATGGCGGCCTGGTCCAGCAGGGTGTCTGCGGCGGGCTCCGCCGGCGCTCGCTGTTGGGGTGCCTGGCCTTGCTGTGCCAAGAGTTGGTCGATGGCGGCTTGGTCGAGAGGGCCGTCCTGGGGAAGGCTCGGTTCAGGAGGTGAACCGCCCTGCTGATTGGCGAGCATGGCGTCGATGGTGGCCTGGTCGAGCAGCGCGCCCGAATCCTGGGCTGGGGCCGAAGTGGCGGGTTCCGGTTGCGCGTTCTGCTGAGCGAGGAGGGCATCGATGGCGGCCTGATCCATGAGATCACCGGATCCGGCCGGCTCTGGTGTGGCGGTTGGCGCTTGGTTCTGTCCGGCGAGCATGGCGTCGATGGCGGCCTGGTCGAGAGGCGCGCCGGGATCGGGAGCGGAAGCCTGCTGTTGCTGGTTCTGTCCGGCGAGCATGGCGTCGATGGCGGCCTGATCGAGGGGCGCGCCGGGATCGGGAGCGGGAGCCTGTTGTGGCTGGTTCTGTCCGGCGAGCATGGCGTCGATGGCGGCCTGGTCGAGGGGTGCGCCGGGGTCGGGAGCGGGAGCCTGCTGTTGCTGGTTCTGCCCGGCAAGCATGGCGTCGATGGCGGCCTGATCGAGGGGTGCGCCGGGATCGGGAGCGGGAGCGGGAGCCTGCTGAGGCTGGCTCTGCCCGGCAAGCATGGCGTCGATGGCGGCCTGGTCGAGGGGCGCGCCGGGATCGGGAGCGGGAGTGGGTTGTGGCTTGTTTTGCTGAGCGAGCATGGCGTCGATGGCGGATTGATCCAGCGCACCACTGGAATCACCCGACGCTGCCGGTTGAGGCTGAGGTGTGGTCTTCGGTGCTTGATTCTGTCCGGAGAGGAGCGCGTCGATGGCGGCCTGATCCAGCGCCTCGCCCGGTCCGGTCGTAGGTGGCGGCTCCGGTTTTGGCGCGGGTTGTGGGTTGCGGCGGTGCTGAGCGAGTAGGGCGTCCACGCCGGCTTGATCCATGGGCGCCCCGAGGTTGTCGGGCGCACTGGGCTCGGGCCTGGCCGCCGGTGCTGGGCTCGGTTTCGGCTTCGGCTTCGCGGCGGGCTGCGGATTGCGGCCGTGTTGCGCCAACAGTGCATCCACATCGGACTGATCCATCGCCGCGTCGAATTGGACCGCGCTGGCCGGCTCGGGTTTGGAAGCCGGGGCGGGGCTCTGTTTCTGCTGTGCGAGCATGGCGTCGATGGCGGCCTGGTCCAGGGCGCCGCCGGAATCCGCGGCAGGTGCCGGCGCCTGCTTGGTTGCGCCACCCTTTTGTGCGAGAAGGGCATCGATGGCGGCTTGGTCGAGTGCACCGCCTTGATCAGCCTGGGGCGGTGCGGGCTGCTCGGCAGTTTTTTCCGGACCGGCAGTTTTGCCCTGAGCCTGTTGAATCAGCTTGTCGATCTCGGATTGGTCCATGAGCCCACCCGGATCTTGTTGATCCTCGTTCGCGGAGGCGTCGGCATCCTTGCCGAGCAACATGCTGATTTCTTCTTGGCTGAGCTTGGGTTTCATGATGGGAACTTCTCGTTTCGGTAACCGCTTTCCAAGCGCTCGCTGCGGAATTCGGGCTTTTTATCTATGTGAAAGTAGGGATCTTCATGGGGAAAAATGGTTCCGGTGGGAACCGAAAGAGAGGGGTCACCTCGTGACCTGTGCAGAATGCGTACCTATCGCGGGTTTCGACGGAAAAAAATGCGTCCGGCATTGTCCGTCTTATCGGGTGCCACGGGAGCGGCCTTGAATGGAGGCCATCACTAGGGCCGCGTGGTCCCGGACTGTGCGCGTCGGGTGCCGCCGATTCGGTGTGTGTGGCAACCCGTCGGACGGTCGCGTTCCCGCCGGTGACCGCCGGTTACCACAGCGAGGCGGAATCGAATACGCCGGCCAGTCGATCGCTTTCGTGGAGCAGCCGCTGTTCGTCTCGAATCACGCGCCAGCCGCGTTTTTCGGCGTTCATGACATCGAAGTGAAAGTAACCCATCCGCCTCAGTTTGTTGATGGAACGGGCCAGGATTTCGTTGCCGTCCAAACCGCGATCGTAATCCGCGCGCACGCCCTGAGGCACGAAGCCGAACAACTTCTTCCAAAAGGCGCGGCGTTTTTCGAACGTTTCGGCACGATAGCCGAGAGCGTTGCAGGGTACCGAATAGTTGAACACACCGAGAATGAAGGGTTGCTCGATGCGCTGTGCTTCGCAAAAGCTCTTGAGATCCGACATGGCCTGCCAGCATTCGGCGTAATAGGAGACCGGTTGGGTGATGAAAAACTTGGATCCCGCTTCGCATTTGCGCTGGAGGTGACGCTGCCCGGCGGAGGCCTTGAGGAAGGGATTGTGGCCGGCCCCCAAAAAGAAGGAGTTTTCGAAATCGGCCACGAATTTCAACAGGTCCACACTGCTTTTCAAACGCAAAGACCGGGCTTCTTTGCTGGAGGCGGATATCGCCCGCTCGCCGGTCACCGTCGGCAGCTTCATGCCTTTCAAGGGGTCGCCGCTGATCAACAGGAGATTGCCGAAGCCCTGCCTGCCCAACTGCGCCAAATAGCGGCGCAGCCAATCCAGATCGTGATTGCGGGTGACGTGGAGAATCACGCGACGCGGCTCCCAAACGATGGGCGGTTGGGAAAACCAGCGGTGCGTGAGCTCGGCATCGGAGAAAAAGCGGATCAGGGTCAGGTTGTGCAGGCGGCGAATGCCCGCGGCCGAATCGGTCAGCGAGACGAACCCGCGATTCCGCTCGTGGCAAAGGCGCAACATGGTCAACTTGCCGCGCAACTGCCTGAGGATCTTTTCATCCTCCATGTCGGGTGTTTGCAAGGTTTTCCAGTATTCGAGATCTTGTTTGCGGGGATCGCTCACCGGGGGTGGGTTGTACTCGATCGACGTCACGGGCAGGTTGCGCGCGAAGGCGTCTTCCAGAGAAACCACGATGGTGCCCTTGGCGGGGAACTTACACGGATCCGGAACCGGGTGATGCTCGTTGAAAAGCGGCATGAACGCGCTCCAAACGAAAGGGGTGATTGGAGATCTTAACGGTCGTTTCGCGCCGCATCTAAAGTCGCTGCCTGCGTCCTCTCGAGCCCACCGATCATCGGCCGGGCCGCACGCATGAATTCAGCGAATCGCGGCCGCTCGATACCTGCCCTCGCGAAACTACAGGGTGTGGATCGTCGACAGCCGACGTCGCAGGAGCAGGGGGACCAATTCGCCCTTTTTGAAGATCCGGGTGTCGCCGAAATCGGCGATCCGCTTGCTTTGAAAGAGATAGCGGACACACGAAATGATGTACTGGAAGTTCTCGTACTCGTTTTCTTTCTTTTTCGATTTGTACATCGCCTCGATCGCGTTGAGCTGGGATTGCAGCGCGTCTTCGGTTTCTTTGCGCTTTTGGTTGCGCTTCTGCCGCTTGGCGGGTTTCTCCTTGCGCAAGCCACTCAGCTTGTAGAGTTCCTCCAGGTCGCGATCGATTTTCTTTTTGGATTTGTGGGCCGATTTCTTTGCGGCTTTTGCGGCCTGGTTCCCTTGGTATTGAAGGATGTAAGGCACGAGATCGATATTGGATTGATGGTATTTCTTGGACTCGATGATCCATCCGAGATTGCTGATATTGGGACGCGGCGAAATATTGTTGGCGATGTTTTCCACAAACGGCTTGATGGCCGTATCGAAGGACGAGTCCACCCCGTCGAATCGGTTGAGCACGTAATACACCCGAAAGTACTCGACCATGTCGACCAGCATCTTCACGATCGGATGGCCTTCGGTTTCCCGTTCCAGGATACTCAGGAAGTGGTCCAGATTGGCGATCTCGGGTTCGTAGACATCCTCGGCGATATCGATCATTTCGTTGATGCGGTCCGACTTGACGGTACCGGGCTTGAACATCGAATAGACCGGCGAACCCACGTGGAAAACCTCGCGCAATTTACGGAACAGGGCGGCCTTGACGATGTCCGACGCGGACAGGGTGGCGGCGGGATGGTTCGGCGTGAACACCAGGATGCCGGTATTCGAGTGGGGCAGGAAATCGGTCACCATCGGATCCAAACCGGCACGCAGGTCCAAAATGACGTAGTCCGCGTGAATGCCGTTGATGGCGTCGATCAGCCGGTTGCGGTCCTCCTGGCTCATGTTGGCGATGGAATTGATCATGTGCAGTGGCGACGCGACGAACCCGAAGTTGTCGAACTTCTTGTCGGGATCCAGTATCACGGGCAAGGGGGTGATGCAGTCGTCCAACCGATCGTTTTTCTTGAAAAAGTGGTAAAGGTCGCGTCGAATCGGCGCGCCAATCACGTTGCGGATCGAAGATGTGCCCGTGTCCAGATCGACGAGAACCGTTTTTCCGAATTGGGACAGGCACAACGCCAAATTGATGGCAAAAGAGGTCTTACCCACGCCTCCCTTTCCGGAGGATATGGGAATGATCCGTTTGGTCATGGCCTTATCGTCCTCAAAGTTAAACTGATTGCTGGCCATACTCCCGATGGCGGAGGTCGGGTCCGACTGCCCGCGTTTTGTCGTTAAAATGTAACGCCAAGTCGCAAGCCGGGCGGCGAAAAAATCATACGTTCCGGAGGTCCCCATCATAGGCGCTTTAGCCCATCCTGTCAATTCGGGGCCGGCCACCACTCGGGGGCCGAACAAGGAAACCCTCGATGCAAAGAACCGCCCCTCGGCCCTTTCTCGAAACCGCTCCGCTCCCTCTCGCGAAGACCATTCGAAACCCTGATGACGAGGTGCCCAGTAATCCATGGAAGAATACTTTTTTACCTGTCCCTACTGTTGGCAGCGGATCTCCATGCTGCTGGATACGTCCGTCGAACGCCAAACCTACATCGAGGATTGCGAAGTTTGCTGTCAACCGATCTCGATCGACTACCGCATCGAGGACGACGAGGTGGTGGCATTCGAGGCGGAATCGATTCAATAGTATGTTTCGGGCTTGGGGAACGCCCGACGAAGTCGCGAAAATAGAAGGCCTGTCGGTGATTTTCCTTATTGAGCGAATCGCGCTTTTGTTCGAAGATTTAGGGGACAGGGTCCTTTTTCCATGATGTGATGCGCCGGCGCCGATACCCTGAAGTGAATGTCACCCCGTATCGTTTCCGAGCCATGGTCGCCTCTTTCACTTCCGCCGATTTACAACTTGTTTGAATTGTGCATGATTCGGCCGATATCGCAAAATCGGACTCCCCACCGCCACCATTCAGGAGGAACACCGATGAGCCCTAAATCCGCCATCCTGCTACTCGAAGACGACGCGTTCACCCGTCGCATGATGCAACTTCACCTCGAGGGCGCGGGTTATTCGGTCACTGCGGTAGAGAACGGAGTCGAGGGACAGGGGGCGCTGGAAGGACAGTCCTTCGACCTCGTGCTGACCGATGTAATGATGCCCGAAATGGACGGCCTGACCTTTTTGGCGAAGGTCCGCGAGGTCCACAACAAAGAGAGCCTGCCCGTCTTGATGTTGACCGCCATGAACGAGGGCGGCGATCGAACCCCGGAGTTTCTCGAAAAGGGGGCCAACGATCTGGTCTCCAAGAGCAAAGACCCGACCATGCTGCTGTACAAGGTGCGGCTGCACTTGGAGCTGAACCGTTTGCGCGAATTTGCCGCGCGCGGTGGGGGCGGGGCCGAGCCGGAGTTTCGGGGCCCCAACGACGGCTTGTGGAGCTGGGATCTCCAAAACGGCCAGGTCAATTTCTCCACGCGCTGGAAGAAAATCATCGGACACGAAACCGACGAGATCGAGAACAATCTGGACGAATGGTTTTCGCGCATTCATCCGGCCGATTTCGAAATGGTTTCCAGCCGGCTGCGCGGCCATCAGGCACGGGAGTCATCCCATTTCGAAGCGGATTACCGCATGAAACACAAGGACGGCAGTTACCACTGGGTTCACGACTTCGGCGTGGCCATCTTCGGGACCAGCGGGCGCGCCATGCGCATGATCGGCGCCATGAGTTGGATTCTTCCCCGCAAGGAGTGGGAGCGCGAACACAAGATCATCGCCCACGAGTTGCTGGTCTTGCGGAACATGGCTCAAGAGCTGAAAGCCTACGGTGAGACGAACGACGACCTCGGCAAGACCGTGGAAAACCTCGGCGATCACCTGGACCTGTTGACCGGAAAAATCAAGACACTGCTCGGCGGTGATTTCGGCACGGATCGCGCCTGACGGTCGATGACGATCCTCCGGGTTCCGACGAATCCGGGGAGATCACTTCGGTTTGGACAGGAGCATGCCGCAGAAGCCGTCGAAAACGTTGCTCGGCGAAATGCGGAACAAACGCTCGAAATGGGTGAGCGGAACGCCGGAGGGCATGTGCGCGAGTGCTTGCACGTCGACCACCGCTCCTTCGGGTGGTGGCGGGACCTCGCTCATATCCAGCGAGCATACGGTGTACAACAGGTAGCCCCCTGGCGCGACCAGCTCCCAGCCGCGTTTCAGCAACGCCGCCTGTGTTTTTTTCAGGCTTTCGTCGACCGGCTGACTTTTGTGGTGCTTGATTTCCGGGTGGCGACCCAAAATGCCGATGCCGCTGCAGGGCGCATCCAACATGACCAGGTCACAGAGGGGCTTGTCCCATGCCAATTGGGTCGCGTCGGCGCACAGCGTCTCGAAATCCAGGCCCAGGCGGTTGCGGTTCTCCTCGATCAGGGCGACGCGTTCCGGGGCCATGTCGCTCGCGACCAGGGTATCGCAGCCGCTGAAGCTGGCCACGTAACAGGATTTACCTCCCGGTGCGGCGCACAGATCCAGTACGGTTTTCGGCTTCAGGCGGCAGGCCAGTTCCGAAACGGCCTGCGAGGATTCGTTTTGGATGTAGATGCGGCCTTCACTCAGCCATTCGGGCGGTAACGCGCTCTGGCGGCGAAAACCGTGCGGAACCACGTCCGAGCGCCGCTCTTCCTCGGAGACGGGGGCGTCGTTGCGCCAGTAGGCCAATTCCGCGCGGTCGCGCCAGGTACGGGTCCAATCGGCCACGGCATCTGCACCGTGTTGACCCGCCAGCAGGTCCTTCAGCCAGGTGGGCAGCAGCCAGTCGGCGCCATCCTTGTCGCGCCATAACGCGTCTCCGGCGCGCTGCGCGTTGCGCAGAACGGCGTTGACCAGGCCCTTCAGGCGGGGATATCCCAGGTGAACGGCCAGCTTGTTGGCTTCGTCGAACACCGCGTAGTCCTTGGTGCGCATGAACCCGATCTGGTACAGCGAGGACAGCAGCAGCCACCGAATTTCCGGTGGGAACTTGGGCTTGGGACAGAAGCGGGCCAGGACCTTCTCCAGACCGGGCAGGTAGCGATAGGTGCCGTAGACCATCTCGTGTGCGAACGCCAGATCGCGGCTGCTGAGTGCGTGATCGAAGCGGTGCATCGCTTCCGGGACGAGACGCCGCCCTCGCGATGATTCCACCAGGCACCGAACGGCCAGGGTCCGTGCATCTCGAATCTGTTTGGGTCCACGCGCCATGCAACCTCCCGACCCGGGCTTCGTGCGCGGGTGGAATCATCCGATGGCGCGGCCGGTGGGTTTTCCGTGCGGTATCGTCACGGCGACCGGCTTCGCGTCATCCGCCTAAGAGCTTAGCGCACCCGCTCGCGAAGACAAGCCCAAATCGACCGCGCGTAGCGCACGAAGGGACCGCACACCAGCGTCACCGGATTGTGACCGTGAAATCCGGTCGTGACGCCGAATTGCACCGGTCGTGATTCCGGCACGTAGGTGCCGAACAGCCGATCCCAGATCATCAACACGCCGCCGTAGTTCTTGTCGAGGTATTCCGGGTTGCGGCCATGGTGGACGCGGTGTGCCGAGGGGGTATTGACCCAGCCTTCCAAAGGGCCCAGATCGCCGATCAGGCGGGTATGCAGGAAGAATTGGAAGACCAGGTTGAGCAACAGGGCGAGGGCGATCCAGCGAGGTGGTGCGCCGACCAGCACGGCCGGCAGAAGAAAAAAGATGCCCACGAGGCCGGAAAACCAGTTGAGGCGCAGACTGGTGCTCAAGTTGTACCAGGGGCTGGAGTGGTGGACTTCGTGGAAGCACCAGAAGAAGCGGACCTCGTGCATGATGCGGTGTTGCCAGTAATAAAGGAAATCGACGACGAGAAAAACGAGGAGCACCGCGCCGGGCCTGGCGGGCAGGGTGAAGGGGGCCAGGGGGGAAAACAGGTCGAGAACCCAGGTCTGCCACACGATGATGCCGATTTTCGCCAATTGAAGGCCGGCGAAGATCGCGAAATTGGCGAGGGTCTCTCGCAGGTTGTACAGGTTCAGGGCTCGTTTGCGACTCCACCAGGCTTCGCAGCCGATCAGAATCGTGAATACCACGGTTGCCATGCCGATTGCCGGACTCATGGGGACCTCCCTTCGATGCTCGCGGCGTGTGCACGCCTTGAAGAAAGTTTCCGGTTCGATTGTGACCGAAATGTGATCCGCGATTCGTGCGATTGTGGCGAATCGCACCGCGGGCGGGTCGTCCAAGGGCCTTCTTTGCTGTACAATAAGTGCTTTTCGGAGTCGGGCCGGCGGCCTCTGCGCGCGACCGCCACCCGTTGAATTCATTAGTTGCGGATGCGTTGTCCTCATGATTGAGCTGAGCCATGTTTCCAAACGATTCCTCAATGGATCGCGCCTGACCGAGAATGGACGGGAGAGCTACGCGGTCAAGGATGTGTCCTTTCGGCTGGAAAAGGGCGAGATCGCCGCGTTCTTGGGACCCAACGGTGCCGGAAAAACCACCACCAAACGGTTGATCACCGGGTACCTGGCACCGGACCAAGGCGAGATTCGCGTCATGGGCATGTGCCCCCGGCGCGATGGCCGTGCGGTTCGCCGCCGTCTCGGCTATCTGCCCGAACACAACCCGCTTTACGACGACCTGACCGTTTTCGAGACCCTGCGTTTCGCGGCGCGGGTGCAGGGGCTTTCGGGCCCAGGGTTGAAATCAGCCATTCGCCGGATGGTCGATCTCTGTGACCTGGGACCCCACCTGAAGCGATCGGTGGCCGTGCTTTCCAAAGGGTTTCGCCAGCGCGTCGGCCTGGCGGTGGCCATGATCCACGACCCCGACCTGTTGATCCTCGATGAGCCGACGACGGGGCTCGATCCCAATCAAATCCACTACATTCAGCAGGTGATCAAAAACCTGGGTGGGCATCGAACGGTCTTGCTCAGCACCCACATTCTTCATCAGGTTCCCGACATGTGTTCACGGGTTCTGGTCCTGTGTGAAGGTAGCCTGGTGTTCGACGATCGACCCCAAGCCTTGCTCGCCCGAGGTTGCACCGTCGCCCGAATCGGCGTAGCCCAAGAGCCCGATGCGGTACTGGGCCGGCTGGAGTCCCTGGGCCATCGCGCCACCTGCCTGACGCAAGATCCCGAACGATCGGGCGCCAATCCCTTCGTGCCGTTCACCGTGGAGGGCAACTGGACCGAGGAGACCTTGGCCGATCTGGCCGAGAGCTTGCGCGAGCACGGGTGGCGGGTAGGGGAGTGTGTCTTGACGCCGCCTACGATTGAAAGCATTTTTGCCGGTTTGACCGCGGGAGATGGAACAGCATGCGCCTCGTCTGGTTGATTGCTCGAAAGGAAATGAGCCACCTGCTCAACAGTGCGGTTTTTTGTCTGCTGGGTCTGGTTTTTGTCTTGATGCCGGCCATCCTGTTGTTCTGGAACCCGGGACCTACCAACCTCTTCCTCTCCGGGCACACCAGCCTGCAGGCCTTTTTCCAACAATTGCCGATTTTGTTGATGGTCTTCGTTCCGGCACTGTCGATGCGGGCCTATGCCGAAGAAAATCGCTCGGGCAATCTCGAACGCCTGCTCAGTTTTCCGCTGTCTGCGGGGCATCTCGTGTTGGGTAAATTCTTCGGTTGTTTCGCGATTTTGGTGGGCTGCCTTGCAGCGACCGCGCCGTTTCCGTTTCTCGTCAGTCAAATGGGCGATCTGGATTGGGGACCGGTGCTCGGCGGTTACCTGGGGGCCCTGTTGTTGGCCGGGAGCTGCCTGGCCGTCGCCTTGTTCTGCGGCGCCTTCACCAAGCGTCAGCCGACCGCCTTCATCACCAGCGTGATCGCCCTGGCCGTCGTCATGTTGTGGCGGATTCCCGCCCTGAACCTGCACGACCGGTTTCAATCGGTCGCCCGCGGCTTGATCGATATCCGCGATCTCTTTTTCTACCTGGCCGTCATGCTCTTTTTTCTTTTTTTGAACCAGGGTGTGGTCGCCCACAAGCGCCATTGATGCGCGAATCCTTTCTTCCGAATTCGAGGCGTTCATGTTGCCATCTCGATCTTTGATTTCCACGTTTGCCCAGGCCCTGGCGCTCGCCGCGGTGCTGATCGCCGTCGGTTGGGGACTGCAACGGGTCTCGTGGCGCTGGGACTTGACGGAAGATCGCCTGTATACCCTGAACCAAACCAGCCTGGATCTGGTCGATCAGCTCGAGTCTCCCCTGGAGATCCGTTTGCTGTTGAGCGGGTCGCTGCCGCCCAGGCTGCGCGCCGTGGCCGAGCATATTCGCGCCATGGTGGACCAGTACGCGGCCCATGGCGGCGATCGGGTGCGCGTGATCGAAGTCGATCCCGACGGCGACGACGCGCTTGTGGCCGAACTGAAGCGACAGGGAATCGCCAAGACCAACGTGAATCTCACCGACAACGATCGCGTGGAGATGCGCGAGATCTGGTTCGGGATGACCCTGACCTATGAGGGCCGCACCGAGAAATTTCCCAGTATGGGTGCGATCGAGAACCTGGAGTACGACATTTCCGGGGCCATTCTCCGACTACTGCAGCCGGAGCACCTGACGGTGGCCCTGGTGGGACCGGCGTTTTCCTATGGGCAGGGCACGCACCTATTCACGCCCGAGGGCAACATGAAACGCGCTTGCGCCGAATTGGCGATGCTGTACGACGTGCGTTTCGTGCCGATCGTGTCCGGTCAACCCCTGGAGCTGGAGGGCGTCTCAGCCGTATTTGCCTGGGGGCTTCACTATTTCGAAGAGACGCACCTGTATCAACTCGATCAGTACATGATGCAGGGGTTCCCGGTGACACTGCTCGTCTCCGGTGTCGATGTGGACCCGGTCTTCGCCAGCGCCAGTCCGCGCGGCGAGGTCCTTGCCGACCGTTACCTGGCCCATTGGGGCCTGCGCGTGGGCCGCGATTTGGTTTCCGATTACCGGTGTACCAAGGTGAAATACACGGCGACCCGTCCTCCGGTCCTGAAGGATTACTACCTCTTTCCCGAGCTTCTGGCGGAACTGGGCGGCCTGGGCCGGGAATTCGCGGCCCATCGGGACCTTTCTTCGCTCGTCGTACCCTGGCCCTGTTCCCTGACACTCACCGGCGAGGTGGACCTGGCGAGCAGGGTGATCGGCCAGACCTCCGATCAGGCCTGGCTGCAAAAGGAACCCTTCGTTCTCGATCCCGCCAACCTGCCCGGCCCCACCGAATTCAGCACCTTCCCGATCGGTTACGAGATCAGTGGCCGGCCCCGGTCCTTTTTTGCCGGCCCACCCGAGGGCTATTCGAGCGAGACCGCTCACCTTTCCGAAGGCCCCTTCAACCGCGTGTTGGTATGGTCCAGCGAGCACATGTTGACACAGGTGCGTCAGGGGTCGACCCTGGTGTGGTTGTCCCAAACCGCCAATTACATGACCAAGAATCATTTGCTTGCCGGAATCGATCGGCGCGAACAGGCGTTTCGTCCGATCCGCACGATGGATGCCGATCGGCGCGCGTCCCTGCGCTGGCAGAGCGTGCTGTACGCGCCGGCCATCGTCCTTGGTTTCGTGCTTTTGCGCGGGATGATGCGTCGCTCCCGATCGGTTGATGCCTATCGGGCCGCAAACGACGAGGCGGATGCGCGATGATCCGGCGTTGGCGCGCGGTGTCGTGGGTGTTCGGTCCGCTGATCGCCATGCTCATGGGCTGTGCGGGGCCCGACGAACCGACCCCCGAAAACCGAACGGCACCTCCCGCGCCGAAGCCGGCCGAGGCAAGTTCCCCGACTGCGGACGCGGCCCGACCATTGTTCCCCGGGTTTTCCACCGATGACGTGGTTCGCATGACGTTGGAGACCGGAGACGACCGAATCGACCTGCGGCGCGTGGGTACCCAATGGACTCTGCCGGAATGGGGTGGTTACCCGGCCGAACAGGTGTTTGCGAAGGCGTTGGCCGAGGGTCCCGGACGAACTTTCGGAAGCGTTCCGGTAGGTCGTTATCCCGCCGATGCGGCCTTCTTCGGGTTTGGAGCCCGGAACGCGAAGGTCTCTTATTTCAAGGCTTCCGGAGAATTGCTCGCAGAGATTCAAGTGGGCGGAAAGGGTGAGGATTACCGCGAGGCGTTCGTTCGATTGGACGACAGTCCCGATATTTGGCGGGTCGAGGTGGATTGGATTCCCTTGACCTCGCGTCCGGCTTGGGCCAGTCGGACCCTGTGGCGCATGAAGCCCAGACTGATCACCCGATTGCGTTGGGAAGGTACCGGCCAACCGTTTCATGCCGAGAAGTCGGCCGATGGCTCCTGGCAATTGAGGAACCCCGAGAATGGAACGCTATCGGAGGCCTTTTATGAAAAGGTGCTGCCGTCTCTCGCATTTTTCCGGTCGGGTGATGTGATCTACGACCCCGACCATCGTCGCATGGATTGGGATGGCAAGCTGACGATGTGGGCGGCGGGCGCCGAGTTTGTCCTTTTGTTGGCGTCCACGGAGGAGGGGGTTTGGGGCAAGCGCCCCGGCGAACCCGTGCTTTTTAAATTCAATTCGGTCATCCTGGAGATGCCGCGCGCATCGGTGACCCTGAACCCTTGATCTCCGGTCCCTGACGCGGCGGAAGGATCGTGATGCAAATGGCTCCATTCGGTTATGTGGAAATGGATCTTGTTTTGGGGCCAATGCTCGGGTGGAATGAAAGAGAACCCGTTTGTCGCGTTGAAAGACGAGGAG
Source organism: Sulfidibacter corallicola (assembly GCF_017498545.1). Lineage (GTDB taxonomy): Bacteria > Acidobacteriota > Holophagae > Acanthopleuribacterales > Acanthopleuribacteraceae > Sulfidibacter > Sulfidibacter corallicola. The sequence continues at coordinate 3,790,482 of NZ_CP071793.1, read as the reverse complement.
GATCGATCATGCTCTCCATGAAACCCCATTGTGAGAAGTGCAAAGTGGACTTGGGAAAAGCGGATGACGCATTCATTTGCAGCTACGAATGCACGTTTTGCCCGCCCTGCACCGAAAAGATGGACCACGTTTGTCCCAACTGTAGCGGCGAGTTGGTGGCCCGTCCCAAGCGCGGCACCGCCGGCGGATGAACTAGTCGAGGTGGGGCATGCAAGGCGTTCCCGTACGCCTCGAGAGTCGGGGACTATCGGGACAGGCCCTCCGAAAGGCGAACCGGTCGGCCTACGGGCATTTCCTGAAGATCAAGGGTCCTTCAGCGGGATCCGCATGATTTGAATTTCGGCAAGATCCTCGAGCGGTAAGGGCTTGTGGTCTTTTCCGTACTTGCCCCATTGGCTGGTCGCCACGAAATAGTAGTCCGTGCCGACCATCGTGCCCAGGGTCGGTTCGTCGAACTCGGGGTTGTTGGCTTCCAATACCGTTTGGCGGGCCAGGCTCGTTCCGTCCGTACCCAAGGTCCACGCGACCACTCGGTGAGGCCGGATGCCGTTTTGAATGCCGATCAAACGATTGCCGTGACGCACCAGTCCATCGCATCCGACCGACAGGTAGGATTGGGGGTGTGCCAGCGGTTGCACGCTTCGGCGCGCCAGATCCACCGCGAACAACCCGTGGCTGTAGTCGGCCACGTACAATCGAGTCCCGTCGGCGGAGAGTGCGAGTCCCTGAATCGAACGAAAATGGGCCGAACGGACCAATGACTCGAGCTTGGATGCCCCGGGTTTCAGGACGTACAAGGTGTTGCCGGCTCCGTCGCCGCAGTAGACCGTGCCGTCCTCGGCAAGCGTCAGATCGCCAAGGTTGTAGGACCTACCGCGCCTGGACAGGATCGCCTTGCGCTCCAACGTGGCATCCTTCAACGAAAAGGCGAACAAACCGGACTTGCCCTTGTCGCGCTTGGCCAGATTGGCGGTCTGATCCACCGCGCTGCTGGCCACCCACAGAAGGTCTCGCGATCTATCGATCGCCAAGCCCATGGCGCTCCAGAGACCGTCCCGGCCCGGCGTGATCCAGTCGGTGGCCGACCCGTCAGGTCGGCATTTGACGACCTTCCGGTGAAAGACGCTGCTGATGTAGAAATGGCCGTCGCGGTCGTCGTAGGCGATGCCTTCCGGATACAGGTCTTTTTGCGGTAGGGTGATCGCCGTGGTGGCGTGGTGAATGGGGTGACCGTTGCGTTCGAACGCGGCCCGAACGGCGATGAAATCCTCGCGGTCGATGAGGGATGCGAAGCTCGGCTCTTTCGTCGGGTCCATGTGGAACCCCGTTGCCGCGATCGAGCGCAAAATGCTCACGGCTTTGGCCGGCAGGTCGTTGACGGCGTAGGCCACGGCCAGATTGTAACGACTGCCGAAATGGTTCGGGTTGAGCAAATGGGCCTTGAGCGTGTGTTTCAGGAAATCGGCGCGTTGGCCTGCACGGCAGGCCTTGATGCCTGCCTCATAGTGTTGGCGATATGCGCCTGGGGCCGATGGGGGAAGATCCGAGATCGTCGATAGCGACAATATTGCGATGACGAGGAACATGGCGTTCTCCAGCGTCGTCCCGCCGGCCCTGTCATGGGCAAGCGACCCGTGGCGACAGGCCGCTTGCGGAGATCATAGACCCAATCTCTTCTTCAGGAAGTTGTGGCGACGGTCGACTTTGACATTTTCATCTTTTTCCGCCAGGTAGGCTTTGGCCAAGGCTTCCGCTTCCGGACGTTTCTCCTGGACCGCCCATGCTGCGGCTAGAAACATCAACGACGCATCCTTGGAACTCTCTGCCAATTGAATACATTCTTCGAACCGATTCGACCTTTTCTGTTCCATGGCGTGCAGCAGGTCCAGGTATTTGGGTTCCAACCGCAAGGGGTGCTCTTCCTTGAGCAGGGCCAGGTAGGCTTCCTTGTTGGTCTTGAACAAATGCACGGTGTTCTTCGTGGCCGAATCCGCGTCGATGTTGCACAACCATTCCAGGTAGGAGGGCTCCTTGCGCGACACTTCCGAGAGTGCCCAGCCGCGATACTTGCCGCGGGTCAGGGTGGGCTCGCTCTGGTTGGCCGTCCAGGCCAGCCAGCCGCTGGCGCCGACCGGCAGGCGTTCGGGCTCGGCCAGCATGGTCAGCGTTTCCAGGTTCGTGGGAAGGTCCGCGTGCTTTTTGAACATGCCCAGCAAGCCCTTGCGGGTACAGGCACAATCGTAGACCGCGTCGTGTGCCTCTTCGCTGTCCATGGGCTCTCCGGTGTAGTGCTCGAAGAACCAGGCCAGGGTGCGCGGGTTCATTTTCTGGTTGAGTTCGAACAGGTCGAGAATCGGCAACGGCGGGAACTTTTTCCCGGTGGCCGCGATCTCGCGGCGCAGGACCGGCACATCGAACTTGCGGATGTTGAATCCCGAAAGAACGCTGTCCTCCATGAACGTCAGGACATCGTCGACGATATCGGCGAATTTGGGGGCATCGACGACATCGGCATCGGTAATGCGATGGATCTCGGTGGATTCCGCCGGGATCGGCATTTCTGGATTGACCAGGGTCTGATAGATGCGCTCGCCGCGAATCATGGCGATTTGTACGATTTTGCAATCTGCTTCGAGGCCGGTGGTTTCTAGGTCGAAAACGACGAGTTTGTCGAGGTCGATGGGCGCTTCAGTAGCCATGTGATTCCTGTTCCATTCTGTTGAGAGTAGGGGACTTTTGCAGAAAAAGGGGACTGGCGGGACCCGTTGGGGACCACGGCCCCCGAGCTCGGGCGCCATTGGGATGACCAAGGCCGAGGATGTCGAGATCTGCTGGGTTGCGTTCTCCGAGCTCGAAAGTGCAAGCATACCAAGAAAACCCGCTGTCGCGCCAACCACCAGCACGCTTTTTGGGCAGTTGTGGTTTGGGGCACGCCGGAATGCGGCCCGCGAACCATGCCGATCGCATCAATGGAGCCGCCGGCGATTCTCGAACGCCTTGGCCATGGTGATCTCGTCGCAGTAATCCAGGCTGCCGCCGATGGGCACACCGACCCCGATGCGCGATACCGATACCTCGCGATCGGCCAGAATGTCCGAGAGGTACATGGCGGTCGCCTCGCCTTCCACCGTGGGGTTGGTCGCCAAGATGATTTCGGTCACCTGGTCGTCTTCCAGCCGGGCCAGCAATTCCTGGATGCGCAGGTCGTCCGGGCCGATGCCGTTCACCGGAGACAACACGCCCTGGAGTACGTGGTAGTAACCCTTGAAGCCGCCCGAACGCTCGATGTTGGCAAGGTTGGCGGCATCTTCCACGACACAGATCAGCCGGTGATCGCGCTCGTCTTGGCGACAGATCTCGCACATCTCCGCGGCGCTGATGTTGTAACAGGTGCGGCACCATTGGAGGCTGTCTTTCAATTCGCGCAGCGCGTCTCCCAGTTGGTGGGCATAGGCCGTTTCGCGGGAAAGGACGTAGTAGGCCAGACGCTGCGCGGTCTTGCTTCCGATTCCCGGCATTTCGCCGAGCAGGCGAACCACCTGCTCGAGTGCGGTTGCTTTGATCATAGAGGTGCGGGCGCTCCTTTGTCTTTGGACCTTTCGCCGGCGTTCACTGACGGAACAGGTTGGCGATTTGACTCATGTCGATACCGCCGAGCATGCCCGAAAGCGAGTCCTTGACCTGGTTGTCGACTTCGGCGTAGGCGCTGTTCAGCGCGGCCAGGATCATGTCGGCCAGGTATTCGGGGTCTTCCATGGCGGTCGGGTTGATGGTGATCTTGGTGACTTCCTTGTTGCCGTTGACCACGACCTGGACCGCGCTTCCGCCGGCCGAACCCTGAATCGCCATCTTGGCGAGGCGTTCTTTCATCTGTTGTTGGGCTTGTTGGGCCTGACCCATGAGTTGCTGGATTTGATTCATATCGAACATGGTGGTGTCTCCTTGGTGATTTCTCGCGATGGCCATGGCGATCGGATCGATCCGACATCGTCCGATTTCGCCTGAACCTTACCGGGTCCATACCGGGTCCATACCGGTACCTTGATTATATCGGGTGCCGCCTGCACTCGGGGGCGGCCTGCCGCGAATCAGTCCCCGTCTTCGAGGATCTTGCAGTTGATGATGGTTCCGTTGAATTGCTCCATGAGGTACTTGACGATGGGATTGGCCTGAACGTCTTCGAGGGCTCTTTTCTCGCGGTCCTTGGCGGCGCGAATGTTGGGATCGCGACCGATGCTGAAGTTTAGGTCCACGTTGCCGCGAAAGAACTTTTTGGCGGCGTCTTCGATGACCTTGCCGTTTTGGCCGCTGCGCACCATGGGGATGAGGTTGGCCCGGGAGGCATCGAAGAAGAAGGTCAGGCTCTGGCCGTCCTGCTTGAGGAAAAAGGCGTTGCCCAGCAGCGCGGCCAGGGCGATGTGGTTTTCGCGCCGGATGAAGTCCAGGAAACCCTTGAGCGCGGTATCGTCGATCGGCCCGACGGCGGTCGGCTTGACTTCCTTGGGAGGCGGTGCCGGCGTGGGAGGGGGCTTGACCACGGATGGCTTGGCGGCCGTTTTCGTCGTGGATTCGCGAGGTCTGCCTTTGGCGGGGGCCGGTTCACTCAGTTTTTTTTTTCGGCGCCGGCGAATTCTTTGAGATTCGCGAGCAGCTTCTCCAGGGGAACCAGGCGGCGTTGTTCCAAAAGCTTCAAAAACACCAGCTCGAAGGCGTAGCGCGGTGTGGCCGCCTGGCGGAACACCGGTTCGTGCTGGAGCATGATGTCCAGCATGCGGACCAGGTCGGGAACGGTCAGGTCTTCCAAGACCTGATTGTGGGCTTCGCCGTGACCGTAGCGGCGCTCCAGGATTTCGCTGGTGTCGTTCACACTCTTCAAGACGATCGAATCGCGGATGAACCCGGTGAAGGTGTCGTAGACCTGTTTCAGGTCGTGACCGTAGTGCACCAGTTCGTTGATTCGCCCGAACACTTGCTCGGCCGATTCCTTGACCACGCCGGACAGCAGATCGATCAGGATGGTATCTTCGACGACGCCGAGAATCGAGCGCACGTCGAGGCCCGTGATCTTCTCGCCGGAGGCCGCGATGACCTGGTCGAAGATCGAGAGCGAGTCGCGCATCGAGCCGCCGGACGCTTGGGCGACCAGGGTCAGCGATTCATCGTCGATATCCAGTTCTTGTTTGTCCGCGATCAGACGCAGGCGCTTTTCGATCTTGAACAGGGGGATCTGGCGAAAATCGAACTGTTGGCACCGGGAGAGAATGGTGGCCGGGATCTTGTGGAGCTCGGTGGTGGCCATGATGAAGACCACGTTGGGCGGCGGCTCTTCCAACGTTTTCAGGAGCGCGTTGAAGGCGCTGGTGGAGAGCATGTGGACTTCGTCGATGATGTAGATCTTGTAGCGATCGCGGGCGGCGTTGTAGCGAACCAATTCGCGTAGCTCGCGAATGTTGTCGACGCTGTTGTTGGAGGCGGCGTCGATCTCCACCACATCGAGCGAGTTACCCTCTTTGATCTCGTTGCACGAAGCGCACTTGAGGCAAGGGGTGACGGTCGGGCCTTCGGCGCAGTTCAGTGCTTTGGCGAAAATACGGGCGGTGGAAGTCTTTCCGGAACCGCGAAGACCGGCAAAAAGGTAGGCGTGGTGAAGCCGGTCGGAAGTGATCGCATTCTTGAGCGTTTGAGCGACAACTTCCTGCCCAACCAAGTCATCAAAAGTTTGAGGACGCCAGGCTAAAGCTGTGACTTGTGACGCCATGAAAGAAATCCCGAAATAAAAATAAGGTTGAACAGTCAGACACCGGTGCCCGAAAGGACTCGCTTAGTGCTGCTCCCGTCAAGGCCTGACACGGTTCACAAGCTTCCGCCACCGATGCCTGATTCTTCAACCTTATCAAAGGTCCCTAAATTGTCGCCAGCCGTGTTGGATGCTGGCGGAGAGGGAGGGATTCGAACCCTCGGTGACGTTACCGCCACACACGCTTTCCAGGCGTGCTCCTTCAACCACTCGGACACCTCTCCGTGTCAAACCCGGCAAAGATAGCACAAGGTCCTGGGGGGTGCAAATAAAAAAATGAAACTCCCTTGAGAAGAAAAAGTTAAGACGAAAAACCTGTTTTTTAAGCGCTAGGTGACTGCGGTCATTACTTGATATGATCGGGCGGGGCATGGGGGCTGGTCCCTGTTTCGGGCCTTTGCGGGCCCTCGCCGAACCGGGCCTCGTTCGAGTGCGTTTTCCGCCATTCCCTATGAAGTCCCTCGAGCCCTGGGCCGATTCACGAGTTTTTCGTGAACCTTGCGTCCCCGTTCCCTTCGCCCTCGATCGCGCTCATTCTTCCACGTGAGGTGTACACATGGAACCCTATCAGCCGCCTGAATCGCAGATGTACGAGCCGCCACCCAACCGACGTCAGCAGTCGGGCTATCCGGAACCGCCAATCGAGGATCCCTTCTATTCGGGGAACGTGGTTTCCGGGTTGATGGTGACCATCAAATCGGTCTTGTTCTCGCCCGCCGATTTTTTCCGGGGCCTGCGCGACGATCGTTCCTTCGCGCCGTCTTTCATCTTCGCGTTCGTGGTGCTGGTCGGTGTGGGGTTGATCGGCCATATCGTGAATACCCTGACCGGCAATACCGTGTGGGAGCAGTGGGGCCAGATTTTCGAGCAGATGGGCTCCGACAACCCCTTCAGTGAAATAATGAGCACCCAGGACGACCTGGGCCCGATCATGACGATCGTGATGATATTGATGATTCCGATTCAAACCGTGCTCGGTATCGCCTTCAACCTGCTCCTGTACTTCGTGTTCGCCAAGTTGACGGGGGCCTTTTCGAGATCGTTCGGCGTGTTTGCGCGGGTGTTGTTCTACTCCTATACCCCGTACCTGTTCATGTTGATTCCGGTACAGGCCCTGATGATCCTGAATCCGCTGTTTTCCTTTCTGGTCATCCTCTATTACCTTCCGTTGGGCCTCTACAGTTTCGTGCTCTTGGCCATGGGGATCTACTACACCAACGAAGCGGAATCCAGTCCGCTTCGGGCCGCGCTGGCCGTTCTCCTGCCGTGGGTACTCATTTGCCTGTGTGTGATGGCGTTTACGATCATGATGGTCGCGAGCATCGGCGCCCTCGGCGCGGGTTGATTCGATCCGAGGTGCTTCGTGTTGCGCTTGCGCGTGCAACCCCGTGGGCGTTTCGATTGGCCCTACGGATACCTGGCCGTCTTTCTGGTCTTGCTCGCCTGGTGGGCCGTGCCGTTGATGTTGGCGGGGTACCCCCTCGGCTGCCCGTTTCGAACGATCACGGACCTGCCTTGCCCGTCCTGCGGCACGACGCGGTTGTTTCACGCCCTGCGGGACGCCCGCATGGGGGATGCCTTGGCGCTCAACCCGTTGGCCTTTCTCGGTGTGGTCCTGGCCGGTGTCTGGAGCGCGACCGATATCGTCGCCTATCACCATAAGCGCCTGGTGGTGTTGACGTGGGACGAGCCCGGGCGCAGGGTGTTGCTGGTCGCTGTCCTGACGCTCATCCTCCTGAACTGGTTCTATTTAATATGGGCCGGCGTGTGAGCTGCGCAGGAGCATTCCGAGCGGAATCTTGCTCACCGTTTTTCTAACCTCCGAGTCGTTGTTCAGGCCGGGGGCCTGGGTTTCAGACCAGAAACCAATCACTCGGGAGTTCCCGCACTCACGAGAAAGGTGTCGACGCGGTAGGTTGGTCACGGGCGGTATGCCCGCTGGGCCGACATTTCGAAGTGACTCGCTCGAGGAGTGCCCGCATGTCGATAAGGGGCGTCGTGCCAGGTAGGTACATCCGCCGGATGTACCATTCGAAGCCACCTACGCTCGCGGTTCCCGCAATTTAATGAGGGGCGTCGTCTTCGAAGCGATCCGCCCAAGCAGTGCCCGCATGTCGATAAGGGGCGTCGTCGCTGTAAGTTGGTCACGGGCGGTATGCCCGCTGGGCCGACATTTTTTGACGAAATCATCGAGCAGTGGCCATTTTAGGTTTTTAGCTTTACCTTCGAGCTTTACAGAGTTTGTTACATAAGAGCCACGAACAAATGGGGCGGACGCCCAGCTTGATTTCGAGAAAGAAATAACGCGAAGCGAGCCGATCCGAGGAGCTCACATGCTCGTAAGTGACGCAAAATCTGTAGGTTGAGCAGCTTGAGGCTGTGTGAAAACCCTGAATTCCCTCGTTTCGGCCTGCACCGGTTCTTTTTCTTCACCGGCCGTTCCGGCCGTTCCGCAACTTAATCCTTATCTTGTTGGCTTTGGGGTGATGGTTTCTGTCTCCTTTTTCTGGTGAGGTAGCACCTGATCTTTTAATTAGCTTGGTTAAAACAACTTACAACTCAGTCGCGGTATTATTCTTACAGAGCTTCCATCAGTCTTTCTTGTCCCATGATGTTGAAGAACCTCTTCATGTTGTAGGCCAGGGCCGCCAAGTTCATTTCTGTCCTCACGTTCTCCATTCCTTTCGTTAAGAAACTCCCATACTGGAAGCTCGCCTTTAGCACCCCAAACGGATGTTCCACCAGCCCTTTTCGGGCCTTTTGCAGGAAGCCCTTTTTCTTGCTCTCCCGCTCTAACTCCTCGATTTGATCTTCATATGCGCTTCTCTCGATCTGTCGACCGCTTTTTGCGGTGGTGCATTGATCTCTGAGCGGGCATCCTTTGCAAGCCTTCGTTTTATAGATGGTTTTCGCTTGTTCTGAGCTCTTCTTTTTCAAGGGCTCCAACACCTCTCCGTTCGGGCACGTGTAGGTGTTCGCGTCCCTGTCGTAAACGAATGCCTCTTTCGTGAATCGACCCGATGTCTGCTGCCGGGTTCTACAGGGAGGCACCCTCGGTGTAATCCCTTCATCCAAACACTTCGCCATTTCCTGATGGCTGTAATATCCTTTGTCCGCTACAACCTCGCACTTTTCGATCCCCAGATTTTCCTTTGATTTTAGGCTGATCCCACTCAACTGGTCTTTATCGTTTCGCGCTTGGTTGACATCCACCGCCGCCACCAGCTTGTGCTTGTGATCCACTCCGATTTGCACGTTGTAACCCACTGTCTTCCCATGCCTTCCCCTCATTGCACGGGCGTCCTCATCTGTAAGAGATACCTGACTATCTTGGCTCTCCTTCAACCGAGTTTCGGCCTCCTTCAATTCCTCCTTTTGCTCCGTCAACTTGCGGATTTTTTCTCTCAGCTCTTTCTTGGTCGCCTTTTGAACCTTTGCCTCTTTCTCGTCCTGCTTGGTCAGCTTTTCCAGGTAGTCTTCGATGCGTTCTTCGATCTGGCTTATCACCTTCGCCAAACGCGAGGCATTGAAGTTCCGTGCCTGGCTGTTGACTGCTTTGAACTTGCTGCCGTCAATACCGAGCAATTCACAGCCGAACAATTGGTTCTTTTTGCAGAGTAGGGTGAACTGGCGAAATACCCCAGCGATCCCCTTTTTGTTGTTCTTGCGAAAATCGGCAATCGTTTTGAAGTCGGGTTTCAGACCACGCATCAGCCACATCAGCTCTACGTTCCGATGGGTTTCCTTTTCGAGGCCTCGACTGGAACGTATCTTGTTGAGATATCCGTAGATATAGAGCTTGATCAGGTCCTTGGGATCGTAGCCAGGGCGCCCGGTTTTTTTAGGTTCGGAACGTACGAATTTAAGTTCTTCCATGTCGAGCGAGTCGACAAAAGCATCAATAAACCGAACCGGATTCTCCTCAGCAACAAAGTCGTCCATGAGGGGAGGAAACATCTGGGTTTGATCACGAGGAGTGCCTGAAATGTATCTCATAAAACACGGATACCTCACTTGTTTTAAAAGACTTATAGCACAAAATTGCGCAAAAATAAACGTAAAATACTGATAAATATACATGTTATGAGTTTTCACACAGCCTCAGCTTGCTCAACCAATCGAAGCGGCTTGGCAGAAATATTTTGCGCCATCGAGAGATCGAAGGCCCGACTTATCTGCTTCGCTCTTTTACGAGTCGATTTTTCGAAGCCTTGATCGCTTCGAAGTGTCGGCCGGGCCGGCCAACCTACTGCCGCGCCGACTCTTAAAGCATGCGGGAACTCCTCGCGTGGATCACTTTGGCGAGGGCTTACCGCCCGCTGAACCTACCGGGCACGACGAATCTCTCGACTTTAGGGCACTCCAGACGGATTCGTTTCAAGAGAGGTCGCGGAGAGTCCAGAGAAAGCGAGCGCTTCACATGCAGGGCAGGGGTTTGATTCTGGAACGTGGAAGTGAGAATAACCAAAATAACTCGCTCGAGATATGGTTTCCTGAAAAACCTGAAATAGGCAGACCGTGCCTGATCGTCCACTGTTCTTTGATAGGTCCGACGATCGCCTGAGTTCCGCTTGCTCCTCTCTCGGTGATCTCCCTGGACTCGGTGGTAGAAAAAAATCCTCCGACTTCCGAACCCTGCCGGGCCGTGTAAACGACTCAGCCGCCACACACTTCACGAAGCCCGCGGAGCCGTTCACATCGATTTCATGTGCAATTCTTTCCGGATTCAATCCGCGTTCACCGCTCCCGCTTACTTTATTCAACACTGGCCGGGTCGATCGGCCGCCGAAGTCACGTGAAGGGGAGGTAGCGATGAATGGTTCCATGGCACAGTCCAAATGTTGGGTGTCCTGTTTTCGAGTCCTGGTTCTTTTGCCTTTTGTGTGTTTCATCCTGTCGAGCGGCGCGGCGCTCGCCACCGGCGCAACCGGGTATGACGACACCGGTTCGGCCGGCGTATTGAACGGTGTCGATTCAAATGGAAGACGGCTGGTGCTTCCCCTGAAAGAGACCAGTGTTCACCTGGAAATAACCGGCGACGTGGTTCAGGCGCGCGTCACCCAAACCTTTTACAACGATACGGACGTGTTTCTCGAAGCCGTCTACGCGTTCCCCCTGCCCGCCAAGGCCACCGTGACCAACATGCAGCTTCGTTTGGACGATCGCATCGTCCGCAGCGTAGTCCGTGAAAAACAACAAGCCAGGAAGACCTATGAGGAGGCGCGCAGCCAGGGGCGCCGAACGGCCCTGTTGGAACAGGACCGCACCAACCTCTTCACGACGTCCGTGGCCAACTTCGGTCCCGGCGACGAAGTGAGCATTACCTTTAATTATATAGAGCCCCTGGAATTGCAGACCGGCACGTACGAAGTGACGTTCCCCACCGTTTTCGGCCCGCGCTACTTCGACCGCTCGGGCGAGGTCGCGGCGGTGCCAATCGTCGAGGTCGAGGCGCCGTCCCTGGAAAGCGCGGGCTCCCTGACCAATCAGGAACCGGTTTTCGAGGCTCTCGTCTCACCCGCCGCGCCTCCGATCGTGGACGAGGCGCGCAACGAGCACTTCATCCAACTGACCGCGGCGATTCGGGGCATTCCGGCCATGGAAGTCATCTCCACCACCCACGACATTTTTGTCAGTCATGTGGGCGAACAGGCCTTCGACGTGGAACTCTCCTTGGGCGACGATCTTCCCAATCGCGATTTCACGCTCAAGATCCCCCTCGATGAGTTGGACGTGCCCGAAATCAGCTTCATTCAGTCGCAGCGGCCCGATGGCATTCACGGCATGTTGACCGTGTATCCGCCCACCGCGGACGGCGTGGACGTCCAAGCGGTACCGCGCGAGGTGGTGTTCCTGGTGGATACGAGCGGTTCGATGCAGGGCCTGTCCATGGATCAGGCCAAAGCGGGGCTCAAGGCCTGTATGGGCATGCTGAATCCCGAGGACCGCTTCAACATTGTCCGTTTCTCCGGCGACTATTCTCCTTTTCGTGCCGATTTCTCCGAGGCTTCCCTGGAGAATCTCCGGGACGCCTACAACTACGTGGATTATTTGACCGCGGATGGCGGAACCCATATGCAGCAGGCCTTGGGCTACGTGCTCGATATGCCCAAACAGGAAGGTTTCATGCGGGTGGTCGTGTTACTGACCGACGGCGACGTGGGTAACGAAAACACCCTCTTTCGCCTGGTGAACGAGAAATTGGACCAGGCACGCATCTTCTCGTTCGGCATCGGCACCGCACCCAACGAGTTCCTGCTCCGCAAACTGAGTCAAACGGGCTACGGCGTCGCGAACTTTCTGCGCAACGGTGAAGATATCGGCGAGGTGATGCACGATTTCTTCGAGACCGTCAATGCGCCGGTTCTGACCGATGTGGAAGTGACCTTCACCAAGCGCGACGGATCGCCCGTGGAAGCCGCCGAAATGTATCCCGAAGTGGTGCCGGACCTGTTCATGGGGCGTCCGATCCGATTGCTCTACCGCTCCGGTCGTCCCCTTGACGGGCAGTTGGAGGTAAGTGGCTGGTACAACGGGGAATGGGTCAGCTTCTCCTATGAAATCGACCGCTCCGTCACGACGCAATACGCCGGTATCGAGAAAGTCTTCGGCAAGGCCAAGGTCGATGCCTTGATGGGTGAGTACCTGCACGCGGATACCTTCGACAAGGAAGCCTTTCGAGGTCGCATCGTGGACGCGGCGCTGCGCTACCAATTGGTGACGGCCTTCACTTCGCGAGTCGCGGTGGAAGAGCGCATCACCAAGGCAGCGCATGAGGATGTAGAGAAGGTCGCGGTGCCGGCACTGGCCAAGGCCGGATCGGGTGCCGGGTTCGCGCCCACCGCGACTCAGGATTTCGCCTGGCTGGGACTGGGTCTGCTGCTGATCGGCCTCGCCTTGGCCGTGCACCTGGAAATCTCCTCGCGCCACCGCGATCAACGACCCCGAGTTTGAGGGGGATGTCATGAAGAAAATCGTCTTTCGCCCGAACCCCGCGCCACCCCTCGTGCCTCGCTCGATCCGGTACGCCGGCTCGCTTCTCTCCAGCCGACTCTTCGTACTCGGTTTGCTCCTGGCCGGCCTTTTGGTGATCGCCCGACCGTTGTACCACATGGGGATCCGCTCCTGGCAGCAATGGCGCGCCGGTGAGATCTGGAAGAGCGCCGACCGCAACCCGACCATGCTGGTTTCCGGCGACCCGGTGGGTTGGATTCGCTCGGCCAAGGCCGATCTGGACACCTTGGTCCTACTGGACGGCACCTTGGCCAACCTTCGCCGCTTTCCCTGCTGGTCGATAGCCGGCGCCCTGCCCACCCAACGCGGGCTCAAGATCATTCAGGGCCACCGCGACGCCCATTTCGCCGGATTGGGCAACCTCTCTCCCGGCGATCTCGTGGAAATGCAAAACCTCGATCATGAACAGGCCTACCGGGTGAGCCAGATCGAAATCGTCCCGGCGGAGGTCCTGGCCGATCACCTGATGGCGGCACCGGATCGCGAGGCTGTCGTCCTGGTGACCTGCTATCCCCTTCGGTATGCGGGACCCGCTCCGGATCGGCTCCTCGTCTGGTTGACCCCTCAATTGCCCGCCCCCGCCCTGGTTTCTCTCTGACCTCGTTCGCTCGTTTCATCTCTCCCTTCGCCGGGGGCTTGTTCCCTCCCTTTCGAGCCCCCGGCCTTTTTTTGAATCGATCGTTCGCATGTCGCTTCCAAACCCTTACCGCGAACCTCGAATCGCGACCCGCGTGAAGCCCCCTCCTTCGTACCGGGGTTCTCGGCTCCTCGGGAGCCCCGGCTCTTTTTCGCATCCGCCACCTTGGGCGAAAATGCGATGACCTACCGATTGGCAACGTGACTCCACCTCCCTCCTTGCCGGAAATACCCAACCAGGGTATTTCCGGCATTTTTTTATTTACCGTTGGGGATCGAGATCGCCATTTGGCAAACAGAGAGGCGAAGTTTTGTTCGGTTTCGAATTCGTGAGAGGGGCGGATGTATTTTCGTTGGCTGGGATTCAATAATGCGCGAGGTCTCGGTAGATTCTGTTAATCCTGTGTGAATCATGGGGTTAGCTCATTAAAAATTAACATGAGTATTCACAATTTAGCTCGGATCGTATGGTGATTTTTGCGAGTAGTAGTTTATTTTCGTACTCCGCCATTGCGGAGTGATTTCGTGCGGGAGCGGTGCGTTCCAGGGGCTTCCGGCGGCGTCGCCAACGGGACCCATTTAGGGTTGCGCCACTCCCGTACTTTTCGATCGACTCGAGGAGGATTCTTTCCATGAATGATCTGAGACCCAACAACCGGTCGCCCCATGCCCATCTGACACGTCTCGTCGCTGTCCTGGTTCTTTCCGCAGCGTTGCTTCCCGCATGTGCCCAAACCCTACTCCGCGGTCGTGCCGTTCTTCCGGCCGATTCGTTCGCCGCGGGACCCGATTCGGGAGCCCACCTCGGTGGCACCGAATTCAACGGCCGTAAAGCACCGTTCTCCATCGGCCAACCGGTTCAAGGCTTTTCGTCCGTCCTGAGCAATGGGGACGGCACCTATTCGGCCATGTCCGACAACGGGTTCGGCGTCATGGTGAATTCGCCCGACTACCTGTTGCGGGTTTATCGCATCCGCCCCAATTTCAAAACCGCGCGGGGCGGCGAGGGTGACATCGAAGTGCTGTCGTACTTCAATCTCGCGGATCCCGATGGTCACATTCCGTTTACCATCACCCACCATTTCACCGAAGCGCGTTTTCTGACGGGTGCCGATTTCGACATCGAATCGTTTCAACGCGCTGCCGACGGAACCTATTGGTTTGGCGACGAGTTCGGGCCGTTCCTGCTGCACACCGATGCACGGGGTCGCCTGTTGGAGGCACCGATCGCCCTTCCCGATCTGGACAATCCGGGCACCGATCTGCGTGCGCCGCTCAACCCCCATCGCGAAGAGGCTTCCGCCGTGCGCATCATGAACGCGGTTCGCCACCACGCCCGCATGCACGGCAACGAAAAGGAGCCCGTGTTCTCGCCCTGGCACGTGATGTTCGTGGATCACGACGAGCAGACCAATGTGGGCAACCGCAACCAGCCGCCTTCGGGATCCGGCCTGACCCAGGCCGATTCGGAAATTTTCGATGTGCAGTCGATTCAGAGCGCCGGGTATCCCGTCGTTTGTTGGACGGTCAATGACAAGCCCCGCATGCTCGAACTGATGGCGCTGGGCGTCGACGGCATCATTTCCGACCGACCCGACCTGTTGCTCGAAGCGGTGCGTGAATTCGATGCCGACGGGGACGGAACGGCCGGCGACTTCCTGGATGATCGCGGTTTGATCGACATCGCCAAATTCGACGCGCAAGGTCACCGCGGCGGTCGCAACCAGCGTCCCGAAAACACGATTCCGGCGATGGAAGTCGCCCTGGACAACTTGATGACCACCCTGGAATTGGATTGCGGCGTGACCGCGGACGGCATTCCCGTATTGGGTCACGACCCCTACCTCTCTTCGGCCAAGGCGCGCCGCATCGACGGGCAACCGTACGAATCCGCCGATGAGGTGATGCTCAAGGACATCACTTCCACCGAGCTCCAGCAGAATTACGTGGCCGACAAACTGTTTCGCGGTCCCGACCAGCTCAACGACGCCGAACTGGCGCCGGCCAGTGTCGGTTTCTTCGGTGACGAAAGCCGAATCTACATCGTGCCGACCCTTCAGCAGGTCTTCGATTTCGTCGATTACTACGTCTGCTACTACCGCTTCGGGCCCGGCGTGTCGCATCCCGAAGCCGAGTTGCGCTGGCGGAACGCCCGTCGCGTGCGGTTCAACATCGAAACCAAGACCAACCCGCGTACCGACCGCGATGGCAAGGGCAACGTCTTCGCGCTGCGTACCATCGAGGCGGTGCCCTTCGCACGCGCCGTGGCCGGTGTGGTCGTCGACAACAGCCTGACCGAGCGGGCCGACATCCAATCCTTCGATTTTCGCACCTTGTTGGAAGTTCAAGTATCCTTCCCTTCGATTCGCACCGTGTACCTGTTCGGAGATTTTCCCAAATACGACAATTCCGATCTCGCCGGTTCCGATGACGGCACCAACCTGCAGGATCAGAACGGCGCCAACACGCCCTGGCTGGCCGGGATGTACTGGCCCTACCGCGTCAACGACGCCACCGATCCGACGCGCGTGGCCTTCAGTGGCGGTTTCGAGGGCATGGCCTTGTCTCCGGACGGTTCGACCCTTTATCCGTTGCTGGAAAAGCCGTTGACCGATCAGGGCGGAAAACGGCTCCTGATTCACCGCTTCGACCTGGCGACCAAATCCTACGGCAACGAGCGCTACATCTACGAGTTGGATCCACGCGGTACGGCCATCGGTGAATTCATCATGTACGACCCGCAGTACGGGTTGGTGATCGAACGCGACGGCAGCCAAGGTGACCTGAATGGCCACAAGGTGATCTACCAGGTCCAATTCCCGGCGGAAGGTGCCGGCAACGCCCTGATCAAGAAGGAAGTGGTGGACCTGCTGAACGTCACCGACGTGGGTGGCATCACCGACAACGGCCCGGCTACCGACGTGGGATTGGGCGAAACCTTCGCCTTCCCCTTCGTCACGATCGAGAGCGTGGTGTTCTTCAGCCCCTGGATGCTGGGTGTGCTGAACGACAATAACTATCCGTTCAGTGTCGGTCGCCACACCGGTAGTGGGGAGCCCGACGACAACGAATTCGTCTTGATTCGTCTGGCCGAGCCCCTGGATGTTTCCCGTGGCGTGCAGACCAAAACGGAAGAACCGTTACCAGAATCGTTACGATAACCATTGCCAATTAGCCCAACTATCGGGAAACGCTTTGCATACGCTTGCCGTGAAGCGTTTCCCGGTTTTGTCCTTTCGTGGGTGACTCGGGTGATCGCGATGGCCGCCGATAAGGGGTACAGGGACCCGAGGAGGCCGTATGAAGACGAATCGTCCGAGACGAATGATCCTGTTGGCGAGCATGTCGCTGTTCGGCCTTCCCGCTCTTGCCCATGGCGGCATCTCGGCAGCGGCCGAGCTGGGTTACTTGATCGTGCAGTGGGTGCTTGGGTGGGGGATCCTGACCGCGATCATGCTGTTTTTCGCGTTTCTTCACAAGCGGCGAACGGGCCGCGCCGGCATCATCGGAGGCCTTTCCGTCGTTCCGGCCGTCGTGTTCATCCTGTCCGGACTTTTTTCGCTGGTGATCTTCCAAGGCCTGATCCACTGGCTCACCCTGCCGTCGTACCTGGGCGTTCCGGCCTGCATTCTGGCCCTGGTCAAACTCTATGAAGGCGACAAGGGCTCGCCCCCCGAGGGACGTTCGGAGTGATCATCGATCGTGCCCTGTATGCGTCGCGGACGATTCTTGGTTTGATTTACGCCAGGAACAGACGGGGCGGGCACCCAGTTTGATCTCGGGAAAAATACAACGCTAAGCGAGCATATCCGGAGAGCCCGTATGCGCGTAAGGGGCGTAGAGACTGTAGGTTGGCCGGCCCGGCCGACTTTTCGAAGCAATCCCTGATTCGTAAGATCGAGTGGTAAAAGAGCGAAGCGAATAAGTAGGGCCTACAGATCTCTCGATGATCGATTTCTATCCATGCTAGGTTGCTTCGATTGGTTGAGCAGGGCCGGTAAGGCAAGCTTCCAGACCGGCCCTGCTCAACCTACAGGCCTGACGCCCTTCTCACGATATGGGGACTGTGGACTTTGCAGCTTCGTTGGCGCGCGGCGAGGGAAGTAATCGGCTTCGCTCTTTGGCGTAACCGAATACCGTTGCATACGTCGCTTCGAAAAGTCGGCCGGGCCGGCCAACCTACTGCGACGACGTCTCTCTCGGCATGCGGGAACTCTGGAGGCAACGTACTTCGACATGGACGTGATACGGAGCGAGTGGCTTCGCTCATTGGTATTTCGATCACCCGTTGCCTGGATCGCTTCGAAAAGTCGGCCGGGCCGGCCAACCTACTGCAATACCGACCCTCACAGCATGCGGGAACGCCTCGGCTGAATCACTTCGGCAAGTTCATCCGGCCGGCGCTTGGTGGTTGGCGGCTAGAGATCCGCAAACGGTTCCGGCAGAGTCAGGTCGCAAACGAGCGGCTCGATTTCACGACTGACTAGATGGCGGCGGTCGCCCTCGCGACGGGTGATTTTGGCGTGATCCAGCCATTCCAACAGGGGAATGGCGTGCTTGCGCGACAGGCCCAGCTCGGTTTTCAGGTCCTGAATCGAAAAGCCTTCCCGGCCGTGGCTGGCGACCAGATGGGCCGCGATCGCATTGAGCCGTTTGAAATGAACCAATAGGTCCGGGCTCAAATTGATGAAGCAGCGCTCGCTGGTCAGCCACTGTTCCATGGCCGCCAGCCCCTTGCGCTCGGGCCCCCACTCGCGCGCGTCGAGCCAACCTCCCTGGCGGTCGAAGGGCGTCATGAAGCGCCGCAAGAGCTCCAGGTCCCGCGGTTTCCAGATCGGGCGGTAATCCTTGCGCCGCAAGCGATTGGTGGAAATCTCCAACACCTCGTCGGTAATCGCTCGCTCGAGGGTGTAACGCCACATGATCTCGGCGTGGGTGTGCGTGGGCAGGCCCGCTTTGATTTCCGGCACCGGCAGCCAGGGTTTGTAGGGCGCCGCCTGGTGACCGGAGGTGACGGCTGCGATCAACCGGTCCAGGGCTTGGCGCGCCGCGACGGCCGAAATGACCAAATCTTCGCCGATCAGAACCACACCTTCCGCGAGGGTGGGCGGCATGCCGCCGATCGCGGTGATCTCGTTCAAGGAAATGGGATCGCGGTAACTCTCCAGGTACGCCTGCTGCCAGGAGTGCAGGTCGAGCGGTTGGGGGAGGGCGCTGAGCCAAGCCACGGCCTTGCGTCGTTTCAGGCTGGCCGGGTTGGGGTGAATCACCTCGAAACCGGCGACGAGTTGGAGCGGGGAACCGTCGCGAATCAGGCCGCGGTCCAATGCCCAGAAGGGGTAGGGTTCCCTCGTTTCCAGCGCCGCCCAGTCGCCTTCGCACCACAGCAGGCGCCCTTTCAAGTGAGCGGCGAGGTGGTGGAGGTGGAAGTGGTGTTTGGGAGAGGGGGCCCAGTCCGGATCGAACCGCGTGAGTCGGACCCAGATGCGCCGGCTCGACGGCGGCGCACAGTCCGAAAAGACGAGGTGGCCGCGTTTGATGGATTTGTAGTGAATTCCGGTCAGATTCAATGCCGCTCGGGTGTGGGGACCGGCCTCATGTGTTTCCGAACCGTGGATCTGGATCTGGCGGATGCGCGCCTTGCGATCGTCCGGTTCCAGGAGAACCCAGGTCTCGCGTTTCAACGAGCCGCGCTCCACCGTGCCCGTGACCACGGTTCCCGAGCCCGTTGCGGCAAACACCCGATCGATGGAGAGACGGGCGGGCCCGCGCGATTCGGCGCGGCGCTCGGTCAGCTCGGTCAGCAGTTCGCACACCGAAGACCTGGTTTCCGGTTGCCGGGTCGAAAAGGGGACGCGCCTGGCTTTCTCCCAACCGAACCTGGCAAGCCACTCGTCGAGTTCCAGGTGGAGCAGGCTCAACATTTCCGCATCCACAAGGTCGACCTTGCTGATGATCACGTGTACCTGGGTCACGCCCAGGTAGTGCAGCGCCGTGGCGTGCTCTTCCGTCTGCGGCATGATCGATTCGTCGGCCGCGATGACGAGCAGCACCGCATCGATACTTCCGATGCCCGACAGCATGTTGTGAATGAATTTCTCGTGGCCCGGTACATCGACGAACGAATAGGTTCGTCCCGCGTGGTTCAGATGGGCGTAGCCCAGGTCGATCGTGATGCCGCGGTTCTTTTCCTCGGCCCAGCGATCCGGATCGATGCCGGTCAACGTTTGGACCAGCGAGCTCTTGCCGTGGTCGACGTGACCGGCCGTGGCGATCAGAACCGACGCGGTCACGGGAAGGTGAAGCGGAACGAGGCGAACCCGACGAAGGTATCCTTGTCGATGCCCGCTTCTTCGTCGTAGAGCAGATCATCGTGGGCGTAGTGGTAGCGACCGCCGAGTTCGAACTTGAAACGCTTGTGGATTTGCCAGAAGTAGGTCAGGCTGGCCTGACTGTGGACCAGGCCGTCATCCGAATAGAATCCCGCTTCCGTGATGCGGTCGTTCTCGCGGTTGCGCTTCTGGTCGAGGTCCAGGGCCAGCGCGGTCTTGATGGTGAAAATCACCTGGCTCCGGCGGGTCAGGATGTAGGGCCGGCTCAGGGCGAAGTCGGCGTAGTAACCCTTGTAGGCGTCGACGTCGACGGCGATGCCGTAGGTGGGATTCCACTTACCGGGCTGAGTGAACCGCATGTAGATTTCCTGGGTGTCCAGCAGACCGCCCTCGTAGTCCAGATACTGATACCCGACCGTGGTGACCATGTTGCGCAGCACACTGGTGAAACTGATGTTGTGTGCCGCTTCCCGCTCGAACCCGCCGAGGGTTTCGTCCGCCGCTTCGGTCCAGTTCAGGTTGTAGGACCAGCGGGCGATGCCCAGGCCGAACTCTCCCTGGTACACGTCGTCGTCATGCACGTTGTGACCGCGAAACAGATAGGCATCGGCATACCCGGTTTTGATCGTGAAACTGGCATCGCCGATCTGGGCCCAAACGGCGGGACATAACAAGAAAAGGATCAGCCGCATCGATCGCATGGCGCGCTCCCCCATACCAAGAATGATCATGTGCAATATCAGCAACCTAAAGCGAGGGGATCATACCATGGGAGCGCGCGCCTGGGCCAGGGTCCGGGACGGGGTGAGGCTCACACCTCACCCGGTTTGGCCACGCTCGGCGGGGGGTCAGAAGGTGATGCTGATGCCGCCGCCCACATGACGTGGATCTTGCGGTGTGGCCGTGAACGCTTCGAATTGGGCGAAGGGTACGTTGGCATAGCGTTTGTCGAAGAGGTTCTGAACGCGCAGGTAGGCACCGAGCCGGGTGTTTCCGCGGTGCAGCAGGTCGTCGTACCGCACGAACAGGTGGGTGACGGAATAACTGTCGTTTTCGAAGTTCGAGCCGTTGTCGTCGACGAGGAAATGACGCGATTCCGAGCGCCACAAGATCCGTGGCGCCACGCTGAAATCGCGATAGCTGATTTCCGCACCGAATCGAACGGTATCTTCGGCACTGTAGGTCAGCGGTGTGTCGTCGATGTCCCCATCCGACAGGGAATAGGCCAAATAGGCGTTCAAGTTGACCTGGCCGATGGGATACAGCAGGTTGAGGCGCAGGGTTCCGCCGTAGGAGGTGGATTCACCCGCGTTGATGGGCACCTCGGCGAAGTCCACGGGAATTCCTTGGAACTCGCGACCGAATTGCGCCGAATTCACCACCCGGTTGGAAACCGTGTTGTGGTAACCGTTGAGGAAGATGCCGAGATGGTCGTTGGCGTACCAGCTCAGGCTGGCCTCGTAGGTGTCCAGTTCCTCCGGTTCCAGGTCCGGGTTGGGAAGGTGCCAGAAGGGGCCGAACAGGCCGGCGGTTTCCTCGGGATCGTTGGTGGCGTTGCCGCCTTCGTCGACGGTGATGAAGGAGCCGTAGTGTTGCAGGGCCACATAGGGTGAAGGGGCCAAGAACCCGGAGCCGTAGAGCAGCTTGAGCTTCACCTTGTCCGTGGGGCTGTAGACCAGGCCCGCGCGCGGATTGAAGGTGGAGCCGTAACGCGTGTTGTCGTCGAAGCGGGCACCCAGCGTGATGTGGGCCTTTTCGCTCGCCTTGAAGACGTATTGCATGTAGGCGCCCAGGTTGCGGTAGGACACGTCGAAGAACTGCTGGGAAACCGTCAGGTCGTTGCCGTTTTGATCCGTGGTATTGGTGCCGATGTAGAACAGGTCCTGCGAGGCGGCGGGTACATTCGGATTGAAGGCGAAGGGCAGATCTCCGGATTTGGGCAGTGCCGAAATGTCCTCGTAGGACAGGCCGGCGATGAAGGTCGAATTGTTTTCGAACAGGTAGGTGAGTTGCTGCTCGGCCTTGACGGTCTGGGCGTCCGCGTACTTGAACCCGTCGCGGTACACGGTAAAGGTGTTGAGGAACTTGCTGGCCGGGGTCAGTTCGTAGGTACCCTTCCACAAGGAGCTGTCCAGAAACCAGCGGTCGTTGTCGGCGCGATGGGTGTGCTTGATGTACATCGATTCCACTTCGATCTCGAAGATGGCGTCTTCGACGAACAGGTTGAATTCCGGACGCATGCCGGTCGAGGAGCTGTGGGACTCCGTGTTGGTCGCATAACCGAACGAAAAATTCCCGGTTTGTACCGCAATGTTGATGTACTGCGCTTCGTTGGGCGTTTCGTAGGGGCGACCCTGTTGTTCGGCGTCCAATTCCTGTTCGACGGGAATGAACGGCGAGACCAGGACCAGGCCCTCGTTGCGATACTGGTTGTTGTACCAGGCATATTCGTCGGGATAGAAATCGGGAAGCGTCGGCTCGTCCGATTCATAGCCGTAGGCCGTGACCGAGGCATACACCTGGCCGAAGTTGCGGCTGTAGCTCAACGAAGCTTCCCGGGTGCCGAACCGGCCGGCTCCCAGGTCCGCCGAACCGCCTTGGCTCTTGTCGCCGTCCTTGGTGATGATGTTGACGATGCCGCCAAAGGCGTCGGCCCCGTAAAGCGCCGACGCCGGTCCCAGGATCACCTCGACCCGCTTCACGTTGACCAACGGATAGTTGTTCTCGATGACGTGCGGGCTGCCCGTCGGAGAATTGAAACGAAAACCGTTCAACAGGACGATGAAGCGATCGTTGCCGGAGATACCGCGGAACGTGTAGTAGTTGTTGAATTCAGCGACGGCATTGCTTTGGATCTCCACCTCGGGAATGTCTTCCAACACATCCTTCAGGTTCCGATAGCCGCGGGTGCGAATGGTCGACTCGGAAATGACGTGAACGGTGGCCGGCGCGTTGTCCGACTTCTCGGCGATTTTCGTGGCGGTGACGACTTCGATATTCAGTAATTCGTTCAAGCTCATGCTCAAAAGGTCGTCGGCATCTTCCAGGCCGTAGAGTGGGGAGAAGCTCAAGGCCAGCAACAAGGGAAGGATGTTGAATTTGGTTCGGGGGTCCATTTCAGTCTCCTTTTCACGACGTTGTTGTTCCTTGGGATGTTGCTTCGTGTATCCGAGCCCTGCTCCTTGAAAGTAGTGAGGTGGACCCCGCCTGACGGTCGAAACCGGGAGGTGGAACCACAAGTGGTGCTTTTTAGCGGGTGCCCTTATATCGGGATATCGGTTGTTTTTTTCAAAGTTTAAAAAAATGGATGAAAACTTTCTTTGGTTCGATCTCGTGCTTTGAGGGACCTGTCTTTATTTAAAGAAACGAAACCGGATAATCTTCTCATTCCATACTTCCCGCACGAGCAATGGCTACCCGATGACGGATACACGAGTGGTATCCGTACGTCGAACATGGCGGAAGGCGGTCGAAAAGCGTCCGACCAAGAGGCCCATGGCATGGATTTTCGGACCCTCCGCCAACCGCTCCGGGTGGAATCCCAGTCGGGATTGCGGGGAAGCGGGCCTCGGGTGCGCTCGGTTTCGATACCAAAGATTTACAAAGGAATGGCGTTGTTCAACAGTTGAACAATTTTTGTAAATAATTTACTTACGTCAATTTACGGCTATTAGTTAAAAAATTAGGAGTGAGTTAGTTGAGATGATTATTTTCACGGTTTTTACAAAAAAGAGATATTGGGTTGATTCTTTTGTCGTGATCTGACATAAAGTAGCCAAACGACCTGAAAACACGAATCCATTTTGGTGAAAGTCACCATTGAACCGTTGGTGACCAAGGATCGGGCTGCGCGCTCGATCGAAGGTCCGCCTGCGATCGCGTGTCCCTTCATCTCGTTTACCCTGTCCTTTTTCTGATGAATTTCCAATTTCGATATTTCTTTTTGGAGGAAATATGTGTTCAGGGACTAAACTGTCTTCCCGGATCGTAGCGCTGGGAACGCTGGCATTGTTCTTCGTTACCGCTGCCTTTGCGCAGCGTGGACCCATTACGCAGCAAGTCAAACCCGTGAATCCCGAGTTTCAGCACTCTGAAGGGGTCCACCTGGTCGATTTCAGCCACCCGAAGCGAATTCCGGGTGAGTACATCATCGTGATGAAGCCCCAGGATGACTACTCGAGAGCCATCGATGTCACTCAGGATGCCATCGAATCGGTAGCGTCACTGCCGGGTACCGAAGTCCAGCACGTGTATTTCGATGCCTTGAACGGTTTCGCGGCGAAGCTGTCCAAGACGAGTATCAAACAACTGTTGGACAATCCCAACATCCTATGGATCGAAGCCAACAAACGGGTTTCGATCGACGCTACCCCGGGTTCCTGGGGCCAGGATCGCTCCGACCAGCGCAACCTGCCCTTGGACGACGACTACACGCCGCCCAACACCGGTGCCGGCGTGCACGCCTACATCATCGACACGGGCATCCGTACCTCGCACAATGAGTTCAGCGGCCGGGTCGGCAACGGCTACGATGCCGTGGACAACGACAACGATCCTTCCGACTGCAACGGTCACGGCACCCACGTCGCCGGTACCGTCGGTGGTTCCAGCTACGGCATCGCCCCGAGCGTGACGCTGCACGGCGTGCGCGTCCTCAACTGCAACGGTTCCGGTTCCACCGCGGGCGTCATCGGCGGTGTCGATTGGGTCACCAACAACTTCATCGCACCCGCCGTAGCCAACATGAGCTTGGGCGGCGGCGTTTCGTCTTCTCTGGACAGCGCAGTCCAGAACTCGATCAACGCCGGTGTGGTCTACGCCGTTGCCGCGGGCAACAGCAACGCCAACGCCTGTAACTTCTCACCCGCTCGCCTCGATGCGGCGCTGACCGTGGGTTCCACCACCAGCAGCGACGGGCGCTCCTCGTTCTCCAACTACGGGAACTGCGTCGACATCTTCGCGCCCGGTTCCAGCATCACTTCCGCATGGCATACGTCCAATTCGGCCACCAACACGATCAGCGGTACTTCCATGGCTTCCCCGCACGTTTGCGGCGCCACGGCACTGTATCTGGCCGACAACCCCGGCGCCTCCGTGTCCCAGGTTTTCAACGGCATCGTGAACAACGCGACGAGCGGTGTGGTCGGGAATCCCGGCAGCGGCTCTCCCAATCTGCTGTTGTACGTCGGTGAAGGCGGCGGTGACGGCGGTGACGGCGGCGATGGTGGCGACGGCGGTGACGGCGGTGACGGCGGCGACGGTGGTGACGGCGGCGACGGTGGTGACGGCGGCGACGGCGGCGATGGTGGTGACGGTGGCGACGGTGGTGACGGCGGCGATGGCGCGCCTTGCTCCAACTGCGAGCACTTCCAGGGCAGCCTCTCCGGCAACGGCGACTCCGATGTCCAGCCCAACGGCAACTACTATCAGTCCGCTGCCGGTTCGCACGAAGGTTGGCTGGAAGGAGCCAGCGGCACCGACTTCGATCTGCGTGTCTATCGCTGGTTCTACTTCTGGTGGATCGAGGCCGGCTCTTCCACGAGCGCCTCTTCTTCCGAATACATCCAGCTTTCCAACCAGAGCGCCGGGTACTACTACTGGAGAGTCGAATCCTACAGTGGTGCCGGAGCCTACGACTTCTGGTTGAAACGCCCCTAACCCCGGTTTCCGGCGCATGACGCCGAACCGATGAATTCCCGGAGAAGGCCGCCTGTCACGTGACGGGCGGCCTTTTTCGATTCCGAGCGCGTCCGTTTACAGAATTTCCACCAGGCTGCCCGACTGAATTTCATCGCTGGGATAGAGAATCACTCGATCGCCGCGTTGCAATCCCTCTTGCAGTTCGGCGTGGAGCCCATTTCGGCGACCCAATTTCACGGGGACCATCTCGGCTCTGCCCTCCACCATCTTGAACACGGACCAGGTGTCGTCCTTGTAGAAGAGCGCACCGGTGGGGACCAGCAACAATTCGGCGGCTTCCCAGGTAATGATTCGCACGCTGACCCGAAAACCGTCGCCCAGATTTTCCCAGGTTTCCGGAGGGGTGGTGATATCGATGACCGTATTGACGCGCTGTTCCTCTACTCCGAGAGCGGAAATCTTGGTGAACCCGGACGGCTCCACCAGGCGCACCCGGCCCTCCAGGGGCCGCTCGCCGCCCCAGTGTTCGAGCTGGACCCGGGCGCCGGGGCTGACCTTGACGGCGTCCTTGGAGAGCAGGTCGACGACGATCTCCAAATCGCGGGGATCCGCCAATTCCAGCAGGGAGGTTCCCGCCTGGACGAATCCTTCGCTTTCCTGAAACACGCGGAACACCTTTCCGTTGACGGGTGCCGTGATGTCCAACACTCCCGAAGCGTCCTCGGATTCGCCCATGATGAGGGCCGCCTCGGCCAGTTCCACGTTGTATCGGGCCACATGTACCGCCTTGTCCTGGGCCCTGGCCTCGGCCTCGCGCAGGCGCACCTCGTTTTCATGGGTCTCGAGGAGTTCGGCGGTGGTGTGTCCGCCGCTCATCAGGCGTCGTTGGCGATCGAGTTGGTTGCGGGCCAACTGCAACGCCGATTGAATGCGCGGAAGCTCCGCCTCGGCTCGTGCCAGCTCGGCCTGGGCTGCGGAAACACGGGCTCGTGCTTCGGCCAACCCACGTGCATCCAGCAGATTCGGCGATTCGGGCACGATGGTCGCCAGACGTGTTTCGCCGGCATGAACCAGGTCGCCCGGCTTCAAATCGACGCGCAGCAGCTTGCCGGAAATCGGGGCCGAGATGGCGAAACGGTTTTTGACACGCGTGCGGCCGTCTTCGGCGACCGAGACTTCGAGCGGGCCTTCGTCGATGGCGACGGCCTCCACCGGAACCGGTTGGGGTCGCAACGACAAAGCGATCAAACCGCCGAGGATCAACACGCCGACAATCCATTTCCAATTGAACCATTGCTTCCATTTCATGATGGGCTCCTGAAGGTGGTGCGATTCATTCTCGTGTTTTGAGGACCGCCATCAGATCCAGGCGGTCCAGCTTGCGGCGGACCATGAGGCCCGAGATCAGGGCGCTGAGGCAGACGGTCAAGGTGGTCAGGCCGAAGGTCGCCGGCTGGATGACATAGGGAAAACGGAACTGCTCCGACTGCATGCCCGCCATGGCGGCCTGGCCGAGGCCCGTGCCCAGGACGAAGCCGACGGGAATGGCGACCAGGGTGATGATCGCCAGCTCGCCCAGCAGGATGGCGGAAATTTCCGCTCGGGTGAATCCGAGCACGCGCAGGGTGGCGAGGTCGCGGCTACGCTCGTTGAGCGACATCTGGGCACTGTTGAAGACCACCCCGAATGCGATGATTCCCGAGAACAGGATATTGAAGAAGTTCATGATGAAGATGTTTTTGGCGACGGTGTCCTTGAAACTGTTCACCGCGGCGTCGGTGATCGTGATGCCGGCGACCTTTGGCGTGTTTTTCAGACGATCGAACAGGGGATCCCTGCTGCGGGCATCGATCGACATATAGGCTCCGGTGATGACGCGATCTTCCTGGAGCAACCGGTTGAGGCTCGCCAGGTTCATGTAGACGTTGGTGCCCAGGTATTCGTCGACCAGGCCGACGACCTGTGCCTGCAGGGTCGGTCGTTCGCCCTCGAGCACTTCAAGCGTCAGGGTCTGGCCCGGCACGACTCCCAGCTTTTTGGCTAGGAACCGGTCGATCATCAATCCGTCGTTGGGGATGGGAATCGGTTTCAGGTTCGAATCCAAGGGGCGCTGCAAAAGCGGCATGTTGGGCATGCCGATCACCGCGGTTCGCTTTTCGTGGTTGGCAAGCACCAGTTTGACCGCCACGCTCCGGGTCGGTTCTGCGTGAATCACGCCGGGCAGCCCGTGGATCTCGTTGAAGGAGCGTTGGGTCTGGGGTTCGTAGAAGGTGACGGTCACATCCTGGCGCTGGATGAATTGAAACTGGGCGCGAATGAGGTAGTTGATCGAGTCGATGTTGCCGCGACCCAGGACCAGGAGCCCCGTGGCCATGGCGATGCCCAGTCCCGAGAGCAGGGTGCGTAGGGGACTGCGCTCCAGGTGGCGCAGGATCATCTGAACCTGTATGGGGAGCAGGTGCCCGAAGCCGAGCCGCTCGGCGATGCTGGGGCGATAGGTGGCCGGCGGCTCCGGGCGCATGGCTTCGGCGGGAGGAAGGCGCATGGCCCGCCGCATCATCGACCAGGTACCGATCAGCGCCGTCAGGCTGCTGAAGAAAAAGGCGCCGATGATGATTCTCGAGCTCAAAATGTAGGTCAGCTCGGGGAATTTGAAGAACTCGGCGTACATGGCGACCATGCCCGAACCGAGATAGGCACCGAATCCGATGCCCAGCAGGTTGCCCAACGCCACGATGGTCATGACGAATTTCATGTAGTGCAGCCCGATGGCTCCGTCGCTGTAACCGAAGGCCTTGAGTACGGCGATCTGCTCGCGTTGGGCGCGAATCTGGCGGGCGACCACCAGGTTGAGCAGAAAGACGGCGACCAGGAAAAAGACGAGCGGGATGAAGAAGCCCATGCTGCGCAATTGCATGAGTTCGTTTTCCAGGAACCAGTGCGAGGTTTGATCTTTGCGGCCGTGGGCGTGCAATCCGCCGTAGGGTTTCAGCAAGGTGTCGAGCCGGTCCAGGACTTCGGGCAGTAGGGCTTCGCGGGTGAGGCGTAGCGAGACCTCGTTGAAGGCACCTTCCATGTTCATGGACGCTTCGAGGGCCCGTTCGTTCATCCAGAAAATACCGTAACGCAGGTTGTCGGGCAGCATGCTGCCGGGCTTGATGGCGTAGATGAACTCGGGCGACAGGGCCTGGCCGACGATGGTCAGCGTCTGGGAGCGACCGTTGATCACGGCCTTCACCTGTTGTCCGAGGCTGAAACCGTGGGCCAGCATGAAGGCTTCGTTGGCCAGTACCTCGTTTGTCGCTTCCGGTTCGGGAAAGCGCCCGGCGCGTAGGTAGGGATCGTTCAGGCCGGGGCGATAGGGAATCTTGAGCGAGACCATCCTGGCCGTCGCCGGGTCCTTCATGCCGGCTACGTCCAGCGTCACTTCCTGAATGATGCGGCCCTGGGCCCAGGCGACCCCCTCGATGGACTCGATTTTCTCCAGGAGGCTGAGTGGTGCCCGCTTGCAGTTGGCGAACACGTCTGCGAACCGGTTGCCGCGATAATAATTGGCGCGCGTCACCACCAGGGAGTCGTAGTTGCTGTTGGACAATACGAACATCGCGATGCCGGCCGCCAAAACCAGGGCGATGGCCAGAACCTGACCCTTGAGTTTCCAAATGTCGCGAAAAAGCTTGCGATCCAGGGGTTTCATACCGGCACCTACCAGTGCAACTGATTGGGTTTCGCCTTGTGGGTATTGCGTTCCTGTTGAACCATTCGACCGTCGGCCATGTGAAGAATGCGGTCGGCCATTTCGGCAATGGCCTTGTTGTGTGTAATGACCACCGTGGTCGTGCCCAATTCGCGATTGATGCGTTCCAGCGCTTCCAACACGACGATGCCGGTCTTGATATCCAGGGCGCCGGTCGGTTCGTCGCAAAGCATGATCGACGGTCGCTTGGCGATGGCCCGGGCGATGGCCACCCGTTGTTGCTCACCGCCGGAGAGCTGGGAGGGGAAGTGGTCCATGCGATCTTCGAGGTGGACCAGGGCCAGGGCTTCTTCGGGCTTCATGGGTTGTTTGGACAGCTCGGTGACCAACGAGACGTTCTCGCGACTGGTCAGACTGGGAATCAGGTTGTAGAACTGGAAAATGAAACCCACGTTGTGACGTCGGTATTGGGTGAGCTCGTGTTCCTCGGCGCGGGTCAGATCCCAGTCGCCGTACAGAACCTTGCCGGAACTGGGTGTGTCCAGGCCACCGAGGATGTTGAGCAGGGTCGATTTGCCGCTCCCTGAGGGGCCGAGAAGGACGGTCAATTCCCCTTCGTACAACTCCAGGTCCACGCCGCGCAGGGCTTGGACCTGAACTTCACCCATGTCGTAGGTCTTGGTGAGTTGGTGAACTTGGAACACGGTGGCGGGAGGAGCTTGGCATTCTTGCACTTTGCACACTCCAAAAGATTCGCGATCGAAGAAGGTTGTTGGTCACTGAAGGGAGGAGATGTGTCGATGGATGGGCTATCCTACCGCAACAGGCGAAAAAAATCCGACGACAGGCCCGTCATTTTTGAAAAGGTTACGTGAAATCCCCGCGTTTCGGTTCAAAGGATGGCCCTCCTCTGGAAGTCGCGCATTTCGAGTCCCTTTTTCCATGTGAGAGGGCGCAATCTCCGGTTTTTTTGACCGGCTGAAAGTCGAAGCTTCTTTATAATGTTTCCATCGCCCTATTTCAATCGGCCCACGGAGGCAATGTGAAGTACAACCGTTTGGGTTCTTCCGACCTGGAAGTCAGCGAAGTATGCCTGGGTACCATGACGTTCGGCCAGCAGAATACCGAATCCGAAGCTTTCGGGTTGCTGGATGTGGCCCACGACCGTGGGGTGACCTTTCTCGATTCCGCGGAGATGTATCCCGTACCGGCCCGAGAGGAGACACAGGGGCGATCCGAAGCCATCATCGGCCAATGGTTGGCCGGTCGCGATCGCAGTCGTTTCGTGGTCGCCACCAAGGTGATCGGTCGATCGGGCATGCAATGGATTCGCGATGGCGGCGGACTGGATCGAGCCCATATCGAGGCCGCGGTCGAGGACAGCCTGCGTCGGCTCCGTACCGACTACATCGATCTGTACCAGCTCCATTGGCCAGATCGGTACGTGCCCAAGTTCGGCGGTGCCTTTTTCAACCACGACGAGTATTACGAAGGCACGCCGATCGAGGAGACGGTGGCGGTCCTGGGTGACTTGGTCCGGGCCGGCAAGATCCGCCACTACGGACTCAGCAACGAAACACCCTACGGTGTCTCCCGGTTCTCACGCGCGGCCGAAGCTCTCGGCGTCGCCAAGCCGGTGACGATTCAAAACGCCTACAACCTGTTGAACCGCACCTACGATCTGCACCTGGCCGAGAGCTGCCATCACGAAGGTCTGCAGTTGCTGCCCTACTCGCCCTTGGCCTTCGGTCTGTTGACGGGCAAATACCTGGGCGGAGCCAAACCGAAGGGCACGCGGTTCCAATTGTTTCCGTTCTTCGGGGCGCGCTATTTGAAGAAGGTCAACAAGGACGAGGCCATCGCGGCTTATCTGGAAGTGGCCGGCGAGAAGAAGTTGACCCACCTGGCGCTTCAGTTCTGTCGGAGTCGCAGCTTCGTGGCCTCCACCATCATCGGTGCCACCAGTCTCGATCAGTTGAACGAGAACCTGGACGCTTTCGAGGGCGAGCTGAGTTCCCACGAACTGCGCGGCATCCTGAAAGTGCACCGAAAATACCCCAACCCCTGCGTGTGAGGCGGCCCGCAGGTTTTCACCGTGAGGGCCGGGAAGGTCTCGTTTCGTTTCAGTTTTCGACGAGCTCTTCCTTGTGGACCACGAGTTCCTTCAAACCCGCTTCCAAAACACGTCGTGCATTGCCCAACTGCCTGCGTAGCGCGTCGCCGGTCTCCCGTTCGCCCGCCAACTCCGAAGTCAGCTCCTCGCAGCGCAGGTGCACGTCCTTCAGGCGGCCGATCTCCTGTTCGAGATTGACGATCTGGGCGCGAAGCTCCGAGCTGGTCTGACGTTCTCCGGCCAGCTCGTCCTGCAGTTGTTTCTTGACGTGGGCAACCTCTTTTTCGTGTTCCGAAAATTGACGAGTCAAGCTGTGCTGGAGTTCGGCCTTTTCGCCCTCCAGTTGTTCGCGTGCCTGACGTTCGCCCGCGAGCAGGTCCTGGGTCGCCCGGTTGTCCTGCTCCAGTTTCGCCACCTGGTTTTGATAGGCCTCTTCCAGCTTTTTGAGTTGCGATTCCCGTTCGCCGAGTTTCTTCTCCAGCGATTCGCCCCGATCCTGTAGGGACCGGTTTTCGCGCAGCATTTGGTCGTGCTGCTTTTTCCACGCGTCTTCCTGGCGGTCCTGATCTTCCTTGAGCTTCGCCCGGGTGCTGTCGAATTCCCCGTTCAGGCGTTTCAGTTCGGCGCGGTGGTTGGACTGGAGATTGCCGATTTCGATTGCGTGTTCCTCGGCTTCCTGTTTGAGCTTCTTGGCGCGTGACTCGGCCAGTTCCTTTTGGCTGTAGAAATTGGATTCCACCTGGGAAAGGCGGTCGGTGAGATCGCTTTCGCGATTGCGGTGTTCCTCTTTGAGGTTGGCCAGCGCGTCTTCGTGTTTCTCAATCGACTTGCTGAGTTCACCACGCGCGTGATTTAGCTGTATTTCATTGTCTTCTAGCTGTTTGCGCAGTTTGTGAAGCTCTTCGGCGTGAACTGCGCCTTCGTTTTTGCGCGCCGTTTCGCTGTTGTGCAACTGGTCGCGCAGCACGTCCGCTTCCTTGCGAGCCTGGCTGAGCTGTTCGCCGCGCTCTTCCTGGTCGTTTCGCAGCTTGTCGCGTTCCTTCTCCAGTTCCGCGATCTGGACCTGGTAGGTCGTGTTTTCCTGACGTGCGGCGTCCAGGTAGGCTTCGGAAGTGGTTCTCGATTCGTTGGATTGCTGGAGTTCGCTTTGCAGGTTGTCCAGCTTCGCGCTCAGGTCCTGAAGCTCGAAATCCGTGGTGCTCTGGAGGTCGTCCAGCTTCTGACGGGTTTGCTCGAGTTCTCGATGTTTGTCGTCGCGGTCTTTGGTGATTTCGTCCAGAGAGTTGATCAGCGCATCGTAGTTTTCCTGAAGTGACTGATAGGCTTCACTTTGATTACCCAGATCCCGCTGGGTTTGGGCCAGTCGATCACCGAGGCCCTTTTCCAGTGCCTCTTTCTCCTCGCTCATGCGATCCAACGAGGCCTGCAACTCCTGGCACTTGTGGAACAGAGTCTCCACATTGCCGTCTTTTTCCATCATGCTGGATTGTGCTTCGTCGAGCGACTGCTGTAGTTGCTCGTTTTCGCCTTTGGTCTGGGTGAGCTGGGATTGGGTGTCCTCCAGCGTCTGGCGCAGTTCTTCCGCTGCCTGCATATGGCCGCCGGCCGCTTGTTCGGTCTCCACCAGTTTGTGCTTCGACTCTTCCGCCTCCTGGCGCAAGTTGGAGAGCTGGCTCTCCAGGCCTTGAATCTGATCGCTGCGTTCGTTCAGCAGGTCTTCGTGGCGCTTCAATTCGTTCTGGAGGCGGTTGATCTCTTCCTGGCCGTGGCGCGAGTCCTGGGTTTGGTTCTCCAGTTCGGTTTCGGCCTGGTTGGCGCGGTGTTCCGTTTCCTGCAATTTACTTTTCAGGGATTGAACCTGATCCTGGGCCGATTCAAGTTCGGCTTTGACGGTTGCGGCCGACTGCTCGTCGTCGCTGTGGCGACGTTCCAGATCATCGTGATTCTTGCGCAGGATCTCCAGCTCGGAGCTGGTCTTGTGATGGTCGGTGAGGAGCTGGTCGTATTCCTCCTGCAACCGGTTCTTCGAGCTTTGCAGCGTTCCCAGCTTATCGCCCAGGTCGCCCTGCGAATGCTCCGTGGCACTCAATTCCGTTTCGAGCTTGACGATTTGATCGCGCGCGGAGTCCAGTTCTTTGCGACGCGTTTCCAACTGATCGCGTTGCTCTTCCAATTGGGCGGTCAATTTCTCGCGTTCGCGGATCTCGTCTTCGAGTGCGTTCTCGCGCCGGGCGGCGGCCTGTTCCAGTTGGCCGATGCGCGTTTTCAATTCGTGGGGATCGTCCTCGCTCTGGGTTCGATCCAGTTCGTTCTGCTGAGACGAGAGTTGGGACTTCAGGTCCTCGATCGTCGTCTGGGCTTCTTTGAGCTCTTTCTTCTGGCGTTTGTGTTGTTCCAGAAAGGGTTTGAACCCCTTGGCTTCTTTGCGCAGGTAGTCCAGTTCGCGGGCCTGCCCATCCAACTGCTCGCGTAATTGCTGGATTTCGTCGGAGTCCCCAGCGGGTGCGGGCTCTTCGATGATTACCGATTCCAGCGGCATCGTCTGGATGGCCTGGCTGTGGGCCGCGTCCAGATCCCAGCCGGTGATGTCGGCGATCGCGTCCAACAGTTCCGAGGGTCCTATCGGTTTGGAGAAATAGTGGTTGGCGGCGAATCGCAGCCTGCGGTGTTTGTCGAAGAAGGCCTGCTGATCCTGCTTTGCCGAAGTGAATATCAACCCGATCGATTGGGTGGTCGCGTTTTCGCGAAGGCGCCGGCAAACCATATAGCCGTTCATGTCGGCGAGTTCCTCGGCGAGGATGATGGCGTTCGGCTGTAGGTTGGCGGCCATGGCGACGCCTTCCATGCCCTTGGGGGTGTAATGGAGTTCCACGTCGACGACTGCCAAGGCTTGCTGGACCTGTTGATGAAAGGCGGCGTTGGAATCGATCAGGAGAATTCGATTGACCATAAGCATCTCCGGAGTTGCAGATAAGAACCGCCACATGGTGGCAGGGCAGGACATTTTGAATAATGATCATTCAATTCTATTGTGTTCCCGGAAATGAATAAACCGTTTTGCTGGAAAAACGCAGCTCACAGTGGGAACGAATTTCTGCGGGCCTGATGGTTGGCGGAGGGCCCGTCAGTTTCTAACGATATTATCGGGTGTGATTCTCAGTGTAGTCTAGGCACTAGGTGGTTCTTAAAAATTGGATTGCAGCACGGTAAAAATGGATACCTTTCGGGCTGGAGTCAGTTAATTGAAACGCGCGACGGTGCCACAATACTCAAATACGACCAACTTAACACGATCGTGGCCGGCGTGTATGTGATCCCCGCCGCGCAATGACGCCCGAACGCATTAGCCGACGCGGCTTGGGGCCCGTTTCGCGAGGGGCGTGTCATCAAAATCGCGGTCTCGACACCTCTTGGGGAAACGCGGCCGTCCGGTTTGCCTCGGGTCGCGTTCCGTTCGCGATCCATTTAATTAATGTATGGATACCCTTGAAGGCGGCATCGCGCGGTGCCGAGAGAAACCATGCGATTTCTGTGAGGGCCGGCTGGCCCTGGCGATTCGGATCTGGTATCCTGGCCGACGCGGGATTTTCGGGTTGTCGCGGTGTGGGCCTTTCCGGCCCCCATCGAGGAAAGTCCGAACTCCACAGGGCAGCATGCTGGTTAACGGCCAGGCGGGTGAAACCGACGGCAAGTGCAACAGAGAGTAGACCGCCAACCCCCGGGTTTCGATTCGGGGCGGTAAGGGTGAAAGGGTGGTGTAAGAGACCACCAGCACGGGTAGTGATATTCGTGGCTGGGTAAACCCCATGCGGAGCAAGACTAAATAGGGAGACACGAGACTTCGGTCTCAGGGAGTGGCCCGCTCCCGGTTTCCGGGTAAGTCGCTAGAGGCAGTGAGTAATTGCTGTCCCAGATGAATGGCAACCGGCTCGTTCGCGAGTTACAGAATTCGGCTTATAGAAAGTCCCGCACCTTTCTCTCCCGATTCCAGTTGGCCGGCGCTCGATTCTTCGGCCCGGTTTCACTCAGGCGTCGATCGGCAGACATGACGCGTTATGAAAGATAAGATGGGGTCCCCCGATCCTTTTCGTTCTATGATTAGCCAGAACCGGGTGGCGCCCCGGTCCGCCCGGGCCGATCGATCGGTGTCGCCGTATCCGCTTGAGGGGGGGCAGCTTTGATCCTTCAACAGTTTCACGTGAACCAATCCTGCATCTCTTTCGGTCATGCCTGCTTTGCGGAAGCGTTGACCGCAACGCCACTCGATGCGTACAGCACCGTGTTCGCGGTCAGCCAGGCCAACATCTGGGATTTTCACGGCCAGGCCCTGCGCGCGGTGCTGCCGCCCGCCTTCCAGGATCGTCACCTGTACCTGATGCCCGATGGCGAAGCCACCAAGAACTTGGAGACCTTCGGCAAGCTGATGGAATGGCTGGCCGACCACAAGGCCGACCGCCACAGCCTGCTTCTGGTGTTGGGTGGCGGTGTCGTCGGTGACCTGAGCGGCTTCGTCGCCTCCTGTTACATGCGCGGGATGGACTGGATCTACGTACCCACCACGCTTTTGGCGCAGCAGGACGCTTCGATCGGCGGCAAAACCGCGGTCAACCTGCCCCACGGAAAAAATCTCGTCGGCCATTTTTGGGAGCCGCGGGCCGTGATCATCGACAGCTCGGTATTGAGCACCTTGCCCATCCGTCAAATCCATGCCGGCTACATGGAATTTCTCAAACACGGCATGTTGGACGGGCCCGAACTACTGGCAAAGGCGATGGATCTACCGGTGCAACCGGAACGCTGGCAGGACCACATGGCGGTGCTGGCCGAAGGGGTGGCGGTCAAGGCGCGCATCGTGCGTGAGGACCCGCTCGAGCGCGGCAAACGACGTCTGCTCAATCTCGGGCACACGTTGGGGCATGCTTTGGAAAGTTATACGCGCTATCAGTGTTTCCTTCACGGAGAGGCGGTCGGGATCGGCCTTCTGTT
This sequence comes from Sulfidibacter corallicola, assembly GCF_017498545.1. Lineage (GTDB taxonomy): Bacteria > Acidobacteriota > Holophagae > Acanthopleuribacterales > Acanthopleuribacteraceae > Sulfidibacter > Sulfidibacter corallicola. The sequence goes on along the minus strand of NZ_CP071793.1, from coordinate 3,754,267 downwards.
CGCGGTCCTGTTGGGTCGACGCCTGGGCGGTCGACACGAATGGCGTGGTCTGGCCGAAACCGTGCGTACGCGGTTACCCGGTTTCGACCCGCGTGCCTGGGATCGCGAGGCCGTTTTGGATCTCACCCTGATCGACAAAAAGGGAGTGGCCGGTCAGATCCCCTGGATCGTGCCCTTCGCACCTGGTGAGATAGAAATCGTCAAAGGTGTGGATCGGCAGCATCTGGTTTCGGCCTACGACGAGTTGGTGGAGCTTTTGTCCTAAAGGAATCCGGCCGGAGGACGTTCAGAGCGGTACGCGAGAGGCGGTGTTCATGAGGCAGGCGTTGATCGATATCCCGGGACTCGGGCTGTTGCGGTTCTGGGCGGCGTTGTGCCTGATGAGCGGTTTTTGCTCGGCTTGGGCGTCGCCGCTGGTGGCTGCCCCGATGCTTGCGGGGCCCGAGGTGGCCGTTCACGAAGTTCGGGAAAAGGTTTTGGGGCTGTTGCTCAAGGCCGAATATGCGCGTCAGTTGGGTGATTTGGACATTGCCGTCGCCTTTGCCGAAGAGGCCGTGCGGATGGCACCCGACAGTCCCGAGGCGGTGCACCAGCTCCTGATCTTGGGCCTCGAACGCCTCGAACAAGGCGGTCCCTTGGAAACCTCGGATCAGGCTTCTTTTCTCGCGGATCTCAAGTCGGCCATGGATCGGTTTCCTTCGGATTACCGCTTTCCACTCATGATGGGTTCGCTTCTGGTAAGCGAAGCGCGATGGAGCGAGTTCACCGAGGCGGAGGATCCTGAGCTTCTGTTGCGACGCGCGATCACCCTGCTCGAGCCGATGGAAGACGCCGTCAACATTCTGTTGGACGCCTATTTCGATCTGGGTCGTTGGTTTTGGAGTAAACAGCGTTTCATGGATGCGTCGCGGGCCTTCGCGTGGGTTTGTGAAACCGATCCCAACAATACCTGGGCCTACTATTACGCCGGGCAGAGTTTCGAGAACACCAACCAGGTGCGCACGGCCCTTCGTCACTATCAACGCTTTCAGCGCCTGCGCATGGAAGAGGCCTGGCCAGGCAAGCCGCCCGTGGATTTGAATGTCGCCTTTCTCGAGGCATTGCTCGAACCTGCCGAGGACAACGTCGAAGAACTTTCGATGCTCGGCTCCAACACCCGCTTGCTGATCCAGGTCGCCTTGCGCTTCCTGCGGGTGGAGCGCTTCCAGGTGGCCCTGCAGGTCCTCGAGTTCTTGCCGTGGCAGGAACGCAGCCACGATTATTTCCGCTATCACATCCACGCCAACATGGAGCTCGGCAATTATTCGTTCGTGTCGCTCCGGGCCATGACCGCCCTCGACGATCCCAGTCGGGAGCACATGAAGTCGCTCTTTCTGGAGCACGCCCTCGAGGCCTCGTTTCTTTTGAAGGAGTGGGCCCAGGTCATGGAGCTCTATCGCGAGCACCAGACGGAGGTGGAGGCCAATCCCAGTTGGTTCCTGTTGGCGGCATTGGCGCAGGTCTTGTCCGGAGAGGGCGATCCCTTGCTTCAGACACTCATCGCGAGTGACCCCACCAACAACTACCTGCGCAACATGAAAGAGGATATCGAGTGTTTGGGAGCCCTGCCCATCGCGGTGCGCAACGGCATGGATCACTTCCTGGCCCGCGAAGACTGGGCCGGTGCCATGCAGTTGGTGAACGATTTCTATCCCGAGTACGATTTGCCGGACTACCTCAAGGAAAATGTCGCCTACACCTGGATTCTCAGCGGGCGCCCTGCCAAGGCCTTCGAACTCTACGAGTCGCTGATGGTCACACAGCCCAACGACGTATCCATTCGCAACAATTTCGGTTACTTTCTCGGTGATGCCGGCGAACAACTGCCGAGGGCGGAGGCGCTGGTGCGCTCGGCCCTGTCCGAGCAGCCCGAGAACTCCTCGTACCTCGACAGCCTGGGGTGGATTCAATTCAAGATGGGCTTGTTGGAAGAGGCGGAGGCGACCCTGCGTCAGGCTCTGGAACTGGAGCCCGACGACGCCGAAAAGCTCGATCACCTCGGGGAAGTGCTGATGGCGCGGGGCAAACACGAAGAGGCGTTTGCGTGCTGGAGCAAGGCGATGGATATATCCGGAAGCCATTTCTTTCGTCTGTTGGACAAGCTCGATCCCTGAGACCGGCTGCGGACGCACGGCGGCGAAGACGGTTTGCGCTCGTTAAGATCGGCCTCGGGTGATCCTTCTTCTATTATGTATGGGCTGGCGCACCGGGAACTGTGAGAACATGAATGGGTTCTTCCGGCGCTCGTGCCGGTCGAAATCGAGGAAGGGGAGAGTTCGGCCGTTTCCCTTTGGGTCGCGAAAACGCGCGACCCTTGGCGTGTTTCGCGGCCCGGTCGTCGCCCCCCGTTTCGGAGTCATATGTTTTACCTTTTACCGCTGTTGTGGTTCGCGGATCCCCTGCCTTCCCTGCTTCAGGTCACCTACGATTTCGAGTTCAAGGGGACCGAACGCCGCGTTTCGGCGCAATTGGCCCTGCACAAACTGGAGGACGGCCGCTTTTCCATTCATTGTCGCAAAGCCCCGTCCGGTACGCTGTTCACCTATTGGGCCGAACCGGAGCGCGATGTGTTGACCCTGCCGAAAGACGACCTGGCCTTCGTGGGACCCGCCGGGCAAGCCGTGCGTTTGTTTCCCGACGGACCCTCGCTCCATCGCGACCAGTGGCTCGCGCTGCTCGTGGAAGGCATCTGGCCGGGCCATCCGGCCTGGGATTTTTCTCGCGATGATAAATGGTACGTCCTGAACCACCGCGAACAGGAATGGACCATTCGCTGGCGCGTCAAACGCATGAAGTACAAGAACCGCTACTCCAAACGGATTTTGGAAGCGCGCCTGAGCGATCGGCTCGAGATCAAGCCCCTGGGAGATTTGGAGCTCTATTGGCATTTGGACTGACCGGGCTTCGTGCAGGGTAGGGAAGGAGCATTCATGAGACGCGAGTGTCGCGCCAAGATCAATCTGTTTCTCAAGGTGTTGGGTCGTCGACCGGACGGTTATCACGAGTTGTGGACGCTGTTTCAGGAAATCGATGTGCACGACACCCTGGTCTACGAGCCCGGATCCGGTGAGCTGGAACTGGAAATCGCCGGTGCCGCGCTGGGGGCCGTGGAAGAAAACCTGGTGTTCAAAGCGGCGCGACTGTTCGGCGACCGGCTGGGTCGACCGATCGGCGGTCGCTTCTCGCTGCGCAAGCGAATTCCCGCCGGAGGTGGTTTGGGTGGTGGCTCTTCCGATGCCGCCGGCGCCCTGGCTCTTCTGAACGAGGCCCACCAATACCCCTTCGGTCACGAGGATCTGCGGGCCATGGCCTTGACCCTCGGCGCCGATGTTCCCTTTTTTTTGGAAGGGGGCATGTGCGAGGCCCGCGGCGTGGGCGAACGCCTGCGACCTGTCGTGCACGAGCTGCCTTTCGACGGGGGATTTCTGCTGATTCCCGATTTTGGTGTGCCCACCGGGCCGGTGTTTCGCGAGCTGGCGGCGGGTCCCTCGGATCCAGCCCACGAGAATGCGGCTCCCCATGCGGTACCGGCGATCGGTGAGAACGACCTCTTCGCCCCCGCTTGCCGGCTCTTTCCCCGATTGGCCGAAATCCGTGAAGCCTGGCCCTGCCGCGAAACCGGGGAATCGCTTTTCATGACCGGCTCCGGATCCACCTTGGTGTGGTTCACCGATCGATCGCGACTCGACCGGGAACAGGAGGCGATTGCCGCCCGTTTTGATCTCAAAACGGTCCCGTTTCGACGCTGGCCGAAGCCCGCGGATCGCCAGTCAGGCATTGGGCGCTAAGGGTTTTCAGTCACTTGCCGAAAACCGGTGTGGGAGCTTCGGTTCAATCATGAGGAATTTATGAATCTTTTTTTGAATAAAGTGTTGACGCCTTAGCACTGTTTCAGGCATTATACGCGTCGTGTGATCGCGAAGGTGATCTATCGGGTCTAAAACACGGTTTTTTGATTAAAAAAAGTTGGGGAGTCGCCAAGCGGCAAGGCAGCTGGTTTTGGTCCAGCCATTCGAGGGTTCGAATCCTTCCTCCCCAGCCATTTTTATTTTAGGTGTGCGTTGATGCTGGCCATCCCGATAGACTGTTGCGCTTTTTCCTCACATTCCGGGAACAGCAGGCGACGTTGATTTTTGGCATTTTTGAGAAGGAATGGTTTTCATGAAGCACCAGGCTGGCGAGCTTTTGTTGTTTTCGGGGACGTCAAGCCCCGCCTTGGCTAAAAAAATCGGCGATTCCATGAACGTCGAGATCGGCGAGATGGAACTGGGCCGTTTCAAGGATGGCGAGGTTTCTTGCCAAGTTTGCGAGAACGTGCGCGGCGGCGATGTTTTCATCGTGCAGAGCACTTGCAATCCCGTCAACGACAGTTTGATGGAGCTGCTGATCGTGCTCGATGCGTTCAAGCGCGCTTCCGCTTCGCGGGTCACCGCGGTCATTCCTTATTTCGGTTACGCCCGCCAGGATCGCAAAGACAAGCCGCGGGTGCCCATCTCCGCAAAGCTGGTGGCGGATCTGTTGTTGACTGCCGGAGCCAGCCGCGTATTAACCATGGATCTGCACGCCAATCAGATCCAAGGCTTTTTCGATATTCCCGTGGATCACCTCTACGCCTCGCGCGTCTTGCTGGAGCACATCCAGCGACTGGAGCGCAATTTTGTCGTGGTGGCCCCGGATGCCGGCGGCGTCGAGCGCGCACGCGCGGTGGCCAAGCGACTGGATGCCAGTCTGGCCATTGTCGACAAGCGTCGTGAAAAGGCCAATGTATCCAAAGTGATGCACATTATCGGCGAAGTTCGCGGGCGCGATTGCATCATTATCGACGACATCATCGACACGGCCGGTACGTTGACCCAAACCGCCCAAGCCTTGGTAGACGCGGGCGCAACCAGCGTTTACGCCGCCTGTTCCCATCCCGTTCTTTCGGATCCGGCTGCCGAGCGTATAGAGAAATCGGTTTTGAAAAAGGTTTTTATCACCGATTCCATCCCCTTGCGGGAAGATCTTCCTTACCGAAGCAAACTGGAAGTGGTCTCTATTGCCGGCCTGCTTGGCGAGGCGATCATTAGGATTCACGAGGAAAGCTCGATCAGCACTCTGTTCGACTGACGCTGACGGGCCCTGGTGACCGAAACGGCTGAGTCGAGTCCACATAGCGATCGGTGACCGGCTCACGGTACCCATATACAGATAAGGCAAAAGTGAGGGAGATCCCAAAATGACCAGTATTCCTGAAATCGTTGTCTACCCCCGAGAGATGCTGGGGAAAGAAGAAACCAAGCGCCTCAGAAGACGCGGCATGGTTCCCAGCGTCGTTTACGGCATGAACGTCGATCCCAGCCCCGTTTCGGTCGAGCCCAAAGTGCTCGGCCATATCATTCATTCCGAAAAAGGTTTGAACTCGGTTGTCAACCTGCGGTTGGAGAACAGTGAGCAAACCCGTCACGTCATGATCAAGGACGTGGACCGTCATCCCGTGACCGGTCGCATGATCCATGTGGATTTTATTCGCATCGACATGGAGAAGGAAGTATCCGCGACCATCGAAATCGTCGTTTCCGGCACGCCCACGGGCGTGAAAGAGGGCGGTGTGCTGAACATCGTGCGTCACGATATCGAAGTGGCCTGCCTGCCCAAGTTCCTGCCAGGCGCCCTGAAGCTCGATGTTTCCGAGCTTGGCATGGACGACGCCATTCGGGTTGCCGATCTTCCCAAGTTGGAGGGCGTCGAGTATCGCTTGGATGAACGACGCGTCATCGCCGTCGTCCACGCGCCCGACAACAAGGGCGACATCGATGAAGAAGATGAAGAGTCCGCTGAAGCGTAAGGCTCTCGCCGCTTTATGGAACGTCGATTGATTGTTGGCCTGGGCAATCCGGGCCACAGCTATGTCTGGACCCGGCACAATGCCGGGTTTCTATGGCTTGACCGGATGATGGCGCGCCTCGGTGCCGAACCTCAGGCCGGTTCCGTCGAATATGACCTGTGGTCCTGCGAAAAAGGGCAACAGGTCATTTTTTTTATGAAGCCTCTGACCTACATGAATTTGAGCGGACAAGCCGTGTCCTCTTTTTTGCGGCGCATTCCGCTCGAACGCGAGGCTATACTTATCGCATACGATGACGTGGCATTGCCGCTGGGCAGGATTCGGCTTCGGCCTTCCGGATCGGCCGGTGGCCAAAAGGGTATGCGCCACATCATCGAGACGCTTCAGACTTCCGAGATTGCTCGACTCCGTATCGGTATCCAAACCCCGGCGATTTCTCAGATGCCTTTGGTCGATTACGTCCTCGAACGTTTTTCCGAGGACGAGTTGGCCGTCGTGGGAGACGTGTTCGATATCGCCGTGGAGGCCGTGACGGCCTGGTTGGACGGCGAGCAGCTCAAGGATGTCATGAGTCGCTTCAATCCGAAGGCCGCCGATGTTTCTCGCATTGAGGGAAGCCGGAAACATGAGCCCAGATTGGGAGGAGAAGAAATTGAATAGTAGTACATTGCTGTATTTGTTCCCCGCTGCGGGTTTGGTCGCATTGGGGTTCGCCTGGTTCAAAGCGATGCAGGTGAACAAGGAGGAAGTCGGTACCGAGAAGATGGCCAAGATTGCCGGTCACATTCGCGAAGGTGCCATGGCTTTCCTCGCTCGTGAATATAAAGTATTGTCCGCCTTCGTTCTGGTCGTCGCCATCTTGCTCGCTTGGCAAAACGCCAGTGATTCCGAATCCAGCGCGCTCATCGCGTTGAGCTTCATCGTCGGTGCCCTGTGCTCCGGCTTTGCCGGCTTTTTCGGGATGCGTATCGCCACCGCCGCCAACGTGCGTACCTCCAATGCCGCGCGCACCAGCCTCAACAAGGCGCTGGGGATCGCGTTCGGCGGCGGAACCGTCATGGGTATGTGTGTGGTCGGTCTCGGCATTTTGGGACTCGGCTTCCTGTTGTTGCTGTTTATGCCCGAAGGTTTCGCCGTTTTGGGCGCCGATGCGAGCCTGTCCAAGGTCGTCCGCGTGGTGACCGGATTCTCGATGGGTGCTTCCTCCATCGCGCTGTTCGCGCGTGTGGGCGGTGGGATCTACACCAAGGCCGCCGATGTCGGCGCCGATTTGGTGGGTAAGGTCGAAAACGACATTCCCGAGGACGATCCGCGTAACCCGGCCACCATCGCCGACAACGTGGGTGACAACGTGGGTGACGTGGCCGGCATGGGCGCCGACCTGTTCGAATCCTACGTCGGCTGCATCATCGCCGCGATGGTCATCGGTTCGGTCTACCTGACCGATGCCACCCAGGCCCTGAATTCGGTGTTCCTGCCCATGTCGCTCGCTGCGGTGGGCATCGTCGTCTCGATCGTCGGTACTTTCCTGGTACGCACCTCCGAGGGCGGTAACCCGCAAACGGCACTCAACATCGGCACCCTGACCGCCGCCGTTCTGATGACGATTCTTTCCTACTTCATCATTCAACAATTCGTCGGCGAGGGCTTCCAGTTCGCCAACTTCGAAGATCCGGTCACGACCATGGATCTGTTCCTGGCCACGCTGGTCGGTCTGGCCGCGGGTCTCGCCGTCGGCTTCACCACCGAGTACTACTGTGCCAAGAACAAGAGCCCGGTCAACGAAATCGTCGACAGCTCCAAGATGGGGCCCGCGACCAACATCATCTCCGGTCTCGGGGTGGGCATGCGCTCTACCGCGCTGCCCGTGATCTACATTGCGGTCGCCATCGGGGTCTCTTTCCACCTGGCCGGGATCTACGGCATCGCCATCGCCGCCTTCGGCATGCTCTCCACCACCGGTATCCAGCTCGCCGTCGACGCCTACGGCCCGATCGCCGACAACGCCGGCGGTATCTCCGAAATGAGTGAGCTGCCGCCCGAGGTTCGCGAGCGCACCGACAACCTCGACGCCGTCGGTAACACCACCGCCGCCATCGGTAAGGGTTTCGCCATCGCTTCGGCCGCTCTGACCGCACTGTCCCTGTTCGCGGCCTTCCGCGCTGCCGTCGAAGCCAAAGTCGGCGGTGGTTTCAAGCTCGAACTGGATATCACCAATCCCCAAGTCACCATCGGCCTGTTCCTGGGCGGCATGCTGCCGTTCCTGTTCTCCGCCATGGCCATGAAGGCCGTGGGCCTGGCTGCCAACGAAATGATCGAGGAAGTTCGCCGCCAGTTCCGCGAGATCAAGGGCCTGCTGGAAGGCAAGGCCGAGGCCGAGTACGCCAAGTGCGTCGATATCTCGACTCAGGCCGCCATTCGCCAGATGATTCTGCCCGGTTTGATCGCCGTCGTGACCCCCGTGCTCGTCGGCTTCCTGGGCAGCCCGCAGATGTTGGGCGGACTCCTGGCCGGCGCCACCGTGTGCGGCGTCTTGATGGCCATCTTCATGTCCAATACCGGCGGTGCATGGGATAACGCCAAGAAGCAGATCGAGGAAGAACCCAAGGATAAAAACTCGGCCGGTGAGCAGATTGCCGGCAAGGGATCCGAAAAGCACAAGGCTGCCGTGATCGGCGACACCGTGGGCGATCCGTTCAAGGACACCGCGGGCCCGTCACTCAACATTTTGATCAAGCTGATGTCCGTAGTTGCGGTTGTCATCGCTCCCCTTTTGGGATAGAATGGAGGCCTTTGCCAAAATGGGCGCTGCGCCCAGCGGCGCCCGTGTTCCTCCGTAACCACTCGGGAATACAGCTTTTAAATTCCGTCTGGAGGCATTTTCAGTCTAATGAACACCTATGAGTCTGTTTTTATCTCGGCACCGACCGTGGCTCCCGAAGCTTACGAACAGTTGGTCGGTCATTTCGAGGAAGTCATCACCAAAAACGGTGGGACTGTACACAACACCATTCGCTGGGGACGACGCCAGCTCGCTTACGAAATCAAGAAGTTCCGCGATGGGATCTACACCATCTTTGAAATGGAAGCTCCCGGCGACATCATTAAAGAGTTGGAGCGCCAGTACCGTTTGAATGAGTCCATCATCAAGTTTTTGACGGTCAAAACCGAGCGCAAAAAGAAATTGATCCAAAAAGGCACTGCAAAGCGCCAGGCCAAACAAGAAGCGCGTCAGAAGCGCAAGGCCAGAAAAGCATCTTCGGATAACTAGGAGAAGGTTTAATGAGTGAAGTTGCCAACCGAGAGGCAAGACCCGCCGCTGGCGGTGAACGTCACGATTCCCGCGGCGGAGAACGCAACGATCGCCCACCTCAGGGGGGCCGTCAAGGCGGTGGTCGTCCCGGTGGACCCGGCGGTGGTCGCCCCGACCGTCGCGGCAAGCGCAAGTTTTACTACCGGAAGCGCAAGTTCTGTAAGTTCAAGGCCGAGAAGATCGACTACATCGACTTTAAGGATGTGGAATTGCTTCGCAGCTTTACCCCGGAGCGCGGCAAGATCGCACCTCGCCGTCAAACGGGCACCAGCGCCAAGTTCCAGCGCATGTTGGCGACCGCCATCAAGCGGGCGCGTCACATCGCCCTTTTGCCGTACACTACCGATTAATGCAGCGCCGGGAATGCGGGTGACCCGCGTTCTCGGGCGGCGCGCTAGGGGATCGAGAGCCATTTCTTGATTCCCCTATCGACGTTTCAGGGAGCTTTTCTTGGCTGAGCGTGAAGAATTGATGCCGCGTTACGATCCATCGCTGGTACTAGCCCCGCAAACGCTGAAGAATTGTTTTTTGGCCTGGTTGGTTCCCGGACTTGGTTATTGGTTACTCGACCGCAAGAAATCGGCGGTTCTCATTTCGGTCTGTCTCTATACGGCCTACTTTTTTGCGTTTCTCCTGGGTGGAGATCTCTACGAGCTGACGACCGAAGGCAAGATCCGCATGTTGGGCACGATTTGCCAATCCGGCATGGGGATTCCCTACTTCCTGGCGAAGTTGGGGTTGGATCGCGGATCCCCGCTCAACGCGTCCTACGATTACGGAACGACGTATTTCCTGATCGCCGGCATGATCAATTGGCTGGTGGTCATGGATATCTTCGACATTTCGGTGAAGCGAAAATGAGTCAACAGATCGTTGTTTACAAAGGTGTCACGGTTCAAGCCGTCGAGCGCTCGGGGAAGCGCATTCGCATCCAGAGCCGCAATCCGGCCGACGCCCAAAAAGTGGGGCTCACCTTCAAGGACCTCGAGGGTGGCGTCGCCGTTTTCGAGGCATGGGTCGAGGAAGACCAGCTCGTCGCGGTGGACGTTTGAGCGACCGATCCCATCGCGCGATGCGACTGGTATCGAGTCTCGGACCCTGATCATTTGACCCTTTCGGTCGCCCGCTTCGGGCGCCGAAGCAGGAGTTGACGTTGTCTCAACCAGTAACCATCATCGGAGCGGGGCTGGCTGGAACGGAAGCGGCCCATCAATTGGCGCGCCGTGGCATTGCCGTTCGCCTTTTCGAGATGCGCCCGAACGTGGACACCGATGTTCACAAGACCTCCGACTTCGCCGAGTTGGTATGCAGCAACTCCCTGCGATCGGACGATCCCTTTCATCCGGTCGGCCTCATCAAGCGGGAAATGGCCGGATGGGATTCGCTCGTCATTCGCGCCGCGCGGGCGAGTTCGGTACCTGCGGGGAGCGCCTTGGCCGTGGACCGCGAGCGCTTCAGCCAGGTCATCACCGAGGCGATGAACGAAAACCCGCTCATCGAAATCGTGCGCGAAGAAGTCGCGGCCATACCCGACGGACCGACCATCCTGGCCGCCGGTCCCCTGTGTTCCGATGCCCTGTCCAAGGATCTCTACCGGTTCGTGGGCGACGACGCCCTTTACTTCTACGATGCCATCGCACCCGTCGTCGAATACGACTCCCTCAACTTGGACGTCGTTTTTTTTCAGTCTCGCTATAACAAAGGCGGTGGCGCGGATTACCTGAACATTCCTCTCGATGAAGAAGCATATCTCGAATTTCATCGGAGTGTCGTCACCGGCGAACGCGTAGTGCCTAAAAAGCACGAGAAAATGATCTTTTTCGAGGGCTGTTTGCCGATTGAAGTGATGGCCGATCGCGGTGTCGATACCTTGCGATTTGGCCCGATGAAGCCAGTGGGACTTGTCGATCCTCGTACGGGTCGGCAACCATACGCCGTCATTCAGTTACGCCAGGACAATTTTGCCCGCTCACATTGGAACCTCGTCGGTTTTCAGACCCAGTTGAAATGGGGCGAGCAGAAGCGCATTCTATCCGCCCTGCCCGGCATGGAAAAGGCCCGATTCGTTCGTTACGGCATGATCCACCGCAATACCTACGTGGACAGTTCCAAGCACCTCAAACCCACCCTGCAGTTTCGGAAGCGCCACGATTTGTTCCTGGCCGGCCAGATCAGCGGGGTGGAGGGTTACGTGGAATCGGCCGCCTCCGGACTGATGGCCGCCATCCAGATGAGTCGCTTCCTCGCGCGCAAGCCCATGGTGCCTTTTCCGGCGACTACCGCCATGGGTGCGCTGGCCCACTACGTTTCCTTCGAAGGCCATGACAAACTGAACCCGGTGAATATCAACTTCGGCATTATGGCGCCTTTGGTTCATAATCGTCGTATGAAGAAGAAGGAAAGAAGACTGGAATACGTCCGCCGCGCCGTTCGAGATATGAACACTTTTGCCGCCGAAATGGAGCAACAGCCGTTCGAGATGCCGGATTACGAAACGGTGAAGCAAGCCGGATGATCGTTTTTGGTGAGGAAGGCCTACCTCGGAGCCGATGGCCCAAGCTGCGAGAGAACCGTTCCGTCACCACATTGCCAGCAGGTAGGGGGAGTCGATGAGCCATCCAGAAACGCCAGCAACGCCCAAGCCCCGACCGCCGCGCCCAGCGCCACGGCCGAGGAAAAGCAAATCGATAATGCCCTTGTTATTGGCCGGAACCTTTTTGATTCTGCTGATGGTGATCGGTGGCGCCAGCATCCTGCTGCTTACCTTTCCGGGCAAGAAGCCGGTCAAGGTCAAGGCCAATACGGTCCTTCGCTTGAACGTGGGTGGCCTGATTCCCGAGTACGAGCCACCGTCGCCCTTTCAGGCTTTCATGGAAAAGCAGCCGGTTCATTTTCACGCGCTCGTGCGCGGCATCGAGCGCGCCGCTTCGGATCCGAAAGTAGAGGGCATTCTTCTCCAGCTCGGCCCTTCCAATTTGGGATGGGCCCAGGCCGAGGAAATGCGCGATGTGCTCGCCGCGTTTCGCGCAAAGGGCAAGTGGATCGTCGCTTTCGGCGAGCTCTGGCAGGAGCGCGAATACTATCTGGCCAGTGCCGCGGACGAGATTTACATGGTTCCCGAAGGCGTCCTGCTGCTGGACGGCTTCATGTCGCGCACCAGTTTCTATGCGGAACTTCTCGAGAAGTTCGGCGTGCGAGTGCACGTGGAAGCGTTCGGTGAGTACAAGTCCTTCGCGGATGCCTATCGCCGCACCGAGATGAGCGAGGCCAACCGCGTGGCGATGACCGCCCTGCTCGAAGGACTCGAATCGACCTTCCTGGATGCGGTTCACGACGGGCGCGGTATCGAGGTCGAAGACCTGCGCGGAATGATCAACACCGGGATTTTCGACCCCACCACGGGGGTGTCCGAGGGTCTTCTCGACGGCTTGAGATACCAGGACGAGGTGGAGGCCGGCCTCGCGGAAAAACTGGGATTGAACGACGACGCCCGACCGCATTTCGTGTCGGCCGGAAGTTACGCGCTCTCCAACGGCGTCCTCGGATTTGGGGGTGGGCCCTCGATCGCGGTCATCTATGCCCGCGGCAGCATCCAGTCCGGCAGCCAGCGCAAGGGCTTTTTCGGCGATGACGTGGTGGCTTCCGCCGATTTCATTCGTCAGCTCGAGGCGGCCAGGGAGAACGACAACGTCAAGGCGATCGTCCTTCGCGTCGATTCTCCGGGCGGGTCACACCTGGCCAGCGATGTCATGTGGCGCGAAATCCAACGGACGAGGACCGAATTCAAGAAGCCCGTCATCGCTTCGATGGGGACCGTCGCGGCCAGTGGCGGCTACTACATGGCCATGGCCTGCGATGAAATCGTGGCCCAGCCCACGACCATCACGGGTTCCATCGGCGTCGTCACCATGCGCGTGGATTTCCAACAGCTCTACGAAAAGATCCTGGTCAACGTCGAGGTTCTGAAAACGGCCGACAGTGCCGATTTCTTCGATCCTCATCGGCCGCTGACCGAAGCGGAGATCGAAGGGTTCCGCACCCGCACCCGCCAGGCCTACGAATCGTTCGTGCAAAAGGCCGCCGACTCGCGCAAGCAGATGTTCGACACTTTGGAGCCCAATGCCCGTGGCCGCGTGTGGTTGGGGCGCGACGCTCAGGAACGCCAGTTGGTCGACCACCTGGGTGGCCTGGATCGCGCGGTCGAGATCGCCGCCGACAAAGCGGGGCTGGATTCCTACGCGGTCATCAATTATCCTTTGCAGGATGATTATTGGAGCTTTCTCCAGGGGCAAGGAGTTCAAACGCGCGCCCAAGTATTTCGCGATATACTGCCCCGGGAAGTCCGTCTCGTTTGGGACCTGTTCGCCGGCAAGACCGATGGGCAGTGGCAGACCCTCGCGCTCATGCCGTTTCAAGTGGATATTCAGTAAATCGTTAAATCAGTAAAAACATGAAAACACCAGGTGTGGTTGTATGATCAGTCAGCAAGAAAAACAGAGCAAATTTCAAGCGTTTCTCAAGGATTATCGCCAGGAAATCAAATTTGTTCTGATATTCACCATCGGTTTGATCGTCTCTTTCAAACTTGTCTACAACGAGAAGGTCGCCGAGCACGTGATCCTGCCGATTACGGTCGCCGAAACCTATGTGGCGGCCAAAGTACTCGGGGTGATCGGGTTTCCCAACGAGCAGAAGGGGAACCTCATCAGTTCCAAGGATCCCGCCACCAAGTATTTTCGAATGGAAGTCCGCAACAACTGCAACGGCATCTACGAGTCGATCGTGTTTCTGATGGCCTTCATCGCCATTCAAATCCCCTGGTGGCGCAAGATGGGCTGGATGCTCGTCGGCTTGACCCTGTTCCACACGGTCAACCAAATGCGTTTGGTGAGCCTCTTCATCATCGGGTCCAACTACTCCAGCGAGACCTTCGTGTTTTTCCACGAGACCTTTTGGAACTACGCGCTCGTCATCATGACCCTCGGCATTTTTATCTTTTGTGCGCATCAGGTGAGCAAGTCGCCGCTGGTGGAAACCGAACCGGATGGACTGCCGGCCAAGTGATTGTGCGTGCCCCATGGATGTGATTGAATAACTGGATTTTCCTTTTCTTAGGGTCAAAACATGAATAGAGATCAACTGTACCAACACCTTCCCCTTTTGATAAAGCGCTTGTTCACATGGGGATTGCTTGCGTCGACCCTATTTTTGTCGTTTTGGTATTTCGGTGGCCTCAATCTCTGGGGCCCCTTCGTTTCCGTGCCGTTGAAGATGGCCTGGTTTCTGGGTGATATCCAATTTCAGTCCGGTAGCACCGAGTCCGCGGCATTGTTGATGGACGTGGTTCTCGAACATGGCGGTTCCGCCCAGCTCAAATTCCCCATCAACCTTCTCAACATGAGCGTCGTCGAGGTCATCACCCTGCTGGCCCTACTCCCTCGCGAGAATTGGAAATCGTTTTTTCGGCTGGCCGCCTGGTGTTTTCTCTTCACTTGGATGTACCACTGCTTTCACGCCTCGCTCCAGCTCTACCAAATGAAAATCGGACCCGATCTGGCCGGTCAGGTGGGCATGTTCTGGGAACCGACCACCTGGTACACCATCGTGGAGAACGTCGCGGCGTTCGATACCTTCATTCTCCGCTATTGGGCCGGGTTCCCCATTTTCGGTTTGGCCCTCCTGGTCGATCATTTGGTGTCCACCCGCCAGCCCAAACCGGCTCCCAAAAAGAGCGGTAAGCGACAAGCCGCCAAATAGCATTCGCGTCCCGAAACGGTGCCGTACTTTCGTTTCTCGTGCGACGGCTCGCGGCTCCGATCGGCCGAGTGAAGGCCGATGACACGGCTTCGGTGTCGCGCGCTTTCCTGGACAGGCAGGCGCGGGCGGCCCGGGTTGTTTCGAGATTTCCGTGAGGGTTCCGTGTGATTCTCGAGAGCGCGCCCGCAACCTCGACCGATATGCGGACGATCCCTCGCTCGTCGTATCGGCCAGCGGATGTTCACGACGGTGTGGTCCCGCCGGCGGTGTCTTAGGTGGCCCGATACCCGGGGCGGTTCACGTTCGGTGTTTTACCGATCTCACCCGCGATCTGCTTGTGAACAAGTAAATGACTGTATCGAGGTGGTTTGAACGAGCCGGCATGGTGAGGTCCGCGAGTTCGCCGAGCCAGAAGACCCGGCGTGCGAGGGGGCAATGTTTGCATTTCTCGAGGGGCACTGGCTAGAATGGGCCCCAATTTCTTTTGCGCTTGTTGTGATCGCCTGCTCGACAATTTTCATTTTCAGGATAGGGCTACCCAAACATGAGTCAAACACAAGTTCAATTGCCTGCCGATTGCCGGATGGTGAGCGTTTCCGCCAAGTTCCGCATGGATTGCGAAACGCCCGTTTCCCTCTACCTCAAACTGGCCTACGAAAAATCCGATGGATTCATTCTCGAAAGCGTGGAACACGGCCAACACAGTGGTCGCTACAGTTTCATCGGTTGGGATCCCTTGCTGAAGATTTCCTACGCCGCACCCCACTTCAAAGTGTGCGGCATCGTGGATGTGGCCACCGATACCGACGAGCCTCTGGCAGCGATCAAGACCCTGATGGAGCGCATCGTCATGGTGGACGAACAGGACATTCCCAATGCGCGCGGCGGCCTGGTGGGTCATTTCGGCTACGAGTCGATTCGGCTGATCGAGGATATCGGTCCACGCAAACCGGATGCGGCGCCGTGGATCTACTTGATGATGCCCAAGTTCCTGCTGATTTTCGATCATCTCAATCACGTGGTGACGCTCATCTGCCATCAGGTCGTGGCAGGTGACGAAAGAGCTGCCCGGAATCTGGCCCACGTCCAGCTTCAGGAGGCCCTGACCAAAATCAAGGTGTTCAGCGTGGCCAACGACGCCATGCCGGTCACCACCGAAGGTGTCGATTGGTCCAAGTGGCAGTCCAACATCACCGATGAGGCCTTCCGGGCCATGGTCCAAACCGCCAAGGGCTACATCCTCGAGGGCGACATCTTTCAGGTGGTGTTGTCGCGTGCCATTCGACGGGACTTCCCGGCCGATCCCTTCGCCATCTACCGCGTGCTGCGGCAAATCAATCCCAGCCCCTACATGTTCTACCTTAAACAGGAAGGCCGGGTCATCGTCGGTGGATCACCGGAGTCGCTGGTGACTCTCGATCAAGGATTGCTCACCACCAAACCGATCGCGGGTACCAGGCCGCGCGGCTCCGATCTGGAATCCGACTTGGCCTTGGAGAAAGACCTGCTCGCCGACCAGAAGGAGATCGCCGAACACGTGATGCTCGTCGATCTCGGACGAAACGACCTGGGGCGTATCAGCGAGTCCGGCAGCGTTTCGGTACCGCGGTTCATGCAGATCGAACGCTACTCCCATGTCATGCACATCGTTTCCATCGTACAGGCCCGCCTCAAGGCGGGACTTCACGCCGTGGACGCCATGATGTCCGTCTTCCCCGCCGGTACGCTTTCCGGTGCGCCGAAAATTCGCGCCATGCAAATCATCAATGAAATGGAACCCGAATCCCGTGGCATCTACGGCGGGGCGATCGGATTCCTGGATTTCAACGGC
>NZ_CP071793.1:0-3730000 GCF_017498545.1 Sulfidibacter corallicola | reverse complement strand
CACCGGCGTCTGTTGCGGCTTGGGACCTGTCTTCCGTGGATCCGGTCGATTCGGGGGATTCGTCAGTATCGGGTCCACCGGCCGTGGCTGGCGTGGTGTCGCTCGCAGGTGGCTCGCTGGGCGCCGGCGTATCGGCCGTCTGGGAGGTGGGCGTTTCGGAGGGCTCGCCGCTCTGAAAACGCTCGAGCATGCCCGATTGCCAAAACCAATAGCCTCCCAGCCCCAAGCCTATGAGCACTACGGCGATGAGTGCCAGTTTGCCCGCTCCGCCGCTCTTGGGAAGCTGAATGATGCCGGTATGTTCTTTTTCGGGCATGATGACTTCGGATTTCGGTTCATGGGGTACCTCGCTGACCTTGGCCTGCGGTTCCGGCAGGGGCGGAAGAGCATCGATTTCCTCGGCTTCGTCCTGGAAATCGACTTTCGGAAAGCCCTGTTCGTCTCCTGGCAGCGAAAAAGAGGCATCGGCAAGGCTGCTGTCCGATTCGTCCTTGCCGGGCTTCGCCACGGGGCCTTCCAGACCCTCCAGCGCCTTGTTGAGCTGACTGACCGGATCTGCGCCCGCGGAGGTGGCTTCCTCCTCGGCTTCGGCTCGTTCGGCCAGGGCCTCTTCGTTGACCGTCAGCATGGGTTGTGTCGACGCGTCCTGATCTCCTGCAATCTGATCTTCCGGGTCTTCCAATTCGAAGTGCTGCAATTCCGGGAGATCCGATCGAACATCCTGGAGCTCCCGCTTGAGCGCGTCCAGATCCTCGGCATCCGGAAGGGTGTCGTCGGGACCGAATTCCTCGACTTCGCTCTCCCCGAATGCGGTTTCCAAATCCTGGCCGGGTTCTTCGGCAACCTCGTCCTCGAAGGACGTAACAATGTCCGCGGCGGGGAAGGTGGGTTCCTCCAACTGAATGCCGCCGAAGTCCGGTTCCTCGTCCGGTTCCTTGGGGGTCATCCACTCGGGTTGTTCCTCCCTGACCTCATCCTCGGAAAGCTGGTCGTCATCCTCCAGACTGGGAATCTCCAGGTCCTCGCGCTCATTGTCGAAGCTTCCGTTGCCCAAGCGATCGTCGACCACGAAGGGAGGCTCTTCGGTTTCGTCTTCCTGGGTGTCGGAGAACGCGGGTTCCTCCGCCTGGGGCGCCTCTTCGAAATCAGCCGGTTGGGGACTGGGTATGTAATCGGAGGGGTCAACCGGCCCCGTCGCTTCTTTGCGCCGTGTGTCGAGTTCGGCCAAAGACATTTTGACCGTCTCGTTGTCGTAGGGTTCCTCTTCGACGATGGGAGAAAGAACCATGGGGCCCGAGACCGTCGGGGCCACATCCTCGGCCTGCTCTGGGGTGGGCTCCGGTTCTGGTTCCGGTTCTGGTTCCGGTTCCGGTTCCTCGAAGCTGGGCTGATCGCCGGTGTCCTCGATCTCGGTCGGCGCGGGGGGTTCCATCGCTTCGGGATAGGTATCCGGATTTGGGGCCTCTTCTCGAAGCACCGGTGTTTCCGGCGAGATCTCGGCTTCCAGTGTCGGTTCCGGCTCGTCGTCCATCAGCGTGGAGAGAGGGTCTTCCGGATCGATGCCCAGCGGGTTCTCTTCCTCGTATGCTTCCACGATCGGTGGTTGCCAACTGGGTTCGGCCTCCATGACCGGTTCCGGCTGGATCTCGGGCTCGGGAGCCTTGGGTTGCAACAACCTCATCAAAGTGAACAGGTGCAGGATGCGTTGCGTCTGTTCCTCATCCCACTCCATGTGATCGGAAAGGTCTTCCAACGAAAAGCGGCGATGTTCCTTGATGAAGGTCAAAATCGCCAAATAAGCCGGTGGGAATTCGATATTCTTCAGATTTGCGGTGAAAGATTCGGTGTGAACCCACAAGGTTTCGGGGCCCTGTGTCTCATCGAGAAAGCCCGTTTCATGAAGCCTGATGAACGAGCGAATCAGCAGGCCGATCGTCTGGATCTTCAGCTTGGGTAATTTGGTGGGGAGTGCTTGTTCCTGGACCTGGTAGTTACCTTCGGCCAATTCCAACGTGCGTTGGACCACCCGCGTAATTTGCAACTTGAGAGCCTGCGCCAATTGTTGAGAAGAGACGAGGCGCCTGGATTTCAGGGCTTTCCCCAAGCTTTCCCCTTGCGAGAGGGAGGACTTTACGTCTTCCAGATCGCTTTGGCGGATGGCGCCGTTTTCGACGAGGATATTGGAGAAATGCTCGCTTTCCTCTTCCGAGTTGGCGTAGACGAGACGCCCTTGTTCGAAGAATAAATGCCGTCCCCCTGGAGAGAACGTGATGACACCCGTCTTCTGGTGGAGCACGAAATCAACCAAGACTTGGTGGGACTCGAAGTTCTGATAATCAACTGGCATAGGGGCCTCTCGGGGAATACCATGTGATGTTTGGCCTAATTGTCCCAAGTTTAGCATAGTGAGCCCTGTATGAGGGCTGGCTTTCCCAAGTAACCAATGTGTTTTTTGCGGGTTATGCTTGGCTCCGACCTTTTTTGGAAGGGAGCGGGCGTTACTCGGGTACGGGGCGCCACATTTTTTATGTGCTATTGGAAAGAGTATTAAATAAGGGAATCTTTGTGATGGGGAAATGTCGCGTTTTCGGCTCGAAACGACCCGCTCGGCTTCATGCTGACCCACCTCTCTTGCGAAAGGTTTTTCCGGTGCCCGATCGGCGCGAGTGAAGGTCGCGTTTCAGGGTGTGTTTTGTGTGGAAAAGAAATTTCAAGGGTGAAAAGAGTTCGTTGATGTAGAGTAACATTCTATTAGTCAGTGTCTTAGGTGCTTGAATGACTCCCGTGGCAGAAGGGCGAAGTCAGGTCTTTTCGCTTGACCAGATCGTGTTATTCGAAGACTATGTAGATTTTGGGCGCCCGGTTGTCGCGCTCGCGGCTGATGCCGCCTTTGAACAGGAAGGATCGAACCGGAGGTATTACATGTCAACTACTACCAAACAATCAGCCGTGCTGATTCAGCAGGAATCGGAATTCGGTGCGCACAACTATCATCCGCTCGATGTTGTGCTTTGCCGGGGGGAAGGTCCTTATCTTTGGGATGTTGATGGAAAACGTTATATGGACTTCCTTGCCGCATATTCCGCGGTCAACCAAGGTCACAATCACCCCAAAATCGTCGAAGCACTGGTAAAGCAGGCCAACACCTTGGCGCTCACCTCGCGCGCGTTTCGCAACGACAAGTTTCCACCGTTGCTGGTGAAACTCAATCAGATGACTGGTTTCGACAAGGCCCTTTTGATGAACAGCGGTGCCGAAGCGGTGGAGACCGCCATCAAGGCCGCACGCAAATGGGGATACGATCACAAGAATATCGAAGAAGGCAAGGCCGAGATCATCGTCATGGATGGCAACTTCCACGGCCGCACGACCACCATTATCGGTTTCTCGACCGACGACACCACGGTCAAGGGATTCGGTCCCTTCTCGCCTGGCTTCCACATCGCCGAGTTCGGCAACCTCGAAGCGGTCAAATCGCTGATCAACGAGAATACCTGCGCGATCCTGGTGGAACCGGTTCAGGGCGAAGGCGGCGTCGTCATTCCGCCCAAGGGCTTCCTCAAAGAGTTGAGGGCGTTGACGGAGCGGGAAGACATCCTGATGTTCTGCGACGAAATCCAGTCCGGCCTGGGCCGTACCGGTAAAATGTTCGCCTTCGAACACGAAGGCATTCGCCCCGATGGCGTCACGGTGGGCAAGGCACTTTCCGGTGGTGTGTACCCGGTTTCCGCTTTTCTGGCCAACGAGAAGGTCATGAAGGTGTTCACACCCGGAACCCACGGATCCACCTACGGCGGGAACCCGCTGGCCTGCGCGGTGGCCAACGCGGCGCTGGACGTCCTGGTCGACGAAGATCTGGTCAACCAATCAGCCACCCTCGGCGAGTACATGACCGACCGCCTGAGAAAGATCGATTCACCGCACATCAAAGAAGTGCGCGGTCTGGGACTCTGGGCCGGTGTGGAACTGCACGAGAGTGCCGGTGGCGCGCGCCGTTTCTGCGAACGTTTGCAGGAAGAAGGCATGCTCTGCAAGGAAACGCACACCCATACGATTCGCCTGGCACCGCCGTTGGTGGTGACGAAGGAACAACTGGATTGGGCGCTCGATCTTTTCGAGAGGGTTCTCAAGGAAGGTTGATTTCCCTCCGTTCACGCTGAACGCGACATCGAAGGCCCGCCTGGAGCGGGCCTTTTTTATTGCGTGTCCGCTTGCCGATCCGATTCGGGCGCATCGGCCGTTTCCTCGGAGGGTGTCTCGACTTGGTCCTGGTACTCTTCCAGCAGCGCCTTGCTCCTGGCGTACTGTTGCTGGATGAAGCGTTTCTGAGGCTGGGCGAAAGTGTTCTGGGCAAGGGTGTAGTCGCGTGAAACCACCTTCTGCATGATGATCGCCGCTTTCTTGTACTCGCCCTCGGCCGCGTGGATCCGTGCCATGTGGCGGGCGAAGACGGTCCCCTCGAATTTTCGATCCAGGCGAGGCAACAAGTGGGTTTTGGCGATGTCGATCTCGCCGAAGTGGATGTGGGCATCGATGAACAGGTCGAGGATTGAATCGTCCTTCGGGTAAGCCTCCATCAACCGTTGGCAGAGGGTGAGACACTTTTCCTCGTCATCGAGTTTTAAAAAAGATTTGGCCGCAAAAAGGCGCACGTGCCGACTGGTGTACCGATCGAAGGGAAAGGCGTTGTAGACGGCGACCGCCAGATCCGGCCTTTCGATGGTCTGCAGGTAGTCGATGATCTCGATCAAACGGCCCTCGCTGCGTCGCTCGTCGATCCAAGAGGTGAGTGTTTCCAAATCCGCCGGTTTTGGCTGGCCCTCCTCTTCGAGGTTTCGAAGGCGTTCGTTGAACGCGCGAAAGACGGATTGCAGGGCACGCCTGCGCCAGAGCTTGATGACGTAGGACAGTGCGGCGATGGTGAGGAGAATGGCCAGAAGGGCGATGAAAAAGATCATGTGTGCGAATCCTGGGTGGACGACTTGAGCGATGGGCGGAAGAACTTGTACTTGAAGATCGTGAACAGGATTTTATACCCGGCACGGACCACACCTGAGAGGGTTCCCGAAATCTTGGAGGTCCCGATTCGGTTGCGGTAATTGACCGGCACTTCGGCGATGCGCAGTCCCTCGGTGATCGCCTTGATTTGCATTTCGATGGTCCACCCGAAATTGCGATCGGACATGTGTAGCGATTGTAGGGAATCCCAGCGAATCGCGCGAAAGGGTCCGAGATCCGAGTAGCGAAACCCCCAAAAGAGCCGCATGAGGGAGGTGGCGAGACGGTTTCCGAATTTTTGGGTCACGGTCAGGCTGCCTTTGTCGGCACGTCCCCGAGTTCGTGAACCCAAGACGAAATCGCGTGTTCCGGCGATGATGGGCTCGATCAATTCGGGCAGGTGATCGGGATGATCGCTGCGATCGCCGTCGAGAAACACCGCGATATCGGGAGGATCGTTCTGCATGAAGGCGAGGCCCGCCAGGCAGGCATTGCCGTAACCGGGTGCAGGACAGGGAACCACCGTGCAGCCCGCGGCGGTGGCCACCTCGGCGGTGGCATCGGTGGAGCCGTTGTCGACGACGACGATGCGACGAACGATCGAGCGATCGATTTCCGCGAGCAGGGGCGGAAGCGCCTGGGCTTCGTTGCGGGCGGGAATCAAAATGTCGACGGTGTGGTCATGGGGCATGGGCAACCTTCGTTTTGAGAAATGTTCAACGCGGTATGGGCCGAAATCTTACCAGATCGTCGAGTGATCGCAGGCTGGCCGGCCACAATCTCCAGAAACAACCGTAGAGGACCAACCATTCGCCTATCAGCCAGGCGGGATGGATTTGCCACGACCCGGAGCGGTGGTAGTCGATGAGAATCCAATAGGAGAGGGATGCCGCGGCATAGGCGATCGCGACCAGGTACCAGTGACGCGGCCGGGTGAGCGGCAGCAGCCACAATAGGTACCAAGGATACACCGTTGGGCTGCAAAGGAGCACCAGCAGCCAGGCGGAGCGGCATCGATCGCGAATCCCGACGCCTCTGTGGAGATACAGCCAGATCAGACCGGCGCCGAGTGTCAGGGTCAGGACCACGCGTGCCGATTCGGGAGACCCCAGATGGGCCAGAGCATAGAAATTGGGATTGTTGAAATACCATTGACTGGAAAAGGTCGAGAGCGATTGGAAGAGTCCCGCGCCATCCATCAGAAACGGGAGGTAGCTGGCGACCACGGCCAGGCCGCAGACCGCGGCGCTGTGGCACTGTCGGCCGAACGAGCGGTTCGCCACGGACATCGGCAGGAACACCGCCGGCACGATTTTCAGACTGAAGAGGGCGGCTCCCAAGAGGCCGGGCCCCCCATTGGATTTCGAACGACCGGCGGTACGGAACAGGGCCCAAACCAGAACCAGGCCCGCGAGATCCAGATGGGCGTTCCAGATGCCCTCCACCAGCACGAGCGGGTGAAACATCAACAGCATGAAAGTGCGAACCGGCAGAAACCACCGCGTCAGCATCAGGCTGGTCATCAAGATCAGTTTCCAGGTGAAAACATGGTGGCCCAGGCCGTCCGCGAGTCGAAACAACGCTTGGGCGAGCGGTGGATAGATGGCGGGCAGGTGGGGATGGTTGAGGTAGGGCTCGGCCGGGTGGGCCAGGCTTGGGAAAAGCGATTCGGGTGCGTGGCCGAAGGGCGAATATCCCTGGTTTTGGACGTGCCCCTCCCAAAGGTAGCGAAACACGTCGTCGGAAAGGGCCGGCGGTGCCAGGAGGGCCAGCAGCATCGAGAGCGAACCCGGAATCCACCAGCGCAACCAGTGGGCTTCCTCACGAGGAATCCCGGCATACAACCACCATTGAAGGCTGAGGGCCGCGATCGCGATCAGGTAGCCGGGTACCCAGCCGGTGTGAATCGAATCCATCCAGGTCGCGCCACCGGCGATGGCGACGATCCAGAGAGCGGCCAGCCTATGGGGAGCCGTCATCGATGTCGGTACCGCCCATCTCGATGCCGCTCACCGGCAGCGTGTTGAACTGTCCCGATTGCAGGGCTTTCGTGATGCGGGTCAAGGGATCTTCGCCTTCCGTCGATTCCACGTTCGAAGGACTGATGTGTTCCAAGACCAATTGATCGATTTTCTTCGCCAAAAAGTGTTCTTCGGGCAACTCGCGGCGGAAGCGCGTCAAATCGTCGAGCGAGTCGATATCCATTTTGGCGTCCAACTGGAAGGCGGAGAGCTCGCGTGCCTCGACTTTGGAAAGCGTGGTTTCCAGGACCGTTTCGGTACTCCACTCGATGTCGTCGAAAATCCAGGGCGAATACTCTTGCAATGCGATCAGGTAGTAACCGCCGTCCGTGCTGGGGCCGATGACGAAATCGTGTTCCGCCAGGTGGGAAAACACGCCGTCGATAAACGCTTCGTCCATGCCGATGCAGTCGGACCCGATGACGGCGATGCGCCCGTAGCCTTCGTCGAGAGCGCGGTCCACGGCGCAACTCATGCGCGTGCCGAGGTCGCCGGACTCCTGTTCCCAGTAGACCCAGGTGTCGCCGATCCATTCCCGGTACAGGCCCACGTCGTGGGCGGGATCGTGACAGAGAATCAAATCGTAGCTTTGACTCAGGGGGTAGACCTCGGTGATGACGCGTTCGGCGAGGGCCGCGTAGAGTTCGGCGGCCTGGGGCTCACCCAGGTGGGCCGCGAGCCGGGTTTTCACATGACCGGGCTCGGGGTATTTCAAAAAACAAATCAGTGCGCATTTCATGAGTCACAATCCAGTTCAGAACACGTTGGCTTGCAGCTCCTCGATGAGCTCGCCCATGTTATTAAACCGCATATTGATGCTCTTCATGCAACACTTTTTGATGATCTCGCAAAGCCAGTAGGGGATTTTCGGGTTGAGACTCATCGGTTCCGGCAAGGGCTCTTCCAATTGTTTGAGCATGATTTCCTGGGCGGTTCGGGCGAGGAAGGGCTCGCGCAAGGTGAACATGTAGAACATGATGACGCCCATCGCGTAGATGTCGGTGCGCTCGTCGGTCATGGTGTTCTGGATCTGTTCGGGCGCCATGTATTTGGGGCTTCCGCTGATGTTCTTTTCCTTGCGGGTCTGGGTGACTTTGCGGGCGATGCCGAAGTCGAGGATCTTGGGGATGAAATCTTCGGTGATCAGGATGTTCTGGGGTTTGATGTCGCGGTGGACGACTCCCTGATCATGGGCGGCCTTGAGGCCTTCGCAGATTCGGATCAAAAGCTGGATCTTCTTCTCGATGTTGTCGTTGGGCGAGTTGAGGATGTACGTCTTCAGCGATTGGCCATCCACGTACTCCATGGTGAAATAACCGATGTTGTTCCACTCGCCGATGTCGAAAACCTTGATGATGTAGGGATGGGTCAAGTCACGGGCGGTGATCAGTTCGGCCTTGAGTTCTTCGAAGTTACCGCGATCGGCGAGCAACACCTTGAGCGCGATGACGCGATCGAGGCTCAGGTCGCGAACCTTGAAGATGGAGCCCATGCCGCCTTTTCCGATGGTTTGGACGATCTTGAATCGTTCGGCGATGATTTCGCCCACGGTCAGGTCGTTGGGCGAGAACATGCTGCGCGAGGTACTGAAACTTGATTCGTTGCGCGGCGCCAATTTCGATAGCCGCTTCAGCCGCGTTCGTACGTCGGCGAAACCCACTCGCCGAGCCATGATCCGTTCGAAATAGCGTTTGGCGCTGTCGTAGTCGTGCTCCTCTTCCAGGCAGCGACCCAACAGGTAGAAGTAGGGCATGTTGTTGTCGTCCATCACCGCCTTGGAGACGACGTCCTCCAAAAGCTTGCGCGCCACCGAGTAGTCTCCCTGCTTGAAGAAGATCTCGGACATGATCTTGCGGGCCTCGGGGAAGTTTTCGTCTTCCGGATCCAGCATCTGTAGTTGTTGGAGCGCGTCGTCCAGGCGATTGATCTTATACAGACACTCGCCGGCTTTGTAGCGGTGCTTGGCGTGATGGTAGAGCTTGGCGGCATTGGCGTACTTTTTCAGCCGTTCGAAACAGGATGCTGCCTCGCGATAACTGTGGGTCTGTTCGTACAGAATGGCCGCTTTCTGGAAATCCATGGCCTTGGCGTACATGTCCGCCGCGCCTTTCAGGTCTCCGATTTTCTCGCGGTGGTAGGCGGCTTCCTTGTAATTGCCCAGTAACTCGTTGGCCTTGATGATGAGCTCGTGTTCCTCGCTGCCCTTGAGCAGGGTGACCGCTTCCCGGTACTGACCCTGTTCGAACGAAATCTTGCCGAGCAGGGTCCTGGATTCAGGGCTCTGGACGCCCCTGAGTAAATTGGTGGCCTCCTCGAACTGGTTCATCGCCAGGTGGATTTCGGCGGCCTTGATGGGGTTGCCGCCCTTGACGAAGCACTTGGCCGCCTTGTCCGGCTGATTGATCTCGCGAAAAATCTCACCGGCCTGATTGAAACGCTTGGCACCTACGTGCATGTTGGCGATCCAACTGCGAAACTTGAGAATCCGGGCTCGGGAATTGGGACCTTCCTCACGCTCGAGCTTATGGATGACCTTGGCGAACATGGAAATCGCTTTATCGAGATTCTTGATTTTGCCGTAGATCACTCCGGCCTTTTCGTGAAAACCGAGTTGTTCGTAAATGCCAGCGGCTCCGGTAAGATCGTTGATCTTTTCCAGCATTTCGGCTGCTTCGAACAGCATGCCGCTTTGCCGGAAGATGTCGATCGCCTGTTCGGTATCACCCTGGCGAATGTAGAAATCGGCGAGATCCTGGGGCTTCCCATTTTTTTCCAAAAGCTTCTGGGCCTTCTTGACTTTGCCAAGTTGCTCCTGGAGTTTGGCGGCTTCCACGAAGTTCTGGGCCTTGAGGTAGGCCTTGATGGCGGCGCGATGGTTGCCGTCCATTTTGAAGAAGTCACCAGCTTGGGTATAGTCCCGGTTGCTCATGGCGAGGCGGGCCTGCTTTGCCCAATTTCCCATGGATTACCTCGTGGCGTGAGATGGATTTGTGAAAAGATCCCGAATGGAGATGGGTCACATTATAAATGGGTTCCAGCCGCTACACCAAGTTAGTTGGCCGTTCTGTTAGCATAACCCGAGTGAAAAAAATGCCCAATAGTTTGCGAAACGACTTCCCAACGATGCGAAAAAAACCATTAAATAACCCTTCGGAGGGACCCATCGGTATCGAGACGATCACCAACCCAATCGTCGCGGGGATTGCAGCGGGTCCCGTTTTGCGAGGGTAGGCAAGGGTTTCGAAGGGGTTCACGGCTTGTTCGCGTGAGGGGCGCCGTGCTGCCGGACAGCGCGTCGCTGCCGCGGGCGGGTCCAGGAGTCGTGCTTGGCGGCGGTGTCGTGGTCAGCCGCTCAAAGCCTGCAGAAAATCTTGCGCGGTGGTCATCGGCAGGGGGATCACCGTTTCAATCTTCAGCATTTTCAGCTTGATCATGTCCTTGCCGGTGAGATCGTTGCCGCACACGACGACCTTGCGATCGTTGAGCACACCCATGTTGTGGATTTTCTCGAGCACTTCCACGATGTTGCGCCCTTTGAAGGCGGTGCCGCACAGAATCATGGCCGGTGCATCTTCCGTGATGACCTTGACGGCACTGATGGGTGTGTTGCTGATGATCACTTCGAAGGGACTGTTCTTGGCCTTCAAGAAGGGAATCTCTTCCAGCAGGGCTTCGCCCAGCACGAGAACGGTGGGGCGCTTACTGGCCTCGGGTGCGGGCGCACTCTGTTCCTTGGCCGGTTCCGGAGCATTCTCGCCCGCCTTGGCCGGGGGTGGCGGTGCCGCCTGGGTCGGATCGGCGGGTGGTGCGGAACGGCTGGCCCCCGCGTCGCCGCTGGGAGCCGCGGCGCCGCCCGCAGTCTCGGGACGGGCGCCTTCGGAGGCCGGGGCACGGGGAACGGCCCGCGCTTCTTCCCGTTCTTCGCGACGTTTCTTGGAGCGCCGTACGGGTTTGAATTCCAGGGTGCGCGGCTCGATGAATCTCAGGATGCCGCTGTATTGGGCTTTGGGGAGATTGGCGAATTCGATGGCCAACCGCCACCTGCCATCTCTCCAGACGCGCTTGGCGAGACCCGAGACCTCCATGAGCGGGCAGCCGGGCAAGCGATTGATCTTGACGATCGCCAGCTTGGCGCCAGGTTTGAACAAGGTCTCGGTCGGTGGGATTTCGCGCTCGTTGGAGAGGTTCATGGCCTTTTCGATGGTCAGCGAAATGCCGCCCGTGCCGATGTCCACGGCCATGCCGAACACGCCGTTGCCGCTGCCCAACCCCTCGAGAACCGTAACCTTGACCTGTTCCCGGGGAGTGAAGGCCGTGCGCAGGTGCTTGCGCCGCTCCGAGTGATTGATGGCTTTGGGAATCAAGATGTGGGGCTTTTCGTTGACCAGGACGAACTTGCTCTTGAAGGTCCACCAGGTGCGGTCCAGCGGAAAGCCGACGCTGACGTCCATGCCGTGTTGGATACCGCGAAACAGGTCCTGCTGCACGCGGAGAACCTTGTTTTTCTCGTCCATGTACAAGATATCGGTATCCGCGGATTTACCTTTGAGGCGCAGTGTCAGGGGAATCCGCTTTCGGTATACTTCGTCCAGATAACCCAGTACTTCATCTTCGGTATTGATGAGGGCTTCGTCGTTCGATTTAGTTTTTTTTCTGGAAAACAACGGCACGGTATGATGCTCCGGTATGCAACGGCTTTGCTTGACTATACCTATCGAAGGGAAGACAAATTCCCTTTAGAGATTCCAATACCTTTATTTAGAAAAATCGGTGCAAATTCGCACACCGATCCCTTGTCAGCTCCGCCACCCTCGCAACCAACCGGTCGAAAGAGCGAACCCGACCCTTTTCAAGAGGTTGTTCATCAGGCCCCGCTACCGGGAGCGGCCATCATGTCTCGCATGGCTTGTTTGCATTTGGCTTCCATCGCCGAATCCGGTGACGATTCCAACTTGCGCAGGATAAAGCGGTAGTCTTCCAGTGCACGGGAGTAATTGTCGAGTCCGTATTGGAAAATTTGCGCGCGTTGGAGGTAGAGATTGAGGCGTTCCGGGGCCAGTTTGATCCCGCAATTCAGGTAGGCGATCGCTTTGGGAAGATCTTCTTCCAAAATGGCCTGCTTCGCTTTCAAGCAAAAGGGCTTGACGAGGTCTTCTTGGCGAAGATCCGGATTTCGGCGCAAAAACTTCCTGACGAAATTCATCGCTTTCAAAATTCCTTTGCTCCTGAATTGCCGCCTATTTTATACCCATGGGTCATTAACGTCAAACACCATTCGAGATGATTTTGGTACTTGTCATTCGCGCTCTGTCTATTTATCATTGGCGGCCCGCCGTCTGTCTTTAGATAGTGATCTTAAACGAAATCCATTGATGGTGCCCCTGTTTTCACGGTTTGTGCAATCATCTGCGAACATGGGCCTTGGCTGGAGAGAATGCACCGTTTTCGCCGTTCTTCAGGCGAAAACCCGCTTGATTGCCCTACTAACGTGAGGTTGCGTCGTTTTAACCTTTTTTCGCGAGCCGGGAGTTTGCCGGCGAATGCAGTGACGACCTCTTTCATATGAGGTGATTGTTCATCGGCACATCCCTTATGCATTAATCGGATTCGGTGTCTCGGCAATTGAATTTGGGGCCCGTTGCCTTGCGACGATTTCGCCGTCCGTCTCTTACGGTGTGTTCGACGCCCATGTACCCCTGCGGTGATTCTCTCCGGGATCCCGTTCCGCGTGGATGCCCATGCTAGGATGAACCGGAGCCAGTCGTTGACTCGATCGTTTCGCGACCGGCAGGGGGGACCTTGGCCACACATCACCGTGTCCTGTTCGACGAGCGCAGGGGTGAAGACTGGATTCGGGTTGTCGATCTTTTTCCCGAGCAGCATCGATACCTCCATTTCGAACACAGTATCCAAGGTGTCATGAGTCTGGTTGATCACTGTGCGCCCGTGCTCGAATACGTCGGAGTCATGTGTTCCGGGGCGCGAGTGTTGAAACCACAGCCGTCGCAGGTCCTGATCGGCGGCCTGGGAAGTTGCGCCACCCTTCACGCCTTCAATGCCTACTGGAAACACCGAGCCCGCATTCGATCGGTCGAATCCAGCCTGCTGGTCCTGGAATTGGCGCGCCGTTTTTTCCGCCTCGACCCCAAGGATGAAATCATTTTGGGAGATTTCCGTTCCACGCTCGAAGACGACATCGACCAGCTCCAGGACCTGATCGTCATCGACTGCTATTCGTCCCAGTTCGTGCCGCCCCATCTCCTGACCCTCGAGTTCATGGATCTGCTCTACCAATCGCTCGATGGGGACGGGATCGCGGTTTTCAACATTTGGAGTCCTGGCTGTAACCGCATATGCGGCGCCCAAATCAGGACCATGCTCGAGGTGTTCGAAGAGGTCGCGATCGCCGCCTGTCACGAGGACGACAACTTCATCGTCTTCGCCTCGCGCCGGCGCCGTCCGGATTGGCCGGTCAAACTTCATTTCAAGGGACTCGTCTACCGGTTGGACGTTCTCTCGTTGCGATTTCGCGGGTACTGGCCGGATTACATGAGGGAAGCCGGTCTGATCGGTGACCGCAACATGCTGGATTTCCTGCGGGAGTTGATGCTGCAACACGGCCGTACCTGAGCCCGGTCCCCAACGTGCTCCGTGGCGGTTTCGGCGACGATCGCCGGCACTGGCGGGGATCGCGCGAAACCCTCGATTTGGTTTTGTGGTTTAATGGAGGACTCGATTTGGGCGTTTCCCGGCGGGATGCGTAAAAGTACGATACAACGGTTGTCATCCCGCCTGGGCCCGTGCATGGTTGCGTTGTGAACGATAGGTTTTTCGAGGTTGTGACACTTATGAACTTTTGGCGCTGCGTTTGGATCTTGAGCTTGACGGCCACGCCCCTGTGGGCTCAAAAGCTCAATCTCGGCTCCCAGGAAGACTTTTTGACGGTGGTGGATCCGATCATCACCAAGGGCGAGCTGGAAATATACAAGGCTCTGCCCAACATGGACAACAAGCGGTATTTTCAGGGGATCTTTTGGTACAAGCGCGATCCCAGGCCCGAGACGGCAAAAAACAGTTATCGCCGGGCCTATTTCGAGCGCCGCCAGATCGCGGTCGCCCAATTTGGCGAAGGCAAGAAGTCGGGTCCCAAAACGGATCGCGGCAGGGCCTTTCTGTTGCTGGGTGAGCCCGAGAACGTAACCCAGCGGAAATTGTCCGATTCGGGCCTGCTCGCCGGTTATGAAGAAGTCTGGGAGTATCCCTCGCAGAATGTGACGCTCCGGTTTCTCTTCGATTCACGCGCCAACAGCTACCGGCTCGTCGACAAGGAAAAGTGGGAGCCGCGCTTCGAGGAGATTCGCGAGCTGCGCGTTCTCGACCGGGCCGAACCCTACCGCCTGCGCCCACTTCCCCTGACCCTGCCTTACCTGGGCTTCACCAAAGACATCGAAAACCTGGCCAGTGACGATCGGTTCGAACTGGACTTCGCCCTCAGTTACTACTTTCTCAAAGGGGATCAGAACCGCACCGAAGTGTTGGTGGGCCTGACACTCTACGACGCTTCGAAGCGCGGCATCGACGTGAACCTGACCGCATACGACCCCTACCAACACAAAGTGGTCGACTTCAAGAAACGCTTCGATTTACAGAATGGCGACATGAAGATGTTCTCGGTGGTCATGGAGCCCGATCAATACGACCTGGTACTGCGTGTCCACGACCGAGACGGCCGCGAGGGGATCGATCGGCGCCGCTTGGACGTGCCCCGTCTGACGCCCCTGAATCCCGCCGCTTCGAGCCTGTTGATCGCTCGCGGTTTCGAAAAGGTACCCTTGGAAGGGTTCACCATGCCCAAGAAATTCGTGTACGCCGGCCGTTTTTTCCCGGTGGAGCACGACTTCGTGGGCTACCGGGGCGATCGCCTGTTCCTCATGCGCTATTATTATGGTTACCAATACCTGCCTCAAAGCGACTTCTACCTCAATGGGGAAATGGTGCCCGCCAAGGTGGAGGCACAGCAACAGGAAGAAGACGGCCTGCGCGTGGTCTATTCGATTCCCTTCACCGACCGCCGCGCGGGAGTCAACGAGATCCAGGCGGTTTTCGTGAACGAGAGCGGCAACGGCGTCACCGATCAGGCCTGGGTCAACCTCGATCCTGAGCGTCAGCCCGGTTTCCGGCCGCCGCTTTCACCCCTGTTGAGCGAAGCCCGCGATTCCGAAGGGGTTCGCCTGGTGTTGCCGGCCAAAGACGAAATCACCGCGCTCGACCGCGTGGTGGTCCGCCCCGATCCGGGCGTTCAAATTCGCAAGATGAGCGTGTTCCTCAACGGTCGATTGATCCTGGAAACCCGTCGATCTCCCTGGGAGGTCTCGGTGGATCAGGGCCTGTTCTCGATTTCCGGGCAGAACATCCTGACCGTGGTTTGCGATACTTCCCGGGGCCTGGTCCGGTTGGAGCGTGAGCTGGCCCCCCTGCGCGCCGACGAAAAGATCAAGACCCGTCTGGTCCAGGTGTTCTTCAACGCTTTCGATCCCTCGTTATCCTTCCTGCACGACCTCGATTTCGGCAAACTTCGCGTCACCGTCGACGACAAGGCCGTCAAGCCGGTCGAGGTGGAGAAGATCGAGGAACCCATCACTTATTGTTTCCTGGTCGATACCTCCTTCAGTATGAAGGATTCCTTCAAGGACAACGTCCGCGCGGTCAAGCGCTTCATCGAGTCGATGCGGCCCGACGATTCCGGGATCTTCGTATCCTTTTCCGACAACTACGTGCAGTACCTCGAGCCCAACAGGTCCAAGGCGGTCCTGCTCAGCGTGGCCGAGGCGCTCGATCTGCAGCAGCCCAATCCCAAACACGGCGACAAGCTCTACGAAGAGAACGAGACCTTTCTCTACGATTCCGTGATCGCCGCGATTCACACCCTGCTCCAGTATCCGGGCCGCAAGGTCATCGTCCTGGTATCGGACGGCATCGGCATCGAGGGCAAGTACAGCCGCAACGGCATGCTTTCCTACGCCCGTGAGAACGACGTCGTGATCTACAGCCTGTGGCTGGACAACAACCCCGGGCTCTCCGACGAGGAAACCGCGTTCCTGCAAAAGGAGACCGGCAAGGCCGAGAAGTTTGTGCGGGCCATCGGTTTGTCGCGCCTCTTCGCCAAGAAGGACGAGAAAAAGAACTACGTGGCCAACAAGGTCCGTTTCAGCAGCATCAACCAGGGCGTCCTGAAGATCCTTTCAGAGGAGTCCGGCGGTTTCCATTACCGGATTTTCCGGGCCGATCGCAGCAAGATCAGCGAGTACGTGCGCGATATCGAGAAAGCGGTCGAATCGCAATTCGTCATGACCCTCAATTTGCCGGTGTCGATCAAGACCCAGCACGTGCAAGTCGACTTCGAAGACGACGACGTCTCGATTCGGGCCAAATCCGAAATCAAGGTACGCAAGACCAATCCGCTCCTGGATTGATCGAGGTCCAAATAAAGCGACGGCTCCGTTCGAGGCCTGGAGAGTTCCAGCTCGGACGGAGCCGTTTTGTAAAGGAGTCGAGATCGAACGTTCGCCGATCCGACTTCGGCTAGCGAGGCTCGCTCATTCCGCGAGATCCTTGGGCGGTTTGCGCGTTTTCACCTGAAGCAGGTACTTGTTCTTCAGGTCTTGGAGGTAGGTGGCCATGGTGCTTTCCATGCGCGGCATGCGCAATTCGCGCACGATGTCGTCGCGGACTTCCTGGATCGGCTTGGGCTTCGGCGGCGTGCGGTCCAACAGCTTGATGATGAAATAGGCGGTCTGGGTCTCGAACACTTCCGACACTTCGTTCAGCGCCATGGCGTTCACCTTGTCCTCGATCAGCTTGTTCAGGTCACCGTATTGGACGATGCCCAGATCGCCGCCGCTTTCCTTGGAGCTGGAATCACTGTACATTTGCGCGGCTTCGGTGAAATCACCGCCCTTTTTGAGGAACTCGGCCGCGCTGTTGGCCTTGATCTTGGCGGCCAGGGGATCGCCCTCGCCTTTGAGCAGCACGATTTCCGCGATGCGATAGGTGGCGGGGTTCAAATAGTCTTCGCGGTGCTCGGAGTGGTGTTTGGCGATCTCGCTGTCGTCGATCTTGATTTGGGAGACGACCTTGGTGTGGATCACCGTGTCGGCACTGTCCTGGCGTTTGCGGAACTCGATGAAATCGTGCATCGACATACCGGTCTGTTCTTGGATGATTTCCTCGAATTCCTGTTCGGAGAGGCCGTTCGATTCGCGCATCGCGTTCAATCTGCTGCGGACGTCTTCCTCCGACAGCGCCATGCCCAGTTCCACCGCGTTCTCGTAGAGCAACAGTTGCTCCTGGGCTTCCTTGAGGGTGTCTTCCCAGGCGGTCTTCAGTTTTTCGTCGAGCTGGGCGCCGCGATAGGCCTGAAGATAGCCCTGGCGGCGTTGTTCGTACATCATCACCAGTTCGCGTTGCGTGATGATCTTGTCGTTGACTTTGATGGCGACGCGGTCCACGAATTCGGTTTCCGGGGCGTTGGATTGCCAAGTCAGTATGAAGCACAATAAAAGCGCCATATTACAAGTTACTCCTTTGGGCGGGGTCCTGATACGTGAAAGGGAGGCTGTCTTCATGGACCTTCAGGTCGATGGACGATTGGTATTGTTTGATCATGTCTTCCAACAAAGCCTCGGCCGCCTGGTGTTCCAGCTTCTGCCGAATCTCGTGGTAGGCCTCCTCGAAGGGGACTTGAGACTCGGGTGTGATGGCTTCGAGATAAAGTATATAGTAAACGGTCGCCTCGCCCTGCTTGATCGGGATGATTTTCGAGTAGCGGCCGGGACGCATGCGGCGCACCGCCCGACTGAATGATTGGTTCAATGCCGTGAGCGGCAGGTTGACGGGTAAAAGGTAGTCCTGGTTTTCCAGGTGTTCCGCGGCCACCTCCAAAAAGGGGCGCTTCGACTTTTTCAGGGCCTTCCCCAATTCCTTGGCCTTTTCCTCCGTCGAGAACTGGAGAATCCGCAAACGGTAGTGCACGTCCGATTTGTAGTCTTTTTCGTTGGTGCTGTAGTAATCGTTGATCTCTTCGTCGGTGACGCTCACCTGATTGAGGAGAATCCGGTTCAGGAACTGTTGGACCGCGAGCCGGCGGCGAATGGCCGCCTTCCACAATTCCTGTTCCTTCGGTTCCATGAGATGGAAGCTGACCATCGTCATTTGATTGTGAATGAAGTCGTCGATCTGATCCTGGCTGACGTAGATCGGTTGACGCGCCGCGATTTCGGCGATCGTCAGCTCGCGGATGAACTCGTCGAAAACCCGTGAATGGAGTTCGTCGTTCAGCTTCTCTTCCAGTTCGAAATAGACTTCGTGAATGAAGAACTCATATTCCTTCAGCCGGATTTCGGTGGGCCCGCGCAGGTCGTTGGGGATCGTCACGATGATCGGCGATTCCTGGGGGAGCACCTCTTCGGGCGTATTGCCACAGCCGGCGAGCATCAGGATCGCGAGCGAGACGATGGTCGCCCTGCAGGCCGCGGAAGCCGATTGAAAGCGAACCTTCGTTCCGAAGGGGAGGGGGCGGTTCGGATGTAATGGGTCGACCAAGGGAATGCCTCTCGAATGATCTGGGTATTGCCGAAAGTCGGGCTCGGCCGTGGTGGCCGTGAACGCCGTTCGGGTTCGCTCCCGCCGGCCCGGGAAGCCATGGGTTCATATATTAGGTGTGGGGCGCGTCCGAGGGACGGCCGGGTTCTTCCCGACCCGGACGATTACACCACCATGGGAACCACGATCTCGTCGATCTTGAATACATTGTCGCTTTCCACGTAGAACGAGAGATCTTCGAATTGAAGCATGGCGAGGGACAGGCTTCGCGCGCGGGCCTTGTGTTGTTCGGGAACGGTTTCGTCCCCATCGAGGCCGACGAATGCGTGGAAACCTCCGCTGCTGGAGCAGGGTTCGCCGATCGCGTCGAGCGATTTGCCGCATACGGCGCAATGACCGGGAAGCGTCAGCAGGCTGCGATAAGTATAGAACCGCACGGAGGGTAGGGTTTGGTGGCGTGTCTTGCCGCGTGCTTGAAATGCGTCGACGACTTCCAGGGATGCCCCCAGCAGCAAAACGACTTCCTGGTATAAATCAACCTGTAACAACATGTGCGTGATCCTTGGCGCTCCCTTTTAGAAGGGTCGCCGCCCCCGGGTTGGCGCTGTTCCGAAAAGATCGCGATGCCGGGGTTTTCCGGATGAGGTTCCCGCTCGCGCGTCGGGGCGATGCTTTTCCCACCTCGTCCGGGGCTGGACGATTATAATCCAAGTCGACCGTGCCTGAAAAACCCGATTCACGGGAGGCGGCCCCTGAGATCGGTTTTCCCACGGCGAGCGATCGGTTTTGCGGCGGGATTGCAACTCGAGAGGACGGATCGCGGGCCCATTCGCCCCACATACCGCAACGCGGAGGTTGTGACCTTGATCGATCACATCGCATGGCATCCCTTTTTGGTGCATTTTCCCATCGCTTTCTGGCTTCTGGGGAGCCTGGTTCTCGTGGCCGGGACCCTCACCGGAAGACAGCCCTGGCTGTCGGTCGCCTGGTTCCTTCTGGCACTGGGTGGCGTGACCGTGATCCCCGCCGTTTTGAGCGGACAGGCCGACTATGCGGCCTTGAGCGGAGAGATCAACGAGACGCTGGAAACCCATCGCGACTGGGGTAACGCCCTGCCCTGGCTGATGTGGGTCATGATCGTTTTAAAAGCGCATAACTATTTTAAAAAAGAAGGGTTTAAGGTCAAAGACTGGATTTGGTGCATTTGGGGGGTTGCAGTTTCAATCGGGATCCTCTATGCTGGCGTCCTTGGTGGCGCCTATGTCTACGAAAGGGCATTCGCGACCCACTAGCAACCCGAACGAAAAAAGTTTTTTTTAGGGGTTGCGACCCAAAAGGTTTTTTGCTAATTTAACAAACTCGTTGCGCACCGGTTCTAATCGGCCTGGATGCGATGCTTTTTCGGCGATTAGTGGGGGAATTCCAGAGTGGCCAAATGGGGCAGACTGTAAATCTGCTGGCAATGCCTTCGGTGGTTCGAATCCGCCTTCCCCCACCACTCCGAAGAAAAACGCGGGAATAGCTCAGCTGGCTAGAGCATTAGCCTTCCAAGCTAAGGGTCGCGGGTTCGAATCCCGTTTCCCGCTCCATACACAATCTGAACTCGAAACAGATAAGCCCTTATAGCTCAGTGGTAGAGCGCATCCTTGGTAAGGATGAGGTCATCGGTTCAAATCCGATTAAGGGCTCCATTTTATTTTGGGTTGTTGGTGGGATACACAAGCAAATCCTTTTGCTGAAGAATACAGAGAATTAACGAGATCGTAGGAGATCGGCACCATGGCAAAGGAAAAATTTGAACGTAGCAAGCCGCACGTGAACATTGGCACCATCGGTCACGTTGACCATGGTAAGACCACTTTGACCGCTGCAATTACCGACACTTTGGCGGATAAAGGTTTTGCAGAAAAGCGTGCGTACGACCAGATTGACAACGCGCCCGAAGAGCGCGAGCGCGGTATCACGATTAACACCGCTCACGTTGAGTACGAAACTGACAATCGCCACTACGCACACGTAGATTGCCCGGGTCACGCTGACTACGTCAAGAACATGATCACCGGTGCCGCTCAGATGGACGGCGCGATTCTGGTTGTGTCCGCAGCCGATGGTCCTATGCCTCAGACTCGCGAGCACATCCTGCTCGCTCGCCAGGTTCAGGTTCCTTCTATTGTTGTGTTCATGAACAAAACCGACCAGGTTGACGACGAAGAGCTCTTGGAACTCGTCGAACTCGAGATCCGCGACTTGCTTTCCAACTTCGAATTCCCCGGCGACGACATTCCCATCGTTATGGGCTCCGCGCTTAAAGCACTCGAAGGCGACGCCGACCATCGCGGCAAGATCCTCGAGTTGATGGCTGCGGTCGACGAATACATCCCGACCCCCGAGCGCGCTCTGGACAAGCCCTTCCTGATGCCCATCGAAGACATCTTCTCCATCTCCGGCCGCGGTACCGTTGTAACCGGTCGTATCGAGACCGGTATCGTCAAGGTCGGTGAAGAAGTCGAAATCGTCGGCATCCGCGAAACTCAGAAAAAAGTCGTGACCGGTGTCGAAATGTTCCGCAAGCTGTTGGATCAAGGTGAAGCCGGCGACAACGTCGGTCTGTTGATCCGCGGTCTGGACAAGAAGGAAGTCGAGCGCGGTCAGGTCATGTCCAAGCCCGGCTCCATCACGCCACACACCAAATTCGAGGCCGAAGTCTACATCCTCACCAAGGATGAAGGTGGCCGCCACACGCCGTTCTTCAAAGGCTATCGCCCGCAGTTCTACTTCCGTACCACCGACGTGACCGGTGTGGTTCACCTGCCCGAAGGTACGGAAATGGTCATGCCTGGCGACAACCTGAACCTGGTCGGCGAGCTGATCACTCCGATCGCCATGGATCCGGGCCTGCGTTTCGCCATCCGCGAAGGTGGTAAAACCATCGGTGCCGGCACCATCGCCAAGATCATCGAGTAACCGTTAACTCAAAAGAATCCCCTTGTATGCGCCCAGGCGCGTACAAGGGTCTCTTTGTGTCTGTAGGGGTATAGCTCAGTTGGTAGAGCAACGGTCTCCAAAACCGTAGGTCGCGGGTTCAAGTCCTGCTGCCCCTGCCACTCTCTTTTTTATGTAGATGGAGCCGGTCATGTCCAACTTTTCTGAATATTATCAAGATGCCAAGAAGGAACTGAAGAAGGTCCATTGGCCGGATAAGCCGAAAGTGATTGAGACAACGGCCATTGTCATGGGGTGTACGGCCGTCTTCGCAATTTACCTTTGGTTTGTGGATATCGGCATTTCTTGGATTTTTAACAAATTGTTTTATTGAGCCCCTATGCTTCCCCCTGGCGGAAGTCCAAAAAAAGGTTTGAATTGATGGACGAGGAAAAAAAAGATAGTTCCGAACAAGATGAAATGCGTTGGTACATCGTCCATACGTATTCGGGCTACGAGAACAAAGTCAAAGAAAGCATCGAGCAGCGGTTCACCGCGCTGGGCAAGGGCGACTTGTTGGGCGAAGTTCTGATCCCCACCGAGAACGTCATGGAGATGAAGAACGGTAAGCGGGTCATCACAACGAAAAAGCTCTTCCCCGGATACATTTATATCCGCATGAACTTGACCGACGAAGGGTGGCACGTTGTCAAAAGTACGCCACGGGTGACTGGATTTGTCGGCGGTCGAAACCCGGCTCCGCTTTCCGAGGATGAGATCAATCAAATCCTCAACCAAGTTCATATGGCTCAGGAAAAGCCCAAGCCGAAGTTCCTGTTCGAGGCCGGCGAAAAGATCAAGATCATCGACGGTCCCTTCGCCAATTTCATCGGCTCCGTGGATGAAGTGAACGAAGACAAAGGCACTCTGAAAGTTAAAGTCACCATCTTTGGGCGATCCACTCCCGTTGAATTGAGCTTTCACGAAGTCGAGAAAATCTAAAACGCTTTTCAGTGAAAAACAGATAAGGGTGACTCCAAAATGGCAAAGAAAATCTCTGGTTTTATCAAGCTCCAGCTTCCCGGAGCGCAGGCTACCCCCGCACCGCCGGTCGGTCCCGCGCTCGGTCAGCACGGCGTGAACATCATGGAGTTCGTCAAGGCCTTCAACGCCAAGACGGCTCAGAATCCCGGTCTGATCGTACCGGTCGTGATCACGGTTTACGCGGATCGTTCCTTCTCTTTCGAAGTGAAGACGCCGCCCGTCGCCGTCCTGATCAAAAAGACGCTCGGCCTCGAAAAAGGCAGCGCCGAACCCAACCGCAACAAGGTCGGGAAGCTTTCCGAAGCCCAGGTCGAGGAAATCGCCAAGACCAAGATGCCGGATCTCAACACGACCGACATCGAGTCCGCCAAGCGCATGGTGCGCGGTTCGGCTCGAGCGATGGGCGTCGAAACCGAGCTGGTTGGCTGAGCCAACCCCCACAACCGATTGGATCCAAACGGCGCGGCGACCACCCCGCGCCTTATCAAGTTTAGGTGGGAGCGTAAAACACAGGAGGATGTATGGCCAAAAGAGGCAAAAAGTACCGTGCCGCCGCCTCCCGTATCGATTCCAAAGAGTACGATTTACGCGAAGCCTTGGAACTGCTCAAGTCTGTTGAAGGTGCCAAGTTCGACGAAACCGTCGAAATGGCCTTTCGCTTGGGTGTCGATCCTCGTCGCGCGGACCAGATGGTTCGCGGCACCGTTATGTTGCCACACGGAACCGGTAAAACCAAGCGGGTTCTCGTGATCGCCGACGGGGAGCGTCAAAAACAGGCCGAGGAAGCCGGTGCCGACATGGTGGCCGGTGACGAAATCGTACAGAAGATCCTCGATGGATTCTTGGAGTTCGACGCGGTAATCGCCACACCTGCCATGATGCGGGTGGTCGGTCGTCTGGGTAAGGTGCTCGGTCCCCGCGGACTGATGCCCAACCCCAAAACCGGCACCGTGACCATGGATGTAGCGACTGCGGTGAAAGACATCAAGGCTGGTAAGGTTGCCTATAAAGTCGACAAAACCGGTATTGTTCATGCGCCCATCGGCAAGAAGTCTTTCGACCTTGCCAAGCTCTTTGAGAACGCCCAGGCCCTGGCCAACAACGTTGTCAAAGCGAAGCCGGCGGCCGCAAAAGGGAAATACCTGAAAAGTGTCCACGTTACCGCAACCATGAGTCCCGGTATTTCTATCGATACCAACTCTGTGTCGGCATAGGGGAGGCGTAGATGGATAAGCAAAGCAAGCGCGAAATCGTGCAGCAGTTGCGCGAAGACCTGCAGGGCGTCAACAGTGTACTACTCTGCAACTTCAAGGGACTGAGCGTAGAAAAGGACACTCAGCTTCGTCGCAAGGTTCGTGAGTCCGGCGCCAAATACGTCGTCGTCAAGAACACTCTGCTGAAGCTGGCTTTTGCCGATAGCGACTTTTCTCAAGTCAACGACAAGCTGGTGGGTAACACCGCTCTGGCATACCACGAGGAAGACATCGTGGGCCTGGCCAAAGTGGTGAGCGACTTTGCCAAGGACAACGACGCCTTCGAATTCAAGGCGGGCGTCGTGGAAGGCAAAGCCATTGACATCAACGGGCTGAAAGCCCTCGCCGAACTGCCTCCGAAAGAGGTGTTGGTATCCAAGTTGATGTACATGATGAACTACCCGATCCAAGGTCTGGTTACGGCACTTTCCGGAGTATCGCGTAACTTTGTCGTGGTACTTGATCAGATTAAACAGAAAAAAGAACAAGAAGGATAAGTAGAGTTAAGGAGATTTGATCATGGCGACGATTACTAAAGAAGAACTCATCGAATCCATCAAGTCGATGACCGTCTTGGATCTGGCCGAATTGGTAAAAGCTCTCGAAGAAGAGTTCGGCGTATCGGCTGCGGCCGCCGCCGTTGCCGCTCCCGCCGCTGGTGCTCCTGGTGCACCTGCCGCCGCTGAAGAAGAGAAAACCGAATTTGACGTGGTTCTCGAATCCGTCGGTGCTAAGAAAATCGAAGTTATCAAGGTCGTTCGTGCCGCTACCGGTCTCGGCCTGAAAGAAGCCAAGGCTCTCGTCGATGGCGCTCCCGGAAAAGTCAAAGAGGGTGCTCCCAAAGAAGAGGCCGAAGAAATCAAAAAGAAGCTGGAAGACGCCGGCGCTACCGTCAAACTCGCCTAATGAACATCTACCGGCACCCCTCACGGGGTGCCGTTTTGCAAGGTATACCAATTTCTCCGTGTGGGAACGCAACCGAACATCCCCAACAACTAATTCCCGAAGTTTTCGAAGGAGCCGGCCGCAAATCGTGGTCCGGTCTTTTTGTGTCTAGGGACAGGGTTGTCCGGAACATCCAACAAGAAGGAGCGTCGCATTATGGGCAATTCCGAACTCACGTATCGCCAACGCACTGACTTTGCCAAAATTGAGACTTCAATTCCCGTTCCGAACTTGATCAATATTCAATGGGCTTCCTACGACTATTTTCTCCAAATGGACAAATTGCCCAATGAGCGATCGGACATGGGGCTCAAAGCGGTGTTTGAATCCCTGTTTCCCATCTCCGATTTCAAAGACACCTGCTCCCTCGAGTTCGTGGATTACACCATAGGGAACTGGGAGTGCCGTTGTGGTAAGTTGCAGGGGATTCACCACAATCGCACTCAATGTAATAACTGCTCGCACATGATTATTTCCGACCAGTACTCCGGTCACTGGTTGACTTGTGATTCCTGCGGCGCGACGAATGAGAACCAAAAGGCGATTTGTGATGTTTGCGGCACCAGTGTCAAATTGAAAGTCAAATATTCGGTGGACGAATGTAAGGAGCGCGGCCTCACCTACGACGCGCCCCTGAAAGTCACCGTTCGCCTCGTAGTCTGGGACAAAGAAGAGAACGCCAACGATGCCCAACCGCTTCCCAGGGACATCAAGGAACAGGAAGTCTATTTCGGCGACATCCCGCTGATGACCGAGCAAGGTACCTTCATCATCAACGGTACCGAGCGCGTCATCGTGTCGCAGATGCACCGCTCGCCCGGCGTCTTTTTCTCCGAGGGCGACGATCAGGGGACCTTTCACGCACAGATCATTCCCTACCGCGGCTCCTGGATCGAGTTCGAAACCGATACCAAGGGCCTGCTCTACGTTCGCATCGACCGCAAGCGCAAATTCCCCGGCACCGGCTTCATCCGTGCCCTGGGTTGCCTCGACGGCAACATCCACAGCAACGAAAGCATTTTGCGTAAATTCCAGGAGCCCTACAAGATCCGTTTCCAAAACGGCAAGATCCAGTTGGGTCTCTACGAGCCGGCTCTGGGCACCAAATTCCTCGACGACGTGATGTCGGAGAAGGACGAGGCGATCGCCACCGGGGGTCGCAAGGTTTCCCGCGCCGCCCAACGCGCCCTGCGCAAGGCCGGCGTCGAGTGGTACGCGGTCCAGCCCGAGACCCTTCCCAAGATCACGTTGCTGGCCGATCTGGTCAACGAAGAAACCGGTGAGATCATCGCCGAAGCCAACACCACCATCGACGAAGACCTGCTGAACGCGATTTTCGAAAGCGGCGTCGACCAGGCGGACGTGTTCTTCCCTGAAACCGATCCGGCCGGCGACCTGGTCTCCAACACCCTCATGGGCGATCAGGTTCGCTCTCCCGAGGAAGCGCTGGTGGAGATCTACCGCAAGATGCGTCCCGGCGATCCGCCCACGGTGGAAAGCTCGCGCAAGCTCTTCATGCAGATGTTCTTCGATCCCCAGCGTTACGACTTCTCGCGCGTGGGCCGCTTGAAATTCTGCACCAAGCTCAACCTGGAAGAGAACCTCGACCAACGGGTCCTGACCCCCGAGGATTTCTACGCCACGATCGAGTACCTGCTCAAATTGCATCGCAACATCGGCAAGGTCGACGACATCGACCACCTGGGCAACCGCCGCGTGCGCTCGGTCGGTGAGCTGCTCGAGAACCAGCTTCGCGTCGGTCTGGTGCGCATGCAGCGGGCCATCAAAGAGAAGATGAGCCTCTACAACGACCTGAACACGATCATGCCGCACGAGCTGATCAACGCCAAGCCGGTCATGGCGAGCATCAAGGAATTCTTCGGTTCCAGCCAGCTCTCCCAGTTCATGGACCAGACCAACCCGCTTTCGGAGATCACCCACAAGCGCCGTCTCTCGGCACTGGGCCCCGGTGGCCTGAGCCGCGAGCGTGCCGGTTTCGAGGTGCGCGACGTTCACACCTCGCACTACGGTCGTATCTGTCCGATCGAGACGCCGGAAGGTCCGAACATCGGTTTGATCTCGTCGTTGAGCTGCTACGCCCGCATCAACGAATTCGGCTTCATCGAATCGCCCTACTACCGCGTCGAAAACGGTCGCGTGATTCGCGAAGTTCGCGTGATCAACCCCGGCGACAGCGGTCACAAGAAGGGCGACGTGATCACCGCCGATCAAATGGACGAGCTCAACAAGCAATTGACCGGCGACGGCAAGGAGCCCGTTTCCTTCGATCCCTTCGCCCATTACCTCAGTGCATGGGAAGAAGACAAGTACGTCATCGCCCAGGCCAACGCGCCGCTCGACGACGACGATTGCCTTTCGCAGGAACAGGTCAACTCCCGCTGCGGCGGTGAATTCAAGTTGTTCCCGCGCGAAACCATCAACTACATCGACGTTTCGCCGAAACAGGTCGTCTCGGTCGCCGCTTCGCTGATTCCGTTCCTTGAGAACGATGACGCCAACCGCGCCCTGATGGGATCCAACATGCAGCGTCAGGCCGTGCCGCTGTTGAAGACCGAGGCGCCGCTGGTGGGTACCGGCATGGAATACATCGCGGCCCGCGATTCCGGTGCGACCCTGGTCTGCCGCAACAACGGATGGGTCGAGACCGTGGACGCCGAACACATCGTCATTCGCCTGGAAGGCGCCCGCGACGACGTGGGTGAAATCCCCGATTTCGGTGTGGACGTCTACTATCTCTCCAAGTTCAAGCGCAGCAACCAGAACACCTGCTTCAACCAGAAGCCGTTGGTCAAGAAAGGCCAGTACGTTCGCAAGAACCAGGTGATCGCCGACGGGGCCTGCACCGAGTGCGGCGAGCTGGCTCTGGGCAAGAACGTCGTCGTCGCCTTCATGCCCTGGCGCGGCTACAACTTCGAGGACGCGATCCTGATCTCCGAACGCGTGGTCAAGGAAGATGTCTACACCTCGATCCAC
Organism: Sulfidibacter corallicola; assembly: GCF_017498545.1. Classification (GTDB taxonomy): domain Bacteria; phylum Acidobacteriota; class Holophagae; order Acanthopleuribacterales; family Acanthopleuribacteraceae; genus Sulfidibacter; species Sulfidibacter corallicola. The sequence goes on along the minus strand of NZ_CP071793.1, from coordinate 3,702,222 downwards.
ATCGAGGAATTCGAAATCGAAGCGCGCGACACCAAACTCGGTCCCGAGGAAATCACGCGCGACATCCCCAACCTCAGTGAAGAGTTCCTCAAGGATCTCGACGACTCGGGCATCATCCGCATCGGTGCCTCCATCAAGCCAGGCAGCATTCTGGTGGGTAAGGTCACCCCCAAGGGCGAAACCCAGCTCACGCCGGAAGAGAAGCTGCTGCGCGCCATCTTCGGCGAGAAGGCCGGCGACGTGCGCGACGCCTCGCTCTACGCACCACCGGGTATCCGCGGCACCGTGGTCGACGTCAAGATCTTCTCGCGCAAAGGCGTCGAGAAAGATTCCCGTTCGCTTCAGATCGAGGAAGAACAGACCCTGAAACTGAAGCAGAACCTCGAAGATCAGGAACAGATCATCCAGAACCAGGCGGTCAAGAACATCCGTCGTCTGCTCAAGGACAAAGAGGTCCTCGACGACGTGTTGAATCCGCTGACGGGCGAAGTGGTCGTCAAGGCCGGCGAAACCATCGATCCCGCACAACTCGAAGGTCTCAAGCTCTCGGATCTCAAACGCATCGATGTGACCGATCCCAACGTCCAGTTGGAGATCGCCAACATTTCCTCCAAAACCAACCAGCAGATCGAAGTCGCCCGTCAAGTATTCGAGGAAGAAGTCGAGAAGCTGAAGCGGGGTGACGAACTGCCGCCCGGCGTCATCAAACTGGTCAAGGTGTTCGTCGCCGTGAAGCGCAAGCTGCAGGTCGGCGACAAGATGGCCGGTCGTCACGGTAACAAGGGTGTCGTCTCCCTGATCCTGCCCGAAGAGGATATGCCGTACATGCCCGATGGTACGCCGGTCGACGTGGTGCTCAACCCGCTGGGTGTTCCCTCGCGTATGAACGTCGGTCAGATTCTCGAGACCCACCTCGGCATGGCCGGCAAACGCCTGGGCCGCCACTTCGCCACACCGGTCTTCGACGGTGCCCGCGAATTGGACATCAAGCAGTTGCTCGGCGACGCCGACTTCCCCGTGTCCGGGAAAACCGTACTTTACGACGGCCGAACCGGTGAACCCTTTGAACAACCGGTAACGGTTGGTGTAATCTACATACTTAAGCTTCACCACCTTGTCGATAACAAGATCCACTCGCGATCCATTGGTCCCTACTCGCTGATCACGCAGCAGCCCTTGGGCGGTAAAGCCCAGTTCGGCGGCCAGCGATTCGGTGAGATGGAGGTTTGGGCGTTGGAGGCCTACGGTGCCGCGCACATCCTTCAGGAACTGCTCACGGTCAAGTCGGACGACGTCCAAGGTCGGACCCGCATCTACGAGGCGATCGTGAAAGGCGATCCCGCTTGCGAACCCGGCATTCCGGAATCGTTCAACGTTCTCGTGAAGGAGCTTCAGAGCCTCGCGTTGGACGTTCAATTGTTCAAGGAAGGCGAGTTCGAGAAGTGGATTGTGGAACCGGGCGAAAGTAGCGAAGAGTAAGTGGTCCGAGAAGTAGAGGAGGAAGCTCAATATGCAACGTCATGGGTTTTATAATCGCCAGCCGGCGATTAACGAATTTGAAGCCATTCGAATCAGTCTCGCTTCTCCGGAAACGATTCGATCCTGGTCCTTCGGCGAGGTTACCAAGCCGGAGACGATAAACTACCGTACCTTCAAGCCCGAGAAAGACGGCCTCTTTTGCGCTCGGATCTTCGGCCCCGTGGTCGACTGGGAATGCTTGTGCGGCAAGTACAAGCGAATGAAGTACCGCAACATCATCTGTGACAAGTGTGGTGTCGAAGTCACGTTGTCCAAGGTACGCCGCGAGCGGATGGGTCACATCGAACTGGCCGCTCCGGTTTCCCACGTCTGGTTCTTCAAGGGCCTGCCTAGCCGCATCGGTTATCTGCTCGACATGTCGCTCAAGGACTTGGAACGGGTGCTCTACTTCGAGGCCTATGCGGTCATCGATCCCGGCGGTATTTCCACGATCCAGCCCAAGGAACTGCTCACCGAAGAGAAGTTCCGCCAATTGCGCGAAGAGTACGGCCCGGTTTTCACCGCGAAGATGGGTGCCGAGGCCATCAAGGAACTGCTCAAGAACCTGGATCTCAAGGATCTGGCCACCGAGCTGCGCTACAACATGCGCCACGAGACGTCCGCCCAGAAGCGGACCAAGCTGGCCAAGCGTCTGAAGGTCGTCGAGGCCTTCCTGAAATCCGGCAACCATCCCGAGTGGATGATTCTGGACGTCATTCCGGTCATTCCGCCCGAACTGCGCCCCCTGGTACCCCTGGATGGCGGCCGGTTCGCGACCTCCGACCTCAACGATCTCTATCGCCGCGTGATCAACCGCAACAACCGCCTCAAGAAGCTGTTGGAACTGCGGGCTCCGGACGTCATCATCCGCAACGAGAAGCGGATGCTTCAGGAAGCGGTCGACGCCCTGTTCGACAACGGTCGCCGCGGTCGCGTGCTCAAGGGCGGCAACAACCGTCCGTTGAAGTCGTTGAGCGACACCTTGAAGGGCAAGCAGGGTCGATTCCGTCAAAACCTGCTCGGTAAGCGCGTCGACTATTCCGGCCGTACCGTCATCGTGGTCGGTCCCGAACTGAACCTCGACCAGTGCGGTCTACCCAAGGACATGGCGCTCGAGCTGTTCAAGCCGTTCATCTACAACCTGCTGGAGAAGTACAACCACGCCTCCACCGTCAAAACCGCCAAGGAACTGGTGGAAGCCCGTCACCCGGTGGTCTGGGAGGTCTTGGAAGAGGCCGTGAAGACCCACCCGGTCTTGCTGAACCGTGCCCCGACGCTTCACCGCCTGGGCATTCAGGCCTTCTACCCGGTCTTGGTCGAAGGCAAGGCGATTCGCCTGCACCCGCTGGTATGTACCGCCTTCAACGCCGACTTCGACGGTGACCAGATGGCCGTTCACGTGCCGTTGAGCCCCACCTCGGTGATCGAGGCCGAAACCCTGATGTTGTCCTCGCGCAACATCCTGTCGCCGGCTCACGGTCACCCGATCACGGTTCCCACCCAGGACATCGTGCTCGGTTCCTACTTCCTGACGCTTTCCCGCGAAGGCCTCAAAGGCGAAGGCATGGTCTTCGCCCGCTCCGAGGACGTGCTCGCCGCTCGCGATGCCGGATTGGTGGAAACCCATTCGCGTATCTTCCTGCGCTACAGCGGCAAGTTGATCGATCTCGAAGTCGCCGCGCAGAAACAGTCGGTTCACGCCGGCCTGGAGAAGGAAGTCAAGGACGTGCTGGTGCACACCACCGTCGGTCGCGTCATCTTCAACATGGCCTTCCCCGACGACATGCCGTACATCAACGGGCTGTTCAAGAAGGGCGGCCTGACCAGCCTGGTGTACTACTGGAACAACGAGTTCGGTCGCGAACGCACCGTTCTCTGCCTGGACATCCTCAAGACGCTCGGCTTCCAGTACGCCACCTTCGCCGGTATCTCCTTCGGTATCGACGACATGGTGATTCCGCCCTCCAAGGAATCCCTGCTCGACGAGGCCAAGGACAAGGTCATCGACGTGGAACACCAGTACAAGGACGGTCTGTTGACCAACGCCGAACGCTACAACAAGGTCGTTCAGGTCTGGTCCGAAGTGACCGAGGACATCGCTCACGACATGTTCCAGTACATGGAGAACGTCAACCAGAGCAACATCCACCTGAACCCGATCTTCATCATGGCCGACTCCGGCGCCCGTGGTTCGAAACAGCAGATCCGCCAGTTGGCCGGGATGCGCGGCCTGATGGCCAAACCTTCCGGTGAAATCATCGAGACGCCGATCACCGCCAACTTCAAAGAGGGTCTGACCGTACTGCAGTACTTCATCTCGACCCACGGTGCGCGGAAAGGTCTGGCCGATACCGCCCTGAAGACCGCCGACTCGGGTTACCTGACCCGCCGTCTGGTGGACGTCGCTCAGGACGTGATCATCACCGAGGAAGACTGCGGTACCCTGGACGGCATCACGGCCCACGCCATCATCGAGCAGGGCGAGGTCATCGAGAGCCTGCGCGATCGCATCATCGGCCGCGTCGCCCTGGACGATGTCTACCACCCGCACACCAATGCCATCCTTGTGGAAGCCAACGAGTTGATCTCCGCGCGCATCGCCCAGAACATCGAGTACGCCGGTATCCAGGAAGTCACCATCCGTTCGGTGTTGACTTGCGAATCCGAGTACGGCGTCTGCCGTCTCTGTTACGGGAAAAACCTGGCCACCGGCAACCTGGTCGAAATCGGCGAGGCCGTCGGCGTCATCGCGGCACAGTCCATCGGTGAACCGGGCACCCAGCTCACCATGCGTACCTTCCACATCGGCGGTACCGCCTCCGCGGTCGACGAGCAGTCGACCCACATCAGCCGTCGCGGCGGTAAGATCGTGTTCCAGAACATGAAGACCGTCGTCAACAAGGAAGGCGACGAGGTCTGCTTGTCGCGTAACGGTTCGGTCGTGGTCATCGACGAAGAGGGCCGCGAAGAGCACTACGCCACCGTCATCGGTGCCAAGCTGAAGGTTCACGAGAACCAGACCATCGAACCCAACACCACCCTGGTCGAATGGGATCCCTACTCCTTCGTTGTCGTCTCCGAGGTTTCCGGTGTCATCGACTTCAAGGACATCATCCCCGGGGTCACCATGGTCGAGGAAGTGGACGAAGCGACCTCTTTCTCGCGCATGAAGATCATTTCCTCCACCGACGAGAAAATGAATCCCACCATCCTGGTCAAGGATGCCGACGGCAAGACCATCGGTCGCTACCCGCTGCCGAACGACTCGTTGATCATGATCCAGCGCGAGAGCGACGTCCACGCGGGCGACGTCATCGCCAAGATCGCCAAGGACACCACCCGTCAGATGGACATCACCGGGGGCCTGCCGCGGATCGTCGAACTGTTCGAAGGCCGCAAGCCCAAGGAACCGGCGGTCATCTCCGAGATCGACGGTACCGTCGCCTACGGCAACATCAGCCGTGGCCAGCAGAAGATCGTGGTGGAGAACGAGTACGGCGTGAAACGCGAGTACTCCGTGCCCAAGGGTAAGTACATCCACTTCAAGGAAGGCGAGTTCATTCGCGCCGGTGAGCAGTTGATCGACGGCGCGCGCAGCCCGCACGACATCCTCAACGTTCTCGGTGAAAAGGAACTGCAGAAGTTCCTCGTGGACGAAATCCAGGAGGTTTACCGCCTGCAGGGTGTCGACATCAACGACAAGCACATCGAAATCATCATTCGTCAGATGATGCGTTGGATGGAAGTCGACGACGTCGGCGACACCATCTTCATCGTCGGCGAACGCGTCGACAAGTTCCGCTTCCAGCGCGAGAACGAGCGCGTCATCGCCGAGGGTGGTCAGCCCGCCAAGGGTCACCCGCTGTTGGTGGGGATCACCAAGGCCTCGCTGTCGACCGACTCCTTCATTTCCGCGGCCTCCTTCCAGGAGACGACCCGCGTCTTGACCGAGGCGGCCATCGAGGGCAAGGTGGACACCCTGCGCGGCCTGAAAGAGAACGTCATCATGGGTAAGCTGATCCCGGCCGGTACCGGTATGACCTACTACCGCGACGTGGAGCTCGATCCCGACGAAACCATCAAGGACAAAGCCGAAGAAGCTGCCGACGAGTTTTCGCTCGACAGCCTCATCAAGTCCAGCCAGGAGAAGATCTCCGGCCAGAAGGCCGCTCTGTAACCCGGGTTGGTTTCTCGAATTCAAAAGGGCTCGTTCTTCGGAACGGGCCTTTTTTATTTTGGGCGCCCAGGCAATGTGCTGCCGCGATTTGACGCCGGCACCACGAGACATTGGTGGGGAAATCCGTCTGGAGTGGGATCAGTTCGACGCCGGACTGAAATGAATGCTGAAACGCGTGCCCTTGCCGGAACCTTCGCTGTGAACTTCCAGCGTGCCGCCCATTTCCTCGATCGCCTTGGCGCAATAGGCGAGGCCGAAGCCGTGACCGTCCTTCTTGGTGGTAAAGCCGTGGGTGAACAGCTTTTTGCGGTGTTCCGGCTCGATACCGATGCCCGTGTCGGAAATGTGAACCGAAATGGCGCCTTGGGCTTCCCGTGATTCCAGGCTGAGGACCCGCGTTTCGGCCGCGCGCATCGCCTCGATGCCGTTCTTGATGAGATTGATGAAGACGTGAACCAATTTCGCCTTGGGCAACGCCAGTTGGTTCGGCGCGTTCAAATCCGATTGGATCTGTATTTGGTGGGTTTCGATCAAATTGGATTGAACCAGCAGAGCTTCTTCCAACACCGCGTCGGGGGACACCGGCTCGTGGATTTCGTTGCCCTTGGCGTAGTGTTGCTGCGATTCGATGGCCTGCTTCATGAGTTGGATCTTGGCGCCGAGGTCTTTGAGCTCGTGCGCGATGGTGATCTGCTCCGACTCGATGCGTTTGCCCAGTGCGATCAGGTACTCGGGCAACAACTTGCCCTTTTCGTCGCGGGTGAGGTAGTTGTCCAGGTTATCCAGGTGGTCTTCGATCAGCCCGTGAGCCAGCAGCATCTGCTTGACTTTCGAGTCGTGAATGCGGCGATGGACGACGCTACAGGACACACTCACGCTGTTCAGCACGTTGGCGATGTTGTGGAGCACGGCGGTGGCGACTTGGGCTTGGTTGGTGGCGCGGGCGTGCTCTTTGGCCAAGCGCTCCTGTTGGCGGTCCATCGCGCGGTTCTGTGCCGCGATGCGCCGTTCCAGGTCGTGAATGACTTCCACCGAGACCTTCAGCCTCGCCAGAAGCTCTTCCTTTTGAAAGGGTTTGACCAGGTAGTCGGTCGCGCCGGCATTGAACAGGCCCAGCAGCAGGTGCTGTTCGGTACGTGCGGTCAGAATGACGACCGGTATCGCCTTGAGTCCCAACTCGCGGCGAATCTTGCGGCACAGCAGGTCTCCGTTCATGCCCGGCATTTCCAGGTCGGTGATCACCACGTCGATTTCTTTCTGACGCTCGCAGATGATGTCGAATGCCTGATTCCCGTTTTCGGCTTCGATGATATTGATCTTCTCTTCGCGCATGTACTTGATCAGCATGCGGCGAACGAACTTGCTGTCGTCGGCGACCAGTGCGGTCAAACCTTCCAAGGCGCTTCGCGGCTTGAGGATGCGGTTGACCGTTTCGAGCAGCCTTCCCGGGCGAAACCCCTTGAGAATGAAATCGGTGGCGCCCTTGTTGAAGCTCTGGATTCGACCTTCGAAGGTAGGGTTGGACGTCACGAAGATGATGGGAAGCACCTGACCGAACGCCTGCTCGTCGCCCCTGAAACGCGTGGTGAATTCTTCCGAACGCAGGTGTTCACAGGCCTCCACCCCGTCCATGTTGGGCATTTCCACGTCCAATACCACCAGATGGATTTCATTCCGGTGAACGACCTCCAGCGCCTCGATGCCGTCGGAAGCCTCAATCGTCTCGTACCCGCCTTTTTCCAGCTCTTTGCGGTACATTCTGCGGCAGACGCGGCTGTCGTCGACGATGAGTATTTTCATGAATGCACTCCGGCTAGAATGCCATTCTTCCGGTTTGGTTCGTGGAAACTCAGTGCTGAAATGGCGGTGCCATCAGGAGGTGGCGAGGGTTTCGAGGGGTTTCGTGCATGGCATGCCAAGACGTGAACGTCGGCCCTCGCGATTCGATCCCGAAAACCGAACCTGGCGGGTGGTATGGATCGAGATGGCGAAGGCGGGTTGACATGGGAAAATATCGGCCTGAGATGAGGTAGGAGCGATATCTTTGGGATGAATTCAGAATAACGCAAACCGCGGGCTTTGTCATCCGCTCAGGCCCAGGTCCTGGCTCGATGAAAATTCGAACCCTCTTTCTGGCAGACATCCCGAGTCGCCTCCGCTTCGAAATGCCGATCACAACGATCGATCAGGCCCGATCGACCCAGCAGCGTTGGCGCTCGAACGGATAGGAGGGCAACATGACCCGATTCGGATGGGATTTGCCATAGTACTGGGACCAATGAATATCGATTCCCGAAAGCCAGCATTCCGCGATTTGCGTGATCAGATGGATATCGCTGAAGGGCGCCTGTTTCCGAGGTGCCACGGCGGAAGCCGAAGTGCAGATCGAGCGATCCAACTCGGAAGCGCCGGTGATGTCGAAGACCCGCAGAAAACCCGTCTGCTCGATGTGGCTCATCATCGCGTCCAACTGCCAGCTACCGATGATGAAGCGCTCCATGTAGTCCCGAACTTCCACGCTTTTGTAGGCCACTTCCTCGCCCATTAGTCCCGAGTACCAGGTGATTTCGGAGACGTGAAAGGTGGGCAGGTTGGGAATGTTCTCCAATTTGTCCGCGGCCGAGATGTTTTTGTGGCATTCCTTCAAGATGGCCAAGGTCTGCTCGAGGGAGGCCGCCCCGGATACCGCGCCGGCCACCAGATCACCTACGCCCAGGCCGGCCACGGCGCGCGGGGTGATGCCGCGATATCGCCACCATTCGGTGATCACGTAGCAGCACAGCAGGTAGACCGCGCTTTTGAGATAGGTCGAGAGGCCTGCGAAGCCGTTGCGGTGAACGTGGTCGAGAAAGGCTTCACCGGAGCCGTCCCATTCCAGTCGGGCCCGCGTCCAAACTTTCTCGAAAATGGTTTGGCAGATCGACTGTTGTTGGATCAACTCGAGTCCCGCCCGCAGGGGTTCGTCTTCGACGGTGCCGTAGAAAAAGACCGGGTCGCAGATCTCGTCCACCGTCGAATGGCCGCGCCAGATCAGGGGGGCGTCGTCGTTTCTCAGCGCTTGAATCAGGTCGCGCATATTGCCGGCGACCAGGCCCAGCCGGTGATCGAATTTGGCGCGTCCGGCCTGAAGGGTGAAAGCCACGTCCGCCGGATGGAGTTCCGGGTGACGCTCGAGGTGGGTCGCCAGATCCCGACGAATGCAGGCCAGCGCTTCCGGCGAACGGGCCGAGAGCGGGAAAAAGTAGGCCTGATCGTGGGTGAAGTTGCGTTCCTTGGGCGGTGCCTGTTCCAGAATCATGAAGACGTTGGTTCCGCCGAGGCCGTAGTTGATGACGCCCGCGCGGCGTGGGCCTTCGCACTCCGGCCAGGACACCGTTTCCCGTACGGGGGTGAACGGCGTATTTTCGAAATCGATGTTGGGATTGAGATGGTTGAGGTTGGCGATGCCGGGGATCTCCGCCCGTTGCACCGCCATGACCGCCTTGATCAGGCTGGCGATGCCCGACGCCTCGGAGAGGTGTCCGATGTTCCCCTTGGCCGAACCGATCAGGCAGAAACCGTTCTCCAGCGCGCCGTCGGCGCGAAAGGCGTTGTGCAGCGCGCGAATCTCGATCGGGTCGCTGACCGGTTGGCCCAGTCCCTGAGCTTCCACGTAACGCAGGGAGGAAGCGTGGATTCCACTGACCGCCAGCGCTTCGACCACCGATTCCGCGATACCCGTGACCGAGGGCATGATGAACTTGGCCTTGTCGCCGCCGTCGTTGCAAACGGCCGATCCGCGAATGACGGCCAGAATGTTGTCGCCCTCCGCGACGGCGTCCTCCAGGCGCTTCAATACCACGACGCCACCGCCGGATCCGCGGAGAAACCCGGTGGCGTCCCGGTCGAAAGGACGGATCCGGCCGTCCTTGGAATAAAACCCTTTTTCGTCGGCCAGATAGCCGCCCATATGGTTCACCAGAATCGAGATCCCGCCGGCGAGCGCCATGTCGCATTCGCCCTCGAGGATTGCCTGACAGGCGTTGTGAACGGCGACCATGGCCGAGCTACAGGCGCACTTGACCGTGTAACTGGGACCCTTGAGGTTCAGGTGGTACGACACCCGCGTGGCCACGAAGTCCGGGCTGTTCGCCAGCTCGATTTCGTTTTGCGGTGTTTTTTCGATCAACTTGTGAAAATGCGGCAGCACGTTGTGAATGAAATAGGTGCTCTGATCCGCGGCGGCATATACGCCCGCGACGTGGTCCAGCTTGGCCGGGTTGTACCCCGCCGTTTCGAGGGCGTCCCAACAGCACTCGAGAAAGACGCGGTGTTGGGGATCGGCCGCGGCGGCCAAATGCTTGTCGATCCCGAAAAAATCGTGGTCGAATTGATCGATCCCGTCCATGGCGCATTGGACTCTCTGAAAATTCGGATGCCCGACGAGTTCTTCGCTCGCACCGAATTGCACCGCTTCCTCCGGGGTCAGCGTTTTATACGCATCCTTGCCCTTTTGAAGCAGTTCCCAATAGGATTCGATGCTATCGGCGCCCGGAAATCTTCCGCTCATACCGATTACGGCGATTTCGGTTCCGTTCATTTCCCACATGCCGGCCTCCGGAATTGGATGAATGTTGAGGAGAGAATGAATGGCGGGACGCGCTTCGGAAGGCGACCCGCGAGGTCGAGCTCAGGAAAGGGCTCTTTGTCTCAAACGACGTCGCGTGCCGCGTTCCTTGCGGGCGAACAGCGACGCATAACGATCGGGAGCATCCTGATGTGCGTTCATCATACCCCCATCGGGCGGCCATTTCAGGTTTTGGATTTCCTCCGCGATGTCCGCTACTTTGGGACCTTCCAACAGCATCACGACCTGAAGATCCACATTCAAAAAATTCTCGATCTGGTTGGCCATTTCCGTGGCCATCACCGAATCGATACCGAGCGTGCTGAGGCTCGTATGTGGGGTGATCTTGGCCTTACCCAGCCCGGGTTGGGCGCGCAGGATCTCCGTCACGATGCGGATCAACTGCGCTCGTCGCACGATCGGGTCGAGTTCGTCCCGGAGCTTGGCGGCCAGTTCTTCGCATTCGGCATAGCCATGGCTCACCTCGTCGGATTGGAGCACGTCCTTGCCGATCACCTCGAGCTTGTCCTCGAGGAACAGGTGGCGCGTGAAGGAACGCCGAATCTTTCCGCTCGATGTTTTGGGAATGGTGCCCTGGCGAATCAGGGCGATGGCGTAGGTGCGCACCTCGAATTGTTCCGATATCGTGCGGCGAATGTGTTCGATGACACGCGGCAATTCCGCAGGGTCGCATTTGCGCTGGATCTCCTGGACCAGGACCAACTGCTCCTCGCGATCGACCTCGATGGAAAAAGCCGCCGCACAGCCGGGCCGAATCGCGGGGTGACAGTACTCCACCGTCCGCTCCAAATCGTGCGGGTAGTAGTTGCGGCCGCGAATGATGATCAGGTCCTTGAGACGACCCGTCACGTACAACTGATCTTCGAACAGAAAGCCCAGATCGCCGGTACGCAGGAACTTGCGGCCCGGGTAGGCGCCCAGTTCCGCGCCGAAGACCCGTTCGGTCAGCGCTTCCTGGTTGAAATAACCCTGCGCGATACTGGGGCCCGAAACCCAAATCTCGCCGATGTTGCCGTTGGGGCAGGGGGCCTCGCTTTGGGGGTCGACGACCTCGAGAACGTGCTCTTCGAGGGCGTGACCGCAGCCCACCAGGGTGCGGTGCCCGTTCACCCGATCGCAGCGAATGGCGCGGTGCTCTTCCAACTTTTCCTCGTCGAAAGGCACGGCCGCGTGGCTGTCCTCCGGATCGCCGCCCGTCACCATCAGGGTCGCTTCGGCCATGCCGTAGACCGGGTACAAGGCGTCGCGTTGGAAGCCGCAAATCGAAAAGGCATCGGCGAAACGGTCCAGTGTCTGGGAGGAAATCGGCTCCGCGCCGTTGAACGCCGATTCCCAGCTCGAGAGATCCAACATCGCCAGATCTTTTTCGGTGGCTTTCTGCAGGCACAGCTCATAGGCGAAGTTCGGCCCACCGCTGCAGGTGGCGCCGTATTGGGAAATGGTTCGCAACCAACGCATCGGTTTGCGTAAAAAGCTGAACGGCGACATGAGAATCACGCGGATGCCGCTGTAGAGGGGCTGCAACAGGCCGCCGATCAGGCCCATGTCGTGGTAGGGAGGCAGCCAGGACACCACCACCGAGTTCGCATGGATTCCGAAACGCCGACTGATGCGTTCGGAATTGTCCAGGATGTTGTGGTGGTTCAAAATGACGCCCTTCGGCTGGCCGGTGCTGCCGGAGGTGTACTGCAGAAAGGCGATATCGTCGGCCTTGACGTGGGGTTCGGTCCAGTCGTAGGCCCATTCGTCGGAAAGCTGGTCGGTGGGAATGAAGTGGGGCCCGCCGCCGTATTGGTTCTCGAAAAGCGAGGCGGCCATCCCGTGGATGTCCGTGTTGCAGAGGACGACCGAGGCCTGGGCGTCTTCGATGATCGACATCAGGCGCGGCAGGTTCTTTTGTAGGGAGGCGCGGTTGGGGGGATAGGCGGGAACGGCCACCACCCCGGCGTACATACAGCCGTAAAAGGCCGTCAGGTAGGAAAGTCCGGCGGGAAACAGCAGCAGCGCGCGGTCGCCCGATTTGACAAGGGATTGTAGCTTGGCCGCAATGGCGCGGGCCTTGATGTCCAGCTCGTGGTTGGTAAGCGGTACTTCGCGGTGTTCACCGTCTTCAAGATAGAGGTAGGTTGCGTGGTCTGGTTTTTCCTGTGCGCGCCAACGCAACAGGTCGAGAAAAGTAGAAACAGAGGAGAGGCTGGTCATAAGGAATTTCACTCTTGTCGAATATTTTTAGATAAGTTCGCACCATGGACCCATTATCCCCTACCGGGTCTTCGGCAATCCGGTTACCATACTAAAATCAAGATGTTTAGGAAAAAATAGCAATCTATGAATTAGAGATAAATCTAAAAAGCGAGAGCCAGTATAGCGAATTTTCGCGGAGCTGCCAAGGGGATCTTGGGCCACGGGAAACCCTTGGTGTGGTTAGGAAAATCACATTTCTTCGATTTCCTGTTTACCTATCGGGCCTTCAGGAAGCATCTTTGGAGTTTCCCCAATGGCAAAGTTTGCTGGCCTGGGTCCCGATCGCCATCCCTGGAGATTTTGGCCGATGTTAGAAAAATGTGAGCGCTTGGCGCTTGCGCCGACCCCGGTTTTTTGGTCGTTTCGGGCAAATATAAATCCAGATAGACCGGTTCGGGCCGGTCTTGTTTTGTGACCGAATTGTGGTTTCCTTGCCGGGTTGTACCCGGTGCCTGCGCGCCTCGCCCAAGTGTTTGGCGTCGCGCTAAAAAAGTCTGCCGCTGTGCGTTCCCGCAGCCCCATTGCCCGAGGCCCTGTGTTCAGGATTTGTCGATATGTTGCAGACTGAAGGTGTCGCCGACGTTGGCGCCGAAGTATTCCAGGGCGTTTCCGCCGTTCACCGCGATTTCCAGGAACCCGCTGCTGCCGAAAATCATCAGCGGCAACTTTTCTTTGACCGAGGAATAGTATTCGCAGAAGCCCGTCACCGATTTGCCGTTGAGCTCCAGTCGCCAACTTTTCGAATGCGGCGAGATTTGGGCCGGTCCGATGTTGGTGAACAGGTTGCCGTAGACGTCCGCATACACGATCGACCCCCGCACCAGGTTGTGGGACACGCTGGGCGTGGGCAGATCCAGTTCCGCGAAGGATTCCAGCGGCGGGCCCACCTGTTCGGGGGACAGACCACGCGAGAGGTGGGCCGCGACCGGTGCGAAGATATCGCGACCGTGAAACGTGCGGCTGATTTCGGGAAGGCAGAAACCCATATTCTCGATCGAATAGGCGGCCCGCACCGGTGTGAGTTGATCGACGAGCGTAATCAAACCGTTGTCCGGCAACACGTAGTAGGCATCCGTGGTTTCGGCCACGATGGCGCGGCGGTCACTGCCCACGCCGGGGTCTACCACCACCACGTGCACGGTGCCCGGAGGATAGTAAGGACAGGCATTGCGCATGACCATGGCGCCGGCGAACACGTCTTGACGCGGGATCCCGTGACTGAGGTCGACGATTCGGGCGTCGGGATTGATCGAAAGGATGACGCCTTTCATGGCGCCGACAAATCCGTCTCGTCCGCCGAAGTCGGTAGTCAGGGTGATGACCGGCTGGCTGGTAAGCATGGACACGTCCTCCTGGGCGGGCGTCTGATGGTAATCCCTGAATCCACGGGGTGGCGGCTCGGTTCGAAGGCGCGCTCATCAAAATGAAGGGATCGTCGCCTGAGTGCCTGACACGGGCATCGGCGGTGAGGATTCAGACAGCGGCGCGGCAGCCGCCGTTGGGGCCCTGCCACAGATATAAACACATCCGGGCGAAATTGTCACAGGTTGCTTCCCTGTTGGTGCCGTGCGTATCTCTTCTATCTCCATGGGCTGGAGCATTTTTGAGACAGCTCGGGATCGGTCGATCTTCGATCCGGAGATGGGGTGTCGGCGCGTTCTCCGCTTAACCGTCGGAAAGTTTCAGCCCCAAATCCGGCAGGTCTTCCAGCGTCTTTTCCGAGAGGGATTCGTGCAGCTTCCGCACGGACTCGGGAACTTGAACGTTCTTTTCGTCGCAAATCGCGATGATCACTTCCGCGCACAATTTGCGGGCTTTGCCCTTCATGAGGGGGCCCTCGAGGAATTTGGCGAGGTGGGGGAGGAAGCGCTGATCGCCCAGGTTGCGCAGCGCTTTGAGCAGTTCGATCTGCTCCGATTCATTGGCATCCGGAGCGGATAGCTTTTGGAAAAAGGGCTTGGCCAGACGCATGTCCCGATACTGGTCGAGTGCCTGGATCGCCGCCATCGAGGAATCCGAATCGTTGAGGAACTCCACCAGGATGGGCAGGGCCTGGGGTGACCGCATCGCCGCCAGCACCTGCATGGCACTGTAGCGGACCATCCAGTCCGGGTTCTTCAACTCGTGCAGGAACAATGGGGCGAGCTTGTTGTTTTTCAATACTTTGGCCAGGTTCAATGCTTGCAGCTTGAGCGCCGGGTTCTGTTCCAGTCGGCACAGGTCCAAGACCAGCGGCACGATATAGTCTTGATGTGGGATCAACCTTTTAAAGACTTCGTCGCGCATGAAGGCCGTTACCGAATCGGTGAACGACAACAAATTTCGAAACGCTTCGGCTTGATTGGGCAGGGTCAGATAGAGCCGCAACGCCGTTTCCACGACCTTGTCGTCGGGGTCGGTCAGGGCACCGATAATCTGCTGGCCGGTCGCCGAAGGGTCGTCGGAAATGAATCCCGAAATGGCGGCTTCCAGTTGCTGTTTCACCTCGCCCTGGCTGTGGGCGAGTGCTTGGAGGAAGACTTCGATGTTCTTGGGGTTCTTGTGCTTGATCAGGGCCTTGAGACTCGCGTCCCGAATCGATTCCTGGTCGTGCAGCGCCAACTGACGAAGGGCGGCCGCATAGGGCGCCGTCGCTTCTTGCGATACGAGCTGGCGGATCATGGCCTCGCTGATACTGGGATTGGGATCGAGCAGGAGCGAGCCCACCAGGTCGCGTTGGCGCGCCCAATCTTCCAGGCGGATCAGAAGTTTCAACGCCTTCTTGCGAACGTCCACGTTTTTATCGTTCGTCATTTTGGCGACCAGGGATCGGGTGTCCCCGGCCTTGCAGACCGCGATCGCCGCGAGGATGTCGCTCTCCGCTTCCGGCCGGCGTTCACGCGTGAAGAGATCCATCAGCCGGGACAGTTTTTGCGGGTCTCGATTGACGCTGACCAGCGCCGCACCAAACTTTTTCGCCTGGGGATGGGTGACCAGCGGTAGGACGTCGGCCAGGTCCGCATCGGCGAAGGATTGATAGGACCCCATCGCTTTCTGCAGCAGTTGGGCATTGATTCTCCCGGCCAGGATGGCCTGTAGAAATTCCTTGCGCGATTTACTGGATTCGAACATGTGGCCTTCCTCATCCCTGTGGTGGTTGCCCGGGTGCGGGCCCGATGGGGTTGCGCTGCTAGAACTTACCCTCGTTTTCCAATGCTTCGTGCAGATTTGCCACGTAGCGTTGCCAAGCCTTCAACCCTTTCAGGATGTGTTGGCCGGCTTCGGTCAGATCCGTCTCGTCGATCACCAGGTTGACGCTCAGGCTGAAGGCCAGCATGACGTCGCCGGTTTTCAGGCCTGGCGCGATCAGCACCACGAACTGCTTGCGGCGGGTGGTCATGTTCATGGTTTCCAGCATGCGGAACACCGGATCGGTGCGGTACTCGTTGCCCGGTGCCAGGAGAATCAGCGGGTAGGCGGTGTATTTGAGCACTTCCAAGACCGCCGCAGCCATGGTGGACGATCGCGGTTCGTAACCCAACTCCGTGGCCAGGTTTTGTAGGGTCGCAACCTGACCCGCTTCGGCCGCGACGATCAGGCTCAGGTTCTCGCCTCGTGCCAGGGCCTCGACTTCCTCATCCAGGCGTTCGGCCTCGTCCGCGCTGAGTTCGGGTCGGGGTTCCTCGGTCGTCGGTGGCGCTTCGGGCGGTGCCGGAGGGGCCTCGACCGCAGGTTCGGCTGGCGGTGCCGCCGCGGGTACCTCGCCCGTGGGTGTCGTCTGCAGTTGGATCTGGATTTGGAAGGTACGGTCGGGTCGCAGACTGACGTGCATCGGGAATGGGGCGCCGTCCACATCCAGGTTGAGCTGGACTTCCTTGCCCCATTGGAATTGGCCCATGACTTCGACCGGCAGGGAGGCTTTGAGCCAGTTCATGATCTGGTTGTTGGCGAGGGCTTGACCCAAGGGTTTTTTCTGGGCGCCGTTCACCAGCAGGACCGGCTGCCCGGTGACCAGCAGCAGGCCGGTGCCACCCTGAACCGAGGGATGCTTGACCAAGGACTGCAAATCTTTCATTGGTTTTTCTCTTTAATCGCTTTGATGGTGGCCTCGATGGCCTCGATTTCCTTGGAATCAGCGGCCTTTTCGGCGATTTGCTGGAGCGGATGGACGTGTTGGAACTTGCCTTGTTCGGCAATGCGCTGCAGCGCTTCCACCTTCCGTTGGGTGAATTTCATGTTGGGCATCTCGAATTGATCCGGGAAGAAGGGGCGCACCATGTCGCGAACCGAGTCCGGCATTTGGGTGTCGGCGACCATCACGTTTTGCACGGGGCCCGTCTTGTAGGTCACGCGCGGGGATTCGCCGCCTTGGGTGGTGCCGGTCATGATGATTTCCCCTTTGGGATTGATGGCCGGCACGCCTTTGACCTGGCCTTGGATCTTGAGCGGGAAGCTCAGCGTGACCTGGCCGGATTTGCCGTCGATGCGTGGTTCGTAGATGATCCAGACACCGGCACCCGGGATTTCCTCGCGAATCGGGAAATCGTTGCCCGAGCCGGGCCACTCCTTCTTGATCAGGTTGCTGACTTCCTTGGCACTCGTGTCCAGGTTCAGGACCAGTGCGTCTTTGTCTTCGATGCCCTTTTCCTGTTTCATGCGATCGATCATCCGTGCCAGCACCGGTCGGTTCGAGCAATAGGCCAGGGCCGTTTCCTCGGTGAGCTTGTCGGCGGCGTACAGGTCGGCGATCGCCTGGTCGTGGGTCTGCCATCCGCGGTTCCGGCTGGCACCGATGACCTCGTAGAAGGTTTTCTGCTCGCTCTCGCCGTTGACGACCAGGTCCAATACCCGCAAGGTCGTGCCCATGATTTCCTGGGAAGCCACGCGGCCGCCGCCTTTCTTCGGGAGTAGGCGTTGGTTGACCACGTAGCGCAGGCACTCGGCCAAGCGGGCGCGAATCGTATTCTCCTCTTCCTTGTCGAACATGCCGACGATGCGGCTGATCGTTTGGCCACAGTCGATCGAGTGCAGTGTGGAAAGGACCAGGTGGCCGGTACTGGCCGCGGCCAGGCCGATGTCGACCGTTTCGCGATCGCGCATCTCGCCGATCAGGACGACCTTGGGGGCCTGGCGCAGGGCGGCGCGCAGGCTGGAATGAAAGGTGTCGAAATCCGTACCCAGCTCACGCTGGTTGAAGGTGGCCTTCTTATGCGGGTGCACGTATTCGATGGGGTCTTCGATCGTGAGAATGTGGATCGGTCGGGTCTCGTTCATCTCGTTGAGAACCGCGGCCAGGGTGGTCGACTTTCCGCTGCCGGTGGCGCCGGTCACGAGGATCAATCCGTTTTTCTCCGCGGCCATGTCTTTGAAAATGGCGGGGATGCCCAGGTCGTCGAGGGTCAGGATCTTGGTCTCCAACTTGCGCAGGACCAGGCTGAGCTGCCGCTTCGTCTGAAAGACGTTGACGCGGAAGCGACATTCGCCGGGGACCTCGTAGGCGCAATCGGCCGAGCCGGCACGGGCCAGGGCCTCGAAATTGCCCCTGTCCATGCCCAGCACCGAAATGGCCAGCATCTCGGTCTGGTAAGGCGTCAGGATGTCGATCGGCGGGTTCGTGACTACCTTGGTCAGCGCCCCGCTGGACTCTACCTGCAGCGGTTTGCCGGGCGTGAAGTTCAGGTCGCTCGTGCCCTTTTGAGATCGGAGCATGTGCATCAGGATGTGATCGGTGTCTTTTTTTCGAAGCATGGGCGCGCTCCCTCAGCCCATCGCCAACTCGTCGGGCGGCTCTTTCAGCAGCGGTGCAAACCGTTCCTTGTTGATGCACTTTTCGAACGCTTCCTCGATGCTGATGTAGCCCTTGTCGAGAAGCTTCTGAATGGCGTCGTCCAGGGTTTGCATGCCGGATTTCGTGGAGGTCTGCATGACGCTGAGCAACTGGTGGGTCTTGTTTTGGCGAATGACGGCGGAAGCGGCGTTGTTGACGACCAGGATTTCCAAGGCGGCGCAGCGACCGGGTTTGTCGACGCGTTTGAACAGGTTCTGGGCGATGACGCCCTTGAGGACGTCGGCCAGGGTGACCCGTATTCGTTCCTGCTGGTTGGCCGGGAACACCTCTACGATCCGGTCGACCGTTTTCATCGCGCTCATGGTGTGTAGGGTGCCGAAGACCAGGTGGCCGGTCGCGGCGGCCTCGATGGCCAACTCAATGGTTTCCAGATCGCGCATCTCGCCGACCAGAATGATGTCCGGGTCCTCACGCAGGGCGCCCCGCAGGGCGGTGGAAAACGATTTCGAATGGGTTCCGATTTCGCGGTGGTTGACCAGGCAGGATCGGCTCTGGTGTACGAACTCGATCGGATCTTCCAGGGTGAGGATGTGGTCGGTTCGGTTTTTGTTGGCGTAATCCAGGATGGCGGCGAGGGTGGTCGACTTGCCCGAGCCGGTCGGTCCCGTCACCAGGACCATCCCCTTGTTCAGCATCGCGAATCGCAGGCAGATGGGTGGCAGGCTCAGTTGTTCCGCGGTCAAGATTTCGCTGGGGATCTGTCGGAAAACGCCGGTGACGCCGCTTTTCTGCATGAAATAATTGCAGCGGAACCGGGCCACGCCCGGGATTTCGTAGGCAAAATCCAAGTCGCCCGTTTCCTCGAAGAGCTTCTGTTTCTCTTCGGGGCAGATCTCGTAGAGCAGGGTCTGCAATTCATCCTGGCTCAACTCGTGGTACTCGATTTCGCGCAGCTCGCCGCTGACACGAATCCTGGGTTTGTTGCCGGTGGCCATGTGCAGGTCGCTGCCGCCCTCCGAAACCATGAGCCGAAAGAATCCGTCGATTTTTGCCATGAGCGCCTCACCCCTTGGTCATGCTGGTGTTCTTGATGACAGTTGGAAAAGAAAGCGAGCGGGACTGTCGGTTGGGGGGTTGAGTGTGGATGAGGCGATGGACCTCCAGCGGATCGAGGCTCGCTGGCGACGTCGCACGAGCGGGAATGGGTCGGAAGTCGTCAGTTTGCAACGAAGAGCCGCGCGCGACCGAGGGGACACGCATCGGAGGGACGAATGATTCCATGCAATGGTCCTGACTGGTGCTGGAAAGGCAATGTCGCGTGGAACCGGTGTCCACGGATTGCCGACTAAAAATTCTGGACGGATATTGGCTCATTATAACCATGGGGTAGGTGACTGACAATGGCTTAAAAGGGGTCCGTCCACCGGCCAAAACCTCGCCCGTTCGTGGAAGTCGTTGCCCTGCCGGTCGCCGGGCGGCATACGACCGACGGGGAATTCGGTGCGAAGATTCGCGGGGGAACCGGTCGCCGAATCGGCCCTCGCGAATGCGATCCCGCCGGG
Organism: Sulfidibacter corallicola; assembly: GCF_017498545.1. Classification (GTDB taxonomy): domain Bacteria; phylum Acidobacteriota; class Holophagae; order Acanthopleuribacterales; family Acanthopleuribacteraceae; genus Sulfidibacter; species Sulfidibacter corallicola. The sequence goes on along the minus strand of NZ_CP071793.1, from coordinate 3,682,327 downwards.
TTCGGCACCCGAGATCGCGGAAACCTTGGCCGAACCACGACAAAAATGCCCTATAATGAATGGGAAAACCCGCTATTCCAGGGGCGCTGCCCCGTACATTCGAACTACTTCTCCGGCTTGGGGCTCGCTTCATTTCTCTCGTGTTCGTTGGGCGATGCCGATTCCCGCGTCGTGCGTGGTCCATGGTCTTGGGTTGCCGATTCATTCCCCGGTTTTGCCGCTGACGGAGGAACCAGCATGCAGTATCAGGTACCTACCACCAAAGTTCAGGTCGTGATCACCATCGCCCAGCAAGGTGAAATGCAAGGGGCGGTGTTTATCAGTGAAGATATCTATTCCTACACCATGAAGCCGCGGCTCGAGGATTTGCTCAATCAGGACAAACGGTTTTTTTCGTTTCTCAAGGACGACGAGGAGTTCATCCTCTTCAACAAGTCCGAGCTGGTGAGCCTGCGGAGCTCCGAAAACGATGCCGAGCAACTCGTGAGCGAGCTGATGCTGGAGCCCCAAGAGGTGGAGTTGTTTCTGGATAACGGTGAGTCGCTTTCCGGTGTGGTCTATCCCAATCTGCCGCCGGACCAACGACGGGTCTCCGATTTTTTCAATCAGAACGAGACGTTCCTGCCGATGTACTGCGACGATGAGAAGATCATCGTCAATTTGGATCACGTGCTCTACGTCAAGAACTGAGCACGCCGTCGGTATCGAGGTGTCCCTGGTGCCGGCTGCCGATTCGGGGGGGCGGTGACGGCGGACGGGTTGCATCGCGCCCTTGCGATGGCGAGGGTGACATGAGTGGATGAAACAAATTGGACGTCGTGATCGGTGCATGGGGGGTGTATGAGTGCCACGACAGAAAACGGCTCGGTGACGCCGATTCGACTGGCGGTTCACGGCGGCGCCTGGGACATACCGGACGATCTTTGGCCGGCCCATCGGCTGGGCTGCGAAAAGGCGTGGCATCTGGGCATGGACATGCTCGGGAAGGGAGCCGGGGCGGTCGAAACCGTGTGTACCGTGATTCGTTATTTGGAGACCGATCCCACTTTCGATGCCGGGCGTGGTTCCTTTCTGAACGAAGACGGCCTGGTGGAGTTGGACGCGGGGTTGATGGAAGGTCGCCATCTGGGAACCGGTGCCGTATTGGGTGTCTCCCGAATTCGCCATCCCATCGAACTGGCGCGCCACGTCCTGGAAACCAGCGAGCATTGCCTGTTCACGGGTGAGGGAGCCCATCGGCTGGCCTGGCGCGCCGGTTTCGAGGAGGTCGATCCGGAGACCCACATTTTGGCTCGCGAGCGGGACCGGCACGAGGCCTTTCAGTCGGGGCGCGCTCGCGGCGGCAGCCGGATCTGGACCGAGCATTCGGGTGTCGATCCCGACCTGCCCTGCGATACCGTGGGCGCCATCGCCCTGGATGGGGACGGCAACCTCGCGGTGGGCAATTCCACCGGCGGCATCCCCAACAAGGCGGTCGGTAGGGTGGGCGATGCCGCGCTCGCGGGTGTCGGTTTCTACGCGGACAACCAGCGCGGTGCCGTAATGTGCACGGGCTGGGGCGAGTCGATCCTGCGTTCGGCGATGGCGATGGAGGCCCTGTCGCTGTTGCACGAGCTCGAGCCGGGAGAGGCGGCAGAGCGAGCGGTGGCCCGCCTCGTCGGTCGAACGGGTGGGTTCGGCGGTCTCGTGGTCATGACGCCCGACGGCCGCATCGGCCTGGCCTACAACACCGAGCGAATGGCCTTCTGTGTGGCTAATCCCGTGGGGGCGACGGAGTAGATCGTCGCCTGCCGTCGAGCGGCCGAAGCAGGGGGATCCCCGCGGGTCCCATACCGCTGCAAGTCACCCTTCGCCAAGAATGTGGCACTTTTTTTCGCTCGCGACTTGACAATCACCTACCCGGTTTCTAATTAAGGAATACAACAAGAGATTTCACCTCCTTTTCAGGGCTCAAGCGAGTTCAAGGATCTTTTTTGGCTTTTTTTCCGATCCTAGGCTTGACAGTGAATCGTGGTCGTAATAGAATTCGCTCCTGTTGACGCGGGGTGGAGCAGTCTGGTAGCTCGTTGGGCTCATAACCCAAAGGTCGGAGGTTCAAATCCTCCCCCCGCAACCAACTCTCCCACATAGCAAAGCAACCCAACGCGGTACACAAAAGCCCGGAGCTAACGCTCACGGGCTTTTTGCTTTTTAGACCTCTGGTTTTGGGCCACTTACCGCTGGACGTTTTAGATGGATCGGCTGCCGACGAGGCGGCCCGATAAAGATGCGGCGGTCTCGGCGGGCTGTGTCTTCGGCAGAAAGGGCGCTCTCGGCCAGTTTTATCGGTTTTATCTGCGCCGAGACTTTCTCCGGGTTAAGAGCCGATAAAGCCGTGATCGGCGACAAAATCGACAAAAAGTCGTCTTTATCAGTTTCTGTCTGAAGAGCGAGAGATTGGACAGAATTCGTTCTCGGGCTCTTAACCCTGAGTAGCGACGAGGACCAAGGCGGCAATCCACTTTTCTCGTTTTCTGTCCAAGCGTGTGGTGCGCGGACAGAATTGGAGATTGAAGCCATCTCTGGTCCCGCTGTGCTTTCCTGAATAGAACACATGTTGGATTGATAATTCGTTTAAAACAAGCGGTATGTCAACTTTGTTGTTTTCTGTCCACCCCAGACAGAATGGCTTGGGAGGCCCTGGTCTGATCAGAACCTCCCGGTCTATCAGTTCTCCCGGTAGCTTCGCTCGATCAACGGCTTCGCGTTTTCAAAGTCGTTCCAGTTCCGAATGAACACGGCAAGGTCACCTGTTCCCCAATGACCTTTCCCACTCACGTCCTCGGTGAAGCCGCTTTCGAGCTCGATTTCTTTCGGATCCAGCTTCACATACAGACGAACCATGGGATCCTGGGTCGGATACACCAGGACGCTCACAAAATTCTTGATGTTCTTGAAGGCAACGTTGTGCTTCAACTCCTTCATCTGAACATCGCCGAGACTGCCGGCAAATTCGCATACTGCGTCATACAGCGCCTTCAACTCAGGGCTTGCTTTGCTCAGGCGGTATTGGTGCGTGTCATCGCGAACCGTGGGCACCGATTCTTTTGTGGGCTCCTCGACTCCGCTCTTCGGCACCGTTCCTGTCTGCGTGCTGATAAGGTCGAGCAGCAAGAAAGGACCACCCTGCCCTTCGGCGCGGTGATAGCTGTATCGGACCAGGTCGATGGTTCTGTCAATTTGGTTCACCGCGTAGCGATCAAACTTGGTGAAGTCCTCTGCGATCAGAATGAGGCGGACACCTGACCAGTCAATATTCTTCGCAGCTTCCTCGCCAATACGGTCGGCGACGAGAAGCTGGAATTCGGCCTGGTGGTCGACGAGCCAGTCGAGGTAATAGAGACCCTGGTTGATGACACTATGGTTTTTGTTCCGCTTGTACTCAACGATCACCGGAAAATGGTTCTCGTCCAGGCCCAATGAATCGATGCGGCCACTATGGTTTTTGCTGGTCACGTATTCCGATGCCAGGAACCGGACGCCGAGCAACGTTTCCATGTTTCGTTCGACGTAAGCTCGCAGGTCTTTTTCGAGCCTGGCTGACTCGCCGTGTAACTCGACGGTTTGGTCGTTTCGGATTCCAAACAATTTGAGATTGAATTTGATACTGGACAGACAGAGGGGTGGACACCTAACGGATCAAGTGGCCACCCATTAAGAAACCAGGCAAATGCCCTGGATATCCGTAAAACAGATTTTTCAGTCTCCTGTCAATCTCCGGTGTCAAATTCTTCAAATATTCCTGGACAATTATGAGTTTCTGAGATGTTTTTCAAGTAGCTTTGAAACCTTTCTGACTCATCGGAGGGTGCAAGCATCAAGGAGGGTAAGTACTCAATATCATCAAGGAGTTTAGCAATACTATCATGGTGGTCTTTTTGGTAAGCCTTCGAGCGAGCTTTGATTAATAGCCGATGGATGGCGCGAATCGCAGACTGATGCTTTTCTTTACAAATCATTGTACAACCCCCTTGAATTCAAATCCAACTTCCTTAATTGGTGTTCCTTTGTTGCCTGGAGTAACCTGGATGGGCGGCGGTGTCCTACCTTCCTTTGTCCGTTTCATCGTATCTTGGAATCGTCCGTTGCTGAGATCAATTTTTTCCTTTGGCGACTTAAGCCTATCAAGCGGAACATCATCAGAGCGAACCAGGCGGTCGTTTTTATCGAAAATTTCTGCCTTTATGGTTTTTTGATTGGTCAGGTCGGCAGCCTTGGAGCGACGGACACCATCAAGAATTTCATAGGTTTCATCTGTCGCTTTTGCAATTTCCTCACTTTTGGTCGCCAGGGTTGTCGCGCCATCTACCACCTCGTCACCCTTTGTTACCAAAGTGGTGGCCACTGCTACGGCGTCATCACCGTACCTCATAGCTTTGATGGTTGCACCAGCTCCACCCGGCAGTACCGGAACAGCCGCCGCCAGGACGTCAACCGCAACACCGCCTGCATCAAGCGCCGCGGCTCCCCAATTGCCCTCACGGACGTTGTCGACGAACGAAGCAACACCAATTCCAATGTTAATCACGTCCCAGACGGTTTCGGCCGCTTTTCCATTGGGGTCAAAAGCGTTGGCCGGGTTTTGATTCGTGTAGCTGTAGAGGTTGTAACTGTTGGGTAGATACGGATTGAAATCGCGGGCAGTATCCGGCTGGGTGAAACAACCAGCTACTGGATCATAGAACCGGGCCCCCATATAGATAAGGCCATTAGGGTCTTCGTCGTGCCCGGTGAAACCGTGGGCTCCCTTGTGGCGGGCCTCCTCGATGAGCGGCTGGCCGTATGGCTCGTAGGCAGACGTCTTGAACTCGTCGGTTTCCCCGTCCCAGGTCACGACCGGGTTACCTAGACGATCGCGGAAAAAGTGGGTCTTCTCCTTGGCCGTAAGCTGCCCATCATCGAAACGTTTTTTTTCGACGTAAATGGCTTTGCCCTGCAACGTGATGTACTGACGGCGCTCCGTCAGGTCGCCGACCGTATCCGTCGCAAACTCCTCTTCGGTGATGATGCGGCCCGCGTGGCGAATGGAGTAGATCACGGTTTCCGAATCTTCGCGAACGGCCACGACACGCTCGCCGAACGCGTCGTATAGGAAGAGCTGGGCCCCGGATCCCAAGCTTTCACGGTCTTCGATACGACGGTTCGCCAGGATCTGCGAGACCTGACCGTCGCGGTTGTAGCGAACTTGGTGGTTCGGAGTGTTGGCCAATCGGCCTTGCGGGTCGTAGTCGTATCCGCCGTCCCGGTGGAATCGGTTTCCTTGGATGTACTGGGCCGAATGGCCGACCACCGCAAGCGTCGCGGTTCCGGTGTGGAAACTCATCGACGAGCGGCTGGTCAGGTTGCCCACCGTATCGTATTGGTAGGAAATGGCTTCATCCCCAACGGCAAACGATCGCAACTGCCCCCGATCGGTGTACTCGTGGCGCATCTCTGTCGCCGAGGGAAAAAGCCGGTCGTTTCGCGTGTATGAGGCGATGTAGCCCCACTCGTTGTACCTGGTGAATTGCCGCTGGTACAGATAGCCCACGCTGCCGCGAAGCTGGCAGGAAGCCGATCGACCCAAACTGTCCGGCCACCAATAATTGAACAGGGACAGGCTCGAATCCCGTGCTTCTTCCGCCGCCGCCTCGATCGCCTCCGTGTCGATCAGCTCGTCTTCGGATAACGGCGGCCTTCTGCGTTCTTCGTCGGTTACGGGCTCAGCCATTCGGGCAAGCGCCGGCGCGCAGTTCCCTGACTGACATTCACCTTGGTCCCAGAGCGCCGCCAACAACTGACCATTGTACGGGTTGTACTGCGCGTGATCGATGAGGTGCTCGAAGGCCGGTCCCTCGGGATGATTGGGTCCAAACCCGTAGAAAACGCCCCGTGGCGCGCTGAAATAGTCGTAGGTGTAGGATTCGAAGGCGCCGTTGGGATGCTGGAACCAGCGCTCGCGACCGATTTCGTCGTATTCGATGTCGAGTTCGTAGGTTCTTGAGCCAGGAAGCGCTTCATACGGCACATCGAAGTTGCCCAGATTGGCGCCGTCCAGTTGGGGCAGCGTGATCCTCATGCCTTTCAGGCGGTTGGCATCGTCAAACGATTTGTAGGAGTAGGTCACTGAAAGCCCGTTGTCGGCATACTGGACCGCCTCGGTCAAGCGATTGCGGTGGTCGTAGGTGAAGGCCGACAACAAGGATTCATTTGCCTCGCTCTGGCGGCGGCCGTATCGCTGAACCACTCGACCCAGCCCGTCATGGACGTATCGGGTCGTTTCGGTGGGGTTGGCGGTGTTGCCCTGATATCGTTTCTCCAGGAGACCCCGGCTGTTGTATTCGTACCGAACCTGTTCGCTGATTTCGGGATGGGTCTCTTCGAGTACCTGGCCAAGCCAGGTCGTCACGGTGGTACGGGCCAGCGATGATTCCCCATAGGGAAGCGTGGTGGTTTCAAGCCCTTGTGGATGGGGGGCGTATCGGAAAAATGTGTTGTGGCCGTTGGTCGCAGCCATCGTCGTCCGGCCCAAAAAGTCGGTTTCCTGGATTCGCTCCAGCGAATCGTCACTATCGTAGGCCGTCACACTTTGGGAGAAAACCGCGCCACCATCGCTGGTTCGGCGATAGTCAAAGGTGGTGTCCTGCAGGATGCGGTTTGCTTCCGTCCACGTGAAATAGATGTGGGCAGGCCGACCGAAGGCGTCGAACGCGTAGGACCAATGCCCCCCGAGCCCGCTCGTCTTGCGTGACACCATACCCAATGGCGTGTATGTGGTGTCGCGATACCAGGTTTTTTGGTCGAGCGTAGAAATGCCTTCCCGCGTTTCTCGACCCCATTCGTCGAATTGCCGAAAAATCACCGGGATGGTGTAGCCTGCTTTGGTTCGAGTCACGATGGGAAAGGTCATCTCCGAGGGATTATTTCCCGGAGCGTCGAGGCGGTAGTAGCTGGTCATGTAGGGCGTAGAGGTTCCGGGCCGTGAGTGCTCGGTAATCAGGTCGGCGGTGTCCGGTTGCTGAACCAGCACGAGGCGACCATCGCCATCGTACCGATAGGTGGTGGTGACCCCGTCGACCGTTTCATTGGCCACCGAACCGTCGGCATGAATCGTTCGGATAGTGTCGACGCCCTCGGGGTGGTCGATCCGGGTCGGTACGCCGAAGGCGAAGTCGTGATAGCTCGTCGGAGATGTGGCGTCTCCGCGGGTTTCCTGCAGGAGCAGGCCGCGGTTGGCGCCGTTCTGGTAGTAGGCAAAGGTGTCGCGCTCGGATTCGGAGGCATTACGCCAGCGCCGAACCTCGGTGACGAAGGGGAAGATGGCGTTTTCGTACGCGTAGGTGGTGCGGCCCACGGTTTCCACGACCGTACCGCGCTGGAAGGTTTCCCGTTCCTCGGTGACGAGGTTGATGGCGTAAAGATCTTCGATGACGTTGGTGTGTTCGTCGAATTCCCGGACCACCCGATGTGTGTACTCAAAGTTCTTCCGCAGGATGTGAGACCCGTGGCGTGCCTTGCGAACCACAGCCATCGGTTGTAGGAAGTTCTGGTCGAAGTTCTGACCATTCAGGCCGTTCTCGTCAAACCAACTGTAGTGGTAATTGGTGTCCAACCAAACTCCGTCCTCGAGCTGGCTGTGTTGTCGCAGCGCATGGACTTGAACGGGATCACCTCCCGCGTGGCCGCCAATGTTGAGTGGAGGCGTATAGGTCCACGCTTCGCGGTAGCTTGAATTCCCAAAGGTGACGGTGCGCTCGCGCGGACGGCCGACCACATGGGCCTGGTCCCAGGTTTGGAAGTAGGTCTCGAAGATGGGTGTGTTGACATAGCTGGTGACGCGTTGATACTGGACGTCGCCGTTGTGCTCCGTGACCGTGACGTCGATTCGGCCCTCATTCTGGGGATTCGTCCGTTCTTCGGAAGCGGTCCATTGGTGGTAGTCAAAGGTGTAACGGCCCCCGCCGAAGGACATTTGGCTCAACCGGACGAAGGGGCGTGAACGGAGGATGTACTCTTCGCAGCCATCGTCCCGAGCCGCTCGGCAATCACTCGTGTCGACTTCCAGATGCTGGAACGATTGGGTGGCGTATTGGTACCGAACGGTGCCACCGGTCGGCAGTTTCATCGTGGTCACGTAGGGAACGCGCTCGCCGATGTCTTCCGTCGTGAACTCGGTTTCGTAGCCTTCCGGAGTAATGACCTTGTGCAAGACCCAGAACGATTGATTGCCGACTTGAATGGACTGGTATCTAAAGGATCTGAGGAGTTTCGATCCCTGCGAAGATTCCAGGGTCACGCGTTCCAGTTGTCCGTCGGCATAGTGGAACTGCAGTGACCGGCCGAACGAATCGGTGACCCGATCGATGAGCCCCGAATCAGGCAAGGTTCCATCGGGATCGATCCCACCAACATAAGAAATGTTGATGGTGCGTTGGTTGGGTAACCGAATCTGGACCGGGAGGAACTTCACGGCCGTGGTGTTGTTCCACTGGGTCACCCGGCGGATTGCTTGGTACTCTGTCCGCTGGCCGTTGGGATCCAACAGGAAATAGCTATTTTGGGAAAAGCCTTCCAGGGATGTGCCGTCGAAGGTGCGTTCCCGAGTGATGCGGCGGAGCTGGCTGTCGATGAAGTGGATGTCGGCGTGGACCGGTGTACAGCCGTCAGGAAGACAGGCGTCGCCGGCACCGCCGTCCTCTGGGCTGGCCTGAAAGACGCCGTCCCGACCGAACGGCGTAATATTGCCCGCGGTGTCGACAAAGCGAACGCGTTCCCAGTCGGCGGAGGAAGGTGCAGCTCCATTGCCGAAAATCGCATTGCGGGCCAGGATGTAGCCGAAGTTGGAGCTCCAACCGTAACCTAGCCCCTGGCCGGCGGGTGCCTCGTTCATCGGGCAGAGTCGGAACCCGCTCTCGTCGTCGCAGTATTTTTCCTGCGGCGATTTGTAGAGCGGCTGCAGGAACATGCCGGGTACCCCGATCGGGTCGAGGGCGATGTTGAGCTTGCCGGTGAACTCGTTGACGGTGGTGAAGGGTGCCGAGGTGTGGACGCCCAGGCGGTCGGAATCGGAGGACAGTGCGGCGACGCCGTTTTGGGGTTCGGTAAGTGCCGGGTTGCGGGGTTCCGTGTCGTCGGGGGCCCCCACATCGGAGGCGGAAAGCGAACTGCTCAGAAAGAAAAAAATGCCGACAACGACGCCAACAAATACCAGGCGCGGAGAAAGGCCACCCTGTGGGTGTCTTTGAATGGTGTGGGAAGACATAATGTCAAACTCCAGAGAAGAGAAAAGTCATAGAAAAAGGCGTTAAGATCCGTATTTCGAGGATGTTGGTGTAAAGAGGTAGAGTTTTACACACCGAGGCACACGCCAACCAAGCCGTCCGAGTTGGGTCGACGGTTGGTTATAGGGGCCATTTGGCGATGTTGTGTGAAGAGGATAGCGGTGCCAGGTGGGCGCCTGGAGTTGAGAGCAGGATCATCGTAGGCAAACAGAGAAGTCGCTATGTTGAAAGGCGGAAACCCGAGCGAGCTCCTATCGTGTGTTTACAAACGATTTACAGTGAGGGGGTTTGCTAAAGGTTCGCCATGACACTTGAACTATCCTAACAAGCCACAAGGACAGCCCTTGTCTTGATCGAAAACAATGAGAACGGCTGGCTTTCAGCTCGGGTCTTTTCGGATGCGTTAATGGATCTCCACCAGCAAGGCGGTGATGTTGTCAGGGCCACCTCGGGAATTGGCATCATCGATCAATTGGGTCACGATTTTGTCGAGTGGGAACCCGCGCTGGCTCACAATCTCTAATAAGCTTTTGGCCGGGATCGGCCGATAGACGCCTTTCGTGCAAAACAGGATGCGATCACCGCGTTCGATCGACTCTTGGTAGCTTTGAATCTCTAGGTTCGTGCCTCCCACACAGGAGACGAGCTGACTGTGTGTCGGGTGCCGAAGATCCACCTCGTCGGTCACCATTCGGGCATCCATGAGCTGTTGGGCGCGGGTCTGGTCTTTTGTGAGCTGGCGCCACTGCCCCCGACGGAGAAGGTACGCACGGGAATCCCCGACGTGGCTGAGATAAAGGTGTCCCTCCAGTGATAGGAACCAATCATAAAAAAACCCTGAACATTTGTACCGATCGTGGCTAACCTCATGCTGGGAGGTCAGCCATGGAAACTGCGACACCATTTCGATTTTGCGGCAATCCCGTCTCATCAGAGGAACTCGATCTGATCAAGGAGATGGCAGAAGAGTTCTGGAGGCCCGGTAAGGGGGGATTAGCCGAACGGAATTGGCCGAAACGCTCTGTGAGTTGCTTGATTGGAAACGACCCAGCGGTCGACTGAAAGGCGTGGAATGTCGTCAATTCCTCGAACAGCTCGAGGCCGCCGGGATCATTCGCCTACCCAAACCTCGCCAGGGGAAGCCGAAAGGCGCGCGGGCTAAAGCCGGGCGCAGCGACTGTGGCGATGCCCAAACACCCATCCAATGCAAGCTCAATGAGTTGGGAGGCGTGGTCCTGCGTCACGTCGCAACCCCCAAGGATCGAGCGCTTTGGAAAGAGCTCATGGATCGCTATCACTACCTTGGGTTCAAGACGCCCTTTGGGGCCTGCCTTCGTTATGTCATTCAAACCGCCGAAGCGGAGCCCCGCGTGTTGGGGTGCCTTCAATTTTCTTCACCGGCCTGGGCCCTCGAAGAACGAGATCGGTGGATTGGATGGACCCTGGAGTCCCGCAAAGCGAGGCTTCAGCGGATCGTCCAGAACTCGCGCTTCTTGCTTCTGCCTTGGGTCGAGGTCAAAAGCCTCGCCAGTCACGTCCTGAGCCTGGTAACCAAACAGCTCCCCGACGATTGGGAACGGGCCTTCCACCAACGCCCCCTGCTGCTGGAAACCTTCGTCGACACGCAACGATTCACCGGAACCTGCTATCGCGCAGCCAACTGGAGATACCTGGGGATGACCAAAGGCCGCGGTCGGATGGATCGCGAGGGACGCAGACCAGAACCAGTCCGTGCGATTTGGGTGTACCCGCTGCATCGAAAGTGCCGCGCGTTGTTGCGCGGTGACGTTTGATGACAGGCCCGCTGGTGGGACCCGAGCGGACGGCACGGATCACCGCGCTTCGCGACAAAGTCGAAGCGGGCTTGGAACTCGATGAAGCCGAATGTCTCCTGATGTACGCGTGCACGCTCGACTGGCTGGCGCTCAAAGACCTGCTGGTGCAGCAAGGGCTCACGCTGAAAGCGCTCAGGGCCCTCTTGCTCGGCGAGGAAGCGGAGACAGGCGCCGATCTCTCGCCGGATCAGGGAAAGGGTCAGGCGCAAAGCCGTCCGAAACGCCCCAAAAAACCGGCCCCCAAGGGGCACGGCAAACATGCCGCGAAGGACTTTAGGGGCTGTCGCCAGGCTGACATCACCCCCGACGGTCTGACCCCCGGCGATCCCTGCCCGGAGTGCGTGGGTGAGAGGAAGGGCCGGCTTCACCAACACAAGCCCAGCCGCCCGCTGATGCGGTTGCGCCTCAACGTCAGCGCGCCCATCACCGGCACCGTCTATCGCGGCTTTCCGCTGGCTTGCAGCAAGTGCGGCGCGGTCTTCGCCCCAACCTGGCCCGATGACGCGCAGCGCGAAACCTACGCGGCCTCCGTCAAAGCGACCGTCGCCATGCTCCGTCATTGGTACGGCTTTCCCGCCTACCGCCTCGAAAAACTACAGCGCGAGCACGGCATTCCGCTTCCCGATGCCACCCAGTCCGATCTGATCGCCGATTGTGCCGCGGCTGCCGAACCCGTCTTCCACGCGCTCTACGCCGAGGCCGCCAAAGCCGATCTCTTTATCATCGACGACACCTCGGCCCGAATCCAGACCGTGATTCGCGACCACAAGAAACATCCCGACCAGGAACGCTACGGCGCCCATGTCACCGGCATCATCGCCCGTACTCGAGAACGGGACCTCCATATCTACCGCGTCGGCACGCTTCACGCCGGTGAAAACCTGGAAGATCTCCTGGCACTGCGCCCCGCCGATTTGCCGAGACCGATCCAAATAAGCGACGCGGCGGCCGTCAACACCGCCCACCCGTGCGACACGCTCGTCACCTAAAGTCACGGGCCCGTCCTGGGGGGCTGACAGGCGGCGAAGATGCGCATTTGGGGCACGATTTGCAGCATGTCACCCTCCCACGAACGAGGTGGCGATGGCCTGAAGGTGTTCCATCCTCAAACCGGGTGTATGGATCTCCAATCGCATCCCATCGGGTCGGCTCCAGACCAATCGCCATTGGGTGAAGGCGTTCTGTGTCTTGGCGAGCCGAGCCAGGTGAGGCTCTTCCCTATGCTGATCCACGGTGCTCCTCCTGATGTCGATCAGTGACGTCCAGGAGCTTCACTTTATCCAATCGTTTCCCTGAATTCACGGCCCGCCACCGGAGAGACACGTCTTTTTTGAAATGAAACCGAATGACCCTCGATCGCTGCTGCGGGGCGATCACGTGTAGCTCGAATATGCCATGCAGGAGGACATCAGGCCAAAATCCAGAAGGCCCGGTCAGGGGATAGTCACCCTGGATGCCCACCATATGGCTCGCTTCGTCCGAATAAAGGCCATGTCCGCATTACGACCGAAGCGCAATCAACCCGTGGTGCCCAGACCGCTGGCAATGGCATTGATGGTCAGCAGCAAGCTGGGCAACATGGCTTCGCTCGCCACTTGATCGCCCTGTTCACGCAGAGCCCGCCACTGGCGTAACTGCGCGCGCTGTTGTTGATGCAGTAGATGAAGCCCTGGACGGCGCCTGGCGAGGGGCAGCTCGGTTTTCAGTCGCCTTTCAGCCAAGGGACCGCCATAGATTGCCTCCAGGACGGACATGGTTCGGTGGTATTCGCGTTCAATGAGCGAAAAAATCCGCGTGCGAACCTGCGCATCGGTCACCAAGCCGGCGTAGGCGGTCATGATTTCCAGATCCGTCGTGGCCATACTGGTGGCGACGTTGCTGACGAGGTAATGAAGCGGAGGCCAGAACCGATTCTTGTAGGTACGTATGAGGTCGAATGCCTCGGGATCGTTTTGGTGCAGATCCTGGAGCGCAAAACCGACGCCGTACCAACCGGAAAGGCAGAACCGGGCCTGGTTCCAGCTAAACACCCAGGGAATGGCCCGCAGATCTTCCAGCTTGCGACTCCCGGTGCGACGCGAGGGACGGGAACCGATGTGGCTCGACTCGATCGCGTCAATGGGCGTCGCTTCGCGGAAGAAATCAACGAAGCCAGGGGTTTCCAGAAGTTCGCGGTAGGCCTGAAAGCTCTTTTGCGCGGCGTGATCCAGAATCTGCCGCAGCCTGGCTTCCTTTTCGTCGCCGTTTTCCCGCTGGTGCGCCGCCTCCGTCGTGCCGGCCAAAAGAAGCTCCAGGTTGACGGCGGCAGTCATTTGGTTGGCGTATTTTTGGGCGATGGTTTCGCCTTGCTCGGTCAGGCGCAGGGTGCCACTCAGGGAGCCTGGCGGCAGCGCCCGCAGAAAGCGGTGGGCGGGGCCGGCGCCGCGTCCGATGGTTCCGCCACGCCCATGGAAAAAGCGCAGGTGGATGCCATGACGCCGAGCAACCTTGGTCATGGCCTCCTGAGCCTGGTACAAAGTCCAGAAGCTGGCCAGGATGCCGCCATCTTTGTTGCTGTCGCTGTAGCCCACCATCACTTGCTGCACGGGCGTGGACCAGCCCCGTTCTCGGGCCTGGCGTTCGAGGCTGCGGCGGGTCAGAGGGTTACTCAGGAAGCGGTCGAGAATGTCGCCGCTGCGCCGCAGGTCGTCAATGGTTTCAAACAGGGGAACCACCGGCAGGCTGCAGACCAATCCCGATTCGGTGGGAAATACCAGACCGACTTCCCGGGCCAACAAATAGACGGCCACGAGATCGGAATAGTCTCGGGTCATGCTGACGATGAGTGCCCCGATCGCCGAAGTGCCGTTCTGATCGCTGAATTCTTGGACTACGGAGAAACAGCCGAGCACGGCCTCGGCCTCCTTGCCCAAATCGGTCCTTGCCAAAGTGAAGGGCCTGGGGGTTTGAAGCTCCCGCTCCAAAAATTCGATGCGGCGAGGTTCGTCCCATTCGGAAAAAGGGCCATCGGTAATGGCGGCGGTGGCCATCAACTGGTCGATGGCCCGATCGTGGAACGCACTGTTTTGACGAATGTCCAACACGGCCAGATGGAAACCAAAGCACTGCACTGTTCGCAAAACAGGAAAGACATCGGCTTCGGTGAGGCGCTGCGCCCCAATTTCATCGAGCGATCGGGCCAACAAATCCAAGTCAGCCGCCAGTTCCTCGGGCTGGCAATAATGACCTTTTTGGTTTTCGAGGCTCGCATGCGCGTCATCGATCACGCGAATCGGTAGCTTTGCAAGCATCAGGTTGGCGGCCTGACGCCAGGGTTCGTTCTTGTTGCGAGCCGTCGCGGCAAGGCCCCTGGCACCGAGTTCCTTTTCCTGGCATTCGATCCAGCGCGACAACGCTTCCGGCGGTTCCTGAAGATAACCGGAGAGGCTGATATTGGCACCCAGGCGGGTGATTTGGGTGCGCAAGCACAACAACGCCTGGGTTCGCAGGTGGGCGAGGGTTTGGCGGGTGATGTCGGCCGTGACGAAGGGATGTCCGTCGCGATCTCCGCCGACCCAGGTACCGAAGCTGATGCGCGGAAGGTTGCTGGGATGGCGAATTTTGGCGGGGTCGAAGCCTAGGTGCCGCCAGGACTGACGCAGGCGCAGATCGGCCATGGGAACGACTTGGGGAAACACGAAGCGCAAATAGTGAACCACGTTGCGGCGTTCTGAGGCGAGATCGGGTTTTTCCAGAAAGATCTCTCCGGTTCGCCAGAGCCGTTCCAACAGGACTTTGATCTCACCTCGGATGTTTTCCCGCTCCAGCGGCGTCCACATGGCGTTTTCCCGTTTCAAAAGGAGCAGATACAACTCCCGGTGATGTTGCAACACGGTCGCGCGTTTGGCCTCCGTGGGGTGGGCGGTGAGTACCGGTTCCACCATGATCTCCGGCAACCGGGACGCGATGTCGCCATCCGAGAATCCAGCCTCCTGCAGCCGTTTCAAGATTTGGCGCCAATGGCCGGACTCGTATTCCGACTGAGGATCGGACGCGATGGCCCGTTTTCTCTGGTTGTGCGCATTCTCCTCTGTCTGGTTCAGCAATTGAAACGCCATGGAGTAAGCTTGGGCGGTGCGTTCGGGCAGCATTTCTCCTTCCAAGTCGGAGCAGAACAGGTTTTTTGCAAGCACGGGCTCGTTCAGGGAAACCAATACCTCCCGGAAACAATCCAGGATGAAAGCCAGGTCCTTTTGAATTTTCTGATTCAGATCGAACGTCTCAGAGATGGTCATCATTCGCCTCACTGATGCAGTTTTTTGGAGCCGATAGAACCCTTGTTTACTCTGGAAACGGACCGAATATTTCAGCACGAAGCCTGCAATTCTTCAATTCGTCTTTCCCTTGGGAATCCGCTGTGTCAACTCCACGGGCTCGCAGGGAACCGCGCGATGAAAAAACCTAAAATCAACCCAAGATGAATAGCTGAAAAACTCGCAAGGCATCTCTATCAAAAAGGATCACAGATGTCCCCGCTCAGCTTGTCGCAATGGTCGTGGCTGCGTTCGCCGGATTCGGTAAGGCTTTTCGAATCCTCGGTTTAAGAACTCCGTGTGGGGTGTTCTCGGCCCCTGCTACCGAAAAAAATAATGGCGAATTGTGAGGAAATGTTGATGGAAATATGGACTACATTTTTGTAATGTTGGCTTCGATTCGTCCTGGTTTCTTTTAATTTTGGGTGCCACGTGCGCTTCGAAAAACCTAGTGAATACCGTTGTCGGTGGGTTCGAGCGCGCGTTCGGACGAGAGGAACCCATTCATGGATTTAGCACGGGAACGACGAATTCTCGAATTGTGTCGCGAAGCTGCCAACCTCGAACCCCAGGAGCGGGACGACTGGCTTCGAAGCGAGATAGGCGATGATCCGGCCATCATGGCCGAAATCAATGAATGTCTGGCACTCATGGATGTCGACGAGCTTTCCCATCCACTGGATCAACTGGACCAGTTGGTTCCCGAGGAGGGTCTGTCGATGGAGGACTCGTCTTCGAGCTCGGGTACGACGGCGGAAATGACACCTGCTCTGCTCGGCCGTCGCATCGGCCCCTACGTGTTGGCGCGCGAGTTGGGTCGCGGCGGCATGGGGACCGTGTTCTTGGGTCTGCGGGACGATGACGAACTGAAGATGTCGGTGGCGGTCAAGTTGATTCAGGCGAAATTGGCCACGCCCGAATTGGTCGAGGACTTTCGCCGCGAGCGCCAGTTGCTCGCCGATCTGAAACACCCGCACATTGCCGTGCTGCTGGACGCGGGTACCATCTCCGACGGATATCCCTACTTCATTATGGAGTACATCGAGGGCCAAACCATCGAGAAGTGGTGTACCGACCAAGCCCCTTCACTGAGGACCTTGCTGGTCCTGTTTCGGAAGATCGTGTCGGCGGTTGGTTTTGCCCATGCGGCGGGAATCGTCCACCGCGACATCAAACCGGGGAACCTGATGGTCACCGGAGGTCGAGACGGTACGGATCCCGAACCGAAACTGTTGGATTTCGGCATCGCCGCCTTTTCCCATGAGCTGGAAGGGCGAACGGGTTTCTCACCCATGACCCCTGAATACGCCTCACCCGAACAGCGAATGGGCCAACCGGTCAGTCGGACCACCGATATCTATGCGCTGGGTTTGGTGTTGTTGCAATTGCTTTGCGGGGTGTCCCCCTCGAACTTGGGGCCATCGCCGCAGAAAATGATTTCGCGCCTGATGTCGGAGGGGCGCTCCCGACGGTCTACCATGGATCGGGCATCCGAGAAGGGCGATGGCGATCCGCCCGACGGTTTCGACACCGCAGCCGAAGCCATACCCGAGGCGCTGGGATATGTGTTGCGTACGGCGACCTCGGGGGAGCCTGCTCAACGATACCCTACCGCCGAGCGCATGATTCACGATCTCGATCGGGTCCTTGCCATCTTGCCCAATCGGTCAGGAGGCACCGACGTCGAAAAACGCCATGACGCGGTGATTTGGTACGACCCCGATGAGCGGCGGGTGGTGGCGCAGTTGGTGAACCGACTGCGAGAAGCGAGTTCGCTCCAGATCTGGTACGACGTGGAGCGAGTGGGTTCCGACGAGGACCCCCTGACCTCGATGATGACGGCGATGGACCAAACCCATACCTGCATCGTTTGCCTTGGTCCCACGGGGCAGGAGCCGTGGTCTCGGGAGCCGGCCATTCGCGATGCACTCGCGTTTCGGGCCGATGACCTTCGCGTGTTGCCCGTTTTGTTGCCTGGTGGGATCTTTCCCGACAAACAGACGCGGTTGCCCATGGTTATGCGCGGGCAGGCATGGACCACCTTTCCGGATGGTTTCAACGAGGAGGGGATCGCACGACTTCTGGGCGAAGTACGTGAGGTCCGCCTGGGAACGGAGGCCCCCAAAGAGCCCACGGGGGTTTGCCCCTTTCGTGGCCTCGAAGTTTTTCGCGAACAAGATGCGGACTTTTTCCACGGTCGTGAATCGGTCGTTCAGCGCGTGTTGCAGAAAGCGAAACAGGAACGGTTCTGTGCGGTTCTCGGTCCCTCGGGTAGTGGCAAATCGTCCATCGTCCAAGCGGGCGCGGTTCCGGTCTTGCGGTCGTGGGGTCGAGCCATTCTGTTGCTCACCCCTACCCAACATCCGGTGGAAGAGCTCGCTTTCGGCCTGCACAAGCTATTTGATGGTACCGAATTGGCCGAGTCGCCGGAATCTCTGGGAGATCGGTTGCGTCAGGATCCCGAGGCCGTCGCCTACATCGGTCGGGAATGGATGACGGCAAGTGGTGGTCACGCCCTTTGCCTCGTCGTCGATCAATTCGAGGAAATCTTTTCCCTCGCCCACGATCACACCGAGATCGCGACCTTTGTCGATCTGATCTGCCGCGCCGTCGATGCACCCGAAGGTTCGGTTTCGGTGTTGGTGACCATGCGCTCCGACTTTCTAGGTAAGTGTGCCGCATTCCCTGGCCTCAACCACCATTTCACCGAGAACTCGTTGCTGGTGCCGCCCATGAAGCGCGAAGATTGTGCGCGTGCCATCGTCGCACCGGCACGTGCCGCGGGTCTGCGCCTCGAAACGGGCCTGTTGGAGCGAATCCTCGACGACGTCGGTGGGCGGCCGGGAGATCTACCTCTGCTGGAGCACGCGCTGCTGGAGCTCTACGAGCGCAGGCGTGTCGGCACGCTCCAGGT
The DNA here is from genome assembly GCF_017498545.1 of Sulfidibacter corallicola. Taxonomy (GTDB): domain Bacteria; phylum Acidobacteriota; class Holophagae; order Acanthopleuribacterales; family Acanthopleuribacteraceae; genus Sulfidibacter; species Sulfidibacter corallicola. The sequence goes on along the minus strand of NZ_CP071793.1, from coordinate 3,663,987 downwards.
GGAGGCCTACGACGAGATCGGCGGCATTCAGGGGGCCCTGACGAAACGGGCCGATGCCGAGTATCGTGACTTGAGCGAAGAAGCGCGTGAAACCCTGCGCAAAATGTTCGTGCTGTGCTTGATCCAACCGGGAGAGGGAGCCAGGGATACTCGGCGTCGCGCCACACGGGAAGAATTGCTGTCCGTAGGAGCTACTACCGAAGTCGTCGAAACGCTACTCCGACGCTGGACCGAGGCGCGACTCCTGACAGCCTTTCGCGATGTCGAGCGGAAGCGCGATTACGTCGATGTCGCCCACGAGGCCCTGATCGCTTCCTGGCAGCCGATCGCTACCTGGATGGCGGAGGATCGGGAGACCGCCCGTCAGGTTGGCCACCTGCGGCGGAACGCGAAGTTATGGGATGAATCGGGCCGCAGTACCGATCTCCTTCCGCGTGGGGGCCCACTCTATCAAATGAAGGATCTCGTCGCACGAGAGCGTGCGCATCTGGGCGACCTGGAGCGGACCTTCGTGGCCGAGGGGGTGGCGCTCGCCGAGCGCAAGGCCCGTGCCCGAGAGGTCGCGGCCCGGCGCATGCGATTGCGGCGCAACCAGGCCTTCATCGCAACGGGCATCGCCCTCTTCCTGGCGGGCCTGGCCTTTTTTGCCTTTCTCAGGGCCGATCGCGAGAAGCGTCAGGCTCGTGCGGCTCAAGAAGTGGCCGAAAGCCAGCGACTCGAAAGCAATCTGAATCTGGCCCACATGTACGACCAAAAATCGCAAGTCGCGTTGGAAGAGGGGCATGTGTCCGCTGCCTGGCTTTATTCCCTGGCCGCACTTTCTCTGGAGTTGCCGCCAGCGGCCAGGCTACCCGCCGCCGTCGGCCGCCTGAACCAGCCCGACATGGTCGATGCCGGACGCCTGCTTTGGACCACGCCTTCCCACAAGGGCGTGCAGCGATCGGGTTTCAGCCCTGACGGCCGGTTTCTCGCGCTTGCCGGAAACGATTTCAATATTCATTTCCTCGATCTCGAGCACGGCCGTCCGGCCGGTGTGCTGCAGGGTCATCGATTGCCCATTCGGGCTTTGGCCTTCGCGCCGGCGAACCGGCCTGACGTGCCTTCCCTCTTGGCTTCCGCCAGTGACGATCGAAAGGTTCTCCTGTGGCGCCTTCCGGACGGGTCCGGGCGTGTCCAAAAACCCGAAGCGACTTTGGATCACGGTGAGCCGGTAGTGGACGTGGCCTTCACTTCGGGGGGACGGTTCCTGGTGTCCCTCGACAAAAGCGGCACGCTCCGAATCTGGTCTCTCGAGAACGGGCAATGGGTTTCCGATCGACCGCGAATCGTTCCTCCGCGAATGGCGGGACCGGCCACTGCCTTGGCCGTCTCGCGAGACGGGCGCCAAGTGGCTTGGGCGTCGGCTGGTGGTGCCCTTGTGGTGGAGGGCCTTGCCACCCCGGGCACAGTTCATATCGAGACTGATGGCCCAGAGAGGGTCGTCGACGTCGTGGCGTTGAAGGACTCCTGGGTGGTCGCGTATCGCGACGGAATCTTGCGACAATACCGGGACGATGGGTCGATACGCCGCGAAATACGCCTCGAATTACCTGGGGGACCGGTCGCTCTCGAGCCCTTTTCGGAACAAGAACACTTGATCGTGCTCGGGGCCGGGGGGGATCTCGAGCTTTGGGATTTCGCCACGGGAACCTCGAATGCGCGGTGGACTCCCTATTCTGGCATCGTTCGTCGTGAGCATGGACTGGCTCCCCTGCGTTTGCTGGACCCCGCGCTGGGATATCACCTTGCGGTCCACCCCGAACATCGATGGGTTTCGGTTACCTGTGGGGACTGGGTGCTGTGGGATGCCTCTCTGGCGCGTCCGCAGGCCCGGCTGTCCGGCCATGGTAGTCATCTCTCCAGTGTCGCACTCTCCCCCGACGGCCAGTTGCTGGCGACAGGGTCCAGCGACAACCAGGCCCGTATTTGGGATCTAGCGACCGGCAGACCCTTGGTATTGCTCTCGGGTCATATCGGCCCGGTTTCGAGTTTGAGCTTTTCGCCCGACAACCAGTTGATCGCCACCGCCTGCATGAAGGGTCTCATCAAACTGTGGAAGGTCCCCGAAGGGGAGCTGCTCGCGACCTTGGAGCTTCCCGACAGCACCGTTCTCCAGGCGCCCTTTTCTCCCGATGGTACCCTTCTGGCCGCGGCCGGATCTTCCGGAGCCATCGAACTGTGGTCGGTCGCCGATGCCTTGACGGCCTTTGCACTGCCGGGCACGGATCGAACCCTGCCCAAGGACCTACACCGGACATCGTTGCCGGGCCACGATACCCATGTGTTCGATTTGGCTTTTACGCCGGACGGAGGGATTCTCGCTTCCTCTTCCGGAGATCGAACCGTGGTGTTGTGGGATCTCGAACGTGCCACACCACGCGCCACTCTTTCGGGTCATATGGACGATATTTGGGATGTGGCCTTTGCGCGGAACGGTCGATGGCTGGCTTCCGTTTCCGACGACGGAACCCTTCGCATTTGGGATGTGGCCAAGGGTCAATCGGTGCAAACCCTCACCTATTCAGGCCCCCTTGAATCGGTCGCCTTTTCGCGGGATGGAACCACCTTGGCCGCCGGTGGCGTCGACCGAGTCATCCATTTGGCGGCGTTGAACCAGGAAGGCGATGGGCCGCCCAAGTGGCATCCGCGCGCTCGTCTGGCGGGTCACGATCAAACCGTCATCGCGCTTGAGTTTTCTGCCGATGGCAAGCTGCTGCTTTCCGGTTCGGAGGACGGCACCGCCAAAATCTGGAACCTTGGCGAGCCATCGCTGCCCAAGGATCTCGATTACCCTTTCGATCGCGTTCTCGACCTGGCCGTTTCTCGAAACGGCGCCGCGATCGCGGTCCTGGACCAAGAGGAACGCGTGACCCTTTGGCATCGAGATCGGGAGCCCCACTCGAACACTCTTTCCTCCTTGGATGGTGGCGCGCTCATGAGTTTCGACTTCTCTCCGGATGAACGCCTGTTTGCCGCCGCCTTCAGGGACGGGTCGGTGCGTTCGTGGCGGGTGGCGGATGGCCGGGAACTCCCTCGGCCCAAAGGGCACCCCATGAGTGCCTTCGACGTCGCATTCTCTCCGGACAGCCAAACCCTGGCCAGTTCGGCCCACGATGGCATCATCAAACTGTGGGATGTGGCGACTGGTTTGGAGCAGACCTCCCTCGTCGGTCATCAAACCCAACAGGTTCACATGTTACGTTTCCTGAGCCAGCGCAATTATCTGGTATCGGGATGCCTCGTAGGCGAATTGATCGTCTGGGATCTCTCCAAGCGGGGAATCGTTGCCAAGTACTTCGATCCCAGAAATTTTATTTATGGTGTCGCTTGTTCGCCAGACGAGCGCACCGTAGCCATTGGCCACGGCGACGGGATCATCAAGCTTTGGGATATCGATTCCCGACAGGTCCGGGCGACGCTCGTGGGACATCGACGATTGGTGGCCGCGGTGGAATTTCTCGCCGAAGGCAGGCAACTGATTTCCTATTCGCTCGCCGATGGCTATCGGCTATGGGACTTGGAATCTCAGCAGACGATCGCCCGGTTTCGGCAAAACGGGGCGCCCTACACGTTTCACGTCACGTTGCCCGGCCAAGGGGGAGCGGTTGCCGGAACCGAAGAGGGATTTCTTCGAATTTGGGATCTCGAGCGGCAAGCCACCTTCCACCGCCTGAGCGGCAACCCCGAGATCCTCGATTCACTTCTGCAGAAGTCTCTCGTTCATTTCGGTTACCAGTTGGATGGGGAGGGCTTGACCTTCGCACCTCGCTATCGTCTGGAAGGGATTGGTCCGTTTCGTGACGCGTATTTTCGAGAGGGATCGCATGTGCCGGCCGCATCGGGAGCCAACCTGGATTTGCTGGATCGGCTTTTACCGGTGGCTTTGGAGCCATCCAGCAAACTGGATTGAAGGTGTTCTCGGTTTTGGGAGTCGGTTCATTTCTTGGCACGCGATGTGCCCCTGTCCCGGTGCCACCTCGATTTGAAAGATGCCAAAGCGATACTCACCCAACCTGTTGATTGGGTTCAGGTAAATGAATGGAATTCGTTGTGTTTGCAGAAAACGAGTCGCAGTACTTTCTGCCGTATTTTTTTGCTTGAGTGTGTATATTGGAATTATGAAATGATTTTCTAAAGATGATATTGGTTTGTTGAATGTGGCGGGGCCCACATCCATGGCGCTGCGTTCGGCAGCGATCCCTAGAATGCGGTGGTCAGGGCGGATTCGCCTGCATTCACGCGAAACGGTGGGTTCCCGGTGGTTTTTTGGGGTCGTATCGCTCGAGCCATTTTTCGGTGCATCGAGTGTGAATGGTACACAGCCGTGACTGAGGGGTTGGCATGGTGGACGAGCAAGGGAAAAACGACGAAGCGAAGTCCGGTGGCAAAGAACTCTTCGAAGGGCCCACAAAACTGGGAACGGAAAACAAGGAGGAAATGCCTCGGAAAGCGTTTTCTTTCAACGAATTCGGGGTGCCCTCGGCGGTCAGCCTCGATGCGCCCACGCTCCAGAACGCCACAACGGACGATTGCGATGATTTTCGAGAGACCATTGGTCCCTATCGCATCGTCAAAGAGCTCGGACATGGTGGGATGGGGACGGTGTACCTCGCCGAACAAACCGAGAATGTCACCCGAAAAGTCGCTTTGAAAGTGGTGCATGCCAGCCTTCGAGATTCGATGGCCATGGCTCGGTTCGCCGCCGAGCGTCAGGCGATGGCGCGGCTTTCACACCCCTACGTGGCGCAGCTCTATGAAGCGGGAACCACGGAACGGGGATTTCCTTTTTTTGCGATGGAGTACATCGAGGGAGAGACCTTATCTCACTATTGCGACACACGGAAATTGACAATCGAGGATCGCCTTCGTCTGTTCATCAAAATATGCGAAGGCGTTCAGCATGCCCACCAAAAAGGGGTGATGCACCGCGATCTCAAGCCCTCCAATTTGATGGTTGCGGAACATGATCGACAGGTGATACCCAAAATCATCGATTTCGGAATCGCAAAGGCGATCGATCAGCCCTTGACCGAAGGAGAAACCTTGACCAAGGGCGGCGTGATCGGAACACCGCTCTACATGAGTCCGGAAGCCATCCAGGCCCCGGGCAGCGTCGATACGCGTGGTGACGTGTACTCCCTCGGGCTGGTGCTCTACGAATTGTTGGCGGGCATCGGTCCGAAACGCGAGTTTTTCGGGCCTTTCCCCGCACCTTTGGCGTCCGAGGACACGGAACGGCCCAGCAACCGTGTGTCGGGGTTGGACCAGCAAAAGGCGGAGGAGTTCGCCCAAAAACGAGGGCTCCATGTCGCCACTTTCGTGAAAACGCTCAAAGGCGACCTGGATTGGATCACCCTGAAGGCCATCGAGTCGGAGCCGGATCAACGCTACGGTTCGGCGGCGGAACTGGCGGCCGACATCAAACGGTTTCTATCGCACCATCCCGTCCAGGCCAGGGCCCCTCGATTGTCCTATCGCATCGCCAAGTACATCCGTCGACATCGAACAGGGGTCTTCGCGGCGACCATCGCCTTGCTGGCCCTGGTCGGCGGGGTCATCGGAACTTCGACGGGCATGATCAAAGCCAGGCGCGCCGAATCCGAATCGCGCCTACAGGCTCAGCGTGCCGACGCCGAAGCCGAGGCCGCCACCGAGGTCTCGGCTTTCATGACCGAACTTTTCGAGCTCTCGGATCCTTCTGAAAATCGTGGCGAAGAATTGACCGTGCGGGAGCTTCTCGACAAGGGCGCCGCGCGCATTACCACGAATCTCGGGAATCAGCCGGTCACCCAAGCCCGGCTGGCCCACACGTTGGGCAAGGTCTATTACAACCTATCTCTCTTCAAGGAGGCCGAGGCGTTGCTAAAACAGGCGGTCGCGTTACGAGAGGCGCACTTGGGCGATCATCTCGAGTTGGTCGACAATCTTTTGTGGCTCGGTATGTCGCAGGCCAGGATGGGCCGTGTCGAAACGGCAAAAAAACATTTCGAACGGATGTTGACCCTCGCTCAATCACTCGCGGGTCCCGAGAGCTTCGAGGCGGCTCAGGGGCTCTACGCGATGGGATCGGTTGCCCATGCGGAAAATCATCTTCCGGATGCCGAACGACTTTTTCGAAAAAGTGTAAATATTTACGAAAAGACCATCGGTCGCGATCGCCATGAAACGGCGCGGGCCATAAGGGCTCTCGCCTTGGTCCTGGATCGCTCCTTCCGTCTCGAAGAGGCGCTCACGCTCCATTCGGAGAATCTTCGAATTGTGGAAAAAATCTCGGGATCGGATAGTTATGAAGCCATTCGTGCTCATTTCTCGGTCGGGGTCGTTTTGATGATGTTGTATCGATATGAGGAGTCGGATTCCCACCTGACGAAGTCCCTGGCGTTGGCCGAAAAGAAACTTCAGCCGGGCCATTTCGTGCGGATGGAAGCGATGAGGAGCATGGCGCAACTTCGATTTGGCCAGAAACGGTACCGCGAGTCCGCGGACCTCTTTCGCAATGCGCTGGCATCGGCCGATATGACCTATTCGAAAGATAACGTGACCCGCACGAGAATTGCCCAACAGCTTGGACTGGCCTTGAGGGAGCTTGGCCTGCTCCAGGAAGCGGCGGACGTGTTTCGGCAGATCGTCGATCATGGACGGGGGAGCAGTAAACTCGATCCAAGTTACGGATGGGCTCTCCTTGAATTGAGTGATATCGCTCGGCAAAACGGCAATTTCGACAAGGCCGAATCGCTCATCCGGAAGGCTGGCGAAGATCTGGCCGAGGCGTGGGGAAAAGACTCGGTCCATGTGGCATTTGGTGAAATCTACGCGGCGAATATTCTGAGGGATCGGGGGCGATACGACCAAGCGGAAGAACGCTATAAGAAGATCCTCGACACGTTCGAAAGAAAGAAAACCGTTCACACGGATTTCATCCATTTGGCCGTCGAGTACGCCGAGCTCTTGTCCCAAACAGGCCGGCAAGACGAAGCGGACGCGCTGTTGGCGCGTTACCCGGAAAAAACGCCGGAAAACCCGTGATGCCGGTCAGCTCCGGGTCCTTTCTTCCACGCGTCCCGGGGGTCTCCGCGATTTACAGAAAGAGGCCCATCGCCATGTAGAGGAGGATGGTGCCCAAACCGGCCGTCATCGCATACGGCAACTGGGTGCGGACGTGCTCCAGGTGATCGCAGCCGCTGGCCAGCGAAGCCACCAGGGTCGTGTCCGAAATCGGTGAGCAGTGGTCGCCGAACACGCCGCCGCCGAGCACTGCGGCCAGCACGAAACCGGGCGGCAAACCGAATGCGGCGCCCAGGGGCATGCCCACCGGGATGAGAATCGCGAAGGTTCCCCAGGAGGTGCCGGTGGTGAACGAAATGATGCCCGCACAGATGAAGAGTAGGGGGGCCACCAGCCAGAGCGGCAGGAAGCTGCCGACCCAGCCGGCCACGAAGCTGCCCGTGCCCAGCTCGCGGCAACTGGCGCCGATCGCGAAGGCCAGCAGCATCAGGAGCACGACCGGCAGCAACTTGCCCATGCCTCGGTAGCCGTGCTCGATGATTTCGCGGTAGGTGAACACCCGGTCGCGAATCAACAGGAGCACGCCGATGACCGTCGCCACGGTGACGGAATACAGGACCGAGCGACTACCGGAGCCGGTGCGCATCAGAAACAGAACCATCAGGGCGACCATGATGACCAGCGGAATCAACATGTGCCCGGCCTTGCCCTTGACGTGATCGGGCAGGGCCTTGGACGGTTCGTCGGGGGTTTCCGCCTCGGACTCCTCCGCTTCGACACGGCGCAGCGCCCCGTGGGTGCGTCCGCTGATGGCGGTGTAGGCCACGAGGCCCAAGGTCAGGATCGCGTAGAAATTGAAGCCGATGCTGGACATGACCACGTTCACCGGCTCCTCGAACCCATATTCGCCCTTTTCGAGTAATTCCAGGATGTAGCCGCCCCAGGCGTTGAGCAGGATGATCACACTGACCGGGGCGCAGGTGGAATCGAGCACGTAAGCCAGGCGGGCGCGGCTCAACTTGAAGCGATCGAACAGTGGTCGGCCGACCATGCCCGCGGCCAGGCAGCTCATGCTGGTTTCCATCCAGACCAGGACGCCGATCGCCATCGTCAGCAATCCAGCGCGTCGTTGCGTATCCGCCATGCCCATTTGGGTCATCCGTTTCACGAAGGCCGTGACCCCGCCGGATACCTGCATCAGTTCGATCAACATGCCCACCAGCAGGCAGAACAGAAGGACCCGAGTGTTGCCGCCGTCCTCGAACACGGAAACGAGGCGGTCGATCATCTCGATGAAGCCCTGGCCCATGGATTCGGGAATGGCCACAAACGCGCTCTCGACGCCGGTCATGGTGCGGCCAACGATCAGGGACTCGGACATCCAAATACCCAGCGCGAGCGCCAGTACCACTTCTTTTTTCCAGATGGCGACGACGATCGCCAGCAATGGCGGCAAGATGGATAACCAATCGGGCATGGGGAACCTCGGCGGGGAGAATCGATCGAAAACAGGGAACTGAAGCCGGAATGGCTACCGAAAGCGGAACGATTTGCCCGTTGTCGCGAACGAGCGGAGGGCTGTGAAAAAGGCCATCATAACCGGTTCGATTCGCATCCAGCAACCGCCGCGCGGAAGATCGGGCCGAGGGTAGCGCCAGGATTGCGCGTGTCGTGGGTGCCGAGTCGCGGCGTTCCCACACGTGTTCGGCCGACAAGTTCGCGTTTTTCACAGTTGGTCTCACATCGGGCTCGCCAGCGGGCCGCTCCGTCGCGATCCGGCCGTCGGGCCTGCGAATCACACTACCTTTGCGAAACAGGACCCCTCGGCTTTCTTACGGCCCGAGTGGCATGCGTCCGAAAGGGATTCCTTCGTTCACGCCCGTTCCGTTTGGCATTGACCCCCGTTCCTGGGCTGGTTTAAAGTGAGATCTACCCTATCCACGGGCCCCGTTGGGCCGCTTCTTTCCTTCGGCTCCACCGTGCCGGGGGCGTTCACGACTGCGGCCCCTCATCGCCCGTCCGACACGATGTTTTTCACATTCAGGTCGATGGGCTTCCATGCGAGCACAGGCCCTCGACGATCTTGGACGGACGGTACGGTTCGTTATGACGATCGCGCCGAGACGCGCTCGGGCCTGCCCCATCGAGGCAGATCGCATTTTTTCTATTTTCGATCCGGAGGAACCATCCCCACCATGGAACAATCGGCGCCGCTCATCACCAACGACGCGGTGGTCCTGGGCCTGCTCATGACCATCCTTGCCATCATTTTCGTGACATCCCACAGCTCGAACCCCGTGTTCAAGAAATTCTACCGCGTGGTACCGGCGCTTTTGTTGTGCTACTTCGTGCCTTCCGTGTTCAGCACCTTCGGGGTCATCAGTGGCGAAGCATCCAACCTGTACTTCGTCTCCTCGCGTTACCTGCTGCCCACCTGTCTCGTCCTGCTCTGCCTGAGTATCGATCTCCAGGGGATCCTGCGGCTCGGGCCCAAGGCCATCATCATGTTTTTCACCGGCACGATCGGGATCATCATCGGGGGGCCGCTGTCTCTGCTGATCATGAGTGCCATCAATCCCGACGTCGTGGGTGGCGCGGGCCCCGACGCCATCTGGCGCGGCATGACCACCGTGGCCGGCAGTTGGATCGGCGGCGGCGCCAACCAGACCGCCATGAAGGAAATCTTCGAAGTGGGCGATACGGTGTTTTCCTCCATGATCGCCGTCGACGTGATCGTCGCCAACATCTGGATGGCCTGCATCCTGTTCATGGCCGGCGACCCCGATAAATACGACCGCATCCTTAAAGCGGATTCCAGCGCCATCAAAGAGCTACAAACCAAGATGGAGGACCTTCAATCTAAGATGGCCCAAATTCCCACCCTCACCGATTTAATGCTGTTGCTCGGCGTGGGTTTTGCCGTGACGGCGGTGGGACACCTCGTTGCCGATGTGATGGGTCCTTGGCTCCAAAACCATGAACATGCCGCTACTTTCCAAAAATTGAGCATCACCAGTAAGTTTTTCTGGCTGATTATGACGGCGACTGCCATCGGCTTGCTTCTCTCCTTCACCAAGGCTTCCAAACTGGAAGGGGTAGGCGCGTCCCGCGTGGGTTCGGCCATGCTCTACGTGTTGGTGGCCTCGATCGGTATGAAGATGGACATCACCGCCATGAAAGAGGCGCCCGGCCTGTTCGTGGTCGGCCTGATCTGGATTTCGATTCACGCCACGTTGCTGATCGTGGTGGCCAAGGTGATTCGCGCGCCGCTGTTCTTTCTGGCGGTCGGCAGTCAGGCCAACGTAGGTGGCGCCGCCTCCGCCCCCGTCGTGGCTTCGGCCTTTCACCCCACGCTGGCGCCCGTCGGTGTGCTCTTGGCCGTGTTCGGCTACTTCGTCGGTACCGGCGGGGCCTGGTTGTGCGGTCTCATCATGAGTGCGGCAGCAGGAGATTTCTGATTCGCGGACCCAAGCTCTCCCCGGCGGCTCGGCGGGAACCTGTCGATTTCCAATTGCGGCTGCTGGGGCTGCTGCTCCTGATTTTTGTCATGTGGAGCGTCAAGGTGGTCGAAACCATCGGCGGTTTCTCCTTGGCGCAGTGGGGCCTGAAGCCACGCGATCCCATCGGCCTGGCGGGCCTGATCACCATGCCGTTTCTGCATGGCGATTTCTCCCACCTGGGCACCAATACCTTCACCTTGCTCGTGTTGGGCATTTTGCTCTCGGTTTACTATCCCCGCCTCGTCTGGCCCGTGATCTGCTGGTCCGCCGTGGGCTGCAGCGCGCTGGTCTGGTTGTTTGCGAGGCCTTCTTACCACATCGGCGCCAGTGGCCTGGTCTATGGCCTGTTGGGGTTTTTATTCATCAGCGGGATTCTCCGCGGTGACAAACGCGCCGTCGCCGCCGCCCTGGTGACGGCATTCATGTTCGGCAGCGCCATCTGGGGCATTTTGCCGATCCGGGTCGGCGTCTCGTGGGAAGGCCACCTGTTCGGCGCGATCGTCGGGGGTGCCTTGGCCTATCGCTACCGGCATATCGACGTGCCCACCAAGGACGTCAAGGAGACGGGAGAGGACCCTGGAGACGATTGGCTGTGGCGCGACCCTTTCTGAACCCCGGGTCCCCGGAACTGGGTTTGTGGGCCCGCAGGCCGCTTGGAATGGCCCCCACCGGCCAACCCGTGTACAATAATCCGGAACTCCATTCCATCTTTCCTTCGGGGAGGTATTTTCGTGGCGCCACCCTCTGCTGAGCGAACTCAGCCTGTCGACGCTCTTTGGGCTTTTTATGAAGGCCGTTTTTATGACACTCCCCTGACTCAGGAAAATCCTAAATTGGACCACGTGACCTGGTTTCGCGATATCGGCCTGCCCGATATGGGACACGAGTTCGATCGAGTTCTCCGCGGCCGGCTCACCTGGGACTGGCAATTCGATCACTACGTCCTGTCCTTCTATGGCACCCAAATGTTGCCGAACCGCGTGTATTCCCTGGTGGTCGAAAGGTTGAACCCCCACAACCATCGCGTCATCGAGAAACCGGCCTGCGACGACTGGCTCTGAACCGCAGCCACATCCGGGAGTGAGGGCGTTTTGGGCTCGATGTGCTGCGTGACTGCGATGGATGGGATCCGGATCGGCCGAAATCGGATTAGATCGGCCGATCGCGTTGTTTCGTGAAAAGAACGGTACGCCAACGGTTGAACACCTCCGGCCGCGAACAGGCTTTCATTGATAGACGCGTCGGCATATTGGTAGACTGCCGGTGGGTGAACCCCTACGGAGCACCAGCATGCAGCAAGATCCCGCCGCCATGACGGACGATCCCTCTTCCGACGAAGCGATCAAGTGTCGCATCAAATTGGCCATTGAATCCAAGAACATGAAAATCAAGCGATTCGCGCGGGAAGCCGGTATGGCCTATCCTTCGCTGCGCGATTACCACAGCGGCTTGAGGAAGCCCGGGTTCGACGCGATTGCGGCGATCCTCCGCTTTACCGGGGTTTCCGGTGATTGGTTGATGTTGGGAAAAGGGCCCATGTTTCTCGATCAACCGGAAAAGGCGACGTCGGTGGACGAAGCCTTGATCGGGCGCATCGCCCAGCAGGTGGCCTACGCCTACGACATGCAGCGCGACGATCAAATCGAGGTGGCCGAGGCCGATGGACTCTATTCGGCTCGGCGTCGAGAGCTTCGCGAAGAGCTGAAGCGGGCGGGGGAGCGGGCGGTTCTGTCGGCCAATGTCTACAATCGGGTGGCCGGCTTGGACGATGCGAGCCGTGAAGAGACCATCCGCCGCGAAGTGGCTCAGTTGGTGCGCTTGCATCGCGGCCTGAACGCCACCCGACTGGAAGAGGAAGGCGGCTGGTAGGATTTTCCTCGCTAGTGCCCATCCAGAGACGAAAAGATCGGGACTCCCAAAATGGGTTTGGCTGGATGGGCGCGCTATCGGCTCTCAGGTGTCAGCAAGATACTTGCTCGAAGGTGTTTAGCTGACACCTGATCGCAGCTCGTATTGGAAACCCGACCGATTGGAGGATCCCTATCAAAAACACCCTGTTTCTGGATGGACACTTGCTGGGGGATTACAGTTCGTCGGCCACCAGGATCCCGTTCTTGCCTTTGTCCTTGACACGGTACATGGCCTTGTCGGCCAGTTGCATCAACTCTTCCTTGTGGTGCCCGTGGGTCGGGAAGGTGGCGATGCCGATGCTGGCCGACATGTTCAAATCGCCGATGCTGTGGTGTTCGATGCGGTCGCGAATGCGCTCGCTGACGATGATGGCACCCTCGGTGTCGGTTGCCGGCAGGATCAGCATGAACTCGTCGCCGCCCCATCGGCCCGCGATATCCGTATCGCGCGCGCAGCCGCTGATGATCTTGGCCACGTCGATCAACGTCTGACTGCCCTGCAGGTGGCCGTAACAGTCGTTGACCGCCTTGAAGCCGTCCAGGTCCAGGAACACCAGGCTCAGTGGCTTGTGCAGTCTGCGGGCCCGCTTGATCTCGGTTTCCAGGCACTGATTCAAGTGCCGCGAATTGTACAGTTTGGTGAGATCGTCCTGGATTGTGAGAATCTGGGCCTTTTGGAAGAGATAGGCGTTCTCGATGGCGACCGCGGCCGGGTTCACCAGAATCTGCACCAGTTCCAGGTCGCTCTCGGTGAACCCGATCGGATGATCGCGATTGAGCATTTCGATCACCCCGAGCGTGCGTCCCCGACTGATCAAAGGTGCACACAGAATGTTGCGGGTCTGGAAATTGGTGTCCTTGTCGATCTGATCCATGAACCGCGGATCGGTCTTGGCGTCGTTGACGATGATCGGTTGGCGATGTTTGGCGACCCAGCCGGCAACCCCCTGGCCGAACGCCACCTTGAGGCCGCGCAACTGTTCCTTGATGGGGCCCGACGCCGCCGCGAAGATCAGCGTATCCTGCTGGTTCTTGTCCAAGATCAGGACCGACCAGGCTTCGCAGGTGATCAGCTCGTGGATTTGCGTCATCACCGAGTGCATCACGTCTTCCGGTTGGAGCAGCGAGTTGGTGGTGGTGATGATGTCGATCAGGGTATTGAGCGTGATCTTGTCGATGGTCTCGGGCGACGGGTGCTGGTGCTCGCCCTCGTTGTGTTGGCGCAGGAAATAGAGTGCCGCCTCGTGGACCTGGGCGTGATCGTCGGCGACCGAGGGATGGGGCAACTGGTAATAGAAGAAGGGGTGGTGGTGATCGAGACAGGTGGCTTCGATCTCGGAACGCCGCTTTTTCTCGATGCGGGTGTCGATCAGGGTGGCGCGAGCCGTGGTCAGGTGGTGGGTGCTGAATTCGGACGCGGAGAGAATGCCCGTCAGGTTTTTGGCCTTCAAATACTGGGAATCGGTAATGAAAAGAATGGGTCCGTGTTTCAAGGGCCAGTCCTCAGTGGTTGATGGGTTCAGTCGGGACCGGGTTGTTTCGTAGGTTCAAACCTTGGGTGGCTCGCCGCGGCCGCCTTTGACAAGTGTGCCTAGCAATGGAGAACACATGAGCACCCCCTCCCTTACGGTTCCCGCGTCAATCGCGGATTTCAACCTTGACAGCCTCGTAACTGCGGTTTCCGGCACGATCCTCCGCAACCACGTTGATCGTGTAGATGCCTTTGCCGGGCATGGTCGCCGCGTGGGAAAAATCGCCGGTGTATTCGTCGAGCAGGGCTTTCTCGTCGTTGATGCGGACCAGGGCGTCGCGCTCCGAGTTGCCCTGGATGATCACCAGATAGCCTTGGACACTGACCTCCGTCACGTTGAGAGAAGGCGGAATGGCGTCCACGTTGGACACCTCGCGGGTGGCGGTGGCTTCGCTGACGCTGAACTCGCGAACCGAGCCGGGAATACCCTCGGCCAGGGCGATGGCGTTGCTGGTGAGCCGCCAGTAATAGGTGCCGGGCTGAAGATTGGGAACTACGACGCGCTGTCCCGGGAACTCGCGCCGTTCCTCGAAGATGTTGAGGAAAAAAGGATCGCGGCTGATTTCCAGATCGTAGGAATCCGCGCCCTGGATGCCGTCCCATGAGAAGGTGACCGAGGCGAAGCTGTTGGCGTTGGCGGTAAACTTGGCAAAATTGGCGGGGCCGCTGGGGGTCGGGGCGGGCAACAGGTCGACCACGGCACCTTCGGGCTGATCCCGCAACGCCGTGATCCGCTGATCCTTGATCAGGTTGAACGATTGCCGGCCGAGCTGCATATCGACCCGACCCTTGCGCACGGAGACTTGATTGCGCTGGGGATTCTTTTGGGCGTGGTGCAGGGTCTCGGTGTTCGCATAGAGGGTGGCGCTGGTGTACTCGGTGCTGATCGAGGCCCGTTCCCCCTCTTTCAGGGAGCTGGTCTGCACGCTGATGCTACCGGCATCCACGTACACGTTGAGCATGCTGCGGGCCGATGCACCCCTGAACGATTCGTCGATCTTGATCAGGGTGTTGGGATGGACGATCACTTCCATCCCTTCCATGAACACGATTTTGCAGGCGCTCTTGGATCCGGTTTGAATCCGGTCGCCGGCGGCCAGGGAAATACTCTTCGCGGCGCGTTGGAAACTGTTTTCACCGGATTTGCGAACTTGGACGTCGCTGGCCACTTCGGTGAGCTGTACCTTGGAGCGAAGTGCCTTTTTGGGGTCGTATTTTTCCAGCACGTTGTTGGCGTAGCGAAGCGCGCGCTCGGCTTCCAGCCGGGCGGCCGTGAAATCGCTTTCGATAATCAGGCTTTGCGCCTTTTCCAGTGCCTTGACCGCGTTCTCGATTTGAGAGTTGGTTTCCACGGCCTCGTTGGTCTGTAGGGCGATGCGTGCCTCTTGTGTCGTGGCTCGAGCGCGATCCACCAGCTCTCGCGCTTCACGTTCGCCCTTCGGCTTGAACGCGACCATGTAGACGATCACGATCGTGAAGAGGAAGACCAGAAAAATGCCCCACTTTTTGAATTCCGCGGATGAAATGTTGACTTTGATACCCTTCATGCCTTCGTGACCCCGATGGTTTCGCTCGGAATTAAGTCCACCAACGACCTCGAGCCTGGTGGAATTTTACGTTTGATGCCAATTATTTACATGTGTGTACGGCCGCTAGTTTATCAGAAATGGTTTTGCAAATAAACCAAACATACGCTCAGGTTCGATTGGGGTGAATCCTGAGAAAAACTGAGAAATGGCGCTTGCCGCCAGGGGTCTCTTCCGGAGATCGGCCGAAGCCCGCCCGATTCGTCAAGCTACCACGGTCTCGATTCCCGCAACCGTGACCCGCGCCAATACCCGGACATTTTTTTCACATCGTGCCGGTAGCCTCCCTGATCCGTGCAACCCACAGATTTTACACGATCTTTTCCTGTGGGAGGCGGCCGCCGGAGCGGGTTTCGGTCGAATGGGCTTCGGGGCATCGAACCACTATGGCGGCAGAAGGATGCGTCGAGGCGACACTGGATCGCGAGGGCCCGTCCCATGCGGATCGGGGAATTCCCTCGTTGCGAGGCGGGATGCTTACCTTTATAATAGCGTCTTTGTGTCAAACGCTATTTGACTGGTGGAAGGTTTTTCACGCGTTCGTCACGTAGCCCTATCGCTTTGTGGATCATCGTCTGCAGCCCGTCAGCTTCGGGTTTCGGACGCGACGGTTCCTTTTCAAGCGGCGATTTGGCTTTTCCAATCCAGGGAATCGTCCCGAACCATCCACTTGAAGACCGGCAGAGTTCGCTCTGCATTTACCACTAATTCAGAGGAGTTTTCTTAAATGATGAAGTTCATGCGAAAAAATACCACGGCTCGCAAGGTCGTTATCGCCGTGGTTGTGGCGGCGCTCGCCAGCTATGTTCTCTTTTCGTTTGGAGAAGCTCCTCCCGTGGCTCCGGGCGACACCATCGCCAAGGTAGGGTCCTCGAAAATCAAGATGCGCGACGCCACCATTCAAGAAGTCAACCTTCGCGGGGTCTATCGAGGCATCAAAGACGATCAGCTCAACCAGTTCGTGGTTTCCAGCCTCATTCGGGAAGCGATCATGTTGGACGGGGCCAATTCCCTCGACCTCGCCGTTTCCGATGCCGAACTTCGCGATTTTGTGATCAATTACCGCAAAAGCCCCAACGGCTACGTGGATGACGAAAATTATGCCGCGTTCATTCGCAGTCGCTACCGCATGCCGGTAGGTTCCTATGAAGATTACCTGCGCGACCACGCGCTGACGACCGACAAGTTCCGCCGCCTCTTTTTCAGCAGCGCCTTCGTATCGGAAGAGAAGATCAAGGAAGCCTTCCTCGACCAGAACCGCAAGGTCGACCTGGAGATGGTGGTCGTCAACACCTTCGACGTCAAGGATCAGGTCTCCCTGGAAGGCGACGACCTGCGCAAGTTCTACGACGAGCACCGCGAGGAATTCAAGACCGGTGAGCAGCGCCAGGTGCGCTTCGCCGCTTGGGACATCCAGGAGCTGCGCGATTCGATCGAAGTCACCGACGAAGAACTGAAGACGGAATACGAAGAGAATATCGAGCGCTACCGCACACAGGAGCAGGTCAAGGCCAACCACATCCTGATCAAGACCGGTGATCAGGGTCTGTCCGACGAGGAAGCACTGGCCAAGATCCAAGAGATCCAGAACGAGATCGCCGACGGTCTCGCCTTCGAAGAAGCCGCCAAGCGTTACTCCGAAGATGCCTCCAACGCCAGCCGGGGTGGCGACCTGGGCTTTTTCGCTCGCGGTCGGATGGTCAAGCCCTTCGAAGAGACGGCCTTCGCCATGGCCGACGGCGAGGTTTCTGGGCCGGTCAAGACCACGTTCGGATACCACCTGATCAACCGGGTCGAGCACCGTCCCGAATCGGTGCGCGAGTTCGAAACCGTGCAAAACACCATTCGGAACCAGATGATCAACCGCAAGGCTCGCAAGCAAATCGGCGACAGGGCTGCGGCCTTCCGCGAAAAAGCTCTGACCATGGGCTTCGACGAAGCGGCCGAATCCCTGGAGCAGAAGCTGCAAACGTCGCTGTACTTCGACAACGACAATCAGGCCGAAATGGGCCCGACCCTGAACCGCAACTTCACGGCTCGTCGCGCCGCCTTCCAGTTGAAGTCCGAAAAAGACATCACCGATGTGGTCAACCTCGGCAACACCCAGGTGGTCATGCAGTGGGTCGCGACCCGCAGCGGCGACGTGTTGGCTTTCGAATCCAACAAAAACCGCATCAAGGCGATCGCCGAAAAGATCGCTGCCGGCAAGTTCATCGAAAAGATGTACGACGAGATCAAGACTGCCGCGGCGAACAAGCCCGAAGCGACCTTGAAGGACCTGGCAGCCGGGCGTGACTTCCTGAAGGAAAACCACTTCATCGAGTCCAAGGAAGTGGACGGCAACCGGATTCCCTTCCAGATCCGTCGCGAAGATCTCGCCTTCGAGGATTTGTTCGCGCTCGAACCGGGTGATTTTCTGGGTTCCTACGAGACCCAGCAGGACTCTCGTTTCGCCCTGGTTCGTCTTTCGAAGAAACAGGAAGCCGACTTGTCCAAGTTGGAGGAAGAGCGATTCCAGATCGTCGAAAACCTCCAGAGCCAGGAAGCAGCGACCTTCCTCAGCTCTTACGTGTACGGTCGCCTGACGCAGTACGATCCTTCCGACGAGTTGGAAGCCAAGTTGCTGACCGTGATGTCGGGCCCGCGCAATCGATAACGTCCTTTCGCGACACAGTTTCTCAGAAACGGCCGCGTCTCCTCTAGGGGAACGCGGCCGTTTTTTTGTGACTCTTCGGATTCAAAGCGCAAACTCGTTTGGCAAAGGTCTCTGCGGTATTCGTGCTCTCTCTTGTAACGAATCCGCTCGGGGTACCCGAATGCCCAGAGATTCGTCGTGCCCGGTAGGTTCATCCGCCGGATGAACTTGTCGAAGTAATCCATGCGAGGAGTTCCAACCTAATTGATGTGCGCCGGGCAGGGTCGGTAAGGCCGGCGCACCTACCGGGCCAATCCGGCCGTGCACGACGCCCCTCTCGTGAATGCGGGAGCCCCTAGCGATTCGCTTCGATTAGTTACCCACTTGAAACCCGTTGGCCGGTGTGCAGGTGGTTCGGCATACCGACCACCGGCAATCCGGCCCCCGGCCCTGGCGGCGACTCCGTGGTGAAATGGATATTGGGCGAAACGGTAATTCTGGGACAGGCACGCCTCAAACAACAGCGTGTTTCGTTTTTCCGGTGATTCAACGAGACACCGGCCTCACCACCTACGAAAAGCCTTCCGCGCTTGCCTTTGCCTTCCGGCCGAGATTCGGGCTAAGCTATCGGGGTTTGACCCTGGCGAAGGCGCGTCGCGCGCTTACCGAAATCCTTGTGGAACGTTCGAGTTCCCGAGGATCTCAAACCAATGGCGGAGGATGATGAATGGGCACTGAACATGTTTGGAACGAAGCGGATGCGGCGAGCTATCTGGACCGCTACGCCGGAGTGAGTCGCGATCTGGCCCTGCGTGTCTACACCAGCCGACTGTTGGGTCGCAATCCGGCCCTGGTGCTCCACGGCGGTGGCAACACTTCCGTCAAAACCCATCTCCGGGACGAACTGGGCCGCGATGTGGAAGTGCTCTGCGTCAAGGGCAGCGGCTGGGATCTGGCCCACATCGAGCCGCCCGGATTTCCGGCCGTCATCCTCGATCCGATCCGCGATTTTCGCCAGCTCGACGACATGAGCGATGAAGCCATGGTCAACGGCGTACGTCGCTTTCTGCTCGATACCGGCGCGCCCAACCCTTCTGTGGAAACCCTGCTCCACGCCTTTCTGCCGCACAAATTCGTCGATCACACCCATGCCGACGCGATTCTGGCCCTCGCCGATCAACCCGATGCGGAAGCACTGTGTCGCCGGGTGTTCGGCGGCCGCATGGGCATTGTGCCCTACATCATGCCGGGCTTTCAATTGGCCAAGGCCGCCGCCGAAGTCTACGAACGCGACCCCGAGGTCGAGGGCCTGATCCTGATCAACCACGGCATTTTCACCTTCGCCGACGATGCGCGCACCGCCTTCGAACGCATGCTCGAAATGGTCGCGCTCGCCGAACAATGGCAACGCGGCCATGCCGAAACGCCCGAGGTCGGTTCGGCGAGTCCGAAGCACGATTTTCTGGCCGACGGCGATGTGTCCCGGCATCTGGCGCGACTTCGGGGGCTGCTGGTCAACCACCCGCGCGGGATCGGCGCCCAGGTTCTGCGCGTGCGGCGCACGCCCCGAATCGAGGCCTTTTTGATGCGCCCCGATCTGACGGAGGTGGCCACCCGTGGCCCGGCCACGCCGGACCATGTCATACGGACCAAACAGAAACCGCTGGTCCTGGCCAGGCCCGAAGCCACCGATCACGAAGGTTTCGCGTCGCAGGTCGTCGATGAGTTGGCCAGGTACGTGTCCGATTACGACCACTACTTCCAAACCTGGATGTCCCAAAAACAAGTGGAGAAAACCCAGCTTCACCCCCTGCCGATCGTGTTTCTGATTCCCGGAATCGGTTTGGTAACCGCGGGCAAAACCGTTGCCGCCGCGGAAATCGCCGCCGACATCTGGGAACACACCATCGACGTGATTCTGGCCGCCGAATCGATCGGTCGCTACACGCCCTTGCCCGACGGCGATATTTTCGACATGGAGTACTGGTCGTTGGAGCAAGCCAAGCTGGGCAAAAAGAAACCCAAGCCCCTGGCCGGGCGCGTCGCGCTCGTGACTGGTGCCTGCGGAGGGATCGGACGCGGGATTGCGGAGGCCTTCGCCGCCGAGGGCGCCAACCTCGTAGTGACCGATATGGATGCAGAGGCCTTGGCCCTCGAAGCCCGCCGCCTTGCGGACCGCTTCGGTGTGGCGGTGGAGTCCCGCGCGGGCGACCTCACCGATCCCTCTTTTTCGGCCTCGTTGATCACCGCCGCCGGCTGTGCCTTCGGTGGTCTGGACGCGGTGCTCTCCAATGCGGGCCGGGCCTTCACCGGCCCCATCGACAAAACCACCGATACGTTGCGCACCAGCCTGGAGATCAATCTGCTCTCCCATCAGTATCTGGCCGCCGCCGCGGTCGAAATGATGGTTCCCCAGGCGCTGGGTGGTTGCCTGCTGTTCAACGCCTCCAAGAGTGCCTTCAATCCCGGTCCCGGGTTTGGCGCCTACAGCGTGGCCAAGGCCGGTTTGATCGCGCTGATGAAGCAGTACGCGGTCGAATTCGCCGACTCGGGAATCCGCGCCATGGCCATCAATGCCGACCGTATTCGCACCAATCTGTTCGACGCGGATTTGGTCGCCGAACGTGCACGACAGCGGGGTTTGGAGCCCGATCAGTATTTTCGCGCCAACCTGCTGGGCAGGGAAGTGTCCGCCGAAGACGTGGGGCGCGCCTTCTTGCGTCTGTACCTCTCGGAGAAGACCACCGCCGCCGTGTTCACCGTCGATGGGGGTAACATCGCCGCTTCGCCGCGTTGATATGAGGTCCGGGCGGCGGTCCGCACCGGGCGATTTCCCGAACCGGGTGACGCCCGCCCTGGACAAATCCGTGTCTGCCATCACCCGAAATGGGCGCCGACAGGAAACCCATCCTGTCTTGCTGAATCCCTAGCTGGATTTTGCTATGATTTGAGGTTCGAAACGGTTGCCATCGAATACCATGGTTCGGGTGGACCCTGTTCGGAAGCTGTCCTTCCCTCTCGGCGAGGCTGCCGGCGTAAACGTTGGTGGAGCCTCTCTTTGGGGTTGTTCGAAGCGGCCGGACCCCGAAAGGCCGGACCCGCATCAGGATCGACCGTTCAACACCCTTTGGAGCTCAAGCTCTTGGTCAGTGTCGAGAAGAAACAGCGAAAAGAAGCCCGCGGCAATAGCTCCATGCACGTGGATCAATTGACCGAATCGGCCATGCAGTCCTCTCTTTTTCGCAGCATGGAAACCGAGGCGCAACCGGTCGACTTCACACGCCTTCGCGCATCGCTCCAAAAAGACAGCCAAATCCCTCGCGAGGTCATCGACCGCACCCTGGCGCGGGTACAGGACAACCTGGGCCTGCTCGGGTTGGAGCAGCCGAGTCCCACTCTGGTGCTTCATTGGCTCACCGGCCTACTCCGTCAAGAAGGCTACAACTTGGGGGATATTCCCCTGCAATCGCTGGAGTTGTCACTCAGCGACGTCGAACTCAACATCTACCATCCGGTCGGGTTCGGAGCCGGTGCCGATCAAAATCCGGAAGCCACCTCCCAGCGAATCGCCCAGCGCATCAAGGCCCAATTCGCCTGCCGACGAATCTACCAGCCCGAAGTGGTTCAAGCGCATGACAACGGCTATCTAGAGTTGCTTCACCTGGGAGCCATCGACCGGCCGCACGACGTTTTCGTCACCCCCGATTACCTGAAACAGAACGGGTTGCCGGTCATGAGCGGAGCTCCCTCGGCGGGACCGGCCAAACGGGCCGACGTCCTGTTGGCCCACTTGATTCGCTTCACCCACGAGCTGCAGAACCACTTTGCTGGCGACATTCAGTGGGGCTACGTCAACACTCTCTTTCTGCCGTTCCTCACGGACATGAGCGACCGCGAGCTGAATCAGTTCATTCAGCAACTCTTTTTCGAGTTCGGTCAGTTGGATCTGGAACGGGGCGGGCTCTATCGCCAGATCATTCTGGACTTCGATTTCGACATGCCCAAGCAATTGATGAACCTGCCCGCCTTGGGACCGGGCGGCGAGTCCACCGGGAAGACCTATGCCGACTATCGTCAGGACCTGGTGCGGTTCAACGAAGTCGTTCTCGACATCCTCGCTCGGGGCGATTTCCGCGGAAACCCCTTCCATTCCCCCCAAATCGTCTACCACCTCAACGACGGCAAGACGCCGTGGGACGAACGGCATCAACGTCTGATGGACGTCGCCTTCCGCGTGGGGAATCCCCGCATCGCCTTCAGCGACATTCGCCGCGATTTTGGGGCCCTGGGTCACATTTATTTAAATCATCCCGATTTTCTGAAGCAAATCCAGGTACCGAGTGAGCTACGCGGATTCTCGCTCAGCTCGGTGGCCTTGAATCTGCCCACCCTGACGTTCGGCCAGGAGGAGTCGGTCTTCTGGCAGGGTTTGGAAAAATCTTTGGACCTGGCCGTGACGGCCCATCGCCAGAAACGTTTATTTATTTCCCGTTTAATGGCTTATGGAAACAGGGGGCCGCTCCAGTTCCTGAGGCACAAATTGGGCGGGCAGCCCTTTTTGAAGATCGATCAAGCCACCCAACCGATGCACCTGATCGGGTTGGCCGAAATGGCCGCCTATCACCGCGGCTCGCCGCAGGGACCCGTCGAGGTCCTTGGCGCGGGTGTCGAACGCGTGCTTCAGGCCATCGAGAGCGACTTGACCGTGCGCAATCGCATTCACAAATTGAAAATGATGCTTGCGGGTACCAAAAACGAGAGTTTGTCCTATCGATTCGCGTTTTTGGACTTGCGGCGCCATCCCAAAACCGGGACCGCCTACCTGTTGCGGGATCCCGAACAAGCTCACCCGATCTACACCGAAGGCCCCAATATCCTCGCGTTTCACCCCATGGCCTGGCGTGAACGTTTCAAGATCGAAGGTCGTCTCCACCGCTTTTTCAGGGGACATCACCAAACCGTTCTCTACCATCACGGGGCGGGGCCCGAAGATACCTCGCTCTACCAGCGCATCGTACAGGAAGCGCGTCAGGCGGGTGTCAGTCAATTGCAACTCGCTCCCGATCTCGCCATCTGCATGTCGTGTCACTTCATTTTCGGGGCAGCCCCCCGCAACGATAATTGCCCGAGCTGCGGTAGTACCATGGTGTCGCCCTATGGGTACTGTCATTCCAGCTTTTCACCCGTGTCCAGTTGGTGTCTCGGAAAGCGCTCCGAGTGGAAAATTCGCCATCGTCTCGACGATTACAAGGTGCCTGTTCAACAACAACTACCCTGGTAGGTAGCCATGGCCGAGCAACATGCCTCGACGCTTGCCGTCCGTCGTGCCGCGGTGGACGTCCTGCTGCGCGTCGGACGAATCGCGATGGGCGAGCCCCTTGGCGACAAAGCCGAACGGATCCGTTCCTGGGCCGCCGATCCGGCCGACGCGCAACTGCTGGCCGAGCTGGAGATGTTGTTGGGACGCATGGCGGATCTGGGCGATGCCATTCCCGACCAGGAACGCGACCAGCTCGGCAACGCCTTGCTCGATGTGGCCGTCGCGGTGAGGGAATCGCTGCGTACCGACCTGGTGGCCCGCGTCCTGGGGGGCATCGTGGTGGTGTGTGAACGGCTGTTCGGTACCGAAGCGGGCGAAGTCGCCGCGGTTCTGCGCGAACTGTCGGAGGTTCTCATCGAGAACGGTCAATACGATGCGGCCGAACAGGCGCTGTTGCGGGTGTTGGATATCGATCGCAAGCTGCTCGGCGACGATCACGCCGATCTGCTGAACGATTGGTGTGCCATCGGCGAGTTGGCGGAAATGCGCGGGCAACTGACGCTCGCGGAACACTATCACCGCCAATCTCTCGCCCTGGCGCGCCGCACCCTGGGCGATCGCCATCCCCAAACCGCCCGTCAATGGGTTCAACTGGGGGTCACCCTCAAGAAGCACGGCCTGTTCGACGCCGCCAGCGCCTGTTTTCGAGAGGGGCTCGACATTCTGGAGCGTTGCGCCGGGGTGGACTTGAGCGAGGTCGCCAAGATTTGCAGCAGCCTGGGCCAGGTGTACTTCGAGCTGGATCGACCGGGCCATGCCGAACCCTACTTTCGCCGCGCGTTGGATCTGGGCGAGCGGGCCGGCATGCCGTCGGATCACGCCGTGTTGTTGGACGCCCGCGCGCTTTTGGGACTTCTGCTGCTCGAGCGGCATCAAGTCGACGAGGCCGAGCGTCATCTGCGCACGGCCGTGCAGCTCGACGAGGCCCGCACCGATGGCCAGTCGCCGCGATCGGCCGTTTACTGGCATTATTTGGGGCGGTTGCTCTGCACCACCAGGCGGCAGGTGGAGGGTCGCTCCTTTTACCAACGTGCCTTGATTGCGGCGGAAGACCTGGGGGATCGCCTGGAGCCGACCGCCTGGATCGATCTACTGCACGACATCGGGCGCGATCAGGAACAGGAAGATCCGGTGAGCGCGGATGCCCATTACGAACGCGCGCTCGGTTTCTGCGAGCGTTACCTGCACCGGAACGACTACCGCAACCGGTTGGTTCTACGCTCCATGGCCCGTTTGAAGGCTCGCCACGGACGCATCGACGAAATCCTGCCGCGTTACGAAAAGATCCTGGCCGCCAACGAAGCCGAATGGGGACCGGGCCATCCCGATCTGCTGCCGGACCTGATCAACGTGGGCAGTCTATGGCGCCAGGCCGGTCAGTTGGAAAAAGCGCTGGCCTATTACGACCGAGCCCTGCCGCTGGCCGAGAAAGGGGAGGGAGAACGCCGCTTCTTCCTCAGCAAGGTGCTTCACGATCTCGGCGAAATCTACCATCAACTCTTTCGCTACGAAGAGGCCGAATTGGTGATGCGCCGCTGCCTCAGCGTGAACCGCGAACTGTTGGGCAACGAGCACCCCGCGGTGGCGCGCGATCTGGACAATTTGGGACGCCTGTTGCACGACGCCCAACGCCTGGACGAGGCCGAGTCCCTGTACCGCAAGGCGCTGGCGCTCAACGAGGTGATCCACGGGCCCGAATCGTTGCCGGTCGCCATTCGCCTGAACAACCTGGCTCAGGTTCTCTCGGCGGCCGCCCGACTGGACGAGGCGGAACCGCTGATGGCCCGTGCCATCAAATTGCTGGAGAACATTCAGGGCGCGTCGCATCCGGATATGGCGACCCTGCTCAACAACTATGGGCGCATGTTGCACGACGGGCGTCATTTCGAAGAGGCCGAGAACGCCTTCCAGAAGGCCCTGACCATCGACGGTGCGCACTTCGAGGCGATGCATCCCCACCTGGGGCGCGACCTCAACAATCTGGCCTATCTCTACTTCGAACGCGGCGAGCTGGATCGCGCCGAACCCCTGATGCGGCGAGCGCTCGTGATTTACGAGAAACACTACGGCGACGATCACCCGATGGTCGCCCGCCTGCTCAACAACCTGGCCTATCTACTCGACGACACCGAACGACCCGAAGAGGGTGCGGCGCTGATGTTTCGAGCGTTGCTCATCGATCTTCAGGTTCGTGGTTCCCAGAACGCCGTGGTCGCCGATCGCGTCGCCGGGCTCGCCTACATTCAACGGGAACGGCGCGATTCCTGATCGACCCGCCCGCCATAAATGGTTCGGAAAGGCTTGATCTATTCCGGCATCCAGCGTAAGTTAATGTTTACCCTTTTCTTTGACGATGCATTGTTTTGCACTCACAAAAATTCTCCATGAGCCGGACGGGTTGGCTGGTACCTGATCGGTTTCTTTCGGGGATTCCATCATGAACAATTCTGTCGTCGGCGACGGAGAGCCGTTACATCGGTTCCTGCCGAGTGTCATCAATCAACAGACCGTCGGGGCCAATCCGCGAGGTGGTTCGGGACGTCGAGGCCGCTTTGGTGCCGCCCAGCAGGGCGTCGACGAAAGCGCGTTCGATACCGTCGATCTCGAGGTGTTGGAGGAGGACGGGCGACGGGGATCGCGTGAAGCCGAGCGCGCCGAACCGCAACCTGGGTTTCCGACCCTGTTCGCGGGCGAATTGGGAACGAGGGCGCGTGAGACGGCCGACGAGGGGACGCGAGCCTTCGAAGACGATTCCGATCGGCGCGATGCCTTCGCCTTCGAACCCCGGGTCAGCAATGGCTTCGCGGCATTTTCCTATCTCCAGCAGAGTGAGTTGGCCGCGGGACGCATTGCCGTTGGTGGCGAGGTGGATGTCGTCGGCTGAGTGCGGTATCGGCCGAAATCCCATTCCGCCGGGGCGCTCAGAAGTTTTCCGGCGTGGAAGGCCGATCGATGTCGATCAATTGGGCGACGTAGGAGAACATTTCCTGGATTTCGGTCAGTTCCGACTCCACCAGGTTGTCGCCGAACTGGCCATCCGCCTCGGGTGTCCGGTAGACGAACCAGCGAGCGTAACGCATCAACTGCCAATAGCATGCGATCACATGCCGCGAACTGTTGAACGCCTGTTGCTGGAGCGTCCGCAGGTGATGGACCGGGTCGAGTCCTTCGTCGATCGTCTCGGTGAAGGTCTGCATGCCGCCGCGACGGCCGATCAGCCCCAAAATTTCCAATTCGGCCAGATTACAGCAAGACCACAAACGGGTTTCCTCGTGATCGCTTTCCAAGGCGGCCAGCGCCAGGCGGTGATAGGTTCGCCACTGTCTCGGGCAGAGCCCGTTGTGGGTCAGGCGGCCCTGTACCTCGTAGGTCAGGTACAGATTCAGGGAGAGGCACTGGGTTCCGGCCCAGGCCGATTCCGGGTGGATCCCGAGGGCTCGTTGGTAGTAGGCGAGGGCTTTGCGTAGGGCGATGCGGGACTCTTCGCGGAGCGAGAGCACGTCCGTCGAGGGTTCCGACATCGGGCCTTCGTTGCGGATTTGGGCTTCGCGCAAGGCCTCTGCCTGCAGGTAGAAGGTTTGTGCGATTCGCTTCTGCGCGGATCCCAGCGTGCACAGGTCCGACTCCCGACGGGAACGCTCGCTGAAAAACGTCTCGTCGTTGGCCGGCTGGGCGGCCGGCATCCACAGGATCGCCTTTTCCACCCGTCGCTTGACCTTCTCTAAAAGTGCTTCCTCGTTCTGCGGCTCCTCGAAAATGCGCTTGTCGGTGACCTTGTGGGCGAAGGCCAAGCTCACCCGCATGATTTCCTTGGCCTGCCGGGCACGGAAACGCTGCAGTTGCCTGTTCAAATCGTAGGGCAGGGAGGCGTAGGACACCAGGCTGGCCCAGTCATGGACGTCGGTATCGCTGTTGCGCAGGGCGAACCGCAGTTGACACAGCGCCAGGCGCGGGTCTTGGCCGTCGAGCAGGGCGCGGTAGAACGAATCCACGAAGCGCACCGAGCCTGCCAGGGACAGCGGAAACTGGGATCCCACCACCAGCGGAATACCCTGCTCGTGAATCGAATGCAGAAGGTTCGAACCGGGCATGATCACGGAGCCCTGATGGCCGTTGTCGCAACTGGCGATGGTCACCACCACCGGTGCTTCGCCGCGGTTGTGGGAGCGACCCGCCAACAGGGCCGATCCGAGACGCTCGCCGTCCACCAGGTCTTCGTCCTGCTTTTCCTTGTCCCACAGCAGGAGGCCGTGGCGTTCCACCAGCGTTTTGTCGCGCATGCCGTGAGCGAGGAGATGGACGTGGGTAATCGCGTGACGGCTCATTATGTCGTGGATTTCGGACAGACTGGCATCCGGCAACACCATCAAATAGTCGCTCAACTCGATCGGGCTCCGATCCGGGGAGGACCTGAAGATGAAGTTGTCCAGGGCACGCCGCAATGCCAGCAAATGGGCCTCGTAGGGGACGGGCATGTTTTCGCGCGTCGCCGCCCAAGCGAACAGTATTTTGGGTGGACGATCCCAGGGCACAAGGTACCCTTTGGCGTCGCGGGCCTGGCGCGTCAACACCACGCGTGGATCGACACGCAACAGCAGTTCCTGCCCGTTGCCCGAATAGCCATCGGGGATTTTTGCCACTTCGAACGGAAGCAGGCACAATTCCGAGGCCGAGAAGACGAGTTGCAGGTGGCAAAGCTGATCCGAACCGGAGGCCCGTTGCATGACGTCGACCGCAAAACCCGGCACATCGAAGAGAAACCGGCCAAGCGCGTTCGCCATGTTGTGGTGGCGTGCCAATCGCGAACTGCGGGCGTGACTGCGGTGCTTGTAACGCAGGGTGTCGATCAGTTCCATGATCTCCCAGTGCTCGAACGGTAACGTGACGGGCGCCGCCTCGTGCCGGCCGCACAGCGCCATGTAGCGCGTCAGCGGTGAGAGCAGGTGGTTGTGGGGGCGACCATGCCGCAGGAACTCGAGGGTAACCTCGTTGATTTCGGTCATAGCTGGGCCTCGTGATGGAGCTTGGTATCGGTGAGCGATGCCTTGTTGGCGTTCGTGGTTCAGTTGATCGAGAAGCGAAAGGTGCTTTGGGCGACGGCCTCGAAGTGTCCCGCGCGCTCCTCCTCGGCACCGTTCGCGTCAGGCTTGGTGGGCGCGACCCATTCCCCCAGCCAACCCGTGGCGCCTTTCGCATCGGCTCGAATGCAAATCAAATGACGCGTGGGTCGCATCAACGGACGCCCGAGCGGTTCTTGGCCGCGCAGGCGCTCCAACCCCGTATCCACGTGATTCAGCAATTGCCAGAGCGCCTCGAAGGTCTCGGGATCCAGGGACGACACATCCAAGTCCAGTGCTTCGCGCCAGGATCCGCTGTTGAAATAGATGCTCCCACTGGGGCGCTTGAGGGCGCGGGCCCGCTGGCTGAAGCCGGTCACGACGAAGGGGATGCTGGGGTCCACGGCCATGTGGATCTTCTCGAACTGATCGTCGCCCAGATCCAATTGAAAACTCCGACCGCCGTTGGTGAGGCGGTGCAAAAAGGCGCGGGCAGCCAGGAGACGGTCGTTTTCGTTGGCGATCAGCGGTTCCAGCTCGCATTCCAGAGATAGGTCACCGGCGGACAGCATTTGATCGGCGGTTTCGGCGAGGGAAACCGGATCTTCTCCCTGCCAGAGTCGTTTTTCGGTCTGGCGCATCAATTCGTCGAGGTGCGAGCGTTCCGGTCGGGTGACCCTGACCTGCTCCATCGCTTCCAGGAACAGGTGGCGCACGCGGTCCCGGTCCCTGTTCGGCGGGCAATGGGGATAGCGAAAGTGGAGATGTCGGGGGGTGGTGGATTCCGATTCGGTTTCCGCCGGGGCATCGCCATCGAGCAGGGAATTCAATTTGGGGAGGATGGTCGGGTCGAGAACCGCCAGGAGTGGAATCAGGTCCCGGCTCAGCGGCTGAAGCAGATCCAGCCAGGGGTACTTGAGACGCATCGAGGCAAGCAGGTTGATGGCGAGCCGGGCGGCCGGATTGGGCGTGGCCGACGGCACCGCGATGCCGCGATTCTCCGCGGCGATGCGTTGGCGTATCTCTTCCTGGTCGACGGCGTTCCAGTGATCGAATTCATGACCGTGCAGGCAGAGTACGCGGGCGCCGCCCACCTTGGTGATGAAGCCCGTGTCGTCGTCGCAGAAGATCAGGCGGGCGTTCTGGTCGCGTGTCAGGCCGATCAGGCCGCGAAGCCGAACCTGAACGGAAGGGTAGGCCAGGGCGGCGTCGCGGTCCCCGGTGATCCAGATCAGAAATCGATTGGGTTGGCTCAGAAAATTGGCGAGCGCTTTCAGAAAACGCGCTTCGAGGCTGGTGGGCGGCATGGTTTCCAAGGTGAACAGAGCCTCGTGTGGATCTTGGTAGAGACCCGCGGGCGTGACGCCGAAATCGAAGACGTTGCCGTTCAGGACCAGTGCCAGGCGCTGTTCGGGATCTTCCTGGCCGAGTCTCTCGATGAGAGCGGGCAGTGGTTCGTGAACCGCCGGGTTCGGCTTGGGGTGGCGGCTCATCAAAAGCAGGTCGGAGAGGGCGTAGAGCGTGTCGAATTCGGTGGGATATGATGTGAACATCGGGATTCCCCGTAAACCCGCCCCGTGAGGCAGGCCCTGAATGATGTGTGTGGGTCGCTCGAATCTCGACGAGGGCATTGACACCTTGTGGCTCGGATGGCGGCAAAGCGCCTTCGCTTGGCAAAGGTGTTACATCGATAAACCCAATGGCTCTCGTGAGTTGAGCTTCGTTAGTATAGCTCGGCGTCGATCGGAAAGGCGAATTCCGGCGATATTATTCATTTATCTCGTGTCCACCCGGAAACAGCGGTTTTCTGATTGGGTTCCCCGGTTTCGACAGGTTCTCATGGCGACCTGGTATCAAGTGTCAGCTAATTACCTGTAAACACGTAGCCAATCGAGACTTGGCGTTTGAGAGCTGATACCGTTCACCTCCAGGCGGACCAACTCGGCTGTGATGGCCTTTCCTTTCCTGGGTGGGCGCTGGTTGAAGATTGTGACTGCCGAAGGAGGTGGAACACGGGTGGATTCGCGAACCCGACGCCTTTCCG
Source organism: Sulfidibacter corallicola (assembly GCF_017498545.1). Lineage (GTDB taxonomy): Bacteria > Acidobacteriota > Holophagae > Acanthopleuribacterales > Acanthopleuribacteraceae > Sulfidibacter > Sulfidibacter corallicola. Next base: position 3,633,360 of record NZ_CP071793.1, on the reverse strand, counting down.
TTCGATGGGTTTCCGGATTGTAGGAACTCGGTGAAATCATGCCGAGACTTTCGCTCAACCCGCTGAGATTTGGTATGATGGCAGACGTTTTCCCTTGCCGTCGAATTCTCCGACATCTCGAAAAGCCAAGCGGGATCCAGGTTGAACGAGCGGCCATCATGACCACCTGGGAGGAAAGATCATGACGCGTCAATCCGTCAGTTCCGGTGCCAAATGGGAATCCATCGTGGGATATTGCCGCGCTGTGCGCAGCGGGCCGGTCATTCACGTGGCGGGGACCACCGCCACCGATTCGGAAGGCCACGTGGTGGGCCACGGTGATGCCGCCGCCCAGACGCGCTACATCTTCGACGTGATCGCCCGAGCCTTGAACGAGCTGGGCGCCGACTTGCGCCACGTGACACGCACGCGCATGTTCGTGACGGACATTGCCCAATGGGAGGCGATCGGTCGGGTGCACGGCGAGATCTTCGGCGAGATTCGACCGGCCGCCACCATGGTCGAGGTGTCGAAACTGATCGATCCCCGTCACTTGATCGAAATCGAAGTGGACGCGGTGGTCGACAAATAGAGAGGGTCGCCACCCGCACATGAGCTCGGTGCCTCGAGGAGAAGTATGTCTTATCAGGAACGCTACTTTCCGGACCTCGCCTATCGCGCCTATTTGAATCACGCCGCGATCGCGCCCTTGGCGCGGCCCGTTGCGGCGGCGGTGCGGGACATGGTGGACGTCTATGGCCGCCAGGGTATGAAGGGGTGGTCGTACGGTGCCGCCCGCCGCAACAACCTGCGCCTCAATCTGGCCAAGATGCTGGGTTGCGATCCCGACGATCTGGGCCTCGTCAGCAACACCAGTCACGGCTTGATGACGGTCGCCCACGAGTACCCGTGGCAGGCGGGCGATCGCATCGTTCTGCTGCGCGGAGAATTTCCCGGCAACGTGTTGCCCTGGCTGAGCGCCGCCCGTCGCTTTCATCTCGAAGTCCTGTGGCTCGATCCGCGCGATATCTCCGAGCGCACGGCCGCTCTGGCCAAGGCCCTTGCCCGGCGCCCACGCCTGATCGCCCTCAGTTGGGTCCAGTACCAGACCGGTTGGACCCTTTCCCTCGAAGATCTCGCCGCATTGCGCGCCGAAAGCGGAATTCACGTATGCCTGGACGCCATTCAGGGCTTGGGTGCCCTGCCCATGGACCTGCGGCGCACGCCACTGGATTTCGTCGTTTCGGGTGCGCACAAATGGTTGCTCTCACCGGAAGGATGCGGCTTCCTCTACGTCCACCCCGATCGAATGGCTGCGCTGGACCCGTTTTTCGCCGGTTGGCAGAGTACCGACCAACCGGTGGATTTCCTTTTCGAAGGTGCCGGCCACGTGGATTACCGCAAACCCTATCGCGGCGAAGCCAGCCGGGTCGAGTGGGCCACGCTCTCACCCTATCCCTTTGCCGGCATGGACGCGGCCATCGGCCTCTTCCTGGAGGTGGGTCTCGACGAGATCTCCCGGCGCATTCTCGAACTGGCCCGATACACGCGTCACTTGCTGACCGAAGCCGGCTTTCCCGTGCTGCGGGAACGGGCCGACGCCGGCATCGTCAGCCTGCCCATGGCGTCGCCGCGTCTCAAGGAGACCGCGCGCCGGTTGGATCAGGCGGGTATTGCGGTGGCGACGCCCGACGGCCATCTGCGAATCGCGCCGCATTTCTACAATCGCGAGGATCAGATCGATTTTGCGGTGGATCACCTGATGCGTTTGGCCAAGCTGGATTGAGTCGTGCCCTGTCGTGGGTTCGGGTTGATTCCCGGTTCCGTTTCTGCTAGTTTTCTGTGATCGACTTCCTTTCTACTCAAGCGGGAATAGCTCAGTTGGTAGAGCGCCAGCTTCCCAAGCTGGATGTCGCGGGTTCGAGTCCCGTTTCCCGCTCTTTGCATTAAATTCCCCCGACATAAACCGCTCCCGAATTAGATAGATAACGCTGTGAGCTGTTCCTGGCAACTGTAACGCGTCATCGTTCGTGGCACCATCCCGGCACACCGGGATTGGATTTTTACGACCGCCGCGGGGTAGCCTCGGGGGTGGCAGTCGTGTTATAAATGACCGTTTACGCGGCGGGATTCGCATGGGGTCGCCGGGCCGTCGCGTGGTGGGTATTCCCCTCGGCAGGTTTCTCGCGGCACCGTTGATTCATCGCCCTTGCCGCCATCCCGAATCCACCACGAAGCCTTCGCTTCGTTTCCGCGGTCCAACCATTCACATGTGGATCGCGTCATGAGACCTACACCGTTTCGCCGGTTGTTCGCGGCCGTTTTTTCGTGTGCCGCCAACCCCATTTGACCAGAACCCAACCAGATTATCTTTTCGAGGGCCAACGTGATACAAGTTAGTGACTTGACGCTGCGCTACGGCAGCCGTGTGTTGTTCGAAGACGTCAACATTAAATTTACTCCCGGCAATTGCTACGGCATTATCGGCGCCAACGGGGCCGGTAAATCGACCTTTCTCAAAATCCTCTCCGGCGATATTCCCACCCAATCCGGAGACGTTCACATCACGCCGGGCGAGCGCTTGGCTGTTCTGAAGCAGAACCACTTCGAATACAACGAGTTCCCCGTGATCGACACGGTGATCATGGGTCACAAGAAGCTCTACGAAGTCATGAAGGAGCGCGATGCGCTCTACGCCAAGGAAGACTTCACCGACGAGGACGGCGTGCGTTCCGGCGAGCTGGAGGGCGAGTTCGCGGACCTGAACGGCTACGAGGCCGAAGCCGAAGCCGGTTCCCTGCTCAACGGTCTGGGTGTCACCGATGCCCTGCACACCAAGAAAATGGCCGACCTCGAAGACACCCTCAAGGTTCGCGTCCTGCTGGCCCAGGCCCTGTTCGGCAATCCCGACATCCTGCTCCTGGACGAGCCGACCAACCACCTGGACGTCGCCTCGATCACCTGGCTGGAAAACTTCCTCTACGAGTTCGAAAACACGGTTTTGGTCGTGTCCCACGACCGTCACTTCCTCAACAAGGTCTGTACCCACGTCGCCGACATCGATCGGGCCCAGATCAAGCTGTTCGTCGGTAACTACGACTTCTGGTACAAGTCCTCGCAGTTGGCGCTGGCCCAGATTCAGGACCGCAACAAGAAGAAGGAAGACAAGGCCAAGGAGCTCAAGGAGTTCATCGCGCGCTTCTCGTCCAATGCCTCCAAGGCCCGCCAGGCCACCGCGCGTAAGAAACAGCTCGAAAAGCTCAACGTCGAAGACATCAAGCCCAGTTCGCGCAAGTATCCCTATATCATTTTCCAGCCCAACCGCGAGGCCGGCAACGAGTTGCTCTACGTGGAAGGGCTCAGCAAGACCGTCGACGGCGAGCAAATGCTCAAGGACGTCACCTTCCGCATCCACAAGGGTGAAAAGGTGACCTTCACCAGCAGCAACGGCCACGCGATCACGACCCTGTTCCAGATCCTGGCCGGTGAGATCGAGCCGGATGCGGGCGAATTCAAGTGGGGCGTCACCACCTCGCAGGCCTACTTCCCCAAGGATCACGAGTCCTATTTCGATTGCAAACTGAACCTGGTGGATTGGTTGCGTCAGTACTCCGAAGAGCAGGATGCCAGCTACATTCGCGGCTTCCTGGGGCGCATGCTGTTTTCCGGCGACGAAGCGATGAAGACCGCAGGCGTCCTGTCCGGGGGCGAGAAAGTGCGCTGCATGCTGTCCCGCATGATGATGTCCGGGGCCAACGTGCTGATGTTCGACGAGCCCACCAACCACCTCGATCTGGAATCGATCACCGCGCTCAACGATGGCATGATCAAATTCCCCGGCACGGTTTTGTTCACCTCGCACGACCACGAGCTGACCCAAACCGTGGCCGACCGCGTGATCGAGATTCGCGAAGAGGGCATCGAGGACTACGTCACGACCTACGACGAGTACCTGGAGCGGCGCGAGAGCGAGACGGTCGGATAATTGGCGTGTCGCCTCGTTCCGACACTTCACCCATATCGAATCCCGCGGCGGCGATCAGTCTGGTTCTGGTCGCCGCCGGTTCGTCCCGTCGCATGGGCCTGGAAAACAAGCTGTTGCTGCCCTGGACGGAAAAGACCCTGATCGAAGCCTCGCTGGCGCCCTTTTTGGGCCGAGGCTTCGGCGAACTGATCGCGGTGGTCGGCCACGATGCCGAGGCCGTCACCTCGGTACTGGCGCCCTATCCGGTTCGCGTCGTGCACAACCCCGATCACGGGCGAGGCCTCGGCTCGAGCCTGGCCGCGGGAATCGCGGCCTGTTCCGCCGACGCGGTGGGCTTTCTGGTCGCATTGGGCGATATGCCGCGCATTCCGCACGATTTGCCGGAGCGCCTGATCGCGGCGTTTTCTCGCGATCCGCAACACATCGTGGTACCGGTTCGCGAAGACAGAAAGGGTCATCCGGTGCTGTTCGGTGCAGCCTATCGGCCGGGCCTGCTCGAGCTGGACGGCGATCGCGGTGCGCGTTCGATTCTGGCAGCCCATTCTTCGCGATTGGTGGCGGTTCCCGTCAGCGATGACGGCATTTTTTTCGATGTGGATGGACCCGCCGACTTGCCGACCTAAGCTCCTCGTTTTTTTGTGGTTTTCCGGTGTTGCAGGGGGCGGTCCCGTGCCTGGATCGCGCAGTGCTGCGAAATGTTCTGTAAGGTGATCTGTGTCACTTCACTCGTTTCCTGGACGACGCGATTCGAGCGGGTTGCCACGAACCGCCGGACAACGTTGCCTTTTGGTATCGACAGGTTATAGCTGTCCGTATAAGTGCTTGGAAATAAGTAGTATGTTATTGTTTTCCCGCACCGACGCATTTTTCCATTCTCGCCTGATCGGGTTTGTCGTATTCTGGGACAAAGGTCCACAACTATTTCTTCTGGAGTTGGAGATGAAAATCTTTCGGGTACTTTTCTTGATGTTGTTCTTGGGGTCGACCATGGCCATGGGCAACGAAATTTGCGAGGCCATCAACGATTTGGCCAACGACTGGAATGAAGTGGCCAACTTCATCGACGAAGCGGGTGATGACGAGGATTTCACCGCTGTGGAATTGCGCGCTTTCGAACGCTACATCGAGGAACTGGCCGAGGACACCTACTGGCTGGCCGATGCCCTGATCGACCTGGGCGATCGTCGCGAAACCAACTTGGGGACGACGCTGCGCAAGACGATGGTGCGCCTGGCCGATGGCGGCAGCACGAATCGCATGGTCAACGATCTGGATTCTCTGGTCGATACCCTCGACAAAGTGACGGATTACTGCGACGAGTAATCATCGGCACTCGATGCCGAACCCCTGCTCCGCTCCCGGGAGGGGACCTGATCCCTCGCGGGTGCGGAGCCCGAACCGCGTCAGCTTCGCGGTTCCCTGATCACCACCTGAAACACCCTTCGCGAACGAAGTGACGGAACAGGCGCGGCACCGGCTTTTTTTCAACTATCTGACCGCACTGGAACCCTTATTTTTGCCTTGTCCGCCAACTGATTCGCTTTTTGGCCCATAGGGCCATTCTTGGTATTTGTTAATCAGGTGTTTGGGTTTAAGATAGGTCCCCGTGGGAAATAACCGAATTGGGATCCGGTGTTCGCTGCTATCACCGCGTATGCCGGCACTGGGGAGCGGTCATGGGCTGGTTGGATAAACGAAGAAACGGGAAACACGAAGTCAGAGTCCAACCCGAAATACCTTCGAAAAGCAAGGGGGAAGGCACCATTGTCGGCCCGAACCTCATCATCGAAGGCAAGCTGGATTCCAAAGAAGACATTTGGATCGCGGGCCAGATCAAGGGGGAACTGGACTGCGCGTCCCGGATCGTGGTCGCCGCCAACGGTCGCATTCAAGGCCGCATCAAGTGCCAGAGCATCGCCATTTTCGGCGAGGTCGAAGGCAACATCGACGCGGCCGAAGAAATCACCGTGGAGGCCACCGGCAAATTGATCGGCGACATCAAGACCAAGGTGTTCACCAATCAACCGGGCGGATTCTTCGAGGGTTACTCTCACATGCTCGACGGGAAGGTTGTACAAGACAGTAAAAAGGGGGAAGAACCTTCCAAGGACAAAGCGTCCAAAGACCCCAAGGAGTCCAAGGACAAAAAGAGCGCCAAGTAGTCGAGCGGGGTCTCCGCGGCCGCATCCGCTCCGGAGCGAGCCGCCACATTTTGAGTCAGGACCTTTACGGGCGACGCCGAAAGTGCGCCGGGAAAAGGCCTGATCATCGAGATTAAAGAAGGAAGTGCGACATGATCATCGGCACGCCAAAGGAAATCAAAAATCAGGAGTTCCGGGTCGGCCTGATTCCGGCTGGAGTGAAATCGTTCGTGAACGCCGGGCATCAAGTCCTTATCGAAACCAATGCCGGTCAGGGCAGCGGCTTCCCCGATGAGGAGTACGTCGAAGCGGGGGCGACCATCGTCGACAGCGCCAGGGAAGTGTTTGAGCGCGCGGACATGATCATCAAAGTCAAGGAACCGCAGGAAGTGGAGTATCGCATGCTGCGCGAGGGTCAGGTGTTGTTCACCTACCTGCACCTCGCTCCCGATCCCGCGCAAACCAAGGGATTGTTGGAAAGCGGCTGTATCGCCATCGCCTACGAAACCATCACCGACCGAGATGGCCGCCTGCCGTTGCTCGGACCCATGAGCGAAGTGGCCGGACGGATGTCCGTTCAAGTGGGTGCGCATTACCTGCAGGCCACCAAGGGCGGGCTGGGCATGTTGCTCGGCGGTGTCCCCGGGGTGGAGCCGGCCGAGGTCATGGTGCTCGGCGGCGGGATCGTCGGCCTCAACGCTACCAAAATGGCCATCGGCCTGGGTGCACAGGTCACGATTTTCGAGCGCTCGGTGGACCGGATGCGTTACCTGGACGACATTTTCGGGGCGCGCATCACCTGTTTGATGAGTAACGAGTACAACATCAGCAAGCGGCTGGAACAGACCGACTTGGTGATCGGCGGCGTCTTGATTCCCGGCGCCAACGCACCCAAACTGATCACGAAATATCAAATCGAAAACCACATGAAACCCGGCTCGGTCATCGTCGATGTGGCCGTGGACCAGGGCGGTTGCATCGAGACCACCCGTCCCACCACCCACGACGATCCCGTCTTCACCGTTGGCCGCACCACCCAATACTGTGTCGCCAACATGCCGGGAGCCGTGCCGCGTACCTCCACCTTCGCCCTCACCAACGTCACCCTGCCCTACGCGCTGCGTCTGGCCAATCAGGGCGTCGATGAGGCGATTCGCCGCGACGAGCACCTGCGTGCCGGCGTCAACGTCTACAAGGGCAAGCTGACCTACGAGGCGGTTGCCGAGGATCAGGATCTGGAATTCACCGACATTCAGTCGCTGTTGGCGAGCTGAATCCTTCGAATCGATGATCGGAGCCGGAGCAATCCGGCTCCCTTTGACGCCGTCGCCCCCCCGCGACGGCGTTTTGTGTATCGGCCCCCCCTCGCGGTCACGCGGCGGGGGCCCGAGGGCTGCGGAATCACGAGGCCGGCGTGGCCGGTGGCCCCGAATGAGTGCGAGGATGGCGACATGGAAACGGTTTGGTACAGTCTTCTGGAACGGGAGCCGCGATCGGCGGCGGAAAACATGGCCGTCGATCAGTTTCTGCTGGAACTCGTGGAGGCCGGCCGCCTGGCGGTGCCGGTATTGCGGACCTATGCCTGGGTGCGCCCCACGCTCAGCCTGGGATACCACCAGGAATGGCGGCGTGCGGTCGACCCCGAGGCGCTGGAACGGCATCGGGTGGACCTGGTGCGGCGCTGGACCGGGGGACGCGGCGTGCTGCACGATCCAGACGAGATCACCTACAGCCTGACGGCGCCGATGCAGGAGCCGTTCGGCAACACGGTTCGTCACAACTACTGCGCCATCGGCAGGGCGCTGGCTCGCTTCACCGATCTGGGCATGCAGCAGGGGCGCATGACGCCCGAGGAAGAATCCGTGGAAAAGGTCAGGCAGATGCGCCATACACCGTGCTTCGCGTCGCTTTCGCGATCGGAGATCGAGGCCGGCGGCAAGAAGATGATCGGCAGCGCCCAAAAGCTGGGTCGCAAGGCCTTCATCCAGCACGGCAGCATTCCGCTGTACGCCCGGTTCCGCATCTTGGAGGAAATTACCGGTACGGCCCTTTCGATGGATCGGCTCATGACCTCTCTTTCGGATCACTTCGCGCAGGCCGGACTGGCCCTGCCGCCGCGAAAGGCGTTGGAGGCGCGGTTGGTGACGGCCTTCGCCGAAAGTTTTGGCGTCACCTTTCGGGATTTCCGGGAAACCGACCTGTGGGATCAGGGCGAAATCGATCGCATCACCGAAACTCGATTCGGCGACGAGGCCTGGACCTTCCGCAAATGAGCCCTCGTTCGATAGCCGAACCGCGTCGGCCAAAATCGGTTGGATTTACATGCGAGGCCGCCAGCTCCGGGTTTTCGGGCGGTCCCTTGCCGAGCGCGGCGCCCGATCGAACATTCTGAAGGCCGACCCCTGTCTAGCTGTTTGTGGCCAGGGGTAGATTTTGATATGGTTTGACTACATTCTTGGCTAAAATCAGCGGGTTTCCATAGATGGGAAAGACACCGCGGATCTTGTTGATTCCGAGATCCGAACGCCGCCCTCGCGTTCTTTCCCATCATGCACGAGGGACGGAAAAAAGGGGGATCTTTTGGATCAGGAACAAAATATAGATGAATGGTTGCTCGACGACGGAATCGGTACCAATCTCTTCGGCGCGGACACCCTGGTTCAGCTCAACAGCAAGGGGAAAAAGGGTCGCGAGCTGGATGAGTACATCGAAGATATCAAGGAGAGCGCGCGCGTGGCCATCGACCAGTCGATCGCCATTCTGACGCCTTGGTTCTTCTCCAACATGCCGCAGTTCTATTACCAAACCACGCCGCGCGCCGAGAAGGTGCGCGACCTGCACGCGGTCATCACCGGTCACATTTTCGAGAGTAAACAGAAACTCCAGCTTTGGAACCGGCACCGCACCAAAACCACCTTCCTGGCGCCGGGCAACGACGACCAGGTCTTTTTCGACATCGCCGAATCGGTCAAGACGCTTTCGGTCAAGAACGGCGCGATGTACACCTCGAACGACCGCCTGTTGCTGATCTCCACCTTTTTCACCAACGAATTCCAGGCCGTCGATCTGGAAAACGAAAAGAACCGCGCCAAGGTGGAACGCGCGGCCGACCTGCTCAAGGGTGAAAACGAAGAGGCCGTCCACAATTTCCTCTACAACCTCGACGACCAGATGGTCGTGCACACCACCCCGGGTCGCATGGCGCGGCTGTACCGCTTGTTCCACCTGGCCAAGGATCGTGAGGATGCGGTCACCCACCTCGTCCCCGACTACTTCAACGAGTATGCGCGGTTGGACATCGCCTACAAAAAAATGCCGATCAGCCACACCCTGGCCACCCTGCTGTACCTCTTCGATCGCTACGATTTCCAAGTGAACCGCTGCATGTTCGCCACCGTGAACTGCCACACCGATACGCCGATCAGCGTGTTCACCATCATTTTCCGCCACATCGATGGCAAGCGGGTCGACAGCAAGTTCGTGCCCTTCCTGAAGCTCAACAAGGCTTCCAAGTCCCTGCGCTGGGTGGACACCGATCATTTCGACAAAATGTGGCGCCGCCACGGCGGGCCCGATATCGGTGACTTCTCCCTCAACGAAATCAACCTGATCCGTTCGATTTCGGTCTGGGTCCAGATCTTCCTGTCCAAGTTGAACCCCTACTATTATTCCGAGGAACGGGTCCGCAAAACCTTCACGCGCAATCCGCATATCCTGCGCATGTTGGTGGACTTCTTCAAGGTGCGCTTCGATCCGCGGGTTTCCGAAGACCTGCGCGCCACCTTGGCGGAAATGGAGGACAAGCTGAAGGAGGCGATCAGCGAGGTGTCGAACCGCATCGAGCACGACATCCTGATCGAGTCGCACAACTTCATTCGGCACATCCTCAAGACCAACTATTTCTTCCCGCGCAAGACCGGTTTGGCCTTCCGCATGAATCCCGACTGTCTCAATCCGAAGTTCTATCCCCACAGTCCGTTCGGGTTCTTCTTCATGCTGGGCCGCGGCTATCGCGGGTTCCAGGTGCGCTTCCGCGACACCGCGCGCGGCGGCATGCGGATCCTGATGCCCAAGGACGCCAGCCAGTACGAGGCCTCCTTCGCCGGGCTGTTCGACGAGGTGATCGGCCTCTCCTATGCGCAGCAGTTGAAGAACAAGGACATCCCCGAGGGCGGCGCCAAGGCGATTTTGCTGCTCTCTCCCGATGCGGACAAGGAAACCGCGGCCCTGGGCGCCGTCGACTCGATCCTCAATTTGATCACCACCGACAGCGAGTCCGCCAAGTTGGACCATTCGATCATCGACTACTTCGGTCATGAAGAAAACATCTACCTGGGTCCGGACGAGAACTGCACCAACGACCTGATCGAGGCGTTCGTGCGTCAGGCCTACCGTCGCGGTTACAAGTACCCCAACGCCTTCATGTCCTCCAAGCCAGGCGCGGGCATCAACCACAAGGAATACGGCGTGACCTCCGAAGGCGTGAACGTCTTCCTCGACAACCTCCTGCTCGAGCTGGGCATCGACCCGCGCAAGCAGTCGTTCACGGTCAAGATGACCGGTGGTCCCGACGGCGACGTGGCCGGTAACGAGCTCAAGATCCTTCACCGCGAATACGGCGACAACGCCAAAGTGGTGGCCGTCGCCGACGGCTTCGGCGCCGCCTTCGATCCCGAGGGCCTCGATTGGGACGAGCTGCTGCGATTGGTTCACGAGAGCCGTTCGATCATGGATTTCCAGACGAGCAAGCTCAGCGAGAATCCCGACTCGTTCGTGATTCCCGCCGATACCGCGGAGCACACCCGCACTCGCAACTCGCTCTACGCCGTCGCCGATGCGGACGTGTTCATCCCGGCCGGGGGCCGTCCCTACACGGTCAACAGCGACTCCTGGCAGCTCTTCAAGAAGCCGGAGGGCGGCCTGACCGTCAAGGCCGTGGTCGAGGGCGCCAACATCTTCTTCACGGAAGAGGCCCGCGAGCGGCTCCAGGAAGCCGGTGTCCTGATGTTCAAGGACAGCTCGGCCAACAAGTGCGGCGTCATTTGTTCCTCCTTCGAAATCCTGGCTTCGCTGATCATCCAGCCCGAAGAATTCATGGAAATCAAGGATGTCTACGTCGCGCAGGTGCTCGAAAAGCTGCGCGCCAAGGCCGACAGCGAGGCCAAGCTGCTGCTGCGCGAGTGGCGCGAAATGGGTAAGAGCAAAACGCTCGTGGATCTTTCGAAGATCCTTTCGGACGTCATCAACCGGGTGACCGATCTGGTTGCCGCCAACCTGGCCAAACTCAGCGACGACGAGCTCCAGAGCCCGGCCAACGAACACATCGTCTACAGCTACGTTCCCGATGTGCTGGTCGATCGCTTCAAGGACCGCATCTTCCGCGACATTCCGCGCAGCTACCTGGACGCCATCATTTCGGCCGACACCGCCGCGCGTATCGTCTACGCGGAAGGCATCAATTGGCTCCAGAAGCTGACCGACGAGGATCTGGTCAAGACGGTTCGCATCTACATGGAGAAGGAACGCCGTGTGGAAGAGCTGTTGAACATCCTCGAAGAGCAGGACGTGGCCCACAAGGAAGAAATCCGCATGATCCTGGAACACGCCGGTGCCCGCACCTTGACCACCTGGGAGCGCGCACTCTAAGGCTTTTGGGCGACATTCGGTCCCATCGTCTTTTGGAAGCGGGCCGCCGTCCTTTTTGGGCGGCGGCCTTTTTTGATGGGTCGCTTCGCTTTGGCACGTGGAGGGTCCCGTCTTTTGGGACATCTACGTTTTTTCCGTTTTCGTCCGGGGATGCCAAGTGGTACAGTGAATGCGGTCAGATCCAATGTTGGCAGGTATGGAGCGTGGCTCCGGCGATGGTATGCCGAGAGGGCGAAGGTTCCGGTAGCGAATCCTTGCACCGGCGTGTTCTCGCGTACTCGCGGCGTGTTACATCGCTTCCGTAGCTTTACAGCAGAAAACCGCCTTGGTTCCCGCTTTTGGATGAGGGAAACCGGCACCTGCGGAGTTCTTTTTTTGCAACCGATACGCGTCATTCGCGCGGCCCGGCCTGAAGGTCGGTGTACCGAGACGCATGGTTTCGCGGGATGCGACACGGTTTGGCTGTGGTCTTGCCGGCCATCGGAAAATTATTGTTTCGTGAGGCGAATCGATGCGTGAACCATCCGTGAAGAAGCAAACGGAAGTGCCGTTGCCCAGCTTATGGGAAGCCCTGTTGCCGGTCGGATTCCTGGTGATGTTGTTGGTCCTGTCCGTAAAGCTCTACTCCAGCGACTCCTCCTATGGACCGAACCAGATCGCCCTGATCCTCAGCGCGGGTGTCGCCTGCCTGTTGGGAATGCGCAACGGGCTTTCCTGGAAGGATTTGGAAAATGCGATGGTCCACGGGATCTCGCTGTCGATGGGCGCGCTCTTCATTTTGTTGGTGGTCGGTTCGCTGATCGGTACCTGGATTCTGGCCGGCATCGTGCCGACGATGATCTATTACGGGCTGCAGATCATGCACCCCTCGTTCTTCTACGTGGCCTCGTGTCTGATTTGCGCCTTGGTCGCCCTGGGAACCGGCAGTAGCTGGACCACGGCCAGCACCATCGGCATCGCGTTGATCGGGATCGCCACCGCGCTCGATTTGAACCTGGGCATGACCGCCGGATCGATCATTTCGGGCGCCTACTTCGGCGACAAGCTTTCGCCCCTTTCCGACACCACCAATCTCGCGCCCGCCATGGCGGGAACGGACCTGTTCACCCACATTCGCCACATGCTGTGGACCACGGTGCCCAGCCTGATCATCGCCTGCACCCTCTTTTTGATCCTCGGATTCACCTCCAAATCCGGTTCCGAAATCGACCTAAGCAGTTACCTGGAGCTGCTGCGCAACCACTTCAACGTGTCGCCGGTCATGTTGGTACCGCCGTTGATCGTCCTGGGGATGGTGATGAAGAAGGTACCCGCCTTCCCAGCGCTCCTGATCGGCGCCCTGGTGGGCGGGGTGTTCGCGATCCTGTTTCAGCAGGGCACCGTATTGGCGTTCGTCGGTGACGAATCGCTTTCCAAACCGATGGCCATGCTCAAAGGGTGCTGGACGGCCATGTTCGGCGGCTTCTCGATCACCACCGAAAATGCCGAGTTCAACAAGCTTCTCTCCCGCGGCGGCATGACCAGCATGCTCAATACGGTCTGGTTGATCATCTCCGCCATGATGTTCGGGGCGGTGATGGAGCGGACCCGTAGCCTGGAGGTCATCGCCGGTAAGATCCTGGGATTGGCCCGCAGTACCGGAACCTTGGTTTCGGCGACCTTGGCGACCAGTATCGGTATGAACATCGTGGCTTCCGACCAGTACATCGCCATCGTGATTCCGGGGCGGATGTTTCGTGCGGAGTTCGAGAATCGCCAATTGGCGCCGCAAAACCTTTCGCGGTGCCTGGAAGATTCGGGCACGCTCACCTCGCCCCTGATTCCTTGGAACACCTGCGGCGCCTACATGGCCACGACGCTCGGGGTGGCGACCGGCACCTATTGGATGTATTGTTTCTTCAACATCCTGAGCCCCTTCATTTCCGCCTTCTACGGCTTCACCGGTTTCACGATCGTGAAAACCGAGAAGCCCGCCGTCGAAGAGCGCGAGGCCGCCTGAAACGGATTTTTCCCATTCGCGAGCGATGGGTTGAATGGTGGGCCGCGGAGGAACCATGGAACACGAGAAGTTTGCCGAGCACGGCCATCGGTTGATCGATTGGATCACCGAATACATGAGCGAGGGCTACTCGGGCCCCGTGCTGCCGAAAACGGAACCAGGCGCGGTGATGGCGCAACTGCCGGAAACGCCGCCCCTCGAGGCCGAGCCGGCCGACGCGGTGTTCGCCGATTTCAAAAACATCGTGCTTCCCAACGTGACCCATTGGAACGACCCGCGCTTTTTCGCCTATTTTCCGGCCAATCACAGCGGGCCCGGCATTTTGGGCGATCTGCTCTCGTCCGGTTTGGGTGTCAACGCCATGAGCTGGGCCACCAGTCCCGCGGCCACCGAATTGGAGATCCGCATGATCGACTGGCTGGGCCAGATGCTCGGCCTGCCCTGGCGCGGCTGCATTCAGGACACCGCTTCCAGCGCCACGCTCTGTGCCGTTCTGGCGGCTCGGGAGCGCCTCGCCGATATCAATCAAGCGGGATTCTATACGCAGAAACCGATGACCGCCTATACCAGCGAACACGCCCATTCCGTGTTGCAGAAAGCGGTTTGGATCGCGGGCATGGGCGAACGCTTCCTGCGGTTGATCCCCGCCGATCGCCACTTCGCCATGCAGCCCGAGGCGCTGCGCGAAGCCGTGGCCCGCGATGTGGCTGCCGGGTTTCGACCCGCGATCGTGATGTCGACGGTGGGGACGACCTCGTCCACGGCCGTGGATCCGGTTGCCGAGATCGCCACGATCGCGGGCGAGTACGACATGTGGCATCACGTGGATGCGGCCCTGGCCGGTTCCGCCGCCATCCTTCCCGAGATGCGCTGGTTGATGGACGGCGTGCCCGAGGCCGATTCGTTTTGCTTCAATCCCCACAAATGGATGTTCACCAACTTCGATTGTTCGGCGCTGTTTGTCAGGCAGCCGGAGGCGCTCAAGAAAGCGCTTTCGATCACGCCGGAGTTCCTGAAGACCGCGCAGGACAGCGCGGTCGAGAACTTCCGCGATTGGGGCGTTCAGCTCGGTCGCCGTTTTCGTGCATTGAAACTGTGGTACGTGATTCGTTGCTACGGTGTGTCGGGGCTTCAGGCCAAGATTCGCGAACATTTGCGCATGGCTACCTGGTTCGCCGATCAGGTGGAACGGGAGGCGGGCCTGACGCTGGTCACCCGTCCGCGATTGAACACGGTGTGTTTCATGGCCGACAGCGACGAGCGTTCGCGCGCGCTGATGATGGCGGTCAATGCCTCCGGCGAGGCCTACCTGTCCCACACGGTACTCGACGACCGGTACGTGGTGCGGGTGGCTTTCGGACAGACCCATTCCACTTTCGCTCACGTGGAGAAGCTGTGGCAGTTGCTTCGGCGCCTCCACAGGGAGATGGTAACGCCCGCCGAGTAGCCCCTCGTCGCCTTGGCGGGAATGACGGGCCGCCCCGGCCGGGCTGCCACGCGACCCGTTCGTCAGTGTATTGAATGTCAAAGGCCCCTTCCGGGCCCGCGTCTAGCCGGTAGCCTGCTGCTTGGGCCGCAACTTGCCGATCCAGATCCAGTCCTCGTGCAGGATGTAGCGCCGCTTGTGGTTGAAGCGCACGTACGGAACGCCGTCGATCTGGTAGATCTCTTCGAAGTAGTCCTGCAGCATTTCCAGCATCTGGTCGAAATGGCCGGGCACGTCGAAATCCCAGGGGGTGGCGATCGACAATTTGCCGCCGGGCTTCATGATCCGCATGATCTGTTGCAGCACCGATGCGGGATCTTCCACCAGGTCGAGCACGTGGCCGCAGTGGACCCAGTCGAACAGGGGTTCGCAAAACGGCATTTGGCGGACGTCGCCGCAAATCACGTAGGCATTGGTCACCGGCTTCTTTTCGAATTGGGCGTTCTGCCAGCCTTTGCGGGGATTGAAAAATCGCGTGACCACTTCTTTGGCCGGGAGCAAACGGTTGGCGGTCGCGGCGAGAAAGAAGTTTCGCTCCAAGCCGACCACCTGATTACAGATTTCCGCCATTTGTTGGGTCATGCCGCCCTGACCGGCCCCGAGATCAAGGCCGAGTTTGGGGTGATGGCCGCCCAAGGCGTTGAGCACCAGATCTTCCGGAGTTTGCAGTTCCAAATCGCGAATGAACGACGGCAGGCCGAGGTTCTCCCAAAACCCCGGATAGCCCTCGCCCATGATCTCCGAATCGATGGGAAGCGGTTCCGGGTGGCTGAAGAATCCGTAACGCGAGAAGAACCACTGCTTGACCTCGTCGTTCTCGCCGAATTCGGCGATGGAGCGACTGATGGTCATGATTTCGTCGCGAAGGTAATGGTCAACTCGTGGCTGAAGAATCGGCGTGTTGCAAATGCGGGGATAGATGGCGTCGCATTCCTTGGCATCGTATAGCCAAGGCTCCATTTCGTTGAGCTTGGCCTCCGAATCCGGACAGCAGACTACTTCCAAGAAAGAGAGATCGTGATAGGTCATAACCTTTACCTTCCGTGGTTGTGATTTCTTGATGGCGTTGGAACTGAGCGCGTCGGGGCGGCGTGCGTCGGAAGGCTACACCGTTCGAATCAAACACCCTCGGGATTAGCGGATTTTCGGTCGAATGGTACCGGCATCTCAGGGAAAGCATCGGTCTGGAATCGTATCGTTTCTGCGATCTTAGCTGATCTTTCGGACAAATTCATGAAAGTCTTGATTTGTTCTCCGCAAAAAGTGATGGGGCGAACGACGAAAACCCGGTCCGGAGCGGGCTTACGAAAAAGGCCGCCCGGTTGCAGTGGGCGGCCTTGGTGGTTCGATCTTTGTGCTTGGATTCGCTCGAGTTGAAGCCTCAGAACTTGCGGCCGATCCAGAAGCTGAAGCGGCTGCTGGAGGGGAACTCGTCGAAATTGGTGCGCTTGGCCCAGGTCCAGTGGACCTCCAGGCCCAACAGGTTCATGCTGATCTCGAACCCGTAGGCACCCAGCAGGTAGCGCGGATCGGGATTGTCGGGATCCCAAGGCGTCGAGTCGGGATCGTTGGGATCGGCCTCGCTGTCCTGAAATTCCCATTCGAAGTCGAACTCGTCGAACCAGGCTCCGCCGGCATCCACGAAGAAGGCGCCGCGAATGTTGGCGAAGGAGAAGCCCGGGAAGCGGATCTGATCCACGAGCGGGAAGCGCAGTTCCAACTGGGTCAGGAACCGGCGAGAGCCCACGAATTCCTGGTATCCGAAGTCACCCCGCAGGTTGTTGTTCCCGCCCAGGGCGAAGAATTCGGGGGTGTCGCCGTCACTCTGGTTGTAGATCGTGCGGTGGGCGATCAGGGAGCGGCGGGTGAGTTCGCGATAGGCGCGGAAGTCGAAATTGTAGGTTTCGTACTGGTTGAACACGGTGGTCGCGCCCACGTCCAGTGCCATGCCGTGTTGGGGGCCCCATCGCTGGTAGCGCAGCGTGTCCCTCGAGAAGTTGACGTACGCGTAGGGTTCGGAGAAATCCACCTGGCGGTAGAAGAATCCCGGCCCCTCTTCGTTGCGCACGAAGCGGAATACGTCCTGGTCGGTGAAGCCGCCGCCCAGATCGACACGGTTGTACAAGGAGAACGGGTAGCGCATGTAGGCGCCCAGGCTGACGTTCTTGTAGGTGCGGTCCAGGCGTTCGTTGAATCGGGCGGCCGTGAAGCGGTCGACGAAGAACTCCTGGCGGGAGTTGAAGGTCGCGCCCCACTGCAGTCGGCGCGTGCGATTGAGGTAATTGGCGTAGTAGTTTTCCAGGCTGGAGACCGAATAGCTGCTGACGTCGAGTACGTGGTCGCCCAGCACGTCGGAAAACGAGATCGCAGAATTCGAGATGAAACGACCGTCATCGGTGGTACCCACGTTGACGTTGACGTTGCTGATCGAGAAGTTGCGCCGCATGCGGTACTCTTTGAACTGCTCGTCCTGCAGGACCACGTTCGCGCTCATCTTGTAGTTCTTGACGTTCGCGTAGTTGTCCTGGGAAACGTCGTAGACTTCTTCGCGCTCTTCCGGCTTGTCCATGCGGTACACCCGGTAGCGGCCTTGATAATAGGCGGTGAAGACCAGCTGACGAGTCTCTTCGCCTTCCTTGTGGTCGAAGATGATGCGTTCCTGCGGCGAAAAGGCGCCGGTCAAAATGTTGGTGTACTGCTTTTTCAAGCCGGATTCCAGGTCGAGTTCATAAATGTTGTAGATGTCGTCGAAGCGATCGGAGCTGAAGTAGATCCGATCCATGTCCTGGCTGTAGGAGGCTTGGATGTCGTTGCCGAGACCGGAGGTCAACTGGGTCTTTTCGCGGTTGCCCAGATTCAGGGCGAAGATCTTGAAGAAGCCGCGACGGCTGGAGGAGTACAGCAGTTCCTTGCCGTCCGGGCTGAGGCGCGGGTTGCGGTCCAGGTGCTCGTCGTTCGTCAGGTTGGTCAGGGTTTCGCTCTGGCGGTCGTAGCTGAAGACGTCGTAGAGACCGCCGACGTTGCCGACGAAGTACAGCGTTTCGCCGTCTTGGGAGAACACCGGCGATTGGGCGTCGCGCAGGCCGGTGAACTTGATCTCGTCGGTGATGCGCCCGGTGAGGACGTTGACCACGTAGATGCGGTTGGAGCCTTCCTTGCGGGCCGAGAACACCAGTTCGTTGCCGTCCGCGCGCCAGGCCAGGTCGTTGATGCCGGAGAAGGCGCCCACGTTGATTTCGGTGAAGCGGTTGGTGTACCCACGGGTCAGGTTCTTGAAGATCCGGCCGTCCTTGGTGGAGATCAGGACCAGGTCCAGCTCGTTCTTGATGGGCACGATGGCCGCGAACAGGTCACCGCTGGGAGACAGTTCGGGGGAGAGGGTCGTGATGGCCTTTTGCGTGCGAATCTCGCGCGCGTGATCATCCGGTTCCTCTTTGATCGGGAGCAGGGTGACGTATTGCTTGCGCAGGTACTTGCGGAATTGACGGTCGAAGTCCTCGACCGAAATCTCGAAGGCCCGTTCGATGGCCGCCGAGACGTTGCCCGTGATGTTCTTGCGGTATTGCCACAGGAAGTTGCGCACGCCTTCGATGCCATAGTTCTGTTCGATGTAGTCGAACGCCGAGTGACCGATGCGGTAGGCGATGAACGACAGGCTGGTGAAATTGCCCAGCGAGGCGAAGTTGGAGCTGATCGCCGCGTCCCGCAGGACCATGCGATCCAGGTTGTCCTCGTCGTCACCCACGTAGGATGCCATGCCCTCGATGAACCAGGTCGGTGCGTTGGCCCGCAGGATGGCGCTGATCCGGTTGTTGTAGAACATGTCGTACTGGAAGATGTGGGTCAGCTCGTGAGTGATCAGCGCGAAGTTCTTTTCGGGTTCCTGGTCGAAGGGCAGCACCATGCGGCTCTGGAAGGGTTCGGCGAAGGCGCCGACCGCGCGTGGAATGAAGCCGGGAAAGATGTTGGTAAGCTCGAACTCTTCGTGGGTCTTGAAGAAGATCAGCGGTACCTTGAAGTCCAGCTCGTGTTGGAGCTTTTCGGAAACCTTCTTGTAGGCGGCCTCGCTCATATCGACCACGGTCGGCAGGAGCTGGGCCTCTTCTTCGTAATAGAACACCTTGAAATGCTCGGAGTGATAGACTTTCCAGTCGAAGTCCTCATAGGGAATCTTGTTCTTGCCCCGCGCGAACAGCATGGGAGTCAGCAGCAGGATCAACAACATCCCCACAAATCGTGGCCCCATGTGCCCGCGGCCGTGTCGTTTGGCGTAAACCTTTGCGCTCAAGACCTGTACCTCCTCGTTGCGACCTGGGACCCCTTGTTTCCTTTCAAGTCGTGGATCCCGCGTGACCGGTGCCCAAATCGTCGCCGGTCTTGTGTTGTGTGTTGAATCCGGCTACAAAAGGCTGCGCTCCGCTTTGACCACCGTATTGGTGAACAGGCCGAGGACTCGTTCCGATACGCGTTGCAGCAATTCGTTGAAGACCAACTGCTCGTCGATATTGGTCCCCTCGAGGTCGGTCGAGTCGCGTAAAACGCCTCGGTACAGGAGTTTGCCTTCGTTGAGCTCGTAGACGAAGATTTGCAGATCGAGGTTGAAGCCGGTGACCTCGACAAACTGGCTGCGATTGAACCGACGCCCGAATGCATCGGTGGTGGTGACATCTTTGAAGCCGCTGCGGTCCAGGATATTGAAGGAAATGATGCCCGTAACGGCCAGGGTCTCTTCCGCGTGATTGAAATGGAATTGGCGGAAAAACGGTTGTTGCCGTGCGAAAAAGTTGCGCGGGTCCTTGCCGCTGAGGTCCACCTTGTCCTCATCCAGTACCGGCATGACTTCCTTGCGCCGGAATTCGCGGACGAAAAAGTTGATGGCGGTTTGTTCGGTATCGAAACTGGCGCCCTTCACGTTGGCGACGAAGCCCGGAAAGTACACGTAGTTGAAGTCGGTCAGGTCCAACTTCGGCGGTAACGGGAGTTCGATGCGCACCGCGCGACCCGAACTGCCGCAGTTCGAAAGCGTCAGTACCAGGGCCAGGGGGATCAGGAATGAACAAAGTCGGTTCGCGTTCGAACCGAGACCGGGGACTCGTGAAAGATGCACTACTGGCCTCCTTCGTCGACAGGCGCTTCCTGGGATTCGACACTCGATTCGGCGGCTTTGCGAGCCTTGATGCGCCGTTCTCGTGCCAGTTGCTGCTGGTGTCTTTTATAGAAACTGAGAAACCGCTTGTAATTCTTCCGTATGTCGGCCGAATCCTCGTCCAGTTCGAGAGCTTCTTTATATAGATCCAAAGCTCTCTGGTAATCGCCCACCGATTCATAGGCGACGGCGAGGTTGTTGGTGGCCTGGTGGTTGCCTGGGTCGGCGGCCTTCACTTTTTCCCAACGGAAAATGGCTTCCTGCCACAAGTCGAATTCCGCCGCTTTTCGTCCGAATTCCAGTTCCTCACCCAAAATGGCGCGGTCGAGTCTGGGCTTCTTCTTGGCGGTGGAGCTGCCGCAGCCCCACGCCAAGAGAACGACCCCGAGTACCAGGGTGAAAACCGCTTTTGCCTTCATTTGGTCTCCTTGGATGGATTGGGCGCCGTGGAGGCATGTCTGTTCATTTCCTTGGAAATGAGATGGAAAACGCTATGGAAACAAGGGTTGCATGAAATTTTATGCCAAAACCGGATCGGATTCCCACTACTTCGTCTAAATATCTTTAAAGGGACAGCCTTATTCTGCACCCATGGCTTTTTGCACTTCCTTGAGCCACGGGGCTTTTGTCGCCTCGAGGACGCGCCACCGTCTCCAAAAGAAAACAAGGCTTGTCCTTGACGGGTGCGGGGGATGTCTCTATGTTGGTGGTTATGTTTTACCAAAATATCGAGGAATTCCGAAACGCGCTGGTTTTCGCGGCAAGCGCTCGGCGGGGACCTCTGCCCTTGCTGCGGGCCTACCAGAAGGCGCGGCAGCACAAGCTTGGCCTGGGTCCGCGCGAGTGGGCCGAGCTGGCGCTCGCGGCCGAGGGGATTCCTCGGGTTCGCAAGGAAGATGCGGCCCGCCTACACGCGGACCTGACGCGTCGTGGCATTTCGGTCACCTGTCTTGGTGACACCGATTATCCCGTCATGCTCGCGCCGCTCGACGACCCGCCGTTGGTGCTTTTCTACCGCGGCGACCTGGCTTGCCTGAATCGACCCTGTGCCGCGATCGTGGGTGCGCGAGCCTGTAATCACTACGGTTATCAAGCCGCCTTTCACTTTGCCGGCGATTTGGCCCGGCGCGGCGTGACGCTCGTTTCGGGTTTGGCGCTGGGCATCGACGGCCGCGCGCACCTGGGTGCCCTCTCCGTGGGCGGCACGACCGCCGCGGTCCTGGGCAGCGGCCTTGATGCCGTCTATCCGCCGGCCCATCGCGACCTGGCCGATCGCATCGCCAGCGAAGGTGGCTGCCTGCTCAGCGAGTTCCCTCCGGACGCCACCCCGCGCGCGCACCATTTCCCGATCCGCAATCGCATCATCAGCGGTTTGAGTCATGCGGTCCTGGTGGTACAGGCCCGCGAGCGATCCGGTTCCCTGATCACCGCACGCCACTGTTTGGCCCAGGGCCGCGAACTTTTCGCGCTGCCCGGTCCCTACCATCATCCCGCCTCCGCGGGCCCCAACGGGCTGGTCATGCGCGGCGAGGCCCAGTTGGTCGACTCGCCGGAAACCCTTGCGGAATGGATGGGTTGGCTGCGCCAGGCAAGCGTTTCCGAGGCGGTGTCGGCTTCTTCTGGACTCAAAGATCCCCTCGCTCTAAAAATTTATGATAGGCTTGACGCTTTTGCTCCCGTCCCTTTAGATACTATAGTAGCCGAGCTGGACACGGCGACGGGACGAGTGGTTGCGAAGCTTTTGGAACTCGAGAGTCGAAATATGGTCGAGCGCCGACCTGGTCAATGTTACCTTCGCAACCCGTTGCACACAGCGGTTTAGGAGAGAGGCATGGGAAAATCCCTGGTCATCGTGGAGTCACCCGCGAAAGCCAAGACCATTAACAAATACCTTGGCAAGGACTTCAAGGTTCTGGCCTCGATGGGCCATATTCGCGATTTGCCCACCAACAAGTTGGGCGTCGACATCGAGGCGGAATTCGAGCCGGACTACGCGGCCATGCCTTCGAAGCGAAAGGTCATTTCAGAGCTGAAAAGCGAAGCCAAAAAAGCGGACTCCGTGTTCTTGGCCCCTGACCCCGATCGCGAGGGAGAGGCCATTTGTTGGCACCTCCAGCACGAGGTCATTCCCAAGGACAAGCCGGTTTTCCGGGTCATGTTCAACGAGATCACCAAAAAGGCCGTACAGGCGGCCATCGAATCGCCCGGCATCGTCAATCAGAACCTGGTGGATGCGCAGCAGGCGCGCCGCATCCTGGACCGATTGGTGGGCTACATGATCAGCCCGGTCCTGTGGAAGAAGGTGAAGCGCGGTATTTCGGCCGGCCGGGTGCAATCGGTCGCCCTGCGCATGATCGTCGACCGCGAGTACGAGATCCTGGCTTTCGTGCCGATCGAGTACTGGACCTTCGCCACCCAGCTCGAAGGCAGCGAAAAGCCCAATTTCAAGGCGAAGCTGATCAAGTGGGACGGCGAGACGTTGCGTCAGGGCAACAAGGAAGCCAAGCGGACCATCGAGAACGCCGAGCAGGCCGCCGAGATCGAGGGCATTCTGCGGCAATCCGAATTCAAGGTCGTGGCCATCAAGCGCAAGGCCAAGAAGCAGAATCCGCCGCCGCCGTTCACCACTTCCAAATTGCAGCAGGAAGCCTCGCGGGCCCTCAGCTTCACCGTCAAGAAGACCATGATGCTGGCCCAGAAGCTTTACGAAGGGATCGAGATCGACGGGGAGCCGATCGGTTTGATCACCTACATGCGTACCGACTCCATGCGCGTCAGCGAAGAGGCCATCAACCAGGTTCGCGACTTCATCACCCAGGAATACGAAGACCGTTACCTGCCCAATCAGCCGCGTCGCGTTCCCCAGAAAAAGAACATCCAGGACGGTCACGAGGCGATTCGCCCGACCCACGTGGAGTTCACGCCCCAGTATCTCAGCAAGTATCTGGACAAGGACGAGCTTCGGCTCTACATCCTGATCTGGAAGCGTTTCGTCGCCTCGCAGATGGCCGCCAAGGAAATGGACGAGACCGTCATCGAGATCGAGGCCGGCCCCGGATCCTTCGAGGTCAAGGGCCTGGTGACCACCTTCCCCGGTTTCACCACCCTCTACATCGAGTCCGGCAGCGAGAAATCCGGCGAGGGCACCGGCAGCGATCTGCCCAACCTCCAGGAAGGCGAGATCCTGAAGGTCCTGGAACTGGAAAAGAACCAGAACCACACCAAACCGCCGTCGCGCTACACCGAAGCCTCGCTGGTCAAGGCACTCGAGGAAAACGGCATCGGCCGACCCTCGACCTACGCGGCCATCATCGCCACCATCCAGAACCGCGATTACGTGGAAAAGCGCGAGAGCCGCTTCCTGCCCACCGACTTGGGCATGGTGGTGACCAGCCTGCTCAAGGATTCGTTCCCGGATCTCATGGATACCAAGTACACCGCGCGAATGGAAAACCGGCTCGACGATGTGGAAGCCGGTGCCGTCACCTGGAAAGGCCTGTTGGGCGATTTCTACCAGGGCTTCGAGACCAATCTCAAGGACGCCGAGTCCAACATGCCCAACATCAAGCGCGACGGTCTGGAAACGGACATCAAGTGCGAGAGCTGCGGCAGCAAGGTCGTGATCAAGACCGGCCGTTACGGGCAGTTCCTGTCCTGTTCCAATTATCCCGAGTGTACCTTCGCCAAGCGCATCAAGGATGTGGATCCCACCACCACCGAAATGCCGATGTTGAAGGGCATGATCGGCAAGGTGAACGAGGCCCCCGAGGCGCTCAACAAGCCGTGTCCCGAATGCGGGCACGACCTGGTGCGTCGCCACGGCCGCTACGGCGAGTTCATCGCCTGTTCCAATTACCCGGAATGCAAGTACATCCACAAGGAACTGGTGGGTGTCAAATGTCCGAAAGACAACTGCGAGGGCGACATTCAGGTGCGCAAGTCGCGTCGTGGCAAGGTTTTCTACGGCTGTACCCAGTATCCCAAGTGCGATTTCGTCTCCTGGGACAAGCCCACTGGCGAAGCCTGTCCCAATTGTGCCGCGCCCACGCTTTACGAGAAAGTGCGCAAGAAGGAAACGGTGCACTACTGCACCAACCAGGAATGTAAATTTTCCCGGAACGTGGAAGCGACCGATTCGGTCGAGACGGCCGCGGTTTGACGCGCTGATTTTCCAGGACATCGCGCTTCCCACTTCATGACCCCCGATTCCCCCGGTGCACGGCGGAATCGGGGAAACCCGCCCTCTCTCACTTGACCCCTTCCGGCGCATCCGGCTAAGATCCGTGCGCTCGAGTTGGGTTGGTGAGATGTCCCTGAGGAGGCCCCGATCGTGTCCGAACAGTTCATCCATGTGAAAGGTGCCAAAGAGCACAATCTCAAAAGTGTCGACGTATCCATTCCGCGCAACCGCCTGGTGGTGATCACGGGGGTTTCCGGATCGGGCAAGTCGTCACTTGCGTTCGACACGATTTATGCCGAGGGCCAGCGGCGTTACGTGGAGTCGCTCTCGGCCTATGCGCGCCAATTCCTCGATCAAATGGAAAAACCCGATGTGGAGTCCATCGAAGGATTGAGCCCCGCGATCTCCATTGAACAGAAGACCACCAGCCGGAATCCGCGTTCGACGGTGGCCACCGTGACCGAGATCTACGACTACCTGCGTCTGTTGTTCGCACGCATCGGTCACCCCCATTGTCCCGAATGCGACCGCCCGATCGTCAGCCAGTCTGCTACCCAGATCGTCGAGGCGTTGCTGGCCTACCCGCCCAAAACCGCGTTGCAGCTTCTGGCCCCGGTCGTTCGCGACCGCAAGGGCGAATACAAGAAGCTGTTCGTCGATTTGAAAACCAAGGGCTATACCCGGGCCCTGGTCGACGGTGAGTTGATCCGGTTGGAAGAGCCGCCCCAACTGGACAAGAATTTCCGCCACACCATCGAGGTGGTCGTCGATCGCGTCAAGATCGACCCCGAAAAGCGCGACCGCCTCGCCGACAGCGTCGAAACCGCGCTCGAGCTGGGTGAAGGTCTCGTCAAGATCGATTTTCCCAAGGACGAGGATCGCGAGCCGATCTACATGAGCGAACACCTCGTCTGCCTGCACTGCAATCTCTCTTTTCCGGAACTGCAACCGCGCGATTTCTCGTTCAACTCGCCTCACGGCGCCTGTGCCCGCTGCGACGGACTCGGTGAAAAGCGCGAGTTCGACCCCGAGTTGGTGGTCCCCGATCCCTCCAAGAGCATCAACAAGGGTGCGATCTCCCTGCTGGACGCGGGTCGCGATTCCTGGCTGGCCTCCATGGTCAAGCAACTCGCCAAGCACTATTGCTTCTCGCTGAACACGCCGTTCAAGGACCTGTCCGAGCAGATGCGGAAGATTCTGCTCTACGGCGATGACGCCAACGTGAATTTCGTCTACGAGGGCGAAGAGGATCAATACGAGTTCGAGGTGCGCTTCGAAGGCGTGATCCCCCACATGGCGCGCCGCTACCGCGATACCAATTCACCGCGAGTACGCGAAACCTTCCAGGGCTTCATGGCGATGACGCCCTGTTCGGCCTGTCACGGCGACCGCCTCAAGCCCATGTCCCTGGCCGTCAAGATCCGCGGCGAAAACGTCGCCCATTACACCAAACTCTCCGTCGCCGATGCGCTCCAGGCCTTCTCCGAGATGGAACTGGAGGGCAACGAGGTCCTGATCGCCGAGAAGATCCTGAAGGAAGTGGTGGAACGGCTCAAGTTCCTGCACGACGTGGGTTTGGGCTACCTGACCCTTAACCGTTCCGCCGGCACCCTTTCGGGCGGCGAGAGTCAGCGCATCCGGCTCGCCACCCAGATCGGGTCCAAGTTGATGGGTGTCCTCTACGTGCTCGACGAACCCTCCATCGGCCTGCACCAGCGCGATAACCGCCGTCTGTTGGACACGCTCAAGAGCATGCGTGATCTGGGCAACACGGTGCTCGTCGTCGAGCACGACGAGGAAACGATCGCCGAGGCCGACTACCTGGTGGACATCGGCCTCGGTGCCGGCGAACACGGTGGGGAAGTGGTGTTTTCCGGACCACCCGAGGACATCAAGAAGCATCCGACCTCGCTGACGGGCATGTTTCTCAGCGGACGCGAATCGATTCCCGTTCCCGAGAAGCGACGCAAGTTCGATCGCCGCAAGATGGTGACCATCGTCGGTGCCCGCCACAACAATCTCAAGAACGTCACGATCAAGATACCCACCAAGGTGTTCACCTGCGTGACCGGGGTCTCCGGGTCCGGTAAATCGACCCTCATCCACGAAATATTCAGCAAGGCCGCACAACGCCAGATCTACAAATCCAGCGTGCGCCCGGGCAAGCACGACGAAATTCGCGGGCTCCAGTACTTCGACAAGATCATCGAGATCGATCAGTCGCCCATCGGGCGGACGCCGCGTTCCAATCCGGCCACCTACGTCGGCCTGTTCGGCCCCTTGCGCGACCTGTTCGCGGCGGTGCCCGAGTCCCGTGCCCGCGGTTACAAACCGGGCCGCTTCAGCTTCAACGTCAAGGGCGGTCGCTGCGAGGTCTGCGAGGGCGCCGGCGTGATCAAGATCGAAATGCACTTTCTGCCCGACGTCTACGTGACCTGCGAGCAATGCAAGGGCAAGCGCTACAACCGCGAAACGCTCGAAATTCGCTATCGCGGCAAGACCGTCAACGACGTGTTGAACATGACCGTCGAGGAAGCCTATCACTTTTTCGAGAACATCAATCAACTGCGCAACCGGTTGCAGACCCTGATGGACGTGGGGCTGTCCTACATTCGTTTGGGCCAGCCCGCCACCACCCTTTCCGGTGGCGAAGCGCAGCGGGTCAAGCTCAGCAAGGAGCTCAGCAAGCGCGATACGGGCAACACGCTCTACATTCTCGACGAGCCCACGACCGGGCTTCACTTCGCCGATGTGAAAAAGCTGCTTCACGTGATTCATCGCCTGACGGATCACAACAACACCGTAATCGTGATCGAACACAACCTCGACGTGATTCGCTCGGCCGACTACATCATCGACATGGGACCGGAAGGCGGTGTCAACGGCGGTGAGTTGGTGGCCTGCGGCACGCCGGAGGAAGTCGCCAAAGATGAGCGCTCCCATACGGGGACCTTCCTGCGACCGCTGCTGTACCCCAACTGAATCGCGGAGCCCGTGCGGCACTTCGTGGGGGCGTTTTGAGCGTTGGTTTTCGCCGGATCAGCTCTTGGCGCGGGTGTAGATCGTCAGCAGTTCGCCGATCATCGGTTGCGAGACCTGGGACCGGATCGATTCGCCCATGTCGTTGCTGAAATGGGGATCGGCCCCGTTTTCGAGCAGGGCGATGACCGCCGCGGGGTGCGATTTGCTGACGGCCCACATGAGCGCCGTCCAACCCGCACGGGTCACCTTGTTGGGGTCCGCGCCCAGGCAGAGCAGGGTGCAGATGATCATGATCTTGGCCTTGGATGCGGCGATGATCAGGGCCGTCCGGCCGCGGTTGTCGGCCGCGTTGATGTCGGCTCCGGCGCGTGACAGGACGTGCAGCAGTTCGCGGTGTTCCTGGCTGGTGGCGATCTGAAAGGCCGAAGACCCGGTTTTCTCGGTCTGGTTCACGTCCGCGCCCGCTTCGATCAACCGTTCCACTACCGGGCCGCTGCCGTTGAAGGCGGCGTACATCAGTGCCGACTTGCCCTGCTCGTCCTGTTTGTTGACTCTGGCGCCCATCTCCAACAGGTGGTTGACCAGGGGGAGATTGCCGCGCATACAGGCGATCATGAGCGGGGTGCTGCCGCCTTCGTTGAAGCCGTCGATGTCGGCGCCGCGCGATACCAACTGGCTGAGGAGCTCCAGGTTGACGCGGGCGGTGGCCCACATGATGGGAATCCAGCCGTTGTCGTCGCGCCGGTTGGGGTTGATCCCGCGATCGAGCAGGAGTTCGACGCTGTTGGCTTGACCGGACTGAACCGCCAGGTTGATCAGGGACTGCCCGCGCGAATCTTCCGAATCCAGTTTGAGGCCGCGCTCGAGCAGGAAATCGACCAGATCCACCCGGCCGTGCTGCAGTGCGAGGATCAGTGCGTTGCGGCCCTGGCCGTCGGTGGTGCGCACGTCGACACCCTTTTCCGCGAGCAGGCCAACCGTTTCCTCGTCACCGGCCGCCACCGCGGCCAGGAACGGCGTCTTGCCTTCCTGATTGCGTTCCTTGAGGTCGGCACCGCCGAGGATCAGCGCGCGAATGATATCCTGCCGGCGTCGCGTGGGGCTGTCGTCCAAGGTTCCCGGCAAGAGATGCAGCATTTCCCCTTCGAGCGGTTCTTCCTGGTGGATGCCGCCGATCGCGTGAAACAGGGCCGAGCGACCCAGGCTGTCGCGTTCCCGTTGCCCGGCGTCCATCCGCAGCAGCAGGTCCACCATGGGTAGGTGCCCACCGCGAACCGCCCACATCAGGGTGGTGCGGCCCTTGACATCGCGGGCGGCCAGGGAAATGCCGTGACCGACCAGGGGCAGGGCGGTTTCCGTGTGCCCGCCGAAGGCGCACAGCATCAGGGGCGTCATTTCCAGGTTGTTGCGGGCGAAAACATCGATGCCCCGTGCGATCAGGCGCCGGACGACTCCGGTATGGCCGCCTGCGCAGGCCCACATGAACGGGGTCATGCCGTGGTGATCGCGGCCCTGGAAATCGGCCTTGAACTCCCACAGGGTGTCGATCAGGGCGTCGAAGCCGCCTTTTGCGGCCAGCATGGCGCAGTCGGTTTCGTCGTCGCGTTTGTGTCCGGTCGATGCGCCGTAGTTCAACAGGGACAACACCGCTTCCTCGAATTCGGGGGTCTGCCGGTATTCCTTCAGGCACCAGAGCAGCGCGGACCAACCCTGGCTGTTGGTTTCGTTGGGGTCCACGCCGTTTTCCAAGAGCAGGCGAACGACCGAGCCGTGTCCGCCACCGGCGGCCCACAACAGCGGGCTCATGCCCCATTTATCGCGAATCTGTAAATCGGCCCCTTTTTCGATCAGGGTTTCGACCGCCGCGAGCAAGCCATTTCGCGCGGAAAAGATCAGGGCCGAGGATTGGTCGTTGTTGCGGAGGGTGGCGTCCGCGCCCAGGTCGATGAGGGTCGCCGCCACCTCGGAATGACGTTCGAGGGCCGACCACATCAGGGCCGTCATGCCCCATTTGTCTTTCTGATCCAAATCGGCGCCGGCCTTTGCCAGGGCCTTGACGGAAGTTTGATCGCCCGACTTGGCCCCGAGAATCAAGGCCGTCTCTCCCTTGTGATCGCGGGCGTTCAAGTTGGCGCCGGCGTCGATCAACGGCATCAAGGTCTCGTTTTGGCCCGCCGCCGCAGCCGTGATCAAGGGGGTCCGGCCCGAGTGATCCCGTGCTTCCAACGTGGCGCCCTCCGTCAGCAGGGTCTTGAGGCGCGCACTGTCGCCGTTTCCGGCCGCGTCATGGAGACTCTGGATTGCTTCGAATTGGGAGGCTTGCCGAGCGTCGGCATGGGGCGATGGTGCCGTCTGCTCTCGGTCGCCGGGCGGCTGAACCATAAAATCTTCCTTAAAGACCTGGGTTTTTAACCGATACTATAACTCAGACAGGCACTCGCGGGAAATCACAAGTCCAAAGTTTTGAGGCCACAGTCACCCTTGTATGAACCCGCACCTTTTGGGTTCACTTTTTTTGGTAAGATAGGTTGTTACATTCAAATAGGATGGCGCTCCCCATGACAGGAAACATAGCTCACCCGCAGATCGACCGGCTTCGGCCGATCAAAGTCTACGTGGTACGCGTATTCGACGCGCTCGTCAGCGATATCAGCCAAATCGGCATGGCCCTCGAATCGAACCAGTCACTCTCGGTGGGCAAGCAATATTTGTTTCATCTCAAGTGTAATGAACGTCACTTCATGATCATGGCGAATGTGGTTCGCTGGAGCCTGAGCGAGCTGAGACCCGATTCTTCCGGCTCTCAGACACCCATGTATTCCGGTGGGGTCGAGTTCGTTTTGGAACGCAGCAAGGCGGAGATCAACTTATTGGATCTCCTGCGCGAAAATACGCCCGGCGAAAAGCGTTCCGGCGGACCGCGCATCGAACCCCTCTATAAAATCACCGTCAACGTCGGCGAGCTCCTGAATGCCTCGGTTCTTTCCCTCACGGAGCAAACCATCACCCTGCGATCGTCGGTTCTGCTCGACCCGGACGAAGAATGGGCGTTGATTCTGGAAGATGGCGAGAACAGTGTCGAGCTGTTGTGCCGCGTCGTGCAGGTCTCCAAAAAGGATGAAGATGTGGGCTACACCTGCAAGTTGGAGCTGATGAAGCTGAAACCTCAATCGCGGCACGCCTACAACGAATGGTTCCTCCCCCTCGCAACAGCCGATTAATCGCGCCAATCCTCTTCGGTCTGGCTTTCAATGGTGAATGTACGCGTGAAATCGTTTCCAAAAAATAATGATCATTTGAGCTTTAAGATGGCGGGACTATAATGAAATAAAATCGCCCCCATCAGGATCGCCTCGTGACCGGGACTTGCGGTGCCGTCCCCCGCATATTCCGTCACCCTATCTCGCCCTTGGCAAGGAGTTGTTTGTGTCCCAGGAAATTATTCCCGTCGTCAGTCTTGCGGATCGCGAAATCGATTCGGAATTGATCAGCCTGATCCCCATCAAGGTGCTCAAAAAGCACACCGTGGTGCCGATCAGCCGCCGTGGCTCGACGATCACCGTCGCAACTAGCGATCCTACCAACATCTTCGCTGCCGACGAACTCAAGTTCATCACGGGCTACAACATCGAAATGGTCGTGGCGCGCAAAGAGGAGATCGAGCAATTGCTCGGCGTGGTGCGCCTGGGTGGGGACGACATTCTCGAGGGGATCAGTGACGATCACGCCATGACCGCTGTGGAAGACGGCGATGGGTCTATCGATTTCGCGGCGGACTCCATGATGGAGTTGGAGGATTTCGACTCTCTGGTTTCCGGTGCGGTCGACGAGATCGAGGTCGTGGAAGACGTCGACGAAGAGCAGCTCTCCGCCAACGTGGACGCACCGATCATCAAGCTGGTGAACAGCATTCTGCTGAAGGCCATCACCATGAAGGTCAGCGATATCCACATCGAACCCTACGAGAAGCAGATGCGCGTGCGTTACCGCTTGGACGGCGTTCTGAAAAACGTCATGACCCTGCCGGTTCAGCTCAAGATGCCCGTACTCTCGCGCGTCAAGGTCATGGCTCACCTGGACATCGCCGAACGGCGCCTGCCTCAGGACGGCCGCATCAAGCTGAAAATCGGGCGCGGTCGCGAAATGGACTTTCGCGTGTCCTCGCTGCCGACCCTGTTCGGAGAGAAGATCGTTCTGCGACTCCTGGACAAGACCAACCTCCAGCTCGACATGACCAAGCTCGGCTTCGATCCCGAGGCATTGGACATCTTCCGCGACGCCATCAGTCAGCCGTGGGGTATGGTTCTGGTCACCGGGCCGACCGGTAGTGGTAAAACGACGACCCTGTATTCAGCTCTCTCCGAGTTGAATAACGAAGACACCAACATCATGACCGCGGAAGACCCGGTCGAGTACAACCTGCTGGGCATCAACCAGGTTCAGATGGCCGACAACATCGGCCTCAACTTTGCCGCGGCACTGCGTTCGTTCTTGCGTCAAGACCCTGACGTCATCCTGGTGGGCGAGATTCGCGACTTCGAAACCGCGGAAATCTCCATCAAGGCCGCCTTGACCGGTCACCTCGTGCTCAGTACCCTGCACACCAACGATGCGCCCAGTACCGTCAACCGCCTGATCAACATGGGAATCGAGCCCTTCCTGGTGAGTTCCTCGGTGAACCTGATCCTGGCCCAGCGCCTTGCGCGCAAGGTCTGCCAGAAATGCCTGACACCCGCGGAAACCTCGGCCGCCGTTTTGGAACAGTTGGGGATGACGGCCGAACAGATTCGCAACACCAAGATCATGAAGGGCGCCGGATGCCCGGTCTGCTCGGGAACGGGCGCCAAGGGTCGTATCGCGCTTTACGAGGTCATGAGCCTTTCCGCCGAGATCAAGGAAGCAATCGTCATGGGCGCGAGTTCCACGGAAATTCGGGAAGTGGCCATGGAACAGGGCATGGATACCCTGCGGATGGCCGGTGTGAAGAAGATGATGGAAGGCATGGTTTCCGTCGAGGAAATCCTGCGGGTCACCAAGGGCGATTGATCGCCGTGGCGGTCGCGTCTGGGCGCGCATCGCCACGAGTCTGGAAGTCCTGTTTCGGGTGATTGTCCCACCGCCGCCATCGAAGCGGATGGGGGAGCGGTTGCCCGGCGAACTCCAGGTGCAGGACCGTCCGGCGACGGGGATGTTTTCGCGCCGATGATGCGTCGATTCGAGAGAATCGAGCCACGTCAGGCAAAGACCTCGATGGGTGTGAAGGCATCAACCTACCAGAGATAGGAGCGAGCCAGGCGTCTGAACGTTGCGGCCTTGGGCCGAATAGATGCCCGATGGCGTTTCCGCGGCGGGGTTCAGGCCGCTGAGGCCACCGATATTCGAAATGTTCGAGGTGGCCGGACCGCTTGACGGCGTGTCGTTACCCGTTGCTCCGATGGCGCCGATAGCGCTCTGGCTTTCACTTGCCTGGATGCCGATCCCGCCTTCTTCATCCGGTTCGGGCCGGGCGGGGGCGGTATTCACGGGGACTGGATTCTGGGAGGGGGCGCTCTGTTGGGCCTCTTCGCGTCTCTCCGCCGCTAATTGCTGGCGGGCCTCGGCTTTCATGGCATCGGCCCGGGACGCGACGCTGCGATCGGTGGAGCTGGGCTCTTGCGGGGCCAGAGCCGCCCGTTTGATGCGAGTGGCCTTTTGAATGGTCGCCTCGGGATCGTTGGGCACCGGTGAGGTGTCGATCTCTACACTGCCGCCGACGGCGTACCGTCTGCCGTCAGGGCCGCGTTGGTAATCGTATCGGGGGCCGCCGAGCGCCAGGTCGCCCGCGGCCGCCAGGTGGGCCTGTTCGTGGGCGCGCACTTCGAGATCACGCGCTTTCAGGTCTCGCACGAGCTCTTGTTCGGATTCGGACAGTTCACCGGGGCTTTCGGATTCTTCTTCCGGCGCTTCGGTCTCTTCTGGGGTCTCGTTCGCGGTTTCCGCGTCGTCGGCGGCTTCGGTATCGTCTACCGCTTCAGGTGCCCGGCCGGGGGTCGTGCGGGTCGCTTCCGGAGACGCGTCCTCCTCTTGCTCGCCGCGAGCCAGCGCTTCCGGGCTGAGGGACACCGAATCATCTTCACCGCCGAGGGGTGAAGATTGCCGACCGTCGTTCTCCCGATCCTGATTGGTTCGGTAGATATCGTTGACCGCACCAATTTGACCGCTCGAGTTGTTGGTCGTTTCCTGTCCGGCACCGATGGTGCTCCGCTGAAAGGTGGAGCCGCCGGAGATGGTGGAAAGCGAAATGGAGGAAAGAGCCATGTTCACACTCGAAGCACGCGGCCTGCCCGGCGTCGTTCCGGCCGAGAGGCGCGAGGTTTTGACGTGGTCACGGGACCGAACCCGGATTCGAAGACACCAATGGCGTATTCGTCAAAGATTCTAAAGGGATCCATCGGGTATTACGAGAGAGATATTAAGGCGAAAAGGAAAAAAAGTTGGAAAACCTTTTTCTTTGTGAGCTGGATGGGGGTCGGGACAAAAACCTGGGCCTATCGCAGGAGAAATGTGGTGTACTTGCGTCATTATTTTTGAAAGCGATAAAAAGTCCGGTTGGGATTTTGACTATTCCCTTTTCGGGGACTTATAATGATTGAGTCAAATTCCATATCTCGCTTCCCTTGAGCGAGCGAACAATGTACTGGAACAACCATCCCAAGCTTGTCGTCAGCGACATGGAGGTCAACGATGATCGAACCTGGATCTCTCAACAACCCTTCCAATACCCAAAGCGGTAGGTTGAATTCCAACGTTTCCAAGAGTGAAGGTTCCAGTCAGAACAAAGGTGCCGGGGGCAGCGCCGCCACGTCGGATACCTTCAGTGCCTCGGCGCCGGAAGAGGGCGCACCCGTTTACACCAACGCCGGAACCACCAATGCCAGGGCTACCGGCGATCGCGCGCAATTGGCCGCTCAACGGCGTGAAGCGCAGTCCGAAGTGGATGCCGAAGAGGCGGAGCGCCTCACCGGTGAATCCACGGGCCTCATTTCCGGCGATCAGCAAACGGCCAGCGATGCTCAAGCGGCCGGTTTGAACGAAAGCCGCATTCTCGAATTGATCGCCTGAATCCCGTTCCGTCTTTCGTGAATCGATGCCGGTCGATCTCGACTTCATGTTCCCGGGTTGTCCCCGTTTCGCGTGTTATGGCGGGGGACCTGGCTCGATCGTCGTTTGCGGTACCGCTTTTTCCAGTACACGACCTCCCTCGTACGGGAGGTTTTTTCATGTTTGGGGCTTCGTTGCGATGATGAACAGGGTCGATGCCAGTCGATGGGCCTCGGGAAACCGGTTGACCAGCAGATCCATGAACTTGATCGGAAAGAGGAGTCCCGTCAGGCCGCCCTTGATCAGCGTGTAACCACGCGGAAAGCGAAGACCACTCATCACGTATCCCCATTCGCTGAGCAGGTTGACCATCGAAGAGCAGGGACCGCCGTGAATGCCGACCTCCACGTCTTCGAACGCTTCGAATTCGCGCGCGAGGCCTTCGCGCGACCAGCGCTGGAAGTCGCTGGGATGGCCGTGAAACGGAAACAGGAAGGGCACGATGAAGAACGCCAGGCCACCTGGCTGGAGGACACGGAAGCTTTCGGCGATGACGCGTTTGGGATCCGCGACGTGTTCCAGGACCACTTCGCAGACCAGGCCGGAAA
Organism: Sulfidibacter corallicola; assembly: GCF_017498545.1. Lineage (GTDB taxonomy): Bacteria > Acidobacteriota > Holophagae > Acanthopleuribacterales > Acanthopleuribacteraceae > Sulfidibacter > Sulfidibacter corallicola. Next base: position 3,598,128 of record NZ_CP071793.1, on the reverse strand, counting down.
AAACGTCGTCTACGAAGGGAAGCACGTGGGCGTCGCCGACGATGTCCACCCCGGGAAAGTCGTCCAGGTCCAGGTGTACCGCATCGAGATAGCGGGTGACGCCGCTACCGAGGATCAATTTGGTGCCGGGGTTTTCCAGGGTTCGTGTTTTGGCTGCGCGCCAGGACTTGCCGGGGAAGTACTCCGAGCTGACCACGCGCCGCAGGGCGTGCATCAACGGATTGGGACGCCGATAGCCCGCCACCATGCAGGCGCCGTCGACGGTTTCCAGTTGGGCGCGCTCCGGTGCACGGGTCTCCAAAAAGTGGGGAACCCCGTTTTTTATGGGGAATGAGGCCTTGCAGGCGTGACAGGTGAGCGCGGACATGTTGCCCAGGGTGCCCGAATAAGTTTTTTTGAGTAAAGGGGTTGTGCATGTCGTGCAGCGAAGGGTCGACGGATTGAGCGTCATGAATCGCTCCTCGGCCGCGGCTGGCGTCGGCTGGCAAATGAGGGTCATCTATGCTAGCATGAGTGAGATTTTTCTTGTGAGGAACCGGCATGTCGTTTGTCCTGCGGTATACGGTCGATGGCCGGGAACGCGTCTTCCCCATCGGCGAGCGGGAAATCACCATCGGGCGCGCGCCTGATTGCCATTTGGTTCTCAATCAGCCGGGCATCTCGCGTCACCATTGCCAGGTCGTCATCGAAGGTGGCAAGCCGTATATTATCGATCTCAAATCCAAGAACGGGACGCGCGTCAACAACATCTATATAAAGAAGGCCCAGCTTTCGGCCGGTGACGAGATCCTGATTGCCGAGTTCCAGCTCATCTTCGCCGAAGAAGGGATGGCCAGGGGTCTGGAAGAGCGCGATCCCAAGGCCTCCGATCAGATGGTCCTGTTGTCCGATCAGAAAGAGCTTCACGAAGAAGCGGGTACCATCATTCGTCGCGTCAACGATTTCCAAGACATCATTGCCAGCAAGGCGCCTCAGGAAACCGAGGGACGCCGCATCATGACCGTTTTGATCAAGGTGGCCGAGGCCTTGATCGCCGTCAATTCGGTTGACGAAATCATCGGAAAACTCATGGATCTCATTTTCGAGAATCTGCCTGCCGATCGAGGATTCCTGATGTTGAAGGATCAGTCCACCCAACTGGTGCCGAAGGTGGTTCGCCATCGCGAACCGGGCGAATCCGACAACATCGAAATCTCGAGGACCATTGCCGAAAAGGCGTTGAACGACAACATGGCGATCCTTACGACGGACGCTCAAGTCGATCCGCGTTTTTCGGCCGGTGAATCGATTCGGTTCCTGGGAATCAAGTCGGCGATGTGTGTCCCCCTGTTCCATAAAGAAAAAACCATCGGGATCCTGTACCTCGATTCGCCGACGTCGGCGGCCATTTTCGGGCCCAGTGAACTCGACCTCCTGACGGCCATGGCCAACTTTGCCGCCGTCGGTATCGAGCAGGCCCAGCTCAACGAGAAAATCCAGCGCGAGACCTCGATTCGGGAACGTTTGGAGCGGTATCACTCACCCAGCATCGTGAATCGGATTCTGCGCAATATCTCTTCGGGTTCCAGTCCCATCGAGGATTACAATCTCAAGGTCCAGGAACGGGACGTCACCATTCTGTTCGCCGATATCGTGGGATTTACGCCCATGTCGGAGCGCATGCCGCCCAACCGGATCGCGGAGTTGTTGAACGAGTATTTTTCGGCGATGACCGAAATCCTTTTCAAATACGAAGGGACACTGGACAAGTATATCGGCGACGCCATCATGGCGATCTTCGGTGCGCCCAACAACATGGTGGACCATCCCGATCGCGCGGTGCGCACCGCTCTGGATATGTTGGAAGAATTGAACGAGTTGAATTTGCACCGGGCCGAAGACGAGCGGTTCGCCATCCGTATCGGCATCAACACGGGCCGGGCGGTCGCGGGCGACATCGGCTCGATCAAACGGATGGAGTACACGGTTCTCGGCAATACGGTGAACATGGCTTCGCGCATCGAATCCATGGCCTGTAAGGCCGGTCAGGTCGTGATCGGCGAGGCCACCTATCTGGCCGTCAAGGATGACTTCGTCTGTCAGAACCTGGGTGCCATCCAGCTCAAGGGTATCAGTGAGAAGGTCAATGTGTATCGCGTGATCAAGCGCCGATGAAGGTCCCGATTTGCGTGGGCGCCCCTTTTCGTGCACGATTTCACACGATACCGGTTACGATCTCCCGATTTGGTCTTTGTCTACGGAAGACTTTTGGCTATAACTGGAAAATAAGGCAGAGTAGGGCTTTCGCGAACGGCTTTTACGCTCGAAATCAGCGGCCGCGCCCTGGATGGATGGAGTTTGTTCTATGAGAATCGCGCTTGTTTTGACGACGGTTTTGGCCCTGACCACGATCAGTTGTGGACCTAAGAAACAGACACAGGCCGAAATCGAGAAGGCCGAAGCCGAATACAATTATCAGGAAGCACTCAAAAACTACAAAATTGGCGTGAACTACCTCAACAACAACGAGGTCCTTCAAGCCATTCAGCACCTGGAAACCGCGGTCAATCAGGATGACACCAACTTTCGATATCGCCACGGTCTGGGCCTGGCCTTCTCCATGAACGGTCAACTGGAAGAAGCCGAGTCGGAACTGAACAGGGCACTGGCGATCAACCCGAACCACTCGGAATCCTACAATCTCCTGGGGTCGGTGTACATCGATCAAGAGCGCTACATCGAAGCGGTCGAGGTCTTGAAGAAGGTCATTCGCGACAAAAACTATGGGCAGCCCCAATTCCCCTACTTCAACCTGGGCCTGGCCATGCGCCGTCAGGATCGCCTGACCGAGGCCGTCGCCGCCTTTCAAAAAGTGGTACAGATCGATCCCAGCTTCTATCGGGCCTATATCGCCCTTGCCGACATCTACAAACAAAATGGCGATTACGACCACGCACTCTACTTCTATCAAAAGGCCGAACCGGGCTTCACCAACGACGTGAGCGTGCTCTACGAGATCGGCCACGCGCTGTTCAAACTCAAACGCTATGACCAGGCCAAGACCTACCTGGCTCAAGTCTCCATTCTGTTCCCCCCGCCCGTCATCGATAAGCCTACCCAGGAAATGTTGCGATACATCGAGATGAAGCGAAGGAAAGCACTGAACTAAATGGATTTTCATGCCGAATTCAGCAAGTCCGTCAACGCTTTTCCCTGCATCGAGGGATTGATTTTTGCCGATCCCGACGGGGAATCCATTCTATTCGAGGCACCGAACATGGTGCCTTTTGATGTTAAACTTGCCGGTGCCAAGCTGCCGATCCTGATGCAGGTTTTTCGGTGGCGTGAATTCGCCGACTCACCCACGTTCATGGAGCTCAAGTACGAGGACAAAGTCATCATGGCGGTGCGGTTGTCTCAGTTTTACAGCATCACCGTCATTTGCAATGATCTGACCCAGCGCTATCAACTCAAACGGCACTTGGAGGAACTGGCGGCGAAATTCAATCAAGAAATATTTTGAGTTCAATAATTGAGGGAGATTCATTCTCATGACCAAAGAACCCAAGAAGGGTTTCTTCTCTTTTCGGAAGAAGGATAAGCCCCAGGAAAATGAGAAGGAAAAGGGTGGGTTCTTTTCCAAGTTCTCTCGGAAGAAGGATTCGGCGACGGATACCTTGGAGCATCCCGAACCGGAAGTGACCGCCGAGCCTGAAGACCTTGAAGAGTCGGAGTCCGGTGGCCGCCTGTTTGGGCTTTTCCGACGCAAGAAAGAAGAGGATGCCGCCTCCGAAATGTCGCCCGAAGTTCCGACGGATGAGAGCTCCTCCGAAGTGGCTCCCGAACCCGAAATGGACCAGGTGCCCGGTGCTGGCCTGGATACCGAAACCATCGCGCCCGCCCCGGCTGCCCCGGCCGTGACGTCACCAGCCCAACCGATGGAGTCCCCCGCGCTGGAAGCTTCGCCAAGCCCCGCCGCCGCACCGGCGATCCCGACGGAATCACAAGATTCCGCCGAGGCCAGCGAAGCGGCGGAAGTCGCGGCTCCGGATTCTCCGGAAACCGTCGAAACCGCTCCTCGTGAGGTGACGGCTGTCGAGCAAGGTGAAGACGAGAGCACCGGCGAAGAGAAGATTGCCGAGGAAGGGGAAGACGAGGACGCCGGTGAAGAGAAGAAGTCCCGATTCGGTTTTTTCCGCCGGAAGGACAAAGACAAGGAAGAGAGCCAAGAGGAACAGCCCGAAAGTGAAACCGACGAAGACAAACCCAAGCGCGGTTGGCTGCAGAAACTGAAAGACGGCCTCAAGGGCACGCGCGAGAAGATTTCGGGCGGTATCAACCGTCTCTTTTTGGCGACCAAGCAGATTGACGAAGACCTGCTCGAAGAGCTCGAGGAGTTGTTGATCAGCACCGATATCGGTGTACAGACCTCCCTGGATATCATCGAGAAGGTTCGTCTTGAAGTAAGCCGAAAGACGCTGAAAAATGGCGAAGAGTTGAAGATTCACCTTAAAAAAGAGCTTCAAACGATTCTTGACGACATTCCAAATGAAGGCTTTAACATCGATCGTGACCCCACTGTGATTCTTGTCATCGGCGTCAACGGTGTAGGGAAGACGACCACGATCGGCAAACTTGCGCGCTTGTGGCAACGAGAAGGGAAGTCGGTGACCGTTTGTGCTGCCGACACGTTCCGTGCCGCGGCTGTCGAGCAGCTTCAAATCTGGGCCGAGCGCGCCGATGTCGACATCGTGTTGAAGCCCGAATCCAAGGACCCCGCCGCGGTCGTGTTCGACGCCTTGGAGCGCGTCAAGCATACGGGTTCGGATATTCTGCTGGTGGATACCGCCGGACGGCTTCACAACAATCCCAACCTGATGAACGAGCTCGGCAAGATCCGGCGAATCATCGAACGCTCCTTCCCCGATGCGCCGCATCACGTACTGCTCATCCTCGATGCGGTAACGGGTCAGAACGGTTTGCTGCAAGCCAAGGAATTCGCTTCCAAGATCGGGGTGACCGACCTGATCGTCACGAAGCTGGACGGTACCGCCAAAGGCGGGATCGCCGTCGCCATCGCCCAGGAGCTTCAACTGCCGATTCAATACATCGGCGTCGGTGAGGGGGTGGATCACCTGCTGGCCTTCAATAGTCAGGAGTTCGTGAATTCGATGTTTGAGGACTAGAGCGGGAGTCACGGAAGAGGGCGGAATTATGTGAATTTGAAAAGTTTTGCTTGTTTTCGGAAATTCGCTCCCGGCAAATCAAATCGTAATTCACAGCACAGTGAAAGGCGTGCCCGGTGTTATAATGACTAACTGGCACGCCTTTTTATCGGATGCCTTCGAGACCAAGGGGGGCTTATGACATCTAGTCAAGCGGGTACCTGTCGGCGGCGTTACATCCGTTTTCCCGCCGACACGTTGGTTTGGTGGTGCAAAGATTGGGAAACCGAACCAATTGCCTTGCTGGATATCAGTGCGGGTGGCATGTTGTGTGAGTTCCCGTCCGAAATCCCGCGAGGTACCAAGGTCAGTTTGCATTTCGAGTTCCCCGGTTTCGAGGGATTGATTTTTTGTCGTTGCAAGGTCGCTCACTGCCGCAAGGGAGAGGATCCTTTTTACTTGGTGGGTATGCGCATTCTCGAACTCGAAGGCATGGATCAAAGCGAGTTTATCAAGCGCCTCAAGAATGGGCTGCCACCTGGCACGGCGCGTCCCTCGGATACCGAAGAAGAGCCCTGATTCCACCTCACATCGCGAATGCCTCGGCTCAATCGAGTTTTTCGAATACCCCCTCGAGTCGATGAGCTTCGCCAAACGAAGGCATCACGTAGACACCGCCGGACATGGGTCGCAGTTCGTTGATCAGCTCCGCGGCGAAACGAATACCGAGCTCCGCTTGTTGTGATTCGTCCGCGTTTTGGAAGCGCGCCATGTCGGCCTCGCGGATGTGGATGCCCGGGTATTCGTTGTTGAGAAACTTGGCGTGCCGGAAATCGCGCACGAGCATGACTCCGAACAGGACGGGCACTTCGTAGGGTGCGATTCGCTGGAGGAAAGGTGCCACGGCGGCGGGATCGAAGATCGGCTGGGTCTGCACGAAGTGAGCGCCGCGACGGATTTTCATTTCCAAATAGCGCATCTCTTCATCGAGATTTTCCGCCAGCGGATTGGCGGCGACACCGATCTGGAATCGGGTCGGTTCCCCGAGGTCGTTCATGCCGAAGTCTTTGCCCAGGTTCATGCGCGACATGATTTCCACCAATCCCAGGCTGTTCACGTCGAAGATGGAGGTTGCCGAAGGGTAGTCGCCGATTCGGGCCGGATCGCCGGTGAGGGCCAGAATGGCTCGGACCCCCAAAACGTGCGCACCCAGAAGCTCCGCCTGCAGGCTGATGAGGTTGCGGTCGCGACAGGTGATGTGGGCGATGGATTCGACCTGGGTGCGTTCGCGGATGACTTTCGCCAGCGCGATGGAAGAGATACGGGCTCGCGCCAGCGGATTTTCGGGGATGTTGATGGCGTCCAAACCGTAGGGTTTGAGCTTTTCGATCGTGGCGATCAGCGATTCGATTTCCATGCCCCGGGGTGGCTCCAACTCCACCGAGAGAATCGGCTGTTTGCCGAGTTTCTCGCAGAGCGAGGGGCCGTTCCGAGTTGCGTGCCGCGGGGTGTCGGAGGCGTCCGGTGCGGTCGAGGCCACGACCGAGGATCCTTTCTTTGCCACTTGGGGAAAGGAACCGCGAACCCGGTCGGCCACGGCGCGAATGTGGTCCGGGGTGAATCCCGCCGCGCCGCCTACCATCACGGCGCCCTGGCTGAGGAAGAGTTCCGCGCACTCTGCCACGTATTCCGGCGAGCTCAGGTAGGAAACGGTGTTGCCCAGATGCACGGGATACCCCGCATTGGGACGCACGCACAATGGGTAGTTCGTTTTCTTCTGTGCCAGGATGCCTTCTATTTCCAATGGGCCGAGGGTGCCCTGAATGCCCACGGTGTCGGCGCCCACCTCCATCAGCGTCGAAAAACAGTCGTCCACGTTGTCGCCGAATTGGGTGCAGCCGTCTTCGAGGAACGTCATGCAGGCGACGATCGGGCACGCCGACAATTCGCGAAGCGCCAGGACGCATTGTTCGGCTTCGATGAGGCTGCTGAAGCCCTCGAGGATGAAACCGGCCACTTCGGCATCCAGCAGTAGGGATGCCTGATCCTTGTATATGTCGCGGTAGTCTTTTTCCGTGAGGCGCCCGTAGGGGCGCAATAACGCGCCGGTCGGACCCAGGCCACCCAGGACGAGCTGTTGGGCGCTTGCGGCAGCACGACAGATCTCACAGGCCTTGCGGTTGATGGCCTCGTATTCGGCGCGCAAAGGCTCGCCCTCGAGCGCCAACCGATTGGACTCGGCGGTAGCCGTTACCAGTACGTGGGCGCCGGAAACCGCGAAATCTTGGTGGATCGAACGAACCAGGTCGGGGTGTTCGAGAATGTGAAAGGCGGGATGTACGATTCTCGCGCGGCTTCGCCTGGACAACTCCGCGGTCATGTTGCCTTCAATTACCAAAACCCGCTCTTGAATCAGGTAATCGTAATCGGTTCGTAACATGTGGCGCCCGACCTATGTGCTCGAAAACACGCGTTGGTGCCCATCCGGAAACGATATCGTTGCGGCTACCCAAGCGGCATGGCGGGATGGGCACGGGATCGGGTCTCAGGCGTCAGGTGTCCGTAATACGTTTGTTTTCTAGGTGATTGGCTGAAACCTGACGGCTGAGACCACGCAGCATGGGAGCCAGGACGGTTCAGGAGTTCTCTTTCCAAAGATCGCTGTTTCCGGATGGGCGCGAGCTAGAGGTTCATTTCCGTAGCGGCGTAGGGCGTGATCTCCACGATTTCGAACGTCTTCGAGCCGGATGGAATGGCGACCCGAACTTCGTCGTCGACACGTTTGCCCATCAAGGATTTTCCAATCGGTGAGCTAATGGAAATGCGGCTGACTTTGGCGTCTGCATCTTCGGGCATGACCAGTTGATAGGTGATTTCCTTCTCCGTGTCGACATCGAAAACGGTGACAATCGCGCCATAGCCTACTTGATCCTTGGGCAACCGGGAAACATCGACCTGAGCGATTTCATTGATCCGATTCTTGAGCGAGCGATATTTGGATTGTAGCAATCGCTGGCGGTCGAGAGCCGCTTCGTACTCTGCGTTCTCGGAGAGATCGCCCAGCGCGGCCGCTTTTTTGATTTCTTCCGGCAATTTACTCTTGAGTTCAATTTCTAATTCTTTCAAGTCTTCGTTTAGACGTGCCAACAGCTTTTTGGTCATTATTTTCCCTTAGTCAACGAAAGGTTTTAATAGTGAGTCTAGGGTCCTTTTGTCTCCCCAGGATACAATCTGTGTGAGAAAGAACAACGATACACCAAACCCCCTTTTGGGATCAAGTTTGACCGCATCCTTCTCCGTGGTCAGGATCCACATTGCGTCCGCTTGGCGACAAGATTCCAAGAACCGATCGCGGTGGTGATTTGTGAGTGGCTCGTGATCTTTTAACGCGTATTTTACGACGATTTCTGCGCCCAAGTCTTCAAGTTGTCGGAAAAAAAGTTGGGGTTTCGCGATACCGGTGTAGGCTGCGATTCGTTTTCCCGCGAGATCCGAGAGGGGACGGTGCGGGCCCTTCTCCAAGGGGACTAGCTCGCCGGGTTGAAAATCTAGGTCGTGGACTGGGAGCTTCGGATACCTGGCCCGAATCTGGGTCATCCATGTTTGCGGCGACCCGCTTTGGGATGCGCGCGTCAGGATGGCCGCGTCGGCACGGGCCAATCCGCGCCACCCCTCGCGGTAATGCGCCAGGGGAAACAGCGCCGGTAACGGTCCGGTCGCGTTGAGTAACACGAGGTCAAGATCGCGGTGGAGTTGCCGATGTTGGAACCCATCGTCCACGACAAAGATGTCCGGTTCGAAGGAGGACGCCGCCTGGGCCGCTTCGCGCCGGCTGGGGCCCACGCAGACCCAGCAGGACCGATGGCGCCGGGCCAGCATGGTCGGTTCGTCGCCATAGAGGGTCCAATCGCCGTCCGGATCGACGCGATGGGTCGCTTTCGGGTCGCGGCGCCCGTAACCGCGGCTGAGCACGGCGACTTTCAGGCCGCCCTGCTCCAGGCGGCCCACCAGCTCCGAGGTGACCGGGGTCTTTCCGGTGCCGCCCATGGCGAGATTGCCCACGGAAATGACGGGTCGGTCCAGGCGATGAACGGGCAGGACGCCCTTGTCGTACAAAAGGTTCTTGAGTGCGACCAGGCCCCCGAAAAGCCACGCCGGCGGAATGCTCAGCCATCGAAACGGCATCGGCGCTTCGCTTGGGGGGCGCTCCATCAATCCAATCCCAACTTGTCCCAGACGGCGTCGACCGCGGCCGTCGTTTCTCCATCCGGCTCCAGTACCTTGGGGTAGCCGGGTTTCATCCGGCAATCGATGACCAGCGGCGCTTCGAAGACCACGTGGTGACGAACCACCCGGTTCTTGGCGTAAATGTCGCCCGCCGGTTCGAACCGCGTGAAAATGTGCCACAGGAAGTCGTGATCGGAAGCGGCCGCATCCTTGGGATCGTCGTGTAGGACCACCCAGCGGTATTTCTGGATTTCCGGCAGGGCGAGCAGTCGATTGGGCGCCTCGCGGTCCTGTTCGTAGGCGGGACCCTTGACCACCAGGACCCCGGGACAAAATAGATGGGGTTCGCCGAAGTCCGGGTTGGAGAGAGAGCCCGGGACCTCGGTCGCCAATTCGAATTTTTTCTCGCCGAGCCCCAGGAACACCGCCTTAGAGCCCTTGTTGACCTCGGGTCCGGTGTAATCCAGCGTGTCCTGGGAGATGTTGGCCAGGATGTGGAGGTCCGTGCGGAAATCGCAGCGAGCCAGGATGTGCTCCAGGAACGGGCGAAAATCGCGCAGGTCCAGCGGGGCCTCCGTGGCCATCAGGACTTTCGATAGGGAAAGCTGGCCTTCGCCGAGCACGCGCATGCAGCAGGTGAAGGCTTCCTTGTGATAGCGTTCCGAAACGATCGCTCCGGCCAGCGAGTGGACGCCCGATTCCTCGTAGGCGAATACGTCCTTCACGCCCTTCATGACCAGTGGGAACAGCGGTGAAAAGAGCTCCTGCAGATAGAGCGCGATGTAGTGATCTTCCTGGGGAGGGCGGCCGACGACCGTGGCCGGGAAAATCGCGCCGGGGCGATGGTAGATGTGCTCCACTTCCAGGAAAGGGTAGTCGTGTTGCAGGGAGTAGTAGCCGTAGTGATCGCCAAACGGGCCTTCCGGGGCTCGAGCCTTTGGCGGGATTCGCCCGTAGATGCAGAAGTCGGCTTCCGCGACCAGCGGGATTTCCGCCAGCGACTTGTTTCGAATGATGTCCAGCTTTTTTCCGAGAAGCAGGGAGGCGAAGATCAGCTCCGGCACGTCTTCCGGCAGGGGGGCGATGGATGCCAGCGTCAGGGCCGGCGGCCCACCGATCAACACGGCCGCGGGAAGGCCCTGGCCTTTTTTTTCGGCCGCGAAATAGTGGTTTCCGCCACCGCGGTGAATCTGGATGTGCATACCGGCTTGGCGTGGGCCCTGGATCTGCACGCGATACATCCCCAGGTTCCCTTTGCCGGTCTCGGGGTGTTCGGTGTAGACGAGGGGCAGGGTGACGAAAGGTCCGCCGTCCTCGGGCCATGAGGTGAGTGCCGGCAAGTCGGTGAGCGACTCCAGGCGGTTGGCGACGAGCGGGCCCTTGCGATGGGTTTTCAATCCGATTTTCAGAGCCTTCATGGCCAAGTGGCGGAGGCTCCAGATCTGCCCCAACCCCTTGGGGGGGAGCATGTTCTCTGCCACGTGAACCAAGTCGCGAATGAAGGTGCCCGGGTCGCCCCCGAAGGCCAGATCGATGCGCTTTTGGCTCCCGAACAAATTGGTGGCGACGGGAAAGGGAGAGCCTTCCACCTTGTTGAACAGCAGCGCCGGTCCTTTGCGTGCCACGACGCGCCGTTGAATTTCGGGGATGACCAATTTCGGGCTCAGGGGCTCATCGATTTCGAGGAGCTCTCCCTCTTGCCGCAACAGCGAGATGAATGATTGAAGGTTCGTGAGATGGCGCAATCGGCTTCCTTTCATCGTGCACACTAAACCAAGATCGGCAAAAAGGACCCTGGGGCTCTTTTTGCCGATGTCGCCGCGGAAGAAATTCCGCCTCCGGTTTGGTCTGCGTGCGAAGCTGTCGTTCGTTGTCGGTGAAATCCGGAAGGCCTCCCCGACCGGGAACTCAGTGATCCCGGTAGAGAAACTTGTAGGTTCCGATCATGATGATATCGCCATCCGAAAGAAAATGTTCGCGAATGCGGTTGCCGTTGACGTAGGTCCCGTTCTCGGAGTTGAGATCGTAGAGTGCGTAACCGCCTGGGCCAAAGGCAACTTGTGCGTGCTTTCTCGAAACGCGGTCTTCGGTGAGGTGGATGTCGTTATCCGGGGATCGGCCGACGCTGGTGGTGCCCATGCCCAGGATGACGACCTGCCCCTCGATGGCATTGTTGAGTGCCGTGATCTTGGGGTTCGAAATCAGCATGGTCCCTTCGGGATCCTCTTCTTTTTCGGCCTCACCCGAATCCACGATATCGCGATCCATCAAAACCGTCGACTGCGCCTGCGAGGGGACGGGTGGCGGAGTGATCGGTGGCGCGTCCACCGGTGGCGGCATGATCGGCGGTGGTGCCACCGGTTCGGGGACGGTGGGTGGGGCGACGTCTTCCACGAAAGGCGGTGGCGCCACGGGACCCGTGTCGATGGAATCGTCGAATTCCTCCAACTCCTCTCCCAGGTCCGAGTGCTCCAGCGGATCCGATACCGACTGCTCGTTCACGTCTTCGTGACTGCCATCATCCAACAGCGCCGGGTCGAAGGGTTGGCTTTCTTCATGGCCTTCGTCAGCCGGTAGATCTTCCAAACCCGTTTCCGTTTCCTCGACCGTTTCGGTTTCCGCGGGAGGCTGGTCGAGAGGCGGTGGTGCGACCAACATGGTCTCGTCGTTGGCCGGATCGTGTCCGTCTTCAGACCAGTCGGACTCTTCGAGCAGATCTTCGTCCTCGTCCTCGTCCGTTTCCAAAAGGTCGCTGCCCTCTTCGTCCTCATCCTCCGCGACCTCGGGTTCCGGTTCCGGTTCGGGCTCGGGTTCCGGTTCGGGCTCGGGTTCCGGTTCGGGCTCGGGTTCCGGTTCGAAGGCTTCCAAATCTTCTTCCGAATCAAAGACGCTGAGGAACAACTCCCGCATTTGATTGGCGTCCTCGAGCTCCGCCTGCTTTTCCGTTAGGTTCTGATCGAGGTCTTTGACTTCCGAATCGTAGAAGTCGTCATCGAACTCACCCAATTCGTGGCGGAAGGTGAGTTCTTCCTTTTCGAGGCTGAATTGATCTTTGGCCCGCTCCAGTTCCTCCATGGCTACTTTGAGCTTCTTATATTCTTCGCGGACATCTCTTTTCTTCGGGTCCGCGGCCATGGCCAGTTCATCCAAGCGAGTGGCGTAATCGGAACGAACTTTTTTATATACCGCCTCGGATACCTTTTCTTTCATGGACTCCATTTTCTCGAGGCGGGTCTGTATGAGATCTTGCTCTTCTTTGATTTCCTTGAGCTCGTCAATGCCGGATGTGTCGATAGACGGCATATGGTCCTTCATGGAAGCCTCCGGAACAGGGAATATCGATGCTGATCTTACCAAATGCCTGCTGGTTTGCTAAGCAAGTAATTCTATTGGCTTTTTTTGTTTTGAATCGGTGCCGTGGCGGGTTGCCCGAGCGCTGATGATCGATCGGCCGTTTTCGAATGGGTCGAGGATGCGTTCGGCTCGTCGGAGGGGGATGTACCCTCGCCGGACCAAGAGCATTCGGCCGTCCTGGAAGGGCTCCGTCCGAGGTTCCTCCCATGGCGCCAGGGTCGCTGCCCCTTGCCTTATCGGCTCGATTTCCAATCCTTAAAGAGGACTCCTTACATAAATGGGTCCATTCGAGCGACGAGTCGTCCCCTCGGGTCGATGTCAGCCGAAAACGGAGGGCGTCGAGGGGCGATTCGCGAGAAACCATTCCCCGCCGGCGTCGGCCCCTACGATGGGGACCTTTGCGACGCCGATGGCGCGATATGTGGGTCGAGCGGGTGGACCCCGCTTCGGCACGACGCGATCGGGCCCGGAGGAGGAGGAATTCGAGCCCGAAAACGGGAATCGGAACCCCGAAATCGAAAAAAAACAAATTTTTTTTTCCGATGCCGGCTGGCGCAAATCTGGGGGCCATCAGGCCTTGCCGCGTCGAGACCATGACACCAGGCGAAAGAATAACCAGTTGATTTGATGGAATTTACGCGTTAAATGCGGTTTTACGTTTTCTAGGCGAGGTGTGAACCTACGTGGGTTTGCGTATTGATTTCTGGCTCTAATTTTCGGGTAAGGCCTCCGGAGGTAAAAAAGTTTGTTTGTTAAAATCGAGAAAATGTTCTAATATATTCCGTAGAGTTCATTGTGAAGGGGTAATGAAATGGTGCAAGAACATTCTGTAATGGACCAAGACCAAGCAAAAGAGTCAGTTGAAAAGATTTTTAATGATGACGAGATGAGACTCATGACGGTTAAGCCGGAGTGGGACGAGGAAGAGCTCCTCGGTCAGGAAGGCATCTTCTTCCTTAAAGATGTCGCTCAGAAGCTTCAGGTGCATTCTTCTGAGTTCAAGAAAGAGGCTCGCTCCATCGAGAAAAAGGGACTGGATCCCTGGGATGTCATGGGTATCCGCAAAACCTGGACGCATTGGCAAGTACGTATGAAAAAATTCGCGCCTTACTACCGCGCACATCGATTGCCGAAAATTTCCATGGTTGACAAAGATTGGGACGGAAACACTTTGTTGGGTCAGAGCGGCCGTTTTTACCTGACGGATGTCTGCGAAAAGATTCCTTTCTCCACGCATCAAATCCGCTATCAGGTTCGTCGCTGTGAGAATCCCAAAGAAGAATACGGCGTCTGGAAAGATGAACAGTACAAGGCCTACTTGGTCGATATGGACCGTTTCTCCAAGTGGATGAAACGGATCTGGTTACATGGTGATTTCAATGGGGGGCGTGAAGAAGACGAGGATTGATGCCTCGGTTCTTCTAGTCTGAGTGAGAGCCGGTTGGATTGTCGGGGGCTGACGATCCAACCGGCTTTTTCTTTGTCCGGATTTCGATCTCGATCAGCGGAGACCGTGAATTTTCCTGGCAGAGGAATACCTTTCGCCTACCGCCACGGCAGTTAGATGAAGTATTCGATGGATTCCGGATCCACGAATTCACCCGAAATCAGCAGGTCGCGAAAGGTGAACACCAATTTGATGGGACCGGCCAGAGCGATATCGCAATAATAGAGTTTGCGCACGCGCGAGTCATCCACCTTTTCCTGGATCTTGATCTGCCCGCCGCGCTTTTGGAAATTGGCCGCGACGTTCATGAGGTTGAACTTGATCAAGGGATCGTCGACTTTGAGCGACTGCATCTTGGCGATGATCACGTCCTTTCTTCCGATTCCCGCATAACCGAGGGAGCGCACGAGCTTGGGATCCATTTCCAGGTCTTGATCGCCATCGCGATCGAACAGGATTTTCAGCTCATCATAGGGAAGCAACATCACCCGCTTGGTGGTGCGGCGAATTGCGAGAATCTTCAATTCCCCTTTTTTCTCCAAGTCTTTGAAGTACTGGAGCAATTCTTCCACGTGCTTTCGTTTTCCGGTACCGATCATGATGGCGGACATGGGAGACTTCGACCTCGGGGAGATGGCATGTACCGGAAATTCCGAAGGAACAACCGATTCACGAGGGTGGGGGAATGGATGACTGGAACGTGTGACTGGGGTCGCCGTCGTAATTCAGGTTGCGATTTGTGAACGCACGTAGAAATCGGGACCTGCCGCTTTATTGAGTCGTATCGGTCGAAATGCTCGAAAAGTTAGCCGAACCGTGGCGGGTGGGGATTGCAGGGTCGTGGTTTGGAACAACTTCTGTACGATGATGCCAGAAAAACGAGTTCGCGACCACCCTACGGAACTTCCAAACTTATATGTATGTGGACGGACCTAAATGCCTCACGAAATTCCGCGGCCGAGTCGCATCGCGGTTCGTCGCTACGCTGCTTCGATTCTCATGGCATGGGGGTTCGATCCACTTCCCGTGAAGCGTGGGCAACCACCCTTTTTGTGCCATAATGTCCCGAACCCATGCCCGTCCCGCCGTGCCGAGTCGTTGCGCGATGTATGAACCTGCCATGGGGTGCCGACGGTGCCGGCGTGACCGGTGCTCGTGAGAAAGCGCGGCCCGGGCTTCCACCTTTTTGGGTTTTCGAGGTAGGATGGGCCCTGATTTTTGGATAACCATCCGAATCTTCCGTTGCGATGCTGCACGCGATCAATGTTGCAAATCAGTGAGGAATCTTTTCATGGCAAATGCAAACCCCATTCGGAGCGATTGGACGAAAGAAGAGATCGCTGAAATCTACGATCTTCCCCTGATGGAGCTGGTGTATCGCGCTCAGACCGTTCATCGCGAGCACCACGATCCCCTAAAGGTGCAAAAATGTACCCTGCTCTCCATCAAGACCGGCGGGTGCCCGGAAGATTGTGGTTATTGCCCCCAAGCCGCTCGTTACAACACGGGCGTCGAATCGGAAAAACTGTTGCCCCTGCCCACGGTGGTGCAAAAGGCGAGAGAGGCCAAATCCAACGGCTCCACCCGTTTCTGCATGGGCGCCGCCTGGCGCGAGGTCAAAGACGGTAGGCAGTTCGACGAAGTCATCGAAATGGTCAAGGCCGTCAGGGGCGAAGGCCTCGAAGTATGCTGCACCCTCGGTATGTTGAGCGAGGAGCAGGCCCAGCGGCTCAAGGAAGCCGGCTTGTTCGCCTACAATCACAACATCGATACGTCCGAGGAATATTACGGCGAAGTCATTGGTACACGCCAATACCAGGACCGGATTCGCACGCTCGAAAACGTTCGCTCGGCCGGCATCACCATGTGTACCGGCGGCATCGTCGGCATGGGTGAAACGCGGGAAGATCACATCGCGTTTCTCCAGCGCCTTTCCTTCTTCGATCCCCATCCCGAAAGTGTTCCGGTAAACGCGCTCGTGCCCGTGGAGGGCACGCCTATGGGCGACCGCGACCTGGTGGATCCCTTGGTCCTGGTTCGCGTGATCGCGAGTGCGCGCATTATCATGCCGAAGTCCATGGTTCGCATGAGTGCCGGTCGCCTGACCATGACCCGCGAAGCACAAATGCTTTGTTTCATGGCCGGTGCCAACTCGATCTTTGCGGGGGATCAGCTTCTGACCACCCCCAATCCGGGTGAGGAAACCGATGAAAAGCTGTTCGAGGCGGTCGGTGTCGAAGCGATGTCCGGGACGGACGTTCCTTCCCATCGCCATACCGAAGTCGGTGCTTGATCGATTCGCGTTCGAGTCGGGTAACGGCCTCTTCCGATGGCTGGGCCCATGACCCAAGCGCCCTCGCGGGATGAATTGCGCGAGTCTCTGAACTTGCTGCGCAAGGATTTCGAGACTCGCGCCACGAAACGGCTCGAGTTGCTGTCCGCCAAAGGGCGGCATCGAGAGCTTCGACCGCGGTCGGGGCTGGATTTTTCTTCCAACGACTATTTGGGTCTCACCGACCATCCCGCGATACGGGAGCGGTTGATCGAGGCACTGGGTGACGGAGTTCCCTTGGGATCCGGAGGCTCGCGTCTGTTGCGCGGCAACACCGAATGGCACGATCGAGCCGAGGCCGAGCTTGCCGCCTTCAAGCGCACCGAGGCCGCACTGATATTCAACTCGGGGTTCGAGGCCAATGTCGGGGTCATCGCCACCTTGTGTGGTGCCGGTGACCTGATATTCGCAGACCAATTGGTGCACGCCAGCATGATCGACGGGATGCGGCAGAGCAAGGCCAGGCGAGTATCCTTTCGACACAACGATTGCGATCATCTGGAGCAACTGCTTCGGGAAGAAGGGTCCACGAGCGGTAAACGCTTCATCCTGATCGAGTCGCTCTACAGCATGGACGGCGACCGCGCGCCACTGGCCGATCTGGCCTGGCTGGCGGCGCGTTACCAGGCTCACCTGATCGTGGACGAAGCTCACGCCACCGGCGTCTTCGGTGCGACGGGCGCCGGTTTGTTGGAGGAAGCGGGCCTCCTCGACGTGCCGTTGATCTGTGTGCACACCTGTGGCAAGGCCTGGGGCGGGTTCGGCGCCTTCGTCACCTGCTCCCGTCCGATTCGCGATCTACTCGTGAATCAATGCAGGAATTTTATTTTTACCACCGCGCTACCACCGCTGATACCCATCCAACTGTTGGCGGCTCTCGAAGTCATCGCTCGGGAACCTTGGCGGCGCCAACGCGTGCTGGCCGCGGCGGGACGATTCCGCGAGGGTCTGGCGGGTCTCGCCGACATGGGGCACAGCGACAGCCAGATCGTGCCCGTCGTGATGGGTGCGGATCGAAGGGCCGTCGCACTCGCGGATCGACTCCAAGCCGCCGGATTCGACATTCGCGCGATTCGACCACCCACGGTGCCGCCGGGCAGCGCACGACTTCGTGTGGCGTTCAATGCGGGCCACGACGCCGTCACGATCGAAAAACTTGTTGCGATCCTGCGCGAAATCCTGGCGGACCCTGATGCCAATCTCTGAGGCCTCCGTAATCCGTTCTGGATGACAACATATTTAAACAGTGGTGATTGGCTAATGAAGATTTTTGTTACAGGAACAGATACCGATGTTGGCAAGACCCTGCTTTCCTGCCTTTTGACCCGAGCATTGAACGCCGCTTATTGGAAGCCCGTTCAAGCCGGGATCGAGGGCGGAACAGACAGCGAGACGCTCTCTGGTTGGATCGATCCGGACCGGGTTTTGCCGGAACGATTCCGATTGACCCAACCCATGTCGCCCAATCAAGCCGCCGAACGAGACGGTGTCGCCGTGTGCCTCGATGAATTTCAGATACCCGTGGTCGATACGCCACTGGTGGTCGAAGGGGCCGGCGGGCTGATGGTGCCGCTCAACGATCGGGAACTGGTGATCGATCTCATCGCACATCTGGATCTTCCGGTCGTCCTGGCCGCGCGTAGCGGTCTAGGGACCTTGAATCACACCCTGTTGAGTCTCGAAGCCTTGCGAGCGCGCGAGCTCGTGTGCCTCGGAATCGTGTTGTTCGGCCCAAGCCATCCCGAGAACGAACGTGATTTGGTTCATTGGGGAAAGGTGCCCGTACTCGGGAGAATAGATGTGGATCGACGCTTGGTGCCGGAAGACGCGGAGCCATTGTTGGCAAAGCTGGACTTGGGTCCTTTGCGGGCTTTTTGGCAACCTTGAATCCTCAGGCGATCGCATTGCGTGAATCTTCGCGGAATGTTGGCCGGTTTGTACCCGTATAATAGGTGCAAAGGTTGAATCGTTGCGATGGGCCGGGCACGGCGGCTTTCGTTTTCGCCCCGTTCTCTTTTTGTGCCCTGCCATTGTTGCGAGTGCGATTCAGCGGCAGAAAACCGATTTCGGAACCCCGGGTCAAGTTGGTGTAAACTGATTTCGACCGCACCGCCGCCGTTGGTTTTCCCACTTCAGGAGTGTTTCTATGAGATTTCTCGCCGGGCTCTTTCTCTTCACCATGGTGCCGTTGCTCGCGCAATCGCACGTGGAGGCTCGCATCATCGCCGATCGAGAATCGGTGCAAAAAGACGAGTCGTTTCATTTGGGTATCCACTTGAAGATGAAAGACCATTGGCACACTTACTGGGAAAACCCGGGGTTTGCGGGACTGCCTACGAAGTGGGAATTGGAAGCGGTTCCCGGTTTGGAGATCGGTGCGCTGGAGTTTCCCGTTCCCAAACGCTTCGTGGACGATGCGGGTTACGTGACCTACGGCTTCGACGACGAAGCGCTGCTCATCGCGCGCGCCACCTATTCCGGCGACGCCAAGGTCATCGAGCTCAAGGGCAGTGTCAATTGGCTGGAGTGCAAACAGAGTTGTATTCCCGGCCGCGCCGAAGTCTCGCTCACGCTGCAGGTCGGCGAGTCCAAACCCGCCCACGCAAAGATCTTCCAAAAATATCGGCAGTTGATTCCCGAGTCCCATGGAGAGGGTAGCGCCTTTACCTACGCGACCAAATGGTCGTTCGAAACCACCGCCTGGCGCGGCACCCTGACCCTCGATGGCAGCGACGCCTTTCCCGCCAAAACCAAGTCCAAAGATGTCAAATTCTTTCCGCTCGCCACCGATTACGCCGAACTGAAGAACTACAAGGTCGAGACCAAGGGCAAAACCATCACCATCGATCTCGAATTCGAGCCGTTCGAGGAATCCGTTCCGGACGATTTGGCCCTGAATGGCGTCGTCCACTTCGGCGGCGCGTCCTTGAAACCCACTCGACTGTCGCTGTATCCGGAAGTGTCGGCCACCAAATCACTTGCTCCGGTAGGGACGCTGAACGATCCCGCCGTCGCGGAAGCGCCTCCGACCGCGGCGACGGGGATCATGGCCTACTCCTTTCGCTATGTCCTGTTGATCGCCTTTCTCGGCGGCATGATCCTGAACCTGATGCCCTGTGTTCTGCCGGTCCTGTCGCTCAAGGTGTTCGCGGTGGTTCAGGAAGCCGGCGGCAATTACTGGCATCGGGTCAAATTGGGCTGGGTCTACACATTGGGCATCATGATCTGCTTCTTCGTATTCAGCTTGTTCTTCGTGGCCGGCAAGGCCGCCGGAACCGAGTTGGGCATCGGCTTTCAATTCCAGAGTCCGGCCTTCGTCATCGGTATGTCCGCCTTGATCTTTATCATGGCGCTGAGTTTTTTCGGGGTCTTTCACATCGAGGCGCCCAACAGCGACGCCTTGTACGGCCTGTCTCAAAAGCAAGGGGTACAGGGGGCCTTTTTCCAGGGAGCGTTGATGACCCTGTTGTCCACGCCCTGCACGGCGCCCTTTTTGGGCTCCGCATACGCTTGGGCCCTGTCCCAACCCCCGTTGGTCATTGTGGTGGTCTTTCAGATCATCGCTTTCGGTTTGGCGTTTCCCTACCTGATGTTGTGTTATTTCCCCGCGTTGCTTCGGTTCCTGCCCAAGCCGGGTCCCTGGATGGAGTACTTCAAGGTCTTTCTGGGGTTTTTGTTGATGGGCACCGTCGTATGGCTGTTCAGTATCCTGATCGACCTTTCCGGTAAAGATGGCGTTCTGGGTTCCCTGACCTTACTGCTGGGTCTGGCCTTCGCCTGTTGGATTTTCGGGCAGACCTTCCACGGCGTCGGCCGCCGCGGGGGCCTGTTGTTGAGCTCCCTCGCCGTGGCGATCAGTGTGTTTCTCGGCATGTTCGTGGTGTTCGACATTCGCGATCCCTTCGCCAGTCGTCTGGAGTCGGAAGAAGCCTTGCGCCTGAAACTCATGAGCGAGCTCGAGAGCGGCATGACCCTGGCCGCGGATGGATCGTCGCCGTCCTTCTTCGAGTCGCTGGAGCAGCGCGTCACGACCGAACAGAAAATAGCCTGGATTCCCTACTCACCCGATGCACTCGAATACTTTCGGAAGAAGAACCGTCTGGTATTCCTCGACTTCACGGCCAGTTGGTGTTTGACCTGCAAAGCCAACGAAAAGCTGGTGATCAATACCAAGAAGGTCAGATCCGCGTTCGCCGATCACAAGGTCGTCACCATCAAGGTCGATTACACCAACAAGGACGAAGAGATCACGCGCTTCATCCAGAGCTTCAATCGTGCGGGTGTTCCGCTCTACGTGTTCTATCCCGGTCAGGGCGATCCGATCTTGTTGCCCGAAGCCATCTCAACGGGGATTCTGTTGGATGGCTTGGGTGAAGCCAACGCGGTGTTGACCAGCCAATCCGCTTTGTCGCCGATCGAGGAAACGGCCCTGCCCTGATTGCCCTTGATTTCGAGCACGTGGCGGGGGTGGTGCCAAATCATGGATAAGTTTCGTGTTTGGAAGCATTTGGATTGGAAAGAGCGATGGGCCTGCCTCGAGGCGGTCGGTTGGTTGGGCATTGCGCGCTTTTCCCTGCTGATCTTTCCCTTTCGATGGGTGCTGCGCTTGTTCGGCATTCGTCAGGATGTGGCCCAGACCGAGGTTGACGGGGCACCGGCAGACGTTGGCCAGGATGCCGTGATTGTGAAACGAGCCTTGCGCCGGGTGTCCCGCAACGTTCCCTGGGACTGCAAATGCCTGGCTCAGGCACTGGCCGGCAAGGCGATGTTGTCCCGGCGCGGCTTGCCGGCGACCCTGTTTATCGGCGTGACTCGCGACGATCAGCGCGAGTTCCGGGCCCATGCCTGGCTGAAAAGCGGGTCCGCCTTCATTTCCGGGGGCGAGGGCCACGAGGCCTACACCGTCATGAGTGGGTTTTCCGCCGTCAAAAAAGCCGGGGTCTTCAAACCACCGACTTAATCTTCTCGGTAACCCGATCCAGCCGATCGAACCCACTCGGATAGTGGATCTCCATGACCCGCACGCACTCCACTACGTCTGCCAATTGCTTCATGCGGGTCGGTTGCAGCCCGGCTGCCTCGGTTTCCGCAACGCCGAAGCTCAACCCGATCAGAGCCAACAGCGCTTTGGATGGGGGAAGATCCACCAGTTCCACGCCATCTTCGTCGTGGCGTTCCAGTAGGAACAAGGTGCTCAACTGGGTGGGGTGCTCGCTGAAGCGGTTGCGGTCATTGACGATGGCCGGCACTTTTCGCTTCGTCAATTCGGGATGGACCAAGGGAAACGCCTTGAACCCTTCGCCGAAGAATCGCTCACCTGTATCCGGCCACATCCTGGATTGGGGAATACCGGGGTATATGACGATGCCCGAATCGGTCCGGGTCAGGGGAATCAAGTCGTCGCAAAGCAGGGGGCAACCAGTCTGGTTGAGGGCCGCGCTCAGGGTCGACTTGCCCGAGCCACTGTGACCCAACAGGCAGAAGGCTCGATTTCCGTGAATCAGGCTCGAACCGTGAAGAACGGCGAAACCGTTGAGCTCCAACCACAGGGCGAACACCCGTCCCAAGATATAGGGAATGGGCCTCGCCCCGGGTTCCAGATTCATCGAAATGTGGGAGCCCTCGAACTCGAACAGGCCCACTTTGCCCAATTCCAGGATGAGGGCATGTCCATGGCGGAAGAGCCGCGCATGTGGGTGGCCTTCAGAAAAGCGAAAAGGGCTTTCCCAGATACAGGGAAGCCCCTTGGTCATGATGGTACGCTTTGCGATTGAAAGGACACACTTCTTCGTTGGCAATGTAGGTAGGTCAAAGCTTGGGAGTTCCAAACTCAGATCGCTCTCTACCTCGATGCCGTGAAACCGGTAGTGGAACGGCCTCAAGAACTCTGGACCAACTCACCTGTGGCTTTCGAGTCGGACCCGGCATTGAACCCCGCTTGGGTCAGAGTTGCGACATCTCCGCGTGAAACCAAAAGCGGTTTTTCATAGGTTTTCTTCCCCTGAGTCTGGTCCTCGACTTCGGAGGTGACACGCTTTTCCATAACCATTACTCTCTCCCATTTGCGTTTAAACTTTTTGATCAGTGAGCCTTACAAATTGCCTAGGGTATGAGAAGCGAATTTCGCTGTCAAGCGAAAAAAATCCTCGGGGAGCTTCTTTTTTTGAACTTGATTCTCAAAGTTCTCCTCCCGGGTTAATACTAGGTTGTCGCAAAGAAGTGTTAAATCTATTCTCGGTAGGATGATCTTAGAACTTAACAAAAGAACCCAAAAAAGACCACACCAGTCGCATTAACTTTTGGCTTCATGATTTTGGATTCGAAGGTTCTGGCGCGGACGATAAGGGCTTTCTTGCGTGTGGGAACGATTGGGGTTGGCGGATGGAGAGCCAGATCTCGGTCCAAAGTGCGGATAGGAAATCGGCGACCTCTCTACCCGGTTCTTTTTTTAGGAAGAGCTCGACGGACTCCTGAAGCGCGGGTCCGTCAATCCATTCGTGGCGGATTGGGTCGTGGATGATTTGGCCTTGCAGGCGATTCAGTTGATTCGCGATTCCCTTGTAATAATAGGCGGCCAAGGTGGGTTTTTCCAGTCGGTTCACGATTTCGCTGGGTAAGTGGTGTTTCATCAGCTCGCGCAGCAGACCTTTGGGTCGTCCGTCGCCGTTGAGGTGATTTGGTGGCATGGCGAGTAGGAGCTCGGCCAGTCGATGGTCGAAAAAAGGGTGGAAAACCTTGATTCCTCGCGAGTTCCCGGCTCGTTGGTACCAATGGGTGGCTCGGCGGATCCCGGCTGCTCCTCGGGTCATCCTGTGGAAAAAACGTTGGCGATCCGACCCGAGGAAACGTCGGGGAGACCGGATCTCCAGCTCGTCGATACCGTTTTCCGGTCGAATAGCCTCGGAACGTATCCAGGACGGCATATGTGGTAGTCGCCCACCCCGGTAACAGTGGTCCAGATAGAGGCGGTTTGGCACCAAATGTCCGAATAGCGATCGTATGGCGGCTTTTGCCTTGGATTTGAGGGGACGCTGGCCCAGTTGTGTCCAAAACTGCCCAAGCCGAGTCAGGCGCCCTTTGAGGATGTCTCCGGCCAAGAGGTGGATCGGAGGGAGGTTCGCGAACATCGTGTCGCCGCCGTGGCCGGTGAGCAGGCTGGTGCCACCTCGTCGTTGGACCTGGTCCAGGATGGCCAGGTCCAAGCGGTCCGCGCACTGAAACGGATTCTCCATGGGGTGGATGGGCGGGCTGGGTTCCACCACCGTAAAGGGTTCACAGTCGATCGATTCCAGGGGGATGCCCAGGTGTTCGGCCGTCAACCGGCTCCAGTGGCTCTCGTCGCAATCGGTCAAGGTGGGAAATCGATAGGCATAGGCGACCACTTCACGGTCCTGGCGGCGGGCATGCTCGGTGGCGAGGGCGGTGATGGTGGAGGAATCCATGCCGCCACTGAGCATGGTCGATACGGGTCCCTCGGCGTCGGCGAGGCGCTGGGCCACGGCCTGATTCAGGCATTCCAGCAGAGCGGGTCCCCATTCCTTCCGCGGGGGAAGGCCGTGACGGCGGGGTCGCAGCTCCAGGAGCCTGCCGATTGAGGGTTCGCCCCTGCGCAGGGTCAGTGCTTCCCCGGGGCGCAGGCCGGTGAGACCGTGCCACATCGAATGGCGCTCGTCGTAGTGGTTCATGATCCACATCAGGAGAGCCGCCGGATTCACTTCGAAGCGGTCGGGAAAGGCGCGCTCGATTTGAATCGCGAAACTGCTCAGGTACAGGCTCTGCCCGATCGAGGCGAAGTGCAGCGTGCGCGTTCCCATGGGATCGCGCACCGCCAGGAGTTCGCGGGTTCGCCGGTTCCAGAGCACGAAGGCGAAGTCGCCGGAGAGGTGGCGCGGACAACGGCTCCCCCAGCGGCGGTAGGCTGCCGCGATCAGGCTGGCGGGCGAAGCCGTTTCCAAGGCCAGGGCGCTGGCCAGCGCCGCATGGTTGTCGATGCGGGCATCGGCCACGACCATCAGATCCTCGTCCACGTGGGGATTCGGCGCGACGGGTGCCAATCGTGGATGCTCGACGAACATCATCCCGACCGCGCCTTCGCGTGCGACCCACGGGGTGGCGGATGATCGGGGCACGAATCCGTGGTGGGCGAGGAGATCGGTCTCCTCTTGGAGGACCGGGCGTCCATCGAGGTGGATGACCGCCGCGATTTCACTCATGCGAATCGATCCAATCGTTCTCTTGCCGTGCGAGCGGAAGCACGGAGGGCCTTGTTCGCGCGTTGTGGAAACGCGCCGTTCAGTTTCGGCCGCCGAGCGCGCGAGGAACCTCCAACACGTTCATTGGTTATGGAGTTCCACAAGGCCGTGCTCCTTGAGTCGCCCGACCAGGTCGGTGAGGTCGGTCTGAAGCGTTTGCCGATCGACCTGGTATTCCGACAGCAGTCGTTCGAGCGTCTGATCGAGGCTCTGCGTTTCCTGCAGGCTGTTCCAGATCGCAGACCCCATGGCGTTCAGCTCGAAATAGGTGCCCTTTTTCAAATCGAGGAGGACGGATTCTTTCCCCACGCTCTGGGTCAGGACCGAAGTGGAGATTTGTACACGCAGCATGATCGCTCCTTCTGGCCGCCATGCCTCCTGCGAGGCTCCATAGAACGGCATCCATGTCTTGGTGTGGTATGAAGTTCATTCTAGTACCCCATGCAGATAGTCCGCCAGTGCGATTTTTGAACCCCCCACATGTTCGGGCGATCTTCGACTCCGGCGCATGTTCGGAAATCGAAGCGCCTTGGCCGGATCGCGAGTGGCCCGAGTGGGCCGGGAAGGGTCTCCGGGCCGGGGCCCGTTGCCGGTACGGCAACGAATGGATCGCGTCCCGACAGCGCGAATCGGGAGATTGCGATGGATTTCAACCCAGAACGGGTGGTGCGGCTGGCGTTCGTCTCACCGGTAGAGACAAGACGAGTGAAAGAGGTCGTGGCGAACCGGGTGAGGTTCAGATGGGACAAAGGTGTTCCTATATTTAAATAGAACATGCCGCTCACGAAGATGTGGTAGGGGTCCCTGACAGAGCAACAATATTTAGGGGGTGGGGTTGATTTTGTCGCTTGTTCAAAAAAAGGCCGGAGCGCGCTTTGTGCTGGGGTGGGAGATGAGGCGGGACGAGGAAAAAACAGGTTCGACATCAGAAAATCCTGGAATAAAGCTTGCACGGGTAGCAAGCCTGTTCATCCCATGGAGAAGGCTTCCTTCAGGGCAAGCCCACGATGTCTGCTTTTCATCTCTCAACAATTGTGTGTCCTGCCCGATGCGGTGTTATCACTGCTGCAGGCATTCCGCGTTTGCCCGAACATTTTTGCAAAAGGTTGGATTAACGAAAACAACTGTGGTAGGTTAGCCACTTAATAACAACCTCACCCAACAATCGAACGACTATTGATTTCTACGGAGACGAGAAATGAGAATGCTTTTCTATGGATCCATTGTGCTTATGTGGTCCTTCGCGGCTCTTGCCCAGCCGACTGCCAACCATAACCTGGTGGCAGAGGGCCCGGGCGGGGAGCCGTTTACGTTCCCGAACCGCGGTGGAACAGTCCTGTTCGATACTACGGACGATGTGCCGGTAGGCGCTTTGGGCGTTTCTTCCCAGGTGCATACTTCACCCGGTTTTGTCATAGACCCCGGTCCCCCCGTCGTCCATTACTCTACCTTTGCGGCCGATGACTTCACTGTCCCTGCGTCGGTCAAAGCTTGGCGGATCAACAGCATTTCCGTCACCGGGAACTACATCAACAATGCCCCGGGCGGTGGCCCCGAAGGTCCGGCGACCTCGTTGAACATTCACGTCGTCGGCAACAGCGGCGGTCTCCCCGACACCACGAACCTCTCGGGTGCCTCGATCTTCTCGCTCGAGAACGTCACGCCCGACGATCTCAACGTCGGTGATTTCGTGGTCAATATTCCCGGCGGCCTGATTCTGACACCCGGTACCTATTGGTTGGTCGTTCAGGCGAATCAGAATCCCGATGAAGCCGGTCAGTGGTTGTGGCGTTCGGCCAACTCCACCGACGACCTCTTCCCCAGCGCCTGGTTCGAAAACTTCGAACTGTTGGGCGACGCCGCCTGCACCAACACCTGGGGCGACCGGGTTACGAGCTGTGCGGTGACCGCCACGCCTCCCGAGAACAACGATCAGGCCTTCCGCCTCGAAGGGGATGAATTGCTGGCCGGTGTCACCGTTGCACCGACTACCTTGGAAACCACCGAGGACGGCTCAACCACCACCTTCGATGTGGTGCTCGACGCACCTCCCACCGCGAATGTCGATATCGGCATCTCTTCTTCCGATGTGACGGAAGGTACCGTGGCACCCGCCAGCTTGACGTTCACCTCGGCTAACTGGAACATCCCACAAACCGTGACGGTCACCCCCGGTGCTTCCGGCGACGGAAACGACGGAAACGTCATGTACACGGTCGTGACCGCAGATGGCGCCTCGACCGATACCGATTACGACGGGTTCGTCGTCGACGATGTCACGGTCACCAACCTGAATATCGACGGCATTGCCGGGGTTTTCGTCGACCCGAACTCCGGGTTGGTCACGACCGAAGCGGGCGGAACCGACACTTTTGTTATCTTTGCCTCGGGAACACCCACCATGGACGTTACAATCCCGCTCAGCATCAGCAACGGCGAAGCTACGGTTCAAGTGAGTGTCACCCTCACTGGCCCTGGTTATTCGGAAAACGTGACCGTGACTGGCGCTGACGACGACATCGACGACGGCGACGCGCCCTTTACCGTCGTGACCGGTACCACAACCAGTGGGGACCCCAGCTACAACGGGGTAACCGTCGCCGATATCACCGGTACGAACACCGATGACGACACCGCCGGTATCACCGTGACTCCGGTCGCTGTCGAGCCGTTGGTGACCGACGAGAACTTGACGACTTCCAGCTTCGACGTCGTGCTCGACACCGAGCCCACCGCCGATGTGGTGCTCAATTTCGAAAGTAACGATACCACCGAGGGTACGGTAGGCCCCGCTTCCGCCACCTTCACCTCCGGTAACTGGAATACGCCGCAAACCATCACCATCACCGGTGTGGACGACTTCCTCGATGACGGCAACGTGAACTACACCATCATCACCCGTCCGGCCAGCAGTACCGATACGAACTACGACGGTCTCGATCCTGCCGACGTCACCGCCGTCAACAACGACAACGGCGACTCGGCCGGTGTGACCGTCACGCCCAACGCGACGCCGTTGATCGTGACCGAAGACGGTGGAACCACCGATACCTTCACGGTCGTGCTCGACGCGATGCCCGCCAACGACGTAACCATCGCCGTCAGCACCCAGAATGCCAACGAAGGTACCGCCGACACGGCATCGCTCACCTTCACGAACGCCAACTGGAACGTTGCCCAGACGGTCACCGTGACCGGTGTCGACGACGCCATCGATGACGGCAACCAACTCTTCTCCATTTTGTTGGCCGACACCGTCAGTACCGATCCGGTCTGGAACGGCGTGCCCGTTGTGGATGTACTCTGCCAGAACAACGATGACGACACCTTCGGCTTCAACGTGAACCCGACTGCCGGTCTGGTCACCACCGAAGCAGGTGGCTCCGATACCTTCACGGTAAACCTCCTTTCCGAGCCGACTGCGGACGTGACGATTCCCGTCGTCTCCAGCAACGTCAACGAAGGGACGCCCGACCTCGCCTCGCTGACCTTCACGCCGCTCAACTTCAGCACGCCTCAGACCGTGACGGTCACCGGTGTTCAGGATGGCGGCGCGCCGGACGGCGACATCGCCTACACCATCGACCTGGGCCCGGCCACCAGTACCGACACCGTCTACAACGGCCAGACGCTGCCTTCCGTCGGCGTGACCAACAACGACGACGACCTGCCTCCGGGTGTGACCGTCAATCCCACCTCGGGTCTGACCGTCACCGAGGCCGGTGGAACCGACACCTTTACCGTCGTGCTCGATTCCCAGCCGACCGCGGACGTCACCATTCCGGTCGTATCGGACGACACCACCGAAGGTACGCCCGACTCCGCGACGCTGACGTTCACCAATGCCAACTGGAACGTTGCACAGACCGTGACCGTTACTGGTGTGGACGATGACTTCGACGATGGCGACATCGCCTTCAACATCGATCTCGGCCCCACCACCAGTACCGATGCGGCCTTCAACAACCTCACCGTTCCTTCCGTGGGTGTGACCAACAGCGACAACGACACCGCTTCGGTTACCGTGACGCCCACGAGCGGTCTGGTCACCGACGAGGACGGCGCTACGGCCACCTTCGAGGTTCGCCTCGGTGCCACGCCTACCAGTGCGGTCACCATTCCCATCACCTCCGACGACACCACTGAAGGTACCGTCGATCAGGCTACCCTGACCTTCACGCTCGGCAATACGCCGCAGACCGTGACGGTGACGGGTGTGGACGATCCCGTGGTCGATGGCGATATCGGCTACAACATCATCGTGGGTGATCCTTCCAGTAGCGACCCCGCGTACGATGCCCTGGGCGACGGCGACACCGCCGACGTGTCGGCCACCAACCTGGACAACGACATCTGTGGTCCGGTGACCATCGACGTCACCATCGGTGGAGATGTGATCGTCACCGGTACTCCCGGTTGTATCTTCGATCTCTACAACACCACGGGTTCCACGAATACGGGTAACTGGATTCTGTTGGCTTCCGGCATCACCATTCCCGCCAGCGGCACCATTGTCGTGCCTGGCGTGACCGGTGCCGAAGACCACTTCTACGTCGCTACCGTAACCGGAACCTTCGACATCCTGAACGCATCCGGTGGTCCGGTGATCACGGTTCCCACTTTGGGTGAGTGGGGCATGATCGCCTTCGTCTCCATCCTCATGCTCGCCGCCATGGCTTTCATGAGACGTAAGCGCACCGCCTGATTCGTTTCAGCCAACCTTGCAAAACAAATGGCCGGGGACTCGTCCCCGGCTTTTTTTATTTTCGGGAGAGGCGTCTCTTCTCGAGAAACAGCCGCGGTGTCGATCTTTTTACAGCCTTTGCAGGCGAATGCCCTACATTATTAATAGAACCCAGGGAACGCAACGCGCCGTCGCGGGCCTTCCCGGGGACGACCGCGACGCCTTTGTGTTCCTGTGTGTATTCGGACATATCTCTTTGGGACGAGATTTGAAAGAATCACATCCGAGGCTCGGCTCGAAACATTTGATCTGGTCAAGGTGGGTGCAAAATATGGCAAGCCTTTGCTTCTGGCTCTTGCTTTGGTGCTTCGCTCCCGAGGTGCTGGTATTGAAAAATGGTAAAGTCATTCGTTGTGATCAGGTGGAGCGAGGCAACGGCACCGTGACCATCTATCGTGGCGAGCAACACTTCTCGCTTCCCGAATCGGCGATTCACTGGGAAAAGACTGCCGCTGCCAAAGCCGAGTTGGAGAAGGAGTTGGCCCGCAAGGAGCGCGAAAGGGCCGAGGCGGCCGCCAATGCGAACCAGCCGAAAAAACCCAGGTGGCCAACCGTCGAATTGACCAACGAGTCCTATCGAGAGATCGCCAAGCGCGACGCGCCTTCCGGGCCCATCACCTTGAGTTATCGGCGCATGGGTAACAGCATCATCGTGCCCTTGACGCTCAACGGCAAGGGTCCCTACGACATCGTGTTGGATACGGGCGCTTCGATTACGGTCATCGAACCTCGCGTCGTCGCCGAGGTCGACGCGAAGCGAACCGGGCAGACTTTTCAAATGGTCGGTGTCGCCAGTCGTGCGGTCGATGCCGAATTCGTGTCGTTCGAGGAAATCTCGCTCTCTGGGGCCAGGGTCCGCGACTTTCGCGCCGCCAGCCAGCGCATCGATGCCTTGAATTCCCGCAAGGTCATCGGCCTGTTGGGTCAGGACTTCCTCAATCACTTCGTCATGAATCTCAACAGCGCCGACCAAACGGTCACCCTCGAACCGCATCACCGTGGCCCGGCAAGCAATCAGCCCGACCCTCAACAACTGGCCCACAAACTGGAACGGTTTTTCTCGGACTTGCAAGTCGCGACGCAAGAGACCGAGGTGCTCTACCGCGATTTTTTCCAAGGCGCGTCCGGCGGTCATGCATCGCGCATCAAATCGAATCGGGTCCGGGTCGCTTCTTTGCAGGGCACCCACACCTCGCTTTATGGTGAGGTGTCTCAAATCGATTTGGGGTTGTTCGAGGAACAGAGCCAGGCAAATTTGAAACGGTTCCTGGCCTGTCATCCCAAGTTGAGCCAGTTTCTGCGCGAGCTCAACCAAGTGGCCCAAACCCTATCGCGGGCTTCCGCATCGAAGGACGGGCAGAACCGCATGAAGAACGAGCTCCGCGAGGAAGCCAATAAATTACAGACGGCGATCAAGAGCTACGGCAATTGTCTATGAATCCGGTGTATCCCGCGTTTTTTTGACAACCGATCGAATATCGTTCCATTAGGAAAATCATCGGTGACCCTCCTCAACTGCTTGGTCGTCCGTTCGATGTTCAATTGCGAGGTCTCGCTTGTTTGCGGGAATCCTGCTTTGGGGTTTGATTGATGCGGATCGGGTAGTACACTGTTTTAGGAAAAATGTAGCCGGTCTGTCGCGATTGGGAATCATCGAAACCGAGTTTCGGTCATGCTTCGGCGATCCCCATCGCGCAGAATTTAGGCTGATCGGGTGAGCTACATGCCTCGACGTCCTGACCGCAATCGTTTGGAACGACTGCGGGCTCTATTCAATCGACTGACCACGGGATTGCTGGAAGTGAAGGCCGAAGCTCATCTGGCCGCTCGCGAATGGGAAGCGGCTACCTTGGCCTTCGAGGAGCTTCTTGCTCGGGAAGACAAGCCGCCCTGGCGCGAAGGTCTCCGAAAAACGGTGCTCCATCACGCGACTTCTTTGCTCGAGCGGGGATCCCTCAAAGCCTCGAGGCGGGAAGTTTCGCGACTCTCCCCCGAAGATTGGGCCACCGATGCGGCAGTCGTCAGGTTGAACCTGTCCCTCGCCGAACGGGATTGGCCAGGCTTGGCTGGGGGTTGGGCCCAGGTGAGGCGCTTGGGGACCGAGCTGCCCGCCGAAT
Source organism: Sulfidibacter corallicola (assembly GCF_017498545.1). Classification (GTDB taxonomy): domain Bacteria; phylum Acidobacteriota; class Holophagae; order Acanthopleuribacterales; family Acanthopleuribacteraceae; genus Sulfidibacter; species Sulfidibacter corallicola. The sequence goes on along the minus strand of NZ_CP071793.1, from coordinate 3,566,511 downwards.
TATCCTTTCGCATCGAAGGTTATGTGGGGGCGGCGCGATTGATCGGTAAAGTTCCGCCGCTCGACCCTGAGATGCACGGTCGCCTTGCATTGTGGGTGTCGGCCGCCGAACGCGCTCTGGATTCCTATGTTCGGGCCGATTTCGACGCGATGAACCAGGCTCTCGCCGAAATCCCGTTTCGATCCGGGCTGCGCGACCTGGTTTTGGTGTTGCGGGCGGCAAGACCCGGCGCGGGATCCGCACCCGCACGCAAACTCGTCTCGATGGTACCGCCGGGTTCGCCGTTCGCCCCGCTGGCGACATGGGTCGCCGCGGCCCGTGATCGACGAGGCCTGGTCTCCTTGCGAAAGGTGGCGCGTGCCGGAAAAGCGGGGCGCAATGCCTTTGCCGAACTGGTGGGTGTGTCTGCCGACCTCACTTCCCGGATCGCGGATTGGTCGCTCCGAGCCGACGACGCCGATGACAATGTGGAGCGGTTGCCCGCCCTTCGCGACGACCTGCAGGCCGCCGGCATGGCCTCGAACCCCATCGATCACTTTTTGCGCCGGGAACTTCCCTTTGCCAAAACCGAGTTCGAGACCGGTCTAGATCGTCTCGAACCGATGCAAGACGAAAGATGGCGATTGCGGGCTCTGCACGCCGAAGAAACCGGGGACGGCGTTCTTGCGGCTCAGTGTTGGCTGCGATATGCCGAGACCGTAGAGGGCGAAACGGTCAGTCTCGGTCTCGATAAACGGTTCGTCCTGGCCCAGGTCTTTCATCACGTGGCTGAATTGGCTTTGGAATTGGAACGCTTGGATTTCGACGTGCGTTCTTTCGATCTCGACCCAATTGATCTACTGGAACGAAGTGTCGGTCTCGATCCGACCCAGCGCCGGGTCTGGCAGACGTTGCTGCAGTGTTCGGCGAATTCGGTGGAAAGGGAAAGACATCGGCGTTTTGCCGACTGGGCCGAACAAGCGCTGAGCCACCATCCCGACGACGTCGATCTCCATCGCACGGCATTGACGCACTACCTGGAAACCGGAGATTTGACCCTGGCGACGAGACTGGCCGGTGACCTGTGGCGACTGGATCCGCTCGATGCCAAGCCCGGGAAAGAGGTCTTGGCCGCAGCGCTGCACCTTTACCGTTCCTCGGAGGTCGCGGCCGATTGCGAAGCATGGGCGTCGCTCGCCGAGGCGGTGGAGCCCCTGTGTTTCGCCGAGCCGTTGTTGGTGTCGCTGCTTCGATGCCGCTACCTGGTTTCGAGCGACCAGGGGGCGGAACTGCAGCGGAGTTTGGCGACTTGCGCATCCGAGGTCCGCGATTCTCCCATCAAGACCGCCTTCGCATGTGTCTTTCTGGACGCATTGGGTCTCGTCGACCAGGCTTCGGAAACGGGGTCGATCTGGCTGAAGATGCTCGCGTCATGGCATCCATCCGCGGCCGAAGTGATGCGTTTGCTGGCGTGGTGTCGTCCCTACGTGATCGCACTTCGATACGTCGAACCACCCGCCGCGCTGCACGACTTGATCCAGCACACCTGTGAAGGGCTTGATATCGAAGACGAGGACCGAATCGCGGTGGGCAAATCGCTTTTGGCATTGGGTTGGTTTCGCTCGGCCGGGATGATGGCTTCCATGGTCGACACGCGGCCGGAGGCCGTCCTGTTCCTGGCTCGGGCGCTTTCCGAAGATGGCTCGATGCCGTTACCGGAATCCATGTTGGCGGCATTGGAAGACGCGGCCTGGCATCTCGCGTCCAGCGGTAGGGAAGCTCTGGCCGACGAGATCGAGGCCTTCCTCGACGAACTCGGCGGCGCGGCTTCTCCATCGGCACCCAGCGGATCTTGGAACGGATCTCACACCCGCGATACGGAGGAGGCGCCATGACGGACGAATCCCGCAACCTTCGAGATCCCGCGACGTTGCCTTTCGTCGAGGATCCTTTCGCCCTATTGGGTGTCTCGGCCGACGCCGACGATGCAGCCATCCGAGAGGCCTTTCTGTCTCGCGTTCGGCACGTGACGCCGGACCGGGATCCGGAGGGCTACCAGCGTCTTCGGCGCGCCTACGAACAAATCGCCGATGCCGAAGCCCGTGTCCGCTACGTGCTCTTTCGGCGACAGCGGCCCGATGTCGACCTGTTTCTCGAAGCCTTGTTTCGAGAGGTGAAGCCCGGCCGCCTTTCGCGGGCCTCCTTCCACGACTTGTTGAACCAAGGACTGATGGAAGCGAGCGCGCAAAGCGAGAAACAGCGTTAAAATCAAAGGGTGATTCCACCCGTTTCCAGACAACGTGCCGAATTCCCTAGGCTGCAATCAGACAACCTTCGGTTACTCGAGAAAGGAGTCGACCCCGTGGAAAGTACCGATAACCCTAAAAAGAAGTGGGACATCGATCATCTGGTGTCGCGTTTTCGCAGCTTCCTGGAAAACAAAGACACACCTCCCCAAGCTCAGGATGTGGATTTGTTTCAGTTACTTGGCGAGTTGGTTCAACTCAAGACCGAGGTGAAACTGGAGGCGAGGCAGTTCAAGGAGGCGCTGGACCTGTTTCGCGAGGGCTTCACGATCGTGGAACAGCAACAGAAGGAAGCCAAGGAAGAACGCCGTGAACACGAATCCGTTTTGCGACGACTCGCCACTGCCGAGGAATCCGCGCGACACCGTCCTTTGCTCTTGGAAATGTTGGAGTTGCGAGACCTCTTGGCACGCGAACACGAAAACCTGATGTCGGTGCGGCCCAGCGCCATGAGTCGCTTTTTTACGAACGAAGCCAAGCAGCTCGCCGGGTTCGCGGAGGGGCGCGGCTTGATCGTCCACCGTCTGGATCAGATTCTGTCCGCCCAAAAGGTGACCGCGATGTCGGTCGAGGGTCAGCCCTTCGACCCGCAAACGATGCGCGCCGCCGAAGTGGGTCGCGAGCCCGAGCGCGAGGAGGCGGTGGTTTTGGTGGAGCTTCGGCGCGGGTATTTGCTGGGCGAATCGGTGCTGCGTCCGGCCGAAGTTCGCGTCAATCGACTGGAGGAGGTGCCCGACGATGACGGAGCCGCATGAAACAGGAAAGCGAACCGAGGCCCGTGAATTGGTCGTGGGCATCGATTTTGGCACGACCAATTCGGAAATCGCCGTGTTCGAGGAAGGGCAACCGCAGATTCTGGGAGAGCCGCTCATCCTGCCGTCGGTGGTCGGTATCGACGAGCGCGGCCAATTGCTCGTGGGTGAGCCCGCCCGCAATCAATGGATCGCCTTTCCCGAGCGCACCATCAAATCCATCAAGCGGCGGATGGGCAGCCGTGAACGCATCCTGCTGGGTGAAAAGGAATTCCGACCCAGCGAAATCGCCGCGGTCATCTTGCGGCAGTTAAAGATGAACGCCGAGGATCAACTCGGCCAACCCTTGCGCAAAGCGGTCATCACCGTTCCGGCCTTTTTCTCCAATGCCCAACGCCAGGCGACCTTCGAGGCCGGAGAACTGGCGGGTTTGGAGGTCGTGCGCATGATTCACGAGCCCACCGCGGCCGCGCTGGCCTACGAGGCCGGTCATGAAGGGGCACGCAAAATTTTGGTTTACGATTTGGGCGGTGGCACCTTTGACGTTTCGGTCGTCGACATCCAGGGCGACGTCATCGAGGTCGTGTCCAGCCACGGCAACAACCGGTTGGGTGGCGACGATTTCGATCGCAAGATCGTGGAGTACTTGCTTCGGTACCTTCGCGAACAGCGGAGCTGCGATGTGCGGAGCGACCTGAAAGCGATGGCTCGGTTGTGGCGTGCCGCGGAAACCGCGAAACACCACCTCTCGGACCATCCGTTCGCCGTGATCGAGGAAGCCTACCTGGGTGAGCGGGACGGCCAGCCGATCAACCTTCGCGTCGAATTGTCGCGCGGCCAATTCGACGCGATGATCTCCGAAGAGGTCGAAGAAACCCTGGCCGCGGTTCACACGGCCTTGTCCGACGCGGCGTTGAAGGTCACCGATATCGAGGAGATCCTGTTGGTGGGCGGCGCTACCCGCACGCCGTTGATTCAGCGACGCCTGGAAGAGACGTTTGGGATGCAGCCACGGGCGGAGGTGCACCCCGATCTATGTGTGGCGCTGGGGGCCGCGATCCAAGCCGGCGTGCTTGCCGGTGTGGATGCCCGCGCGGTGTTGCTGGACGTGACACCCTATACCTTCGGCACCAATGCGATCCAAGCCGAGACCCAGAACGCCGAAGGCGGCGATGTCCATTATTTCGCACCGATCATCCGCAAGAATACGCCGATTCCCGTGACCAAGTCCGAAGTGTTCTGCACCGTGCGGGACAACCAGGAAGAGGTGGAGATCAAGATCTATCAGGGCGAGAGCCCGGACGTACGCGAGAACATCCTGATCGGCGACTTCACCGTGACGGGGTTGTCGCAACACCCCGCCGGGAACCTGATCACCGTACAGCTTTCCCTGGATTGCGACGGCATTTTGGAAGTGACCGCCACGGAGAAGGGCACGGGAACCCAGCGAACCCTGTTGATCAAGAACACCATGTCGCGGTACGAGCCCGATGAATTGGCCGCCGCGCGCGAGCGCATCGAAGCGCTTTTCCGTTCCGGTGGGAATTCGGAGGAAGAGGCTTCGGAGTCGCGCGAAGTGACCGCCGAAGATGTCGTACTCATGGCGCGCTTGGAGGGGCTGGTTACGCGTGCCGGGTCGCTGTTCAAGCGCGTCAGCCGCGAAGATGCCGAAGACCTGCACGCTTTGTTGGCGGGCATCCGGGATGCGCGCGAGGGGGCCCAGAACGCCCAACTGGAGGCATTGGCCGATCAGCTCGCCGACTTGTTGTACTACCTGGAAGCCTGAACGCGCAAGGGAGGATGGGCCCGTGGAAAAAATCCTGGAGTGCTGCCCGGTGTGCCGGGCAAAGGTGCGCGGCGACCGAACTTGTGCTCGCTGCGGTGCCGAGTTGGGATTGTTGATTCAGGTGGGTGAGATGGCCGCGTCCCTGGAACGGGCGGCGGTGCAGGCGCTGGTCGCGGGTGACCTGGACGAGGCCGAGAGCGCCCTGGTGCAGGCCGCCAGGCTGCGCGTCAGTCCTTTCGGTCAGGCCCTGCTCGCCTTTGTCGCGGAACTGCGCCGGCAACCGGTGCACTACGACCCCGAGCGGGCCGCGGAGGCGGGCCAAGCGACGCCGGGCAAGTTGGCCGGCATCAAGAAGTTCTTCACGCGATTCACGGGCAAGCGGGGCGACAAGACGTGATGTCCCCCGTGTCGCACCCCAAATGTGTAGCCGATTCGATCGCTTGAAACATACTGGCTTGGGGTTCCCGAATGCCGGGAGATGCGTCGTGCAGGGTGAGTAAGGCTGTCAGCCCGATAGACCGAAGCAACCCAGGCAACATCAACCAATTACGCCAAAGGGCGAAGCCGATTACTCCCCTCGCCGCGTGCCACCGAAGTCGTAATGCCCAATGTCCCCGCATCGCGAGAGGGACGCTAGGTTTGTAGGTGGAGCAGCCTGCTCCACCAATCGAAGCAACTCGCTTTAAATGCAGCACTTAACCCTAAGACAACGCCTCAATTTTCCCTGATGCCACCACCAAGGTGCGGTTGTCTCCAATTCCCGCCATTTGGAAAGAGTGGCCAAGCCTGTAGGTGGAGCAGCCTGCTCCACCAATCGAAGCAACTTGATTTAAATGCAGTACTTAACCCTAAGACAACGCCTCAATTTTCCCTGACGCCACCACCAAGGTGCGGTTGTCTCCAATTCCCGCCATTTGGAAAGAGTTGCCAAGCCTGTAGGTGGAGCAGCCTGCTCCACCAATCGAAGCAACTTGATTTACATTATTTAATTACACACAAGAGCGCAGCGTGAATGTGCGACCTGTGGTGTTCCATCCGATGGGCACCCTATTCGGACGCACGACCCTCTTGAAGATTGCGTCGCCGTGAGTGGAGATGCTTCGACTGGTGGAGCTGGCACCCATAGGAACGGCGTATCTCTCGTAACGGGAGAAACTGTGAGCGGTGGCGCTTCGATTTCGGGTATTCAGCAGGACGATTGGCTCCGCTCTTTGGCGTAACCCAACGCCGTTCCAAACGTCACTTCGATTGGTGGAGCAAGCTGCTCCACCTACAGGCACGACGTCTCTGTCTGCATGCAGCGACTCCGCTTACAGGTCACTCCGCTTTGGTACGATTGGGGAAAGAATGCGCTTCGCTCTTTGTTGTAACCTGCTACTGTTGCATACGTTACTTCGATGTGTCGGCCCAGCGGGCCAACCTACGGGCCTTACGCCCCTCTCGTGATGCGGGCTTCTCGCAGGTTGGGACTTCGATGAAGGTGTGACTGCAAACACGAAGCGCTTCGCCCTTTAAGAGTTTGCAAACATGGAGTTACTTTGCTTCGATTGGTGGAGCAAGCTGGCTTACCGCCCCTGCTCCACCTACAGGCGTTACGTCGCTTAGGTGGGTGCGGGAACTCCGAGGGGATTCGCCTTGGGGTCACTCATCGGAATCGGGCGCCAACGTTTGGTGGCTGCGGTGCCGGTTGTGGATGGAACCCTTGCGCTCGCGCAGGAATCCGCCCGTCCGACCCGATAAAACCGCCTGGATTTCCGCGACGATGGAGAGCGCGACTTCGCGCGGCGTTTCACCCCCCAAATCCAGGCCGACCGGACTGTAGAGCCGGTCCAGCATCGAAGCCTGCGGCGTGAACCCTTCCTCCGTCAGCGCTTGCAGAAGGCGTTCGGTTCGGTTGCGCGGTCCCAGTGTGCCCACGTAAGGCGCCTCGGATTGCAACAACAGGCGCAGCCAGGCGCGATCGTGCTCGAAATGGTGGGTCATAATGACCGCCATGGTATTCGCTTTCAACAGCCAATGAGGCGGAGCCTGAGGTTCATTCGGGCGATCGGATTGGAACACCTCGGGTTCGGCCTCCACCAGTCGGCAACCCGGTGGAAAGCGCTCCGGTGCCAGGAACGCCGGGCGGTGATCGATCGCGGTCGTATGCCAGCCCAGCTCATGGGCGGTTTCCAGCAGTGGCAGCGCATCGAAGCCCGCGCCCACCACCAACAGCTCCACGGGTAGCGGAATGGGCTCCATGAGGAGGTGTAGATTGGCCGGAGAAGTGAGTTGAAATGACGTCGCCAAGGAAGATTGGGAGACCAGGCTCGTTTCGGAAGGAATACGGTTTCTCAGCAGGTCCACGAGGCGATCGCGCCATTCGCCCGGTGCCTGGCCGTGCTCTTTGAGGTTGCCGGTGTGCGAAAGCGACAGCCGATAACCCGGCTGGATCCGGGGCTCCTCGGTCGATTCGTAGACGGTCAACATGGCCGCGGGCATCGTCTGATCTTTCAGCCAATCGTCCAGGTCTTGCGGCCAGTGCTCCAGGAAGACCCGGATCAACCCACCGCAGCCGGTGCCGAGTCCCCACAACAGCTCTTCGTCGCCGCTGGCATCGTAGGTCACCAGCCGGGTATTTCCGCTTTCCATGATCGCCAGCGCGTGTTCGCGAATGTCGCTTTCCAGGCAACCGCCGCTGATGGCTCCCACGGTACTGCCGTCGGACCCCACCAGTAGCCGGGCTCCAGGGCCACGATAGGCCGGGCCGTCCACTTCGACGACCGTGGCCATGACGACTTCCAGCCCCTCGCGGCGATAGCGGGCCAAGCCGTTCTGCAATAGTTGGGTATCTTTCATGGCGCGTTCCTACCGCGAAGCCGGAAAATACCAGCACCGCTTGATTTTGCCGCCGACGACCTCGTAGACACCGATGGCCGCCTGGCTGCGCTCCTCGCCCTCGGCGTTCTTCCAGGCGGCGCGTTCTTTGACCGACACGGTTTGCCCGACGACGAAGGCGTCCTCCAGGCTCGAACGCACGCTGGGAAGTTGGGTGAAGTAACCGGTCATTCCTTTTTCCAGGGCGTCCTTGCCCGAGGCTTCCGGATGGTTGGTGGCCCCGTCGACACTGAACCAGATCACGTCGTCGTGGACAGCGTCCAGCATGGCTTTCACGTCATGGCGGTTGAACGCCGCCACGAACCGCTCCACCACCGCAAGGGGGTCCTGGCTCGAAAAACTGAATGCCGCGTAGCGTTCCACCACGTTCATGGCGCCGTTGGGGAATTCGACGGTTTGTTCCCGACGCACGGGGTAGCCGGTTTCGCGATCGATCCACAAGGCGGCCTTGCCCGAGGGTTTGCCGCCGACCTGAATCGAGAACGCCACCTTGTCGGCGGGCCTACCCTCCAGGGTGACCCGTTCCAATGGCTCGAACCGGTGGACCACCACCCATTCTTCGGCGGAGCCGTCGGTTCGGTCCGGGGGACTGGCGCTGTAGAGCATCGCGAGGTTGTGGAGCAGGCCCATGCGCGTGAAGCCGATCGTCATCCCTTGGTTCAGGTGCGCGGGCGTGGCCGATTTCTTTTCCTGGGCATGGTTGGCGTGGGTCATGGTGTTGCCGTCGGAGTTCAGCTTCAGGGCGGTATCGGTGCCGGCAAAATGACCTTTTTGCGTCAGGGTCACCCGATTTCCCTTCTGGAAATGGGTGGTGCCTTCGAAATGGGCCGTCACCGCGTTCTCGGCATCGATGACACTGGTGAATCGCCACTCCTCGGCCTGCAGCAGGCGCTGCTCCAGTTTGCGGAACAGGTCCTCGGCATCGTTGGCGATGGCCGAACACGTCGAAATCGTCAACAGGCAAAAGCCAATTACGCGAATCATGGGCATATCCTTTGGAAAGATGCCTCATTCTAGCTCAAAATGCGTTCGCTGGCGTGGTCCGGTACGTCCGAAGTTCGCTGATTTTTCTCGTGCGACATGGGCATGCCGACGGGCTGTCCGGCCCCGACCGCGCTTGTTTCCGATCCCAAAGGCAGGTAAAGTAAGGGTATTCGCAAATCTTTCATGACTTCATTTGCGCCGGAATTTCGTCTTCAACCATCCATCGAGTATCGTTACCCTCTGGCTTTGTGATTGAACCATCTTCTATTGCATCGCAATCCGGGATTTCCCGCGGATTCGGTGCCGCCCTGCGCTCCTGATCTGACCGTATCGAGGTGGCGGGGTTGGTGGCCGGCCACACGGCGATGGGGCCTCGGTCGATTTTCTGACTCCTGTGTTACAGGGCCTTTCCGGCATTGGGTCCACTGTTGCGGAGTCCCTTCATGTTTCTCCGACTTTTGATAGGCTGCCACCCCACGCTTTCGTTCCCATCGGGTTTCTTTCGCGTCCAGGCAGGGCGCGCCCTGCGCCTTGGTTCGCTCTTCGCGTTGCTGCTCGGCACCGCGGAACTGGCGGCCCAGCCGCGCTACCTCAATCTCAAAAACTATTCGACCGAACACGGATTGTCGCAAAGCACCGTCATCTGCATTGCCCAAGACAAAACCGGTTTCGTCTGGCTGGGCACCCAGGACGGTCTGAACCGCTTCGACGGCTACGAGTTCAAGACCTACAAGCACCATCTCGAGGATCCGGGCAGCCTGGCCGACTCCTGGGTGAACACCCTGTACGTGGACGGTGATGGCGTCTTGTGGGTGGGAACCCGGGATGGCGGCCTGGACCGCTTCGACGAACAAACCGAAACCTTCACCCACTTCGCGCCGAGCCCCGACAATGGCCTCGCCAGCAGTGACATTCGCGCCATCCTGGAGGATTCCCACGGCCGTTTTTGGTTGGGAACCAACCGCAGCGGCCTCTACCAAATGGATCGAACCACGGGTCGTTTCACCCAAATCAACCTGGCCGGCCATCCCACGCCAGGCATCGCCGCCAACATTCGCACCATCTTCGAGGATCGCGCCGGCGTGTTGTGGCTTTCCACCATCGATCGGGGCGTCTACAGCTACCACCCCGACAACGGTGCGCTTCGCCACTGGGCCTACAAGCCGGGCGAACCGGACGGGTTGTCCGACAATGCCGCGGGTCCCGTGATGCAGGATCGCCGTGGCCGGATCTGGGTGGGTACCCGCGACGGCATGCTGAACTGTATCGATGCCATCGGTGGGACCGTGCGACGGATCAACCTCAACGGCATCCAAACCTCGGGGCCCACCGATGTCTGGTCTCTCCTGGAAGACCAGGAGGGCAATCTGTGGATCGGTAGCCGCACCAGCGGGCTGTTCAGCTTTCACCTGGAGGAGGAGACCTTTTCCACCTATCCCCAGGGGTCGCAGGACCGTGTGAATCTCGCCAAGGCCGGCGTCCAGTCGCTCTTTCGCGATCGGACCGGGGTGATTTGGATCGGGACCATGAGCGGTGGGGTGGTGACCTTCGATCCCGCCAGCCAGAAGTTTCCCCACTACAAGCATTTGGCCGGATTGCCGGGCGTGCTCAGTCACGATGGCGTCTACGCCCTGTTCGAGGACAGCCGCGGCATCATCTGGATCGGGACCTTGGGCGGCGGCATCAACCGTCTAGACCCCGGAAAGCGGTACTTTCGCTATTTCCGTTTCGATGCCGGCGATCGCGAAGGGCTGTTGAGCGACAGTGTCACCTCGTTCGGCGAGGATGCGGACGGCCGCATCTGGGTCGGCACCCAGTCGGGGCTGAGCATCCTCGACGTACCCAACAACAAATTCGAGAATCACGTACCCGATCCCGACAATCCCCACGCCCTGGCCGCCAAGGGGGTGTCCGTTCTCTATCGCGATCGCGACGACACCATGTGGGTAGGCACCGCCGGCGGAGGACTCGCCCGCTGGGAACCCGAACGGCGAGGGTTCACGAACTTTCGCTATCGACCGGACGATCCCGAATCTCTGAGCAACGATTGGGTCATGGCGCTGCATCAGGATCGCGACGGCGCACTCTGGATCGGAACCTGGGGCGGTGGCGTGGCGCGTTTGGACCTGGCCACGGAAAAGTTCCGCACCTACCGCCTGAACAAGGACGATCCCTCCAGCCTCAGCAACAACCGCATCCGCACCATTTTGGAGGATCACGCCGGCAACCTGTGGTTCGGTTCCGCCGGGGGCGGCGTCAATCGCTATCACCCGGAAAGCCAGTCTTTCACCCATTTCCGCGAGGTAGACGGCTTGGCCAACAACACCGTCTACAGCATTTTGGAAGACGCCCAGCAACTGCTCTGGATCTCCACCAACAGAGGGCTGACCCGATACAACCCCATCAGTGGTGCCGTGCGCAATTTCGATCGAAACGACGGGTTGCAGGCCGACGAGTTCAATTCGGGCGCCGCCATGCGGGCCTCCGACGGCCGGCTCTTTTTTGGTGGCATCAACGGCTACAACGCCTTTTTCCCGGACGAAGTCAAGGCCGACCAGATCGCGCCGGTGACGGTGGTGACCGAACTCTCCCTCTTCAATCAGCCGATGCCCCTGAATGTCGCCGATCCCGAATCGCCGCTTTCCAGGCCGATCCACCTGACCCGCCAGTTGGACCTCGGCTATCGCGATCACGTGTTTTCGTTCTCGTTCGCGGCGCTCCACTACAGCAGCCCCGTCGGCAACCGGTTCGCCTACAAGTTGGAGGGCCTCGATCCCGATTGGGTCTATACCGATGCTTCGCGTCGGTTCGCCACCTACACCAAGCTTCCCTCCGGCAGTTACACCTTTCGCGTCAAGAGCGCCAACAAGGACGATGTCTGGGACAACGAGGGTGTGTCGATTAAATTGCGCATCGCTTCGCCACCGTGGCGAACCTCGTGGGCCATGTTGCTCTACGCGCTGGTGCTGGTGTTTTCGGGGATCTGGTTCCATTCGGCACAACGTCGCAAGTTGGCCTTCGAACGTCGCGTCAACACGCGCTTGCGCGCACTGGACAAAATGAAGGACGAGTTCCTGGCCAACACTTCGCACGAGCTGCGCACGCCGCTCAACGGCATTATCGGGCTGGCCGAGTCCCTGCGCGAAGGGGTGGCCGGCCCGGTCTCACCCGAGGCGCGCCACAACCTGGAATTGATTGTCTCCAGCGGGCGGCGGCTGACCCGGCTGGTCAACGACATTCTCGATTTCTCGAAATTGGAACACGGCAATTTGACGCTCGACCTCAAGGCGATCGACCTGCATGCCCTGACCGATGTGGTTCTCACCATGTTGAACCCGATCGCGACGGCCAAGCAACTGCCGCTGATCAATCGCGTGCCGGTCCAGATACCGCCCATCTATGCGGACGAGGAGCGACTTCAACAAATTCTCTTCAACCTGGTGGGCAACGCCGTCAAATTTACCGACGTGGGTCGGGTCACGGTGAAGGCCCGCGTGGTTGGCAACATGACGGAAATCGCCGTGGTCGATACAGGCATCGGGATCGCGCCCAAACACCGCGAATCGATCTTCAAGTCCTTCGAGCAGGTGGATTCCGCCACCGATCGGCGCTTCAGCGGTACCGGACTGGGCCTGGCCATCACGCGCCACCTCGTCAACCTGCACGGTGGCAAGTTGTGGGTGGAATCGGTGCCCGGCGAAGGTTCCACCTTCTTTTTCTCCCTGCCCTGCAGTGCCGAAGGCCAGGAAGCGGTCACCGGACCGACGATTCCCATGATTTCCCATGCTCCGTCGGCCTCGGGATCCGCGATCGCGTCCTGCGTGGAGACCGGCTCCGGCGATATGCCCACGATCTTGATCGTCGACGACGAGCCGGTGAACCGCAAAGTCCTGGTCAATTACCTGATGCTGCGCAAGTACCGCCTGCTGGAAGCCTCCAGCGGTCAGGAAGCGCTGGACCATTTGAATCGCGACGAACGCATCGACATGATCCTGCTGGATGTGATGATGCCGCGCATGCCGGGCTATCAGGTGTGTCGCAAGGTGCGCGAACGCTACAGTCGGCGTGAACTGCCGATCATCTTTCTGACCGCGAAGAGTCGCGAAACGGATCAATGGGCCGCCTTTCAGGAGGGCGCCAACGATTTCCTGAGCAAGCCCATCGAGAAGGGCGAGCTGCTCTCTCGCGTGGCGCTGCACCTGGAATTGCTGAAGTTCCAGCGTGAAATGGAACGGAAGGTCGCGGAACGCACCCGGGAACTGGAGCAAAAGAACCGCGAGATGGAGACGTTGGACACCATCGTCAAGACCATCAATCGCGAGGTGGAACTGGGCAACGTGGTCGAGACCCTGCTCAACCAGGCCCTGGTTCTGTTCCCCGGGGCCAGTGTGGCCGGGCACCTGATGCGCGAAATCGGCGGTCGCCGTTTCCGCATCGACCACGTGGTCGGCGAGGCGGCGGAATTTTGGCAGGGTAAGGCGATCGGGACCAAGGAATTGCTGCGCGGGATCGCCGCCAGCCTCAACCAGGTGGGTACGGGCCTGTACGTCAGCGACTCCTGCCGGGAGCGGTTCCTCGCCGCGAGTGCCACCGATTTCCCTCTGCCGCAATCGCTGATTGCCCTGCTCACCCCGGTGGAGCGCCGCCTGGAGGGTGCCATTCTCATCGCCCATCACGAGCATACCGCCGTGTTCGGCCCCTCCGATGTGGAGAAGGCGGTGCGCTTTCGCGAGCATGCACTGAACGCGCTCACCAAGGCCGCCGCGCTGCGCGACCTGGCCGAAACCCAAAAAGAGCTGGTGGAAGCCGCCCATACCGCGGGGCGGGCTGAAATCGCCATTCACGTCCTTCACAACGTGGGTAATATTCTCAACAGCGTCAACACTTCGGCCCATTTGCTCGAGGAGCGGCTGCAGAGCCAGCGCTGGCCGAATTTCCTGGACCGACTCGTCTCGTCCCTGGACAGCGAGCGGAATCTGCGACAACTGGTGGCGGATGGCGATCGCCGCGAGCGTTTTTCCCAGGGGCTGAACGAAGTGCGGACGCGGGTTCAGGACGAGCGCTCCTTCCTGAAATCGGAGTTCGAGGTGCTTCAGTCCCGCATTTCCGATATCGCCACGATCCTGCGCGAGCAGCAAAAATATACCGATGTTCGCGGCCTGATGGAAGCCGTCGAACTCAATCAGTTGGTACAGCACGCACTGCACGTGGAAGGCTTCCTGTTCCGTCCTGGCAAGATGCGCCTGCTCAAGCATTTCGGCGATATTCCCTCGGTCCGGAGCTCCAACTCGCGGCTGACGCGGGTCCTGTTCTACCTCTTCCAAAACGCTTGGGAGGCGATCGAGGCGCGGGCCACCGAAGAAGAGGGCTTTGAAGGAACCATCGAGATCACCACCCGGATGCGGGGCCAATGGGTGGAATTGGAGCTCACCGACGACGGGGTCGGCCTGCCGGAAGGTGTGGGCGATCGCGTGTACACCCAGGGATACTCCACCAAACCCAACCGGTTGGGTTTGGGCCTGCACTATTGCGCCAACACCTTGATGGAGATGAACGGAGAGATTTCGATCCAGCCGCGGTCCGGCAAACCCGGCACGGTGGTGCGGTTGCACCTGTTGCCGGTGGTATCTGGTGGGGAGGCCCGGTAAGGGAGGCCCGGTAAGGGACGCCCGGTATGGGAGGCCCGGTATGGGAGGCCCGGTATGGGAGGCCCGGTAAGGGAGGCGCGTTTGACGTGTTTCAACCGCCCTGGTTCCGACTCGCCATCCCGACGGCGGAGATTCTGCCTGTTAATTAAACGTGTTCAAAATGCTTGTTCTCGGCGCTGGGGTACGGTACTTTAAACATGTTCAAAAATCTTTTGAAGGCGGTCTCCCCACCATGGCATCCATGAAGCACAAGAAGGCCGAGCAGACCCGCGCCCGCATCCTGAGTGCGGCCCTTCCCCTCATGTTGGAGGGTGGCTACGAGAAGATGACCATGCGGGCCATCGCCAAGCAGGCCGGCCTTTCGCCGGGGGCGGCCTACTACTATTTCGAAACCAAGGAACACATCATCCACGCCTTCTACGCCCAGACCCACGAGGAGCATCGGCTGGCCTGCCGCGAGGTGTTGGACCAGGCCAAGACGTTGCAAGATCGCCTCAAGGGGGTGGTTCAGGCTCAAATTCGCATCAGCCAGCCATACCACGCCGTTTCCAAGGCTCTGTTCAAGGTTGCGGCCGATCCCAATCACACGCTTTCGCCGTTCAGCGACGACTCCCGGGAGCTGCGTCATCGCGCGATGGCCTTGTTCGACGAGGTCGTTCGCGGCTCCAAGACCAAGGTCTCGGCCCCGCTGGCCGATTACCTGCCTGGCCTGTTGTGGATGTTCCACATGGGGATCGTGTTGTTCTGGGTCCACGACAGCTCACCCCAACAGGAAAAGACCTGGCGGTTCATCGACCGCACCGTGCCCCTGTTGATCCAATTGATCCGGCTGTCCAAACTACCCTTTTTCGGATCGGCCCTGCAGGCGGCGATCGCCTTACTGGACGATTTCCAATTCTTGAGACTTCCGGCCGCGGATGCGCGCGAACCGGAGGTCGAAAACGACACCACCGCGCCGCCTTTGAGAGGCTCGTGACGGGCGGATCGCTACCGCGAAGCGGATGCGCTCTGAGCGCCCACCTCGGGCAGGGCCGGGGAGGCCGCCAACCTGGCAGATCGAAGCAACATCCTTTCATTTATGAGCTTACGTCAAGAGCGAAGCCGATTATTTGCCTCGCGGCGCGCCACCGAAGTCGCCAAGTCCAAAGTCCCCGCATCGTGAGAGGGGCGTCATGCCTGTAGGTTGGCCCGCTGGGCCGACACATCGAAGCGACCCAAGCAACTGCAGTGAGTTACACCAAAGAGCGAAGCCAATTTGCTCCCATATCGAACACCAACAAGGTCGCCAAGTCCAAAGTTCCCGCATCGCGAGAGGGGCGTAAGGCCTGTAGGTTGAGCTGCCAGCTCAACCAATCTAAGCAACTCAAGCAACGGCAATCAATTGAGCTAAAGAGCGGAGCCCGAAATCTCCCTCGCGCCGTGATCCGAAGTCGCCAAGCCCAAAGTTCCCGCATCGTGAGAGGGGCGCCAAGCCTGTAGGTGGAGCAGCCTGCTCCACCAATCGAAGCGACGTATGGATCCGAAGTGGGTTACGCCAAAGAGCGAAGCCGATCGTCCCACTGAATACCCGAGGTCGAAGTACCACTGTTCACGGTTTAGCCCTTGACGAGAGATCCGTCGTTTCTGTGGGAAGCCAGCTCAACCAATCGAAGCATCTCCACTCACGTCGGCACAATCTTCAAGAGAGTTGTTCTGCCGGATAGCGCACCCATTGAATGGAAGACCACACATCGCACATTCGCGCTGCGCTCTTTTGCGTAATTGATTAATGTTAAACAAGTTGCTTCGATTGGTGGAGCAGGCTGCTCCACCTACAGGCCTAGCATCCCTCTCGCGATGTGGGTACTTTGGGCTAGGAGACTTCGGTGGTGCGCGGGGAGGGAAAACTTCGGCTGCGCTCTTTGACGGAATTGGTTGTCGTTGTTTGGGGTGCTTCGATTGGTGGAGCAGGCTGCTCCACCTACAGGCCTAGCATCCCTCTCGCGATGTGGGTACTTTGGGCTAGGAGACTTCGGTGGTGCGCGGGGAGGGAAAACTCCGGTTTCGCTCTTTGACGGAATTGGTTGTCGTTGCTTGAGTTGCTTCGATTGGTGGAGCAGGCTGGCTTACCGCCCCTGCTCCACCTACAGGCCTGACGCCTCTCTCACGATGCGGGGACTTTGGACAACGCGGCTTCGGTGACGCGCGGCAAGGGCGGTTATCGGCTTCGCATCTTTGGGTGCGGGGGCTCCCATCTCTCCTGCTTCGATGAAAACCCCGCCTCCGCAGCCACTCAGGCGCTGGCCGTGAACAGCCCGACGACCGAGCCGATCGCACCAAACCACACCAAGGAACGCATCCAGTGGATGTTGGCGATGTAAAAGACGCCGTGCAACACGCGAAACAGGATGAAGGCGATCGCCAGCATATCGACGCGTTCCTGTGGCGCATTGGCCAGGTGGGCGATGATCACCGCCGCGGCAAATGGGGGGAACGCTTCGAAATTGTTGAGGTGGGCCCAATGGGCGCGTCGACGCCAGCCCTCCAGTTTTTCTTGGAAGTCTCTGGGCTTGGCGTTGTTGTAGCCTTTGGCGCCCGCTTTGGCGACGGCGGTAAAAATGTAGGGGAGTATGGCGGCGGCGAGCACGCACCAGTATGCGGTAGTCATCTGGGTTCTCCTTGTGAAGCTGAACCGAATGGATGGAACGAAGGGTGAGGCGTCGACTCAGGCGGGTTTCACCGCGCGGGTCGCGATGTAGTTGGGCATGAACTTCGACAATGCTTCCTCGGGCGCGCTGTCTTCGTAGAAGCCGGTGAGCGCCAGGCCCGCCGCCAACTGTCCGCCGATTTGATCGTCGAGGGTGTGACCGAAACAAAATGCCTCGCCCTCGGCCTGAAGTGCCTTGCGCTCTTCCTCCGAAATGCTGGTCAGATCGGAGTAGGGCAGGGCGTGGCGGACTTCGAGCGTGCCCGTCTTGGACTTCTCGTAGTCGAAGAGGTACAGCGCGGGGTTGGCGAAACCCGTGAGCAGTGTGCCGCCCGGTCGCAGCACGCGCGCGCATTCCCGCCAGATCGGCAGGACGTCGGGGACGAAGCAATTGGAGACCGGGTTGAAGATCAAATCGAAGCTATCGTCTTCGAACACCGAGAGATTGGCCATGTCGCCTTCGACCGTCGTGAGCGTCAGGTTTTCACGGGTGGCCACTTCGCGATCGCGCGCCAGTTGCGCGGGCGAGTTGTCGAACACCGTTACACGCGCCCCCGCCGCGGCGAAAATCGGACTCTGTTGACCGCCACCGCAAGCCAGACCCAGGATCTTGATGCCTTCCATCGCGGGAAACCAGGAGCGAGGCACCGGCTTTTGTGGTGTCAGCACCACTTCCCAGCGGCCTTCGCGAGCCTCCGCGATTTGTTCGGCGGTGACGGGTTTGGTCCAGGTGTTGCCATTGGCCACGTAGCCGTCCCAAGCGTGGCGGTTATAGTCGCGGATATCCATAAGCTAGGTCCTCCTCATCGAGTGGGTCGGAATCGCGATCTCCCCAGGGGGTCGAGCGCTTTGGATCGGAAGATGCGGCCCGTCACCGTCGATGGGCCGATCCGAGAGCGATCGCCGGGATCGAACGTCTCCGAGCTGCCTGCGGCGTCGCGAAAGTTGGCGAGCTGCCGACGTAGGGCACCGACCGAGTTATTGTCGATGCTTTTGATAATAGCGGATCTGGGCGTTGGTGGAACTGTCGTGTTGTAGGTCGGTACCTTCGCCCGCTTCCATTTCCGGCAGGATTTTCTTCGCCAACTGCTTACCCAGCTCCACGCCCCACTGATCGAAGCTGTAGATGTCCCAAACGATGCCCTGGCTGAAGATCTTGTGCTCGTAGAGCGCGATCAGGCTGCCGAGGGCGTGTGGCGTCAACTGGGGGGCCATGATGCAGGTGCTCGGTTTGCCGCCGGCGAAGGTTTTGTAGGGGACCAGTGCTTCCGGCGTCCCTTCGGCCCGAACCTGGGCCTCGGTCTTCCCGAAGGCCAGGGCTTCCTGCTGGGCGAAGAAGTTCGCCATCAACTTGGCGTGGTGGTCGCCGATCGGGTTCAGCGAGCGCGCGAAGCCGATGAAGTCGCAGGGGATCATTCGCGTGCCTTGGTGAATCAACTGGTAGAAAGCGTGCTGTCCGTTGGTTCCCGGCTCGCCCCAGATGATGGGGCCGGTTTGGTAGTCCACCGGGCGGCCCTGACGATCGACACTTTTGCCGTTGCTCTCCATGTCCGCCTGCTGGAAGTAGGCCGCGAAGCGGTGGAGGTATTGGTCATACGGCAGGATGGTGGTCGTGTCGGCGTCGAGGAAGTTGCCGTACCACACACCCAGCAGCGCGGCGATGACGGGCATGTTCTTTTCCAGAGGTGCGGTGCGGAAGTGCGTGTCCATATCGCGATAGCCCTCGAGCAGCGCATCGAAATGCGTTTCGCCGAGGGCCGTGATCAGGGACAGTCCGATGGCGGAAGTCAGCGAGTACCGGCCGCCGACCCAATCCCAGAATTCGAACATGTTCTCGGTGTCGATACCGAAGTCGCGCACCCCTTCGGCGTTGGTGGAGACCGCCACGAAATGCTTGGCGACCGCGGCTTCGTCGCTCAGGGTCTCCAGCAGCCAGGAGCGGGCGGTGTGGGCGTTGGTCATGGTCTCCTGGGTCGTGAACGTCTTCGAGGCCACGATGAACAGCGTCTCGCGCGGGTCGAGATCGCGGGTCGCTTCGTGGAAGTGGGTCGCGTCCACGTTGGACACGAAGCGGAAGGTGCGGCCGCGATCGCTGTAGTGTTTCAGCGCTTCGTAGACCATGACCGGTCCCAGGTCGGAACCGCCGATGCCGATGTTGACCACGTTGCGGATCGGCTGGCCGGTGTGGCCGCGCCACTCGCCGGATTGGACCCGGCGGGCGAAATCGGCCATCTTGCGGCGCACGGCGGTAACCTTGGGCATCACGTCTTCGCCGTCGACGCGCATCGGTTGATCGGCTCGGTTGCGCAGGGCCACGTGCAACACCGCTCGGTTTTCCGTTCGATTGATTTTCTCACCGTCGAACATCGCCTGGATCTCCGATTCCAGGCCGCGGGCGCGGGCCAGGTCCAGCAGCAGGTGGAGCGTTTCCGAGGTGATCAGGTTTTTCGAGTAATCCATCCAGAGCGAACAGGCTTCCAGTGAGAAGGTCTCGGCGCGGCCCGGATCCTGTTGGAACAGGTCGCGAGGATGGGCATCGCGCATGGTGACAGCGTGGTTTTCGAGGGCTTTCCATTGGGGGAGTTGCGTCACGGACATGACAGGTGCTCCTTGTGCAGGCGAATTGATCGTGTTTTTGCGCATTCTAGCGTAAATAGGTCGCCATCAAGTGAACAGGATGGTCAAGTTTCGGTGAAAATTCCGCCGATCGCGCCCATGACTCGCGTTGTTCCATTTGGTGTCCCGGTAGGTGTCCTGGTTTCGCAGTATCCTGCTACGCGGGGTCCTGATGCTTCAGCAGGCTTTGGTACAGGCCCGGTTGGGTGGCCAGTGCCTCATGGGTTCCCTCCTGGGCCAAACGACCCCCGTCCAGCACGTAGATGCGTTCCGCCCCGCGCAGGGTCGTCAGTCGGTGCGCGATGATCAGGATCGTCATGCTGCCGTGCAGGGCTTCCAATGCCGCGAAGATGCGTTCCTCGTTTTCGGTGTCCAGCGCGCTGGTGGCTTCGTCGAGAATCAGGAGTCGCGGTTTGATCAAAAGCGCACGAGCCAGGGCCAGGCGCTGGCGTTCGCCGCCCGACAGCCGGACGCCGCGCTCGCCGACGACCGTGTCCAGTCCCTGCGGCAAGCGTTTGACGAAATCGGCCGCGGCCGCCTGGTCAAGCGCCAGCCACAGATCCGCGTCGCTCGCCTCCGGAGCGGCCCAGCGCAGGTTGTCCGCCACCGTTTCGAAGAAGAGAAACGTCTCCTGGGGCACGTAGGCGATGGTGCTGCGCCAGGCCCGGTGGTCGGATTTCTCCAAGACTCGGCCGTCGACTTCGATGTGACCCGTTTGAGGTGAAAGCAAGCCCAGGAGCAGGTCGGCCACCGTGCTCTTTCCGGCGCCGGACGGGCCGCACAGGGCCGTGGTCTGGTTGGCTCTCAGGTTCAGGCTGAGGCCTTCCAGCGATCCCTCGTTCTGGTTCTCGTAGCGAAAGCCGACGTCGACGAAGCGAACTTCTTCCCGCAGCGGAAAGGATGCTTGGTGCGTGCACCCGTCAGCCGTTTCGATTTCGGTCGCCGCGCGACACCGTTGCAGGAGATCTCGGTAGGATGCGAAGGCGGGCAGCATGTGGGCCAGGTGGTGGGTTTGCTGTTGGAGCGCCGAAACCAGAGGCATCATGCGCGCGAAGATCAGGATCAACAACAACAGGGAAGCACTGGGCAGTTGGAACCAGCGTACCGCCACGTAGAAAAAGCTACAGAAGATCAGGGTGCTCCCCAGCGAGAACCAAAGCTGGGCACCGGCGACGTTGCGGTTGAAGTTCAAGAGGAGATCGCGGATATCGCCGGTGATCCGCTCGAATCGCTGCAGGTTGCGGGCTTCGGCACCGAAGCTCTTGGCCACCTTGATACCGGCCATGTGCTCGCTTACCGTGGCATACAAGCCATTGGTAATGTGGGTGATGCGCTCCCCATCCAGGGACGCGCGGCGAATGCGCCCGCGCAGGACGGCGAAGACCAGCGCGCCGATGGCCAGGGTCAGCCCGGTCAGGGTTGGTGCCGTGAGCATGGCCGGGACGAGGTAGGCTGCCAGCAGCATCAGGGTTGCGGTCACTCTCAGTAGATGGGCACAGCCGTGGCCGATGCGGTTCATATCGGTGGTCAGGGCCTGCACGAAATCCGACGAGCGATTGGCCGTGAAGAAGGGCCAGCGCGCCGCCATCAGGGCCCGGTAGAAGCGCGAACGCAGCGCCCACACCAGATCTTGTTGCAGTGTGGCGGACAGTACCTCGTTCCAGCGAGAAAGCAGACGGCGCGTCACCATCAACGCCGCGAAGACGATCAGGACCGTTTCCAGATTGAGGGGGAGGTGCAGTGCGTCGAACGCGGCGGCGATGGCGGCATGTAATCCGCCGTCACCCTTTGACTCGCCCAGCCCGATCAGGGCCAGCATCGGCAGCAGCATGATGACCCCCACGCCTTCCAGCACGCCCACCGCCGGCATCAGCAGCAGCGCCGGAACCAGGCGGCGCCCGCTTGTCTCCAAGATGGTCTTCAGGTAGTGGCGGAAGGTGGCGAGCGCTGGCATGGACATGGGATGACACCGGGCGTGTAAGGATGGAGCGCGCACCGCGTCGATCCGTGCGGCGACGGCCGCGGCGGCAGGCGTTCACATGGGTTTCGGCTTCGAGATCACCGCATCTTAGCGCATTCCCGAGGCCATCGCCGACCCGAAATCCAGCGAACTCTTTGTGTGACAGGGACTTCATTTTGCGCGTGGGTCAGGACTTCGCTCTTGTGCTATCATTAGCGGTTCGGGAATTTCTTGAGGGAGGCCTCGTACTTGAGCATCGATCCCAAACAAATCCGCAATTTTTCCATCATCGCCCATATCGACCACGGCAAAAGCACCCTGGCCGATCGCTTTTTGGAAATGACCGGACTGGTCAGCGATCGCGAAAAAAAAGCCCAGATGTTGGACGATATGGATCTGGAGCGCGAGCGCGGCATTACCATCAAAGCGCGCTCCGTGACCTTGGATTACAAGGCCCAAGACGGTCAGATCTACCAGTTCAACCTGATCGATACTCCGGGGCACGTGGATTTTTCATACGAAGTCTCGCGCAGCCTGGCCGCGTGCGAGGGCGCTATCCTGGTCGTGGATGCGGCCCAGGGCGTCGAAGCCCAAACGCTTGCCAACGTATATCTCGCCATCGAGAACGATCTCCAACTGTTGCCCGTGTTGAACAAGATCGATCTGCCTTCGGCCCAGCCCGACGTCATTTTGGAGCAGATCGAACACGTCATCGGCCTCGAGACCGACGATGCCTGCCTGATTTCGGCCAAGACCGGTCAGGGTGTCGACGAAGTGCTGGAGGCCGTCATTCGCGTGATTCCTCCACCGGAGGGCAAGTCCGAAAGCCCGCTTCAGGCGCTGATTTTCGACGCCTGGTTCGACAGCTACCGCGGCCTGATCATTTTGGTTCGCGTCTTCGAAGGCCGCATGGCCCGCAAGGACAAAGTGCGCTTCATGGCCACCGGCAGTGAGTACGACATCGACGAAGTGGGCATCTTCACGCCCAAGATGGCCAAGGTCGATTCCCTGGAAGCCGGTCAGGTCGGCTACGTCATCGCCACGATCAAGACCTTGGACGAAGCCCGCGTCGGCGACACCATCACCCACGTCAAGAACTCCTGTGAGAGCCCGCTGGCCGGGTTCAAGGAAACCAAGCCGATGGTGTTCTCCGGGCTCTATCCCACCGAGGCCGCCGATTACGCCAGCTTGCGCGAGGCGCTGGACAAGCTCCAAATCAACGACAGTTCCTTCGTGTTCGAGCCCGAGACGTCCGTAGCCCTGGGTTTCGGCTTCCGCTGCGGCTTCCTGGGTCTGCTCCACATGGAAATCATCCAGGAGCGCCTGGAGCGGGAGTTCAATCTCGATCTGGTCACCACCGCGCCCGGTGTGGCCTACCGCGTCACCACCAAGTCCGGTGAAACGATGATGATCGAATCGCCCAGCAAGCTGCCTGGCGCGGGGGACATCGAGGTATTCGAAGAGCCTTACATCCTCGGCACCATCCTCACCAACAGCGAGTTCGTCGGCGGCGTGCTCAAACTGTGCGAGGAGCGACGCGGCATCCAGAAGAAGCTCGAATACGTGTCCGAGGACCGCATTCTGATCGAATACGAGCTGCCGTTGAACGAAGTCGTGTTGGATTTTTACGACAAATTGAAATCCGTCAGTCGCGGCTACTCTTCCTTCGACTACCACGTCGAAGGTTATTGGGCCTCCAACCTGGTGAAGCTGGACATTCTGGTCAACGGCGATCTGGTCGATGCCTTGAGCCTGATCGTGCACCGCGACAAGGCTCAATCGCGCGCGACCCTGCTCACCGCCAAGATGAAGGAACTGATTCCACGCCAAATGTTCGACATCGCCATTCAGGCCGCCATGGGCGCGCGCATCGTGGCGCGGACCACCGTCAAGGCCCTGCGCAAGAACGTACTGGCCAAGTGTTACGGTGGTGATATCTCGCGTAAACGCAAGCTCTTGGAAAAGCAGAAGGCGGGTAAGAAGCGCATGAAGGCCGTGGGCAACGTGCAGATTCCTCAGGACGCCTTCCTCGCCATGCTCAAAGTCGACAACTGATCCGGAAGCACGGGCCCATCCCGCGAGGACAGGGCCTCTTCGCGCCACGAGCGCCACAGCAACACCACCATCGGGGACGTACCTTTATGAAACCCATGACATTGACAGCGGCCCAGCGCCGTTTTTTGAAGCAGCAGGCCCATCACCTCAAGCCGCTGATGCACATCGGCAAGGAAGGCCCCTCCGCACCTTTCATGCGCCAGCTCGAGGAGCAGATCGGCGCCCACGAACTCATCAAGATGCGCGTGCTGGGCAATTGCCTCTCCGAGCCGTCGGAAATCGAGGCGGCCATGACCGGCGTCGGCGTGACCATCGTGCAGAAGGTCGGCCACATCTACACCCTGTTCCGCCAGAAGTCCGAGAATTCCAATTTCGAATTGACCTGAAGCGGCCCCTTTGGCCGCTTCGAGCGAAGGCGACACCATGACCGAACCGTACCAGACAGCGCCGCCGGACGGGGAAGCGTCCGGGTTGACCCACCTGAACGCCAAGGGCGAGGCCCGCATGGTCGACGTGGGCGCCAAGGCCGTCACCGAGCGCCGCGCCCGGGCCGAAGGGTTCATCAGCATGCCGCGCGAGTTGATCGAGCGACTGGATCGCCTCAAGAAGGGCAACGCCTACGAAATCGCCCGCTTGGCCGGCATCATGGCCGCCAAGAAGACCCACGACCTGATTCCCCTGTGCCACGTGTTGCCGCTGGACTTTGTCGGGTTGCAGTTCGAGAGCCGGCCCGAAGAGGGACGGGTTCGCGTCGAGAGCGAAGTGCGTGTTTCGGCGCGGACGGGCGTCGAGATGGAGGCCTTGACGGCGGTGCAGGTCGCCCTGCTGACGCTGTACGACATGGGCAAGTCGGTGACCAAGGGCATGGTGATCGGACCGGTGCGTCTGCTGCACAAGAGTGGCGGCAAGAGCGGAGATTGGCGCGCGGCATCCCCGGAGCCCTGAGCGCGGGTCAAAGACGCGATGTGGGGATGGAGTGGCGTCCCGGGCCAATCCCGGAGGGATGGCTGGCCCCCTGTTTGGACCACTGATTGAACAAAACGCGCACCTCTGGTGCGCCACCAGCAGGGACCCTGTATGGGTCATCCAGAACAGCGATGGCGGTCCGGCGATCAGGGCCATGCTTGGACTATCGTTGTTCGCGGCCAATCCTGGAGGGATGGCCAACCGTATGTTGGGTTCATCATTAATTTAGAACGCGCACCTTTGGTGCGCCATGGGTCACACAGAACAGCGAAGGCGGTCCGGCGATCAGGGTCATGCTTGGACTATCGTTGTTCGCGGCCAATCCTGGAGGGATGGCCAACCGTGTGTTGGGTTCATCATTAATTTAGAATGCGCACCATTGGTGCGCCACCAGCAGGGACCCTGTAAGGGTCATACAGAACAGCGAAGGGTTAAGGAGGCAGCGCCGACGCAACCCTGGTTGCCTGGAGTTCCCGAAACCCAGCCCCAACGGGGCGGGACTACGAAGGACCTCCTGGAGTTCACGTCTATTCCCGGGGATTCTTCGTGGACCCGCTCCTTCAGAGCTCGATGCGGGAACCCCCAACAACCAGGGTTACGGCGCCTTAGCGGCGCCTCACCCTTCGCTGTAATGTGTCGTCCCTTCAGGACGCCTGCTGGTGGCGCGCCAGAGGCGCGCGTTTTTATATATGGTGGTCCAAACATGGATTTGGCCATCCCTTCAGGATTGGCCGCGAACCCGGCACGACCCGGTATGCGTCCAGGCGTAAGACGGCATGATCCAATATCCGCCGGGCGGCGAACCCGGCACGACCCGGCACGCGTCGGGCGGCGAACCCGGCACGACCCAGCACGCGTCGGGCGGCGAACCCGGCACGACCCGGCATGCGTCGAGGCGTAAGACGGCATGATCCAATATCCGCCGGGCGGCGAACCCGGCACGACCCGGCATGCGTGGAGGCGTAAGACGGCATGATCCAATATCCGCCGGGCCGCGAACACGACCCAACCCGGCATGCGTCGAGGCGGAAGACGGCACGATCCAATATCCGCCGGGCGGCGAACCGGGCACGACCCGGCATGCGTCGAGGCGAAGCATGACACGACCCGGCATGCGTCAAGGCGGAAGACGGCCCAACGCAGCACGCGTTGGGCCGCAAACACGGCCGAACCCAGCAGGCGTCGAGGTGGAACCCAGCACGCGTCAGGCGGCGAACCCGGCCCAACTCAGCATGCGTAGAGGCGGAAGACGGCCCAACTCAGCACGCGTCGGGCGGCGAACCCGGCCCAACCCAGCATGCGTCGAGGCGGGACCCGGCCGAACCCAGCATGCGTCGGGGCGAAACACGGAACAACCCAACACGCATCGGGGCGGAACACCGCAGACCCGCCCCCCGAACGACGGCAGTTACAGAATGCGGCCGATCAACTCGTGGGGATGGTTGACCACCTCGTACAGCGGCACCGGGGTTTCGCGCACGAACCCGGTGTGCTCCAACTGATGGAGAAAACCGAGCAGCGAATCGTAGAAGCCGTCGGTGTTGACCAGGTAGATCGGTTTGTCGTGGTAGCCCAGTTGGCGCAAGGTGAGGACTTCCAGCATTTCGTCCAGGGTGCCGTATCCGCCGGCCAGCGTCACGAACGCATCGGATTCGTCGATCATGCGCGTTTTCCGCTCGGCCATGGTGTCCGTGACGATCAACTCGTCGGACCTGGTGTAGGCCACCTCGCGGATGCGCAACTTCTCCGGAATGACTCCGATGACCCGGCCGCCTTTCTCCTGAACGGCGATGGCCAAGGCTCCCATCAGGCCCACGCGACCGCCGCCCCATACCAACGTGTGCCCCTGTTCGGCGATCGCGGCCCCCATCTCGCGCGTCACCTGAAAATACGATTCCGAAATGCGGGAACTGGACGCGCAAAACACGCAGATCTTGGCCATGGTCACCCTCCTTCTCGTGGCCTCCCGATTAAAGCAGACCGACGAGATGCCCGGCAAGGGGAAGTCGACCGCCGAAATCGCTACGTCCCGTCGATCGGGAGCACCGCGATTTCGGCGTGGCCGGAAGGGCAATCCCTAGCGATGCCGAATGGCCAGAGACTTCAGGATGTCCAGCCCATCCTCCTGCATCATGCGCGTGAGATCCCCCGCCGCGCAACCGAGCACCACGTGCAGCGTGCCTTCGGCAAGGCGGTGACTGACGATCGCGAATTGACGATGGCTCGCATCGCCGACCGCCCGTGCCGACGACTTGCGCCAGTACAGGTCGCCGATGGTGACACCGTACTCGGGGCCCCACTCGATTCGCGCTGCATCGATGCCGGCGGCGATCTCCAGAGCCTGGCGAGCATCGGCCTCTCCCGCGGAGAAGCCGACCCAAAGGGTGCGATCACCCTTGGCGGCATGGACATCCTCGCCGCCCTTCTCTTGCCAGCCTTCGCCGAGCTCGACCCGGAACCGATCCCGTTCGGCGACGAACCGATTCGCGGCGGCTTTGTCCGGCGCTTCCCGATAGAGCTTGGTGCCGCCGTAGATCAGGGCGGGCACGGTGCCATCCGAACTCGCCTGCACGTAAACCGCCGCGTGCTGACCGATACCGCGAACATAGCCGCGTGCCGGATTCATGAAATCGAACAGACCCTCTTTGATGATTTGACCGGCGCGTTCGGCCACGGCGAAGAGCCGTCCGTCTTCCCGTTGGCTGATGCGTAAGCGCAATCCGGCCAATCCGCCGGCGCGGTACACCCCTGGCAGCGCCGCCGCGCGCTCGTCCGGCAGGGTGAAGTCGTTGCGCGTCTTGTCGGCCCGCTTCGGTTTTCCGAAATCGGAGAGCGGTTCGTCCATGGCCACGTGCAGGCCGTTGTTGGCCAAGGTCATCAAATCGGGAAACCGGTAGCTGTCCAGGGTGTCGATGTTGGACAGAATCGCGATCCCCAAGTTTTGCTCCGGTACCAGCATGGCGAAGGACGTCATGGTCATGGCGTGGCCCCCGTGGGCCGCGATGCGGCGGCCGTCGACCTCGCCCACCATCCATCCGAGTCCGTAGTCCAGCGGGCCCATGCGCTCGCTTTCGGGCATGTGGATGTGGGACCGCCACATCTCGTCTCGATGGGTGAGTTCGAGATAGGGTCGACCCTGGGAATCCCCGCCACCGAGCAACGCCGACATGTAGCGACCCAAATCACGGGCGCTGCACTGCAGAATGGAGCCGGCGGCGGCGTACTGCATCGAGGTCAGGCCTTGCCGGGCCGGAACGCCCTCCAGGAGACCGGTGTAATGTCCCGTCAGGCCGCCCAGCGCGGCCACTTGGGCGGGAAGGCTGCTGGATCGCACCATGCCCAGCGGGCTCAGCACCAAATCGGCCAAGGATTCGGGGTAGGGTTTGCCGTGTACCGTGGCGGCGATCAGTCCCGCCAGGACGAAGCCTTCGTTGGCGTATTCGAAGCCGCTGCCGGGCGGTCGGTTGAGCAGGTGTCCGGCCAAGGATCGGGCCAGGCGTTCGTCCGCGTCGGTGGCCTCGCTGCGATCCAAGATGCCCACATCCAGGGAAGGTAGGCCGGAGGTGTTGGACAACAGCATGCGCACCGTGATGTCATCGCTGGCGGCCTTGTCGGCGGTGCGGAACCACGGCAGGTAGTGGGTCACCGGGTGATCCAGGTCGACCTTGTCCGCTTCGACCAGGCGTATGAGGCACAGGGCCGTGAACGATTTGGTCAGCGAGCCGATCGCGCTGACGGAGTCCGCCGTCATGAGCTTCTCGCCCGCCGTCGATTCTTTTCCAAATCCCCGTGCGTAGGCGATCCGATCGCCGTGAACCAGCACGACCGAGAGGCCGGGATAGGCGGCCGCATCGAATTCGGCCTCCAGCCACTCGTTCAGTGCCTCGATGTCGGGCGCGCGCGTCGCGGCTCGGACGGGCCCGAACCAGCACGCGCCCAAGCCGATGATCAACCAACCGAAAACCCAGTGTGTCACGCGAATGTTCATGGTCGTCCGCTCCTTATTCAACGATCAGATTGCGAGGGTTGAGGTGGATGACGCCGCGGGCCGGAAGCCAGGCGCACCCGAATCCGAAGGCCAGCAGGCCGGGAAAGATCAAGGCGGTTCCCAGGGCGTCGACCACGAAGGGGAACTCGATCAGGCCGATGCCGGAGGCTGCCACGCTCAGCACCATCGGCAGAACCACCAACGAGCACGGCACCACCAGCAGGAGGCTGATGCCGGTTATCGAAAGGGTGCGCCAGACCAGCACCATGCGCATTTGGGCGGGGGTCATGCCGGCGGCCTTGAGAATGCCGAAGGTCTTGTTTTGCTCGCGCAGGCTCAAGACCGTGTCGTTGTAGATCGCCGTGAAGCACACGGCCAGAAGGAGTGCCGACAGGAATACCAGCGCGAGGCGCACTCCGCCGAGAACCCTTTCCAGTTCGCGAGAGAGTTCCGCCACGGTATCGACCCGTACCGCTTCACCGTATCGCGTCATGAGTTCGGCCTTGAAGGTGTCGGGATCCACCCCTTCGCGCAGGACCACTTCGACCTGGCGCGGGGTCCAGATGGGCAGGAGATCGCGCATCAGGGCCGCGTCGATGCGAAACCCGAGGCCCAGATTGTTGGCGGTTTGGTAGATGCCCACCAGCTTTGGCGACACCCGTTGGCCTTCCAGGAGCAGCGGCACCGAGTCCCCCAAGGCGAAGCCGCCCTTTTTGGCGCTGTTTACCGCCAGCGCGATCTCGTGGGGGCCGCTGGGGTGACGACCTTCGACGTTGTCCAGGCCCAGCGCCGTCATGGGGCCATCGAAGGCCCGCCCGCCTGTTTGACGTCCGGAAATACCCACCACCCCTTCGATTTCGGCGGAGGCGGAGCCCAGGGCCAGCACCTCTTTCACCCGTGCGTCGGTGCCCATCCGGTGGACGAAGACCTTCGGGCGGACATGGAAGCGTCGGCCGGCCAGACGGATACTCACATCGCCGGCGGGCAGGCCCCAGAGCGCCCGATCCTGACCGAGGCTGGCGAAGGTGGCGGTGATGTTCACCGAAAAGACCAAGACCAATACGGCGATTCCCATGCCCAGGATCGAGAAGAAGGCCCGGACCGGGTTGAGCGCCAAACTGCGCGCGCCCAGAAACGCGGGCAACGGCAGCGCCGAGATCGGCACCTGCCAGCGACCGCCGCTGCGTCGAGGTGGCGGTGCGCCAAAACGAATCGCCTGCATGGGCTGAATGCGCCCTCCCTTGCGGGCGGTCCACCAGGCGCTCAACGCCACCGTGGCGAGCACCGCGCTCGCCGACACCGCGAGCGGGACCATCGCGGGCCAGTTCGTGTTCACGATCCCGAGACTCTCCATCAACAAACCGAAGATGCCTTGGGTGACGAGCACGCCACCCAGCAGGCCCAGGGGAATCGAAACCACCCCGAGGGCCAGGTACTGGATCAGGTAGATCCGGTTGACCATGGCGGGGGTGAAGCCCAGCGCCTTGAGGGTGCCGATCTGGCGGTAGTCGGCAAAGACCGCGCTGCCGATGGCGCTGGAGACGATGAATACCGACAAACCCAGCGCCAGCAGCGCCACGACGAAGAGGGCGACGGCCATGGTCCGAAAGAACAGGCCGTGGGCCATCTTGGCCAGGTCGTGGGTCAGCGACCAACCGGCCAGCTTGCCGCCGAGTTCGGTTTCGAGTTGGTTCCGCAGCGTTTCGGCCTGACTTCGATCGGCCAGCCCCACGCCCACAAAGGTTTCACTCAGGTGGGACAGGGGGAAGGCGTGCGCCAACTCGCCGGGAGCCACCCAGGCCCGTGAAGGAGAGATGTTGTCGGAACTGAAGAACGGATCTACGACCGTGGCGCTGACGGTGAACCGCACCACCTCCGATTCGATTGGAATGCCGATGGTGTCGCCCAGGCGAATGCCGCGGCTGCCGGCCAATTGCTTGGTGATCCAAATGTCCCCTGGCGCCGGGCTTTCCGGTTGTGTGGCGGTGTTGTGTTCGACGACCTGCAGACGATCCATGCCACGGGTGTCCCATGTCTCCGCGATCATCAGGTTCTTTTCCACTTTGGTATCGCCGTGCAGCAGGTTCCCGCCCGTGGTGTACACGGGGATCACGGGTGTCACCCCGGTGACGCCGGGTTGGCGGGCGAGCCAGTCGCGCACCGACGGCATGTCGTGGATTTCCGAATCGAGGAACAACTGCAAGGGCGAGGTGTTCAGGCGCCGGCACACGGAATCGAAGGGCCGCTCCAGGCCCAAGGTCAACGCGACGGCGACGAACAGGGCAAGTCCGGAAAGCGCGAGGGCGGTGCCGATCGCCAGCGATTGACCCGGTTTGCGGCGCAGGTTGGCGAGCGCGGTGAGAAGGATGGCGCGCATGTCACCACCCCCGCTGCGAAAGCCAGGAGAACAGGACCTTCTCCCGATCGCCGAGCGACGTGTCGGGGGGGAAATGGAATTCCTCCAAGTTTCCGTGATGGATATAGCCGACGCGTTGGCCCCGGCAGGCCGCCGACAATTCGTGGGTCACCAGGACCAGGGTCTGGCCGGCGCGGTGAATGGTGTCGAAAAGCTCCAGGATCGAGGACGAGGCGGCCGCGTTCAAGCTACCGGTCGGTTCGTCGGCCAACAGAATGTCGGGATCGTTGATCAAGGCTCGCGCGATGGCACAGCGTTGCTGCTCTCCGCCCGAAGTCTGGGCGGGACGCCGGTTGGCCAGCTTTTCGATGCCCACCAGCGACATCAGTTGGTGCGCCCGCTCGATGACGCGTTTGCGGGGCTTTTCGAGCAGGTAGCCGGCGACCAGGATGTTTTCCAGTATGGTCAAATGGGGAATCAGGTTGAAGTCCTGGAACACGAAACCGATGCGATCGCGCCGCATGCGCGCCCGCTCCTGTTCGTTCAGGCCCTCCACCGCACTGCGACCGACCAGGACCGAGCCGCTGCTGGGGGTGTCCATGCCGCCCAACAGGTAGAGTAGGGAGGATTTTCCCGATCCGGAACTGCCCATGATCACCAGGTATTCACCTGGGTTGACTTCCATATTGAGTCCCCGGATGACCGGAATGTCCCGATCCGCCTCCACATAAGACTTGTTGAGATTGACTGTTGTCAGCAACGCTTCCACCATTGCACGCCTCCATCCGTTTCGACCGGCACAGATTTCGGTGCTCCCGAACCGCGCCGGCCTGTCGTTTGAAAAAGCCTACGCCGTCAAGGGCCTGGTCGTGGCGGGAGATGGACCAACCCGGGGAAACACTCCACCAACGCATCGCGACCCGCCGCGAGTCGGTAGATCCCCAAAAGGTGGGGGGTTCGTCCATGAAACCCGGGGATTCATCCATCGTGGTCGCCTCCGGGTGGGTATCTGGAACTATACTGGGCGGTGCGGGACCGGCCCGCGCTTCGAAATCATGGGGTGAGCTGGATGAAGGGTTCCAAGGCCGTCAATGTCGCACGATTGAAATGGTTGATCGCCGGTGCCGTGGGCTTGTTCCTGGTCAGCCTGGTGTACAACCTGCGGCTGATTCGCATCGATCCCCTGGGCTACGGCACGGGCGCCATGGAGATCATCGTGTTTTGGGGATTCGCCCTGAACGCGATCACCTTCGTCCTGGGCTATCGCTACCTGGTTCCGGCATGGCTGGGTGGCCGTTCCGCGCTTTGGTTGATCGGCCGCGGCATGGGCATCGCCGTCTTGGCGGTGGCGCTCAAGATCGCGATGGTCAGGGCGGTGTTCGCGCTGTTCGATGTCGAAACCACGATCCTGCGCGAGCTGGCGGCGGTCATTCCGGTCGCCTACCTCATCTTTGCGTGGGGCCTCATGGCGCTGGGCGGCGGCGCCCGGTTCGCCGAGGAATGGATCGCCGAACAACGTCTGCGCCACCAGGTGGAGCTGCAGCGGACCGCGGCCGAATTGGCCCAACTGAAGCACCAGGTCAACCCGCACTTTCTGTTCAACACCTTGAACAATCTCTACGCCCTGGCCGCGCGTGAAGGTGCCGAGCAAACCGCCGAGGCCATCATGAAACTGGCCGGCATGATGCGCTACATGCTTCACGAGGTCGGGCGCGACATGCTGCCGCTCGAGAGCGAACTCGCCTACCTCCGCACCTACATCGACCTCCAGAAAATGCGCATACCGGCCAACCGCGACGTGACCATCGAGTTGGAGGTAACCGGCGATCCCCATCCCGTCTCCGTACCACCCATGATGATGATCACCCTGGTGGAGAACGCCTTCAAACACGGGGTCAGCTTCAAGCGACCTTCGGCGATCCTGATGGACTTGACGGTCGAGGGCGGGCGTGCGATCTTCCGAGTCCGAAACCGGATGCACGCGCCCAAAGAGATACTGGACCGGGAACCCGGCGGTTTCGGCCTGGCCAATCTGGCCCAGCGTCTGGCCTGGTACGCCGAGGGGCCGGCCGGATTGGACTACGGTGAGCGGGACGGTTGGTTCGAAGCGACCCTGGTGCTTCCGATGGAGGGTGAACTTGAAATGCATCGTGATTGACGACGAACCGATGGCGCTCGAGTTATTGGCCTCCTATTGTCGCAAGGCGCCGTTCCTCGAACTGGTCGCCCAATTCGACGACAGCCTGGAGGCCCTGGCTTGGCTGGCGACGAACGCGGTCGACCTGATCTTTTTGGACATCAACATGCCCGACCTGAACGGCCTGCAATTCGCCCGCTCCTTGCGTGAACCGCCCATGATCGTGTTCACCACCGCCTATGCCGAGCACGCGGTCACGGGGTTCGAAATGGACGCGGTCGATTACCTGCTCAAGCCGATTCCGTTCGACCGGTTCCTGCAGGCCGCCGACAAGGCGCGACGCCGGCTTGAAGCCGAGAACGATCGCAAGACCTCCCCGTCGCAGGCACCCCAGCCTCGGGAGGACGCGCCTCCGGAGCGGGATCCGTACCTGTTCATCAAGAGCGGTCACAAGCACGTGCGCCTGGAAATCGACGAGATCCTGTACTTGGAGAGCGATCGCAATTACGTCTTCTGGGTCACCGCCGAGCGGCGCATCATGGCGTTGATGAAATTGGATGCGGCCTTGGCGATGTTGCCTGCCGGCGCCTTCGCCCGGGTTCACAAATCCTACGTCGTCGCCCTGGGGAAGGTGGACGAAGTCAGCCGCCACGAACTGGTGATCGGCGACCGCGAAATTCCGATCGGAGATGCCTTCCGCAAGGCCTTCCTGGCCGCCATTCAAGGTTGATTCGGCCAAATCCCGGGACCTCGTGCCTCGAACCGACGCGTTCGAACGGGTTAACGGATTGGAAAAATTGACGAAACGATTGAGTAATGGCGAAATGATGGTTGAGCCGCACGCCAACCAGGCCGTTTTCGACTGATTGGACGACGCGAATCACGCGACGGACCTTGTGGGTAGACGGCTCGGGTTCGTTTTCGCGCGAGGTAGATTCCCGCATGAACCAACTCCTGAAAAAACACGCTCTCAAATTGATCCTGCTCGTGCTGCTCCTGATCTTTGCGCCGGTGGCCGAGCCGCTGGTGACCCGTCTCTGGACTTCGGGGAGAACCGAGCACCTGCAGGCCCAAGTGACGCGCCAGGCACAGTGGCAGGAACGCGTGATCCAAATCGAGGAACTCGCGGCACGGTTGCAGCGCCGTTTCTCCCAGGCGATTCGGGAACGCGACCAGGCGGCGCTCGACGAGGCGGTCGACCTGGCGCGTGTCCTCGATGCCGAGTGCCACGCCCTGTTGCAGATCGAACCCAGCGATGCGCTGCGCGAGCTGCGCATTCAGGCCCATCAGGTGGCGGAGACCCAGCAGGAGCTGTTTCTGCGGCTCCGCGACTCGGAAACGGATGCCACCGCGGCCGAGATTCGCGACAACCATGCCCGCCTCAACCAGGTCCTCGAAGCGTGGGACCAGGCTTTTCACGATTACCGGCGCGAACGCATCGAGGCCTTTCACGACGAGTTGGCGGATATCGGCGCCTACTCCATGCGGCTGGAATCGTTCGTGGTGGCGTTCATGCTTCGCTGCATCGTCGGCTTGCTGCTGTTGGGCTATCTCCTGATGCTGTTTTCGCGGCGGCGCGAGGGCCGGTTACAGCGCGACAACCGACGGCTGGAAGACGATCTGGAATCCCGCAACGTGGCCCTGCACCAGGCGAACGAAGCGCTCAAGAACGAGATCGAGGAACGCAACGCGGCCGAATGGGAAGTGCGCAAGCGGCTCCACATGGAAGAGACCCTGGGCAAGGCCTCCGGCATGTTGACCCTGCCCACCGCGCCCAAGTTCGAGAGCTTTCTGGAGCTGCTCGCCGAAGTGATGGCCGTGGATCGGGCCTTCATCGTGTTGTTCAAACACGAGAGCATGGTGATCGAGAAGGTGTTCGAATGGCCTACGCGCCCGACTGCGGCCGGCGAAAGTGGTACGGCGGGCCTCGAGGGCGAGGATTTGATGACCTATCCCTGGTGGTACGAGCGGGTGCGGACCAACGAGCCGTTGGCCATCGAGGACGTGGCGGCCCTGCCTTTTTCGGCCGAAAAGGAACGCGCGCTCTTCGAGGCCAACCACATTCACGCCATGCTCAGCCTTCCGGTTCACACCGTGGATGACGAAACCCTCGGCTTCATGTGCTTCGTCGATCCCGAAAAGCCGCGATCCTGGCAATCGGCCAGCATTCGCATGCTCTTTCTGGTCAGCGAACTGCTGGCCAATTATTTCGCGCGACAAAAGGCCGAAGAGCAGCTTCGCCACGATGCCTTCTACGATCGCTTGACGGACCTGCCCAATCGCCTGCTGTTCAAGAACCGTTTGGAGCACGCCATTCAAAAGTGCAAACGTCACCACGAGTACAACTTCTCGGTGTTGTTCCTCGATCTGGATCGCTTCAAGAGCGTCAACGATACGCTGGGCCATCTCGTCGGCGATCAACTGCTGATCGAGTTGTCGGACCGGCTCAAGGACAGCGTTCGGCCCGGCGATACGGTCGCCCGCCTGAGTGGCGACGAGTTCGTCATCCTGCTGGAGAGCATCATCGAGGTGGAAGAAGTCATCCGCGTGGTGCAGCGTATCGAGAACCACATCCAGAAGCCCTTCATGTTGAAGGGCAAGGAGATCCATATCTCCGCCAGTATCGGCATCACCCAGGGGAATACCGAATACAAGAGTGCCGAGGCCGTCATTCGCGATGCGGACATCGCCATGTACCGCGCCAAGACGCTGGGCAAGGCGCGCTACTCCGTCTTCGACAAGCACATGCACGACAAGGCGGTTTCCGCGATGGAGATCGAGCACAATCTGCGGCGTGCCCTGGAACAGGACGAGTTCGAGTTACATTTCCAGCCGATTCTGTCGGCCCGTACAGGCGAGGTGAGTGGTGCCGAAGCCCTCATTCGGTGGAACAAACCCGGGTACGGCACCGTGTCGCCCAGCGATTTCATTCCCATCGCCGAGGAGACCGGGCTGATCCTGCCGATCGGGGAGTGGGCGCTGCGGGCTGCCTGTCGCCATGTGCGTGGATGGTTGGACGCGGGTCGCGAGCCTCTGACGGTTTCGGTCAACTGTTCCGCCCGGCAATTGCAGCGCCAGGACTTGCCGGGCATCGCCGCGGCCCTATTGGAGGAAGCCGAACTGGACGCG
Source organism: Sulfidibacter corallicola (assembly GCF_017498545.1). Taxonomy (GTDB): domain Bacteria; phylum Acidobacteriota; class Holophagae; order Acanthopleuribacterales; family Acanthopleuribacteraceae; genus Sulfidibacter; species Sulfidibacter corallicola. The sequence continues at coordinate 3,530,286 of NZ_CP071793.1, read as the reverse complement.
AGCCTGATCAAGGTCGAGCTGACCGAGAGCGCCGTCATGGGCGATGTGGATCACGCCATTTCCGTACTGAACCGCCTGCACGCCATGAACATCAAGATTTCCGTCGACGATTTCGGCACCGGCTACTCATCGCTGGCCTACCTCAAACGGTTCCCCATCAACACCTTGAAGATCGATCGGTCCTTCATCAACGGCATTTTGGAGAACGATGACGACCGCGCCATCATTTCTTCGATCATCGCCATGGCCCACAGCCTCAATTTGTCGATCGTGGCGGAGGGTGTCGAGAACGAGGAGCAACTGGCGCTATTGCGCGATTTGGGTTGCGACGAGATCCAGGGATATTTCTACAGCAAGCCGTTACCGGCCGATCGCTTCATGGCCTTCGTCGACGCGCGGGCGCGGAGTCTGCGGGAGGCGGGCGACGAGGCCCTGGAGGCGGGCGGCGAACCCGCCGGTTCGAGCAACTGATCTGGGCCCGCGCTCGCCGAAGTGGCTCAGCTTGGGCGTTCCCGCATTCTGAAGAGTGTCGTAAAGCCTGTAGGTTGGCCCGCTGGGCCGACTTTTCGAAGCGACCCAGGCGAGGAGTTCCCGAACGCCGAGAGATTCGTCGTGCCCGGTAGGTACATCCGCTGGATGTACTTTTCGAAGCGACCCAGGCAACCACAGTGAGTTACACCAAAAAGCGAAGCCGATTCGCTTCCATATCGAGCACCAACAAGGTCGCAAAGCCCAAATTTCCCGCATCGCGAGAGGGGCGTAAGGCCTGTAGGTGGAGCAGCTTGCTCCACCAATCGAAGCAACTCAAGCAACGACAATCAATTGAGCCAAAGAGCGGAGCCCGAAATCTCCTTCGCGCCCCCGATCCGAAGCCGTCAAGCCCAAAGTTCCCGCATCGCGAGAGGGGCGTAAGGCCTGTAGGTGGAGCAGCTTGCTCCACCAATCGAAGCAACTCAAGCAACGACAATCAATTGAGCCAAAGAGCGGAGCCCGAAATCTCCTTCGCGCCCCCGATCCGAAGCCGTCAAGTTCAAAGTTCCCGCATCGCGAGAGGGGCGCCAGGCCTGTAGGTGGAGCAGCTTGAGGCTGTGTGAAAACTCATAACATGTATATTTATCAGTATTTTACGTTTATTTTTGCGCAATTTTGTGCTATAAGTCTTTTAAAACAAGTGAGGTATCCGTGTTTTATGAGATACATTTCAGGCACTCCTCGTGATCAAACCCAGATGTTTCCTCCCCTCATGGACGACTTTGTTGCTGAGGAGAATCCGGTTCGGTTTATTGATGCTTTTGTCGACTCGCTCGACATGGAAGAACTTAAATTCGTACGTTCCGAACCTAAAAAAACCGGGCGCCCTGGCTACGATCCCAAGGACCTGATCAAGCTCTATATCTACGGATATCTCAACAAGATACGTTCCAGTCGAGGCCTCGAAAAGGAAACCCATCGGAACGTAGAGCTGATGTGGCTGATGCGTGGTCTGAAACCCGACTTCAAAACGATTGCCGATTTTCGCAAGAACAACAAAAAGGGGATCGCTGGGGTATTTCGCCAGTTCACCCTACTCTGCAAAAAGAACCAATTGTTCGGCTGTGAATTGCTCGGTATTGACGGCAGCAAGTTCAAAGCAGTCAACAGCCAGGCACGGAACTTCAATGCCTCGCGTTTGGCGAAGGTGATAAGCCAGATCGAAGAACGCATCGAAGACTACCTGGAAAAGCTGACCAAGCAGGACGAGAAAGAGGCAAAGGTTCAAAAGGCGACCAAGAAAGAGCTGAGAGAAAAAATCCGCAAGTTGACGGAGCAAAAGGAGGAATTGAAGGAGGCCGAAACTCGGTTGAAGGAGAGCCAAGATAGTCAGGTATCTCTTACAGATGAGGACGCCCGTGCAATGAGGGGAAGGCATGGGAAGACAGTGGGTTACAACGTGCAAATCGGAGTGGATCACAAGCACAAGCTGGTGGCGGCGGTGGATGTCAACCAAGCGCGAAACGATAAAGACCAGTTGAGTGGGATCAGCCTAAAATCAAAGGAAAATCTGGGGATCGAAAAGTGCGAGGTTGTAGCGGACAAAGGATATTACAGCCATCAGGAAATGGCGAAGTGTTTGGATGAAGGGATTACACCGAGGGTGCCTCCCTGTAGAACCCGGCAGCAGACATCGGGTCGATTCACGAAAGAGGCATTCGTTTACGACAGGGACGCGAACACCTACACGTGCCCGAACGGAGAGGTGTTGGAGCCCTTGAAAAAGAAGAGCTCAGAACAAGCGAAAACCATCTATAAAACGAAGGCTTGCAAAGGATGCCCGCTCAGAGATCAATGCACCACCGCAAAAAGCGGTCGACAGATCGAGAGAAGCGCATATGAAGATCAAATCGAGGAGTTAGAGCGGGAGAGCAAGAAAAAGGGCTTCCTGCAAAAGGCCCGAAAAGGGCTGGTGGAACATCCGTTTGGGGTGCTAAAGGCGAGCTTCCAGTATGGGAGTTTCTTAACGAAAGGAATGGAGAACGTGAGGACAGAAATGAACTTGGCGGCCCTGGCCTACAACATGAAGAGGTTCTTCAACATCATGGGACAAGAAAGACTGATGGAAGCTCTGTAAGAATAATACCGCGACTGAGTTGTAAGTTGTTTTAACCAAGCTAATTAAAAGATCAGGTGCTACCTCACCAGAAAAAGGAGACAGAAACCATCACCCCAAAGCCAACAAGATAAGGATTAAGTTGCGGAACGGCCGGAACGGCCGGTGAAGAAAAAGAACCGGTGCAGGCCGAAACGAGGGAATTCAGGGTTTTCACACAGCCTCAGCTTGCTCCACCAATCGAAGCAACTCAAGCAACGACAATCAATTGAGCCAAAAAGCGGAGCCCGAAATCTCCCTCGCGCCCCCGATCCGAAATCGCCAAGTTGAAAGTTCCCGCATCGCGAGAGGGGCGTAAGGCCTGTAAGGTTGGGCAGGGCCGGTAAGGCCGCTGGGCCGACGCTTCGAAGTGGCCCAAGTCACGGCGTCGGACGACTCCCAAAAGCGGAGTCAATGGTTCCGCTGAAGGGCTGCGGTCGAAGAGCCCGCATGCTCGTAAGCGACGTAAGGCCTGTGGGTGAGGGGGCCGCCCAGGTCAACCATTCGAAGCCATTTGGATGCGATGTATAAATACTTTCGAGAGGGATGCAATTCCGGCTTTGGCCTGCTCGGGAGAATGGATTGCTTCGCTCTTTGGCTCAATACTTTGTCGAAGCCGATGTCGCTTCGATTGGTGGAGCAAGCTGCTCCACCTACAGGCCCAACGAATCTCTCCGCTTGCGGGCTTCTTGTACGGTCGTTCTTCGATGAACGGGGATGAGCGGACCTCGACGCTCCGCTCTTCGGCTTGTGGTCACGCCGCATGCATAACGACTTCGAAGCGTCGGCCCAGCGGGCCAACCTACAGGCCCAACGAATCTCTCCGCTTGCGGGCCCCTTGTACGGTCGTTCTTCGATGAACGGGGATGAGCGGACCTCGACGCTCCGCTCTTCGGCTTGTGGTCACGGCGCATGCATAACGACTTCGAAGCGTCGGCCCAGCGGGCCAACCTACAGGCCCAACGAATCTCTCCGCACGCGGGCTCCTTGTACGGTCGTTCTTCGATGAACGGGGATGAGCGGACCTCGACGCTCCGCTCTTCGGCTTGTGGTCACGCCACATGCATAACGACTTCGAAGCGTCGGCCCAGCGGGCCAACCACAGGCTCGATGTCGCTGCAGGAGCTGCCGCGAGGGCTCATAAAGAAAAGGCCCGTTTTTCTCGAAAAAACGGGCCTTTTCTTAGGGCAAAACTTCATGCGAGCTGGAGTGGACCGTGATTGTCGCAATGACCATTGTGCTGGTGGTGGAGATGCCCATCAACCAGGTAGTCTACGTGGTCGCCGTGCGGTACGGCTTCGTGGCCACAATTGGGACCGTGGACGTGGTCGTCTGAATGACCTTGGCAACTGTGACCGTTAGTGCAATCGGTAGGGTTTTCGGAGGAAACGTCGATCAGGTGCTCGTCGACATGGTCGCCGTGAACGAAGTGAAGGTGACCGTCGTGAAGGTAATCTACGTGGTTGTCATGTTTTACAGCTACATGCCCGCAGTTGGGGCCGTGGGTGTGGTCATGGCCTTCGTGAACTTGACATTCGGACATCGATGTCCTCCTCTGAACGTTATGAATGGTAAATGAACACTTCAACGAATGTTCAAGTGTATTGTCGTTGATTTTGGAAAATAGTCAACCTTTTTTGTTCTGATTTTCATTGGTCCAATCGAAGGGAGCGTTCCCCTGGGCATGGTGTTTTTCCACGTCGTTTCCGCTTCGGCCCTGCGTTCCGATCGGGGCCTGTTCCGCCGCCCTATCCACTGTGGTCGGATGAAGGTGCCCGCCCTTCGATGATGATGTCGCCCACCCGCCAACTCAAATGCCGTCGCATGTCGAGGGCGTGGCCGATGACTCGGATTCGGTTTCCACCTCGCGCGTCTCGCCAAGGCCTTCGCGCACCAGGTCGATCGTGAACTTCAAGCCGCGATGAACCGCCCCCAGACCGGCCCAGAGCGTGAGGTAGATGTCGTCCGGGTTCTTGCGCTGATTGGCCGAGCCCAGTTCGTGGGACATCTGTTCCAAGCGGGCCCACTCGTGGGGGAACAAACTGGAAAGCGCCGGGTGGAGGTTGAACATCTCGCCCAGGCCGGCGAAGTGCGAGGCCGGCGACATGAGGCCGCAGGCCTTTTCGCCCGCATGAACCAACTTGGACAAAAAGGAGGACTCGTCCTTGTCGAAGCTCTGGCGCAACGCGTTCAAGCGGCTCAAATCTTCTTCCAGCCCGTACATGAAACGCTCGATGCCGTCCGCGTCCCTCGACCACGGTGCCGGTGCGAGCGGTCCGGAAACCAGCGGGGACCTTGCCAGGAACCGATGTGCCACCTCGCGAAACTTGAGATGCTCGAAGCCCTCGATGCGGGCGCCGCCTTCGGTGGCGTTGATGAAGCGACGTTTGGGATCCATGCGCCGCAGCACCTGAATCGATCGCTCGTACCAGGCCAGGTTTTGTCGGTACTGGTATTGGCTGGCCAGCTTGGTGCCGAACAGGCCGTTCACCGCACAGCGTTTGGTGCGATAGGGCAGGTTGTCTCCGCTGGGCACGTAGTAGTGGCCACCGCTGAACGCCAGATCCTGGCCCATGAGGATCAACGGTTGGCATCCAAAACAGAATGCGAGGTAAAAGGCGGCGGTCGCCACCGAGCCACCGGTCTTGATCACCATGCGTCGGAAATGGGGATAACGGCTCTTGAGGTAGTTGTCCAAGGGATTGCTCTTGGAGAGAAACCAATAGGTGCGGTCCTCGAAATCCCACCAAAATCGCGGTTGCACCTGGTCCGCCACCAGGAAGACGGTTCGATCCAAATTACTCACGCCGTGAATCAGGTGCTTGAAATCCTGGCTCTCGACCTGAACCAGGAAATCGGGTTCCATGCCGTGCTGCTCCAGGGTTTTGACGACCCGTGCCAAGGCAAACAGCACCACTCGGTCGCGGTAGGGCCTCAGTTGGGCGATGTTGCGCGACAGGGACGGTCCCGCCGAGAGCACCACCCCCGGTTTGCCGGTCAGGCGGTTGACCCATTGTTCGCAACCGGGCATGGTCACCAGCGACGGCGCATTGGTGGCGGTGTTGCGCACGATGTAGGGGTAGAGGTGGCTGTAGGGAATGGCGCCGGGGCCGTGGTACTCGATCTCGCGACGAAAGCGGATCTGCTCTTCCGGGAACATGGCCACGTGTGCCGGAGAGTGGAAGATACGCACCGGGGTCCCCTTGCCGCGGCAGCGCAGGATCAGGTAGCGCAGGTGCGCCAAGTTGAAGCACAACTTGATGCGGCGACCGCGGAACAGGGGCTCCAGGGCGCGTGCCGCCAAAACGGCCCGCATCACGGCCAGGCATGGTTCGTAGACGATCAGGGCACCCCGTGGGGGCAGCTCCTCGACTTCCAGGAAGTAGCCCAGTCCCAATCCGAAATGGACGTGAAGTACCTGCGGGCAACGGCCGACGAGCGCACGGGCCTCCGCCAACGGATCTTGGATGTCGTGAAAGAGCTGGTCGCGATAGCGCAGGGTGGGCATGCCGTTTCTTGAGGGAAACACCAGCGCCGAATCGTCGCTGACCCGAGCCAGAAAAGCGGCCGCGTCGGGATCGAAGCGATCGAGAAAGGCCAGGTTGGCGGTCACCATGTCCGCCGAGCAAAGCCCTCTCATCAGTGGGCCTCGTCCACGGGCCCGCTGCGAGACGGGCGACTTCGTTGTGGCCACGTCACCATGTTTCGCAATCCTTCAACATCTGGGGTCCTTGCCCAAGAAAGCGCAATCGACCGGGGAAACCGGAAAATCTCCCGCGGGTGCCGAACGGAGCAGGCGGAGTTGGCCGCGTTCGTCTTCGAATGGACGAAACGCGCCCGGGATGGGGAAATCAGAGTTCAGAATTCAGAAATCAGTGGAATCATTGTACCTGAATCGAGCCGGCTCTGCTGTGGTTCTTGGGACCGACGCCGGTGGGCCGACTCCGCAGCCCGAAGTCACGCCTTGTCCCGGCTTTCTTCCGCGAGGGTCGATCCTGCCGTATCCCTGTCCGAAAGATCGTGGGCAGAAACCTGAAAATCATGTGGCGAACCGATGGAGGCAGCACTAGAATGTGCCCATCCGGGAACGGAAAGATCGCAACGGCCAAGATGGTTTGCCTGGTTGGCACGGTATCGGCCTTCGGGTGCCAGGTATCAGCTAATCCCGTGGTGCCAAACACCTTGTCGAGGTAGGGCCGCTGGCTGCCGAGGCCTCTTTACGGTGGAAACGAGGCCGATTCCGAAAAACCATTGAAAAGCTCGTTCCTGGATGGGCACTGGACGGTGGCCACCCGCAAACGGGCCGCATCTTTTCACCGAAGTGTTTTGTTGGATGGGTTCCAACCCGTGCCCGTTTTCCAAGGGAGTGACCACTTGATGAACGCGCCGACGCTCCACGTGATCTACCGCGACAATCACCTACTCGTGACGGCCAAGTCCGCCGGCCTGCTGGCCCAGGCCGACGAAACCGGCGATCCGGATATCCTGACGTTGGGCAAACGCTACCTGAAAGAGACCTTCAACAAGCCGGGCAATGTCTATCTGGGCCTGGTCCACCGGCTCGATCGCCCGGCTTCGGGGATCATGGTCCTGGCGCGGACCTCCAAGGCCGCGGCGCGCTTGACGGATCAGTTCAAGAAGCACCGGCCGATCAAGAAGTACCTGGCCATCGTGGAGGGTGCCTTGGAGGGGAACGGCGCCTGGGAGGATCACCTGATCAAGGATGGACGCAACGTGCGCGTCGTTTCCGAGACCCATCCCAAGGGCAAACACGCCTCGTTGGCCTGGCGGGCGCTTGGCCGGCAAGGTGGGGCGACCCTCGTGGAGGTCGACCTGCATACGGGCCGCCCGCACCAGATCCGGGTCCAGTTCGCGTCGCGTGGCTATCCGCTGCTGGGCGACCTGCGCTATCGCGCCGCGACCCCCTTCGACGGCCAGAACCTCGCCCTGCACAGCTACTTCATGGAGTTGGACCACCCCACGCGGCGCGAACCGATCGGCTGGCGTCTGGAACCGCCGCCCAGTTGGGGGTCGTGGTTCGCGCGCGAACGCGCCGAGCTTTTCGATCCGGATACCTCCATCCCCTGGCCCGGTTGAGTGGATCTCCGCCAAGCGCCGCAAAAACGTTCGACGCACCGCTGCGGCCTGGTGAAAGTGCCGCCAACGATGCGCTTCAGCCCTCCTCGATTTCGCGGAAAAAGTCGTCGTACATCTCTTTGAACCGAGCCAGCTCGGCCTCTTTGCGGGCTTTCCAGTGGTCGGAAAGAATGATCGCGAACAACGAGAACAGGATCAAGCCGATGTAGGTGACGATGGCCAGTCCGGGTCGACGCATCAGCGCGCCACCCTTGTAGCCGAAATGCAACATCGCAAAGAAGAAGATGAACAAGATCGAGGCCCAGTAGGTGCATTTGGCGAAGACGCGGATCTTGATGGCGATCTTGATGCGCTCGATGGCCAGCGCCAGATACTCGCTCGTGGTTTTGGCGTCCGATCGCCACGCCTTGCGCCGAATGGTGAAATCGTAGATCAATGAGAAGAACACCAGCGGGCCGAGGAACAGGACGTAGGGGATCGACAGCACGGGCGATGCCTTCTGAAGGAAATAGATCGAAGCGAACACCACCACGACACAGCCGGTCAGGTTGTAGCACAGAACCCAGTAGTTCCAGATGTTGGACCATCTGATGAGTCGTTTGAGCTTGTGCGAGAGCGGGTCCAGGGTGGTGGGGGTCTCCTGCGATTGCCATACCGAAGCCAGCTCGTTCCACTCCGGGTCCGAGTCCATCGAGGTGGACGGGGAAGGCTCGCCGAACATGGCGTTCAGGGCGTCGTGATGAGTTGAGTCGTTGGACATCAATGCACCCCCAGGTGTTGTCTCAATGCTTTTTTGGCCCGGTTGAGCCGGACCCCCACGTTGGAAACACTGATGCCGAGAATGTCGGCGATTTCGTTGTAGGGCAGCCCTTCGAGGGAAAGCGCCACGATTTGGCGCTGACTCAAGGGCAGTTGCTGGATGGCCGTCATGAGCCGGGTGAGCTTGCTGCTCTGTGCGTCGATCAGCACCGATTCGGGAGTGGGTTTCCTGTCGGTGTATTCGGTTTCCATCGTGATCGTGCGCGGGCGCCGCATCTGCTTGCCCACGAAACTGGCGCCGCGGTTGTGGGCGATGCGAAGGATGAAGGTCTTGAGCGAGGCCTCGTTGCGAAAGGAGGGCAGGGCGCGCCAGATGGCGACCGCGATTTCCTGGAGCAGGTCCTCGCGGAGGTGGGGATCGGCTTCGTAGGTGGCGGCGACGCGGGCGATCAGATCGCCGTACTCGGAAAGCACGTTCTGCAACTGTTGGGTGAGGGCGCCGGCCATATCGCAATCGCCAATCGTGGGGAATGATGTGGTGGTGTGCAGCATAACCAAAACGAAGGCAAATCCCAAATGGTATCTTTCGGTGTGACCACCGAGAGAGAGCGAATGTCGCAAGGTCCCGCGTCGTTCGCGAGCGTCCTTTTTCCGGCTCTCGTGGGCACAGTGCGTCGGTCATCGCAAAACTTACAGATGGGCTTCGATTTTTTTGGGTTCTCCCTCGGGTACAATAGCCTCGAACGTCCTTTCGTTTCACCCAGAGGGTTGTGGATCTGCCGTGTAGCCGTGCACCACGCGTTTGCGTTCCGCTCGAGGCGGTATCGTCTGCTCGGTTCGGCACGCGGCTCTCGAGTCGTCGAAAATCAACCACCAAAAAACAGGGAGATGAACCAATGCAAGATGCCACCATTGAAAACGTCCGACCGCTGCTCGCATCTCAGCATGCCGACGGAAGCACCGTCCAGTGTATTTTCCGGTGCCCGGTCAGCGGCGACACCTTCGAAGCCAGCGGGCAGATGATTCGCTCTCCGGAATCGACCAACTCGGTTCAGTCCAGCATGAAACGCGGCTTGAAGTACGGTATGGGACGTGCCTTGAATCGCGTCATGCGCAACGTCTTCGGCTACAATCCGCTGGCCAATATCGCCACCGATGCCGCCCGGCAAGCCGTGAACAACGTGAAGACCTATTCCGATTTCACCGAGAACGAGCGCAACGAAGCCATCCTGCGAGCCTTTCACAAGGTGGCGCACCGCTTCGTGTGGGACCCGAAACGGTCGGCCTGGGTCAGCCGCTCGTCGCACGATCAAATGGCTACCGAGTTCGAAAAGCGCCTGCAGCGCCATCCGATCACCGACAAGTTCGACGCCGAGGTGCTTGCGCGCATCCTGGTGGAAATGAGCAATGTGGACGGCACCATGAGTGAGGAAGAAAAGGCCTTGCTGGCCGACTTTCTGCCGCCTCACCTGTCCCTCAACGAGATGCTCGCCAAACCTTCGCTGAGCGAGGCGGAACTGTTGGAGACCTCGGCCGGGCCGGTACGCGAGAACATGATCATGCTCGCCTGGGCCATGCTGTTCGCCGATTATTCGGTGGATCCCGCGGAAATGAGGTTCCTGAAGGGGCTGGCGTCGAAAATGGGACTGGGAACCGGTGCCGAGGACAGCATGAAGGAACACGCCCAGGAGTTTACCCTGGTGCAACTGTGGGAAAGCGTGTTCGAGGGCGAGATGACGCGTGAGCAGGCCTTCGCCAAATCGGATGGCTTGGGCGTCGAGCGCCTGACGGCCGAGCGCCTGGAGATTCGCTACCGCAAAGCACGCGGCTGACGAGGATGAGACGGGACCGGTTGGATCGCCGCCGATTGGGCGATTCGGGACCGGCCCGTTTCCCTCCCGAAATCCGTTGGGTCACCGATCGGTGACGTATTTGAGGCGTTCCGTTTCCGGCAGGCCCGAAAGGGGGTCGTGGGCGTGGGCGCCTTCCGGAATCCCGCCGTACACCTGGTCCCGCTTGAGTTTTCCCTGCAGCCACAGGTAACGTTCAACCTTCAGCCGGAACACCTCTTCCAGGGCGCGCTGCACCGCTTCGCCTTCCAGCAGGCCCAGTGCGCGGGCGATGGCTTCCATGGTGGAAAGCCGCTGTTCCCGGCTACCGATGCGCAGTCGATACAACGAAGGCGGACCTGGCGGCAGATGCACGCAGGGGACCTGTTTGAGGTCGGGGATCCGGTTGCGGAGCTTGGCCGCCTGGCGCCAGGTGCCGTCCGGCACGATCAACATCAACGGCGGTTCGTCCGGCGGCGGAGCGCGCAGCAATTGGGATTCCGGATGCGGGAACAACAGAACCGGCCGATAGCCGGGTTCCCGAACCGACGGTTCCGGCTCGCCGGCTCGACCGCGAATGACGACGCGTGAATTGGCCAGGCAGTCCGCCGCCAGCATGCCGGTGTTGGTGGGCTTTTCCGATTCCAGCCAGGGCAGCACCACCGCCAGCCGGGTGCGCGTGACCAGGTTCGGCTTGTGGTCGCAGATGCAGATGTTGGGATGCAGCTTGCAACTGGGGCAGCGATGGGCGTTGAAGTTGACGCGTTTGCGCGGCGGAAGGGCGTTGGGTTCCAAATCGTGCGACTCCGGTCGGGGGCGCGGGGCCCCGGCATTGGGCCACACAGTATACCCCGTTCTGGAGATGCCACACCCACGGATGAGGGATCGTTGGTGGACCGCCGGGTTTTTTGAATGGGGTGCAAGTACTTCGATGGTTTTTGCGTAAGGATCTATAACAGATTCCGAATTTCATAGAAGTCAGGCGGCGGTAGATGGTCCTTCCCGCACCGGGACATCCTGGTCGCGTTTCGAGATCCGTCGCGGCAGGAGTTGTTTCGATGTGGAAAAATAAGGCAGAAACCGTTTGTGCACAAATAAAAAACCAATTTATGATTTTGCACAAGCATTTGGTAATCATTGGTTTGACCAGTTTGATCGTGTTTCCGTGCATGGCCCAGCCCAATCCCAAAGCGCCTTCCGAAACCATCCAGTACGCGTTCATGATCGGGACCTGGGATTGTGTCATCAAGTCCCGGTTACCCGATGGTTCCACCAAGCAAGGTACCGCCGTTTGGAAGGCCCATTTCATACTCGACGGATGGGCGATTCAGGATGAATGGGTGTCTCACGACGAATCAGGCAAGCCGGCCTTCTTCGGCATCAATATTCGGTCGTTCAATCCCGTGCTGAAGAAGTGGGAATGCCGGTGGCTCCCCGCCGGCACCTTGCAGTGGAAGCATTTCCTCTCCTGGAAGGATGGTGAAACCATGGTCATGGAAGGGGAGGGCGAGGATCAACGCGGTGCCTTCGTGGACCGCAACACGTTCTTCGACATCGAATCCGATTCCTGGTCCTGGCGCAAGGACCGCAGCTACGACGGCGGCAAGACCTGGCACCGCGCCATCGCGACCATCGAGGCCAAGCGCGGCAAGCCGTGACTGGATCGCCCTTTCGCTACCGGAATCGGGGCTTCAGGGTCGATAGTGGAACAGCCTGCCCGGGCTCGGAACGCCGATTCCCGCGTGAATGAAGCTGTTGCGCCCACTGTCCGCCAGGCGGGCCTCCAGCCAGGCTTGGATCCGGGAGGTCTGCCAGCCCTTGCGGCGACGGAGGTCCTCGGCCAGGTTGGCGAATTCGGATGGCAGACTGGTCATGAACAGGCCCGGGTCGTCCGTACTCACCGAAACCGCCAGGCCCGCTTCCGCGAACCCGATTTGCGGCAGTTCGGCGTAGTTACCGTAACAGCCCATGAGCAGGTTCGAAGTGGGATTGGCCTCGATACAGACCTCCCGTTGGCGCAAGCGTTCCAGCATCAGGGTCTGGATGCTGCGGACGAGGTCGAACCAATGGGGTTCCGGATGGATCGAGACGCTGCTCCCTGCATTGCCGTGAAAACCCAATACGTTCAACAACTCGGTTTCCGAATGGGCCGGATGCCTGAGTGTCGGGCGGCCCGTCGACAGTTGCCATGGCGCGGCATCGTCGTGTTCGGGCAGGTCCATCGCGGTGAAGCAATCGGATAGACGCAGATCTCCGCCGGACGCGGCCAGCGCCTGGATCGCCGGAGCCAGCCACGCGTGGTGATCCAGCTCGTCGGCTTCGCGAAGCCGGCCCCAAGCCCACACCAGCGAAAGCAGATGGGTGCCGATGGACAGTTTGCTGAACCCGTTCCGTTGCGCGTAGAACCGCTCCGGATCTTCCCCCAGCATCAAGGCGTGACCCAGGCGGCCGCCCTCCTCGGGCAGCAGCAGGTGGGCGGTCTCGTCGAGGTGTCGCAGGGCCGTAAGCATGTCGGCGCAGTCCTCGCCCACGTGGAAGGTGTAGCCGAGTCGGATGGGAGGCGGCGTTCCGCACCGCGCGAATCGATGACCGCGGTTTTGGAGGTGATGGTAGGCCGGGGCGAAGGTGCGCGGCGGCGCCAGACGTTCGCGACCGGCCGCGTCGAAGCCCACGAACAGGCCGCGCAACTGGGGATAGTCGCGCAACAGGTGCCAGTACCGGACGGCGTCTTCCAGGGCCGCGTCGCGATGGTGGGGACGATCGCCCTTTTTGATGGCGTGAACCACCAGCCCCACCTGGTGGGGCCGAAATCTCTCGGGCGATGAATCGTCGATGCGGGCGTCCCAACTGGGCACCTCACCGTCGCCCGGAATGTTCGACGGCAGGCGCAGGTGGTCGCGGATGCCGTTGGCCCAGGCGCGAATGATGCGTTGGAGGTCGGGCCCACCGGAAAGGCTGACGCGAAGTTCGATCTGACGCGGGGTGGCGGCTTCCGCGTCGCCTTCGAAGGGTTCGACCAACTGGCTGTCGAGTGCCGCGGCGATACGGCAGCGCTCGAAACGGATCCAGGTGCGCCGCTGCCGTTGACGGCGTCGCCGCGACCCGGCCGATGTGCCCGCGCCTCCCTCGAAGAGTTTACCGCGCCGGGCGAAGGTCTCGACGAACCGGTGCAGGCCGTGGCTGCCCTGGTCGTGGCAGAGCAGGTGGTGAAACGCATTGCGGATGCGCAGATAGGTGCGAAGGTACTGGGCCAGACGATCCGGTGTCACCACCGTGACGGGCTCGCGTCCGGTATCCAGGTTTTCCAGCATGCGGAACAACCCGGAAACCAGGCGACGCTCCCCTTCGGCGTAGTGGACGTACGCCTGCGGGAAGATGCGCAACCGACAGCCGGGTCGGCGCAGGGGGTCCAGAAATGGCCAAGGGGGACGCAGTTTGCGCTCGCGGTGTTGTCGCTCCGTGTACGCCTGACGTTGCGCCATGTGGTTCGGGATCAGTTCCCAGGCGATATCGGTCCGATGGAATCGTCTGGGCGGACCCAGTCCCGGCGGAGCATCGCGGTCCAACTGCAGTCGCGCCCAGGCTTCCGGCCTGATTTGGGCGAAGGCGGGCGTGCCCGTGACGGCCCGGCTATGGCGGTCCAGGGCCGAGGCCAGCCAGTAGCGGCACCAGAAGGCTCGAGTCAGGGACTGGCGCCAATCGCTGTCGGGTGCGTGCCCGCGGACGCGTTCGGCCAGGCCCCCGATGGTCGTGGGCGACAGTTCTCCTCCCATCAGGATGACCCAGAAGTACACAGCCGGAAGGGCGCCGCCCAGATGGATGTGGCTCTCGTGCGAGCCGTGAGCCAGGAGTTCGGCTACCTGTTCGTGGCTGACGGTGGGTACGGTCGGCCAATGACGCCAGGATGGAAAGACCTGTGCACCCGAATTCGACGGCACCGACATCAGCAGGTCGGGATCGATGAGGCGCATCAGGCGTTGGGCGGTGGGATCGCGCCGTACGCCGGTGATGCCGCGCTCTAGGCAGAACACCGCACGTTTCAATTTGCGCACCCGATCGACCATCGAGGCCGGACGGGCCTTCCATTCGTCGATGGTCGCGGCGATCGTTTCTTCGTCGCGAAAACCCAGGCGCTCCATGCCGCTGCGCAACTGTTCCCGCGCGGACAGTCCCCGCGCCCGCACGTCCAGCAGCGGCAGCGCCGTCAGTCCCAGTGCTTCCGCGAAGAGATCGGTGATCGATTCAGTTTGAAAGCGCATCGTCGTCGTCCACGAAATCGTCCGGGTTGGCGTCGCGATGCAACGCTTCGGCGCGTTGAGTCGCCGCCAGGTAGACGGCACCTTTCAGGTAGGCGTGGGCCGCTTCGCTGAGCGCGTCTTCGCGATCGACCACCAAGTTCGCCAAGTGACCGCGATTGAGGATGGCATAGACGTCGGACAGCAGCTCCTCTTCGTATCGGTTACGCCAGCGACGGCCGCCGGATTCGCTCGTATGCAGCCAAGTATAGGGATCCTTGCGGACTACCGCGTCCAGGAGCCCCCGTTCCGGTTCCGTGAGGTCCTGTTCCTCGAGGATGCCGGCGGCGATCAGGCCCCACGCGTAGGCCGTGTGGACCAGGGCGGCTGCGAGCACGGCGCACAGTTCGATCGACCAGCCTTGATAGGTGGGGAAGTTTTCCCAGGGGCAGCGGGTGAGGCCTTCGACCAACAGGACCAGCGCCCACAGTTCTCCGGGCAGGACCCGAAGCGCCGTGACGTGGCGCGGGATCGGGGTCATCGGGTCGGCGAAGCGCAGGTTGGTGGGATCGAAGTGCAGGCTGGCCATCAGCGAAGAGAGACTGGCGTCGCGATCGCCGCGCAGGGCCTGGAGCAGCGGCCGCCAGCCGATTTCCACGACCAGGTCGCCACTGCTCGGGTCGGTCCGCTCGGGCGAGGCGTCGATCCAGGTCAGGTAGGCGCGCGAGGGAAGTTGGTGCGTCATCAGGGAGTGGGTCAGATTCGGCCGGCTGATGCGGGTGCGAAAGTGAGCCTGACGAACCCGGTCGGCCAGATCGCACCAACCGTAGAGCACGTGAACCCGGTTGCGCAGCGCGTGGGAGACCGGCTGCCAATGGCTTTCCTGCATGCCCATGTTGAGGAGGAGCTCGGCCCAGAAGGGCACCTGCGCTCGGGAGACGTCCCAGGGCTTTCTCCGGCCGCCGGTGTTCACGTTGCCGGAATCGTCCGAGCGGGGTACCGAACTCCACGAATCTGACGGTCCCGATTCCAGCACGTCGTCGGGCGTGACCTGGGCCAGGGCCGTGAAGGGCCGGCTTTGATCGTTCATGCGGATGGCCGCGATTTCCACCGTGTGGTCCCAATCCTCCACCGATTGGCGCTTTTTGGGGAATCTCAGCACCCGCGGCCAGCCGGCCGGATCCTGCTTGCGCAGGCGCCGCACCAGCAGCGACTCGGCGCGGCAGGCCGCCAGTTTCACCAGCACCTCGCGTTGGCGACGGCACTTTTCCTGGGCGTCCGGTTCGGTGCCGAGGCTTTTTTGATGGTGGTCGTTGAGACCGAAGAACAGGTCTTCCAGGCCCCTGGGCCACAACGGAATCAACTGCCGGTACAGGCCTTTTTGAATGGGGTGGTCCGTAAAGAAACCCGCGAGCCGATCCGGCGTGGTGAGCAGCGAATCACGCCGGTAGGAGTCGGGGATCGCATAGTGGAAGAAGTGAACCAGATCGTGATCGTGGGCGATGTTCCAGGGCTGGATGTCGATGCGGTTCTCCGGCGGCAGGAACTTGTTGATCAGGGCCCGCAGGGTTTTTTTGTCGATGCCGCGGAATTGGGTGAGATCCGTGTCTTCCAGGCGGTTGAAATCGGCCGTCAAAATGAAGAACAGCCGTTCCTGGAACATTTCGTCGAGCAGGCTGAAAAGCCAACGCTGAATGGCTTGGGCATTGATCAGGTCGAAGTCGTCGAGCGCGATCACGAACGCCTGCTTGCGCAGCAGGCGCAGCGTTTTTTCCAGCCAGCTCGTGACCTTGCGACGCAGCGTCAAGCGGTCGCGCGAGACCACCGCCATAAAATGGCTGTAGTCGCGCGGCGAGCTGGCGAGGTTGAGGGAAAGCTCGTGAAAGGCGCTGGTGGTGCGGGCGCAGATGCCGGCCAGCTCGTCGCATTCCTGGAGAATCACCTGGAATTCGGGATCCTGTTCGTGCACCGGTGCGCGTTCTTCGAGAAAGGTTTGCAGGTGGACCAGCAGGGCCGTGCCCGGCACCACCTCCTCCGGCAGGGCCGAGCAGTCCATTTCGGGGAGGAGCAGGAAGTGTTGGGGAAATCCGTCGTATTCCGGATCGCGCAGCATCCGGATGATGGTCGACTTGCCCGTGCCGCGCGGGCCCAGCAGGCCGAAAACCCGCGACGGGGTAGGCAGGGGGCCCAGTGATTCCGCCGATTGGATTTTGGCGTCACACAACTCCTGAACCAGGCGCTCCCGTACGTTTTTTTGCGATTGTTCGGGGGTGAAAAGCGAAGAAGGACGCTTCATGTCAGGCCTCCATCTCGAACAGGGCCCGGTCGGCCAGGTTCTGGTGGAATCGGGAGGTGATGCCCCAACGGTTGCGGTGGGTCAGCGAAATCCAGCCGCCGATCATCAGCAGGCGCTCGTCGTTGGGAATGTCGCGGTACAACGAAACGCCCACCGATTTACCGGCCTTGTATTCCTTCAGCGCCGTTTTCAGGTGGGGCTTTTCCGCCAGCGTCTGTTTCAGGTCGTTGCACCAGAAGGAGGTGACCTCCGGCGGTGAGGCGATCAATTCACCCAGGACCGCATCCACCGTGTCCGGGTCGGTAAGGTCCTCGTGATTCTCCAACAACTGGAAGAAATGGCGCGTGATCAACGGATGACCGCCCGTGGTCTCCATGATGTCGTAGATCAGGTGGGACAGATCGCTCTCGGGCTGGTGGTGACGGGCCAGCGCCGCCACTTCCTTTTTGGTGAAGAACGGCAAGCGGTAGCATTCGCAGAAGCTGATGTAGTCCGAGCTGGTGGCCTTGGACAGGAAGGCCGTCTCCGAGTGGCTGACGATCAATACGTGGAGACAGTTGTAGGTCTCGTTGTCGCGGAGGCGGCGCAGGCAGGTGGCGATCTCCTCGGCACACTGCAGGTGCAGGCCGCGGTACTCGCGGATGATCAGGGTGAAGTGATCGTGGTCGTGATGCCGCGACCAATCCAAAAAGGCGCGGCAGGCTTTTTTGATGAGCGCCAAACGGTCGGTCGTTTCGGGATCGCCGAAGTGTTGCAACAGATCCAGCACGGGCCTCAATTCGGGATCTTCGAAGTGCTCGGAGGTCGCGAAATCCTGCTGGCTCCACTCACTTCCCCGCACCATCAACCACGGATCCGCCTGCCGGCTCTTGAACCATTTGAGGAACGATCGCCCACCACCGCTCGGCTCGCCGAAAACGAGGACGTTGGGAGTGGCGTTCAATGCCTGGGCGCTGACGAACTTGCGCTTTTGCGGCAGGCGCTGGTAGTTGCCTTTCGCATAAAAGTGGATCAACGGGTGAACGCGACCCTGATCCCAGGTGATGTGACCGTGGTGGTCGACCAGATGGGTGTCCGTTGAGGCGTGACTCAAAATGGCTCCTTTTAAACGGGTTCCAGCTCGTGAAATACATGGCGGGGGCGACATGATGTCGCACAAGTGCGGCTCAGTGGCGTTGAGGTCCATTGCGAAGCAGGTTCAGAAATTCGATCGAATGCTCCACGATCAGGCTGTCGAGCGTCGGGTCGCTTTGACCGTATTTCTGTTGCAGTTCCAGCGGCAGGATGTGCAGCATGAAACCATAGCGATCCTTGACCTTGGGGTCTGGTTCCAGCATGAGAGTCAACGTAAGTAGACGCAAGACTTTGGCCAAGTCCAAGCGTTCGACCCAGCGCGCCAGCAGGGCGTACTCCCGACCGATCAGGAGGCGTTCCATGGACGCCAGGATATTTTGACGGGCTTCGCCGACGGTAAAGCCGAGATCCCGGCCGAACGGGGTGCGTTTGTGCAGGTTGGGATCGCGAATCGGGGCGTTGGGGCCGCCCAGAAAGTAACGGACCCGCGCCAGCGAGTAGAGAATCAATTTGAAACCGGCCGAGTGCCCGAGCAGGTGTTCTTCGTGGGCGATGCTGTTGTAATTGATGCTGTCGATGTATTGCCACACGACCTGGCCCTCGTGGTCGAGGATCATGGCTACGTCGTCGTAGGTCAACTCGGTGCGGCGGGCCCGCTCCATGTGTTCCACGATCAGTTGGCCGAAACGCTGCAACACCCAGGGAATGCGGTAACCGCGCGCCATACAGAGTTTGTGGGCGGCCTCGCGTTCTTCCTCGGCGCGCCAGGTGAGTGGCAGGTCCGAGGTCACCAGCAGGTCGAGAATGCCCTTGGCCCCCTGGGGCGAGAGCGAGGTCAGGGCGATCGCCTTGCCCTCGAAGTCCAGACCTTCGGTCCAGTGGAAGAAGGAGGAGCGCGGATCGCCCAGGTGACTGATCGCCGAATAGCCGACCATCAGGAAGCGCGTGCCCTCCCGCTCGTTGAGGCCGCGCCACGTCTCCAGGTAGTCGCGGTCGTAGTGCACCAAACCATCGATTTCGTTGAGGCAGAACAGGACCGTGCGGCCGTTGGCGCGCGCCGCCTGCACCAGCTCGCGCACATCGCGATCGGCCATCGCCCGCACTTCTTCGCGGGTGTCGTGGCGCAGGGCGTCGCGCAGGGTTTCCTCGAAGCCGTGCCGATCGCGGATACCTTGCAGGTCCAAGTAGATCGGGAGTAGATCCGATTGCCGCGTCGCCCAAAACCAGACGCGATTCAACAAGCTCGTCTTGCCGACGCGCCGGCTACCCACGATCAGGATGCTCACCTTGCGGATGCGCGAGAAGATGAAATCCAGTTCCTGCTCGCGCCCCTTGAAGAGCGGGCTGCCGGGCGGCAACGCGCCGCTGGTTTGGAACGGCGACAGGGCGGTCAACCGCATTTGGGCGCGAATGCGGGTGTGCATGCCCTTGAGCAGGTCGCCGGAGTACACGGCCCGAATCAAGTCGCGCGGTTGGAGGACCGCCACCCGGTATTGTTGGTCGAATGCTTTGGGTGGAAGGCCCGGCCCCAGCAGGGCCATGCGAATGGGTACCGCCTGGTGCGGCGAATCGTCGCGGATCGGCTCGATGGTGCTCGAATTCTCGAGGTCGTCGCCGGGGGTATCGGGCGGGTTGGCGCCTTGATCTTCCTCGGCCCAACGGGCCTTGGCGGCGCTGTCCAGGTGATCGTGCAGCAGGTTGAATTGCGGTGCCCGTCCCTTGGGAACCCAGGCCAAAAACCAGGCCGGATGCTTCGGTGTACCCCGCGGCGCCTCGACCACCGCGAAGACCGGAATGGGTAGGTGCCCCAGGGGTGCGTACCAGTGGCCGCGGGCGTGGCCGTTGATCACGCGGACCGCCCCGAACAGGCTGTGCAGCAGGTGGTCGCGTTGCTCGTCCTCCACCTCGTCCCCCCACAGCGTGGTCAGGCGGTGCAACTTCTTGAGGTCGTCCAGGCGGGCGTGGGGCACCATGTCGTGCAACTGTTCCGGTGCGTTGCGGGACAGATCGGACATCGTCATGTTTTCCAACGGGAAACGACCCGATCCCAACAGGTTCTGGTAGACCTGGGTGTCGCGTTCGTGGGGAGGTACGTCGGCGAAGCGCGCGTAGAGTTCCAGAATGATCGAACGATAGGGGGCACCCGTCCGGAAGATACCGCCGATTTCCGTGCCCAGTCCGTTCCGCTTCAAAACCTGAAAAAGATCCTTTTTACGTGCACGATTTTGCGTCATGGCCAGGCCGCGCAAACCGCTGTCGTTTTCCTCCACCGTTCCGCGCGTGCCGAATCCTTCGATGCGAAGTTTGTTCGCGCGTCCGTCGGATTTCAGTTTGCGCAGGCTCTCGCGACTGAACCGTCGACCCTTCTCCTGGAGGATCTTGGGCCTGTTGGCCTTTTGGCGGGGATGGGACAGGTAGTCCTGGGCCGCCACATGCCCTTCCTCCACGTCGTGAAATGCGAGTACCGAATTGGCCCTGGCGCCGAACAGCGTGAAAATGGTTTCCATCGGCTGCAGGCAAGCCAGGTCCGAATGAATCCAATCGCGAATGGCGCGTTGTTCGTGGATTTGGGTGGTCGGAATCGAGGCGCGATCGGGTTGGATGCGGACCCCGTTGAGCCAGCTCAAGATGAAGCGCGGGTCCCAGCCCAGCTCGGCGCAGCGGGCGGCGCACTGGGCGCGGTCCTGACCGGTGATGGCCCCGATCTTGTCCAGCAGCTCGTTCAGGTTCGCGTTGCCGGCGAGGGCCGACAGGCGCTGCTTGACGAACAGGTGGGCCGCGTGGCGTCTCAAGGGACCCAGCCCCAAACCGCGGCACTTGTTGGCCAGTCGCGAGGAGACCAGCCAAAGCAGCGCCGGTTTGCGACCGTTCGCGGACCACTCCCGGAGGAATTGCAACCAGTTCTCCAGGAATTCCGGGGCCTCGCCGGCGGCCAGACGCTCCTCCAGTTGATGGCTCGGACCCAGCAGCAGGGGACTCAGCCCTTTGATGCCCGGTCGCGATGCGTGCGAAACCGGGCCCAGATCGCCCAGTTCGCATTTCAGCCGATCCACGATCAACTCCGGGTGGAGTTGGGTGGCATCGTAGCGACGGCCCGGGCCGTAGTCCGCCAGAAAGCCGTCCAGATCCAGGTAACGGGATTTGTTCTGGTCGATCCAGGCCGAGATCAGCCGATCGACACCCAGTTCCGCATCGAAGGCGATCAGGCCCGCGCCCTTGCGGTACTGGCTGATCTGCTTGAGAAAGTCGCCCAGCAGGTCTGGCGCCCATTGCCACAGGGTGAAGCCGGCCCCCGGAGATTCGGTTTTGATCGGGAACTCCCAGGCTTCCTTGTGGCGATACCCGTTGCCCGCCTCGAGCCGGGCGATGATGGTGACCGAGGCCTGGTCTTCGGCGCGCAAGCCGTGCAAGCCGAAATCGAACGTGGAGAAGGTATCGGGGTAGTGCAACACGTCCTGTTGGTGGACCAACTGGCCCGGCTCGCCGAGGCCCGAGGCGCCGTGGTCCACATCGAAGGTCAGTGTGACGTCCCGCAAGACCCGGAACCCCTCGGGCACCGCGCGGAGACTGAGGCGAATCTGGCTGCGATCGCCGTCCTGGCCGATCAGCTCCAAGTGGGGGCGAACGGTCGCCAGAACCGATTCGGTCTCCATGTGAATGAAGTAGTCCAAATAATCCTGAAACAGCGAAACCAGGCGCTCCAACAGCGGGGCCCAAGGGTGTCGTTGGGGGCGACCGCTGCGCCATTGGCCGTAGCTGCGCTTGCGCAGGCGCTCCAGCCAGGCGTGGCGTTGTTCGAGTGGTTCCTGATCCTTGGGAACCGGTTCTTCACCCAACAGGTTGCGAATGCCCGTGAGCAAAATGTCCAAGGGCGGATCGGCGGCTTGCAGGTGACCGACCGCTTCGGAAAGCGCGCGCATCGCGTTCAGCACCTTTTTGCGCCACCTCGCCCAGGCGCCGTTCTGGCTCTTGCGCACGATCTGGAACCAGTCGGCCAATGCGCTCAGGAGCTGCAACAGGGGTTTGCTCAACAACGAGGGGCGTGGATCGCGATTGACCGCGCGAATCACGTCCGAGATCTGGTTCAAATCGGCTTGGGAGAAGCCGCCCTGGGAGGCATCCAGACCCTTGACCAGCCGGGTCAGGCTTTGCAGGTACCCCAGAAGCGGGCTCTGAAACGGAATGACCGCCTCCAGGTGGGGCACCAGCTCCGGATCGAAGTCGACCAGGTGTGCGATCAGGTCGCCCACGAAGGGTTCGGGCTCGGTGGGCGATCGACGCTTCTCGATCAGCACCAGTAACACCCGCGCCACTTCCAGCTTGACCCATGAATCGTCGTGTCGATCCAGGTGGGGATAGAGTTCCGCCAGCAGCGCCGGCGTCAAATCCCGCTCGGCACGGCGTTGCAGAAAACTGACGACCGCGCGGGTCGCGTAGGGACCCTCGCCTTCGTCTTCGGGATCGGGGTCGCGTTGTTTCAACGCGCGCCAAATCGGCTCGTCCCAGGCGTGCCACTGGGCGGGCAGGTAGGAGAGGATCAAATAGAGTTCGCGGAAGTCGAGTATGGCGAGGGTGCGTGCGAGGTGGTCCTCGCAGAAGTTCGCCGAGTTGGCGAGGGGATCGTGGAGCTCTGCCGGCGGGTCGATCGTGGGTTTGGCCTTGGTCTGGACTAGGTGGCGCAGCAGCCGTTGGCGGGCCAGGGGCTGGGTGTCCAGCGAAGCCAGGGCTTCCGGGTAACTCTTGCCCTCGTTTTCCACCATGAAAATGCCGCGCACCGAACCCGTATCGCGAGCCTCCCATTTTTCCTGGAGGATTCCCGGATCGACCTCTTCCAGGTTTTCGAAGAGGGAACGCACCCGGTCCAGGGTGGCGTGGCGGTGGGGATCGTCCGAGAACAGCGAGATCCACCCGCTGTGCAGGCCCAGCACCAACACCTCGCGGTCGTCGTGCATGCGGCTGATGCGGCGTACCGGCGACGGCAGCTTGCGAGACCAGACGCGCCGGCCGGTTTCGGCCTCGAACAGCAGCGCATCGCAGTTTTCGGTGCCCACCAGGAAGTGCGGGCGCTTGTCGTGGAAGACCCGCTCGATGTCGTGTACCACGTGGTCGACGCGATGGGTCCAGATCAGCTTTTGGGTCTGGCGCGATGCGTCCATGCGCATACACCAGAGCATGCCCTCGCGATCGCC
Source organism: Sulfidibacter corallicola (assembly GCF_017498545.1). Lineage (GTDB taxonomy): Bacteria > Acidobacteriota > Holophagae > Acanthopleuribacterales > Acanthopleuribacteraceae > Sulfidibacter > Sulfidibacter corallicola. The sequence continues at coordinate 3,507,181 of NZ_CP071793.1, read as the reverse complement.
CGCCAGGATGAATCGTGGATCGCGGCCCTCGTCGAAGGAAATCGCCGTCGCCCCCTGGCGCATGATGTGAAACCACTGGTGGTGCACCAGCTCGGTGCATTCGGTGTTCGCGCGGTAACAGTGAATCGGGCCACCGTATTCGGTGGCGGCGATCAGGCAGGGACGCTCTTCGTGAATCGACAGGTCGAGATGGCTGATGCGCATCAGGTCGAGGTGATGGGTGACGGGCGGTGCCAACCCATATCCCCGGATCCGCACGAATCCCACCCGCGAGCGGCCCTTTTCCACGAAGGCCACCGCGGCTAGCTGGTCGTCCACCCCGAACGAACACACCGCGAGGGTGCGCGGATTGCCGGCACTTTCGAACGTGACGCGATCGCGTTCTTCCACCCCGGCTCCGTCTTGGTCTACCCGATACAGGATCAATGCACCCGAATGGGTGAGCACCAGAAGCCGGTCCGCGCGCGGTCCTGGTAGGCGCTCCATGTCGCGGATCCGATCGGTTTTGAAACGAATGAACTGCACGTTGCCGCGGTGAATCAGGCGGGCGTCCTTCAAGTGGAAAATACGGATTTGGCGTCGATCGGCCGAAGCCACCCAGCCGCTGGGCTTTTCTTCGGGCGAGGTCGCGTCGATCAAGCTGCCGGCCACCCCGGTTTGCGCCAGGTGGTCCACTTGCCAAATGCGTTGCGTGTCGCCCATGACGAGCGGGTTCGCCCAACTTTCGATGCCCAGCCCGGCCCGGTAGATGGTGTCGTCGATGCTTTGTGGCGCCCGCGTTTCGTGAAACAGTTCGCCCTTCGATTGCACGGCCATCCGGCGCAGGAACCGGATCGCGGGCCGCTCCCGCTCTTCGCGATTGAATTCCGTGTTGCGGACCATGCGGTCGATCGAGTTTCTCAGGGATAGGTGAGACCGGTTGTAGATGTCTTGAATCAGGACCGTCAGGAAGGTCTCGTTCCTGGAGGCGAGATGGCCCAACGCACGTCTTTTGGAGTCGCGGAACGCTTCCAGCAACCGGGCCATCCCGTCGCGCAGCACCGTGTGGTTCTCGCTTGGATGAAACCAGTCGCTCAGCGCCGTCAAGTCGTGGTCGAGTCGCTCCTCGTCGGCGTCGGTCAGGTGGGCCAGGACCTCCTCGATCTCCGCGTGGAGCGCCGCCTTGCGAACCGCCGGCTCGGCCCCTCTGAAAAAGGACCGTCGCGGATGGGGCAGCGTATTCATGGTTTCGAAGCCCAGGGCACGCCAGAGCCGTTCCCAGACCGCCTGCAACCGGCCCTTTTCGATGCGGCGAAACCGCTTGAGGGAGCCATCGTGCAGCACGGCCAGCAGGTCGGGCCAGGTTTTTCGCTCCTCGTCGGGTAGGAACTCCAGCGCGACGGGCAGCTTGGTGCAGGGATGCGCCCATGAGGTCGTCCAGGTGTTGCCCGTTTGCGCGAACCCGAACAGGTAGTGGTCCTCGCAACTGGCGATGCCTATCGCGTCGTTGGGGTCCGGATCGTACAGTGCCACCGCGCGCACGTGACCCCCGGGGCGGTATCGATGATTTTTCCCGCCGAGCTTGCCCCGCCGCTGCATGCGCAGTCTTATCAGCGGTTTGAGGTCTGGCGTGCTCCGTTCCAGACTCATCGCCATGCGCGTGTTCTTGGCGAGGGGCACGATGTTGACTTCATCTCCGGTGAGCGTGGCCAGATGGTGGCGTCCGCGCACCACCAACTTGAGGTGGTCGTTTTGGTTGTTCTCCTGCCAGTTGAGAAATCGCATCACCCGTTCGGGGATCAGGCCGAAGGGTTCCGTCAGCGGTGAACAGGACACGCGCCAGGACCGGATTTGCTTGGGCAGTTTTCCGGAAGGGTGCGGCCGCCATTGGGGCGACGAACGCCGACTCGTGGCGGTCTTGCTCGGCTCCGGTTCGGGGTGCCAATTGTCGGAGGACGGCTCCAGCATCAGGCGGCCGTCGTCGGTCGCGCCCACCAACCCGTGATAGGCCACGGTACAGGGTTTTTCATCCTGGTTCGGCGAGAGCTGTCGCACCAGAATCCACAGATCGGACTTGTTGCCCAGGAAGCGGGCCGTCACCGAAACCGACAGGATTTCGTGCCACATGGGGTCGTATTGGGAAAGTTGAGAAGCGACCGGGACCCGGCTCAGATCGTTGGCGTGGCCCAGGAGGATGTGGCCCGGTTGGGTCACGATCACGTAGAGCAGCGAGCGTGGACCGTTGCGGGCGCGAAAGACCGCGAGGGCGGCGGGTGTACCTCGATCTCCCGAGGCCCGCGACCGGTCGACCTCGACGAGGTGATCGTCCAGGTGGTCCACCAGGCGTGCCAGGGCCTGGCGATGCGGATCGGATCCCGGTGGGGTTCCCGTGGCCGGAACCGCCCCCGGCAGGGAACCCGTGGATGCTTCCGCCAATTTTTCAAAATGTTCCAGCTCGCGCAGACGCAGGGACTGGCTGGATGATGACGTCAATCACGACCTCCTGGGTGGGAGGGAGACCAGGCAAGAATCCCGGGAGTCACGACGTCCAAGGGCCCGAAAGATGAGGAACGCGTGAATCGCCGAAAACGATATCGCGACGGCTGGGTCGCGAGAATAGTGGGAAGATACCCCAGGCGCATTCCGCGTCAACAAGGCGTTTGTTGGGGAACGCGATAAATTTTCAATTCGTCGCCATCATAATGTTCTTGCCAAAGTATGACAAGTGGGAAATTCAAAGTGACTACGATTATTGCTGAATAGGCAGAGAATTATACCTTGATCGCTGTCCAAAAATCCTTGGTAATCTAGAGTGTAAAGTTCAAAAAAGACGATATTTAGACGTTTTTTGTCTGCTTTTAAACGCGTTGCTGTTTTGGGCGGGACCCCGCCGTCTCCATTCCGGGCGCAAAAAAGCCCGCGAACCTGAGAGACAGGGGCGGGCTTTTCCAAGGCTCGTGCGCCTGGAGGCGCAGCGATCAACTGCGAAGGCGTTCCGCGTGGTAGGCGATGTGTTCGCCGATGAAGGTGGCCACGAAGTAGTAGCTGTGGCCGTAGCGCGGATGCAGGTTGAGGGTCAATTGGTGGCCGCGTTCCTTGCAGACCTTTTCCAGCAGATCGACGCGCAACAGGTTTTTCAGGAACTCGTCGGAGAGGCCCTGGTCGATCAGCATGGGAAGCGGTTTCTCGGCCTTTTTCAGGAGCGAGACTGTATCGTACTGGGCCCACGCCTCTTCGTCGTTTCCGAGATATTCGCGAAACGCATCTTGGCCCCAGGGAACCTGGGACGGTGCGCTGATCGGGGAGAAGGCCGATACCGATCGGAACATGCCCGGGTTGCGCAGGGAGATCATCAGCGCGCCGTGGCCGCCCATCGAATGTCCGAAAATGCCGCTGGCGTTGGGCAGCGCGTGGAAGTGTTCGTGGATGATGGCGGGCAATTCCTGCACCACGTAGTCGTACATCCGGTAGTTGGGAGCCCAGGGGTCGCGGGTGGCGTTGACGTAGAAGCCGGCGCCGCTGCCGATGTCGTAGCGTTCCGGTTCGTCGTGAACGCCTTCGCCGCGGGGGCTGGTATCGGGCACCACCAGCATGACGCCGTGTTCCGCGGCAAACCGCTGCGCCCCGGCTTTGATCATGAAGTTTTCCTCGGTGCAGGTGAGGCCGCTGAGCCAATAGAGCACGGGTACCTGCCAGCCTTCGTGCTGCGGCGGAAGATAGACACTGAAGCGCATTTTGCTTTTAGTGGACGTGGCGTCGTGTTCGAAGAATCGGCACCAGCCGTCAAAACACTTGTAGGCGTTGAGTTCGTTGAGCTGGGTGGTCATGAAATCCTGGCCTCCGGAATCTCCCGTGAAAAGGGCGTGGGGTGCGGGAGTGATGAAACGGTGTGCGCACGTTATACCACGGGGGCAGGTCCGTTGCCATAGCTGGAGACGAGCCCGAACTCGGCTCAGTCGCAAATGGTGTAGGGTGCCGGGCCCGGGGGACCGAGGTCCAGGGTCCTCATGGGTTGGAATACCGTCACTTCCTGCTCGGTTCCCCACCGCGGTAAATACTGCCAAAAGAAGTTGGAATCGCCCTGATTTTGGTAGTTCAGGTTGGGGGTGATCTGCTCGAGGATATACGCCATGGTTTCGCAGTTCTGATCGGAATTGGGGATCAGGTTGTTTTGAATGTTGATGGAGGTGACATTCCCCATCGGGAGTTGGGCCAGGGCGTGGGCCTCGGTCAACCGGTTGTTGCGCAGGCTGATCCGTCTCAGTTGACCGAGGTGTTCGAAGTCGGGCAAACGATCGAGCGTGGTGTCCCACACGGTAAGGTTGATCAATTCGAGTGGGAGTATCGGCAGTCGGTCGATCCCGACACGGGTGATGGTGAGGTCGGTCAGGAAGGACAGTTCGAACATCTCCGGAGCTGCCGCCAGATGTGGCAGATGGGATAGATACAGACGTCCCAGCTCGTGGGGAAGGGCGGGAACCGTGGTCAGATCGGAACAGCAGAGCTGCAACAAGGATAATCCGGGCGGCAGGTCGGGCCAGGCCGTTAGAACGGGACCCCCTACCTTCAGTTGCGCCAGGTCCAGGTCGTCGATATCCGGCAAGGTTTCCAGCACGGTGCTGCCGTAGCCCAATGAGGTCAGGGCCGGGAACGTGCGCAGGTCGGGGAGTTGGGTAAGCGGGTTGCCGTCGAAATAGAGATGGGTCAATTGGGCTCGGACCGGCTCGAGACCGACCAGTTCCGTCAATTGGTTGCCCGACAGGTGCAATTGGGTGAGCGCGGTGAGTTGGCTCAGGTCGGGCAGGGCGGTGAGTTGGTTGCCGGTGCAGTCGAGCGAGGTCAACCCGGCGGGTAATGCGGGTAATTCACTGAGCGAGTTGAAACCGCAACGCAGGACACTCAAATGGGTGTCGGCCAGGGTCGGTAACTGGGTTAGCCGGTTGTGATCCACTTCGAGCCGATCCAGGGCGGGCCACCCTGACAAACCCGGCAGGCTGGTGAGCCGATTGCCACTGACGTCCAGTTTCTCGAGTTGGGACCAGGCATTCGGGGTGGGCAGACCCTCGATTCGATTGCCGCGTACTTCGATGACCCTCAGGGCGGAGAGCCCGGCGATGGGGGTCAAATCGCTCACCGATCCCGCATAAAGGTCGAAAGTCTCCAGATTGACAAAGGCCTCCATCCCGGTCAGATCCTCTACGGGACAGCCCGAACACGTGAAGGTAGTCAATGCTTCCGCTTCGGTCACCGAAATCGAACTGTCGTCGTTCGTGTCGGCCAGGGCCAGTAGCCGCTCCCAGAGCACCCCGTCGGGTACCGGGTCCAATCCGCCCCCGAACAGGACACTCCCAAACAAGATCGCTCCATATCCGAATAAACGGAACTCATTCATTTTCCTCAAGAGTCGCTCCTCATCGATTGAAATACATCTACTTACACAAGCGGAAAAAAGACAAAAAATGTCCCGGCGTTTTTTGGAAAAGACGATCATCGGGTACTGTTCAGCCCGACGAAGGTGCCGGCGTTCTCGGTGCACAGGGCGCGCATCAGCATCGCGAATCGAATGCCCGTTTGTTGGGCCATGCCCGCACCCGTGAAAATGACCGGGAAGCCCACCGCGTGGATGCGCACGCGCGGGTTGCCCTGGGCGTCGCGTTTGTTGAAGACGCGCACCGTATCCAGAACCTCTTGGACCGAGCGTCCCGTGAACTCGTCGCCGAACACGTAGATGCTGATCTTGTCGCCACCGCGGGCGAAGCTTTGAATCGCCCGGCGAATGCCCTCCACCGGCGAGCTGTTGCTGAAGGCGTTCCAGGTGGCCAAGCGTTGCAGGATCGCGTTTCGGCGGCCGGGCGTATCGGGGATCCAGCGGCCCGCGTAGCCGGAGAACATGTACTGACCCATGTCGTTCATGATCTGGATGCCCTTGACGTTGGGGTAGATCTCCAGGATTTCGCGCATCTTCCGTTGGACCAGTGGCCAGGTGTTGCCGTACATGCTGCCCGACGTATCGATCACGAAAATGATGTACTCGCTGTCGACGGGCACGCCGCCGACCTTGCTGTTCTCCGGCTTGGGTGGCGACTTGCGGTTGAGCCGCTTCATCTCCTCGGTCAGGCGTTGTTGGGCGGCCAACAATTGGGCTTCCAGAATCTCCTGCACTTCCGAATGTTGGCGGGTCGCCGCGAATTGGCCGCGTAGTTTGGATAGATCGCCCTGCAGCCGCGCCACCCGTTTCTGTTCTTCCGACAGTTGCGTTTCCTGGCTGATCATCTCGCGGTTGAGGATGTCGGTCTCGCCGCGAATGATCACCAGCTCCTGTTCCAGGCGTTGAATGGCGGCGTCCAGATCTTGTTTGGCTTCTTCGATCGCCCGCGGCTCGCCGATTTTGGTGAGGACCAGCAGCATGACGATGGCGCCGAAGCCGCAGCTAATGGCGTCCAAAAAGGAAAGGCTGAAGCTGGAAGCCTCGTCGCGTCTTTTTTTGCGGCGTCGTCGGGTCATGGCCAATCTCCTGAGGGGCACATGAAAGAGCCACGGGTGCCGATCGCGAGTTTCCAAAAGGCCGAGGCGGCCATCGGGTCGCCTTCCATGGGATACAGGATGACGTTGACGGGCACGCCCGAGGGCAGCTCCCTGATGGCCTGGTTGAAGATCTTGAGGCGTTCCTTACTGGAAACCGTGGTTTTTTTGGTGGGTTTGAGGGCCCGGGTGGGCAAGCCGTCGGTGAGCAGAATGATGTTATCGGGTCGTGGACTCATGCTGCGTGCGGCGAAAAACGCCTGGTGGAGGCTGGTGCCGCCTTCCGGGATGGTTTGTTTCAGTTGGTCGATGGTCTCCGCCAGCACCTTGGGATCGGCGGCGTCCAGCCAGTGGCCGGCACTCGCCGACAGCAGGGGACCGGCCTTGTCGCTGAAGGTCATGATTTGGAAGCGGGCGTCGCGGGGCAACTGGGTGCTGAGCCAGTCCACGGTCTTGACGGCCCGCTGCCATTTGGGTGCCGCGCGGCGTTTTTCGGGCGTCATGTTGCGGCGCCGCAGGATGTTGACCACGGTTTGATCGAGCATGCTGGCCGAGGCGTCGACGAGGATCAGGATGCGCTTGCCGCCCAGCTTGAGGCCGGTCAGGTACTGGCGTTCCCCGTCGCCCAGGAAGGCGCGCACCCGCTTGCCGGGCGGTTCCTCGCTCTCGACGGACGCGGCAAGGCGCTTGGCCTCTTCCTCCAGGGTCTTCAAGTCGGTCTTCAATTTGTTCACGTGGTCGCGACGAGCCAGGGTGCTGTCGGCATGGGTCGCCAGCTCTTCTTCGATGCGGGTCAGGTCTTCCAGCAGGCGGCGCGAGAGGCCCTGGGTCACGGTGCGCCGTTCCTTGATCCGCCGCAGGCTGTTGCGCAACTCGACCAGGTAGATTTGTCCTTCCAACACTTCTTTTTCCAAGCGGTTGGTTTCGGCGCGAAGGTCTTCGGACACCGTCTCCTTGTGCTGGGTGACCGCGGCGTTGATGATCAGGTACAGCAACACGACCGCGCCCAAGCCACAGGTCATGGCGTCGAGAAAGGTCAGCCCGAACGGGTTGATTTCGCGGCGGCGCGCCATCAGGACACCACCGCGATCAGTTGCACGGCTTCACCGGGTTCACCCAGGCGCAATTGGTCGCCGGCCAGGAGGCGCGTGCGACGCCGTACGATGCGTCGGTTCACGAAGCAGGGCGCCGCGTTGAACGGCTCCACCCAGAGACCATCGCGATCGCGGATCAAATGGCAGTGCTCGGGTTGAATGCCCAGATCCGGTCGTTTGAGATTCATGCCCCGGGTTTCCTCGGGAAGATCGCTGCCCAAGGCGAACCGTGGCGCCTCGATCCGGTACGCCTGGCCGCGGTACAGCACGTGGCTGGGATGGTTGGGCGATGGCGTTTGATCGGTCCGGCGGCCTCGGCCGGTTCCGTTCGGGTAACGCTCTTCGCCATTCGGCCGCTCGGCGGGAGCCGTCGCCACCGGCGCGGCGAGGTGGGGGCCGTGCGATCCGTCGGGTAGCGCGACCAGGGTCTTGGTGAGAAGTTGGGCGTGACCGTTTGGTTGGCGCCGGGTGGTGGCCTTCATGGCGCCGAAAAGCGGGGTCGATCGGCTCAGGACGATGGGTGCCCCGACCAGGCCGGTCAGGGACGATACCAAACCCGGAACCTCTCCGGCCCGGTGCGACAGCAGCAGGGCCGCATCCGCCTGGTTGCCCGCGGCTTCGCGTACCAGGTCGACCAGTGCCGCGTGCGCCGATTGCGTCGCTTCCGCCAATTCCTCGCGGTGAATCGGAATCGAAAAGGCGCGACCCTCGAACAGGATATCGACCGAGGCCGGGCTCTGGTGATCCAGTTCTTCGAGAAGGCTGGGCAGTCGGTTGAACAGGGCCTGCTCGGAGGTTGCGTGGTGCAGCGGATCGAACCGGTTGGTTCGCACCGAGACCGCGGCGATCTGGTGGGCCCAAAGTTGTTCCAATTGGGCCCGGCCGACCCGCGGTTCGCGGATGACCCGCGTTCGCATCAGGTTCGCCTTGGGCGAACCCTGCGGGTCGGGCGAGCGGATCAGGCGGCATTCGGTCAACAGGGTCTGGTGGAGCTGGATGTCCAGAAAGAGCAGGCTGGCCGGCAAGCGAGAACGCTTGGCGAGCACCAGGTCCAAACCGGCCGAACAGGCGGCCAGGCCGCTGTCGACCATGCCCTCTATCTGCCAGCCGAGCGCTTGGACGATTCCCAGCAGCAGCCCCAGACGATCGGTGCCGAGGCTGCCGGGCACGGCCAAGGTCAGCCGGCGCTCCGATTCCGACAGTCGCGGGAGCAACTGTTGCAAATGTCCGTGAACCAGGTCGGCGGCCGTCAGGTGCACGGGGAACGGAGATTTCAGGGGGGTGCGATCCAGTTGGTGCCAAAAGGTGTTCTGAATCTGGCGCGGCTGCAGGCGGGCCTGGGCCGTGGCCGCACTTCCGTACTGGATTTGGGCATGGTCGACCAGCGCGCACCCGGGACCCATGGCCCGTGCCGCACGGTCGCCGGCGCTGTCCAGGCTGAAATCCGCGTCATTGATGTCCAGATAATAGGTATTCATCGGCGTCCTGTCTCGGGATGGAATTGTCGATCCGGGTTGGGGGCGGACTACGTCACGACACGTTGAGGTGGCGAATCAGGTGCTCGTCCAGGTAGCTCTCCGTGTCGAGAATCAGGCGCTCTTGGCGCAACTGCAACTGGTGTAGCAGGAACATCAGCACGATGCTGATCAGCAGGGCCACGAAGGTGGAGTTGAAGGCCACACCGAGGCTCTGGGTCACGCCGCTGATATCGCCCGCGACCGCCTTGTAGGCTTGGCCCAGCGCCTCGCCGATTCCACGAACCGTGCCCAAAAAGCCGATCGAAGGAATCGCCCAGGCGATGTAGCGAACCATCGAGAGTTCCGATTCCAATCGTTCCGACTCCGATTCACAGAGGCCGTGGGCCGTGTCCGACACGTCCTGAATGTTCTGGGTGGCGCCGAAGCGATGCAGCGCGGCCAGCAGGGAACGCGGCAGCAACAACCGCTTTTCCAGGTCGGGCAGGGCCTGGATCTGGCGGGCGTACTCGCGTACGTCCCGCGGCAGGATGCGTGTGCCCTCGCTGACCGGCACCAGGCGGCGCTCCAGAAGGCGGCGTTCCTTCGAGGTCTGCACGCCCTTGAAACCCATGATCGCCAGGGCCCAGAGCATCAGGATGAAGCAGGCTTCCTGTTCGTGGTCGCGGACGATGACGAATACCGAGCGCTCGGGAACGTAGTCGGGGTCGGCCTGAACGCGGGCCACCTGCTCGGCCAGGATTTGGGTGGCCTCGGGCCGCACCCACACCACGTAGAGGGTGTGGACGAAAATCACCGCGACCAACAGGGCGATGATCTGATAGACAAATTCAACGGGAAAACTTCGCTTCACGGGCGCCTCCGCGCGGGGGATTCACGGTCATCGACAGGGGAGCGGGTGGCGCGATGGCGCCGGTTCGGGCTTAAATGTCCGTGGGAAAGGCGACCGGCGTGTCTGCCGGCAGGGTTTCGGACGGTTTGAATGATTCCTTGGTGCCTTTGGGTTCCCCACGTGGTTGGGCCTGCACCTGGTTGGTGCGGGTAGGGGTGCTCAGGATCCAGGCCGTGATCAGCAGGATCAAAAGCAGCAACAGTCGTTTGTTCACGGTGACTCCTTCGGTTCCGGCGTCGAGGTTTTGGTGGGTTGGTTCATTCCAGGTAGCGGGCGATTCGGAAACCCAAATCCGAGCGGGCCTTGTCGCCGTAATCGCGGTAGGAAAAACGCAGCTCGGTGACCGTGCTGTGCATCCAGCTCGAACCGCGAATGACGTGAAACTTGCCGGAGGCCGGCCCCAGGGGATCGGTCGGTGTTTCCTGACGTCCGAACCCGATGTCGTAGAAATCGTTCACCCATTCCGCCACGTTGCCGCCCAGGTTCCGGATCCCCAGTTTGTTGGGTGAAAAGCTGGAAACGGGGGCCGTTACCGGATAACCGTCCTTGTAATCGGTGAGCGCGCCTTGAAGCAGGTTGGCGGCGCTGATGTCCGCGTAGTTTCCGGATTTCTTGCCGACCGGTAGTCGGTCGCCCCAGGGGTACTTGCGCGCGGCACCCGGTTCGGCGTAACGCGCGGCCCAGGCCCATTCTGCTTCGGTGGGTAGCCGGTAGCCGGTGGTGGCGGGCTTGGCGGGGACGTAGGTCTCGCCCTGCTTGACGTAGAAGGGCGGCAGCTTCTCCTGGGCGCTGAGCCAGTTGCAGAAGGCCGCGGCCTGTTGCCAGGTGACCTTGACCACCGGTTGTTGGGGCGCGTTCTGGTCGTAGCCGCGTACGCCGCCGCTGTCGTGACTTCCGGCAAAGCGGCGAAACTGCTCGTTGCTGATCTCGGTGGTGCCCAGGTAGAACGGTCGTTGGAGCCGTACGCGTCGCTGCACTTCGTTGGCACGCCGACCCGGCTCGCGCGACGGCGCGCCCATTTCGATGGTACCGGTGGGTTTCAACAGGCGCATTTCGTTGCCGGCCTTGGTGCGGTACACCTGGCGGATCGAGGCTTTTTTTGCCTGCTGGAGGGTGAGCAGGGTGATCTTCAGTTCGTGTTCCAGGCCGGGCAGGGGTTGAAAGGTTTCCGTTCGCGATTGGTACCCGCTCTTGCTGACCGAGACCTCCTGCGGCAAGGTACTGATATCCAAGACGCCGGTACTTGGTTCGATGCGTTTGCCATTGAGGGTGACCTCCGCATCCTCGGGCCAGACCGAGAGGCGCAGTTTGGCGGTGACGGGTTTCAAGGACCAACGCTCCTCGCGCGCCTCGCCGGATGACACCCGCAGGGACCGCTTCAGGGGCGTATAACCGTTCTTGATCACCTCGACCCGAACCTCGCGCCCGGGTTTCAGGACCAGATCGAGGGGCGTGGTGCCCACGTAGGCTCCGTCGAGCGAGACCAGCGCCCGAGTGGGTTCGGTTTCCAGCAGCAGATTTCCGTCCGATGGGATCAACACGATTCCGGACACCAATTGCGGTTCTTGGGCGACGACCGTGACCTGGCCGCGATAGGGTTTGTAACCGCGCTTGACGATTTCGAAGGCGTGGGTGCCTTCCAGGAGTTCGATCGCGGTGGGTGTCGGCCCGGTCTCCTCGCCCGCCACGCGTACCGTGGCGCCTTCCGGCTTGGTGCCGAAGGTGATTTCGGCAAAAAGCGGCTCCAGCACGGCCTCCAACGGCTGGTGCCTGCCGAGGCCCTCGATCTCGATGCTGGTCGAAAAGGGTCGGTAGCGGTCCTTGCGAACTTCGATCTGATAGGTGCCGGCTTGTAGTTCGACGGGCTCGGTTTGCAGGGGCCCGGCGCTTTCGCCGTCGATGAAGAGTTCGGCATCGGCCGGACCCGCGATGTTCAGGTAGCCGGGCAGTTTTTCCAGGGTGAAGGTCATCGACGCGGGACTTGTGGCGCTCACCTCGAATTCGGTTTCGAAGGGGCGGTAGCCCTCTTTTCGGGCATGGACCCCGTAGGTTCCCGGCCACAGCAGGTAGCGCCCTCCGATTTTGGGCCGCAAGAGGCCTCCCGACAGCGTCATTTCATCCGGCACGGGATTCACTTGAACGCTCAAGGGTTGGGCCCGGAACACGAACAGGGCGACCGCGCCAAGGATCGTCAGGAAGATCAACAAGGCGGCGAGGCGTGGATCCGGGCCCCGTCGCCGTGGAGCGGATTCCGAAAGGGCACCCGGCCGGAAGTCCACCGCCTGGATGGGGATGGCGCCCGGGGGCGCTTCGTCCAGGGGCGGTGGCGAGTTGGGCGGCTCCAGCACCAGGTGGGCTTTTTCCTGGGTGCCCAATTGGCGGATGCAGATGCCGTCGTCATCCGTCTCCACTTGGACCCGCACCCCGTCCATGCCCAGTAAATCGCCCGAACGCAGCCAGTTGGAACCGGCTACCTGGCGTTCGTTGAGCAGCACGTGGGTGCCGTCGCCGGGTTGCACGAAGAGCCGTCCTTCGGCCAAGCCCAGAAACGCCAGCGGTTGGCCCGGGCTTTCGAGCACCACCATGTCGGCGTCCAGTCCGCCGATCGACAAAGGGAAATCATCTTCGCCGACGGCGCGTTTACCGCGGCGATCGTCCAGGGAATAGCCGGTCAAATCTTGTCCTCGCAGCGAATGGAAATGGGTTTGGTCGGCGGCTTGCCGGGTTCGACCGTGAAGGTGACGCGTACGTCGCGGTACCCGCCGCGGGAGCCGACCAGGGTGTAGGTTCCGGGTCTCAAATCCAACCGATGGGTCTCGAACCGACCCAAGCGGCCGACTCGTTGGAGCAGCACCTCGGTTTTTTGGTCGGAAACGAGCCTGACGGGAATCGGTGTCTTGTAGGTGCCGATGGTGTCGGCCAGACGGCCGATCTTTTTCTGCAGCTCCGGACCTGGAACCGATTGGGCCTTTGCCCTCTCGAGCAAAATCTCCGCTTCACCGAGGACCGTTTTGGCGCTGAGGCGTTTGGTGTTCGCCAGATGGTAATCCAGTCGTTGATGTAGGTCGGCCAGATCGCGTGCGACGGGGGCCATGCGCCGAGCCGAGCTGAGTTGCGGTGCCAGTGCCAACGCCGCTTCGTATTGGTCGGCGGCCTTGGCCCATTGCTCGCGTTTGGCGAATTCCAGGGCGCGCTTCTGGTGTTGCACCACGCGCGCCGTTTGGAGTGACACCGCGGCCATGGCCAGCCCTTCTTCGGCCGCCGCCGCATCGCCCTCCAGCCGCTTGGCTTTTTCAAAGGCGCGATGTGCCGCTTCGTATTCGCCACGCGCCATGGCCGCCAGGCCCGTGGACATGGCCTGGCGAAATGCTTTCGAATCCTGGCCGATCAGGTCGACCGAAGCCAGTGAGCCCAGGCACAGCAGTATGCCGAGAAGGCGTATCCATGTTTGTCGAAAGGTGAGGGGCGTTGTCGTCGAGGAAAATCCTGGTCTACCCAACGAGCCACCTCACTGGCTGCCGTTCGGCGAGGTGACCGCCGTGGCGTTGGGATCGATCGGGGTGCCCGTCTCCGTGTGGAACATTTCGGTCAGGAGGGCTCGCCACTGTGCGTATTGGGTCTCCACCGAGCCGGTGAGCTTGCGGGTCTGACCTTCGACCTGGACCAGAATCGGTTCCACCTCGGCGTCGAACGAAGCGGCCAATTCCTTGAGTGCCTCGCGGTGAATCTTGAGTTCCTGGTTCTTGGCGATCCCGCTTTGCAGGGCGATGTTGCCACCGATGACCGCGGCCTGGCGGCCGACGGCGGCGGCATCGCTATCGCCTTCGGCCAGGATGCCGCCGACGATCAACAGGGCGCCTAGGATCTGCTGGGTGCGCGCCGCTCGGCGTGCATCGCGCAGCGCTTTTTCTTCTTCATAGCTGAATTTGCGCCAGTTGTGGTAGGCCTCGCCCATTTGGGCCTGGAAGTTGACGTAGTGTTCCGTCAGGGTGTCGATGAACATCAGGTCGCGTTCGCGGACCAGGTCGACGCGGGACATCATGGGGTCGTCCTCGGAGGGCAGTTTCTTCAATTTCAAGCGACCGTTTCGCTTTTGATGCAGGTAGTCGGAGAAGGCATCGGGCACGAAATCGCGGGCGAAGGTCAACTGGGCGATGTCGCGGACGTTCTGCAGCTTTTGGTCCTTGCGGCGCTGGCGTGTTTCGAGCAAATCGTTGGCGATGCGGTTGTACAGGTTCTGGAAGGGCAGCCGTTCGCCGAGGCCGTCGTCCTTGTCGCGGTAGGCCAAGGCGTTGGCTCGCTCCTTGTATTTCCTTTCGAACCAGCGCTTGCCGGTGGCGTCCTGAACCCGGACACGCACGCTCAGCAGAAAACCGTTCGATTTCAGGATGACGCCCGACACATTCAATTCGCCGCCGGTCGCCGAATCCGGAACGATTCGTACCGATCCCCAAAGCCCGGTGGACTGAAGGGTTTCCATGAGCCGCACCGGAATGTACCGGCCTTCGGCCTTGCGTACTTCTTCGAACACGCCCTTTTTCTCCAGGGCGCCCGGATCCTCCGGTGGCACGCCGGGATCGAACAGGTGGATGTTCACGTTGAGCAGGCGCGATTCGGGGATCTCGGCCTGGGCGCGTTGCAGCCGCTCCGGCTCCACGGCCGTCAGGCTGCCGCACATGGCCAGAAACACGACCAGAAAGCGGCGAAGCACGAGGGGGGATCGCCTCGGTTTCGAGGGGCGGGGGACTGGGGATCTGGGCTGATGGGTTGCGTTCACGCCGAACCTACCTCTTTTCGTGCGCATGCAATACGCTTTGTGTCCCGAGATCTTCGATGTTCCGGGAACGGTGTCGCGAAGCCACGGCCCATACGCTCGATCGATCTGGAATGGTGGGAGCTGTGCCGGTAGTGGGGAGCCATGGAGACCTCACTGGTAAAACGTCCGAATCTGTGTGTTTCCCTGATCTACGGTCAGGTTTCTTTGGCGTCTCCGCCGGTTTTTGGTTTGGGCTTTTTGCGGTCGGGTACGCGGATTCCTTTGTATTTACGATACTCGTCCCACAGCTTTTCGCGGAGTTCGGGATCGTCTTCGCTCATGGCCGCCTCGCGAATCTGGCGCGCAACGATGTCGTCGCCAGCACCCGATTTCGGGATATCCGGCGGAACCCGGCTTTGGCGGTCGCCATCGTCTCCGGGGTTGGCGCGCGGCGAGGCGTTACCGCGCCCACCCGAGCCGCTCTGGCCATTCGCGTCGCCGCCGGCCACTTGCCCCGAGGTCGCACCGGCCGAGCCGGAATCACCCGATTCGGAGTTCGATTCCGGGCCGCCCTCCATGCCTCCGGCGGAGGATGCTCCGGAACTGCCTTGACCGGCACTTCCCGAACCGCTGCCACCGGCGGCGCCACCACCGCCCGTCGCCGAAGCCGAGGCGCCACCGGTACGCTGCTCCTGAAGCAGTTCCTTCTCTTTGAGCAACAACCCGTCGAATTCCTGGAGCGACTCCCGCAAACGGTCGTCGATGATCCGCTGCTTCTCCTCGGGGGTCAGGGCGCGGCCCGAACCCGCGGCGGACGCGGTGTCGGATCGCGAGGGTTGGGTCGTCGAGGAGGCGGGCTTTTTATCAGGTTCGGGCTCGCTCTGGTTGCCGGTGGGTCGATCGCCGGAGGACTGACTGGACCCGGACCCGCCGGAACCCGATTGTTGAAAGAAAAGGACACCTGGGGTAAGAGCTCGCGAGGGACCGGCCTCTAAAAGCGTGAGGCACGGCAGAAAGAGCAGGATGAGGGGCAAGCTTGGAAGTGAACGGCAAGGGCGCCGGGATGAAGCCATGGCTTGAAATCCTTGTGGCAATCGTGAAGCGCGGTATTTTTGGAAATTTGATGTCGCCGAAATGAAGAAAAACCTGTAATCGCAATCATTTTTGATGAATCTTAGCCGCAATCGCTAGCAAAAACCATCCCAGCGCGGCTTACGCCTCGGCTTCGGGATCGTCCTTCGCGATCCGAGAACCCACGGCCACCGCGCGAGCGCGAAACGAACCAGGTGGGCCCGGGCCTCGAATGTCGCGTCAATTCAAGCTTCGCGGGACTTTCCGCCGGTTCGCCGCGATCATGGACGGTGCCGGCAGCCACGACCGAACCGGGTCGATTCCCTACAAACAGAAACGCGCGTGAACGATGGATCGTCCACGCGCGTTTCTCGATGGGCACGAAACTGTCCCATCCGATTGTCAGAATTGGATGACAGATCGTATGCTTTCGCCTTCGTGCATGAGATGGAACGCGTGGTTGATGTCTTCCAGGCCCATCACGTGGGTGACGAACTCGTCGACCTTGATCTCGCCGTCCATGTAGCGATCCACGTAACCGGGCAATTGGCTGCGGCCCTTGACGCCCCCGAACGCCGAGCCGCGCCACACGCGACCGGTGACAAGCTGGAACGGCCGGGTGGCGATCTCCTGGCCCGCACCGGCGACCCCGATGATGGTGCTCTCGCCCCAGCCCTTGTGGCAGCACTCGAGCGCGGCGCGCATCAGGTTCACGTTGCCGACCGCTTCGAAGCTGTAGTCGACGCCGCCCTTGGTGAGATCGACGATCACGTTCTGGATCGGTTGGTCGTATTCCTTGGGATTGACGCAGTCGGTGGCGCCCAACTGTTTGGCGAACTCGAACTTGTCGGGATTGATGTCGACGGCGATGATGCGGCCGGCCTTGGCCATCACCGCGCCCTGAATGACACTCAGGCCGACGCCGCCCAGACCGAACACGGCGACCGTGGAACCGGGCGTGACTTTCGCCGTGTTGAGCACCGCGCCGATGCCGGTGGTGATGCCGCAGCCCAGGAGGCAGACTTTTTCGAGCGGGGCGTCCTTGCGGATCTTGGCCACGGCGATTTCAGGCAGGACCGTGTACTCGGAAAAGGTGGAGGTACCCATGAAATGGTAGATGGGTTTGCCTTTTTTGCTGAAGCGGGAAGTGCTGTCGGGCATCAGGCCGCGTCCCTGGGTGGCCCGAATCGCCTGGCACAGGTTGGTCTTGTCGGAAGTGCAGAACGAACAGGTGCGGCACTCGGGCGTGTAGAGCGGGATCACGTGGTCGCCGGGTTTCAGCGACGTCACGTCCGGCCCCACTTCCACCACGATGGCCCCGCCTTCGTGACCGAGAATCGAGGGAAACAGGCCCTCGGGATCGGCGCCGGAAAGGGTATAGGCATCCGTGTGACAAACGCCGGTGGCCACGATGCGCAGCAACACCTCGCCGGATTTGGGACCTTCCAATTCGATTTCTTCAATTTCTAGCGGTTTGTTGGCCTCCCAGGCCACCGCTGCGCGAGTTTTCATGTTCGACTCCTCTAGGAAAATCGGGAAACCTCGATGCTCGACGACATGGATAGCGGCCGCTTCGGTCTCGATGATCCACGATGAACGCGGTGGAATCCCAAGGGAATCCACCTCCGGGTGCGACCTCCGAATACGGCATCGATGGTAGGGGCGGGAACCGGCCCCGAGCCGTGGGAAGACGAGGTCGCGAACGAGAGATCATCGCGGGCTGCCGGGCCTGACCGGAACCCGAACGGGCGCGAAAACTGAGATCGGGGTTTCCACATGGGTTAAGCCGACTCTAGCCCCGACGGGGTGCCCTGTCAAGCCGGCTCGCCGAGGGGTTGGGAGTCGGGGCGGACAGCTTCAAAAAGCGGTTGGACGGCGTGCGCTTCGGCGCTAGGATGAAACGAGATCTCGTCATTCATCGAAGCCGGATCCGAATCGTGTCGCGCACCGCGATGATCGTGTGTGATGAACGATCGGCCCTCGCCGGCAACGATGCCAGGAGGCATGGTCATGCGAGCCCGGAACGTCGCCGAAGTGCTCGAACAATTGGAGAAAATCGTCTTGCACACCAAGGAAACGGCGAGCCCGCTCGGCTATTTTGCCGCAACCTATCGTCAAGTGACTCTCAAGATCCAGGAAGGCATCGTCTCGGGCTCCTTCGAGGACGGACCGCGCATGGACCGGTTCGCCGCCGCCGTCACCGGCCGCTTCCTCGAGGCCTACGCGTCCTGGCGTCAGCGGGAACCGATGGCCCGGAGCTGGCGGGTGGCCTTCGCCGCGGCGGGCGACGACGCGCCCAAATCCACGATTCTCCAACATCTACTGTTGGGCATGAACGCACATATCAACCTGGACCTGGGCGTGACGGTCGCCGACGTGTTCTCCGGCGCCGCGGTGGAAGCGTTTCAGGGCGACTTCGGCGCCCTCAACGACATCCTGGAAGGCACGGTCGGCGCGTTGCAATCCGTATTGGGCAAGGCCTCGCCGTTGCTCGATGTATTGGATCGCGTAGGTGGTCGCAGCGACGAGGTCATGATCGATTTCAGCATGCGGGAGGCGCGTGCCATGGCCTGGCATGTGGCCCAATTGTTGGACGCCCTGTCCCCGAATCACCGCGATTCGGTCGTGCGCATGCAGGATAAACTGGTTGCCCAAATCGGAGCCCGCATCGCCCGGCCAGGCGGCCTGATCGGTAAGACTGCCGAGGTGATCGCGCTTTCCGAGAGCTTTCCGATCGCCGAGGTCATCGACGCCATCGACACCTTTTCGTCTTGATTGGCCGGGAACTTGCCCGTCGCCCCGTAATAGGCCGTAAGTGCCGACGTGATTCCGACTCACGTTTGGGGCGTTCACCTTCTTCTCGTCCCCAACCCCTTTCCCGCCGAACCCCTGCACTCACCTTTCACTTTCAGAGTTCCTATCGGGCTCGAGGTCGTCGATCGATTCGATATCAACATTCAGGAGGATCACCATGGCATCGTGCAACGTTACAACCGGCCCATGCGATTTCACCAAAGGCCCGCACGGGCGGGCTTTTTCAGGCCGGCTTTTCTGGTGTATCTTGTTTTTTTCGGGCCTGCCGCTCTGGGCGGCGGGCAATGTGGTGCTTTTTGAACACGCCGATTTTCGGGGCAGAAGCGAGATCGTCAACGAAGATCGCAATAATTTGAAGGGCAGCGTGGTCGGTAACGACCGCGTCAGCTCGATCCGCGTGCCGCCGGGTTTCAAGGTGACGCTCTACGCGGACAGCGGCTATCGCGGGAAGTTCGTGGTGCTCTACGAGGATGAACGGGACCTCGGCCGCACCGGCCTGGGCAACGATCGGGCTTCTTCCGTTCGCGTCGAGCGCGTCGATGGCCGGCCCCCGCCCGTCATTTTCTACACCCTGCCCAACTTCCGCGGCAAGAGCGAGCGGTTCTACGAGGGCCGCACCAACATGCGCGACACCTTTTTGGGCAACGATTCGGTCTCCAGCGTTCGCATTCCGCGCGGGATGACCGTCACGATCTATCGGGACAAGGACTACGGTGGAAAATCGGTGGTCCTCTACGACGACGTCGCCAATCTGGTGCGCACCTCGGTGGGCAACAAGAAAATGTCCTCCTTCCACATCGATACCGGCCGCAAGCCGGTCCGCGATCGTTTCGACAAGGTCGTCCTGTTCGACGACACCGGTTATTCGGGACGGCGGGAAGTCTTGTCGTTCGACGACCCCGATCTGACCGACAACACCATCGGCAACGATCGCCTGCGCTCGTTGCGCGTTCCCCCTGGCCACGTGGTCGTGCTCTACGAGCACAGCCACTATCGTGGCCGCAGTGAGGAATTTCACGCCAGCGATCCCAACTTGCGCGACAACGTCGTCGGTCTCGATCGGGCTTCCTCCATACGCATCCTGCACGAGGACGAGGTCTATCCGGAGCCGATCGAAGAAGTCGCCGACGGTGTGGAACTGTTCGAACACAGCCGATTCCGCGGCAAACGCACCATTGCCTATGACGACATCCCCGATTTGCGTGCCACCGAAGTCGGCAACGACCAACTCAGCTCGGTCCGCGTTCCGCGCGGATTTCGCGTTCTCCTCTATCCCCACGTCAACTATGGCGGCCGACCGCTGACTCTCTCCCACAGTGACGAAGATCTCAGCGGCAGCCGTGTCGGCAACGACCGGGTATCCTCGGTCAGGGTCGAGCGCCTGGGCGGTGTCCGCGTTGGCGCCGTCGTCGACCGACCGGGTCCTCCCCCCGCCGCAACCGGGGTGATCCTGTTTTCGAAGCCGAATTTCCAGGGGTTCGAGGCGATCGTTCACGGCGACGTGGAGGATCTCTCCAAACACGTGTTCGGAAACGACAAGCTCAGCTCGATCAAGGTGCCGCGCGGCTACCGGGTGACGCTGTTCAAGCACAGTAACTTCCGCGGCAAGAGCGAGGTCTTCGAGAGCAACGATCGCAACCTGCGCAACAACCACATCGGCCTCAACGAGGCCAGTTCGATTCGGGTCGAGTGGATCGGAAGATGATTCGCGCGGTGTCGCCGGTCCATAGGCACCGGCGGCACCGTCAGCCGTCAGCCTGCAGCAGGCCGTTCTGGTACAGCGTCACGACGAGGGCGTGATCCAGTTCGATGCCCAGTTGGGTTTCGGCCAGGCTGACCACCTCTTCCGTACTGCGGACGCCGTCGAACAGGTCCAAAACATCCATGACCAGGCGAGGCATGGCGATGAAGCCGTTGATGCTGTCGATGAGGATTCGATCGCCGTCCAAAGGCTTGCTGTCGATGGCCCCGCGACGACACAACCGTGTCGGTAGCTCGGGCTCGATGACTTGGCGGCGCCTGGCCTCCAGGGTTTCCCGACCGAGCTGGCCGCGGAACCCCATCAGGTTTTGAAAGCGGTCCGGGGTCAGCTTGCGAACCTCCTCGAAACAGGCCAGGTAGAGCTGCTCCTCGCGGTTCGCCCAAGTACCCCAGGTCTTGGCGTAGGCCACCTCGTCCGCGGTCTCCTCCAGATCGAAAAGGCTCAAACGGGGTTTTTCTTCGTGGTCGGCCAGAGGATTCTCGGCCAGTCGCTCGGCATCGTATCCCTGGCGGTGGAGGGCGTAGGCCGACAGCACCGCCTGGGCCTCGCTCAGGTAGCCTTTCACTTCCTTCCACAGCTTCTTGCCGTCGCTGCCCGCCACGAACTTGCAGAAGAAGGTGGAACACACCGCGTTGCGGTACTTCCAGATGGTGCAGTTGTTGTGGGTTCGATGGTAATAGGGACAGAGCAGGCTGCTGGCCCGCCCGAAGGCCTTGTTGTCGGCGTGATTGTAGATGAGGTGGTAACTCTTGGGCGGCAACACCCCGAACGGTGTGACGCCCACCCGCGATCGAATGCGTTCACGCACGCGGTCGCGACCTTCTTCCAGCGCCGGATCACCGTCGGCCAACAGCGCACCCACCAGGTAGTTGGGCAGATCCGGAAAAAAGGTGCAGCATTTGAGATTCGGCAGAAAATACCTGGCGGATCGCGGCGTCGAACCGTCGGCGGCGACACACATGGCGCAGTTGTCACAGGTGGCCAGCGACTCGCGCGGGATCGGGTCCGTAAAGATCTCCGGGAGAAAGGCGCGGTAGAGAGCGGGAAGCTCACTGGAAATGCTGTGTTCGGTCATGCGTCCTTCCGATGCGTTCGTTGAAGAAACCATAGGGCCCATGTGCGGACGGGTCGATGTGCCGATCGCGCGAAATACCCGAGACAGGGCGCGGGACGAAGGCGGGGCCGGCTATCAGGACCAGAAATTCGCGTTCTAGAATCATATTAATGTAGCATTAATATGTCATAAACCCGAACGCTTGTTTTCTTAATGGGGATGGCACGAAAAAAAGGCGGTGCCTTGGGCACCGCCTTAGCGATAGTGAACATCGTATGTGATATTCCCGTGAAACCGGCTTATTAAGTAATGTAAAAAACAGCGTGGCACTAATTTTTTAATGGTCGAATTCGAGCGGGTTTCGCTTTCCTACGCCGTGACGCGCGCTGCCTCCGGTGTAAACCTATGGGGAAGAACCTCTTCGTGGCTGAATGCCGTTGCTCCCTAATATTCCCTTACGTCAAGTGGCCCACTTCCTAGTTTTCCAGCGGGAACCAGGCCGATAGAAGGGCTCGAGGACCGTCTTACTTGACCTTCACTTTCTTTTTGCTCGCTTCGTCGTTCGGATCGTCGTTGGTATTCGCGGTACCGTTGCCGCCGGCGATGAAGCGAAGATCGGACTTGGAAAGTTTGATCAGTTTGGGTTGCGCGGTTGCGCTCGGGTTGATGCTCATTGCATGGTCTCCTTGTGGCTTTGAATGAGTAATGAATCACCAAAAGTGTATTGAAGCAGAACCCTGAAGGGAGCCTTCAATATATTAGGAATCAATCTAGGGCAAATCCGGTTGCATTGTGCAACCTAAAGCAAGGGCGATTATGCCAGATTAAAAAATGTTTTTCAATGGGTTTATTATGAGAAATTGCGGTGTGGTGTTTGAAGATTATGTGATCGGGGTCAGTATTTAAAATAAAATTAGGAAAAAAGTGTATCTAACCTAAGAAACCGTGTTTTGAGTTCTGGGCTTCCATAGGTGTCGTTCGATTTTTCGCCTGTTGTGTTTTTAGCGCAGTAATCGATCGCTTTCTTGATGCAGACCCTCGAAAACAAGCCCCCAAAAGTGGCGATTGTCCACTTGAATCACCAACTCGCCAGTCATACCGATCTTGAGCAACTCAGCGAGTTTGCCGTGATCCGTTAGCCTGACTTCGAATGGGAAGGCACCGGTTTCGTCGGGTGCCAAGCTCAGGTGCTGAATGGTCCCCTTCACAAAACCCCATCGATAGTGGGGAAAGGTGTCGACTTTGACAATCAGGTTCATGCCAGGCCGGACATGCCCGATGTCATGCGGTGGGATCTTAGCATAAGCATACAAATCTGCCGAGTTTTTTAGCAGTTTCAGTGCGATAAGTCCCTCGCCCACTTCGCGTTGGCCGTCGAAGACGAAGCTGACGGTGCTGGCCTGGGGGGCGAGCAGGACGAGCGTACCGTCGGATATTCGGGTGGGTCCGTAGTGCAGGCGCAGGTTTTCTTCGGCGTTTTCGAGCGTCTGGGTGAGCTCGCGTCGTTTGATTTCTCGATCCTGGCAGAGCAGGTCGAGTTGGGTGCGCGTCCGGTCCAGACGAACTTGTAGCGCGCGCAGGTCGAGGCCCTGGAGGTGCCAATCGCGTTGGCTTTCCAGCTTGGCCTGGGCCAGGTCGGCCGCGGTGGTGCGCACGCGGGTCGCGGCATCCAGGTAGTCTTCCTTGGCGATCAGGGCGTCCTTGTCGAGTTGGGCGCGGGCCTCGGCTCGGGATTTCGCCAGGCGAGACTGGTCCTGTAGTTTGCGCAGCCGTTCGCCACTGGCCAGGCGGTCCTGGGCGCGTTGCAGTTCCAGCCGTTCGATGGCCGTTTCCAGGTCGCGGATGTCCAGATGCAGCAGGTCCTGGCGAATCTCGTAGTCGTGAACCTTCTCGCGCAGGAAGAGGTCGAGATCCCGTTCGGCGCGGCGGTAAGCCGCGATCAGGGTGGCGATTTCCGGGGAGCTGAGGCGAATCAGCGGCGCGCCCCCGTCCACCTGTTGGCCGGGTCGGACCATGGTCTCCTCGAGGTAGACCGGATCCGGAAAACGGTAGATGGTCTCGGGCGTGGCGCTCTTCAGCACGGTCGTGTAGCGCAATTCGCGGGGAATGCGGACGA
Source organism: Sulfidibacter corallicola (assembly GCF_017498545.1). Taxonomy (GTDB): domain Bacteria; phylum Acidobacteriota; class Holophagae; order Acanthopleuribacterales; family Acanthopleuribacteraceae; genus Sulfidibacter; species Sulfidibacter corallicola. The sequence goes on along the minus strand of NZ_CP071793.1, from coordinate 3,483,646 downwards.
GGAACCCGGTGATGACCAGGAAAAAGAGAAAGAACAGGGCGATGGAAGGCACGAAGCGGTGCAGGTTGGCGCGCAGGTCCAGCAGCGGAATGTCTTCTTCCTCGTAGAGGCTCTGGTATTGGTGCGGGGCCAGGCCGTCCATGTCGTCGTTGGGAGTGGGCTCCTCGACCTGACCGTGTTCGGGTTCGCTCATGGTGTGCTCCCGACCGGGGCTGGCGCGGTTTCGCGTTGGGTTTTGATCATTGTAGCACCGGCGTTTTGCGGCGAACGTGACGGCGGGAAGGTTCCTTCGCTCGAGGTCGTTCGCCGATTAGAAGTCGACGTAGGTCTTGATGAAATCGTAATAGAGGCCGCGATGGTCGATCAGCGCGTGGTGAGAGCCCTGCTCGATCAGTTGGCCCTTGTCCAGAACCAGGATGCGGTCCATGTTTTTCAAGGTGTTCAGGCGGTGGGCGATCGTGAGGATGGTTCGACCGCGGAAGTGTTTGGTGAGGTTGGCCATGATCGTCGCCTCGGAGGTCACGTCCAGGAAGCTGCTGGCCTCGTCCAGAAAAATGACGTCGGGGTTCTGCAGGAACAGGCGGGCGAATCCGATCTTGAGTCGTTGTCCGCCCGAGAGGTTGGAGCCCGATTCGCCGATCATGTGGTTGTACCCCAGGTACAGTTGGCTGATGAACTCGTGGATGTCGGCCAGTTTGGCGGCCTCGATGACTTCTTCCATGCTTGCATCGGGGTTGCCGTAGAGGATGTTCTCCTTGATGGTTCCCGAGAAGAAATACTGGTCCTGGGGGATCATGCAGATGGCGCGGCGCAACACGCCCGGGTGGATGTCGCGCAATTCGACGCCGTTGACCATGATGCTGCCCTCGTATTCCGAATACATCTTGACCAACAGCTTCAGGAGCGTCGATTTGCCCGATCCGTTGCGACCGACGATGCCCACCCGCTCGCCGTAGGGAATGCGCAGGCTGAGATCGCTGAGCACCGCCTCCGGTTCGCCGGGCATGTAACGGAACGTCAGGTTGTGTAGCTCGATATCGGGCTTGACCACCTGTTTGTGTTGCACCAGCAGATCGGCCCGTTCGCCTTCTTCCAGCAACACGTCGTTCAGCTTGGTGAAGGTGACCGAAGCTTCCGTGACCATGAACCAGAGGGAGGAGACGCTGTCCAGGGAGATCATGATCATGCCGAAAATGGTGATGAACGCGACGTACTGACCGATGGTGATGTGGCCGTCGAAGGCCAGGTAGGCGCCGTACCAGTAGATCGTGAGACGACCGAACAGGTTGAGGCTGGTCAACATGGCGTTCATCTTCAGATAGGTTCGCTCGGAGGCCAGGACCTTGTTGAGCGTGCGCCGGTATTGGCTGCGCCACTTCCAGAACTTGATGCGCTCCAGGCTCATCAGCTTGACCGTCTGGATACCCAGTAGCGTATCCAAGAAACCGCCCATGCTCTTGAGGTTCTCGTGGAAGATCTTGTCCTCGAGACGTCGCAGGATGGGGGTGTAGACCAAGGTCACGGCCAGATAGAGCGCGATGATGAGCGAGGCGAGCATGGCCAGGGTGGTGTTGTAGAGATACAGCGCGATCAGGAAGTTGATCGAGAACAGGAAGTCCACGAACGATTGCAGCACCGAAGCCGAGAAAAGGCCGCGGATCTTGAGGTTCTCGTGGAAGCGATTGATGAAGTCCTCGCGCTTGTGGGCGTCGAAGTAGGAGATCTTCAGCCGAATGAAGTGGTAAAAGAACTTGCTGAAAAAATTGAGTTCGAACTGGACCTTGAACTGGGCCAGCAGCAGGTTCTGGATGTAACTCAGGCCGACGCGCAGGGTGAACACGGCCACCAGCCCGGCCAGGATGGCGAACAGCAGCTTGCGGTTCTGGTGGACCAGCACCTGGTCGAGGATGGTTTGGGTGAAGAACGGCAGCACCAGACCCAGCATCTGGAGCACGAAACTGGTGATCAGCACCGCCAGGATGACGCCGCGAAAGGGTTTGAGCGTATCCCAGTAGAAGTGGCGGAAGACACTGCGCGAGCGTTTTTGCGTGCGTTGCAGGATCTCCTGGACATCCGCGTCCTGAAAGAGGTCCGGTCGCGGCTTGAGCGTCAACACCACGCCGTTGCACTTCTCGTAGTATTCCTTTTTGGTCAGGGTCTGTTTGCCGAACGCCGGATCCGCGATGCGGATGTGGTCTTCCTTGACGCGGTAGATCACCACGAAATGGTTGCCCTCGTAGTGGGCGATACACGGCAGCGGAATCTCGCGCAGCAATTCGAAATGCTGCAGGTGGTAGCCGTCGGCCTCGAAACCGAATCGTTCCGCGACCTCACTCAGGTGATAGAGCGTGGTGCCGCTGGCGCCGACCGCGGTCATTTCCCGCAGGGGCTGCTGAATGTTCTTCAAGCCATGGTACTTGAAGATCATGGAGAGACAGGCCGAGCCGCATTCGGTGAGGTCCCGCTGGAGCACGAGCGGGAAGGAGCGGCGTTTGGTGAATCCGAACATAAGGGGAGGTTCCGACGAGGGGCCGACCCTGCGCGGAAATCGATGTCCGAGGATGGATCGATCCGGCAAACGCCGACGCCGTGGTGGGGGTGAATCCTGAATAGCCCATTTTAGCGAAACCTGGCCCTTTGGGCCGACTTTCGCGGCTCCTGGAGGAGCGGGGCGGAGGCAGGAGAGGCTGCCTCAAAACGGGCAGAACCTTACCGCGAAATGGTGGCGCGGGCAAGCCGGAATCCGGGAATGGTGGGAAAAGGCCCGCAATGGTCGTGGCTCGGGGTGATCGACATCGCCATGACGGCGTTTGAAGAGGGATTCTTCAAGTAATGGGGCCGCGTGTCCGATTCCATTTCCGAGATCTTATTTGAAACTAGCTCCTTCTTCATCGTTTCTCCTAATTTCGAAGATACGATGCTCCTGTACCGATGAAGTGCTTTTGTGATACGCGTCAAAAATCGATGCTTGATCACATTTCGCTGCCTTCTCTGTAAACGGGACATGCGATATAGTGCTTTTTCTTTGTGGGCAGGCCTTATAGGGCTTGGCGCCCAAGGAATTTTCCCATGAGCCGATGGGTTTTGTGACGATTGACACACTGCGGCGACGGTGAGAGAATTTCCAGGTAAGGAAAAAGACTCTATAACTTCAAAAATGTGTAAAAGTCGATTCTTTTGGCTGGTAGACTGTATCTCAAAGCCTCGTGACCTTACTGATATGAATGTCTGTGAAACGATCGTAGTGGTATTTGTAAAGAGGTTAGTTCTATGCAAGGCTCCTGTGATTCTCGGGACAATCAAAAGAAAGGACCGGAAACAACCGTCAATCAGGCCGCCCGAATCGAATCCGAATCCGATTTGATCGGCTATCGCAACAGCGTGCTCGGCATGTTGGTTGCCTCACGACCCCGCCCTGAATTGGAAAAAGTGCTTGCGGCATCGCGCAAGCGAAAGGCAACCTGCGGTTAAGAGGTAGGTTGTTCGACCAGGGAAGGACCGTCCCCAATCCCTCGCGGCCTTCTCGTTCCCTTACCTTTATATATATGATCAAATCGAGATGCCGAACGATTCTCGTTCGTCGAAGGGCCATTGCTGGCAGAGCCCGTGATCCTAGAGAGGAACCAGGCCTGTAGGTGGAGCAGCCTGCTCCACCAATCGAAGTTAGTCATCTCGGAGTTCCAGTATCCCCGAGAGACTAGCCATTGCAGTAGGTTGGCCCGCTGGGCCGACACTTCGAAGTAGCTCAAACAGAGAGTTCCCGGATCCGAAAGAGTGTTGTAAAGCCTGTAGGTGGAGCAGCTTGCTCCACCAATCGAAGTTAGTCATTCAGGAGTTCCAGTATCGCCGAGAGACTAGCCATTGCAGTAGGCTGGCCCGCTGGGCCGACGCTTCGAAGTCGTTATGCATACGACATGACCGCAAGCCAAAGAGCGGAGCGTCGAGGTCCACTCATCCCCGTTCATCGAAGAGCGAGCGTACAAGGAGCCAGCGTGCGGAGAGATTCGTTGGGCCTGTAGGCTGGCCCGCTGGGCCGACACTTCGAAGTGACCAAGGTACGCATCGACACTCTTTTCGAAGAGCGACGCCGTCGCGGTAGTATGTGCCTCTCAAAACATTCGAAATCACCGGGTTTGCGTGACATCGGCGAATCCAACCGACGGGCTTAACGCCCCTGATGGACTTACCTGGCGCGGCGACTCTCTTTCGAGGCGGGCATTCCCCAGTTGCCTTGCTTCGAGTTTGGCGTATCAAGGAGGTCTCGTGCTTCGCTCTTCGAACTCAACGACCCATCGAGACCGGCGTCACTTCGATTGGTTGAGCAAGCTGAGAGCGTGTGAAAACATGGCTCGCGTATATTGTTTTTTGGATAATCGAATTGAATTTAGAGGACTTACCCAATGCAGCCAAACCGAATTCAGTCCATTTTCGACGTTTTCACACAGCCTCAAGCTGCTCAACCTACTGGCCTTATGCCCCTCTCGCGATGCGGGGGCTTTGAACTTGGCGACTTCGAATCGGGGGCGCGAGGGAGATTTCGTGCTCCGCTCTTTGGCTCAATTGATTGTCGTTACACGAGTTGCTTCGATTGGTTGAGCAAGCTGCTCAACCTACAGGCCTTACGTCGCTCTCACGATGCGGGAACCTTGGACCTTAAGGCTTTCGATGGGGGTCGTGAGGGAATTGAGCGGCTTCGCTCTTTGGCGCAATTGATTGCTGTTGCTTGGGTTGCTTCGACATGTCGGCCCAGCGGGTTTACCGCCCCTGCCCAACCTACTGCCACGACGCCTCTCTCTTCAGACGGGGACTTCGAACATCTTGGCTACGGCCGGGTATGGCGTATCGCGTGGTCGACTTCATTGTGTCGACCTGTTTATGGAGCCGCACGCGACCATCCCCGACAGGTCAAGCTGGCTGTGCTCAAAACTCGTTCACGGCATCCTCCAAGGAGATGGGGCCCGGCCTGCACCGAACCCCGACGCTGATCAGCCGCGCATCATCCCTCCACCGCACGAGGAAACTCGCGGGCTTCGACCATGCCGACCGGCAGGTATTTGGTGAAACGATAGCGGTGCGTTTCCCAATGCTTCAGGATATCCGAGGCCACGGTACTTTGCGTTTCGGTGTGATAGCCGCTGAGGCTCTGGCGGAGCAGGGCTTCGTCGTTGCTGTCCAGGGCCGCCTCGGTGAGGTACTCGCGGTTGATCTCGCGGTTCTGCTGGCCGTACAGGAACAGGGTTCCGCCGGTCATGCCCGCGCCCACGTTGTTACCGGTCGGGCCCAGGAGAATGACAACGCCGGAAGTCATGTACTCGCAGGCGTGTAATCCCGCACCCTCGGCCACGGCCAGGGCGCCGCTGTTGCGCACGGCGAAGCGATCGCCGGCCCGCCCGTGGATGTACAGGGTGCCGCCGGTGGCGCCGTACAACGCGCAGTTGCCGATGATGGCGTTCTGCTCCGGAGGGAATGCCGTGCGGGCGCTTGGACGGATCACCATGCGTCCGCCACTCATGGACTTGCACACCGCATCGTTGGCTTCGCCCCACAGGGTCACGTTGAGGCCCTCCACCATGAAGGCGCCGAAACCCTGTCCGGCGCTGCCGCGGAAGACCATGAACTTGTCGCGATACGGACGGCTCCGCTCGTGGTGTACCACGCCTTTGGACGTGCCGGCCATGTGCAGCTCGTGTGATTTGCGCGCCATGCTGCCGGCCAGCGTGGCCAGGACGCCGCGATCGGTGTTTTGGATGTTGTAGGTCAGGTGGGTTTCCTGCAGGTCGCGACCTTCGTCCCAGGACTCGGTGACGATCCGGGCGTTGAGCGGGTTGACACCGTCGAAGAACAGGTTCTCGCCCGGCTCGCGCACGGGAAGGGGATCCCGCAGGAAGTAGTCCAAATCGAACCCGCGCGCCTGGATCAGGTCTTGGTGGCGCGGGTCGATCGCCAGCTTGTCCGTGCGTCCGACCGCTTCCTGCAGGCTCTTGAAACCCAGGGAGGCCAGCAGCTCGCGCGCGTGTTCGGCGATATAGGTCAGCATGGTGACGACGTGATCCGCCGTGCCCTTGTACTTCTTCTTGAACTTGGGGTTGTGGGTCGCGATGCCGGTGGGGCAGGTGTTCTTCTCGCAGATGCGCGCCATGACGCAGCCTTCCGCGACCAGCAACAGCTTGCCGAAATCGAACTCCTGCGCGCCCAGCAGGGCCGCCAACACGATGTCGCGTCCCGTGCTCAGGCCACCGTCCGTGCGCAGGACGACGTGGTCGCGCAAGTTGTTTTCCGCCAAGGCTCGGTGCGCTTCCACCAGGCCCAGTTCCCAGGGTAGGCCCGCTTGTTTCATCGAGCTGATCGGGGCGGCGCCGGTGCCGCCGTCCCCGCCGGAGATGTGGATGATGTCCGCACCGGCTTTGGCGACGCCGACGGCGATGGTACCCACGTGGGCGCCGGAGACCAGCTTGACCCCGACCTTTGCCTGGGGATTGAACTGCTTGAGCTGGTAGATCAACTCTTTCAGGTCCTCGATGCTGTAGATGTCGTGCAGCGGTGGCGGCGAGATCAGGTCGACGCCGGGATTGGTGTGGCGCGCGTGGGCGATGTCGACCGTGACCTTGACGCCCATGAGCTGGCCACCCTCGCCCGGCTTGGCGCCCTGGGCGATCTTGATCTGGTATTCCTTGGCTCCGGCCAGGTAGCGGGCCGTCACCCCGAAGCGCCCGGAAGCGATCTGTTTGGTGGTCGCCGAGACGCCGTCGCTTTCGTAGTAGGGGTTTTCCCCGCCCTCGCCGCTGTTGCTGCGACCGCCGATGCGCTCCATGGCGATGAAGATGTCGCGTTGGGATTCGGCACTGATGGCACCGAACGACATCGCCCCGGACCCGAAGGTTTTTAGGATGTGCGAGGCGTCGGCCACCTCGTCCTTGGCAAGGGGCTCCTCCGCTTGGCGCAGCTCGAGCAGGTGGCGCAGGTTGACCGGTTCGTCGCGATGACCCAGCTTCAGGTACTCCTGGTAGAGCGCCATGTCGCCGAGATTCAGCCCTTTCTCGCGCACCAGTTCGTGCACGATTTTGGAACGGGTGTTGGTCATGCTGTGTTTCTCGCCCACCAGGCCCTTGTTGTGCTCCTTGAACTGGTAGGTGCGGGGCAGTTTGGCCGGGGCGCCGTCGCGGGGCAGGCCTTCGGTTTGTACCAGAATGTCGTGGGCGATGTGGCTCAGATCCAGGCCGCCGAGCGGGCTGGCGAGGCCCGGGAAAAATTCGGTGACCAGCTCCTTGGAGAGCCCCAGCGGCGTGAACAGCTTGGAACTCTGGTAGCTTCGCACCACCGAGATGCCCATTTTCGCCATGATCTTGAGCAGCCCGTTCTCCAGGGCCATGATCAACTGGCGTTCCTTGGTCTTGGGATCCAGCCGGTTCAACTTGGGGTTGTTCTCGTAGCGCGCGATCTCGAGGGCCAGGTAGGGACAGATCGCCGCGGCGCCGAAGCCCACCAGCGCGGCCACGTGGTGGGTGTTGCGCACTTCCCCGCTGTGGACCAGCACCGATGCGGCCAAACGCAGACCGCGCTTGTTGAGCGCGTTGACCACGGTCCGCAGGGCCAGCAGGCTGGGAATCGGTGGACGGGTGTAGTCGGTGTGGCGGTCGGTCAGAATCAGGATCGTCGCTCCGTTCTTGGCGGCCAGGATGGCTTCCTGTTCGATTTCGTCCAGCCGACGAATCATGCCTTCGGCACCGCTGGCGCGCTCGAAGATGGTGTCGATCTGGTGATAGGCCTCGGCTTCCTCCTCTTCGTCGCGCTGGATCTTGTCGAACCAGGCCATTTGCGAGAGGCTCAGGATCGGGCTGGACAGCTCGATGCCTTCCATCGGCGGAATCAGTTCCTTGGGTGCGAAGATGTTGGGGCGCTTGCCCAGGTAGGTGGTCAGGTCGGTCACGTTGCGTTCGCGCAGGTAGTCCAGTGGCGGGTTGGTGACCTGTGCGAAGTTTTGATAGAAGTAGTCGAAAAAGGAACGGGGCTGATCGGAGAACATGGCCGGGCGTGCGGTGTCGCCAATCGAGCTGATCGGTTCCTTGCCGTTGAGGATCATCGGATACAGGATCTTGTCCAGATCGTCGTGGGTGTAGCGGAACAGGCTCATCTTGTCCAAGTGCAGCGGTTCGATCGCCGTTTCCACTTCGCGCAGCTTCACCAGGCGCGGGTCGAAGGCCACGTTGCGGTACTCGGTCGAATCGCCGGGGTCGTCGAAATCCACCTCACCCGTCGGAAGGTCGATCGACACGCTGCCGCCCGCCGCCAAGGAGCCCTTGGCCTCGATCTCGGTCTCGTCGAGGAGATAGGGACCGGCTTCGGAAGCGAGGAAGAAATAATCTTTGGTCATGGCCCAGCGGCAGGGGCGGAAACCGTTGCGGTCCAGGCGGGCGCCGACCGTTTCGCCATCGCTGAAGGCCACCAGGGCCGGGCCGTCCCAGGGCTCCATGGCCCTGCTCCAAAATTTGTAGAACGAATTGCTGCCACGCGCCGGCGGAATCATGATCGCCAGGATTTCACCCATCTTCGTGATGGAACTACGGAACTTGAGGGCCTCGACCATTTCGTTGAGGCTGCCGGAATCGCTGATGTCGCGATGCGTGATCAACTCGCCCTCGGGAAGGCCCAGCGACATCTCGCGTGAAAAGCTCCAGGACCTGTTGCCCGCGATGGTGTTGATTTCTCCGTTGTGGCCGACCGCGCGAAAGGGCTGGGCCTTGTCCCAGGTGCTGCTGGTATTGGTGCTGAACCGGCGGTGGAACAGCCCGAAGCGCGTCCGGTAGTCCGGATGCTGCAGGTCCAGATAGAGCTCCGAGAGCTCGTCGGCCCGGGTCAGCGCCTTGTACACGATGGTTTGGGTCGAGAGGGAGCAGAAGAAATAATGGCCCTTGAGACCCTCGCCCCAGGCCTTGGAGCGCAGCAGTTGTTTGGCGCGGTAGAGCAGTTGGTCGAACGATTGGCGCGTGCGACAGAAACGCGGGCGCTCGATGATCGCCTGCTCGATGTGCGGCATGGAGGCTTTCGCGATCGGGCCCAGAACCTCTTCGTTGACCGGGACCGTGCGATAGCTGCTGATCCGCATGCCCAGGAAGCCGAACGTATTCTCGATCAGGCTCCGAATGTAATAGCGTTTGTCGAGGTCCTTGGGCAGGAACATCATGGCCACGGCCACCTGGCCGGGTTCGCGTTCCAGCAGGTCGAAGGGGATGTCGGTCATGATGCCGGCACCGTCGCCGCTGATGCGGTCGGCGGCACAGGCGCCGCGGTGCTCGACCGCTTTGAGCGCGCGCAGGGTATGGTTCAAGGTCTCGCGGTCCGCCTTGCCGTGACGGCTCACGACGAAACCGACGCCACAGGCACTGGACGGCTCGTCCCATATTCGGAAGGGTGGGCGCGTGGGTTGGGGGGTTTGGGGTTGTTGCGAGGCCGATTGGCTTCGCTGGACGCTGGGGTGGCTCGCATCGAGTTGCTGAGCCCCGCCCGCCATGTCGGAAAAATGATGAATGCGTTCAGTCATCGCGACTCTTCCTTCCTATGGTGTTCGGTGCATGCCCGAGGGGCATGTCCGTCTGGTGCGGTGCGCCGACGTGTCCGGTCACGGGTGGTTCCGTCGCGGTCCGCGGGGGGTGGGGGAATGGAGCCCTCGTCTGGGGAGCGCCGTTCGTTCCGAGAGGTTTTGGGTCCCGAGGAAAAAAATGCCGCCGATGAACCGGAACATCGGCGGCAAAAGGAAGGAGTATGTCCATGGTGATTGCTTGGGCCACACCTGACATACATGGGGTCAAATTTCCGAGTTGGCCTGCGACGGCGGACGGATGGCGAACCGTCCCGCGCGCGAACGACGCGGTGGGGGCGCGTCTCTGTCGCCGCTGGTGCCACCGGACGTCTCGATCCGGGTTCCGATTAACCCGTGACCGGTTGTACCGGGGCTTGTCGTTTGAATTGCCAACCTGGATCAATGGAGTGCTTCCTTGTGATGGGATTGAAAATGGAATCTTCTTTCTCGGGTGCCTCTTGCGGAGACGTTCGGTGCCGGAGGCCGAAATCCACCTGTTCGGTCTGATTTCGACGGGAGCTCGAGAGGGGGGGAGGCGCCGCTCGGGGCGTTGGGGGGATGGGGGTCCCCGAGCGGCAACCGAAATGCGCATGACCGGGTCAGGGTCGGTCACGCGGCGGGAGGCCAGGAATTGGGGCCGGGCTCTGTCGCGATCGTCAGGGCCCGCGTGGCGACGGGGGGTGAACCCCGTGCTGATCCGCCGCCGATCGGCCTCGATGGCCTGAAGGGCTATCACCTTGGCGACGGTTTTCAAAGAGCGATGAAGCGATGGATGGAGGGGTGGAGACCGGGCTCGAGGTGGGTCGGCCTCTAGGCCCGGCCTCCGGAGGTATCAAGCGTTGGCGCGTGGCGCGCCCGATTCGATCCTAGTTCGGTGCGGAAAACGGCAGGCCGCTGTAGGCCTCGATGCCGTGTTCGGCCGCATCCAGCCCGTGCAGTTCCTCTTCTTGGTCAACCCGCAGGCCGGCAATCATCTTGACGGCGGTGAGGAAGACGAAGGAGACGATGGCGCAGAAGACGCCGCAGGCCGCCACACCGATGAGCTGATTGGTGAAGGAGAGGCTGTAGCCCAGGACGGCGGGGTCGGCCTTGCCGAAGATACCCACGGCCAGGGTGCCCCAGACGCCGCAGACCAAGTGGACCGAAACCGCGCCCACCGGGTCGTCGATGCCCATGCGGTCGATGGCCAGCATCGAAAGCACGACCAGGGCGCCGCCTGCCAGGCCCACGATGACCGAACCGGTGGGGCCGATCACGTCGGCACCGGCGGTGATGGCGACCAGTCCGCCCAGCACGCCGTTCAGCACCATGCCCAGATCGTAGGTTTTGGAGGCCAGATAGGAGACCACCAGCGCGCCCAGCGCACCGGCCGCGGCGGCGAGGTTGGTGGTGACCAGGACGAGGGAGACGGCGCCGGGATCGGCCGAGAGCACCGAGCCCCCGTTGAATCCGAACCAACCCAGCCAGAGCAGGAAGGCGCCGATAAATGCCAGCGGTAGACTGTGCCCTGCGATGGGACGCGGTTTACCGTCGATGAACTTACCCAGTCGGGGACCGAGCATCCAGGCCGCGACCAGGGCACCCCAGCCACCGACACCGTGCACGATGGTCGATCCGGCGAAGTCGTGGAAACCCAGTTCCTGCAGCCAGCCGCCGCCCCACTTCCACATGCCCACGATGGGATAGGCCAACGCGACGTAGAGCGTGGCGAACAGCATGAAGGAACCCATCTTGATGCGTTCGGCGACCGCACCCGAAATGATCGTGGCGGCGGTTGCGGCGAACATGGCCTGGAACAGGAAGTCGGTGTAGTAGGTATACCCTTCGTTGTAGGCACTGGTGAGCCCGGCGGAACCGGCCCCAATGCCAAATCCGGCAAAGCCAAAAAAGGATCCGGCGAACTGGTCGCCGGGATACATCAGGTTGAATCCGACCAGGGCGTAGGCCAAAATGCCAATACATAGAATGGAAACGTTTTTGAATAAAATATTTACCGCGTTCTTAGCGCGGGTGAAGCCACTTTCCAGGCCGGCGAAGCCGAGGTGCATGATAAAGACGAGGAAGGTGGCGACCATCATCCAAGTGTTGTTGATACGAAACATTTCGTCTGAAACGGCAGAAGTATCTTGCGCGAAAATCAGTGGAGATGAAAAGAAAACCAAAATGGCGATGAGGCACTTGTTCAACAGAACCATGGCATGTCCTCTTAAAAGTTTGAGTAATCAAAAAGGCCTTTTTCCGATGCTTCCCTATAAGGCAGAAACTGTGCCACATCGTGTCCAGTTGACACCTACTGTCCCTGAAAGCGGGGTTTACCAAAGGTTTACACCCCGTGACCCATGACGCAGAGCGTCAATAGAATGGGGTTCCTGGTTCTGACACCGGGGTCAATTTCCTACGGATGTGTAGGTGCGGCCTAGAAATCCTACCGAAACGTAGGATTTCTAGGGCACGGTACCCTGACGGACCCCTTCGGCCCGCTTGGCTGGAAGGCGCATCGGTCTTGCCGAGCGGCACGGAAACCCCTTGGGAATGGCCGTTTCTGGGCCTGAAACCGGCGTATTTCGGGGCATTTGCCCAGTGAGTGAACAAATGAGGGGCCCACCGCACGTTCGTCGAAGCGGCCGAAACTCATCCGAACGAACGAGGTGTCTATGCGTCGAAGGGATTCGCCATGATGCGGCAAAAAACAGAGTGAATGTGGTCTCGAAGTGGGATCACCCGGCGTGGTCCTACCAAAAAGTAGGATTCCGCCGACCGGGGGTGTTGGCCCCGATCGGCCGTGCCTACATTTTCGTGTGATAGCCCTTGGCGCGGATGTTTTTGGGATTGATGTTGTAGCGTTTGACGCGCAATCCCATCTTGCGCTCGGTGAGACCCAGGATCTTGGCGGCCTTGGCCATGTTGCCGTGGGTGGAAATCAACGCATCCATGATCAGCTCGCGTTCCATGCGCTGGAGTGCCGTTTCCAGGGTGCCTTCCGTCTTGGTGTGGGTCGCATCGGCGGTCTGCAGCGTGGGCGGCAGGTCGATGGTGCGAATCACGTCGTTCTGGCTCAGCAGCACCGCGCGTTCCATACAGTTCTCCAATTCACGCACGTTGCCTGGCCAGTGGTAGCTCATCAGCATGTCGATCGCCGAAGAGGAAAGGCGTTGGATATTCTTGCCGTTGATCTTGTTGTACTTCTCGATGAAGTGGTCGCACAGCAGAGGGATGTCGGTCTTGCGCTCGCGCAGCGGCGGAATGTGGATTGGGAACACGTTCAGCCGGTAGTAGAGATCCTGGCGGAACTTGCCCTGCTCCATCAGCGATTCCAGGTCGCGGTTGGTGGCCGCGATGATGCGCACGTCCACCTTGATGGTCCGGTCGCCGCCGACCCGTTCCAGTTCCTTCTCCTGCAGAATGCGCAGCAGGGTGACTTGGATCGCCGGTGAGAAATCGCCGATTTCGTCGAGAAACAAGGTGCCGCCATGGGCTTGCTCGAACCGGCCCTTGCGCGTTTTGATGGCGCCGGTGAAGGCACCGCGCTCGTGGCCGAACAGTTCGCTCTCGAGTACCGATTCGGGCAAAGCCGCGCAGTTGACCTTGATGAACGGACCGTTGGCGCGATTGCTTTCGTAGTGGATCGCGTGGGCGACCAGCTCCTTGCCGACGCCGCTCTCACCCAGCAACATGACCGTCGCCTCACTTTGGGAGACCTGACGGATTTGCTGGTAGACCTCGCTCATGACCTTGGAGGTCCCGATCAAATTGGCGGGACGGTAGCGGTCCCTGAGCTGCTCGGTGAGGCGTAGGTTTTCTTCGATCAGGTGTTTGCGGTCTTCCAGGGCGCGATCCCGCAACTTGACGGCCTGAACGACCAACGATGCGATGATCGACAGCAGGCGCTCGTCTTCCTCGAGCGTCTTGCTGTCGGGAATGTCGCAGACGGCGCTCAGGGTTCCGATCACTTGCTTTTCCATCTTGATGGGCACGCAGATGAAGGCCTTGTTCTCGACGGGTTCGAGACCGTGGCCCATGACCCGGTCCAAAAACTCCGGTTCGTCCCGGACGTTGAGAATTCGTACCGCTTCACCGGTTTGAAACACCTTGCCGGTAATGCCCTCGCCTATCTTGTAGCGACCCCGTTTCTGCTGTTCGACGGTGAGACCGTACACGGTCTGCATCACCAGTTCGCCAGTATCGGGATCGGGTAGCGAAAGCGCCACCCGAGATTTACCCATGAATTGCCCGATGATGTGCAGCACCGGTCCGACGACACTTTCGAAGTAATCGTTCGGGTCGAGTACACGGCTCTGCATGACCTGTTCGAGCTTTGGATCCTGGGTTGAATTGACTGCGGGCTGGTTCATGTTTGCCTCCCCGCGGGTAGCGCTTGTTCCAGAATAAATCCTGATTTTACCTTCATCGAGCCGATGTGCAAGCGCGGTGCTGTGATTTGATTCGGGGCTTTTGGCGATATTGGCATGGAATCCGCGATCGTGACGGCCTCTCGAAACGCGTTCTGCCAGGTGTTGCATGGCTGAATGTAAGTTGTTTTGAGTATTGGGGTTGTTGGTTCGGTTTTGGGTGGGTGTTCTCGGCGTTCGAAGAACATGGGCGCCGCCGTCAAAAATGGGGTTGGAAGATCGTGATTCACCCCACCGCATTTTCTATTATGTCGCTTTTGTTGCGGGTCGCCACGGCCCGGGTGATAGAATTCCCTTCCGAGACCACAAACCCGTGGCTTGCCGGCATTCGTGGCGAGGGTCACGAACCAGTCTTCATCCAGAAAGGACAGTTTTTATGGAACGCCAGATCTAAACCTAAATTGAGCGATTCTTAGCGGCGCTCTCGCACAACCTGTTGGGCTGCAACGTATCGTGGCGATGCTCGACGTACTTTCCAAGTACGCCTCCGCTCGCCCCAACACGTTTTGCTCCAACATCTTGCACGATACCATCCACCCGAATCGCACACTTTAGGCTAAAAGGTCTCGTTCCCAAATGCGGCACGGCACCAGACGTCTTGATCGCGTGCCCAATCGACCGGACTGCTTCGGTTGAAAGCGGTCGCCCGTTTCTGGATGGGCACGAACTAGCGTAAGGAAGGAAAACATGATGCATACGTTCACCACCGTGCTGCTCACGGTGTTCTTGTTCCAGGGTGGCGCTGACGCCCAGAATCCCGCGAAGAAAGCCGAGACGCCCGCTCCTGATTTAAAACAAACGAGTTATCTCCTGGGTCAGCAATATGGCGAAGGCCTGAGCCGTGACTCGATCGAAATCGATTTGGATGAGTTCATCGTGGGCTTCAAGGACGGTCTGGCCTCGAAGAACAAACTGGACCAGGAAACCACGCAAAAGCTGATGACCCAACTGCGTCAATACGCGATGGAAAAGGCCCGCATTCGACGCGAGCGCGAGATGACCGAGAACAAGGAAAAGGCCGAGAAGTTCCTTGCCGAGAACCAGAAGAAGAGCGGTGTTCAGACGCTCGAGTCCGGCATTCAGTTCCGCGTCATCAAAGAGGGCGACGGTGCCAAACCCACCTTGGACAGTCGCGTGAAGGTGCACTACAAGGGCAGCTTGATGGACGGCACCGAATTCGACAGCAGCTACAAGCGCAACCAGCCGGCCGAGTTCGGTCTCCGTGGCGTGATTCAGGGCTGGCAGAAAGCCCTGGTCGAAATGCCCGCCGGTTCCAAATGGGAAGTGTTCATCCCTGCCGACCTGGGCTACGGATCGCGCGGTACCCCCAACATTCCGCCCAACAGCCTGCTGATCTTCGAAATCGAGTTGCTCGAAATCAAGTAACGCACTGATTGAATGTCACGTCGTTTAAAAAGGCGGGTTCTGGTTCGACCGGGCCCGCCTTTCCTGTTTGATGGATGAGGTCGGCGTGGTGGGTGGGTTGCGTTTGGCGTGGTAGAGGTAGGGGTCGTAGTACACACGCGGGGGATTCGGAAACGAGGCGAGTTGGCCGAGGACGCGATCGATGTGCCGATCCGTGGAGATCACCCACAGGACGTCCTGCTCGAGAAACAGGGAAAGCAGCGCCTCCTGCTCGCGGAAATAGGCGGGCGTGGCGACGTCCGACATGGTGAAGCGGCTGTAGGGACTGAGATCGAACGCGGGTACCAACGTTGGTTGGATGCGGATGTAGCGGGCTCGGAGCCAGCCGCTGCTCGCTGGATTTTGGTCGATCAGCAATACCTTGGGACGATTTGGTCCCCATTGCCGCATATGGTGAAGGAAGTCGGGCCCGGCCTGGTAGACCAGTGGGTCCATGGGGCGATCGATCTGCCGAACCGCGGTCAACCCGAGTTGGCCGAGCAGGAGCATGGAGGCCGCGCTGGAGAGCAGGATCGGGCGAAGCCGGACTTTCGGCGACGTCAGTTTTTGTGAATCTCCGCCCAGGCGTCGCGACCGGTTGCGGAACAGAATCCAAGCCAGGAACACACAGACCAGCCCTGCCGAGCGCCAGACCACCATCAAATCGCCAAGCAGGGTTGCGGTCGTGATCGGCTGGCCGGGCGGTGTCTGCAGCGGGAACCACAGCACGGCGATCAACCAGACCGGAACCAGGGCTGCCAGAAGCGTCAGGATGCGAATCGTGTGATCACGTAACTCGTCGCGCAGACGCCAGCAGATCCAGGCGGCGAGGGGCGTGATGAGGGTGGCCGGCTGCAGCAGTGCGCCGAGTGGATGGCTCCCCTGGAAAGATGCGGCGGCATCCGTCGCGTGACTGCCGAAAAAGGCGAGACCCGATGCGGTGAGGGCCTGTACGGATTCGCTTTGGGGGAACCCCTGCCTGACCACCGTCCAAGCCGGCCACACGGCGAGGGTGGGCAAGGCGCATTGGAGCCAACGGGTTCGGGCTCGTTTTCCGAATCGCCAGAGTACGACGCCCAGGAATCCCCAGATCAGCATGCCTACCGGAAGAAAGGTCTTGCTCAATAGAAAGCCCATGGCGAGGCACAGGCTGAGTACGGGCAACCACCGCAGGATGCCCGCCGGCTCGCGAATCATGGCGAGGACCAGCAAGAGCGAAAGCACCAACACCTGTTGCAGCGGACTTGCGACGAGTACCTGGTAGGGAAAGGGGTTGCCGATCAGGAGGCAGGTCGAGGCGGCGCAGGACACCAGCCAAGCCAGGCCGATGTCGTGGCGGTGCGTGGGAAACAGCAGGCGCCGGCACAGGTCGTAGACCGCCGCGAGGGTGGCGGAGCCCATGGCGAACAGGCCGGGGAGTGCCGATTCGGCCGAGAACGGTTGTTCGAGGAGCTTGCAGGCGAAAAGCAGCAACAGGGGCAAGCCGGGCAGGCGATCCGCGGTTTCCGGGAGGTACAGGCTGGGGGAGGTGATGGTGTCGGCCGCGTCGTAGAGGCGCGGGATCAACAGCCAGTGAAAGAACTCGTCCGGATGGGACATGCGGTGGGGCATGTACGACGCGGGCAGGAAGCCGATCACCAGTGCCGCCCAGAACGGGGGGTATCGAAGGAGTTTGCGCGGAAGGGTGGCGGTGCCTTCGAGGCGGGTGTGAACGAGCGGCAGGGCATAGCCGCCGAACGCGAGGGCTGCGATGATCGCCGCACCCCAACTCGAGGGCAGCGCAAGCAGGGTGTCCAACCCGAACAACATGAGCGGCATCAGCAGGATGCCTGCAAAGGTGTAGAGTCCGGGAAAGCGCGCGGCTTTACAATCGCTGTGCGACATGAGCTGGCCCAGACCGAACGCGGTCAAAAGGTATGCAAAGTAATGAATCACGAATCGAGGCCTCTGTCCTGGGGGATGGCCGAGCTTGCCCGTCTGGGCCTGGCCGATCCGAATTACAGGGCAAAGGCTTTGCCAATCGCTGCCGAGGTTGAGGCGCTGCGTTGTGTTAACGCGTTTACTTGGAGATATTTGCTCGATGCGAGAGAGCTGGTGGGGGCCAGCCCCTCGAGACGCATAACCGAACGACGATGGCTGCTTGAAGGTCGTTCCGAATTGTCTCGGATGACAATGACATGCGGGTGCTCGGAACCCTTGGTGTTCGGGGCTTGTCGATCAGTCCCTTTTCCAACCGCGGGTCATTTGTTTTTTCCCCGGAGGTCCTGCCAGGGCTTCCACCTCGAAGCCGGCGGCCTTCAAATTCCGTTTGAACTGGCCTTGGGCGCAGTAGGTCACCAGCAAGCCGCCAGGTGTAAGATATTTCCGACACTTCGTCAAATTATCTGACGACCAGATCTCGGCCTGTTTGTTGGGTGCGAAGGCGTCGAAATAGATCAGATCGAAGCTTTCCAGCGGGGCGTCGAACGCCTCGAGCGTCGTTTGTTCCTTGCGGAGCGTGAAACGGTCACCCAGCGGGAACGGGCGAGACCAGGGTCCCGCGTGGATTTGCCGGAGCAGGTTTTTGGCTCGGGTTGCATCGGGCAGTTTGTCCGGGTAGTTCAGGTGGGCGATCAGGGATTCCGGAACGGGAATCGGTTCCAGGCTGACCATGACGACGGGCGGGTTGTCGGGAGATGCCGTAGCCAGGGCGGTGAGCAGCACGTTGAGGCCGGTACCGAGCCCGATTTCCAAAATGTGGACCGGTTGGCCCGCGGGAGGTGTGGGACAGCGGTGCAGCCCTTGATCGAGGAACACGTACTGAGATTCCGTCAGGGCGCCGTGGAGCGAGTGGTAGCTCTCGTCCAGGTCGGTGCGCATGAGGGTGTGCGATCCATCGCGCGTCTCGCGCAGGGTCATTTCTGGGGGATGAGAGTGGTTCATTTAGTTATGCCGATCCTTGGGGAGTCAATTGATTCAATGCATTAGGGAGATGTTGCTGGTGGTTGGATTTTTTTGAGTGGTGACCCAAAGATATGGTGCTGATGATAATGTAAATATTTGAGCTGTTTAACACTGAATGAGCCGACATTTTTATTTAAATCGATATTGAGGTCTTGTAATAGATGTTCAATATCGCTATCTGTGCAGATAATTTCGCCTTCGTCAGAAAAGGTAATTAAAGCCTCCGCGAATTTCCTGTGAGAATGTCCGTTTGTGATTTACCCACCAATATTTCATAATCGAGTTCCCATTATACGGTTCACGAAAAATTGTATTAAGCTATGGAGTACGAAAGCATTATCCCTTGATAGAGGGTTGGTGTGCAATGGGATTTTTGTCGCGAACGATCACCCAGTGTATTAATTTCTGACTCATCGTTGAAAATAAAGAGTTTGTCCACGAATCACACCGATTGACACGAATGAAAAACCATTTTCGGATTCCGTACGCCAAGGGTTTTCCAATATTGGTGATTGTACTGGTTTAATTGAATAATTTCTAAATGTAAATATTTAGTGCAAAAATTTTCGCTGTGTAATCAGGCAGCCAGGGCTCCTTGCCTATCTCAAAGGCAATTAGGAAGGGAACCAGAGAAGGTCCATCGGGTATCCTCTCCGTATTCCTTTGAGTTCTCTGCGAACTCCGTGGTGTTGAATTCTCGGTGGTACTAGGGAACAACCATATTGAATTGCTTTGATTCGTGTCAATTCGTGTGATTCGTGGACAAATTTCAGTCTTGAACTCACGCGTAATTGTGTTCCTTCAGCCGGGCCTCGTACTCCAACAACTCTTCCCAATTGGGGCGGTGGAAAAAGACGCCGCCGCCCTGTTCCATGCCGCGCAGGAACAGGTAGTAAAAGCCGCCGAACAAGCGGTCGTAATCCTCGCGGGACTCGATGCGCAACCAGCGTCGCACTGCCAGCAGGTAGATCTCCACCTGGATTCGGTACTCGCGCCATACGTGCTCGGCCAGGGTGTCTTCGTCGTAGCGATCCAGCGTGTCGCTCTTCCAGTCCGCGAAATAGGTGCGGCCTTCGTGGCGGACCGCCAAATCGATGGAGCCGTTCAGGATCACGCGCTTGCCGTCGTCGGGCCGGATCGGGAAGTGGAAATCCACCTCGTGCAGGCGGTGATCCTCGCCGATCGCGCCGATCGCCTGGCCGTTCAGGATCGGTGCGGTCAACGCCGCCCACAGGATCGAACAGGCTTCGTCGAAATAATCCTGCAGTTCGTAGGCGTGCAGATGGCCTTTGATGACCTGGGCCGTTTCTTCGTCGTCTTTCCACGCCTCCATCCCGCGTTCCAGGTACGCGGCGAGGTTCAGGTGGTCCGTGTCCTCCAGGATCTCGTGCAGGCAATTGCCGGTCGCCTTGCCCTTGGGCATGCCCGAACCCGGCAGGGTTTCGCTCGCCTGGGTTTCGTCGTTGCGGTACATCCGCGTCAGGTTCTCCAGGACCAGGCCTGCGATCGCCTTGTCCTTTCCATGGGCCAGCTTGGTGTAGCTCGTCAGCCGCAGCCGGTTGTGGCGCGCCAAGATGGCCTGGAAATCGGGCGAGGTTTCCGCGACCTCCGGTTCGAACTCGCGCAGGGTGTCGTCGTGGTACTGATGCTCCATGTCCTCTTGGCGCAGGTCGCCCGGGGTCGCGGTGAGGAATTCGAGGTTCGGTTGGTCGTCCGCGTCCTTCAGCGTCAGCAACGTGTCGCGCAGCACGCCCAGATCGCCCTTCAGGTTCTCCGTGAGCGGCAGGACCATTTTGTACTTGGCGCGGGTCAGGGCCACGTAATACAGGCGCTCGTTTTCCGCGCGGATCGCGGCTTGGTGTTCCTCCGCGTGCTGTTTGGCCAAATCGATCACGCGGCCCGCCCGGGGATCCTGGAACTCGTGGTAGTCGATGTGCGGTGAGCTGGAAAAGCCGCCGTAGACGAACACCACCGGGAACTCCAGACCCTTGCTGGCGTGGATCGTCATAATCTGAACCGCTTCCTTTTCCGTCTCCAGCCGCAACAGCCCCTCGTCGTCGGCGTCGATGCGGTTGGCGATCAAGCGGTGGAACATGCTGAGCAACTGCTGGAGGTCCAGATTGGCGCCCTCACGTTTGAGCACGTCGGCCAGGTGCTCGTAGTTGGTGACCGCGCGTTCGTCGTCGCGGGCGAAGAGTAGGCGCTCGAAGATCTTGGTCTTGTTGAAGATGTCGTTGAACAGGAAGCGGTAGTCGCGATCCATGTAGGCCCGTTTGCGCCACTCGCTCATTTGGCGCCGCAACTCCTCGGGAAGCCGGGGCGTGGCCGCCAGGTCCACGAAGGGCACGCTGTAGAAATCCGTCAACATCGCCTTGCGTGTGGCACTGTCGTCCTGATCGTGCTCGATCGCCGCCAGCAGATCGTAGAAATGGCGGGCCTGGCGGGTCTGGAACAGACCGCCCTGCTTGTAGAACGCGAAGGGCACGCCGAATTGGGCGAGCACCGCGCCGAAGGTTTCACCCTCACGGCGGTTGCGGGTCAAGACCGCGATGTGTTTGGGCTTCAGTTCCGGATCACTTGCCAGCATGTCGACGAGGGTGCGCCCCATCCAATGGGCGAAACCCTGTTTGAGCTCGTGGGCCGACGGGTCCTTGCCCTGATCGTCGGGTGGCACGTAGAGGCAAGTGAGCGGCGGACGCCCGTCGATGCCCGCCACATCCGGCAGACCCGCTTCGACCGGATTCGCGTAGTCGATGTGGCCCTGGAACAGGTATTTGGAGGTGAACACGGCGTTGACGGCGTCGATCAGGGCCGGCGACGAGCGGTAGTTCTTGTCCAGGCTGAGGCGTCCGCCACCGCGTGCCGTCAACTCGTCGCGGGCGCGCAGGTAGGTGTGGACATCGGCGCCGCGGAAGCCGTAGATCGCCTGCTTCGGATCGCCGATCAGGAAGAGGCGGTGCTCGGCACTGTCGAGGAAGACACGGGAGAAAATGGTCCACTGGTGGGCGTCGGTATCCTGGAACTCGTCGATGACGGCGAAGCGAAACTTGCGGCGCAGGGCCGCGGTCAGCCGGCCGTCGGCACCCTCGTCGCGAATGCGCTCCGCGACCAACCGAATCATGTCGTCGAAGTCGAACCAACCGCGCTGCTGCTTTTCCGTGTCGAGCGCGGCGCGCAGGTCGGGCAGCATCGCCAGTTGGAGCTGGACCTCCAGCTTGCAGGCGAAGGGCAGCAGGGCCGCGGTATGGTGCAGGAAACTGAGCACCGGTGCGGGCAATTCTCCAGGACCGTTGATTTTACCGGGCTTGGCCTTGTTGAATTTCCACGCATCCGCGTCGAAGAACGGCATGATGCTCTTGGCCTTCGCCTGCTTCTGTTCGTACAGCCAGGCCAGCATCTGGGCGGGCTGCGCTTCCGGATCGGCGTGGTGCCGCCCCAGCCAGTCGACCATTTTTTCGAAGGCCTTGCGGTGGTTCGCGTTCAGGTTCGCGCGGGTCAACACTTCCGCGATCGGCACGGGATCGGCGAGGTCGCGCCAGGTCTGCCACGCCGCTTCCGCACCGGTGAGGTCGGGCAACAGGTGCCCTTGCTTGGCCAACAGCCGTTTCAAGGACGTGGCGAGGTTGCTGCCGGCGTGTTCCTGGTTCAGGCCGCCGGGCGTCTCGCTCAGGTAGGCCGTCAGCAAGCCGGTGTAGGGCCGGCGCCCCGAAAGCACTTCCGACTTGATGAACCGCGGGAAGACCTCGTCGAAGACGCGTTCCATGCGGCGCTGCTCCATTTGAAAAAGCTGGTGATTCTCGAAGGCGTATTCGCGCAACACCGTATTGCAGAATCCGTGGATCGTGTAGATCGCCGCGTTTTCGAAGGCGAACAGCGCCTCTTCCAATCGATCGCGCATCGGTTTGGTCAGCACCCAGCACGATTCGAGCGGATGCTCGGCACCCCAGCCGGCCGGGAGGTTGACCAACTCGATCAGCTTCTTGCGGATGCGGGCCTTCAATTCGTTGGTCGCCTTTTCCGTGAAGGTCACCAGCAGGATCTCCGGCAGCTTGACGCCGTTGTAGATCAAATCGATCACCAGGTGCTCGATCGTGTAGGTCTTGCCGGTGCCGGCCGAAGCTTCGATGATGTGATCGCGCTCGGTCAGGCAGCCGTGAAGGATCGCCGGCTTGAGGTATCGCGCGCTCAAGGGGTATCCTCCGCCGCACACTCTCGTCGCTCGATATCGTGACCCAAATTGCGGAACAGCGGACCGAACCGGCGGGCGATCAGGGCGCGAATGTCTTTGGCCGGCGGGAAATCGGCCCATTCCTGAAGCGGGCCGTAGCGAGATATGATGGCGCCGCGCTCGTCGTTTTTGGCCTTTTCGACGCGTTGTGCGAAGAGCGCCTCGAATTCCGAGTCGGCGGCCTTCTCGGCCAGGTCCAAGATGATGTCTCCGGGCGCCAGGTAATCGTGTTGGGGTTTCAACATATCGCGCACCAAGGCCACCAGGTAGTCGCGCGCCTCCTCGCGCCGAAGCTGGAAGTGCTGCCAATCGGGTGCCGCCGGGTGGGGTTTGATCATCGCGGCCTGTAATGTCTCGGTTCGATCGGCCGCGGCCAATGCCACCGCATCGAGCCAGCTCTTGAGCAGGTGATGGCCCCATTGGGTTTTTTTTCGGGATGAACTCGGACCCTTGCTGTCCGTGGAGGAGAAGTAGATCGACCGGAGCCCGTCCTCTCCCTGGAAAATGAACTGCGTGGTGCCGGTGATTTCCAGGATGTGCTTGCGGCCATCCAGTTCCAATTCCAGCTCCAGCGGCGGCGTCTGGTATTCGGGTGGGGTTTCCTCGTTGCCGGTGCCGAACTGGTAACGGCCCGCGTGGCCCTGCAAATCCAACCGACCCAGTTGCTGGCACCATTGATCGAGTGCCTGGTGCAGGAATGCCACGTTGAGAGGGCGCAGCACCCCACCGGGGAAATGACCTTTCAATTCATAGCGGTAGATCGCCTCGTCCAGCAGGTTTTGATAGGTGGTGTTCGCACCGAACCCGCCCTCGTGTTCGCGCAACAGGTCGCCGATCACCTGGGTCAGGATCTTGTGGCGGTGAAGGCGATCCAATTGGAAGGGTTCGTGGACCTGGCTCAGCAAATCCTCTTCGTCTTCACGGAGCCCGAGGGCGCGTTTGGCGGTAGCCTGAAGCGGGCATTCGAGAAAATTGCGAATTTGGTTGAGGGTGATGGAGATGCGTGGCTCCGTCTCGGTTTCCGCTTCGTCGAGGTGGCTCGCCAAACCCAAGCGCTTCACCAGTCGATCCGAGAGCAGGCCTTGGCGGCCCAATTCCTCCAAGGGCGGTAGATCGGGCGTACCCAGGCGCTGGAGCAGCCGTTGCCGGTCGCGACGCGCGCGGGCCAGACGTTCGGCGAACGGATCGAACTGGACCAGGGCGTCGGGGGCCGCCTCGGGAGAGAACCCGTAGCGCTCCGAATAACTCTTGAGCGGGTGCTGGATGGGGGAGAAGCTGCCTCGGTAGCGTTCGGCCTGGTACATGGTCTCGGCGAGCACCGAAGCCGGGTTGACCGGATCGTCCGTTTGCTCGTCGCGATCCACGTAACTCAGGACCAGGGTGTCCCGGGTGGAGATCAGGGTCTCGAGGAACATGTAGCGGTCGCGCTCCTGATCGGTGACGTCGCCGATTTCGCGTTCGCGAAAGGCATCGTTGGTGCCGCGAGTCACCGGCATGCGTGCCCAGCGCAGGTCCAGGGTGTCCTTGCGCTGCGGGGCGGGGAAGGCGCCTTCGTTGAGGCCCATCACGTACACGAGTTTGAAGGGAATCGGGCGCATCGGCATGAAGCTCGAGACCGTGATGCCGTCGGCCAGGTATTGATTGTAGAACGGGCGCAGCGTGGCCAGCTCGTCCTCGAAGAAGGCCTGCACCATGGCGTAGGGAAGCGGCGTCGCCGGGTCCTCGAAGGCTTCGCCCAGCTCCTCCAATTGGGAGGCGATGCGGCGAATGCGTTCGAAGTCGCGGTCCTCGCCGGGGCAAGGGGCCAGGTAGGTGTTCAGCATCAGGCGGAAGTAGCGCGCCCAGTCCTTGGCCGAGAGCTGCGCGTGTGCGATCTTGCCGGTATCCTCGAACAGCGATTGGGTGATGGTGTAGAAGAGTCGCGCCGGTTCGGCCTCGGTCTCGCCCAGGGCGTAGACGGCGTAGGCTTCGCCTTCCTTTTGAAAGACGCGCTCGCCGCGATCGTGGAAATAGGGGCCCAACAACAGGCGCTTGAAGCCCTGATCCCAGTTGTACAGGTCCTTTTCGAAATAGGCCACCCCTTGAGCGCGTTGGTCCTCGCGGTCGCGACCGAAGTAGATGTTGAGCGCACTGGCGTACTTCAGCCAGGAATGGGGATCGGCGTGTGGAAAGCGGGCCTGGAAATTGGGGTGCTGGTAGAGGCGGAACAGGTGCTCGCGCTCGAATCGGCTGCGCGGCAGTTGCAGCAGCAGGCTCACCGCATCGATCAATCGCGCCGCGCGGCCCGTGGCGCCGTCCACCAGGTTGAAGGGCAGGCCGTGAAGTCGCTGAAACGCGTTTTCGATTTCGGCCTGATAGGTGTTCATGTCCGTGACGATGACGGCGATGTCCTTCACGTCCAGGTCCGGCTGTTTCAGCAACTGTTGCCAAATGTGCCCGGCCACCGCTTCGGCTTCGCGGCGCGGCCCGGCACAGGCCAGGACCTGAAGGCTCGTATCGCCGGCGAAGGCCTCGGGTTGGGTCGTCACCGGTTGCCGGAACAGGATGTCGCGCTGCATCTGGGCCAGCAGGGTGTCGGCCCGGGGCTTGACGAAATGCTCGGCGAAATCCCAATCGCCCAAATCGTTGATGAGCCGGAAGTATTCGCGCCCCGGTTTGCCCCAGGCCTGTAGGAACGGGTTGTCCGTTTCGGGGGCGGGCAGCTCTCCATGATCCCAGGCTTCGGGCGGAATGGTGTCGTGCTCCCGGTTACGGGCATAGCGCGCTTCCTTGTGGGTGCGCACGTCCTCCCAGAATTCCCAGCACGGGTTCAGCACGTAGAGGTGCAGTTCGCCGTATTGGGCGAGCTGTTTCAGCAGGCGTTGGTGGAAGCGCGACACGTACGAGATCCCGAAGAGATGCAACGGCTTGAAACGCGGTGGTGCGGCGGGATCGATGTTCAGGCGGAACAGCGGCGTCAGCACGGGGCGTTCGGGGTCGGCGTTGTGGGCGGCCACCGCCCCTTCGGGACCCAACAGCTCCAGCCACAGACGGCGCTGCCAGCGCTCGACCGGATGATCGTCGCCCAGCCAGGAGCGGTTCGCGTCCCAGGCGGCGATCATGGATTCGCGGGAGAAGGCGTACTCGCGAAACAAGCGCACCAGGCGCTTGGAGAGCTGGAACTGGCGCATCAGCGGATCGCCCTTGCCCGACAGGTAGCCCAGGAGATCGGCCATTTCGGCGGTCTGCGCCTCCAGGTGATGGCCGAACCGCCGCATGGTCATCGACTGCAGTGTCCAATCCGTGAGCGGCACCGCTTCATCTCCCGCGATCAGTTGCACCAACAGGGGATCCAACCGCTCGAAATTCAGGTTGATGGCAATCCCCTGGCGCTCGCACAGGTTCAAATTGAGCCACTGCTGGAGGTTGCGGTTGGGCACTACCAGCGTCTGCGTTTCGAACGGGTCGCCGGCGGACAGTTGGTCGGCCAGGGGGGCGATCAGCGCTTCCAGATGGTTGGCGTAATAGAGGTGGATCATGGTTGCGGTCAATCTCGCGTGGAAAGGACGCCGAGACCTCGTAGGAGTCGGCGATGGAAAGGGGGTCGCCGTCGGGCGCGGAAGCCAAGGTGCTCGGTGTCTCGAGACGACGCTCGTTCCAGCTTATCAAAAAACGCCCGCTCGACGGCTCGAATCCTGTGGGCGGCGCCGCGGCCCAACCGAAGCCGCGGCATCGCGTCCCAATTCGCGTGCGTGCATCCCGGACGCGGGACATTGTCCCCCAGTTGATTTCTCGATTTGGCGCATGGTATGGTCAACAATCGATTTGCCTCGCACCTGCCTAGGTTTTTGAGCCCTGAACCTTGCATGATGAATCTGCCTGTCAATGGCTTTGATTGTTACATTAGAGGAACCATGACCTTCAAGATCATTCCGGACGGCATTTCTGCGGAGGAGCTTCTGGCGCAGAAGGGCTGGTTTTTGATGGTCGATGTCTTTCGAGTGCTTGACCCTGAAGATACCGGCAAATACAAGCTCGCCTTCAAACAGATCAAACGCGTCATCAGCCAAGGTGGTGATCCGTTCGAGACCATGGGCCGCCGCAAGTTGGGCGGACGGGTCCTGTTGTTGATGGAGAAATTTGCGCCCTGGTACCTGGCCAATCCCATGTTCAAGCTCGGCAAGCTGGAGGCGGACATGGAGTTCGGCGATTTCATGGGCATCGAGGGCGAACAGTATTTTCGGCTCTCCGAGGTCTGCAACCATTTCAAGGACCATTTGCCCTACAGTTATTCCATCCTGAAACGGGACGCCGATCGTCGCGATGATCCGCTGGCCGAGATCGGCATCTGCAAGTACGACACGACCTACATCGTGCAGATGCCGCGCTTTCGCGAGTGGCTGCAGAGCGAGTTCCTGGCCTGAGCCCCATCCACCCCAGCGCCGAGAGATTCGTCGTGCATGGGTGGTCAGCCCGCTGGTTGGACATCCCGAAGCGATTCATGCGAGGAGTTCCCGAACGCCGAGAGATTCGTCGTGCCCGGTAGGTACATCCGCTGGATGTACTTTTCGAAGTCGTGATGCATGCGGCGTGACCACAAGCCGAAGAGCGGAGCGTCGAGGTCCGCTCATCCCCGTTCATCGAAGAACGACCGTACAAGGAGCCCGCGTGTGGAGGGATTCGTTGGGCCTGTAGGTGGAGCAGCTTGCTCCACCAATCGAAGCGACATCGGCTTCGACAAAGTATTGAGCCAAAGAGCGGAGCGATCCATTCTCCCGAGCAGGCCAAAGCCGGAATTGCGTCCCTCTCGATCGTATGGGTACATCGCGTCGGAGGGGCTTCGGCCGGTTGAGCAAGCTGCTCAACCTACAGGTTTTACGAAGCTTGGGGACTTGCGGGAACCTCGTGCCGGTTGGCTCCGACGAGCAGCCGATCTTAGGGTTATAATGGACCCCATAATCGAGACCAGGAGCTAAGCTTCAAAAGCGTTAAGGTGGGACCTCGGGTAAACAGCGGGGCAGAGAGCCAAGGGGGAGCATAAAGCGGGCGCTCCACCATAGTGTTGGGGCCCACCCCTCGTACCCCAGGGGACACCTTGACGGCCCAGCAAGCTGCGCCATCAAGATGTCCATGGTGCGCCAGGGGTCCACCCTAACACCATGGTCGTTCGTCCGTTTATATCCCCCTCGGCCAACAGCTACTGCGGAGCCGGAGAGAGGTAAACCGAGTTTTGGCTAGGAAGCGCAACAATCACGATCCCAAGTTCAAGTCCCGGGTGGCTTTGGAAGCGATTCGCGGCATCAAAACGGTCTCGGAACTGTCAGCCCAGTACGGGGTCCACCCGACCCTGATCAACCGCTGGAAAAAGCAGGTGATCGAGTCCCTGCCGGAGGTGTTCGAGAGCGGGAAGGCTCCTCGAAAACCCGCCGGCGAATCACCGGAAATCGGCAAGCTTTACGAACAAATCGGTCGTCTCCAGGTGGAGCTCGACTGGCTCAAAAAAAAATCTGAATCCCTGCATTGAGGAGAAACGGCTGTGTATCGAACCCCATCACCGCCGGTTGAGCATTCGCCGGCAGTGCGCCTTGCTTGGGTTATCGCGAGCCTCGTACTACTACGAGCCGCGACCCGAGAGGCCCGAAAACCTGGTCTTGATGTCGGAGATCGATCGTATTTACCTGGATTTCCCCTACTTCGGCAGCCGACGCATGGCCGCCTTCCTGCGAGATCGAGGGTATGCGGTCAACCGGAAACGGATTCAACGGCTCATGCGGTTGATGGCCCTGGAGGCCGTGTATCCCAAGCCCCGCACCAGCGCGGCCAACCCGGCCCATCGCGTGTATCCTTACTTGCTGCGGGACCTGACCATCACCCATCCCAACCACGTTTGGAGCACCGACATCACCTATGTGCCGATGCGGCGAGGCTACATGTACCTGACGGCGATTATCGACTGGTACAGCCGGTACGTGGTGGCTTGGGAAATCTCCAACACGCTGGATGGAGCCTTTTGCCGCGAGGTTCTGAGACGCGCGCTGCAAAACAAGAAACCTTCGATATTCAACACCGATCAAGGCGCGCAATTCACGAGCCCGAAATTCACCGAAATCCTTCAGGAGGCAGAGGTTCAGATCAGCATGGACGGCAAGGGACGCGCACTGGACAACGTGTTTGTCGAACGATTGTGGCGTTCGGTGAAATACGAGCACATCTACCTGCACAGTTACGAAAACGGCCTGGAACTGTACCATGGGCTTCACAGGTACTTTGAACACTACAACAACGAGCGGCCACATCAATCGCTCGGCAACCAGAAACCCTCCGAGGTGTACCACGCCACCGAAGCTTAAGTTTGGCACCTTTTGGTCTAGACAACGGGGTCCACTATAGGTAACGAATCGTGGAGCCGAATCGGGTCGACCCATCGTCGAGCGTGATCCGGAAGTTCCCGCATCTCGAGAGGGCGGCAAGGCCTGTAGGTGGAGCAGCTTGCTCCACCAATCGAAGCGACCATGGCTTCGACAAAGTATTGAGCCAAAGAGCGAAGCGATCCATTCTCCCGAGCAGGCCAAAGCCGGAATTGCGTCCCTCTCGAAAGTATTCCTACATCGCATCCAATTGGCTTCGAATGGTTGAGCTAGCTGGTCTGGGCGGCCCCCTCACCCACAGGCCTTGCGTCGCTTTCGAGCATGCGGGCTCTTCGACCGTAGCCCTTCAGCGGAATTGTTGACTCCGCTTTTGGGAGTCGTGCGACGTGGTGGCTTCAGCCACTCCGAAAAGTCGGCCCAGCGGCCTTACCGGCCCTGCCCAACCTTACAGGCCTGGTGCCCCTCTCGCGATGCGGGGACTTCGAACTTGGCGACTTCGGATCGGGCGTGCGAGGGAGATTTTGGGCTCCGCTCTTTGGCTCAATTGATTGTCGTTGCTTGAGTCGCTTCGATTGGTTCACCAAGCTGGTGAACCTACCGGCCTTACCGGCCCTCTCAAGGTGCGGGGACTGTGGGCTTTGCGGCTTCGTTGGCGTGCGACGAGGGAAGTGATCGGCTTCGCTCTTTGACGCAATCGATTGTCGTTGCTTGGGTTGCTTCGTTTTGTCGGCCCAGCGGGCCAACCTACCGGCCTTACGCCCCTCTCACGATGCGGGGACTTTGGGCTTTGCGACCTTGTTGGTGTTCGATGTGGGAGCAAATCGGCTTCGCTTTTTGGTGTAACTCACTGCAGTTGCTTGAGTCGCTTCGAAAAGTACATCCAGCGGATGTACCTACCGGGCACGACGAATCTCTCGGCGTTCGGGAACTCCTCGCCTGGGCTGCTTCGAAAAGTCGGGCTGGCAGCCCAACCTACCGCGACGACGCCTCTCTCGCAAATGCGGGAACTCCCAAGCCATTCGCTTCGATTGGTTTCTTTCCTGAGATCGCCCACCGGCCGGATTGCGGAATTTGGGGTACGCCGAACATTCGGCTACCGTGGAAAGGGCGGCCTTGAGCTATACTTGATCTTTTTCAAAACCTTCCATCTGCGCCGTCCACCTGCCGTCCGGTAGGCTCGGCATCCATCCCTCCGGAGGCTCCCATGCGCCAAGGCAAGCTCAAGTCCAAGTGGTTCAAGATCGGCATGGGGCTCCTTTCGCTGACCCTGGTGATCGTGCTTGGCCTGGCCACTTTCGCATGGCTGAAGGTCTCCGGAAGCCTGGCGCGCCTCGACGGCGAAGTGGCCCTGCCTGGCTTGAATGCCGCCGTCACGGTGGAACGCGATGACCTGGGCGTGCCGACCCTTCGCGGCGAGCACCGGCTGGACGTGTTGCAGGCATTGGGATTTCTGCACGGCCAAGAGCGTTTTTTTCAAATGGACCTGCTGCGCCGCAAATCCGGTGGTGAGCTGTCGGAACTGTTCGGTTCCATCGCCCTGGAGCTGGATCGCACGATGCGCCGCCATCGGTTTCGGCAGACGGCCGAGTCGGTTTGGGCCGGTTTGCCGACCCATCACCGGGAACGGATCGACGCCTATGTTCGCGGTGTCAACCAAGGTTTGGCCGATCTCGACAGTCCGCCCTTCGAATACCTGCTGCTGGGCATGGAACCGCGGCCCTGGGAACCGACCGATTCGTTGATGTGCGTCTACGCCATGTTCCTCGATCTCCAGGATGGCGAAGGGGATCGGGAACTGAGCCTGGCGATCCTGGCAGATCAGGTGCCCGCCGAGATGTTCGCCTTTCTCACCCCTTGGGGCTCGCCCTGGGATGCCTCGCTGGACGGGATGGCGCACGAGTCGCTGGTGCACCCCGGCGAAGACGTCGTGGATTTGCGCCGCGACCAACCCTTCCACATGGAGGAAGCCACGGCCGAGCCCGTCGATGCGGGGACCACGGGCAGTAACAACTGGGCCGTGGCCGGGGCGATCACGGAACACGGCGGGGCGATTCTCGCCAACGACATGCACCTGGGCATCCGGGTCCCCAACGTCTGGTATCGCGTCGACCTGATCTGGCCCGATCCCGACGGCGGCGAACCCCTGCGCGCCACCGGTGTCACGCTGCCCGGCACGCCGACGCTGGTCTCGGGAAGCAACGGTCACGTGGCTTGGGGGTTCACCAACAGTTACGCCGATTTTTGCGATCTGATCCTGGTGGAACCCGCGCCGGATCGACCCGACCACTACCTGACCCCAGAAGGGCCGCGTCCCTTCGAGACGGTTCGCGAAACGATTCGGGTCAAGGGCGGCGAGTCCGAGGAATATACCTTCAAGACGACCATCTGGGGTTCCGTGGCCGGAAAGGACCATCGCGGGCGCGAGTACGTCAACCATTGGGCCGCCCACGATCCCGAGGCCGTGAATCTCGTCCTGGACGATCTGCTCTCGGCACGGACGGTCGAAGAGGTGGTGTTCATGGCGAAGCGGGCCGGCCTCCCCGGCCAGAACCTGGTTTGTGCCGATCGCGAGGGACACATCGCCTGGACGGTCGCCGGGCGCATCCCCCGCAAGCAGGGCGAGGCGGGCATGCTGCCGCGCTCCTGGGCCGACGGTAGCCACGGTTGGCGCGGCTGGCTGGAACCGGAAGAGGTACCGACGGTGATTTCACCGCCGGGCCACCGCCTCTGGACCGCGAACAATCGCGTGGCCTCATTGGAAGAACAGCGCGGGGTGTTCGGCAACGGAGGGTTCGATATCGGCGCGCGCGCCGGCCAAATCCGCGATCGCCTGCTTGCCAAGGATCGCTTCACCGAGCGCGACCTGCTGGCCATTCAAATGGATGACGAGGCCCGCTTCCTCACCGAGTGGCGTCAGCTCCTGTTACAGCATCTCGACGAGAAGGCGCTGGCCGACGTGCCCGCGAGGGCCGAGTACCGTCGCTTCGTCGAGAACTGGGCCGGCCGGGCCGCGGCCGACGACGTCGGTTACTTTCTGGTGCGGGACTATCGCATGAAGGTGCTGAACGCCCTCCTGCCCGTGCTCACCGGCGGTTCCGAGCAAACCGACAAGCGGTTCAGTCAATGGCACCTTCCCCAGCGCGACGGGGTGATCTGGCACCTGCTGCAGGCTCGGCCCGCTCACTTCCTTCCCGCCGAATGGCCCGATTGGCATGCCTTTCACCTCGCCATGGTCGATCGGACGCTCGAGGACATCGAGCTGAGCGATCGCCCGCTTTCCGAACACACCTGGGGTTTCCACAACAAGGGCGTGTTCGCCCATCCCTTCGGCAACGCCATCCCGATACTCGGTGATTTCCTCAACATGCCGGTCACGCCGATGTCCGGCGACGTCAACCTGCCGCGGGTTCAACGGGGCATCCACGGGGCTTCGGAACGGATGGTCGTGTCGCCGGGGCGCGAGGATCGAGGGTTCTTCCACATGCCTTGCGGTCAAAGCGGACATCCACTCTCGCCGTATTACCGCGCCGGTCACGACGCTTGGCTGAACGGTGAACCCACTCCGTTTTTGCCGGGGCCGCCGGTCCATCGCCTGGTGCTGGCGCCGGAAAGCCGATGAGCGCTGTCGTTTTGTTCGGGTACGAAGTGATTTTCCGCATTCCGAGGAGGTATATCTTTCCGGTAAACTCTTGCGGGACCAATTTGTATTGCGTTATAACAGAATCATCAAATGGTGACGAGCCGCCCCTTTAGGGCGACCCAGATGA
Source organism: Sulfidibacter corallicola (assembly GCF_017498545.1). Lineage (GTDB taxonomy): Bacteria > Acidobacteriota > Holophagae > Acanthopleuribacterales > Acanthopleuribacteraceae > Sulfidibacter > Sulfidibacter corallicola. The sequence goes on along the minus strand of NZ_CP071793.1, from coordinate 3,450,971 downwards.
TCTAAACTGGTCCAACTGGGACGAAACGGTCCCTGCGATTTCCTGTTTGTTCGGACCAGAATGATTCTGATCATCTTCCACTAGGCACGAGCCAAGTCCATTGCGGTGTCCTGGTTTTGCTGTCTTGTTCCTGAATCTTTATGTGGGAGAAAGAAAATGTGTGGGTGTTCCTTCTTGAAGCCTAAAGTATTTCAAGCCTATTCTCGGAAAAATATCGATAAAATCCCCCAGTTACAAAAGCTGTCGAAGGATCACCTGACTGCCATCAAAGCCGTTTCCTCGGTGTTGCCTTTTCGCGTCAACAATTACGTGCTGGAGGAGCTGATCGACTGGAACCGCGTCCCTGAGGATCCGATGTTCCAATTGACCATTCCACAGCCGGGCATGCTGACCGACGAAGATCTGTACTCCGTCGCCGACCTCATTCAGCGCGGTGAGCCGGATCAAACCGTCATGGCCCAGGCGCGTCGCATCCAGATGAAGCTGAACCCCCATCCGGCCGGCCAGATGGAGTTGAACGTGCCGGTCGAACAGGGCGACCGCATTCAGGGGATTCAACACAAGTACAAGGAAACCGTGCTGTTCTTTCCCGGCCAGGGCCAGACTTGCCACGCCTACTGTACCTACTGTTTCCGTTGGGCCCAGTTCGTGGGAATCGACGATCTGAAATTCGCATCCCGTGAGGCCGAGGTCCTGGTCGACTACCTGCGCAAGCATCCCGAAGTCACCGACGTGCTGTTCACCGGTGGCGATCCGATGATCATGAAAACTCGCCTGCTGCGCCGTTATATCGAACCGCTGCTGGAGGCCGACCTGCCGCATTTGCAGACGATTCGAATCGGTACCAAGGCGCCCGCCTACTGGCCGTTCCGGTTCGTCACCGATCGCGACGCCGACGACCTGATGTTGTTGTTCGAGGAAGTGATCAAACGCGGCAAGCACTTGGCCCTGATGGCGCACTTCTCCCACCCCCGCGAGCTGGAAACCCCGGCGGCCCAAGCCGCGATCAAGCGTATTCGCGGAACGGGCGCCGTGGTTCGCTGCCAGGCGCCGCTCATCCGCAACGTCAACGATTCCAGCGCGGTCTGGAACCGAATGTGGGGCGAGCAGGTCAAGCTCGGCGCGATTCCCTACTACATGTTCGTGGAGCGCGATACCGGCCCCAAGCACTATTTCGAGGTGCCCTTGCACCGAGCCTTCGAGATCTTCAGCGACGCCTATCGCGCCATCTCCGGCGTGGCCCGTACCGTGCGCGGTCCGTCGATGTCGGCTACACCCGGTAAGGTGTTGGTCGACGGCATCGCCGAAATCGGCGGGCAAAAGGTATTCGTGCTCAAGTTCATTCAAGGCCGCGATCCCGAGTGGGTCAATCGGGTCTTTTTCGCGGAGTACGACGAAAAAGCCGCCTGGCTCGACCAGCTTCGACCGGCGTTCGGCGAGGATCGGTTCTTCTTCGAAAAGCAGTTGGCCGACATCAAGAGCCAAAAAACCCCGCAGGCCGAAGGCAGCCTGAGCGCTTTCGAACCGATGCCGCTGGAGCCCGTGGCGAGCTGAGGTACCTCCACGACTGCGGAGAAATCCTCGCACAGGCGCCCTCGCATAGGCGCCCTCGCCGTTTCCGCTCAAGGATTTCGAATGCGTTCCGTTCAGACCCTATAAGAAGTTAGAGGGTCTGAACCTCCCGGGCGTTTACGGATGACCCGCCGGGTTCGGGGGTCTTATGTCTGCGCCGCAACGTCACATCAATTTGAATGTGCGGAACCTGAGCCTTTCCGCGACCTTGGGGATCAACGAGCGATCCGCGCAGTTGAGCCGCGAGGGGCGCAAGATCTTTCGGCTGGGATTGGGTCAATCGCCCTTTCCCGTGCCGGATCCCGTGATCGCGGCGCTGCGCGAAAACGCACACGAGCGCGATTACCTCCCCGTCAAGGGCCTTTCGACCCTGCGTGACGCGGTGGCGACCTATCACCGCGAGCGCGGCATGGCGGTCGAGGGCGAGGACATCCTGATCGGTCCGGGCTCCAAGGAGCTGATGTTCCTGTTGCAGCTCGTCTACTACGGCGATCTGGTGATTCCCACGCCGAGCTGGGTTTCCTATGCGCCCCAGGCCCACATCATCGGCCGCAATGTGCGGTGGATCAAAACCCACGCCCACAACGCCTGGCGGCTGACTCCCGAAGAACTGGCCCAATTCTGTCAATCGGATCCCGATTGTCCGCGGTTGGTCATCCTCAATTATCCCGCCAATCCCACCGGCGCCACCTACAGTGTCGACGAGTTGAAGGCGATCGCCGAAGTCGCCCACCAATACGGCATCGTGCTGTTGTCCGATGAAATCTACGGCGAATTGAACCACCGCGGCGAGCACGTCTCGATCGCCGAGTTCTACCCGGAAGGGACCATCGTCAGCAATGGCTTGAGCAAGTGGTGCGGTGCCGGCGGCTGGCGGCTGGGTACCTTCGCCTTTCCCAGATCCCTGCGCTGGTTGCTGGACGCCATGGCCGTGGTCGCCAGCGAAACCTTCACGTCGACCAGCGCGCCCATTCAGTTCGCCGCGATTCGTGCATTCCAGGGCGGTGCCGAAATCGAGCGCTACCTGCGGGCCTCGCGCGCCGTGTTGGGTGCACTCGGCGACATGTACTACCGGATCCTGCACAAGGCCGGCGTGCACGTGGCCAAACCCGCCGGGGGCTTTTACCTTTTCCCCGATTTCTCGCCATTCCAGGATGCGCTGGCTCGGCGAGGCATCACGACCAGTGTCCAGTTCTGCGAGGCCCTGCTCCAGGAAACCGGGGTGGCGATCCTGCCGGGCAGCGCGTTCGGACGCCCACCCAACGAGCTCACGGCGCGCATCGCCTACGTGGACTTCGACGGAGCCGAAGCCTTGGGCAAGGTGGTGGACGATGAGCGGGGCGCCCGGTTGACGAAAAAAGCCGTCGATCGAATCGGCGCCGATCTCAATGAATCGGCCCGGCGAATCCGCGATTTTTTGCGCAGGAGCGGCGTCCCATGAGATCGATCTTCGGTGGTCAACGATGTCCTGTGGGAAGGTGGCGGACCGAAAGGCGCCCAACCGCGCCGAATCCGTTGCTCACATTGGATTTTCTGCCCGTTCAAACCCAAAATCTCTTTTCTTGCGATTGCGGGCTTCATGCTATGATAATCATCTATGAAGTCACGGGAATCCTTGTGGGGAAACGTTTTCCACGCGATCAACTCATTTCCTTGCCCGTGGGGTGACAGGCTGATATGACCTACTACCGAATGCGCGATATCAAAACGCCGCCTTTTGCCTATGTCCTCAATAAGGAAGAGGTCATTCACGCGTGTTCCCTTTGCAAGATGCCGTTTCAGGAACTCGAACGGCGTTTGAAGGTCGAGATCTGTACCACCGAGTCCGCTTCCTGGGAAGAGCGCATCGCCGGCAGGCCGATGATGGCCGATCACTGGTTGATCGGCGACGAACGGTTCTCCCTGGTGCTGGAGGATCTGCTGCCCGGCCAATTCCTGCACACCGAGATCGATATCGTCTCGTGGCTGACGCGTACCCCGTTGTCGATGATGACCGATCCGGGTGGTCTCCTGAAAGAGCGCAAGCACCGCCGTCCGCCCCAGTATTTCTATTTCAAGCCGAAACATCACGTCGGATTGGATCCCAAGTTGTTGGAGACCTTTCCGCCGATTCGGTGTACCGAGTGCCGGCGCGAGATTCCCGAAATCCCCTTCGATTTTCAGCCGATCCCCGATCCCGAGGAGTCCGGGTTCCGCGCGGCGGCCCTGAAAGATCTGTACCTCGAGGGTTTCGACTATCTGTTCCACGAAGAAGTCGCCAGCCAGGTGGAGCGGATTTTTCCCGAGATGATTCTCGAACGTCTGGTTTCCGAACCGATGATCATTTAATCGAGTTCGTGGGGGCCGGATGTCGTTGAAAATCATTCCCGGCCATCGCCATTATCCCTTGCTCGAACGTTGGATCGCGCCACTCGCGAAGCGTTTGTTACCGCGTCGGCCGGTGCTGTGGCGGTTCGCGCGCAAACGCGTCGGCTGGCCTGCGCGGTTGCGCATGGTTCATCTGTCCGACCTGCATTGCGCCGCCTGGACCACCGAGTCCTTCGTGTGTTCCGTCGTCGAGCGCAGCCTCGCAGAGCGTCCCGACCTGATCCTGTGGACCGGCGATTTTTTTCACAGCAGCCTGGGGGAGATGCGCCGCATCATGCCGCTGTTCCGCGAACTGCACCAAGCCGTGCCGACCTACGGCGTGCTGGGCAATCACGATTACGACGACGATGTGGACGCGATCCGCGCGATCCTCGAAGACTGCGGCATTCGGCTGTTGTGCGGTGAGGTGGTCTCCCTGGATATCGGAGGCCTGCGGGTACGTCTCGGCGGCATCGAAGATTACTACACCATGGGCCGGCCCGTGCCCGCCGAGCTGTTCCCGCGCGAAGGCTGCGATTTTCGTATCTTGCTCTCGCATCAGCCGAGCTACGTTCGCCAACTGCCGCCGAACGCGGTGGATTTGATGCTGGCCGGTCACCTGCACGGCGGCCAGGTTCGATTCCCGCTGGTGGGGCCGATCTACCTGCCGCAAATGCGCGGCTTCGAGTTCTTGGGCAAAGAGCTCTGCGTGGTGGAGGGCAATCCGGTTCACACCAGCCAGGGGTTGGGTTATACCCTGCTGCCCCTGCGGTTTCGCTGCCCGCCGGCGATCAGCGTGATCGAAATCGTTCCCGCCGCCGAAACGGTCGAGGCGGTACGCGAATGCGCCGCAGAGGTGGTCTGAAGTGACTGGAACCCGAATGGACCCAGGTGTTCGGCTGGATGTGGAGAGCGACGTGTTAAGATGGCCGCAGGCGAAATCACCGCGAATTCGAAATGAGGCGCCGTCCGCATGTCCGCACAGCCTGTCGACCCCGCGGCTTCGTCGTGTTCGTTGGACCCCTGAGCTTTATTCGAGGTGATGAGACCGATCATGAATGGCCGCCTTTCTGTTTTTCGTTTCTCGAAATGTTTGCAAAACCGTCTATGGTTCAAACTGTTCTTCCTGTGGCTCGCAAGTTTTTCCTGGGTGAATGCCATGCATATGACGAACGTGACCGACGATCGGACCGACTTCTCCCGGGCCGTTCTGGGCGAACTCCGACACAAGGATTCGATTCCCGATTTGAATGAGGTGCTGGGCTTCGATTTCGGCGCCGGAATGACCATGAGTCACGAGGTGCTGCGCTATGCAGCGGCCTTGGCCGAGGCGTCGCCCCGCGTTTCGCTGCAAGTGCGCGGCAAGTCGTGGGAAGGGCGCGACATGGCATTGCTGATGGTGACCTCGGCCGACAACCAGAAACGTCTGGACAGCCTGCAGCAGAGTTATCGCGCGATTGCCGACCCGCGCATCACCGATCGCGCGACCTTCGACGCCCTGGCCGCCGACCTGCCGGTGCTGGTCTGGTTCTTCGAATCCGTGCATGGCGACGAGCCCTCGGGAACCGATGCGGGCCTGTTTACGGCCTATCACCTGGCCGCCTCGGAGGATCCCGCCGTGAAGGCCATGCTCGATCAGGTCGTGGTGGCGTTCGAGCTGATGCAGAATCCCGACGGTCGCGACCGCTTCATCCAGTATTCGCGGCAAAATCGCGTGCCGGGCGGCGACGCCCATCCACGTGCGGCCGAGCGCGACCAGCCCTGGCCGGCGGGCCGCCTCAATCACTACCTCTTCGATCTCAACCGCGATTGGTTCGCGCTCACCCAGGTGGAAACCCGCGTCAAGATCGAGGCCTACCTGGATTGGTTCCCGCACATCACCATCGACCGTCACGAGATGTCCGGCGAGTCTTCGTTTTTTGCCGCACAACCGGCAGCGCCGATCAACCCCGTGCTGCCCAAATCCATGTCCGACGCCTACGCGGACCTTGGCCAGGCCATCGCCAAGGAATTCGACAGCCGCCGCATCGACTATTTTCATGGAGAGGTATTCGACGGTTTCTATCCGGGCTACGGCGAAACGTGGCCCAGCCTGCAGGGGTCCATCGGCGTGCTGTTCGAGCAGGCCAGCTCGCGGGGACTGCGCTACCGCCGTCGCGACGGGTCCATTCTGACCTATGCCGACGCGGTCGCCCATCAGGCCGTCGCCGGTCTCGCGGTGGTGCGCCATGCGGCGGCGAGACGGCTTCGCTATCTCTCCTTCTTTTATGAAATGCGCCAGCACTCGGGCAACGGTAGCGAAGAATACGAAGAGAAGCAGATCTTTCTGCTGCCCGGTGAGGATCCCGGGCGCCTGGTGGCGTTGGGTCGCCTGCTGGCCGACCAGGGCGTCGAGGTCGAGCGGGTGAGTCAGCGCATTCGCAACCTCAACGTCAAGGAACGGCTGCGTGGACCATCGCGCAAGGAAGATATTCCCGAGGGCGCGCTGTTGGTTCGGCTCGATCAACCGGCGGGTCGGCTGGCGCGCTCGCTGTTGGTCGATGAACTGCCGCTCGATGCCGAATTCCTCGAACAGCAACGACGTCGCTACGAGCGCCGCGAGCGCGCCGAGATCTTCGACATCACCGCCTGGTCGCTCCCCTTCTGTTACGGCGTCCCGGTGCGGTACGCCACCGGGAACGGCTGGCGCGGCACCGGCCAGACCGAATTCTCGATCACGCCGGTGCGTCACAACCTGGATGCGCACCTCGCCTACCTGATTCCCAACGGATCCCAAACCGGCGCGGTGGCCGCCACGCTCCTGAATCAGGGCGTTCGCCTGTCGTTCACCACCAAGATCATTCGCCAGGACGAGCGCACCTTCGCCCCCGGCACCCTGGTGGTGCGGGTGAACGGGAACCCCGCGGATGTGAAGACTCGGGTCCTGGGCGCCTGTGACCGTCACCAGGCCGATCTGGTGGGCATCGACCAAAGTTGGTTCGACGAGGGTCCGGGGCTGGGTTCGCGGGCCGTGAAATGGCTGAAGGCACCGCGCATCGGGTTGTTGTGGGATCAGCCGGTCCAGCAGCTCTCGGCGGGATGGCTGCGGTACTACCTGGAGCGGGAGTTGGGTTATGCGGCCACGATTCTGCGCGTAGGCTCGCTCGGCGACGTGGACCTGACCGAATTCGACGTGCTGCTGATGCCGTCGGCCGGCGCGCATGCCTGGAAACGCCGTCTGGGCCCGACGGAAACGCGGCGCCTGGTTCGCTGGACGCGCAACGGCGGGGTTCTGGTGGCGGTGGGCGCTTCCGCCGAGTGGCTGATGCACGAATCGGTGGGTTTGCTGGCCAGTGCCGTGGAAATGAAAGGCGGTGTGGTCGACAGTGGCGATGCGGTCGCCCATCCCAAAGTGCTCGAAGACGAGCCCGCCGAAATGGTGTTGCCGCGCCGCGAACAACCGGAAAAGGTCTACGGCGCCCTGATGATGGCCGAGTTCGATACCCATCATTGGTTGGCCTTCGGGGTGCGTGAGCGCCAGCCGGTCATGGTGTCCTCCAGCCGGGTGCTGCGCCCCCTGCGTCTCGACCAGGGTCGCAACGTGGGTCGATTCGTGGCCGGCGAGCAATTGGGGGTCAGCGGCTACGTGCCCGAGGACACCCTGCGCCAGTTCGCCCACAAACCCTTCGCCCTGGTCCAATCGGCCGGGCGCGGCCAGGTAATCGCCTTTACCGAAAACCCCTTCTACCGAGGGTTCACCAAGGGGCTCGCACCGCTCTTGTTCAACGCCTGTTTTCTGGGTCCGGCACACACCGAAAAGTGAGTCGTAGCGCGGCATACACGGCTGATTTCGGGCCTTTTGAACTTGGCGTTTTACGTTTAGGTCAATTCGTGTATACTTAAACGGCTCGGAACGCGGGTTGGCCAGTAACGCATGCTGCCCGCTCCCGCCAATCGGTTTGGTCTTCCGGGAACTGGAGCTATTTGAAACGTGGTATTCGCTAAAAGTTACGTGTGGTTTCGCTCCATAGTCCCGACCCGTGCGAGGGTGGCGGAATTGGTAGACGCACCAGATTTAGGTTCTGGCGAGCTTGCTCGTGAGGGTTCGAGTCCCTCCTCTCGCACCATCTCAATACATGCGTTCTCGGTGACAGGCCACGCAAATTAGACTGCGGGGGTCGATGTGACACATCGGGATCCAGCTTCAAGGCCCACCACATTTACTTCCAGCACAAGGACAAGTTCATGCAGATCAACATCACGGAAAAGAGTCCTATTTTGGTTTCTGTCGAGGTGACTTTGCCCTGGGACAAGGTCTCGTCTCATTTTTCCGCTACGTTTAAAGAAATTACCAAGTACGCCAACCTTCCCGGCTTCCGCAAGGGAAAAGCCCCCACCGCTATTTTGTTGAAGCGTTACCGTAGCGAGATCATTTCCGATTTGGCCCAGCGCGTGGTGCCCGAGACCATGAAAGATGTGATCAAGGAAAAAGACCTTCGCGCCGCCGGCCAGCCCCGCCTCGCCGATGCCGATCTCAAGCACAAGGAATCGTTCGGCTTCACCGCCGTGATCGAGGTTCTGCCCGAGATCGAGTTGAAGGACTGGAAGGGCGTGGAAGTCGAGTCGCTCAACGTATCCGCGACCGACGAAATGGTCAACGAGAAACTGGAGGGCTTCGTCAAGAGCGCCACCAAGCACCAGGACATCACGGATCGCGCCGCCGAAGACGGGGATGAGGTCACCGTCGCCCTGACCGCCATCGACGGCGAGACCGACGAGACCGTCACCGACATCGAAAAATACGTGGTCTACCTGGGTAAAGAGCACACCCATCCGTTCCTGGCGGATATGGTCAAGGGCGCCAACCTGGGCGATACCGTGGAAGACGAGTTCGAGGGACCGGAGGACGACGCCTTCAAGGAATGGCAGGGCAAGAAGGTGCGCCTCTACGTGGATATCGAGAAGATCCAGCGTCACGAAGCGCCCGAACTCGACGATACCTTCGCCAAGAACTTGGGACACGAGGATCTGGCCGCGTTCAGGGCCAAGACCCGTGAAGAGATCCTCGAGCAACTCGAGGAGGACGAGAAGAACAGCACCGAAATGCGCCTGATGTCCAAAATCCTCGACGATTACGAATTCGAAGTGCCGCCCAGCGCCGTCTACGGCGAAGCCGAAATGATGGTGCGCCAACAGGTCATGCCCTACATGCAGTACCTGGGCGATTCGCCCGACATGCAGAAGATGCTCGAAGGCATGATGTCGCGCTTCGTGCCCAGTGCCGCTCAGAAGGTGCGCACCGACGTGTTCCTGGACGCCGTCACCGCCGAACTGGACCTGACGGTCGCCGAAGAGGAACTGAACGAGGAGCTCCAGGATTACCTGAACCAAACCCAGGAAGAGGAGAAATCCCTGGAGGAACTGCGTGAAGAGCTGGAAGGTCGCGGCGATCTTCGTTTCCTCGAGCAGGTGATTTTACGTCGGAAAGCATTGGATGCCGTGGTCGGAGAGGCTAAAATTGTAAAAGTCGACGAACTGACCAAGGAGCCTGAGCCGGAACCGGAGCACGAACACGGTCCCGATTGCGATCACGCGCACGGTTCCGAGGAAGCCGAGACCAAGGTTGAAGCATCCGGCGACGACGCCACTTCTTCCGAGGCCGAGGTGTCGTCCGAAGCCTGACCGTTGCCGGAATGGATTCCGCTTACCCGGTGTTGGCTTGCCAAACGGGTGAGCGGTCCTCGTCGGCGGCCCGGTTTTTCGCATAGGGTTGAAATCGCAACGTCAAAGGAGTTTGTATGCCATTGGTACCTGTGGTGGTCGAACAGACCAGTCGTGGTGAGCGCAGCTACGATATTTATTCTCGCCTCCTCAAAGACGGCATCATTTTCATCGGTGAGCCGATCAACGATCACGTGGCCAACTTGGTGGTCTCCCAGCTTCTGTTCCTGGAAGCGGAAGATCCCGAGCGCGATACCAACATCTATATCAATTCGCCCGGCGGCAGCATCACCGCGGGCATGGCGATCTTCGACACCATGAACCTGGTGCGCCAGGACGTATCCACCATCTGCGTGGGTCAAGCGGCCAGCATGGGGGCCTTTTTGTTGGCGGCCGGCACCAAGGGCAAGCGCTACTGCCTGCCGAACGCCCGGGTTTTGATCCACCAGCCGCTGGGCGGCGCCCAGGGTCAGGCCAGCGACATCGAGATCCACGCACGCGAGATTTTGCGTATGAAAGATCAACTGAACAAAATGTTGGCGGAATTCACGGGCCAATCTTTGAAAAAAATTCAGAAAGATTCGGACCGTGATTACATCATGGGTGCCCAGGAGGCCGTGGATTACGGAATCGTGGACAACGTCATCACGCGTAGAGATCTAAAGTCCTGATTGGGCTCTCACGATGTTTCCTGATAAAGTTAAGTAACGACCAGTATGGAGTGTAGAAGTCTATGAAATCGACGAGAGATTTGAAGTGCTCTTTCTGTAACAAAAGCCAGCGCGAAGTCAAAAAACTGATCGCGGGGCCGGATGTCTATATCTGCGACGAGTGTGTCGCGGTTTGTTACGACATCGCTCAGGAAGATCAGATCTATGAAGCTCCTCGCCAGCCTCAGCTCTATACTCCGACCGAGCTCAAGCGTTTTCTCGACGATTACGTGTTGGGGCAGGATCAGGCCAAGCGGAAACTGGCCGTGTCGGTCTACCTGCACTACAAGCGCATCTCCCTGCCAAAACCCAAAAAAGACGATGTCGAACTGGAAAAGAGCAACATCCTGATGATCGGCAACACCGGTACGGGCAAGACCTTGCTGGCGCGCACGCTGGCCAAGATCCTCGAAGTCCCGTTCGCCATCGTCGACGCCACCACGCTCACCGAGGCCGGTTACGTGGGTGAGGATGTGGAGAACATCCTGCTGCGCCTGCTTCAGGCCGCCGATTACGACATCGAAAAAGCCCAACGCGGCATCATCTACATCGATGAGATCGACAAGATCTCCCGCAAGTCCGAGAACCCGAGCATCACGCGCGACGTCAGCGGCGAAGGTGTTCAGCAGGCCCTGCTCAAGATTCTCGAAGGGACCGTGGCCAACGTGCCGCCCCAGGGTGGCCGCAAGCATCCCCATCAGGAATTCTACCAGTTGGATACTTCCAACATTTTGTTTGTCGCGGGCGGCGCCTTCGTCGGCTTGGAAAAAATTATCGAAAAGCGGCTCGGCAAGAAGACGCTCGGGTTCAACGCCAAACCCCAGGCTCGCTCCAAATTCGACGAAAAGGCGATTCTGGAACAGGTCGAACCGGAAGATCTGATCAAATTCGGATTGATTCCCGAATTTGTCGGCCGTATTCCGGTCATCGCCCAGTTGGAGCCGCTCGAAGAGGAAGATCTGGCCCGCATTCTCACCGAACCCAAGAACGCGCTGATCAAACAGTACCAGAAGATGTTCGAGATGGAAGGCGTGACCCTCAAGTTCCACAAGGACGCGATCGCCCTGATCGCCCGTCAGGCGATCGAGCGCAAGCTCGGCGCCCGTGGGTTGCGATTGATCATGGAAGACCTCATGCTGGATTACCTGTTCGAACTGCCCAGCATGAAATCGGCCACCGAATTGAATGTCAGCGCCGAGATGATTCGCACCAAAAATCTCAAGTTTTCCATCGTGGAAGACATCGCCGGCTGAGTTCACCGGCCTCTCGACCGGTCCGCGCCCGCGGGCCGGATTCGCGCGTCACGCGTCTCCCGCCTTCCCATTCCCTCCCCACCATCTCCCCCCCGTCCAAATCGCGCCTTGCAGGGTCTTTGTTTTTCCTGTAAGCTACGATTTAAATTCACCCTTTTGTCAAAAATTGAACCTTGTCAATCTTTCGCGGCGCATTTGAGGAACGATGCAAGTACGCTCTGCTGTCTTTGTGAAATCCGTGGCTGATCCGAGCGGCTTATTGAAAAGGCCGATCCCTCATTTTGTGTTTTCTGGCCGCTCGAATGTGGGGAAGTCCAGTTTGCTCAACTGCCTGCTCAATCGGAAGGGGTTGGCGAAAACTTCTCGCACGCCCGGGAAAACCAGGTTGCTCAATTATTTTCTGATCAACGATCAATTTTTTTTCGTGGATATTCCGGGTTACGGATTTGCACGGGTCAGCAAAAAGGAACAGGAAAAATGGGGACGGTTGATTGACACTTACCTTACGGACACGCCATTCATCGGATCGGTGTTCCAGTTGTTGGACATTCGGCACGATCCCACCGCGCAGGACCGCCAGATGATCGAATGGCTCCAACAAAGCGATCTGTCTTTTCGCATCATACTTACCAAGGCGGATAAACTTTCCCGGAACAAAATTGCGCAACATCGCCGCAACATCGCGAAATCACTGGGCATGGATGAAGGCAGCTTGATCGCCACCTCCTCGGAGAGTGGCCTGGGGATACGGGAGATTTGGGCTTTTTTGAACCAGGCATTCGAGGAGACCAAAAGTCGGATTAACCAGGAAAAGGATGCGTCATGAATATTTCAGAACTCAAAGAAATGAGCATTGAACAACTGGTTGGTCAAGCCAAGAAGCTAAAGCTTCAGAGCATCGCCGGGCTGCGCAAGCAGGAACTGATCTTCCGCATCCTGCAGGCCCACACCGAAAAGAGCGGCTTGATGTTCAGCGAAGGGGTTTTGGAAATTCTGCCGGAGGGTTACGGCTTCCTGCGCGCGCCGGATTACAACTACCTGCCCGGGCCGGACGACGTTTACGTCTCGCCGTCGCAGATCCGCAAATTCAACTTGCAGACCGGCGATACGGTCAGCGGCCAGATTCGCCCGCCCAAGGAAGGCGAGAAATTTTTCGCGCTGATCAAGATCGAGGCCATCAACTTCGACATTCCCGAGAAGACCCACGAGAAGATCTTTTTCGACAACCTGGTTCCGCTCTATCCCGAAGCGCGCATCAGCCTGGAAGTGCAACCCGACAACCTTTCCGGTCGTGTCATGGACTTGATGACGCCCTTGGGCAAGGGTCAACGCGGATTGATCGTGGCCCCGCCGCGTACCGGTAAGACCATGTTGTTGCAGAGCATCGCCAATTCCATTACCAAGAACCATCCCGAGATCTACCTGATCGTCCTGTTGATCGACGAACGGCCCGAGGAAGTCACCGACATGGAGCGTTCGGTGGACGGAGAGGTGATCAGCTCGACTTTCGACGAGCCGGCGAACCGCCACGTGCAGGTCGCCGAGATGGTGATCGAAAAGGCCAAGCGTCTGGTGGAATACAAAAAGGACGTGGTCATCCTGCTCGATTCGATCACGCGTCTGGCGCGCGCCTACAACACCATCGTTCCACCCAGCGGCAAGGTGCTCAGCGGCGGTGTGGACTCCAACGCGTTGCAGCGTCCCAAGCGTTTTTTCGGGGCGGCCCGCAACATCGAGGGCGGCGGCAGCCTGACGATCATCGCCACGGCGCTGGTGGAAACCGGCAGCCGCATGGACGACGTCATTTTCGAAGAATTCAAGGGAACCGGCAACATGGAGGTCATTCTCGACCGCAAGCTCAGCGATCGCCGTGTTTTCCCGGCCATCGACATTTCCCGCTCCGGCACCCGCAAAGAGGAGCTGTTGCTGTCCAAGATGGAGCTCAACCGGCTTTGGGTCCTGCGCAAGGTACTCAATCCGCTGTCGGCGACGGAGGCGATGGAGTTGTTGTGCGAGCGTTTGGCGCGCACGAAGTCGAACTCGGCCTTCCTGGAGAACCTGGCCAAAGGCGGCTGAGCCTCCCGGACCTCGCCTGCGGGGCTTTATCTGCGAACGGATGATGGTTCCGCCTTGAACGCGACATGACATGGGGCGGGGATTGTCTTGCGCTATTTTGCATGCCCTTCGTTCGAGTTGGATGCAGGGATGGGTGTCGGCCGCGATCATCCGAATGATGGGTTGTGTGTCGTCGGGGACCATTCGCATGCATGAACGGTCGTTGTTCTTGGAACTCAACGGCTGTGGCGGATGGCGGGATGGATGTCGGCCACGATCACCCGAATGTTTGGTTGGTCGCTGTTCGCGGCCAATCCTGAAGGCTGAAGGGATGGCCAACCCCATTTTTGGACCACCATACGGCCACGATCACCCGAATGTTTGGTTGGTCGCTGTTCGCGGCCAATCCTGAAGGGATGGCCAACTCCATGTTTGGACCACCATATATGAAAACGCGCGCCTCTGGCGCGCCACCAGCAGGCGTCCTGAAGGGACGACACATTACAGCGAAGGGTGAGGTGCCGCTAAGGCGCCGTAACCCTGGTTGTTGGGGGTTCCCGAACCCCAGCCCTGAAGGGGCGGCTCCGCGAGGGTCCCATCGAGTGTGACGTGAATTCCCTGTGGATCCTCACGGTGTTGACGTCAATCGCGAGGGGATCCTTCGTAGTCCCGCCCCGTTGGGGCTGGTTTTCGGGAACTCCAGGCAACCAGGGTTGCGTCGGCGCTGCCTCCTTAACCCTTCGCTGTTCTGTATGACCCCTTCAGGGTCCCTGCTGGTGGCGCACCAGAGGTGCGCGTTCTAATAGAATGATGAACCAAACATGGGTTTGGCCATCCCTTCAGGATTGGCCGCGAACGACGATAGTCCGAGCATGACCGAGATCGTGGGGCCGCCTAGGCTGTTTTGTATGACCCCTTCAGGGTCCCTGCTGGTGGCGCACCAGAGGTGCGCGTTCGAATAAAATGATGAACCAAGCATGGGTTTGGCCATCCCTTCAGGATTGGCCGCGAACAACGATAGTCCGAGCATGACCGAGATCGTGGGGCCGCCTAGGCTGTTTTGTATGACCCCTTCAGGGTCCCTGCTGGTGGCGCACCAGAGGTGCGCGTTCTAATAAAATGATGAACCAAGCACCCGGCAGGCCATCCCTCCGGGATTGGCCACGAACGGGATGCAACCGATCGTACGGTGAATCGCGAAGAGCCGTGGCAACCAGCCCGATGATTGGGATCATCCCTGCAGGATGACGTACCTGCGAACGCCAGCCGGCGCCAGGTTGAATTGCGAATGACAATCGAAGGATTCGTTGACCCTGGCGTCCGACCGGCCACCCCGTGGGGATGGCCGCCGCCGGTGACCGCCGGAACCGTTCAAAATCCCGTGTAGAGCGAGATCGACTGGGGTGCACCCAGGTAGAACGCGGTGCGGTGTTTGCGGACCTCCGGCACCGCCTCGTTGTCCAACACCTCAATGGTGCGCTGGTGGAGCCGCTTGGTTTCCTCGCGGGTGTTGGCGATACAGGTAATGCCCAATTTTCCGAATTGGCTCATCGAACCGAACATGTGAAACGCCACCCCGTCCTGCTCGAAGGTGTGGTAGTGCAGGTCGTGGAACACGGCGACATCGATCAAGTCCTCCGGTCCCATGCCCACGTACTTTGAATCCAGTAGGTTGTCGGTGGCGAGGTAGTATTTTTCCTGGCCCGAGGTGGAGACGTAGATGCCCTTGTCCTCGTCGTAATCGCCGTCGATCAGGAACTTCATCATCAGGAACGGATGGGTGGTTCCGCCGCGGCGCAGGTTGATCTCGATGGCGTAGCGTTCGAAGCCGTTGGGGGTGGGGACCACGATGAAATCCACCGCAAAACGCCCGATCACGCCCTTTTGACTGAGCACCTGGGCCACCTTGCGGCCGTCCTCCTGCAACACCTTGCGGTAATCGCGGCGCGCCGGAAACCAACAGCCCATGAACATCTGGCCCGTGGGGCCGCCCATGATCTGGTCGTGGGTGGAAATCACCTGGGGTTCGCCGATGGCGTTGACGCGTGCCTGAACCGAGGGCGAATCCTTGTTGTCGCCTTCGATGAAGGTTTCGACGATCCCGCGCAGTTTGCGGAACTGGCACTCGAAATGGGGCCAGGTTTCATCCTTCGCTTCGAATTTCAGGTTGTGCAGCGCGGCGGCGATGATCTCTTTCCGTTCATGATTGGATTTGTTCTGGTGGTCGCGCAAGGGACGATAGTCGAACATTGCGTTGCCCTTGCCGGAGAACCCTTCGTTCAACTTCACCACCGCTTTGTTGATCCTGGGATTCTTTTGCCACAATTCGTCCAGTGCGCCGACGATGTCGTCCTGGCCGCCCAAGTCTTCGAAACCTTCCGGGACCGGGATGCCCGCGTCTTTGAGGATCCGACGGCAACCCGTTTTGCTGCCCAGGTAGTGAAGCGCCGGATCGGTCCCGTAGACCGGAATCCCGAGTCGAACGGCCAGGGTGCGTTCCAGCGGGGTGGTGTTGAACACCACCAGGTGGGCGCGGTCCGGATCGCCGATGTTCTTGCGGATGCGGTCGAGCAGCCAGGGGCTTTCCAGAATCTTTTGGGTCAGCGGCTTGGGGCTGGTGTCGCTGCAGTCCAACATGATCAGGCGCCGCATGGCGTGGCCGAAGGGAACCCCGGTCAGGAAGTTGAGATAGTACTGGGTGATGATCGGGTGGATCCGGGTGGAGGAGACGAACACGATTCGGGTACGAGGCCGTTTGAGCAGCATCAGCATACAAAGCAGACGCTCCTCGTAATACATGTGGCCCTCGACCTTGGAGAGCTCGGCCTGATCCAGCGACAGGGAAGGGATGACCACGGTCGTATGGGGCACCTTGCGATCTTTCGCAAGACGCTGATAAATGTTGGGAAGCTTGGCCATTAACCGGTGGAAGACGGCAATTTCTTCGTCCGAACCTGGAGACGGAAAAGCCCTGTCGGTGGAGTAATCGACCATAAACGGCTCCTAATTGTCTGGTGGTGTTGTACCTTGCCAAAAATTCTAGCGAGTTGGCGAAGAGAACACAACCGAGAACCTGGAGCGGATTTGGGTTGGACCGGCTTGGTTGGCTCGAGAAGGGCGTTCGCCCCTGCGCCGGCGAGAACCGGCTCGGCGATCGAGACGGCCGAAGTTGCGGCGGATTCGGCCGCGCATCACTGCCGGCTCGGATCGATCGATTTTGGCGTGAATGAATGAAGTCTGGTAACTGGAGCTAGATACGAAAAGCCACGGTCCCGGTCGGACCCTGCACTGCCGGGCCTTACAATCTGCCGAACATGCCGATGAGGATGATCGTGGCGGTGAATAGCCCGCAACCGGCCGAGCCCAGGCAGATCTTGCCCAGACGTCCGTGCAGTTTGCGCTTCTTGGCCATGATTTCCGAGAGCTTGTCCTTGAACAGGGTGTCCTTGAACTGGTGGGAAAGCCAGCGCGCCCAGATGCCGGTCACCAACATCAGGCCGATGAAGCCCTCGTGAATATAGAGCGTGTACAGGTATAGGCTTTCCCAGGCCGTCTTGTCTTCCCGACCCAGAACCAGGACCTTGACGACGTAGGCGGCTACGAAGAACAGGATGAGATTGCAGGCGATGTTCATCAAGGTGCGATGCAAACCGTAATCGCCGCGTCGCACCGCACGATACCCACGCACGGCAAATAAAATCGCCACTCCGGTAATGAGGTAGGCAAATCCCCAAAAAATAAAATTGTACATCTAAGGCCAGTTCTCCCTTTTTTCACTGGATCGATTCATAGCGCGGGCGGGTCCCGTTCGGAGCCGATTACCCTCGGAGAGTCGGTCGTCATGACCGTTACGGTTGCGCCGTAACGCCTTCTGGCACCGCATCCGGCCCACCATACCACTTTCGTACCTGGTTGCGAAGTCCCCGAGGTCGGGGAATCGCAAGCCCTTGGAACGGGGGCTCCACACCCCCGAAGACACCGCGAATTCAGGCCAGCCTTTCCAAGACGCAGTGGACCTGATATTCCTCGACTTCAAAGTTCAGCAACACCCGATCCTCGGCCGGAGTAAGCAATTCACTCAACTGGTCGCGATCCGGATCGTGGGGCAACCCGATGATCATGTCCTTCTTTTCCGGAGCCAGTTTCGACTGGAGGTGTCCCGCCACCGTGTTGCAGATTTCCCGCACGAAATCGTGCAGGATCAGATCGGTGACCGCCGCGCCCGACGAGGCCGTTTCGAAAAACTCGCCGAGTTGTTCCGAGGAAATGGCCAGCAGAAAGCGGAAGTGCAACGGGTCGGGCAGATCGATGTAGGATGCCAGGACGTGGCCGGGAAGCTGAATCGGCTCCATGCTCTGCTCGCGGCTGAACACTTGAGCGAACGCCAGTCCCTCGAACGTTTCGGAAAGCGCCTGCTCGACGGTATCGATCACTTCTTCATCTTGAATATCCATCAGGATTCCTCTTGTTTCGAAATGGCTTGGATTGCCTCGTTGAGGACGTTGGGGGAGATGGGTTTGCTGATTACGTAATTGGCGCCGTACTTCATGAAGGCTTCCTGGTTGTCCTTGTTCGCCGCGCTGGAAATGATGATGACGGGAATCTGGTTCAGCCTGGGAGAGGCCTTGAGACGGCGAATGAAGGTGCGACCATCCATCACCGGCATGTTCATGTCGGTCACGATCAGGTCGAAACTCGATTCCTTGAGTTGCTCCAGGGCTTGGCCGCCGTGATTGACTTCCACGAATTCCGCTTCGTGCAGGCCCACGATCTGAAGATACTGTTTGATGATCATGCGCGCGGCTACTGAATCGTCGGCGATCAGGATGCGCTTAGTCATGGGTGCTTCTCTCCATTCCCGTCCGTCAGCCCCATGGCCCGCTGGAATTCCTCGTCGATTTCCAGGAGCAACTTGGGATAGGTGACCAATTCCCACTGACGATCTCGTTTGATAAGTGTATCAACCACCGGATCGAAAGCGTAAGCCAAACTGTCGATTTCAGTTGCAGACCCAGTCATCATCGCGAACATGTCGCCGAAATGGACGGCGAGGCAGAGATCCCGATGCTCTTGTGGCGCCTCGCTCGGACGGTGGTGATATCTGATGGCGGTTTCAAGGGACGGCGGCAGGTTCCAGCGTTTCGCCAGGGTTGCGCCGATTTCCGGATGTGTCAGGTCGAAGAGCGTCTTTTCGAGAACGAGGAAATCTTTATTGGGTTGGTCTTTGAGAGTTTGGCGGGCTTCGTCGATGCGGCTGCCGAGCAGGTCCGAGAGTACCACCTTGCCGATATCGTGCAGCAAGCCGGCGGCATAGGCCTCCTCGGCCTGACGCCCTTCGAACAGGAACCGCATCATGCGGCGGGCGCCGATGGCGGTGCGCAGGCTGTGGCGGCGAAACTCGCCGATTTTGGCCTGGTAGCCCTCCAGCGGATGTTTCAACACTTTTTGGAGACTGGTTTCCAAAGCGATGCTGTAGATGGTTTCCGAACCGAGCAGGGTCACGGCACGGCGGATGTCGGTCACCTGATCTTCTTTGAACCCGTAGATGGGGGCGTTGATCTGTTTCAGGCAACGGGCGGCCAGGGTGAGGTCGGTCTCGATCAGGGCGGCCAGTTGGTCCGTGTCGTAATCGCCGTTGGCCAGCAGATCGATGATGGCCAGGGTGGCGTTGGTGAAAGGTGGAAATTGGTCCAACTTCTCCATGGCTTCCCGAGTTCGATCGTTCATAGCTCCCACCTCCCGCGGCCTGGCGACTGTATGAACATGCGGCCGGTGTCGACCTCCACCCATACCGTTCGCGAGAAGCTGCCGCCCACATCCTCGGCGATGGCGGCCATGTGGTTCTTCCACAAGGTCTTGCGGCAAGCCAGAATATTGCGTTTACCGATGTCGAACGTATTGTTCTCTTTCATGACCGCGGCGCCGCCCGCCAATTTGATGACCAATTCTCGAGGAGACTTCACACCGAGCTTCTTAAAGGCATCGAGCAGGGCGGGAATGCCGCTGTCGGCAAAGTACCCTGGCACGGTTTCGGCCTTTTGTCGGTCGATTTTGGAATCGGGAAGGACGATGTGCACCATCCCGACCGCCCGTAAACGGGGGGCCACGGCGATGACCCCTACGCAGGATCCGAGCGCCATGGTCTTGATGGTTTCACCGGCCGTTTTCGAGGCGTAGATGCCCCCGAGACCAACCAGATGCATGTTTTCTTTCATGAACACGTTCCCACAGGATCGTTTGACAAATGGGCTCCGAACCTACCCGGCAAGGTCGTCCTGCGGACGCAAAGCCATTTGGAAACCGGTTAGGGCGAATCATCGATCGTCGGTTTGTCGTTCTGGAAACCCAACGATAGATCCTATCGGCCAAAGTGCTCAGGAATTAAAAAATGGGGGGTGGTGCCTCGAAGCGGTCGCGAGACCCGGTGTGTGTCAGTGAAAAAACAGGCGCTCAGGGGAATTTGCGTGAGAGCCAATGGCGAAACATTTCCGACTCGAGCGTTCCCGAAGAAGCCGTCCTTCGAACGGGATTCGCGGTGGTGTTCACGCGGCCGCGGTCCACCCGTGGAAATGGCGTAACGTGTTCAGGGAACGGTGGTTCCGCTCAATAGGGCCATTTGGCCAGGGCGGCGGCGCAGGCCTCGAACGCCGGGGGCGGCGCCTGTTTGAACGTCATTTCACGGCCGTCGACCGGATGGGCGAACCGCAACATGGCGGCGTGCAGCATTGGATAGTCGGGCATGGCCTCGAACTGTTTGGCCAGGTTGCGGTGGCGGTTGCGGCCGTACAGTGCGTCGCCGACGACCGGATGACCGACGTGGGCCAGGTGGACGCGAACCTGGTGGGTTCGGCCGGTAAGGATGTGCACGTTGACCTTGGCCGCTTCGCCGAACGGCTCGGCCACCTTGTAGCGCGTCTTGGCGTAACGGCCGTTGGCCACATCGGCCGCCATCATGTAGCGCAGGCGGGGGTGGCGACCCATGTGGGTCTCGATTTCGCCCGCGGCCGGTTCGGGAATCCCCCAAACGAGCGTCTGGTAGACCTTGGTCACCTCGTGATTTTGCCACTGCTGTTGCAGTTTCTGATGGGCGCGGTCGTTCTTGGCGACCAGAATCAGGCCGGTGGTGCCTTTGTCCAAGCGGTGAACGATGCCGGGGCGCATGTCGCCGCCACGGGTGGCCAGGTGCTCGAAGTGATAGGCCAGGGCGTTGACCAGGGTGCCCGAATAGATGCCGGCGCCGGGGTGAACCACCATGCCGGCCGCCTTGTTCACGAGGATGATGGCCTCGTCCTCGTAGAGGATTTCCAGCGGGATGTTTTCCGGTGTCACCGTTTCCGGCGGCGTTTCGTCGGGCACCGAAAGCGACAACTCTTCGCCGCCGTGGAGTTGGAAAGAGCTCTTGCGCACCTTGCCGTCGACGGTGACGAGGCCCTCTTTGCACCAGCTCTTGACCTTGGTACGACTGACTTCCTCGAGCATGTCGGTCAAATAGCTGTCGAGTCGCTCCGGATGCTCGAGTTCCGGAACCAGGAAATATTCTTCTGCGTTCACGTGTCGCTTCCTTGAGGTGCACGCGTCCGGCGTGTCGACGGTGTCGTCGAGATCGGGTCCGCACGCGTTTGAATGGGTCTGCTCTATCCGTTCTTTTTCTCGGCCAGGCGAGGTGAAGCCTTTTCGGTGGTCGCGTTTCCGGCGGGTGCCTCGGCGGTGAACGGCTTGCGGCGCTGGAACTGATAGAGAGCCACCGCCAAAACGATACCGCACAAGGCAATCAATTGGGAAGTGCTGACCGTGCCGCCCAACCAGATGCCGCGCACCGAATCGCCGCGAGCGAATTCCAAGAGACCACGCGTCAGCCCGTAGAGCCCGAGGAAGGAGGCCAGCACCTGGCCGTGAAACTGACGGTGCCGCAGGATGGTCCGCAGGATCAGGAACAGAACGATGCCGTTCAGGATGGCGAACGGCTGGACGGGGAACAGGCCGATGTCGGCCGGCGCGGAGCATTGCGGGTGATCCGGGAAGTGCAACGCCAGCGGCCCGTCCCAATGGGCGCCGTAACAGCAGCCAGCCAGCAGGCAGGAGATCCGGCCCAGGCCGATACCCAGCGCCAGGAAGGGGACCATGGTATCCAGGGTCGTCCAGAACTGGAGACGGTGGCGCCGAATGAACCAGATCACACCCAGTGCGCCGCCGATCTGGCCGCCGTAGATCACGCCCGCCGATCGCAATAGCGTCCAGAAACCTTTTGGATTGTCGAGAAAATCCGGGAACTCCACGACGACCAACAACAGCTTGGCACCGATCAATCCCCACAACAGGCCGGTCACGGCCGCATCGGTCATTTTTTCGGGATCCAGTTTCATGCGCCCGGCTTCGCGACGCAGCAGCCAGGCCGACACCAGAAAGGAAGCCACAAGGGCCACACCGTAGGACGGAACTTCGAAACCAAACAGGGTGAATAGGATGGGGTGCATGGAATACCTCTCGGATCATCGGCTCGGAAACGATGGGCGGCTGTCGGAGCCATGGCGCGTGCTGTCGAAACCAACAACGCGTGTTCGGGTGGTCATTCCCCTTGCGGCGATTGTGTCTGCATGGACGACTTTTCCAGGAAGAGATCGGAAATGATCAGAAGCCCGCCTGACAACAGCATGACATCGGCGAGATTGAAAATAGGCAGAATCGGAAATTCGAGGAAATCGGTGACATATGCGTAACGTATCCGCTCCCAGGTGTTTCCCAGTGCGCCGCCGAGCATGAGACTCAACCCCCAGCGGCGGCGTACCGCGGTGTCCGGGGTGATGACGGCCAAACCCACGAGCAGGAGGACGGCCGCTGACGAAAGCCATGTGGGCCAAGCCGACCCGGGCGTTGCTGAACCGATCCAGAGTCCGTGGTTGTGAACCAAATTGACGCGCAGAAAACCGGGAATCAGGGGCACTACACCGCCGTGGATGCCTGCCGCCCAGGATTTAGCGCCCTGGTCGAGCAGCCACCACAGCGGGATCCATAGGTAGGGGAAACCGAACCCGCGCACCTTTGAATGGTGACTCAGTCTTCGCCCAGCGTAGCGAGGTGTTCGTTGAGAATCGATTCGATTTTAGTGAATTCGTCTTCGTCCAGCTCACTGAACGCACTTTCTTCGTCTTGGCGCATTACGAAGAAAATACTTTCTTCGCCGTAGTATTGATCGAATTCTTCCTCGGTCATGTTGTTGAGATTGTCGAAATCTTCGAGCAGGGTCATCACTGCGTAGGTGTGGCCCTCTGCGGGAAAGCGGCTGATGATGACGAATTCCTCGGTTTCACCGCCTTGATCTTCCATTTCGACGACTTCGAATTCCTGTTCGTCGTCCTCGTCGCCAGTCTCGGGATTTTTTTTCTCAAGATTTTCTGCCATGGCTTTCGTCCTAATTCGGCCACGAGTGCCGAGAAATTGCGATTCCGGAAGCAAGGCGTCGAACCTCGATCCGAGTGCCGCGCTATGCCGGGTCGCTTGGAAGCATAGCCCATGGGTTTTGCTTTCTACAAGGTGAATCGCGTGCTATGAAACAAGAATCGTCGAAACCGGGGTTCCCGTCCCCGTCGGGTCGCATGGGCCTTGTCGCGCGGATGTGCCGCGCGGGCCGAGGCATGTATCGATGAATGGGTTTCGAACTCGATGAAGCATGGTGGGAATGTCATGAATGTCATGAATGTCATGAATGTACGCAAGGCTCATCGCTGGATGGGCATCACGCTGTTGTTGCCGTTTCTCGGATGGTCGTCGACCGGATTCGTCTTTTTCCTCAAGCCGGGCTATGGGGCAGCCTACGACATGCCGACTCCGACGACCTATCCGCTCGAATCGATACCGGCACTGCCCGCACTCACGGACGCCGGCGAGATTCGCCTGATTCGCACCGTGCTCGGGACCCACCTCTTGGTGCACTCGAACGGAACTTGGCGTCATCTGCGTGCGGAGACCGGCCAGGCCTGGCAGCCGTCGCCCGAGGAGCTGAAGGCGCTGGTGACAGATGCGCTGACCCGTCATCGCGAGCGCTACGGACGCGT
Source organism: Sulfidibacter corallicola (assembly GCF_017498545.1). Classification (GTDB taxonomy): domain Bacteria; phylum Acidobacteriota; class Holophagae; order Acanthopleuribacterales; family Acanthopleuribacteraceae; genus Sulfidibacter; species Sulfidibacter corallicola. The sequence continues at coordinate 3,427,283 of NZ_CP071793.1, read as the reverse complement.
GGTGGAGGTCGAGGGACAAACGGTGGTGACCGATACCGGGGTGCGCATCGAGGTGTACTGGTCGACCCTGAGCATGTCGCAAAAAGGGGCGGACACGCGTCTGATCAACGCGCTCTACGAGATCCACTACCTGCGCTGGACGCAGATTCCGGTGTTGGATCGGTGGTTGGGCCCGCTGGGCCTGCTCTTGGTTCTGGCGATGGCCGTGACCGGAGCGCTGCTTTTACGTGCGCCGCGATCCGGGACCTGAGGATCCGAAGCCGTTATTCGGTCTCTTCGGCGGTGGCCTGGGCCTTGTCCTCGTCTTCGTCCTCGAAACCGTGATCCAGGCCCGGGGCGGGCGGTTCCTCCGCTTGGGCGGCGCGTGCCGCCGAACCGTTCGTTTCCGGAGCGTTTTCGAAATCGGAGACGTTCTTGGCGCACCAGGCGTGCAACACGCCGTTGATGAAGGTGGGGCTCTTGTCGGTGCTGAACATCTTGGCCAGGGTGACCGCTTCGTCGATGACCACCCGCCAGGGGACTTCCGATTTGCCCGAGACCAATTCGAACAATGCCAGCTCCAGGATGATGCGGTCCAGGACCGCGATGCGGTCCAGCGTCCAATTCTTCAGATAGCCCTGAATCTCAAAGTCCAGTTCCTGGCGACGCTCGATCACGCCTTCCGCCAAACGGCGACTGAAGACCCGGGTGGTTTCGTCGGCGTTGATGTTCCTCCAAAAGTGCTCGAGCACTTGATCCAGGTCGTATCCGGTGAACTCTTGCTGGTAGATCATCTGGACGGCAAACTGGCGCCCACGGCTTCTGCTGGACATGAGTAACCTCGAAGAAAGCGGGAGAACATAAGGCTGGATTGCGGATCGGTGTCGGGGCTCAACACCACCACGGGACTCATCAGTCTAGCCGTGGTGCGTGGGAATCGCAACCAAAAGGGGCGCGCCGGGAGCGTCCACGAGGCACAGGGTGAGTCAGGCCACGGCCCGGTTCAGGCGGACGGCTCGGGGGGAATCGCCTTTCCCTAATCCCTGACCCCCCGCCACATGGCGAGTACGGTCTTGCGATCGGCCAGATGGTCCCCGGGCCGGATGTGCTGGCGCAGGATCAGCGGCGACATCCAGAACGGGTGGCCGAACACGCGAACGCCACTCAGTTCGGTCCACTCCCCGCCCAGCATGGCTCGAATGCGCGTCCAGCCCACTTCCAACACCGTCCCGTCGATCGGCGGCACCGACAATTCCTCCAGCGCCTTGGTGCTCGGCGTGATCCGACGCATGCCGTGAAACTCCAGGACGCGGCCGTTGCAGGCCGTCAGCCGCGAATGGTGGGACTGGCAGGCCAGCGTGCGGCGGCGGGACACCTCGAATGCCGCGCTGGGTTCCAGGGTGCGCATGTGCTGCCGGAACCGCTTGGCGTGGGTGGGCTCGCCGCTTTGGGGCGAACCCTCGGGGTGGGCGACCATGGCGCGTACGGCGGTCGGCAGCGATTGGTGGATCGCCCGCAACAGACGTGCGTAATGGGCGTCGTAAGCGGCGTTCGGATCGTAGCGCAGGGAAACCGTGTGGTACAGGTTGCCGGCGTCCATTTCCGGAGCCAGGCGGTGGTAGCTGATGCCGAACCCATCGCTGGCCTCGTCGATGATGGCGAACAGGGGATCGGCGCCGCGCAGTCGCGGCAGCAGGGAAGGGTGGATGTTGCAGGCCCCGGCCGGAAAGCACTCCAGCACTTTTGACGAGATGAGCCGCGGCCACCCGAAGACCACCAACATCTCGGCGCGGATTTGGCGCAGGAAGGCGCGGATGTCGCCGTCTTCCAGACGCTTGGTGATGCGCAGGGGAATGTCGCGGCGCTTGCAGGTCTTCAGGATATCCCAACCCAACAGGTCGAACAGGACCAGGTGGCGATTCAGGCCCGCCCTTCGGTACACACCCTGATAGGGGGAAATCACGCCAACCACTTCGTGACCCGATTTTTCCAGCGATCGGACCGCCCCGCCCGCGAGGCGCTCACCTGTCGCCAACACGATCCTCATGCGCTTCGTCTCCGTGTGGGACTGGTTCTCCTCGCGAAAAGGTCTCGATCCAGGTGGCTGGTGGGCGAGGTGGTCCCTTGGTGGTTTTTCTCGGTGCGTTCGCGGAATGTCACCGATCGCTCCCAGGTCATCGACCGCTTTGCGACGCCCCGATTCCGCGGCGGAGCGACGTGTCGGTCTCTCTCGTGCGGGCTCCCGTGACCGGCGTGATCGCGAGCCCGCGTGCGGAACCGCTCCATACCCGTGGATCGGTTCCGCCTCGATCGTCGGCCGATCGGAGAATCAGAGCAGGTTGCTCGCGGCTTCGGCCAGTTCCGAGCGCTCGCCGCGATTCAGGGTCACGTGGCCGTAGATGCCGTGGTCCTTGAAACGCTGAACCAGGTAACTGATCCCGTTGGTGGAGGCGTCCAGGAAGGGGTGGTCGATCTGGTTCGGATCGCCGGTGAGCACGATCTTGGTGCCGTGACCCGCCCGTGTGATGATGGACTTGATCTCGTGCGGGGTCAGGTTTTGGGCTTCGTCCACCAGCATGTACTGGTTCGGAATGCTGCGGCCGCGCATGTAGGTCAGCGGCTCGACGACCATCCAGCCCTTTTCGATGAAGTACTCGTAGGTCACCTGGCCCTTGCCGAAATCTTCGGCGTTGCAGTGCAGGATGTACTCGAGATTGTCGAAAATCGGCTGCATCCAGGGACGGATCTTTTCGTCGATGTCGCCGGGCAGGTAACCCAGGTCGCGCCCCATTGGGTGGATCGGCCGGGAAACCATCAGGCGGTGGAACTTGGCCTCGTCCACGACGATTTGAAGCCCCGCGGCCAGTGCCATCAGGGTTTTGCCGGTTCCGGCCTTGCCCACCAGACTCACCAGTTGGATGCGCGGGTCCAGCAGCAACTCGATCGCCAGGCGCTGTTCCAGGTTGCGCGGGCGCACGCCCCATACATCGCGGATGTCGGGCAGGGGGGTCAGCAGACCGCTGTCCGGGTCGATGCGCGCAACCAAGGATTTTTCCTGGTCTTCCTCGTGAATGATGTTGAAGAACTGGTTGACGAAACTGTTCTCGGGACGCGCCACGCTGTTGCCTTCCATCAACGCCGCGAATTCGTCGCCGTTCAACCGCATGTCTTCGTAGCCGGTGTACAGCTCGTTCAGTTCGACCTTGTCGTTGGAATAATCTTCCGCGGGAACGCCCAGGGCGTCGGATTTGATGCGCAGGTTCACGTCTTTGGTGACGAGAATGGTCTTGCGGTCGGGATACTTTTTCAAGTAGTGGACCGCCACACCCAAAATCCAATTGTCGTTGTTCATCGACGACGATCGCGGTTGGTTGCCGAGGCTGATGTCTTCCGACACCAGTGCGGCCTTCAGGGTGCCGCCGCATTCGAGGCGAACCCCGTCGCTCAGGCGGCCTTTCTCGCGTTCCTTGTCCAAATACCGCGACACCATGCGGGCGTTACGACCGACTTCCGATTGATCGCGCTTGAATTTATCGACTTCCTCGATGACGACCAAAGGAACGACGATCTCGTTTTCTTTGAATTTGTATATGGCCATGGGATCGTGAAGCAAAACGGTAGTATCGAGTACAAATGTCTTCATAGGGTGGTTGTGTCCTTGTGAATAAACCTTCCATCGCCTGGGCCGATGACGAAGCGGCAGGCTGGGTCGGGCGCGATCGAGGCACCCGGGAAGTCGCGATCATGAGGATGAACAGCATGATGGGACCGGCACCACACGACGGAACGAGCCGCTCGGGACTGCTGCGTCTTCGACGGTACCTCATGGATTGTGCGCGCCTTGCGGCAACGCGTGGCCGCGCTGAATTCAGGGGCGGCCACCGCAGCTTTCGAAATCAAAACGATGCTTCGATGTGAGCCGTGACGTGAGCCCAAATCCCTGTCGTGGAGGGGGTAGTGTTGGGTTGTCGAATCCCGAAACGCGAATGCGCTGTGTTGACGGGCATTGGCGGTTGTGGGGAAACGTCCGGCTATGGCTCGGGTTTTGACGTAGGCGGAGTTCATGCCGCATCATCCCTTCGTCGTAGCCTTTCCCAATTTTGGAAAAAGCCCAGAATCGTAACTATACCATGAGCTATTTTCCTGTATAAGGGAAAAGGAAAAGGCCCGAGATGGCGATTTCGACGGCGTTTGGTGTCGTAGGCCACTATGATCGCGTAAGCGATTGTTGGCGCCGCATACGGCTTGGGACGGCCCCGAAAGCCGAGGGGGTCCGTGTTCGAGATTCTGGATCGGTGCCGAGAAAAGGAAGCGACGACCTGATGAACAGCCGAAACAAAGCCGCGAGCGATGCCAGAGATTCGATCCGAAGATCGAACGCGGAGCGGTCCTTGGGGTCAGCGCCGACGAAGCCTATCGAGTCGACCGGCGAACCGGGAGAGGCCTCGCCGGTGGAGCCATTGGCGATCTACCTTCACGTGCCTTTTTGTGGCCAACGCTGCGCTTATTGCCACTTCGAGATCAAGGTCTTCCATCCGAGCTCCGGCCCCGGTTTGCGCGATGCGTTTGTCAGGCGCTACGTCGCCGGCCTGGCTCGGGAAATCGAGACCTATGCGCCCCGCTTCCGAGACCGCGAGGTGGGCAGCCTGTTTTTTGGCGGCGGCACCCCTTCTCGGCTCGATCTAGACGTGCTAGCCAAAATTCTAGAATGCGTGAAGCGCCGGTTCGATGTGCGCGAAGATGCCGAGATCTCGATCGAGGTCAATCCCGAGGACGGCACGCGCGACTACCTGAACGGGTTGCGGGCGCTCGGATTCACGCGCCTTTCGTTCGGGGTACAGACCTTCGACGATCGCGGTCTGCGGGCCATCGGGCGGCCCCACGATGGTGCCGGCGCGTTGCGGGTTCTCGGCGAGACCCCGGCCTTTCCCCACGGTGTTTCGGTCGATTTGATGTTGGGCCTGCCGTTTCAAAATCGCGAAACGCTCGAACGCGACCTGAACCACATCGAGGCCCTGGCTCTGGGCCATCTCTCGGTCTACATGCTGGAAACGGATTTGCCGACCCCACTCGATAAAACCGGCCGCGATTACCCCATGCCGGATGCCGATGCCCAGGCCGAGAGCTACGAGCACCTGTGCGTTCGGTTGGCGCAAATGGGCCTGGTGCAGTACGAAATCAGCAATTTCGCCCGCGACGGCCTGCGATGCCGGCACAATTCCGTTTACTGGCGTTGCGGCGACTACCTGGGGCTCGGACCCGCGGCACACGGTCGAACCGGGCTCGAGTACCGCGCCAACCACGCCCGACTGGGCGACTGGTTCGCGGCGGTCGAAGCCCATGGCCTGGGCGTCGCGCAAACCGAGCGCTGGTCGCCCGAGCGCCTTCGTCGCGAGCGGTTGGTCCAGGGCTTTCGGCTGAACGAGGGGGTTCCTGCGTCCTGGATTTCCCCCGAAGACCGAGCGCAGCTTTCCCGGTGCGAGACCTACGGCCTGGTGTGGTGCCGTGACGGCCGTTGCGGATTGACGGCGAAGGGCCGCCTGCTGGGCAACGAAGTGTTCCAAATCTTTGTGGCGCGGGACGAATGACCCCGCGGCCCGCGACGCCGCTCCCTTCTCGAGGCATGCCGATGCGCCGCGATCCCGGGCCTGCCAGGGCGTGGCTTGCCGGAGATTGGCCTTGTAATCCAGGGTCCGTCGTATTAAAAGGTAGGTAACGCTTTTTCATTTCCCATACACCTTTTCGAAGGCAACCCATCAACCGTGTCGCGGCACCGTGGCACCGACGCTCACAGGGAGTGGTTCATGCCCGAGAAACCGATCGTGGCCCAAAAAGGGCCCATGTCCATGCAACTCGAAGCCGGCAAAACCTACTGGTGGTGCCGCTGCGGACGAAGCAAGACGCAACCGATGTGCGACGGTTCACACGAGGGGACCGGCATCGAGCCGATGGAATACACGGCCCGGATTGCCCGCAATTTCCGCTTTTGTGCCTGCAAGGCCACCAAGAAACCACCCTTTTGCGATGGCAGCCACCTCGACCTGTAAGGGGCTCGGCGGCATGGCACCCTCGCCCAACAAACGTGCGAAGTCGATTCCCGACCGCACGGCCGGGTTGGCAGGCTTCCCAAATCGCAACGACGCGCGGTTCGACGGGAAGGTTGGAACCGCATACGAGGGAGAGTTGGCGAAAAAGAGTCGAAAAAACGCTTTGAAAAGGTCTCGATTTTGTATTTTAATGGGGTTCGTATCGCCCTGTGCCGACTACCTTCGCCTCTTCCTTCGGGAAAGGAGGTTGGGAAGATCGGTATGAAATTCGGAACCGGAAGAAGACGGGTCAAACGTCCGCCGCGGGTCTTGATGTTGTCGCTGCCGATGGTGGCGCATGAAAACGGTATTTACCAATGGTTTGCCGCGGATCCACGACGTACCCGGTATCAGGCCAAGGTGCTCAACGGTCTGTTTGCCTTCAAGAGCGACGAGCGTCGCTTCGCCCATATCCTGCTGGCGCACAAGCCCAACTACTGGGTGTTTCGCTGCAACCAACAAGCCTTTTGCGGTGATTTCATCGTCGTGGATATGTCCTGCCCACAGGTATCCCAGCGTCGCGTGTACGTTCTGGAGTTGAAGGAAAACACGGAACTGAAACATGCGGCGGGCTGTGCCGGATTCCAGCTTCACCGGGTCGCTTCGGCGCTGGCCACCATCGCCGGTGAAACCGAGGCCATCCCGGCCGAGCCCGATTGCGACATTCTGGTGGGTTCCTGCGACCTGGTGCTGGCCCACCTGGGTATCGAGGAGACGCAGTTGGAGACCGAGTGCGAGCGAGCGGCGGCGTTGACTAGCGTGGGATGAGGCGCGGACCTCGCTCGAATGGCCGGGTGAGGCTTCCACACCCATGACTTCGGCGCGATGGGTGTGTCTATCGTGTAGAATAGACACACCCGGCTCGGGTTCGAGGTACTCGCATGATTCGCGACCAATTCAAGCGCCCGCTGCGCGACCTGCGCATCTCCGTGACGGATCGGTGTAATTTTCGTTGCGGATACTGCATGCCGGGCGACCGTACCTACCGCTTCCTGCCCCGAGCCGAGTTGTTGACATTCGAGGAGATCGCCCGTTTGACGCGCCTCTTCGTGCACCACGGCGTGCGCAAGCTGCGGTTGACCGGCGGCGAGCCTCTGCTGCGGCGCGATCTTCACGAATTGGTCGCCCAGTTGGCCGCGATCGACGGCGTAGAGGACCTGGCGCTGACGACCAACGGCTCGCACCTGGCGCGTCAGGCTCGTGCCTTGAAGGAAGCCGGCCTGCACCGCGTGACGGTCAGCCTCGACAGCCTGCAATCCGACCGATTTCAAAAGTTGGTAGGGAAGACCGCCGATCCTGGCAGCGTGGTCGCGGCCATCGATGCGGCCCTTGCCGTGGGGCTGAAGGTCAAGGTCAATACCGTCGTCCAGAAGGGCGTCAACGACGACGAGCTCGTCGATTTGGCCGGTTTTTTTCGAGGGCGCGGCTTGGAGATTCGCTTCATCGAGTTCATGGACGTGGGCACGCTCAACGGGTGGAAATTGGATCGCGTGACCACGGCCGAGGAAATCCGCGATCGCATCCACCAGGTGTTTCCCAACGATCCGGTTCCGCCCCGCGTGGCCGGCGAGACCGCGCGGCGCTATCGCTACCGCGACGGCAGCGGCTCTTTCGGCGTGATCGCCTCCGTGACCCAACCCTTTTGCGGCGGCTGCAACCGGGCACGCCTTTCGGCCCGAGGCAGTCTTTTCACCTGCCTGTTCGCGACGCGCGGCATCGATTTTCGCGACATGCTGCGATCGGGAGCTTCGGACGACGAATTGAGCGAGCGTCTTGCGGCGATCTGGCGCGGGCGCGACGATCGCTATTCCGAGCTGAGAGCGGCGGGTGGGCCCGTGCCCGACCGCAGGCGCGAGGCGCCTTCCGACGACGACGTCACATCGGACAAGGTCGAGATGTACTACATCGGCGGTTGAACGTCCCGCGACGACGCCTCTCTCGAACATGCGGGAACACCCACGCGATTCGCTGCACCTTTGGTAGGGGCGAAAGAGCAGAGCCGTCCCTTTTCGCGGGAGGGTTGTGCATCGGCGTTTCCTGGCCGGAAGTTCCCAAAAGCGAAGAGTGGCGTCGAGGCTGTAGGTTGGCCCGCTGGGCCGACGCGTCGAAGCAACCTATGGAACCGAAGTAGGTTACCCCAAAGAGCGAAGCCCATAACTTCCCTCGCGGCGCGCTAACGTTGTCGCAAAGTCTAAAGTTCCCGCATCGTCAGAGGGGCATCGAGCCAGTAGGTGGAGCTACTTGCCTTACCGGCCCTGTTCTTCCTATCGAAGCTCGTCAACGGGAAGTGCCAGCATCCTGAAAAGGGAACGCAAAGCTCTTTTCCCGAAACTGATTTCGTAGCGAATCGGCTTCGAAAAGTCGGCCCAGCGGGCCAACCTACTGCAATGGCTAGTCTCTCGGCGATACTGGAACTCCTGGATGACTAACTTCGATTGGTGGAGCAAGCTGCTCCACCTACAGGCTTTACGACACTCTTTCGGATGCGGGAACTCTCTGTTTGAGCTACTTCGAAGTGTCGGCCCAGCGGGCATACCGCCCGTGACCAACCTACCGTGACGACGCCTCTCTCGAACATGCGGGAACACCCACGCGATTCGCTGCACCTTTGGTAGGGGCGAAAGAGCGGAGCCGTCCCCTTTCGCGGGAGGGTTGTGCATCGGCGTTTCCTGGCCGGAAGTTCCCCCAAGCGAAGAGTGGCGTCGAGGCTGTAGGTTGGCCCGCTGGGCCGACGCGTCGAAGCAACATATGGAACCGAAGTAGGTTACCCCAAAGAGCGAAGCCCATAACTTCCCTCGCGGCGCGCTAACGTTGTCGCAAAGTCTAAAGTTCCCGCATCGTCAGAGGGGCATCGAGCCAGTAGGTGGAGCTACTTGCCTTGCCGACCCTGCTCTACCTATCGAAGCTCGTCAACAAAATTGCTGGCCAGGCGGTAATACCGCTGGGCCAGCTTACCCGCCCTGCTCTACCTATCGAAGCTCGTCAACGGGAAGTGCCAGCATCCTGAAAAGGGAACGCAAAGCTCTTTTCCCGAAACTGATTTCGTAGCGAATCGGCTTCGAAAAGTCGGCCCAGCGGGCCAACCTACTGCAATGACTAGTCTCTCGGCGATACTGGAACTCCTGGATGACTAACTTCGATTGGTGGAGCAAGCTGCTCCACCTACAGGCTTTACGACACTCTTTCGGATGCGGGAACTCTCTGTTTGAGCTACTTCGAAGTGTCGGCCCAGCGGGCCAACCTACTGCAATGGCTAGTCTCTCGGCGATACAGGAACTCCTGGATGACTAACTTCGATTGGTGGAGCAAGCTGCTCCACCTACAGGCTTTACGACACTCTTTCGGATGCGGGAACTCTCTGTTTGAGCTACTTCGAAGTGTCGGCCCAGCGGGCATACCGCCCGTGACCAACCTACCGTGACGACGCCTCTCTCGAACATGCGGGAACACCCACGCGATTCGCTTCGATGGGTTGTCTCCGGCGACTCAGTTGAAGAAGTCCACGACCTTTTGGAACACGGACTTTTCTTCGTTGGTTTTTTCCGAATGGATTTTCGCGAGTTCCTTGTACAGCTCCCGCTCCCGCTTGCCCAACTTGGTGGGGGTTTGCACCACGACCGTCACGTATAGGTCGCCGTGGCGATGGGGTCGGCCCAGGATACTGAATCCGGCACCCGTGCTGCGGAACTTGGTTCCGGATTGGGTGCCCTCGGGGATCTTCAGTTGCTCGCTGCCCTTGAGGGTGGGGATCTCCAATTCGGTGCCCAGCGCGGCCTGCGAGAAGCTGATCGGCACCGAGGCGTACAGGTCGTCGCCCTTGCGGTGGAAGTACTCGTGCTCCTGCACCTGGATGTGGAGGTACAGGTCGCCCGGAGGCCCTCCGTTCTGGCCCGGCTCACCCTTGTGGGCCACGCGCAACTGCATGCCGTTGTCGACACCGGCCTGGATCGGGACTTTTAACTCGCTTTCCTTCTCCACCTGGCCCTGACCGTAGCAGGTACGGCAACGGTCGCTGGGGTCGGTGAGCTGACCGGTGCCCCGGCAATTGGGGCAGGTTCGGCTGATGGCGAAAAAGCCGCTCTGGACCTGGACCTGGCCGACTCCACCGCAGGTGCCGCAGTTCTTGCGGGTGGCACCCGCGCGCAACCCGCTGCCACCGCAGGTGTCGCACTCTTCGTTCTTGCGGATGCTGATCGATTTCTTTTCCACGCCCTCGTAGGCTTCCATGAAGGTCAATTCCATGACCTGCTCGAGGTTGCGGCCCTGGCGCGGTCGGTTGCGGGAGCGGCCACTGCTGCGACCGAACCCGAAAAAATCGCCCAAAATGTCTTCGAAACCGGCGAAGGCATCGGCGTTGAAGCCGCCGAACCCGCTGCCGCCTTTCAGGCCGGCGTGACCGTACTGGTCGTAAACCTGGCGCTTTTCCTTGTCCGACAAGACTTGATAGGCCTCGGCCGCGGCCTTGAACATTTCTTCGGCCTTCTTGTCGTCCGGATTTTTGTCAGGATGATACTGGAGCGCCATCTTGCGATAGGCTTTCTTGATTTCCTGATCGGAAGCTGTTCGGGCAACGCCCAGCACCTCGTAGTAATCTTGTTGAGCCATATGTCTCTTCGTTTCCTTTTTCTGTCTTGACGTCTGCCCAGCTCGGGGTGTGAAGACCGTTCGTCAATCGTCCTTGGTTTTGTGTCCACCGAACATGATGGCCTCGGAGAGTACCTTGGAAACCTTGTTGATCTCCTCGAAGGATTTTTCGATTTGGCCTTCGTTTTCGTTTTTGATGGCCTTCTCCGCGTCTGCCACGTGTCCGTGGATTTTTTCTTTCTCCGCCTCGCTGAGGAAGTGACCGTACTCCTTGAAGGTCTTTTGCAAGCGCTCGATCATGCTTTCCAACTTGTTCATCTTGCGGATGAAGTCCTTGCGCTTGGCGTCGGCCGCCTTGTTGGTCTCCGCCCGTTGAATGATCTCGTCGATTTCGCCCGGCGAGAGTCCGCTGGACGGCGAGATGTTGATCGACTGTTCGCGCTTGGACTGGAGGTCGACCGCGGAGACCTTGACGATACCGTTGGTATCGATTTCGAAGGTTACCTCGATCTGGGGGACCCCCCGTGGCGCAGGCGGTATGTCGACCAGGTCGAACTTGGCCAGGGAGCGGTTGTTGGCGGCCAGATCGCTCTCGCCCTGGAGAATGTGCACGCTGACCACGCTTTGATTGTCGGTCACGGTCGTGAAGATCTGGCTGTAGGACGTCGGGATGTTCGCATTCTTTTCGATCATGCTGTAGACCAGCCCGCCCTGGGTCTCGATGCCCAGGCTGAGCGGGGTGACGTCCAACAGCACGATATCCTTGACCTCGCCTTTGAGGATCGAGCCCTGGAGCGCGGCGCCCAGGCCGACCACCTCGTCGGGATTGAGGTCCATGGTGGGTTCTTTACTGAAGATCTCGCGCACCATCTCGTGGATCAGGGGCGTGCGCGACTGACCGCCCACCAGCAGGATCCGATCGACATCCGGAGCCGTGATACCGGCCGAGGACATCGCTTCCAGGCACGGTTGCCGGGTGCGTTCCGCCAATTCGCGAATCAGTTCGTTGAAGACCTCGCGCTCCAGTTTCAGGTTCAAGTGCTTGGCACCGGTGGCATCGGACGAGATGAACGGCAGCGAGATCTCGGTGACTTCCACCGCCGACAGCTCGCATTTCGCCTTTTCCGCGGCCTCTTTGAGGCGCTGCAGCGCCATCTTGTCGAAGCGCAGGTTGATGCCCGTTTCTTCCTGAAAGCACTCGATCATCCAGTTGATGATCGAATTGTCGAAGTCCTCGCCGCCCAGAAAGCAATCCCCAGAAGTGGACTGCACTTCGAACACCCCGTCCTGTACTTCCAGGACACTGACGTCGAAGGTGCCGCCGCCGATGTCGTAGACCGCCACGCGCCCGTTGAATCCCGATTCCAGACCGTAGGCCAGGGCGGCTGCGGTGGGCTCGTTGATGATCCGCTTGACCTCCAAACCGGCGATCGTGCCGGCGTCTTTGGTGGCTTGGCGTTGGGCGTCGTCGAAGTAGGCCGGTACCGTGATCACGGCTTCCGTCACCTCTTCGCCCAGGAACTCCTCGGCCGATTCCTTCAGCTCGCGCAGGATGATGCCCGAGATTTCCTGGGGCGAGTAGGTATCCTCGTGGGCCTTGACCCAGGCGTCGCCGTTGCTGGCCGCCACCACCTCGTAGGCCAGGTGCTCGCGCACCGAATCCAGTTGCTGCGAGTTGTACTTCTGCCCGATCAGCCGTTTGACGGCGTAGATGGTGTTCTTCGGGTTGGTCACGGCCTGGCGTTTGGCGATATGGCCGATGAGACGTTCGTTGGTGTCGGTGAAGGCGACCACCGATGGCGTCGTTCGACTGCCTTCCTTGTTGGGTAGCACTTTCGGCGTTCCTGCCTCCGAAAAAGCCACACAGCAGTTGGTCGTACCCAAATCAATGCCTATCGTTTTTCCCATCGGTTTTCTCCGTTTCGGCCAACGATCCTATATTCATCACATTCAGAACGCATGTCTCGAGTCAGGTGGGATCCGCCTCGTCGGTGGTCTCGTCTCGCTCCGGTTCCGGTTCCGCAACCACCGGGGCGGCCGACACTTTCACCTTGGCCGCGCGAAGAAGCTGACCCTTGTAGCGATAACCCTTCTGGAAGATTTCGATAATGGTGTTTTCGGGGTGATCGGCGGTGGGCTCGTAGGCCAGCGCTTCGTGGAGGTAGGGATCGAAGGTGCGGTTCATCGCTTCGATTTCCTCCACCCCGTTTTGCAGCAGCACGTCGAGAAGCTGCCGCTGGATCATGACCACGCCGATGACGAAAGGATCCTGGGGATCCGTGGCCGATCCGACCGCACGCTCGAAATTGTCGAGCACATTCAAAATGTCGTTGAAAATCATGCGGTTCGCGAACTTGACCGCATCTTGTTTTTCTCGTTCCGTACGCTTGCGGAAGTTTTCGAGGTCGGCCCGGGCCCGGAGAAATTTATTTTGAAAATCCTTGGATTGGGCCTCCAGGTCGGCGATTCGCGAGGTCGTTTCGTCACTCGCGTTTTCCTCGGGGCTGGTGCCCTCTTCCCGAACTTCGATCGCGGTGACACCATCGGCGGGGGAAGCCTCCTTGGTTTCGGGGATCGCCGTTTCCTCTGACGTGTTTTCTACGTCTTGAGTTTCCTTAACTTCCTGTCCTTCGATCATGAACAAACTCCTCAATTTCAACCAGCATCAACCAGCCGAAAATCATAGCACAAATCGTCTTGGGGGGTGCCGAAAGCGGCAATGAGTCAGGCCCTCCGGGCCAAGCGGTTTCTGGCGAAGGACAGGATTTGCAAGGTGCGCAGATAGGGCAGCCTTTTGGGGCCCAGCACGCCCACGCATCCCATCCATTCGTCGTGACTTTTGAATCGCGAGAGAATTAACGTCAATGGTTCCAGTTCGGGAGCGGCCATTTCGGTACCGATCATGATCAATAGCCAACGGGCATCCTCGTCTCCCAAGGCGCCGCGGATCACGCGTTTGATGACGGACTGCTCCTCCATCAGCTTGAAAATGCTGCGCACCGAATTCATATCCTGAAATTCCGGCATTTGTAGCAAGGTCGAAAAACCCTGGAATTTCAATTCGCCGAACCGGCTCAATTCGCGGTTCAGGCTGCGGCTGATCGTGGCCACCTTGGCCGTCAACAGGTCGTACCGATCCAGCCCCCGTATGGCGTTGAGGGTCAGGTCGCGCTCGATTTCGGAAATACTGTGGTTGTAATAGGCGCGGTTCATGAAAGAGGCGATCTTTTCGGTCAGGGTCGGTGTCATTTCGGTCGCGGGAATGTCCAGGGACAGTTGGTGGGTGTAGCCGCCGTTGGCCACCATCAAGACCAGCAGGCGCTCGGAGTTGATGCGTTCGAAATGAATGTGCTTGAGCTTCAACCCGCTTTGTCTGAACGGAATGTGGAATGACACCAAATGTGTTTTCTTGTGGATGTAGTTGGCGATGGCTTCGAGAAAGGCCGGACCGACCGGCAGGTTGTCGATGGCTTCGCCCAACCGTTGCTCTTCGGTTTCGCCCATCGGCTGATCCTGCAGGCTGATGTCGTTGACGTAGGTGCGGTAACCCAGGTCGGTCGGCAACCGGCCGGCCGAGATGTGGGGTTGGTGCAGGTAGCCGGAATTTTCCAGACCCATCATGATATTGCGGATCGTGGCGGGCGATACCGACAGGGCCCGGGTCTTACTGATGAGGGCCGAACCGACCGGTTCGCAGGTCTGATAGTGGAGCGTCACCACTTGACTCAAAACTTTGCGCGCGCGTTCGCTGATGGTCATGGTGTGTTCACGATGAGAAGGAGTCTTGCCTGAATTGAGTGATTCCAGACGGCGCAATGGCGCAAACTGTTGGGCTGCAACGTATCGTAGCGATGCGCGACGCACTAATCAAGTGCGCTTCCGGAATGCCGAACCACGCTCGCCTCAACACGTTTCGCTTCAACAACTTGCACAATAGCATCCACCCGGATCGCACATCTTGGGAATTGGGAACCAAGTGCGGGGCACATCCACGAAATTCCGGTACGCCGAACGGGCCACGTCGCGCCGATGAAGGTCTCGATTCGCTGCGTGAGCCCAGGTCGGGAGCGGCGCGAAGGCCGCTCTCCCAACAACTTTCCACGCTCCCATTATCCTCAGGGCCTCGTTTTTTGTCAACTTTTGAAACGGCGGGAGAAAAGGGGCAAGCATTTGGTGTCGGGTAAGATAGCGTCCTCCTGACCGGTTGGGAGGAACTGGGCCGCACCGGCGCCGTGACCCCTTCGCCGCGTCACGGAACCATGCCTTCGCCGAATCTGTGCCGCACAGGTCGTTCATTTTGGGTAAAATCAAACGCTTTTCGCGAGATGGCTCGTCCATCGCCGCACACCATTCACGCTCGGGACCTTTCATTAATGACCGGTTCGTTCACGCCCCCCGACCTCGATCACAAGAAGGTACTCATCGTGCGCCTTTCGGCGCTCGGCGATGTCATTCGCACCCTACCCGCGGTGTTGGGGCTGATGCGCCGATTCCCCGAGGCGCGCTTCACCTGGCTGGTGGAGGACAGCTCGGCCGGGTTGCTTCGGGCCCTGCCGGGGCTGGATCTGATCGAGGTGCCGCGTGCCGAAATGCGCGCCCGCGATCCGCGTCGGGTCATGCGAGCCTGGCGCCGGGTGCGGGCTGCCGTGCGGGCCGAGGCATTCGACCTGTCCATCGACTTTCACGGCGTCCTCAAAAGCGGTATCTATCCACTTTTGAGCGGGATCCCACTTCGGATCGGCTATGAGCGAGGCGGTAGCAAGGAAGGCCATCGCTGGCTCATCAACGGTCGCTTCGCCCTGCCCGAGCCGCGCGTTTCCCGTTACGAGCGAAACATGGCGCTGGCTCGCTTTTTCTCGAAGGATGTGGTGCCCGCGGTTCCCGATTTCCAACTCGCCCCCGAACGCGTCGCGCGGGTCGACGCGGCGACCGCCGATCGACCGCTCCTGCTGTTTCCGGGCACCTCGGAACACGGTCGCAACAAACGCTGGCCCGCCAAATACTGGGCCTGGCTCTATCGCAAGTTGACCGAATCTTCCGAATCGGGACCCGTACGCTTCGTCTTCGGTCCCGCCGACGGCGCCTACCGCGAGGCCCTGACCGAACTCCTCGAACAGGCGCCACCCGAGTTGCCTTCCTTCTCGCTGGTTGAATTGACCCGTGCCTTGCAGCGCGCACGACTGCTCGTTTCCTGCGACTCCGGTCCCATGCACCTGGCCTCGGTGTTGGGCGTGCCGCTGGTGGCCATGCTGGGTCCCTCCGATCCCGTCTTGAACCAGCCGCTGCCCGGTCGCAACCGGCTCATCGTACCGGAGGCGCCTTGCGCCCCCTGTCGCAACCGAAAATGCCCCGTACTCATTTGCCAGGATTTGACCACGCCACGTCACGTGTGGGGCCAAGTGGTGTCCCTACTCGAAGAATTGGAGGCCTCGTGAACGTCGCAAACGGTTCGGTCGCCACGGATCCCTCCGAGGGCAAAGGTCGCAAAATCGCGGTGCGCGTCTCCAATTGGATCGGCGACGTGATCATGAACCTGCCGGGGCTCGAAATGCTGCGACACCACTATCCGGATGCCGAGATCGTCGCCATCGCGCGGCCCTGGGTGCGCGGGATCCTGTCGTTTCGACCCGACCTGGTGGACCGCTGCATCGACTTCGACGACCGCGGCGAGGCCAAGTCGCCCCTCGGTTTCTGGCGTTTCGCCCGCGGGTTGCGCGAAGAACGGTTCGATATGGCAGTCGTGTTCACCAAGCACCTGAAGGGTGCCCTGATGATGTGGGTTGCCGGAATTCCCGTCCGGGTCGGATTCGGCACCGCGGAAACCCGCTGGTTCCTCAACGGCCACATCATGCGCAAGTCACTTCCCAAAACCGGTCGACACCAATCGCGCGATTACCTGGAGCTGCTGGAGCGCGCGGGCAGTCTGGCCCCGATCGAACCGTCGCCGCTGCCGCGCCTCGATCTCGACGAAAACCTGGCTCGCCAGGTGCGCGAAACCTTTCTGGCCGGTGCCGCCGGGCCCGTTCTCGCCGTGCACGCGGGCGCCGCGTTCGGCACCGCCAAGCGCTGGTCGGCCGAGGGTTACGCCGAAACCTGTCGCCGCTTTCTGGAGCGCACGGGCGGCACCGTGATCTTGTTGGGGGTTCCGGCCGAGGCCGAGGTCAACACCCTGATCGAGGAAACCGTGGCCGACCCGGGCCTGCGCAACCTGTGCGGCAAGACCAGCCTGCCCGAATCGGTGGCCCTGATTTCGGTTTCCGACGGATTCCTCAGTAACGACTCGGGGCTCATGCACGTAGCCGCCGCCTTCGCCAAACCCCAGGTCGCCGTATTCGGGCCCACCGACATCGCCGCGACTTTTCCGCTCAACGAGCGCGCCCGCACGGTGTACCACAAGGTGGATTGCAGTCCCTGTTTCCTTCGCGATTGCCCGATCGGGCACGATTGCATGAAGGCCGTGACACCCGACGAAGTATCCGGCGAAGTGAATCGCCTGTTTTCCTCCAAAAGTGATTGATCTCATTCGCAAAGGTGTGGGTTTTTGGGTACTTACGGGTCCGTCCCGGGGAGCGCACGGCGTGGCGATCGTCACATTCGGGCTCGGGGAGGGGATTCCGCCGATCAACCCCTGACGGCGGGCCCCCGAATTTGGGGTACAATGGCAGTCCGTCCTTTCCTCTTCGCCCGGTACACCGAAGGCCGCGCCCGCTTCGCGTGTGCGACCCGATACATCGCGCGCCAGGCCGCTCACCGATGCGCCGCATGCACCTTGGTGAGCGCGAGACAAAGGGCGCCCGATCATTCAACCGGCGCGTCGTCGATCGTCGAGGCTTACATCTCGATTCGGGAAGACGGCGCCTCGCGTCGTAGGGAGCCTGACTTGCTCGCTGTTGCCGTACTCGTCGTTGGATTGTGGTTGCCGCTGCCGGATGCCGCGGTCAAGCCCGGTGCACCCGTGATCATGGGCACGCAGCGGTCCAGCTTTCGCCTGGTCCCCGCGACGACCGGCATGACCTTTCCCGGTTATCGCAACAACGGCTATCGCCAGTTGGTGGAACCCGGGGAAAAGGGTTTCCTGATTCGCATCGAGACCGTCAACGGCCAGATCTCCTCCAAGTTGAAGGGGCGGCGCGTCACGCTGTCGCCGGAGTTGGCACCCTTGGCGGAAGTGCTCAACGCCAATCACGAGGAGTACCTCGCCGATCAGGTCACCTACATGTTCGAGTGGCTGCGCCGCGAAATCGAATACGAAACCGAATGGGTTGCCGACCAGACCATCGAGAAGGTCATGCGAACCCGTAGCGCCAATTGCGTGGGGCTGTCTTCGGTGGCGATCGAGGTATTGGCCGCCATGGGTGTCCGCGCGCGTTACGTGACCGGCATCGCGTTCCAGCGTCAGGACAAGGCCAAATTGGTTTTGGAAGGGAGCGTGCTCCATCGCTGGATCGAGATCCACTACGAGGACGCCGGTTGGGTGTTCGCCGATCCTTCTGGAAAGGTGAACTTTGTGGAGGCCACCTACCTGGTGATGGGCGTCGATTCGGTCCATCCGCTCGAGGAGTTGAAGGAGCGCGCGGTGGGCAGCAGTGTCGAGCTTCTCAAATTGGAAAACGGGTTTCGCGTCATCGGTCGCATCCCCGGTGTCGACGGACGGCTCCGCATTCGGCCCAATCGATTGTTCGTCAACCCCTGAACGGCGTGCCGGACCCCGCAAAAATCGTGGCGGTTCAGGGTTAAATGAGTTAGGCTAACGTTATCAAAACAAACAAGACAACGACTGATTTTTGGAGAGACAAGTCATGCATATCAATGATTTGTTGAAGATTGCGACCGAACGTAAATCTTCAGATTTGCATTTGAAGGTGGGAAGTCATCCCATCATCCGCATCGACGGTGGCCTGAGCCCGATCGAGTCGGTCAATCGATTGATGGCTGAAGACACGGTCTCGATGGCCTTTTCCATTCTCAACGGCCGCCAAAAACAGAAATTCAAAGAAAACCACGAGATCGACGTGGCCTACTCCGTACCCGGTTTGGGCCGTTTCCGGTGCAACGTTTTTCAGCAGCGCGGCACCGTGGGCATGGTGTTGCGGGTCATTCCGGTGCGCATTCTCACCATCCGCGAATTGATGCTGCCGACGACGATCGAAGACATCTGTAACGAACAGCGCGGCATGATCCTCTGCACGGGGACCACGGGTTCCGGTAAGTCGACCACCCTGGCCGGGATGATCGACTACATCAACTCCCGTCGTACCGAGCACATCATCACCATCGAGGATCCCATCGAATTCCTCCACCGCGATAAAAAATCCATCGTCAACCAGCGCGAGATCGGCGTCGATACCAACTCGTTCGCCAACGCCCTGCGCGGCGCCCTTCGCCAGGATCCGGACGTGATTCTGGTGGGTGAGATGCGCGACTACGAAACCATCGAAACCGCGATCCACGCCGCGGAAACGGGTCACTTGCTGTTGTCGACCCTGCACACCTTGGACGCCACCGAAACCGTGAACCGGATCATTTCGGTATTCCCGCCGCACCAGCAGAAGCAGATTCGCCTGCAGCTTTCCGGTGTGCTCAAGGCCATCATCTCCATGCGTCTGGTTCCGCGCAAAGACAACAAGGGACGGGTTCCGGCGGCCGAGATCATGATCGCCACGCCCTACATCAAGACCTGTATCGAAGAGAAGGAAAAGACCAAGCTGATTCACGACGCGATCGCCGCCGGTGTGTCCCAGTACGGCATGCAGACCTTCGACCAATCGCTGTACTACCTGTGGAAGTCCGGGCTGATCACCTACGAAGAAGCCCTCAAGCGTTGTACCAACCCCGACGAGTTCAAACTCAAGGCGCAGGGCATCCAGAGCACCAGCGACATCGCCCGCGACAACATGGAAAGCTCCATCTCGGGCAATCCCGGCATGAGCCTTTCCGGTGCGGGTGCCGCGGCCCAGCCGGCGCTGGACAGCAACGAATTCACCAACGATCTCAACACGGGAACCGGATCCGAGGACGACCTGTTCGATTTCAGCAGCGATCTGGAGTGATGTTCCCGGTGATCGCCGAGCGACATCGATCATGCGGACCGCACGGGTTACCCGTGTGGTCCAACTGAAGTTCATTCCAAAAAGTCGTCCCAATCCATGGTGGAAACCGGTTTGTCGTCGGGATAGCTGGTCTTGGGATTGCGCAGGATGGGCAGTCGATCCAGCAATTCCTCGTCGCTCAAACGGCAGAGTGCCAACAGCTCTCGGTAGGGGTCGCCTTCCATTTCCAGATAGCGGGCGAACGCCGGTTCGGTCTTCAAGCCGCGCCGCTTGAGGGCGCGGATGGCCTTGCGGGCGTCGAAGCCGGCCAGGTGTAACAGGCGATCCTCGATCACCATGTGGCGGAACGCGATTTGGTGTTCCACCGGAATCTGCTGCGCAAAGATTTGGACCTGCATGCCTTTGTAGGTGAAGTCCACGGTCAGGCTGGGTAAATCGCCGTCGATCTTGGGTGCGCTCAAAAAGCCCTGGTATCGAGCGTAGGCCGCGGTGATTTCGCGGTCGAATTCGATCAGGTTTTCCGCGTGGCAGATGATATCGATGTCGCTGTCTTCGATGTCGAGGTCGATCGGGTAGGTACCCACCAACAGGGGCGAGTAGTGTTTCAGGCGGTAGAACACGTCCAGATCGCGAATGACCTGGTACACGGCTCGTTGTCGATCGGTTCCGCTCATTAGATGCGTGATGTCGCGCCAATCTCTGTTCATCGCCGCCCCCCCATGATTAAGGACACTTTACCGCGGAACCACCGCCGGTGATGGCATCATGACAAAAAGTTTGTGCTTTACAAAAATCATTGCGCGAAATCGTGTGTTCGATCAACTCCAAATAATGCGATTCCTCCCGCCGCGCTTGGCGCGGTAAAGGAGCTCGTCGGTGCGTTTGAACCAGGACTCCATGGATTCCCCATCGTCCAGTTCCGTCAATCCGCCACTGATGCTCAAATTGAATTTCAAATCTTTGTAAACATAGGGGTTCTTGGAGACATACTGGTGGATGCGATGGGCCGACTCGGCCGCCTGATCGAGGGTCAGGTGGCAGAACAGCACGCTGAATTCGTCGCCGCCCAACCGAAACAGCGCGTCTTCGCGGCGAATGCGGGCCCGCACCAGTTTGGCGAAATTGACCAGCACGTCGTCGCCCACCTGATGGCCGTAGGTGTCGTTGATCTGTTTGAAATGATCGAGATCCAGCAATAACAGACAGATGCTGGAGCCGTTGGCGCGCGCTTGGGCGATCGCCTTTTCGGCCTCGATCTCGAAGGCACGTCGGTTCTTGGAGCCCGTCAGGTTGTCTTCCTGGGCTTCGCGTGTGCGTTCCTCCACCTCGGCCTCCAGTTCGCGAATGCGGTCCTGGTACTGGTTGACCGCCGAGGCGATTTCGCCGAGTCCGTCCCTGAATCGATTCGATGCCGCCACCATTTCCGTGCCTTGATCGATCAGGTGCTGCGACAACCGGCGGATTTCCACCATGTTCTTGGCGGATTCCAGTTCGCGGATCGCCTGTTCCAGGGTCGCCGAGTAACTGCCCGAACTCTGGCTGGCTTCGCCCAGGAGGTCGAGAACGCGATTCAGGGTTTCCTTCACCTGTTCGGGAATCTCGGCCTGGGTGGCGTGCTCCTCGAGAGCCTGACGCAGGATGGCTTCATCGCGGGCGCGCACCACCGCCTTGAACTTGATGCGCAGAATGTTGGCCGATTCGTTGGGCTTGATGCGCCTCAGCAGGTTCTGCAGGGACTGGAGTTTCGTTTCGAACTGGGTGTCTTCGACCTGAAGCACGGACAAAAGGTGTTGAAGGGCGTCCTCTTGGGGAAACCCGATGGAAGAATCAGCCATGAACCTACCTCGCGACACGAGAGGGCATTTTAAAATTGCGCTCTTTGGTATGTTTTTCTAAAAAGTAAAGGTTGGGTAGTGGAGAGCATTTACGCTATTCTCGCAAGTTTTTTAGGGGGCGGCAACCTCGTCTGTGATGAGAGAGGTTCCGGTTCGGCATGCACCAAGGGAGGCCGGTTCGGCTTGGATCGCCCGGGTATCAAGGGGAATGGTCGAATTGGGTAGTTAGTTGGGGTGTCGAGAAAAATCAAATCTTCATTTCGTCATCCGTGGTGAAATACTTTTGTAATCGTGTTAAGGTAGCCTCATCATCACGTCCGAAAAATTGAAAGATTGCGTCGATCCTGTCGGGGACGGCCGTCCAAGGAGTGGTCCATGCCGGTAACTCTCATTGCCGATCGGGAAATACCCAATGCCTACTCTCACGATGATGTCATTGGCACCATTCGAAGCTTTCACGGTCGACTTCAAGCCAACTGGTTACCTTGTGATGGACGCGAGCTGACCATCGAGCATTGCCTGGGGTTGTTTGCCGTCGTCGGGGCCCAATACGGGGGCGATGGGGTGGAGTCGTTTCGACTGCCCCGCATCGAAGGACCGGTGGTCTTCGCGATCTGTATCGACGGATTCTTCCCGGTGAAAGGACGACCGGTTTCGTCGTGGAAGCACGCGAGCCGGATGGTCGAACACATTCGAATGCAGGCGGCGGCCCACACCGAGGCCTACATGCGGCAGCATGATCCGTTCTATCGGTTCCCCAATGCCGCCGACCTGGACGAGGAGTGGTTGAAGAATCAGACTTGGGCCATGTGCGAGGCCTACGGTCGGGGAGACGATCCGCTTCGGCCTTTCGAGCGAAGCGAGAACCTGGATCCCAAGTGGCTGGAGATGCAGGTTCAGTCCCTCAACGATGGCTACAGCCGTGGCGAGAATCCCTTTTTCCAGCATCCTCATATGGACAGTCTCGACCCGGCGTGGCTGGAAAAGCAGGTGACCGTTCTCCAGGACGCCTACGCCCGGGGCGAAGATCCAAAGGGCCACCATGTTCATTCGGACGATCTGCATCCGGAGTGGTTGGAAAAGCAGGTGAACGTTCTCCAAGATGCCTACGCTCGCGGGGACGACCCGATGCGCAGCCATACGCGTTCGGACGACCTGGATCCGGAGTGGCTGGCAAATCAGGTACAGGTCATGAAGGACGCCTATGCCCGAGGTGACGATCCAATGGCTCGCCCGTCCCGGGTGGACGAGCTCGATCCCGCGTTTCTGGAGGAGCGGGTTCGCGAAATGAAGGAATTGTGTAAAGTCGAGGCCGCCCCGAGCGAGGAGACCCCTGCGGCCGAGGCCGCTCCGGCGGAGAAACCCGCCGAGGCCAAGCCCAAAAAACCGGCGGCCAGGAGCAAAGCCAAAGCCGCGACGCCCAAGCGGGCCGCCACCAAGAAGGAACCGGCCGGCCAGGCCAAGCGGGCTCCCCGGCGTCGCAAGAAGACGGAGGAAGGGGAGGACTGAGTCGAACGGACCCGTTTCCCGGTATAATGTTCCTGTCGAGGTGCCTCGCGCACCCGAAGAGACAGGAGGGATCTGTATGGCCATTGGTGAGTTGACGGTCGACGAGTTGATCGAGAATTTTGAACTGTTTGACGATTGGGAAGACCGTTACCGCTACCTCATCGACCTGGGACGGAAGCTGCCCGATTTCCCCGAATCCGAAAAAAACGACATCAACAAGGTGGAAGGCTGCATCAGTCAGGTGTGGATGATCACACGCATGCGGGGGGAGAGCCCATCGGTGGTGGACATTTGCGCCGATAGCGATGCGCACATCGTCAAGGGCCTGATCGGCGTGTTGTTGACGCTGTTTTCGGGCAAGGAACCCGGTTTCATTCTCCAAACCGATATCAACGACCTTTTCGACAGACTCGAGCTGGGATCGCATTTGAGCGTCAATCGCCGCAACGGCTTCTACTCCATGGTCGAGCGGATCAAGGCCTTCGCCGCCGCCAACGCCGCCTAAGGAGATCGCGGCTTTCGCGGTAGATCGGGTTCTCCTCCGCACCATTCGGCCCGTTGATGCGGCACCATTTTCGCCCCGTGCTTTTGTGCTATGATGGCTGGTTTTTGTTCGGAACTTGTTGCACGGAGGACCCGACTTCATGAAATCGGCCGAAATCAGAGAACGATTTTTAGCTTTTTTTGAGCGTCACGGACATCAGCGCGTTGCTTCTTCGTCGCTGATTCCGGCAAACGATCCCACCTTGCTTTTCGCCAACGCGGGGATGAATCAATTCAAGGACGCCTTTCTCGGTCGTGAAGATCGCGGTTACCGCACTGCCTGCAGTTCACAAAAATGCGTGCGCGCCGGCGGCAAGCACAACGATTTGGAGAACGTGGGATACACGGCCCGCCACCACACGTTTTTCGAGATGCTCGGGAACTTCTCCTTTGGCGATTATTTCAAGGAAGAGGCGATCGAACTGTCCTGGCAGTTTCTGACCGTGGACCTGGGCATTCCCACCGATCGTCTCTACGTCACGGTGTTCCGCGACGACGACGAAGCCTTCGCCATCTGGCGCGACAAGGTCGGCGTTCCCGCGGATCGCATCTTCCGTTTCGACGAAAAGGATAATTTCTGGTCCATGGGTGATACCGGTCCCTGTGGACCCTGCTCCGAAATCTTCTACGACTACCGCGAAATGGTGCCCGGTCCGGCCGATCCCTTCGAAGCCATCGAGTCGGGTTCCGACAAGGTCGTCGAGATCTGGAACCTGGTGTTCATGCAGTTCGATCGCGACGAGAAGGGCGACCTGAATCCATTGCCCAATCCCAGCATCGACACCGGCATGGGCCTGGAACGGATCGCGTCGGTCATGCAGGGCGTTTCGAGCAACTATCAGACGGATCTGTTCCAGGACATCATGAACCCGGTCGCCGCGAATCTCGGCCTGGAAATGGGTCGCGAAGCCTCGGTCGACGCCGCGCTGCGGGTCATCGCCGATCACTTGCGCGCCATGACCTTCCTGATCGCCGATGGGGTGCGTCCCTCCAACGAGGGCCGCGGCTACGTGTTGCGGCGCATCATGCGTCGCGCCATGGTCTTCGGCAAGAACGTGGGCCAGGAAGGGCCCTTCCTCCACCGCCAGGTGGGCGTGGTCGTCGACAAGATGAAGGATATCTACCCCAACCTGGATCAGGAGCGTCCCCAGATCCAACTGCTGGTCGAAGTCGAAGAGAAGCAATTCGAGCGCACCATCCGCAATGGCCTGCCGGTGCTGGAAAAGTACCTGGATCGCTTCGTGGCCGAGGGTCGCGAACAGGTGCCCGGCGACGTGATGTACCACATCTACGAAACGTTCGGTTTCCCTATCGACCTGATGGAAGATGTGGCCCGCGACCGCAAACTGGGTCTGGATCACGCGGGTTATCGCGAGGTGCTCGCCGCTCAGGGCAGCGACGCCAAGAAGCCGGCGCAGGCCAAGGTCCATCCCCAGCTATTGGCCGATGCCGAGCGATTTGAAACGGAGATGACCTGCCATGCGGGCTTGAAGGGTTCGGGCACGCTCAAACGGATACTGGTGGGCGACGCCCCGGTGGAGGATCTCGAAGCCGGTCACGAAGCCGTACTGGTGTTGGATCGTACTTCCTTCTACGCCGAAAGCGGCGGCCAGATCGGTGACCGCGGTATGATTCGCGGCGGGGATGCGGTGTTCGAAGTCGAAGAAACGACCAAGGTGCTCGACAAGCTGGTGCTGCACAAGGGCAAACTGGTCGAGGGCCGCCTGGCTATCGGAGCCGAACTGAGTACCGAGGTGGATCCCGCGTTCCGTCGCGACACCATGAAGAACCACACGGCCACTCACTTGCTGCACCAGGCCCTGCGCGAGGTGCTGGGACTGCACGTCCGTCAGGCAGGGAGTTTGGTGGATCCCGAAAAGCTGAGGTTCGATTTCAACCATTTCGCGCCGATGACGAACGAGGAGATCGAGTGGGTCGAGGACCTGGTGAACCGCGAAATCCTCGCCGACACGCGCGTGGCAACCGCGGTCATGGCCCAGCAGGATGCGATGGAGAGTGGTGCCATCGCCTTTTTTGGCGACAAGTACGGCGATACCGTGCGGGTCGTCAGCGTGGGTGATTACTCCAAGGAATTCTGCGGCGGCACCCACGTAGGGGCCACCGGCGAAATCGGTTGTCTCAAGATCGTCAGCGAACGCGGCCTGGCCAGCGGCGTCCGCCGCCTGATCGCCTTGACCGGACCGCGTGCGTTCCAACGCTTCCGCGAATCGGAAACGCTGCTGCGCGAGGCGGGCGATCGTTTCTTTCTCAAGCGCGACCAATTCCTTTCCGGCTTGGAGAGAATGGTCGAAGAAAAACGCGCCCTCGAACAAAAGGTCGAAGAGCTCAAGATGAAGCTGGCCAAGGGCGGCGCAAGCGACGAACGCACCGAATCGGTGGGCGATTTCAAGGTACTGATCAAGCGCGTCAGCGAAGTCAGCGGTGGTCAACTGCGCCAACTCTCCGACGAGCTGCTTCAACGCATCAAGGATGGTGTGGTGTTGCTGGCCGCCGAGGCCGACGGCAAGGCCCAATTGCTGGTGAAGACCAATCGCAAGGATGTGCACGCCGGTAATTTGGTGCGCGAAATGGCCGCACTCGTAGGCGGAAAAGGCGGTGGCCGGCCCGATATGGCCATGGCCGGCGGCAAGGATACCGGAAAAATCGACGAAGCCCTGGAAAAGGGGCTGAGTTTGTTGCGAGCCTGATCCGCCCACCGAGGGACTTGCCTCTGGTTTATGCAAGGGGCTGTAAAAAAGAGGCTTTTCAAGGAAATGACGGTGTGGAAGGCGTGGTTCGTCGGTATGTGGGACGCGCCGTCCGTGCCGCGCTGTTCGCCCTGTGAGGCGTTCCTCACGCGGGGTTCGCCGTCTCTGCATCCCGAATCGTGTATAATGGAGCCTCGCGTCTCCGAGACGTGGTCGATCGCCGATTTGACCTTTTTTCATTTCTGCCGATGAGGTTGAAACCACGCCATTTCGATGAGGGAGTCCACTTTGAAAAAGCTGGCCATTTGCTGTATATGGAGCCTGACTGCCTTCCTGGTTCTGCAACCTTCGGCTTTCGCCCAAAAACTCTATGCCTACAAGAACGCCGACGGGCGTTTGGTAATCACCGACAAACCGGTGGAAAAGTCCAAAAAGAGAAAATACAAGCTGGTCGACACCTTCGTGCCGAAAACGGTTCGGGCCAAGGAAGCCGCCCAGGTCAGGGCGCGTCGCAGTAAGGGCAAGAGCCTGTCGCACGAGCAGCTCGAGGGCCTGGTGTTTCCGATCGCCAAGTCGATGTCCGTCGACCCCGACCTCGTTTACGCGGTGATTCAGGTGGAATCGGCCGCCAATATCAAGGCCCTCAGCAGCAAGGGGGCGATCGGGCTCATGCAGTTGATGCCTTTCACGGCCGAACGCTTCGGTGTGACCAATCCCTGGGATCCGCGCCAGAACATCCGCGGCGGCATTTCCTATTTGCGCTACCTGCTGAGCTATTTCGAAGGCGATGTGGATTTGGTCCTGGCGGCCTACAACGCCGGAGAGAATGCCGTGGACAAATACGGCGGCATTCCGCCCTACAAGGAAACCAAACGGTACGTCAAAAAGGTGCGCAGATACTACGAACAGAAGAGCCATCCCTACGACAATACCGCCAAGCGCAAATCCAAACTGGTGGCGCGCAAGAGCGAAGAGCGCAAGCAGGCGAGGTTGGCCAGCGCCGAGTGAGGCGCGTCGCAGCGATAGCGAACCGAAAACGCCGGACCCGCAACGGGCCGGCGTTTTTTCGTTTGGGGTGCGCGGGACGGGGTGCCCTCTCATCGCGGGATCGCACCGCCTCGTAGCGGGGGCTGTCCTAGCCTTGGCGAAGAAAGATCATTTGCCAACGTCGGCGGAACTCGCGTTGTCTGGCGTTCGGACGGAGATGGTAGCGGGCCTCGGTACCCTGTTCCCGGTTCGGACATCCGAACGGTGGAAACGAGGTGAGCATGGTGAAGGAAGCGAGTTCGCTCGGTCTACCGGTCCCCTGACGATCGGGGAGCCAAATGTCTCATCGCCTCTGAGGTGAACGCCGCGGCGAAATACCGCCGAGGTTGGTGCCTTTTGAGGTTGTGGTTTCTCCGATTCTCCTAGGGAACCGCGGGAAACCCATTGTCATGTCGTATCGCTGACCCGAATGACGCCTTTCGCCCGTGACGGCGGCGCATTAAATGAAAATCAAATCGCGGGCTGCATCGTTGCGTTGACCGCGCCGGTTTCGGGCGGGCGATCCGGGGTGGGACTTGCCATCCGGGTCGGATGGCGCATCGAAGGCCAGGTCCTCTTGCCAAGGGGACGCGGCCGGTTGAGCATTAACGCTCTGCTTGGTAAGAATGTTACGCTTTATGTCAGTCACGCCTCTCCTTTGAAATGTTGAATCTGAATTTTGACTAATTCCATTAGTCAAACACCATTCTATCATCATTTCGGAAAGTTCCGGCAAAGGCTGCGTAAAACAGATGTCTTCCCATGGTCAAAATGGTAAGATGGCCGCTTTGCAATTTTCTGGAAGTCGTTGTTTTGGTTCGAGTTCCGCGCTGCGGCATGAAATTCACTCGAATGCGTGGGCCGCGTCTTCCGCGATTCGTTCGCGGATGTGTCCCGGCAGCGCGACCTCCGTGATGGTCCTGCTCGTCATGTCCACCAGCAGGCAAGGGCCTCCCGTGGCCACCGCGTATTCCAAGACCTGACGGCGCACGATCGCGTTGTTGATGCCGCCCAACCGCTCTTTTCTCTTGATTTCCACGATGTAATCCTTCCCGTCGCGGGCCACGAGAAGGTCCGGTGTGATGTCGAAACGGCGCCGGGCGCCGTCGATCCACAACTCGTACGAAATCCGGGGATCGGGATCGATGACGGTGTATCCCGCCCGTCTCAGCAGCTTGAGCGCGCCGCGTTCCGCCCGCAGGCCGCGGCGGCGACCGAAATACCCGCTCCAGCGGTTTTTGAGGGCGACGGCTTTCAAGGTCAGGAATACCGTCACGGCGGCAAAGAGCAGCAGGATGATGGAACCCGCGGTTGGGTTCGCCGCCAGCCATGCCAACGCATCCTGCCAGAGTTGGAAAAAGAGATCTCGGATTTCTTCGATCACGATCGTGCTTTTTTTCATACATTCCGCTCGTACCAAGGGTTTTCCTGTGCATGGTGGGCGGGAACCTGGCCCGCGTTTCCAAGGGGCGATCATGGATCGAGGGATCACATCGGCCGCGTGTGGTTCGTCCCAGCCCTAGGAACGCGAAGAAGCCTCTCGACGAGTAACTCGTTTCGGCTAAGCACTATGCTAGGATTGAAGGCGCAAACGATCAAGAGACATGACCATTTCGAATCAGGAAACTTGGGAGCCTCTCGCCTCGTGCGGGTCGGTTTCCGAAGGCGCCGATACCTGCAGGATCGGTCCACTTCTTGATTTTTTTGCCCGTTGACCGAAGGGTTAAGAGTACAGAGTGTCGGTTGCGGATTATCCATTTTATTGTTCATCCCTATTCTTGTGACAGTATCAAGGAGTACAGTTTGGCTCCAAATTTCCTCGAACAATTGATCTCCGCTGCTGGCTGTGGCTTTTTTTTGGTAGATGACGGAGGGAAGGTTCTGCTCGCGAACCCCTGGTTTGTGGAGAAAACGGGCCTGGATGAGAAAACTTGTGCCGATCGCGAACTGTATGACCTTTTGCCCCATTGGAAGGGCGGTCATCTGCAGCTCATGCTCGACGATGCGCTGGAGACGGGACAAGCTCGCTACATTCAGGGAGAGTCGCTCATCGATTGGTTTCCCGGCTCTCCGGAAACCAACCGCATTCCCGGCCTGTACCGGTTGGTCTTTCAACCGGTGAGGCGGGGAGAGGGCACGGCTTGCCTGATCCAGATCTTCCTTGCACACGGCTTGGAAGAAGTGATGAATTTTATCGGGCACGCACCGTGGCCGATGCTGATGGCCCGTGAGGGGCGCCTCATTTTCGCCAATCCGGCCGGTTTCGACCTTTTGGGATTTCCCGCGGATCAGCCGATCGAACACGTGGTGCTGACCGACCTCGTGGTCAAGGGCGAACGCCGCCGCCTCAGCGAATTGGTCGATCGCGCCGAACGCGAACCGGCGTTCGTCATGGAAGAAATCCGTTTGAGGCACAGCTCGGGGCGTCCCGTACACGTGGAGCTGATGATCGGTCCTTTGCGCGGCCACGACTGCGTACGGTTGGTATTGATTCCCCGAGACTTGAGCGGTATCAAGCAGGTCGAAAGCGGGTTGCGCGCCTCCGAATGGAAGTACCAGGCGATGATCGACTCGACCTCCGAAGGATTTTGGGTCCTGAACGCCAAGCTGGAGATCGTCGAGGTCAACCAGGCACTGTGCCGCATGCTGAAGATCGAAGCCGACAAATTGATCGGCCGTTGTGTGCTGCAACTGATGCCGGAGATGTTTCACGAGATCGTGCGTCCTCCCTTGTCGGGTGCCGACCAACAGAATCAGTGCCGACTGGAACTGGCGCTCTTGGGGGAGGGGGACCACAAGATCCACTGCGTGGTCAGCGCCACCGTGTTGCGCAACGAGGTCGATGAATTGACCGGGTCGTTCGCTTTCGTCACGGATGTGACGCCGTTGATCGAGGCGGAAACCCAAATGCACCTGGCCGCAAAGGTGTTCGAAACCACAAGCGAGGCCATTTTCGTCACCGATGCCCACAACCGGCTCGAGGCAATCAACCCGGCCTTCACCGCGGTGACCGGTTACGATGCCGACGAAGTCGTGGGGATGCGGCCCCAGTTCCTGTTCGCCGACCGTCATGCGCCCAGCTTTTTCGAACCGATTTGGCTGGCGTTGCGCGCGGGTGGCAAATGGGAGGGCGAGATTTGGTTTCGGCGCAAGAACGGGGTTCACTTTCCGGCTTGGGCCTCGTTGGTGTCGGTGGAAAACCCGACCCATCCGGAAGGGCTGCAGTACGTCGCCGTGTTCGCCGACATCACCAAGCGCAACGAGGCCGAAGAGATCATCCGGCGCCAGGCCAATTTCGACTCGCTGACCGACCTGCCCAACCGGGTCCTGTTCATGGACCGCCTGTCGAACGCGATGAAAATGGCGCGACGGAACAGTTGCCAGGTGGCGGTGATGTTCATCGACCTGGACCGGTTCAAACTGGTCAACGACACCTTGGGGCACGGCATCGGCGACCTGCTGCTCAAGGACGCGGCCAGGCGTTTGGAAGTCTGCGCCCGCGATTCCGATACCGTGGCGCGGTTGGGCGGCGACGAGTTCACCGTCATCCTTCCCGATTTGAAACAGGCGCGTCACGCGGAAATCGTGGCCGACAAGATTCTCAAACAACTGGCGCAACCCTTTTACATCGATGGGCACGAGCTGTTCATTTCGGGCAGCATCGGCATCACCATCTTCCCGCACGACGGCGACACCATTCGCGATCTGTTGAAACACGCCGACACCGCGATGTACCAGGCCAAAGAGGCGGGCCGCAACAGCTACCGGTTTTTCACCCAGGCGATGAACGCCGCGGCCGAGGAGCGAATGCGCCTGGAGCACGATCTGCGGCGTTCGCTCGACCTGGGTGAACTGCGGTTGTACTACCAGCCGATCCTCGATACGCAAACCGCCAAGATCGTGGGCTGTGAGGCCCTGTTGCGCTGGGTCCATCCCGTGCGCGAAATCGTGCCGCCCGGCAACTTCATTTCCCTGGCGGAGGAAACGGGCCTGATCATCCCCATCGGCGATTGGGTCCTGAGAACCGCCTGCATCCAGGCCCAGGCCTGGCACGAGCGCGGTATGGACCTGCACATCAGCGTCAACCTCTCCACCCGTCAATTCCGCCAACACGACTTTCGCAAAACCATCGAAGCGGCACTTCACGAGTCGGGCCTGAACCCCCGGCATCTCGTTTTGGAAATCACCGAAAGCCTCATGTTGGAGGAGACCGAACAGCTCATGCAGGATTTGCGCATCCTCACCCAGCGCGGGATCCGGTTTTCGGTGGACGATTTCGGAACCGGCTACTCGTCGCTGAGCTACCTGCGGCGCTTCCCGGCTCGGATCCTCAAAATCGAGCGCAATTTCCTGTCCCACGTGCACCACCGCAGCGACGATGCGGCGCTGGTCGAGGCAATGGTTTCCCTGGCCCACAAACTCCACATGAAGGTGGTCGCCGAGGGCGTCGAAAAGGTGGAACAGTGGGAGTTCCTCAAATCATGTGGGTGCGACTATCTGCAGGGGTTTTATTTTTCGCGGCCCGTTCCCGCCGAGCAATTCGAGGATTTCGTTCGGGAGAACCTGAAGGATTGAGCGCCGCCGCCGATTGAAGCAAATCGCGGAAAAGGTGTTCGAGTATACGGAACTCACTGGGACTTCGTCAGTAACCTTGTAGAATACAAGGCAGTTCATCTCGTATTGCGCGTCTGGCGGCCGTGTCGCTCGGACTCGAACGCCAAAGACGCCAGGAGGATTTTTCATGTACGGGTCCCTATCGATTTCGCGTTTTCCCCACTCCATCATCATGAGCGGCGGCCTGTGGGCGACGGCACTTTGCGGCCTCCTGTTCTTTTTCGGCGCTGCCGCTCGCGCCGGAGAGCCCCTGGAACTCGAGTTGGAGCAGGTGGCTACCCTGAGCAATGTCGTGCACATCGCCAACGCCGGAGACGATCGCTTGTTCCTGGTGAGGCGGAGTGGGACGATCCGCATCCTGGCCGGCGACACGGTTCTGGAAACCCCGTTTCTCGATATTCCGGTGGGGTCGGGAGGAGAACGAGGTCTCCTGAGCGCGGCCTTTCACCCCAACTACGCCCAAAACGGGTACTTTTTCGTCTACTACTCCAACTTGGCCGGTGACTCCGTCATCGCCCGGTTTCAGGTCTCGGGCGACCCGAACGTGGCCGACGAGACCAGCGAGGCCATCCTGCTGACCATCGACCAGCCGGCGAACAACCACAATGGCGGCATCATCAAATTCGGACCCGACGGGTACCTGTACATCGGCCTCGGCGATGGTGGTAACCAAAACGATCCCGATTGCGTCGCCCAGAATTTGGGATCCCCCCTCGGTAAGGTCCTGCGCATCGACGTCGACGATAATCCCGACAACCCGCCGTTCCACGGCATTCCCGCCAGCAACCCGTTCGTGGGGGTCGATGGCGCTCGGGAAGAGATCTGGGCTTTGGGCCTGCGCAACCCCTGGCGTTTCTCCTTCGATCGCCAGACTGGTGACTTCTACATTGCCGACGTGGGTCAGAACTCCCTGGAAGAAGTCAATTTCCAACCGGCGGCCAGCACCGGCGGCGAGAATTACGGTTGGGATCGCATGGAAGGGACCAACTGTTTCGAAGAGGATCCCGACTGTCCCGGCGATGCGCCGTTGTGCAACGATGCGGCCTTGACCCTACCGGTCGCCGAATATTCGCACACGATCGGATGCTCGGTTACCGGTGGTTATGTCTACCGTGGCAGCCTGGCGCCGGGCTTGGTGGGTCGCTACCTCTACACGGATTGGTGTTCGGGACGTGTCTGGGCGGCCAATCGAGTAGGCGAGAATTGGGTCGTCGAAGAGCTCACCGCCACGACGGACCTTCCCAACCTCAACCGGCCGACGACCTTCGGTGAAGATGCCGACGGCGAGCTCTACGTGCAGAGCGGCAGCGATATTTTTCGTTTTCGCGAGACCTGTCCGCCTTCACTGGTCTTTCTGTTGACCAATTGGAACCAAAACCCGGACGGCAACTGTCTGGGCGAGACGATCTCGGTGCTGTCGTTCATCCAGTTCTACAACGCACAGCCCTGAAGCGCGCGAGCCGAGCGGACCCCGCGGTCCGCTCGATTCGACGGCCTCAGTCCAAATTGATTCGTTCCACCTGGGTCCACTCCAAATAGAGCGGTTCGGCGTCTTTGGCCGAGATCACCAGCAGACCCAGATTGTCGGTGGTCACGTCGGCGGTGCCGTTCAAGGTCAATTCCAGACCGCTCTTCAACCTGACCTTCGAGTGATGGGGCGTGGGTTCCAAGGTATCCACCATTACGAAGGGAATCGAGTATTCGACCCCTTTGGTGTGCCCGTCAAGCAGCTCCCACGTTTCGCTTTCGTCGATGTCGAAGACCAGGTGGCCCTGGTGCTTTTGTCCGTTTTTGGTGGTGACGCTGCCGCGTAACCGTCCCTGCTCGGTGAACTCGTCGAAGTCGGGGCCGGTGTGGTCGACCTGTTTGAAATCCAGGCTCTTGAACTGTTCCCATTTAATTTTGACGCGGCCGTAGTCCGGGTTTTCGACCATGATGCCCTTGTTGTCGTCGTTGACGTCGTTGGTGCCGCCCAGGGTGAGCTGCTCGCCGCTGGTGCGCGTGATGCGGACCTTATTGCCCGGCACGCGCTCGATTCGGGTGAGGTCGCCCATGGGAATCGAGTGGCGTTTCCCATTGGCATCGCCGTCGAGCAGGTCGCTGCTCAGGCACTCCTCCAAATCCCACTGAATGAAACCCTCGTAGGTACCCTGATTCGTGGTGACCATGCCGTGGAGGCGGTGGATTTCGGGCCCGCCACCCTTGGGAACGGGGATGAACTCGATTTTGGCCAGGTCGCGCCAGTCCAGCTCCATTTCTCCCAATTCCTCGTCCCAGACGCGGATTTGGCCGCCGACGTCGTTGGCATAGCCGCGAACTTGGAACATGGATCCGGATTTCACGTGCACGATGGCGTCTTCGGATCCGTTGACGATGATCTGCTCGATATCGCCGAATCTGCAGGTGAAGCGACGGGAGGGGCTGAGGTTCTTGAATTCGCTACCGACCCGGACACCCAATACCTTGATGTTCTTTTTCTTGCGACGGATCTCGTCGGGGATGTGTTTGGCGTAGGGCAGCGATTCCTTGGACGAATCGAAGTGGTCGCCCCAGAAGGCTTCCTCCTTGCCCCAACGCAGCGAGCCGCGATAGATGTTGCCGGTTATCATGGTGACTTCCGCGTACAGCAGTCCCGCGCGGTTGGTCGCGCCCTTGGTCGGCTGCCCGGAACCCGATGAACTCGGCCCCGACAACAACAGTAAAATCCACATCAACGTCGCGACCTTCATCAAGCCTCCCTCACCCTCATTGTCCTGTGTTCACGTTTCTTACGCTTCCGGAAAGTAGTACGTTTGGTCGAACCGGAATGGTCGAAGTCGTTTTCAGTACCCGCATGGAGCCACCGATCATGGCGGAAAAGTGGCGAGAAGTCAACTACTTGGCAATGGAATGCACGGTGTCGTTACCGGTTCCCGAGACCGTTCAGTTGGTTTGTGATTTAAGCAGGATTTTGAGGATTTCCTCGTGGCCGGCCGCACGGGCCAGATCGATTCCGTTTTGGTTGTGGGCATTGCGCGCTTCGGTGTCGGCGCCCGCCTGAACCAGATAGCGAACCACGTTGAGGTGGCCCTCCGCAACGGCCCAGAGCAGCGGTGTTTGCCGGTTGGTGTGGTCCCGTTTTTCGAGGTCGGCGCCCGCGCGCACCAGCGCTTGAACCATCTCGAGGCGGCCCTTGCGGGTGGCTTCGATCAAGGCGGTGTGACCGTTGGGGGTGGGGAAGTCGATCGCGGCGCCGCGACGGAGCAGCTCGCGCACCAGGGTCGGCTTGCTGAATTTGGCCGCGACGTGAAGGGGCGGGTAGGGGGCGGGTTGCGATGGATTGAGCTTGGCGCCGCGTCGCAACAACAGGATTGCGACTTTGTCGCGGCTCAGGCGAATGGCGTAGGTCAAGGCGGTGTTGCCGGTCGCATCGGTGGCGTCGATATTCGCGCCGGCCTCGAGCAGGCTGGTGCAGACGGCTTCGGAACCGAACCCGGCGGCGAACATCAACGGCGTCTTGCCGCGCGGGGTCGCGGCCAGTGCGTCGGCGCCGCCCTCGATCAGGCGCGTGACCAGACGGGCATCGCCGCGGATGACGGCCCAGTAAAGCGGGGTCACGCCGCCCTTGTTGCGGTGGTTGATATTGGCACCGAACTGGAGCAGACGATCGATGGTGGCGTCGTCGCATCGCCACACGGCGAGGGTCAGGGTCGAAAGGTTGAAGAATCCTTCGAGGGGGCCGTTTTCTTCACCCTGTTGGTACTCCTTGACGAGGAAGGCCAGGAAGTCCATGCCAGGCTTGTCCCGCTTCTCGAGCAGAAAGCTGGCTTTGACGAAAGCCGAGCGGTTGAAATCCGCACCCTGGGACAGCAGGTAGGCGGCCGCCTCCGTGTGGCTTTGGTAAACGGCGAGCATCAGTGCGCTCCAGCCGTCGTCGGTGATGTCCTCGATGTTGGCGCCCAGGCTCAACAGGTATTCTAAAATCGAGACCTTTCCGCGGGTGGCGGCGATCATGAGCGGGG
The DNA here is from genome assembly GCF_017498545.1 of Sulfidibacter corallicola. Classification (GTDB taxonomy): domain Bacteria; phylum Acidobacteriota; class Holophagae; order Acanthopleuribacterales; family Acanthopleuribacteraceae; genus Sulfidibacter; species Sulfidibacter corallicola. Next base: position 3,391,348 of record NZ_CP071793.1, on the reverse strand, counting down.
TCCAGCCGCCCTTGCCGCGAAAATTGACGTTGGCGTTGCGGGCCATGCAGCGGTCCAGCAATTCGAGATCTTCTTCCAGGATCGCGCGGATCAGGCACTGGTCGGGTTCGCGGGCGGCCGGTGCCGGGGTTTCGGCTTGTTCGAGGAAATCGTCGTCGGTCGCGTTCGTGCGATTCTGGCCGGCTTGTAGATGGATGCCCAGCCGCATCGACTCGATAACCGGAGCAGGGCCCGCGAGTGCCGATGAACGGCAATAAACCATCGTGAAAAAGAGCAGGAATCCGGTTTTCATCAAACCCCTTCCTGTGTGCGGCATTGCGGCCGTGGCCGGTTGATGGGCTGGTTGTCAACGTGAAAGTAGGTGTTGTCGTCAGCAACATGATAGCCGATCCAGGCCGTTAAAGAAAGCTGGCCCAGGTCGGGACCTGTCGCGGCCGTCCGTGGCGAGGGCCTCGTGCGGGGCGCGGAGGTGGCCTGCCCGACGGCGATCGGCTTCAGGCGTGTCCGACGAGGTGGAACAGGCGGGTCAGGTCCATGTGTTCGCGGAAGTGGTCGGCCAGGAGGCCGTACTGCCGCTCGCGAAATTTCAACCCGGCGTGGCGGGTCTTCACCTGAAAACCGGGGCGGATGTCGCCCAGCACCCGCTCCAGGAGCGCCGGTTCGTCGAACAGGCCGTGCAGGTAACAACCCCAGACGCGGCCCTCTTCGCTGAAGGCCCCGTCGTACTGGGGGGATGCTTCGTCGGTGCGGTGCCATTCGATCAGCGGTTGCGTTCCGGGATCGATTTCGGTACGGCCCACGTGGATTTCGTATCCGCGCACCGCGTCACCTGTCGCCAGCCAAGTGCCCGAGGCCCGGCGAACCAGCTTGTCGCGATCGAGCGTGGTGTGAATCGGCAGGTATCCCAACCCGGCCGAGGTTCCGGGCACGCCTTCGACCCCGGTGGGATCGCTGATCGTTTGGCCCAGCATTTGGTAGCCGCCGCACAGTCCGGCCAGGCGACCGTCGTTGGAGACGTATTCGCGCAGGTGGGCTTCCCAGCCGGATCGCCGAAGCCAGTCCAGGTCGAAGCGCGAGTTCTTGCTGCCGGGAAGGAGGACCAGGTCGTAGCCATCGAGGGGGATGGGTTTGACGGGATAGCGCAGGTCCACTTCCGGTTCCCGTTGCAGCGGCGAGAAGTCGGTGAAATTGGAGATGTGGGGCAGGCGAATGACGGCCACGTTGATGTTGGCCGGGTTCAGCGGGCGCTTGCCGCCACGGACGATCGGCACGGGGAGGGCATCTTCGGGATCGATCTCGATGTGGTGGAACCAGGGGATGACGCCCAACACCGGCAGGCGGGTGCGTCCCTCCAGGTAGCGAATGCCGTCGCGAAACAGCTCGATATCGCCGCGGAACCGATTGATCAGGATGCCCGCGACGCGCGCTCGGTCCAATTGGGGGATCACTTCCAGGGTGCCGACGACTTGGGCGAACACCCCGCCGCGATCGATGTCGGCGACGAGGAGTACCGGGCAATCGGCGGCGTGGGCCATATCGAAATTGACGAAGTCGCGGTCGCGTAGATTGATCTCCGCGCAGGAGCCGGCGCCTTCCATCACGACCATGTCGTATCGGTTGCGCAGGCGTTGCAGGCTGGCAAGCGCTTCGCGCCGGAACACGCTGGTGTCCCCGAAATATTCGCCGGCTTCGCGGTTCCCGATGGCACGCCCGTGCAGCACCACCTGGGACCCGGTATCGGTGTTCGGTTTCAGGAGGACAGGGTTCATGTCCGGGTCGGGCACCGCGCCCGCCGCTTCCGCTTGAACGATCTGGGCCCGCCCGATCTCGCCACCGTCCGGCGTCACACCGGCGTTGTTAGACATGTTCTGGGCCTTGAAGGGTGCGGTTCGATAGCCCAGGTCGCGAAAGATGCGGCACAGGGCGGTGGTCACCACGCTCTTGCCCACGTCCGACGCGGTGCCCAGGACACTCAGGCAACGGCTTGCCGGCGAGCGTCCATCGGGATCCGGGGTTTCGGGCCAAGACGATTCAAACATGGGTCTTTTCTCCTCGGGTCGCGTGGCGCGACGAATCGGTCCGGAACCAGGGCGATGGGACAACCCTACCCAAGCACCGTGCCTGGCTTCCGGGACGATGCGGCGCCGCGCCCGAATCCTAAGCTTAGCGCATGGCCGAGATTCTCATCATGGCGTTTTACTCCCTGGTCAAAACGTGTTACATCTTAGACACTGGCATGCCCTCCTTTTTTGACCCGAACAGCACGTATTTTTCGCCACCGCGAAGTCGGTTGGCGGCAACGGGTCATTGGGCGAATCTTGGTGAATCATCTTTATACATATATAGAAGCGGCCACCGGACCACCGGATCATCCGTTCCTCGAACTTTCTCTCCACCTTTCTCACCTCGCCGCGTTTGCGGCCCCTTTCATTTGGAGCGTCTCATGAAGCCCACCCGATTCGTATTTTCGGTATTCCTTTTCTTGTTCGCCGTTCAGCCTTTCTCTTTCTCTGCCGATTTGTTCGACGCCAAAACGATCGCCCATGCGGCGAAACTGCGTCAGGCCGCCCTCGAAAAAAACCATGCCTACGACCTGGTCGAATCGCTGACCGTGGAGGTCGGCCCCCGTCCTGCCGGAAGTGAGGCCGATCGACGTGCGGTCGCCTGGGCCGAAGCCAAGCTCAAAAAATTGGGATTCGACGCCGTGTACACCGAAGAGGTACCCGTGACCCATTGGGAGCGGGGCGAGGAAGAGGCCATGATCACCCTGCCTTTTCCCCAGAAGCTGCACGTCACCGCGTTGGGTCACTCGATCGGCACCCCCGAGCTGGGTCTCGAAGCCGAGGTCGTCGAAGTGGCCAGCCTGGAGGCCTTGACCCAGATGCCGGCCGACAAGATTCGCGGCAAGATCGTGTTCATCAACCACCCCATGGAGAAATCGCGCGACGGTTCGACCTACGGGAAAACCGTGCCTGGCCGAGTGCGCGGCGCCGTCGAGGCGGCCCGTCTCGGTGCGGTCGGCATCATCATTCGTTCGGTGGGGACCGACAGCCACCGGTTCGCCCACACCGGCATGATGCGTTACCAGGACGATGTGGCGCGTATCCCGGCAGCGGCCATTTCCAACCCCGATGCGGACATGTTGCATCTCCAGTTCGGTTATGGCGTTCCGGTTCGCTTGCATATGCGCCTGACCTGCCGCCTCCTGGGCCAGCAGATGAGTGCCAATGTCATTGGCGAAATCAAGGGTCGCGACAAGCCCGAGGAAGTGGTGGTGATCGGTGCCCACCTCGATTCCTGGGACTTGGGAACCGGTGCGTTGGATGACGGTGCGGGTGTGGGCATCGTCGTGGCCGCGGCCAAGGTGATCAAGGACGGCGGCAAACGGCCGAGCCGCACCATTCGCGTCATTTTGTTCGCCAACGAGGAGAGCGGCCTCGAGGGGGCCCAGGCCTACGTATTGCGTCACCGGCAGGAGTTGGATCGAATCATCGTCGGCGCCGAATCCGATTTCGGAGCCGACCGGGTGTGGCGATTCTCCACGCGGGTACAGCCGGACGCCCTGCCGATCATGGACGAGATCGCCAAGGTTTTGGCCCCGCTGGGGATCGAGCGTGGTGACAACGAGGCGTTCGGTGGTCCGGACATGACACCGTTCCGGTTGTCGGGCGTTCCGGTGGTGTCGTTGATTCAAGACGGAACCGATTATTTCGATTTTCACCACACCGCGGACGACACCCTGGACAAGGTCGATCCCGAGAAGTTGAGCCAGAACGTGGCGGCCTACGTCGTATTCGCCTACATGGCGGCGGAAGCGCCCACGCACTTCGGACGGATCGAAATGACCCCGTCGTCACCCTAAGCCAAAAACGCGGGTACGATCCAAAGATCGACCCGCCTTTTCCCCTTATCGGAGCCAACCCTCTCAATCGTCTAGGGTGTATTGCCGTTTTTTGCAGCATCTTGGAGCTGCAGTGAAGATCGCCCCGGCCTTCCCGACCAAAGCCGGGAAAGCAGAGAGTTCCCGCAAGCGAAAGAGATGGACCATGCCTGTAGGTTGAGCAGCCTGCTCAACCAATCGAAGCCAGATAACCCCGAACATATCAGGTATTTAAGAGCGAAGCACGGCATGCCCCGAATCACCCGGACCAAAGCCAGGAAAGCAGAGAGTTCCCGCAAGCGAAAGAGATGGACCATGCCTGTAGGTTGAGCAGCCTGCTCAACCAATCGAAGCCAGATAACCCAAGATATATCAGGTATTTAAGAGCGAAGCGCGGCATGCCCCGAATCACCCGGACCAAAGCCGGGAAAGCAGAGAGTTCCCGCAAGCAAAAGGGATCCACCAGCGGAAATACACCACAACCAAGCGCACATCCCGTTCAACCGCCTTTCTCGTTCCGATCCCCAAACAACCACGCGTACCCATCCCGACAATAGTTCCAAGGATAGTCTTCCGGTTTGGCCACGAGCTTCGCATGAACGGGATTTTCCAGAATATACCGAACCGCGTGGCGCCAGTGTTCCGGAGTTCGAAGCCAATGATCGAAGGATTCCATTTCCCAAAATGGCCCGGACCGATCGAGTATCTTGTTTGCTTGCAGACCGGTGTAGCTTTTGAGTGAGTGCATGATGCCCGGGATGGTGGTTTGCTGAAGGGTCGACGTCGCATGACCCGTGGGCGATCCCTTCTTCAGGGGCGTGATAACCATGTGCACGTGATTTGGCATGATGCAAAAACAGTCCAACGTGAATACTTTTTCATCTCGGTAGTGCAGGCTCTCGGCGACCATATCGGCGACCTCGGGGTTGGCCAGCCACATAGGACCGGAGCCTCCCGCGTGCATGACCGATTCGAATTTGCGAAACCATTTCCGGCGGTGTTCCAACTGGAGTCGTTTGGTGGGATGGTTTCGAACCGAGTCCTTCCGCCATGCTTCGAGTACCGAATGGGGCAGGGAACCCACGAGGCGGAAGGTGATGAAATAAGTCGCTCGCTCGGGATGCCAATGGGGAAGGTGGCACCGGTAGAACAGCTTCTCGGTCAGGTTGGACATACTCTTTCTCGAGGTGAGAGATGAGGTCCAACATAACCTGGCTAATCCGTTGGTGGCCAGGGGATTTTGATGGAAATGTTGCGATAGGTGCAAGCGGTAGGGTTTCTTGAAGTGCCCTGGGGTTTTGTTTTCGGGGACTTCCTGCTTCCCTGGCTTCGATCTGGTTATGTTGGGGGATGCCGTGCTTTGATCTTAAGCCACTGTTACATATATTGTTATGTCGCTTCGATTGGTTGAGCAGGCTGCTCAACCTACAGGCGCGACGCCCCTCTGGAAATGCGGGGACTGGGGAAATGCGTGCTTCGGTGGGGTCAGTATGTGGCGGAGCCCAGCACCGCCTTGCGGCTGGCACCCGTGACCGTGGGGAAATTGCCCGGGACACCGTTCATGTAGGCCCAGGCCAGCGATGCCATCAACATCGCTTCCTTGGCGTCCACCTCCACGCCCAGGTCGCTGGTGGTTTTGATGTCCAACTCGGGAAGGTTCGTGCGCAGCATCTCCATCAAGGTGTCGTTGTAGGTTCCACCACCCGAGGCGATCATCTCCTGGAAATCGGCGTACTCGTAATCCTTGAAGCGGAACCCGCGAATGGCGTCCGAAATCGTGACCGCCGTGAGCGTGGTCGCCGTCTTGATCAAATCCTCGTACCGATCGAACTGGCGATAGCGCAGGAACCGCTCGCAGAACACCGGCCCAAAGTCCTCGCGCCCTGTGGACTTGGGTGGAGCCGTCCCGAAAAAGGGATGGGCCGTACAGGACTTGAGGAGGTCGTGCAGCACCTTGCCTTTCGCCGCGTAGGATCCGCTCGGATCCAACGACTGCGGTTCGGTAGGGTGATGGCGCATCAGGTGATCGATGATCATGTTGGCCGGACCTGAATCGAACGCCGAAATGTCTTCGCTGCCCGCCGGTAAAAACGAAAGATTGGCGATGCCGCCGAGATTCAACATGATGCGCCCCATGCTCTCGTGACGGAACAGGTGGTGATCCAGGAAGGGAACCATCGGGGCACCCTGGCCGCCCAGCGCAATGTCGGTCTGGCGAAAGCCGTGAATGACGCGAATCCCCGTGTTGACCGCGACCGTATACGGATCGCAGAGCTGTAGGGTGCCGCGACCCACGCCGCCGTACACCTCGTAACCCTCCGGGCAGTGCCAGAACGTGATCCCGTGCAACCCGATCGCCTTGACGCGGCTGGGCGGCGTGCGAAACTCGCGCAGGCTGGCGTTGATCTCCTGGCCGAAGCGATCACCCAACAAATGATGCACCGCCAACAGACGCTGCGGCTCCCAACTGGGATCTTTCATCATGGCCAGATATTCGCGGCGCAGTTCTTCTTCGAATGGGACGGTTTTGAAACCCACCAGCTCGATGGAAAACGGTTGGCCGATTCTCGCCAATGCGATGTCGATTCCGTCCAACGAGGTTCCCGACATGACCCCGAGATACAATTCACCCAAGGCGACCTCCCGTGTACCCGACTCCGTATGTGCCGCGCACCCACGTTCCGGGACCCGTGGCGTCGCCGCCGAAATCACGAGTCACCACGAAGGACAACTGCGTGTAGAAGGGTAATTCCGTAGAGAACCAGGTGCCCTGTCAATGTACCATAGCTGAAATTCGCCGAGAGAAAATTATAGAATGCCGAAGGAAAAATCAGTCATTCTCTTGGCAATTGACGCCTCCGGCGATAAGAATGGAAGCGCCGCGGATCGCCGGCCTCGCGAGATGACCTTCGGTCGCGTACACGGCGCTGTCGCCGCCGCGCAGACGTTCGCGCCCTCCGCACTCGTTTCCATGGGAGAACTCGACTTGTTACAGACATTTGACGATGCGCAACTGGAGCTGTTCCTCGATCGTTGCGACGTGATTTTGGATGCCCGATCACCGGCCGAATACGAAGAGGACCACCTACCGGGCGCCTTCAATACGCCGGTTCTCGACAACGGCCAGCGGGCCGAGATCGGCACGTTGTTCAAGCGGAATCCATTCGAAGCGCGTAAACGCGGAGCCCGTTACGCGCTCGACAATATCCGGGACTTTCTCGAATCGCCGGCGTGCCGAGCCTGGCCGGAGGGGACGGCGATCATGGTCTATTGTGCCCGTGGCGGCCAGCGCAGCGGCGCCCTCGCCACCGTGCTCTCGGAGATCGGGTTCCCCGTGTTTCGCCCGACTCGTGGCTATAAATCCTATCGGGCCTACGTCCAGCAAGTCCTCGAACGACCGTTGCCCGGACCCGTCTGGGTATTGCACGGTTTTACCGGTTCCCGCAAAACCGCCCTGCTGCACCGTCTGGCCGATCGCTGCAACATCGTCGATCTCGAGGGCGCGGCGCGTCATCGCGGTTCGGTCTTCGGCGAAATGCCCGATGGGCAGCCCGGCCAACGTCCCTTCGAATCCAAACTGGTTCGCGCCATTCGGGCGTTCGATCCCGCCAAACCCACGCTCATCGAAGGAGAGAGCCGGCGCATCGGTCGTCTCAACGTGCCCAATCCCCTGTGGCACCAGATGGTCGAGGGGCGAAACCTATGGCTGCAGATGTCTCGGGCGCGTCGGGTGACCAACATTCTGGAGGATTACGCCGATCACAAGCTGGCGGAGACCTGCCTGACCATTCTGCCGCGGCTGGCCTCCTACGTGGCCAAGCGCGATATCGCCACCATGCACGCCCAGTTGGAAAGCGGTGATTGGGCGGCCTTCGTCGATCTCTTGTTGGAAAAGCACTACGATCCGTTGTACGGTCGATTCTTGCGCCACCACGACGCCCGAAGGATCGAAGCCGACGATGACGAGGCGGCCTATCGCCAGCTCGTCGAACTGATTGAAGCCGGCTGAGGGTGACGACCCCGGGTGTCGTCGCGCTCGCGATTCACCCGGGATTTGATGATCGCGCCCCGAAGGCGCGATGCGATCAGAATTGCCAACCAACCGCGACCAGGAATGACATCAAGTCTTTGTCGTTCAGGTTGTCCAGGGTGTCGAGTGCGGTTTCCTCAATCGCGTCGGGCGTGTAGAGGACCTTCCCCTGAACGGTCAATTTGTCGAAAAAGATGGCGCCGGCGCCCACTTCGAATCCGGTTTCGTTGTCGACGATTTCCAAATCGATGTTGTCCTTTTCCAGGTTGATGCGGTTGAGCCCGGCCTGCAGGTAAAAGGTCGTGCCCAGCGGGAAGTACATCAAATCGGCGGAGAGGATGTTTTCCACATCGATTTGAGCCTCGCCGAATTCCGCGCCGAGGGCATCGGCGTAACGTCCGGAGCTGTCGATGATAAAGCCCTCCAATTTCACGCCGATGACGGCGAACTTGAACTGGATGTTGGCGCCGAAAGCCACGCCGTTGTCGTTGTCGTCCAAGCCGTCGGTCGGCGAATAGGCGCCGGCCATGACGCCGAAATCCAAGCCGCCGGCCAGGGCGGGCGCGAGGGATGACGCGCAAAACAGCCCAAGCAAAAGGGTGACAGCCAATCGTTTCATGATTCCTCCATGATACCTTCGCGAATGAATGATCCAAAAATCAGGGAATGGGAAGCTGATGGGTGGGAGCTCGTCTTCTGACAGATGGGACCCGAGCGATCGTCATCGCCCCCAACGAAACCGCGATACCCGGGTCGAGACGGGTCCCGGATGCCGAGATCCGGTTGCAAACGAGAGAGACACCGCGGTCGAGGTCCTTACATGACGGGCGAGGGCGAGCCCATTGTAGCGCCCTCGCGACCGGTGCGCCATCCGTTCACGCACGAATGTTGAGCGCCTCCATCAGCGCCGCGCATTTTTGCCGGGTTTCCAGGTATTCGGCGTCGTGGCACGAATCGGCGACGATGCCGCCGCCGCCGTGGAAACACACCCGTCGACCGTGCTGGATCATGGTGCGGATCAGGATGTTCAGATCCATGTGACCGTTGCTGTCGATGTACCCGAAGGACCCGGTGTAGGGACCGCGCGCTTCCCGTTCCAGTGCGACCAGGGTCTGCATGCAGGCGATTTTGGGCGCGCCGGTGATGGTGCCGCCGGGAAACACGGCGGCAATCAGGTCGAAAAGGTCGGCGCCGTCCGCCAGTTCGCCGACGATTTGGGAGACCAGGTGATGGACGTGGGAGTAGGTCTCCACCACGGAGAACTCCTCGACCCGGACCGTTCCCGGTGCCGACACCCGTCCGAGGTCGTTGCGCAGCAAATCGACGAGCATGAGGTGCTCGGCCCGCTCCTTTTCGCTGGTGCAGAGATCGTGGCGAGAGGCGGCATCGGCCTGGGCGTCGTGGGCGAAACGCGGCTTGGTGCCGGCGATCGGGCGCGCGCTGAGGTAGGCGCCGCGTTTGTCCACCAGGCGCTCGGGCGAGCCGGACACCACCCAGGTCTCGCCGATCCGGAACAAACCCATGAACGGGCTTGGATTGAGATCCCGCAGCAGGCGATAGGTGGCCGTCGGCGGTTGCGGGGTTTCACCCAGGAAGCGCTGGGACAGGTTGGCCTGATAGAAGTTGCCCTCGAAGATGTGGTGTTGCACCTGGCGGATTTTTTCGCCGTATTCGATCTCGCTCTCGCGCCAGCCGAGGGGAGCCGCGGTTGGCTCGGTGGCGGGTGGTGCGGGCGGTTCCGCCGTTTCGGGTGTGTGCCGTCGCGTCAGCAGGCCCGCTTCGCGATCGTAGACGGCGGTGTGGCCGGCCAGGAGCCAAACCGCCTCGGGCAAACCCCAGGTGGGGTGGGGCAGCGATGGGTTCACGTAGGGATTGAACGCTTCGTAGGTCAGCAGGGGAAAGAGGGCGGGGCCGGCATCGCCGTAACCACGGCCGTGAAAGTCTTCGACCCAGGCGGCGAATTCGGAAAGCGGCACGGTCAGGGGCCTGTCGCGGGCGGCCGTGCCGAAGGCGTGCAGGGTCACGTGATTCGTGTCTTGATAAAAGAGGGCGAGCGGCGCTTCGGCCTGTAGCGAGGTGCGCGCACGGGCGCCGACGGGTCCGGCCGAATCCAATAGGCAACCGTAGGGCCGGTGTTCCAGTTCGGTCAGGGCCCGTTCCACGAATGCGTCTTCGCTGATACGTTCGCGGATGAGGGGGTCGGTCGCGCGTCGCTGCAGCAGCACGTCCAGATCGGCGAGGGCTTCGATCGGCATGGCGGAAGCGTCCTCCGCGGTGCCGAGCCGCGTGGGGCTTCGGACCGCCGAGCTCATTTATGGCGATGTAGAAGTTGAAGCGGCATCGTGGTCAGAATGTGCCAGATCTCGTTTTGCTCGAAACCGTCCAATGCTTGGATCGCCTTTTCCGCATAGGCTTTGGCCAATTCCCACGTCTCTTGGAGGCTGCTGTCGGCATGCAGTGCTTCCAGCAGCGCCGGCGGTACCGCCGCATTCGCGTCGTCCCAAAAGGCGTGGATCAGATCGCGAAGCCGGCCGTCGTCCTTCTTCAACAGTTTGATCAGGGGCAAGGTGATCTTGCCCTCGCGGAGATCCTGGAGCACGGGCTTGCCCAGCTCGTCCTCGCTACCGGTGTAATCGAGGTAATCGTCGATCAATTGAAACGAAATGCCCAGATTGAAGCCGTAATCGTAGAGTTGCTGCACCTTTTCGGTGGGCAGGTCGGCGATCAGGCCGGCCGCTTTGGTGGTTCCGGCGAACAGGTAGGCCGTCTTGCGCTGCAGCACGTCGAAGTAGGTTTCTTCGGTGATGGTGCTGTCGTAATTGATGCGGTACTGCAGCAGCTCGCCCTCGATCATGCGCTCGGACACCCAGGTGATGGTGTGCAGCACGTCCAGGCGGCCGCCCTCGATCGCGGTGGAGTGGGCCTTGGTGTACAGCAAGTCGCCGTAAAGCACGGTAATCGTGTTGCCGAGCACGTTGTTCATCGTGTTGTTGCCGCGCCGGGTCTTGGCTTCGTCGATGATGTCGTCGTGAATCAGGGTGGCGGTGTGAATCAGTTCGAAAACGGCGCCGTAGAGCGGGCCGTCCTCGCCCTCGTAATTCAGCAACTTCGAACAGAGAACCAACAACTTCGGCCGCAATCGCTTGCCGGGATTGGCCATGATCCGTTGGTTCAGCTCCGCCAGAAAAGGGTGGTCCGTGCCGAGGATACGGGCCATCTCCTTGTCCAAACCTTCCATTTCAGGAGCCACCAGCTCCGCTATTTTTGACCCGTTCAAAATTGACGCACCAGATTGAAAAAGTAACGGCCGCGAACGACCGCTGGAATCTTAGCATACAAGTCCGAGGGCGCGAGAATTATTCACTTTCACACCGCTGGGTGGCGGCACCACCCGTGCGCGGCGTCATCCCGGCGGCGGAACCACGAAGAGATCAGCCCCGAATTTGGGATCCGTGTTCATGTCGCCGAACCACAGGCGCGTGCCTTCGCCGTCGTCGAAATAGATGTCTAGGAAGGTCGGCGTCCAGGTAGGGTTGAACTCGATCGTGATCTGATATTCGGCGCCGTCGCGCGGGCGCAGCAGGTAGCGTTTTCCGCTGCCTGGCCCGACCGTTTCGCGGGTGACCAGGAAGTGGTGCGAGACCTGGTCTCCGTAGAGCAGCAGACGCACCAGCGGTTGGTCCTTCACTTCTTCCTGAGCGGTGCGGGACTCGCTGTCCGCCAGCGAATCGTACTCGTAGCAGGTGGTGCCGTCCCAGATCAGCGCCTTGCGTTCACCGACCCGATAATCCATGCGCATCTTGCCGGGACGGGCGACCTTCAGGGTGCCCTCGGCGAGGGTCGGGTCGAAGAAATCGCTGTAGGTTTCCTGCTTGAAGGAGACCTCGAAGCGGTTCAGCTTGGCGAGCGCGGCTTGAATGGCCAGGCTCTCGGCCTCGGAGACCTGGGCGAAACTCGGGCACACCATGAGGATCAGGCAAATCGAAATGGGGTAGCGAAGGGATGGCACCATGCGAAACCTCGAAAGGAAAAATGGCGGTTCGCGCCGATGGGATCGGAGGGACTGCACCAGGCGCGATCTTACCGGGCGCGGTCGGGGCCGTCAATGCGCTGGGGGAAGCGGTGAAACGAACTTGGGTCCTTCGAGTCGGCGTTGCCTTGGTTTCGGAAACAAAATCGGGAATGCCGGAAACAAGGAACCCTGGAACGAAAACTCCGCCTCCGAGTCCTTTGTGTTCTTGGCGGTGAAAAATATTTGAAATCAGCGGTTTAGGCGCTCTGCGCGCTCAGGCGTCCCGTTCGATGTCCAGGGTCAGCCGAATCTGGAAGTGACCTTCCTCCACTTCCTGGGCGTGGACCTTCAGCAACTCGGTGTGGATCACGTTCTCGTCGTCGTCCACGAAGACGCAGTTGAGTTGGGCGTTGGCGAAGCCCTGGGGCACCTTGACGGTGAACTTCTCCAGTTTCGCTTTCTTCTTGGGGGTCGAGGCGGTTCCCAAATCTCCGAAGAGATTGTCGACCGAGGAACTGCGCTTGGACTTGCCGCGCGTGCGCCGACTGGAGGTGGTGAGGGTGTCCAGATCGTCGAGGCCCAGGCCGAGACTCTTCGACTTTTTCTTGGTCTTGGTCTTGACCTCGGGTTTGGGAGGTTCCGGGGCTGGCGCTACCGGTGGTGCCGGTTCTGGAGTTGCCGCTACCGGAGGTGCCGGTTCGGGAGGTGCCGCTATCGGAGGTGCCGCTACCGGGGATTCAGCTTCAGGAGTCGTCGGTTCCTGTGCCGGCTCCGGCTCCAAGGCGGGTTCCGGTGACGTTTCGGCCACTTCCACGGAGGTCGGGAATTCTTCTGCAGCCGGTACTTCCTGGGTGATTACGTCGTCTGCCGCGGCAGTCTCGACCGGTGGGGCTTCCTCCACGATGGGCGGCTCTTCCACCATCACGGCGTCCGGGGTCGTCGGCGCCAAATCTTCGGCAACCGGTTCCGGAGGGGCCACGATTTCGTTCTGGCCGGGGTTGGTTTCCTCGAACTCCACCGGTTGATCGTCCAGTTCCATGTCTTCCTGAGGGGGGACGGGGACCGGATCGAGATCGGCGTTCATCGAGTCGTGGGTATCGCCGAAAGAATCGGGCGCGATCGCGGGCATCGGTCGGGCACCGAGGTCCACATCCATCTCGATGGCGGGTGCCTCGGCGAAGGGATCCGCGGGGACACCCTCCTCTTCCAGCACACCTTCGTCGAAGGTCAGTTCCGAATCGTCTTCGGGCGGGCTGACGTATCCCTGCGCTTCGGCCATGGCGGCCTGGAATCCAAATTCGTCCTCGGGCGATTCATCGGGGGTCAGGTCGAAATCGTCGTCGCCTTCGCTGAGCACCAGGGCATCCGCATCCTGCATGGCCGGTGCGACGTCCTCGTCCAGGGGAGTGGTGACGGCCTCGCTGAGCGCGGTATCGTTCTGATCGGGGCCGACCAGGTCCGGCTCGTCGAGCGGTGATTCGGAAAGTTCGGGTTCGGCCAGGATCGGCTCTTCGGCAACCATGTCGTGCTGGCCGTTCTCCTCGCCGAGGTTGAGCGGTTCTTCGGCTTCCTGATCCACCACCAGCGGCGCCTCTTCGTCCATCGAAGCCCCGGAGGTTTCCAACGGATTGCTCTCATCCAGCGAGTTGTCGGTTTCGATGACACCCGAATCTTCGATGTCCAAATCGTTGAAATCGTCCAAATCCAGGGACTCTCCCGCCAGACTGTCGTCTTCGGAAAAATCCAGATCGAAATTGTCGAGCGTGTTTTCGCGATACCCACCGATCTGACCATCCTGGTCGGGCTTCAGCACTTCACCGTTGTGCATGCTGACGTCGGGCAGTCCCTCTTTTTCGGGATTGGCGTCGGGATCGGGCGTCGGAGCGGGCACCGAGGTGGGCTGGACCTCGTCGTTGGTGCCGGGGTAGGTGTCGAAGGACACGTTCTTGGGCATGTCCTCGCGCGGGGTATCCTTGTGGGAGTCGTTGCCGCGTACCTGAAGCGTGGGTTTCTCTTTTTTCGGAGGCTCGTTGCCGGAGGCCTTGTCGCGCAATTTCAGCAGCGTTTGTTTGGAAACCTCTTTCAGCGTCTCGAAGACGCCGATGCCCTGCAGGGCCGCAGCCTGAACATAGGGGCGGCCGTAGGGGTTGAGCCCCTCGTTGAGCTCTTCGACCGTGGAGATGTTGGGCAGGTCGCGCTTGTTGTATTGGTACACCAGGGGGATGTCGTTGAGATCGAGCCCCATTTCGGCCAGGTTTTCCTGAAGGTTTTCGAAGCTGTCCACGTTGGCGTCGAACATCGGCTTTTGCGAGTCCGCCACGAACACGATGCCGTCCACGCCGCGCAACACCAATTTGCGGGTGGAGTTGTAAAACACCTGGCCGGGCACGGTATAAAGCTGGAATTTGGTCTTGAATCCGCCGACGACGCCCACATCCATCGGGAGCAGGTCGAAAAACAGCGTACGGTCGGTTTCCGTTTCGAGACTGACCATTTCACCGCGCGATTTTGGAGACGTTTTTTTATAAATTTCCTTCAGGTTCGTGGTCTTACCGCAGAGGCCCGGACCGTAGAAGACGATCTTGGCAACCATTTGCATAGTGGAATAGTTCAGGAATACCATTCAAAAACGCTCCTCGATGTACCTGGGGGGCAATTACTGCAAAAGCATAGCATAGCAGGCAATCTGCACCAACGTGCGCAGTTAAAAAAATGCACTTCGCCGCCGGTACTTCAACCTCAATGAAGCGAGCAATAACCTGCAAGGGCCGGGTAGATCGGCGGCCCCGCCCGAGAGGATCTCGGGCATCGGCCGGACCGCCCGTCGGACCCTCTCGTTCGGACCATCGGGAACGCAGCTCGGGGCCGGGTTCAATAGCGCTGGTTTCTGTCCTTCTCCACGTTGATGCGAACCGGTTTCGAGCTGTATTGCCCGCCGTTCAGCTCGATCCAAACCTTGTAATGGCCGTAAGCGGAAAAATCGTATTCCATGTGGAAAAAGTTGTCCACGTTGGCCGATTCGTCCTGATAGTTGTAACTCTCGTGCACGATCTCGCGCTTGAACGTGCCTGGCCCGTCGATGATCCACTTGATCTCGCTGATTTCGTCGACGACAGTTGTTTCCTCGGTTTCCAGATAGCCCGAGAACTGGACCATGAGCGGTTCGATCCCGCGCGTGATATCGGCGGTGACGTAGACGCGAACCGGTGATTGTTCGAACAGGTCGGTATCACTCTTCTTTTGATTGCACCCGACGAGACCCACCAGGATCAGGCTCGCGGCAAGCACCCGGCCGCCTCGTTTCACCAAGCATGTTCTATCCATTCAGTGCACCTCCCATGATGGTTGATTGTACATGCGTGCCCGCGCGTCCACGACGGTTCGCTCGGTCGTCGGGCGCTTTTTTCATCCCATTCGACCGCATTCGGCGATGGCGCACCCACCGGCTTTCGCGATGGGAACGAGCGGTGGGGTCGTCCCTCTCCCTTGGTACCCGATCCACCTGGTCCGAAATCGCGGGGCGTCTTCCGCTGTTCTGTTGTTCGACTTAACGCCCGAGCGGGGTTCACCACTCATGCGACCTCCCCTGGGACACTGGATTTCAACCGGCCTTTTGGGCATAATACCTGTTTTGTCAAATGATTTTGTGTCACCCGATGACAAGGAGAGTTGTAATGACAACGCACCGCAAGGTAATCATCGTGGGTTCCGGTCCGGCCGGCCTGACCGCGGCACTCTACGCCGCGCGCGCCGACCTGAACCCCCTCGTTTTCGAAGGTCTTCAACCCGGGGGCCAGTTGACCATCACGACCGACGTGGAAAACTATCCCGGTTTCCCCGAAGGCGTCATGGGCCCCGACCTGATGGATTTGTTCCGCAAGCAGTCGGAGCGATTTGGCGCCGAGTGCCGATTCGAGTACGTGGATAAAGTGGAACTGGGCGTGGAACCGCCGCACCGTCTCTGGGTTGGTGATGAAGAGTATAGCTGCGATGCGCTGATCCTTGCCACCGGGGCTTCGGCCAAACTGCTCGGCCTGGAGAAAGAGTCACAGCTCATGGGCCACGGTGTTTCGGCCTGTGCCACCTGTGATGGCTTCTTTTTCCGCGACAAGACCATCGCCGTCGTGGGCGGCGGCGACACGGCCATGGAAGAAGCGACCTTCCTGACCAAGTTTGCCGCGAAGGTGTATGTGATTCACCGTCGCGAAGAGTTGCGTGCTTCGAAAGTCATGCAGGCCCGCGCCATGAAGAGTCCCAAGATCGAGTTCATCTGGAACACGGTGGTTTCCGATCTGCGCGGCACGGCCGAGACCGGCATTCAGGGATTGGAGCTGGAAGACACCCGCACCGGCGAGAAGCGCGACATGGCGATCGAGGGCCTGTTCGTGGCCATCGGCCACAAGCCCAACAGCGAGCTGTTCGAAGGCCAGTTGGACATGGACAACGTCGGCTACGTGATTACCAAGCCGGATTCGACCGCCACCGCGGTCGCGGGCGTATTCGCCTGCGGTGACCTTCAGGATGCGGTCTACCGCCAAGCGGTCACCGCCGCGGGAACCGGCTGCATGGCGGCCATCGAAGCCGAACGCTACCTGGCCGAATTGGAAGCGGAATAACGACATCGCGGCAATCACCCGGGGTTGCCGCCTCGAAAAAAATCCTGAAAGGCGGCACTTCGCGCGTTTGGAAGTGCCGCTTTTTTCGTGGCATCGTTCGAATCGCGGACGGCCATCACACCAGCAGTGCGTCGGCGCGCACCTCCACCAGGGCCGGTCCCTCGTGGGCCAGCGCCCGCTCGAGACATTCGTCCAGCCTGGCTTTTTCGGTGACTTCGACGCCGAGCGCACCGCAGTTCTCCGCGTAACGGGCGAAGCTGGGGTTGTGGAGCGACGTTTGCCAGACTTCCAACTCGTCGGCCCGCTGCTCTTTCGAGATTTTGCCCAGTTCGTTGTTGTTGAGCAGTACGTGGGTGATGTTCATGCCGTACTTGACCGCGGTCGTCAGTTCGCCGAGGTACTGGCCGAACCCGCCGTCGCCGCTGACACAGATGGTGGGTCGATCGGGCGCCGCGCAGTGGGCCCCGATCGCCGCCGGGTATCCGAACCCGATCGAGCCCAGGTAACCCGACATCAGCACCGATTGGCGCGTGCATTCGAAGTAGCGACCGAATGAATAGGTGTTGTTGCCCACGTCGACGGCGATGACCGCGTTCTCCGGAATGACCCGGTTCATGGCGGCGAAGACCGAGGCGGAGTTGATGCCGCGGCCGCGGTCGTCCTTTTCCCGTCGCAGTTTTTCTTCGCGCCAAATCGCCCAGCGTGCTCTGACTTCGGGCCGTTGGTCGACCGTGTCGATCGCGCCCAGCTCGTTGCGGATCAGGTTGGCCGTGATGCCGATTTCGCCCCAGACCGGCACCGCGACCTTGTGGAATTTGCCCAGGGCCATGGCGTCGTAGTCCACCTGAATGATCGGTTTCTTGGGGGTGATGCCGGTGTGGTTGGAGAAGGAGGCGCCGAAGACCAACAGCAGATCCGATTCGTTCATGAACCAACTGGCGATGGGTGTGCCGCTGCGGCCCAACACGCCGCAACCCAACGGGTGATGGTCCGAGATCTGGCCCTTGGCCTTGAAGGTGGTGACCACCGGTGCGTTGAGTTGCTCGGCCAGTTGGACGATCGGCGCCATGTGGAAGCGGGCCCCGTGGCCCACCACGATGACCGGGCGTTTCGAGGTGCGTAGCAGCTTCAGCATGGCCTCCACGGACGCTGCGGGCGGGGTGATCTCCATCGGGGTCACGCGGCCTTCGGGCGTGGTGGCCGGTTTGCCTTCGGCCGGCATTTCCTGGACCTCGTTGGGCAGGATCAGGTGGGCCACATCGCGTTTGATCATGGCGTTCTTGAGCGCCAGCGACATCAGCTCGGCGTGTCGTGACGACGGCAGCACGGTTTGGCTCCATTCGGCGACCCCGTTGAAGGCCGTGGCCAGGTCCACTTCCTGGAAAGCGCCCGGTCCCAGCACCTGGGTGTCGACCTGGCCGGTCAGGGCCAGAATCGGCGCGCGATCCACCTTGGCGTCCCACAGTCCGGTCAGCAGGTTGGTGGCGCCCGGACCCGCGATGGCGAAACAGGCGGCGGGTCGGCCGGTCAACTTGGCGTAGGCCGAGGCCGCGAACGCGGCGGCACCCTCGTGCCGGATGCCAATGAAGGTCAGCTTGCCGGCGCGTTCCGCCTCGCGCATGGCGTCGGCGAATCCCAAATTGGAGTGGCCGACCATGCCGAATACGTGGGTGACGCCCCACTGGGTCATGGTCTCCACCATGACGTCGGAAACGGTGCGGATCCGCGGCGGCTTGGCCTCCAGTCCCACGTAGATGCCGTCCTCGCGGGTTTCGACCGGGAAGGTGGGGACGCCGTCGTCGTAACCGCCCGGCGGCTTGCCGGTGTGGGGGCAGAAGTCCCAGCCGTGCCATGGGCAGCGCAGCCAACCGTTTTCGATCGAACCCTCGCCCAGGGGACCGCCCTGGTGCGGGCAGCGATTGTCCAGCGCGGTGTATTTACCTTGATAGTGGGTGATCGCGAGGCTGGTGGTGCCCGCGGTTACGGTTTGCACCCGGCCTTCGGGCAGCTCGTCCAGATCCAGAATTCGAACCCACTGCAGTTCCGGAGAACCGCTTTGCTTCGTCTCGCTCATCTTTATCTCTCCTCGATGATCGCCGCGAACGACGGGCTTGAGCCGTTTCGTGCGACGCGTCGCCACGGGCGGCGGAGCCTACCCGGCGGCGGCGTTCGTTCGGTTCATGAGGTAGGTCAGAGGGGAACGACCCCGGAGTAGGCGACCCCTGTCAGGTAGGCCACTTCGCGTTTCCACGTCGCCAGATCGGTCTTGTTGAACTGGTTCAGGTGGTCGTGGCCACAAGCGCGTGCCATGACCTGCATCAGTTCCACCGCGGCGCCGAAAAAGCGGGCCAACCGTTTGGCGGCCACGGCGATTTCCAGCCGGGCGCGCAGGTGATCTTTTTGGGTGGCGATCCCCACCGGACAGTTGTTGGTATGACAGGCACGCATGCCCAGGCATCCGATCGCCTGTAGTGCGCTGTTGGAGAGGGCGATGCCGTCGGCACCCAACGCCAGGGCCTTGGCGAAGTCGGCCGGGGTGCGCAGGCCGCCGGTCGTGATCAGGGTGATGTGGCGGTTGCCCGATTCGTCCAGGAACTTCCTGGCGCGCGCCAGGGCCGGCATGGTCGGGACCGAGATGTGGTCGCGGAAAATGAGCGGTGCGGCACCGGTGCCGCCTCCGCGGCCGTCGAGAATCACGTAGTCCACCCCGACCTTCACGGCGGTTTCCAGATCGCGCTCCACGTGCTGGGCCGAGAGCTTGTAGCCGATGGGAATGCCGCCCGTGCGCTCGCGTACCTCCGCGGTGAAATCGCGAATCTGTTCCCAGGATTGCCAGTCGGGGAAACGCGCGGGCGAGATGGCCGGTTCCCCCTCTTTCAGGCCGCGTACCTGGGCGATCTTGCCCTTGACCTTGGCGCCCGGCAAATGGCCGCCGGTGCCCGTCTTGGCACCCTGTCCGCCTTTGAAGTGGAAGGCCTGGACCTTGGCGACCGCATCCCAACTGAAGCCGAACCGGGCCGAGGCCAGCTCGTAGAAGTAGCGGTTGTTTTCGGCCTGTTCGTCGGGCAACATGCCGCCCTCGCCGGAACAGATACCGGTCCCGGCCAGTTCCGCACCCTTGGCCAGGGCCACCTTGGCCTCCTCCGAAAGCGCGCCGAAACTCATATCCGAAACGAAGAGGGGAATGTTCAGGCGGAGCGGTTTGGCGGCGCGCGGCCCGATCACCAGATCGGTGCCCACCGGCTCCTCGTCCAGCAGGGGCAATTTGTGAAGTTGAGCGGTCAGGAACTGGAGGTCGTCCCAGGTGGGCAGCTCGCGGCGGTCGACACCCATGGCGGCGGCCGGGCCGTGGTGGCCCCACTTGGACAGCCCGTTGGTCGCCAATTCGCGAATGAACAGGACGTGTGGTTCCGTGGCTTCCCCATGGGTGTCCTGGTAGGCGCCCTGGTAGCTGTCGCGTTGATAGGGTTGGGGATGTTCCATTTCCCAGGCACGGATTTCGTCTTCGTCGACCCAGACGCCATCGTTCTCGATCCAGTGGGTGAACTTGGCCAGGGCTTCCTGGTTGTTGTATTCGCTGACTCCGGTGTCGTAACGGTAATCCCAATGGTGGACGCCACAAATGAGGTTGTGACCGTCGATGTGCCCGTCGGCGAGCATGGCGCCGCGGTGCAGGCAGCGACCGTATAAGACCGAAACGTCGTCATCGTAGCGCACGATAACCAGGTCCACGTCGGCGACGAGGGCGCCGGTGGGCTTTCGGTCGGCCAGTTCACTGAACACGGCCACCTTCACTTTTTTCATGGGGTTTCTCCTCTGTTCCGGCGAATCCGATACCGAACGGAATCCGAGCGGGCTGCTTGGAAAACGCGTGGGGGCGCAGCGAGACACGGGCTCGAAATCCGCGGATCGTTCGATGTTGATTGCGAAAGAATTCCTGCTATCTTACCACCAACAGGATCTGTCCAACCGATATTCCCTGGCTGGGCCGGGGCGGCCACGGGCTTCGCTCACCGAAGGGCATCAGGCGAGGAGTTCCCGAATTTCGCAGTACGTTTCGTCGCGCCGAAGGAGCGGAGCCATCTCTTTTCGCGGGTGGGTTGTGCATCGGCGTTTCCTGGCCGGCAGTTCCCGCATGCAGAGTGTGGCGTCGAGGCTGTAGGTTGGCCCGCTGGGCCGACTTTCGAAGCGACTCGGTGCCGAATAAGACAATCGTTAAAGAGCGAAGCCCATCGTGTTGTTGAAGGGCCTACGTTGGAATGCGGCTTCTTGCTATTGCCGAATTCAGAGAGATCCGTCGTGCTTGTAAAAGAGGGGACCACCCTGGTTCGCATCATTTCACTAGCCCAAGCACTCCAACCTTAAATAAAACAAGCACCATAAGAGCCAAGCCATTTCCTGAACCGAAGAGCCGTGAACAAAACCGCTCTTTCTCGGAGTTCCTACATCACGAGAGGGGCGTTAAGACCAGGTAAAGGCCTCAAGCGCGGTACCCTCGCCGGATGTGCTCGCCAAAGCCGCCCACGCTCGGAATTCTCGAAACTCTCTAACCTTGCAATATCGGAGAATGTGCTTCGCTCTTTAACCTCTCGATTCTGTGAAGTTTGGGTCGCTTCGAAACGTCGGCCCAGCGGGCCAACCTACAGGCCTTTCGCCCCTCTCTCGATGCGGGGACCTTGGGCTTTGCGACCTTGTTGGTGTTCGATATGGGAGCAAATCGGCTTCGCTTTTTGGTGTAACTCACTACAGTTGCTTGAGTCGCTTCGAAACGTCGGCCCAGCGGGCCAACCTACAGGGCCAACGAATCTCTTCGTATGCGGGCACTCCCGGCATGGATAACTCCGATCTGTCGGGCCGGCGCCCAGGGCGGGCCCGCCACCTGCCGCAGCGCCGCCCCATTCCGTTCAGGGCAACTTCGGAGAGATAGCCGGATCAGAGCAGGGCGTCGATCATGGATTGGGCCTGGCTCGCGTACCCACCGCCGAACAGGTTGAAATGGTTGATGATGTGGTACAGGTTGTAGAGCGTGCGGCGAAGGGGATAGCCCGCCTCGAGCGGGCGGAGCTCGGTGTATCCCTCGAAAAAGGCGGTGCCGAAACCGCCGAACAGTTCGCTCATGGCCAGATCGGTCTCGCCGTGGCCGTAGTAGGCGGCCACATCGAAGACCGCCGGCACACCGGTCTCGGTATAGGCGGCGTTGCCCGTCCACAAATCGCCGTGGACCAGCGCCGGCCGGATCGTCAATCCCCGCAACAGGTCGGGTACGCGTTCGGCCAGTCGGTCGAAACGCGCGAATCGGTGCCCGTTCCGATGGGCCATGTCCACCTGGTAGCGCAGGCGGTGCTCCAGGAAGAAGGTGGCCCAATCCGATTCCCAGGGATTGGGTTGGGGCGAGCTACCGATGAAATTGTCGCGATGCCACCCGAACCGATCGCCTACGTCGCATTGGTGCAGACGCGCCAGGTCTCGACCGAGCCGATGGGCATCTTCGGAACGACCCGATCCGAGATCGAGCCATTCCAAGGCCAAATAGGCGCGTCCCCCGTGACAACCGAAACCCAGGACTCGCGGCACGCGAAGGGTTTGGGTGGCTTGGATCGCTTCCAGGCCGGCGGCCTCCACGGCGAACATGTCGCGTGCCGATTCCCGGTTGGTTTTGACGAAGTAGCGCGTGCCGTGCTGGTCACTCAGACAGGATGCCTGATTGATGCAGCCGCCGCCCACCGGTGTCACCTTCGCCGGCCGGATTTCCCTGTCCAGGACATGGGAAAGGGCTTTGCCCACCTCGAGCCACCATGACGTGATCACTCGCTCACCTCGCTATCGCTTGGATGGCCCGTGGCCCTTGGGTTCCCGGGAACCATGACCCGGGGAAAACCGGCTCAGCCCGCCAAGCCGTGGGGTTTCCAGTCGTATTCCATCTGGAGCGCCACGTCGGTGGCCAAGGGGTGACCGAACTCGCGCTGCAGGAAGTAGAACGCCATGTCGATGCCCGCCGAGATTCCGGCCGAGACGATCAGGTCGCCGTTGTCCACGACGCGCGCACCTTCGATGATCTGGCTCTCGGTCGCGATCGCGCGCAGTTCGTCGAATGCGGAAGCGTGGGTCGTCAGCCGTTTGTTCTTGGCCAGGCCGGCCTTGGCGATCAGCAGGGAACCGGTGCAGACCGACAACAGGAATTCGGCCTCTTCCGCCGCGGATCGGATCCAATCGAGCGTGGCTTCGTTGTGCAGTTCCCGCCGGGTTCCATTCCCGCCCGGAATGAGCAGGATGTCGAAATGAGGGGCTTCATCCAGCAGGTAATCCGGCTGGACGATCAGCCCGTTGGAGGTGCGGACCGGCGCTCGATCGGCTATGGTCAGAGGGCGTGCCAAGAGGCCCCTGCCAAGGGTGCCGGCAATGGAAAACACTTCATAAGGTCCCGCGAAATCAAGAAGTTCCACATCCTCGAATATAAGGATGCCCACTTTCTTGGCGCTACTCATGGTTGTACCTCCGCGTGTGTGATTCCATTAAATCACGAATCGCCGTTACTCGGAACCGATAGCTCTCGCGAGTTCCCGAGGTCCGAAATGCGGAGGCGACCGCTCACTCGATGACCTGAATCGAGCGGTCGATGCGCCACCAACGATTGCGGCGCGGTTTGCTGTCGCGGCGGAACAATTCCTTGTGGGCCCCTTTTTTTCCTTCCTTGACCAACAGCCCCGACGTGGGATCCACCCAGGCTTCCACGATCATCGAGGGTCGCTCGATTTGGCGATCCGGTCTTGCGGGGATCGCTTTCGCCATGAAGGTGCGCCAAAGCGTGGCCGCCGCGCCGCCACCCGTGAGACCGGCCGAATCGCCTTCGTCCAGCCCGACCCATACCACGCAGACCAGGCTTCCCGCCGTACCCGCGAACCAGGCATCGCGCCGGTTGGACGAGGTTCCGGTTTTGCCGCGCACGGTGTGGCCCTTGATCGAGGCGGCCTTACCGGAGCCCTTGGCCACCACGTCGGCCAGCAGATCGGCCACCAGGTAGGCCGATGCCTTGCTGGAAATGCGATCGCGTTTCGTGCGAAAGCGCTCGAGCCGTCTGCCTTTGGGTTTTCCGATTCGCCAGATGGGCACCGGCTCCAGGCTGTAACCCGGCGTGGCGAACACGGTATAGGCCGCGGCCAATTCCAGGGGACTGACCTCGATCGCACCGAGCAGGAACGCGGGTCCCGGATCGTCGGGCATGGGCAAACCCACTTCGCGGAAGCGATCGGCCACCTTGCCGTAACCCAGGTGACGTCCGAGCCGAACGAAGGGCACGTTGTAGGAATGGCGCAGCGCGGTGCGCAGGTCGATCACCCCGTGGAAGCGCCCATCGTTGTTGGTGGGACGCCAAGGCCCGTTGGGCAGGTCGATGGTCAGCGGCTTGTCTGCCACGCGCGACGACGGATTCAGCGACAATTTGCCCCAGCCGCGATCGAACCCCTCCAGCAGGATGAACGGCTTGATCGAGGAGCCCGGTTGACGGCGGGCCTTGCGTACCCGATCGAACTGGTCTCCGGTATCTCGGGGATCGCCGCCGACGTAGGCCAGCACGGCGCCGTTCTCGGCATCCAGAGCCACCAGGGCGGCTGACAATTTGCCCTTGCGGAGACGCGAATAGCGGCGCCGCAGCCCGCTAAGGTGTTGCGCGACCTGACGTTCGGCATCCTCCTGAAGGAGCGGGTCGATGGCGCTGGAAACCACGAACCCCAGATTCTTTGCCGACCGGCGCGGGGCCTCCTCCGCCAAGGATTCGGCGATCCAATTGCGGAAGTGGGTCAGGCCCACGCGACGCGGTTTCCGGACCTTGGCGCGTACGGGTTTGGCCCGGGCCGCCGCCACCTGGGCCGGCGTCGCCCATCCCAGGGATTCCATGCGTTCCAAGACCCAGTCGCGACGGCCGCGGGCGTTGTCGGGATTGCGGATCGGCGACAGGCGGTTCGGCCCCTGGACCATGGCGGCGAGGGTCGCGGCCTCCGCCAGCGAGAGATCGGCCACGGATTTGTCGAAGAACACGCGGGCGCCCGTGCCGTAGCCGTGCACGGCCAATCCGGAGACGTGGCCCAAGTACACGTGGTTGAGGTAGGTTTCCAAGATTTCCTTCTTGGAGTAGAGCGCTTCCAGGCGCACGGCGCGCCAGGCTTCGGACGCCTTGCGGCCGAAGGTGCGTTTGGGCGTCAGGTCGCGGTTCTTGATCAACTGTTGGGTGATGGTGCTGCCGCCCTGGACCACCTTGCCGGCCTTGATGTTGGCCAGGGTCGAGCGGGCCAGGGCTCGGCCGTCCAGGCCCAGGTGATCGAAAAAACGCGCGTCTTCGGCGGCCAGCAGCGGGCGCCACACGTGTTCGGGGACCTCCGAAAGCGCGAACGAAAGACGCGCCGCGCGCTCGCCTTCCAAGGACTCGGCCAAGAGTTCCGGTTCCAACCACAGCTTGCCGCGCGCGCCGATCTCGATCGGCTTGCCGTCCGCGTCGCGCGCGCCCTGGATCATGCCGTCGGCCTTGCGCAGGTCCAGCCCGAACAATCGCGCACCGCGCTTCTTGCCGCGATGCTGGTGTTCGCGTTGGTAGATCCAGAAGGTCCGGTGGCTCCAGAAGTAGGTGCCGGGGGCGCTGGGCTTTTTGCGGATGCGTCGGTAGCCCAGCCGTTTCAGCCGTTCCTCGAGTCGAAGTTCCGCCACCGTGCGGCCCGAAACCAAGGGAAAGGCATCGGAATAGATGCGGTACTCGCGTCGCCCGACCACGTCCATCAAACGTTCGCCGCGAACCGGCATGGCCGCGAGGGTCACCAGGAGCATGATTTGGAAAAGGCGGAAAACGGACTGTACGGCCACCGCACGAGCGGTTTTACGACGCGCGAGGAAAGCGGAATGTACGGACATGACACCTGTCTTTCGAAAAGTTATGGAAATGAAAAAGGGGACGGGCGGGTTTTTTGGGGAGTAGAATTGGGTGAGTACCCGTTTCATTAAAATCGATCGTGGATGCCGCTCGTGCCGCTCACCTGAACCCAGCTTCCACGCCAGGCCCGAATCTCCCATGGAAGCGAACCCGGACCCGGTCGATGTCCCTGTGCCGTTTGCAACGCGTGGAAGAGGTCGGGCTGGGTCTTCAGATGGAGATGAGACTATTCTAGATCAGCAGATCCTTCAACAAAACCGAGCAATCGTGCATCCCGCGTGGATGTCTTTCTCCCCGCTACCGCCGAGGTGACCATGTTGAAGTCCCGATTCCAGTTGGCCTTTTCCATCTTGATGTCGGTTTTGAGCCTCGGCGGCATCTGGCTCTTCGCCGATTGGGTCCGTTCGTTCCTGGTGGGGGAGCTGGCGCGACAGATCGCCGAGGACAATCGCATTCTGGGGAGTCAAGTGCTGGAGTTGGCGGGAGCCACGACCCAGTTCGTTTCCGAAAGCGATCGGCTGGACATTCTGCAAAAGCTGTGTGACGAGGTGAATTTGCCCAACCAGGGGTATCTCTGCGTCGCACGCCAGGACGGCAAGCTGGTGGCGGTCAAGGGCTTGACGCCCGACATGGATATCAGCCTGGCGGGTCTGCCCATTACCGATTTCACGGGGGTCGTGCGCGACGTTCGCGACCTCGCCGACGAACCCGTGTTGGGTTTTCTCGGCAATCCCGGGCAGCCCGAGATCGATATCGTGGCCACCCTGCCCGTGGCCGGCACCGATTACCAACTGTTCGTGCACCAGAGCGTGGCGTCGGTGGAACGACGTGCGGCCACCCTGCTGGCACCGATGCGGATCGCCGGTGCGATCGCCGCGCTGTCGCTCGGGCTGCTCACCTTTTTCGCGGGGAACCTGTTGGTGCGCCGCTACCGGATTCGGTTGGAGGAGGTCAATCAGGTGCTGCGTCAGACCAATGCCCGCCTGACCCAGTTGAGCAACAACCGGCGCCAGTTGATCCACGTGCTGTGTCACGATTTGTCGAATCCGCTCACCGCCATCAAATGCGCCATCGAGCTGTGTCACGAGGCGCCGGAAGAAACCGAGTACTGCCTTGGCCACATTTCCAAGGCGCTCTCCCAGGAGCAGGGGGTCATCGATTTGGTGCGGCAAATCGAATCGCTGGATTCCGGCAAAATGAAGTTGGAGTTGACCCAACTGAACCTGGCCGATCAAATGAGCGATTCGCTGACGATGCTCAAGTCCCGGTGGACCGCCAAAAACCTCGAAATCGTCAACACCGTGCCCGAGGATCTGGTGTTGCTCGCCGAACCGGTGTCCCTGGTCAATTCGGTTTTGAACAACCTGGTCACCAATGCCGTCAAGTTCTCTCATCGCGACGGCGAACTGCGGATCGCGGCCGATCGCCAAAACGACCGCATTCGCCTGACGATTCGGGATTTCGGTATCGGCATGTCGCCGGAATTGGCTTCCGATCTGTTCGAAATCGGTCGCGTCACCTCCCGCGACGGAACCGATGGCGAAAAGGGCACCGGGTTCGGGATGCCGCTCGTCCAAAAGTTCATGCGGGCCTACGGCGGTGAAATCGAGGTGGAGTCCTGGCTCGAGAACGACGAGGCCGGGGAGGCCGCGGGAACCTTGATCACCTTGTGGTTTCAGGCCGCGAGCTGAATGCCGCTGGGTCCAAGAGAAAAGGCCCGGACACGACGGGTGTCGTGTTCGGGCCTCGACATTCGCTGCGTGAAGGAACCGGTCAGGGCGATTCGCCGACCGTGGACCGGCGCACCGGGTTGTCCGAACGAGTCAAACGCGTCTTGTTCTTGGCTTGACCGTTCTCGTCCACCACCAGATAGGCGCTGCCCTCGGGCAGAATTTGCAACGACTTGAGGAATTCGATGACTTCGGCCCGTTGCATTTCGGACAGGGCGAAGAACCGATCGCGGGACTCGCGTGCATCGCCACCGTGGTAGTGGATCGACTCGGTCATGGTGGTCAGGTCGCCACGGTGACCGTACGGCGCGGTATTGCCCACGTCCCACAGCTTGCGGGTCAGGAACTGCTCGGTCGGCACGCCACCCTGGACGAGTTCCTCGTTGCAGTAGTGGTTGTAATCTTCGTCGCACAGGTTGTGGCGCTTGAGATCGGTGAAGGCCCGCACCACCACTTTGCCCGAATTGGTCTTTTCCGGACGAGGGCTATCGCCCAATTGCGTCACGTCGAAGCTGAACACCGAGGTCACTTCCGAGACCTGCAGGTTGCCGTCGGGGTTGTAGGGGTTCGGCTCGGTGAAGATCGGCGAATCCAGTACCAACTCCGGCTTGTGGCAGGAATCGCAGCCCACGCGAGAGAAGGTACGCTCGCCGCGAATGATGGCGCGAGCCACCACCGGATCGTTGGGAATCACCTGGCCCGGCGTGGCCAAAGCCGCCTGCCACACGGTGGTGGCGGTGATGTCGCCAACGCTCAACTCGTCGCTGACCCCGTCCTGGTCGAAATCGTCGGTGCCCGTGCGGGCGGCACCGAAGCGCTCCACGGACTGCATGCCGTGGTGGTGGTTCATGGCGTTGTTGGTGAACTCGCGCAGCGACACCACGACGCCCTTCTGGTGGAAGGGTTTGAGCAGCAGGTCGTGATCGATGCCTTCCACTTCGCTGTAGTCCACGGTTCCATCGGCCGCGGCCGTGAGGCGGCCGAAGGAAACGCCCTTGGTCTGCAACATCTTCGAGACCGAATTACCCGCCTCGGCCGCCTCGCTGACGGCCGCATCGCGAAGGGCCTGCAGCTCGGCGGTCATTTCGCGCGCCAGCAGTTCGATCAGGCCGGCACCGTGCATGCCCAGGGTGTTGCGCTCGTTGGAGAACTGGGGAGACACGGAATCGGTGACCGGGTCCAGGGTCTGCGCCAAAACGAAGACGTTGGCGACGATGTCGCCGGAAGCGCCGGGCAACGGATCGTTGTGACATCCGGCGCAGGAGTTGGACTCGGGCGCCGAGGTACGAATGAAGGCCGGTGCGGAACCGGGAACGCGGGCATCGCCCCCGCCGGTGGTGCCGGGACGGCCCTGGCCATCGTATGTATTGAACTTGGCCGCAAACAGGAACTCGCCGTGATCGAAAACCTTCCAAAAATCGAGGTCTCCCGATTCGATGAGCTGTTGGTCCATGTGCTCGCGCACGATCGGCCCGTCGCCGATATGTTGTGCCATGGACCAGGATCCCATGACGAGACCGCAAATCCCGAGAAGGGGCGTGCAGTGGCGTCTCACAATGTCAAGAATCATCTCTAATAACCTCCGAGAAATCTCGACGCCATGTAAGCGTATCGAAAAGATGAACTTAGGATCGAAACGTGAATCTTGGTGTCGACCAGTTGCCAAGACTAGCAAAACCATGGAGAAATAGACAGGCTATGACCAGGTGAATGGCGACTCACATGGTTATGTAGTGGTATGAGAGGGGTTACAGTTTCGACTGGTCTGGGATGAATCTATTGTAACTTTGGGATTGAAGCAAACGAAAGCACATATTTTTGACGACTTGAGATTGCGTCGCGAAGCTCCCTCGGTTCGAGTGACGCCAAACCGGTTGGTGTTATCCCTCATGGGAATCCGGGCCCCGGGCCGGGGGCTTACCGGGCCCGCGGGATTCCAGGCCGAGTCCGGTCGTCGATCGAGGGCCGGCCCTGGCCGGCGGCCACATCGCCAAGCATGGAGCGTTCACTTGACCGGCAACCGAAAGGGGCGTGCCCGTCCCATGGCCGAATCGTCTTCGAACGGATTCCGCCGAGGCGTCGATTCCACGGTTCATGCCGGGGCTTCGACTCAGCTCACGGTTTCTTCGACCAGACGATCCAGGGTCTTCATCAGTTCGGGCAGGTTCTTCTTCGAAATCGCGGCGTTGGCACCGACACTCTCGCATTTCAGGCGCATTTGATCGGTGATCAGCGAAGAAAGCACGACGATCGGTAGTTCGGATTCGATTTCCTTGACCGCCTTGCACAGGGTCAGGCCGTCCATGATCGGCATTTCGATGTCGGTCATGATCAACTGGACCCGATCGCGCAGCGGGGTGCCTTCTTCCTGGGCTTGGCGGTGTTGCTGCCGCAGGAAATCCAACAATTGGCTCCCGTTCTCGAACGACTGGACCTGGGTGAACCCACGTGCCCTGAGACCGTCCAGCATGCTGAGCCGGAAGAGTTTCGAATCCTCGGCGAACAGGATGTTCACGGCACCGCGGCCCGTCTCCGCGGGAGCCGCCTCCGCTCCGCCGTCACCGGCCGGAGGTGCGGCACTCGCCGGCGCCGCGTTCCCCTGAGCGGCGCCCTGACCAGGACTCGGGTCCGCTTGTGACGGCTTGCGCCAGGCTGCGGTCGCGGCGGCGATTTCCGGCGAGACGTTCGCTGGGGCGCTTGTGGGCGCTGCGGCCGTTTGGGTGGATGGGGGAATGGCGAGGGTTTCCTTTTCTTCATCCGTCGAAAGAGGATGGTCCCAAGGATCGAGGCCCCGGATTTCTTCGATGATCTGTTCGAAATCCAGGATCAGGACCTCGCGTTTTTCGATGACCACCACCCCGGTGACGCGTGGATTGTGACGCTGAAGCGCGTTGGAGAGCGGAAGGTATTCTTCCCACGAGAGACGGTAGATCTTGCTGACGCCGTCGACCACGAAGCCGGTGATCGCATCGTTGAAATCCGTCACGATGACGATCCGCGCTCCGGTCGACTGACTGGGAGTGTCGTTCAGGAGCATGTTCAGATCCACGACGAGAAGGTGTCGTTCCAAATGCAGCAGGGATCCCAGGACGGAGGGTTGAACGCAGGGCAGAGTCGTGATTTGGGACTGCTCGAACTTGAGCAGTTGCCGAACCTTGGCGACATTGATGCCGTAGCTCTGGTCGCCCAGAAAGAACTCGAGAAATTCCACTTCGTTGGTGCCGACTTCCAGTAAGATTTCGGTGCTCATGGTAACCTCGGGAAAAGGGCGCGGTCGGTGGACCGAGCCTTTGACCTAAATTGAGCGATTCTTGGCGACGCGCTGCACAAATCTGTTGGACTGCAACAGCCGGGGAAAAGGCTCGATCCGATGGTGGCCGGATGGCCGGACCCTCCGTACTTTCCAAGTACGCCTCCGGTATGCCGGACCACGGTATGCCGGACCACGGTATGCCGGACCACGGTTTGCCGAGCGCGCTTTTCCCAAACTGTTTCTCCCTGGGCGGGCCCCTCCAACATCTTTCCACATCGCATCCACCCGAATCGCACATTTCAGGTTTGATCGTATTTGGGGACGTCTCTGTTCTATCGACCGACCGGCGGTAAACCTTCATTTTGGCGGGTAGGGGGTCCGTCACGGCGTCTTTCGTTCGTGAAATCGGGCTTTGCCAACGGCGGTTTCCGTCGGTTTCGGACCCATTCGTTTCCGGAAACTTCGCGGGTTCTGGCGACCGTGTGTCGTACAGAAATGATCCGTATTCGGGAAACCAATCCGCCTCGCGAAAGCACCACCCGTTTGGTCTTTGGCGACACCGAATTCCACTTGATCCGAATCTGGCTTTTTACCGAACCCAGAGTATAGATTCTATCCAAAAGCTAGTGATCGGACGGCGGAACCGCGTTAAACTAAATAAAACTAATGGTTGTATCGCGATCAATCGGCGAAGGGCCTTTTCCCGGCAACGCGCTACCACGCCGGTACGTTTCGAGGAGCGAACATGGACGAAATTCAGGTTGATGTTGCGGTGATCGGGGCTGGAACTGCCGGTCTCGGCGCCTATCGAGGTGCAAAGAAGCATGCCTCGCGGGTCGTCCTCATCGAGGGCGGTCCATATGGAACCACTTGTGCACGCGTCGGCTGCATGCCCAGTAAATTGTTAATCGCGGCTGCCGAAGCCGCCCATGCCGTGCACCGAGCCCCGGCGTTCGGGGTGCACCCCGGCGAACCGTTGCGCATCGACGGCGCCGAGGTCATGGACCGTGTTCGGCGCGAACGCGATCGATTCGTGGGGTTTGTCGAGGAATCCGTCGAAGCCATTCCGGAATCCGATCGATTGCGCGGCTATGCCCGTTTTGTCGACAATCACCACCTTCAGGTAGACGGCCGTATCGTCAAGGCCGAAACCATCGTCATCGCCACCGGTTCCTCTCCGGCCGTTCCCTCCATGTTCCGCGACCTGGGAGAGTTGTTGATCGTCAATGACGACGTGTTCGAATGGGAGACGCTCCCCAAGGCCGTGGCGATCTTCGGCCCCGGCGTCATCGGTTTGGAGTTGGGTCAGGCCCTGCATCGGCTCGGCGTGCGCGTCCGCGTCTTCGGTCGCGGCGGCAGAATCGGACCGCTGACCGATCCGGCCGTGATCGAAAACTGCGCCACGGTGCTCGGCGACGAATTCTACTTGGATCCGGACGCGCCCATCGGTGCGTTGTACCGGGAAGAAGACCAGGTGGTGATCACCTATAAACACAGCCACGGACACCAGGTGACGGAACGTTTCGATTTCGCCCTGGCCGCCACGGGACGGACGCCGAACGTCCGCAGCCTCTCCCTCGAAAATACCGATGTGAAATTGACCGACAGGGGTCAGCCGTTCTTCGATCCCTTCACGCTGCAGGTCGGCACTTCCAATATTTTCATCGCGGGCGACGCCAATAACGATCGACCGCTGCTCCACGAGGCCGCCGACGAGGGGCGCATCGCCGGCGAGAACGCCGGGCGCTACCCCGATATTCGGGCCGGACTTCGCCGCGCGCCGCTGGGCATCGTGTTCAGTGACCCGCAAATCGCCATGGCGGGCCGCAGCTACACCAGCCTGCCCGACGGCTGTTTCGCCGTCGGCGAGGTTTCCTTCGAAGACCAGGGCCGCAGTCGCGTCATGCTGAAGAACAAGGGCATGTTGCGGGTGTACGGCGAGCACGGGACCGGGGTGTTCATGGGTGCCGAGATGTTCGGCCCCGCTGCCGAGCACATCGGGCACTTGTTGGCCTGGGCCTATCAGCAGAAGATGACCATCGCCCAGATGCTCGACATGCCTTATTACCATCCGGTCATCGAAGAAGGGCTGAGAACGGCCTTGCGCGACTTGAACGCCAAATTGCATCTGGGTCCGGAGCCGATCGAGGGCTGCCTGGATTGTGGACCGGGTGCCTGAGCCTCTTTCGCATCTCCATCGATTCGCGTCCTCGAGACCGAGGACCGCGGCCCGTGACTTACGGACCATTTCCGGCGCACGGGTCGCCGAACCCCGGCAGGTGATGTGCCGCGCGAGGATTCATCCATGTTTCGTGACGATTGGTTGATCGACGGGCCCGGCGAAACGCCCGTGACCTTGGTTCTTGCCCACGGCGCCGGCGCACCGATGGATTCACCCTTCATGAACGTCATCGCGGAGGGCGTCGCCCGCTCGGGTTTCCGCGTCGTACGCTTCGAATTTCCCTACATGGCGCGTCGGCGAACCGAGGGTGTCAAGGGGCCGCCGAACCGCGAGCCGGTACTGTTGGACGCCTGGCGAGAAGTCTTCGCCGCGGTACGGACCACGGGCCCGACGGTCATCGGCGGCAAATCGCTTGGCGGGCGCATGGCCTCGAAGATCGCGGACGAGGTCGGTGCGGCCGGTCTGGTCTGCCTGGGTTATCCCTTCCATCCACCCGGCAAACCGGAACGCCTGCGCACCGAGCACCTGCGCGATTTGCAGACGCCGACCCTGATCGTTCAGGGAACGCGCGACCCGTTCGGCACCGAAAGCGAAGTCGGGGCCTACCAACTCTCACCCGAGATTCGCGTGTTCTGGAGCGGGGACGGCGATCACAGTTTGAAGCCCCGTGTCCGCTCCGGTCGCACCGAACCTCAGAATTTGTCGGAAGCGGTAGAGGAGATTTGCGGATTCATGCGCGAACTCAGGGTTTAAAGGGTTTAAAACCTCAATCGTTATGGTTATCATAACGATTCTACCCACCCCTCGATCTCGTGACCCCTGCCCGAATGAAGTACCCATAGCCAGGATTTCGACTCATGACCTTTGCTATTCGGCCCGCCATCCCCAAAGATTTTCCCGCGCTCGAGAAAATGTTCGCCGAAGTGGATCGCTTTCACCTCGAAGCCTTGCCGCGGCTCTTTCGCGCGCCCAACGGCCAGGCGCGCTCGTCGGCCTATCTCCACGGAGTCGTCGAGGATCCCGACCAGGCCCTGCACGTAGCCGTGAACCTGGTGCCGCCCGAAGAGTTGTTGGGATTCGTCCTGGTTCAACTGAAATGGTCCGACGACTTCCCGATCATTCGCCCGCGCCGCTATGCCGTGCTCGACGTGCTGTTCATCGACCCGAATCAGCGCCGCCGTGGTTTGGGTAAGGCCCTCGTCGAAGCGGCGCGTCAGTGGGCTCGGGAGAAGAACGCGCAGGATCTCGAATTGCGGGTCTACGAGTTCAACCGGGAAGCGCTCGCCTTCTACAAGTCCTTGGGGTTCGAGGTGAAATCCCACGAAATGATTTCGCCCTTGGGCGACCCTTCCTGAACGGGTTTTTCCCCTAATTTCGGCTGCGCGGGGTTTCCACGTCGGCGTTTCCTGGACATTCGGGTCCCGGTAATCGATTCGAGGTCTTCATTCGCTTTGGGGATTTCGCTAAGATGGCTCACACATACCCGGCAATATCCGAGTCATCTAGCTTTGTCGGCATGGTTGTGCCGCCAAACGAAAGGGACTTCACCCTATGCACATCCTCTACATTCCGCAGCACTTTTCCACCCCCCAGGGCGCAACCGGCACGCGCCCTTATGAAATGGCCAGCCGCCTGGTTCACGCAGGTCACGAGGTGACCGTCATCTGCGGCTCCCTGCTGGAGGGGACCACCGGCCTTTCCGGCAAGCCGATCAGGGGCGTGCGAAAAGGTGTGGTGAACGGCATCCAGATCATCGAGATCGCCATGCCCTACGGCAACAAACACGGCTTCCTGCGTCGGGCCCTCACGTTCGTGCGGTTTTCCACCCGTGCCACCTGGATGGCGCTGACGATGAAGTACGATCTCCTCTTCACCACGACGACTCCGTTGACTTCCGGCATCCCGGGTATCGTGATGAAGCTGCTGCGCCGCTCGAAGACGTTCGTGTTCGAGGTTCGCGATCTCTGGCCCGAGCTGCCCAAGGCGATGGGGGTGATCAAAAATCCCCTCGTACTTCTGGCGCTGGACCTGTTGGAGTTTCTGTCCTACCGCTCGGCGGACCGGTTGGTGGCCCTTTCGCCTGGCATCAAGGAAGGCATCTGCCGTCGCGGGGTTCCCGAAGATCGGGTCGCCCTGATCCCCAACGCCTCGGACCTGGATCTGTTTCAGCCCGATTGTCACAAGGGTCTGGATATAAATGGCATCGAGCCAGGGGACTTCACCGCGGTCTTTACCGGCGCCCACGGCATGGCCAATGGATTGGAAGCGGTGTTGGACGCGGCGGCGGAACTGAAGAAGCGCGGCCGCCAAAACATCAAACTGGTGTTTATCGGTCAGGGCATGCGCAAGCCCGCGTTGCGGGAGCGGGCCGAGGCCGAAGGATTGGACAACTGCATTTTCCTGGATCCCGTGCCCAAGGTCGAATTGGCGCGTTTGCTGCCCAAGGCCAATCTGGGCATGATGATTCTGGCCAATGTACCGGCCTTCTATCGCGGCACCTCGCCCAACAAGTTTTTCGACTACATTTCCGCCGGACTGCCGGTGATTAACAATTATCCCGGTTGGTTGGCCGAGATGATCGAGAGTCACGATTGCGGCGTCGTGGTGCCGCCCGGCGACGCGGCGGCGTTCGCCGATGCCCTGGAACGCCTGGCCGCGGATCCCGAAGTCTGCCGCCGCTACGGCGCCAATGCCCGCGCGCTGGCGGAGCGGGAGTTCAGCCGCGACACTCTCGGCAACCGCATGATCGCCTTTCTTGCGGGAAGAGAACCGGAGATGGCGGGCTGTCGACCCGCCGCCAACACCGATCATTCCTAAAGGTCAGCGCGACCCGGGGCAGTTGTCTCCGGTGATCTTGATGAACATCAGATCCAGGATGTTGAAGAGGTCGTCGTCGTTGGCGTCGAAAATCGGATCGGTGAGCTGCCACAGGGTCAACGCTTCGTATAGATCCCCCACGTCGTTGCAGCCGTCGCCGTTGAAATCGAAGAAGGTCGCATCATCGGGGATCAGCACCGTCACGTCCCCGCTGACCTCCTGGCCCAGGTCGTCGCTGGTGACGATGACCCGGTAGGTCGTGGTTTCGATGGGCAACGGATCCAGGACGATCGGGTTCACCCCGAGTCCGAATCCGGCCTGGGTCGTGAGGTTGAACCACTCCAGCTCGGCGAGATCGGCGCAGGCGACCTCTGCGAACAACTCGGGTGGATCCACGCCGACCACGCCGTCGTCCTCATC
This sequence comes from Sulfidibacter corallicola, assembly GCF_017498545.1. GTDB lineage: Bacteria > Acidobacteriota > Holophagae > Acanthopleuribacterales > Acanthopleuribacteraceae > Sulfidibacter > Sulfidibacter corallicola. The sequence continues at coordinate 3,355,491 of NZ_CP071793.1, read as the reverse complement.
GACGGAGACGTCCAGTTGGACCACCTCGACCACGGCCACCTCGGAAAAGGTCTCGCCACAGTTGTCCGTCAGGCGGCAACGGTACTGGCCCGCCTGGTTGAGCGCCGGTACCAGTTGGAAGGTCGGCGAGGTGAAGCCGACGATTTCCTGGTTGTTCCAGAACCATTGGTAGCCGAGACCGCCGCTGCTGGATACGCCGGCCACGGTCAGGGTCAGGGTCTCACCCAGACACAGGCTTTGGCTGACCGGGTTGGTGGTGACCGAGGGGCCACCTTCCAGGGTCAGCGAGGCGGCTTGCGAATCGACCTGGCTGCACAGCCCGATGATCCGGCAGCGGTACTGGGCCACGTCGCCGGCATCGACGTTTTGGATCGTGTAGGTGCGTTGGGTCGCGCCGGCGATGGGCACGCCGTTCCGCAACCACTGGTAGCCGGTGATGTTGCCGGCGATGGAGACTTCGAAGGTGGCCGATTGGCCTTCGCAGGTCGACGCCGTTTGGGGATGGCTGATGAAGGTCCAGTTGTCGCCGATGACCACGTCCACCGAATTGCTCCAGATGGCGTTGCCGCATCCGTTGATCAGGCGGCATTGGTAGCTGCCGGCATCGTTGGCGCTGGTCGCGCCGATGGACAGGGTGGCTTGGGTGGCGCCAGCAAGGGCGTTTTCGTCCTTGAACCATTGGTAGGCGATGCCGCCGCCCGAGGCGGTGACGCTCAGGTTGAGCGCGTTGCCGGCACAGACTTGGGTGGGTTCCGGTTGCGCGGTGATGATTGGCTCGGTCATGACGGTCAGCACGGCCGTGCTCGAATCGACGGTGCCGCAGCCGCCGGTCACCTCGCAGTGGTAATTGCCGGCATCGGTGGTTTGTGCGGCGTCGATGGCGAAGGTGGGCAGGGTGGCGCCCGCGATCGGGGAACCGTTCAAGTGCCACTGGTACTCAAGGGAACCGCCGCCGGATGCGACCACGCTCAATAGCGCGGGCCCGTTTTCGCAGACGGTTTGGTTGGCGGGCTGGGTCGTCAGGTTGAGACTGCCGGTCAGTGAAAGTGTCGCCGTGGCGGAGAGCGTGGTGCCGCAGCTATTGGTGATTTCGCAGTGATAGTTGCCCGCGTCGCCGCCGTCGAAGGATTCGATCAGCAATTCGGGAGAAACGGCCCCTCCGATAGGGTTCTGGTCGAGGAACCACTGGTAGCTGGGCGCGGGGTCCGACTCGCCGGAGGCCAGGGCCAGAAGCGTGACATCGTCGCCGTTACAGATCTCCAGATCCTGCAGGTCGACGGCCAGAGTGACGGGTACCGCGCAGTCGCCGGCCGCGACCGAGGTGGTCGCCGAATCGACGGAGGTCCAGGGCGAATCGGCCTGGGCGCGTCGTGCCTTGGCGCGAAACTCGTAGGTGGTGTTCCCGCTCAATCCGGCGACCTGGACGGTCACGGATGTCCCGGTTCCCGCCGCGGCGGGCACGGACATCGATTGCCATGGAACGGTACCCGCGACGCGGTATTCCACCGAAAAGGATGCTTCGTTGGTGGCCTGGTCGGTGAAGGTCACGTCGACACGGCCCGAATTGACGGCGTTGGCCGAGAGGCCGGTCGGCGTGGCCGGCGACTCCGCCAAATCACCGATGCGGGTGAACTCGATCCAATCCATATTGAAGGTGCTGTCCTGGTAGTCGATGCGCAACACCTGCTGGCCGGCGAACGGAATGTCCACGTTTTCGTTCTGGATCGTCTGGAACTGGAAATTGGTGTTGGGTCTGTCGAACACGGTGATCGGCAGGCCGTCCAGGGAAACGGCGATGTCCTGGGTGCTCGGGCTGTCGCCGCCGGAGATGCGTGCACGCACGTCGTAGCGGCCCGGCATCACTTCCACGGTGTACTTGAGCCACTCGCCGGAGGCGATGAAGCCTACGTAGTGGCCGTCCACGCCGGCGCCGGTGGCGATGTCCACCGGATCTCCGCGCAGATCGATGCCGGACTGAATGTCGTCATTGTCGTGAAAAGCGATGTCGACGCCGCCCAGGTCGTAGTCCTCGGATTGGATGCGGCTGGGGATGGCGCGGGCCGTGCCGCCAAACGGCGCCTGAGTGGAAAAGTTCTCCGTACGCGCGTCGAAGATCCAGCGACTCAAGACCATATCCAGGTCCGCAAAGTTGTTGTTGGTCAGCAAGCCGGGATATGCGAAGGCACCCAGTTCCTCTTCCAGGTCGATCGGAAAGCTGCCCTGAAACATCTGGCCGTTGTCGTGACGGCGCCATTCCAGCGTCACCTCTTTTTGGCGGGCGTCGTAGATGACGCGAATGGTGTAGGTCTGCCCGGCGGCGAACTCAAAGCCTTGATCGTTGGTGTTGAAGTAGTTGCGGATTTCCGCGTCGCCTATCAGGCCGCGGACGTTGGCGTCGGGAATGGTTAACGAGAAGACCAGTCCGAATTTGGGGCCGGAGACACCTTCGTAACCGCCATCGTTGCCCAGGGCCAATTCCTCGGGGGAGGCGGCCTGGAGCACGAAGACCAGATCGCTTTTTCTCGCCAGGGTCACGTTCTGGCCGCCGAAGGTGAATTCGGTGACGAATCCGGCGGTGGGCACGGTCTTGGTGGACCACACCGCCGAGCGCTGGCCGCCGCCGCCGCCCTCTTGCCAGAGCACCAGGTTGTCGTCGACGACCTTGGCCTGCTGCAACAGGTTGAGACCCAAATCGATGTAAAACGGGCGGGCTCCGTCGAAGGTGAACAGGCGCTCGGTCGCGGCGGGCAGGGTGGTTGCCGCGACCGGCGTGAGCCATTCGGTGGGGCCGACGGCGTTGAAGGCCCGCAGGCGGATCTCGTAGTCGCTGCCGGGAACCAAATGGCGGATGGCGACCTGATGTTTGGTACCGATACCGCCGACGGCTTCCAGGTCTGTGGTCTGCCAGTCGCCACCGACAAAGCGGTATTCCAGCTCGTAGCCGAGTTCGTTGATGGCGTGATCGATAAAGGCCACGTGGATTTCGGAAATGGAGTAGGCCGTCGCGAACAGATCGCTGGGTGAAGCGGGGATCTTTTCGCGGAAGGTATCGGCGAAAGGTTCCAGAACCGTACCCGGCACGACCGCGGCATCGCTGCCGTTGGTGGGATCGCTGCCGCCGCTGGGTGTGCGCCAGGCCAGCGACACGTGATCGGTACCGCCGCTTTCCTTGTGCACGATTTCGAAGAAATAGCGTTGGCCGGCCTGGAGAGTGATCACCCCGGGGGCACCGCCGCCGAAGCTGAATCCGTTGTTGCGCGAGGCCTGGCTGGTGAAGGTGTCCCAGGTCCGGAACGCGCTGGCGCTGGTCAACGAGGCGACCTCGATCGCGTTGGCCGGATCTTCGTCTGGGCTCAGCGAAAAGGTCGCAGAATCGTCGCCGGAGAGAAAGAACACGTAATTGCCGGTCTCGGCCGGGCGCAGGTAGCCGCGAACCTGCTGACCGTAGCTGTCGGCCCAGGACTGGCTGGCGCCCGGCGAGCCGGAACCGGCCCAACCCACGGCTTCCAGCCGGGTCAGGATATCGGCGCCTTCCGGTTGGTCCGGATAGCGCGGGTCGGCCTCGAGATCGGCGATCACACCGCCTGCCACCGACTGCCAGAAGCGGCGCTCGACGGAGCCCGACGCGATGATGTTGGCGCTGTCCAATTGCCGCAAATAGGCCATGAGCTGCTCGAACTGCAGCGCACCCAGATTCAGGGCCCTGCGGTGAGGTTCGGCCTTGGCCAGGTCGTCGGCGTGCGACACGAACATCGCGTCCAGATCGACCTTCTCGAAGCTTCCCGGATTGCGCAGGATCACCGTGTTGGTTTCACCGGGCTGAAAATTGACGTTCTCGACGAGGACCATCGGCCGATCGCCGCTATCCGGATCGGTGGGCGGAAAGACGACGTTGGTGGAAACGCCGTTGACGGTCAGGATACAGGTCAGATCGCCGGCGTTGAAGTCGGTGGCGAAGCGGAACATGATTTGGCCCATACCACCGCTGCCGCCGTCCACGTCGGTCCATGTCACGGAGCGGTCCAGCGAGCGTTCGAGCGGGGAGACACTGCCGTAGAGCCAGGTTTGGGTGGGAAATTGAGAGCTGGGGAAGCTGCCGGAATTGGTGCCGTCCTCGTTGTCGTACCAGCGTCCCGATGCCTGCCGGAACACGCTCTCCAGCGTGGGCGCGCTGCCGTCGTGCAGGTAGGGCGCGGATTCCCACAGCGAGAGCAGGGTGGGGGTTTCCAGCCCCACCAGGGTGCTGTTGATGCGTTGGCCCGAGGTGCCCTGGCGAATGGTACCCGTGTCGCGAAGCTGGCGGTCGGTGTACTGCTGGGCGGGGTTGTGGCAGGTGGCGCAGCCCTGCTCGATGAAAATGTCGCGGCCTGCCATCGCATCCGCGGTCATGTCGCCGTTGGCCGCCCGAAAAGGGCTGCGCGGCAGGGTGGTGCCGTCGAGCGAGGCCAGGTAGGCGGCCATCGCGTCCAGTAACTGGCTGCGACCGGCCTTGGTGGGACCCAGCGGATCGCCGGCCACGGCGAAATCTTCCGAAGTCAGGAAGCCGGTTCCGCCGAAATGGCCGCGAATGTCGTTTTCGAAATCCTGGATTTCGTCGAAATTGGCGGTCCAATGAACCCGCCCGTGGCCGGTGCCCGCGCGACCCCAGAGGGGGATCGTGTTGCGGAAGCCTTCGCCCCGTTGGGTGAAATCCCAGGTGCGCCCGTCGTGGCCGCCGTCCACATGGCAGGTGGCGCAACTGATATAGCCTTCCGAGCTCATGCGCGGATCGTCGGCGTTGTAGAAGACCTGCTTGCCTTCCAGCACCTGCGGCGACAGCAGCTCGTTCTGGACGGTCGAGACCTCGCTCACCTGGAAGCTGGAATCACCCGTGGCCAGGAGGCTGGCGATCGAGAGCATCGACACGCTGCGGCCCATGAAATTTTTGACGAAGGCCGTTTCGGTGATCGTGTCCACGGCGATGCCCTGAGGAGAGAGTCCCAGTTCCACCCGTGCCACCATACTGCCCAATCCCTGGGCGGAGGCGAAACGGAAGGTATCCAGGATCAATAGGTCCTTGGTGCCCTGGTTGACCACCAGCATATAGTCGCCGAGGGGCGAGAAAGCGATGGCCGCGGCCGAGTCGGAATTGTCCAGGTCGATGCGCGAGGCATTGTCGTCGCGCACCGTGTTGGTCGTCAGGTCGATGGAGATCAGCTCGGTCCGCACGGTGTTGTCGGGATCGTTGAGCGAGCCGTCACCGAAGTGGACGCCCTTGTTGGTATTGGTCTTGACCGCGGTGATCCAGGCGAGGCGGTTATCCGGTGTGATGGTCACGGAAGCCAGATAGTTGGGGATGCCGGCCCCGTCGGACGAATTGTCGGCCGCGATTTTCTGACTCAACACGAAAGTGCGCGTCAAGGTGAAGGTGGTGGCGGAGACATCCCACACCTGGCCGTGGAACGAGGCCGAAATGAAGCGCGTCACGAGAATGCGACCGTGATTGCCGTCCACCGCCAGGGCCCGCGGTGTGGGTCCCAGCGCCAACGAGCCGGTCTGTGCCATGGTGGCGGCGTCGAAGCGCAACAGCTCGCCACTGCCCGTCAGGGACACGTAGGCGGTGGAACGATCCGGCGACATCACCACACCGAAGGGCGCGTCGCCGTAGTCCAACTTGATCGAATCCACCAGCGCGCCCGTGGCCGCGTTCAGGACGTCGATGCAGTCGGCGTCGTGCGCGGTGACCCACAGCCGGCCGCTGCCGTCGAGGGCCACACTGCGGGGATCGGCCGAAACCGGATACTCGCTCAGGCGCGCGTGGGTGTCGGCGTGAATGACGGCCACGGTGTTGTTGTCCGGATTGACGGCATAGACCCGTCGTGCGGCCTCGTCGATCACGATCTGGCTGGATTGGGTGGGCCGCGGTCCGGTGAGCGGTGCCTTGACCGTCACGGTCAGGTTGTCGGAAACGGTCACGCCGGATGGATCGCGCACCTGAACCATGGCGCTGTAGTGGTCCTCGGCGCCGTAGGTCTTGTTGGCCGTCGTGGCACCGGACCAGGCGGTCGGCGGACTGTCGTCACCGAAAATGAAGCGGTACTCCAGCGTGTCCTGGTCGGAGTCGGTGGCCGAGACGCTGAATTGGATCGGCGTACCGGGCGCCACGCTGCCGTCCGATACCGTGAAGGACTGGATCTCCGGCGGCACATTCCCGCCGATCGAGCTGCCGGTCGAGAAAGTGAAGCTGTAATCCTGCTCCAGTCCGTTGCCGACCGCGTCCTCGATGCCGCCCTGGGGCAGAAAGACCTCGTAGGTGGTGTTGTCCATCAACACGTCGTCCGGCTGAAAGGTGATCATGTCGTTCATCGCATAGAACAAGCTGCCGCTGATGGGGTTCCCGCCCAAGGGGCGAACGATGAAGGTCTGTCCGCCGATCAGCGTGGCGGTGTCCAGTGTTTCGGGGATGATCATGCTGATCGGGGCCGCCACGGGGTAGTTGGTCTGGCCCGCGCGCGGAATGTGATAACCGACCATGGGGCCTCTGGTGTCCGGCTCGGCCTGGTGGGCCCAAATCGCCATGCCTTGACTGCGATCGCCGTCGGTCAGGCCGCCGGTGATCAGCAGGTTGCCCACCGGCAGCGCCCATTGGCTGGTATCGATGCCGTCGCCGTCGTCGTAGCCGGGGATCGTGTGTGCGGTCTGGGTCGGCAGGGTCAACACCACCTGTTGGGCGCGCATGTCGACCTTGCTGCTTCCGGAAAATATGTATTGATCCTGGAAATGGGGGTACATGGACATGACGTCGGCACTGAAGCCGATGTCGATCATGTTGCCCGGTGTGGTGGGGTCGGTGACATCGATGACTTTCAGCCCTTGTCCGCCGATGCGGTAGGAGGTTACCGCGTACAGCCGCCCGTCCAATCCGTAGAGTTCGCTCCAGTAGCCGCCGAATCCGCCGATGGTGTGCAGGGTGATCAGCGGGGGCTGGGCGGGATCGTTGCTGGGGTTGCCGTCCATGAAAAGACTCATGTCGTAGATGGCGATGCCGCCGTTGGTCTGCTCGGAGAGCATGAACAGCAGGTTCCCCATCAACACGGGATGGCCGATGATGCCCGTCGCGGCGATATGATCCCACTGGGCCACGTGATCGCCCTGAAAGGTCAACTCGAGCGGAATGTTGGTATCGTTGTAACTCCAGTAATTGGTGATGCTGTAGGGCGGGAACAGGCCACCGCGCGAAAAGGGAACCACGTGATCTTCGGTGAAGGGTTCTTCGATTCGCGGGCCACCGAATTGATCCACGTGGAATTGGAAGGTACCGAAAATGGTCCAATTTCCCGAATGGACGACACCGTGGGCATCGAAGCCCTGGGTGGTGACACCCAGGCGCGCCACCTCGCGGACGTTGGATAGGTTGGAGATATCCCATTGGCGCATCTGGTAGTCGTTTTCCAGGAGAGAACCGTTGAAAAGGACCGGTCCGCTGGAGGGAATTTCCGGAAAGGAAAACACCCAACCTCCCTGGATGGTGATGACGGCCGTGCGTCCCTGCTCGGGTGCGAGAGGACCGGCCAAAAGGGTCCCCGGCGTTTGCGGCACATTTGGAAAGCCCTGTCCGAGAGCCTGGCCTCCAGAAATCAACATAATAAAAATCAACAGATTACGAGCCGTGCGCGACAGGTCGCGGAGAGCCATGGGTACCCCCGAGTATGGCGGTCTGCCGAAGGAAAACTTCGGAAGGATTTTATATTCGGTTGAAGGACAGGATATTCTCTCTCCATTGCTCGGGGTTAGCAATGGCGTATTTTTTTCGAAACACGCAACAATTTGTGAATGTTCAATTTCTTGTCCGTGACGAGAAGCGGAGCCGGTTTTCGCGTGTTTTCGCGGCGACGCCCGCCCGGCATCAGGGCTGGTTGATATCGCTGGTGACCCTTTGGAACAATTCCGCGCGGGTGGGCAGTGGTTCGGGTTTTCCGGTTTCCACCGACTTGCGGATCACGGCGAAGACCAATTGTTCCTCGTCGCCGAAAATTTCGGGATATTCGCCCTGCAATCGTTCCAGCGCGTCGAGCGCTTGGGAGGCTTCGCCGCGTCGGTATTGGATCAGGGCCCCGAGGTAGGCCGACTTGTGGGGGCTCGAATCCAGCTCGCGCGACTGGGCCAGGGCCTGGGCGGCCTTTTCCAGGTGACCCATCTCCAGGTGGAGCTCGCTGATTCGCCGCAGGCTGGAAGCGTGGCCGGAGGGATATCCGAGGTCCCGAAAAATGGCGGCCGATTGGTCGTAGTGGGCCAGGGCCGATGTGCGCTTGCCGCGCTTCAGGTCGACCATGCCCAGGCACTGGTAGGCGTGTCCCTCCAGGAAGGCGTCGTTCAAGTCGGCGAATTCGGTCAGGGCCTGCTGGGCCAGGTCCTCGGCCTTCTGGAGCCGGTAGTTCTGTTCCGCGACGATGCTGAGATTGATCAACAGGTAGGAGGCGCTCTGGCGAATGCCCAGTTCGCGATAGACGGAGAAGGCTTCCTCGAAATGGCGCATCGCGGTGGTCAGGTCGCGTTCGGCCAGGGCCAGGGTGCCGAGGTTGTTGAGCAGATCGGCGCGTTTCTGGTCGTCTTCGATCAACATGGCGAAGGCCAGGGCCTCGTGGTAGTGCTTCTTGGCCTGTTCGCGGTCGCCCCTGGCGTTGGCCACCAGGCCGAGATTCTGGATCGCCTGGAATTCGCCGACGCGGTCGCCGAGGGACCGGAACAGCTCCAACGACTGGTTCAGGGTGCGCTCGGCTTCGGCGAATTGGTCGCGGCGCCAGTACATGATGGCCAGCCGGTTGAGATAGTGGGCGTGTCCGGATGTGTCCTCGTTGGCCAGGTAGAGTTCGCCGGCCTTTTCGTAGAGCGCCAGGGTCTTTTCCCAGTCGCCGTGTGATTTGGCGATGTCGCCCAGGAGTATGTAGCAATTGGCGCGCAGGGTCTTGTCGCCGTTCCGGCCGGCCAACTCCAGAATGCGATGGCACTGGCGTTCGGCCTCCTCCGAGTTGCCCAGCCGCTCCAAGCTGGCGGCCAGGTGGTACTGGGCCTTGATGAAGGAAGGATCGCGCTCCACGCAAATCTCGAAATACTTGAGGGCCGACTTGGGATAGCCCTGCTCCAGTTGGTGGTAGCCCATGGCCCAGATCAGCATGGCGTACGGATCTTCGGAAAAGACCGTCGACAGATCGGCCACCTGGGCGTGGGGGTTCAGGCGTCGCGACAGTTGCACCACCAGATCGCGGGCCACGTTCGGCAGGCTTTCGCCCATCACTTCGCCGGGTTTCAGTTCCACCGAATCGCGGTACAACCGGTAGGCAAGCCGATACCCGCCCGTTTCCGGATCCTTTGCGACCATGGTTTGGATGACCAGGTCCGAGCCGAGGGTTTCCGCGATCTGGCCGAGCTGGGCACCGCTGATCGGGTGATCGAAGGCCAGATTCAAGGGGTGGGTGACCTGGGCGACGTTGCCCACGTCCACCATGTCCAGGCCTTCGATGTCGCCCAAGCCGCGCGCCACCATTTGGGTCAGGCCGGTGGCGATCCAACCGCTGCCGGCGTCGCCGGTCTGGTCGATCATCGGCAGGAAGGCCGCCTGCAGTTTGTCGCCCTCGTCGATGATGCCGCGCGGTTTGTTCATCCAAACGCCGAACAGGCCGGCCGAAATCAACGAGACCGAAAACACCAGCGCGGCCAGCAGGCCCAGCCGGCGCTGTCGCCGGCGCACCGGTTTGTTGCGAATGCGGCGAATGCGACGGACCGCCTCGGGGGCGTTGATGCGCGCTTCGGGATCCAGCCGGGTCAGGTCGTCGACGAGGCGGATCAGTTCGGGATCCTGGCCCTGGACGATCGCGTTGATGGGGCGCCGTTCGCCCTTGCCGACCTTGACCAGCAGCGCCTGGTAGGGCAGGTGCCGTTTGTAGGCGGATTCCCCGGTCAGCATTTCCTGAATGATGATGCCGAACGAGTAGATGTCGCTGGCGGAGGTGGCGTCTTCGCCGCGGGCCTGCTCGGGGCTCATGTAACGCGGCGTACCGACCACGCTGCCATGCGTCGTTCGTTCCGAGGCGAAATTGCTGCCGTAACTGCCGCCGGGCGTGCGTTCGGAAAGGCTGGGGTCGCTGCGACCCACACTGTCGTCGGCCGGCTGCAGCGAGGCGCTCGGTGTCTCCGCCTCGATGTGCTCGGGCACGGTGGTCGTCAGGTCCGAGGGGCGCGCCAGGCCGAAGTCCAGCACCTTGACCGTGCCGTCGTCGGCGATCATGACGTTGTCGGGTTTGAGGTCGCGGTGCACGATTTGAGCGCGGTGCGCCACCTCCAACACCAGGCCGATGATTTCCGCCACGTGCAACAGGTCGAGGTCGCGCGGGTTCTCCTTGAGGGTGTGGCGCAGGGTCTTGCCCCGAATGAATTCGAGCACCAGCAGGTCGTAATCGTCGCGCTCGATGAGGTCGTAGATGCCGCAGATGTTGGGGTGGGAGAGGCGCGACAGGATCTGGGCCTCTCGGAAGAAGCGCGTTTTGGCGAGATGGCTCATGCGCTGTTGGATATTGACCGTCTTGAGCGCCACCTGACGGCCCAGCAAGTTGTCCGTGCCTCGGTACACCTCGCCCATGCCGCCCTTGGCGAGCAGTTCTTCCACTTTGAAGCGCCCGATTCGGGAGCCCGTGAGGTTCTTTGATGTCGCCGTCATTCCGTCACCGCCGCGAGTAGACCGGACCTTGACCGCCAAGGCTGGGCGTCAAAGGGAACCAGGGGGTTCCAGGCTCAGGGAGGGGTCGAAGGGAAACCTTTTGGGTTCCGGAATCGCCGGTCTGCCACTCGAGGGCCGCGCTTTCCGACGATTAGGGCTAGCCGTTGTCACGATTCAATAACTGATCCAGCCGCGCCGCGATTGCCTTCTCGGCATTATACCCCTTGATTTTCAGGAGATAGTGTTTGACTGCAATTTCGATGAGATTTTCCAGGTTTCGACCGGGTGCCACGGGTAACCGCAGGACGGGCCGGTCCACACCCAGAATCGCCAGGTTTTCGTTCGCTTGGAAGCAGTCGTAATTCTTCTTGGAGTCCCAGGTCTCCAGATACAGTACCAGGTCGATGGGATGTTGGTCCAGGACGCTGCCGATGCCGAACAGCTCCACGATGTTCACGATGCCGAGGCCGCGCACGTCCATATGGTCGCGGGTCAGCTCGTCGGCACGCCCGCAGAGACGGCCTTCGGGGTTGAGGAAGACCTGAACCACGTCGTCGGCCACCAATTGATGACCCTTCTTGATGAGGTCGAGGGCGTCGTCACTCTTGCCGATACCGCTCTTGCCGAGGATCAGGACCCCGAGTCCGCTGATGACGAGCAGGTTGCCGTGAAACGAGATGCAGGGCGCCAGCGCTTCCACGAGAATGCGACCCAACTTGACGATCAGGTCGCGATCACCGAGCTGGGATTGGAGCACGGGAATGGAGGCCTGGGCGAAGGCCGCGGTAAACCAGGAAGGCGGGCGAATGCCGCGACTCAGAAGGAGCCCGGCCGGCTGACATGCCAGGAGGGCGGCCAACCGATCGGGCGCCATGGTGTGACCGTGATCCGCCAGGAACGCGGCCTCGGAGTTGCCCAGCAGCGCCAGGCTGCCGGGCTCGAGATCGTCGCAATAGCCGGCCAGAGCCAACCCGAGCCGTTGAATCAGAGGGACCCTGATCTCGCGTGCCAGGTCACCCACCTGCTCGAAGTGGACCAGATCCAGATGATCTTCGGCCTCCAGCAGGGCGCGCACGGTGAGATGTCGACGACATTGTTTGCCACGTTCCAGGATGGAGTGGGACAAAACCTGCCAATAATCGTCTTCGCGGTCGTCTCGTGTGCTCACGGTCCCGGGGGCAAGGATTCAAGCACCGGGCTCGATGTAGCCGATGTGCCCGTCCTTGCGACGATAGACGACGTTGTAGTCGTCGGATTCATGATTGCGGAAGATGATGAATTCCTGGTCGAAGTTTGTCAATTCGTCGACGGCCTCTTCCAGGCTCATGGGTTTCACCACCGAATTGTCGGTGCGAATGATTTTCAATTCGCGGTCGGCCAAGACATCCGTGGCCCGCTCCTGTAAGGGCGAGCTGATCACGTGGTGCCGGATCGATTCATGGGTGTTGCGCTTTTTGCCGTTGAGTTTCTCTTTGGCTTTCTTGGCCTGGGCTTCCAATTTGTCGACCACTCGGTCGATCGAACCGAACATGTCGTTGGTTTCTTCGGCACAGACAAACGTGCGCTTGCGCGACAGGAACTTGATCTCTGCCTTGTGTCGGTATTTCTCCACGGAGAGGACGACGGTCACGTCCTGAATGTCATCGAGGTGTTTTGTCAAACGATCCAGTTTACCGATCGTGAAGCTCCGTACCCGATCCGTAATGTCTACACCGCGTCCGCTAAAATCAATTCTCATAGTTCCTCCGTGTCATTTAAATCTTTTTCCTGCGTTTGGATGACGAAGGAATGCCAAGCTCCTCGCGGTACTTGGCAACCGTGCGCCGCGCGATCTGAATGCCCTCACGGGTGAGGATCTTCACGATCGTCGCATCGCTATAGGGTTTTGCGGGTGACTCCTCGTTGCACAACTTGCGGATCTTCTCCTTGACCGCAAGCGACGAGACGTCCTCGCCATTCGCCGAGGCGAGGCCCGAACGGAAGAAGTACTTCAGTTCGAACACACCGCGCGGGGTGTGAACGTACTTGTTGTTCACCACCCGCGAAACCGTAGATTCGTGCATGCCGATATCGTCGGCCACTTCGCGCAGGACGAGCGGCTTCATGTATTCCACGCCGCGATCGAAGAAATCGCGCTGATGGCGGACCAGGGATTCGGCTACCTTGTAGATGGTTCGGTTGCGCTGATCGAGACTCTTGATCAGCCACATCGCCGATTTGAATTTGTCTTTGATGTAGTCGCTGGCGGCCTTGTCCGAATTGCGCGCCTGCTCCAGGATCTTGGGATACTGCGCCGATACCCGTAGACGCGGCGTCCCCTCGTCGTTGAGTTGGATCACGTATTCGTCGTCGACCTTCAGGATGTAGACGTCGGGCTGGATGTACTGCGGCGGCAGGGGAGCGAAGGCGCGTCCCGGTTCGGGGTCGAACTGCTTGATGGCTTCCAGGTATTCCTTGAGCTGCTCCTTGTCCACGTTGAGCAACTGCATCAGCTCTTTGTACTTCTGCTTGTAGATCAGGTCGAAGTGTTCCAGCAGCATGGTTTCCACATCGGTGCCGGCCCATTCCGAATAGGCGATCTGGATCTCGAGACACTCGCGCAGGTTGCGGGCGCCGACCCCCAGGGGATCGAACTCGCGGATGATCAGCCAGACTTCGGTCACCTCTTCCAGCTTCCAGCCGCCGGCCTCGCCGATCTCTTCCAGTTCGGCCGTCAGGCGACCCGCGTCGTTGATGTTGCCGATGATTTCGGTGCCGATCTCGAAGGCGCGATCGTGAATCGGCAGCAGGCCGAGCTGGTGCTCCAAATATTCCTGCAGCGTCTCGCGCTTGGTGACCATGTTCTCGAAGGAGGGATAGTCGCTGGGGTCGCGGAACTCCCGGTCGCGGTTCTTGGGCTGGTGATCGTTGAGATACTCCTGGAAGTAGGCATCCATGTCGATGTTGTCCAGCTTGTTGTCCATGCCGGTTTCGGTATCGGGCTTTTCGGCTTCGGTGTTGTTGGCGAATTCCTCGTCCGGCAGCTCGCGTTGATCCTCGAGGACCGGGTTCTCCAGCAATTCGTTCTGGATGGTGTCCGTCAGTTCCAGGCGCGACATCTGCAACAGCTTGATGGCCTGTTGCAAGCTCTGCGTCATGACGAGCTTTTGAGATAGCTTTAAGGATAACCTTTGTTCGAGTGCCATTACTGCTCCCGAGTATTAATCGAGCTTAAATTGATCACCGAGATAAGTCTTGCGGACCAGCTCGTCACGAGCCAGCATTTCCGGGGAGCCCTCCTTCAAAATGACACCGTCGCTCAGGATATAGGCACGTTGGGTGATCTTCAGGGTCTCGCGCACGTTGTGATCGGTGATCAGGACACCGATGTTCCTGGACTGTAATTTTTCAATGATCAATTGTATATCCCCCACCGCTTTGGGGTCAATCCCCGCAAAAGGTTCGTCCAGGAGGATGAAGGAGGGTTGGTTGGTCAGTGCACGGGCGATCTCCACCCGGCGTCGTTCCCCGCCACTCAACGAAAAACCCATGCCCCGGCGGATGTGTTCGACGTTGAAATCCACGAGTAATTGCTCCATGCGTTCCAGCCGTTCCTGCGAGCTGAGGTCCAGCAACTCCAAGGTCGCCAGCAGGTTCTCCTCGACGGTCATTCGCCGGAAAATACTCGCTTCCTGGGGCAGGTAGGATACGCCCTTGCGGGCGCGCTGGTACATGGGACTGTCGGTCAGGTCGCGGCCATTGAGCACGATGTTGCCGGAATCCGGCTTGATCAGGCCCACGATCATGTAAAAAGTAGTCGTTTTACCGGCTCCGTTGGGTCCCAACAGCCCGACTACCTCGCCCGCCGCGACCTTCAAACTGATGTCGCGGACAACCTGGCGCCCTTTGTATGACTTGGATAAGTGATTTGCTTCTAAGGTAACGGTCGAATGTTCTGCCATACGGTGATTCTAAAAGGGTCCTCGTGAGTGAATGAGTTGGCGTCCATCCAAGCTCGGCGCCGCGTGGGCGCGCCCCGGATCTTGGAATCGGACGGGCACGGTTTCAGGTCTCAGCAGTCAGGCATCGGTCATGCGATGACTCATAGCCAATTCCCTGACTCTTGATACCTGACACCGGGTACCGCTCGGTGCTCGGCGACCGATCGAGTAGGGCGAATCATTCGTGGAACCGGGCGATTTGGAATGATCACTAGTTATCCTTTAAGAGGCTGTTATCCAAGCTGTTGGAATTGATCGTCGTCATCCCGGAACCGGCACGCATCGTACCATCGTTCGGGTAATAGGTCAATTCCGGGCCCTTGAATTCGCCCGAGGGGTGATTGAAAACAACATCTCGATTGTTTCCAAGGAATTGGATGGTTTGGTCGACCCTGCTGTAGATCAATTCGTCGGCGCGGCCACTCACCGGCTGGGCGGTTTCGTCCTGCTGGTAGGAGCCCTTGAAAATCACGTCCTGGCGCGCCTTGAGGTAGTCCACGAAGCGCTTTTCGCCCTCTTCCACCAGGCCCACTTCGAGGAAATCGCACGACAGTTCGCCGTGTGGCGGCATGACCGCTTTTTCCACGTTCTGGAAGTGGAGCACGCTGGTGGCCTGCGAGAAGTTCATGGTCTTGGCGTCCAGTTGGAACAGGCCCTGTTCGGTCTGCATGTTCAGGCTGACCCGGTCGTCGGTGCGGACTTCGTAGAGATCCTCGTCGATCTGGCGAATGTCGATCTCGGCCGCGGTGATGGTGTGTTGGGCGTGTTGCAGTTTGGCGGGGGCGCCGCGCAGCTTGAAGTGGTGGCCCGGCAGGGCCAGGCGCAGTTCGTCGCCCCAACTGCGGGTGGGTTCGGGGTCGTCGGTGCGGTGGACGATTTCGACGAAGCGGAAGGCGAAGATCTCCTTGTCCTCCTGGTCCCAATTGGTCAACAGGATTTCGTCGCCGTAGATGCGCACTTCCTCGTCGGCATCGATCAGCTCGCTGCCCTGGCTGAAAATGATGTTGTGCTCGCGGTGGGAGACCCGCAGGTCGCCCGCCTTGCCGGTCTGGTTACCGTAGCGGAAGTGGGGTTTGCCGTGGATGAAGGTGCTGACCGCCACGCCGTTTTCGAACAGGGTCTCGATGCCCGACTCGCCCCGCAGGATCAAGTTGGGCGCATTCTCCTTGCGGGCCTGCACCTTGATGGCGGCCTGGCTTTGGAGCTTGCCCGGCATGCTGTCGATGACCGTCAGGTGCAGCGCGCCGGTGTCGGCCTCCAGTAGGTAGTCGTCCTCGGTCTTGGCCGTGAAATGGGCCTGGGCGCCGGTGCGGATGTCGCGCACCTGTTTGCCGCCCGCGTCGAATTGGGCGTCCAGGCGCGGTGACGTCAAGACGCCGTGATTCCAGGAAAAGCGGGCCGGGTTGCCGCGGACCTCGGCGCGTTCCAGGCGGAAGGGCACGTTGCGCGTGCCGCCGTTGAACAGGAACTCGATGGTCTCGGAAGACAGGGTGGAACTCTGTCCTCCGGTGCTGTAGCTGGTCAGGCGACCCTGATCCAGGGTGCCCCGGGCCTGGGCCGTGTCCAGGTGGAGACGATTGGCCGCAAGCGAAAGATGGACCTCGCTGTCGCGATCGATGTGGAACAGGGCCTCCCGCTCCAGGGTGACGTAGGCGAAGGGCTTGTACGCCAGGCCCACGCATTCGCCGCTGGAATTGCCCATGCGGAACTCGGCCGACGATTCGGTGCGGTAGACGCCTTCCGCGTCCACCGTGATCGGCCCCGGCGTCTCGATTTCCAAGCCGCCGTCCTCGCGGATCAGCACCTTGTCGTTCGAATCGGCCCGCAGGATTTGGCCGCCGTTCTCCAGGTTGCTGTAGCTGTCGGCCTTGATCGTGTAGCGGCGGTTGTTGCGCTCGAAGTGGAGTTCCAGGCCGCCTTGCAGTTCCAGGTTCTTCTCGCCCACCAGGGTGACCTCGCGCGAGGTGCCCGACTGAATCAGGCGGCCCTCGGAGTCGTAGGCCTTGTGGACCACGTCCTTGCCGTGTAAACCCTGGGTTCCGTTGGGTTTGGCAGGGCTCGATTTCTCGATGGGCACGGTTTGGGTGCGGGTCGAGATCCAGGCGAAAAAGGTCCCGGTTCCAATCATCAGCAGCACCAATAGCCGGCTCAACCATTTTTTGATCATAGGTTCGTTTTCCTGATGGGGACCTCGCGATTCACGGTGCGACCATGCGAAGGGGGCTAAGCGTAGCGTCAAAGCCCGGTGGACGCAAGGCCGGGGATCGCTCGACCCCGGGAAAGGGACCGCCGTGTACCTGACCGTCCCGGTCGCCGCGGTTCCGAGCAGGGTAGGGAGGGGAGGAATCCGGCGGCGCGGCTTCGCGCGTGGCCGTTGCGATAACGTCCGGCGCGAGGGCCTTCGCCTAGTTTACAATGGCAGACCCGTCGCGACACGAACTTTCGAATGGCGAATCGGTTGCGTCCCAGGGGAATACGCCGCACCCAGCGGCGTCCATCCCCCGAGACGCTCACCCCTCCGAGGGGCGCATCTCGATAATTTGGACCTGGTACTCGTCGCGAAAGGGCGTGAGCGAATAGACCAGGTCGACCGAGTCGAACCGCTCGAATTGTTCGCTGAGTTCGGATGGATGGTAGAAGCTGCACTTGCGCGCCACCTGGCCGTCGCTGGCCTCGAAATGGAACCAGGGGCCGCGGCGCACCGGTTCGGATTCCAAGATCAGGTTGGCGGTCATGAAGGCGGGCATGTGGTTGCCGATGCCGAACGGCTCCAGTTTGGAGATGATGGTGAACAGTTTCTTGTCCAGGTCCCGCCAGTCGACCACGGCATCCACATAGGAGATGCTCTGGTGACCCGAGGCCAGGCTCTGGGCCGCCAACAGCTCGTTCATGCGGTCCCGGAATTGGGGCACGTTGGTGACCGGCAACGAGACGCCGGCCGCTTCCGGGTGTCCCCCGAAGCTGTTCAGCAGGGAGGCGATGTGATGCATCGGCTCCAGGATGTTGAGGCCCGAAGTACCGCGAATGGATCCGTGCGCCTCGTGGTCGTCGAACGAGAGCACGCAGGCCGGACGGCGGTAACGACGGAGAATCTTGCAGGCCATGATGCCCAGGATGCCGCGGTGCCAGTGGCGGCCCGCCACCAGGATGAAGGGCGGCAGACACTTGCGGTAGGCGTGGCGAAGCTGGAGGTTGATTTTGGCTTCCAGATCGCGTTCCAACATCTGGCGCACCGAATTCATGCCGTCCATGGTGTCCACGATGCGGTTGATGTCCCGCGAGGACTGGCAGCGGAAGAAGGCGATCGCCGTATCGGGGTCGCCCAAGCGGCCGGGAGCGTTGATGCGCGGCGCCACCTTGAAGCTGATGTCCAGCGCGTTGGCGAAGCCGCGTACGCCGAGTTTGCGCAACAGGCAGCGAATCGGTCCCTGGTCCTCGCGATTGATCTCGCGCAGGCCTCGGGCCACGATCCAGCGGTTCTCCTCCCGCAGCGGGACCATGTCGGCGATGGTCCCGATGGCGGCGATCTTGAGATAGTCGCCCAGCAGGAGGGTCCCCGGAAACCGGTGATCCAGGGCCTGTACCAGCTTGAAGGCCACGCCCGCGCCGGAAAGCTCCGTGAACGGGTACTCGGAGCCCTCGGCCTTGGGGTTGAGCACGGCGAGGGCCTTGGGGCTCTCCTTGTCGGGCGTGTGGTGATCGGTGATGATCACGTCCAGGGCCATCTCGTTGGCGAAATCCATTTCTTCGAACGCCCGGGTACCGGTATCGACGGTGATCACCAGGCTGACGTTTTCCTCGTCCTTGAGCTGGCGCAGCCGTTCGCAATGCAGACCGACTCCCTCGAAGAAGCGATCGGGGATGTAATAGAACACGTCCCCGCCCAGCTCCTTCAGGGCTCGGGTCAGGATGGCGATGGCGGTGACGCCGTCGGCGTCGTAGTCACCGTAGATGCAGATGCGTTCCCCGTTGGCCAGGGCGCGCTCGATGCGGGCCACGGCCTTGTGCATGTCGGGGACGAGGAACGGGTCGGGCGGTTCGTAGGCGCAGGGATGGAGGAATTCCTCCACTTCCTGGTACTCGGGAATGTTGCGGTTCAGCAGGCATTTGGCGAGCAGCGGATCGATTTTGCAGGTTTTGGAGAGTTGGTCGATTTGGTCCGGGTCGGGCTCGAGAACTTGCCACTCCTTGCCCATTTCAACCTACCTGAGCGTAAATGCCCATATTTCTGAATTTTCGGTAACGGTCGTCCAGGAGCTTGTCGATCGACTGGTCGCAGAGCTGGGTGAGCTGGTCGCGCAGGTGATCGGCCAGGTTTTCCAACATGAGTTCCGGATGCGCGTGGGCGCCGCCCGGCGGCTCGTCGCAAATGCTGTCCACCAGGCCCAGTTTCTTCAGGCGCGAGGAGGTGAGGTGCAGCGACTCCGCGGCCTGTGAGGCCTGCTCGGCGTCTTTCCAAAGAATCGAGGCGCACCCTTCCGGCGAGATCACCGAATAGATGCCGTTGCGCAGAATGCAGACGTGGTCGCCGATACCGATCGCCAAGGCGCCACCGGAACCGCCCTCGCCGATGACGTAGACGATGATCGGCACTTCCAGCGTGGCCATTTCCTTGAGGTTGAGCGCGATCGCCTCGGCCTGGCCGCGTTCCTCGGCGTCGATGCCGGGGTAGGCGCCCGGCGTGTCGATGAAGCACACGATGGGACGTTTGAATTTCTCGGCCAACTTCATGATGCGCAGTGCTTTGCGGTAGCCCTCGGGGCGCGGCATACCGAAGTTGCGATGCAGTTTTTGCTTGATGTCGCGGCCCTTTTGGTGGCCGACCAGGCAGATCACGCGGCCTTCGAAGGTCCCGAAGCCGGCCATGATCGCCGGGTCGTCGGCGAAGCGGCGATCGCCGTGGAGTTCCTCGAAATCGGGACACAGGTGCTGCAGGTAGTCGCGCGTGTAGGGACGTTTGGGATGGCGGGCGACCTGGCAGGTCTGCCACTCGGTGAGGTTGCTGTAGATGTCGCGCTGCAGCTTGGTCAGCTTTTGCTCGTGTTTTTCAATGTCTTTGTCGCGTTTGGATGAAGGTGGTTGTGCTTTGAGACCCTCGAGCTTGGCTTTCAGCTCGATGATGGGTGCCTCGATGGCGTTGAGATCTTTACTCATGGTTCCATCACCTTTTAACCCGAGTTCGGCGATGTGTGGGGGTGCGTCGTTCGCGGTCGGGTCGCCACGGCATCGCGAAGTCCCGCGCCGCGTCGTCTCGGTGTTCCCTTGATTTTCCCAACCTGTGTCGCTCCAACGATCTGGAACCTCGCATGCACCCGAATCGCCCCCTTGGGTTTAATTCATTTTTTGTCAATGCTAGCATACAGTTTCGCGTGGCACCCAGTCAACAATGGCAAGGAACATGCACATACCAGCGGTTTCTCATCGTGATGAATCCCTTGATAGCCATACCTTTCCAACGTCTCGCGGGCTTCGCCTCTCCGCTGTCGCAACCCTCGACACGGCAAGGGCCGCGGCGCGGGGGACCGGGATCGCGGTGGGGGGCTCGCCCCGATCGAAACCGCCGTTTCCGGGAATGGCGACATCGACCCTGCATCTTCCGCGAATGCGACGATCCACAAGCCGACAGGTAGGAATATGAACGCAACAGCACTGCGCTTTCGCGCGTTTCTTTGGGCCATCGTCTATCAATCCTTGGCGCGTCTCGTGTTTGCTCTCCTTTCCCTGGCCTTGCCGTTGATCGCCCTGCTGCGCCCGAAGGTGGGATCCTGGCTGCGGGCGCGCCTGTGGCCTTCGCCCATCTCGTTCCAACCCCGGGTCTGGCTTCATGCGGTCAGCCTGGGGGAAGCGAAAATCGCCATGGCGCTGCTCGATGCGCTGCCGCCGGGCAGCCACGACGACTGGTTGGTGACCGCCACCACGCCGGCGGGTTACCATCATTTCAAGCAGTCACTCGGCCATGCCGACCGCACGGATCGCATCCATTTTCTTCCCTGGGATTTGCCTTTCTGTTACCGGCGCCTGTTGGGTCGTCGATCCTGGCCCGAACTGTTGCTCGTGGAAACCGAGATCTGGCCCAACCTGTTCGCCGGCGCCACCAAGGCGGGGGCTCGGGTGATCATCGTCAACGGGCGGCTGGGTCCCAAGACCCTGCGGCATCGTCGCAATCCCTTTTTTCGGAGAATTTTCGATCACCTGACGATGGTTGGGGCGCGGGGCGGCACCGACATCGATCGATTCTCCCAGTTCGGTCTCCCGCCCGAGCGAATGCGGGTGACCGGCAACATGAAATTCGATCTGAAGGCCCGGCCGTTGGCCGAGAGCGAGTTGCGCGACTGGCTGGCACGCGACAAACCCACCCTGGTCTTCGCCTCCATCAGCCACGACGAGGTGCCGCTCCTGGTGCCCCAGGCCGCGGCGTTGATGCGCCGTTTTCCCGAGCTGCGCCTGCTGTGGGCGCCGCGTCATTTGGAGTACCTGGACCAGCATCTCGCGGCGCTCGGTGAGGCCTTGGCCGAGGCGCCCCCCGTACTTCGTTCCGCCTTGAAGGATCTGGCCGATCCCGGATCGAAGGGTACCGATCCGCGCGTGCTGGTGCTGGACACCTTCGGCGAGCTGGCCTCCTGTTATCCGTTCGCCAAACTCAGCCTGATCGGCGGTAGTTTCAACGACCGCGGCGGTCAGAACTTCCTGGAATCGCTCCAGGCCGGTACGCCGGCCGTGATGGGCCCCTCGACCGAGAATTTTCGGCGCGAAGTGGCCGAAGCCTTGGACGAAGCGGCGATCCGCGTCGTGGCCCACGCGGCCGAGGTGGCGCCGGTGCTTGGGGACATGCTCGAGGACGGCGACGGTCTGCAAGCCATGTCCCGTCGCGCTCAGGCGTTTCTCGCGCGCCACCGGGGTGCCATCGGCCGAACCTCCGAGCTGTTGCGCGAACTGAAGTTGGTGGATTGAGAGGCTGGATTCCCTTGGCGGGTGCGTTTTGCGCCCGAACCGAGAGAACGAGCGCGGCGCTTGGCCTATGATGGAACATAGGCCAAACACCCGAAATCGTTACGGGATATGCTCTCGCCCTGCCTTTCCACCGAGGTTGCAACTTGGATTTTTTCCTGGATCGCATCTCTTTTCTCATTCCTCTGTTTGTGTGTTGGACCTTTATTGCCCTTATCGAGGTGACGCCGATGGTCTACTCCTACCTCGTGAATCGCGTCAATCGGATGCGCGTCAAATCCAAGCTCGCCTCGCTTGGAGTCCGAATGATGCAGGCCGACCCGCAATACGTGGGCAGCTATCCCGTGGCCGGTAGCGGGCGGGGCCACGACTTTCGGTTCGACCCCAAGGCGCTTGCCTTGGACTTTCCGTTCAGTCAGCCTCTGGAGGCACAGTTCACCCTCGTGGCGAAGGGTTCCGAATCTTCCTACGGTCAATTTTTCCAGACCGGCGACCCGGCCTTCGACGCGCGTTTCGATCTTTGGAGTTCCGATTATCGGGCTTTGAGTTATCTGGACCATCAAAGTAGGGTGCTGATTCGGCGTCTGGGACACCTGACCCTCACCCACGAAGGCATTCGCGTGACTTTTTTGGACAAATTGCTGCTGCCCTTTTCGTTGCGGGGTCACTTGAAGGGCGTGGCCTCTCCCGTGAGAATCGGCAACATGGCACAGGTTTTCGAAGATGTCTCGACTTTGAAGAAGAACCTGTTGCGCACGCGTGTCACCACCGACCGGATGTGGCAGATCATCGCCGGCGATCCCGTCGAGGACGTTCGCGTGAACTTCCTGGGCTTGTGGTTGCAACACCATCGCGATAAGGAAACCGGTCGGATTCAGCCGCCCGGATTCGAGAGGCCCGAAGGATTTCCCCTGCCGAGTCAGGAGATTCGGTTGCTGGAGTTATTGCTCCGGGAGGGCGCGGCGTTCGAGCGGCTGGCAGGAGAGTTCCTCCCGGGTTTCACGGCCAAACTGGCGCCGTACCTGGCACGCGAATTGGCCACGCGCGAGCCTGGATTACGGGCCCGCATCTTGCGCGGCGCGCTGGTTCACCGTCCGTTGGTGGAAGAGGCCGTAAGCGGAATCGCCGAAATGGGTGATCGCGGTGCTCTCGACGATCTGTTCGCCTGCCGTTACCGCTTTCAGGAACCCGAAACCCAGGCCGCGGTCCTGCAGGCGATCGGTCGGCTTGGGGGCCCGAAGGCATGCCGATACCTGTTGGATTTGATACCCCGTAAATGGACTCTGGTAAATCCGAATGTCGTGATTGCGGCCTTGGCTCGTTGCGGTGAATACGACACGATCGAACGACTCGTGGCCCTTCGTGAACGAAACCCCCGCCTGGCCGGCAATATTTCGGTGGCGATCCGCGGAATTCAGGACCGTTTGGGTCTGACCTCCGAAGCGCGCGGCATGATCAGCGTGTCGGGGGAACGCGAGCATGCCGGGGGTCTCAGCCTGATCGGCGATCAGGACCAGGCCGGCCGCCTCGACCTGGCGGATCGTTCCGCAGCCACGGAGACCGGCGATCGCGATCCCGGCTCGTGACCGGGCCCGTGCCCACCTGGAAAGGGAAAGATCGCACCCGGCAAGTCGGCTCGGCTGGTTGGGCCCGGCATCGGCTCTCAGGTGTCGACTCTCGGCAAAGCTCTTGTAATGTCTGATTAGCTGAGGCGAGGCATCCATTGGCTGAAACCGGATCACCTGTGGCGCCCGGCCGATTCGAAGCGACCCCTTCAAAAAGTTCCCCTTTTGGATGGGAAAAACTAACCCGACGGGGTCGCTCGGTAGGTAAACCCAACAGGATGCGATTTTTTTGGCTTCGATTGGCCGCATTTCGCGCTCATAGTTGTATGGAGCACGACATAAGCGCCCGTTGAACGGTGTGGGATCATTGGTTCACCGTTGCGGGATCATCTGACTATCGGGAGTCGTCATGGATCCGGGGACTTTTTGGCTGAGTGTGTTGGTCGGTGGGCCGGTGGTATTCTGGGGGCTCGGTAAACTCGCCCAGCTCGATGCCCGTCGTCTGGTGCGGCACAAGCTTCGGGAGATGGGTGCCGTCCTGACCTCGCCACCTGATTCCGATGGGGGACCTACGCCCAAATACCTGATTTGCGGTGAGTTCGAAAAAGAATCGTTCATCGTCGATACCAAGGCCCAGGTTTTGACCATCCCTTTCGAACGCGAACTTCCGCTCTCGTTGGGGGTTACGGTTCGCGACCAAACCGGCTCGGAGTATCAGGTCACCGGTTTCTACCAGACCGGCGACCCATCATTCGACGACCGCTTCGCCGTGGGTGGCCAGGACGATCGGGTTCTAGCCTATTTCCCCAAAGAAAGCCGCGATCTGCTCATGTCCCTCGGTGATGTTCGCATCTATGTTTCCGGGATCTATGTAACCCTTCAAGTGAAAACCAATAAAAAGGTGGGTAGATCTCCCTACCGGCTGGGTCAGGCCCATCGAGCGGTGGCCTCGGCGGTTGCGCTGAAAAAGAATCTTTTCGACCAAATTTCTCTCGAGCGGCGGCTTCAGAAAAATATTTACCTGGATCCCAGCGCACTTTTTCGCACCACCAACCTATTTGTGTGGGTGCGCTACCTTCCGCCGGAAACCCCCATGATCGGGGGAGAACCTCCTCCCAAGTCGTGGTCTCCTGAACTGGGGTTTCTGAAGATTTGGACAGGTGTCGAACATCCCCTAAGCGGTTACCGCGCCCTCTTTCCCCATATCTACGCCCCATTGGCGCCGATCCTGTTCATCGGCATCGACCGGTTGCCCGCCGATATGCAACGAACCCTTTCGTGCGATGCACTCGGCTACCCGGAATTGCTGGACGGCGCTTGCACCCAGTTGGGCGAGTTGCGTGACCCGACCGCGATTCCCCATTTGATTGCGGCGTTTCGACAGCATCTCAATCACCGGCACCGCGACCGAATCATCGAGATCATGCCGCGGTTCGAGGATTCGCGGGTCCTTCCCTTTCTGATCCGGGTATTGATGGAACCGGATGAGGGATTGCAGTGCGAGGCGGCCGAGGCGCTGAGCAAATGCGGAGATCGCGCCTCGATCGAGGCCCTGGCATTGGCACGCGAACGGTTCCCGGAGTGTCGCCAAGCCGCGAGTCTGGCGATTGCCGAGATTCAGGGCCGGCTGGGACTGCGTGGCGACGAATCCGGCTTCATCAGTGTCGCCGAGGAGGATGTCGACCGCGGCCAGCTCAGTTTGGCGGATACCGCCGATCGCGGCGGCGAACTCAGTTTTTCGGAGCAGCGGGCCACCGCGACGGTCGATCACATGGCGAAGCGTGAGGCCAAGTCGTGATAGAAAGGGGAGAAATCTCGTCGCTTCGGCTTTCGGGCCCGGTTTTGAACGACGCTTTCCCAGTTTGAATTCGATTTTCGGATGTCGAGGTCCGGGAATCCGTGAGAAATGGAGCATCCATGAGTTTTTGGTCGATTGATTTGGGGACCAGCAATACCGCGGTGGCGCGTTGGAATCCCGATGCGGGCCATCCCGACATGATTCACTTCGAGGAGCTTTGTCGCGAACCCGAGGGGGGCAGTGAAATCGACGTGCGTTATTCGATTCCCTCCAGCGTGTTCATGGTCGAGCCCAAAACCTTCAAGGAGCGCATGGCTCGATGGTCGGTGCTGGATCGTTGGTTTTCCCTGGGGCGTCGGGCCTACATCGGTCGGGCCGCCTTGGAGCGGGATCGCCACACCCACGGCGCCCACTTCGTGCAGTGCTTCAAGCCGGCGTTGATGCGCGACAGTTACCGCACCTTGGCCCGCATGGGTGGCAAGTCGGTGGCGGCTCGATCGGTCGCCAAGCTGTACCTGCGCGAATTGATGCGAGAGCTCAAGCGGCTGGATGGTCGCCGGCCGAAGAAGGTCGTGATCGGTACGCCGGTGGACTGTTACGAGCCCTATCGCGCGGTGCTCAAGCAGCTCCTGCGCGAGCTGGGGGTGGGCACGGTCAAGTTCGTCGACGAGCCGGTGGCCGCCGCCTTGGGATACGGGCTGAAATTGCACGACGATCGACCGTTCCTGGTGGTGGATTTCGGCGCCGGCACCTTGGATCTGGCCCTGATCCGCATGGATCGGCGCACGGTGGAGCATTCGGGGACCTGTCGGGTACTGGCCAAGGAGGGCCTTCAACTGGGTGGGAACCAGGTGGACGCCTGGCTGTTGGAGCACTTCTGCCGGGCGAAGGGGTTCGACTTGCAACGCGTTTCGGAAATGGTCGAGGCCTGGTGGGCGCGTGCCATGCTTTCCGAAGCGCGCAGCGTCAAGGAGCGTCTCTTTTTCGAAGAAAAAACCAGTTTTTTCCTGGAGCCGCCGGAAGGGATGCGGTCCTTCGACATGATTCTCAAGATGCAGGGCGACCTCGTCAAGGAACCGCTGGAGGTCTCACGCGAGGAATTGATCCAGTTGATGGAGACCCAGGGTGTCTATCGAAACGTGAAGGAAGCGATGGATTCCATTGCGCGTCAGGCCGAGCGGCTGGGCATTTTCGAACGTGATTTCGGCGAGGTGCTGATGGTGGGTGGCTCCAGTCTGTTGCCGGGCATCTACCGGTTGGCGGAAGATCGCTACGGTCGCGACCGCGTGCGGGCCTGGCAGCCCTTCTTCGCGGTGGCATACGGAGGCAGCGTGTTCGCCGACGGAAGTCAGGTCACCACCGATTTCATCACCCACGACTACGCGGTGGTGACCCACGACGCCAAGACGCGCGAACCGCAGCACCACGTGGTGGTACCGGCCGGCACGGTGTTCCCCACGGCGCCCGATTTCTGGAAGAAGCGATTGGTGCCCACCTGCGCCACGGGCGAGCCGGAGGATTTGTTTCGCCTGGTCATTTGCGAGTTGGGCCGCCGTCACGGAGATTTGCAGGAGTTCGTTTGGGACGGCCAGGGCCGGCTTCATCGCATGGACCGGGAGCGCGAGCAGGAGGGGCCGGTGGTGATTCCCCTCAACGAGAACGATCCCACTTTCGGTACCTTGAATCCGCCGCACATGCCCAGCGACCGCAACGCGCGTTTGGAGGTCAGCTTCGGCATCAACGAAGATCGTTGGTTGGTGGCGACGGTGCGCGACATCAAAACCGACAAGATGCTAATGGAACAAGAAGCGGTCGTCCGCCTTAAATGAATGCACTCGAGCGGTTCAGGGATCACGTGAACTCGCCAACGAAGAGAGGATGATCGCGATACCGTAGCGAAAAAGAGAGGCGTGGTGCCAGGTAGGTTCATCCGCCGGATGAACAAACCGAAGCCTCAAAACCCAGAGAACCACTCTCAATAAGAGCGAAGCCCCGCTCCCTAGAAACGAAGAGGCGAGAAGATCCAGTTGGCAAAAGAGAAGGAGGGTGCCAGGCAGGTTCATCAAGGACGGAGAGCCCTCAGATTTATGTGTCATAGAGAGACGAGTTGCGGTGGTGATATCGGAAGTTTCAATTGCGATTTACTCTGGCTCTCTTGAACCAAAGTTGCTCGGAATGCCCGAATGCCGAAAGATTCGTGGTGCCCGGTAGGTTCAGCCGCCGGCTGAACTTGCCGAAGTGATCCATGCTCAGAGTTCCCACAAGCTTGAGGATCGGCGCGGCTGTTGGTTGGGCGGGGCCGGTATGGTCACTGGGCGGACACTTCGAAGCGACCAAGGCTTCGCAGATATGAAACACCAGAGGTCGAGGCACCAATAGAAGCAGGAGCTTCGGAATGTGTTGCGAGCATGGCCGGCCGGCAAGGCCGCCGCACCTACCTGGCCTTATCGGCCCTGCACGACGCTCTCTCAGACAGCCGTGACCACCATGCCAGCTCGCTTCGCATTTGTTCGTTTCTCGAAATCGAGCTGGCTATGCTCGCTGGTTCGGGTTCTCAAAAAACAATCAGATTTTTTCGGTGCCGAAAATCCCCTGGCTTTTTTGGGGATAGCTGGGTTAATTTGTTGCCAATGAAATTTTGAGTGACAAAAAATGCCGAACCTGACCGGGAAGAATTTCTACCGGTGCCATTTGCCGCATTGGCATCCGGGAAAGGTGTCCTCTTTCATCACGTTTCGACTTGTAGGTTCTTTGCCTCGTGATGTTTTGGATACTTGGCGCAAGGAATCCAAGCCGCCTTCAGAGTCGAAGTCGCAACGGTGGCAGCGGCGCCGCCAATGGTTTCGCAAGTTCGAATCCCTGTTGCATCAGGGTGCATCTGGTCCGCTCTGGCTGGGAGATTCGGGTGTTGCCCAGATGATAGCTGAGTGCTTGCATTATCGACATGACCGGGTCTTCTTTCTAGATTGTTTTTGCATCATGCCAAATCATGTGCACATGGTCATCAATCCGTTGATCCAGCAGGGAGAGCCATCTACTTCGGCGTTGATGTGGGGCTCGATACCCGGGATCATGCATTCCCTGAAAAGTTATACCGCCCATGAAGCGAACAAAATGCTGGGGAGAACGGGGCCATTTTGGGCGAAAGAGTCCTTTGATCATTGGCTGCGAAGTTTGGAACACTGGCAACGCGCGGTGTCTTACGTCATGGAAAACCCGGTTAGGGCGGGTCTTGCGACGATCCCCTCGGAATATCCCTGGAGTTTTTCTAGATTTGGCTATCCACCATTGAGCTAATTCTGGTTTTTCGGCCCGGTTAGATAGTTGGAGGTGGAATCTCACATGGTTAGGAATTCCCTGTGATGCTGGCTACGCAGGTTGGGATTTGCTGAATGGGACAGCGCAACCGGTAGATGAGCTTTCCCGGCATGACGGCCCTTTGCTTCGAGGTGAAGCAGGAGACCTTTTAGCGGCGAGGAGGGGGTCTCGGGTTTCTCCTGAGTAGGTTGTGATGGTTGGGCTTTGCGGCTTCGAGGAGTTCATCCGGCGGATGAACCTACTGGGCATGGCGGCCCTTTGCATCGAAGGGAGTAAGGGAACCTTTTGGCTTCGAGGAGGGGGTCTCGGGTTCCTCCTGAGTAGGTTGTGATGGTTGGGCTTTGCGGCTTCGAGGGGTTCATCCGGCGGATGAACCTACTGGGCATGGCGGCCCTTTGCATCGAAGGGAGTAAGGGAACCTTTTGGCTTCGAGGAGGGGGTCTCGGGTTTCTCCTGGGTAGGTTGTGATGGTTGGGCTTTGCGGCTTCGAGGGGTTCATCCGGCGGATGAACCTACTGGGCATGGCGGCCCTTTGCATCGAAGGGAGTGAGGGAACCTTTTGGCTTCGAGGAGGGGGTCTCGGGTTCCTCCTGGGTAGGTTGTGATGGTTGGGCTTTGCGGCTTCGAGGAGTTCATCCGGCGGATGAACCTACTGGGCATGGCGGCCCTTTGCTACGGAGTGGAAACGGAGACCTCTAGGCTTCGAGGGGGGATAGGATCACTTTTGAGCGGGCTGTGGACGTTCGACTGGTGGTTCACAACGATTCGCGTTCGAAGCCCATGACGATCGCGTCCACGTTGTTCTCGATGCGGTCTTCGATGTGTGACAGCGTTCGTTCCACGATCGTCTGGTCGGTGCCCGTGACCACGAAGGTCCACTCGCTGCGATCGTGTACGTCGTGATAATTGCTCTCGCAGACCGCCACGTTGGTCGCGCGACCGAAGCGATGGCGCAATCCCACCAAGCGCCGTCGCTTGTCCTTCAAGCTGCGGCAGCCTTCCAATCGAAACTCAACGGTCAGGATTTCAAGCAGCATCGATTTCGTTTCTCCTCGGCCTCACCGTCAACCTCGATCGAATCGTGCCCATACCGGGCAATGATCCGACGGCTTTTCCATGCCGCGCAGCTCGTAATCGATGCCGACCTCCACCAACCGCTCCATCATCGGTCGGGTCGCCAGAATGAGGTCGATCCGCAGACCTCGTTTGGGGTCGCGATCGAAACCCCGGCTGCGGTAGTCGAACCAACTGAAACGGTCATCCACGTCGGGATACTTCTCCCGGAAGGTGTCCGTCAAACCCCAGTCCTTCAGCGCCGCCATCCACTCGCGCTCCTCCGGCAGGAAGCTGCACTTGCCTTCGCGCAACCAGCGCTTGGCGTTGGACGTACCGATGCCGATGTCGCCGTCCGTCGGTGCGATGTTCATGTCGCCGATGATCAACAACGGTTCGCTTGGATTGCAGGCCTCGTTCAGGTAGCCCATCAGGTCGGCGTAGAACTTCTGCTTGTTCGGGAACTTCTGGGGATGGCTCCGACTTTCGCCCTGGGGAAAGTAACCGTTCAGGATCTTCAATTGGGTGCCCGCGAAAGGCAGCGTCACCCCGATCATGCGCCGCTGCGCCTTGGCGTCGTCGGTGGGGAAGCCCTTCATGACTTCCAGTGGTTTTTCTTTGGTCAACAGGGCGACTCCGTAGTGACCTTTCTGTCCGAACCAGTTGGGCTCGTAGCCGAGCTCGCGCAAGGACTCGGCCGGGAACTCGGCGTCGACGACCTTGGTCTCCTGAAGGCCGATCACATCCGGCTGCAGGGTCTCGGTGAGCGCTTTCATTTGGTGTTGACGGGCGCGGACGCCGTTGACGTTGAAACTGACCACCTTCATGGGGCACCTCGATGGCATGAAATCGAATGA
This sequence comes from Sulfidibacter corallicola, assembly GCF_017498545.1. Classification (GTDB taxonomy): domain Bacteria; phylum Acidobacteriota; class Holophagae; order Acanthopleuribacterales; family Acanthopleuribacteraceae; genus Sulfidibacter; species Sulfidibacter corallicola. The sequence goes on along the minus strand of NZ_CP071793.1, from coordinate 3,325,279 downwards.
TCCCAGGTTGTACCATCAACCCGGCGATAAGGCAAATGGCGGGTGAGGCGTGTCCGGGTAGCGTGGCGTCGATGCGTCGTCGATAAGAGCCCGATGCCTCCGCCGTTCGTGGTCCCATGCAAAAGAATGATTCGGTAAATGCCGAGAAATGGGGTAATCACCTTCGTTGCCCTGGACACCGCGGCGGTTTTTGTCTTTCAATGCGATGAGGGGGCTGGCCTCATAGCCTTCAATTTGCCACGCCCCGCCCGCGAAATGTCAGCATTGTCAACTTCATTTCCTGCATCGTCCTGATAAGATGCGGCTCTTACCTGGGTGCCATATGTCTTGCGCCCGAAAACCATCATTCAACCACAGGAGTTACACCGCATGAGTCCTTCGAACGCTTCCGAGATCACACTCAAAAAAAACCGTTACGCGCAAATGATCGACCACACGCTGCTCAAACCCATGGCCACGCCCAGCCAGATCCGCAACCTCTGTGAAGAAGCGGTGGCCCACCAGTTTTTTTCGGTTTGTGTGAATCCCGCCTATGTGCCCTTGTGTGCCGATATTTTGCGTGGGCAATCCGTGCGCGTCTGCACTGTCGTCGGGTTCCCGCTCGGGGCCACCGGCACCGCGGTCAAGGCCGCCGAAGCGGCTTGGGCGGTGGAGCACGGTGCCACCGAGATCGACATGGTCATCAATCAGGGATGGGCCAAGGCACGCGACTGGCGTGCCGTGGAAATCGATATCGCGGAGGTGAGGCGGGCTTGTGGGTCGGCGCTGCTGAAGGTGATTTTGGAGACCTGTAATCTGACCGACGAGGAAAAGATCGCCGCTTGCAAGGCGTCGGAATCGGCGGGCGCCCATTTCGTCAAGACCTCGACCGGGTTCGGCGGTGGCGGTGCCACCCTGGACGATGTGCGGCTCATGCGGGAATCGGTGTCGAAATCGGTGTCGGTCAAGGCATCGGGCGGCATTCGCGACTTGAAGACCATGGAAGCGATGATCGAGGCGGGAGCCGGTCGCATCGGTGCCAGCGCGGGGATTCACATTCTCTCGGAGCTCAGGAAAAAGCCCGACACAAACTGAGGTATGCCCGGAAAACTCGTGCCTACTGCCGTGCCTACCGCTGTCTTCGATTCCCCATCCAGTCGCCTCGGGAAAGGTGGTGTCCTTCATGTCTGGATGGGGTCAGGGGCAGACACGAAACATGGCTGTGGGCAGCTCCCTACAGCCAGCCTCGAACCGGGTCGCGCGGATCGATGGAAGCCGCGCGCCACCAGGGCTGGGTTTCCTCGGGAACCATTACTTTTATATATAGAATTTCCTGCGTTTGGGCGGACGCCTCGCCCGCCGCATGCCCCAACGGCGCATTGCACGCGACGGTTTGGCCCTCGGAAACCGCGATGCGTTCGGGATCGAATCCGGCGATCATGATGCACATCGACTGATCCTGCGCCAGGAGATACAGGCCGTGGCCCGTGCGGTCACTGGAGATGCGCTTGACGACACTCCCGGCGAAGGGCGCGGTGATGGCGCTGCCCGCGGGAATCGACAGTTCGGCCAGGTTGCCGATGCCCACTTGGATCTCCCGCTCCGATTGGACGCCTTCCGCCAGCAACCTGCAGGGCCTGGTGAACGCGGTGGTTTCCACGTCGTGGGAAACCGGCGTGTCGCTCTCGGGCGTGGGATCGGGTTCCGCCACCGGTGCCTCGGCTTCTCGAGTCGATGCGGTTTCTCCGACAGGAGATACCGAGGGGTTCGCGTTCGGGGTTTCCGTGCCGTTGGGCAAAGATGGCTCGCTCGCCCGGGATGGGGTTGTGTCGGTTGAAGAGTGCGAGGCCGACCCACTGCCTGGCGGGCTAGGCACGGCGCCCGTCGGCGTTTGGCGTGGGGGGACGGATTCGGCGTGAATGCCGCTGTCGTCGGCGTGAACGTCCGGCTGCGGGGTCGGCGTCGTAGCCTGGGACGGCTGTCCCGAAGGTGTCTCGCGGAGCGTTCCGTGCCCGGTCGCGGGCGCTGACGGAAGTGAGTCGTCCGGGGGGCTTGTGGCCGCTTCGGAGGGAACCTGGGGATTCGGTTCCATAGGAATCGTGGATGGGCCTGGCTGGTACGAGATGCTGCTCTGCACCATCCAGAAAGCGGTTCCGATGCATGCCGCTGCCGCGATGAGGACGATCCAGCCATGGACCATTTGCATGAAGAAACGCAATCTCGCCTCCTTCGGCTGCTGTCGCGGTGTTCAGGACCGCGCGCGTACCCGTTCTTCCAATCGTTCCCACCAGCGCATCATCAAATGGTCGGCGGATTCGGTCAGGGTGCTGGCCAACTTCTCGCGTACCGATTTGCCGGCGTGGAAATCCACTTTGAACAGCGTGGCCTCTTCGCCCAGGCACATCAGGTAATCGTCGCTGGTCATGATTTCGTCGATCATGTGTTTGTCGAGTGCCTGGCTGCCGTACCAGGTTTCGCCGGTGGCGATTTCCGCCAAATTCAGGCTGGGCCGGTATTTCGCCAGAAAGTGTTTGAACAACTCGTGGGTTTCTTCCAGTTCCGATTGGAACTTGTCGCGACCTTTCTCCGTGATCTCGCCCAGCGGTGACAGGGTCCGTTTGAACTCACCCGCGGTCAGTTCCAGGTAGTCCACATCGTACTTTTTCAGCAGGCGATGAAAGTTCGGGAACATGGCGATGACCCCGATCGAGCCGACGATCGCGAAAGGCGAAGCCGTGATCTTGTTGGCGACGCACGCCATGAGATAGCCACCACTGGCCGCGACCTTGTCGATACAGACCGTCAAGGGGATCGACTTTTCGCGCAGGCGGACCAACTGGGCCGCCGCGAGACCGTACTGATGCACCATGCCGCCGTTGCTCTCCAGGCGAACCAGCACTTCGTCTTCCTTCTCCGCGACCGTCAGAATGGCGCTCACTTGCTCGCGCAGGTCGGCCACCGCGGTGGCGGCGATGTCGCCATGGAACTCGATGACGAAGACGCGTTTGGCGGCGGTGTCCTCTTTTTCCCGTTCCTTGTCCTTCTGTTTGGCCTCTTTGCAAAACGCTTTGTACTGCTTGGGGTCCATCGTCTCGCGACGGAGACTGTCGGCCAGGTTGTGGTAATGATCGCTGAGATCGATGACGGATAGGTGCCCGGGGCTCTCGTCACCCTGGCGGCGCAGGGCGCTGGCGATGATCAAGACCACGGCGCCGATGGCCACCGTGAGAATGCCGGCCTTGATCGTAAACCCGGCGATCTCCAAAAGAAACTCCATATGGCCTCCTGATCCGCCCATTATTCCTTGGGATGCGGTCTCAAGTAAACCGCGCGTTGACTCCGGCTCGCACCGATTATCGTAAGCCAGGCAAGTGGGATGCGTTATAATCGAAGACGGCGGCCCTCACTTGATTTTCATAAATGCAACTCGGATCACCTCGGTACCATCGTGAAGGGTCCTGTTTCCGGTGCACCGTCGTCTCAGGTGCGATCGCGCCATTCCCATTTTCTATCGCATGTTTGTGTGTTTCTCCATGTTTCCCATATCAGGTTCGCGCCGGCTCGGTGGCGTGATCAGGATGCGATCCCATTGTTTCGAACGCCGGGGCACGACAACGCGCACCGGTGCCACCACGTTCTTTGAAACTCGATCCCTCGCGGTGCTCCCGGGCAGCGCGCCGGGTTCGGCACATTCGATCACCCTGCCTGGCTCCCCATGAATCCCGACCCATCGCGAGGGAACATGGCGAACCTGCCCATGCACTACCCATTACTCAAGACCATCTGATTAGGAACGGAGGTTTCCATGAGTCGTCCAAGTACACTCGAACGCATCCCGGCACACTTGCGTCAATACGTGGTGCAACAGGATTACGAGGCCTACGACGCGGTTGACCAGGCTGTTTGGCGCTTCATTTTGCTCCAGACCTACAACCAATTGAAGGAAACGGCCCATCCCATCTACGTAAGCGGTCTGAATCAAACCGGGATCTTCATCGACCGGATTCCGCGTATCGAGGAAATGGACGAGTGTTTGTCCCACTACGGATGGGGGGCGGTGTGTGTCGACGGCTTCATTCCGCCGCGTGCCTTTCAAGAGTTTCAGGCATTGGGGATCCTGACCATCGCGGCGGATGTGCGCACGGCCGATCACCTGGCCTACACGCCGGCGCCGGATATCATTCACGAATCGGCCGGCCATGCGCCTATCATTCCCGACCCGGATTACAACCGCTTCCTGCGCCGCTTCGGGGAAATCGGGCGCCTCGCCTTTTCGTCTCGGGAAGATTTGGCCGTCTACAACGCCATTCGCAATCTGTCCGTGGTCAAGGAAGACATATCCAGCACTTCGGAGCAGATCTATGCGGCCGAAGTTCGCCTGGAGGAGGCCATCGCTTCGGTGAGCTACACTTCCGAGGCCAGCCTCATGTCGCGCCTCCACTGGTGGACGGTGGAATACGGCCTGATCGGAACCCCCCAAGATTACAAGATTTACGGTGCCGGCATTTTGAGTTCGGTCGGCGAAAGCTACTTCCTGCACCTTCCCGAAGTGAGAAAGATCAAGCTCACGTCGGCCTGCGTCGACGTCAATTACGACATCACCAAACAGCAACCGCAACTGTTCGTGGTGGAGACCTTCGATCAGCTCAACGACATTCTCGACGAGGTCAGCAAGGATTTCGCCTGTTTCGTCGGAGGCGCCAAGGCGTTGCGGGTAGCCAAGGAGAGTGGCGAGACCTGCACGGTCGAGCTCAACAGCGGGTTGCAGATCACCGGCATTCTGACGGGCGTCGTGGACGAGGACCAACCCGCCTATCTGCAGTTTACCGGTCCCTGTGCGTTGGCGCGCCGCAACCGCCACCTGCCGGGGCACGAGAAAGACCACCACGCGGCCGGATACGGCACGCCGATCGGTGTTTTGGAGGACGGCAGCGAGCTTTCCACGTGGCAACCGGGCGATTTACAGCGGCTCGGTTACACCGGTCCCGGTGCACGGATCACCATGCGGTTCAAATCGGGTGTGGAAGTTCAGGGCAACCTGGAAAAGGTCACCACCAACGAAGAGGGTTACCTGCAGTTGCTGACCTTCACCGGGTGTACCGTGCATCGCGGCGAGCAGCGCCTCTTCCAGCCCGAATGGGGCGATTACGACATGGCGATCGGCGAACGGGTCACCTCGGCCTTCGCGGGCGCCGCCGATTTGAGCTTCTGGCCGGAAACCGAATTTGCGCAGAGGAAGGTTCCCCGCGGCAAACACTACAGCGAAGCGGACAAGAAGCTGGTGACCATGTTCGACCAGTACAATTTGCTGAAAGTGGGCCAGGATCCGGAAAAGGTGCTAAAGCGCTTCGCAGAAATGGCCGACGTCGTCGAGAACGAGTATCCCGAACACTGGCTGCTGCCCTGGTACATGTTGGAATCCCTCTGTCACATGGATCGAGGCGTGCGTTTGTCCATGAGGCTGCGCAACTTCATGAAGGGCATCGAGAGCCGGCGTTTTCGTGAAGTGCCCGTCTCGATGGGGCTCAAGTTTCTCGGTTTATCCTGAATTCTGCGAGCTCGTTACGAATGGGTTTCAATTCGTGGCGCGCGGATTCGACCTGTTTGAACAGATTTGATGAATCTCACCTCTCGATTTTCTCGTAGAGGGAAACAATGAAGAACCTTTACAATTTTCAAACTCGAGGTGTGAATCGGAGGAAAGGGTAGGGCAAAACGACCACCGAAATAAGATTCACGCCAAAAGAGTTATAGAGGAGAGCATGAACTCGCATCTGTATTCGAGTTCGAGAGCGATCGATTCGACTTCACATCACATAGGAGGACCGTTCCATGGTCAAGAAAATTTTGGGAATTGCGTTGCTGGTTTCTTTTTCGACTTTAGGTGCACTGGCTTGTGACAAGGCGGCCAAAACCGCCAAAGCCGAGCCCGTGGCGGTAACCGCGAGCACTCAGGCCGTTGCCGGCAAGAGCTGCTCTGCCAAAAAGGCTTCCATGGCCAAGGCATCCCATTGTTCTTCCAAGAAAGGTGCAACCATTGCCAAGGCCGGTGATGCTCAGCCTCAGCAGGCTGCATACGCCACCCAAAAGGCCGCCGGCAAGAGCTGCAGCGCCAAAGCCGCCACTGCCAAAGCATCCGGCTGCAGTGCCAAGAAAGCCAATCAAGCCAAGATGGCCAAGGCCGAGCAGAAAACCGAAAAAGCCGACCAGGGCGATATCTAAGGTTCCATATCTCTTTGACCCGAAAGATGTTTCCTCGACATCTTTCCGCGAATGCCGCCTGAATGGGCGGCATTTGTCGTTTCAGGGCATGTCGTCCGCGAGCCTGATGGTGAATTGGTGGGGCACGGCGACCTGGTTGGGCGCCTCCTGAGAACAGTCGATGATGCGGTATTTCAACGTCTTTCCCGCTGCGGCTCGATGGGTTGCGGTTTGTGCTTCGTATTTGAACGCCAAACGATGCCTTCCCTGAGCGGGGGCGATGGCGTGTTGTGTAGGTTTCGGCTCCATGCAGGCACGTTTCAATTTAGAAAAGAAATCTTGGAACATGTTCACTACCTCGATGAATCGTTAGGTGAATGGGTCTGGGAGAAGCCGTATTCGACCGTCGGCCAAAGCTCGGTTTTGTCGTGTAGGCTTACTCAAGCGATGGCTTGGTTTTGATAGTGGTGAGAAAGAAAAAAGTTGCTCTGGGCTTTGACGATTTGCTTTTGTTTCAGGGAAATATACTGGGACAACAAAGTCTTGGCCCGACCCGAGGCGATGGGGTCTTCCGGGTTTCCCTGTTGCTGGAACAGGACCGTGTCATCGAGCCCGATGAGGTCCCAAACAGGTACGTAGGGAACGGACTCGCCTTGTTCCGCAGCTTGTTCTAGCGTGGAAATAAAGAGCTTAGCCAGGCTGATACGGGCCTTCATATCGCGAATGGAGGCATCGTTGTGGGCTTCGCGTTCCACTTGGGCAGCGGTTCGCGATCCGTATCCCAGGCGCGATGGGCAACTGCCGTTTTCGGTTGTACGCGTTCTGGGGTGGTGTTCTGGTTTGCCCGTGGTGCGAGGTGTTTGTTGCCATTCAATGACTTCTGAAACGAGGTTGTTCGAGGCTGTGGAGGTATCGGTCATACTGTTACTGAATGCAAGTGAATGGGACATGAATATACTCCTGATCATAGTAACCATAGGCTTGAATGATGAAGACGTGCGATCGGGGATTTGGACATAAAATGTCGTGACGGTTGCGCCGCCTGTCTATCGGCACCGGCCAACCGTTGCGTCTCTCGAAGGGTGGTCTCGTCGCCATGTATTCTCTGCGACCAGCCCGTCGTTTCCTTGCTCTTCACTATTTATTAACCGGACTCGCGATAAAAACCTGTACAAAGATTTGATATTTTTTTTAAGTAATTGTTTAAGCTTAATGTTGTCAGTGTGTTGTGCGGATATAGCTCGTTGGGGTTTTTGATCGGGGTCGGCGGGGAGGTGGATTGTCCCTTGCCGAGACCATTTTCCGGTTCATTGGGGCGAGAAATCTCCCCGAAGCCTCATGGCTGATGGAACGAGTTCCGGAGCGAGCGGAGAGCGAGACCTCGATCACGGAATTGCCGAGGAGTCGTTGTTGGGGAGGCGGACCGCCCGGGGGATCGACCGTTATCCTGCGGTGATGTGTGTACCCGGTAGGGATCTCCCCTGTTCGAGGAGAGTGGAGAAGGGCGTTATTGCGAAAAAATAGTTGGTTCAAGTTTGTGGGAATTTCTGATAATGTATGTGGAAAATAAATTTGTGAGAATACATCTCTGTTCGAAAATGTGAAAAAGAGGGCGTATGCTTGTTTTCATGGTTCTCATGATGATTGATTGCCCTGAAGTGGTATGGCCCGATTTCGGATTGACGTGTGTGGCGCCGTGCGAAGCGGCTCGACCGGGTGGATGTGCCGAGAGTCCAAGCGTCTGCATGAAGAAGTGCACCGAATGGTTCGTGAAGGTCAAGAAGAAGTATCGGGAGACGGCGGCCAATGCCAGGCCCCAGTGTCGCGTCCAGCTTCTTGGCGAGCTGTACGTCATTCACGAGCAGACGCTCGAATTCGCCCGGAACTGTCCTCTGTGTTTCGCCGAGGAGGTGACCTACCAGCAGTTGATCGCCAGTTTCATCGAAACCAACAAAGAAGTCATGAACGCCTACCGCGAGTTGAAGACCGATCAGCGCGAGTACGCGGTTGCCATGGTGAAGTTCCTTAAGCGGACGCGGAAGGGGATGGACAAGCTATTGGTTCGTTTCGAGATGGAAGGATTCCGCGGGCAGGAGCAGGATTATCGGACCCTGCTTGCGTGGGAGCAGCTCCTGGGAGAGCTTGAGGAGATGTGGTCCGAGTACCTGGCAATGACCAACTGATCGATGGAGTTTGGAGCGGGCAACCATCCTAGGTACAGAGCGACATGTGTGTAAGTCTTTTTTTACCACGGAGTTCACTGAGGGCGCGAAGGAATGACGGAGCTCGTACCTGATGGACCTTCCCGGGTTCCCTTCCTGATTGCCTTTGAGACGGGTTTGCATCCTCCTTTCTTGATTACCTGGTGATGGTTTTTCGTAAATGGCTTATGTTATATAGCTTAATTCAACGAGTCTGAATTTGGGAATCGTCGATCTGTGGAAAAACCGGACGTACGGCATCCGTGGATGATAATTTTTTTCGTGTCAATCGATGTGGCTCGTGGGGGAACTACCTATGGCCATAAGGTGAGCCAGAACGGAATGGTTTCTTGGAAGTTCGCGGTACACCGGGGAAAATCCTTCTGAGCGGGATTGGCAGGCCCATCTACCGCGACGACGCCTTTCTCGCGCAGACGAAAGATTCGAACTGGCCTTCGTGTGGTCTCTCCGTGTCCTCCGCGCACTCCGTGGTAAAGAAAAACGCAGTCACAGAAACCACCCCAGCGGAGCCCCGCACCTCCACCAACTCACATGGCACGGGCGGGTCGTCGTGCCGGCGCCAAGACCCGGAGCAACTCGCGCTCGTCGCAGTCCTGGCCCGCGAACGTGACCAGCTTCCCACTGATCCACGCCGCCACCGGGATGCCGTCGCGGAAGGCGATCCGGTTGGCCACCTGGCGTTCCACCGCGATGCCGGGCAGTAACCAGCCGCACTGGTTGAGTGGATCGCAGGCGTTGACCACCACCAATCGGCTGTCAGGTTCGCTGCGGCGCACCTTGCGCAAGGTTCCGATCGCCTCGGGAAGCGCGAAATGCTCGCCGCTGCAACCGGCGACGAAATGCCCGCCGCGAATCTCGCCCACGGCCTCCCAGTGGCGGTAGATGCGCAGCAATTCGCGCCAGGGCGGCGCCTGACTCTCGCGTTGGATCAACTTGCGGAACACGATCCCGTAGCGCAACAGCAACACCCGAGCCTGGTATTCCCAGCGTTCGGCCTGGGCATTCTGCTCGAACGTCTCCTGGGCCTCGGCTCCGCCATCGTCCTGCGCTTCCGTCGGGTCACCTTCCGACGGGTTCAGCAGCGACCAGCGACCCGCGTAGGCCAGGCTCTGTGGGTGGAAACCGCGACCGCGAGCCCTTCGACCGGGACGCGGGCGGTCGGGCAACGGCTTGCGGTTGGCCGGTAACAGCAAGGACCGCAAACCCTTGTAACTGTCCGAGTGTACCAGTCCCAAGGCAGCCAGCTCACCGAGCCCACTTTCCACTTGCGTCGCCAACAAGCCGCAGAGCTTTTGAATTTCGTGAAAAAAGACCGCCCCACGGGCGGTGAGCACTTCGTAGACCGCGTTCGCATAACCGGAAAGTTCCGGTTCACCTTCGACCGGCCGTTGCCAGATGTCCGCGTTGCCCCGAAAGAAAAGCGTCATCGGCGTCGTACGCAGCGGTCCGGACGTGAAACCCCGGCCAGAAGGGGAGTCCGGCGGATTCATGCGGCCCCAGCTAATTTCTCCCGATTCGCACAGTCGGTCGAGCCAGGCGGGCATGTATTGGTGGCAGCGCAACGGCAGGATCGCTTCTTCCCAACTCGCGGCGGCCGACTCGAACCCCTCCAGTTGCTCGAGTACGTCGGCCAGCGCTTCTTGGTCGCGCGCCTTCTGGTCGGGAAGGACGTGTTGCCAGTGAAACAGGAACCGCATGAAGTCCTGCAGGCTGACGGGGCGAATCTCGGCCCGCAGGCGCTGCAGGGTGAGATGGTGAATGCGCGCCAGCAGGCGACGATTGCACCACTGCAGACCACTGAGCGTCGGGTCGAAGGCGCCGCGCAGCACCATGCCCTCCGCTTCCAGGGCCAGGAGTGCCGCATCCAGGTCCGCTACCTCCTGGCCGAGGGCTTCGGCCAAGGTCGCGGCGGTCTGGGGGCCGGCCACCTCCATACGGGCCCGCACCAGATCCACGAGGGCCGATTGGGTATCCCAGGGTACCCCTTGGAGGTGACGTGGTGCGGCCAAGGGGGTATCGGTGGTTCCCTCGGGAAACAGGGTTCGCCACAGCGGCAGGCGTTCGGCCGCAATCGCCAAGACGTTCCCGTCGGCCGCCTCGGACGTGCGGAACCAGGCCGCGCGTTTCTGATCGATCAGTTCTTCCAGGGAGGCCGACCAAAACGCCGCCTCCGTTTGTTGCGCCAGTTCTTCGCCTCGCATGCCGCCCAGGTGGATCAGCGCTTCGTGGACTTCGTCCAGCGATTCCGGCTGCGGCCAGACCTGGTCGCGCACCGTGGCGATCGCGGCCGCGTCCAGCAAGCCCGGTTCCTGGGTTTGGTCCAGGCTGACCGAGCGACGCAGGGAAACCGCTTGGGTGCGACGCTCTTCCAAGGGCGCATCGTCCAGGAAGGCATAGGGTTTGGCGTTGAGGACCTCGTGCGCCATCGGTGAGGGCTCGGGTACGTCGACGGCCATTTTCCGAACGTCGTTCCCCACGATGCGTGTCAGCAGCGCTTCCAGGCCATCGACGTCCATCGCCTCGAACAGGCAATCGTCGATCGTCTGGGTGACCAACGGATGGTCGGGAACCTCGCGGTCGCCCGCGATGTTTTCCAGGCAGGCCAACTGATCGGGAAAGACGACGGCGATCAGGTCCTCGGCTTCCATGCGTTGAATCTGGGGCGGGATGCGTTTACCACCTCGCATCCGCAGCATGGCCAGCGATCGGGTGGCGTTCCAGCGCCAACGGGTTTGGAACATGGGCGCGTCGAGCAGCGCCTGAACCAGCACGTCGCGCGCGCTCTTCGGATGCAGGTAATCGAAGACCTCGTCCAGGGGGAACGCGTGTTTGGGACCCAGCGACAGCACGATCGCGTCCTCGGTCGCGGCCGCCTGGAGTTCGAAGTTGAAGGAACGGCAGAATCGCTTGCGCAGGGCCAGGCCCCAGGCGCGGTTGAGCCTGGACCCGAACGGCGCATGGATGACGAGCTGCATGCCGCCCGATTCGTCGAAAAACCGCTCGAGCACCAGATGGTTTTGGGAGGGCATGGCACCCAAGGCCTTTTGAGTCGCGGCGAGGTAATCGTGCAGTTGTTCGGCGGTGCAGTCCGGCATGGGGACCTGCGCCACGATCCACTGGGTGAAGGCTTTGGGATCACCCAGGTAGCGGGTACTCTCTTCTCGAAACTGCGAGACCGCCAGCGACAGTTCCTGGCCGCGACTGGGCGCTTCGCCCAGCCAGAACGGAATCGAGGGCGGCTGACCCTGGGCGTCTTCCACCAGCACCCGACCCGTATCGATCTTGCGGATCCGCCACGAATTGTTGCCGAGCTGGAACACGTCGCCGGGCATGCTCTCGATGGCGAAGTCCTCGTTCAGGGTGCCGATGAAGGTACCGGACGGTTCGAGCAACACCTGGTAATCGGCCAGGTCGGGAATGGCGCCGCCGGAGGTGAGGGCGGCGAGGCGGGCACCTTTGCGGCCTTTGATCATGCCGTTGACACCGTCGTGAAAGATGTGGGCACCGCGCCGACCGCGCTTGGTGGTGATGCCGTCGGCCAGCATGCGCACCACCTGGTCGAAATCGGACCGCTTCAACGTACGGTAGGACCAGGCTTGACGGACGAGCGCGAACAGGTCGTCCTCGGTCCAATCCTCGTTGGCGCTGGCCGCGACGATCTGCTGCGCCAGGATGTCCAGCGGGTTTTCGGGAATCAACAGCGGGTCCAGGCGCTGCTGGTGAATGGCGCGAATCATGGCGATGGCTTCGATGAGCTCGTCGCGGCTGAGTGGGAAGATCCGCCCTTTCGGCACCCCGCCGAAATAGTGACCCGAGCGGCCGATGCGTTGCAGCACCGCCGCAATGGTACGCGGACAGCCGAGTTGGCAGACGAGATCCACGTGGCCGATATCGATACCCAGCTCCAACGAGGCCGTGGCCACGATCGCCTTGAGCCGGCCGGTCTTGAGCCGGTTCTCCACATCGACGCGGCGATCGGCCGAAAGACTGCCGTGGTGCGCGGCCACCACGTCCTCACCCAACTGTTCGCGAAGGTTGAAGGTGACGCGTTCGGCGAGACGACGGGTATTGACGAAGATCAGCGTGGTTCGGTGACCTTGTATCAGGGAGACCAGGCGGCGGTAGATCTCGCTCCAAACCTCGGCGGCCATCACGGCTTCCAGCGGCGAATCGGGCAAGGCCAGCGCCAGGTCCAAATCGCGGGTTCGGCTTTCGTCGATGATGCGGCAATCCGGCGTCCCGTCCGAGTTCTTGGCCGTCTCGCCGACGAGGAACCCGGCCACGCGGCTCATGGGCTTTTGGGTAGCTGACAGGCCGATGCGCTGCAGGCGGCGGCCCGTCAGGTGTTGAAGGCGTTCGAGGCTGAGGGCCAGATGGGTGCCGCGCCGGTTGTCGGCCAGAGCGTGGATTTCGTCGACGATGACCGTTTCGACCGTGCTCAGGACCACGCGGCCCAATCGCGACGTCAGCAACAGGTACAGCGATTCGGGCGTGGTCACCAGGATGTGTGGTGGCCGGCGCAGGATGGCCTGGCGTTGGTTGGCGGTGGTGTCGCCGGTACGGATGGCGGTGCGCACCTGCGGGTTGCCGTAGCCCAGCTTCTCCATGGATTCGGCGATGCCGGCGAGTGGTTCGGCCAGGTTCTTGTGGATGTCGTTGCTCAGGGCGCGAAGCGGAGAAATGTAGACGACTTTGGTGGCGTCGGTCAACTCGCCGGCCACCGCCTGACGGAACAGCCGATCGAGCGAGGCGAGGAAGGCGGCCAGTGTCTTGCCCGATCCCGTGGGTGCCGCGATCAGTGTGTTGGCGCCCGATTGAATGGCGGGCCAGCCGCGTTCCTGGGGTTGGGTGGGTGTTTGAAACCGATGGCTGAACCAATGCTGGACCGCGGGATGGAAAGAAAAGTCGTGCATGGCGGCGGGTCCTCGTCTCGCTGGGGATGTATCCCCGATATCGTGCCCAACCAGCCAGCCCACCTCGGCCATGGAAGAAGTATCGGTTTCTGGAGGGGCCATCTATTAAATATTGTAACGCGAAGCGTGCGTGTCGGCCTCGCTCCGCCTGAATTCAATTTGCTTTACTCTCTCATCCCGACCCCTTAGAATGGCGGCCATGACGGGAAACAGTTTTGGCCAGCAATTTAGAATCACCACCGCGGGTGAAAGCCATGGACCAGCGAACTTGGTCATCATCGACGGCTGCCCGCCCGGAGTCGCGTTGTCCGAGTCGGATATTCAACCCGACCTGGATCGGCGTCGGCCCGGTCAATCCAAAATCACCACCCAACGTCGCGAGCCCGATACGGCGCGAATCCTATCAGGCGTCTTCGAAGGGAAAACGACCGGTACCGCCATCGCCATCATCGTGGAGAACACCGACCAACGGTCCCGAGATTACGGCGACATCATGGAAAAATATCGGCCCGGTCACGCGGATTACACCTATGACGCCAAATACGGCTTTCGCGACTACCGCGGCGGCGGTCGCGCCTCGGCGCGCGAAACGGTGGCCCGTGTCGCCGCCGGTGCCGTCGCGCGAAAACTGCTGGCGGGATACGGCATCGAGGTGATCGGCTTCGTCACCCAGGTCGGTGACGTCACCGCCTCGATTCCCGATCCGTTGGCCGTGACCCAGTCCGCGGTCGAAGCCAATATCGCGCGCTGCCCCGATGAAACCGCGGCCCAGGCCATGATCGAACTCATCGATCGCATGCGCAAGGCTCAGGACTCGATCGGCGGGGTCGCCGCGATCGTGGCCAAGCACGTACCGCCCGGGTTGGGTGAGCCGGTTTTCGGTAAATTGAAGGCCGATCTGGCCCACGGCCTGATGTCGATTCCCGCGGTTACGGCCTTTGAATACGGTGCCGGGTTCGATGTCGCGCAGGCCCGTGGATCCGAGAATAACGATCGTTTCACCATGCAGGACGGTCAGGTGACGACAGTCGGCAATCGGCATGGCGGCATGCTGGGTGGAATCTCCAGTGGGCTGCCGATCGTCCTGCGCGTGGCCGTCAAACCCACCAGCTCGCTTTCCAAACCGCAGGATACGATCGACCGAGCGGGTCACGCCGTCTCCATCTCCACCCGCGGGCGTCACGATCCCTGTCTGCTTCCGCGATTCGTCCCGATCGGCGAAGCGATGGTGCTGGTCACCCTGGCCGACCATCTGCTGCGGTGGCGCGCCCAGTGTCCGGACCAGTACGCGGCATGGCGCAACGGGGCCCAACGAGCTCATTTCGCCACACCCGGCGATAGGACCAATCCTGAGTGAACTCAGGGATTTGACGGATAACTTTAAAGAACTTTTTTGAACAGAAATGCAGAACTTGCTGAAAAGTTTTGTTTGAAAGACTAGATTTTAACGAACAGCAATACCTTCGTGTGGATTTGGCTGCTAGAATGGCCAAGTAATATCAGCTTTAGCGGAAAATACAATGGGCGAAACCAGTAGGCCAAGGGTTACGATTTCCATTTTTTGTCCCCAAGAATCGGCCATCGATGCATGGCGCGATCTCCTTGGTCCGTTGGAAACCGAGTTGCTTTTTTCCTTTACCCGCGATTCCTTCGTCCAGGCGGTTCGCAACAGCGAGACCGCTGTGGTGGCTGTGGTCGATCTCGTTTCTTGTCAGGAGTTTGCCGGCTGGATCGAATATTTCGCCAAAAGTCCCTTGCCTCATTCCGTGCTGCTCGTGTCCCAGGTCGAAGACCTGCTGGCCCTCGAATCGTTGCCGGAAGGATTGGAGGCGACCCTCAATCACCCGCCCGTGGTGCGCGCCAAGATCGCGCTATTGTGCGACCTGTGTCGCAAACAGATTTTGGTCGAAAGGCAGCAAGAGCGGGTGCGCCGCGTGGAAGCCGAGCTTCAGAAGGAGATCGCCTACCACAAGGAAACCGAACGAATCCTGAGCGAGAACGAGCGAACCCTGCGCAGCATCTACCTCTCGATCGAAGCCACGGGCGAGTCGGTGATGATCACCGACCGTCGCAATACCGTTTACTATGTGAATCCGGCCTTTTCCGATTTGACCGGCTTCAATGCGGACGAGGTCTTCGATCGAATGGCGGACGACTTCTTCAACTTCGATCATTCGCCGGTTGTCCTGGCGAAAATGAAAGAAATCGCGCGGGAAACCGGTTCCTGGCAGGGGGATGTGACCCTGCGAAAAAAGTCCGGCGATCTGTACGACGCCTTTTTGGATCTCAACTCGGTGAAAGACCAGACGGGCCGGTTCGAGGGTTTCATTTTTATTCAGCGGGATATCACCGCCATCAAGAAGATGATGCACGACCTGGAGCGCTTGGCTCGTATCGACGCCTTGACGGGCCTGTACAACCGCCGCTACTTCATGGAGCGCTTTCAGGAAGAGTTCAAGCGTGCGGCCCGCTACAAACGGTCGACCTGCCTGTTGTTGATGGACCTGGATCATTTCAAGAACATCAACGATACGTACGGTCACGGAACGGGCGATCGGGTTCTCGAGCGGGTCGGCGTTCTGATCGAAAAACAGATGCGGACCTCGGATTTCGCCGGTCGTTATGGGGGCGAGGAACTGTGCATCGCCCTGCCCGAGACTTCGCAGGAAGGCGGCATGACCTTCGCCGACCGACTGCGCATCCGCATTCAGGAAGAGATGTTCCACGCCGAAGACGCGCGGTTGTTCAATGTGACCTGCAGCATCGGCGTCGTCAGTCTGATCAGCATGGAAAAGAATATCACCCACTACTTCGCCTGCGCAGATCGCGCGCTCTACCGGGCCAAAAAGTTGGGGCGTAACCGGGTGGAAAGTGCCGAGATGTGACCGGTACCGGCCCTTCGCGACCAGGCCGAATGCCACGACGCACACGCGCTCCGTGCCGATGACCGCGTGGGACGGTGATCCTTCGTGATGAGTCGCCCGGCGATCGATGTTCGCGCGCTGCTGGTTTTGGTCGTCCAACTGGGATTGACCGGCTGGCTGGGGTTCCTCGGCGCCACGTTGCCATTCGACAACCGGATCGAGCGATTTGCGGTACATCACGGCGACCAGCCGCGCGAACACGAAATCTTTCAACGGCTGTTCGGGCACACGGATTTTTTTCTGGTGGCCTTGGATCTGGGTGCCGACCCGGACGAGGCGCTTACCGGGCGTGCCGAAACCTGGTTCGGCACGATGGCGGAAACCCCTGGGGTCGCCGATTGGTTCTCGATGGCCAGGTTACCCAGCGGCGATCAGGAATTGGACCCGGAGTTCGTTCCCTTTCCGTTCTTTCAACCCAGTCGCGGGATTTACACCGCCCTGTTCCAAATCGAGCCGGGACTCGCGCAGGGTCGGGTCGTCACGACCTTTCAACGCGCCGCACGCGAAGCCGAGCGCGACGGATTGGCGCGTCGCGCGGTCGTCGCTGGCGAGCCGGTGGTCAACGAAGCGCTCAACCGCAGTTCGATGGAAGTGAAGGAAGTCTTTTTCCCGATCTTGATTCTGTGGGCCTTGGTGCTGTTGGGTTTTCTGTTCCGCGATTGGAAGGTGCTTGTCGTGAGTGGGTTGTCGATCGGCAGTTCGCTGGCCTGTACGACCGGCATCATGGCCCAGGCCGGTTCTTCGATGAACCTGGTGACGACCCTGATTCCGGCGTTGGTGTTCGTCCTCTCCCTGGCCATGCAGGTCCACGTGCTGGTGAGCATCGGCCTCAAAAAATCGATCGAGGGTGGGCTACGCGACAAGTGGTGGCCCAATTTCCTGGTTTCCCTGACCACCTCGCTGGGGTTCGGTTCCCTGATGACTTCTTCGGTGGCACCGATTTCCGCCATGGGCGGTTACATGGCGATCGGCATTTGGATCATCTTTTTCTGGGCCCACGTCACCCATTTGGGCCTCTCCAAACTGCTGGGGTTGGCCGTGCGGCCGCCGTCGCTTTCGCCGCTGCGCAATTTACAGAATCTCTCTTGGTACCAGGGACTGATCGCTTCGCGCTGGTTTCTTTGGATTCCGGTGGCGGTGATCGGACTGGGTGGCTGGGTATTGGTCCGCAACCCGACCGAGTCGAACGGGCTCAACTACTTCAGTCCCGATCACCCGATTCGGGTCCAGACACGGTTCCTCCAGGAAAACGTCACCGGCGCCAGCCATCTGGAATTGTTGGTGCCCTTGCCTGAAGTCGTCGCCGGCGATGAGGACAAGGACGAGGACGGGGCCGTCGTCATGACCGCGTTTCTCGAACGGCAGGAGCGGCTCACCGAGTTGGAAACGCGCCTGGTCGGGCTCGAGGACGTGCATCACGTGCTCAGCTTCAATCAGTTTCTCAATGCACCGCTACGGGCGGAAGGCATGTTGGTCACGGATCTCGAGGCGGAAGATCGCCGGGCGCTGGCCGAACACCTGCGCGATACACGCCCGGAACTGTTCACGCGGTTCGTTCAGGGCTCCCATTACCGGTTGCAACTGCTGGTGAACTCGTTGGACCGCGAGCGGTACGGAGCCTTGGCGTCCGAGCTGAAACGGTTGTCGCCGCCCGACTCCCTGATCACCGGACCGCTGGCCCGGATCATCGAGATTCAGCATTATCTGCTTCGATCCTTGAGCACCAGTCTGTCCCTGACCGTCGCGGCGGTCGTGTTGCTGCTGCTCCTTTTGTTTGGGCGCAAGGCCCGACCCTGGACATTGATGATCCCCAACTTGTTCCCGTTGGGCTGCGTGGCGCTGGCCATGTTCCTTTTCGAAATCAAGACGAGCATTTCCACGGTCATGGTGTTCTCGATCGCCTTCGGGATCGCCGTGGACGACACCGTACATCTTCTGAACACCTTTTACCGCAACGACTCCGAGGCGTTCGAACTTCGCTGGCGCCGGACCTTGGAAAAAGATGCGCGGGCGGTTTTCCTCACGACCCTGGTACTGACGCTGGGATTCGCCGTGCTGATGACGTCTTCGTTCGGCCCGACGCGGGCGTTTGGCCTGTTGCTGGGCGTCGGCATGGTGTTCGCCTTCCTGGGCGATCTCTGGTTTCTGCCCCTGTTGTTGGGGAGCCCGCGGCTGATGGGTCGAAGTCCAGAGCCCGATTGAGGTTGTCGGTGTCGTGTCCATACTTCTGCCGGTGAAAACTTGGACGAACGTTGTTCCTCCCGGGCCGCCGTGGCAGAATACAGTGCCGGTGACAAGCCGGTCCCAGGCGCCGCGTTGGTGTACTTTGTCGCACCGAACGTCTCCGATGGGCGGCGCCCATCCACCAAAGCGGAGGAAACCCATGGTAGCCGTAGGTGAAATGGTTCCTGAATTCGAATCTGCCGCCAATGGCGGTACGACCATCGCGCTGTCTTCCCTGCGCGGAAAAACCGTCGTGCTCTATTTCTATCCCAAGGACAACACCAAGGGCTGTACCACCGAAGCGCAGGAATTTCGCGACAACTACGATGCGTTTCGCGAGCTGAATGTCGAAATCCTGGGCGTGTCGCGCGATTCGGTCAAGTCGCACGACAATTTCGTGGCCAAGCAGGAACTGCCCTTTCCCTTGCTTTCCGATCCCGACGAAAACCTGTGCGGCATCTTCGATGTCATCAAGGAAAAGAACATGTACGGGCGGAAGGTGCTGGGCATCGAGCGCAGCACCTTCGTCATCGACGGTGAAGGAACCTTGATTCGGGAATGGCGCAAAGTGCGGGTCAAGGGGCACGTGGAAGCCGTCCTGGCCTATGTCGGTTCGCTCAACGCTGAATGAGCTCGATCATGTAGCCGTTGGGATCCTTGACGAATGCGATGACCGTGGTCCCGTGTTTCATGGGACCCGGTTCGCGCACGACTTCGCCACCTTTGTTTTTGATGGTGTCGCAGGTGCCGTAGATGTCCTGGACGCCGAGTGCGATATGGCCGAACGCATCGCCCAGGTCGTAGTCGGATTTGCCCCAGTTGTAGGTGAGCTCGATGGAGCCGTCGTCGGGGTGATCGCCGTAGCCGACGAAAGCAAGGGAGAATTCGCCGCCGGGATAGTCGTCTTTGGAAAACAGTTTCATGCCGAGTATCTCGGTGTAGAAGCGGATCGATGCGTCCATATCCTTGACGCGGATCATGGTGTGAATGATTTTCATGCGGGTGACTCCTCGCGAAAAAACATGGCTGGTCGATCGAAGAGGTTCCGTTCACCGGCGAACCGGATCGGCACCGAATCGTTGTGGCGTGGACCGGGTCAGGGCACGCGGCCCATGGTGAACCTGTGGGGGCTCGATCGACAACGATCACTATACCAGACCGATGCGTCGATCTCGCGGGGTCCCCGGTTTCCCGGTCGCTAGGGGTTGCATGGCGCCGATCGTCGTGCCACGGATGTCCGGGACCAGCCTTTTCTCCGTTCCCTCGTCGGCCGCCGCGGTCGGCGTGTCGATCCGGCTTCAAGACCGCCGGGCGCACGGCCGATTAGATGGTTGAACCATGTACGTCGCATGTGCCCGCACATCGCATCGTCGCTTTGACATTCAGGCGCGGTCCACGGTGGCCGCTTCGGAAACCAAGGAGGGTTTCATGGAACTAGGTGCAACCAAAGCCACCAACATTTTGAACTCTGTCGATAAACGATTGCGCGACACGATTCAAAGAGCCAAGGATGGCGAAGGCTCGATCCGGCAAGATCTCGAGTCCTCTTTGAACGAATCTTTGAAAGATACGGTCGAGCTCAGCCCCGAATCCCAAAATCTTCAGGGCGCATCGGCGCTCTCTTCGGGCGCTTTGAACCTGTTTGGCGAACTCGCCAACGAATTGGAACCGCTGCTCAGCCTGATCCGGGGCTCACTCGGTGGCCAAAGCGGCTTCTCGATTGCCGCGGAAGGCGGTTCGGCGCCCAACCTGGAAGAACTGAGACAGGCATTCGGCGTTGGCGAGGGCGGCGTGCCCGCCGATATCCAGCAGCAGGCTCAGGAGCTCCTGGACGGTTATTTGAACGTGGAGAACACGTCCGAACGGATCTTCTCGTTCGCCGTTTCCTTCTTCGACGGAAGCGAGGACCGAGCGGCCTTCGCCGAACGTTTCCAAGGCTTCATCGACGAGGGGTTCCGACAGGCGGAGGAAGAACTGGGTGGTCTGGCGCAGATTTCCATCGACACCTACAAAGCCATTCGGGAACGTTTCGAGGTCTTCGTCGCCGAAGGACAATCCGCCGAAGGCACGGATGGTGGGAATGTCGCGGCGACCTCGGATTCGCCGACGCTCTCCGTTCTGGATACCACGGGCTAGAGTTGGTCCGGTGCCCATCCAGTCGAACCAACTTGGCGGTTACGATCTTTCCCTTGCTGGAGGGGCACCGGTCGGCGGACGGCGAACGGATTCTTCTTCGAAAACGAGCTTGGAACCCACTGGCCCGGGAATGTGAGAATCTTGTAAATGTTTCCTGGTCGGGGATTTGGTCGAGAGCGGCGCTTAAATGCTTGGTTTCGAGACTATTGAAGCGAGCTTCAGCGAAATGATGATGCGGCTGGGAAATTGATTCACGCTTTACTTTTGGCCGAAGTGTTTGCGAAATCCGCTCGAAAGACACAAATTAGATATAGGCCCCGGTTTTGCACGATCACCGGAGGCCCCTATGCCCATGCTACCGGCATGGAACTAGGCACAACTGAATGACCAAAACCCACCATCTCTTGTTTTGGTCAATTTTTCACCGGGTAGCGGATTCCGCACCCGGCTTTTTTATGTTTGGGGTACCGTCGACCCGAATCTTACGTGTTTTGGCAGTAGGGCAACTCGATGAAGAAGTTGGTGCCCACGCCGACCGTCGACTCCACCCAGATCCGCCCGCCGTGGAGCTCGACTAGATTGTGAATGATATTCATTCCGAGCCCGATCGACGCCTCTCCTCGCGTACCCAATCGACTGGCGCGGGTGAACTTCTTGAAGAGGTGCGGCAGGTGGTCCGCGGGTATCCCGATTCCGGTGTCGCGAATGCTCAGGAGGACGTGCTGCTCCTTGCAGGACAGCACCACGTCGATGCTGCCACCTTCCTCGGTGAACTTGATCGCATTCGAAATCAGGTTTTGACAGATTTGCTGGAAGCGCTCCTTGTTCAGCGGGACCCAGACCGGGTGATCGGGTACCTTCAGGCACAAACGGTGTTTTTTGCCGTCGGCCCGGTCGCGGTTCTCTTCCACGTGGAAAATGAGCTGTTCGCGAATGTCGGTCCGTTCCAGGTTGAGATTGAAATCTTCCGATTCCAACTTGGCGATTTCCAGGAGATCGCCGATCAAGACCGTCATTTGATGGCAGCTCGATTTGATTTTGTGAATCAAATGGGTGCCGTCCTCACCCAGGGTGACGCCGTACTCGTCCAGCAGGATTTCGCTGTAACCCAGCGCCGTGTTGACGGGAGTGCGCAGGTCGTGGGCCACGATGCCCAAGATCTCGTCCTTGGCTTTGTTCAGTCGTTTCAGGAGTTCCTTGCGGTCGCGCAACTCCTCTTTCTGGGCCTGGATCTGTTGAATCGCGTTGTGGAGCTTGCGCTGATTCGAATCGCCGAGCCGGGTGATCTTGGCCGTGTAGGTGAGTAGCTTTTGATAGCACTCGAGCAGGTGGCGGAACTCATCCCGGGCCGAATCCAGTTCATTGAAGTTCGACTGAAGAAACTGAGAGGCGCGATCTACCGTGGCCGACTCATTGCGAAAGATATCGGTGTACTTGCTGTTGGTTTTCGCCATGGCCACTACCTTTGGAGTCTGATCCGTCAGAGTCGGACGTCGTTGAGATCGCCGAGGGAACTGGAGAGAGCGACCCAATCGGACGCGACCAACTCCCGCAGTCCGTGAAACGAGGGGGGAGGGTTTTGACGGGTGTGGTCCGGTTCGACCGTGTTGACGCCGACCCAGGCGTTGCGTCCTGAGTTCTTTGCCGCATATAGCGCTTGGTCGGCGAGATCGAGGACTTGGGACCAACCCATGTGGGTGGGGAAGGAGGCGATGAATGGAAAGTAGGCGAACCCGATCGAACAGGTGCAGGTAATCGGCTCGTCCGTACCGATGTCGAATCGGTGATCGGCCACGCCCTGGCGCAGTCGCTCCGCGAGGGTGGCGCCGTAGCCTCGATCCGCTTCGCGACAGACCATCAGGAACTCTTCGCCGCCCCAGCGTACCAACGTGTCGATTTTCCGGCTCGCATTGCGAATCAGATCGCAGAATTGAACCAGGACCTTGTCGCCGGAGGCATGACCCCAGGTGTCGTTGATGACCTTGAAGTGGTCGATGTCGATGAGCAGGAAAAGCAGGCTCGGCCCGAAGTCGATTTCGGGAGCGGGGGTGGTGAGGATGGTCTTGAATTCCCCCTCGATGAAGCTGAGGAAGTAACGCCGATTGTGGAGCCCGGTCAGCGGATCGGTGACGCTGGCGTTTTCCAACTTTTGGTTGAGCTGCTCCAGTTTCGCTTTCTGGGCCTGAATGCGGATATTGCGTTCCTGGAGGTCGTTGCGGATGCGCATCAGTTTGCGTTGGGCCCCGTCTCCGACCGAGGTGAGCTTGATCGCCTGTTTGAGAAGCTTTGCGTATTGCCCGGTAAGCGCGATGTATTCCTTCAATAGGGTATCGAACGTGTCGGGAGGATTGGCGATGACCGCCTCTGCCCGACGCTGGGTCGCGAGTTCCGAATTGAAGATGTTATCGTTGAATTTCATGGCCGCCGAGGTGATTGCGAGGTCGGGAGTTTGAAGGTGAGGTGGTTTATTCGAAGGAAACGAGACTGAAATTCAAGCTGAGGTCGTCGGCAAAATCTTCTCCGCTTTCCTTGATATCTTCATCTTCTACCTGGTAGTACCAATTCACCGTGACTTTGCCACCGACGCTGTGAAACGCTTCCAGAATATCGAAAATATCTAGGAGGCATTTAGAAGAGCTCGAATTGAAGTAAGAGAGTTTGAAGTGTGCCGTGATCGGACCGTTGGTCATTTCGATGTATTGGTTGAGGGATTCGAAAACCGGGCCGTAAAAGTCGAGTGCATTCTCGGGATAGGATTCGCCTTCGACATGAAACTGGCCGTTCGTGGGGTCGAAGCTGACCTGAGGGGTGTCAACCGTCTTGGCGAGTTCTAATTTTTGCAATCTTACCCTCCCTTGGAAATGGTGGCCGTGAGACTGAATAAATCAAATTGATGGTTGAAGGGTTGAATCGCAAAATCCAATTGGGTATCGGGTCGCTTGGCGATCTCCACCAAACCGAGGCCCGCACCCTTTTGGGTGCGATTTTCACCAGTTTTGCGCAGACTGACATAGAGTCGTTTCAGCTCGTCTTTCGACATCGATCTCAAATGTGCCAGCCTCTCGGCCAGGGGGTCGGCCGCCTCACGGCGCAATGGATTGCAGGATTTTAAAACAAAATGGTCGGGGAGTTCTCTAAGAATGATCAGCCCAACCCCAATGTCGTTGCCCGCAAGATCAATCATCTCGCGCTCGCCCGAGTGATTGAGAATGTTGTGGGCCATCTCCACGAAGATGGCAAATATGGTTTTGATCCTTGGATTGCCATAGAGCATGCTCTTGAGGAAGGAACCCATGTCCACCAACGTTTCCTGGGGGACGGGCCCTTTGTAGAACATGATGATTTTTTCGTGTTCGAGATCTTTGTAGATCTCCGAGATGTCACTCCACTGCATATAGCACCCTTGGTCCCTGGTTTCGCGGGGCTGTTAATGGCTGAGGGCTGCCGGATCCTGGGATCCGTGCCCGATTCGAGATGCCGATAGAACAGGGATAATCCTTCTATCTTAACAAAATTAACCGGAACGAACAGGATTGACCGTGTCGGGGAAGGTTCCCTTCTGTGAATTCTCGCGAAAAGACTCGACGCTTGCCCCTTCGGAATCGGGGCATTTTTGAAATGGTACCTCTGGATTGGCCGAGATTCCAATGCAAACTGGTTTCGGAAGCCAGATGTCAGGGGTTAGCTAATTACCTGGCGATAAAAGCTTTGTAGAGGAAACGTTGCTGCGATCCGGTACCGTGCCCACTAAGGCGAACCAATTCGGCGGTTGCGATCCACCCCTTTCTGGACCGGTACCGGATCGTAACGTGAACAAAGTGAGTAAATTAGGGGCATGGATGATTTATGCGGACCACATGCTTCGCGGTCCCTGATTGTGAAAAATCTCTCGTGATGCGGTTCAGGATGTCGACGCGGCGAACTCCGAACGAAGGAAAAATCCGAGATATACCCCGTTTCGCGATGTGCGGGCGGCATGGAATCCTTCCGTTGGGCGGCTACTTCCG
Organism: Sulfidibacter corallicola; assembly: GCF_017498545.1. GTDB lineage: Bacteria > Acidobacteriota > Holophagae > Acanthopleuribacterales > Acanthopleuribacteraceae > Sulfidibacter > Sulfidibacter corallicola. The sequence goes on along the minus strand of NZ_CP071793.1, from coordinate 3,300,674 downwards.
CGAATCTTTGAGTTCGTAATCGTCCACGTACCACAGATCGCTTTCCAGGCGATCCACGTTTACGAACCACAACTCTCTTTCGGTGGGTCCGATCGAAAAGGCGGCGGGTCCCAGTCCGAAGGTGTGCGGTAAGGGGCAGAGGGTTCGGAGTCGATGGTCGTCGAGGTGCCAGACCATCAGCGCGTAGCCACTGGGCTGGGTCCGCTTCACGAAATACAGGTTGCGCCCGCGCACCTGCCAATTCCCCGGAGAGATCGCGCCCAGATCGAGCGCGTCATCGAGTGCCAGCGGGACTTCGGCACCGGTTGCGAAATCTCGTTGCCACCAGCCGGTTTCCCCGAATCGCGTGTAGATCAGGCGATCGCCGTCGGGATGGAAGGCGGCGATCCAGCCGCCGTGTTCGGTCAGGCGTTCGGCGGGAGTTTCGGGTCCGCCGTTCGCGGACGTCTGCCACAGTTCCCACGAGCCGCTTCGATCCGATGTAAAAACGAGCCGGTCGCCGTCGCGCCAAACGGGGAAGCGGGCGCGGGAATCGGCGGGCGTGACGAATCGGAAATCACTGCCGTCGCGTGCGCCGATTTGGATGCGTGAACCCGCTCGATCGCGTACCTCGAAGGCCAGGCGAGAACCATCCGGCGACCAAGAGGGAGCATCGGCGATTGCGGGTTTCACTTGGGAAAAGCGCCAGGAGGTGGTGTCGTCCGCGGGTGCCAACCAAATTTCGGGAGAACCGGAGCGGTTGGTCACGAAGGCGACATGGCGACCGTCCGGTGCGTGGCGGGGAAAATACTCCCAATGGGTGGAGACCTGTCGGATCGGGGAGCCGCCGGGCTCGCCGGAAACGGCCTCCTCCAGGTTCGCTCGCCAAAGGTTGGTGTCGAAGAACCATTCTTCATAGACCAGGCCCCTGCCCTCGGGTCGGATGATCGGCATGCCCGGATCGTAACTGGTCAGCCCTGGCAGAAAGCGGGGTTTCTCCGCGTCGAGATCGAGCCGCCACAGCCCGAAGAGACCGGTCCGGTTGGAAGAGAAGAGAATGGCGCTGTCATCGGGGGCCCAACTGATTCCGGCCAGGAAGGAGGCGTCGTGGGTCAGACGCCGCGGTGGAGCGGAGGGTCCGTCTTCCAGATTCATCAGATGGAGGTCCTGGTGCTCGGCGATCGTTTTGCGGATGAACGCCAGTTTGCGGCCGTCGTGTGAGATCGCCGGTCGCTGGTCGCCGGTACCGGTTGCCGGCGGCCTGGTCAGCACGCGCAGGCTTTGGTCTTCCAGGTCGAGCAGGTGCAGGGCGGGCGGGGAGCCGGAGCCACTCGAATTTTCGGGAACCTGGGAAAAGATCGCCCGTTTGCCGTCGGGGTGCAGGACCAGTCCCTGGGGGCCCCGACTCAGTTTGCGCACGACCCTGACCTGGCCGCCGAGCGCCGAAACGCGGCAAAGCTGCCTTCCGGTATCGTCGGATCTCAGGAAGTAAAGGGTTTGGCCATCCGGCGACCAGGCCGGGTTGCGATGATCCGCCGTCTCGTGGGTGAGCTGTAACAGCCCCTCCTCCCGAATTTGGCGCACGTAGAGTTGGCCGCGTGTTTCGCCCAGGGGCTGGTGGCGGAAGGCGATGCGCTGTCCATCCGGGCTGATGGCGGGATCGGTTTCGAGGCCGGGCAGGCTGGTCAAGGGCTGTCCTGGCAGAGGCGCCTGTGTCTCGGCGACGGGGGACGGCTCCGCGCTGCGTCGTCCGGACCAAAAGGCGAGGATCAGAAGCGAAGCCAGTACCGTCAAGAACAGGATGCGGACGACGAGGGTGGGGAGCATTTCCCGGGTGGGGACCGGTCTCGGTTTGTAGATCCGCACGGGATGCGGACTGGATGCGACATCGTCGGTGTCGGGCGGGGGAGCGGTGTCCGGGGCCGTCACCGCCGAGTCCGAAGCCTCTGCGGGTACTGGGTCCGTGGTTGCCCCCGGGCCATGGGGCGCGGCGGGTTCGGTGACCAGGCTCAGGCGCGTTTGCCGGGGCGCCGCGGCGGGCATCGGCCAGGTAATGGGCGCGATCAGGCGATAACCGCGTTTGGGGATCGTGGCGATGACCCGCGAATTGCGGGAGGAGTCGTCGAATGCCTTGCGCACCTGCGAAACGGCACGGCTGATGGCGTTGTCCTCCACGTGGGTTCCTTCCCAGACCGCGTCAATCAATTCGTCCTTCGAGATCGTCTCCCCGGCACGCTCGATCAGGTACTGGAGCAAACGCATGGTTTTGGGCTCGAGGCGCCGCGTCATGGACCCGCGCACCATGCAATGGGTGTCCCATTCGATGGTCCAGCCCTCGATTTCGGGCACGGTCGTCGCCGATTTGGCTTTGGGATTCGCCGAAGGCGCCTTGGGAGTCATGATTCGCGAAGCCTCGTGCCGCCAGGAGGGACGAGTCGGCGGCATTGGTTGGGGAAATGGACGTTGTCCCTGTATTATACGCGCGAACGGGTCACCTCTCCGCGGGGCCGGAGGCGTTCTCCGGTTTTTTCACCCCCGAATCGCCGCACAGGCCACCGGCACGCCGGCCACTGGGTTTCAAGTGGGTAACTCATCGAAGCGATTCGTGCGAAAGTACCCGCATTTGCGAGGAAGGTGTCATGGCTGTAGGTTGGCCCGCTGGGCCGACATTTCGAAGCAACCCATTTTTCAGCAATCCGTTACGCCAAAGAGCGAAGCCGATCAATCCCCAGGCCTCCCGCCAACGAAGCCGCATAGTCTGAAGACCCCGCATCTTGAGAGGGACGGTAAAGCCTGTAGGTGGAGCAGCTTGCTCCACCAATCGAAGCAATCCTAGCAACTACAATCAATTGCGCCAAAGAGCGGAGCACAAAATCTCCCTCGCAACCCCAACTCGAAGTCGTAAAGTTCAAAGTCCCCACATCGTGAGAGGGACGGTAAAGCCTGTAGGTGGAGCAGCTTGCCTTACCGGCCCTACTCCACCAATCGAAGCGACTGAGCAAAGATCGAATTCGATCAATGAGAGATCTGGAGGCCCGACTTATTTGCTCCGCTCTTTTACCACTTGATCTTGCGAAGCCTGGGCCGCTTCGAACTGTCGGGCCAGCGGCCCAACCTACTGCCGGTCCGATCCTCAAAACATGCGGGAACTCTGATCATGGATCGCTTCGGCAAGTTCAGCCGGCGGCTGAACCTACCGGGCACGACGAATCTCTCGGCATTCGGGCACTTCGAGCAACTTCGTTTCAAGAGAGTTCGCACAGGCCCTGGGGAGCAGGGTCGGAGGATTTTGCAGGCAAGCTTCCGGTTTGAGCCCGGACGACGGTTCGAAACGGGGTCGAGTGAATCGAGCGAACATCGACTCTTCGTCTTTTCCGATGCCTGCGCGTTGGGAATTTGGTCCGAAATCTAGTAGAATAGAACTCTTCGCCTGATTTTTTTAAAGAACCATACTATGTCATGTGCATCGGATGTCACTAACGCTAGGTGTTCTCAGACATGACCGGCAGTCGTACCGGTGATCGAAATGTGGTGGTTCCCGCCGCGATTCGGTCTGTTTCTGGGGCCTTCGCACACCTGGGCCGCGATGCCTGATCATTGGGGTAACGTTTTGAAACTGTGCATCTTGCTTCCGGGCTCGACCGTCGAAGAACGGCGCGGATGACGCATCTTGGCAGCGGTTTGGTCCTGGCCTCCGTGAAAAACCTATGGATGTTTCGGGACAATAGTTATAATGGTCCAGATCACGCGCCAATATTAGGTCCCGGTTATCGTGATTTTCGTGGCAGTTCGCTCCTGGATGGGCGATCGGGTCGCTGCAATCAGACATCGGCAGTGAATTGACAAACGGGTTCGTGTTTTCGGTCCTGAATCCATCGGATGAAGACGGAAATGCACCGAATCGTTGCGGCACAAACGTCGAGGTTTGGTTTCGGAATGCTCGTTGCTCGAGTCGGATTCGGAAGTGCCGTGGGTTTTCGGGACGTCGTTCATTCTTTTGCCGTGTGGTTTTGTGGAGCAGTCCTCCGCTTTTTGTGGATGTTCCGCCTTTATACGCTCGAACAAGTGACGGATTTACATGTTGGAAAACCGGGTCAATGCACTCTCCGAGTTTCTCAAAGTTGTGCCCGAAACCCTATACCTTCGAGGTCGCATCTACCTCAGTCATTACAAGATCGAAGACCGTGGCGAACAAATCAACGCCAAGCTCCGTACCGAGGACAGCGGTCAATTGGACTTGCGCTTCGATTTCGATGACAAGGTCTACAACATTACGGGCGCCTACTGCAGTTGCGAAAACGCACGGCGCGGTTCGGTCTGCCAGCATATCTGCGGGCTCGCGGCGCGCCTGGTGGACGATCATCTGCTCAAGGGCAAGAAGCAGAACACCCTGGATTTCTTGGATAAACACCTCAATTTGCCGGCTTTCGAAAACGCCCAGTTTCGACTGACCGTCGACCTCGAGGAAAGTGCGACCTCTTTGGAGCCGGTGGTCAAGATCCGCAAGTTCATTCGCGAGGGGACCTTTGGTTCCGGACGCCGTTTCACCGCCAACGATTCCTACAAATTCACCCAGGGCGACCCTTCCGATCAAAACCTGCTCGACTATATCCGCACGTTTCGGCAGGTGTTTTTCTACTCCAATTACGAACCCCATCAGCGTTACAACTGGGGTTTTTGGCTGTCGTTGCTGGGCCATCCGCGGGTCGGCATCGAGGATCGGTCCATTCGGGTCAAGACCGCACAAATCAACCTGGAGTTGGTTTCCGGCGAGGACGAATACCGCCTCGTGGTGTCGCACGGTCCGGAAACGCCGCCCGATATCCGCTACTTCGAGGTGGACGGCGGCCTTTTGGGCCTCGACGTCAACAACGGCGAGCTCCTCGTGTGTCAGGTGGACAAGCTGCGGCGTGCGATCCTGCTGGAAGTGCACCAGTTCAAGCCGGTGATGAAGCGACCCGAGCTGTTGGACAACATCGCCCGCCTGGAACGGCTACAGGCCTACTTCGATTTGACGCTACCCGAAGATTTGGCGGGCATCATTCAGAAAATCGATCCGCATTTGACGTTGCTGCTCGACCTGCAGATGGGCAAGGGTTTCAGCATCAGTCCTCGCGTCGCTTACGAGGGGGCGGAGGCTCGCCTGGTGCCGGGGGCGCCGGGTCAATACCTGTCCACCGGCCGCGACGTGGTGATCGAGCGCGTGCCTGAACAGGAGCACGACCTGTTGCGCGATTTCCTGGATCGCTTTCCCTACGAAGAGGAACCGGATCGCAACGGCGAGATCGTGGTGGCCGATTTGGAACGGGCGCTGGTGTTGATCGAATGGTTGAAGGACCAGGACAGTTGGCGGCTGGAGTGGCTGCGTACCGAACCCCGCATTCACCAAATCGCACAGGTCAGCGGGTTGCGGGTGCAGGTGGATTCCAACGCCTGGCTGAAGATCCACTTGATGGCCGACGACAAGACCTTCTCCATCCAACACTTTCCCGAGGACGACTTTCACCTGGCCGGTACCGAGTACGTGGCGGTCGGCGAAGGCGAATGGATTCAGATCGATCAGCAGCTACGCCAGCAACTGAACCAGCTCAAGATGGCGGTCTACCAGGAAGACCAGGCGATGAAGCTGAAAAAGGCCGCCCTGGCCGTGTTGGCCGAAATGGAGAACCTCAGTTGGGAAGGCGATTCCAAATGGCTCGAGAAAATCGGTGAGTGGCGCGGCAAGAACGACGATAAATACATCCCCAGCAAGCGCTTGAAGGCCGACCTTCGCAAATACCAGGTCGAGGGGTATCGCTGGTTGCGACGCATGTCCGAACTCGGCGTCGGTGCCTGTCTGGCCGATGACATGGGCTTGGGCAAGACCGTCCAGGCGCTGGCGGTCCTGATCGACCGTATCAAGCAGGGCCCGGTTTTGGTCGTGGCGCCGGCAAGTGTCGGCTTCAACTGGAAGGAAGAAGTCCAGCGGTTCGCGCCCGATCTGCGACCGCTGCTGTATGCCGAAGGGCGCCGCAACAAGAGTCTTGCGCGATTGAAGGCCGGTGATGTGGTCATCATCAGCTACGCCCTGGTGCTCAAGGACATCAACAAGCTAAACGAAGTGCGCTGGGGGACGCTGGTCCTGGACGAGGCGCAGTTCATCAAAAACGCGCTTTCGCAGACGGCGATCGCCGTGTCCCAGCTCAATCGGGATTGGACGCTCGCACTGACGGGCACGCCCTTGGAAAACCATTTGGGCGAATTGTGGAGCATCTTCCGCATGCTGAACCCGGACCTTCTGGGTTCCTGGGAATCGTTCCGCAAGAACTACGTGGCGCCCATCGAGAAGGGGCGCGATCCCCAGAAACTGGAGAGTCTGCGGCGCCTGATCCGCCCCTTCATTCTGCGACGGACCAAGCAGAACGTGCTCGAGGATCTACCCGAACGTTCGGACATCATTCTCAAGGTGGAACTGGGCGATGCCCAACGGGCCAAATACGAATCCGAGCGGAATCGCGTCCTCAGCCAGTTGGACGAGGTCGACGAGAAGATCCGCTTCAAGTTGTTGGCGGCCATCACGCGCCTGCGCCAGATCGCCTGCCACCCCGGCCTTTGCGAGGAGCGTTACAAGGGCGACTCGGCCAAGCTGAAAATCTTTTCCGAGTTGGTGGAAGAGTTGGTCAGCGAGTCCCACCGCGTGTTGGTGTTCAGCCAGTTCACCTCGTTCCTGGCCCTGATCGCACGCGAATTGAACCGCATCCACGTCCCGCACGTCATGATGACCGGCGAGACACCGGTCAAGCACCGGCAGGCGATCATCAAGCGCTTCCAGGAGGGCGAGGTCCCCATCTTCCTCGTGTCCCTGCGCGCCGGCGGCACCGGGCTGAATCTCACCCACGCCAACTACGTGATTCACATGGACCCCTGGTGGAATCCGGCGGTGGAGGAACAGGCCACCGACCGCGCGCACCGCATCGGGCAGACCCAGGCCGTGACGGTCTATCGACTGGTGGCGAGCAATACCATCGAGGAAGCGATCCTCAACATCCACACCCGCAAGCGCGACCTGGTGCAGAGCCTGCTGGAGGGACAGGAAAGCGTGAGCAAGCTCAGCATCCAGGATCTGGTGTCGTTGATCAAGGGCCAGGAATTCGATTGACGCCGGTATCCCGGCGACTTCGAGGAGATGTCGCTTGCGATCGTTTCCGGTGTCGAGCGGGGCGGACGGCCGGGTCCGATCTATCATTGAAAAAAGGATCGGGGTTCCTATAATAGACAGATTGTCTTGAACCCCGAAGATCGAGGCACCGCGTCGACGACGACGTCACCATTCTTTTGAAAAATCAACTCTCGGAAGGGCTTGCGCCTTCCGGTGTCCCGGGGCCGCCGCGGCCCGTTTCGCCCATTCGTTTCGGGGTTCCTCAACGCGTCAGCGATACTCGACCGCGGTCGGGAGATGGGAGGAGTCGATTTGTTTTTTGAAGGTTCGGAGAAAAAGGTCGAAATATTCCTGAAGCCGGATACCGCCGCGTTGCGAAGGCATCCGGACATAGACTGGAACCTGGTGGTGGCCAAGGCCAACGCCACGGTGCTCTCCACCCTTTCCAACGCCCATTGCGATGCGTATCTGTTGAGCGAGTCCAGCCTGTTCGTGTACGACCACCGGGTGATCATGATTACCTGTGGGACTACCTCCCTGGTTTCGGCCGTGGAAGAGATGCTGCGCACCTTCCAATCCGAGGACATCGCCTTCATCACCTACGAGCGCAAGAACGAGTTGGCGCCGGAAGATCAACCGAGCGACTTTATCGAGGACGCCGATCGCCTGCGGCAATACGTGCCCGGCGAATACTGCCGATTCGGCAAGGAAAACGGCCACTTCGTCACCGTGTTCTACTATGGTCCCGACTGCCAGCCCGTCCCGGGCGATATGACGCTCGAAATCCTGATGCACGACATCGACGAGAGTGCGACCCGACTGTTCTCCCAACCCGACGTGCCAAAGTCCGAACTTTACGGGGCGAGCGGAATCGATCGAATCTTCGAGGGATTCCAGGTGGACGATTTCATCTTCGATCCGATGGGCTATTCGCTCAACGCCATTCGCGACAAGGAGTACTACACCTTTCACATCACGCCTCAACGCGAATGCAGCTATGCCAGCTTCGAAACCAATCACCTTTTCTCCGGGGATATGGAAGCGGCCTTCGAGCGGGTGCTCTCCATCTTCAATCCCAAGACCTTCACCACCGTGTTCTTCGAGCACGAAGGCGTCGGGTTCCCGTGCCCTGCGGGATATCGCCTCAACCAAGAGAAAACCAATGTCATTTGCGGGTTCAACGTGCGCTTCGCCAACTACGGCAAGGCCTGAGCCGAAGATGGCGCTTCCTCGATACGGAGCGGGCCAGGCAGGCCGGCGGCGTCCGCATCGATGAGGCGCTTCGAAAACACAAGCGAGTGTCGATCTCGAGCGGCACTTCTACGAGGATAGGTTCATGGAAGTCAAAACCAACGACACCCAGTCTCCCCTGGATATGTGGGTGGAAGAGAATATCGAAAACATTGCAGCCAACAAATTTCGCGTGTTGGAATCCATCTACAGCAAACGCAGCCGTTTTCAGCAGGTCGATTTGGTGCGCACCAAGGGCCACGGCCTCATGCTGTTTCTCGACGGCCTGGTCATGTGCTCCGAGCGCGACGAGTTCGTCTATCACGATATGATCACCCACGTGCCCATGTTCGTACATCCCGATCCCCGTCGCGTGCTGATCATCGGCGGCGGTGACGGCGGCACGGCGCGCGAGGTCCTGCGACACAAGGGTGTGGAACACTGCACCATGGTCGAAATCGACGGCGACGTGGTCGACGTCTGCAAGGAGTATTTTCACCAGACTTCTTGCTCGCTCGGCGATCCGCGCCTCGATCTGCGCATCGAGGACGGCGTGCGCTTCATGGCCGAGACCGACCAGAAGTTCGACGTGGTCATGATCGACAGCACCGATCCGATCGGGCCGGCCACACCGCTGTTCGGCGAAGCTTTCTACAAGGATGTCCATCGCGTGCTGGCCGAGGACGGGATCGCGGTGGCCCAGGGCGAATCGCCGTTCTATCAAGCCCAGGCCCAGCAGGCGATTCTCCACAACGTCCGGACCGCCTTCAGCCATACCTATATGTATAACTACTCAAATTTGTGCTACCCGGGCGGCCTGTGGTCGTTCGTGATGGCCACCAAGGGTCTGGATCCCCTGGCCGATTTCGACGAAGCTCGGGTGGCCGCTTCCGGCCTGGAGTTCCAGTACTACAATCCGGCCCTGCACCGCGGCGCTTTCGCGCTGCCGGAATTCCAGCGTCGGTTGTACGAAGGGCTGGTCACCCCCTGGCGCGACTGAACCAGTTTTGTCGGTTTTTTTCGCCGGAAGGGCTTTGTTTTTGACAATGGAAAACTCTTGCTCCTCCGAATGCGAATAAAGGCATATGCCGGGCCGCGAGGCTCGGCTGCATCGCCAGTCTTTAAAGGCTCGGTTTCTCTCACGAGTTGCCGAGCCTTTTCTATGTTCTGGAATAACTCGTTTTGAATCCAGCGGAAAGCGAGAGATGACCCGGATGGAGTGAGCCCTCTCGGGTCGTTCTGGTGGGGGGGTCGCGAGGCGCGGCGTGCGTCGCGCTATTCGAACCCCGAGTTGGGCCCGGCTGCCATGGCGCAAAAAAAAAGCACACCAAAAAGGTGTGCTTCAGGTTGACTGAACCAGGGGAAAAAAGCCGACATGGATCATGTATCCATCACGAGCGTGTGTCGCGCCATCCCAATCCAGTATCTGAGGTTTCGTTCGATCTCAAGCGACCGGAACGACCGTGATCTTGATTTCCGCGGTAACTTCGGAGTGCAAACGAACTTTGGCGGTGTATTCGCCCAGTTCCTTGATGTGGGGCAATTCGATGTCGCGACGTTCGACTTCGAAGCCTTTGTCGTTCAACATGCGCGCAACTTCGTGAACGGTGACCGAGCCGAAGAGTTGATCGTTTTCGCTGGCGCGCTTTTCTACTTGCAATTCAACTTCGTCCAGTTTGGCCTTGGCTTCTTCGGCCACGGACTTGGTTTCGAGGAGCCGTTTCTCGTAGTTGCGTTTCTCGATTTCGAGCTGCTTCTTGTTGCCTTCGGTGACGGCCACTGCCAATTTCTTGGGCAGCAAGAAATTGCGGGCATAACCGGGAGCGACCTTGACCACGTCTCCGCGATTACCTAACTTGACCACGGCTTCTCTGAGTAAAACTTCCATGCTGGTGATTCCTCCATCAAAAATCGCGGCAGGCACGAAATAGGGACATTAGCAGAGTTATTTCAAGTGGTCAAACTCTTTTTTGGCCCGCAGCGGCCGAATAGGTACCGCCCGTCACGACTTTTCCGGCTTCCCGCGCGGCTTTCGGGCGGGTGTGTGGTTTGTGGTTGTGCCAGAACCATTCTTTCAGCAAGCGCGTGTAGCTGTAGGGTTCGACGCCGCGTTGGCGGAAAAATCCGCCCAGCTCCCGGTTCAGCGCCTTGAGATTGTAGAAGGGCACCGCGGGGAAATAATGGTGCTCCAAATGGTAGGAAGACCACAGGAACAGGAAGTTCCAGACCGGGTTCGGTTGGATGAGCGTGCTCCATTTGGCCGGGTCGTCGGGGTCGATGATGTAGTGTTGGCCCAGGCGATTCAGGGTGAAGGCGGCGGGAAACACGAAAAAGACCGGCAGGACGTAGGCCTTCAGCGCAAAAACGGGCGACAGGTAGAGGAAGCAACCCAAGACGCTCAGGTGGAAGCCGATGCTGAGTTTGCGTTCCCAGGCGATGCGCCGGAGAAGTTCGGGTTCGTAGGTCGCCTGCGCCTTTTTGGCGGCGCGGAAGTAAATCGGGTAGAGCGCGGGTGTGCAGTAGAGGAACTTGTACCAACGCGCATTGCGTTTGGGCGAGAGGTGGGCCCGTTTGGGATCGTCCGTGTCGCTGCCCAGTTGGAAGTGGTGGTCCATGTGCCAGCGGTGGAACTGGGATCGGGCCAGGCCGGACAGGACGCTGTAGAGCAGGCCCAGTTTGGGGGTCAGGTCGTAGCTGTCCTTGTTGAACACGCACTTGTGAACGACCTCGTGCAGCAGGACCGTGAATGAGAACACCACGAACCCCTGCAGGACCGCGGCGGGAATCCAGACCAGGGGCTGATCGCCGAAGTGGTAGATCAGGATCGGCATCAGGATCAGCAACAGCAATTGGCGGCCGGCCACGAAAAAGTGGTACCAGGGGCGTTTGACGTGCAGTCGTTTGAGCGTCGGGGCGGGAATCGCCTGCTTCAGCTCGCGATTGAGCGCGCCGGCGCGTTCGTAATAGTAGGATTTCGTCATGGGCCTCGTGTCGCTCCCGCAGGATGGATCGCGCTCCGAATCCGGACACCGCTGGGATCGGAGAACTTCTCCCATTATGCGGCCAGACCGGCGGCGACGCAAGTTCGCCCCCCGCCGCATCGCGCCTTCGGTGCCGGGCGGATCGACCTTACATCGCCGAATCACGAGTGTGATTTCTGACACCAGCGTCGTCGTGAGGACGGTGAATGGAACCCCCGTGCGCTATGTTTAGTGGTGAATACGGCAGCCGGCTTTTTATCACTGCCATCTGAAGTTGATGTCTCGACTGCAAATTTAGCGCTGATCCATCTTGATTTCACAAGAGTTATCAGATACGGCCGGGTCTTTCGCGCTCAAACCGGTCGACATACGTTACAATCTCGTTGTAATTCCTTTCTGCTCGGGGTGGTTTCGGACCATGGCCAAACGCGCGAATCGCTTTCTCAGAGATTCTGAGGAAAGTGTCGATACCCTAGATTTGCAAACCGTCAATCCGGAAGCGCGAACTTTGCCCTACATCGTGGTGTTGGCGGGTGATTCGGTGGGCCGTGTCATCAAACTGGAACCGGGGCGTGGCATGGTCGCGGGGCGAACGCGCCGGTGCGACATCTATTTCAATTGCGAGAACATCTCGCGGGAACACGTGCGCTTCGACATGGACGAAAGCGGTGCCACCGTGCTCGCCGATCTCGAGAGCACCAACGGGACCCTGGTAAACGGGAAGCGCATTTCTTCGGTGACCCTGGAAGACGGGGATCGCATCTGCATGGGCAACGTGATCCTCAGGTTCTCGCTCAAGGACGACCTGGAATACGATCTCCAGCAGGAGCTCTACAACAAGGCCACGCGCGATCCCTTGACGAACGCCTACAACAAGCGCTTCTTCATGGATTACATGAAGAAGGAGTTCGCCCATCACCAGCGCCACGAGAAACCGCTTTCGGTGGTCTTCTTCGATCTCGACGATTTCAAGCGACTGAACGACACCTACGGTCACCTCACGGGCGATTTGGTGCTCAAGTCCCTCGCCCGAGAAATCAGCGATGTGCTGCGCGAGGAAGATGTCTTCGCCCGTTTCGGCGGCGAGGAATTCGTGGCGCTGTTCCGCTTCACCGCCCACGACAAGGCGATGTTGATCGCCGGCAAGCTGTTGGACGTGGTGCGCAAGCTGGAATTCGCCACGCCGATCGAGTCGTTCAAGGTGACCGCGACCGCCGGGGTGGCGACCTACGACGGCAGCAACATGGACACGGCCGAAGAGCTGTTGCGCTGCGCCGACGATCACCTGTTCCGTGGCAAGGCCCAGGGTAAGGACCGCGTCATCGGGTTCGACGTTTCGCGCAACTGACCGCTCAGCGCTTGGCTGCCTCTAGCCGCGGTGCCGTTCAGGGTCGTGGGCATGGCCGCGAGACGGCGCGTTTTCGCTTTTGACGTGCACGGCGGCCAAGAAAACGGCATAATCGGCACCGCCGTACCGCGGCGTGCAAAGCCTCGGAAAAGGGGAGGAACTCGTGATCGTCACCTTCATGATCGCCTTGTGCATGGGATTTGCCGCCGAGGCGACCCCGCCCGCCGCGAGGACCGCGAGTGGTCGCCAAGCCACCTCACCGGACTCTCCCGCGCCGGGCGCCACCCAGTCCGAAGCGCTTCGAGCCTTGCCCTGGGTGTACTTCGTGGATGCCTCCATGCTCAACGCCGAACGCAACGGGTTGGTCCACGGCAGGCACGTCCTGGTCAATCGCGAAGGGCGCGTCGAGTTGATCGCCGACAAGCCGATCACCGCCGATGCGTCGATCCCCCGCGTGCGAGGGGCGCTTCTGCTGCCGTACCTGGCCGATGGGTACAGTCTGGTCCAGGAGCGTGGATTGGGTGGCGACGAAGATGTGAACGAGGACAACCAAACGAAAATGGCGCGGTACTTGGCCAACTTGGGCGTCGGCGCCTTTCGCGATCCGATTTTCCCGCGAGGAGGCTTGTCGGCGACCTGGTCCCATCAGGAAGTCTATGCCCAACATGGCTATCTGGATTTGCCAGGCGGGCCGGGTGAAGCGTTCAACCTGATCGTCAAACCCGAGGACCGGCCGGAGGACGTCGCCGCGCGCCTTCCGGCCTCCGGTCCGGTGACCCTGTGGTGGTCCCAGGCCGGTACCGACGCCCCCGTCCCCTGGGTCGCCGGGCTCGAGCGGGCGGAACGGCTGATCGCATTTTTTCGCGCACAGGGCCGCAAGGTGGGTGCCTATATCCAGGACGCGGCCGCCCCGGACCTTCAGGTGGCCCTGACGCTGCCCTTCGATTTCTACGAGGGCATCCCGGACCGACTTTCCTCCAGCGATCTGACGGCGATGGGTTCGGCAGTCTGGCTGCCGCTGGCCGGTTTGAACGATCGCCGCTACTGTGCCGCCTTGCTGGAGGAGCGGCTGCCGCTGCTGGGCGAATACGGGTTGTATGACGCCGCCGTGCTCGCTCGGGTCCACGGCCGGCTCGACGAGGTGTACCGCCGCATCGCCGACCGCTGCGGCATTTGGCGCGAACGGCGCGAGCAGGTGCTCGATTGGGTGCGTCGTTGGCAGAAGGAGGGCGGCAAGCTGGCCGTCGGCTCCGGCGGGGGCCACCTGTTCGCCTTTTCCGGCGACGTGCGCGCCGAACTGGACACCTGGGCGGCGTTGGGCCTGCCGGTGAGCGACATGTTGGTGGCCTGCTATCGCCATACACCGCAACTGCTGGGCTACGATGAGCCCTATCTGCAGCAAGGCAAGCTGGCCCATTTCGTGGTCTATCGCGGAGACGGCACCTGGACGCCCGAAGCCTGGCTGAAGCGGGTGGGGACCCGTGTGGACGATCGCTTTTTTCAGGGCGAGCGCCTGCCCCAACCCTGATTCGGCTCGCCACGACGCCTCGCTTCGGCGGTACCCGTCGCCGGCTCCCTGTTCGAACGCCCCATCCTGGAGGAACTCATGCCCGAATTGCCCGAAGTCGAAACCGTCGTCCGTGGCCTGGCTCCCGACCTGATCGGTCGAAAAGTGGTTTCGGTTTGGACCGACTGGCCCCGTGCGCTCGACGGAAGCGAGCCCCATCTCATGGAATCGGCCCTGGACGGTCGCCCGCTGCAGCGCATCTTTCGACGAGCCAAATACATCTGTCTCGATTTCGGCGGTATCTACGTCGTGGTCCATCTGCGCATGACCGGACGCCTGTACCTGAGTCCGAACCGCTCGGGTGACGACCGTTGGGTTCATGTTTCGCTCGGCCTCGACGACGACCGCTACCTGGCTTTTTCCGACTCGCGCAAGTTCGGGCGCGTCAGCCTGTGTGACTCTCTCGATTTTCTCGAACGCAAGTTGGGTCCGGAACCCTTGGAGATGAGCGACGATGCGTTTTCCAACCTGTTTCGCGGCTCCACCCGGGCCATCAAGACCTTTCTGTTGGATCAAAGCAAAATTGCCGGGATCGGCAACATCTACGCCGACGAGGCCCTGTTGCGGGCGGGCATTCATCCCTTGACGCCGGTCGACCGGATTCCCCACAACCGGGCCCGGCGCCTGGGGCAGACCATTCGCGAGGTCTTGGATGCGGCCATCAACTACGAGGGGGCCAGCATCAGTTGGTATCGCAAACCCGACGGAAGCCAGGGCGAGAGTCAAAAGCACTTTTGGGCCTATGGTCGCACCCACCAACCCTGCAAAGTGTGCGGCACCACCATCGAACGTATCGTCGTGGGTCAACGGTCGACCCATTTCTGTCCCAAATGCCAAAAAAAGCCCCGCTGATCGCAACCGGAGCCACAGGTGAATCCCGCGAACCGAGCACTGCCGGTGTTGTAGATCTCGTGTCGTGAGAGGGGCTTGGCTTCGTACTCCGCGCCCGTGGCTCTGGTTTGGTTCCGCTCGTGCTAGAATGACTCGCCTTTGGATGGGCACAAGGCTAGAGGTGGCGCATGCTGCGATTTCTGAAGATCGAAAACCTGGCGGTCATCAACCAGGCCGAACTCGAGTTGGGCGATGGATTCATCTGCCTGACCGGCGAATCGGGCGCGGGTAAATCGGTCATCATCGACGCGCTGTTGTTGCTGGGCGGTGGCCGCGCCTCCAGCGATCTGGTGCGTACCGGTTTCGCGAAAGCCGTGGTCGAAGCCGAGTTCGAGGTCGATACGCCACAGGACGATCTGGATCTGCTCGACGGATCCCAGCTCTTCCTGCGCCGCGAGATCAGTAAGGAAGGCAAATCGCGATCCTTCGTCAACGGTACCCTGGTGCCCAATGCGGTACTTCAGAAATATAGCCGCCTGGCTTTCGAGATCCACGGCCAACACGGCCAGCAACGCCTGCTCAAGGAAAAATACCATCTCGACATTTTCGACGCCCAGACCGGGCTCGGCGAGCAGGCTCAGGCCTTCGACCGCCGGTTTGCCGCGTTTCGCAAGAACCTGAAAACCTACTGGGAGCTGCGCGACGGCGAAGCCCAGCGGCTGCGCGAGATGGATTTCCTGAAGCTTCAGATCAAGGAAATCGAAGCGGTCAATCCCAACGAGGACGATCTGGATCTGGATCAGCGGCTCAAGGTGGCGCGCAACCAGGAACAGATCCGCGCCGATCGATACGCCCTGAATTCCCTGTTGGGCGACGACCTGGTGCCCGGCCTGCGCAAGGCCCAACGCCTGATCGATCATCTCACCGAATACGAACCGACCCTGAAGCCCTACCTGGAGCAGATCGAGTCGCTTTCCTACACGCTCCAGGACCTTCACGGCGATACCGCCGGGGACTGGTCGAGCGACGATTCGTTGGCGGAACTGGAAGACCGCGAATCGGCCCTGAACCGGTTGTTCATGAAGTACGGCCGCGACGTTCCCGAAGTGTTGGCGGAACTGGCGCGGCTGCGTGGCGAATTGGAGAGCCTGCGCAACAACACCGAGGGTCTCGACGATCGCTGGAAGACCCTGGTCGCGGATTACCGCGAACTGCACGAAGCCAAACGACGGTTGCAGGCCACCAGGGACAAGGCCGCGACGACGTTCAGTGCCACTATCGCCAGGGAACTGGCCGAATTGCATCTCAAGGGGGCCGGCTTCCTGGTGGACAACCATTGGGACGAGTGGCCCGAGGAGCTGTCCGAAGCGCGCGATGTGGCCCTGCCCGGCCTTCGGTTCCGTTTCCTGTTTTCCGCCAACCCCGGCGAGCCGCCCAAATCGCTTTCCAAGGTCGCCTCGGGCGGCGAACTCTCGCGCGTCATGCTGGCCCTGATCCATTCTTTCCGCCGTCGCCAGGGCCTGCTGTTGGTCTTCGACGAAATCGACGCCGGTCTCGGCGGCGAGACCGTGCACGCCGTCGGCGCCAAGCTGGCGTCGCTCGGCAAAAACCATCAGGTCATGTGCGTGACCCACTTCGCCCAGGTGGCCCGCTTCGCCGACGAGCAGATCAAACTGGAGAAAACCGTGAAAGAGGGACGCACCTTCACCGCTCTCGTGATGTGTGATTACGAACAGCGAGTGGCCGAATTGGCACGCCTCATGGGCGGCGACGCCAACGCCGAAAGCCTGCGCGATCACGCCCGACAGTTGATGGCCCAAAACGTGTGAGGCACCGGCGGGGCGTGACCTGAATCAGATGCGAATCCTTGGACGGCTGTGTTAACATGCGGTGCTTGAAAGTTGGTGATGATTTCTTTGATCGGCATTTTGCGGTGATGGATCGGCGCCATTCGGTTTTTTCGAATCGCAGTCACCCACGGTGGTCGGGCGCCACGAAGAAATGTCGACCGGCGATGTGCCCGTTCGAGAAGGTCGCGTTTGTCGCCGCAAAAAAGCACCCGTACTTTGTAGAACATCCGCGAATGCGATACGTCGAGATTCATGGATTGAGATTATTTGAGGCGAACTGAGGCTAACATGGCGCTTGCGATTTTCCCTGGATCGTTCGATCCCATTACCAACGGCCACATCGACATCATCGAACGTGCCCAGAAAATGTTCGATCGGGTCATCGTGGCCGTTTTGATGAATTCCGCAAAAAAAAATCCCCTTTTCACCATCGAGGAGCGGCTGACCCTGATCCGTCGCTGCATCGATTCGGATCGCGTGGAAGTGGCCAGTTTCGAGGGGTTGCTGGTGGATTTTGCCGAGAAGCGCAAGGCCAGCGTCATCGTGCGCGGATTGCGCGCGGTTTCCGATTTTGAGTACGAATTGCAGATGGCGATGATGAATCGCCAACTGAACGACGAGATTGAAACCGTCTTTCTCATGCCCAAAACCGTCTACTCCTACTTGAGCAGCCGCATGGTGAAAGAGGTCGCCCGGTTGGGTGGTGATATCGGGACCCTGGTCCCGCCGCTCATCGACGAGGCGTTGAAAAAGAAATTCAAAGGCGAACCGGTGTTGGGTTCGGAGGATCGATGAATTACCTGGAACTATTACTCGAGGCGAGTTTCATCTCCAAGCTCGTGTTGGTGGCGTTGATTTTCTTTTCCATCTCGTGTTGGGTTTTGATCGTTCAGAAAAAAATCCTGTTGACCAAGACACACAAGGATACCGAGCACTTTTTGGGGCTGTTTCGCAACTCGGCCCGCTTCTCCGAAGTGAAATCCGCCTGCTCCAAGTATCCCTTTTCCCCGCAGGTCGGCCTGTTTCTCGCGGGCTTCAGCGAATTGCAGTTCCAGTTGAAGCACCAGCCCGCGGGCGATAAGGGCAGCCAACCCAAGGTTCGCAATCTGGAATCCATCAACCGCGTGCTTCAGCGCGCCAGCTTCGTGGAACTCACCAAGTTGGAAAAGAACCTCAACATCCTGGCGACCACCGCGTCGGTCGCTCCCTTTGTCGGGCTGTTGGGCACCGTCTGGGGCATCATCGAGGCCTTCAGCGACATCGGTGAACAGAAGTCCGCCTCCCTGACCGTCGTGGCGCCGGGGATCGCCGAGGCCCTGATCGCGACCGCCGTCGGCCTGTTCGCCGCCATTCCCGCCGTCATGGCCTACAACTACTTCATCAATAAAGTTCGCCTGGTGTCGGGAGAGATGGAAGATTTTTGTCTCGAGTTCCTCGGCATCGTAGAGAAGAACTTCACCTGATTCATCTCGAGGAGAGACGGTCTTGGCATTTTCGTCGGGGAAAGGCCCCAAGGAGTCGATGAACGAAATCAACGTGACGCCGTTGGTCGACGTCATGTTGGTGTTGCTGATCATCTTCATGATCTCCGCGCCGCTGCTGCACACCGGGGTGGAAATCGATCTGCCGCGGGGGAACCTGGAGCTGGAAGTCGACGAGAACAACCTGATTCTCAGCATCAAGAGCGACGGCAAGACCTATCTCAACGAGGAACGGCTCCATCCGGAGCTGATCATGGACAAGGTCAAGGCCGCGGTGGAACTCGCCAAGAACAAAACCGTCTACATCGAAGCCGACAAGAGCATCAAGTACGGCGACGTCGTGGAGATGCTGTCGAAGTTGCGCGAATCGGGAATCGAGCGGGTCAGCCTGATTACCGAACCTCTCGAATCCGGGAAATAACGTCATGTCCGATGCCAACCCGATCCTCGGTTACTACAAGGTCGACCGATCCAATTACGGCCTCAAGATCGGCGTGATTGTTTCGATCGTGTTGCACGTGCTGGGATTGGGCGGCCTGGTGGTACTCAGCCAAACGGCCGAGGAACGCTTCAAGCCGACCAACGCGATGACGGTCCAGTTGGCGGGACGACCCGCCGCCAGTTCCGGAAAGAAGAGCAAGGCACCGGTTGCCGGTCGCACGCGCAGCAAACCCAAAACCCAGAAAAAGGCGCCCAAACCCAAGCCCAAGGCCCCGGCCAAGAAAAGTGTCGCCAAACCCACCGACGTGGGCCTGAACCGCGACAAGCCCAAAAAGAAAAAAACCGCCGAGAAAAAGCCCAAGACCAGTACCGAGAGCAATGCCAAGCAATCGCGACGCAAGCCCGATCCCAAGCCGGCACCGGTGGAACAGCCCAAGGACAAGGCGCCCATCGCGCGCGGTGGTTTCGGTGGCGACGACAAGAGCGGTCTCTCGTTCGAGGTGGGCAACACCGAGCAGGTCGACACCTCCGACATGGAGTGGCAGGCGTACTACCGCAACGTCTACACCCAGGTGTCGCGGGCCTGGTCGCGCGGTTCGGTGCGGGCCGGGGTGACGCGGGTTCGGTTCCATATCCGTAAGGACGGTTCGATCGAAGGCATCGACGTGGTCATGACGTCGGGTCGTTCCTATTTGGACAGCCGAGCCAAACGCGCCGTTCAGCGCGTCGAGGGATTGCCGCCCCTGCCCCAAGGGTTTCGCGGCGATCGACTGATCATCAATATCGATTTCGATTACACGAACGAGTGAGTGTATCCCCGTATGGAAGATCCAATCCGTGAATTAGGTAACAAGTGAGGCGCGTGAAGCGCACGCCGTATCCGGCGTCGTGGATCGGGCATCGGAAGACCAGGTCAATCGATGGAAGTGATTTCGAGGAGTATGAATATGAAACGGTTGTGGATGGGCACCCTGTGCCTGTTGCTGTGTAGCGCGGCCTTCGGTCAGGACAAGGAAATCGTCATACGGCTCACCGGTGAGACGGTCAAGACCGAAAACATGGCGGTTCCCGATTTCCGCCTGGAGTCCAACGATCCCGACTACGCCAAAGCGGTCCAGACGTTGGAACGGGTGCTGCGCGACGACCTGGAGAATTCCGGCGTATTTCGCATGCTGGCTCCGGAGCGCATGGCACTGGTGGGCGATCCCCACGCGGGGCCGATCAAGTTCGACGAATGGTTGAGCATCCAGGCCCAGTTTCTGGTCACCGGCAGGGTGAAGCGCGGCGATGACGGTGAAATGCGCGTCGAGGTCCGCCTCTACGAGATCTCGTCCCAGGGCCAGATCCTGGCCAAAGCCTATCGCGGCAAGCCCCGCCTGTCCCGCAAGATGGCACACGTCATCGCCGACGAGATCATGTACCTGCTGAAGGGTCGGCGCTACGCCACCTCCAAGTTGATCTACGCCCGTGAGGCATCCAACAGCGTCAACCACCGTATCCTCAAAGAGCTCTACATCATGGATTACGACGGCGAGAACGCCTTGCCGCTCACCAAGCGCGGCATCTCCTTCGCCCCGTCCGCGATTCGCAAGGGACGCGACACCCTGCTGGCCTACAGCGTGTTCGAGCGGCCCGGCACCATCGATGCCACCTACGGCATCGCGTTGAAGCCGACCCTCGCAAGCCGACCCAGGGCCCTGTTTCGCGAGGAAAACCGGCGCGCATCCTCGCCGGCCCTGTCGCCCGATGGCTCGCGCATCGCCTTTTCCATGGCGACCGACGGCAACGTGGACATCTACGTCATGGGCCTGGACGGAACCGACGCCTACCGGCTCACCCGCCATCCCGGAGTGGACACCAATCCCACCTGGTCACCGGGCGGCCACGCCATCCTCTACACCTCGGACCGCACCGGGACCCCGCAGATCTATCGCATGGATGCCGACGGGCTCAACAACCAGCGCATCACGCGGGAGAACCCGTACAACGACAGTGCGTCCTGGAACCCGGTTCACGACTACATCGCCTACGTGAGCCGGTTCGACAACGATTTCGACATTTTCATCATGGACCTCAAGACCGGTAGCAACTATCGGGTCACCAGCCGCCAGGGCAGTAACGAAGAGCCCTGCTGGTCGCCCGATGGCGAGCAACTGGCGTTTGCCTCCAACCGTACCGGGCAGTGGCAGATCTATGCCGTCAATCTCAACGGCATGAATCTGCGGCAGATCACCCGCGAGGGGGACAACCGCAGTCCCGTTTGGGTTGCCGGCGATTGAGGTTCCCTGTGTGCGATCGGCCCAAGGGTCGGTCGCGACCTGCCGCATGTGGGGGAGATCCGGCATGCGGTACGTACCATCGATCGTGACCGCCGGATTGTGGCCGGGCTCGCCGAACTTCTCTTTTTTTGTTCACACTTGGGCTCTGTCACAGGGCGGTCAACACGGCGCCGAACCTGGGAAAAACTGTTGACGCGTCTAGCAATTCCTTCTAGGCTCTTACAGATATGTTTCCATATTTTGGCGATGCGTGAAGCGAATAATTCAGAGTGCAAATAGCCGGGAGGGAAAAGACTCAATGAAGCGCTGTTTATCCATTGTTCTGATTGCAACCCTTTTGTTATCCATGATTGCCTGTTCCAAGAAAAATGACGACATCCCCACTCCGACCGAAGCCCCCCCCCAGGTTGAGGAAAAGGCTGAAACCATTTCCGAACAACCGAAGCCGGAGGTTCACGTCACCGAGGAGCCCGAAGAGATCAATCAAATCGATCCTTCTTCGCTGAACTTGCAGGATGTCTATTTTGACTTCGACAAATTCGACCTGCGGTCTGACTCTCGTGAAGCTTTGACCCGTTACGCGGAGGTTCTCAAAGCCAACGGCGACGTCAAGGTCCTGATCGAAGGTCACTGTGACGAGCGTGGCACCGAAGAGTACAACATGGGCCTCGGCGAACGTCGTGCCTCGCGAGTTCGCGACTACCTGGTTTCGCTCGGTATCGACTCCAGCCGTCTGAAAACCATCAGTTACGGCGAGATGCGACCCCAGAACCCGGGCCACAACGAAGAAGCTTGGGCTCTCAATCGTCGCGCCCATTTCAAGCTTTCTCGATAATCGATGTCCCCCGTGGTGGGCCCCTGCCACCACGGACCTCATCTGATCGATCATACATTCCTTTGGAAGCGTAAGAGACGGATACGGATTCCGTCTCTTTCCACGTTGGAGGTATCTCCGGTGTACAGACGTTTATGGATCGCCCTGCCGATATTGCTGATGGTGGCATGTGGCGGGGAAGAGGAACGCCTCAAGATGAAGCGCGACATTGCGGATCTGCAGGAACAGATCTACGCGCTGGAACGCAACCAGGCCAAGGCCCGCGAGGAGCTGGACCAGGTTGTGGTCGAACTGAAGAAGAAAGTCGAGGACCGCAGTTCCCAGGCAGAATTCCAGGACCAGTTGTTCACCATCAAAGACGGCATGGCCCAATACGAGGCGCGCATCAACGATCTGGAATACAAGTTGACGCAACTGCGGCGGGCTTCCACGGACGTGGTCGCCGGTGGCGATACGGCCACGGAACCGACCACCGACACCGGTGAGCCCG
Organism: Sulfidibacter corallicola; assembly: GCF_017498545.1. GTDB lineage: Bacteria > Acidobacteriota > Holophagae > Acanthopleuribacterales > Acanthopleuribacteraceae > Sulfidibacter > Sulfidibacter corallicola. Next base: position 3,278,224 of record NZ_CP071793.1, on the reverse strand, counting down.
GTACCGAGGCTCCGGAAGTCGTGCCTGGCGAAGACCTGGAGAGCATGTTCAACCAGGCCCGTCTCGATCTCGACCGCGGCAAGTTCACCGTGGCGATCGACGCCTTCCGCGAAATCGTCGAACAGTTCAGCCAGTCGCCGTTCGCCGAAAGTGCCCAGTACTACCTTGGTCGCGCCTATTTCGATACCAAAGATTGGGTCCAGGCCATCGACAGTTTCGAGACGGTTCGGCGCAAGTACGGCAACGGCAACTATGTACGCCAGGCGATGTACTACCTCGGCCAATGCTACTACTACCGCAACAGCCACTCGAAGGCCATTCTGATGTTACAGGAGCTGATCGAACAGCATCCCGGCACCCAGGAATCGGAGTTGGCCAAGCAGTTTTTGAAAAGGGCCGGTTATCAGAAGTGATCTGACCGCCGGCGAATCGTCTTAATTCAGGCAATGGGGTCCGCTCTGGCGGGCCCTTTTTGTTTTTTGGCGCGCGGTCCAAGCACTGGCGCGGGGAGGGTTCCATGAGCAAGAAGGACAAGGTGTCGCATGGTCGCTTGCGTATCAATCGCGGTACTTTGCGCGGGCGATACCTGAAATTCGCCGAGTATCCCGGTGTGCGGCCCACGTTGTCGCGCGTGCGCGAGGCGGTGTTCAACATCCTGGCCGATTATGCCGAGACCCACGGGTTCGTGGACCTGTGCGCGGGGTCCGGCGCCATGGGTTTCGAGGCCTGGAGCCTCGGATTCGATCCGGTGTGGCTGCTCGATCAGCAGGCCGAGGTCATCGCCATGCTGCGCGACCAGGCGGAATCGCTGGATGCCAAGGTGGTCCTACAGCGCCAGGACGCCCAGCGGTTGGCGCGGCGCGGCCTACCGGACGGCGCCTGGGTGTTGTATGCCGATCCGCCCTATCAGGTGAAGCGTTTCCACGAAAAGATGATGAAGCGCCTGTCGGAATGCGCACAGGTACACGAGGGTTCGCTCTACGTGGCCGAGCAGGAGACCCTCAAGTTCGTCGAGAAGGCCGGCGTCTTCGAGCTGGTCAAGAGCCGGAAGTACGGCCGCGTGCACATCGGCGTATACGCCAAGGGCGCGACCCCAGTGGAGGAGGAGTCCGAGGACGAGGCCGGGTGATCGGTTCCGCCAAAATGCCTTTGAGGCCAATCTTGGGCGGGGCCATGCGCCGGCGAAGGGTGGTCGCGGGCAATCCAGGCGGGATGGCCACCTTTCCTGTCAACCCATCCATGGATGGTCGATCGTCCCGGGCCAATCCTGAAGGGATGGCAAACCTTCCACCCCAACCCATCCACGGATGGATGTCGTCCCGGGCCAATCCTGAAGGGATGGCCAAATCCATGTTTGGGCCACCATTCATAAAAACGCGTGCCGTAGGCACGCCACCAGCAGGCGTCCTGTAGGGACGACACATTACAGCGAAGGGTTAAGGAGGCAGCGCCGACGCAACCCTGGTTCTTTGGAGTGCCCGAACCCCAGCCCCAACGGGGCGGGACTACGAAGCGTCCCTCGCCGAGTTCCCTTTACCTTCGAAGCCCTTGGCGGAGCCGCCCCGTTGGGGCTGGGGTCCAGGAACCCCGAACAACCAGGGTTACGGTGCCTCCGGCACCTCACCCTTCGCTGTATTGTTTCACCCCTTCTGGGTGCCCGCTGGTGGCGTGCCTACGGCACGCGTTTTTATCTAGTAATGATCCCAACACAGGGCTGGCCATCCCTCCAGGATTGGCCGCGAACGGTGACCATCCAAGCATTTGGTCGATGGTGAAGGATTACAGTTGCGGGCCTCCGGTTGGTCGCGAACAACGACCGACCAAGCATCGGGTTGGCCCGGAGCGGGAGCCTGTCCCGTGGCACGTCGTGAGCCGGACTCACTCCTCCACGCCGTGCTTTTCCTTCAGGGCTTCCAGCGCCGTGTTGATCTCTTCCCAGGCCGCGTATTTGGCCTCCAACGCCGATTCGAGGTTCCGCTTTTCCTGGTCCTTGCCGCGAACTTCGGCGGGATCGGTCTTGGCGAAATAGTTGGGATCCGAAAACAGGTCCTTGATGGCTTCGAGTTGTTCTTCGAGGCCCTCGACCTCGGCTTCGATCGCCTTGTTCTTCTCTTTCAAGGGCTTGGCTTCGGCATTGAACACCTTGCGATTGTCCGACCGTTTTTTGCGGTTGGCGTCGCCCGTCGACTTTTTCTTCTTCTCGCGCTTTTCGGCCTTCTTCTCGGCGCGCAGGTCCACCTGGTAACTCAGGTAATCGGCGCCGACCTTCTCGAGGAACTCGGCATAGGTGCCGTCGAAGAGATCGATGCCCTCGGGACGAATCTCGAGAATCTTGGTGGCCAGCCGGTCCACGACGTAGCGGTTGTGGCTGACCAGCAGGACGGTGCCGTCGAAGGACTCGATCGCTTCGACCAACGACTCGATCGCCTCCATGTCCAGGTGGTTGGTCGGTTCGTCCAAGATCAGGACGTTGCCCTTCAGCAGTACTAGCTTGGAGATCACCAGGCGGGCCGCTTCGCCGCCGGACAGGGCCGAGGTCTGTTTGTGCACGTCGTCGCCGGAGAACAGCAGGTTGCCGAGCGTGCCGCGAATGGCGCCGATCGTCTCGCCGGGCGCGAAGCTGTACAGCCACTCGTAGAGCGAAGTGTTTTTGTCCAGGGCCTCGCCGTGATCCTGGGAGAAGTACTGCGGGTAGGTTTCGTGACCCCACTCGACGTGGCCCACGCTGGCCTCCAACTCGCCCACCAGGATTTTCAGGAGCGTCGACTTGCCTACGCCGTTGGGGCCCAGGATGGCGATCTTGTCGTTGCGGTAGACGTCGAACGTGACGTTGCGCAAGACCTCTTTGTCGCCGAAGCTCTTGCCTAAATCCTTGATTTCCAGGACCTGTTTGCCAGGAGGTCGGCAAGGGGTGAACTGGATGCGCGGAAAGACGCGCGAGCTGTACCGGGGCGCCTCGATCGTCTTTTCCATGCGTTCGATCTGCTTGGCCTTGCTCGACGCCTGGCGGGCCTTGGAGGCCTTGGCCTTGAAGCGCGTCACGAACGCGTTCAGTTCGTCGATGCGTTTTTCCCGCTTTTCCGTTTCGATCTGGCGCATTTCTTCGTCAAGCGCCTTCTGCTCCAGGAACTGGTCGTAGTTACCGGTGTAGAGCTTGGTGGTGCCGTAATCCACGTCGACCATGTGGGTGCAGACCGCATTCAGGAACTCGCGATCGTGGGAGACCACCAACACCACCGCGCGACAGGTATTGAGATAGTCCTCCAGCCATTTGATGGAGTAGATGTCCAAGTGGTTGGTGGGCTCGTCCAGCAACAGCGCGTCGGGGTCGCCGAACAGGCACTGGGCCAACAGGACGCGCAGCTTGTAACCACCGGAGAGCACCTTCATGGGCTGGTAGTGTTTTTCGGTGGGAATGCCGAGGCCTTCCAGCATCTCGGCGATGCGCGCTTCGGCGGCATAGCCGTCGTGATCGGCGATGATCTCTTCCAGTTCCGCGATGCGGTGAATGTCGGAATCGGGATCGTCCAACAGGACTTCTTTTTCTTCGAAGGCGTTGGACAGCACCGGCTTGCCCTTCATGACCACTTGCACGATCGGCACGTCCTCGAAGGCGAAGTGGTCCTGGGTCAGGGTGCCCAGGTTGATGCGGGTGGGCATGGTGACGTCGCCACCGTCGGCGGTTTCTTCACCGGTGACCACGCGCAACAGCGTCGATTTGCCTGCGCCGTTCGCCCCCACGATTCCGTAGCGTTTACCGGGATCGAAACGCAGGTTGACGTCTTCGAAAAGAACCCGGGTGCCGTAGCGTTTGACGATGTTGATGAGATTGATCATGAACTGCCTCACAAGAACGGGTGCAGCCTGCGGCCGGATCCGAGCCCGATCGAACGGGATCGGCATGCTCGGGACGGCGCTGGAAGCACGCGGTATCGGAATCGTTGGGCCGCACCCATCGGCTGGGTTGGTGCCTGGCTTCCTTGGCGCGTTTTGCGGGGACCACCCGTATCTGGGGACGGGCTCGAGCCGGAAAACCGACGGGCGTTTCCGCATTTGCGGGGTGCTGGGTCGCGCGGCGCCTGCAATGTTAACAGAGCCTGACTTTCGGCGCCAGCCCGGTCCCCATCCGTCGGGATCCGCGCCGTCACGTACACCGCGTTCACAGACGTGATAGAATCATTGGTTTCACGGCCGCGCCTGCGGGCGGGCCACACGAATGAGGTTTGTTCATGTCCACCGATCCCAGCGGCTTTCAGGCCGAACTCAAGCAAGAAATCGATCGCCGGCGCACCTTCGCCATCATTTCCCACCCCGATGCCGGCAAAACCACGCTCACCGAGAAATTGCTGCTCTACGGCGGTGCGATCCAGCGCGCCGGCATGGTCACCCAAAAGGCCAACCGCCACCAAACCGTGTCCGACTGGATGGAAATGGAACAGCGACGCGGTATCTCGGTCACCTCCACCGCGCTTCAATTCGATTACAACAACATTTGTTACAACCTGTTGGATACCCCGGGCCACCAAGATTTCTCCGAAGACACCTATCGCACCCTGATGGCCGTGGACAGTGCCATCATGCTTTTGGACGCGGCCAAGGGCGTCGAGCCCCAGACGATCAAGCTGTTCAAGGTCTGCCGCGAGCGGGGCATCCCGATTTTCACGATCATCAACAAGATGGACCGCCCCAGCCTCAACCCGTTCGAGCTGTTGGACGAGGTGGAAAAGGTGCTGGGCATTCTGGCGGTACCGATGACTTGGCCGATTGGCGAACCGGGCGATTTCAAGGGCGTCTACGAGCGTCCCAACCGCAAGGTCCACCTCTACGAACGCACCTCCGGCGGACAGTGGAAGGCGCCGGTCGCCACCGCCGGCCTGGAAGATCCCCACTTCGCCGAAATGGTCGACGAGCACGATCGCAACCTGCTCGATGAAGAGCTGGAGATGGTCGAGGGCCTGATTCATCCCTTCGACGTCGACCTGTTCCACGAAGGGGAAATGACCCCGGTCTTTTTCGCCTGTGCGATCAACAACTTCGGGCTCGACAACTTCCTGGACCACTTCACCGAGTTGGCCCCCAGTCCCGGTGCCCTGAAGACGGTGGAAGGCGAAGTGCCTCCCGAGACGGAGGAGTTCTCGGGCTTCGTGTATAAGATCCAGGCCAACATGAACAAGGCCCATCGCGATCGCGTGGCCTTCATGCGCGTCGCTACCGGGAAGTTCCAGAAGAACATGTCCGTCAAGCATTTGCGTTCCGGGAAAAAGGTCAAGCTGAGCTTCCCCTACCGCCTGTTCGGCCAGAAGCGGGAAATCATCGAGGAGGCCTATCCCGGCGACATCGTCGGCCTGGTCAATCCCGGCCTGTTTCGGTCCGGCGACCTGCTGACCGCCGGCAAACCCTATCGCATCCCTTCCTTCCCGCGGTTCGCACCCGAATTGTTCTGCCGCGTCCATTTGGCGGATCAGACCCACAACAAGTCGTTTCGCAAGGGCATGGAGCAGTTGGGAGAGGAAGGCGTCGTGCAGGTTTTCTACGATCCGCGTTCCTACTCGCGAACCCCGGTCCTGGCGGCTGTGGGTGAGCTGCAGTTGGAAGTCTTCAAGGAGCGCATGAAGGAAGAGTATCGCTGTGAGGTTCGCTTTGAGCGTCTCGACTACACCGCTTCCCGGTGGATTGTCGGCGACTTCGACTCGCCCGAAGCCTTCACCTTCACCTTGATGGAAGACGAAGCCCAGCGCCCGGTCGCCCTGTTTCGCAACGAATGGCACATGAACCAGGTGATCGGCAACGAACAGGATTTGACGTTCCTGCCCCATCCGCCGGATGTGGAGGCGTGACCGAAGCTCTCGGCGCGCGTCGGGAACCGCAGATATAGGATAAAGCCGTTCCTCGCGGGTCGAGGACGAGAAAAGGATGGTTGAGAGATGGCTGCTGCAATTGGATTTCGGGCCGCCCGACTTGGCAGAATGTTGTGCATGCTGGGTTTGATGTCGATGTTCGGCGCCGGCATGGCCCTGGCCCAGACCGGACCCAAGAAGGTCGTGGTCCTCGGTTTCGACGGTGCCGACCACAAGCTCGTCAGCGACATGATGGCGCAAGGTGAGCTTCCCAATCTGACCAAGCTGCGCGACATGGGGGGCTACCAACCACTCACCCCGACCAATCCGCCGCAGACACCCGTTTCCTGGTCGACGTTCGCCACGGGCATCAACCCCGGCCGTACCGGGATCTTCGATTTCCTGCGCCGCAAGGACGGCACCTACATTCCCGACTTCGCCCTGCGCGGTGAAACGCGCGAGGCGGTGCTGTTCGGAGAGAACAATCCCGTCATCCTGGCCGCAATCGCCGACATCGTCGCCTTTTGGCTCCTCTTCCTGCTGTTCTTCCGTGCGCGCATCGTCAAGCGGGTCGTGATCGCGGCCATCGGTGGCCTGGCATTGGCCGTGCCGGTCTTTTTCGCCGTGACGGCCTGGCTACCGTCGGAGATTCCCGGCGTGGAGACCGTCCGCAAGGGCAAGCCCATTTGGACCATGCTCGAAGAAAAGGGCAAGACCGCCAGCATCGTTCGCCTGCCGGTGACCTTTCCGGCCGAACCGCTCAACGGCGAAATGATTGCGGGTCTGGCGGTTCCCGACATTCGCGGCACCATCGGCCGACCCTCGCTGTTCACCAACGATGCGACCTTCGATCCCGGTGAGAACCAGTTCTCGGTCATCATCAACCGGCTCGAAGGCACCTCGCCCTACCAGACGCGTATCCTGGGCGCACCCAACAAGCTGTTCTACGATGCCCAGGCCGAGATCGAGGCCAAGCGCGCCGGCAAGCCCTACGAGGTGCCCAAGGATTTCGAGCTGCGCGCCGACATCGGCGTTTCCGGTGATACCCTGACCGTCGACGTGGGCGGCAAGTCCTTTTCTCTCAAAGAAGGGGAGTGGTCCAACTTCATCGAATTCGAGTTCGTGGTGAATCCGATCATCACGCTCAAGGGGTTCGGCCGCTTCTACCTGGATTACCTCAAGGCCGACGGTATCTTCAAACTGTACCTGACGCCCGTGAACCTGCACCCCGAGGCCCCGCTGCCGCTGAGTTATCCGGCCGATCTCGCCAAGAAGATCTGGGCCGAGGAGCCCTACAAAACCCAGGGCTGGGCGCTGGATACCTGGTCCATCGGCGGAGCCCTGATGGATGAAGAACACTTTCTCGAGGATGTGGATCTGACCGTGACCCGCTTCGAGAAGATGATGGAAACGTTCCTGGACCAAAACGACCGAGATCTGTTCGTGCAGGTCTTCAGTTTCACCGATCGCGTGGGTCACATTCTGTGGCGCTACTGGGACGAGGGTCACCCGCTCTACGAACCGGACGTGGGTCCCCGCTACCAGGAGGCGTTACGCGAGACCTACCGGCGCATGGACAGCATCGTCGGCAACGCCATGGGCAAGATCGATTTCGAGAAGACCGCCCTCATCGTGTGCTCGGACCACGGTTTCGCGTCGTTCCGCTACCAGTTCCACTTCAACACCTGGCTGCACGCCAACGGCTATCTTAAGCTGAAGAAAAACGTGCTGGGGACCACCATGAAGTTGGATGATTTGCAGAATGCCCAGACGCCGTTCAACTACGTGGATTGGGAAAACACCAAGGCCTACGCCCTGGGGTTGGGCATGATTTTCATCAACCTGGAGGGCCGTGAGCCGGAGGGTTCGGTGAAGGCGGAAGAGTACGACGCCGTGTGTCGCGAACTGATCGAGAAATTGGAGGCCTTCGTCGACGAGGAGACGGGCCTGCACCCCGTGCGCAAGGTGTTCACCCGCGACGAGATGTACAGCGACTACGACCCGGGCGAGACGCCCGACCTGCGGGTGGCGACCGCGCCGCTGTGGCGCGTGTCCTGGGACACCACCCTGGGGGGTCTTCCCAGCAAGATCACCGAGATCAACCCCAAGAACTGGTCCGGGGATCACTGCTCGCTGGCGCCGGCCGACGTCCAGGGGATCTTGTTCAGCTCGATCCCGATGAAAAAGGAAAGCCCGGAAATGGCCGACATGTGCCCCTCGATCCTCGACCTGATGGACGTCGAGACCGACGTCAAAATGGACGGTGCTTCCATATATTAATGTAGCAACCGCCGGGCGGCCTCGGTCTTTCGGCGGTGCTCATCGGTTTCAGAATTGAGTGTCGATGACTGCTTGTCTCCGTTCATCGAAGAACGATCGTCCAAGGAGCCCGCAAGTCGAGAGATTCGTCGGGCCGGTAGGTGGAGCTGCCAGCTCCACCAATCGAAGCTACCCAAGCAACAGCAATCAGATGCGCCAAAGAGCGAAGCAGATCATTCCCCTCACCTCCCCAATCCGAAGCCATGAAGTCCAAAGTTCCCGCATCGTGAGAGGGCCGTCAAGCCTGTAGGTGGAGCTGCCAGCTCCACCAATCGAAGCCTTTCATCTACCTTGTTCTGAAAATCTTATGAGCGAAGCGCGGATCTCGGAAGTATCTTTTTCAACGAAGCGCCCATCTGCGGAGTTCCCGCATGTGGAGAGGGGCGTCATGGCGGTAGGTTCGTCACGGGCGGTATGCCCGCCGGGCCGACTCTTCGAAGTGTCCAATCCCTGAAAACCCGTATCTCGAGAGAGGCGTGGGCCCAGCGCCCCGGACAGGCCCGGCACCTACAGCATGAACGCCTCTCAAAACACGCGGGCTCTCTTCAGGCTGGACCTTCGATGAAAAATTTGCCGCAGAGGCATGTGTCTCGCTCATAAACCCTTTGGAATGAAAAAGATGAGTTGCTTCGATTGGTGGAGCAAGCTGCTCCACCTACAGGCCTGACGCCTCTCTCGAAATGGGGGCTCCCCGAAGTTCCGTTCTTCGATGAAGAAGTTACGGCAAACATGCGTGCTTCGCTCTTGAAAACACTGATTCTTTGGAGGTTATGTGCTCCGTTTGGTGGAGCAAGCTGCTCCACCTACAGGCCTTTCGCCTCTCTCGCAATGCGGGAACTGTGGGCTTTGTGGCTTCGTTGGCGCGCGGCCAGGGGAGTGATTGGCTTCGCTCTTTGGCGCAATTGATTGTAGTTGCTCGGGTTGCTTCGATGTGTCGGCCCAGCGGGCCAACCTACAGGCACGACGCCTCTCTCGGCTTCCGGGCTCACCGCGGCTCCGCACCTTCGTCGGCGAGGCCCGACCAGAACTCGATCTCGCGCAGGACGCCCACCGCCGGATCCTCCACGAAGGCTTGGCGGTTGGGATAGGTACACAGCACCCCGTCGCGCATGTGCGCCCAACGATCGCCCATCAACAGCGCTTCCTTGAGGTCGTGGGTCACGAAGAGCGACGGTATCCCGAAATCGGCCGCGATCTTCTTGAACAACGTCTGCATATGGGCCCGAATCTCCACGTCCAGATTGCTGAAGGGCTCGTCCAGCAACAACAGGCTGGGCTGCACGATCAACGCCCGCCCGAACGCCACCCGCTGACGCTGTCCGCCCGAGAGCTGGTGCGGCATTTTGCGGGTGTGATCGCTGAGTTGCAGCTCTTCGATCAATCGGGTCACCCGCGATGAGATTTCAGCCTGGGGCAGATGACGCAATCGCAAGCCGAACGCGATGTTCTCGAAAAGATTCAAGTGGGGCAGCAGCAGGGGCTCCTGGTAAAGGTAGACGATATCGCGCTTTTGCGGCGGCAGGTGGGTGATCTCTCGGCCTTCGAGCCAGATGCGACCCGCGTCCAGTTCGGTCAATCCGGCCAGGATTTTCAGCAGGGTCGTCTTGCCGCAGCCCGAGCGACCCAACACCGCCAGCGTCTCCTTGTCGTGGAGCCGCAACGCTACGTCGCGAAGGACCGATTCGCCGCCAAACCGTCTCGCCACACCCTCCACTTGTAGGATCGGCGTCTTCTCTGACGACGTCGTGTGCGTCGCGTGGGAATCGGGTTGGGGCGTCATGCGTCCTCCGAACGAGTTTGGGCTGCGCGATATCAACGACGATTCGGGCTCGGTCATTCCACGGTAAATCCGACGCGAGCACCCGGATTGGATCCTCACCCTATCACACTCCCGTCGACTTCGGTCGATTCCACCCGGCCTCCCCGATGGCGATCGCCTCGGAAGAACCGGAGCGCGACGCCTGTTGTAGAATGGAGGCACGTATCCGACGTGGTTTTCATGGGTGTCGAGGTGGATGATGCGATCGGTCGATCTTCGCCCTCCATGGGCCACCACGGCATCACCGCCGATCCCCCAGCACTTTTTTGGAGGCTTCCGAATCATGACTGCGCCCCACGCGGCCGAAGCCGTCGAGCCCGTCATCAACACCGACTTCGAGCATTGCGAATCCGTCTACTGGGTCTTCACCCAGCGTTGTAACGACGAGTGTGATCACTGCTACAACCTGTCCGGACCACGCGGCGCGGTGATCAGCCTGGAAGAGTGCCTGGCCATCGTGGATCACCTCCCGGCTCGTTGCGACCGCATCATCCTCTCCGGCGGCGAGCCGCTGGCCGATCGCAAGAAGTTGTATGCGATCCTGGAAGCGCTTCGGAAGCGCTATGGCCAGGCCACCCAGGTGATGCTTCAAACCAACGGCGATCTGCTGACACCGGAACGCCTGGACCGCATTCTCGAATTGGGTGTGTCGCGCATCGACATCGCCTCCATCGATCGCTACCACAAGCACCAGGGCCATCGCCGCCAGGAACTCGAGGACCTGTTTCGTTCGCGCGGCATGCGCGGCGACGAGCAGGACCCGCTCATCGACAAGGACAACTACTTGAAATCGGAAGCCAGCTTCGGGTTCTGGGGTGCCACCGAAGACATGTGGCTGGGTGGCAACTGGGCCCGGGGTCGCGCTCTGGAAAAAGACATTTGGAAACGCGACGGCGGGCACAACTTCTGCGCCATCCTGTCCGGCGCGCGCGGGTTCCTCGGCGGCACCGAGCTGCCGCAAGAGATTTCGATTCAACTTTGGCGCATCAATCCCTGTTGCCCCGGCACCCATCGCCCGCTTGGCGATGCGCGCACCGAACGGGTCGCCGACGTGCTGGCCCAGGCGGCCGCTTCGCCCGTCTGGCGGGCGTTGAACCGCGGCAACCCCTACGCCATGGGCGCTGCTCTCGGCTTGGACGCGTCGTTCGGGCGACGCCGCGCCGAGGCACTTCAAAACGTCTGCCTGTGGTGCGACGAATTTTTTTCGCAGCACCACAATGATGCCTCTTCCGTTCAGGGCCCGATAGAGGTTTGACTCCCTCCCGTACCGATTCCGATCTCGCGTTTTCTCGAATTTTCGCTCGGACCAGGAGTGTTCCATGACGACAACCCCACCACTTCGTGCGGCTTATATCGACAACGGCATTCATGGATTGGCGGATGCCTTCCCCAATCAATCCTATATCGAATACACGGCGCTGCCCGTGGGCGCGGATTTCCGTCCCGATCTCGACCCTTACGACCTGTTGGTCGTGCCCAACGGGTCCGATCACGTGGCCATGTTCGCCATTCGCGATGCCGTTCGCGGTTTTCTCGAGCGGGGCGGGGCCCTGTTCTGTTTCGATGGCTGGTTCACCGATTGGGTACCGGGCCATACCTGGATTTGCGACACCCAGAAGCCGACGCGCGAGGTGCGGTACCTCGTGGATCATGCCCCGGAAGGCTTGATGGACGATGTGAATCTCGACGATTTGATCTTCATGAACGGCATCAGCGGTTGGTGGGCCTGCGGGTACATCGATCCGGCGCCCTCGGCGCAGGTCGTGTTGCGCGATACCTGGAATCGGGCGGTCGTGGTCTGGGACGATCGCTCTACGCAGGGAACGCTGTTTCTCACCGCAAGCGGGCCGCTGGGTCATTACCGGGAATACGGCGGCGCCAACGGCTTGACCGCACTTTACGAAAACGCCTTGAGGCTGCTTGCACGCAGTCGGGTCCCGGCATGAAGAGATCATCCGCAACCGTGAATTGAATCCCTGCGAAAGAGGAGTGGGTCCATGCAGAAACCGATCGGCTTGATGTTCAATGGCGTTTGGAGCCAACACCGGTTCGCTGAGACCGAGCCCTACCGAGACAATTACGAGCTGGTGTATACCCATGGGCTTACGGCCGAACGCCTGGCCCCGTTCGAGGTGTTGGTGGTGCCGTTCCAATCGAATCGGCAAGCGCTTTCCGCCTGCCGCCACCTGATTTTCGACTGGTTGACCGATGGTCGGGTGCTGGCCGTGTTCGGCGACAACCCCGGGGATCTGTTGCCGGCGACATGGGAAGATCGACCCATCGACAATTATTGGTGGAAGACGGACCCGACGCGCCCGCCGATCGCCGCCACCGACCGCAGCCATCCGCTCTACGGTGGGCTGGCGTCGCGGCACGGGGCTTGGCACCACCACGGGGTCTACACGGCCGTGCCTGACGATGCCTGGGTCATTCAGCGGACGGCTTCCGGCGAGGCGATCACCTGGCAGACCTCGGCCTTCGGCGGCACCTTGTTCGCGAGTACCAAGGATCCGATCGTCGAGTACGGCGTCGACCAGATCCGTCACCTGGACCACTACATGACGGCCTTCACGGAGTGGGTGTTGTCCTGCGTCGAAGCCCCCAGCCCCGCACGCTGAACTTCCCTTCGAAGCGCTCTGGTGGGCAGTTCCCGCATGGCGAGAGAGCCGTCAGGTTTGGAGGTTGGCCCGCTGGGCCGACACATCGAAGCAACATATGCAACGGAAGTGGGTTACGCCGAGGAGCGAAGCGTCTTGCGTTGGCAGCCACGCGTTCATCGAGGCACCCAAGTTGGCGGTGCCCGCAAGCTGAGAGAGGCGTCAGGCCTGTAGGTGGAGCAGCTTGCTCCACCAATCGAAGCAACGCAATTGGCATTAAACCATACACTTCAAGAACGAAGCACCTACCCTGGCAGCATCCTCCCTATTGAAGTTTCAACCTGCGGAGAGCCCGTATGTTTTGAGAGGCGTTAATTCTGTCGGCCCGGACCCTGGGCGGGCCCGGCACCTACCGCCATATCGCCCCTCTCCACATGTGGGAACTCTACAGATTGGTACTTCGTCGAAAAAGATACTTCCGAGATCCGTGCTTCGCTCATAAGCCCATTAGAATGGTAGAGATGGGTAACTTCGATTGGTTGAGCAAGCTGCCTGCGCGGCCCGGCTCAACCTACAGGCGCGACGCCCCTCTCACGATGCGGGGACCTTGGACTTTACGGTTTCCGATTGGGGGCGTGAGGAGAATGATCGGCTTCGCTCTTTGGTGCAATTGATTGCTGTTGCTTGGGTTACTTCGAAGCGTCGGCCTGGCAGGCCAACCTACAGGCCTGATTCACCTCTGGAAATGCGGGCACTCCCGCCCGATGGCGCGCTTCCCGTCGCTCAGCCGGCCGGGCGCTCGCGGGTGAAAACCAGGCGACGGTTGAAGACGATGAACAACGCGGGTGGCAGGATCAGCAGGCTCGAGGCCAGGGCCGCGTAGTACGGATTGGCTTCGTTGACGTACTCGAATACCATCAACGGCAGGGTCTGGACCTTGCCCGCACCGATCAGAAGCGTCAGGCCGTATTGGGTCCAGGAAATCAGAAAGCACTGGAAGAAGCAGATCAACAGCAACTCCCGCGAAAGCGGCAACAGGACGCGGGTGAAGGCCTGCAACCGCGTGCCGCCCAGGGTGTAGACCAGTTCCTCCATCGCCAGGACTCGGCGGTTCCAGAAGGGCACGAAAAACACGATCGCAAAGGCCAGTGCGAACATCGACTGAGCCAGGATCACGCCGGTCAGGGTGCCGGCCAGGTTCAGGCGCAGGTACAGGAACAGCAGACAGGTTCCCAGGATGACCGGGGAAAAGGCGTAGGGCGCGTAGGCCAACAGCAACCACCGTTTGCGGCCGCGATCGTAGGCCACGAAACGCGCGGCCAGAAACCCGATGGGCGTGCAGGAGGCGGCGACCACCAACGAAATCAGGCTGGAGCGCAGCAAGACGCGGCCGACCGGGTTGTTGCCGCCCAGGAAATCGAGCCAGGCGCGGGGGCTCAGCGTGCCCGGAGCCAGGTCCGGGAAAGACCAGTCTCCGGCCAGGGACAACAACGGCATGAGCACGAACGGCGCCGCACAGAAGGCGACCAGTGACGCGCCGAGCAGGGCGCCACGAACACCGCGCGCCTCAAACATCGCGATCCAGCCGTTCATCGCGAAAGGCCCAAAGCATCAACAGGCTTACGATGGCGAAGTACAGCAATGCCGCGATGAATGCCTGCGGTTTGCTGGCGAGGTCGAACATCTGGTATTTGCGCATGGTCAAAACCGAAATCATCTGTGGGGTTTGACGGCCCAACAACAGCGGGATCTCGTAACCGCCGAACATCGCGATGAACCAGAGCACGATGTGGCTGCGGCCCCGCCGCCAAAAAATGGGCCCGATAACCCGGCGCAGGCAGTCGCGGCGCTTGCCGCCCAACGTGAGGGTCAGGCGGCACAGCTCTTCCAAGTGCTCGGTGCGGTAGACTTGGGAAAAGAAAAGGGTGAAATAAGGGACGCTCAGGATGAGAAAGGCCGCGATCACGCCCAGGCTCCAGGAATCGTGGATCATGGCGGGGAATTCGCCCGGTCGTCGAATGAACCCCAAAGCGTGGAAAACGCGAGCGAGAAGGCCGGCATCGGACAGCGCCTGAAAAACGAAGAACGCGGCGACGGTGGCGGGCAGGGCCAGGGGAAAATAAACCACGTAGGCCACGACACCCTGGCGCAACCGGGTGCGCAGACCCAGGGCGAAGCAGGCGCCGGCCAGAAGGGTGAGGAACATCGTGGCGGCGGCGATCAGGGCGCTCGTCAGAAGCGAGAGCCAGACTTCGGCCTGACCCGCCAGGCTGGTCCAGTGGGCGAGGGTGAAGCCCTTGCCCAGCAAGCCCGCCAGGCCGACCGAGTAGGCCAGCGCGTAGATCAACCCGGCCGCGATCGGCAGAACGCCCACGACCAGGTAGATCGCAAAGGCCGACGCCTCCCAACCGCGATGACGCAGCCGTTCACTCACCCAGGACTTCACGGCGGAAATCGTCGTAGAGGCGGATCATGTACTCGGGGGCGAGCTCCATCAGCGCCTTGTCCTGAATCTCCGCACGCGGCGGCGCGAAGCGGCGATTCGGCAGGCTGAGGAACCGTTCCGGCCAGGGCTGTGGCAGTCGGTCGAGGGCCAGGACGGTGCCGTCGCCCCAGATCGCCGGATCCTGTTTCTCGAGCTGGGCTTCCGGAGAGATCATGAAGTTGATGACCGTCAGGGCGCCAGCCTTGTTCGGTGCGTTGGCCACGATGCCCAGGTAGTGGGAATTCTGAATGGTGCCGCCTTCGAAGACGAAGGCCCGCGCCGTTTCGGGAAACAGGCCCTGGAGGACCTTGTTGTCCACTTCGCCGTCGTTGTTGCTCATCGTGAAGTCCAGCTCGCCGTTGGCGAACATTTGGTGCATCTGGGCCACGGAGGAGGGGAAGCTGCGGCCTTCGCGCCAGAAGTTGGGCTTGATCTCGTTGACGAAGGCCCACAATTTGGCCGAATGTTCGCGGTACCGTTCCTCGCTGAAGGGGCCGGCGAGATGCTCCGGGCCCCCGGCCAGATCGATCATCCAGGACTTCAGCAGGGTCATCCCGGTGAAGGAGCTGTCGAAGGTGAACCGTCCCGGATGGGCGGCCACCCATTCGGCCAGGGCTGCGCGCGTACGTGGAGGCTCGGCCACCCGTTCGCTGTTGTAGATCAGGGCCATTTGCACGTTGCCCCAGGGGCATTCGTAGCCGTCGATCGGCTGCTGGAAATCGATGCCGATGAAGGGGTTGTCGAAATCGATGTAGGCCGCGTTGGGCAGTTTCTCGGTGAAGGGTCCGTAGAGACCTTCGATCTGGCGAAGCTGGTAGAAGGTTTCGCCGTTGATCCAAACCAGGTCGTAGGCGCCCGTGGCCGTGCCCGCCTCTTTTTCGGTCATGATCGCCGAAACGATTTGGCCGCCCTGAGCGCCGACGATGTTGAGGCGCACCCCGTACCGCTTTTCCAGCTCCACGGCCACGTAATCCCGCATGTAGCTGTTGATGTACGGGTCGCCCATCCACATGGCCATGGTCACCGCCTGACCGCGCGCGGCGGTTTCGATCGCCGACCATTCCATCGTGATCGGATCCGGAGCGGGGGCTTCTTGGCGGCCACAGGCCATCGCGAGCCACAACAGCGTTCCCGCCAGGAGGGCCGGAACCACGCGGCCGAAAGGCCTCGAGAGAAAAGAACTCATCCACAAACCTCGTACCAGGGCCGCAGCGCGCAGGCCCGTCCCGCAGCTCCGCGAGAACGGAGCCGGGCAGGGGACTGGTCCGTGTCACGCAGCCCTTTCAATCGTCAGAATTCATTCATATTAAAGCAAATCACTTAAAACAAATAACGCAGGCTGAATTGAAACTGGCGGGGAGGCGCTGCATTGCGGCGCACCAACGGGGTTCCAATGGGACCCGCCTGAATCTGGTTGCTCTGCGTGGCGTTGTTGGCGTATCCGCTCAAGTTGGTGGCGTTCAACAGGTTGAACACGTCGGCCCGCAGCTCCAGACGGTGGTTGGCCACGCCCAGATCGTAGCGGATCCCCAGGTCGAAGGTGCGCGACCAGGGCAGGCGATCGCTGTTGCGGGATTCGCCCGGATAGCGGTCACTGTTGCCCACATAGGCGTCGCCGAAGGAGCGTCCGTCGCCATTCAGGTCGGTGGTACCGTAAATCGAGGCATCGGGGATGCGGTTGATCGGTTGACCGCTCTGGATCAGCCCGGCCAGGCTCAGGGTCAGCGCGGGCAGAGGTTGGTAGGAGCCCATCAGATTGATCACGTGGGTGCGGTCGTTGATCGAGGGGCCCCACTCGTCGTCGAACAGGTTGCTGTCCTCCGCTCGGAAGTTGATGTCCTCGGTGTTGTTGCGGAGCTCGGAGAGGGTGTAGGAAATCCGGTAGGCGTAGCGATCGTTGCCGCGATCCTTGATCAGGTTCAGGTTGGCGGCCTTGTAGCGCGATTCACCCGAGGTTTCCGAGATCACGATGTTGCGGGCGCCACCCGTCACCGGTGCGACCGGGCGGGTGGCGTCGGCCGCTTCGGGCGAGCGTACCAACGCGGCCAACTCCGCCGGGCTCAGGGTGTCCGCCTGTTCGCGTGAAATGCTGTAGGGTGCCGGCGCGTTGAGGTCGCGCAGCAGCACCAGGTTCTCCGAGCGCGTGTACATCAAGTCGACGTAGAACAGCATGTCCTCGCGAAGTTGGCGCTGATAGCCCAGCGAGAGCTGTAAGGTACGGGGGTTCTCGTAGCCGTTGGGGTTGAGGATGCGGCGTTCGTTGCTGAACGTCGTGGCGCGCAAGTCCTGGCTGTCGGCCGGTGTGGGACCGTTCAGGTAGGTCACGTCGGTGGGATTCACGGTCAGGTTGCCATCGAAGGTCACGCGATCCAGGTCGGTGTCGGCGGGGAGGATACCCAGCTCGATCAATTGTTGGAGCTGATTGCGAAAGCCTTCCGAGGTGGAGTTCTGCTGGAGTGCGTCGCTGTAGATCGCGTAGGGCAGCTTCTCGTAGAACAGGCCCGCCCCGCCGCGAACGACGGCGCGCTCGTCCAAGGCGTAGTTGAAACTGAAACGCGGTGCGAAGTTGTCGTCGTCGGCCTTGGTGCCGCCGCCTTTGGTGAGGTTGTCGTAGTCGTAACGCAGGCCGAGGGTGATGTCCAGCCGGCTGTTGACGGCGAATTGGTCTTCCACGTAAAAGCCGTGCAATAGCTGGCGTTTTCCGAACGAGGCCGGTTGAAGTTCGACCCCGTAGTCCAGCACGGCCACATCGGCGGGCAGGTCCTCGGGTCGCAGCGCCGCGCCGTTCTGGTTGGCGATCAAGGCGTCCTGCTGGCTCTGGGTCAGTTGAACCAGGTAGTTACCGTTGACGTTGCCGCCACCCTCCAGCTCGAAATCGGCACCTATCAGGTCGTAGCCCACCCGAATCAGGTGTGCGCCGCGCGCGAAAGTGAGCTTTTGCTGAAGTTGCCAGGTCTTTTCAAGGCTGTCGAACACGAAACCCGGATGACCCAGCACGCCGGCGGTCAAACCCTGTGGATCCAGCACTGTGATCTGCGGGCCCGGACCGTCCAACGGCTCGGCGTAGTCCCAGCGGAAGCGCGAGAATTGCAGGTTGGTTTCGTAGGTCAAACCGTCGCCCACGTAGCTGTTGCTCAACGCGACCAGGGCCGCGTTGCGATCCTGGCGATTGGCGGCCGAAGGGAAGGTGACGCCGCCCTCCAGCCCGCCGCCCTGGCGTTCCAGCTCGACCAGGCCCACGTTGGTTCGAAACGCGGAGCTCCAGGACTGCGACCAGTGGTGGTCGATCTTGGTGCTCAGGTAGGTGAACTGGTTCTCGCCGGGCACCGTGTCGTTCACGCCCAGCGAGGGTGAGGTGAGCAAATTATCCTTGCGGTCGCGGGTGTGTTCCAGGTTCGCGAAGTAAAACGTGCGCCCGCTGGCGATGGGGCCGCCGATGGCGAAACCGAACTGATCGCGGCGGAACCCGTCCTTCACCTGGTTACCGGAGAGGTCGCGCTGGGCATGTGGCGAATCGGCGTCCAGCGAAGGACCCGGCCGGCTGCCGTAGAACAATTCGCCCTCCACCTGATTGCCGCCGCTCTTGCTGGTGATGTTGAAGATCCCGTTGCCTGTGCGGCCGAACTCCGCCGAGTAGTTGTTGGTGAGGACCGTGATGCTGCGGGCGAAGCCGACGGGGATCGGGAACTTCTGGCCGCCCAGGAAATTCTCGTTGTTGTCCATGCCGTCGATCATGTAATTGGTGTACAGGGAGTTGGCGCCGTTGATGCTCACGGTGGGGGCCTCGGGAAAGAAGCCGGTGGCCTGGCTCACGTTCGGCAGCCGGTAGAGGGCGCGGGTGATGTCGCGGCCTTCGATCGGGAGCTGTTCGATTTCCTCTTCGCGCAGCGTCGAGGAAATTTCGCCATTGATCCCGTTGACCGCGGTGAACCCACGCGTGACCGTGAGTTCCTCGTGCCGGCTCTGGATGGGAATGCGCAGCAGCGTGACGCTGTGGACGAAATTGGTGCGCAGGGTCAGGGGATCGGTTTCGACGGGGTGATAGGCCGCATCGCCGGGTACCGAGACCCGATAGAATCCGGAAGTGGACAGTCCGTCGAGGCGGACCTTGCCAAGGTCGTTGGTGGACAACGATCGCTGCCATCCGATGTGTTCGTTGACGATTTCGACGACGATCCCTGCTTGGGCCGATTTTTCGGGATGGGTCAACACGGTGATTTCCATCCCGGCCTGTTGGGCCCAGGCGCAGGGAGTCAGAATCAGGAACATGATGCAGATGCAGCCCGGGATGAGCCGGCTGGAGGGGAAGCTCGAACGCTTCATGGCTTGATGGCCTCCGAATTCATAGGTTGATCCTCGAGGTCGGCCTCGAGACATCCCGCAGCGGCGGGGCCTGGTGCGGCATCTCGACAGGGTGAACGGCAACCCTGGCCGGCTCGCACGAGCCTGCCGGAATCGCGAAAAGACGGTAGGAGGAATCGCGCCTGGATTTTAACAAAGAGAACAGGCGGGTGGCAGGTTTAACTGGGTCTTTTCTGTGGAGGAGCGGGGTGTTCAATGCGGGTCCGACCTGGAGTGTGTTGCAGAAAGGGCATTCTTCGGGTGGGGAACATTTCGGAGTCGGTGCCTATTCCGGCGAGCCCGAACCTCGGTTCGCCATCCGCGCCTCGGCGAAGATCTCCCATGCACGAAGCACGGCTTGCCTCATCTTCCCGGCGAAGTGTTATAGTTTGGTGTTCATCTCGAAATGACGTTCCGGGAATGGCGCGCCGCCATCGGCGAGTCGTACCCGGTCCTAGGGTATCGGTTGTCAGGGCTCGGGCACAGCCGGGTGTGCAGATGTAGGTTGCTTTTTCAACCTGGTTGCCGTGACCTGACGCCGTACCCACCCTCGACTCGTCCGGAATGCGGAGCCTCTTTCCGGTTCCGGATGGCGCCCGGTCGACCTCGACCTGATCGTGAACCTCGATGTGTTGCGTCACGCATGGAGCCCAGGAACCCTCGGTCCATCTCAGATATCCATGATCCGTTCTTTGGGAGGTGGCCCTAATTTGCATTCGATCCCGATTGCCGGCAACAGCCCGCGGAGCCTGTCCTTTCTCGTGCGTCCAGGCCGAATCCGCGGATGCGATACCAGCCCGTGCAACCACCCCCGACTCACTGTTAGGAGGAAACCAGTCAGACGCTCGCTGGGCCCGTTGGATGCGGAACACTCAGGTGGTGACCGCCATGTCCCCATGTTTTGCGAGGGCGGGAAAAGGCGTCGATTTTCAGATGGAGAGAAAAGCATCATGTCTGCGAAGATCATCTACCCCCGCCAGGCGCCGTCGCTCTTCCGTCGGCGTTTCCGATTCGTTCTACCCCTTTCGTTCGTGCTCCCCTTGATTCTGCTTCCCCTGTCGCTCATCGCCGGCAACGCCGAGTCCTGGCCCGCCTTCCGCGGCGCCGCCGTCGATGGTGTCTCCAAGGAGCAGGGCGTCTTTCAGGGCAAGCGTCATTTGGCGCTCGAAACCCGTTGGACCGCACCGCTCGGCAGCGGCTATTCCGGATGCGTCGCCGATGAGGGCGTCGTCGTCACCATGTTCACCGATGGAACCAACGACCTCGTCGCCGGCTTTGCGATGGACAGCGGCAAGGAGCTGTGGCGCGCCGAGATCGGCCCCATGTACAAGGGTCACGACGGCTCCCACGACGGACCGATCGCGACCCCTGCCATCCACGACGGCCACGTCTTCAGCATCAGTGCCCAGGGTAAACTGTTCGCCCGCGAGTTGAAGACCGGTAAGGAACTGTGGCAGGTCGACGTACAGGAAACCCACAAAATTCCCAAACCCTGGTACGGTTTCGGGGCCTCGCCGCTGGTGACCGATGGCGTGCTGGTCATGCTGCTGGGTGGGGAAGGCACCGCCATTGGCGGCTTCGATCCCAAGACCGGTGAAAAATTGTGGATGGTTGGCAGTGATCGCATCAACTACCAGGGATTGGTACCCTGGCGTTACCAGGATCGCGACGTTCTGTTGGCCGCCGGAGACACCAAGCTGTTCGCCATCGATCCCAAGAAGGGCGAGTTGTTGTTCGAATTGGCGCACAACGGAAATGGCGGCCGCGGTGCCACCAGTCTGATCCCCGTGCCGTGCGGCAAGTCGCGCATTTTCCTGGCCCACCAGGACGATGCCTCCACCTTGGTGGAAATCAAGACCGTGGACGGCAAGCCCCAACTCGAACAGGTATGGGAAACCCGGGCCATTCGCAACAGTTACAACGTGCCCATCTACCACGAGGGACACCTCTACGCCTACTCCAGCCGCTTTCTCACCTGTGTCGACGTCGCCGACGGCAAGCCCAAATGGCGTTCCCGGCCTCCCGGTGACGGGTTCCTGATTTTGGTCGACGGTCACCTGGTCCTGCAGACCAAACAGGGCAGTGTGCACGTGGCCGAGGCGTCGCCCGAAGCGTTTCGCGAGAAGGCGCGCCTCGAGCCGTTCTCCAAACAGTCCTGGAGCCCGCCCGGCTTCGCGGCCGGGAGCATCATCACCCGCAGTTTCGGCCAATTGGCGCGCCTCGATGTCGTCGAACCCGAAATGGCGGTCAGTCTCGATCAAGCGACCGAACGTGCCGAGGGCACGGACTTCGGCAAATTCCTGGCGAAGGTCCGTCGCGCCAAGTCGTCGGCCAAAAAGACCAAGCTGGTGGACGCCTTCCTGGCCAAGCACAAAACCATGCCGATCGTCGAATCCGACGGTTGGGTGCACTTCCTGTATCGTGGATCGGCCAAGGACGTGGCTCTGGCCGGCGACATGTTCGGCGCTCGTCAGGAACGCGCCATGCACCATCTGGCCGGCACCGACCTGTTCTACTACTCGATGCAATTGCCGCTCGACGCCATGGTCGCCTACCTGTTCATCGTCAACTACGGTGAAATGGTCGATGATCCGCGCAACCCGAACAAGACCGTGACGACCATGGTCGGCAAAGACATGGAGATGAGCTTCACCGGCGAAGCCGTGCCGATGAGCGTCCTGTCGATGCCCAAATGGCAGTCGCCCGAATACCTGGTCAAAGAGGCCGCGCCCGAGCGTCGCGGCAAGCTCGAACGCCACGAGATCGAAAGCGCCAAGTTGAAAGCCAAGGTCGCGTTCGACGTGTACCTGCCGGCCGGGTACGACAAGGGCGAAGAGCGCTATCCGCTGGCCATCGTGCACGGCGGCAAGGCGACGCGTGAAAAGGGCAAGTGGCCCCAGGCGCTGAACCACCTGATCGGCGACTCCGTGGCACCGACCATCGTGGTCCTGGTCGACATGTTCCCGTCGTTCGAGGCCCGCCAGTATGGGCCCATGATCGCCGAGGAACTGTGCACCTTCGTCGACGAAAAGTACCGCACCCGATCCGAGCCCGACCAGCGAGCCAACATCGGATTCGGGGTAACGGGCTTGAACGCGCTGATGATCACCTTGGGGCACCCCAAGCAATTTGCCAAGGTAGGCACCGAATCGGGCATGTTCATGGACTACGTCTACGGCATGGTCACGCCCCAATTGGCTCAGGCGGCGGATGCCAAGTTCGAGTTCCACCTTGGTTGGAGTGCCTACGATCTCCGCAACCCCGACGAGGCCTGGGACCTGTCGCGAGCCAATCGCGAAATGGCCAAGTTCCTGGAAGGCAAGGGTTACAAGGTGACCAAAAAGGAAGTGCCCGAGGGCACGGACTGGACCAGTTGGCGCAACCGCACCGGCAACATCATGTCCGCCCTGTTCCCGTTGAAAAACGACAGCATGTAACCATCGAAATCGACCAGGCGGCAGGAACGCCGTCTGGTTTTCTCGACCTGTTTCAGGTTCATGGTCGTTTGTTTCTGCTCAGCCCCGGGAACACCTGGTGGAGCCATGCGACGAGGCCTTTCAGCGATGTGTTTTCGGCGTCCAGCAATTCGCCGTTGATCGCCACATCCAAAGTCTGACCCGGCCGTTTCTGCCAGGCCAGCCAGCTATAGGTCTTCGCTTTGCTTTCGTGGGTCGATCCGAACAATCGAGTTGGTAAATCCGTCACTACCCGGTCTGCGTAGTTCAGCAGGGATGATTGCTCGGGGTTCTCCCGATCGGCGGCACCGAGAATCAGGTCCTCCAGCATCCCGTTGTTTGCGTGGTTGGGCATGAGCCACAGACCTACTGGCGGTAATCCATCGGTGTTCTTGAAGATGCTTCCGGTGTTCGCCAGTTTGGGCATATTTTTCGGAATTCGATAGCGCTGTTTCTTTAGTGCTTCGGTGATTGCCGACCACCTGGAATCGACGCCCCCACCGCTGGTGTGATCGGCGTCTGCGACAACGCCCAGATAATCGAGATTGCCGGTGCTCATGCGTTTGCCAACTAGGATCTCAATGAGCTTGGGAAACAGCGAGACCGAGTCACTTGGGAATCCAAAGGAACGAGGCGGTTCGATATCGACGACGTCGAGGAGTCCTTCTCTGCGCAGAAGAGCTTGGAAAAAAAGCACATCCCCTTGACCTTCCACCAAAAGAACCGCTTTTTTCGTCATCAGCGCACTTCCATTTCCGCCAAATCGGTGAGTGCCAGTTCCTCGTGGTCGTAAGATGCGACGACAATGCGACCTTTTTCACTTTTTTTACGGCTTCTTCCCAAATGGAACAGCAAGGCGTCCTCGCGTTCTCGAGAAGCGCTTCTGAAAGCCGAAATGCAGTCCATGCTGTGGGTTGTAGCGAAAACCTGAACGTCGAACGCTTCGGCAAAAGTAAATATCGCCCGCCATATCTCGGGTTGGACGGCATAATGCAGTCCGTTTTCGAATTCGTCGATGAGCAGGAAACCGCCGCGACTGTTGACCATAGCCAACGCGATGTGGAAGAGATGGTTCATTCCGTCGCCGAAGGATTTTAGTGGCAAGTGGCGGTTTTCTTTTCCCAGCAGTGCCATGGCGGTCGGTTGGCGGAGGTGCCCTACAAACACCACTTCCCGGAGGTCCGGCTCGATCAAACGAAGCATTTCGAACACGCGCTCCCGATGCTCCGGTGACAAATTCACTTGATCCCACCAAGTCTGCACGGTTTTGACATTCAGATCGCCGGTGAACACCAATTGGCTAACCTGGACATCAGACATGTGCGTGCGATTGAAAAGGAATCGATTCGCAGGACGCTCTGCAAGGAGACGCCGCTCGAAATCTTGAATCAGGTCGAAGGGATATACCGTTATGCCACCGAAATCTACCTTCATCATCAAGGCAGATCTCTTTCTCTTGGCTCGATCGGCAATCGAGTCGGAACTCTCCAAGGGCAGAGAGCCCTGCCCGGAACGAGTGGAATCAACGATGCTCAGCTTGAGCCGGGCCTGATGATTTTTGATCTCGCCGATTTCGATATGGTTGCGAGGAGCCGTCAAGTCTGCACCGTGAAAGAAAAATCGAAACGGATGATCCTCCACGAAAAGACCCTGGGATTCTTCTGGGGAAAATCTGAACAGCCAGTCCTCCTCGCGGATACGGTTCAAGGAGGCCAGCAGACCCAAATCGGCGCGTTGGGCATAAATGTGCAGGGCCTCGAGCAGGCAGCTCTTGCCCGTGTTGTTGCGACCGACGATCAAGTTGATTCGGCCGAGCTTTTCGATCTCGAGCTTTTCGAAAATACGAAAATTTTTGACGAATAACGAGTCCAGCATGCCCCAACAGCTCCTGCAAGCTTGATCACTCCATTCTCCACGAAACCCGACCCATGTGCCAGTGCTTCAAGCGTTTGTCGAAAGGGAATCGGATGAACTCGGCCGATTGGCTCCTTTCCGGAATCCACAGCCGAGTTCGCTTGGTCAGGATGAGGGGGGTTGGTAGAGCGCCGAGATGGCGCCCGCGGGGTCGGTGATCACCGCGAAGCGACCGCCCGCCAAGCCTTTTGCCGGTACGACGATCTTGCCGCCGCGTGCCTCTACCGCGGCCAGACTGGCGTCCAGGTCGGCCACGGTCATGTAGATCAGCCATTGGGCGGGAAGATTCGCATTTTCCCCGCGCGCGTGGCAAACGCCTGCCACCGGGGTGTTGGTCTCCGGTACGTTCAGGCAATAGTCGGCGTAATCGCCCATGCTGACTTCCGATGTCTTGTAACCGACGACCTCCTTGTAGAAGTCGCGAACCTCGTCCGCGTTGTCGACGGTCAGATCGATCCAACCGATGCTGCCGACTTTCGGTGCCTCGTGTTCACTCATGTGGTCCGTCCTTGTGTGTGATTTGGTCAACCGCTTGACATCAAACGCGAAAAAACACCGTTCCGGAGAGGGATCCGAGAAGGGCTCGGCGGTAGGCTCGCGGAGCCGGCCGTGGCGATTGAATATCGGAGGTGAGGTACCTATCACAACACTTCGCCCGCATCCGATCAAGCCGAATGGGCGAAACGGTGGTGTGGCGCTGTTCGTCATGCCGGCAGGACGACCGTTTCCGGCCACGAAATTATGATATCTGTCGTTCGAAGAAAACTGGACCAATATTCAGTTGTCTCAACGCGGCGTTCCATTTTAAGATTGGGGTGTTCGATCAACACTGGATGATGAAGAAAGCACACCGTCTCTTCTTGGACGATGGCCCTGTTCCCTGACGCCGGGGATTTTTCAGTGGGTGACGCCGGTCCTTTGTCACGTCCCACTTCTCCCGGGGGTTCAGGCTCGTCGCCGATCCTCGCAACCTCAGTCGCCGCGGTCTCAGTTTTCGCGCAAAATCCCGTTACCAAGGCCCTATTCGATCCACGCCTGCGCCAACCCTTACAACCCCCATTTTCTGAACGTGCCCTTTGGGTCAGAACGTGAGAAGGCATCATGGATCATTTCTACAAACTCGACGGTTGTTGCCATTGCGGGAATATCCACTACCGCTACTATTCGCCGGAGCCCTTGGAAGCGCTGACCGCCTGCGCCTGTAAATGTCGCT
Organism: Sulfidibacter corallicola; assembly: GCF_017498545.1. Taxonomy (GTDB): domain Bacteria; phylum Acidobacteriota; class Holophagae; order Acanthopleuribacterales; family Acanthopleuribacteraceae; genus Sulfidibacter; species Sulfidibacter corallicola. The sequence continues at coordinate 3,252,244 of NZ_CP071793.1, read as the reverse complement.
TCTGCACCAAGAACGGCAGTCGCTATGCCGCGCACCCCGAAGGTGTCCTGATCGCCGAGGTCTACGATGCCGACGCGATTCGGCTATACCGCTTCGGTACCAACACTTCCGACTTCTACCTCTGCGGCCGCTGTGGTGTCGCCCCCTTCGTCACCAGCACCATCGACGAAGAACACTATGCGGTGATCAACGCCAACACGTTGGAAGGATTTTGCGCGACGAGCGCCAACATCGTACAGGCCGATTACAGTCGGGAAGATCTGGAGACCCGCCTGGATCGCCGGCGCCATCACTGGATCGGGGACGTGACCCTGACCTATCCCGAAACGCCGATCGTGCCCGACCGCAATTTCATGTTGGTGCATACCTGAAGCACCGAGTGGTGCGCTGATATCGCTTTGGGATGTTTCGGCGCCAGGCTCGAAGGGTGGCCATGTACGGGACTTATCCTTCAGGATTGGCCGCGTCGGTGACCATTCAGGCTTTCGATTCGCGGCGGACGAGGCACATCCAGGCATACCCTAGGGTTGGGATGACCGCTGTTGGTGATGGATCCCATGTTTACATGAACGCCGTCCCGGGCCAATCCTGGAGGGATGGCCAAACCCATGTTTGGACCACAAAAAATTTAAAACGCGGGCCGAAGGCGCGCCACCTGCAGGGACCCTGTAAGGGTCACACATTACAGCGAAGGCGGTCCGGTTAAGGAGCCGGAGGCGACGCAACCCTGGTTGTCTGGGGTTCCAGCATCCTGCCCTGGAGGGACGGGACTACGAAGGCCCCCCAAATTGACGTCACTGCCGTGGTCGATTGCGGAGTTCACGTCACATTCGGTGGACCCTTCGCGGAGCCGCCCCTTCAGGGCTGGGGTTCGGGAACCCCGAACAACCAGGGTTACGGTGCCTCTTCGGCACCTCACCCTTCGCTGTATTGTTTCACCCCTTTGGGGTGCCTGCTGGTGGCGGGCCAAAGGCCCGCGTTCTAAATAAGCTGTGGTCCATAGCGACGTCCGGTCGCACCTTCAGCGCGACCCGGGGCAGGAGCCCGTCCCGTGCCACGTCGCGTTCCGGGGTAGGGTCCCATCGGACATCCGATTCCTGACGCAATCCCTTTCCATCGACGACGTCCGGTTGCACCTTCAGCCACGCAGCGACGTCCGGTCGCACCTTCAGCCACGCAATGCGGGCTTGGAACGACGCCTCCGGAATGTGATGTCTGTCGCATTTGTGAAAAGATGTAATTGGATACGTATTGGTGTTTTGGGTATAAAGCCTTTTTATCAAGGGTTTTAGTGTGATTTTATTGTAAACGATATGTAAAAGAAAATGCGTACGTCATCGACCATTCTGTTGGGTGTGATGGATGAAGGAGGCCATGGTCCACCGCACGTCCTCTCCATGCGACGGGCCCGCGTTTTATTGCCTCGATTGGGCGTTTTTTCGATCCCATCTCGCTTCCTCATCCTTCTGGCAGGTTTTTCGAGCTGTGTTCTCGGCGGTTCTTCACACCTCAGAAAAATGTTTTTGGAACTAGGGGGAGAGATGCGTCTCAAACACATCGCATTCCTTGGCTGTCTCTTGTCGTTCATCACAGCCTTTGCGGCCGACCGGTTGGAACTCGTTCTCGAGTTGCCCGGCCCGAGCCTGAACAAAACCCAAGCCGGTGCCATTCTGCAGCGCAATATCATACGCGGTGGCGGGCCCTTGGTCCGGCCCACCGAACCCATCTCCGAAGCGGAGTTGGTCGTCGTGGCGGTCGATGCGGAAGGCCGCGAAATACACCGCCAGGTGGTGGCCGACCCCAATCTGGTGCGGGGCGAACTGTTCGATCCGCAAACCGGTGCCTTCGTCACGCGTCGCACGGTAACGCGAACCGGCGGGCAATTGACGCTGGTGCTGCCCGACGAAGAAAGTCTGGATCACCTGGTGGTCTATCGCCCCAGATTCGAGGGCGACGCGTACCAGCTCGAGCATGTCCGCACCTACGATCTGAATCGGGAGCCCACGCGAGATCGCATGGATCTCGGCAAAGCGGATCCGGACGTGGTTCGCGTGATCGATAACGGCGACTCCTCGGATCGCATCGATATCGTGTTTTTCGGCGATGGCTACACCCGTGCCGAGTTGGGCGACTATGCCCGCGACGTGGATACCGTCATCCAGAGCTACTTCGACACGGAGCCCTATCGCAGCTATCGCGACTTCTTCAATGTGCTGCGGGTTGATGCGGTGAGCAATCAGTCGGGAGTCGACCATCCCGAACTCGGCCAGTACCGCGACACCGCTTTCGAAGGCACCTACAACTGCGGCGGTGTCCAACGCTTGATCTGTGTCGACACCAACGAGGTCCAATCCGTGGCCGGCCGGGTATTGGCGGCCGACGCTCGCGACACCTTGATCGTGATCGTCAACGACGACGAGTACGGTGGGTCCGGCGGCGCCGTCTCGGTCATCTCCACCAATGGCCAGACTGTCGATCTGGCCCTTCACGAGATCGGCCACAGCTTCGGCCGGCTGGCCGACGAATACACCTACAACTCCGAGCGTTGTGACCGACGCGAGCCCTCGGAGCGCAACGTCACCGCACAAACCCGTCGCGATGCCATCAAGTGGAACCATTGGATCGACGCCTCCACGCCGATCCCGACGACCGGGGACCGCGGCGCCGAAGTTGGGCTGTTCCAAGGAGGCCGTTACTGTACGACCGGCATATACCGGCCCACGGACAACTCGATGATGCGCACCCTGGGGCGCCCGTTCCACGCGGTCAACGAAGAAGCGTTGATTCTGCGCATGTACCAGTTCATTCAGCCGATAACGGGCCGCACGCCGGATCGGAATCAGGTGGAGTTGAATGACGGCGAGACCATGAGGTTCGCCGTCGAGGTGCCAGGGACTCGGGGCGACACCATTCAGGTTCGCTGGCTGGTGGATGGCCTCGAGCGCGGCACCGGCACTTCGTTCGATCTGACCGCCCAGGGTCTGTCCGAGGGGAATCACAGCCTCCTGGCCGAAGCCGCCGACCTCACCGAGAAGGTTCGCCTGGATCCGAACGACGACCTGAAGGCGAGCGTGAGCTGGACCGTCGTGGTCCACGGCGGTGGTGGCGGAGATCCACAGGAGCCGGAAACTCCGCAGGGTTTGAGCGCTCGGGATATTTCCGCCTCCGCATTCACTCTCGAATGGCGGACCGCCGACCGTGCCGATCGTTATGAGGTCGAACGCGAGGTCGACGGGCAGTGGCGCCAAGAGGCGCGCACCACCGAAACGCACCATGCCTTTTCGGGGCTTCCCGAGGGCAGCACCCAACGCGTGCGGGTTCGCGCGCTCAACGATCGCGGGGCCAGCCCTTTCAGCGCCGCGCTCGAAGTACGGCTCGGCGACGATTGCGACCCGAACCTGGTCAAACCGAGCGGACTAGCCGAAACGAGCCACGGAACCACGTCCTTCAGCATCGCGTGGACCGCCGTCGCCGGGGCCACCGGCTACCGGCTCCAGTTGTGGGGTCGCAGCCAAGACGATTGGGTGGAAGCCGGTACCAGTACCACTGCCGATTTTACCTTCACCGGCCTCGAAACGGGCAGCGAGCAGTGGGTCCGGGTGCGCGCCGAAAACGCCTGTGGCCAATCGGAGTATAGCGACGACCTTTATGTCAAACTGGACGACGACGGCTGCGACGGCGCACCGGCCACGGTTGGCGGCCTCGAGGCGAGCGACGTGGGATCGACGTCGTTCGACCTGGCCTGGAACGCCGTGACGGGGGCCACCGGCTACCGGCTCCAGCTCTGGAGCGATCCTCGAGGCGAATGGGTCGAGGCGGGCACCAGCACCGCCGCACGTTTCACCTTCACCGGGCTCGAAGCGGGTAGCGAGCAATGGCCTCGGGTCCGCGCCGAAAACGCCTGCGGCGCCTCTACCTACAGCGACTACATCCATGTGGTGCTCGACGGTGGTTGCAGCGGTGCGCCCGGCACACCTACCGCCTTGCGCGCCGAAAATGTCTCGCGGACTTCGTTCGATCTCACCTGGGGTGCGGTCGACGGTGCCGAGAGATATGCGCTACAACTTTGGAACGGGTACGGCTGGTCCGATGCCGGCACCGCCACGACCCCTCGCTTCAGCTTCACCGGGCTGAATACCGGCAGTACCCAATACGTCCAGGTGCGTGCCGTCAATGCCTGCGGCGCGGGGAGTTACAGTTCCTGGTTGGAAGTGGTACTCGAATCCGCTTGCACCGGTGATCTGGACAAACCCACCGGTCTCTACTATCAGGGAGCGGGGCGCGGTTCGGCGCGATTGTACTGGCGGCCCGTGACCGGGGCCACGCGCTACGAAGTCCAGATCTGGACCGGCAGTACCTGGGCCGATTTGGGCGAATCTCGTCAGACCAACTTCCTCGTTCAAGGTTACAGTGGTTACCAATACGTGCGGGCTCGCGCCGTAAGCGACTGTGGTTCCTCCGAATACAGCGACTGGATTCCCATTTTTCTCTGAGTTCCCACGGATTCTGGTTCGGCACCGGGGCTCGGCACCTATCCTTCCACGAAGGCTGGAAAGGTGTCGGGCCCCTTTTCGTCATGTGGTACGCGATTCGAGGTTCGTGATCTCCACGGCCTCGCACGAGACGGCCGAACGCAAGGTCCGATAATCGTCGGACAGGTAAAACGAAAGCAGGGCGGCCACCCTGACGGCCAAGTCGGCGTGAAACAGTTCGCCTTTCTCGTCGCGACGCGAGAAAAAGGATTCCAGACCGTGCCGCTCCAATAGCGGTAACTCGGCATGGGTGTCGGATCGCACCAGGAACATGGCCCGGATGGCCGCTCGTGGATCGTCGCAGAGGAGGAGGCCGGCGCGGTCGGCCGTCAACTGGAAGACGCGATGGGCGGCCAAGAGCTCGGCGTTTTCGGGAGACAAGTCCTGTTTGGGAGTTTCCCCGCGGTTCAGGAGGCCGGTCTCATGAATTTTGGTCACGGCCGTTTCGGCCATGCCGACCGCACCCAGCACCTTGCCGATACGGCCGGCTTGCGCTTTGGTCACCACCTTGCGGAACTTGTTCAGGATGTCCACGCTCTTGAACATGGGCAACAGGCTCAGGAGCATGTCGACGCCTGTCTTGCCCTTGTCCCAAGCGCCGGCCCAGACGTCCGAGGCGGTGATTCGGCTGTGTCCGAAGCGGATATGGGCCACTTCGGAGCCGATCGCGAATCGCATCTCGTCAGCCGACATGAACAGGTCGGAATCGGGATCCACGTGATCCCCGCCCACCAACAGGAAAGGCGGCTTACCTTCGAAGGACCGCAGGCCGATGCTTTTCTCGCCCCGCGACACATAGACTTCCAGGCCCGGCACGCCCATCATGAGCGCCGCGTCGCTGACCGCACTTTGAAGAGCCTCCACGGCCGGCACCCGAACCTGGCGCAACCGTTCACAATAATCGCGGAGAGCACTGCGATCCGGCACCTCGATCTTGGCCAGCGCGCTCTGCAGCCTGTTGAGGGTGCCTCCTTCGCGCACCAGCGGATGCTGCAGGACGTTCAGGCACACCTCCTCTTCCAGGGGCTGTGGCGCCTCGGCCGGGGGCGCTTCTTTTTCCGGCTGGCGGGACAATCCGCCTTTCTGCAGCAGGGCCAAAACGTTTTGCGCCATGTGCGAGGCCGGGCTGGACGATGGCTCGGCGAGGATGTGCAGGCGCGCGCGATCCAGCGGTTGAAGCGTCACGAGTCGCTGGGTCAGTGCGAGATGTCGCTCCCGGTTTTCGCGATGAATCTTCAACAGCAGTTCGAGGATCCGAACGCGAAAGGTCTGACGCGCACCTTCCTCGTGAGGGGGCAACAGCTCGGCCAACTCTTCACTGGGAAGTTCGGCCAACCTGCGTTCGAGCAAGGGACCGGCCTCCACGGCGAGACCCGCCTGGATCAGGTGCGCGCCGAACGCGATATCCAGCGCAGCCTGGCGGAAGGGTTCCTTTTCCCTGGCCAAGTCTGCCTCGTGCACGTGGCGGTGAAAGGGGAGAGACCAGATCTTGGGCAGATGCTCGTTGGCCAGCAGGGTATCCAGCAGAAGGAGTTGTTGGTCCAGGTCGAGTTGCCACAGCTCGCTGAAGGTGATCAGGCCCAGACCCTCCGGGTCGGTATTCGGAAGCTGCGCCAACCAATCGGAAACCGGTGGGCGTCGATCTTCCTGCTCGTCGAGGAGGAACAGGGCCAGGCCGGCTCGCGGCTCTCCACCGGTGTAGGCCGAGGCAAGCATTTCGGTGGCGGCGTGGCGCTCTTTTTTGCTGCCGAGTACCTTGTTGAGGCGTGCGATCTCGTAACGGCGCGAGGCCGGACCGTGGAGCGGGAGGTTGGCGATCTCGCGATGGAGCCCGGCATTGTTGAGACTCGCGGGCCACGACTCGGAACCACATCGCACTTCGGGATTTCGGATGCCGTCCGCCACCTCCAGTGCCAGCGGTGGCAGAAGGTGAACCGCCACATCGCCGACACTGGAAAGGGCCACCCGCGCCGAGCGACGATCCGTCAGCAGGAAATGCCAGTAGTGGGAAGTCTCGGGCAGCGGGCCCTCGGAAAACTTGTGCGCATCGGCGCTCTCCAGCCAGACCAGAATCGTTTCCCCGGGTTCCAGCCAGGTTTGTAGCCAGGTTTTGGCGATGGCCGAGATGGCGCCTACGTGTCGTAGCGGTGGTTGTGGGGGGAGCGGCGGTCGATGCACGGTACCCAGACGCGCGGTTGCGACCAGGTGTTTGACTTTGTCGCCGGAACCGCGCGGGATGGCATAGGTGTTCCCGTTCCAGTGGATCTGGTCGCCCAGCAGGCGTTCTTCCAAGCGCAACTCGCCTTCCTGGATTTGGTGATGCCAGCCGTGCATGCCGACCTTGGTCGCCACGAGAAACAGGCCGCGATGACTGAGAACGAGGCAGGGATTGCTCAAGCCGGCCATCGGTAAATCGCCCTTGAGGGAAACGCCATCCACATAGGTGCCGAGCCCCGAAGCGGCCACATAATCTTTGATTGTCTGCTTCACGTTGGATCTCCCTCGCCTCGAAATCGAGGATGCTGTGGTTTGACGCGAGCGAACGCTCGGGCGGACATCCGGAAGCGACCCGCGCAAAAGGGGCCGTTCTTTGGCCAACGCCCCTTCCTCGAGCAGAAACGATGGTGGTCACTCGATCGTCCAACCCGGATAGTATGCATTAAAGCATTTGATCGTATCGGTCTCGTGAGAAACCCGCGTCTGTCTTCACGGGCGGAAGGCCGTCGGGAAATGGGCCGGAAGGCGGTCGATGGGGCCAAGGGTCCGGCATCGGTAATTCCGGGTCGTCGGTGCCTGTGGGTGGGTCGGTCGCAGGGTTTGCGTAACGGATGCCGCTCAGGGATTGCCGCGCAGGCTTTTCCAGAAGTCGTTGGTCGATTCGAACCGTTGCAGCGGATCCTTTTGCAGGGCTCGATTGATGGCGTAACTGATGTGGCGCGGCACCTCGGTGCGCAACAGATGAACGTGGGCCGGCTTTTCCTTCAATTGCTTGAGCAGCAGTTTTTGCAGGTTGCGGCTCTCGAAGGCCGGTCGGCCGGTCATCATTTCAAACGCGATCAGCCCGAGGTTGTAGATGTCGGAGTGGTGGGTGACCGAACGACCCACACATTGTTCCGGTGACATGTAGGCCGGTGTGCCGACGAGCTGCCCTTTGCGGGTGAGCTTGGCCTTGAACGTTTCGCTGATGACCTGCTCGAAGAAAACCAGGCCGAAGTCCAAGATCTTGACGGTGGGGTTGACCGGGTCGTCGATCACCATGATGTTGGTGGGTTTGATGTCGCGGTGAACGATGCCCCTCTGGTGAATGGTGCCGAGCGCGCCGCAGAGCTGGGCCATGAAGGAAAGCCCTACGGTGACCGGCAACCCCTGGGGATAGTCTTCGAGGTACTCGCGCAGGGTGGCGCCTTCGATGAACTCGAACACGATATAGGGCGTTTCGGCTTCGAGATTGTAGTCGAGGATCTCGACGATGTTGGGGTGGCTGAACTGTAACAGTCCCTTGGCCTCGCGCCGAAATCGCGTCATCAGGTACTCGCGGTCGGGACCCAGATCTTCCATCATGACGGTCTTGATGACCACCTTTTTGGGCGTGTGCTTGTAATGGGCCATGTAGATACGACCCATGCCACCTTCCTGCAACACGCGTTCGATGACGTAACGGCCGCCGACCAATTGTCCTCGTTCCTCGAAGCCGGGGTCGTCGGAAAGATGATCTCCATCCCTGTCGTTTGGCGGCTGGTCCCCTTGTTGAGCCGCTTTCCAGGCGTCGCTGATCCCCATTGCGGTTGCCCCCCAGAGGTTCACCCTGATCGCAGTTGGCGGGAACGTCAACGATCCGTCTTCGCTGCGATCCTATGCAATACCGTTACTCTATCCAACGGCTTCGGGCTCGTAATCTTGAGATTCCCGATGGTGGGAATGTGGATTTTGTGATTTGGCCGACCGGTACGTCTCGGGTAGTTTCGCCCGCCTCGTGCGGGGCCGAATTTGTCGGGTCGAACTCTCTTGAAACAGATTCGCATGGAGTGCCCGAATGCCAAGAGATTCGTCGTGCCAGGTAGGGGCATCAGGGGCGGTAAGCCCGCCGGATGAACTTGCCGAAGTGATTCATTCTGCGCAGATACGGAGCTTGAAAAAGGGAAGCACATTATTGAGTTGTTCGGACAAATGAAACAGGAGCTTCGGAATGTGCGGCGGGCAGGGTCGGTAAGGCCGCACACCTGCCTGGCATGACGTCCCTCTCGCGAATGCGGGAGCTCCCAAGCGACCAGCTTCGATTAGTCCCTGACCTGAGACCCAGCGGCCGGTGGTTCGGCAATCCGAATACCTACAATCCGGATCTCGGCCTGAGCTGCGACTCTGTTTGATCAACGCGAAACGAAGGGGTTGCCTTCCAACCAAAAGCGCCAGGGGAGGTCGGCGCTCTTGGTGATCCCGATGCGGGGACCGGAGGTGATCGCCGAGTCGGGAACGGGCTCGCCCTGTAGGAGTTCGATCGGACCTCGTCGCAGATCGATGCCGTCGAAGCGGCGATCGATGGCGAAGGCCTGACAACATTTGCCGGGACCGTTGGTCAAATTGCGTCGGGTCACTCGAGCGCCTCGAAACTGCTGCATACGGGCCTCGCCCTCCAAGGGCTCCAGGGCCCGGATCAGGACCGCCGCGCCGGTGCCGTCCGTTTCGGTGACCACGTTCATGCAGAAATGGATACCGTAAATGAGGTAGACGTAGAGGTGTCCCGGCGGGCCGAACATGACACGGTTGCGGTTGGTGGGGCCGCCGTAGCTGTGGGCCGCCTGGTCGCCGTCCTGATGATAGGCTTCCACCTCCACGATGCGGCCGGCCAAGAGCCCGTCTTCATGGCGGTGGACCAGGACGCGGCCGAGCAGGTCGCGGGCGGTTTCCAGGGTGGTTCCGCGGTAGAAATCGGCCGGTAGGGGATCCCAATGACGCGTGGAGGTGGGCGCACTCATCCGCATTGAATGGCCGAAATGGCGGAAACGAGTTCGATATCTTCGGATTTGCATCCCCGCGACAGATCGTTGACCGGTTTCTGGAGGCCCTGGAGAATGGGGCCGAGTGCGGTGGCGCCGGCCAGTCGCTCGGTGATCTTGTAGGCGATGTTGCCCGCGTGAAGGTTGGGGAAGATCAGCACGTTGGCCGTACCTGCCACGGGGGATCCGGGCGCCTTGCGGATCCCGATCGAGGGGACCAGGGCGGCGTCGGCCTGGAGATCGCCGTCGATCGCCAGGTGGGGTTCCCGTTCGCGGACCAGCGACAGCGCTTCCAGCACGACATCGATGCTTTCGTGGCGGGCGCTGCCGTAGGTGGAGAAGGACAGCATGGCCACCTTGGGTTCCGTGCCGGTCAGTTGGCGCCAGCTCTGCGCCGAAGACACGGCGATATCGGCGAGTTGGGCCGCATCGGGCAAGGGAATCACGCCGCAGTCGGCGTACAGCAGGGCGCGACGACCGGCATCGAGGATCATGAAGAAGAAACTGGAGACCATTTTGTCGCGCGGGCCGATGCACTGGATCGCGGCCCTGACGGTGTCGGCCGTGGTGCGCACCGCGCCGCCGACACAGGTATCCACCGCCCCGGTTCGCACCATCAGGGCCGCCTTGAACAGCGGATCGGCCGCGATGTCGAGGGCCTGTTGCCGCTCCAGGCCCTTCTTCTTGCGGATCTCGAGCAACAGGTCCACGTAGCGATCCTGCTCGTGGTTGGGATCGACCACTTCGAAGTCGGGTTCAGCCAGGCCCAGGTCGCGGCGCACTTCGTCGAACGATTCGGGTTTGGCGAGCAGGACGGGTCGCACGGTGCCCGACTTGGCGAGCGCGTAGGCGGCCGTGACCACACGCGGATCGTCTCCCTCGGGAAAGGCCACACTCTTGTTGGCTTTGGCGGCACGCGCCACTAGATCCTGCTGAATCGACATGGTCGTCACTCCCTGGATGATGGATTGGGTACGGCGGTATTCTAGCACCCATGTAGGGCGGGAGTAAGGCACAACTCTCGGCGCGATTCGGTGCTCGTGTGGCGGCCATCAGGCGCCCGATCACGGTTCGGTAAGGTTCTTTTTTCTTCTCTCTTTTTCTTTACCCTAGGCTGGTGCGGGCTACGCGATGACGATCGCGACGCACCCGCCGAGAAACGAAAATGCCCGGCGCGGTGGCCGGGCATTTACGCTCGCCGGACATCCGTTTTTGGGGATGTTTGGGGCGAGGTCGTCCTGTCAGGATTCGTCCTGACGGAGCATGTGGGCGATCTTGAACGCCATCTCGAGGCTTTGGGCCGCGTTGAGACGGGGATCGCACGCCGTTTCGTAGCTCTCGGCGAGATGCTCTTCCTTGAGGTCCGCCGCACCACCGAGGCATTCGGTCACGTTGGCGCCGGTCAGCTCGAAGTGCACGCCACCGGGAACGGTCCCTTCCTGGCGATGGATAGCGAAGAACAGCGTCAATTCCTGGAGGATGTCCGAGAAGTGGCGCGTCTTGTGGCCCGTGTCGGCCTTGTAGGTGTTGCCGTGCATCGGATCGCAGCACCAGACCACTTGGAAGCCGTTGTCTTTGACCACGCGAATCAGGGGCGGAAGCAGCTCCTCGATCTTGGCGGCGCCGAAGCGAGTGATCAGGACCAGGCGTCCCGCCTCGTTTTCCGGATTGAGGACCTTGATCAGCTCCACCAGCGTGGGTCCATCGGTGGTGGGACCCACCTTGAGGCCGATGGGATTGTTGATGCCGCGGAAGTATTCCACGTGCGCGCCGTCCAACTGACGGGTCCTATCGCCGATCCACACCATGTGGGCGCCGACGTTGTACCAATCGCCGGTGAGCGAGTCGCAACGGGTCAGGGCGGACTCGTACCCAAGCAGCAGGCCCTCGTGAGAGGTGTACAGATCCACCTGGTTGAGTTGCGGAAAGCGGCGCGAATCGATGCCGCAGGCTTCGATGAACTTCAGGGTGCGGTGGATTTCGGTGGCGAGATCCTCGTAATCGAGACCCAGCGGGCTGTTCTTGACGAATTGCAGGTTCCAGGCGTTGACCATGTTCAGGTCGGCATAACCGCCGTGGGTGAAGGCCCGCAGCAGGTTCAGGGTCGAGGCCGATTGGTGGTAGGCCCGCAACAGGCGGTTGGGATCCGGCATGCGTTCCTGCGGCGTGGGTTCGAAGGAATTCACCGAATCACCCTTGTAGGAAGCCATTTCCACGCCGCCGATCCGCTCCGTCGGGCTGGACCGCGGCTTGGCGTATTGGCCGGCGATGCGGCCGACCTTGACGACCGGTTTCAGGGAGCCGTAGGTCAGAACCACGGCCATCTGCAGCAGAATGCGAAGTTTTTCACGAATGATCTTGGCGTGGTTTTGACTGAACTGCTCGGCGCAATCGCCGCCTTGCAGCAGGAACGCCTCGCCGGCAGCGACGCGAGCCAGTTTCGCCTTCAATTTGCGACATTCGCCGGCAAACACCAGTGGGGGTTGCTGGCGAAGCTCCGCGAGTACGGCCTCGACTTCTTTCGGATCCGGGTACTCGGGTTGTTGTGCGGCGGCAAAGTCGCGCCACGAATCCAGATGCCAATCCTTTTGCATGGATCACCTTCTTTTATGTTCGGGAAGATCGATCGCGCCGACTCCCCCTCGTTGTCGTCGCGATCCGGCCGCCAAGCCCGGAAAATCACGTTCGAACCACGGTTCGCGCGAAAGTTTTCGAAGGCAATATCCCCATTGATTTCAGATGCCTCGGCTCTTCTGGCGCGGCCCGTCGCTCGCCCCGATTCTTCGTTCGGGCGCGGCGGGTTAAATTGGCGTGCCATTATAGAGGAAAAAGATCTGGGTGTCATGAGCGCATTTCGACCAACGCGTGAGCGCTTTGTGACCAGAACCCGCTTGCTCTCACGGCCCGTGATTGGTTTACTTGTGGAGGCGGCGGCCGATGCGGTCAGGCGTGTCGGTCGGTTTGCTCGCGTTTGGGACCGGTTGCGACGATGCCTTGACCAAATGTCGCGTTTTCGTCGGTTTCGCACCGCCGCTCACGAGTGTCTCGACGGAGCTGATATCTACTTGACTCAAATGCAAAAGACTGGCAAATTGGATGGTTGCCGCTACCAGGTACATCGATCCTTCATCTGGCGCTCACGTTCAGACCAAACTGTTCCTCTTCCAAATCTTGCGAATCCACCCACCCGGAATCTCGTTGTGTGGGTTTCGCCGTGTGGGGATTAGGGCCATTCTTTTTTTCTCACCAATTTCTTTCGCGAATTGGCACGATAACGCCTTAAGAATATTGGCTACAGATTCGACACGTTAAGAAACTTTTCCAGCTTTAAGGTTCCTTCATGGTTCAGTTCAATACTAAAGACAACGAAATACTTGTCAAAATTGTGTTTTATGGGCCCGGCCTCTCCGGGAAGACCACCAACCTTCAAAAATTACACGAGATGATGACTCCCAATCAGCGGACCGATCTCTTCAGCGTGAACACGATGGAAGATCGCACGTTGTTTTTCGATCTGCTACCGATGGACCTGGGTTACGTTTACGGGAATTCCATCAAGCTCCAGATCTACACGGTCCCCGGTCAGGTTCATTACGACTCGACCCGGCGCATCGTCTTGAGCGGCGTGGACGGCGTGGTCTTCGTGGCCGATTCCGATCCTGCCAAGTTGCAGGAGAACGTGCAGAGCATCAACAACCTGCACCACAACCTGCAGGCCAACCGGCTGAACATCAAGGAAGTGCCGCTGGTCCTGCAGTACAACAAGCGGGATTTGCCCAACGCGGCTCCGGTCGACCAACTGAACCAGAAGCTCAATTTCCGCAACGTGCCGTCCTTCGAAGCCGTGGCCATCAGCGGCGAAGGGGTTTTGGAGACATTCTCCGAAACGGTGAAGCTCACCGTTCGCTACATTTTTGAAAAGTACCAGCTCTCCAAGGGCATCAAGAATATCGACAGTGTGATCGAAAAGTTGGAGACCTCGTTGCTCTCCAATGCCAAGCAGGTGGTCGGCAAGCGCAGCAAGCCGCAGATTCCCGACGTGGACAACAGTGCCAGCACGGGCGCGGAGAAGACGGGCCGGACGGTCCTGAAGTACACGCACAACATCGATCAGGACGACGAAGAAGGCAAGGAACAGCTCCTCAAGAAGGCCCTGACGTCCAACATGGACACGGCGCGGCTCTACGGCGACCTGAAGAAGAGCAAGGAAGCGCTGGCCAAGAAAAACGAGGAACTGAACCAGCTCTATAAAAAATTGGAAAAGTCCAATTCGGACAACCTCAAGATTCGGCGTTTTCTGGAAAGCCTCGTCAATTTCGCCGGTGAGGCGATCATCACGTTCAACGAGCTTTGGCTGATCCAGAACTGGAACCAGGCGGCCGAGGAACTGTTCGGCTATCAGCGCGAAGCGGTGCTGAACCAGAACATCAACATTCTGTTCCCCAACGAGTCGATGGCGGACCTGAACCGCGTGCTCACCTTCGTGGTCAGCGGCAAGGTCGTTCGGGGTTTCGAGACCAAGCTGAAGGCCCAGAACAACGAGGTCATTCCGGTCAACATCACCTTCTCGCCCATCAAGAACCAGAACAACACGATCGTGGCCTTTACGGCGATCGTGCGCGACCTGTCGTTCATGACCAAGATGAACGCGTTGCTGTACGCCTTGCAGCGTTACGAGGGTGTGGTCAACCTGCTGCCGGATGTCCTCAAGACCATTCGCCAGAACGTGCCGGAGATGCCGGACGAGGTATCGCCGGTGCTGGACGAGTACGGACGCCTGGCCCAGCCGCTCACCAACATGACGGAACCCACCAACATCAATCAGTTGATCGAGACCGCCAAAAGCCTTTTGGAAGCGCGCATGGCCCAGCGCCACGTGGCCTGGATGGCGCAACTGTTCCCCTCCATGCCCAATCTGCTCCTCGATCGCCAGCAGATCACACAGGGCTTGCTGAACCTGATGCTCAACTCGATCGAATCGCTCGAGGACCGGCCCAGCGGCAAGCTGACGATCGGTACCCACTTCGCCAATGGGGAAGTGCTGGTGCAGATCATCGACAACGGCAACGGCATGGCGCCCGAGGAACTGGACCGCATCCTGGATCCGGTGTTCGACGACCGCAAGTCGTTGCCTGGCATTCGCCTCAACGCCACGCGCGAGATCATCAAGAACAACGGCGGTACCCTGCGTATCGATTCGGCACCGGGCAAGGGTACCAAGGCCACCCTGCGTTTCAAGGCGAACTGAGGCGCAGTGCGCGGCACCGGGAATTCCGGCGGTGAACATCGAATGAATCGACCGCGCTTTGCGGATGCCGCGGGCGTATGCCTACGTTTGGATCGAACCCGTCGATGGATGGTCCGCGTGCGTGGTCAATCCCGATACGGGTTGGGAACGGATGCCGGATGGGAGCCCAGTCGTAACTGGGACGTGGCAGGAGATGGGCATGGTCCGCGATCGACCAAATGCTCGGATGGTCACCATCCCCGGCGTTCGGTGAACCGCGAAAAGCGACCATCCCCACCTACCGAATAGCCGGGATGGGTCCGCCCAGGCACGGGTCCGACCACGTGTTCGATGTACCGAATGTGGAAACAATCGATCGGTGGACGGCCTTTTGATAATGCCAAAAGGTTCGAAATTATGTGCCGATCGAGGTCATCTTGACGCGTTGTGTCTCCTTCTGGGACGGCCTCTATCCTACATGTCAACCCTGGTTCCGTTTCTTTTTTCACTTTTTCGCATATTAATGCTTTGAAATCGGGCGTCATCATTTTACACTTTACTGAAACCGCGTTTTTAGTGTCCTTCCATCTCGACATATAGTATGTGTTTGCCGGGATGGCACAACATGTAGGGAAATGGGTGCTAATGCACAGGGGGGCATCGATTGCGAAAGATACTGGTTGCGGATTCCGCAAACATCACTCACTTCATGGTGGAGAGGATCCTGGGCAAAGAGGGCTTCACCGTCTTCTATGTCAAGCACGCCCGCGACATCAGCGGTCAGATCAACCAGATCATGCCGGACATACTCTTCCTCGAGCCGGAAATATCCGGAGGCAAGGGCCGTAAGATCTGCGAATATCTGGCGCGCCGTCCCGAAACCAATCACATTCCCATCATTCTGGTCACCCGTGTCACGGACACCAACAAATACAACATGCTGAACTGGCCCGGGGTGCAGGGCATCCTGCGCAAACCGTTCAAAACCGACATTGTCTTGGAAGCGGTGCAGCGCCTGAACCTGGCGAACACCGCCGATTTCGAAAATCTCGAGCGCGAGTCCGACGCTGTCTAGAGCCGAACCGACCCCGACGAATACCGACTTTCGAGCGCGCCATCGACCACGTTTTTAAGGTCTCGGCTCGTCCCCCGGCTGACGGGAGGGCCTGTGATATGATGAGACCCATTCCCGTCGGGCGGGTATCCTTTTCCATCGGAGGACGCGCTTGAACCTTATCCTAGAGGATATTCTCGCGGCTCGCATTCGTATCAAACACCTGGTCCACAAGACGCCCCTGCTCCGCTCGCGACAGTTGAACCGATTGCTCGGTTGCGACCTGTATTTCAAGGCCGAATCACTGCAGAAGGTAGGCGCGTTCAAGGCACGCGGGGTATGTCATTTTCTTTCCCGCGAGGAGACCGGAAACCCGGTCGTGACCACCTACAGTTCCGGCAACCACGGCCAGGCGTTGGCCTGGGCCGCATCGCAATTCGAGCGCAAGGCCGTCGTGTTCATGCCGGAAGACGCGAGCCAGGCCAAGGTGGCCGCCGTGCGCGGTTACGGCGGCGAAGTTCGCTTCGCGGGCCTGTCCGGCGATGACCGTCAGGCGGCCTGTGAGGCGTTTGCCGCGGAAACCGGCGCCCTCGTCGTGCCGCCCTTCGATCACCCGCACATCATTGCGGGCCAGGGCACCGTCCTACTGGAAATCGTGGAGGAGCTGCCCACCTTCGACGCCCTGTTGGTGCCCACCGGCGGTGGTGGATTGTTGGCGGGCAACGCGCTGGCCCTCAAGGCGTTGCGAAGGAACGCCCAGATCTTCGCGTGCGAGCCGGAGCTGGCCGCCGATGCCCGCGCCAGTTTGGCCAGTGGCGAACTGCAGCGTATCGAATACGCCAAGACCATCGCCGACGGCGCCCGCAATCTTTGTCTCGGCAACCTCAATTGGGATATCATTCGACGCCATGTGGACGGCGGTTTGGCCGCGCCCGAATTCCTGATCGTCGAGGCCATGCGCGAATTGGCCACCTTCACCAAGCAGTACGTCGAGCCCTCCGGCGCCCTGGGGCTGGCCTGCCTGATGGGTCACCGCGATCAGTTCAAGAATAAAACGGTGGTGATCATTTTATCCGGGGGCAATATCGCGCTGGAAGACTACGCTCGTTTGATCACTTCCCACGGAGCGAAACATGGATCAGCTTCTCGATGAGCTCAACCCCCAGCAACGCGACGCGGTCGAGGCGACCGACGGTCCGGTGCTGGTGGTTGCAGGTGCGGGATCCGGAAAGACCAAGGTCATCACCTCCCGCATCATGCACCTCATTCAAAAAGGGGTGAGCCCCTATCAAATCCTCGCGATGACCTTTACGAACAAGGCCGCCCAGGAAATGAAGTCGCGGGTCGAACGGGTGGTGGGTCGCGATGCGCGCGATTTGACGATTTCGACCTTCCACTCCTTTTGCGCGCTGTTCCTGCGGCGCGAGATCGCCCATCTGGATCGCGATTCGAGCTTCGTGATTTACGACACCTCCGATCAGACCACCTGTCTCAAGCGCGTCATTCGCTCGATGGACCTCGAAGAGAAACACTATCCCGCCCAGAAGATGCGCGGCAAGATCAGTTACATCAAGAACACGGGCGACATGGAAGGTCGGCTGAGCAACGAAATCGAGCACAATATCTATCGGGCCTATCAGGAAGAGCTGTTGGCCCAGAATGCGATGGATTTCGACGATCTGCTGCACCTGACCTGTCAGATCCTGGAAAACTTCGGCGAGGTTCAGGAGCGCTATCGGCGCCGTTTCGAATTCATCATGGTGGACGAATATCAGGACACCAACCAAATCCAGTCCAAGCTGATCAACCTGTTGCTCGGCGAGCACCGCAATCTCTGTGTGGTGGGCGACGAAGACCAGAGCATCTACGGCTGGCGCGGCGCCGACATCACCAACATTCTCCATTTCGACACCCATTATCCCGGCACGCGCGTGTTCAAGCTGGAGCAGAACTACCGCAGTACCCAGCCGATCCTCGATTACGCCAACGCGGTGATCAATCAGAACAAGTTGCGCAAACCCAAAAAGCTGTGGACGGATCAGGAAACGGGTTTGCCGGTGCGCATTCGAGACGAGTATTCCGGCGGGATCGAGGCCGAGAACATCATCCAGGAAATCATGGGACTTCGCCGTCGCCACGATCTGGAGTTCAGCGACTTCGCCGTGCTGTTCCGTTCCAACGCGCTGTCGCGCATGTTGGAAGAAAATTGCCGCAAGTACCGCGTCCCGTTCCAGCTCATCGGTGGGCTGAAGTTCTACGATCGCAAGGAGATCAAGGACATCCTGTCGTTCATGCGGATCGTCGTCAACCCTCGCGATTGGACCAGTTTCGCACGGGCCATCGGGGTGCCGCCACGGGGCATCGGCGCCAAATCCCAGGACAAACTCTACACCTACTTCAATTCGGGCCTCGACATTGGCGAGGTGATGGCCCGCGCCATCGAGGACAAGGCCTTCGGCGGTCGCGGGTACAAGGGGCTCGTGGCCTTCGAGGCGCTCTACCGCAACCTGGTGGCCTGGTCCAAGGAATACAAACCCAGCGTCTGGCTCGGTAAGTTGGTCAAGGCCCTGGACTACAAGGATTACCTGGAACGGCTCGACGACGTCGGCATCGAAAGCCGCATCGACAACCTCGAGGAATTGCTGACCAGTATGGAAGAGCAGGAGAAGCAGGGCATCGAGACCCTGTCCCAGTTCATGGATTTCAGTGCGCTGGTCAACGATCAGGACGACGTGGATCCCGATCAGCCGCGGGTCAACCTGATGACGGTCCACGCCGCCAAGGGTCTGGAATTCGATACCGTCTTCGTGATGGGGTTGGAGGACGGCGTCTTTCCCAACCAGCGCACGTTGGACGACAATCCCAACTCCCTCGAAGAGGAGCGGCGGCTGTTCTACGTGGCCGTGACCCGCGCCAAACGCAGGCTGTACCTCTCCTATGCCCGGTCGCGCCAGACCTATGGCAAGGTCAACCGCAACATCAAGTCGCGCTTTCTCAAACAACCCATCGTCAATCCCGATCAGGAGCCGGCGAGATCGACCGGGCGCCCGCGGACCAGCGGTCGCTGGGGTTCGTTGGACGATCAGGTCGGGAAGATGGAGGCCAAGCTCAGTGCCCTGGGCGCCAAGGCCGATTTCAGCAACGTCGTGAACGGCGGCGGTGGCCAGGACTCTTCCGGCACCGTTTCGCTACAATCCGGTGACATCGTGGAACACGCCAGTTTTGGCGTGGGAACCGTTTCGTTGGTCATGGGTCGCGGCTCGAGCCAGCGAGTGAGTGTCCATTTCCGCGACAAACGCATTCGAACCTTCATCGCGGAAAAAGCGAACCTGAAAAAGTTGGGAGATTCCTGACGGTTTCGGCAACTGCTTGAACGGAAAAGGGTTGTGGCAGTCTCAGGGGGGTCCGGAGACCCGGATCGACACCTGTCGTCCAGGGCCGCCAAACCCTGGTGATCCAAGCTAACCCTGTCGTTCTAAATGAGATGCTCATTACGGTTGCCAGGGTTTGCATGTTTTTTACCTTTCATTTATATTAATGTTGGATCCAGTCTATCCTTCAAACTGGTTGCGCAAACAATCCCGGGGGGTTGCATGTTGAAGTGGTTGGCCATTGCGTTTGCCGGCCTGATGCCGTGTTTCGGTGCCACGATCACGGGACTCGTCCAAACCGAGGAAGGACGCCCGTTGAGTGGCGCCAAGATCGTGATTTTCCACGAGATGGCACACATCCTCGTGCAGCGGGGCATCAGCGATCGGAACGGTCAATACCAGTTCAACCTGGAACCAGGTCAATATCAGCTCTTCGTTTTGAAGAAAGGCTATTTGCCGGTGCGCACCAAGGCGCTGCTGCGTTACAACCGCGAAACCATCGCCCTGCGCCACGACCTACCCCTCGAGCTGGATCTTTCCGAGAACGAACAGACACGCCACAAATTGAAAAGAATGATTCGGCGGGCGAATCGCGATCCCTATCGCGAGCTCGACGGGCTCGCCCTGGTCAAGACCGGCAGTCCGTTGGGACCCATTCCCCGTTCCTCGATCGTCGACGACAGCCTCACCGCCAAAGTCACCACCGGTGCCCGTCAGGGATTGAACGGCGACGAACAGCGCGCCACCGTGATGTTGGTGACCCAGGTGACCGATGCCGTTTCCGTCAACTCCTCGTTACGAAACGATCGGCGCGCCGACGGTCTACCCGAATCCTTCCAAATCATGGCCGGCGTCGATTACGCGGGTCAGGATTTTTCGATCGGCCTCGAGGCCGAAACCATCCGCGACGAGATGGAAGATTTACCGGGTCGCACCGAGCGGCTCCATCTGGAAGGTCGATTCGGCGATCAGGTCGTGGCCAATACGCGGGTATCCCTGATCGATACCCATGCGTTCACCGATCGGCATCGAGAGTTACGGCTTGAGCAGGAGTTGGATTACGATCTCCTCGGTCAAGTCATTTCCCACCAGGTTCGCTTCGGCGACTGGCAACGCAACCAAAACCCGTTGGCTCGCCAGGCAAGTTTTGACACGATCTGGAAGTATCGTGACAACGCCATGCTCGGTTTGGCTTCGGAGGTCGATTATCTCACCGTAGAGAATGGGGATTTCACCTCGGCGAAGTTATGGGTCACCGGTGACCATCAACGTGAAGATCAGCGATTTGCCGTTCAGACCAAGTTGGGTGTTCATGAAGAGGAGCAGCACTCCGGCGTGGTACAGCAGCATTTCGCTTCGGCCCGCTTTGGAGTTGTCGGTATCGAGTTGGAGTTTGCCGACGATTTCGATTACCGGCCCTACGCGTCTCACGATGTTTTTGGAGCATACCTGCAGACGCCCTCCAGCGCGTACGTCAACGAGGGCTTCTATAAAAACGAGAATAGGTCCACCGAGGTCCGAGTGGGAATGGATCACGGTACCTGGGAAAGCAAAGTCACCTGGTCCCAGCAGGATGGGAATGTTGAACAGGTGCAGCCCATCGACAACCCCCTTTTCAAGTCCAATGCTCAATTCCGCACCCGCGATGTGGCCTATCAGTTGACCTCCGCGCGGTACGGTTCACTTCTAGAGATCCGATACAGCAAGAACGAAGGTGACACGACCCGGTTCGACTATACGGAACTCGTTTTCGGTCAAACCCTTTCTCCCTTTCGCGATCGTGCACTGCTCGTGCTCATCGAGATTCAGGCCAGCAATCAGCCTACGCTTCCCGCATGGTGGATTTTGGAACGTCTTCCATGGGATGTCCTCGAGCGTGGCGCCTGGCTCGAGGGTCAAGTCAGCTTCCAGTTCTGACATGCCCCACAACCATGCCGAGCGCTCCACCGGTATGCCACCGGCCTCTTTGGAAACTCGGTCCTAGATAGGCGAAAAGCACACGAATCACAGGATGACTGTCTTCGTGTGCTTTTTGCTCTGTTCCGTTTGTGGGCTTTTCGGAACCAGGTTGCGCGAGACTACAGCTCCCCGCGCTCCAGTGCGGTGACCTGAGCCACCGGTGAAAATTTCTTTTTCGTCTCGTCGAAGGCGACCTTGGCGGCGCAGACTTCGGCGTCGTGGGTGAAGTACAGATAGCCGCCGTCGGCGTTCAGCGAGGTCAGCAGTTCGCGCTTCTCGTCGATCAGCCGCTCCGGATAACGGTCGTATCCCATGGTAATCGGCAGGTGCACCCAGGGGCGACCGGGAATCAGGTCGGCGGCGAAGACCAGGCGCCGATCGCTCCAGCGCAGGTCCGCCAGCAGCATGCCCGGGGTATGCCCTTCACTGATGTGGAATCGGACCGACAGCTCGTCGAAGTGGAGCACGTCGGAGATGTCTACCAGGTTCAGGCGTCCGCTCTCCTCGAGCAGTCGATTCAAGTCCGGGACGAAGGAGGCGCGATCGCGCGGGTGGGGATCGCGGGCCCGTGCCCAGGCTTGGCGGCCCGCGTAGAACTGGGCGTTGGGAAACAGCAAGCGGGCCGGTTGGTTCGGTTCATAGGCGGCCATCAAACCACCGGCGTGATCGAAGTGAAGGTGCGAGAGCACGACCGCGTCGATGTCCTCGTGGCCGAGGCCCAGATTGGCCAGGGATTCCAGCAGCACGTGTTCCGACTCTTGGACCCCGTAACGATCGCGGTACTTGGGTTCCATGTAGGCGCCGATCCCGGCTTCGAACAGGATTTTGTGGTTTTCGGTTTCCACCAACAGCGCGCGACAGGCCAGATCGATGCGGTTCAGGTCGTCCGCCGCGACCCAGCGGGTCCACAGCGCTTTCGGGGCGTTGCCGAACATGGCGCCACCGTCGAGCTTCTGACTGTTGCCCATGACACTGCTCAGTTTCATGAAAGCCTCCGTGCGGCATCGGCGCGCTGGCCGGCCGCCGATGTGGGCGGCCGACCCGAACGCCGGATTCGAGTTGGCGAAGATGCTCGAAACCGGCGCGGGCACCGTTTATCTCGGGTTAGAGAATGTACTTCTTCATGTCGTTACCGGTGACGTCGCCGATCTGCTTCAGCACGTAATCCCGGTCGATTTCGACCCCCTGGCCGGGCATCTCGCTGGCCTCGTAGAACAGATCCTCCAAGACCTTTTCCATGACCGCATGGAGCCGGCGGGCGCCGATATTCTCTTGAGACTCGTTGGCTTCGAAGGCGATGCGCGAGATTTCCCGCAGGGCGTCCTCCGTGAATCGGATCTCCACCTCTTCGGTTTCGAGCAGGGCCGTATTCTGCTTGATCAGCGAGTTGCGTGGCTCGACGAGGATGCGGTAGAAATCTTCCTCCGTCAGCGAATCCAGGTTCACTTGAATCGGCAGGCGACCCTGGAGTTCCGGCAACAGGTCGGAAACCTTGGCCACGTGGAAGGCTCCTGCCGCGATGAAGAGGATGTGATCGGTCTTGACCATGCCGTATTTGGTGTTGACCGTGCAACCCTCGATGAGGGGCAACAGGTCCCGTTGGACACCCTGGCGGCTGACGTCCGGGCCGGAGCCCTGGCGGCCGCCGCCGGCGATCTTGTCGATCTCGTCCAGGAACACGATACCCGAATTCTCGACCCGTTCCAGGGCGACCTTCATGACTTGGTCCATGTCGATCATCTTCTGTTCTTCTTCCTGTTGGATTCGACCCAAGGCTTCACCGATCGGAAACTGTTTGCGCTTGGTGCGGCCGCCGCCGAACAGGTTGGGAAGCATGTCCTTGATCTGGAAACCGATCTCCTCCATGCCGGACCCGTTGAACACCGTCAGGGATGGCATGTTGGTTTCACTGACTTCCAGCTCCACCTTCTCCTCGTCCAATTCGCCGGCCAGTAGCTTCTCGCGCAGGCGGTCCCGGTGCGACAAGTGGCGTTGTTCGATGGCATCGCGCTCGTCGTCGCTGAGATTGGCGGCAGGTCGCAAGGGCGGGTGGTACAGGTCCAGGATGCGTTCGATCGCGAGATCCTTCGCCTGGGTGCGCACCAGGGTGGCCTGTTCTTCCTTGACCATGTTGATGGAGATCTCCACCAGGTCGCGAACCATGGATTCCACGTCGCGGCCCACGTAACCGACCTCGGTGAACTTGCTCGCCTCGACCTTGATGAAGGGGGAGTGGGCCAACTTGGCCAGGCGACGGGCGATTTCCGTTTTACCCACACCGGTGGAGCCGATCATCAGGATGTTTTTCGGCAGAATTTCGTCGACCAGTTCCGGCGCGACGTTCTGGCGGCGGCGTCGGTTGCGCAGCGCGATGGCGCAGGCGCGTTTGGCCTTGTGTTGACCGATGATGTAGCGATCCAGCTCGTCCACGATTTGACGGGGCGTCAGGTTCGGCAACGATTTCGTCAGATCCAAGATATGTTTGTCCA
Organism: Sulfidibacter corallicola; assembly: GCF_017498545.1. Lineage (GTDB taxonomy): Bacteria > Acidobacteriota > Holophagae > Acanthopleuribacterales > Acanthopleuribacteraceae > Sulfidibacter > Sulfidibacter corallicola. Next base: position 3,228,618 of record NZ_CP071793.1, on the reverse strand, counting down.
TTTACTCAATCGCCTCCACCGCAATTTCATTGTTGGTGTAGATACAGATCTCGCCGGCGATGCGCATCGCTTCACCGGCCAGCTCGCGAGCGTCCAATTCGGTGTGGCGGGCGAGCGCCTTGGCGGCGGCATAGGCGAAGGAGCCACCGGAACCGATGGCCACGATGCCCTCGTCGGGTTCGATGAGATCGCCGTTGCCGCTGACGACGAACAGGTGATCCTTGTCGGCGACGATCAACATCGCTTCCAAATTGCGCAGCACCTTGTCGGAGCGCCAGTCTTTGGCGAGTTCCACCACCGAACGCAACAGTTGACCCTTGTAGGCGTCGAGTTTGGCTTCGAATCGGGAAAACAGGGTAAAGGCATCTGCCGCGGAACCGGCAAAGCCGGCCAGGATCTTGTCGCTGTAGAGGCGGCGAATTTTTTTGGCGGTGTGTTTCATCACCACGTTACCCAGGGTGACCTGACCGTCACCGGCGATGGCTACCTGACCGTTCTTGCGAACCGCAATGATGGTCGTGGCCTTGATGGGTTCCATAAAACCTCACTTGTTCAAGGGTTTGTCCAAGAAAATGGGAAGGGACCAATCCATGGCGTCGATCGGCCCGTTTCCTGGGGCGTCGTTCGAGGGCCCGCAGGGCAACGACAAACCCGATATCGCGTTTAACGGGCCCTAACTATAGCATATCGGCCGGGGTGGCCCAGGGTGTCGAATGCCCTTGGGGCCCGCGCATTTTGGACCGGCGCCGGAACGCTACGCCATGAGCGAGAGGATGTGGTGGACCACGGCGCGCACGTGGGTCGGCGAGTTCCGCAGGGTGGCCGGCGTGAACCACGCCAGGGGCGAGCCTTCGCGGAAGGCCGGGGACGTTTTGGCCTGGCCCAGATAGACGTATTCCACGATATCGGTGTTCTGATCGATGGCGGTCACCTGCAGGTGCAGCGGTGGAAAGACCTTGACGCTCTGTTCGTCGAGGACGACGGGCATACAGCTACTGTGACCCAGGAACTCGAAGTCCAGGCGGGTGACCCGCGTGACCAGGTTGCGCAGGGTCTCCAACGGCGTTTCGGCATCGTTGAGACCCGCGCTGAGAGCGACATATTGGGACGCGAAGGGACCCTGCTCGCTACGGCACAGAAGTAGGCGCCGGCGGTCAGGGTCCAGCAAATAGATACTTACCCGATGTAGTCGCTTCTTCGGCAATTCACACCTGTCCGGGCGCGGAATTCCAACCCAAATTTTTCAGATCGGCAAGGATCTCGTCGACCGCTTCAGCCAAGGCGACCGAGCGACGCTCACCCGTCTTTCGAACTTTCAGCTCGACTTGGCCTTGTTTCAGTGAGCGTGCTCCTACTTTGACTTGAACCGGCATTCCAATCAAGTCCGCATCCTTGAATTTAGGACCGGGACGGTTGGCCGTATCGTCGACCAACACTTCGACCCCGTGCAGGGCGAGTCCGGACTCGATCGCTTCACATGCGGCGACGACCTCTTCGTCCTTGATATCCAGGTTCAGTAGAGCCACGTGGAACGGCGCAATCTGGACGGGCCAGATAATGCCGTCCTTGTCGTGATTCTGTTCGATGGCCGCGGCCATGGTGCGGCTGACCCCGATGCCGTAACAACCCATGACCATGGGGCGTTCGTTGCCCTCGGCGTCCAGGTAGAAGGCCTTCATCGATTCGGAGTACTTGATCCCCAATTTGAAGACCTGGCCCACCTCGATACCGCGGTAGGATTCGTAGACCCCTTCCCCGCATCGCGGGCAGCCGTCGCCGGCGCGGGCCGCGCGAAGCGTCAGCACCTTGGTCGGGTTGAAGTGGGCGACGGGGACGACGTTTTTCACGTGGGTATCCACCTTGTTGGCAGCCGTAACCACCGAACTTTGAGCCATCACTTCATCATCGACATAAATTGGAATATCTTTTGGCCAATCGAGGGGGCCCATGAAACCCGGCGCCAAACCGTTGGCCTGGAACGTGGCCGCATCGGTCACCAGCTCGATCTCGGCGGCACCCATTTCATTGCGCAACGTGGTTTCGTTCAGCTCGCGATGACCCATCAACGCGGCCGCGGCGATGCGATCGCCGGCGCGGTAGACGAGGGTCTTGACGCATTGTTCCGGCTTGACACCGAGGAAGCCCGCGACCGCCTCGATGGTTTTCTGGGCGGGGGTGGACACTTCTTCGGGAGTCGGCACCGAATCGGGCATCGCGGCCGGTTCGAAAGTCTTCAGTTCGGCGCGCTCCACGTTGGCGGCGTAGTCGCAATGGGAACAGGAGAGGATTTCGTCTTCGCCGGAACCGGCCAGTACGTGGAATTCGTGGGTATAGCTTCCGCCGATGTTGCCGGAATCCGCCTCGACCGGGCGGAACGTGAGGCCGCACCGCGTGAAGATCCGTTTGTATGCCTCGTACATCTGCCAATAGCTTTCGTCGCAACTCTGCTCGTCCGTATCGAAACTGTAGGCGTCCTTCATGATGAACTCGCGCCCGCGCATCAACCCGAATCGCGGACGAATCTCGTCGCGGAACTTGCTTTGAATCTGATAGAGGTTGACGGGCAATTCGCGGTAGGAGCGAATCTCGCGTCGCGCGATGTCGGTGATGACCTCTTCGTGGGTCGGGCCCAGGCAGTAGCCGTTGTCCTTGCGATCTTCGAATCGCAACAACTCTTTGCCGTAAGCTTGCCAGCGGCCGCTTTCGGACCACAACTCGGCAGGTTGCACCATGGGCATCAGCAATTCCTGGCAGCCGGCCGCATCCAGCTCTTCGCGAATGATGTTCTCGATTTTGCGCAACGAGCGCAGCGCAAGTGGCATGTAGGTGTAAATGCCTGAAGCCAATTGTTTTATCATGCAGGTTCGCAACATCAGGATGTGCGAAACGACCACCGCTTCCTTGGGGGTCTCCTTCAGCGTGTTGATGAGGAATCTAGAACGCCGCATAAGATTGATCACTCCTCAGGGTTAAAACGAGCATTCCCTTGGATTTAAAAGGCCTGAAATTTTAACATAGAGCCCAATCGGCTTTCCAGCTTCACTTTGGGGTGGTTCGCGATAATCGGCACGTTCGTTGCCCGGCGCTGTGAAGCTTTTGAAACAATAGAGTTAGCGTCTGTTTTGCGACTCTTGATGGCGTGCTTTCGAAGGGGTTCTTCGGTGCCCGATTTTCCCTGTCGCTGCAGGTTTCCATGCGCGACACGCGAGATCCGATGCGAAATGGGACGTGTCACAGTGTTGTGGAATGCGTTATAATCGACAAAATCCTCATCGATTAACATCATTCATTTTGTAAAACAGTCTGAAGTGTTTCTTCAGAAGATCCACGGTGGCATCTGTGTCTCAAGTTCAACGACGGAGTTCAGTATGGAGAGTTTGGTCGATCTTTCGCGTATTCAGGAGACTTCGGATGGTGACACCGAGTTCGAACAGGAACTCATCGAAATGTATTTGGACGATGCCGCCGTTCACGCCAGGAAAATCGCCGGCTCCGTTGCGTCTTCCGATGCCGATTCGATCAAGGCGACGGCCCACACGTTGAAGGGGGCCAGCGCGAATATCGGAGCGCAGTCCATCCAAGAAATCGCTTTTGAAATCGAGAAGGCCGCATTGGCCCATGATTTGACGCCGCTGCCCGAACTGCACCGTCGGCTCGAGGAAGCGCTCGCGAAGACAGACACATTTTTTCGGGATTATTTGAAATCACTCCAGTAAGCGACGTCGAGTGGGGGCGTCGAAGGGACCGATCGGCTATTCGGGCGGTTCGTGCCGGGTCGTAGGCTCTGGTCTCCGGTAAGCGCTGCCTCGGCCCGGGTTGCCCGTGTGGGAGATTGGGCCCCTCGCTCTCCGCACCGCTTTCGTCCAACCATCCGTCCGTTTCATCCCGCGCCCGGCCAGGCCTGACGCCGTTCGGGTGGGGTACTTGGAAATCCATGGTGTACCTAGGTTTGCATTGGAATACGTGTTCCGCGGCGAGTGTACATTTCGTGGATTTCTTCAAATTTCAAGCTGGCCGACAATCTTCCGATAGTTTCTCATATAGCAATGGGAGAATTGCCATGTCCAAGGTGGTACTGGTTGACGATTCCCGCTTGGCCGGAGTAGTGGTCCAACGCATCCTCGAGCCGGTGGGCATTGAATGTGTTCATGTGAGATCTGCGTTCGAGTTACTTGGGTTGAAGGGAAAAGTATCCGTTTTTCACAAATTCAAGCCTAGTGTGATTTTACTCGACATCGTCATGCCCGATATGGACGGGCTCGATGTGCTGCGACGCCTGAAGGCGCGCTCCGATGTCACCGATATTCCGGTGATCATGTTGACTTCCGCATCTTCCGAGCGCAACGTTCTCGAGTCATTGGAGATGGGCGCTGCAGGCTTTATCGCGAAGCCGATCGCGGCGGACAAATTGTTGGGCGAAATGGCGCGCACGGCCCGGGATGGCGGCGATCAGGCCTTGGCCAAATGCCTGGCCGATTTTCTGGACCCCGAACGGCGTGCCGAGGAAAACCTGGAGGCCTATCGGGTGGGTGCCGCCAACCTGAATTACCTCAACGAGATCCTCGATGGCGACGAGGAGCTGATGGAGGAAATGGTTCAGGTCTTCGTGGAGAGTTGCACCGAGCAGATCGCCGCCATCGCCAAGGCCATCAAGGACGAGGACGGTGATCAGATTCGCCGGGCCGCCCATACCTTCAAGGGTTCGGTCGGCAACTTCGGCGCACCGCTGATTCACGATCTCGCCTTCGAAATCGAAAAGGCCGGGACCAACGAAGAGATCGAACCGGCCCATCAGCACTTCGACAAGATGGTGCCGATGGTCGAGGAAATACACGAAGACTTGAGTGATTGGTTGGACGCGCGCCTGAAACAGAAGGGGTGAATCGCCCAAAAACTCCTTTCCGGATCCCCGTCCCTTTTGCCCTCATCCACAATTTCGCACCTGAGTTTGCGTCTCGGGTTACAATGCGTGGGTTTGTCGGACGGGGTTCACCATATCAAGGAGTTTTCATGTACGAAGCCGTCAAGTTCCTTCACATTATCTCTGCGATGGTTTTTTTCGGATTGCCGTTTACCTTCGGGCGTTGGTACCGCTCCTGCCTCGAACCCGGCCAGGAGCCGGCGTTGGTGGCCAGTCTGCAGAAGATGCGGCAATTCCTCAACGTTCACATGAACATCATGGGCCTGGTGACCCTGGGTACCGGAATCTATCTGGCCACCGCCACCGACATGTGGAAAGGTCCCGAAAAGTGGGTCCACGCCGCGCCGGTGCTGATGCTCTTGAGCCTGTTCAACGTCAACATCTTTCTTTCGGCGCCCATCAACGGCTTCATTCAGGAGCTTTCCAAAGATGGCGATCGCCAGCAGGTACACCTCAAGATTCGCAAGCGAATCGCCGCATTTTCCGGGATTCAACACACCCTGGTAACCATCCTGACCGCCATGATGGTCTTTCGTCCTTTCTAAAATCGGTTCGATTTCCCTCCTTCGACCCGTCCGCCCGGATCAAGTGGGGTTCGGCATCGAACCCGAGATCGAACGGCGCGGGCGGACCCCGTTGGCGGAGCGCGGGAGGCATCGGGCGACGCCTCTGGAGGCTGCTATGTTCACCGGAATCGTAGAAGAAATCGGAACGCTGGCCCATTCCGGCCGTGGTGCCGCCGGCCTCGAAATGACGTTCCGTGCGGGCTTGGTGCTCGAGGGTACCCAGCTCGGCGACAGTATTGCCGTCAATGGCACCTGCCTCACCGTCACCGCGATGACGGCCGCTGGATTTACGGCGGGGATCTCCCCCGAGACGCTGGAGCGCACCAATCTCGGTGCCCTGGCCGCGGGCCAGCGCGTCAATCTCGAACGGGCCGTCACCCCCTCGACCCGGTTGGGCGGCCATATCGTGCAGGGACACGTGGACGGCGTCGGTCGCCTGCGCGAAAAGAAAGGTTCGCGCGAGGCCCTGTGGCTGACCGTCTCCGCCGCGGAGCACATCATGCGCTACGTGGTGCCCAAAGGCTTCATCTGCCTGGACGGAACCAGTTTGACCGTGGTCGATGTCTGGCCCGATGCCTTCAACGTGATGCTGGTGCCCCATACCCAGGACCATATCGTGTTGCCGGATCGCCAAGTGGGCGACGCCATCAACATCGAGGTCGATATCGTGGGCAAGTATGTGGAAAAGTTCATGGCGGGTTACGCCCCGGGATCGAAAGCCTCGCCTGGGATCAGTCTCGAAACCCTCTCCGAGAACGGTTTCAGCTAGGTGGTCCAAAGTTGAATTGACACGCTGCGTCAAGTTTAACTTGTTTTAAAATAGTGAGTTGGGCGAAGAGGGTGCGGTTACCCCCTTCAAAATGTGAGGAAAACGTTATAATGGGAAAGTTGGGAGGAAAGGCAATCGTTCAATACGACCAAAAAAACAACCCAACCTCCTCTCACATGGACTCCGGCTTGATTTGCACCGATCCTTTGTTTCCATCGATGAAAACCCTTTGTCGTGATCTGCCGACATTTCCATTTTTTTTCGCTGAGCCGCTTCCCAAAAGGCTCGAGGCACAGGTTTCCCTTATTTCACCGGCCGTACCGACATGCCCAAGCGATCCAACCAGGCTATCGACCCACCAGTCACGACCTGATGGTGTGGGCGGCATCGAATCCCGTGACCTCCCTGTTGGTGATTACATGCGTCGCAACCGCGACATGCAACCCCGAACGGGTTCGCGTGCTCGCTGATTCCGTTCTAAAAAAAACATTGCATACTCTGGAGTGAATCCATGCCTTTAGCCTCTATCAAAGAAGCACTTGAAGATATCAAGGCTGGGCGTTTCGTCATTGTCGTCGACGATGAAGATCGAGAAAACGAGGGCGACTTGACCATGGCCGGCGCGCACGTAACGCCCGAAGCCATCAACTTCATGACCAAGTTCGGCCGCGGGTTGATTTGTGCCCCATTGGCCGCGGAACTCTTCGACCGCCTGAACATTCCGCTGATGGTGCCCTCGCAACACAACGCCTCGAAGTACGGCACCAATTTCGGCGTGTCGATCAGTGCCATCGACGGCATCACCACCGGTATTTCGGCGCACGATCGCGCGTTGTCGGTGAAGGCCCTCGCCGAGGAAGGGGCCGGACCCGAAGACATCCGCATGCCAGGCCATATCTTTCCGCTGCGTGCCCGAGCCAACGGGGTACTGACCCGACGGGGCCATACCGAGGCGGCCGTCGACCTGGCGCGCCTCGCCGGTTCCACCTCCGCCGGGGTCATCTGCGAGATCCTCAAGGACGACGGCAGCATGGCGCGCCTGCCCGACCTGGAAGTGTTCGCCGAGGAACACGGGATCAAGATCATCTCCATCGAAGATCTCGCCGCCTACCGCCGCCAAAAGGAAAACATCGTGAGCCGTATCGATGCGGCCACCATCCCCACGGATTACGGCACCTTTCAGGCGATCGCCTACCAGGACCACAACGGCCAGGAACACCTGGCGTTCTGTTATGGTGAAAAATCCGAAGAGGGCGTTCTCGTCCGTCTGCATTCCGCCTGTCTCACCGGAGACGTCTTCATGTCGCGACGCTGCGATTGCGGCCCTCAGCTCAAGAAGGCCCTGAAGGAGATCAGCACCAAGGGGCAGGGGATCGTTCTCTACCTGGCCCAAGAGGGGCGGGGCATCGGGCTCGCCAATAAAATTCGCGCCTATGCCTTGCAGGAAAAGGGTTTGGATACGGTGGAGGCCAATCTGCACCTGGGCTTCCCCGACGACATGCGCACCTATGACGTGGGTGCCGCCATCCTGCGCGACCTGGGGATTCGCGAGGTCTGCCTGATGACCAACAATCCCCGCAAGGTGGAAGAGCTGGAGGCTTGCGGCATCAAGGTTCGCGAGCGGGTTCCCCATCAGATCCAACCCCATGAGGATAACGACGGGTATTTGCGCACCAAGGCCTCCAAGTTGGGGCACCTGCTCGAGGACGGGCACGATTGGCGTCGAGATGCCTGATATTTCGCGTGCCCCCGCCGATTGATTTTGCTAAATACTGAATCGAGTTCATTTGAAGATTGATGACAAGGAGCGAGCATGGGTCAGACGTATGAAGGGAACCTCGTCGGTTCCGGGCTGAAAGTGGCGATTGTCAGCGCCCGCTGGAACGATTTCATGGGCGGTAAGTTGCTGGGTGGCGCCAAGGACGGCCTGATTCGCCATGGCGTGGACGCGGCCGCGATCGATGTGGTCATGGTTCCCGGTTGTTTCGAGATTCCCCTGGTTGCCAAACGGCTGGCGGATTCGGGTAAATACGACGCGGTGGTGTGCCTCGGCGTCCTGATTCGCGGTTCCACCATTCATTTCGACCTCATCGCCGGTGAAGCCGCCAAAGGGTTGATCACCGCCTCGCTGGGGAGCGGTGTACCGGTCACCTTCGGCATCATCACCACCGAGAACATCGAGCAGGCCATCGAACGCTGCGGCAGCAAGGCCGGCAACAAGGGTGTCGAGGCTGCCGTGGCCGCGATCGAAATGGCCAATCTCCTGAAGGCCCTGCCTTGAAGGAATTGTCACTGACACTCCGCCTCCTGCTGATTCGCCACGGCCAGGCCGAGGGCAACCGGCAGGGGGTGTTCATGGGGCATCGCGACGATCCGCTCACCGAACAGGGGCGCGCGCAGGCTCTCCGTCTCGCCGATCGACTGTGTGCGCACGGCGTGGAACGGGTCGACCGCTGGTACAGCAGCCCTCTGCGGCGGGCCTCGAACACGGCTGAAATCGTGGCTTCCGCCATGGGCGCCACGGTTCATTTGGAGGAGCGCCTGAAAGAACAGGATTTCGGCGATTGGGACGGGCTGACGCTTCCCGAACTGATGGCGCGCTTCCCCTCCGATTACCGGGCCTGGCGACGCGATGGCTCGACGCAACCCCCCACGGGTGGCGAAAGTCTCGAATCCGTCGGCGAACGGGTGTGGTCCTTCTATCGCGAACTGCGAACGATGCGTCCCGAAGGGGAAACCATCGCGCTGGTGGGTCATGCGGGCAATCTACAGGCCCTGCTTTGCCGCCTCTTTCAAATCCCCTTGCGCAGCATCTGGCCGTTTCGACTTCAGAACGGAAGCCTGACCCAAATCGATGTGGTCGAAGAGCTTCCCGTGCTCACCCACCTAAGTGTGATATAAGCTACGGGTCGAGTCAAAATTACGAATTATGTTCTAATGTATGTCGTCTATATTTTGCGAATGTTTTTAATACCGCCAACTGTGATCGAAGATCCCGTCCCTTGGCCTCCTAGGTGATCGCCTGCACTCGATAGGGGTTTTTCCCTCGAGTTTGGGTTCCTCAGAGGGTTTTGGGTGCGTGTTGACTGTCGGGGGTCTTTGTTCCTCACTCCGTATTTCAAAATGTCTGAAGAAAGCCGCCATTTTGTTTTGCCTCCAGGGGATGTTCTTTGGGGGTGAAATGTAGAAATGGGATTTTGCAAGATGGCCCAGGGAAAAACATGCTTGTCCGAAAGTGTGTCATTCGAGAGGTAAGCTTGTGACAAACCAGCGCTTTACAAGGCTTGCGCGACCGTAGTTCAATGAAAGGACAGTCGGGCGTCCTAGAACCCGCTGTTCGAGATACACGCCTCGCACGTCAAAAAGAAATTTTTGGCCCAGAATTCAGGGAAACCTTCGAGTCGGGCCGAATAACGCAAGAAAAGATCTTCTGATGGAGGTGGTTCCGTTGCCGTGCAAGAAATGCCAAAGTAGTGAACTTCGCCCTTCACAGAGGATGATCCACGAACGTGTCCTCGGTTGGGTCGTTCCGGTTCGGCCCTACCGGTGCCAATCTTGTGAATTTCGCCAGTGGGGGCTGATCGATCCCCTGGTCAGCCGAGAGCGACTGATTTCCTGGTCGGTTCTCGGATTGGTGGCCATTCTGTTCATTCTGAATTCCGTCCTGGTGTTTCCCGTCGATGGCGACGCGCCCGAAGATGATCGGGACTCCCAGCAAATCGCCACCCAAGCGGAAGAGGGTGAGCGGCCCGACGAGGTTGGGACCTCTGACAAGGCCTCCGACGAAGAGCCCTCGAAGTCCGGGGAAACGCCCGAGGCGGAGGCGCCACGAGCCGATTCGGGCCAAGTTCCGGCAGGGGAGGCCTCTTCCGAGCCCGTGGTCGAAGTGAAAGACACCGCTCCCGAACCGTCGTCGGTCCCGGCCAAGGAAGCCACGGGCGTCCAGGTCGCCCAATCGGAGGATCCCGCTGCCGCGACGGCTGAGCCGAGCGAGCCCGAGGTCAGTCCCTTCGTGGCCAAACAACGGGAAAAGAATATGGCGAAACGCAATGGCGGCAAGGGTTCGTCGGAGAAACCGGCCGAGGCGACTCCCAAAAGGGTCTCGACCCCGTCGCCACAAAAAGCGAGGCCTTCCACGAAAGCCAACACCGAGGTCGCGGCGGCCACCGGCAGCAAGGAAACGCGCCAAGACTTTACTGTCCCGCCTGCATCGGGAAAAACGCCGCCGCCCGGCTACCTTCGCGTGATCCCCCAGCTTCGATCCGGTACCCTGACCATCGACTTGAATGCGGGCCGCCCGATGGCCGATCCCAAGGTTCTCGACTCCCTGATCTCCTCGCGGAAGTTGATCATCGATTTTCCCGGATCCTACAAAGTCATTCCGGACGAGTACCGCGTGAATCACCGGCGCATTCGAACCGTACGGACCGGGATTCATCCAACCCACGTGCGCGTGGTGCTCGATTTGGCGTCCACGGACCATCCCCGGCCCGTGATCGACCAGACACCGAGCGGCGCCCGCATCCGGATTCAATAGCGATCGGGTGGAGAAGGGGACGACCACCCGTAGGGGCCGCCCCTGGTTTCAGGAAAAGCTGTCCATGGCATCGGGATCGAAATACCAGCGATCGTGGTCCGGATCCCATTCATCCCAGGTGGGAATCTTTTCCAGGGCCGAGAGCCGGTCGGCCGGCACGATGCCGGGTACGAGGAAGGCCTTCTGGCGCCGAAGCGGGTAGGGATTGCGCAACTCGAAGCCGAGCACGCCCATGATGCCGCGCGCCACGTACCAGGTCGCCTGGGGATTCCATCCCGCGGCAATTTTGATGACGATTCCCAGTCCGTTGGGGAAATCCGGGTGGTCGATGGCCAGGCCCAAGAGACCGTCGGCGCCTTCCTTGGCGACGATTTTGCCCTCGCTGGACTTCATGATCGTCGTGTCCAGGCGATTGAAGCCGCCCACCAGATCCGGATGGCGAGCCATCGATTCCCAGATCCAATCTTCGGAACGGCGAGCCGCCAGGGCCGCGTAGCATCGAGCCAATTCGTTCACCGTCATGGACACGGTGGGCAGCCCGTCGCCGTCGCGCGCGATGCGCTGCGGCTGCCAATCGCTGCCCAGGTAGTCGCGCATCAGGGTCATGTAGGCCTTGAAGACCTTGTGGGAAGGCAAGGTGTAGCCGGCCCGGTTCCATCCTTTGATGCGACATCCCTTGAGGATCGCGGCGTGGTGACCGGAGCTGTTGTTGAACCAACGGCGCGGGCGGCGAACTTGGCGACCGAACTGGACGAGCGGCACGTCCAGCGGCGTCTGCATGAGGCCCCATTCGCCCTCGGACAGCAGGGATTGGGCGGCTTCGATGTGTTCGGCCGTTCCGTTGTGGCTCGCGACGCTGATCGCCTTTTGTTTCCAGTTGGTGGTTTCGGCCAGCTCTTGGGCGAAAACCTTGATGTAAAAGGGCTTCATCATGCTTCGGCCGTAGCAGAGTACGTTGCCGCCGAAGCTGTGGACCGGCTCCTCGCCGTGGTACCAGGCGATGGCGCCGTGGATCGTGTTCTCGCTGACGCCGTTGCGGCGGTAGTCCACCAACGGCTCCCACTCCACGTCGCGCCCGGTGGGGATGCCTTCGACTCTTTCGCCCAGCGGGCTCTTGGGATAAACGTCTTCCACGTGAAATTCAAGCGACATGGCTCATGCCTCCCCTGGCGGCTGGCTGGCCACCTGAACCTGGCTGGACCATCCGCTCATGCTGTCGGAGGAAGGTCCCAACACGTTGCGATCGCCGATGTACCGTTCGGGGCTCTCTTCGTCGAACTCCAGGTCGCGGGCCGCCCGTGTGGCGCGGCGCAGGCCGATCACGGCGGAACCGGTGCCGAAGACGGCCTCGTACCCGAAGACCGTGCCGGTGTAGAGGTTGTGCTCGCCCATGACCGAGGCCAGCCACCAGAACGGCTTGAAATTGACGACCTTGTGGACGCGGGCCTCGCGATGGATTTGCCGCGAGAGCTGGGCGGTGTCTTCCAATCGCCCCGCTTTCAGGAAATCCAGGATCTTGGCGTTCCACTCCTGGTCCTTGAGCGAGTGGACTTGGTCCTCTTCGGGCTTGATCCATTCTTGGTGCAGGCGGTTGGAGAGGGTGCTGATCACGATCGCGATGGCCTTCTTGCCCGACCTTTCCAGCGCGGCCACGGCCGACTTCGCCAGCACCACGGTTTCGGCACGGTCCGCGTAGACGTTGCTGGACACGATGGTCGCGGGAATGCGGTTGTCGGGATTGATCAGTTTCAGGGCGACGACCGAGCCGGTGTCGATGGGAAAGCCCTTGTAGGCCACGGTGCGGGCCTGGAGACCCCGGTCCCGGCACTGGCGGCAGTAATCGGCGGCGAAATCGGCATCCATCCGAAACTTGTAGGGAATCGAGCCGAGGTCGTGGAACAACTCGTCCACGTGCACCCATTCCGGTTCCGGGTCGGCCTGGATCTGGTGTCCGACCACACTGGGCCACATGGTGCTGTAGATCAGCAGCAGGTCGGCGTCCGATTCGGCGATTTCGGCGCGTACCTGTTCGAAACCCTGTCGCAGGCGGCTCCAGCCGGGGTTGGCCTCGGGGACCAGTAGAGGATGGGGGAGGCCGGGAAGCACGTAGCCCCCGATCACCGGGTGTCGGTTCTTCATGCCGCACCTCCCGAAACCAGGTGCGCTTCGTGCGCCCACTCCACGACCGCGTTGCCCGTGCCGATGACGGTCCCGTAGGCGTGCACCTCGGCCGGATAGCTGGGGAAATCCAGAGCCGAAAGCATCCAGGTCAGGGCGCCGGAATCGGTTTCGGCCACGGTTTGTTCGGTGAAATCGGGCACCAGCTCCACCAGCTCGCGGGTCTTGCCGGCCTTCATCAATTCGATGACCTTCATGTCCCACAGGTACTGGCCGTGGTGGTAGATGTGCTCGCGACTCATGTCCTCGGGGACCTCTGCCTCGGTGGTGAAATGACGGTGGGACAGGCTGTTGCTGGCCAGCAGGACGACCCGTTTCCCGGAGGCCTCGATGGCTTCGCGCGTGGCGTGGCCCAGCTTCAGGCTCGAGGCCAGCATCACGTCCGGGCTGAAGTAGTGAGTGCTGCGATGTGAAGAAATGCTGACGATCGGTTTGTCCCAGGCGGGTCGGGTCAGATGGCAGGAAACGATGGTGCCGTAGTCGACGCGGAAGTCGGGGTTCCGCATCATCCTGGTGACCAGTCCGGCTTCGCGTGCGTGGCGCTCCATGGTTTCGGCCAGGGAAACGTCCACGGTCAGGTCGTAGTGATAGCGGAAGAGGTTGGGGAAGATGGGATCGACGGAGACCGAGGAGAATCGCTCGACGCCCAGAAAATGTGTGCCCACGTAGGTCTGCCAATGGGGGGAGAGAACCACCAAGGTATCGAAATCGATGTTTTCCAGATTCTTGCGAAGTCGTTCGTAGCCCCAACGGAGGTTTTCCCAACCGCACTCGGCGCGCGGTTCGTTTTGGGGCGGATTTTCGGCGTAAACCAGGTGCGGTGGATGAGGTGCCAGGACCCCGGCCACGATACAGCCCTTTTTCATGATGGCGCTCCTTTCCATGTTGCGCTTCGTTCGTGAATGTAGTGCACCCAACCGCGGATTACCCTTCCCTGGACGAGGTGACGCGACACGGGGGCCAGTCGTCGGGCCGAAAGCATCGATTCCCGAAACAAATGGCGCGGACGCGTTCGTCGACGAGCCGGAATGTCGACGGATCACGGCGCCTTACGGCACGTTGTCCCGTTGGCCGGCCCGGCGGAGTTCGTCGAGTCCGGCGCGGCCTTCGCCGGCAGGAAATAGGCATTCAAGAACTACGGCTTGATTAATAACACTTTTCGCGAGCAAGGCTCAAGCGAGAGCGGAAAAAACCCCGGGGACGCGATCCGCGAAACGCCCGTCCGCACATAAAAAAAGAGCGCAGGCCTATGATCTGCGCTCGAGGAAGTTCTGGGAAACTCGCGTACCGGGCCGGTTTCGCGAGCCAGGAAAAGGTTTTAGGAACGAGGTAGGGTGTCGATGTCGATCGGCACCCTTGCTTCGGCTTCTTCAAAACCGATGCAATTGGGTCGGGCCGGCGCATCGCTGGCGCCGGCCCTTCGATTTCTAGGGAGGCAGGGGCGCGGGGATTCAGCCGCCGGCGCTCAGGATGGCGTCCAGCGTCCAATCGCTGAAATCGATTTGGTCGAGCTGGGTGACCGTGCTCAGGATGCGTGCGGCAACCAGGTAGGGATCGCAGTTGGCGCCGGGACGGCGGTCCTCGAAGTAGCCGTGGCCCTTGGCCTGGACGTGCAGCGGAATTCGGATCGAAGCGCCGCGGTCACAGGTACCCGAACGAAATTCGTTGATGTGACAGGTCTCGTGCTCGCCGGTCAAGCGGCGTTCCAAACCATGGCCATAGACCGAAATGTGGTCGTTGTGCTTGTTGCCCAGCAGCGCCACCGCTTCGCGAATGGCCTCGATGCCGCCCGCCTCGCGCATGGCGCGCGTCGAGAAGTTGGTGTGGCAGCCGGCGCCGTTCCAATCACCGGCGACCGGTTTGACGTCCAGGCTGGGCTGGATGCCGAAGTCTTCACCGACGCGGTAGAGCAGCCAACGAGCCAGCCACAGGTGATCGGCCATGTTCAGGAGGCTGGCATCCTCGTCTTCCAGGCCGCGGTAACCGATTTGGAATTCCCACTGGCCTGGCATGACCTCGGCGTTGATGCCGTAGATCGAAATGCCGGCGTCGATGCAGAGTTGGGTGTGCTTTTCGACCAACTCGCGACCACTGACGGAATCGGGGCCCACGCCGCAGTAATAGGGACCCTGGGGGCCGGGGAAACCGGCTTGCGGCCAGCCCAGCGGGCGACCTTCGAGAAACAGGGTGTATTCCTGTTCGAAGCCCGCCCAGGCTTCGTATTCGGCGCCACCCTGATCGAGCACCTTGCGCAGGGATGCGCGCGAGTTGGAAGAATGCGGGGTGCCGTCCGCGTTCAATACCTCGCAGAGCACCAAATAGTTACCTTCGCCGCGAATCGGGTCTTTGACGAAGTTGACCGGCTCCAGGTAGAGATCGGAGCTGATACCTTCCGATTGGGCGGTTGAGGAGCCGTCAAAGCTCCACTGGGGAAAGTTGTCGAGCGTGATGATGTCGGCTGCGGGCAGGTTGAGAACCTTGGCTTTGGAGCGCAGGCCGCGAACGGGTTTGGCACCATCCAGCCAGATATACTCCGCTAACTTCAAATTGGTCATGAATCAACTCCTCAATAGCAGGTGTAAAGGTTGTGCCGATTGACCCCATGATCACTTGCGTGGCGTGGCCGGTTTGCACGCCGTAGATATCGCGATGATTCCGCCAACCCGGGGATTGTCGAATGGGAGGCTGGCTGTGGGGGAACATCACCGTTCATCGAAAACCTCAACGCAAGGACCTGGTCGACTTGACGTCGTTTCGGATGTGGTCCCCGAAGAGCAGTTCCTGTGCCGCATTGTTCCGAAAGTGTGATACCTTTTAATAACCCGCTGGTTTTAATGAGGCTGTTTGTTGGGACTTTAATATTCCGCGAATATTCGCCGAACGAATGTGCATCCTTTCCTACGTTTTTGTAGGTTGCGCACGGGAATCGAGGCGTTTTGCCGGCGAACAATCGTGATTTGGACGTCATGCGGCAAGGCCTCGTCGCAGGGCGACATACCGCGCGACGATGCCGAACCCTGCGCGGTTGTTGGGATCGCCGCGATGTGGCCGCGATTGGGTCGGGTAGGGACCGATCGAAAATGACATTTTTGTAGGAGCCCTACCAACCCCTACAAAAATGTGGGAACCCCAGCGGGTTCCCCGGTTGCGGGAATGCGGTTTGTACTTCGCAACTCGCTCGAAATACGCGGCATGTCTCGCTCCGAAGGCCGGACATGCCGCGATGGATCGAGATGGGTGTGCGGCAATCGCCACCCATCCCGGTCGGTAGGTGCCTCAGTTGTCCAAGGCCCCTTCGTTGATCCAGGTGAGGATGGTCTGCATGTCGGCGTCACCCAGGGCCGGGCGACCCTGCGGCATGCGCGAGCCGACGTAGCGGCTGGAGTCGGACTGAAGTTTCAGGTAGAGGTAGCTGGCGTCCGGATCGTTGGGCGTGATGTAGTTGGTAGCCTGTGAAGACCGGACATTGACGATGTTGCGGTAGGCGTTACCGGCGGAAAGGTTCAAGCCGGCGCTGAAGGGGCTGAGCGTGTGGCAGGAGCTGCAGCGTCCCGAAAAGATCGGCTGCACGTCGTTGGCGAAACTGATCGTGGGGCCGCCGTCGCCGCCGTCACTCCCATCGCCGCCATCGCCGCCGTCACTCCCATCGCCACCGTCACCGCCGTCGCCGCCGTCACCACCGTCGCTGCCATCACCGTTTCCGGGCTCCGGAACCGCGCTCAGGGCCACCGCGTTGGACATCGAGGGCTCGCGATCGGCGTTGAAGATGAAGACCACGCCCAAGAGAGGCTGGTCGCTTTCGGCGACCATGTAGAAATCACCTTCGACCTGATCTCCGAAGATACCGGAGGCGATGTTCGTGAAAGGCGTGCCGGCGGGCACCGTCTGCTGGACGCTGGCGACACGCTGGCCGTCCTTGTAGGCGTGCAGCGTGACGACCGCTTCCGTGGTTCCCATGTTGATGATGACCGGAGCGGCGAAGCCAGGAGTCGGGGTGTTGAACAGGTAACTGAACATCAAGATTTGGGCGGCGTCGGAGACCGGCACCACGTTCGCCTGGGAAGGCGAGCTCTGAGAGGGACTTTCGAACCCGGTCACCACGATCGCACCGGTGAGGTTGCCGGCGGTGCTGGTCATGCGAACCGTATAACCCGGAGGTCCGCTGAGCGTGGGAAAGAGACTGTCTGCGCCTTCCACCAACTGAGAAAAGGGCTGGATGTCACGGGTGGTCTGGGCCGTCTCGCCGGTGGTGCGCGTGGCGTTCAACTGAATCGTGACGACTTCGTCGTTCAGGTTGTTGACGACCAAGGTCGAGCCAAACTGGTCGGTGTTGCTCACCCAAGGAAACACCATGTCGGATTGAGCGAAGAGATTGGGGGTCACCCATAAGAGACCGAGCATCATCGCCCATGATGCGAGGCGCTTATCCTTCCTGGCTGAATGTAACGTACGTTTCAAAACTATGTCTCCCTTATCATGTGGCCACAGGCCAGAGATAGATTCGTCGTAGGCCGGTTCCCGCCGAAGAGTGATCTGTGGGGTGGCGGAAAAATGAACCGTCCCGAAATTGCGTGTTGATGTGAGAGGTGTAGATAGCACCTATCATAATGGCAAAAGAAAAAATTAGTGATATCCCACGTGGAAAATGTTGATGTTCGTGATGTCGACGACATGGAAATCGACATGCGAAGTGTTTTTTGTTTTCGAGCGTCGAGGAGGTTCCCCGCGCGCCCGGGATGAGATGGTCGTTCGGCGCGGCCGTCTCCGCCGCCGGTTTCCCTGATAGAATGAGGGTGTCTTTCCCCACATCGGGTTTCCCAAAGCGCGATGGCTCGATCCGGTCGATCGGTGATCGATAGGGTTGGTTCGGGAATGTTGATCACGGGTAGACCCACTCTCCTGCGACGAGATGAAGTGCATGACACGACATGAAACCAAGCGGCCTTCGGCGACGGAGCGCGCGAATCGCGAACAGATCGATGCCTTTCTGGGATACCTGGAACACGAACTCGACGCCTCGCCCCACACGGTGAAGGCCTACCGCAACGACTTGGAGTCGTTGGCGGAATTTGTCGCGATCCGGTTGGCAGATAGAGCTTGGCAAGAAGTGAAAACACTCGATCTGTCGAAATTCGTCCAAAGTCTTCGTGCATTGAAGGCTTCCTCCATTACACGCAAGATTGCGACCATTCGGCGGTTTTTTCGTTTTCTTCAACGGCGTCGCGGTTTGGAGAACAACCCCGCGGCAGCCTTGGAAGCACCTAGGTTGGAAAAGAGATTGCCCAGTTTTATGACCGTGGACGACGTGTTGCGATTGGTGAACCCGATCACCAAATCGCAAGATTATTTCGAATGCCGCAATTGGGTCCTGTTGCGCCTGTTCTACGCCACCGGAATGCGCATCTCCGAGTGCTCTGCCCTGAACGTCGAGGATTTCGATTTGGAAGCCGGGACCGTCGTCGTCAAGGGCAAGGGGCGCAAGGAACGAGTCGTTCCGGTGGGGCGAAGTTCGCTGGACGGCCTGCGCCACTACCTGGGGGTGCGTCGGCGGTATCTCGACGAGAAGGACCGCGTTTCGGCCGCGCTGTTGCTCAATACCAGGGCCGATCGCCTTGGTGTGCGCAGTATCCGGACCGTCGTCCAACAGGCGGTCGAGGCCCTGGGGATCTCCTACCACGTCAGCCCGCACACCCTGCGGCATACCTTCGCCACCCATTTGCTCGAGGCGGGCGCGGACATTCGCGCCATCCAGGAGCTGTTGGGACACGCTTCGCTGTCCACGACCCAGAAATACACCCATCTCAACGCCGACTACCTGATGAAGATCTACGACAACTGTCATCCTCGGGCGTGACAGGGTGGGACCCGTCCCGGAGATGACGCGTGCCCCGCGAACCCCAAGTCATTCCCCTTTGACCCTGTTATGGGTTCGTCTATACTGGGACCGAATTCAACGGGGAGCTCGAACATGGGTCTTGAAAACCTGGCGCGCATTCGCGCCATTGTCTCCGATGTCGACGGTGTGCTGACCGGAGGCGAGATCGTCGTCACCGAATCGGGCGAGAACAAAACATTCAACGTTCGCGATGGCCTGGGGATGAGCCTGTTCCTCAAGGCGGGGTTCCAGTTCGCCCTGTTGTCGGGGCGCGAGTCGAAGGCGGTCCGGCTTCGGGCCAGAGAGCTCGGATTGGGCGCGGTGAAGGTCGGCCGCTTGGACAAGGAAACCGCGTTTGCCGAAATTCTCTCCGAGTTGAATCTGGAAGCCGACCAGGTGGCCTATATCGGAGACGACCTGCCGGATTTGGCGCCGATTCGCCTCGCCGGTATCGGGTTTTGTCCGGCCAACGCCGTCGACGAGGTGCGTGCTGCCGCCGATTACGTGATTCCGGTCGAAGGTGGCCGCGGCGTCGTTCGCCACGTCGTGGAAATGATTCTCAAAAGCCAGAACCTGTGGGAACGTTGTGTCGCGGCCTTCGAACCTCGAGGCACCGTTTCCGCCGAATCCTAGGGGGAGCCCATGGTCAAGGTGCTGTTCATGGCCGCCGTCCTGTTGGTTGTGTTCGCCCTCAGTTGGTACAACAGCGGTCAGGTGATCACGGTTTCGCTCTTTCCCTTCACCGAACCTCGCGTCATGTCCCTGTGGATGGCGATTCTGGTGTTCTTTTGTTACGGTGCAGGCGTCACCGTACTGCTTTCCTGGGTCGATCTTCACCGACTCAGGCGATCCAACAAACAACTCGAGAAAGAGAAGTCGGTCCTCGAGAACGAGGTGTCTTCCCTGCGTGATTTGATGGTGATGGACCGCGAAGAATGACGACGGTTTGGGTGATCCTAGCGGCGATTCTGCTGACCCTGGGTGTCATCGCGCTGTTGGCCTGGTTGGGCCGCGGCACGGAGCAGGAATCGCGCGAATTGCTTTTGGCCAGAACCATGGGGCGGCTGTTCGAGGGTGACACCGAGCAGGCCCTGGAGGACCTTCGTGCACTCTACCGGCGCAGCGGCCAGGACGCCGGAATCGGCTTGGCCCTGGGGGTGCTCTTCCGCCGTTCCGGAAAAATCCGTATGGCTCTGCGCACCCATTTGGGACTGAATACGCGACCGAACCTGGACGACCCGATGCGGGCCCTGATTCTCACCGAGTTGGGCGCCGATTATCTGGAAAGCGGCCTTTTGGAACGGGCCCGTCAATCCCTGGAAGAGGCCCAGGCGTTGGCGGGGCCTACGGAACACCTGGCCCGTTACGGCCAACGAACCTATGCCCGCCTGGGCGAATGGGATCAGGCCCAAAAGCTCGTGGCCGCCTACGGCAAGCGGGCCGGGGTGGATGTCAAACAGCGAATGGCCATGTTGCGCAACGAACAGGGCGAATCCGAGTGGCGCGAGCAACGCCTCGATGAGGCCGATACCGCCTTCAGGAAGGCGCTTTCCCTGTGGTCCGGTTGCCTGCCCGCGATCCTCAACCATTGCCGCTACCTGCGCCACGTCGAGAAGGCGGCCAAGGCCCTGACCTTTCTCAACAAGCAGCGCAAACATTTCGAGGGCCACGAGTGGCTGTACCACAAGGAGGCGATGAAGATCGCCATGGCCCTGGAAGATCACCAGGTTTTCGTGGAGCCCGCCAAGACCCGGCTCCAGGAAGACCCCGACGATTGGCGTACCCGCGCGGTGTTGGGCAGTTTCCTGTTGGAGACCGGCGCCTTCGAAGAGGCCGGCAACTATTTGCGCGAAGCCCTGGAGATCTCGCCCCAGACCCTGCTGCTCCACCAAAAGATGTGGGACCTCATCCTGCGCGTCGACGACCTCGATCGCTTCCGCGTCTATCGCGAGTTCGTGCGCCACTCCGTGCGTTTTTCCGACCCCTACGAATGTCGTGCCTGTGGCTTTCATTCCGCCAAGCTGCTGTGGCAGTGTCCCAGTTGTTTTCAAGACGGCGGGTTCGTCGAACGCAAAATCTGAGAGGATCGCGCTTCGCGGTTCGTTAGGGGATGGGCGAGTGGGCCTTCGCTTGGCGGAAAAAACCATGCGCCCTCGCAAGTGAAAACGAGGTGCGATAATTCGTAATAACTTGAAAAAAGCAAATATTTTCCGGGGTGAGACGCTTTTAGCCTCCTCTTGACTTTTCCGGGCCATTCGCTGTTATGATGAGGGCATTCAGTGTGTGCCAAACCTGATTGATAACGATTAGCGACCGGGAAATCGGCCGAATCCCGGAGGCATTGTGTTTCCCCCTGGAAAGAATCATATGTTTTGTCGTGCATGGGTTTCGACACCTGTTGCGAAGGTGTCGATGCGGACGGGTTTGGAAATCCGTGGAACGGC
Source organism: Sulfidibacter corallicola (assembly GCF_017498545.1). Classification (GTDB taxonomy): domain Bacteria; phylum Acidobacteriota; class Holophagae; order Acanthopleuribacterales; family Acanthopleuribacteraceae; genus Sulfidibacter; species Sulfidibacter corallicola. The sequence goes on along the minus strand of NZ_CP071793.1, from coordinate 3,207,328 downwards.
GCACACATTGCACACAATTTGGACAGATGCCGACAATTTTTACAGAACCCTACGAGGTAAATTCTCAACATCCTTTTATCAAGACGTTTGGCGATTGACCCGATCAGCGGGTTACGTCTCCTGCGTCAGCAACCGCGATCGGAACCACCTCGCTTTTCACCCCAGGCGGAATCATCCGTCACGAGGTCTTCCACCCTTATCTTTTTATGTTTCAAGGACGGTAACCCATGGGCATGCCGAGTAACCGGTGCTTTTCGAACACCCTGTGTTCTTTGGTAGTCGTTTATGGAGGAGAATCATGAATGCTCGTACTTCCACCTCCGCTTCCCGTGCGAAGCGGCACAAGCGTCGCGCAATGCGGGCTGTATTCCTATTGATTTGGATGTCCCTTGCGGCAGTGCCCGCCCTGGCCATCGATTGGATTTCGAGCCCCGGCGGCAACTGGGAAGACGGCTTCAACTGGATGGGCGGTGTGGCGCCCGGTCCCGGCGACGATGCCGTCATCACCATTCCGGTGGGGGGCAACATCGTCATCAATTCCCCCATCACCGTGCGCAGCCTCACCTTGGGGACTCCCGGCAGCACGACCGAGCAGACCATTTTCATGAATTCCAGTACCTCGCTCACCCTGGAGCAGGGCGGGATCATCGACGGCACCGGGTTCATCCAAACCCTTGACGGGACCGCGGTCACCGTCCAGGCCGGAACCCTGAACATCGTCGGCTTCTTCAACTATCGCGGCGGCGACCTGGTGGGCCCCGGTGAATTCATTTTCACCATGGACAACAACGATTCCTGGCAATCGACCGTGCCCCTGGTCCTCAACAACACCGCACTGCGCGTCCAGCGCCAGATCACCCTGTTGGAGGCGAGTACTTTCGACGTCCATTTCCTGAACGGCGCCACGTTGGACATTCAATCCGGCGGGACCTGGTCGGTGGAGGGTACCCAGAATCACCTGGTGCAGGACGCCACGGCCAACCAGATTTTACTCGCGGGTACCATGAACGTCGGCCCGACGGCGACCGGGCCCACCAACGTCCTTCAGATCGATGTGCCGATCAACAACGACGGCACCATCGTCACCCGCAACAGCGCCTCGCTCCAGATTCTCGGCCCCGGCAACCACACCGGTGACTTCAGCTCGGGCGGCGATTTCGAACCGATCACCCTGGGGGGCGGTATCCACACCTGCGACAATTGCCAGGTGGATAGCGGCAAGATGATCGTCACCAACGCCACGCTCGATGTGCGAACCAATGGACTTCTGGTTTCCGATATCTCCACCTTCGAATTGGAAACGGGCGGCCTTCTGACGGCGACCGCCGGTCCGGCGACGGCGTCCTTCGAAGGCGATTTCGAGTGGAACGACGGCGATCTCGGTGGCGATTTGACCACGGATCTCGACGCGACCTCCACGATGCGCATCAAAGACGGTCCCGTGCGTGCCGTGCGCGACAATCACCAGATCATCAACGGCGGTTCGGTGCTCTATTTCTCCACTGGCGAGATCCAGCTTCAGGACAGCGCCACCGTGACCAACAACTCGACCTGGAGTTTGGAGGCCGCCGGCACCTTTCGTTCGCTCTCGCCGACCGCCCAGTTCAACAACATGGGGACCCTGAGTGAATCCTCCGATGTTCTGGCGTTCACGCTGGGAATCGTGTTGAACCACCAAGCCGGGGCGACGTTCACCATCGATGGGGGGATCTTCAGCATCGAAGGCGACACCACCCTCGACGCGAATGTGACGTTCGTCAACAACCCGACGGTACGGCTGGTAGCCGGAACGGTCAACGCGAACAACATGTCCTTCACCGGCCCGGGAGGCACGCTCGACGTGGACGGCGCCAATTTGATGGTGGCCGCGCCGGGCAGCGACATCGCGGCGGGCATCCAGTTCCAACTGCTCAACGGTGAAATCGGCGGTCCGGGTACCTGGACCGTTCCCGGTGACTTCAATTGGATCGGCGGCAACATGGCCGGTCCCGGCATCACCGATGTCACCAACGGCGGTCCGCTCGGTATTACGAGTGCCAACCCCAAAGAACTCAATGCCGGTCGCATATTGCGGCTTTCGGATGCGGCCGCATCCGTCGAGTCCGGAGCGCCCTTGGGCGTGGAAGAAGGTTCCGTGATCGAGGTGCCTGCCGGTCAAACCCTGACGATCCTCGAAGGCGCGACGATCTTGGCCGATCCCATTCGCCCCGGCGGTAAGGGGCGAATCGACAACCAGGGGACCGTGGAGGTCGTACCCGGCGGACCCAGACGCGGCGGTGCGACCGAGATCCACTGCGGCGTGGACAACGCCGCCCCCTCCTCCTTCAACAACAGCGTGAGCGATCTGGCGTTGTTCGGTCCGGGCACCTGGCAGGGCAATTTCAACACCAATACCGTGAACACCCGCCTCGAGAGCGACACCAAACAATTGAACGGTGCGACTTTCGACGGTACCGGCAGCATCAACCTGGTTTCCGGGCAACTGGATTTGGCCGCGGGTGGCGCCACCGTCAATAGCGGCATCCTGTTGGACGGCGGCGTGATCACCGGCAGTGGCACCATGACCGTCAGCAACACCGGGAACCTCGGCTGGCATAGCGGGGGCTTCAACGGCACCGGCCGGCTCGTCAACAACCGGGTGGGTCAGGACCTGATTATCGGAACCGCCACGGGCAAGGACCTGCTCGGTGGGTTCACGCTCGAATCCAGCGGCCCCGTCGCTTGGAACGACGGTTCGATCAATTTCGCGGGCGATTCGGTCTTCCGCATTTTGCTCGGTGCCCAATTGAACGTCAACGGGCCCCTGGCAACGCTCGGTTCGGGCCAGGTAGCGATCGATGCCGGCGCCAACCTCAACGTCAACGCGGCCGGCACCGCCTTTTTCGATACGGTCTTCAGTAACCTCGGCAACGCCAACGTGGTCACCGGTATCCTGTCTCTGCGCGGGGGCGGCAGCAACAACGGCATCTTCGACGTGGGTTCGACCGCCGAACTCGAATTCCAGAACGGCAACTTCACCCATGGAGGCAACCTCCAGGGGACCGGCACCGTTCGGGTCGCCGGTACGGCGACCGTCACTTCGAACGGCAACTTCTCGCCCGGAGGGCCGACGTTCGTGGTCGGTGGGACGCTCGCGATCAACGGCACCAACGCGTTCGCGAATTTGACCATCGACGGTGGGGATCTGACCGGCACCGGCGCTGTCGACGTCGTGGACCTTTCCTGGAATGCCGGCAACATGACCGGAAACACCACGACGACGGTCACCGGTACCACCAACATTTCGACCCCCAACCCCAAGGCCTTGGAGGGCGGCCGCGATCTGCGGGTCGCCAATGGTGGTTCCGACGGGCAATTTGCCATCAACACCGGCTCGACGTTCGAAGTCACTGCCGGAAACACCTTTTTGCTGCAAGACGGCGCGGCCATCAACTCCGACGGAAGTGCCGGCACCCAGTTCCTTTTGAACGGAACACTGCAAACCGGTGGTGCGGGGGTCAAGATCGTCGCGGCGGACACCGTCCATACCGGGACCATCGATCCCATTTCCGGCCCATTGCGCTTCACCGGCAGTTTCACGCAAACTGCCGGTACCACCAACCTCGGTACCGGTGAGATCCAGCTCGGACCGGCACCTGGCGACGGGACCTTCGACCTGCAGGGCGGCCAGTTGCTGGGACCGGGTCGCGTCATGGGCGATCTGCAGAACGCGGGGAACGTGGAGCCGGGCACCGGTTTCGCGGTGCTCAACGTGGACGGCAATTTCACCCAGACCGCCGCCGGTCAGTCCGTCTTCCAACTGTCGGAAATGCCCATCAAGGGCAAAGGTGACACGATCGAATTCGACAGTATCCAAATCACGGGTACGGCCAGTTTTGCCGGTGATCTGGTAGTGAACACCCAGCCGGGATTGCCGTTTCAACCGGCCCAGGTCTTTCCGCTGATCCAGTATGCGTCCCAAACGGGGACCTTCAACTTTTCCGATATCATCGTCGACAACCATCGGCTGTCCTTGATCTACCAACCCAGCGTGTTGGAATTGAAGAACCTGGGTCCGGACAACGCGACCTGGACCGGCGGCGGGGGCGACAATTTCTGGAACAATCCCGCCAATTGGGACGTCAACGCGGTGCCGGGCCCCAACACCAACGTCGTGATCGGCGGCACTTCCACCTTGGCCGTACAGCTCGACAGCGTGGCGTACGCCAATTCGGTCACGCTCGGCGGTACCTCCGGCACGCAGGAGCTGGACCTGAACAGCCTGGCCCTCAATCTGTTCGGTAGCTTCCAGATCCAAGCGAACGGGCTGTTGCGGTTCCCCGGAGCGGTGGCCGACGGCAACATGGGCGTTGCGCCCAATCGCGGGGGGCCCGATGTCCTGAACAACGGAGATATCCTGGTATCCTCCGGTTCCGGCTTGATCGACGTGGCGTTTACCAACAACAACGTCGTGCTCGTCGATGCCAACCTCGCGGCCGCCAGTTTGGGTGTCGCCACCGGCTTCACCAACAGCGGCGATATTCTGCTGACCTCGCAATCGAGCGCGCAACCTGCCTCCCTGGCCGTGGTCGACGAGAGCATCATTACCAACCAGGGCTTTATCAGAACGACCCAGACCCCGACCGCCGCGATCGTGGGGATCCTTCAAAACAATGCCGGCGCCACTCTGGATTTTCAAACCAACGTGGTGGTTGGGCCCTCGGGCGGGTCGAGCGCCAGTCACCGGGGCATCTCGACGATCTCCAACTCCGGCACCATGGTCCTGGATGGGAACGGCCAGTCTCTGTTCGTGACTCAAGGTGCCGTCCTGAACGGCCCCGGCGCCCTGTTTCGGGCGGAAGGTACGGTCGTCATTCAGGGAACCGGATTCTCGTTGACCAATCAAGGCACCATCCAGATTCTCGACAACGATACCCGGCTACTCGCCATCAACGGCGATTTTCAAAATGTCCTGGGAGCCCAGGTGGATCTCGACCTGGATCGCAACGACCTCCCCAATTCCAGCCGCCTTTCGGTTACCGGAACGGCGAACCTGGACGGCACCTTGCTGATCGCTAGCGTCAACGCTCAGAACGGGGATCTGTTCCGGGTGGTGGATTACGGCACGCGCAACGGAACATTTGCCACCATCGATACCTCCGTGGCACCGGAACTCGAGTTCCAGCCCGACTACACGACCAACGGTTTGGATCTGTCGGTGGGGACGCCGGAAATCCAGAACCCGCAGTTCTTCGTGGTGAGTTCGGGCGCCAACGAGTTGGTTGCCTTCCGTGCTTCGGACAGCACGGTCCAGTCGCGTCTGCCGATTGTCGGCGCGACCAATCAACCGGCAGCCAACCTCGACGGCTCTCGGCTCTACGTACCCGACGGCTTCAACAATGTGATTCACATCGTGGATACGGTGACCAACACGGTCGTCGACACCATCACCGAGGTATTCGAACCGGTTTCGGTATTCCTCACGCCCGACCAGCGCGAACTCTGGGTCATCACGGAACCCCTGGTCGGTGAACGCGGCCTGCCCGGGTTACAGATCGTCAACCTCGGCGACAATTCGGTCTCGACACCGGATTTCGGCTGTGGCACCGGGCCGATTCGCGTCCTGTTCGACCCGATCGAGGCCAAAGCCTACGTGGTCGATCAATCGGCCACGGTGTGCGTGGTGGACGCCTTTACCAAAACCCTGATCGACAGCGCGAGTTTCGATACCGCCGTCGCCGAGGCCGCCATCGGACCGGCGGGGAACCTGTTCCTCGCGGTGTCCGGCAACCAGATTCTCAAGATCGATACCGAGGCCTTGACGGCCGAAAGCCTGCCCACCAATGGTGTACCCTCCGGACTGGACGTGTTCGACGGCAACCTCTACGTGGCGCAAAACACCGATGACATCCTGGTGATGCGCATCGTCGACAGCAGCACTTCGACGATTTCGCTCGGCGCGGGAGCCAACGCCACCGATCTGGTGATCGTGCCCAGCGAAGGCATCGGCTATGCGATCGATTTCGGCACCGGTCTGGTTCATCCCTTCGATCCCACCGGTGAGGCGACGTTCGAAACCGCCTTCCGTCTCGGGGACCAACCGACCCAGAGTCCCACCGAAATCATCACCAACGATGCGCGCACGCTCGGCGCGGCCCTGGTCCGCCTCGACAATGCGGCCCAGACCGTTGGCGAGGGCGACGGCCTGCTTCAGGTTCCCGTCAACCGCACCGGTGTGGAGTGGGGCATCGTCACCGTCGATTTCGATACCACCAACAACAGCGCCACGGGTGGCCTGGACTTCGACGCGGTCTCCGAAACGCTGATCTTCGACAGCGGTGACGAAACCCAGAACGTGCCCATCGCGATCATCGACGACATTCTGGTCGAGGGTCCGGAAACGTTCAACGTGGAGCTGAGCAACATCACCGGAAACGGCCTCCTGGGTCTCAGCGACGGGATCGTGGCCATCACCGACAACGACGAAGACGTGGCCGAACCGGGTGTCATCACCCTGGATGCGGCGACTTATCGCCTCTCCGAGGGCGATGGGCAATTGGTGGTGAACGTCCTGCGCGGCGACGATTCGGAAACCACGGCCAGTGTGCGCATTCGAACCGTGGGTGCATCGGCCACGGCCGGCGCCGACTTCCAGCCCCTGGACATGGTGCTCCAGTTCGAGCCCGGCCAGACCGGCGCCGTGCCCATCGCGATCGACATCATCGACGATGGCGTGGACGAGCTGACGGAAGGCTTCGACATCGTGCTCAGCGATCCGGTTGGCGCCGTTCTGGGCGATTTCCCGAGTGCCACGGTCGGCATCACCGACAACGACTTCTCGACCGTGAGCTGGACGACCGCCGCGCAGCAGGTCGAAGAAGGATCGGGCGGAGCCGTCACGCGGGTTACCCTGCAAGCCGCCTTGGGTGCGGGTGCCGAACGCGTGCTGCGGGCCTCCTACTCCGTCGGTGGCAGCGCCACGGTCGGCACCGATCACAACCTCGAATCCGGCAGCCTGATCTTTCCGGCCGGCGTGCGGGTCGCCGAAGTGACCGTCAACATCGCCGCCGATCGCATCGAAGAACCGGACGAAACCATCGTGGCGACCCTGCTTTCCGGCCTGGTCGAATTGGGGCCGATCCCCACCCACACGATCACCATTCTCAACGACGACACTGGCGATGACGGCGACGACGGTGGGGATGGCGGTGACGGCACGGCACCCGAAACCGTGATTACCTCGCCGGAGTCCGGAATCGTCGTGGCCCTGGGTTCCACCCTGAGCCTGCAGGCCTCGGCCACCGATCCCCAAGGCGATCCCGTGACGTTCCGCTGGGAAGTCTGCCGCTCCAGTGGCGGATGCGTCAATTTGAGTGGGCCCACCATTCAGGCGCAGTTCCCCAGCGCCGGTGTCTACGAGATCTCCTGCACCGCCACCGACGATGATGGCAACACCGATCCCACGCCGGCGAGGATTCGCGTGATCGTTCGCCAGGCGATTCCACCCGAAGTCGAAATCGTGGCTCCCACCGAAGAGCTGGTCGACATCGGCGTGGGCGATACCGTCTCGTTCCAGGCGCGCATCGAATCGGAAACCCCGGTGACTTCCACCTGGTTCCTGATTTCCAATCCCGAGCTCGGTTTGGGCGACGGCGAGAGCTTCTCCTACACCTTCGACGAGGTCGGTTTGTTCACGGTCGCCGTGACCGCCACCAACGACGCCGGCGCCAGAGCCAGTGACTTCGTCAACGTCCGGGTTTCCGAGCCTGGCCTGACCCCGATCGGGGTGGTGATCACCGAGCCGGACAGCGGCATTCGGGTGACCGCGGGAGAAGCGGTCCAGTTCGCGGCCGAAGTGATCAACCCCGACAAGCGCAAAAAGGACCTGCGCTTCTTCTGGCGGTTCGGCAACGGCGGTACGGCCGAGGGACAAACCGCATCGGCCGTGTTCACCGAGCCGGGTCGTTACCAGGTCGTCTTCGCCGCGCGCGACGTGGAAGAGGACATTCTGCTGCAGGATTCGGTCGTGGTCTACGTCGTTTCCAACGAGCCGCCGGTGGTCGACTTCAACTTCCCCACCGATCTCCAGATCGAACCCTTCGGATCGGCGAAACGGGCCAGCCAGGCCGGCGTGGTCTTCTTCCAATCCAAAGTGGTGAAGTCCAATGGCTGGCGCCCCGAGGAGCTGAACTTCTTCTGGGATTTCGGCGACGGGCGAACCAGTCTGCAAGACACGCCGGGCCAGGTGATCTATCGCGAGGAAGGCGTCTTCACGGCGACGCTGTACGCCACGACCCCCAACGGCTTGACCTCGGAAATGGCGACGCGCACGATCACGGTCCGCCAGGTTTCGGACGAAATGTTCGAGCCCAACGAGACCTTCGGCCAGGCGCCTTCGATCGGCGCGGGTAACTTCGACGACATGAGTCTGGACGACGAATCCAGCACCGATGTCTTCAAGATCACCATCGACCAGGACGGGCAGCGACTCGATATCAAGCTCGACATGGACGGTCGGGCCCTGGTTCAACTTTTCGACGCCAGCCAGAACCTGCTGCGCCAGCGCGAGATCGAACTTTCGGGCAACCTGCAGCTCGTGGGCCTGCGCGCCGGTGATTACTTCCTGTGCATCACGGCCATCGAGGACGAGGAGGAGGCCAAGGACGGTTCGAGCAAGGCCGGCCTGGGTTACGGGTTCTCGGTAGCGGTTCTCAGTCCGGGGCTCTATTTCGCCGACGTGCGCGAGAGCGAGAGCTTCACGACCGAGCTGGGCATCGTCAATACCACCGGTTCGTCCCAAAGCCTCGAGGCCACCGGCTACGACGCCGGCGGCAACATCGTGAAGCGGGTCGCCTTCGAACTGGAGGGCAACGGACGGACTCACCAAACCGTTGCGCAGATGTTCGAGGACGAGTCGGGCGAAATCGCCTGGGTCCAAGTGGACGCCACCGGCGACGTCGTCGGGTACACGCGCACCGACAGCCGCGACGAAAAGGAATCCTACCTGATCACCGGCGGTACCAAGCTCAGTTCCGAGCTGTTCATTCCCCATATCGCCGAGCGCGTGGATCAGTGGTTCACCCGAGCCGCGGTGGTGAACGCCACCGATTCCAACAGTTCCGCCGAGGTGCGTACCGCCTCCGAGGCCGCCCAGACGGTGGTCGAGCTGAATGTGAATCAGCCGTTCGGCAAGGACGCATTCGACTTCCTGGATCGGTTCGGCGGCGATCTGCCCGCCGGCAAGATCTGGGCCCAGCTCAACGAGAACAGCGCTTCCAACTTCCTGACCGGCAGCGAGGTCTTCGGCACGATCGACGGCTCGCGCATCTCCGCCGGTTTGGAACTGGTCGATACGGGCGGTAGCAATCCGAACTTCACCTTCGTGCCGAACACCCTGTATTTCACCCATATCGCCAGCGACGTGCAGCAGTTCTGGACGGGATTGGCCCTGGTGAACGTGGGCACGACCCAGCAGGGCGTCATCATCACCGGCTACGGCGAGCAGGGCAACCTCGTCGGCGAGTTCTCGCTGACGCTGGCGCCGGGCGAGAAGATCGTGGACCTGGCCGAAAACATGCTCGCCGAAATCGGCTCGCCGGCCAACATCGGTTGGCTGAAGGTCGTGGCGGATTCGGACATCGTCGGCTTCGAGCTGTTCGGTACCCACAACCAGAAACAATTGGCCGGCCTCGAGGCGACCACCGATCTGCGCGACCAGATCTGCTTCCCCTACTACGACGCGTCCAACACCTCGTTCCAGGGGATTTCGGTGGTCAACGTCAACAACACGGCCGTGACCTTGGCCTTCACGCTCTACAACGATCTGGGCGAGGCGATCCAGACCGCCCAGCGCACGCTGAACGCCAACCAGAAAACGGTCGAACTCTTCTCGGACCTGCTGCCGGCATCGGGACGCGACGAAACCCAACTGCCCGGTTGGGTGGAGTGTCGTTCCGATTTGCCCTTGGCCGGGTTCCAGTTGATCATCGGCAAAAACGGCGAGCAAATGTCCGCACTGAAGGCCCAATAGGGCCCGGCGGCCGAAAGGGGGCGGGGTTCTCGTGGACCCGCGTCCCCGCCGGATCCGGTTCGGGACCGCCATAATGTGACCAAACCCCCTTTATCCAATAAAGTTGCTGCGGCCTTACCTGTCGTTGGGTATGATGGGCCAGGAGTGCCTTTTTTTGACTTTTCATCTAAACCCCTAGGGGAATATTCCGAAACGTCCTATACGGTAGCTATTCACCCGGTCCCCGGGATAGGACCCCGAGCGGCTGTTTTGATGTTCGTCGACGAACGATGAAGTTTGCCTCAGCCGGTGATTTCCACCTGAAACTGCTCTTCTCACCGGCGCAACCGTTTCTCTAAGGAGCTTTTAATGGCTAGATTGGTATTCATCGCCCTATTGGCGTTTGTTTGCTGCTGGAGTCACGCCCAAGTCACGCAATATGCCCCCGATATTCGCACCGATGCCGGCGTCACCACCACGCTAGGTTTTGCCAACCCGATTAGGGACGAAATCACGGTGACGGTCACGGGTTATGGTGCCGACGGCACCGTTTTGGGAGAGCAGGCGGTGACTTTGCCGGGCTTTGGGCGCTACGAAGCCAAGGCCGATGAGTTGTTCGGTGCTTCGGTGGCCTGGGCCAAGGTCGATTCCCCGGTTTTCTTGGCCGGATTCGTCCACTACGCCCAGCAGAACGGCCACATGAGCCTCATGCCCATGACGCACCTTTCCGGCGAGCAGATGTACGTCTCGCAGATCGAGTCCGCAAAAGAACACTGCAAGCAGGATATCGTGCTTGCCAACGTATCCGGCAATGCCGGCGAGGTCCTTTCCCAGCCGGTCAAGCAGCGCTGGAAGTTCGATCAGGTTCCCAAGCTCGAGGCCGAACCCTTCGTGGTGCCCGGTTTGGGCGGCTCTTTCACGAGCGGCAGTTACGATTACAGCGCCCAGGCCAAGGACGACACCACCCTGTTCTGGGACAAGCTCACCACCACCAACGATGTGGCTCTGACCGGTGCGCAGCATCTCGAAGTGTGCGCCGAAACGGGCAGCCACTTCGCTTCCATGGAACTGCCCCGCACCAGCAATCGCTCCATGGTATTCGCGGCGGCCCACCCGCTGCGCGACGATTACTTCACCAAGGTGGTCCTGGTCAACACCTACCCCGTGCCCCTGGATATCGAGATCCAGACCCTGTTCGAACCGCGCACCGAAATCTATTTCGAGGCCACCTCGGTCGTGTTCAACGAAACCTTGGAACCCTACGAAAAGCGCGAGATCACCTTGACCGGACCCACCCACCTGGAAGAACTGCCTGTCAATCCCCGTTGGATGGTGGTCACGCCGTTCGAGGGCGGTCTGGTCGGGTACCAGATCACCGGTAGCGACGACGGTCAACACCTGGCGGCATCCAGCGCCATGGGCGTCCCCTCCACCGTCTCGATGCTGCCCCACACGCCGTCCAACGACACCGTGGAAACCGAAATCGGCATCGTGAACTACACCGACAAGCGCGATCCCATTTACGTCATCGGCTTCGACAACGCCGGCCGCAAAGTCGCCAAGCGTTACGATCTCTACCTGGACGCACATGAAAACATGGTCTTCACCACCGACGAACTGTTCGGCGAGCGGGCCAAGGACGTGGCCTGGGTTCGCGTGGGCGCGCACACGCTCAACGTCGGCAGCTACGGCCTGGTGCGCAACCGGACCGGTGGCCAGATCGCCCTGATGTTCGGCCACTCCTTCGTCGATCAGACCGGCGAGATCTTCTTCGCCGATTTCGAATTTTTCGACATCGACCTGATGAGGTCCCAGGAATGGACGGAATACTGGTTCGACGACCTGGTCATGGGGGACCCGAATCAGGATGGCACCGTGCCCGTGAGTTACGTACGTCGCTCCGAGCTGGATGCCTTCGGCACCCTCTACAACAACAAGGCCGGTCAGGTCGGTTTCCACGTGCAGGAAGCCGTACGAACCAACGGCCTGTTCTTCACCGAACTGGTGTTGCCCGCCAAAACGGGCTTCAGTTACCTGGGTTACGAGCCCCTGTTCAAGGGCACACGCGACCCCTACCGCGATGCCCGAACCGATTCGGTGGCTTTCCTCTCGCCCTTCTTCGAGGTGCCCCCGGGCGGTGATTACTACCTGAATTTCGACATGCGCTTCATCAATCCCCATCAGGCCGAGCCACGCAGCCGTTTCGGCATGGTTTGGCGCGAAGAGGGCTCCACCACCTGGCGTTTCCACGGTCTGCAGGGCATCCTGTTGCTCGACCCGCCGGTGATCGTAAGCGATTGTTGGATCGACATCTTCTACCGCTGCCGCGATGCGACTCTGAGCAACTGGTTGAAGCATGAAAACCGGATTCCCATCCGGGCCAACGGCAAGCGGATTCAGGTCGGCTTCTTCTATCACCAGCAGAACGAGGGCAGCATCTTCGGTGGACCCCTGATGTACATCGACAACGTGCACCTCAGTGCGGTGCCCGATCCGGCGGCCGTCAACTTCGGGATCTACGCCGAGCAGGTCTTCGAGTTCAACCCGCCCACGGACGACACCGAGAAGGACGAGGGGCTGTCCGAAGAACCCTGAACCTCGATCCGCGATCGAAACCGAAAAGCCGGCCCCGTGCCGGCTTTTCCTGTTTCTGGGGTTGGTTGAGATCGGACGTAGCTTCTTTTTTTCACCACAAAGGTCACAGCGTACCCGGAGGCGGGAACTCCCAAGCGATTCGCTTCGATTCGTTACCCACTTGAATCCCAATGGCCGGAATGCCGAGAGATTCGTCGTGCCCGGTAGGATCATCCGCCGGATGAACTTGCCGAAACGATCCATGATCAGAGTTCCCGCATTCTTTGAGATTCGGCACTGCGGTAGGTTGGCCGGCCCGGCCGACACTTCGAAGCGATCAAGGCTTCGAAAGATCGAGTCGTAAAAGAGCGAAGCAGATAAGTCGGGCCTCCGATCTCTCGATGGCGCAAAATATTTCTACCAAGTCGCTTCGATTGGTTGAGCAAGCTGCCATACCGGCCGTGCTCAACCTACAGGCTTTACACCTCTATCGCACGTGCGGGCTCTCCGAGTCGGCTCGCATCGCGTTGTTTCTCTCTCGAGATCGAGCTGGGTTTGCCCGCCGGTGTGCGGCTCTTATGTAACAAACTGTGTAAAGTTTGAAGATAGGGTAGAAATCCTGATTTGGTGTATTGGTTGGAAATTCCGTTAAAAAGTCGGCCCAGCGGGCCAACCTACCGCGACGACGCCCCTCTCACAAATGCGGGAACTCCGGGGCCTCCGCGTCCTCCGTGGTGAAAAAAATTCTTTCCATAGGACACCATGCTGGGTTGCACAACCAGCCATCCCCGAACGCACCGCGCCATGTTCGCGCTCTGTGATTTCTTGGTCGATAAATTATTGTTTGTGGGAAAAAGTATGGGGTCGCGCTAAAGTGTATATAGATATCCCTGGACAACCAAGATCGCCATGAAGAAACGGAACCACCCGTGGAGGTCAATCATGTGGTCGCGTCTGCCTCGTTTGGTTAGCTGCTTCTGTCTCTTCTGTGGCCTGGGTCTACCCCTGACGGGTCAATATCTGCGTCTTTTCTATCCGGACATCGAGCAGGGCTCCGCCACCATCGTCGTCGCCCCCAACGGAACCGCGATGCTGGTCGACGCCGGTCCCGAGAAAAATACCGACGATGTGCTCGAACACTATGTGGCCTCCTTGATGGAACGGGGCCTGATCACCAAACTCGCCTACGTCGTGGCCACCCATTACGACGAAGACCACATCGGGCGCATGGACAAACTGCTGGGGTTCCTGCCGCTCGCTCCGGATACCCAGATTTTGGATCGCGGAGAGTTCGGCAAAGTTCCGAAAACCTTCGCCTATCGCGATTACAAGACCGCCGCCGCGGCGTTTCAGCGCAGGACCATCGCACCGGGCGAGATCCTCGATTTGGGCGACGGGGTCACGGTGACCTGTGTCGCCGTCAACGGCATGCTGATCGACGGGAACCGCGTCGACCTCTCCGAAGCTTCGCAATTCGAGAACGCGGCTTCCGTTGCCCTGGTGGTTCGGTTCGGCGCGTTCGACGCATTCATCGGCGGCGATCTGCTCGGCAACGAATCGTTCAGCCTGCCGCCCGTGGAACAGCGCGTGGCTCCCGCGATCGGCGATGTGGACATCTACACGGTCAACCATCACGGCAGCCGCACCAGTTCCACCGAGCCCTTTCTGGCGCAGCTCAAACCCGAGGTCGCCATTTGCCAGAACGCGGCGAACAACCGCCACGGGCATCCCAACGAGAGGATCGTCCGGCGGATCAAGACCACTGCGAATTCCTTTGGCGAACCGCCACTCTTTTTTCAGACCAATCTCTCGAAACTGACCGATCCCCGCGCCGACTATCGTCTGGCCGACGGCATCGCCGATCCCGATGACGGCTTGGCCCCGCGCGGCCGAGGCGGCTCGATTCAGGTGATTTCGGATGGGGCCTGGTACCGGGTGTCGGCACCGTTGATCGAACCCGTGGTGCGTCCCTGTGACGGAACGACCGTCGGAGATGGTGGGACCGGACGGGAGCGGTTCCCACCGGCCATTTTGGACGTGTTTCGCGATTTGTACGTGCCGCCCTCCAACCGCCGCACGCGCATCCTGGCTCGGGTGCGGTTCTACCGTGAGGCCTTTCTCCACGCCGAAGTCGATGGCAGCCCGATCACGCCCCTCGAAATGAAACCCCGCAATGGCGATCCGAACCTGGTGGCGGCCTCGCTGCCCAGCATGGGCAACGGCGCCCTGGTTCGCTACTGGATCGAGGCCGAGGACCTTCAGGGCCGGCGAATCAGCTCGGCACGCCAGGGTTTCTTCTCGGGAGTGACGCCAATTTCGCGGTTGCGGGAGGTGAATGAGCGTGGGTTTGCCCGGTATTTCGGCTATGGCGCTCGGGTGCGCGGTCGCGTGTCCGCCGAGGCGGACCGGCTCTTGACGTCCGGATTCTCGAGTCTCTACCTCCAGGATGCCACCGCCGGCATCGAAGTGACCGCATCGGTTCAAGTGGGGGCGCGTCTCGGCGACCTGGTGCAAGCCGTTGGGGAACTGAATCAGCGGGAAGGCGATCTCTCGTTGGATGCCGGCGACGATCTCGGCAACCAAGGCTTGGACGTCTTGGGGCGCGGCAAACCGGTGGCCCCACAGATCGTTTCCGTGGATCAGATCGGAGAAGCGCTGGAGGGACGGCTGGTGCGGGTCAATGGCGTTCGATTGCCGGCCGGGGAGCGCATTCCCGAAACGGACGGCCGGCGCTTGCGGGCGCGAGTGGGCGAGGGCGACGCGGCCCGGACCCTGACGCTCGCCATCGACAAACGCGGCGAATTACCCGGCGCATCGAGCCCGTTGGGTCCCTTCGATGTGGTCGGCATCGTCACCCAGTACGATCGAACACCACCCCTGTCCCAGGGTTACGCATTGACCCCGCGCGATCGCGCCGATTTGTTCAGCGACGAAATCCACCACCCACCTTTGATTTTGACCGAGCTGATGGCCGCGCCGCGCAGCGATCTCAACGGTGACGGGGTGCAGCGATCCGACGAAGACGAGTTCGTCGAGCTGCTCAACCTCGGCTTGGAAGTGTTCGATTTGAGTGAGTTTCGGCTCGAGGACGGCGTGCGGGTGCGGCACCGGTTTCCCGCGGGGACCCTGGTGGCACCGGGTCAGGTGCTGGTCCTGTTCGGGGGAGGGGACCCACGCCTCGAAACATCGACCACGCAGCAAGCCTTGGTACAAAAGGCGTCCACCGGCGCCTTGGGCCTCAACGATTCGGGTGACCGGCTCATCCTGCGTGACGGCGACGGTCGACCGATCTGGACGGTGACGTTCGATTCGGCGGAGGAGGGAACTTCGTTGGCTCGCCTGCCCGACGGTACCCATGCGCCCCTGCAGACCCATCCCGAATTGTCGGGGCGGCGCTCGTCTCCCGGTAAAAACAGCAAGGGCGGCCTGTTCCGCATTCCGCCCGGAGCCTTGGTGATCAGCGAGGTGCTGTTCAATCCCCAAGGCGGCGATTCCGGTTTGGAGTGGATCGAATTGACCAACCTCAGCGATCAGGAGCTGGATTTGTCCGGCACCTGTCTGGGTCTGGCGGGTATCTCCTATGCCACCAAACTGATTCCCCTCGCGGGGCGGATCGCCCCGCGCCAGGCGTTCGTCGTGGGCGGGCCGGAATCCAACGATCGCAACGCCAACCCGCGCTTGGACTTCAAGCCGGCGGAGCGGTTGAATCTCGGCAACGGCGGGGCCGATGCCGAGGGGGTCGCGCTGTTCAACGTTCGTGCGCCGCTGGTGCGAATCGACACGCTGCCGATCGATGCCGTGATCTACGGTGAGCGCAACAGCTCGCAGCTCCGCGATGCACGCGGCGAGGTGGTCGAACCCCATGTGCGGGAGGCACCGACGGGCGCCTCGATCGAGCGGATTTCGGCGTCGGCGGGATGGCGGGTGCAACCCGAGCCGAATCCCAACCAGCCACCGGCCAACGGCAACATGTAGTTCCTGCATACCGAAACAGGCGCAGCAAACCGGCTGGGTCGAAACTTCGGGGCACGTAATTCACAAAGAATCAGCCTATTAGAGAGCGAAGTGTCGACGTCGGCATATCCGAATTCAGCGAAGAACGGCGGGCCGAAGTGCCCGAAAGCCGAGAGATCTGTCCAGCCTGTAGGTTGGCCCGCCGGGCCGACGCTTCGAAGCAATCCAAGCAACAGCAATCAATTGCGCCAAAGAGCGAAGCCGATCCTTTCCCTCGCGACGCCAATCAAAAGCCGCAAAGTCCAAAGTCCCCGCATCGCGGGAGGGGCGTAAGGCCTGTAGGTTGAGCCGGGCCGCGCAGGCAGCTTGCTCAACCGATCGAAGCCTTATGAAGCAAGCATTGGTAGTGCCTTAAGAGCGAGGTGTACATCTTAACACCCTCTCGCCGACGAAGGTCGAGATGTGTTCCGGGTTTCCAGGGAACTTCGGCGACAGACCACTTCAGCGAACGGCGGGCCGAAGTGCCCGAAAGCCGAGAGATACGCCCAGCCTGTAGGTTGAGCCGGGCCGCGCAGGCAGCTTGCTCAACCGATCGAAGCCTTATAAAGCAAGCATTGGCAGTGCCTCAAGAGCGAGGCGTGCATCTTTACACCCTCTCGCCGACGAAGGTCGAGATGTGTTCCGGGTTCAGGGAACTTCGGTGACGGACCACTTCAGCGAGCTCATCCCGCGGGCTTACCGTCCCTCGTGAACCCCCTGGCACGACACCGCTTTTGGCATTCCAGCACTGCCAGCAAATTGACTCCGATCGGCAGCGGCAATGCGAAGAGGGAGCGCTTCGCTCATGAAGTCATCGGTTTATTGAAGGTTACGTTGCTTCGATTGGTGGCGCAGGCTGCTCCACCTTCAGCCACGACGTCTTTTTCGGCCATGCGGGAAACTGTCGACCTTGGCGCTTCGGCTTGTGGGCCTGCTGCGCCGAGTGCGAACGAAAAAGGCCGGAGGATCGTGCCTCCGGCCTTGGTTCCGCCTAGAAGGCGTAAGAGATCCGCGTATAGTACGAACCGCCGTTGAAGCCGAACGGTGCCGTACGACGGGGATATACGAAGATGCCGTTGAACGAGATCTCGGTGCGGTTTTCGTCGGGGTAGACATCGAACAGGTTGTTGGCGCCCAACGACCACCGCAGTCCGTTGTTGAAGTTCCAGCCAAGGTCCAAGTCGGTCAGGACCTTCGCGCCGAAAACCTGGTCCAGGTCCGGATTGCTCGCCACCTCGACCGTCTTGACGCTGCCGAACCGGTTCAGCCGCACGTTGGAAAAGAATCCGCCGTTGCTGTAGCCCAAGCCCAGGTTCAGATGGCTGCGCGGCTGCGAGGTCTGCACCCGTTCGCGCTCGATGCGGTTGAACAGGGTGTCCTGCAATCCCTCCAGTTGGGCGGGAATGGCCACCTCGTCGGCGACCTCGGTGTCGTTCCAGTTGCCGGCCGCGGTGATCTTGAGCGTGCTGGAGGCACCGATCTTGGACGCCCAGGAGATGACCAGGTCACCACCCTCGGTTTCGGTGTCGATCGCGTTGGTGAAGAACTGGGCCGCGCGCACGTTGAACGGCGCCAGGATGGCCTCGATCCGCGGATCGGCGCTGTCCTGGAACTGGCCCGAAACCACGACGCGGTCGTCGATATCGATGCGGTAGATATCGGCCGTGATCGAGAGGCTCTTCATGGGCTTCCAGGTAAAGCCGGCCGAGGCGTTGACCGAGGTCTCCTCCTTGAGTTCGGGAATACCGAATGCCTGGGTGACCTCGTCGTTGTTGCGGAAGGTACCCACCTCGAACGGGACCAGCTCTCCACTGGCCTCGTCGAACACGAACTGGGTCGACGTGTTGTTGAAGAACGACTGATGCAGCGAAGGCGCGCGGAATCCGGTGCTTCCCGAGAGGCGCAGGGCCAGGCCCTCGCTGATGGTGTAACGCATCGCCAGCTTGCCGCTGAAGTTGTTGCCGAAATCGCTGTAGTCCTCGAAACGACCGGCCAGCGACAACAGGAACTGCTCGGAGAGATTGGATTCCATTTCGGCGTACAGCGCCAGGTTGTCGCGATCTTCGTCCACCTCGTTGGCGGGACGGAATCCGGGAAAGACCTGGATCCCGGGAGCCGCGCGTTCGCCGAACTGGTTCGGCACGCCGCCGTCGACCCATGAAGCGGTCTCACCGGCTTCGATCTGGTAGTTGTCTTGGCGCCATTCCACCCCGAACGCCAGGTTGACCGGGCTGCTGAGTCCCCAATCGACGGTGCCGAAGAGGTCGAGCCCGGCGGTGGTCTGGTTGAATTCCAACGTGCCGGCATTCGCTTCGGTGGGACTGGCCGTGCCCAGCGAAACGTTGACCGAATTGCTGATGTCGAACTCGAACGAGTTGCCGCCCGTCGTGACGTTGGCATCCAACACCCAGTTCGCGATCAGGGTTTTGAAGCCCACCGAAAGCGAACTGTCTTCCACGGTGGTGTTGATGAGTGGCAAAAAGCCGTCGGGATAGACTTCGGGAACGTTGCGGGCATCCAGCGAACGGCGGTAGAAGCCGCCCGATTCACCTTCGCGATCCGTGTAGCCGCCGAAAACGTAGATTTCGGAATCGTCACCGAGCGGGAATGAGCCGTTGAGGAAGAAGCCCAGGTTCTCGGAATCCGCGTCGCCGTAGCGGTGGTTCAGGCGATCGAAACTGGTTTCGCGCGGGTCCGGCGACCCGTCCGCCAGCGAGGGGTATTGTTGTCTCGGATCCAGGCCGGCGCGGTTGGTGGCGCCGCGATCTCGGAACTCCGCGGTCAGGTTCAGGTAACCCGTATCGCCGATCCGCCAGCCGTGGTTGATGCTGCCCATGACGACTTCACCGTCCTCGTCGTAAGTCTGTCCCGAGTTCACGTCGAAGGAGGTGCCCACGTCGTCCTTCAACACCAGGTTGATGACGCCTGCGATCGCGTCGGAACCGTACTGGGCCGAGGCCCCGTCGCGCAGGATCTCGATGCGCTCGATGGCGCTGGCCGGGATGGCGTTCATGTCGACCCCCGCCGTGCCGCGCCCGACCGAGCCGTTGACGTGGACCAGGGCGCTGGTGTGGCGGCGTTTGCCGTTGACCAGAACCAGGGTCTGGTCGGGCCCCAGACCGCGTAGGGTGGAGGGACGCACGATGTCCGTGCCGTCACTGATGGTGGAGGTCGAGAAGTTGAAGGACGGCGCCAGGAATTGCAGCATCTTGCTGGTTTCGGTCATGCCCGTGCTCTTCAGCTCGTCGGTGTGCATGACGTCCACCGGCACCGGCGTTTCGATGGCCGTGCGGGCCGCGCGTGACCCGATCACCACCAGCTCCTCGCCGAACTGCGCCAGCGCTTCGTACATTTCGAAATCTTGCGTGTCTTCGCCGTCCGCCTCGACCGTCACGGCCTGATACACGGACTCGTATTCGGGGAAGGTGACCAGCAGCTTGTAGTTGCCGGGCCGCACGCGCAGACTGTATTTGCCTTGCTCGTCGCTGACTGCGACCTTTTGGATTTCCACGACCAGGATGGTCGCGCCGGCGAGGGGTTGAGACGAGGCGCCGTCTGTCACGGTCCCGACGATCAGGCCGGTTTGGGCAAATGCGGGGACGGCACAAAAAATGAGGAAAAGCAGGCCGAGCATACGGCGTGCGACCTGACCGAACGGCTGGGCACCGTTCGGTTGAATGTCTCTTTGTTGCTCCATGGGTGTTGTGCTCCTTTACATATATGAATCACGGTTCCTCGAAAGGAGGCGCCCAAATAATCGATTCGTGCGGGGGAGGGCAGCACAAGAGAAAGGACATAAATAGAGTCATGTCATAAATGTCGAATGGGATTCGGGCCCGTGATTGGACATGACCCGGTGGGGGTCGATCGGGTGGGAAAACCCGCTAGGGAATGGCCGTCCAACAGTTCCCGAGGGTTGTGACCATGCAGGACGCTTCTGCCGCCACTCGGCCGAGCCGGTGGGGCAGATGGACAACCTTACGGTTTACAAATGGTTAGCGCCTATGAGGACCGAGAATGGGCGCATATTAGCACATCCATGCTGCGCCGTGTCAGAAACTTTGCGACAAAAAGTACGAGTGAGCTTTTGTGAAAAAAATCACTTCATGGATATGATTGTGTGAATGCTGTAGAGCTGGGTAAATTGAAAATAAAAGTTTATTTGATCTATTGAGGGAGCGCTACTCGGGCGGTGGGTTGTGCTGGTCCGAATCTTTGGCTTTCTTCGATTGGGTTTGGTAGGCTTGACGCGCCTTTTTGGCCGTGCGGGGATGGCTTTGGTCCAGGTTGTCGAGGTAGGGTTCCAGGAGATCCGTGCAATGACCGGTCACGGTGGCGCGCACGATGGATTGCCAAAACGCGCCCATTTCCGCGTAGTGAATCAAAATATCGCCCCAACGGGCGAAAGCTGCCACCGAGCCGTGTTTTTCCAACCAGGTATCGATGAGGGAAACGATCTTTTGATGGTACACCGTTGCCAGGGAATCTTCCATATATCCGCCGGTTTGTTCGTCCCACGGGTAGTGGTACAGCATGAATTCGACGAAAAACCCGACTTTGTCGTTCTGCTTCAAGTCGAGGGTGAGCAGTTGGGAAAAATCGCGTAACGAGACGTTTTTCCAGACCTGGATCGCTTCCTGTTCACGATCCAGGGCCGCGTAGCCGATGCCGAGTTCCAGCCCGGGTCCGCCCTGAAGTTCCATCGCGTAGACGGCCGGGATGTATTTGTGATCGACGAACAGGCCGATGGCCTGCTCGTGGAGTTCCTTCGGATCCTTTTCGTGAAGCAATTTCAAATACTTTTTTAGATGGGGAGAACCCGCTTCCAGGTCCTCGGACCAATTGGAGGCCCTGTAAACCGCCATACTGGGATCGAAGAGCGCAAAGGCCTCGCAGGACCTTCGAATATCCCTGGCCGTGGCGAACGCGTGTGCGGCGGCCTCGTAATGCTCCAGTTTCAGGTAGGCTTCCCCCGCACGGGCATAGTCGTTCAGGGCGCTGAACCCGACCGCGGCCTTGAACGGGTCGCCAGTCGCCAACTCGCGATCGGCGAACGTGCCCAGCCAGTGCTTGTCCAGTTGACCGGCGTACTTGACCGCGTCCTCGAAATCCCGGCGTTGCGCGCAGAGTTCCATCAGCTCGCGTTTGTGATTGCCCTGCTTCAGGGCCTTGATCTGACTGCCGGTATCGCCCAGCTCGTGGTAGAGGGCCGCGGCGCTCAGGAAATCCTTGCCGCGCAGGAAACAATAGGCCGCTCGTTCCTTGTGGCCCAGGGCTTCCAGCAGGGGCGCGGCTTCCAACAGCTCGCCGGCTTTTTCGAACGCGCTCGCCGCGTCCTCGGGCTGGTTCAGGGCATCCCGAAAGAGTCGGCCCGCGGCTGCGAATTGCTTGGCTTGCAGAAACAACGTCGCGGCACGCTGGGGTTCGTGCAGTGCGACGAGGTGTTCGGCGGCCTGCTTCAGGTGCCGGTCGCCAATCAGGAGTTCCACTTCGCAGCGCATGGCGCGCTCGGTTTCTCCCAACTGGGTCCAGAGGGGAAAGGCCTGGTCGAACGCGCCGGCCCGCTCGAAGTGGATGGCCGCTTCGCGGTCCATACCCAAGTGTACATAGTTTTCGGCGGCCTCACGCCATTCGCCGCGGTGTTCGTGCAGGCGGGCCGCGGCCAGGGCGAGCCCGTTCGGGTCGTTCGCGTTCTTGAAGCACTCCATCGCCGCCTTGAAGTGCTCCTGGTCCAGGAAGTAGCGTGCCTGCGTGGCCCATTCTTCGGGGGTGCTGACCACATCCCAAACCTGGGCGATCCGCTCCTGGTCGTCGGTGCGGAAGATTTGCTCGGCGAACTCCGGGGCATCCCAAATCGCCGATCCGGCCTGGCCTTCGTAGATCAACAGATCCTTTTTGGCGCGCGTGATCCCGACGTAGAGCAGGTTCATCTCGTGGCGAATCTTGGCCTCGTGACGATCCACTTCCTTGCCTTGGAGGATCGCCTGCCAGATGTCGAGGGTGAGCGGATCCGCACCGAATTTCCAGAGCAGCACGGTGTCGAATTCGAGGCCTTTGGCTTCGCGTATGGTGAACACCAGCTCCGTTTCCAGCAGCTTCATCAGGCGTCGTTGTTCCGCTTCGGTGCGAACCAGGATGGTGCGATTCGCACCCGCCCGACGCACGGTGGCCAACATGGCCCCATCGTCGAGACCGGTGACGACCATGGGCGGCCGACCCTTGAATTTCCAATCCTCGCTGCGTTCGTCCTTGCGCGACCCGAAGATGGTCTCCTTGAGCGTCAGCAGGCTGTTGGCCAACTCCACGATATTGCCCGAGCTGCGAAAGTTCATGGAGAGAAACCGTGGTTCGGGAACCTTGAGATCGCGTTCGAAGAAGTGGCGGCGCAGTTCCTCCCAGCGAAAGCCGCTGGGGTTGATGATCTGGCGACTGTCGCCGCAGAGGAACAGGTTGTAGGGGTTGCGAGCCAGGCCGAACAGCAGCTCCTGTTGGATGTCGGTCAAATCCTGGATCTCGTCGCAAATGATGAAATCGTAGCGGAACGCGTCCGTCGCCCGTTCGGCCAGGAGCCGGCCCGTCGCGTGAACCAGGTCCAGTTCGTCCCAAAGGCCGTTGCGGTCCAATTGCTTTTGGTACCAGAGAAAGATGTGGTAGATCTCCTTGCGGTCGAACCGGAAGTTGGGCGCTTTTTTGCGACCCTGGCTCTCGTACTCGTAGAGCGAAAGGTAACGATGGGTCGTCAGGTCCTTGCGGGATTCGAGGTATTGGCGGGCCTGATCCAGCAGGTCGGCGACGCGGTCGGGGTGTTGGGCCAGGTGTTGCGGTAGGTTCACGGCGAAGCGATTCAGCGATTCGCCAAACCGCTTGCGGGCGGCTTCGGCGATCGGTTTGGTCGAGGCGAGCTTGGCGAATTGGCGGAACTGATCCTGGAGCCGCAGGATTTGGTCCTGATTGAGATTGCCCTCGCCCAATCGCCGGTGGCAGGTGCGCAGGATTTCCAGGTTGGCTTGGGGCAGTGCACCTTTGATGATGGCCCGGATCTCCTCCCAAACCAGGGCCGCATCGTGGCGCGCGCCCGATTGTCCTTCGCCGTACATCTTTTGGAAACGCCCGAAATGAACTTCCTTTTCGGGTGGGAACGGCTGGTTGAAGTGGCGGCAGATCGACAGACAGAAATCTTTGAAGGTGTGAAAATCCGGGGCGTGCCAGTCGCCCGACTCGGGGTGTTCGTTGATCAGGGCCTTGAAGAGGCCTTGGGAGAAATCGCGAAGACGGCGATTGTAGGTGATGAACAACTTTTTCTGGTGGCGCAGGACATCCTTGAACAGGTAGTAGACGGCAAGGGTCGTTTTGCCGCTGCCGGCGGTTCCCGAGACCAGCAGCGGCGGCGGGCTTCTCAGGATGTCGCGTTGGATGGGTGTGAGGAAGAGGAACAGGGCGAAGTCGTCGCGACTGTAGCGCTCCAGACGCTGCCACTCCGGTTCGGCCAGGGTGTGCCAGCGCTGGCCGGCCGTCTCCTCGGCGATCGGGTCGGTGATGCGTTCCTGGGTGATGTAGGCCGCGTCGAGGTCCTCCAGCTCCAGTGACTCGTGAAGCTCCTCCCTGTACGCGTTGAATTGGAGGAACGGCACGCCTTGGGGCGCGATGATGCGGCTCTTTTTGTCGATGTCGTCGTGGACCACGATCGCCCACACGTAGATCAGCAGGGCGTCCTCGCCGGCGATGCGATCGCGGCCGAGGGTGAAGAGGATTCGGTTGCCACGATCCAGGCGGCCCTCGAAGATGGTTTTGGAAGAGGTGCCCTTGAGTTTCTTGACTTTGAGGCCGGTGTCCCACAATCCGTTTTCCAGGTATTCGAACTTGGCGCGAAACCGTTTTCGCTGCGGCGGCGAGAGTTGGAGGAAGTAGTCTTTGACGGTATCGTTGATGAGAACGTGAATCACCTGGTCTGTCACCTGCGCCATGCTTGCGTTCGTCCTGGACCGAGTCATGCGGCCATATCGGGCGGACCCCCGCGTGCATGTCGGTGCGATCGTTTGTTTCGCACCACGCCCACCTGCATCGTGCGCGGCTCCCCTGATGGAGCGCTTGCCGGTTCAGCCCCTGGCACGTCATGGGCTGGGGGCGAGATGCCGCCAGGAATCGCCCAACTCGAGTTGAGGCCCGGATATAATGGGCATTTGTACCACACGAACGAAGCCGGGCGGAAACGCCACGACCCGAAAAGTGAGCTAGGGAGGCCGGTTTGTTGGCGCACAGACGTGGATGGGTTTTCGATATGGACGGAACCTTGACCCACGCCATTCACGATTTCGTGGCGATCAAGCGTGAGCTGGGATTGCCGGAAGATCGACCGATTCTCGAAGTCTTGTCCGAGATGGACGCTGCACGCGCCGCGCCGATCGCCCGGAGACTGGACGAAATCGAGTACGAGATCGCCGGTCGCGCGACGGCGGCGATCGGTGCCGTGAGCCTCTTGCGTGCCTTGCGCGATGCCGGGGCGCACCTGGGCGTGCTGACCCGCAATACCCGGCGCAACGCCTTGCTGACGCTGGAAGTGACCGGACTGCTGCCGTTTTTCGAGGTGGACGACATTCTCGGTCGCGACGAGGCGGAACCCAAGCCGAGTCCCAGTGGCGTGGCGCGTTTGCTGTCGCGATGGGGCTGCGATCCGTCACGGGCGGTCATGGCCGGCGATTACCTGTTCGATCTGCAGGCGGGCCGTGCGGCGGGTGTGGCGACGGTCTACGTCGACGGCAGCGGTGTCTTTCCGTTCGGCGAGCTGGCCGACATCCAGGTGGTGTCGCTCGATCAGTTGCTGCCATTGTTCGAAACGCCGAATTGAGCGCGTGCCGCTTCGAAGTGCGACGGCCGGGCGTGCCCGCATGCCGAGAGAGGCGTTCATGCTGTAGGTTGGCCCGCCGGGCCGACACGTCGAAGCACATAACCTCCAAAGAATCAGTGTTTTCAAGAGCGAAGCACGCATGTTCGCCGTAACTTCTTCATCGAAGCACGGAACTTCGGGGAGCCCCCATTTCGAGAGAGGTGTCAGGCGTGTAGGTGGAGCAGCTTGCTCCACCAATCGAAGCACATAACCTCTAAAGAATCAGTGTTTTCAAGAGCGAAGCACGCATGTTCGCCGTAACTTCTTCATCGAAGAACGGAACTTCGGGGAGCCCCCGTTTCGAGAGAGGTGTCAGGCGTGTAGGTGGAGCAGCTTGCTCCACCAATCGAAGCCATGCAACCCCATATTTTCGAAAACCTTAAGAGCAAAGCGTCTCCAGCCTGTAGAAACCTGGCCACCGAAGCCCTACCGAGCGTAGAATCCCCAGGGTAAATTCCCGAGTGTACCAGGAATGCACCTCACCCTTCGCCGTAGGAGAGGCGGCAGGGCAGTGTGCTTCTCTCTTAAAGTGATCTCAATGCTCGGGTTGTGTCACTTCGATCATTCAGGCACGCCCTCTGAGCGGGCCCTGCGTATACCGCATCGACGTCTCCCTTTGCACAGGGGCTCTCTGTAGATTGGTACTTCGTTGAGGAAGTTAATACAGAGATGCTCGCTTCGCTCTTAAGCGGATTTTTTACTGATAGTTACGAAGCTTCGATTGGTGGAGCAAGCTGCTCCACCTACAGGCCTTACGCCCCTATGGAGATGCGGGGACACGGAATTTGCGGCTTTTGATTGGCGTTGCGAGGGAAAGGATCGGCTTCGCTCTTTGGTGCAATTGATTGCTGTTGCTTGGATTGCTTCGAAGCGTCGGCCCGGCGGGCCAACCTACAGGCCCGACGCCCCTCTGGAGATGCGGGGACTTTGGACTTTGCGACCTTGCTGGTGTTCTATAGGGGAAAGGACCGGCTTTGCTCTTTGGCGCAATTGATTGTCGCTGCTCGAGTTGCTTCGATTGGTGGAGCAAGCTGCTCCACCTACAGGCCCGACGCCCCTCTCGGCTTGCGGGCACTGGAAACTTGGGTGCTTCGATGAACGCGTGGCTGCCAACGCAAGACGCTTCGCTATTCGGCGTAACCAACTCCCGTTGGCGGTTGGCCGAACGATGGAGGCCCGCCGGGCCTCCATCGTCGCCGTCAATCCGCCGTGAACGTCAGGCCGCCTTCGCCGCGGTGCACGTGGATCGTCTGACCCTTGCCGATCCGCCCTTCCAACAAAGACTTGGCGAGGGGGTTGAGCAGGTGGTTCTGGATCGCGCGCTTGATCGGTCGTGCGCCGAAAGCGGGGTCGAAACCCACTTCCGCGATGAAGTCGAGCGCTTCGTCCGTCACATCCAGGCTGACCTGCAACTCCTCCATGCGTGCGTCGAGCCGCGACAGTTGGATCTTGACGATGTCGCGCAGCATGTCGTCCGAAAGCATCTCGAACGGAATGATTTCGTCGATGCGGTTGATGAACTCGGGCCGGAAGTGGTTCTTGATGGCCGCCAGCAGCTTGCCTTCCTTTTCCACCTGGTCCATGTCGGGGCGGGCCGCGATGTCCGAGGCGAGGTTGCTGGTCATGATGATGACCGTGTTGCGGAAGTTCACCGTGCGGCCCTTGCCGTCCGTCAGGCGACCGTCGTCGAGGATCTGCAACAACACGTTGAACACCTCGGCGTGGGCCTTCTCGATTTCGTCGAACAGCACCACCGCGTAGGGCGAGCGACGCACCTTCTCGGTGAGTTGGCCACCCTCCTCGTGGCCCACGTATCCCGGTGGTGAACCGATCAGGCGTGCGACCGAATGCTTCTCCATGTACTCCGACATGTCGATGCGGATCATCTTCTTTTCGCTGTCGAAGAGCTGGTCGGTCAGGGCCCGGGCCAGCTCGGTCTTGCCGACACCCGTGGGACCGAGGAACAGGAAACTGCCCAGCGGCCGATCGGGATCCTGCAAGCCGCTGCGCGAGCGACGAATGGCATCGGAGATCGCGACCACGGCCCGTTCTTGGCCGACGACGCGTTCGTGGATTCGCGTTTCCAGATGCAGCAATTTGCTCTTTTCCGATTCCAGCATTTTCGAAACCGGAATGTTGGTCCAGTGGCTGACTACGCGGGCGACGTCGCTTTCGGTCACCTCTTCGCGCAGCAGGCTGCCCTCGGCCTGCAGCGCCTTGAGGGTTTCCTCCACTTCCCCGACCTTCTTCTCGGTCTCGATAAGTTGGCCGTAGCGGATCTCGGCGGCGCGGTTGTAATCACCGCTGTGCTCCGCTTCCTGGGCCGCCTGTTTCAATTGTTCGACCTTCTCCTTCAGGTCGCGCAAGGCCTGGATCTGCTGCTTTTCGTTCTGCCAGCGATGTTTCATGGACCGCAGCGACTCTTCCGTGTCGGCGACCTCGCGGTTGAGCTCCTGCAAACGCTCGCGATTCAGCGCCGAATCCTCCATTTTGATGGCCTCGCGCTCGATTTCCAGTTGGCGCAGCATGCGCGTGGCCTGATCGATCTCGAGCGGCATCGAGTCGATTTGGGTGCGGATGGTGGAGGCGGCCTCGTCGATCAGGTCGATCGCCTTGTCCGGCAGGAAACGGTCGGAAATGTAGCGTTGGGAGAGATGGACGGCGGCAACCAGGGCCGAGTCCCGAATGGTGATGCCGTGATAGACCTCGTAGCGTTCGCGCAGGCCGCGGAGGATGGCGATCGCGGCCGCCTCGTCCGGCTCGGCGACCATGACCGGTTGGAAACGGCGCTCGAGCGCGCTGTCTTTCTCGATGTACTTTTTATACTCGTTGAGCGTCGTGGCTCCGATACAGTTCAGCTCGCCACGGGCCAGTGCCGGTTTGAGCATGTTGGAGGCGTCCATGGCGCCCTCTGCGGCGCCCGCGCCGACGATGGTGTGCAGCTCGTCGATGAACAGGATGACCTCACCCATCGAGGCCGTCACTTCCTTGAGCAGGGCCTTGAGACGGTCCTCGAACTCGCCGCGGAACTTGGCACCGGCGATCATCGAGGCCAGGTCCAGGGTCAGCACCCGTTTGTTTTTCAAGCCCTCGGGGACGTCTCCGGTGACGATGCGCTGGGCCAATCCCTCCGCGATCGCCGTTTTCCCGACGCCCGGTTCGCCGATCAGGACCGGATTGTTCTTGGTCTTGCGGGACAGAACCTGAATGGTGCGGCGAATTTCCTCTTCGCGGCCGATGATGGGATCCAATTTGTGGGTGCGGGCCTTGTGGGTCAGGTCGATGGTGTACTTTTCCAAGACCTGGTACTTCGCTTCGGGGTTCTGGTCGGTGACGGTCGATTCGCCGCGCACCTCTTTCAGGGCCAGCAGCAGGGACTCTTCGCCGACGCCCTTT
The DNA here is from genome assembly GCF_017498545.1 of Sulfidibacter corallicola. GTDB lineage: Bacteria > Acidobacteriota > Holophagae > Acanthopleuribacterales > Acanthopleuribacteraceae > Sulfidibacter > Sulfidibacter corallicola. The sequence continues at coordinate 3,178,493 of NZ_CP071793.1, read as the reverse complement.
TGGGCCAACCAGCGGCCCATGACATTGCGCTTCTCGCGCAGGATCTCCAGCAACAGGTGCTCGGTGGAGGTATAGGCATCCTTCATCTTGGTCGCCGATTGGCTGGCGTTGGTGAGCAATCGTGCCAGTCCGCCGGAGATGGTGGGCTGGGCGTGACTGCCGGTGACCTGCGGCTGACGGGCCAGGTATTGGTCCAGCTCGGCTTCCAGTTGCGGGACGGGCAGGCCGATCTTTTGGAGGATGGGTTTGACAATGGAATCGGACTGCTTGAGCAGCGCCGAACTGAGATGCTCGATCCCCACTTCCGGATGATGTTCGGAGATGGCTCGAGCGGCAGCGTCCTGTACGGCCTCTTGGGCCTTGATGGTGAACTGGTCCAGACGCATGGAGCCTCCTTGATGCGTTGATGTAATGATCTTACATCAAAGGACTCATATTTTCTATGTTTAAAGTTGGGTGATTATTTGAGTTTGATTTGTGAGATGGTGAGCTCGGCTGGCGCCTGACGGGGCTTTTCGCCTGACGGCAGGCGACACCTTTCCGGTATGGATCGGGTACCGGTGGTCTTGCTCGGGTCCCGGCTGGGGGCCGCTACGACGCGCGGCGCCTCGTTCGGGACGGGGGATTGCAGCGCTCGCTTGCGCAGCCCTTGGATGGGGTCGGGGATTCGGGCTGGGTCGTCGCGCTCGCTTCGGGTTCGCGTCAGTAGTAGGCGTACAGGTGGGCCAGGTAGTCCTCGAGGATCGATTCCTTGAGTGCGTTGATGTCTTGAATGACCTGATCCAGCTTTTCCAGGTCGCTGGGGTGAACGTTCAGGTCGATCCCCCATTGATAGAATACCTGGCTCTCTCCGGTGGTGATGTTGGGCGTGATCATGACGAACAGTTGGCAGCGCCGCACCGGCAGCGAAATCTGTTTGATTCGGTTCAGCAGCGCCTGGCTGTCGGATGCGTACTTGAGGATGCGCTGGTCGATGATGACGATTTGGAAGGACTTGTTGCTGATCTGTTCAAGGGCCTGTTCCAAGGCGGTGACCGGTTGGAGCTGAAAACCCTGGCGTTGCAGGGTGGCCTCGCAGCTCTTGATGACCGACGCCGTTTGCGTGGCCACCAGAACGTGGTTCTGCAACAGGTGCTCGTGGATTTGGGATTGGTACGCTTTCTGGCTTTCCCCCTCCGGCTGATGGCCCATCATGACCTGTGGGTTCAAGGCCTGGGTCGCCAGACGGTCTTCGAGCATGCGCAGACGGCCTTCGAACTGGTTCTGGAGGTCCTGGCGCATGCGTTCCAGCTCGCCCTGGAACTCCTTGCGCAGTTTGTCCGCGGCGCTGTTGTTCGCGGGCGCCGGTGCCGCTTGGGTCGGCGCTTGGTGGGACGGTGTCGGTGTCGGTGTCGGTGTCGGTGATGGTGACGAGGGCTGGGGCGGTTGCTTGGGCGCGTTGGCGAACAATTGGTCCATCGCGTTTTCGTACGGGTCGGGATCGCGGCGCGGCGAAGCCGCCTGACGCTGCCGGGTGCGATTGGCCGAGGTGCTCGACGACTGTCCTCGCTGCTGGGATCCGGATGGGCGCGGCGGTGTCGGTCGCTTGGCCGGAGGCCGGTCGTCGACCGGGTTGTCGTGCCCGCAGGCCGGGCATTTCTGGGTGTAACCGTCCGGAAGCGGAATGTCGGGCACCACGATGATTCTGGTGCAACGCCCGCAAGCTAAATTCATGGCTCGAACACTCCCTTTGGGGTAATCGTGGAAATGGAACACCTGTGCAGCGAGGGCGAGAAAAGGTCAGAAATTGTCCAGGCCCAAAACGGGCATCTTTTCCAGAGTCAATGAATCGTCGGTCGTTTCGTCCTTGGGGCGGGTCTCGGTTTCCTGCTTCAAAATGCCCAACTTGAGGCCGAGGTTGTTGGGGTTGGTGGCGTAGCGCATGGCGATGTCGCGATTGATGATGCGCCGATTGACCTTGTCCAGCAGGTCCATGTCGAAGGTCTGCATGCCTTCGTGAGAACCGTCGACCATGGCGTCTTCGAGAGAGCCCGCGGCCTGCCCGCCCTTGAGAACGTAGGTTCGCGTGCGGTCGTTGGACTTGAGGACCTCTACCGCGGCGACCCGACCCTTGCCGTCCGGACGCGGCAGCAGTCGTTGCGAAATGATGAAACGGAAGGTCTGTGCGAACCGGCTGCGAATGACCGATTCCTGCTCTTTGGGGAAGACGCCGATGATGCGTTCGATGGTCTTGGCCGCGTCGATGGTGTGCAGGGTCGACATGATCAAGTGGCCGGTTTCGGCGGCTTCCAGCGCGATTTCGATACTCTCCACGTCGCGCATCTCACCCACCATGATGACCTGAGGCGCCTGCCGCAATCCGGCCCGCAACGCGTTTGCGAAACTCTGGGTGTCCGCGCCCAATTCGCGTTGGTGGATCATGCTCTTGGTCTTGGGGTAGAGGAATTCGATCGGATCTTCGATCGTGATGATGTGATAGGCGTATTTCTGTGCCATGAGATTGATCAGGGCGGCCATGGTGGAGCTCTTCCCGCTGCCGGTGGGTCCGGTCAACAGGACGATGCCGTTCTTCAGATCGAGCGTGCCGAGCAGCGACTGGGGAAGATGTAGGGAGTCGAAGGTGGGGATCAGGGTGGGAATCACGCGCATGACGATGACCAGACTGTTCCGTTGGCGGAAACAGTTGGTACGGAAGCGGCCGGTTTTCTCCAAGGTATAGGAAATATCCACCGACCCTGTTTTGAGAAAAGTCTCACGAGCTTGGGGCTTGTCCTTGAGGAGATCCAACACGAGCATTTCGGTCTGGTAGGGACTCAGCGGGCGCAGGTCCTTCAGCGGTACTTCGGCCAGTGATCCGTCGATCATCACTTTGGGGGGCGAACCCGGACTGAAGATGATATCGGAGGCACGCGATGCCACGCTCATGATGCGTTTAAGAATGGGGGCAATCTCAAAAGGGTTCACGAATCCCGTCCTGGCCTTGTCATTGTGACGGCGGATGAGCAGGAATCCCGGGTCGGTCGCGTGCTCATTGCGTCGGTTATCGGCTAGTGATGGTGGGAGAGCGTTTCGATGAATCGAAGAATGAAGTCCGAGTATTCATTCTAATCCAACATAACTCGGGCATAAAGTATTTGTTTGCTGGGCGTTCACCTGGGCCGGCAGCGGACGGTCCCGCGGTGGCCAAGCGGCGCGACCGAAGAGACCCTCGAAAATGGGGCGGTCATGCCAAAAGTCTTTGGATACAACGCTTAATCCCGTGCCTGCGAATGTTGGCGCCCCATCGCTTCAGCGGCCAGGGCGAGGGTCCACCGGAGTGATGGCTCGGTGGCTGGTTTCGTCCCGAAAAGCGATCCGTCCACGGCGGGCTCGAGCCGATGCGGCGTGGAAGATCGCGCCGATCGCCTTGGTCCGTCCGGGAACCCGTTCACCTTCGCCGCATGCCGCGAAGAGGCACTTTTTTGTCGCCGATGCCGTCTTGCGGCATCTTTTGTCTCTTGCAACATGGTCGTGATACACGACTTGGGGGTTATTTGACGGGTTTATGACGGAATTCGGCATTTTGGCTTCCCTTGACCCCCCATTACAACGATAATTCAGGAATCTTCACATTTCGGTTCCTTGCCGGTGATCTTTTTGGCCCAATCATTGGGGTTTTCTTTTTGTTTCGGTCCGGTCCGGAGCTTTCCTGATCGGGTGGTTCTCGGGAGTTTTAGGAGACATGAACACCATGCAGGATGACACTGATCGATGTTGTATGGATTCCGGACCCGTGGCGGTCACCGGCTGGCTCGGCCGGTTGCGCACCTCGGGGCTGAGTCGGCACCTGGCCTGGTTGCCCTTGGCGCCGGAATCCCTCGAATCCCCGGCCTGGCCGGAAATCTTCGTGTACTTGGTGCTGGTGATGGCGGTGACCTGGTTCGTCGCCTGGTTGTCCGGTCGTCGGACTCGTGAGGAGGTCCAGGAGCTGCGGGCCATCATGGTGCGCCAGAGTCGCCACCTGGCCGAAAAGACCGAGGAGCTGCGCGCGGTCTGCGACGTGATGCAAATGCTCGGCGAGGATCCCAAAGCCGCGCCATCCTTCGCCCTGCGGCGCTTTATCGAGCTGATACCCAACCTGTCTCGGGGTGGGTTCCTGATGCGCGGGCCCAAAGATCGCCACTTTCACATTGTGGCGCACACCGGCTATGATGGGTTTCATTTCAGACGCCTCGAGTTCACCTTCGAGGAGATCATTTCTCAGTACGCCGATGGAACCGAGGAATTGGCTGACGGAGTCTTCCTGGTTCGCTATCGCCAACTGGAAACGCACGACTTGCCCGCCGCCACCTGTATGGTGGTACTCACTCTGGAACTGAACGGCCTGCTCCGCGGGCTGCTTGTACTGGATCACGAGGTGGATGTGGGGATTCTGGACGAAATGGAGCTCGAGCGGCTCAAGCGCATGCGCATCTACGCCACGGATATCATCGCGAGAATCCGCCGTCGATGAGCGATCGCCGCGACGCCGCGGCCTCCACCCGACGAATGCGGCGGGCACCCGTTCCGCCGATTGCCGGAACCCCAATGAAAGTCAATGGTACTGGGAGGTTTTGACTCATGCCCCGATTTCGATTTGATGGCATTTTGACGGAACAGGGTTGGCTGGAACCCGGATTCGTCATTGCCGACGGCGACGGCCGCCTGTTGTCGGTCTCCAACCGAGCGCCGCACGACGGCGAGCCCTGCGACCGGATTCCGGGCTTTGCGGTGCCCGGATTTCGCAACGCGCATTCCCATGCGTTTCAATACGCGATGGCCGGTCTCGGCGAGCATCTGCGCGGCGAGGCCGACGATTTCTGGAGCTGGCGCGAAGCGATGTACGACCTCGCCCTGCGCGTCGATCTGGACCAAATGGAAGCCATCGCCGCCATGGTCTACGCCGAAATGCTCCGCCACGGTTACACGGCCGTGGCCGAATTCCACTATCTTCACCACGATCGCGACGGAAGCCTCTATCCCCGTCCCGCCGCCATGGCCCAACGCCTGATGCGGGCCGCCGATGCGGTCGGCATCGCCTTGACGCTGGTGCCCATGTACTACCGGCTCGGTGGTTTCGGCAGGGGAGCCCTGCCCGAGCAACGCCGCTTCCTTTCCGGCTCGGTCGACGCCTACCAGGGCCTGGTCGAAGACGCGCGAAGCTGCGCCGAAGCCTTCGAACGCGTCCGCGTCGGCGTCGGCGTGCACTCTCTACGCGCCGCCGAACCGGACGAAATCCGGCGCATCTTCGGTGAAGCACCCGAGTCGGCACCGCGCCACCTGCACATCGCCGAGCAGGTTCGCGAAGTGGACGAATGCCTGCGGCACTTGGGCCGGCGGCCCGTGGCCTGGCTTCTCGACGAAGTACCCGTGGACCATCGCTTCCACCTGGTCCACGCCACCCACGTCGCTGAATTCGAATGGCGCGGCATTCTGGAACGCGGTGCCCACGTGGTGCTGTGCCCCTCCACCGAGGGCAACCTGGGGGACGGCTTCTTCCCGATTCGGGACTACCATCGAGCCGGGGGTTCCTGGTCGATCGGCACCGACAGCCACATCGGCTTGAGTCCCATGGAAGAACTGCGCTGGTTGGACTACGGCCAGCGTCTCAACGATCGACGCCGCAACGTCCTCTGCACGCGAGCCGGCGACGACAGCGGCGATCAGCTCTTTCGCACCGCGTTCGAAGGTGGGCGCGCGGCCATGGGTGAGCCGGGCGGCGCCTGGTTCCCCACGGGTGAACCCTTCGACGCCGTGATCCTCGACAACGCCCATCCGCTGCTGCACCACTGCAAACCCGCACGCCGAATGGCGACCCTGATTCACGGCCTGGATGCCGGCGCCCTGCTCGGCACCATCACCGCCGGAACCTGGCGCGTCCGCGCTGGAGAACACCTCGACGGTTCGGCGATCCGAGAGCATTTCGATGCCGCCCTTGCCTCGCTGGGCAATCGCTGAACGACATCTTCTTCCGACATTTTTGTGATTCGCGGATAAACCCATTAATAATGTATGTAGGTCGGTGCTCCACGCGCTTTTTTGACGTGGGGCGCCGTTTACGTCCACTTTTTCGCCCGGTTTAGCCGCTTTTTCAAAAAAATGACATGAACGGCCTACCGTGGCCGAACATACTGGGAATGGGTCGCGTATAAAGCGCACAGTTGATCTTCGATCCGTCGTTCTTGTCCCGTCGACGCCAACGAGAGGGCTTTCAGTTGGAATTCATTGCGTTGCGGGGGAAGTTTCGATGTAATGCCGATTTCCGTTTCCCGGATCGTCGTTTTCGGATGGGGCCCGAGGCGTCGCCACGAGGTTGTCACTTGTCGTGTGGAAACGTGTGAATGGATCCGACAATTAAGGTGGGGTCACATCATGACGGCTTAAGGTATGGGAGAAGGATTTGATGGAACAGGTGAGGTTTTTGCGCATGGTTCGTTTGGGGACTTTTCAGCGAGTGGGGATTTTGATTTTGATGGTCGTTGGCGCGCTGCAGATCGGGTGCAGCCAGGCGACCCAGGGCGGCCAACAGCCCGCCGCCAACGGTCAGACCGCCAAGAAGAAAGAGGTCAAACCGATACCGGTCGCGGTGACAACCGTGGAAGTGGACGATGCCGCTTCCTACTACACCACCACGACCACGATTCAGGCCGAATATCGCGCCTCGATTTTGGCCCGCACGACCGGGGTCGTCCGGCATTTGGCCCACGAAGAGGGCGCCACCGTCGAGGCCGGTGAGATGCTGCTCCAGTTGGAGGACGACGACCAGAAATTGAAGGTTCGTCAGGCACAATTGGAACTGAAGCATTTGCAGAACGAACAGGCGCGTCGCGCCAAGATGCGGGAAGCCGGATTTCTTTCCCCGCAGGAGTACGACGAGATCGAGAACCAGGTCGAGCGCGCCATGGCCAGCGTCGAAGAGGCCGAGTTGGCCCTGTCCTATACGCAGGTGCGCGCACCCTTCAGCGGCCGCCTCGTGCGCCGGCTGATCGATCTCGGCGCCAACGTCCAGCCCGGCACCGAGTTGTTCCAGATCATGGACGTGGACCCGCTGCTGTTGCGCGTCTACATTCCCGCCAACCGGCTGGGTCGAGTTCAACCTGGCCAGGAGATCAAGATTCGCCGCGATTCCGACGGCACCGAATTGACCGGCATCATCAACCTGGTGAGCCCCATCGTCGATGCCGAGTCCGGTACGGTCAAGGTGACCGCCCAAATCACCAGTTACCCCGAGGGCATTCGGCCCGGCGACTTCGTGGAAGCACGGGTCGTGACCGAGCTGCGGCGGGACGCCATGCTGGTGCCCAGCGTGGCCGTGTTCGAGGAGAAGGGCGAATCGATTCTCTACGTGAGCAACAGCGGCAAGGCCGAGCGTCGCGTGGTGGAAGTGGGCTTCGTGGAATCCGGCAAAACCGAGATTCTCGAAGGGATCACCGCCAATGACATGGTGGTGGTCAAGGGTCAGCGCAACCTGCGCGACGGCATTCCCATCGACGTCAAGGAAGGCGGCGCGGGTGCTCGAGCGGCGGGCGCCGACAGCGGCTTCACGGGAGCCTCGCTGTGATTCGCGGGCTTGTCGAATTTTCAGTGGAACGCCGGGTCACCATCTTCATGGTGGCGCTGGCCGTGGTGGCGTTCGGTGGGGTCAGTCTCTCGCGCCTGGCCTTGAACCTCCTTCCCGACATCAGCCATCCCTCCTTCACCGTTCAAACCGAGTTTCCCAATGCCGCACCGGGTGAAGTGGAGAACCTGATCACCGAGCCCGTGGAAGAGGCGGTCGGGGTGCTGAAGGGTCTGCGCCAGATCCATTCGGTTTCCCGCGCGGGGGTTTCCGAGGTCACGCTGGAGTTCCAGTGGGGCGCGGACATGGACACCCTGGCCATGGACATCCGCGAAAAGCTCGATCGCCTGATTCTGCCCGACGAATCCGAAAAGCCGATCGTTTTGCGTTACGATCCGGCGCTGGATCCCATCATGCGGGTGTCGCTCTCCGGCTCGGACAACCTGACGCTCATGCGTTATGTCGCCGAAAAGAAGATCAAGGACGAATTGGAGAAGCTGGAAGGCGTGGCCTCGGCCCAGATCAAGGGCGGCGAGGAAGAGGAAATCCACGTCAACATGATGCAGGGCCGGGTGACGGCCATGGGGCTGACCCCCGGGGATTTGAGCCAGGTGTTGGCGTCCTCCAACATCAACCGCCCGGGCGGCTCGCTCAAGAGCACCGAAAGCCAATACCTGGTGCGTACCCTCAACGAGTACAAGGACGTGAAGGAGATCGCCAACCTCACGATCACGCCGCCCGGCAGTCCGCCGGTCAAGCTCGGCGACGTGGCCGAAGTGAGTTGGGGCACCAAGGACCGCGTGGAAATCGCGCGTGTCAACGGCGAGGAATGCGTCACCCTGGAGATTTTCAAGGAAGGCGACGCCAACACGGTTCAGGTGGCGCGCGCCGTTCGCACCACCATCGGCTGGTTGCCCAACGAGCTGCCGCAGGGCATGAAGCTGGATTTGCTGTTCGACCAGTCCCGCTTCATCCAACAGTCGATCAACGAGGTGCGCGACGCCCTGCTGATCGGTGGCCTGCTGGCCATTTGCATCCTGTTCCTCTTCCTGCGCGACCCGCGGGCGACCCTGATCATCGCCACCAGTATCCCGCTTTCGGTGGTGGCCACCTTCATGCTGATGTACAAGCTGGACGTGTCGCTCAACATCATGTCACTGGGCGGCTTGACCTTGGGCATCGGCATGTTGGTCGACGCCTCGATCGTCGTCCTGGAGGCGATTCATCGCCAACGGGAAGCAGGCCTGTCGCGGGCGCGCGCGGCCGTGGAAGGGACCTACGAGGTGGGTGGCGCCGTGATCGCCTCGGTGCTCACGACCATCGCCGTGTTTTTCCCGATCGTGTTCGTCAAGGGCATCGCCGGACAGCTCTTCCGCGATCAGTCGCTGACCGTGACTTTCAGCTTGTTGGCCTCCCTGATCGTGTCGCTCTCCCTGATTCCCATGCTGGCCTCGTTGGGCCGCTCCTCGGGGGCGGTCAAGGCCAAGACCCCCGCCAACTCCGGTGCAGGTAAGGGGACGCTCGCCCAAATCGAGGGCAGCGACGAGTCGCTCGGCTTGTTCTCGCGCATGTACGAAGCGGTGTTGCGCGGCTGCCTGCGATTGCGTTGGCTGACCATGGCCGTGGCCGTGATCGTGTTCGCCGCCAGTCTCCAGCTCTACCCCAGGCTGACCAAGGAACTGATACCCGCGCTGACCGAGGGCGAATTCTTTTACGAAGTCACCATGCCCGAGGGCACCGCCCTGCCGGCGACCGACCAGGCGGTCCTGGAAATGGAAGCCATTGCCACTGCCGACGACCGAATCGAAACGATTTACACCACGGTGGGCAGTCGCGGCGTTTCCGGCGGCCTGTCCCTGAAGACCAAGGACGAGAACCTCGCCCAGGTAAACGTGGTGCTCGAGGATCGGGGCAACGATGCCGTGGAGCACGAGGTTTCCGAGAAGCTTCGCGCGGCCTACGGCGAAATCCCCAACCTGACCGTCAAGCTGGGTCGCCCTTCGTTCTTCAGCCTCAAGACGCCGGTGGAGCTGCTGTTCTACAGTGAGGATCTGGACCTGCTGCGCAACTACACGCTCGAACTCAAGAACCACCTCCTGCAGGTCGAGGGACTGGCCGACGTACGCGCCTCGCTGGAGTCCGGCAATCCCGAACTGACCGTGGTGTTCGACCGCGAGCGAATGGCGCGCATGGGTCTGAACGTGCGCGACGTCTCCACCACGTTGCACGATCGCGTCAACGGCGTGGTCGTCTCCCGCTTTCAGGATGCCGACCGTCAGATCGACATTCGGCTGCGCAACCGCGAAGTGGATCGCGACAGCGTCACCGACATCCAGAACATCGTGGTGGGCACCAACAACGGCATGCCGGTGACCCTGAAGGCGGTAGCCTCCATGGTACCCGCGCGCGGCCCGGCCGAAATCCACCGCATCCGTCAGGCCCGTGTCGCCATCATTTCCGCCGAACTCAAGGGCATCGGCCTGAATCGCGCCCTGAGCCGCATCGAGTCCGTCATCGCCGAGTTCCCGCCGCCCCCCGGCATCCAATACGAGCGTGCCGGCCAGAGTGCGGAAATGTCGGAATCATTCGAGAGCCTGTTCTTCGCGATCCTGTTGGCCATTTTCCTTGTCTACCTGGTGATGGCCGCCACCTTCGAGAACATGGTGCACCCCTTCATCATCCTGTTCACCATTCCCTTCGCCCTGACCGGGGTCTTGTTGGGTCTGTATCTCAGCGGCATCGCCGTCAGCATCATCGCCTTCCTGGGCGCCATCTTCCTGGTGGGCGTGGTGGTCAACAACGCGATCGTGCTCGTGGACGCCATCAACCGCGCCCGCCGATTCGGCATGGACAAGCTCGAAGCCGTGGTTCACGCGGGCAAGATACGCCTGCGCCCGATCTTGATGACGACCCTCACCACCGTGCTCGGGTTGGTCCCGATGGCCGTCGGCTTCGGCGAGGGCGCCGAGCTGCGCCAGCCATTGGCCGTGGTGGTCGTGACCGGCTTGCTGGTGTCGACCCTGCTCACCCTGATCGTGGTTCCGGCGGCGTACATGATCGTGCCCTCGCGGGTGCGTACACGCGAAGAAGAAGAGGAAATCGAGGCTGCCGTTCAAGAAGCCGCCGCAATCGAAGCCGCCGAACACCGGGCGGCCGGCTTCACTCCGGAGGGAACCCGATGACTTTACCCGAACTGTCCATTCGCCGTCCGGTCACCGCCACGATGATTCTCGTGTCGATTTGCGTCATCGGGTTGATTGCGTTGAAACAGCTTCCGCTGGCGTTCATGCCCGAGATCGAAGAGAAGCAGCTCTTCGTCATCGTCGACTATCCCAACGCCTCGCCCGCCGCGATCGAACGCCTCATCGTGCGACCGATCGAAGAAGCCCTCAGCTCGATGAGCGGGGTGGAACACATCTGGTCCCGCAGCGATACCGATGGCGGCCGCGTCAGCCTCAATTTCTCCTTCGATACCGACATGGACCTGTCGCGAACCGAGGTGCTGGAGCGCGTCGATCGCATTCGCGCCGATCTGCCCGAGGATGTGGAGCGCATCCAGGTGGCACCGTTCTGGAACCCGCGCGAAACCGGCGAAACCATCATGGAAGCCCGTCTGGCCTCCGGTCGCGACCTGAGCAAGGACTACGACCTGCTGGAACGCAAGATCATTCGGCCGCTGGAACGCATTCCCGGCGTCGCCGCGGTCATGCTGGACGGCGTCAACCCGCGCGAGGTCAAGGTCAACCTGTCGCTGAACGCGCTCAAGCGGCACCGGATCGACGCCCGCACGGTCCTCCACACCCTCAACGCCAACAACATGGACAAATCGATCGGGATCCTGCGCAACGAGGAGGCGCGCTACACCCTGCGCACGCGGGGCTCCTTCCAAACCGTGGAAGAGATCGCCGAACTGCCGATCCCCAACACCAATCTCAAGATCAGTGACGTCGCGGAGGTCAGCTACCGCGAGCCGCCGCTCGAGTACGGCCGCCACCTGGACGGCGAATTCGCCGTCGGGTTGAGTGTCACCAAGGAGTCGAGCGCCAATACGGTCGAGGTTTGCGACGCGATCCGGGCCAAGGTGGCCTCTATGGGCGAGGACGAGGAGCTGGAAGGCATCAACTTCCTGGTTTGGGAAGATCAGGGTCACGAGATCACGCGCACGCTCGAAGAGCTCAAGAACACCGGCCTGGTGGGCGCGTTCCTCGCCAGCATCGTCCTTTTCCTGTTCCTGCGGCGGATCGGTACCACCCTGGTCGGGGTCATGTGCATCCCGTTTTCGCTGATCGTGGCCTGCGGCATCATCTGGGCGCAGGGCAAGACCTTGAACACCATCTCCCTGTTGGGTTTGATCGTGGGTGTCGGCATGTTGGTCGACAACGCGGTCGTCATCATGGAGAACATCGACCGCTACCAACGCAAGGGCTACGGCAACCGCGTCGCGTCCTTGCTGGGTGCGCGCGAGGTGTCCGTGGCGGTCATGGCGGCCACCATGACCTCGGTGATCGTGTTCCTGCCGATGATCTTCTCCAAACCTTCGGAAATGAACATCATCTTGCGGGAGCTGGCGTTGACCGTCTGCTTCACCCTCTTGGCGTCGCTGTTCATCTCGCAGACGCTGATTCCGCTTGCGACCGCCAAGTTCCTCAAGCGCGACGCCAAGAAGCGCGAGTCCGGCCGGGTGATGTCCTTCATCGAACGCATGTACACCGGCATCCTGCGGAGTAGCCTGCGGCACCGCTGGGTCATTCCGATCGTGGGTTTGCTGGTCATCGGTTCCGGCTACTATCCCTTCGACAACATCGAAAAGAACTTCGAAGCCAACAAGTCCGAGATGTTCGTCGGCATGCGCTACCACTTCAGCGAGAACCTGTCCCTCCAACGCAAAGAAGAGATCATCAGCGGCGTCGAAAAGGAGTTGGAGTCGGTCAAGGGGCGCTTCAATGTCAAGTCCATCTACAGTTGGTACAGTGCGAATTGGTGCCTGACCCGACTTTACATGGAGGACGACTACACCCACGAGGCGCACATGAGCATGGTGCGCAAGGAGCTCACGCCCTATTTGCCGCAGATTCCCGGGGTGCGCATCGAGATCCAGGACAACGCGCCGTTTTGGCAGCGCAACCGCGGTAAGCGCATCGGGTTTCAGCTTCAGGGACCCGATTCGGAGAAACTGGCCGAACTGTCCGAGGAAGCGCGACGTATTCTGGAGACCGTGCCGGGCCTGCACGATCACTACACCACGGCCGAGGGCGGCAGCTTGGAACTGCACACCCGCATCGATCGCGAGCGTGCCCGCGAGTACGGCGTGGATTTGTCGCGACCCAGCGAGTCGGTGGAGTTGACCTTCCGCGGCCGTCGTCTGCCGCGCTTCAAGGATCCCAACGGCGAGGTGGAAATGCGGCTGGTGCTCGAGGACCGCGAATTTTCCACCATGGACCACCTCAAGGACCTGCCGGTCCAGCGCGAGGGTGCGCCCTCGGTGCCGCTCGAGAGTTTCGCCGAGTTCGCGGTCGTCAAGGGTGCCGACCAGATCATGCGCAACAACAAGATCACGGGCGTGTGGATCGGTGCCAAGTACACCGAAGGCAAGAAGGAAGAGCACCGCAAGACAGCCAAAGCGGCACTCGATCAACTGGAACTGCCGTACGGCTATCATTGGGATTTTCAGTCGTTTCGGCGAGAGGAAGAAGAGAACCGGCGCGAGATGATGACCAACCTGGCCTTGGCCCTGATGTTGATCTTTGCCGTCATGGCGGGCCTGTTCGAGAGCATGCGCCAGGCTTTGGCGCTGATGGTGTCCCTGCCGTTCGCCTTGGCCGGCGCCTTTTGGGCCCTGTACCTGACCGGCACCGATTTCGATCAGCCCGCGTTCGTGGGTCTGCTGTTGTTGCTGGGCATTGTGGTCAACAACGGGATCGTGATGATCGAGCACATCAACAAGTACCGGCGCGACGGGTTCAAGCGTGACGAAGCCATGTTGCGCGGCGGACGCGAGCGATTGCGTCCGGTCCTGATGACGGCCTTGACGACCTTGATGGGCCTGGTTCCGATCGCGGTCCAAAAGCCGGCGTTGGCGGGGGTCTACTATTACTCGATGGCCTACGTGTTGATGGGCGGACTGCTGGTTTCGACGTTGCTGACGACCCTGTTGTTGCCGGCGACGATCACCCTGATGGAGGACATCCTCGGTTGGTTCGGGCGTGTGTTTCATTGGCGGCCGCGCCGCAAGCGCCTCGTCGCCGCGGAGCAGGAACCGGTGGGGTGAGGGAATCGCTTGACAGTTTCCCATCGCTGAGAATGTCCTGACTGGGTTCGGCTCGGTGAGGAGTTTGAATTCTCGCCGGAGCCGACCTGTTTACAGTGCCCGCGTCTTAAGAGAAGGGCACTTGCAGTAGGTTGGGCCGCTGGCCCGACACTTCGGAGCCGAAGCGGAGCACATTCACAACTCCTCAAAGAGCTAAGCCGACTCGGATCAAGAATCGTCTCGCCTCGAATCGGGTCAACCGAAAGACCCATTTGCAGAAGGATCGTTCCTGCAGGCGACCTTTCCTAGGTTTCTCGGCTTGCAATTCAAAATCACAAGCATTTTACTTGCAGTAGTTTAAAACTAAGCCTCGATAGGGCTCCCAGCAAAAGGTCCCTTTGACACCTGGGGAAAAGTGACGACAGGTCTTTCATCAAACTCTAGCAATTAACTCATTAGCCGGACATTCCCGGATGAATCGGAAAGGCATAACGCCCAACCCATCCAAACCTGCACTCGATCATCGAGCGAGCCGGTTTTTCGAGCATCGCAAACGCACCTTCGCTGTCAAATAGGCGTCCACTCGCGACACGACGGCTTCGAGGTGTCGGGCCAGCGGCCCAACCTACTGCAACGACAACTCTCTCGTGATGCGGGCACATCCCGCTAAGATGCTTCGATGGGGAAGATCGGCCATCCCAAGATCGGCCACGGGCTTCGAAAACGCCCCTCATCCCGACTACGCCCTTTTCTAGACACTTACGTGGGTGAAGAAAGCCGAATTTTGGACTTCTTTTTGCCTGCTCGATGCTTGGCGGCGCCAACCCGCCCAAAACGCTAGTCGGTTGAATCGGCACCGCTTGCTCTTGTCACTTTTTTCCATCTACGGGCACTTCCGGATTTCTCGACGGCGGAACTTTAGTCACGGTTTTGCCCAACCGATTCTATGGCATATGCACTCTTATCCATCTTCATAACGACCGTGCTTTTCAGGTGATCACCTCGACGCTCTCCTTGCTAACGAGCTCGCTTTTTGACATCGGACAGATAGGAATGTGCTTATGTGCCGCTACCGGATGGGAGTCCTTCGATTCCTCCTGCTTGCCCTCGCGCTTCTTGGAATGACCATTCAAGCTGCCACGCTCGAGATCATCAGCGTCGATCCCCCCGGAGTTGGCTTCAACGACCCGACGCCGGTCAAGCCTGTCGGCGGGAACACGGCGACGACCCTTGGCGAACAACGCCTCGAAGCGGTCCGACACGCGGCCGAGATCTGGGGACGCGTCATCGACAGCCAGATCCCGATCAAGGTCGAAGTCCGTTTCGACGCCGGTCTGGACTGCTCCGCCGGCGAGGCGGTGCTGGCCCAGGGGCGTCCCGCCAATGCGGTGCGCGATTGGGGCGTGAACGTACCCCGACCCGGGACCTGGTACCCCGTCGGGCTGGCCAACGCGCTGGCCGGATCCGATGTGGACTCCACCACCGCGCGTGAAGTGGATCTGGTGTTCAATTTCAATCTGAACGGTGATCAGGGATGCCTGGGCGGAGCGCAATGGTACCTGGGCCTCGATGCGAATCCCGGTTCGGATATCGACATGGTCACGGTCGCCCTGCGTGAATTGGCCGTGGGGCTCGGTTTCTACACCTTCGTCAACCTGGAAACCGGCGGCGAGTTCTTTGGCGGCGAGGACATTTTCAGCACCTTCCTGCTCGACAAGAGCACCGGCAAGCTATGGCACCAGATGAACAATACCGAGCGTCAGGCATCGGCGATCGACGGCGGCGATCTGTTTTGGACCGGCGACCTGGTCAAGGCCGCTGCGCTGAATTACACCGCCGGGGTCGATCCCGACGGCAAGGTGCAGATGTATGCACCCAACCCTCTCGAGCTGGGCTTGTCCGTCTTCAGTTGGAACAGCAACCTGACACCCACCGACATCTTGAAGCCGGATTACGCCGGCGCCCAGCACAACACCGGTCTCGCGGCCAAGCTGCTGTTGGATATCGGCTGGCCGCCGCGCCAGCAGTCGGACCTCGAACTGGGGTTCCAGGTCACCGACCCCTTTTTCGTCGTCGGCCAGAACCACACCGTGGTCCTGACACTCGACAATCGCGGCCCCGGCAACCTGGATGAGGTCCAGGTCCAGGTCTCCCTGCCCGACGATTTGAACCAAATCACCGGTGTGGCCAATGCCGGCAGTTACAACACCAAAACGCGGATTTGGACCATCACCGACCTGACCGCCCTGTCCCAGGTGCAGTTGACCCTGACCCTGAGTCCCGAGGTGAGCGGATACCTACCCTGGCAGGCGGAAGTCGTGCTCTCCACCCGGGAAGACCCCGATTCCACGCCAGGCAATGCGGTCCAGGGCGAGGACGATTTCGTTTCGACCAGCGTGACCGCGGTTCGCGACCTCACCAACGCCCAGGTGGTGACCGGCATCAGTGGCGAGCAGGGATCCTGGCGCCTCTTCCGGTTGACCGTGCCCGCGGCTCAGATGGTTCTGTCGATCGACGCCTTCGGCGGAGGCGGCGATGCCGATCTCTACGTCCGCCGCGGCTTGGTGCCCACCCTGTCCGAATTCGATTTCCGGCCACTCGTCGACGGCAACACCGAGTCGGTCCGCCAAGAGCAGCCCGATGGTGGGGAATGGTTCGTGGGGTTCCACGGCAATCTCGATTATTTGAATACCAACCTGTTCGCCAGTTTCAGCGCCACCGACCTGTCCCTGCGGATCTTGCGTGTCTCGTCCGTGGGCTGTCCCGACATTCGCCTGGAAGTCGAAGTCTCCGACGATGACGGTACGCTCGGCAGCCTTCCCGCCGACGCCTTCACCCTCTCCGAGGACGGCGGCCCGGCCTTTTCGGCGTCCGCGTTCCAGGAACTCGGCGGCGGCAGATATCGGCTCGACTACACCACCAAGCAGCTCCACGCCGGCGATGTGTTTCCCTCGGTGACGGTGACCCTGGGTCCGGCGAATGCGACGGCCGTCGGTGTGTTCAACAACTGCACGCCCAACGGCGGCGCGGTCGACATCTGGATGGATCGCGATCGGCTCGTGTTGCCAGGCACCCAGATCGTGGTGCCGGTGCGCGTTCAGGCCGTGGATCGCGATTACGAGATCAACTCCTTCGAGGTCGACTTCAGCTACGACGTGAACTTCCTCGACTACCAGGCGCTGGAACGCAACGGAACCGTCATCCACGACTGGGATCTGGTCTTCGACAACCACCAGGACTCGGGCAGGATCTTCGTCAACGCCGCCAGTACCCGTGAGATCGTGATCGACAACGCCAGCGACGACATTTTGCTCGGCCTGGTGTTCAACGTGCGCCCCGACCTCCCGGCCGGTGCCTGCTCCGAAATCGTGTTCGATCGCTTCGTGTTCAACAACGAGACGCCGATTCCGTTGACCACCGACGGCCGCGTCTGCATTCCCACCGGCGGCGGGGGCACGCCGCGTTCGGCCGACCTCAGCCTGCGCAAGGAAGTGGATCAGGCCGCGCCGACCATCGGCGATCAAATCACCTTCACGTTGTCCGTCTTCAACAACGGCCCGGACACCACCTTCAACGTCAAGGTCGCCGACTTGCTGCCCAACGGTCTGGCGTTCGTCAGCCAAAGTGGGGACGGCAGTTACAACGCCCAAACCGGCGAGTGGAGCGTGGGGACCGTCTTCAGCGACGGCCGCGCCGATATCGACATCACCGTGCAGGTCAACGGAGTGGCGACCTACACCAACACCGCGGAAGTGAGCGATTCGATTTATCCCGATCCGGACTCCACACCCGGCAACGGCGATCCCCAGGAAGACGATTGGGATCAGGTGGTGATCACCAGCCAACCCCTGGGTGACAACGATCTCAGTGTGTCCATCAGCGTCGATGAAATGCAACCGGCGGTCGGTGAAAACGTGACCTATCAGTTGCGCATCGACAACGCCGGCCCCAACGATTCGATCGGGGTGGCGGTCACCGATCGGTTGTTCAACCAGAGCCCGAACGGCCTGACCTATGTCACCCATTTCGGCTCGGGGAGCTTCAATCCCGCCGACGGCGTGTGGCAGCCAGGCAGCGTTCCAGCCGGCGAGTTCCACCTCATGAATCTGGTGATGCGGGTCGATACCGCGGATGCCGTTACCAACACGATCGAAATCACCGCCTCCCATCGGCCCGATCCCGATTCGACGCCCAACAACATGGTGCCCACCGAGGACGACCAGGACAGCGTCACGATTCAAGCCATTTCGGCCGACCTCGGCCTGACCAAGACGGTTGACGTTCCGAAGGCGGCGATCGGGGATGACGTGGTGTTCACGATCCGCGTCGCCAACGGCGGACCGGACACCGCCACCGACGTGGTGGTCACCGATCTGCTACCCGACGGCCTGACGTACGTGTCCCACGTGGCGCCCGGCGTCTACCTGTCGGATACCGGCGTCTGGTCCGTGGATTCGATCGCCGACGGCGGCGAGGTGACGCTGGAGCTGACCGCCACGATGGAATCCTTCGAGGCGGTGACCAACATCGCCGAAGTCACTTCCGTGACCCAACCGGATCGGGACTCGACGCCCGGCAACGGCGACGACACCGAGGACGATCGGGATTCGGCCACGGTACAGCCCGCCGTGGCCGACGTATCGCTGACACTCGAGGTGGATGATCCCAATCCCACCGTCGGTCAAACGTTGGTCGCCACGGTCACGGTCGCCAATGGCGGTCCCGACGATGCCAAGGGACTGGAAGTCCAGGTTCCCGCGCTCTCCGATTACACCGTGGAAAACGACGTGCCCTCGGTCGGCAGCTTTTCGAACGGTACCTGGCAACTGGGTTCGCCTCTGGCCAACGGGGCCCAGGCGACCCTGACCCTCACCTATCGCAAGAATGCCGCGGTCGCCGACGAATTGGTGGCCTACCTTTCGGCCGCCTCGCAAGCGGATCCGGATAGCACACCGGGCAACCTGGTGACCACCGAAGACGACTACGATTCGGTGATTCTCGGCAGCGCCGACCTGCGTTTGGCCTTCCGCGAGCAGGAGTTGACCCCCGCTGCCGGAGAAACGGTCGAGATTCATTTGGACCTCACCAATGACGGGCCGGATCTGCTGAACCACGCCGTCGTCGAAATCGAATTTCCCGGCAGCATGTTGTTCACCAGCGCCGACCCCGCCGGTGATTGGGATGCCGCCACCCAAACCTGGCAGGTTACTTCGTTGAATCCCGCCGCGACCGACACCCTCCTGCTCCGGTTCAAGGCACTCGGCATTTCGCCCAAGGTGCTCACGGCCGAAATCGTGTCGGCCTCTTCCGTGGATCCCGACTCCACGCCCAACAACGGCAACCCCAACGAGGACGATTGGACCTCGATGTCCGTCGTTCCGGACTGTGGCAGCAGCCGTCCCGCCATTACCATCCTGAACGCCGACGCTCCCGGTGAGGGCTTCAACGATACCCGCCCCGCCACTCCGGTCGGCGGCAACAGCGGCACCACCATCGGCCAACAACGGCTGATCGCGTTTCAGCACGCGGCCGAAATCTGGGCTGCGGGCCTCAACAGCACGGTCGACATCGTCATCGAGGCCCAATTCGATGCCTTGACCTGCAACAGCTCCGGCGGGGTGCTGGGCTCCGCCGGACCCAAGACTGTCGCCCGCGATTTTCCGGGAGCCGAGCTGGCCGACACCTGGTATCCGGCCGCCCTGGCCAACCGCATCGCCGGCTCCGACCTCCAGGGTCAGCACGCCGATATCCGGGCCACGTTCAACTCGTCGATCGACAACAACAACGGCTGCCTGGCCAACACCAACTGGTATTACGGCCTGGATCGCAACGGCGGCAACGACATCGATTTCGTCACCGTGTTGCTCCACGAGTTGGGGCACGGGCTCGGGTTCCTGACCCTCGTCAATCAAAACGGCGGGCGTTTCCTGGGTCGTGACGACGTCTACATGAGGCACCTGCGCGACGGGAGCAGCGGTCGCCAGTGGAACCAAATGAGCGACGGCGAGCGGGCCTCCTCGGCCACCGACGACGGCGACCTGCTCTGGAGCGGCGACGCCGTGACCCAGGCTTCGGGAATCCTCGACAGCGGCATCGGAGCCGGCGGCCTGGTGCAGATGTACGCGCCCAACCCCTACCGCCAGGGGTCTTCGGTCAGCCATTTCAGTACCTCTCTGTCACCCAACGAACTGATGGAACCCTCCTACACCGGCCCGGACCACGATCCCGGCCTGGCTTGGAGCCTGATGACCGACATCGGTTGGAGTTGTGGTGCCGATCGCGAGCCATTCGCCGATTTGAGCCTGGACCTTTCCGTCGACGACCCCCAACCCGACTTCGAAACCCAGTTCGTGGTGCGGGCCGACCTGCGCAACAGCGGGCCCGACGATTCCGACAACCAATCGGTACAATTCAACTTCCCCAATGGGGCCGACTTCGTTTCCAGCAGCGGTTCCGGCAATTACGACGCCCAGACCCGGACCTGGACGGTTTCCGGTTTGACCGACGGCGAGGTCGCCACGCGCGAGTTCACCTTTACCGGCCGCCAGGCGACCACCCTTTCCTTCAGTGGCCAGGTGCTGACGGCGACCCATGCCGATCCCGATTCCACGCCGGGCAATGGCATCAACAGCGAGGACGACAGCGACAGCGTGTCCGTCCAGATCCAGGCCCCGATCGCCATCGCCGACCTGTCATTGATCAAAACGGCCGACAACCTGGAGCCCGAACAGGAAGCCCAGGTGACCTTCACCGTGACGGTCCAGAACGCGGGTCCCGATGCTGCCACCGGTGTGACCGTGCGCGACCAGTTACCCGCCGGCCTGACCTTCGTGTCCGGCCCGCCCGAGTACGATAGCGGAACCGGGATTTGGACGGTCGGCACCTTGAATGCCGGAGCCCAGGCGACCCTGACCCTGGTCACGGAAGTGGGCACCGGGGACACCGTCGTCAACACGGCGCAGGTGGCCACGTCCGATGTGGCCGATCCCGATTCCGTACCGGGCAACGATCTCGCTTCCGAGGACGATCAGGACAGCATCGAAATCAATCCCGAAGCGCTGGTCGAAGCGGACCTGTCGTTGTCGCTCACGGTGGACCGACCCGCGCCCGAAGTGGGCCAAGTGGTCACCATTACATTGGCCGTGGACAACGCCGGTCCGCGCGCTTCCGGTGCCGTTTCCGTGCGGCACCAACTGCCCGGGTTCCTCGATTTCGTGAGTGGCGGCAGCGGTTACGACGAGGGTACGGGTGTCTGGGACATTCTGGACATCGAAGTGCGTTCGCGAGCTCAGGTACAGATCCAGGCCTTGGTGACGGAGATGGGTAACGCCGTGCTGACCGCCGAGGTGATCGCCGCCAATCTGCCGGATCCGGATTCGACACCCGGCAACGGCGCCAACGCCGAGGACGATTACGATACCGCGCAACTGGCGGTCGATCCGGGCGAGGGAACCTGTGTCGATTGCCTGAACATCGATTTCACCACGGACGACGTGGAGGCCTTCGGCTTCAACGATCCGACGCCCGTGGACCCGGTCGGCGGGAATCCGGGCACCACGCTCGGTGAGCAGCGGATGATCGCCTTTAGCCACGCGGCTTCCCTGTTCTGCAACAAGTTCCAAAGTGCGGTACCTGTCCATGTGATCGCCCGTTTCGCGGAAATGGCCTGCAACCAGGACGAGACCGTGCTGGGCGTGGCCCGCAACCTCTCCTGGCACAAGGACTTTTCCGGCGCCTTGCGCGGCAACACCTGGTACCCCTCGGCCCTGGCCAATGCCCTCGCCGGGCAGGATCTCGACGGCGAGGAAGCCGATATCGTCGCCGTGTTCAACAGTCTTCCGGACAGCCAGGTGGGCAATGCCTTCACCAATGACGGCTGTGTCGGCAGTCAGGTGAACTACGTGGTCGAGAATCGCGGCAATCGCGTCAAGTTCGAAGACGCCCCGATCGGCACCGGAGAGGACCGCACCTGGATGCGCGACATCTTCGTCATCGAAGTGGAGGGTGCCGGCAACAGCGTGGACGTCACCCTGAAGGCGGCCCGGGTTTCCCAGACCGTGACCCTGGTGGGGGTGGGTGATCGCAAACTGGCCACCAGCCTGGGATTCGAAGTCAAGTTCGCCCTGATCGACGGCAACACCTACCTTCTTTGGATCGATGCACTGTGTAACTTCCACGCTCTCAGCCATGTGGAATTCGATTTCGGCAGCAATGCCAATGTCGTCTCTCCGCAGACCAGCGCGACCGTCAATCGCCAAATCTGCGAGGGCCGTTGGGCGCCAACCTGCGCCGGCGGTGACGATGGAGACGACGGCGACGATGGCGATGACGGCGACGATGGCGATGACGACGACTGCGGGGACGACGATGATAAGCGCGACGATGACGACGATGATTGTGGCGACAACCAAGATCCTCCGACGTGCCTGTCCGGCGCCCGCTTCTACTACGGCCTCGATGGCGCGGCCGGCGGCGATGTGGACTTCGTGACACTGGTGCTGCGCGAGCTGGTGCGTGCTTTGGGCATGACCACCGCGGTCGATCTGGACCAAAACAGCGATACCCGCGGCGCCCGCCTGCAGGATACCGACGACATCTACATGACCTTCCTGCGCGACGACAGCAAGAATCTCTCGTGGCCACAAATGACCGATAGTCAGCGCTTCACGTCCGCTCGAGATCGGGACGACCTCTACTGGACCGGCCCGACCCTGGTCGAGGCCGCCGAATCGTTGGCGTTCGGCACCAACGACGATGGGCACGTGCTGATGTACGGCAGCAACCCCGTCGAAACCAACCGAACGGCGGTGAGTTTCCACCCGGATGTGGATCCGCGTCAATTGGTGGTGCCGTTCTACCTGGGCCCCCGTCACGATCTGGGCCTGGCCGAGTCGCTGCTGCTCGATCTGGGTTGGCCCCGTCGCGGGTGTATCGACCTCAGCCTGGACATGGTGGTCGACGACGATACGCCAGGCGTGGGTGAGAACGTCACCTTCCAGGTGTTGGTCCTGAACAACGGGCCGTTCACCGCGACGGGCGTTCAGGTGCGCACCTTCCTGGACGAGGGCTTGACCTACGTCTCTCATTCGGGCGGCACCTACGATGGCGGTACCGGCATGTGGGACCTGGGGGATTTGGCATCCGGCCAGAACACTACCTTGAGTGTCGTGTTGCAGGCCGGTGTGGGGTCCAAGACCTTTTCGGCCGAGGTGTTCACCGCCAACGAGCCGGATTTCGATTCGACGCCCGGCAACGGCGACGTGTCCGAGGACGACTACGCCGAGAAGTCGGTGGGCAGCATCGACCTCTACTATCAAAAGGACGTGTCGGAAACCGCCGTCGAGGTGGGCAGCCTGGTGACGTTCACCCAGACAGTTGGTAACGAGGGCGGCAACCCCGCTTCCGGCGTTCTGGTGCGCGATGCCCTGCCCTCCGGTTTCAGCCTGGTTTCCGAAAACAGCCAGGGAGATTGGTCGCCCGATACCGGTCTGTGGCGGGTCGGCGAACTGGCCATTGGCGCCGAGCGGAGCTTCAGTTTCATCGCGCGGGCCACGACGGCCGGGTCCTTTGGCGATTCCGGCGAGGTGGTCGCGGCCAACGAAACCGATTCGGATTCGACGCCCGACAACGGGCCCAGTGGCGAAGACGACGAGGACGACGTGCAGGTCACCGTGACCGATCCGCCGGACCCGGGCCCGATCGATTTCTCCCTGATCGGGGTGCTCGTGGCCGACTGTCCGCAACTGCGGGTCAAGTTGCGCGTGATGCGGGACGGTGTGGGCGTCGAGGGCCTGACCTCGGGTCAGTTCACGTTGCTGGAAGACGGTGCCGCGGTAGCTTTCGAGCTCCAGGCCGATAGCGAGGCCGGAACTTATTGGCTCCTCTTCACCGCCCGTCAACCCGATGGCGGCCTGCACGAGGTCGACGTCAGCGTGACGGTGGATGCGATGACGGTGGCGGCCTCCACGCCCTTCCGAACCTGCCGCCTCGAAGGCTGTACCGAAATCTTCAACAAGCAGGTGGTCGAGTGCCTGAGCGGGGTCGCCGGCAGTTGGCAATGCTTCTTCATCACGGTGCCGCCGGGTCAGCGCATCCTGACGGTGGACACCTTCCTGGGCAGCGGCGACGCCGATCTCTACGTGCGCCAGGGCCAACCACCGACACCCGAGGTCTTCGACTTCCGGCCGCAACGCGACGGCAACAACGAGTCGGTGGCGGTCGATTATCCGGCCGGTGGGGTTTGGTGGATCGCGATTCGCGGCTTCGACGACTACCTCAAGACCAACCTGCGCGCGGCCTACGACGCTTCGGTTCTCTCGATGGTGGTCGATGCCGTCTTCACCGCTGATTGCCCGACCATCACCGCGCGGGTGGTCGTCCTGCGCGACGGCGAGCCGCTTCAGGGCCTGTCCGCCGATGCGTTCACGCTCTTCGAGGACAATCGCCAGATTTCCTTCAGCTTCCGGGAATTGGAACAGCCGGGTCGCTACGAACTCAGCTACACCACGCCGTTCCCCAACGGCGGAGAACACGGTGTGTACGTCACGGTTCGCAGCGGTGGCAACAGCGCCTTCGGTTCGGCGAGTTACCGCAATTGCATTAACACCGACTGCATCGAGGTCTTCGACGATCAGATCGTGACGGATCTCGCTGGCTTGCGGGGCACCTTCCGGTGTTTCTTCATCGAGGTACCTCCCAACCAGGATCGCCTGACCGTGGACATCTGGGATGGTGTCGGCGACGCCGATCTCTACCTGCGTTTCGGTCAACCGGCCGGGCTGGACCAATTCGACCGGCGCAGCTCGCTTCAGGGCAACGAAGAGCGGATCGTGGTCGATCAGCCGCAGGCCGGAACCTGGTACATCGGGGTCAGCGCGTTCGAGGACTACGACTCCCTGAACCTGTTGGCGGACTATTTCAGCCTGGACCTGGGCCTGGAAATCGAATCGATCTCCGTGGCCGAATGCCCGCGCATCGG
This sequence comes from Sulfidibacter corallicola, assembly GCF_017498545.1. Taxonomy (GTDB): domain Bacteria; phylum Acidobacteriota; class Holophagae; order Acanthopleuribacterales; family Acanthopleuribacteraceae; genus Sulfidibacter; species Sulfidibacter corallicola. Next base: position 3,153,692 of record NZ_CP071793.1, on the reverse strand, counting down.
CCTGACGGTGCGGGCCGAGGCCAACGACAGCCCGATCTCGGGATTGACCACCGCCCATTTCGCCATCAGCGAAAACGGTGGAGCCCTGACGACACCCGCCAGCGTCGCCGATCTGGGTGGCGGCGTCTACTTCGTCACCTACGACACCGCCTTCTTCCTCGGGCAGCAGGTGAATCTGGTGCTGCGGCTGGATTTCCAGGGCAAGTCGGTCAGCGATGTCGGTAGTTTCGACAACTGCACCCGCCTCGGCGGTAGCCTGGACGTGTGGATCAACGACGATCACGGTGGGGCCCCTGGCTTCGAGGTGACCATTCCCGTCTTCACCCAAGGGATCGAGGCGCTGTACCACATCACCTCGTTCCAGGCGCGGGTCGACTACGATCCCGACTTGCTGACGTACGTGGGCGCCGACCCATCCGGCACCTTGATCGAGCCGTGGGAGATTCTGGACGACAGCCAGACCACGCCCGGTTCGGTGCGGATCTTCGCCACCAACAGCGAGCAATTGGAACTGGTGGGTACCGGCGAAAAGATGTTGGTGAAACTGATCTTCGCCGTCGACGAATCGGCTCTGCGCAACCGGTGTACGCCCTTGACGCTGGTGCCGGAGGAGTTTCAGTTCAACAACGGCGTCCCGGCCGCGCGGTTGGATAGCGGCAGGTTCTGCACCACGGGCGGTTGTTTCGCGGCGATCGGCGATGTGGATGCCGACGGCAATGCACGCGAGGCCTTCGATGCGCTTCAGGTGTTGCGGTTGATGACGGCAATCCAGACGCCCTTCGACCCGATACCGCTGTGCGTCGCCGATACCAACTGTAGCGGCAGCATTTCCACCATCGACGCCGTCAATATTCTGCGGCGCGGAGTGCGGCTGTTGGATCGCTATTGCGACGGGGCGGTGACCGGATCACGGCCGGCGCCTTCGTTGTTCGACATCCACATGGGCGACGCCCGGGGCGTGATCGAGGTCGAGCCCGGTACCGATTTCGAGATCGCCTTGGATTTGACCCAGCTTCCCAGCGGGCCCGCGTACGGGTTCAGCTTCGAGATGACCTACGACCCCGCGGTGGTGACGTTCGACGCCGGCACGGAGCGCGATCAGACCCTGACCGAGCGTTGGGGCGACCCGATCGTGAACAGTGAACCGGGTGTATTGAGCATCACCCACGTGAATCCGTTGACGCCGATCGAGACCACGGGAACCCTGCTGCGGTTGTGCGCCGTAGCGGCCTTCGAGGACGGCACCACCGAGATCGTGTTCACCCGTTTCGAGTTGGCGGAGGACAGCGAGCCCACCTACAGCTTCGGGCCCTACACGGTGACCGTCACCACGGAGCTGTGCTTCAGCGAGGATGCCTACCGCAACCTGCTGACGACATGGGGCGATGATCGCGAAATCGACATTCGCAACATCTTGGCCCTGATCGCCTGCCTGGAAGAAAACTAGCGAGCGGTCCCTGCTTGCATGACGAGGGTGTCCCCACGGGGACGCCCGCTATCGGAGTACGGCCTCGCGAAGAAGTGGCGCGCGGCGGTAAGTTGGTCAGGGGCGGTAAGCCGGCTCGGTCGACCCACCGGAGTGATTCAAGCTGCGGAGTCTCGATCAGCTCGAGAGCGGAGCTCATCATATTTGCAGTATCGCATCCATCGAAGTACATAGGTCCGCAGTGCCCGAAATTCGCGTAAGTGGTTTCAGGTCTGTAGGTTGGCCCGCCGGGCCGACGCTTCGAAGCAATCCAAGCAACGACAATCAATTGCGCCAAAGAGCGAAGCCGATCATTTCCCACGCGACGCCAATCAAAAGCCGTAAAGTCCAAAGTCCCCGCATCTCCAGAGGGGCGTAAGGCCTGTAGGTGGAGCAGCTTGCTCCACCAATCGAAGCGACGCAACCGCCTCGCTTCGAACACTTTAAAAGCGAAGCACCGGTATTGGCGTATCTACGTTGATCAAAGAACGAGTTGGCAAGGTGCCCGAAAGTCGAAAGGTTCGCCATGCGTGAGGGCATCGCTCAGGTCCGCCAACTCCACCAATCGAAGCTACGTCTGTCTAGGCTGATCTTTGAGCCCACGGCGAACCTATCGATTTTCCCTGCAGGCAATGCCGAAAAACTTGCCCTTTCGAGCACGATACCAAGTCTAAACCCAATGGCTTCGATTGGTTGAGCAAGCTGAGAGCGTGTGAAAACATGGCTCGTGTATATAGGTTTTTGGGTAGTCGAATTGAACTTAAAGGATTTACCTAATACAGCCAATCCGAATTCAGTCCATTTTCGACGTTTTCACACAACCTCAAGCTGCTCAACCTACAGGCTGGACATATCTCTCGACGTTCGGGAACTTTACTCCCACGTTCTCCGATGATCACGGATATGCCAACGCCCACGCTTCGCTCTTGAAATGCTTGATTTATTGCCAGTTACGTTACTTCGAAGCGTCGGCCCAGCGGGCCAACCTACTGCCACGACGCCCCTCTCACAAATGCGGGAACTCCCTAGCGATTCGTTACCCGGTTGAAACTCAGTGACCGGTGTGTCGGCTCACCGACAGGCCTTATACCGAACCTGCACGACGCCTCTCTGAGTATGCGGACACGACCTACCGCCCAACGCACATCGTTGAGCGCGGTAATGCAGACTTGGAGTGCGGCGAACGCGCAATTGCGATTACTTGAAGTAGGCCTTGATCTTGCCCGCGCCTTCCGGGGCCGCGTCGATGCCTTGCTCCTTGAGCTGGCGGCGGTAGGCGCGCAGCGATACCTGGGCCCGGTTCTTCGGCAGACCCGAGCGGTACTTGCGGGCCTGGATGAAGAAATAGGCGCCGCGATCGTCGGTGATCTTGTAATTGTCGAACTCGGGGCCGAACACGTAGGAAATGCTGTGAATGTTGAAGTTGTGCTGGCCGGCCGGCAAGCCTTCGATCATCAGGACCCGGCTTCCACCGCGGTAGTCGATCGGGATTTCCGTGCCGTTGATCTTCAACTCCAACACGTATTTGATCGGTTTCGAGAACTCCAGCATCAGGGTATTGCCGGGCACCGTTTCGTTCTCCACGTCGAAGTACTTGTGGCATCCGGTCAATGCCGCCACGGCCAGCAGAATCAGCAGCGCCTTGACGCCCTGGCGGCCCCGAGTGGACTGCCCACATGCAGATTGTCGCAACATCAGTATTTGCCTCGTTGATCTTTAGAATGGAACGGGTGGCGTTCGACCCGGCCCACCGCGCTCAATCGGCATCGGTGGAACGGCGCTCGAGCAGTTCGAGCAGGACGCCGTGGGTGGCCTTGGGATGCACGAACGCGACGCGATGGCCGCCAGCCCCGATGACCGGTTCTTCGTTGACCAGGCGCACGCCGGCCGCGCGATATTCCGCCAGTGCGGCTTCGATATCGTCGACCTCGACGCAGATGTGATGGATGCCGGGACCGCGCTTGCCCAGAAACTTGGCGATGGCCGAATCCGGCTCGGTCGCTTCGAGCAACTCCACGTGGGCGTCACCCAGCTCGAAAAAGGCCGTTTTCACCTTCTGCTCGGGCACCTCTTCGACGTGGTCGAAGTCAAAGCCCAGCGTCTGGTATTGTTCGATGGCCGCGTCCAGCTCGGGCACGGCGATCCCGATATGATCGATCTTCTTCATGATCTATCCCCGTTCGTAGCGGTTCGGACTACCGCGAGCCCAGGCGCTCGGCTGCGAGCACGCAGTTCGCCATCAATTGTGCAATGGTCAGTTTGCCCACACCGCCCGGAACGGGCGTCACCATTTCGGCGCGTCCGAGCGCGGAGGCGTAGTGGACGTCGCCATAGAGGACGCGGCCGTTTTTGCGGTAGGCGGCCATCTTTTTGGAGTCGGCCGGAATCAGCTTCTCGGCCAGGGCGTCGTCGGTGATCTCGTTGATGCCCACGTCCACGACGAGTGCGCCTTCCTTGATCCAGCTCGCGTCCACCAGGCCGGGTCGACCGACCGCCGCAACCACCAGATCCGCCTGGCGGCAGAGTTCGGCGGGGTTTTTGGTACGGCTGTGGATGATGCTCACCGTGCAGTTCGCTTTCAAGAGAAGCTGCGCCATCGGTTTGCCGACGATGTTCGAGCGCCCGACGACGACCGCGTGCATGCCGCTCAGTTCGGCGCCGCAATCGGCCAGCAGCGCCATGACACCCATCGGGGTGCAGGGTACCAGACCGGGCTCGCCCAGGGAAAGCCGGCCGACGTTGACGGGATGAAAACCGTCTACGTCCTTGTCGGGCTCGATGCCCGAGATGATGCGGCTCTCGTCGATTTGCGGCGGGAGGGGCAATTGAACCAGAATGCCGTGAACCGAGGCGTCGTGGTTGAGCTCGTCGACGATGCGCAGCAGGTCATCGGTGCTCGTGGTGGCTTCCAGCTTGTGAAAGGTGGAGCGAATACCCAGGCTTTCGCAGGTCTTGACCTTGTTGCTGACGTAGACTTTGCTGGCGGGATTGTCGCCCACCAGGACCACCGCCAAATGGGGTTCGATCCCTTTGTTTTTCAGTTCAGTGACGCGTGACTTGGATTCGTTGAGAAGGCGTTCCGCTGTTGCTTTGCAAGGCCAACGTTTTCCCATACTGGATGTCCTCCCTGAATTGGCGCCTAATTGTAGCACAAGGATTTATGGCGGGCACCACCGCGAAATCGACCGCGTGTGGGCGGGGTTCGCAGCTCGTTTTTCGGCCGGTCAGGGCTCCCGCCAGTGGGGATACCAGACCGAGCCCTGCGACCCGTTCAGGTCCACCGGGAACCCGGCGCGTGGTGCCAGAAGATGGTATTGGTATTCGAGCCGCCGACGCAGGGTTTCGAACGGTTTCTGTTCGGGAACCAGTTCGAATCCGCCGGATCGGCGCGCCAGCCGGTACATTCTGCCGAAATCGCGGTCGGTCAGGTTGATCCAGATCATCGGAGCCCCGGAGCGGCGCAGAAACTCGGTGGCGCTGCGGGGGGAGTGGCGGCTGCCGTCGTCGGCGGCGTCGGAAATGAACAGGAGGAGGCGGCGCGGTTTGGGAGTGAAGAGGCCGGTGGCGGTGGCCAGGCCGTCCCAGACCGTCGAATGGGCCACGCCGCGGTACAGATCGGCCAGTGACGGCAGGGCCAGCACCTCGTCGATCTTCAGGAGCCGCGAAGTGCCGTCGAAGACCATGAATCGTAATTCGTAATTTTGTTTGCGTGCGAACGCGATGAACTCGGCCAGCGGTTTGGTCAGGGAATCCAGCTCGTCGCGCATCGATCCGCTGACGTCGAGCGCGATGACCAGGCTCAGCCGATGGGTGTCGGCCTTTTCGAAGACCTGCGGCTCGATGGTTTGGCGCTGGTACCGTACCCGAGGGGCTTTGCTCTGCGGCCGCTCGAAAAAGGGCCAGATCTGGAAGGCCTGGATCTCCGCCTCCACGTCGGCGGCGACCTGCTCGAACGTCTTCTCCAGACGGATCGGTTCGCGACCGTCGAAATGGGCCACGAAGGCGACGAGGTTGCGGTAGCGCGTGTTCCAGGAGAGCGTGAACCGGAAGGGGGGCTGGCGCCTCGCCCGCATCAGTTCACCATTCAAAAAGATTTCCATGCGTTGCGGCTGAAGCGGGCCCACCACTTCGACCACGAATTCCTGCGCTTCGTCCAAGGGGTCGCCCTTGGCCGGCTTCACCAGGTGAAGCGATTGGGCCCAAAGCGGCAACATCGTCCACACCATGGCCGTGAGGACCATTCGGGCCAAAAAAAAAGGGCTTTGAAAACTCAAAACCCTTTTTTTCGCGACATCATCAGGCATTGAAATTGCGCTTCTCGCGAATGCGAGCGGCTTTACCGATCTTGCCACGCAGGTAGTACAGTTTCGCGCGACGAACGCGACCACGACGAACGACTTCGATATGGTCGATCGCGGGAGAATAGAGCGGCAACAGGCGCTCGACGCCGTAGCCACCGTTGGATACCTTGCGCACGCGGAAGGTGGTGCGGTTCAGCTTTTTGCTGATGCCGATGACGGTACCTTGGAAAACCTGGATACGTTCTTTGCTGCCCTCGATGATTTTGAGGTGAACGCGGATGGTGTCGCCCGGACGAAATTTGGGGTGTTCCTTATCTTGGATCCAAGACTTCTCGAGCGATTCGATCACTTTCATGGTGATGACTCCTAGTAGTTGACGTGCCTCTATCTACAAATGCGGTCAACGATGATGGCGGCGGCACATCTGACCGAGAGGTGATTGTACCCATCATGACCGTAGATGGGCGGGAGGACCCGATCACATCGGTGTAACTGGTCCGAGCTCAGGCCCCAACTGGTTCCGAATTGAACCAGAGCCGAGCGGCCAGAACTTTCCATTATAGAGAAAAAATCGCTGAAATCAACCTGATTGGCGCAGGGTTTTGCGCTGGTACCGACGATCAGCGGAGGTTGCCCGTCGCGCTCGGTCATGTCGGTCACCAGATCGTCGAAGGCGCGATGGATGTGGAGTGCACCCAAGGCGGCCACCCGGTCGGGATTGTACTGTTTGCCGAAGCCGTTGCGCCAGAAATCGAGAATGTCGGCGCAGAGGCGATGCTGGGCTTCGATTTCGGTCACGCAATGAAAACCGCCGAGCCCGTAGGTCAGGGTCAGCCGGCAGAAGTCGTGCAAATCGGTTTGCGTGACGCTGGAGTGAATGGTCTGGTTTTCGCGGCCCAACACGTGGTCGTGGCGCAGGACCAAATGAATGCGGTGACGCAGGTCCTGGGGATCGGCGGCGGGTCGGTTCATGGAGATCTCCGGATGGCGAACGCCAAATTCATCCGCATTATGCCAGCAGTTCCGTCAAAGCGAAAGCCGCGGAGGAGATCAATCGCGGGGTGGCTTCCAACCCAGCTCGCGCAACATGGTGCGGGCCTCGCCGTCCAGCTCGGCGCCCTCCAGCAAGTCGGGGCGGTGGGCGAGGGTGCGGGCCAGGGCTTCACGCTTGCGCCAGCGGCGGATGTGCTCGTGATTGCCACTTTGCAGCACGGCCGGCACGTCCATGTCCTCGTACACCGGCGGGCGCGTGTAGTGGGGGTAGTCCAACAGCCCGTTGTAGAAGCTGTCTTCCACCACGCTGGCCTGTTTGGCCACCACGCCGGGAACCATGCGGGCCACGGCATCGATCATCACCGCGCAGGCCAGTTCGCCACCCGAGATCACGTAGTCGCCGATACTGTACTCGCGGTCCACGCAACGGTCGATGACGCGCTGGTCCAGGCCTTCGTAGCGCGATGCCAGGAAGATCAGGTGACGGTGTCCGCTCAGTTCGATGACGTCCGCCTGGGTCAGGCGCGGTGCCGCCGGCGAGGGGTGAATGACCAGGGCTTCCCCTTGCGCCCGCAGTTCGCGAATCGCGGCCATGGCCGGCTCCGGTTTGAAGACCATGCCCACGCCGCCGCCGTAAGGGATGTCGTCCACCTTGCTGTGTTTGTCGGTCGCCCAGGTGCGCAGGTCGTGATGGTGAATCTGCAACAGCCCGTTGGCCTGGGCGCGGCCCGGAATGCTGTGCTTGAGGGCGTCGGCGATGATTCCCGGGAAAATGGAGAGACAATCGATGCGCATGCGCGGCACCTCGGTCGTCGTGTCGGTTTGTTGGGTGGTCATTCGGCGCTGTCGGCTTCCGTGCCGGGAACCAGGCCCTCGGGCAGGGTGGCGCGAATCTGACCGGCCTCCAGGTCCACCTCGTCGATCAAGCCGGCGGTGAAGGGCACCAGGTAGGCTTCGCCCGCGGGATGGCGAACCTCGATCAGGCTGTGGCCGGGCATCTCGACCACGTCGAGAACTTCGCCGAGATCGGTGTGGGTGTCGCTCTCCACCAGGGTCATCCCGATCAGGTCGGAATTGAAAAAGTAGTCGGGATCCTGGTTGGCCGAACGGGCCTCTTCCTCGCTCAGGTAGAGTTCGGTGTCGCGGGCCGCCTCGACGGCGGTGCGATCGGCCAGGGCGTCGACGCGCAGGATCAGCTTGTCTTGCTGGAAGCGCGCGCTTTTGACCCGCCAGGGGCTCAGCGTGTCGCCTTTGCGGGCGTAAAAGACCTTGCGCTCGGCCAGCCACTCCGGGAAGTCCGATTCCAGGTACAGGACGAATTCGCCTCGCACGCCCTGGGGCTTCAAGACCTTGCCGATGCGGCGATATTCCGTTTCGTTGTAGATCACGGCCAAACCCGCCCGTCCTCGCGGCGCGAGGAACCAAAATGTGCCGCGTCCGAGCCCGAGACGGGCTCTAAAACGCAAAAACCCGCCCGAAGGCGAGTCGAAATCGAGAAGCCGTGTGCCGATGGTTCGCGAAAACCGCGGCCCCTTCGGCTTCTCGGGGAGTCGTGATTCGAATCAGTCCGCGATGGTGACGACGTAGCGCGTGCGCGTTTTGGCACCGGCCAGACAGACCGTCGCGTTCAACGCGCGCCGCAGGCGGCTGCTGCGGCCGTCGAACAGGGCCTTGTCCTCGTCCGCCAGGGTCATGGCGAGAACCACGGTCTTCACCCCCTCCGTCTGACTCACGGAAACTTGATCGGGATGTGCCGCGATGGCACGCATGTACTGCTCAACCCATTCACGCATATGTGAATCCTCCGAAAGGGGTGTATCGATGATCGAAACGCGACGTCCGAAGACGCGAAATCAAGCTTTGACGCCTTGCTTCTTCAGCAAACCGGCAACGGTCTCGGAAGGACGAGCACCTTTGCTCAACCAGTACTCGGCGCGCTCGGTGTTGATTTTCAGCGGCTTGCCGGGTGCGACCGGGTGATAGTAACCCAGCTCTTCCACATGGGAACTGCGGGGACGCTTGTCGTTTTCGGATACCACGATGCGGTAAAAAGGGCGGTGCTTGGAACCCATGCGTTTGAGACGAATGGCTAACATCGACGAAATCTCCTAGTGTGTTTGATGTTCCTGTTCTGCGAATCAGATGATCTTGGCTGCGTTGCCGCAATGGCGATTGCGGATGGTTACGTGGCGATCGAAGCGAGTCGATCGGTGATCGGGTGTCGTAATCGGTGAGCCGCGCAGGTCAGCGGCGTTTGCGGCCCTGCTTGCGCTTGGCCTTTTGTTTCTTGCGATCCTTCTTGGGGCGCGAGGTCGCCGCCTGGCGTGCAGGGCCGGTCGGACGAATGCCCAATTGCTTCAGAACTTCCGGCGGCACCTTGCCGTCGTGCTCCTCGACAATTTTCTTCAATTCTTCTTCGTCGATATCCGCGGGCATACCGCCGCGTGCCATACCGGGAATGACCGAGTTGGCGAAATCGCCGAATCCCGCTCGGTTGAACATTTGGGTCAGTTTGCCGAGTTTGCCGGGTTTGCTCATCATGCCCATCATCTTGCGCATCTGCATGAATTGATTGAGCATGGTGTTGATTTCGTTGACCGTGACGCCGGAACCCTTGGCGATGCGGATCTTGCGGCTCTGGTTCAGAATGGCGTGGTTGCGACGCTCGTCCGCGGTCATCGAATTGATGATGGCCTGCATGCGGCGCATTTGTTTGGATTCGGCCTGGGAGTCGATCTGATCCTTCATGCGGCCCATGCCGGGGATCAAGCCCATCAGGCTGCCCAGGTCGCCCATTTTTCCGATTTGCGTCAAGCTCTTGCCGAAGTCTTCCAGCGTGAACTGGTTCTTCAGCATCTTCTCTTGGAGCTTTTGCGCTTCGTCCTGGTCGACTTTCTTCTGGACCTGTTCGATCAGGCTCAGGACGTCGCCCATTCCCAAAATACGGGAAGCCATGCGGTCCGGGTGGAAGCGTTCGAAGGCGTCCAGCTTTTCACCGGTACCGATGAATTTGATGGGGCGCTCGGTGACCTTCTTGATCGAAAGGGCGGCACCACCGCGGGCGTCACCGTCCATCTTGGTCAGGACGACACCGGTGATGTCGAGGGCCTCGTGGAAGGCGCGTGCCGATTGGACCGCGTCCTGACCGGTCATGGCGTCGGCCACGAACAGGATTTCGCTGGGCTCCAAAAAGGCCTTCAGGTCTTTCAATTCGTCCATCAACGCTTCGTCGATGTGCAGGCGACCGGCGGTATCGATGATCACCACGTCGCGGCCCGCGTTGCGCGCTTCCTTCATGGAGCGCTTGGCGATTTCCATCGGCTTGGGGTTCTCGGTGGAATCGAAAACCGGTACGTTGACCTGCTCGGCCACGGTCATCAACTGCTGGATGGCGGCGGGGCGGTAGACGTCACAGGGGACCAGGTAGGGGCTGTAGCCCTCTTCGGTCAACATGCGCGCCAGCTTACCGCTGCTGGTGGTCTTACCGGAACCCTGCAAACCCACCATCATGATGACGTGGGGGGCCGTGCCCTTCAGCTTGACCTCGGGGGTGCGACCGCCGAGGATGTCGATCAATTTCTCGTGAACCACCTTGACCATGTGTTGGCCGGGGTCCAACCCTTCCTGGACTTCCTGACCCAGCGCTTCCGCTTTGACCTCGTTGACGAACTTCTTGACGACCTTGAAATTGACGTCGGCTTCCAGCAGGGCGAGGCGGATTTCTTTGAGCGCCTCCTGGATGTTCTCCTCGGAGATCTTGCCTTTGCCGGTGAGGTTTTTAAACGCGCGCTGAATTTTGTCGGAAAGGTTTTCGAACATAAGTCTCAAATCTCTGTGAAATGGGTTGCGGCGGGATGCCGGGAGCAATCATGCAGTCATCGAGCGATCTGAAGTGCGAACGTACCCGTGGGTCGCGGCGCCGAAAAAAAGCTGCCTTCGAGGGGACGCGGTAGGCGGTTCGCGAGTTGGTGTTCCCGGCGACTCCGAAGCTTCGGTGAGGAGGTACACCAACGGCCTTTTTGAATAAGGCACAGGGCGCAAGCCTAGCCCAGGTTGGGTGTCTTGTCAAGCTGAAAGGCCGGCCTGTTTTTGCCGGGCTCGACCCTTGTCATTGGCGCCAAACCAGATCGCGAATCACCTCGTTCGGCGGCTCGCTGAAGCGGTGCGGATTGATATCCAGGCCACCCCTGCGGGTGTAGAAACAGGAGACCGCCAGTGCTTGCGGTTTCAGCGTTCGGTGCAGGTCCATATATATTGTTTCGCAGCAGGCTTCGTGAAAGTCCTGATGCTCGCGAAAGGAAACCAGGTAGGTCAGCAGCGATGCCGGGTCCGGGTGATGATTGCCGCGTCCCCGAATCCAGACGGCGCCCCAGTCCGGTTGGTTGGTAACCGGGCAATTGGAGCGCAGCACGTGCGAGTGGAGATCGAACGTGCCTTCGCCGGGTTGGGCGTGCAGCAGGTTCGCATCGTAGCCGTTGACGGGACCGGTCAACTCGAGCCCGTCGACACAGGTACCGGGCAGTTTTCGCCGTTCGGGACTGCGATCCCGGTCGAAGAAGACCAGGTCGACCGAGGTGCCCAGCGTCGCCTCCAGGGCGCGGAGTACTTCGTTCGAGAACTCGGCCCGATCGGTGAAGCGTTTTTGGTTGAAACTGTTGAGGAACAATTTCAGGCTCTTGGATTCCACGATGAACGGGCTGGCGGCATCGTAACGGATCTGGAGGTGCCACACGTGGGGCTTGCCGTCGTGGCCGAGGTAACTGACCTCGTAGCCGTTCCAGAGATCGTAGCCGTGGAAGGGGAGGGGCGCCGATCCCAATTGGTCACGGCTCGCCGCTCGCGGTACGGCATCGAGTCCGGTCTCGTCGGCACCCACGTCGCGGCCCAATTTCAGGTTTTTCAAGTCAAAGGTTCGATCGCTCAATGTTCTGCCTTTCGCCCCGGGGAGGCGTTCTCGCGCGTTCCGGGTGTGTTGTGCTCGACCTGCGGAGCTGCCGTGCCAACCGATCCTTTCGGCCCGATCGCGATGCTCCGGCGGCAAGAGGTACCGAGTACCATTCGGTGTGTTCCCGGGCTGGGCCGGTGACCCCGGTCAGTTCAGGAAATGGTGGATGGCCTGGATCACCCGCCATTGGCCGTAGCCGATAAAGCCCACCAACATGACCAATAGCGCGCGCTCGACCCACTCGCCGTGGCGTGGTTGATCCGTGGACGTGAACAGCCGGCCAAGCGCCATGCCGGCCAGCATGCCGCCGATGTGGGCGAAATTGTCGATGTTCATGGGGGTCAGGAAGCTGATCAGAATACAGATGACGTTGGCCCAGATCATGAAATTCTTGAAACGATCCGCCATTTCGAAGTAGCCGTGCCGGTAGAAGTAGACCCAGTTGGCGCCGAGGTACCCGAACAAGGCGCCGGAAAAGCCCACCGAGGCCGAGGGCGTGACCATCAGGAAGATCGAGAGCGAGCTGAGCACGCCGCCGGCGACGCCGCAGATCAGCGAGATCAGCCAAAAGCGCCGCGATTGGAAATTGTGGTAGGTCATGGAGCCGAGCGAGGCCAGCGCCATCAGGTTCATCGCGATGTGGAGCAGGCCGCCGTGCAGGAACATGTAGGTGCCCAGGCGCCAAAGCTCCAGCCGAAACAGGGTCAATTCCGCCGAATTGGAGCCCATGATGTGGAGCACGTACAGCGCCGGTGACCAGAGATTGCTCATGGGGTCGTAGTCCGGGAACTTGCTGGTGAGGATGATCGACACCACGTACACGAAGGCGCAGATGCCGAAGATGGCGAACGTCGGGTTCAGCGGTTCGGTCTGGGACGAAGCCTTTTCGCGCGGGTTGCCTTGGGCGATGGCGGTCTCGAACACCGCGTCGCAATAGCCGCAGTGGCGGTCCTTGGCGTTGACGAAATTGCCGCAGCTCGGACACATTTTGATGTTCGGCTTGTCCTGTTTAGGTTCGCTCTTCATGGAATCCAGCCAGTTCCGAACCTGATTCTTGAACTGGCGGTAGAAGCGTTCCCATTGTGTCATAGCCTGGCTCCTGATCGACCCACGCCGATCTCTGATAAAGAACTCTGTCCGATCATCGTTCGAGGACCCGGAGGGCTGCGCGGTCATCGCGGAAGGGCCGCCGGCAGCTCCGTCACCTCGCTCACGACAACCCGAAGCCTGGCATCCGCCCGACTTCGGCTCGAGCGTGCGAACCTGTTGGAAAGACGAAAAACGGCATGTTGCCTGACAAATTTTAACGGTGAACGGGATCTTACTCAATTGGAATACCGCATGGTACGGGGAATTGTCCGGTTGCGGCCCGGCTGGAAATGCAAGTCGGGCGACTTCGCGTTAGAATGGGCGCCAATGTGCGCGGCCTTCGGTGTCGCGACGGCTGTGGCTTCACGGAGGGTCCTCATCGGCAACGAAGCGCATGTCGGCCCCGGATGGGCGGCAGGCCTGGATGCGAAGTCGAGGAGCGGGCGACGGTCCCCTTTCGTGCGATGCGCGCCGACGGTGTGGGCCCAAACCTGAATCCGGACGGCCGATTGCGCGGTGACGCGTGGCGGCACGGCGGTTTGAGGAAACCACCCTTTCTGGTTGGAGACGGAACATGAAATACGTGTTGGGCATCGAAACATCCTGTGACGACACCTCGGTCGCGATCGTCGACGAGGGCGGTCGCGTGTGCGCCAACGTGGTTTCCTCTCAAGTCGAAGAACACGCTCCCTTCGGCGGGGTGGTTCCCGAACTGGCCAGCCGCGCCCATCTGAGCAACCTGCCGCGGGTAATGGACAAAGCCCTGGCCGATGCATGCCTGTCCCTGGATCGAATTTCCGCCGTGGCCGTAACCCAGGGTCCAGGACTGATCGGTTCGTTGCTGGTGGGGATCAGTTTCGCCAAGGCCCTCGCTTTCGCTCGCGAGCTTCCGCTGATTCCGGTCAACCATATTCGCGGGCACGTGCGGGCGCTCGCCCTGGAGTTCGATCCCGTGCCTCGTCCGGCTCTCGCGCTGATCGTTTCCGGTGGGCATACCCATTTGTTCCGGTGGCAACCCGACGATGCCATCGTTCTCCTGACCAAGACCCGCGACGATGCCGCCGGCGAGGCGTTCGACAAGCTGGCCAAAATGCTCGACCTGGGCTTTCCCGGCGGACCTCTGGTCGATCGGCTGGCCGCCGAAGGCGATCCACGCGCCTTTGAATTCAGCATGCCGCGCTTTCGCGACGGCTCCGCCGACTACAGCTTCAGCGGTCTGAAAACCGCCGCGGCCATGCATTTGAAACGCGATCCCCACGCGTTTCGGGACCTGTCCGGTCAACGCGTCAAAGATCTGTGCGCCTCGTTTCAGGCGGCGGTGGTCAAGCACCTGCTCCAGCGTGTCAAACAGGCGCTGAAACGCGAGCCCGCCGAGGCCCTGCTGTTGGGTGGCGGCGTGGCCTGCAATTCCGGCCTGCGTCGCGCCTTCGAAGCACTCGCCAAGCAGGCGGGCCTGCCCGCGATGATGACTTCGCCCGTGCTCAGCACCGACAACGCGGCGATGATCGCGGCCGAGGGCTGGCACCTTTGGCGCGCGGGCGTGACCGCCGATTGGGACCTGAACCCGAACGTCAGCTTGAAGGCCTATGACGAGGTTCGTTTCCTCGCCAACGAATGAGGAGCCCCGCCATGTACGAACTACCCTATTACCTGGGCTGCCCCATGTGGGCCAATCGCGACTGGGTCGGTCGTTTTTTTCGTCGGGACGCCAAACCACGCGAATACCTGAGCCAGTACAGTTCCGCACTGACTTCGGTGGAGGGCAACACCACCTTCTACGCCTTGCCGAAAGCCGAGACGGTGGCGCTTTGGGCCGATTCGGTTCCCGCTCGCTTTCGCTTTTGCTTCAAGTTTCCCCGCGTCGTCTCCCACGATCTCGCCCTGCGCGACGCCGAACGAGAAACCGCCGAGTTTTTCGAGCGCCTCTCTCCGCTGGGCGCCCGCCTGGGTCCGTTTTTCCTACAACTTCCGCCATCGTTTGCGGATATGGACCGGCTCGCGCGATTCCTGGCGCGGCTACCGCGGGAATTTCGCTACGCCGTCGAGGCACGGCACGCCCGCTTCTACGATGGGGCGAGCGGAGAGCGCGATTTCGATGCGGTGTTGACCGAACTGGGCATGGATCGGGTTATTTTCGATACGCACCGCCTGATGCGGCTGACAACGCGCGATCCCGAGCTCTTGGAAGCCCAGCGCAAAAAGCCCAAGGCACCCGTGCGCCATCACGCCACGGGCCCGCACCCGTTCCTTCGCTTCGTCGGCGATCCGGATTTCGCACAGGATCGCGAAATCCTGGAGGGCTGGGCCAGACGGGCTGCGGGTTGGATTGCCGAGGGCCGACGCCCCTTCATTTTCATGCACCAGGCACCCGAGGACGTGGCCGCCCCCCAGATTGCGCGGCTCTTTCACGAGATGCTGCAAACCCACCGGCCCGAGGTGGGCGACATGCCGCCCTGGCCGATCGACGACGAACCGCCGCCGGAAGAACAGCTTTCCCTGTTCTGAGACGGGGTTTTCCCAGCCGGCCACGTAATCGAGCGGCCCCGAGCCGACACTACTGCACCAAGGAGCCTATCCGTCATGGAAGTAACCGAGATCAATGTCTTCCCTCTCAAGTCCGCGCGTGGTTTCGGCCTTTCCGCGGCCGAAGTTCGTCCGCGCGGGCTGGCGGGCGATCGCCGGTGGATGGTCGTGGATGAAAACCACCAATTCATGACCGCGCGCAAATGCCCGGCATTGCTGTCCATTCTGACCCGTCTCGACGAGCACCGCCTGACGTTGCGTGCCCGCGATCGGGAACCCTTGACCGTGGCCCTGGCGACGCCCGATCGGCGGGCACCCGTGGTGATATGGCGCGACGAGGTGGACGCCTGCCTGCCCGATCCGGCGGCCGATGCCTGGCTGTCGGAGGTTCTAGGCCAAACCTGTTACCTGGCCTACATGGACGAACGGGCGGTACGTCCCCTGGCCGCCAAGCACGGTTTCGACGATCACGTGGTCAGTTTCGCCGACGGGATGCCGCTCTTGCTGGTCAACGAAGCCAGCGTGGCGGATGTGTCCGCCAGGGTGGGGCGCCCCATCGAAACACTCCGGTTCCGACCCAACATCGTCATTCGTGGAGCCGAGGCCTTTGCCGAGGATACGTGGCGCGAAGTGCGGGTGGGCGACGTGACCTTCGCGGTCGTCAGTGCCTGTGCCCGCTGTGTCTTCACCACGCTGGACCCGATCACCGGGGAGCGCGATCCGGCCGGGGAGCCGCTCAAGACACTGTCCAGCTTTCGCCGTCATCCCCAAAAACGCAGCGACGTTCTGTTCGGGGCCAACCTCACCCCGCTGGGAAATGGCGTGGTTCGGGTCGGTGATCCGGTCACCGTGACGTGATTCCCGTGGCCCGCATCGCCGCGGTCCCACGCCCTGGCTAGTGGGAAGGGTTCACCGGTCTTCCGGTGCGCCATTGTGTTCTCGGCCCAGTTCGTCTGCCGTTATGGCGCTGGATGCTCTGTGAGTTCCCCGTGAAAACCGGGCTTCCTCCGTACCGGCGACGGCGATCATGGGTTATGCTGAGAAATGGGTTGGCTGCCCTCGTATGCAGGGTAGAGAGTTGTGAGAAGACGAACACCACAAAAGGTCGCGGTAGCGACTAGGAGGTTCGCATGTTTTTGTTACGCCTGATTTATTTCCTGACGATTGGATGGTGGTTCGGAGGCCTGGCGGCCTTGGCCGGATATTTGTTGTGCAGCAGCATCATCGGTTTGCCGATCGGTGTGCTCATCCTCAACCGTTTACCCACTTTTGTGTTCCTTCGCGAAGAAGGAGAAGAGTGCCCCTACGATCCCAGCCACCGTCACCCTGCGGAGGAGCTGCCCTTCATTCTGCGGGTCATCTGGTTTTTCGTGATCGGCTGGGCGCTTGGCGTGGCCGTGTTGACCGTGGGCTACGTTTTGTTGCTGACCGTGATCGGCATTCCCATCGGACTGTATCTCCTCAACCGGGTCCCCAAGGCCCTCACCCTCAGCATGCACTACGGCTGAGTCGGACAACGCGGCGATTCCGCCGTACGAAGGGTGCTGGCTGTCAAGAGGGCCGCAGCGCAGGGCCGGTTTGGCAGGGGCGGTAAGCCGGCCCTGCCGACATGCCGAAGCAACGTAACTTAGCAGAAATCAGACGCTTCAGGAGCGAAGCGTCCTGGTTCGCATATCCGTGTTCATCGAAGAATGGCGGTACGAAGTACCCGCAAGTCGAGAGTTTCGTTGTGCCTGTAGGTGGAGCAGCTTGCTCCACCAATCGGAGAAACGTAACCATCAGCAAACAAACCTGCTTAAGAGCGAAGCGAGCATCTTCGCGATAACCTCCTCGACGAAGTGATAGCCTACAGAGAGCCCGAGTGCGAAGAGACGTCGATGCGGTAAAGGCAGGGGCTACTCAGGGGACGTGGCCGGCTGATCGAAGTGACACAACCTCAGCATTGAGATTACTTTACGAGCGTAAGCATACATCATTGCATTCTCGCCTGCGACGAAGGGCGAGGCGCACTCCAGATACCCTCGGGAACTTGGGGATGGGATCGCATTGGCGAGTTCACCAAGCGAGTTTACCGCCTCTGATGAACCCATTGGGCACGACGTCCCCTTCGGCTTGGGGGTTCTACGCTCGGTAGGGCTTCGATGATCGGGTTCCTGCGGACTGGAGACGCTTCGCTTTTAAAATGTTTGAAAAGATGGGTTTACGTAGCTTCGGCTGGTGGAGCAGGCTGCTCCACCTACAGGCCTGGTTCCTCTCTCGGTATGCGGGCCCCTCGTAGATTGGTTCTTCGATGAACACGTGACTGGCAACGCAAGACGCTTTGCTTTTAAAATGTTTGAAAAGATGGGTTTACGTAGCTTCGACTGGTGGAGCAGGCTGCTCCACCTACAGGCCTGGTTCCTCTCTCGGTATGCGGGCTTCTCGTAGATTGGTTCTTCGATGAACACGTGGCTGGCAACGCAAGACGCTTCGCTCTTTTATTTCCTGAATCATGGGAGTCACGTACTCCGACGCGTCGGCCCGGCGGGCCAACCTACTACCACGACGCCTCTCTCTGCATGCGGGAACTCCGGGGTTCGCGGCTTGACTCAGTGGTGGTCGCTGGTGACTTCGAACGATCGCTCCAGCCGTTCGCCGGCTTCGTCCACCAATACCAGGCGATGTTTCCCCTTTTTGGGTTGTAGCGCCATTTGGTGGAAGTGATGGGTCATGCCCAGGAACCGATCGTCCAGGTGCCAGAAGATGCGCGTGTCGGGGTGGCGATGGGCCACTTCGAACACCGCCTTGCCGAGTTGCCCGTCCAGCTCACGCGGAATGTAGATCTTGGTCGTCTCGCGCGGGTAGATCAGCTCCATGGCGTTTTTCCGTTCCGTGACCCCGCTTTTACAGCGCTCGTGGAAGGGCGGCAACACCCGGTAGGACGGATTGTGGCGCTTGAAGAACCATTCCTGCCCGGGTGGCAGGACGAACCAGGCACGGTGCTGCATGTCGCTTGGGGAGGCGCAGTCGCCGTGTACGCGATAGCGACCCTCGGCATCGAGATGCACCAATTGATGGTAGCGACAGGCCCGCACGCGAAGGCCAGCCCGAGGTACCTGGCGTTCGCGGGTTTCCGGGCAGTGCATGCCGGCCCGATCACCCGATTGAACACAGACCGCCACCGGGTTCAGGTCGCCATCCGGACGGGAAAACCAGTGCTGTCCGCGCGGCAGTTTGGCGAACAATTCGAACATGATCGGGGCGGCGGTGGTGACGCCCGTCAGGCCGGGTCGGCCCTCGCCGTCCGCGTTCCCCACCCACACCGCCACCGTGTGGTCGGGCGTGACGCCGATGGCCCAGGCGTCGCGGAACCCGAAGCTGGTTCCGGTTTTCCACGCGATGCGGCGGGCGGAAGTGAAATACTGCCACAATCCCTGGCTATCGGGTCGATCGACCTTCGTCAGGGCTTCCAGCGTGTGCCAGATGGCGCCCGCGCTCAGATACGGCGCTCGGGCCGATGATCCCTCCAACTCGGGTTCGGCTTGCACCACCTCGATTTCGGGCGGCGCGAAATCGTCGGCGCGATAGGTTCCGGACGCCCCGTAGCTGTTCAGCGTGCGCGCGAGGCCCGCGTAGCGGCCGGCCAGTTCCCACATGCTGCTTTCGGCGCCGCCCAGGATCAGGGCCAACCCGTAGTGGGAAGGTGCCCGGGTCAGGTGGGTCAAGCCCATGCGTTTCAGTTGGTGGTGCAAGCGAACCGTACCCAGGCGCTCCTGTAGGCGTACGGCCGGAATGTTGAGCGAACGGGCCAGGGCCAGATCGGCCGGAACGGCGCCTCGATAGGCGTGATCGAAATTTTGGGGTTGGTAGCTGCCGTAATTGGTGGGGATGTCCGGAAGCAAACTCTGGGGGAGAATCAGGCCTTCGTCCAGCGCCGTGGCGAACAGAAAGGGTTTGAGCAGGCTGCCGGTACTGCGTGCGGCCGGTACGATATCGACCGCGTGGCCGTGATCTTCACCGTCGCCGACCAGGGTATCTTGGCGGTTGGTGTTGCCCACGTAAGCCAGAACTCGTCCGGTGCGGTTGTCCAGCACCAGGGCCGCGCCGTTGTGCACCCCATTGGTGACCAGCCTTCGGTGGAACCGGGCCAGGATCTCGATGGCCTGGCCCTGTAGTTTGCCGTCCAGCGTGGTACGCACCCGTTTGCCGCGGGGGTACTCGGCGTGGACGCGATGCAGCAGGTGCGAGGCCTGCATCGGGAGCGGGAAGGGAGCGGGGGGAAGTCCCTCGGCTTTGGCCAGTTCCAGGGTGAGCGCATCGAAGGCGCCCGTCTCGTGAAGCCGATGCAGCAGGCGGTCGCGTTTGGCCCGCAAGCGATCGCGGTTGCGGCCCGGATGAATGAGGGCCGGATTGTTGGGCAGCACGGCCAATGTCGCGGCCTCGGCCCAGGAGAGGTTGTCCGCCCGGCGTCCGAAATAGCGCCAGGCGGCCGCGTCCAGACCGACCACGTTGCCGCCGAAGGGCGCGTGGCCGGCATACAACGCCAAAATGCGGTCCTTGTGGGCCGAACATTCCAAGCGCAGGGCCAGCGTGGCCTCGACCGCTTTTTCCCACAACGTGCGCGGTTGGCCCTTTCGGGAAAGGCGGATGACCTGCATGGTCAAGGTGCTCGCGCCGCTCTCCACCCGACCCGCCCGCAGGTTTTGGACGATTGCGCGAACCAGGGCCAGTGGATCCACACCCGGATGGCGATGGAAGCGTTTGTCTTCGAAACAAATCAGGGCCCGCGAGAATTTATCGGGAACCCGATCGCGGGCCGGAAAACGCCATTGCTGATCGGCCGCGATTCGGGCCGCGAGCAGGCGGCCGTCGCGGTCTTCGATGACGGTGGCGGTTGGATCGTCGAACAAGGGATCGGGCAGTGCCTGGTAGAACCACACCAGGCCTGCCAACAAAAGAACGACCAGCGCCGCGATCTTGCGCGGATGGTTCCGGCAGCGGCGAATCCCGGAAACCGGGGAAGGTAATGGGACACGGAACGGCATGGACGACCTCGGACACCGTCGATCGCGACGTGAAACGCTTCTATACACTATATAAGCGAAATCCGCCGACGCGAATGGAAGCCATATGGGAACCGATGCGCAAATCGGCCCGTTTCATTCACCCAAGATTTCTCGCTGCTTCTTTTTGGTCAATTTCTGAAACGCGAATTTGTGGGAGAGCCGGATGAAGTCGCGCAGTTGCGGGGCCGGCAGGGCATCGTTGGGTTTGGCCAGCACCCACGAATTGCGCGCCAGGTAGGGGGCGGGAGCGATGCCTTCCCGCTCGCAGAGCGAAGGAAACATTTCCGGCAGGGTTTTGAAGGAGATGGCGGGAGGACTGTCCGGATCGGCCGGAATGACGTGATCCAAGGTGCTTCCCTTCTTCACGTCAACGACCGCGTACATCTTGTCCACGGCGCTGAACACCAGGTTGCATTCCCACTTGATATCTTCGGTGGAGCCGGGCAGACCGGCGCAAAATTCGCGAATCTCTTCGAGTGTCAAGAGTTACTCCTCGGGGGATCGGGTGTCGACGCACCCGGCCTATATTTGGTCGCTTATTTTCCACGTGCCCTTCAGGTAGTGGTCGTATTCGCGCGCGGGGGGCGTGAGCCGTGCCAACTGGTTGAGGGTCTCGATCGAAGCCGAGACGACGAACCGGCAACCGGCCAGGAGTAGGACGTCGTCGCGGGGATGGAGCAGGAATTCGCCCTTTCGGCTGAGCGCGATGACCGCTACCTCGAACTGGTCTTCCAGTTGGCCGACGGTATAACCCACCAGGATCGATTCCGGGACCAGGTTGAACTTGGTGATGGTGATCAGGTTGCGCCGATTGCCCTCGTCGAAGGCGATCGCGTGGTCGAGCGGGGCCTGGGTGGATGCGGCGGCGAAGGCCGGCGCGGCGATTTCGGGAATGCTGAACGCGGTGTGGATGTCGAAGCCGCTGCGCACGTTTTCGGCCAGACGGGTGTCGGCCATGCGCAGCACCACTTTCATGCCGGGCACCATGCGGCGCGCTTCCAAGGCGATGCTCAGGTTGGTCATGTCGTCGCTGGTACAGGGTACGATCGCCTCGGCCGCCCTGATGTTCGCGCTTTCCAGGGTATCGGGGCGGTGCGCATCGCCGAAGATCACCGGGACGCGCAGCCGTCGAAGCTGTTCGAGGTACTGGTTGTCGCGGTTGTTCTCGATCACCACCACCTCGTGGCGCAGGTCGAGGATGCGTTGAATCACGCGTATGCTGATTTTGCCGAGGCCGCAAACGATCGTGTGTTCGGAGTAGGTGGAAGCCATGACCTTTTCCCAGAGATCTCTTTTCAACATCGTGTTCCCCAGCCGGAAAACCCCTTGTCCGAGGACCAGAAAACCCGAGATCGGCACCAGGAAAAAGGCCAGCCGGGTGATCGGCGACTGGGGCAGGGGAAGGGGGGACTCGAAGACCAACAACATGAAGACGGTGTAGAGGGCGCCGATCCAATCCAGGCCCTTGCCGGTCTCGGGGTGTACGTAGGTCAATTTCAGATCGAGGACCGAACCGGCGAAGATGACGAGGAAGGTCAGCAGCAGGAGGCCGAAACCCAACGAGCCAGGCATGCGGAAGTAGGCCAGGATGGGTCGGCGAATCCGGTTCAGCCATCTGGGTAACTTCCTGGTGATCATGGACGTAGCGCCTCCTCGCCCAACCTACCAGAATCGGCCGATGGATGGTAGTCGATTGTCGTCCCAGCGAGACTGGACGACCACCTGGTTCGGGGAGCGACATGGGGATGTGGGGACCGCGTCTCGGACCCCGGGACCCCCGGTGGGCGTTGGGGCGATGCGACCGGATACTTCAACCGAACCCGCCTCGAATTACGGTGGTACCGGCATGGAATGCGCCGCCTTGCGGGGGGAAGGCAACCCTTGGAAGAACGGTGTCTGACAGGGGTGTATCAGGTGGCTGTGAGGCGAGCGGCCAGAAAGATGGGCCTCGTTGAAAAGGTGGATAAAAGGATTGGATATTCTCCGGAATGTGGTTTTCGGTTCTGGGTTGGAAAACCACATTTTCGGGATATTGACGATGGCTAACGAATAGATAACTTGCTTAAATCAAGAAAATGACGATTGTTGAGGAAAAATGGTTGACATGGTCAAATTGATATACTTCAATGTGTGCAAACTGAGATATCAACAATATTCAATCGAGAAGCGCCATGACCACGCCGCATCAACCTTCTGCCCTCATTCTTCGATTTCTCAGGGAATTCCTGTTTCCCTTGCGACGAAAGTGTCTGCTCGCGGCCGCCCTGCTCTTCTCCGCCGTCCTGCTTCAAATACCCTATCCCCTGATTTCCATTCACATTGTCGACCAGGCCGTTTCCGGCGAGGCCTCGCAGGCACTTCCGATTTTGGTGGCACTACTTGTGGGATTTGTCTTGGTTCGCAGTTTTCTCGCGCTTCTCGGGGATTACTTGACGCTTAATATTCGCGAAAGCATTATTTTTGACGTCGAGAAGGCCCTGGTGGCCAGGGTCCATCGACTGCCGATGCGCTTTTTCGCGGCCCAGCACGCCACCTATCTTCAGTCTCGAATCATGAGCGATGCCCGGTCCGTCGAGGGGGTTCTCATCGGCAGCATGGTGTCGCTCATGGTCAGCCTGGTGACCCTGGCGGTGGGCATTGGCCTGATTCTCTACCTGCGCTGGGAGCTGGCGATCATCGTCATGTTGTGTGCCCTGCCTTACGGCTACCTCCACTATTACGGCAATGAAAAAATGCGATCGCTCGCCATGACGATGCAGGAAAAACAGGCCCAGACATCGGCGCGCGTGGCCGAAAGCTTCGCGGCGATTCGCATGATCAAGGGATTCGGGCGCGAACCTCACCAAGATCGACGCATCCATGGTGCCTTGGCGGGGCTGCACGACATCTACCTGAAAACGAACCGGGAAGGGATTTTCTGCAGCAGTGGCACCCAGTTTCTGGCCGGGTTGGCCGGTGCCCTGATTCTCGGGTTCGGGGCTTACCTGACGCTCATGGGTAGGATGTCGGTGGGAGAGGTCTTCGGAATCATGTCCGTGATGAATTTCGTCTTCTCGCCCATCAGTGGGTTGGTCTCGACCAATTTGAGCATCCAACAATCGGCTTCTTCCATTCAACGAATCTACGAGTTGTTGGCCGAGGCCGAAGACCCGTTCACGACCGGAGCCTCTCCCAACGCGATGGGGGGTGACATTCGCATTCGGGAACTGCGATTCGGTTACGATGCGGCGACCCCGGTGTTGAAGGGTGTCAATCTCGATATCGGTGAAGGGGAAAAGGTGGCGCTGGTCGGAAAGACCGGCGAGGGCAAAAGCACCTTGATGCAACTGCTGGTACGCTTCGAAGAGCCCTGGTCGGGTGGAGTGCAGATCGGCGGCCATTCGGTGGCGGGTTTACGACTGGATCTCCTCCGGAGCCACGTGGGTATCGTCGATCAGCAGGTGCAACTGTTCAATGATTCGATTCTCGAGAACGTTCGTTTCGGTCGGCTCGACGCGACGGATGCCGAGGTCCATGAGGCCTGTCGGATGGCGCACGCTCACGAATTCATCGTGCATCTTCAAGACGGATATCGCACCAGGGTCGGCGAACGCGGCGCTCGCCTCTCCGGAGGGCAGTGCCAACGCTTGGCCTTGGCGCGCATGTTCCTCAAGAATCCGAAGATCCTGATTCTCGACGAAGCGGTGTCCGCCGTGGACTCGGAATCGGAATCCGCCATCCAAAAAAGTCTGGCCGTTCTGATGAAGGGTCGAACCACCATCATCGTCGCACATCGTTTGTCTTCCTTGCTGGCTGCCGACCGCGTCGTGGTGCTGGAAGCGGGTGTCATCGTGGAACAAGGGAGCCATCGGGAGCTGCTGAAACGCCAGGGGCCCTATGCCAGGCTGTTCCATCAACAATACGAGATTCAACACGCCATTTCACCGACGCAGGCTCTTGCGGGCTGAGTCGGAGTCCAACCTCAATTAGGAGTTCGACCATGACGGGTACAGTCGAAATCGACCAAACGACGATGGACCGTGTGTTCGTGTCGCCGCGCGTGCGCCGCTGGCAAAAGGACGAATGGTACCTCTATTTCGATCCGTGCAATTTCGTTTGGGTCCGCGTGAATGAATCGGGACGGTTCCTGATCGAACAATTCCAGCAATACCTGACCGTGCCGCGGGTGATCCAACGGGTCATGGACAAGTTCTCGATCGCCCGCGACCAAGCCGCATCCGGGGTGCGGATGTTCGTGGACAACCTGGTGGCCGAGGGTTTTCTTCACCGCAACGAATATGTGCCCGCGGATCGAGCGGCGTTCACGCAGCTCGACTTTGCGCGCGATGTCTACCTCCACCTGACCAACAAGTGCAACCTGGCCTGTTCCTATTGTTACAACAAAGACGATCGGACCACCAAGATTCGTTTGGCCAAGAAGGGTTTGGTGGATCCCGTGATGAACACCGAAGAGATGAAGCGGCTCATCGCCCGGCTGGTGGAACTGGGCACCCGACGGATTCTCTTCACCGGCGGTGAACCTTTGTTGCGCAAGGATTTCGTCACACTGCTCAGATATGCCCGCTCCCTCAGCGCGGACATCAACCTGGAAGTACTGACCAACGGCACCAAGATCGACGAGGCGATGGCCGAGATCCTGGCCACCTATACGGATGGCGTGACCATCAGCCTGGATGGGCATACCCAGGAACGCCACGAGAAGTATCGCGGCCGCAAGACCTTCGCCCCGATGGTCCGCGGAACCAAGCTCCTGGCCGAGGCCAAACGGCGGCTGGGCAGGGATCGGCCCTATATCGCGATGGTCCCCGTGTGGACCAGCGACAATGTGCACACCATGCCCGATGTATGGGAATTCTGCCTGGAAGAATTGGGCGCCAACGGTTTGGCCCCGATCCTCTTTCAGGCGGGCGATCACCAGGAACTGAGTATTTCGCAAATCCCCAACCTCGGCCTGTTCGAGGATGCGCAGAGAAGAACGACGGAGTACGTGCGCACCTTTCGCGAGAAACAGGGCCATTCGGAGGGCCCCGGGCGTGGTGTGGGCGCGCGCAATCACTGCGGGGTCGGGCACGGTGAGATCAGTATCGACCCGGCCGGTGAGGTGTATCCCTGCCAATCGTTGCATTACGACGAGTTCAAGTGCGGCAACGTACGGGAGTCCGACGTGGGGGACATTTTCGC
This sequence comes from Sulfidibacter corallicola, assembly GCF_017498545.1. Classification (GTDB taxonomy): domain Bacteria; phylum Acidobacteriota; class Holophagae; order Acanthopleuribacterales; family Acanthopleuribacteraceae; genus Sulfidibacter; species Sulfidibacter corallicola. Next base: position 3,128,150 of record NZ_CP071793.1, on the reverse strand, counting down.
TTCCGCCGACGTCATGGTTCAGGTTCGCGGCCAGAAGGTGGACGATCTCTCGGTGTGTCGCCACTGTGACTTGAAGTACCTGTGCAATGGAGGGTGTCGCGCCACGGCGTACAACGTTTATCGAACCTTCGATGCACATAACGAAATTTACTGTAAGTATCTGGAAAATTTTGCCCTAAACAAATTATGGGGCTCGAGTGGCGTGCCGATTTGCAAATGATCGCCACTCACTTCGAGCCTCTGGCCTCGGAACGGGGCGCCGTGTGGGTGCGCTCCGATTCGAGGTTCTCCAGTTGGTTCCACGGGACGTCCACCATGGTGGATGCTCCCCTATTTTTAGAAAGGAGGTAAGCCATGTTTCAACCTGTTGCTTTTGGCGCGCCGGGTACTCCCGGCCCCGGTGGCTCTTGTGGTTGCGGTTGCGGCTGTGAAAACGGCAGCGGCGGTGGCGGCGGTGGCGGCACCGGCGGCGGCAATGACGGCCGTCCGTAAATGACCGACCCCATCGTAGACGGACGCGTTCGTTTCGATGGGTGACAGGAAGGTGTCGGGTGGTCGCCAAAGGGCGGGCCATTGGGGCGATGACCTGAGCGTCACGTGCTTTCGCGAATCGAAACGTCGTGGCGAGGTTGTGGCTCCCATGTCGCTTGGGGAGACTGGGGGATGGTTTCATTTGGCGATGGTCAACCCCGTCGTCTCACCCTGGACATCCGCACGATGCGACCCTTGATAGCTTCCATCCGGGAAGAATGGGCCGATCGCTTCTCGAGGCCCATTCTTTCACATTTCCCCACGGACGCAAATGATTCCATGGAGGGTGGTGTCGCGATCGATGGATCGACCCCCCACCATGGTTGGTTTCCTCGTGCCCGAGATCGGGTCGTGGAGATGGGAGGTCCGATCGGTCGTCGATCGCACACCGATGAGCGGCACTCCCGTGCTATTTGGAGGCAGGAATGGCGGCACATTCAATGGGCCTGGTTTCGATTGAAATCGAGAAGGTGCCCTTTCACATACATCGAGGACCCCTGTTGGAGATGCTCGAAGCGTTTCGTACGCCCACCTTGTCGGGTTTTCTGGAAAGGGGTGGCTATCATCCGATTCGCCCCCTGTTGGAACGAGGAGGCGGCCATCTTGCGATTCGTCGTTTGGAAGACGCCGGTTTGCGGGGACGTGCCGGGGGCGGTTTTCCGACCGGTCACAAATGGTGGTTGGTCGCCCAGAAAGAAGTCGAGACCAAGTTTTTGGTCTGCAATGCGAATACGGGACAGGCGGGTGATTTCAAGACGCGAACCCTTCTGTCAACCAGCCCCCATCTCGTCATCGAGGCCATGATGCACGCCGCTCTGGCGGCTGGCGTCACGGAAGCGTTCCTGTGTCTGCCATCCGAATTGATGGCCGAGGCCGAGTTGTTGAAAGCGGCGGTTTCACAGGCGCGTGCCGCCGGGTATTTGGGTCCCGGCATTTTCCAAACCGATCGCGCGCTTGAAATCCACGTGGTTCGCACGGCCGGCCGGTTCCTGGATGGTGAGGAAACGGCGCTTCTCGAGCAGTTGGAAGGGCGTCCGGGGCAACCCCGTCGCCAGCCCGCCCGACCCACTCGAGCGGGCCTGTTCGGCAAGCCCACGATCGTCAACAATCTCGAAACCCTGCTCCAGGCGGCACTGATCAACCGGGAGGGCGCCGCGGCTTTTCGGGCGTTGGGCTCCCAAGATGCACCGGGGACCATGGTGTTCTGTCTCAGTGGGGATATCGTTCGCCCCGGTCTGTACGAGTTGCCTCTGGGTACGCCCCTGCGCACCCTGATCGAAGAACATGGAGGCGGCCCGGAGGATGGGGTCCGGTTACGCGGTATCCACCCCGGCGGTGTGAGCTCGCCCGTATTGACCGCCGAGATGTTCGATGTCTCCCTGGATTTCGAGGCGCTTCGAGCCGTCGGCAGCGACATCGGCTCGGGGACGGTGATCGCATTTTCCGATGCGCACGATACGGTGCAATTGACCACTCGCCTGGCCGAGGTCTTTCAAGATGCGTCCTGTGGAAAATGCGCCCCGTGTTTCGATGGCACCCGCCGCGTGGTCACGATGCTCTACAACCTGGATCGGCTCGATGAGAAATCGATCGATGTGGCGAGCGCCGTCGAGAGTCCGAAATCGATGCGCTCGGTGAACCGATCCAGTGACATGCCGGTGAGAGGGGTCAGCTACACCGACATGAGTAAAGGCCTGACCAAGATCGACGACTTTTGCGAGTTCTTCAAATACCGCGGCGACTGCCGATTCAGTCGCGCCGCCGGTGAGGTCGTGCAGCGCAATCTCCAGGCGTTTCGGGCCGATTTCGAAGCCTATGGTCATCATGAACCGCGGATCGAGGGCCTGGAGTTTCTGGAGCGTCGTCCGATTGCCGCACAAACCGAGCCCGGCGAGCTTCGCGAATGAACGCCGGCGAAAGGGGAGAGAACATGGAACGATCCGAACAAATTCAACGGCTCGATCGATTGGTCGCCGGCTTTTCCAAGCCCCAATCGGCATTGCTCGAAGTCCTTCATGCGCTTCGGGCCTGGAATCGTGGGCAAGTACCGGATACGATGGTGGAAGACATCGCACGGTGCTGTGACCTGCCGGTCACGCGAGTTCGACAGGTGGTCGCGGTTCAGGATCGAGCAGCGGATCTTACCGACAGGCCGCGTGTCTGTGTGGGATTGACTTGTTATTTGCACGGTGGTCGTGACATTCTCGAGGCGTCGTCGACCCACCCCGTATTACCGCGGGAACAGGTGGCGTGGGCACCGTCCCCGTGCCTGGGTCATTGTTACGCGGCACCGGTCGCGCGACTGGCGGATGGACGTCTCGTTCAATTGGTCCGACAAGGGGACTGGTCCCAGGCTTCGGCCAAGCCATTTGCGGTTTAGTGCTTCTCGCGACGCGTGTCGGACCCATCCATGATCGTGACTAAGGAGTAATTATGTTGACGGTCGGCTTGTTTTTCTCCCTACTCTTTTCGGATGCACCCTTTGTGACGAACGAGGAATTCTGGAATCCTCAATCCCTTCAAGTCGATCGTCGGAATAACTTGTACATCCTTGACAGCGATGCCTGTAAAGTGTGGATATACAGCGAAAAGGGGGAACTCATCCGCTCCTTCGGCCAAAAGGGGCAAGGTCCTGGCGAGCTCCTGGAACCCACCTCCCTGGGACTGCTTTCCGACGGGCGACTGGCCATCGCGGATAGCGGACGTCGCCAGATTTCGCTGTTTGATGTCGAGGGTCGATCCTCGGGGGTGGTCAAGATCACCAATCAGGCTGTCGGCGATATGTTGGTCCTGCCGGCCGATCGGTTCCTCCTGACGAAGTCGGGTGGCTCCAGTATCTCGTTCGATCCAACCGAGAAAGTGGCGACACGGTTCGCGATCTATGACCTCGAGGGATCGCGGTTACGGGTCTTCGGCAAAGCCAAAACGCACGAGAATCCGCTGTTGACCGCCTTCCTCAACCAGGGCGCCCTGGCCTGGTCGGGAGACCGATTGATCTTTTTTGGAAAGGTGGAAAACGAAATGGTGATCTATCGCGATGGCAAGGAACGGGTTTCGCGCTACGCCCCCGGATTCGAACCTCGCGAGCCCAAGGCCGACATGGTCAGCGAAAAGCAGCCGGACGGAAGTACCTCCTTTCAAATGAAAGTCGTGGTCGATCAACTGTGTACCGCGATGGTTCCGCTGCCTTCGGATGAAGTTCTGTTGGTTCGGGCCAAGGAGCGGGCCGGCGAGGATGGCGACCTCCCTTTGGAGCTGGTTCGCATGAATTTGAAGGGCAAAGTGGTGGCCAAGCTACCCGGCCTGTTCTCGGGTACCAGGGACCTCGCGGTTTCGGCCGATGGCCGCACCGTCTACGTGCCCCACGAGACCGAAGAAGCGTGGGTGATTCACCGTTTGGATCTGAGTACCGGCAAATCGTTTTAAGCGGCGGCCTGGCATGGAATCCCCAACCATCCATGGGGTTCGCGACCCGACTGACCGTTTGGAACGGCTTTTCCTTCGGACGGGATTTGTCGGGACACGAGCTGCGCCGAAAAGAAAAAAGGCTCCACCTGCCTTCGCCCGGAGCGGTATGATCGGGAGCACCCCGCTTTCCCCAATGAACCGCACGCAGCTCAGGAGTTCCGAACATGCCCCCCACGCCGCAAATCTACCGTCGTAGCTATCAGGTCGAATGGCGCGACATCGACTTCAACGGCCATATGCGCAACACCGCCTATCTCGACCGCGCCGGCCACGTTCGCATGAGTTTCCTGCACGACCACGGGTTCACCCCGCGCGAATTCGAGCGGCTCCGAATCGGCCCGGTCGTGTTCAAGGACGAGATCCTGTATTTCAAGGAAAGCCGGATGCTGGCCGTCTACCACGTGAACCTGCGCATGGCCGCCGTCAGCAAGGACTACTCGCGTTTTCAAATGCGCAACGAATTCTCCAACGACGAGGGCGAGCGGTTGGCCGTGGTGGTGACCACCGGTGCCTGGATGGACCTGCGCGCTCGCAAACTGACGGTCCCGCCGAGCGATTTGGTGAAAGTTCTGGGACAGATGCAGCGCACGGACGACTTTTTGGAAATTCCCGGGAACTGAGACTCCGCCCCCCTTGGGAAGCGGGGTCGGCGGCTCGGGATCAGGCCGCGAGGGATTCCGCTTCCACCGCCCGTGCCGGCTCGACGTCGCGGGCACGAAAGGCCAGCCAGGACATGGCCAACAGGCCGATGTCGCGCAGGATCAGCGTGTATTTGTCGTTCCAACCGGGCAGATAGGTATCCGTGAACATGGTGGCCGTCGAGGTGCAGCCGCAATTGAACTCGTGGCCACGCAAGACGTTGGCACTCACCGCCACGATGAAGATCACCAGCAGCCCGCTGATGACCAGGCCGCCGCCGCGGCGCAGGATGCCGGTCATCACGGCCAGCGCCGCCAACAGTTCGATCATCGGCAGCCAGAGCGCGGAGATGTTGATCATGAAGGCCGGGGCCAGGTCGTAGTTCCAAATGTCCTTGGCGAAGAGGAACGGGTTGGCGATCTTGGGGTAGGCCGCCCAAATGAAGAAGGCGCCCACCATCAGGCACGAGCCCCACAGGGCCGCCGGTGATTGGCGCGAGGGTTTCCAGAAAACCAGGAGCAGCAGGCCGAGAACGAAGGGCACCATGTCGCGCACCACGTGTTCGAGGTACATGCCGGGGGGCTTTTCGGTTTCCAGCGGAGGGCGTTCGGCCTGGGCGGTGGCGGTGCCGCCCTCGCCGGTGGCGGTGCCGCCCTCGCCGGTGGCGGGTGCTTCGGCCAGCGTGCCCACGATCGGGTAACCGGCCTTGTACCAGTCGTCGAAGCCGTCCTTGTAGACGAAGATGTTCTCGTAACCCTGGGCCTGAAGATCCTCGGCCAAGTGATGGGAATCCGTGCACTCCTTGCCCTTGCAGTACACGACCAGTGCCACCGGTTGTTTCTCTTCGATGACGGCCATGACCTGCGGCATGTAATCGTGCTTCTCGTACAGGTGCAGCAACTGCGCGCCCTTGATGTGGCCCTTGTCGAACAGTTCGCCGGAGCGCGCGTCGATCCACAGCGTGAAGTCGCCGGCGAACTCGTAGATCTGCCGTGCCCGCAGAAGGTCGATGTCGCTGATGCCCACGTGACTGGTCACGAAATCCGCAACCTCGGAAGGATCGCCCTCGACGGAGCCTTCGTTGGTATCGGTCTCGGCCGTTTCGGTGTTGGCCGTCACGGAGACGTCGGTTCCCGTCACGGGCAGACCGGCCTTGTACCAATCGTCGTAACCGTCTTTGTAGACGAAAATGTTGGCGAATCCGTTCGCTTCCAGATCTTGCGCCAGGTGGTGCGAGTCGGTGCATTCCTTGCCCTTGCAGTAGACCACCAGGGCGACCGGCTGACTGGCTTCGATTTCGGCGAGAATCGCGTCCATGTAATCGTGCTTCTCATAGAGGTAGAGCAGGTGGGCGTTGTCGATGTGCCCTTTTTCAAAAAGTTCCGGTGACCGTGCATCGATCCAGAAGGTGAAATCCGCCGCGTGCCGGTAGATTTGGGCCGCGCGTTCGATGCCGATGTCGGTGATGCCGCTGTTGGCGGTGACGAAATCGGCGACTTCACCGGGATCGCCCTCGGCAAGGGCCGCTGCCGGCGATACGTCGCTCGGCTCGCTTTGTCCCTGATCGGCCTCGTCGGATGTCGTGGCAGCGTCGGACGTACCGGGCTGGGCCTGATCGGCCGTTTCGGCCTTGGGGGCGACCGCGGCGTAATCGGGCCAATCGCGAAGCCATTCGATCTGCGCCTTGGGTCTGAAATTGTTGGCTATTCCCAGAATGAGCGCGAGAGAGAGGAGCACGACGATTTGGGCGGGTACCGAGAGGCGCATGGGCACAACTCCTTGGAGGGGATGGCGAGTGGGAACCACTGGGATGGGAAACCACCGGTCGGTGGGTGTCGGCGAGGATCGGCCGCCGAGGACCAAGGCTCTTGACGAGTGGCGCTTAGGGAAACACGGCCACAACCTTGGTTCCTGTCCAGGGCATCGAGATGGGGGCGAGAGAGGACGGTGGCTCCAGCATCACCACCATCTAAACATGGCTGGCGATCCGCTTTGTTAGACATTTGTCAAGGTCGTTCGAGGCCGCCATCCCAGCGGCTCGCGCCGATGGCGATCGCGTAGAAGGCCGCCGCGGCGGCCAACAGCCAGGGCCAAACGGGGATGCGTCGGGTCTGTGGTGGAAGCTCCGAAAACAAAGGGCGATCGGGTTCCGGTTCGTATCGTCCGCCGCTTCCTTCGGCCAAGGCCCGCAGCAGTGCGGCGTTTTGGCCGTGGCTTTGGGCCTCGGCGCCGGGTTTGTCCTGGACCTCTCCCGCCGCGGGCAGGAGAAAGGGAATCCGTTGGTTTCGAGGTTCGGCGTCGGGACCCAGTTCGCGAATGTTCAAGTAACCGGGATGTGTCTCCCGATCACGTGGCAGATTCAGTCGGCCGCGAAAGGTACCGGGCTGGGTGCCCGCTCGCATGGGAACGGCCTTGCGGGACCCTCGCTCGTCTAGCCAGGTCACCTCCAGGCCGTCCACCGACTGGGCTTTGCCGTTGCGCGCCAGCAGGGCGATCTCGATGTCCATGGGTCCACCTCGATCGATCACCGTGAAGTCGTAGCGGTCGCGGGCCGTGAAATGAAGCGTGTGGGTGATCCAGGCGGCGATCGCTTCTTTGCCTTCTTTGTTTCGGATCCAGGCCGACCCGATACCGGATGTCAGAACGCCCACACGTCCCAGGCCCACCTCGCGATAGGCCAAGACCGGGTCGACCCATTTCGGGCGAACGGCCACGACCGTGGCGTCCGCATGGGGTGTCGTCACCGCATTCCCGTTCATGGGAAGATCGGATAACGGCAGGCGGTCGCCCCGTCGCAGGAACAGGTCCATGCGTTGCGGGGGGAACAGGCCACGCTCGAAAAAATGGTCGCGGGGTTCGGGATCGAAATACGGCATGTCGATTTGGCCGGGATCGAATCCCGCATCTACCGGGAAGGGATCGGAGATGGCGTGCAGCGGGCTGTGCGGCGGGACCGTGGTGTGTCCGATGGCGAACACGGTGGCGCGGCAGTCGGGTCGGTAGTTGACCGGTTTGAAAAAACCGTCGGAAATGAAGATCAGGCCGCAGTTGGCGAGTCGTTCCCGGCTCAGCAGTTCGAGCGCCGCGGTCGGATTGGTGCCCGAACCGGCGCGGAGACTGTCGATACCGGCGTAGGCCGCCAGTTTGTTGGCCTCGGTCATGTGACTGCGCTGCACCACGTGGGCGGGTTTGGTCGTGAAGGCCATCACGTCGACCAGGTCCTTGTCACTCAGGTAATTGGCGATGATGAACTTGGCGATGGTCTTGGCCATTTCGATACGCCAGCCGGACATGGAACCCGAAGCGTCGATCAGGAAGATCACGTGGCGTGCCGGTTCTTCCTCATCCTTGCTGCGCGGTCGTGTCTCCACGGGGAGCAGCGGCTCCAGCGGCGTTCCTTCGTAACTCTTGATCACCGTCGGCGTTTTGGGGTCTTCGTCTCCGTGATCGCCGTTGACCAGGAACAGACCCAGGCCCTGGTACTCCACGGCGGCTGCCATGCGCACCAAATGCGCGCGGTCGAAGCGGTGGGCCGCCACGTCGGCGATGACCACGCCGTCGAAATCCCGCCAATCAAGGGTATCCGGCAAATCTTCGGCCGCGATTTGGGTGATCTCGGCCTGATCCGGCCCGATCGCCGCGGTCCAGCGATTGTCGCCGCCGATGGCCAGCAGGCGCGGTGCGCGACGCACGTAAGTGTAGAATCGACGGCGGTGACGGTGGGTGGCAGACCCGTCCGTGAGGGTCACGTCGAGGAATTGGAGGCCCATTCCCTCGAAGGTGACCGGCGCACGCAGTCTGGCCCAACGATTGGGGTCCAGGGTGAGGGCGGCGGGTTGCGCACGCGCGTCCGGATCACCGTTGCGAACGAGGTCGACCTCGGCCTTCACGGCGCCCGGCCGTTGATTGTGAATCAACCCCCGCAGGTGTGTTTGTCCGCCGGAGGGCACGCGTCGCGGCAGGTCCACCGCGGTCAGGCCCAAATCCGGTAACGCCCCCGAAAGTGGCAACACGTGAATGGGGAGACCCTGGTGGGCGTGAATACGTGCCTCGGCCAGGGCGTCGCCTTCGGTTTCCAGGCCGTCGCTGACCAACAGGATCGCGCGCCGCGTCGCGTGCCGGCCCAGATCCCGTGCGCGGGTCAATCCTGCCGATAGATCGCTGGCATCGGCGCGCGCCAGATCGCCTGGCTCCAGGTTTCCCACGATTTCGGGGAGCTTGTCCATGGCGATCGATTCGGCCGTGACCAGCGCGTCCTCGCCAAAACTGACCAACGAGGCCGTGCCGGATTGGACGAGCGCGTCGGGCAGTTCCCCGAGAAGGGCTCTGAGCCGAGCCGCGGTTTTTCGGCGGTAGGTTTCGAGGCCCTCTTCGGCGCGCAACGCGCTCGCGCTACAGTCCAGGACGAGGGTCAGGTGCGATTGGGGTTGTCGCGCTTGAGCCTGCAGCGCGGGCCTTCGAACGGCGAGCGCCAGACCGAGTGCTGCGAGCAACGAACAACCCAAGGCGAGGCCCCGTACGGTCGGGGTGCGCGCCAATATGCGCCAACCGTCCTGGAGGCCTCGCAACAGGAGCGCCAGCGTCGCGGCACCCAGCATGAGCCAGATCAACCAGGTCGGCCCGTCGAGGGGTTCCCAGATCAGCGCCATGCGGGACCCCCGATCAGCAGCAGGACCCGCTCCAGGAAGAACAGCAGCGATGCCGCCGCCAGCAGCCAGGGCCAGATGGCCCGCGTTTCCCCCCGTGACGTGCCGCGCAGCAGGTCTTCGAGGTGGCCGATCGAATGTGGGGGCACGTAACTCTCGCCCTCACCGGGGTGGAGCGCGAGCCGCGTACCTTCCGGCTCGGGGTGTCGGGGGCTCGTCAGGGTATAGAGCGGGACATCCGCACGATGCCCCATCAGTTGGTGGACCGCGTTGAAGAAGGCTGTCGTGGAGAAGCGCCGCAGGGTGTCTTGCCCCTGGGGGAGCCCGGCCACGAAGGCCGCGGGTGGCGATGCGCGCCATGCCAGCCAGGTGTTGCCGTCCGTGTCGCGCAGCACCGGCGTAAATCCGTCCGGCAGTGGGGTGGGCACCACGGCCATCGTTTCGGCGGCATCCAGATTGAGATTGGCCAACAGGGGATGATCCTCGCGGAAATCGTAGACCAGGCTGTTGCCCTTTTTGTAACCGTTGCCGATCATGAGTCTCGGTGTGTTCGGGTCGATCTCGGCGTCGGATGTGGCCGTGACCGCTTGAACCACCATGTCCGTCGGTGGGCGCTGGTTCCGATCGGTTGGTGTCGTCGCCGGCGCCCCCAGGATCGCGGCCCAGGTTCGGTCCTTCAGTCGCCAGTCCAGGCGAGGGATTCGGTTCGGAGAGATCTCGATCTCCGCTCGATTGTCCTGCAGATAGGCATCGTTCGGTTCCAGAGTCAGGCGATAGCGGCCCGCACCGGGACGGTCGATGCGGTGCCGAGCCACACCCTGCGCGAACGTAAGGTCATGGCGGGAACTACCCCGATTTCCCTCGACGACCAGGGTCGAGGGAACGGAGGGGCCCTGGGCGCGGAGTTCCACCGAGATCGAGCCGATTTCTCCGCTCAAGGCGTCGCGCCGGGTATCGATGCGGTGAATGCCCGCGTTCGGCACCGGCACGCTGACGTCCAGCCAGACCACCACCGGCGCCTCCGCCTCGGCAACCCAGTCCGGTGCCGGCTGGTCGGAGAGCACCAGCATGTGGCTGAAACCCTCGGTGGGATTGCGGTCCATCAGGCGTCGTGCTTCGCGGTGGGTCGCCTGAACCAGGTCGAGAGCGGTGCCGAGAGCCCTTGGTTTCAGCGTGTCGACCGCATTCAGGATGTCGTCGATGGAACCGTCCGCCAGGTGGTCTCGGCGCTCCATGTCGAAGCTGGACAGCCGACCCGACCACTCCTGATTCGAATCGCCGGAATCGATCAGATTGGCCAACTCCACCAGGCGTTGATGGGCCAGGTTCCAAAGCGATCCGGATCCGGTGTTAGTCGTCATTCCGGAGGATGTATCGATCAGGACCCAGACTCGTGCCGCCGAAGCCTCGTCGGGGGTCGGGGCGCGCCACCCGGTGGCCAGCAATGCCGAAACCAACAGGGCCAGGATCGCCATTCTAAGAAAAAATGGTGGCGAATCGGTGGGTTTGGACCACTTCATCCGGCTTCGTTTTTCGCGTGCGGGCGGCAGGCGGTCGAAGAATCGGGCCGAGGAGATTTCGCGGCGCTCGTGAGGCGGTCGTGTCATGTGCACGACGATCATGACGAGCGCGATCGCGGCGAATGCCAGGAGCGGCCCGCTCATCCGGAATCCTTCATGAACAGGCGCTGGAGTAGGGTGTCTTCCGCCAGGCGCTCGCGAAAGAAGCGCGAGCCGTCCGCCCTGGAGGTCTGGGGCCAAGACCAGGTGTGGTAGCCGTCCGGAGCGAGGTGGATTTGTTGCAAGAAGGCCTGCTTGGCGCGCTGAATGCGTTGTGCCACGCGTGCCAGTGAATCCCTGTCGATGTCGAATCGCGGGTCGGGATGGGCCAAGTTCGGGCCCTGCACCAGACGCGGACCCGAACCGAGTAGGGTATGCTCCATGGGCCAGGCATCGAGATCCACCAACAGCAACCAGCGAAACCCCATGCGGGCGGTGGTGAAAAAGCGAGCCAGCGGAGCGATCTGCTCCGGTCCACTGAAATACAGGTCCGAGATGAGAACCCAAACCGATGCCGGTGGCAGGGCACGGCGCAAGCCCTCCAAATTGGCGTGGGCGGTCTCGTTGGCGGGATCGGACCAGCGCTCCAGTGAAGACCGCACGCGGTGTGTGGCGTGACTTCCAACCAGGGTCTCCACCGCGTCACCGCGGCAAAACAGGCCGTGCAACAGAACCCGATCTCCATTCGTGAGGGCCACCCGGCTCAGTGCTTCCGCCAACCATGCCGCGATTTGAAGCTTGGGTAACCCTTGGGGCAATCTCATGCTGGGACGCAGATCCACCGAGATGGCCAGGGTCAGTCGCTCCTCCGCCACGAAGCGACGGACCAGCAGGTCGTGTTCGTCGCCGAAGCGGGCCGAGGTCCGCCAGTCCACGTGGCGTACGTCGTCCCCTGGCGCATAGGGTGTGAATTCGCGAAACTCGAGACTCGAGCCTTGGCGACGGGTGAGATGGCCCCCTTGCAAGCCTGGCCGCCGGAACCGATTGGCGCGCAGGCGGAAGCGTTCAAGCCAGCCCGGTGCCAGCGGGAAAGGGGCCAATCGAGTTTGGATCGTGGTTTTGCGCCTAAAGGGAAATCTCATCAGGTATCTCGTGGCCTTAACGTCGTTGGATAGTCATTTTACCGAAGAACATGTTTTGTTTAAGTGGTTTGGGAATTGAATGTAATGGTGATGGGTACCTTTCTATTTTGTGTTTGCAGGGCGCAGGGTCTCCGGCAGGTTCGCGACGAAGGTGCGCTGATACTCGTTTGCTCGCGGTGCACAGAGCTGCGCGAACTCCACCAGCAATCGATCCTGCAGGTCGAATTCCGATTGCGCGCTTCCCGGGGCATAGCGATCCTGCCAACCGAAGTGCAATTGGAAGCGGTGACGCAATGCAGGAACCAGGATCTTGGCCAGTGCGGGGCCGTCGGCTTGCTCGCTGTGGCTCGAGAACAGCAGGGTCCAGGCTTTGGCACCCAGCAGCAGGGCGATCGCGGCCCGGGGGCCCAGGCCGTAGCGCACCAAATCGTTGGTGATGTCGCGAAGCCGTTTGGTTTGTTGGGCTTCGAGGCCTTGAAGTGCATCGAACCGCCGATTGGAGGCGAGGAACATGTTGGTAATGTGCGCTTCCAACGACGGGAGCGGCGCGACCGCACGAACGCGGCGTTGCAGCTCCTCGTATTTGGCGCGGGAATCCTGCTCGTCCTTGGGCAACAGGCTCGCCGTGCTGCCCGGGTTTTGTGTCTCGGCTTGAACCGAGGCGATGGCGCCGGCCTGTTTGGCCATGATGCGCCGCAAGGTGGTGGCGTCCGGGACCGGCATTTCGATTTTGAACATGAAGCGATCGGCCTGCGCCTCCGGCAGGGTGTAGGTACCCTCGTGATCGATTGGGTTCTGGGTTGCGAGGACCATGAACGGCTGGTTCAATTTGCGGCGTTCACCCAGCACCGTCACCTGTCGTTCGGCCATCGCTTCCAGCATCGCCGATTGGGTTTTGGGCGTCGCCCGGTTGATTTCGTCGGCCAGCAACAGTGAGGTGAAGACCGGCCCCTCGCGAAAGGAGAGCCGACTCCGATTTTCCAGGTCGGGCATGTAGGTGCCGGTGATGTCCGCCGGCATCAAATCCGGCGTGAACTGGATGCGACCGAAGGGCAGACGCAGCAAAGCGCCCAGCGTCTTGACCAATTCGGTTTTTCCCAAACCCGGGTTGCCTTCCAACAGGACGTGGCCGCCCGTGTACAGGGCGGTCAGGCACAGGCGGGTGACGTGTTCCATACCGAACATGGCCTTGCCGGATTCTTCCAATACCGCTGCGCCAAAGGCTTTGATCGCTTTACTCAATGGATGCACCTCGATAAAAGAATGAGAGAGGAAAGAAAAAGGCTTCTCAGGGGGATCGACGTTTCCGTTCGGGCGGCTGCGCCTCGGTACGGTTTTTCAGGAGTTCCGCGATCCAGTTCGGAAGAGGTTGGTCCGGTTTGAGAACCTCTTCGCGGGTAACCCCGCGCCGCAAAGCCGAACCGTCGTAGGCGAGGGTATTCGGGTCTGCCGCTCCCTCATCCGTAGCGGGCCGGGGGGTGTCTCCGCTGTTGGGATGGCCGCCCAAATCCGGAATCTCGATGACCACCATACCGCTCTTTTCGCCAGGGGGTGGCGGGGCTGCAACCTGATTTGGACGCTGACCCAGAATGGGACCGCCACCGCCGGATCCGGCCTCGGCGGTGCTGGATCCCGATTCGCCACCGTCGCCCGGTTCACCGGAATCTTCGGTGGCCTTGGCCTGCCCGTCCCCGTTCGAGGCATTAGCCTTTTGTTCCTGGGACTCAGCGGCGCCTGATTGGCCACCCTCTTCCGTCGAATCGCCGGCGGAGCTTCCGGCCGAGGAGGACGCCCCGGCTTGTTGCGCCTGTTGGCCGCTCTCGGCTTGGGACGGATCGCCCTCGCCCACCGTACCTTGTGCACCATCGGCCGCCGATGGGTCCGAGTCCTGCCCCGTCTCTTCGGATGCGCCGGATTGTTGGTCGCCGGCTTCTTCCGTATCTTCCTCATCGGGCTGGTCCCCTTGGGTTGCACCCTCCTGGTTCGATTGGGCGTTGTCTGGTGAAGCGGCATTTGAGCCGGCGTCCCTGGGTGTCTGTTTGGCTCGAGAACGATTGGCATCCGGCGTGACTTGGCTACCGCTCTGGGCTTCTCGCTGGGGATCGCCCTGATTCCCCGATGTTTGTGTGCCGTCGCTCGACTTGGATTTAGGGACCGCGTCGTCATCCTTCGATCCGTCCTGCCCACTTTTCGCACTTGATCGGTCACCCGAGGACTTGGGATCCATGCCCGACGATTCGGATGGCGCTTGGGAAGAGTTTGGTTCGGAGGATGTTTGCGCCTGTTCGGATTCCGTCGAGTCGCCGCGTTTGGCGGCAGGCGCGTTTGGTGCGTTGCGTTCTTCTTCGCCGAGTGAATTATCAGGGGAGTTCGGAGTGCCGCCCAAGAGGGGGCGACCGGGTTGGAACCAGGGGCCTGCCCGGTCGCCGATCGGCAGGGGCAACCACAAGAAAAACAGGGAGATCCCGAAAAGGATGGCGATCAGCCGCAGGGCGTGCGAGAAGCGGCCGCGCAGTTCCACCATCGCGAACCGGCGCGCTTCCTGGACGAGGTCGGGAATGCGTTCCGCCGTTTGCGCCGAGCGGTCCAGGATGCGGCTCAGCCGCGCGATCAGGGGATCGGGTTTACGCATGTCGCGCTCGACCTCGTTCGCCGCCCGAATGCAAAGGTTCCACCAGGCCGATTTGGTTCGCGCCGACGCATCGGGTTTCTGCCAGCACAGTGCCAGGGAAAGTGGTGAGCCGGGACGTCCGAGGCCCGCCAAGGCAAAGACCAGGAAACCCATGGCCGCACCGCCAAAAGCGCAGACCCAGGCTTGGGTGCCGCGCCACCAGATCAGGACGGATGCCGCCACCAGCATCGCGCCGGGCCCGCCCAGTTGAAAACAGAGGAACCAGTAGTAGAACCGATTGGCGTGCTTGCGAACCGACGCCGCGGGGTTTTCCTGCCCGGCTCCGCCTTTGTCGCCAACGCGAAGGCGGGCCATCAAGGCGATCAGCAGCACGGTGGCACCGAGCAGCGGCAACAGTCGCGCGAGGTACAGCGGAAAGAGCGCCACGCAGATCGCAGTCGGCGGCGCGGTCGCGATGGCGCCGAACCATTGTCCGGTGCTCGAGGCTTTGATCGTTTGTCGCCACGCCGGCACCATATGACGCAGATCCCACAGATCGCGGCCTACGGCGTGGCAGCGTCCCGCCACGTGTTGCAAACTACGGTGTGCGTCCTGAAGTTGAAGGCGATCGAGGATCGAGGGCATGCCGTTTCTACCGTCTGCGGAATTCGATGTTCGATTGCGAAGGGGGCGATGAGCCGATCTCACCTTACCATACGAGCGTCGCGATGGCGCGGCTCGGGCTTCGACGGCCTCGTTCAGCCACGGCGCGACCGTTTTATCCGAAGTGTGTTATCGGGAAATTCCCTCATGCACAAGAGAGGCGTCTGGGCAGTTGGTTGGGCAGGGGCGGTAAGGCAGGGGCGGTAAGGCAGGGGCGGTAAGCCCGCTGGACCGACACATCGAAGCGATCAGAGTCGCGCGTTCTCAACCGACGCAAGCGCGCAGCTACCATGTCGGCGGCTTGCGTTTGCCGGAGCATCAAAATCGGCTCAACAGAGAACCACCAACAGGTCTGAATCCACTTGCGCGAATTTCGGATACTGCCGTCCTGCGTACTTCGATGTACGCGATACTGCCGATATGGAGCGCTTCGCTCTTAGATTGATCGAGAATCCTTAGCCCGAATCGCTCCGATTTGTCGGCCGGGCCGGCCATCCTACAGCGACGACGCCTCTCTTTGTATGCGGGATCCTCCTGGATACGTTCTTGGATGATCGGGATGGATGTCCCGATTGTCAAAGTTCGGTTTGGCGAGATTCGCCATGACTTGGGCTGAACTGCATGTTTTGGGCGTATCCGCCATGGCACACAAAAAGCCCTCGAAATCTGCGTTCTCGTTTAAAGTGTTTGATTTGTTAGTGTTATAAAGAAAGTTCGGGCTGGCGAGCTACTTGCTCGGTGGTCCCACATCCCGCTTCGACAGGAGGCCTTTTATGGGAATCTTTTCGCGCTTGGGCGAAATCATCAATGCCAACATCAACGCGATGTTGGACAAAGCCGAAGATCCCAACAAAATGGTCAAGCTCATGATCAACGAAATGGAAGACACCTTGACCGAGATCAAGTCTTCCGCGGCGGAAGTGATTGCCGAGCGAATTCGCGTGGTTCGCGGTTTGGATTCGCTCCGAGAGAAAGAGGCCAATTGGGAGGCCAAGGCCGAATTGGCCGTTTCCAAGGGCCGCGACGATCTGGCCCGCGACGCTTTGGAGCAAAAGTTGATGTACCGCCGCCAAGCCAAGGAAGTCGCCCAGCGATTGAGTGGCTTGGAAGAAATGGTGCGCCAATACCAGTCGGATATCGAACGACTGGAATCCCAGCTCCAAAGTGCCTTTGCCCGCCAACGCGAACTGGAAGCCAAGCGCAAGCGGCTGCATCATCGCCAACGCGCCGATTCCTATTTCAACACCCGCGACGCCTACGCCCGCTTCGAGGCCTTCAATCGCCAGATGGATCGCCTGGAAGCCGAAAACGAGGTCCAGGGATTCGCGCAGAACAACAGCAGCCTGGAACAAAAATTCGCCGAGCTGGAACAGTCGGGCGAGGTCGAGGAAGAGCTCGCCAAGTTGAAGAAACGTAAGCCGATAGAGAAAGCCTGAGTGTTGTTGGCGATCCGGTTCGGCCGTTCCGGCCGGATCGCGAGTCCCCACCCTTCTCGAGAATCTCGTGCATCCGAAGGGGTATCGGATGCCTAACCGCAACCTTCCCTTGTATAATGTATGGAGCATCCACATGTGGCTCTTCGTGTTGACACTGACATTGCTGGCCGTGCTGATGGTGCCCTTCGCGATCCTGTTTTCGCTTTGGGGCCCCGGTATCGGGCATTCCTTGGAGTCGGTGGTGCTTTCCGGGGAAACCAATCCAAACCAGCCGCATTCGGATGAAGTCGCCATGTCGGACCGCGCATCCGAATCGACCCAAACCATTAAGTGGCGAAGTGGGCCCGAAGGGGCCGGCCCTTCGGCGGAACGTCAATAACCAACACGCGGATTCGGCGTGTGGTGGCATTTTATTGGAGAGGTAGCTCGTATGCATCCGGGAGAGATTTTTCCTTTTATTATTGTTTTAGCGGTCATTGCCACGGTCTTTGTGTACAAGCTTGCCAAGCTTTATCTGGAGGCCCGCTACGGCCCACTGGATCACTCTCGCAAAAAGCGGGAAAAAAAACCCCGTCCACAGGGGCCTCCCCTGGATCAGGATGGGTACGAGGCGCTTCAACAGCGATCGGCCGAGTTGAACAGACGCCTGGCGAATTTGGAAGAAATTCTGCGCGCGGAGCATACGACGACGAAGTGAAGTGGTCGCAAGGGACCGACTGAGAGGGCGTTGCCCCGGTCGCCGCGAACGAAATCACACGAGAGACGGGACGACGAGGTGAGCCCGGGGGGGATCCCTGTCTTCATGCCCGCATCGCGTCACGATTATGGTCTTTTCACAACTCCACCCGACCATAGAGAAGGGCCTGGAACCGGCTGGTTCCAGGCCTTTTCTTTTTGGTGGTCGGAGCCGCCCAGGCGCAGTGGTCAACGCTCGATGGTGACCCAGGTGCCGCGGCGGCGTGCGTTGATGGTGTCGTCGTACATGGCTTCGGCAGAGACCGCGGGTAGGTAGAACCGTCCTTCGTAGGCCGCGTTCACCATCACGCGAAACGTCTTGCGTTCGCCGATTTTGAGATCGAAGTAGCTGTACACCCGATCGTCGCGAATGTCGCGATAGGTGGGCACCGCGGCTTTGTTTTTCTCGCCGTCGGGTGCCGCCAGTCGCTCGTTGTGGATTTCCCAACCGGAGGGAAACACCTGGGACAGTACCAGGTTTTTGTATGCGCGCCGGCGATTGCCGGGATGGATGACAGTCGCTTCGGCGTAGAAGGTTTCGCCCTGGCGAATCCTCTCTGGATTCAGCTCCTTACCGTCCAAGCCCAGGTAGCGTACCTGCAGTTTCAGGTTGGAGGAAGCGTCGTAGTCCTCGCCCGCGGCGGGCACACCGCGCAGCACTGTCTTGACGAACAGGGGACCGGATCCCTCGTTGACCAGTTCCAGGCTCTTTTGGCGCTGATCGTCGGGAGCCAGAGGGATTTGATCGATGGACTTGGCGCTGCTCACCTTGTGACGGGCATCCTGGCCCAGGGTCACGGCGTAATTCAGGCCTTCGCTGTTGTCGGCGAACTTGGCCAGCGCCAGCAGGGCGTAGGCACAACTGTGGGTGCCCAGCCAGTCATCGGAATTGAGGGTGTCCGACAGGGTGCGCGCGTCCTCGACCACTTCGGCACGCTGGCCCATGGCGATTCGGGCCTCGAGAATCATGGCCCGGTCGCGGGTGGCGGAGCCGTAGGTTCGTTCCTCCACGGAGGGGTTGCTGGTCAGCCGCGGCCGGGCGACGCCGAGCCGTTGGGCGGCTTCCGGTCGTCCTGCCAGGTGATAGGCGCCGGCCAGCAGCCATCGGGCCGTGTGGTTGTCGATCTTCGATTCGCGCAGGCGGTTCATCGGGCCCAATTCCGGTTGACCGGCCAGGGCAAGGGTGTAGAGCCGGTAGGCCTGGGTCAGCTCCTCCGCCTGATTGTCGCCGTTCCAGATTTGAGCGCGGTTACTCTGGAAGCTCGTCCATTTGGCGACGAAATTCGTGGGTAACTGAAATCCCAGACGGCGGGCCTCCAACATGAAGTGACCCGCGTAACTGGTACCCCAGGTATCCGCATCCGAATTGCCGGGCCAGTAGAGCAGGCCGCCGTCGGCCCGTTGGAAGGAGCCGAGCCGCACGATGGCAGCGCGAATGTGGTGTTCGATCTGCTCCTTTTCCGACTTCTCCAATTCCATCAGGCTCGAGAGGTAGAGTTGGGGGAAGGCGGCGGAGGTGGTCTGCTCCACACAGCCGTGTGGGTATCGGATCAGGTAATTCAGGCGCGAAGCCAAGTTCAGCGGCAGGCTCGAGGAAACCTCCAGCGCGCCGCTGTTGGTGCCCTTCATACCCACGGGCTCGTACTGGAAACTGAAGCTCTGACCGGCTTCCAGCATTTCCTCGGTGACATTGACGAGTTCCGGGTTGGCGTTGCGAACCGGGAGGTCTACCGCGTATTCGGCGCGGTGGCTGCCGCTCACTGCCGTGGCCCGAAGGCCGGCCTCACCCACCGCGGCCTGGACCCTCACCGGGAAGCGAATCGTTTTCTCGCCCGGCTCGTCGAAATGCACGGTCTGGCTCCGGGCCTCGGTGGCTTCCAACAGGCCGTTGGTTTCCAGGGTGACGGTCACCTCTTTGACTTCCGGCTCCATGGCGAAGACCGAAACCGGGAACGACATCGACTCCTCGGGTCCCAGCACGCGCGGCGCCGTGCCCAGCAGCATCAGCGGTTTGCGAACTGGCGTCGTTTTTTCGGTGCTTCCGTAGGCTTTGCCATCGCCCGCCACCACCATGGTACGCACCGAGCCCACGTAGTTGGGCATCTCCAGACGGTGCTCTTGGCTGGCGCCGGCCTTCAGTTGGAACGGGCCGAGGAAGTGAACCACGGGCCGGAAGCGATTGAGTTTGGCGTCGTCGCGAGAACTGCCCGTTCCGTCGCCGCCGACCGCGAGCAACCGACCGAACGGTGCGGTCTGGGCGCCCAGCACGCTGCGGAACATGTCAAACGTCAACACGTTGAGTGCCTGGCGTGCGAAAAAGGCCTTCCAGGGATCCGGCGTCTTGAAACGGGTCAGGTCGAGCAAGCCCTCGTCGACCATGGCCAGCGTGTAGGTCATGGGGCGACCCCGTTCCTCGGCGACGCGCACCACCACCTCGCTTTCGGGCTCCAGTACGTCGGCCATCTCGAGGCGCGGCGCCAAACGGGTCTCGGGATCTTCGACCGGGATGGGGATCACGCCGTACATGCGAATCGGTAGATCGTTGGCCGTTTGGCCGTGAGGCTGGAGCAGGCTGACATGGGCGTAGATGTTGGGTGCCATGGCGGCGGTCGCCTCGAACTCGAATTGGGTCATGCCGGCCTGGCCGACGACCCAGTGACTCTGCAGGACCCGCGTGCCACTCTCCAGACTGATGAGCATGCGGCCGGCGTGGGCGGTGGGAATCGAGAGGCGCACCGTATCGCCCACCTTGTAGGCGGACTTGTCGGCGCTGAAGGTCAGCATCGCCGCTGAAGAGGCGCCTTCGCCCTGGGGTCGTCCGGCCCAACCGGGCCAGTCGATGTAGACGATGCGGCCGGCGGCGTGGCCACCGGGTTCCTCGACGCGAATCAGGTAGCGGCCCCATTCGGGGTAGTCGACCCGCAGTTGCCAGGTCCCTTCACCGTTCACCGTATCCACGAACCCGGATGCAATCGGATTGGTGAGCTGGCTGGCGTTGTAGCGGTCGATGCGGTTGGCGTCCTGAGCCCACCACCACTGCCAGGAGATCTTGTAGAGCGACACCTTCACGCCCTTGCGCGAAACCGGTTTCCCTTCGCGGTCGACCGTGACGATCTGGATCGGGTGGTCCTTGTCGGTCAGCAACATGCCGCGATCCTTGTCGCCCTTGGGTGGTTTGAGGCCTACATAGGTTTTATAGGGATGGAAGGGCATCGAGAAATTGTCGATCGAGAAGGCGCCGCTGGGCTCGAACACCCGGCAGGTGATCGATGCACGCATGTTGCCCGGTGCCTGGCCGTTGACTTCGAGTTGAACCGGCAGTTCGGCCTTGCCTTTTGCGTCCAGCTTGCCTTCGAACAGCGGTTTGGCTTCGGAGCTGTAGAACCGGCTGGGATCGTCGAAGCTGAATCCCTGGTAACCGGTGAATTTGGTGGTGACGGGGGTCAGGGTGACCGTGGCCTCGGTTTTCAAGTTGCCGGCCACCGCGCCGTGCAACCAGGTGACCTCCAGGTTGGCCTTGGTGTCCCTGTCTTCGGCGGCGAGGTACTCCTTGTTCAGGTCCAGGTTGATTTTCAGCCGGTTTGGCAGCACGGTCTCTACGCGCAGCGGTTTGCTGAAGCGGGCCCCGCCCACCATGGCGGTGGCGCGATAGGGACCGGTGGGCGCCTTCTCGTCCAACTGCAGGGTGAAACTGTAGAAGCCGTTCAGCCCTTGACGCCGCACGATGCGTTGCACGACCTGGTCGCTGGGGTCGGTCAGCTCCAGGGTCACCGGGTGATCTGCCGGCAAGCTGCCCTCGCTGTCCTTGAGCACCAGCGTCAGATGGATGGGATCTCCCGGACGCCAGACGCCGCGTTCGCCATACATGAATCCCTGCAGTCCCTTTTGGAGGTATGTGCCGCCTACGTCGAAACGGCTGGTGGAAAGGGCGTAGCCGTCCTGCAGGGTCAGGTAGCCGCGTTCGGTACCGCGCTTGGCCAACACAAGAAACGCTTTTTCGGCACTCTCGAAACGGACGAACCCGTCCTTACCGGTTTGGGCCGAGGCGATCGGCTGTTGCTGGTAGTCGAGGACCTCGATCGATACGTTGCCCACGGGGGCGGCGCTGTTGAGATCCGTCGCCACGACCAGCAAACCCGAAGAGGCGTCGCGCTTGGCGATCAGGCCGAGGTTGGACGCCAACAGGTTGCGCGCCACGTTGCGGCCCGCGTTGTAGTAGGAACGGTGGCAAGCGTCGTTGCGGAACCGGTAGTTGTATTCCGAATAGTCGTTGTAGTAATTCCAGTAGGAGGCCTCCGCCTCGGGCGTGAGGCTTCCCAGGGTCTCCGGTGCGTCTTCCTGCTCGTCCGTCTGGCCGCAGCCGTAGAGCGAATAGGATTTGCGGAATCCAAGCGTCACCCGGTAGAGGGCCCCCGGCTCGACCTTGACCAGGTCGGTCAGGTCGAGCACGTGGTGGTTCCAGCGTTTCAGGTCCAGATTCGGATCCCCTTCCAAGCTGACCTTTTGGCGCAGGACTTCGATTCCGACGCGGTGCAACTCGCGCCACTGGGTGAGATCGTTGACCTGAAGAAACTGAGAAATGTTGTTTTCGGGGACCTTCACCACCCAGACGTCGACGGCTTTCACGTTGACGGCTTCGAAGGGGAAGGGCACTTTCGAGTCGCTGGGAACCACCACGCCGCTGGAGTCCAGGCGCAGTTGGGGCTTGACTTCCTCGAAGACGATTTTGCGCTCGTGACGTCGCGTCAAGGCACCACCGACGATATTGCGGATGCCGGGCTCGATGATGACGGTGACTTCCCCGGTCAAGCGGCGATTGGGATAGGCGCGAATCTGGTTGCTCTCGACAACCAGGCGCCATTCGTGGCCGCGAGCGTGGATCAAGCCGGTCAGATCCTGATCGGCACGGAGCGGGTCGGAGAAGGTGAGCAACAGGTGTTGTTCCCCCTCGTCCTTGGCCACGGCGGTGAGAAACTGGAATTGGTTGATGGGGGAGATGGCGATGTCCTGGGAGCCCTTCAGGCTGCCGCCGATGCGGGTCGTGTCCCAGAAAACGCGCAATGTGCCTGGTCGGGCCTTGCGCTCGATGTTGTCCACCCGGAAGCGATGAAGGCGGCCGTCGGGGGAGTGGGACCAGCTCAGTTCGAGGCGAATGCCGTCGTGCTCCGCGCGAACGAGAGGCTCGATCGCCTTGCCGTCCTCGTGATCGGCCGTGGTCAGCACCCCTTCCACGGTTTGCCATTTCATGTCGCTTTCGGTTTGGGCGCGGGGCTCGCCGAGCTGCAGATCGAAGGCTCGGCGCGGGGTCTGGAAGGTGAGATTCGCTTTGCTGTCGGCGGAAACGTCGCCGAGAATCTGGCCCAGATGAAGGACGGCGGTGTAACTCTGGCCCGGCGCCAGCAGGCCATCCGGTTGAAAGACGAGCGTTTTGGTGTCGCGCCACTGCGCGGTGCCGCGAACTTCGGGGACCAGACTGACGGGGTTTTGATCCAGGGTCTTGCCGACCATGTGGCTCCCGACGGGCGGGTTCTTGAAAACGAAGGTGATGGGCCCGGTACGGGAAAGGGTTCCCTGGGGGTAATTCTCCAGCAGGGAATCGACATCCAAGGAGTGGTCGTCCGCCGAAGCCGACGAGCGGGGTTTGTCGCAGCCGAGGGCGACGAGCAAAAGGGCGAGAGCCAAAAAGCGCGCGAACTGAAGCGCGCGAGGCGAGCCGGTCATGGTGTTCTCCTGTGGGGCGATGCAAATCGTTAGACGCGCGGCACTTAGGCGTGCAATTCTACGCGCTTTGACGGGTACGGGTTGTCTGGTCGCTTCACCTACATTATGAATCATTTATGGAAAAGAGCCCATCCCGAAACGAGTTCGAGAACCTTTGACAAACCCGTGAAATCCGTCAAGCCGACGCTTCCGCGCCGCGCGTCTGCCCCTCGGGATCAACCGAGTTCGCGAACCAGTCCGCGGAACTGCTTGCGCAGGAAGGGGTGGGTGCCGGGCAATTCCCGGGCGAGGCGTTCCAGGGAAGGCGTCAATTCGGTGAACACGTGCGGGCGGCGCATCTCGTGGCGATGGGCCTTGTAGGTGGCCACCAAGTCGCCGAGGGCCGTCGTGCGATCACCGTTGCGACGGTCGTGTTTGTAGGGGTTGCCGCGTTGGCGGATCGCCGCTTTCCAGTCCGCCCGTAACCGCGTCAGCATCAATTGCTGGACTTGGCGGATCTGGCGGTTGGCGTGGGGAAAGGCGGCGGGATCGCGGGCCAGGTCCAGCATGTAGATCAACAGGTCCCGACTGGACAGGTCCGCGGCGATGGAAACCGGCGTGTAGATGCCGCTGTCATGGCGTTCGTTGCCGACGTAGGCGGCATAATCCAGGCGCACCTCTCCGGCCATCAAGGCGAGGGGATCCAGATTCCGGGTCTCGAAGTGCAGGCGGCGCTGCTCACCCGGGTTCATGCGCCGAACCTGGCGTTGATCGTCACCGAAGCGGACGTTGATCTTGCCGACCCTGCGATCGCTGATGTTGGTCAGCGTCATGGCCAGGGAAATGCGGCCGTCGATATTGTCGCGGTCGAGGATTTCCACGGTGTTGCCCCACTGCAAGGGGTAGGCGATCAGTTGCTGTACATGAAACGAGGTGCTGCCCAGATCGAGATTGAACACCGCGGTGGTCTTGGCGGGGAACGAAGGTCGGATGCGGCCTCTGCCCACTTCCACGAGGGACACCTCGCGGTTCGGCAATACCAACGGACGGCGCAGCATGCGTTCCATGGCTTCACTCTGGAAATCCAATCCGAAGCGGCCCTCGCGCCCGCCGAAATTGGCGATCTTTGCCGTGATCTTGAAGGCTTCGCCGGGTTCGAAAACCCCGTCGCCGTTCTTGTCGCTCAGGTGAACTTCCTGAATCTGGGGTTTGGGATTGAAGTACCACTCGTCGAACAGGGCATCGTACTGGCCCAGATAGGCCCGCGGGAACGAACGGTTGAAGGCGCGCCCGGCGCTTTGGCTCCACGCTTCCTGGCTACCCGCATGGAATCCCTCGCGGAAGTGGAGTTCGCTGTAGATGCGGTCCGCGTAGACCCAGCCTTCGTGCCAGCCGGAGCGGTACCCGTTGCGACGCGCGGGATTCCATTTCTTTTCCAGCTCGGTGGGGAAGTGGGCTTCGAAAATCGAACGAAATTCGCGTCGTGCCTGCTTGGGAAGGTCGCGCCAGGTCTTGCGGCCTTGGGGCAGACGGCACCAGTAATCGAAGGCCTTGGCGGGCTTGATGGTGTTGCGATCGCGGGGTCCGTGCCCCGGCGTGGATTGAAACAGCGGCAAGGGGTCGGCCTGCCCGTCGGGCCAACGGGTCTCGTCCACGGGCAACCCAAAATCGGAGGGACCCAACTCGGCTGCGATCGTTTCGAGCTGGGGCGGTGCGGCGAAATGGGCCGAACCGCGGTAATCCGGGGTCGTGGGGTGCGGCACGATCGGGGAACGCAACGGGCGGCGTTCGAGGTCCGTGAATTCCTCGAGAATGGCCTGGTTCGCCATGTCTCGTGCGAGGGCGGTCGCGTCTTCGCGGCCCACGCGGCGGCCTTGCTGCTGGATTTGCCGATTGCGTCGGCCTTCGCGGCGACCGGCGTTGAACTCGGCTCTAAATTCGTGGCCGCCCTGTTGGCGGATGGCGTGAATCGCCTCGTGAAAGCCCCACTGATAGGCGCCCCGGAATCCCCAGGTGGCTGCCAATCTGTCGGCGGTCCAGGCCGCGGCCTCTTCGGCCTGCTGGGCCCAGCCACGGGGAATCCGTCGCGGAAGATGTTGGCGGACGACGCGGTCCACATGACGGACGACGCGCGAAGGGGGCGGCACTTTTTTTTGTTCGATCAGAAGGGAGCCTGGTGCGGGATCCGGCTCGGGAGGTTTGGCGCTGCGCGTGGGCGAATGCTGGGCTCGGGGGTAGGTGAGGGTGAGGGGTTGCTGCTTTTGGTTCTCTTCTGCGGTCGTGGGAATGAAGGCCGCTACCAGGGCGGTCACGAAGATGGCAAGCCAACGGGGGCGCTTCGTAAGTGGTGTAAACACAACCATGTTCCTACCTCGCAACTGTAAAAAATGAGTGGCGGGCGTCGACTGAAGCAAGTGCTGTACCAGGCCGCGGCGTTCGCCGCGTCGCTTCCTGGGGACGACCTGTCGCGGGTGGTTCATAGACGGTTGGTAGCCAGCGGATCTGACGCAAAAATGTCCCTGTTCTCGATGGAGAATCGGGATCCTCGAAATGTAAGCCGACTCACAATTCGCCGCGTTCCCAGGGTTCGGTGTACTGCTTCCGAATCTCCATGAACTGGCTGAGGTTGTCCTCCATGAGCGTCACCAGGCGGGGATCGAAATGACTTCCACTTTGTTCCTTGAAGTAGGTCATGACGCGTTTGATGGGCCAGGCTTCCTTATACACGCGGCGCACGCTCAGGGCGTCGAAGACGTCCGCGCAGGCCGTGATTCGGCCGTAGATGTGGATCTGCTCGCCCTTGAGGCCGAGCGGGTAGCCGCTCCCGTCCCACTTTTCGTGATGTTGGCCGGCCACGATCGCCGCCGCCCGCATCAGGGGACGGGTGGAATGCTGCAACATCTCCTGACCCAAACCGGCGTGGGTCTTCATGATTTCCCACTCTTCCGGGGTCAGGCGTCCCGGCTTGTTGAGGATGCGATCGGGAATCGCGAGCTTGCCCACGTCGTGCATCGGCGAGGCCAGACGCAGGATTTTCGACTCGAAAGGCGACAGTCCGAAGAGCTTGGCGGTCAACTCCGAGTACTTGGCCACACGACGCACGTGATTGCCGGTTTCCTGGGAGCGGGCCTCGGCGATCTCGCCCAGCGTGTAGATCACCTCGCTCTGGGTCTCCTCGATCTCAATGTTGAGCATGATGTTGTCGTGGGCGACCGAGACATTGGTGAAAAAGAGGTTGACCAGGTCGCGGTCCCAGGATTTGAGGTCTTGCCATCCGTGAACGTAGATCACGTAATCCTGGCCCGAGCGGCCGGGCAGATAGCCCACGTAGTGGCTGTCTCGAATGATGTTCGCCTTCTTTGCCAGGGCTTCCAGGAGCAGGTTGCGTACATCGCGCGGCGCCACCTCGGAAACCCGTTTGTCGATCAACACCTCGTAGTCGCCCGTGGCCGCGGTGATGCGCAGGTCGCCCTTGCGATGCGCGGCGGTGAAGCCCTCGCAGAACATCGTGTTCCGGCCCAGGCTCAACAGGCTAGACAGTTGTTCCAGCACACCGCTGGTGAAATTGTGGAGCGACTGGATGCGAAAGATGGTGGGCGAGGCGTCGATCACCTTGCGCAGCCCGCGCTTGTTGTGCTCGATGATCATGATGTCGCGGTAGGAGCGCAGCGCCGAAATGACGGTCGTCATCAGCTTGGTGGCGGTCAGCTCGGTTTTCGCCTTGTAGTCGTTGATATCGTATTCCACGATGACGCGATCCTCGGGCGCCTGGCCCGGTTGGCCGGTGCGCAGCACGATTCGCAGAAAGTTGTTGTTGAGCGTGTCCCGAATGTACCGGACCAGTTGCAGGCCCGCATCGTCGCTCTCCATGACCACGTCGAGCAGGACGAGGGCCAGGTCCTCTTCGTTCTCCAGGTAGTTTCGGGCCTCGCCGGCGCTGTAGGCGTCGTGGAACTCCAGGCCGCGGCCGTCGAATCTGAACCCCTGCAAAACCATCCGGGTGACGCGGTGGACCTCTTCCTCGTCGTCGACGATCAGGACCTTCCACGGCTCCTTGATATCGGATGGCTTGTCGGATGCTTTCTCTTCTTCGGCGAAGAAGAGCTCGTCATCCTGTTCCCTGGATTCAGGACTGGTCATGAGAACCTCCGTTTCGGGGCTTCTTGGGAATGTTCAACTTAAATAACGTATGGTCGCCCAGAACACTTTCACAACCGATATTGCCGCCCAGGGTTTGGGTGGCGATGTTGTAGACGATGTGCAGTCCCAGGCCGGAGCCGCCGTCGCCGCGTCGGGTCGTGAAAAAGGGATCGAAAATCTTCTTGCGATGGTCCGCCGAGATACCTTTGCCGTTGTCGCGATACACCAACAGCAGGTGATCCGGTTCCTCCCTGACCTCGATCTCGATCTCACCCGAGCTGTCGTCTTCGAATGCGTGGATCAGCGAATTCATGACCAGGTTGCTGACGATCTGACCGAAGGCACCGGGAAAGCTGTCCAACTCGCAATCCTCGGGACAGGTGACCCTAATCTTGTGTTTTGTTTTCTTGAGTTTGGGGCGCAGGCTCAACAGCACTTCGTGGATGTAGGAGCAGACCCGGAAGCGACGGCGCTCTTCGCTGGATTGATCCACGGCGACCTGTTTGAAACTGTGGATCAACTCGCTGGCGCGGTCCAGGTTGGAGAGAATCATCTGGGTCGCCTCGGACGAGGTACTGAGGTAGTTGTCCAGGTCCGATTTCTTCATGGCGTGGTCGCGGTAGAGCTGTTGCAGGTGCCGCGTCTTCTGGACCAGGTGCGAGGCCGCGGTGACGCCGATGCCCACCGGCGTGTTGATCTCGTGGGCGATGCCGGCCACCAGCCCGCCCAGCGCCGCCATCTTTTCGGAGGCGACCAAATGGGCTTGGGCCTCGCGCAAACTGTTCAGCGCGTTTTTCAGTTCCGCGTTGGTTTGGCTCAATTCGGCGGTGCGGGCCTCGATGCGCGATTCCAACTCGTCGTTGAGCTTACGCAACTCGTGTTCCGCATTTTGCCGCTGGCCGATTTCGTGTTCCAACTCCTTGATGGTTGCCTTGGTCTGTTGCGTCAGTTCCCATTTTTTCGTCAGAGAAAGCGCCAGTTGCTGGATGCTGACCATGTCGAACGGCTTGCGGATGAACTGCAGTTTGTCCGTGATGCCGATCTCGCTGAGCATTTCCCCCCAGGAATAATCGGAATGGGCGGTACAGATGACCATTTCCGTTTCGGGGTGGCGTTTCCAGATTTCCGCGACCGCGACGATGCCGTCGATCCCGGGCGGCATGCGCACATCCATGAAGACCAGCGCGTAGGGTCTTCCCTCGGCGGCGGCTCGGTCCACCATGTCGATCGCTTCCTCACCCTGGTAGGCGTCCCCAATGTCGTATTGGGCCTCGTCGAAAGGCGAGGTCGCCTGTTCCTCGTCTCCGAACAGCGCCAACTCCACGTCGCGCAATTTGTCGGCGGGATTTCCCTGTAGGACTTTCTTGAAGTCCTTGTGAATGCTTTCGTTATCATCCACGATCAAAATGCGTTTCATGGTCCTTCGCTCCTTGCGGATCACCGAAGACGCCGTCAGGAACACAAAGAACCCGGCGAGCCCGGAACCGGAAGAGGGGATTTGACGCTACCTAGGATCTGGATTTTGGTGAGTCTTGGTTCACTCTAGTGTAAACCGAATGTACGTTCAGCGCGAGCGCTGCCTGGGACGAGATCCCGTAAAGATCGGGTCCACATGAAGAGGGTGCCACTGTTATTTGGTATCGGTGCGCGTGGAATCGGCTTGAGCCACCGCTTGGCTTTGGCCGGAAGTGGCGAATCGCGGCCGCGCGTTTTTTTCGGCTTGCAATGGGCTCCGGCTACCATGTAAGATGGCGTTTCGCGGCTACGTGCCGACGTGTGCCCATTTTGGGATCAACGATTATTACCGAGCATCGCTCCCCGGAGCGATCAGAAGGAACCGAGTCGTGGCAAAAGCAAAAAAAGGTAATCGCATCAATATCATCGTGGAATGCACCGAAGCACGCAAACAGGGTTTGACCCCTTCTCGCTATTCCACCAGCAAAAGCCGTCGCAACACCCCTTCTCGTCTTGAAATCAAGAAGTACAACCCCTTTCTGAGACGTCACACCGTCCACAAAGAAGTGCGCTGACTTTTAGCGCCGGGGTTTCGCCAGCGACGAAATCGACCGATTTGAATGCGACAGGTCCACGGGACGTTCACCCCGTGGGATCGACAACGAATTCACAAAAAAAGGATGCCCGAGGCATCCTTTTTTTGTGGGTGTTTCCCTCAATCGAGTTTCATGTGGAGCAGTGACTCCAGGTATTGGCCGTAGCTGTTCTTGGCCATCAATTGCGCGCGTTGGGACAGCTCGTCGCGACTGATCCAGCCGCGGAAATAGGCGATTTCCTCCAGACAGGCGACCTTCAGGCCTTGGCGTTCTTCGATGGCCTGAATGTAGTTGCTGGCCTGGGACAGGGACTCGAAGGTGCCCGTGTCCAGCCAGGCCAGGCCGCGACCCAGCTTTTGCACGTGCAGTTGGCCGCGATTCAGGTAGGTCTGGTTGACGTCCGTGATCTCCAGCTCGCCGCGAGCCGAGGGTTCGAGGTTGGCGGCGATCTCGCAAACCGAGTTGTCGTAGAAGTACAGGCCCGGCACCGCGTAGGGTGATTCGGGCTCCTGGGGTTTTTCCACGATCTTGGTGGCGCGGCCCGCGTCGTCGAAGGACACGACGCCGTAGCGTTCGGGGTCCTTGACCCAATAGGCGAAGATGGTGGCGCCCTCTTGCCGTTCCCCGGCCTCGGTCAAATCGGCTCGCAGGTTCTGCCCGTAGAAGATGTTGTCCCCCAGGATCAGGCAGACCGAATCGTCGCCGATGAAATCGCGGCCGATGGTGAAGGCCTGGGCCAGGCCCTTGGGCTCCGGTTGCACGGCGAACTCGAAGCGGACGCCGAATTGGCTGCCGTCTCCGAGCAGGCGGCGAAAACTGGCGCTGTCCTCGGGAGTGGTGATGATCAAAATCTCGCGGATGTTGGCCAACATCAACACGGAAATCGGGTAATAGATCATGGGCTTGTTGTAGATGGGCATGAGTTGCTTACTGATGCCCATGGTGATCGGGAACAAGCGCGTTCCCGAACCGCCGGCCAGAACGATGCCTTTCATGTATGTGCTCCTAGCGCCTTTGTTTGATTGGCCGCCGCGTTTCGGTGACGGGTCGGCTTTGGCGGATCCGAGTGGGGATCGGGCAGGTGGAAATGAGGGTATCTTAGCGTTCGACTTCCGAGGCGCCAAGGCCAAACTGGGTGGGCCCGGCCCGGTTTTGGCGGCGATGTTCTTTTTCGCACCCAGGACGCCGGCCGTGCCCGCCGCACATTAATATAGGTTGTAACTCCTCGCATGGGTTACTTCGACAATTTCAGCCGGCGGGCTTTCCGCCCCTGATGCCCTACCGGGCATGGCAAATCTCTCGGCATTCGGGCGCTTCGAACGGATTCGTTTCAAGAGAGCCGCGGACCAGCGGGCAAACCCGCTCGATTTCGAGAAAGAAACAACACAAAGCGAGCCAAATCGGAGAGCCCGTATGCGGGTAAGAGACGTAACGCCTGTAGGTTGAGAGGCTTGCCTTACCGGCCCTGCTCCACCAATCGAAGAGACTTGGCAAAGATCGAAATCGAACATCGAGAGATCTCGAGGACCGACTTATCCGCTTCGCTCTTTTACCACTTGAGCTTGCGAAGCCTGAGTCGCTTCGAAGTGTCGGCCGGGCCGGCCAACCTACCTGGCACGACGAATCTCTCGGCATTCGGGCGCTCCGAACGGTTTCGTTTCAAGAGAGCCGCGCACCAGCGGGCAAACCCGCTCGATTTTGAGAAAGAAACAACACAAGGCGAGCCAAATAGGAGAGCCCGTATGCGGGTAAGAGACGTAACGCCTGTAGGTTGAGCAGCTTGCCTTACCGGCCCTGCTCAACCAATCGAAGAGACTTGGCAAAGATCGAAATCGAAAATCGAGAGATCTCGAAGACCGACTTATCCGCTTCGCTCTTTTACCACTTGAGCTTGCGAAGCCTGAGTCGCTTCGAAGTGTCGGCCGGGCCGGCCAACCTACCGGGCATGGCAAATCTCTCGGCATTCGGGGACTCCGAGCAATTTTGCTTCTGAAGAGAGGACGCAACGACCGCCGGGAAAATATGAAAAACCCGTTCTGGCCGTCGGGGAGCCTGGAGATCTCCCGGGATTGCACGGGGGCCTCGGCGGTAGGCGAGCATCACGGTTCGAGCCTTTTGGTGCATTTTCCGGCGCTGATGAAGGATTCGGAAATACGTGAATCGCCGCTTGTTTCGAACATCGACTGGCTCTCATTTTTCTCTCGTTTCAATGTTATATAAATCGACGATTTTCCTCTCGCTATGGTGCTACACTAATCGGCTCATTCGCCCCCCCCCTGACTGGAGGAATTTGTGTTCGAAGATCCGTCGACTCACGATGCCGGCATCTTGTGCCTTTCCGCGAGAAGCCAACATGCTCTCGCCCAGACCGCAACCCGTTTTCTCCACCACTTGCGTCAAAACCCCTCCGTCAGCTTGAACGATATCTGTTTTACCGCCGCGGTCGGCCGAACGCATTTTGAGCATCGTGCCGCCTCGGCCTGCTTCGACCACGAGCAGATGTGCGCCACCCTGGAGATTCTGGCGGCGGGCGGCACCCACGACTCCTTGTCGTGCGGCACGCCCGGAGAGGGTGACGGACCCCGCATTGCGTTCCTCTATCCCGGCCAGGGTTCTCAATACCCGGGCATGGGCAAACAGCTTTACGAGGCGGAACCCTGCTTTCGGCAAGCGGTGGACGCCTGCGAGGCCGCGCTGGGCGATGCGTTGCCCCACTCCTTGACCCGCGTCATGTTTTCCGAGGAGGATGATGCGATCAACCAGCCTGCCCCATTGATCCACCAGACGCGTTATGCGCAACCGGCATTGTTCGCGTTTGAGTATGCGCTGACACGTCTCTGGGAGAGCTGGGGCATTCGCCCCAAGGCCGTTTTGGGTCACAGTGTGGGCGAGTTCGCGGCGGCGGTGGCGGCCGGCGCCATGCAACCCATGGATGCCTTGAACCTGATTGCCGTGCGCGGCCGCTTGATGCAGGAACTTCCCCAAAACGGCAGCATGTGTTCCATCGGTGCCGAGCTGGACCAGGTGCGCCGCGAACTGGGCGCCTATCCGGAGGTGGCCGTGGCTGCCGTCAACGGCCCGCGCCGCATCGTGATTTCGGGGCCGAGGGACAGCGTGGCGCGCGTGGCCGAAGTGTTTCGGGCAAAGGGCGTGGAAGCACGTGCTCTCAAGGTCTCCCACGCCTTCCATTCGTCCCTGATGGAGCCGATGCTGGACGAATTTGAAGCGGCCGCCGGTGAGTACGCCGTGCGCCCCGGACGCGATCACCGCTGCATGTACTACTCCAACCTGACCGGTACGGTCTTCACCGAGGGCCATGCGCCGGATTCCGGTTACTGGCGTCGCCATGCCAGGGAGGCCGTACTTTTTGAATCGGCCCTGTCGCAATTGCTGGCCTCCGATGTGGACGTGGTCATCGAAATCGGCCCTCATGCCACGCTGACCACCTTGGCGCTCGGCCATACGGAAGCCGCCGAGGACAACCGGCTCTGGCTGTCCTCGCAGTCGCGCCGCAATCCCACCCCGGTGCAACTCTACCGCTGCCTGGGCACACTCTACACGCGCGGGGCGGGCATCGATTGGCGCGCATTCCACGACCATCGCGGCGGCCGCAAGGTGCGGCTTCCCACCTATCCCTTCGACCGCAAACGTTTCTGGTTGCGTGAAAACAGAGGGAACGCCCTGGGTCCCGCCTCGCATGCGCTGCTGGGCCGGCGCCTGCCGATTGCCCGTGACCGCGCGGTGTTCCTCGCCGAGATCGGCGCCCAACAACCCACTTGGCTGAGCGATCACCGCGTCAACCAGATCCCCGTTTTTCCCGCCACCGGTTATGTGGAACAGGCGCTCGCCGCCTGCGCCGACTTGGTCGGCGCGGGACCGCGCGCCTTGCACGATCTCTCCTTCGAGCGGCCGTTTCTACCCCCGGAAAATACCGCCGCTCAAGTTCAGCTCACGGCATTGTCGGCTGACCAGGGCCGCATCCCATTCGAGATTCACGCTTCAGACACTGGCAAGCCCGACACCTGGCAACGACATGCCCGCGGCAGTTTCGCCAACCTGCCGGACACACACACCGTCACTTGGCGGACAGCCTCGCAAACCTGGCGCGAGCGCTTCACTGAAAGCCACGACATTGGCGCCGTTTATGACAACTTTCACCGCGAAGGCCTGCACTATGGACCCGCTTTCCGCGGCATCGGCCGGGCCTGGACCAGCCCCTCGCTCGCGGGCGAAGCGCTGGCCGAAATCCGCCTGCCGCTCGACGCAAGTTCCGACGCCACCCCGTTCGCACTGCATCCCGCCGTGCTGGACGCCTGCCTGCAAGTGGTCGGTCTCGCCCGGCTGTTCGCGGGCGCGTCCAACGCCGTCGACACCGACGCCACCTATCTGCCGGTGGGCATCGACGACCTCTTCTATTACGGCTCTGCCACTCGGGTCTTCTGCCATGTCGCCCTGACACGCACGGGCGGCGACGGCCTGATCGCGGCCGATCTGCACCTTCACGATCCGGACGGCGAGCCAGTGGCCTGGCTGCGCGGCCTACGCCTGCAGCGAGCCCAGCCGGGTGTCCTGCGCCGACTGCTCACTCCGGATCAGTCCGATGTGTTCCACGAAGCGGTTTGGGAAAAACTGCCCGAGACATCCGAGCGAGGAGTGTCCGCCGGACACTGGCTGCTCCTGGCCGACCGAAGCGGCGTGGGCACGCGTTTGGCGGAGCGGCTGCGGCAAACCGGCCATTCCGTCCGCTTGGTCGGGATGGACACGGAGAACGCCGATCCCGCCGCCTTCGACCAATTGCTTGACCCGAGGCGATCCGCCGACTGGGATTCTCTGATTCAACAATACGCCGGGGAAACATCACCGCGCGGTCTGGTACATCTCTGGGCGCTGGACGGCAGCATGGAGGAAACCACCTCGGTCGAGGACCTGGAGCACGCCCAACAGGTCATCGGTGAATCGTTGTTGCAACTGATTCGAAGCCTGATCGACGTCACCGGGGCGCCCTCGGTAACCTTGGTCTCCCGAGGCGCCTACCGCGTGTTGGACGGCGACGGCATCAATCTCATGGGTGCCCCGTTCTGGGGATTGCTCCAGGTGCTGCGGCTGGAACATCCCGAACTCGACGGCCGACTGATCGATTTGGGCGACGGCGTGGAAGGCGAAGACGTGAGCGGCGTGGCCGCCGCGCTGCTCGCCGACAGCCGGGAACGCGAGAGCGCCATGTTGCAGCGCGCACTTTTGACGCAGGACGAACCGCGACTGGCCGTGCGCGCCGACGAGATGTATCGCGCGCGGTTGGCGAAGCCTGGCGGGCTTGGCCGCGATACCGGCAAACGCCTACAAAGACCGCAAGCCGAAAACTTCGCCTTGGAAACCCGCCAGGCCGGCATCCTCGACGAATTGGCATTGGTACCGGCGCCTAGACCGCAACCGGGCCCCGATCAGGTGGAAGTGGCGGTGGTTGCCGCGGGCGTGAACTTCCGCGATGTCCTCAACGCCATGGGCGCCTACCCCGGCGGGCCTGAACCCATGGGTGGCGAATGCAGCGGCGTTGTCACCGCAGTGGGCGAGGGCGTGACCCGCTTCGCCGTCGGCGACCCGGTGGTGGTGGGTCTCACGCGCGGCGCCTTCCGCAAATTCGTACTCGAAGACCAAGAGTTCGTGGCGCCCTTGCCCGTGTGGCTGAGCCATTGGGACGCCGTCACGCTACCGATCACGTTCCTGACCGCCGCATACGGACTGTGTCATCTGGCGCGGCTGGCGCCCGGCGAAAAGGTCTTGATCCACGCCGGTTCCGGCGGAGTGGGCCTGGCCGCCATCCAACTGGCCCAACAGATCGGTGCCGAGGTTTACGCCACAGCCGGCAGTGCCCGCAAGCGCCGCTACCTGCGCGCGCTGGGCGTGAATCACGTGTACCACTCGCGCAACCTGGATTTCGCCGCTGCCATGCGCGAGCACCTGGGGGCCGAGGGCTTGGATGTGGTGCTCAATTCACTGGTCGACGATTTCATTTTCAAGAGCATGGAACTGCTCGAGCCAGGCGGCCGCTTCATCGAGCTGGGCAAGCGGATGCTGCTCGAGCCGGATCAAGTTCCAGCTCACATCAGGTATCACCACTTCGACCTGGGCGAGGAATGTCATCGGCAGCCGGGCCTGTGGCGTGACCTTTTCGAGCAAGTGATCAACGACATCGCCAAAGGCAGTTTGCGCCCCTTGCCGCGAACGCTGTTTGCCGTAGAAGAGGGACCCGATGCCATGCGCTACATGGCACAGGGCAAACACGTGGGTAAGTTGGTACTGCAGTTCGACCGCGTCGACAAGGCAAACCGCGCGCTTGTCTCGGCGACGGGCGCCTACCTGATCACGGGTGGCCTGGGCGGCCTGGGACAGCGCGTAGCCCGGATGCTGCTCGAGTCCGGGGCCGGACGGGTCGTGCTGATGAGCCGCCGAACCGCCACACCGGAAATCGAAATTCAGTTGGCCGAACTGGCCCGCATGGCCGGTGCCGATCCCAAAGCTCTGATCACCGCGCGCGGCGATGTGGCCGACGCCAATGACGTGGCCCGTGTGCTGGCCGATCTGCCGAAGGACGACTTTCGATGGCGCGGCGTGGTGCACGCTGCGGGACTGCTTGACGACCGCGTTCTCGCTCGCCTGGACATCGAAAGTTTGCAGCGCGTCTACGCGCCCAAGATACGCGGCGCTTGGAATCTACACCGGGCAACCTTGCCCATGGCGCTGGATTTCTTTGTGATGTTCTCGTCCATGAGTGCGCTGATCGGCAATCCGGGCCAAGCCAATTACGCGGGCGCCAACGCCTTCCTGGACCAATTGGCCTGGTACCGCCATGGTCGCGGCCTGCCGGCCCTGTCCGTCAATTGGGGTATCTGGAGCCAAGTCGGTATGGCGGCGGATGACGCCGAGCGCGTGCTCAAACCCCTGCGCGCTCGCGGCGTGGACGCCATCGACCCGGATGCGGGCATCGAGGTTTTGGAAACCCTGCTGGCGCGGCGCGCCGTGCGCGTGGGCGTCATGCCGGTCGACTGGGACCGCTACCTGGCCCGCGCCCCCAAAGACCCGCTGTTCGAACGGCTGCTGAGCCCGCAGGAAACGTCGGCCGCCGCGGGAACGATCGCCGTACCCACGTCCTCCCTTGAAGGAGAAGACCTGGAAAAGGCGGTCGTCGCCGAGGCCCGTCGCGTATTGGAGTTGGACGAACACCAGCCGTTGGAGATGGACAAACCACTGCACTCGTTGGGCTTGGACTCTCTGATGGCCATCGAATTGCGCAATCGGCTGGGCACGTTGTTGGCAACCAACCTGCCCTCGACGCTGTTGTTCGACTATCCCACCATTACCGCCTTGACGGCCTATTTCCGCCAAAGATTCGCGCCTGTCGAACCCGAGTCAGCGCCGACCGCGGCGCCTGCTCACAGCTCGGCGGCATCCTCGACACCGGCGGAACCGCCGACGTCGGATGGTCCCGCTGACGAGGCTGAAGCCGCCGAACTGCTGGCCGGCATGCAGTCCCTGGACGAAAGCCGACAACAGGAACTGCTGGACCTGTTGTCCGACGACGAATAACCGGCAACGGCAATGAACCCATTGCGCTCGGGCTGAATCGCTGTCGCGGCCTGAGCGCCACCCTCGCTCGAAAAACAAAACGGGTCGGGAGGGTTGCAACCACCCAACCCGCTCAGGAGATGCTTGATGACCAATGATTTCTATCACAAGGCCAAAGATGCCATTCTCAAACTGAAGACGCGCGTGAAACAGTTGGAAGGCAGGGACCGCGAGCCGATTGCCGTGGTCTCGATGGCCTGTCGCCTGCCTGCCGGGATGACCACACCCGAAGCCTACTGGCAGTTGCTGGACGCGGGTGGCGACGCGGTGACGCCCTTCCCCGAGCAGCGTTGGGACGAGGGACGCCTCTATGATCCCGACCCGGAAGCCGCGGGGAAGACCTACGCCCGCGAGGGCGGTTTCATTCAAGACATCGACGGTTTCGACGCGAGTTTTTTCGGCATCACGCCGCGCGAGGCCCAGGCCATGGACCCACAGCAGCGCCTGTTGATGGAGGTCGCCTGGGAAGCCCTGGAACGGGCACAGATCCTGCCCGAATCCCTGACCCATACCGCAACCGGCGTCTACATCGGCGCCATGAGTTCCGATTACCGCGCACCAGGTGCCGACCTGGAGGCGGTGGACAGCTATACGGGAACCGGCACGTCGCTGGCGGTGACCGCAGGACGCCTGTCTTACTTTCTGGGCCTGCAGGGCCCGGCGCTGACAGTGGACACGGCCTGTTCTTCATCCCTGGTCGCCCTGCACCTGGCGGCCACCGCGCTACGTTCGGGCGAGTGCTCGGCGGCTCTGGCGGGCGGGGTGACCATCATGAACCAACCCGACATCTTCATCGAATTCTGCCGTATGGGCGGCATGGCTCGAAACGGCCGTTGCAAGAGCTTTTCCGCCAACGCCGACGGCACCGGTTGGGCCGAGGGCTGCGGCATTCTCGTATTGAAGCGCCTCGACGATGCCATCCGTGACGGCAACCCCATTCTGGCCGTCATGCGCGGCAGCGCCGTCAACCAGGACGGTCGCAGCCAGGGCCTGACCGCACCCAACGGGCCCAGCCAGCAACGCGTGATTCGCCAAGCCCTGCAGAACAGCGGCCTGGAACCGGACGACCTGGACATCGTAGAGGCCCACGGCACCGGCACCCGCCTGGGTGATCCCATTGAAGCGGGCGCGCTGGCCGAGGTATTCGGACCCGGACGATCGCCGGAACGCCCGCTCTACCTGGGCTCTTCCAAATCCAATATCGGCCATGCCCAGGCAGCCGCCGGCGTAACGGGCATCATCAAGCTGATTCTCGCCATGCAACACGAGAAACTGCCCAAGAGCCTGTATACCGACCAACCCAGCAAAGACATCGATTGGCAGGGCAGTGGGCTGAGTCTGTTGACGGAGCCAAGGCCCTGGCCGCGCACGAGCGAGCGCGTGCGCCGCGCGGGTATCAGCTCCTTCGGTATCTCGGGTACCAATGCCCATATCGTGTTCGAAGAGCCTCCAGCGTCGCCCACGCCACCGCGTGAGCCGATGGCCGACCCGAGCGCGCTGTTGCTGCTCTCGGCCCGCGACCCGTCGGCGCTGGAGGCGCAGATCCACCAATTCGGTGCGGCGCTGGAGAACGGCGACGCCGCCGAAACGGCCGATCTCTGCCACACCGCCGCGTGCGCGCGTACCCGCTTTCCCCACCGCGCCCGTCTGATCTACCGCGACGGCACCGTTCTCGGCCAGCGATCCGGTCGCGCCGAGGGCACAGCGCGCGTGGCACTGCTGTTCACCGGCCAAGGGGCGCAATGGCCCGCCATGGCATCCCAACTGTACGAGCGACACTCGGTGTTCCGCGAGACCGTCGACCGCTGCCTGGCGATCACCGGCCCGCTGCCGCTACTGGAAGAAGACGCCTCCATCCACCGCACCGACATAACTCAGCCGGCGCTCTTCGTGTTTGAATACGCGCTCTTCACCCTGTGGCAGGATTGGGGCCTGAAACCCGTCGCGGTGCTGGGCCACAGCATCGGCGAACTGGTGGCGGCCACCGTTGCCGGTGTGTTCACGCTCGAGCAGGGGTTACATCTGGCTCGCGAGCGCGGTCGCCTGATGAGCGGCGTGCCGGGGCAAGGCACCATGGTCTCCCTGGCCACCGACGAGGCCGGCGCCCGCGACCTGATTGCCCCATTCGGCCATCGCATTTCCATCGCCGCTCTCAACGCACCCGACCAAACGATGATTTCGGGCGAGCAGGACGCCATCGAGCAACTGCTGAGCGACATCGACCTACGTCACAAACGCATCGAGACCTCGCACGCCTTTCACTCGGCCCAGATGGACCCGGCCCTGGCGCCGTTCGAACGCGCCGTCGCCGAAGCCGCCCCCAAACCCCCGCAACTGCTGTTCGCTTCCAACCTGACCGGCGCTCCGATCTCCGAGGCATTGTGCGAACCCGCCTACTGGGCCCGTCAGATCCGCGAACCGGTGCGCTTCATGGCTGGCGTAGAGGCGCTGATCCGCGAGGGCTGCAACACCTTCGTCGAGGTGGGGCCGCGTCCGATTCTGTGCGGTCTGGGTGCCTCTTTCACCGATCAGACCAACCTGTGGCTGCCCTCCATCAAGAAGCGCGAGCCCCATGACCAAAGCCTGTTGGAGGCGGCCGGCGATCTTTTCGTGCGCGGCGTGGAACTGGATTGGGCACGTGTCATACCGGGCCGGAAGATCGTCGCGCCCACCTATCCCTTCCAGCGACAGCCTTACCGCCTGGATGCCGCCGGCGTGGGAGATGTGGTCTCGGCCGGCTTGGATTCGCCCGGCCATCCGCTGTTGGGGGCGGTGTTGACACAGGCCGACGGCAGCGCCACGCTGTTCACCGCGCGCTTGTCGCTGCAGGAATTCCCCTGGCTGCGCGATCACCGCGTTTACGACATGGTGTTGTTCCCCGGTACATGCTTCCTCGAGCTGGCCTGGGCCGCCGCCGCCCGCCTGGGCCTCGCCGGCGTCGAAGAGCTGAATCTGGCCGCACCGCTGGTACTGACCGAAGAAGCGGTACGGCTGCAATTGCGCTTTGAAAGCGACAACCGCTTTTCCATCCACGCCAAGCCCGAAAATCAAAGCGGCGCCACCTGGACGCTTCACGCCCTGGGCAAACTGTCTGCCGAGCCGGCCAACAGAGCTCCCGAGAGCTGGAACGGACCGCCTCCCGCCGCTGAGTCCGTATCGTTGCAGGGCTTCTACGACATGCTGGATGAGATGGGATTCGGCTATGGGCCCGCCTTCCAGGGCCTGCAACAGGCTTGGCGACACGGTGATTCCGTTTTTGCCAAGGTAGTTCTGCCGGAGGCTCAGGCCAAATCCGCACCTCGTTACGGCATGTTCCCGGCTCTGTTGGATGCCGCTCTGCACGCCCTGCTTTGCGGCGAACGAGCGGAGGAAGCATTGCGGCTGCCGTTCGCCTGGCAGGGCGCAAGCCTTTGGGCTTCCGGGGCACGGGAACTCTACGTCCACTTCCTGCCCGCCGCCGAGGGTGTGGAAATTCGACTTTTCTCGACCAGCGGGGAACCGGTCGGCCACATCAGACAAATGGTGCTGCGCGCGGCCGAGGCCGATCAGATCCGCAACGCACTGCAAGGACAGACGCGCCACCTGTACCGCGTACAATGGCGCCCGGTGGAATTGCCCCAAACGGCAGATGTCGCCGACCCGGAGCCGCGCGTCTTCATCTGCCCGGAGGCCGAGGACAACGCGGTTACCGCCACCACTTTCGAGTTATGCCAAGTACTGGAACAGGTGAAGCAGGCACTGGCGGACCCCCAAAACGATGGGCGCCCACTGGTCTGGGTTACCCGCAATGCAGTTGCCGCCGGGCCCGACGATGAACTCCGCGGCCTGGACGTTTCCGCCGTATGGGGTCTGTTGCGCTGTGCACGTCAGGAGCATCCCGACCGCGACTTGCGCCTGATCGATTTGGACGACCACGGCGACGAGGCTTTATTGCGGGCCGCTCTATCCGTGGTAGGCGAACCCGAATTGGCGCTGCGCTTCGGCAAGGCCCACGCGCCGCGCCTGCTGCCGGCCAACGATACCCGCTCGGACCTCGAGGTTCCCGGTTCCAACCCCTGTTGGCGCCTGGCCGTGCAGACGCGGGGTTCGCTGGACAATCTGAGCCTGGAGCCCCACGACGCCGACACAGGACCCCTGCAGGATCATCAGGTCCGACTGAGAATCCGCGCCGTCGGCCTGAATTTCCGCGATGTGCTGGGTGTGCTCGACATGCTGCCCAACCCCAGCGAGCCCGGCCTGGAAGGTGCCGGCATCGTGGTCGAGGTGGGCGCCGGCGTAACCGCCCTGCAACCTGGCGACCGCGTGTTCGGCTTGTTGGAGAGTGGCGCCGCCACCCATGCGATTGCCGACCAAGCCGTGTTGGCCCCCATTCCCGCCGGTCTTTCCTTCGCCGCTGCGGCGACCATTCCCACAACCTTTGTCACCGCTTGGTACGCGTTGGTGGATCTGGCCCGGTTGCAGTCGGGCGAGCGCCTGCTGGTCCACGCGGCCGCCGGCGGTACCGGCCAGGCCGCCATGCAACTGGCCAGGCATTTGGGTGCCGAGGTGTTCGCCACAGCCGGCCCCGCCAAGTGGCCTGTCTTGCGCCGCCTGGGTCTCAGCGCGGACCACATCGCCTCTTCTCGCGATACGAACTTCGAGGCCTCTTTCAGAACGGCAACCCACGGGGCGGGTGTTGATGTGGTGCTCAACAGCCTAACCGATGAAAAAATCGATGCCTCACTGCGACTGCTGGCGCGGGACGGCCGCTTCCTGGAATTGGGCGTGACCGACACCCGTTCGGCATCCGAACTGAAACACATGTATCCCGGCATCTCCTACCTGCCCTTCCTGCTGATGGAAGCCGGTAACCAACGCCTGGGCGACATTCTGCGCGAACTGTGCCCGCTGTTCGAGAGCGGCGCACTGCAACCCTTGCCCCATGCCGCCTACGACCTGCGCGAGGCACCCGCCGCCTTCCGCTTCATGGCCCAAGCCCGCCATACCGGCAAACTGGTGCTGACACTGCCCGCCATCGAGACGGCGTGCGCAGATGATGCCGTGTTGATCACCGGCGGTACCGGCGAGTTGGGCGCTCAGGTTGCCGCCCACTTGGTGCGCAACCACGGGATCCGCGAGTTGGTGCTCACTTCCCGCCGTGGTGCCGAGGCGCCCGGCGCCGTCGAACTGGCTGAAGAACTGAAAGGTTTGGGCGCCCGGGTTCAATTTGCGACCTGCGATGTGGCCGATGCCGAGGCTCTGAGCGCCGCCGTCGACTTCCACCGCGTGCGCGGAGTGGTTCACTGCGCGGGCGTGTTGGACGACGGTGTGCTGACCCGCATGACACCCGTCTCCATCGAGCGGGTGTGGGCTTCCAAGGCCACCGGTGCCTGGAATCTGCACCAACTGACCCACGACCGGGACCTCGATTTCTTTGTGCTCTTCTCTTCCATCGCGGGCGTGCTGGGCAGTCCGGGTCAAAGCAATTACGGCGCCGCCAATACCTTTCTGGATGCCTTGGCGGCCCATCGTCGCAAGCGCGGCCTGCCCGCGCAAAGCCTGGCCTGGGGCCTCTGGGAACAGAGCGGCGTGGGCATGACGGCCCACCTCGGCGCCGCCGAGCTGAACCGCATGAGTCGCGAGGGTTTCGGTGCACTGGCCGTCACCGAGGGGATGAAGCTGTTGGATGCGGCCCTGAAGCGTCCGGACAGCCTGCTGGTGCCTATGGCCCTGGATCTCTCGCGCAAACGTCGCGACGAGGTCGCCCCCATGCTTCGCGAGTGTGCGCGAGCCGCCGTGCCCCAGCGCACCATCGCCGAACCGGCCGCCGTCATCGACGACGCCGCCGACATGTTGCGTTTCCTGCGGGCCGAGGTTGCCGCCGTACTGGCCTTACCCGATGCCGATTCCGTCGCTGAGGACGCCCCCCTCAGCGAATTGGGCCTGGATTCGCTGATGGCGGTGGAGATCCGCAATCGTTTGAGCAAGTTGGCACCCTCCGGTCTGCCCACCACCCTGCTTTTCGATTACCCCACCCTCAGCGCCCTCGGCGACTACATGATGACCCATGTGACACCCGCCGCATCCGCTCCGGCTCGTGCCGAATTGGATCGCCCCGCCATGGACAAACTGCTCGCCGCAATCACCGTCGAGGATCTGGAGCGCGCCGGCCTCTTCTCGGCCGTGCTTCAAGTGGCGCTTGACAAGGGCGAACCCGCGGATGTGCCCGCCGAAGCCGGCGAGATCACCGATTATCTCGCCGAGGCGGCGCAGCTATCCGATGCCGATATCGACGACGAACTTGACATGATTTTGGGAGATTGATGTGACGGAACCAACC
Source organism: Sulfidibacter corallicola (assembly GCF_017498545.1). Lineage (GTDB taxonomy): Bacteria > Acidobacteriota > Holophagae > Acanthopleuribacterales > Acanthopleuribacteraceae > Sulfidibacter > Sulfidibacter corallicola. The sequence continues at coordinate 3,084,947 of NZ_CP071793.1, read as the reverse complement.
CGCCTCCAAAAAGCAATGGCCGCCATCAAGAAACTGCGCGGCCGCATCGACGAGCTGGAAAACAGCCGTCCCGAACCGATTGCCATCGTTTCCATGGCCTGCCGCCTGCCGGGCGGAATCGCCGCTCCCGAGGATTTTTGGTCGCTGCTGGTGGAAGGCCGCGATGCGATCGGCCCCCTGCCCGCCGATCGCTGGGACGCCGAATCGCTCTACGATCCGGATCCCGATGCAGCGGGCAAGATCTTCGCGAAGGAGGGCGGTTTCATCGACGAAGCGGATCGCTTCGACGCCGCCTTTTTCGGCATCGCACCCCGCGAGGCTCAGGCGATGGACCCGCAACAACGCCTGTTGCTGGAAGTGACCTGGGAGGCGCTGGAACGAGCCAATATGGTGCCCGCCGAGCTGTCGGGCAGCAAGACCGGCGTGTTCGTCGGCGCCATGAGTTCCGATTACATGATGGGGGCGGGTTCCGGCCTGGAGAGTGTGGACGGTTATACCGGCACCGGGACTTCCGGCGCGGTGGTCGCGGGCCGGCTCTCCTACTTCCTGGGTTTGCAGGGGCCCGCGCTGACGGTAGATACGGCCTGTTCCTCCTCATTGGTGGCGGTTCACCTGGCAGCCGCCGCGCTGCGCGACGGTGAGTGCGACATGGCCTTGGCGGGCGGTGTGACCGTGATGAATTCACCCGCCATCTTTATCAGTTTCAGCCGCTTGCGCGCCATGGCCGGCGATGGGCGCTGCAAGAGCTTTTCGGCGAACGCCGACGGCACCGGTTGGGCCGAGGGCTGCGGTGTCCTGGTCCTAAAGCGCCTTGCGGATGCCCGTCGCGACGGTGACCGCATCCTTGCCCTGGTGCGCGGCAGCGCCGTCAATCAGGACGGTCGCAGTCAGGGTTTGACCGCACCCAACGGCCCCAGTCAGCAGCGCGTCCTTCGTCAGGCGTTGCGGTCGGCGGGCATCACCCCGGCCGAATTGGATGTCGTCGAAGCTCACGGCACCGGGACTCGTTTGGGCGATCCCCTGGAAGCCGAGGCCCTTGCGGCCGTGTTCGGCGCCAGCCGTGCTCCCCAACAGCCCCTTTATCTAGGCTCGGCCAAGTCCCATATCGGCCATGCTCAGGCTGCCGCCGGGGTGGCGGGCATCATTAAGATGGTGCTGGCACTTCAGCACGACCTGCTGCCCGCCAACCTGCACGCCGACCAACCCAGTCCCGATATCCGCTGGCGGGAAAGCGGCCTCTCACTGCTGCAGCAGCAAATCCCCTGGCCGCGCCGTGACACCCGACTACGGCGGGCCGGCATCAGTTCCTTCGGCATCTCCGGTACCAATGCCCACGTGATTCTGGAAGAGGCGCCCGTGCCTTCCCAAACGACAACTCCGAATCAAGAGCCGGCGCACACCCCCGCTCCCGACACACTGCTGCTGCTTTCCAGTCGCACCGAGGCCGCCCTCTCCGGCCAAGTCCAACGCTTTCACACTTTCATGGACGGCAAATCCGCCGCCGAACGGGCCGATATCTGCCACACCGCCGCCAACCACCGCACCCATTTTCCATATCGCTGCTGGAGCGCCTGGCGCGACGGCAACCTCCGCGCCCAGCGTTCCGGTTCCGTAGGCGGAACGCCGCGGGTGGCCTTGCTCTTCACCGGCCAGGGATCGCAGCTCCCCGCCATGGCCGCGCCGCTCTACCAACGCGAACCCGTATTCCGAGAAACGGTCGACCGCTGCCTCGCCCTGACCGGCCCCCTGCCGCTGCTGACTGACGATGCCTCCGTTCACCTGACCGAAAAGACGCAGCCGTGCCTGTTCGTTTTCGAATACGCGCTCTACCGGCTCTGGAGCAGTTGGGGACTGAAACCTGTTGCCGTGTTGGGTCACAGCATCGGCGAGCTGGTGGCCGCCACCGTTGCCGGTGTCTTCACACTGGAAGAAGGCCTGTGTCTGGCCGTCGCGCGCGGTCGCCTCATGGGCGCCGCCACCGGCGACGGCAGCATGGCCTCACTTGAAGCCGACGAGACCACCGCGCGCCGACTGATCGCCCCTTTCGGCGAGCGTCTCGCCATAGCGGGCCTGAATTCCCCAAGCCAAACGCTCATCTCCGGCGAAACCGCCGCCATCGATGAGTTCCTAGCCGGATTGGATATTCGCGCCAAGCGCCTCGAGACCTCCCACGCCTTTCACTCGGCCCAAATGGATAGCGCGCTGGACCCCTTCGAACAGCTCGTCGCGGAAACCAGACCCAAAGCACCGCAACTGATGATTGCCTCCAACCTCAGTGGCGGCCTGGTCTCGGACGAGATGTGTGCGCCCGCTTATTGGGCGCGCCAGATTCGCGAACCGGTGCGCTTCATCGACGGCGTGCGTACCTTGATCCAACATGGCTGCAACACCTTTCTGGAACTGGGACCCCAACCGATCCTGTGCGGTCTCGGCGCTGCCTGCACCGAGGTCGACTGTTCCTGGCTGGCCTCCGCCAAGAAAAACGAACCTCACACCCAAACCATGCTGGAAGCGGCGGGCGGCCTGTTTCTGCGCGGCGTGACCCTGGATTGGAAGCGTGTGGTTCCAGGCCATGCCACCGAAATCCCCACCTACGCCTTCGACCGCCAGTCCTACCGCCTCAGGGGCGCTGAAACCGCGACCGATGTGACCGCCGCCGGTCAGGAAGCGCCACATCATCCGCTGCTGGGCGCCGTGCTGGAGCAGGCCGACGGCAGCGCCACCCTGTTCACGGCGCGCCTGAGCCCCAGGCGAACGCCTTGGCTGAGTGACCATCGCATTTACGAAACGCCACTCTTTCCCGGAACCGGCTTCCTGGAGCTGGCCTGGGCCGCCGCGCGCCGCTTGGAGAAAGGCGGGGTGGAAGAGCTCAATCTAGCCGCACCGCTGGTGTTGGTTGACAGCGGAGCGGTGCAACTGCAATTGCGCGTGGACGACGATGGCGGTTTCTCAATCCATGCCAGGCCGGAAGCCGAGGATCGGACCGACTGGGTGCTGCACGCCGTGGGCCGTCTCCACGACAAGCAACCGCCGCAGGAGACCGAGACCTGGTCTTGGCCGCCGTCCAACGCCGAACGGCTGCAAACCGACGGCCTGTACGATTCGCTGCAAGCCATGGGTTTCGATTACGGACCCGCCTTTCGGGGCCTGCGCGAAGTGTGGCGCCGCGAGAACATGCTGTTCGCCCGGGTGGCCGTCGCCGAACAGGAGGTCGAGCTTGCCGAAGGCCACGGCCTGTTCCCCCCGCTGCTGGATGCCGTGCTGCACTCGCTGCTTTGCGGCGAAGAAACCCGCGATGAGGTGCAACTGCCCTTCGCCTGGCGGGACGCCTGCCTATGGGCCCACGGTGCACGGGAAATGGTGGCTCGGCTCGTGCCGCGCGCGGACGGGACCGAAATCAAACTTTTCGACGTGTCCGGCAACCCCCTGGGCCGCATCGGCCTGCTGGCGACGCGCGTCGCCCGGCCGGATCAGATCCGCCAGGCCGTGCGTCGCGAACCCCGCGATCTGTATCGCGTGAATTGGCGCGCGATCCCGCTGCCCGCGGACAGCACATCCGCGCGGGAACCGGTGATTTTCGAATGTCCGTGCGAGGGCAGCGGCACGGGTGCGGACATGGTCATCGTCAACCAGGTCTTGGCCCAGCTTCAACGGGCACTGGCCGATGAGGCGCTGCAGGGCCGAAGCCTGGTCTGGCTGACCCGCAACGCCGTGTGTGCCGGACCCGACGATCCCGTCAGTCGCCTGGATCAGGCCCCCGTCTGGGGCTTGCTGCGTGCCGCGCGCCAGGAGCACCCCGAGCGCGATCTGCGCCTGATCGATCTGGACGATCAAAGCGACAAGGCCTCGCTCGAGGCCGCCCTGAGCATCGTGGACGAACCCGAACTGGCTCTGCGCTTCGGTAAGGCGCTGGCACCGAGGGTCTTGTCCGCCAGCCGCGCCCGCACCAACCTGGAAGCACCCGCCGACACGCCCCTTGTGCGCTTGCGGGTACGCGAACGGGGTTCGTTGGACAGCCTGCAACTGGTAGCCCACGAGGCCGATTCGCGTCCGCTTCAGGACGGTGAAGTTCGCATCGCCATTCGTGCCGTAGGTCTCAACTTCCGCGATGTACTGGGTGCGCTCGACATGCTGCCCAATCCCAGCGAGCCGGGCCTCGAAGGTGCCGGCATCGTGCTCGAGGTGGGAGCCGACGTGAGCCGTTTCCAACCCGGCGACCGCGTATTCGGCCTGCTGGAAAGCAGCGCCGCCACCCACGTCGTGGCCGATCAGGCGGTGTTGGCGAAGATTCCCGCCGGCCTCTCCTTTGTGGAAGCCGCCACCATTCCCACCACCTTCGTCACCGCCTGGTACGCGTTGGTTGACCTGGGTCGTCTGCGCGCCGGCGAGCGCGTCCTGATTCACGCCGCCGCGGGTGGTACGGGTCAGGCCGCTGTCGCTCTGGCACGCCACCTGGGTGCAGAGGTTTTCGCCACCGCCGGACCCGCCAAATGGCCGATGCTGCTGAAACAGGGTTTGACCGCCGACCACCTCGCTTCTTCTCGCGATACGAAATTTGAGACCGCCTTCCGCGAGGTTACCTCCGGCCGCGGCGTAGACTTGGTGCTCAACAGCCTCACCGATGAAAAGATCGATGCCTCCCTGCGCCTGTTGGCCAAGGGCGGTCGTTTCCTGGAGCTGGGCGTTACCGATACCCGCTCGCCCGCCGAAATCGAAACCGCTTTTCCCGGGGTACGCTACCTACCTTTCCTCTTAATGGATGCGGGCAATCGACGGCTGGGCGAGATCCTGCGCGAGCTCTGCCCGCTCTTCGAGACGGGCAGCTTGGCGCCCCTGCATCACACCGCCTACGATCTGCGCGAGGCGCCCGCCGCCTTCCGGTTCATGGCCCAGGCCCGCCATCGGGGTAAATTGGTGATGACGCTGCCGCCCTCGCTTGAAACGAAGAGCGACCGCGAGGTCCTGATCACCGGCGGTACCGGCGAACTGGGCAGTCGTCTGGCGGTTCATCTGGTGCGCGAGTACGGCGTCACCGATCTGCTGCTCACCTCTCGTCGCGGTGCCGCCGCGCCCGGTGCCGCAGAACTGACGGCCGAGCTGGAAGCGTTGGGCGCCCGCGTACGGCTGGTTGCCTGTGATGTGAGCGACGCCGCCTCGCTGCGGGCAGCGGTTGATTTCGAGCGCGTGCGCGCCGTCTTCCATTGCGCGGGCGTGCTGGACGATGGTCTGTTGACTCAAATGACCCCCGAGTCCCTGCAACGAACCTGGCAACCCAAGGCAGCCGCCGCCTGGCATCTGCACGAACAGACCTGCCGGCACGATTTGGATTGCTTTGTGATGTTCTCCTCAGTCGCGGGGGTCCTAGGCGGACCGGGCCAGTCCAATTACGCCGCCGCCAACAGCTTTCTCGACGCTTTGGCCGCCCATCGCCGCAAGCTGGGCCTGCCCGCCCTCAGCCTGGCCTGGGGCTTGTGGGAACAGCGGGGTTTCGGCATGACGGCCCACTTGGGCGCGGCTGACCTGAACCGCATGCGCCGTTCCGGCTTCGGCGCCCTTTCCATCGAGCGAGGCCTGCACCTGCTGGATCTGGCCCTGACCCGACCCGACACCCTGCTGGTACCCATGGCCGCCGATCTGGCCCGTAAGCGTCGCGAGGAAGTAGCGCCCATTCTGCGTGAGCTGGCACGCGCCAACGATCCCCCCCGCGCCGCTGCCGCCGCCAGTGCCGCTGCTCCACGTCCCCGCGATGCCGAAGGTATGTTGCAGGCCACCCGGGCCGAGATCGCCTCCGCCCTTGCCTTGCCGGGACCCGAGTCCGTTCCTTCCGATCAACCGCTGTCCGAAATGGGTTTGGATTCCCTGATGGCGGTGGAAATACGCAATCGCCTCAACCGTCTCGTGGACAGCCCCCTGCCCACAACGCTGCTCTTCGATTATCCCAACGCACGCGCCTTGGCTACCTTCATCCAGGAGACCCAGACGCCCGCCAACACCGGAAACCAGGCGGAGGTCGTTCCTTCCGAGGCCGCCCCCATCGATCCCGAATCCCGTCTCGACGAACCCATTGCCGTCGTCGCCGTCGCCTGTCGCTTGCCCGGCGATGTGACTTCACCCGAGGCCTACTGGTCCCTGCTGGAACGGGGCAGCGACGCCGTTGGTCCCTTTCCCGAGCGCTGGGACACCGAAGCGCTCTACGATCCCGATCCCGATGCGGCCGGTAAGAGCTATGCCAAGGAGGGCGGGTTCCTCCGCGATGTCGAGGGTTTCGATGCCGCCTTTTTCGGCATTTCCCCCCGCGAGGCCCGTGGCATGGACCCCCAGCAACGCATACTCCTGGAAGTGACTTGGGAAGCGCTGGAACGGGCGCGGCTGATGCCCGCCACCCTCGTCGAGAGCCGAACCGGCGTGTACATCGGGGCCATGAACTCGGATTACATGGAGCCCGATGCCGGCAGGGAGGATTTGGACGGTTACGCGGGAACCGGGACCTCGAGCGCCGTGGTTGCCGGCCGACTGTCCTATTTCCTGGGCCTGCAAGGGCCCGCGATGACGGTGGACACGGCCTGCTCCTCCTCGTTGGTGGCGCTGCACCTGGCCGTTCAGGGCCTGCGCCTGGGCGAATGTGACGCGGCCCTGGCGGGAGGCGTGACGGTGATGAACACCCCCTCGATCTTCGTGGAGTTCAGCCGCCTCAAGGGCATGGCCGCCGATGGCCGCTGTAAGAGTTTCTCCGCGCGGGCCGACGGTGCCGGGTGGGCCGAGGGCTGCGGCATGCTGGTCCTCAAACGCCTGTCCGATGCGCAACGGGACGGTGACCGCGTGTTGGCCCTGGTGCGCGGCACGGCCGTCAACCAGGACGGCCGCAGTCAGGGCTTGACGGCCCCCAACGGGCCCAGCCAGCAGCGCGTCATTCGCCAAGCCTTGCACACCGCCGGCCTGGCTCCTAACGACCTGGACGCCATCGAAGCCCACGGCACCGGTACCCGCCTTGGCGATCCCCTCGAGGCCGGTGCCCTAACTGCCGTCTTCGGATCGAATCGCGACGAGGCCCGTCCCCTGTGGCTGGGTTCCTCCAAGTCCAATATCGGTCATGCCCAGGCAGCCGCCGGTGTGGCGGGTATCATCAAAATGGTCTTGGCCCTGCAACATGAACAGCTTCCCAAGACCCTGTACGTCGAGGAACCCAGCCCCCACATCGACTGGCAAGGCAGTGGGCTGACCCTGTTGAAGGAACAACAGCCCTGGCCGCGCGACGAGGCCCGCCCACGCCGAGCGGGTGTCAGTTCCTTCGGGGTTTCCGGCACCAATGCCCACATCGTTCTGGAAGAGGCTCCCGCTGATACCGCACCCGCACCCGAACCCGAGTCTCAAAGCAAGCCCGCCGACCACCTGCTGTTGCTATCGGCCATGACGCCCGCCGCACTGCGCGAACAGGCCGCCCGCTACCGCCTCCTGGCCAGCGCCGAACCCGCCATCGATCCGGCCGACCTCTGCTTCAGCGCGGCCGTATCGCGCACCGCCTTTTCCCACCGCAGCGCCCTGGCCTTCTCGGATCGCGAACAACTGCTCGAGGGCCTGCATCAGGTCGACGGACACGACGCCGTCACCGATCCGCGCGTGGTGTTCGTCTACCCCGGACAAGGTGCCCAATGGTTGGGCATGGGTCGCCAATTGTTGGAACGATCCGAACCGTTCCGCACGGCCCTGGAAGCCTGCGATACCTTGATCCGAGCCGAAGCCGGGTTCTCGGTCATCGACGAGTTGCGGGCCGCACCGGAACGCTCCCGCATGCGCGAAATCCAGGTCGTGCAACCGTTGCTCTTTTCCGTTGCCGCCGGTCTCACCGCTGTCTGGCGTGCCCACGGCGTGGAAGCCGATGCCGTGGTGGGTCACAGTCAAGGGGAGGTTGCCGCGGCCTACGCCGCCGGTCACCTCTCCCTCGAGGACGCCGTCGCGGTCATCTGCCGTCGCAGCCGACTGTTGGAGCGCATTGCCGGCCAGGGGGCGATGGCCCTGCTTGAAATGAGCCGTGAAGACACCGAACGGATGTTGCAACAACGCCGTTACGGCGACCGTCTCTCCGTGGCCGTGGTCAACAGTGACAAGGGTTGCGTGGTTTCGGGTGAAACCGCCGCCATCGATGAACTGGTGGCCGAGATGCAGCGGCAATCGCTGTTCTGCCGCAAGATTCAGGTGGATGTCGCCTCCCATAGTCCTGCCGTGGACGCCTTGCGCGACGATCTCATCGGCGAACTCGACCAACTTTCGCCGCGCGCGGGCAACATTCCCATGTGGTCCACCGTGAAAGCCGAACCCATCGCGGGTACCGACTTGAACGCCGCCTACTGGTACGACAACCTGCGCCAACCCGTGCTGTACGGCAAGGTGGTTGACCAACTCTGGCAATCGGGTCCACATGTCTTCGTGGAAATCAGCCCGCACCCCTTGCTGACCGTGGCCACCGAAGAAGTACGCGCTGCCGTGGGCGGCAGCGGCGGCACCGTCTCATCCCTGCGGCGCGACCAACCCGAAGTGAAAACGCTGCTGCACGGCCTGGGACAGGCTTGGTGTCGCGGCGTTTCCGTTGCCTGGCCGGAGATCTTGCCGGGCCGGTTGATCGACCTGCCCACTTACCCCTTCCAACACAAGCCGTACCGTCGCGAATCGGCCGCGAAACAAACGGCCGATGTGCGCGCCGCCGGCTTGAGCGCCGCCGAGCACCCACTCTTGGGCGCTGAAACGCCCTTGGCCGAGGACGGCGATTTTCTGTTCACCGCACGAATCTCGCCGCGCCGGCTGCCCTGGCTGCGCGACCACGCCGTGCACGGAACGGTGCTGTTTCCCGGCACCGGCTTCCTGGAGTTGGCCTGGGCGGCGGCACGCCGCCTGGAAAAGGCCGCCGTGGAGGAATTGACCTTGGCCCAACCGCTGGTGCTGCACGCCGAACGCGGCGTCCAACTCCAGTTGCGCGTGGATGCGACGGGCGGTTTCGCCATTCACGGCCGACCCGAAGACGATGACCAGGCGCCCTGGGTGCCACATGCGCTGGGTCGCCTGAGTGCGGCGGCTCCGCAACCTGAACCGGAACGCCTGTCCTGGCCACCTGCCGGCCGCGAAGCGGTTGCCGTCGACACCCTGTACGACGAACTCTCCGAACTGGGTTTTGCCTATGGACCGGCCTTCCGCAATCTGCGCGAGGTATGGCGCGACGAGCGCGCGCTTTACGCTAAAGTCGTGCTGCCCGAGCGGCATGCCGGCGAGGCCGAGGCCTACGGCATGTTTCCGGCCCTGCTGGATGCGGCCCTGCACGCGCTCTACTATGTCGCACACGTCAATGACGAAGGGCCACCCCAAGTGCGCTTGCCCTTTCACTGGCAAGGTGCCTCGCTGTGGGCCGGTGGAGCGCGCGAGCTGCTCGCGCGGCTGGAGCCCGATACCGCCGGCGCGCGTATCGCCCTATACGACGGCGGCGGCAATCCGCTGGGTACCATCCGACAGCTGATCACGCGTCCGGCCACGGCCGAACAGGTGCGCGCCGCCCTGCGCCGCGAAGCCCGCCACCTGTACCGCCTGAACTGGCGCGAGATAGCGCTGTCGCAAACGCCCGACGACAACACCCAACGCGCTCTGATCTTCAAGTGTGCGCAAGCCGAAGGTGAAGGTGCGGCCACGGCCCTCATCGCAGCTCAAACGGCCGCCGCACAATTGAGCGAAACCACGGCGGACGAAACCTCGCGAGATCGGCCCCTGGTTTGGCTGACCCGCAACGCGGTTGCCGTCGAACCCGACGAGACGCTGACGCGGCCGCAACAGGCATCTATTTGGGGCCTGTTGCGCAGCGCGCGCGGGGAATACCCGGACCGCGATCTGCGCCTGATCGATTGCGACGCGGACACTCCCGAAGCGGCGCTTCGGGCCGCCCTCGCCGTTCAAGGCGAACCCGAGATGGCCTTGCGCGGGCAGCGGCTGTTTGTGCCGCGCCTCTCACCGGTTTCCAATCTGGAAGAGAACGCGACCGCCGAACCGCAAACCCCGGCTTTGCGCTCCAGGCCGGATGCCGCCGTGCTGATTACCGGGGGAACCGGCGAGTTGGGCCGTCTGGTCGCGGAGCGCCTGGTACGCGATCACGCCATAACCCATTTGATTCTTACCTCGCGACGTGGTTCGGATGCGCCCGGCGCGGCTTCGCTACGGACGGCGCTGGAAGCGCTGGGTGCTCGAGTCCACTTCGTGGCGTGCGATGCGGCCGATCGGGACGCGTTGGCGGCAGCCATCGATTTCTCCGCCATTCGCGGCATTGTCCACTGCGCGGGCGTGTTGGACGACGGCCTTTTGGCCCAGATGACACCGGAATCGCTGCAGCGCGTCTGGCAACCCAAGGCCGCCGGGGCCTGGAACCTCCACTGTCTGACCGCCGATCATCAGTTGGATTTCTTTATTCTGTTCTCCTCCGCCGCGGGCGTACTGGGCGGCCCGGGACAGGGCAACTACGCCGCCGCCAACAGCTACCTGGATGCCCTGGCGGGCTTTCGACGCGCCCACGGCCTTCCCGCCCTCAGCTTGGCCTGGGGCCTGTGGGAACAGCAGGGTGTCGGCATGACGGCCCATTTGGGCACGGCCGATCTGGCCCGCCTCGCGCGACAAGGCATCGGAGCCTTTTCCGTCGAGCGGGGTCTGGAACAGCTAGATGCGGCCTTGAAGCGGCCGGAAAGCCTGCTGATCCCCATGGTGCTGCACCTGGGTCGCAAGAGCCGCGATCAAGTCCCCGCTTTACTCCGAGACATGGCCCGCCCGGCACCCCGACGCCGAGCCGCCGCGGCAACCGCCGGACAGGTCATGGACGCCGACGGCATGTTGCACATGGTGCGCGGCGAGATTGCCTCCGTTCTGGCACTGCCAGGGGCGGGCGCCATCCCCGCCGATAAACCCCTGCACGAGCTGGGTCTGGATTCGCTGATGGCCGTGGAGATCCGCAACCGCCTGAGTCAGGCCGTGGACATGGACCTGCCCACGACGCTGCTCTTCGATTACGCCAATGCGGGCACCCTCGCCGAATACCTACTTTCCCAACGACAACCGGCCTCCGCATCCGATGCCAGGGTGACAACCCGCCCGAGAATCCAAGCCCTGGACGAGCCGATTGCCGTCATTTCCACCGCCTGTCGCCTGCCCGGCGGCATCACCACACCCGAAGCCTTCTGGTCCCTTTTGGACAATGGCCGCGACGCCATCGAACCCTTCCCCCATGACCGCTGGGACATCCGCGCCCTCTATGACGCCGATCCCGAGGCGGTCGGCAAAACCTACGCCAAGGAGGGCGGCTTCCTCCACGACATCAATGGCTTCGATGCCGCCTTCTTCGGCATCTCGCCGCGCGAGGCTCAGGGCATGGATCCCCAGCAGCGCCTGCTCCTGGAAGTGGCCTGGGAAGCCCTCGAACGCGCCTTCATCAAACCACAGGACAAGAGCGGCAACCGAACCGGCGTCTTCATCGGCGCGATGAACTCCGACTATCGCGTGATGGACGTGGGTCTGGACGGCCTCGACGGCTACGCCGGTACCGGCACCTCCAGTGCCGTCATCGCCGGACGCCTTTCCTACACGCTGGGTCTGCAGGGACCGGCCATGACGGTGGACACCGCCTGTTCCTCCTCGCTGGCCGCGCTGCATTTGGCCGTGACCAGTCTGCGCCTGGGTGAATGCGACGCAGCCCTCGCGGGCGGGGTGACCGTCATGAATTCGCCCTCGATCTTCGTGGAGTTCAGCCGCTTGAAGGGCATGGCCCCCGATGGTCGCTGCAAGAGTTTTTCCGCTTGGGCCGACGGTGCCGGCTGGGCCGAGGGCTGCGGTATTCTGGTCCTCAAACGCCTATCCGATGCGCATCGGGACGGCGATCCCATTCTGGCCCTGGTACGCGGCACGGCCGTCAACCAGGACGGGCGCAGCCAGGGCCTGACCGCGCCCAACGGACCCAGCCAGCAACGCGTGATTCGCGAGGCTTTGAACGCCGCGTCAGTGACCCCCGACGATGTGGACGCCGTAGAGGCCCACGGCACCGGGACCCGTTTGGGTGACCCGTTGGAGGCCGGCGCGCTGAGTGCCGTCTTCGGGCCGGGCCGACCCGCGAACCGCCCGCTCTACCTGGGTTCCGCCAAGTCGAACATCGGCCACACCCAGGCAGCCGCCGGCGCCGCCGGTCTGATCAAGATGATCGAGGCCCTGCAGCACGAAAAGCTCCCGCGCACGCTGCATACCGCGCAACCCAATCCCGATGTGAATTGGTCCGCCGGCGGTCTGGCCCTGTTGACCGAGGGACGGGAATGGAAACGCGATCCGGCACGTCCCCGCCTGGTCGGTATCAGCGCATTTGGCATTTCGGGCACCAATGCCCACGTCATTTTGGAAGAGGCGCCCGCATCCCCGCCCGCCGCGGCGGCCGCAATGGCGCCAACGGCCGAATCGGAGCCGAGCGACAACCTGTTGTTGCTTTCGGCCAAGAGCGCGGCCGCTTTGCGCGATCAGGCCGCCCGCTACCGTTCATGGCTGGAAGACCATCCCACGGCGAACCTGGCCGATATTTGTTTCACCGCGGCCCAGGCCCGGCAACACTTCGAGCATCGCTGGGCCCTGGCCTTCTCAACCCGCGAACAACTGCTCGCCGATCTGCAACGGGTCGGCCATATCCAGGCGATTGCCCAACCCCGCATCGTTTTTGTCTACCCCGGTCAGGGCGCGCAATGGTTGGGCATGGGTCGTCAACTGATGGCGCAATCCGAACCCTTTGCGGCGGCCCTGCGGGAATGCGACGAACTTATCCGCGAGCAGGCCGGGTTTTCCGTCATCGAGGCCTTGCATGCAACCGCCGAACACTCGCGTTTTGCCGAGACCCATGTGATACAACCGTTGCTTTTCGCCATGTACGTGGGCCTCACCGCCGTCTGGCGAGCGCGTGGGATCGAGGCCGATGCGGTGGTGGGTCACAGCCAGGGTGAAGTGGCCGCCGCCTATGCCGCCGGGATGCTTTCCCTCGAAGACGCCGTGTCGGTCATCTACCTTCGCAGCCTCCTGATGGAGCGCATTTCAGGCCAAGGCGCCATGGCCCTGGTCGAAATGGATCAGCACGAAGTGGCCCAAATACTCGACCGCGACGAGTACGCGAATCGCCTGTCCATTGCGGTGGTCAACAGTCCAAAGAACATCGTTGTCTCGGGCGAAGCCGTTGCCGTCGATGCACTTGTCGCCGAACTCCAGCAACGCTCCGTTTTCTGCCGCAAGGTCCAGACGGACTTTGCCTCTCACTCGCCCGCCGTTGACGCCTTGCGCGACGATCTGCTCCGTGAATTGGACGGCTTGAGGCCACGCGCCGGCAACATCCCCATGTGGTCGACGGTCAGCGCCGAACCGATTGCGGGCGAACAACTGACGGCCGACTACTGGTTCGCCAACATGCGCGAACCGGTGCAATACGGCGAAGTGGTCCGCCAACTCTGGCAGGACGGCCCGCACGTCTTTATCGAAATGAGTCCCCATCCTCTGCTGACGGTGGCGACGGAAGCGGTACGCGGCGAGGTCGGCGGCAGCGGCGGCATGGTCTCATCACTGCGCCGCGACCAGCCCGAACAATTGATGCTGCTGCACGGTCTGGGGCAGGCCTGGTGCCGGGGCGTCGCGGTCCCCTTTTCCCGGCTCATGACGGGCCGGCCGACGCAGGTCCCCACCTACCCCTTCCAACACGAACAGTTCCGCCTGCCCTTGAAACCCGCCGGTACGACCGATGTGCGCGCGGCGGGTTTGGGTGGCAGCGAGCACCCCTTGCTGGGCGCGGTCACGGCGTTGGCCGAAGACGGCGACATTCTGTTCAGCGCACGCCTTTCGGCCGAGACCCATCCCTGGTTGCGCGATCACGCCGTTTTCAATACGGTCCTGTTTCCCGGTGTGGCCTTCCTCGAGCTGGTTTGGGCGGCCGCTCATCGGCAAAACAAGCCGGGGATTGAGGAGCTGACCTTGGCCCAACCGCTGGTGCTGGACGGCAACCAGGCGGTTCAACTGCAGTTGCGCCTGGACGACGCGGGCAGCTTCACGATTCACGGGCGACCGGAGCGAGAAACCGAGACAGCTTGGATGTTGCACGCCATGGGCCGTCTGAGCCAAACAGGCGTGTCACCAAGTACCGAAACGCTGGTTTGGCCACCGACCGATGCCGAAGCGGTAACCCTAAACGATCTTTACACGGATCTGGCGGAGCTGGGCTTTGAGTATGGGCCCGCGTTTCAGGCACTGAGCGAGGTGTGGCGCAACGGCCAAACCCTTTATGCAAAAGTGGTTGTCGACGATCAGCGGGAAAGTGAAGCCGAGGCGTACGGCCTGTTTCCCGCCCTGTTGGATGCGGCACTGCACGCCCTCTTCTGCCGCGGGGACGCACAGCGCGAGGTGCGGCTGCCCTTCTCCTGGCGCGGTGCAGTGCTGTGGGCTCACGGAGCCGAGCACCTCTACGCCCGCCTGGAGCCCGCTTCGGAGGGGGTCCGCATCAGTCTATTCGATGGCGGCGGCAATGCCCTGGGCCGTATCGATCAAATGATCACGCGCCCGGCCACGGCCCAGCAAATCCGCGCCGCGCTGCAACGGGAGGCCCGCCATCTGTACGCGCCGACGTGGCGCGCCATTTCCCTTGATCAGGCCCAGGGCGCCGAGTCGGCGGATCAGGGTGCGCTGGTGTTCACCTGTTCCGATGCCGTCGGAGAGAACGCGGCCGCCGGCCTGACCCAAAGCCGAAGTGTGATGGATCAATTACGCAGCGCCCTGTTGGATGAATCGCTGAAGCATCGGCCGCTGGTGTGGCTGACGCGGCGAGCGGTCTCGGTGGGGCCCGACGATCCGGTGGTGCGGCCGCAGCAAGCTCCCATTTGGGGCATGTTGCGCAGTGCGCGCGCAGAACACCCCGGCCGCGACCTGCGCCTGATCGATTGCGATGAGACCACCCCGGAAGCATTGATCCAGGCAGCCCTTGCCGTACGCGAAGAGCCGGAGCTGGCGCTGCGCGGTTCCGACGCGCTGGCGCCGCGTCTGCTGCCCGCCGACCGCCCGGTTTCCCGAGCGGAGCAAACGTCGGAGACGGCACCGCAACCGCTCGCCGCGCCGGAAGGCGCGGTGCTGATTACGGGCGGGACGGGTGAGTTGGGGCGCCTGACGGCCGAATGGATGGTCCGCGAGATGGGTGTGACCCGCCTGGTGCTTACATCGCGACGGGGATCGTCAGCGCCGGGCGCGACAGAATTGGCGACACGGTTGAACGGCCAGGGGGCCGTGGTGGACATCGTCGCCTGCGATGTGGCGGATCCTGCTTCTTTGCAAGCCGCCATGGACGTTGCCGACATTCGCGGCATTGTGCATTGTGCCGGTGTGCTGGCCGATGGGTTGCTGACCGAACTGAAGCCGGATCAACTGACGCGGGTGTGGCAATCGAAGGCCGCGGGCGCCTGGAACCTGCACCGATTGACGCGCGACCGGCCGTTGGATTTCTTCATCCTGTTCTCGTCCGCAGCGGGCGTCCTGGGCGGGCCGGGCCAGAGCAACTACGCCGCCGCCAATACCTACCTGGATGGGCTGGCATCGTGGCGGCGTGGCCAAGGCCTGCCCGCGCTCAGCCTGGCCTGGGGCCTTTGGGAGCGCCAGGGTTTCGGCATGACCGCCGCCTTGGGGCAAGCCGATATGGCGCGGATGAAGCGCGCGGGCCTGCGCGCCTTCTCCCCCGAAGCGGGTCTGGCACAGTTGGCGGCGGCAATCGGGCGACCAGAGAGCCTGTTGGTGCCGGTGATGTTGGAGCTCGGCGAGCGTCGCGATCGACTTCCCGCGCTGCTGCGCGAACTGGTTCCTGCCGCTCGGCCCCGCCATGCCGCACCGGCCGCCGTCGAACCCGTTGTCGATGCCGAGAGCATGGCACGCATGGTGCGCGGCGAGATCGCCGCCGTGCTGGCCCTACCGGGGGCCGCTGCCGTGACTGCTGAAAAGCCGCTGCGTGACCTGGGCCTGGACTCGCTGATGGCAGTGGAGATTCGCAACCGTCTGGCTCAGGCATTGGCAGTGGATCTACCCGCCACCTTGCTCTTCGATCACGAGCATGTGGCGGACCTGATCGCTTGGCTGGTCGACCGTTTCCTGGATACCGCCGCCGTTCAAACCTCCGCTGGCACGACCGGACCGGTCGAGTTACCAGGACGGGAAAAACATCGCACGGACGAAATCAAGTCGGGCACGCGTTCCGAAAGCGCCCACGCCAACCCATCGTCTTGGCTGCACCGCGCCCTTTTCGAAGCCGACGAAACGGCCACCGTCGATCTGCTGTTGCTGGCGGGCCGTATGCGCATGAATCGACAGGGGGCCGATGCGGGCAATGCGCCCGTGGCAATGCGCCTACTGGCCGACGGACCCGGGCAAGGCGCCCTCGTCTGCATTCCCTCGATGATCCCGGCCCAATCGCTACAGTATCGCCCGTTGGCCGAGACGCTGGTGGGACGCCTGCCGGTATACTGCATCACCCATCCGGGCTACCAAGCCCAGGAACCGCTGTTCGCGAGCCTCTCCTCCATGGCCACGGCCTATGCCGATCATATCGGCACCTTCCTGTCCGAACGGCCGAATACCCTATTGGCCCATTCGGCCGGTGGTCCCGCGGCCATCGAAGTCACTCGGATTTTGGAACGGCGCGGCACACCGCCCGCCGGCTTGGTTCTGGTGGACAGTCTGCCACCCGCCTCAACCTGGAGCACCGCGTTGCATCCCGCCCTGATGGTGCGTGATGTCCTGGCCCGTGCCGTGCCCGTTCGCGAATCCCAGCCTTTGACCGCCGCGTTGCAGCACCTCAGTGAAGCCGAGCTGACCGCCTTCGGCTGGTACACGCCCTTCACGTTCGAACCAGGCCACAAGCCAAACACGCCGACGCTCTTCGTGAGTGCCGCCGAGCTGATGGCCGTTCAGCAAAGCCAGACTTGTCCCGACATGCTCTCGCGGCCTTCCGACTACTGGAAGGAGCATTGTCCAAACCTGACCGAGGTCACTTCTCCGGGCGATCATTTCACCATGCTGACCCAGTACGCCGCCGAGCTGAGCGCCCACATCCTCGAATGGCGCTCACGCCTCTAAGTGCCGATCCGGCGCGGCCTCGCCGTGCCCGCGCGACAACCCGCTCCCCTGCCATCAACTGCCACATCAACCTCATCAAGGAAAAAACCATGCTCTACCGGCTCTTTGAAAAGACTGCCCGCGACCACGCCCAAAAGACGGCCTTGGTTTACGGCGCCACGCGGATCTCCTACGAAAGCCTGCTTCAACAGGTGCGCTGCTTCGCCGCCAACCTGATTTCCTCCCGCGTCAACCCGGAAGATTGCGTGGTTCTGATGTTGCCCAACTGCCCCTCCTTCGTGGTGGCCATGTTCGCCGGGTTGGCTCGCGGTGCAACCCTACTTCCGCTCAACCGGGCGCTGAAAGACGAGGCCCTGGCGGTCTACCTGACCGATGCGCAACCCCTACAGGTCATCTGTGGTCAGGAAGACGAAACGCGGGTCCGCCGCCTGATTGTCGACAACTGCCCCGAGGCCGATCTTTGTGCCGTACCCGACAACACCCTGTTCCAGGGCGAGACGGAGGTTGACCTGCCACCCGACGAGGGCCGCGCGCTCTACCTCTACACCTCCGGTTCCGAGGGCTATCGCAAACGCGTCTGTCGCACCCGCGAAAACCTCTACTACGAGTCGATGAACTTCGTCACTTCCGCCCGACTGACCAGCGCCGACACGGTGGCTTGCCTGGTTCCGCTGTACCACTCCTACGGGTTGGGCAACGGGTTGCTGGCGGCCATCGGCAGCGGTGCCACGCTGGTGCTTCTCGCTCCCGTGTACGAACAGGCCCGTGTCGTGGAGGTACCCTTCGTCGCTCGGTGCCGCGACGTTTTGGAACTGCTGGAACGGGAACAGGTGCGCCTTTTGGTCGCGGTAGCCTATCAATACGATGCGCTGGCCCAGGTACCCGACGATGGCCATTCGCCGCGTCGTTTGGACAAGATCCGCTGGGCCGTCAGCTCCGGCGGGCGCCTGCCGCTGGCGGTTTTCGAGGCCTTTTTGGAGCGTTTTGCCGTACCCGTGCGCCAGCTTTACGGCTCTACCGAAACCGGCTCGGTTTCCATGAACCTGACCGTGGGATCCGAGTTCCGACCCGAACTGGTAGGACCGGGTCTGGACCGCGTCGAAATCCTGATTCGCGACGAGGCCGGCCGCGATCTTCCCGCCGGCAAGGTGGGCATGGTCTACATTGCCAGTCCCGTCCTGCCTCAGGGCGGCTACGACGCCATGCCCGAGGCCACCGCCGCCGCCTTCCACGATGGCGTCTACCGCACCGGCGATATGGGCCTGCTGGACAAGCAGGGTAACCTGCGCATCATGGGTCGCAAGCAGACGTTTATCGAGACCGGCGGTTACAAGGTGGATCCGAAAAAAGTGGAGGACGTGCTGGCGCGCCATCCCGATATCAAACGAGCGGTTGTTTTTGGCTTGAACGCCCGCCACCTGGGCCAGGTGGTCAAAGCCGTGGTGGAAGGTCCGGCGGAGTTGTCTCAAGCCGAAGTCCTGGCTTATTGCAGCGAGCACCTGGCCAGTTACGAATGTCCCCGTTTCGTGGATATCCGCGATAAACTGCCGCGCGACGCCCTGGGCAAGATCGTCAAGGAAGCCCTGGTGGGAGGGACCTCCGAACGCGAAACAGCCGCGAGCAACTTTGTGCTGGACCCGGGACGCCGCGGCAGCCCGGACCAGATGGTCTGGCGCATCAGCCAGGGCCGGGAACCCGGCAAGGGCGAGGTATTGGTGCAGGTTTTGGCCGTGGGTCTGAGTTTCCTGGACGCCCAAAAGCTGTCGGTACCGGAAAGCGCCGAAAAGAACGGGCGCACCCACGACGGGCCAGGCAGCGGCTGCTGCGGCCGCATTCTGGCACTGGGGCCGGATGTGGGCGACAGGGTCGCTGGCGATCTGGCCGTGGGCGACGAGGTGGTGATGCTGCACCCGGGTTGCCTGGCGGGCCAACTGTGTGTGCCCGCCGCGCTGGTGGCCCCCAAACCAAGCTGTCTCAGCGTGGAACAGGCCGCGGCCCTGCCGTTTCCCTATATGACCGCCCACCATGCGCTGACCCGAGTAGCTCAGCTCAAGCCGGAAGAGCGTCTGTTGATCTATGCGGCACCCGGCGGTTTGGGGCTGGCCGCCGTCCAGGTGGGCCATCACCTGGGCGCCACGGTCTTTGCTTCCGCCGACAAGCAGGAAACCCGCGACCACCTCGACGGCCTGCAGGGCGTGGAGGTGGTGGATTCCAGCAACCCCGATTTCAAGGGGGAACTGGCCACCGAATGGGGACGCCAGGGTCTCGATGTGGTGCTGAATTCCCTGTCGGGTGCCTACATCGCCAAGGGTCTCAACCTGCTTCGCAACGGCGGACGCTTCGTCGAACTGGGTCAGGCCGACTATCGTGCCGACAATCAATTGGGCTTGAAACCGTTCCTGCGCGGGCTCTCCTTCTCGCTGGTGGACCTGCCGGGCATGGTGGCTTACGCGCCCGAACAGGTCGGTGCCCTGCTGCGCGAGGTGACGGCTCTGGCCGATGCGGGCGTCTACCGGCCCCGCATCGACTGGGACGTGCCCGCCTCCGAAATTCGCACCGCCTTCAACCATCTGCTCACCGGGACTCAAATCGGCAATGTCGTCGTCGATTTGCGCGACCGCGACCTTCAGCTCGCACCGGAACACGCCGAGCCCGCCAAGCAGGTTACCCCGCTGGTGACCCGACTCGGCTTTTACCATCCGGACAGGCGCCTGGAAGCCTTGCGCGGGACGATTCGCGGCGAGATCGGCCGCATCCTGCGCCGCACCACGGAGGAGCTGCCGCTGGACGAGAGCTTCCGCGCGATGGGCCTGGATTCACTGAGCACGATCGTGCTGCAAAACCGGCTTTCGGAGTTGTGCGATCTCAATCTTTCGGTGGTGTTCATCTGGGAACACCCCACCATCGATCAATTGTCCGCCGCGGTCCTGGCACGACTGGATTTTGATGATGCGGCCGTACCGCAAAAGCGGATGGATCGCCGGCGCGGACCGCGACGCAGCAAACGGGATCGACGCGCCAAGAGCCAGGTTTCCGGGTTCAGCCTGTACGCCGAGCCGATTGCCGTCGTGGGCATCGGTTGTCGCCTTCCCGGCGGCGTGGACTCACCGGAATCCTTCTGGGACCTGCTGCTTTCCGGCCGCGATCCCATCGGCCCCGTGCCCGCCGAGCGCGGTCCCGAAGCCTGGAAGACCCGCGACGGTAGGCCGATCCAGGGTGGTTTCCTGGAAGGGGTTGCCGACTTCGATGCCGGTTTTTTCGGGATTGGCGAGAGTGAAGCGCTGATGATGGATCCCCAGCAGCGCCTGTTGCTGGAACTGAGCTGGGAAGCCCTGGAAGATGCCGCGATTGCGCCCGACAGCCTGCGTACGGGTCAGACCGGCGTTTATCTGGGCATGTCGTTCGCCGATTACGGGCAGCGCGCGCTGTATGGATCACATCCCGACCAGCTTGCACTGTATTCATCCATCGGCAATCTCTTCAGCATGGCGGCTGGCCGGATTTCCTATCACCTGGGGTTGCACGGCCCCAGCCTGACCCTGGACACGGCCTGTTCTTCCGCGTTGAGCGCCCTGCACCACGCCTGCATCGGTCTGCACGCCGATGAATGCGACCTGGCGCTGGTGGGTGGCGTCAACCTGATGTTGGCGCCCAACCCGACCCTGGCCATGAGCAGCATGGAAGCCTTGGCTGCCGACAGCCGCTGCAAAGTCTTCGATGCCGCCGCTGACGGGATCGTCCGTTCGGAGGCAGGCGCCATGCTGGTTTTGAAACCGTTGAATGCCGCCATGCGCGACGGCGACCGCATCTACGCCTCCATTCGCGGTTCGGCCTGCAACCACGACGGGCGCAGTAACGGCCTGACCGCACCCAGCGGCAAGGCCCAGAAGATGGTCATCCGGCACGCCCTGCATCACGCGGGCGTTCGCCCCGAGCACATTGACTACGTGGAGGCTCACGGCACCGGCACGCGCCTGGGCGACCCGATCGAGATCGCCGCCTTGGCCGACGTCTACCGCGAAGGTCGCTCGGCCGAGCATCCGTTGATTCTGGGTTCGGTCAAGAGCAATATCGGTCATACCGAGGCCTGCGCGGGTGCGGCGGGTTTCATCAAAACCGCCTTGGCCCTCTCCAAGTCGGTGATTCCGGCCAACCTGCACTTCCGGCAACCCAACCCGATGGTGCCGTGGAACGAGCTGCCGTTGCGCGTGGCCGATGAGGCACGCGCGTGGCCGGTGCGCGGCAACCGCCACGGGATGGCGGGCGTCAGCGCCTTCGGCATGGCGGGCACCAATGTGCACGTCATCCTCGAGCAGATACCACCACGCTGAGTGGAAACACGCTGTCGCGTCATGTCTCGAAACCGGATCAATGACGGTCCGGAACGGCGGTCCCCGGCCTGGGGGGCGGCTCTCTTGAAACGAATCCGCCCGGGGTTCCCGAATGCCGAGAGATTCGTCGTGCCAGGTAGGTTCATCCGCCGGATGAACTGTTCGAAGCGATTCATGCCCAGAGTTCCCGCATGCGTTGAGGATTGCCATTGCAGTAGATTGGGCAGGGCCGGTATGGCAGGGACGGTAAGCCGGCCCGGCCGACATTTCGAAGCGATCCAGGCAACGGGCGATCGAAATACCAATGAGCGAAGCCACTCGCTCCGTATCACGTCCATGTCGAAGTACGTTACCTCCAGAGTTCCCGCATGCCGAGAGAGACGTCGTCGTCGTAGGTTGGCCGGCTCGGCCGACTTTTCGAAGCGATCAAACCTACGTAAATACGAAACGCCAAAGAGCGAAGCATCAATAAAAGCAGGAGGTTCGGAATGTGCGACCAGCGGTCGCACCTACCTGGCCATACCGGCCGTGCCTTACCGGCCCTGCACGACGACCCTCTCAGGCATCCGGGACCACCATGCTGATTCCCTTCGCGTCGTTTCTTATTCGAAATCGAGCTGGGTATGCCCGCTGGTGCGTGGCTCTTATGTAACAAACCTGCCCGGAGTGCCCAAATGCTGAGAGATTCGTCGTGCCAGGTAGGTTCATCCGCCGGATGAACTGTTCGAAGCGATTCACGATCAGAGTTCCCGCATGCCGAGAGAGACGTCGTCGTCGTAGGTTGGCCGGCTCGGCCGACTTTTCGAAGCGATCAAACCTACGTAAATACGAAACGCCAAAGAGCGAAGCATCAATAGAAGCAGGAGGTTCGGAATGTGCGACCAGCGGTCGCACCTACCTGGCCATACCGGCCGTGCCATACCGGCCGTGCCTTACCGGCCCTGCACGACGAC
The DNA here is from genome assembly GCF_017498545.1 of Sulfidibacter corallicola. Lineage (GTDB taxonomy): Bacteria > Acidobacteriota > Holophagae > Acanthopleuribacterales > Acanthopleuribacteraceae > Sulfidibacter > Sulfidibacter corallicola. The sequence goes on along the minus strand of NZ_CP071793.1, from coordinate 3,062,524 downwards.
CCTCTCAGGCATCCGGGACCACCATGCTGATTCGCTTCGCGTCGTTTCTTTCTCGAAATCGAGCTGGGTATGCCCGTTGGTCCGGGGCTCTTATATGACAAGCTTTGTAAGATCCAAAGGTAAAGATGAAAACCTAAGCATTCGGATGTGCGGGGAGTGCGACGAAAAAGATCGACCCAGCGCCCTGGGCGGGCCCGGCACATACTGCGACAACGCGCCTCTTCGAATTCGGGAACTCCTGCGCGGCGACTCGGGGGTCCGCGCCCCATCCGGCGATATCGCGCGGATGGGGGGAATCCTTCTTTAATATTGGTTTTTAGTTACAGGTGAACTGGAAGGTGGAGCCGCTGAAGAAGATGTTGAGCACACCGGGATTCAGGCGATAACCGGGATCATCGATGTTGGTGAACCGGGTGTTGGTGACCGTGATATCTTCACAGTGGTTGAGCATGAATCCGCCGTAGCTGCGGTCGACACAGTTGGGCGAAGTGATGACGTTGTCGGAGAAGGTCGCATCGTGCACGTTGTTGAGGTAGATGTGACCGTAGTTGGCGGAGCCGGCCTGGCCGTTGACGGTATTGGAGGCCACGAAAGGACTGTTCTGGGTATTGAGGTTCATGGCGCTGTAGGCGAAGGGGCTGCCGGAGTTGGTGAGGGTGTTGCCGACGATACGGGTTCCGAAGCCACCGATGCGGTGCCACATGGCGATCCCCCAGTAGCTGGATTCGTTGATGGTGTTGTATTCCAGGGCCACGTCGGAGTAGGTGGCGTTGCCGGAGTAGGTGACGGCGATGCCGGTGCCGGCGTTCAGGACGGTGTTGTGGGTGACATCCACGTCGCGAACGGCGAGCGCTTCGTTAAGGGCCACCAGTTCGATGCCGGTGCCGCTGCCGTATTTGTTGATGTAGTTGCCGCTGATGGTGGAATTGCGGAGGAAGTGGGCCTTGATGGCGGAGGTGCCACCGGAGTAGAAGTGGTTGTTGGATACGGTCTGATTGGTGCCGTTGATGCGGATGCCGTTCACGGTGAAACCGTGGAAGGTGCAGTTTTGAATGGACACGTTTTGGGTGTTCGACAGTACCGAACCATCGTCTCCCGCTACGTACACACCGGTGCCGTAACCGCTGTTGGTGACGTCGTTGCCGTTGATGGTCAGCGACTGTGTGTAGGCATTGCCCACAAAGATGCCGATCCCCTTGACGCCGGTGAAGGTGTTGTAGGCGACCACGCCGCTGGTGGCTTCATTGATTCCCAGGGCCGTGCCGCTTTGCTTGCCGCCGGGAGTACGGTTGCCCACTCCGGAATTGGAGAACAGGTTGTTGCTGACGTCGTAGCTGCCGGCATCGTAAACGGTAACCAGCCCTTCGGCACCGTTGTTGACGCTGTTGTCCCTGAATTCGACGGTACTGGCGCCTTTCAAGAGCAAGAGCGAGGTGTCCTGGGGACCGCTCCCGCTGGCATTCATGCCCTGGAAGGCGAGACCTTTCACCTTGAGGATGCTGATCGCGTCGATCCAGAAACGGTTGGTGCGGATGGTGGTGACGTTTCTGCCCGCACCCTGAATGTCGACGACGGAGAAGTTGAAGCCGTCGCGGATGGGTTGGAAATCCTCCATGACGTAGGTTCCGGCGGGGATGTGGACCCGGTCGCCGCCGTCGAGCGCTTCCACGAGCGCTTGCCTCAGGGCGAGGCTCCAGTCGCCGTTGGAAACGAGATGAGAATAGTCGGTCAGATTTATTTGGGCGCTAGCGTTAACCCCTGCCAGCGCAAATAGAAACAGCATCGTCGATGTAATTTTATGCAGCATGTGAAACTCCGGTTATGGGTTGACGAGGAGATGTCCGGATACCGTCGTCTGGCCGGGCCTGCAGCGTAAATCGCGGAGGCGCCTATTTGGGATTCCGTCCCCTCGAAACCTGAAATACCCCTCGAGAAGGAAAAACCGCCAAAAAAATGATTTTTTCCGAATACATACAATTGGAAAGAAGAGGTGTGTTGGAATATCAGAAAACCCGGAATTTTGTTTTTGTCTGAAAATCAGAGACCCGAGCGGCGGCTCTCGATGGTCTGCATCCCTCCGATGTCGACCGCCATGCCGATTAATCCGTGCTCGAACGACGGGATTGCGGCGGCCGTTATTGCGAATGCGGCGCTTCCGGGGTAAAGTCGTCCGAATCACCCTCGCGCGCCCCGGCAATGGGAATCTTCCGGAAACCCTTTACGCGTCACCCAACGCCGAATGATTCCACCAATGGGCTGCGATGAACCTATCGCGTGCGAATGGCCTTTTCGACAGGGCGCCGCGAACCGTGAAGGGTCCCGTTTCACTGATTCACGGTCGCCGAGAGGGATTTGTCCTGGGTTACACGGAGGAGTTTCAAGCATGATTGAATTTGGTTCGACACACGGGCGGCATCCCGCTCTCCCTGCCGCCAAACGCCTCTCGATACGAGGTTTGGCTTCCCGAGCGCTGCTGATTACACTCACCCTCACCTTCCTGGCCTGCGGTCAGGGAAGTGGCACCAAGTCCGAAGGGGATGTCGCCGGGGCGACACCCTCCAAAGGAGATGGCACCATGACCCAACAACAGGGAGCGGAATCCGGTGAGGACGACATCTCCCACCGCTACGTGAAATTGGTACTCGCGATGGGGCCCCACGACAAGAATTTCGTGGACGCCTATTACGGTCCCGAGGCCTGGCGCGAGCAGGCCCTGTCCCTGAATCTCTCGCCCGCCCAGATTCGCGCCGAAGCCGAGACGCTGCGCGGCGAGGTCCGCGAACTCAGCGGCAAGGAAACCGATGCGATCCTGCAATCGCGCTACCTGTCTCTGGAAAAACAAATTACCGCCATGATTGCGCGTGTCGATCTGCTCGCCGGCCTGACCTTCACCTTCGACAAGGAAGCCGAGCTGCTCTACGACGCCCATCCGCCGCGCCACGATGAAGCCCACTTCAAGGCGCTGGTCGCACAGTTGGAAGACCTGATTCCCGGTGAAGGCGATCTGCCCGAGCGCATGGAGGCCTATCGCAAACAGTTCGAAATCCCCGCCGACAAGCTGGACGAGGTGTTTCAGGCCGCCATTCGCGACGCCCGCGAGCGCACCAGGAAGTACATCGACCTGCCCGAGAGCGAGAGTTTCGTGGTCGAATACGTCAACGACAAGTCCTGGAGCGGGTACAACTGGTACAAAGGCAAATACCACAGCCTGATCCAGGTCAACACCGACTTCCCGATCACCATCGATCGCGCGGTCGACCTGGCCTGTCACGAGGGCTATCCCGGCCACCACGTGTTCAACGTCCTGCTGGAAAAACACATGGTCGACGACAAGGGATGGAAGGAATTCACCGTCTATCCGCTGTTCAGCCCCCAATCGCTGATTGCCGAGGGCAGTGCCAACTACGGCATTCAGGTGGCCTTCCCCGGTGCGGAACGGGTCGCCTACGAGCGCGAGGTGCTGTTCCCCCTGGCCGGCCTGGATCCCAAGGAAGCCGAACGCTACTACGCCATTCAAGACGTGCTCTCGCAACTCAAGTACGCCGGCAACGAAGCCGCCCGGGCCTATCTGGAAGGCTCGATGGACGCCGACAAAGCGGCCGACTGGCTGGTGCGCTACGAGTTGAAGAGCCCCGGGCGCGCCAAACAGCGCATCTCGTTCTTCGACGATTACCGCGCCTATGTCATCAACTACAACTACGGTGAGGATCTGGTGGCCGCCTACGTCGAAGCCAAGGGCGGCACGGCCGACAATCCCGAGCGACGTTGGCAGATCTTCAAGGAACTGCTCTCGGCACCGCTGGTTCCCTCGCGCTTGGAAAACAACTGATCGTTCCGCGGGCACATCCGCGACACTGTCCGCACCATTCCGTGCGGACGGTTTCCCATGCGGACCCCAACCGTTGTTGCTAAGATAGGGGCCGATCCCCTGTATGAATGCGCACGGCGTGGTCGCCTTCGGCCCTGGCCCGGCGAGTTCCGCCGCATCCCGCACGGGCGCGTTCTACCTCGTTTTTTCCTCGGATACCCACGTGAACGAGGAGGTTGCATGTTGATTCCGCGGTCGACGACTCGTTTCGGCGCGGAACGGTTGCGGCCTTCCGTCGGGTTTTGGATTCTCGCCTTGGTCGCCTCGATCGGCACGGCCTGTTTCCCGCTTGCCGAGATCGAGACGCCGGCGGCCACGTCATCCGTTTCGGCACCCTATGGCGCGGCGACGCTGTTTTCCGATCGCGCGAACATCGAGTCGGAATCCGTGCCGCACGAGCGGGCCGCGGCCGCGGACGAACCCCTGGAGACGGGCCAGGAGCCCCATCAGGGCGATCACGGCATCACCCACCAGATGATGGTGCTGGTGCTGCAACTGGCCTTCATCGTGATCGCCGCCCGGATCGGTGGCGAACTGTTCGAACGCTACCTGAAGCAGCCGGCCGTGTTGGGCGAATTGTGCGCGGGCATGGTGATCGGACCCTATGCCCTGGGTCCCTACCTGACGGTGATCGGCGGCGATCCCCTGTTTCCGCTACTGGTCGGCCAGAGCTTGCCGGTGAGTGCCGCCCTCTACGGGGTGGCCACCATCGCCTCCATCGTCCTGCTGTTCCTGGTGGGTTTGGAAACCGATTTTCCGCAATTCGTGCGGTATGCCGGGCCCGGGGCCGCGGTGGGCATCGGCGGGGTGTTGGGCTCCTTCATCACGGGCGATCTGTGTTACGTGCTCTACGCCGGCGTGAGCTTCATGGACCCGGCCGCCTTGTTCATGGGGGCGGTTTCGACCGCGACCTCGGTGGGCATCACGGCGCGGGTACTTTCCGAGAAAAAGAAGCTGGACGCACCGGAGGGCACCACCATTTTGGCGGGAGCCGTGATCGACGACGTGCTGGGGATCCTGATCCTGGCCGTCGTGGGCGGCATCGCCGAGGCCCACGGCGCTGCCCAAGGCGAAGTGGACTGGACCCACATCTCCTGGATCGCCGTCAAGGCCTTCGGCTTCTGGATCGTGGCGACCGCGATCGGCATCGCCCTGTCCAAACGGGTGGTGGCCTCGATCACCTGGTTCAAGGCTCCCCAGGCCGCGACCACGCTCAGTTTCGGGCTGGCGCTCCTGCTGGCCGGCATCGCCGAAACCTTCGGGCTGGCCATGATCATCGGCGCCTACATCATGGGTCTCTCGCTCTCCAAGGAACCGATTTCCCACTATCTCGAGCGCAGCCTGACACCGGTCTCGGCCTGTTTGGTGCCCGTTTTTTTCGCGGTGATGGGCATGCTCGTCAATTTCGAGGCCATGGGTGGCGCGCTCCTGTTCGGCATCGTCTATTCCGTGGTGGCCGTCTTCTCCAAGGTCCTGGGTTCCGGCATACCCTGCTTTTTGGTGGGGTTCAACGCGCTCGGCGCGAGCCGGATCGGTTTGGGCATGCTGCCGCGGGGCGAGGTGGCCCTGATCGTGGCCGGCGTGGGCCTCAGCGCGGGTTACATCGGCGACGACATGTTCGGCGTGGTCATCATGATGACGTTGATCACCACCCTCATGGCACCGCCCGGCCTGGTGGCTCTGTTCGCCCACGAGGGCGAGGGCCTGGCGCAACCCAAGGACCTGCGCGTCGAGGAGGCGCCGAAGGGAAAACGCGAGAAGCTGATCTACATCGACGGATTGACCTGGGCCAACCACGATTTGCTGATCCAGAGCCTGCGTCAGGCTTTCGAGGACAAGGGCTTTTTCTTCAGGACGGTGCGCAAGGAGGCCGGGATCTACCAGATGTCGGGGAGTTACGAGGGGGAACGGGTCGTCGTGGCCATGCGCGACACCAAGACTCGGTTGGAGTTCAAGACCGACGCCGCCTGCCACGAACTGGTCAAGGCCATGGTCGAAACCGCCCATGTCGACGCCCAACACCGCATCAGCCGCCTGCGGGTCGTGGAAGTGGATTTGGACGAAGTGCGCCCCGCTCCGTAAGGCCTTCGCGCCCCTCATCCTCGGCTTGAGGTGAAGCCCCGTTTTCATTTAGACTTAACACCAACCCCAAACATCCGAACCGACCGTCCTCATCGGAACCCTCTGCGCGAAGACGTCTTGGTGCGGACGGTGTTGGCTCTCATTCCTCACGCGACAATGGCGATGACCGGGCCCACGACAAAGGTCCGGCAGCGGGCGGGCAGGAGCCCACGTCGTCGTTCAGGGATGGAAACCCACAGACCGGGAGCGACGACTCCCTATTTTCCTCCGGAGGAGCTATGAAACGTTTCCACCTATCGACCTTGGGTTGCCTCTTCTTCCTTCTCACCGGCAGCGGTCAGTTGTCGGCGACCCAGGTGGTCGCCCTGAATGTCACCGATCTCGCCCGGGAGGCGGTTCATGTGTTCGAGGGACGCTGTCTCGACGTGACACTGACCAGCGTCAAAGACAGCCGTGGCGAAGTGATGCTGCCGGCCGTGCGCTATACCTTCGAAATTCTCGACAGCCTGAAGGGCAAGCAGTCGAGCACCTTCGAATTCATGCAGCTCGGCAATGCCGCCAAAAGCGGTCACTTTCCCATTTACGCGGACCGACTGGGCATTCCCACCTTCGAAAAGGGTCGCACCTACCTGCTGTTCCTGGCCGAACGCCACGAAAACGGGCTCACCGCCCCCGTCGGCCTGGCCCAGGGCATGTTCTGGGTACACGACGGGCTGGCCTACAACGGCATCAGCAACGCCCACATCTTTCACAAGATGGACCGCGGAACGAGCCGCACCGCCTACGCCCCGATGATCCGCCAGGCCATCGACTCACAGCTCCCGGGACGCGCCAAGCGCGGCACCGACGGGGTACCGGCCCAGCGCTTCAAGGCGCTGCTGCGCGACATGTTGGCCGGCCACGTGGTCACCGTTTCCAAAAAGGTAGGTGACCGATGAACACCTGGACGCCAAAACGACTACCGCACCGCATTTTCGCGATCACCGCCTGTAGCCTCCTGGCCCTGCTGCCATCATTGGCCGGCGGTCCGGTGGACTTTCAATCCAACGGCCAGCCGCTCGTGTGGAACACCGCCAAACCCATGGTCTATCACGTGGAATCGGGTCGATTGACCAGCGTCATCAACGCCGACCTCGCCAACCAATTTGCGGTGGCGGAAATGAACAAGTGGGGGGCGGTCGAGGGCAGTACCCTCGTCATCCAGGAAGGCGAGCGCATCGCCGAGGATATCAGCACCTTCGCCCAATTGAACAGCCACCTCCAACAGGGGCGGATCGTCTTCGTTTTCGACGAGACGGGCGCCATCTTCCAGGAAACCGGTGCCAGCGCCAACGTCTTGGCCTTCACCAGCCATCTGGCGCCGCGCGACGAATACCTGAACATCGGTTACGTGATCTTCGGCGGGCCGGCGATGGCGAACTTCTCCGACGCGGGTGTACGCCGCATCATGGTTCACGAGTTCGGCCACCTGGTCGGGTTGGGCCACTCCATCGTCAACGGCGACATGGTCGCGCGCGGGCAGCAATACGAAACCTTCGGCGTGCCGCCCGCCAGCTCGGTCGAAATCATGTACTGGTCGGTCAGCGCAGGCAGCGCCACCGCCCAGCTCACCGACCTGACTCGCGACGATCTGTCGGCCTTCCTGGAACTCTACGGCACCCATCCCCACGGACGCGACGGCATGTCGACCCTGGCCGGGATGATCCGCCTCGAGGACGGCGTGCTTCCCGCCAGCGGCGTCAACGTCATCGCACGGGACCGCAGCGGCGGCCGCGATACGATCTTCTCGAACGCCGCCTCCAAGATCAGCGGGCCCATCGTGCCCGGCCAGTACCGCATCCCACTGCTGCCGCCCGGCCAGTACAGCGTCGAGATCGCCGACCTGAGCCGGCGCTCCACGGGTCGTTACAGCCAACCGGTCCGCTCCAACCGAAACGTGGGCGGCAACGTGGTGCTCGGCGATTTTCCCGGTGACGAAGAATTCTACAACGGGGCCAACGAAGGCGGCGAAGGCGACGATCCCGCCGAGTTCGTCACGGTTGTGACCACCGCCAACCAGACCACGGAGAACATCGATATCCTGGCCAATCGCGACGACACCGACGATACGCGCGGATCGAAGCTGACCCATCGCGTCGTGATTCCCGAGGTCCGCGTCGACGGCACGGGTGCCGAAACCACCTGGTTGGGCATCTTGAATCCCCGCAGTCTGGAAGTGCCCGTACAGGTCTTCGGTTTCGACGATGCGGGTGCGGTCGTCGGTCAGGCCTCCGTTTCCGCGATGATCGGAGGGTTCAGCAAATGGTGGCTCGATGTGGGCGATATCTTCGGGTCCCAGGCCGCGCAGGTTACCTGGATCCAGGTGGCCAGCTCGGCCCCGCTGACGGTCTACGCCGAGAACCGCTCCGAAGAGGTGCGCTCGGCCTTTTGGGGGGCTTCGGCTTTGGAGAACCGGACCTTCCTGCCGCACATCGCCACCGATACCGTCAATTTCGAAACCGTGCTGTCGACGGTCAACGCCACCAACCTGGCGGTCTCGTCACAGCTATTTCGCCGGCCCACCGGCGACAGCGCCTCGGTCCTGGGACACAGCCAGGCCTATGCGCGCGACTCGCGGGTGTTGACCGACTATTTCAGTGATCTCAACGCGGTTCCCAACGTCTGGGGCGAACTGCAGAGCGATCGCGAGGCGATGGCCTCGATGGAATTTTTCACGCGCCTCCCCGATCGGAACCAGGTGGCTTCGCTGGGTCTCAACGACCAGTCCGGCAACAGTCTCCAATTCCTGCACGTGGCCGTGGATACCGGTCAATTCTGGACCGGCATGGTCTATATCAACGTGGGTAGCGGGAATGCGACCGTGACCGAGACCTTCTACGGTGCCGACGGCAGCGTCATCCAGTCCGGCCAACGACCGCCCCTGACACCCGGCGGCAAGGAAACCCTGCTGTTCGACGCCAACACCCAGGATCGCGTCCCTGCCGGAACGAGCTGGATGCAGGTGGATTCCGACCAGCCCCTGATCGGGTACGAATTGTTCGGCACGCCGGTGGGTTCCGGCAACGACATCTTCACCGGCCTGCAGGGCAACTACGCCGACGGCCAGGTCCTGATCTATCCGCATTTCCAGATGCAGGGCACCACCTTCACCAGCCTGGTGGCGACCAATCTCGGCGACAGCGCCGCTTCGATCGTGTTCGAGGCGATGTCTTCCGACGGAACCGTACTGCAGCGCTCGGACCCCGTTTCGGTCGCCGCCAAATCCAAATATGCGGCCGTGCTGGACGGGCTCTTTCCCGATGCCAACACCTTGGCCAACGGTGCCTGGGTACGCGCGGTGGCCGACGGATCCCAATGGGCCGGATTCACCCTCTGGGGTGAACACCTGGTTCCCGCGCGGCGCCACCTCAGCGGCCTGTCGGCCAATTCCATGAGTGCGGCCCAGGACGGCGTCCTGCTCGAAGTGGAAAACAACAATTCCTACGAAACCGCCCAGCAACTCGTCAAGATCGGCGATAGCTGGAACATCAACGTGTTGGGTGAAATCGCCGAATCCGACCAGGGCGTGGTTCTCGAAACGTTGACCGGCGACGACTACGAGGATGTGTACACCTTCACCTTGGACGAACCCACGGCGATGGTGATCGCCGTCGCGCCCAACCAGGCGGGTGCCGACCTGGACCTCGTCGTGACCAACGCTGCCTACGAGAGCACCAATTTCTACCTGCCCGGTTTCAACAACGCCTTTTCCCACACGCTGCTCAGCGCCTCGGCCGACGGGGACGAGAACGTGGCGGCCGTGCTCCAACCCGGAACCTACTACATTCTCGTGAGCTATTTCGAGAGCAGCAACCAGCCGGGCACCGATTACGGGCTGTTGGTCTCCTCGGCGCCGTTGGTGTTGGAAACCTTCGACGATGCGGCCTTGCCGGCGGGTTGGTCCACCTTCCCGTTCGTCGACGACAGCGACGGTCAGAGCAATTGGGGCGCATCCACGGCCTTCAGCGGGACCTTGTTCGGGAACACCCTGATCAACCGCTCCCTGACCACCACCGATACCGAGCAGACCGGCGTATCCACCACGGCGTTCAACGTGCCCGCCACCGGGATCACCTTCATCAACTTCGAGTTGTTGTGGGGTTCCACCGGAGCGGCCGAAGCGATCGTCGGGATCGGCACCGTCGATGGCGGCGGGGCCTTCACCCAGCTCGGCTCGGGCATCCGTTTCCAAGTGGCGACCCAGCCGATCGATTACGAGGGTCAGACGTTGAATGCCTCGCCCTGGTGGGATTGGCACCAAGCCAAGGCGCCGAATCGCGACCAATTCACCCTGACGCCGGGTACCCAAGACGTGCGATTGGCGATCTTCGGGCAAGTCTCCGGCAATGACCTGCATCTGGACAACGTGCGGGTCTTCAACATGCGAACCACGGCCGATGCCACCAAGCAGCGGGTGGGCGGCGTTTCGGTCATGCGGTCGAGCGGCAAGCACGCCGTTTCGCCGGGAACTCCGGCGTTCCTCGAACTGAAGCAGCGCAAACTCGCGGCCGAGACGACGGCGGGATCGCCCCGTCCCTGACCCGTGAGGCTCCATCCATTTGGGGAGGCGGGCAGCGATGCCCGTCTCCCAACCCTTGCAACCAGTTTGCTCGGAGAGCCCGAATGTCGAATGTTTCGAAGCGATTTTCGCGAGGAGTTCCCGCATGACGACGAGGGTCGGCGCCGTAGTGGGTCGGGCAGGGCCGGTAAGGCCGTTGGCCAATCTCCGGCGACGGCGCCCCTTTGGCAAATGCGGGCACGCCCCGACGGTTCGCCTCGATTCGTTTCTCTCACTCTCGACGTCGGTCGACGGGGATGAAAACCATGTCTAAATCCGGTTGGTATATCGAGAAGCGGGGCAAGTTCTACGGCCCCTTCAGTCGCGAAAAAATCCTGGAATACGCCGACAAGGGCAAGATCACCGGTGAAACCATGGTGGCCTTGACTTCCACGGGCGAAAACGCGAAGCCGTTCCGATTGACCGAGGGGTTGGCAACCGAGAATGCCGGCGCCGACTCGGGTCCATCGACCCTGCCCGATGCCGGGCCGGCGGGTGCCTCCGACGTTCCCAAGGTTCCCAAACCGCCGCAGCCCAAGCCGAAAACCCCGTCACGGCGCACCGAATCCGCCGTGCCCCCGGACCAACCGCTGCCCACCCACTTCTATTTAGAGGAATCGGGACGCAGTCAGGGTCCCTACGACCTCGACCAATTGAAACGACAGGTCGCGCAAAAGAGCGTCAACCCCGATGCCAAACTTTCCTATCCGGCTCGCGACCGAAAGTACAAGACGGTCGGCGAGTTATTGAAGAATTTTGTCGAGGGACCGCTGGAAGTCAGCAAAAGCCACGCGTTTTTCCTGCTTCAGGGTTCCGATCGCAAGGGTCCTTTCACCAGTCGCGACCTCCACCGACTGAACGCGGCAAGGGCGATTCATCCGCGTACCATGGTCGAGTTCGCCAAATCCCCGGCCCGGGTCATCACGATCGATGTCCTGCTGGATGCGCTGCCCCAGGATGCCGAAGAGCACGAGCCCCGCATCCTGCCCGTGAAACCGAGCCGATTCAGTTACGCGCGCCTCGGGATGATCCTCTTTTGCCTGGTGCTGATCGGCGGCGCCGTGTGGGGGCTGTACCGGTGGCGACAACAGTACCTCGAGACGCACGCTCCGGCACCGCCGCCCGAGAATCCCAAATCATTGCGGGCCCTGATGCGACAACGGGAGATTCCGCCGTTCAACGATTTGGTGATTCGGGCCTTGAGCCACGGCTTGAATTTCAACGTCAATCAGGTCGTCGCCGCCAATCAGGGCAGTCAAATGGACGATCAGCGCGTCGCATCCTTTCGGCACGAATCGCTGTTCCCGGGCCGGATCGCCCGCGAAATTCGCTTCATTGTCGATGGTCCCTTCTACTTCAATTACCTGGCCGATCCGGGCGGCAACGTGTTCGCGGTGGTCATCGAGGGACCCAATTGGGATCGGCTCTATCTTTCCGGGGTCGACACCACCGATTTCGCGCCGAAGGTGTTGGAGCTGGATCGGCCGGGAGGCAAGGTCTGGCAAGCCGAAATCGGTTCCGGCGTCGTGGCCCAGGTGCTGTGGTCCCCCGATCGCAACGACCATCACCTGACCCAATTGATCGTGACCAACGCACCGTGATTTGCGGGTTTCCGGCGAGGAAAACCGGATTTATCTGAGACTTCGCTCCCAATCTTTGGTAGTTTTAACCTTTTCCGGCAAAGGCTCACTTGACGGGACGGTGTGCCATGATCGCGAGGCGACATCGTGGCATCGCACACCATGTGAAGCGGTATCTCTGTGTGGAGGCGGCAGATGCGCGTGAGAGGCGCGGGAATGATCATTCGCGATGGAAAAATGTTGGTGTTGGCCTACGACTACCCCAAGGGGCGGGTGCTGGCGATTCCCGGCGGAGGCGTGCACGAAGGGGAGACCCTGGCCGAATCGGTGTGCCGCGAGTTTGCCGAGGAGCTGGGTTTGACCGTCCGCATCGGCGATCTGCGCTACGTGGGCGACATGATGGCCCAGCCCAAGATCCCCCAGACCGTGCACGTCGTGTTCGATGCCGAGATCGTGGCGGGCGAGCCGGTCCTGAACCGGAACGAGACCTCGGCGGCGGAAGTGTTGTGGCTGGACCTGGCCGAGTTGGGTTCGGTGCGGTTGTACCCCGCGATCAACGAGGCCATTCAGGCCGATCTCGAGAAAGCACAGGCAGATACGCGTTACCTGGGTGATTGCCAACGGCGTGAGTGGGCCTGACGGTTTTGCCGATTCCCTCGGTGGGTTTCGCGGGGGTCGGGAGGGCGAGGCGTTCGGCCGTTTGGTTGCGTCCGCTTCGGGAAAAAACGGGACTCGCGAATGGGCTGGATTTCCGTGTGTTGGTGTGTCGGGTTCAATGACGTTCAGTTGTCCACGGACAGCATGACACATGCGGAACGGCGCCCAATCGATTCCGAAGGTCTTCTCCTGTTTCGGGTAAAACTGGATTGAATGGATGGCCGACGTGCGTCATCGAGCGCGGTAACGCAAAACTTGACACCTGGGTTAAATTTGTTTGTGATGATATCAAGCAAATTTGGAGGCTCAACCGATTCCATGGGTGTTTTCGAGGACGATTTCGGCACCACCGCTCAGCCGAAAAAAGGCATGCCTGGGCATGGCCAGAGGCCTATTCCCGCTCTGACCCTGATCGCCCATCCCAATTTGCAAAGAATCGGCGACCGAGCTTTCCTAATCGAAGCGGGGGATAACGGCGAAGAGGAGCTTTCTCGCGTCGCTCCCGATTTTTTCCCTCCTGGCGGCGCTCTGGGCCATTCCCTTCACGATCCCTATCTCAGTCGGACGCCCTTGTCGGTTCAGGGCGACTCGAAAGGGAACCTCTGGATCCGCCGTGGGCGGAACAAGACCGAAGTCATCATCGGCACCGAACCCCTCGAGGCCGAGCGCCTGGTCTCCCGTGCCTCCTTGGAAAATGGCGTGCCCATCACGCTTGCCGATCGTATCGTGCTTTGGTTGCATCTAGCCATCCCCGACTGCCACGCAGATCGACAGGCTTGCCCCGATGGCATCCATGCGTACGGCATGGTTGGCGCAAATGCACGGATGTGGGATCTCTATCGAGAAATCGGTCGTATCGGCGACTTGAGTACCCCTGTGTTATTGAGAGGTGAATCGGGTACCGGGAAGGAGATGGTGGCACGCGCCATTCACGACTGCAGCCGTAAGCAGAAACCTTTCTTGGCCGTGAACTTGGCGTCGATTCCCCCCAACCTCGCGGCTTCCGAGCTTTTTGGCGCAATCAAAGGCTCCTTTACCGGTGCAGATCGGAACCAATTGGGTTTTTTTCGGGCTGCCGAAGGCGGCACGCTTTTTCTGGACGAGATCGGAGAGACCCCTCCGGAAATCCAGGTGAGCCTCTTGCGGGCACTCGAAACCGGCGAGGTCATGCCGCTCGGCTCCCAACGTTCCTTTCGCTTTCGAGCTCGCTTGATCGCGGCCACTGACGCCGACTTGGAGGCCATGATCGAGCGTACCTCCTTCAGGGCGCCGCTCTTCCATCGATTGGCGGGATATCAAATCACGCTTCCTCCGCTTCGCCAACGCCTGGATGACCTGGGGCGCCTGTTTCTCCATTTTGTTCGGGAAGAGCTCGCCGAAATCGGTCAGATTCACAGGCTTCATCCCGGCGATCCCTATGACGAGCCCTGGATTCCCGTCGAATTGGCCGTCGCCTTGTTGGACTGTTCCTGGCCCGGTAACCTGCGCCAGCTTCGCAATGTGGTTCGGAGCTTGGTTATCGATAGCAGGGAGTCACCCCAACTGATCTTTTCCGACAAGATCAGAACCATGCTGAAAAACGACAGGGATCGCGACGCGTCTTCCGAGGGAAAAGCACCGAGCTACGAGCGGAAAAAGCCTAACCAAATCGACGCCGATCATCTTCTCGAGGCCTTGCGTGCCAACCAATGGAATGTCAAGGCTACCGCGCGCTACCTGAACATCGCGCGGGGCTCACTTTACAAATTGATGGAGGCGCATCCGCAAATACGCGCTCCGGAAGAGATCGACGCGGAGGAAATCGAAGCGACTTTGAGACAGGTACGGGGCGTGACGGCTCGGGCGGCAGACCACCTGAATCTCTCCGCCCAGGCGCTGCGGCGCCGAATGAGACAATTGAATGCCGAAGGATGGAGGTTTGACCATGGGGAAGAATAATCGCCACAAGACGCTGTATGTCGTTCTGGAAAAATCGGGCCTGAGATTGGGCTGCCCACCCGTCAAAACCAAGGGGGCGCTGCGTCTCGATGGCGAGGCGAGTTTGACGTTCCAAGGAGATACCGTCCCCGTCTTGGCGGATACCAAAAAGCCCGGCCTGTATCAGGTCTCCAATTTGGAAGGTACCTTTCGATTTGGATTGGGGCCGAAAGACGAGTATCCCTATCGTCTCGTCATTTGCGAAAAGAAGGGGATACCGGATGTCCGATTCAGCGTTCGAGAACGAGAGAAAAGGAAGCTTCTGGGGGTCGTTTTGAGCCTCGACAAGGCGACCGATGCAACCCTGACCGTGACCAAGGAAAACCTGAAGCTACCCGATGAGCCGTTCTTCGTGGCCCTCACCCTTTGGTCTCAGGACGATAGCAAGCCAATCGAAAAGACCTTGGAGATGCCTCCGGAAGTCACCACCCGGGATTGGGATTTGGCCGATCTGGAACCCGGTCTCTACCGAATCCATGCCCAATCTTCAGGGCTCATCGAGGTTGTCGGTGGCGAAGAAGCCGACCTGGAAATTGACGACAGTCCCTGAGGTGCCTGCCTGCCCCGGCAAATCAAGGTTCCTGGACCATCGACCGGAAATTGGCCATTTCAGTTTTTAGGAGATGCGCCGAACGTAGGTGCGGTTTGAGGCGGAGCGCCCGCTCCAATGCCTCGGGCCCCCGCTCGTCCAGGTGTCCCGTAGAGCGGGCCCGGCAAAGAGCCCACCTCGCAACGGCCGTCCAGGTGTAGGGATTTTCGGGCCCCAGGGCCAGTGCGAGATCGAGTTCGCGCTCGGCCCGGGCCAGCAAGGGACCCGGATTCTCGCCCGCGGTCAACTTGACCTCGGCCCAAAGGGTGAAAAGGCGACCCAACGAACGGTGTGCCTCCCCGTGGTCCGGGTCTTTTTCGAGCATTTCCTGGAATTGATCGCGTGCACGCTTCAAGTCCGGTTCGGGATCGCCCTTCTGAAAAAAGATCCACTCCGCACGGATTCGCGCGATGCTGGCCCGACAGAGGAGCGCATCCATGGCGGTACCCAATTCGAGCGCCCGGTCCGTGTGTGTTTCGGCCCGAATCAATAAATCGTTGGGTGGGTTGCCTTCTCGGATCGAGAACTTGGCGCGAAAGTAAAGCGTCCAGGCCAGGTTTTGGTGAAGCAGGCGGTTGTTAGGAGAACGATCGAGACCCGCCAGATAGGTTTCCTCCGCCGCATCGAACGAGGTGTCCTGCGTGCGGCCGCTTTCCGCGTCGTGCCTGGCTTGTAGGAGTTGGGCCCATCCCAGAACGTTGTAGGCCGGCGACAACTTGGGGTTCAGTTTGAGTGCTTCTCTCAGTGCTTCGATGCCGTGCGTCGCCGATTCCGGGTCCCAGGACGTGCCGAGCCTCAGCCCACCTCTGGCGACCCGCAAGTGGGCTCGCCCCAGTTGATAGAGAAGCACCGCGTGTTTGGGATTGCGATCCAGCGCTCTTTCCAGGACATCGATCGCTTCGCGTACGGTGGCTACCGGGTCCCTGTCACACTCCGGCTGTTCGGCCACGGCCATGAGGCAATTGGCGATGCCGTTGCCGTGTTTCAAATCACCGGGTTTGCGCAGAAGGGCCTGTCGATAGGAATCCAGCGAGGCTTCGAAATCGGCACAGGGATCCAGACCGGAGCGGGACCGCCAAGAAGCTCGCGTTCGATAGATTCGTGCGTAGGTTCCGAAAAAGCGGTCGTCTCGATCCGATGGCGCGACGCGCCCCATACCCGCAACGGCAGCGTCCAATTCGGGCAATGGGTTCTGCTTGCTCGCCATTTGGTGTTCCGCCAGCCGCCAGTGAAGCAGACCTAATAGACGGTTGCTTCGCGAAACCTCCCATTGCGAGGCCAGGGCCCGCTCCACCGAGTCAACCGCTTTTCGCAAATGATCGGTCGGGTCCATTCCCTGGAGGGTCTGTTCGATGGCGGCGACACGATAGAAGCGGGCCTCGATCAAGTCTACCTCCCCATCACCGGGCAAGAGCGCACGGGCGATGTCGAGTTGTGCCAGTCCTTTTGCCATCACCTCGGCGAAATCCTCGCCGGCGTAAACCGACAGGGCCCCGTGACGAAAGAAGGCCGAACTCTTGGATTTATGGAGGTTGGGATTACTGGGCGCGATGTCCAGTGCTCGGTCGTATGCGGCGATCGCGCTTTCGAAGCGCTTGTGGATGGCCTGCTCGTCTCCCGCTGCAAAAGCGGCATCGGACCACTCGCTGTAGATCTGGCCCTCGAGCTCGGGAATTTCGAATAACCAAGGGCCCTTTTCCCGGCACTCTGACAAGGCCGCCAGGGCCTCTGCATAATCGCCGTTCGCGTAGGCGAGCAGGGCTTGAAGATACTTCGGCGAAGTCACCTCGTCACCTTTCACGAGGCTCATGAAATCTCGCGCACGGTCCAAATAACGCGTGGTCAGATCCCGATGATAGGCCGTTCGCTGCGACGTTCGTTCGAATTGATGGACCTCCGGCAGGTGACGGCGATACAGACCCAAATGCACCAATCCCAAAGCATAGGCGACTCGGGAATCGCGATGGCCCGAATGCCACGCCTCTTCCAAATGACGTCGTGCATCCTCATCGTGACCTTGGGCCAGAAAGCCCAGGCCCAGGGCGAAATCGGCGGGTCCCCGTAGATCCGAGGGGACCCTGTTGGCCAGCTCGCGGATTTGATCCATTTTCGATTGCAAAAGGTCTCGATCCGGTCGAATGTCGTGATGCGGTGCCATATACCCGTATCGTGCCAACGATTCGATCTCTTTCACCAGGACGGTGGTTTCCCGTGCCAGCTCAGCCTGGCGATTCAAGTCCCAAATCCGCTTGGCCGCGACCCCGATCACCGTGGCGATGGCCAGGAGTGCAAGGAGTCCCAACCCAAACAGGGCGCGGTGTTTGAGGATTTTTTTGCGCCAGCGGTAGGCCCTGTTTCCCGAGACCGAGGAAACCGGTTCACCATCCAGGTATCGATTCAGGTCCGCCGCCAACGCCCCTGCCGATCCGTAACGATCACCCGGATCCGGCTGGAGACATTTGCGGATCACGCTGCCGAGTTCCCAGGGGATGCCCTCGAGATTCGCGAGCCTCTCCTCGGTTTCCGCCGCGGAGATCGACGCGTCGGGTGGCATGCCTTTCAAGAGATAGTGGAGGGTCGCGCCCAATCCGTAGACATCCGTTCTCCGATCCAGAAGTGCCGGGTCTCCTTTTGTTTGTTCGGGTGCCATGAATCCGGGAGTTCCAGCTTGGTCGGGACCTTTTTCCGAGCCGTGTTTGCCCATGTGCGCAATGCCGAAATCGAGTACCACCGGTTTGAAGCCGCCCTGTTCGTCCTCGAGGACCATGATGTTCCCCGGTTTGATATCACGGTGAACGAGACCACTGCGGTGAGCCGCGTGAACGCCGTCCGCCACCCCCTTGAGAACCTGCAGTTTTTGCTCGACGTTCATACGCCTGGCACATGTTCCCAAGGTGAGTCCGTCCAGGAAGGGCATGGTAATGAACAGCCGGCCCTCGATTTCTCCGACTTCGTAGATCTTGCACAGGTTTTCGTGATCCACCCGAGCCTGGGCCCGCGCTTCACGCAAGAGCGCCGATTTTTGCTGCGCGGATTCGTTTTTGAGGAATTTGACCGCGACGTTGCGCTTCAAGCGCGGATCATAGGCCAAAAAAACATAGCCTCCGCCCCCTTCTCCCAATTGCCGCATGAATTGGTAGCGGCCCCAGTGGCGGGGGATCGCGGCATGGTGCAACGGTTCGTTCGTGGCATCGGCCGTGGTGGGACCTCCTGTGACCGGCGAATAGGTATCTTGGCTTTCGTCCTGCGTGGGTGAAACGGCTTGTCGTCGGTTGGGCGCTTCCACTAGTCTCTCCCGTCACCAGGGCGAACGAAGGCCTTTCCTACGGCCACCGGAACGAAGTCTCCCGGCCGTTTTCTCGACGATATCGGCGCCCTTGTCGAAAATTCGCGCGTTTTCCCAAATAAGGGAAATTTGTCGAAAACATATGGATAGCTGTTCGCTTTTCTCACATCTTATTCATTTTTGCTTAGAGTGGCAAGGCCCTGTTCAGTCTTGAACACGCTTGTTCATTAATTTTCGTAGGAGTGTTCAATTCCTGGGGTGGTGGATCGGGTGGATGCGTTTGTCTTTGGATAAACTTATTTTTTTGAGTTGGTTAGGTGTGTAGGTGAGATTCGGCACTGCCGTTGCAATTCCGTGATACCGAACCACGACACCATTCTCGTTCCCAACGAACCCGAACGTCGAAACGATCTGGAACCCCGGGAGACGGATCCACTTCCAAAGCCTCGAACGGTGTTCCCCGTGAGCGAGAACGAACATGCACCGTGCCGATCATTCGTGCAGCGGTGATGGAATTGAACGGGAGAGACCATGTCGCACCGAATCATGAGCCGGGGGCTTTCCTCAGCCGATACGAACCCGGAATTTTTTATCGAAGAAAATGAACAAGAAATAACCATCTACAGTTTGCTGGATTCGCTCATCATCGGTCCGCGCGAGTATGGCGACAATTTACCGGAATTTTTTATCGGGATACCCGATACCAAGAAAAAGCTCACCATTTTTGCGCTCAACCTTACCCTCGCCGGGAAAGTCGCCATGCCTGGCGGCGACATGAACATCGTGTGCAAGAACTTCGGCGTGATGAAACGCAGCGATCGGGACAAAGACACACCGCCGGCTCTCGACGCTTGCCCTACCCTGGAATCCATATACGATCCGGCCGATGCGCGACATCTGAAAAACACCCGGGCCGACGGAAGCGAAGGCAAGAGTGGCGACGACTTGGCGGCGATTCTTCAGGAAAAGGGGAAGAAGTATGGGAAAAAGGGGACGGCCGGAGGTTCGATCACGCTCGTCTGCGACCGGATGACCTTGGAGGACGAGTGCTACCTGGTCGCGTGCGGGAGCGAGGGGTATCCGGGATTCGCCGGTCAGAACGGAGCGAAAGGTAGAACGGGTGCCGATGAAAGGGTCCACGTGAGGACGGAGCGGTATGTCAACGATAGACCGCCCGTTGCGGTGACCCATTATTATTTCGATGGGAGCGAGCCACCCGCGATAGGTGGCCGAGGTGGCCGTGGTGGACGAGGCGGCAAGGGCGGCGAAGGAGGTGACGGTGGCAAGGTCGTCGTCAAGACCCGAGTCGTGGATCACCTGGATCGCCTTTTCCCCGATGCCACGGGTGGTCCTCAGGGTAAGTGTGGAGAACCCGGCAAGGGCGGTGGCGGCGGGCCCGGCGGGAGATTTCACGACTATGTGGCAATCAACTCGGGAGAAGTCCACTACAAGACAACGCGACGTGAATCGGGTCCCTCGGGGCCGGGTGGGGGGCACGCCTTACCCAACCATCACGGGATCGATGGGCTTCACGCGATGGAAATGAATGCACCCCTGGCCAGGCTGGGACATTTTTTCGACGAGCACTTCTTTCGAAGATTGTTGCAAAGAGTGAAGTATTGGTATTTGTTCAACGTTCCCCAAAAGTTTTCGGAAGGGGCGATCAGTTATACCGACGATGACAACTGGAAACTGATCGGGGAAACCTTGGCTTGGATGGTCGAGGTGTTGGCGGACTTCTACGAAGTCGAAAACTTGGATCTCGCCGGTGCGCGAAAGAACCAGATCCTCATGGAAGCCACGAATATGTTGGTGAACCACCGTTCGGACAAAACGTATTTCGGAACCTCCGCCGACCATGTGCCGCGCATCATGCTTCGAGATGTACGCGCCAATTTCGAAAAGGCCATCGATCACCGGGAAAAATTGGAGCAAGCCTATGTCGACCTGGCGGCGGACTTCGCCAAAGCGCGGGAAATCAGCTTCAGCAAAGCACAGAAAATCGCCCATTTGACCGCGTTCGCCGCCGCCTATGAAGAGGCATGCGACAACCTCGTGGAGAAGATCGAGAATCAGGAAACGGTGGTGCGTCACACCAACTTCGAATTGCAGGAGGCCTTGGCGACCATGCTGGAGGCCGGCGAGGCGTTTCGCACCGCCATTCGAAACAACTTCGATTTCGAGTTGGACAAACTGTGCAGAGGATTGGAGATGCTGGCCTTCACCGGTCTCAAGAGTTGGGGCGGCAAAGCGATGGGTGCCCTGCAGATGGTGAACTTCATTTATCAGGGGGCCACCACCATTCAGGACAGTCAGGGACATAGTGTCCCGAAAAAATATCTCATCGACGAGTTCACGGAATATGAAGAGGATATCGTCAAGAATGCCGTCGAGGATGTCATGGATTACGACGGAACCTACGATGAAACGCGGCTTAAAGGCGTGTTTGCCGATGTCAACAAGGCGCTGAAGGAGCTAAAGAAAATCGGCGACCACATCAACGACAAACAGGCGGTGAAGGGCGAACTCGAAGCACTGGAACGCGTGAAGACAGCCTTGTTTAAAAAGGGAGAGGAAATCTTCACCTATAACACTTATATATCCCAATACTACAGTAATTATAAAGTATGGCGCGAAACTCTCGAGAATCTAGAGAAACTCAAGAATTCTAAACAAATCCTGACGCCTTACCGCATCACTTGGATGAACTACTATACCCAGATTTATCAAAGTATGATCGAGAGGACGATCAGGCAGCTTTATTTGATGAACCGCAAAAGTTACTATCTTACGTTCGAGGATTTTTTCAAGGAAATCGATTTGGAGGAACGGGCCGGAGGTTTGTGGCTCAATGGAGAGCGACCTTCCCCCAACCTCATGGCGCTCGTGGAGAAGTACGATGCCCTGAAAGAAAAGGAATTGGACTTTTTTGCACGCCAAACCAGTGCGTATCAGCCCTTTCCGGCCGATCCCCACAAGCGTAGCGATATTCGACTCACCCTCGATCGCGAGAACCATCCCGAGCTCCTCGAGGAGTTCGTGCGCAATCGAAAACTCTATTTCACCACCCTGCCCAATCGCGAAACACCGGCTGTCATCAACCAGTTCCACGTGGGGGCGACCAAAAACAAATTCAACCTGCGCATTTCTCACATCATGCCCCGGATCGTCGGTGCCGAAACCCAATCCCGTTCGGGTTTGATCGAGGTGGAAATCAAACATCTTGGCGTGAGCATCTTCGAGGGAGATCCACCCAGTGGGACGGACGGCCCCCTCTACCGTTTTTCGCATGTTCCGGTGAATTGCGTGCTCACCCACGAGCAGGGCACCAAGGTGGATGGCTCTGACAACGCGGACATCGGTTCTGGGAATATCGGCCAGATCAGTGATGCACATCTGGACAATGTGGGGCTCTACGGGAATTGGATGTTGAAAATCGAAGAAGGCGACGACCCCGACAGCCCCAACTACCAACTCGACCTGTCACGTATCTCTGCGATCGTCATTCATTTTCAGGGCTTCAACCAAGTCAAGAATCTCCGATCGATGCGATTGCCGGCAAGTACGGTCCTTTCATGAATTCACGGGGGAATCCATTCCTCTGAAAGTGACATGTCCCACCGCGCGAACCCCGTCTGAACGCGTCGGTTCGCCAACGATGGAAACGGTGCTCATCCGTTTCCGGTGCGACTGAGGTACGGGTACCAGCTCGTGCCCATCCAGAAACAGCGGTCTTTCGATCATGTCCCTCCAAACAGCGGGCACTGGATCCCGTATGGCTTTGGGCTTCTGTTTGGTAAATATTTGAAAGTAAATGGTTTGAATGACTTTGGTGTTCGGCTCGAGCCAGGCTGCCTGACCGCTTCTCTCGTCGCCCCGTTTCCGGGCTGGATAGATACCAACCCGCGTTTTGGAGACCTCTCGAATGCATCGGAAAGCGAGAGAGGCCCGTGCCCAAATTAACGATTTGAGATCAGGAGGATTTGATCATGAACGCTCGAGTGAATACCCAACAAGCCATCGACCGGAGAGAAGCGCGTCGATTCTGGACCCAAATCCAAAACAATTCCTTTTTTTCACTGTACTACATGGGGCATCACGCTCATTTCTTCGACCTCTACGATACCCCGGAGCAAATGGATCGAGCCATCGACGAGCTGGAGAACTTCATCCGAGTCGAGCTTGGCTGTAAAACGGATTGGAAGACCATTGTCGACGAATACGAAAGTGCCATGTCTGAGGAGCGGTTGTTTTGGTTTGGAGATTATTGGTTGTACGACGAGCGTGGGAACCACTACGTCTTGCGGAATCGTCGTGACCAAGTGACTTTGAACGAACGCCTCGACGATGTTTCCTTCGAAGACGGAACGCTCGGTTGGGAGAACGAAAGGTCCTCCGGCGAATTGGCGTTTTCGTTCGAACCCGATTCCGATTTCGATCGAGAAGATCCCGAAGCCTGGCGCGACTTCTTGGCCAATGGCGGGATTTTCGAGTCGATCTGTACTGGAACCCTGAGTTTCCCCGAAGGGGGAGATGTTCAGGTCGTGGGTCGAAAAAACGTGTTCAGCAGGGAGGGCGCCACCGGTGCGACTCGGGGCGACGATCCCGCCTTTTGGAGCGGTATCTACGAGATCCTGTTTTTCGAAGACGGACACCCGGTTTATCCATCCAAACCCATGGTGTTCAATGGCCGTGGCGATCGTGTCTTTTTCTCTTTCGATGAGGTGGACCTCTCGGAAAGCACCGTCTTTTCACACAATTACCTTGCCTGGACTCATGACGGCGCGGAGGGGGAATTGGTCTTGAGGCGCGATCACGAAGGTCGCCACAGACTTCTCGGACAACTGACTCGGAATGGCGAAGTCTCTCATTTTGTCTGCTTTCGACGACAAGGCATGGGTGAGGCCCCGCGAATCGCAGCGCGTCGTCCATTGGGGGCCCGAGGCCACAGTTTGGAACCACTGGCCATCGGCACCACCCAGGATGCGTTCGATGGGGCACCGGCCAAGCAGCTCACGACCTATCAAATCGAGTTGAGCGCCGAAGGGGGGACCGCCCCCTACGCGTGGTCGCAAGGAGCGGGAACCCTGCCGGACGGGTTGGTCTTGTTTCCCGATGGCGTCATTCAGGGCGTGGTTTCTGAAAATGTAGCTGCCGGCAAATATCGCTTCGAACTGGTGGTGACCGATGCGGAGGAAGCCAAAGCCGGCGCCTATTTCGAATTGACGGTGACGGAAAACCTGGGTCCCCTCTCCATTCTCGATCAGGGGCCCGGCAACGTGTTTTTGGATGTGCAGTTCGAGCACCATTTTCAGGGGATCGGCGGCGATTCGGGCCATTACCTGTGGAGCCTCACCCAATCCGACAACTTCACGGGGAACATCGACAGTGCAAGTGGAATCTATGTGGGGCAGGCGTTGCAAATCGGATCCCAGAGTTTGTCGCTTCGCTTGGCGAGCGATCGCGAAGAGGCGAAACGCTCGTTCGCGGTGAATGTTCTCACCAATCCCCACACCGTCCCCACGGGTACGGTCATCCTGTTCGTGACCACGACGGCGATTTCCGTCATTTCGAGCATCGTCGCGAGTGTCATCGCTCTCACGGATAAGCGGCGGCGTGATGCCGACCGAGCGGACAAACAGCAGTGGGAGGACTTCAAAGATTTTTACCGAACCGCCAAGGAAAACCTGCGGGAGGAACTGAGCGAAATGCCTCAAGGAGAAATGAGTCGCGTCATGGATGATCTCAAGGA
This sequence comes from Sulfidibacter corallicola, assembly GCF_017498545.1. Classification (GTDB taxonomy): domain Bacteria; phylum Acidobacteriota; class Holophagae; order Acanthopleuribacterales; family Acanthopleuribacteraceae; genus Sulfidibacter; species Sulfidibacter corallicola. Next base: position 3,038,136 of record NZ_CP071793.1, on the reverse strand, counting down.
GCTGAAAAAGCGCTTCAAACGCACCCGCGCGGCCATCGGCGATGCGCAGGCTTTGAAACGAAGATTGGTCGAAGAACTCCGGGAGAAACGGGATGGCATCATCGATCGGATTTTTGAAAGGTACGAGGAAGAACTCGAGGAAAGAAGACAGGAATTGGATAGAGATCCGCGTCGGGACGAGAACCACGAGCACCATCAGGACTGGCTCGATGAAGTGGAGCGGTACAACGAGGACTACGATGCACGGGAGGATTGGCGAGATGACACGAGAGAAGAATTCGATCGCGCCATCGACGATTTGCCCGAAGTGCCGGAGGTGGGGTAGTGATGACTGAAGAAAACACCGTCATTTTCGTAGCGGCGACCGGCGACGATGCCCACAAAGGGACCGATGCCAAGGCGCCCGTGGCAAGCCTCGCACGTGCCCTGACCCAAGCGCGGACTCTGGGGATCGAGCAGGTTTTGGTGGCCCATGGCGTCTATCGCGGCTCCTTCGAACCGATTCCGGGGATTCATATTCGCGGTAGCTACCGCCCTGATTTCTCTGACGCCCATGCCTTGAGTGATGTGGAATTGATGTCGCCTCGGCGCAGTGAGAGCCGTAACGGCAAGAAATTCACGGTGATCGATCACCCGGCATTCTGGTCAGGCCTTGCCGCCGGGAAATTCGATACACCAACCGAGTACAGCGATCTCATTTTCACCAATGTCTCCATCGGGCAACTCGAGATCCGTTTCGACACCTTTGCCTATGGCATTCATGGCGTCTTGGCCGATTCAGGGGCCTTCCGCAAAAACAAAAACCTGCGCTTGCGCAACGTGAAGTTGATCGGCGAGGCGGTCTACGTGTCGCGAGAGGGTGACGACAAGGCCGAGGGTACCCGAACCGAGCCGGTTCGAACGACGGGCAAGGGACTCGCCTTGGCTCGCGAACGCGGCCTTCACGACCTGATGATCACGGCAGGCGAGTTCGAGGAAACCACGACCCTGGTGCCGGGCATTCACCTTTGGGCCAGCATGACGTTGGATTTCGATGAATACCACGTCCTGAAGGAAGAGACGCTGCGGTCGGAGAAACGCGCCATCTCGAGTTATTCCCGCAAGTACACCGTGCTTCTTGGGAAAGGCGGGGAAAGCGCTCTGGCAGCGCCCGACATCACGCGATCCACCTTCTTGGCCAATCTGGTCTGTATCGAGGTGAAGATGGCGGCCGTGGCGGCGAAGACCACCTTGGTGGGGCGCGGCATATCCTACGTGGCCAAAGGCAGTCCCGTGTTCAACGAAAATCGGTTCCTTCGTTTGGCGAACGTGAAGTTCATCGCCCAAAGCCTCTATGTTTCTACATCTGGTAAAGATACCAATCCGGGAACCCAATCGGCTCCGAAGCGGACGGTAGTGGCCGGCTTGGTGGAGGCGGATGCACGGGGCATCGAAAACGTGTTGGTTTCCTGCGGTGAATTTGCGGGGGCGGTGAACCTGAGAGCGGGTATCCACCTATGGGGAGGATTCTCCCCTGATTTCAAACGGCATGCGTCTATCGACCCAGCCGTCTTGAGGTCACCGGAGAACGAATGGAAAGGCAAGCACAATCAATTTACCTTTTTCGCGTCGAATGCCAGTTCGGCCACCCTCACCGGGAAAAACATCGGGAAAGCGACCGTGGTGTGTGACGTCATCTGCGTCAACGAACCCAAACCCACCGGAGCCGTTGCCTCTCGGTGCGGCATCATGGTGCGAAACGACCTGAAAGACACGCGGTCCCAGATCGTCTTGGCGAACGTGAAAATCATCATGGGCGACGGTGCGACGGGTGCTGCAGGGAAGGCTGGTGCGCCACCGGCCCAAAAGTCCACCGTGCTCGGCGGAAAAGGGGGGAAGGCTACCAAGAACTCCGGATCCGACCCGAATCCCAAGGTCACCGATCACGACGGAACCAAGGGGCAGAGCCTGAATATCACCGACGCCAAGGGTGCACACCACCTGGCCGGGGGAAGCGGGGGTGCTCACGGTTGGGGGGACACCTACAAGGGAAATACCGCCGGGAACGGTGATGATGGAAAAAATGGTGGCAACGGTGTGACCGGAATAGGCGGTACCCATGGCGTGGCCCATCCCGACGCGAGAGGCTGTTTCAACGCTGAAAAATGGCTCGGATATCCCGGTAATGACGGAACGTCCGGATCTTCCGGCTCGGGTGGCGGCGGCGGTGGTTCCGGTGGTTCCCGCCTCGTCAACTGGTTCATGGGCTCTTCGGTTCTGTGCATGGGCGGATCGGGCGGAAACGGAGGCGATGCGGGGAATGGCGGTCAGGCGGGCGCCGGCGGCCTGGCGGGCGCTGGCTCGTTGGGAATCGTTTGCGTCAACGCAGGTCTCACCACGCGAAACGTGGCCATCTTGAAGGGAACTGGCGGCCCCGGAGGTGCGGGTGGCGACGCCTCGGCCGGAGGTGCGGGCAAGCCGGGCCAAGCAGGTGGCTCGGGCACGAGCACCAGCGGCTGGGGCACGACCCGAACATCCGGTGCGGGTGGCAAGGGTGGTTCTGGCGGACGTGGCGGTGACGGCGGTGCGGGAGCCGGAGGAAACGGAGGTATTTCGGTCGGGGTTGCCTTGAGCGAAAGCAAGCTGGTTCGCGACGGCCTCTTTGTCGTGCAGGGTGGACGAGGTGGTCTCGGTGGGCGTGGCGGTCGCTTGCACGGGACCGCTCTGGGTGGTCACGGTTTTAACGGCGAATCGAACGCGGTGATGGATTTCGGGACCTAGTTGCCGGCCTGGACCGCTCACTGGAACCCGACAGGGGCCGTCGGCGACCCATCATCCGTCTCGATGTCACGCCATCGAGGATGAAAATGAGTCGTGATGGCCTTTCCACCAACCGAACACAAAGGCGACCGGGGGCGGGCCCATCCCAGCCTTGCGATGGGTGGGATGGGCATTGCGTGTGGCCGGACGGATGCTTGGGTGGTCGTCGTCCGAGTTCAACGGGATGTTTGGATGTGCACCGTACGCAGGCAACGGGATGCCTGGATGGGTACCGTTGGGGGTCAACGGGATGCTTGGATGGGCACCGTTGGGGGTCAACGGGATGCCAGGTTGGGTATCGTTGGGGGTCAACGGGATGCCTGGATGTGCACCGTTGGCGGCCAATCCTGGAGGGATGGCCAACCGAATGTTTGGATGGCGATACATAAAAACGCGTGCCGCAGGCACGCCACCAGCAGGCGTCCTGAAGGGACGACACAAAACAGCGAAGGGTTAAGGAGCCGGAGGCGACGCAACCCTGGTTCTATTGAGTGCCCGAACTCCAGCCCCAACGGGGCGGGACTATGAAGGGCTCTCTTGGAGTTCCCGTCACCTTCGCGAAGCCCTCCGCGGAGCCGCCCCTTCAGGGCTGGTGTCCGGGAACCCCGAACAACCAGGGTTGCGTCGTCGTCCCGACTCCTTAACCCTTCGCTGTAATGTGTGACCCCTTCAGGGTCCCTGCTGGTGGCGTGCCTGCGGCACGCATTTTTAATAAGTTGTGGACCAAACATGGGGCCGGCCATCCCTTCAGGATTGGCCGCGAACAACGATAGTCCAAGCATGATCCTGATCGCAGGACCGCCTTCGCTGAAATGTGTGACCCTTACAGGGTCCCTGCTGGTGGCGTGCCTGCGGCACGCGTTTTAAATAAATGGTGGTCCAACGTGACGTCCGGTCGCACCTTCAGCGCGACCCGGGGCGGGCCCATCCCGGCCTTGCGTTATGTCGGGATAGGCACCGTCCGCGGCCAACCGGATGCCTCGATGGGCACCGCTCGCGGCCAACCGAATCCCTCGATGGGCACCGTTGGCGGGCAACCGGATGCCTGGATGGGTACCGTTGGCGGGGAACGGGATGCCTGGTTGTGCACCGTTGGCGGGCAACGGGATGCTTGGATGGGCACCGTCCGCGGCCAATCCTGGAGGGATGGCCAGCCGAATGTTTGGATGGCGATACATAAAAACGCGTGCCGCAGGCACGCCACCAGCAGGCGTCCTGAAGGGACGACACAATACAGCGAAGGGTTAAGGAGCCGGAGGCGACGCAACCCTGGTTCTATGGAGTGCCCGAACTCCAGCCCCAACGGGGCGGGACTATGAAGTCCCTCCTGGAGTTCCCGTCACTTTCGCGAAGCCCTCCGCGGAGCCGCCCCTTCAGGGCTGGTGTCCGGGAACCCCGAACAACCAGGGTTGCGTCGTCGTCCCGACTCCTTAACCCTTCGCTGTAATGTGTGACCCTTACAGGGTCCCTGCTGGTGGCGTGCCTGCGGCACGCATTTTTAATAAGTTGTGGACCAAACATGGGGCCGGCCATCCCTTCAGGATTGGCCGCGAACAACGATAGTCCAAGCATGATCCTGATCGCAGGACCGCCTTCGCTGAAATGTGTGACCCCTTCAGGGTCCCTGCTGGTGGCGTGCCTGCGGCACGCGTTCTAAATAAATGGTGGTCCAAAGTGACGTCCGGTCGCACCTCCAGCGCGACCCGGGGCGGGCCCATCCCAGCGTTGCGATGGGTGGGATGGGCATTGCGTGTGGCCGGACGGATGCTTGGGTGTGCACTGTTGGCGGCCATCCCACCTGGATGGGCCGCCAACTGGCGTCTATTCGAAGCAGACCAGGCGGCCTTTCTTGTTGACCACCAGGATGGCCTGATCGTCGACCGCCGGCGTGGCCAGGATCGGTGCACCCTGCAAGGCGTCGTTCTCGGCGACCAGCTTGCCGCTGAAACAATGGACCAGCTTGACCAGCCCTTCCTGCGTGGCGACCAGGACCTTGTCCCGGAACACCACCGGTGAGGCGATGAGCGACCGCTCGCTCACGCCTACCGCGAAGGATTCCGCACCGGTCGCGGTGCTGTGGGCGTGCAGGCGACCGCGTTCGTCGCCCAGGTAAAGCAGCCCGTAGGCCAGCGAAAGGGAGGTCGAGGGCGTGTAACCGAGCGAGGTACGCCAGGCGACCTCGCCACTGTCAGCGGAGACGGCCACCAATTCCTTACCCAGCACCGCGTAGACCGTCTTGCGGTCCGCGGCCGGGGTCGGCGTCAGGAAACCCTCGCCCTCGACCAGGGCCAGGCTCATTTGCTGGCCACCGGCCAGGGGGCCGCTCGACCCGTTGCCCGATGCCTTGGGCCAGATTCGGCTGCCGTCGCGCAGGCTGATCGCCACCAAACCCTCCGTTTCGGTCACGAAAATCGCCTTGCCGTCCAACAACAACGGCGTGGCGTTGGCGCCGCCGAGCGAACTCAGGCTCACTTGCCAGTTGATCTTCAGCGGGAGCTTTCCGAACAGGCCTTTTTTGGTTTTGATCGAGACCACTTCGTTCTCGCGCGTCGTGGCCAGGAACGCCTCCTCGCCGATCAGGGCCAGCGACGTGGCGTAACTGTTGAGCGAGGTCGATCCCTTCTTCTTGCCGTCCTTGATGCGATAGCCGTTGAACAGTCCCACGTCGTTGCCCATGAACACATGGGTTTCGTTGGCGACCGGCGAGACGTGCGAGCCCAGGCCCTTGGCGGTCCAACGCAGCTCGCCCTCGTTCAGATCGACCGCGTTCAACAGCCGGTTCTCCGACGAAAAGTAGGCCGTGTCGCCGAAAATGACCGGCGAAGATTTGACCTTGTCTTCGATTTCCGTTTGCCAGCGCACCTTCAAGGTGTCGCGGTTGGCGGCACGCACGAATCCCGTGCGATGGCCGTTGCCCTGGAAACTGTCCCAGGATGCGGTGGTCGCCGCCGAGCGGGTCTTCAGCGCGGCGGTGTAGGAACCACCCGGCTCGGCCGTGATCGTCTCGTCGATGTAATTGCCCTTCTGGTCGAGGCCGTTGATGACCCAGGTTCCCGCGTTGAGATGCCGCGTTTCGCCCGGCTGTACCGGCTCGCCGTTGACGAACAGGTGCAGGTCGCTGGGGGGGAGGACCAGGTCGGCTTTGGTGGCGCGCTTCGGTTTGTTGGCGGGTTGGGGACTTTTGGTGGTGGGCGCGGACCGGGACGGCCGCGTTTGCTCGACGGGGTCGGGCGTGTTCCCGCCCGTCAGATTCTCCAACGTTTCGGGCTCGAAGATGTACACATAGGCGGCGACTGCCGCAATCAAAATCACCACGATGGCCAAGATCTTGTTCATGAAAGGAAGGTCCTCGAAAAAAATGAAATGGAGCCGAACCGAAGCCCGGCCGTTCCAGTATGGCTGGTGAGGCCTGGCCCACCGGTTTCGGCGGAAAGCCCGAACGAAAGGTGTTCGTATCGAAATATAAAACCGCGGGTCGGTGGAACTGCCTCACCCGCGGTGCGATAAAGTGGTTCCCGAAAAGCGATCCCCGGCGACGCACGAGCCTCGCGGGGATCGTCCCCTGGAATGGTATCGTGAAGGATTGCGACGGAACAACTTACACGAATCGAGCGATCGGCGACCAAGACGCCCCGGCAGGGGTTCGGTCGAGATCTCACCGTTCGGAGTACGCTCGATGTTCCTCGAACCGTGCCGCGGCGAAAAGACGCGCGATCGCTCCGGGCCTCACTCGGTGAAGCCACCCTTCGTCATTTTCATCGGATCCAGGTACTTGTCCAGTTCCTCCGAACTCAGATCGGTCATTTCCAGGGCCACGTCCTTGAGCGCGCGGCTCTCGGCGAAGGCCTTCTTGGCGATCTTGGCACCCAGGTCGTAACCGATGACGGGGTTCAGCGCGGTCACCAGAATCGGGTTCTTGGCGACCAGGCCGGCGATGTGCGCTTCCTTGACGGTCAGCACCTCGACCGAGCGCTCGGCCAGGTTGTTGGCCGCATTGGCGAGGATCTCGATGGATTGCAACAAGTTGTGCGCCACCACCGGCAGCATGACGTTCAGCTCGAAGTTACCGGACTGGGCCGCGACCGTGATGGTCGTGTCGTTGCCGATGACCTGGGCACAGACCATGGCCACCGATTCCTCGATCACGGGGTTGACCTTGCCGGGCATGATCGAACTGCCGGGCTGGATGGCCTTCAGTTGGATCTCGCCCAGGCCGCCGTAGGGACCCGAGTTCATCCAGCGCAGGTCGTTGGCCATTTTCAGCATGCTGCAGGCGAGCGTCTTCAGTTGGCCGCTGGTTTCGGCGGGTGCGTCCACCGTGGCCTGGGCTTCGAAGTGGTTGACCGCTTCCGTGAAGGGACGGCTGGTCAGCTCGGACAGGGTGGAGGCGAATTTGTAGCCGAATTCCCCGTGCGTGTTGATGCCGGTTCCCACGGCCGTGCCGCCCTGGGGAAGTTCGCCCAGGCGGACCAGGGTCGCGTTGACGCGCTGGCGGCCCAGGGCGATTTGGCGGGCGTAGCCGCCGAATTCCTGCTGGATCGTGACTGGCATGGCGTCCATCAGGTGGGTGCGTCCGGTTTTGACCACGTGGGCGTATTCGTCGCCCTTGTTCAGAAACGCCGTCTCCAGGCGCTCCAGAGCCGGGTACAGTTTCTCGTGGACGCTCAACAGCGCGGCGACGCGGATCGCGGTCGGAATCACGTCGTTGGAGCTCTGGCCGAAGTTCACGTGGTCGTTGGGGTGGACCTTGACGTGGTCGTTGCCTTCGGCTGCGGCCAATTCCGTGGCGCGATGGGCGATCACTTCGTTGGCATTCATGTTACTGCTCGTGCCGGAACCGGTTTGGAAGATATCGATCACGAAATGTTCGTCAAGCTCGCCGTCGATGACTTCCTGAGCCGCTTTGACGATGTAGGTGCTGATCTCGGCATCCAGGCATTCCAATTCGGTGTTGACCTTGGCGGCGGTTTGCTTGATCAGACCCAAGGCTTTGATGAAATCGCGATTGAAACCAATCCCGCTGATGGGAAAGTTGTTGTGGGCACGCTGGGTTTGGGCGCCGTAGAGGGCGTTCTTGGGAACTTCGATCTCGCCCATGGAGTCTCTCTCGATTCTGGTTTCGCTCATAAGGCTGTTTCCTTTTCTGCTTGAGGTTTGCTGCTGGCAGCCGGTCGACTGGACCGCGTATCTTGATGGAAAAAAGCAAGTTAGCCGGGTAAGTGGGGCCGAGCTGGCGGGACCGGTCGCCCGCGGTCGACGTGCCCCGGAACGAGTCGCTCGGCATGGGCCGCCGCTCCGTTCGGTGGTTCGCTCGGGGAAGCCGAAAACAGGAGGTGGAGCGGGCGGGCTTCGAGCCGGAATCCGGCTCCCCATTATACAACCGAAGCCGAGGATCCGAGCCGGAAGTCGCGTCCGATTCGCTCGACCGGGTGGGGGTCGGCCCCCGGTCGACGGGTCCCTTTCGCGCCGTACCGATTCAGCGCATGGCGACCAGGTGGGCCGCGACGCTTTTGGAGAGGCCGTCCAGGTCGTACCCGCCCTCCAGAACCGAAAGAATGCGGCCGTCACAATGGGTTTCGGCGAGGCTGACCACCATCTCGGTCATCTCCGCGAATCCCGACTCGGTCATCTGCATCGAGCCCAGCGGGTCGTCGCGATGGGCGTCGAATCCGGCCGAGACGATGATCAGGTTGGGCTTGAAACGGTCGCTGATGTCCGTCAGGTCCTTTTCGAACGCCTTCAGGTAGGCCAGGTCGCCGGCGCCGGCGGTCATGGGGCGGTTCAGCGTGTAGCCGGTACCGTCGTCGCGACCGCGTTCGTCGGCCCGACCGGTGCCGGGATAGAAGGGATACTGGTGGCAACTGTAGTAGAACACGGTGGGATCTCGTTCGAAGATGTGCTGGGTCCCGTTGCCGTGGTGCACGTCCCAGTCGATGATCAGGACGCGACGGGCCTTGAGATGGGCCTGCGCGAAGCGGGCCGCGACCGCCACGTTGTTGAAGATACAGAAGCCCATCGCGTGCGACAGTTCGGCGTGGTGGCCCGGCGGGCGCACGCCGCAGAACACGCGCCGGTGGGTGCCCCGCTTCATCAACTCCAGGCCGGTCAACGCCGAACCGGCCGCCAGGTTGGCCGCAGTCAGGGAGTCGCGACAGACCGTGGTGTCGCCGTCCAGGTAATTGCCGCCCGTTCGGATGATGTTGCTGACGTATTCGATGTAGCCCAAGGGATGTACGGCCGCGATCTCGGCCTCCGTCGCCTCGCGCGCCGCGTACTCGGTGACGTCGCCGATCAGGCCGGTTTCCTTCAAATGCCGGTTCATCGCGCTGAGGCGTTGCGCCCGTTCGGGATGGCCCAAGCCGGTTTCGTGTTTGAGGCAGAAGGTCGGGCTTATGTAGGCGACCGTTTGGGTTTGGCTTTGCACTGTCATTGTGGGAACCCCTGAGGAAAACAAAATGATGACATGCGTCGCCAACGGTCCGATGTGGCACACGGCGGCGACCGAATCTGGAAACGGCCGGGTTCCGCCCCTCGAAATCGGGTGGGATCGACGGAACCGGACCGGGTATGGATCAAATCATGGAAAACGGAAATCGATGGATGCGAATGCTCTGGCTTCCGGGAACTGTGGTTCTCTTTCATTTTACGCCATGTCCCGGGTCCAAACCTAGAGGCTGGCGTGCCCCGATTGGAGCCACCCGGGTGTTGAACGCGACGACAAGTCGCCGATGGCGGGCCTGATCGCACGACCATGCCGCCCCCTGCATCGCCCTGATCCTCACCGACGAGGGATCGGGGCGCGTTTCGGAATGTCGCTCGCGCAACCGCAAACGATCCCGAATCGAAGCGTGTCGACCCGATGACGCTCGGATGTACCCATCGTGGCCGTCCAGTGCCGATCCTACTTTCCTGCTTTCTCCACGGCCCGTTCGAATGCTATCGTTTGCCTCGGATTACCCCCCTCTCTACAAGCGATGCGCCAAACCCGAATCGAGGCATGACCCATGGTGTATGTTTCTTTCCGTTCGACCGCCTTTTCGGCTGGGTTTCAGCCGCCTTCCGAACCCAGATCGGAACGCGAGGTGTTCACGTCCTTGGCATCTATCAAACCGTCCGCAATTCGATCGCACGACCGTTCGGGTGGAACCTGGGCATGGTGGCGAGACGGAGCGGGTCGTCTGGATGACGGCGGGCTCGGCTCGGCTGGAAACCACTTCGAGGTGGGCACGGAGTTCACCGCACTTCCCGATCCTGTGTCGGCGGAGGTCATATGAGCCAGGAGGTTACGGCACTGCTACAGGACTGTCGCGAGCGACGGATCCAATTGTGGGTGGAAGGCAGGAAACTTCGCTTCAAAGCCCCCCGGGGCGCGCTGGACGGCGAACTGCGCGCGCGAATCGCCGAATGCAGGGCCCAACTGATCGAAGCCCTCGCGTCATCGCCGTCGTCTCCGGGGGGCTCCGTCTCATCCGGGACCCAAGCGCGAGAGGGCCTCCAACGCTTTCCGCTCAGCGCCGCCCAGCGTCGTCTCTGGTTTCTGGACGCGCTGGAGGGCCGCGCGCTCACCTACAACATCGCCTTCGCCTGTGTGATCGAGGGCCCTTTGCAGGAAGAAGACATCCATCACGCGCTCCGGCACATCGTGCAACGCCATCCCGCCCTGCGCACCAGGTTCGGCGCGGTCGACGGCGAGCCCTTCGCCGAGGTGATCCCCGAAGTCACCTGGCGGCCGGAACCCTTGGGGCCGAACGATGGACGACTGGACGAAGCGACCCTGATCCGCCAGGTGGCCGATGCCGCCGCGACTCATCATTTCCGGTTGGATCGGGCGCCCCTGCTTTGGGTGCGACTCGGCCGTCTGGGGCCCGATCGGTTCCTGATGGCCACGACGTTCCACCACATCGTTGCCGATGGTTGGTCGGGTGGCGTGTTCCTGGCCGAGCTGAGATCGCTGCTGGAAGCGCGTCTGGGCGGTGGTGCACCGCGGTTGCCCGCGCTCGTGCGCCAATACCGCGATCACGTCGCCGATCGAGCCGAAGCCTTGCGCGGCGAGACCGCGAGGAACCTCCAACGGTATTGGTGTCAGGCGCTCGATGGCGCACCCCAGACGATTCCGCTCCCGCTGTGCAAGCCGCGGGGGCAGAGTCGCGACCACCGAGCCGGTTTATTCTCCTTCGCGCTGCCCGCGGAGATGTGTTCGGCTGTCCGAGATCTGGCCAAGGATTGCAAAGGCACGCCCTTCATGGTGTTGCTGGGCGCCTTCTGTGCCGTGTTGCGCCGGTTCGGCGCCGGCGACGACATGGTGATCGGTACGCCGGTCGCGGGCCGGGATCATCGCGACGATCGGGACTTGATCGGGTTTTTCGCCGACACGGTGGCCCTGCGCGTCGATCTTGGCGGCGATCCCGCCTTTCACACCATCGTGGATCGCCTGCGGAAGACCGCGCTCGGCGCCTTTGCCCATGCCGCCTTGCCGTTCGAACAGGTGGTTTCGGCGGTCGGAGCTCCACGATCGACGGACCACAACCCCATCTTCCAAGTGATGTTCGCCATGCAGAGCGATTTGATGGGGCATTACCCGCCTTCGGATTCCCTGCCCCGAATAACCCTGCTTCCCAGCCACCCGGCGCATGCCCATTTCGATTTGACCTTGAATGTCTATGAAGGAGAAGGGGTCTATCATTGCGGTTTTGAATATGCCGCGGATCTTCTCGCCGAATCGACGGTCGAGGCCATGGGCGGCGACTTCCGGCACCTGATCGCCGCGTTGACCGAGGCTCCCCGAAAACCGCTATCCAAACTCGTGCTCTACAGCCCCGAGAAGCGGCGGCTTCTGGCCGAAGCCCCCAACCGCCTCTTTGCCGGTCGGTCGGGGCAGGGGACGGCCGAGGACGTGCTTGCCGCGTTCCGCGACCAGGCGGCGCGATTCCCCGAGGCCACCGCACTGGAGACGACGGATACCCGCATCGACTATGGCGATCTTCGGCGCCGGATCGCCGAAGCGGCCGTTCATCTGCGGCAAGCGGGCGTCGGACCCGAAGTCAGGGTCGGCCTCGGTTTGGGTCGCGTGCCGCAACAGGTCGTCGCCATGATGGCCGTGCTGGAGGCCGGTGGCGCCTACGTGCCCATCGATCCCGGGTACCCCGATGCGCGGGCACGGCTGATTGCCGAAGATGCGGACCTCGGGCTGGTGTTGACCCAGGCGGGCGTCGCCGCGGCCCATGGTTCTCTGTTCCAAGCGATGGGTTTCGCTAGGCAAGCGGGTCACCCGCTGGAAGCGCTGGGACTGGACCTTTGGCAGGGCCCGGCCAGCATGCGGTCGGGATCGGATCGGCTTGGCCCGGCCCAGGCCGAGAACGTCGCCTACGTCATCTACACCTCGGGCACGACCGGCACGCCGCGCGGCGTGTCCATCACGCGCGGCGGCTTGGCCGCGTTCTGTCGCTCGGCACGATCGCTGTACGGGTTCACGCCGAGCGATCGCATCCTGCAATTCGCTTCGGCCGGTTTCGATGCGGCCGTCGAAGAAATATTCGGCGCCCTGACCTCGGGTGCCACGCTGGTTCTGCGCGACGAGGACATGATCCGTTCCGCGGCGCATTTTTGCGAAGCCACCCGTGCCCACCGGATCAGTGTGTTGGATCTGCCGACCGCCTTCTGGCACGGCCTCGCCGCCGACCCGTCATGTCTGCTTCCCGAATCGGTTCGAATGGTGATCATCGGCGGTGAACGAGCCGGTGCCGAGGCCTGGCGGGATTGGTGCGGTCGGCACGAGCGGGTCGCACTCGCCAATACCTACGGACCCACCGAAACGTGCGTGGTCGTCACGGCCCATCTCCGTGCGCCGGGCCAAACGCCGGTGGCCGGAGAGGTGCCCATCGGCAGGCCCGCGAGCCACGTGCGCGCCTATATCCTGGACGCCGCCCTCGAACCGGTTCCGCCCGGGGCCGTGGGCCAGCTCTACCTAGGCGGCCCCAGTCTGGCACGGGACTATCACGGTCGCGCCGCATCGACCGCCGAGGCGTTCGTGCCCAACCCGTTCGGCGATCGACCGGGCTCGCGGCTCTACCGCAGCGGTGACCTGGTGCGGCTCGATGAACGGGGTCGGATTCTGTTTCTGGGGCGTATGGACCGTCAGATCAAATTGCGCGGGTTCCGCATCGAGCCGTCCGAGATCGAACGCCGGCTTTGTGAACAGGAAGCGGTGGGTCAGGCCGTGGTGCTCAAACACGGCGACGCCGACGACGCCTACCTGGCCGCTTATGTGCGTCCGGCAACCGCCCGGATCCCAGCCGACGACCGCGCTCTGCACCGCATTCGCCAGGCGCTGGCAGCCAGCCTGCCCGCCTTCATGACACCCTCCGCCTTCGCCTGGGTCGCCTCGTTCCCGCTGACATCCCATGGCAAACTGGACGAGCGCGCCCTGCCGCCCGCGACGCCTTTGACCGAACCCCTGGGCGCCCCGCCCCAAGGCCCTCTGGAGGAATCGCTGGCCGTGATCTGGTGTGCCTTGCTCGGCATCGAGCGCGTGGGCCGCACCGACAACTTCTTCCAAATGGGCGGGCACTCGCTGCTGGTCACCAAGCTCATGGCCCGCATTGAAAAAACGTTTGGGAAGCAGGTGGCGATGCGGGATTTTTTCCTGACGCCCACCATCGCTCGATTGGCCGCACTCGTTTCCGATTCGGCGCCTTCCCCGGCAGCGGGGCCCATCCAACCCCTTTCCGACCGCGACCGGCTTCCCCTTTCTTTTTCCCAGCGCCGCCTGTGGTTTTTGGCGCAGGTGGAAGAAGCGGGACCGGCCTACAACATCTCGGGTGGCTTCCATATGGAGGGTACCCTGGATCGAGATGCGCTGGAGCGGACGCTGATGTTTCTGTCGGAGCGGCACCCCGCTCTGCGCACGCGATTTCCGGATGAGAAGGGCGTTCCCTACGCGGAGGTCCTGGACAAGCTCCCGACCACGACCGTCATCGATTTGAGCGCGCCCACCGAGGCGGCGTTCGAGGCGGCGCTGCAGCGTCTTCTCGAGGATGAGGCGGTCCATCGCTTCGACCTCGCTCGGGGACCGCTTTTTCGGGCCTTTCTGATTCGTCGCTCGGACGACCGACACGTCCTATTGCTGAACCTGCACCACATCGTCGCCGACGGATGGTCGATCGATGTGTTCCTGCACGAAGCGGCGACCTGTTACAACGCGTTTCGCGACGACCCAGGTCGGCCCGCTCCGCTCCAGCCGCTCGCCTTGCAGTACGCTGATTTTGCCGCCTGGCAGGCCCAACGCCTCAGTGGCGATTATCTTCGGCGGCTCACCCGGTTCTGGAAGCGAAAGCTAGGCGATCTTCCCGAGGCCGCGCCGCTTCCTACCGATCGGCTGTGGTCCGACCGGCGCGATCGCGGCGGTGCCTGCCTTGCCTTTGCCCTGCCGCAAGATGTCGCCACACGGCTGAACGTCCTGTTTTCCAACCATGGGGCAACCCCGTTCATGGGATATCTCGCGTTGTTTCAGCTCTTTTTGGCGCGCCTGATGGATTGCCGGGTTGTGGTGGTGGGCACCCCCGTGGCGGGTCGGCACCACGCGGACTTGGAGGGCCTGTTCGGGTTTTTTGTCAATACGCTCGTGCTGCGGACCCACGTCTCTCCGTCCCATTCCTTCCTCGATCTTCTGGCTCGGGTCCGCACTGAATGTATCGACGCCTTCGCCCACGGAGAAATGCCGTTCGACCTGCTCGTCGAGGAGCTGGAGGTGCCGCGCTCGATCCATCGGATGCCCTTGGCTCAAGTCTTCTTCGCGTTCGAGCGCGAAAGTGCCATGCCGAGCTTTGGCGATCTGACACTGCGCCCTCTGACGGGCCAGGCCCGGCACGCCAAGTTCGATCTGGATCTGCTCATTCGCGAGGACGCCGGACAAACCCAGGGGCTGTTGCAGTACAGCACCGACCTGTTCGAAGCTGCCACCATTCGCCGTTTCGCCACCTACTTCACCTGTCTGCTGACAGCCGTCGCGAGCGAACCCGAGCGATCGATCCTCGATCAACCGCTGTGGGAATCCGCCGACATGCAGCGCCAGCTCGCGGATTGGAACCGTACCGAGGTGGCCTATCCACGCGAGACCACCCTCCACGATGCCTTCCTCGAGGTCGCCACGCGCGAACCCGACCGAATCGCGCTGGAGGATGCCCGGACCGGTGCGACCACCAGCTACGGCGAACTCGCCCGGTGCAGTGAAAATTTGGCGAAATGGCTGCGTTTGAAGGGATTGTGCTCGGGGGACCTGGTCGCCGTGGCTCAGGAGCCTTCGCCGCAGTGGGTGACGCTGCTTCTCGCCGTGATCCGCGCTGGCGGCACGTACGCCGCCCTGGATCCGGGAACGCCGGCGGTCCGGTTGGCGGATATGGTGCGCGACGTCTCGGCCCGGTTCTTCGTCGGCGGAGATCGGGGCATTCTCGAAGGCGGTTACCTAGGGGCCGAAGAGCTGCTGGAAGCATCGCGGTGCGCCCCGAGTGAACCGGTGAGCCTGCCGCGTTTGGACGGGTCCTGGCCATTTTGCCTGGTGTTCACTTCCGGATCTACCGGCAAACCCAAAGGCGTTCTGTTGCCGCATCGGGCCATGTTGCGGCTCCTGTTCAACTCGCCCTTCCATCTCATGGGTCCGGGTGATCGGGCCACCCACCTCTACAACCCTGCCTTCGACGTGTCCAATCTGGAAATATTCGGTTCGCTCTTGCACGGGGCTACGCTGGTGTTCCTACCCCGGGACATCATCACCGACCCGGTCGCCATGAAAGCATGTCTGCAAGAGCGGCGAATCAACCGTGCCGACCTCCCAACCGCCTTGATGGATCATCTCGTGAGTTTGGATCCCGATGTTTTCGCCGGCCTGGATTCCTTGGCGTTCGGTGGCCAACAAGCCGAGTCGCATATCGTCGCCCGACTGCTGCGAACGCATCCCGATCTGGTCCTGTTCAATCACTACGGTCCGTCCGAGAACGGCGTGAACACCACTTCGGCGCGGCTGAGCGGAACCTTACCCGATCACGCCGCGGTGCCCATCGGCGTTCCCATCCCCAATACCCGGGTCTACGTGGTGGACGACGACCTGCGACCGGTGCCGCCCGGCGTACCGGGCTATCTGCTGACCGGCGGCGACGGTCTGGCCTACGGTTACCTGAATCGGCCCGCGTTGACCGCGGCGGCGTTCATCCCGGACCCGTTTTCGGGGAAGTCGGGGGCGCGGCTCTACCATACCGGCGATCGGGTGGTGCTTCGGAGTGACGGCAACCTGTACTTTCTGGGGCGCCGCGACGGCCAGGTGAAAATCCGTGGGTTTCGGGTGGAGACCGGGGAAATCGCCGCGGTGCTGGCGGGCTTTCCGGGCATCGGCCAAACCGCGGTAGACTGTCGCGGCGTGGGCCGGCAAGCGTACCTCGCGGCCTACTTCACGGCTCGTGAACCCATCGATGTCGAAGCCCTGCGACGTCATGCCGAGCAGCGTTTGCCGGCCTACATGGTGCCGTCGCACTTTGTCGCATTGGCGCGACTGCCGATGACAGCCAACGGGAAATTGGATCGAGCGGCCCTGCCCGAGCCCGAAGCGGAGGATGTCGCCACGCAGGCGCCACTCTCCGCGACAGGCATTCGCCTTGCGGAAATTTGGCATCGTGTCCTGGGCTGCACCTGTGGCGCCGAAACCCGGTTCTTTCAGGCCGGTGGCCATTCCCTGGCCGCCGTTCGCGTGGTCGCCCTGGTTCGCGAAGAATTGGGGATCCGGCTTCCGGTGCGCGCCCTGTTCGATCACCCCAGGTTGGGCGCCCTGGCCGACCACCTGGACGCGCTTCGCCTGCAAACCACCACTGCCTGGTTACCCTTGAAAGCGGGGACGCGGTCCGGGGGTGACGCGCCGCTTTCATCCCAACAGGAACGGCTGTGGTTTCTCGAACGATTGGAACACGCCGGTGGAGCCTACAACGTGACATCGGTCTGGCGGGTGTCGGCGGCCCTGGACGCGAACCGTTTGTTGGCGTCCCTGGAGGCTGTCGCCCAACGCCACGACATTTTGAGAACCCACTGGCCCGAGATCGAGGACCGGCCCCGAGCCGTAACCCGCGCCCGCGTCACCCTCGACTACGTGTACATGGATTTGACCGCCCTGGCGCCGGACGAAGCCGAAGCCGAATCTCGGGCCATGTGCGTCGAGGCCGGGCGGCGTCCCTTCCGTTTGGCGCACGATGGTCCGCTTCGGCTCCTGATCGTTCGGACCGATGCCGAAGCCTATCGCGTGGCATTGGTCATCCACCACATCGCCGTCGACGAGTGGTCCAGCGAGATATTGATGCAGGATTGGGCTCGGCTCTATGAGGATCCTGGCGCCGACCTGGCGCCACTCGCGTTGCAGTACGGCGATTACGCGACCTGGCAGCGCCGCTGGATGCAGACCTCCGAAGCCGAAACGCAGGCCACCTGGTGGCGCGACCATTTGGCGGGCATTCCCAGCGTGTGTGATCTGCCGCTGGACCGGCCGAGAGCTCGAACGCCTCATGTGACCGGAGCGGATCACGCCTTCGTGTTGCCGCGCGAACTGCGCCACCGCGTGGAACGCTGCGCACGCGAAGTTCAGGGGACCCCGTTCATGGTGTGGCTGGCCGCGTTCGCCGCCCTGCTGGAGCGCCACGGAGCCGGATCCGATATCGTGATCGGTACGCCCGTGGCCCAACGAGAATTACCGGGAACCCAGAACCTCATCGGGTTTTTTACCAACAGTTTGGCCTTGCGTTGCGATCTCTCCGGCGACCCCGATTTCGTCACCCTGTTGGCGCGTGCCCGCGGCGAAGTCCTGGATGCGTTCGACCACGCGCTGCTGCCCTTTGCCGAAGTGGTGCGGGCCGTTCAGCCCACCCGCCAGTTGGCGGTCTCACCGCTGTTCCAGGTGTTGCTGGTGGTGCTGGAAGATGCGGCCCCCGCCCACGACGCGTGGGGCGGCACATGGACGCCGGACCCGATTGCCGGCGCCGCCGCCAAGTTCGACCTCACGCTGTTTCTGCAGGCGACCGATGGAGGTTACGCCGCGGCCTTCGAGTACAACGCCGAAATCTTCGAGGCGACCACCATCGTTGCGCTGGCCGAACGTTTGGAACGCCTTCTGGACCAGGTGACGCGCGATATGCGGCGACCCTTGTCGAAATTGCAGGTCCTGCGCGAGACCGATCGCGAATTTTTGCGGTGTCATGGAATCGGGCCAGCCTCCCCGGTTCTTGCCGGTCGAAGCGCGCCCGTTCATGTGGCCGATCTGACCGAACGGGCGGCCCAGGTCCACCCCGACTCGATCGCCCTTTTGGATGGCGATCGCGGCTTGAGCTATTCCCAACTGGATCAGGCGGCCAACGCGCTGGCCACGCGTTTGATGGATTTTGGCGCCGAGGTCGGGCGACCCGTGGCGCTCTGCATGAAGCGCGGCGCCTTCCAGATGGTTGCCGTGGCCGCCATCCTCAAAACGGGTGCGGTTTGTTTGCCGTTGGATGCCGACCAACCACCGGCCCGCTTGTGGTGCATGTTGGACCAGGCCCAGCCCGACCTGTTGCTTCACGACGGCAGTGCGCCGGTGGGATTGATGCCCCGCCAGGGCATTCGGCTCCAGCTCGATTTCGAGACCTGCCTCGAGGGCGCCGATGGACGGCATTCGCCCGATGTCGGGCTCACCGCACAACATCCCGCCTATGTGCTTTTCACGTCCGGTTCCACCGGGACTCCCAAAGGGGTGGTGATGCACCACGGCACCTTGGCCAACCTGGTGACCTATCAATGCGGTCAATCGGTGCCGCAACCGCGCACGCTTCAGTTCGCCTCCTTGGCTTTCGACGTCTCCTTTCAGGAAATTTTCGCAACCTGGGCGGCGGGGGGCACCCTGGTCCTGCCCGATGAGGACCACCGCCGCGACCCGCACCGGTTACTTCGGTTCCTGAACCGGCACGCCGTCGCGCGATTGTTCCTGCCGTTCGTGGCGTTACAGAGCCTGGTCGATGCGGCCCTGGAAGCCGACGATCCGCACTTGCCGCATCTGCGTCAGATCATCACCGCCGGCGAGCAACTTCAGGTGGGCCCGGCCATGCGGCGCTTTTTCCACGCCAACCCGGACATGCGGCTCGTCAATCAGTACGGACCCACCGAGACCCATGTGGCGACGGCCTTTGCGCTACCTTCCAACCCGGACGATTGGGATGCCCTGCCGCCCATCGGCAATCCCATCGATGGCGCCCGCGCCTACGTTCTGGATCGGTCGATGATGGCCGTGCCGCCGGGCGTGTCCGGCGATCTCTACCTCGGCGGCTCGATCCCGGCGACGGGTTACGTGGGGCGTGCCCGCATCACCGCCGCGCGCTTTCTACCCGATCCCTTTGGCGAGACCCCCGGCAGCCGCATGTACCGCACCGGTGATCGCGCCCGGTTCGATGGCTCCGGTCGCCTGCTGTTCTTGGGTCGCACCGACTTTCAGGTGAAGATCCGAGGGTTTCGAGTAGAGCCAGGCGAGGTCGAAGCGTGGTTGGCGAGTCATCGGGACGTGGCCGCCTGTGCCGTGGTCGCGCGGGAGACGCGGCGCGGAATGTCGCTTCAGGCCCATGTGGTTCCCTCGACGCCGCAGGCGTTGGATCTCGGGGCGTTGCGCCTTTGGCTGGCCGAGCGCCTGCCTGATTACATGGTGCCGAGGCATTTGAGGTGTGTGGCCGAACTGCCGCTGACCGCGAGTGGGAAGCTGGATCGACGTGCCCTGCCCAGCCTCCAAACCGAGGTCAAGGCCGCCCCAGCCCACGACGCTCAGGCGGTGCGCCACCCGACGATTCAAATCATCGCCGGGATCTGGTGCCGGGTGCTGGATTTGCCACACGTGGATGTGGCGGATCATTTCTTCGAATTGGGGGGCCATTCACTGCTGGCCACGCGGGTTTTTTCGGCGATTCGCCACGCGCTCGGTCTGGAACTTCCCATCGCCCTGCTTTTCGAAGCGCCTCGTTTGAAGGAATTCGCGGCCCGCGTGATGGCGGCCCGAACCGATGGTCTCTTCAAGGCCGCCGACCCGCTCGAGCCCCGGCCCGTCGCGGAGCGTGACCGGGGCCCGCTTTCCTATGCCCAACAGCGCATGTGGTTTTTGGATGACTTGGAACAGATGGGGACGGCCTACCTGTTGCCGCTGGTTTTTTATCTGGATGGCCCTTTGGACCGGGAGGCCTTTGGCCGGGCGGTCGACGCCCTGTGCCGGCGTCACGAGAGTTTGCGGACCCGCGTCGTGAAACGGGGCGGGGTGCCCCAGGCCGTGGTCGATGCTCCGCGAAACGGCGTCCTGACCTACTTGGACCTCGGTGACCAGCCAGACGGCGACACCCGGTTTCAGGCGGAAGCGCGAGCCCTTCTGCGGCGTGGCTTTCAACTGGATCGGGATCAGCCCTTCCGAGCCGGCCTCTTCCGCCTGGGCCCGACTCGCTACGGATGTTGTCTGGTATTGCATCACATCGCGGCCGACGGTTGGTCGCTCGGTATCCTGGCTCGCGAATTGGGCATCTTCTACCGGGGTGAGCACCCCCCCGAGCTTTCCCTGAACTACGGTGATTTCGCGGTCTGGCAGCGTAGGCTGTGCCGGCCGTCGCGCATGAAAACCACCTTGCTCTGGGCCCGCGAGCGTCTGGCACACATGCCGCCGTCGTTGGATTTGCACGGCGGCAAACCGCGGCCGAAGCGACAGTCCTACGAAGGGGACTCGCTGCGTTTTTCGATTTCCTCCGAACGGCTGAGCGGTCTTCACCGCGTGGGTCGCGAACATGGCACGACCTTGTTCATGACGCTGCTGAGCCTCTACGGCCTGGCGCTGAGTCACTACAGCGGCCGCCGCACCTTCCCCGTGGGGACGCCCATCGCCGGGCGCAACCGATCGGAGACCGAAACGCTGATCGGCTGCTTCATCAACACCCTGGTCCTGTGCCTCGATGTGCGGGGCAATCCCAGTTGGCGCGAGTTCCTGGCGCGCGTTCGCCGGGAGGCGCTGGACGTCTTCGACCGTCAGGACCTGCCCTTCGAATTGTTGGTCGATGCGGTGCAGCCCGAGCGGGATTTGGCGTTCAGCCCAATTTTTCAGGTATTTTTCGCACTCCAGAACACGCCCTCGATCGAGTTCGATTTGGGTGAGGTGGTGCCGCGGCCCATCGACCTGGCCGATGATGCCGCGAAATACGACTTTTCGCTGTATTTCACGGAAACCGCGTCTGCGCTCGAAGGCATCATCGAGTATCGCCGGGATCTCTTTTCTCGGGCCTACGCCGAACGGTTCGCGCGACACTTCGCGGATCTGGTCGATGCGCTGTTGGATCGACCCGGCTCGCCTCCCAACCGCCTGCCCGCGACCATCGGCGCCGAACGCGAAGCGTTGGTCCGGTGGCACTCCGAGATCGGCTCGACGAGCGCCATGCCCCTGGTTCCGTGCCGTTTCGCTTCCCAGGTGGGTGCCGTGCCGAATCGAACGGCGTTGCTGACCGACACCGGTCAGGTGCTCACCTATGCGCAGCTCGATCGGGAAATCGAGGGCATCGTTCGGCGCCTGAGCGCCGGCGGGATGGGCCGAGGCGATCGGGTCCTGCTGCTGATGCCTCCCTGCGTCTCCCTGGTCGCGTCGATCATGGCCGCCTTCAGATTGGGGGCGGCGTTCGTTCCTCTGGATCCCACTCTTCCCACGAGCAGACTGCGCTGGGTCGCCGAGGACAGTGGGGCGAGTGCCCTGTTGTGCCGGAGCGACCACCCGTTGGTTCACGAGTTTTCGGGTCAGGTCATCGATCTCGATCGTCCACCGGCTGGGGATTTGCCGCCCTGCCCGCCCTGCCCGCTCGACGCCCGCGACGCGGCCTACGTCATCTACACCTCCGGCTCCACCGGCAATCCCAAGGGCGTCGCCGTGGAGCACGGTTCCCTGGCCCACTTTTTCGAGGTGACCGGGCGAAAGCTGCCCTTGGGACCCGAAGACTGCCTCTTGGCCGTGACCACCCCGTCCTTCGATATTTCCATTCTGGAAATGCTGCTGCCGCTGGTGAACGGCGCCTCGGTGGCGCTGGTGGAACACAAGCGTTTGACCGAAATCGAGTCGGTCGTCAGATGGGCTCGGGACATCGGCATCACCGTGGTTCAGGGGACACCCGCGACCTGGACCATGTGGCTTGCGGCCGGCTGGACCGGTACACCGCGCCTGATTTGCGGCGGCGAGGCCATGCACCTGGACCTGGCCCGAAAACTATGTGCCCGTTCGGAGCAGGTGTTCAACGCCTACGGTCCCACCGAAGCCACGATCTGGGTTTCGGCACTGGATGTCGCCGATCACCTTGCGGCCGACACGGATGAGGGGGCCATTCCCTTGGGTCTTCCCCTGGCCGGCATCGCGCATTACGTGGTCGATGCCGACATGCGCCTACAACCGCACGGCACGCCGGGCGAGTTGCTGATCGGGGGGCCGACGCTGGCTCGGGGCTATGTGAACCGACCCGGCTTGACGGCGCAGCGCTTCGTTCCGGACTGTTTTTCCGGCGAGCGGGGCCGGCGTCTGTATCGAACCGGTGACCTGGTCGTGCGCAAGCCTGACGGGACCCTCGCGTTTCTGGGTCGGATGGACCATCAGGTGAAGCTGCGCGGGTATCGGATCGAGTTGGGCGAAATCGAAGCCTGCCTGCTGGATATGCCGGAAGTCGCGCAGGCCGTGGTTTCGCTGGTGAATCCCCCGCGGCGGGAAGCGTTTCTGCAAGCCCATTTGGTGTTGAAACAGGCCGGGAAACGGACTCCCGATTGTGCCGCCTATCTGGCGCAACGACTGCCCGAGTACATGATCCCCGCCAGGTTCGAGACGCACGAGGCGCTTCCGCTTTCACCTGCCGGAAAGGTGGATCGCACCTTGCTGGTGCGTCAGGCCGAACGGTCCTCTCTCGGAGCGAATCGCGCGAAGGGCGCGGGGCGACCGCGTTCGGTTCGGGAAGCCATGGTCGTCGACATGATCGCCGAGGTGTTGGGCCTCGAGAAGGTGGGCATCCACGATAATTTTTTCGAATTGGGTGGCAACTCCATCGCGGCCATGCGACTCATCGCCAGGATGCGCGTGGCGTGGGGCGTGGAGGTCGAAGTCGCGCTGGTCTTTCGCCATCCCAGTGCCGCCGCCATGAGTGCGGCCGCGCTGCAATCCGAAGAAACGCGAATCGCCGCGCCGGTACCGCGCGAGAACACCGCCTTGGCACCACTTTCCTTTGCCCAACAGCGGCTTTGGTTTCTCCACCTGCTGCGGGATTTGGGGGATTCATACCATCTGCCGAGCCTCGTGCGGCTCGAAGGCCCCCTGGATGTACCGGCCTTGAAGGGCGCCCTGATCCATCTGCAGCAGCGCCACGAGGCGCTTCGCACCGCCTTCCTGGCCGACGAAGACGGAATGCCGATGCAGCACATCGTCGCCGATCCCCCTTTGCCTTGGCATGAACTGGACGTGTCCGACGCCGGAAGTGCGGAGTGCCGGGCCTTCGAACTCCTGGCCGAACCCTTCGATTTCACGGAACCCGGACTCTGGCGTGCGGTTCTGGTCCGCCTCGGTTCCGATACCCACCTGTTGGGACTGTGTTTCCATCACCTGATCGCCGACGGTTGGTCCCTGAACCTCTTCACCGGCGAACTGGTGGAGATCTATCGGGCCCTTCGCGACGGAGCAATCCCGTCCCTGCCGGACCTTTCCCTGCAACCGGCCGATCACGCCCTATGGCAGCGGGCCCACAGCGCGCATTTCGAGCGGGGTCTGGCACAATGTTGCCGGATGTTGGAGGGCGCACCGCCGATGCTTCCGCTGCCGACCGACTTTCCCTATCCCGAGAATGGGGTTTCCTCCGCCGCCCAGGTTTGGTTGGATTGGGATCCCCTGCTGGTGAACCGGATGGAGCGGGTGTGCCTGGACTTGGAGGTCACGCCCTACGTTCTTTTGTTGACCGCGTTCGGTTTGGCCGCAGGTCGCCTGGCCGGTACGGAGGAACTGGTCATCGGCCTTCCCGAGGCCAACCGCGATCGCGAAGAAATTCAGCCCTTGTTCGGATTTTTCGCCAACACGCTCGCCTTGCGCCTGGATTTCTCCGGCAAACCCGACGTCCGCACCCTGCTCCGCCGGGTCAAGGATAACCTGCTGAACGCCTTGTCCTACCGTCACGTGCCCTTCGACCGCGTGGTCGAGGCGCTGTCGCCACCGCGTGTCCCGGGCCGGGAACCGATCTTTCAGATCCTGTTTTCCATGGAGCCGCAATCGCCGACCGTTGGTCAGTGGTCCATTCCCGGGGTGCGTGTGGAAGACATCGTGCGATCTCGGACATCGACGCCCTTCATGATGGCGCTTGTGCTGGCCACCGGCGCGCAGTCCTACAGCGGCATGTTGGAATACCGGGACGACCTGTTCCGAACGGAGACCGCGTCCTCCTTCAAAGACCTGTTCCAACGTACGGTCGAAGCCCTTTGCGGCGCTGGCGAAACGGCGTTGGATGAGGCCTTGCCGGAACTGCCCTCGACTTGGCCGGGTCGCGGTGACGCCGTGCAGGGGGAGACGACGATTCCGGGTCCCAAAGCGCCTCGAGGAGCGGCGCACCAGGTCCGGCTTCCCCGAGACGGCGTCGAACTGCGCCTGTGTGAGATTTGGAGCGATCTGCTGCAACGCCCGGTGACCGATCCCTTCCTTGATTTCTTCGATTTGGGTGGACACTCCATTTTGGCCGTGCGCATGGTTGCCCGGCTTCGCACCACCTTCGGCCGCTCGGTTCCCCTGTCCGAAATCTTCACCGAGCCGACCATTGCCGCTCTGGCCTCGCGGCTGAGGTCGACCGCGGAGGCCGGCCCTTCGGACAGTGTACTGCTTTTGAATCGTTCGGATCGAGATGATGGCGAACCCCGCCCGGCATTTTTCTGTGTGCCGGGCTCCGGAGGCAGTGCGCTCTATTTGCATCCTTTGGCGAGCGCCTTGACCGAGTACCGGTGCTTCGGTCTTCAGAGCCCGGGACTGGACGGCACGCGCGAACCCCTGACCGACATCGAGGCGATGGCGGCCCATCACATCGCGACCATGCGTTCGATTCAACCCGAGGGCCCTTATTTCCTGGGTGGGCACAGCTTCGGTGGATTGGTGGCGTTTGCCATGGCCCGCATGCTGGAGGCCCAGGGGCGAAGCGTCGCCGGTCTGGTCATCCTGGATACCGCCCTATCGGACCCGCCCGCCGTGAACCCGCTTCAAAGCGAGGACGAGTGTGACTGGATCGCCAAGCTGCTCGCCCAAACCGCGCGCGACACAGGGTGCCGCATCGATCTGGACGAGGCTCGTTTGCGTCGCTGCCCCGAGGCACGGCGATTCGAGGTCGTTCGCGAAGCCCTGGTGGAGGCGGATCTCATTCCTCCCGACCTGGATGTGGTGGCGGTACGGTCCCTTTTTCGCGTCAACGCGGCCAACGTGCAGGCCGCCAAACGCCCCGACAAAGATCCCGAACTGCGTGCGCCACTCTTTCTGGTCAAGGCCCTGGACGGCGTGCGGCAGGCGGACCTCGAGGCCTGGGGTCTGCCACCACGCACGACCGAGCCGGACCTGGGCTGGACGCTCTATTGCCGGAGGGCACCGCTGGTTCGAGAGGTCGCGGGAGACCATCTCGGCATGCTGTCGGCGAAGCACGCCGCCGATACGGCCCGAATCGTCGCGGACATGTTGCATACGGCAGCGTCACATGTGACCGCGGATCGCCAGCGAAAGATGGAAAAAAGTGATATGCGGTCCTGATCGGTCAATTTTTTTCAAATAAGCGCTTTACGATGGTTTATGTGTTTGTGCCGAATGGTTCGGAGACCGCGTGTTTGTAGACGATTTTGTTCGGTTTTGGCTTCCTTGCCGATCCACACCGTGAAGGGATATCGCAGGTGGGAAAAGGGGCGGTCGCTGGTTTCGCGGCCCTTCCTGCCGGAGGAGTGCTTCACCACGCTTCGCGATCGGTAGCCAACCCGCTGTCCTGCAACACTTTGTGTGACGCCTCCGGAGCCTTGATCCACCCCTGTCGTCCACTTTGGGTTGAAAATTGTGTCGCACAGGGTGCGGTGATAGAATAGTTCTGCATCCAACCCCTACATAATGGAGCCTTTATGATCGGTGCAACGATTGATCAATTCAAGATAGTGCAAGCTTTGAGCAGCAATGCGGTTTGCGAGACCTTTTTGGCGGTCCACGTCACTGACGGATCTAAGTTTGTACTCAAAGCGATTCACCCGCGATTGACGAGCGCGGGCGATTTCCGCAAAAGGCTCTTGGACGATGCGGTCGAGAACATCAAATGCGAACACCCGAATATCGTTGCGTTGATCAATGTGGTGGAAGGGGAAAACCGGCTTTTCCTGGTGCGCGAATTCATCGAGGGCCAAACGCTCGACGAAATGATTCGCACGCACGGCAAGCTGCCGCTCCGCCAGGCCTCCGATCTGCTGAAAGGCATTTTGAAAGGAGTGGGTTACGCACATTCCGAAGGCGGTGTGCACCGGTTCCTGAATCCCTCGAACGTGATCGTGACACCCGAGGGTGAACCGCGCATCTGGGGTTTCGGTCATGTGCTGCAAAGTGAGCGCGAGAACTTTTTTACGCCCCATGAACAACTCTATTACGGAAGATACTATTCTCCGGAGCGCATTAAAAACCCGGACACTACCGATATTCGCGCCAACATTTATGCAGCCGGCGCCATTTTGTACGAGGTGGTGACGGGCCAGCCGCCCTACCAGGCCGTCGATTGGAACCAGTTGAAGGAAGCCATTCGCACATCGCCTCTGCCCGATCCTTCGCAACTGAACCATCACATCCCGCCGGCGATGACGGTTTCCATCCAACACGCGCTTTCCAAACAACCCGAGGGTCGCTATCAGAACGCGATCGAATTTTACAAGGATCTGGCCAAGACCCAGAACAACCTGCCGGATGACGAACCCTTCCATCCTTCTGCGGGGTTGGACTCGCTCGGATTGGTCGGGGATGACGGCGATGCCGACGATACCGCGTCCGATTTGAGTTTCGAACTGCCCAGCGAGGCCAACGCCAACGCCGACGGCACCTTCGGTCCCGAATTCAATACCGGTTTCGGCGGCGATATGGAACGTACGGTTCGCGATGCCTCCCTGTCCAATTTGGCCGATCAGGCCCGTCAGGGCGGCTTGCCGGTCAACGGTGGCGATTGGTTCGGTGAAACGCGCCCGGTTTCCAGTGCCAACATGGGCCTGGAAGGGGCCGGCGGCGGCACCGATTTGGATCGCCTCGACTTTTCGGCGGCGGGCGGCAGCATGGGCGACGATTCGAATTCCATGAGCCAATTGGCCGAAGCCGATTTCGGCAGCGGTGGGGCCGATCAGATCGGCAGCATGGATTTCGGCGTCAGCCCGGAGGCTTCCCTGTCGGGATCCGAGAGCCTCGATTTCGGCGGCGTGACCGAAACCCAGGGATTCGATCTGGGCCCGGTGGACGCCGGCGGTGGCGACCAGGCCAATGGTGGGTTCGACGTCAATGGCGGTTTCGACTTGGGAGGACCGCCAACCGGGGGCGAGGCGGCCGGCGGCTTCGATCTGGGCGATGCGGACACCGCCACCGGTGGGTTCGATCTCGGTAGCCCGGAACCCGCGAGCGGCGGCTTCGATCTGGGCGGCACGGAACCGCCGGCCGGTGGAGGCTTCGACATCGGCGGTGGCGATGCCGCCAACGGCGGTTTCGATTTTGGCGGGGAAACCCCTGCAGGAAGCCCCGATTTCGGCAGCAATGGTGCGCAGCCGGGTGGCACCGACATGGGTCTCGAAGGTGATTTCCAGAATGGCGGTGGCCTCGGTGGTCAGGACGATTTTGGATTCGCGTCCGCCGTCGAAGATCCCGCCATGGATAACGGCCCCGCGGTGGATTTCGGCGACTTTCAGAGTGAGCCGACGCCGGTGGAGTTCGGCACGGCGCCCGCGCCGCAGGAAAACGGCGGCTTCGATTTCAATTTGGACAACGGTCCCGAAGAACCGGCGGGTGCCGGTTTCCAGATCGATGATGGTCCCGATGCGGGTGGTGGCGGCTTCGATTTCGGTGGCGGCGACGAGGTAGCATCCAATCAGGGTGGCGGCTTCGATTTCGGTGGTGGCGATCAGCCCGCCGACCAAGGCGACGGCGGCTTCGACTTCGGTGGTGGCGATCAGCCCGCCGATCAGGACGGCGACTTCGGATTTGGCACCGGTGGCGGTTTCGACTTCGAAACCAAAGAAGAAGACGACGCCGATTTCGGATTGGGCGGCGGATCCTCGGTGCCTATGGATTTTGCCAACGATCCGGCGTTCGATGTATCGACACCCCAACAGAACCAGCCCTTCGACCTCGGAGGCGATGACCTGCAGGATCCGGCAATCACCCACGGTGGTTCCGATTTCGAACTGGATCCAGGTGACGGCGGTTTCGACGTACCCCAGCCGCCGGCTACGCCCGCCGCTCCCGGTGGCGAGTTCGATTTCGGTGGCGATCCCAGTGAAGGTTCGGTCAGTTTCGATTTCGGTGGCGACGGTCCCGTCCCGGAGGGAGCCCAGCCCGAGGACAGTTTCGGCTTCGGTGACGAATTCGGCGAGGGCGACAGTGAGAACCCCTTCAGCTTCGAAGGCGACCAACCGGAAGCGACCGGTGCCCCTGCACCGCCAAGCCCGCCCGATGTGGGGGGATTCGGCGAACACGAATTGGACCTCGGCAACGACCCGTTCGCGGAATCGACCGGGGACCATACCGATCTCAAAGATCAAGTGACCACCGACGACGGCGCCTTCAGCTTCGAAGCGGTGGAGGAGCCCGACCAGAGTGCGGCCCGAGCCGGTCTGGCCGACAGTCTTACCAAGGCCGACCGCGCGACCTCGCCGCCGCCCATTCCGAACCGGGGGGCCTCGGTCGTCAAGGCCAAACGCGTCGGCCGTTTCGATCCCAAGGTCCTGGGGTTGACCATTCTGCTGGCCGTTCTGGCGGTTGGCGGCATCCTGTTCTGGGTGACGATGCAAAGCAGCAAGAAACGCGATTTGAAAACCATCGGCACGGTTCAGACGCTCGTGGACAACAAGTCCTACGACGAGGCGATTCGCCGGATCGAGGCGATTCTGGCCGATTCACCCAGCGATCGGGTCAAGTCCCGACTGGGTCAGCTCGCCTCCCGGGCCAAGAAGGAAAAGGCCGCGGTCGTGAAGCAGATCGACGAGTTGGTGGCCCGCGCGGGAACCTACCGCGATGAGGGCCGTCTCGTGGTCGATGGGAAGGACGATGCCTACGGCACCTATAAAACGGTGCTCGAGTTGGACGGCACCAACGAGGTGGCCAAACAGGCGATCGCCGAGATTCGCCAGGAACAGTTGTCTTCCGTGCAGACCCTCCTGAATCGAGGCAAGGAACTGGAAGCCCTGGCCATTCTGGCCGGCCTCTACAAGGCCGACCGCACCGACGGCGAGGTCAACAAGCAATACGAGGAACTGAAGGCAAAACTCAAGGAAGAGCAGTCCGGCAAGCTGCAGGAACGCATCGAGACCCTCTATGGGCGCCGGGAATACACCAAAGTGGTACCGCTTTTCCTCGAGTTGGATCAGATCGATCCCAAATCTCAATACATCAAGAAAATGCGCCCGTTGCTCCTCGAATCCCTCACGGCGGTGGGTCAGGATGCACTCAGCCGCCAGAAATTTCCCCAGGCGGCTCAAGCCTACCGCGCCGCACTTCAGTTGGCGCCCGGTGACAGTAAATTGACAGCCAACCTCGAGGATGTCGAGGAAGAGCAATTGCGGGCCGACATCACCGAAAGTGTCGATCGCCTGGAACGCGCCATGTCGCGCAAGGACTACACGCAGCAGTTCCGTCTCGCCTCGCGCCTCTCCGAACTGGACCCGGGCAATTCCACCGCGGTCGAGGCCATGGAGAATGTCGGCAAGGAAGTCTCCCGGTTGCAGGTCACCGCGCAGGACAAGCGCGAACTGGGACAGTTCAAGGAAGTGGCCGAACTCTACCGGCAAATCTACGAGATCAACGGAACCTCCGAGGCTCAGCAACTCTGGCAGAAATATGCACGGTGGTCCCCTCCGGACGGCATGTCCTACATTCCGCTCGGTCTTTTTTCGATGGGCGACAACGGGCAGCGCGATACCGCGCCCCGTCGCAATGTCCACGTGGAAAGCTTCTTCATCGACAAGTTCGAGGTCACCAACCGCCAGTTCAAACAATTCGTGGATGCCAATCCGCAGTGGGCGCCCGGACGGATTTCTCCGCGATTCCACGACGGCAATTATCTGAAGCACTGGGGCGGCGGGGCGCCGGCCTCGGGTGATTTGGACCGGCCGGTGAGCTACGTGAGCTGGTACGCGGCCGAAGCCTACGCCAAGTGGCTTGGCAAACGGCTGCCGACCGAGGCCGAGTGGGAAAAGGCCGCCAGCGGAAATACCAAGCGGCAAAAGTATTGGTGGGGCAAGCATTCGGACGCCAAGATGGCCGTCTACGAGTTCTACCCCGAAAAGAAAGCCGCGCCGGTGGGTAAGTTCCCGCCCAACGGATACGGTGTCCACGAAATCCTGGGCAACGTCAACGAGTGGGTTCTGGACACCTACGACCCCAACTTCTACCGCACCAGCAACGGGCAGGATCCGGTCAATACCGCCGAGGGCCCCCAGAAGGTCTTTCGCGGTGGTTCCTTCCGTAGCCGGGGTAAGGAAATCGCCATGTACCTGCGCAATCACGGCGACCCGCGTATGTGCAGCGAAGTGATTGGGTTCCGCTGTGCCAAGGACGCCCATTTCGTCGAATGACACTTTGGTGGCCGCACGCGGGTGCGGCCGTCCCGTCCTGGTCGAACGGCTTTTGAGCGAGAGTTCCATCCATCCTTGATCCAGTGAGTTCCGAGGAACTTCACGACAAAAAACCATAGTGAAATACAGGCTGGACCCTGGCGGTCCCCATGTGATAAGACTGGGTTCACATTTCGAAGGTTCCCGTGACGATGATGCCCTGGCGTTCCGCTCCGGAAGCGTGTCTCCTTTCGGCCGTCTCCGGAGATTGGGAAACAGGGGGAGAAGCGGGGAATCGCCTTTCTTCAGGAGCCCGGTATGGAACAAACGTTGACGATGGAAGAGGTTCGCGTTCTCGGATCACTGATCGAAAAGGAGATGGCCACTCCCGATTACTATCCGTTGACCCTCAATGCACTGATCAATGCCTGTAATCAAAAATCGAATCGCGAGCCCGTCGTGAGTTTCGACGATCAGACCGTGCTGCGCGCCATCGATCGACTCCGTGACCGCAATTTTGCATTCGAGGTCAAATCGGTCGACAGCCGGGTACCCAAATACGAACACAATGTCGCCAAAGCCCTGCTGCTCACGGTTCAGGAGGTGGCCGTACTCGACGTGCTCCTGTTGCGCGGGCCGCAGACGGTGGGCGAGCTGCGTGCCCGAACCGGTCGGCTGTATCCCTTCGAGGATATGGATGCCGTGGAAATCACGCTGAAGACGCTGATGGAACGGGAAGTGGATCCGCTCGTGATGCAACTTCCCGTGCAACCGGGCCGCAAGGAACCGCGCTATGCCCATCTGTTGATGGGGGAACCCGAGGTGGATGCCGCGCCCGCCCGAGAAATCGTACACCGCGGGCCTTCCTTGGATGACGAGGTCAATCGGCGCGTCGCAAGTCTCGAGGAAGAAGTTCGCGAACTGCGCGAGAGCGTCGCCGAACTCAAAGCGGAGTTGGCGGCGTTTCGCGCTCAGTTCGAATGAGTTGTCCTTGTGGGTGGGGTTTCGCGAGAGCCACCCTGAATGACCTGCCTGGGCTGATCTCGATGGCGTGAAGGCGGGACGACACATAGGTGAAGGGGGAAACGATCATGGAAACGCGTTGGGTAGTGGTGACCGGTGCCGGCACGGGCATCGGGCGGGCCACGGCGATTCGGTTGAGTCAGGAAGGTTATGGTTTGTTTTTGTTGGGCCGCCGGACCGAGGTCCTGGCCGAAACGGCGGACATGTTG
Organism: Sulfidibacter corallicola; assembly: GCF_017498545.1. GTDB lineage: Bacteria > Acidobacteriota > Holophagae > Acanthopleuribacterales > Acanthopleuribacteraceae > Sulfidibacter > Sulfidibacter corallicola. Next base: position 3,006,283 of record NZ_CP071793.1, on the reverse strand, counting down.
GAAGAGGGCACCCCGATTCACGTCCTGGGGGTGGATGTCGGCGATCCGGAGGCCCTGGCGAGTGCCCTGGCCTCCACGGATGTCACCGAACTCTACGGCGTGGTGTCCAACGCCGGTGTGGGCGGAGAGAATCACTACGGCGGCAACGACCGCTGGGACGAAATCTTGCGCATCAACCTGACGGGCACCTACCACCTGGTGAATTTGTGCCTGCCGTTGTTGCGCGCCGGGCGCTGCGACGGCGACGACTATCGCCGCATCGTCTTGATCTCCTCGATCCTCGCTCGGCTCGGGGTACCCGGCTATACCGCCTATTGCGCCTCCAAGGCCGGCATGTTGGGATTGATGCGGTCCTGGGCTTCGGCGCTTGCCCCGGAGCGGATCCTGGTGAACGCGGTGTGCCCGGGTTGGGTCGATACCGCCATGGCTCGCCAGGGTTTGCAGACCTTTGCCGAATCGACCGGCAAGACCTTCGAAGACACCTTGGCCGAGCAAATGCAAAGCGTACCCTTGGGCAAGATGAGTGAGACCGGGGAAATCGCGAGCCTGATCGCTTGGTTGTTCGATCCGAGCCAGACGTCCATGACCGGTCAAACGGTGGATATCAACAACGGCGCCATGATGCCTTGAGATCGACCTCGACCGCAAAACGAAAAAAGCACGCCGAAAGTGGCGTGCTTTTTTATGTGATGGGGGCCCTCATGGGGACACCGTCGATCGGCTCGATGGCTACCCGATGCGCAGGCTGCCGCTGAGGCGGTCGCCGGTGATGGTCATCAGCTCGCGACCTTCCAAGGCCGTGATGATGTCCATCAGGTCGTCGAAGTTTTTGGCATTTACCAGAAAGTCCACCAAATCGAGAGGGACGAGTACTTCGAAATCACCGTTCTCGATGTTTTTGATCGTGACCTTGAGATGGGTGTCGGTGGTTTCCACCGAGACTTCGTTGTCCTCGTCCTGAATGTCGATGTAGTTGTGAGGACCTACGTTCTTGACTTCTTCCCAAATGATGCGGAACTGATCCAGTTCGTCATCGATATCCGCCTCGGCGAGTGCCTGGTTGATCGGGTTTTCAAAGGCCTCGAGCGTGTTGACGGGAAGGTTGATTTTGATGGTGGTGGGGTTGATGGGATCGGTGTGGTCTTCCATTTCGAACCGGAAGAAAAGAACGTCGCCGGCGAAGGCGGTAGAGGTGAACGCGGCGAGCAGCAAAGTGAGAACAGCGTGTTTCATGGGGAACCTCCCGTGGGGTATCAATCGTTGGTTGCCGGGTACAACGGGACCTTTTCGAGATGGTTTAAAAAATTTTCAAATATTTTCTTCCGCCTGTCCAGCAGCGAAACCGGCAGGGCGGAATCGGTGCGTCGACAATGGTTTTTTCGGTGGTTTCGACCTTCGAACGGGCTTTGAGCGCCATGATCGCAGCTCGCCGATTCGGGTGTGCTTCGGCGATCGACAAAAAATCCCGGCCGAGGTATCTCGACCGGGATTTGGTTCGGTTCATTGCGGCGCAAACCGCCGAAGGTTCACTTCTCGCTGTCGGGAAGACCCATGCCGCTGCGATCCGGATAGGCCGGACGTTTGGGAATTTTGGGATAGGTCTTCAACTCTTCGAGCATTTGTTCGATGGCTCGATCGAGCTGGGGATCGGCACCGTCGACCATCTTGGCCGGATCGGCGACGACCTCGATGTCGGGGTCGACCCCGTGGCCCTCGATGCCCCAGGTCCCGTCTGTTTCGAAAAACGCGAAGGAGGGCACCGTCACGACGCCGCCATCCACGAACCTCGGCCCGCCGGAGAGCCCTACCAGACCACCCCAGGTTCGGGTGCCGATCAATTTACCGAGGCCCATGCGCCGGAAGAGGAACGGGAAGTGATCGCCGCCGGAGCCGGCGCTGCCGTTGATCAACATGCACTTGGGACCGTGGTGGGCGTCGGGAGGCCAAGGGACGTCCTCTTCGACGCGAAGCGACCAGTGGTTCACCAACGGGCGGTTGAGCAGCTCGATGAACCGCGTGGGAATCTGGCCGCCGCCGTTCCAGCGCTCGTCGATGATCAACGCCTGTTTGCGACGTTGGCCGATGAGCTGGCGAATCAGGTCGTTCTGGCCGGGAATACCCGTGTTGCGCACGTAGATATAGCCCACTTTGCCACCCGTTTTCTTGGCGACGTAGTCGCGGTTGCGCTCGATCCAATCGCGCAGGCGAAGCTCGGAATCGGATCGCAGGGTGCGCACCACGACCTGGCGGGCCTCGTCGTCCATGGCGGGTTTTTTACTCACGGTCAGCGTCACCACGCGGTTGGCCAGATTGAGGAAGGAGGCCCAGACGTCCTTCGTCGTATCCAGCGGTTCGCCATTGACCGCCAACAGGTAGTCGCCTTCGGCCACATCGATGCCCGGCAGGTCCAACGGTGAACGAACCGACGCGTCCCAATCGCCGCCGCGATAGATTTTTCGAATGCGGAAGGCATCGTTTTCGAGGCTGAAATCGGCACCCAGCAGGCCGACGTTGACGTTCGAGGGACGACCCTTGTCCCTGGCGTTGCCGTGATAGGCGTGGCCCACGTTCAATTCCGAAATCATCTCGCTGAGGACGTAGCCCACCTCTCCGCGGGTGGTGGCATCCGCCAACATTTCGGCGTAGCTGTCGCGCACCGCCTTCCAATCCAGGCCGTGCATGTTCGGCGCATAGAAAAACTCGCGATACAGGCGCCAGGCCTCGTGGAAGATCTGCGTCCATTCTTCGCGCGGGTTCACCTGGACGGTCATGCCTTTGGTCGAGACCATGTCCTTCATTTTCTGTTTGGGTTTGGCATCGATGACCGCCATACGCTTGGGTGCCTTGAACACCAGCATCTTCTCGCGCTTTTCGGAGAGCATGAAGCTCACCAAACCCTTGACGACGGTCTTCTCTTCGAGTTCCGCGTCCTTCAGGTCGACCATGGTCAGTTGATTCGATTTGCGGTCGCGATTCGCGGCGCCGCGAATGTAGAACAACTTGGCTTTGCGGCCGAAGACCAGGTTGCTCAGGTTGCCGTGGTCCACGGGCACCGGAACCGCGCGTTTCTCGAAACCGTCCAAATCGAATTCGATTGGTTTGACGTCGTCCTTGTCTTTCTTCGCGTCTTTCTTGCCTTTTTTCTTTTTGCCTTTCTTCTTGGAATCCTTTTCGTCATCCTCGTCGTCTTCGTCTTTCCCGTTTTCGCCGGCGTCGTCGTCATCCTCGAAAGATTCCTCGTCGCTCTTGGGTGCGAAGGGTACCTTTTCGCCCTTCTTCAGGGGAACCACCAAGATGCGGTCCTGGCCCGAGTAAACCCAGGTGGTGCCGTAATCTTCGTAGGTCGGGTCGGCCGCGTGGCGATCGCTGAGGAACGCCAGGTATTTGCCCTTTTCGTCGAAGGTCGGCCTGTAGTCGTTGAACATGCCGCTGGTCAATTGATGGAGCTTGTCGGTTTCGGTGTGGTAGACGAAGAGGGCGTTGGTGGCCTCCAAGGAGAGGGACATCGCCAACCAACGCGAATCGTGGGTCCAGGCCAGGCTGCTGGTGCCGCCGAAACGGTCCTTGGCGATTTCCTTGGTCTGGCCCGATGCCAGGTCGTGCAGAAACAGTTGGCCCAATTGGTTCCAAAACGCGATTTTTTCCGAATTGGGCGACCAGGAAGGCGTGAAGAGATACTGTTTGTCCAGGTTCGTCAGTTTGCGCGTTTCGCCGCGGCCGTCGCTCTGGGTGATGAACAGGTTGTACCCCTGCTCGTAGTCGTCGTCCGCGAAAAAGGCGATCCACTTGCCGTCGGGGCTCCAGGCGGGATCCCGTTCCGCGCGGCCGCTGGTGCGGGTCAGGTTGCGCGGGGTGCCGTGTTTGACGGGCAGGGTCCAAATGTCGCCGCGCGCTTCGACGGCGACCCGTTTGGCCGAGGAGGAAAGGAACCGGTTCGTGGTCAGGTTTTCGGCCGCGTCGACGGGTGCCGTGCGCAGGGCGGGTCGGCTGCCCGGCAACCGGACGGAAACGGCCGCGTGGGTGCCTTTGGCTAGGTCGAGCAGGTGTAATTGGGAGCCGTATTGAAACACGATTTCGCCCTGGCCGTTGGGGCCCGGACCGATGCTCGGGAACTTGACGTCGTAATCCGCGAGCTTCGTGACCTGGCGGCGCTGGCCCGATTCGGTGTCGTAGGCCCAGATGTTCAGCCGGTGGTTGGGGCCGTTGTCGGACAGGTAGTACAGGGTCTTCCCGTGCCACATGGGCATGGTGTCGGTTCCCTCCCAGTCCGTGACTTTCTTGGAACTGTTGTTCTCGAGGTTGAAGAGCCAGATCTCGGCCGCCTGGCCGCCGCGGTAACGCTTCCAGGTGCGGTAATCGCGGAAGCGCGGCGTGTACGCCAGCCATTCACCGTCGCTGTGAATGGTGCCGTTGGCCCCGTAGGGGACGGGCATTTTGGTGGGCAGTCCGCCGGTGGCCGAAACGGTAAACAGTTGGGTGGCGCGCGGAAACCCCTCGATCGAGCGGCTGAAAAAGATCAGCGACTGTCCGTCGGGGGTCCAGTCGGAGAGGAATTCGAAACCCGGGTGGTGGGTGACTCGATCGGGAATGCCGCCCGAGGTCGGGATTGTGTACAGATCCTCGTCGCCGTCGAAATTGGCGGAAAAGGCCACGGTCTCGCCGTCGGGCGAGAAACGCGGCGTGAGTTCCGTACCGCCCGGTGAAGCGAGCGGCGTGGCGGTTCCACCCTCGCGGGGCACCAGCCAGAGATCGTTGGCATAACTGAAGACGATATGGGTTTGGCTGACATCGGGATAGCGTATCATGCCGCCATGGGGTTGGTAGCCGTCGCTGGCGATGAGGTTCCCCAGGCATAGGCTGATGAGACAAAACAGCATTTGGGGGATGATCCGGTTGGGCTTCTGAACAGCGCTTGGATAAGCTTTGGGACGCACGTCTCCTCCTTTGGGATACACATACAATGAACCGAATGGGCATGGATGCCGGGTGCCGAAAGGCACGACGAGTCGTGATGAGAGGTTTGGACTCGAGTTGAGCGTTTCTTGGGGGCGCGGGCGAGCGGCCGAACCCCGCACCATCTGCCGGGCTTCGACACATTGGGAACATCCGCGACACACTGTCCCGGTAGATCCTCGCAGTGTCGGGCCAGGGAATGCCGAACCACGTTTTTCCAATGCATTTCGCACCACCATCTTGCGCGGGGGCCACCCGATTGCATCCACCCCAAACACACACTCCGGGTTTCAACAAGGCAGCGTAGGGGTAGGTACGATCACCCTCTCAGAGGAACGCGTAAACGCGACGATAACCGGCTCATGGTCCGGTGCATCGTTCGGTATGAAGTTTCGGAACGCCTTCGTTTCCATTAAGTCGTTGCGTGTCCGAAAAAAGTTGGCCCGAAATCCAAGGGGCCGCCGCGAGTGGACGGGTCAGGCGCGGCCGCAATCTTCGAGGCTGATGTTCAGCGACCGGCACAGGGCTTCCGGGACACAGAAATAGGTGACGCTGATCGAGGGGTTCTTGCGGCGTCCTTTCTTGTAGGGATAGATCGTGCGGGTGGTGGCCGTGTACCGATGCAGGACGCGGTAGTCCGCCTTCTCGGCGCATTCCGACCAGCTCATCATGCCCTCGCCCTTCTCGTTGCGCCAGGAGGGCCTCAGCCCCTGTCCCGACATCTCGTGCACGTGGCGGAATCCGGCGTGGTAGGTGTTCCACGCCGTGTTCAGCAAATCCGAGTCGGTGAGCCCGGTCTCTTCCGTGAAGATCAACAGGATGCCCGCCTCGCGATAACCGTTCAATACCTGAATCATCTTGGTGTCGGACTGATCGCGAATTTCGTGGAAACCGTTGCCCACGACCATGACCGCGCTCTTGCCGTCGAGACCCTCGGCCTTCAGCGCTTCGGTGATCTTGCTCGGTTCCCCGATGTCCGCGCTGCGAATGAACTTCATGTTCTTCGGCAGCACGCCGCGTTCCTGCTCCTTGATGGCCTCGTCGATGGCGGCATCTTCGAGATCGGCGCCAAAGTAGCGCAGGCGCTCGTCACGGTCTCGCTCGAACCGCTGGCGCGTCGCTTCGCCCTTGCCCACCGCGTGCTCGATGAACACGTCGTAGTCGAATTGGAAGCGCGTGCAGAAATCGTCCAAGGCCTTGTTGGCCGATGCGAAGGACTTGCGGTTGGCGTCCTGGCTGGCGGCCACGTTCTCGCCACGGCTCACCCACGAATGGCCCACCTTGCCGCGCAGGATCTCGTCCAGGTGTTCGAGGTAGCTGGTGTAGGCGCCTACGATGCCGAACGGGCCCGGTCCCCGCTCGAACACCCGCGCACCCAAGAGGGTCACCCGATCGTCGTGGACCAGGCCAGTGCGGCTCAACAGGTCCATGAGCGAGGGGAAGCTTCGGGGCACGATCTCCGAAAAGACAGCCTGGCGTTCCAGCTTCAGGGTCAGGCCACGCGCCCGCATGGCCAGGACCACGGGCAGCAATCGATAACCCAGTTCCACTTCCCATTGGCCTGCGATCCACGACGTTTGAGGCCGGGTTTTCTTGGCTTCGAAGGACAGCCAAGCTTCCAGCCGGTCGCGCAGGCTGCCGCCCTCCGGGTCCTTCTCTTCCCCGGCGAACCACCGCATCCACAGCTTGGTCATGTCGCCGCGATCGCGTTTGGGAAGAATCGTCAAGTGCGCGAACAACTGGCGCACCGCTTCGTCTTCGGAGAGGAAGAAGGTCCCATCCTCGAGGCGCAGGTACCCCCGCGAATACAGGAAATGCAGGTCGATCTTGAGTTGGCGTTCGTTGAACTGGTGCTCCTTGGCGAACGCTTCGGGGCTCAGGCCGTTGCCGGATTTCAACCAGCCGACGATCGCCAGGCTCTTGTGGGTGGACAGTACCTGGCGAACCAGCCACAGGTCCGACGGCGCCGTGATCGAGGCGGTATACACCATGTTTTGGATGACCTTGAGGGCCCGCAACGCGGAATCGCGGGAGCAGGGCTCAAGATCCTCCCAGCCGCGTACGTGGTGGAGCACGCCGTCGACCCATTTCAGGATGGCCAGGCCGTTGGAAAACAGGTGCGGGACCCGGCAAACGAAGGTCTGGAAACTCTCTTCGGAAATGTAGGGGAAGCCCTTGGACGTCATGCTGGTCTGCCCCGCGACAATGCGCTTGAGGCATTCGGCCTGTGGATGGACCCCGATTTCGGGAACCTGATCCAGGCGATTCCAGAGTTGCCGGTCGATCTGTTGCGATGTCGTCATGGGGGCTTACCTCATAGGTGTCGGTCGTCGTTGGAAATCTCGGGAACGGATGCGGAACACGGGTCAGGGCATGCCCAGCAACGCCGAGAAGAAGGCGCGAATAGGGCGGTAAATGTAGGGAAACAGGATCCAGGCCAGGAAAAGTCCGAAAATGCCGAGACTGCGAATGCGCGCGCGGATCATGGATGCCTGATTTTCCGGAAAGAACAGCAGGATGATCTCGGCACCGTCCAAGGGCGGCAGGGGAATGAAGTTGAAGAGCGCCAGGATCAGGTTCAACTTGTACATGATCAGCGCGAGCATGGCCAGGGTCGTGAACAGTTCCTCGGACATGCCGGTACCGAAGGCGTAAAGCATCTTGTAGGCGATGGCGCTGAGAATGAACAAGATGAGATTGGAAACGGGGCCCGCGAGGGCCATCAGCGCCGATTTACGCGGGTGTCGCTCGGCCCATATGGGGTCGTAGGGTGCCGAGGCCCAGCCGAGCATCCAGCCCCCGTTGTAGATGAAGAACGAGACCAGCGGGATCACGATCATGCCCATGGGCTCGCGTTTCATGTGGGGGATGGGGTTCAAGCTGACCTGACCGGTCGCATACGCCGTCAGGTCGCCACCCAGTTTGCCGACCAAGGCGTGCGCGGCCTCGTGCAGGGTCAGCGAAAAGGTGAAGGAAATCGACCATAGCAGCAGGAGAATGATCAAATCAGTGTTGATAGGGCACCTCCGTTTCGGACTGGGCGCATTGTAGCGCAGTTGTGGGGGAATCGAATCGCGCATCTCGCGGATCGCACTCGGTTCAAGGCAAGACTGCTATTGTAACCCGGAACCGCGGGGGCGGTACCCGAACGCCGATCGGATTCGCTGGAGGATCGGACGGCGACCCAGGACGACCGGTTGGCGAGCCGACACCGAGGCATCCAAAACCGCATAAGCGACGCAATACCTGTGGGTTGAGCAGGCGCACCCGGGCATGTTCCCGAAAGATTCACGAGAACCGCTCTCGATCACAGATGAAGGCCCAGGTACTAAAACGGGTCTGCGGGCATCGGCTGGGTCAAGTGTGTGCCTCGGCCGAAGATTTGCGCTTCGCTTTTTTGCGGCGATAGTGGCGTTTGGCCTTGGCCGCGTTGCCGCAATCCCTCATGCTGCACCAGCGTCGCGACCTGTTTTTGGATCGGTCCAGGAACAACCAGCCGCACCCGTCCGGCGGCGGACACTCTTTGACCCGGGCCAGCATCGGGGAGCACAGCAGTTCCGAGGCCGACCATGCCAGCCGCCAAGGGATGCTCCAGGGGTTTTCGGTCGACCATTGCCAGATCGGGTGGGGATCCGCCCAGACCAATCGCCGCAGCGCCGCCCCCTCCGTCAGGGCGCGGTTGAGAACGGCCAGGTCCCTGGCCGCGATCTCCCGCCCGGACGCGGTGCTCGTGAACAGTTCGAAAAGCGACTCGCGCAACGAAATCACGTCCTCGAGGAAGCGATCTGCCGAATCGGCGTCCTCGCGAAGCTGGGCATGGTAGGCGTCGCGCCGCTCGAGATCGATCAAGTCGCTGTCCAGCGCCCACTGCAGGACGTCGGCGACTCCGGTGAAGTAGTCGCCGTCTTGGGGGCGGTAGCGGTGGTGAACGGTATTGGTGAGGTCGAGGCAGAGATGTCCGCCGATGCGCTGGATCTCGGCCACGGGAGAGATGGCGTCGCTCATGGCGTCATTGTAATGCCAGTGACGAAGACTGTAACCAGTAAAAACCATTTGACTGGTTGAATGAATAAAGATATGTTTAACCACCAAAAATGATTTTGATGGTAGAAAAAGATACAGCCCACACCTATGGAGGAACACCCATGCACCAAAGTAAGCTCTGCACGCTCGTCATCGACTGTCCCCCGCAGGAGTTCCAGCAAGCCGTCGCCTTTTGGAGTCACGCCTTGGGGCGTCGGCCGCCCGAAGGCGCCGATCTCGGCAAACGCTACGTGGAGATGGAGGTCCCGGTCGACCGCATTCAAGTGCTGTTACAGCAAAGTGAGGATTCACCCGCCGTCCACTTGGACATCGAGACCGACGACGTCGACGCCGAGGTGGCGCGCCTCGAAGCGGCAGGGGCCGAGCGCAAGCGGCAGGTCAGGACCTGGTGGGTCATGAAGGCTCCGTCGGGTCACGATTTCTGTGTCGTCAAACCACAATCCCAGGACTTTCCGGCCGGCGCCAACCAATGGGACGGCAGCGGGGAGTGAGGGCCGTTTTTTGAGGAGTTGAATCATCTCATGAGTCTCATGTTTACTGTTATCGGGGGAAGCCGAGGAATTATTCCTCCAGTTAGGCCAAACTATTGATCCCCACACCGACAAACTCATGATGGCGTGGGCTGATGGTAGGTGTGAGGGATTTCGAGGGTATGGCCTGATTGGGAATACCGGCGGCTTGATTCACCTTGCCTGACGAGGGTGTAGGGTCCCGAGAAAACTGGTTTTTGAATCCAATCAGGGGAAGTCCATTACGATCCTTCGTTTCTGGATGGACACGGTCTAGTCTGAGGAGTCTTCTTGGCCACGGCAAGCCTTGGGAACGCCGATCATTCCCAGATCATGTCGTTAACCAGGCCTTGTCGCCATGCCCACAGTGCCGCTCCAACCCTGCCTGCCACCTCCAGCTTGCGATAAATTGATTTTAGGTGATTTTTTACGGTGTTTTCGCTGATGTCGAGTCTGGCGGCGATGTTGAGATTTTCGTAACCTAGCGACAGCCACCGGAGCACTTCTTTCTCTTTCGTGGTCAGTTTGGATCGTGAAGGCTGCATGTGTCTGGCGTTGACGATCGCCTGGATGTCGCCGCTGAACCACCAGCGATCCGAAAAGGCCACGGCCCTACAGCCTTCGATGACCTCTTCGAGAGATTCCGACTTGGATTGATAGCCCATAGCACCCGCGTCGAGTGCTCCGAAAATCATGGTGGGTTTGTTGTAGAAACTGTAAATGAGAATCTTGGTGGGCAACTGACGTTTTTTAACTTCCTTGGCTACGTCGATACCACTCGTGGGGCCAGGCATCACCAAGTCTAGAATGGCGACATCGGGTTGTTTGGCTTCGATCAAGGCGAGCCCCTCCGTGCCGGTCCTTGCTTCGCCGACCAATTCCAGGTCGTCGTAGGCATTCAACCTCGATCTCAGCCCTTCGCGCACGACCTCGTGGTCATCGATGACGACAATTCGGATCACGGTCGAAACTCCTTCTCAGCGGCGGTGGGTATCCAAGATTTGGGGACGAAGGCAAAGGAGCGGGCCCTCGGAAGGGGGACTTGAACCTTGAAGGTCGTGCCCTGTCCGAGCTTGGAATGAATTTGGAGACGGCCTTTCATGGAACGCACGCGTTCTTCGGCGCAAATCAGGCCGAAATGTTTATTGCGTGCGCGTTCGCCTGGCCGGGAGAGCGATTCGAAACCGACGCCATCATCTTGGATTCGCAACGTCACGCGCGTTTTGGTAATGGTCAGGTTGACCGTCACGGTGGATGCGGCAGCGTGGAGGATCGCATTCTGTATGCCCTTTCGGAACACGGAAAAAAGGCCGATTTTGAGATCTTCGGGAAGCGCCTCGTCCGAGCCATGACACTTGAACCACAACTCGGGTTCCTGTCCATTCTGGCTTTCGACCCATTCCTGTATTGCGGAGGCGAGGCTGAACATGCGCAGCGACGGTGGCAATAACGCGAAGCATGCTTGCTGGATACCTTCGCGGATGTCGGACAGTCCTCGGCGAACCCAGCGGGGCTCGACGAACTGTGGGTCGGTCGTTTTGGCTGAATCGAGGCGAAGGAGTAATTCCTTGACCGATTGCAAGGGTCCGTCGTGCAGGTTCTCTTCCAGCGTAAATCGCTCTTTTTCCAATGCCTCTTGGATCCAAGCGCGCGTTTTTCGCTGCTGTTCGCCGTAGAGCCACATCGCTAGCCACAAGATGGTGAGGACACCGGCGGCCAACACCGATCGGAACCAGGCTCGTTCGATCAGTGGAGGGGGGATGTCGAGTTGGATAGCCACTTCGCGATCACTCCATCTCCCCAGGGAATCCGCGGAGCGCACCCGAAAGGTATAGGAGCCCGATGGAAGAAAGGTGTAACGGGCTTGTCCCATATTTCCCTGGGTTTCGATCCAGGATCTGTCCACTCCTTCCAGCTTGTAAGCCATCGCGGTGCTGTCCGTGCTCACAAAATCCAATCGGGCAAAGGAAAGCCTGAGTTCCGCGATGTTCGGTGCTAGAGGGATGGAACCATTGGTTCGTGGTAACACCCAGCGCCCCTGTCGGGCGACCTGAAGCTCGAGGATTTTCAAAGGAGCTCGATCTTCTTCGAGAGAAAGCGCACTCGGCATGAAGGTGTTGAAGCCGTCAATGCCAGCGAAATAGAGTCTTCCATCACGAGCTGCGAAGGAAGCCCCCAAATTGAACTCGTGGCTTTGGAGACCGTGTTCCGGTGAAAAGTTCAGCCAGGTGTCGTTGGTGGGATCAAGTCGTGAGAGGCCTCGATTGGTACTGAGCCACAGGAACCCCTGACGATCCTCCTCGATCGTGTAGATGGTATTGTCGGGTAATTGGGAGTTGGCGGTGGTGTAACGAAAAAACCCGGAAGAGTCCCGTTCCTTGTAGGCCAGTCCGCCGCTCTTGAAGCCCAGCCACAAGCGGTCGCGCGAATCCAGGTGAAGTGTCCAAATGCGATCCTTTCTGACATGGTGGCCGTGATCGTCGTTCCCGAACCACTGGGTGAATCGACCGCGGTCCTCCTCCCAATGAAGAAGGCCCTCACCATGAGTGCCGACCCACATACCGCCCTTCGGATCGGGGCATAAGGCGAAAATCTCGGTTTGCGTCAAGTCCAGGCGACCTCGATCCAGTTTGCCTTGAAGCCAACGAGGTTGCGATCTGGAGTCTTCGATACGGAACAGGCCCGACGTCTTGGTTCCGATCCAGAGCCGCCCATCGCGATCGTGTGCCAAACAAGGGACGCTTTTGGCGGGTTTGGATTGAGTGGCCGCATCTCTGTGTAATGCAATCGGTACCGAAATTTCGCGATCCGAATCGAACCGAAGCAGGCCTACCTCGTTGGTACCCAACCAAAGCATTCCGTCGGAGCCGGGTTCAATGGTCCAAATCCGGCTCTCTGGCAGGTGCTCGGCTGCGGTGTAATGGCGCCACCCCGCTTTTTCCGAAGGCTTCATGGACAAACCCGATTCGGTGCCGAGCCAGAGACGGTCCGCCGGATCGCGGTAGATGGACCAGATACAGGGCTCATTCAGTCCGGTGGGCTCGGTGAGATCGGCCCGCTCCAGGTGGAACAGCGGTTCGATCCAGTGACCGATGCCCTGTCCCGAGCCGAATCCAAACCACATGACCCCAGTCCGATCCTGTGTGATGCTCCAGACGATCGAACCTTTGCGGGTCTTGGTGTGAGGGCCATGGGTGAACGGGTGGAGCCGACCTCCATCAGGCTGCAGCACAAAGAGGCCCGCACCGCGAGTCCCGAACCAAATGCTGCCGTCGCGGTCTTCGAAAACCGCGGGTATTTCCAGGTCGGGTAAATGGGTTTCCGCGAAGGTGCGCTCCGTGGGGGAAAAGGCCACCGCACCGGAGGCGGTGCCAAGCCAGATCTGGCCGGTCCGATCCGGCGCAAGGGCACGAATGCGGTTTTGGTGCGCCGGCACGGGGATGTGACGAGCCTGGCCGAGGGAGGTGAGTTCGACCAAGCCGCCACCCCAGGTTCCGATCCAGAGCGAGTTCCCATGTGGCAATATTGCCCGAACATTCCATTCTCGTTGCCAGGCACCCGCCAGCAGAGGGGCTAGGGGAAAGGAACGAACCTTTCCAGCTTCGATGTCCAGGAAAAACAGCCCGTCATCGGTCCCATACCAAAGACGCCCCTGACCGTCACGCGCCAAGCACCAGCCTTCACGTGGACCTGAAACGAATGGGAAATGCGTGAACGTCTCTGTGATTGGATCGAACCGATCGATGCCCATCCGAGTGCCGACCCACAGGGTGCCATTCGGATCGGGCCAGAGTGCGCAGATCCAATCGTCGGAAAGGGTAGCGGGATCGTCGGATCGGAACAAAAAACTTTGAAAGTTCTGGCCGTCGTATCGGTTCAATCCGTTTTCGGTGCCTGCCCAAAGAAAACCATGATGATCCTGAATTAAACAAAATACGTTGCTTTGAGATAACCCGTCTGAAGTGTTGAGTGTGCGAAAAACAGCATCGCTGAATTCGTGATCAGTGGAAGCATGGAGGCCAACGCTCAAAAAAAAGATTTGAAACAGTGATACAGCCATCTTCGCGGTATTCATTAGGTTGATGTTCCCAATTGTGTGCGAGTGTTTACTTGAATCAAGAATTTAGCTTTATATCGTAGCTCCTTTAAAAAAACAATGAGAAATAGGTTAATTCGAAGTTTGTGTTTATTCTGGTTTGTTTGTGATTGTGAATCCTTCTATTGAAACGCTCTCATGCTATGGGGGGCACTTCATCAAGGGTCTCGGCCTCCTCTTTCAAGGGTTCTCGGTGACGTTTTCGACTCCGGGAATGTAGTACAAATCGAGAACGGTCAATTTCTCATCGCCGTCGGCATCGGGTGTGGCCAATCCCCAAAAGGGAAGCGCCGTCAACAAGTCGTCGAACGAATGGCGGCCATCGCCGTTGAAATCCCGGAATCTTGGATTTCGAGCGACCAAGAGTCGCGTATTCAAATGGCGAGTATTTTCTCCGCCCTGTAAAAAAACGAATTGAAAGTCGGTTGACGTCGTGATGGTGCCATCCAATGAGATCGGGTTCTCGTCGAATCCGAAGGGCGAGTCGGGTCGATCGGATCGAATCCAGTACCAGGTGTCCGTGGATTCGAGGCACGCCAATTCGGCAAATAGGGATGGCGAATCCAATCCATGGGGTATCGAGGGCGGTACTGCCACGAAAGGACATGGCTCGACCTGAATGTGGCGGACCGCGGGCTCTGGCGATACGTGACCGAAACGATCACGCACGCTGAGCGTGACGGCGTATTCGCCGGTTTGAGAAAAGGTCACCAAGCCGGGCTCAACGCGGGAATCAGGGGGCGCGACCCCGTCGAAATCCCAGCGATATTCCAATGGTAGCTGTCGATGTTCGGCGTGATCCTCACCGCGAAAGTAAAGAGACCGTCCTTGGTGAATGCGCATGTCGGTGGCGGGTTCCTCGATGAAAGCCTGGGGCGGCGTACCGGTCACGACGTGTACCGTTCGGGTTGCCAGGTCGGCTTCGAGACCGAGCCCGTCGGTAATCCGTAGTTGGATCGAATAGGTGCCTGGCTCGAGGAAGGAAACGGTAAAGGGGCCTGGTTCCCGCCGATCCGGAATTCCGCCGTCAAAAACCCACCACCAGGAAAGGGGCAGATGGCCGTCCCGGTCTTCGGCGTGACCCCGAAAAACAATGGGTTGGTCGACCGTGACTTCGAGATCGGAGGCCGGCTCTTGGATCGTCGCCGAGGGCGGCTGGTTTTCGACGATGTCCAGCCGCCCATGTTGAACGGCGACTACGGGTTCCCCCTCGTTCAACAGGACCTGGGTCAGGTGTATGTCACTCCGACCCGCAGAGAGGGCGCGCCCTTCGATGCGCAGCAACTCGCCGCTCTCGGTAAGGGGTGAGGCGCCTGCGGCCGAAACCCGAACCAAACCGGGTTCGGTCTCCGAAACGGCCAGGTGCCAGTGCCACAAAAGCGAGTCTTCCCGTTTCAATCGCGAGAATTGCCAGAGGTCCGCCTGGTAATGGAGCTCGAATTGAATCGATCGCACCGTGCTGTCGCCCAGGCGATCTAGGCGTAGGGGGATCTCGAAGGTTGCACCGGTGGTGGCGGTGCCCGCCGGAATCGAGAGGGTTCGTGTCGCCGACGGTTCGTCGGTGACGATGACCCTGCCGGCTTGGGTCGACACTTCGAGACGACCCTCGTTTAGTTGGATATCGGAGAACGTGAGGGGAGCATTGCCCAAAGCGACCGCCGTACCGTGAAACCGCAGAACAGAGCCACTTTGCCTGATTGGGTCGGCTCCGGCGAGTGCAAAGGCCAATTCGCCCGATGAAGTTATCTGGGTGGCCAACTGCCAGCCTTCCGTGAGAGCTTCGAGCGAAGCGCCATCGATATTGACTGAAGTGGCATCGAAGCGCAAAACACCTTCGATACTGAAAAGGTCACCCAAACCGGGGTATTCTAGATTCAGGGCGACCCTGAACGCCTCTCCCGGGCCGACTGTCACCTCCGCGAGAGCCAAATGAAACGGTTCGGTTTCGTTGGTCTCACCGACCCGAATCGAGCCGTGGTGCAGGCTGGAGCTTGGATCGCCCTCGTTGAATTCGAAGCGTTCCAATATCACGGGGCTGAAGCCGTCCGCGACGGCGTGACCGGTGACCCGCAATAGCGTACCGGCACCCATGAGCGGTGACGCTCCCGCTGCCGATACAATGAGGCGTCCCGGTTGTGGGTTGACGACCATGGTGAAGGGTGCGGCAAGGGTGTCGTCGAGTACGACATTCGAAAGTGAGACCACTTCCGGATCGAATGTCAGAACCAAAGAGAAACCCAGGACGTTGTGGGTCGACAAAGTGCTTGTTTCAAGTGGGATAGAGAGCCATTGGCCAGGCGCCGTGACGACCTCCGGCAGGCGGAGATCTACTTGAGCCGTCAGGAGAGCGTGCGTCGCAAACCACACGACGAGGGCTGCTTTGATATTCATGGTGATGCTCCTTATCGCGCGTGGTCATCCATACATTGGAGGGACTGCACCACATCGAGAAGGCCGGTATCGGGCCAGGAACCGACAGCGTCGATGAACGTCCCCGATTCGCAGGGCAGGATGTGGATGTCGATGGTCTCGACCCCATTCGGTTCGTCGTGTTCATTGTGGGAGACAACCCTGACACGCAATTCCGAATGACCGAGTCTCAACGGAATGAAGTGGAGCTGGAAATCTCCACGTCCATCGGGTAGATGGCTCGCACCGGCAGCCGCCAAGATGATGGCGTCGGGGGTTCGTTGTGCTCGCCATTGCCAATCGCGGGGCAGTTCGGCCTGAACGCCCCGGGCGGCGAGGATTGTCGGATCGAAGTCAATCTCCAACTCGAAGGAGAGTGTTTCCGCACCGACCCAGCCCAGCGGGACCGAGAAGGGGACAGCCTCGGTCGGGGTGTCGGTGACCATTAGGTCACCATCGGGTGCTCGGCGGGATGCGACACAATCCAGGGAATCGATGGTTCCGGCACTGAACCGCAAAATTTGAGCGCCATCGAAGGCCGTAATGCTGCCATTGCAGGTCACGTCGGCGGCGCAGGCGGGCAAGGGATCGAACTCGGTCGGCGACCCGACTACGTGGATCAATACCTGCGAGGCGTCGAGAGGCGAGATCTGGCCGTTGCGGGTGACATCCCCGGGAAGGCAATCGGGATTGTCGGGTAACTCACCGAAAAGAAGTATTTTGCCGGAATCGACGCCGGTGAGATCGGCGTATTTGGTGCCCAGCCAAACCTGATCGCCCTGGAGCGCCAGGTAGGAAGCCATTCGGTCTCCGGCGTGCCCGTCGGGATCTATATACTTTTTCCGTTCGTGCCATGCTTCCTGGTCTCGTTGGAACAGGAAGGCGGCGCCCATAGCGTTTGCCCCTTCATCGTCTTGTTGCGAACCGATGAGCAGCGCGTTTCCATCGAGTGCCAACTCGGCGCCTACACCGTCTCCTTGCTCCACACCGGAAGGCGTCGTTTTTTGTGACCATCGCCAAGTATCCATTTGATTTTCATACAGATAAACGGTGCCACCGTTTGGGGTCAGTTCGTCATTGCCGGTCGCTCCGATCGCGAGTTGGTTGCCGCTGGCAGCCAAACCGTTGCCGAAAAGGGTGCCATTGATGAAATCGGGTGGGGTGAGCAGGCGTTCCGGCTGCCAAACCCCCTTGCGGCGTCGGTAAATCAGGGCGCTCCCTTCGTTGCTTCTATATTTGGGCATTCCTGCAATCAGGTGGTCACCCGTGAGAGCGAGTCGGTCGCCCAGGTTCGCGTTGGTTGGCAGATCTTCCAGTGAAAGGAGTTTGCCTCGCGACTGCCAGACGGTACCGTTCCAGTGATATCGAATCAGTTCGCCGCGATTGGAATCGACTTTGGCCTGGCCCACGAAGAGGTCGTCACCTCGAACGATGAACGCACCGGGAAAGCCGGTATTGGATTGACTCGGGGTCAGTTCTCCCCGGAGCACCCAGGACCCACCCTGGAAATGGTAGAGGTACAATGCTCCGCCGCCCTGGATCGCCAACCGTTCACCGGAAAGGTCGAGCCTGCTGCCGAAACTGGGTCCCGAGTGACCGAGGATTTTCGCTTCGCGCAACCAGGCGTCACCGGACCAGCGGTAGACGTAGACGGCGCCCTTGCCGCTGTCGTCATCGCCAGGCGCCCCCAACGCCACCCGATTCCCGGAAACCGCTATCGGACCCAGGAGATCCCCCGCTTCCAGCTCGGGAATCACGAAGGGTAGCCGATCGGTGATCTCGCCGACCGTGAGACCTGCATCGCTGGAGCGAACCGTGTCGCAAGCGGTCGTGACCTCGCAATGGTATACACCCTGATGGGCAGGCAGGGCGGCAGCGATGTGGAAGGCCGACCCATCGGCTCCGGGAATCATCCGCCCGTTGTGATACCACTGGAAGGAGGGAGCCGCTTCGGTTTCCACGGCGACCTCGAAGGTGTGCGCGGCACCTTGCTGCAGGTTGACCGATTGGGGATGTTGGCTGAGAAACGGCTTGGGGCACGGGTTGCCGGGAAGCGTGCCCAAGTGATGGAAATGGGCGGAACTTTGTGTGCCGACCAGCACGTTGGGTCCACTGATGGCGACCCCTTCGCCAAAGTTGAGAATGTCCGCGGGTCTCCAGTCGACCAGGCGAGCCCAAGCATCTCCGACCCTCTCGAACACGCTGACGACCGAATAGGGGCTTCGCCCGCTCGGCCCACCGATGACCACCCGATTCCCGTCGATTGCCACCGAGCGACCGAAGACCGGATAATACCTGCCGCCGGATGGGGGCGGCTGAAACTCGAATTCCTGGATCCAGGTACCGCCGATCCTTCGAAACGAGAACACGCGGCCACGGTTGTCATATGGGGCGCCGACCAGAACCAGATCGTCGGTCATGGCGAGGCTGGCCCCGAACTGCGCATTGTTCCCCTGAGTGGCGGAGGTGATCTCGATGGGACTGACCAGACGGCTGCCATTGAACGTGTACATGCTGACCGCGCCCTGATTGGATGCACCGGGTCGCCCGACGGCGACTTGGGTGGCGTGGATTTCCAGGGCGGCACCGAATCGTTGGCTTCCACTTTGGGAGGGGCTCAAATAAGTTCGGTAATTCCAGCGTCCACCGCTGTACGTATAGAGATACACCGCACCACGACCGTTGTGCTCGGGCGCTCCGACAGCGGCGTAATCTTGGCCCAGTGCGACGCTTTGACCGAAGCTCGTGGTCGATTGAGTCAACCTGGATTCCTGAACCCATAGGTCGTTTTCGAGTCGGAAGATGTATACCGCGGGTTCGCCCGGCGCCCCGACGATCAGCCGATCTTGGTACCGATCGATACTGGTGCCGAAATAGGCGTTGGTCGTGGGCTCGGAACCGGTCAAGCGCTGGGTTTGACGCCATTCACCCGCCACCAGGGTATAGGCGTCGACCGCCCCCATGTACCGTTGGATTTGGGAATCACGGGAACTGGTGACCAAAGCCTGGTCACCGTGAATCTGGACCTCTTCGCCGAATCGCCCCTCATCGTCATTCGAGGTAAAGGAGCCCACGACATCATAGGCATTGAGGAAAACCGTGTCGGAATCGACGCTGCCACAGCCATTGCGCACTTGGCAACGATAGTGACCCAAATCGTCGTAGCGAACGGGGGCAATCGTCAGTTCCGGGGCCGTTGCGTAGGGGATCGGGTCATCTCGGAAAAACCATTGGTAGGCGATCGGCTGACTGCCCTCCGCCGCGACAGAAAAGCTGTGACTCGCTCCCTTCGAGGCGTATGCGGATTGGGGTTGGGCGGTCAACGCCACGGGCTGGTCCAGCGTCAGCGGCAAATCGGGGGTGGTCGTGGTGCCGCAAGCGTTGGTGACGATACAGCGATAGGCCCCCACGTCTTCTTGGTCGAACGCGGGTAGCGTCAGATCGGCGCCATCGGCACCTGGCAGGTCCGTTCCGTCTTTCTGCCACCGATAACCCAGCTCCGGGCCGTCCATATCGAACCGCAGGGTGACCGATTGACCGGCACAGGCGATCGGTACCCGGGGTGGGCTCAACATGCGGGGGGCGGCGCCCACCGCGATCACTGCGGCATCGCTGGTGCCGGTGCCCGCTGGATTGGTGGCCACACAGGTGTAGGCTCCGCTATCGGTCTCCTCGGTGTTTGGTACATGCAATTGAGCGAGCGTGGCTCCCGGCAGATCGATTCCGTCACGACGCCACTGGTAGGTGATCGGCGGGCTACCCGCCGCTTCGACCGAGAGGATCAGCGGCTCCCCCGCACACAAGTCATGGGACGGCGGTTGCTGGGTGAAGGTCACCGGCTGCAGATCGAATACGGTGAGGGCGCCCTGTTCGATGGTTGCGTTGGGGTGACCCTCGTTGAACAGAATCCGTTCCAGGTGAAGCGCACCATCGCCCGTGACTCGGGCGGAACCCTGCACCTGGATCAAGGTACCCGAGCCGGTCAGGGGGACTTGGCTGGACATGGAAATCCGTACGACACCCGGAGTCTCGCCATTGAACTGAACCATCGCGTCGGCGCATCGGGTGCCGATCTTTTCGGCCCGATCCAGGGTGAGGACGCCCGCATCGTAGCGGAGTTCGAGGTCGAAGCTCTCGATACCCAGGTCCGTCATGTCGCCCACCTCGATGGGGACGGTGAAGCGCTCGGTGACGGGTACCTCCTGCGTCGGTAACGATACCGGCACTTGGGCCAGTAACGGCAGAGCCAAATACAAGTATGGAAGGACAATCATGGATTTCGTCATTTGGAACATCTCCTCCGGATTCAGCCACAGCGCGCGATCTCGGTAGATCGCGCAATGCGGGCCGGCGCCACCTGGGCGGGAATCGTGGAATGGTTCGCCAAGCATGACGGAAATGCGGAAACGGCACCATGACCCGTTCGGACCGGATGCGATTGGCCCCGATGGGTGGCCTCCACCTAGCCCTTTTGGGCCATTTTCGAAACAGAACGAATCTGGTGGAATGGCGCGGTCACTCTGTATCGCGTATCGAAAAGCGGCCATGACGGGGCGTCGTGTTCGGCGGGGCCCGCCCCGAATACATAACCGAATGGGAGTATCTGATGAACCAGGTATGGATCTTACTGTTTTGGGCGATGGCACCTTGCGGCGATCGATTAGATTTTCCAAATGCATCCGTCACGAACGAGGGCGGAAGCGAGGGGTCCGGATATCTTTACACGACGCTCGAACACACGCGATCGAGCACCGATTCGCTGGTCAACAATTGGCCCGATGAGACCGGATATGCCGATCACCTGAGGACCCATTACCTCTATTCCCCGGAAGACTACTGGTTTGACAAGGGCGACGCCGAAGACCCGTTCAAACCAACCGGTACGGGTCTGCCACTCGGAGCCCGAATACCCATCGTGTTGGTGCATGGCTGGCAAGGCAAGCCCGGTTCGGCGAATCCCATGGCCCAAATCCACGATGTGGATTCGGCAGCTTCCTATTGGGCCAACCTACTTAAATTTTTCGACAAATTGGATCCCTACCGCATTCATTTCAAAGTGTTTCTATACCGCTACCCGACGTACAAACATGTCACCTACAACGCGAGCATTCTCAAGCATTTTCTCGATTGGCCCGGATCGACCGACAACGAATTGCGCCGCTTCTTCAAACGAGTGGACGAGCCGTCGTTCGATGACAAGGCCATCTTCATCGGCCACAGCATGGGCACCATCGTCTTGCGTTCCGCCTTCGAAGAACACGACCTGCCGACTCAGTACGCCGACAAGATCCTGCTGCTCAGTGGAGTGCACCACGGCAGCCCGGCAGCCGTGCCGAATTGGGTTGGGGGAAACACGGTGTTCAAAGATCTCTATACCTTTGGCGCCAACGATCTGCAATGGGACAACTACGACGGGATTCTGGGCTCTCGCCATTTGATGGAAACCTTTGGAGAAGAATACCCACGTGATGTACTCAGAATCATTGCCTGGACATTTCCGGGTATTGTTCATGCTTCGGAAGCAAGAAACTTGGATCATTTATTCGACGAGATACAAGATCGCACTGTAACAGAAGTGAGGATACCGGAAACGGATTGTTTCGATCATTACTATCGAAAGGAACTTGAAAGGGTATTGAGACGAGAGGATGTAGTGTTGCCGGTAGTCGATGTCTTCGGCGACACAGGCGAACCTTGGAATATCGTATTGAGATATTATTACAATGTGCTTGGTCCCAATAGAACTCAAACCTATGCACTGCCTGTCCTCTTGAATCCATGGCTTACTCGTGTGAACATGCTTTATCAATATAAGATGAGTGAATCTTATAAGCGTAAATTGTATTTCTTTGGGGGAATCAATGCCAACGGCGGCCGCCCGGGAAATCAAGGTGATGGAACGAAAAATAACAATATTTCTGATGTTTGGAATAATTTGGCATTCGGAATTGCCGAGGATGGGGTTCAGGAATTGGGCCCCGTCCGTATGGGCTATGGTTATTTGAATGACGGGCCTTCACCCGTCACCAGCCAATTGTTCAACCTTCGCTATTCCTACGACTCGATGATCGTTCCTTCGGCTCCGCCCGAGGGAACGAAATCCGTGACAATGTATTCCCCCTGGCAACGAGAGGGCATGGTTCAGGGAACTTCGTACATCGCGTATTTCCACCCCGAACCGACCGATCATCTGACCGTGGCCGACATGCAGGGTCGAACCGGGTACCAAGGTGATGGCTTCCACACCCACGTCCTGTTCATGGATTACCATCACGATCGCATGCTGAAGGGTTCCTATCGTACGAATCCCGAGGATTTGGAAGGAGAGGGGCTCAGCGGGATTTACCTGGAAGAAGATCGCAAGGCATACATCGAGGCAGCCATCGAGGGCACCTGGTCACCCACTTTAAATGAAGGGGCAAGAGAGGACGACGATTTCAAGCGGTGTTGTTATGTGCCTGACTATCTTATGGCTCCTCCCGTTGAATTCATGAAGACCATCAACAAGATTCGATACGAGCCGGTGTTCTTGGCGATCGCTCACCTCATCGATACCAAGATCCTGAAGGGTATGCTGCGGCACACCGATGTCTTACCTTTTTCGGACGTTCCCTCGAACGACGAAGCACTGATTCGCCACCTGGCGATCGCTCACAAGAAAGGGGTGATCAACGGCTATCCCGACGGTACCTTTCGCCCCGGTGGGCAAGTCACGCGACTCGAAGCACTGGTCATGACGATCCGCGCCATGGGATTGAGCGGAGTGACCACTGGATCCCTGCCTTATCCCGACCTCGATGCCACTTCCTGGTATGCGCTCCCTGTGGAACTCGGGATTGCCTTTCACAACCCGAATGTCGGTGCGGATGCCGGCACCGGCATCGACATCCGCCGGGTGTCTTTCTTTCCGACCGGTCAGAACTTCGAGGCACATCGCCCGATCACTCGCGGCGAGGTCGTCCACATGCTCGCCAACGGAGCCAGGCTGGAAGTGGACGGACCTCCACCGACGGGGCCCCACCAAGAGCCTTCGTTCACGGATCTGGAAGGTGATCATCCCCATTATCCCTGGATTCGTGCGGCTGCTGGAGAGGGCTGGGTTCACGGATATCCGAGCAGCGAAGGCCCTGTTTTTGGCGCCGATCAGCCCTTAACCCGCGCCGAAATGGCCAAGTTGATCGTGAAAGCATTTTTTGAGTGAGGATGGTGTATCCATGTTTTACTTTCGATTTCCGAGTCCTCTGTCCCACTCCCAGGTTTGCGTCCTGTTCTCGGTGGTCGCGGTTCTGTGGGTAGTTCCTTTGCAGGCCGAAACCCTGGTCGTCTCGCGCTCCGACCTTTCCATCGCCATCCCCGACGGAGCGTCCGATGGCGTTCGCTACACGCTGGAATTCGGAGGCGCCTCCCAAGATGCGGTGGTGACCTCTCTCGACTACGCCCTCAAGGTGGCTTCCGTCGATGTCGAAGACATGGAAATCATCTTGGAAAGCCCGACCGGAAAACGACTGATCGTGTGGCGCTACGGCACGGGTGGCACCACCGATCAGGGTGAGGATGACGACAGCGCCGATGACAACGACATCTACCTTCAAGGTCGGTATGACTTGGTGGTGATGGATGGAGAGCCGGTAAACGGAGCTTGGAAGTGGTGGCTCCGCGACCTGCGCAACGGGAACCCCGGCCGGCTCGAATCCTGTGAATTGCGGCTCGACACCAGCCTGGTCCGCGCGCGAACCAGCCACAATACCGATGTCGACGATGGCCGAACTGCAGTGGTCTCGCTCACGACGGGTGACGTACCCGACAACGCCATGGTCACCCAGGTGCGGTACAAGCTGAAAATCACCGACGTGGTCGTTTCCGACATGGAGATGCGGCTTCGCAGTCCGGACGCCTACATCGCCAGTCTTTGGCCGCGAGGGACCGGCGGTGCCACCGATTCGGGGCACGATGACGACGCCTCCGACGATGACGACATTTGGCTGAATTGGCGCGAAACCGACGACTTTCAGGGTCGACACCCGGAGGGAACCTGGCGGTTGTACGTATACGATCGCGTCAGCAACGGTCAAAGCGGATATGTGGATTTCGTCGACCTCAAAGTCGACTACGCTGTGCCGCCCGGCGCGCCCTCGAGCCGACCTTCCGTTTCGGTTCTGGGCCCCCACACCATACGCGTTTCCTGGAGCCCCGTCTCCGGCGCGTCCCGCTACCGCTTGGAGCGCCAAGAGGGAACCAGCGGGGCATGGCACACTATTTCCTGCGAAACATCGCGTACCTACACCGATCGAAACTTGGAACCGGATACGCTCTATCGCTACCGGGTTCGCGCCGGACTGTCCCAGGCTTACTGTCATGGAGAGCCGGGGTGGAGCGCGCCGGGACGTTTGCAGCCCGCACGCACGGAGCCATTGCCCGTGCCATCCAGACCTTCGCCGCCGAACCCCCAACCGATCGACATGACGACCGTACGCGTCGATTGGAATAGGGTGACCGATGCCGTCAGGTATCGCCTGCAGGGGAGAGCGGTCGGGGAAACCTGGCGCGATTTGTACTGTGGTAGTGCACGTTCCTATACACACACCGGCCTGCAGCAAAACACTACCTATGCGTACCGGCTCGCAGCCGGAAACGAGACCTCGGATTGTGACGGCACGACCGGTTGGTCGTCGTATTCCGCCGAAGTCGACATTCACACCGACGACCCCCCGCCCAGGTACCTTTCCGGGAGTGTCGAACCCCAGACGGGTTCTCCGGGCGATGAATTCCACTTCGTCAGCCGTTGGCATGATCCCGACGATTACGTGGTCGACGTCAAAGTGCGCTACCGGCGCCAGGGTGGGGGCTGGCGTGAGGCGGTACTTTTCTGGGAGGACGAGGCTTTTTCGCGAAACGTGGTGGTGGATGGCGCGCCGGGTCGCTATGATTTCGAATTCCAGGCCAGCGATGCCGACACGCCCGAGGGGGGGCGCAAACACACTACCGCTTGGACCGGGGGCGGCAGTTTTTCCTTGACGGGGGATTCGCCGGCATATGTCAACGTCAGCGAGCACGCACAGGCCGCAGCCCACTTCCTGGTTCAGGCCGGAGTGCTCCAGCTTCCCGAAGATTTGGATCTGGCGGGAACGCGCCCGGCGACTCGCGCAGAATTTGCGGCCATGATCTTTCGGGCCCTCGGTGGCGGGCTGGGTCATGCAGCGCGCAGCTTTCGCCAATGGTCCGACCGAGCCCAGCCAACCGTGCCTTTCGGAGATATCCGCGATCCGGACACTTGGTTTTTCGACGCGGTGGCCTTTTTGGCCCACCTTACCTATATGGACGACGATCTCGCCATCTCCGTATTCAACCGAGAGGACGACGGCCGGCCGGTGTCGCTCTTCATGCCCGAACGCCATCTCGCCCGGAGGTCGGCGGTCAAGGCTTTGATGGAGGCGTGGAATCGACGAGTCATGGATCCAGCCGCCGTCGAACCCCATATGTTGTTCGACGATCTTCCGGCCGAGGCTCCTCTGGCGGGCTACGTTTACAGAGCCAAAGCCCTTGGCGTGGTCAGCGGTGAACAGGACGGCGGCTCTTTCTCGCCCGACAGGCCCATCCTGCGCGAGGAGTGCTTCCTGATGCTGCATCGGATCATGGCTGCCGATGCCAACTTGAACGGTGATATCGATGCGTTCCATCCGCATGTCATCACCGCGGCCGATTTCGCCTGGTCGCAAGACAGCTCCACCTTGGGTCAGTGGTTCGACCAGCCCTTTGTTGCGGGTATCGAGCCGCCAACAGTGTCGCTTTCCGTGATTCGGCCCCTGAGCATCGAAGGCGAGGGGAGTCCGTATGCTGGCCTGTTTACCGCGGTGTTAGAGGCTGAGATGACCGATTTCGTCGAAGGGAGCGTGATCGATTCGCTGGGAAATGTGCGACTTGCCTACCCTTTCTTCCACTGGCAGGCACAAGGCGGCCGCTTCGTAGACGAAACACCGCCCGGGGCCGCGATTCCCTTCAGTCGCGTACGCTGGATTGCGCCCGATCGATGGTCACCCCACACCGGCCCCGTGGCCTTCGAAATACGACTTTCGGCAGGCGACGGTCTGGGCTCCACCATTATGAAAAGGCAGGTTCTCACTTTGGACCGATCCGCTCAGGGTGGAATTCCTCCCAGCGTGTCGTTCCTCGATACGACGTTACTGGCCACCAGCGGTGAACCATTCACCATCCACGGGTTGGCGAGCGATTCGAGGACCTCCGGTGAAGAACCGAGCCGGGTGGGGATTCGTGAAGTGCGTCTGTTCATCGCCGACGATGCCGGAAACTGGGAGCTGGTGGTCGCCGACGTGCCGGTCGACACGGATCATCGATGGACGGCCACGTGGCTTGCGCCCTTCACTCCCGGCAGTTATCGTCTGCGGGCCGTCGCGCGCAACATCGCCGGCTATGTCGAATCCGCCGAGGCGACGCTGATTGTCGCGCCGGCTTTCGTCGTCTCGGGTTATGTGTCTGGGCCGGATGGACGGCCGCTGGTCAATGCCCGCGTCGTGATGAACGGGCCCGATGCCGTAGTTCTTGGATGGACGGATGAACAGGGTCGTTTCTCCTTGGCCGAGGGCCTGACCGCGGCGACATACTCCCTTCATGCCGAGTGGCAGGATCTCGTCGGCCCCAGCCTCACGCTGACGTTGGATGTCCACAATCGCCAGGTTTGGCGCACACTCGTGTTGGATGGCCGGCCGCCCTTTTTGACTGCCCGGTTTCTCGAGGCCGTGGCTCGCCGGCCATTCATCGTGACCGTCACCGCCGACGAACCCCTGGCCGATGTGCCTCGGATTACCCTTCAAACAGCGGCCGGCACGGTGTTGCATGGAGATGGCGTGCCCAACGACGATTCGGACCGCCTTGTTTGGCAAGCTGAATTCGTGCTCCCCTCGGAACCCGGATTGGCGAACATGG
The DNA here is from genome assembly GCF_017498545.1 of Sulfidibacter corallicola. GTDB lineage: Bacteria > Acidobacteriota > Holophagae > Acanthopleuribacterales > Acanthopleuribacteraceae > Sulfidibacter > Sulfidibacter corallicola. The sequence continues at coordinate 2,979,331 of NZ_CP071793.1, read as the reverse complement.
AACTGACCGGCACCGATCTCTCGGGAAACGAGGCCCGAGTCGATTTGAACGTCACCATCATCGATCTGGATATGGATCGGGACGGGCTCCCCAACGATTTCGAGACCCTTCACGGCTTCGACCCGCAGGATCCGACCGACGCCCATGGTGATCCCGATGGTGATGGTCTCGACAATTTGGGCGAGTTCGCGGCCGGAACGGATCCCCGTCATCACGACAGCGACGAAGACGGCATGCCGGACGGGTTCGAACTCGATCACCAGCTCGACCCGGATGATTCTCGCGATGCCCAGCACGATCTCGACGGCGATACCCATTCGAATGTAGCGGAATACGAAGCCGGTACCGACCCGAGCGACCCCTCGAGTGTTCCCAACCGCACACCGGTGTTGGTCGCCGAAGTGGGTGACCGTCAAGCTCGTGTGGGTCGGGTCTTTTCTCTGGATCTCGCCCCGTTTTTCGAAGATCCCGATGGCGATGCGCTGGTGTTTTCTGTCACGGAAATGCCTGCGGGGTTCGACCTATCTTCAGCGGGCCTGCTTCAGGGGACACCTGCGATCGAAGGTCTCTTTCCCGTCGCCTTCGAGGTGGCCGACGATCGAGCCACCCCTCGGTCGGTTTCACATCGCTTCGATCTGCACGTGGCTCGAGGCAATCGGCCTCCGACCTTGCGGCAACCCATTCCGGACGTGTCATCGAGGGTCAATGAATCCCTCTCTTTGGATCTTCAGGCATATTTCGAGGATCCGGACGGGGATGCGCTTCACGTTTCGGCCGAGCCCCTACCGGAAGGCCTGGTACTTCTTGCCGACGGCCTCCTGCAAGGGGCGTCGAACCAGGCCGGCACGATGATCGTGACCGTCGTGGCGACCGACGATGGCGAGCCCGCCCTTCAAACCGAGACGACCTTTCGCATTTCGATCGACGCCAATGGCTTTGATCCTGTCTTCGCGTTTGTTCAATCCGGTGGCCAGGCCGAATCCGTCGATTGGTTCACGACCCTTCGTTGGACGGACGACAATACCCCCAATGTTCATGTATCCGCGTTCTATGCGAACGACCCGACCAGTGAATCCGGCACGGCGATTTTTCGGGGGATGCCCCTGGAGCGCGAGATCAATCATTTCGACTGGGACACGAGAGAGGTTCCGCCCGGCACCTACCACCTCTTCGCTGTCGTGGCGGACGATCACGGGAACCAGGTCATTCGTCGAGCCGCCTACCCCTTGGAAATCGCGCATCGACACGCGCCGGTGAGACTGGATTACATCCGCACCGGCGAAAGCCTCGACCCGCTGAGGGTCCACGCGATCAGCACCAACAGCCAGGGGCATACCCTGGTTTCCGGTTACTTTCACACCCGGGTGCGGTTGGGCGATAGGTTGTTGCACGCATCCGGTGAAGGGACGAGTGCCTTTCTCGCTCGCTATGACCAACGGGGCCGGCTCCTATGGGCTCGCGAATACGGGTCATCCAGGGCGGTGCATTTCTACGATATTGTCCTCGATGAGGACGGTCGCATTTTCGCGACCGGATTCCTCTTGGGCACGGTGCCATGGCTGGACTCGAATCCACCGGGTTCCGGCGGGCATCGCGTGCTCGTCGCCAGTCTGACCGAAGAGGGCGAGCCCGTCTGGGTTCATGTGACCGAGGGCGGTCCCACTGCATACGGAACCGAGTTGGCCCTGGATGCCCAGGGCCGCGCGCACGTGGTGGGACGTTACACCCAGGACCTTTCGATTGGCGGTCACGATCTTCCCGGTGCGGGTTCGACCTTCTCGGTGTTCGTCGCCAAATTCGACCACGAGGGTCGGGTTCTCTGGGCTTCCGCGCCCGAGGGCACGGGTAGCGCCAACAATATTCACCTGGCCTTGGATTCCGATGACCGTATTCATGTCGCGGCCAATTATCAGGGTTCCCTGGCCTGGGACGATCACGAGTTCGACCAGCCTGAACCCTGGCGAATCTTCCGCGCCGAGTTGAACGATCAAGGGCGCGTCGTCGACTGGCTGGGATATGGTGGGGGAGCCTATGCGGAACTTCTGGATTTCGCGATGGCGCCCGACGGGGTATTCTGGTTCGCGGGTCGATTTTCGGATGATGTCACTTTCGGCGATGACGTGTTGCAGTCGGTAGGGGATCGAGACGGCTTCGTGGTGCGCGGTCGAGAGGGTTCCCTGGCGTGGGCGCGACGAGCCGGAGGCCTGCGATTCGACGAGTTCTCCTGTTTGGTCCCCGACGGCCAGGGCGGCGTGTTTCTTGGTGGCACGACCGCCCGCGACAGCGTTGCCGCGGTTGCCGACTTCGGCACCTGGCAGTTGCGTGCTCGAGGTCCGCAAGCCGGCGTTCTCGCTCGAGTCGATGAAGAGGGTCACTTCACATGGGTCGATGGGGCGAGTGGGTTCGGTACCTCTTCCATCACAGCGATGTCGCTTGGCACCGCCGGGTTTCCCTTGATCGCCGGCTCCCATGCCGATCGCATCGCGATCGGGCCGGCCGAGATTCAGGCGCAAGGAAGTGTCGACTCATTCTTGGCGCAAATGGCCCCACTGAGTGTGGAGCCCGTAGCGGATTCGGCGCGATTTGCGTTCGTCGAACCCGACGGGTTTGAAGATGTGGCTTTCAACGAGTTCCTCATCCGTTGGCAGGATCGCGACCAGTTGGGAACCGGTGGGCGAATCTCCCTGTATTTCGATGTCGATGCGGACGGCGCAGATGGACACCTCATCTTGGCCAATCTGAACGAACGCGATGCCGGTCTGGCCAACAGTCATCTATGGTCGACGGAAGGCGTCGAGCCTGGCATCTATTACCTCTACGCCCACATTCGAGACGACCATGGCGGTGATCGAATCGTGTACAGCGACGATCCGGTCGTCGTAGGTCGACCGCGTGGTGGTGTGTTGGCCCGAGTGATCGAGGCCACGCCGATTTCGCCCGCGGGGAGTGATTTGTTTGTCGCAAAACAGGAAGTGGATCGAGAAGGCCGCCACTACCAGGTCGGTACCCTGCGTGGATCTGCTGTTTTCGGGAACCGTACCGTTAGGCCTTTGGGCGAAGCCCAGGGCTTTGTCGCCAAATACGGGGCCGATATGTCTTTGGAATGGTTCCAGACCTTTCCCGTGACCGAATCGAGTGGGTTCGAAGACTTCCATTTGCGGGAGGACCAGGGGAAACTGCAGGTGGTCGGGACCTTTTCCGGGACACTTCGACTACCATCGGGGGAAGAAATCTCCTCGGCCGAAACGGCGGTGCTGAAGTTACTACTGGATGTGGACGGCAATTTGGAAGAGGCCCGGATTCTAGGCCATGGCTTGGGTTCCGGAATTTGGCGATTCGCCGCAGACGGCTCCTGTTATCTGGCAACTCATTATCGGGCGGGGGCTGTGATCGGCGACGTGACACTCCCACATGTGGGACATACGGAAGCCCTTCTCGCTCGTTTCGACTCCGAGAGTGCCCTGGACTGGGTGCAATCCATGGTCGGTGGGGAACACGAACAGAGCGAGGCTTTGGTGCTGACCGAGGCGGGAGACCTCATCTGGGGAGGGCAATTCCATTCAGGCGCTCAACTGGGCGATCGACAACTCCACTCTCGAGGCCATGTAGACATTTTTATGGCCTATCTCACTGCCGATGGTGCCCTTCAATCGCTCCGGACATTAGGTAGCGAGTTCCCCGACGCCCTGGACACCATGGCGTTGGACGACGCAGGCAGTGTGTGGCTTGCAGGGAGGTTTCAGGATCGATTGGTCGTAGCAGACCACCAAATTGCCGGCGAAAGCGAAGGGATCAATGGTTTTCTCCTGCGGTTTCACCAGGATGGCGATTTCCACTGGGCTCGCGTTTTCCACGGCCAAGACCATTATGGCCGGGTTTTCGCCGAAGTCATGACCAAGACCCGCCGAGGGATGGTTCTCGGTGGCGGTTTCTATGGTCCTGTTCACATGGGTGGTATGGGTTTGATGTCCTTATGGGATCACGATCGGTTTCTGGTCGAATTCGATATTGGTGGGGAACCGCTTTGGGTTCGTCGCCTTGGCGGGTGGGGTCGGGACTCGCTCCGACGTGTGACTTACGATTCGCAAACCGACCGGTTGGCTGCATTCGGGACCTTCGCCCATCACACCCGATTGGGGCCCCACACCTTGCTCGGGGACAAACGTTCACAGGCTTTTCGCCTGGTGTTGGATCTCGTCGATCGGGGGTGCCTGCCCGGCGATGTGAGCGGCAACGGCGAAATCCTCTCATACGATGCCGCGCAAGTCTTGAAACACGACGCGGGAATTCCCTCCGTATTCGAACCTCTTCCCGCCTGCCTGGCCGACGTGACCTGTGACGGTTCGATCAGCGCCTTGGACGCATCCATGATCATGCGGGTGGCGTCAGGGTTGGATGACGAATTCGCCTGTGTCACCCTGGAGAAGGATGGCTTCACGGAAGGGACCGCGACCGCTCCCGATTTAGACCCGGAGCTCGGAGAACGATTCGACTATTCCATGGGTCTGGAGCTCCCCGGCACGGGGATACGATCGTTCGCCTTCACCCTGAGCTACGATCATCAGCTTTTGCAGATGGATGGATCCAATCTCGAGCACGATTTACCGGACGATTGGATGGTTTTCTCGGAGCGGGCCGCTCTAGGTCACTTGCGGGTCGCGGCCGCCGGACGGGAACCGCTGAAACGAGATTTCGTCCACTTGTCGATTCCGACGCTGGCCCTGAACGAGGGAGAAGCATGCACCTGGATCGATCGGTTGGTTTTCGACGAAATACCGCTCGTTCCAGGTCCTCTTTCGTGCCTCCGTATCGGATCCGGTTCCTGCGATGGTGAGGATCCTTTTCAAGGGATCTTGTCTCGTTGGACCCGTTCGTTCAATGTCTTGGGTCTTGTGAGAAGGTGTCGTTGTGAGTGACGCCTTTTGGGAATCGCGACGGGGCCGAGAACCCATTGCAGCGCCGACTGGGGTATCCGAGATCTCGAATTCGAACGTGTGTGCTCGCTTGTCCGCGGCTCCGCTCGGGCGTGCCCCGGCGTCATCGCCAGGCCAGGGCGGCGATTTTGGCGATCGTCGCCACCTTGCGCAGCGGCCGGCGCCCGTCCCGCTCCCGCCAGATGTCGGCCAAGAACGCCCAGCGGTTGGTGGCGTCCACGTAGTTGACCGAAACCGAGATCGAGGTTTCCGGCATGTAGGTGGTGTGCCACCACCAGGCCGGAATGAAGAGCGTATCGCCCGGGGTCAGCGTGCCCGTGTATCCGCGGACTTCGGCGAAATCCGGGTAGGTGTTCAAATCCGGATCGTGGGGGTGCTCGATGCGGGAGTGGGTGGGCACCTCGGGCTTGGGGTAGACCCGCTTGGTTTGGTCGGGCCCGTACAGCCACACCGATTTGGTGCCGTACACCTGCGTGACGAAAGCGTGGGTGTGGAAGGTATCGCGATGGAGCACCGGAAACGAGGCCCCGTCGCCTCCCAGGAACAGGCCGATCTTGCCGTCGGGCAGGAGCCCGGCGTGAGGAAATCGCGCGTGTTGCAGCAGGTTGCCATGCCAGATCTCGGGCAGGGGTTCGATGTCCGCGACCACTTCCGGCAGGTGGTGGTAGATGTAGTGGTTGTGCAGGTAGGGGGCCGGTTGCGAGGGTGTCGAGGCTTCGATCGCGTCGACCAGCTCGCCGAAGCTCAGCGACCGGCCTTCGACCCGCACCGGCCTGTCGCCGAAGTGTTCGCGAAAGAAGGACGGTGTCCACCTGGCAAGCGCGCCCCAGTGGGCCACCGCGCCGCGGATCAGGACCGGGCGACGGGGGCGGGCATAGTCTCGGGTGAAAACCGCGCGGTCGATCGCCGACGACACGGGCAAGGGTTCGAGTCCGGGAGCCTCAAACATGACCGATGGATGCCAGGAAGGCCCGCAGGACCGCCGTGAAGGCCAGGGGCTGGTCCAGGACCACGTGGTGGTGCGCTTCCGGAATGGCGACCAGCGGAACGAAATTGAGGCCCAGTTCGTTCAGGTCGACGCGCACCTCGTTGCCGACCAGGGTGCTGTCACTGCCGCGGAGCAACCACCAGGGGCAAGCAATCTGCGAGAGGAACGGCTTGACCGACCGTCGATCCGAGGTTTCGAAAACGTGGGGATCGAACTTCCAGGTCCAGCCACCCTCCGATCGTTTCAGCGATGCCCTGGCGATGGCGTCCACGATGAAATCGTTGGCGCAGGGTTGGGCCGGCAGCAGCCGAAACCGCTCGACGGCCGTTTCCAAGTCGGGGTAGTGGCGAATGCGAGGTCCGGCACTGGGTGAATCGGGATCCGGCGTGCCCTCGGGGAAGCGGGTGATGGGGGAGTCGCAGATCAGGGCGCCGGACCAGGCTTCGGGAAACGTCGCCGCACAATACGCCGTCATCAGGCCGCCCATGCTGTGACCGACCAACACCGGTCGATCCGCGAAACCGATGTCGCGGTGAACCGCCATGACTTCTTTCGGCCAGAACCCGCCGTAATTGTCGCGGTGCCCGCTGTCACCGTGCCCGCTGAGATCCAGGGCGGCAATGAAATAGTCGTCGGCGAAAAGCGGTGCGAGGAAGCGCCACCACTCGGCGTGTGCCAAACCGCCGTGGACCATCAACAACCCCGGTTTTCCGCGATCGCCCCAGGTCAGGACGCGGATGTCGGCGCCTTCGACCGGAATCGTGTGGGTTTCGAACGGGTGGTTCCAGGCACGGTCGAACCATTCGGGAGTGGGGCTGGTGGCATTGGACAAACGGATCCTCCTCGAGCAAATCGAGTCATTGTAGCCCGGAACGGGTTGTGTGCTCCAGGGTTCCGCTGGAGGGAGAGGTCTTGGTTGCAGAGGGTACCCGTTCGGTTTCCGGAAGGACGGATCGCCACGAACACTCTCGAGGATCGCGCAATTTAGGTATAATGCCTCGCGGAAACCCTTCCCCTGAAACCAACGCCAAGGAGCAGTTCATGCCACAGTGGATGTCGCGGAAGCTTAGACCCTACAGTGCCAGTATTTTCGATTCACTTGGGCGCAAGGCGCTGGAAAAGAAGTGCATCAATTTGGGACAGGGTTTTCCTGATTTCGACGGACCCGAACCGATCAAGGAAGCGGCCCGCAAGGCGATTGCCGAGGCCCACAACCAATACGCCCCCCTGCCCGGCGTACCCGTGATGAACCAGGCGTTGGCGGAAAAATACGCCGCGGAGGCGGGTCTGGAGTTCGATCCCAAGCGTGAGATCACGGTGCTCAACGGCGCCACGGAGGCGATGTATGCCGCCTTGACCGCGATCATCGAACCGGGTGACGAAGTCATCGTGTTCGAGCCCATTTACGACACCTACGTGCCCACGATCGAAATGTCGGGCGGGCAGGCCGTGCCGATTCCGCTGGTCGCGCCGGAATTTCGCTTCGATCCCGACCGGTTGCGCGCCGCGTTCAACGAGCGCACCAAGGCGATCATCATCAACACCCCGCACAATCCGACCGGGCGCGTCTTCGACGAAGCGGAGATGGGCCTGGTTCGCGATCTCTGCGTGGCCCACGACGTCATCGCCGTGACCGACGAAGTTTACGAGCACCTGCTGTTCGACCAACATCGCCACATCCACATGGCGGCGATGGAGGGCATGCGCGACCGCACCATCACGATTTCCTCCACAGCCAAGACCTTTTCCATGACGGGTTGGAAGATCGGCTACACGATCGCACCGCCCGCCGCGACGGAGGCCATTCGCCGGCTGCACCAGTTCATCGCCTTCGCGGTGGCGACGCCGTTTCAGTGGGGCATGGCGGAAGCGATCCAGCGCCGCGACAGCCTGATCCCGCCGTTGCACGCGGACCTCGCCGCGAAGCGTGAACGCATTTGCGCGGCCCTGTCCGACATCGGTTTCAAGGTCATCCGGCCGGAAGGCACCTTCTTCGTACTGGCCGACTTCTCGGCGTTCAGCGACAAACCCGACCTGGAATTCGCGATGGACCTGCTCGAATCCGAGGTGGCCGTGGCCGCCATTCCGATCAGCGTGTTCTACAAACATCAGGACGAGGCGCCCTTCAATTACCTGCGGTTCTGCTTCGCGAAAAAGACCGAAACCCTGGATGCCGGACTCGAACGGCTCGCCCGTCTGAAGGGATGAACCAGATGAATCATATGTTGGATCTCCGGCCTAGGAAATACCCGGCTGGGCGATCCCGACGCGTGCCTGGACGCTTGTCGCCCGGCACCGCGCGATGGCCGGAAGGAGGCTGATTGTGGCTCGATTGGGATTGATTCAATTCGATATTCTCTGGGAGAACGCCGCGGGCAACGCCGCACGGGTGCGCGACCTGGTACGGCAAGCGATACGGACCATGGATGCGGCCGACGCGTCGTTCGATCTGCTGCTGTTGCCCGAGCTCTGGTCGTGCGGGTTCACCATGAACCACGAGGCCCACAAATCGTTCGACATCGGCTTTCAAACGATGCAAGAGCTCGCTCGCGAGTTGGACTGCGCGGTCATGGGCGGGTTACCTCACAAGGTCGAAGGCGGCCAGGAGAACCGTTGTTACCTGGTCACGCCCGACGACAGCCGTCATTACGCCAAGCTGAAAACCTTCAATTACGCCGGCGAACACCTCAAGTATCGGCCCGGTTCCGAGGCCATGCGTTGGGAAGTGGCGGGCCTGCAGATCAGTCCCTACGTGTGCTACGATCTGCGGTTCCCCGAGCTGGTGCGCCCGATGATGCCGGAGACGACCATGGTCACCTACGTGGCCAACTGGCCGTCCGCGCGGGTTCATCACTGGCGCAGCCTGTTGGTCGCGCGTGCGATCGAGAACCTGTGCTACGTGGTTGGCGTGAACCGCATCGGCAGCGACGGCGCGGGCCGCGAATACGTGGGTTCCTCGATGGTCGTGGCGCCGAACGGTGACGTGCTGCTCGATTGTGGTGGGGGCCAGGGTTTGTTCGCGGTCGACATCGACCCCGGCGAGGTGGCGCGCACCCGCGAAAAGTGGCCGTTCCTGGCCGACATGTGAGGCCGGTCGCGGCGACCTTCCGCCGATCGACCCGCAGCCTGGCGCCTTTATCCTGGTTTCAAGTGAAGAAGAGGTTTTCATGTCCTCCACATCTCGTTACGACACGCTCATTTTCGATTGGGACGGTACCCTGATCAATTCGATTCCCCGGATCCTGGCTTGTTTCGAGCGGACCTTCCAGGCCTCCGGCGTGGCGCCGGTTTCGGCCGAGGCCGCTCGGGTGTTGATCGGCATTCCCCTGCAAGACGCATTGCGACAGCTCGCCGGTCCGGATGCGGACGTAGACGCAATGACCGCCACCTACCGCGAGATTTGGCTGGGACCGGAGCTGGCCCTGTCCCCTTTGTTTCCGGGCGTGCCCGAGATGTTGGGCGCTTTGAACGCGGCGGGGTTTCGCATCATGGTGGCCACGGGCAAATCGCGCGAGGGCATGGAACGCGAGACGGGCCATTACCAATTGGATCGATTCTTTTCACACACTCGCTGTGCGGGGGAGAGCCTGCCGAAACCGGAGCCGGCCATGTTGCACGCGCTGGTCGCGGAGAGCGGCGCCGATGCCGCGCGTTGCCTGATGATCGGCGACAGCGCGCTGGACCTGGAGATGGCGGCCCGGGCGGGCATGGATGCGGTGGGCGTGACGAGCGGCGCCCACGGTCGTGAGGCGTTGATGGATCACGCCCCGCGTGCCTGCTTCGACGTTGTCACCGAGTTACGGGCGTGGCTGTAGTTCTGGAGGGGATGGCCCATCGGTGGGAGCCTTCCGGAACCTGATTTCGCCGCCGAAATCGTCGACCAACGTGAAATCATCGTGACCGATCAACCCGATGGTGCGACCTGGCACGGCCTGATTCCCGTCATCGGGTTGATCAAAACAACCAACAAGGCCTAAAAGAACCGTGTCGAAGGCCGCGCATGCCATGAGACTGTCCTTCGAGCCGGGGAAGGTCCCCGCGAAGCCTCGTCACAGAAGCGGCCCGACTTAGGGTTCCTCCCAGGAAAAAATGCTTTTTCCCGAGGCGATTCGAGCCGTTCGCGTTTGCGCTGAACGGCCCGAAATGACTCAAACGGCTGGGGTGGTCAGTTCCCATGCGCTCCAGTTTTCCAGCTTCTCGGGGTTGTCGACCACCAGGGTCTCCATTTGGCCCGGATCGGCGGCGATCGCCTTCATCATCTTGGCCAAAACACCTTTGGGCCCGAACTCCACGAAACGGCGCACGCCCTCGTCCCACGCGTATTGGAGCGCGGGGCACCAGCGCACGCCACTGCACATCTGCCGTTTCATGTTCTCCTTGATGGCCGAACCGTCCTGCTCCGGTGTACCGGTGACGTTCATCAGGACCGGGATCCGGGCGTCGGCGAAGGTCACCGTGTCGATGACGTCGTTGAACGGCGTTTCGGCACCTTTCATCAGGGGCGAGTGCCAGGCGCCGGAAACCTTCAATTTGCGAACCCGACCCCGAACCTCGCTCACTTTTTCGGTCAAGGCCTCGATGGCCGCTTCGCTTCCGGAAACCACCAACTGCTCGGGCGTGTTGAAATTGGCGAGGCAGATCAGGTGCTCCTCGGCCAGCTCCTCGACGATTTGGGCGACGATCTCGGGGGCCAGCTTCAAGACCGCGCCCATGGCGCCGGGATTGGCTTCGGCCTGGGCCTGCATGAGGCGGCCGCGTGCGGTCGTCAGTTTCAAGCAATCTTCCACGGTGAGCACACCCGCGGCCGCCAGGGCGGCGTATTCACCCAGGCTGTGGCCGGCGACGAAGGCGGGCTCGGCGGCACGCGTTTCGACCGCGGCGCGATAGCAGGCGAGGACGACGGCGGTCAACGCGGGCTGCAGGTTCCGAGTCTCGGTCAGGGTTTCCATGGGGCCTTCGAAACAGGTGGCGGCGACGTCGAAGCCGGCAATGTCGCTCGCACAGGTGAAAAGATCGCGTACGGAAGCGAACCGGTCGTGAAGGTCGCGGGCCATCCCTACGACTTGGGAACCCTGGCCAGGGAACAGGAACATGGAATCAGCGTTCATGGTTTCATCACTCCTTAAGTGTCGCATCCCTCGGGTCGATGCGGCTCCGCCACGGGAGCGCGCGTTATGGGAACACCGGGCTCGATTGGAAACAGGACCGGCACGCAAATGAATGGGAAGCACGGAGGCGATGAACAAAGTCGGGCGTGTCCGATATGGGTGTTCCGATCGATCGAGGGACTGGGTCGAAACTTGCTCGACCCGTGTGGGTGTCAGGTGCACGTTCCCCATCAGCGCAAAAAGAAAAAAATGAATCGAAGCTCACGGAAAGGGCTGCGGCACGATGACATACCTCACAAACGGCACATCATAACAGCAGCCTCACACGGGGTCAAAACCAGAGAGGGCCCTGGCTGAGATTTTTTCCTGAAAAGGGCTCCGCGCACTTTGGAGCCCGGGTATGGGTTCCAAAGTAGCACTTTTCATTTCAGTGGCTTAGCTGGGGTGGGCGATCGCGTTGCGATACCCAAAACCTCGTGTCTCGAGGGCTCGCATGATTATCCGGCCAGCGAAAATGGCTTTGTATGCGTTTATAACTGAATTTTCGTTATTATAGGTTTTTGGCATATTTTGTCGGTTCTTAAAAAATAGGTGGTTGGCTATGCGGGAAATCAATCGCCCTTTCCCATCCATCACGGTATTTCCTGGCGAAGTGCCGTCTTGCAGTGCCTATTGCGGCCCGATTCGGTTGACGGAACGGTTCATCCATTCCAGACAAATCTCGGGCCAGCGCGGCACGGTCCCGCTCGGTTTCACGTTTCAGGGCCGGTTGATCTGCACCTTCCATTCGACCGATCCGCTGATCCGGGAAGCGACCGCCGTCGCCATCGCCGGCACCTGCTTCGACCTGTTGGAGCACGCTTGAACCACGGCGAGCCGACTCGTTCATCCGGATTTGATTCAGGATGGCGGCGAACCGTCGCGCCGCCATCGTTCACTGCTCGCGGTTCAGCCAATAACCCGATTGGTGTTCCTCGCGAAGGGCACCGATCAGGTAGGGTCTCAGTTTGGGGGCCTGAAGGATGTCGTCCAGGGAACCCACGTCCTTGGCGCGCTGCACCGTGTGGACACCCTCGAATTCGGCGGCCAATTCCGCCTGTTTCTCGCTGTAGACTTCGTTGAAGACCTCTTGGAATCGGGCTCGCAGGCCGTCGCGCTCGTTGGCCGCGGCCACTTCCAATTCCTTTTGCAGGGCGTCGATCCGCCCGTCCTTCATGGTCCGCTTGCGTACCTCGCGCGGGAACACGATGGCCGCGGCCGGTGCGCCCCCGATCACGGAGGCGTAGGTGCCTTCCAGGGCCAGGGCCTTGAGGCCCGGATTGAGCACATTGGAAAAGACCACGTAGGCGCCGCCGTGGTAGCGCGACAGGACGCAGAACAGGATCAGCCCCTTGAAATTGACCACCGCGCGGCCGATTTCGGCGCCGTACTCCAATTGCAGGCGGCGCAGGGACTCGGGCGAGCCGTCGAAACCGCTGAGGTTGGCGAGGAGCACGATCGGCCGTTTCCCGCTGGCCACGTTGATGGCCCGCGCCAGCTTTTTACTGGAAAGCGGGAACAGGGTGCCGCCGGTCCAGGTGTCGGGCCCGTCGTTGGGTACCCCGTCGCGGCGTTTGATGGGGAAGGATTGGATGCCGATCATCGAGACGCAAAAACCACCCAGGGTCGTGTCCCACACAATGGTGTTGTCGGCTTCCGCCATCAGCGGCCAGCGTTCCAGCGGTTTCTGGTCCTTGTCGGCGACGGCCCGCATGACCTGACGCATGTCGAACGGCTTCTTCTTGCCGGGATTGGTGGCATCGCCGAAGATGTCGCCGATGCGCTTGAAATCCGGGGTCAGGTTGAAGGCGTAGGATTCCAAGGTGATGTCGCGATCCTCGGGATCGGTGACGCTGTAGTTGCGCGGATAGTGATCCTCCGGCGACACGTAGGTGAGCGCGTAGTAGCGGAACAGGGTGTTGCAGGCATCCAACAGGTTCTTGGCGGGATACTGGGCTTGGCCGTTGGGGCCCATGATGCGTTGCATGCCGCCGATGCCGATGTTGTCTTCGGCCGACACGCTGCCCGCGTAGTCGAGCGCCCCCTTGCCGGTCAACAGCATGGTGCCCCGCGGCGTCATGATCAGGCAGCCCCGGGTGTGCATCAACATGGTGGCTTCCGCGTTCCAGTAGGATTGCGCGCCGACGTTGATGCCGTCGACGATCAGGTTGATCTCGCCGCCCTCCTGGGTGAATTGGATCAGGTCGCGCAGGACCCGGGCTGTCCAATCCAGGTTCTCGGTGCCGTTGTCCATCGATATTTTGGCGCCGCTGGAGATCGAGAACCACTCCAGTGGAATGCGCCGCTCACGGGCCAGGGTCAACGCGGCGCGGAAAGAACGGCATTCCGGCTCCGACAGGCAGCCCAACCCGAAATTGCCATCGCCCAACACGATGACGCGTTCCATGCCCGAGGGGTGGCTGGGCGTGAAGTTGGTGATGATGCCGAAGACCACGCCGATCGGGTTCTGTCCCGCCGGGCGGCCCTTGACCGAGATCGGCCGCCAGTCGTCGCCGTCCCGCTCCATGTCGAATTCCTCGAATTCGCCCTTGTGGAAGTAGCCGTTGGTCAGCAGGTCCAACACCTCGTAGGGGTAGTTGAGGCCGCGGCGGCGGGAGAGGGCATGGCTCAGGTCGCGCTTCGACAGCGGCTGGATCGGTGGGGTGGAGGGTGCCGAGTACTTGAGCTCGATGCCCACGTCGGCCGGGAAATTGACCTCGATCTGGAAGTTGGCCACATCGCCGTGGGGTTGGTCCAGCAGGCAATAGATCCGGATTTTTTCCAGGTGGACGTGTTCGTAACCGGTGATGATGAAGCGCAGATAGGCCAGCAGGTCCTCGCGCGTGACGTCCAGAAGCGGCCGGATGTAGATGATGATTTGGTTCCAGTAGAAACTGCCGCTGCGCGAGCTGCCGAACTGGTGTTGCCGCTGCCGCATGGCGCGCAGGACGCGCAGGAACTCGCGGTGGAGCGCGGGATACACGAAGGGCGTGCCCTTGATCGAAGGCGGCGGTTCGCGAACCTCGGTGAAGGCGATCAACCGTTGATCGTCGGCGTTTTGGTGGGCCACACAGTGAAACAGGTAGATCTGTTCTTCGGTCGGCAAGCGCTCGGTCTTGAAGCCCTGGAGCCGTTCGATGTAGAACCGTTGGCCCATGGTTTCGGTGATGCCGCGGTACTGGCGGCGCTCGATGTACCCGGTCTTGTCGTGGATGAACAGGAAGCAGTGTGGGATCGAAATGGTGTCGCCGATCATGACGCGGATGCGCGACATTTGCGCGTACTTGGGGAACTGCTGAATGGCCGCATTCAAACGTTCGGCGTACTGGTCGGTGCTCTGCGTTTCCCTGGCGTGCAGGTAGAGGTCGATCACCACTTCCTGGTATTCGCGCTGCTGGCGCACCAGATCGGCCATCGATGTCAGCACCGTATCGAGGCGTTCGAAGAAATCGGCGACGGTGATCGACAGGACCTGAATGCGGTCGACCGTGTAGCTGCTGCTGGTGATCGCGATACCGTCCTCGATGCGCGACCGGATTTCCTTGAGCTGCATGTCCAGGTGCAGGCGCTGCAGCAGGATCTCGCTGTAGGTGGCCCGCTGCAGATCGGTGGCGTCGGCGAACTTGTTGACGAAGAGCTTGATCAGCGGGTGCGGCGAGTACACGATTTGGCGCATCAATTCGCGGCGCGTGGATTCGTCCGCGGTCGCTTCCATGGTGGAAAGCATTTTTTCGATTTGCGTGAGTGAGGTTTCCAGCGCCGAGGAGAACGAGGCCTGCTCGAACACCGAATAGAGGAAGTCCACGATGATGTTGTGGAGCTTTTTGAAGGCCCTGCGCGATTCGTGGAACACCTTGTCCACCGAGCGCCGCAGGCGTTTGCTTTCGGTGAAGGCGCCGGTTTCGCCGAAGGTGCCGTGGACGTGGCGCAACAACCGCTGCTTCAGTTCCAGGTTGTTGTGCGAGTAAAACAGCCGAATGATGATCTCTTCCAGGTTGTCGACCCCGCTCTCCACGTCCAGGCCGTAGTGCCGGAAGGCGAGGTTGAGGCGATCGACGAAATCCTCGGCGGGGTGCTCCTGGCCGGTGCGCAGCAACTGGAGATAGATGAAGAAATTTTGTTCGGGTGAACTGACGTCGGTTTCGGAGACGGCCACTTCCTTGAGGAACAGGAACTCGATGTCCAGGTAGAGACGGTACAGTTTCTCCAGGAACGTGTTGAGCATATCCGGGCCATCGAGCGTCGTGGCGAGCGTTCGGATGGTGTTGTCCAAACGCGCCAACATGTCCTCGAACGAGCTGCCGTCCACGTCGAATCCCTTCATGAAACCCACGCAGCCGCGCAGGACCCGTTCGTGGTCGTCCTTTTCCTTCTCGGGCTTGCTGTCGTAGGCGAAGGTGGCCCGTTCGCCCACGTCCGCGGTCGCATCGCCGTTGGTCGAGGCTTCGATACTGATCAACGGATCGCCGGCGCTCACCTGGTCGTTGGCCTTGACGAAAATTTCCTTGACCACCCCGCTGGCGGGCGATTGCATCACCATTTCCATTTTCATCGCTTCGAGGCTGAGCAGCGCATCACCGGCGAAGATTTCCTGACCCACTTCCACGTTGAGTTTGAGGACCAGTGCCGGCGAGTTGCTCTTCACCAGGCCGCCCGAATCCTGGGCCACGAAATGGGTGGCGCCGTCGATTTCGACGAGAAAGTCCTCCTGCTTGGGGACCACCACGCAATCGTACTTGGTTTGGTTGTAGTAGAGTCGGGCCTTTTGGGGCGAATCCCAGACCATCTTGACATCGAAGTGCCGGTCTTCGTGAACGATCTGATAGTACTTGGGTTCCACCAGCCGGATCTCGAACTTGTAACTCTGTCCGTCCAATTTCATTTCGACTTCGGCGGTGGAGGCCACGGGCAGGCGCTGCGGTCGGCCGCGCGATACCGTCTGGAAGAACTCCTGGCGTTGTTGGTGCAGCGTGCGCGAGTAGATTTCGATACCGGCCGCGATCAGGGCCGCCTCGCGGTTGGCGCCCGAGCGAATGCCGCCGGCCGCGTTCAGCGCGTCCAGCCAACCGGTGTGGATGCGGTTCTGCAGAAAGTCGGGGTGTTGCAGCAGTTCCAGCAGGAAGGACTTGTTGGTGGTGCCGTTGTGGATCACGATGGTCGTGTCGGCCAGGGCGCGCCGCATCCGGGCGATCGCCTCCGCTCGGGTGTTGCCGGTCGTCAGGATCTTGGCGACCATCGAGTCGAACGAGGCGGGAATGTCGCTGTAGGTCTCCACCCCGCTGTCGACGCGGACCCCGGCGCCTCCGGGCGGGTTGAAAAGCTCGATGCGTCCGGGCGAAGGGGCGAATTGATTGTAGGGATCTTCCGCGTTGAGGCGCACTTCGATGGCGTGACCGCGCGTCGGTGGCGGCTCGCCGTCCAGCGTCAGGCCCATCGCCACGTGGAGCTGCAGTTTGACCAGATCCAGGCCCGTGTTCAATTCGGTGACGGGGTGCTCTACCTGCAGGCGCGTGTTCATCTCCATGAAATAGAGATGTTCGTCCTGCTCGTCGAAGAGGAATTCGGCGGTGCCCGCGTTGTGGTAGCCGGAAACGCGGGCGATATTGCGGGCCGCGTCCTTCAAATCTTCGGCCCGGGCCGGGCTCAGGATCACGGCGGGTCCTTCTTCGATGACCTTTTGGTTGCGGCGCTGGACCGAGCAATCGCGGACCCCCGCCGCCCAGATGTTGTCATGCGTGTCGGCCACGATTTGGACTTCCAGGTGCCGGGCGTTGACGACCATCTTCTCCATGAAGACCGTACCGTCGCCAAAGGCCTTGGCCGCTTCCGAGGTGGCGGTGTGGAACGCCTCCTCCAGCTCGCTCTCTTGGGTGACGCGGCGGATCCCGCGCCCGCCGCCGCCGGCCGTGGCCTTGATGACCAGGGGGTAGCCGATCGCCTCGGCGTGACGGCGGGCCGCCGCCACATCCGGTACGGGCCCCTTGCTCCAGGGGGAGACCGAGACACCGGCCGATTCCGCCAGGTGTTTGGAACCGATTTTGTCGCCCAGCTTGCGCATCGCTTCGCCGGTGGGCCCGATGAAGACCACACCCCATTCCGCACAGAGGTCGGCGAAGGCCGCGTGTTCGGCCACGAAGCCCCAACCCACCCAGACGGCGCGGGCCTCGGTGGCGCGCAGCGCTTCCTCCAGGCGTTTGTATTGAAGGTAGGGACTGCGTTTCAGCGGCATGCCCCGATCGTCGTACTGGCCGAAATCCGGTTCCAGCGCGTCGCCCAGATGGTAGGCGACGTCGGCGCGTTGAACGAAGCGCGCGTGTTTGTCGGGACTGGTGTACAAGGCGGCCGTGGAGAGCGAGGTGCCGCGTTCGCGGTTGAAGTCCTCCACCGCGTTCAAAAAGCGGATGGCGGCCTCGCCGCGATTGATGATCGCGATACGGTCGTCGTCGTTCAAGAAGAGCTTGGTCACCGAAATCCCCCTGTCCAAGAGCGATGGTTCCTGCGATGGAAGCGCTCTTTGGAAACCTGGCTGTTTACTTGGCGAACTGGAATGTCCCCCATGATATCCATTGCCTTGTGGAAAAGCAAAGCCAAGTTGGCGTGCGCTTGCGGCGCATGTCGGGGTGGGTGTGGTTCCGATGTTTTCCGGATTTTCACAGAATTCGCGGCCCCTGGTTTGGTGTGCCCAAATGGGCGAAAGCGAAGGCCCGACGGTCGCTCGGGAGGCCACCCTCGAAGGGGTTCGCGGGAGGGGTCCGGCACTCCAGAAAGGAACCGGGCCTGTAGGTGAGCCGGGCCGCGCAGGCAGGCTGCTCCATCAGTCGGGGCGACGCGGGCGAGGCGTGCCAGCATGCCCAGAGAGGCGTCCTGCCAGGTAGGTTCAGCGGCCCGCTGAACGGCTCGAAGCGATCCCCGCGAGGAGTCCCCGAATGCTTTGAGGGCGGGCACTGCAGCAGGTCGAACAGGGACGGGAAGCCCGCGGGCCTCTCGAAGGAGTTCGCGGAAAGGGCTCGGAGTTCCAGAGAGGAACCGGGCCTGTAGGTGAGCCGGGCCGACTTTTCGAAGCCGCTCAATCCACGAGTTCAGGCAAATCTCGAGAGCGAAGCTCCCACTAGCGATGGATCGTCTTGACCGAAGTACTCGAGGTTGAAGTTCCCGGATGTCGAGAGAGACGTCAGGCGTGTAGGTGGAGCAGCTTGCTCCACCAGTCGGAGTTACGTAACCTCGTCTTTTCAAACTCTTTAAGAGCGAAGCATCTAGTGTTGGCAGCCACGCTTTCATCGAAGTTCCAATCTGCCGGAAGCCTGGATGTCGAGAGAGACGTCAGGCGTGTAGGTGGAGCAGCTTGCTCCACCAGTCGGAGTAGCGTAACCTCGTCTTTTCAAACTATTTAAGAGCGAAGCATCTAGTGTTGGCAGCCACGCATTCATCGAAGTCCCAATCTGCCGGAAGCCCGGATGTCGAGAGAGACGTCAGGCGTGTAGGTGGAGCAGCTTGCTCCACCAGTCGGAGCAACCCTCCTCGATTCAGCGAGTAACGCCAAAGAGCGTAGCCTGGTTTTCCCCGGAGGACCTCGGAGTGGGGAACCTCGAAGTTCCCCTATGCGGTGAGGTGTGTCGTGCCAGGAAGGTGCGGCGGCCTAACCGGCCCTGCCTAACCGGCCCTGCCTAACCGGCCCTGCCTAACCGGCCCTGCCTAACCGGCCCTGCCTAACCGGCCCTGCACGACGAGTCTCTCGACTCTCAGGCAGGCCAAGCGGATTTAATTTCTTAAGGTGAGGTCCCGCCTACAGGTGGAAATGCTTCGCTCTCAGGATCGTTCTGGAAAACGCAGTTTGGGTTGCTTCGATTGGTGGAGCAGGCTGCTCCACCTACAGGCGTGACGCCCCTCTCTCGATGTGGGAACTTTGGACTTTACGGCTTTGGATTGGGGTCGTGAGGGAGGGTATCGGCTTCGCTCTATGGTGTAACCCACTTCTGTTACATATGTTGCTTCGATTGGTGGAGCAGGCTGCTCCACCTACAGGCGCGACGCCTCTCTCTCGATGTGGGAACCTTGGACTTTACGGCTTTGGATTGGGGTCGTGAGGGAGGGTATCGGCTTCGCTCTATGGTGTAACCCACTTCTGTTACATATGTTGCTTCGATTGGTGGAGCAGGCTGCTCCACCTACAGGCGCGACGCCTCTCTCTCGCTTCGGGTAATTCGACCCTGGTGCTTCGGGGGCGACGACGCTCGAGCGTGGGAGCATGGTCGGGCAGCCCTGGAAATCGGACGGACTCGTCGTCATGGTCTCTCGCGGGCCTGGTGGCCACGCGCCGCGTGACGCGCGCCAAACCGAGGATGCGATCACCTGGCCGGTTTGCTTCGTTTCGCCAGGGCCGGCAGCACGTGTTCGCTGATGATGCGATCCGCGTGCTCGTGGCCGATGCGCCGGCCGTAGGCCGTCGACGTGATGACGACCACCGTCCCCAGTTCGGGGAAGACGGTGATGCGATTGCCGCCGTTGCCGGAGGCATAGAAACAGGCCACTTCGCGCTCGCCCAGCCGATAACGGCCGCGCCACCAGTAGTAGCCGTAGTCACTTTCGGTGTCGATGTCGATTTGTTTCCCGGTGGCCGCTTTCACCCAGGCCGACGACAAGACCCGTTTCCCCTGCCATTTGCCGTCATCCAGGTAGAGCTGGCCCAACTTGGCCATGTCCCTTGCGCGCAGCCACAGGTTCCCGGCGCCGTATAGCTCGCCCTTCGGCGTCCTGTTCCAGCGCCAACTCTTGATGGCCAGCGGCGCGAACAGCGTGCGATCGGCAAAGGTCGCCAACGGTTCATCGATGGCACGCGCCACCATCAGGGCAGCCAGCATCGAAGCGGCCGAACTGTAGACGAAACGACTGCCCGGTTGGTAGACCATGTCCAAATTGACCACCACACCCAACCAGTCGCGGGTTTGTTGATACGTGTCTTCCGAGCCCGGTGAAGGCCGGTCGTCGAAGGCGTCGAAGCCAGGGCTCATGGTCAGGAGGTGGTGAAGCTGAACCTCTTCCTTTTTGCGATCTCGAGTTTTCATCTCTTTGGTGAAATAGGGGAACACGGGGACCCGGGTATCGGCCAGGCGTCCTCGATCGATTGCCAGCCCGACCAGGGTGGCGGTGAAACTCTTGCCGACCGAGCGGGGGTCGTGAAGCTTGTAGCGGGTACCATCGTTGTAGTTCTTTTCGATGACCAGCTTGCCGTCGACCGCCACACAAAGGTTTTGCACGTGGGGAAAATCGCCTTTGTCGACCGCGCGATCCAACGCGGTGATGGGTGCGGGGTCGAGCCCCGCCGCCGCTGGCGAACCGGTCGGCCAGCCGTCGTCCGCCTCCGGAACCGGGCTTCCGATCGCGGCCATCGGCTGGCGACAGCGCCACAATCGAACCCCATCGAAACGGTCGAGCGCTTGTGAGAGCTTCGCTTTGGCGGCGGCCTTCTCACCGCGCTCCACCAGCGAGACGATCCAGCGATCCCAGGGATCGGCTTGCCGGGGGAAAGCGGCCACCTGGCGGGCGAGCAGCGCGTCCAACTCCGGCCACAACTGCCAATGTGACAAAATTCGTGAAGCGGTTTCCCATGCTTCGGGTTGGTTCCGATGGCGCTCGAGTGCGATGTCGAGCCATTGCCGGGTAGCCGCTCGATCTCCCCGTCGCAATTGGGCTTCAGCCATTTGGTCCCAAATCCAACCAGAGGTGGGACTCAATCGAAGCGCCCGTTGGAAACGGTCGATCGCGTCGGCCACGCGATCGGCGGCCAGGTAGGCCTCACCCAGACAGTAGTGGGGGGTGGCGTATTCGGGGTAGTGTTGCACGTTGGCTTCAAACACCGCGATGGCGTCCGTCGTCCGCTTTTGGCTCAGCAATGCGTGCCCCAGCCGATTGAGCTGTTCCTGGCCGAAATCGAAATCGCCAGGCCGTTCGGTCCTCAGTTTGTCCAACTGCTTCAACGCGGCCGATACGCCTTGGCGCTCCAAGACGGGCTGAATCTGTTCGGCGATACCCGGCTTGCTCTGGGCGACCAGCCCGCAGCCGAGCGCCGCAACGAGGATGAACCCTATCTTCAACCATTTCATACTCATCGCCTCCCGGTGTGTTTGTGTCATCGCCAGCAGTTTCGCCGTTTACCGGGCGGTGCTCCAATGATTTTGCCTGAGCTGCTCAGGGAATGCACGAACGACGGGAATTGCTTCATCCCGCTTTGTTATACTCTGGTCCAAATCGGCGGCCGATCTACAACCGGTTTCCCACGGATTCGGCGCTGTCCAGCGAGAGGATGCTGCCTTGTCGGTTCCCCGCAAATTCGTGATCCCACCCGGTTCGACGTACGTCCTGGTCGTGATTCCGGCCGCGTTGCTGTTCCTGTACGGCCCTGGTGGTTGGCATTCGTACTACGCCTACGAATTGCTGTTCGGCGACCGGATTCACTGGGCCGAAGAGGTGAGGTTTTGGCCCGAGTCGGGCGACTGTGGGCAAGCCCCCGCGACTACCGAATGGGCCTACAGGGTGCCCGTTCATCACGGCCATTGGGAGATGGAGGCCGATTTTCGATGGGAAGCCGATCCAGGTTTCGAGGATCCGGCCGTGTACGTGAACGTGATGGGCGCCTATGAACTCTACTGGGACGGGGCGCGCTTGGCCACCAACGGCAAACTCGGGGTGGATCGGGCCGACGAGATACCCGGCTTCTATCACGTGGTCCACCGGCTGCCGCGTGAGGCGGTCTCCGCCGGCAATCATCGTTTGAGGCTGCACCTGTCCAATTACCACGTGGTCAAGATGGATCTTCAACCGGTCCAGTTGGTGGTTGGCGAACAGCGCGACCTGGTACGCAATCCGTTGCGGCTGACGGCGTGGACCTTCCTGCTCGCCGGCATGTTTCTCCTCTGTGGCTGCTTTTACACCACCTCTTATGTGGTGGATGCAGGCAGTTCCGACGTGTTGGTTTTCGGATCGATGGCGCTGGCGCTGTGTGCGCTCGCCCTGCTCGAATACGGCAAATACGTCTTCGACTACGCCTACTATCTGCATTTCCATCGGATGGAGGCCATCGCGTGGCTGACGATCGTGATCGCCTTGTTGCTGCCGACCTTCTGCAGCAAATGTTTTGGTCTTTCCCTATGGCCGGTAGCGGGTGTCGGGCTTGCGGTGGTTTGGACGAAGTGGCAGGGTTGGGACTACGACCTGTCCGCCTGGCTGCACATGGCCGTGGGCCTGAGTATCTCCTGGGCACAAGCCATGACCGCGGTTCTGGCCCGCAGGCCGGGGTCGCGGGAAACCGCATTTGGCTTGACTGCCTGCTTCGCCATCGTGGCGGCTTATGATGTCACCCTGTTCCTGGGTTTTGCGGTCCTGGTCCTGGCCATGATGCGGGCATTGGCCGTTCGCTGGGCCGAGAGCAACAGACGCGAGCAGGCCGCCCGGCTGCGCAACAGCCGCTTGGAATTGGAGTTGCTCAGGAAGCAGTTGCAGCCCCATTTTCTGATGAACACGCTGACCAGCCTGGTTGCCTGGATCGAGGAGCAGCCGGATCAGGCCGTCGAGATGATCGAGGCCTTGGCCGAGGAACTGTCGATGCTGAACCACATGTCTAAACGCACCCTGGTGCCGTTGTCGGAAGAAATCGAACTGTGCCGTGCCCACCTGAAGGTGCTGGCCTTCCGCCACGAGCAGCAGTTCCACCTGTCCGCCGACGGCGACGAAACCATTTTGGTTCCGCCGGCTGTCTGCCACACCTTGGTCGAAAATGGTTTGACCCATATGGAACCGGACGACAGGGGTCTGAACTTCGAGTTGGCGAGTCGCTCAGGCCGGCATGAGGCCCACATCACGTTCACCGCCTACGGCCTTTTGCCGGCAACCGAATCCGCCCCCGTTGCCGGAACCGGAACCCGATACATCGAAGCTCGGTTGGAGGAAGCGTTTGGAGACGGTTGGCGGATGTCCGCCGGTCCGGTCGCGGGCGGTTGGCAGACTCGGATCGAACTCGATTGCAAAGGGGCCTAGGATGGTAAAGGTACTCGTCGTCGAAGATGAACGACGCATCGGTCGCTACATCGAAAACATCGTGCGCGCCTACCTGGGCGAGGAGCTGGAGTGTTTGGAACGGGCCGAGACCTGGCCCGCCGCGTCCGCCATCGTGACGCGGACCCATTTCGATCTGTTGTTGCTGGACTTGAACCTGAAAGGCGTGGACGGCTTCGCGTTGTTGGCCCATTGCCGATCGGCGGATTACAAGACCATCGTCATTTCGGCCTATCGCGAGCGAGCACTGGAGGCCTTCGAGCACGGCGTCCTGGATTTCGTTTTGAAGCCGTTCAAACGGGCACGCCTCGAGAAGGCGCTCGCCCGCTTCCTGGCCGAGGCACGACGGCGACCGGTGGCGGGACAGCCCGCGGGCCAGGGCGAGGCGGCGTCCCGATCTGATGGCGTCGTGCGTTCCCTGGCCATCAAACGGCCGGGCCGAACCACACGGGTTGCCCTGACGGCCGTGTGTTACATCAAGGCGGCCGGCCACTACAGCGAACTCCATCTCGACGAAGGCTCCCCGCGCTTGCATCACCAGTCCCTGGATCGACTGGAACAAATACTGCCGCCCCATTTCGTTCGTATCCATCGCGGTTACATCGCCAACCTGGAACTCGCTCGGGAAATACGCAATATGCCGGGAAGCAGCTACGCGTTGGTGCTCGACGATGGGACGGCCCTGCCGATCGGTCGAACCCGACTCCAGCAATTGCGCGCCCGCTTTGCCTGATCGGGCGGGTTCGTTTCGGGAGAGTCACTTCGGGACATCCGCGATCACGCGGTCGGCCACCAGCAGGTTCCACAGGAACAGGCGGTGATCGGCGCGCCCCTCGCGATGCTCGCGCATGAGGCGCTGAACCTCGGCTTCGTCCAATCCGGCGACGCGCCGGGTGGCGTCCAGCGCCAACCGGCCGTCGCGGAACCAGGGACCCACCGGTACCGCAAAGCCCTGCTGGGCCCGCGCGATCACCTTGCGCGGCAGGATCGGCCGCGCCGCTTTCCTGAGCAGGTACTTGGTGTGCCGACCTCGCAGCTTGAGCGCCGCCGGCAGCCGTCGCACCCAATCGACCAGTTCGATGTCCAGGAAGGGCGATCGCACTTCCAAGCCGTGCATCATGGCGGCGCGGTCCACCTTGGCCAGGATGCCTTCACTTAAATATAGATGGGTGAAGAACTCCAACGCCCGATCGATGGGATCCACCGAAGGGCAGCGATCCCACACGTCGATGGCCTCGCTGAACAGCTCGGCGGTCGGCATCGGTTCGCCGAACAATTGGTCGATTTCCTTCGGGGCCAGGGAAGACATCCAGACCGGGACCTGAAGGCGCGGCGAGACCGCCAATCCCTTCATGGCCTTCTTCAGCTTGAAATCGAAGCTCATGTGGCGGTGGCTGGTGGGCAGGGCCGCCACGCACAGGGTCACGGCGCGGTGGAGTCGGCCGCGAACGTAGCGGCGGTACCATCCGGCCGTTTGCAGCGCCCGAAACGGTGCGTAGCCGGCGAAAAGCTCGTCCGCCCCGTCGCCACCCAGTGCGACCGTCACCGATTCGCGGGCATGAGCGGAGAGCTGGTAGGTCGGCAGAATGGAGCTGTCACCCAGCCACTGACCCAGTTTTCCCAAAACTTCGTCCACCAACTGGGGGGCTTGGTTCCGAGACAACGTGCAAACGCGGTGATCCGTGCCCAGGTGTCGCGAGGCCGCTCGGGCGGCCGCGGTCTCGTCGAAACTGGGTTCGTCGAAGCCGATGGAGAAGCTGGGCAGGGGCGCCTGCATGGCCAAAGTTCGCACGGCCCCGGTGGCCATGGCCGTAACCATCGAGGAATCGAGCCCGCCGCTCAGGAACAGGCCGATCGGTACGTCGGCCATCAGTCTTCGCGTCACGGCCGTCGCCAGCAGCGAACGCAACCGTTCGGCCAGCCGGTCTTCCCGCTCGTGGAGCATCGCCGGATCCGGTTCGATGGCGAAGCGCCACCAACGGCGTGTGCGGGCCACACCGGATCCGAACTCGAAGACCGCCACACCGCCGGGTTCCAATTGCGCGATGTGCCGGTAACCGGTTCCAGGGGAAGGAACCGTGTTGTACGCGAAGTACTTGCGTATCGCCACCGGGTCGAGTTCGGCCGAGACGTGGCGGTGGGCCAGGAGGGCGGGCAGCTCCGAAGCGAACGCGAAAAAGCCGGGTCGCGTGGCGTAGAAGAACGGTTTCTGGCCGAAGCGGTCGCGCGCGCAGAACAGCCGCTGGCGCGGCAGGTCCAACAGGGCGAAGGCCCACATGCCGTTCAGGCGATCCAGGATCGCCTGACCCCATTCGCGGTAGCCGTGCAACAAGACTTCGGTATCGCTGTGATCGGTGCGGAAACGGTGGCCCAACTCGGTTAGTTCCGACCGCAGCTCGGCGTGGTTGTAGATTTCGCCGTCGTAGACCACCGCGAGGTCCCCCTCGGCCGTCCACATCGGTTGATCGCCCCCGGCCAAATCCACGATCGCCAGGCGGCGGTGCCCCAGGAACAGGGGCTCCTTGTCGTGTTGCCAGAGCCCCTCGCCGTCCGGGCCGCGGTGCAGCAGGCGGTCGGTCATTCGGCGCAGGTCGTCGCGGTCGCCTGGGCCATAAAAACCGGTCAGGCCACACACGCAGCAACCTCCCCGACCGAACGGGTTCGGCCGACCCACGTGGCCGCGATCGAGACCAGGTTCAAGAAAGGGCCTCGTTGGTGACCGCGGCGTCCGGTGCCTGTGGTTCGGCGACTTTCGCCTGTGGCTCGATCCTCGAATCGGCCGCGCGAGCGGGCACTCGCGAATCGCCGGTGATCGCGCCATTTTTTTTGTCGTGGGTGTCGCAGTAGATGCGGATCGGCGTTTCCGCAAGCAACCCCTGGAAAATGCTCGCGGTTCCCGTGGTGAAAGCCATGACGGCCAACGACCGTGGCATGCCGGCCGGGCCGTGCTGCAGGTCGCCGTCCATCGGCACGATGATGTCGCCGTGGGCATGGTCGAATCCGGCGCGCATCGCCATGGTTTGACCGAAGTTGCGGAGGCAGTGGATCGCGCGCAGGTGGCGGTCCTTCCCAACCGGCGCATCGGGCGCCTCGCCGCAGTCGCCGCGCCTGCCGAAGTTGACCGGGATGGCTTCATCGGACCGGTTCAGGCCCTGCACGACCCGCGTGACTTGGCGGTGGCGTTCCATCACGTTGGCGGCTTCGTTGTAGATGGGGATGGTAATCGAAATCATGAAAAGGGATTCGTCGCGAATACGGATGGGGGATTGGTGAGGTGACCGTCGACCCTATGTATGATGTTAGTACAAATGGCGTCTTTCGGGCGGGACCGATTTGGCGCCGCCGTCCGGGACGGCGATTTCGAAACGGCCCCGGATTGAATGTTGGACGACCCCGAAGGCCTGGCCGAGCGGGGATGCGCCGCGGGTGCCCATGGGACCGAAACGGATGCCCTGGATCGCGCGGTCGATTGCCATCTTCGTGAGTACGCGCGACTTGGCGCATTGTCCCGCGATCCCGTGCATGTTTGAATAGGATCGAAACGCGGGCCTGCAGCCCGTTTCGAATCGAGGTCGCTCGACGCATGAATTCCGATACTCCGTCCTGGCACCTTCTACCCGACGACCCGCGCGGTTTCTTCGGCTTGCCCGAAGACTTCGATCGGCTGCAGTTGAAGCGAGCCTACACCACGCTCCTGCGCCGCTTCAAGCCCGATCGGTTTCCCGACGAGTTCATGCGTCTGCGCCAGGCCTACGAGACCCTGCTGCGCGAGCTCGACGCAGGGGGTGGCCCGCCGCCACCCGCGATGTCACAGCAACCGCCACCGCCGCCTGCCCAACCCCTGCCGCCGCTGGATGGGAATCAGACACCGGAATCCTTGTTTCGGCTCTTGGGCGAATTGACCTCCAAGAAAGCGGAGCACTACGTCATGCTGGCCTGCCTGTCCGATCTGGTCGAGCCCGACCTGGATCGCCGGTTCGGGTTCTGGTTGTTGCGGGGCCGTAGCGCCTTTCCCCGCAACGAGCTGCTCGAACGCCTGTGGCATCGGTATTGGCTCTCGTTGGGCGCGGCCGACCTCGTGCGCCTGGTATCGCGCATGGCGGACATGCTGGCCCCGGCGGACTTCTACACCAATACACTGGAGCCGTTCTGCGGTTTGCTGGGCGAAATCCCGTTCGAGGAGTGGAAGGGCCTGCTCTACGAGTGCGAATCGCGACTGCGCGGCGATCGCATGCCGCACCGCCTCGTGTTCATGATTACGGTGGTGCGTCGCGCTTTCTGGCGCGCGGAAGAGGGCTGGCTGGCCCAATTCTTCGATTACATCAACTACCAACTCCACGATTTGCCCGACCAGTTGGAACTGGAGCTGGATTTTCTCGAAGCCCTCTGGGATTACCGCGCCGGCGTGACGTCGTTCTTGGACGGCACGCCCCTGCGACGCAAACTTCACGAGACCATCGTCGCCTGTTGCGATGCCGATTGGTCGCGGGCTCGCGAGCTGTTCGTCGAGCGGGCGATCGAATTGGTGGACGACGGCCCGGCCTTGTTGGCGGCGTTTCCCGCCGGGTCCGACATCGGGCCCTTTTTCGAGGTCTTCCACCGGTTGTCCCTCCTGTTGGAATCCGACGACGAAGACACGGAGATGGCCTGGTCGCCACGCATCGCCGATTACAAAATTCGGCATTTCCTCGTGCAGTTGGGCGTGCTGGGCGACAAGGACGCGCTGACCTTTTTCTGGAGTGCGGCGAACTGGTTGGGTTGGGCCCTGATCTTGTTCATGGGGCTGCTGTTGCCGCTGTGGTTCGCCTTCTACTTCCTGGCCGTGCTGCCAGGGTTGGCCAAGTTGATCGTGTTCGGCCTGGGTCTTTGGGGCGTGCGTCATTTTCTGGTGCACGGACCGCTCCAGATGTGGCGCGAGCAGGCCGCCCACTGGTTCACCTTGAAGCTGTACAAGAAACATTGGCGACCGGCGACTTTGCAGTTCTTGCGCGAGTCGTACCTGGATGTGGGTCAGGTGATCGACCTGCTGGAAAAAATCGAGGACGAAACGTTTTTCCGACGCCAGTATTACCTTTCCTGGCTGCGTTCGGACATCGCCCCCTGGCTTTACAGCGTGGCCCAACGGCACATCGCCTAGCTCGTGCCCACCCAGAAACGGATTGGTTGCCCCGGCCAAGGTGGTTGGCTGGGTACGCTCTTGACCCTCGGCCGTCAGGTATTGGCAAGATGCTTGTTCGTAGGCGATTAGCTGATACCTGATACCTGAAACCCGATACCTGCCTGCAGATACCCGTCGGCATGGCGAATCCGGCCAATTCAGTGGAGCATTTTCAGGAAAACCCTGCTTCCGGATGGGCACTATTTCGTCGGGTTTATCGATCGGGAAGAGGCACGCGCTTGCTCGGTGGACCGCTCGGAACTCGGCTTCGGCGGTCTCAACTGGTGTTTGGTCAGCAATCGGTGAAGGTAGGCCCGAGCCATTCCCGCATGTCGGGCGGCCGCGACGATGGAATCGAACCGCGCCATCAATTGCTTCAAAAAGGTGCGTTCGAGCTTCTCGACGGCGTGCTTGGAGACCAGCGCCCGTGCGGCTTTCAATTCGGCGTTGGTGAGCTCTTCGAATCGATAGGCCCCGTCGTCCAGCGGCTGGTGCCGGCCGAAGTGCTCCAAGATTTCGGGACTCAAATGGTGCGGCCCGATTTCACCGATTTGACATAGGGCGCACGCTCGCTGGATGCAGTGCTCCAACTGGCGCACGTTGCCCGGATAGTCGTATCCGTGTAAAACCATCAACGCCTGTCGACTCAAGGTCTTGGCACCTTTGCTGTATTTCATTAGAAACATTTCCACCAATTCCTGGAGATCGCCCAATCGCTCGCGCAATGCCGGAACCGATAGGACCAGGACGTTCAAGCGGTAATACAGGTCCTGACGAAAGGAACCTTCTTCGACCATTTCCCGGAGGTTCCGATGGGTGGCGGCGACGATGCGTACATCCGCATGACCCACCATGTCACAGCCGACACGCTGGTATTCCCCCGATTGAAAAAAACGAAGTAACTTGCCTTGGACGCTCGGGGGGATTTCGCCAACCTCGTCGATGAACAAAGTCCCGCCACGGGCCTGATTGACACGCCCTTTTCGGTCGCGATGCGCACCCGTGAAAGCACCTTGCCGGTGGCCGAAGAGTTCGGCTTCGAACAGGGTTTCCGGCAGCGCCGCGCAGTGAATCGCGACAAAGGGTTTGCCGGCTCGATGACTGTTGTCGTGAAGTGCCCGTGCCACCAATTCCTTTCCCGTACCCGTTTCCCCCTGGATCAAAACCGTCGCATCGCTGTCCGTGATCGTCGCGTGACTCTGCAGGAAGGCGCGCATGCGACTTCCCGCGATGCCCTTCAGGGTGAGGTTGCGAACGGCCTGGTTGCGCAAGTCCGCTTCGTGCAACACTTTTTCGATGGTGTTCAGTAGGTCTCCACGATCGAAGGGTTTGAGCAGGAAGGCGGACGCCTTACATTGGTTGATGGATTGCACCGCCGCTTGGAAATCGGTGTAGCCGGTGAGGACGATGCGACCCACTTCGGGGTAGAGGCAACGGGCGCGATCCAGGAATTCGACCCCACTCATCCCGGGCATGCGTTGGTCGGCGATGATCGCCTGAATTTCCGACGCGCCCAGCCTGGCGAGAAGATCCAGCCCTTCTTCACCGCAGGTGGCCGTCTCCACCCGGTATCGATCCGATAGAGACTCGGCGATGGCGTCGAGGATGTCCGGTTCGTCGTCTACCAACAGGATGCCGCGGCGAGGCGTTGCACGGGTTTCGCGGATCGAAGTCGGTTTCGTTTTGAAAATGGCCATGGCGAAACAATCCCGTTTGCACTGGATTGGAAACAAGGGGCGCCGTGGCTGCCATTTTCGCAAAGACATGTGGGTGAATCAAAGGAAACCGCGGTTTGTAAGGGAATTTAGGGTTGTTCGATAATGCAGCGTTCGAGGAGGGCGGGGTGACCCGAAAAGTCACAGTGACTCGCAGCGTCACTGCCGGACTGCCTGGAACCCGAACCCGTGCCAGAAGGGCGAGATCGCGTATCGATCGGGAGAATCGGGTGACTACGATCGTCACGCCAGAAGTAGGTGTAGGGCTGTAAGTTGTTTAAAATAATCATGTTGTGCTTTGGCCTCTCATTTGCCCTGGTCTTGGGGACCGGATGCGCGGCAGGCGCCGCCACCTGGATTTCTACCCAAGGAGTTACGACATGATTCGTTTTGGAAACCCGATCCCCCTTTTCTCTTCGTTATTCCGACCCAGGCTCGTCATGATCACGTTGCTGGCCCAGGTCGCCTTCATCGCACCGTTGGGTGCCCAAACCCGGGATCCCGGTTCGGAGGTTTTTCCTCCCGCGATGTATACCTTCCAGGCACAGCACCCCCGCGACCACACCGCGTCACACCATTGGGCTCTGCTGGTTCAGTACGAAGCGGACGGCTCGCCTTTGGCCTCCGTCGATTTTGGATGTTCCGGTGAACTCACGATTGCCCAGGTCGTCATGAATGAGCGCCGCCAGGTGCTGTTGATCGGTGCCTTTTCCGGGCAGTTGAGGGTGGCCGGTCACCTGCTCGAGTCGGAGAAGGGCCTCACTGGCTTCATGCTGGTGCTGGACGAATACGGAGAGGTCACCCGGCCCCATCTCCTGCCGGAGACCTTCGGGTGGCCCCTCGTCGGAGTGGCCCACGACGATGGCTTTTGGTTGTTGGGTTATGAATCCCGAGACGATGGCACGCTCGAGGCCGCCAAATGGTGGGTGACCTGGCGGGACGGTGGCGTCGTGATCCAGCCGGTCCCGCACGATTCGGAAGACGCCGGGTTCCTGCGGGGCTCCTGGCGGGAGTGGAGCAAACCCGTCGTATCGATGGTCACCACGCCCCAGAACCACACGGAAGACCCCGAAGGTTGAACCTCGTTGGATGAGATTCGCGGCACATGATATGTCACCTCGAGCTCGGCCCGGTCATCGTGGCCGGGCTTTCATTGCCGAGAGGGCATGGCGCGGTCGGAATCGTTGGGGTGGCGGGATTGTCCCTGGCGCTCCCGGAGCCGCTGTAAAAGGTCGAGAATGAGCCCGCGATAGGGATGGGAAGCCTGATCGAGGGCTCCCGAGATCATCGTGCCGGCTTCTTTCCCTCGACCCAAGTTATCCAGGTTGAATCCTCGAATGGCTTGGTAGTAGGGGAGTTCGGGACTTGACGGGTTGTGTTGACGCAAGGTGGCGAGTGCCTGTGCGTAATGATGCTCCGCCTCGCCGTAAGCTCCGAGTCCTTCGAGAGCCTGTCCCAATGTGACTTGTGCGGCGATCGTTACCGGATCGCCCGAACCATGGGTGGCCGCCAACCACGTTTTGGTCTCCACCATGAGGGTTCGCGCTTCTTCGAACCGGTTCAGTTGGATCAGCAGATCGGCCTGGTTGACCTGAAGCTGGTGGACTCGCGCCGAATCCGGGGCCAATTCGCGATAGGCTTTCAACAGTTCTTTGTTGTGAACGGAGGCTTCCTCCAGCTTGCCGCTCTTCTGCAGGACGATGCCGAGCGATGCGCGGGCGGAAAGCAGGCGCACCGGATTCCCCTTTTTTTCGAAACCGCTGCATACCGCGCGCAGGGAGGATTCGGACTCCGCGAAGCGGCCCATGTCCGCCAAACAGATCGCCAGTCCCTGACGGGCCATCAGGGTGCGGTCGTGGTCGGGTCCCCACTTGGTCGTGCGGGCTTGGACCACTTGGCGGTAGAGTGTCTCGCTGTGTGTCAACTGGCCGCGTTTGCGCAGGTGATTGGCGAGATTGCTTGCGGTTGCCAAGGTGTTGTGGTGGTCGGCGCCCAGTATGCGTCGTTGAATGGCCAGCGCCTCCCGGAACCGTGGTTCGGCGCTATTTCGACCCGCGTGGAGAGAGGTGGCCAGCACGTTGAGGCATTTGGCCTTGGCGACGGTGGGCGGCATGCCGGCGATTTCCGATTCGGCTTTTTCCAAGAGGGCTTCCAGTTCTTCGCTGCGACCTCGCTCGAACATGAGGTAGGCGAGGGCCGTGAGCGTTTCGACCGTTTCCGGGGTCATGCCCATTCGAGCATTCTGGTGTCGGTACGTTTGGGACAACAGCCGATGGGCCTTCTCGGGATCGGCGCCGGTCCGTGCCAGCACGCGGCCCAGGTAGTAGTGGACGCGCAGTGTTTCGGGGTGGTGACTGCCCTTTTCCCGCTCGCGTAACATCCGGCCGCGCTCCAATTGATCGATGGCCCGATCGTAGAGGCCGAGGCCGAAATAGGTGTTGCCCCAGAGGACGCGAAGATCGGCCTCCAGGGTCGGGTCATCGGAGAATGGCTGTGATAGATGAGGATCCGATTCGTGTATGAGATCGATCACGCGCGTATGGACGCCCAACTGGTGAGGGGTGGTGAGAATTCGTTCGAGGGTTTGGAAGCTGTTTTGGTACCGGCGCAATGCGTGTTCCACCTGGTTTTTGGCCAGCAGGGTGACCACCAGAGCCACGATGACGAGCAGGGTGATGCTGGAAACCGAAGCGGCCAACGTTTTGTTGCGGCGCAGGAATTTGCCCAGGAGGTAGGAGAATTTGGGCGGCTTGGCGGCCACCGGTCGGCAGGCGAGGTAGTTGCGACAGTCCTCGCGCAGGTCGGCGACCGTGGCATAGCGGAGATCGGGTTCCTTGTTCAGGGCTTTCATGATGATCCAATCCAAATCGTCACCCGCGCCCTGTCTACCGTTCGCACGGCCGTGGGAACTGGGGCGCGGCGGATCTTCGTCGCGCAGGATCCGGATCACTTCCTCGTGGGGCAGGCCTTGAAAACGTGAAAGATCGAAAGCGGGAACCCTCGCCACCAATTCGTAGAGCAACATGCCCAGGGCGTAAATGTCACCGCGAATATCGGGCGATGTCCCTAAAAAGGATTCAGGTCCGAGGTACAGCGGGGTGCCCACCCAGGCTGCCTGGGTCTGGAAATCTCGGGACCAGTCGGCTTGGGGCAGGACCTTGGCGATCCCAAAATCGATGACCTTGACCACCGGGCGCTCGTTGACCTCGGTGACCAAAACGTTTTGGGGCTTGATGTCGCGGTGCAATACCAGCTTGCGGTGGGCGTACTCGATCGCGTCGCAAACTTGGTCGAAGAGTTCGAGGCGGGCCTCGAGGTCGAGTTGGTGCCGGCTGCAATATTCGGTGATGGTGCTGCCGGCGATGTACTCCATAGTGAAATAGTGGAGCCCTGCCTGGGTTTTACCGACTTCGAAAATTCGCGCGATGTGGTGGTGATCGAGGGAAGAGAGAATGCGATACTCCCGTCGGAAACGCGCCGGTGAAATGTGATAGGCGGCCATGGGGTTGACGAGCTTGAGCGCCATGACCCGCTCCGGATGCTTCTGTCGCACCAGGTACACGCTGCCCTGGCCGCCACGGCCCAAAAGCTTCAACACTTGAAAGGGGCCGATGCGATCGGGCAAAGGGATGTCCGATGAGGCCTGGGACGGTTGCCCATCCCCGGTTTCGGTGGCCCCGGTCGGAGGGGAATCGGCTGTGGTGTCGATGTCACTCCGGTCGAATCGCCCATGCTCGAGCAAGGGCTCACCGGTTGCGTCCGGGTGGGGAAAAACTTTGGATGGACCCCTGTCGGCGAGGTGACCCATCGGGCGGTGTCTCTCCAGCAAATCTCCGAACCGACCGCATGATTCGAGCAGCTCTTCGAGCTCCAAACCAAGCTGCTTGTCACCGTGGATGACGAGATCCAGATAGGATTGACGGGCGGCATCCTCCAGGTTCATGGCGATATCGAAAAGGGCCTCGATGGCTGGGCGTTGGGATGAATCGCTCATACAGGGCTCCGCAAGATAACTTTGGGTTGATTTTTAATTTTCCTTATTTTTTAATTATCCCGCAACTCGATGATTATTTTGTAGATGCTGTACCCGTCCGATTCTTTGATCATGGGTCGATTCGGCATTCAGGTTCGGTCGAGAAAGACTCGCGGTGACCCGGCCGTAACGGGAGTGCGACAGGATGGCCACAACCGTCCGAGTCCGTGAACCCGAAGGCGGTTCTTCGGGACCGGTATGAAACGAGTCCGAGCCAGGAGCGCGAAATGCAGAAGCGTCGGATCCCCCAGCTCGATCCCTTGGAAGCCTTGCCCCTTGGCATCACGAAAATTTTGGAAGAGTGGGGCCAGGGTGAGCGCGCCGCGCTGGACCGTTTGATGGGCCAGCTCTACGACTACCTCCATGGGGAGGCTCGGCGTCATTTGAGCGGGTTCTCGATGCGGGGCGACATGCTTCAGCCGACCTTACTCGTCAACGAGGCCTATCTCAAGCTGGTGAAAAAAAGGGACCTGTCCTTCTTGAATCGGCAGCAGTTCTTTTGGTTCGCGAGTAGAATCATCCGCGATCTCATCGTCGACCACATTCGCGCCAAGACCGCCCAAAAACGCGGGAAGGGCACGGTCTCCCTGGATGACGATTTCCTCGATCTCCGTTCGGAATCCTCGGGTCACCACCACGTGGACCCGGCCCTGTTGCTTTCGATCGACACGGCACTCAGCGAATTGGAACGAGGGAATCCACGCCGCGCCCAAGTGGTGACCCTGCGTTATATCCTGGGTTTGAACATCTTGGAAACGGCCGAAATCCTCGAGATCTCGAAAACCACCGTCAAGGAGGAATGGGCCGCCGCCAAACTCTGGCTCTTCAAGAGGCTGCATCCCACCTTTTCGGGACGGAAAACCTGAGGTAGCAAGCATTCGCGGTCCAAGGCCGACTCGGTCAGAACAGGGAACGGCGGTATCGCAGGCTCGGGGCGATCATTTTCACCACCGGGACGCCGATTTCCGGTCGGGTCAACTCGATTCTGTATATCTTGTCGTGGCCGGCTGCGGCGAGGGCGTCCAGCATCCAGGCCAATACCCGGTCCGATGAGTGTGAATCGGGCCCCGTGGAAAGTCGGGTGGCCTGGTGCCAGTCGATATCCGGCCGCAGTGCCTCGAAGAAGCGGTAGGCCGGGCCTTTCCACGCCGCGTCACGATCGCTGAAGACCGCTTGGTCGGGCAAATCGTCACGGGCGCCGTGGATGGCCGTCAAGCGCGCCTGTACCGCTTCACCGATCGCTCGCGCCGCCGCAACCTCGAGCGAAGTGTGGGTGCCGTAACCGGCCTGGAAGGCGGTCACGCGATGGTGTGGCCGTCGATCCAACAAGACCGCCCAGCACGTGTGGACGGGAACGATGCTCTGCACCCGCAGCAGGATGAGCTTCACCTCCGCTTCTCGTATCGCATCGCGGATGGTTGCCAGCCAGGGTGTCTCGATCGTCGTCGGATCGATCGCGCGGCACCTGTCCCCGAAATGGATCCTGTATCCGTCCGTCAACCGGGAAACCGCGTCTCGTTCCAGCAATTCGTAGAGTCCGTGCAAGGTCGCCTCCGGCCGATCGTTCCCAGCGGCGAGCCCGTTGGTGTGGGTTCGCACTAGGGTCGGTTCCAGAAACCAGGCGAGCGAGGCGGGCAACCACAGCCGCTCCCCGTCGTGCAGGTTTTCACCCGCGACCCAGGGATGGATCTCGCGTTCGGCGCTACCGGCCATAAAGCGGGGCCCCTTGCCGGAAGCGGGGGACCGCCATCGAGCGGCCCCTCGCGGGATCGAATTCGGCTTGCGAAACCGTCGGTGATCGGCGCTTTCGGCGTGGAACTGCTCGGTCGCCTCCATCAAGGCCGAAACGGTCGCGGCTGGCGCCGTCGTTCCCTTGCCGGTGGTGCTCTGTAGGAGCACGCCGCGGGGGCGAACCGCACAAAAAACGTGAAACCCCAACCATGAATCCAACCGAGTCAGATCGGCTACGCGGGTGATGCCCACGGCTTTCAAGTGGGGCGAAATCCAGCGGAGGGTTTCTTCGGGTTTTCTCGAACGCTGGATTTCGGAGGCGGCAACCGGTGTGGGATTCTCCCGCGTTGGGGGCATGTGGAACTCCTGTCGGCGTGATCCGGGAACGGACCTGGCCCAAAACACCGCTGCGAGCGGGG
This sequence comes from Sulfidibacter corallicola, assembly GCF_017498545.1. Classification (GTDB taxonomy): domain Bacteria; phylum Acidobacteriota; class Holophagae; order Acanthopleuribacterales; family Acanthopleuribacteraceae; genus Sulfidibacter; species Sulfidibacter corallicola. Next base: position 2,943,158 of record NZ_CP071793.1, on the reverse strand, counting down.
ATTCTGGAGCCACCTCCAAATCGAAACCGCCAATTGGAAGGCACCCGTTGGAACGAATCACCCACCGAGGCGGAGGCGCCGGTTTTGTGGATGAGACGAGACAAGGCCTGTGCTGGGCCTGATTCAGCTTATTCTTGCATTCGCGAGAGATCCGATTGAAGGTCAAATAATTTCTTGTGCAAAAATGAATGATTGTGCTAAGTAATGATTTTTCCAGTTTGATAATTTCATCAACATGATTTGATCATTCATAGCTTGTGTGAGTTTTGGATTTTACGGAAAAAACTCGATGGCGGCTCGATTCTCTCAGACCCTTTGATGTAGCCTCCGCTTGCCCTATGCGACCTGTTTCAGATATGGATCGAAAGGAACCGATGTCATGAATCCGTGTCAGGCAGCTTTTGGTAACTCCGCTTCGCCGAATTTGTTGGATAAATTCCAAATAGGCATCAATTACGAGAAGAATCAACTGTGGCAAAATGCGCTCCTGAGCTATCAACAAATCATGGAGGAGTACTTCACCTCCGCAGGAGAGTATTGGGTAGAAGCGCAGGTCACCGATTGTCTTTGGCTCGATCTGGTAGACAGTACCCGGAAACAGGGCTACACGGAGATGCCGACCCCGCTGGTTCCGCTCATCGCGGCGGTGGCGCCCGACATTACCGATCCAGCCATGCACCCCATCGCGGTTTTCAAGGCAGGATCCCCGGATCGCTTCGCACTCGTAATCCTTCCCGTTCCTCCATTGAAGCCCGTTCCTGCATTGAAGGAGGACGACGATCGGGAAGATCGGATCAAATCTCGGATCCCTCCCGCCATACAAATCGCGATGAATCTGGGGATGCCACCAAACCCCATGTTCCTGGTCCTGCCGGGAGGCGACGAAACCTTAATCAGGCCAGCACCGGCACGTTATCGATGGTTGGCGGCACATATAGGGAATGCCGGTTTGCAGGTCGTGTTGAAAGCGTTTCAGTTCTTGCCCAATACCGAAACCATGGTCTACTCGGAAGCCGTTTGGGACTTTGCCCGAGAGTACATCGACTTTGTCTGTCAAGCGGTATCCGCGAAGCCGGACGACGCATGGTCGCTGGCCCATTTTGGCGAATATCTCAGAATCATCGCCAACAGTTGGTTTTCTCCCTCGGATTTGACCGGGGCGGCCAAAATGCGGGTTGTTTACTATAAAGGGAGTTTGGCGCTGTTGGAACGGGCGGTGGCGATTCGCCCCGATTACATCTGGGCCAATGCCCACCTGGCGGCCTGCATCGTCAATATGAGAGCGTTCCTGTTCGGCAGTTCCGGATCAGAGATACCGGAACAGAGATTGTCAACCGCTCTCAGCAAAAGTGAGCGGGCCCTGAAATATTGCGGTGCATTCTATCCCTGGGGGCTGGCCTACCTGGCTGGCGTCCAATTCCTGAAATCCTTCACCACTCGAGATTCACGACAGTTCGAGGAGGATCTCCAGGTTTTCATCGCCCAAATGCTGACCGCCTTCGTGCAGAAGCGAAAGATGCTCGAACAGGTGTTCGAAGCGGGGGCCTTCTACAACAGTTCCAGTCTGGCGATGTCGCAAATGTTGCTTTGGCATCGGCGCTACCGGCACGCTTGGGGTTATGCGGGACTCGCACTCAATGAAGTCTTCGACACGTTCTTCATTCCTCACCTGGTGCAGGCCACCCTATACAGCTATCTGGCTTTCATCGTGTTCGAGGCGAGAGATCATGGCGTCATGAACGATGTCGGATCCGACACCGTCCTGCACACCATGGTCGAATGGGTGCCCTTGCCGCTGTCGATCCCCCCATTCGAGAAGGTGCTTCTCAGGCCCGCGTTTGGGCCCGATCCCCTCGACGATTTCATCTCGGGTATTTATCAAAGGGTCTTCTTGCCGGGCGTCGAACCGGTGCTCTGCCGCGATCGGTCCAAAAACAAATCCTGGTCGCTACTTCCCAAGTTCGCCATGGGCCTGACCATCTTCGCGACGTTGCTCGATGCCCTGGCGCAGCTTGTTCGAGATGACCGAGCATTGCGGTGTCAACTGGAGAAGGAGTCCCGCGAGATTCGCTGTGCCTTGGGCATGGGCACGCAGCCGGTGTTTGACGAGCCAAAGGATGTGGGACCCTTTTTCAAGACCCTCGTCACGACGGGGAACTTCTCGGAGCGGACGATCGAACAGATTCAAAAATGAAATGCCCGCGAAACGTCGGCTGCCGACTGCCGACGCGCTGCCCGGGCCATCTCCTGGCCCTTGCCGAAAACCCACGACGTGAGGAACGAAATGCCTGAATCACCCGCAGAAAGAACCCTATGCTCCGGGCCGTCGCCGTTCGAGACGTCCTTGGGTGGTGGCCGAGAAGCCACGAATCGCACCCTGTCGCTCCAGGATTACGTCGTTGCCACCGCGCGATGCTACACGTTCGATCCCGGACCCGACGATTATTTTGACGAGGACCCTCTACCGCAAGAAAACGGCCCGGGTTGAGGGGAGAGGGTTGCGGAAACCCTCACTCTGGCGAGGATTCCGGTGCCGGCCCCTGCTTCGCCCTCAGGGGCAGAACCACGGTGATCGTGGTCCCCTCGTCTTCGATGGAGTCTACCTCGATCCGTCCGCCATGTTCGGAAACGATGCCGTAGGCGATCGTCAATCCCAGTCCCGTACCCTTGCCCACCGGCCGGGTGGTGAAAAAGGGATCGAATATGCGCGCCCGGGTGTGCGGGTCCATCCCGCAACCATTGTCTTCGAAACGGATGTGGACCTCGTCGCGGTCCATCCGGGTGGCGATGACGAGCGTGCCGTCCGGCTGGGAGCCCCAACGCCTTGCCAGCGCCTGCTGGGCGTTCATCAACAAGTTCAGGTACACCTGATCCAACTGACCCGGCCGGCATTCGAGGACGGGGTTCGCATCGAATCGGCACTCGAGCCGAATGTTCGGTCCCAAGGTGGAGCGAACCAGGTTCACGGTCGCGCGCAACCCCGAGACGAGCTCCACCCGCTTCTCCTCGGCCTCGTCGTGGTGCGTGAAGGTCTTGAGGTCCTCGACCAGGTTCCGGATGCGCCGGGCACCATTGTCGATCTTGGCGAGGCCGGCCACAAAACCGTCCAGCCGTCTCTTCAGGAAATCGAGAATCTCGGCCGGGGCATCTTCACCGGCCATCTCCAGGAGTTCGCCCCTGAATTTGCCCATGTCGCGAATCAGGTTCTGGTTGACCGTGTCCACGATGCAGGTGGGATTGTTGATTTCGTGGGCGATCCCGGCGGTCAAGGGCCGCAGCGACGACATTTTCTCGTGATGGACCAGGTGACCCTGCACTCGTTTGAGGTCCAGATGTTGGGCCTCGAGCCGGTCCAAGGCGCCTTCGAGCGCTTCGGTTCGTTCGAAAACCCGTTGTTCCATGTCGCGGTAGAGATTGGCGTGCTCGATGGAAATGGCCGCCTGAGCGCAAAGCAGGCGAATGACTTTCAAACGCGGGAGCGTGAACAAGCCGGCGCAGGTTCGGTGCTCCAGATGGAGGATCCCGATGATGCGCTCCTGGAGCAGGATCGGGGTCACCAACAGTGATTTTGGGGCGACCCGCACCACGTAGGGATCGCCGTCCAAAGGCGTGTCTCGATCCTGCCGGTGTTCCGAGGTCAGCGTTTGGCCGGTGTTCCAAACGAACCGGACCCAAGTAACGGGCATCCTTTCCCCACAATGTTCGATGGCCGCCCTGTCCAACCGCGACCCGTTTCGGGTGTCGGCTTCGAAGGATGCCCGCAATACCGGTGCGTCGTTGTCGCGAAGAATCAGGGAGCCCCGTTGCGCCCCCGCGTGTGCCACCAGGGTTTTCAGCGACTGGGGCAGGAGCCGGTCGAACGCCAATTCCCCGGAAATGGCGTGGGCGGCCTCGGCCATGGCGGTGAGGTCCAGCAGGGCGGAATCCTGCTGGCCGGTGATGTCGACGGTGGTGTGGTCGGACGTGTGGAGATGGGGCGTAGGGGCCTCCAGCAAATGGGGATAGGTGGCTTCGAGGTGGCGAATTTTGGATCGGGCTCCCCACCGATGGCAGGCGTAATGGGCATCGCGCAGATGATAGGCCGCTTGACGCTCCCGGCCTTTTTGAAGGTGATAGCGGGCCGCCAGTTCGAAGGCGAGCGTCTCGTGCAGCAAATTGCCGCTCGCTCGAGCGCATTCGATGGCCGCGTCGTACGCCTCGCCCGCTTCCCGATCCCGGCCGAGCACGCGTGCCCGTTCGGCTTCGATCAAGTGGACCGAGGCCGCGAAGTTACCCGGGCAGGACTCGGCCCAGCGCCGAAGCCGTTCCAAATCGTCGGTGATGGCTGCCCAAAGGCTTTCGCGTCGATCGGGTGCCGCGTTCGGCCAGAGTGCCAGGTGGGCGAGCGCGCGGAAGGTGGCGAGCACCGTCGCGGCGATGCCGACCCCGACGATGTGGGTATCGGCGTGGGGTAGGGCGGTGGCGGCAGCCGCGTCGAACCGGCCGAACAGGAAGCGGAGCATGGTTCCGAAGGCACTCGCCAGGAGTAGGGTGATGTGGTTCTTTTGAGTGTCGGGGCGTTGGTGGTAGGCCTGTTCGTCGAAAAAGGGCCCCCTGAGCCGCCAGGGTTCGGCACAGGCCCGCTGCAGATTGACTGCGACCTGCATGTTGAAATTCTGCCACTCCAAAAAGAAGTCGTTCTTCCAGCGGCGCAGGATCTCTTCGCTTTTGGAGAACACCTGGACCACGCGATCCAGGTTGCGGCCGCCGGCAAACAAGACCGCCCCCTGGGTGTTGAAGGAGTTGACGCTGATATGTATGTCGCCGTGCTGCAGGCCGCGCTCGTATTGGCCCTCCAAATCGGCTGCGATGGCGGGGATCGGCTCCTTGAACGGGCGAATGAAGAGACCGGCCTGATTGGCGACACTGGGCTCGTGCCGGCGAGCGCCCAGCTTGTCGATCAGGGCCATCGAGAGTTTGTAGAATGCGTAAGCCGCCTGGTAATCCCCGGTCGCGGCACATACGAAGCAGCCGTAAAAGCAGTAGGCGTTGATCGATGTGTCGGTATTGCCGTGTTCGATGGAGAGCAGCACCTGGTTGACCGGCGCATAGGGATACAAATCGGTGGAAAGCGAGCCCATGCACAGGATGAGCTGGTCGAGAATGCGCATCGCGGCCAGTTTGGTCGGGTCGGTCATCTGGGGCAGCTCGGCCAGGTGTGCGATGGGCCGATCGATCAGGAGATCCTCGATGCGTTTCAAGCGTTGTCGCAGGTAACCGGCGTCGGGCTCGGTCGGCAGCGTCACGCCCAGCTCCGCCAGGATCCGGCTGCCGTATTCGAGTGCCGTGCGGTGATCGCCTTGGGTTCGGTAATACTGGACCAGCGTCTCGTGGGCTTTGAGGCGGACCGAGGGGTCGTCGACCCGGCCGAGCAGTGCCTCCACCAGATCGGGGAGCCGGTCGAAAAGCCCACTCAGAAATGCGGCCTCCACCGCTTCGCCGTACAGGAGCTGGGCCGTGACCTGCTCCTCTGGCGGCAACGATGCCAAGGATCGGCCTGGCTGAGCGCGGTCCGTTCGTTGGTCCAGGAGCCGCAGGCCTTGGACTGCATAGCGGTACATCGGCTCGAAAGCCGCGGCCGCCCTGGCTTGGCGGCTTGCATCCAAGTTGAGTTTCGCAAGGAGGATGCGCTCGTCGCGCCGCGCTGCCCCATCGCCGAGGTTGAGTTGATCGACCATTTCGAAAAAAGCCGATCCGGTCAAACCCTCTTCCTTGCGCAGGTATTGCCCGATTCGCCAGTGCAGTTCCGCTCGAGACGGTTCGGGAACCAGGTCGTACGCCGTTTGTTGAATGCGGTCATGCGCGAACTTGAAGGAGATGGTTCGATCGGGGGCCGAGCTGTCGCCGCGGCGACCGACGAGCTTGTAGCCATCGTCGAGGGGAAGAATCAGTCCCTTGTTCAGTGCGGGCCAGAGCCGGTCCAGTGCAACGCCCCGTGGGACATCGAGGATCGCGGCAAGGATCCGAAGTTCGAAGCGGTGACCCAAATAGGCCGCGCAGCGAAGGGCCTCGCGACCATCTCCCGGCAGGCGAAGCAACTCTTTCTCCACCAGTGCCAGTACGTTGGGCGTGATGTCTTTGGCGATGGCGGCCTGGGTGTCCCACATCCAGCGGGTCTTGTCACGGGACAGGTAGATCGCTTTTTGGTCGTGCAGGTCCTTGAGAACCGCTTTCAGAAAGAAGGGATTGCCGCCGGTTCGGGCGTGGGCGGTTGCGGCCAGGTCGCCCACCTCGTCCTCGGATCGGTGCAGGCTGTCGCCGATCAGTTCAGCCGTGTCGCGCAGGGTCAGCGGTTGCAAGGCGATATGCTCCAAGGCCTTGCCCGCGCGGTTCAGGCGATCCATGAACAGGGTCAATGGATGGGTGCCGTCCACCTCGTTGTCTCGATAGGCGCCGATGAACAACAGCCCTTTGGGCGGGCTGTACGTCAGCAGGTTTTCCAGGAAGTCCAACGAACCCCCGTCGACCCATTGCACGTCGTCCAGGAACACGACCAAGGGGCGGCCCTGCGCCAGGAACGTTTCGAGGAATCGTCGCAGCGTGAGGTTGAAGCGTGCCTGCGCCTTCCCCGGTTCCAGTTCTTCCACGGGCGCAAATGCGCCCGTCAGCCGCTTCAGCTCGGGGAGGACCTCCGTGAGCAGGATGCCGTTGGGATCCAAGGCCGTCCGGAACCGTTGGCGCCATCGATGGAGTACGGGTTCCGGTTCGGCCAGCAAGTGATTCAGCATGCCGCGAAATGCCTGAATCAGCGAATGGTAGGGTCGACTTCGGCTCAATTGCTCGAATTTGCCGGAGACGAACAGGCCGCGTTTTTCGGTGAGCGGTCGGTACAACGCCCGAACGAGGGATGTCTTGCCGACCCCCGAGTAGCCGGGGATCGACAACAGGTCGGCTTCCCGGGCCTCCACGCCCTCCAGGGCCGATTGCAACCGTGCCAGCTCTCGTTCGCGGCCGTAGAGGCGCGTCGAAATTTGGAATCGGATAGGCAGGTCGCGCTCGCCCAGGGGGAAGGGTTCGATCACGCCCTTCGATTTCCAGGAACGGCGGCACCGCAGAAGGTCGGTGCGCAGACCCGCCGCCGATTGGTAACGGTGGGTCGGGTCCTTGGCCATCAGCTTGGCCACGATGCTTGCCAGGATGGCGGGCGTCGAGGTATTCAGGAGGTGCAACGGTTCCGGGTCGCGGGCCAGGTGGGCGTGCACGAGGGCGGCCATGTCTCCGTCGGTGAAGGGAAGTCTTCCCGCGAGTAGATGGTAGAACGTCACCCCCAGCGAATAGTAATCGCTGCGGTAGTCGAGGCCGATGGCGACGCGACCCGTTTGCTCGGGTGAAAAGTAGGCCGGCGTGCCTTCCAATCGATGCACGTTGTCGAAGGAGGCCTGCTCGAATGCCAAGCGGGTGGAAATCCCGAAGTCGATGAACTTGAGGGCGCCGGTGTCGCGATTGAGGACCACGTTTGCGGGGTTGACGTCTTTGTGGACGACACCTCGGCTGTGAATGAAGGCCAATGCGTCTACCATCTTCAGGGCCAAGTCGAGAAAGTCCCCGATCGAGAGACCGCCGGCCAGGGCGAGCTGATCGAGCGAGCTTCCGCCAAAGTTCTCCAACACCAGGAACCAGTAGTGCCGGTCGTGTTCCAGGGATTGGGCCTCGATGACCCTGTCTGAGAACAGCTCGCGCGTGAGTTCGAATTCGAAGTGGAAACGCGCGATCCGCTCGGGGGAGGCTCGATTCTCACGAAGGATCTTGAGGATCACCGGTTTCCGGGTCGCTTTGCACGAGGCGCTCACCACGATCGAGTTCCTTCCCTGGAAAAGGGTGCGATGGACTTCGAACGCCTTGAACGCAATCATTGCGGGCTCGGGTCTCGCCCTTCCATTCGGACGGCGGTGATCAGGCGCAGACCCATGCGACAGGTCAGGGAATCACCGTCGGACGACAAGGTGCGCCACTTGGCCGATACCCGTTGGCGCAATCGCGTGCGGGCCGTGGTCGGCAGCCGGAACACGTCGTAGGAGGCTGCCATGGCATTCCATAGCGCTTCCACGGAGCCCGACCTCTGAACGACCAGGTCTTCGAGCCTCACTTCGCCACCCAGGCCGCACGCCTCCAGCAGCCGCGTCGCGGCGTTGCGTCGGGACAATTGGGGATCGCCCAACTGAAGGGGTTTTAGGCCGGTTTCGGCGCAAACCGTCTGCAATGCCTCGCGATAGCAATCCATCACCGGATCCAGTAGTGGCCTGGGGACGAGGGCGATGAGCCGTCCTCCGCTTTTCAGAATGCGGGCAATTTCCGTCAAAACGGGCGCCAGCGGTTTCATGAGCATCAACGCCATGTGGCAGGTGACCAGGTCGAACGAGCGATCGTCGTAGGGCTGCCGATGGGCGTCGGCGCGGTCCAAGCGTACCGCCGATGTCAGCCGCTCCCGCGCCGCCTCCAGTTCCGCACCACTGCGGTCGGACCCGGTCAGATGGTGAAAGCCCTTTTCCCAGAGTAGGTTCAGGAAATAGCCGTCGCCACAGGCCAAGTCCAATATGCGGGCGTCGCCGGTGTGTGCTTCGGACGTTCGGTTGACCAACATCTCGTAAGAGCACTGGCCCGAAGCATGGAGCCAAAATGGAAACACGTCGCTGGTGCGGCCACTGCACTGGTGATATCGATCCAGGATTTCGGTCGGTGACATGAGGTGCCTACTTCATATGGAAGGGCTTTGAACCGCTCGGCGTGATTGGAACGGACAAAAGAGATGGTTTTAATGAATTTTCGCATTGATCATTATTTTTCGCAATGAGATGGGGCGCCGTATTGATGACGAATCAGCAAATTTGTGGGCTATCCATCGCCTGGATCTGCGTGCAGGCAATCCGTTTCCCGTGAGCAGGGGCTCGAGTTGCGACAGGTACTTGACATCTGAGTAAAACAAATGATTTTCGGGGAGCGATACGGTTGTCGTGGATGAATGGGCTGAAGTTAATTTGTTTTGATCCGGAAATAATTTGAACACAGTGTCGGAACATTCGCCATCTTACAGCTCGGGGCTACCGTTCATGCGCCGTTTTCCCACCATTCGCGACATCGACGGTATCTCGCTGCAGGATTTCTACGGTTCGCGACAATTTGATTTGAAAAGTTTCGTGGGAATCCGGAAAATACGAATCAAGACGTGCTTCTCTTTGGAAAGTCTTTTGCTGAACTTTCTGGTCAACAACTAAAATACAAGTTGTCCTTGATTCGGTTCTATCCATATCGCATCACTTGCATTCTTTTGATTCACTTCCAAGTCACGTCTTCCGCCTATTCATTCATTGCGTATCAGCATATAGCGCCATTCCCTTCTATCGCTTCTATCCCTTTTTGTTTCCTTTGGCCCCATCTTCTTGCTTTATCAGGAAACTCGGTTCCATTGAGGGGATATTATGATGTTTCGTCACCGTTTGTCGCTTGTCCTTTTCGCAACCATGTCCCGCATCATGTTTGTCGTCGTCCGGAAACTCTTGGCCGCACCGGAACGGCGATCGTTTTCTCGATCCAGTTTTGGATACGTCCATCCGCAGGGACTTCCCGGCCTCCAGCGACCGTTCGCTGTCGCGTCTTTACTGTTGAGCCGACTCATTCTCCTGATCACCCGGCCGCCTTTTTTTCCCGTTCGACACCGGCTGGATCCGTGCGCCCAGGCGGCGAGTTCACGAGCGTTCGCGCGGCCAGTCGTCAACGCGTGCGACCCACTCGATCTGGTTCCACTGCGGTACTTACATACGCCGGCACTACGAGCGTGAAATCGTCACGCGTCGCGCCGAGGGGTTGAACCCACCCGCGCGACAAGGACCCATCCGGCCGCGTCCAAGTCTGATGTCCATGGCTTTTGCCGGGATTGCGGCCGACGGTGTGATCTGCCCACCTCCGCGCGTCTTCTTCCTTTGTCGATGACCTCGTGGACCTTCGCGGATCTTCCTCACCTCGTATGGCGTGACGCGCTCAGCGCGCCTCGCTTGGCGTGTCCCACTCAGCATGCCTCACAACCGACAAACCAGAGCTGTATCGTGGCTCACGCCGAGGCCGTTGCGCGAACGCGATGTCTCGGCTTGCTTCGGCGCCTTCCATCTTCCATTTATCTTTTTGTGAACGAATAGTTCAATCACATTATATGCTCGCCGTCAATTCTACGGTAAAAGGCAGTTCGAATCATACCGGGTTCAGTATCATTGGCTTGTGATACTCGAAGTAATCTCATTGTGCGTGTTTTTCGTGAATGATTTACGAAGCACATGCAATGGGTCGATCCGGTTGGGCTGCCTGTGCCTTTCGAGGAGACTGAGAGATGTCCAAAAAATCAGATATCGCCTTTGAAGAAATGAAAAAACATAGTAATACTGGCTGGGAAAAGTTCAACTATTCGTTGATCGGGATGACGCCACTTCATGTACCGGATCTCCGTCTGGCCCTGGCCCTCAACGACACACCCGCTTTGGCGGTTCTCGATCTCGGGCGCGATCCGGATAACGCGCCCCGCCACCTCGAGGAGATGGCGCGAAAGTCCACCGCCCCCTTCGGGATTCGCCTTTCGCCCGGCCTGAACCCACCCCTGCCGCAACACGCCCGCAACTGGCAATGGGTCGTGGCCGATGTGACCTGCAATTGGGAACCCTTCATGTTCACCCACCGCACCCTGGTTCAGGTCAAGAGCCTGGCCGAAGCGCGTCAGGCCGTGGCACGCGGCGCCTGCGGTTTGATCGCCAAGGGCAACGAGAGCGGCGGTTCGGTGGGCGACGAAAGTTGCTTCATTCTCTTGCAGCGCCTGCTTGCGGAAATCCATCGGGTTCCGATTTATGCTCAGGGTGGCATCGGCCGTCACAGCGCCGCCGCGGCCGTCGCCGCCGGTGCCGCCGGGGTGGTGCTCGACACCCAGTTGAGCCTTCTGCGCGAATCGAGTTTGCCGCCATCGGCGCGCGAGCTGCTGCAAACCCTGGATGGTGGTGAAACCCGCGTGTACGGTGGGTACCGCGTTCTGGCGAAGGCCGGCCTGTCCGAGGTGGATCCCGCGCAACTCGAGCCCGAGCAGATTCGCGACCGGTTGGGATGGGAAGATCCGAAAACCCAATTCGCCCCCATCGGTGAGGAAGCCGGCCTGGCGAAAACGCTCGCCGCGACCTACCGAACCGTGGATCACCTGGTTCATGGGTTTCAGCAGGGGATTCGCGGTCATTTGCGCCAGGCGCGCGCCCTGCGTTCCCTGGCGCCGGGAAGCCCCTTCGCACGAGCGCAGGGCACCCGGTTCCCGATTGTGCAGGGACCCATGACCCGCGTGAGCGACACGGCGCCGTTTGCGGCCGCGGTCGCCGAAGCGGGCGCACTGCCCTTCCTGGCGCTCTCTCTGTTGGGGGAGACCCAGGCGCGCGACCTTCTGTTGGAGACCCGCGAGCTTTTGGGCGAGAAACCTTGGGGTGTGGGCATTCTCGGATTTGCGCCCGCGGCCTTGCGCGACATCCATAAGCGCTTGATTCTGGAAACCCGACCGGCAGCGGTGCTGATCGCCGGTGGGCGGCCCTCCCAGGCGCGTCCCTTCGAGGAGGCCGGGATTCGGACCTATCTGCACGTGCCCGCTCCAGGCTTGCTGGACATGTTTCTCGAGGACGGCGCACGCCGGTTCGTGTTCGAGGGTCGCGAGTGCGGCGGCCATGTGGGGCCCCGTTCCAGTTTCGGCCTCTGGGATCAGCAGGTGGAGCGGCTGCTCGCCTTTCCGCGGCCCGAAGAGTTGAGTGTCCTGTTCGCCGGTGGCATTCACGATGCGCGCTCGGCCTCGATGGTCGCCGCACTGGCCGCGCCGCTCGCCGCCCGTGGCGCCGCCGTCGGCGTGCTGATGGGATCGGCCTACATCGCGACCTACGAAGCGGTGGCCAGTGGTGCGGTCCTGGCCGATTACCAGCGCGAAGTGCTCGATGGCGAGCGAACCGTCCTTCTGGAAACCGCGCCGGGCCATACGACGCGCTGTCTGGACACGCCTTACGTGACGGCTTTCGAGCAGGAGAAGGCCTGCCTGCGGGAGGCGGACAAGGACGCCCAGGAAATCTGGCAGGCCCTGGAAAACCTGAATGTGGGTCGCCTCCGCTTGGCGGCCAAGGGCATCGAACGCCGTGGCGACGACCTGATCTCGGTGGACGTGCAACGCAGGCGATCCGAGGGCATGTACATGATCGGCCAGGTCGCGGCCATGCAGCGCGGCACGCTGTCGATGGCGGAACTGCACCGTCGGGTCAGCGAGGACGGCACCCGCCTGCTGGAGAAGATCGACGATGAGCTCATCGAGGTACCCGCCTCGGATGGAATGCAATTGGCCATCGTGGGCATGGAATGCGTGTTCCCCGGCGCGTCCGACCTGGAGAGTTACTGGGCCAACATCGTGAACGGCCGAGACGCGGTGACCGAAGTGCCCGAGACCCGCTGGCGGGTCGACCAGTACTACGACCCACAGGGTACCGGCAGTGACGGCAAGACCGGCTGCAAGTGGGGAGGCTTCATCGATCCGATTCCGTTCGACCCCCTGGTCTACGGCATTCCGCCGCAATCGCTGGCGGCCATCGAACCGGTGCAGTTGCTGGCCCTGGAAGTGGCGCGTCGCGCCCTGGCCGATGCGGGTTATGCCGAACGCACATTCGATCGAGAACGGACCTCGGTCATTTTCGGCGCCGAATCGGGCACCGACCTTTCGGCCGGTTACGGGTTCCGCAACCTGTTCAAGCACTACCTCGGCGAGATCCCACCCGAGTTGGATGCCGCATTGCCGAAACTCAGCGAAGATTCTTTTCCCGGGGTCCTGGCCAACGTGATCGCCGGACGTATCGCCAATCGCCTGGATCTGGGCGGGGTGAACTACACCGTCGACGCGGCCTGTGCCAGCTCGCTGGCCGCGGTGGAACTGGCCGCCAAGGAACTGATGAGCGGCACCAGTGACATGGTGCTCGTCGGCGGGGCCGATCTCCACAACGGCATCAACGATTATTTGATGTTCGCCAGCGTTCAGGCCTTGTCCCGCAAAGGGGCTTGCCGTTCCTTCGACAGCGGGGCCGACGGTATCGTGCTGGGCGAAGGCGTGGCGGTTGTGGTGCTGAAGCGCCTTGCGGACGCCCAGGCGGACGGCGATCGAATCTACGCCGTACTGGACGGCATCGCCGGCGCGAGTGACGGCAAGAGCCTGGGCCTGACCGCGCCGCGCAAGGAGGGCCAGACGCGCACCCTGGCCCGAGCCTACCGCATGTCGGGCATTCTGCCCGGCGAAGTGGGGTTGATGGAAGCCCACGGCACCGGCACCGTCGTGGGCGATCGCACCGAGCTGCAGGCCCTGCACGAAGTGTTCGGTGACGGCGGCGCCCTTCCGCGGAGCTGCGCCCTGGGTTCGGTCAAGAGCCAAATCGGTCACACCAAATGCGCGGCCGGCCTCGCGGGTCTGATCAAATGCGCCAAATCCCTGTACCATCGCGTGCTGCCGCCGACCCTGCACATTCGCGAACCCAATCCCGGCTACGGCGTGGGCGCCAGTCCTTTCGTGCTGGCGAACGCCGCGGGCCCATGGCCCGGTGAGCGTCGCCGCGCGGCGGTCAGCGCATTCGGCTTCGGCGGTACCAACTTCCACGCGGTACTTTCCCAGGCACCCGAAGCTGGTCGCCAACCCGAGGTGGGCGGCCAGTGGCCGGTGGAACTGTTCCTGTTTCGGGGCGGCGATCGTCAGGTCGCGCTGCGCCACATGCGGACCTTGGCCGCATTTCTCGAGGGTGATGTGCCGCTTCGCCTGCGCGATTTGGCGCTGACCGCCGCATGCTCTGGCGAGGGACCGGTCCAAGTGGCGTTCCTGGCCGAGGACCTGAACGATTTGCGCCAAGCCCTGGGCAAGGCGTTGCGCGCGGAGCCGGACGTCAATCGTTTCGAGGCCGAAACGGACGCCGCGACGGATGGCGTTGCCGGACCGAAGCCGATCGCCTACCTGTTCCCGGGTCAGGGCACTCAGCGCCCGGACATGCTGCGCGATCTGTTCGTCACCTTTCCCGAATTGAACGGGATCCTGGAACAAGGCGCCCGATGGGTGGACCTGTTGTTCCCACCTGCCGCCTACGATTCGGAGCGGCGTGCCGCCCAGCAGGCGGCCGTCACCGACACCCGCGTGGCGCAACCGGTCCTGGGCATGACCGGCCTGGCGATGGCCGATCTACTTCGAAAATTCGGTGTGGAACCCCAGATGGCGGGCGGTCACAGCTACGGCGAGTTGGTGGCGCTCACCGTTGCCGATGCCCTGTCGCGCGCCGACCTGTTGACCCTCAGCGCCCAGAGGGCCGCCTGCATCCTGGATGCGGCCCCATCCGATCCCGGCACCATGGCTGCCGTGGTCGCCGGTCGGGCCGAACTCGAAAATCTTCTCGACGACCTGGAGGGCATCGCGCTCGCGAACCAGAATGCTCCGAACCAAACCGTCATCTCGGGGGCGACCGACGCGGTGGACCGCGCCCGGGTCCTGCTGGAAGACCACGGTTACACGGTCAAGCGAATTCCGGTAGCCTGCGCCTTTCACAGTCCGCTGATCGCCCGAGCCGAAACCGCGTTCGCCAATGCCTGCCTCGAACGGGCGTTTGCCGCGCCGCGGTTTCCGGTCTACGCCAACGCCACCGCCCGGCCCTATCCCGAAAACCCCGCGGCCATCGTGGACCTGCTGGCGCGTCACCTGGTCAGCCCGGTTCGTTTCCAGGAGCAAATCGAGCGGATGTACCGAGCCGGTGCACGCCTGTTCGTGGAAGTCGGTCCCGGTTCGGTGCTCACCGGGTTGGTTGGCCGGATCCTCGAAGGAAAACCCCACCGTTGTCTGGCCACCCATCGACTCGGCGAGCCCGGACTTCCGCAGCTTTTGCGCACGCTTGGCCAATTGGCGGTTTTGGGCCATCCCGTGCGGATCGAGCCGGTGCTCGAGGAACGCGGTGCCGAAGTCTTGGACCTGAGTCAGGGACCGGCACACCTGCCGCGCTCCGTTTGGTGGGTCGACGGCATGGTGGCGCGCCCCAAGGACGGCCCTCTTCCCGTCAACGGTCTTCAAATATTGTCCCACCCACTGTCCCTCGGCACTTCGGGCCAAGCGCCGGTACCGGCGCATCCGTCCGAACGTGACCAGGTCGTGCACGCTTACCTCCAAAGCGTGCGCGACCTGGTTCACGCCGGACGCGAAGTGATGCTGGGTTACCTGGGCGCCACGCCCGCCCCGGCACTGCCCAGTGCGGCGATGATCTCCGCCGAAGCCGAGTTTGGCGCACCGGCGCTGCCTGACGCAGAGGCGAACCTCGCGAAGGCGAACCTCGCGAAGGCGAACCTCGCAAAGGCGATGGCGCCGAGCTTGGACACCAAGGCGACCCTGTTGACGATCGTCGCCGAGCGCACCGGTTATCCCGAGGACATGCTGGACCTGGGGTTGGACCTGGAAGCGGACCTCTCGATCGATTCCATCAAGCGCATCGAGATCATCGGCGAACTGACGCGCCGGCTCGGCCTCTCGGGCCAGTTCGAAGCGGATCAGGACGCCCTGATGGAGCAGCTCGCGGCCAAACGAACCCTCCAGGCGATGCTCGACTGGCTGCTGGACCGGGTTCCCGCGGCGGAGCCCGTGGCGGAACAGGCGGAGCAGGTCGCACCACCGGAAAAGACACGCTGCGTCGCGACGCTGGTGTTGCGTATCGTCAGCAAACGGACGGGATACCCCGAGGACGTGTTGGACCTCAACTTGGACTTGGAAGCGGATCTCTCGATCGACTCGATCAAGCGTTTGGAGATCGTCGGCGAACTGGCGGAGCAACTGGGCTTCGGCAAGGTCGGCGAAGGCCGGCGCGACTCGATGATGGAGGTCCTGGCCTCCATGAAGACCTTGGGCGCGATGGTGGGCTGGCTCGAGGAACGCGCGGGCCAAGACACCGGCGATGCCGGCGAGCCACATTCCGGTTCGCTCGAAGGACCCATTCCGTCATCGGCGATGCGCGATGCGGCGACACGGGCCGAAATGTCGCGCTACCTGCTCGCGGTCGACGAAGTGCCGGAAGTGGTTCAGGGAGATCACCGCCTCGACGGCAAGCATTTCCTGATCACCGACGACACCCTGGGCCTGGCCCCGATTTTGGGCGATCGCCTGGTGCGCCACGGTGCCGAGGTGCGCATCATCACCCTCGGTGAGAAGGTGCCCGCCAGCTTTGGGCGCGTCGACGGCCTGATCCACCTCGCCGGCTTGGCGCCCGATGCGTTCGTGACCGACATCAAGCAATGCTTCGAACTGATTCGGACCCTGCTGATCAACGGCGCCGGGTACCTGTTGGCGGCTGGCGGGCTGGGTGGTCGCTTCGGACACTTTCGGGGCGACGCCGCCAGCCCGGGCGCCGATTTCTCGCGCGGAGGCGGCATGGCCGGCCTGGTGAAATCGGTGGCCAAGGAATGGCCGGAGCTTCGCGCCCACTGGGTGGATCTGAACCTGGGCGAGTCGGCCGAGGATCTGGCCGGCTACCTCGAGGCCGAACTGCTCGCCGACAACCCGCTCACCGAGGTCGCCTACAAACAGGGGAACCGCCGCGCGCTCAAGTGCGTGCCCACCCCCCTGACGGACGAAGTGGCGGCGAAAGTGGCGTCCCTGGGGCTGGACCACGACAGCGTCATCATCATCACCGGTGGTGCGCGCGGGATCACCGCCAAGATCGCGATCGACCTGGCTCGGCGCTATGGCTGCACCTTCGAGCTGGTGGGTCGTTCCCGGAGACCCACCGAGCCGGAGGACGCCGAACTGGCCGCGGCACGAGATCCCCAGGCCTTGCGCCGCCTCCTGATCGAGCGCCACCAAGGAGCCGTGCCTTCGGTCATCGAAGCCGAACTCAAGAGCGTCCTCTCCCGGCGCGAAATCGAGCAAACCCTGCAACGGATGGAGGCGCTGGGCGCCAAGGTCCATTATTCGGCCGTGGACGTGCGCGACATCCAGGCCTTCGAGGCCTTTATCGATGGTGTCTACGACCGGCACGGCACGATCAGCGGTGCGATCCACGGTGCGGGTGTGGTGGAAGACAAACTGTTGCGCCACAAGACCCGCGAGAGTTTCGAGCGGGTCTTCGACACCAAGGTTTCGGGAGCCTTGGTGCTGGCCAAGAAGCTGCGCCGCGATACGCGCTTCGTGGTCTTCTTCAGTTCCGTCGCCGGAGCCTTCGGCAATCGCGGCCAGGTGGACTATGCCGCGGCCAACGACGTGCTCGACAAGATCGCCCACGCGCTGCAGAGCCAGATGGAAGGCCGGGTGGTTTCGATCAACTGGGGCCCCTGGGCGAGCCACGGCATGGTGTCGCCCGAACTGGAACGCGAATACGCGCGCCGCGGGATCGGCCTGATTTCGCCGGAAACCGGGGTGGCGGCCTTCATGGACGAACTTCACCGTGGCCATCGCGGGGATACCCAGGTGGTGTGGATGTGCGCCACCCCGGAGAACATGGCCCTGGCCTGATCCCCTTCTGTCCAGCAACTTGCGATCGGGGGGATCGGCGACGCGATCCCCCCAGGCGCCGCCGTGGACCTGCGCGCCGCGTGCCCGGGAACCCTTCCCGATGGCGCCCGAATCGCCTCAGCTTCATTTCATCGAGGATTGCGATCATGACACAGACCGACCGATCCGACTGTGCCATCGCCCTGACCGGCATGGCCTGTCTCTTTCCCGGAGCCGAAGACCTGGCGGCTTTCCGGCACAATCTCCGCACCGGCGTCGATGCCATTCGCGAGGTACCGCCGCAACGCTGGGAACCACTTTTCTACGACCCCGAAAGTGCCGCGCCCGATCGTTTCTACTGCCTGCGCGGCGGTTTCGTCGACGATCTCGTCGATTTCGACCCGCTCGTCTTCGGCATCATGCCGGTCGCGGCCGAGGGCGCCGAACCGGACCAAATGATCAGCTTGAAACTGGCGGCCGCGGTTTTGGCCGACGCGGGTTATCGCGAGGGCGATTACGATGCCGCCAAGGCCGGGGTCATCATCGCCCGCGGCAACTACATCGGCGCCGGCATGACCCGCCTGGAACAGCACGTGCGCACCTCGGCCCAGTTGGTCCATGCGCTGCAACGTCTGGTGCCCGGCATCGACGCGGCGGCGTTGGCGCGGGTGAAGGCCGAGTTCCAGGGCGGCTTGGGCCACTACGGCCCCGACACCGCCATCGGCCTGGTGCCCAACTTGACCGCATCCCGCCTGGCCAATCGCCTGAACCTCTTCGGCCCGGCCTACACGGTCGACGCGGCCTGCGCGGGCTCGCTGCTCGCCGTGGATCAGGCAGTGCGCGAGTTGCGCTCGGGGCGGTGCGACCTGGTGCTGGCCGGCGGCATCCACCTGAGTCACGACGTGGCTTTTTGGAGTGTGTTCAGCCAGTTGGGAGCCCTGTCCCGCGACCAACAGATCCGGCCGTTCGACCGCCGCGCCGACGGGTTGCTGATCGGTGAAGGCGCCGGCATGGTGTGCCTCAAACGCCTGGAGGATGCCGAACGGGACGGCGACCGGATCTACGCCGTGATTCGCGGGGTGGGTATCGCCAGCGACGGCCGAACGGGCAGCTTGATGAGCCCGTCGGTGGACGGCCAGGTGTTGGCATTGGAACGGGCTTGGCGTGAAGCGGGCCTCGAGCCGGAGCGACTGGGCTTCCTCGAGGCCCACGGGACCGGCACCCCCGCCGGCGATGCGGCCGAACTGGAGACCCTGACCCGGTTTTTCGGATCGGCTCGGCCCGAGCACCCACCGATCGGCCTGGGTTCGGTCAAGTCGATGATCGGGCACACGATGCCCGCGGCGGGCATGGCCGGCTTGATCAAGGCCGCGCTGGCGATCTATCACGGCGAACACCTGCCGACCCTGCACTGCGAGCACCCGTGCGACGCGCTGCGGGACACCCGGTTCTTGCCCGTGAACGTGTGTGCTCCATGGGAAACGCGCGCGGGCGAAACGCGAATTGCCGCGGTCAACGCCTTTGGATTCGGTGGCATCAATGCCCACCTGGTGTTGGAGAGCGTAGCCGACCCGGCCCCTGTCGTCGACCCCAGGGCCACCGTGCTCGTGGCGCCCCCGAGCGCGACGACCACCGATCTGCCGCGGTTGGCGGTATTCGCGGCCGAAGATGGCGAGGACCTGGTTCGCGCCTTGACCGAGAAGCGATCCTGCGTCGAGGCCGGCTCGGCTTCCTGGCGGGTGGCGATCGTGAATCCCACCGAGGCGCGATTGGAACGGGCGAAGACCATCGTGCGACGCGGTGTGCCGTGGCGGGGGCGCAACGGCATCTATTTCACCAACCGGCCCGTCGTCACGCCGGAAGCCAAACTGGCGTTCGTCTTTCCCGGTGTGGACAGCAGCTTCGAACCGCGATTGGCGGACATCGCGAACCATTTCCACATGGCCCTGCCGGCCCGTACCGATCCCGGCGCGCTACAGTCGGATTTGCTTGCCGCCGGGATCGGCATCATCCAGACCAACCGCTTTCTTCACCGAACCCTGCTGCGGCTGGGCATCGAACCGGACGCCGTCGCGGGTCACAGCATCGGCGAATGGAGCGGCTTGATGGCCGCGGGCTGCGTGCCCGAGCGCGAGGCCGACGCCTTCGGCGAGCAGCTCCAGCCCGGCAGCCTGAACGTGCCGGACGTTCAGTTCCTGGCCGCCGGCTGCAGTCTGGAAAGGGCCCGCGAAGCCATGATCGGTTTGGACGACCTGTCCGTCTCCCACGAGAACTGCCCGCGCCAGGTGATTCTTTGCGGCCGGCCCTACGCGATCGCCGAGATCGAGCAGCGGTTGCAGGATCTCCAGGTCCTGACCCGCGTGCTGCCCTTCCAGAGCGGGTTCCATTCGCCGCTCTATCGCGACTACCTGGAGCCCCATCGCGCCTTCTTTCTCGAATTCCCCATGTTCCCGCCGCGCATCCCGCTGTGGTCGGCGACCTTGGCCGCGCCCTATCCCGAGGACGTTCCCGCCATCCGCGAACTGTCGTTGCGCCATCTCGTCGAACCGGTGCGCTTTCGGTCGCTGATCGAACGAATGTACGCCGACGGCTTTCGCACCTTCGTTCAGGTGGGGACGGGCAGCCTGCCGGGCTTCATCGCCGATACGCTGGGCGATCGGCCGCACCTTGCATTGCACGCCAACCTCTCCAAACGCACTGGATTGGAGCAATTGGCGCACATGAGCGCGGCCCTTTGGGCGGAGGGTGCGGCGGTCGATCCGAGTCACTTTCGCGAGGGTCGGGCGGAACCGGCCGCCATGTCCGAGCCAGCTTCCTCCTCAGCCGAAAAACGCGCGACGATGCGGTTGAAATTGGGCGTGCCCCTGGTGGAGCTGAACACACCGCTCGAACTGCCGCGTGGGGGGGAGCGTCCCGATCGGCGCGCTTTGCCTTTTGTCGCCGATCTGGGCCCCACGGGCACGGCGGGCCGCGCGTTTCAATCGTTGCTCGGGGAGATTGAAACGGCGGGCTCCGACGTCGTTCGCGCCCTGGCGGGGCAGCGGAGCGAGGCTCCCGGGTTGAATGAATCCCTGATCGAGCCGGACTGGTCCGCCTCGGGTTCGCGAGAGAGGCCACCAGGGAACGACGAAGGAGGATCCCTGGTTAGGACCTTCACCCGCCACCTCTCGGTCGACAGGGTTCCGGAACTTCTGGACCACACGTTCTTCGCGCAACCGCCCGATTGGCCGATTCTCAACGATCGTTACCCGGTCGTGCCGATGACGATGTCGCTTCAGATCATGGTGGATATCGCCCGCGAATCCGCGCCGGGTTTCGTCGTGACCGCACTCGAAGATATTCAGGCGTTTCGCTGGCTGCTGGTGGACGAACCGCTGGATCTGCGCATCGTGACCCGGCGATTGGACGCCCATCGCCTCGAAATCGACTTGAAAGGCTATGCCCGCGCGACGGCGGTCCTCGCGGATGCTCCACCCGACATTCCCGAGGCACCGGACGCGCCGATCGCGGGGGAGACGTCGCCGGACATCGACGCCGACACCCTATACCGCGACCGGTGGATGTTCCACGGCCCGGCCTACCAGGGGGTGACGGCCCTGGAAGGTATCGGTCCCCAAGGCATTCGCGGGCGCATCGCGCTGCGGCGCGGGCCGGGCAGCCTGCTCGATAGCGCCGGGCAATTGCTGGGTTACTGGATCATGGCGCGCAACGACAAAGATCGGCTGGCCATGCCGATCGGCATCGGCCGCATCGAATTCTTCGGGCCCGATCCCGAGATCGGCGAGGAGTTGGGCTGCTCGGTGGAAATCGGGAGCCTGACCGACCAGGAAGTGAGCGCCGACATGGTGATCTGGCGCGGCGACCAGGTCTGGGCGCGCATCGAAGGTTGGCGCGACCGCCGTTTCGAGACCGACGAACGCCTGTGGCGCATCATCATGCAGGTGGATCGCCACCTTCTGGCCGTACCGCGTCCGTGCGGCGCGCTGGTGTTTCGCGACCGCTATCGCCTGGCCCTGTCGCGCGATCAACTGTCGCGCCGGTTCCTGACCAAGGTGGAGCGCGACGCATACGGCGACCTGGACCCGCGCCTCAAACGACGCTGGCTGAACGGGCGCATCGTCGCCAAGGACGCCTTGCGGCACCACTTGGATCTCGCGACACGGCACCCGATCTTCCCCGCCGAAATCCGCATCGAAGGGCCCGCCGAAGGGGTGGTCACGGCGCACTACCGCGACGAGCGCTGGCTGATCGTGGTGGCGCTCCACGGCGATTTGGCGGTCGCCCGTCTCGGCCGCACCCCGCTGGGCCTGGCGGTCGCCGACCTGCACGGCGAAGCCATGGAGACCATGCCCTCCGTCGCCCATTTCCTGACCCACGACGAATTGGCCATGCTGCCAGGCACCGAACCCGCGCGCGAAGCGGTGCGGTTCTGGGCGGCCAAGCGGGCCTACGCCCGATGGCGCGGCGCGGTGCCCGATTCGGATCTCCGCAACTTCTCCATCACGCACGTGCACCCCAAACGCATCGAGGTGGAGGATCGGCTGGGAGCCCCCTGCTGGGTGGCGACCTACGCCAGCCGCAACGCGTCGGGCCGCACGCCCGGCCCCGAATCCCCTTCGCCGGGCGAACGCCGGTCCAGGCGCCAGGCCCCCGAGGAAACCCAGGACTACATCATCACTTGGACAGAATAGAGGAGAGCCCCATGTTACAGACCCAAGAAACCACCTTCGACATCGTGACCCGCCTGATTCGCGAGGTCATCCAGGAAAAATGGATCGACGACGTCGAGATCACCCGGGATACGGTGTTCTCGGAAGAACTGGAATTGGACAGCATCGAATTGGTGGTGCTCGCCGAGAAGATCAACAACCGCTTCGGCGATCATCTCAATTTTGCCAAGCATCTCTCCGGTATGGAGTTGGAAGCCATCGTCGCATTGACCGTCGGCGACATCGTGGAGTTCATCGAATCATGCCGATGATCTTCGCGCCGTCCTTGCGTCTCCACGTCCAGGCCATGGGTCCCGCGGTGCCCGGCCTGGACCGCGTCCCCATCGTGATGACCCACGGCATGTTCATGGGCAGCCTGGTCGATTGGTACTTTCACATCGGGCCCCGTCTGGCCGAAGACCGCCTGGTCGTCATGCACGACCTGCGCGGCCACGGCAAGTCCGACATGCCTGGAACGGGTTACGATCCGCAGACCTTGGCCAACGATCTGGCCGCGGTCGTCAACTACGCCAGCCCCGAGGGCGAACCGGTAGACCTGGTCGGGCATTGCTGGGGTGCCCTGGTTTCGCTGGCCTACGCCTTGGCCCATCCGCACCGGGTGCGCCGCATGGTGCTGATCGAGGCCGCCCTACCGCCCTGGCACACCCTCGAACTGGAGCGCTTCCTGCGCAGCCTCACCCCCGAGCAGACCGCGGCCTACATTCCCGAGGTCCTGCTCCAGGGAGGTCGCCGTTCGCGCCGCGCCGCCCAGCGCCTGAGCGATCTGCTCAATGGCACGAGCTGCATGCGCGACATGAAGCGAACCCAGGCCTTCCCCGAAGCTGCGCTGGCCGCGCTGCCGCAACCGGTGCTCGCGCTCTACGGCTCCCAGTCCTTGGGGCGCTGCGAGGGGCCGGGCCTGAAGCGCGCCCTGTCCCACTGTACTTTGGCCGAAGTGGAGGGTAATCACGACCTGCATCTCACCGCGCCCGATCAAGTTTTCCACCAGATCAAGGAGTTTTTTCATGGCAGAAATGAACATTCAGGGCCTGAAGTTACACGTGCAGCGTATGGGCGATTCCGTTCCGAGCGGGCCAACCGTCGTCTTTCTTCACGGCTTGATTACTGACAACCTTTCGAGCTGGTTCTTCACCATGGCCAATCCCGTGTCTCGTCAGCGGCGGGTTCTGCTCTACGACATGCGCGGCCACGGTCGTAGCGAGCGCCCGAAATCCGGCTACGATTTGGACAGTTTCGTGAACGAATTGCGTGCGGTGCTGGACGCCAACGGCCTGCGGGAACCCGTGACCCTGGTGGGGCACAGCTTCGGCGGCCTGCTCGCGCTGGCCTTCGCCCATCGCTTCCCCCATCGCGTGCACAGCATGGCCTTGATCGAAGGCCACGCCCATGTACCCGGCTGGGGCCAGGAAATGGCCGAAACCCTTGGCCTGGAGGGCGAGGCCGCCGACCGGAAACTGGGGGAAAGCTACAAATCGTGGCTTGGCCGCCAGACCGATACCAAGCGCCGCCGCCTGGCTCGGGACGCCCATGGCCTGATCAAGGAAACGACGCTGATCGAAGACCTGCGCGGCACCCCTCCGATCACCGAGCAGGACATGCGCGCCATCGAAGTCCCCGTGCTGGCGCTCTACGGCGAGCGATCCGACATTCGCGACCGCGGCGAGCGCCTGGCGGCCCTGATGCCGCGGGCCGAATTGCACCTGTTTCCCGATTGCAGTCACGCGATCATGTGGGAGGCGACCTCTGCCGTGCGCGACCGGCTGCTGACCTGGCTGGCGCGATCACCTTTGCCGCTGGCCGCCGCGGGAGGTGTGTGATGGGTCGTTTCCTGTTCGTGGTCCCGCCCTTGACCGGCCACGTCAATCCGTTGCAGAGCATCGCCGTGCTGCTTCGGCGCCAGGGTCACGACGTCGTCTGGGTCGGCCACGAAGCGGCGATCGGTCATCTGTTGCCGCCCGAATCGAACCTGATCGGCCTGGAGACGCGACTGTTCTTGAAGGATCCAAAGGGCCACAAACAAGGCCTGGCCAGCGTGTTCTTTCTGTATCGCGAGTTTGCCTTGCCGATGGGTCGCGACAGCTTGGCCGAGGTGGAAGCCGCGATCGACTCCTTCCGGCCCGACGTGGTGGTCACCGATCAATTGATGTTCTCGGGATGGTTGGCGGCGCGGCGCAAGGGCGTGCCATACGTCACCACGGTCACGACCTCGGCCAGCATCATGAAGGTGTGGGATGTCTCGGATCGCTGGTTGGTCCAGACCTTGGCCGAGGTGCAGCGGGAATTCGACCTCGAACCGATGGAGCGCCCCGACCTCTCGCCGATCGCCAACCTGGTGTTCAGCACGCAGGTCTTTTGCGGGAGCCTGCCGCGTTTCGAGGCGCCCTACCTCTTCGTGGGCCCCTCCACCAACCTGCGCTCGGAGCGCATCGATTTCCCGTGGGACCGGCTGCGGGAAGAGGTTCCCGCGATATTGGTGTCGCTGGGCACCATCAACCGCGATCGCGACCCGCGCTTCTACGACATTGTCGCCGAAGCCACGGCCGACATGGGTGTACAGGTGGTCATGGTCGCTCCCGAGGATTGGGTTTCCCGTGCGCCGGAGCACGTCATCGCCGCGCCGCGCGTGCCGCAACTGGCTTTGCTGCCGTTCATGAGCGCGGTGTTGTGCCACGGCGGGCACAACACCGTGTGTGAATCACTCGCGCACGATCTGCCTCTGGTGGTGACGCCGATCTGCGACGACCAGCCACTCGTCGCTCGGTTGGTGCTTGAATCCGGAGCGGGTTTGCGCCTGCGTTTCGGCAGGTTGACAGCCGATGCCGTACGCGAGGCGGTGGGTCGGGTGCTCGAGGAGCCATCCTTCCAGGCGGCCGCCCGGCGCATCGGCCAATCGTTCCGTCGTTCGGGCGGGGCGGCGATGGCGACCACGGCGCTGACGGAAGTGGCCGCCGGCCTGCCGCCATCGAAATTGGCACGCCCCCAACGGCCGCCACGGGACGAAACGAGGCTCGCCTGCTCCGGTTAGGCCGGTGCCCATCCAGTAACCAAAAGGTCGTCACCGCCAAGTGGGCTCGCCTGGATGGGCACTGGGCTGGACGTGCCCTGAAAACTGAATCGCCCCGAGATTTCCGGAGACTCCATTTCTTGACTAGGATGGAGTTATGAAAAATACAAAGCGCTATTCACCAGAGTTTTCGGAAATGTGCTGCCTACGGGTTATGGAATGAACTATTGGAAAAAACGGGATGACCCGGTTAAGGTAGCTTAACTCAGACAAAATAGTCTCCGGCAATCCCGGGCGGTTCAGAAAATTGGGGAAGGCCGCCCTCTGATCTCGTTGGCCTGGTTGTTCGAGGCCCCGGGAAGTTAAGACGATGCCAGATCGATTAATCTCAAAGGTCGTGGAACGCGCACCTCAATACAACATGAAAGTGCTCAGAGAATTAAGTTGACGCTTATATAAGCGAGTGCTTATATGAATGTCAAAGTCACTTGAGGAGGCTTCATGACGTTCGATGTAGCACATCATCTTGGTGCCGTGTTGCGCACGGTATCATCTCTGGAAGTGGAAGGAAAACCCGCGAGGGCGGTTACCCTAGGACGCGCCTATGCTACGACCCTCGAAGATTTGTGGGATGCACTGACCAGCCCAGCGCGGCTCTCCCGGTGGTTCATGCCGGTAACGGGCGATCTGAAATTGCATGGACGCTATCAGTTGGAGGGTAACGCGGGTGGTGAGATTATTGCCTGCGAGCCACCGAAACATTTAAGCCTCACTTGGGAGTTCGGAGGTGATAAAAGCTGGGTTGAAGTGTGGCTTTCGTCCGAGGGAACTGGCCAAACGCGGCTGAAACTTACCCATACTGCTCATCTGTCAGAACATTGGAAGGAATATGGTCCAGGCGCAACCGGAATCGGCTGGGAATTGAGCTTGTTGGGGCTGGAGCTTCACGTGACTCAACCCACGGAGCCAAAAATAGATGAAGCCGCGTTTGCCGCGTCCCGGGATGGAAAAGCGATCATTACCGGAAGTGGCGAAGCTTGGGCTCAGGCCGTTATTGAAATTGGCGAAGATCCAGAAGCCTCAGTGGCCACCGCCCGACGAACCATCGCCTTTTATACCGGGATTCCGGAGGGAGAAACCTGATGCATGCTTTCGATGTGTTGGGCGATCCCGTCCGGCGACGTATTTTGGAGTTGTTGCGCGAAGGTGAGCATGCTTCCGGTAGGATTACCCACATCATTCGCCAGGAGTTCGCCATCTCGCAACCGGCGGTTTCCCAACATCTCAAGATACTACGAGAAAATGGGTTTGCCACGGTTCGCTCCGAAGGAACCCGGCGCATATATGCGGTGGACGTGACACCCCTGAGGGAGGTGGATGCATGGTTGGAAACGTTCCGTCAATTTTGGGAGCCCAAACTCAATGCTTTGGCGGCTGAAATTGCTCGAGGGAAGGAACAATCAGGGTGACAGACAACGACTCTCCCAGCTTCGGACGATGCCTTTCCGACGGCCTTCGCCTCGAGCCAAACCCGGCCATGGCGGTTTTATCGGGTTGTGTCCTTGAAATGAATTGACCTGTTTGGAGCAATTTTCGATAATCAACTGATTACCCCCTTCTTCCTGTGAAACGCTGATCTTTTCGAAAGGAGTTGCTGTGTCTGAACGGATTGTCACTCTCGAAGATGGGTTGCGCGTCCAGATCGATGTGGATCCTCGATTCGAGCAACAGGTATCCAGCGAAGGTGGGAAAATCGGCACCTCTTTCGAAAAGATCCAGCCGACCTTGCGCTATATCTGCCGCCAATTCAACGCCACCTGGCGCGAACTCAACAAGGAATTGTCGATCGAACAGGCTGAGGTTCAGTTGGACTTGGGTTTTGAGGCCTCCGGTAATCTTTTTGTCACCAGCGGCAAGGCCAAATCGAATTTGAGCGTGAAACTGATCTTCGGGCCGCGCGCCGGTGTCGACACCGGTCCCAAAACCGAACCCGAATCCGATTGAACCCCCAGGGGGAACCACTTCGAACACAACCGTCTCAGCATGGGTTTCTCATGGCGGAATTCGTTGACTCTTGTTTTTCCATTCACAGCGGGCATGCGCACAACCGTGCCCGTGGCGTGGGGTTCGTGGTCGGTTATGACGATCGGTACACCTACCTGCTCACCTGCGCCCACGTGATTCGCGATGTGTGCATCGCCTACCGCCCCCTGCCGCCCGATCCAAACGCGCTCTACCCCGATAAGACCCAGTATCGTCAGCATTTCCGCAAAGACCTGGCCGGGGTCAGGGTGGAACTGGTTTTCGGTGAAACATCGGTGGAAGCCAAGCGGTTGGAATGGGAAATCCAAGTACCCGACGACGGGGCCTGCCCCGAGGTATTGGATCGCCACGATTTCGCGTTGATAGGGATCGAGCTGCAACCTGACGTGGAAGCGCTGTTGCTCTCGTCGCGGTTGCCCGAGCAGCAGGCGACGGTTCACTTTGTGTCGCCTTCGCAAGATTCCCAGGGCTTTTTCGAGTATCAGGGGCGGGTGGGTCCTTCCGCCCACTTTCGCCGGGCGCCCGGCGACATGCTGCGTGCCTTTGAAATCGAGCCCATCCACTACGAGGTGAAGGCGGGCGACAGTGGCGGGCCGGTGATGGACCCATCGATGCCGGGGGCGGCCAGGCTGCTCGGCATGATGTTCAAAAACAAGGGCACCCGAGGTTTGGCGATTGCCGCCCCTTCGCTGCTGCGGTTCCTTCAGGAACGAAATTTGGACCACGTCCTCCGCTTCCACTCGACGGAACCGTCGGGACCGCCACCCTTCCTTGCCGATCGCACCGTGCCCACCGAACACTTCGAAGAAGCCTTTGCGCACCATCGAGATCGAACGCCGCGGGAACCGCTGTGCGTGCTGGTGTTCGGCGAGGATCGCCAGCGACCCGACCTGTTCCTCGACCGTCTGGAACAACACACCCTACCGGAACTCCTGAACGTTCGACCCCAGCGCTACAACCTGCCCTGGCGCAAGCTGGACAGTCTTGGCGAACGCTGCGACCAGTTGGAAAAAGACCTGCGCGAAGCGTTGTTGCGCCATGGCCAGGCAGTTGATTCGGTGGCCGATGCCCTGGCCGGGCAAAGCGCCATGATCACGGTCACCATCACCGCTCGCGATTGGGCCAAGGACCACCTGCTCTTGGCAGAATGGCTCAAATCCATCGGGAAATACCGAACCAAGGGGAATTGCCACCTGTTGGTCTTTGCCGTCATCCAATACGACGACTTCCACTGGCTCCACCTGTTCTCTCATTTCTGGCAGAAACGCCACCGGCCGCACGTTCTGCGCAGGACGCTGATGCGTGCCACCCGACAAGACTTGCCCGCGGTCGTCGCCTTACCCGAACTGAGTCACCTGAAGTGGCAGCACGCCCTCAATTGGCTCGAGAGGCACGGGGCCGATTATCCGCCCGCCAAACGCAAACAAATCCAAAAGAAAATCAAAGCTCTGTTCAAGGGCGTGTTTCGCCGGCGTTCGATGAAGGCCTTTACCGAAGCGCTCGAAGATTTGGGTTGAGCGAAGGGGAGACAAATGACCGACCTGGTGTATGAAGGGCAGGGAACGCAACGGACCGAGTCGATCTCCTGGTCGCGATCGGCGCGGGAGAAAGAAGAGGATCCCCGGGATTATCGAGCCCATCCCGACTTGGCGGCCGCGGCAACCGTCGCCCTGACCTTGCGGCAACCGTTGTTGCTGACGGGCGAACCCGGTTGCGGCAAGACCCAACTGGCCTACAGCTTGGCTTGGGAACTGAACGGGTTGCCGGTGCACGAGTTCCGCACGCGGTCCACCTCCACCGCTCGCGACCTGTTCTACCATTTCAACACCTTGGCCTTCTTCAATGCCGTGCAGATCGCCAGGGACCTGGCCGCCATGGGGATCGAGCCACCCAAAGCCGGTTCGGCCGCCCCTGCCAAATCCCGGCAACCCATCAATCCCTGGGGCTTTTTGGAATTCTGCGCCTTGGGACGGGCCATATTCGATGCCTGTACCGACCGCCAAACGGTGTGGCAGGTGTCGCGCAGGATGTTTCCGCTCGAAGCGGTGGCCGACGAAACGCTGAACGAGATGGACGAGGTCGAGGGCAAGCCGTCCGTGGTCCTGATCGACGAGATCGACAAAGCGCCGCGGGATTTCCCCAACGACCTGTTGCGCGCCCTGGACGACATGTCCTTCGATGTGCTCGAACTGAACAAACCGCTTCGGGTCAAAGCCGATCCGGCCTTTCGCCCGATCGTGGTGATGACCAGCAACGGCGAAAAGAATCTACCGCCGGCCTTTTTGCGGCGCTGTGTGTATTACCACGTCCGCACGCCCGACGATCATTTTGCCGAAGTGGCGGCGCGCCGAATCAGCGAACTCAAAGGGACGACCCTGCTGGACGATGCGCTGAAGTTCTTCCTGAAAGTGCGTGCCGCCGGTTTGGAAAAGAAACCCGCCACGGCCGAACTATTGTCCTGGCTGCGCGCTCTAAGGCATGCTTCACCAAATGGTTACGATTGTGGTCTGAGCGATTTGCCGGTCAAGGCGACCTTGGCCACGCTCTCCAAGTCCAGCGAGGATCAGGAACGCATTCGACGACTGTGGGACGGGGTCTGATGCGATGAAGCCAGACCCCGTCGCGGAGGTGGTGCACGACCTCCACCGGTTTTTGGACCTGCTGCGCGGCAGCGGCTGGAAGCTGGAGGTGGGTCAGTACGAGGCGGTGGCACGCCTGGCCGAGCAGTTCGCCGCGGCGGGAACGTTGCCGAAGGACCTTCGCGACTGGCTGCCACTGATTCGTCCCGTGCTCGCCGGCACGGAGGAAGAACAGGATCGCGTGACCCAGTTGTTCGAGCCGTGGGCGGCCGACTTGGCCCGCGAGCGCGCCGAGGCCGCTCGCCGAAAGGCTCCAATGGAGGGACCGCTCGAAACGGGGCTGCCGGTCGCCCCGCCTGGTCGGGATGATCGAGAGGATGGCGGTGGGGATGTCCAAGCACCCCGACAAAGGAAACGATCTGGCCTGTTCCCGGCCCGAGAGGGCTTGGCTCTCCTGCTGTCCATCGCCCTGTTGTTGGCGGTGGTCTTCTGGATGCGGCCCCGGGTGAGGGTACAGGTGATCGATCATCTGGGTGTGTCCCTACCCGATGCCCTGGTCACCTTGAACGACAATGGGTATGGCCTCGTCACACAGAAGCGCTCGGACCCGCTTGGCCTGGTGGTGTTCGAACCGTCGGCGCTGTCCGACGATTGGCAGGTGGCGGCCGAAAAGGAGGGCTACCGCCGCGGCACCGGTGAGGTGCGTTTCGGAGGGATGAAAGAAGGGTTCCTGGTGCGACTGGAAGCCTGGCCGGCCTACTTGATGCGGCGCTTCGAGCAGCATCGGGCCTGTTTGGAAGCCAGGGGCTTCACCCTGCTGCAGGATGCGCATGCCGGGCAATCCAACAGCCGTTACCAGGAGCTCGCGGCCGAAATCGAGAAAGAGATCAACGCATGCAGGGCGGAGACCCCGGCCGCCCCGATCGATGTCGAAGGCGCAAAACAGGAGTTGTTTGCGCTGATGAAAAGCGTGATGACCGCGGGCCTGGAGGGGGAAGTCGATTGGGCGAGCTCGGATCTGCTGGCTGCACGGGTCGAGCGCGCCAAGCAAAGCTTGCGAGACCTCGTCGACGAGCCATCCTGTCAGCCATGTGCTCAGGAATTGAGTTCCCACCTGTCCCTTGTCCGGCAGGAGTTGGCGGCCGCCGTCGCGCGAAATCGGAAGTCCAACGAACCCGACCTCCGCGCGATCCTCCGTACCCTCACCGAGTTGCGCGCTTCGGGTTTTTCCTACCTGAGCCCGTTTCAGCGGGCCTATCGCCGCTATTATCCTTGGATTCGCGGACTTGCCTGTTTTCTGTTGCTGGGATGCTTCGCCATCTGGCTCTTCAAGCGTCTCGATGTTCGCGGACATTTTTTGCTGGGCCGCGGTGCCGATGCCCTTCCGGCCGACGAAAAAATCCAGGTGAGCGGCAGGCCGCCTCCCGTGTTCTCCCTGGCGGAACTGCGCCGATTGGCACCGCGGTTCCGCCGCCCCGTGGCCTATCCGCTCTATGTTCTGGATGCGGCGCGCACCGTCCAGGCCACGGTCGAGCAGGCCGGGATGTTCACGCCGGTTTACCAAACGGCCAGGACCCCACGCGAGTACTTGGTGTTGCTGCATCGGTCCAGTCTTACCGATCATCAGTTCCGCCAATTCGAACACCTCTTGGCGGCCTTGGCCGATTACGGGGTCAACCTGACCACCTTTACCTATGCCAACAACCCCAGCCTGTTGCAGCAGCGGGACAAGACCGTGACCTTGCAGGAACTGTTGGGACGCTACCCCGATCATCAACTTTTGCTGTTTTGCGATCCCGGCAGTTTGGTAGACCCCATGACCGGACGCCTCCACCAAGGCTGTTCCCTGTTCGAGGCCTGGGCCTCCCGAACGGTGTTCACGCCGCTGCCGACCATGGAACGGGGTTATGCGGAGCAGGCACTTACCGACTTGGGCCTGCCCGTCGTCCCTGTTTCGGCCTTTTCCCTTGCCGGATATTTCGGCGGACCGGTCGCCAACGATGATGTCGATCCTTTGCTTTCGGAGCGACCCCGGATCTTCACCGGTCCCTTTCCCAAACTTTTGCGAGATCGACCCGCCACTTGGATTCGCCCCACGGCACCGCGGCCTCGGGAGATCGAATCGTTGGTGACCCAATTGCGCCAATTCCTGGACCCGCCGGGCATGCTGTGGCTCACCGCTTGCGCGGCCTACCCCGTCATTCAGTGGGAACTGACGTTGTACCTGGGGAAGGTCCTGACCGACTCCGAGGGTGCATCGCTTTTGAACGTGCCGCGCCTGGGGGCTTTGGGGCGGCTGCCTTGGTTTCGCGAGGGTTGGATGCCCGATTGGCTGCGTGGCGCCCTGTTGGCGGCGGCGCCCGAATGGGATCGCAGCCGCATTCAAGCGGCGATCGAGCGTCTTTTCAACGAGCCTGGCAAAGCGGGAGAAGGGGCCACGCTGAACATCGCGCGCCGCGCAGACACCAGCCGCGCTCGGCGAACCGCGGCCGAGCCGTTGGACAGTCCGTTACGCGACCCCGTTTTTTTTCAAGCGGCAAGTGGTCGCAAGCCCGTGGCCATGCGTTGGCGCCTCTCGAAACGGTGGCGTGCCTTCCTATACCCGGATGGCAACCCCTTGTTCGGCATGCGCCCGCGATGGCCGGGCGTTTTGGTCGGGGCGACCGTACTGGCGATTTGGTTCCTCCTGCCCAAGCCGCTTCCGGATTTGCCGCTCGTGCCCGATTTCCTGCCGACCGTGGTGCAGGAGGGCAGGATTCTCGAGGCCGAAGCCGAAATCGGCCTGGCATTTCGTGGATTCGAACAGGCGCTCGCCCACAACAGGAGCGCCTTGTTGGCGGATACTTCGCTGTCCGTCGCCGATGATTTGGAGGCAGTGGATTTTCGCGCGGATCGCGCACTTTACCTCGCCTGGTTGGCCGATCAACTGCGCCGGCGGACGTTCTTCGCACCGTCGCGAAACGAATGGGTCCGCGAGGGCGATATCTTGACCTTGAAGGCTCGCTTGCCCGTCCCACCGGAATTGTTCATGTCCGGAATCGCCGGCGCATTGACCCCGCCGCAGCAGGGAGAAGTGGTTTCTTTTGCCGACGTTCGGGTCGGTTGGACGCGACGCCTCGCATTCGCGAATCCGGTCGAGGATCTCGATGCACTGAGGGCTTACTTCGCGCGGTTCGAGGGCGTCCGGAACATCGACGAGGCATTCGTGGTTTTCCAAAACGCCGCCTATTTCGCGACCTTCGTGGTGGAGGGTTGGATCGCATCCGAGGAGGGATGGGCCTCCCCGGAACGAGACTTCTCGAATTTCGTCTCGTCGGTCGAGGTTCCCTTGGAGGGGTTTGCACCCGAGACTGTGATGGTCGACGCTGGACGGGGTCCCTTCACGACAACCGAGTTCGTTTATGGCGGCCAAGAAACGGTGCGGGTGATGGCGCGCTACGGGACCTTCGAGGCCAACGCCGAGGTTCGTTTCGATTCGGGGTCGATCGCGCAACCCACGTCGAAGCCCTTCGGCTCGATGCGGGTTTTCTTTCCCGACGACGAACAGGGCACCACCGCGCTGGTGGTGGGGCCGGAGGGAGACGCCTTCCTCTATGCGGCCGGGGGGAACCGTGCCCAATTGGATTTGGACGCCTTCATCGGCGGCCTGGTGGAGATGGGGTGGGTCGAGCGGTTGCGATGGGCCGTGGTGCGTTCGGAAAACTCGGATTACCTGGATGGTCTTGCCCGGTTCTTGGCACGGGGGCCCTTGGCTCCGGATTTCGAACTCTTTCACCCGAATTTTGACGGGCTCGCGGCCAGAGATCCATCCACACGTTATGTGACGGCGGCACAGGGGCACCAAAGCTGGAGGGAGGATCCGTTCTACGTCTTCAAACCCGAGTGGCAAGGACGCATCGCCTGTCTCGATGGCGGCGAAGGGTGCGGCGTGCGCTTCAAGGACTTCGACATGTGGCTCGGCGCGGGATGGGATCCGGAACAGGAAGATGGTGTCGATGTCCTGGCCTGGGGGGACTGGGATGATAAGGATGCTCCCGAGGTGGTGAAACGGTACAGGCCAGGGGTGTGCATCGTTCAAAATGGCCGAGTTCCCAAGGGGAGTTTGGACATGTTGAGTTGGATCAATTTGGTGTCCGACATAAAGAGCATCCCGGATCGTTTCGGTGCCGAACCCAAAGTCTATCTCACGAACCGGGTCGGGGATCGCGACGACCTGGCTGACGGCGTTCTAGACACGGTGAGCTGGGAGAACGGGCCCAAGGCGATCACCCTGCAAACGGATGGTTCCCACTACCGGGTTTCCGGGTTGAAAATTCGGCCATTCGCGCAGCGCCTCTCCGACGGCGAGGAAGTTCCCGCGAGCTTTCCGGGTTTGGTGTTGGGTGCTTTTCTCGAAGTGAACGAAACGGGCAGGGGCGGTACGGTCGCGCTCTATCTCAGCGAGGATGCCAATTATTTCGGGACCGAGGTGAGGGGTTTAAATCCCGGGCCCCTCGCATTTGGCGATCGAAGCGTGGAGGGCGCACCTGGCTATCGCCGCCTCGCCCTGTCGGAAGAGGGTTCAGGCCGCTATTCGCTGGATTTTTCTCCCGCCTACACACCATTGGATGGTGACGCATCCTTGTTGAACCCCGCCGGCGATGCGATCCAGAGAGGTTCTTTTCGGGTCGAATTCTATGACGGGGAGCTGCCCGCCGAATCCGAGGAAAGCTTCTCTGCCGGCCGATTGGTCCAGCGAAGCGCGCGGCTCCGCGGGCGCGTGAAAGGAACCCAAAATAACGAATTGGATCTTGCGAGTGACCGCGGCACCACGACCATCAGGGGCGAGCCTCCCTTGCCGTGGGTCGGCCAAACGGTGGAAGCGACGGTTCGCATCACCCCGAACGGGCTGGTGATCCCGCCCAACTACTACGGCCGCGACACCTACGGCTTTGTGGTCGTGGAACCGGAACCCGCCCCCGACGACGAACCGCAAACCTCACCCGAGGGCACCGGCGCTTCCGATAGCGGCACCTCCGATAGCGGCACCTCCGAAACCGGCACCTCCGATAGCGGCACCTCCGAAACCGGAGTTGGCGACCCACCGACCTCGATCGGACTCGACCAGTTGGGAAACTATGTGGCCCAACGCGTCGCCGTCGAAGGAGTGACGCTCTCGCCGACCGCATACGAGGGCATTTGGAAAATGACCGATGCCCGGGGATCTCGAGCGGAAGTGACGCTCTCGCTCAATTGGACGCGCGAGATCTCCGTGGCGAACAAGGAGCCCACGCTTTGGAACCTGGCGGGAATGGTCCAGAAGCAGGGGGAAAAGGCCTATTTGGCGGTGGATAACCGGAGCGATGTGCGGAAGGTGCCTCGCGAAAGGGTGTCGGGCTCGGTGGTGCGCAACGTGTTCATCACCGAGGTGATGCGCGATCCGGGGGACAGCGCCGATACCAATGACGATGGGGTGGTGGACGCCCTGTCCGATCAATTCGTGGAAATCCTGAACATGGAAGGCCAGGACCTCGACCTGAGCGGCTGGATGCTGTTGGTCAACGGGTATCGCTGGCTCCGGTTCCGCGAAGGCGCCGTGCTTCGCCAGGGTGAGGCGGCGGTGGTGTTTGGCGGGAAACGCGTGCGGCGAGGTCCCGACATTGAATACACCACCATCGCCGGGCTGGTGGTCGATGCCGAAAATCGGCCGTTGCCCGGAGTAGCGGTTGAGATTGTTCACGAACCGCTGGCAATCAGCCACGTGGTGTTCACCGATATCAATGGCCGCTACGAGTGGCGCAAGGCACGAATCGGTGGCCCCTACACCATATCTGCGTACACTCCGGATTATCGGCGAGAGGTAAGAACGGAGATTGATGCATACTCAGGGGAGATTCGAGAGGTTGGTTTTCAAATGTTGACGGAGGAGCCGGAGAGTCCGTTAAAAGCTCGCCTGACAGGCCGAGTGGTGGATGTGAACCGGGATCCCCTGCCTGGTGTGTTGATGTCTTTTGTTCACGATCTGTCGGGCCTTACCCGCAATGCGGTGACCCGGGCCGATGGGCGTTACGACGTACGCCTCTTTCATGTGGATGGCTCCTACACAGTGACAGCGGCCATGACCGGATTCCAAACCCTTCGGTCCGAGATCTCACTCAAAACAGGGGAAACCCGCGAATTGGATTTCCAAATGGACCCGAGCGAGATGGATGATGAAATGGTGGTGACGGCGTCTCGTGACATCGTCGTCCCAATGAGTTTCAACTACATCGCCGATCCGGTGGTGCCGCTGAACTTGGCGTGGGGTGATGTGGTTTTGGTGGACGGCCAGGGCAGGGAAGTGGACCGCACCCGCTACCAATCGGCCGAGCCGGTGCCGGGCGTGTCCGACGCCACCAGCGGCTACGAGCGCCGCATGCAGCACGTACCGCAAACGGTGGGCAATCCCTTCACCCCTGGAGCCGATGTGGACTGGAAGCCCTTTCTGATTCGGCCAATCGACGATTCACGGGAGCAGGGCCAGTGATTTGAGAATCACGAACAAACGCGGAAGGCGCCCAGCTCGATTTCGGGAACGAAACACCCGACTTGGTTTCTGACGAAAGGCCACGGATCCTTCTCCCAAAAACTGAAGCAAGAAACCAAGAACCATGGAAACCAGGATGGGAACAGCATTTGGTGGCCCACCCTGTATTTGCTTTTCCTGGTTTCCATTATTCCTGGCTTCCTGATTTAGCTTCGACGCCGGCAAGACCCATCGCAGGCCGAATGCACCCATTCGTTCCAGGAGAGCGACACAGATTCACGGGAGCAGGGCCAGTGATTTGAGAATCACGAACAAACGCGGCAGGCCACGGCGAAAATTCGGTTTGTGATATTTATATGAGGTTTGTTCTTAGGCCTGTTTCAGAGAAGCAAATGGCGCGAGTTTGACGGCGGTCACGAAAGTTTTGAGCAGCGGCGTAAAGGGGTTTTCAGCGGAAACCGATTTCGATAGACTCGTCTTAGATCGTAAAAAACTGCTCTCAAAAAAGAAAAATAAATTTCGAGAGCCTCGATTCCGCCCTTCCGGCCACTTACTCGGCCGAACTTCACGCTCTCTCATGCCAAACCGTCCCTTTTGACGGGGCCCCGCCCGTGAAGGTCGAAGCCGCCGAAGTCATTCGGTGGCGCCGGGTGTAGCAGCCAGGTTTGCAAGTATGCTCAAAATGCCGTGAAGCTCACGTTTTTGCTCTTCCACGGCATGCTTTTCTTTCTTTGAAGCTCTTCCTCTCCTAGATTAAGCCCGTGCGGCATCAATGGACCTTCGCGATCCCAGGGCGAAGCGTTTTTCATACTAAGAGGTAGCGATACGGAATATCACCTTGGGCTTTCGAGCCCATCGAAAAGCGTAGCCAGTCCGCCGGCTATGGTTTCCCTTTTTCGCGACATCGCGACACCTTCGACAGCTCGATTCGTTCGCCGAGCGATGGATTCTCGACCGTTTTTCCCGCGTCGAAATCACACCGCCGCCGGACTTGCCGTCCGGGCTGGGAAAAGGTGTCGTAACCAACGGGAAAAAGTACGGAAAGGCCTCGGATTTATAAGGCTAAGCCCAGTCATCAAACGTAGTTTAGAAAGGGGGTCGACACCGGTGCGACGCCTGACAGCGACACGATCGCCGCGGCTCCTTTCGCCTTGTTCGTCTTTTTGTGACAAGGTGCGGCGATTGTCTTTCGAACGATGCACGCTCCGACCGAACGGACAAAAACGCGTGAGGAACCCGGTCGGATACAAAAAGTGTTTATGGACTATCGAGGATTTCTATGGCAACGTTAACGAGCTTAATGGAACTCGGTCATCAGATGGAAACTAAATTGCACCCGATGGAAAAAGTCTTTCTCACCCAGTTTTTGCGTGACTATTTAAATCGATTCAATGCATACAAAATGAGTTTCGGTTTTCGCAAAGGTGCCTTCGAGTTCGCGGGTCAGTCCCGCAATACCAATACCGCGCATTTGGGGGACAGCGAATACGATCTCGAGCCGTTGCTCGAGGCGTGCAAAATCCCCGATCACGTCAGCATCGGTGGCGATTTCGTCGTCGGTTTCGACTACGAACCCTTGACCGAGACCAGTTCTCCCACCAGGGAAGTGGGCTTATCTATATTCGACACGGCCAACCACGGTTACGAGGCGTTTTTCCTGGCGGGACACATACGCGGGCTCTTGCTCAACATTCTCGATGCCCACATTCGCGATCGCCGCAAGATCGAAAACCATATCTTCACCGAGCTGAACGAGCTGCTCAAGGGTCCGGTCACCCAGGAATTGGTGCGCAGTACCAATCCCAGTCGCGCCACACGGACGCGGGGTGCGGTGGGTCTGCACGGTCAGTTCCACGTGGACACCGGCGCCTTCAATTTCGTGTGCACCGGATTGCCGGTCTTCTACTACAGCTCGCAACGCAATCGCTTCTATTACCTGGAGCCCAACAGCGGTCCGCCCCTGGGTTATTTCTCCCATACCGACGAATTCTACAAACCCTATGTGCCGCACAACGTGCGCCTGCACGCGGGCGATTACCTGATCCTGGCGACCGACGGCTGCTTCGAGTCGGAATGCCTCGAGGATTTCTGCCCCGCCTTGGGTTCGCCCGATCATCCCATCGGGTATTACCGCTACGAAGACAACGCGGACATGAACAGCATCACGCAATTCGATCTGTACCAGGCCGATGAAAACCTGATCAGCGAGCAATCCGATCCGGACATCCACTCGTTCTGCCATTTTCTTCAGCCCTATGTCAAAGCCGGGATCGGCGCCCACCTGATCGTGGAGCACGTGCTCAACGCGATCAAGGAAATGCCTTATTTCCACTTCGACGACAAATCGCTGATTATCGTCAAGGGCTTGACCGACGAGGAGATGTAACCCGGTCCCCCGCTAGCCGCGAACTTCGAAGCGATCGCTCCGAGTGAGCCGCTCGCGGTCGCGGCCAGCAAACCACCACGTATTTTTTGTGAGCGAAGCGTGGCCTTTCCAACGTTGATGACCTGGAGGGTGGCGGCTTCGCTCTTCTGCTTTCGTACACCCGAGTGGGCGCGACGATTGCCGCGCGGCTCTCGAAAAGCGTGTCGCCGGGACCCGGGTCCGCCGACGCAAGCCCGCGCCGAGATCCAAATTTCCGTGATAGAATTTCTGCGAAACAAGTCCCTCGCAACTCAATACCCAACCTTCAGGGAACATTGGCCCATTCCAGGCAAGCCAATCGGGAACGCCTATGTCCGAGAAAAAGCCAAACCCCAGCGAAGCGGAATGTGCCCAAACCCCTCAGGAGCGGACCCTCCCGACGGAATCGCTGCCGCTCCAGGATGGGGTACAGGCCTCCCCGGTCCAGACTTGGGAACCCACTTTGGATTTCGAGCCGGTGGCTGTGGATCCGTTCCCGGATGCGTTGGCCGACGGCGATCGGGAAGAAGCCGAAATCAACGACAAGCTGGCCCCGGGTCCGGTGATCGGACCCTTTCGTTTGATCCGGAAAATCGGGCAGGGCGGCATGGGCGAGGTCTATTTGGCCCAACGGTTGGGAACGGGTCGTGAAGGCGATTCACCTGGCGGCCGAGGCGCTGCCGGCAAGGGTGAGTCCGTCACATCCCTGACGGGCGAAGGCTTCAACCAAAAGGTCGCGTTGAAGCTGATCAAGCCCGGCCTCAGTACCGAAGACATCATGCAGCGCTTTTTCAGGGAACGCAGGATCATGGCCGGGCTGGACCATCCCAATATCGGGCGGTTCATCGACGGCGGCGTGAGTGATGACGGTCGGTCCTGGTTCGCGCTGGAGTATATCCGCGGTGAGAAACTCGACGCGTACTGCAGGAAGAAAAATCTCTCCATCCGGCAACGGCTGGAACTGTTCCTGCCCATCGTTCAGGCGGTGGAATACGCCCATAGCCGCCTCATCGTGCACCGCGACCTGAAGCCTTCCAATATTCTGGTCGACGAGTTCGGGACCCCTCATTTGTTGGACTTCGGGATCGCCAAACTGCTGGAGGAAACCGAGGAAGAGGCCCTGACCCGGACCGGCGCCATGATCATGACACCGGACTACGCGGCACCGGAACAGTTCCTCGGCCTGATGATCACGGCCGAAACGGATATCTACCAGCTCGGTTTGGTGCTCTACCTGCTGCTGACCGACCGCAAACCCTTGCGCATCAAGGGCAGAACCCTTCGCGAGATGGAACGGGGCATTCTCGACGGTGCGCCGCTCCTGCCCAGTGAGGCGGTGATGCAGGACGGCGGCAAGCCCGTCGATTTCTTCGAATACGGGGACATCTCTCCCACGCAACGCCGTCGCCAACTCAGGGGTGATCTGGACTGTATCGTCATGCGTGCCATCGATACGGAACCCCAGCGGCGCTACGGCTCGGTCAACGCATTCGGTGCGGACATCCGCAATTACCTGGAAGGCCGACCCATTACGGCCCGCAAGGATTCCCTGCTCTACCGGTGGAAAAAGTACTGCAATCGCCACAAGACCGCGCTGAGTATCGCCGTTCTCTTTTTCCTGGCGATCGGTGCGCTCACCGGTTACTACACCTATCGCCTGGCCAAGGAAAAGGGGATCGCCCTGTCCGAAGCACAGCGGGCCGAGGCCGCCCGGGTCAAGGCGGAAATGGCCAACAGGGAATCGGCGGAAGTCGTTCGCTTCATGCAAAGCCTGTTCGCCCACAACGACCCTTCCAAAACCGGTGGCGAAGAAGTGACCGCGCGCGAGTTGCTGGAAACGGGTGCGGACCGGATCAGGCGCGATTTGGCCGGGCAACCCGCGACTCGGGCCCGATTGTTGACGGCCATCGGTGCCGCCTACGCCAAGTTGGGGTTCTATCCCCAGGCCGAACGGCATCTCGAGGAAAGCCTGCTTCACTGGCGCGATCACCAGCGGGGTGGCCTCAACCACGTGGAGGCCTTGGCGGCCTTGGGTGAGCTCTACATGTACATGGAGCGGGAAAACGAGGGTGCCGCAAAGCTGGAGGAAGCGGCCGAATACATGCAGACCGCCGGTCTCACCAATGTCACCTTGGGCGAGGTCTACGGCCTCTTGGCGGTCATGTACGGCCGTGAAGGGAAGATGGACGAAGCGGAGCGGCTGCATCGGGAGGCCAACGCCATTTTCGAATCCCAGTTGCCGGAAACCCATTTTCTCGTTCACACGGCCCGATACAACTACGGGTATTTTCTCTACCGCAACGGGAAATATCCCCAAGCCGAAACCCTGCTGCAAAAAGTGGCTCGGCTCCGCGAATCCCATCTTCCGGTCGATCACCCCGACCTGGGGATTTCCTACAGCGGCTTGGGCAATCTCTACGCAAAGATGGGTCAACCGGAGAAGGCCGCCGCCTACCTGGAAAAGGCCCACACCATTTTCACACGGGTTCACGGCGAATTTCATCCCTTTACGCTGATCACGCTCAACAGCCTGGCCCTGGCCTGTATCCAGTTGGCTCGGTTCGAAGAGGCGGAACGGTATCTTCTGAAGATCAAGGCCAAAAAGGAGCGGGACTTCGGCGTGGGTCATGCCCGTATGGCGGTCACCCTGGTCAACCTCGGCCGATTGTACTTCGAGGCCGAGGATTTTGTGCGGGCCGAAACGCATATGCGCCAAGGCCATGAGATCTACACCAAACATGTGGGCGAGGATCATCCTCGGACCGCCCTTGCCGGCATGAGCCTGGGGAGGGCCCTCATCGCCCTGGACCGCTTGGCGGAGGCGGAAGACCTGCTCGTGAATGCCAGGGGGGTTTTGGAGAAGATCTACGGAAACGATCACTCGAACCGGGCCGAATGCCTGGCGCACCTGGGTCATCTCCGTCAGAAACAGGGGAAACCCGCCGAGGCGCTGGATCTCTTCAACGAAGCACTGGATGTGTTTCATCGGGCCTTCGGCGAGAACCATCCTCAAATTGCGCGGCTCCTGCTCGAGCGGAGTGTGGTGCGTGGGCAATTGGGGTTGAAGGCCGATGCGGATGCCGATTTGGTCCGGGCCCTCAACATGCCCGGCCTTTCCGACGAGCTGAAAAAGGAATTGGAACGCGCGAAGACGGAACAGTACTAGAAGGGCCCCTGCGCGCCAGGTGGAATCAGCGGGTGCGGTAGGCCCCGGTTCGTGAATGATGCGAAGCGATTCATGCGTGGGGCGGCTCCGCGAGGGGTTTCTCGAAGGTGGTGCGATCTCCCTGAAGTTGTCGCCGCTTCTGTGGTCCCTTGAGGAGTTCATGCCACATTCGGTGGGAGTCTTCATAGTCCCGCCCCGTTGGGGCTGGGGTTCGGGATCCTCGAACAACCAGGGTTGCGTCGCCTCCGGCTCTTTAACCGGATCGCCGGACCGCCTTCGCTGTATTGTGTCGTCCCTTCAGGACGCCCGCTGGTGGCGTGCCTGCGGCACGCGTTTTTATGTATAGCCATCCAAACATTCGGTTGGCCATCCCTCCAGGATTGGCCGCGAACGGTGCCCATCCAGGCATCCGGTTGGTCGCGAACGGTGCCCATGGAGGCATCCGGTTGGCCGCGAACGGTGCCCATGGAGGCATCCGGTAGGCCGCGGACGGTGCCCATCCAAGTGACCGGTTGACTGCGAGCGGTGACCATGGAGGCATCCGGTTGGTCGCTCACGGTGCCTATCCCGACATAACGCAAGGCTGGGATGGGCCTGCCCCGGGTCGCGCTGAAGGTGCGACCGGACGTCCCTTTGGACCACCATTTATTTAAAACGCGTGCCGCAGGCGCGCCACCAGCAGGGACCCTGTAAGGGTCACACATTACAGCGAAGGGTAAGGTGCCGCAGAGGCACCGCAACCCTGGTTGTTGGGAGTTCCCGAAAACCAGCCCTGAAGGGGCGGCTCCGCGAAGAAACCTCCCGGTGTAGGCCCGAACTCCGGTGAGGTGCTTCGATCTGTGCTCGGTCGCTTCGATTGATACCTTTCATCGGAAACCCAACGAAAAAAAGGCCGCACCGAAACGCGTTCCGATGCGGCCATCCCTGGGAGTTTGACGAAGACGGAAGGGTTTCCGACTCCGGTCTGCAATGAGAGGGATCGCGCCGACGGGGGTCGGCACTAATTGGTTGTGCCCGTGCTCAGTCGATGGCCTCCACGCGCAAGGCCTGGGCCTGGCGATGCAGCAAGCCCAGCCGATCCTGGTGGATCAGGCGCAGGTCGCGAACTTCGAAGGGCGCACCCACCGCGGCCTGCTCCAGGGTTTCCCCATCGAAATGCAGGGCCAGGAGGCGTTGCCCCGGTTGGAACCAGTCGGCGGCGTGGGCCACCGCGACGGGTACCATGGCGCCGGTCGCATCGGTCCCGAACAGGATGCCGCGCGCTTCGAAACGGCCTG
The DNA here is from genome assembly GCF_017498545.1 of Sulfidibacter corallicola. Classification (GTDB taxonomy): domain Bacteria; phylum Acidobacteriota; class Holophagae; order Acanthopleuribacterales; family Acanthopleuribacteraceae; genus Sulfidibacter; species Sulfidibacter corallicola. The sequence continues at coordinate 2,899,935 of NZ_CP071793.1, read as the reverse complement.
CCGAACCGACTTCCACTTCGAGACCGGCGACGAGTGCGTTTTTGGTCAGGCTGACTTCGGCCTTGCCGGAAAACCGTGCGGTGGGCTCGGTCAGGGCGAAGGCGGTCGCCACGTCGCGACGCACCTTCCGGACGCCGTCATCACCGATCGCGGTGACTTCGACCCGCCACAATCCGGCGATCGCGGCTTCGCGCTCGCTCAAGGTGAAGGGGGACAGTTGGTTGCGGGCGTCGAACCGAAGCGGATGCACCTTGCCGGTGGGCGAGACGATGCGGCCTTCCAGCGAAACCGTGGTCAAGGTCGAGGTGTCGCTGAGCCAATCGGCCTGTAGGGCAATCGGTTCGCCGGGCAGATAGGTGTCGCGGCCGGTTCGCAGACCGAGCGCCACGTCGCTGTGCTTTTCCAAGACTTGGATGACGTAGCGGTCCTGGCGATCGTGGTTCATGTTGTCGGCGAACAGCATCACTTCGCCGGAACCCACCTGGCCCGCCAGTTTGAACATGGTGGTCGCCACGGGCATCTGCTGTTTGCGTGCGTTCTGCAAATCTTCGAGCGCGGCCAGTTTCTCCAGGCCTTCCGCACCGCGGAAGACGGTTCCGTTTTTCGCCACCAGCGTGACGTCGTGGGGGTCGATGGCCGCTTCGCGCAAGGCCACGCGATCTTCGCCGACCGCGTTGATCGCGATCACCGCACGCGAGGTTTCCAGCGGCAGGGCGATGCCGTTGCGGAAATCCTCGCCGCGAACGAGGAGGCGGAACCCCTTGCTGGTGGCCTCGTGGCTGCGGTAGTTCAGGTCGATTTCGGTTTCGCGCTCGATCGGCCAACTGAAGCGAACGGCCTCACGGGAAGGCGCGGGCGCCACGGGGTGGGCCTTGGCGGTGGTCCGGATCACGCGATCCGCGTGCAGGTCCGCGTCTCGGGTCGGTTCGAGCTGGACGGGGGTGCCGCCCCAGACGAGCATCGTCGAGGCCAGGCCCGCGCTCAACAGGCCTCGGGTACCTTTGTGCCAGATGGTTTCCAACTGCTTGAAAATGGTCTTGTTCATGTCTCCAAACCTCCCCTTCAAAGATCGTTACGCAAGATCACGTCAACGCCGAAGCACTTGCGACGGCTTTGATTGTGACTGAGCGGTTCAGAGCTGAACTGGGTATCGTAGAGCCAGACTTGACCGGCACCGGCCTGGCTCGAGCAATCGAGAAAGCCGTCGGAGCAGTTGTCCAACCATTCCTGGGTGACTTCCAGACCCACGTTGAGGGTGTAGCCGCCGCAGTAGCTGTCGGGATCGAAGGGGCTGGATTCCACATCGGTCCCGATCAGGCTGTAAAAACCGACCGGCGTGGCGGGACGACCGGACGTGCCGTAGAGGTAGTTGGCGTTGTAGAACGCCATCCAACTGACCTGCTGCTGTTTGACCGCGTCGGAGGTGTACCCCAACAGCCAACCCACCGCCTGTTCGAAGATGTTCCCGGCGACGGCGGCATCGGCCAACGGGGTGCCGAGACTGGAGGCGGCGACCGCGTTGACCCAGCGAATCTTCGAGATGATCTGCGGGTAGCGTGCATCAAAAGTGGGATTCGAGAGAATCCAGCGCATGACGTTGCCGCCGTTGGAATGGGTGATGACGACCAGATCGGTGATGCCCTTGCTGTTGATGAAATCCAGCAATTGGCCCGCGAGGCAACCGGCGGCGGCCGATTCCCACATGAACTTGTCGAAATTGCAATTGATGACGGTGTAGTTATTGGCGTTGGGCAATCCCTGGCGGACGGAATCGATCATTTCCGCGGTCCAATAGTCGTTGCGGGCATCGGTTTGACTGCCGGTCCCGTGCACGAAAGCTACGCCGGTATTGGCGAAAAGAAAGGGTGTACAACAAAACAAAAAGACGAGCGAAAGCTGACGCATCAGCTTCCCCAGAAGCATGCGTGAAAACATGATGTTCTCTCCAATAGCATATTTTCACGGCGGGGGGGTAGGGTGTCGTATGGAAACAGGACCCCCAAATGGCCCGCGACCCATGCGGGCGTGCCGTGGTGATGTGGGAATAAAACCAGCCAACGAGTGATGTAAAAATGAAGGAAGCCGTGCGGGCGCAAAAAAGGCGGCCCGACATCAAGGGAAAAATGCACCCCGAAGAAAGGGGAGTCATGAAAGTAATTTTTTGAATGTCCGCTCAACTTAGCAGACAAGATCTCGGGTGTAAACAAATTTCTTTACACTTTCTTTACCGAAAGCCCGGTTATTCGTCGGCCAAAGCTCGCGAATCGGCAGGGTCGTCTTCGGGCTTGTGCGTGCAAGTGAGTGAAATGAAACGTGTTCTCTCTTGAAGACCGAAACCCGGTTTCTTGGGGACGTCGACCGGCCGATCTGCTACGTTCACGGAACTTGGATGTTTACCACCGGGTGGCGGGTTCTGTTGCGGGGGGCCGGGCGGCGAAACCGTAGAGTTCATCAGGAAGCCAAGAAATGCGAAAGCCAGGAAAGAAAGCTCAGGGTTGGGATCGGACAGGGATCTTCCTGGTTTCCTTGATTCCAGGGTTCCGGTTTTAATTTCCCCAAGGCCAGATCGCTCTCGGGTTGAAGAGGGCAGTGACCTTTGGAAGCCCAGGGGGTGGTGGGTTCTGTTGCGGGGGGCCGGGCGGCGAAACCGTAGAGTTCATCAGGAAGCCAAGAAATGCGAAAGCCAGGAAAGAAAGCTCAGGGTTGGGATCGGACAGGAATCTTCCTGGGTTCCTAGGTTCCAGGGTTCCGGTTTTAATTTCCCCAAGGCCAGATCGCTCTCGGGTTGAAGAGGGCAGTGACCTTTGGAAGCCCAGGGGGTGGTGGGTTCTGTTGCGGGGGGCCGGGCGGCGAAACCGTAGTGTTCATCAGGAAGCCAAGAAATGCGAAAGCCAGGAAAGGAAAAGCTCAGGGTTGGGATCGGACAGGGATCTTCCTGGTTTCCTTGATTCCAGGGTTCCGGTTTGAATGTCTCGAAGGCCAGACCGGTCTAGGGTTGAAGGGCTTACCTTCCAAGCTTCCTGTACTCGGGTTAGAGACCATAGCGCTTCATCTTGCGGCGCAAGGTCCGTTCGGGCACCTGCAGCGCCTGCGCCGTCTTTCCGCGATGCCATGCGAAACGGTCCAGGCTCTCGATGATCGTTTTCCTCTCGAACGCCTCGACCGCCTCGGTGAGGGACAGCGATTCCGGTTCGGGGCCTTCGCCGGAAGTGTGGGCGAACTCCAGAAAACCCAAAATTTTGAAGCGGCTGATGACATTGATCAGCTCTCGGATGTTGCCTGGCCAACTGTAATTCTTCAACGCTTCGAGGTGTTTGGCGGACAGCTTGGCATGCGGGCCCTTGGGCGTGTTGGTCATGAAGTGTTTCGCCAACATCGGGATGTCGGCAGCGCGTTGTCGCAGGGGCGGTAGCCGGATGGTCATCACGTTGATGCGGTAGAAGAGATCTTCCCGAAACGTGCCCTCTTTGATCATCTTGCCCAGATCCCGATGGGTGGCGGCAATGACCCTCACGTTCATCCGCACGGGTTTGCGTGCACCGACCGGCATGTAACCGTAATCGTCCAGGGCCCGCAGCAGCTTCACCTGGTTTTCCAGACTGAGCTCGCCGATTTCATCCATGAAGAGCGTGCCCTTGTTCGCGATGTCGAAGAAGCCGGGCTTGTCTTTGTCCGCGCCGGTGAAGGCGCCTTTCTTGTAGCCGAAGAACTCGCTTTCGAACAGGCTCTCGGGCACGGCGCCACAGTTCACGGCCACGAAGGAACATCCCGATCGGTTGGACAGGTTGTGAATCGTGCGGGCGGTCAGCTCTTTTCCCGTGCCCGATTCTCCGTAGAGGATGACCCCCGTTTCCGACTTGGAGGTCCGAATGATGGTTCGGTAGACCTCCTGCATGGCCGGACAAGCGCCCAAGATCATGCCCAGTTTGGACCGGATCGGTTCGGAAGGCGGCGTGGTTTCCCGCGTCGCCGGAGGTTCGCTGGCGTGTTGGTAGAAGAAACGGACTTCGCTGGGCTGGTGATCCTGGATGATCGGAAAGCCGATCGACCGGTAACCTTTTCTCTTCATCTCACCCTGAACGTCGGCGGCACGGGAACCCACTTCCAGACCTCCCGAACCGCGACCGATCTGGCGAAGCAACGCGTTCGACATCGCCAAGGTGCCGTTTCGAATCAGGGCGGCCGGCTGGTTGGTTTGCTGGAGGAACGAGGTCAGCTCAGCCGAATCTCGATCCTTCGAGCCCGCCTGGGTCATCGGTACCAGAAGCCCGCGCCAGAGGTTGCGATCGTCGGCGTCGGCGGCACCGCCGCAACCCATGACCAGAAAGGAACGAACCGTTCCAGACTTACATCGTAGCCTGCACTCGGTGAGGAACCTGTCCTCCGGGCCCGGTGATCGCCGTAGCCGCTTCAAGAAATCTTCACCACCTTCACCACGCAGCTTTTTCCATTGGCTCGCGCTCGCTGAAATTTCCGAAGGAGTGTAGCCCAAGAGGTCATAAAACCCCGGCGACCACCATTGCCGCAGCCCGCGATCGTCCAAGCAGGACCAAAACCCCAGAAAGTGTTCGCAGGCAACGGGGGCCAAAGGGGCCGGCGCCTTTTTCGGCTGGGACGGGTTTTCTCGCGTCTCCCTTTGGTTTTGCAGGAAGGCCTTCTGGATTTTTACGCCGATGATATCGGGATCCAAGGGCTTGACCAGAAAGTCCCAACCACCTGCCTTCATGAAAGATAAAGCCAGGTTGAGCGAGTCGTGCGCGGTGATCATGATGACCGGTGGAAGGGTGTCGATCGACTCCTTGAGCTCCAAATAGGTTTCCATGCCGCTCAGTTTCGGCATCGATTGATCCAGAAAAATCAGCCCAACGTCGTGGTTGCGCATTTCCAAAAGGGAAATCGCCGCGAGGCCGTCGGTGACTTCCACCGATTCGAACCCCAAATCGTGGATCTGACGACATAGGATTTTCCTGAAAATGGTGTTGTCGTCCACCACGAGGATGCGTTTCATATACCGATCTCACTACATTCGGGACTCGTTTCGATGGGGAAACTTTTTTCGTTTTATCGGGGGTTCGGTAGGGGACTTGAATTTCCTGGGGTCGGGGTGCCGTGGGTGCCTGATTGCCCAGGTCAGGTAGTCACGGTTCCCGATTTCGGCGGGTTCGGGCGTTTGCGGTTGAGACCCGGCCAAAAGTGGCCGCTTTTTGTGTGGTTTTGCGAGTCACGGTTTGCCCAGTGATCGAGGTGCTCTTTTCAAGGCTTTTGAAGTGAACGAGTTATACGGATCTTGAGGTGGTTGGCAAACGACTTGCCTTTTTACCTTCCCCAGAATGCAAAAAATACGGGGAGGATATCCATGGAGGGACACCGAAATTACGATCGACCGATGATATTGGCGGTCGACGATTGTCAATCCACCCTTCTGGTGATCGAAAAGATTTTGGAAGACATGGATGCCCAACTGGTGAAGGCTCATTCCGGCAGGGAGGCCTTGTCATTGGTGCTGCGCCATTCCTTTGCGCTCATTTTGCTGGATATCCAGATGCCGGAGATCGACGGTTTCGAAACCGCGACGCTCATGAGAAGTTACCTGGGCAGCAAGGATACGCCGATCATCTTCGTCACCGCGGAAATGAAATCCGAGGCACACATCAAACGGGGCTACGAGGTCGGTGGCGTCGATTATTTGTTCAAGCCACTGGACGTCAAGATCCTCCGCAGCAAGGTCCACGTCTTCCTCGAGATGGATGCCAAGGCCAAAAAGCTGAAAGAGACCATGATGTCCCTGCACGTGGCGGGGCAGCGCAACCGCATGTTGTTGGACTGTGCGGGTGAAGGCATCATCGGCTATGACCTGAACGGCAAGATCATCTTCGCCAACCCGATGGCCGGCTCTCTATTGGGATGCAACCACGAGCAATTGTCGGGCAGGCATCTGCTCGAATTCCTCGGCCCCAAATACGATGGGAGCCGGGTGGGCGAGTGGGAGCTGACCCCGATCTATGCGGCCTGTTTCACCGGTTCCAGCTACAAACGCGAAAGCGATACCCTCTACAGATCCAACGGATTGGGGTTTCCCGTGGCGTTCACGGTCAATGCGGCGACGCTGGAGGACATGGGTTATGCCGGTGGTGTCATGGTGTTCCGCGACATTACCGAACGCAAGGAGGTGGAGGCGCGGCTGTTGCGTCTGGCGCGGTACGACCAGCTCACCGAACTGGCCAACCGCACGTTCTTCAGGGAATTCCTCGAGGCGACCATCGCTCGGGCGAAACGGCGCGCCAAACTGTTCGCCTTGTTTTTCATCGACTTGGACGGCTTCAAGGAAGTCAACGACCAACTGGGGCACCAAGCCGGAGATCAATTGCTCAAGGAAGTCGCCAAGCGCTTGAAGGAGTGCATTCGGATCGGAGATCTGGCGGCCAGGCTGGGGGGTGACGAGTTTTGCCTGGTGTTCGACGACCTGTCCAAGCTCGACGACTGTTATCAACTCAGCGAAAAGCTGTGGAAGGCACTGTCCCAGCCCTACCTCATCGACGGAAGGGAGACGGTCATCAGTTCCAGCATCGGGGTCGCCACATTTCCCGACATGTCCACGGAGGCCGAAGAACTTATTCAATCGGCCGATATGGCCATGTACCACGCCAAGAAATCAGGGAAAAACAAGATCCAATTTTTCGAGCCGCGATTGCACGAGCAAGTCATGGAGCGAAATCTCCTGACTCTGGAACTGAGAAGGGCTTCGGCCAGGCTGAACGAGTTCCAGGTGTATTTTCAACCCAAGGTGGACGGCAACGAGTTCAAGATCATCGGCGTGGAGGCCCTGGTGCGGTGGTTCCATCCGGAACTGGGCATGATCAGTCCCGGAAAGTTCGTGCCGATCGCGGAAAGTACCGGGGTCATCACGACGATCGGCGATTGGGTGTTCGAAGAGTCGTGCCGGATCACCCGCAACCTGCAACGGCAGGGGTTGATCTCCGAGGATTGGAAATTGGCCGTCAACGTGTCGTTGCGCCAGTTGAAGGAAGGGCACTTCATCAGGAATCTCTCGCGAGTCCTGAAAGAGACCGGCTTCAAGCCGGAAAACCTGGAGATCGAGATTACGGAATCCATGTTCATGGAAGATACCAAATACGCGGTTCACATTCTTCAGGAAATACACAACCTCGGTGTTACTATCGCTGTCGATGATTTCGGGACGGGTTACTCATCTTTGAACTATTTGAGTCGCTTACCGATCGATGTACTGAAAATTGACAGGTCTTTCGTCATGGATATCGGTAAAGACTCTTGTGAGGATACGATCGTGAGAGCCATTATTTCACTGGCACATAGCCTGGATTTAAAGGTTGTGGCAGAAGGTGTCGAAAAGAAAGAACATATAGAATTTTTGAAGCGGAACCAATGTGATGCTTTTCAAGGATATTATTTTTCGAAACCTTTGAACCTGGTCGACCTGACCGAACTATTGACGTTGAAATATCCTTTCGAAAAACGCGGTGTACCGGCACTGTGAATTGAAATGACCTAACCTCGGAATGTCGAAACTCGAAAATGCTTCCAGCGTGAAAACCGAATGGAAGCACGAATGCGGGAGTGTATCGCTCTGGGTGAAAAGAGAATCGATCGATGTAGCGGGTTGCCGATGGGTAGTCGGGCCACGGCTTTCGGCCTACGTCGTCGATGATGAAATGTATATGACAGCGCGATAAGTCATTGTGATAATAAACCTTGTGTGCTTGTGGTTCGTTTTTTCGCGTTCTCCGCACGAGGGGAGAACGCGATAAGGTGGGTTTTTAGGAGTGGTCATGTTGCAGAGTTGTCAGGGTGCATTCGATTCGAAAAGGATACTGATCGTCGACGACGAGCCCATGGTGCGAAAGTTACTGTTGAACATTGTCAAGAGAACGCATCACGCCGGCTTCGAAGCCGAAAACGGCAGTGTCGCGTTGGCGCTCTACGAACAGGAACCCTTCGACCTCGTCGTCTTGGACTTGCGCATGCCCGTTCAGGGAGGAAGGGATTTTTTGAAAGAGGCCGCGTCGAGAGGTTGGAATCTCAACGTCATCGTACTGACCGGTCACGGTGAGTTGGACGAAGCGTTTCAGTTACTGACGCTCTATCGCATTTCTGATTTCATTCAAAAACCGTTGCAAAATCCGTTTCAACTCATTTTTGCCATAAATAATGCACTGGAAAAGCGAAAGCACGAAGCAGAATTGAAAGATAAAAACAAACAATTACAAAAGGAGTTGGCGTTCCGCAAAAGGGCGGAAGAGAACTTGGCCAAAGAAAAAGATCGCGTAGCTTTTTTGCTCAAGGAATCGCAAAGCCTCACCATGACCATTCAAATGTCGAACGAAGAATTGGTACATCAAAGGCAACGCCTCGTGGAACAGCAGAAAGAGATCGTCAAGGATCGCAAGGAGCTGGCGGCCGTCAAACACAATTTGGCCTGTCAGTTGGAGTCGGTGTACCGATCCAAGGGGTTTTATGCGAATGCCCTGGTCCGCCTGTGTGAACGAACCGAGGCCTGTTTGAAAGCCGTGGGGGGACCGGATTGCAGTGACGCCCTGCGCCCCGAACCGCGACAGGAAGGCGAGCGGGGGTTCGTGCTCGATGACGGCGGCTCGGCACCGGCACGTTTGCTGGAGGATTTCCAACGAGTCGTGCTGCTGTATCTGGCGGAAAGCGGCCAGGTGGAGAATGAGCCGGAACGGGTGGTGGTTCGGGAGCTGCTGAGCGGGTGTCGGGAACGGCTCGAGCAAATCCTGGCCTGGACCGATGCGGACGTCGTCGTTCGTTGCGATGATTCGGTGCCCGATGCCCTGTTCATCGATCCTTCGCTCTTCGGCACCATCGTCGAAAACCTGGCGACCTGTGGCATTCACCGCTACAGCCGCGAATCGGTCGAGATTTCGCTGGACATGGATGTTCCGGCACACTTGGGTTTACATGTGAAACGCACGGGATACGACTTGGCACCCGAAGAGCGGACGCGGCTCTTCGAGCCCTTTCGCGAGGTGGAGCCTCTGTCTCGTGCCGATTGGCAGGGCATGGATCTCGGGCCCGCCATCAGTGCCCGTCTCGCCAAGATGGTCGGTGGTGACATCCGCGTGACGCGCCACGTGCCCGAGGGCATCGTCTTCCACGTGTCGCTTCCCCTGGCGAACCCTGCGCAGCCATCCGTGGACATCGACAAGCGTCGTGAAACGGACGGATGCGAGACGGAACGCCATGCGGAGCAGACCTCCGAGGGCCGGTTCTTTCACGAGAAGCCGTTGATCCTGTTCGACCGCGATCTCATGCGCGGTTTCCAATTCGCCAAATCCCTGAAACAGAACGGTGCCGAGATGATGATCGCCGATTCTCCCGAAGTGATCTGTCGGCAATTGGAACGGCAGGAGGAAATGGTCGCCTTGTTGCTGCGTTGCGAGCACCTGGACGAAGAGGGACCGCACTTGGTGGGCGAGCTTCGGGCGGTCCTGCCCAAACGGATTCCGCTCGTTGGGTTGGCCCCGAACCCTCCATCCCGAGCGGAGGCGATCTCCCAATTCGGGCTCGCGGGCGTGATCGATCCAACCCAAAACCCGAGTGACCTGCTGCGGAAGCTCGAATCGTTGGTGACTCGGCCGGTCGTATTGGCGAGAGGTTGATCATGCGGGAATACGACTATCGCGTGGAGGCGCTGCTACACCAGGTGGGTACCTTTCAGTACTACCAGGGGATCAATGTCTCGAACCAGATGCCGGTCATTCTCAAGACCTATCGCGATAGCTACGTCGCGCCCGGGAAGCGCACCGGACTCGAGACCCAGTACGACGTGTCGTGCAGGATTCAATCGCCTCACTTCGTCAAACCGCGCGATCTATGTGAAACCACGTTGGGGCCGACGTTGGTCTTCCCTGCGCTGCCGATCTCGCCGCTGACCCGCGTCTTTCCCGACGGCGTTCCCGACACCGAGCGCTTGATGCTGTTTTCGAAACAAATGGCGTTGGCCCTGATGGCGCTTCACGGCGAAGGGATGCAGCACGGGCCCATGGTGCCAGGCGGCATTTGGATCAACTCCCTGACCAACACCTTGCTGCTTTTGGGATTCGACGATTGGCAGGTGTGGCACCAGGATGCGGAATCGGATTTGGCACGACACAGCCACACGGAGATTCTTTCTCATTCGTGTCCCGAGTATTTGGGGCTTTCCCATCAGATCACGGGTGTATCGCCCGATGTGTACTCGCTGGGGACCCTTTTCTATTACCTCGCGGCGGGTCGACCGCCCTTCGTCGCCGAATCCCCATCCGATTTCTACCACCACCACATGGCGATCGTGCCGCCGACGCTGCGGGAGACGAATTGCCAGATTCCGCTTTTCTATTCCCAAGTCACCGCGAAGCTGCTCGAAAAAAGCCCATCGCGCCGGTATCAAAGCGTCGAAGGATTGTTTCGCGATTTGGAAGCCTTCGAGAGAGCCCGGTCGGAGGGACAGGGCGATACGTTTTCGCTCGCACTGGTGCAGCGCCACCATGCGTTTGCGATTCCCAAGCGCCTGTTCGGCCGGGATCGAGAGATTCGCGTCATCCGAGACCAGTGTGAGCGGGTGTTCCGCGGTGATGCCGGGTTGATTTCGATCTCGGGCTATTCGGGAATCGGCAAGACCTCGCTCGCGCGCGATCTCGAGAGCCTGATCGCCGAGAACCACGGTTTCCTGATCTCGGGCAAATTCGACCAGAACCAGCGGAATCAACCCTACGCCTCGCTCATCGAGGCCTTTCAGGAATTGACCAAAGTCATTCTGAGCGCCAGCGAGGAAGCTCTGCAACGTTGGCGAACTCACTTGAATCAAGCCCTTTATCCCAATGGCCGGGTGATCACCGAAGTCATTCCGGAAATGGAAATCGTGCTCGGCCCCCAGCCGGCCATCCCGCAACTGGCCGGCGGCGAGGCCCAAAACCGTTTCAACCTGGTGTTTCAAACCTTCGTCCGGCATCTGTGTGGAGCGGACCATCCGATCGTGGTCTTTCTGGATGACTTGCAATGGGCCGACATGGCGTCTCTGAACCTGTTGGATCGCCTCGTCACCGATCCGGAGATGCACCACTTTCTGGTGATTCTGGCGTATCGGGACAACGAGGTCAGCGCCAATCATCCCTTGAAACACATGTTCCAGAAAATCGAGGCCGGTGGCGTACCGATCCACGATGTCCACCTGCGACCCCTCGCCGTCGCCGAGGTGAACCAATTGGTCGCGGAGACCGTGGCGCTCCCGCTCGAAAAGGCCGCGCCGCTCTCGGACCTGATCTACCAAAAGACGGAGGGGAATCCGTTTTTCACCATCCAGCTCCTGAAGGCCCTCCACGACGAAGGGGTCATCTTCTTTCAGGAGTCCAACGGGCGATGGGCGTGGGACCTGGAGCGGATCAAGTCGGCCCGGATGGCCGACAATGTGGTCGACCTGATGATTTCCAAGATCAAAAAATTGCCCGACGCGACCCAGGCGGCCCTGGTCACGGCTTCCAGTATCGGAAACCAACTGTCCCTGGCGACCCTGGCGGTGGTCGAGGAAACCTCGCGACAGGAGGTATTCCACAAGATCCTGCCGGCGGTCTGTGCCGGTTTTCTGCTGCTTCTCTCGGATGGGGAGGACGTCGATTCGGCGCGACGATGGGTCGAAGATCGCCAGTACGCCTTCAAATTTCTTCACGATCGGGTGCAACAAGCCGCCTACCAACTGAACCCCGACGCCTGTAAAAAAGAGATTCACCTGAAGATCGGCCGAATTCTGCTGGCCAACACGCCGGACGCCCAACTGGATGGCCGGATTTTCGAAATCGTCAACCAGATCAACGTGGGCGCCGACCTGATTACCGATCCAGGCGAGCGCATCCGGTTGGCCGCCCTGAACCTGGCGGCGGCGCGCAAGGCCAAGACCTCCACCGCCTTTCAATCGAGCCTGAGCTACTTGCGGGCCGCCAAGGTCTATCTGGGTGAAGATGCCTGGCAGGATCACTACGAGCTCTCGCTGGACATTCACACGGCGCTACTCAACTTGCTGTATCTCAACGACATGTTCGCCGAGGCCGCAGAGCTGATGAAGATCCTGCTGTCCCACGCGCGCACGCTGTTGGACAAGATTCCGGTTTACGAAGCGAACATGCTGTTTTGTATCGGGGAGAACCTGATGCAGGAGGCGATTTCCGGAGCCATCGACGCGCTCACCTGTTTGGGCGTGCCGCTTCGCGAGTCTTTTCCGGCCTTGGCGCCACCGGCGTCACTTCAGGAAGACGGCGGTGCCTGCCTTTCGTTCGCGGACCTGTACGACTTGGACGACATGACCGATGCCGACAAGCGAGCCGCGCTCCACATTCTGCGTATCGCGGGCTCTCCCGCCTATTTGACCAGCCCCGACACCTTCCGAAAAGTGTGCTTCACCATGGTGGACCTGTGCATCGAGTTCGGCAATTGCGAGGATGCGGCCTATGCCTATGCGGTGCTCGGTTTGGCGCTGTGCGGCGACATGCACCAAACCGCGGCGGCCTACGAGTACGGGCGGCTGGGCCTGCGCATTCTGGACAAATACGACGGCAAGGAGATCAAGGCCCAGATCTACGAAATCTTCAACGTCCACATTCGCCACTGGAAGGAACCGGCACGCGCATCGCTGAACCCCATGATCGAAGGGGTTCAAGCGGGCTTGGAAGTGGGTGGCTTTGAGTTTGCCTCGTACAACGCGGCCTTCTATTGCTCCTATATCTTGTTTGTCGGGCGTCACTTGAATGAGAACTGGGAGCAGCAAAAGAAGTACCTGAACCTGTTGACGGGGCTGAAGCAGGAGTTCTGTATCACCTACGCCAAAATTTGGCATCAGGCCACCGGCTTCCTGATCGAGGGACCGCTGCCGGATTTTCGCATCGAAGGAGAGGTGTTTCACGAAGATCGCCACCTGCCCGTGTTGAAGGAGAAAAACAATCTCACCTCTCTCTACTCGCTGTATTTGAGCAAGGGGATCCTGGCCACCTACTTCGGCAATCCCGCGGCCGCCCTCGAATTTCTGAACGAGGCCGAATCCTACAGCGGTGGTGTGGTGGGCATGATCAATGTCTGGCAACACTGTTTCTACAAAGCGCTCGCGCTGTTGTCGTTGCACCGGTTCGACGAGGGGGGCGACCTCATCCGGGTCGTCGAGGCACGGGATCTCTTGGCGCAGTTATACGCATGGTCGGCCGAGTGTCCCGCGAATTTCGAGAACAAGGCCGCCTTGGTCGCGGCGGAACTGGCCCGCGTCGAGGGGCGGATGCGCGACGCGATGACGCTCTTCGACAAGGCGATCGAACTGGCTCTCGACGAGGAATTCCTGCCCGAAGCCGCGTTGGCCTGTGAACGCGCGGCCCTGTTCTATTTGTCGCAGGGCCACTATCGGTTCACGGACCTCTACGTCAAGGAGGCCGCGAAGCACTACGCCTCTTGGGGGGCCAGGGCAAAATTGGCCCAACTCGACAACACCTTCGGAACCTCCTTGAGCTCGCTGAGCATGAGACTGAAGAGATCCGAGAGCGATGCCACCGACAAGGGTGAATTGGCCGACGGCGGACTGGAACAGCCGTTGACCCTGTTCGACTTGATGGCCATCATGCAGGCTTCGCAGGCCATCTCCGGCGAAATCCTGTTGGAGCCGCTATTGGAGACCTTCCTCGAGATCGCCGCGCGAAACGCCGGGGCCCAACGCGGGTTCATCATCCTGCAGCGCGATGGGCACCTGTGCTTCGACGAGGCCATCGCGATGGGATCCGAGGTGAAATCGTCGGACGAACCGCTGCCCTTCGCCCAATCGATCGCCCTCTATGTCGCGCGCGCCAAGGAAAAGCTGGTGTTGGACGATGCCGCCAATCACCCGCGGTTCCTGACGGATCCCTACATCGCCACCCACCAACCGAAATCCGTGCTCTGCGATGCGCTGTGCCACAAGGACAAGTTTTTTGGCGTGATCTACCTGGAGAACAATCTCGTGAAGCGCTGCTTCACCGAAGAACGCGTCTACGTGCTGCGGTTGTTGATGGCCCAGGCGGTCATTTCGATCGAGAACGCCGAACTCTACGGCGATATGGAAGCCCAGGTGGAAAAGCGAACGCAGGAGCTTCGCGAGACCCAGGATCAGCTCGTTCACTCGGGCAAAATGGCGGCGATCGGCGAATTGGCCACCGGGGTCGCACACGAGCTGAACCAGCCCCTGGCCTTCATTCGCGGTGGTGCCCAACTGGAGTTGATGAATTTGGGCATGGACCTGGTGGACCAGGAATCGATTCGCGAAACCTTTTCCAACATCGTGATGGGCACCGATCGCATGATGAAGATCGTCAATCATCTACGCGATTTCTCTCGGATGACCGGCGAGGATGTCCCCATTCCCGTCAACCTCCATCAGGTTTTGGAAAACAGCTTGTTGATGACCGGTGAACAATTCAAACAGCACAACATCCGTATCGTCCGGAACTTCGCCGGCGACTCCCTGGTCATCCACGGCATCGCCCACAAATTGGAGCAGGTGTTCATCAACCTGATCTGCAATGCACGCGATGCCTTGGAAGGGCGTGCCGATGCCGCCCTGACCATCACGACCCATTGGGGGACCTCGGGAGATTTGGTGGATTCGGCGGTGATCGAATTCGCCGACAACGGCGCCGGCATCCATCCGGAGTGCATGGAAAAGATCTTCCATCCCTTTTTCACGACCAAGCAGAAGGGGAAAGGGACCGGCCTCGGACTGGCGATCAGTGAGCGCATCGTCAAGGAGCACTGCGGGACGATGGAAGTGACCAGCGAGCTGGGCGGTGGGACGACCTTCAGAATCATCCTGCCGACCATGGCCAACGCGAATCTCATGGCCAGTTGACGGGTTCCGTCGATCGGCGTCACCGATTCGCGGCGACACCAAACGCTTTGGGGCGCATCATTCCATCACCCTGACTTCGGTTCGCAACCTGCGGGCAAGCACCAGCGGCGTGCGTTGATATGGTTCCTCGGGACCGGCAGGATTTCCAACGCCAACTGGTCGCGACGGTCAGGAAAAAGGCGCCAAGATCCAAGGGGCGGCTCCGCGAAACGAAACGCCGAGTGGAACATGCTCCGGGCCCGAAAGGGACACCCGGAGCAAGTCGTGAATCCGTTTTTTCAGGATTTTGGTTTCGATGGTTAGGAAGAAAAGTCAATATCTTTCAGAGGCAACCAAGTATTGTTGTAATCATTTTCCATATCGGTTACCAGTTGGCGGGACTTTTCGACGCGGCCATTGTAATATGGCTTACTCCATTCTGCCGACACTTTCTCCACGTACTTGGGGCGCACCTCGTTTCGCCATCTTTCCGGTTCGGTATAGTATGCGGAATCTCGTGGCGCATTGGTTCCTGGCCTCTGCGGCCAAGTGATTGCTTGTTCTTGGGTTTCTCCAGTCGCATTGTCCTTGAAAAAGACCACGCCCTCTCCATGGGTACTTGTATAACGGGTAAAGTAAAAGTCAACCGGCGTGATTTGGGCAACGCGTGCGGCTAGTTTCTCATCTATTTTCGTCCTCTGGCCTTTGGCAAATTTGATGTATCGGTCAATGCACGTCGTCCCAATCGAATAATTTGGATTGGCAGATGGATTCCATTCATTCGATCTGGCGAAAATGTCCATGTTAAACATGCTTTTTGCCAAATTCGCACCGGTCATGAACAGCAAATAGGACTCCAGGTAATCTGGTTCGTCCATGACCTTCTCTAATGCGTCGAGAAGAGCATTTGCATGAGGCTCGAACTGTTCCTCCAGTCCCGAGATGAAGTTTTGGTATCTGACATCTTCCCGAGTGACAGGGTCATCCGCCCATCCCAAATCGTAGTAGGCGCGGACCCATCTCAACGTTTCGTTGATCTGTTCTTTGAGGTGGAGGATTTTTTCTCGGGTAAATGCTGCGGTGACAACCCGTTCGACCACATTCGCCAGGCGTTGAAAATCGAGCTTTGGGGTTTTAGGCTTGTGAAGGATATTTTTGAACAGGACTTGAAATACCGCAACGCCCGCGGCCGCGACCATCCCGGCTGGCCCGAGGGCGGGGGCCGAAAACATCACGAAAGTCGTGGCACAATCCACGAGCGTTTCCTCGTCGAATTCCGCTGCTGTGGCAAAGCTCATCTGGGGTGCCGTTGGCTCCACCGACTTAAACGACGATGCCGCTTTTTGATGAGATTGGCCGGTTGCCAAGTCGATCCGAGTCGTCGCGGAAATGATGAACAGGGATGCGCGGTTCGTTTTGCGCCAGTAGACCACGTTGCCCGCAGGCCGAAACCCTAGATAGGGGGCTGCCAGGACGGTCGTGCCATCTTCATGGAGCGTTTCACCTTCGAGAAGGGGATAGGATTGGCGATTTTGTTTTGTGTTTTCTTCTTTAAAGGCCTCCCATTGTGCCAGCGTCGTGTTCTGCCAGGTTTTCGAGTGGGTGGCGAGCTGTTCGGTACTGCAGATAGTGACCGGTTCGGCGAGTAGTGGTGCCGGGGGCTCCGGACTCGGTTCCGGAACACCTGTCAACGCGCAAAGATAACTCAGACGACTTTCGGCTCCACTGACTTCCTCAATCATGATGAGATCCAACATTTGGGATTACCTCCTTTTTTGAATTGCTTCGCTTTAGCCACACAAAGGTATTTGGTGCATCACCCCACCATGCTCACTGACGGGAGTGATGCTTTTGGGGTGTGAATATGATTGGAAGGGACACTTATCCATATATGAAAATGACGGGTTTTCTACTGAACGATAGTGTGCAATACCCTTGCTCGTTGTTTCATCTCGTCATACCTCGGGATAAGGGACCCCGGTGAGGCCGGGTATCGTCATGCCCTCTGTTTTGAACCCCTGGGCCGCGAAGGCGGCACCAGCCCAAAATCCCACCGAATTGGACAGCAACTGACGCACATCGCCAAAGGATTTCTTGATGCGCATCATGAAGTCGTCCACCGAATCCATACCCCAATCGCCTGGCCAGAGGCCGTTTTCCACGATGGTTTCGCCATCGGGGGCAAAGCCCTGTTTCACGACCTTGCATGCCTCGGGGAACGCAATGTAGCCCATGACTTGGTTGGCCACTTGACTGCGCAAATACAGACCGTTCCAAACCACCTCGCTGTAATACTCCCAGTCAAAGGGCGTGAGGCTTGCGGGCACCTGCTTGCTGGTATCCAACATGTTGGCGTAGGGCACGATAAAAATGCGGTCATCGCCGAGGTTGAACTCGCTACCGGAATCACCTTCCCGTTTTCCTGAAACACCTTTCAGCAAGGGCACCCACCAGTTGGAGGTTGCGTCCAGGCCGCCCGTGAAATTGCCGAATGCGTAGTGCGTCGAACCGAATCCCAGGTCGGATTTGGCTTTGGGATCCAGGGTTCCGTCCTGCTTGTAGAAGATCTCGTTATTTTCACCCGCAAAGGTTTGAAGGATCACCCTTGCTCGCTGCCAATCTGTCGCCGTAAGTTTTTTCAACGCCTGTTCATAGGCCGAGTAGGCGCCGGTGAGCGCATCCAGTACAAAGGTCGCCACCATGACCTGATTGTAGCCGATACCACCTGTCGCCTCGCCATCCTCGAAGAGTGCCGATTGAAGCGTGTGTTTATCGAGGGGGACGGGGTTTTGGGCTGCCGTCACGCTTTCGATGTAGGCGATGGCGATTCTACAGGCGTGGTCGATCATCTTTCGGATGTCGCCGATCCAGGGTGCCCAAGCGGCTGTATTCTCCTGGAGCCGCTCTAGCCAATGGTCTTGGTTGCCGAGTGGGATGCGATTCAGTTCGCGGACTTGACGGAGGCAGGTTTCCAGTCGATTCAAGTAGACACTGAGATCCATGCTCGGCGTGCGTTCGCGCAAGAGGGCGAGGGACATCAGCGCAGGCCCCACGTGAGAAATGGAAGTCAATTCGAAAAAACCATTGGATGTTCCGGCTCGATAATCACAAGCTGCAATTAATTTGTTTTGTGCGTTGTAAATCATGACGTGTGTATTGTTGATCAATATGAGCGGACCTGTTTCGTTTTGGTTTTTAAAGCTGCCTGACAGCAAGTTTCCAATAGTGTCGCTTCCGTCATGGGATCCTGTGTAGACATGGTACAAATCAATAAAGGCCTCGGGGCAGGTGTAAGACATGAATCCTCCTCAATCCTACTGTGTGAGACATTGCAGCATCAGCAGGATGAATCGAACGGCGATTGGTTCGTCGATCGAAACAAGACATAGTTTTAGAGTATCGGGAGTAGATGCTGAGAGCGTAACATAAGAATTTGAAAAAACAAGCTGAATATCTAATATTTTTTGATTTTCATTATGGAAATATTGAGTTTTTTTAGTGTTTTGAATTTGTATGGGGGGAGCTGGTTCGTCTGTCTGGCGTTTTGTTGTTGGCGTTGATCGTGACCATGCAGGTGATGATAGATGGAGTCTACTCGAGCCACCGTTTATGAATATGAGTTAAGAATCTTGGTTTGGTTCCGGATTTTAATTTCACGTTGTCATGCGGCGTCATTGCCGAACTCGTGATTGGATTGCTCTTTATGCGGCTCTGCCTCGTGCATCTCGGACCTGGAGTTCTGCGTTTTGGTAATCTTCCTTTGAGAGTCGTCCGAATTTTTAGATTGCGGTTGTTCCACAAAGGGACAGATTGAGATTTTATGGATTGTTACTTTATTGAGTGAAGATGAATGTGTTGCAGAATTAACCTTTCTGTAATTGTGGAAATAAGTTGAGATCTCAATTCTTCATTATTATGATTGATGTGCCCTTCACTCGAAACATGACTACGCTCAACCATATTGAGACAAAGGAGAGTTCAATGGCCATTGAGCCCGTGGAAGCACGATTCAGCGACGATGTCCGTCGTCCGGAAGAGGAGTATCGAAACGAAGAGGAAGGCAGAGATTTCTCCGAAGAAGAGTATCAGCGTTATATGGAGGAACGCGCGCCAGACATCATGGAAGAAATTGGGCCCGAGGTCACCCAAATGTCTGAACAGGTCAGTGCAATTGAACAAAGTTCGGATATTCATCTTCAGGAGATGATTTACGACTCGAAAACGATAGAAACACAAACGGAAGCCGAACCCACTGGTGACGAACGTGTTACCGAAAGAAGAAAAAAGGTCAATGACCTGCGCAAGGAGCCAGGTAGGAAAAAGCGTTGGATGAGTAAAAAGACCGCGGCTCTTGTGACGATGGGTCTGCTTGGATCCGGCATCACGGCAATCGTCATGTATATTATCCGGAGAAAAAATAAGTACCTTCCGACCCCGAGTGGATTCACTCAAGAAGATGCTGATCGTGTCGAGCAATTGATCGAAGCTGTGAAAAATGAACCCGACAATATATTTTGGCCGAGAATTGCAAACTATATTCGAACAAACAAACCTTCGTATGCGGAACAGGAACTGATTGCCGGTTTCGTCAAGACGATTTCCGATGTACCAACCAGTGGGGATTACGCACAGGGACAAGTCTCAGATTTGGACACGCTCATGTGGTCCGATGAATTGTTGACCCAGGTTCCGAGCGATCTCACCACGTCCTCTCAGGTAGGTGGCTTTTGCTTCGAGCAGGGCTACCGACTGGTGGGAACCACGAATACGGCAGGTAGTATTGAACCCTTGCCGCGTTACTGGGCTGGCGAAGTCCTCGAATATGCGATCGCCGAAATCAAGGATCAATCCAGTTAAGTGTGTTCAAAAGGGGCGGGCATCCTTTGAGTGGCAGGGTTGGCCAGTCGAAGCTCACGGGGGCCCGCTCTCTCTCAAAGTGGCGACCCAACATGAAAAAGGGTGAGCCGCTGAAGTGGCGTCTCACCCTTTGAAACGGATCTCGATCGAGACGTCGTTTCCCTTTGTGGAGCGGCTCTCTTGCGACCGCCGATCCTTACGAGCTCATGATTCAATCACTCGTGTGCTTCGTTATAGTATTCTAAATATTTCTCGTAGGTATCCTGCCATTTTTCAATGGTCTTGACGGCGCTTATATACCCATGTGAACTTCCAAAGTACTGATCGATCTGTTGCGTTTTTACATCTTTCGAATAGGCATCTTTAGCAGATTTTGCTTGAATTTCCTTTTCGTAGGGAAATGGGGTGGCCTTCCCTGGCGTTCCCTGATCATAAAAGACCCAAGAATCTCCTTCTCGACTGATCTCTGTAATCTTCCCGAGGCGCTTATCGATTTCAGCCTGTATATCCAGCATGGTCTTGTGGGCGCCGAAGGTATAGGTATCTGGTGTTTGTTCTTCGACAGGTCCTTCTCTCAAACCCAACAGGTTGCGGTAATCGCTGAGCAATTGCGGAAAATTCCAATAGGTCACGGGATCGATGTTCACGCTGTGCATCATGATATCGGTCATTCGGAGTGTGAGCCACAGGGAACCGCCCAGTAAATACACCGGGAGCGTGGTCAAATGATAGGGCGGATTTTTCAATTTCAACACATTGTGTTGAAGTGAGCTGTCCGGTGTCAGTTCCGCTGTCAAAGTGCGCTCGAACGAATCGTATTGTTCCTGTTGGTTGGCATTTGGTTCGTCAAAATCCCAGTCTTCATTGTGTGCGGTGTAAAACCACTGGAACACATTGTTGATCGAGGTAATCGCATCGATACCCGCCGCCTCGGTGAATCTGGCCGTCAGTTCCTGATTCAGGACTTCCGGAATGCTCAATGGCTTGGGCGTTCCATCGGTGAGCTTGAAAATCATCTCGAGCGCCAGGGCGGGTGCACTGATGAAAATCATGCCCGCCGGCCCAAAACCGGCCCCGAGAAAGGCGGCTGTTTGCAGCGAGGAATCGATCACATATGTCGTTTTATCTGTCATGATACAACATCCTTTCTGTCGTGCTGAATTGCGTTCTAGTCCGTGCCGAGGACAGGTGTCGCCACGGGGAACATGCGAACGGAAACCGGGTAGGCCGTCCTCGCGGGATGGGAGAACGGGCGTCGGACGGCCGGATAATCATGGGTTTCCTGTCCGATTCAGGCCTTCAGCTTTGCGATTTGCGGCAGCGCCAACTTGCAAAGACCCGCACGCAGGTAGCGCGTCAACGCGAAGCTCGAGCCGTCTTTATCGGTGATCGATGGGAAGGTGGCCACCTTGTCGTAGATGGGACCGATGCGACCCTGGTCGGAAGCTTCGGTGATCAGTTGCTCCACCAGGCTGTTGATTTGGTCCCCCACCGTGGTCTGTCCCGGGTTGTCCTCTGGCCAATCGGTCATCGTGGCGACGTCTTGAATGCTGGTCATCATATAAAATTGACCTTCGATCGAAGGTGAAGAGCTTTCCACCCAGTGCCTGATGACAGACCAAAATTCGGTCTCGTCGCGGTCTTCGTTAAACGATTTGGCCAGCTTGTCGAGAGAAGCCATTTGGTCCACGGTGAGGTGGTCCGGATTGGGCACGGGTTTGGGTGGCGCGCTGGGGTTTTTCTTTTTTTGGTGTTCGTAATAGTTCTTCGTTTCCAGGTAGGTGACAAGCGCGATGATCGCACTTGAAACCGCGGTTGCTGTAGGGGCCAAGATCGCCCAAAACTTGGTTCGTGTCCAAATGCGTCCCTTGCGATTTCCCCCTAGGATATTGTCGTTCATTTCAACCGCATCCGAATGCAGCGCGGTCATGGGTTCGTATTGAGGGACTTCCAATCGATAAGCTGGTCGATCTAAATGGGATAGGCCAATCTGGTTGTCCAGGTTTTGCTGAGCCGCGTCGGTCGCATGGGTCAACCGAGGACCCTCCTCAGCCATGAAAGAACTCGTGGATTCCGAGAGCGTTGAAATCGTGAAATCGCTTAGGTCATCGACTTCTTCCATGACGTCTTCTTCGCTTTGACGTCCTTCCCGGGTTTCCATTTCAACCTCAGTTTCTATTGGGGGCATGGGCATCTCCTTTCATCGATTCGTTGGATCAGAGAGAGGACTTGATCGTTTTTCTGAAATAGATCTGTTTCACGATAAAGCATGAACATGCGAAATATAAATAAAGACATGGATATATTTAATCTCGCAGGAAAGTTGGAATATTTTCGCAGGGTAATGCTGAAAAGGGCGAGATTATGTGCTGAGTCAAAAACTGGTTTGACTGAAATGCTCGAGGCTCGATACGAAGTGTGGAAAAATTGTGGTTATCCTAGCATGTATTTTTACACTGTCAACTTGTTTGAGAGAAAATTTCTCGAAGCAAAATTTTCAGAATTCTTCGATCCATTCTGAAGTCGATTCAATCTGGTTTCGCTGGACGAGCGCTTTCGGAATCATTGATGATTTGTGAATAAGATGTTTTTTTATAGATGTTTGCATGATAATTTGCCCATTGATAAATGAGATGTTATCACGTTGTAGATAATATATTAATAAGTGAAATTAGAAATTTTTCAAAATGAAAAAAATGAATTTTCTTGATTGACGTACACCTTTGGGCAGACTTAAGATGGCAAAAAGATTCAACTGCCCTTGTCTTTCGCTCGTGTGGCATCCGCGAGAACACCTGAAGATTCGAATTTTCTTTATTGTGAATTTTTCCGAGATTGGTTCAGTAGGCGAGCATCTCAAACGTGACAAATTTTCATGTCTGATGCATTGTTTGCCGGCAGCAAACTGTGAATCGCTCGCGATGATTCATTTTGCCTCATGAATTATTCAAAAACAGAATATTCGTTTAAATTCTACTCGCATTGAAAAATTAAATATCATGAAAATTTAGAATATGAACATGTCGTGCAGGAAGTCGACCCCATGAAAGAGAAGCAGCTAAGCGAGCTCCCTATCTCCGATCTGGAGCGGTTGAAGCAGGTTGAAGAATTACGTGGGCTGCGATGGGAGCGGGCCAACAAATGGACCTCCCATATCACGCTACTCCTGGCGGTGGTCGGCACTTTCTGGTCGGCCTATACCTATTTGGACCAGGCCCGTCAAACGCACGAAGACCAGCGTCGTCAGGTGCTGAGCGGCCTCATGGAACAATTCAGTCAGGACGATCCCAAAAAGCGCGTGAGCGCTGCCGAAAGTATGATGGCCTTCTTGGAACGCGAAGACAGGGCCCTTCAGGTGTGGCGCTTCGCCGCCAACCAATTCCGCGTCGAAACGGATTCAAGCGTGTTGCAGGTTCTCCAGGAACTCCTTCAAGCCGCCTACGATCATTATCCCAGTCCGGACATGATCCATTACCTCGAGGCCATTCACGACGGTGTCGAACGTGAAATCCAGACGCTTCGTGGTCGTCTTTTGCCAGCCGATGCAGGTACAGGCGCAAGCGAGTCTTCTCCCTCACCTGCGGCGCTGACTGAAAGGCAAATCGCCTTGGTTTACCTCTCGGTCACACTCGCTCGGCTGAACAGGACGCCCATTCATTTAGAAAGAGCCTACCTGGCCAATGTGACCTTGCCACCCTTTGACTATTCCGGAGCCCGATTTCAGCGTGCCGTCCTAAACGGAGCCAACCTGAATGGTGGTGTCTTTGATCGGGTGGACTTCTCCGGCGCCGATCTCACAGGAGCGCGTCTGATTGGAAGCCGACTCGAAAGCGCCAACTTCTTGGGAGCGAACCTCACGCAGGCCCAGTTTGATGGCGCCGAACTCTCCTATGCGGATTTTACCCATGCAACGCTAATTGGAACGCGCTTCGTCGGGGCCAAGATGTACCAGGCCGTTTTGAATTGGGTGGGGTTCCCCAGCGAGTTGGAATCTGCCGCCCCTGACTTCTCCGGTGCCGACATGGGGCACATCACCATGTTTCACGCCCACTTGCACCGGGCTGTTTTCGAGGGTACCGACCTTCATGACGCGGACATCGTTCGCTCCGACCTCACCGGTGCCATTTTTACCGAGGCAAATTTATCTCGTTCTGTATTGGCCGAATCCAACTTCAGTAACGCCCGATTGGAAGGCACTTTTTTTTGGGGTGCGGATGTGACCGGGTCCGCTTTGGACCGAGAAGGCATCGATCCGTCGCGAAAGCTGGGTTTGCGTGCCGATTCGGAGGCCTCCCCCAGGTCGCCCATCTCCCCCGCCTCGGAACCTTCCCTACGAAATGCGACGCATCGGGAATCGGATCAATCCCGGACCCTCAGCCTCCGGCTCGCATCCATTAAGGGCCCCGCAACGGAAGTCCTGGAAACACTGGTCGCGCGTTACCATACCAAGCAGGATCGAGTACGCATTCACTTGAAATCCTTCACCTTTCCCGAGCAATTGAACTGGCGCCTTCGTCGCCCGGACCATGGATTTCACCTCGTGCTGATCGACGATGTTTGGTTGCCCTATCACGTCGCTCAGGGCCACTTACAGAACGTGTCGGCCCTCATACACGAACGAGGAATCGCTGGTCGACTCGGAACTGATCGAGAACTGGGCCGTGACTTCCTGCCCGAGCTTTTGGATCTCTGTCGTTGGCCCGAGCGCGACGGCTCCCTGTTTGCGCTCCCCTTAACGGGGGACGTGATGGTGCTGTTCACGCGAAAAACCACCCAAACACCAGTGACACTTGAACAACACCTAAATCACATGCGCACCGACAAACCTCGCGAGCTGGGAACCTACGGCTATGGTGCCCATTTCTCCCATGGAAGTCCCATGGTCGACCACTTTCTCACCCTGCTGTGGTGCCAGGATGGGCCCTTGGTCAGGGGTCGGGCGGAACACCCGCTGAACTTCTTCACGGTCAAAGCGCTGGAGGCATTGAAAACTCAGGTGTTCCTTCAAGATCGGGCCCCCCTTCTCACTGGATTGAATACCGAAACCCAATTGGGTTGTGGGCTGGTGAATCATCGCTTCGAGGCCGTCGTTCACTGGGCATCGCTTTGGCGGTCGATGGTGGCGCAATGTGGCTTGAATGGGCAAGAACTCGTTCAGGAGATCGATATCGGCCTGATTTCCGGTGCATCGACCACGTCACTCATTGCATCTTCCCTACTCGCCCTACCACAACAAGGTGAACTGGATCAAAGGGAGGCCGCCTTCGATTTCTTGATTTGGGCCACGGGACCGGAAGGGATGACACTCAGTGTGGAACAAGGAATGCTTCCCACGCGGACCTCCATTCTGGAAACAGGGGATTCGTTGGCAGACCAGCCTCATTTCGCTATCTGGAGAGAAGCGTTACAGAACGCCAAGCCGCGACCACGACACGCACGTTGGCAAGACCTGAGCCGAATCATCGAAACCCATCTCCTTCGCGCCATGCACCACGAACGTCCCCCTTGGCAGCAGTTGGAAGAGCTTCAGCGACGCGTGAATCGGGAATTGTCCCCGGGCCCGAAAAGGGGTGAGGGCCAGGAAGAGAACAGCCTTGATTAGATGAGCGCAATGTCGCGAACCACTGAGGCGCCGCTCAACCCCGGGGACCGGATTGCCGGACCACCGGCACACCGGCCACTGGGGCCCAGGTGGGTAACGAATCGAAGTGGATTGCGAGGGCGTTTCCGCATTTGTGAGCGGGGCGTCGTTGCGGTAGGTGCCCGGCCTTACCGGCCCTGCCCGCCTAGGGTGCTGGGCCGACGACTCGATGCGACCCAATCAAAAACAATCGATTCGCTAAAGAGCGAAGCCGATATCTTCCCTCGCGGCCCGCCATCGAAGTCGCAAAGTTCAATGTCCCCGCATCTTGAGGGGAGGATCGAATCTGTAGGTTGGCCCGCTGGGCCGACGCGTCGAAGCGACATGTGTAACGGAAGAGATTTGCGCCAAAGAGCGAAGCCGATACTTTCCCTCGCCACGCGTCATCGAAGCGATCCTGTCCAGATCGAAATCGGCTATCGAGGAATCTAGAGGATCGACTTATGCGCTCCGCTCTTTTACCTCTCGATCTTGCGATGCGTGGATCGCTCCGAAATGTCGGCCGGGCCGGCCAACCTACCGGGCACGACGAATCTCTCGGCGGTCGGGGACTCCGAGCAACTTCGTTTCAACAGGGTCGCCGCCCAGGTGGGGGGCCCGGGTTTCAGGTCAGAAGCTAATCGAAGCGAATCGTTAGGGGCTCCCGCATTCACGAGAGGGGCGTGGTGCACGGCCGGTATGGCCCGGTAGGTGCGCCGGCCTTACCGGCCGTGCCATACCGGCCGTGCCATACCGGCCGTGCCCGCCGCACATTAACTTAGGTTGGAACTCCTCGCCTGGATTACTTCGACTAGTTCAGCCGGCGGCTGAACCTACCTGGCACGACGAATCTCTCGGCGGTCGGGGACTCCGAGCAACTTTGTTTCAACAGAGGCTCGACTATAGAGATGGGTGTGTTTGCCACATGATCGCTTGGGATTGTGGAAGGCCCGGTAGGCAGGGCCGGCCAAGCCGGACCTGCCGTGATGAGGCGTTGCCGATCAGGCCGGAATCGAGACCCGACCCGGGGCGTTGGGCACGAACCACGCCTTCTTGGCCGATACCGCCGTGAAGGCGCCGGTCGCGAAGACCAGCGGATACAGCCGTTCGAAGTACCAGAGATTCGCGAAGTAGAACCCGATCGGTGCCGCTTCCAATTCGCCCTTGGCGCGAACGCGACCCATCAGGAAGGTGATGGCGTCGCTGACGCAGCGCCACTCCTGCTGGACCAGCGAGTGATCGATCGGCTTTTCGGGTAGACCCGAGGCCAGGGCCTCGGTCGCCAGGGCGGTCTCCTCGATGGTCGACGGCAAACCCTTTCTGCCGCCGAAGCCGCCGTCGCTGTTGGCCTGGGCCCGCAGCCAGGCGCGCCCGCGCAGGATCATCGTTTGAAGGACTTCGTCGTCGCCGTCGATCTCGCGCAAGGCCTGGAGGCCGACCAACACCCGCGCCGTGCCGTAGACCGGATTCTCGTTCTGCCGCTCGGCCTGGTTGCCGAACCAGAGCGGCACCCAACTGCCGTCTTCGCGTTGGGCGCTTTCCAGGTAGAGCAGGGCCCTTTTGATGAAGTCGTCCCATTCACCGCCCACGTAACCGCGTTTCAACCAGACCGAAAAGGCTTGGAGCGCGTGGGCGGTGATATCGGGGCAGGAGCGGTCGAAGGGCAGGGTGCCCCATCCGCGGCAGAAGGTGGGCAGGCCGCCGTCGAGGTTCTGCAACCGAGCCAGCCATTTCAGGCCCATCTTGGCGGCATCGGCCACCTCGCCGGGGTGGCGCTCCAGGTTGGCCAGGGCGATGATCGCGCCACTGGTGTCGTCCGCGTCCGGAACGCCGCCTGGCAACGGGGTCCAGGCCCAGCCACCCGGCTCGGCATCCGTGTACGGATGGGTTTCGCGATACTGTTGGTTCAGCAGCCACTCCAGCAATCGCGCCTTGTCCTCGTCTTCCAGGGCCCCTTCTTGGCGGGAGAGCGCGTTGACCGACAGCGTCGTCACCCACGTCGCCAGGTGGGTGTCGATCGGCCAACTGCCGTCGTGGCGGACGAGGCGGCACAGGAAGGCCACGCCTTTGGTGACTACGGGGTGGTCGCGGAGGTCCATGGACGCCAACGACATGACCACGAAGGCGGTCAGGGGAACCGCCTCGAGGAAGCCGCCGTCCTCGGGCTGGATCTGTTCGAGTAGCTGTAGGGTTTTCTGTTTGGTCAGATAGCGCGCCACGCCGGTGACCGGGTTGAACGTCGGCCGGTGATGTTGAATGGTTTGACCGATGGCGATGAGGGCTGGAAGGGCGTAGCTGACGACGGGTAACCGAATGAATTGAAACCATTTGCGGGGGAGTGCCGCCAATTCGAACGGCAGCGGGGTGACCTGGCGCCAGGCGCCGCGGCCCGTGCCCAGGCGGCCACACAGGGCGAGCATGGTCAGAATTGGGATCGAGAAGGTGCGATCTTTACCGTAGCGTTTCAAAATGGTTTTGGTGATGTGGTCCGGAGTGACGCCTCCGGCTTCGCGAACCAGCCAGGCTTCGGCGCGGGTAAGCGCGGGATGGATGATCGGATCGTCCATCAAACCCAGTGCGCCCCAGGCCAGGGCGGTCGTGCTGACATTGGAATCGCTGCGAACCGTGTCGCCCCATCCGCCGTCCTCGTTGGCGTTGCGTGCCAGCCAGTGCAGACCGTCGACCACCATGGGTCGATTCTTTTCGGGGTCCACGAGGTGCAGGGCGACAACCGCGGTCGCGGTGGACAAAGCGCTGGTCGACAGTTCGCCTTCCCAGAATCCGTCGAGCTCACGCCAGCCGAGCAGGCTGTCGGTGAGGGCCTTGCGGGTTTGGTAGAAATCGGAAGATTTGAATGTCTTCGGTGGTCCATTCCCAGCCATTATCAACTCCCTGGAGGGATTTCCCTCACTTTCTTTCGGGTAAACGCACCATCTTGAAATCGGCAACTAGGACAATTGCTTGAATTATCGCGTTTTCAAGTGGAAATTAATTCGTGATCTATCACAATTTGTCACTTTCTAAAAATTAAGGTGACCCAGGGCCAGCATCCCGTAGAACGTGTACTCGCAGTCCAGAATTTCGTCGCCCCAATTTCCGTAGAAACCACCGGTATTGACCCACAGACTGTCGATGTAGTCCAGGCAGGGTTCGCGGTACTTCGCCAAATCGGCACCCATGCCGGACAGCGCGTGCAGGGCGATCGCGGTGGACAGCAGATCGGGCATGGGCGCACCGGGCACCGCGTAAAAGCCACCGTTCCCGAAGCGAGCCAGCAGCCAGTCCCGGCTTTGGGGGGCGAGAAGGATCCCGCCGGCGCGCAGGACCGACTCGGCCGCGGCCAGTGCGGGTGTGGTACCGCAGGGGAGGTCGCGTTCGTTGGCGAAACCGCCGTCGTCGGTGGCGAGGGCCCGCACCGAATCCATGACGAGATGGACGTCGGCCATGTCGCGATCGAGGTCCTGGTAAGCGCCGAGCGCCATGAAGGCCCCGTAGGCACTGCCGTGGCTCGCATCGCGACGTTCGTTGAAGCCGCCGTCCGGCGTGCGCCAGGCTTCCACGCGGGCCAGCAGGCCCTCGCGAAGGTCGGCGGGGGCACCGCCGAGACCCGCCCAGGTTCGAATCAGGGCACTCGCGTGGATCAGGTCCAACGTTTCGCCGGTGCCGAACGACGACAGCCAGGATCGCAACCCGTCTCGATCCACCTCGGCCTGTAACGCCAACAGCGTACCCAGGCCGAACACGGAATAGTAGAGATCGCGGTCACCGCCGCGATCCACGAACCCGCCGTCGGGATGCTGTTTGGAGAGGATGAAGTCGCGAACCAGGTCGGCGGCGTCAGACAGTAAAGGGGGAGCGAGCCTGGCTACCTGCAGCATTTCGAGTCTCGAACTCACGACACCATTCCTTGATCTCCACATCGTTGAAAATCTTGCCGAGCACCCGCCGCAGCAAGCCTTTCAAGCTGGGATTCTTCAATTCCTTGAGCGAGAGGATCGCCTCTTCCTTGAAACTCTCGAAGAGGTTGGTGGTCCGTTCGCGAACCTCCAACTTGGCGTAGAGCTCGCCCACGCGTGTGGGCCAATCGCCCTCGGGAGGCGTGCGTCGCCACACCTGTTCCAGGAAGGCGCGATCCTCGCCCTTGGCGCGTTGGTAGGCCAACGCCAACAGCACCGAGGGACGCAGGCCCGCGACATCGTCGGGGTCCTCGCTCTCCTCGGCATCCGAGAGATCGTCGCGAATCTGGTAGGCGATGCCCAGGGCCCGGCTGAATCGAGAAAGCGCCTCGCCGATGTCCGGCTCGGCACCGGCATAGGCCGCGCCCAGCTTGAGCGCCACCTCGAAGGCGGGTGACGTCTTCTTCGAAAAGATTTCCAGGACCTCGGTGGGTTTGAGCGGGCTCGGTTGGCGCATCCACTCCATCTCGCGGCCCTGACCTATACACAGGTCTTTCTGACCGATGGCGGCCACGCGCAACATCTCCACCAGGGCCACCGGCGCTGCGCCGCACTCGGCGATCAATCGGTAGCCCTCGCCCACCAGGTAATCGCCCACGTTGATGGCCATCGCCTCGCCGTAAACCGCGTGCAGTGTCTTTTCCCCGTAACGCGTGTCGTCCTTGTCCTCGATGTCGTCGTGAATCAACGAGGCCTTGTGAAAGCACTCGATGCCCACCGCCAACTTGATGAATTCGGCGGGAATCGGTGTGTCCTCGGCCTGCATGGCCTTGTAGGCGCAGGCCGCGAGAAAGGGACGCCAGCGCTTGCCGTGGGCGGACATCCACCGACGGGCGATTTGCTCCGTTTCGCCCTGGGCCGGGCCCATCACGGTTTCGAGCACCTTTTCGTCGAACCAGCCGCGAACCTCGGATCGCAAGGCCTCCAGGTTGAGGCGGCGTGACGTGTCCTCACTGGTCAAATGGACCACATCCCAAACCCAGTCCAGGTCCACGTTGGTGTCCAGGCAGTCGCCCTGCAGCAGGGGGATCGCGACGCCGGGAATGGCCGCCGCCTCCATGAAAGGGAAGGCTCGCTCCAGCACCGAGAGGCAACTCACGCCGACGATCGCGTCGATCTTGCCGGTCTCGATGATCGCCATGACCAGGGCCGAACCTTCGGCGATCAGGACCGCGTAACCCAGGCGCTCGGCCTCTTCCTGAAGGTCCTGCAGCGAACATTGGCCGCATTGCTTGCACAGCAAGCCGAATTCGTCGAAGGGCGCGGGACAGACCGCCTCGGTGCGCAAGCACTTGGGCAGCAACAGCAAGCGTCGGTTGTAGGGGATGCGCGCCAGGTCCTCTTCCCAGGCCTGGTTGTTGATGAGCACCGCGATGAAGTTGCGGTAATCGGTGGGGAGCTTGTGCTGCTCGATCAGGACGTCGGCGTGTTCCCGCAATTCGTCCAGCGGCATGGGCGGCACGGGTCGGAACTCTTCCACGAAGTTCCGGACCAACTGCTTGATGAAACGCCGTTGTTCGGAGGTCGACGGAATGTCGGCTTCCGGTGGCCGCTGGGGCCGGGCGGTGATCAGCTTGGGCATTTTGAACTCAGTGGCGACCATTGGGTAACTCCCTCTCGTATGTCCTGTCTGTCTTCAAAAACGAATCAACGCGATGCGCCCCACATAAATCGGTCGATTTTATCGAAGGAACGGGTGGCAGCGATGAAACATGGGTGGTTGGAAAAGTGGGTGGGTGAGCGGCGATCGCGGATGACCCGATTTCGGAAACGGTTTTTGTCGAGTATACGCGATTATGGTCAACCGGTTCGCGGAGAAGGGGATGGGGCCTCCCCGTGTCACGACGTCGGAGATCCATTCAGCCGTCCTTCTTCAGCCGTTGCGCTTTGGCCAGAATGGCCTCGCCGCTGGGCATGGCGTTCATCAGTTCTTCCGGGATGTCGAGGGCCTTCTGGAGCTTCTTGAGGCAGCGCTTGCGCTCCTTGAGTGCGCGGTCCTCGTCCCGTTCCTTGGAGAAGCGCGACTTGGCTCGTTGCGATCGATCGCGTAGCAGACCATAGATGTCCCCGCCCAAAAGCGACGAGATATCGACCTTCATCTTCTCGCGGCGCAGGTCCTCTTCGCTGACTTCGGCACCGTTGATCGGCGAAGCGCGGTACTTGGGGAAGAGGATCGCGGCCTCGGGGCAGACGCGCGAGCAGGCGGGGCAATCGGTTTTGCATTTGGTGGGGTTCCGAACCTGGATCTTCTTGTCTTCGGACACGCCGTAAACGTCGAAGAGGCAGAAGCTGAGGCACTGCATACAGTTGGTGCAGCGGTTGAAATCGATGACCGGGAACCAGGGTTTCCAGGTATCGGTCGTGGCCATGGTCTGGTCGGGCACCTCGTCGGGCAGGTCTTGGGGCGGCTCGTCGAGCAGCTCTTCCAGCACGACGGCGGCCTCGTCTTCGCGCATGTTCGCGATGGTGGCGGTCGTTTCGTCCAAAGGGGTGTCGGCGGCATGGAACAGCCACTTGACGGCGCGGGGGTAGCAGGCCGCGATCTTCACGTCGTCGCGCGCGGCCAGCTCGCCGAGTTTGGGGTCGCGATGTGCGGACATGCGACAGAGATCTTCGACTTCCTCGACTTCCGCACCGCCGGCCTCCAGGCCGGCCAGAACGCGATTCTTGACGTCCTTCGGGAGAATTCGGGTGTAGGCGCAATGGCAGAAGATCACCTTGGACGATGCGCTCCCCGCGACGGGGACGCGCGGGATTTCCCGTGTCGCGGTGGCGACCTGTTTTCCATTATCGAGACCGTTCACAATTCCTCCCCACAAAGTAAGCGAATCCCGCCAGGCGATCCTGGGCGGCCCGCATCGGTTCCGCGGCCATGTCGTTCGAGTCGTTCACGCCGGGCACCTTCACACCACCGCATCGGCACTGGCCATGCGGTAAACCGGCTTGGGTTCGCCCGGCTTGAACGATTCCAGGTGTTCCAGTTCCAGCCGGCCGAAGCTGTCCGAGCAGGCGGCCAGGCCGGCGCGAAGCGAGTCTTCCAGCCATGCCGGTTCGCCCTCGGCGCGCAGGTTGACGATCAGTTCTCCATCGCTGAGCGGATCCGACAGGGTTTGGGTGAATTCCGGCTCGAACTCGGTGCCTACCAGGCTCAGGACGGCCAACTCACCGCTGCCGT
The DNA here is from genome assembly GCF_017498545.1 of Sulfidibacter corallicola. Classification (GTDB taxonomy): domain Bacteria; phylum Acidobacteriota; class Holophagae; order Acanthopleuribacterales; family Acanthopleuribacteraceae; genus Sulfidibacter; species Sulfidibacter corallicola. The sequence goes on along the minus strand of NZ_CP071793.1, from coordinate 2,867,461 downwards.
CGTTGGGTTCGAGGGTCATTTTGAAGTGGGCGATCTCCACGCCGCGTTCGGCGAGGTTGTCCTGGACGGCTCGCGCCAGTTCCGAAAGGAAACGATCGCCGTCGACCAGCGAGGTGGCGGACAGGCGGACCGTGGCGTTCAGCCAACCCAACAGGGCCTCGCCCTCGGCGTAGATCTGATAGTCGAGCTCCATGGCTTCACCACCGTCCTGCTCGGTTTCCGTGACGGCCGCGAACCATTCCGGCAGGCCTTCGCCGGTGCGGGCCGAGGCATCCATGATCCGCGCCCGCGGGAAACGATCGCGCAGCGCCGCCGCCAGACTTTCGCGCTCGGCGATCCCGATCAAGTCGTTTTTGTTGATGACGATGATCGAGGCCTCTTCCAGTTGTTTCAGGTAGATGTAGGTAACTTTTTGCGAGAAGCCGGGCTCGGCCGAAAGGCCCAGGACGCGGCGGGCGCGACGCGGGTCGACGACCACGCTGAGCGGCGCGATGCGGAAGCGATCGCCGTAGATGCGGCGCAACGGGTAGGACACGGAAGCGATGAGATCGGTACAACTGCCGACCGGTTCGGCGATAAAGACGTCGGGTCGGGTTTCGGCGCTCAGGTTTTCGGCGGCCTCGAGCAACGAATGGAAACGGCAGCAGAAACAGCCGCCGGGGATTTCTTCGACCTGGAACCCGCGGCTGGCGAGGTTCAGGGTGTCCACGAGCCGGTTGCCCTGGTCGTTGGTGATCAGTCCCACGCGTAAACCCTGTGCGTCCAGGTGTTCGGCGAGTCGGGCGATGCTGGTGGATTTGCCAGCCCCCAAAAAGCCGCCGATCATGATGTAGCGAGCGGGATTGGAATCGCTCATGGAGCCCCTCCTAACATGGTGTCGATGGTTTGATTTAGAAACGCCGCGTAACCCTCGGCATCCAGCGCGGTCGGCTCCGGTTCGCCCGCCACCTCGTACAGCCAGCCTTTTCGGTAGGGATCGCGGGTCAACCAGTCCGGATTTTGATTGAGTTCGGGATTGGCCCGAACGAAACGACCCTGCGCCATGCAATACAGGTCGGACGCCGCTTTCAGGCATTCCACCCAGCCGATCACCTGACCGACCTCGACCGGGGTATCCGGTTCCACCTCGACACCCGTTTCCACCAGGTCGCCCAGCATGCGCGTGGCGAATTTGGTGAGACCGATGCGGTAGACGTCGTCGGGCATGGCCTGCAGCCAAAAGTGAGACTGGGTGTAGCGAAAGTCGATGGGGAGTCGGGTGGAGAAACGCGAACGCTTGTAATTGAGAAACGCGGAAGTACTCATCAAAATGGACGGGGTTCCTTGGATTTTTCGAATCTAAAGCCGGCCTGGAGAAGCGGAAACCTTTGATCTCCGGCAAGGGAAACACGACAGAATTAAGACCATGTACGTGGCGAAAAGGAAAACGCTTCAGGCATTATACCTAAATCGCCTCTTCGGCAATCGCGAGTCGGGTATCGGCAAAGGCATCGAAAGGGTTTTATGATGGGCCGTGCGGAACGCTGGGGCCACTTCTGCTGCGCGGGTACGATGCGCGCGAATCCACGGCGTCCATTTCCGCGTACCGATACAACACCGTTTCTCTCTACGGCCGGAGGCCTTGATGGTTCCCAACCAAACCTCACCATCCGATGCGCCTCGTGCGGCGCCGCTCGGGCACACCGCCCAGGCGCCCTCGATCTATCTGGATTACCAGGCGACCACGCCGCTCGATCCGCGCGTCTTCACCGTGATGCAGCCCTACTTCACCCGCGTTTTCGGGAATCCGGCCTCGCGGGGTCACGATTACGGACGCGAGGCGGCGGAGGCGGTGAATGGTGCGCGCGAGGCGGTGGCCCGCATGATCGGCGGGTCGCCCCTGGGCCTGGTCTTCACCAGCGGCGCCACGGAGGCCAACAATTTGGCCTTGAAAGGATTGTTCGAGCAACACCGCGACCGGGCCCGCCATTTCGTCTCCTGCAGGACCGAACATCCGGCGGTTCTGGATGTATTGGCCCATCTCGTCGAGCGCGGCGCGGAAGTCACCTGGCTGGAACCGGATCGGTCGGGCCACATCGATCCGGATGAATTGCGGCGCGCCATTCGGCCGGACACCCTGGCCGTGAGCCTGATGTACGCCAACAACGAGACCGGGGTGGTGCACGACGTCGCCGCGATCGGTGCCATCACCCGCGATGCCGGCGTCTTTTTCCATTGTGACGCCACGCAGGCGGCCGGCAAGTTGCCGCTGGACGTCGGTGAAACGGGCATCGATCTGCTCACCTTTTCGGGACACAAAATCTACGGGCCCAAGGGCATCGGCGCGCTTTACGCGGGGCGGTCGCGGCCTCGGGTGCGGCTGGTTTCCCAAATGCACGGTGGCGGGCACGAACGGGGTTTTCGTTCCGGGACCCTGAACGTGCCGGCGATCGTGGGGCTCGCCGCCGCGCTGGATTTGGCCGAAAACGAGCGCGAGCGCGAGGCCGCGCTCCTGAAAAAACAGCGCGAGGCCTTGTTGCATCGTTTGCGGGCCGCCGATGTGGCGTTCCAGATTAACGGCGATCCGGTGGCAGGCCTGCCCGGCTGCCTGAACCTGCGTTTCGTCGGGGTCGATGGGGCCGCGCTGCAACAAGCCGTGCCGCGACTGGCCTTCTCGCGCGGGTCGGCGTGTAGTTCCGCGGTTCCGACGCCATCGAAGGTTCTGTTGGCCATGGGTTTGGGCGCGATCGAAGCGGGCGAGTCCCTGCGCCTGTCGTTGGGGCGCTTCACCAGCGACGCGGAAGTGGAAACGGCAGCCGAGCTGCTGATCGAGGCGGTCTGCAGGCTGCGCGATGCACCGGATCATGCCGCGACCTGTGAATTGTGAGCGGCAAGGGCCCATCGAGGATAGAAGGGCCTTCAACCGGAGTCGTCGGGCGGATGGGCCCGGTGTCAGGTGTCAGGATATGGTGGCCAACGCTTTTGAGCTGGGCACCCAACACTGGGACTTGAGGTCCCAAACGCCATCTTTGGTTTGCGCGAAACTCTGGATGGGTCTGCTACGTGTGAAGGGTGAGGGATCCATCCAGATGACGATGGGTCTTCATTCGGGGTGATCGGGTGGATGGGCCCGGAATCAGGTGTCGGGTATCAGGCGTCAGGGAATGGGATCGGCGCACTCGAACCGACACCTGGGACCGAAAGGTCCCCAACCTTTGCTAAGATAGGGCCGACCCAAGGCACCCCGGCTTTCAATCCGTTTCACGGAGGACATCTTCGATGTTGTTCAAGTACGCCTACCGCATGGCGACCGGCCTGGCTCCCAACGTGGCTTTCAAGGCAGCCTATCTCTATGGTTTCAAGGGCATGAAGGCGATTCACGCCTACAAGAAACGCCTGGCCAACGACGTACTCTATCCGCCGTTCATGTTCGTGGCGCTCACCAATACCTGTAACCTGCGTTGCCAGGGGTGCTGGGTCGAAAAGGTCGGAAAAGCGCGCCACATGAGCACCGATGACCTGGACGCGATCATCGAAAGCGGCAAACGCCAAAAGGCCTACTACTACACGCTGCTCGGCGGCGAACCCTTCCTGCATAAAAGCTTGTTCGACATTCTCGAGCGCCATTCCGACTGTTATTTCCAGATCATCACCAACGGCATGTTCTTCACCGAAGAAAACGTGGCCCGCATGCGTCGGCTGGGCAATGTCACCCCACTCATCAGCATCGACGGGATGGAGGAGCAGAACGACTTACGCCGAGGTGAAGGCGTTTTTGCCAAGATCATGGAAGGGCTGGATTTGTTGAAGCGGCACAAGCTGTTCTACGGCCTCGCGACCACCGCCACCGGCAAGAACATGGACGAGGTCATGTCCGACGAGTACGTGCGGATGTTCATCGATCGCGGCGCCATGTACCTGTGGTACTACATCTACCGGCCCGTCGGCGAGGAGCCGCATCCCGAGTACTGCATGCAGAAGGAACAGATCGTCGAAATGCGGCGCCGCCTGCTTCGTCTGCGGCGCAAACATCCAATCCTTCTGATCGACACCTACTGGACCGCCGAGGGCGAGGCCTTTTGCCCCGCTGCCACCGGGCTGGGTTTTCACATCGGGCCGGAAGGCAGCATCGAACCCTGCCCACCGCTTTCGTTCGCCAAGGAGCGGGTGGTCGACAACGATCGCGACATGTTCAAATCGATCAACGAGAGCGCCTATCTGCGCGGCTTCCAGGATTTCGTCAAGGATCGCACCAAGGGTTGCGTGATTTTGGAGCATCCGCAGGAGTTGGCCTCCTTCATTCGGGATCACGGCGCCAAGGACTACAGTACCCGCGATGCGCTCTCGGAAATCGACAGCATCAAACCCAGACACAGTCACCATTTGCCGGATGAAGAGATTCCGGAGGATTATTGGGTCTACCGCTTTCTGAAGAAGCAGGTCTTTTTCGGCATGGGTGCCTTGGGCTGACGTCGGCGCTGGGGGAACCCGTGCGCCACGGCGGGGAGGTGGTGTTTGGTTTTGCGCAGGTGGGCAGGCGATGACCGCTGACGAAACCTTTTCCCTGTTTGCCGGTTTGAACGACGAGGCTCGGGCCGAGTTGGCGCGTTTGGCGACCATCGTCTCCTTGGATCGAGGCGCACTCTTCTTCCGGCAGGGCGGCGCGGCCGACCGTTGCTTCTACTTGTTGCATGGCCAGGTCAAACTGGCTCAGATCACTGCGGACGGGAAACAGGTGATTCCGCGCCTGGTTCAGCCGAGACAGATGTTCGGCGGGGTGGCTGCCTGGAGCGGCACCACCTATCCCGTGACCGCCGAGGCGATTCTGCCGAGTCGCGCCTACGCCTGGCCCGGGCCGCTGCTGTTCGACTTCATGCAGGCCCACCCGACGGTCTTGGTGGCGGCGTTGCGCTTTGTCTCGCAGCGTCTGTTGGATGTCCAGGACCGCTTGTGCGATTGGACCCTGGGCTCGATCGATCGCCGTTTGGCCAAGCGGCTCCTGGACCTGAGCGCCACCGCCGCATCGGGTTTGACACGGGAGGTCCAGGGCCTGTCCCGTCAGGATATGGCCGAAATGATCGGGACCACCCTGTACAGCGTCAGCCGCATCCTGCAGGGGTGGAAGGCGGACGGCCTGGTGGAGGTGGGACGGCGCCGCGTGCGGATCCTGGACCGAAACGCCCTGGCCACCATCGCGGGCACGTCGAAGGATCCCTGACGGGCTGACCGAGAGGTGCGTTCGAACCGAATATGCTGGACGTCGGCCTAATGATGGTGCGGCTGCGTTGCGACCTTGGGCACCAGCTTCGGGAACCGTTCTCCCGCGTGGGTGGCGTGGCAGGAGACGCAACTCTCGAGCATGCGGCTGAAGTAGTAGAGACTCAATTCGCTGTCGTCGTCGTGCGCCGCGTCGTGAAGTTTGCCGGCCAATTGGTGGAACCGTTGGTCGCGGCGAATGAAATCCTCGGGTAGTTTGGCGTGCAGCTCCGCGATTTGATCCGCGGTCAGTTTCTGTTTCAGGATGAAACCGTTCTGCATGCGGTGGGCGGCCACCGCGACTTCATGGTGCTCGCCCTGGGCCAGAAGCCCGGGGATCTTCTCCACGGCATCCTGGAGCATTTTCATTTCCTCGGACAAGACGGATCGCAGCTCGGGGGAAAGGGCGCCGACGCCTTCGTGACCTTTGGAGACAGCCGGATTGGCGGAATGGTGATGGGCGTGATCCGGCTCGGACTTGTCCTGGGCTTGGGTAGCCGCGAGGCAGAGGTTGATCGAAATCAGTAAGAACAGGGTTCTCGTGTGCATGGGCGCTCCCGAAGGTTGTGGTGTCGAGCCGGGTTTGTTCTGTTTTTGGGCTCTTTGGGGGCATCCATGATGGCCGAACCGGGGCGTTTCTTCTTTGCGCGGGCGCAAATTCGCGCCATTTCGAGGCCACCTCGACCGGGAAAAGGTGGGAATGCAAGGATGGCCGTGACCCACTTTCAGGGAACCACGCTGTCAACCTCTCTTTGGGAAAACTTGAAATCATTCATTAGTGTGGTGAGGGATTTACTGAGTTTTTCCAAGGCTCGAGCATTGGTTTCTATTTGGGTACTATCTTTCTGCAAATTACTTAGGTGGCCGCGCACGCCGGAAGTGCTTTTGGCGATTTCCAGAGAAACTCCAGCCATTTGGTCGATGTTCAATGAGATCTCCCTGAAGCCATCGTTGGCACCCTGGATATTCTGGGCGATGCCGTTTATCGATCCCGACTGTTCCTCGACCGCCAAGGCAATGTTGGATACCAGGTTCATCACTTTTTCCATGATGGTATTAATGGCCTGGATATCACTGACCGTTTTTTTGGTCTTCACCGAAATCGTGTCCACTTTTCCCCGTATGTTGTCCGTTGCCTCATTGGTTTGCCTGGCCAGCTCCTTGACCTCGGAAGCAACGACGGAAAATCCCCGGCCAGACTCACCGGCTCTGGCCGCTTCAATGGTGGCATTGAGGGCCAGGAGTTTGGTCTGCTCCGCAATTTCCAAGATGATACCGACGACCGTACCGATTTCGATGCCGGCGCGGGCTAGGATCGAACAACCATCGTTGACGTCGTTTACGTTGCGGCGAGCATGGATGACCACATCACGGGCGTTGGAAGAGCTTGTCGCTATATCGTTTATGGTCGATTGCATTTCATTGGTGTTGTGCGTTACCGTTTCCAAATTGTTTTTGGCTTCCTTGGTCGTCGCCGCCACCGATTGCATGGAAAAACTCATTTCCTCAGCCGCACTGGCCACCTCGGTTGCCCGATGGCCGAGATCGATTGAGTGCTGGTTCATGCGTTCCGAAACCCCTTGGAGGTCACCTGATGCGGTTTCCAACGTGTGGGCGGCCTGGAACAATTCACTCATGACGTGGTCCCATTTGGAGATCAACGAGTTCAAAGCCATCGCCACCTGGCCGATTTCATCTTGTTCCTTGCGATAGAACCGAATGGAAAGGTCGCGGTCCTTCGCTAGGGTTTCCAGAAACGTGACCATTTCTCCCAGAGAGCCCGACAAAATCCTGGTAAACAAGATGATGATGCCCAGAAGGAAAAGGATGCCCAGAGCCACGAAGATGCCCTCGAACAGAAAGGCGCTTTTGGACGCGTTGGCCAAGGCGTTGGCACGATTGATCATCATTTCTGCGTTGAAGGTTTCTACTTCTCGCAATAAATCGATTTTGGCAGTTTGCGCCCGAATCCACGCTACCGAATCTTGATTGAAGCCGCCGTCAACCCCCCGCTGGACAAACACCTGAATGAAGGTTTGGGGATATTCAAATGCAGGGCTCTTTGTGGTCTTCTCGAAATGGTCGACCACCTCCGTGTTGGAAAACATCAAAAAGTAGTCCCGATTGATCTTTTCGGTATTGTTGAGGCGAATGACACGTAGGTAACCCTCTTTCGAAATGCTGTCGGTATTGAAGGCAGCCGCCAATACGGCCCGTTGAATGCCAGCCATTTCTTTCATATTGCTGAAGTTGAACATGGCTCTGAACTGGCGTTCAAATTCAGGGTTGTTGGTCACGCCCTGGCTGAGGCCGGTGAACTTGATCAAATGGCCAATGACGGCCGTGTAATACTTCACCGTCGTACCCGCGTCGGCCTGCTGATTTGCGACTCGTGATCGCAAATCCTGCAAGCTTTCCAATTTCGAAATCCCCCGGTTCAGATGAGCGAGCACGTCAGGGTGATGATGATAATAAGTTTTTAATCGCTTGAAGGATAGCTCCATTTCACTCAAGGCTTTGTTTGAATTGTTTTGGGCTTGGCGAAGTTTTTTGCCAACCGCCGGATCCCGATTGGAGGCATAAGCGGCCGTGAAGCCGCGTTCGATTTGAAGGCAATGCACGGCTGTTTGAATTAGGTTGACGATGGAAACCAGGTTGACAACGGCTTCAGCATCCCGTTTCACACTGAGCGTCGAGGAGAGACTGCCCCAGACGTAAAAGCCCAAGAGGAAAATAGGGGCAAAAAAGATCACCAAAAACTTGGTGCGAAGGTTCAAATGTGTCAAATGCATGGTTCCTCCCGAATTCCAGCCCACCCATTCGGAACAAGAAACCCGGCTTGAACCAACCGCCACTCGAACTCAAGACCCAGAATCAGGACCCATTACAACCTAAGTAATTAAACCCTATGGGCTTGATTCCGATACGTTCATTCCCGCATGACAAGTTCGGCAGAGCTCGAATAGGTCCGCACTAGAATCGACTAAATTGACTAAAAAATGGATCGTAATTTTAACCAAAAATCTATATTTTTAAAGCAATGATCTATTTTGAAAATATTTACAACCAGAAGGGTTGGACCTTTACTTGGAAATTCAGCGGCTGGCCGAGGCCGGGCTTCCCTTGCCGAAGTCGTTGGCCGTCCCGACACGCGACAGCGCCCGCGCCTTCGGTCTCGAGAAGGACGTGGGCACCGTCGAAGCGGGCAAGGTGGCCAACCTCCTGCTGCTGAACCGCGATCCCCTCGAATCGGCGACCGCTTACGGCGCCATCGATCGTGTGACTCTGCGCGGAAAGGCATTGGCCCCCATGGCACTCTCCGCCAAGTCGCGGTAGGTGCGATGCCTCGCCTGGATGTGGGCGGGGCGGACGGGTGAAGCTGGGTAGCTGGGAGAGGCCGCGGCGCTGTCGCTTGGGCGAGGCCGGACGCGGGCCTGCCTTGCTGCAACCCGGCGCGGTAGCCTCGTGGCCCTGAACGCCGTGAGGCGAACGGGTGGCCTCCTTCCGGGCACCGTGACTCCTGACCGGAAAACATGACTTTGGGTCTATTGTCCCTAAATTGGCTCGGAATTAGGCTTGTAGGTGCGCAGGGTGACTTGTTGACGCGTCGCTTGGACGTCTTGTTGTCTCTCTCTGTGTGAACGATTCCACCGTCACGCATCATCGCCACGGTGCGAACGGATCCGTCGGCTGTCGCCTTGCGCAAAATCCACTCGTCGAAGGTGAAATGATATGTTCTTGCGTAAGTTAATGACCCTTTGCCTGGTGTGCTTCCTTTCCTGCACCCTCTTCGCCGCCATTGAAATTCGAACCACCGTACAAGATATCAACCTTGCCCAAACTTGCGATCGCGCCGGAATTCAGTTTTTCGGGGTGGCCGGCGATGAATTCGCTCACGCCTCCGAAGCGAATCCGGTCTACCTCCACTTCCGTCTGGACCACAACGTGAAACTGTGTGACACGCGCGTTCAGCCAGGGGGCGATCCCATCTATCTGCCGTTGGCAGCCGAGCTCATGAGTGACGATACGGTCGAGCTGACCGCCGCGCCCACCGCCGTGTCCATCGTGCGTTGGGTGGCTGGTGAACCGTCGATTTGGCTCAAGGTCACCGATTCCTCGTCCGACTGGCTGCGCATCAACGGCCAAGTCTCCGCGCCCCACCCCGACCAGCGTGTGCAGTTCACTCTCGGCCTGAGTGGCGAGGAGTATCGCGAACACTACGAGTCCGATTACCTGGATGGCCGCGCCAACCTGCCCTTCCCCACCAAGGATGTGACCCATCCGGAGCCGGTCGGCACCGAATACGATGTGGATCTGACCCAAACCAACCTGGAGCCGATGCCTTCTCCCAACAGCCTGCTGAGCTTCGATCCCCTGGCCCTCGACGCCTCGACCGAAGGTGTCGAAACCGAGGTTGACTACACCGATATCCTCTGGGGCCAACTCCTCGCGATCGCGTTCAGCAGCGACACCCTCATCGGTCGTGCCTACAGCCAGGTCACCCCGCCCTCCTCCTCCGTCGATATCCGCACCACCGTGACCGACGTCTTCGTCGGCGGTGCCTGTGAACAGGCCGGTCTCCTGTTGGCCCAGATCAGGGACGACGCCTTTGCCCCGGCATCCACCGAGAACCCGATCTACATCGCCATGACCCTCGACCACGGCGCGACCCTCTGCCGAACCCGCGTCGCACCCGGCAGCTCCCCGATTCACCTGGCGATTGCCTTCGAGGAAACCCCGCCCCGAGGTGTCACCCTCGCGGCCGCCTCCGATGCGGTTTCGGTGGTTCGCTGGGTCGAAGGTGAGCGCACCATTTACCTCAAAGTCCAGCAGTCCACCAGCGAGTGGATCGACTACCAAGGTGCACTGGGCGCGCCCAGCGACAGCTTCCGCGTCCGCTTCGGTTTGGGCCAGACCCGAATGGAATCCCACCGGCTCAACGCGCTCAAGTACGTCCAGGGTCACGCCAACCTGCCGGCCAACAGCCGCCTGAAACAATTCCGCCGTCGTTCCTGGATGCGTCCCGCCAGCACCACGATGGAGCTCGATCTCGGCGAGAGCGACGCACAGATCTTCGACTTCATCTCGCTCGATCTTGTGGCCCTGGATGCCGACACCGAGGGTGTCGAAGACGAGACCGACGCGGACGACATTTTCTGGGGTTCGCTGCTCTCGATCCCCTTCAGCGGCGACACCATCATCGCCCGCGTCTGGGACGAACCGGCCGTGCGCGATACCGTGAAGTTCGACTGATCGGTTCTTTTTCACCCGAGCTCCCGTTCTCTTGTCACCCGTCGCCAATCAATAACCTTCGGTGACCGCGCTCTCGCCGAATCGATACTCGCGAATGAGTTCCAGGCATGCGCTGCCCGGGATTCGGCCGCCCGAAACCGAACTCTGCAAGCAAGTTCCTCGGTGACACCACTCATCGAAACACAGATCGAAACAGCGTCAAGGCCGGTCACGCTCAGGTGATCGGCCTTTTTTTTGCAGTGGAGGGTGTGACGAATAAAAAACTACTAAAAGTTGACAGGTAGACTTTTGTGGGCGTAGGATGACTTCCGAGCTACATCGGGTCCGGATCGAATCCGGAGCGCGCCCGAGGCCTGTTCCTCGAGCGCCACCATCCATAGAGTCCACGATGACCCAGATCTCGGAACGGGTTGGGTGCCGCGCGGGCTAAAATTTAGCCCTGAACCTCACCCGAGGCCGACAGTGGTGATCGCGGACCGAACAGGAGTCACTGATGAAGCTTCATATACCTCAATTATCGCTCGTGGCCATGGTCGGCACTTCGGGCAGTGGCAAATCCACCTTTGCCCGCACCCATTTTTTAGAAACCGAAATCGTATCTTCCGACCGGTGCCGCGCGCTCGTCTGCGATGACGAAACGAACCAGGAAATCTCGGCGGACGCTTTCGACCTGCTGTATTACACCGTTTCCAAGCGCCTGTCCCTGGGAAAGTTGACGGTGATCGACGCGACCAATGTCCAACAGGAGGGGCGCAAGCGGTTGATTCGCACGGCGCGCGAGCATCACGTCCTGCCGGTCGCGATCGTTTTGGACATGCCCCGTGACCTGTGTTACGCACGTAACGAAAACCGGCCCAATCGCGATTTTGGTCCGCACGTCATCCGCAACCAATACAGTGATTTGCGTCGATCCATCAAGCGTTTGAAGAGCGAGGGGTTCCGCCAGGTGTACGTCCTGCGCACGCCGGAAGACGTGGAGAACGTCGCCATTGTTCGCGATCGGATGTGGACCGACTACCGTCACGAAGCCGGTCCTTTCGACCTGATCGGCGATGTACACGGGTGTTTCGACGAACTGGTCGCCCTGCTTGGGAAGCTGGGCTACGCGGTGGACCTGGAGCCGGGTGACGCGGACCACGAGCCCCGCTACCGGGTGAGCCCACCGGAGAGTCGCCGCGTGGTGTTCCTCGGCGACCTGGTGGACCGTGGGCCGGCCAGCCACAAGGTACTGCGCCTGGCCATGGACATGGTGGATCAGGGGGTCGCCTTTTGCGTGCCCGGCAACCACGAGGCCAAATTATCGCGCAAGCTCCGCGGCGCCAACGCCAAAATGTCCCACGGGTTGGCGGCGACCATGGAGCAACTGGAAACCGAAAGCGATGCCTTTCGTGAGCGGGTCGTGCGGTTCATCGACGGGCTCGTCAGTCACATGGTCTTGGACGGTGGCCGCCTGGTGGTGGCCCACGCGGGAATGAAGGAAGCCTACGCCGGGCGTGCGTCCGGCGTGGTGCGGAGCTTCGCCCTCTTCGGCGAAACCACCGGCGAGACCGACGAATACGGGTTGCCGGTTCGCTACGATTGGGCCCGCGACTATCGCGGCAAGGCCTCCGTCGTCTACGGTCATACCCCGGTGCGCTATGCCGAGTGGCTCAACCGCACCATTTGCATCGATACCGGCTGCGTGTTCGGCGGCAAGCTGACCGCGCTCCGTTGGCCGGAGCGGGATTTGGTCGAGGTGCCCGCCAAGGAGGTCTATTACGAACCGGTCAAGCCCTTGGACGATCAGCGTGAGACCGGTTTGTCCGTGCAACAGCAGGAGGATCGGCTGCTGAACATCGAAGACGTCCTGGGTAAGCGACTCGTGAGCAGCGTGACCAGCGAATTGGGTTACAACGTCATGATTCGCGAGGAGCATGCGATGGCGGCGATGGAGACGCTCAGTCGATTCGCGGTCGATCCCCGCTGGTTGATCTACCTGCCGCCGACCATGGCGCCTTCCGAAACCAGCAAACAGCCCGGATACCTGGAGCACCCCGCGGAGGCGCTGGCCTACTACCGCAAATGCGAGGTACCCCAGGTGGTCTGCGAAGAAAAACACATGGGCTCGCGCGCGGTGGTCCACATTTGTCGCGATGCGGAAACGGCGCGACGCCGGTTCGGGGTCGAATCGGGCGCCATCGGTGTTTGTTACACCCGCACCGGTCGATCGTTCTTCGCGCGTCCCGAAATGGAAACCGAACTGCTCGAACGATTGGGTGCGGCCATGACGCGGGCCGACCTGTGGTCATCCTTGAACAGCGACTGGTTCTCGCTGGATTGCGAGCTGATGCCCTGGTCCGCCAAAGGCCTCGATCTGCTGAAGAACCAGTACGGCAGCGTGGCCTGCGCGGCCAATGTATCCCTCGCCAAGGGGGCCGAGGCCCTGAAATGTGCCCTCGACCGCGGGGTGGCGGCCGAGGCGTTGGCTGCGGCCTGGTCTCGACGAGCCGAGAACGCACAGCGCTTCCACGACGCCTATCAACCCTATTGTTGGCGTGTGGACAACCTGGACGACCTGCGGCTGGCACCCTTCCACCTGCTCGCCAGTGAAGGCGGTGTCCATGCCGACAAGTCGCACGAGTGGCACATGCGCACCTTGGCGCGGCTGGCTGAAACCGGAGATCCGATATTGACCCGGACCCGTCACCGAATCGTCGATTTGGAAGATGCCGAGGCGGAGGCCGACCTGATCCGCTGGTGGACCGAACTGACCGAGGCAGGCGGGGAGGGGATGGTGGTCAAGCCGATGTCGTTCGTCAGTCGTCGACCGGGGCAGCACCTGATCCAACCCGCGGTGAAATGCCGTGGTCGGGCCTATCTGCGCATCATCTACGGGCCCGATTACGACCTACCCGAAAACCTCGCCAGGCTGCGTCAACGGCGCCTTCACCACAAGCAACGCACCGCACTTCGCGAGTTCGTGCTGGGGATCGAAGGCCTGACCCGATTCGTGCGACGCGAGCCGTTGCGGCGCGTCCACGAGTGTTCGCTTGGCGTTCTGGCGCTTGAATCTCAGCCGGTCGACCCGCGTTTGTAAAGGAGGATCCAGATGTTGATGACGATAACCAACACCCTTGCGCCCGCCACCGATCTGGGATTCCTTTTGCACAAGCACCCGGATCGGCTCCAGACCTTCGAACTCAGCTTCGGCAAGGCCCACGTCTTCTATCCGGTGGCCGAGCCGGAGCGGTGCACGGCCGCCTTGCTGCTGGACATCGATCCCATCGATTTGGTGCGCTCGTTCAAGGCGCCGCCGCAAACCGCTCGATCGCTGCAGCACTATGTCAACGATCGACCCTACGTTGCCTCGTCTTTTCTGAGCACCGCGATTTCGCGAGTCTTTGGAACCGCGTTGTCGGGAACCTGCAATCCGAAGCCGGAGCTGCCGGACCGGGCCCTGCCGCTGACCGTCACCTTCTCGGCGATACCCTGTCGCGGCGGGGAGGCGTTGCTGCGCGATCTGTTCGAGCCCTTGGGCTATGGGGTGGAAGCCCAAGGACATCCGCTGGATGCGAACTTCCCGGAGTGGGGTGACAGCCCCTATTTCACCGTGACCCTGACCAAAACGTGTCGCTTGCAGGATCTCCTGAGCCACGTCTACGTCCTGATTCCGGTGTTGGACCGCGAAAAGCACTACTACGTGGATCGTCAGGAAATCGAGAAGCTGCTTCACCACGGCGATTGCTGGCTGGCCGATCACCCGGCTCGCGACTTGATCACCCGGCGGTACCTGAGCGACCGTCGCAGTTTGACGCGGATCGCCTTGGACCGGCTCCGCGAGGGTGAGGCCGAACCGGAAGACGCTTCCGAAGAGGCGACCCCCACCCGCGAGGAGCGACTGGAATCCAAGATCAGCCTCAACGAGCTGCGCATGAAAACGGTGATGGCGACCTTGGCGCAGGAGGGGGCGCAGAGCGTGGCCGATCTGGGGTGCGGCGAGGGGCGGTTGCTGCAGGGACTCCTGCGCCACAAGCAGTTCAAGCGGGTCCTGGGTTTGGACGTCAACCACCGCGACCTGGAGATCGCCGCCCGCCGACTGAAGCTGGAGCATCTGGCGCCCGCCTATCGCGAGCGCGTCACGTTGATTCACGGAAGCCTGCTCTACCGCGATCATCGCTTGCGGGGCTTCGATGCGGCCTGCCTGATGGAGGTCATCGAGCACATGGAGCTGGAGCGCCTGACCCATTTGGAAGGGGTCGTTTTTGGCGATGCCATGCCGCGGCTGGTGCTGGTGACGACGCCCAACGTCGAGTACAACGCCACGTTCGAAACCTTGCCGGAGGGGACCCTGCGCCACGCCGATCACCGTTTCGAGTGGACGCGGGCCGAGTTTCGCGCCTGGGCGGAAGGCGTGGCGCAACGCCACGGCTACCAGGTGGAATTCGCGCCGATCGGCGAGCGGCACGAGGTCTTCGGTCCGCCGACGCAGATGGCCGTCTTCCGCAGGAGCGCCTCTTGACCGAAGCGGGGTTTCCCGGTCGTTCCCGCAGTCGAAGTGGGGCCTGGTGCCTGTAGCTGCGTCCGCCGGATGACTTGGCCGAAGTGATCCCTCCGAGGGGTTCCCGTAAGTCCATGGGGTCGGCGCTGCAGTAGGTGCCGTGCCCGCCAGGACGCTGGGCCCACATGTCGAAGCGATCCATCCCAGGAGTGCCCGTATGCTGAGGGAGTGGCCGTACCCGGTAGGTTCATCGGCCCGATGAACCGTTAGAAGCGATCCATCCCAGAAGTGCCCGGTAGGTTCATCGGCCCGATGAACCGTTAGAAGCGATCCATCCCGGGAGTGCCCGCATACTGAGGGAGTGGCCGTACCCGGTAGGTTCATCGGCCCGATGAACCATTCAAAGCGATCCATCCCGGGAGTGCCCGCATACTGAGGGCGAGTCAGTGCCCGGTAGGTTCATCGGCCCGATGAACCGTTGGAAGCGATCCATCCCGGGAGTGCCCGCATATTGAGGGAGTGGCGGTACCCGGTAGGTTCATCGGCCCGATGAACCATTCAAAGCGATCCACCCCGGGAGTACCCGCAATTCCAGAGCGGCGTGATGCCCGATAGGTGTCGGCCCCGCCCAGGACGCTGGGTCGACATTTCAATCGTTATTCACGAAGATCCAGGCCGCGCCGGTGTGCGTGCTTCGCCCGGCGGCCGACGGCGCTCCTGAACGATCTCGGCCGCGATGCTGACCGCGATCTCGGCCGGCGTTTCGGGCCCGATCGGAATGCCGATCGGTGCGCGCACCTTGGCCAACAGGTCTTCCGGTGTACCGGCCGCCTTCAGGGTTCGATAGATCTCGCGGATCTTCGCCGCCGATCCCATCAGACCGAGATAGCGCAAATCCTTGTGGATCACGGCTTGAAGTGCCGCGGCGTCGGTGTGGAATGCCGTCGTCACGATGACGACGTACGAGTAGGGCCCTTCCTCGATGTGGTCGCCCAACGCCTCGTAGGGCAGGCAGACCTTTTTGGCGGCCCAGGTGTTGTTCGTGAAGGTATCCACTTCGGCTCGGTGGTCGTAGGCCACCACCCGCAGATCCAACAGCGACAGGGTACGGCACACCGCCAGGCCCACGTGACCGCTGCCGATGACATGCACGGTGTCGGGCATGCCCAGGATCTCGCGCCACTGCCACGGCTGCTCCGCCGCGTCGCGCCACACGTGGCGTTCAGGGGACGAGGCGCCCTCCACGAACCGCCATCCACCGGGATCGATTTCCAGAAGACCCGGCCGATTTTCGGACAAGCTGGTGCAGATGTTCGCCAGGCTCGGGAGGTCGGCCGGCGTCATCGGCACGAGCAGCAACCACTGCGTGCCCGCGCAAATCATGCCCGACTGCTGCTCGAGCGGAGCGTTCTTGTGGTGAACCTGCGTCACCAGCTCGGGCCTGTGTTGCCCATCCGCCAACATCTCGCGTGCCCGATCCAACAGGTTGAGCTCCATGATGCCGCCGCCGATGGTACCGCGGTGACCGCCTTGGCGGTCGACGACCACCTTGAAGCCCGGCTTGCCCGGTGTGCTGCCCTTGACGGACACCACCAGCATCAGCACGACCGGCTCGCCGGCGGTCAGCCGTCGGCGTGCGAATTCGAACCGTTCGTCGGTCACCGCCACCTTCCCCCTCGCTTTTCGAATGCCTCCATGTCGCGGATGGTCACGGCCACCTCACTCCTGAGCGGCGATTGCCGGAGATTCCTCGGGTACCGGCTTGACCGGGTGCGGACCATGCAGGGCCATCAGCACCCGTTCGGGCGTCATCGGCGCCGCGAGCGGCAAATCCGCGGTGTCGCGCCACGCGCGAATCGCGTCACGCAGCGCGAAGTAGGCACCCAGTCCATACATCAGCGGGGGTTCGCCGACGGCCTTCGACTTGAGCAGGGCCAGCGGAGAGCCCTCGGTCTCGAGGAACTCGACCGCGATCTCCTCGGGCACGGCGTAGATGTCGGGGACCTTGTAGGTGGAAAGCGCGTTGGAGAGCAGGCGGCCTTCTTCGTTGTACAGCAGCTCCTCCATCGTCATCCAGCCGATGCCCTGGACCAGGCCGCCTTCCACCTGGCCGAGGTCGATGGTCTTGTTCATGCTCCGGCCGAAGTCGTGAACCAGGCGCACCGTTTCGAAATGGTAGGTGCCGCGAATGACGTCCACCACCGCGACCAGTGCGGCGGTACCGTAGACGTGGTAGGCGAATGGTTCGCCTTTTTCGGTCTCGGTGTCGAAGTGCAGGCCCGGAGTGGCGTAATGCGCCTGTTGGGAGAGGCTGACCCGCTGGAAATAAGCGCCCTCCACCAGCTTGGCCCAGCTCAGATCCGTTTCCATGTCACCGTCGAACACCTTTTCTTCGCGAAGTTGAATCCGATCGGCCCGACCATGACCCAGGATACCCGCAGCGGTGTGACACAGCCGGTCCCGCAAGCAGTGACAGGCCTTCTCCAGCGCCTTGCCGTTCAGGTCGGCACTGGAGCTGGCGGCCGTGGGCGACGTGTTGGCCACGCGCGTCGTGTTGGTGGTCTCCATTTTGATGCGGGAGGGTTCGATCGAGAACAGCTCGGCCGCCACCTGAAGCATCTTGGTATTGACGCCTTGGCCCATCTCCACGGCACCCGTGCTGATGCCCACGGTGCCGTCCGTGTAGATGTGGACCAGGGCCGATGCCTGGTTCATGTGCGTTTTGGTGAAGGAGATACCGAAGCAAATCGGCTGGAAGGCCAGGCCCTTTTTTATGAAACGGTTGGTTTCGTTGAAGGCCGCAATCCCGGCTTCCAGCTCGGCGGTACCTTGACTGCGCTCCAACTGGTTCCAGGACGCGAGTGCCCGGCAGCCGCTCGTCGTTTGGCCGTAGGGGAAGGCGTCGCCTTCTTCGAGCAGGTTCCGTTTTTGGATTTGCGCGGGCTTGACACCCAACGCTTCCGCCGCCTTGCAGATCGCGGCCTCGATCACGAACATGCCCTGGGGGCCGCCGAATCCCCGGAACGCGGTATTGGGCGGCAGGTGGGTGCGACAGGAGTAGGCGGTGGCGCGCACGTTCGGCACGAAATAACTGTTGGTGCAATGAAAGAGGGTGCGTTCCATGACAGCAGGGGAGAGGTCGGCCGCCGCCCCGGCGTCTTGATGGAAGGTGACCTCGTAGGCCAGGATCTTGAAATCGCCGTCGAGACCGATTTTGAAATCCGAGCTGTAGGGATGGCGCTTGCCGGTCATTCGCATGTCGTCCAAGCGATGCAGCACGATTTTCACCGGGCGACGGGTGCACAGGGCGCCGAGCCCGGCCATGACGGCCCAGGGCGTGGCCTGATCTTCCTTCCCGCCGAAGCCGCCGCCCAACCGGGTCACGTCCACTTCGATCTGGTGCATGCCGATAGCCAGCACCCGGGTGGTGGTGCGCTGGACCGCCGTCGGACCCTGGGTCGAGGAAAAGATCTGCAGTCCGCCCTGTTCGGTGAGGTAGGCGTACGCGCCCTGGGCTTCGATGTACAGGTGCTCCTGGCCACCCGATTCGGCGCGGCCCTCGAAAATGTGGGTACAGTTCGTCCAGGCACTGTCCACATCGCCGAGCTTGAAGGTGCGTGGAGGTTGGATGAGTTCTCCCTGGGCCCGGGCTTGGCGTGGGTCGGTGATCACGGGAAGGGGCTCGAATTCCAGGTGGATGAGCGAAAGCGCCGCGCGTGCCGCCTCCTCGCTCTCCGCCAGCACGATCGCGATCGGCTGACCCTGAAAATGAAAGGCGTCGGCCGCGAGCAGGGGCTCGTCCGGAATGATGCCGCCGATCTGGTTTTCGCCGGGAATGTCCGCGGCGGTCAGGACCCGGAACACATTCGTGGCATTCGCCGCCTTGGCGGTATCCAGCGCGGTGATGCGGCCGTGGGCGTGAGGCGCGCCGAACACGGCCCCGTACAGGGTGCCCTCGCGCACCGGAATATCGTCGACATAGATGCTTTCACCGCGAACGTGACTCCGCGAATCGATATTTTTCATCGGGCCGCCTCCAGTTCAACCTGCTCCGGTGCCACCACCGAAAAATGAGCGTAAATGAGTTGTCTCAACAAGAGTCGTTTGTAGTCGGCGGTGCCGCGTGCATCGCTGATCGGACTGACTTCGGCGGCCGCGGTGGTCGCCGCCGCGTGCACGAGCTCGGGCGTGATGGGTTGGCCGACCAGGACCTCGCGCGTCTTGGCGAGGAAGAAGGGAATCGGGGCGACACCGCCGGCCGAAAGATGGGCCTCGCGAATGGTTTCCCCATTCATGTCCAGGCGCATGGCCGAATTGACCGATGCGATGTCCAAGTGGGTGCGCTTGCTGACTTTTTCGAAATTGAACAGCGTGCCTTTCTCGGGGATGGCAAACGAGATGGAGCGCAGGTGCTCTCCGGATTGGAGATCCAGGGTCTTGTACCCTTTATAGAAGTTGCGAAGCGGCACCACGCGGAGCTGGTCTCCATTTTCGAGGGTCACGTGGGCGTCGTTGGCCAGCAGGAAGACGGTCAGATCGCCGATGGGCGAGGCGTTGACCAGGTTTCCACCGACGGTACCCATGTTGCGTATGGGCGTCGAGCTGACCAGTTTCATGTAGCCCTGCATGTGGGGAAACATGCGGTTCATCAACTCGGATTGGCGCAGGTCTTCGGCGGTGGCCGAAGCGCCGATGATGCAGCGGTTGCGCTGGACCGTGATGCCGTTGAATTCGGGATGATCGAACACCAGGCGAAGCGGCGTCTCCGCCATTTCCTCGGGACGTTGCACGAAGAGATCGGTCCCACCGGCGACCACCTGGTGCGTCGCTTCCTGTTTCGGCTGTGCGAGTTCGGCGACCAACGCGGACAGGCGTTGAGGAAGGGTTGCGAAATAGGTGGGGAGGTAGCCGTTCTCCACCAGCCAGGCGAGGCGATTTTGCTCGGGACGGTTCGTCAACTGCGTCGAGATAGATTCGGCGGCACGCTCGATGGACTTGTAACCCGTGCATCGGCAGATGTTGCCGTCGACGGCCGCGATGGCGTTCTTGCGGTTGGGTTCGGCGTCGCCGAGACAGAAGCCGGCGAAGGAGACGATGAAACCGACCGTGCAAAAGCCACATTGGGTCCCGGCCTCGGCGACCATGGCGGCCTGATAGGGGGTCAGGTCGTCGGTGTTCAGTCCCTCGATGGTCACGATGTGGCGACCGTGGGCGTTGCCCAGGGGCATCAGGCATGAAGTCATCGATCGGTAGACCATGGCTCCGTCGTTCCACTCTCCGACCAACACCGTGCATGCACCGCAATCGCCCTCCCGACAGCCGATTTTGGTTCCGGTCAAACGACGTTGCTTGCGAATGAAGTCGAGCATCACCATGCCTGCGGGAAGCCGTGTTTCGATGTCGCGGTCATTGAGAATGAAACGAATGGGTTGCGTCATGGGTGCGGTGCTCCTTGTCACGGGGTCGGAAAAGCGGCGCCAAGGATGCCGAAATCGGCTCGAAAGAATGGCGCGCGGTGGGGAAGGCTCCTATTTTAACCAATTCTTCACAATCGGCAAGGATCCTCGGAAGCGCATTCCCGAGTCTAAACTTGTGGTGTGGGGTTTGATATCTACAAAGCTTTGAAATAAATGATCTTGGATGATAAGGGGTGATATGTGTCGGCGGAGCTGAAGTGAAGGGATCTTTAACCGGATTTTCATGATGGACGAATTTGCGATGTGTGGGCGACGGATGGTTTCCTGCGTTTCGGATAGCCGATTGTAGATGGGTGATCGCATGCGCGTTCGCCGAGGGAATCTCCGAACCTGGAAATTATCTCGCTTCCGGAGGGGCACTGGTTTGTCATTTCGTTCAATACTTAAGATTATATAGTAGCAGAACTGGCACGGCTGGCATGGCGCGATTCGACCGAGCCGCCGGGGTCTGCGACGGTCGCAAAAACGCCCGATCCGGAGTTGCGGTTCGGGATCAACCGCGCCGCGCGTAGAGCAACCAGTAGTATTTGCCGCTGATATGCACCTGAAACCGGTGTTGTTGAAGGTAGCGGCGGTAGAAGAACACCTCTTTCAACAACGGCGACATCTCCGGTTCACTGGCGCCCTTCGGTACCGTACCGAGCTTACATTCGCCGTCGTGGTAGCGGCAGTTGGGAAAGCCGACGATCAGGGCGCCTTTGGGATGCAGGTGTTCTTTGACCAGACGCTCCAGGATGCGGTGACCCGAAATGGATGGGCTGTGGAGCGTGCCGATGGAGACGATCAGGTCGAAACGGCCCAATTCCAGAGCGGCGAGGTCGTTGATGTCGTGACAATGGAATTGAAAGCGGGAGTTGCCGAAGCGATGCCGACAGGCCGCGATGGCGGTGGCACTGTGGTCGACGCCCACCAGCGTCCATCGAGACACCTGATCCGGGGATTCGCGCTCCAGCAGCGGTTGCCATTCGTCACCGCGATTGATACCGAGGTTGAGCACCCGTCCGCCCCGCTTCGGAAGGCAGTGATCCAGGGCGCGGTCGTAGGCCTGCAGGAACTCGGGCTCCTCGAGCTTGTCGATGCGGGCGAAATGGGAGTCGGCCCCGTATTTCTCGGTTCCCGAGGGGGCGTTTCGGTGCCAGGAGGCCAGAGGGTTCAGGACCTGAAACCGAAACTGGACGAAATCGCGGTCGTCCGGGTTCCTAGCGTCGAGCGGCCGCGGCGTGAGCAGGCGACAGTTATGGGATTCGGCGAGATCCAGCCAAGCGCGCAGCGAGCGGTGGCGCAGGGTCCGTCCGCCGTGATCGAGGCGTTCACCCGTGTAGGCGCCGGGAAACAAATCCGGGTCGGGGGCTTGACAGGTGATGACGCCGCCGATGGGCGCACGGCGACACGCGGCGGCAAGCCAGGTCGTGAGTTCGCTCATGGGCTCGTCGTGCCAGCGCTTCGCGGTTTCGATCGTCGGGGACATGGTCGCTGCTCCTGGTGGTCCACCATGGGACGCGGGATCGATTGGGTCGGCCCTCGCGAACCCGTGGCGGGCCGACTTCAGTGGAGTGATTATGGCAAAGATGGTGGCGCCCATGAACCATTCCTCCATCTTTTGCGGAATCGGGTCGGGGCCAGTCCCGTCCAACCATCCTCGATTCCCGATGGAGGCCGACATCCTCGAAAAGTATGGTGCAAAAGGCCGTTTTTTTCCGATGCCGCCGTGCTCCGCATGCCCTGGCGGCATCTTTTTCCGCTGTGCAAATCTTTCCTCGATGGGTGACGAATCTCGTTTTGGCGGGCAAATTATTCCGCCGCAATCGCTCCGAATTCGTGCCAAATTGTGGCTGGGAATATCTAACTGTCTTGTTTTGAGTGGTTTGTGTTTTTGGCACCGGCGTTGCTGTTCGCAGGTCACCGAAAAAAGAAAGGGTTTCGGTCAAACGCTTGAATCCACAAGTGTTGTTCGCGGTGCCATCGTATGCCGCACCGCTTTTTCGTGCCCTTTCTCGAGCGAATAACAAAACACGGATGTGGTTTGCGAGGGGGCACCCGATTGGGCCGCCGGTTCGATCCGGACGATTCGGACCGGGACGGTGGAAGTGTGCCCGCAAGCCGACCTTTGAACCTCGCAAACGCTTTTTTTCAGGGAGGACACCATGGCTTCCATACTCAATAACATTGCCTCGTTGAAGGCAACTCGGAACCTCGCGTTATCCGAGACAGGTCTCAATCGCACGATCGAGCGATTGTCGACGGGTCGTCGCATCAATCAGGCGTTCGACGACGCCGCCGGTTTGCAGATCGCCAACAACTTGCGGGCCGATATTCGTATTCTCGGCCAGGCGCGACGCAATGCCAACGACGCCAACGGGCGTATCGCCACCGCCGAAGGTGTGCACGAAGAGGCCATCAACCTGCTGACCCGGGCCGCCGAAATCTCCGAACAGGCCGCCTCGGGAACCACGACCTCGGCCGGTCGCGCGGCGCTGAACGCCGAGTGGCTGGAAATCGTGGAGGCCATGAACGCCCTGGACTCGGATACCCGATTCGACGGTGCCAGTGTTTTCGGCACCAGTTACAGCGTGCGTGTCGGCGAGCAGGCGACGGAAGTCATTTCCATTTCCACGGTTGCCATCGATGCCGCCTCGCTGGGTTTGACCGCGAACTTGTTGACCTCGGGCGGTGCCAGCACCGTACTCGGTCAGGTGACCACGGCGATCGAAGTCGTTTCGGCCAATACCGGCCAGTTGGGCGCCAAGATGCAGCGCCTGAACACCTTGATCAACAGCATCGGGATCTCGATTGAGAACATCCAGGCCGCGGAAAGCCAAATCCGCGATGCGGATGTCGCCGCCGAGGTCGTCAACCTGACCAAATTCCAGGTTTTGAACCAGACGGGCGTTTCGGCGTTGGCCCAGGCCAACCAATCGACGCAATCGGTCCTCAGCCTGCTGCAGTAAGGTCCGTTTTTCGCCCCACGAGGCATTCGCTGATTCCGGTTTGTCGTGCCGGTCGGCCAAGCCGGCCCGGTGCCTCGTGGAACGATCCACTTCGGCGGTTTCGTGCCGCTCGAAGCCGTATGCCCCGCCGCCTCCCGCGGCACACTGGAGTGCATGGTGAACGCGCGTCTCCACTCGCGCGCGTGTCCTTGAGGGGATTGGATACCGCATGTCGGTGCCGCCGGCCGTGCGGGATTCAATCCCTATTTTTCGCTGTGGAGTTGCGACGACGGAAATTTTGGAAGTGAGGGAATCCTCGAGGCGATCGCTACACGATGGTTTTTTCTTCGCCTTGGACCAGGCGTTTGAGGTTGGCTCGGTGGGTGTACAGAATGATCAGGACCAGGGCGCCGGCGAACGCCAGGGTGATGCCGGGTATCGGTCGGCCGAGCCCGTACTTGGTCACGAGCAGGGCTACCGGCAGGGATAGGGCTCCGATCATCGAGCCCAGCGAGACGATGCGCGTGCGCCAAACGATCATCGCGAAAACGAGTAGGCTCAGGGCGGTTTGCCAGGGCGCCAGCCCCAGAAACAGGCCGGCGGCCGTGCCCACGCCCTTGCCGCCGCGAAAACGCGCGAACAGGCTGAAGATGTGTCCGAAAACCGCGGCACAACCGGCCGTGATCTGCCAAACCACCGGTTGGATTTGAGATGACTGGCTGCCTCCCAGTTGAATCGCGATTCGCCACAGCACCGTGGTCGCGAGCAGGCCCTTGCCCATGTCGATGATCAGGACGAAGATGCCCGCTTTCCAGCCAAGCACGCGAACGGCGTTGGTGGCGCCGGCATTGCCGCTGCCGTGCTCGCGAATATCGATGCCGCGCAGGGCCTTGCCCAGCCAGAGTGCCGTGGGAATCGATCCGGCCAGGTAGCCGCACAAGATGACGGCCAACCCGGCTCCGATCATGGCGATGTATCCAGTTTGCACCTTGGCGTGATCTCCTCGAGGATTTCTTGGGGTCGGCCCTCGAAGGGCGCGAATCAAAGCATTGCCACGGACATGGTCTCCACAGTATCGCCGGTCCTTCAAAAATCGGGATTACGGGATCCGAGGATGGTTTTTAATTCGTGAGGGTGATTCGTGGACAGTTCATTTTGCCAAAGATGAGTCAAAAAGGGACGATTTCGACGAGCCTTGGAACGCGGTGTGGCGTGAATGGACCTTATTCAGGGGCGGCCCCCTAGCGGGCGATCAGACCCGACATCGTTTCGCCGTTGCTGCCGAACAGCAACTGGAAGCCCGCGATCGGTTGATCGGCCTGGGCCTGAACCCAAACGGCCGTTTCCGGCAGTTCGCCGAAGAGCTCGGTCAGGAGGAAGATTTGTTTGGCTTTGCCTGGCAGCGTGGTGCTCGAGGTTTCGGAGATCACGCCGCCGACCTCGTCGTAGATGCGAAAGACGATGGCGGCATCGCTGCTGGCCACGTTGACCACCGCGAAGCCGTGCAGGGAATCGCCGGTGGTGTCCAGCATCGGGAAGCAGATTTCGGTCTTGATTTCCGTAATCGCTTCCAAACCGGCCATTTGTTTGCCGTCCCAGGTACCGAAGAGCTCGTAGCCCGAGATCGCTCCGTCGGCGATGACTTCGACCCAATCCACGTTTGCCGGCGAACCGATGCCGGCCAGAAAGTCCTCCGCGAGCAACACGGTCTTCGCTTCCGGATCCAGGTTCATCGTCTTTTCACCCACCAGGGCGCCGCCGGTTCCATAGGCCCGAATGAGGGCGCCTTGACCGGCGGTCGACAGGTTCACCAGGGCGATACCGGTCCAGAAACGGTTGACGTCGCGGGCGATGTGGGTGAAGTAAAGCGTGTTGCTTTCGTTGACGAAATTGACGTTGTCGGCCGGCGAGCCGAAAAGCGACAGGCCCGCCACCTGTTTCAGGCCGTCCACACGTCCGAAGACCTCGCTGCCGGCGAGCCCGGCGGTCTGGTTTTCTTCGAGGAAGCGGCCCCATTGGGCGTCGGGCGGAAGGCTGCCGCCGAACTTGTCCTGAAAGTCGAAACGCTCGCGCGTGTAGCTACCGCCCGTCGACAGGTCGCGCGTGTCGCTGCCGGCGAGCAGTTTGGCGCTGACCGCTTCGGTTTGGCCGTTCAGGACCGCGGCTTCGGTGTACCAGGTACCGGTGTCCTGGGCGATGTGGGGCACGAAGAGTTCGGAATCCAACTTTTCGATGGCGCCCAGTGCGTAGCTCTGGGTTCTTTCGAGGTCCGTCTTTTGGGCGTAACCCACCAGATCGCGGGTGCTGTCGACTCGGATCCAGGCGATCTGGTCGGCGGATTCCGGGAACAGGTTACTCAGCGAGTCGCGCAGCGCTCCTTTTCCAAACAGGTTGCGCGAAGTTCGCGCCAAGATGTTGCCTTGGGCGTCGTAGGCGATGAACTCCGCGCTGACCTCCTCCCCATTGGGATTGACCAAACCGAGCATCGGCGTAAAGCTCGAGTCTTCGGCAACATCGCTGAAGTACAGGCCAGGATTGAGAACCTCCACATTGAACCCGAACGAAAGGGCTCGCTTGGTCGTGCTGAGGTTGGTGATGCGGAGCAGGTAGGTGTCGGCCGGCAGGTTTCGCAGGTACAGGTTGCGGGTGCGCACGATTTCGGTGGAGGCGATCTGTTGACCGGCACTGTTCCACACATCGATGCGGGTGGGCCCGTCGGCCTCGATTTTCAACTGGACCGCCAGGCCGTTTTCCGGCACGTTGATTTTGAGAAAACCGCTGTCGTCCAGAGTCAGGTCGCGGTAATTGCCGGGGGTGATTTCGGGGGCCTCGTCGGAGGAGTTGTTGGGGGTGAAACCGGGTTGATCGGTCACCGTGATGGTTCGCGAACCCACTTTTGCCTGCTCGTCACCGAAACGCTGGAACAAATTGACTTCGAAGGATCCGGTAATCGGGAATTCTCGGCGACCGAGACTTTGGCCGAGGTGCTGAAAGACCACACTGGCATCCTGCGTGTCGATGACCTGCCAGAACAGGACCGGTCGCTGGGAGGGCGGGCCGTCCACCCGAGCGTCGAAGAAAACGGGCTCGCCGAGTGGGATGGTGATATCGGTTTTGGGCCGCGTGAAGGTAACCTCGACATCGCTGGGACTGCTGGAGGAACCCGACAGGATGTAGATACTGTGGGAGAGTTGGGCAATTTCTCCCAGGGCGGGATCGCCGACCGTAAGGGTGATCGGGTAGACACCGGGTCTCTGGATGGGTTGGACATCGACATTGTTGCCTTGATAGGACTTGCCGTTCAGGGTCCAGCGAATACGCGGGTCGGCCGAGGCCAGGCGGCCCTCGATTCGAGCCGCGAGCCGTATGGGTTGGCCGGCGCCGATCTCGGCATCGCGAATGGGCGTGAGTATGGTGACATCCAAGGCCGGGTCCACATGGACGCGCACGAAATCCTCACTGACGGGGGCGCCGTCCCGGGTGCCGACCAATGCGACCGAAAAGGTGCCGGCCTTGTCGAAGGTGATCTCGCAGGTTTCCCCGGTGCACAGTTGTTGCGGGCCCGGGAGCAGGATCCAGTGCAGGTTGTCGATGCTGGTGCCGCCTTCCACCGTTCCCGAAAACGTGACGCGTTCGTTCAACGCGACCGTGATTTGGCGAAGTTCCGGGGACGTGATGCGCACGGTTTCCTCGTCGACGACGATCGTGCGCCTGGCCGGGATCGGGTCTCTCACGCCGAAGCTGGTTTCGGCCTGGCACAGCACCTCGTAGATGCCCGGCATGGTGAAGGGGACGGTGATGCTGGCGCCGCGAAACCCTCTCGATTGGAGATCCACCGACCTCTTGAAAATGGTCCACTGGAAGTCATCGGCGGCAGTGCCGCCTTCCACGCCCTGTGCGGTAAAGGTTTTTTCGGTTCCGGCGGAAATGCGCAGCTCCGTTTCGGTCGGTTGGGTGATGATGGTATCGGGCGCACTGATGACGCCCACCTGAATCAAGCGCTCCGCGGGTGTGGGATCGGCCAGGTTCTCGGCGTTGATGGCGCGGCAGGTGAGGCGATAGACACCCTCTGAATCGAAGGCGAACCGGGATTCGGCTCCGGTGAAGGTGGCCAGTGGGCGATCGCTGTCTTCGATGCCGAAAATATCCCACAAAAAGGTGATGCCATCGAGCTGACCGGAGGTCGTCGTGGCGCGTAGCGGCATGATTTCGTCGACCATCAGGTTCACCGTCTCCGAGGCCGGCTCGAGGATGACGGTATCGGGCGCCTGGTTTTCCTGAAGACCCAGGAGCCGAAGCAGATCGATGCGCAGGGTGTCGCAGGCATCTTCCTGCGAGCGGTACCCGATGGCGAAACGCACGTCGCCTTCGTTGGCGACGATGACCTCGTTGGTCACGAAAAAGATGAAGGTCGCCCAGCTCCGCTTTCCCTGGGCGCCCTCGATCGCGTGGGGTTGGAGGCGAACCCACTGATCGGGATGGTTGGGGTCGGCCGTGGCCGGAATCAGATAGAGTTCCGTTTCAGCGGCGGCCTGTTTGCCGAGCGGCGAGACCCAGGACCGCATGTAGGTCAATTGGGCCGTCTCGAATTCGATCAGGTCGAAAAGCGGGGTGATCAGGAATTTGCTCTTGACCACACAGGTACTGGGATCGTCCTGGTACCCGTTGACTTCGGCGTAACCGCGGCCCTCGTAGGCTTCGGGCCCGAAGGTCTGGACCCAACCCGAGGTGTTGGGGGTATCGCTTTCGCCGACACTGGTGCCCCAACCGCTCAAAGCGCTTTCGAAGTTTTCTTCGTGGACCAGGGTGGCCTGTCCCCAGAGCGGCCAAGCAAAGAGGAGGAAAGCCAGCAGGCCGGCCGGTGGAATTCGTGGGAAGCGAGGTGGCACG
Source organism: Sulfidibacter corallicola (assembly GCF_017498545.1). Taxonomy (GTDB): domain Bacteria; phylum Acidobacteriota; class Holophagae; order Acanthopleuribacterales; family Acanthopleuribacteraceae; genus Sulfidibacter; species Sulfidibacter corallicola. The sequence continues at coordinate 2,839,202 of NZ_CP071793.1, read as the reverse complement.
ACGATCGGCGACCTCGAGGACTTTTCTAGCATAACGTTGGACATGAACACCCTCTGCTCGATACTCCGTCATATTGGTTCGACAGGACGGCACCCGATTTCGTTGGTTCTGGAACGCGATGGATCCCAGAATGCTCGACGGGTTCTATTAAATAAGAAGACCGATTCCCTAAGTCATATCTTAAGCGCAGGTTCGAGCCAACGCTATCCCCTACCTCAAAATGAGCGCGGTTATCCGCGAGTGGTGCGAGGGTGTCAATGCACCGGCGGGGGGCGGGCCGCTACGAAAAAAGCCCTCCCCGAGGGGAGGGCGGTCGTTTAGATTTCGCGGGTTTTCCAGCGCCCGATCCGGAAGATGTAGGCGCCCAGAATGGCCAGGGCCGATTCGGCGATGGCCACCGCGATGAACACACCTTGGGGTCCCAAGTCCAGTCCCACGGCCAACAGCCAGGCGACCGGGATTTGGATCACCCAGTAGCAGATCAGGTTGACCGCGGTGGGCGTGCGCGTGTCGCCGGCGCCGTTGAACGACTGCACCACCACCAGACCCAGTGCCAACATGATGTTGGCGTAGCTGATGATGGTCAGGCAATCGGTGCCGTGTTTGCGAACGGCCGCCGTCGGTTCGAAAAAGTCCAGCAGGGGACCTGCGAATATGATGAACAAGACGCCCACGCTGCCCAGGAAGACCATGTTGTACACCGCACTGAGCCACACCGAACGCTCGGCTCGGTCTGGCTGGCGTGCGCCGAGGTTCTGGCCCACCAAGGTGGCCGCGGCATTGCTCAGGCCCCAGGCGGGCAGGATCGCGAAGACGATCAATCGAATGCCGATCGTGTAGCCCGCGACCGCCTCGTCGCCGAATTCGGCCACGATGCGCACCAACGCGATCCAACTGGACGTGGCGATCAACCATTGGAAGATGCCGCCGAGGGAGAGCGAGAACAGGCGTCTCATGAGGTTCCATTGCGGTGCCAGATCCTGGAGCGAGAAGTGAATCACGCCCCTGCCGCGAAAGAGCACGGCCAGTTGGAACAGGACACCGATGCCGCGGCCGGTGGTGGTGGCCACGGCGGCACCGGTCAGGCCCCATTCCGGGAAGGGACCCAGACCGAAGATGAGACAGGGATCCAAGATGATGTTCAGACCGTTGGCCAGCCAGAGGGCGCGCATGGCCAGAGCCGCATCACCGGCGCCGCGGAAGACGGCGTTGTGGACGAACAGGAGTATGACGACCAGGTTGCCGGAGATCATGATCCGCATGTAGTTGCTGCCCAACGCGATCATCTCGGGCGTGGCGCCCATGATCTGGAGGATGCGATGGGGAAAGAAGAAACCGACCAGGAAAAAGGGAACCGACACGGCGATAGCCAAGTACACCGACTGCAGCGCCGCGCTGCGTGCCTGTTCCGGGTTCTTCTCGCCGACGCGACGCGAGACCATCGCCGCCGCAGCCATGCTGAGGCCGATCGCGACGGCGTAGACCAGGGTCATCATCGATTCGGTGATGCCCACCACGGCGACCTGCTCGGCGCCGAGCCGCGACACGAAGAACACGTCCACCAGGGTGAAAACCGATTCCATGATCATTTCGAGGACCATGGGAATCGCGAGAAGGGTAATGGCGCGGCTGATGCTGCCGCTGGTGTAGTCGTGGGATTTACCGCGAACCGCATCCACCAGGTCGCGGAGGAATTGGAACACGAAGGCACGCCAAACGACGAGTTTCCCCGACAGGGGAGACTGAGAATTCAATTGCATTTTTTAGATCCATACAAGAGGCGCGACACGGCGTGAAAGCCGGGTCGGTTGAGGTGATCACCACGGAAAAAGAAAAATTTCCGGGTACCACAAAAGACTTACGGACGGGATGTCCGGGAAGGTGTCTTCAGCGGGTACCGAAGTCTCTGACCCTCTCTGCGAGGGTGGCGATGGTGATGATTGTCTGAAACACTAAATCCTCCAGACCGAGGCTTGTATGGAAAACGATTTCAATCGGGACGGGTCGAGGAACATTTCGACGTCGAGATCGTGACGAACATCGCTACAAAACGAAAAAAGCCGCCCGAGGCGACCCACTTCCATCCCCAGGAGGGGGGTGGCGGAGAGAAAGGGATTCGAACCCTTGGTCCCGTTGCCAGGACAACTGCTTAGCAGGCAGCCCCGTTCGGCCACTCCGGCATCTCTCCATTTCGCTTTGTTGTCTTCGAACCGGGTAAGTGGCGGAGGAAGTAGGATTCGAACCCACGGACCCTTGCGAGTCAACGGTTTTCAAGACCGCCGCTTTCGACCACTCAGCCATTCCTCCTGGTAGTCCCCATGTTCAAGCGGTGATTCTATTGCGTTTTGAGGAGTGGGTCAACCGCTTTTTTGGAAGTAACCGAGATGAAGGTTGCGCACTCCGGAGAGTGAGGTGGGTACCGCTTCGGCCGGTTGTCCCGCCACTGGGTCGGAGGATAAGTCAAAGTTAATGAAATCAATGGATTGACGGGTGTTGTCAGGCTGGCAGGAAGCGGGCTGGAAGCGTGGCTCGGGCAAGCCTTCGAATCAAAAATCGTCCTGTGGGTCGCCCTCTCCGGCCGGATCCAAATGGATGAAAATTTCCATTTGGGGATAGGCCTGCACGATCTTCTCCTGCACCTTTTCGCTGACCTGGTGCGCTTCGCGCAGGCTCGTCAGCGGATCCACCTCCACGTGGATCTGGACCAGGTAGCGGTGCCCGCTGCGGCGGGTGCGCAAATCGTGGACGTCTTCCACCCGCGGTACCGAGCGTGCGATCGTGAGGACGTCCTGACGAATTTCGTCGGCCAGCTCGCGGTCCATCAGCATGTCGAGGGCGCCGGTGGTGATCTGACGCGCGGCGTTGAAGATATAGCCGGCGATGAGCAGCCCGAAGAGCGGGTCGACCCAGGTGATTCTCAAGTAGTGGGAAAACAGCAGCGACACGATGATGGTGGCGTTCATCAGCAGGTCGCCGGTGTAGTGGAGTTGATCGGAATCGATGGCCAGGGAATGGGTTTGCCGGACCACATGCTTCTGGTAGGTGACCAGTGCCAGGGTCATGACGATGGAGATCACCATGACGAGGATGCCCACCGCTCCTTGCTCCACCTGGCGCGGCTCGGAGAAGCGCTGCACGGATTCGTAGATGATGTACGCCGAGGAAGCGGTGATGATGGCACTCTGGATCAGGGCCGAAACCGCTTCGAGTTTGCCATGGCCGTAGCGGTGGTTGCGATCGGGTGGCTTGAGCGCACGGCCTACGGCCCAAAAGTTGATAGCCGAGGCCAGGGCGTCCAGCAGCGAATCCATCAGGGAGGACAAAACGCTGACCGAGCCGGTGACCGTCCAGGCCATCACCTTCAGCCCGATCAGGGAACTCGCGACCGCCACGGAGGCATAGGTGGCCCTGCGAATCAGGCGGCCGGTTTGTTCCGACGTCAACGGCGCCGCTGCTGTCGTATCGCTCATGAAACCCCCGCATCTGCCCATCGGCAGCAAAAAGATAGCAGGAACCGAGTGGAACCTGAACCATGGAACCGCCCTTTTCGAGATGGGGGGCGGAACTCCTCGGTTCGGATCACTCCAGAATCGGACGGATCTCGCAGACGTGGTCCACCACGTGGTCGGCGTGCTCCAAGGGGTGCAGCGGTGTCAGGTGTTGGAATTCGCCGTAGTGGACCCGGCAGGTGGTCATTCCCAATTGGTTGCCGTCGCGAATTTCGCGGTCGGGACGATCGCCCACGCAGAAGGCGCGCTCCGGTCGTACCGCGCTGCGCTCGAGAATCGCGGCGAGCCGGTCTCGCTTGGTTTCGCCCTCGGGCGAGTTCACGAAATGAATCTCCTGGAAGAAGGCCTCGAATTCGAGGATTTCCACTTTTCGCCGCTGTGTGCTGGGGGTGCCGGAAGTGACCAGGTGCAGTTCGAACCTCCGGTGGCACTCGGTGAGCAGCGCGACGACGCCCTCGAAAGGGCGAATGTGGGGTTCGACTTCGCGATCGAAATAGGCGCGGGAACCGGCGCGGGAAACGGTCTCGGCACGATGCCTGTTCGCGTCGCGGATGCCGAAATGCCGGGCCAGGCGGCCGTACAGGTCGCCGCGAGGATCGTCGCGAAAGAGTCGCTCGCGAACGCGAATCACGTCCTCGAGGCCGCCGTCGAGGCCCGCCTCGATCATGGCGACACAGGCCTCACGCGCGGCCGGGCGGACGAGTTGGCCCCAGGTGTCCAGCAGGGTGTCGTCCAGATCGAAAACGATCAGGTCGAATCGCTCGGAGGCGTTTTCGGGAAGCGGAAAGGACTTGGGCGCGGAACCGGAAACCATGGATCAACCGTGGAAGGGGAATGGGTGCGGCGGCGGGTCGTTCCGCAAGTTAGCGGGCCGCCGGGCCCGATCATCATACCACCCCGGTTCGAAATGGGGCACGCGGTTCGTTCGGCTACAGGTCCTCGAAACGGTGACCCACGATTTCGTTGACGTCGGTGAACAACGAGCGCACGTTGTTTTGGTAATTCTTGGAGAAGTTGCGCGGTTTGTGGGCGTTCAGGCGGTTGCGCATCCGCAGCCAGACGCGGCGCAGCCCGCGCAACTTCTCGACGTTCGCGCCCTTGACCTGGGCCATGATCTGAAGGATGGCCTTGTAGATCGATTTTTCCCGGATGCGGGTGTTGTTCACGAAGTTCAAGGTGCGAATCAGCAGTTCGCACTCCGATTCCAGGATTTCCGGAACGTCGCGCAGGATGTCGATCTTCAGGGCCAGCGGCACGTGACGGTTCTCCAGGAACTGTTTGTGGGTGCGGCGGTTGATCTGCTTGGTGATTTTGGGAGGCACCTCGGGATCGTTTTTGACGGCGCGCTCGTAGAGATCGGCCATCAGGGTGTTCTTGTGCTGGTAGACCACGCCGAAACGCTTGATGTCCATCATGGTGATGTTCTCCACGAAGTGGTAGATGGCCTTGAGCCGATCCAGGTCGTGGATATTGATGGTGACTTCGAACTGGCGCGTTTCGTAGCTGCCGCCGAACCGGTTCTGCAGTTCGCGCACGCGGACCAGGGCTCGATTGGCCTCGCCCAACAAGTCGTCGAGTCCGCCGAAGTTCTCTTCCAGGTCCCCGCGCAGTTCGGCCAGCACCGCCGGCGGCAGGAGTTTGGCGCGTTCCAGCTCGCGCAGGCGATCGTCGGCTTCGCCACCCTTGCAGGTAATGCGCTGGGCCTCGATGACTTGGGCTTCGATGGCCTGGATGTTGTCGATCAGCCGCTCGCCCTCCTGCTCGGAGGTCACCTTGGGCGCCATGCGCAGTAGAGCCTGGAGCACGGTGCGCAGGTTCTCGGTGTAGCAGTCGGCCAGCGAGAAGACCTCGAAGCGCAGGCGCCGGGTGCGGATATCGATGTCGGCCATGCGCTCGCGCAACTCGGCACGCACGTCGTCCACCAGTTTCTGCAGGCGCATGTCGTTTTCGAAGATAAAGGTCTGTTTTCGCTCGAATTCCTCTCTGGGTAGGGTCGATTCCCAATCGCCCAGTGCCTGGATGAGCTGTTCCTGACGGGGGATGGCGTGCATTTCGTGCAGCAGTTGGTCCAGGGCGTGGAGCCCGTGGTCGGGGGACATGGCCAGGGCCTGGTCGATCAGGTCCGCATAGCGATCGGCCCGGATGCTCTCGAAATCGAGTTTCTTGAGCTTCATCAACATGTCGTCGATGATCAGCTCCAGCACCGATTGCAGCAGCTCGGGATCCACGTCGGGGTACGACACGTTGCGGTAACAATCGATGATCTTCTTTTCGCAGGTGACCCGCATGTCCTGCAGGCGATCCTCGGCCTTGCCGAATTCCAACAGCTTCGATTCGTATTCGCTGAAATCGGTGCATTCGGCCCGCAAGCGTCGGTGGAACCGCATGTTGGCCATTTCCTTCAACCGCTCGCCTATCTTGCCGTGCAGCGCCAGCCAGCGCGCCAGGAGTTCCTCGTCGCTCGCGCCCGAATCCGCGCCGAGCGATTCCACCTCGCGATGCAGATCCATCAGGGTGATGCGCGGCACGCCTTCGGGGGTCGTTCCCCAGGTATCGTCGGAAACGGTTTCATCGAGCTGGGCCTGCAGTTCCTCCGGCAGTTCCAGCTCTCCGTATTTGGCTTTCAGTTCGATCATGGTCTGGAAGATTTCCAGCTTGAGTCCCTGAAGCCGGGTTTTGTTTTCGGCCACCCACGCGCGCGCGTCTCGAGCCTCGGCGTCGCTAAGCAGGCCCATGTCGCGGTCGTTCTCGATGGCGTTGGCGACCTCGCCGTCGGGCCGGTTGCTTTCCGCGATCTTTTCTTCGATATCGAAAAACAGCAGGGCCAGCTTGCCCACGTTTTCCTGGAGGTCGCGTTTCGATGGGAACAGGTTTTCGAAGGTGTCGCGATAACGCGCCACATCCCATCCCGAGCGGATCATGAAATAGGTCAGGCGTTTGAGTTTGTGTTCCACGCGTTCGTCGGTGTCGAAGATCTTGACGAAATCTTCGCCGCGTTTCTGCGGGGTGCCCAGGGCGTACCAGGATACGTGGACATCCATGTGGGCCACGTCGCGATCGAAGGAAATGCCGGTCAGGCCCTCCATGGTGGCAAAAATTTCCTGGCTCTTTTCGTCGAGCACGTTCAGGCCGTCGGCGACCACCTTGCGCATGACCTTCTGGTTGCCGCGAAAGGGCGAACGACCCACCCAGTCGGTGGCCTCGTGATGGCGCAGGTGGTGGCGATCGGTCAGCATGTTGTCGAGGATGCGGAACTCGCTGTGGGCGGCGGCAGGCAGGTGCAGGGCCTTGGTCAGGATATCCAGCTTGCGCGTCACGGCCTTGGTGAGGCGGGCCATGGTCTGGTAGCGCTGCATTTCTTCGAGGGCCGCACGCAGGCGCCGGTTGATGTCCAGGTTCTCCAGCCGAAGGTGCCGCTCGCGCGCCTGCTCCTCTTCCATCTTCGTGAGGACCCGGCGGTGCGGCGCCATCAGGAACCGGCGAATGCGGCGCAGGACGATGACCGTGGGGTTCTTGAAGTGGCTCTGAAGCATCGGAAGGTATTCGACGTCGTAGGGCAGCTCGATCGGCAGGTTCTTGATCTTGTAGTAGAGGAGATGGCCGATCTGGTCGCGCAACTCCAGGATGTCGATCTTGGAAAGCACGCCGCGCTGGTAGCCGTTGATCTCCTGGATCAACCCCAAAATGGTTTGCTTGTATGGCGTCGAGTGACGACTGTATTCGGACTGAAGGGCGCCGATGACTTCTTCCAGGTGGCGCGTGTCGACAGGGCGGGCGCGCACCTTTTCCAAATCCGACCAATCCATGGAGAACCAGCCCCCGTGCAGATGTGGTTGCGTGGAAATCGACCTTTCCCGACGTCAAAACGGACCTGGAGGCATGTGCCGGGCCCGACCCTGGAAAAAATTTCCCCGATAGCCATTCCTTCGGCAGAAATTTCCACCGGTTGACCCCCATGCGCGATCCCATATGTATGGATAGATGGCAACTTTATAGTTAGCAGAGTGTTAGAGGGTGGCTGCCGGGTGTCGTTTTTTGGCAAGCCTGTTGCTGCCCGCCAAGGTGAATCCGGCTCGAGAGATGCGGTTCCAGGGACGCGAACGACACGTGGCGCCTGGATCCCGTCCCTGGTGACGGGATTTTCGATGACCGGGGTCCCCGTGGCTCCGTTCGAAGGGACCCGAATCCGATCGGGTGCCACCACACCACCGCACCATATTGCGAGCCCGCATTCCGGGTGGGCCTTGTACCGGTCTCCTGTGGACCGGAGGGCACGCGCGGAATGCGGGCCGGCTCGAACCATTTGGGGGAGCACATCATGGAAACCTCTAGCGTTCCTAGCCTCAACGGCGCATACGGCATCACCGGCAACCCCGTGGCCAATAACGAGATCACCGAAGAGACCTTTCTTCAACTGCTGACGGTTCAGCTTCAGCATCAGGACCCGCTTCAACCCGCGAGCGACCTGGAGTTCATTCAGCAGATGGCCACGTTCGCGTCACTGGAACAACAGCGCATCACCAACGACAACCTGGAAGTGCTCCAGGTCTATCAAGGATCCATCAACAACAGCAATGCGCTGGGCATCGTGGGCAAGGACGTCAAGATATTCGACGGATCGGTTACCCACGAAGAAGGCGACGTGCACACCTTTTACTTCCAAGACGACAGCGAGGCCGTTCGCGCACATCTGGAAGTGCGTGACGAAGCAGGCGATATCGTCTACACCACACAACTCCCCGCGGGCCAGGATGGCGAGCAGCGTTTCCTCTGGAACGGGCGCGACGATGACGGCAACGTTCTGCCGGCGGGCAAATACGAAGCGACCATCCGATTGGAGAACGCCGACGACGAATACTTCCAGACGCCGGTCTTCCAGACCAAGCGGATCAACGGTGTTTCCTACGAGAACGGAACCATTATGGTGCTGGTGGATGGAGACCGCCTGCCCATCGAACAGGTCGTCGAGGTCTACGAACCGGGTTATGCCGGGACGAACACGGCCGAAGGTCCGGAGGACGGGGGTGGCGAGGAAGCCACGTCGGACCCGGATTTCAAAACCAATTGGCCCTTCACGGTCATCGCGGGAGGTAGATAATGTTACTCGGTTCCTTTTACACGGGCCTCTCCGGCCTTCAATCCAATGCGGTTGCGCTCAACGTGATCGGCAACAACCTGGCGAACATCAACACGACCGGGTTCAAGCGCAGCCAGACCAATTTCGCCCAGATCATGTCCAACACGGTGCGCGGCATCAACGGCGTGGGCAACCCGGTTCAGATCGGCTTGGGTGTCCGCACCAGTGAAATCGTGGCCAAGTTCGAGCAGGGTTCGATCCAAACCACGGGCATCAAGACCCACCTGGCGATCCAGGGCGAAGGTTTCTTCCAGGTCGCCCAGAACGGCATCGCCTCCTACACCCGGTCCGGAAACTTCGGTTTCGACGACGAGGGCTTCATGGTCGCGGCCAACGGTGGCCGCGTTCAGGGTTTCCTCGGCACCCGCTCCGACGGGACCGTCGACACCAGCGGCGATATCACCGATATCCGCCTCGACCTGGGTGAGGCATCGCCGCCGCGGGCGACCGAAGTCGTGCGCTTCATTTCCAACCTGAGTGCCGAGGCACCCAACGGCGAAACCTATTCGACCTCGATCGAAGTTTTCGACTCCAAGGGCGTCCCTCACCAGCTTTCGCTGACGTTTACTCGGGACACCACGCTCGACCTGGATCCGGGGGCCGGCGATGTCGATCCGGCGACCGGTGTGGCCACCACGGTCAACCAGGTCGGCTGGACCTACACCTTCGCCTGGGACGGTGACGCCACCCAGGTCACCGGTGGTCTGGGCGGCGCGGGCGGCACCGGTACCGGTGTCGTGCGTTTCGGTGAAGACGGCAAGCTGTTCTCGATCGACAACCAGTTGCTCAACGACCCGGCGACCGGTTTGGCACTCTCCACGGTCAGCGATCCGATGATTTTCATCAACACGCCGGGCACGGGCGCCGAGCCGCTTTCCATCACCTGGGATGCGGTGGACTCGCCGGCCGACCCCACCGTCAGCCCCAACAGTTCCTTCGTCACCAGCTTCGGCAGTACCTTCAATACGGGCACCCTGTTCCAGGACGGTTTCGGCAGTGGCATCCTGCAGGATATCGACTTCAACCAGGAAGGCATCATGATCGGCTTCTACGACAACGGGCTGACCCTGGAGCTGGCCAAAATCGCGCTGGCGACCTTCAACAACAAGCTGGGGTTGAAGCAGGTCGACGGCGGATTCTACCTGCCGACGGCCGCGTCCGGGCCCGCCTCGATCGACGGGGAAGGGACCGGTGGCCGAGGATCCATCATCGCCAGTAGCCTGGAGAGTTCCAACGTCGACATCGCCGAGGAATTCACCTCGCTGATCGTGCACCAACGTGGCTACCAGTCCAACTCGAGGACCATCACCACCGCCGATCAGTTACTCCAGGAAGCCTTGAACCTGAAACGGTAATCGGGTCATCGGCGTGAGTTCCGGCTCGTGGCGATCACGACCGGGCTCGCGCCCATGCCGCCTCGTCGGGGCGGCCTCAATCATGCGACTTCTGCGCGAAGGGAGGTCGGCTCCGCCGAAACTCGCGGTTCGGGTTTCAAGGAAGGTACTCCATGCTTCTCGGCTCATTCTATTCCGGACTTTCCGGTCTGAGCGCCAATGCGGTCGCCCTGAACGTGATCGGAAACAACTTGGCCAACATCAATACGACCGGATTCAAACGCAGTTCGGCCCAATTCGCACAGATCATGTCCAATACCATCTCCGGCGTCAACGGTTCCGGCAACCCGCTGCAAGTGGGGTTGGGAACGCGAACGACCGAGATCAACGCCAAATTCGAGCAAGGTTCCATCCAAACGACGGGGATCAAGTCTCACCTGGCGGTTCAGGGCGAAGGGTTCTTTGCCATCAATCAGGGCGGCAACACCATGTACACCCGGTCGGGCAATTTCGGGTTCGACCAGGAAGGGTTCATGGTGGCGGCCAACGGCGGTCGGGTCCAGGGCTTCCTCGGCACCAACCCCGACGGCACGGTCGATACCGACGGCGGCATCACCGATTTGAAAATCGATCTCGGTGAAGCGTCACCGCCTACCGCCACGGATTCGGTTCGCTTCGTCAGCAACCTGAGCGCGGAGGCCCAGACCGGCGATACCTATTCGACATCGATCGAAATCTTCGACTCCAAGGGCGTGCCCCACCAACTCAGCATCGAGTGGACCAAGACCGCCAACGTGGGTGAATGGGATTACGCCTTCCTCTTCCCCGACGGGGTGGTCAGTCCGGCGGCGCCCAACCAGGGCACCGGGACCGTGGTCTTCGGGCAGGACGGCATCCTGGCCACGGTGGACGGCGCCGCGGTCAACACCATCACCGCCAACCGCCAAATCCTGCTGACCAATATTAACAGCGGTGCCGGGGACGTTCTGTTCAGCTTCGATCTGCTGGACATTCCCGATCCCTCCGACCCGACCCAGAACTCCAGCTTCGTCACCAATTTCGGCAGTATCAACAACACGGGTACGGTCTCCCAAACCGGGTTCGGCAGCGGCATCCTGCAGGATATCGACTTCGACCAGGAAGGCACCATGATCGGGTTCTACGACAATGGGCAGACCCTGGAGCTGGGACGGATCGCCCTCGCCACCTTCAACAACAAACTGGGCTTGAAGCAGATCGACGGCAGTTTCTACTTCCCGACCGCGGCTTCGGGGCCTGCATCGGTGGACGGAGAGGGGACCGGCGGGCGTGGTTCGATTATCGCCAGCAGCCTGGAAAGCTCCAATGTGGACATTTCGGAAGAGTTCACCTCGCTGATCGTGCACCAACGCGGTTACCAATCCAATTCGCGCACGATCACCACCACCGACCAGTTGCTTCAAGAAGCACTGAACATCAAACGTTGATCACGCCCGCCCAGACCCGGATCGGGTCCGGAAGGCCGCCTCTTCGCAGAAGCGGCTTTTTTTGCGTTGTCTGGACGAAAAGCCGATGAGTGTCTCGCGCGGTGTGAATTCCCGTTCCGAAGGCGCGGGCTCACCGCCGTCCGAGGCATGTGGAGAGCCGGCCATGGCGCCCGGGGTGACCTTCACCGGTCGCCGTCGCCAAATCACCCGGTCTCCGTCGAACAAACATGCCCGGAACCGCGCGCGAATGGGTTAATTTGCTGAATGTAAAGATTTTAGAAAAATGCCTCCGTGGCTCGATTTTTGCAATTTCAGCAGATACACTATAAGAACCCACCTCACTTCGATACACCGGGAGTTCATATGGCCTGGGAAGAAGAAAGCATCGATACCGGCGCCGACTTCGAGGAAGTCGGCGGCAAGCGCAATCCGCTCAAACTCATCATCATGGCCGTGGCCGTGCTGGCCCTGGCGGCCGGCGGTTTCTTCGCCTACAAGTATTTCACCAAAGAGAAGCCGGCCACCGCCGAAGGTGAAGAGGGCACCGGACAGGAAGCGGAAGCCCCCGACGTACCCGTTCCCGCCACCGGCCAGAAAGTCGACCTCGACAAATTCACCCTGAACCTCGCCGACAAGGGGAAACCCCATTATCTGGTGACCACGATCGCCCTGGAAGTGACCACGGAAGAATTGAAGACGGCACTCGACGACGCGACCGACCCCAAGCTGTACCGGGTGAAGACTCGCGATACCATTCTGCGCATTCTGCGAGCCAAGACCTTCAAGGAAATCAACGATCCCGCCACCTTGAAGGAGGTTTCCAAGGAAATCGAATTCAAGCTCAATCGCATTTACAACCAGGACGGCAAGGTGATGAACGTCTATTTCACCGAATTCATGGTTCAATGAGTTTTTTCCGCCGGGTGGCGCGGCGGTTTTCCGCGAAGGCCGCCACCATCCGGAGACCCTCGATTTCCAAACCAGCCTGAAGGGAGCGGCCATGGCCAGAAAAACAACGGTGACCCAAGCCAAATTCGAAGACGTCATCGGCGATCTCATTTTTTTCAAGGAGCTGGTCGTGCCCCTCAGCATCGAGCTCGGCCGCACCACGGTCACGATACGCGATTTGTTGGACTTCGAATCGGGATCGATCATCGAGCTCTCCAAATCGGCCGGTGAGACGCTGGATGTCTATGCCAACAACTACCTCATCATGAAGGCCGAGGTCACGGTCATCGAGGACAGTTTCGGTTTGAGGGTCACGGAGATCACCAATCCGTGGAAACGCATCTGATGCGGGTGGCGCCTGGCGCCGCCGATTCCGATGCCGCCCATCACCGAATTCCATTCAGTAACCGAGAAGGACGGATCCGCTCCATGTCAATGTCACTCCCATCCACCACCCGCGGGCGCCACGGTTGGCGTTCCGCGTGCCGAATCTGGCTGTGTATCCTGATGGTCTTCGCCGCCATGTCGCTCCACGGCCAGGACGATCAAACCCAACCCGCCACCACCGACCCGCAGCCTGCCGAAACCCAGCCCGTCGAGTCGCAGCCCGTTCCCGATTACCAGGGCCCCACCGACGAACAGCCGCCTCCCGATTGGAACCGCGGCGATACCATGCTCGAGGCGTTGACGTCGCTGTTGCTGGTACTGGGCCTGATCGTGGTGCTGGCCTTCCTCGCCAAGAAATTTTTGCCACGCCAGTTGGGCGGCGGCGGTGGCGGCGGCAATCTCAAGCTCGTACAAACCCTGCCGCTGGGGCCCAATCGTTTCGTCTCGCTGATCGAGGCCGATGGAAAGCGGTTCCTGCTCGGCGTCACCGAGCAACAGATCAACCTGATCAAGTCGATGGACGACTTGACCTTCACCCGGGAGTTGGACCAGCTCGAAAGTCCCGCCGAGGCGCCGAAGACGGTGCGTGAGCTGATGGAGGAGGAGACGTGAAACGCCTGGCCGGTCTGCTTCTTCTGCTGGCTTCCCCGCTCGCGATGGCCCAGTTGACACCCAATCCCAACACGCCGTCGATCAGCATCAACTTGGGGAACACGCCGGCGGAAGCGGCGTCCAACAGCATTCAGATCTTTCTGTTGTTGACCGTACTCTCCCTGGTACCGGCCATCTTCGTCATGTTCACGTCCTTTGCGCGGCTGACCATCGTCCTGAGCTTCACCCGCCAGGCACTGGGCACCCAGAACGTGCCCTCCAACCAAATCCTGGCGGGTTTGGCGATGATCATGACCTTCTACATCATGGCGCCCACCTTCAGGGCCATCAAAACCGAAGCCTACGATCCCATGAAAAACGGTGACATCACCCTGGAGCATGCCTGGGACCGCGCCACCGTTCCGCTCAAGCAGTTCATGCTCAAACACACGCGCGAAAAGGATCTGGCGCTCTTCGTCCATCTCAGCAAGAGTCCCAAGCCGGCGACCCGCATGGACGTTCCCATGGAAATCCTCACGCCGGCCTTCATCATCAGCGAACTCAAGACCGCGTTCGAAATCGGGTTCCTGATCTTCATTCCCTTCCTGATCGTGGACTTGGTGGTCGCCTCGATCCTGCTGGCGATGGGGATGATGATGTTGCCGCCGGTCATGATATCGATGCCGTTCAAGATCCTGCTGTTCATCATGGTCGACGGCTGGCACCTGCTGGTCGGCTCGCTGGTCCAGAGTTTCAATTGAGCCGGGTTTCGCGCGCACCGCGAGCCCGCACCCGGGAGGTTTTCATTGGATGAACTGGTCGTACTCGATCTCGCGTCCAACGCCATTCGCACGGCGTTTCTGGTCAGTGCACCGGCGTTGTTGTTGGGTTTGGTGGTCGGGGTGGCAATCTCGCTGTTCCAGGCGGTGACTTCCATCCAGGACCCGACCCTCAGTTTCATTCCCAAGATTCTGGCCGTCATGCTGGTGATTCTGCTGGCCTTCCCCTGGATGATTTCGGTCATGAAGGACTTCACCCTCGAATTGTTCACCAACCTCAACAACTTCATTCGTTAGCGGCCCCGGCGCCTCCCCCGCGCCCGCAGCCGACGTGCACCCCACCGCGGAGTACCATGTCGCCCTTCGAACTGCTCGAAACCCGGATTTACGATTTCATCCTCGTCTCGGCCCGCATCGGCGGCATCATCGCCTTTGCGCCGGTGTTCGGGGCCTCCAACCTGCCGACGCGGGTGCGGGTGTTCCTGACGATCGCCTTGGGGTGGGTGTTCGCCGGCATGCTGGGTCCGCTCCAGTACGAGGCGGAACCCACCAGTGCGGGCCTGATCATGCAACTGGCCGGCGAGGCGACGATCGGCGCGGCGATCGGCTTCGTGGCCTCGATCATCTTCGAAATCATCATCTTCGCGGGCTACATCATCGACTACATGATCGGATTCGGGTTCATCAACATCGTCGACCCCCAGTCCGGCAGCTCGATCTCGATTTTCGCCTTTTTCTACAGCTTTCTGGCATTGCTCATCTTTCTGCTCACCGATACGCATCACATCATCATCGAAATCATGATGCGCAGTTACGAACTGATTCCGATCTTCGGGGTTCGTCTCTACGAGAACTCCATGGATCGCGTCCTCGATTTGACCGCCGCGATCTTCAGTACCGGCTTTCAAATCGCGGCTCCGATTTTTCTGGTCATGTTCACCATCGATTTTTCGTTGGGCATGATCAGTAAAACGGTGCCCCAGCTCCAGATCCTGGTGGTGGGTTTCCCGCTCAAGATCGCGGTGGGATTGGTCGCGATCGCCCTGGTCATCAAGCCGACCTTCCTGTTTTTCATTCGAATGTTGGCGGACTATCGCGAAACCCTGCTCTGGATCTACAAGTACTTCGGGGCCGGGTGAGGAGGTAGGATCATGTCCGCGGCGGACGAGGGAAGAACCGAAAAAGGCACGGCCAAGAAACGGCAGAAACAGAGGGACGAAGGCCAGGTCCTGCGCTCGATGGAAGTCAACAACCTGGTGCAGTACATCGTGGCCTTCGCGGTGATCAGTGCCTGGGGCGGGGTGGTCGCCTACGGTTTGGGCGATATCATGCGCCACGTGCTGGCCAACGCCACCAACATCGACGTGGTCGGCGATTCCAACCTCATCAACCAGTTCTACTTCGCGCGCTACCTGATTCTCCTGCTGCCGATCTTTCTGCCCCTGCTGGTGGCCGCGCTGGCCGCCAACATCGCCCAGGTGGGCTGGCACATCACCTGGACCCCGGTCAAACCCAAACTGTCCAAACTCAACGTGTTCGCCAACCTCAAGCGCACCCTGGCGAGTGTCAACAGCCTGATGGAACTGGCCAAGTCCGTGGCCAAGATACTGGTGCTGACCCTGATGATCTACTACGCCGCCACCCCGCACCTGGTGGACTTCCACGGGATGACCGAGCTGACCCCGATGATGGTCGTTTCGCGCGTTTGGGATGTGGTGTACTCGATTTGGATGATGATGATCCTGTTCATGATCATCCTGGCCGCCATCGACTACGCCTACCAGCGTTACCGCTACGAAGAAGATCTGAAGATGACCCAGTTCGACGTCAAGGACGAACAGAAGCAGGCACTGGGCGACGTCAAGGTCAAACAGCGCATGCGCCAGTTGGGCTATCAGCGCCTGATGCAGCTCATGGCCCAGAACGCCGCCAATGCCGACGTGGTGATCACCAACCCGACCCACTTCGCGGTGGCGTTGGAATACAAGCACGGCCAGATGAACGCGCCGCGGGTGGTCGCCAAGGGCATCGACCACGTGGCGCTGCGCATGCGCAAGGCGGCCCGCAAGAAGCAGATTCCAATCGTCGAGAACCGCGGTCTGGCGCGCGGTCTCTACTACAGTACCGAAATCGGGGAGGACATCCCCGATCAGTTTTTCCGTCCAGTGGCTGAAATTCTGGCCTTTATCTATAAATTGAATAAGCAGAGGGCCACAGCATGAAACAAGTTCTTCAGTGGACGTCCAAACTTCGCGATCACCAGCACTTGATCACCCCTTTGGTGATCCTGGTCATGCTGGTCATGTTCATGATCCCGATGCCCGTCATCGTGTTGGACATCATGATCGCCGCCAACTTCACCATCGGCCTCACCATTCTGATCACCGTGATGTACATGCCGAAACCCACCGCGTTCTCGGCGTTCCCGTCGGTGTTGCTGTTGACCACGCTGTTTCGGCTCAGCCTCAACGTGGCCTCGACCCGGGTCATCCTGCTGCACGGTCACGAGGGGCCCGGCGCGGCGGGAACCGTGATCCAGGCCTTCGGCCAGTTCGTGGTCGGTGGCGAATACATGATCGGCATCCTGATCTTCATCGTGTTGATCACCATTCAGATCATGGTCATCAACACCGGTTCCTCGCGGATCGCCGAGGTCACGGCCCGGTTCACCCTGGATGCCATGCCGGGCAAGCAGATGTCCATCGACGCCGATCTCAACTCCGGCCTGATCACCGAGCAGGAAGCGAAGAGCAAGCGCCAGGACCTGCAGGACGAAGCCGATTTCTACGGTTCGATGGACGGTGCCATCAAATTCGTCGCCAAGGACGCGATGGCCGGCTTGATGATCACGGTCATCAACATCATCGGCGGGTTGACCTTCGGCGTCATTCGCCACGACATGCCGGCCGCGGAGGCCGCGGCCACCTTCACCATCCTGACCATCGGCGACGGCCTGGTCAGCGCCATGCCCTCGCTGTTCATCTCGATCGCGGCCGGCCTGCTGACCACGCGCGCCACGGCCAAGAAATCGCTGGGCGAAGATGTCATGGGCCAGGTTTTCTTCGACAAGAAACCGCTGGCCTTCGTGGGCGGATCGCTGTTTTTGTTCGGGCTGGTGCCGGGCCTGCCGACCCTTGCGTTCTGGTCGCTGAGCACCGCGTTGCTGGGGCTCGCCTACTACAAACACACCGTCGAGGAGGAGAAACCGGTCGCCGCCGCCTTGGGACCGGGTGCGCCACCGGATCAAAAAGCGGCGGAGGCGGTACCCGGCAAGAAGGCGGCGCCGGCGTTGCCGCAACCGGAACCTGTTGAAAAACTCCTGAAAGTGGATATGATGGGGTTAGAAGTAGGCTATGGACTGATATCTCTGGTAGATACGAAGCGAGGCGGCAATATCCTGGAACGGATCAAATCGATCCGTCGCCAATTGGCGCTGGAACTCGGGATGGTGGTGCCGCCCATCCGCATCAGGGACAACCTACAGTTGCGACCCAACCAGTACTCGATTTTGGTCAAAGGGGTGTCGGTGGCGACCGGAGAACTCATGCTCAACCACCTCCTGGCGATGAACCCCGGAACGGCGACGGCGGAGGTCGAGGGCATCCTGACCCGCGAACCGGCGTTCGGACTCGACGCCTACTGGATTCGCGAGGAGCTCAAGGACGAGGCCCAGAACCTGGGGTACACGGTGGTCGATCTTCAGACGGTGGTGACGACCCATCTCAGCGAGATCATCAAGCGTCACGCGGACGAATTGTTGGGGCGCCAGGAAACCCAGGCCCTGTTGGACAACCTGGCCGATACCTATCCCAAGATCGTCGAGGACCTGGTGCCCAACATCATGCCGTTGGGTGTGGTGCAGCGCGTATTGCAGAACCTGCTGGTCGAACGCGTGTCGATTCGCGACCTACTCAGCATCTTGGAAGCCCTGGCCGAGGGCGGCATGATCACCAAGGATCCCTTCGCCCTCACCGACCTCGTGCGTCAGGCCATCAGTCGCGGCATCGTCGCGCCCTATCTCAACGACCGTCAAGAGTTGGCCATCATCGCCCTGAACCCCGAATTGGAACGCAAGCTGACCGAATCCATACAACAAACAGACTCCGGCAATTTCGTCGTCATCGCGCCCGAAAAAGCGCAGCGCTTCGTTGACAACCTGCATCAGTCCATCGAGAGTTCGGCCTTCGCCATTCAACCGATCCTGCTGGTGAACCCGGGTTTGCGCATGCCGTTGCGGCGCCTGCTGGAGCGCGTCCTGCCCAACTTGTTGATTTTCAGTCAAAGTGAGGTGCCGGCACACGTCAACATAGTCACGATCGGTGTGGTGGGTGATATATGAAGATCAAGAAATTCGAAGCCCCAAGCATGAAAGAGGCCCTCGAGAAGATCAAGCAGGAGATGGGTCCGGACGCCTTCATCCTTGGCACAAAGAGCATCAAGAAAAAGGGACCGCTCGGGTTCGGTGACCGGAATTTTCTGCAGGTGACCGCCGCGGTGGAGGAGGATGCGATCGCCTCCATCGGTCCGGGCAGCGCCCCGGCGCCGTCGATCGACATCCGCCAGGATTCCGAGACCGGGTTCGAGAGCCGTGGTGACGCCAAGCCGCGACCGCCCGCCGTCAAGCCCGAAGAGATTCCCAAAAACGAGCCGGATCCCGACAGCATCTTTCCCAAGGTCCCCACCTACACCGCCGGCGGCAACACGGTGCTGCCGGACGACAGCCTGTTCGACGCGGATCCATTGGGGCGCGACGGCTTTTCCCAGGGGTTCGACGCCATCTACGGCGCCGCCATCAAGACGGCTTCGCCCAAACGCGACAAGAAGCGGTCCGAGGGGGAGCGCGACGGTCGTCCGCTGCGCAAGGAAATCAACGAGATCAAATCGATGGTGGCCGACCTGGGCGAAAAGGATACCGACCTGAGCCCGCTGCAGAAGGAACTGCAGGAGATGAAGGGCCTGCTCTACAGCGTCATTCGCAACCAGTCGCCGATCGCCGGAATCAAGCTCTCGCCGGCCATGATCACCATCTACCAGTGGATGAAGGACACCGGCGTGGATGAGAACATCGCCGCCAAGATGATCAAGATGGCCCACGAGCGCATGAAGGACGAGCACAAGGACAACGTCAAGCGTGTCAAGGCCTACCTCAAGACGCTGTTCGCGGGATTGGTGGACGTGGCCCGCCCCGAGCTGGTCAGCGAAGGCCGGCCGCGCGTGGTGGCGCTGGTGGGACCCACCGGCGTCGGCAAGACCACGACGGTGGCCAAGCTGGCGGCCTACGCCCATTTGCAGGCCGGGGCCGAGGTGGTGCTGATCACGCTCGACACCTACCGCATCGCCGCGGTGGAGCAGTTGAAGACCTACGCCAAGATCATGGAGATCCCGGTGCAGGTGGCCCTGAATACCAACGAGCTGCGTCAAGCCATCCAGTTCCACCAGGACAAGAGCCTGGTGCTGATCGATACCGCCGGGCACTCCCAGCGCGACGAGATCGGCATGGCCAACCTGCGCAACTTCTTTGACGACCAGAGCGACATCGAGGTCCATCTGGTCCTGAGCGCCACGACCAAGAGCGCCGACCTGGCGGACATCATCAACCGGTTCGATCCCTTGAACCCCGAGTACCTCATATTCACCAAACTGGACGAGACATCCGCGTACGGGTCGCTGTTCACCCAGATCGTCAAGACCAAGAAGCCGGTGAGTTTCGTGACCACCGGCCAGAACGTGCCCGAGGATTTCGAGTTCGCCAGCCGTCCCCTGCTGGCCGGACTCTTCGCGGGGCAAGGTCTCGAGGCCGCACGAGGAGGCGTGGTGTGATGGATCAGGCAGAAACCCTGCGGCGCGTCGCCGCCCTGAAACGGGGCCAGGGCCCCGGCGGCAAGAGTTCATGCGAGATCATTTCCGTGAGCAGCGGCAAGGGCGGCGTGGGCAAGTCGAACATCACCGTCAACCTGGCGGTCACCCTGGCCAAACGCGGGCGCAAGGTGCTGATGTTGGATGCCGACATGGGCACCGCCAACATCGACATCCTGTTGGGCATGGATCCGCGACGCAATCTGTCGCACGTCATCGAGGGCCAGGCGACCCTGCTCGAAATCCTCGTCAAGGTCACCGACAACCTCTACCTGATCCCGGGTGCTTCGGGCATCATGGACGCCGGCTACCTGCCCGTGCAACAACTGGATCAGTTGCGCACCGATCTGCTCAAGCTGGAGGAGATGTTCGATTTCATGTTCATCGACACCGCGGCGGGGGTCAACAACCTGGTGATCCGAACGCTTCAGGGGTCGGATCGAATCCTGATGATCTGTACCGACGAACCCACCTCGATCGTCGACGCCTATGCGCTGGCCAAGGTCTTGTTTCGCGAATGTGACGCGGCTCGCTTGCAATTGGTGGTGAATGATGTCGAAGGGGAGGAAGAAGCCGAGGATGTTTATGGTAAGCTAAAGGTCGCAATCCAACACTTTCTAAAAAAAGAACTGGAATACCTGAGCTACATCGTTCACGACGACGTGGTCGCTCGTGGTGTGGTTCTGCAGAAACCCTTCATGCTGACGCCGGCAGAGTGTCCGGCCCGCGCGAATTTCGAGGCGCTGGCGACCCTGCTGGACCACGATGACCCGTGGACCGAAGGCAAGGGGTTCCTGCAACTGTTTCAACTGCTCGTGCAAAAGTAGGGGGGAGGGCATGCCTCAGGCTTCGAAGACCGCAGAAAAGACCAATGGCAGTGGAGATCGCCAACATGTGATTGAAGACTACATTCCCTTGGTCAAGTATCTGGCCCATCGTATCTCCATGAAACTACCCAATCACGTCGAGATCGACGATCTCGTCAACTCGGGCATCATCGGCCTGATCGATGCGATCGAGAAATTCGATCCCGGACGCGGGATCAAATTCAAGACGTACGCGGAGTTTCGCATTCGCGGCGCCATCTTCGACGGCCTGCGCAGTCTCGATTGGGTGCCCCGATCGGTGCGCAAACAGAAGAAGATGGTCGAGCAATCCTACGCCCAATTGGAGCAGCAGCTTGGGCGCCATGCCACCGACGAGGAACTGTGCCGCGACCTGGGTGTGGGCCTCGAGGAGTTCTACAAGATCCTCGACAACCTGAAAGGCGTGTCGCTGGGCAAGTTCGTCGAGTTGAACAACAACGACAGCCAGGGTGGGGAAGGCGAGTCCGCCATCGCGTTCATTCCCGATCGCAGTACCGACGATCCCTATCACAAGTTCCAGAAGCACGAACTCACCGAAATCCTGTCCGAGGCCATTCGCCGGTTGCCGGACAAGGAACGCTACGTGGTTTCCCTCTATTACTTCGACGAGCTGACCATGAAGGAAATCGGCACCGTGCTGAACATTACCGAATCCCGCGTTTCCCAACTGCACACCAAATCCATGATTCGCCTGCGCGAAGCCCTGAAGAGCTACGTGGAGCGCCGCTTTCAGTAGGTCTGGCCGCTGATTCCGATTCGGGAGAAGCCACGCCGATCGACGGAGACTCGAAATGGCAAAAATCCTCACCCAGGAAGAAGTCGATGCCCTGTTGAACTCGGTTCAATCCGGCGGCGACGTGGCCACGATGGCCGAGGAGACGGCGGAGCCCACGACGCCGGGAACCATCGAGCGCGAGAAACCCAAGCAGAAGCAATACAAAAAGGTCATGGTCTACAACTTCAAGCGACCGGACCGGGTTTCCAAGGAGCAGATGCGCTCGCTCCACTTCCTGCACGATCGATTTGCCCGCAACTTCTCCAGCTCGCTCAGTGCCTACCTGCGAACCATTTCGGAGATCAACCTGGTCAGCGTGGAGCAGTTGACCTATTCCGAATTCCTTCTCTCCTTGCCCGATCCCACTTGTTTCAGCTCGATCGCCATGAAACCGCTGGAAGGCAATGCGGCCCTCGAGATCAACCCCTCGCTGGTGTTCCCCATCATCGACAAGATGTTGGGCGGTCCGGGGGAACCACTGACCGAGATCCGGGCCATGACGGCCATCGAGCAAAATATTTTCGAAGCCATCATCCGCTTGATTCTGGAAGACTTGAAAGAGGTTTGGAAACAGATCGTCAACCTCGATATGCGCATTCACGCCCAGGAGACCTCGCCCCAGTTGGTGCAGGTGGTGGCCCCCAACGAGGTCGTCGTCCTGATCGTGTTCGAGGTCAAGTTCCAGGAAGTGGTGGGCATGATGAACTTCTGTATTCCCTCGATCATTCTCGAGCCGATCGCCAAAGAGTTCGATCAGGAATGGTACACCGGTTACAAGAAGAGCGAGACCTTCGAGGAAGCGAAAATGCTTTCGGAACTGATGAAACGGGTGTACTTCGGCGTCGGGGCCGAGATTCGCGGCTCCACGATTACGGTTCAGGATTTCCTCAATTTGGAACGAGGTGATATCATTGAGCTTACCAGTAGACCCGAAGACCCCATGGTGTTGAGCGTCAACCAGGTGCCCAAGTACAAGGGACAGGTGTTGATCAACAGCGAGATTCGGTCCTTTCAGGTCCACGAAAAGATCGAACCCCTTTAATCGCGGTCGGCACCGTCGCCGTGCCGCACAACGCCCCTCGATCGCGGAACAGGCTGAAGAGCACTTATGTCGGAACTGAATACCAACCAAATCGAAACCCTCGGCATTGTCAGCGAGGTGATCGCCGACGCGGCGTTTACCGTTCTGAGCATGTTGCTCGGCCGCGAAATCGACCTGATTCCGCTGCGTTCGGCCTATCTCACGGTGACCGAGGTCCAAGAGCGCAACTGGGACACGATCATCGTCGCCCAAGCCAGCTTCACCAAGGGCTTGGAAGGGACCATCTATTTCATCGTCAACATCGAGGACGCCACCCGCATCATCGACCTGATGCTCGGCGGCGAGGGTGAGAACTCGGCCGAATTGGACGAGGACAGTTCGGATGCCCTGAGTGAGACGATCAACCAGATCATGGGCGCCAGTTGTCAGACCCTGACCGAGAAAACCGGCGACAGCATTTCGATCGGCCAGGTGGAGATCGTCACCGGAAACGAGGCCGAAGTGGTCAAGACCCAGGTGGCGGGTGACGAATTTCCGGGTGTCGAATTCGATATCGAGCTGGAAGGTCTCATCAATTCCAAACTCTACGTGGGCCTGAGCAAGCTGTTGCTGGATTCGATCGACAAGGGCCTGCACAAGAAAGCCGAACCGCCGCCCCAGGCCGTGCCTCCGCCCGCAGCCGCAGCGCCGCCCCAGGCCGCCGCCCCCACTGCCGCGCCGCCTCCGGCCGCCGCAGCGATGCCCGGCATGCCGCCGCCCGCGGCCGCGCCGCCGCCCCAAGCCGCCGCGCCCGCCTATCAATACGCGCCGCCGCCTGCGCCGATGCCCGAGATCGGCGGCAACATCGATCTCCTGATGGACATCGAATTGCCAGTCATCATTCGAATCGGTCGCACCGAACTGTTGTTGCAGGACATCCTCAAGTTGACCCCGGGGTCGATCATCGAACTCAACAAGGCCATGGACGATCCGATCGACATGTTGGTCAACAACAAGCTCGTCGCCCGTGGTGAGGTGGTGGTGGTCGACGGCAATTTCGCCTTTCGCATCACCGAGATCGTGTCGCCACAGGCACGCATCCGCTCGCTGGGGTAGGATTCGTTCCAGACGTAACGGCGATTCAGGTCGGAACACGTGCCCGCGTATCGAGTGCCGGGTAGGTGGGCCCTTGCACAGTAGCCGCCCAAGGCCGCCTGCGCCACCAATCGAAGCGAATTGACCGGGAGTTCCCGCATGCGGAGAGTGTCGTCGTGCCTGTAGGTGGAGCAGCCTGCGCCACCAATCGAAGCGACCGACGATTATCAAATCAAGTGCATCAAGAGCGAAGCGAAACTGTTTGGCAAGATCTCTCCGGTCGAAGTCCACCTCTGCCGGCAGTGTCTGAATGTCGAGAGAGATGTCGTGCCCGGTAGGTTCATCAGGGGCGGTAAGCCGGCCCGATGAACCATTCGAAGCTGTTCATGATCAGAGTTCCCGCATGCTTTGAGGATCGGCGTGGCTGTACGTTGGTCACGGCCGGTATGGCACGGCCGGTATGGCACGGCCGGTATGGCAGGGGCGGTAAGCCGGCCCGGCCGACACTTCGAAGCGATCAGGACTGCGAAGATGCGAATCACCAAAAAGTGAACCGCCGATTGAAGCGGGAGCTTCGGAATGTGCGACCAGCGGTCGCACCTACCTGGCACGACGCCTCCTATGGACACGCGGGAACTCTTCGGATGGGTTGCTTCGTTCGGAATGTGCGACCAGCGGTCGCACCTACCTGGCGCGACGTCTCTTATGGACACGTGGGAACTCTTCGGAAGGGTTGCTTCGTTCGGAATGTGCGACCAGCGGTCGCACCTACCTGGCACGACGCCGCTTTCGGGGTGCGGGAACTCCGGTGGGTTCTCGCTTCGACCGATCTCTCTCGGCAGCCGTCGAATCCGTGCCGACTGCGCACCCCAAAACGACAAAAGCCGCCTCGGGCGAGACGGCTTTCGGGTGTTGCTCAGGTAAAAAATCAGGATGCGGCGGCGGTCGTTTTGGAACTCGACTCTTTGGCCGCCGGTTTGGCGGCACCGCTGTCACTTTTGGTATCTCCGGATTTGTTGTCGGAAGAGCCCGACGAACTGTAGAGATCCTTGTACCAGCCGCCGCCTTTGAAGGTAAACGCGGGGGCGGCGACTTTCTTTTGAAGCTCGGGCTCGTCGCATTCGGGGCATTCCTCCAAGGGAGCCTCATTCATGGCTTGCAGTGCTTCGAACTCATGGCTACATGATTTGCACTGGTAGTCGTAAAGTGGCATGGAAAACCTCCGGAAATCACAAAAGCGCGCTGGGGCAGGCGCCCATATTCTTTTTCAGTTTCGCAATATATGGGAAAAACCCCATGGGCCGCAAGGATTTTTTGCGACGCGCCGCCGTTCGGGAGCTCTGGCTTTTTCCCTTGCGGGCCTTGGCGGCACCGGTTTTGGGGCCCTGTGGGTCGCCCTTCTCGACGGGGAAAAAGAGCCCTGGCCGGCTGGATTCGAGACGGCCTTGTATTGAGATTCTGCCGTGACCCTCGAGCTTTCGATCCGTACCGGGTGATATGGCTTATTGATTTAGAAGGCCCGATTTACGATAATGTTACGATTGATAGACTGCCATTCATCCAACCTGCCTGACCGGCCTTTCCAAACCATCGGGTTTCTTTTGTTCCCGTGATGAGAGGTTCCATGTTCCGAGAAATTCATCCCGAGGATTTGATCATCCGTGCTCACGACGGATCCGCTCGCGTCAACCACAAGATGGTCCGCGAGTTCGGTCTGTTCAACCTGAGCCAGGACATGCAGGATGAATTGCTGGATATCTACCTTCGCAACGCCACCGAGCGGGGACCTCGCGCCTACTATCGCGTGTCCACCTACATCCGGCTTTGTCAGAACATCAATCTCTTTCCGTTCCCGGTCATCACCAATTTCACCTCGGGAACCGCTTACGAATACAACATGAATATGCTGGAAAAGTACGCCGAGCCGGTCAATTCGCTCCCCGCCTGAAGGTGATCCTTCACAACTGTTGACCCCTTGCGATCGCACAAACCGCCCTGCAGCAGCGAGAACACATTAAAATGCAGGGAGCCGACGGGATCGGCCGCGAAACCCATCTCGGGGAGGATCAGGTGTACGGATTGCCACGTTTCATCGGTTTGAGTCTGTTGTGCTTCGGCCTGTGCTGGTCGCCCGCCGCCGCATGGCAGGACCAGGGTCCGACCATCAACTCGAGCGGCGTGTTGGTCATGAAAGACGGTCGCATGATCGCCATTCGCGGGGAATACGAGGTACTCGACCAGGAAGTGCATTTCACCCACGGTAGTGGTGAATTGATGGTGTTGCCGTTGAGCAAGGTCGATCTGAAAGCGACCGAAACTCGCAACCGTCAGATCGCCGAGGGGACCCTCAGCCAAGACGAGTCCCTCACCAATCGCAAGGGCTTCAAAAAGGTCAAGGGCCGTCCCAACGCCAATCCGGAGCAGAGCGTCTACGTCAAGGTGTCCGGCAGCGAGGAAGAATCGGCCCAGGTGGAAGAAGCCCAGAACCCCTTCGAGAACCAGGAGTTTCTCGAGCAATTCAAAGACGCCGAATGGGCTCGGTGGTTGATGGACAACCTACGCGACCCTGACGACATGCCATCCTGGACCGCACCCGTCTTTTGGGGGCTCCTGGTGCTTCTGGCTCTCTCGTCGTTCGTGTCGTTTTTTTTCCAACTGTTCCTCATGTTCCGTGCCTTTCAGGAAAGCGGCCTTTGGGGCTTTGGCCTGATCGTTTCCTTCATGACCCAAATCGCGGTCAGTCTCGGCGGCATGATGGCCTTCGGCGGCACCGGTCACCAGGGCATGATGTGGGCGGGAATCGCCATCGGCTGGATCTACAACATCTTGGTATTTCTGTACATCCTCCTGAATTGCAGCGGTTCTCGACTCAAGTACCTTTTCCTGTGGTTGTCGCCCGTCATCGGAATGGTCCTCTTGTACGCCTTTGTCCTTTTGGTGATGTTCAAGGTCTTTTAAAACCCGCTCCCAGGTGGGGACCCCCACCATGGAACCCAGCCGGGCCGTTCCTCCTGGCTGGATTCTCCCAAAAGGACCCTCACTTGCGTTTGGCCGGCATTTTCATGCCGTTCTGGTGCAGGACCAGCGAAACCACTTCGCCTTTTTCGTCGCGTTCGAAATGCAGTTGGGCGTCCACCACCTTGTAGAAGAACACATCCTTTTTCTGCGCGAAAACCGGGAAGAACGGTTGCCCCGTCAACTGCACCACCAAGCCGCTCTCGTCCAGCCGAACCGTGAAGACCCCGCCGTTGAAGAGCTTGTATTGGCCTTCGTACTGCTTCAGCACCTCGGTACCCAGTTGGATTTCTTCGGGCGGGCCCGGGGGCGTGAAGTCGGCGGGCATGCGTGCCATGCGGATGGTGGCGCCCCCCTGATGGAGAACCAGGGCCGCCACCGATCCATCCGAGCCGTTTTCGAAGACGAGCTCCGCGGCGACCTGGCGGTTGAAGAACTTGGTCTCGGACTCGGCGAACATCGGCAAGGCGGGTTGGCCGGTCAGTTGACCGAAGAGTTGGTTTTTGCGAAGCGTGACGTGCATAAAGCGGTTGGGGGAGAGTTGGTAATGACCCGTGTACCCTTGCAGCAGTTCGCCAGGCAGTTCGATGCCGGTCGTTTCATCGGCGAAACTCGGCGCCGGGTTTTTGGGATTCAACAGATGCAGTCCCAGGGGATTCAGTTCGGTCAGTTGATTCGCGAGCACGACCACACCGGTGCGGGTTTTGGCGTTGAAGCCGAGAAACGCCGAATAGCCGCCGGTCTGGCCGTCGTGGAACCACAGGGTCTCGCTTTCGGTTTTCAGGATCATCCAGCCCAGGCCGGTTTTGACCTTGGCGTCGATATCGGCGCGCGGGGTGTGGGTCTCCGAGAGGAACGGCAGGTTCGGGGCGTCCGCCAGGCCGAGATGGGCTTCCAGGAAACGCAACATGTCGTTGGCGCTGGAACGCAGGGCGCCCGCGCCGGCCAGGGCCTGGAAATGCCAACTGTGGGATCGCGTACCGCTCAAGTCGTGGGGGGCTGCCAATCTACGTGATTGCCGCTCCGAAAGGGTCATCACCGTGTCGTTCATGCCCAAGGGCTTGCAAATGCGGCTGAGGACCAGGTCCTCGTAGGTGGTTCGGTTCGTCTGCGCGATCAGATCGCCCAGCAGCCCCATGCCGAAATTGGAATAGGCCCACTGCTTGCCCGGCGTGGTCAGCAAAGTCTGATCGCGAACCGCTTCGTGCAGTTTTTGGCGGTCGTAATCGACGTAGGGATCGTTCCCGGTCACCACCATGTTCTCGGGAAGGCGCGGCAGTCCGGAACGGTGCGTGGCGAGGTGGGTCAGGGTGATGGCCACGTCTTCTTTGCGGGGGGCCTGAAAGCCCTCGGGCAAATAACGATCGATCGGGTCGTTCAGGCCCATCTTGCCTTGGGCGACCATATCGGCGAGGAGCGCACTGGTGAAAATTTTGGTGACCGAACCGATTTCATAAAGGGTGTCGCCGTCGACTTCCGCGCCGTCGGGCTGGGTGCGTCCGAAGCTCAGGACGCTCTTTCCCTGGGGATTGACGATGCCGACCACCATCGACGGAATCTTTTTCGATTCCACGGACCGGCGCAGGAGATTCTGGAGGTCTTCGGGAATCTCCGGTGGGCCCCCTACCGCGGGGGATACCGCGAACAAGATCAACCCCATCCGTATCGCTTTTCGAAAAATCATGAGAAAGGTCCTCCTTCGGAATGCCTCGGCGGGAATCTGCTCGAATCGAGCGCCGCCTGCCGTCATTCATCACGGCGTTCGTCCTGGGCGAAAGGTGCCTTGGTGATTTTCTGGCAAATGGATTAATGCTGCCGATGAAACAGATTTTGGAGTTGTTGGAACAAGGATCGGGCGATTCCAGCCGATGAGGGCTCAACCCGCAAAACCGCGGTGATCGCCGGCTCCGCGAGCCCTCGTTCCAGACTTTTGCCCACCTGGGTGTCGCTTTCCGGCTAGAATGTGGGCACCACCACAGCGAGGAATCCCGCGTGACGCCGACGTCTGCCACTCAACCACCGCAATCGCCGACCCCACGACATTCAGCCGGCCCGGGATTCGCCGGACTCCAGCCCGCCGCCCTCGCGGCCTGGCTCCAACGCGCTGCGCTCCACTTGATCGAAGACCTCGCGCAACTGCACACATCCGCCTTCGATGAGGGCACCAAAGTGGCCATCGAGGCGGCCGCCGATCGCAGGCCTGGGCCGCCCGTCTCCCCGCCGACCGCGAACGCGCTCCTCTCTCCGTCCGACATGGCCCTGCTGCGCTTGGGGCTGACCTCGCCGGATTCCTTTGTCTCGTATTTCGAGCGGTTCCGGCCGGTGCGGGCCTGGCGCAAGCGGCGTCACCTTCGCGCCATTCACGCCGGCCTGGCGGGCCGGATCGACCAGGCCACCTGGGAGGCGCGTTTCCTGGAGTCGATGCGGCTGCACCAATCCGGATCGCCGGAACTGGGTTGCCCGGACGAGCTGTGGCCCATGTTGGGCTACCTGGCGTGGACCGAACCCACCTTCTGCCGCCGGTTCGGGCTGCTCGTGCAGCGCCGGCTCTTGCACGACGGTCTCTTTCTGGACGGCCTCCCGCCCTTGCCCAGCTTTCACCCGAACACCTTTTGGCTGTTGTTGCACCTCGTGGGGACCCGCCCGCGCGGTTGGCGCGACGTCCTGCAGCCCAGCCGTCGCCGGAAACGTAGGGTGTTGCGCGCCATCCAGCGGCGCACCCGGCACCTGATCGTTCAGACCCAATGGGCTGGCTGGTGGGACCAGTGGCTGCTGGTCGAAATCCTGAGCCGGCATCCTCGCATGGTCGAAGCCTTGCCTTCGGCGTTTCGGGCGGCCCTTCACGCGTTGCCCTACCTGGAGCAACGCGGCCTCAATCAGCCGCCGCCCAAGCGGCGCGTGCACCGTTTTCTCGCCCGATTGATCCCGCGGCCTATGGCGAAACGGCCCCAACAACCGCGACACCGCCCCACGTTTTCCCTCGCCACGCCCAACTGGCAATCGCAGCGCCCCTCGCGGTGGCGCGAGTGTTCTCTCGACTCCCGCCCGACACCTGGAGGCGCCGCCCATGTTTGATCCCCGCGTTCTGACCGCCCTGCGCCAAGCGGGTGACCAGGCCTTTCGCCAACTCACCCTCGTCGAGGACGAGCTCAACCGCCGATTCGCCGATTCCGAAGATGCGGTTTCGGCCCTGATGCTGGCCGTGGCCAGCGGGGAACCTCTGCTGTTGATCGGCCCGCCAGGCACCGGCAAGTCCCGATTGATTCGGGCCTTCTGCGGGCTGACCGGCCTGCTCGACGAAACCGACCCGGCCAGGGACCATCCGGACTATTTCGAATACCTGCTGACGCCCTTTACCGAGCCCAGTGAATTGTTCGGTTTCTACGACATTCCCCGCGCCATGAAAGGCGAATTGGTGCGCATCGACAGCGGCATGATGCAGCACGCCATCGTGGTGTACCTGGACGAGGTGTTCAACGGATCCAGCGCCATCCTCAATTCGATCCTGGCCTTTCTCAACGAGCGGGTGTTCCACGACCGCGGCATGCGCCATCCGGTGCGGTTGGAATGCCTTTTGGCGGCGACCAACCAGATTCCGGAAGCCCCGGAGCTTCGCGCCGTCTTCGATCGTTTCACCCTG
This sequence comes from Sulfidibacter corallicola, assembly GCF_017498545.1. GTDB lineage: Bacteria > Acidobacteriota > Holophagae > Acanthopleuribacterales > Acanthopleuribacteraceae > Sulfidibacter > Sulfidibacter corallicola. The sequence continues at coordinate 2,808,783 of NZ_CP071793.1, read as the reverse complement.
CGCTGTCAACTGCGCAATATCGAGGCCCGGCCGGAAAGTCTGGGAACCCTGCTCCGCAAGGGCTGGACCGAAACCTACAGCCGTCATCGGGCCTTGCCCGACTGCGCCGATCTGTTCGCCCGCGTGGCCAACTTCCGCGGTGTCATGACGCGCATGACTTCCGAGGGCCTGCTGGTTCCGGAATCGAATCACCCGTTCTACCGCAGCCTGGCCCAGATGGTTCAACAGGCGCGTCAATACGATCTCTCCGAGATGTCCAATCGACGTTTGGTGAAGATGGTTCACATCATGGTCATGCATCGACTCTATCGGGCGACTCGGGCGGAGGAACCGCTCGACGCCGCACTGAGTCTCGGCAGCGAACAGTTGACCTTGATTCCGCGCTACTTCCTCGATTTGGAAGACGAGGAGATCGCCTACAAGCTCGAGCGCGTGGCGGCGCGCGCATGAGCGGAACGCCGCGGCTGGGGCTGATCGGCCGGGAAACCGCCGAGACGCTGCTCGAGCAGGCCTGCGCCGGCCACTCGGGGGCGGTCGCGCGGCTTGCCCGTTCGGTGGTGCGCACCCTTCACGGTCGCCAGGTGGGTATTCCTCCGGCGATGGCCGTGGAGTTGGCGACGCTGCTGGCGTTGCCCGGGCGAGAGCTTCCCCGTGAGAGCCCGTGGTACGACGTGGTGGCGCGCATCGATCGCGAATTGCGAGTGGCTTTGCCAGGTAGGTCGCAGGTATCGACCCACGGACACCGAGCCGCGGTCCTGTTGGCCGCCCATCCTGGCTACAGCCTGTTTCGGCTGGCTCTGCCGTTGTTGCGACGGTGCACCGCCGGCTTGGGCCACACGCTGCTTTTCTGCGACGAACCGCTTCCGGACACCGATGGGGCGCAACGCCTCCGAGATTATCAGCATGCCCTGGCCAGCCATGTGAAACGCGAGATCGAGGATCCGGCAACGTCCGGTTTCTGGCGCGACTGCGCCTGGAACCTGGCCCGCCTGGATCGAGAGGCCGTTTCCGGCAAGCGGCCGGTGCTGCACCTGCCCTACCAGGATCCGATCGCCACCACCCTGTCCCATCGTCTGACGCCTCTGCCGCTGCCGGAGGTCAAACGCGAACCGAAATCGTCCATGTCGCGGCCCGGTGCGCGGTTGCGCGCGACACAGGCGCGTCGGGAGGGCGGGATCAACGGCATCTACGTCACCCGCCGAGCCGAGGAAATGGGTCAAGTGCTCTTCAGTGAGTTCCTGCAACACGAAATGCTGCGTGCCGATCGGTTGCTCAATACCGGCTACCTGGTCCATCGACGCGAGCCGAAACGGCGCCGCATGCGGCACATGTTTCTCGCGACCGTCGTTCCCGCCGTCGCGGGTACCCGCGTCCACCTGGATTTCATCAAGACCTGTTGGCTGGAGGCCGTCGCCCGCATGGTGCACCAGTTGGTCCTCAATGGACTGGGGCGAAGCGAAGTCCGTTTTATCGAGGGCGATCGCTTCGGCCGCTGTCGCCAACGCCATCTCGGCATGAACGAAAACGAATCGTCGCGATGGGCCGATGCGCCCGATTTCGCGGCATTTCGTCGGCAGTTGCTGACGGGCGGCGGTTGGGGCTCTTTTCTGTTCGATAGCCACCAGCCCTTCGCCGCGGTCCCCGCACCGGAATTGGGTCGCGCCATGGGGAATCCCACCGGCTTTTCCAACTGGTTGGCACGTCTGTGGTTGAGCCAGCGCGATCAGGGCGCCGCTTTCGATGCCGGTGCGAGGTCGATCGGACCTCCGGGTCCCGGCGTTTCGCCTGCCGAACATTCGTCCACCGATCGTCCCCGTAACGGGCGTTCGCTTTCCGGCGCCGCGTCTTCGGGCCGTCATGGCGGCCCTCCTACCGGCCCTCCTACCGGCCCTTCTCGCCTCGACCTTTCGCTCTATGCCGCCGCCCACGTATTGGTTTTTCTGCCGCTGTCCTGGCGCGAGCATCCCGACATCTCCTGGCAGGCCGCCTTGGCGCGTGCCCTGGGGTTTGCCGGACACCCCCGCCGCAGGCTTTCCATTTGTTGGGTCCCGGACCGTTTGGATGAACCCACTGGTTGGATCTACCAGGCCCGCGGCGAAGGTTTGGTGTTGGGGGCCCGCAAGGAAGGCTTCGACCCACGCGGCCTCGCGGGTCAACTGGTGGGAGCCTGGCTGCACCAATGGCGAACCGAGGTGGCTCGTGGCTGAGCGCTCGCCTTCCGGGACCAGGTCCTCTTGGGTCTTGGCGGATCTGGAGCCGGCCGCCTTGTTCGACCTGCTGCTGTCCCTGGAGCCCGGTGAGTTGCCGGCCACCCTGGCTACGGCGGCGGAAATCTCCATTCCTCCCAGTGCGTTCGGCGTTTCTGCCGACTTGCACGTACCCGTTTCGCCGGAGTACGAACCGTTGCTTCGCCGATTCCTGGAGACGACCGAGCGCTCGGCCGAACAGGCGCCGGTCGCGGAAGGGGCCCTGCCCGTGGTCGCGGGTTTGTGTCACCTGTTGTTTGCCGCCGCACCCGAACGGCAGGCGGCTTCGACCCTGCCCGACACCTATTTGCTGATCGCCGAGGGTCGCGATGCCGCGGGCGCCGCCGAGATTTTCGACGAACTCCGCCGCCACGCGACCGCCCTGCGGGTGGCGACGGCCGAGTCGGCGGCCGGGCCGATCTGGTTCTTTCAGATTCAGGACGATCCCCGTCGAAAATCAACCTTTCAAAGTGTGCTCGCGGGCGGGGATCTGGACGATTGCCGCCTCCTGTTGGGGATCGCCGAAGGAGAACGCCGCCTTTACGTGCCCCTGGCGCGGGCGGCGTTGGACGCATCGCTGTTTCTGCGTTTTCAAGCGTTGATGCTGCGCCATCCCAGCCTGTTCGGGTTGGCGCCGGACGCCGTCGAGAGCCAGGCGCTGGCCGCGATCGAGGTTCGCTCGCCGGGTGTGTCTTCTCCAGAGGATTCGGAAGAAACCTGGGTGTTCTGGCCCCTGGCCCATCTGACTTTCCACGCTCGCGTCGCCCTGGAGCCGGCTCTGAGCGGCGGTGCACGCTTCGAGATGCCCTCCTTGCGATACAGCCCCGAGCGGCTCGAGGAATTGCAGCACGCCCTGCACCGGGCCGCGCCTCAATTCGGCTATCGGCTCGAATTGCGCCCGACCCGGTTGCGGGAACCCGCCGAAATCGAGCGACGCCGGCTGCGCGACCGCCTGGCCGAGATCGAATACCGCCTGGCCGGATTGGACAGCATGCACGCGGCCAAGCCCTGGCTGTGGCGCTTCAGGCAACGTCAATTGCCTGTCCTGGCCCGTCTTCTGCGCGACATGCCCATGGATGTGCTCCGCGAGGGTCGGCTCCTGTACGCCTTCCACGCCGACGAGTTCGATCCCGCCGGTTCCCACTTTCTCTGGATTCCCGCCGAAGACGGTGGCTTCGACCCCGAGGAGGCGATGCTGTACGGCGATGACGCGCCGGACGCCATGTGCTTCTGGCTCGATCCCTATTGGGCCCGTTATTACAGCGAGGAAAACGAGGCCTGCTGGGTCTTCGTGCCGCGTCACAGTGCGCTTTTTCCACCGATGCACGATTGGCACACGGCCGATATGGCCGGCTACCTGCGCCGGGTGATGTCCCGATGGTTCGCGGATGTCGCGGATGGCGACACCCATTGGCCTGCCGAGCCGATTTACCTTTTCGACGGCCAGCCCGGCCCGGAAACACGGCTGCACGTGCGTGTCCTGGATCGCTCGGCCTTTGCGCCGCTGCACACCCGGCTGGATTGGCTCAACGACAACCTGATCGTCGCCCGCGAGGTGGGGATCGAGCCGCTGGTTCGCGCCATGGCCGAGGACACGAGCCGCCAGCGCCTGGTTCGCTTTCTGGCCGTCCGCGCCAAACAGAGCCAGCGCGACTTCGACCGGCTGGCGCACACCATCGGCAACCGCATGGTCAATCGCTTCGAAAGTTTGTTCGCACTGTTGGACGAGGAAAGTGAAAACGTACTGGAGGAGGCTTACGCCACTGCCGGTGAGTTGCACGATCTCAAGCAGGGCCTCAGCCGTCTGACCAAGGTCAAGAGCGACATGAACGAAATGCTGGCGGAGGCCGAGGATCACCTGCACGAGGCGGAGGCCCAGTCCGTCTCGCTCTCCCGCGAGCTGCACCTTCTGGAAACCAAACTCAAACAGGCCATGCGTACCCGACGTCGCATGAGCGACGAGGTGATGGACGAAGTACGGGCGTTGCGGGAACTACACGACGACCTCAAGGAGCGGTTCCACAAAATGCTCAAAATGGAGAAACCCTCGTGAGTCGACCACCCGAACAACGCGACCCCTGGGAGGCGCAACGCTTGCGGTTGCGTGCCGCCTCGGAACTTCGGCGCGAGAACCTGGCCAAGACCCGGGCCGCGCTGCGCGATGGTTCGCGAGAGACACGTGATTGGGGCATGATGCGCAAAGTGATATCTCGTCAGGTATTTCCACGCATCCAGGGCTGGATTCGAGAGATCAAGGCGGTGATCGACCCCGCCCAGGTTCGCCAATTGCACCGGGCCCGGCGCCGCCTTGAAAAACTGACCGGCATCACCTGGTGGCACCCGCGCGGCATGGTGTGGCGCGCGCGCGTGGCCTTTTACGGGACCTCGATCTTGATACTCAGCCTGCTTTTTGTCGCGGTCGTATTCGGTGGCCTGGTTTTGATGGCATTTGCCGTTTACCGAATCTTGGGTTGGCTTCAGGATTTTTTCGCTTTTTGATAGGTTCCGAATCTTTATACGCTTGCGTGTTTTCGCGCTTCGCGAATCGACTGGATAGGGGGTTTCCGTACTGGGTTCCATGACGTTCCAGGTGGGCATTCGAGACACATCAGGCGAGCTTTGCCATATATTACGAGAAGGAGATCGAGCCGTGGGCCCGATTGTCGGGCTCGCCGCAGTTGCGGATTTTCGCCGATGGGATGCCGCCCTTCGCGATCCGCTGCCGGCACCGACGCCGGTAACTGGATTCAATGGGAATGGACCGATCCACCGAACGGGTTGGAAGTGGGCCGATTCCGTGATCGCCAGGTGGGAGGGGGGTCCCGGTGCCTCGTTGGTTTATCCCATCATTGTGCGTCTCGGAAAGAAATTTTCGTTTATTTTTTTGGCTTGGATGGCGATTCGTTACAAAAATGTTTTTCCTTTTATTCTCGGTCATTATAAATTAGAGAAAAATTCACACACCCACCCACACATAATCGGCACCGGTCCTACGTATGAACCCCGGGTTTGCATGTCCTGATCAACATTCAACTTCCCACGCGCTTGAGGTGTGCTCTTTCCATGGAACTGATGATCAAGAATTACTCATCGTTCGAAACGGGAAGTAAAGCGCGTGCGTTTTTGGCGCAGTCGCCGCACCACTTTATTGTCGCGAAAAAGTATCCGGAACCCGACCTGGCGCCTGAACTCCGGCCGCGCTTTCTCGTGTTGGGTCCCAATCGGCGCGCGGGTTACAGCCACCTTCCGGCGCGCAGCAAAGCCGAGGATGTTCGCCGTTTCTGCGAGATATCGGCCGGCTTCGATCCCATTCGAGAGCCGGATATTCACGGATTGGTGCGTCATTTCGAGGCGGCCCTGAGCGACAAGGATCGCCCGGAGCCGATGGTGGGCGAGTTGTTGCGTCATGCGGCCGACCAGTTCGACGCCTACGGGGTGAGTGTCCTGAGCTACAACCAGGATCGCAGTGCCCTGCGGTTCGTGGCCAACTACACCCGTGATCCGGTCATCACCAGCCGTCTTTCGCAGTTGGAGATACCGGCCGGTGTGGGGATCACGAATTGGGTCGTCGAGCACCGGCGACCGCTGTGTATCGAGGATGTCGAGAAGGATCGCCGCTATCGTGCCGGAGTCAGTCGGGAACTGAAGTTTTCGATTCGATCGCTGATGGCCGCGCCCATGTACCTCGGCGGTGAAATGTTGGGTGTCCTGCAGTTGGTCAGCGACGTGCCCGACCGGTTTTCCCAATCGAATCTACCCCTCCTGGAGATGGTGGCGACCATGCTGGCCATCTTCTACGAGCGCGTGCGTCTCGACGAGCGCCGGCGCGAGATGGAGCGGGCCGCCGGAACGGCGGAGGTGGCGACTTCGGTGCTGCACAACATCGGCAATATTCTGAACAGTGTGGCGGTTTCCTGCTCGTTGATGGACCAGCGATTGCGCAAGTCCAAGCTGACTCAATTGACCCGTGCCAACCATCTGCTCGAGAAGAACCTGCACCGCCTGGCCGAATTTTTCACCGAGGATACCAAGGGCACCATTCTGCCGCAGTTTCTGCTGCGGGTCGGCGAGCAGTTGGAGCGCGAGCGCGAGATCGTCTTGCGGGAGATTCAGAAAATCACCGAGAAGTCGAACCTGATGCGGGACATCATCGAGACCCAGCAAACGATCTCAAAGGTGGGTTCCTCGGATACCCAGGCCCTGATGCAGGTGGTGGACGAGGCGATCGGGATTCAGCGCGACTACCTGGATCGCAATCAGGTGCAGATCGAGAAACACTACCGAACGGGCAAACCGATCCGCGCTTCCAAGGCCAAATTGATCCACATCCTGGTCAATCTCATCAAAAACGGGGTGGAGGCGATGCGCAACATCCTGCCCGAGCAGCGCCTGCTGCGTTTGGATCTGGAAGAAAACGACGAAGGCAAGATCCTGCTGATCGTGACGGATGCCGGCATCGGCATCGAGCCCAAGGACCTGGAAAAGATGTTCACTCACGGGTTCACGACCAAGGAAGACGGGCACGGTTACGGGTTGCACTATTGTGCCAACGCCATGGAGGAGATGCGCGGGGAAATCCGCGTGACCAGTGCCGGACTGGGCAAGGGCAGCAGTTTCACCCTCGTGTTTCCGCCGATTCCCAAACGGGTTTGAGGCTCCGGATCTCTTCGCCTGGATGGGGAAGGGGCCTGTTCGCCATGGCCCGACGGGGGCTGTAACCGGTGTGCTCAAAGACCTTGAACGGAGCCGTACTTCCGACTCGTTCGGCCTGGTGTGAAGTCCCGTGGTCAAAGCGGTTTATCGCATTCCCGGGGTTGTCTTTTCATGGTAAGGTATTCGCAAATCACCAAACCCACGTTGCGCGGAATGCGGAGGGGACGTTCGTCGTTTATCTCAGGAAGGTTTTGCGCATGCGTTAGCGGTCCTTAGGAGGGTAGGTGGTGATCCCTGTTTCGCGATCGACCTCGATCCCAACGCATGCCGCGGCACCCGCATTCGGGCCCGCGCGCAGGCGACGATTGGCGGTGACGACCGTCCCGGGTGTTTTCCCCTCATGGCCGCCTTTGCGTATCTTGCTCGCGGTGTTGGTTTTGTTGGTAGCATGGTGCCCGCTCTCGGCCGCGTCCGATTCCGACGCCGAGCACCCCGAGCCGAAGGCCGTTGGACAGGTATCTTCTGCGGCGCCACTGTCCGATGCGACCAAGCCCGATGCCCCGGCGAACCCTTCCGAGGCGTCTACCGATGGTGCGGCACGACCCTCCACCGCGACCGAGCCGGCGAAGGACCCGACCGGTTCGGCGGACATGGCCACCGAGCAATCCGAAGCTTCCGTGGCGATTCCGATCAAAGGGACCGTGCGATTCGTGGGCCGGCGTAAAATCGATCTTGCCGATGAGGATCAGCGGGTTGCCGTGTTCATCGTAGGTCGACAAAGCGACATTTCTCCCGAGTCTCTCGACAAACCCTACGTCGTGGTGACCAAGAAGAAACAGTTCAACCCCCGTTTGATGGTCGTTCCGCGCGGTGCGACGGTTCGTTTTCCCAACCGCGATCCCATCATCCACAACGTGTTCAGCGTCTCCGGCGAGAATCGGTTCGATGCCGGCCGTTACAGTCGCGGGGAAGGGGCCACCCACGTGTTCACCCACGAGGGGTTGGTGCGGATCTATTGCAACGTCCATCACAGCATGAGCGCCCTGCTCTACGTGATCGACAACCCCTGGTACACCTATGCCGATTCGCGCGGCCGTTTCGAATTGCCGCCGCTGCCCGAGGGCGAGTACACCGTGGCCGCGGTACACCATTTGGCCGGAATGGTTCGTCGCAAGGTGGTGATTCGTGCCGGCGAGACGCCCGATCTGGAACTCAAGATGTCCGTTCGCAGCTTTCGCATCAAGCCCCACCTGAACAAGGATGGGAAACCTTACCGCAAACGCAAATCCGATCGTTATTGACGCGCCGCCTCCCTGCGGCCGAATCGTTCATATCCCCCAGCCGATTGGTTTCGAGGCTATCCGCATGAGGATCTCTTTTTCACACAAAATTCTGGCGGCCATTTTGATTTTGATGATGGTGTTGGTCGCCGGCATTCTCTTTTTCTTCAAGTTGCGCACCCAAGGTATCGCCCGCGCGGAAATCGAAGACCGCCTGGCGCTCACGGAGCGCATGTTCATGAACTACCAGGCCAGCATTGCCGACAAATTGGCGGCCATCAACGCCTATGTCACCGGGAACTCCGCCTTCTTGGCCTACATGGTGGAATCGATCGAGAGTGGATCCACCGAGTCGATCCAGGACCAGTTCCAGGAAGTGCAGCGTTTTTCCGGGGCCGAGTTCATGATCGTGCTCGACGTGGCGGGTGAAACCATCGTCGACACCTCCGACACCATCGCCAAAAATATGTCCGCTTCCTTCGAATCGTTGATTACCGAGTTGGAGTTGCGTGCGGAAGACGGTCAGGAACCGCTGGTCATCGATCGTCTCCAGTCCAGCGGTCGCCTGTACGACGTGGTGTTGGCGCCGTTGACCACACCGGACGGTTTTGTCGCCGGATTCGTGGTCGTCGGCTACGAAATCACCGACGAGACGGCCGAGCGCATCGGCGGCATCGCCAACTGCGACATCGCCTTTCTGGCGCGTCGGCCCGACAAGTCGTTGACGCTGGCGGCCAGTTACTTCAGCCACCAGATGGGAGCCGCCGTGATGGGCGATGCCCTGGCGACCCAAATGGGGAGCGCCGAACCGGGGCGCCCCTTCGAAACCAGTGTCAAAGGCAGTCCCTACATGGCCACCGCGGTCGAGATTCTGGCGGTGGACGGTGCCTCGCTGGGCCGCATCGCCATTCTCAAATCGATGGAGGCCGAGCTGGCCCCGTTTCAAACCATCCAGGCCGGTATGGTATTGATCAGTTTTTTCGCCCTGCTGGTCTTCACGCCCATCAGTCTGGCCGTGGCCCGTGGCGTGACCCTGCCCGTCAATCGGTTGGTGGCCAATATCGAGGCCGTGCGCGAGGGTGAATACGACGAGAACAAGGTGGAGGACCGCGCGGCCAGGGACGAAATCGGCGTCATGGCGAGGGCCTTCAAGGCCATGGTGCGCGAATTGCGCGAACAGCAGGAGCTGATTCATTTCCTCGAACAGGCCGCCCAGCAACAGTCCGCCATGACCCAATTGGAGGATGATCCCGACCGCACGATGCTTCTTCCGCAGAACGAACTGCCGACCCAGAGTCCCAGCATGGTCCAGATGGCGGTGCGTGAAGCGGTGGCCCGTGGCCAGAACCTGCCTTCCGGCTTCCCGCTCAACAAACGCTACGAGATCATGAGCGAGCTGGGGCGCGGCGGCATGGGCGTCGTCTACAAGGTCCGCGACCGAACCTTGGACGAGGTGGCCGCCTTCAAGATGTTGTTGGTCGACAGTCCCTCCGAGCAGCAGATGATGATCAAGGAGACCAAGCTCGCCCGCAAGGTGACCCACCGCAACGTCATTCGCATTTACGACCTGGGCGATATCGATGGCGTTCAGTACATCAGCATGGAGTTTGTCACCGGCGAGACGCTCAAGAGTTTGCTCAAGAAGGTCAAGCGGCTTCCTCTCGGTATCGGCATTCGCATTCTGGCGCAGGTGATCGACGGTTTGCGGGCGGCCCACGGGGAAGGCGTGATCCACGGCGACATCAAACCCGAGAACATCATGATCAACACCAGCCGCGGTGAGGTCAAGGTGATGGATTTCGGGATTTCGCGTATCGCCAAGGGCGACGAGGACAGCCGGATCACCGGGACGCCGGCCTACATGTCGCCGGAACAGTACCAAGGCCATATGTCGGTTCAGTCGGACATCTATTCGATCGGTGTCATGGCCTTCGAGATGTTCACCGGCCAACGGCCCTTTGGCGGAAAGAACATGATGGAAGTCATGAGCAAGCACATGACGGAACCACCGCCGTCGCCGAGTGCCCTGAACCCGGACATTTCGGCGGAGCTGGAAATCATGATACGCAAAGCGCTGGCGAAGAAGCCCGAGTCGCGTTTCCCGGATCTGACCGCCTTCCGCAAGGCATTGAGGCTGGCAACAGCCTAGTGGGATGCCCATCCAGGAGCGATCTCGGGCCCGTGACCGGGCATGGGGCTGGATGGGCACGCTGTCAGGTGTCCGCGTGCGGTAGCCTGAGACGGGTCGAATGTCGGCGACAGGTTTTTTCGGAACGGCGCCGCGACCGGCCGTGGTTTTGGGGGATGCCCGAGGTGGCCATCCAGAAGCGACCTGGAGCCCGTGACCGAGCCTGGCCGGATGGGCACGCGATCCGGTATCGGGTATCGGGGAGCGATTGCCTGGGATGTCGTTGTCGCGTGCAGTTGCACTTCGCTGTCGTGTGGGGACAAATCTTTGTCGTGTCGGGACATGTTCATTCGACCTGAAACTCGCTAGATTGACGGCAAGCGCTTCTTCGAAGCCGCAAAACCGGTTTGATTTGGAACATGGCCGTGTTCCTCCGATCCATTGGGAGGAACATCATGAACACTCGGGTTTTTTCAAGCGATCTGGACAGGTTCGCGGGTGTCCTGGCGCCCCTCGGAGCGGGCGCCTCGCACACTATTTGGCTGGTGACGCTGCTGGTGTTGGCGGCGGGTTTCCGTGGGGGTTCGGCTCGGGCCGGCGAGTTGATCGCCGTCGAAGGGGAGCTTCGCAAGGACGCCTACATCGTTGTTTTCAAGGACGATGTGTCGCCCTCGATCGCGATCGAGGCGCTCGCCGAAGCGAACGGTTTTCATCTGCGGAAACGGTGGCGATCGGCGTTGAACGCGGTGTTGGTCGAAGGGGTGGGGCCCAAGCTGATCGCGCAACTCGCCAGGCGCTCGGAGGTGGCCTGGGTCGAACCCGACGCCGTCATTCGCGTCGAGGTCGATGTGGGCACGAATCCTGGCGAGCCATCGAACCAAACGCTCTCGTGGGGCCTGGATCGCTTGGATCAGCGCCGGCTGCCCCTGGACGGGCGCTACCTACCGCCGTCCTTCGGGCGCGATTTTCCGGTGTACGTGCTGGATTCCGGCATTCGCGCCGGGCACCGTGAATTCGAGGGTCGTGCCCGTGCCGTCCACGACGTGTTCGATCCCCGTCACGGTGGTGTGGATTGCAATGGCCACGGAACCCATGTGGCGGGCACCATCGCCGGAGCCCGATTCGGGGTCGCTCGGCAAGCCCGGATCTACGCCATCCGCGTGTTGGATTGCAGCGGAACGGGTGCGTGGAGCGGCCTGATCGACGGCCTGGAGTGGCTGCTTCAACACGCCGAACCCCCCGCTGTGGTGAACCTGAGCCTGGGAGGGAATGGCGGCGTCTCGGTGGATGCCGCGGTGAACCGCGTCGCGGAGGCCGGTTTTCTGGTGGTGGCCTCCGCGGGCAACGACCACGGTGCCGATTCGTGCCGGCACACCCCCGCGAGGGCCCAGGGCGCCCTGACCGTGGCCGCCGTCGATCGCAGCGACCGCGTCGCCGGCTTTTCCAGCCTGGGCTCCTGTGTGGACCTGTTCGCCCCGGGAGTCGACATCCCGTCGGCGTGGTTCCACAGCGATTCGGCCAGCCGCATCTTGAATGGTACCTCCATGGCCGCACCCCACGTGGCGGGTCTCGCGGCCATGCTTTGGGGCCGATTTCCCGAGTGGCGCGTCGACCAGGTTCGGGAAACCCTGTTGGTTTCCAGCACCCCTGGCCTGATCACCGGTCACCTGGGCGGTGCACCCAATCGCCTCGCCCACGCCCATGAGGTGGAAGCGCCCCCGGATCCGCCTGGGCAACCCGGTTACCTCCAGGTGCTGCCCATGTGGTGCTACGGCCACTTCTACCTTCGCTGGCCGGCCGTGACCGGTGCCACCCATTACGAACTCTACGTTTCCGACTCCGCCGACTTCGCCGTGTCCGAACTCTTCTATTCCGGTCCCGCCACCTATCGAACCCTCATGGTTTCGCGCTCACGGTATTTTCGGGTTCGGGCCTGTCATGCCTTCGCGTGTGGTCCGTTTCGGGCCGGCGACCGCGTCGCCCAACCCATCAACATCTGTTTCTGAGGCTGAGCGGTCTCGGTTCATCGCTTCGTGTATGGGTTCCGTGTGAACCCCTTGCCCGGGGTCCGCCGATCTCGGGCTTTTCACCGCACCGTCGGCGGCTTGACTCGGTTTCTCCAAATCGGATGCCTCGCGCGTGCCGGCGGTGCGGCTTTTTCAACCATGGAGGACCGGTGTTTCCTCCACACATCGAGATCTGGTTTCCAGGGAGGCCAAATCTTCTCGGGTACAGGGTTGATCATGTGTAAGTCTTTTTTTACCACGGAGTCGCCGCCCAGGCCGGGGGCCCGGGTTTCAGGTGGGTAACTAATCGAAGCGAATCGTTTGGGAGTTCCCGCATTTGTGAGAGGGGCGTCGTTGCAGTAAGTTGGCCCGCCGGGCCGACATTTTTCGACGAACTCCCTGCACATCCGCCTTTTTAGGTTTTTATCTTTATCTTCGAGCTTTACAGAGTTTGTTACATAAGAGCTCACAGAGGGCTCGAAGGGTGGACGGCAGGCGTATCTGAAGGCTTTTGCTGGTTTCTTCCCTTTCCGTTTGGGTTTGATGAGGGTGAGGGTTCCCCTCTCTGAATTCGTGTCAATCCGTGTGATTCGTGGACAAACTTCTTGTTTGAACCGGCAAGGGGAGCCGAATGGTCAGGAACGCGGGCCTCTCATCCCAGATTCCGGAGTCGGCGAAACCCCGACCCTTTCTCCGAGGCCTCCGCGATCTCGGTGGTAAAAATAGAATCTCACCCATCCCGATTCAAGCCATTTCGAATCGTGTTCATCACTCCGAACTACCGCGAATCCAAGTGCTTCACGAGAATCGAGATGAAATGTCCAGACTCGGACGACATTCGCCCGCTTTGGTGTAAAATGAGTCTTTTCGATTTCTCTCTGGAGGTTTTCTTTTCGCGCTGTTTCTATTTGTGACCTTTTTTAACCTTATCGGTTCGACAACGTCGGTGGAACTTTTTTAGGGGAGTTGTACATGCCGCACATTGAGCATCTTGTGGTTCTCATGCTCGAGAGCCGTTCTTTCGATCATATGCTTGGCTATCTCGGCCATCCCGATTCCAGTTTCAAGGGCCTTTCCGGGAACGAAACCAATGCTTGGTATCCCGGCCTGCCCCCGGCCAAGGTTTCCAATCGAGCGGATTACACCGTGCCCTTCGCCCCCGATGCTTCCCACGAAGGCGTCATGTTCCAGATGACGGGTGCACCGGGGCCCTATCGACCTCCCTACCGCGTCAACAACAGCGGATTCGCCTTCTCCTACGAGTTGTCGGCCTTGCAGCAGGGCGGACGGCCACGTCAGGGAGAGCGGGCGATGCGCTGTTTCCAGCCGGCCAAGGTACCCGTACTGGCCGGCCTGGCTCGGGATTTCGCCGTGTGCGATCAATGGTTCTGCTCCGTGCCAGGAGGCTCCTGGCCAAACCGCAACTTCGTCCATGCCGCGACTTCCGACGGCGAGGTCGGCTCCGTGCTGCGCCCCTATAAGAACCGCACCATTTTCGAGCAACTCTCCGAGGCGGAGAAGAGCTGGACGATCTACCACGAGGGGCCGGCCCATTCCTGGACCTTCCCACGGTTGTGGCGGCGCCGCGAGAACCGCAAGAATTTCAAGCACATCGACCGCCTGTACGTGGACGTCGAGCGCAACAACCTGGCGAACTACACCTTCATCGAGCCCAACTACGGCAACCTGTGGCCGCCTTCGCGTTCTTCAAACAGCCAGCACACCGCGTCCAACACCCGCACCAGCCTCAACTTCGAGGCGGGCGAGCAGCTCATCAAGGATATTTACCGGGCTCTCATTTCCGAGCGCCAGATATGGGAGAAAACGCTGTTCGTGATCACCTATGCCCAGCACGGTGGCTTCTACGATCACGAACCGCCACCCACCACGGTTCCGCCCGACGACAAGTACAACGCCCATTTCAAATTCGATTTGTTGGGTCCCCGGGTTCCCGCGGTTCTGGTTTCACCCTGGATTCCGCGCGGTACCGTGGATCACACCCGGTACGACCACGCCTCGATCGTGCGGACCGCCCGCGATCTCTTCGCGCCCGAACTCGGCCCTTTGACGCGGCGCGATGCCGCTTCGCGCAGCTTCCTCCACAACCTCAGCCTCGAGCAGCCGCGCTCCGATTTTCCCGATTTGGCCCACCCTCTGGCTTTCGAAGCCGACGAACCCTCGGGCGTCCGGCCGGCGTTCACCCTGCTCGCCGGCAATGCCAACCAGGAACCGGTCGACCTGGCGAGCATGGACGATTTCCATCGCGATCTCGTCTGGCTGGCGCGCGAGGTGGAAACCTGTCTGGTGGAAGAGGCGCGCGGCGCCGATCCGTCCCTGAACGAAATGCGCTGGTGGGGTCCCATGTGCGGATCGACGGTTCCCGATTTCCCCTCTCGTGAGGCGCTGCGCAAGTACCTGCGCCACATTTGCTCCATGTTCCACAAATCCGGCGAAGCCTACATCCGGGTCGCCGACGCCGAGGGCAACTGTTACGAGATGCCGTCGGCCGTGTTGCTGGATCGGCTGATTGCCGAGCTGGGGAAGAGCCGCAGGAAGCGGGCCTTCATTCGGATATGGGATGGTGTCGGGCGCCATTTGACCTTCGAGAAATCGGGTGACCTGACTTTGGAGAACAGCGATGGGGAAATGATCGCCTTTCCCGATCTCGATTTGGAGGATTCCCGCTGCATGATGCAATCCTTCCGCGAAGGCAACGGCGATCGCCTGCAACTCGAATTCGAGCGCATGGAGTCGGCGCGCTGAGGGTTCGCCAGCCTGATCCCGCCCCTGTGGGGTGGCGTGCACGAGCGCGGAATGCTAAGGTGGACGGACTTCTCCCAATTTCTTTCAAGCTCCGCCACCGTGCCTCCGCGGCCCGGTGCGTTGGGTGGTGTCGTCGTATTTCGGAGGGCATGCAACCATGAACATTCTCGTGATTCAACCCGGCTTCCCGGCCGAAATCCCCTTGTTCGTGCGTGGCTTGGCGCGCATGGGTGCGCGCGTTTACGGGGTCGGCGATCAACCGCCCCATGCCTTGCCCGCGACCGCGAAGGAAGGCCTTTCCGGTTATCTCCACGTCCAGAAGCTGTGGGATGCCGGGGCGCTGATTCAGCAACTTCGGAACTGGTCCATCCCCGTCAAGCTCGATCGGGTGGAGTGCTTCTGGGAGGTGGCCATGGATTTGGCCGCCCAGGTGCGCCAGGCGTTTCGCATCCCGGGGTTGGATCCCGAGACCACCCGCTTGTTTCGGAACAAGGATCTGATGCGCCGTCGTTTGGACGAAGCCGGCATCCGCAACCCGCGCCACGCGGCCGCGACGACCTCCGCCCAAATCCGGCAGGCGCTGGAATACACCGGCTATCCCGCGATCATCAAACCCGTATCCGGGGCGGGCTCGGCCGACACCTACCGCGTCGATCACCCTGATGAATTCCAACGGATTCTGCCGCGGCTGCGCCATATTCGCGAGGTCGTCGTCGAAGAATTCGTGACCGGCACCGAATACACCTTCGACACCATTACCGTGAACGGCAAGATCCTGTTCTACAACGTCGAACTCTATCGGCCCGACATGTTGACGGCCAGGTCGCAGGAACAGATCAGCCCCATGACCATTTCCCTGCGCGATTTGGATCAACCTCATTTCCACGCCGCCTTGCGCATGAGCCAGTCCGTCATTACGGCGCTCGGTTTTCAAACCGGGTTCACCCACATGGAGTGGTTCCACACGCCCAGCGGCGAAGTGGTGTTCGGCGAAATCGCCGGGCGCCCACCCGGTGGTGATTCAGGTGAACTGATGAACTACACCTGCGACTTCGATGTCTACAACGCCTACGCCGAAGCCGTCACCAAGGGGCGTATCAGCCAGAACATCGGTCGCAAATACAACGTGGCCGTGGTGTTCAAGCGGGCACAGGGCCAAGGCAAGATCCAATCCATCGAGGGCCTCAACGAATTGGCCAAACGGTATCGGCCCCATATTCTTCGCGAAGAATTGTTGCGCCCCGGTGCCAAACGACGCGATTGGAAGCAGACCCTACTGTCGGACGGTTTTGTCATTCTGCGTCACCCCGATCTCGACAAAACGTTGGAAATGGCGGACTTCGTTGCAAATCACGTTCGCCTGCGCGCTGGAACCGGTTAACCCTCCCGAAAACCGAAACGGGGCTACGAACCCGTGCAGGGAAGGTTGCGCTCTATCATCGATAAGTCGAATTATTTTTGGGGGGAGTTCGGCGATCGCTCGTATCACTGTGCAAAGTGGCACCGACCGCAGACAGTTGAATCCTTTCGTTCAAATGGTTTGCGACGGCTGCCAGAACACCGGGGCCGGTGATTTCTCGTTGGGTGAGAAACGGTTTCGGTTGGGCAGGGCCCCTGTTCGTTGCGACGGGATGGGCCCGCTCCCGAACGCCATTTTGGGCGGCGTTCGACGTTTCAGTAGTGGAAACGGGCGGGAACCCTCGGTTCCCATTTGGATGGTGAGTGAAAGGAGCGCGATTCCGCACCAATCCCCGTTCGAAAGCACCCAAGTACAATCGTGCGCGTAAGCGGCAGCGAATCGATGCCGTTCGCGATGGCTCGTGGCCAGATCTGGTGAACCACCGGCGAATGGTGTGCCGGGGGACGCCCGTTTCGTGTCGTAAACCGGCTTGTCAAATGTCCCGGAAACGACGAGTGAGGCCTGCGGCGTGCTTTGGTGTTTTTGAAACAATCTGAAAACACGCTCAATGAAACATGATGAAAGTAACTCGAGTTCGATAAATTTCGTGAATCCGGTATTTTTTGTCGGAATATCACGGCTCAATAGGTAAGATATCGTTGGTTTGATCCCGGTATGAAGCGGGCTTGCCACACAAGCTCAGGAAAAAAGGCCCCGCGAGGGCCCCGGTCGAAGTGTGTCCACTCGTCGGCGCTCGCGGTGCGCCCTTTTTTGTGGCTGTGGTTTGCCGGAACCTCAGGTGGGCGCTGCTCTCCCTTCGAAAGCCCCTGGTTTCGAGCAAGGCATTGAAGATTCAATTCAATGATTTAGAACTAGGAGACTTGTGAGTATGAAGAAAAATCGTCACCCGTTTTTGGGATTTGTGTGTTGCGCTTTCTTCCTCGTGAACGGACTCTGGGCCCAACAAGAATACGGGCATCTTTCCGGAACCGTGACCGATATGGATGGCGCACCCTTGGCCAATGTCAAAGTCCTCGTGACCGGCAAGTACATCATCAGTGAACGCAATGCCGTCACCAACGAGAACGGAACCTACAGCGTGCGGAACCTGTCACTCGGTCCGGCCACCGTCACCTTTGTGATGACCGGCTTCCAAACGCTCAAACACACCGACGTGCCCATCAACCTGGGCAAAACCACCGACCTGGACATCAAGATGGCGCTCGCGGATATGGAGCTGATCTTGACCGTTTCCACCGAGAAACCCTTGATCGACACCAGCGATGCCCAAACCGGGGCCGCCTTCAGTGCGGTGGAGGTCGAAAAGATGCCCACCACCAAAGACCCCTGGAGCGTGATCGAACTGACTCCGGGCGTGTCGCTCAGCCTGGCCAACGTCGGCGGAAACAAGCAGGGAACTCAGGCCCGCTTCTCCGCCCATGGCACCTCGCCGTATCAGAACGCCTACTACGTGGACGGCATCAACCTCACCGATACCAGCGCTTCAGGCGCCTCGGGCCAATACTACGACTTCGACACCTTCGAGGAGTTCAGCATTTCCACCGGCTCTCACGACGCCTCGGTAGGGGCGCCCGGAGTCAACGTATCCATGGTCACCAAGACCGGGTCCAACCAGTTCGAGGGCCGCATGAGTTACGGCTACAGCGCCGACTCGCTTCAGAGCGACAACCACGTGACCTACGAGAGCAACGGCACCCAGCACCGCCTTTCCTCTCCCCAGGATTCCAACGAGGACCTGAATCTCAACCTGAGTGGGCCCATCATCAAGGACCGCCTCTGGTTCTTCGCGGCCTACCACAAGAACGACGTGTCGCTCTACGCGATCAATACCCGCGACACGGCCAAGGAAACCCTGGACGTCACCGAACTCGAGCAGATCAACGCCAACATCAAGTGGGCCATCACGCCCAACAACACCTTACGTGTGGGCTACAACGAAAACGAGAAGAGCAAGAGCAACCGCCTGCCCACGTCTCCCGGCACCAACTACTTCCTCGAGCCCGGCACCGCCTGGGCCCAGAAGGGTCCGGGAGACGCCTGGTTCATTCACGACGACTGGGTCTTCGGCAGCGGTACCGTCTTCTCGATCAAGTACGGCCAGCAGACCTATCCCTTTTCGCTGGCGCCCCATGCACAGGCGCCCGACGATGTGTTGACCCGCTTCCCGGTGGTGGTGGACCGCGTGAACGTGCGCGCCACTTCCGCGACCTACTACCCGACCTACAACCGCGAAAACCGCACGATCATGTCCAAAATCAATCATTTCGCGACCCTGGGCGCTTCCAGTCACGACATCACCTTCGGATTCGAGCGATTGGCCTCCGAAAACCTGACCCGCAACCAGTTCGCGGGCAACGCCCGCGTGGAAATTCAGCGCTACACCGACGGCGTCGCCTCCGGTGAGGTCTGGTTCTACCGCGGCATCGACATGACTTCCGAAATCGAGAACAGCGCCCTGTACCTCACCGACGAGATCACCTACGGCAAATGGACCATCAATCTCGGCCTGCGCTACCAGATGCAGCGCGGCCACATTCAGGACGGCTCCTTGGCCGGTACCTGGCAGAACGTGCCCGAGGACGTGGCGCCAGGCTTTGCCGATCGCTTCGGCGACGTCAATGTCGGCCGCCTGGACGACGCCGCCGAATGGAACGATCTGTTGCCACGCATCAACCTGACCTACGATCTGCACGGCGACGGCCGAACCGTCTTCAAGCTCGGCCTGAACCAGTATGCCTGGACCCTGAACACCAACGAATTCGAGATGGCCTCGGCGCTGGCCGACTTCGAGGAGGACTACGCCTGGACCGACCGCAACGGGGACGGCCAATTCCTCGGTGACGGCTCCGATTGGGGCGAAATCGACTTCAGCACGATCCTCTGGAGCAGCGGCGTCAGCACCGGCACCCCGATCGACGAGGACTATTCCGCGCCGATCACCGACGAGGCGATCTTCAACGTCTCCCACCAGATCGATGAAGGTTTCGTGGTGGGAGCCAATTTGATCTATCGCCGCAACAGCAACGTCGCGGTCACCCTCGATCGCGGTCGCGTCGGCCTGGACCGCTACGAGCTGACCACTTGGACCGACAGCAACGGCAACAGCCATCCCTTCTACCGGTTCCTCGACCCCAGCACGCCGTCCGATTTCGTGCAAACCAATCTCGACAGCTACGAGACCGAGTTCGTGGGTCTCGACGTCAGCTTCGCCAAACGCGGTGCGAACTACCTGATCAGCGGCTCACTTGCGTGGGGCGACAACAGCGTGTCGTACGACCTCGACGAATTGGACGATCCCAACCAACCGTTCCACATCTTCGGCGATCGCGGTGACCGCGTGGCCGGCGCCTATCAGCCCGAGTGGCAGGGGAACCTCTACGGTTCCTACACGCTGCCCTGGTGGGAGGTGGAACTGGGTGCCAAGATTCGCTACAACTCGGGCAACTACGTCACGAGCTACGAGAAAACCTCCAACGGGATCGGCACTTCCGAGGTGTTGATCCACGGTATCGAGAACGAAACCCTGCCCAGCTACTTCCTGGTGGATCTCAGTGCCGGCAAGAAGTTCAGCCTGTTCGGGTCCCACCAGTTCGAAGCCAAGTTGGACCTGTTCAACCTCCTCGACGAGGACGCCATCATCAGTTACGCCTCCTTGGACCGCGGATCTTCGCGATACCTGGATGGCGGTGAAATCCTGGGCCCGCGTGTGGCGCGGTTCAACCTGGTGTACAGCTTCTGATCGCCCGCGTTCGATTCGGCGATCCCGATTCGGGCGTTACCCCTTCAAAAGGGCGGTCGTGAACGGCGCAGGCTTCGGCCTGCGCCTTTTTTGGGCTACCCCGCGCAGGAGGCGGCGCCTCACTTATTCCTTGGATTCAGATCCCGGCGATCACCTATTCGTTGGGGCTGAGCCATACCAGGCAAATAGGATAGGTATCACATTGAAAGAACTCGATCTCCGTGCCGGAAACAAAAATGCGGAATTTGGAAAAATCGCCTTTTTTGGTGGCGAGTTCTTCGACGAAGTCGGGAATCATCAAACCTTCCACGCGCCACAGCGCGCCTTCGCGCGTAATCACTTGGATGGCGATATCTCCTTTGTAATCAACAGGCAGAAGCAAGTAGTCGATGCCGTCCTGCTGAAACGCAAAGGCGGTGTTGTCGTTGGCGCGCTTATCGGGGGAAAGGCAATCGGGGAAATCGCGGCACCCTTGGGCGATTCCGAGCGGGGATGTCTGGTTCAGCCCTTCCTGGGCGAAACCCAAGGACGTCAGTGCGAACAAGCATGCAAAAAATACTTTTTTCAATGCGGACCTCTGGTGTTTTTATTTGAGCCAATGTGTGCCTCCGGAAACGAGCCGTATCGCTCGCTCGCGAAGCAAGCAGCGGGTTCGAATCACCGCCGAAACGGATGCCGTCCAAACCCGGCCTCGATCGATCTCGGGCGCGCCGAACGCGCAAAGCCGTATCGAACGGTTCGGGAGGCAGGGCATGCGAGATCGATGAAGCGGTTGTGAAACCAAGCCGTT
This sequence comes from Sulfidibacter corallicola, assembly GCF_017498545.1. Taxonomy (GTDB): domain Bacteria; phylum Acidobacteriota; class Holophagae; order Acanthopleuribacterales; family Acanthopleuribacteraceae; genus Sulfidibacter; species Sulfidibacter corallicola. Next base: position 2,787,758 of record NZ_CP071793.1, on the reverse strand, counting down.
TTTTTCGATTTGGCAGGTCAGCGACCAGCCCAAATGGTCCGCATTTGTGATGTCTGTCACGCGGTTCAATGCCAGGTGAGTGTCCGTCCCGCTGGAATCGAGGTTTCCACTTGAAGGAATCCCTCCGTCACGAGCTGATCGGGTCGTTCGAACAGGCGTGGCAAAAGCTTGTCGATGGGTTGGGGTGGATCCTGATCGGTACACTTGATGCCCACCCAGGCATTGCGGCTGGTGTTCTTTGCCGCGTACATGGCCGAATCCACGATGCGCAGCGTCTGCTCCCAGGTCAAGGCGCGCGGGTACTTTGGCCAGAACGGGAAGCTGACGAAGCCGATGGAACAGGTGCGTTTGATCGTTTGGCCGTCGCCGATATCGAACGCGTGATCCTCCACGATCTTGCGCATGCGTTCGGCCATGAGGGTCGCGCCTTCGGGTTCCGTTTCGCGTCCCACGATCAGGAATTCCTCGCCACCCCATCGAATCAGGAGGTCGTGTTCGCGGGCGGCCTTTTTCATCAATCCCTTCATTTGGGTGAGCACGCGATCGCCGGCGTCGTGCCCGTGGGTATCGTTCACCTTTTTGAAGTGATCCAAGTCGATCAACAGGAAATTGAGGGTCGCCTTGGGCGGCAACGAGTCGTCGTGTTCTTTTTCCCATTGGGTATAGCGACGCAGGATCTGGCTGACGTCCTTGTCCAGGAAATTGCGCAGGTAGCGGCGATTCCCCATGCCGGTCAGCGGATCGGTGCTGCTCATGTGCTCCAGCTTGCGGTTCATTTCCTGAAGCGCTTCGTTCTTTTCCTTCAATTGCGCGGTGCGTTCGCGAACCTGGGCTTCCAACTCGCGATTGGTCTGTAGAAGCAACAGTTGGGTGCGTACCCGCAGCAGAATCTCGTTTTTCGATACCGGTTTGATGACGTAGTCGTTGGCACCGGCCTCGAAACCGGCCTCCAGGTTGGTCAACTGGTTCCTGGCCGTCAGGAAGATGATCGGAAGCTCGGCCATCGAGTGGGTTTGGCGCAGTTTGTGGCACACCTGATAACCCGACATGCGCGGCATCATGATGTCCAGCAGGACCAGGTCGTAACCCTTGCCCTCCTCGAAGGCGCGCAATGCCGAAGGCCCGTTGGCGGCTTCGGCCAGGGCGTAATCGTGGAGGGACAGATGGTTGAGCAGTACCTGGCGGTTGACCGGTTCGTCGTCGACGATCAGGATCCGGAATCGGTCTTTGCCGCCGATTTTCGCGATCGGGGTTTCGGTGGCCTGATCGTCCGGCAGGATGCGATGGACCGCGGTGACCACGGTTTTGGCTTCCAGCGGCAGCTCCTCGATTTCTCCGCGCCAGACCGGCAGGGTGAATTCGATCGTGGCACCGGGTCCTTCCTTGGGCAGGACCTCGATGTCCCCGCCGTGCAGCCGCACCAGCCGTTTGGTGACCGCGAGGCCCAATCCGGTGCCGCCGTAGCCGCGATTGGTATTGCCGTCCAGTTGCTCGAACGAGTGGAACACGCGCTCGCGGTGCTCCTCCGGAATGCCGATCCCCGTATCGTCGACCCGAATGGCGATACGGTTCCCTTTCATTCGCGCACTGACTTTGACGTGGCCCGAATCGGTGAATTTGATGCCGTTCCCGATGAGGTTGTAGAGGATCTGCTGTAGTCGGTTTTCGTCGGCGTCGGCGAAAAAGGTGCTTTCGGAAATGGCGTTGAGCAACACCAGGTCTTTGGTGTCGATCAAGGGACGGGTGAGGGTCAGGACCAGATCGGTAATGGCGTGCAGGTCGACGGCCTTGCGATCCAATACCAGGTCCTTGTTGCGCAGTTGGGAGAAATCCAGGATGTCGTTGATCAAGTTGGCCAGGCGCCGGCCGCTGTAGGCCACCATCGAAAGGTTGTGGGCCACGCCGCGATCCAAGGGGCCCGCCGCGCCCGCCAACAGCGATTCGGTCAAACCCACGATGCCGTTGATCGGGGTGCGCAACTCGTGACTGGTGTTGGCCAGGAAGTCGTTCTTCAAACGATCGAGCTGCTTGAGCTTGTCGACGGTCAACCTTTCCTGGGCGAGCAGGGCTTTCTGGGCGCGCCAGTAGTAGAGCAGCAGGAGGATGGTCACCAACAGCGCCAGGAACGAGGCCAGCGTGAGGAAAAAGGTGCGCTGGCGGCGCGTTTCCATCTGTCTCAATTGGTTTTGGGAGCGCAACTCGGCGATTTCCTTTTGGTGTCGAGCCCGTTCGAACTCCGCTTGGAGGCGCTCGATGTCCGCCCGGGTCTTCTCACCCAGAAGCTTGTTCGTCAGGGCCTCATGGCGCTTTCGGAGGGTCAGGGCCGCCTTGTAGTCTCCTTTCTCCTCGTAAATCTGCGAGAGAATCCGCGAGCATTCCTTCACCAGGCCCGGATTGTCGATCTGCCTGGCCATGCGCAGCGATTGCTCGATGGAGGATTGGGCCTTGTCCAATTGACGATTCGCCAATTGGAGTTCCCCCAGGTAGCGAAGCGTGGCGGCTTCACCGGGTCGGTAACCGATCTCGCGCTTGATCGCCAAAGACGCGTGGTAGGCCTTTTCCGCTTCGGCCAGGTCACCGGACTTCTGGTGGAGCAGGCCGATATTGTTGAGCAGAATCGATTCGCCCATGCGGTTCCCCAGGGATTTCGCCAAGTCCAGGCTCTTCTGGTAGGAGGCCAGGGCCAGATCCTTTTCGCCCCGTTCGCCATAGACCAAGCCCAAGTTGTGGTAGGTCTTGGACATCAACAGCGGTGCATCGACCTGGCCGTCCAGCGCCCGCGCTTCCTTGAGGTACCTGAGCGCCTTGTCCAAGTCGCCCTGGTTCAAATGAAGTAAACCCAGGTTGTTGAGCAGGCCGCCAAATTCCTCGGGATCGTCCAGGTCTTCCTGGACGCGATAACTTTCCAGGTAGAATTCCAGGGCCTTTTGGTTGTCGTATTGAAGGTAGTGAACGACGCCGGCCTGACGGAGCGCCCGGGCCAGGCCGCTCCGGTTGCCACTGGCGCGGGTTTCCCCGATGGCCTTGATGGCTTGCTCGAGTGCTCTGGCGTAATTGCCGCGATTCGATTCCGCCTGGCTCAGGACGATGCGGGCCTCGAACAGGAGCTGCTTCCGGTCGCGCTCACCGGGAGCGGGCTTTTGGAGAAGCCCGAGCACCTGTTTGGACAGGGCGATGGCCGCCTCGGGATCGTTGTCTTTGAGCCTGCCGGCCTCCTCCAACAAGGCTTCGAGTTCGGAACCCTTCTCCGCTGCCTTGGCCTCCGGCGTTGGCGCCTGCCGCGAAGGCACAGGGGCGTCCTGTGCGCGGGCATGCGGGATCGCGAGACCTGCCCACAAAGCAGCCCACGACAAAAACAAGATGATGAGACAGGGACATCGATTGGGAGTCATTCCGTTGTCGATCGAACTCCTGTGAGGGATTCGGATTCATCTGATTGGGAATTGGACTCCATTATACCCGAGCCTGACCTTCGACTGACCAGCCGATTGGTGAGAAAGGAACGCCAAGTCAAGGGTCGTCGATGCGAAAAGGGATTTCGTGCAGGTAATGATCCGGTCCCCCGACGGCATTTTGTCGAAGGGGCATGTCGAAGGCGCGCACCAGGTTGTTTCCGGCCAGATCCTCGAGCCGGGTGTCGACCAGGAGGGTGTAGGTCCCCGGTTTCCAGGCCTGCCCGGGAACGAAAAGCAGGGACTGGTCGTTTTGCGTGGGTTGGGTGGTGCCCGGCATTGGTGTCCGGCCGTCGGACACCACCGAAACGAGCCGAAGCGCGAGCGGAATGTCGACGGCTTCGTCGAAGTGGAGGGTGAGCGGTTCCAGGGTCCCGGGAGTCGGTCGGCTCACCTGCCAACGATTGGGATCGGGTGAGTCGTGATCCTCGGGGCCCACCTCGAAGGAAAACCGGTGATCGGCGACCAGCGGTGCGGCCGAACCGTCGATCATCTCTTTGGCGACGGTCAACGTGTAGCGTGTACCTTCCTTCAAGGGGAGACCGTCGCTCAAGCGCGGCTCCACGCCGCGTTTGATGCGGCCCGGATCGAAAAAAAGCGTGAGTCGTTTGCCTTCCGGATCCCATAACTCCTGTTGAATCACGACGAACGGTGCCTTGGCGGGTTGGCCGTCCTGATCGAGGAGCTGGATGTGGCGGTAGGCATTGCCGCGGGTCATGGGACGGCTGAACCCCACGTACAATTTGAGTTGGTTGGCCGGCAGGGTATGGACTCGCGGGTATATCGATTCGACCTTGGTCACCGGTGTCTTGGGGATTGGGCTGAACGAGAATCGGTGGGTTTCGGTGGTCTTGGGTGGAAGGGTCCGGTTCGCGAGCGTGGAACCGCTCGTTTCACCCAACCGCGTCAGTAGAAGTGCGAGTGCCTCGCCGTCGAAGACCGCCAGATGGGGATGGCCCCGAGTGAACGGAAATCTGGGCTGGAAGGTCAGCGTCGACCGCGTCACGACCAAGGTTCCCATGATGGCCGGCAGGTTTTCCGGAGGACGTTCGGTCGCATCGGTGAAGTAGACCGACAGGACTCGCGATGCCGCCAGGTCTTTGGTGGTGGCTTGTTTCAATTGGGCGAGTACCTCGCTCGAGAGGCCCTGCACCGCGACGGTGTCGCGAGAGGTGTCGAAACGAATCGGATTCGAGGGTTCGGAACCCGCGCCGAAGGACCAGGACGTCACCAGCAGGCAACACATCGTGACCACCCAAAAACGAAGTACATGCGCTCGGCGTTCCCGCAGCCCGAAAAGGTTCGTGGTGCCCGGTAGGTTCGGCGGCCCGCCGAACATTTGGGCGAAAGTCGCGCAGAGCCCGCGTCGCAGAACTCGGGGAGAGCGGCCCCCACAGGACCAGGTACGAGCCAGGCGAGGTACGGTCGAACTCGAAGGGATCGCGTGGTTCGAAACCCATGAATCGTGACGGAACGAATGGCGTATCATCGGCGGAACAACTCCATGGCCAGGTCGGAGCACACCAACTCCGCCCGACCGGATTCCGGCGGATTGAGCCGAGGTGGCTTCCGACTGATTGGGTCGATGGAATCCGCCCCTCGCGAGGGCGGACCCCGATCTATTCAGGTTCGGTTCGCGACCATCCAGCCCGTTAATCCCTGCCGAAGCAGAGATCCCGAAGCCGGACGGGCGCGCGCTAGAGCCAGGACTTGTCGTAGCTGTACATGTTCAGGTTGCCGCCGGCGCCGCGCTGCATCATGACGATGTACTTGTCGTTGAGCACGTCCATTTGGAGTACTCCGGCACCGGACCGGTCCTTGTAGGGAACCCCGGCCTTGTGCGGCACTTCCTTGGTGATGCCGTCCTTCATGGAGGCGATGTCGCCCGCGTCGAAAATCATCAGGGTGCGGTTGCTGTTGGACAACAGGACCTTGGGTTTGCCGTCCTGTACGAAGGCCACCATGTCCAGGGGATTGTTGCCCGAACCCAGCTCGGCCAACGTCTTGCCGCGCACGTGTTCCTTGTCTTTCAGGTCGGAAACCGGAAACGACACCAGCGGAGTGCAGAGGTAGGCCGCGAGCAGGTGGGGTTTCCCGTCGATGGAATAGGGGATGAAGGTGCGGACCGGGGAGGCCGTTTCCCATTTTCCGTGGGCGCCGTGGAAGATCTCCAGGCTGGTGGAGGTCGATTTACCGGCGAAGGGGAAGGGTAGGACGCGCATCGACGAAGCGAACTCCTCGTTGGAAAGGCCGGCCACGTAGAGCTTGTTCTCGTGGAACGCCAGATCGGAGATCACGTCCGATCTCTTTTTGGTCTTTTTCCATCTGTGGACCGCGTCGGTGCCGATCGGATTGGGAATGTCGGCGGAAGTGTGGGCCACGTTGTCCAATTTGACTTCCTCGAATTTGCCCGTTTTGTCCATGCGCAACAGGATGGTGGCGTTGGCTACGTCGTTGGGCACGAAGAAGTGCGACTGCCAATGGGCTCTGCCGCGGGAAACCGAGAGATAGACGTTCTGCGAAATCGGGTTGACGGCCATGTCGTGAATCATGACCTCGTTGGACGGCACGCCCAGCAGCGCGGCGATGGTGCCCTCCACATCCGTGTTCTGTTTGACCGGATCCTGGTTGGACGCCGGAGTGCGGTCTTCGGTATCGATGGCGTAGACTCTGGCAGCGATCGAATCGCCGGCGAACAGGATGCCTTCAGGGCCGAAGGCCAGGGCGCTCAAAGATTTGGCTTCAAGGGGTTTTCGTTCGAAATTGGCGCGGTAGGCGGGTGCTGCCGCCAGGGCCCATAGGCTCATGCTCAATAGAATCAATGTCGGAAGCACTTTGACCGAAAGCCCGGCCCCACGTCTGGCAGTGGCGAAAGTCGGGTTCAGATGGTTCTCTTGGTGTCTCAAGGGTTCCTCCCTTTGGATTTTGAGTCCGAAAGCCGCATGAATAGCCAGAAGCGGTTCGGGGATGGATCCATCACCGAAGGGTCGTGGGTACTCGAGAGAACGAACGCGCAAAAAGCACGGGTGCGCGCCCGTTTTCCGCTCATGTGGACCCGAATCTCGACCGTCGGTGCGAAATGGAATGGATTGACTCACCCTAACATACGAGAACTTTTGACCGATGTCCCAAACCTATTTCTCGGCCCAGCTCGATGCCAGGGCCGCGTCGGCTACGAAGGGCACACCGGGCACCAACCAGGCGATACCCTCGGTCATCGATGCCACCAGGACCTCCTTGGCTTGTTCGGCCTGGTCCTCGCTCACTTCGACGATGATTTCGTCGTGAATGATGGCGACGATGGCCGCGTCCAGTTCGGCCGCCTTCACTTTGTCCCAGAAGATGCACAGCGCACTTTTCAGGCCTTCCGCGGCGGTGCCCTGAACCGGGGTGTTGAGCATTTCGGTGATGCGCATCTTCTCGCCCTGGTAGGAGCGCAGGCGGCCGCCGGCCGTGCGCACGTAACCGCGGCGCCGTCCTTCCTCGCCCAGTCGCTGCTGCCAACGGGCGATGCCGTGGTAGTTCTGGAAGAACCGGTCGCGAAAGGTGGTGGCTTCCTCCATGGAAAGTGCGACCCCGTAGGAGTTTTTGGCCGAAGCCTGAAGGCCCGCCGCGCCCATCGCGTAAATCAAACCGAAATTGATGGCCTTGGCGGCCTGGCGTTCCGACGAGGTGACCTGGTCGGGTTGTTTGCCCATCGTCAGGGCCGCCGTCAGCCGGTGTAGGTCCTCGCCGTTGCGGTAGGCCTCCATCATGACCGGATCCTGCGACAGCCCCGCCGCCACCCGCAGTTCCACCTGGGAATAATCGGCCATGACGTAGCGATAGCCGGGCTCGGGTCGAATGCAGGAACGCACTTCGGCTTCGCGCGGCACCTGCTGGATGTTGGGGTCGCTGCAGGCGAAACGGCCCGATGGGCTGGCGATCTGGTGATAGGTGGCGTGGACTCGACCGGTTTCGGGAGCGATCGCCTGCTCCAGTTGGTGCAGCGTGTTGAGCACGATCGAGCGATGGCGATAAGCCAGGAGCGACTTCAGCCAGGGGTGTTTGTCGAGATAGGGGCGAAGCTGGTGTTCCGATGTGTCGCGCACCTCCACGCCCGCCCGTTGGAGCGCCGGCAGTAACTGCTTGGGCGAATGTAGGTTGAGGAAGCTTTCATCCTCGAACAGGCTCTCGGGGTCGCGCAGGTGCTGCTTGACCTCGGTTTCCAATGCATCCAACTCCGCTTGGAGGCTCGTGGTCAGGGGCTTCAAGCGCTCGCGATCCACGAAAATGCCGCGCAGTTCCATGGCCGCGACCGGAACCACCGTTCGAAATTCCAGGCTGGTGACGCGCTTCAGTTTGTGGGTGGCGATCGCCGCGTTCATCGCCTGGTGTAGGTCCAGCAGCAGTTCCGCCTCGTCGGCGGCGGCCTGAATCAAATCCTCGTCGATCTCGTCGCGCTCCCACAGCAGCTCCCAGGTCGGTTCGGGAGAGCTTTGCAGAAAGCGCTCGGCGAGATCTCTCAAACGGTGCTGAAAGCCGCGTCGGCCCATCGCCAACAGTTGACCGGCGTGATAGGTACAGAAAAGTGGTCGAGGAGCCGCGTTCCACCGCTGCAGAAAGTGGCGTGCGGCAAACTTGGCGTGGTGGAACACCTTGAGAATGTTCGGATCTTCCAGTAGGGGCACCATGGCGTCGCGACAATCGACCGAACCGGCGTCGATGATGAAGATGTCCTCGCGGGTCGCCACCTGGATCCAGCGCATCGGCGAACGCCATGGGTTGGCCGGTTCGGGCTGGGCGGTCTTCAACGCGATGGCGACCACCTTGGCCTGCATCACCCGCTGGAAATCCGCCAAATGCGCTTGTTTGGTCATGTGAATCAACGCCATGTCACCACCCGTTCCGATGTACCGTGCTCGCCGATGCGTTCCGTGGGGGACGATCGGGCAACCATTCTAACCCGCCGACCCGCATTTCTCACGGTGTCCCTGGCTGGAGGGTCGTGACCCATGAAAAATGCGGGGTTCGCCGGTGCCGAACTCACGGCGGCGCGGTTGCATGCGGCCGGATCGGGGGCGGTGAGGTGCGTCTTCCGGGAAGGGGACTCAGTTCGCCGCGGCCTCCTCTCGCGGCTGGCGATCGTTTTGCGGTGCCCGCATCCGAGCCGGGGCCAGCTTGAAGTCGGTGCGCCGGTTCAGTTTCGTGACGGCCAGAAAGTTGCCGGACAAAACCGCGCGCGCCTCTTCGTAGCTGTAGCCGACCCGCTCCATCGAGGCCAGGGTGCGCTCCAGGTATTTTTGCGTCGCACCGGGGAAACCGGGTCCGTCCGATCCGTAGATGACGCGGTCGATCAGGCCCGATTGCTTGGCCGTGGCCAGGATTCGGTCCATCTGCGAACCGTCCGGATCGTGGCTTTCGGTGCCCAACGCGGATATCTCCAGGTAGGCGTTGGGATATTGGCGAGCCAGGCGGAACACTTCGTCGATGCCGTCCACGTCCTCGTCGTTGAAGTCGTATCCCATGTGACCCAGGATGAAGCGAACCTGGGGGAAGCGGCGCAGCGTCCCTTCCACGAAGGACGGATAGAAACTGCGGTAGTAGCGTTCACGTGCGGCATCATCCTCGAAATCCTCGAAGCTGCGCAGCGGGCTCGAGCCGATGTGGTGGTACACCGGGGCGTCGAATTCGGCTGCGACCCGGTAGATCGAGTCGAAGGCCGGATTGTCCAGGGGCTCCACATTGTGGGCGAACGCCAATTTGATGCCCACCATCTTGGGATGTGTCAGCGCCTGTCGCAACCGGCTCAACTCGTCCGCTTCGCGCGTCTCCCAGTCCGTTTGGTTCAGGCTTGCGAACCCATAGAAATACGGCACGCCGAGATAGCGATTGCGGGCGTCGTCCAGGTAGTCGATCACCGTTTCGTTGTCCTCGATGCCCCATGCTTCGGGTGTGTACACCGCGAACAGGACCGCCGCGACCACGCCGGCCCGACGGCACTCGTTCTTGATGCCGACGAACGGCGTGTAGGGATCGCGGGTCAGGGCGGCGATGGTGCCGGCGAGGGCGCGCTTGAGATCTTCGGGCAGCGGCAGGGGAATCGCGTCCAGTACGAATTGTTGGCCCAAGGGGCCCATGTTCTCGAAGCGACCGGAGTGCATGTGCATGTCGATCGCCTGAATCGGCTGGTCCCGGTAGACGGGATCGAAGATGTGTTGGTCGGTGACCCATTCCTCTCCACTGAAGAAACGGTTCAGGTCGAAATCGGCGGGATCGCCGTGGGCCAGCGCGGGTGCTGCAAGGATCGGGATCCAGAGAACCAGCAGGCGGTGCAAGGCGGATCGGAAGTGACGAATCGAGGGCGTGGTAACCATGTGAATTCCTCCTCTGGCCATGCCCCCGTCGAAGGGGGCGCGGCATTGAGCGGGATTATCGACGCATGCGTCACTTTTTCTTCTCAAAGTTGCCTTAAAGTCGACAAAGCTATTGAATCATGGGTGTTACGTGCGGAAGTTCGGCTTTGGAGCAAACTGAAGAGGGCGCCGTTCAGACTGAAACCCAAGCTGAAATAGCGTCCGGATTCGCTCGTCGATCGAGCGAGGTCACGGATTCTTGGCAGCGGTGCCGGTGTCCGGGCGCTGCCGATGGGGATTTGACCCTCGGATTCCGGGCCGCTCGTGCTAAGGTTCTATTTTCTTAGATTTGGCAAGGAAATCCGGCCCTGTCGCCAAGGGCCGATCACCCGCGACGAAAGGGAGTGAACCGATCGTGAAGCAGCACATCTGGAAATGGTATCTGATGCCTTGGTGTATTTTTAAACCCTTGTTTTTACACGCCTTGGCCTGCTTCGAGAGTTTGCTGGACAAGGGCGGTACCCGCACGTTGCTGGTGGTGCTCGTCAGTTTGGTGATCTTTTGGCACATCTATACGCCGATTCATGAACTGCTACACGTTGGGGCCTGTCTTGCCGGAGGCGGCACGGTGACCGAGCTGGCCTTGAAACCCCAATACGGAGGCCATCTACTGGCGCGGATTTTTCCATTCGTGGTGGCCGAGAGCGAATACGCCGGCCAGTTGACCGGCTTCACCACGCCCAACTACTGGGTTTACGCCCTCGTGGATCTCGCGCCCTACGTGCTCAGCCTGCCCGGCATCCTGTTGCTGGAGTTGTCGCGGCGGCGAAACTGGGCGCCGCTCTTCTCGGTCGGCATGGTGTTGGCGTTCGTGCCGCTGATGTCGGTGACCGGAGATTACTACGAATTGGTTTCACTGGTCTTCACCCAATTGGCGGAGGCGATGCGACCCGATTGGCCGGCGGGGGTGCTGATCGCCGACGACTGGTTCAAATTGATGGGCGATCTACGGGAAGCGGGGCGCCTGGACGCCGTCTCGGGATCCCTGGCCGTGTTCGGCCTGTTGGCCGGCATTTGGGCGGCGATGGTGACCCTGGCGTGCCAATGGCATTTGGCCGTTCGCGTCTTCGGGGCGGGCTTCGACACGCCCACCGCAAGCCGCGTGGATACGGCCGTCTGAGGCGCCCATCCGGCCCGCACGTCGGCTCTTATAGAAAACGGATCGCCGGATGGGCGCGGTTTCAGCAATCAGGTTTCAGGCGTCAGGTCTCCGCGATCTCTGCGAACTCTATATGTAACAAACTCTGTAAAGCTCGAAGATAAAGATAAAAACCTAAAAAGGCGGATGTGCGGGGAGTTCGTCGAAAAATGTCGGCCCGGCGGGCCAACTTACTGCAACGACGCCCCTCTCACAAATGCGGGAACTCCCAAACGATTCGCTTCGATTAGTTACCCACCTGAAACCCGGTGGTCCGGCAATCCGGCCCCCGGCCTGGGCGGCGACTCGGTGGTGGAAAGGGTCTTTTGCCAAAAACCGTGCCGGATCGGATTCAGCGCGCCCCTTCCGAAACGGCGCCGTGAAACTCGCGCAAAGCGGGTCCTGACGGGGCCTTCCCATGCCAAACTCTGCTAGAATGGAAAACCGCACGGAATGACAACAGCGAAGTGCTCACCCGGTGATCTGGCCGTCCAGGAGTGTGCAATGCGGCCGGGGAGGGAGACCCGGTGGGGTCGTTTGCTGCCGGGCTCAATCTCAGAAAAAGGAAGACTAAATCTATGAGCGTTCAAGCATTGACGGTATTGAGTGAAGAAGAGCAGCTCCTCTACGATTCCGTTTATGAATACGCCTTGGAAAAGATCAAACCCAAGGTACACGAGATGGATGAATCGGAAAAAATGGAGTCCGAATTCATCGCCGATTTTTTTGAAAACGATTACATGGCCATCGAGATCCCCGAACAATACGAGGGGCTGGAGTCGGGCTTTTTCAGTGCAATCCTCGTGATCGAAGCCCTGAGCCGCGTCGATCCGAGCTGCGGCGTACTGGTGGATGTCCACAACACGCTGGTCAACAACGCGGTCAACAACTGGGGCAGCGATTCGTTGAAGGCCAAGTATTTCCCGCAGTTGGCCACCAAGCGCCTGGGCGCCTACTGCCTCTCGGAGCCGGCCTCCGGTTCCGATGCCTTCGCCCTCAAGACCACCGCCAAGGACATGGGTGACCACTTCGTGCTGAACGGTAGCAAGCTGTGGATCACCAACGGCTTGGAAGCGAGCATCTTCATCGTGTTCGCCAACGTGAATCCCGAAGCCGGCTATCGCGGCATCACCGCCTTCGTCGTCGAAGACAGCTTCGAAGGGTTCCGTCGCGGCAAGAAGGAGAGCAAGCTGGGCATTCGCGCCTCGTCGACCATGGAACTTTCCTTCGAGGACATGAAGGTTCCCAAGGAGAACGTGTTGGGCGAAGTGGGCAAGGGTTACAAGGTCGCCATCGAAACCCTGAACGAGGGGCGTATCGGCATCGGTGCCCAGATGATCGGTCTGGCGCGCGGCGCTCTGGACGCGGCCGTCGCCTACGCCAAGGAACGGGTTCAGTTCGGTCAGCCGATCGCCACCTTCCAGGCGGTGCAGCACGAAATCGCACGCATGGAAGCCGAGTTGGAGGCCGCCCGACTGTTGGTCTACAACGCCGCCCGTCTCAAGGACATGGGCCAATCTTTCCTTCGCGAAGCGGCCATCGCCAAGCTGAAGGCCTCCGAAGCGGCTGAATTGATCACCTCTCGCTCGTTGGAGCTGTTCGGTGGATACGGCTACTCCAAGGAGTACCCGGCCGAGAAGTTCTATCGCGACGCCAAAATCGGCAAGATCTACGAAGGAACCTCCTTCATGCAGCTCAATACCATCGCCAAGCTGGCATTGGGTTGATTCGCCTGCGGGCGGGGTGGCCCGGATGCCGCTCGCGCCCGCAAAGGCGTTCATTTTACAAGTGGTTGTCACCGAAGAAGTAGTGGTAAAGCCCTGCCATGTGAGATTTCTCATCGCATAGGTATATTGTTTTGGGAAATGCTACCGATAACAGGGTTAGCTTTTGCGTACCCACGAGGCGAAAAATGTTGTCTTGGATGATTCGTTAGGCATTTGCTCTCAACGACTTGACATCCCCAGGGCTAGATTTTATGCTGTGGTTAAAATTACTAGCTTTATTCAAATTCAAGGAGCTTCGGATGATCATGGGGTATTTGAGACGAGGAATGCTGTTGTGCTTCTTCCTAGGAGCCATGACCGCGTGGGCTCAGATTCAGGTGGAAGACCACTGGTCTCCATATGACTATCCCAAACAAATCCCCGAGGGAACCAAGTACCATATCATTCAGGATGGCGACACCCTGTGGGATCTGGCCGCGCGTTACCTCAATGATCCGCTTCTTTGGCCCCAACTCTATCAGGCCAACACCTACATTAAAGACCCCGATCTGATTTACCCCGGCGATCCCGTTTTCCTGGATATCGGTGTCGTGGTGACCGATGAGTCGATCTCCGACACCACCGACGATGGCGACGGCACGTCCGGCGAGTTCACCGAAATGGAGGAATTCGCCGAGGCTTCCGAGGACGATGGCGATTCCGTTTCCGACCGCTCCGAGGAAACCAGTTTCCTCGACGATTCCAGCGAGTTCGTGATCCTCCCGGCCGGTGACCGCTCGGACATGGAGTGTTCCACCTATCTCTACCCGATGGGATCGCGTAACGAAAAATTGCCGTTCGATTTTCAGGTGATGGGCGGCGAAAACCGCACCATCCGCTACTACGGTACCGATGACATCATCTACTTGAACAAGGGTCAGGACTTCGGCGTGAAGGCCGGTCAAATCTACAGCCTGCGTCGCGTTCTGCGGCCGGTGACCGATCCCGGCAAGCGCTTCGGCGGCAAGTTCCTCGGCATGGCCGTGGATCAGGTCGGTCGAGCCAAGGTTCTGGCGGTTCAGGGATCTAGCTGCACGGCCATCGTGATCGACGGTTGTAGCGAGGCCAAGATCGGTGATTTCCTGGTGCCTTACGAGCAGGAACCCATCCCGCTGATCACCGAATTACCTGTCATCGATCGCTACCAGGGCATCAACGTCGACGATTCGGGTCGGATCATCATTTCCGAGGATGACGTCATGTCCTTCGGTAAAGGTCATCTGGCCAACGTGGACCTGGGCATCGAGGAAAACGTGGCGCCTGGCGATCTCTTCGTCATTTTCCGCGACAATCCCTCCAACAACAACCGGGCCGGCATCATCCTCCCCGAGTTGTACCTGGGACAGGCTGTCGCACTGAAAACGGGTCCCAAGTCGACCGTGGTCAAAATCATCGAAGGTGTCACCGATATCCACGTGGGTGACCGGGTGGTTCCCTACACCAACGCCTTTTCGCAAAGTGGTGGTGGCAGCGAGTAATCACCGCAGTTCGAACCAACAAAAAAACCGGCTCTCCCACGAGAGCCGGTTTTTTTATGCCCTGATTCATGCGAGGAGTTCCCGCTCGTTACGAGGAGGGGGAGCAAGCTGCTCCACCAAACGAAGGTCGTCATTTTGGAGTACCCGCCTCATGGAGAGGGTTGCCATGGCGGTAGGTTGGCCCGCTGGGCCGACATTTCGAAGTGACGGAAGCCGCAAAAAGCCAGTTGTCACAAGAGCGAAGCGTGGACCTCGGCATATCCGCGTTCATCGAAGACGGCGGTACGAAAAACCCGTAACCCGAGGGTGGCGTTGGGCCTGTAGGTGGAGCAGCCTGCTCCACCAATCGAAGCAACCCAAGATGCCACAGGTGATTACGCAGGTGAGCGAAGCGTGTTCTGCCCGTCCCCTGTGTTAGTCGAAGTATGGCGAGCCAGAGAACCACGTATGCCGAAAGAGACGTTTTCAATAGCCGTGTTTCCCTGGTGGGTACGCGACATCGTTGCGAGCCCGCTTCCGCGTCGGCGGATTAATCAAGGTCGGTAAAGCGAACTGATGACCCGACTGGCCTGATTTCCCACGGGCTCTTCCTACGGACACACTTCGATGGGGGTCTGCCAAGCGAATACAGGGGCTTCGCTCCTAAGGGGGGCACAAAATTGTTGCCGAGTCGCTTGAAAAAGTCGGCCCAGCGACCGTGCGGGCCCTGACCTACGACACTCTGGGGGATACGGGTACTCCAAAATGGTGAGCTTCGATTGGTGGAGCAAGCTGCTCCACCTACAAGCGCTGCGGCTCTCACTAAATGCGGGTCCTGTGAACCTTCGCCTTCGATCGTCGGGTGAATCGGAAAAAATGAGCTCCGCGCTCGAGGTGTGTGCAAACTTGTCACGGAGTCGCTTCGAAATGTCGGGCCAGCGGCCCAACTTACCGCCATCACGGCACTCTCTACATGCGGGAACTCCTGGGTTAGTCGCTTCGAAGGGTCGGGCCAGCGGCCCAACTTACCGCCATCACGGCACTCTCTACATGCGGGAACTCCTGGGTTAGTCGCTTCGAAATGTCGGGCCAGCGGCCCTACCGGCCGTGCCCTACCGGCCGTGCCCTACCGGCCGTGCCCTACCCACAGCACGACGCCTCCCAAAACATGCGGGAATTCCTGCCCGAATCGCTTCGATGGGCTCAGGCGACCGCCTTCTGGCTCCGGATGGCGGCCTTCAGCGCCCGGCCCTTCATCCAAAACGACACGCTACCGATCGACAGGGTGATCAGGTAAAACGAGGCGCGGTGCAGCAGCGCGCCCGCGGCGGCGGCCGTCTCGGGAATGCCCGCCAAGGGGTAGAGGGTCATCAGGAATACTTCGGTGACCCCGATGCCGCCCATGACACCCACGATGGTGCCTCCGAAATAGGCCAGCATGAGAATGACCGCGACGAGCGGGATCGCGCTGGTGATCCCCAGGGACTTCAACACCAATGCGTTGGAGAGACACAACATCGCGAAAGAGCAGGCGGACAGAAAGATTTCCACTCGGAACCATTGACCGCGGGTTCCCGAGGTCAGCAACGGGCCCAAAAGGGGAGCCAGCCACTGGCGCGTCTCACCATTGGACTCCAGCAGGAACCGGTTGGGCACCCAACGATCCAGTTTCGCCTGGATGTGCGGCCTGCTGATGCCGCGCCACAAATGGGCGCGTCCCCAGACCAGCGCCGCCAGACCCATGAGCAACAGCCCACCCAGGATGGGCAAGGTGCCGCCCGCCAGCTTCACATCCAAAAACAGGCCCGACCACAGTGCCAAGATCCCGAACAGGAACAGGTTCCCCAGCAGCATGGAGATTTGGTCGGCCAGGGTCCAGCCATAGGCGCGGCGCATGGGCCAGTCACAGGTCTTGGCAAGGTAGAAGCCGCGGAACAGGCCGCCGGCGAGCTTGGCCGAAGGGGTCACCAGATTCAGGAAGTTGTTCACCATGATGAGGTGAAAGATGTCGGACCACACGAACCGGTGCTCGCGCCGCAGCATGAGAAACCACTTGACCGCCCAGACCAGGAAGCGCCCCACCAAGGGCAGCAGCGAGAGCGCCAGCCAGGTCGAATCGGCCTGGCGGGCCGTTTCCCACACGCGCATGGGTCCCAGTTCCAGAACATTGCGGATGACGTAGCCGAGACACAGCGCCACCAGGATGAACTGAAGCCAAATGCCCCATCGGGGTTTGGCTTTTCGGGCAGCCTTCGGCTCGGTGTGACTTTGGATATCGGGCAATGCTACTTCGTGTCCTTGATTGGGGTGCGGGGAGGTGCGTCCCTCATTTCGAGGTGAGCTCGGACACCCTGTCCGCGGACGCCGCATCCGCGCGCTCTGGATCCGCGGATACCGCCGGCTCCGGATTTGCGGGCTTCACCAGGTCGGGATGGAGCTCGATCAGTTCCTCGGCGATGGGGTAGGGTGTTTTGCGAAGTCCCTGCGGCAGGACCAAACCGGCACTGACGATCAATTTGACGGCTTCTTCCACACTCAGGTCCAGGACCCACAGCTCGCGGGGGTCGTAATACAGCAGAAAGCCGGTGGTCGGGTTGGGCGTACTGGGCATGAAGACGCTGACCATGGGCTGGCCGAACAGGTTCTTGGCGGCCGGCAGGTTTTCGTTGGTGATGAACCCCATGGCCCAGGTCCCCTTCTTGGGGTATTCGAGCATGACGACTTTCTTGAACGATCCGGCCGTCCGCTGGAACGAGAGGGCGTCGATGATTTGCTTGGTGCCGCCGTAGACGCTGCGCACCACGGGCAGGCGGAGCATGAGTTTGTCGATGAGATCCAGGAATTTCTTGCCGAAATAGAAGCTGGCGAGCCAGCCCACGAGGATGGTGAAAACCAGGACCAGGATCAGGGAAACGAAAGTGACGAGCCAGCTCGGCACTTCGAAACCCACGACGAAAAATTGCAGAAACCGCTCGACGAAGGGACGGGCATATCCCTGGGTCTTGCTGATGAGGATGCTGAGGACCCAATAGGTCACACCGATCGGGAACAGAAACAGAAGTCCCGTCAGAAAGAATTTGCGCAATTTGTGGGGTCGGGTTTTATCGGTCGCTTTGGCCATGTTTCTGAGATCCCTTTTGGTTTTGTTCGGCCATGATCTTCTCACCGAGAAGTGCCCAAAATTTGGCCACGTATAGGTAGGCGGAAACCAAGGAGAGTAACAACGCCGCATAGGCGGCATACAAACCGATCTTCAAGAAAATATCGGACACACCACCGACAAACAAAAATGACAATGCAATGACCTGAAACGTCATCTTCCATTTTCCCGTCTGCCCGGCCGCCAGCACGATCCGCTCGGCGGCGAGAAAGGCCCGCAACCCGGTGATGGCCATTTCGCGGCCGATCATGAAAATCACCAACCAGGCCGGCACGAACCGGTGCTCGAGAATCACCAGGAAGGCGGTCAGCACCAGGAGCTTGTCGGCGAGGGGATCCAAGAGTTTGCCGAGCATGGTGATCTGATTGTTTTTGCGGGCCAGGTAGCCGTCCAACCAGTCGGTCAACGAGGCGATCAGGAAAATGGCCAAGGACACCCAGCTATTCCAGGGGGAATCCATGTAGCTGAAAATCAAGATGAAGGGGATCAGCGCGATGCGCAGCAGGGTAAGTTTGGTAGGACCGTTCATGGCGACAACTCTTCTTTGATCTTGTAATCCAAAACCAAAGCCCTCCGAGGCTTGGGAAACATGAACGGAAAGCGCATCCGGCAGCGGACCCAAATTTGGCGAAAGAGTAACACGAAATCAGTGACGATCATACGAGAATGTAGACTCAATGATGGAGGCGCCTGGGCCTGGTGAGCCATGCCACAAAATGGCTCTCGACGGGACTAGCGACCGGTTTTGCGAACGTTTTGGCGAATCCAGTCGAGGAATTCGTCTTTGCAATGTTCCACGGAAAAGGCCACGATTTCGGGAACTTCGTAGGTATGGAGCTGCGAGATGACCGCCGAGACATCGGTAAACAGGTCGCGGGTGGTTTTGAGGATGAGCATGTTTTCCTCATCGTCGAAAACCTTACCCTTGAAGCGGTAGATCGAGCGCATGGTCGGCAAGATGTTCACGCAAGCGACGAGTTCCTGTTGAATCAACTCTTCGGCAATGGTGATCGCTTGCTGTTCTGAACCGACGGTCGTAATGACCATGATGGCATCTGTCATGTTTGAAAACCTCGTGCCATTTTGCACTGAAGGATTATAGGTTTGGAATTTTTTGACTGTCAAGCTTTACACAAGCGCGGGTGGCCCAACGTAAACGGCCATAAATCAAAGCTTTTTGGACCCCTTTGCGGAAGGGTCTCGGCATGCGGGGCGGCGGGACACCGGCCGCACCGGTGGTCGACCGCATCAAAAATCCTTGCTGGATGCGCTCTTTGCGATCCCGATCGAGTCGGGCCGGACCCACGGCCGATCAGTCGATATAACCCAGCGATCGCAGCATCTCCAGATCCTCGTCGGCGAGGTGGAGATCGTTCTCACTCGCCTGGTTCAAGCCGCGCTCCACTTCGAGGGCCCATGTCTCCAACGCTTTGGAAGGCTTGGACTTGCGTGGTGCCAGATTGGCCAACTCCGCGGCATCGTTCTCGAGGTCGAACAGCCGCAGGGTTTGGCTGCGGACCCGCAGGCTTTCCTTGACGCCGCCGGACAGAATGCCCACTTCCAACAGGCCGCGTCGCCTGCCGCGTTCGGCCGCCTTCAGCGACTGGACCGCACCGCGATGGGCCTGGTGGTAGGTCGTGCGTGTGGTCGGCGGTGGGCTGTTGCCGCGAATGACGGCGCTCCAATCGAAACCGCGGTAATGGTGGGGGATGGGCATGTTCATCAAACCCAACAGGGTCGGCGGGATGTCCAGGTTCATCGCCGGCGCCCGATACACGGTTCCCGGCTCGATGACCCCCGGCCAGATCAGGCCCATGGGAATGCGCAGGCAGGGTTCGTAGAGGTTGCGGCCGTGACCCCAGTATCGATGCTCGCCGAGGCTCTCGCCGTGGTCGGAGAGAAACACGATCAACGTGTCGTCGATCACACCTTCTTCTTCCAGGCGATCCAACAGCAACTGGATTTGATGGTCGGTGAAGGCGATTTCGGTATCGTAGCGATCCGATTGGGTGGCCTTCTCCTGTTTGGGAATGCCCAGGCGGCCGGCGAACTTGCGGTGGAAACGATAGGGCGCGTGGGGCTCGCTGTAATGGGCCCACAGCAAAAACGGCTTTTCGCGATCGCGATGGTTCAGCCAGGTCGCAGCGTTTTCGGAGATGTCTTCCGCGGTGGCCTCGCTCAACAACATGCCGAACCAGCGTTTCCGCGTGAACACTTCCCCGTAGTGGTCGAAATGTTCGCCCAGACCCGTCAACTTGGTGCGCAGGGTCCAATTGCTGACGAAGGCGGCGGTGGCGTACCCCTGGGCTCGCAGCAGTTTCGGCAGCGATGACAGGTCCGGCAACATCGGGACGCCGTTGCGAGAGCTGCCGTGCTCGTGGGGATAGAGCGCCGTCAGCATCGAAATGCAGGCCGGGGCCGTGAGCGGCTCCACCGTGCGCGCCCGCTCGAACCGCAGGCCGCGGGCCAACAGGCGGTCGATGTTCGGCGACGTGGGGCGCTCGTAGCCGTAGGCCGAGAGCCGGTCGCTCCGAAGGGTGTCGACGGAGAGAATCAAGATGTTCGGGGTCTTTACCTGTTCGACCGCTGGATGTGGATTGCCGGCAAAACAGAAACCCGTCCATATCAAAAAGGCGATGTAGACAAGCACACGGTATTGCAATGAGTTTTGACGCTCCTTGAACTGATTTCCAGTGGTAGGTATACGTCAATTGTAATCACAGATTCCTCGTGATTACCAAGTTTCACGAGGTGAAATAAGGTTCGGCGGGAGAGGAGGGAACCTGTCCGAAGCCGTGATCGGCGCTTCATGGGAAAGCACCCGATCCAGTTTTTTCATACGTCGGCGCTCGATCTGTTAAGATTCCTGTCTTGCGATCTCTAATTGATATGGAATCGTGGGAGCTTATCCGGCTTTGGGTGATCTCCGTTTTTGCGACACGAGCCCACTGGACAGGAGCTGTTCGCTGGTGGTAGTTGTTATCTAAGCGCCTGGAAATAGAATTATTGTTGAAGCGTGATGCTTAGTCCGACCATTCGGGATCCGATCTTTTGGGCCCCGGGCGTTCGGGCCTCGGCGAATCGGCGCGCTTCCGGATGCTTGTTCGTTACCGATTTTTCCCTTCAAGGAGCTGCCATGCGGTGGTCCGTTCCGCCCGTCTCGCGCGATCGGGAGCGCGAAGTGCGGCATTTCATCGACAACAAAACCAAACCCATCGGTTCACTGGGCATGCTCGAATCCGCGGCCCTGCAACTGGCGCTCATTCAAGGGAAGATGAAGCCCCGAATCGTTCGGCCCAGTTGGCTGGTCTTCGCCGGAGACCACGGCATCACCGCCGAAGGAGTCAGTTCCTATCCCTCCGCGGTCACTCGCCAGATGGTGCTCAATTTCATCTCCGGTGGAGCCGCGATCAACGTGTTCGCCCGACTGCACGGTATCGATCTGAAAATCGTCGATGCCGGGATCGCTGGAGATGTGCCGTCGCACCCAAATCTCATCGATCGCAAGATCGCCATGGGTACCGCCAACTTTTTGGTGGCGCCGGCGATGACGCTCGAACAGTGCGAGACGGCCCTGGCCACTGGCGAACACCTGGTGGAAACGCTCGCCGAGGACGGTTGCAACACGGTGGGTTTCGGCGAAATGGGGATCGGCAACACCTCGTCCGCGGCCGTATTGATGCACCTCATGACGGGTCTGCCCTTGGAATCCTGCGTGGGGCGCGGCACCGGCTTGGACGAATCCGGTGTGGCCCGCAAATTGGCGATCTTGGAACAGGCTGCCGCCCGCGTGCCTCACTGCCGGACGCCGCTGGCCGCGCTGCAGCAGTACGGCGGCTTCGAACTGGCCATGATTTGCGGTGGCATGCTGGCTGCGGCCCGCCTCGGCATGAGCATCGTGGTCGACGGCTTCATCGTGACCGCGGCCCTGTTGGTCGCCCAGAAAATATCTCCCCCTGTCCTGGATTATTGCTTTTTCGGGCATTGCTCCAACGAGCGCGGCCACCGCGACATGCTTCGTTTTCTGGATCGCAAGTCTCTGCTTCAGTTGGATATGCGCCTGGGTGAAGGCACCGGGGCGGCGCTTGCGATTCCGATCTTGCGGGCGGCCTGCGCCTTCATGAGCGACATGGCCTCGTTCGACGATGCCGGCGTGAGCCGCGCCGATGAATGAGGACCGGCCCGCCGCGACCGAGCGAGCATTCGCCGCGTCGCGCGCCTGCCCGCCGTTTCGACTGGCGGAACAGGGCCACGTGTTCTTCAACGCCCTCATGTTTTTCACGCGAATTCCGGTTCCGCGATGGGTTCGCTATTCCGAGGTCTTCCTCAACCAGTCCGCGGCCTACTTCCCTCTGGTGGGCATTCTGGTCGGGGCGGTGGGGGCGGCCGTTTTCTGGCTGGCCGCCCTGGTTTGGCCGACCTGGATCGCGGTCCTGCTGTCGGTGGTCGCCACGGTGCTGCTCACGGGCGGGTTCCACGAGGATGGTTTGGCCGATGTGTGCGATGGTTTCGGAGGCGGTTGGGGGCGCGACCGTATTCTCGAGATCATGAAGGATTCGCGGTTGGGTACGTTCGGCGCGCTCGGGCTTGGTTTGGTCCTGGGACTCAAGGTGACGGCCCTGGCCCATCTGGGCGAACCGAGCCGGGTGGCGGTCGCCCTGATCGTGGCTCATGCCGCAAGCCGGCTCGGGCCGGTTTTGATCATCTACCGCGGAAGCTATGCCCGCGCCGACCTGACCAGCAAGGTCAAGCCGATGGCCACCGGCCTTTCCACGTTCGGGCTCGGGTTGGCGGTGCTTTGGGGGAGTCTGCCCCTCGCACTGCTACCTCTGCCTCTGGTGGTGATGCCGCTTGCGGTGGTCGCGTTGGTCAGTATCTGCCTGTACCTGCGGTTTCGACGCGAGATCGGTGGGTACACCGGCGACTGCCTCGGTGCGATCCAGCAGATCGGCGAGGTGGCCACCTACCTGGGTCTGCTTGCTTTTTTATCCTGAGCGGCGGTAACTTCGGATTTTTACTACGGAGCCTCCGCCTAGGCCGGGGGCCTGGGTTTCAGATCAGAAACTAATCGAAGCGAATCTCTTGGGAGTTCCCGCATTTACGAAAGGGGCGTCGTGCCCGGTAGGTTGGCCCGCTGGGCCGACATTTCGAAGTGACGCAAGCCGCAAAAAGCCAGTTGTCACAAGAGCGAAGCGTGGACGTCGGCAAGCTGTGTCACCAGTAGTCGAAGCTCATAATTCAGGAGTACCCGCCTCATGGAGAGGGTTGCGATGGCGGTAGGTTGGCCCGCTGTGCCGACATTTATTGACGAACTTCCCGCACAACCGCATTTTTAGGTTTTTGGCTTTATCTTCGAGTTTTACATAGTTTGTTGCATAACAAGGTCGCGGACGAGGGGCAAGCCCGCTCGATTTCGGAAAAGAAAAAACGCGAAGTGAGCCGATTCGGAGAGCCTGCACGCGCGCAAGAGACGTAAAGCCTGTAGGTTGAGCAAAGATCGAAATCGATCATCGAGAGATCCAGAGGCCGGACTTCTCTGCTTCGCTCTTTTACGATTCGATCTTTCGAAGCCTGGATTACTTCGACTAGTTCATCCGGCGGATGAACCTACCTGGCACGACGAATCCCTCGGCATTCGAGAACTCCGGGCAGAGTCGTTTCAAGAGAGGTCGCGGAGGAAACGGCGTCGAGCCGCATTGTGCTGGTCACGGATTCCGCGTCACGCCGGGAGGGACTTCCCACTTCAAAAACGAACCGAAATTCATTAAGGTCGTCGCAGTGACCCTTCACCCTGGAGTCGAAGATGGAAATCTTCCTCGTTCGTCACCCTCCGGTTCATACAAAAGGTTCCCACTGCTATGGAAGCAGCGACGTTCCGCTGATTCCCGAATGGCAGAAAGGTGCGCGTGCCGCGCTTTCGCTGTTGCCCGAGTCCGGCGACGCGCAGGTCTGGACCAGTCCCTTGGGGCGCTGTACCCAAATGGCCGACCTCTACGAGTCCCAAGCCCCACGCGATGCCCGGCTTCGCGAGATGGATTTCGGTTCTTGGGAAAACCGGCTGTGGCGTGCCATCCCGCGCGCGGAAGTCGATGCATGGGTCGCCGACATCGTGGCGTACCGTCCTCCGGATGGAGAATCCTTTTTCGAGGTGATCGAACGCGTTCGAGAGTTTTGGGGCGACCGGCTTCGGCCGGAATCTGCGCAGCCCGTCGTGATCTTCACCCACGCCGGCGTGATCAAGGCCCTGCTCGCCGTGCTCGCGGGTTTGGCTCCCCACATCGCGGCCCGTTTTCAGCTCGACTACAACAGCGTGACCAAGATCGGCGTGGCGCGGGACTGGGCTCGGGTCGATTTCGTCAATCGAGTCGGCCTTTCGCCGGGCGGTGATCTCGGTCCACTTCCCCGGCCCCCCTCCAAATGATCCTGGCCAAGGCCGCCTGGCCGGCGTTATGATGCGGACTCCCACACCCTTTCGGGGTGGGATCGCCGTCGTGACATCACCTTCGGTACGACATCGAAGGAGGGGTGCCCGAGCCGCTCACCTCCAAGGAGGTCGGGGTCGCCTTGGGTTCGTGCACGGGTGATCGCTCGCCCTGCCGAACGCACCGCTCTATCTCTCATCGCCTGTTCCAAGGGGATCGCCATGAATGCCAAGATCATCAGTGAATCCGAACTGGAAACGCTGGTAGATGCCGACATCTTGAATGCCGCCAAAAATGCGGTCGATTTGGATTCGATTCAAAGTTATCGGTACGACGCCCGTGGTCGGATCGAGGCCGTGGTCAAGCCGGCGCCACCCAGTACCGAACGGCCGTCTTTCGCCCGCATCACCCGCCGCGGCTCGCGCTTCATGGTCGAGTGCCGGCAACACGGAAAGAACCAGTGGTGTCTGCACAGCGCCATTCTGGCCCTGCACCACGCGGGCTACAAACCCGTGTTCAAAACGGTCGCCAAGCCCGTCGGCGATGATTTGCCGCGCATCGGCTTTCGCCTGATCCTCGGGGTGGTCGGGGACCCCGCCGATCCCTATCTGCGCCTTCGCATCCTGAGTCTGTCCACCGGCCGGTTCGTGAACGCGCCCTCCCATTTCCTTCGGCGCGAGGGCGGAGTCCTCGGGCTGGACAAACGAACGGTCGAGTTGTTGGAGGATTTGGGCGAGGCCGAAGAGGGCGAGATTCGCATCGCGCGGATGGATGCGGCACCCATTCTGGCAGCGATGGCCAAGGCCGAGCTATTTCCGGAGGGCGCCGAAACACCCTTCGAACGGGAACACATGTCCCAGCCGCCGCCCGAGGTGGAGGTCGCCGTCGCCGAGCAGCAAATACTGTGGCGTTTTTCCCTGGATGCGCCGGAGGCCGAACACCTCTGCATTCCGGGCCGACCCGGGTTTTTCATTGCGAGCGACCGCATTCTCGGTTTCAGTGAGTACATGCCGGACCTTCAGCGGTTCATGGGCCAGGAGGGCGGGTCCCTGCCGGCCAGCCCCGAAACTTTTTCCGATTTGATTCGGATGAAGCACGGCGTGGTGTGGACCACGCCCAAACCGATCGCCGTCCATGCGATCGAGAACCTGGGTCTGCACCTCGATCATCGACAGGGCGACCTCATCGGTCGTGCGGGGTTTTGGCACGAAGGGCGGTTCTTCCCGCTGCAGGATTTGGAAAAGCCGCGCCAAATCGTTCACGACGAGGAAGGTACGGCCTTGCTCGAGATCGGTCCTGGTGCCATGGCCCAGATCGGCCAAACGTTTCGTCGGGTTCCGGCTCCGTGGCGCAAGGCCGGCTTCCGGATTCGCGACAATCAGGCCCATGCATTTCTCGAAAACACCAGGTTCCCCGAGCACATTCGCGTCGAGCGCCAAGAAGCCGAGCGTTGGTTCGGCTTGGAACCCACGGATATGGAAGTCATGTGGAGTCAGGGCTCCTTGGCGCCGAGTTATCGCATCGGCGACGAAATGTTCTCCCACGGCAGCCTGATGGGAAGCCTGTCCCACGGCCGGCGCGGCATCCGGCTCATGGACGGTCGTTGGCTCAACGTCGACACCGACACGCTTTTGGAAAACGAGCGCATCTTGGAAGGTGTGCGCTCGATGCACGACGAGACCAAGGCGCAACAATCGTTGCTTCAACGCCTGTTGGCGGCTCGCGAGCGGCGTCCGGCGGAGGTGGATACACCCATTCCCGAGTTGCACGAGCGATGGCACCGGACTTTGCGGGACTATCAGGTCGAGGGCGTCAACTGGCTGTTGGCCAACAGCTCGCGTGGAGAGCCCTCCTTGCTCGCCGATGACATGGGTCTCGGTAAGACGATTCAGACCCTGGCCTACCTGGAGACGATCCGCGAGGAAGGGCGACCCCAACTCGTCGTGGCTCCCACCTCCGTGATTTGGAACTGGGCCAACGAGTCCGCGCGGTTCTCGCCCGATCGGCGCGTGCTGGTCCACCATGGCCCGAACCGCGCCCGACAAGCCGAAAAACTCCAGAAGGCCGACCTGATCGTGTCCACCTACGGCACCGTGCTCCGCGATATCGACATGCTCTACGACGTCCATTTTCAAGTGGTGGTCCTCGACGAGGCCCAGGCCATCAAAAACCCCGAGACCCAAACCACGCAGGCCATTTGCGAGCTGTGGACCGACCACAGCGTGTGCCTGACGGGCACCCCCGTCGAAAACCGCCTGACGGAGCTGTGGTCCATCTTTCAGTTCCTGGCACCCGGTTACCTGGGCGAGGTTGACGAGGTCAAGGCCATCACCTTGCCGGGCACACCCGCCTACACCGCCCTCAAGGTCAAGGTCGCTCCCTTCCTCAAGCGCCGGCTCAAGAGCGAGGTGGAAAAAGACCTCCCGGAAAAACAGGAAATCACCCTCAAACTTCCGCTCAACGAGCAACAGGCCAAGCTGTACGGCGACGTCCTGGTCAAATCACGCAAAGCCCTGCGAGAACAGAACATCAATGCGATGTCGTTGCTGAGCCGGTTGCTGCGATTGCGTCAGATCTGCTGTCACCCGGGCCTTTTGGACGATACCTACCTGAACACGCCCTCCAACAAGTTCGACTTCATCCTGGAGAACCTGCGCGAAGTGACCGCCGGGGGCCACGGGATCCTGGTCTTCAGCCAGTTCACCAAGTTGCTCAAATTGCTGCGTTACGAGTTGGAGGAGGCCGAGCTTCCCCATTTCTACCTGGATGGACAGACCCGCAACCGCCAGGAGTTGGTGACCCGCTTCCAGGCCGGCGAGGCCCCGATCTTTCTGATCAGCCTCAAGGCGGGCGGCACCGGCCTGACGTTGACGCGTGCCTCCTACGTCTACCACCTGGATCCCTGGTGGAACCCGATGGTGGAGGCCCAGGCCACCGACCGTGCCTACCGCATCGGCCAGACGCAAAAGGTGTTCAGCTACAAGTTGATCTCCGAGGGCACCATCGAGGAAAAAATCCTCCACCTCCAAAAGAGCAAGAAGTTGATTGCCGACGGTCTGTGGGAGGATCCGGACAAGTTGATGGCGAACCTGGATCGCGAGACGCTGATGGCCCTACTGGACTGAGTCGCCGGCCATGGCGGGTTGGCGGGCCTCGGTCTCCGCTTCCGGTTGGGTCATCGGCAACATCAGCGTGAATCGGGCGCCACCCTTGGGGCTGTCTTCCACCAGAACGGTGCCGTGATGGCGCATCATGATGCGCTGCACGATCGAGAGGCCCAGGCCGGTGCCGCCGAGGCGTGCGGTACGGCTGGTGTCCAGACGCACGAAGGGCTCGAAGATGCGTTCTCGATCCTTGGGCGGGATACCGGGACCGTCGTCGTCGACGGAAATCATCCAATGCCCGTCGCTGACGTGGCAGTGGACCCAGACGGCGTGTTCGGTGTGACGGACGGCATTGGTCACCAAATTGACCAGGGCCCGTTTGAAGTAGCGCGGCGATGCCTGAAGCCTGCTTTCGCCGCCGTCGAAATGGATGTCGACCTCGGAGCGCAGATCGTGGGCCAGGGCCTCGAATTCAGAGAACAACGGGGCCAGGTGGACCGGTTGGCGTTGTTCGGTGAGGTCTTCGTTCTCGAGGCGATTCCAGGTGAGCAACTCGTGGATCAATTCGTTCATTTCACCCAGGTTTCGCTCGATGCGTCGCAGGTGACGGTTCTTGTCTTCCGGCAGCTCGTTTTCCAGCGCCTCGTCGGTAGCGAATATCAGGCGCGAGAGCGGCGTGCGCAGCTCGTGAGAGACGGCGCGGAGCAATTCTTTTTGATTCAGGATCATGGCCACGATGCGTTCGGCCATCGAGTTGAAGGTTCGGGCCAGGTCGCCCAGGGCGTCCTTGTCATCGGCCTGGGCCCGCGCCTCCCATTTTCCGTTGCCGAAATCTTCCGCGGCTTGGGCCAGCAAGCGAATGCGGCGTTCCAGCGGTCGCAACAGCAGGTAGGTGGTCGCGCCCACCAGGGTCAGGAGCAAGGCCATCGCCAGCGCGGGATC
The DNA here is from genome assembly GCF_017498545.1 of Sulfidibacter corallicola. Classification (GTDB taxonomy): domain Bacteria; phylum Acidobacteriota; class Holophagae; order Acanthopleuribacterales; family Acanthopleuribacteraceae; genus Sulfidibacter; species Sulfidibacter corallicola. The sequence continues at coordinate 2,759,922 of NZ_CP071793.1, read as the reverse complement.
GAAGGGCAACAGGTGCGGTCGCCCGGGTGGCGGGCGCAGCGGGCCGATCACCATGACTTCCTTGTCCGACAGCCTCGCCAGGATCCAACGCTCGCCGTCCTTGATTTGAAACACCAACCCGCCTTCGTCGAATCGTTCCCGTTCGCTGGTGCTCAGTTCCAGGTTGTCCGTCGACATCAGGTCGGTAGGGAAGCGTCGCGGGTGGCCCAATCCCTCGATGGCCATCCAGCGATCGACCGGATCGTCGCCCAGCTCGGATAGCCGGTGCCGGGCTCTGTCGACCATCGGCATCACCAGTTCTTCGGTGCGATGGCGAACCTTGCCCTGGAGTTCGTACCGCACCAGGGCGGTCAGTGAAAGGCCCACCAGGAGCAGTACCAGGGCGATGCCGAAGTAGATCCGAACGAACAGGCGGGTCATGAAGCGGACTCCTTTACCGCCAACAGATAGCCGACGCCGCGCACGGTCTTGAGAACGACGCGCTCTTCGTCCTTCCCGCCGATCTTGGCCCGAATGCGCGACACGTAGACATCGACCGCGCGATCGTAGCCGTCGTATTTGGTGTCGTAGAGTTCGCGGTAGATTTGATCACGGCTCAGCACCTGGCCTGGCCGTTCGGAGAGGTACCACAGGAGGTCGAACTCCGCGGTGGTCAGATCGATTTTGTGGCCGCCCATGGTCACCTCTCGTTGGGTGGCGTCCATGGCCAGCGGGCCGTGTTCGATGCGGCGCGAGGGCACGGGCCCGTGTTGGTCGTAGCGGCGCAACAGCGCCTCGATGCGGGCGATCAGCACTTTGGGGTGAACCGGTTTGGCGACGTAGTCGTCGGCACCGGACTGCAGGCCCTCGATTTGGTCGGGATCGTCGCCGCGCGCCGTCAACATCAGGATCGGCCCGTGGTAATGGGGGCGGACCTCGCGGCAAACGCCGAAGCCGTCGAGCCCTGGCAGCATCAGGTCGAGAATGACCAGATGCGGTTGCAGGGTTTGGATGCGGGTCGCGGCCAACAGGCCGTTTTCTTCGTGGACGACCTTGAAGCCCTCCTGCTCGAGGCGCGATTGAATCATTTCGGCCAATTCGATGTCGTCTTCCACCAACATGATGGTCGCGCCGAGGTAGAGTCGAGCCTCATCCATGATGCCTCCCGTGGGGCCTCGCCCGGTTCGGTGATTGGAAACGCCGCGAAGGCCGGCCTGCGAAGCACGCGCCGGAGCCGAACGCCAAGGGCGACCGCGGACTGCTTTCATTATATAGTGCCCAATGTAGTGCCCATCCAGAAACGAAATCAGCGCAACGACCCAAACGATCCGGCTGGAAGGGCAGGGTGTCAGGCGTCAGGTGTCAGGTATCGGGAAGATGATTGTTCATAGGTAATTGGCTGAGGCCTGACTGCTGAAGCCGGTTTGGCTTGAGAATCTGCCGGCTCGAGGGACCCCGTTCAAAAAACCGCTGATTTAGAATGAACGCTACCGTACCCGCTCCCAACGAACGGGGATTGGGAATGGGGGCCGAATCCGTTGGCCTGCCGGCATTCGTGGCAGACGCGCCGATCAAGCCAATCCCGGCGACAGAAAATAATAGGCCAACAGCAGGATCGAGACGATCAACAGCGTGCCGAGCCAGACCTTGATGAACCGGATCAGGAGTTGCCCCAGAAAGCGCAGGGCCAGCACCAGGACGGCGATTACGGTGACCGCGATGAGTAGGGTTTGGAGGTCGAAGGTCGGCGGCATACGGCACTCGTGTCGGAAAGCGTTGGGGGAAGCACCAAGGAGGGGGACGGTCGTGAAAGGAACTTACCAACCTTTTGGGGGAGGATCAATCCATGGAACCCAATTCCCCCGGTCCAGGTGGACTTTTTGAGGGGGACCAGCCGCTTGCGGTACAATACTTCCCAATCTTCGTCCTTTCATTTTTTTCACGGAGCGGGCCTGTGCTGCTGAACGAGGAACAAGAGCGCGACCTGGTCAATCGGTTGATCGAAAAAGGGAAATCCCTGCTTATCGAAGTGGGGACTCAGCACCGCGATCCCGAAACCGGGCTGGTCCACACCCAGTGTCAGGTGGGCCCCTTCGTGCTGATCCAGCACCAGCGCCAGAAGCTGAAAACCGGCTCGATCAACACCAACGGCTTGGATTTGTGGATGATCGATTCAGGCATGGCCAAAAAGATGTTGTCGGTCAATTACATGCCGTTCCACATCAAGTTTTTCCAGAAGGCGGGCAAGGCTCCCTGGATTCAGACGTTCCTGGCTGTGGACCCCCATCGTCCGAAATCCAATCTCGTCCAGGCCTTGGCCGCCCTGCGCGAGGAGACCGGGGGAGAGTCGGAGCCCTAATTGTGTGAAGGTACGCGCTTCATTCGTGAAGTGCGGCCTTCCAGCGCCAACCGAACCAACCCGGGGTGGGCGCCTGACCCTTCAGTGTGACGATGCCGTCGCCCTCGTCGGGAAAATTGTGATTGTTGGAAAAACGGCCCAAGGCGATGCGAATTCGTTGGCGGTCCCGCTTGCGTTTTTCGGGATCACTGGTATCGACCATACCGAGCGCTTCTCCCAGGGCGGCGATGGTGGCGGGCGTGTATAACTCGTCCTCTACCAGTTTCTCGATAATTTTGTTGTACTTCATTGGTCGGCCATGTGGTCTCCGCATGATGTGTATCTTAGTGGAAAGTAAGTATCAAAACAACGATAAAATATGTACAGTACTTTAGTCGGGAATAAAAAAAAGAAAGTGTGCCGCGGGGTATTTTTTGCGTTCCAAATACAGGAAATTATTGACAAGTTTGTTTGAGATTTGCGTTTGGGTTGTGTTTTAATTTGGCGTGGTATTTATAAGGCTTTGGGGGTTAAACGACTTTTTATTCAACTGTAAGGGGGTGCCCGATGCCCGTGGAAAAAGACAAAGTATTTCACGAGGATGAAATGTCCTTGGTGCAATCGCCGAAGGGCTGGTCGCGGGAAGAGGTGCTGAACTACGACGGGATTTTCTTTTTGAAGGATATCGTCAAGATCTTGGGGCTGGATGCGGCCAAGGTCAAACGGAAGGCGCGTGAGATCGCGGATTCGGGCGGTTCGCCCTGGGAGCGCATGGGTGCGCGCAAGTTGTGGAATCACTGGGTCGTGCGGATGCGCATCTTCGCGCCGTTTTACCGCGAGCACCTGGTATCCAAGGTGAAACGACCGGAGTCCGAATGGGATGGCAACCGGCTGCTGCACCAGCGAGGGTTGTTCTACCTGACCGATGTCTGCAAGCGGATTCCCTTTTCGGCGCATCAGTTGCGCTACCAGGCAAAGCGCCGCGAGAACCCCAGGCGCGAGATCGGCGTGTTCAAGGATCGCGAGTTGAACACCTATCTGGTGGATATGGAGATCTTCGCACCCTGGATCAACCATATTTGGGAAGGTCGGGATCAGGACCAATACTGAAGTCGTGAGTAGCACATGGCGGGAGCGGCCCGTCATGTGACTCCCCAAGCGCAGTGATAGATGACGGGATCTTAATGTGAATACAGTGAGATACTATAAAATATGTGTCGCGAATGTTGATTCGCGAATACAAAATCACTTTTGTTTGATTTGAAAAAAAGCACGTGTTTTATGAGAATTTTCAAACGTTTTGAAGTGATGCTTGTCGCATCTTTTTTTTGGAGAAAAGCGCTTCGGAATGGTTGAGATGTCATTGATTGAAGTAGCGATTTTTTGTCACGTTTTTGGGTGGGTGTTTCCGTCTCGTGGTGCGATGCCGACGTCGTGATCCTCGTTGGGTCGGGTTTGCCATTGCCGGGATTCAACCCGGCATGGGCGATGGCATCCACCCGAATCCCTCCATTTGGGGTTCAAAGCACGCGCGAACCCGAACTTCGCCTGTGGCCTGGTTTCTTCCCTGATCGGTTCTGGCGTCGCCCTATTTTTCCTGCTTTAATGAGCTTCGGTCACCCCCATCGGCATTCGAGATTTTTGGCTTTTCCATCGGATCGTCCTTCCACCGCCTTTTTCGAGGCGAGATCCGAATAATTGGGCACGCTGTGCTGTTGGTGGGAAGGGGCCGACCGCGGCCAATTTCCGCGAGAACGGCGGACTTCGCTTTCGCCGACCTCCTCGGGAACCTTGATGGCACGGGCCCGTAAACAGATTCAAACGTGGCCCTCACTTGAATCGCATCCGGATCTTTCATGATTTACATCTTTCCGGAGCTCCGCTCGGGTCACCACACTTTTTCATATAGGTAGGAATGAGAGATGAACTTCAAAACACTCAAAGCGATGTTCGTTCTTTGTGCGGCCTTCATGATGGTCGCCGCTTTTGCCGGCGATCCCCATCAGGCCTCCAAGGGCAAGTTGAAAAAGATCGCGAACGGCGATCATCGCTCCGATGAGAACAAAGCCCGCAACGAGTTTCGTCACCCTGTGGAAACGCTTTCTTTCTTTGGTGTCAAAGAGGACATGACGGTTGTGGAGATTTGGCCGGGAGGCGGCGGCTGGTATTTGGAAATCCTGGCTCCGTACCTCAAAGACAAGGGAACCTACATTGCCGCCAGTTTCTCCAAGGAACCGCAACACAAGTACGCGGAGTACTTCCGCAAGGCCAACGAAAAGCTGGCCGCCAAACTGGACGGTGACAAAAAGAACTACGGCAAGGTCAAAGTCACCGAGTTCTTCCCCGCCAATGACGTGGCCAGCCTGGGTCCCAAGGGCGAGGTCGACATGATCCTCACCTTCCGCAACCTGCACAACTGGGCGCCGGACTACAACAAGGCCATGAGAGCCTTCTACGACCACCTGAAGCCCGGCGGCGTCCTGGGCCTGGTGGAGCACCGCACCACCGACAAACAGGATCCCGAGGCGGCGAGCGGCTACATGAATCAAGCCTACGTCATCGAGATGGCCAAAAAGGCCGGCTTCGAATTGGTGGACAAATCGGAAATCAACGCCAACCCCAAAGACACTGCCAAGCACGAAAAGGGTGTATGGACCCTGCCGCCCACCTACGCGTTGGGTGAGAAGGACAAAGCCAAGTACAGCTCCATCGGCGAGAGCGACCGCATGACGCTCAAATTCGTGAAACCCAAGAAATGAATCGAAAAGGCCGGCACCCGCCGGCCTTTTTTATATCCCTTCGAAGCGATGCGCCCCGAGTTCCCGCAAACCGAGAGAGCCATGGTGCCAGGCAGGTGGATCCGCTGGATCCACGAGTCGAAGTGATTCCCGCTCGCAGTGCCCGCACGGGGTGAGGGGCGTCGTGGCTGTAGGTTGGCCGGCCCGGCCGACACTTCGAAGCAACCCAAGTAACAAAAACGAGTTACGGCCAAGAGCGAAGCAGGTGCTCTCACCGAGGTACTGTGGACCAGAGTTCCCGTATCCAGAGAGAGACGTCGCGTATGTAGGTGAGCCGGGCCGCGTAGGCAGCCTGCTCCACCAGTCGGAGTAACCCCTCTCCATCCAGCATATAACGCCAAAGAGCGAAGCGACCCCTTCTCCCGAGCGGGTCAAAGCCGGGATTGGGTCGCTCTCGATCGGTTATGTCCATCGCATGCAAGTAGCTTCGATTGGTTGAGCAGGCTGCTCAACCTACAGGCGTTACATAGCTTGTGGACACACGGGCACTGTGGGACAGGTTGCTTCGACGGGTAAACGATTTTCCGGATGCGGATCCCGACTCCAAGTTTGGTGGCCTTACCGAAGGGCGTATCCCTGGAGTTCCCGTATCCAGAGAGGGACGTCGCGTATGTAGGTGAGCCGGGCCGCGTAGGCAGCCTGCTCCACCAGTCGGAGTAACCCCTCTCCATCCAGCACATAACGCCAAAGAGCGAAGCGACCGCTTCTCCCGAGCGGGTCAAAGCCGGGATTGGGTCGTTCTCGATCGGTTGTGTCCATCGCATGCAAGTAGCTTCGATTGGTTGAGCAGGGCCGGTAAGGCAGGCTGGCCTGGGCGGCCCCCTCACCTACAGGCGTTACGTAGCTTGCGGACACACGGGCACTTCAGCCGTTCACGCCCCGACTGGAAAAACCCTCAGGTCCCCGTCCACCGCTCCAGAATCAGCGACGTATTGACCCCGCCAAACGCGAAGTTGTTGGACATGATCGTCGTACCCGACAGCGGGCGAACCTCGCGAAGGTAATCCAGGTGGCCGCAACGCGGATCCACTTCCGTCAAGTTCAGTGTCGGCGCCAACCAGCCTTCGTTCAAAAAGTGAATCGCGCACCAGGCTTCCAGGGCGCCGCAGGCACCGAGCGTATGTCCCATGTAGCTCTTGAGCGAGCTGAAGGGCACGGGCCGTCCGAAAAAGCGCGCCGTCGCCAGGCTTTCGGCGATGTCGCCCAGTTCGGTGGCCGTGCCGTGCGCGCACACGTAGGCGATCTCGTCGGGGGTGACGCCCGCATTCGCCGCCGCGTTCGCCATCACCTCGTACATGGTTTCCTCTTGCGGCGCCACCATGTGAACCCCGTCGCAATTGGTGGCGTATCCCCGCAGTTCCGCGAGGATGGGCGCACCGCGGCGCCGAGCGGAACCCAAGTCTTCGAGGATCAGGGTCGCGGCGCCCTCACCGACCACCAAGCCATCGCGATCCTTGTCGAACGGCCTGGGCTGTCGGGTGGGCTCCTCGTTGCGGGACGAAGTGGCGTACAGAATGTCGAAGACCGCGGTACACACCGGGAACAGTTCCTCCGCCCCGCCGGCGATCATGGCATCCTGCAAACCGTCGCGAATGGATTCATAGGCCATGCCGATGCCTTGGCTGCCCGAAGTACAGGCCGAATTGGTGGGAATCACGCGCCCGCGCACCTCGAAGGCCAGGGCCAGGCTTGCGGCCGTGGCATGACTCGCGGCGTGATAGAAATCGGCGACTTCGGTGCCGCCGAGATCGGTTTCCGTACTGACCGCGCGGGCGCAACGACCCATCGACGGCGGCGAACCGGAGGTGGATCCGAAACTGATGCCGCACCGACCCGAGCCGAGCAGTTCGTGCCCCAGCAATCCGGCGCCGCGTAACGCTTCCTCGGTGGCGACCACCGACATCAGCGAGAGTCGGCTCATGTGGGCCAAGCGATCCTCCGGCACGGTTTCGGGTGGTGTGAAAGGGGGAACCACGGCGACCAGGCGCGTCTTCATGCCGGCGATGCGGCCGAGCGCGTCGTCGCGCGAGACTCCGGAGATGCCGTCGCGCAGATGGCTGCGAACCTCCGGCCATGTGGTCCCCAGAGGGCAAAGACCGGCCATGCCGGTCACCACCACCCTTCGTGTCACGCGAGGCCGCCGTTGATGGAAATCGCCTGACCCGTGATGTAGGCGGCGTGTTCCGAAAAAAGGAAGCCCACCAGCCCGGCGACTTCCTCGGGCGTTCCGAAGCGGCGCATGGGGATGTGGCGAACGATCTCGTCCTTGGGCAGTTCCGCCACCATGTCGGTGTCGATGAAGCCCGGCGCGACGCTGTTCACCGTAATGCGCCGTTTGGCCAGCTCTTGGGCCAGGGATTTGGTGGCGCCGATCAAGCCGGCTTTGGCGGCCGCGTAATTGGTTTGGCCGCGGTTGCCGGTGATACCGGCGATCGAGGAAAGGGTGACGATTCGGCCGCCGCGTTTGGCGCGGATCATGGGCATGACCACCGGATGCAGCAGGTTGTAGAAGCCGTCGAGATTGGTGTGGATCACCCGGTCCCAGTCCTCGCCTTTGAGGGCGGGCAAGGGGGCATCGGCATGCACGCCGGCATTGAGGACCAGACCGTAGTAGACCCCGTGTTCCTCCATGTCGGCTTCCAGGGTCGTGCGGGCCCTATCCCGATCGGAAATGTCGAACGGCAGCAAATAGGCCTTGCCGCCCTGTGTCTCGATGTGGGTCAGCGTTTCGCGCGCGGCCTCTTCGTTGCTGCGGAAATTGATCCCGACGTTGAAGCCCCGAGCCGCGAGGTGGATCGCGATCGCGCGCCCGATGCCCCTGCTGGCCCCCGTTACCAAAACCCTTTGTTCCATGTCGTCCCTACCTTTCCTTGTTGATCACGGATCCATCGCGGATCCTGCGCCGTCCCGGCCGGCTTCAGGCCTCGAACAGGTCTCGAATTACCGGAGGTGTCGCCATGTGCATTTCGCCGGTTTCCGCATTCACGGCGACCTGAATCGTATAGCCCTTGGCGACCCGCCGTTCGGTTGTCGCCTCGAAGACCTGGTAGGTCACTTTCAGTCGGTATTCCACCTCGACCATTCGGGCGCGAATGACGGCCGTCTCGCCGTATTTCAAGGAGCTGACGTAGCGACAGTGGCTTTCGATCACGGGGAACATCAGCCCCAGTTCCTTCATTTGATCGATGTCCAGGTGGTGGCGGCGAAACAGTTCGGTGCGTGCCAGCTCGAAGTATTTATAGTAATGGCCGTGCCAGACGACCCGCATCAAGTCGATGTCGTGAAAGGGGATTTCGACGACGAATTCCGCATGCTCGGTCATGCCGTGATTCCATCGAGTTGCAGGTCCTGGTTGCGAACGGCGTGCAGCAACGCTCGGAGTTCCGGTTCCAAGGGGCGATCCTCGCTGACGAACGGCGAGAGCCGCCGAACCTGCTCGTGCAGCGAGCGAATGCCGGGCGTGAGATCCATCCAGCTCAATTCACCGCGCTTGGCGCGCAGTTCCAGCGATTGACAGGCCGCCAGCAGGGTGCCGACGAACACCTGTTCGGTCAGCTCCAGGACGCGAATGGCGTCGCGGGCGGAAATGGTGCCCATGCTGACCTTGTCCTGGTTGTGCGATTCGGTCGAGCGCGAAAAGACACTGGCGGGCATGGTGAGTTTGAGGGCCTCGGCGGCCCAGGCGGAACAGCCGATCTGAAGGGCTTTGAAACCGTGGTTGACGGGCATCTGGTCCTCGGTCGCGCCGCTGAGGTTCAGGGGCAGGCCGTGGTTGCGGCGAATATTGACCAGGAGGGCGAACTGGCGGTCCAGTAGGTCGGCGATGTTGGCGACCGCGTTCTTCATGGCGTCGGCCACGAAGGCGATGTGTCCGCCGTAAAAGTTCCCTCCGTGGAGGACTTCGCCGGTGTAGGGATCGACCAGCGGGTTGTCGTTGGCGCTGTTGAGTTCGGTTTCGATCTGGGTGCGCATCCAGGGAAGGGCGTCGGCCAGCACGCCCAGGATGTGCGGGGCGCAGCGAATGGCGTAGGTGTCCTGAATGCGCGAGTCCTGGTGGCGACGGTAGGCGGTGGCGTAGCCCAGGTCGGCCGCGATGTTGTCGGCGATGCGCAATTGGCCCGGGTGGGGTTTTTGTTCGAAGATGCGGCGATCGAAATGGGCCTTGTTGCCGAACAGCGCCTCGGAGATCATGGCGGTCAGGCGGGCGGAGAGGTTCATCAGGTATTCGGCGCGGTCGTAGGCCAACGCGGCCAGGGCGGTCATGACGCTGGTGCCGTTCATGAGGGCCAGCCCTTCCTTGGGGAACAGCTCCAGCGGTTCCAGGTCGAGGATCTCGTGGACTTTGGCCGTGCCGACGATGTCGCCCTCGAAGTAGACGTCGCGCTCACCGATGAGCATGGCCGCGACGTAGGAGAGCGGGGTCAGGTCGCCGCTGGCACCCACCGACCCTTCTTCCGGGATGAGCGGGGCCACGCCGGCTTCGATCAGGCGGGCCAGGCGTTCCAACAGTTCGAAGCGAATCCCCGAAAAGCCGCGCACCAGCGAAGCCAGGCGCACGGCGAGAATGGCCGTCGAGGTTTCCCGATCGAAGATTCGACCCAGGCCGCAGCCGTGGAAGCGCGACAGATTGCGGCTGAATTGGGGGACCAGTTCGGCGGGAATGCGTCGCAAACAGGACTCGCCGACGCCGGTGGTGACGCCGTAGACCACCTCGCCGTTCTTCCATTTTTGGTCGAGGAGACGCGCGCCTTTCTGAATCAATTCGCGGAACTCGGGTGACTGGCTCAGGACCAGGCGGGCCTGGCCACGTGCGACGGCGACGATATCTTCGATGGTCAAGGGCTGCTCGCCGACGACAATGACGCGCTGGGGCATGGGTACTCCAAAAAAACGGTGCTGCGAGAAAAGCCGGAGGCAGGGGGGAGCACGGTGAGAACCGGAGTCAAAGCCTTGCCAGCCGGGGGCTAAGCCCCTTATTGTAGCCAAAAGGTAGGCGCAGGCAACCCCAAACCCGAAGGCCGGATGTCCAAGGTTTTCGACACGGCCTTCACTCGGTGTGGGGGATGATGCGGCCCGACGAGAACTTGGTCCCGTCGTGGTACAGGCGGAAGTGCCACTTGTTGTTTTTGGCGGCGTGGCGCACCTCGGCGACGAAGGGCTGGCCCGGCATCAAGAGTTGGTGGAACTTGACGGCCTCCAGCGTCTGCACGCGCAGGGGCGCGCCGGTGATGGCCCCGATCATGTCGTGGACCCAATGGAGCTGCACCACGCCCGCCACCACCCCTTGTTGGGGAAAGTGCCCTTCCAGAAACAACAGGTCGGCGGGAACGGTGCACTCGAAAAAGTGGGTGTCCGCTTCGCGATAGGTGCGATGAATCTCGGGAAAGCGGGGGCGCTCGCGATCCGGTCCCGTCGTGTGCCCGTTCACGGCGAACATGCGGCGCACATCGGCTTCGACCAGCTTGCCCTGGCTGTTGCGGGGCAGTTCCCGCGGGAATCGCCACCGTTTGGGCAGCACGGCCGGTTCGAAAAAGCGATGCAGGTGCTTGCGCAACAGGCGCCGCACCTCGTGCTCGCCGCTCCGCTCGCGCTCGGCCAGGCCCGTGTCACTCAGAACCACCGCCGCGCACAGGTACTGGCGCGCCTGGGTGTCCTGGCCGTCCTTTTGGGCGGTCTCCACGCAGATGCGGCACTCGTGCACCCAGGTGTGGCTTTGGATGCGGCGCTCCACTTCGTCGAGGGAGATGCGCTTCTCCGACAACTTCACGATGCGGTCGGCTCGGCCCAAAAGGAGGAATCGGCCCTCCGAGAGCAATTGCGCTCGATCACCGGTCCTCTGGCGAGATTCGGGTGCCTCGAGGAATGGCGAACGGACTTCCAGCAAGCCGTCCTCCGCCCAAACGGCCACTTCCGGGAGGGTCTGCCAGGGATTCTCGCGGTCGTGGGGACCGGTACGTTGGCGATAGGCGATCCCGCCGGTCTCCGTCGACCCGAGGACCTCGATCGGAGCCTGGCCACTGAGCTCGGCGATGGCGCAGGCCGTCTCCGCCGAGAGCGGTCCGCCCGAGGAAAACAGGGTGATATCCGGTCTGGTGCGGAGATGCTGCCCCGCCGCGGCCGGCAACAGGTTGAGGTGGGTCGGCGAGGACACCAGGATCGCACCCTTGTCGTCGACCTGATTCAGGAGCTCTTCCCAGAAGAAAAACTGGTGATCGAAAAACGGTGCGCCCTTGCACAGGGGCCACAGCAGCCGGAAAAGCAATCCGTAGATGTGGAGGTGGGAGACGGTCGACAAGCGCGGCAGGAGGTCCGTCGCGGTACCCCATTGGCGCTCGAGGACTTCCAGTTCCGCTTGGAGTTGACCCAGCGTTTTGGGCACCTGTTTGCGTTGGCCGGTGCTGCCGGAGGTGTACAGCAGCAGGCCGGGATGGCAGAGGTCGAGGGGCCCGGCGTCGATGGGTCCGCTTCCCCGTTTCGGGCGGATCTGCCGCAATCCCTCGGAATCCAGGTCCATGTCCGTGATCATGCCCGCCAGCTCGGGTCGCAGCACCGCCAGCGTGCCGGCCTGGTGGTCGGTGACCGCCATGGCCCTGTGGCCGCGGTGCCAGCAGGCGAGCAGTGCGGCGGCGAAATGGAAGGGCGACTCCAGCGCGAGCAGCCAGGGTTTGGTGGCGGTTTGCGGCAGCGCCTCGTAGAAGCCGGCCACGGTCGATTGGAAATCGGACCATCGTAGATCGGGTAGCCGGCAGACCAGGTGGTCGTCCGGGAAGTCCGCTTCGAGAAGCCGGTGCAGCGGCGCGCGTAGTGCCATGTCGGGTTTCATCCTCCGCTCGTTCGAAGCCAAATTCTAGGGGAAAAAAATCGGTCTGCCAAATACAGAATGGTGGCGATCCGCGCTTTTTGCATGGCGATCCCCCGGCTCCGAGGGTCGCTCGATGCCGGCCCTTCGACGGCCAACCACGGCTTGCGCGATAGGTCCGCGACCTGCTAAAACGGAATGCCGTACGAAACCCGAGACAGGCAACACGCCACCATCTCTTCAGGACTTTCCGCGACGAGGACCCGGCGTCCCGGCGGAAACCGGCGCCCCAGGGCGGGCGGAAAGGTTTGTCGTGACGTTAGGTCGGATCATGAATCGAGAGTATCGCCGTCTGGCCACCGGTTGGTGTTTTTTCACCTTCATGGTGACCGGCCTGCTGTGGAGCCTGACCCTGTTTCCGCTGATCTACCTGGCTCCGATCCCGCGCCGCTGGAAGCGCGAAGCGGCCCTGTTCCTCATCCAGCGTGGGTTTCGCCTGTTCGTGCGCTACATGTGTTTTTTTCGGGTCATTCGTCGCTTCGAAGTTTCCGGTTTGGAGCGGGTGCGCCAGGGCGGGCCCTATCTGGTCATCGCCAACCACCCGACGCTGATCGACGTGGTGACGGTGGTCGGCTTGCTGCCCCATTGCAACTGCATCGTCAAAAATGCGTTGTGGCGCAATCCCTTCATGGGTATCGGCCTGCGCGCCGCGGGCTTCATCCCCAACAACCACCCCGATCAACTGATGCGCGACTGCGATCGAAGCTTTCACACCGGTCGATCGCTGATGATCTTTCCCGAGGGGACCCGCTCACCCAGGGGCGGGTTGAGATCGTTCAACCGCGGCGCGGCCCATATCGCGGCGAGAATGGACGTGCCGGTCGTGCCCGTCGTGATTCGCTGCGACCCGCCGACGCTGTTGAAACACGAGCCTTGGTACCGCGTGCCCCCGCGCGCCGTCGATTTCACCCTCGAGTTTCAGGAACCGCTCCAGATTCCCCAGGAAATCCGGAACGAAGAGAACACCCCACTCCGCGTGCGGGCGCTCAATCGACTGTTCGAATCCCATTTCCGCACCCAGTTGGACCTCCGGGAGGAGCCTGCCGACTGAGCGGCTGACGAAGGGCGTGGGTCATATCGCCGATTATTCGCAATCCTCGTCGTCGAGGACGAGCTTGGCGATCTCGCGAATGCGCTCCAGCTTCTTTTCGAGCTGGATCATGTAGATCAGGTTGGATACCTTCGACTTGAGCACCACGACGTGCGAACCTTTCAGCCAGTAGTCGTGGGCGCCCTCCTTGAGGACGGGCATCACTTCCTCTTCCGTTTGCGCCGACAGCACGATGACCTTGATATGGCGCAGGTCGCAGTTTTTTCGCAGCTCGGCCAAAAATTCGTGACCGTCCATTCGCGGCATTTTCAGGTCCAGCAGGATCAGGTCGACCGGTCCCTTCTGCAGGAGGAACTTCAGGGCGTCCGTGCCGTCGACCGCCGTCTCCACGTCACATCCCAATCCACTCAACGCTTTTTCTTCATAGAAACGCTCGGTTCGGCTGTCGTCGACGATGAGCACCTTGATGTTGCTGTTGCGGCTCATAACCTGGAACCTCCTCGCAGGGACGCGTTTTCTACCATTGCTGTGTTACTGCGCCTTTCGGTGAGATCGGAAAATTTCTTTACTTCGTTTTTGGCGATCACCCGGAATCTCGCAAGAGAGCTTGCGGCCGCAGGCGCCGCGTTCAAGATTTAGAGCCGGGAACTCCTTCGTCTCTATCCAGCCAACGGATTTCGGTAACGACCGAGAAAAAGTGAACGGTTTCTAGGGAGGCCCGCTCGCCCCAAAAATGGAGAACGGCGAAATGGCCGAATGCTATGATATGGGGAAGCGTGTAAACCTTTTGTAAAGAGGCTGTTGGGTATGTGCGATCGTTTGGGTCGACGCCGCTGTGGTGAGAGAAGGAACGACGGGAGGCGTCTGGAAACCGTAATCAAAACGGATGTTGGACGTGAATTTTAATGTTTTTCCTGTTCTTTGCCTAATTTAGTTATGGGTTTTTACATTGAACAAGAATATTGTTTTGACACAGTGGCCCCTCAGCGTTATATTGCAGCATAGAGGAGTGATCCAATGACGATCAACAAGGAAAAAGTCAAGCTCGATGATATCGACTTGCAGATTTTGCGTAATTTGCAAGTCAACGGGCGCATGACCAATGCCAAATTAGCGGCCAAAGTCGGACTTTCCGCGCCGCCCATGTTGGAACGGGTCAAGAAGCTCGAACGTTCGGGCATCATCAAGGGCTACCGCGCCATTTTGGATGCCAAACTCTTGGAGCAGGACTTTTTTGTGTTCGTGGCCTTGAACCTCAATGTCAGCGAATTGGCCAACGTGGCCCAATTCGAACTGAAACTGGCGGCGATGGAAGAGGTCATGGAATGCCATCACATCGCGGGTGACATCGATTTCCTTTTAAAAGTCAACGTCAAGGATCAGGAAGATTACAAGCAATTCGTAATCGAGAATTTGGCAAAAATCGACGGCATCAATCGCATTCATTCCTGGGTCGTCCTCAGCACCGTCAAAGACTCCACCGAACTCTGCATCGATGACTCCAAGAAAAACAAGTAGGGAGGGTTTCCATGGGTTACGCTTCAACAGATATCGACGGATTTGACTACGTCCACTACTACTCGGGCACCGCCAAACACAGCGCCTTTTTCTACGCGGCCATGTTCGGTTTCGACATCGTCGGGTACCAGGGCCCCGAAACGGGCGTTCGCGATCGGGTGTCCTACCTGCTCAAGCAGGACGACCTCGTCATGGCGATTTCTTCGGCGATCGTTCCGGAACACGAAATACACGATTTCCTCAGCAAGCACGGCGACGGGGTGCGCGAGATCAGCATTCGCGTAAAGGACCCCGCCGAGGCGCTGGCCTTCGCGGTGGAGAAGGGTGCCACCAAGGCTCGCGATGTGGAGAAGATCGAAGACGATCACGGTACCTTCGTGAGCGCCTCGATTCAGATCTACGGCGACACGCTGATGAACTTTGTCAATCGAGATGATTACGCGGCCGTCCTTCCTGGCTATATGCCGTACGAAGGACCGCAATTCGTCGGAAGAAAGGTGGGACTTAGCCATATCGATCACATCGTCGGCAACGTAGGCGAAGGTCAAATGAACGTTTGGGCCAAGTTCTTCGAGGACACCATGGATCTGGAGACCTTTGTCCACTTCGACAAGGGCGACATCAGCACCAAGTACTCGGCCCTGGTTTCCAAGGTCGTTCGTTCCAAGAACTCGAAGGTCAAATTCCCCATCAACGAACCGGCCGAGGGCCTCAAGAAAAGCCAGATCGAGGAATTCCTCGAAGTGAACTACGGTGGTGGCGTCCAACACATCGCCATCGCGACCGATGACATCGTCAACGCCATCGAGGCCATGGAAGCCAACGGTGTCCAGTTCATCGAGACGCCGGCCTCCTACTACGAGGTCATCGGCGATCGCGCCGAGGGCATCTCCGAGGCCATCGAGGATCTGAAGCGCCTCAACATCCTGGTGGATCGCGACGAAGAAGGCTACCTGCTGCAGTTGTTCACCCAGCCGTTGGGCGATCGCCCGACCCTGTTCTTCGAATTCATCCAGCGCGAGGGTTGTGAAGGCTTCGGCCAGAACAATTTCCAGTCGCTTTTCGAATCCATCGAGCGCGAACAGGCCAAGCGCGGCAATCTCTGAATGAGGGGGACCACATGCCTATCTATCATCAGCTCGGAGAAATGACCCAGAAGAAACACGTCACCTTCCGCAAGGAAGACGGATCCCTGTATTGGGAAGAACTGTTCGGCACCAAGGGGTTCAGCGGCATCTATTCGACGTTGTACCGCATTCACCGCCCGCCGGTGGTGACCAAGGTCCGCGAACACCAGATCACCTTCCTGGAAGAGTGGCAGGACGCGCCGCGCGTCCCGCTGCATTTCTACAGCCACAAGGCGGAACACGGCGGCGACATCCTGACCGCCCGCAAATACACGCTCTTCAACGATGAATGCGCCCTGGCCAGCGCCAGCTTCACCGATCTTGACGACAGTTTCTACCGCAACGGCAAAGCGGACGAGATCCTGTTCGTGCACGAGGGGGAAGGCGAGCTGCACACCGAGTACGGCGTGCTGGACATCCGCCAATGGGATTACCTGGTGATTCCCCGCGGCGTCATGTACCGCTTCGAAAACCTCAGCGAGAACAACCGGTTCTTCATCACCGAGTGCTACGGCGCCGTCGAGACGCCCAACCGGTATCGCAACGAGTTCGGGCAACTGCTCGAGGATGCGCCGTTCAGCGAGCGCGACATCCGCCGTCCGCGCTTCCGCGCGCCCATCGATTCCAAGGAAGAATGTCGCCTGTGGCTCAAGGCCGGCCAGCGCGTGTTCGACTACACCATGGCCTACCACCCCTTCGACGTCGTCGGCTGGGACGGGTACCTTTATCCCTGGGCCTTCAACATCAAGGACTTCCAGCCGATCGTCGGCCAGATTCACCTGCCGCCGCCGATTCACCAGGTGTTCCAGGCGCCCGGCCTGGTGGTCTGCAACTTCGTGCCGCGCCTGTTCGATTTCCACAAGGATGCGGTTCCGGCACCTTACTATCACCAGAACGTGGACAGCGATGAAGTGCTGTATTATGTAGATGGTGATTTCATGAGTCGAAAGGGCATCGAGTCGGGCTCGATCACGTTGCACCCCGGCGATGTGCCCCACGGTCCCCAACCCGGGAAAACCGAAGCCTCGGTTGGCGTCAAGGATTGCTACGAGTACGCGGTCATGGTCGATACCTTCCGTCCGCTGCGCGTCAATGGCTTGGTGCAGCCGATCATGGACGAGGACTACATCCGGTCCTGGCTGGGCTGATCTGACGGAGTCCGCCTCGCCCGGCGGGCTCCTGCCCTCGACGTGTTCACGAGATGCGGGGAACGGCGGTCGCCGCATGTCCCCCCGGCTCCTACCTCCCGGCTATCGGGAAGTCGTCCCAAATGGTGTCATCTGGAGGTTCGCAATGGCTGCGGAATTTCTGTCCCGACTGAAAGAGCTCGGCATTCATCAGGAGACTTCGAATGGATGGAGCGAGCGCATTCGGGATGCCGCCGACAATCCGTCGCTGGTGGCCCTTTGGGGTGAGTTGCGAACGGAACTGATCGGTCTGGGCGCCTCGTTCCCCGTTCACGAGACGGTGTTCCAATGGCTGCGCAGCCGCTGGGACGAAGCCTCGGGTCCCTTTCCCGCCTGGTCTCCCGAACCCGCTGATCTGGAACACGCCAACATCACGCGCCACCGGCGCGACCTGGACCTGCCCGATTACGCTGCGTTTCACCGGTGGTCGGTGACGCACCGCGCCGATTTTTGGCGCCGCATGATCGACGATCTGGGCGTTTCCTTCAAGAAAACCGCGTCCGACCTGGTCGATGTGACCGATGGGGTGACGCGGCCGAGCTGGCTTCCCGGCGCCGAACTGAACATCGCCGACAGTTGCTTTCTCGCCCCGCCCGACCACCCCGCGATCCTTTTTCGTCGTCGCGAACTGGCCCCCATCGAGACGTGGCGGTTCGGCGACCTCGATCGCCTGAGTAACCGCGTGGCCAACGGCCTGGGCGACGCGGGTTTTCAAGTGGGCGATGCGATCGCGATCGACATGGCGATGACGCCGGAGTCGGTCGCCATTTACCTCGGCATTCTCAAGGCCGGATGTGTGGCGGTATCGATCGCCGACAGCTTCACGCCCGACGAGATCGCCACCCGTCTGCGCATTTCCAAGGCGGTCGGAATCTTCACGACCGATTTCAACCCCCGTGGCGACAAACTGTTGCCCATGTTCGAAAAGGTGAAGGCGGCCGACGCGCCCCGTGCCATCGTGCTCCCGTGCGGCCACAATCTCGGGGTCGGTCTACGGCCCGACGACCTGGCTTGGGACCGGTTCCTCTCCGAGCGCGACCAATTCGCGTCGGTGGCCCGCACGCCCGCCGACCTGGCCAACATCTTGTTCTCCTCCGGGACGACGGGCGATCCCAAGGCCATTCCCTGGAGTCATGCGACTCCGATCAAATGCGGGGTTGACGGTCATCTCCATCACGACATCCATCCCGGAGACGTGGTGTGCTGGCCCACCAACCTGGGCTGGATGATGGGTCCCTGGCTGATTTTCGCGGCCCTCATGAACCGCGCCACCGTGGCGCTGTATTGCGGCCCGCCCACCGGTACCGATTTTTGCCGTTTCGTTCAGGATGCGCAGGTCACCATGTTGGGGGTCGTGCCCAGCATCGTCAAGGCTTGGCGCAACGGCGACGCCGTGGCGGGGCTCGATTGGACGGCGATACGCACCTTCAGCAGCACCGGCGAATGCTCGAACGTTTCCGACATGCTGTACCTCATGGCCCAAGCCCATTACCGGCCTGTGGTCGAATACTGCGGCGGCACCGAAATCGGCGGTGGCTACCTGACCGGCACGCGGGTTCAGGCCGCATCGCCGGCTACCTTCTCCACGCCGGCCCTCGGTTTGTCCTTCTACTTGCTGGACGAGCGGCAGCAACCCTCGGATGTGGGCGAACTCTTCCTGGTGCCGCCGTCCATCGGGCTTTCCCTGACCTTGCTGAACAAGGACCACCACGAGGTCTACTACGCCGGCGCACCCAGCGGGCCCGACGGTGAGCCGCTGCGGCGCCATGGCGACCAGGTCCAGCGCATCGGCGGCGATTACTATCGAGCTTTGGGTCGCGCCGACGACACCATGAATCTCGGCGGTATCAAGGTCAGTTCCGCCGAGATCGAACGGGTGTTGAAAGGGGTCGAAGGCGTGGACGAAACCGCGGCGATCGCCGTGCCGCCCAAGGATGGTGGCCCGAGCCTGTTGATCGTGTACTGCGTCGTGACGGCGGAGAAGCCGCGCGATAGCTGGGTGCTCCACGACGCCATGCAACAGGCGATTCGGCGTCGCTTGAATCCCCTGTTCAAGATTGCGGATGTGCGCCAGGTGGTGTCTTTGCCGCGCACGGCGTCGGGCAAGGTGATGCGACGGGTGTTGCGCGCCGAGTACTTGCGCGAAGCCAGCCGGAACGACGCCTGAGCCGCACGTTTCCCTCGGCGATGCTCGCCAACTGAGTTCCGCACGAACGGGCGAACGAAGGGCTGGGTTCGTCGCGTTCGAGGCCGATGTATGGATGATCCTGACCCTGCCGGCAACTCAATCGAGCGGCCGCAGGAATTGGGGACCGATGACGCCGCCCGGAAGCCCTCCGCCCTGGGCGCTGAGCACCAAATTGGCGCTGAACGCGCTATTGGCCCAATGAAGCACGAGCGACACCTCGCCCGCCGGTAGGGTGACGGCACCACTGAATTCTCGGAAACTGGTCGTGCCGATGTGTTCGACCACCGTCTGCCCGTTGACGATCAGGTCGAATGCATCGTCCACCCCGACCGTAAACGTGACCTCGCCGGCCTCCGGCACCACCAAACGACCCGCAAAGGTCGCGCCGTAAAAACCCAGATCGCCTGGCGGAAGGACCGCCATATCGTCGCCGGCAGGTGCTTCGACCGTACTGGTGCCCTCCAGGACGCCATCCTCACCCACGTAAAAGAAGGAATCTCCGTCGAACGGCGTCACCGGCATGTTGACGCTTGGATAGACGAAGCTGCCGACGGAACCCGACCCCTGCGCCAGCCTCACTTCGAAATTGCCAGGGGTCAACCCGGCGAACCCCGAATCGACAAACCCGGGAGGATCGGAGGGCAAATCATAGAACACGGCAGTGAGGCCGGTGGTCCGTTCCTCAAACACGAAAAAGTGCCAAACGAACGCCTCGGTCAGGGCGTTCCCGGCGGTATCGGTGATCGCGGTACTCAGACGAGCCGACTTGAGACCGGCCGGCATCAGGCCAGGCAAGGTCATGACCGCGGTCTCTCCCAGTTCGCTGAGCGCGACGGTTCCCGGTGCCAGCATCACGTCATCGGGCGTGTCCAGCAGGCCATCCGGGCCCGCATCGAAAATCTGCCATGCCCCGTCGAAACTGGCGAGATCGACGGGTTCATCGAAAATGACGGCCAAAGTGTCCCTGGCGAATATCGCCTCACCCGCCGCCGGCGATGTGGCGACGACGCTTGGTGGTGTCGCATCCGGGCCAACCTGGAGGGTCAGCGTCTCGCTGAAGCTGGCATTGCCGCCGGTGTCGGAAACCCGAGCCTGTACTTGGAAACTGCTCTGAGTCGCCAAGCGGGGCGCATTGAGCCGGAACTCGAAGGGAAAGCTGCCATCGGTCGCGACCCGTTGTCCATCGACCGAGAACTCTACATTGCGAACTTGGACGTCATCGCTGACCGCCGCCGCCAACAGGAGCGGCTTCCCCTCCTCGACGGTGCCGGAAGGGGATGTCGTCAGGGTCACCGAAGGCGGGGTCGTACCGGTGTCGAAGGCCAGGTAGTTGACCACCTGCAGACCCTCGCTGCCGTCCGCGACATACGCGATGCCGTTGAACAGGGTCAATGCCTCGGCGATCCCCGGCGTTTGGAAGGTCGCCAAAAACTGATCGAACAGCAACGGGTCGGATAGGTCGTATAGGGAAAGGTCGTGAGGACCGCCATCCGTGCTGTTGGTACCCACGGCCGCCACACCCAATCCACTGCCGTTGGCGAGCATGTGTTTCCAGCCGGCTTGGGCGGTGTTGCCGCCGGCGATACGTACGGGCGTTGCAGGATCGTCAAGCGAGAAAAGATTGTAGCCGCGAGTATGGCTGGCGATCAGCAGACCGCCTCCGCCGGACAGGCGCAAACGTCGACCACCTGCCCCGACGGAGCCCGGCGAGGCGACGACATGGGTCTGGTCAAAACCACCCCCCGAAATATTGATCGCGTGCAGGTTGCCCTCGCGCAGGACATAAAGAAAATCTCCGACCACCGTCAAGTCCTGAATGTCGCCGTTTTGGAGGTCCAACCGCCGCAACACCAGGCCGCTGGCCATATCCACCACGGCGACCACATTCAGGCTCGTGCCCACATAGGCCAGGCCGTTCGAGGTCACCACTGCCACGGGCGATGCGCCCAATTCGGCAGGCGTCACGGTGTGGGAAATGGCCGCGTTGGGCGGATCATCCATCGTCACGACGGCCAAACCCGCTTCGCCATCGGCCACGGCCACCACATTCCCACCGGAATGATGCACCGCCGAAGCCTTGCCGGGTGTGTCGAGGCTGCCGATCAAGACCGGGGCCATGGCGTTGAAAATATTAAATATCGCGATGCCCTGTTCTTCCAGAGCCACGACCGCCACATCATCGAAGGCGCTGATGTCCACGGCGTTGCCGTCCAGATCCGCCGAGGCGATCACGCCCGTCTGGGCCACGAACCCGTCGAGCGGGTTCAGGCCTTGCGCCAGTTCGGCTCCGTCCAGAAGGCCGTCGTTATCGCTGTCGGGGTCGGTGGCGGAGGTGCCCACCACCAGTTCGCCCTCATCGTGGAGACCGTCGAGATCCGTATCGCGCGTCAGGGCCTGACGAAAATTGACTGGCGGAATCAGCAGGGCACTGCCGCTGGCGCCGCTTCTGAACTGGACCGTGCCGATCTGCGTGGTGATCGGATCGTAAAGCCAGAGCCGGTATTGCGTCAGTACCCCGAGAATCAGCTCTCCCGATGGAATGCCCCGTTGATCACTGGTGCCGCGCAGGAGGACTCGCGCATTGTCGCGATCTTCCACCATGTAGAAGAGGCGATCCTGACACGGGGCGGTCGTGACCCACAGAAGAGCTGCAAAAGGAATCGACACAAAACGAAATGACATCTTCATTTGCAGTCTCCGTTCTTTTTGGGATTCCCGTTGCGATGCTCCCTGGCCTTGATCCATTTGGTTTTCCCCGCGGCCAACGCCTTTTTGCGCGCGATGGTGGCAGCACCGTTGTCCAGCGGATCCGGCGACAGGCTTCCGAAAAAGGGAATGCCCTTCCAAAGGCTGAGCCCCATCTTCTGACGGACTTTGTAGTCCGAGAGGTCTTGCTTCGGCAGGAATTTATAGCCGGATTTTGGATCGTCCTTCTGTTTGGCGGCACCGACACCCGCTGCCCAAATCCGAAGCACATGCGACAGTTTTGGATCCAGACCCCATTGCGTCAGGAAGTAGACACCAAAATCGGCACCGGCCTCGTTGCTGGCCAGGTCCTCCCAGGACATGCCGCTGTGATAACCGTCGAACCTAATGCGACCCACCGACCAAGGGGCTTGATTGACCGTGTAATCTCCCAGGGTTTGCAACGATTCGACCGCATTGCCGGCCGCGATGACATCCATGCGAGACCACCAGAGTTCCCATTCCACGACAAATTGGGTCCAGCCATCGGTGCTTTCCATGTTGCGGACCTGGACGCGCGCTCGTTGGTAACCCCATTTCAGGCCATTGAGAAAGTGTTCGGCATCCACCCAGCCATACTTTTCGGTATAAAAATAACGAAACGATGAACCGGTATAGGTTCCCGCCTGTTCGTCCGTCATATTATCCAGTACCTGGAAAAGCATATAGCCATTCCGCTCATGGGCCTTCACGTCCTCGATCAAATCGTAAATGGTCCCGGCCTGGACTTGGTTGGGTTGCAATCCCAAGGGATCGGTCCGTGAGTAGGGATTGTTGCCGACGAAGGTGGCGCCGTTGCCCATGTTCTGGGCATCCCCCCAGGTCCCGAGCCGGTCTCGGGTCAGGAACCGGCCGGCCTGGCTGTCCAGATAGCGGGAGCGGAACCAATAAAAACCACTTTCGGGGTCCCATCTGCGGCCATTGAATAAGTAGGGATTGCCCACCGAGGTTCCCTGTTGGGGCAGCCCGGCCGCATCGAAGACCGCGGGGGTTCCGAAGTCACCGTACCGATAACGTTCGACCAGATTGCCGCCATCGTCGGTCAGCGCCACCACGTTGTATAAATCATCGCAATGATAGTAAAAGTCCTGACCGTTGCGCTGCATGGTGACCGGTTCGTCCAAGCCATGGCCATATACATAGGAAGCCTGTACCTGGTTCTGCCCATCACGCTCCTCGATAACCCGGATGCCGTCGTAATAATAGCGGGTCGTTTCACTGCCGCCGTCATCGACAACCCGAGCCACGCGCCGGCCAAGCGCATCGTACGTATAGGTCGCGGTCATTCCGTCGCTCCCGACGTAACCCGTCATGCGATCGGCGTAGTCGTAGCTCAAGTCGCGGGTGACCGGGCCATCGGCCTGGAGTGTGCTGCCGTTGGCATCGTAATGCCGGTCGTCAAACGGGGTTTGGCTGTACTGGTTGACCTGGGCATCCGCCGGGTCGGGTTGGGTGCCGTCCATGGTGTAAACGCCGGGTTGATCCCCGCCGACCACTTCCGTGCGATTCCCCACATCGTCGTAGTCAAAACCAACCGACGCCGCATCCTCCGTGACGGATAGCAGACGGTAAACCGAATCGTACACCATGTCGCGTGTACTGCCGGCGATGAGGTCTTCGACTTTGATTTTATTGAACACCCGGTCCCAGACATAACGACGATCATCGATCAGGCTGCCTCCGGCCGTCACGAGGTGCTGGGTTCCGGCAATCTTGCGGAAACCGAAATCGCCGCTGCCATTGGCGACACCCTGAACACCGTCGTAGGTCTTGAGGAGCCGCGTGCCGTTGCCTTGATCCCGGGCAACGAGGCGATCCGGGCCCGCCCAAAAGTGGGTGTAAATCGTTCCGCCGCCATCGGCAGCGGTTTTGCGGCGATTGAGCGCATCGTAGGTGTAGGTGAGGCTGCGGCCGCCGGGGAAAGTGCAGGACAGCATATTGCCTTCACCGTCGAATTCGGCCGACGTGGTTTGCCCGTCCAGCGCTTCCGCCGTCCGATGGGACAGCGAATCATAGGCACGCGTCACCACCACCTGGTCGTTTTCAGCCCGGACCAGTCGGGAAAGCCCGTCCCATGCAAAGGTCTCGAAGGTCGTCGCATCGTCGACATCGTTGCCAGGAGTGACATCCAGCCGAGTTTTGCGATCGAGCAGGTCGTATTGGGTATCGATCCGGCTGCCGTTGGCATCGGTTTGGGAAATGATGTTGTGGTGGACGTCATAGCTGTAGCTGTGAATGGTGCCGTCGGCCAGAGTGGTGGTCAGCAGCCGATCTAACCCGTCGTACGTGTAGTTGCAGAGATTGCCGTTGCCGTCTTCCCTGGCCACGATGCGGTGGGCGTGGTCGTACACTTTGCGGGTCACGATTTCGCCGAGCGGGTTCCCGCTCCCGGTTCCGTCGTCGCTCAGGCTGCGCCGTATTTCCACGGTTCGGTCCAACCCGTCAAAAAGGGCTCGAACCTCGTTGCCGAGCGCGTCGGTCAGCAGGGTGACATTGCTCCGCGAATCATAGCCGATGAGCGAAATATTACCGCTGCCGTCTTCCACGCGAATGCGCCGGTCCAGGTTGTCGTAGGTCAGGATCTGTACAAAAACCTCGTCGTCGCCTCCCAAATCGGTTTTCTCCACCGAGCTCTGGATAATCAAGTTATCGTTGGCATCGTAGGTGTAAACTTCCTGGTTTCCGGCGGCATCGATGGTCGTTTGCAATCGGTTGGCCGTGTCGTAGAGATAGCGGGTCTCGTTGCCGTTGTCATCGGTGGCCGAGATGGGTTGGGAAAAGCCGCTGTAGACCTTCACCCGCTCGGAAGACCCGTCCCCGATCGGGTTCTGGGTCGCCGTATCGAAGAAGGACCTCCGCGTGGTGGTCAGCCGGTTCAAGGCGTCGTAAACATAGGCGGTTTCTTCGAGCAGGAGATTGTCGGTGTCGCCGACCACGTCGGTGATTTCACCGAAGCTTCGCTGCAATACCGCATTGAAGTTGGCATCGTAGCCGAACACCGTGCGGTTTCCCATGGCGTCGATCTCTTCCACCACGCGGTCGTAACCGTCGTAAACGTACTCGGTCAGACGCGGGGTGTTTTCGATGCCCTGCATTTGCCTGATCACGTTGGCGTTGGCATCGTAATCGGTTTGCGTGGTGGTCTGTTCGGGAAAACCCGGCGCCAGAATATCGCGGTACAACAAATCTCGTTCGTCGTATTCGAATGCCTGGCTGTTGGCGGGCTGGTTGCCGTTCGCCGCCTCGCCGTACTCCCTGAGTACGATGTTGCGGTTGCCGTCATAAGTGAGGGTGGTGACTTGATCGGTGGTTTGATCCAGTTCATTCGTCAGCCGGAGGGGATTGTCGAGAATGTCGTAGATGTAGCTGTAACTAATGTGGCTGTTGGCAGCCAAGGCCCCGGTTTCGTCGAGGTTGAGTACGTCCTCGCGCACCAGGTTGTCGTTGGCGTCAAAGGCATAGTCGCGGATGTAGAAAATGCCCGAGTCGTCCGTAACTTCGCGCGAGGTTTGCCGCACCATTTGGTCCAGTTGGTTGTAGGTCATGGTTGCGGTGTGGCCGCGGGCATCGGTGAGCGCCGTCAAATTACCCAGAGGATCGTACCCGTGGGTTTTGGTCAGCGCCAGGTTTTCGGAATCAATGATTTCCCGATGTAGGTAGCCGCGCTCATGGCCGTCGGTGTGATAGGTGTAGACGTCGCGGCGACGGGATCCGCTGCCGTTGTCCGGATGGATGACCGCCGTCAATTGCCCGAATTCGTTGTATTCGAAATCTTCGACGATCCCGCTGATGCGATGTTCCGTCCGGATGCGATTGCCGCGCTCGTCATAGGTGTGGGTGGTGAGGTTGCCTCGGCCGTCGGTATGGCGGGTGACGAAGTTGAAGCCGCAGGACCCGCACGAAAAATCGTCGTCGTATTCGTAGCGCTCCTCGATGATTTGCTGGTCGCCGGCGGGGAGATGACCTCCCGGTATGCGCTGGACCGTTCGGAGGTTTCCTCGTGTTCGCAACGAGGCCGTGGGGTTGAGATCGGCCTCGTAAACGTAGGCCACGATGTTGCCTTTGGGATAAATGATGCGCGTTCTCTGGCTGTCCGCATTCCACTCGAAATGGGTTTCGAAAAAGTCCGGATCCTCGATTCGCACTTTCCCCGTTGGACGGTTCTCCGTCATCGTCGTCGGTTGTTGGGGATCGGCACGGCCCGTGTACTCGCGCAAACTGATCAGGCGGTTGCCCAAGTCGAAACGGTGTTCCTTCACATGGCCGTTGCGGTCGTTGATGATGGCGAGGGTTTCCGCTTGGCGGTTTTGCGGACTGGGATCCAAATCCACATAACTCAGATCGATGATGTCGTCCGGATCACCCCAAACCTGGCGAACGACCCGATCGAAGAGGAAATCGTCGGGATCGGTGGTCGCAGCGTAGGTATGAGACAGGTAGGTTTGGCCCAGAGGATCGGTGACGTTCAGCAGGTTGTGGTTCAGCCGTTCGTCGGCAAATCCGGTGGTGTAGGCGTAGGTCGTGGTTTTGCCGTCGGGAAAGTCGTTTGCGTTGGGCGTGCCGGTCACCGCTGGAGATGTCACGGTCGCAATCTCTCCGTTCCCGAAAACCGAACCCGCTTCGTGGTAGCTGTACTTGACCTGGCGACCGGTGAAATCGATGATGGCTTCGATTCGGTTCGAAGGGTCATAGGTCACCTGAATGTCTCGATCGAGCGTATCGGTCACCGTGATCAGACGCCCGTTCACATCGTAGGCGAACCGCATGGTATTGCCGTTGCGGTCGGTAATTCGCGCGATCCTGCCGGCCGCGGCAGTGCCATCGAGCGCGAGAAAATCCCACACCGTGGCATCGTCATGGGTCAGGCTGTAAGTGCCGTCCTGGTTTTCGATCAATTCGGCAAATATTTCGTTGCGGGCCCAGGCATTATCCGTGCCCGGCACGGGTGTGTATAGATCGCGGCGGCCCTCGCCGTTGGCAACCGCCCGCAACAGGCCGTCCGCCTCCAAAAAAAGGTGGTAGGTGTGATCCCATCCAATGCCCAATGGAGAACGAATGTCGTGTTTCGAACGATAGGTCCGCTCCCACATGAAGTCGAATCCGCGACCTTTGATATGAAGGTCCACCACATGGAGCACCAATTCACCGGAAAAGTAATGGACGGGGTCGGTGGTGCCGGTGGGGTCTTGATTGGGCATATTCGTTTCGCAGGGATCGCGGGGCTTTTTCTTTTTGCCGTTGGAGCGCGCATTGTCATTGTCTTGAGGCGTTTTGGTACGGCCGTTGCCGCTGTTGGAATGGGAGGCCGGCTCCGTATCCGTTGGTTTGGCCTTACCCGGTTGGCCTCCGCCAGCTTGGGTCCCCGGGCGGGAGCCGTGCCAACCCGGAGCGAGTACGCCTTGCCCGGGATTGCTGCACACGCTCAGCCCGTCGCCGCTCACGGTCATGCCGCCTGCGATCTCCCAAGCGCCTGAATCGTGGTTGAAACTCCAAAGTGCACTGGCGGCACCTGGCGGCAGCACCTCGCTCGTGACCGGATCGGGCAGGTTGGGTAAACACAACGGCACCGGTTCGTCGAAGTTGGTCGCGCCATCGGTTTGAACGGTAATCACCAGCGGCAGCTCCAAGCCGGCGGGGAGAGCCCCGGGCAGCCGGCTGGGATCCACGGGGGCCACGCCGACACTGCCCCCGTCTTCGTCGATCAAAGCACCTGGCGGCACGGTCAGAACCACCAACTCGAGGCTGGGATCCGCGGCAACCACGGCAGGTGGGATCGTGACGGTCGTCGGATCCGAATCGCTGACCGGTTGAAGGGTGTCCGGGGCGATCAGCGGCAAAAACACATCGCCAACCGAAATTTCTCTACCGGGAATGCTTTCCCACGGTTTGCCAACGACGGGATAAAAGGCGCCTTCAGGACCACCGAGGGCCGCCGTGCCGTCGATATGCACGAAAAACAACCCACCCGGTGCGTCATCCAAACGAAAGTCGCCGAACGCATCGGTCACGGCGAAAACGCTTTCCTCGAGACCGTCCACGGTGATGCGGACGCCCGCGAGCGGCTGATTCACCCATTCGCCACCACCTTCGCTGACGACCTGCTCGGAAGCGAAAACGCGCCCACACACACTCGTCCCGGGCACGGTCCCCAAACCGAGCGTGTCAAATTCCACCAGGCCGGTACCGCCCGGCTCGCCATCGCCATCGGCATCGACGAGGCAGCCCAGTTCGTCCACCAACAGGTCTCCGTCGATGAGCACGCGAATACGCGCGCCGGCCGGCAAGTTGGCGTCGTAGAAAAGGGTGGCGCTGCGGCGGTCGGCAGAGAGCCGCCTTACCGCGGCCAAGCGTACGCCGCCGAATGTTGCAAAAAGGGCATCCTCACTCAGAGGTTCGGCCATGAGCGGTCGGCTGAAACGCACGACCGTTTCGCGCGTGATCGCCACCTGCGCACTGCCATGTGCGGGTGAAGGACTGGCAACGGTGGGGGTGATCAGATTACAATCCGCCTCGTCCACCGTCACATTCAGTGTCAACCGGTCGTTTAGCAGGCCATCCGTGGCGCGAAAAACCATACTGTTCAGGCCGATATCGCTGCTCTCCGGAGAGAACGAGAAGGAACCGGAAACCGCATTGAAGACCGCATTGTTGGGGACGTCAACGGCACTGAGTGCTACCGGATCGCCATCGGGGTCGATCGCGATCAAATCAATTTGGAGCAGGTCGCCAACAGCCAGAAATGGCTCGATGACGGGGTCGAAGACCGGGGCTCGATTTGCGGCGAAGCCGTTGATGCGGCAGACATAATCCAAAATGTTACGGTGCGAATCACCGTTACAGTCCGCGGCAGAGTCCAACCAGGCGGAGAACTGAGCCGGCATGTCGCCTAAAAGGAGATCGCCACAACCATCCACATCGCATGGACTGCCGGCCCGTGCATGCAGCAAGTTGCAACAAAGGAACAGCACCAAGATGCGACTCATGAGCATCCTCCAAGCCAGTGAAACTGACTGCGAAGATTCATTTCCATTGCCATTGCCTATGAAAGACGGCATCGGGTAAATGGCCAATGAGCATGAAAAAAAGAATGAATAGGAAATTTTAGCTCTATAAGAGGGGTGGAGTTATCCTAACGCGAGCCCCTCAATGGGTCAAACCCTTGCTTGTGGCGAAGGGCCTGGGTAATTCCTCCAAAAAATAGAGCAGGAATCCAGAAAGAACGGAAACCAAGAAAGGAACGGCATTTGGTGCAGATTGTGCCCCTGCTTTTCCTGGTTTCGTTTGTTCCTGCCTTCCTGATTAAGTGTGACGACGATCCAACCCATCTCAGGTTGGATGCCCCACGTGGGTTCCAGAGAGGCGCGGACCTGCGGGTAAACCCGCTCGATTTCGAGAAAGAAATACCCTGCCTGGTTTCTGGCGAAGGGCCTGGGTAATTCCTCCAAAAAATAGAGCAGGAATCCAGAAAGAACGGAAACCAAGAAAGGAACGGCATTTGGGTGCAGATTGTGTCCCTGCTTTTCCTGGTTTCGTTTGTTCCTGCCTTCCTGATTAAGTGTGACGACGATCCAACCCATCTCAGGTTGGATGCCCCACGTGGGTTCCAGAGAGGCGCGAACCAGCGGGCAAACGACAGGGATCGATCAGGCAGGGCCATCCATCCGAAACAAGGATCTGTCGCGGATGAAATCCGATGCCCGCAGTCGGGATCCTGGCGGGGCCGTCAGGTGAGAACGGCCAAGCTGGGTGGAACCAGTCAGTCACATGGCGTTCTTTTCGTGTGTTTTCGTGGTTTTCGTGGACGGAATCGCAAGATGCGAGGCGGGCGTGTGACGTTCTCGATGCCCCGCCGCGCCTCGTTCACGGCTCATTCCGCCTTGGCAGTCTCCTCCATGCGACGTCGTAGGCTCAGGGGCCGCATGTCCGTCCAGACCTCGTCGATCCAGTCGAGACAAGCCTGCTTGTCGCCGCTCTTGCCCGCATCGCGCCATCCCAGAGGGATTTCGCGGTCTTGCGGCCAAATGGAATACTGCTCTTCGTGATTGATCACGACCGTGTAAAGCTCTGCAATAGCTTCTGTTTCACTCATGGGGTCCTCCAGGGGAATCGTGAGAGATACCCAGTAGGGCGCACATCCAGTGGCCGCATCTCCACAGGTGGAGGGCGGCGACACGCAGGATGGGCACCTGTCCCGGGAAAAAACCTAAAAGGTGCGATAGCGCCACCGAGAATGGGGACATGTAGGTCGGGAACCTTGGCCAATGAGAAAGGGCGTCCGAGCGACAGAAGTTGCCTTACCGCGAATCATTTTCCGGTGTGTGTGGGTTGGGTGTGTATATGGAGACAGAAAATGACCCGCGTCCGGTTTCCAGCCATCGCTCGAACGCCCGCTCATGGTTAGTGGCACTCGTGTTGTGGGGGTTTCGTGTCTTTTGCACGGCGGTTCTTTCGAGGCGAATCACCGCGTGGTATTGCTTGACCGGCGCGCAGCGCGGCCCTTCCATCCGAGTGGCCCCCTCCGGATCGATCTCGTAGAATCGATCACCTGCCGGGGCTCCTGATGAAAGCCTGTGAAGGACCGAGAACCGCTAGAGTTGGATCAGTTTCTTGCCGTAGAGACGTTCGCTCTCGATGCCGCGCGCACGGCAGGCCGCCACCAATTGATCGGATTCCACGATCGGCTTGGATTCCTTGGTATAGCGCAGGCTCGAGATGAAGGTCAGCCACGGTTCCTGGCCCATCGCGTACACGAAGACCCGGTTGCATTCGAGCGCCTCGACCATCTCCAGGCCCTTGCGGGCGTCGGAACCGTCGAAGCGGCGCGATTGGTCCATCTTGCGTTCGAGCGTTCGCGTCAGCAGCGGACCGTACAGCCAGGAGAGGGGCGCGCCCTCGCACTCCATGCCCAGGAACATCGTGTCGACCGGACCCAGGTGCTGGCGGACCAACTTGAAGATCTCGGGCGAAAGGTTGTTCGAATCCGCGGCACATACGACGGTGCGTCCGGCGAGGTCGAGGTGGAACCCCAGCTTGGCGTGGATGTGGAGATCGCCGTGCTCGCCCAGGAACGGCAGCCCGTGGATGCGCCCACCGGGAACCTCGAGGGGTTCCATTTCGGCCAGCTCGATCACGTTGTCGAAGCCCGTGTGCTCCAGGACCAGTTTGAGATTGGGGTCTTGCAGCGAGCCCGCGCCGGAGCGCGGAACCACGATGGTGCCGAT
Organism: Sulfidibacter corallicola; assembly: GCF_017498545.1. Lineage (GTDB taxonomy): Bacteria > Acidobacteriota > Holophagae > Acanthopleuribacterales > Acanthopleuribacteraceae > Sulfidibacter > Sulfidibacter corallicola. Next base: position 2,728,911 of record NZ_CP071793.1, on the reverse strand, counting down.
GCGATGGCGCAACTGGAGCAGGGTTTCGAACATCACGTGGTCCTGGTGACCGTGGGTCAGCAGCACGTAGTCGATGCGGTCGGGAAGATCTTCGAAACAATAGCGCGGGGTGAGCTGGTCGCCCACGTCGTAACTGACCAGGGGATCCGTCATGACGGTCACATCCTTGGTCTCGAACAGCAAAACCGCGTGGCCGAAGTACTTGATGCGCAGGCCGTCGCCCAAATCGTCGCGGTTTTTACCGCGCCGCTGCGGTTCCGCTTCGGTGAAGAGACTGGAAAAAAAGGCGCGTTGCTCGCGGTCTTCCGGTAGCCAGGCTTCCAGTTGCGCCAAGGGCGCCGGCGTGTGCCGCATGGCGGCCAGGCGGTCGATCGCTTCGCTCGCGAAAGGCATCGCGTAATGGAGCGTTTCGGGGCCTGGAAAACGCGGCGTGCTCAAGACGAACGGTCGCTCGTCGCGACGTGTGATCGAGAGCGCAATCCCTTGGTTTTCTTGGTGATAGTAGGGGCTTTTGTAGAGCATGCGCTCGAAGAAGCGAATCGAGGCCTGATTGTTCAGGTCGTAGCCGAGTTCCACGTAGCCGCGTAGCGGTGCCGGAATCTTCTCATACAACGGAACCAGCGAATGGCCTTGGGCTTCGCGGGCCAGCAAGTCGTCGAGGGCGCGCACGGCGTCGGCAAAGGCACAGAGATCGGACAACCGATCCTTTGTCGCGGCCAGCAGGTTGGCGACCTGATCGACCCTGCCGGCCGGCAGATCGATAAAGGGACCGCCGAGCATCTTGGGGTTCTTCAAGGCGTTGGCGTGGAGTTTGGGAGACTTGACGTACGACTCCATGATCTTCAAATGCAGATTGCGGGTGACCATGGCGGCGGTATGCGGAGCGATCAACATGGGCCACGCATACCACTGGTTGACCATGGGTTCGATGTAGACGTTCGGCTTCAGGTACAGGGACGTGGTTGCGGATGAGCGAGCCTTGGAAACAAGTGAGGGAAGGGTCTCTGATGGAATGGGCATGGTGATATGGTCCTAAAAACCTCAAAAAAATGACGACGCGAGAAAATTCTCCAAAACCGAATCGCCCACAGACCGACCTACTCCAGAAGAGCGGAGGGGCGATGGGCCGTCGCTTGGGAGACACGCACCGTTGAACGGGAAAACCTATGTGCATTGATGAAAAACTGGAAAACAGAGTTAAATAGAAAAACCGCAATGGTTCGTTTTATAGGTGGTTGTTAAGCATACGTGGTTTCATTATTTATATATTTTTGGTGATTTTTTCGTGGCAAGGACAAAAAGAAACGTCGACAAGTCGCGTTTTTATTCTTCATCCCAGTGTCTTTTGTTGTCAAGGTGATTTTCCGTAAGTTCTCTTTCGCACTTTCGCCCTGGATCTTTTTTTCGTCTTCTGATACGCTCGTTCTGTGTTGTGGGTTGAGCACGGTGTGTCAGATCTGCCTTTTAGGAGAGTCTGGTGCCACCAAGATTGCTCGACGGTTTGCGTCATGCCGCTTTTCACCACGGCGAGAACATCGCCTACGGCTTTATCTCTAAAACTCTAGAAACGCAACAAGTACTAACGTATCAGTCACTTTACCGGAAAGTACTGGCCGCGGCCCACGACATCGAATCGCATACCCGGCAAGGCGATCGCGTGCTCTTGCTGTATCCGCCCGGCCTCGATTTCTGTGTCGCGTTCTACGCCTGTCTGCTGTCCGGCCGGGTGGCCGTACCGGGGTTTCCACCGGCATCGAAGGCCCATTTTTTCCGACTTTCGTTGATTTGCGAGGATTCCGGCGCCAAATGGGCGCTGACTTCTCCGGATCGCGTCGATCAGGTGCAGACCCGTATGGCCAAATCCGGTCATCGCATGGATTTAACGATTCACAGCCTCCCATGCGATACCGAGATGGAGGACATCGATGCGTGCGAGCAGCGATATTATGAAAGTGAATTAACCTTCAATTCTGAAAACGTGGCATTTCTGCAATATACCTCGGGTTCGACAGGATCACCGAAAGGCGTAGAAGTCACGCATTCGAGCATACTCGCAAACTTGCAAGAGATGGATCGTGCCTACCGCCATGACGCCCACAGCGTGATGGTGAGTTGGCTTCCCGTGTTTCACGATATGGGTCTCGTCTACGGCGTCATGATGCCCCTGTTCAAGCGTTTTCCCGGTTACCTGATGGCGCCCACCCATTTCCTTCAGCGTCCGTTGGATTGGCTCCAGGCCATTCAGCACTTTCGCGGGACCCATTGCGCTGCACCCAATTTCGCGTTCGAGTTGTGCGCGGCGGCGATTGCCAAGGCTGAAAAGGAGGGCCTCCGCCTGGATCTATCCTCCTGGCGGGTGGCCGTCAATGGGGCCGAGCCCATTCGCGCCACCACGCTGCAGCGATTCACCAGAGCCTTCGCCGACCACGGTTTGCGACCGGAGACGCTTTGTCCCGGCTATGGCCTGGCCGAGTACACACTCGAAGCCGTGACCACGACCTACGGAGTCGGACCGCGCTATACGCCCTTCGACGCGGCCGCTTTGGAACGCGGGCGGGCGGTTCGCTGCGACGCGGGCGGACGGATCCTGGTGGCCGTCGGCACACCAGGCCCAACCACCGAGATGCACATCGTCGACCCCGTCACCCTGAAACCCCGAGAACAGGGCGAAGTCGGCGAGATTTGGCTGCGGGGCCCCAGTGTCGCTCGCGGTTATTTCGCAGATCCCGAGAAAACGGAGCGGGTATTTGGTGGGCGGCTCGACGGCACCTCCGAAGCGCGCTACCTGCGCACCGGGGATCTGGGTTTTGTATGCGACGGATTGCTCTACGTGACCGGCCGCCACAAGGACTTGATCATCCACCACGGCCGCAACCTGTACCCCCAGGATCTGGAGACGACCGTGGTCGATTGCCACGAAGCCTTGCGTGCGGACGGTTGTGCCGCCACGGGGCTCGATGCCTTCGACGACGAAAGCGTCGGGGAACGCCTGCTGATCGTCGCCGAAGTGGAACGGACCGCGTTGCGCCGCTTGGAGCGCGGCACCTTGAACGCGGACGACCTGTTTGCCGCGATTCGAGAGGCTCTGGCCCGCGACCACGAGTTGGAAGTGGACCACATCGTGCTCATCCGTCAGGCGAGCCTGCCCAAGACATCCAGCGGGAAGGTGCGTCGCAGTGCCTGCGGTGTCGCCTTTACCGAAAACACCTTGAGCGAGATCGCGCGTTGGTCGCGGCCGATCGCGGCCGAAAGGGCCCCAGCGAAAAGCGCGGAGACCCAAACCCCGCATCTGAGTCGGCCCGGTGCCGATCGACAGGAGCCGCGTTGGCTGCGTCCCCTGTGCGAGGCCGTGGCCGAGGTGCTCGAAGTGTCGATCGAGCACATCGATCCCGAACAACCCCTGGGCACCTGGGGCATGAATTCGTTGAAAGCCGCGCGTCTGGTCGCCCGTTTGTCGGAATTGACGGGCCGCGCCCTGGATACGCTCGTCGTATACGACCATCCCACGCCGATGCGGTTGGCAGCTTTCCTTGAACGTGAATCGCCGGACGAAACGGTCATGGCCGCCCAGGCCGCCCATACCCGCGACCTTGCCGAACCGATCGCGGTGGTCGGCATGGGTTGCCGTTTCCCGGGAGCCGATGGAATCGACGCCTTTTGGCATCTGCTCGAAGCGGGCGTCAGTGGCGTGGGGCCCTTACCGGAAGGACGTCGTGAGCCGGGGAGGGAGGTGCCGCATGGTGGGTTCCTCGCAGAGGTCGAGGGCTTCGATGCCGCCTTTTTCGGGATCTCCGCCGCCGAGGCCGAGCTGTTGGATCCCCAACACCGCCTGTTGCTCGAGGTCACCCAAGAGGCGATCGAGCATGCCGGACTCACTGTCCCCGATTTGGCCGGGCAGGTCACCGGCGTATTCGTGGGTATGTCCAGCCGCGATTACGAGCGCCTGATGGTCCGCGACGGGGTGGTCTTCAACGTTCAGGGCGGATTGGGCACGCAACCCGCCCTGGCCGCCAACCGGCTGTCCTACGTGTTCGATCTGAATGGCCCGAGCATGACGCTCGATACGGCTTGTTCTTCGTCGCTGGTGGCGGTACACCAGGCGGTGCGTGCCCTGCGCAACGGCGATTGCGACGTTGCGATCGCAGGCGGCGTCCAGCTCTACCACGATCTGACGATCACTCGCGGCCTGGCCGAGGGCCGCATGTTGTCCCCGGATGGGATCTGCCGCACCTTCGATGCCGAAGCCAACGGGTACGTGCGCGGCGAGGGATGCGGTGTGATTCTGTTGCTGCCGTTGCGCGCCGCACGCATCGCCGGTCTGCCGGTTCAGGGCCAGATCCTTGGCGGTGCCGTCAATCAGGACGGCCGCGGCAACGGGATCACCGCACCGAACGGCGAGGCTCAGGAGCGCGTGATTCGGCGCGCGCTGGCCGACGCCGGCGTGTCGGCCCGCCACATCGGCTATCTCGAGACCCACGGAACCGGGACGCCCCTCGGCGACCCGATCGAATGTCACGCCCTGCGTGCCGTTCTGGAAGAGGGTCGCAACGCCGAGACGCCCTGCATGCTGGGATCGGTCAAGACCAATGTGGGTCACCTGGAGGCTGCCGCCGGCATGGCCGGCCTGATCAAGACCCTGCTGGCCTTGCGCCATCGAAAGATTCCCGCCCATCTCCATTTCCGCAACCTCAATCCCCGCATTTCCATGCCCGACGCTTTTCGAATCCCCGATCGCACGACCGAATGGTCGCCGATCGAAGGTAGGCGATTGGCCGGTGTCAGCTCCTTCGGCTTGGGCGGTACCAACGCCCACCTGATTCTGGCTGAGGCCGATGCGGTGCCGGCCGACACCGAGCCGCCGCCTGAGAGAGGGCGCGGGCTGTTGTTGATTTCCGCCAAAAGCGAAACCGCGCTGCGGCGACTTGCGGACCGCTATCGCCACCTGCTCCTGGAGCCCGACACGGTTGGTTGGGAGTCGCTTTGTGCGGCCGCCGCAACCCGCCGCACCCCCTTCGACCATCGCCTTGCAGTGCCCGCTGCCGATGGGGCCGCCGCTGCCCAAGTGCTGGCTGAATACCTCGATGACGCGCCCGATGCCGCTTGTGTGTCTGGCCGTCGCAAGCCGCTGGAACGACCGCGACTCGCCTTCATGTTCACCGGTTCTGGTGCGCAATACGCCCAGATGGCGCGGGTACTGTTCGACACCGAACCCTTTTTCCGCCAAACCCTTCAGCGGATCGATCAGATGTTCGCGGAGCATTTGGGCGCATCGCTGTTGGACCGCTTCTTCGCCGTTGATGAGGATCAGCCGTTACACGAGGCGCGCTTCACCCAACCTGGGCTGTTCGCCGTCGAGGTCGCCCTGGCCGAGTTGTTGGCCCATTGGGGGCTGCGTGCCGAAGCCGTCGTGGGGCACAGTGCCGGCGAGTTCGCTGCGGCGTACGTGGCCGGTGCGCTCTCGCTCGAGGATGCCGTGTTCCTGGTTGCCGAGCGGGCCCGCTGGGTTCAGAAACTCAGCGGCAGCGGTGGCATGATGTCCGTGTTCGCCGAGCGGGACACGGTTTCCCGTTTGAGCGCCGATCTGGCACTGGAGCCGGCCGCGTTCAACGGGCCCCATCACGTGGTGCTCAGCGGCGGCGAACCGGAGCTGGCGGTTTTGGCCGAGCGTCTGGACCGCGCGGGCAAGCGTCATCGCAGATTGAAGGTCGATCAGGCGCTGCATTCAAACGCCATCGAGCGGATTTGGGAACCCTTCGCTCAGGCCGCCGCACGTATTGCGGTGCATCCACCGCAAACCGACTACTACTCCTGTCTCACCGGCGACCTGCTGCGCGCCGCGCCGGACGCGACCTACTGGAAACGCCACCTGCGCGAGCCGGTTCGTTTCGAACAGGCCTTGACCGCGATGTCCCGCGACGGATTCACCCACTTCCTCGAAATCGGACCCGGCCAGGTGCTGCGAGGGCTCGCTGCCGATATCCTGCCGGCGGGGGCCCAAGTGTTCGGCTGCCTCAAGCGAGGTGAACACGACTGGGACATGTTGCTGCGCGCCCTTTCCGAATTATGGACGCGCGGTCTGCCCATCGACTGGCGAGCCTTCCACGGGGATCGCATTCGCAACCAGCGGATCGCCCTGCCCCACCATCCCATCGAACGGTCACCCCACTGGTACCGACCCAATGCCCATCGAGCGCCCACGTACCGGGAGGATGCCATGACCCAGCCCGACCCCCAAGCGACGAGCACCGCACCCGTCGCCGGCGCGGTTACCGCGACCCGAAGCGCGCCCAGCTCCGAAACCGTGCTGGTCCGTTTGCGCGAGATGATCGCACCTCTGTTGAAAATTGCCGCCGAGGACGTAGAACCCGATCAGCCCTTTCTCGAAATGGGTGCCGATTCGCTGGTACTGGTGGATTTCATTGCACTCATCGAACGCCACTTCGGGGCTCGTATCCGCGTGCACGATCTGTTCGAAGCGTTGGCCACCCCGCGCGCGTTGGCCGTCCACGTGGCCGAGTGCATGGCAGCGGCGCCGGATTCCGACGACGAACCGCTTCCGTCGATGGCGGCCTCCGATTCAGGGTCCGGCATTGCGGCCGGATTCAGCGCTGCCGAAGTGCAGCCTTCGGCACTCGCCCAAATCCTGACGAGCCACGAGCGCGTCATGGCCCAACACCACCAGTTGATGGCCGCCCTCGCCGGGGTCGGCACACCTACCGCGCACATGAACGCGGCTCCTGCGCCCGCACCCTTGCCGGTCGGAGCCGCGGCCGCGCACAAAATGCCTGCGACGGCCGCCGCGGCTCCGGTTTCGCGCAACTCGGCTCAACCGCAAGCGCGCAGTGCAACAGCTCCCGCAGAGGAACCGACCTCGGTTTCGTCCCCGGTTCGAGTTCAGGCCGTGCCGCGTGGGAACCACCTACAGGCCCGCAAGACCGGCGCCGAACTGGGGCGTTCCCGGTCAGCCGGTCTGGATACGGTGCAAAAAGCCCATCTCGACGAGTTGGTTCGCACCTATACCGAGCGCACGGCCGAGTCCAAGCGGCGTGCCCAGCACAACCGACCCAACCTGGCCGACTACCGAGCCTACTTGGGCTTCCGTTTTTCCACCAAAGAAATGCTGTACGAGATCGAGGTCGCCGAGGCCCGCGGTGCCGAAGTTGTCGACATCGACGGCAACCGTTACCTGGACATCACCATGGGTTTTGGTGTGAATCTGCTGGGTCACGATCCCGAAGTGGTTCAGAGCGCCATCGCCGCTGAACTGGCGCGCGGCTCGCAACTGGGGTTGCGCTCCCGCCTGGCGGGCGAGGTCGCCGAGCGGTTCTGCCGGTTGACCGGCATGGAACGCGTCGCCTTCACGTCCTCCGGCACCGAGGCCGTCATGGCCGCCATCCGCCTGGCCCGCAGCGCCCGCGGACGCCAGCGCATCGTCATGTTCGAACATGCCTACCACGGTCATGGCGACGCCGTCTTGGCCCGCCGCGCCGAGTTGGAAGGTGAAGTCAGCATCAAGCCGGTGGCGCCCGGCATCCCGCCGTCGGTCGTCGGCGACACCCTGGTCCTTCCCTACGGCGACGCTTCGGCGCTGGAGGTCATCGCCGCACAGGCCGACAGCCTGGCTGCGGTTCTGGTGGAGCCGGTGCAAAGCGCCCGACCCGATCTCCAACCTGCCGCCTTCGTGCGGGAATTGCGACGGCTGACCGAATCCCGCGACGTACCTTTGATCCTCGACGAGATGATCACCGGGTTCCGCGTCCACCCAGCCGGCTGTCAGGGGCTCTGGGGCATCCGAGCCGATCTGGCTACCTACGGCAAAGCGCTGGGCGGCGGCATGGCCATTGGGGCCGTGGCCGGCTGCGCCCGCCTGATGGACGGCATCGACGGCGGTCAATGGTGCTTCGGCGACGGCAGCTACCCGCGCGTCGAAACCACGTTCATGGCCGGGACCTACCAAATGCAGGCCATGACCATGGCGGCGGCCCGCGCCGTGTTGATCCACCTGGAAGAGGCCGGACCCCAACTTCAGCAGGAACTCGGGGCGCGTACCGATCGTTTCGTGGCCGAGGTCAACCGTTTCTTCGACCACGAAGGTTTCCCGTTGGAGCTCGTCAACTTCGGGTCTCTGTTCCGTTTCAAACCCTTGGCGGGTACCGATCCGGAACTTTTCTTCTACCACTTGATGCTCGAGGGCGTCTACGTCCGCAACGTCCGCAACTGCTTCCTCTCCACCGCTCACGACGATGAGGATCTTTCGCGGCTCCTTGACGCGATTCGCCGTGCCGCCCACGCGATGCGCCGAGGCGGATTTTTTCCCAAAGCGGAGCGGCGTGCGGAAATCGATGTCCGCGACGCAGAAGAGCAGTGCCTGCCCGTAAGCGAGGCGCAGCGTCAATTGTTCGCCCTCGCTCAGATGGAACCCGACGCAGACGCAGCCTACGTCGAGCGTTTGGGCCTGACGTTCACGGGCGATCTCGATCCGCTCGCCCTGGAGCGGGCCCTGATGCGGCTGGTCGCGCGCCACGATGCCCTGCGCACGCACTTCACCAGCGACGGTGCCGAGCAGGTGGTATCGAAGAGCGTACCGGTGAGGCTCGACCATCATCGGCTCGAATTCGAGAGCGAAGCGACCGGCCTGATCGACGAGCTGGCTGCCCAGCCATTGAACCTCGACGGACCGGCCCTATTCCGCTTTCACCTCGTCAGCCAGGGAACAAACCGGCATCGGCTCTTGCTGCTGTTTCACCACATCGTCGTCGACGGGTTGAGTCTGATCTTTTTGCTCCAGGAACTCGGCGTGCTCTACAACGCCGAACGCGGTGGTCGTCCGGCCGATCTCGCTCCGGCCGAGCCCCTGCGAACCTACATCGAAGCTTTTGACACCTACCGTCATTCCGAGGCTTGGCAAGAGGATCTGGCCTGGTGGCGGTCCCGATTCCCTGATGGATTCCCACTGGTCGCGCTGCCGCCGGACCGCCCGCGCGGGACCCGCTTCAGTTACCGAGGCGGGCGTCATACGCTGACCGTGCCCGCCGAAATCCGCGCACGGGTTCGCCAACTGGCCGCCAGTGCCAAATGCACCGAGTTCATGGTGTTGTTCGCCGCCTATGGCCTTTGGGCGCTTCGCCTGTCCAACAGCCGGCGTGCGACCCTTGGCGTTCCGGTTTCCGGCCGCCGCCACGCCGGCACTCGCCGTGCGGTCGGTTACCACGCACATCTGCTGCCGATCGCCGTACATGTCGCGTCCGGGCTCAGTGGTAGGGACTTGCTGGCTCAGGTACGTTCCGATCTGTTAGCCGCGTTCAGCCACGAGCGCGCGCCTTTCGCGCAGGTGGCCGAGGCTCTGGGCGCCAAGGTGCCCGCCGGCTTCGGCGGCCTGCTCAACTTGACGTTCAACTTGGACCGCATCGACGGCTTGCCCGAGTTCGAGGGCCTGGATGTTGCCTTGCTCGACCTGCCGATGGCGCACGCCAAGGTCGATTTGCACCTGGACGTGTTGGACGACGGCCACGACCTCCACCTCAAATTCGAATATGCTTCTATATATAATAAAGTATTGATCCATCGCTTCGCGCGGCTGTACCTCCTCCTTCTGGATGGCTTGACCCGTGACCCGGCTCGTCCGGTCCTGGACCTGCCGCTGCTGACACCCGAAGAGCGCACCGCCCGGTGTGTCGCCACATCCGCCGCGCTGCCGCCCGCCACCAACCTGGTCACCCTGTTCGAGGCCACGGTGCGATCCCACCCGGATGCGCCGGCCCTTTCCGATGGGACCCATCAGTTGACCTGTGCCGCGCTCAACAACGCGGCCAATCGATTGGCGCGCCGTCTCGTCGAGGCCGGTGTGGCCGTGGGTGACAACGTACCGATTTACCATGAGCGGGGCCTGGCGGCGGTGGTCGCCATTCTGGCGGTGCTCAAGTCCGGTGCGGCCTATGTCCCGCTCGACTCCACCAACGCGCCCGCCCGCATCGACCAGGTTCTGGACGGTTTGGGTCCGTGCGTCCTGGTGGCGGAACCCGCGCTGGCGGAGCGCTTGAGCGACCGTCATGGGGACTTGCGCATCATCCTCGACCAGGGGTGTGACGAGGTACCCGCGACCGAATGTGCCAATCTCGATCGCCACATCGACGGCGATCACCTGGCCTACATCATCCACACTTCCGGTTCGACCGGGCGACCCAAGGGCGTCGCCATGAGCCACGCCACGGCGGTTCGCTACTTCCTCCAATGCCGCGAGGAGTGGGGCTTCGGTGCCGGTGAGACCTGGGCCTGCTTCCATTCTCTGGCTTTCGACTTCTCCGTCTTGGAGCTGTTCGCGCCGTTGCTCTTTGGGGGCCGGGTCGTGATGGTGCCCTATCTGGTGAGCCGGACCCCCGAGGAACTGGTGGCTCTGCTGGAGCGGGAACGCGTCAACGTATTGTGCCAAACGCCGACCGCCTTCACCGCCTTGGATGCCGCCGACGCCGCCGATCCGGGACGCCTCAACGGCGTACACACCCTCGTGTTCGGGGGCGAAGCGTTAAGCCATGCCGTTTTGAAGGGCTGGTTCGCGCGCTACCCGCACACCGTGGTTCGCAACATCTACGGCGCGACCGAGAACTGTGTCAACGCCACCTGGCGGCTGATCGAGGCGGGCGACACGGGGATTGACCGCATCCTTTTGGGGACGGCCATGGCGAACAATGCCGTGCATGTCCTCGACGACCGGCTCGAGCCGCTGCCACCCGGCGTTCCCGGCGAATGCTATGTGGGCGGCAATGGCGTGGCGCGCGGCTATTTCGGGCAACCGGCCCTGACCGCGGCGCGCTTCGTGCCCGACCCGTCCGCCGATCGGCCCGGCGCGCGGCTTTACCGTACCGGTGACCTGGTGCGCCGCACCGAGGACGGCGATCTCGAGTTCCTCGGCCGCGTCGACCAACAGGTTCAGCTACGCGGATTCCGGGTGGAGCTGGGGGAAATCGAAACCGCGCTGATGAGGCACCCGGCGATCAAGGCCGCCGCGGTCGACCTGCGCCGCCACCCGGATGGGCGGCCCCTGCTGGCTTCCTGGCTGGTGGGCGAAGCGGGCGTGGCGTTCCAAGAGGAGGGCCTGCGCCGTTTCCTGAGCCAGCAGCTTCCGAATTACATGATTCCCACCCGGTTCACGACGGTCGAAACCCTGCCGATGACCCTCAACGGCAAGGTCGACACCGCGAGTTTGGTCCTGGAGAAATCGGTCGCGGTCGTACCGGACCACCCAGCGGTGGCGACACCCGCCGACCGCGACGACTCGGATCCCCTGGTTCGCCGGATCGGTGCGGCCTGGTGCGACGTTCTCGGCCTGGAGCGCGTCGGTCCAGACGACCATTTCTACAGTCTTGGCGGCGACTCCATGCTCGCGCTCCAGTTGGCCAACCGTCTGCGTGAGATGGACTTGGCCGTGACGGTTCGCGACCTGTTGACCCATCCAACGATTGCCGAACTGTGTGGCGCGTTGCGCCAACGCGATCGAAACGCCACCTCTGCAGAAACGGTTCCCGAGCAGGCCCGAACTCCCTTCGAGCTGGTGTCCCGCGAGGACCGCGCGCGTCTGGAACCCTTCGATGCGTTGGTGATCGATGCCGTTCCCCTCGGCGAGGGACAGGCAGGCATCGTCTACCACGCCGAATTGGCGGCAGAGAACGCCATATACCACGATGTGCTTAGCTTCCGCGTCGACGAGCCCTTGGACGAAACGGCGATGACCCGTGCTTGGGACGAGTTGAACGGCCACCAACCGATTCTACGGACCTGCTTTGCTCTGACGGGCTTCGATGAGGCGTTACAACTCGTGGCACGTCAGCGCCTTGTGGAACCCGATTTCTCCGATCTCACCCGTGAGGCACCGGAGCGGCAACGGCTGCAGATCGACGAAAGGGTGGCGGCCGAAGTCGCCAGACCCTTCCGTTTGGATGGTGGATCGGTATTGGGATCGGATCGTCCCGATCTTGCCGATCATGCGCTGGTACGCGTCGCCTTCCTTCGGCTCGGCGACGATGCCTTCCAACTTCTGATTAGTTTCCATCACGCGATTCTGGATGGGTGGAGCGTCACTGAACTGCTCAAGGACCTGATGGCGCGGTATCGCACTGCCGAGGAGACCCAACCCGAGCTTCGCACCGAGCGGGCAGGGGAGGGCCGGACGGGGCATCTCACGGCGCCGGTCGAGGCTGAGCGACGCGCTGCCGCCCGACCCGAAACGGCGGCATTTTGGCGGGCGCGGTATGCCGCTCTGGCGCCGATCGCGCTGCCGGGCCCCAGTCCCGCTGCGGGTTATGCGCTGGCCGAACGGGGCCCGATGGAGCGAACCCAGGTGTTGGACGCAACCCTGAGCCGCACCCTGATCGAACGTGCTCGCCAGTGGGCGGTGCCGCTCAAGTCCCTGCTCCTGGCCGTGCATTTGCGCGTCCTTGCCGACATCTGCAACAGCGAACACCCCATCTGCGGGCTGATCGTGCCCACCCGTCGGGAAGATCACGAGGTGGGCTTGCTGGTCAACACCGTGCCCCAGGACTGGTCCCGGGCCGAGGCGCCCACGAACCAGAGCTGGCGCGAACTGGTCGGCCAGGTTTCGGCGCACGAGGCCGCCTGCCAACCTCACCGCGACTATCCATTGGCACGCCTGCAGCGCGAACTCGGCGGGCCGGCCCTGTTCGAAAGCGTGTTCAACTACATCCACTTTCACGGATTGACCGGGTCCTTCGAGAACCTGTCCGATTTGCGCTTCCACGGCTTCACCCACTTCCCGTTGCTGGTGGAATTCGAACGCAATCCCTGGGACGACGCATTGACCTTCACGCTCCAGTATCAGCGCGAGCGAATCCCCGCAGATCGCATCGAGACCTACGCTGCGATGCACCTCCGGGCGCTTGCCTTGCTGGCGGACGAGCCCGATGCACCCCATCGCCGGGCGCATTTGCTTCCGGAAATCGAAGACGAACGCATCGCGGCGGTCCAGCCGACCCAGCGTCCCATGCGCTACGAGCTGGTCCATCACTTTTTCGAGCACAGCGCGGCCCAGTACCCCAACGCCATCGCCGTCATCGACGGTCAGGGCGTGCAGAAAACCCGGCTTACCTTCGCCGAGCTGGAGATCCGAGCCAACCAACTGGCCCATGCCCTGATCGAACGCGGTGCCGGCCCTGAACGCCGGGTGGGCATTTGCCTCGATCGCTCCGTGGAGACCGTCGTCGCCGTGCTGGCGGTGCTCAAATCCGGGGCAGCCTATGTGCCGCTCGACCCCGGCTACCCGCTCGAGCGCCTGCGGGCCATGATTGAAGACGCCTCGCTTCGGTTGATTCTGACCAAGGGTTCGGGTTGGGCCGACACCCTCGCCTCGATCGCGGGCGGGGTGCCGCTGCTGGACCTTGACCAAGCGCGATCGGGTTTGGTGCATCAACCCGCTCAAGCCCCGAGGCCCGATCTCTGCGGGTCCCATCTCGCCTACTTGATCTACACTTCCGGTTCGACCGGGACACCCAAGGGGGTCGCCATGCCGCACCGCGTGCTGGCCAACCTGGTGGCCTGCCAACGGCGCGCCACGGCCTGTGCACCGGCCGCGCCCACGCTGTGGTTCGCCTCGCTAAGTTTCGATGTCCACCATCAGGAGATGTTCACCGCCTTCGCCGGTGGCGATCCACTGATCGTCGCGCCGGAATCGGTTCGAGGGGATGGCCTTCAACTGGTGAAGCTCCTGCGCGAGCATTCGGTCCAGCGCCTCTTCCTGCCGTTCGTGGCGCTCAACCATTTGGCCCAGGTACTCTCCGACGAGGATCAGCCGCTACCGGAAGACCTGCGCGAAATCATCACTGCGGGTGAGCAACTCCGCTTCACGCCGGCGATTGCGACGCTGCTGACCCGCCTGCGCCTCTGCCGGTTGGTCAACCAATACGGACCCTCGGAAACCCACGTAGCCAGTGCCTGGCATCCGGGGGACGACGCCTGGCCGGACCTCCCGCCCATTGGACGACCCATCAGCAACGCCCGCCTGTGGGTTCTCGACACCCACATGCGGCCCGTACCCATCGGCACGCCCGGAGAACTCTACATCGGCGGCCCGCTTCCCGCGCGCGGCTATTGGAACCGGCCGGCCGCCACCGCCCAGGCCTTCGTACCGGACCCCTTCTCCACCGACGGCGCCCGCCTCTATCGCAGCGGCGATCGGGTACGCATGCTGCCGGACGGGGCCATCGAGTTCCTCGGTCGGTCCGATCACCAGGTCAAGGTGCGTGGCTACCGCATCGAGCCGGGCGAGATCGAATGCCTGCTGGAATCCCATCGAGATGTCGCTCATGCGGTCGTGGTTCCCCGCCGCGACGATACCGGCGAGCGATTCCTCTTGGCCTACCTGGTCCCGGCCGTCGATGTCGATCTCGATCTGGAACCGTTGCGCGACCTGCTCGCCGAGCGCCTGCCAGCCTGGATGATGCCCAGCCGGTTTGCGGTCATCGAGGAGCTGCCCAAGACGCCGTCCGGAAAGGTAGACCGTCGCCGACTGACGGAGGGCGCCGTGCTTGGCCGCGAGCTGCGCCGCCCCTTCCTGGAGCCGCGTACCGAACGCGAACAACAGTTGGCCGACCTCTGGGCCGAAATCCTGGGATTGGCGCGCGTTGGTCGCGACGGCGGTTTCTTCGAACTCGGCGGCCATTCTCTCTCTGCGACGCGCCTCGTGCTGCGTTTGCGGGCCCTTACCGGTCGCCCGCTGCCGCTGAGCGCGTTGTTCGAAGCCGATAGCCCGGCCGCCATGGCCGAGTACCTGGACAACCTGGATTGGGCGGCCACCGCACTGGTCGGCGAACCCGCGAACGAAGCAAGGGTGGATTTCGAGATATGAGCGTACAAGAACTTCTGACCCAACTGAGAACCGAAGGCATCCGCCTCTACGTGGACGAGGGACGGCTGCGCTGCGACGCCCCGCGAGAAGCCGTCACTCAGGAGCTACGCACCCGACTGAGCCAACATCGCGAAGCCCTGATTGCCTTTCTCGAGCGAGGCCAAACCCTCGAAGAAACCACCATTCCCTCCTGGGACGGCCCGAACCCGGCACCAGCCTCGTTCGCCCAGGAGCGCCTGTGGTTCCATGGTCGGGTCAATCCCGATTCACCGGCCTACAACCTGCCGCTGTCCTTGGAATTGGAGGGGCCGCTTGACGTGGACGCGCTCTGGTTGGCGCTCGACGCCCTCGTCGCCCGCCACGATGTGTTGCGTACGACCTTTGCCTTGCGCGGCGGTGCTCTGGTCCAACTTGTAGCGGAACACATGACCTGGCCTCGGCGCCAGGTGGACTTGCGTTCCGAGACCGAGCAGTACCGCAATAACCACCGCGAGCAACTGCTTCGCGACGCGTGTCACCAGCCGTTCGATCTGAGTCGCGGCGCCCTGGCTCGCGCGCTCCTCGTCCGCGAGACCGACCGGCGCGCTGCGCTGCTGTTGGTACTGCACCATGCTTTGGCCGATGGGCCCTCGCTCGCCATTCTGGCCCGCGAGCTTTTGGACCATTACCGTCGGACGGTGGCGCCCGCTGATGAGGCCGCACCGCCTGTCCCCACCCTGCGTTACGCCGATTTCGCCGCCTGGCAGCGGGGCCGCATGAGCGGCGCCCGGCTGGACCGCGAACTGGATTGGTGGACCGATCGACTCGAGGGCGCGCCGCCCGCACTGGCGCTTCCTTACGACCACGCGCGCCCCGAACGACCGACCCATGAGGGCGATCGCGTTCGTCTCACCCTTGATCCGGAAACCTCCGCCGCCGTTCGCGCCGCTTGCCGTGCGGCCGACACCACCCCATTCGCCTGGTTCCTCACCGTCTACGCTATGTTCCTGGCCCGCGTCAGCGGTCAAACCGACCTGACCGTGGGCCTGCCCATCGCCAATCGCTTTCATCCTGAATTGGAAGGGGCCGTCGGGCTCTTCGTCAACACGCTGGTTGCGCGTTTGCGCTTGACGGGCAATCCCCGTTTCTCCAGTGCATTGGAAGACGTCAAAGCGTGGATCCGCGATGCTTTCGATCACGCCGAAACCCCATTCGATCACTTGGTGGCTCGCCTTTCCGAACGGGGCCGGCGCCACGCCGATCCTCATCGCGGCCCGCTGTTTCAAGTGGGGTTCGCGCTTGAAACGTCCGATGTTCGCGACATCGACGCGGGACCCCTACACGCCCGGCTCGTGACACCACCGCTGCGAGTGGCCAAGACCGATCTGGACCTGTCGGTGATCTGCTCCGGCGACGATTTCGAGCTGGCTCTGGATTACGACGTCGCACGCTTCAAACGAGAAACGGTGAGGGGATTCGTCGAGCGACTGCGTCACCTGATCACGGTCTGGGCGCGCCGACCCGAGCTGTGCTTGGCGGCCGAAGAGACCTTGACCGAAGGAGAGCGAATCCTTCTTCGACAACTGAACGATACGGACGCACCCGTGGACGAACGCCACACACCTGCCGAGCGGGTGGCCCGTTGGGCCGCACGCACCCCGAACGCGATCGCGATCCAATGGGAGCACCAATCCACGACCTACGGCGAGCTGGAACGCCGTGTGGCCGGCCTCGCCAACGCGCTGGTCGCGCGCGGGGTTCGTCCCGAGACCCGGGTCGCCGTCTGCCTGCCGCGCACACCGGACCTGATCGTGGCCCTGCTCGCCGTGCAACGGGCCGGTGCTGCCTACGTGCCCCTCGATCCGGCCTACCCGACCGAACGCCTGATTTTCTGCCTTCACGACAGCGGTGCCGCACTGCTACTGGCCGATGCCGCTTCGAAGGCACTGGTGGCCGATTGGGATGGCGAGGTGCTCGATCCCAGTGTTGAAGGGACGGAAGCATCCCAAGAGGTCGCGGCCCAGCGCCCCGATCTCGACAACCTGGCCCACGTACTCTACACCTCCGGTTCGACCGGTCGACCCAAGGGTGTCGCGATCGGCCTGCGGGCCGTGCTCGCGCTGCTCGATTGGGCCGAGCGCGCTTTTCCCGCCGAACAACGCCGCCACGTATTGGCCGCCACGTCGGTCTGTTTCGATCTCTCAGTCTTCGAAATCTTCCTGCCGCTGACGACCGGCGCCACCGTCGTGTTGGTGCGCGACGCCTTGGGTCTTGCCGAGTGTCGTGCCCCGGTGACGCTGATCAATACCGTGCCCTCGGCCATGGCGACCTTGCTGATGACCGGTGCGCTGCCGTCGACCCTGCGCGCCGTGGTCATGGCCGGTGAGCCCATCCCCCACGAGACTCTTGCCGGGTTGCGCGGCAATGCGGGTCTGGAACGAGTCGCCAACTGCTACGGTCCCTCCGAGGACACGACCTACAGTACCTTCGCCTGGTTGGATCTCGAAGATCCGCGACCGGCTCCCATCGGCCGCCCCATCGATTGTACCCGCGTCCACCTGCTCGACCCCGCCGGCCACCCCGTCCCGCCAGGTGCCGGCGGAGAACTGTGTCTGGCCGGAAGCGGCCTGGCTCGAGGTTACTTGGATCGCCCGGGCCTGACCGCCGAACGCTTTGTTCCCGACCCCTTCGCCACCGAGCCAGGCGCCCGCCTCTACCGTACCGGCGATCTGGCCCGTCTTCGCAACGATGGCCAACTGGCCTTTCTCGGCCGCCTCGATCACCAGGTCAAGCTTCGCGGTTTCCGTATCGAGCTGGGCGAGATCGAGGCCCGCCTGCGCGAACTGCCCGGGGTCGCCGATGTGGCGGTCCACGTCCACCGCGAAGCAGGCGAGCCGCTGTTGGCCGCCTGGTTGGTGGCCGAACCGGGTCAGGACCCGGACCTGGGCGAATTGCGGCGGGCGATGCGCCGTCAGGTACCTGACTTTATGGTGCCGTCCTGGTGGGGATGGCTCGAAACTCTGCCGCGCACGCCCAACGGCAAGCTCGATCGGGCCCGATTGCCGCTGCCCGGTGCCGAAACCGAACGCGAATGTGAACCACCTACTACCGAGAGCCAGCGCATCTTGGCCGACCTGTGGGCCGAGGTGCTGGGTCATCGCCGCTTCGACATCCGCGACGCCTTTTTTCAAATCGGCGGCAATTCCTTGACCTTGACCCGCCTGGCCGCCCGCCTGGCCGAGACCCACGGCATCGAACCACCACTGGAAGTTCTGTTTCGCTACGACACGCTCGCCGACCAGGCCGCCTGGCTGGACCACGCACTTCCCGATCGGGTCACCGTGCCCGTCGGCGGACCCGACGACGATCCGGACCAAGACATGGAGGAAGGCATCTTATGAAGCTCGCAAGTCGCCTGACCACGCCCCAACTCATGGCCGAACTGCGCGCCCGCGGCGTGCGGATCTGGCTCGACGAGGTCGACCAGTTGCGGTTCCGCGCACTCAAGGGCGCGTTGGACGCCGAGATGCGCGCCGAACTCGGCCAGCGCCGCGAGGAGATCGTGGCCTTTCTCGCGCACGCTCGCGCCGCGACCGCGCCCGTACAGGACGCGATTCGGCGCCCGCCCGAGGTCGCCCCGTCGCTGTCCTTCGCCCAGGAACGTCTGTGGTTTCTCGATCGGGTTCAGCCCGACAGTGCCGTGTTCGTGTTGGTCGAGGGTTTTCGCCTGCGCGGGGATCTGAGCACCACCTGTCTGGACGAGGCGCTGCGTTTCTTGATTCGTCGTCATCCCGGTCTGCGTACTTCGTTTGAGGAAATCGACGGCAAGCCCGTGCCGCGCATTCACGATCGCCCGCGCTGGCACCTGGAGCACCTGGATCTCAGTGACCGCACCGATGCCGAAGCACGCGTTCGGGAAGACGCATCCGCCTTCGCTGCGCGCCCGTTTCCGCTGGATTGCGCCCCGTTGTTTCGCGCCCGTCTGCTTCGGTTGGCCGCCGACGAGCACGTGCTTTTTTTGGGTTTCCACCACATCATCGCCGATGACTGGTCGATGAGTGTGTTCCGCGCCGAGCTGGCGCGGGTCTACCGTGCGCTGGTTACCGGGACACCGCACGAGATGGACGAACCCGCCCACGACTACACCGATTTCGCCTGGTGGCAGCGCACCCGCGCCGAACAATGGGAATCGTTGCAGGACTGGTGGGCGCGCCGCGTGGCCGATGCGCCTCAATGGGATCTGCCCCACGTGGGGCCGCGTCCGCCACGCCAGAGTTACGCCGGTGCCTGTCGCAGTTTTGCGTTCGATGCCGAAGACACCGCCCGCCTCCACCGTTTGGCAGCCGAGAGCCGAACGACCTTGTTCCAGGTCCTCGTGACCGGGTTCGCGGCCGCCGCCCAGCGGCTTTCGGGTTGCGATGACTTGATACTGGGCACGTCCACCGGCGCGCGCCCCGCACGCGGGTTCGAAGAAGTCCTGGGGCTTTTCGTCAACCTTCTGCCTTTGCGGGTTGACCTCGGCGGAGATCCCAGTGGGCGGGAACTGCTGGCCCGCGTTCGCCGCACCACCACCGAAGCTTACGATCGCGCCGAGCTGCCCTTTGAAAAGATCGTCGATGCCGGGCTTGGCGGATTGCGCGATCCCAGCCGTCATCCCTTGTTCCAGACTCAGGTGGTCCTGACCAATGCCGTCGACCACCCGCTCGAATTGCCCGGCCTGGAAGTCCTGCCCTACGTCGACGGCGAAACCCGTGTCGCCCGCCAGGACCTGAGCCTCGTCTTCCGGGAACGAGAGGGCGAGTTGCACTGCGATATCGAGTACTGCCGCGATCTGTTCGACGGTCCCGCCGTCGATCAGCTCTTCGCGCGGCTGCGCCGCATCCTGCTCCAGATCGTCGAGCGCCCCGACCGTCTTCTCAGTGAACTGACCCTCATGGAAGAAGAGGAAGAAACGGCGCTGATGGCGCTGAGCGTGCGCGGTGGCGATCACCCCCCTTGCGATTTGGGTGTGTTGTTCCAAACGCGGGCCGGGGCCGATCCCGACGCGATCGCGCTTCGGCACCGCGACATCGAATGGACCTACGGCCAGCTATCGGCGCGGGCCCATGCCATCGCCGCCGAGCTGCTCGAGGCCGGCATCGAACCGGACATCAACGTCGGCGTGTGCCTCGAACCCGGCCCTGAGCTGGTGGCCGCGCTGTTGGGCGTGATTCTCGCCGGCGGGGCCTATGTGCCGCTGGCGCCCGAATATCCGGTAGACCGCCTGGCCTTCATGATCGGCGACGCCGCCCCGTTGGCCGTGATTACCGACGACGCGCACGAGGCCAAGCTGCCGGCGTTCGAGTTGGCCGGTCTGGCCGTTGTCAATCTCGACGAACTGGAACCGTCCGAAGCGGTTGCCAGCTTGCCGTCCCCCCGTCCCGATCTCGACCACCTCGCCTATGTCGTCTACACCTCCGGTACGACCGGCCGCCCCAAAGGCGTTCAGGTCACCCACCGCAACGTGCTTCGCCTCGTCTTCGACCGCGAGTACCTGAGCGTCGCGCCGGGCGACGGCGTGGTCATGGCTTCCAACATCGCCTTCGACGCACTGACGTTCGAACTCTGGACCAGCCTGCTGCACGGCGGCGAGCTTTTGATCGTCGACAAGAACGTCTTCATCGACCCCGAGTCCTACGCCGCCGTGGTGGCGCGCCACCGGCCGGCGGTCATGTTCACCACCACGGCGCTGTTCAACCAACTGGCGCGCTACGACAACGGGTTCTTTTCCGGTTTCGACTACGTGCTGTTCGGCGGCGAGCTGGTGGACCCCGAGTCCGTTCGGTTGGTGCGCCAAAACGGGCCGCGTCATTTGTTGCACGTCTACGGCCCCACCGAGACGACCACCTACGCCAGTTGGCACCCGGTTCGGGAAGTGGCCCCCGACGCGGACAACGTGCCCATCGGCCGTCCGATCGCGAACACCTCGCTCTTCGTACTGGACCGGGCCCTGCGGCCCGTTCCGTTGGGCGTGCCCGGCGAACTCTACATCGGCGGTGCCGGGCTGGCACGCGGGTATCTGGACCGTCCGGCCTTGACCGCCGACCGGTTCGTACCGAACCCGCTGGCGGGACCCGATGATCGTGGTTCGCGGCTCTACCGGACCGGCGATTTGGTGCGCCGCGACGCCCAGGGCGATATCGAGTTCCTGGGCCGTGTCGACCACCAGGTCAAAATTCGCGGGTTCCGGATCGAGCCTGGCGAAATCGAGTCGATCCTGTTCAAACACGCCGCAGTGGACGAGGCCGTCGTAGTTGTGGCGCGCGATACTTCCGAGAATGCACCGGCCAGCGCCAAACGCTTGGTCGCCTACGTGCAGCATGCCGCAGACCACGCGCCGACGGCGGCCGAGCTGCGCGCCTGGTGCGAAGCCCACCTGCCGCCGCATATGGTGCCCGCCCTGTTCGTGGTCTTGGCGCAGTTTCCGCTCAATCCCAACGGCAAGGTCGACCGGGCCGCGCTGCCCGAGCCGATCGAAGCTCCCAAGGATTCGCTCGATCAGGCACCTCGCGACGAAATCGAGCGCCTGTTGACCGAGATCTGGGCCGATGCCATGGGGCGGCCCCAAGTGGGCATCCACGAGAACTTCTTTGAATTGGGCGGCGATTCGCTGCTCTCGATCCGTATCAAGGCGGCCGCCCGCGACGCCGGCCTCGACTTCCCCCTTCAGGAAATCTTCGAGAGAGGAACCGTCGCGGGTCTGGCCGAGGGCATTCGCACCCGCGCCACCACCCCCGAAGCTTCGGTCGGCCAACCCGACGGTTCCGCCGTGGACACTTGGAGTGAACCGTTCGTCTTGGTTCCCGAACTCGATCGCGTGCTGTTGCCGCAGGGCCTCGAGGACGCCTTTCCCATGAGCCAGCTCCAGTTGGGCCTGATCTACCACGGTGCCTACGAACAGGACCCCGGACTGGCGCACTACCAAATCGTGTTGATCTATCGGGTGGATCAGCCCTTCGATCGTTCGGCGATGCGCGCCGCCCTGGGCCGCGTGGTCGCCAATCACGGTATGCTTCGCACCGCCTTCGATCTCGACACCTTCGCGGAACCGATGCAGTTGGTTTACCGCGAAGCCGAACTCCCCCTGGCCGTCACCGACATTTCCGCCGAACCCGACCGCGAAGGCTGGCTGGCGACCTGGATGACCGCCGAGCGCGAGCGCCCCTTCGCCTGGGACCGCCCACCGCTGGCGCGGCTCCATTGCTTCACCCACGGCTCGGACTCGTTCCACTTGGGCCTGACGTTTCACCACGCCGTTATGGACGGTTGGAGCGACGCGGCACTGCTGCGCGAGCTGCTGGACATCTATGGCCAGATTCGCCTGGGTCTCGAACCCGGGATGCAGCCGCCGGACCTTAGCTACCGCCGCTTCGTGGAACTCGAGCGGGAAGCCATGGCCGACCGCGCCCAGCGCCTCTTCTGGCACCGCCAGGTAGCCGACCTCGAACCGGTTCGCCTGGGTGAGGATCGCGACGACCACGGCGAGGGCGTGCGCGATCTGTACCTTTCCACCGAGGTCTCGGCCGGCCTGCACCGCCTGGTGCGGCGCACGGGCGCACCGCTGAAATCCGTCCTGTTGTCGGCCTACCTCGAAGTGCTGCGGCGATTGCAGGGTGGGGAAGAGGTCGTCGCGGGCCTGGTCACCCACGGTCGTCCGGAAGAACGGGACGGCGACCGCATCATCGGATTGTTCGTCAACATGCTGCCGTTGCGCTTCACCGCACCACGGGGCTCCTGGCTGGAGATGGTCCAGGCCGCCCACGACGCCGAGCAGGCTCTGGCTCCCCATCGCCGTTTCCCGCTGGCCGCGGTCATGCGGCACCGCGGCAATCGACCGCTCTACGACGCCGTGTTCAACTTCACCCATTTCCACCTGGACGCCGAAAACCAGGCCGAGGATCAAGGAGTGGTTCCGGTGATGGGTAGCGGCGACACGCACTTTGCGTTGCTGGCCAATTTCGGCATGGAACCCGGGTCCCGCATCATCACGGCCCACCTGCGCTATGACCGCGGACGTATTGCGCCGGCGCTCGCCCACGAGATCGGCTGCCTGACCGAAGAGGTGCTGCGCACCATGGCGACGGCTCCGGAAACCTCGGTACGTGCCTTCAGCGCCTCGACCGCACGCGCCCTGATCCCGGCTTGGACTCGGCTGGAAGACTCGCGCGCGGTGCGGCGTGACCCGCTGGATCGGTTCCGCGACCAGGTCGCCGCCAATCCGGAGGCGACCGCCCTGATCTCCCGCGATGAAAACATGAGCTACCGGGAGCTAAGTGCCTTCGCGAACCGCATCGCCCATGGCCTGAAGTCGCGAGGGGTGTGCCGCGAGCGACCGGTGGGTCTGTGCCTCGACAGTGGGTGTGCGCGTGTTGCCGCGGTGCTGGGTATTCTCGGCGCGGGTGGCTTCTATGTGCCGCTCGATCCCGAATACCCGCCCGAGCGGCTGGCCTTCATGGTCGAAAATCTCGGGATTCGCCACATCGTAGCCGAACCGGCCTACTGCGACCGTTTTCCGGTGGATGTCGCCACCCTGGAACTCGATGAATGGGTGGCGGGCCAGCCCGAAACCGCGCCCGAGGCCGCCTTCCTGCCCGACCAATTGGCCTACGTCATATTCACCTCGGGTTCTTCGGGCCGACCCAAGGGCGTCGCCGTCACGCGTGACAACATCGAAACCCTGATCGACGGTCAAAACTACATCGAGCACAGCAGCGACCAGGTATATGTGCAAAGCGCGGCTTTCAGCTTCGATGCCACCACTTTCGAGATCTGGGCGCCCTTGACCACCGGCGCGCGCCTGGTGCTGCCCACGGCCGATGAGCGCCACGACCTCCCACGGACCCTCGTCGACCACGGTGTCACGGTCCTGTTCGTCACCTCGCGCCTGTTCGACAGCCTGGTCGAAGATCACCTCGACGCCCTGCGCGGTTTGCGCTACATCCTCACCGGCGGTGAGGTGCTGGCACCCGAATCGATCGCCCGGCTGCTGCGCGAGGCGCCCGACGTGTGCCTCGAGGCCATGTACGGCCCCACCGAGACAACCACGTTCACCAGCGCGGGCGACCTGAGCCGGATTTGGTCCGGCGAGGGCCCGATTCCGCTCGGCCTGCCGCTGCACCACACGGCGATCTACGTACTCGACGAAGACCTGAACCCGGTCGCGCCCGGTCTTCCGGGTCAGATCTACATTGCCGGTGCTCGGTTGGCGCGCGGCTACTGGGGCGCGCCGGCACTCACGGCAGACCGTTTCATACCCAATCCCTTCGCAGTCGCTGGCCAGGTCGGATCGCGGCTCTACCGGACCGGGGACCGCGCCGCCTTCGTCGACGGCCAGCTCCAATTCCTGGGGCGCATGGACCGCCAGGTCAAGATTCGCGGGTTCCGGGTGGAGCCAGGCGAAGTGGAACGCGAGTTGTGCGCCCACGATGCCGTGACGGCTGCCTACGTGGCGGTCGAACGCGACGGGGACCGCGCCCTGCTGGCCGCCTGGGTGGCGATTGGCGATGTCGACCTCGACGGGGCCGCCCTGCGGGCCTGGTTGAGCGACCGCCTGCCGGCGCATTTGGTGCCTGGCGCCATCCAGGTCATGGACCAATTCCCGCTGACCCTCAACGGTAAGTTGAACAAGGTCGCGCTCCCGAAAATCCTGGTGGCGGACATCCGCGACGAGCAAGCCTACGAAGCGCCGGATGGCGCCATGGAACGTCTGTTGGCCGCAACCTGGTGCGATCTGTTCGACCTGGCCCGCGTTTCCCGACACGAGCACTTCCTGGAACTGGGCGGTCATTCGATCACGGCCACGCGCCTCATCGCCCGCTTGCGCCGGGTACTGGATGCGGACGTTCCCGTGCGGTTGGTATTCGAACATCCCACCTTGTCCGAGCTGGCATCGGCCCTGGAGGCGCGTGGACTCACGGCGCCTGCCGAGGCCGCACGGTCCGAACGCGAGCCCGAGATTCCGGTCGTCCCACGCGACGGTGCGCTGCCGCTTTCGTTCGCTCAGGAGCGATTGTTCTTCTTTGAGAAGGTGCACGGCGGCGAGACGCCGGTCTTCCTGTTGCCCGAGGTCTTGGAACTGCGGGGCCCGCTCGATGCCGATCTGTTGGAACGCGCATTTCTGCGGGTTGTCGCCGAACAGGAAAGCCTGCGTACCCGCTTCGAGGAACGCGACGGCCAACCCTGCCAAACCATCCTATCGGAAGTGGCTTGGCACCTGGACCACCGCGATCTGAGCGAGACTGCCGAGGATGTGGTAGCCGAGTTGGTTCGCGACCTGTGTCACCGGCCCTTCAGTCTCGACGAGGTGCCGCTGTTGCGGGCACATCTGCTGCGCTTGGCAGAAGATCGTCACCTGCTGGTCGTCGTCTTTCACCATATCGTGGCCGACGGCTGGTCGATGGAATGCTTCCGGACCGCATGGACGGCCCACTACGCCGCCTTGGCTGCCGGCCACCATGTGCCCGCCGATCCGCCACGGCTTCAGGTCGCCGATTTTGCCGCCTGGCAACGGGCGCGTTGGGACCAAGGCAAGGCGGCCGACGACATGGCCTGGTGGGCCGATCGCCTTGCCGACCTGCCGCTGCTCGATCTGCCTGCCGATCGGCCCCGTCCGGCGGTGCTCAGCCACCGCGGTGCCGTGCTTCAAACACCCATGTCCGCCGACCTGACCCGGCGGATCCACGACTTCGCCCGCGAGCGCCAAGTCAGCGTCTATGCCGTCTTGTTGGGGTGCTTTCATGCGCTGTTGGCGCGACTCACCGGTTCTCGCGACGTGGCCTGCGGCATTTCTACGGCCACGCGGCCGAGCGTCGCGTTGGAACGCCTGTTGGGTTGTTTCGTCAACCTGTTGGTGGTGCGAACCGACCTGCACGACAACCCCGACTTCGGACGAATCGCGACCCGTGCCCAGGCCGCCATTCAGGATGCGCTCACCCACGCCGAGGCGCCCTTCGAGAAGGTGGCCGAACAACAGGGCGGCGCCCGCGACCTCAGCCGCCACCCGTTGGTGGGCACCCAGTGCGTCTATGTCAGCCCCCGCGAGGAGGGACACGGCCAAGTCGGCGATCTACCGTTCGAACTGGGACCTTATGCTTGGGATGGCGTGGCCGCCACCCGCAACGACTTGACCTTTCTCTTCCGCGACGACCCCGACGGCCTCCATTTGGTCGTGGAGTACAACGCCGATCTCTTCGACGAGGCTACCGCAGCCGGGTTCGTCACTCGGTACCAGGTTCTGTTGGAAGGCGCCCTGGCTCAACCGACCGACGCGTTGTCGCGCTTGCCGCTGCTGACCGAGGCCGACCGCGCCGTCATCGAAACTCAGAGCACCCATCATATCCCCTTGCCGACCCAGGATCTGGCTGCCATGTTCGCGGCCAAGCTGGCGGATCGGCCCGATGCCGTCGCCGTGGAAATGGCGGATG
Organism: Sulfidibacter corallicola; assembly: GCF_017498545.1. Classification (GTDB taxonomy): domain Bacteria; phylum Acidobacteriota; class Holophagae; order Acanthopleuribacterales; family Acanthopleuribacteraceae; genus Sulfidibacter; species Sulfidibacter corallicola. The sequence continues at coordinate 2,702,616 of NZ_CP071793.1, read as the reverse complement.
GCAGCCAGGCGCTGACCTATGCCGAACTCGATGCCTGGTCGCGCTCGATCGCCGCCGAATTGGTTCAGCTCGGCGTCGGTTTGGAAACCCCGGTGGGCCTGTGCCTTGCCCACGGTCCCGGCCTGGTGGCCGCCGTTCTGGCCGTCATCCGCCTCGGTGCCGTCTACGTCCCGCTTCCACCCGACGCGCCCGCCGAACGCCTGGCCTTCATGATCGGCGACTCGGGCATGACCGCGATTCTCACCGATGGCGATCATGAAGATCGGCTGCCCGCCTTCGAACTCAATTTCGTGTCCCTGCTGTGCATCGAGGAGGCGACCGAACCCGCCCTCAACCTGCCGGAGCCGTGCATCGACGGCGACAACCTGGCCTACATCGTCTATACCTCGGGGACGACCGGCCGGCCCAAGGGCGTACAAATCACCCATGACAACGTCAAGCGCTTGGTCTGCGACACCGAGTACGTCGCGCTCCGGCCCGGCGACGGTGTTGCGCTGGCCTCCAACATCGCCTTCGACGCGCTGACCTTCGAACTCTGGACCGCCCTGCTTCACGGGGGACGCCTGGTGGCGCTCGACAAACAGCTTCTACTCGATGCCGACGCCCTGCGCGCGGTGATCGAGCAGCGCCGCATCGATGCCCTGTTCACCACCACGGCGCTGTTCAATCAATTTGCCCTGCATCGGCCCGATCTGTTCGCCGGCATGCGCTACGTGCTGTTCGGCGGCGAGCTGGTCGATCCCAAATCGGTGGCGGCGATCCTGCCGCAGGGACCGGAACGCCTGCTGCACGTCTACGGACCTACCGAAACGACCACGTTCGCAACCTGGCAACCTCTGACCGAGGTGCCCGCCGACGCGCGCAATCTACCGCTTGGCGGCCCCATCGCCAACACCGATTTATGGTTGCTGGATCCCGAGTTGGAACCCGTTCCGTGCGGGGTGACCGGGGAACTCTACATCGGCGGCGAGGGCCTGGCTCGGGGCTATCTCGACCGGGCCGATCTCACCGCCGAGCGTTTTGTGCCCCATCCGTTCGCGTCGCGTCCGGGTGCGCGTCTGTACCGAACCGGCGACCTGATGCGCCGTCTTCCCGGCGGGGCCCTCGAGTTCGTGGGTCGCGTCGACCACCAGGTCAAGATTCGCGGGTTCCGCATCGAACCGGCCGAGATCGAGGCCGCCCTGATGGCCATGCCCGAGGTCTCCGGCGCCCTGGTCAGCGTGGTTCGCGATGACGATGGCACCGGCGCCAAACGTCTGGTGGCATGGCTGCAGGTGGACGCCCACGAACTGGACGCCCGCACCGCCCGCGACGTACTGGCCGAGCGCCTGCCGGACTATATGATTCCCGTGGCCTGGTCGGTGACGGCGCGGTTCCCTCTCAACGCCAACGGCAAGATCGACCGCGCCCGTTTACCCGAGCCGGTGGCGTTGGTCGCCCTCGATACCGGGGAAGCGGCACCCCTGTCGCCCTTGGAACGACGCCTCGCCGAGGTGTGGGCCGAGGTCCTGCACCGGCCCCACGTGGGCGCCGACGAATCCTTCTTCGATCTGGGTGGCGACTCGCTGTTGGCGATCCAGGTCAAGGCCAAATCGGCCGAACGCGGCATGGACTTCCCGTTGCGCCACCTGTTCGACCGGCCCACGGTGCGGCAGATCGCTGCGTCGATCGAAGCCGCCGAATCGGATGGCGTTTCGACCCCGCAAACGGCCGGGGTGACCCACGAGGACGCTGAGCTGCTGCGCGGATACGAGACGCCCTTTAGCCTGCTGGACGAGGACGAGCGTGCCGGGTTGCCCGACGACGTGGTCGACGCCTATCCCATGTCGCGACTCCAAGAAGGCATGCTGTTTCACGCCGGTCTGGCCGAGGATAGCGCCATCTACCACGACGTCATCGCCTACCGCGTCGCCCTGCCGCTCGATGAGGGCGCTCTTCGCGACAGCCTGACGGCCCTGGCCGGCATCCATCCCATCTTGCGTACCTCGTTCCACCTCGATTTGGCCAAGCGGCCCCTGCAGTTCGTCCACGCGCGGGTCGACATGCCGCTGGCGATCGTCGATTGGCGCGACCACACCGATCCACAGGCGGCCTTCGACACCTTTCTGGAAACCGAAAAGCGCGTACCCTTCGCCTGGGAGCGCGCCCCGCTGATGCGCATCTTCGCCCACCACCTGGCCGAGGACCGCTTCCGACTGACCTTCTCGTTCCACCACGCGATCCTCGACGGCTGGAGCGAAGCGACCCTGTTCACGCGGCTCCTGAATGAATACCGTACCCGCTTGGCCGGTGAACCCTCGACCCTCGCGAGCGAACGGGTGCCCTACCGCGCCTTCATCGCCCTCGAACAGGCAGCCTGTGCCGACGAGACCGTGCGCGGTTGGTGGCGCGAATTGTTGGCCGATGCCGAAGCGACGTCCCTGCCACGGGCCGTTGAACCCGGATCGGCCGATGCCGATCCCCGGGTGACGATTCCGTTCAATGCCGCCGACGCTGCCGCGGCGCGCCGGTTGGCAACCGAAATGGGTGTCCCGCTCAAGACGGTGGCGCTGGCCACCCATCTCGCCGCCATCGGCTATCTCGGCGGGCGACGCGATCTGGTGACGGGGCTCGTCGCCAACGGCCGGCCCGAAGTGCTCGACGGCGAGCAAACCCTGGGACTGTTCCTCAATACCCTGCCGTTGCGTTTCGACCTGGGGACCGGGACCTGGGCCGACCTGCTGCGTCGGACGCTCGAGTTGGAGCGTGCCATGTTGACCCGTCGACGCCTACCGCTTGCGGAAATCCAGCGGATGATGGGTGCCGAGCGCTTGTTCGAGACAGCTTTCAACTTTATCCACTTCCACGTGTACGAGGACCTGACGCGCGGAGGCGGCCGCGAATTAGTGTTGGATCGCGAAGGTCACGCCCGCGCCGATTTCCCGCTGTTCGCCCATTTCGCCGTCGATCCCGACAGCGGCCGCTTGCACGCGCATCTGGAATTCGAACCCTCTCGGCTGCATCCGCGCGACGCGGCCCGCTGTGCCGACGTTTACGCCGCGGTGCTGCGCGCCATGACCGCCGACCCGCAAAGTCGCCAGGACCTGTTCGTGCCGCTGCCGAAGGAGCGGCTCGCCGATCTCGCCGCGTGGCAGCAGGGGCCGCGCCTCGACTTCGTGCCGATCCCGCTCGACCGCCAGTTTGCGGCTCAGGCTGCGCGCACACCCGAACGCGTGGCCGTGCGCCACCAGGGCCAGGCTTGGACCTACGCCCAGTTGGCGGTCGCCACTGCTGCCGTCGCCGACCGTTTGCGGGCAGCCGGTGTAGGGCCCGGAAAAAGGGTCGGCGTCTGTCTCGGGCGCGAGCCGCATCTGCCGGCCGCGCTGTTGGCGGTGATGCAGGTGGGGGCGGCCTATGTCCCGTTGGATCCCGACTACCCCGAATCGCGGTTGCGCGCCATCGCGGAGGACGCCGATCTGTGCGCCCTCATCGGGTCGCGCGCCTGGGCCGCCGACGGCCAGTTGGTCAGCGGCGCCAAGGCGGTACCGTTGATCGAACCCGTGGCGCCGCATCACGAAGCGCCCGCGGCGGTCCCTGAATGCGTCAGCATGAGCACGGCCGAGGCCCCCGCCTACATCATCTACACGTCCGGTTCTACCGGTCGGCCGAAAGGCGTCGCCATCAGTCACCGTAACGCGGCCTACCTGCTGGCCTGGGGACGTGACCGCTACAGTCGCGAGGATCTGGACGGGGTGCTGGCGGCGACCTCGGTGTGCTTCGACTTATCGGTTTTCGAGTTGTTCCTGCCGTTGTCGTGCGGCGGTGGCCTGATTCTGGTCGACAACGCGCTTGCTCTGAACGATGTGCCCGACCAGGCGCGGGTCACCCTGATCAACACCGTACCCTCGGCGATACAGGCACTACTGCCGCGGCTGGCCATCCGCCCGCGCGTCATCAATTTGGCCGGTGAACCGCTGCACCCCGAACTGGTCGACGCCATTGCCGCGCGCCTGCCCGAAACGCGCGTGTTCGATCTCTACGGACCTTCCGAAGCGACGACCTACGCCACCGGCGCCGAGCGGACGGCTCTCGCCGGGGCGACCATCGGCCGCCCGTTGGCGAACACCCGCGCCTACGTGCTGGATGCGGCGCTGCGGCCCGTGCCGCCGGGAACATTGGGCGAGTTGTACCTGGGCGGTGCCGGCGTGGTGTTGGGTTACCACGCCCGTCCGGTCCTGACGGCGGCCTCTTTCGTGCCTGACCCGTTCTCGGCGAAACCGGGCGCGCGTCTCTATCGAACCGGCGACCTGGTGCGTTGGCGCGAAGACGGGAACTTGACCTTCCACGGACGCCGCGACCACCAGATCAAGCTGCGCGGGTTTCGCATCGAGCTGGGCGAGATCGAATCCGCGCTGCGCACCTGCCCGGGCGTCCACGAAGCTGCGGTCGTAGTCCACGGCCGGGGTCCGGAAGCCCTTCTGGTGGCGCATGTGGCCGCGGACTCGGAGACGACCGCCGTCGATCTGCGGACACGACTCGCGGCGCACCTTCCGGCCTTCATGATTCCCGGCCATATCCTGATCGGGGAAAGCCTGCCCCATCTACCCAACGGCAAGTTGGATCGAGCCGCCCTACCCGCGCCGGAGGTGGAGGCCACCCGAGCCTACGCCGCGCCTCAAGGCGAGCTTGAGATCGTCATCGCTCAAGACTTCGCTCGCGTCCTGGGTCGTGACGACACCGAATCCGTCGGTCGCCACGACGATTTCTTCGAGCTGGGGGGCCAATCTCTGCTGGCCGTGCGGTTGATCGCCCGTCTTCGCGAGCGATTCAGCCTCGACCTGCCCCAGCGCCTTCTTTTTGAAAACCCCGATGTGGCCGGGCTCGCCGCCCGCATCGAGACCCTGCGTGTGGCCAGTGACTATTTGGCGCGTGGCGCCGCGGTCGACCCCGTGGGCGTCGATCCTTCCGTGAACCCCACCCAATTCGACGAGGGAGAATTATGAGTATCCAGGCTCTTTTCAATCGATTACAGGAACGCGAGATTTATTTATGGCTGGAGGAGGGGCGTCTCCGCTTTCGCGCGCCCAAGGATGCTCTGACCGCCGAGCTGCGCGGGCAAATCGGCGCCCACAAGGCCGAGATCATCGAAACCCTGTCCGCGGCGCAACAGGCCGCCGGGTCCCATGCGGCCGACGAAATGCCCGAGCGCGCCCCGCGCGATCGCGACCTCGTCCAATCCTTCGCCCAGCAGCGTCTGTGGTTCCTCGATCGGTTGGAGCCAGGCGGTACCCTGTACCACATGCCCACCGGCATGCGGCTGCGCGGGGACTTGCGCGTCGACCTGCTCAAGCGGGCCGTACAGATCGTGGTTTCGCGCCACGAAGTGTTGCGCACCACGCTCGGGCAACGCCAGGGCATGCCGGTCCAGATCGTTCACGAGCGCATGGAGGTGCCGTTCGAGGCGGTCGACCTGCGCGGTGCCGGTGAACCCGACACCCGCGAAGCGAAGGCCCGCGAACTGATCGCGGCCCACGTCGCCGAATCCTTCGACCTCGAAACCGGTCCACTGTTGCGTCTGCTGTCGATTCGGGTCGCCGACGACGAACACTTCCTCGTCGTGATCATGCACCACGTCATCGGCGACATGGTGTCCCAGCAGGTTTTCAACCGCGAGATGGTCACCTGTTACGAGGCCCTGGCGCGGGGGACCGAACCCCTTCTGCCCGAATTGGGCCACCAGTACGCCGACTACGCCCACTGGCAGCGGGGTTACTTGAGCGGCTCACGGCTGGACCGTCAAGTCGATTTTTGGCGGCGAACCTTGGCCGACATCCCCGAGTTGCGGTTGCCGCTGGCTCGCGGCGAGGTGAGCGGCAGCCATCGCGGCGCCCTCTACGATTTCCAACTCGACGCGAGTCAGGCCGAAGGGTTGGCCGAGCTGTGTCGCGCTGCGGGAACTACTTCTTTCATGGGCCTGCTGGCCGTGTTCAAGCTGCTGTTGCGACGCTTCTCCGGCCAGAACGATTTCGGTGTGGGCACCCCCATCGCCAACCGTACCCGCACCGAGTGGGAGCCGCTGATCGGCTTTTTCGTCAACACGCTCGTTCTGCGCACCGAACTCGATGGCCGGCTTTGCTTTCGCGAACTGTTGGCGCGCGTGCGGACCACTACGTTGGCCGCCTTCGACCACCAGGATCTGCCGTTCGAGAAGCTGGTCGAGGAACTTCAGCCCGAGCGCGATCGCAAGCGCACGCCCTTCTTTCAGGCCTTTTTTCTTGTCGAGGAGGGGACCGGCACGGAGGAGGCCCCGCAGGGGCTCGCCATCAGCGATCTCGATCTGTACCACGGCGTCACCAAATTCCCGCTGACCTTCGCCTTCCGCGCCGCCGGTGACGGTTGGCTGGGACGCATCGATTACGATACCGATGTGTTCGACAGCGAGGCGATCGCCTGCCTGGCGGAAGGGTTCCGCTTCCTGCTGGGTCGCGTGTTGGCGGCGCCCGACCGAGCCGTCGACGATCTGCCGGTCGCCGATGCATCGACGCTTCAATCCCTGCGGGCGGCCGCCGTCGGGCCGCGTCCCGCTTTGCCCGAACCGGCCCTGATCCACCGCGTCTTCGAGGCCCGGGCGACTCCCACCCCGGATGCCCCCGCGCTTTGGTGGCACGACACCCCGATTTCCTATGGGACCCTGAACGCGCGTGCCAATCGACTGGCCCACCATCTGATCGCCTGCGGGGTGACCGCCGACCAACCGGTCCTGCTGGCCATGTCGCGCTCGCCGGAACAGGTGATGGCGATACTTGCGATCCTCAAGGCCGGCGGCACCTACGTGCCCGTCGACCTGGATTGGCCCGCGCGCCGCATCGATGAGGTGCTGCATGAGGTAGGTGCATTGGTTGCGATCGGCGACGGCGACGGCTTGGGGCGCTTGCCCGCCTCCGCCCACCTGCTGGAAGTCGCCATCGACGCATTGACCGACGAGCTGGCCGGATTGCCCGACCACGATCCGGCCCTACCGGTTTGTGACGATCAATTGGCCTACGTTATGTTCACCTCCGGTTCGACCGGTAGACCCAAGGGCGTGGCCGTCACCCATCGCAACGTGGTGCGGTTGGTATGGGACACCGATTACGTACCGCTGGACGCGAACACGCTGACGTTGCAACTGGCGCCGATCAGTTTCGATGCGTCGACCTTCGAGCTTTGGGCCCCATTGCTCAACGGCGGCGCGGTCTCGTTGTTCCACAAACCGTTGCCGGATCACGACGACCTGGCCGCGGCTTTGGCGCCATCCGGCGCCCGTCCCGCGATCCAGACCCTGTGGCTGACGGCCTCGTTGTTCAACCAGATCATCGACGAGCGACCCGAGATACTGACCGAGGTGCGCTACCTGCTGGCCGGTGGCGAGGCTTTGTCGCCGACCCATGTACGCCGCGCCTTGGCCCTGCTGCCGAATACCCGCCTCGTCAATGGCTACGGCCCGACCGAGGCGACCACCTTCAGCCTGTGTTGGTCCGTGCCGCGTGCGTTTGCGGCGAACCAGACCTCAGTCTCCATCGGCCGTCCCATCGCCCACGGCGAGGCTTGGGTCCTCGACGGAGCCATGCAGCCCGTGCCGGTAGGCGTGCCCGGAGATCTCTTTATCGCTGGTGAAGGCCTGAGTCGCGGTTATCTCGGCCGCCCGGCCCAGACCGCCGAGGCCTTCGTACCGCATCCCCACGGACCGGCAGGGGCGCGCCTGTACCGCAGCGGCGACCGCGCCGTGATTACCCCCGATGGTTCGATGCGTTTCCTCGGCCGGGCCGACGATCAGGTCAAGCTGCGCGGGTTCCGGATCGAGCCCGGCGAGGTGGCCCACGCGTTGCGCGGGCTCGCCGGGATACGCGAAGCGGTGGTGCGAGTCCACGGTTCCGGCAGCAAAGCCCAATTGGTGGCCTGGGTCGTCGCCGACGACCGGCTCGACATCCGTCAGGTAGTGCACGACCTGCGCGAGTTGCTGCCCGCCTACATGGTGCCCAGTGCGATCCTGAGCCTCGACGCCCTGCCGCTGACCGCCAATGGGAAACTCGATCACCGGGCCCTGCCCGCGCCGGGTCAGGCCCGCACCGGGGAACCGGTCGCGCCGCGAGACTGGATCGAACAGAGTCTTTGCGCGCTCTGGTCCGAGTTGTTGGCTTTGCCCCGCATCGGCATTCACGATCATTTCTTCGAACTGGGCGGTCATTCGCTGATGGCGGTCCAGTTGGTGGGTCGTCTCGGCGGGCTGTTCGGCGTGCAACTTCCGGTGGGGACCGTGTTCGAGGCTCCTACCGTGGCCGAACTCGCCAAGCGCATCGAGGCCCAGCGTCTCGAGGAGGAAAGTGGTTTGCCGGCCTTGATGGCGACCGTCGGCAACCGACCCGAGGATGCCTGCCCGCTTTCCTTCGAGGAGCAGCGCCTGTGGTTTATCGATCGCTACGAGACCGATTCGGCGGCGTACAGCATTCCCATGGCGGTACGCCTCAGCGGGCACCTGGATGTGGCGGCCATGGAAACCGCGTTGGGTCATCTGGTCGAACGCCACGAGGTGTTGCGCACCCGTTACCTGGAGCGCGACGGTCGGCCCCATTGTGTGGTGGAGGCACCTTACCGGCCACGCATCGAAGTCCTGCATCCGGCGGGTAACGATTTGGCCGTGCGCGAAGCCACGGCCGTGGCCGCTTATCGCGAGGACGCCGCCCGCCCCTTCGATTTGAGCGCGGGCCGGCCGATGCGGATCCAACTCTTCGTGTTGGACGATCACGATCACATCCTTTACTTGAACCTACATCACATCGTGACCGACGGTTGGTCGATGGCGGTGTTGTTCGACGAACTGGGCACCTGTTACGCCGCCGCGCAAATGGGTGAACCGCCGCGCCTGGAACCGCTGCGCCTGAACTACCGGGACTATGCCTGGTGGCAACGCCAGGCTCTGGAAGGTGCCTCACTGGAGAAGATGCTGGATTGGTGGCGTGGCAGCGTCGGCAGCCATCCGCCGGTGGTGGATCTGCCCACGGACATGCCGCGCCCGCCGCGCCGGGCCTATCGCGGTGCCCAATGGCCCATCGCCCTGGACGCCGAGCTGAGCGACCGGCTGGCCAAGCTGGCCGTGGCGCGTGGCACCAGCCTGTACATGGTGCTGTTGGGCGCCTTCTCGCTGCTGCTTCAGCGTCGCACCCATCAGGACGACTTGATCGTGGGCATGCCGATCGCCAACCGCCCCGATCCGGCCCTGGAGAGTCTGGTCGGTTTCTTCGTCAATACGTTGCCCTTGCGCCTCGACTTGAGCGGCGATCCCTCGTTCGGGGCCCTGCTCGATCGGGTGCGCGAGGTGACTTTGGGTGCATACGCCCACCAGAGCATGCCGTTCGAGAAGCTGCTGGACGAGCTGGCCATCGCCCGCGACCCCAGCCGTCCGCCTCTGGTTCAGGTGGTGCTCACGCTGCAGAATACACGCACCACCGCCGCCACTTTTGGCGACCTGGGCATGAAGCCGGTGGCGCTGCCCGGCGAAACGGCCAAGTTCGACCTGCTGTTGAACCTCGCCGAAGGGGCATCGGGCCTAGGCGGCGCCTTCGAGTACGACGCCGACCTGTTCCTGCCTGAAACGGTGGCTGCCATGGCCGACCAGTTCACTCAGATCCTGCGTGCGGTCACCGCCCATCCCGAGGCGCCCTTGTCGCGCGTCGCCCTGATGGACGAGGTGGCCCGCGCCCGCGTCGAAGCCGTCGGCCTGGCCCGGCGGGCGGTGGCGGTTGCCGAACCGGTATCGCTCTGGTCCCGACTCGCCGAAATCGATGCCGATCGACCCGCGCTGACCCTGGGCGACGAAACCTTGAGCTACGGCACGCTGCGCACTCGGGCCGAGGCGTTGGCCGGATGGTTGGCGACGCAGGGCGTCAAAGCCGGCGACCGCGTGGGCCTGTTCGGTGCGCGAACATTGCAGATGCCGGTGGCGCTGGCCGCGATCCTGCGTTGCGGCGCCACCTACGTGCCGCTCGATCCGGCCTACCCGGCCGAGCGCATCGCCATGATGTTGGCCGACAGCGGTGCCGGGCTGGTGCTTACCGGACCGGGCTTTCCCCAATGCTCTATGCACGAAGGCATTCGCCAAGTGCCTTTGGAGAAAGCCTTTGCGGCTTCCGAATCGGTCCAAGCGCCACCGCCGAGGGTCGCGCACGGGGACCTGCCGGCGTACATCATCTACACCTCCGGTTCCACCGGTCGGCCGAAAGGGGTGCCCGTCAGCCATGCCAATGTGTTGCGGCTGTTCGGCGCGACCGCCAACGATTTCGACTTCGACGGCGACGACGTGTGGACCCTGTTTCACTCGGCGGCCTTCGACTTTTCGGTCTGGGAGATCTGGGGTGCCTGGCTGCACGGTGCTCGCTTGGTGATGGTGCCCCACGACGTCAGCCGCGACCCGGCCGCCTTCCACCGCTTGCTGTGTCGTGAACGCGTGACGGTGCTCAACCAGACGCCAGGCGCCTTTTACAACTTGATGGCGGTCGATGCCGAAAAGGACGATGCTGAATTGGCGCTTCGCTGGGTGATCTTTGGCGGCGAGGCCTTGGATTTTACCGCCTTGGCCGACTGGTTCCGGCGCCACGGCGAGACCGGCCCCCGCCTGGTCAACATGTACGGCATTACCGAAACGACAGTGCATGTGACCTGGCGCGAGGTACTTGCGGGCGATACGGCGAGCGCCGGAAGCCGCATCGGGCGGCCGATCGACGACCTGGGCCTGCACCTGCTGGATGCGCGCCTGGCACCGGTTCCCGTCGGGGTGCCGGGCGAGCTGTGTATCACTGGGGCCGGGGTGGCCGGCGGTTACCTGAACCGACCGGCGCTGACCGCCGAGCGGTTCGTGCCCGATCCCTTCAGCGGTGTGCCCGGTGCGCGCATGTACCGATCCGGCGATCTGGGTCGCCGCCTTCACGACGGCGATATCGGGTACCTTGGCCGCATCGACCGCCAGCTCAAGGTCAGCGGGTACCGAATGGAGGCCGGCGAGATCGAGGCCCAATTGGGTGCCTGCAGCGGTGTGCGTCGTGCGGTCGTGGCGGTGCGCGAGGATCGCCTGTGTGCCTGGGTGCAGCCCGTCGACGAGATCGAGGTGGATACCCAGATCCTGCGTGCCGAGTTGGGCCAGCGCCTCCCGGCCTACATGGTGCCGCGCGTCATCGCAATGCTGGCGGATCTACCGCTGACGCCGCACGGCAAGATCGACATGCGCGCCTTGCCCGATCCGGTTGCGGTCACCGAACGCAGCAGCGACGCCTACCAGGCACCGCGCAACGAGGCCGAAGCCGCGTTGTGCACCATCTGGGCGGAACTGCTGGGTCTCGAACGCGTCGGCATCGACGACAATTTCTTCGAACTGGGTGGCGACTCGATTCTCTGTATTCAGGTGGTGTCGCGCGCCAGAAGGGCCGGACTCCAACTGGCCGTGCGCCAGATGTTCAGCCACCAGACCCCCGCCGAGTTGGCCGCGATCGCCACACCCGCGACCGCGCCACGTGCGACCTTGGCCGATAGCACCGGCACCTTTGCCGCGACGCCGATCATGCGCTGGTTCCAGGAGCAGGAGCTTGCGCGACCGGCGCATTACAACCAGGCGGTCCTGCTGGAGGTTCCCGAGGACCTGGACGCCCAAACCGTGCGCGATGCGCTGCAACGGTTGGTGGCTCATCACCCGGCGCTTCGTCTGCGGATGGATGCCGATGGAGGTCCCCGCATCCAGGCCGAGGACGGTCTTGTTTGGGATACGCGAACCGTTTCCGACGGCGACGCATTGGCGGCCGAGGCCGATGCGGTTCAGGCCGGTTTCGACCTGACCGAAGGGTCCTTGTTCCGCGCGGTCTGGTTTCATCTCGAAGGGGCGGCCCGTGCGCGGCTCCTGCTCGTAGCTCATCACCTTCTCGTGGATGGGGTTTCCTGGCGCATCTTGATCGACGATTTGACTGCCGCCTGCCACGGTCGATCGCTTGACTCACCCGAGACCCATCTGCCCGCTTGGTCGCGGCTGTTGGTCGACGAGGCCCGTTCCGCGGAAACGGCGGCGGAGTCGGCATGGTGGTGTTCGCAATTGGCCGATTGCCCGGCGCTGCCGGCGCAAGCGAGCGGCGAAGCGACGTTACCCGATCGGACCTTGACAATTGAATGGACGGAAGATCTCGCGCGCGACCTGCACGGTAAAGCAAATCGTGCCTTCAACACCCGGATCGACGACCTGGTACTGGCCGCACTGGGCCGTGCCTGGTGGCGCTGGTCCGGCGACGCCCACTGGGTCGTCGAGTTCGAGGGCCATGGCCGCGACAGCCTGAACGGCGTCGACCCCAGCCAGGTGGTGGGCTGGTTCACGCGGCTCTACCCGGTGCGTCTGGGTCGACTGGATGACCAGGACCTGGGCGGCCTGATTCGCGCCACCAAGGAACAGCTTCGCGCCGTGCCGCGCGGTGGCCTCGGCTACGGCCTGCTGCGCTACCTGGGCGACCGGGCCGACCGCACCGACCTCACACCCGAAGCTCCGCTGGTCCGCTACAACAACCTGGGCCGATTCTCCGCCGGACCCCAAAGCGAGGGTTTCCGCTTCGCGCCCGAGTCGAGCGGTCGCCCGGTAGCCGCCGAGAACCAACGCTCGAGTTTGATGGACCTGACGCTGCTGGCCGATGGGGAAGGCGCCCAACTGCATCTCGTCTTCGATCCGGGCCGGATCGAGCCCGCCGAGGCCAAACGCCTGCTGGACCTGATCCGGGTTGCGTTGGCAGAGGTCGCGGCACACTGTGTCGACCGGGAAACACGCGGCTACACACCGTCGGATTTCGCGTTGGCCGGGCTGGTTCAAAAGGATCTCGACCGGGTTTTGGAAGCCTTGCCCGAGGATCGGCGCGACCTGGAAGACCTGCTGCCGCTCTCGCCGATGCAAGAGGGCATGCTGTTCCACAGCCGGATGGACCCTACCAGCACGGCCCACTACGAGCAGCTTCGGTTCACCATCGAGGGCGAGGTCGACGTGGATTTGCTGGAAGCGGCCTGGCAAACCGTGGTGTCTCGCCACCAGATGCTGCGAGCCGGTTTCGTCTGGGAGGACCTCGAACGCCCGCTTCAAGCGATTTTCTCCGGAGGGACCGCGACCTTCATCCGTCACGACCTGCGCGGCGAGCCCGATCCACGCGCGGCCGCCGAAGCCCTGCTGGCCGAGGACCTGATCACCACCTTCGATTTCCGCACCCCGCCGCAGCGGTTCCTGTGGCTCCAGCTCGCCGACGACCGCGGAACCTTCGTCTGGACCCACCACCACATCCTGTTGGACGGTTGGTCGGTCTCACGCCTGCTCTCCGAGGCCTTTGGCTGGTACACCGCGCGCATGAACGGCGACACGCCGCGATTGGCGCCTGCCGCGCGTTTCTCGGATTACATCGACTGGTTGAACCGCCGCGATGAGGGCGAAGCCGCGCGGTTTTGGCGCGACTACCTGGCCGGATTCACCGAGCCGCTCGACCCGATCCGTACCCTACAGCGGGTGGATGCCCGACCCGGCAACGATTATCGCGACGCGCGCCGCATGTTGGACGGCGACACCTCGGCCGCCCTCACCGAGCTGGCCCGCACCAATCAGGTTCCCGTCAACAACCTGTTCCAGGCTGCCTGGGCGCTGCTGCTCGGGCGCTACACTGACAGCGACGACGTGGTCTTCGGCGTGACGGCCAGCGGTCGTCCGGCCGAGGTCGCCGATATAGAGCGCATGGCCGGCCTGTTCATCAACACGCTACCGCTGCGGGTCAGGGTTCCTGAGAACGACGGTCTGACAGAGTGGATCGCCCATATCGCTGAACGTCAGCGCGGTTTCCGCGAACACGAATCGGTGCCGCTGGCACGCATTCAGAACTGGTCCGAGGTCACCGGCCGAGGCGCGCTGTTCCGCACCATTTTCGCGTTCCAGAACTTCCCGATCGAGGCCGCCTTGCGTCAGGACGATCTGAAGCCGCGCGTGGTGGAAGCCGGAGCGACCGAACGGACCACCTATCCCTTGTCGTGCGTGATCGCACCGGCCGGTCAGGCCTTCCAATTGCGTCTCAGCTACGATGCGGGCCTGTTCGCGCCGGAGGCGATGACGCGCGTGCTGGGCCATCTGGCCGCGGTCCTGCGCTTCTTCGCCCAACAGCCGCAAGCACCGCTGCGCGAAGCCACCCTGATGGATCCCGACGAGCATCGCGCCACCTGGACCGCCCTCAACGACCGCATCCGCGTCTACCCGCGCGCCGCCACCTTGAACGAGCTGTTCGCCGAGCAGGTGGCCATTCGCGGTGAGGCGCTCGCCGTGCGCCACGAAGACCGCACGCTGAGCTATCGCGAGTTGGATCGCTTCGCCGATGCGGTTTCCCATCTGCTGTACGAGCAGGGCGTGCGGCCAGGAGACCGCGTCGCCATCAGCATGGAACGAACGCCGAGCATGGTCGTGGGCCTGCTGGCGATCCTGCGTTGCGGTGCGGCCTACGTGCCGCTGGACGCGGCCTACCCGCGCGAGCGCCTGGCCTTCATGATCGCCGATGCCGGCTGCCGCATCGTGCTGAGCAACCGATTCCAAGCCGAATTATTCGAGGACCTGGGCCTGGCTGCCGTGCGGATCGACGATATCGGCGAACTAACTCCGAGCGAGCCCTTTGCACCCGTCGCGGCCATTCCCCAGAGCGAGGCCTATCTGGTCTACACCTCCGGATCCACCGGCACGCCCAAAGGGATCGCCATCCCCCATCGTGCCGTGATCCGCCTGGTACGCGACACCGATTACCTGGTCGTCGCTCCCGGCGAGGTGGTCGGTCAGGCCGCCACGATCGCCTTCGATGCGGCCACCTTCGAAATCTGGGGGCCCTTGCTGAACGGCGGCACTCTGGCACTGCTCTCGCGCGAGTCCAGCCTCTCGCCCCAGCTCTTCGCCGAGGACCTGGCCCGCATGGGCGTCAACCACCTCTTCCTCACCACCGCGCTGCTGAACCGCATCGCCGAACTTGTACCCCGCGCCTTCGCCGACCTCAACACGCTGCTCTTCGGTGGCCAGATGGTCGACCCCCACTGGGTGCGCACCGTTTTGGCCAACGGCGCGCCCGCTCGCTTGCTTCACGTCTACGGCCCCACCGAAAGCACGACCTTCGCCACCTGGTACGAGATCGACGGCCTGCCGGAAGGCGCGGCGACCGTGCCCATCGGCGGCCCGCTCGCCAACACGACCGCCTACATCCTCGACGCCGACCTGCGCCCTCTGCCCAAGGGGGTCGCCGGTGAGATCGTCCTGGGCGGCGACGGCCTGGCTCACGGCTACCTCGGTCGACCGGCCCTGACGGCGACGGCCTTTGTACCCGATCCCTTTTCCTGCCGCCCCGGCGCACGCCTCTACCGCACGGGCGACCAGGCCTGGCTCGACGACGAGGGGCAGATCGTGATCGGCGGACGCCTCGACGATCAGGTCAAAATCCGCGGGTACCGCATCGAGCTGGGCGAAATCGAGAACGTACTGCTCGAGCACGAGGACGTGGCCCACGCCACCGTCGTCGTGCGCGGCGAGGGCGACCTGCGCCACCTGCTGGCCTATGCCGTGGCGGCCGAGGGCCGCGAAGGCGACGGCGCGACCCTGCGGAAAGCCCTCGAAGCGCGCCTGCCCGAGTACATGGTGCCGGCGCGGGTGCTGTTTCTGGACGACCTGCCGTTGACTGCCAACGGCAAGGTGGACAAACGCGCCCTGCCCGATCCGGACCTGGTACTGGCCGAACGCACACCCGAGGCCGAGGCCGTCACACTGACCACCAACCAAGAGATTCTTGCCGGCATCTTCGCCCAGGTCCTGGAAGTGCCCACGGTTGGCCTGGAGGATAACTTCTTCGAACTGGGCGGGCACTCGCTGCTGGCCACCCAGATCGTGTCGCGGGTCGGCGCCGTCTACGACGTGCTGCTGCCATTGGGGATCATGTACGACGCGCCCACGGTGGCCGACCTGACCGAATACGTCGAGGGCGAGCTGGAGGCCGGCGGTGCCCATCGGCTCCCTGCCATCGAGGCGGTCGACCACGACGGTACCCTGGTTCAATCTCACGCCCAGCAGCGTCTGTGGTTCCTCGATCGGCTCGAAGGACCCATGGCCGGTTACAACCTGCCGATTTCGATGCGACTGCTCGGCGATCTCAACCCGGTCCTGTTGCGCTCCGCCCTGAAAACGATCTTGGACCGTCACCAAGCCCTGCGCACGACGTTCGCCACCCGCGACGGCGATCCGGTTCAGGTGATTCACGCCTACATGAAACTGGAAATGCCGTTCCACAACCTTGCCTCGCTGGACCCGGCCGAACGGGAAACGGAAATGCGACGCCTGGCCGAGGCCGAGGCCGTGCAGCCCTTCGATCTGGAAGCGGGCCCGTTGTTCCGCGCCCTGCTGGTCCGCCTGGCCGAGGACGATCACGTGCTGGTGATCAACATGCACCACATTGTGTCCGACGGTTGGTCGATCGGCGTGCTGGTCCGCGAAATGACCCAACTCTACGAGGCCGCCGCCGCCGGGCGTATGGCGCCCTTGGAACCGTTGCCGATTCAGTATCCCGACTTCGCCGTATGGCAGCGCGGATGGCTGGAGGGCGGCGTGATGGCCGAGCAACTGGCCTTTTGGCGGCAGCAACTCGCCGATATGCCCATGATCGATCTGCCGGTGGACCACGTGCGTCCCCGTCACCAGACATTTGCCGGTGCCTCGATTCCGTTCATGCTGGATGGCCGCGTGATGGACCGCATACGGGGCCTCGCTCGCGAGCACAACGCCACGGTGTTCATGACCTTGCTGGCGGTGTGGCAGCTATTCCTCCAGCGGCTCACGGGGCAGCGACGGTTTGCGGTGGCCACGCCCATCGCCAACCGGACGCGTGCCGAGCTGGAGCCGTTGATCGGCTTCTTCGTGAACACCCTGGCCCTGCACGCCGATCTGGACGGCGACCCGACCTTCGTCGAGCTGCTGGAGCGCGTGCGCGCCACCACCATGGCGGCCTACGGCCACCAGGACGTGCCCTTCGAAAAGGTGGTCGAAGAACTGGATCCCGAGCGAGTGCTCAACCGGCCGCCGTTGTGCCAGGTCATGTTCAGCCTGCAGAACACGCCCATGGACGATCTGACGCTGGCCGGGGTCCGCGTGCGACCCTTGCTGCTGGGCACCAACACCGCCAAGTTCGAACTCAGCCTGCACCTGCACGAGGCCGACGAGGGCCTGACCGCCTTCATGGAATACAACAGCGATTTGTTCGACGCATCCAGTGCCCGCCGCTTCGTGAGTTGGTTCGAACATCTGCTGCGTTCCGTTCTGGAGGCTCCCGAAAAGCCCTTGTCGCGCCTAAGCCCGCTGGACGATTCGGCCCGTCGCGCCCTGCTTCAGGATTGGAACCGCACCGAACGATCCTACCCGGAGACGACCCTTCCCGATCTGTTTGTCGCTCAGGCGGCCCGCACGCCGGATGCTCCAGCGGTGACCTGGTGGGACGGAAGCTGGACCTATGCCGATCTGGCCGACCGGGTCGCGGCGATGGCCGGGCGACTCGTCGAACTGGGCGTGGGCCGCGAAACCCGCGTGGCTGTCTGCGCCCGCCGCTCGCCGCAGCGTCTGGCGCTGCTGCTGGCCATCATGCGCGCCGGCGGGGCCTGGGTTCCGCTTGACCCCGATCATCCCCAGCCCCGCATCGCCCATACCCTGACCGATGCGGCCCCGGCCTTGATCGTGGCCGACGAGGCCGGCCGCAAGGCTCTGGCTGAAACGGGTGAAGTACTGAATCTGAACGACCTTGCACATGCGGAGAGCACAAAGGTCGACCTGCCCCGTCTCGACCCCGACGGCCTGGCCTACGTGCTCTACACCTCCGGCTCTACCGGCGTACCCAAGGGGGTGGCCGTCGCCCATCGCGCCATCGTCAACCGGCTCCAGTGGTTTCAGGACGAAATCCCGCTCTCGCCCACCGATCGGGTGCTGCAAAAGACGCCGTTCACGTTCGACGTCTCGCTGGCCGACACCTTCTCGGCTTTGATCGCCGGCGCTCACTTGTTTTTGGCCGAGCCCGGCCGCCACGGCGACCCGTCTTATTTGGTCGAGGTCATCGAGCGCGAAGCGATCACCGCCCTTCATTTTGTACCCAGCATGCTTGGCGCCTTCTTGGAACAGGTCGCACCGGGTCGTTGCGCGTCGTTGCGATTCATTCACGCCAGCGGCGAAGCCTTGCCCGAAAGCTTGGTGCGCCGCTGTCACGACGTGATCCCGGTACCCATCCACAACCTCTACGGACCCACCGAAGCCGCCGTCGAGGTCAGCCGCTTTACCGCCCTGCCCGATGCGCCGCCACGCAAGGTGACCATCGGTCTTCCTACACCCAACACCCAACTGCACGTGTTGGACAGGATGCTGGAACCGGCGCCGATCGGGGTGGTCGGCCAGCTCTTCATCGGCGGGGTGCAGTTGGCGCGCGGTTATTGGAACCGGCCCACACTAACCGCGGCCGCCTTCCTGCCCGATCCCCACGGTTCGGAGGGCGCGCGCCTCTACGCTACCGGCGACCGGGCACGACGCCTGGAAAACGGCGAGATCGAGTTCCTGGGCCGGGCCGACGGCCAGGTCAAGGTACGCGGGTTCCGCATCGAGTTGGGTGAAATCGAGAACCGGCTGCTGAGCCATCCGGCCGTGAGCCAGGTCGCCGTGGCCGCACGACCCGATGCGCGTGGCGACCTGGGCCTTGTCGCTTGGGCCGCCTGCAACGAGATCGTGGACAAGCGGGCCCTGCTGGACTGGTTGTCGGACTACCTGCCGCGCTACATGGTACCGGGCGATCTGGTGTTACTGGACGCGCTGCCTCTGACAGCCAGTGGCAAGGTCGACAAGCGCGCGCTGCCGGCGCCCACCGAGGCTCCGGAGGAAGCCGCCGCGTTGGTGGCGCCCCGCGGCGATCTGGAGGTCCAGGTGGCCGCCATCTTCGCCGAGGTATTGGGCCTCGAAGAGGTCGGCATCCATCAGCACTTCTTCGAATTGGGAGGGCACAGCTTGCTGGCGACGCGCGTCATCGCCCGCCTGCGCGAGCGGCTGGGTCGCGCGCCCGAGCTGCGGCGTTTCTTCGAGGAACCGACGGTGGCCGCCGTGACGGCCGACCTGGCCGCGGCCCATGTCGACGACGCGGCACCGCGTCTGCAACCGGTGCCGCGCGACGGGGATCTGCCGTTGACCTGGTCGCAACGCCGCATGTGGTTCCTCGACCGCTTGATTCCCACCGGCGCGGCGTACAACATGCCGCTAGCCCTGCGATTCGAAGGTCCCTTTGACCGCGATGCGCTGGCGCGGGCCCTGGAGGCCCTGGTCGCGCGCCACGAGGTGCTGCGCACCCGCTACCGCGAGGACGAACACGGCGTCTGGCAGGACGTTTTGGACCGCTACCACGTGCCCCTGCACGAAGTCGATGTACGCGACCAACCCGCCGAGGTGCGCGAGGCACGCTTGAGCGAGTTGGTCGACGAAGAGGTCAATCGCGGCTTCGACTTGAGTGCGGCGCCTCCCTGGCGGGCGATGTTGGTGCGCCTGGCCGAGGACGACCATGCCGTGGTGATCAATATCCACCATATCGCTACCGACGGCTGGTCGATGACCATCTTCCTACGCGAATTGACCGAGGCCTACGACACCGCTCGTGCCGGCCACCCTCCGGCCTGGGAGCCGCTCCCGGTCCAGGTGGCCGATGTGGCGGCATGGCAGGCACGCGTATTGGACGCCGCCGGTGAGGCGCGTCTCCTCGATCACTGGCGCCGCGAACTCGCCGGCGTGCCCGCGCTCGATCTGCCCAGCGATCGGCCGCGTCCCTCCGTTCGCACCTACCGCGGCGGTGTGGTCCGGTTCCGCATCGACGGCGAGGCGCTCGAGGCCGTGCGCGGCGCCACGGGCGACCATACCCTGTTTCACGTGCTTCTGGCCGCGTTTCAGGTATTGCTGCACCGCTACGCCGGGCAGGACGATTTCGCCGTGGGTACCCCGGTCGCCAACCGGACCCACGCCGAGCTGGAAGGCCTGATCGGGTTCTTCGCCAGCACCTTGGCGTTGCGCGCCGATCTGACTGGAAATCCCAGTTTCGCTCAGGTACTCGACCGCGTCAAAACCCGCACCCAAGCCGCCTTGACCCACGCCGAGCTGCCGTTCGAGCGCCTGGTCGAGGAACTGGAACCGGAACGGCACCTGGACCGCTCGCCGCTGTTCCAAGTCATGTTCGCGCTCATGAATGCACCGGTTGAGGCGATGGCACTCGGGGAAGGGGAGCGGGTTCGTCCGCTGCCGGTCGAGGTACGTGCGTCGCGCTTCGACCTGACTTTGGCGATCACCGAGAGCGCCGAGGCGCTGTATGGCTCGCTTGAGTACGACGCCGACCTGTTCGACGCACATCGAGTCGCGCGCATGACCGAGCATTTCGGTCTCCTGCTGGCGCGCTTGGTGGCCGAACCGGAACGCCCGATCGCGTCCCACTCGATGATGAGCGCGGCTGAAACGTCGCGGCTGTTGCAGGCTTTTTCCGGCGCCGAGGTGGTTGCCGATGCCGCGCCCGACCTGCTCCACCGCCTGGTTGCCGCCCGTGCCGCCCACTGTGGCGACACAGCGGCCGTGGTGGATGTCGATGGCGACCTGAGCTATCGCGAGCTGGTGCGCCGCGCCCATCGCGTCGCCCACCGCCTGATGGCCTTGGGGGCGAGGCCCGAGGACCGCGTCGCGGTCAGCCTCTCGCGTCGGAACCATCTCGTGGTCGGCCTGCTGGGCGTGCTGGAGGCCGGCGCGGCCTACGTGCCTATCGACCCGGCCTGGCCCGCACCGCGCCGCGACTTCATGCTGGCCGACAGCGACAGCCGTATTCTGATCACCGAGCGCCGATACCTGGAGCGGTTCTCCGGGTTCGAGGGCGACCTGGTGCTGGTCGACGAGTTCGACTGGGCGGCGCTGCCGGTCGATATCCAGGCTCCCGCCGTGACGGTCGATCCCGATCAAGCGGCCTACCTGATCTATACCTCCGGTTCGACCGGTCGGCCCAAGGGCGTGGCCATGACCCATGCCAACGCTGCCTACCTGGCCCAGTGGGCCGGTGGCGCCTTTTCCGCCGACGAACTCGCCGGCGTCCTGGCCGCTACCTCGATCTGCTTCGATCTCTCGGTCTTCGAGCTGTTCGGCACCCTGGTCAACGGCGGCTGTGTCATCCTGGCCGACAACGCGCTCGCCCTGCGCGATCTGCCCGCCGCCGATCGGGTCACCCTGATCAACACGGTCCCCTCGGCCATCGACGAACTGTTGCACTTGGACGCGGTACCCGCCTCGGTGCGCACCGTCAATCTGGCCGGGGAGCCGCTGCGCCCCGAACTGGTGGACCGCCTCTACGGCTTGCCGCACCTGTCGCGCGTCTGCGACCTTTACGGACCCAGCGAGGACACCACCTATGCCACCCATGCCGAGCGCTTGCTCGGCGGACCCCAGACCGTGGGGCGGGCACTGCCAGGAAAGCGGGTGTACCTGCTCGATGCGGATATGCGGCCCGTGGCGCAGGGCATGGTGGGCGAGATTTTCCTTGCCGGCCCCGGCCTGGCGCGCGGCTATTGGCGCCGACCGGGTCTGACCGCCGCCTCGTTCGTGCCCGATCCCTTCGCCGCCACACCCGGCGCGCGGCTCTACCGCACCGGTGATCGCGGCCGCTTCCTTGAGGACGGCAGTCTGGCGTTCCTCGGGCGCATCGATCACCAAGTCAAAGTGCGTGGGTTCCGTATCGAACCCGGCGAGATCGAAACGCGCCTGCGCCGCTTGCCCGACGTCACGGACGCGGTCGTGATGGCCCGTGGCGAGGGTGCCGACCGCGTGCTGGTGGCTTGGTTGGTGGCGCCGAATCCCGGCGACGACGCGGCCGTTCGGGCCGAACTGAACCGCGATCTGCCCGGCTACATGGTGCCCGAGCGCATCCTCTGGCTGGCGCGCCTGCCGCTTACTCCCAACGGCAAGCTGGATCGCCGGGCCCTGCCCGATCCCGAAGCGACGGCCGTAACCGGTCGCACGGGTCGTAAACCGCGCACGCCGCGCGAAGCCATGCTCGCCGATCTGTTCGCCCACGTCCTGGGGCTCGAGTCGGTATCGATCGACGACGATTTCTTCGCCATGGGCGGCCACTCGTTGCTGGCCACGCGTCTGGTTTCCGCCTTGACGCGAACCCTTGATCGCGCCGTGCCTCTACAGTGGGTTTTCGCACATCCGACGGTGGCCCAGCTTGCACACGTTCTGGACGAAGCCGACGTCGAAGGCGCCGGTCGCCCGCCACTTCACGCCCGTACCTGGTCCGAGCCCGCACCTCAGTCCCACGCACAGCAGCGGTTGTGGTTCCTGGAGCAATTAGAGCCCGGTGGTGCGGCCTACAACATTCCCATGGCCGTGCGTCTGAGCGGTCCCCTCGATCGGGAACGCCTGCTGCGGGCCCTCGATGCGGTCGTCGCACGCCACGAGTCGTTGCGCACGCTATTCGACGAGATCGACGGCCAGCCGGTCCAACGGATCTTGGATCACTTGGCGCCGGCGCTGACCGAGCACGACCTGCGCGACCTGACCCGCGACACCCGCGAGCGCCGCGCCCAGGCGCTGGTCCGTGAGGACGCGGCTCGGCCCTTCGATCTGGCGCACGGCCCGCTGCTGCGGCTGATGCTGGTGTGTCTGTCCGAGACGGAGCACCTGTTGGCGATCACGCTGCACCACATCGTGGCCGACGGTTGGTCGCTGGGCATTTTCCTGGCCGAGTGGAGCGAAGCCTACGGCGCTTTGGCCGACCAACGCCCACCCGCCTTGGAGCCGCTGGCCGTGCAGTACCGCGATTTCGCCGCCTGGCAGCGCGACTGGTTTGCCGCCGGTGCCCTGCACGCCCAGCTCGATTTCTGGCGCGATCAGCTCGACGGCGTGCCGGCCCTCGACCTGCCCACCGATCGCCCGCGCCCCGCGGTCCAGTCGCTTGGGGGCGACGTGTTCCCGTTCCATCTGGATCCCGATCTGACCGGTCGCCTGGCGGCTCTGGGCCGCGAACGCGGCGCCACGCTGTTCATGACCCTTTTGTCGGGGTTCCAGGCCCTGCTCGGCCGCTACAGTGGTCAACGCGACTTCGCCGTGGGCACGCCGATCGCCAACCGCGTGACCACCGAAATGGAGCCGCTGATCGGGTTCTTCGTCAATACCTTGGCGTTGCGCGCCGATCTCGACGGCGATCCCGACTTCGATGAGCTGCTGGTGCGGGTGCGTCGTCGTACCCTGGCAGCCTACGCTCACCAGGATCTGCCGTTCGAGAAACTGGTCGAAGAACTGGATCCGCCCCGCGATCTGGGCCGAACCGCCCTGTTCCAGGTCATGTTCATCCTGCAGAACGCGCCCGTACGTGAGGGCCGCGCTGGGGACTTGCGCCTGACCCCCGTGGAAGTCGACAGCGGTACCGCCAAGTTCGACTTGACCTTGAATCTGGCCGAGCAGGAAGGCATGCTGCGTGGCCATTTCGAGTACAATTCCCGCCTGTTCGACCGTGCCACGATCGCGAGCATGGCCCGCCACCTGACCCGGTTGCTGGTTGCCGTCTGCGATGCCCCGACCCAACCCATCGCCCGCCTGGACATGACCGCGCCGGAAGAACGCGAGGCGTGGCATCTCAGCGGCTCCTGCGTCGCGATCACCCGACCCGCACGCATCACCGAAATGGTGGCATCCTCGGTGGACGGTGCCCGACTCGCCGTTCGGGACCGCGACGGCCAACTGACCTACGCCCAGCTCGCGGCACGGGTCCACGGGCTGGCACACCACCTGCGCGAGCGTGGCGTGGATGCCGAGGCACCGGTTGCGCTCTATTTGCCGCGCACTTGCGATCTCCTGGTCGCCTTGCTGGCCGTGTTGGAGGCCGGCGGTCGCTATATTCCGATGGACCCGGCCTATCCCGCCGATCGCATTGCCTACATGCTTTCCGACAGCGGGGCTCAATGGGTGTTGACCACTTCCGAGCTGGCACCTGCGCTCGACCTACCGGCCGGCGTCGACATCGTGGCGCTGGATCGGTGCCGTCCCGAGGCCGACGCGGCTCCGCCCGAGTCGCTGACGGGTATCGACGCGCTGGCTTATCAAATCTATACCTCGGGTTCCACGGGCCGCCCCAAGGGCGTGCGTGTGGCACATGCCTCGGTCGTCAATTTCCTGGGCTCGATGGCGCGGCGGCCAGGCCTGGGACCCGACGATCACCTGCTGGCCGTGACCTCGCTGTCGTTCGACATCGCGGTGCTGGAGTTGCTGTTGCCGCTCACGGTCGGCGCGGCCCTGACTCTGGTCGATCGCGAAACGGCGATGGACGGACCACGCCTGGCGGCTTTGATGGACGAGAGCGGCGCCACGGTGATGCAGGCCACGCCGGCGACCTGGCAGATGGTCCTCGAAGCCGGGTGGCGCAACGCCGCCGGGTTGCGCATCTTCTGCGGGGGAGAGGCTTTGCCGCGACCCCTGGCCGATCGACTCTGTGCCCTGGGTCAGGTTTGGAATCTCTACGGACCGACCGAGACCACCATCTGGTCGGCGGTCGACGAGGTCGTCGCCGACGACGCCCCGATCTCGCTCGGTCGCCCCATCGACGAGACCGAACTCTACCTGCTCGATCCGGCCGGGAACCCCGTACCGCGCGGCGTGACCGGTGAACTCTTCATCGGGGGCTCGGGACTGGCTCGAGATTACGCCGCCCGTCCGGCCCCTACCGCCGAACGCTTCCTGCCCGACCTGTTCGCCAAGCGACCCGGCGCCCGCATGTACCGCACCGGTGACCTGGTGCGCCGCGACGTCTCCGGGCGCCTGCTGTTCGTGGGCCGCGCCGATTTCCAGGTAAAGCTGCGTGGGTTCCGCATCGAACTGGGCGAGATCGAGGCATCTCTGCTGACCCATCCGTCGGTGGAACGCGCCGCCGTGGTGATCCACGAGACGGAGGACGATCCGCGCCTGGTGGCCCACATCGTGCCGGACCTCGGGGCCGTGCGTGCCGACGCGGACGAGGGCCTGGCCGCCACCCACGTGGATCAGTGGGGGACGATCTGGAACGAGGCCTACCAACACCAGGAGCCAGGGGAACTAGCCGATGCGACCTTCGATATTTCCGGTTGGAACAGCACCTTTACGGGGGAACCGATTCCCGAGGCCGAAATGCGCGACTGGGTCGACCACACCGTCGATCGCATTCGCGAGCTGGCGCCGCGCCGCGTTTGGGAGATCGGTTGCGGCACCGGCTTGTTGCTCTTCCCGCTGCTGGCATCCTGCGACCACTATCGCGCCACGGACCTGTCGCCCGCCGCGTTGGCGGGCATCGCCCGACGCCTGCCCGCCGAGCTGCGGGAAAAGGTGGTGCTGCAACGGCGCCAGGCCGATGATGTTCGCGACATCGAGCCCGCCTCCATCGATACCCTGATCCTGAACTCGGTTGCCCAGTATTTCCCCGACTTGGACTACCTCGACCGAGTCGTGACCGGCGCCCTGGATACCGTGGCCGACGGCGGTCACATCTTCCTCGGCGACATCCGTCTCTTGCCCTGGATGCGTTACTTCGCGGCGGCCGTCGCCTTGCATCGTGCACCCGCCGACCTGTCCGCCGCCCAACTGAGCCGTCGCATCGCCGAGCACCAGCGCGACGAGGAAGAGCTGCTCGTCGACCTGGACTGGTTCCTGGCCCTGCCGGACCGGTTCCCACGTATCGCGGCGGTGGACATTCGCCTGAAGCAAAGCGACTTCG
This sequence comes from Sulfidibacter corallicola, assembly GCF_017498545.1. GTDB lineage: Bacteria > Acidobacteriota > Holophagae > Acanthopleuribacterales > Acanthopleuribacteraceae > Sulfidibacter > Sulfidibacter corallicola. The sequence goes on along the minus strand of NZ_CP071793.1, from coordinate 2,676,808 downwards.
CCAACGAGATGAGTCGATTCCGCGCCGATGTGGTGCTGTACGTGGGTTCCGCGCCCCGTTTCACCGAGCCTCCGGTTCGGGTGGACTGGTCGGCGCTAGCCGACGGGGACCTGACCCGCCTGGACGACTTCGGCCGAACCATGCTCGTGGTGGAAGGGATTCCCAACGCGCATCTGGCTCGTGAAGCCGTGTTGCTGGAATTGCTCGGCTTGGACAATCCTCCGCCGACGGCGGCCGACTTGAGGGCGACGGTCGCCCGCAAGGCCTCTTCGGCTCCGAATTGGGTATCCCTGATGGCGTGCGCAAGGGCGGTCGGATACCGCACCTCGGCACGGCCGAATCCGGCGCATCCCGCCTGTCTGGATCTGTATCTGACCTGGCCCGATGTTCCGGCCCTGTTCGCCTGGCCCGAGCGGCCGCCGCGACCGGTTCGGGATCTGGCCAACCAGCCGATGGTTCGCGAACTTACCCGTCGCCTGCCCGAGACGTTGCGCGGCGCCTTGGCCGAGACGCTTCCGGACTACATGGTACCGAGCCATTTCCTGTTCCACGACCACCTGCCGTTGACGGCAAACGGAAAGATCGATCGCAAGGCCCTGCCGGCACCGGACGCCCAACCGGTCGCCCGTGCCGCGTTCGTCGCACCACGGACCGAGCAGGAGCGTCTGCTGGCCGGGCTGTTCGCCGAGTTGCTGCAGATCGAGCGTGTCGGCGCCGACGACGATTTCTTCGCACTCGGCGGTCATTCGCTGTTGGCGACCCGTCTCGTCGCCCGCGTGCAGGATTGGCTGGGTGTGGCCCTGCCGGTTCGAGCCCTGTTCGAAGCGCCCACGGTCGCGCGTCTGGCCGAACGTCTGGCTCGGGCCGCCGATGTCCCGGTTTCGGCCGCGCCTCGACGGGTGGATCGCGACGGTGACCTGCCCCTGTCGTTCGCACAGGCCCGCGTCTGGTTCTTCGAGACGCTGGTCCCGGGTACGGCGACCTGGCACGTGCCGCTCGGATTGCGCCTACGTGGCCCGCTCGACCGCACCGCCTTGCGCCGTGCCCTCGACGCCGTCGTCGCCCACCACGAGGTGCTGCGTTCGCGGGTTCACGGCGATCGCGACGCCGCTGTTCAGGTGATCGACGCGCCCGGCCCGATGCCGTGGACCGAACACGTACTGACCGGCGACGGTGGAGACGACGTCGAAGCCGAACTGCGTGCGCTGACCGATATCGAGCTGCAACGTCCCTTCTATCTGGCGAACGAGTGGCCGGTGCGTGCGTTGCTTGTTCAGGTCGACGAGGCCGACCACGCACTGCTGGTCAGCTTCCACCACATCGCCTCCGACCTTTGGTCGCTGGGGGTTTTCGGCCGCGAGCTGGTCGGGGCTTACGAAGCGTTCGCCCAAGGCCGCGAACCCGATTGGAAGCCCCTCTCGATCCAATACGCCGACTATGCCGTGTGGCAACGGGAAACCCTCGCGGGACCGTCACTCGATCGCATGCTCGACTTTTGGCGCGGCCATTTGGACGGAGTCCCCGTGCTCGAACTGAGCACCGACCGGCCACGGCCCGCCGTACAAACCTTTTCCGGTGCGGCCCACCATATGCACCTTGACCGTGACATGCTCAACGGGTTGCGTCGCATGGGCCAGGCCCAGGGCGCCACGCTGTTCATGACCCTGGGTGCATTGATTCAGATCCTGCTCTACCGCCACAGCGGGCAGCGCGATTTCGCGCTGGGCTTCCCGATCGCCAACCGCGATCGCACCGAGCTTGAAGATCAAATCGGGTTCTTCGTCAACACGCTCGCCCTACGTGCCGACCTGAGCGGTGCTCCCGATTTTGAAACCCTGCTCGCTCGGGTACGCCGTGCCGTGCTCGACACCACCGCCCATGCGGCCCTGCCGTTCGAGCGCGTCGTGGATGCGCTCGGCGCCGCCCGCGACCTCAGTCGGACACCGATCTACCAGGTGGTGTTTTCGCTGCAGAACGCGGCGACGGGCAACCTGGCCTTGGCCGATTTGGACTTCGAACCGATGACGTGGTCGCGCACGACGGCCAAGTTCGAGCTGTCGTTCAACTTCGCTGAATCGGACGAAGGCCTGTTGGCGGAGATCGAGTACAACACCGACCTCTTCGATGCCACGACCGTAGAGCGCCTCGGCCGACGCCTGCTGGGCCTCGCAGAGGCGGTGCTTCAAAACCCGCATGTCGCGGTCGATGGCCTGAACCTGATCGACGGCGAAGAGCGGCGCGACTTGCTCGATCGCCTCAACCCGAAGGTTTCCTTGTCCACCGATCACCTGCTCGATTCGCTGGATGCGGTTCGCGACGCTGCGCCGCAGGCTCCAGCCCTGAGCTTCGAGGACCGATCCCTCAGCCACGCGGCCTGGCATGCCGAGGCCGACGGGTTGGCCGCCCACTTGGAAGACCTTGGCGCGCGGCCAGGGGATCGCGTGGCGATCGCCATGCGGCCCGGCCTCGATGTGGCGGTGGCCATGTTGGCCATCTGGAAGGTGGGTGCGGCCTACCTGCCGATCGACCCGGCCTGGCCCGATGCCCGCATCGCGGTCATGCTCGAGGAGAGTGGCGCCAACCTGCTGATCGGCGATGGCTCGCGTTTCGAGACATCGCCGCGCCCCGAAACGAGCTTGGTGGAGGCCGATGCCCGCGTCGACCGTGCGCCGCGCGTGCCCTTCCGCGATCCCGCCATGGCGGCCTATCTCATCTTCACCTCCGGCTCGACCGGCAAACCCAAGGGCGTTCTGGTGGAGCATCGCGGTCTGATGAACCTCTGCCGCTGGCACCAGCGCTATTACGATGTCGACGCCACCGCGACGGCCGCCCAAACGGCGGGCATCGGGTTCGATGCCTGCGGCTGGGAACTCTGGCCCTACTTGAGTGCCGGTGCCAGAGTCGCGATCGCCCCTCGGGCGCTGCTGGGCGAACCGACCCGATTCATGGCCTGGTTGCGCGAGGTGGAGGTGACCCATACTTTTGTGGCGACCCCGCTGGCCGAGGTCATGCTCGCCAACCGCTGGCCCGAGGGCCTGGCGCTGCGCCATGTGCTCACCGGCGGCGACAAGCTCACTCGGCGTCCGGCCGCCGATCTGCCGTTCACGCTGACCAACAACTACGGGCCGACCGAGACGACCGTGGTCGCAACTGCCGGCACGGTTACCGCCGAAGGCCAAGGTCTTCCGGACATCGGCACGCCGATCGATCCGGCCCGGATCTATCTGCTGGACGCCAAAGGGAACCTGGTTCCGCGCGGCGTGGCCGGCGAGCTGTGGATCGGCGGTCATGGGTTGGCCCGGGGCTATATGGGTCGTCCTGCATGGACGGCGGATCGCTTCCGACCGGATCCGTTTGCCGATCGGCCCGGTGCGCGGATGTACGCCACCGGTGACCGTGCTCGTTGGCGCCCCGATGGTCGCCTGACCTTCTTGGGTCGGGTCGATCACCAGATCCAGTTGCGCGGGTTCCGTATCGAGCCGGGCGAGATCGAGCGATTGTGCCTGACCCTGCCCGGCGTGCGCCAGGCCCACGTGGCGGCGCGCAAGGCGGCCAACGGCGCGGAACGCCTGGTGGTCTGGCTGGTATGCGAGGCGCCGGACAGGTTCGATCCGGTAGCCAGCCGTGGCATCCTGGCGCGCGACCTGCCGGACTTCATGGTGCCACAGGATATGGTGCCCATGGAGGCGTTCCCGCTGACCGTCAACGGCAAGCTCGATCGGGCCCAACTGCCCGAGCCTCGCGTCGTCGTTGCGGAGGATAGTGATCTCATGGACGACCGCCAACGCGAGCTGGCCGCGATTTGGAGCGATCTGCTGGGTGTGGCACAGGTTGGACTCACGGACAATTTCTTCACCTTGGGCGGCGATTCGATCGTGGCCATTCAATTGGTCAACCGAGCGCGGGAGGCCGGCTTCGGATTCGATCTTCAGGATGTGTTCCGCCACCAGACTCTGGTCGAGCTGGCCGGCGTCAAGAAGGCCCGTTCCATCATTGCGGAACAGGAACCCCTGAGCGGGACCACGGCCTTGCTGCCGATCCAACGCCGCTTCCTGACCCAGGCGGCCCAGTGGCCGGAGCACGCATCGCATTGGAACCAGGCGGTCCTGCTCTCGGTCCATCGACCGCTGGCCATCGTCGATCTGGAACGTGCGGTGGAAGCGATGCTGGCCGCCCACGATGCCCTGCGGCTTCGATTCGACCGAGATGGGAACGATTGGCGGGCTCGCTACGGAGAAGCGCACGCCATCGCGACCGAAATCGATGTGCGTGGCGCCGACGATCTGGGTCGCGCCATCCACGAGGCGGCCACCCGCGAACACGCTTCCCTGAATCTCGCCGAAGGGCCGCTTTTCCGAGCGGCACTGATGCGAACCGACGATCCCGAACCGGATCAACTGTTGCTGATCGCCCACCACCTCGTGGTCGACGGGGTGAGTTGGCGCGTGCTGTTGGAAGACCTGGTCACCGTATTGGCGCAGATCCACCGCGATTTACCGCCACTGTTGCCGGCCAAGACCACCTCGACCCGGACGTTTGCCGAAAAGCTTCGCGCCTATTCCGCCGAGGCGGACCTGAGCCAGGCTTTGGCGTTGTGGGGTGAGGCACCTGAGGTGGCACATCTGCCCCGCGATTACGAGGGTGGCGCCAACCGGATCGCCGATGCGGGGCTGGTGACGGTCTCGCTCGACGCGGCGAGCACCAGCCGTTTACTGGAGGAGGCACCTCGGGTGCTCGGCCACGAACCGCTGGTGCTGATGGTCACGGCCCTTGCCCGTGTGCTGCGCGGTTGGACCGGCAGTGCCGAGAGCCGCATCACGCTGGAGTCTCACGGCCGCGAGCCGTTGTTCGACGACGTCGACCTGAGCCGAACTGTCGGTTGGTTCACCTCGCTCTATCCACTGGTGTTCGACATCGACCGTTCGGGCGGTCTGGCCGGTGAACTCCGCGCCGTGGCCGAGCGCCTGCGCGCGCCGCGCCACCACGGCCTCGAATACGGCGTGTTGCGTCACCTCGGTGCGGCGCCGGGCGACCTGATGCCCGAGGGCGAGCTCGCTTTCAACTATCTGGGCCGGTTCGATCAGCCCGGCGGCGGCTGGTTGCGGTTCTCACCCCACTCGTCGGGGACGGCCCAGAGCCCGGCCTCGGTACGGGCCCACCTGATCGACGTCGACGCGATGATCGTCGACGGGTGTCTGCACGCGACTTGGACCTTTGCCGGTGAACTGTGGGAAACCGAAACGATTCAAGCGCTTGCGGAACGCTTCGCGGATGAGTTGCGACGCTTGGGCGCGGCGGATGACGCGCGACCGGCGGCCATGGACGAGCCCGAGGACACCGGTGACCTGACCGACCTGGACCACGACGACTTCGAAGATCTCATGGACGCAATGGAGTGACTATGACCCGCGCCAAAAACCCGGCCATGCGCGCCGCGCGCGGCGGTGGCCGCATCGAGGACATCTACGAACTGACCCCCATGCAGGAGGGCATGCTCTACCACGCGCTCGCCGACGAGCATCACGCGGTCTACGTGGAGCAGATCAGTCTGACGCTGCAGGGCACGCTCGATCCGGAGATCCTGCAAGCCGCCTGGTTCGACGTGGTGCGTCGTCACGCGGTGTTGCGTACGGCGTTCCGGGCGGAGGGCCTGCGCCGTCCGGTGCAAATGGTGCTGCGCGACCCGGCCGCATTCGGTTCGGCCCAGCCCTGGCTGTTCCGCGATTTGACCGCGGAACCCGATCCCGAAGCCGCCCTGGTCGACCTGGAGCGAGAACAACGCGAATCGGGCTTCGACGTGACACGGGCGCCGCTTTGGCACATGCTGCTGGCTCGGCTCGGCGACGACCGGTTCCAGTTGGTGTGGACGTTCCACCACCTGATTCTGGACGGGTGGTCGATTCCCGCCGTGTTGGGCGAATGGTTGGGTTTCGTGCGTGCGGCCGTCACCGGCGAGCTGTTCGAGCCGCCCAGGCGCACGCCGTTCAAGCGTCACATCGCGTGGTTGAAGCAGCGTGATCGCGGTGCCGGGGAACGCTACTGGCGTGGCGCCTTGGCGGATTTCGACACGCCCACGGCATTGCCCTTCGACGACGGCGTGCGCCGCGACAGCGGTGAGCTGGTCGAGGTTCGACTGGAACTGGAGACCGCCGAGAGCGAGGCGGTCGGCCGAGCCGCGCGGGCCATGGCCACTACGATCAATACCTTGTTGCGCACGGCCTGGGCCTTGACCTTGGGTCACCATGCAGGCAGCCGCGACGTCGTGCTGGGCGCCACCGTGGCCGGGCGCGGTCCCGATCAGCCCGGCTCCGAATCGATGGTGGGTATCCTGATCAACACGGTGCCGGTGCGGGTTGCCTGGCGGTCCGGCGAAGCGGTCGCCGACCTGCTGGGTCGGCTGACACGCGAGGATGCAGAAAGGCGCTCCTTCGAGCACGAGGCGCTGGTCGCCATTCGTGGCTGGAGCGAGATCGAGGGCGACACGCCCCTGTTCCACACGCTGTTCGTTTACGAGAACTACCCGCTCGACGGGGTCGCCGAGCCTGGCGAGGGGGGAGGCGATGCCCTCCAACCCGGGTTGCCCCAAATCGTCGATGCGCGTCTGGTAGAGCGGACCTCGGTGCCGCTGACCCTGATCGTGTCGCCAGGAACCCGACTGGTGGCCAGACTGGGAGGGTTGACGGGCCGCTATGAGGCAAATGAGTTGAAGATCCTTTTAGCGCACTGGCGCGAGGTGGTGCGCGCCCTGTGCGACGGCACGCGGCCCGCCACTGCCTGCTCCCCGCTGACGCCCGCGGCATGGGCGGATTTGCGCCGGGGGCCCTGTGAGGGAGGGCCCGCCTTGACCGGTCCCGATGTGGTGACCTGGTGGGAGCGCGTCGCCACGGAACGTCCCGCCGAACCCGCTCTGATCGGATTCGATCAGACGTTGCGTTACGGCGAGCTGCACCGTGCGGTGCGCTCCATGGCAGCCGACCTGAAACTTCGCGGTGTGGCTCCGGGCGATCGGGTCGCGCTCTCGATGGGGCGCGGTGCCGCCACTTGGATCGCTGTTCTGGCAGTACTGCGCTGCGGCGCCGCCTACGTCCCCATCGATCCGGCTTATCCCGCCGAGCGGCGCCAGTTCATGCTGGCCGACAGCGGCGCCGTACTGCACCTGATCGAGACGGGTCAGGGCGCCGAGGAGGCAGCTGGGAAGGTTCCCGTGTGGTGGGTCGACGGCAGCGCCAAGGCGGTGGCCGAACGCATCGCCGCTCCCGACAAGGCCCTCGCCGTGGCGCCGCCGCCCATCGATCGCGCCATGGCGGCCTATGTGATCTATACCTCCGGTTCGACCGGACGGCCAAAGGCGGTGGTCTGTACCCACGGCATGCTGGCCGATTTGATGCGCTGGCAGGCGGCCCAATCCCAGGAGTCTGCCGCTTTGCGCACGCTCCAATTCGCTTCGCTCAGCTTCGACGTCCATTTCCAGGAGCTTTTTGCCACGCTGACCAGCGGCGGAACCCTGGTCTGTTTGGACCCACACGTCAAGCGCGATCCCTTTCGGCTGTTGACGTTCCTCGAGGAGCAACGCATCGCGCGGCTCTTTCTGCCGTTTGTGGCGCTGCAAGCCCTGGCCGAAGTCGCCCAAGGCGAGGAACGAATGCCGCACCACCTTCGCGAGGTGATCACGGCCGGAGAGCAACTCATCACGACCCCGGCGATTCGCGCCCTGTTCGGGCGATTGGAGGGCGCACGACTGATCAACCAGTACGGACCTTCCGAGAGCCATGTGGTGACGGCCCACGCTCTCGCACCGAATCCCGAGGAATGGGTGGACCTGCCGCCGATCGGGCGGCCGGTGGCCGGCGCACGCGTGTACCTGTTGGACGTCGACCTGCGTCCGGTCGTGGCCGGTGTCACCGGTGAACTATTCCTGGCCGGTCCTTTGGCGCGCGGCTATTTGGATCGCCCGGGCCTGACCGCTTCACGGTGGCTGCCCGATCCTTTCGCGGACGAGCCCGGCGAGCGCATGTACCGCACGGGCGACCTTGCCCGTTTCGATCGCTACGGCGAACTGATCTACGTGGGCCGAGCCGACGACCAAGTCAAGTTTCGGGGCTTTCGTCTGGAATTGGGCGAGATCGAGGCCCGGCTCGGCGAGTTGCCCGGCGTCCGCGAAACGGTAGTGCGTTTGGAAGACTTCGAAGGGCGGACGGCTCTGGTGGGTTTTGTCGCTGTGGACGAGGCGCGTTTCGAGGGCATCGAGGCGGCCAGGGCGAGCATGGCGCGGGTGCTTCCCGATCATATGCTGCCCACCCACCTGGTACCGCTGGTCAACCTGCCGCGAACACCGAGCGGAAAGCTCGATCGACGCGCCCTCGCCGGTGCCTTTCGTACCAGTGCGCTTCAGCGAGTGGTGCGTCCGCCCCGGGACGACATCGAAGCCGGATTGATGGACATTTGGCGCCATGTGCTGGGTGTCTCGGGCCTGGGAGTGGACGACGATTTCTTCGCACTTGGCGGTCACAGCCTGCTGGCGGCCCAGGTGGTCTCGCGAGTTCGAGGCCTGTTTTCGGTACCGATGCAGGTGGCCGACCTGTTCGAGGCACCGACGATCGCCGGTTTGGCCGCTCGGATCCGGGCCGGCCGCCTCGAGGGTGGGGAAGGGGAGCAGGGACCGCACCTCCAGCCCTTGCACCAGCGCGAAGCACCGCTATCGCCAGCCCAGCAACGGCTTTGGTTCCTCGATCGGATGCTGCCCGATCGCGGGGTTTACAACATCCCGATCGCTTTTCGTATCGAAGGCGCGTTGGACGAGGTTGCCTTGGGCGCCGCGCTCGACGCGCTGGTGGACCGTCACCAAATCCTGCGCACCGCGTTCGAGGAGCGCGACGGCGCGGGCTGGCAGGTGGTCATGCCGGAGGGCGCATTCCCGCTGGAAGTCCGCGATCTGAGCGGATTGGACGCGCAGGATTGCGAACCCGCTCTGGCCGAGCTGGTCCAAGATACCGTCTTCGCGCCGTTCGACCTTACGGTGGCGGGTCCCCTGCGCGGTGTGATCGCCCTTTTGGATGCGTCGAAGCACGCCTTGATCTTGTCGATGCACCACATCGTGGCGGATGGCTTTTCGTTGGCCGTCCTGCTCCACGAACTCAGTGCCCTATATCGAGCCGCGCTGACCCACCCCCGGACCACCCCATCGAAACCAAAAGCCAAAAAGATCCCGCCAGCCGAGAGAAGAATCAAGCTTTGTAGGTTGGCCCGCTGGGCCGACAAAACGGAGTTTCCCAGCGGGGAGTGCCCGCCAGCCGAAAGAAGAATCAAGCCCGGTAGGTTGATCCGCCGGATCAACCCCTCGAAGCCTCGCAGCGGGGAGTGCCCGCCACCCAAGAGAAGAATCATGCCAAGTAGGTTGGCCCGCTGGGCCGACAAAACGAAGTCGCCAAGCGGGCAGAACCCGCCAGCCAAAGAGAGTGTGCCCCACAGCAGGTGCCGGGCCCGCCCAGGGCGCTGGGCCGACAAAACGAAGCCTCCCAGCAAGGAGTGCCCGCAAGCAGGAAAGCGTGAGCCCAGGAGCAGGCCAATCCACCAGCTCAACCCCTCAAAGCCCCCAACCAGGCAATCCCCGCAACCCCCGCGACACACCCAAACCCCCGCCGACCTCGCCCGACAGGCGGCCTTACCGCCGCTCCCCATCCAATACACCGACTTCGCGCTTTGGCAGGCGGCGCGACACCGCGCCGGCCTGCTACAAGCGCAGCGCACCTGGTGGCGCGATCAACTCGAGGGTACCCTGCCCACTCTGGACCTGCCCACCGACCGGCCGCGACCGCGTATCCAAACGTTCCACGGCGCGACCTGCTCGTTGCGCCTGCCCGCCGAGGTGGCCCGAGGTCTCGCCGAGCTGGCCCGCAAACGCAACGCCACGCTTTTCATGGTCGGTCTGGCCGCCTTCAAGGTCCTGTTGGTCCGCTACACCGATCAGCGCGACCTGATCGTCGGTACCCCCGTCGCGGGCCGCCCCGATCCCCAACTCGACGCCCTGATCGGCATGTTCGCCAACACCCTGCCGCTGCGGACCCGCATCGAGGGAGACCCCCAGTTTCGTCACCTGGTCGATCAGGTCCGCGAGACGACCCTGGGCGCCTTCGCCGCGGCCGAGGTCCCATTCGAAGATCTGGTCGACAGTTTGGGTATTGCCCGCGACACCAGTCGTCATCCGCTGTTCCAGGCCGCCTTCGTATTCCAAAGCATGCCGAACCGCGCCTTCTCCTGGCCCGAGGCCGAGTTGGCGCCGCTGACCCTGGACATCGAGGTAGCCAAGTTCGATCTGACCCTGACCCTGGGCGAACTGGGCGACGAGTTGTTGGTCACGCTTGAATACAACACCGACCTGTTCGAACGCGATACCGCCGAGAACATGCTGCAGCGGTTCCGAACCCTGTGTGCCCACGCCGCCAAAGACGCCCGTCTCCCGATCTCGCGGTTGCGGCTCATCCCGCCGCGGACTTCGACCGAGCTGGTCCACGGTTGGCACGGTCGCCGTCGACACCTCGGCCCGCAACGGGCCCTGCACCGTCACTTCGAGGACGTCGCCCGCCGCTATCCCGACCGCGTCGCGGTGTCGTGCCGCGACAGCTCGATCACCTACGATTGCCTCAACCGTCGGGCCAACCGGCTGGCCCACGGCTTGGTTCGTCGCGGTGTGCGGCCCGGCGAGCGGATCGGTATTTCGGTGACCCGTTCGAGCGAGCTGATCGTGGCAATCCTGGGTGTGCTCAAGGCGGGCGCGACCTACGTGCCGTTGGACCCCGAGTACCCGCCGGCGCGGCTGCGGTACCTGGTCGAGGATGCCTCCCTGCGTTGGGTCCTGGGCGAAGCCGAAGTGCCGGCCCCGGCGCGCGAAGTGCTGACGGAGGCCAGCCAGTGGGTGGATGTGGCCGAAATGGGCCGTTCCGGCTCCGCAACCGACGAGAAGAATCTAGAAGGGCGCGACGAACCGGAGATGCCTGCCTACGTGATCTACACCTCGGGCTCGACCGGCAACCCCAAGGGCGTGCCCGTCAGCCATCGCCAGGTGGCCCGCCTCTTCCGTGGATGCGACGACCTGTTTTCATTCGGGCCCGACGACGTCTGGACCCTGTTCCACAACTACAGCTTCGACTTCTCGGTTTGGGAGATCTGGGGCGCCTTGCGCTATGGCGGCCGGCTGGTCATTGTGCCCGATGGTGCCCGTCGCGATCCGTCGGCATTTCGCCGCCTGCTGGCTGCCGAGCGGGTGACGGTGCTCAGCCAAACGCCCTCGGCCTTTGCACCGCTGATCGCCCACGAGTGCGCGCACCCGGAGTGGTCGCCCTTGCCGCTTCGAACCGTGATCTTTGGTGGCGAGGCGCTTCAGCCCGCGGCGTTGAAGCCCTGGTTCGCCCGTTACGGGGTCAGGGTGCCGACCATGGTCAACATGTACGGGATTACCGAAACCACGGTCCACGTCACCTTCCGGGAGCTGACCGAGGCGGATCTCGACCGGCCCAGCAACATCGGTCGTCCGCTGCCCGACCTGGCGCTCTACCTCCTCGATGAGCACATGGCACCGGTACCGGCTGGACTGGTGGGCGAACTGTACGTGGCCGGTGCGGGCCTGGCTGCGGGGTACCTGGACCGGCCGGGTCTGAGTGCGCAACGCTTCGTGCCCCATCCCTGGGGTCGGCCCGGCGAGCGGCTCTACCGAACCGGCGACCTGGCGCGCCAGACCCCCTCCGGCGAGTTCGTCTACGTGGGGCGCTGCGACGCCCAGGTCAAGATTCGCGGGTTCCGGATCGAGTTGGGCGAAGTGGAGCAGGCCTTGCGGTCGTGCCGCGACGTGCGCGAGGCCGCCGTGACGACGTTCACCGACGAGGCCGGGCACCCGGCTCTGGCGGCCTACCTGATCGCGCAGGAGGGTCGCGTCCTCGATGCCGATGGGCTCCGCGCCGAATTGGCCGAAACGCTGCCGGCCCACTTCATCCCGGCTGCACTGGTGATGCTGGATGCCTTCCCGCTGACTGCCAACGGCAAGCTGGATCGGGCCGCGTTGCCCGACCCTCGCGGTGCCCGGCTGACCACGACCACGGCCTATGTCGCGCCGCGTAGCGAGACCGAACGCGCGCTGGCCGTGATTTTGGCCGAGGAGTTGGGTTTGGAGCGGGTCGGTATCGACGACAACGTCTTCAATTTGGGCTGTGACTCGATCCTTTCGATTCGCATCCAATCGCGGGCCAGGCGCGAGGGGATCGGCTTCGAAGTCGTCGATTTCTTCGAGCATCAGACGATACGCGCGCTGGCCTCCCATTGCCGCGAGACCGAAGTCGGCCAAAGCGAAGTGCCCGATGTGGCGCCCTTCGCCTTGATCGAGGCGGCGGATCGCGACAGGCTCCCGAACGATGCCGTGGACGCCTGGCCGATGACACGGCTGCAACAGGGCATGCTGTTCCACGGCCGCCTCGAGGCGGACCGCCACCCCTACCACAACATCTACCATCTGGACCTGACGACGGTATTCGACCCCGACGCCTTGCGCCGGGCCATCGAGGTGCTGGCCACCGAGCACGCGGTATTGCGCACCACCTTCGCGGCTGCCGGATTTGCCGAGCCGCTTCAGGTCGTTCGCGGCGCCCGCCTGCCCGAGCTGCGCCTGCTGGACTGGTCCGGTCTCGAAGACGCGGCCTGGCCCGCACGGTGGCACGCCTGGTGCGCCGAGGAATTGGCGACCGGTTTCGACTCGGCCGATGCCGTGCCGTTGCGCTTCGCCGCCATGCGCCGCGACCCGTCCCGTTGGCGTCTGGCGATTTCGTTTCATCACGCTTTGCTGGACGGCTGGAGCTACGGACTGTTGCGCGAAGGGCTGTTGCGCGCGTACGGCGACCTGGTCGAGGGCCGCACCCCGCGTCCGGAAACGCCACCGCCCGGGTTCGGTGCCTACGTCGCCCTGGAGCGGGGCGCACTGACGGCTCCGATCGAACGCGATTACTGGCACGCCCGGCTGGCCGACTACGAACCGGCCGAGCTGCGCACAGGCGAGGGGCGCCGCGCGGAAGGCCCCGCCACCGAAATGTTGACCCTTTCGGCCGAAACCTCGGCCGCACTCGAGCGGTTGGCCCACGAGGAGGGCGTGCATCCGCGCACCCTGTTGCTGGCAGCCCATCTGCGGCTGTTGGCGTTATTCACCGGACAGGCCGATGTGAGCACAGGCCTGATCGTCAATACCCGTCTGGAAGCCGAGGGCGGCGACCGCATGCTGGGCCTGTTGTTGAATACCCTGCCCTTCCGCGCCAGTCTGTCCCGGACGTCCTGGCGCGCCTTTGTCCGCGAGGTGGCACGCCTGGAACGGGAAGATCAACGTCACCGCCGCTATCCCTACGCCCAACTGCGTCACGACCTGGGTCGTGCCGCGCACTTCGATGTGGTCTTCAACTACGTCAACTTTGCCGGTTCGGCCAAGCCCGTCGAGAGCGGCTCGGGCGGTGTGCTCGGAGTACACCAAGGGGAAGCCGTCGGCGATACGGGTTTGCCGCTGTTGCTGACCCTGTGGCCAGGCGAGGTCCTGCAAGTGGCACTGAGCGCCAACGGTGTCGAGTACGGCCGTGCCGATGCGCGGCGGCTGTTGGACCACTTCGGCGGCATGCTGCGGGCCTTGGCCGAGGATCCCGACGGACCGATGTTCGGGTGGGCGGTCACCGAACGGGCCTGGCCCGCGAAGGAACTGGCTCGCCTCGCCGAGGTGGAACGCGGCCCGTCTGTAACGTGGCCTCATCGGACCCTATTGGACCTGTTGGCCGATGCGTGGGACCAGGACCCCGCCCGCGTCGCGATCGAGACCGACGACGCCAGTCTGAGTTACGGCGATCTTCAGCGGCGCACCGCCGCCGTCGCGGCCGGGTTGGCCGCGCGCGGCATCGGGCCCGGTTCGGTGGTGGCGATCACCTACCCGCGTGGCCTGGAGGCCTGCCTGGCGCTGCTGGGCGTGGTGCGCGCCGGCACCGCCTACCTTCCTATCGATCCCACCTACCCGACCGAGCGCCGTCGCTTCATGCTGGCAGACAGCGGCGCGCCCCTGTTGATCGGCACCGAATGCGACGCGGTCCCGGCCGGGCTACCCTGTACCGGTCTGGCCGAACTGGAGGAGTCCGGTCGCGACCTGCCGGTGCCCGAGCACCATCCTTCGCCGGAGGATCCGGTCTACCTGATCTATACCAGCGGCTCGACCGGAACGCCCAAGGGCGTGTTGCTGCCGCATCGGTCGCTGGCCAACCTGATCGCCTGGCAGAACCGCGAATCGGGTTCCGCGGCCAGCCGCACCCTGCAATTTGCACCGCTCAGCTTCGACGTCCATTTCCAGGAGATGTGGGCGACCTGGACCTGTGGTGGCACCTTGGTGCTTTTGGACGAAGCGACCCGGCGCGATCCGCATCGGCTGTGGGCCCACCTGATCGATCGACGCGTGTCGCGGTTGTTCCTGCCGTTTGTGGCGCTGTCGCAGTTGGCGTCGGTCTCGGCGGGTGTCGATCTGGCGGCCAGCGCCCTGCGCGAGGTTATCACCGCGGGCGAGCAGTTGGACGTGACCGAGGACCTGCGCGCCATGTTCACGCGCCTGCCGCAAGCACGCCTGATCAACCAATACGGACCTTCCGAAACGCACGTGGTCACGTCCTACACCCTGACCGGCCCACCCGAATCATGGCCGGCCCAGCCGCCGATCGGTACGGCCATTCCCAACGTGTCACTCGCGTTGCGAGGAGCCTGGGACGAAGCCGTACCGCTCGGTGTTCCCGGCCGGCTCTGGCTGGGCGGCGTGGCACCGGCTCTTGGGTACCACGGTCGCGAGGAACTGACGGCTCAGCGTTTCCGCATCGTGGAGACCGCCAGTACGCGCTGTTACGACAGCGGCGATTTGGCGCGTTGGTCCGAGGCGGGGGAACTGCAGTTCCTGGGTCGAGCCGATACCCAGGTCAAGGTGCGTGGTTTCCGGGTGGAACCCGGCGAAGTGGAAGCCGCCTTGGTGGGGTTGGACGCGGTTGCGGAGGCGGCTGTGGTACCCATCCGCGACGGCTCGGGAGCGACGGTACTGGCGGCCTGGTTGGTGCCGGCCGATGCGGCCGAGCCGAACGTCGCGGAGCTGCGCGCCGCCTTGAGCCGTCAATTGCCCGACTACGCGGTGCCGGCCCGTTTCACTCGGGTGGAAGCCCTGCCCACGACGCCCAGCGGGAAGCGCGATCGCCGTGCCCTCAGCCAACTGGGCGATGTCGCCGCGGTGGCGCCCTACCGAGCGCCCAGCACCAGCGACGAGCTACGCCTGGCCGCCCTGTGGGAACGCCTGTTCCAACGCGGACCGATCGGCCTGGACGATCACTTTTTCGAGCTGGGCGGTCACTCGTTGTTGGCCGTGCGCTTGGCGGACATGGTCACCGAGACCTTCGGCGTCACGTTGCCGTTGGCGACCCTGTTCGCGCATCCGACCTTGGGGGCCCTGGCCGCGCGTCTCTCGGCCGAGCCCCTGCGCCTCGTCTCGCCCTTGGTGCCGATTCGCGAGGAGGGCGGCGCGGCCCCGTTCTTCTGTGTCCATCCGGGCGGTGGCACGGTCCTGTGTTACCGCGAGCTGGCCCATCTGTTGGATGGGTCGCGTCCCTTCATCGGCATTCAGAACTTGGCCTATGAAGGGCTGCCGGCCGCCGCGAGTATCGAAGCGATGGCCGCCGACTATGTGGCGGCCCTGCGTGTCCGTCAGCCGCAGGGGCCCTACCACCTCGGCGGTTGGTCGATGGGCGGTCTGGTCGCCTTCGAGATGGCGTTGCAGTTGGAAGCCCAGGGCGCGGAAATCGCCTGTCTCGCCCTGTTCGATACGTTGGCTCCGGGTTACGGCGAAGAAGCCGGTGTCGCCGATCTCCGGTTGATTCGCGCTTTGGTCGAACGGGGTTTCCACGAAGCCGACCTGACCCCGCCCGAAGCTGCCTTGGATGCCTTGGCCGACGGCAGTACCGAGGCCGCGTTGAACGGTGCTCACCAGCTCTTGCGTGAGCACGGGTTGTTGCCTTCACAAGTGGATGCCGCGCAGTTTGCCGAGGGCTTCCGCGCCTATGCCGACGAGCTGGCTTTGATGACGCATTACCAACCCTCGGCCACGCTTCGCGGGCCTCTCCATCTGATGCAGGCCGGTGATGCGCTGCCCGACCATCTCCAACCGGATTTTCCGGCCGACTACGATCGCGCCAGCAACGGGTGGCGCGCCTGGTGCGCGCAAT
Organism: Sulfidibacter corallicola; assembly: GCF_017498545.1. GTDB lineage: Bacteria > Acidobacteriota > Holophagae > Acanthopleuribacterales > Acanthopleuribacteraceae > Sulfidibacter > Sulfidibacter corallicola. The sequence goes on along the minus strand of NZ_CP071793.1, from coordinate 2,660,552 downwards.
CCCCACGGGTGGTCGTGGTTTCCGGTGGTCACAACGACCTCGTGAAGCCGCCCCACGTGCAGGTTCTGGCGCGTGCATTGGATACCGCGCTGTCCGGCGTTTCCGCCGATCCGCCGGAGCCTGTCGGACTCGCCGCCCGCGCGCGGCCCGATCGGCGCGAGTGAAGCCGCTGGTCGATGCCCATCGCGTCGGTGCGCACTGCATCGGTGCCTCCGTCCTAATCCCCAACCCAGGTTTAAGCCTCGACAATCCCCACCAACCAACCCTCAACCCCCAACCACATCATCAGGAGGAAAACAGGTTATGGCCCGCAGAAGAAAGCCCAACTGGGAGCAATATCGCGAAGCCACCGCCCGCTTCAAATTAGATGAATCCGACTGGGACGCCCTGCTGCTCCGCACCGATGCGCTCGGCGACTGCGGTTCTCCCAAGATGGAGGCCGCCGTGGCCGATCTCGAGGGCTACTTGCCCGAGATCGACATGGAGAAGCTGCGTCACATGCCCGACGGCACGCTGGGTCGCGAATTCACCCGCTACATGGATGACGAAAAATTGGAACCCTTCCAGATCAGTGACGATCTGGAGGCGGTCAAACGCCGCAACACGTTTTACGTGCGGTACTTTGCCAGCCACGATTTCATTCACACCATTCTCGGTATGGACGCCAGTCCGGCCGGCGAGGTGGGCGTGCTGGCCTTCGTCGTACGCCAGGGCTACAAATCGTCGCAATGGTTCGTGCTCACCGGCATGATGCTCGGCTATCCGATCCTCAAGCCGCGCCAGTTCTTCGACTACTTCAAGAACCTGGCCTTTGGCTGGCGCAAAGGTGGCGAGTACGGATTCTGTCTGAACTACAAGTTCGAAGAGCGCTGGGACTGGCCGTTGGAGAAGGTCCGCGAGGAGCTGATCCACATGGCCAAGAAACCGCGCATGGCGGCCGCCTGAGTCCGCCGCACCGTGGGGAGTCGCGCCACGGCTCCCCCTTTTTCCGTTCATTCCTTTCCCTTTCAAGAGCAGTGAGGTGACCCGTGTCCCAGACCCAAGCCCCCATCGATTGCATCATCGTGGGTTACAACGACATTGATTTCCAGTCCTTTGCCGAGGCGCAGAAGAAACGCTCGCGGTTCAGCGGCGCCTATCACGAGGTCCTGACCAATTCCATTTCCTACCGCGGCGATCGGGTGACCTTCGTGGAGCTGATGAACCGCTACATCGAGCGGGCCACGGGCGAGCATCCGCGCCTCAATGTGTTCGAGGCGCCTGCCTTGGGCGTCTGTTACCTCAAGAGTTTCCTGCAGCGGCGGGGGCTGCGCGCCGAGTCGGTGAACTTCTTCAACTACGACAAACCCCGGCTGGCGGCCCTCCTGAAGCAGGACCCGCGCTCGGTGGTGATCACGACCACCTATTACATCGACCACGCGCCGATTGTCGAGATCGTCAAGTTCGTCCGCAAGCACAACCCGAACGTGGACATCATCGTGGGCGGTCCCCACATCTTCAACACCGCATCCGACCTGGACGAGAAGACCCAGGACCTGGTCTACCGCCACATCGGCGCCAACATCTACATCATCGACTCCCAGGGCGAGCAGTCGCTTCACCGCGTGCTGGAGGCCCGCCGCGAGGGCGCCTCGCTGGCCGAGATACCCAACCTCTACTACTACGCCGACGGCAAGGGCCACCGCACCGAACGCGATGTCGAGACGAACGATCTGGACCAGAACTCGATCGACTGGAGTTTCTTCGATTCGGATGCGGTGGCGCCCGTGACCTACATGCGCACCGCGAGGTCCTGTCCGTTCAAATGCTCTTTCTGCAACTACCCGACAATGGCGGGCAAACACGTCCTGGCCGACATCGAGGTGGTGGAGAAAGAGATGCGGCAGTTGAAGGCAATGGGGACCGAGTACCTGATTTTCATCGACGACACCTTCAATGTGCCGTTGCCGCGCTTCAAGAAGCTGCTGCGGATGATGGTCGACAACCAGTTCGACTTCAAGTGGGTGTCGTTTTTCCGGTGCGCCAACGCCGACGAGGAAGCCTACGACCTGCTGAAGGCCAGTGGCTGCATCGGTGTGTTTCTGGGCATCGAGTCGGGCGACCAGACGATTCTCAACTACATGAACAAGTCGGCCAAGGTGGAACGCTACCGTTGGGGCGTGCGCATGCTCAAGGAGCGCGGGATCATGACCTTCGCGTCGATCATTTGCGGGTTTCCGGGCGAGACCGAGGAGACGGTGCGCAACTCGATGCGCTTCATCGAGGAGAGCGGCCCGACCTTCTTCAACGTGCAGCTCTACTACCACGACACGCGGGCGCCGATCTCGCGTCGTTCGGAGGAGTTCGGGATCGAGGGTGCGGGATACAACTGGCGTCACAACAGCATGGATTGGCGGGGCGCGGCCGAGATGGCCAAGCTGTTCCTGCGCGAGATCGAGAACAGTATCCCGCTGAGTTTGTACGGCTTCAGTCTTTGGGGCATTCCCTACCTGCTGAGCAAGGGGATCACGCTGGAGCAGATCGAAGCCTTCGGCGAATTGACCCGCAACATCATGCTCGATCAATTCAAGGAAGAGAATGCGGCCTTTCCCGAGGAGGATCGCCAGTTGGAGGCGTTGTTCGCCAACTACCGCCATCCCAAGGCCGTGCCCGCGTGAGGGCCCGGTTCCGTGCACCCTCGTTTTCGACCTGCGGGTACATTCACCGGCTCGCTTCGGCAGGCCATGCCCGGACCACGATAAGGAGAAATAGATGATGTTTCGAATCTGCACAGTCCTGCTCGGCCTGCTTGCGACGCTCGGGTCGTTTGCGCTCGGCGCCGACGGCGGTGCCGTTCAGACCTTTCGCCGCGACACCTCGGCCAAGGCGCCGCTCGACTTCGAAGAGGTCTGGCGGGTGGGTCCCGACCGCGAGGAAGACGTCTATCTCTGGACCTCGCCGGATACCCACCTGGCCGTGGCCGCGGACGGGCGCGTCCTCATTGCCGACGTCGGCGCCAACCGTCTGTTGGCCATGGGCCCCGACGGTACCTTCGAACGGGTTCTGGCGGCGGAGGGACCGGGTCCCGGCGAGTTGCGCGGCCTTCGGTCGGTGCAGGTTTTGGCCGACGGACGCACGGTCGCCCTGGATCAGCCGCCGATGGGCCTGGCTCGATTGCTTTTTTTCGATGCTTCGGGTCGCTTTAGCGAGCAGAAGGTGTTCCGATCTCTGAGCGCCATCCCCGTGAGCATTGTGGCCGCCCCCGACGGCAAACGCGCCGCCGGTTTGTTCATGGGTCTGGACACCCGGCGCGGCATTCTGACCATGCGAACCCAGCTCGTCGATGCCCAACTGAAACCCGTGCGGACCTTCGTTGAAACCGACCTGCCGTTGCCCGGCCCCGACGTGCTGCGGAACCCCGCCAATCTGCGCGACATGGTTGCCGATGTGTTGGCCGGATTCTATCGCGGTCAGGGGCTGGTGACGTTTGATGCCAGGGGGCGCCTGATTCACGCGGCCACCCATCGCAGCCAAATTGCGTGCCTCGATCAAGGCGGCGAGACGACACGCTGGCGGGTCGCGGTCGAGGGCGAACCGATTCGTTTGCGCGAGGCCGAACGAGACGCCATGGCCGAGGTGCTGCTGGAGGAGCTGCGTGCCACGCCGGGCATGGGGCGCGCCGTGACCGAGAACCTGGTCCGTCAGGCGGTGGAGAAGGCCGAGTTACCGCCGATCAAGAATCCCCTGTTCGGGTTGCTGCCTGCTGGGGATCGGTTGCTCGCGGTCTACGATCTCTCGTTCTTGTCCTTGACCCAGGCCGTCGATGTCCTTGCCGCGGACGGCCGTTATCTCGGCTCGCTGCGTCGTGACGGTGCACCCTTCCTCGCCCCGACCTCGAATTTGACGCCGCGCATGGTGGTCCACGGCGATCGGGCCACCACGTTGGAACAGGACGCGGACGGCGAGCTGGTGTTGGTCCGCTATCGCCTGAGCTGGACCGGGCCGGCGGTCGACTGAACCGTCAACGGCACCCGCCGCGTGGCGGGTCGTCTTTGCTTGCGATGACCCATTACCTTTTGGAGGAGCCCATGAGCCGCCAGATCCTGACCGTGGAAGCGGTCGAAAAACACTACAAGACCGTCAAGGCGGTGGACCGCATTTCGTTTTCCGTGGATGAAGGGGAGATCTTCGCGTTGCTCGGCCCCAACGGCGCCGGTAAATCGACCATGGTGCGCATGATGATGCGCATCATCGCGCCGGATGCGGGTCGGATCCGCTACGATCTGGGCGTGCCCGAGGACGCGTTGTTGTCCCGGCTCGGCTACCTGCCCGAGGATCGCGGGCTCTACCAGGACATGGCAATCCTGCCCACCATCGTTTACTTCGGGGTGCTTCGCGGGATGACGCGCGCCGATGCCAAACGCGAAGCGCGTCTCTGGTTGGAGAAAATGGATCTGGTTGACCGCGCCGGCGAGCGTTTGGATTCGTTGTCCAAGGGCAACCAGCAGAAGATTCAATTCATCGCGTCGGTGCTGCACCGGCCGCGTTTCGCGATCCTGGACGAGCCCTTTTCCGGACTGGACCCCATCAACCAAAACCTGATGATCGAAGTGCTGCAGGAGCTGCGGGCTCAGGGGACGACCGTGCTGTTGAGCGCCCACCAGATGGAACTGGTCGAGAGCATCGCCGATCGGCTGTTCCTCATGAATCGCGGGAAACAGGTCCTGTACGGCACCATGGCGGAGTTGCGCGAGCGGGTCGGAGTGGGCACCAACATCAAAATCGGCTTCCGTGGGATGGCCGACCTGGCCGCCTTCGAATGCCATCCGGCGGTGGACCTGGTGAGCCGGCCCGAAGAGGGGCGTTTGGAGTTGATGCTGCGGCCGGAAGCGGCTCTGGGCGCCTTCCTCGAGTTCGCCTGTGGCGCGTTGGACATCGTCACCTTAGAGTCGCGCGAGATGAGCCTGCATGGCATCTACCTGCGCGCCGTCAAGCTGGCCGAAGAGGGTGACCCGAGGGGCGAAGGTTCCACGACCACCGCGGTCCAAGAACTCGAGGTCGGTGTCGGATGAGTGGGCATCATGTGATGCGGCTTTGGCGCAGGAAGCGTTTGGACGCGAACGAACCCTCACAGCAGGGTCGGTGCGACGGCCAGGTTAGGACCTGTCGGGAGCCGCGCCCAACGCACCGGCCGAAGGGGATTCTTTGGATGGACCCCTGTTGTCAGAAAAGGCGAAGAGCCTGTGGGTGGAGCGGTCTTTTCCACCGTCCGAAACCCTCCCGAGCGAATCCAAACCCGGGTCACACTTTTGAACCTGTGCCCCGGTTTTGTGCTGAGAGGTTCAAGGCTGAAACGAGAGGATGGCAATCATGAGCAAGCAAAGTCAATGGCGTTTGACCTTCGAGGTCACGCGCTGGGAATTCATGCGTTTTTTCAAGCCGCGCGAAATGATGGTTTCACTGGGATTGACGGTCGGCCTCCTGTTGGGCCTGAACTGGATGATCCGTGGTGCGGGCAGCCAGGGCGAGCCCGCCCAGGTCAAGCTGATTAACCAATCCGAGCTGATGCTGGTGATTCCCGAGACCTCCAGCCTGGCCGTGGTCGACGCGCTGCCCGAGGAGGCGGAATCGGATCTGCGCGAGGCCGTCGCCGCCAAGGAACTGGACGGGTTGTTGATCGTGCGGGGCGTGGAAGATGCCGAGTTGGTGGTCCTGCGCGAGCCGCACTGGCGCGCCGAGCTGGAAAAGCTGCTGGCGATCGCGCGACTCTCGGTACAGTTGGATCGGAGCGGTGTGTCGCAGGAGGCGTTCGCCGAAATGATGGCGCCGTTTCCCTTGACCTTGTCGGCGTTGCGCGATGACGGCGGTGGCTTTCGCGAGCGCATGATCCTCAGTTTCGTCTGTATCGGATTCATGCTGATGGCGATTTTCGTGGGCAACGCCTATTTGTTTTCCGCGATAACGGGTGAAAAGCAGTTGCGCGTGACCGAGCAGTTGGTGGCGGCGATTTCGCCCCGCATTTGGATCGACGGCAAGATCCTGGGCATGGCCGGGCTGGCGTTGGTGAACGTGGCGATTTACGCGGTCAGTTCGTTCATCGCGGTCCTGATCCTCCAGCGGCTGGGGGTGGACGTGCCTTTGGCCCTGGAGGTGGTCGATGTTGGGTTGGCGCTCAAGATGGTGTCGCTGGCGGTGCTGGGCTTCCTGTTCTGGTTCACCGCGTTTGCGGCGGTGGCGGCCACGATCAACGATCCCATGAACAGTGCGCGCAACGCGTTCATGTTCGTGCCGATGATTCCGGTGGCGGTCGGCTTTCTGGTGTTCACGAACCCCGAACATTGGGGGTTCCGTCTGCTGGGGATGTTCCCGTTGACCAGTGCGGGCGTGATGCCGGCTCGTCTGGTGTTGGCGGAGGTGCCGGCCTGGGAGATGGCGGTGGCGTTGGCTAGCCTGGTGGTGGCCTGTTGGATGATGCGCCAGGTGGCGGGCAAGGTGTTCGCGTTGGGCATCTTCATGCAGGGCAAGGAGCCCAGTTGGTCGGAGATGATCGCGGCGGCGCGACGCGTTTGAGCGCGTGGAAGAATCTTCATTCGGTGATCCGGGTGGGGACGCACCGGTCGTTCCGATCCGCGGAATCACCGCTCAGGCCCGCTGGGATCTGGATTTGTTTTGATCCGGCCGTTGCCGATATGCTAGGCTCGACGCAACCCTTTCAAGCCATATCCCATGCCTGTTTCGGACCCGTTGCCGACCGAATGCCGGCCCCATTTCTTTCTCCTCGGAGGAGCAGATGCCGAAAGTGACCCATTTCGAAATCAGCGCCAATGAACCGGAAAAAGTCATTCCCTTCTACGAGAAGATCTTTGGCTGGAAAACCACCAAGCTGGAAGGGCCGGTCGAGTATTGGGCCGTCCAAACCGGACCGGACACCGAACCCGGCATCGACGGCGGGTTCTTTCGTCCCAACGAATGGTTCAGCGGCACCGTCAACACTATCGAGGTCACCGATCTCGACGAATACCTCGACAAGGTTCGCCATCACGGCGGCGAGGTAGTGACCGAAAAGATGACGATCCCCGGCGTGGGATACCTGGCCTATTGCAAGGACGTCGAAGGAACCCTTTTCGGCTTGACCGAGCGCGATCCCGGCGCCGGAGGCTGGCGCAAGTCCGAATCTACGCCGTGAAGGTGCGGGGCTTCGGCAGAGCGCCCCGCTCGTCGCCACTCAGTTGGTTTCGCCGCTCACCGATCCGTTCAGGGCCCAGTCGTATTCGAGATAGCGAATGCGCTGCGGTTCCCAGCCTTTCAGGTCGGGCCGGTACTTGTGAACGAAGGCCACCACGTCCGGTTGTTTGCCCCAATCCTTTTGGTACCAATCGAAAATCTTCGAAAGGTGCCACTCGCGGCGGGTTTCGTCGAACACGTTCTTGTCTTTGTTGTTCAGAAAACGCAGGGTGGCTTCTTCCATGACCGTTTCCACGTTTTCGGCGGTCAGGACGCGCTTGTCCAGGCGCGGACAGGAGACCGAGGCGCAGTTGATGATGAAGTGGATGCGGACGTCCATGGGGCGCAGCCAATCGCTTTCCACGTTGTTGAGCGAGACCTTTCGGCCGCCGACACGCCACTCCTTCTTGGTGAAGAAGCCGAACATGGGGCGAATTTTTCGCACCGAAGGGACCGGCCAGGCGCGGTTGACACCGGCGAGGGTGAAGACGTTGTAGGTGTTGGAGAGTAGCGCGATTTTTTCGGTCGTGTCGGAAAGCGTATCGGGATCGAAGTCGCGAATGAAGTCGATGAAGGCCTGCAGGTGCGCCTGCAGTTCGGGGCGCCGATGGAGTTCGGCGTAATCGACCGAGCCGTCCTCGGCCACGATCGCGTCGTACACGGTTTGGATACCCTTGTTGAGCGTTTCGATTTGTGCCGCCGGCGAAGATTGGCCGAAAGCGGCGTGGAACCATCCCAAAAAGAGCAGGACCGAAAGGGTGTGGCGCATGGACTGTCTCCCTCGTGTTCCGACGCGTGGTCGGGTGTGATTCGTTCGGCGGTTAGGTCAACAACGACCCCATGTCAAAGATTCCCGCGAAGCGGCGCATCTGATGAAGGACCCTGGAAACGGTTGGAAAGTTTGAGGATGGGGGTCGTGACCCACGTGGGCCTCAGCGCCCCTGCTCGCTTCTCACCTCCCGGACCGGAACCGGCGCGGGGGTGCAGGGCGCCAAGGGCTTGTAGTAGTAAAGCGGCTGGTTGATGTGTTCGGACAGGGTGTAGAAGCCACATCCGTCGGCGCGGAACCCGATCGCTTCGCCTTGGGGTTCGCTTCTCAGGGTGATCTGGCATTGCTCCTGGGCGAATGCCGACCACAGCGGTTGGCCGGGTTGTTTTCGCCATAGACCCGCGTTGAAGTAGCCTTTGATCAGGATCCATTGACCGTCGGGCGAGATGTCGCCGCCGACGGCCCAACCCCAGGGCAGCGTGCCCACGAGTTGGAGCTCGTTGGTCGACGTGGTCGATTGGGGATAGGGTACCCGATAGATCCGCGAGGGCGTTTCCCGTTTGCTGATCAGGTAGAGGTCGCCGGAGAGTGGGTCGACCATGAGGGTTTCCACGTCGCGGGGGTGATCGGGAAAGGCCAGGGTGATGGTTTCCACCTGGTTCAGCATCATCGACACGCCCGATTTGGTGGGGTCCACTCGAGGTTCCGGCACGCGATAGACGTGGATCAGGTCGCGTTTGGCCTTGTTGTCGCCCACGTCGCCGATGTACAGGTAGTCCCTGTCCGGTTCGGGACCCGGGCCGATGGAGATGTCTTCCCAGTCCCGGGCGTCCACGCAGGCCAGTTCGCAGGTGGCCAACAGGGTTCCCGCCTCGTCGATGGCGAAAACGCGGGAGATGTCGCCGGAGTCGTTGTGGACCCAGAACACGCCGGGTGTGTCGCGGCTGGCGACGATTCCGGAGGCCTCGTCGATGAATGCGGGCTTTACCCAACCACGCGAAACCCCGGTTTCGAATTCGGGGCAGGGTGGCGAGGCGGGCTGCGGGCCTTTCGCGGGTTTCGCTTGGAAAAAGCCGATGCCGGCGCCGAAGAGGCAAAGTGTCCAAAGTCCAAGGCGGACCGGGTTCATGGAGGACCTTCCGTGAAACAAAAGTAGCTCATTGTTGATAACGCTCTGACACTCAAAAGGTTGTGTTTGGTTCGAAAGGCATGGCTTTGCGTGACGGAACGAGCGCCTGATTGGTCCCGCTCAACCTGTTTCGGCGTTTGTTCCCTTTGCGGTCTTCGGGAACCTCGAGGAAAGAAAAACCGAGTCTGCATTACGGCCCCGTTTAGGGATTCGCAACCGCCTCGGTGTTTCGCGATTCGGGTCGCGAAGACCGCGGCGGCGCAGAGCAGGGACATTCTAGCTCGGGCCCATCCAGAAAGGGAAGCATTGTAGCTTCCGAAACGGCCCGGCTGGCTGGAAACGCGCGCGACCCGAGCCGGGAAGGTCGAGTTCCACCCCGATCGGCGGTGACGGTGAAGGTCGCGGAGGCAACGGAGACAAATCGAACGCGTTGTCGGTCAGTGTTCCACGTCGATGGCGAAATTGGGGTCGTCGTAGACCTTTTCGAACAGGACCGAGTGGAGCTTCTCCACCGTCTTGCGCTTCAGTTTCATGGTTGGCGTCAACTCGCCGTGCTCCAAGCTGAAATCGCGTTCGAGTACGCAGTAGCGACGCACGCGCTCGGCTCGGGCCAACAGGTGATTGCCCGCTTTTACGGCTTCCAGGAACACCATGCGGAAGGCCTTGTTGGCCACGATCTTGGCCATCGCGGCGTTGAGTGCCATCGATCGCGACTGCGGGTTCGCCATCAGCTCTTCGACCAGTTTGTCTTTTTCTTCGTTCCCGATGATTTGACGGGCGGCGCCCCATTCCAACGTCTCGATCGGACTGGGGGCGATCAGCGCCGATATGTAGGGGCGGCGATCGCCGTGGGCGTGAACGTGACTGATCAGGGGGCTCTGGTTCTTGATCGCGCGCTCGATGCTCGCCGGCGCCACGTTTTTCCCGCCGGCGGTGATGATCAGGTGCTTTTTGCGGTCGGTGATGCGCAGGTACCCGGCCTCGTCGATGGAACCGATATCGCCGGTATGCAGCCATCCGTCGACGATGGCCTCCTGCGTGGCCGCGTCGTTTTTGTAATAGCCCTTGAAGACCGTTTTGCCGCGCAACAGGATTTCGCCGTCCTCGGCGATGCGCTGTTCCAGTCCGGGAAGCGGCAGGCCGACCGTGCCAAGACGTGGCGCGCCCGCGGGATTCATGTGGGTCAACACCGTCGCCTCGGTCATCCCGTAGGCCTCGTAGATCGGGAGGCCCAGGCCCCAGAAGAAGGCCAGAATCTCTTTGGAAATCGGGGCCGCGCCCGTGATGAACATGCGGATGCGCCCGCCGAACGCATCGTGGATCTTCTTGAAAATCACCGCGTTGGCTAGCTGGTAGCCCGCCTCGAGGGTCAAAGGTGCGTTATATCCTTCGAGCGTGTATTTCAGGCGTTTATTGGAAAGGTTTCCGGCCCAGTGGAACAGGGTCCGAATGGGCAGGGATTGTGACTCGATTTGGTTGTGCACCTTGTTGTACGCCTTTTCGAAGATGCGCGGGACCGAGCCGAAGACGGTGGGCTGCACCTCCTTGACCTCGTTCAGCACGTTGCCGATGCTGGTGGCGTAGGCGGCGGCGACCCCGGTGTCGATGCGGAAATAAAAGGAGAGCACGCGCTCGGTCACATGGCCCATCGGCAGGAAACTCAGGAACAGATCGTTCTCGTAGAGTTGAAACACTTTCTCGATCGAGGGCAGCATGGCCAGGATGTTGGCGTGGCTGATCATGGCCCCTTTCGGACGGCCGGTCGTGCCCGAGGTGTAGATCAAGATCGCGGTGTGGTCGGGGGTGATCGCGGTTTGGATGGCCTCTACCCGATCGGGATCCAGGACCCCTTTCTGGAACTGGGTGGGCGACAGGAAACGCGCGTCCTGATCGCGGTTGGCGCGATAGGACAGTTCGTTCCATGGGACGATGCCCAGCAACTTCTCGTTGTTCCGCACCGCTTCGAGGGTGGTTTTCAGCTCGTCGGTGCCGTCCACGAACATGACCTTGGCGTCGCTGTGCTCCAGCACGTAGGCCACCTGTTCGGGTGCTTGGCGCGGGTAGACACCGACGGTGACCATGCCCGCCAGTTGGGCTCCCATGTCGTAGATGCACCAGGCCGGTTGGGTCGGGCCCAGAATGGCCACGGTATCGCCCGGCTCGAGACCCAGGTCCAGCAGCGCATGGGCTACCTGGCGGGCCCGGTAGTCCATCTCGGACCAGGTCAGGCCTTCCCAGTGGTCCTTGCCGGCGGCTGCTTTCGTTTTGAAGAACATGGCCGGGCGATCCGGAGTGTGGGCCGCACGCACCGTCAGTAGGTCGCCCAGGGTTCGCGCTCGCGAGGCGATGGGTTCAACGGGGATGGTAGGTCCGGAAACAAGCATGGGGAAGCACTCCTGGATCTCGAGCGGGAGGCCCGGGAAGGGCGAAACCGCGTGATGGGGGCGAAGGTAGAGGGGCCGTCCAAAAACCTAACACAAAGCGGGGAGCGGAGAACAGGACGAAGTGAATGGGGGTTCATGAACCTGTTTGGCCGGGTTTCCCCAGTCGCACCCCCGGTGGGGCCACCGGGTCGATCCGTTTGATGTATTGCATGTTTTTCGAAAGAAACGGGTTAGCCGAGCTCGACGCGGATCGTGGTGATGATGTGGAACAACGCCTTTTCGACCACCGCCGTGATCGGGTGCCGCAGGAGAATGTAGCCTTCGCCCTCGTAGGTGCCCGACGGCGGCGCGCCGATTTGCGGCATTTTCATTTCCACGATGAGGGGTTCCAGCTCTTCTTGGATCTTGTCGACGCCGTGGATGGCCTCGATGCGGTCACCGGAGCCCTGCGCGCGGATGAAGGCCGCACCCGCGGCGTAGGCTCGCTTGGGGGGATCCAACTCGCCGAAAACCATCAGCCTGGCCCAGGCGCGGTGGATGTCGAAGTCGTGCGCGAAGCCGGTGATGCTGGTGAGCTGACCGCCCGGCGGGCGCGCGGCCACTTCGCTGACCGCCACGCTGCCGTCCATCCGGCGAAACCACTCCAGGTGGGTGAGGCCGGTGTCGATGCCCAGCGCGCGATTGGCCGCGGCCGCGATTTCGCGGATGTCGTCGAAGTGTGGATGATCGATTTCGCGCGGCAACAGGATGCACCACTGGATCCAAGGGTTTTTGAGGACTTCGAGCGGGCTGGGGAAGTAGCGGGTCAGCGAGTGCCAGACCATGTGTCCGCGAATCCACATCGACTCGAAGGTGTGCTCGTTGCCCATGACGAACTCTTCGAACAGGATCGGGAACGCGGTGGTCGGTTCGTGACGGGCCAGATAGGATGCCAGCTCGTCGCGACCGTTGATTTGGGTGGTATGGCGTGTGCCGGCTCCCGCGGGCGGCTTGGCGACGAGGGGAAAGCCGATCTTTTCCGCAAACGCGTTGACTTCGGCGGCGTGGGTGGCCAGGCAGTGGCGGGCACATGGGATTCCCGAGGCGCGCAGGATCTCCTTCATGCGGGATTTCTGGCGGAAGTTGGTGGCCGCCGTGGTGCCCATTCCCGAAATGTTCAGTGTTTGGCGCACTTCGGCCAGGATTTCCTGCAGATCTTCCAAGGTGCCCAGGAGGCGCGTCACGGGGCCCAGCTTTTGGGCGGCTCGCCGCACCGCGTCTTGGATCTGCGTCGCGTCGAGGGCGTTGTCGATGCGATCGAAATAGGCCAGTTTGGCGCGCAAATCCGGCGGCACTTTTTCCAAGTGGTCCTGGGTGATCAGCGCCAGGCGGACACCGGACAAACTGGCGGCGCCATCGATGAATTGAAGGGTGGCGCGCAGGAAAAAGGGCGCTACGAAAGCGACGTTGACCATGGCAATCAGCCTCCACGGATCGTTCGAACACCGCAACGGTGCACGAACGAGGGGTTCGAACGGCGAGGGCCGCGGAGGCGGAGCCGGTGCCCCGACGAACGGAGGACCGAAGCGAAAAAGCGCCGAGCCCGCGGCGGGCGAACATGTCCTTCGGAGCCCTTCACTCTATCAAAATCGGACAGGCTGGAGAACTCAAAATGCGCCGGCGCCAACCGGAAATCAGACGCTGTAGAGGATGTCCGTGCGGCCCCTGGCCGGTTCGTCCTTTTTCCAGTAATAGGAAAGCGTGCCGTCCGAAACTTCCGCGCGATATCCAATGGCCTGTGCCTGCTCCAGGATCGGCGGGACCAGGTAGGCATGGGGGGTGGTGCCTTCCAATCCGAGCCGGCCGACGAGGTCCCCGTCTGCGGTCGGTTCGACGTGGATCCGGAGCGCGGTCAGCTTGTCCTGAACCTGCAATTGGACCAGTGCGTGCCAGACGAAGAACACCATCATCGTCGGTGAATACAGAAAGGTCGGGATGTTCTGCGCCGCCGTGACTTCGACGGGTAATTCGGTATGAAACTGTTCGGTGAGAACCCGAGTCAGGTGCTTGGCGAAGAACGAAGTATTGAAGATGCGGCTGTCCCAGCAGTACAGGTAGGCCAATTCCGGCAGGCCCTCGTAGGAGGCGGGGAGTCGGTACCGTTGAATGATGCTCGTGGCGATCTGAACCAATTGGGAATAGATGAGGTAGTCTTGGTTTCGCGGCAGGTGGAAGTAGATCGGCTGACTGGAGTTCATGAAGAGATAACCCAACAACTCGTCCTTGAAGGTGCAGGGAATGCAGAGCCCGCTCCTGAACCCCATTTCGCCGATGTAGCGCAGGGACCGCTGCACCGGGCGGCTTTGCAGATGGTAGGAGTCGGTAATCTCGGTGACGTCGTGGAGGATCCGCATCTCGCCGGCCTTGAGGGAGAACAGGGAGCCGTGGGCATCCACGTAGCAGCGATAGCCGCCGCCCATCAGGTTCTCGGCAATGGGAATCATGCTCGAATCAAGCACCAGAAGCTGATTGGTGTGACCGACCTTCCTGGCGAGGCACACCCGATCCACGCCGTTGAAATGGGGATGCAGCTTCAGGATGGCCAGGATTTTCTCGGCGATGCCGGCGACGTCTCCCGAAATCGCGTACTCTTGGCCGGCCTTCATGGCGCTGGTAATCAACTGAAGGTCGTCATGCGTCAGGTCGACCGCACCGGAGCGGTACATCGCGTTTTGGTATAGACGCCTGTCGTGGTGACCCATGGTGCCTCCCTGACCGGATGCGACTTGGTACGTGGGTTGAATTTTTGTGAAGGGTGATCTTTGGATTCCAGTATACTCGCTCTATCGGGAAGGGTCGTCGTCAATAGGGAATTTTGGAATCGATCTTCCAGGAGCGCGCGGGCCGAGGCCCCGAACGCAAGCCCCGTGTGAGGAGAACCGGTCGAATACCTCGATTCACGTTGGGTTTCTCTGAATTCGGTATGCCTGGCCTCCTTCTCCTTCGATCACGGTTTTTTCCGCGGTATTCGGGAAACGGTCGAACGAGTTGGCAGGCGGTGGTGCCCCTGGCGTTTCCAACCCAAGCGAGTCGCCGGGCCGGACGTCGATCGATTCCCCAATACCATCGTGGCCGGTGCGCCCGGGTTAGGAGTGGACCTCATGGGTGATGTGATTCCCCAATTGGGAAAGGAACCCTTGGATTTAGTGGTTCTTGGAGGTGGTTTGGCCGGGTTGACCCTGGCGCTTCAGGTGCGCCGCGCTCGTCCCGAGACCCGGATCCTGGTGCTCGAGAAAGGGAGCCACCCGGTGCCGGAGGCGGCGTTCAAGGTGGGCGAATCTTCGGTCGAGCTGGGCGCACACTATTTCGCCAAAGTGCTCGGGTTGGAAGCGCACATCGCCCAAGACCATCTACCCAAGTTGGGCCTGCGGTTTTTCTTCAAAGGTGCCCGAGCCGACGATTCGGGCTCGCGGTTGACCACGGGTTTGGAGGTGGGGGCCGATCGGTTTTTTCCGACACCCAGTTACCAGTTGGATCGCGGTCGCCTGGAAAACCACCTGGCGGCCCAGTTACGCGAAACCGGGGTGTTTTTCCTGGACAGTGCCAAGGTGAACGAGGTGGCCCTGGGTGAAGCGGGCGACCTGCATCGCGTGTCCTTCACCCGTGAGGCGTCGCACAGGTCCGTCTCGGCCCGCTGGGTGGTCGATGCCAGCGGCCGCGCGAGCCTGCTCAAACGTCGCCTGAACCTGGCCGAAGAGATTCCCCACAAGGTCAACGCGGTCTGGTTTCGCATCAAGGATTTGCCGCCGCTGGATCAGTGGTGCCCGGCCTGGTCCGCCGAGGCGGGGGCCGAGGGCCGACGCTGGCTCAGCACCAATCACCTGATGGGCTCCGGTTATTGGGTTTGGGTCATTCCGCTCTCGTCCGGTTCCACCAGCGTGGGAATCGTTGCCGACCCGCGCATCCATCTCTTGAGCGACATGAATCGCTTCGAGCGCGCCCTCGATTGGCTGAGCCGTCACGAACCCGACTGCGCCGCGGTCGTGGCCCGCCATCGCGAGGACCTTCAGGATTTTCTCGTCCTCCGCCACTTCTCCTACGGGTGCAAACGGGTGTTCAGTGCCGATCGCTGGGCCCTGACCGGCGAGGCCGGCATTTTTCTGGATCCCTTCTACTCGCCGGGCAGCGACTTCATCGCCGTCAGCAACACCTTCGTCGCCGATTTGATCCTAAAGGACCTGAACGGCAAACGCATCGCCGGCTCGGCCAACATCTACGAACAGCTCTACCTCTCCTATTTCAAGAACACGCTCGCCGTCTACCGGGATCAATATCCATTGTTCGGCAACCCGCATATCATGCCGATCAAGATCTACTGGGACTACGCCGTTTATTGGACGCTGTTCGCGTTTGTCTTCGTCCAGGGGCGACTCACCCAATTGGGTCTCTATGCGCTCATCCAAGACCGTTTCCTGCAGGCGGGCGACCTGAACAACCGAATGCAGGCCTTCTTCCGCGAATGGCATCGCCATGATTGTCCCGAAGTGCCGCACGCCTTCCTGAATCAGGCCGAGATACCGTTGATGCACCGCCTCAACGAGGGGCTGAGCGAGCCTCTGGACGACGAGGCATTTGTGGTGCGGTTCGAGGAGAACGTGTCGATTCTGATGCAGTTGGCCGAGCAAATCGTGGCTTGGGCCGTCGAACGGGTGCCCGAGCTTGGGGCCCATTGGGAAACGCCCGAAACATCGGAGGGGCGTTCCGTCGAGTCGGAGGGAACGCAGGAAGTCTATCTGGCCGAGGCTTTTGCCGCCCTTCGATGACCAGAGAGGGGCGCATTTCGCGACGGCCGCGATCGGCTTTCGGTGCCTCGTCCTCGGCTGCGAATCGCAGGTGCCACCTACGCGGCAGGGAGCGGTGGACCCGGCGTCCGAGAGTGGGTTGTTTGGTGGCCTAACCCACTGAGAACAAAGGTGGTAATGCTATTGTTGAGAGCTCGTTAAAAAAAGTCAAAAATTCCCTTGACAGAATTGGCTCCCAGAAATGATAATTACGGCTCGTTGGGTCGGGCGATTAGCTCAGTTGGTAGAGCGCTTGCCTTACAAGCAAGATGTCAGCGGTTCGAGTCCGTTATCGCCCACCATCCCCAGAGCGGGGGCGTAGTTGAGTTGGTTACAATGCCGGCCTGTCACGCCGGAGGTCGCGGGTTCAAGTCCCGTCGCTCCCGCCACTTACTTCATCGATCCGATATATGGTCGGTTTTTTTGGGCCGTCGAGCCCGGGCGAAAAGCCCGAATACAAGTTATCGGAATCTCAGGGTTCCAAACGCGGGGGCGTAGTTGAGTTGGTTACAATGCCGGCCTGTCACGCCGGAGGTCGCGGGTTCAAGTCCCGTCGCTCCCGCCACTCATACCAAAAACGCCGCGAGCTTCGACTCGCGGCGTTTTTTTTGTCTCGGGGTGTCTCGAGCGGGTGCCTTTTGACGACGGTCACCGATCCGACTTCGTGGTGTCGCGGTCGTTTCCGCGGGTTCCACCTCATCTGGTAGAATAGGGATTCCGGATCGGTGGTGGTCGCGGGCTCGGTGCGCGATATCCCGTCGCCTATGATTTTTCTCGACTCTCTTTTGGGCGCCTCATGCAGAATCCTTTTGCCATCAAGGTTCTTTCATACAACATCCACAAGGGTTTCAGTACCGCGAGCAGGAAATATGTCCTGGAGCAGATTCGCGGAGCGATCAAAAGCGTTCATGCCGACCTGGTTTTTTTGCAAGAGGTATTGGGCGACCACAAGCGTCACTCGCGACGCATTCCGAACTGGCCCACCACTTCCCAGTTCGAGTACCTGGCGGATTCGGTCTGGACCCATTACGCCTACGGCAAGAACGCCGTCTACAACGCCGGGCACCACGGCAACGCCATTTTGAGCAAGTTTCCCTTCATCGAGTGGGAGAACATCGATGTGTCCACCAATGCCTTGGAAAACCGGGGTTTGTTGCACGGGGTCGTACACGTTCCGGATCGCGATTTGCGGCTTCACGTGATTTGCCTGCACCTCGATTTGTTGGAGCGGGGACGTCGGCGCCAAATCGATTACCTTGCCGAGCGCATCGGTGAGGTCGTGCCCGAGGACGAGCCCCTGATCGTGGCCGGCGATTTCAACGATTGGCGCGAGCGCATCACGGATCGGCTGGCCTTTCAGCTCGACCTGCAGGAAGCGCATTTGGACCTGCACGACCAGCACGCGCGCACCTTTCCCAGTTGGTTGCCGGTGTTGAAGCTGGATCGCGTCTATTTCCGCGGGTTCAAGCCCTTGCACGCCACGGTGCTTACCGGTGAGCCCTGGCGTCAGCTATCCGATCACGCCGCCTATTTCAGCGAGTTGCAGTTCCTACCCGGCGGCGTCAGCGGCTGAAGCGCGCCGTTCCGTGGTTCCCGCGTGCCGAAAGAGTCGTCGTGCCCGGTAGGTTCAGCCGCCGGCTGAACATTTCGAAGCAGCCCATGCTTCGCGAGATCGAGTGGTAAAAGAGCGAAGCAGAAAAATCGGGGCTCAAAATCTCTCGATGATCGATTTCTATCTGTGCCAGGTCACATCTCACGCCGCCTATTTCAGCGAGTTGCAGTTCCTACCCGGCGGCGTCAGCGGCTGAAGCGCGCCATGCCGCAGTTCCCGCGTGCCGAAAGAATCGTCGTGCCCGGTAGGTTCAGCCGCCGGCTGAACATTTCGAAGCAGCCCATGCTTCGCGAGATCGAGTGGTAAAAGCGCGAAGCAGAAAAGTCGGGGCTCAAAATCTCTCGATGATCGATTTCTATCTGTGCCAGGTCACATCGATGGCGCGCAGCGAAGGAAGGTATCGGCTTCACTTTTTGGCGTAACTCTCTTCTGTTACACATGTTGCTTTGTAGCGTCGGCCCAGCGTCCTGGGCGAGCCCGGCGCCTTCAGGCTTTACGTCTCTCGCAAATATTCGAGCTCTCCGAGCCGAGTCTCTTGGATGAGTTCAGCGGGCCGCTGAACCTACCTGGCACCGTGGCTCTCTCTGCATTCTGGAATGTCCTGGTTTCCTTGCTTCGAATGAGCGCCCTTCCACATCATATGCGGCTTCGCTCCTGGAGCTTTTGATTGTCCTTTGCCAAATCGCTTCGATTGGTGGAGCAAGCTGCTCCACCTACAGGCCTTACGCCCCTCTCGAGATGCGGGGAATTTGGACTTTGCGGCTTTGGATTGGGGTCGTGAGGGAAATGATCGGCTTCGCTCTTTGGCGCAATTGATTGGTGTTGCTTGGGTTACTTCGGCGCGTCGGCCCAGTGCCCTGGGCGGGCCCGGCACCTACAGGCCTGATCGCTTTCCCAGGAATGCGGGCACTTCGGATTACGAGACTTCGATGGGATCCAGACCGGCAACTTGCGTACCTGACCGTTCCTGCAATGGAATACGGGTTCTCCGGGTCGACTCGATGGGGTGAGTATCCAGCCGGGAACCCGATGATTGGCACTTCGATGCGAAACCCCGGGGACAGCTCAGGGGCCGGTCGCGCAGGTGGTCCAGTTCTCGAGCGCGGTGTCCACGCAGGTTTCGTCGGGCAGATACCCTGGCAGGCGCTCGCATTCGCTAAGGGACTCGTTCAGTTCCAGGATGCACTGATTCAAGTGCGCGAGATCGGTGGCGAGCACACCGTGGGCGGCTTCCTGCCGCCAGGCGATTTCGTCTCGGTGATAGGCTTGAAAGGCAAGCAATCCCAGAGACGAGATCAGGCCGAAGCACAAGGACAGGAATACGAAAATGGTTTTCATGGGCGAACCTCGTCGCGACATTACGATGTAAAAATGCGAGATGAGATAATTTGCTGATCTCGCGATGTTTTGCGATGGTATCAACCTCATGAAAATGAAACAATTTTCGTAATTCTGTAGTTCGCCCCCGCCAATTACCGAGTAGTGTTCGTGATCTCACCTAGCCCGGCTCCTCCTGGTTCCCGGGCCGGTGAGATGGGTTTTCCTGCGGGAGTGCGCTCAATCCGGGCGGCATTCCCCGAAGTTGTTGACCAACAGGGTGTGGTCGAGAATCGTGACCCTGCCGTCCTCGTCGAGGTCCGCGTTGCCGCCGAAGTTGGGCCATTCCGGCAGCGCCAGCACCAAATCGTCCTCGCCGACCACCAAGTCGCCGTTGATATCGCCGACGAGGGAACAGGGCTGTAGTTCGAAGGCGCCGATATCGGGCTGGTTTCCACGCGGTTGGCCCATGATGTCGTCGGCGGGTGCCTGCGAGGGGTCGGCGGCGTCGAGGGCCATGCTCACGTCGCCCAGTTGGGCGTAGGCGAGCACCAAACGTTCGAACTCGTCGCGAATGGTGTCGTTGCCGCTGAGGAACTCGAACAGGTCGGGGTCCCAGCGCGGCAGTACCACGCCCACGGGTTCGGTGAGTTGCGGATCGCCGGTGACGCCGTTGGCGTCGTCGGAGGGATTGATCAGTTCGGAGGACGATTCGGGCAGGGCGCTGCCGCCGTTCCAGTAGAGGTTGTGGTCGAGCGCGAAGCTGGTGGTGTGGTCGGGCGGCGTATCGGAGAAGTCGTTGGCGCCGCTACCGTCCGAGCCCATGGTTCCGGTGGGATCCGACCAGATGTTGTTGTAGAACTGAATGTTCTCGTTGGCCGGATTGGCGCCTTCCCGGTTGAGACGCATGGCGAAGGCCAGTGCGGGCAGGTCCCCACTGATCGTGTTGTTACGGAACACGATGTTGCGGCCACCCTTGACGCCGAAGGCCGCACGCATCACGTTGCTGCTGTTGCCCAGCATCAGGTTGTTCTCGATCAGGACATCCTCGGCTTCGAACCGATCGGTGCCGTCTTCGCCGAGCAACAGGAAATTGGTTCCGGTGCTGCCCTCCCAATTGAGGAACACGTTGCGGCGAATCGTGAAATTGGCGTTCTGGGCGTGGCCGCCGGAGTTCTTGATCACGATGAAACTGGAAGTGCTGTTGTCGTTGGTGCGGCCGCTACCGGCGAAATCGTTGAAGAAGATGTTGTCTTGGATGGTGACGTTGGTGACGCCGTTGACATCCATGTGTTCGTCGCTGCCGGTCTGGTTGTAGAACACGTTGTGCTCCACCAGGACATCGCGCGCACCGTTGTTGATTTTGAGCAGGTCGTTGTTGTAGCTGTCGTGAATGATGTTGTTGCGAATGGTGATGCGGCTGGTGGCGTCCTCGCCGCCGGGGCCGCCACGAAGATCTTGGATCTGAACCACCAGGCCTGCGGCGCCGGGTCCGTCGTGAGCGATGTCGAAGCCTTCGACCACGATTCCAATGCCGTCGAAGCAGGTAATCACCGTCGAGTTGTGGCGAAGCTTGGCCGCGTAGGGGACCTGGGAGCGAACGGTGACGTCCTGGGCGAAGACGCCGCGCAGACGGATGCGGCCCGTATAGGTGCCCGGTTCCACCAGGATCAGGCCACCGTCCGAAGAGTTGTCCAGTGCGCGAGTGATGGTGGCGTAGGGGTTCTGTTGGCTGCCGTCACCGCTGGAGTCATCGCCGTCGGTAGCGACGTAGAGGGTTGCGTCCCCCGCGAAGGCCGGCAGCAGCCACAGCCACCCGAAGGCCAATCGCCATAGTTTCCAGGCACCGCGAGTCGGCACCTTCTCGTGTCTTCCTACATTATTAATGGGCATCGTGATTTCTCCCTGGCACGACATGTCGGTATCAACCGATTCAATGATGTAATGGCATGTGGGAATCATGGTCCGTGAAGATGGTGACGGCAATGATGCCAATCACCGCTGTATGCCTTTGGGTTTCGTCATGATAGCCCGACGTCTCGACGCCCGCGGATCCCCTGGCTCGGGGAAGCCGTGGCGGAACGGGTGGGCTCGGCCCGCTCCGCGTTTCGGAACCATCCCCTTTCTCCGGCCTTCGAGGTTAGAATAGGCTCCTGCTCCAACCCACCGAAGGGACCCTCGACCCATCATGCACTTGATTCACACCTCCGATTGGCATCTCGGGCACCACCTTCACGGCGTGAACCGCGAATACGAACATCGCCGCTTCCTGGAATGGCTGATGAACACCATCGAAGACCAGCGCGCCGATGCGCTGCTGATCGCCGGCGACGTGTTCGACTCGGCCAATCCGCCCGCCGCCGCCCAGGCCCTTTACTATCGCTTTCTCGCCGAAGCCCGCCACCGTTTCCCCAGCCTGGATCTCGTCGTCATTGGCGGCAACCACGATTCGGCTTCGCGCCTCGACGCTCCCAAGCCCTTGCTTCGCCATTTCAACATTCACGTGATGGGCAGCGTGGCGCGAACCCCGCAAGGCCAATTGGATTTGGACCAGTTGCTGGTTCCGCTGCGCAACGGCGACAACGACGTCGCCGCCTGGTGTGCCGCGGTCCCGTTTCTCCGGCCGGCCGACCTGCCCCGCATGGGCCAGACCGAAAATTGGTTGGAACGCGGTGTGGGCCAGGTTTACGGCGAAGTGTTCGCGGCCCTCGAGCAACGGCGCCAACCCGGCCAGGCCCTGATCGCCACCGGCCACGCCTACATGACCGGCGGCGAGCTCTCGGAACTCTCCGAACGAAAAATTCAGGTGGGCAACCAGCACGCCCTTCCCGTCGCGATCTTCCCCGAACGGGCTTCCTATACGGCGCTGGGCCATCTCCACAAGGCACAGCGCGTGGGTGGTCGCGACAACGTCCGCTATTCCGGCTCCCCGTTGCCGCTCTCCTTGGACGAGGCCGGCTACCTCCATCAGGTCCTGCTGGTTTCGCTGGACGGCGAACGATGTCGCGAGATCAAACCGCTGCCCGTGCCGCGCGCCGTGGACATCATCCGCATTCCCAAGGGGCGCGGTGACAAAACCCTGGACGAGGTGTTGGCGGAGTTGCGCGAGCTTCCGGAACGGGGCGCCGACCTTCCGCCCGAGCAATACCCCTTTCTGGAGGTCACGGTCTTCCTGCCGCAGCCGGAACCGGGGCTGCGCAAACAAATCGAGGAGGCTCTGGCGGACAAGGCGGTTCGGCTCCTGAAGATTCGCACGCGTTATCCCAAGCCCACCAGCACCCTTGCCGATACCGCCGAAAGCATCGATCTCGCCCAGCTCGAGCCGGAAGAAGTCTTTGCGCGAAAGTACCGCAGCCAGTTCGATGACGAGCCGCCCAAGGCGATGCGCCAGGCCTTCCACGAACTGCTCGAAGCGACCCTGATGGAGCGCTAGTCATGAAGATTCTTGCCATTCGCGGTGCGAACCTGACCAGTATCGCCGGTTCCTTCGCGGTCGAACTCAACGCCGAGCCCCTCAACGAGACCGGCCTGTTCGCCATCACGGGACCCACCGGGGCCGGGAAAAGCACCTTGCTGGACGCGCTTTGCGTCAGCTTGTTCAACAAGATTCCGCGCCTGGAAAACCTGGGCCGCGGTGTGGAAATCGGCCACGAGGGCGGCGACCGCTTGAACCATGCCGATCCCCGCAACCTGATTCGGCGCGGTGCGCCCAAAGGCCACGCCGAGACCGAATTCGTGGGTGTCGACGAGCGCATCTACCGCGCCCGATGGTGGGTGGAGCGCGTCTCGCGAGGCGCGACCAAGGGGATCCTGAAAAAGGTGGAAATGAGCCTGGTCGACGTGGCCGCCGAGCAAACCCTGGGGCGCACGCTCACGGAAACGCTGCACCTCATCGAAGGCAAAATCGGACTCGCCTTCGCTCAGTTCCGTCGCTCGGTCCTGCTGGCTCAGGGTGACTTCGCTGCCTTTCTGAAAGCCGACACGGGCGAGCGCTCCGACCTGCTGGAGCGCATGACCGGCACGGATATCTATTCGCGGCTCTCGGTCAGGTGCCACGAGCGGGCTCGGGCCGAGGAGGACGCCGAGAACCTGTTGAGGGAGAAGCTGGATTTCCACGAGGTCATGGACGACGCGACACGGACCGACGCGCTCCTGGCGCGCGACCAAGCCAAGTCCGGATTGGAACGGTCCCAGGAACGGGAAAAGGAATTGGACCGGGCGGAACGGTGGCTGGCCCAGACGGAGAAGCTGGAGGAGGAAGAGGCGCGGGCCCGGACCGAGGCCGCCCTGGCGGAAGAAGCGCTGGCCGCCACGGCCGACATCCAGGAGGAATGGGCGCAGTACCGGCGCATTCAGACGTTGCGCCCTCTGCGCGACCGCCATGACCGGGCGCGCGAGCTCTTGGACCGGACCGAAATCGCCTGCGCCGAAGCTATCGCCGCGCGCGATCGGCAACGCACCGCGCATCAGGCGGCCGAAACGGAGAAAGCGGCGGCCCAGGTCACCTGGAGCGAGGCGCGGAATCGCCTGATCAAAATCAAACCGGAACTTGCGCGCGCGGCCGAGCTGGACGCCGCCATCGATCGAACGGCCGGCGATCTGACCGAGGCACGCCATTCACTCGAGAAGGTCGAAACGGAGGCGACGCGCAAGCGAGCCGAGTTGGCCGAGCTGGATGCTGCGAAGGATCGCTTGCTGGAGTGTCTGGCCCAAGCCGAATCGTGGTTTGCCCAGAACGAAGAGATCGGGTTGCTGGCCGGGCAGTGGACGCGCTGGCACGACGAACTGGACCGCTACCACAAGGCCCACGTGGCGGCGGCCGATGCCTCGCACGCACTCGCCGAAATGAAACGTCGCGCGGAGACCTTCGCCGAACGGGAACGCGAGCTGAACCAGGCTCATGCCGCGGCCACGGCGGATCTGGACGCACTGCGGCGACGGTTGGGCGAGGCCGAAAGAGCGCTGGAGGACATCGATGCGACCGATTTGCCGGAGCAGCGCAAAGCCCTGTTGCAGGCCCGGGACAGGCTTGCCGAGGCTCGCCGACAGCGGACCGAACTGTTGCGGTGCAAGCAGGCTCGGGAGCGGGCCGGCAAGGCCTACGACGAACTCGTCGCCCGTGGAAAAAAAGCGCGGGTAGAACTCGAAAGCTGCCGGGCCGCCTGCGAACGGCTCGCCGTTCGCCACAACGAGGCTCGCGACACCTTGGATCGTTTGAAGCTCGCGGCCGGCAGCGATGTGCGCGACCTGCGCGCCACCCTGGTGGAAGGTCAGCCCTGCCCGGTCTGTGGTGCCGCCGAGCATCCCTACGCCAGCGAGGCGCCCGCGCACCGGATCCTCGGCGAGCAGGTCGCCCGAGTGCGCGAGCTGGAAGCGACCCTGAACCGGGAAACCGAAAAGCGGAGCCACGCCGAGGCCGAAATCAAACTGATGCGGACCGAAGCGCAAAGATCGAAACAGGATCTGGAGTCGCTCCAGGAAGAGGAAAGCCAGGCGATGACGCGATGGGGTGCGGCCCACCAGGCGGTGGCCATCGAATCTCTGCCGGAAGATCCCGGCTCGCCCGATTGCGAGAGCCTGTTGGTCGCACGAGGTACGCGCATCGACGACCAGCTCGATGCGCTCGATCGGCGCG
Source organism: Sulfidibacter corallicola (assembly GCF_017498545.1). Taxonomy (GTDB): domain Bacteria; phylum Acidobacteriota; class Holophagae; order Acanthopleuribacterales; family Acanthopleuribacteraceae; genus Sulfidibacter; species Sulfidibacter corallicola. Next base: position 2,635,683 of record NZ_CP071793.1, on the reverse strand, counting down.
AACACCGATTGAAAGCGGCGCGCAAGGACCTTTCCGATCTCCAGGCGCTTTGTGACAAGCAACGAGCCAAGCGTGACCAGATCGCGGAGGCATCCCAAAAAGCGGTCCAAAACAGGTTGGAGGAAAAGTCCATTTCGAGCGCCAAGGAACGCGAGGTTCTCCATGCGGAGCAGTTGAAACGCGACCTGTCGGCGGTGTTGGCGAAGCCGCTGGCCTGGGTCTCCGATCTCGAGGCGCGCCTGGGTGCGGACCCGCTCGAGGTGCGTGAAACGGCCGAGTCGCGCGCCGTCGCGTGGCATCGCGTGGAGCGAGAAGCGGCGGATCATCGAGTCAAGCTTCAGGAGATCGACCCCCATCGCCAGCGTTTGGTCACCGACCTGACGTCGCTTCGGGATCGCGAACAGCTTTGGCGGCAGAAGGTCACCGAGGCCCAAACCGCGCTCGAGGCCCAGCGTGCACAGCGCGCCGAATTGCTGGATGGCAAGCCCACCGTGGAGGTGGCCGAAGCGTTGGAGGGAGCCGAACAGCGAGCGGCGGATCACTTGGAGCGGATCAAGCGAGGCGAGGAACACGCGGCGCGCGAGCTGGCGGTCCTCGAACGACGGGCGCACGATTTGGAAGCGCAACGCGGCGAACAGGCAGAGGCCCTCGATGAGGCCGCGGCCGCATGGAACGAGGCGTTGAGCGACGCACCGCACCCGGAGCCGCGTATTCGGGAATGGCTCGATCAGGATCCGGCGTCCTGGGAAGCGAAGCGCACCCGCATCGAGACCCGCCAGCAAGCCCACCAGGCGGCCCAAGTTCGCTTGCAGGAGCGAGCCCATCAACTGGAGAAGCACGCGGCGCAGCGTCCGCCGCATTTGGATCAGGCATCCGAAGAGCCGTCCAACCCTCTGTCTTTGAAGGAGGTTCGCGAAACCCTGGAGCAGACGCGTCAGGACCGAGCCGACCGAGAGCAGGCCTTTTACCAATTCAAACACCGTCTCGAGCGGGATGACGAGATCCGCGCGGGCAAGCGGGATCTTCAAGAAGCGTACACGCGCCAATGTGAGCGAACGGGGCTGTGGAAGGCGATGAAGGATCTGATCGGCAGTTCCACCGGCAAAAAGTTCCGCCAATACGCGCAGAGTCTCACGCTGGATGCCCTGCTGGGTTACGCCAACCGCCATTTGGAGGACCTGGCTCGGCGGTACCAGCTCCAGCGGGTGCCCCACATCGAGAGCTTGGAGCTGCAAATCCTGGATCGCGACATGGGTGACGAGATCCGAAGCGTCAACAGCCTGTCGGGCGGCGAGAGTTTCCTGGTGTCGCTGGCGTTGGCGTTGGGGTTGGCGTCGTTATCCGCGGAAACGACCCAAGTCGAAAGCCTGTTCATCGACGAGGGATTCGGCGCGCTGGATCCCGAGAGCCTGGATTTGGCGATCAACGCGCTGGACAGCTTGCAGGCGACGGGCCGCCAAGTGGGGGTCATTTCGCACATCCCGACGTTGATCGAGCGAATCGGTACGCGGGTGGTGGTGCGGCCATTGGGAAGCGGTCGAAGTCGGATCCAGGTGACGTCGGCCTTCGAGGCGGGCTGACCCCGCCCGAAGCGCTACGCTTGGGCGTTCCCGCATGACGAGTGCGTCGTCGTGCCAGGTAGGTGGATCCGTTGGATCCACCAATCGAAGCTCCTTATCTAGGAGTACCCGTATCCCGCAGAGTGTTGCCATTGCAGTAGGTTGGCCGGCCCGGCCGACACTTCGAAGCAACCCCAATAACGAAAACAGGTTACACCCAAGAGCAAAGCCCAACTCATCCCTCTGGCTCTCCCCGAAGTGATAGCTCGAAAGTGCTCGTAAGCTGGGAAGGCCGTCGTGATCGAAGCATTGATTTTGAAATAAACATGTTGTCCCAAGAGAGAACATTTTTTCGGAGCGTATTCAGCAACATTCGGGCATTGTGCGGCACATCCCTTCGGTGTGCGGTTACAGGGAGAACGAGGGCTTCGCTCTTTGGTGTTGGTTTCTGGTTTTATGTGAGTTGCTTCGAATGGTGGAGCAAGCTGGCTTACTGCCCTTGCTCCACCTACAAGCGCGACGTCTCTCTTTAAATGCGGGAACTTGGGGCACGTTCCTTCGGTGAGCGGCTCGGGGGAGAACAGCGGCTTCGCTCTCTGGTGTTAATTGTTGATTTTATGTGAGTTGCTTCGAATGGTGGAGCAAGCTGGCTTACCGCCCCTGCTCCACCTACAGACGCGACGTCTCCTTTTAGATGCGGGAACTTGGGGCACGTTCCTTCGGTGAGCGGCTCGGGGGAGAACGAGGGCTTTGCTCTTTGGTATTGGTTGCTGGATTTATGTGAGTTGCTTCGAATGGTGGAGCAGGCTGCTCCACCTACAGACGCGACGTCTCCCTGGGCTTGTGGGTATTTTGCACTGCCGTTCTTCGATGAACACGGATAGGCCAACGTCGACGCTTCGCTCTCTAGTGTTAGTTGCTGGATTTATGTGGGTTGCTTCGAATGGTTCATCGGGCCGATGAACCTACCGGGCACAACGCCCCTCTCGGCATGCGGGAACTTCGCGGGGACCCAACCTACGGGGTATCGCTCAGGAAGTAGAGGAAGTCTGTCACGCGGACGAAGCCGTCGCCGTCCACGTCCAGGTCCGACCCGTGCCCGGTCTCCGACCAAACTGGGCGCAGCACCGCGTGATCGGCGATGTCGGCGCGGCCGTCGTCGTTGGGATCGGGCCATCGCTCCGGATCCGCGGGCACCAGGACGGTGATGTCGTGGGTCGCTTCATGGCCGGTACTCGGATGACTCACTTCCAAACGGTAGTGGGCGGTGGCGTTCGGCCGTGGCTCCAAGACCACCGGATTGGCCTGCGCCCCGAAGATGCTTTGATCCTCCAGATTTCGCCAGTGCCAAACCAGTTCATCTGCCGCGCAGGAGAACTCCGCCGTCAACATGGTGGGCTCGCTGCCGGCGGCCAGCACGGTCTCGGCCGCAACGCCCGTTTCGACCGCGACGGCCGCCACCTCGATCCATGCGGAAGCGATGACGCCTTGCGAGCCGCCGACCTCCACTCGGTAATACCCGGCCTGGCCACTGTCGAAGTCGTTCAGGACCAGTTCCGCATCGTTGGCCCCCTGCACGCGTTGATCCTCGAACCACCATTGGTAGACCAATCCCTGCTCGGGACAGGATTCTGCCGCGACCGCCAGCGAGACCGCATCGCCCGAACAACCTTCGACGCGCAACGACTGATCCACGATCCGGGGCATGCAGTCGCACGCGATTTGGGCCACATCGGTCTGGGGCTCGACGGTCAGGTCGAGCGCGGCGTGACCTCGCAGGCGCTCGATCGAGGGGCAATCGTTGGGGCCGAGCAGGTTCCCTTCCAGGCGCAGGCTGCGGATCGTGGCGATCCGGGTCACCACTTCGACCTCGCTCAATTGGTTGTCCGAAAGGTCCAGATCGCTCAGCGGCAACGACGCCAACGTCTCGGGCAGCTCGGTCAGCGCGTTTGCCGCCACGTCCAGGTCGGTCAGGTTCTCGAGGTAATGGATGCCCTCCAAGCTTTCCAAACCCAGCCCGCGCGCCGAGATCGTCTCGATCCGCCGCGCCTCTTCGAGGCTCAGCGACCCGTCCTCGTTGTCGTCGTGCAGCGCGAGCAAGTGGTCGTAGAGCCGGCTGTCGGCCAGCGAGACCTCCCGGCGCCAGGCCAGGGCGCGAGTCATTCGCTGTTCCTGGCGGTTGCCCAGCGCGTCGGTGGCGGCGATGCGCAGGTCGGTGAAGGGTTGGGATCCCTCGGGTTCGGGCAGGGCGACGCGGTAGGTGCCATCCGAGACCTCCGGAGCGAGTGCGATCCATTCGGGGGCCTGGTTGGGTCGCCAATCCACCGTGACCGTACCTACGCCACTTTCGTCCGCGACGTCGAACACCAGCTCGGTGCCCGGTGTGGGATCCTCCACCCTGCGGCCATCGAGCTCCAGCCGCAGTGCGGTGAAACGCGGTGGATCGGCGTCCTTGCGGGTCGAGTCCACGTCGACCACGACCGAACCGCTCCAGGTGGTGTCGGCCTGCCAGCCTCGATAGCTCAGTTCCAGTTGCACCGGTCCCGGCTCGATGTCGAGGGCCTTGGTGGAGGTGAAGGTTCCCGAGCGCGGAATGCCGCTGCTGTCGACGATTTGGTAGACCAGCGCCCGTTGACTCCCGCCGTGCCAGGCGTCGGCGATCAGCATCGGCGACAAGGTGTTGGTGACCGGGCTTTGAATGCGGACCTGGGCATCGCTGATCGCAAACGTGGGATTGAAGTAATTGAGGCCCTGGCTCACGCGGATGCGTCCGGTCTCGGTGAGGTCCTGGCCCGAGGCGTTGCGGTTTAGCTGGGACAATTGCGGATACAGCACCAGGCGCTCTGAATCATTGGCTCCGAACCAGGTGCTTTGCGCCACCGGGTTTTCGAAATCCGGTTGGACCGAGGAGTTGCCGCGGTACCACACCCATCTCAGGTACTGAGGTGATTCATGCTCGTCGTCCGGGCTGAGGAGCAACGCGTGGCGCAGTGGGTGGCCCGTGGCGTCGCGTGTGGGTTGGAGTGTGTTCTGCGACATGAACTGCTGACCGATGCCGGCGACTTGCAGGTCGGGAAAGAGCACGGTGCCACCCGGGAGATCGGCCTGGTCCAGGCTGAACGTGATGGACTTGAAGTCGCGGGCGTCGGCGGTCTCAGTGGACGATGCCGTCACCCCGGTCTGGCCGGCTCGTGCCACGTAGGTATGGGGATCCCAGGCGAACTCGGCGATGGCGACCTGGTCGATGGAGAATTGGCTCGATATCTGGTTGGTGGCGAGGGTCGGGATCTTCTGGTGTTGGATCGCGAACAACGTTTGGGTCGGTTCGTGTCGAAGCCGGATCAGCACGTCGCGTTGGGCGGCGGACGGCCACGCGAGAGGCATGCCCGCGTGATCCAGCAAGGACAGGTCCAGGCGGTGTTCCGCCGTGGCAGATTTGAACGAGGGCGCGTCGTCGAGGTCGAATAGGGCGTGTTCGTGAACGAGGAGGTACGCGCCCGTCGTGTCGTCGCCGTGCAGCCAGGCAATCATGTGGATCGGGGTGGGCGGTACCTCGAAGGCGAAGTCCTCGGGAAGTGGGTCGTCTTCGGTCGCGATCCAATCGCGAGCGAAGGTGCCCTCGTCGTCGAAGATCTGAAGCCGCGAGAGCGGCTTGTCGAATCGCGGTGACAACATCACCGTGCGGGAGAGGAGCCAGGGATGGGAAAGCACCCGGTCCTGGGAGTGCACCTCGATGCGACCCTCGTGGCCGCGTGCCAACAGGTCCGGTGCCGGCGGGTTGGCCGTGTCTACCCGACAGAGCAGTTGCACCTCGCGCGATTCGTTCGCGGCCAGGGTGAGCTGGTTCGGCACGATCTCCAGGTGAATGCCCTCGGGAAGGTCTGCGCCAATTTGGAGTTCGTAATCCTGCGGTTCACTGCCCGGATTCGTGAGGGTCAGCAGGGTCGTGTATTGCCACGGCGTTCGGTGGAGATTGACGCGGCCCAGGTACAGCTCGGCCGGCTCCAGGAGCGCGAAAGGCTCCATGGCCGAATCGAGATCGATCGAGCCGGCGCCTTGGGCGAACAGGTTCTCCTCCAGATCGATCGCGTGGTTCATCAGGCTGGCCTTGATGCGGGCCGGCGTCCAATTGGGATGGGCTTCGCGCAGCAGGGCCGCGGCTCCGGCGACGTGGGGGGCCGCCATGCTGGTGCCGCTGGCCTTGCCGTGACCGCCGCCCAGGCGAGTGGTCACGATGGCGGTGCCCGGTGCGATCAGGTTGGGTTTGATGACCTCGGGCGCACCCGGATCACGCACCGGTCCGCGTGTGCTGAAGTTCGCGACCTCGCTGTCGCCGTTGGCGGCGCCCACGGTGATTGCCGCACGCGCTGCCGCCGGCCCCTTGATATTGGCATAGCGGCCGCTGTTGCCCGCCGCCGTGATCACGCAGATGCCGGCGGACTCGGCCATGTCGATGGCCTGGGCCAGGGGCTCGTTGGGGCCGCCGTCGCCGCTCAGGCTCAAATTGACGATGTCCAGGTGATCGTCGGTCAGCGGATTCTCGTCGGGATCCATCGCCCGTTCGAGGGCGGCGATGGTGGCGCTGGTCGAGGCCGAGCCGTCGGCGCCCGCCACTTTGTAGGCGATCAGCAGGGCGCCGGGAGCCACGCCTTGAACCACGCCGTCCGCGGCCGCGATGCCGGCCACCAGGGTGCCGTGTCCCACGTCGTCGAACGGATCCGCGTCGCCGTTGACGAAATCCCAACCGCCCGCGACCTTGAAGCCCTCACCAAAGCCGCCGCCCAGGTCGGGATGGGTGTGGTCGATGCCGCTGTCGAGGATCCCGATACGCATACCCGTGCCGGCACCGGTCCGCTTTCCCGCCGGCGACGGTGAGGTTTGCGGTGTTTTCGCATCTGCCGGCGACACCGCGTCCATCGGTACCGACAGTCGGTGATCGGGAAACACGCCCGCGACCAGCGGATGGCGTTGAAAGCGGGAGATTTGCGCCTGGCTCGCCGGAACGGCAATCGCGTGAATCAATTGCTCGAAGTGCCGGACCTGTGTCGGCTCACCGAAATTTCCCGCGGCTTGGAGATCGCGAATCAACGTATCTCGTTCCGCTCGATTTCGCTGCCGCGCCTGTTCCAGGTTGGTGGCGATGGTGGCTTCCGCGAGCCGGGCCTGGCGCCATTGAGCCAGGCGTTGTCGAAGCGATGGGGACTCGAGAACCAGAATCCAGCCGGTGGGTCGGGCTTGGCCTTGGATGGCGGCTTCGCCTGGGCGTGCCGGGATGGTGAGGCTCAGAAAAACGATGTGAATGAGTAAAAAAAGTCTTCTCAACGGATGGGTCCATTTAAGTGAATTAGCCGCGATGTTGCCTCGACGCCACTTACAAAAAAACGAAAAGTGGGTTTAGGTGGTCAAGAATGTGGATAGCGGCGACTCTGTCGTCCGTTGAAAGCATGTCACGAGTTTTTTGCGTCTTTCCACCATCTATCGTCGTGTTTGCGCATTCGAATGAGCACGAACACATTCCGAACTTGATCTGGGACACGGATGCAATAAAAAAGCGGGCCGTGAAGCCCGCTTGAAAAGGGAATTTTTGAGAAAGGAAGTGTCGATTTTCGTGGAGAAATTTGGTGTCGCGGAATGCTTCGAAGGCTGGCCCGGCTACGGTTTGTAGATGAAGCGCTCGCGCACGATCAATCCGTTTTCCCACTCTTGAATGGCCACCTGGTCGTATTTCTTCACACCCCAGTCCTTGTGGGTGTAATCGAAGTGCCAGAGTACCATCGTGACGTTGTCGCCCACGGCCACCGATTTCACCGCAGCCCCGCGAAACTCGGTGATGCTGCCGAAAAATTCTTCTTCGCGCTTGCGGTTCAGTTCCTTTCCGACGAAGGGTTCCGCGTCGTTTTCCTGCATCTCGACGTTGTCGGCGTAGTGTTTGTCGAATCCTTCCAGGGCTTTCCCGGTGAGGATCGAGTTGTTCAGGTCATCGATCTTGGCTTTCAGGGTCTCGTACTGGCTCATCGTGCAACCTCCGTGCGTTTGATTGGACACCGGACCTCAGTACAACCATCGTGCCATGCCGGTGTATAGGAGATAACGCGAAAGATTTCAGTCATTTGAGGGGAAAGCTGGTTGCCGGGGAATGCTTTGCGTTAAGATGGATCAATCAAAATGATCGAGTGCCGGTGTCAAAATGAAGGGGGTACATCTGGTGCCTTTTTCAAAGCATCGCGGGCAGGGGAGTGGCTGTGAAATTTTCTGATTTGGACTTGCGTGAAATGCTGGAAATCCGCGACGGCCTCGTCCATTTCGGTGGCCGTCGGGCCCTCATTTTCGATCCCATGGCCCTGGGCATCCTGCGCAAGGAACTCGTCCGGATGTTCGGCACCCACGTCGCCCGCGGCTTGTTGATGCGCATGGGCTACTACCACGGATGGGTCACCGCCCAGAACCTCAAGGACGACTTCCCCTGGGACGACGACGGTGAGTGGCGACGCGCCGGAGCCCGCCTGCACCAGCTTCAGGGCCACGTGTTGGCCGAGGTGCCCGAGGACGCCGAGGAGCGGGAGGACAACCTGTTCGCCTGGTGTATCTGGAAGCAATCCTACGAGGCCGAACAGCACATTCTGCATTTGGGTCAGGACAGCGAGCCCGTGTGTTGGGCCCTGACCGGATTCGCTTCGGGTTACATGAGTCAGGCCAATGGCGAGGAGATCCTGGCTCGCGAGGTGCGGTGCCGCGGCAAGGGCGATCCGGTGTGCTACCTCGTCGCCAAGCGCAAGTCCGATTGGGGCGACGAGGCCGAGGAGCTGGAGGCGCCGATTCTCTCGCCCTGCCTCGACCACGCGCTGCAAGTGGCCGCCGAGAAGATCAAGAAATTGGAGAACAAGCTGCGCAATCGTTCCCGTTGGTTGGAGGACGAGACCCTTCTCTCGGAAAAGATCATCGGGCGTTCTCCGGCCATGCTGCGCGCCATGGATTTGGCCAAGCGGGTGGCCAAGGTCGATTCGGTCGTGTTGATTACGGGCGAGAGCGGTGTCGGTAAGGAACGGTTCGCGCGGTTGATCCACGAAGAATCGGCGCGCTTCCGCGGGCCGTTCGTGGCCGTGAATTGCGGTGCGGTCACCGAGAGCCTACTGGAGAGTGAGCTGTTCGGCCACAAGCGCGGTGCCTTTACGGGCGCGACCCAGGACCGACCCGGGCTGTTCGAGGCCGCCGCCGGCGGCACGCTGTTCCTGGACGAAATCGGCGAGCTGCCCCAGACGATGCAGGTCAAGCTGTTGCGGGTGTTGCAGGAACGGGAAGTTCGGCGGGTGGGCGAAAATCACAGTCGTGCCATCGATGTGCGGTTGATTGCCGCCACCAATCGCGATCTCGCCGAGGAAGTCGCCGCGGGTCGGTTCCGCCAGGATTTGTATTACCGTTTGAAGGTCATCGGCCTTCGATTGCCTCCCCTGCGCGAGCGGCGCGCGGACATCCTGCCCCTGGCGCGCCACTTTCTCCGCGAGCTGTGCGAGCGCTTGGGTCGCGACGGCCTGGAGGGCTTTCATCCGGAGGCCGCCGATCAACTTCAGCGCCACACCTGGCCCGGCAACGTGCGCGAGTTGCAAAACGCCGTGGAGCACGCGGTGGTGCTGGCCTTCGGCAATCGCATCGGGCGCGACGATCTACCCGAAGACGTGCGCGGCGCCGTGATGCCGAACTTCACGGCCTCGCCTACCAAACGCCTGGCCGATATCGAACGCGAGGTCATCCTCTCGTCGCTCGCGGCCCATGAGGGAAACCAGACCCACACGGCCAAGGCCCTGGGGATCGGTACCGCCACGCTGTACCGGAAGTTGAAAGCATACACCGATGCCGGTTTCCGCCTGAAATGAGCGCGCCCCTTCGGAAGCGGGGGGTCCCTTTCCGAAGAGGCACGGTTTCGGGTTTGTGGTGTGGGGATTCGGGAACCTGTTCAATCCACAGGCATTTCTGGGGATCAATGGTTTCGAATGGTCGGTCGATATTCGATGCCCCATTTGGCCACGTACTGTTCCAGAGGCTCCAGGCCCATTTTCAAGCGACGGATGTTCACGTTGGCTTCGTCTTCGATGGGGTGGAGTTGGTAGGTACCGTCGGGTTGCCGCACGACCTGTGAGCCGTAACGCTGTTTCTTGCCCGTGCGGGCGAGCACCCGGTCCACCAACAGGGCCATGGAGCTCTTGGGCAATTCGCCCGATTCGGCCGCCGCGGACAGCAGCGGCAGGTACTTCTCCTGCACCTCCAGCGGCGCGTGTTGGATGACGAGAAAGGCCGTGGTCTGTTGGTAGCCCACCATCGACTTGCCCGGATAACCGTGCTCGGCGATGATCTTCTCGACCTTGGCGAGGTTGACCTTGTCCGTCGCCTGGATTTTGGCGCGCAGTTCCCGCGCCTCGGGTGAATTCGATCCGTGTTTTTTGATCGTTGCGTCCAACTGAACGCGATTTTCCTGGTCCGCCGTACGGATCGATTTCAATTCATCGACGAGCTGTGCGTTGAATTGGGATTGATACATCTGCTGGTTCTCCACCGCTTGGGCGACCAGGTTTTTCCAGCGCCAATGGGTGTGGAGACTGCGCAGTGTGGCGTCTTTACGCATGTGGGCGTCGTCCGTCCAACCCATGCGCACGGCGGTGGCGAGGAACTCGATCGCCTGTTCCGGATCGCGATTGAGTGCCGAAGCCCGGGCTGCACGGTAGTAGTCGAACGCCTCGCCGGAATTGGGAGGATCGATGTCGAACGCCTGGAAATAGTAATCGACGGACAGGGCGTAGGCCTTTTCCTTGAATTTGGCTTCCGCTTTTTGGGTGAGGTCGTGATAGGACTGGCCGAAGAGGTGGCTGGAACACCACAGCAAGGCCATTGAAAAAGATAGTGGTTTCAGCATATTTCTCTCCCGAAAAGGTGAATCGGATGGATGGAATGTTGCGAATCACGACCGACGCCTGCTCGGGCCCGAGGGCGTATCGGCCGTGGTTTCACCCAAATTGAGCGATTCTTGGCGGCGCACCCGCACAATCTGCTGGGCTGCAACGCATTGTGAAAATGCTCAACGTACTTTCCAAGTACGCCTGCGCTTTTCCCAGCACGTTTCGCCTCAGCATCTTGAGCGATTGCATCCACCCGAATCGCACACTTTGGGTTTCATCATATCCGGGAGCGGCATTTTTTCTGTGCGATGGCCCAACTGTGTGCAAATAGTGAGGAATGGCCCGGGCCGCCGCTCGAGGCGACACCGGGCGAGACGGTTAGCCGGTCTTGGTGACGACGGGCATCACCACCTTGGGTTCGATGAAGGTCATGGAAACACTGGCCTCGTCACATTCTTCCATGTGGCGTTTGTAGACGGGGTGGGCCAGGCAATCGACCACGGCCTTTTCCGAGCCGGCATGGGCGGCGGCCTGATCGCGCCAGGCGACCAGCTCGAACCAGGTGCCCGACTTTTCGTCCTTGGCCGTGTAGGCGCCCAGGTAGCCGTCGATCTTGGCCATGATGTCGCGGTGAACCTCTTTGTCGAGTGCCAGGTGGGCGTCCTGGTCGACATCCGGCAGCGTTTTCCAGCAGACGCCCAGCCAGCATCCGGCGTGCTTCAATGCCGGCGGCTCGGTGCCGTGGACGCAGCGAACCTCGCCGACCTGCATGACCACCGAGGACTCGTTTATCTGGCCCATCCATTTGGCGAGCTTGGGGTCGGTGTGTACGCTCTTCGAGGCGTGCTCGAAGGCGTGGCGATCCTCCCAAATGACCAGGTCGATCCACTCCTCGTGGATGCCCGGGGGGCAGAGAATCCGGTCCCGAAAGCCCGGGAGTTGGGATATGGCGGTTTCGTGGGTTTCCAAGGCGGCTTGGCGGTGTTCCTCGGGTGCGACGCCCGGGGACAACGCGTAGCGAACCATTTCAATCAACATAGTGCCCTCTCATTTGTAGTGTGCCGCCTCCCCGGGTAAGGCGGCCTGATCCAAACTATAGAGTTGCCAAATCCCAAACAAAAACGAAAAATACTTGAAGAAAATGAAGAAAATTTTGTGGAAGTTTGTGAGGCAGCCGTGGATTACAACAAACTCAGAACCCTCGCCGTGGTCGCCCGAAGCGGCGGCATCACCGCGGCCGCGCGGCAATTACACCTCACCCAGCAGGCGGTTTCGGCACAGATTCACGCCCTGGAGTCGGACCTGAACATGGCGTTGCTGACCCGTGCCCATCGTCGGGTCTATCTCACCCGCGAGGGCGAGCGCCTGGTGAGCCTGGCCAACGAGCATCTGGACACCATCGACGCCGTGGTCGATCGCATGAGGTACGGGCTGGGGCGCGTGGAGGGCGTGATTCGGTTGGGGATCTTCGCCGAGTACGCGGCGCCGCTGCTGATGCCGCGCTTGGCGGCGTTCCAGAAGGCGTATCCCGGCGTTCGGTTCCAATTGACCTTGGAGGAGGATCGCGACCTCGAGCGGTTGTTGACCGACAACGAACTGGACGTGGCCTTCATCGTGGAGTTCGGCAATTACCAACTGTTCGAGCGGCGGCCCTTCGCGAGAGTCGACTACCAGCTCTACGCGACGCCCGCGTTTTTGCGGGAGCACGCACCCGAAGACCTGGCGGCCGTGGTGGCGATGCCGGTGGTCGATTTCACCTTGGGATGTGCCGGTTTCACCATTTGGATGAAGCGCAATGCGCCGCACTTGCTCCCGCGCGTGCAGGCCAAGTTACCGCGGATGATGGTCTCGGCCGACAACTGCCTCAAGGCGGCGGCTCTGGCAGGCGTGGGGATGGCGGTGCTGCCCTGGTTCATGATCGCGGAAGAGGTGGCGCGCGGCGAGTTGGTTCGCGTGGTTTCGGACAGTCAGGCGATCACGGCCGTCATCGACATGACGACGAAGAAAAAGCGCAGTCCCAGTTTGGTGATCGACACCTTCCTGGCGTTCATGGTGCCGGGCGAGCAGGGAATGGATCGACGGCCGCCGGTACCACCGGGTGGCGTGGCGGGTTATGATCGGCCTGAGGGGGAGCGATGAACACCATCACCATCAACGAGGAACAGGCGCTTTGGTTCCGGGCGCGACGGGGTTTTTTGGCGGGGCCGGGTGCGGCGGACGCGGCCAGCGTCGCGCGGGCTCTGGTGGGCGTACAGGCCCAGCAGGAGGGGCCCGCCCGATTGGCGCTCAGTCAGCGCATGGCGGCGAGGCCAAATGTTGCGGCGCTGCAAGCGGCATTGACCGCCGTACCCGAGGGACTGGTGCACACCTGGGGCCAGCGGGATACGCTTTTCTTTTTCGAATTGGCCGATTGGGCGGACGTGGTCGCCGCACGGGATCAGTGGGGGCCAGGTCGCCGGTTGGGCCCGCGGCCGAGCCTGGAGACGCTGGCGGCCTGTGGCGAGGTGGTCGAGGCCGCGGATGCGCTGATGACCAAAGGCGTAGTGGACGGACTGGTACCGGAAAGCCTTTTGGAGGGCCTGCTGCCCTATGCGGAAAAGGCGCAGATGGAGCCCCTGCGATTCGCCACGACCCGGGTGATGTGGGCTCTCGCCCAGAGCGGCACGGTATCCCTCGCGGGGAAACGGGGAGCCGAACGACTCTACGGTGCCCGCACCTGGCTATTTCCCGAAATGGCCTGGCCACAGGATCCGGATCCCGTGCAAGCTGCGGCGCGGTTGGTCCGTCGTTACCTGGCCTCCTACGCCCCCGCCACGCCGGCGGATATCGCTCAGTTCTTCGGCGCCCGGGTGCGGGAGGTGCGGGACTGGTTGGCGGCTCTGGCGGGTGAACTCGTCGCCGTCGAATGCGGTGACCGCAAGGGTTTGCTCGCCCTGGCCGTCGATGTCGATACCCTCCGCGAAACCCCTGGCGACGAGGAGGACTGGCCCGTGCGTTTGTTGCCGTTGTGGGACAGCCTGCTGATGGGCCACAAAGACAAGTCCTGGTTGCTTCCCGAGCCCGCGGACGGCAAGCGGGTCTGGCGTCCCGGGGCTTACGTGACCGCCACGGTCCACGCCCGGGGCAAAATCGTGGCCACCTGGAAACACGAGCCGCGCAAGCGTGGGCTACGCGTGAAGGTGACGCCGCTGAGCGGTTGGCGTGCCTCGTTTACCGAGGCGGTTGCCGCGGAGGCGCAAATCGTGGCCACCCATCTGGAGCTGCCCGAAGCCGAGGTCACGATCACCTGAGCCGAGATCTCGTATCTCTTTCGAGCTTGGCTCTCAGCCGCCTGGAAACTCGATCCTGACGCGAAATACCGATTCGGTTCTCTCGACGCGCATCGTCCAATGGAAGCGATTGCAAACCCGTTTGGCCAGGTTCAAGCCGAGACCAAGGCCTCCGCTTGCGCGAGGGGCGTCCCCGTCCGCCGCGTTCTCGAAGATCAGGTGCCCGTCATCGGCGCTGATGCGCAGCCCGGGCTCGGACGCGTACCGCATCGCGTTGGTGAGCAGGTTGTTGAACAAAATCGTCGCGAGGTGGGCATTGCACCGAACCTTCACGGGGGACGGAACCTCGATTTGGAGGTCGAAGCTGTCGTTGCGGGACAGTTGGAAGTGATGGATCACGCTTTCTTCCAGCAGGGGTAACAAGGCCGTTTCGCGGATGTCCATGTTCTCCTCGCGGGCGAGGGCCAGCAGCGTCGAGATGGTCTGGTTCAGCTCGACCACCGTGTTTTGGAGCAGCTTGCGGTTCTCCGGCGTCATGTCCGAATCGGTCTCCAACTGGTTGCTCAGGAGGGTCAGGACGGAGGCAGGCGTGCGCAGCTCGTGGCTCACGTCACGGGTGAAATCCGTTTCTCGTTGCAGAACGGTTTGGAGGTGGGTGATGCTCGCTTCGATCGTCTCGGCCAGAAAACCCACTTCGTCGTCAGGGTAATCCCTGGCGAATCCCGGTTTCATGTCCCGTTGGCCGACCTCGGCGACGGCGTCCGTCAGGCGACGGAGCGGCTCCACCGCGGACTTGGCCACCAGCGAGGAAACCCAGGCGGCCAACGCACAGGTCAAGGCGATACCGAGCAGCAGCCACAAGGAGACGGTGGGCAGGTAGTCACGGCTGACTTCGTAGCCCGAGACGTTCGCGGCCAGGACCGCGGTGGTCGGGCCCAGGTCAACCTGGCGCGTGTGGATCGTGCCATCGACGGCGTCGTCGAATTCGATGCGGTTGGGGTCTGCACGGTGTTGCCGTGGAATCGGATCCGGCATCTGGTCCCAAGAGTCGTAGAGGGTCATGAACGCCGGACGCGGTGCCACGACCATTCCGGTTTTCGCGTATTGATCCGCGATGAAGGCCGCCTCCCGTTCCACCAGGCGGTTGAAGATGTTGTCTTCGATGACCCAGGAATAACCGAGAATCAACACGCTGAAAACGGCGCTCATCAACAGGGCGAAGCCGAGGAAGAAACGTTGGATGCGGGTGGCGATACCCCGTTTAAAGCGCATCGTCGCACTCCAGCCGAAAGCCCACGCCGTGAATCGTCTTGATCATTCGGCTTCCGAACGGTTTGTCCACGGCTTTCCTCAAGGTGTAGATGTGCGAGCGCAACACGTCGCTGTCCGGATGGTCCTCGCCCCAGATCTTTTGGGTCAGGGCATGACGGCCGACGGCGTTGGGGTAGGCCTCCACCATGGCGAGCAGGATGTCGAAATCGGTGGGGCTCAAGGTAATGGGTCGCCCCTCTCGCGACACGGTTCGCCTGTGTCGGTCCACGCTCAGGGTTCCGATGACGATTTCCCTGGACTGGTGCAGGTTTCGGCGTCGGGCCAGGGCCTGGCAGCGGACGAGCACCTCTTCGAGAGCGAAGGGTTTGGTCAGGTAATCGTCGGTGCCCGCCTGGAAACCAACCACCTTGTCTTCCAGGCTGTCGCGTGCCGTCAACATGAGAACCGGCACTTCGCGAGGATGATCGCCCTTGATCTGCCGACACACGTCGACCCCGTCGGCGTCAGGTAGCATGAGGTCCAGGATGACCACATCGTAGCGGTTTTCCAACGCCAATCGAATGCCCTGATCGGCGCGGAACGCGAAATCGATCGTCATCCCATGGCCCTGCAGGTAATCGCCGACGCGTGCCGCAATATCTTCGTTGTCTTCGATGATCAGGATGGAAAGCGTCTGCATGGTCCTATTCTACGCGTTCCGGCGCTGCTTCCCGGGCTTTTCCGGGGACGACGCCGGCGCCTTTTCCGCCTCCGAAAACCACCTCCAGGCCAGAGAACCTCGTGCATGTCGTCGTGCGTTGGCGGACCTTCACGAATTCACGACAAATGGATTGCTATCTTTCGGAGCGAACAGGAGGTGTTCACGATGAAAGTGTTTCTGTTTTTGGCGTTCGTTTCACCGTTTGTGGGGGCCTGGTTCTCAGGGAATCAAGCCACCGGCAAAAGGGTGGCTGTCCTGATCTCCAGTTATGGCCTGCTCAAGCCGGACCTGAGTTATGACCTCGAGGAATTGGCCCAGGCCTACCTGGTCCTGCATGACCATGGCATCGCCCTGGACATCATCAGTCCCGCGGGCGGTGCCGTTCCCGTCAAAACCAACAAGGACACGCTTTCCTATATTCAACGGTTCAAGAACCATACGCCCGCGCTCCGGCAGTTGGGAGCGACGATCGCCGCCAAGAACGCCGACCCCGGTAAGTATGACGGGATTTTCATCGTGGGGGGCGGTGGCGCCATGATGGATTTGCCTTCCGATCCCGGCACCCAAAAGCTGCTTACCGAACTCGTCAAGGCGGGACGGCCCATTGCCGCGGTCTGCCATGGACCCGCGGCCTTGACGGATATCAAAACGCCGGACGGTGGTTTTTTCGTGGCCGGCAAACAAATCTGTAGCTTCACCAATGTCGAGGAAAAGGCCTTCAGCTCGGAGATGCTCGATCGCTTTCCCTTTTTCATCGAGGACCGGATGCGCCAACGGAACGCGATCTACGTGTCCAACGCGCCGATGCTGCCCTACGTGGCGGTGGATGGAAATCTGATCACGGCGCAAAACCCCGGTTCGGTGGCCCGCGCCGGCGAGGCGCTCGTGAGCAAGCTCGGTTTGACGCTGCGGCCGCGCACCTTGTTCAAGGACGAGGCCGCCATGGCACTGCTTGCCCGTGCCAGGGTTTCGGGCAGCTATCAGATCGACCTGGCGCTCAACAGCCAAGCCGCCGCTTACGACCACCAATACCTGGCCCTCTACGCCTTTTACAGCTACCGCCTCGCCCAAACCGTGGCGGACAAGCGCACCGAGCTGGGCATCATGGCGGCGGTTTCCCGGCACGTCGCACACCCCATGCTGTTGGACGCGCTGGTGCGTGCCCAGCATGAGCAGGGCTTCGGGAAAAAGGCGGCGAATTCCCTCGATCGCCTGGAACGCGACTTTCCGGAGCACGCCGCTCTGGCCGAGTTGAAAAAGCTGGTCGGAGCGGATTGAGCGGGTTGCCGTCTGCCCGTGGCTCGGCAAGGGGGGCCCGGGCTACTCCGCGGAGGGGAGCGAGATCGCGCATATGTCGGTGATGCGCAGCAGGGTCCGCTTGCCGATCGTCGTGGGCAGGATCTCCGCCTCGAACCTGCCGTCGATCGTTCCCGTGATCTCCTCGGCTTCGGTATCGCCCTCTTCGTTGAGGAACAGCCGGGCACCGAGCAGGCTCGCGTTGAAGGTGCCCGACAAGGTGTCGCCCTCGTTGGCCCCGTAGGCTTCCAGGTTCACCGTGCCGCCGGTCGAACTGAAGGTCACGGGAAAGTCGGTGATCCCGTCCTTGATTCGGGGATCGGACATGAAGAGCAGGGCGTCTCCGTCTTCGAAGGGGATGAGCGCGAACGAGTAGGTACCCGGCGCCGTGAGGCCCTTGTTCAAGGCGATCGTGATCAGAATGTCGTCCAGCAGGCTCCCTTGGGTGATCATCTCGGCGTCGCTGGTGACCACGGACGGAAAACCGGGCACATCGTTCAGGCTGCCCAACCCTCCGGCGATGAAATTTCCCTCGTACCCATAGCTCAGGCCCTCCGAGGGGAAGGACAGATTGGCCGTGAAGAGGTTTTCCTCCAACTCCACCTTGACGCTCAGGCTGACCTGGGTCACGGCGGTGTAGGGGCTCAGGTGGCGTGGGTTCAACGCCACGGCCATCAGGTGCCAGCCGCCTTCGGTCAACCCTTTGAGATTGCCGACCGAGGCCGAGGTGCTCGGCCCCGAAACGTGCTGGATCGTCCCGGACTGCTGGTTGAACTGGAACACCATGACCTGGCTGTCGCCGCCGCTGATGTCGAAGACGGCTTTCCGCTTTTCCGGCATGTCGGGATCGTCCAGCCGGATCAGGTACATTGCCGCGGCCAGGTCGGCCAGGCCGAAGTTGAAGACGGTTTCGTCGTCGGGATCCTGGATTTGAAAGAGTCCGGAGCGCAGACCCAGGAAGAAGGCCGATTCGAGTCCGTAGATCTCGCCCTGCATGTAGCGTTGGAAGAAATTCGTCCACCATGGCAGGCCGGCCACCTCGCCGGCGGTGTCGACCACCGCTTTGACGGGATGGGCCTCATCGCGGATTTTGGTGAAAATGTTCAGCGAGACGGCGTCGCCCTGGGTGTCCACCAGGTGCTTGTAGAGGGATGCCATGCCGTACCCGTGATTCCGGCTGCCGTTGCCGATACCGGCGTGCATGCCGCGAAACGGGGCCTCGCCGTTGCCGCCGAAGGTGCCGGGCACCCAGTTCGGCGTGTCGGTGAAGCGCTCCTCGATCCAGGAAGCCGAGGCTTCGCTCAACCAGTAGTGGGTCGATTCGAATTTGGCCTTGGAGTAACGGTTTCGCGGATCGTACAGCGCTTCCACCAGGTGGAAGAACTCGTGGCCGGCCGTGACGTTGATCTCCTCGGTTTCGGCCAGGTGGATCGAGTTGAATTCCAGGTAGCCGTAATTGTCGCCGAACACGGAACTGCTGTAGTAGCCGAAGACCGAATCATCCAGCCTGCGAACGGTGACCCGTACCGGCCAAACCGTGCGCGCACCGTAGTCGAAGCCGAGGGCTTGGATCCGCGAATAGGCCGTTTCCAATGCCTCGCCCAAATTGCGGACGTCGCTCTCGGATGTCCCCAGTCGCGGGTAGGTGATGTGGAAATGTCCTTCGTCGCTGAGGTGTTCGGCATACAGAAGTACCCGTATTTCGCCGCTGATATTCAGTCCGCCGTCTCGGCGCTTGCTCGTTTTGAGCGCCGGCGGGGCCGGCAGCGTGGCCGTGAGGATGTTGCCCGAACGCTGAGTATCCAGCAGGGTCCAGGTCTTTTGGGTCGCGCCCTGGGTGGTCAGAAAACTTTCGTCCGAGAATCCGATGCCTGCAGAGGCGCTCCCGTCCAGATCCGCCATGTCGATCGAAACCGTCAGGGGTTGGTTGAAATCCACGGGTAGACCCGAGAGAAAGTAGCCCGGTCCGGTAGCCAATTCATGGGTCGAAGCGCTGTCGCCGCTGAGGATGGCGACCCTGTTCGATTCGGCGAATGCCGCCGCGGGGACCGTCAAGGTCAAGTCACCGGCCGAGATTTGGCCGCCGGAACCGTCGACGGTCATTTCCCCCGCGACCTCGAATTCCGGCGAGACCGGCAACAGGGTGGCGACGGCATTGCCCATCGAGGGCTCCTGGCGGTCGTTGAACACGAAGGAGGTTCCGGCAAGCGGTTGGTCGGACTGAGCCACCATGTACAGGTTCTCGCCGCTGGTTACCAGATCGCCCACGACCCTCGCGAAGGGCAGCATTGGCTGGACCGCGCTGAGTACCTGGCTGCCGACCCGGTTGCCCGACCCGTCGAAGAAGAACAGGGAAATGTCCGCGGCGGCATCGCCCACGTTGGCGACTACCGGACCCGAGGTGAAGCCGTCCTTGACCGGCAGGAAATTGTAGACCAGTTGGGTGCCCACGTCGTCACTGCCGCCGCTGCCGGGTAACCGGACCGCATTGCCCTGGGACGGGGACGATTTGCTGTCCGTGGCCAGGTTGTTGGTGACCCAACCACCGAAGAGCCGAGACGGGTCGGATGCTTCGACGAACACCGAAAAGCCGCTGCCCGCACCCAATGCGTCGAACAGACTGGATGCCTTTTCCTCCAAAAATCCGCCGGCCGGGACACGCCGCGTTTGCGTGGTCGATTGACCGTTCTCGCGGCGCGCGCTCAAGTTGATCTCCATCTCCGAATCGCCCAGGTTGTTGATGAACACGACCGTTTCGAAGAGGTCGTTGCGCGATACCCAGGGAAAGAACAGGGCTTGGCTGTCGTCGGTGACTCCGGTCGCGTAGGCGTTCCCGATGGAGGGCTCGCCGATCGCGTTGAAGACGAACGAGACCCCGGTGAGGAAACTACCCTGGGGGCCTTCGGCGATGATCTGCAGATTGGATGTGGGTTGGCCGCCCGCCAGGTCGTTGGCCAGGACCGCGTGGGGACGTAACGGCTCCAGGTTTTGCACGGTGACCGACGGAAGCTGGGTGCCCTCGCGCGTGAACAGGTGGAGCGTGACATCGACGGCCGTATCGCCCACGTTGACGATGGCCGGCGCCGAGATCGACCCCTCGAGCACGGGCAGGTAGGGGAACAGCATCTCGCGGCCCGTACCCACTTGCCGGCTGTCGGTGAGCTCGTGGATGGGAATGGCGCGGCCCTGCGAAGGTGACTTGCCGGTCACGGTCGTGAGATTGTAGGTCACCCAGCCGCCCTCGATGTCGGATGCCGCCGCCTCCAGCAGGATGGTGAACCCCGAACCGATACCCAGTTGAGGGAACAGGGCGTTCGCTTCCTCTTCCAGGAACCCTCGAGCGGGAATGGTACGGGTCGTGGTGGCTTCCCGCACCGAATCGCTCGCGTTCTGGCCGCGATAGGCGGTAAGGGTGATCGTCACTTCCGACAAGCCCAGGTTGGTGACGAACACGACGCTCGAAAACTGATTGTTGTGTGAAACCCAGGGGAACACCAAGCGGGTCTCGTCCGCCACTTGCTGCGACCAGCCCCAACTCGAGACACACCACATCAATATCCATGAAATGCGCGTTACCTTCATCGCCTGCCTCCCTTGGACGGACCCTGGCCCTGAGACGGGAATGCCCGCGCAAAGCCATTGGGTCACACGGGTTTCGCGACTCGATGTTGTTGCTGACACACTGGGTAGTTGTCTTTAATTTAGTGTCCGGGCGGCAGCGAAACAATCTTCGATCGCGGCGGGGCGACATCTCGATCGTGCCCATCCGGTAACGAAATCATTTCTACTTCCCGAGCGGTCCGGCTGGATGGGCACGCGGTCAGGTATCGGGAGTCCGGTCTTGGCAAGATCATCGTGCAAAGGCTATGAGCTGACACCTGATACCTGACTGCCGATACCGGTTGGGGTTGGCAACCCTGCCGATTCAGAGGTGCATTTTTAGAAAAACCCTGTTTCTCGATGGGCACCGGATGGGGCCAACAGCGGTGCAGGGTCCATGAAGGTCGCGTCGGTATGGGGGGCGCCGAGGGCCCACCGCGACCTCGGCAACGCGCGACTTCGGTTGCCTTGGGAAAAACGAAGTCCCGTTACTGTTGGTGCGATGGGTTGTCTGGGGGAGTCGCGGAGGAATGTGTTCCTCTCAGATAACGACCAAGACGCCTTTGTTGGGTCTGTTGATGTGTTTATAGACTCTTTTAAGGGGTTTGATTGACGAAAATAAATTGTTTTTATTTTGTCTTTTTGGTGTCTGTGTGATTCAATGGGTCAGGTTGCTCTATGACCGAAATTTTTTCGAGTGGTGAAAACATGCGTGAAATTGGAAAGACCTTGATGTTCTTTGGCGTGGGCTCCGTCATTCTTTACTTTCTCCAGATGGAGTTCATCATCCTTGCCTGGATCGATGCCTGGGGAGAGGGGATCGGCTGGCTGATCCGATCCGGGCTGATCGTACTCGGCGCCGTCCTTTTCTTTCTCGGTGGCGGGTTCCAAAGCGGTTACGAGGAAGCCTGATCCGGGGAAGTCCCAAGATCGCGAAAAAGATCCAAAAAGAGGCCTGGCAAGGAAGTCCCCGAGGAGGGTTTCCTTGCCAGGCCTTTTGCGTTTCACCGTCCGAAATCGAGTCCATTGGATCCGTGGTGGGCTCGGTCTTGATTTGTTTTTTTGGACAAATTGTTGAATATGAGTGAGTTAAATGAAATGGAGAAATTCGGGGGAACTCGTTTGAGAAAAGATTAACCCTTTGGTTAAGTTTTTGGTTGACGGGACGGGGGAGTGCTTTATACTTAACCGAAAGGTTAAGCTTTTTGCATTTCTTTGCCAGACCTGTTCTTTCAAAGGAGTAATCATGTCTTCACTGACCCTGACCCGCACCATCGATGCGCCGGTCGCCCGCGTCTTCCAAGCCTGGAGCGATCCCCAGTTCATGCGTCAATGGTTCTTCCCCGGCGAGATGCGTTGTGAGGCGACCCTCGATTTCCGGCCAGGCGGTGCTTATGAGCTGCGCATGATCGCCAAGGACGGCGAATACGTCCATCACGGTCACTACCGCGAGATCGTCGATCAGCGCCATATCTCCTTCACCTGGAACTCGCATGTCGCCACCGATACGCTGGTTTCGGTGACTTTCGAATCCATTGGTGAGCGAACCCTGCTGACCTTGGTCCATTCCCAATTCCAGGAACCGGAGCAACAGCGTCTCCACGAGCAGGGCTGGACCGGTTGCTTGACCAATTTAGATCGTTTCTTTCAAAACGCCGGTCGCGAATCCGGTGAGGAGGTAAAGTCATGACCCTGAAGCTCTACGGCGTGTTCGCCAGCAGCTATTACAACTTCGCCAAATTGGCGCTGCTCGAGAAAAACATGCCGTTCGAAGAAGTTCCCCAACATCCCAATGAAAAAACCTCGGGATTTTTGGCCATGTCGCCCGTCGGCAAGATTCCCTGTATGGAAACGGAAGCGGGTGTGCTCAGCGAGTCCCTGGCCATCGTGGCCTACGCCGAAGCCCAACAGCCCAATCCCGCCCTGTTCCCGCAGGAGCCCATGGTTGCCGGTCGGGCCATGCAGATCCACCAGTTCCTCACCCACTACGTGAACGGTGCCGCCGGCAGCTTGGTACCGACCGGCTTTTTCGGCGCACCCGAGGACCAAGCGGTCACCGATGCCGGTTTCACGCAGGTGAACGAAGGGGTTCAGTACCTCGCTCAGGTATGCGTCTTCGATCCCTACATCGCCGGCAAGCATCTCAGTCACGCCGATCTGATCGCCTTGGTCTCGCTGGACCTGGTGGAAAAGTTGGCCGAACTCTACGATCGGCCGAACCCGCTCGACGCGCTGTCCGGCTGGCGGAACCTGCGACCCGTGCTCATGGAGCGGCCCCATATCAAGGCAAGCATCGAAGGGCGCGACGGTATGTGGCAACATATCCTCCAGAACAAGGCCATGTGACGCCCCGCGAGAGGGCCGGCCGTTGGCCGTCACCCTCTCCACCGAATGCCTTTCGCGCGGGTGTACGGCCGCCGAATCGACGGTGCTCCGAAACCAGACCACCCTTTCATCGAACTCGAGGAACTCACTATTGGAAGAACTGCAGCGAACCGAAGCGCAAGAGGAACAACTGGACCGCATTTTTTCAGCGCTTTCCGATCGAACCCGGCGTTCGATCCTGCTGGCGGTCAGCCGCAAGACCTGTACGGTCTCCGAGCTGGCCGAGCCGCACAACATGTCCCTGCCTGCGATCTCCAAGCACCTCAAGATCCTGGAGCGGGCCGGCCTGATCAGCAAAGAGAAAGAGGGCCGGATCTATCGGTGCAACCTCAAGACCGAAGCACTGTCGGCGGCCACCGAGCTGATCGCCTACTACAAGAAGTTCTGGGAATCCCGATTCGATGCGTTGGAAGCCTTTATGGCCGGATCCGACCCGGATGCGAACGCTGGAGCCGAAGCCGAAGCCGAAGCCGAAGCCGAAGACGCCTGAGCGGCTTCGGCTTTCCCGATCGAAGAACCGCTGGGGAAAGTTCCCGCATCACGAGAGAGTCGATGGGCCTGTAGGTGGAGCTGCCAGCTCCACCAATCGAAGCAATCTACTTGGAATAAAACGTTAATTCAAGAGCGAAGCCCATCTCGATGCGGAAGGCCTCCAAACCGAAGTGGCCAATGCAGGCAGTGCCGGCCAACCTCCACGACGCCCCTCTCTACATGCGGGCACCCCCATGCTCGTCGCTTCGAAACGTCGGCCGGGCCGGCCAACCTCCACGACGCCCCTCTCTACATGCGGGCACCCCCATGCTCGTCGCTTCGAAACGTCGGCCGGGCCGGCCAACCTCCACGACGCCCCTCTCTACATGCGGGCACCCCCATGCTCGTCGCTTCGAAACGTCGGCCGGGCCGGCCAACCTACAACCACGACGCCCCTCTCGGCATGCGGGCACTGCGAACGGGGTTCGTTTCGGCAGCGTTCGCCTGGAGATGGAGACGTCGTGCAGCACCGACACGTCCTGCGCGACGCCTCTCCGAGAAATGCGGAAACGCTCGAGATGGCCACTTCGATCGAAGGTCCCGATCAGCGCGTTTAGGAAACCTGCTTGGGCACGGCGCGCAGTTGCGGACGATGGGTCGCCTTCTTCTGGTGACCCTTCCACGAGGTCATGCTGGATGAGGCGCCGAGCATGTCGCTGAGCACGTCGGTGACGAACGTGGGGAAGACGCCCTTGAGGAAGGGGATCAGCTTCACCATGAAGGGCTCGAGCACGAAGATCTGATCGTCGCGTACCGCTTCGTAGACCTTGTCGGCCAACTGTTCCGGGGTGAGGAACGGCGTCAGCATCGGGGCCCGGACGCCTTCGAACATGCCGGTCTTGACGTAGCTGGGACAGACCGTGGTGACCTTGACGTGTTCCTTGCCCAGGTGCTTCAGTTCGAGCCGCAGCGACTCCGAAAGGCCGATCACCGACCATTTGCTGGAGGCGTAGGTGGCGCCGAAGGGCAGGCCCACCAGGCCCGAGGCACTGGCGATGTTCACCAGGTGGGCCTGTTCCTGTTCGATCATGCCGGGTAGAAAGGCGTGGCACACCGCGGCAAGGCCCATGGTGTTGACCTTGTAGGTCAATTCGTGTTTCGACATGTCCACATCCAAAAAGGAACCGCCGAACACCACGCCCGCGTTGTTGACCAAGATGTGGATGGGTCCCGCTTCGCGCAGAATCTTGTCGCGCGCGGCGGTGACCGATTCGTAATCCGTCACGTCCATTTCGAAGGCCGCCGCCTCGTAGCCCAAGCCGCGCAGCTCTTCGGCGGCCTCGTCCAGTTTGGCGCGGTTGATGTCGGTGAGGACCAAGTGGGCCCCGGCTTCGCCCAGCCGTTTGGCAATTTGGAGCCCGATACCTTGCGCACTTCCGGTTACTAGAGCCTGTTTTCCCTGTAAGTCTCTCATGGGATCACCTTCATGACTGAGTTTCGCGGATCGCATTCGCAATCCGCCCGAGACGAGGTCCAGAGTTCGAAGGGGAGATGCAGGAGGAATCGGAATGGATGGAAGCCCCAGCGGGCATCCGGCCGGTGTGTCGGGGTCGAAGGAGAGGCCGGTTGAACGTGAATTCCAGAGCGAAGAGTCTCGGGGTTAGATGGAACATGATTCCATTGTAGCGGGTATGCCGAGGTGCGGCAAGTTTCCTGTGGTCGGGTACGGCCCCTTTCCGCTCGCTTTCGAGTTCTCGGCTGTGCCGAGATGCGGCGCAAAAATGCCGTTCACCAGGCGTGATTTCCCATTTTCTTTGAATCGAATCATGGTATTTTTTGCCTCAATCGTTCCCCGATCCCCGATGAGCCGTCCTTTTTACCGGAACCCTCTTTTTCGTCATCCGGCAGGTTCCGGGGCTGATTTTTGGGTGCTATGATCTTGCTTTTATTCGACGCTACCCCTCCCCCTTTCGGGTTTTCCCCACACACATTCGCGTTACGAGGACTGAACCATGACTGAACGGGACTACGACGAGGAAGAACGCAATGGCGACGGCCAGGAAGGCGGCGAAAACGATATCGCCATCGTCGGCATGGCCTGCCGTTTCCCAGGCGCGCGCAACATTCACGAGTACTGGCACAATTTGCAGAACGGCGTGGAATCGATCCTTCCGCTGACCGACGAGCAGTTGTTGGCCGAGGGCGTCTCGGCCGAAACGCTGAAACATCCCAACTACGTGAAACGCTGCGCCGTGCTTCAGGACATGGAGCAGTTCGATGCGGAGTTTTTCGGGTTCAGCCCCAAAGAAGCGGCCATCATGGATCCCCAGCATCGCAATTTTCTGGAGTGTGCCTGGGAGGCGATGGAAGATGCCGGCCACCTGCCCGAAACCTACGACGGCTCCATCGGGGTGTACGCCGGTTGCGGCATGGGCAGTTATTTTATGTTCAACCTGCTCACGAATCCCGACCTGGTGGACAACGTGGGCATGTTCCTGCTGCGCCACACCGGCAACGACAAAGATTTTCTTTCCACGCGGGTTTCCTACTGTTTCAACCTGACCGGTCCCAGCATCAACGTCCAGACCGCCTGTTCCACCTCGCTGGTGGCCGTCCACACGGCCTGCCAGAACCTGCTCAACGGCGAAACCGATTTGGCTCTGGCCGGCGGCGTGACGATCGACATGCCCCATCGTCGCGGCTACTACTTCAAGGAGAACGAGATTCTCTCGCCGGACGGCCACTGCCGCGCCTTCGACCACCGCTCCAAGGGGACGGTGTTCGGCAGCGGCGCGGGCGTCGTGGTGTTGCGGCGGCTGGACGATGCGCTCGACGACGGCGACCACATCTATGCCGTGATCAAGGGCTCGGCGATCAACAACGACGGTTCGGCCAAGGTCGGGTACCTTGCGCCCAGTGTGGACGGCCAGGCGGCGGCCATCGCCGAGGCCCTGGCTGTCGCCAACCTCGAGGCCGATACCATCAATTATGTAGAGTGCCACGGAACCGGCACGCCCATGGGCGACCCGATCGAGGTATCCGCGCTGACCCAGGCCTTTCGCCAGACCACCAAACGCAAGGGCTTCTGCGGCATCGGCTCGGTGAAGACCAATATCGGTCACCTGGATACGGCCGCCGGCGTGGCCAGCCTGATCAAGACCAGCCTGGCCCTACAGGGCCGCAAGCTGCCGCCCAGCCTGAACTGGGAGGCGCCCAACCCCCAGATCGATTTCGAAAGCAGTCCCTTTTACGTGAACCACCAGCTCAACCCCTGGAAGGAAGGCGACACGCCCCGTCGTGCCGGCATCAACAGCCTCGGTGTCGGCGGCACCAACGCCTTCGCCATCGTCGAAGAGGCGCCCGAACGGGATCCCACCGATCCCCACGATGCCCCCTTCCACCTGATCACCCTGTCGGCCCGCAACCGCGCGGCCCTGGACGATTACGGCAAGCGCCTGGCGGCCCACCTGCGGGCCCATCCCGACCTGGACATGGCCGATGTGTGTTACACGCTCCTGACCGGGCGGCGTGCGTTCGATACCCGCCGCGTGGTGGCCGTGCGCGATGCCGCCGAGGCGGCCGAGTTACTGGCGTCCGGCGACACGCGCCGCCTGTTCACCCACACGGTTGAATCCGGTACCCCCTCGCTGGTGTTCATGTACGCCGGTGGCGGCTGCCAATACCCGCGCATGGGCCGCGATCTCTACGAAGCCGAGCCGGTCTTCAAGAAACACGTGGATCGCGGCCTCAAGCTCCTGGCCAAGCTGGATGGTGTCGACTGGGATCCGCGGGACCTGTTTTTCGCCGAGGCGGGTCGCGACGAAGAAGTGGACACGGTGCTCCAGCGACCGGCCGTCCAGCTACCGCTGATTTTCATCGTGCAATACGCCCTGACCCAATACTGGATCGACCAGGGCGTGGAACCCAAGGCATTGATCGGCCACAGCTTGGGCGAAAACACGGCCGCCTGCGTGGCCGGTGTCTTCTCGTTCAAGGATGCGCTGGGCCTGGTGACCCTGCGCGGCCAGCTCTTCGAAACCGTACCGCGCGGCGGCATGATCAGCGTGGGGCTCGCGCCGGAGAGGGTCAGGGAGATTCTGAACGACCACCCCGACCTGGACCTGGCCACCATCAACAGTCCCGAGTTCTGCGTGGTCAGCGGCCCCTCCGAACCGTTGGACGCCTTGCTGCGCGACCTTGAAGCGCGCGAGATCGAGGCCCGTCGCGTGCCGATCGACATCGCCGCCCACTCGCGCATGCTGGAGAACATTCTCCTGCCCTTCGGCGAATACCTGCGCTCCATCAAGCTCAATCCGCCCAAGATTCCCTTCGTGTCCAACGGCAGCGGTACCTGGATCACCGACCAGGAAGCCACCAGTCCCGACTACTGGGTCGGTCACCTGCGCAACACGGTCCACTTTGCCGAGGGGGTCACCATCCTGCTCGAGGAAAAGAACCGCGTCTTTCTGGAAGTGGGACCCGGGCGGACCCTGGTCTCGTTGGTCAAGCAACATTCGGGCATTACGCCGACCAGCAACCTGCTCCACACGCTGCGTCACCCGCGCGATCTCGTCGACGACCGGGCCTTTCTGCTGGCCGCGCGCGGCCGGCTCTGGGCCGCGGGTTTCGACATCGATCTCAAGCAGATCTTCGGCGACGAGTTCCGCCATCGGGTTTCGCTGCCCACCTACGCCTTCCGCCACCAGCGCTTCTTCATCGAGCCCGGCAAGATCAAGCTCGCCGAAGACGACGCAGCCCACATGCTCTACAAAATGAGGAAGGAAGAGGATTGGTACTATCAGCCGGCCTGGAAAAAGCGCCGGCCGATTCCTTCCTCGGAAGACCAGACCTACACCTGGCTGGTCTTTCTGGACGATGCCGGCATCGGCAAGCGACTCGTGGCATTCCTGCACGCCAACGGCCACGAAGCGGTCACCGTGCGCGAGGGCGACGCCTACTACAAGATTTCGCCCAACGAGTATCTGCTGTCGCCGGAACACGGCCTCAAGGAATACGAAGACCTGCTGCGCGATCTGGTCAACAACGGCAAGACTCCGCACCGCATCGCCCACTGCTGGATGTTGACCGCCGAGGAATCGTTCCGGCCGGGGTCCAGCTTTTTCCACCGCAACCAGGAGCGCGGCTTCTACAGCCTGTTCTTCCTGGCCAAGGCGTTCGCCAACGAGAACGTGCCGGGTCCGATGCACATGGTGGTGCTCACCAACGGCACCGTTCAAGTAGGTGAGGAAGACCTGCCCTATCCCGAAAAAGCCACGCTGTTGGGTCCCGCCAAGGTCATTCCCCGCGAATTCCCCGAAATCACCTGTGCCACGGTCGATGTGGAACTGCCCCAAATCGATCAGCTCAGTTTCGGGCGCAAGCGGTTTCCCGAGGCCTACCGCCTCGACCGCCTGGCGGCGCTGGTGGAAGACGAGTTGCTGGCCGAACCGGGCAACCACCTGTGTGCCTATCGCGGTCAGACCCGTTGGGAGTTGCACTACGATCGCAATGCGCCACGCAAGGTCAAGGGCGTCCCCAACCGCATCAAGGCCGGCGGCGCCTATCTGATCACCGGCGGTCTCGGCGGTTTGGGCCTGGTCATGGCCCAGTACCTGGCCGAGCACGCCAAGGCCAAGTTGGTGTTGATGAGCCGCAGCCCGTTGCCGCCTCGTTCGGAATGGGATCATTGGCTGGATAGCACTCCGGAAACCCACCGCACCCACCAGCGCATCGCCAAGATTCGGCACCTGGAAGAGTTGGGCGCCGAGGTGGAACTGGGCGTCGCCGACGTCACCGACATCGACGCCATGCGCGAGGTGGTGGAAGAGGCCGAGCGTCAGTTCGGGTCGATCGACGGGGTGCTGCACACGGCCGGTGTACTCAAGGACGATCTCATCCAGCTCAAGACCCAGTCCGACATCGAGGATGTGTTCACGCCCAAAATCCACGGAACGCTGATGTTGGATGAGTTGTTCCGCGATCGCGAGCTGGATTTCATGGTGTTGTTCTCCTCTACCAGTAGTGTGATCTCGCCGGCCGGTCAGATCGATTACGTGGCCGCCAACGCCTTTCTCAACAGTTACGCCCAGAGCCGGGCCTCGTTGCCCAACCGCAACACGGTCGCGATCAACTGGGGCGTCTGGGGCGAGGTCGGCATGGCCGCCGACGCCGCCGGGCGCATGCAGGGTGGTGAAGAGCCCTCCGGCGACCTGGCGCCGGCCAAACACCCGCTGTTCGACACCCGCGAAACCGACGAGCACGGCATCTCGGTGTTGCGCGCCACCTACACCACCAAGAATCAGTGGGTTCTGGATCAGCACCGGACCCTGAAAGGCCACGCGATCGTGGTCGGTACCGGGTACCTGGAAATGGCGCGGGCCGCGCTGGTCGAGCGCGGCGAGCGGAATTCCTACGAAATCGCCGACCTCTACTTCTTCCGTCCCTTCTACGTCGCCGACGACGAGCAGAAGGACATGCGCGTGCGCATGCGCCCGGACGAGGACGAACTGTTGTTCGACGTGCAGAGCAAGCGCGTGTTCGACGACGGCCGCATCGGCTGGGAAACCCATGCCCAGGCCCGCTTGATTCCCTACGCCTCGCCGGCCGTGGATCCGGTCGATCTGGAGGCGATACGGGCGCGCTGCACCCAAAAGCACCAAGCGGATCCCGACGGGTTCCGCACCGGTCAGGAGCGCTTCATGCAGTTCGGTTCGCGTTGGCGCGTACTGCAGACCGCCGATTACGGCGACGGCGAGGCGATCGCCAAGCTGCAGTTGCCAAAAGCGTTCGAGGCCGAGCAGGCCGACTACCAGCTTCACCCGGCATTGTTGGATCTGGCGACCGGATACGCGATGGACCTGATCGAAGGCTACGAGGGCACCGATCAGCTTTGGGTTCCCGTCAACTACAAGAGTGTGCGCATTCGCGGGCCCCTGCCGCGCCTGGTGTACAGTTGGATGCGCAACCACGGCCGCAACCGGGCCGAGGGCGAGACGGCGACCTTCGACATCACGATTACCGACGAGCAGGGCAAGGTCCTGCTGGAAGTGGAGCAATTCAGCATCAAGAAGCTGGACGGCGGACCGGATTTCGCGGTGGCCAAGCCGCCTTCCGCATCCGAATTGGAGTTCGAGGTCCAGCACAACGACGAAGGCGAGCGCCAGCTCTCGCCCGCGGAGAAGATGTTCCGGCACAACCTCGGCCAGGGGATTTTGCCCGAGGAGGGCACCCGCGCCCTGGCCCACATCCTGGAGGCCGAGGCCACACCCCAGGTGATCTTCAGTTCGCTGGATCTGCACAAGCTGATCCAGCAGACCGAGGAATCCACTCGCGAACAGGAAGAGGCCGACGAGTCGACCAAATTCGACCGACCCGAGCTCTCGAGCGAGTACGTCGAACCCCGTGACGAGATTGAAAAGACCTTGGCGGGTATCTGGGAAGAACTGTTGGGTGTCAACAACATCGGCATCAAGGACAGTTTCTTCGACCTCGGCGGCCACTCGTTGATCGCCGTCCGGCTGTTCGCCAAAATCAAGAAGGCCTATCAGGTGGAGTACCCCATTTCGGTCCTGTTCGAGGCGCCCACGATCGAGGGCTGCGCGGACATGATCCGCGATGCGGTGGGCGATCAGGCTGCGGCCGAGGGAGATCAGGCCGCGAGCACATCGGCCGAGAGCGAATCGCGCAAGCGTCGCTACACCCACCTGGTGGCCATGCACCAGGGCAAGGGCGGCGACCGAACGCCGTTTTTCCTGGTTGCCGGCATGTTCGGCAACGTATTGAATCTGAGACATTTGGCGCATTTGATCGGCACCGATCGCAAGTTCTTCGGACTGCAGGCACGCGGCCTCTACGGCGGTGACCAGCCCCACGAGAATTTCGAGGAGATGGCGCGCGATTACCTTGCCGAGGTGCGCACCGTGCAGCCCAAGGGACCTTATTTCATCGGCGGATTCAGCGGCGGCGGCATCACGGCCTACGAGATGGCCCAGCAGCTCCGCGAGCAGGGTGAAGAGGTGAGTCTGCTGGTCATGCTGGACACGCCGATCCCCAAGCGCCCCTACCTGACCAAAACCGACCGGCGCAAGATCCACCTGATTAAGCTCAAGCAGCGCGGCTTCGCCCATTTGCGCGAATGGGCCGAGGAACGCTATGCCTGGGAGTTGAAGAAGATCCGGCGGCGTATGGGCGAAGAGGTCGAAGAGGAGACGCCCCAGGTCGCGTTCCACAGCCAGGATATCGAGGCCGCCTTCTACCGGTCGCTGGAGAAATACGACCTGAAGGACTATACGGGGCCGGTCAAGTTGTTCCGGCCCAAGCTGGACAAATGCTATCCGGTGGGCGACGACCGCTACGTCAGTTCGGAGATGGAATACGTCTTCGAGGACAACCTGTGGACGCCGCACGTGGGCGAACTGGAAGTGTTCGAAGTGCCGGGTAACCACGACAGCATGGTGTTGGAGCCGAACGTGCGGATTCTGGCGACCAAGCTGCGTCGGTGCATCCAGGAGGCCGAAGGCCGCATCTGAACGAGGCGCTGTCCGACAGGTACCAATCAAGATGATCGAATTCCGGGGGGCTGGAACGTTCCCCGGTAATCGATCCATGATGGGCGGCGCCCCGGGCGAATCCTGAAGGGATGGCCAACGGTTCCCACCCATGAATCCATGGATGGATGTGGGTCGTCCCGGGCGAATCCTGAAGGGGTGGCCAACGTTTCCCATCCATGAATCCATGGATGGATGTGGGTCGTCCCGGGCGAATCCGGAAGGGATGGCCAACGTTCCTTCTCGACCCATCATTGGACGGGCGGTGTCCCGGGCCAATCCTGGAGGGATGGCCAACGTTCCTTCTTGACCCATCATTGGACGGGCGGTGTCCCGGGCCAATCCTGGAGGGATGGCCAACGTTCCTTCTTGACCCATCATTGGACGGGCGGTGTCCCGGGCCAATCCTGGAGGGATGGCCAAACCCATGTTTGGATCAACGTTAAATAAAAATGCGTGCCGAAGGCACGCCACCAGCGGGCGTCCTGAAGGGACGACACAGTACAGCGAAGGGTGAGGTGCCGCCAAGGCACCGTAACCCTGGTTGTTCGAGGTTCCCGGACCCCAGCCCTGAAGGGGCGGCTCCGCGAAGGGCTCCACGGACTTGACGGAAATTCGGCGAAGGGCTCCACGGAGGTGACGGAAATTCCGCGAAGGGCTCCACGGAGGTGACGGGAACTCCGGGAGGCGCTTGGTAGTTCCGCCCCTCCAGGGCTGGGGTTCGGGCACTCCAAACAACCAGGGTTGCGTCGGCGCCGCCTCCTTAACCCTTCGCTGTAATGTGTGACCCTTACAGGGTCCCTGCTGGTGGCGGGCCAGAGGCCCGCGTTTTAAATTATTTGTGGTCCAAACATGAGGTCGGCCATCCCTTCAGGATTGGCCACGAGCAACGATCAACCAAGCATGCGGTTGATCCCGGACAACGAACAACCAAGCATGCGGTTGGCCACGGGCAACGATCAACCAAGCATGGGGTTGATCCCGGACGACGAACATCCAAGCATGCGGTTGGCCACGAGCAACGATCAACCAAGCATGCAGTTGGCCGCGAACAACGATTAACGAAGCATGCGGTTGATCCGGGACGACGAAGAACCAAGCATGCGGTTGATTCCGGACGACGAACATCCAAGCATGCGGTTGGCCACGAGCAACGATCAACCAAGCATGCGGTTGATCCGGGACGACGAAGAACCAAGCATGCGGTTGATCCGGGACGACGAACATCCAAGCATGCGGTTGACCCCGGACGACGAACAACCAAGCATGCGGTTGGCCACGGGCAACGATCAACCAAGCATGGGGTTGATTCCGGACGACGAACATCCAAGCATGCGGTTGGCCGCGAACAACGAACAACCAAGCATGGGGTTGATCCGGGACGACGAACATCCAAGCATGCGGTTGATGGTGGACAATGCGCATCCAAGCATCCGGTATTTCCTGCCATCCGTCCCGTTCGGTTTTTGGCGCATGCGGGGGAAGTATTGGCGTTCCCTGGGTGTTATGCTGATGTCATTTCTTTTAATAACCTTAGATACCTCACTCAAGGAGTTTTCGTGATGCTGGCCCAAATCACGCGCATCGTCGCAGTGTGTCTCTGCCTGACGATGGCCCCACATGCGTTCGCCCAAAAGAAGAAGCGACCCGACCCCGTGAAAATTCTCCAGACCTGGAAGACCGACCTCACCAAATCCGAAATCGATCTCGGCGAATTGCTCGCCGGCGGCCCCGGCAAAGACGGCATTCCCCCGATCGACGATCCCGTGTTCGTCACCGTCTCCGATGCGGCCGCGTGGCTCGATGCCAAAGATCCCGTGATCGCCCTGAAGGTCGGTGACGACGCGCGGGCCTACCCGCTGCAAATCCTCATGTGGCACGAAATCGTGAACGATACGGTCGGGGGTACCCCCGTGTCGGTGACTTTTTGCCCGCTCTGCAACGCCACCGCGGTGTTCGACCGCCGCTTCGAAGGCGCGGTGCTCGACTTCGGCGTGTCCGGCTTTTTGCGCAAATCGGATCTGGTGATGTACGACCGCCAAACCGAATCGTTATGGCAACAATTCACCGGCGAAGGCCTGGTGGGCACCCACGCCGGCAAGTTCCTGGATGTGGTCCCCAGCCAATTGATCGGGTTCGCCCAGTTCCGGAAGGCGCATCCCCAGGGCAAGGTCCTGTCGCGCGAGACAGGCCACGATCGCGCCTACGGTCAGAATCCCTACGTCGATTACGACGAGACGGACCGCAAGCCCTTTCTCTTCAAAGACGCGCTCGACGAGCGTTTACCGCCGATGGAGCGCGTGATCACCGTGAAAATCGGCAAAAAGGCCAAGGCCTACCCCTACAGCCGAACCCGCCAAAAGCGCGTGATTCACGACAAGATCGCCAAGCGCAAGATTGTCGTCTTTCATGCCGAGGGTGCGGCTTCGGCCCTGGATAAAAAGGAGATCGCCGCTTCGGAGGACATCGGCGCCACCGGTGTGTTCGATCCCGAAGTAGACGGCAAGGTGTTGAAATTCTCCTATCGTGACGGGCTGTTCGTCGATGCCCAGACCAAGAGCGAATGGGATATCACCGGCACCGCGATCGCGGGCCCGATGAAGGGCAAGTCCCTGAAGCCGATCGCGCACGGCAACGACTTCGCCTTCGCCTGGCTGGCGTTCATGATGGACACGAAGATCTACGGCGACTGAGACGCGGTTGGTCTCGTGCATGGGCTCGGCCTACCGTCGGTGACACAAAAACCGGGAAGCCCGGAATCGCCAAAGCCGGGAAGGGAAGCCTCGAACATCGGGGCCTGCCGTGGTCTCGTCCAGGTTCTGCGGATCCTGGCATTCCCCTGCGTTCCCGGGACGAAGAGTCCTGATCCCGCCTCGAAAACCCGGCCGATCCGTGAACGGTGACCCTGGGGAAGCCCTGCAAGCGAAAATCAACCAAAAAAGGCGGGAGGCCCAATCGGGGCCTGCCCGCCTCAGTGTTTGGGGATGATCGCGAGCCCGGCTGCATGCGTGTCTGCCGGGCCTGCGCTTGATTCGCTCAGCGACGCCGGCGACGACGCTGCATGCGCTCGCGACGGCGGGCGGCGCGATCGGCGCTCTTCGCCACGTTTTCGCTGGTGCCGTCGCTGTTCAGGAAGTTGACCAGCGATTTGATGGTCGGGAACCGATAGAGGTCGGTCAGTTGGACCGACACGTCGGCCAGGCGCTCGCGCATCATGCGGTGCATGCGGACGACCAGCAGCGAATGGCCGCCGATGTCGAAGAAGTTGTCCTCGGTGCCCACCTTGTCGACGCCCAGGGTCTCCTGCCAGATTTCGGCGACCTTGGTCTCCAGCTCGCTCTCGGGTGCGACGAACTCGGCTTTCGACTTCTTCTCCAGCGACTCCGGTGCGGGCAGGGCCTTGCGGTCGATCTTCTTGTTGGGGGTGTGCGGCAGCGCGTCCATCTCGACGAGCAGCGAGGGGACCATGTACTCGGGCAGCTTCGCGCGCATCAGGCCGCGCAGCTCGCCTTCGTCCGGGGCCGGCTCGTGCGAGGTGTAGTAGGCCACCAGGCGCTGGTCGCCCGGTGTGTCCTCGCGGGCGATGACCACACCCTCGACGACGCCCGCGTGGCTGTTGAGCACGGTTTCGATCTCGCCCAGCTCGATGCGGTAGCCGCGAATCTTGACTTGGTGGTCGATGCGGCCCAGGAACTCGAGCACGCCGTCCTCGCGCCAGCGCGCCAGGTCGCCGGTGCGGTACATGCGGGCCTGACGGTCCTCCACGAAGGGGTTGGCCACGAAGCGCTCGCTCGTCAGTTGGGGGCGCTTCAGGTATCCGCGCACCACGCCGTGCCCGCCGATGAACAACTCGCCCGGTACACCGGCCGGAACCGGTTGACCGTGGCCGTCCAGCACGTAGAGCTGGGTGTTGGCGATCGGCGTACCGATCGGGATCGACGACAGGCCGGGTTCGACCGATTGGGTGGAAGACCAGATGGTGGTTTCGGTGGGACCGTACATGTTGGTCACGGAACCCTTGACCAGGTCGGTCAGTTCTTCGGCCAGGGCGACCGGGAAGGCCTCGCCGCCGACCATCATGTGCTGGATGGTGCCGATCGCCTCGCGGGTCTCGTCGTGCATCAACATCATGCGCGCCATGGACGGCGTGCACTGCATGTGGGTGACCTGGTGGCGCCGGATTTGGGCCGCCAGGGAATAGTCGTTGCCGTCGCCCGTGCCCACGTTGGCGTTGGCCAGGTCCAGCACCTCCTTGAGGCGTGGCAGCATGCCCTGGACCTGTTCCGTGGGAATGCCGAAGTCGATCAGGGCCGCGATCTCGTCGACGCCGATCTCCTTGAGCCGGTTGATCATCTCCATGCAGCGCTCGGGCGTGCCGAACAGGCCGCTGGTCTCGAAGTAACGCTCGAACGCGAACTCCAGAACGCCGTCCATTTCGGCTTCGTCCAAACCACCCAGGTCGATGTCGTTGAGGGCGCCGCCCTCCTGACCTTCCGGACGCTTGAAAGCCGGGAAGGCCCAGGCGTAATTCTTGACCAGGCTGACCGAGCTGCCCAGGTACTCTTTCATCGGCTTGCGTACCAGCTCGAATACCTCGTCGTCGTCATCGCCGACGAAGGTGTGCAGCATCAGGGTGACCTTGCCGGATTTGGGATCGCGCCCGCAGGCTTTCAGCTCGTCGCGGTAGATGCGGATCTTTTCGGCGACCTCCTCGACACTCTGGCCGAGAAGGTGGGTGAGAATGTTGCCGCCGGCGCGTGCGGCCAGGCGGTAGGTGTCGGGGTTGCCCGCGGTGGTGATCCAGAAGGGCAGTTCTTTTTGAACCGGTCGCGGTTGGGTGACCACCGGAACCTGGTTGCCCAGGCCGCCTTCGAAGTCGACCGCTTCACCGCGCCACAACTTCCGAACGACCTCGATGTTCTCGAACATCTTCTTTTTGAACTCTTTGTAGTTCTCGGGGCGCAGGACGAAGTCGTCCGGCTGCCAACCGGAGGCGAAGGCCAGACCGACCCGTCCGTTGGAGAGATTGTCCAGCACGGCCCATTCCTCGGCCACGCGGATCGGGTGGTGCAGCGGCAGCACGCAACTGCCGGAGCGGATGTCGACGCGCTTGGTGACGGCCGCGACGGCGGCGCCGGTGACGGCCGGGTTGGGGTAGGGGCCCCCGAAGGCGTGGAAGTGACGTTCCGGTGTCGAAACGGAGCTGAACCCGTTTTCGTCGGCGAAGCGGGCGCCTTCCAGCAGCAGCTTGTACTTCTGGTGGCCGGGCCCGTCGTCGTTGCCCCAGTAGAAGAGGCCGATGTCCATGCCCTTGCCGGCGATCTTGGCCGAGACGGGGGCGGCGTTGCGGGCGCGATCCAGGTAGACCACCAGCTTGAAGCCGCGGGCCAGGGTCCAGAACAGCTCCAGGACCGAGATGTCGAAGGACAGGCTGGTCACCGCCAGCCAAGTGCCGCCGTTTTCGTGGGGGATGCGGCTGTCCATGCCGTGGAAGAAGTTCACCACGTTGCGGTGCTCGACCATGACGCCCTTGGGTTTTCCGGTGGAGCCCGAAGTGTAGATTACGTAGGACATGTGACTACCGGTGACGCCGCTGTCCGGATTCTCTTCGGAGCCCTGTTCGATGATCGGCCATTCGCCGTCGATGCGCACCGTGAGGGCGCTGTGTTGAGGCAGGTCGTGCAGCAGGCTGTCCTGGGTGATCAGAACCGGGATTTCGGAATCCTCGATCATGTAGGCCAGGCGATCGGTCGGGTAGTCGGGATCCAACGGCACGTAGGCGCCGCCCGCTTTCAAGGTACCCATGATGGCGACCATCAGGTTGACCGAACGCTCCACGCTGATGCCCACCAGTTTGTCGGGGCCGATGCCCTGGCCGCGCAGGTGGTGGGCCAACAGGTTGGCGCGTCGGTTCAGCTCGCCGTAGGTGACTTCCTCGCCTTCGAAGACGACCGCGGTCTTGTCGGGGTGACGGGCGGCCTGTTCTTCGAAGAGTTGGTGGACGCAGATGTCGGGGCCCAGATCGACCGCCGTCTGGTTGAAGTCCTGCAGAATTTGGCGCCGTTCCTCGGGGGACAGGATGTCCAGTTCGGCCAGCGGCTGTTCGGGGTTGGCGGCCGCGTTGTCGAGGAAGTTGGCGAACTGCTTCTGGAGCATGTTCATGGCGCCGCTGGACAGGGCGTTGGTGTCGTAGATGCAGCGGCAGGTTTGGCCGTCGGGCGAGATCACGAAGGCGAGTTGGGTGCCCGGTGCCGGTTCGACCGTCTCGCCCGGATCGCGGACTTCGATGCTGACGGGGACCAGCTTACCGGTCAGCAGCTCGGGGCGCTGGTGCAGTTCCGGGTAGCGGGCCATGATGTCGCCCAGCCAGGAGCCGCGGCTGCGTACTTTCGCCAACTCCTTGGCGAGCGTCGTCTGGGCCTTGCCGAAGCCGCTGGAGGGGCTGAGCTTGGCGCGCAGCGGGACGCGTTCGGCGGCCAGGTGTTCGAAGCCTTCGCGTGCCTTGGCCATGGCCGGATCGGTGTAGGCGATGTGGAACAGGTCCTTACCGCCGATGCGCGACAGGTAGGCGGCGGCCGCGGTGACCATGGCATCGCCCAGCCCGGCCGCATCGAAGCGATCGCGGAACGATTGGGGGACGGCGATCGGTGCGTCGCCGTAGCTCGCCGCTTCTCGAACCGTGTCGGCGGAGGCGTAGGGAATCTCGATCGGTTCCAGCCGGCCCAGGCGGCGGACCCAGAACGGCTCGGACTTGGCCAGGACTTCGGCGTGGGCGGTGAGTCGATCCGCGGTGGCCTGATCCAGCACGTCCAGGCTCTCGCCCTCGTCCAGATCCAGGGCTTCGACCACTTCCTTGACGCTGACTTCCGTGCCGCAGGTCCGGGTGAAACCCATCAGGCTCAGCAGGCCTTCGCCGGTGCAGACGTGGATGTGGTCGTCGCTCACCTCGGCGATGATGCCCGGATCCTCGTCCGCCTCTTCGTCGAGCGCGCGGGCGCGGGTCACCAGAAAGATTTTGCCGTCTTTCGTGATTTTGGGCGAGCCGATCGGGTTCTCGTAGGGGCCGAAGAACAGGGCGCGTACGAAGTTTTCCAGGGAGGTGGCGTCTTTCTGCCAATCGATGGTACAGGCCGCGGGTGGGCGATCGCTGCGCTTGAAGACGCGGCGTCCGGCGAGATCCTGCGGGGTGCGGGTTTCGGTGCCCGCCACCAATTCGTCCGCGAGTTCGGAGAAGGCCTCCATGGCCGTTTCGAAACATTTGGTGTTGATGGACAGCGAGGTTTCGCGGGGAACTACGTCGAACATCTTCTGCTTCAGGATGTCGCCGGTATCCACGCCGGAGGAGATCAGGTGCCAGGAAATGCCGTAGCGCTGTTCGCCGTTGATCAGGGCCCAGGCCGGCGTGTTCAGTCCGGCGTAGTCGGGCAGGGGACCGTCGTGGAAGTTGATGGCCGCTTTACTGGGCGCTTGAATGACGTTGTCCGGCAGCATGGCGAGATGGGTGATGCTGAAGAAGTAGTCGAAGGGCCGTTTGGTGATCTCGGACTCGTAATCGGAAGCCGGATCGAGGATGGGCACATCGTGGTGTTGTGCCCAACCGATGATGGCGTCCGTGGCGGAAATGATGCCGCGTATTTCATGCCCTTTTTTCAACAGGATTTCCGCGCATTCGATCAACAGGCGGTTTTGACCGATGATGTAGCAACTAAATCCTTTTGCGTCTGTCATTTGCCTCATCCTTACAGAGTGCGTCCATCACGTCGGACGCACGATTTTTTCGTTCCGCCGCGCCGTCCCGACATTTGGCAGGTATTTCGAGCGCGAGCCGCGATCATTTCGACGGGTTTCGTGGCGTCTGAATGTGCGGAAGGGAGAGCAGAAAGTCACTGTTCGCGGAAACCTGTCCGCGGCGGTCACTTCTCGATCTCTCGATTCGGAGAGAATGAATGTTCCTTGGTAATCGTAGCTGTTTGTGCTGAAAAGCATATCCGATCCGGAAATCAATTAAAACCTTAAACGGACTATTCTAGCCCAGCGGGCAACGGCTGGCCACCGCAGAACGCGAGCGAGGCGAAACCCGGTCGAGCACCGGACTGGCACCGGAAACTCAATGCCTTGTACCACCTGACGTTACGGACCAAATGACCCAGAAGTACCCGCATGTCGAGAGAGCCGGGAAGGCAGTAAGTTGGGCCGCCGGCCCGACCTTTCGAAGCGAGGGACCGAGGAGTGCCCGCATGCCGAGAGAGCCGAAATGGCAGTAAGTTGGGCCGCCGGCCCGACCCTTCGAAGCGAGGGACCGAGGGGCGCCCGCATGCCGAGAGTGGCGAAATGGCAGTAAGTTGGGCCGCCGGCCCGACCTTTCGAAGCGAGGGACCGAGGAGTGCCCGCATGTCGAGAGTGGCGAAATGGCAGTAAGTTGGGCCGCCGGCCCGACCTTTCGAAGCGAGGGACCGAGGAGTGCCCGCATGCCGAGAGTGGCGAAATGGCAGTAAGTTGGGCCGCCGGCCCGACCTTTCGAAGCGAGGGACCGAGGAGTGCCCGCATGCCGAGAGAGCCGAGATGGCAGTAAGTTGGGCCGCCGGCCCGACCGTTCGAAGCGAGGGACCGAGGAGTTCCCGCATGCCGAGAGTGCAATCCCCCAGACCGGGACCGCAATCGCGCATGCCGAACACGAAACCTCTCACCGCATATTAATAATGTAGCGAAAGCCCGGGCGAGAGTTGGCTCTCGGTACTTTCTCGTCGTTTTGCGCAAGATTCCAATTCTAGGATTTCGCGCCAATCGGAATTGTGCGCGATTTGCAATAAAGTGATTGGAAAGGAAAAAGTGTGACATTGTTTACTGAAGTTTTACTGGTCCGGCAAAAGTTGTTGACTCTCACGTTGCGATCAATAAGAATGAAGCCTCGTTCAATATTTGCGTAAATACATTAAAAAACGCTATTTAGCCGAGCACCCCGCACTTGGCTCTATCCGTTAACACCATCACAGAGGAGAATATGATGTTTCGACGCCTTCTTTACGTCTTTTTGGCTTCCTGTTTACTCGTGCCTGCATTTGCTGCCAATCGTATTCCTGTTTCCGATCAACGTGTCCCCGTGCTCGATCTTTCCGAACTTCACGTTCACAAACGCGACCTGGCTCAGCGTGTCGCCGTTCAACTGAAAGACACCCAGTTCCGCAAGTTCATGGAAAGCCGCATCGATGCCAAGCGGGATCAGGCTCCCCTGGTGACCTTGATCAACGATTACGCCCAAATTTTCCAGGCCAAGGGCGCCGCCGACCTGGCTTCTGAATTGGCCTCCCTCGATCTCCAGATCCGCCAGGCCAAAGGCATCGAATCCTACACCCAAGAACTGCTGTCCCTGCGCCTCGTCGCCCCGGCCACCAGCCATCTCCAGGCCAGCAGCGAGTATCTCGTGGCCTACCAACCTGCCGGTGACGATGCCGAGTGGACCGCCATCGAAGCCTTCGACACCGCCGGCAACCTCCATCTTCTCGACGTCGTCAACGCACCCGCCCAGCCCGTGCTGGTGGTGGGCATCGATTCCCGCGAAGACCTGAGAGCCGGCCTCGCCTACATGAACGACGCCTTCCGTGCCGCCGGTCTGCAGGCCGAAGTGCCCGCCACCGTGCAGAGCAAGGCCGGGGTCGACACCCACAAACTGGACAAGGTTCACCTGAACGACGACCAAGAGCCTTGGATTTCCGGCAACGCCGAAGTGTACGCGCTGGTCAACGGCGTGCACCCCGACGACCTGAGAGCCAACATCCAAGCCGTCGACATGCCCTACCTGGACAAGGACGGCAAGAACTACTACCCCAACCAAATTCTCATTTTCTGGGACCAGTACCGCTATGCCGCGGCCAACATCGTCCTGATGGAGCACGATGACAACACCAACTACCAGGATCTGGTGGTTCAGTTGATCAACGCGGTCGCCGAAGTCATGCGCGTCTTCCCCGAGAGCGCACCCTACTCCGGTTTGGTGAACCTGGCCGGTGAAATCATTCGCGCCATGCCCTCTCACTGGTTCTCCAACGACGACGACTACCTGGATGTCTACTACACCATCGAAAAGGGCCAGCGCTACACCGACTACT
The DNA here is from genome assembly GCF_017498545.1 of Sulfidibacter corallicola. Taxonomy (GTDB): domain Bacteria; phylum Acidobacteriota; class Holophagae; order Acanthopleuribacterales; family Acanthopleuribacteraceae; genus Sulfidibacter; species Sulfidibacter corallicola. The sequence goes on along the minus strand of NZ_CP071793.1, from coordinate 2,593,591 downwards.
ACGGTGCCAGCGGCAACGCCCGCATGACCCTTTCGCCCTACATCCTGCAGTCCAACTAGTGTCCGTCGTCCTATCGATTGCCCTTTGATTTTCCTTGACTTAGATCAGTCACAAACCCTCATTGCCGGCCACCTTGGCCGGCTTTTTTTATACCCGCAGCATGCGAAGCCCTGGCGATCCGGTCTGCGCTCCCGGCTCACATGGAGTGCAGTTGCTGGGCCCACTCCACCGCTTCCATGTAGGCCTTGGGGATCTCGGTCTCGCGCAGGTTGACCCGCGCCGCGTAGCGCTGGATACCGGCGAATTCACCCTTCTCGTAGGCGAGCACGATTTCGAGGACCATGCGAAAGGGATTGCGGGCCACGCGCATCAAGGCGTTTTTGATGTCGCGGGCGATGGGGATGTCTTTCAGGATTTCCGCCAGGTTCTTATCCATGATGGCGTCGATGATGGAGAACAGGCCCATGAGGAAGTAGTCGGCGCTCTTGTCGCCCTGGCCGCATTTCTTGGCCAGCAGTTCGCACATGCGGGCTCGCGTGGCGCCGTTCTTCAGTAATTCGGCCGGTTTGTCCTCGGTCATGGTACTCAAGGCGAGCAACGTGGCCCACTTGCGGATCTCCCGCTCGCCCATCAGGACCAATGCGTGTTTGATGGAGCGGATCTCGGTCTGCAGGCCGAAGAAGGCCGAGTTGATGTAGCTCATCAGCTTGTAGGAAAGCGTGAGGTCGGTCTTGATGATGTCTTCGATTTCGCGGTAGTTCAAACCGGGTTTGTTGATGGCTCGGAGAATTTGGAGGTTGCTCACCTTGGAACCGGACATGCCGCGTTTGGTGAGGATGACCGGCTTTGCGAAGAAAAAGCCCTGAAACAGGTCGAAGCCCATGGCCAGGGCCTGCTGAAACTCTTCCTGGGTTTCCACTTTCTCGGCCAAGAGGCGCTTTTCCATGGGTTTGAGGCGTTGAACCAGGGCCTGGCGCTCCTCGGGACCCGAGGCCAGGAAGTCGATCTTGATGATGTCGGCGACTTCGATCAGGGGCTCCCAGATGGGGTTGTAGATGAAATCGTCCAAAGCGAACATGTAGCCGTTTTTCTTGAGTTGTTTGACCGCCTCGATCACTTCCTGGTCCGGTTCGACCGTTTCGAGGATCTCCAGGACCGTGTGGTCCTTGGGAAGGAGCCCGGCGTAGTTGATCAGGGTGTCCTTGGTCAGGTTGATGAAGGCGCGTTTCCCGCTGGTGAGCGTGTCGAACCCAAAGACGATGGTGCTGTCGGCGATGACGCTCGAGGCGGCCTTGTCCTGATTGCTGCCATCGAAATAGTTCGCCAGGCTGCTGCGAAAAAGGAGTTCGTAACCGAAGACGTTTTGGTTGCGATCGAAAATCGGTTGTCTCGCGATAAATGATTCCATGCAATCCCCTGTGGCGTGCTGGCCTGGACGCGGTGTGATGTGGAAAATGACGCAGGTTCAAACACCACGACTCATGACCTCTATCGGTTGTGTGCCGACCGATTTGGATTGGCATCGGTGTGACATGTCGCGATCACCATCCAAGATGCCCTTCCGAGAATAGAGGTACAGACCATGAAGAACTCGATTCGAAAACATTGGTTTCTCGTATGCGAGGTCCTATTTTAACCCGGAACCGGACTTTCGGCAGGTGGTTTCCTTGCAATCCGACGTGTGCGCCTTCGGATCGACTCGCTTCTTCGTTCCCGGTCGGATTCGAATCAAACGGCGAGTTGTTGGTACAGGCCGAGGCGATCCACTTCCTGCCAGTGGGCGCTGATGCGGTCGCCTTCGAAATAGTAGAGGGTCATGCCGGTGGTGGTCAGCACGTTACCCGTGGGCGCAAACCCGTGGATTTGGCCGCGGTGGGTACCGTGCCAGTGCCAGGCGACGACTACGTGGTCGTCGGCTTCCACCATTTCGCGGATGTCGAAACGCTGGTCGGGGAAGGGGGCGCGCGATTGGACAACGCGCTCCTTGTATTGGGCGTGGTCCAAAATGTGGCCGGCCCAGGGATCGCCGGGGTCGTGTTTGATGGTGTAGTTGGGGGCCAAAAGCGTATCGACGGGTGTCAATATGCCTTGGGACCACACTTGATCGAGCAAAACGGTCACTTTTTCCATGCGGTTCGGGATCATGGTCAGCCTGCCTCGAAGATTGCACGTCTTTTGGGAAAGATCGTCGAGTTTCGGCTATGCTACCTGAAATCAACGTCTTTTGAAAGGCGGCCGAAGCGCTTTGGAACCTGTGTCACCACTGGCGCCATCGATCCCTCGGTCGCGGTCACCGGCGCGCGACGACGCATCGGAATACGAGAAAAGAGGTGCCCGGTCGATGTCGTGGGTATGGTTGGTTTTGGTTTTGTTCGGTACCTTTCTGGAAGGCGAGTTCTCGATCTTGGGAGTGATGTACTTCGCGAGCGAGGAAATCCACTGGTCCTGGCTGATCGGGCCGGCCTGGATCGGCGCCTTTCTCGGCGATTGGCTATTTTTTGAACTGGGTGTCCGCAATGGCCAATCGGTATTGGCACGCTATGCGCGGATCCGTCATTGGGCCCAAAAAACCAGCGATTTCCTCGGGCGGTATCCGCGAATCGCCGTGTTCGTGCTGCGTTTCCAGATCGGTATGCGCATGTTGGGATGTTTCGCCCTGGGCCACTCGGGGGTGTCGCGGCGGCGGTTTCTGACGGCATTGGCTCCGGCCACCCTGCTGTGGGCGGTCTCGATTCCCGTGATGTGCCGAGTGTTCCTCCTGATTGTCGAGGCCCTGCTCGCGCGTTTTCCCATGCCGTAAGCGTCGTCGTTCCGATGGGAAGCGTCGGAGGGATGGCGCGATTTCCCACCTCGTTCGGGCGCTTTCCCCTTTTTATGCAAAGTGTGACTTTTCTCCAAAAATACGAATGTTGCGTCGAAACGGACCCGTGCCTCTTCCCCTCCCGGTTCGAGAAAGGGCCTTCGCGGCGCTTCGCCTTTCGGTTTCGTAGTCGTTGTAACGTGCTCGATGATAATTGGTTATTTTATGAGGTAAGCTGCGGGAAAGGTGCTGGGGACGATCGGGAGATTTGGGTTTGGGCAACATAGTTTGTTTGCGTTAATTTTCTGGTTGAGATTAATTTTCACGCTGTAGCATCTCGGTGTGATTTTCCTTACTGCCTGGCCGGGACCTGTGTGGCAGTCTTGCTCCTGCAAAAGACCTCGTCGGACGGTCGTCGAGGTGGTACCTCCTTTCTCCAGTGCTGTTCCGCGTCGCTGTCCTCCCGTGATGTCCTGACGGCTTCACCGGCGTGCCCTTTCTTCTTTCCCGCATTGCGCCCGTGAGTTTCAGCCGATTGTTTCGAGGACAGGAGAGAGACCTGTTTCATATCAAGCTGCCGTGTTCGGCAAGGCCAGGAGAGTTCCGTGAATGTACTGATGGTTTGTGTGCCTCATGAATCCAAGCTATTTCACGAGCGCATGAAAGACACCGCGGTCGAAACCCTGATGGCTCAGGGTCATGAAGTGAACGTGATCGGGTTCCACGACGAGGCCATGGCCGGACCGCCGCGCCGTGGTTTTTTCCCGGGTTTGTTGTCCACCGATTTGGATCCGCGCCTGTACACCGCGCCCATTTTTTCGGAGAATCCACCGCTGAAGCCTTCGGCGATCCATTCCCTGCTCGGCAGCATGGATCCCTTCGATTGGGCGGACATCGTGGTCTTTCAGTTCCCGCTCTGGTGGTTTCTGATGCCGGCGACCTTGCGCCAATGGCGCTGTCGGGTGGCCACCTGGTACCGCAACCGGGTTCAGAGCGATCGCCCTACGAAAAAAGCCATGTTGGCCCTGACCACGCCGACCGATGCGCTGACACCCGCCGGCCGTGAGCGCGAGTTGGAAGTGTTTCTGCGACCGGTTCAGGAGGACGTGCTGCATCGTGCCGGCTTCAACGTGCTGCCGCCGTTCATCGCCTGGGGCCTGTCCGATTTGGAAGAGTGGCAGCGCGATACCTACTTGCGAGAGTACCGGGAGCGCATTGCCTGCCTGGACCACATTTCCCCGCTTTTTTCGAACGAGGGCAAGGGGCGGGCCCGTGTTGCCGAGTCCCTGATCGGAGATCCGGTACCCGCTTGAACCTTCGCCGTCCGTCGAAGAAACTTGGTAGGCAATGCCCGCAGGTGGCAAAGAGTTGCGTCGATGTCGCTCGGCTTGCGGTTCCTTCCTGCCAATGTGCTTCGAGGGATCCGAAAAGTCGGTACGCGGAGCCGTTTCTGGCGTTGAGGGGCGCTCAGTCGAAGCAACGTAATCGAGATGTTCCGGCATGCTGAGAGAGTAGCCGTGCCAGGTAGGTTCAGCGGCCCGCCGAACTCTTCGAAGCGACTGGGTTCGGAAAGCCTGTCTATTTGTGAGGGGAACGGGGCCGACGACGCTCGATGCGGGCGCTGCCGGGTACTTGGACACAAAAAGGGCCGTGCCTGTCGGGGGGACGTGCACGGCCCAGGTCGGTTCAGGTGGCCCGTGGTGTGGAGGGACACACGCGGGCCGTTGGGGGACGACACATTGGGGTTACCAAGTCTTGCTGATCAACATCGTGACACGACCGTCGTGGATCGGGCCTTCCCAATCCGTGTCGTGCCAGGCCAACTCGAAGTCCAAGGACCACATCGAGCGGCTCAGGGCGAGCTTGTAGTCTTCTCGATCCTCGGCCGCGTCGAATTCGAACAACCCGTAGTGAAACGCGATTCCGAAATCGCGGGGTAGCTCGTACGCCAGCTCGCCGTCGAGATAACTGTTTTCGTTGTCGTAATCGTAGTAGTAGGTCACCGTCGCCCAGCGATAGCCGATGCCCGAATAGACTTCTTCCGCATCGGGTCCATCGAGAAACGCGTAGCGAATGTATCCCACGTCGAAGGTGAATCCGTTCTTCCCTTCGTAACCATAGCCTCCGTAGAGGTCGACCTCTACATCGCGATCTTCGCCGAACTTCACGTTCGAAGCCCAGGTACCTACATAAAACCCGAGGTCGAGGGCGTAATCCAAGCCTCCCTGGAGGGCCGGCTCTTCATCGGTTTGGGATTCACCGCGCCAGACGTAGTCCGCGGTGAGCCCGAGGTTTGCGCTGAACTCGCCGAACGAAAACAGCGGTGTCCCGCAAAGGATTGCGGCGCATATGAGGGAACGTGTCATGATCAGGTACATCTCATGCTCCTTACGTGGTGGATATGGGATGCCCTGATCGGAGATAACCTGATGTTGGGGCTACCATAGCAGATCGAAGCCCGATAAAGAACCTAAATGTGCCGCACCATGTCAATTGCACTTCGATGCGATTGGGGCCCTGGGATCCGAACCCCGAAAAAGCGAAAGCCCGAGATCGAATCTCGGGCTCGCTCGGCGCCTGTGGCGTGTTGCCGGTATGTGGGCCATCTCGGTGTGAGATGTTCACCCCTGGTTCAGGCGGCGCCTGGTGGTCGTCTGTCGACGTCCTGGTTCTCTATGTTCAAGTGGTTCCGTCGTTTCGGAAGCTACTCGGCCATACTGCGGGTGACGGTGAGCTTGACGATGTGCAAGTTGCCTTCCCCGTCGTCGTGCACATCGCAGGTGATGTGCACGTTTGCAGTTCCCTGATCTTCTTGCCCGGCTTCCTGCCGGAACATGGGGATGACCACCGTGTAGGCCAGGTGCTCACCTTCCGGCGGCAGGAAGTAATAAACCGGGTGAACTTCGATTTCGGCCAGCTCGTAGCCCTCGTTCAAACACCCCCAGTAGTTGGTCAACAGCAGGTTGTCGTCGTTCATGCAGTCGCGAACCTCGGGGTAATCGTCCAGGGTTCCCGCGAAAGCGGTCAAAGAAGTCAGGCTCAGCAAGGTGATGGCGAAAATTTTTACGGCGTTCGTGATCATGGCGAACCTCCTCGCTTGGAGAGAAACATGTCGGTGAGAAACCGTTCACATAAAGTGGCGAGGACAGAAGGACCGGTTAGTAGACCGTGCTGCGCACGACCTCGATTCTGTTGATGCTCAAGTTGCCGTTGCCGTCGTTCATGACCGTGCACTTGATATGGACGTAGTTGGTTTGCAGCGAGTATTCACCACCCACGTGCTTGCTGAGCGTGATGGTCACGTTGAAGGCCACGTGGTCTCCCTCGGGCGCCACGATGTAGTACATGGGATCGACGGCGATATCACCCAAGTTGTAACCTTCGTTGAGACAACCCCAGTAGTTGTTCAGGACCAAGTTGTCGTTGTTCAGAGTGTCGCGTACCTCGGGGTACTCGTCCAGGGTGCCAGCCATGGCGGGGAACGCGAAAAACGCGATTGACGTAAGAGCGAATGCAAATTTCAATACACTGATTTTATTCAAGTTATACATGGTACACCTCATTGAATGCCAACGTTGTTCGGGGACGTTTTACCCTAGAGCATCCACCGTGCCAAACAGGCTGGTCGATGAAGTGTAACGAACCTGTAAACAACCGCTTGTCAACGCGGTTGGGTTGCGTTTAAAGAGGGGCTTCGCGAAGCCCCTGTTCATCCCGGTTCGCGCGATTCGAGTCGATACAGCCCGATTTGGGTAACGGTTCGGCAAACACCGGAACGGTGAGAACCATATCTGTCGGACCCATAACCGTCCAAAGGCAAGTAAAAAACGCCACTTTCTTGAGTTTCCCTCTACTATTTACTCGGGTGTACATCCGCCAAACGATGCCGATAAATTAATGTGCCAAAAAAATGATTCGAGATGTTTCACTTGTTGCGGAATTATCCTGATATATCGAATAAACATTTTGTGTCGATTAAGATGTTCGGCGCTATTTTCGATATTCGCCGTGAGGCGGTCCGTTAGAGTTCAAACCTACAGAGTCGCCCCCAGGGAGCTGGGCCGACATTTATTGACGAACTCCCCGGAAATCCACCTGTTTCGCTTTTTAGCGTTACCTTCGAGCTTAACAGAGTTCGTTACCTAAGCGCCGCGAACCAGCGGGCATACCCAGCTCGATTTCGAGAAAGAAACAGCACACCTGGTTTCTGGCAAAGGGCCAGGGGCTCAGCCCATCTCCGCGAACTCTGCGGACTCTCTTGAAACAAACTTGCTTGGTGTCCCCGAATGCCGAGAGATTCGTCGTGCCAGGTAGGGGCATCAGGGGCGGTAAGCCCGCCGGATGAACTTGTCGAAGCGATCCATGATCAGAGTTCCCGCATGCTTTGAGGATCGGCGCGGCAGTAGGTTGGCCGGCCCGGCCGACACTTCGAAGCGATCCACACTCCGCAGATGCGAGACGCCAAAGAGCGAAGCACCAATAGAAGCAGGAGCTTTGGAATGTGCGACCAGCGGTCGCACCTACCTGGCATGACAACCCTCTCAGGCAGCCGGGACCACCATGCTAGCTCACTTCGCCTTGTTTCATTCTCGAAATCGAGCGGGTTAGCCCGCTGGTGCGTGGCTCTTATGTAACAAACTCTGTAAAGCTCGAAGATAAAGATAAAAACCTAAAAAGGCGAATGTGCAGGGAGTTCGTCGAAAAATGTCGGCCCGGCGGGCCAACTTACTGCAACGACGCCCCTCTCACAAATGCGGGAACTCCCAAACGATTCGCTTCGATTAGTTACCCACCTGAAACCCGGGCCCCCGGCCTGGGCGGCGACTCCGTGGTGAAAAAAATCCTCCGGAACTCACACCCCCGAAGCCACTGCGCTCGAACAGGTCGCGCCCTCGCTGTCGCTTTTCTTCTCCTGCGGCGCGAGGAACAGGTGGTAGGCGGGGTTGTCGCTCTCCTCCCAATAGGGATAGCCCAAGTCGTCGAGGAACCGGTGAAAGGCCGTGCGCTCGTTGGGCGGCACCTGAAAACCGGCCAGCACGCGACCGTAGGCCGATCCGTGATTGCGATAGTGGAACAGGCTGATGTTCCAGCGGCCGCCGAGCTGGTTTAAGAAGCGCAGCAGTGCCCCGGGTCGCTCCGGGAACTGGAAGCGGAACAACACCTCGTGATCGGCGCCTTTGCCGTGGCCGCCGACCATGTGGCGCAAATGCAATTTGGCCACCTCGTTGTCGCTGAGGTCGATCAAACGGTAGCCGCTGCGGTTCAGGCCCTCGGTGATGAGTTGGCGTTCCGAGGGGCCTTCGTTCAACTGCACGCCCACGTAGATGTGGGCCTCGTCGGCGTCGCCGAATCGGTAGTTGAATTCGGTGATGTTGCGGTGATTGAGGGCCTCGCAAAAGGCCAGAAAGCTGCCCGGCCGCTCCGGGATGGTCACGGCGAACACACCTTCGGTCTGCTCTCCGTATTCGCTGCGTTCGGAGATGTGGCGCAATCGGTGGAAGTTGACGTTGGCGCCGCTGAGAATCGCCAGCAGGTTGGACTGGCGCAGGTGGTTTTCGCCGGCGTACTGCTTGAGACCGGCGAGGGCGAGGGCGCCGGCCGGTTCGGCGATGCAGCGCAGGTCGTCGTAGATGTCCTTGATCGCGGCGCAGATGGCATCGGTGGACACGCGAATGACGCCGTCGACGTAGGTGCGGGCGATGCGGAACGTCTCCTCGCCGATCTGGGCGACGGCGACGCCGTCGGCAAAAATGCCCACGTGGGGCAGGACCACCCGTTCGCCGGCCTCGAGGGCGTGGTAGAGGCAGGCCGATTCCTCGGCTTCGACGCCGAAGACCTTGATCTCGGGGCGCACCTGCTTGATGCAGGCCGCAATGCCGGCCAACAGGCCGCCGCCGCCACAGGGAACGAAGACCGCCTCCAGGCTGCTGGGCTCCTGTTGCAGGAGTTCCATGGCGACGGTGCCTTGACCGGCGATGACATCGGGGTCGTCGTAGGGGTGGATGAAGGTCCAGCCGTGGCGCCGCTCCAAGTCGCGGGCCTGGGCTGCGGCCTCGTCGAAGGTGTCGCCGTGGAGTGCGACCTCGGCACCGAACCGCCGCACGGCGGTGACCTTGATGGCGGGGGTCGTTCGCGGCATGACGATCGTGGCGCGGATGCCCAGCTTCTGCGCGGCCAAGGCCACACCCTGGGCGTGGTTGCCGGCGGACGCCGCGATGACGCCCCGCGCGCGGGCCTGTTCGTCGAGCAGTGCGATTTTGTTGTAGGCGCCGCGTAATTTGAAAGAAAAAACGGGCTGCAAATCTTCCCGTTTGACCAGAATCCTGTTGTTCATGCGGCGGGAAAGATTTTGGACCTCGTGAACCGGGGTCACCCGCGCCACATCGTAAACCCTGGAAGCCAGTATCCTGCGTAGGTAATCGGGCTCGCCCATGTCGGCTCCTTAAGCTGGTGGTCGTCCGTCGTGAGGTGGCGATTCGTGCGAATCGGTGTGCCGCCCGAGACCTGGCGGTGTCGGGCATCGGGTTTTCGCGGAGCGTGGCGCAGGGACCTGGGATGCGCCGTCGTGGGGATGAATGGCAACTCGTCGTCGTGAACGGTGAGACTCGATTGGACGGGCGGTGCCCATCGCCCCGCCTCGTGGTCTTCCAGCGGAGCCGAACCCGCGACGTGCGGCCGTGGCAATCGCCCTTCCCGCAAAGGCACGAGGGCGCGACTCCGACGGGGAACCCCCGTTCCCTGCCGAAAACGCCCTCTGCCCTTTGGGATCAAGGAAACTCGTCGGACCCGATTCGCGCGATGCCGAGCGGTTCGTGGCCGCAATAGTGGCCTTCATGCGGACCGCGCGTTTCGGGTAGGCAAATGTGAGGATCCATACATTATATATATGGACCGTTCACACCGCTTCGATGCATGCCTTCGATGTCGGCCCGATGGGGCGACCTGAATCGAGCTCGCGCGATCGATGATCGGGCCCGGGTTTCGGGGACACCGAGGCTCGATGGGGATCCACCCTTCCCCATGGTGGGAAGGGTGAATGGTCCCATTTTCGATGAACCGTCATGTCATCGAATCCGTGACCCGTCGGTCGTGAACCGATCGCGGGACTCGGGCCTCAGCCCACCGCCGCGACCGGCATGCCGTAACCCGAGTGAACGGGTGTGGGTACCGGGGTGGTGGTGAACATCTCGACCTGACGCACGTCGAACAACTTGTCCAATTGTTTTTTGAGGTTCTCGCCGTCGCGTTGGCTCTCGACCTTGAGGGTCACGGCCAGATCCTCGCCATTCGGGTTGCTGTAGGCGGACATTTCAACCACGCGAAATCCGCGAAACCGAACCACGCCCAAGACACGTTCCAAACCACCTTCCATGTTGCGCAAACTCAACTGCAAAAAGAACCTCATGACTTCGCTCCTTCCATCATTTCGGCATTCGATTTTCCAGGGGGCACCAGCGGCCATACATTGGTATTGGGATCGATGACGACGTGGAGCAGGAAGGGACCCTTGGCGTTGTAGAGGGCCTCGAGTCCTTCTTGTTCCTGATCGCGATGCTCGATTTTCATGCCGCGCACTCCGAAGGAGGCGGCGACTTGGACGAATTCGGGATTGTCGGCCAGTTCCACTTCGCTGAAGCGCTCCTCGAAGAACAGTTCCTGCCACTGGCGAACCAGTCCCAGGTGGCTGTTGTCGAAGAGGATGATCTTCACCGGAATCCCGTAGCGATTGAGCGTGGCAAGTTCTTGAATGTTCATCATGATGGAGCCGTCGCCACTGACCACGATGACTTCGTGATCGGGACGACCCAGCCAGGCACCGATGGCGCCGGGAAGGCCGTACCCCATGGTGCCGAGGCCGCCGCTCGTGAGATGCTGATAGGGGTTGAGGAATTCGATGTGTTGGGCCACCCACATCTGGTGCTGGCCCACGTCGCAACTGACGATGGTCTTGTCGGAACAGGTATCGGAGAGCCGGCGCAGCATGCGCGGCGCGTAGATGCCCTCGCCGGGTGCGTTGTAGTCCCAGGCGTGGGCGGCCTTGCGGTCGAGGCAGGTCTTGCGCCAGGAGCGGATCGCCACGGGGACCGTCAACGATGCCAGACCGGCGGCCAGATCACCGCGCAGCGACACCGCGGGACGACGCAGCTTGCCAAGCTCGGCCGGGTCGATGTCCAGGTGGATCAGCTTGGCGTGGGGGGCGAACGAGTCCAGCTTGCCGGTCGCCCGGTCGTCCAGGCGCGCACCCACCACGATCAGCAGGTCCGCTTCCTGGACCGACATGTTGGCGGCCTTCAGGCCGTGCATGCCGAGCATGCCCAGGTTGAGTTCGTGATCGCCTGGCAGGGCGCCGATCCCCTTGAGGGTCGTGACCACCGGAATTCGCGTGGTCTCCACGAAGCGCCGGAACGGCTCGACCGCTTCGGCCATGCCGATGCCGCCGCCCGCGTAGATCAGGGGCCGCTCGCTTTCCTCGAGCAGTTCGAGGGCCGCTTGCAGCGCGCTGGCGTCGGGGGCGGGGACGGACGGTTGCTCGCGCGCCTCCACGAGCGGCGCGTCGATTTGGGCCATCTGGAGATCCTTGGGCAGGTCGATCAGCACCGGGCCGGGTCGCCCGGATTGGGCCAGGCGAAAGGCCTCGGGAATCATCCAGACCAGTTCCTCGGCGGTCTTGGGCAGGAAGCTGTGCTTGACGATCGGCATCGTCACGCCCAGCATGTCGGTTTCCTGAAACGCGTCGGTGCCCATGTAGAAGGTGGGCACCTGGCCGGTGATGGCCACGATCGGCACCGAATCCATGAAGGCGTTGGCGATGCCGGTCACCAGATTGGTGGCGCCGGGTCCGGAAGTGGCCATGCAGACGCCGACCTTGCCGGTCGCTCGCGCATAGCCATCGGCCGCCAGGGCCGCCCCTTGCTCGTGTCGCACCAACACGTGTTTGAACTTGGCCTCCACCAGCGCATCGTAGACGGGCATGATCGCCCCGCCCGGATAGCCGAACACGAACTCTACGTTTTCGCGTTCCAAGGCTTTGACCACGAATTGAGCGCCATTCATTTAGCCTCCTCCAAACGGGGGCGGATCCAGGACATGGCGTTGCGCAGGCGTTGGCCGACCTCTTCGATCGGGTGCTCCAAATCGCTCTGCAACAACTCGCGGTATTTGGGAAGACCGGCCTTGTTCTCTTCCGCCCATTCCTTGGCAAAGGTGCCCGATTGGATTTCGGTCAGGATTTCCTTCATGTTCTCCTTGACCGAGGGATCGACGACGCGCGGACCGCGGGTCAGATCGCCGTATTTGGCGGTTTCGCTGACGAACTCGTGCATTTTGGTGAAGCCGCCCTCGTAGATCAGGTCGACGATCAGCTTCAGTTCGTGGAGGCATTCGAAGTAGGCCGCTTCCGGTTGGTAGCCGGCTTCCACCAGGGTCTCGTAGCCGTAGCGGATCAGTTCGGTGACGCCGCCGCAGAGCACCGCCTGTTCGCCGAACAGGTCGGTCTCGGTCTCCTCGGCGAAGTTGGTTTCCAGGACACCGGCACGGGTGCCGCCCAAGCCGTGGGCATAGGCCAGCGCGCGGTCGAAGGCCTCGCCGGTGGGGTTCTGGTGAACCGCGACCAGGCAGGGGACGCCGCGGCCTTCCTGGTACTGGCGGCGGACCAGGTCACCGGGACTCTTGGGGGCGACCATGATGACGTCCGTGTCCTTGGGGGGCGCGATGTGGCCGAAATGGACGTTGAATCCGTGGGCGAAGAGCAGGGCGGCGCCGGGCTTCAGGTTGGGAGCCACGAAGTCTTCGTAGAGTTTGGCCTGGGCCATGTCGGGTACCAGGATCGCCACAAGGTCGGCGCCGACGACCGCTTCACCTGGCGAAACGGGTTCCCACCCGTCCCCCTCGGCGCGCTGCCAGGACTTGCCGCCGGGTCGCAGGCCCAGCGCGACTTGGTAACCGCTTTCGCGCAGGTTGAGCGCGTGGGCGCGGCCCTGGCTGCCGTAACCGAGGACGGCTAGTTTCTTTCCTTCCAGAACCTGCGGTTTGGCATCTTGTTCACGGTACATCTTGGTCATGTTCTTTGCTCCTTGATCCTTCATCGGGTAATGGGAAGTCAGATGGGGTGCGGGTTGTAGGACACCCGCGAAAGAGGACCGACACTTGGGGAAGTCGAGAGGCGTTTCCCGTCCACGGCCGGAGGAAGGGCCGCAGCCGGACGTGCGCCTCACACGGTGATTGCCCCCTCGGATGCCGAGCGGACGCTGTGGGCGTATTTGGCGAATACACCCCGTGATTGATTTGGCGCGGGGGGTTGCCAGGACGCGCGCCGGGTTTCCAGGTCAGCTTGGACGTCCAAGCTGCGCTGGGAGAGATCGATGACGATGGGATCGCCGTCGCGAAGGAGGGCGATGGGACCGCCCACGGCCGCCTCGGGAGCGATGTGGCCGATCATGAATCCGTGCGTGGCGCCGCTGAAGCGCCCGTCGGTGATCAGGGCGACCGTGTCGCCGAGGCCGGCACCGATGAGGGCCGCCGTGACCGCCAACATTTCGGGCATGCCCGGTCCGCCGCGTGGACCCACGTGGCGAATGACCACCACGTCACCGGCCTGAATGCGGCCGGCCGAGATGGCCTTGAAGGCGTCTTCCTCGAGTTCGAACACCCGGGCGGTGCCTTCGTGGCGCACGCGATCGTGGCCGCAGAGCTTGATGACGCAGCCCTCGGGGGCGAGATTGCCCTTGAGGATCGCGAATCCGCCGCGCGGTTTGATCGGTTCGGCCAGCGTGCGCACCACCGGTTGCTCCTCGGTTTCCTGGGCCAGGTCCGCTTCTTCGAACAGCGACAGGCCGGAGACGGTCGGCGCGTCCATCAACAGGCCACCATCGCGCAACCGCTTCAGAACCAGACGGGTGCCGCCCGCTTTTTCCAAATCCGGCGCGGTGTAGCGACCGCCGGGTTTGAGATCGACGATCACCGGCGTTTCGGCCGAGATGCGGTCGAAGTCGTCCAGGGTGAAGGGGACGCCGGCCTCGCGGGCGATGGCCAGGAAGTGCAGTACCGCGTTGGTCGAGCCGCCGGTGGCCGAGACCGAGGTGACCGCGTTCGCCAGCGATTCACGGGTGATCAGGTCGGAGGGACGCAGATCTTCGGCCAGGCAGCGCATCACCAGTTCGCCGGCTTTGCGGGCCGCGGCCGGTTTGCGGCTGTCGGTGGCGGGAACTTCGCTGATCTCCATGGGGGAAATGCCCAGCACCGTGAGGGCCGTGGCCATGGTGTTGGCGGTGAACTGACCGCCGCAGGCGCCCGCACCGGGACAGGCCCGGTTTTCCAGGTCGCGCAGCTCGTCTTCGGTGATGCGGCCGGACAGGCAGGCACCGACACCCTCGAACACGTCCTGGACCGTCACGTCCTTGCCCTGCCAGCGGCCGGGGTGAATCGAACCGCCGTACAGCAGCAGGGAGGGCAGGTCGAGCCGTGCCAGGGCCATGACCGTGCCGGGCAAGGTCTTGTCGCAGCCGGCGATGGCCACGACGGCATCGAAATAGTGACCGCGGGTGACCAGCTCGATGCTGTCGGCCACCACTTCGCGACTCACCAGCGACGCTTTCATGCCTTCCGTGCCCATCGTGATGCCGTCGGAAACCGTGATCGTGTTGAACTCGATCGGGGTGCCGCCGGCGGCGCGAACGCCTTCCTTCACGTGTTCCGCCAGCTCGCGCAGGTGGACGTTGCAGGGGGTGACCTCGGTCCAGGTATTGGCGATCGCCACCAGGGGTTTGGCCAGGTCCTCGTCGGTCAGGCCGGTGGCTTTCAGCATGGCTCGGGCCGGTGCCCGAGCCACGCCTTTCTTGACGGTATCGCTGGGCAGCGTCCGGTCACGAAAGGGGGATGGTGACCCGGGGCCGTCCTCGGCGTTACTGTCGGGGGGATTGGGGGATGTCATGGGATGAACCTCCTCTGGCATTGGGGAATGGGTGGGAGAACGAATGGGGGAACTTCTAGGGGGAAAGGGAAAGGGTTGGAATCAAACGAAAAAGGCCCCGAACCTTTTGGGTGCGGGGCCTTTTTGATGATCGGTTTGTGCAAGATGCTCAACCGGGCGGCCCCAAGCTGCTAATCACGATAATGACGACGACTAGGACGACTAGTAGGACATCGATCATTACGGACACACCGACGACAGGGGCGACAACGTTCGTGCCTTCGAGGGATACCAGGTTGTCGATGGTGTTGCCGGTGAACATGGGACTCGACTCCGAAATGGTTGGGCTAAAACTAAAAAAGCCCGCGCTTCTGTGTGGCGCGGGCTTGTTCCGAATCGGTGTAGAAGAAGACCGCGCCTAGGAGCTTAGGCTAATAATGACGACCACGATAATGACGACGATGTGATGTAGGGTCATTGAGTTTCTCCAAGACGGTGACTTGGTCTTCGGGTAATCTTCTTGGCCGGTATCATGAGGCAGGCTCTCGATAGCTGTCAACTCTTTTTTTTGCTTTTTTTCGCGGGGGTGAGATTGGTCGTGGAGAACCTCCGTGGAACCAGGGATTCGGCCGTGACGCGGTGTGTCATTTTTTACCTTGGAACGCCGCGGCAAAGAACGTGTCGGCCCTGAGTTATCTTCGTATGGCAGCATCGCGCATCGATCGGAACCCATGGTTCGCGACGAAAGCCCATGACCCTGGGTTCGCGTGAATTCGTTCGATAAATATTGGTCTGGGTTCTACGGTATTCGATACAAAAATCCGTATATCTGCTTTTTTTCATGGAGCCAAGGGAACCCGTAGGGTGTGCGCCAAAATCCCTTTTGTGCCATTTTCCTACTCCATTGCCTGTCCAGATCTGGTAGACTTCATTAAAATGCTTGCAAAGGCGTACATTTACACGTCTTTTCCTATCCATGGGTAGTTACTCTCTCGACAGAGGTTGGTGAGGGGTCGGGTAGTCCGGTATGAGTGCTGATATTTACGATCAGGGTGGTTCCGTGCCACAAAAGCTCGATCTAGAAACCAGACCTGCGCGCATATTGGTCGCGGATGACGAACCCGATTTGGAAGTACTCTTCCGACAGATGTTTCGCAAGGAGCTTCGTCGGAAGGAATTTTCGTTCGTATTCGTCTACAACGGGCGTGCGGCCCTGGAGAAGCTGGCCGAAGATCCCGAATTCGACATGGTGCTCAGCGACATCCGCATGCCGGACATGGATGGGTTGACCTTACTGAAACAACTGCGCGCCAACTACCCTTTGCTGGCCACGGTCATGGTGACCGCCTACGGCGACATGATCAACATTCGCAAGGCGATGAACGAAGGCGCCTTCGATTTCATCAGCAAACCGATTCAGTACTCCGACGTGATGGCCACCATCCGCAAGACCCTGAATCACGTGAAGGAACTGCGCGACCTGGATCGCCACCGCCGCGAAGAGGCCCAGGCCCAGGAACGGCTCGTGGCCGAGCTGCGCAAGGTCGACCGGCTCAAGGACGAGTTCCTGGCCAACACCTCCCACGAATTGCGCACCCCCTTGAACGCCATCATCGGCCTGACCGAGACCCTGCTGCACAACGAAGACGAGAACTTGAGTGTCGAAGCCCGTCAGAACCTGCGCCTGATGCTGTACAGCGGCCAGCGCCTGACCAATTTGATCAACGATTTGTTGGATTTCTCGAAGCTCAAGAACGACGACCTCTCGCTGGTGCCCAAATCGATCAGTCCCTACGAGATGGTCGAACTGACCTTCCGCCTGACCGAAACCCTGCTCGGCGGCAAGGACGTCCGCCTGGTGAACGAACTGCCCAAGGGCGTGCCCGCGATTCACGTCGACGAGTACCGGCTGCAACAGATCCTCATCAACCTGGTCGGCAACGCCATCAAGTTCACCGAACGGGGCAGCATCACCGTAGCCGCCTACGTGGAGGACGATTGGATGCGCCTGTCGGTCAACGATACCGGCAGCGGTATCGCCGACACGCAACTGGACACCATCTTCGAACCCTTCTACCAGGCCGACGGTTCCGAAGAACGCCATTACGGCGGAACCGGTCTCGGGCTCAGCATCACCCGCAAGCTGGTCGAACTGCATGGCGGCAAGATCGGCGTTCGCTCCAAGGAAGGGGAGGGCACCACCTTCTGGTTCACCCTGCCGCTCTCCCAGCGCGATGCCGAACCGCTCGAAGGCTTCACGTTCACCATCGCCAAGCCGATCACCATGACCGAAAGCGCCGACTTCGAGGCGCTGCCGCCCAACGAGGATCTGGATCGGGTCAGCCAACGGCTGGTGGAACTGGAACCGCAGTCGTTCCACCTGCTGGCCGTGGACGACGACGCCGTCAACCTGCGCGTCCTCGAACAGCACCTCAAAGATTTCCAGGTCACCCGCGTACAACGGGGGGCAGACGCCATCAAGCTCATCGAGGAAGGGCGCCGCTTCGACCTGGTCCTGCTCGACGTGATGATGCCGCAGGTCTCGGGGATCCAGGTCTGCCGCAAGATTCGTTCGCTCTACGGGCCCCACGAACTGCCGGTGTTGCTGTTGACCGCCAAGAACCAGGTCGGCGACCTGGTGTCGGGTTTGGTGGCCGGCGCCAACGATTACCTCACCAAGCCCCTGTCCCGTGCCGAGTTGATCGCCCGTGTCCACACCCATCTCGAACTGCTTCAGACCACCCGCCAGTTGCGGTCCGCCCAGGACGAGGCGCGCGAAAACGCCCGCGCCGCCGGCAAGGCCAAATTCGCCACTTCCGTGCTGCACAACATCGGCAACATCCTCAACAGCATGAACGTGTCGATGAAGAACATCTCCAAGGTGATCAACAACTCGCGCCTCAACGGCTTCCACAAGGCCAACCGCATCCTGGAAGAGAACAAGGTCAACCTGGCCAACCTGTTCGAGCAGGCCGGCAAGGGCGAACAGCTCGTCGATTACTACCAGCACCTGGGCAGCCTGCTCCAGAAAGAGAACAACGACATGCTGGACGAGCTGGAGAACGCCGAGAAGAAAATTACCTTGATGAAGGACATCATCGAAACCCAGCAGTACTACGCCAAGGAAGATCAGAACCTGTTGCCGGTTCAGCTCGACCTGGCGGTCGAGGAAAGTATCGCGGTCCAAAAGGAAATGCTGGAAGGCTACGGTGTCGAACTGAAATCACAGTTCCGCTGCGACACCCCGGTCATGGCCCACCAGGCGGTCCTGGTCCACATCCTCGTCAACCTGATCAAGAACGCGATCGAGGCCATGGAGCAGGCGGAGACCCGAGTCCTGACCATCGAGACGGGCCTGAACGAGGAGGGCCAGCCCTTCTGCCGCATCAGCGATACCGGCATCGGCATCGAAAACATGGACGACATCTTCCAACACGGCTTCACGACCAAGAAGTACGGGCACGGCTACGGCCTACATTACTGCGCCAAGGCGATGGAAGCGATGGGCGGTTCCATGAGCGCCGACAGCGAGGGCAAACACCGCGGCGCCCAGTTCCAGATGCTTTTCCAGCCCTACCAGTTCCGAACGGTGCGCCACGACGCCCAGCAGCAACTGCACGCCACCTGAGTCGTTCGAAGCAATCCGTCCCGGCAGTGCCCGCATACCCAGAGCGATGTCATGCCCGGTAGGGTTCATCGGCCCGATGAACCGTTCGAAGCAATTCGTTTCGGCAGTGCCCGCATACTCAGAGCGATGTCATGCCCGGTAGGTTCATCGGCCCGATGAACCGTTCGAAGCAATTCGTTTCGGCAGTGCCCGCATACTCAGAGTGATGTCATGCCCGGTAGGTTCATCGGCCCGATGAACCGTTCGAAGCAATTCGTTTCGGCAGTGCCCGCATACTCAGAGCGATGCCATGCCCGGTAAGTTGGCCCGCTGGGCCGACACTTCGAAGCGATCAACGCTTCGCAAGATTGAGTGGAACAAGAGCGAAGCAGATAAGTCGGGCTTTTAGATCTCTCGATGATCGATTTCGACCCTTGCTCAGTCGATCAGCTTGGCGGCGATGACCAGGCTCTCACGCATGCGCTCCAGCGATTCGCCCAGCCGCGCCACCTCGTCGCGGCCCTCGATCTGGATCGGCTTGTCCATCTTGCCGAGCGAGATCTTTTCGGTGATGTCGGTGAGGTAGACCAACTTGCGGGTGACTGAAAGCGCCAGCAGGTAACTGACCGCCACCGCGGCCAGTGCGAAGGCCAGGGCCTTGATCATCAGGTAAATGAACTTCTCGCGTAGCAGACTGAAGAAGGTGTGGACCTCGTAGTCGGCCTCCAGCAGGCCCGAAATGTTGCCCTGGCTGTCGAGGATCGGCGCGTAGGCCGAGATCCATTGGCCGTGGGAGTCCTCGTACAGCAGGGTGTGGTTGGGCTGGCCCTTGGTGAGGGTGACCCGCATCTCGGGACGGATGCCGTAGGTGTCGCCCACGAACGGCTTTTCGTTGGTCATCACCACGAATTTCAGCGATTCCCCTTCTTGGCGGAACGTATAGACTTCCGTTTCCAACTCGTTTGCGCGTTTGATGTCGCGCAATTGTTGGCGTAGGGTCGTGAAGGCCTCGCCCTCGACGTCTTCGGGCCCCCGAACCCGGTCGTGCAGATCGCCGTCGATCGACGCGGCCCCGGTTCGCACGATGGACTCCAACTTTTCTCCCAACGACTGTTCCAGTTCCCGGTAGGAAATGCGGTAGGACAGGTAGGTGATTCCGAGAATCACACTGAGGCATAGGAAAGAAGTGAAGAGAGAAAACTTGATCGTGAGGCTCATCGAGGCTCCTTTCATGATCGAAGGCGTGTGGAAACCGAGATCTTCAGAACTGTTTGCGCAAGAGAACCGCCTCTTCGAGGAAAGCGTCGCGCTTGCCGGGGTCTTCGATCTGCTCGGCGAGCGCGTTCAGGAGGCGGGACCAGTGGCGGACCTGAAGTCCATCCAGATCGATGGCGGCTTTTTGGGCGGTGCGCCGGGCCAGGCGCGGGGCGAGGGGGCCGAGAAACCGGGTGTACATGGAAAGCAGGCTTCCCAGGGTTTCCTTGGGGACCGGGGTGGGATCCAGGCTGAGACTGTGAATCGAGGTGCCGCCGTAGGACTGCCCCTGGGGTTTGCGACTGATCTGATCTTGGACGCCGCTGCGCACGCCTGCTGCCGTGGAAGACGTGGAGGTGGCACCTGGTTGGATGGTGGCCCGGTGCCGCGATCGACCCGCCGGCGGCTCGTTTCGCCCATTGGTGGTCTCGGTCAGAAAACCGCCGTCGCTGTCGGTGACGATGGTGGAGAGATCCGCCTCCGCGAGCAACTCCTCCAAGGCCATGGAAATGATGGACCGCCTCACGCTGACGTCGCAAAAGAGCAAGATCACGCCCTGCTGGGTGACGCGCATGAAGACCCGGCCGTTCTGAAAGCTGAAGTCGGCCGATTCGAGGGGAAGGGGAGAGGTTTGCAGGATGCGGTCGAGGTTTTCCACCCAACTGGCCTTGTTGGATCCGCATTGGCGACTCTCGCTGCAACGCAGGCCGCCGTTCTGTCGAAAGTGGAGGCCCCAGCGGAAGCCGGGAATCGTTTCGAATCGTTCGAAATCAACCATGGATGCGCCTCATGAACGTTGATGACTGTCGAGCAGGCTGCGCAGGACCTCGGGATGGTACTGGCGCAGTTTCTCGTCCGCCCCTTCGGCTTCGGAGGTCAAGCCGGCCAGGCCGTCGCGGTAGGGAAACAGGGTCCAGTCGCTGCCGGGCAGGGTCAGGGTGGCCGATTCGAACTCGCCCAAGGAAGGTTCGCCTTCGCCCAGGTGGCGAATCAAATCCTGGAACACCGCGAGTGAATGTTGCCGATCCGGCGGTACGTCGCCGATTCGGGTGGTGAGTTGTCCTTCGCCGCCGATGGCGGAGGCCGAGTAGGGGTTCAATTGTTTTCGGACCTCGCGTGGATCGGAAAACGAAATCAGGTTGAGGTGCTCCTGGTAGGTGGCCAGGTAACCGCGTATCGCATCGGTGGCGGCATCCGCCGATTGGAACCGTTCCCCGGGATCCTTGGCGCACAGGCGCTCGACCAGCGAGAACAGGGTCCCGTCCAGCTTGCGGCCCAATTCGTCCGGTCGCGGCAGGGGTTGGTTGACGTGCTTCACGAGCACGCTCACCAGGTCCTTCCCCTTGAACGGCGGTTCGCCCAACAACATTTCATACAGCATGATGCCAAGCGAATAAATATCGGCGCGGTGGTCGCCGCGTTGCCCGTTGATCTGCTCCGGGGCCATGTAGCGAGGCGTGCCGAGCAGGGCGCCGGCCTGAGTCAACTCCTGGGCGCGCACCCCGCGTACCAGGCCGAAATCCAGCAGGACCGCCTCACCCTTGGCGTTGAGCATCACGTTGGCCGGTTTCACATCGCGGTGGATCTGGCGATGGCGGTGGGCTTCCGAGAGGCCCTGGAGCACCTGAAGCGCCAGCCTCAAGCCCTCGCCCACGCGCAGGGGACTCTTCTTGCGGAGGTACTGCTCCAGCGAGGGCCCGTCCAAAAACTCCATCACCGAATAGGCGTGCTCCTGGTATTCCCCGGTGAAGTAGATCTGGACGATGTGATTGCTGCGCAGTTGCGCCACGGCCCGTGCTTCGTTTTGAAAGCGCTGGGCGGCATCGGGATCGCTTTTTTGGTAGTCGCGACTCAGGAATTTCACGGCGACGCGGCGCTGTAACGACGCCTGCATCCCTTCGTAGACCGTGCCCATGGCGCCGGCGCCGAGGCAGCGGATCAGTTCGACTTCCTGACCCTTCGGTCCGATCTTGCACCCGATCAGCGGATCGTCGCCGTGTTTGATGCGCAGCATGCGCTTGGTGAGTTGCGAGATGGTGGCCGGCAGCTTGAGCATGGGGGCCGTGTCACTGGCGACCTTGAAGTGGAAGGCCAGGCTGCGCGTTTTGTTGCTTTCCAGGAAGAGGCGCGGAATGTCGGCGGCCTGAGCCGCCTTCTCGAGGGCCAGGAGCGGGTTCAGCTCCTTTTCGACCGAAAGGTTGGCCAAGAGAAACTCGACCTCGGCGGTTTGCAGCAAGTAGATCGCGTCGTCGCAGGAATCGACGAACACCGGTCTGAGCCCGTCCAGTTTCAGGTGCTCTTTGAGAAGCGCGATGAACTTGGGATTTTTCTCCACGATGAGAAGCATGTTGTCCTCGAAAACAGCCAGCTCGGAGGTGTGCCGGTTGAATAACAACCGGTCCTACGGATTTATGCGAGCGAATGAAAAAACTTCGGTGATCGGACGAAAAGGGAAGCCTCGGTCAACGCCGGTTCGTGGCGTACCGCCGAAGAAAAGCACCCGACGGGTGCCGGGGGAGATTGGTTCAGGTCCATCCAGAAACAGGGTGTTCTTGAAAGGGCTACCCTGGATCGGTCAGGTTTCCAATGAAAGCTGCTATCGACGATCAGGTATTGGGTTTCAGCCAATTACCTTCGAATGAGCATCTTGCCAAAGCCTGACGCCTGATCTCCGATACCGTGCCCACCCACTCAATCCACCTTGGGAGTGGCAATCGATTGAATTTTGGATGGGTACTCGGTAGGAACCTGATTGGCGCCAATCCTAGCACATCAGACGGGCAGCCGTCTTCGCGGCGGCAGGCCTACCGCTTTCAAGGGTGCGCGGGTGCGCAGTTTTCGGAACAGCCGCAGCTCGGCGTCGTACAGCCACAGTCGCGCGGCCTGGCGACCCAACATCCAGATCTGCTGGAGCAGGATCAGCAACCAGCCGGACTCGGGCAGGAACCCGCGTGCCTCGGCGTAGAGCCAGAACCACAGGGCCAGGACCACCGCCACCGAGAGCGCCAGGCCCACGACCGAAAAGAAACGCCGGCCCACGAACACCACGCCCTCGTACAGGGCCAGACTGGCGGGCGCCTGGCCGGTGGTGACCATGTAGATGCGCGCGTAGTCGAAGACTCTCAGGTAGAGCAGCCAGCCCAGCGCAGGCAGCGCCAGGGCGGCCCAGCCCCCGTAGAACTCCACGGCGGCCGGTAGCTCCGGTCCGTAGATCGCCTCCAGCGCCAGCAACACGCCGCCGTGGAGGAGGGGCGCGAGCGCGAACAGCGGAATCGACCAGACCAGCAGCATCACGAATTTCGGGAAGAAACGGCCGGCATCGCGCCAGAACAGGGCGGCGTGATCGCCGCGGCCCTGAAACAGCACCGAAAAGACGCCCCCCGAGAGGAATACCGAAAACAACGCGTACAGCCCGATCGAGATCGGCAGCATGCCCTTCGCCAGGTCCCAGGAGCCTTGGCGGTAGAACAGAAAATCCACCAGGAAATGGGGATCCAGCAGGCCGCCGTCACCCACGACGCGACGCTTGCTGTAGGACTCGAAGGCCATCCAGAACGGCGCCAGGCATACCAGGGCGGCCACCAGGTTGGCGAAGAGCAGGGTGAGCAGGGTGCGCGGATAGCGCGGGACGGCGGGCAACGCGCGTCGAAGGCAATCGATGAAATGTGGTTTTCGCATGAAGTACCTGTCAGTGAAAGGGTGGTGTTACCAGGCGAACAGTTCCAGCAGGAGTTGGAAGCGCATCAGCCAGCGCGTGGCTTCTCGCTCCGCCGGCTCGGGATCGGGCAGGCGGCGCCGGCTGTTGTTGACGAGGTTGGCGTCCATCGGGATCTGGTTGTCGGGGTCGACCCTGGCCGCGGTGAGCCGCTGTTCCGAATCGAAGGTGAATTTCTTCCAGGGTTCGTCGCCGGCCCAGTGTTCGATCTCGGTGGCCCCGTCCTCGTACATGAACTGGACCTTGACGGGAAAGACGAAATCGCCCAATCGCTGCACGGTCACCTCGTTGGTGTACTTGCCGGTTTCGAGGGTCACCGCCTCGCTGTCGCGGCCGGCGGGTTTGGGCGCCGGTCGCGAGCGAACCCGGATCACGGTGTAATCCAAAACCCGATTGGTGTGCAGCAACTGGTCGAAGAACCAGCCCAGATCCTGGCCCGAGACCTCGCCGGCCAAGGCCACGAAATCCTCGGATTTGGGATGGCGAAACTTGAAGCGCTCCACGTAGGTGCGCAGCAGGTCGTCCATGACTTCCGTGCCCAGGTAGTGTTCGAGCGTCGT
Source organism: Sulfidibacter corallicola (assembly GCF_017498545.1). GTDB lineage: Bacteria > Acidobacteriota > Holophagae > Acanthopleuribacterales > Acanthopleuribacteraceae > Sulfidibacter > Sulfidibacter corallicola. The sequence continues at coordinate 2,569,747 of NZ_CP071793.1, read as the reverse complement.
CAGGGCCAAGGCCGGTTTGTTGTAGGCGTTGATCACATAGCTTCGCACCGAATTGTATGTCCAGACCGGTAGCAGCATGGGATCGCCGCCCGGCTGAAGGATGAAGCCGCGTCGGCGTACGTCCAACTCGTTGACACGCAGGTCCCACAAGTCGATGGTGCTGCCCTTGGAACCGTACACGTCCTTCATGACGCGGCATTCCAGGTAGGTCGTAAAGCCTTCGTCCAACCAGACTTCCGTGAATTCGTTGGACGCCAGCAGGCCGTAGAAATACTGATGGGCCAGCTCGTGAACGATGGTGGCTTCCATCAACCGAATGCGGCTGGGCGTGCCGTAGGAGGTGCCGGCCGTGATCAGGGTCGGGTATTCCATGCCGCCGGTGGCGCCGGCGCCGGGCTTGGGGTCGACCACGGTCAGTTGGGCATAAGGGTAGGGACCCAGTAGTTCCTGAATGCGGGCCAAGCCCTTCCTGACCACGTCCAGATGGCGCTGGGCCTGGTAGGCGTGTTCCTTTTGGATCAACAACCGCAGCGAGATGTCGCCCAGCTTGTCGTGATGCACCTCGAAATCGGGACTGGTGGTCCACGCGAAATCGTGAACGTCCTCGGCGCGGTAGGCGTGGGTTCGGGTGCCGTCGTTGTTGTGGCGGACCTCGACTTCCACTCCGCTGGCGCCCAGAACGAAGTGAGCCGGAACCGTCATGTCGACCTCGTACACGCCGAAATCGGCGTAGAACTCGCTGTTCGCGTGGAACTGATGGCAGTTCCACGCGCCGTTCTCGAACACGCCGATCTTGGGAAACCACTGTGCCACCAGGAAGTAATCGTCCAACGCGCCGGTGCGATCGTGGGCGGGATCGGGCAATTGCAGGTCGAAGGTACAGTAGACCCAGACGTATTCGCCCGGTGCCAGCGGTTCGGCCAGGGGAATGCGCATCACCGTGCGATCGTGCACGTTGCCGTCGTCGGGCCAGATGAAACTCATGCGGTCCGTCACATCCGGCATGTCGGCCGCGGTCGGCGGTTGATCGAAGTGGGAAATCACCGGACGGACCTCTTCCACCAGACCGTCGCGCTCTTCGAGCGTCACGCGTGGCGGCACCGGTTGGACGCGGATCTCCGTCACGTCGATGTGTCCCCAGGCGCCCGGATCCTCGCCCAGGCTGCGCATGCCCGATTCCTTCATGTAGGTCGACAGGTTGTTGCGAAAGGCATTCATGTACAGATGGAACTGGAGTTCGCTGGTGGGAAACTCGGTTTGGTTGTGCCACAGCAGGAATTGGCGGCCTTTCAGGCTGTGGTTTTCGGCGTCGAGCGCGACGTCGATGCGGTAATTGGCGATGCGCGGGCTCAGCGGCGATGCGTCCGGGTCCTGGCCGGAGAGCGGCAGAATCGCGCAGATCAGCGCGAGGGCGATGGCGATCGCGCGTTTGCGTCGCGCGGGTCGCAGGCTCGATGAACGAGGGGGATCGATGAGGAATGCCATGAATGCTCCACACTACGGGCGTGAGAGGCCGGGTCGCGGCGTCATGTATATACGCGTCGACGGCCTCCGGGCCGGATCGTCCGATATCGGAATTCGGGCAGGGGAGGGGTGTCGTCCAACGCGAGATCCTGACGGCTCGATCGAAACGCGAGGAGATCGAGCCCTTCCGAAACCAAAGATTGGCTGCCGGCGGCGACAAATGCCGAAACGAGAGGAACAAAAGCCGGTTGGAGACCGCTAGATTCTACCAGAATTCTCGCGTGAGATTCAGCGGCGGTTTCGGTTACTCGGGCGATACCCCCGTCGAATCGGCAAAATCCAACCCACCCAAAATGTATCCAATCGACTCGCGAGGGCTTACTCGTTCGAGGCGCAGGCTGTTATTCTAGGGCGATGCGATTCGGAAAAACACCGCCTTTTCCGCCTACTTCCCGCACCGGCCGGCCAGGGCCGCATGCGCGAGAGGTTCCCCTCCGGCTGCGATCACTGAATCCCAGGACATTCCTCGATCGGGCGACCTGACGGCAGCTTCGCCAGTCCTCGTCGAGGGTTGTCGGTCCTTGTCCCCAGTAAACGGACCCAATCGTTAGGAGGATTGATTCATGACCCGAACGGAACTTTTGTGCGTCTCCCAGACCGATGACCTGGTTTTGCGCGACGGTGACGCGAACGATGCCGCGGCCATCGCGGCGATCTACAATCAGGCGGTGCGGGCCGGCGGCTCGACCATGGACAGTGCGGAAAAATCCGAGGAGGACATGCGTGCCGTGATTCGCGGTTTACACGAGCGGGAAGTCGTCCTGATCCTTGAACGGGGCGGCGAAGTCCTGGGATGGGGCCTCGTCAAGCGCTACAGCGATCGCCTTGGTTATCGCGTGGCCTGCGAGACTTCGGTCTACTTGCACTTCGCGCATCGCCGCAAGGGATATGGGAGCACCCTGAAGAAGGCGCTTTTCGAACGGTGCCGGCACTTCGGGTATCACCACATTGTGGCGAAGGTCTTCGCCGATAACCAGGCGAGCATCGGATACAACCGAAAATTGGGTTTCGAGGTGGTCGGTGTGCAAAAGGAGGTCGGCTTCGCGAACGGTCGTTGGCACGACGTGGTGATCATGCAGCTCATACTGGACGACGTGCCCCCGTATCGACCGGAACTGGGATGACCGGCTCGGGTGATCGGGTTCGGGAGGCCGCCAGCGAACGGTTCGGGCTCCCGATTCGTGCGGTTGCCGCCGATGCCTGGCCCCCGATCGCGATTCGAACGGGAATCCGCGATCGGGATCCGTGGCCGCGGTCTGGGGACGAACTTCGAAGCGCGGCATGTTGCGTGACGACCCTCGCCCACGGCGGTGGGTGCGGTCGTTCGAAGGCCGGCTCGCGAGGCCACCGAACGGAGCGCCGGAAGGAGGGCTCGCCGATGCGACGCGCCCGATGGACCCCTTCGAACCCCGTCTTCAGTTGCCCATGACCACCGGAACCCAGAAGAACGAGGCCAGCGTGACCAGGGTGATCCCGATCAGGTTGAGCCAGAGACCGACGCGAGCCATTTCGGGGATGGTCAGTTTGCCCGAGCCGAACACGATGGCGTTGGGCGGTGTGGCGACGGGCATCATGAAGGCCAGGCTGGCGGCCAGAGCGGCCGGGAACATGAGCATGATCGGATCCATGCCCATGCCGATCGCGATCGCCGCCAGGATGGGGATCAGCGTCGCCGAGGTGGCGGTGTTGCTGGTGAGTTCGGTCAGGAAGATGACCAGGGTCGAGACGCCGACGATCAACATCAGGATCGGCAGGTCCTTCCAGCCGGCGACCAACGAACCCATGTAGGCGCCCAACCCGTTGGCTTGGATGGCGGCGGCCAGGGCCAGCCCGCCCCCGAACAGGATCAGGATGCCCCAGGGGAGCTTGACCGCGGTTTCCCAATCCAGCACGAAGATGCGTTCCTTGATGTGCACGGGCAGGCAGAACAACAGCATGCCGGCCATGATGGCGATGGTGGCATCGGTCAGGCCGGCCAGCGGTTGGATCCCCGCAACCGTCATTTGCGTGAGCATGGGCCGCGTCAACCACATGAAGGCCGTCGCGAAGAAGACGACCATCGTGATCAGCGAACCGCGGTTGATGGGACCCAGCTTGTCGTATTCGTCGCGAATCAGGTTGTGCCCGCCCGCGGGTGCTTCGGGGCTGACTTTGTAGAACACGCGGGTCAGCAGCCACCAGGTCAACGGCAGGAAGATCGCGCTCAGGGGAAACCCGATCATGAACCATTTCGAGAAGCTAAGTTCCATGGCGAAGCGGTCGCGCACGTAGGAGGCCAGAAACAAGTTGGGTGGCGAGCCGATCAGGGTGGCCAGGCCGCCGATCGAGGCCGAGTAGGCGATGCCCAGCATCAGGGCTTGGGCGAAACTCCCGCTTTTGCCGGAGGCGTTCGGTTCGGCGCGCTCGTCCACCAGGGCAATCACGCTGAGCGCGATGGGCAGCATCATGATGGCCGTGGCCGTGTTGGACACCCACATGCTCAGTACCGCCGTCACCAGCATGAAGCCCGCGATCATCAGGCGCTTGCCCCTGCCGAAGTAACGCAGGGTGATGAGGGCGATGCGGCGGTGCAGGCCCCAGCGTTCCATCGCTTTCGACAGAAAAAACCCGCCCATGAAGAGGAAAATCAGTTCGTGGCCGTAGGATTGCGCGACCTTTTTGACGGGCACCGCGTTGGTCAGCGGGAACAGGACCAGCGGGAGCAGCGCCGTGGCCGAAATGGGGATGGCCTCCGAGAGCCACCAGACGGCCATCCAGGCGCCGGTGGCGGCCGTGGCGCGGGTGGCGTGGCCGATGGCGACGGTTTGGCCGTCGCTGTCGAGGTATCCGGCGGGCAGAAGAAAGTAGACCACCACGGCCAACAGCGGGCCGGCAAAGAACCCGATCCATTGGATGGTGGTGCGGTCCAGACGTTTTTTTTCGGGCTTTTGGGTGGTAGAGGCCGAATCCGCGGGACGGTTTTGCATGACGTACCTCGGTGATGGCGGAGAATTGGGAGCGAATCGGACGCCGGCTCGCCGGGACCCGAGCGTTTCGGGAGCAAGAACCCGTGGAGAGCCGCTGTGTGACGCGGGGAGATGTTGAACAGCTTACGTCTTGTCGCTTTGCGGCGTCAACAGACGGAATTTTCCGATGCGCACCAAAAAAGCAAAGCGGGTACCAGGGCCGTTTGGGCAGTGTAACTCGTTGTTGATAAACCGGTTTTCCACGAAAGTGGCTTCGTCCTGGAAAATCGAGACAAACATGAATGAGCAATGTTCCGCAGCGGTGCTCGGGTCCTGTGCGCTTTTTCGCATGCGTGGAGGTGACCTGACATGGATAGAAATCGATCATCGAGAGATCTAGAGACCCGGCTTATCTGCTTCGCTCTTTTCCCGCTCGATCTTGCGAAGCATTGGCGCTTCGAAGTGTCGGCCGGGCCGGCCAAACTACTGCCGCGCCGACTCTCAAAGCATGCGGGAACTCTGAGTATGGATTGCTTCGAAATGTTCATCGGGCCGATGAACAGACCGGGCACGACGAATCTCTCGGCATCCAGTCAACACCGCGGATGCACGCGACACACTGTTTCTGGATGGGCGCCGTCCTACAGGTACCGGAAGCTTCCGTCGAAATCCCCTTCGCGGGTCCACGAGAACATGGCGGGACTGGTTTGCACGATGAACGGGTTCAGCTCCAGCAGCCGGGTCTCGAAACGGCCTTCGGCCGCCGCCACCGGATCCTCGAAGTGTCGGCCGGGCCGGCCAACCTACTGCCGCGCCGACCCTCGAAGCAGGCGGGAACTCTGAGTATGGATTGCTTCGAAATGTTCATCGGGCGGGCTTACCGCCCCTGATGCCCCTACCGGGCACGACGAATCTCTCGGCATCCAGTCAACACCGCGGATGCACGCGACACACCGTTTCTGGATGGGCGCCGTCCTACAGGTATCGGAAGCTTCCGTCGAAATCCCCTTCGCGGGTCCACGAGAACATGGCGGGACTGGTTTGCACGATGAACGGGTTCAGCTCCAGCAGCCGGGTCTCGAAACGGCCTTCGGCCGCCGCCACCGGATCCAGGAACACGTCCACGATGACCGACGGCAGGTGCAGCAGCGGCCGAATCTGCTCGAAAAAGCGCCGAATCGAATCCTCGATGGCGGGCGCGTGGCGGTGAATCTCCGGAGCCGAACCCAGGTAGCGGTGATCGTATTGCGAGATGCCCACCAGTCGACCCTCTTCCACGAAACAGCGGAACTCGGTCCAGGCCGGCAGGGTCAGCCACTCGCGCAGGAACAGTCGCGGCAGATACGAGTAGTCCAGGGCGCAGCGGATATCGAAGGCGATGCGTCGCGAATGGGTGGTCAGCAGGGCCAGGCCGTCGGCCGCACTGCGCACCCGCATCCCGACCTCGTACGCGTAGTGGGCGTCCTTGGGGCTGCGCGATCCCAGGCGCAAAAAGGCGCCGTCGGGGAAGGTGGCCAGGCCTCGCTCCAAGCGGTCGCGCAGGCCGTCCAGGTTTTGGAAGGGGCGCAGGTTGTGGAACCAGGATCGATACCGGGTGTAGGAGACGGCCGCGTGCAGCTCGGCCTCGGGCACTTCCAAATCCAGGGTTCGAATCGAAAGGTCGTGCAGGGCGGCGGGCCAATTCTCGATGAAGGTCGGGCTGATCTGTTCGGCGAAGGTTTCGGCGGACCAGGGTCTCATGGGTGGTACCTCCCGCGTGCCGCCTCGATCATTGCTCGCCCAGGCGTTTCAGCAGTGTGTTCACGGCGTCGGCGCGCTGCTCGGCGAAACCGTCCCAGTAGGTTTTGGCGAACGCCAGCACCGAGCGCGCCGGGCGCCAGGGCTCGCTGTCGGCGGTGGGCGCCCAAACGCAGATACCCAGGCGGTGCGAGGTCACCTCGCCGGGATTCTCGATTTCCAGGTCCGGATCCGTTTCCTGCAATTCTTTCAACAATTGCGCGTAGGGTTTGTCCAGCAGGGTTTCCCCACCCAGCAGCGGCTTGGCCGGTTGCCAGATCTCGATCGCTTCGGCCGTGTCGTCCTGCGCGCTGTAAAACACGTGGATGCGGTGGTCCTTGAAGTCGTCCGTGTCCGTCAGGCTGAACATGTTCTTGCGGAAGGGTTCGGCCCGCTCTGGCATCGTCTTGCGCACTTCCTCGCGGGACATGCCGAATTGGATGGGCCCGACGCCGCGAAAGGGAACGATCGTCAATTTCATGGGAAACTCCTGGGAAAAGAGAATGGAGCGCGCCTTCGCCGCCGGCATCGCACCCCGAGCGCGTCAGAATTCAGCCAGTTTGGCGTCGTCCCAGAAATCGTCCAGTTGGTCGAATTGGGGGTCGTACTTGTCGCCGAACTTCAACTGACTGTCGGTGCGGTCCATGTCGACCGCATCCTGTAGTTTGCCCTGGTTGATCATGTCTTCCTGGACGTCGCGGTAGAGCTTGGCCTCGCGGGAACTCCCCGTGGTGGCCGCGCGCGAATGATCGTGGGAGTCCATTTGGAAGGCGCCGCCCTCGTCGGTGGGCACCTTCTTGTTGGCGGAGTTGGCCGGCGAGTGGTTGGATTCGGCGTAGGTGTCGTCGGGTCGGTTGTCGGGCCCCTTGGTATTCTTGTGCGCACCCGTTTTCTTTTCGTCGTCCGGCACCGTGTCTCGCTGGTGCTTGCGGGCACAACCCTCGACGTTCCTATCGCGAATGCGGGCGTTGGCCCGGTCGCGCAAATTCTTGCCTTTTTTGCTTTTGAACAGGCCTTCCAGGCGATCCCTGGCGCCTTCCACCGCGCTTTCCCATTTCTGGTTGAGCGCGTCCAGCTCGGCGATCGCCTTTTTGATGCGTTTGGCGGTGGCCGGGTCCAGGCCCTTCTCCACGTGTTTGAAGAGCGCCTTCATGCTCTTGAGGCGATCCTGCATCTTCTCGATGGCGCGGAACAACTTGGCGAACTTGCCGGTCTTGCCGATCGCATCCCCCACGTAGGGAACGATCGAGACGACCGAGAGCCCGGCGCCGACGAAATCGCCGCGCACGAGACTGAACAAGCCGCCGGCGATATCGGAGAAGGGCGTGGGGTCGAAGATCCCGGCGATGTCGGTGAGGCCCTGGCCGACGGCCAGCATCATGTCGGTATTCAGGCGCGAGAGCAAATCTTCCATGCGCGTGCCGACACTGGGGTTGAGGACGAGGTCGCCCGCGGTATTGCGCGTGAGGCCCATATGCTTACTTCCTAATCATGCTTCTTTCGGAAACGACGGTTGTAGCCCCCATGTGTCACGAGATTTCGTCTTCGGTGGGGAGCCTCGATGAGAACGTGCGGGTCGGGGACGAGCGGCTCGAAAGGTCGCGTTCCCCGTGCGGCCTGGGCTCGGCCGTCAGGCCTCGGGAACCGGCCGAGCACGTTGCCGGTACCCGAAATCCGAGGGCAGATCGCGTGCCCAGTCAGCCGAAATTCACGACCGAGGGCGATCGCGCGTCTCTGAATGGGCACCAAACCATAGGGATAGGCGGTTGGGAACCGTGCCCCGCGTAACGAGGTGGCACGGCAACGATTCCGGCGGGGCGGGATCGGTTCCCGCGGGTCGAAGCGTTTTTGGGGCGAACCCGAAGGCACCCGGCATCAACCGGTCGCCCCGGGGCGATGGATCATTCCTCGAACCAGGCCATGTGGTCGCTTTTCAGGCCGATCTGGTTCCACAGACCGTCGGGGATGCGATCCAGCATGACGTCCAGTTTTTGGGTGGTGGGAAGGTCGGGGTCGTCCAAGATGGCGCGAACCTGGGGATGCTTGTCGAAGTCGGGTGCGAATTCGAACATCAAGGCCACGAAGGTCATCAGGTCGTTGGCGCGGCTGAAGCCGTTGCGGCGGGCGCGTTTGATGCCGTTCTCCACCCAGATCTCGAGGGTGTCGGATTCTACTTTGTGGACGCGTGGGAATTCGTCGAGTACGAACTCGATGACTTCCGCGAGGAATTTCTCTTCGTCGTAGGTGAAGAAGGCGCTGCTGTGGGCCTCGGTGAGGCGAAAGGTGTGGTGGGGATAGGTCTCGCCCTCGATCTCGGGATCGTAGCGGAAGTGAACGAGGCTGGCCTGCGCCATACCGCTGGTGACCTGTTCGATGGGGCCGAAGAAGTGGCGAATCTCGGTCGCGGTGGAGCTGAGCAGGAACGGAACCAGCACGCGCGGGTCGTAATAGCGAAACAGGAACTTTTTCTTGTCCAGGTTGGCGACGAACTCGAACGTCTTGAGATGGGCGAACACCGCATCGAAGCCGGCGCCGCTGACCAGGAAGAAACCCCAAGGTTGGTGGTACAGGTCGTTCTTGACCCAATCGAGCAGATCCGCATCGGCCTGGAACAGCCAGGGGGCGGAGGCCCACAGCCCTTTGTCACCCGGCTTGCCGTGGAGGCAGCGACTGGGGGTGGTTTCGGCGCGGGCCAGGACGGGCGGCATGTTGCAGGCGTCGATTACGGCGTAGAGCCGGCCGGTTTCGGCGGCCGATTGGAGTTCGAGCCATTCGGCCGGTTCTTCGACGAGTCCGGATGGATGTTTCAGCATGTGTTCCCCTTGGTTGGGTTGTGTTTCGGCGTTGTTCCGCAGGGCAACCGATGCGGGTTTCGAGGTTTGGGCGAGGTGAGTCCGCGCCGTTGCGGGCGGTGCGATCGGACCGGGTGTTGCCGCTGCCCACTGTACCATGCCGCAAGCCGTCACCAGCAGCGGTGCCAGGAGCACGTCGCGGAGCCGGGGCAGGCGGGTCGGCCCGGCCGATCGATCAGCCGCCGATCGTGACATTGGTGGAGCCGCTCATGATTTTCCCGCCGTGGGACATGGTGTCGCCCAGGCGGGCCGCCGGCGCACCTTCGATCGTGACCGTGGCACTGCCCATGACCACCGAATCCGCGCCGCCACCACCGCCGCTGCCGCCGGGGCCCTCGCTGCACTTGTTGTTGTCGCAGCCGGAACCGGCCATCGGCGAGCCGCTGGACTTGGCGTTGCTCATCGTCTGCGCTTGGGCCGCCGTTCCGGGACACATCGCCAAATCGCCGACGCGCGCCGCCGCCTGTTTGTTGATGACCACCGTTTTGGCGCCCATGTAGATGGCGCCCGCACCGTGCATCGGCATCGGGCAGACGGTCGTATCGGTAAATCGAGCCGCGGGTTTTCCCATGGTATCTCCTTTCGTGGATGCGCCGCCTGCGGTTCGCCGTGGCGCGGGTCCTGGGTCGTGGAGGGGTCGATCTGTCGCGCCTCGCCTCAGTTGAGGCTGATCATGGCGCCTTCGACCGTCACGTTGCCCTTGGATTTGATGCTGATCGTGCCGCCTTCCAGGTTCAGCGGGCCCTTGGCCTTGACGTTGATCTGGGTGCCCTCGATGTTCACCTGACCGGCCCGGTTCAGCGAGATCTTGGCACCGCCGCACTTGATGTCCAGCTTCATGCCCACCATGATCTTGCGCATCAGCATCACTTCCTCGGTGTGCGACAGGCCCACGGCGGTGTTGAGCATGCCGCCCACCTGGACCGCGTAGGCCCCGCCGACGGTCACCGATTTGGCGGCCATCACGTTTTCGACCGAGGCCTTGGCCACGTTCTCCATCTTCACCTTGCCGATGTTGTGCGACAGGTTCTGACCGATGTTGACGCTCTTGTTCTCGCCGATCAGCTCGTTCTTGTTGGCGCCGACGACCTCGCTCGAATTGCTGCCCACGGTGACGTTCTTGTCGTTGCCCACCAGGGTGCGGTGATCGTTGCCCACGATCTGCTGCCGGTCGTTGCCGATGGCCGAGACCTGGTCGTGGCCGATCTGGGTACTCTGGTCGACCCCCACCTGGGTGACCTGGGTGTTGCCGACCGCGGTGTTCTGCACGTTGCCCACGACCGTGACCTGGTCGATCCCGATCTGCTCGGTGTGGTTGCTGCCGACCGCCATGGCGCGGTCCTTCCCGATCACGGTTCCCTGGTTGTTGCCGACCGTGTGGGCCTCGTTGTTGGCTACCGTGAGGCCTTGGTTGTTGCCGACCTTCATCACCCGGTCCACGCCCACGGCCAGGTTTTGGTTGTTGCCGACCGTGATCGCCTGGTCGTGGCCCACCATGCGCTGCTGATCGTTGACAACCAGGACCGTCATGTCTTTCTGGGAGCGGACGTCGAACAGTTCCTTGCCGTCGGTGTCGTCGAAGATGATGTGGTGGTCCTTGATGGTCTTGATCGCGTTCTGGTACTTCTCGGCCGGGCCCAGCGGTGCCGCCTGGCTGTCGTTGTAGACCCGGCCCACGACGATCGGGTGGTCGGGGTTGCCCTTGAGGAATTCCACCAGGACCTCGTGGCCCACCCGTGGGATGAACTGGATCCCGTAGTCGCGACCCGCGTAGTTGTTGCTGACCCGCACCCACATCGAGGAGCGTTCGTTCTTGGGGCCTTCGCGATCCCAGTGGAACTGCAGTTTGCAGCGACCCATCTGATCCAGGTAGACTTCGCTCCCGCCGGGTCCGGTGATGGTGGCCGTCTGGAGACCGTGAACCCTGGGGCGCGGTGTGTCGGCCTTGGGCCGGAAGGCTTGGCTGGAGGGCGCCGCGCCGTAGGTGCAGCGGTAGGTGCCCTGTTCCCCTTCGATGTGCAGGTTGGAGATCATCCACTTGCCGTTGAGGCTCTCGTCGTAGTGGTTCTCCAGGTCGAAGGTGCAGCCGACCGCGAACGAGCGGCAATTGCCGCGACCCGAGAGTCCCGAAACATCCGATTGCTGGGCCTGGGAAATGATGTTGGCCATGCGGTCGCCCTTGCCGGCATCGGCGTGCAGCGTGTTGTGGTCGTAGATTTCCAGGCCGGGATGGACCGCGGAGGATGCAGCCGTCTGGCCCGACATGAGCTGGATCTGCGAGGCCTCGTAGTTGTAGTCGTGACAGCTCACCTTACCGCCCACCAGGTTGATCACGTAGTCGGCGGTGAACAGTGCCTCGGCATCCTTTTCTTTCAGCTCGCCGTCCTCGTCGTAGCGGGCCACGCTCTCGGGTCGGCAGGGCTGGTGCGCGCCGGGATGGTCGGCGAACACGATGTTGGCGCTGAAATGGTCGTAGAAGAAATACGCGCCCTCGTCTTCCAGCAGCCGCATCACGAAGTTGAGGTCGCTCTCGTCGTACTGCAGGCAGTACTCGCGCTCGGGGAAGGCGTCGTTGGTGCGCCACTGGAACGACACACCCAGCGCGCCGCAAACCTGGGAAATGATGTCCTGGGCCGTCATGTTCTGAAAAATGCGCGAGCGTTTGGTCTTGCCCAGCAGGTAAATTTTGGGACGAATTTCCACCCGGTATTGGTAACGCTTTTCCATGGAGGCGTCTTGGCCGTGGAACCCGCTGCGCATCTGACGGACTTGGGTGACGATGCCGTTCAGCGGCCGTTCGCCTTCCTGTTTGGTGCCGGCCTTGATCGTGATCCCGGCCATCTGGTTGATCAAGCTCGTGGGTGGTACGGGGTTGCGCGCTTCGATTTCCACCGTCAACAGGCCTGGCGCGTGCAGGCGTTCATCCAGGCTGTAGGTCATCACCTTGACGTTGGAACCGGGCCCTTTCCACATGACGTCGTCGACGTTGTGGCGATGGAACTCGCTCATTCGGAACCTCTCTTATATCCATTGGTGTCTCGTGGAAACGATATGGAAATCCCTTGAAAAATAGTGATAAGGAGGGATTTCACGCTGCTATTGGGGACCTGTTGTCTGATAGAACGATCGAAGGTCGACGGATTCTACACATACAAATAAAAAATGGACAAAATAGTTTTGAAACGCTGGGCGAAACGCCGATCGGGTATGATTTCACCCTACATCGGTTGTGAATGAGGTTGCAACAGATTTTCTCGTTGAGGAAATTTCGGTTGGTGCGATCGGAGGCCCTCCGACGGTAATTATCGTCGGAGGGCCTCCGGAGAAGACAGGCCTTGGGGAAAACGACCGGGCTCGATTCCGAAACTCGATGAATTTGGGCCCGGACGTGACGAAACGACCACAAACGTGTGAGGGAGGGGAGAAGATGAATCGATTGTTCAACGTACGTTACTTCAATCGAGCCAAAACATCGAAAGCGCGCCGACACGCGGCGTTGGCGGGGGAGTCGGGCTGTCCCTGCCAGGGGATGCCTGTCGAGGGCCTCTTGTCTCGATCGTCGAAAAAACGGGGGTGATTCCATGGAGAAGGTCAAACGAGCATTTTTTGGGTCCGAGGAATATTTCGATCGCGACGTGGCCCGCCGGAAAAAGGCATTGGTGGAATACGCGCGGGCCCTGGCGGATGCGCGCGAGCAGGGTGGCAACCAGGCGCTGTACCTGTACGAGATCTTCGTGCGGCAGTTCCAGCGCACCGTGTCCCACTACTCGCGCGGCGACGATCTGGAGGTGGTGCGGCAGCACTTCGCCGAAACCCTGCAGACCCTGTGTGAATACCGTCGGGAAAAGAATTTCAAACCGTTGGACTTGATGGATTTGGAGCAATACCACTACGCTCTGGAAGTGTTGGCGCTGTGCCTGCTGTTCGATGCGCCGCGCAATTGGTTCGAGGCCGTGGTGGTCATCGTCGAGGCCGGGCGCGCCCAGGATCAAGAGGACTATTTGATCGATTTCCTGATTTCCTGTTGGGATGCCGAGCGGGAGCCCAGCGGGACCTGCCTCCATCCAGATCCCTTCCAATGGCTGCGCAAGGCGATCGAGGCCGACCACGACGAGGACCGCCTGCTGCACTTGCTCCAGTTTCTCCAGGTCTACCGCCACGATACCGCGTCGTTGCCCTGGAGTGAGAGTCACATGACCGACGACGGCGCCTTCTTCGGGTTCTGGTCGTTCACGCTGGCCGCGGTCGTGCGCGAAATGGGTATCTCCGACGAGGCCTTCGCGGCGAACATGCTGTACCCGGAAGACATGGTGGCGCGCGAGAAGGTCGCACCGGGCAAACCGGAAAAGGTGGAAGTGCCGCCGGTGGAGATTCCCGAGCCCAAGACGGACAGCCTACCGGATTCCTTAGCGATCTAGCGAAGGGTTGGTAGCGTGGCTGGATCGCTCGTGTTCCCAAACCGAAGTGAACCAACCAGGGAGTTCCCGCATGCGGAGAGAGGCGTGGTGCCCGGTAGGTGCATCCGCCGGATGCACGGATCGAAGTGATCCATGCGGGGAGTACCCGCATGTATTGAGAGTTGTCGCGGCGGTAGGTTGGGCCGCCGGCCCGACATTTCGAAGCGAATCCGACAAGGAGTCCCCGTACCTCGAGAGAGGCGTGGTGGCCGGTAGGTGCATCCGCCGGATGCACGGATCGAAGTGATCCATGCGAGGAGTGCCCGCATGTATTGAGAGTTGTCGCGGCGGTAGGTTGGGCCGCTGGCCCGACATTTCGAAGCGAATCCGACAAGGAGTCCCCGTACCTCGAGAGAGGCGTGGTGGCCGGTAGGTGCATCCGCCGGATGCACGGATCGAAGTGATCCATGCGAGGAGTGCCCGCATGTATTGAGAGTTGTCGCGGCGGTAGGTTGGGCCGCCGGCCCGACATTTCGAAGCGAATCCGACAAGGAGTCCCCGTACCTCGAGAGAGGCGTGGTGGCCGGTAGGTGCATCCGCCGGATGCACGGATCGAAGTGATCCATGCTGAGAGTCCCCGTACCTCGAGAGAGGCGTGGTGGCCGGTAGGTGCATCCGCCGGATGCACGGATCGAAGTGATTCCTGCGAGGAGTGCCCGAATGTATTGAGAGTTGTCACGGCGGTAGGTTGGGCCGCCGGCCCGACATTTCGAAGCGAATCAACCAAGGAGTTCCCTTTAATCCAGAAGGTCAGCACTGCCAACCATCTGTCCTTGATGCGTTGTCCCAGTAGGCTTACTGCCCCTGAACCTGGCACGACGTCTCTTCTGAAGTGGAAAACCCCGAAGTAGGATTATTTCGATGAAGTGGGCTTCGTTCTTTTGCGTATTTTGCTGATGTTGCTTGCGTTATTCCGAAATGTCGGCCCAGCGGGCTTGCCGCCCCTGACCAACCCACCTGGCAGAATGACCCCCTGGGAATGCGGGGACTGCCGGGATGGATGGCTCCGAAAAGGTTCATCGGGCCGATGAACCTACCGGGCAGGACGGCGCCCTGGGAATGCGGGGACTGCCGGGATGGATGGCTCCGAAAAGGTTCATCGGGCCGATGAACCTACCAGGCACGACGCCTCTCGCGAAATGCGGGAACTGCAGGGATGGATGGCTCCGAAAAGGTTCATCGAGCCGATGAACCTACCGGGCACGACGCCTCTTCTGAAATGCGGGACCTTCGGGGATAGTCGCGATGTGACGGTTATTTCTTTAGGTCGAAGCGAAAGCGAACCAGGCTGTTGCTGCCGTCCTCGTGGGTCTCCACGGCGTAGGCGTGGCGACCTCGAAACACCATCGTGGTCAGCGCGTCGTCGCCGATCGTGAAGCTGCCCCGGTAGCGTCCCTCGCGATCGAACAGGTCACCGCGGTTCAATCGCGTTTGCGGATTGACCTCGTGAATCACGATCAAGGTGCCGTCTTCCATCAGGCTCAAGCCCGCGATCGGGAACTTGACCCCGGGAAACTCGGCCAGTTTGGCCGCGCGCCGAATCAGGTTCACCGAGATCAACTCCTGGAGATTGGTGGGCAATTGGGTCAGGATCGCTTCGCGTACCGGCAGGATCAGCGCATCGACTTCCGCCTGGGTGAGCGGAATGGGGTCGTAGTCGCGGCGGATCGTCCGGTTCTTGACCAGTTCGTTCCCTTTGGCCTGCCAGCGCGTGACCTCGTAGGCGTCGGCCTGCGCACTGTACATCACGTCCTTGCCCTCGAAGACCGCAAAGGCGTTTTGACCCTTGCTCAGGACCCGGAACCGCTGCCCCAGGAACTCGGCCCAGTGGTTGGGATCGTTGATGCGGGTGCTGTCCAGCGACATGGTCTCCCAGTACAACAGCGATTCCTTTTTGGTAAAGGCCTCCTCGCCGAGATCGCAGGCGACGATCAGGTATTCGGTGATCTCCACCTGGCGCTGGGGGTCCACCCGCGTCGTCGTGGCGGCCATCAGGCTTCGATCCTGGTTAAAGGTGCCGAAGCGGGGAAAGAAGGGCAGATTCAGGGACTTGCGTTCCACGAAGGCGAAGCTGGAATCGTACAGCGAGATGCGCGTCACCGCGCCGAAATTTTCGAAGACCAATGCGCGCCCGTCGTCGAAAATCTGGAAATTGACCATGTTCTGGAATTCGCCGGGACCTTCGCCGCGACCGCCGATCGCCCGGACGAAGGCGCCCGAGGCATCCCACTCCAGCAGGCGGCTGTCGCGCTGGTCCATCAGGAACATGTGCCCCTTGCGATCGACCTGAACCACCTGGTTCGAACCGGCCCATACGTGATCGTCGTCCACATCGTTCGACGAAATACGCAGTTCGGCCTCGAAGGTCAGGGTCCAGGGCTTGCCCACGGCGCGCTTTCCGTTGGTGACCTTGTCGGGCGTGGCCGCCAGGGTGGCCAACAGCACCCAAAAAATTGCATTCATGTCCTTTCGCTCCCACTCTTGGTATCGACTGCCCTCCGGAGGCCGTGCGTCGAGGTAGGGTGCCGTTGCGAATCCCCGTAATATGCCCAAAGAGGAATCCAACGGCACCCTGGACGCCAATCCCTCTGACGTCATGCTTTGCCGTAACCTCGGTCCATGGCGCGCTTCATGGGCGCCGAGATACTCGGATGTTCGATCTCGTCGTTACCCGAACACGCGCGACCGGTACCCCAAATCGGGTCACGCGTTTGGGAAAATTTCCGTGGGTCCGTCTCTTGGTCCTCGCGGTGCGTGGTCGGGCTCCCACTTTGCCCCAAGGCCTCAACTGTGTTACATCTACAGCACCCATACCCCGGTGCGTACGCGGCGCACGCGTGCATCCCGCGCGGATCGCTGGACGCGTCCACGTCGCCCCGACCTTTCATGGCGCCGATCGCCCCGGGGACCATCCCATCGGGCCAGCGGACCGCCTGACCCTACCCAAGCGAGAGTGAACAGATGGCCACCTACGAAGATGTAGCATTCGACTTTCGATCCGACACCGTGACCTTGCCGACGCCCGATATGAAGGCCGCCATGATGGAGGCCGAAATGGGCGACGACGTCTACGGCGAGGACCCCACCGTCCTCGCCTTGCAGGACCGCATCGCGGCGGAGACCGGCATGGAGGCGTCGCTTTTCTTTCCCACCGGATCCATGGCCAACCTGGTCGCGCTGATGGCCCAAACGGAACCGGGGCGGCAACTCTATTGCGGGGCTCGCGGGCACGTCAAACTCTTCGAGCTGGGCAGCTTCGCGAGTCTGGCGGGGCTCAGCCAGGTGGATGTGCCCGACACCCACGGCTTTTTGGATTTGGAACAATTGCAGAAGGTGTGGGCCCCCGAGATCTACTACATGACCCAGCCGGGCATCGTCGTCGTGGAGAACACCCACAACATCGGCGGCGGGTTGATCTATCCGGTCGAGGAGCTGGTGGACCTGCACCGGTTCACCCAGGAAAAAGGGGTACCGCTGCACATGGACGGCGCGCGCCTGTGGCACGCCGCCGTCGCCCAGGGACGGTCGTTGTCGACCTGGACGCGACACGTGGAGTCGGTCATGTTGAGCGTGAGCAAGGGGCTGGGCGCGCCCATCGGCAGCGTGCTGGCGGGCTCGAAGGCCGTGATCGAGCGGGCCCTGCCGTTGCGCAAACTGTTGGGCGGCGGCATGCGCCAGGTGGGTCAGTTGGCGGCCGCGGCCCTGTACGCCCTCGATCACCACCTCGTGTTGCTGGCACGCGATCACACCCGGTGCCAGGAGGTGTTCGGCACCATCAAGAACCTGCCGTGGCTCGAGGCGGTCGCACCCCAAACCAACATCCTGATCATCCATACCGAGCGCCCGGAGGCCGGCGATCTGGTTGCCCACCTGACCGAACGCGGTCTCAAGACCCTGGCGATTTCGCCGTCGACGGTTCGCGCCGTGTTCCACCTGAACCTGACGGACGAAGCCTGTGAGCGATTGGCGGACGCCATCAAGGAATGGGGGCGCACTCGATGATCGCGGCATGGGACCTCTCGGATCGGCAGCCCCACCTGGCCTGGCGCACGCGCGACGGTCGAACGGGTGACCGTCGTTTTCCCGATCGCAAGGCGGCCGACGTGGTGTTGTCGGCCTTGGCGGAACTGGCCGAGGAGACCGGGGAACCCCTGGAAAAATTGGGTTTCATCCGCGGACCGGGTTCGTTTACCGGGATTCGTGCCGGGTTGGCGACCGCCGAAGGGCTGCGGTTCGCCGGTGGGCCGCGCGTGTTCGGCTTCACCAAATTCGAATTGTTGGAGCCGCTGCTGGGATCCGGCCGCCAGGGCCTGGTGGTGCCGGCGGGTGGACGTTTCGTGTTCTACGCCTGTTACGAGGACGGAAAGGCGGCGGGGGAGGGCGCTTCCAGTGCCGTGGCCGATCTGCCGGAGGGTTGGGCCTGGCTGTCGCCGGGCGCGATCGAAGGCCTGGACAGCCGAGTGTTGGGCATCGAGCCGGTGACCCTGATTCCGGAGCGACTGGCGGCCGACCTCGCCGAGGCGGACTACCCATTGGCACCGCTGTATTTGCGGCCACCGGACGTACGCAAGGGCGTGCCCCTGATCCAAAAGCTGCTGGCCGAGTGAAACCATGACCTGAGTCTCCGCTCAGGCCGAGGGCCGGATTGCCGGACCACTGGGTTTCAAGTGTGTAACTAATCGAAGTGAATCGCTTGGGAGTTCCCGCATTTACAAGAGGAGCGTCGTGCCTGTAGGTGGAGCAGCCTGCTCCACCAATCGAAGCAACCCAAGCAGCTACAATTCATTACGCCAAAGAGCGAAGCGAGGGGTTTCCCTCGAGGCGCACCACCGAAGTCGCACCGTCCATAGTTCCCGCATCGCGAGAGCGGCGTCGTGCCTGTAGGTGGAGCAGCCTGCTCCACCAATCGAAGCAACCCAAGCAGCGACAAGTCATTAAGCCAAAGAGCGAAGCGAGAGGTTTTGCTCGAGGCGCACCACCGAAGTCGCACCGTCCATAGTTCCCGCATCGCGAGAGCGGCGTCGTGCCTGTAGGTGGAGCAGCCTGCTCCACCAATCGAAGCAACCCAAGCAGCTACAAGTCATTACGCCAAAGAGCGAAGCGAGAGGTTTCCCTCGAGGCGCACCACCGAAGTCGAACTGTCCATAGTTCCCGCATCGCGAGAGCGGCGTCGTCGCGGTAGGTGCCGTGCCATACCGGCCGTGCCATACCGGCCGTGCCATACCGGCCGTGCCCGCCCAGGGCGCTGGGCCGACATTTATTGACGAACTCCCTGAACATCCGCCTGTTTAGGTTTATAGCTTTATCTTCGAACTTTATACAGTTTGTTACAAAAGAGCCGCGTACCAGCGGGCATACCCAGCTCGATTTCGAGAAAGAAACGAGGCGAAGCGAGCCGGTTTGGGGAGCCCGCACGCGCGTAAGAGGCGTAAAACCTGTAGGTTGAGCAGAAATATTCTGCGCCATCGAGAGATCTGGAGGCCCGACTTATCTGCTTCGCTCTGTTGCGACCCGAACTTTCGAAGCCTTGACCACTTCGAGGTGTCGGCCGGTAACCTACTTCGGTGCCGACTCTCAAAGCATGCGGGAACTCCCTGCATGGACCACTTCGAAATGTTCAGCCGGCGGCTGAACCTACCGGGCACGACGAATCTCTCGGCATTCGGGGACTCCGAGCAAGTGCCACAAGGGGTGGTTTCGTTGAACAAAGGAATCGCCCGATCGGGTCCGGGAACCCGCGTCGCCACGGATCCCTCGGACTCGCCGATCACGGCGCTTCACTATTTACATTTACCCTCCGCACCGGCCAGAAACTCATTGCGGATTTGGTGCCCGGAAAGCACGCTTTTGTATATCGTCACTTCGTCGAGGTAGCCTCTGAGGTCGTCCGCAATGCCGTCTCCTTGACCCAGTCTGAGGGGATCCGAGGTGTCCAGGCTCCCCCTCCGACTGGTGGGATTGAAGGTGAACACGTGGTTGCCGTCGACAAAGACAGCACTCGATCTGGTTAGGTTTCGCCGGACGACAACGGCGACGTGGTGCCATTTGTTGTCGCTGACCACCGGGCCACGGCTGCTGAAAAAGTTGGAGAAACCGCTGCTGTCAGCCATTTGGAACAGCAGGCGGTTCTTGTAGACCATGAACAGGTAGCCACGATTGTCGGCCGCGTTGCGCTTGGTCAGGATGGTGGCGTCGGATTGGCCGGTCCAAATCCAAGCCGTGATGGTGAAATCGCCCGTGCCCAAGTTGATGGCCGGCCGGCTCGGCACGCTGATGTGGTCGCTGCTACCGTCGAAATAGTAGGCCCCATCGACCCGGCCCGACCCGAAGGCACACCCGCGATTGGTGCCATGGTTGTTTCCGGCGATATCCCTCGCCGTGGTTCCGGACCTTTCGTCCAGGGGCCACCAGGCAACCATGTTGGCGGGTGGATCCACGCAATCGCCGATGGCCATTCGGAGGTCCATGCGGAATTCGCCCCGATCGCCGATGACCGGGACACCCGTGCGTTGGAAGCGTTCGATGATGCCGGCGCGATTGCCGAACAGACTCTGATCGGCGGAGAAGAGCTGGGCGATCATGCCGGCGGCGGCCGGGCAGGCCGAGGAGGTACCGCCGAGCGGGGCGGTGCCGCCGCCGCAACGGGCGCAGATGACCTCTTCCGAGGGCGCGTACAGATCCAGAACCCGCGAGGTGTTGGAGTAGCAGGCTCGTTCGTCGACGCGCCGGTTCGTGTCGTTGCAGTTCGCCGGTGGGAACGGGGCGTAGTTCGGGTTGTTCGCGTCCCAGGTCGACCCGATCGAAATCACGTTGGTGGAACATGCCGGCGAACCCATGGAGCCGGTCCAGCCGTCGTTGCCGGTCGAGGCCAGGACCACGATGCCGTTGCGCAGCGCCAGTCCGGCCGCGGTGTGGACGACGGTGTTGTTGCAGGTGCCGGTGAAGCGACCGCCGCCCAGCGACATGCTGATGATGCGAATGCGGCTTCCGCCGTTGACGCCGTTGCGATTGGCGACACACCAGTCGATCGCGTCGGCGATGACCGAGTCGTAGGCGTTGGGGAACACGACCAAGGCGTAGAGATCGGCGTCGGGTGCATAGCGACGCACGATCGAGGCCGTGCCGGTCCCGTGGAAACAGCGATCGAGCACGCGGGAGTGAACCGGCGAGTTGTCGGAAAAATTGCGACCCGCGGCCACGACGCCGTTCGGCAATTGGATCCTGCCGCCCAACTCGGGATGCAGCAAGTCGAAATTGGTGTCCAAGACCGCGACGCCGATGCCGTTGCCCCGGAATCCGGAGTTGGCCGCCCAAGTCGAACCGGTGAGGTTGCGGCCCTGAACGGTATTCAGCTTGTTGAGACGGTCGATTTGGATTTTGTCGACCTGCTCGAACGCCGCGATTTCTTCCAAAACCTCGGCATTGGCGACCGTCGCCGCAAACGCATGTTGATAGGTCAGCAAGAGCTCCACCTGAAAGAGGGGACGCCCTTCCGTGCTGGTGCGCTCCAGCAGCCCCACGCTTTGCAGGTTCTCCAAAAACGATCCCTGGGCGTGATACACCTCGTCGGCGAGCAGGTCCAGGGCGATGTCGTCATCGCGTTCCTGCATGTCGCTGGTCAGCCCACCGCCGGAGTCGAGATGGACGATGACGCGCACACCTTTTTCTTCGGTATCGCCGTAGGTTTGCATGGCTGCGAAGTCATTGGAAAAGGCGTCGTAGACCTCCTTTTCGATTTTGGCCGAGCCGGCCATCGTGGTAGAGCAGATTAGAAGGCAAAGCAAGGAACGCCATGGGTTCCGCGTTAGAAACATAAGGTCTCTCCTAGAAAATGAATGAACGGGACAAACGTGTCCCGATTCGGACCCCTTCCAGGTCCGTGTCACGGACGATCTCGCGGGAACCACGGCTCATTGGATACACCATCGATTGCTGATGCGCCGGTGGCTCCGAGATGTCCGGGAGACCATCATCGGTCCCTATTCCTGCTAAGAAAGCCGTTTGTAAAACCGGACAGGGTTTTTTGTAAAAAAATGCAATGCCTTTGATTCAAAGGGCCTGTGCGTGGCGTTGGCTCGTGGTTCCAAATTGCCTGGAAGGTGGCTTGCCCGTGGATTCGGGAACCCGGGTGGTCGTGACGATCCAGGTGGCCGCACTGGACGGTCACCAAGTGGCGGGCGGCTATCGCGAGGGTTGGGCCATCGTACTGGAATGCCTCGCCGCGGAAATCGGATCCGATTGAGGAGCATGGCACGGGCCTGAGAGGGGTGGTTTCTTGGATCGAGCAGCTTACAGGGACCGGGTAAGATCCGCAGCCATCGCCGATCGGGCTGGAAACCACCCATTTGGCTCTCGGCGCCCTACCAGTCGCCGCCCAAAGCCTTGTACACGGCGACGAGTTCGGTTCTCACCTCCTGCTCGGCCGAGGCCAGCCGGTCTTGGGTCTCGACCAGTTGGCGCTGGGCATCCAGCAGGTCCAGCAAGTCGTCCTCACCGGCTTCGAACCGCAACCGGGTCAGCCTGAGCGCTTCGGTCGTCACCTCGGCCGCCTCGCGCAGCTCGATCCGGGTCGCCAGCGCCGCGCCGTAACGCGTCAGCCCGGTCTCCACTTCCAGGAAGGCCCCGAGCACGGTTTGTTCGTAGGCATACAAGGCGCTCTCGGCCTGGGCGCGTTCGACCTCGACCAGTGCCCGCAGCCGACCGCGATCGAACAGCGGCAGGCGAATCGAAGGCGACACCGCCCAGTTCCCCGAGGCGGCGTCGAGCAGGCTGCCGGATTGGGTGCCGGCCATGCCGGCGAAGGTCGTCAAGCCGACCGACGGGTAGAGATCGGCGACGGCTACGCCGATCTCGGCCGTGCTGGCGGCCAGGCGCCGTTCGGCCATGCGGATGTCCGGACGGCGTTTCAGGAGGTCGGAGCGCAGACCCGCGCGCACCATATCGGGAATCTGGTAGAGGTCCTGCCGCGGTTGCAATTGCTCCAGCAGGGCACCCGGCTCGCGGCCGGTGAGCACGGCGATCGAATAGGCCGCAGCCCGGCGGTTGGCGCGCAGTGCCGGCAATTGGGCCCGAACCTGGCGCAGCAGGGCCTCGGCGCGAATGACGGCAGACCGATCTTCCTGGCCGCCGTCCACCAATTTGCGAATCGTTTCCAGCGTACGGCCCTGCAGCGCGATGTTCTCTTCCAGCAGACGGATGCGGTGATCGGTGCCGCGCATGACCGTGTAGGCGCGCGCCACCTCCGCGTAGATCCGGATCATGACATCCTTTGCCGAGAAGAGGGTCGACGTGACCGCGGCCTCGGCGGCCTCCCTGCGCCGGCGCTCCTTGCCCCAGAGGTCCAGTTCCCAACGGGCGTCGAAACCGACCTGGTAGTTGTCCTGGGTGAGTTCGATACCGGGAAAGCGCCCGAATTGGCTGTTCTCACTGAGCCGCGACCGTTCGTAACCGGCGCTGGCGTCGACGCTCGGCAAGGCCCGCGCATACGCGATCCTCGATTGGGCACGGGCCTCGCGAATGCGTGCCTCCGCCATCTTGACGTTCGGGTTGTGGTTGGCCGCATCCTCGAGCAGGGTGACCAGCAGCGGATCGCCGAACTGCGACCACCACGCGTCCACGGGGGCCTCCTGGCTGACGATCTCCGCGAAGTGGTTGTCCCATTCGGGCTTCGGGTCCCGTTCCGGGGCCCGGTAGTCCGGCCCCACCGTGCAGCCTGCCAGGCACAGGAAGCTCAAAAAAATCAGCTTTTTCATGCCGCTACCTCCGTCAGTTCCTCTTGGGCGACATCCGCTTCGATGCCGAAGAAGTAGGTGTACAACACCGGCACCAGGCCCAGGGTCAGCACCGTGCCTACCAGCAGGCCGCCCGCGATGGCGACCGCCATGCCGTAGAACAGCACGTCCTTCGACAGGATCAGGGGCAGCAGGCCCAGAATCGTCGTTCCGGATGACATCAGGATCGGTCGCAGGCGCCGAACCGAGGCGTCGACCACCGTCATCCATTCGCTTTGGATGCCTTGGGCGCGTTCGAGATCGATGCGGTCGATCAGGACGATGGCGTTGTTGGCCAGGATGCCCGCCAGCGAATAAATGCCCAACGTGACCATGAACCCCAGCGGGGCCGACATCACGAAGAGGCCCAGTGCCGCGCCGATGATCAGCAGCGGCAGCGTGATGAAGATGATGCCCGTGCGCCGGAACGAATTGAACTGCGCCATCAACACCCAGAAGATCAGACCGACGCACAGCGGCAGGTACTTGCGCAGCGCGGCCTGACCGTCCGCCGACATCTCGATGACGCCGTCGTATTCGATGGCGTGATTGGGTGGCATTTCCGCGGCCAGGGCCCTGATCCGTTCGTCCACCACCGGTTTCAGGACCTCGGCCGACATCAGAGGATTGTTGGCCGAGACCGTGATCGTGCGAACCAGGTTCTCGTGGGCGTAGCGCGCGAAGTCGTTGACGGTTTCCACCTCGGCCACCGCCATCAACGGCACGCCCGCACCTCCGCTCGTCGGATAGATCTGCAGGGATTGCACGCGGTTCAGGTCGTAACGCTCGGTGGACCTGGCCTGGAGCACGATGGGGTACTGGTCGTCGCCTTCGCGAAAGGTGGAGATGGGTCGGCCCGAGAAATAGGCCTGCAGCCCGTTGGCGATGTCTTGCGAGGTCACGCCGGCGCGCCTGGCCCGGTGCTGGTCGACCTCGATGCGCAGGCGGCTGACGCGGCCTTCCCAATCGTTGCGCACGCTGATCGTGTCGTCGACATCGCGCAGGATGCCCTCCATCCTCTTGGCCGTGGCGTAGAGGAAATCGGCGTCCGGACCCTTGACCTGAATTTCGATGACCGAGCTGTCGGTGGGGCCCAGGAACATGCGGTTGACGCGGAAGTTGACATCGGGGAAGCGTTGCCACAGCTCGTGTCGCAACGTGTCCATGGTGGCGTCGATATTCTCGAAGGCGTCGATGTTCAACACCATGAATCCCTTGTAGGGAGAGGGATCGATCGGGGTCAGCGACAGCACGAAGCGCGGCCCGCCGAATCCCACGTACGTGGCCAGGCTTTTCACGTGGGGAAAGGTGAGATCGTCGTCGATGAATTCGGAGACCTCGCGCATGCGTTTGTCGGTGGTCCGTGCGGTCGAATCGGGCGGGAAATCGGCGTAGATCAACACCTGCGTGCGATCCGAATTCGGGAAGAACTCTTTTCGAACGACCGACATGAGCCCGATGGCCGCGATCAGGACCGCGAACATGGCCACCAGAAAGAGCGGCCGGTGTCGCAGGGTCCACTGTAACGCCTTGCGATAGCCCCGGTTCATCGAGTCGAACAGCCGGTGGGTCAGATCGCGTACTCGCGGTGCTTCCCCGTTCACGTCGTCACGCTTTTTCGGGACCTTGATGAAGAAGTAGCACAGCGTCGGCGTCAGGGTGAGGGCCACCAGCCACGAGATGGAGAGGGTGTAGAGGATGATCAGGGAGACGTTGCGCGTGAATTCGCCGGCCACGTGATCGGCCAGCATCAACGGCATGAACATCAGAATCGTCGTGAGGGAAGATGTCAAAAGCGGGATGGCGAGTTCGCGTCCCGAACGAATCAGGGCGTGTTTGCGCGTTTCGCCCTCCTCGAGACCGCGCAGAAAATCCTCGGCGATGACGATGCCGTTGTCCACCAGGAGCCCGAGCGAGATGATCAGGGTCGCCAAGCTCATGCGTTCCAGGAAGATGCCGGTGAACGACATCATCGAGAGGGTGATCAACATGACGGTCGGCACGATGGCGCCCACGATCAGGCCGGTCCGGATCCCCAGGAACAGAATCACCACGATCAGCACGATGGCCAGGGTTTGCAGCACGTTGCTGGTCACCCCGTAGACGGCGTTGGCGACCTGCTCCGCCTGGTAGGTCACGATGTCCAGTTGGGCTCCGGCGGGCAGCGTTTGGTTGATGGCGTCGATCTTGGCGCTGAGTTCCGGTGAAAACGAGAGCACGTTGGTGGTGTCGTGCATGGTGATCGCCAGGATGATCGCCGGCTCGCCGTTGAAATAGGCCTTTTGGCGCGGCGGATCCACGAAGCCGTGGCGCACGGCGACCAAATCGCGCAGCGGTACCAGCGTCTCCTGGCCGGGGATCGGGATCAGGGTTTCTCCGATCTCCGCCACCGAGGAGAAGTTGCCGGTGGGCTCGATCAGAAAAGCGCGCTCGCCGGTGTCCAGTTCGCCCCCTGGCTGAATGATGTTCTGGGCGCGCAGGATGCCGGCCAGTTGGCTCGGGGTCAGGTCGAAACGCGCCAAGACGGCGTCCGAGTAATCCAGGAAGATCCGCTCCTCCTGAACGCCCAGCAGCTCGACCTTTTCCGTACCCTCCACGGCGTACACCTGGGTCCGAATGTGTTGGGCCAGGTCGAACAGTTCGCCCATGTGGTAGTCCTCGCCGTGCAGCGCCGCCGTGACGACCGCCACGTCGCCGAAGCTGTCGTTGATCAGGGGGGTCGCGGTGCCTTCCGGCAGATCCACGACGACCGGTTCGATCTTCTGGCGCAGGTCGTCCCAGATCTGGCCCAGGTCGAAGTAGATGTCTTCCACTTCCACGTGGATGATCGAGAGGCCCGGTTGCGAGATGGAACGAACTTCCTTGATTTCGGGCATCTCGATGATGGCCTCCTCCAAGGTGGTCGTGATCAGCGCTTCGACGCGGTCCGCCGGCATGCCGGGATGGCTGGTCTGGACCAGGGCCTCGCGAATCGTGATTTTGGGATCTTCGCGCGCGGGCAGCTTGAAATAACTGACCACGCCGTAGACCATCAATGCCACGACCATGGTGAACATCAGCCGTTTGTAGCGAAAGGCGATCGAACTGAGACTCATGGGTGCCTCCTAGTTGGGGTACCAGGCCGGGCTGGACCCGACCAGGCGGGCGCGCATGCCGTCGTGGAGGAAGTGGACGCCCTTGACGACCACCACATCGCCGTCGTGGAGGCCCTGGGAGATGTAGGCTTGGGTGCCGTTCAGCGCGGCCACGCGGACCGAGCGCAGGCTGACCCGACCGGGTTGGGGCTCGAACAGAAAGACCTGCTGACCCTGCTGGGCGTCCGCCCGCAGTGCCGTCAGGGGAATGGGAAAGGTACCGGCCGGTGCGCCCGGCTTTTCGGGAGGCAGTTCCAGGATGACTTCCGCCGTCATGCCGGGCTTCAGGAACTCGGGCTGGCTGTCGAGCAGCAGGGTGACCGGAAAGGTCGTCTTGGCCTGGGCGCGTTCCCCGATCTCGGTGATCACGGCCAGGATGCCCCGTTTCTTCTGCACCGGGAACCGGACCTTGTGGCGCGAACCGAGCTGGATGCGGTGCAACAGGTTCTCCGGGACCGCCACCGAGACCTCGAGCCCTGCCACATTTTGAATGGCCAGGGCCGGTGCTCCGGCGCTCACCTGTTGGCTGGGCTCGATCAGGCGGCCGGTGACCACGCCGTCGTAGGGCGCCAGCAGCAACGTATCCTCGAAGTGTTGCTGCGCGAGCGCCAGGCTGGCTGCCGCGACTTCGACCGCCTGCCGCGCCGCTTCGAATTCGGCTTCGGCGGCCTCGAAGGCCGCGCGGGACACTGCCTGTTCCTTCACCAGGTCCGATTTTCGGTGAAAGTCGCTTTCGGCCCGCGTCAACCTGGCCTTGGCCTCCAACAGCATGCCCTTGCGTTGCTTGACGGTGAGGTCGAAGTTGGTTTGTTCCAGTTGGGCCAGCAGATCGCCTTGCGCGAATGCGTCGCCCAGGTTCACGGTGACGCGATCGATCTTGCCGGTGACTTCGAAAGCCAGGGGCACGGCCTCGGTGGCTTGGATCGTGCCGGTCAGGATGCGCTGGTCCAGGGGTTCTCCTGCACGCACCACCTGGGTGATCACGGGTCGGGGGAGTTCGTCGAAGGTGAACTCCTCGGGCTTCGAGCAGTTGAGGAGCAGGCAGCTAAGTGCTAACGAAGTCAATAGCTTGTAAAGGCTCATGTCGTCCTTCCTTTCGTCGTTCAAAGGTTCGGCGGCGGCCGAAATGGTGCCGTCGCATCTCGAGACACACCGAGTCCGTTCCGGCCGCCGCTTCGATCCGGACAAAGCGGTGCCACGCTCGGCGCGAGGGGGCCGGTGGAGGTTCGGTAGATTTGGTGGGGCCTGCCCGGTCACGGGGAAGGGGAGCGGTGGGACGATGGGGCCGTTCCCCGATCCGGGCGGGTCGGGGCGGTTACTCCTTGGGTGGGGTCACCATGAATCCAGCCATGATTTGTTCTTCCACGAAGGCAATGAAGTGGTCCATGGACAGGCTGTGCTCGGGTAGGGCCGTCAGCTCGGCCACCCGGTCTCTCAGGGGGCCGGTCAATTGGTAGAGGGCGAAGCTCGACACCAGGTGCATGTGGGCGAAAAAAGGATTCATCGGCTTGAAAACGCCAAGTCGCTGGCCCTTTTCGATGATGCCCGCCATGATTTCGAGGACCTGGGCCAGGTGTTGCGGAGGGCCGTCGGGAATGGGATCTTCCTCGACGGTTTCGAGTAAAAGGAGCCGCGGGAATTCAGGATGATCTTTGACGTTGGCGGCCATGTGTCGGATGAAACAGCGGAGTTGTCGTTCGGGCGGGGCGTCGGGGTCGATGGCATCGCGAAGGCTTTGGGCGAGGGTGCGGGTGAGGTCTTCGATGATGGCGTGAAACAGCCGTTTCTTGCCGCCGAAATGGTAGTTGATGAGGGCTTTGTTGACGCCGGCGCGTTCGGCGATCCGGTCCACGCGAGCGCCTTGGAAGCCATCCTTGGCGAAGGTTTCGCGGGCGGCGTCGAAGAGAGCCTGGCGGGTCTCTTCGACGAGCTTGGTCGTTTTGGGCGGGCTCATGATCGGCTCCTGGAGAATCGACAGTCGTTTTAAACAACCGTATTAAACAATTGTTTAAAAACGATCCCACAACACCCTTGTCGTGTCAACCGGAAAAAAACATGCGGTGCATGCTCGCGGGTTTGGCGCGGGCCGGGGTTCCCGCGAGCGTGGCATGCGTTCCGGCTTGAACGTACACCGGATGGGCATCCGTCCAGAAGTGCGTCGGGTTCGAACGCGTGTCGATCACGGCGGTGCCAATGTCCGAGGCAAACCGAATGCCTGGCTGGTCGTTGTTCGCGACCCATCCTGGAGGGATGGCTCCGGGCGCAGCGGCCGAATGCCTGGATACACCCCGTTCGCGGCCAATCCTGGAGGGATGGCCAGGGGCGCGACATCCCCATCCTTGGCTGGCCGATGATTCGAAATTTACCCAATGCCTGGATGCTCTCCGTTCGTGGCCAACCGGATGTTTGGATGCTCCTCGTTCGCGGCCAATCCTGGAGGGATGGCCAACACCATGCTTGGACCATCATTGATAAAAACGCGTGCCGCAGGCACGCCACCAGCGGGCGTCCTGAAGGGACGACACAATACAGCGAAGGGTTAAGGAGCTGGAGGCGACGCAACCCTGGTTGTTCGAGGTCCCCGGACCCCAGCCCCAACGGGGCGGGACTACAAAGCCCATCGCGGAGTGCCCGTCACCGTCGCGGAGCCCATCGCGGAGTGTCCGTCACCATCGCGGAGCCCTTCGTAGCCCCGCCCCTCCAGGGCTCGATATCGGGAACCCCAGGCAACCAGGGTTGCGTCGTCGTTCCGACTCCTTAACCCTTCGCTGTACTGTGTGACCCCTTCAGGGTCCCTGCTGGTGGCGCACCAGAGGTGCGCGTTCTAAACAAATGATGAACCCAACATCCGGCTGGCCATCCCTCCAGGATTGGCCCCGAACGGTGCACGTCCAAGCATCCGGTCGATCGTGGACAATGTCCATACGGAACACCGGACCGCCTTCGCTGTTCTGTATGACCCTTTCAGGGTCCCTGCTGGTGGCGGGTCAGAGGTCCGCGTTTTAATCGAGTGGTGGTCCAAGCATACGGTTGCTGCGCCCGCGGCCATCCCACCAGGATTGGCCGCATACGGGAAGCATCCAAACATTCGGTTTATCACGAACCTTCGCCCAAAATTCGATTGTGACCCATCCCTCCAAGATTGGCCACGAGCGTCGATCACCTCTATATTGGGTTACCCCGAACCATCGCTCATCAAATACAACCCATTCCATCAGCATGGGTGGCGAGCGACGTGAAACCAGGTATGGTGTGGCACCCGAGCGAGCCATGCGGTCAGCTGCCGGCTTTGCCGCAGCATTTCTTGTATTTCTGGCCACTGCCGCAGGGGCAGGGGTCGTTACGCCTGGTCTTGACTACCTTGCGTACCACGGCCGGCTTGTGGCCCTCGACGAAGTACCAGGTGTCGCCTTCCTTGCGGAACAGGGAGCGCTCGTGGTGCTCGTGCTCCTCGCCGTTTTCGCGGAAGCGGGCCACGAAGGTCACGAAACCCTCGGTGTCCGTTTCGGTCCCGGCCTCCACCTTCTGGATCTGCAGCGAGAGCCACTCGGCCAGCTCGCCCCACTCGCGGACGCTCTCGGGATCCACTTCGGCGCGTTTGTCGGGATGGGTGGTGGCCACGATGAACTCGGCATCGGCGCGGGTGTAGCCGGTGTATCGCGCCCGCATCAGGGCTTCGGCGGTCTTGGCGGTCTCGTTGCCCGCGAGTTGGGGGCCGCAGCAGGTGGCAAACGTTTTTTGGGAGCCGCAGGGGCAAAGGTCCATGGTGTCACCTCGGTGTCGATGAGTCGGGTGTGCCGTCCAAGATGCGCTGCCAGAATTCGGTGCGGATGCGTTGCCACTCCTGTTGGAACCAGGGCGTGAATCGCTCCGGTTCGGCCGCCATTTCGGTCGTCAGGGATTCGGCATCGACCCATCGAATCGCCGCGATCTCAGCTTCCCACGGAACGGGCGGCGCATCGGTCTTGCCGAAGAACACGTGACACAATTCGTGCTCGCTGCCCGCGGTGCCGAAACGGGCGTGGTACTGGAAGGCGTAGAGTGGTTCGAGCCGGGCCTGCATGCCCAACTCTTCTTGGAGCCGTCGCAGGGTGGCGTCTTCCAACGACTCACCGTGGCGGGGATGGCTGCAACAACTGTTGGACCAGAAATGGGGCCACAGGCGTTTGCTCGCGGCGCGCCGTTGCAGCAGCAACCGATTTCCGGAATCGAAGATGAACACCGAAAAAGCGCGGTGCAGCAGGCCTTCGCCATCGTGGCAGCGCGACTTGGACGCCGATCCCAGCACCTGGTCCCGTGCATCCACCAAATAAAGCTCGTCTTCGATTCCCTCGTCCCGGGTTCCCTGCATGCGCCACTCCTCCGCAGGATTTTACCTCATGCTGCGCGATCGGAGATAAAATCTCGTAGGTGGCGGGGTTTTGTCGCTAAGTTTTTTTTTACCACAGAGTTCCCAGCGTTCACGGAGATGAGCACGCGGAGGTTTGAAGACACAATTTTTCCAAATTAGGAAAGAAACGCCTCGGTGGGCCCTTAGAGGTGAAAGAGGGTTTTGTATGGATCAAATAGACCTGAATCGAGCGGTTCTCGATGGTGCAATCGGAGGCCGAACTCCGCACAACCGGTTGGACTGCAGCGTTTTGTCGCGATGCGTGAGCGGCAGGCCGTCCCCTCCTTTCCGAGTGATGTCTCACTGGTGTCCATCCAGCCAAATCATATTGGCAGTCACGATCTTTCCGTTTCTGGATGGCCCCTAACTGGACCTGAGTTAAACGCCAGCTTCACCTCTCGATCGGCAGTGGCTGTGGGTTCCTTCCCCAGGGAAACCAGAGTAAAACCTGGTTAGTTGTAAAATGTTAATATTTATATATTTGCGTTTTTGAAATCACTGTGCTTTTCGGGTTCTCCCTCGAGACGACGCGATGCATTCAACTCGAGATGGGTCTTGCCGTCGTCCAATCCAAATCAGACAGCCAGGAAAAATCCAAACCAAGAAAAGCAGGGCTATGGTGTTTCTTTTGCGGCCTGCCCAACTGGGTGGTTCCGTCCTCCGCCGGAACGACACCTCCTCAAATGCAGGCGGCAGCGATGCAGGGACGCGTCCCCTCCGCCTCCGCGATCTCCGCGACCTCCGTGGTGGAAATAAAACCAATGCAGTTCAAACCAAGCACGGTCGTGCCCAACCCTCCCCCAAACGATGCCGGCCCAGGCGAGCCGGCACCTCGGGCGATTTCGTGGCTGGAACTACCAGTGCCACACGTGATCGAAGCGATCGAACAGTTGCGGCAGATCACCCGCCGGGATTTTTTCGACGCCGTGGATCAGGCGGTCGTCGGGTAGGCCGCGTTGGGAAGCGTCTTCGGCCACCAGCAGGACCGGAATCCCGGCGGCCACCATGTCCTTGATGTCGCGCACGATGTCCACCGGATTGGTTTGCTTTTTGGCGCCGAAGCTCAGCCCGGACGCGTTTTGACCTTCGACGGCGTAGTTGACGGCGTTGGCGCGCAGCAGTACGGAAACCTCCGCGCCCGCCTTTTTCAGGTTGTGGGACAGCCACAGAATCGTGTCGTCCTGCTCTTCGACCGTCGCGCGATAGGCGGTCTCCACGATGTTCAATACTTTCATGAAAGGCTCCTCAGCTTACTTGGTGGGAATGACCAGCGTCGCGTCGCTGGATTTGGCGAACGCGACGAAATGTGGTGGGCCGCCGCGCACCGGGCCGGGAATCCAGTTCCCGGCGCCCCGTTCGTCGACGCAGAGGCCGCAGTTGATCCACTTCAGCGTGGCGCCCTTGTTTTCGGCGAGCTCGAACAGGGAGCCGATCCACTCTTTGGTGGTGGGGTGATCTTCCTCCTCCAGCGAAGTGCCCTTGACCGGATTGGCGTGGGGCTTCTGATCGGCCATGGTCAGGTTGACGGCGCCTTCGTAGGCGAACACGTTGACGTTGTGACCGCGGGAGAGCGCCTCGTGGATCAGGCGCAACGCGGTGGTGGAGGCGGCCTTCTCGTAGGGCGCGTCCATCAGGGCCAGGGTGAGGGTCTTGCTCATGAGTCGGTACTCCTTCTCTCAGCGTTCCGTGGGCGGTTTCGGGGCGGGACCCCGTTCAGTGCCAGACGGCTTTGGTGTCCGGTTCGAGCAGCAGATCGAGCAGGCGGTCCATGCCGGCGGACTGGACGTGGCTGTCGGTATCGGCCGCACCGATGGCGCGTTCGGCCAGCGAGAAGTCGTCGGCGTAGATGGTGATCCCGGCTTCCGCCAGCTCGCGGAACCGGTCGCTGAATTGGGAACCCTTGCGCGCGGGCAGCACGCCGTTTTGGACGAGGAAGAGCGTGGTCTTGTGGCCGCGTTCCCGCGTGCCCTTGACGAGGTCGGGGAAGTACCGGCTGTCGGCACTGTCGAAGGGATCTCGCGATTCGATGTACAGGTAGGCTGTCATAGGGTGCACATCCTTGCTGGAAGCTTTGCCGGCGCGGGGCGCCGGAGTTTGCGGTTTGCCACGAGGCAAACACGTGCCCGCCGTTGCGGTCCCGAGGCCGCGAGCGGGCCGGGCGAAGGTGGGGGATGGAGGTGATCGGGTGCGGGCCCATCCAGGACCGGAATCGCTGCAGCGTCCCGAGCGGCCTGGCTGGATGGGCCGGGTCTCTGGCGTCGGGTCTCGGCAATGCTCTTGGTTTCGCGTGATTCGCCCAAACCGGGCACCCGACCGCCGAGACCGCACTGCACGGGAGATCAGGCCGGTTCAGAGAACGTCTCTTCGGAAACCGTTGTTCGTTCAGGGGCGCGAGTTGGGGGGATGTCCGGTCTCGCGCGAACCGGTCGAGGCCGGCTCATGCGAGGGCGATCGGGGATCGGTCGTCGGATCACCCGCGTCGCGACCAACGCCTCGGCCGGGTTCCGAACGACCTGGTGGATCCCGTTTCGCGGGACGTTCCCATCAGTGTGATTGTCTTAGGGCTGAATCTAAACTGTGTTGGTTGGGGAACAATGAAATCGAAGGCTTCATGCCGTTTTTTTACAAAGAATCATGGCCTGGGATCTTCGAAAAACGGGCGGATTCACACCCGAACGCTCGTGCTCGACCAGGGCGGAGGCATTGTCCCGCAAGGCCGCGGGGCCCTTATTCGGAATCGGGATCGCCAACGCAAAAAGGGGAGCACCCTGGCTCCCCCGTTTGTTGCCTTGCATGTGGCATTGTCTTTTCGCGAATGCGACGGCGGTCGCGCCCGCAAACCCCAAATCAGCCTGTCTAGGAATCGGGAGACCGGCAACCGAGTGCCGATCCCTACCCGTGCCGGCCGAACGGGGCCACGATCGCTCATGGCCCCGATGGGCGGTGCACCGCGAAACGTGCGCGTTACACCAGCGATTCGGCCACCAGTTCGGCGATATCCTTGGTGTGGATCTCTTCTTCCTTGCCGTGGTGGGCCACCCCGTCCGTCAGCATGATGGTGCAGTAGGGGCAGGCGGTGGCGATCACCTTGGGGCTCTTGGTCAGGGCCTGGTCGACCCGCGTCACGTTGATGCGCGAGCCGATGGTTTCCTCCATCCACATCCGACCGCCGCCGGCACCGCAACACATCGACTGCTCGCGGTTGAAGTCGAATTCCAGCGGGGTGTCCTTGGTGACGCGCTGGATGATGGCGCGCGGCGCTTCGTACTCGTCGTTGTGACGGCCCAGGTAGCAGGGCTCGTGGTAGATGACGCGCTCGAAGTCGGCGTTGACCTTGATCTTGCCCTGCTTCAGCAGGTCGTCGATCAGTTGGGTGTGGTGGATCACTTCGTATTTGCCGTCGAATTCCGGGTATTCGTTCTTCAGCGAGTTGTAGGCGTGGGGATCGCAAGTCACGATTTTGGTGACCTCGTATTCGTTGAGGGTTTCCACGAGCTGCATGGCCAGCATCTGGAACAGCATCTCGTTACCGGCCCGTCGCACACATTCACCGGTCGAGCCCTCTTCCGCGCCGAGGATGGCGAACTTCACCCCGGCCGCCTTGAGGATCTGCACGAAGCTCTTGGCCACCTTCTGGTTGCGCGAGTCGAAAGATTGGGCCGAACCCACGTAGAACAGGTAATCCAGTTCCTTCACCTGCTCCGCGTTTTCCACGACGGGCACGTCCAGTTCCTCGGCCCAATCGCCGCGGGTATCCGAATTGAGGCCCCAGGGGTTGCTGGCGCGTTCGTAGTTGTCGAAGGCGTTCTGCAATTCGTCGGGCACTTCGCCGTCGATCATGACCTTGTACTGGCGCATGCGGTAGAACTTGCCCAGGTGCTCCAGTTCGATGGGGCATGCGGCTTCACAGTAGCCGCAGGTGGTGCAGGCCCACAGGGTGTCCTCGGAAATGATGTCGCCGATCAGCGGCGGCAGCTCGTCTTCCTCGATGTCCGCCTCCGGCTTCAGCAACGTGTCGCGGTGATCCAACAGGTGGTGCTTGATGCTGTCGTTGACCCATTTCAGGGAAAGCGGCTTGTCGGTGAGGAAGGTGGGGCAGGCGTCTTTGCAACGGCCGCACTCGGTGCAGGTGAAGACGTCCAGGCCGTCTTTCCACAGCAAGTCCTTGGCGGTCTGGATGCCCACCTTGAACTCGTCCTCGTCGTCTTCGTCCTCATCGTCGTCGTCATCCTCGTCTTCGTCGAAAAAGGCGCTCAAGTCGGCCGAGGGTACCTTGTTCAAGGGGCCGCGGGCGCTGACGAACAGCGCGGGCAGGGCGGTGACGATGTGGAAGTGCTCGCCCATGGGCAGCAGCACCAGGAAGCTCAGGACGACGACCATTTGGATCCAGTAGAAGCCGTGGTAGCCGATTTCCAGGATGTGTGTGGGGAATCCCGAAAAGGCTTTGCCCAAGGCCCCGCCGATGAAGGCGAAGGAGGCCTCGTGGGCGATGCCTTCGTTGGTGCCGGCGTACAGGGCGAACTTGAAGCCGTCGTAGAGAAAATCGGTGATCATGATGGTCGCGATCAACGACAGGATCAGGATGGCTTCCTTGTTGGGTTCGAGCCGTTTGGGTCGATTGACGAAGCGCCGGTAGAAGGCGTAGAACAGTGCGATGACCACGGCCAGTTCGATGAAATCCTTGAATGCGGCATAGATGCCACCGAGTGTTCCGGGATACACGAAAAACTCATCGAACCCGATGATGAACAGTTGAATCTTGCGAAAGAGCAACGTGGTGAAGCCATAGAATATAACGAAATGCATGAGACCCGGCTTCAGGTCGCCCGAAAGCATGCGCTTCTGCAGAAAGCCCATGGTCACGAGGTTTTTGATGCGCTCGCCGACGTTGTCCCAGCGGACGGACGGTTGCAGGCTTCGCACGATCGAGAGTTTGAGATAGGATAGATATGCGAAACCCGTCAAACTCACAAGCAACAGAAAACTAATTGCAATAGGCTGCATATTGCCTCGCTCCGAAGAAAATAAAAGAATCTCGTTCCAATCCAGACCAATCATAAGTAGGCCTATGATGGGTGTCAAGGCGAATGCCGCATCACGGCATAAGCGGGGAGGGCGCGATGGTCCCTTGTGGGGCATCGTGTTTGGGGCGATGGGAGACTTGCGAATGCGGCGGTGTCGATGACCGATCCCTGCTACGAATTGATTGCCGATCGCGTGAAGCCAAACGATTGGCAGGCCTTCGCGACCGGCCTGGCTCATGGGTTTCAGGGTTTCCCCAGCGAGTGGGCCCTACCGGCCGGATTGGCGGCACGTCTGACCCTGAAGCTTCAATGGCAATACTTCAATCCCGATACCTGCAGCGACATCGGCGAGAAGCGCGCCCGCAGTTGGGCCTACATGGTGTCTTTCC
This sequence comes from Sulfidibacter corallicola, assembly GCF_017498545.1. Classification (GTDB taxonomy): domain Bacteria; phylum Acidobacteriota; class Holophagae; order Acanthopleuribacterales; family Acanthopleuribacteraceae; genus Sulfidibacter; species Sulfidibacter corallicola. Next base: position 2,533,486 of record NZ_CP071793.1, on the reverse strand, counting down.
TGGGCGAGGGTTTTCGTCGCAAGTTCGGTTTTTTGCGGGAACGCCTGGGACCGCTGGAATTGGAGCGATGGGACCGCGGCTTCGCCGATTTCGAGACCCTGCTGATGGTGGGCAGCATGGACGAGGCGATGCAGTTGGATTGGCTTTCGACCTTCGACGCCAAGGTCCGGTATGGGCAGTCGAAGCGGGTCAAGGTCATCAAGAGCAAGGGCTTGGGGCTGACCAACGACGTCTTGGGCGTACATCCCCTGATGAACTGGAACGAGATCCGCGCCCGTTACCGGTTCCTGCTGAAAATACACCACCCCGATGTGGGCGGCGACCCGGCGATGACCCAGGCCCTGATTCGGGCTTTCGAGGAGATCAAGGCCGAAATCGAGCGGCGTGAGCGCCGGCGAGGGCATTGAAAAAAGCGCGCCGCCACGACATGGTTTTCCTTGGAGCTGTCGAACGATCGGTCGTCGACGAAGTGGTTTGTCATCCTGTGTTCACGAATAACGACGCCGAAACCGACGAGTTCTCACCCTTTTCCTGCGGATATGATCTAGAATGACTCGATTGTTTGGCAATGTCTTCTTTTTTTGCGTGCACTGGATGGTAACCCTATGAAATCCAGGGTTCTTTTCATACTTTTCTCGCTCTTTGGAGCCTATTCCTTGTTCGTCTACACTCGGGGAACGGAACGGCCGGGACAGGCGCTGTCGGAAACCCAGATGGAGGGCAAGCTCGCCTGGCAGAAGCACAATTGTTCGGCCTGCCACCAGCGCTTCGGGTTGGGCGGTTATATGGGACCGGATTTGACCCGGGCCTATTCGCGCAAGGGTGAAGCTTACCTGAAGGCCGTTCTCGAATTCGGTGTGGGCAACATGCCGAAGCTGGCATTGTCGGACGACGAAATAGATGGGTTGGTCGCCTATATGAAGGCGCTCGACGCATGTGCCCCGCCTGCTCGGGAGGAGGTTACCTTCACATGGTACGGAGTCGTCAAACCACGCGAGTGACGTGGCCAGCCCTCGGATTTGTCTACTTGGGTGTCGGTATCCTGATTGCGACCCTGGCGCTGGGATGCCTGGCGATGTTTCATTTCGCTTTCGCCTCTCCCGGTTCGCGCTTCACGTTCCAGCACAGCAGACCGCTGCACGTCAGCCTGGCGGTTGCCTGGATCTTCGGTACCGTCATCGGCCTGGTCTACGCGGTGCTGCCGAGCGCCACCGGGCGACCGCTCTTTTCCAAGAGATTGGCGGGATTCCACCTGGCCTGGTTTGTCTTTTTCGGACTGGCCATCGTAGTGGCATTGGCTTCGGGCTCGTTCGGCGGGCGGGAATACTGGGCGTTTCCGCCCATTTTTGCTATCGCCATTCTCGTATCCTGGCTCCTGTTCGCAATCAACTTTTTCGGTACCGTCCGACGTGGCAAGGGCCCCTATCCGGTGTATGTGTGGATGTGGATGACGGGGATCCTGGGCTTTTTCTTCACCTACGGCGAATCGTTGTTGTGGATGATCCCCCATTTCAGCGGCAACCCCATTCGGGAGGCCACCGTCCAGTGGAAGTCCTACGGTTCGATGGTCGGCAGTTGGAACATGCTGATCTATGGGACCCAGTTCTACATCATGAAGCAGATCGAAGGCGAGCAGGCCTCGGGTTTCTCCAAAAAGGCGTTTTTCTTCTACTTCCTGAGCTTGACCAACATGATGTTCAATTGGGGGCACCACACCTACCCGGTACCGGGATCCGTGTGGATCGACCACGTCGCCTACGTCATCAGCCTGACCGAATTGGCGTTCTTCGTCAAAATCATCGCCGACTGGTCGAAACGGTTGGATGCGGCCAGGAAGCACCGGCACAACACCAGTTACCGCTTTTTCGTGGCGGCGGAGTGGTGGGGCTACCTCAATTTGGCGCTGGCCCTTCTCATCTCCATCCCGGCGATCAACTGGATGACCCACGGGACCCATATCACGGTGGCCCATGCCATGGGTTCCACCATCGGCATCAACACCATGATCCTCATCGGTGCGGTGAGTTACGTGCTGCACGGCGGGGCCGGCCAGGAACATTTGGGTTGGCAGGTGTCCAAGGGCTTTTGGCTCACCCAGGTCTCCTTGCTGGCATTTTTTCTGAGCCTCGTCGGTGCCGGCGTCTACAACGCCGTCCACGAACAGAGTGAAGTGCAGCACACGATGATTCTATTCCAGTTGAAACCGGTCTTCGGAGCCGCACTCGTCGCGGGACTGGGCATCGCTGCGGGCATGTTCCTGGTGTTGGCCAAGCTGGTCTGGACTCATGCCCGTCATCCCATTCCCCAAACCGAGCCGGTCTGACATCCGAGGCCTTTGACCCGAGCCCGATCGACCGAACGACAGGCGGGGAAGCGGGGGTCGCCATCGGGCGCCCACTGCGTCCAGGCCTCGTTCCGAAGATGTGATTCTATTCTCGCCCGAGTGGGTTCTCATCTAGGGAAGAACGGGCCCGATACGTACCTCCGACCCGCTGGAGTGCGCGGTACTTGTTGGGTTCGGTTTCGGGAGGGACCGCGTGTTTTCCGAAAAACTTCCGGCCTTTTTTCCACCGCCTCGCGGTTAGCAGGCAAAGGCGGGCGGCCCGCGACCGAATCGCGTCGTGTCGTCGCCCGTCCTGACCAAAGCGAACAGTGGAGGATCTCATGTCGGTAACCGGTTTCAAGGTTCAAATTCAGAATCTCACCAATCTGGACATAAGCCTGGTGTCCAGTGGTCCCAACAACTTGGCCACGTTCAATCCCATCGATCAGACGCTAAACCCGGAAGCGCTGTCCCAGGACCAATACGAGGAGGTGGACAGCGGTTCCAACAACGTCGCGGGCGGGTTTAGCGTCAGCTTCACCTTTCCCAACACGGATAACGACAACGTCTACTCGTTTTTCATCATGTTCATGGTGGACAGCAACTACAACGAACATTCGGGCGAAGTGGCGATCATGAACAACGACCTTCCCGCGAGCGGCCCCCGGTACATCGCCTACCTCACGCCTTCGGGTTCCGGTGAATGGACCCAGGGCGACATCAAGATCATCGAATTGCCGTCGAGCTGACGATCTCGGCGCCCAACTCATTTGGCCGGACCGTGCCGTCGGTCCGGCCACCCAGGTCCGCTCAGATGCCGGCGTTCAATTCGCGTACATCCGCACCGAGTACACCGGCGGCAGGTAATTCGCCAAAGTGCGCCAGGACGCGCCCGCATCCGTGGAAAAGAACAGGTTGCCCGTGGTCGACCCGAACATCAGGCTGTCGCCCATGTTGTGAAAGGCATGGCGGTAGACGATGTCGTAGCACAGCTCCTGCGGCAGCCCTTCGCGAAAGGCCGTCCACGTCTTGCCGCCGTCTTCGGTGCGCGACACGCACAGGCTCTGGTCGATGGTCACGCGCGACATGTCGCTGTGGGCCGGCACCACCCAGGCCGTGAGCGGATCGGTTTCGTGGGCGCAGATGGCCCAGCCGAACCGCGCCGGGCCGTCGCTTTGCGAGATCTCCTCCCACGACTCGCCGCCGTTTTCCGAGCGGTAGATGCCGCAGTGATTCTGCTGCCACAGCACCTCGGGTCTCGCCGGGCAATGGGTGATGTAGTGGGGGTCGTGGCCGTATTCGGATTCGGGATTGGGCAGAAACTCGGAAACGATCCCCTTGTTGCGGCCCTCCCAGGTCGCCCCGCCGTCCCGGCTGACGTAGACCCCGCCGACCGACACGGTCAGCGTCAGGTGCCGGGGATCGTCGGGGTGGACGAGAATGCTGCAGATCCCGGCGTTGTCCTTGCCGCCGCCGAACCAGTTCTCGGGACGGCTGGGGTGGTTCCACAGGCTGTCCGCGAACTGGAAGGTGTCGCCGCCGTCGTCGCTGACGAACAGCCCGCCGGGATTGGTACCCAGGTACAGGCGTTGGGGCTGATCGGCGCCGCCCGGTTGGATGTACCAGATCAGTTCGAGTGCGGCGGGCTTGTCGTCCTTCAACATCGCCGTTTCGGGATACTTTGGCGCGGGGATCTCCTGCCAGGTTTGGCCGCCGTCGGTCGAGCGATGGAGTTTCTGACCCCAATGCCCGTGATCGAGCGAGACCCAGATCGTGTCGTTGCGGGCGTCGTAACAGGCGTAGAGCGCGGGAATGCCCTCGAAGGAATGACGGACCATGCGCCAATCGTGGTCCTGGGCGACGAACTGGAACAAACCCTTGCGGGTGCCCAACAACAGGTGCTTCTGCCCAACCATGAAAAACCCCTTTTGCTGCGTTCAGCCCCCCGACAGCGCCTGAACGATGAACACCTTCGCATCGGTGGACAACGCATCGCTAAGGGTTTCCCGGTCCTGGATCATCCGCTCGTTCACGAAGATGTTGACGTGCCTGCGCAACGCACCGCGATCGTCCACGATGTACGAAGCCAGGTGGGGGTGACGAACATCTAGCTCCCGAACCAGATCCGAAACCGTGTCGCTCTGGATTTCTACCGGTTCCAGGTCGGGGAAGAAACGCTTTAAATTGCGTGTGAATTGTACGTGAGCCATGATGTGTATGAGTCTAACCCAGCGAAATCCGATTTGTCATGTGGAACCTGAATACCGAAGGAAAGGGGGCATGCGTGGATGTCTTGAGTCGGGAATTGGCGCGGCGCGCCGCCGAAAGAACCTTGAGCAAGGATGAAAAAAGTCGGTACAGCCGCCATTTGTTGCTGCCCGAGGTGGGCGGCGAGGGCCAGCGCAAGTTGCGCTCGGCGCGGGTGCTGATCATCGGGGCCGGTGGCCTGGGTTCGCCCGTCGCCCTGTACCTGGCCGCGGCGGGCGTGGGTACCCTGGGCCTGGCGGATTTCGATCGGGTGGAGGCCAGCAATCTCCAGCGCCAGATCATTCACGGCCATGCCGATGTGGGTCGCCCCAAGGTGGATTCGGCCCGGGAGCGTATCGAGGGCCTGGATCCCGGCGTCACGGTCACCGTGCACCCGGTCAACGTGACCGGCGAAAACGCGCTCGACCTGATCGAGCAATACGACGTGGTGGTGGACGGCTCGGACAATTTCGCCACGCGATATCTGGTCAACGACTGCTGCGTATTGCTGAACAAGCCCAACGTCCACGGCAGTGTCTTTCGCTTCGAAGGCCAGGCGTCGGTGTTCTACGCGCCCCACGGTCCCTGCTACCGCTGTTTGTTTCCCGAACCGCCACCACCGGGTCACATGCCCAACTGCGCCGAGGGCGGCGTGCTGGGCGTCTTGCCCGGTCAGATCGGCCTGATTCAGGCGACCGAGACCATCAAGCTGATCCTGGGCGTGGGCCGGACCCTCGTGGGTCGGCTGCTGATGTTCGACGCGTTGGGCATGGGGTTCGAGGAATTGAAGATCGGCAAGTGGCGCGACTGTCCCGCCTGCGGCGCGTCGCCCACGATCACCGAGCCGATCGATTACCAGGTCTTTTGCGGCGGGGATGCGGCGGCCGAAGCCCTGGCTCCCGACGAACACCTGTCGGTGACGGCGCTGAAGGAACTGCGCGACCAGGGCGTCGATCACGTCCTGGTGGATGTGCGTTCGCCCGGCGAGGCCGACATCTGCCGCATCGCCGGCAGTCGCCTGATCCCCCAGCGGAAGTTGGCGGAAGCCGTGGGTGACTGGCCGCGGGACCGCCTGCTGGTGGTGCATTGCCGCTCGGGTGTGCGCAGCGCCGAGTCGGTGGTGGCCCTGAAGGAGATGGGCTTCACCCGTGCGCGCAGTTTGGACGGCGGCATTCTGGCCTGGTTGGCGGCCTACGACGACGAACAGCCGGCCTATTGACCACGTCATCGCGATCGATTCGGTGTCTTTGAAAGGTTATCCCGCGTTGGTTTTTCCTGCGCCGACCCAAAGCGAGATCGCAACCCCGATCTCGCTTCACTCCTCCGAGAACTTGCCGCTATACTGAGGGCATCCCCAGACATATCAACGCTCTCGGAGCCAAGGTCATGAGCCACGATCACGAATTGGAATTCAATGGCGGGATTGCCGTCGTCGGTATGGCGTGCCGCTTTCCCGGTGCCAACGATGTACACGCGTTTTGGCGAAATCTGAAGGAGGGCGCCCACGGCATCACCTTTTTCGAAGATGTCGCGGCCGCGGGGTTTCCCGAAGACACGCAGGCCCAGGTGGTGCCCGCGCGGGGCCTTCTGCACGATATCGACGCTTTCGATGCCGAGGCCTTCGGCCTCAGCGCCCGCGATGCCCTCTTGATGGATCCCCAACAACGCCTGCTGTTGGAAACCGCCCAACACGCCCTGGACGACGCCGGTCTCGACCCCGCCGTCGCGGGCCACGGCATGGGCGTGTTCACCGGCGTGGGAAGCGGTTCCTACGTCCAGCGCCTTTGGGACGACCCCGCGATTCGCGCTTCCGCCGGTGCCCTGCAGCTCGAGATCGGCAACGACAAGGATTATTCGGCACCGCGCCTGTCCTATCTCCTGAACTTGAGAGGGCCGAGCGTGCCCGTCCAAACCGCCTGCAGCACCTCGCTCGTGGCCGTGCACATGGCCTGTCAGAGCCTGCTGTCGCGGGAATGCGATACGGCCCTGGCCGGTGGCGCCTCCGTGCCCTACCTGGAGCCCATCGGGTACCTGTACCAGGAAGACGGAATCTACTCGCCGGACGGGTTCTGCCGGACCTTCGACGAAGCGGCGAACGGCACCGTTCCCGGTAGTGGCGTGGGGTTGGTCGTCCTGAAAAGGTTGGAAGACGCCCAGGCCGCCGGTGATCGTATCCTCGCCGTCATCGCCGCGACCGCCATCAACAACGACGGTGCCGACAAGGTCGGCTTCACGGCGCCCAGTGTCGCGGGCCAACGAGACGTGATCGAGGAAGCCCTGGCGGTGGCCGATGCGGATCCCGGTCAGGTGGGCTATGTGGAGGCCCACGGCACGGCGACCAACCTGGGTGATCCCATCGAAATCGAGGCGCTGCGCCAGGCGTTCGGCGGCCTGCCTTCGCGGAGTTGCGCCCTGGGTGCGGTCAAGACCAACATCGGTCACGCCGGGGCCGCCGCGGGCATCGCCGGTTTGATCAAGACCGTGCTCTGCCGGCACCACGACACCCTGGTGCCCAGCTTGCACTTCCACCGTCCCAATCCGAAACTCGAACTGGGACGCGGCCCCTTCTACGTCAATACCGAAACCCGCGAATGGCCGGCGGACAAACCACTTGCCGGGGTCAGTTCCTTCGGCATCGGCGGCACCAACTGCCACCTGGTGTTGGGTCCCGCTCCGGATTCGCCCGACACCGCCCGACCTTCGGCGCGTGCTGCCCAACTCCTGGTCCTTTCGGCCTGCGACGCGGACCCGCTGGTACGACACGCCGCAAGCTTGGCGGGATCCTTGGAGGCACCGGACGCTCCGGATCTCGCCGACGTGGCCTTTTCGCTGAACGGCGCCCGGCGTGGTTTCGACACCCGCTCCTGGGTGGTCGCGTCGAGTCGCGAAGAGGCCGCCGAGCGCTTGCGGGCGGGCACGCTGCCGAAGCGATCCCTCCGCTCGGCCCAAACGCCGGCGGTCGTGTTTTGCTTCTCCGGTCAAGGTGTCTCCGTCGGCGACTGGGGCGCGGAACTCTACCGCGAGGAACCCGTGTTCCGCCAGGCCGCCGACGAAGCGAGCCGTGCCCTGGCCCCCCATTTGGGCTTGGATCTGGCGGCGCGGATGTTCGGTGCCGATCCCGGCCTTCAGGCCCCCAGCCTGTTCCAACCGGCCTTGTTCACTTTGGGTTACGCCCTGGCTTCGACCTGGGTCGGCTTGGGTGTCCAGCCCGCGGCCGTAATGGGCCACAGCGTGGGTGAAATTGCCGCCTCCGTCATTGCGGGTGTCCTGACGCTTTCCGAGGCCGCCGCGTTGATCGCCTGTCGCGGCGCCGAAACCGAACGCCTGCCCTCCGGTTCGATGGTCACCCTCCCGATCTCGGAGTCCGAGGTGGCCGACTGGTTGACCCCGGACCTGTCGCTGGCCGCCGTCAATGCGCCGCGGCTCTGTGTGCTCTCGGGTCTGGCTCCCGCGGTGGAAGCCGTCATGACGCGTGCCAGGGACGCCGGCGTCGAGCCGATCCTTCTGCCCGCCAGCCACGCCTTTCATTCCTCCATGATGGAACCGGCCCTGGCACCGCTCACGCGAACGGCGCGCGCCGTTCGGGCGAAGCCTCCGGAGATCCCCATGGTTTCCGGCCTGAGTGGCACCTGGCTGACCGGCGAGCAGGCGACCGATCCCACGTACTGGGCCGAGCACATGTCCCGTCCCGTTCGCTTTCACGACGGTCTGAACACGGCGGCGACCCTCGAGGGCGCCATTTTTCTGGAGATCGGGCCCGGCCACACCCTGACGCGCCTGGTCTCCCGAATGGGGCAGGGTTCACCACCGGCCCTGGCTTCCCTGGTGCCCGACATGCCCACCGGCCGTTCCTTCCGCGAAGCCTTGGGTGCGCTTTGGGCCCACGGGGTCGACATCGATTGGTATGCCTGGTTCGATGGCGAACGGCGCCGCAAGGTATCGCTTCCCGGGTACCCCTTCGCGCGCCGCTCTTTTTGGGTGGCCGGCCAAGACGATGCGCCCACCCGAGCCCTGTTGGAAACCCGCAGGCCCCTGTCCGAATGGTTTTACCGAGAGGCTTGGAAGCAGGTGACCCTGCCGGTGGATTCGGGCTCCGAGCCAGCCGCTGGACCTGACGGAACCTGGCTGCTCTTCCTTGACGAGGCGCCGTTGGCGGACATCCTGACCGAGCGCCTGAGAGCTATGGGACAGACCGCCCTTCTCGTGCGTCGCGGACCCGCGTTCCGCGATACCGGAGATGGCGTTTTCGAGTTGCATCCGGCCCGAAGCGGGGACTACGAGGCTCTGCTCCAGCATCTGGACCGCGATGGGCGTCGGCCCGACCACGTGATTCACGGTTGGTCGCTCGGCTTCGATGGTCCGGTGTCGGCGAGGAACGTCGACGACGGTCTGGAGCTGGGCTTTTCGAGTTTGGTGCGCCTTGCCAAAGTCTTGGAAGAGAAAGGTTTGTCGCAAGTTCGGCTGGCTGTGGCGACCAGGGGGATGTGGCGCGTCGGTCGCGAGTGGGGCTCGGCCGGATCCTGGCGTGCCTCGCTGCTCGGTGCGATCGAGATCCTGCCGCTCGAGTACGATTGTCTTTCCTGCTGTTGCACCGATGTGGGTGACGCGACGCCCGAAGAGGCCGCAGAGGTGATTTTGGGTCGGTTCGCGGGCGCTTGGGACGACGAAACGTGGGTGCTGGCCCACGGCTTGGTATGGCGGCGCGATGTGGTGCGAGTCCAGGCGCCGGCGCTCCCCGAACGCGTCCTCGACGGCGGTGTCTACCTCGTCGTGAATGCGTTTCAAACATTGGGTTATGCCCTGTGCCGGTGGTTGCAGGAACAGCGTGCGACCGTGGTCCTGGTCGATCGCGCCTTCTTGCCGGAACCGTCCGATTGGGATGATTGGGTTCGCGAGCAGGGCCCGGACGATTGGACCCGTTCCGTCATCGAGAACTTGCGGACGCTGGATCGCCGGTTTTTCGTGAAAACGGCCGCGCCCGACGACGCACGGGCGATGGCGGCCGTCGTCGATGCGGTCGTGCGCGAGCACGGCGCTCTGGACGGTGTGTTCCATTTGGATCGACCCTCTCCGGCGAGTCTGTTCCAGCGAAAGTCCGCGGCGGACCCGGCCCCGATCCTCGCCGACAAGATGCGTGAGACCTACGTCCTGGCCGAGGCCTTTTCAGACCTGGATCTCTGGGTGACGTTCACCGCCAACCGGGACGAGGGTGGCGGCATCGGTCAGTCGGAGCAACTGGCGGGTTACGCCTTCCAGCACGCGTTTGCGGAGGGTCTCCCGCACAGCGTGGCCCGCCGTAGCCTGGTCGTCGAGTGGGGTTTGTCCGCGCAGCTCGAAGGGGAGCGGGACGGCGCCGGCTGGATCGGCCGACAACTGCGCGACAAGCAGGCGCGTTTCGGTCTGGAACCCTCGGATTGCCTGGAGATCCTGGCGCGGCTGTTGGCCTCCGATTGGCCGCACGCGGTCGTGTCGACGCGCGACTACGGCGCGGTTCTCGCGCAGCGAAAGCGGTTCACGGCGAGGTACTTCAAGGATCAGGCAACGGCGACGGCGGTCACCGAGCGGCCCGCGTTGACGACCGAGTACGTCGCGGCCCGCAACGATGTGGAGCGCCTGCTGGTGGAGTTGTGGGAAGCGGCCTTCGCCGTACGACCGGTGGGCGCACAGGACGATTTCTTCGAGCTGGGCGGCCATTCGCTTCTGGCGGTGGATCTGTTGGCCAACATGGGCAAGGTGTTTTCGGTGAACATCAGCTTGGAGAACCTGTTCGCCAATCCCACCATCGCCGCCCTCGGGCGGGTGCTGTCGGGCGACGAGTTGGAGGTCGAGGATGCGGCAGGGATGGAAGACCTTTTGGATCACATCGAAGGTCTTTCGCCGGAGGAACTCGAGGCCATGTTGGCGGAAGTGGAGAACGAAGATTCCTAAGTTTTGGGTTCGCGGGGAAAGGAGAGCCACATGGATCTGCAGGAGCGCTTGGCGCAATTGACGCCCGAGCAGCGGCGCAAGCTGGCGGCCAAGCTGGCGGACGCCAAAAAGGCGAAGGCGGATGAAGCCGACGTGGTGATGGATTTCACGCTGTTCTTTTTCTCGGCCAACGGACGCGACACCGGTGGCGACCCCTACGGATTGCTGCTGGAGGCCGCCCGCTTCGGCGATGGCCATGGCTTCAAGGCGATTTGGACACCGGAGCGCCATTTCGGCGATTTCGGCGGGCTCTACCCCAACCCCACCGTGCTGGCGGCAGCGCTGGCCATGGTCACCAAGCGCATGCAACTGCGTGCGGGCAGCCTGGTGTTGCCGCTACACCATCCGATTCGGGTCGCGGAGGACTGGTCGGTCATCGACAACCTCTCGGGCGGCCGGGCCGCGATTTCCTTCGCGACGGGCTGGCACACCCACGACTACGTCATCGATCCCGCGGCCTTCCGCGATCGCCGCGAAACCCTGTTTCGCCACATCGAGGTGGTTCGGCGCCTGTGGTCGGGCGAGCGGGTCACCCTGCCCGGTGTGGACGGCGCGCCCACGCCGGCGGCCACGCTGCCGCGACCGGTGCAGGACACGTTGCCGATTTGGGTGACCGCCACCTCACCGGCCACCTGGGAGCGGGCCGGTGCCATCGGGGCCAATATCCTGACGGCCCTGATCGCCATGGAGGCCGATCAATTGGGCGAACTGGTTCGGCGCTACCGCCAGACCCGCGCGAAACACGGGCACGATCCGCGCAAAGGCGTCGTATCGCTCATGCTGCACACTTACATCGGCGACGACCGCGAAGCCGTCAAAAATCTGGTGCGCGACCCCATGAAACGGTACCTGTCGCAATATCTCGATCAGTTCCGAGCCATGGGCGATCCGGCCGGTGACAGCCGCGACGAGGACACCCTGTTGGGTTTTGCCTTCGAGCGCTACTTCCGCGATCGCTCCCTGATGGGCACGGTGGAAGGGTGCGCGGCCACGATTCGGCGAATGCAGGCGCTCGGGGTCGACGAAGTGGCCTGCCTGCTGGATTTCGGCCTGGACCGCGACACAGTCATGGCCGGTTTGGCGAGGTTGAACGATTTGCGCCAAGCCTTCGCCCCTGGTGCGAGCGGCTCGGCGCACGACCTGGCTCCCAGCATGTCCGAAAACCCGTGAATGCTCATTTAAAACGAATCCGTTTGGAGTACCCGAATGCCGAGAGATTCGTCGTGCCAGGTAAGGACAGCAGGGGCGGTAAGCCCGCCGGATGTACTTTTCGAAGCTATCCATCCCGGCAGTGCCCGCATACCCAGAGTGCCGTCCTGCCAGGTAGGTTCATCGGCCCGATGAACATTTCGAAATGACCCCTGTGAGGAGTTCCCGCAGGCTTCGAGGGTCGGAACGGCAGCAAGTTGGCCACGGCCGGTGGCAGGGGCGGTAAGCCGGCCCCGGCCGACATTTCGAAGCGGCCCAGGCTTCGCAAGATAGAGTGATAAAAAGAGCGAAGCAGATAAGTCGGGCTTCCAGATCTCTCGATGGCAATTATTATCCCTGCTCAGCCTGCAGGCTTTGCGTCTCTTACGCGCATACGGGCTCTCCGAATCGGCTCGCATTGCGTTGTTTCTTTCCCGAAATCGAGCGGGTTTGCCCGCTGGTCCGCGACTCTCTGAAACAATTTGGTGCATTCAACCTGAGATGGGTCTTGCCGTCGTCGAACCTGCATCATGAAACTTGGAAGAATCGAAACTAGGAAACTAGCCAGACTCTAAGAAATCGGATCACGGCCACTGTCAATTGCCACTTGATTGCCAGGATTTGAGCGGAAGGAACAACCGACGGCTATCCGAACAAAGCGACGAAAACCCGAAGGATTCATAGAAGCGTTGCGCTCGCTCGTCTATGGCGTCCACGACCATTGCGTAAATGGCGATGTCATCGCTTACAGACAGGATTCGTTTAATGGCGTCCACCAGCAACATTGTGCCCACACCTTGCCTCTGGGCTACTTGGTTGACAGCCAGCCTACCGAGCAGTGCTACCGGCACAGGATGTCGGGGTAGTTTTCGGGCTAAGTTTTCCGGCAACTGATCGAGTTCAATCGACAGAGAAGAAAGCGTGTAGAAACCCATGATGGTTGTGGCGTTTCCCACCTCCGTCGCTATGAACACCCGGCTGACACGGCGTTTGACATCCTGGCCAGCCTGTTTTTGGATGTAGTTATCCAGTGAGGGAACCCCGCATTGAAAGCCTGCTCTGTCGTGCCTTCGATCGAGCGGTTCTATGATCAGATCAGTCATTTGCTGGTGACGCGCCGGCCATGTTCCTCGAGCGCATCTGTCAATTTTTGATTGAAGCAGGCTGGCTTGGTCAATGCGTTGAAGAACGCTTCGGAATCTCGAGAATTCAGGCGCATGACTTCGTGTTTTTGAATTGTTTTCTCCGCGCACGCCAATGCACTGGTGAGGATAAAATTGCTGACTGTCTTGCCCTCGAAATCGGCGGCGCGCTCCAACAGCAGCTTTGCGTCCGATCTCAGGCGTAGGTTAATACGTTCCTGCTTGGTTTCTGCTGTTGAGTTCGTCATGCAGGTCCTCCATCGAAAGTATATCGAAAAACGTACGTCAAAATGGTGCCTTCGTCAACGGTGGGACGACACAAGAGATCTGGGAGCATGGGTGCAATCGGTTTTGTCAATGAGGGGTCCGGAGCGACATCGAGCACTTCAGCGGGACCCCTTCCCGCTGATCACAGCCGCGGCGGTGCGGCCAGGCGGCCGACGCGGAGGATCAGGTTCCATCGATCCGCGTTGTCCTCGGTCCAGCCACCCTCTTTCAACAGCGCGTAATCGTAGGCATTGAAATGGTGTTTCTTCTCGTTTTCGGGGAGCACGCTCACGATGCGCGTGCCCCAACCGTCGTGGACCGTCGGCATCGTGGCCAGGTCGAGGTCGAGGACGATTTCCTCACCGGCATAGGTGAACAGGTCGACTTTGGCATTCATGTCCACCATCACGAAGGGATCCAGCGGGTGAATGCGCACCGGGAGCCTGGCTGTCAACAGCTCGCGAAATCGCTGGGTGTCGCCCCGCTTGAAATCGTGCCACCATGCCTCGTTCAATCCGCCCCTGCGACGCCGGTTGACCTGTTTGACGAGGTTCCCCGACCCGTCGTAGAGGTCGATGTGCGCGGTGTAGGGTTCACCTGCCCACAGGGTATCGCCCACCAGGGCCATGGCTCGGTAATCCCAACTGCCACCGAGGCGCATCGACGCCTTGGATCGCGGTTGGAGCAGGGCGAGGACGGTCGGACGCGCGTCGGCGTGGTCGACGATGACGGCCTGGTAGGGTCCGGTGCTGGCGGAGATACCCACCGCGTGAATCCTGTGTGGATCGCGCCAGCGGAAGGCCGTGCCCGAGACGAACCCCAGTCGATGCTGCCGGATATCCAATTCGCGAACGAACCGGCCATCGACCGAATAGACCAGGATCGAGGCGCGGGCGGCATCCATCACCGCAACCTGGCCGTCGTAGGCCCGTGAAAGCGAAAGCGCCTCGACATACTCGCCCGGACCCTCGCCCTTGGCGCCCAGCATCCCCACGAAGGTGCCGTCGTCCTCGAACACCTGGACGGCGGCGGTGGCGCCGTCCAGAATGAACCAGCGACGTCCCTGGTACAGGATGTCCAAGGGGTCGCCGATCGACGCCTCGGGACGCCGGTCGAGGAACACGAGCCGTTCGGGCGGGAACAGCTCGGCCACGTAGCGAACCCGTTCGGCGTAGGCGACCACCTGGGGATCCTGCATGGGTGCTCGGTCGGGTGCTCGAGATGCCGGACGAAGGTCTCCCTTCACCGGCTCCAGGGCAATGGTCGGCTTCGATGGGGAAGGGACTCCATCTTCGGGAAAAACGGAGCAACCCAAGAGGGCCATGGACAGGCAAAAGACGACGCCGATCCTTGTGGTGTGAACGCGATTCATGGGCGATCCTGTCGGCGCTCAAGGCCAATCGTCATTCAGTTCACAGCCAGGATCGCTGTCGCCGTTGCACTCGATCGAGCCACCGATCACCACGCACTCGGTGAGGTCGGTGCATCCGGTCGTGACACAGAAATCGGGGTAATAGGTGGGTTCGCAATAGTATTTTGTGCCGTAGCACCGAATTCCGTGCAATGTCAGGTGACAGGGGCGAAAGCTTTGTTTGCGTCCGTGGTTCCATTCGAACGCCAGCGCGTTGGATGTGGACATCAGGATGAGCAGGACGGCTATCAAACATTTCATCGAAACGTAACTCCTCTTGGCTTTTTGGGAAGGTCAAAAAAGGTCGCGTCGAGCGTGGGATTGATTTCCAAATCGACCAGGTGATATTCGCGGACCGAAGTGGCCGTGACTTTCCGGTATGCACTCGGAAACAAGACCCCATCGAAGTCGCGATAGGCGTCGTAGTAATACCGCGTCTCTCGCGCTCCGATCGTTCTCACCTTCGAGACGATCAGTGCGGACCGCACATCGATCCAGTAGGTCGCGCGGTATCCGTTGGGGTACGTGGCTTCCAGGCGATCGCACAGCGAGGCCTCCACCTGCTCGCGACCAACCCACTCGATCCGAATCCCCTTTTGTCGCGTGCGGAGGAAGGGGCCCTCCAAGTCGGCTTCGGCTTCGTATACCGCGTTTTGTTCCGTGGGCATGAGTTTGGGAAAGGGCGTGCTCGCCTCGCCGTGTTCATAACTCGCGTCGGTCCCGTCAAACCGCCAGACCCGAGAGCCGCCTGCCCCCAGCTCCTCCATATAGAGGTGATGAGGTCTCCGATAGATAAACGTGGCCAGTCGCTCGCGATCGCCTTCGCCGTGAAGGTACAGTATCCGAATCGCCTGAATTTCGGACCAACGATCGCCGCCAATGGCCGCGCGGTGGCGGGTGAGTAGACTCGCGATTTCGGTCGTGGGATTTGGGCCCGAAAGGGGCTCACCCATGCCCGTTTGCGCATTGAATTCTTTTGAACCTACCGGGGCGAACAAAGGCGATTTGATATGGAATTGAACATATAGATAAAAACAGATCAACACGGGCACGATTTGGCTCCGGTTTCTCTGCGAATGACGAGCTGAAATATCCGATTTTGCAACTTGAATCTCGCTAATTTGGTTTCGAGCGGAATGCGGTGCACAGATCGTCGGATCTGCCACGCTTCTGGGTTGGTTCGTTCGCTTTGTGGCCTCATGCCATGGTGGGTGTCACCGGTGCGATCGGTTGGGGCCGCGCCGCACCCATCTGGTCCCACGATTCAGTACCGAACGAATCGAAACCGGATCGTGGACGAGCCTGAGAAAACAAAGATCCGAGAAAACGCGATCGATTGATTCGTGATGAGTTTGATCGCGCGAATTGGATTATATACATTTTCTCGAAAAAACAGAGTGTTTTGTCATGTGTCTTGGGCGGGTAAAATCTGTTTCGCTTGGTAATGGTCTGATACTCAAGGGATTGTGCTGGGATCGGGCGTGTCCGCCCCGGAGTTGGACAGGCGCCAAAGGGGTGGTCTTTCATCCCGATCAGCGGTGACTCACTTGAAACAGGGTGATGCATTCAACCTGAGACGGGTCTTGCCGTCGTCGAATCTTCATCAAGAAACCCGGAAGAACCGAAACCAGGAAAAGCATGGTCCTGGCGTGCCACCAAAGGCCTCTTCTTTCCTGGTTTCCGATGTTCATGGGTTCCTGCGTTATTTTTCAGAAGGAGGGTCCAGGGTTCTTTGTCGGAAACGAAGCCTTTTAAATTCGAAGGTGAGGTTGGAAAAATAAGTGGGTGAATGTTTGGGGAGTTCGCCAGAAAAGTCGGGCCGGCGGCCATACCGGCCGTGCTCAACCTCCTGCGGCGACGCCCTCTCGGAGATGCGGAAAATCCTAGATGATGGGCTTCGATTGGTGGAGCAAGCAGGCCTGGGCGGCCCCCTCACCTACAGGCGTTACGATCCTCTTAGGGATGCGGGAACTCCGCGATCTCAGCATTCACTTGGGTAACAAACGCTCCAAAATGCGAAAACAGGATAGGAATCCTGAATGGGTGCATTGGTTGGAAAATTCGTCAAAATGTCGGCCCAGCGCCCTGGACAGGTACGGCCGGTATGGCCGTGCACGACGCCCCTCTCGGGGATGCGGAAACTCCTAGATGATGGGCTTCGATTGGTGGAGCAAGCTGCTCCACCTACAGGCCCGACACCGCTCTGGAGATGCGGGGACCTTGGATTTTACGGCTTCCGATTGGGGGCGTGAGGGGAATGATCGGCTTCGCTCTTTGGCGCAATTGATTGCTGTTGCTTGGGTTACTTCGGCGCGTCGGCCCAGCGGGCCAACCTACAGGCCCGACGCCCCTCTGGAGATGCGGGGAGTTTGGATTTTGCGACCTTGCTGGTGTTCTATAGGGGAGAAAACCGGCTTCGCTCTTTGGCGCAATTGATTGTCGCTGCTTGAGTTGCTTCGATTGTTGGAGCAAGCAGGCCAGGGCGGCCACCTCACCTACAGGCGTTACGACCCTCTTAGGGATGCGGGGACTCCGCGAACTCCGTGCCTTCGGTGGTGAAAAAACCCTCAACCAAGCCATGCTCGCCCGAAGACGCAACCTCCACCTACCGCGGACTCTGCGCCCTCGGTGGTAGAAAAAAATTCCTCACCCAAGCCATGCTCGCCTGAAGATCAACCCTCCACCTATCGCCTGCGCCGCCCACCGCGGGCCGCCTTGCGCGCCTCGGCCCGAGCCGCCACCCGAGCCGACTTGGCCTTGTCGCGACCGGACAGGTAGGCCGCCAGCGCCGCGATCGTCGTGTGCTCGAACAGCTTGACGATGGGTAGTGGCTCGCCGAATTCGGCCTTCAGGCGGCCGTGAATCTCGATTAGGCTGAAACTGTTCCCGCCGATGTCGAAGAACGCGTCGTGCACCCCGACCGAATCCAGCTCCAGGACCGCCTTCCAGATGTCGGCCACCGTGCGTTCTGCCCCCGTCGCGGGTTGGGTCGTTGTCTTCGGCGCCTGGGGCCGCGCCGGCATGGGTAACGCGGCCCGATCCAGCTTACCGTTGGCGTTGAGCGGAAAGGCGTCGAGGAACAGGAACGCCTCCGGCACCATGTGCTCCGGGAGTCGCTCCCGCAGCCAAAGACCGAGTGCGTCGGCCTCGGTGGCTTGCGACGTGATGACGTAGGCCGCGAGTCGGGTCCGGCCATCGCCGGCGTGGGCGACCACCGCCGCCTCCTGGACCGCGGCGTGGTCGGCCAACACGGCCGCCACTTCGCCGGGCTCCACCCGGAACCCCCGCACCTTGACCTGATCGTCGAAGCGCCCCTGAAAGTGCAGCAGTCCCGCTTCGTCCCAGACGCAGCGGTCACCCGTGCGGTAAAGCCGTGCCCCGGCTTCGAGCCCCGCTTCGGGCGGTGCGGGCACGAAGGCCTGGGCTGTCAGCGCCGCCCGCCCCAGGTACCCGTTCGCCAGGTTGGCGCCGCCCAGGTAGAGTTCGCCGGCCACGCCCGTCGGCACCGGTTGGCCGTGGCCATCCAGCACCAGGCACCGCGTGTCGGCGATCGGCGTCCCGATGGCGGGCAGATCCGGCAGGGACGGGTCGGAGCCCCGCATCGACTGGGCCGTCACCACGTGGGTTTCCGAGGGTCCGTACTGGTTGTGCAGGACCAGGTTCGGATTCGCCTGCAGGGTGTCGCGCAGGCGGGTGTCCAACCGCAGCCGTTCCCCGGAAGTCACGATGTGGCGCAGACAGTCCGGAACGTTCCGGTTCTCGCGGAAAAACAGCGACAGCGGCGTGTAGGGCATGGTCATCAACTGGATTTGATGGCGTTCGATACAGTCGGCGATGCCGGCCATGTCCAGGCGCTCCAGGGTCGACAGCGCGTAGAGGGTGCCGCCCGAATACAGCGTGAACAGCATTTCCTGAACCGCCACGTCGAAGCCCAGTGCCGCGAAACCCAGGCCGCGCAGGTTCGGCCCCATGACCGACAATTGCCAAGCCATCAGGTTCTCCAGGCAGGCGTGAGTGCCCACCACCGCTTTCGGCTTGCCGGTGCTGCCGGAAGTGTAGATCAGATAGGCCGGCAGGTGCGGTGCCGGAACCACGTCCAGGAAGGACACCGGATCCGGTGGCGGCTCGTCCGAAACCGCGAGACACGGCAGGTCCCCGAAGACGTCGCGATCGGCAGGCCGCGCCAACACCGCGCTCGGTTGTGTTTCGGCCAGGAATTGCCGTTTGCGAAGGGCCGGATCGTGCGGATCCAGGTAGGCATGGGTCGCCCCCAGGCGCAGGACGGCCAGCAGGCACACCGCGACCGGCGCCTCGCGGGGCAGGCAGGTGATCACGCGATCGCCGACCCCGACACCCTCCGCCCTCAATGCCGCGGCTAACGCGGCGCTCCAACCATCCACTTGGGCGTAGGTCCACCGCATCCCGCCGACATCGAGAGCCGTCCGCTCGGGATGCGCCGCCACCCGTCGCGCGAAAGCCTGCAACAACGTGGGCCGCGGATCCACGGGCGGATCTTGGCGACCAAGACGCAGCAATCGGGACCGCTCCACCGCCGGCATGATCGGCAGCAGGTCCAGTTTCTGGTCCGGTTGGTGGATGACGGCGTCCAACAGGGTCTCCAGATGTCCGAACATCCGTTCGATGCGATGCGCCTCGAACAGATCCCCATTGAACTCCAGCTCCAGGTGAAGCCCTTCGTCCGCCTGCCAGAAATTGAACAACATATCGAACTTCGCCGTGCGGAACGCGAAGGGGAAGCCGGTGACGGTGGGGCCGCCCAGGTCCGGTAGGTCCAACTCGGCATTCTGCATCACCAGCATCACGTCGAACAGCACGGGGCGACTGGTGTCGCGAACCAGGGCCAGATCGTCCACCAGGCGCTCGAACGGATAGAGCTGGTGGTCGAGCATGTCCAGCGTGGCCGCGGCCGTCTGTTGCAGCAGCGCCGCGAAGGACATCTGCCCGTGAAAGGCGTCGCGGAGCGGCAGGGTATTCACCAGGCAGCCGACCAGGCCTTCGAGCCGGGGATGGGGTCGTGCCGCCACCGGAGTGCCGATCACGAAGTCGGATTGTCCGCTGTAACGGTAGAGCAGGGCCTTGATCGCGGCCAGCAGGAGGATGAAGAGGCTCGCGCCGTGCCCGTGAGCCAAGCGTTCGAGACGGGTGGCCGTCTCGGGCGGAAAGACGGTTTGGCGGCGGTCGCCGCGATAGCTGCGTACGGCTGGACGCGGGTGATCCAGCGGCAACTCCAGTCGCGACGGCGGCGGTGTCAGGCGCGCCAACCAGAACGATCGCTGGGCCTGAATCCGCGCGCTCTCCAGCAAGGCGGCCTGCCACACCGAAAAGGTGGTGATCTGCATGGGCGTGTCGTCCAGTCCGTGGCGAATGCCGGCGTCATGGAAGCGGTAGAAGGCCGCCAGTTCCCGCACGATCAGGCCGATGCTCCAGCCGTCACCGGCGGCGTGGTGAAGATTGAGGTACAGGACGTGGTGACGTTCCGATTCGCTGAAGAGCGCGGCCCGAAAGGGGGGTTCGCTCGCCAGGGAGAACGGCCGATGGGCATCGCGTTCACACCAGGCGCGCACTTCGTCGAACCAATCGCCGGTCTCTTCGCATGGTGCCAACTCGGGCTTCGATAGGGTGAACCGAGATTCCGGAAGCACTCGTTGGTGGAGCCGGCCTTCCTCGTAACGCAGTACGCAACGCAAACCCTGGTGACGGGCGACCAGCGCCTCGAGGGCCGAGACCATCGCGGCTTCGTTCAGGGCGCCGTCGATCGCCAACGCATGCGGCATGTTGTAGGCAATCGACTGTCCTTCGATTTGCGAGAGGAACCACATGCGGCGCTGCGCGTGCGAAACCGGCACCTCCACGTGCGTTTCCGCCACCGGGGACGGGAGCGGCACGCCAAGCATCTCGTTCGTCTCCGGCGTCGAGCGGCACAGGCTCGCGATGCGATCGGTCAGGAACGCCACCGTCGGCGTGGCGAAGAAGTCGCGCAGGGCGATCTCCACGCCCAGCTCGGCGTGGATCCGGTTGGTGACGCGGGCGGCCGCCAGGCTGTGACCGCCCCGTTCGAAAAAGTCGTCGTGGATGCCCACCGGCCTGGTGTCGAGCACGGCTTCCCACATGCGAGCCACCCGCCGTTCCGTCTCGTTGCGCGGCGGGGCGAAGGGAGCCTCGGCCCGAGTCTCGGGCTCTGGTAGGCGCCGCCGGTCGAGTTTGCCGTTGGGCGTCAACGGCAGTTGCTTCAGGCGCACGAAATGACTCGGCACCATGTAGGTGGGCAACCGCGAGGTCAGCCACTCGCGGGGATCGGGAACCAGTTCGGCCGAGGCATCGTGGGCCTGGACATAGGCGACCAGGATCGGACCGGCCCCGCTACCACGGGCCACGACCGCCGCGTCGGCCAGCAAAGGATGTGCGGCCAAGGCGGCGCGGATCTCACCGGGTTCGATGCGGTACCCGCGGATCTTGACCTGCTGATCGGCGCGGCCGCGGTGGATCAGGGCGCCGTTCGGTCGAAGCACGGCCAGGTCACCCGAGCGGTAGAGCCGTTGGCCCGGCCGCGTCGCGAAGGGATTGGGCTGGAAACGCTCGGCCGTCAGTCCTGGCCGGTTCAGGTAGCCGCGCGCCACGCCTTCACCGGCGATCATCAGCTCTCCTGGCAGACCCGGCGGCTGCAGGCGCAACGCCGCATCGCACACGTAGGCCGCCAGATGCGGCAGGGCTCGACCCACGTCGCCCCGCTCGCTTCCGGCATCGAGTTCGCGAAACGTCACGTGGACACAGGTTTCCGTGATGCCGTACATGTTGACGAAGCGGGTCCGGCCCTCGGGATGACGGGCCATCCAGGCGTGAACCGTGGAGACCTCCAGCGCCTCGCCACCGAACACCACGTAGCGCGGCACGTCCGCATCCGGCAAGGGCGCCCGTGCTTCGGCGGCCAGCAACTGACCGAAGGCCGAGGGCGTTTGACTGAGCACCGTCACACGCTCCGTGCGCAGCAATTCCAGGAATCGGGCCGGCGTGCGACCCAGCCAATAGGGCACGATCACCAGGCGACCGCCGTAGGCCAGGGCGCCCCAGATTTCCCACACCGAGAAGTCGAAGCTGTAGGCGTGGAACAGCGTCCACACATCGCGTTCGTCGAAGTCGAAGCGACGTTCGGCCGCGGCGAAGAGCTGCAGTACCTGACGATGCGCGACCATGACGCCTTTGGGCGCCCCGCTGGAACCGGAGGTGTAGATGACATAGGCCAGGTGATCGGGAGAAAGCGCCGGGCTCGGTGGCGAATCCGGCAAAGGAGCCCAAATGATCTCGTCAGCCAAGTCCAGCGTCGGCCAGTCGCCTTCTGGGAGGTCGCTGCGTTCGAGCCCGTGGTGTAGGAGCAGGACCGGCCGCGCGTCGCCCATCATGGCCTGCAACCGGGGACGCGGTTGCCGTGGATCCAGCGGAAGATAGGCGCCGCCGGCCTTGAGCACCGCCAAGATCCCGACAAGTGTTTCGAACGATGGCTCCAACATCAGGGCCACCAGGGTTTCGGGGCCCACTCGGAGGCGCCGCAGGTGATGGGCGAGCCGGTTGGCGCGGGCCTCCAACTGGCCGTACGTCATCCGCGCACCGTCCAGGGACAGCGCGATCCGGTCGGGATGGCGCGCGGCCTGGCGTTCGAACATCTGGTGGATGCCGGCACAAGGCGACGGCAGGGGCTCCGGTGTTCCGGCGAGGGCGACCAGCCGCTGTCGCTCGTCCTCGGTGATCATCGGCATCCGCGCCGGTGTGATCAGCGGGTCGGCCGTCATGGCCCGCAACATCGTCACGTAGTGGTGCGCCAGGCGTGCCATGGTTTCGGCGGTAAACAGGTCGCTGCAGTATTCCAGGCAGCCGTGAAGGCGCCCGTCCGTTTCGACCAGGGTCAGGGTGAGGTCGAACTTCGCCGTTTCGTGGGGCAGCGACGCGGATTCCCACGCCAGGTCCGGCCATCGCCCTTCGGAAACAACGGGTCCCTGGAAGGCGAACATCACGTCGAACAGGGGTTGACGGCTGCGATCGCGCTCTGGCTGAAGCATCTCGACCAGCGCCTCGAACGGCACGTCGCGATGGTCGAAGGCCTCCAGAACGACGCACCGCAGCCGGTGCAGGAAGAGGCGTACCGGTTCGGCGGGATCGAACTCGGCGCGTATCACCAGGGTGTTGACGAAAAAGCCGATCAAGCCGGCGAGCTCTTCGCGATCGCGGTTGGCGACGGGGGTTCCGATATGGGGCGCTCGCCCACCGCAATAGCGCGCCAGCGACAAATGAAAGGCGCCCAGGAGCACCACGTAGGGCGTCACGCCCTCGGCTTGGGCCAAACGCTGGACGGCGGCCGAATCGGCTTCGTCCAGATCGAAGAGGTGGCTGGCGCCGCGGTAGCTGAACACCTCGGGTCGGGCATGATCGCAGGGGAGCCTCGGTGGATCGGCATCGGCGAGTTGGGCTCGCCAATAGCGCACTTGGGCTTCCAATTCCCCACTTCGGAGGAGCTGATCCTGACGAACCGCGTAATCGCGATACTGCACGGGCAACGGTGGCAAATCCGGTCGACGACCGGCACGGTGGGCGCTGTAACAGGCAGTCAACTCTTCGAGCAGGGGTGTCATCGACCATCCGTCGGTGGCGATGTGGTGGAAGCAGAGCAGGAGCGACCAGCGATTCGCATCCTCGCGGACGAGGTCGATGCGGAAGGGATGCGCGCGCGCCAAATCGAACGGTTCTTCGGCGTGCTGGGCTTGCAGGGACAGCGCCTGTGCCGGTGCGTGGCGCAGGTCGTGTTTTCGGATCGGCGGCGGCGTGGGCGGATCGATGCGTTGAACGGGTTCGTCGCCGTCGGCGAGGAATCGGGTACGCAGGATGTGATGACGCGCCACGACCTCGGTCAGGGCCGCCGCCAAGGCGCCTTCGTCCAGGTAGCCTTTCAACCGCAACAGGACGGGCACGTGATAGGCCGTGCAGCCGGGATCCAAGCGGGCCAGCAACCAAATGCGGCGTTGCGCCGGCGAGAGCGGGTAGTGTTCCCGATCGGGAACGGCCGTGTAGGGCAGGTAACGTGCCGGTCGGCCCTGGCGCAGCCGCTGGGCGAAGGCCGCCACGGTCGGGGCCTCGAACAGGTCCACCAGGGCGACCTCCTGCCGGAGGTCCTTGCGCAGGGCCGCCACCAGTTGCATCGCCTTGAGGCTGTGCCCGCCGAGTGCGAAAAAGTCGTCATCGATGGACATCTCGTCGCGGCCCAGGATGCGGGACCAGTGCGCGGCCAGTTGGCGTTCCAGCGGGTCGCGCGGCAGTCTGCCGGGGCGCTCGGAACGTGGCCTGGAGGGGGATCGAACCGGGCGGGGCAGTGCGCCCGGATCCAGTTTGCCACTGGGTAGGCGGGGCAGGCTGGGAAGGAACTCGAGAAAAGCGGGCATCATGAATGCCGGCAGGCGGTCGCTCAGGGCCTGGCGGATCGCTTCCGCGGCCTTCGGTTGCGGTCCCACCACGTACGACGCCAGTTCCGTGGTGTCGCCGATGCGAAGGCCCACCGTGGCCGCCTCGCGCACGCCGGGCAGGCTGCGCAGGATTTGGCTCACCTCGTCCGGCTCCACGCGGTAACCGCGGATCTTGACCTGCCGATCGTTGCGTCCGAGGAAGGAGATCCGACCGTCCTCTTCCAGACGGCCCAAATCGCCACTGCGGTAGATGCGGTCGCCCGGGCCGCCGAAGGGGTCGGGCAGGAACCGCGCGGCCGTCTGGCCGGGATCGCCGTGGTAGCCGCGCGCCAGATTGGCGCCGGCCAGATAGATTTCGCCTACCACGCCCGCCGGCACCGGCTGCAAATGCGCATCCAACAGGTAGGCCGCGCTGCCGTCGATCGGTCGGCCGATCGGAGCCGCTTCGGGATCCTCGACCGTGATGTCGCACGCGGTGACCACATGGGTTTCGGATGGGCCGTATTGATTGTGCAGCACCACTTCGGGATGGCGGCTCAGGAAGCCGGTGAGGCCGGCGGTTCGGCGCAGGGCCTCGCCGGATGTGCAGAGGAAGCGCAGAGCGGGGAAGGTCACATCCAAATCTTCGTCGCCGAAAAGCAGGTCGAGCGCGCTGAAGGGCATGGTGATCATCTGGATGTGATGTTTCAGCAGAAGGGAAGTCAGCCCGGCCAGATCGCGTCGCCGGTCTTCCGAGACCACGTACAGGCAGCCGCCACCGCAAAGCGTGAAGAGCATTTCCTGGATGGACACGTCGAAGCCGAGCGGCGCGTAGGCCGCGACCCGCAATCCAGAACCAAGTTCCCGTCGCTGCCAAGCCACCAGATGGTTCAAACAGCGATGGGTGCAGGCCACACCCTTGGGCACGCCGGTGGAGCCGGAAGTGTAGATCAGGTAGGCCAACCGGTCGGGAGCGAGGGCCGGGGTCGCGGCGTCGTCCGATGGCGGTGGATCGATGGGCGAGAGTACGGCCAGGTCGACGGGAGACCTGGCCGGCCGTTCCAGTGCCAGCAGCAGCTTGCAGCGCGAGTGCCGCACCGTGTGGGCAAGTCGTTCACGCGGGTAGGTGGGATCCAGCGGCAGGTAGACCCCACCGGCGCGCAATATCGCCAAAAGTGCGACGGGTACCCATTCGCCGCGAGGCAAGGCGACGCCGACCACGTCCTCGGGACCGATACCGTGTTGACGCAGCAGGGCCGCCAGGTCTCGGCTCAGCGCGTCCAGGCGGCCATAGGAAAGCTGCCGATCCCCGAACACCACCGCGGTTTCCGATGCATTGCGCGACACCTGATCGGCGAACACGCCGAGAACGTCGCACGGGTCCTCCCGTTCCCGGCGCCGATCGCAGGCCGCCAAGAGCGCGCGCCGTTGGGGCGGGGGCAGGAGCGGCAGGCGATCCACGGGAAGGTCGAGGGCGCGGGGTGCCGCCTGGGCCAAGTGGCGGAACTGTTCGGCAAAGCGCCGCATCCTCGCGTGACCCAGGTGTTCGGCGTACTCCAGCGTCACCAGTAGGCCATCCTCGCACTGTTGGAAAAAGAAGGTCAGGTCGCATTTGGCAATGTCGAACGCCAGGGGGAACGGAGTCGTCCTCAGCCCTTCGAACCCGAATCGCTCGGCTTCGCGTTCTTGCATCACGATCATGGCCTGAAACACCGGCGATCGGCTCAGGTCGCGGGCCGCACCCAGCTCGTCGACCAACCGATCGAAGGGGTAGTCGCGATGGGAAAAGGCCGCCTCGATGTCGCGTGCCACCTGGTCCAGCAACGCTTCGAGTCGGGTTTCTCCCTGGACGTGGCTGCGCAGCACCAGTGTGTTCAGGTACAGGCCCACCTGGTTCTCCAGATCCAACCGGTCACGTCCGGAAACCGGCATCCCGACGAGAACGTGGTCCTGCCCCGTGTGGCGTTTCAGCATGATCGCGGCGAGGGCGGCCAACACCATGTACAGGGTGTTGCCTCGTCTCCTGGCCAAGGTCGCCAAGGCGTCGGCAAGCTCCGGTTCCCACAACAGGCGGTGGTGGCTGCCGACGAAGGCTTGGCGTGGCGGCCGTGGGCGATCGGCGGGCAGTTCGAGAACGGGCAAGTCGCCGGCGAGTCGCTTCAGCCAATAGTCGCGATGCTTGTTCTGGGCCGATGTATCCAGCGATGACAGCGCGTGGGCGGTGAAGTCGCGGTACTGACGGGTCAGCGTCGGTAACCTCGGTTCGGACCCCTCCTTGTGGGCGCGATAGGCCGCACCCAGTTCGCGAACCAGGACGCCCATGCTCCACTCGTCGCACACGATGTGGTGCATGTTGGCGAGCAACAGGTGATGTTGCGGCGCCAAACGCAGCAGGGACAGGCGGATCAGCGGGCCGGTCGTCAAATCGAAGGGGCGATGGGCCTCCTGTCGCGTGATGTCGGCGGCACGGGCGCGTGGGTCCGCATCTTGGGACAAATCGATCAACGGGAGGGGCATCTTCAAGGTCGGCTGAATGCGTTGGCGCGGTTCGCCGTCGACTTCGCAAAAGGTGGTGCGCAAGCTCTCGTGGCGCGCGATCACGGTTACGAAGGCTCGTTCCAGTGCGGACCTGTCGAGCGGGCCCTCGAGCGAAAAGGCGCCCGGCATGTTGTAGGCCACGGGGTCCAGACGATCGAGAATCCACATGCGGCGTTGGGCATGCGAGACCGGGTAGTGTTCGGCCTGTGGAAGCCGGGCCACTTCCGCGACGGCCGCGACGTTGCGCGTTTGAAGCAACCGGGCCTGCTGGGCGATGGTCGGGGTCCCGAGGATCTCGTTCAGGCCCAGTTCCAGGCCCAGGTCGGCGTGGACCCGAGCCGAGAGGCGGATGGCTTTCAGGCTGTGGCCACCCAAGCGGAAGAAGTCGTCGTGGATGCCGATGACTTCGCATTCCAGGACGTCCCGCCAAATCGCAACCAGGCTTCGCTCCAAGTCGTTGCGGGGCGGCACGATGTCGATCGCGGTGCGCTCGGGCGTGGGGAGGGCCTCGCGGTTCAGCTTGCCGGTGGCGGTCAACGGCAATGCCGGCAAGGAGACGAACACCGAGGGAAGCATGTATCGCGGGAGACGCGCCGCAAGGAGGTCGCGCAACACCTGCACTTCGGCCGGATGGTCCAGGTCCAGATCCGCGCCATCGCCGGTCGGCACCAGGTAGGCCGCCAAACAGCAGTCGCCGGCGCCGTCCTCGTGAAGCTTGGCCGCGGCCACGGCGACGCCCGGCAGCCGGCGCAACGCTTCTTCGACCTCGCCCAACTCGATGCGGAACCCGCGCAGCTTGACCTGGGCATCGCGTCGGCCGAGAAAGACCAGGCGTCCATCCGTCCGACAGCAGGCCAGATCACCGGTCCGGTAGAGGCGGGCACCGGCTCGGAAGGGGTGCGGCACGAACGATTCGGCCGTGGCGGCGGGTTGGTTCAGGTAGCCGCGAGCCAGGCCGGCACCGCCGAGCCAGAGTTCACCGGCCGCGCCTTCGGGTACCAATCGGCCGAATCGGTCCATCAGGAACGCTTCCAGATTGGCGTAGGGTTCGCCGATCGGCAAGGGTCCGTCCCGGTTCGCGTCCGACGGGGCGATCCGGCACCCGACCGCGTCCACACAGGACTCGGTAGGTCCGTAGGCATTGGCCAATCGAGGACCTTCGGCGAAGCGGCGCGCCAATGAGGCCGGCAGCGCCTCGCCGCCACTGATCACGAGCGCCAGTTCGGGATTCCATCCGCCGTATTCGAGGATCGCGGCCAGCATACCGGGCGTGCCGTCGACCATATGCACGCGATTGCGTTTCAGAAAGGCCGAGGCCAGTCGCGCATCGGCAAGTTCTTCCTCGCGAGCGATATGCACCTCGTGGCCGAAGGCGAGTGGGGCGAAGATCATGGGGACCGAGGCATCGAAGATGGTGGCGCTGAAGCTGGACACGCGCAGCACCGGGTGCTGGGAAAGGCTGCCGAAGAAGCGGTGGCGGTAGTTTTCCAGCAGGTTGACCAGGGCGGCGTGGGCCACCACGACCCCTTTCGGCCGACCGGTGGAACCGGACGTGAAGATCACGTAGGCGGCCTGTTGGGGGTGCCATGCCACGTGGGGAGGGTAGTCGGGGAATGCCTGCGCCTGGGACAGGCACAGGGCGGCCGGCCCGGCGATGCGTCGCGCTTTTTCGGTTTGATCGGGTTCGTGCAACAGGACGTGGCAGTCCGCTTCCCGCCATAGCCTGCGCAGGTGGGGCTCCGTTGCCGTGGGGTCCAACGGCACGTAGGCGGCCCCGCTCTGCAACACGGCCAGGAGCGCGACGGGCAGGTCACGGCCGCGTGCGACCATGACACCCACGCGTCGTTCCGGGCCGACGCCTCGGGACTGAAGCGCGTGGGTCAGGCGGTTGGCTCGGGCCTTCAAATCGGCGTAGCTGAGATTGCCGTCGTGGGCCACGACCGCGGTTCGGTTCGGCGTCGCCGTCACCTGGCGTTCGATGTAGCGCACCACGTGGGCCTCGGGAGGCAACGCCAGACGTTCACCCTGCGCGGCTGCGCGCAGGCGGGCCAATTCGCCGGGCGCATGGACCGGCAGCAGGGCCAGGCTCGCGTCGTTGCCCGCGACCACCGCTTCGGCCAAGGCCGTCAATTGGGCGGCAAACGACCGAATGCGTCCCGCGTCGAACAGCCGACAGTTGTATTCGATGGCCCCCGTGAAGTGCGTGCCGGCATCCTCGAAGGCGAACGTCAGGTCGAACTTGCCGGCCGGCACCTCCGTTTCCCGCTGCAGCACGCGCAGGCCGGGAAGTTCCAGGGCCGTCTCGCGGGGATCTTCGAACGATACGACCACGTCGAAAAGCGGCGCGCGCCCGGGATCGCGTTCTCCGGGAAGCTCCGCCACCAGCAAATCGAAGGGATAGGCCTGGTGGGCATAGGCTTCGGCGGCGTTGTCGCGCGCGGAGATCAGCAGATGCGAAAAATCGGATCCGGGTTCGAGCCGATCCCGCAGGGCCAACATGTTGACGTAAAAGCCCACCTGGCCGTCCAGGTCGGCGTGATCGCGGCCCGCGACCGGGACGCCGATGACGAGATCGGTTTGACCGGTGTGGCGGAAGAGCAGTACCTTGACCAGTGCCTGGAGCAGAATGAACGAGCTGGCCTGGTGGTCACGGGCGTATGTTCGCAGTTGTCGGGTCAGGGCTGGATCGAACTTCAGCGGAACCCGTGCGCCATCGAATCGGGGGGTGGCGCTGCGGGGTTGATCGGTGGGGAGGTCCAGGGCCGCGGGCGGGGAGTCGAACCGCGCGAGCCAGAACCGGCGGCTCTCGTCGAGGAACCCTTTCTCCAGGCGGTCGTTCTGCCAGGCGGCGTAGTCCTTGTAGTGGATGGCGAGCGGTGCACCGTCGCGGGGTTCACGGTAGAAGCGAAACAGTTCGCGCGTCATGATGCGCAGCGACCAACCGTCGCACACGATGTGGTGGAGGCACACGAAGAGCAGGTGCCGCTGGTCGGCGAGTTTCACCAGGGCGGCGCGCATCAGCGGGCCGGCGGCCAGGTCGAAAGCGGTCGTGGCATCGCGGCGCGCCAACGCCATGGCCTGGGCCTCGGCGTCCTCGCGGTGGCTCAGGTCGAGGCGGGTCATGGAGAACCGGTCGGGTGGGAGCAGTCGCTGGCGTGGTTGGCCGTCGCGCACCGCGATCACCGTTCGAAGCGCTTCGTGGCGGGCGAACAGGGTTTGCAGTCCGGCCTCCAGGGCATCCGCATCGAGCTGGCCTTCGAGAGTAAAAGCGCCTGGCATATTGTAGGTTATGGCTGCGTCTGCCATGCGGTCCAACACCCAGAGACGCTGCTGGGCGTGAGACAGCGGGTAGTCCGCCGCCGAGGCGATCGCCGGAATCGCCGCCTGGGTTTCGATCGGTGTACGCCGGCGCAGGCGATCGACGAGGTCCGCCAGCACGGGGCGTTCGAAGATGTCGCGCATTTCGAGATGACATCCCAGCTTTTCCCGGGCCAGGGCGGCCACGCGCATGGCCGAGAGACTCTGGCCGCCGAGTTCGAAGAAATCACTTTCCCGGCCGATGGGTTCGTGGTGCAACACGGTCGCCCAGATCTCCGCCAAGACCGATTCCAACCGATCTCGCGGGGGCTGATGTGCCGCACGGGTGGATCTAACCGGAGCGGGTAGGGCTGCCGTGTCGATCTTCCCGTTGGCGGTCAGCGGCATGGCGGCGAGCGGCACCAGGTAGGCGGGTACCATGTAATCCGGCAGGATTGCGGCGAGTGAGACCTTGAGACGCGGGATCTCGGCACCGTCGGGCGTGGTGTAGTAGGCGATCAGTTCCTTGTTTCCCGAGGGAGTGGCACGGGCGACGACGACCGCGGCTTCGACCCCTGGCTGCTCGCCCAGCCGGCGCCGCACCTCGCCCACCTCGACCCGGTTCCCCCGGATCTTCACTTGGGCGTCGCGACGTCCGACGAAGTGCAGCAGGCCCTCGCGGTCCCAACGTCCGAAGTCCCCGCTGCGGTACATGCGGGCCCCCGGCTCGTCGGCGAAGGGGTCGGGCAGCCAGGAGGCGGCGGTCTGTGCGGGACGTTGGTGGTAACCCCGTCCCGGTGGCACCCCGCCGATACAGATTTCACCTTCGACGCCGACCGGTACCGCGCGAAGCCGATGGTCGAGCGAGTAGATTCGGGTGCCACTCAGGGGGCGGCCCAGCGGCACGCCTTGGGTGAGGTCCTCATTGGGTCGCACGGAGTGGGTGGTCACCATGACCGAGCATTCGCAGGGGCCGTAATCGTTGTGGAACTTGTAACGCCGCGCGAAATGGGCGACCAAGGCGGGATTCGGCGCTTCCCCGCCGCTGCCCAATACCTCGAGGCTGGGGATGTCGTGCGCCTTCAGCAGCGTGAGGTACGCGGGCGGCACGAACAGGTGGGTGGCGCCGTGGCGTTGGAGAAGTGCGGCGAAGCGATGCGGATCCTCGCGGTCGGCCGCGGGGACGCAGAGACTGGCGCCGCCGGCCAGAAGCGGCGAGAACAGGGTGAGCTGGGCGGCATCGAACGAGATCGAAAAAAATTGGGGGTAGACGCTGTGGCGGTCGAGCCGAAGATGGTGCACGCGTGCCAACAGGACGTTGGCGAAGCCGCGGTGGGTTTGGATGGCGGCCTTGGGCCGACCGGTGGTGCCGGACGTGTAGATCAGGAAGGCGGCCATGTTCGGATCGCGTGGGATGACCGGGAGGGTCGCGCATGCCGAGATCGATTCGAGTCGGATGATCGGGCGGTCCACCAGGTCGCTCGCTCGGTCGAAAAGGTTGGCGCCGGCGACGATCGCGCGCAGGCCGGCATCGCGTGCCATGAACGAGAGCCGTTCGGTGGGGTAGTCGGGATCGAGCGGCACGTAGGCGGCGCCTGCCTTGAGAATGCCCAGCGAACCGATGGCCTGCGCTTGGTTTCGTTCGCACATCAGGCCGATGCGGTCTTCGGGGAGCACGCCGAGTCGCTCGACCAGGGCTTGGGCGAGTCCGTTGGCCAGCCGGTCCAAGCTCCGGTAGTCGAGATGGGCCTCGCCATCGATCACCGCCACCGCATCGGGATGCGCGACCGCCGTCGCCTCCAAGAGATCGACCACGGTTCGGCCGTCGCCATGACTGGGGCCACCGTTCGCGAATGCCTGGGCAGGCGCGGGGTTGCGCTCCGGGCTGTCGCGGCATTCGTCGTTTCGTGCATCGGGCTCCTTCCCGGCCGAGGAGATTCCCGATTCGGGGGCCGACAGGTTCAGTTCGCGGAGCGGAGCGTCGGGATGGGTGACGGCGGCCCGAGCCAGGTTTTGAACGTCGCGCGCCATGCGTTCAATTCGGTCGCTGTCGAAGCGCCCGACGCGGTAGGTCAGGGTGAATACCAACTCGCCCGTCTGGGGATCGGGGGTCGCCACGAAACTCAGGTCCAGCTTTGCGACCGGGGCCAGGACGGGTTGCAGCCGGCAATCGAGATCGGGCAGGTGCAGGTCGTGCTGGGGATTGGGCTCGAAGGCGACCAGCACATCGAAGAACGGCGTGCGCCCGGGTTCGGGAAGGGCGCCGAGTTCCTCGGCCAATCGCTCCAGTGGGGGAGGCGGGTGTTCCAGGGCTTCCGCGATGGCATTGGCTTCGGCGGCCAGCATCTCCCGGAAACTGACGTCGTCCCGAACGGTACTTCGCAGGACGAGCGTCGTCACGAAAAAGCCGATCGCGTCGGCGGCGAACGCGTGATCGCGTCCGATGTAGGGCGTGCCGATGGTCACCTCGCGGTGTCGAGTAGCGCGGAAGAGTAGCATCTTCATCAGGGTGGCGATGGCGGCGAAGGGGCCGCCGCGCGCTTCGTAGGCCAGCAGGCCGAGGGCCTCGACGGTGGTGGCTTCCAATCGGAAATGGACGTGGTCGCCACGAAAATCGGGATTCGGCGAAGCAGGGCGATCGGCGGGCAGGGGCGGGCGGGACAGGTCGGCGAGCCGCCTGCGCCAGTAGTCGATGCCGATATCGATGCGGGCGACCGTCTCGCCGTGGGGATCGTGGATCGGTTGCTCGCGCCAACGGGGCGCGGGCGCGAGGGTCTCCTCCTGGCCGCGACGGGCCGCCGCGTAGAGGTGGGAGAGTTCGCGGAAGAAGATCTCGATCGAGCGGCCGTCGCAGACGATGTGGTGGAAGACTACCAACAGCAGATGGTGATTTTCGGCGAGGTGGAACAGATCGGCGCGGAAGGGCGCCTCGGTCTCGAGATCGAAGGGTGCCATGGCGGCGCGCTCGGCCCGCGTGTGGGCTTCGGCCTCGGGGTCGGTCGCCCGAGTCAGGTCGTGAAGCGTCACGGGTGTCACCCGGTCCGTGATGTGCTGAAAGGCCCGGCCCTCCCGTTCCTCGATGCGAATCCGCAGGGCCTCGTGCCGGTCCTGGAGACGCTCGATGGCCTGGCTCAGCGCCGCGAGATCCAAGGGGCCGCGCAAGTCGAGGGTTCCCGGCATGTGGTAGGTGCACGAATCGGGATGCAGCTTCTGGTGAAACCACAGGTGGTTTTGACCGGTGGTCAGCGGAAAGCGGTGGCCTTGGGCAACCGGGGCTTCGGGTCTCGCCCGTGCCCGGTCCTTCTGCGCCAGGATCTGGGCGAGGGCCGCCAGATCGGGGCTCAGCAAAATGTCGCGAACCCGGAGGTCGCGGCCCAGCTCGATCCGGACCCGAGCGGCCAGGCGAACCGCGGTCAGGCTTTGGCCGCCCAAGTCGACGAAGTTGTCGTCCATGCCGATCCGGTTCACGCCCAAAACCCCGCGACAAAGCCGGAGCAGATGGGACTCGAGGGCGGTGCGCGGCGGCGTCGGGGCTTCGTTCGAGGTGGCTGCGGGATCCAGATCCAGGTCCGCCAACATCGAGGCGAGCTGGATGCGGTTGGTCTTGCCGGAAGTCGTGAGCGGCAGGGCGGGCAGGGGCACATAGTGCGCCGGGGTCATGACGGGCGGCAGCAGGCGGCGGACGTGGGCGCGAAGACGCTCCGCCGTCACGGGTCGGTCCGAGACATAAAACGCACACAGGCGTTTCTCCCGACCGCGCTGGACGGGGAGCACCGCCGCGGTGTCCAGATCCGGATGGCGGCGGAGCACGTCTTCGATCTCTTCGGGCTCGATGCGCTGCCCGTTGATTTTCAGTTGGTGGTCGATGCGACCCAGAAACTCCAGGGTTCCGTCGGGGAAACGGCGCACAAGGTCGCCGCTGCGGTACATGCGGGCGCCCAAGGGATCCGCCTCGAAGGGATCCGGTACGAACGATGTCGCGGTTCGCTTGGGGCGATGGTCGTAACCCCGGCACACGCCGGCGCCGCCGATCACCAGTTCACCCGCGACGCCCTTGGGCACGGGTCGCAACAAGGGGTCCAACACGTAGAGGCGGGTACCGTCGACGGGCTGGCCCAGGTGGATGGTTTCGCCCGACCCGAACGCCTCGGCGGAGCAACCGATGGTGGCTTCGGTGGGGCCGTATTGGTTGATGAGTCGCACGCCGGGAAACCGGGCCAGCGCATCTTCGAGGATCGCCGGGGTCAGCGCTTCACCGGTGCTGAAGATGCGGGTGATGCGCGGGTTGGTCAGGTCGAGGCCGGCCAGGACCTCCAGGTGCGACGGGGTCAGATCGAGCACATCCGCCGGGTTGGGGTGTTCGCAGACCCAACGCAGCGCGGCGATGTTGTCGAGCTCCGCCGGTGGTGCGGTCAGGGTACCGCCGCCCATCAAGGAAAGGATCACCGAACCGAGGCGGGCATCGAACGTCAGGGAACCGTGGAGGATGTCGTTGAAGGCGCCACCGTGTTCGCGAACCAGTCGCAGGCCCCATCGCAGGTAGTTCCCCAGGTTGGCCAGCGAAATGCGACAACACTTGGGTTCGCCCGTGGAACCGCTGGTGAACAGCAGGTAGGCGGTATGGACGAGATCTACTGTTGGCGGCGGCTGGACCAGTGCGGCGAGTGGCGCCCACAGCGAATCCACCGGGACCGAATGGACCCCGGGCAATCGTTCCTCGCCATGGGCATCGTCCACGAGCAACAGTCGGCAACCGGCCGCGGCCAGCAAGCGACGGCGCCGTTCGGGTGGGTGATCGGGGTCCAAGGGAAGCAACACCGCGCCGGCTTTGAAGATGCCCATGATTCCGGCGATCTGGGGGTAGCCACGCAGGCACAGCAACCCGATCGGGACCTCCGGCCCAGCCGCGAGGTGGTCGATCAGGCGGCGGGCGATGGCGTCGCTGTCCCGATCCAGCGCTCGGTAGCTCCGGGTTCGACCCTCTTGCCACAGGACGGGCTTGTCGGGTTGGGTACGGGCCACCTGGCGGAAATGGGTGACCGGGTGCAGCGGGTCGGCAAGCCGGATGTCGCGGTTCCACGCCCGTTCGCGAGCGGCGAGTTCGTCCAGCGGAAGCAGGGCGGGGGCATCGACCGCCTGGCCGGGGTCCTCGAGAAAGCGATCGAGGAGATGCAGCATGCCCTCGCCGAGGTCCGCGATGAACCCCGCCGGAAAGGCCTCCCGCTGGTAGTCGAATTCCAGGCGGAGCGAGCCGGTCTCGTCGAAATCCCGCACGTGCAGGGTGAGCGGTTCGCGCTGTGCCACGGGCGGGAGCTGGTGCACCGCGTGACTGGCCTGGACCGGGTGTTCGTCGTAGCGATGGCGCTGGTAGGAGAGACTGAATTGGAACAGGTTCCGACTGGGGGCGTCCGCGCCCGACAACGCGCCCAGGGGGAAGGCCTGGTGGCGGTAGCTGCGGCGCAGGTCGGCGGCGATGCAGCCCAGCAGTTCGGCGAAGGTGGTCCCGGCTGGAAGGCGCAGGGCCAGGGGTTTTTCGCTGGTGAAGAGGCCCGGGGTGCGTTTGGCGATCGCGGAGGTCCGGTTGAGCACGGGCAAGCCGAGGGTCAGGGCGCGGCACCGGAAGGCCCGCGCGAGATACACGCCGTAGATGGCGACCAGGGCCTGGAAGGGCGTGGCCCCCTGTGCGCGGGCCATGACGGCCAGTCGATCCCAATGCGCCCGGTCCAGGTCGCGGTGGTGCCGGGCCGCCTGCAAATCGCGCACTTCGGGCAGGTCCACCGGCTCGGGCAGCGCCATCAAGGTCTTGCGCCAGAATGCTCGGTCTCTTTCGTAGCGGGTGGAGCGCCGGTACTTGGCCTCGACGGCCAAGCTCGCCAGAAATGCGGGGGGTGCCGCCACCGGTGCTTCTCCGGCGCAGCACCGGTTGTAGTTGGCGATCAACTGGGCCATGACCCGGTACCAGCCCCAGCCGTCGGCGATCAGGTGGTGGAACACGAAGTACCAATAATGTATCTCCGGCTCCAGCCGGTAGAGGGAGAAACGCACGGGTGGGTGGTCCGGCTCGAAGGGACGTGCCTGGTCCTCCATCATTGTGTCGTGGGCCCGCTGGGCGGGGTCGTCCTGGGCACTGAAGTCGTGCAGATCCAGCGCTGGTTCGACCCCCGCGATCGGTCGTTGGCGGGGATGCTGCCCGTCGAACGCGAACACCAACTGCAAGGCATCCACCTGGGCGACGGTGATTGCCAAGGCGCGGCGCAACTTCGCGATGTCGAGCGGGCCGCGGAACGCGATGTACCCCGCGATGTGGTAGGGAACGGTGCTGCCGTAGAACTGCTGGTCCAACCACAGATCTCGCTGGTTTCCGGAGAGTTCGAAGAAAGGTGACACTTGGGGGTACCTCGTCGGGTGGGGTCGTGGGCGTCGCGGTGAAGGTCTGGTGTCGTTTCCCATGTCGGGGAGCCGAGGTACGGGCGTCGCGGGGGCTCGGTGGTGCCCGCTTCACCCCATGATCGCCGCGAGGAGGGCGGACGTGGCCGTCAACGCCTCGCCTTGCAGCATGCCGTCGTGGGCCCCGTCACCGCGGTGCTCGCGGAAGGTCCCGGTCGTCGCCGCGGCCCAGGCGGCGCGGGCGGGGTCGCGTCCGGGATCGGGTTCGCCCGAGCGAATGTAGTCGATGGGTGCCGCCACCTGGCCCTGGTCTCGACCGCGATGGTGATGCAGGTAGAAGGCTCCGGGTGTCTTGCGGATCAATCCCTGGAGATATGGCTCCTCGGCGTAGGGCCCCATCACCGGATCGGACCGCAGTTGGCGCTCCAGATCCACCAAGAAGGCCGCTCGCCGTTCCAGGATGTCGTGCTCGTTGGGCGCCGGCCCCTTGCGGTAGAGGCTGTCGATCAACACCAGGCATTCGAGGGTGCGGCCCCGGGCTTCCAGCACGCCCGCCGTTTCGAAGGCCAGGTTGCCGCCGGCCGAGTAACCCATGAGTTTCAGCGGGCCGGTGGGCTGGATCGCCTCGATGTGGTCCGCGTAGCGCTCGGCCGGATCGGGCACGTTTGTGAAGTCGAAGCCATACAGGGACAGGTCGGGTAGACGTTCGGCCAGCGGGCGGTAGACCATGGCGAAGCCGAGCATCGGCGGAAACGCGAAGACTTTGCTGCGGCCGGTGTGGTGGAGCAGGGCCGGGCCGGATCCGGTGCGGAGCAGGTGCCAATCGCCGAGGCGATCCAACGTCTCGGCCAGGCGGCGGATGGTGCGCGTTTGGAAGAGCAACGCGAGCGGCACCTCGCGACCCGAATCGCGATGCAGGCGCGCGACGATTTCGGCCGCTTTCAGACTGTGACCTCCCAGCTCGAAGAAATCGTCGTCGATGCCGACAGTCGGATGTCCCAGCACCTGCGCCCAGGTTTGGACCAGCAGTTTCTCCGTTTCGCCGCGCGGGGCGACCGGCGTCTTGGAGATGGGCTGGGTGGCTACGGCGGTTTCGGACAATTGCCGCCGATCGATCTTGCCGCCGGCGGTTTGCGGCAGGGCCGTCAGGCACACGAATGCCGTGGGAACCATGAAATCGGGAAGGTAGCCCAGCAGGTGGGCTCGCAAGGATTCGGTCGAGATGGCGGCCGCCGATTGCACGAAACCGATCAATTCGCCGCGTTTGGCGAGTACCGCGGCGTCTTCGACGGCTGGCAGGAGCCGGAGCGTTGCTTCGACCTCCTCCGGTTCGACGCGGTTGCCGCGAATCTTGATCTGGCGGTCCACCCGGCCGAGGATGGTGAAGCCGTGGGCCGGATCGAACCGGGCGCGGTCGCCCGTGCGGAACAGGCGGGTGCCGTTGCCGTTCGGGTCGGGAATGAAGCGTTCGGCCGTGGCACCGGGACGACCGGCATAGCCGCGCGCCAGAGCCGGACCGGACAGGTACAGCTCGCCGACGGCACCGGGCGGAAGTGGGTTCAGGTGGCCGTCCAGCAGGTGGAGGGCCACGCCGCCCTGGCTGAAGCCAACCGGCACGGTGTCGATCCAGGCCGCGGTTTCGGTGATCGGAAAGCCGGCGGACCCGGTGGCCTCGGTCAGGCCGTAGTTGTTGATCGGGGTGCAGTTCGGCAGCAGTCGTCGGCAGGTATGTGCCAGATCCGCGGGTAACGGCTCCCCCTGGAGAATCAGCAGTCGAAGCGCGGCCAGTTCTCGGTCCAGTTCCGGTCGCGCGAGCAGCAGGCGCAGGAGGGGCGGCACCATTTGGGTGCGTCGAACGCGATGGGCCGCGAGCAGGGAGATCAGTTGTACGGGGTCCTTGCGGATCTCTTCGGGGGCGACGATCAGGGTTCCGCCGTGGTGTAGTGCCTGGAAGATTTCGGTCAGCGACTCGTTGACCGTCATCGGGGCGTGGAGCACATGGGGCTCGCCGATCTCCGGTGGAAGTTGGGCCGTGATCCAGGACAACCGGTGAAGCAGGCTCAAGTGGGTGCCCATCACGGCTTTGGGCTTGCCGGTCGATCCCGAAGTATGAAGGATGTAGGCCGCCTGGCGGGGATCCACGGTCGGCAAGGCCTGCGGGGTATCGTCCTCGGGGATTTCGTCGACGATCAGGATGGGAAGCCCGTCCCACCCCAGGTCGCGCGATCCGGCCGTGACCAACACCATCGCCGCGCGCGATTCGGCGAGCACGGCCTGGCGACGCGGCTGCGGGAAATCGGCGGCGATCGGCACGTAGGTCGCGCCGGCCTTCAACACGCCCAGCAGCGCGGCGATCCCTTCGGGACTGGGATCGATACACACCGCGACGCCGGTTTCGGCGGTGATGCCCCGATGCAACAACCGACCGGCGATGGCCGAGGCGTGGCGATCCAGCTCGTCGTAGCTCCAAGCGCGCCCCTCGCAAGAGACGGCCACCGTATCCGCCGACCGAGCGGATTGCGCTTCGAAACGGCCGTGGAGCGTCTCGCTGGTCGACACGTCGGCACGGGAGACTTCGCGCGTGGGGTGGCCCATCGGGTTCCAGCTCTTGGGGATCAACTGCGCGGCGATCGGACCCATCAGGGGGAACCCGTCGATCGGCCGATCCGGCTCCGACAAACATGCCTGGCAAAGATACCGAAAGGTGTCGGTGAGGTATTCCATGGTTTCTGGTTTGTAGATGTCCGAGGCGTATTCGAGAAAGCAGGTGACTTCGTCGGTGCCCTCCATGAAAATCAGTTGGAGGTCCATCGGGGAGATCTCGCGATCGGCGTAATAGCCCTCGATGCGAAACGGCGGCGCCTCGTCGTGCAGTTTGGCGGCTTCCGTGTTGAGCCCGGCGGCGCTCACATACACGAACCCCAATTGGGCCAGGGGCATGCGGCTGGGATCACGGTCGGGCTTGACCCGCTCCACGATGGACGAGAAGGGCACTCGCTTGTGTTTCAGGCCGCCGAGCACGGTGGTTCGCGTCTCGGCCAGCAATTGGGTGAAGCTCATGCCTGGCGTGACCCTGCCGCGGAACGGCACGTAGTTGAGAAAATAACCGATGACGTGCGTCATTTCGCGGTGTTCGCGATGGGAGGCGGGCACCGCGATCAGCAGGTCCGCCAAGCCCGCGTACCGGTAGAACAGGGCATAGGATGCCGCCAGCAGGGTCATCAGCGAGGTCGTGCCCGCGCGCCGGTTGAGGGCGCGCAGCGCCTGGGTCGTGTCCCTGCCGAGCGTGAAGAAGACGCGGTTGCCGCGGTAGCTGAACACCTCGGGGCGGGGATAGTCGCCCGGCACATCGGCGACCGTGGGGGCCCCTGCCAGGGTCCGGTGCCACCATTCCAGTTGCTCCCGGAACACGTCGCTTTCCAGCCAGCGATTCCGCCACAATCCGTAGTCGACGTATTGGCGGGTGAGCGGCGGGAGGGAGACGGGCTTGTTGCGTTTCAGCCCCCAGTAGATGGCGATCAGCTCGCGAAAAAAGATGTTGTAGGAAATCGCATCGGTGATCGAGTGGTGCATGACCGGCACGAAGAGATGCCCTTCCTCGGCGACCCGAATGATGACGAAGCGAACGATGGGGCCTTGCTCCAGGTCGAAGGGGCGGTTGATGAGGCGGGCCGCTTCTTTTTCGGCGGCCCGTTCCCGATGTTCCGGCGGCACGTGGCGGACATCGACCCATTCGATGGTGGGGTCCGGATCGTCGGCGATGTCCACGTGGGGCACGCCGTCGACGATCGGATAGCGGGCGCGCAGCATTTCCTGGCGCCGAACCAGTTGCCGATAGGCGGTTTCGAGCACGGCGTGGTCCAGGGGGCCGAACAGGCGCTGGCCGTTGCCGATGTTGTAGGGCACCGCATGGGCGTCGATCTGTTGGAAAAACCAAAGTGCGGCCTGATCGGCGCAGGCCGGCCAGGGACCGGGACCGGTTCGCGGGGGAATGGTGTCGTCGGCCTGTGCCTCGAGCCGCTTTTCGCGGGCCCGCAGCAACAGTTGGCGTTGTTGCGGGGTGAGCGCGGCAACACGTTCTGCCAGTGTTTTCACGAGGAGTTCCTTGTGAAAGCATTTTCAGCTTTTCATAAATTTCCACGAGAGGGGAGGAGTAGGTAGGGATTATAACCCCGCTTCGGTTTTTTCACCACCGAGTCGCGGATCAGGCCGGGCTGACTACTCGGCGCGATCGAAGTCGGCAATGATCGGATCGTCAAAAAGCGGAGGCCCCACCACAAGCCCGGCAAAACCTCCTCGAAGGGCGAAACCTCGAAGAGCCCGCAAGCCGAGAGTGGCGAAATGGCTGTTGGTTGGTCAGGGGCGGTAAGCCCGCCGGGCCGACATTTCTTGGCGAAATTTCCGAATATTCGTCATCTCATTTCTTTAGCTTTACCTTCATGTTTTACGAATTTAGCTTCATTTAAGAGCCACAGACCAGCGGGTATATCCAGCCCGATTTCGAGAAAGATTCAATGTGGGCGAGCTGTATCGTAGAGCCCGCATGTGCGTAAGATGTGTGAAGCCTGTAGGTTGAGCAGCCTGCTCAACCAATCGAAGCGACCTGGCATGGATAGAAATCAATCATCGAGAGATTCAGAGGCCCGCCTTATCTGCTTCGCTCTTTTGCCAATCGATCTTGCGGAGCGTGGGCTGCTTCGAAGTGTCGGGCTGGCAGCCCTTCGGGACGTGGCCAACCTGCCGTGGCCAACCGGGCGTGCCCAATCTGCCGTGGCCAATCTGCCGCGACGACGCCTCTTTCGCGATGCTGGGAGTATGGACGGTGCGGCTTCGGTGGTTCGCGTCGCGGGGAACGACTTGCTTCGCACTTAGGCGTAACGGGTTGTAGCTGCTTGGGTTGCTTCGACTGGTGGAGCAGGCTGCTCCACCTACAGGCCTGACGCCCCTCTCTCGATGCGGGGACTTCTCGCCCAAATCACTTCGAAGTGTCGGCCCGGCGGCCATACCGGCCGTGCCCAACCTACCGCGACGACGCCTTTTTCGCGATGCTGGGACTATGGACAGTGCGGCTTCGGTGGTTCGCGTCGAGGGGAACCTCTTGCTTCGCACTTAGGCGTAACGGGTTGTAGCTGCTTGGGTTGCTTCGACTGGTGGAGCAGGCTGCTCCACCCACAGGCCTGACGCCGCTTTCTCGATGCGGGGACTTCTCGCCCAAATCACTTCGAAGTGTCGGGCTGGCAGCCCAACCTACCGCGATGACGCCGCTCTCTCGATGCTGGGAGTATGGACGATGCGGCTTCGGTGGTTCGTGTCGAGGGAAACCTCTTGCTTCGCACTTAGGCGTAACGGGTTGTAGCTGCTTGGGTTGCTTCGACTGGTGGAGCAGGCTGCTCCACCTACAGGCCTGACGCCCCTCTCTCGATGCGGGGACCTCTCGCCCAAATCACTTCGAAGTGTCGGGCTGGCAGCCCAACCTACCGCGACGACGCCGCTCTCTCGGTGCGGGAACTTCCGGCACGAATCGCTTCGACGAGCTCGTTCGGCGCCCGTCACCCGAGCCGCAGGAACAGGTGGAGCGGGGTGGCCAGCAGGGGAAAGAAGGCGCCGTCGATCGAGTGCTTGCCGTCGACCGGCCAGGCCGCGTGGGCCAGGGCCATCCAGCCCAGGGTACTGAGGCCGCGCGTCCACCAGAGGGCCGCGATCGCCGCGGACAGGGCCAAGC
The DNA here is from genome assembly GCF_017498545.1 of Sulfidibacter corallicola. Taxonomy (GTDB): domain Bacteria; phylum Acidobacteriota; class Holophagae; order Acanthopleuribacterales; family Acanthopleuribacteraceae; genus Sulfidibacter; species Sulfidibacter corallicola. The sequence continues at coordinate 2,491,551 of NZ_CP071793.1, read as the reverse complement.
CCCGCGCGATGGGGACCGTCGCCCGCGGCCACCGGATCGCCGTGCCGTTCATTCGGTTTGTCGCGTCGCGGACCCGGTCCTGGTAACCCGCCAGCAAGAAATTGGCGAGGCCCGTGGCGTAGAAGGCCACCACCAGTACCGTCTCGGCCGCCGGCTGGTTGCCCCAGATCAGGTAAGTGAAACAAAAGGCGCCCAGCATCTCCTTGACGAAGGGTGCATTGGGCAACAAACGCACGGTGACGGCCAGGTACAGGGCGCCGCCGATGCCCAGGACCAGCAGCCAGAGCCAGTCGCCGCCGCGGACGTAACCCAACTGGCTCAACCCGAATACGAAGATGGCGACGATGAACAGGCCGTTCATCCAGAGCGGGGAGAAGTGCCGTTCGGCCGTATTCGGCAACCGACGCCGTTCCAACCAGCGATCGGCGCCGTAGACCGTCAGGGTTCCGAAGAAGGCCATCGCGGTCGGGCGCACCTCGGGCATCGCGTTCGCGGCGAGTGCCGCTTCGATGCGGCACAACGCCATCACGATCGCGGGCCACAGCCCCCAGCAACGCAAACCGTTGAGCCAAGCTGTCGGCATCGATCAGCGGTCACCGACCCGGACGTCGATGACCGTCCACCTCAAAAGGGTAGGGGACCCAGTTTCCCTGCATCGCCATTGCCCAACTGACGCACCAGTTCTTCCTTGAAGAAGTTCGGCGAACCCGGAGTCAGCAGGCTGGATACGCGCTCCTGATAATGCTTGAAGCTGCGATCGATGTCGTCTCTCAGGCGGTTGTACAAATCACCGGAACGCTGCGCGGCACTGACGGCCTCTTCGTTGTAGAGCTTGAGATCCGACACCAGCACGCGAGCCACGCGTTTGGCTTTCTTGATGTTGGGATCTTCGGCCGGTGCGGCGGGCGCAGCCGCCATGACGGGTTGCGGGGCGGGCGCGGGTGCCGGCTTGGGCGGTGCGGGGGCGGCGACGGGTTTCGGCGGGGGCGCCGGCTTGGGAGGCGCGGCGACGGCCGGTGCCGGTGCGGGCTTGGGCGGCGCGGGTTTGGGCGCCGCTTGCGGGGCGGGTGCCGCTTTGGCCTTGGGGGCACCGCCGGGACGAGGTACCTTCAGCTTGGAGGTGACCATCGTCAGCTCGAGGCCGCCGAGGTAGGTGAGTACTTCGACGATGTCCTGACCGTCGAGCGCGGAACTGGAACCGGAGTCGCCGTACAGGACCGCGGCGACCTTGTCCTTGACGCGCAGGGGGAAGAAACACGACTTCAGCGGCGTGAACCCGTCGAACGAGCTGATTTCCTCGGAAAGGTCGCTCAAATCGCTGAAGTTGGAGACCAGAGGTTTGGCTTGATGAATGACGCGCATCAGTTCGGGATAGACGTCGATCTGCCACTTGACCCGTTTCAGCCGGTTCGCCATGAAATCGCCGTCGAAACCGCGACCGGCCCAGCCGTGGACGTTGGTGCCTTTGCGAATCAGCAGGATGACTCGCGGCAGGAACTTCCCGGCCGAATCCACCAAGGCGTTCAGGAGATCGACCTGGGTGTAGGCTTCCGAAAATTCATTGACGCAGCCGAGTAGGGTGGCACCGTCGAGCCCGCCTCCCGAAGCGGCGGGCACGTCGTGAAAATTTTCGAGTTCCTTGGTCAGTTCCAGACTGACTTGATTCAGCTTCTCTTGAATGCTCTGTTGCGCTTGTTGGATAAGTCCAGTGAGTTGTTCATCGGCCATGCGTACCTCACTCGTCGCCTTTCATTTAGGGTGGGATTTGGAAGATGCCGTTATCATATATCCTCCCTCCCAAAAAGGAAAGGCGCGGATTTTCAAAAGCTTGCATTGTGATCCCAATGCTTGTCCGCGCGGTTTGGGCTCGGCACCATGGGATTTTTGCGAAATCGCGTGGTTGCGTCCGCCCGCGACCGCCGCGGCGCGGAATGCGGCTCGCCATTGCCTTTCCTCGCGAGGGCGAAGATAATACCCAAATCGGGCGCTTCTTGGTGGCGCCCTCGCAATCTGCTGTGCTGCAACGCATCGTGAAAATGCGCGACCTACCTTCCAGTAAGCCCCGGAAGGCCGGATCCGCGCGTTACCCGACGCGTCTCGTTACCGCATCTTGAACGATTGCATCCACCCGAATCGCACACTTTGGGTAATACTGCTGGCAGGTTGGCCCCGCGAGGGCTCCCACGCGCCGCGCTCGACCGCTGCGGCCGAGCTCGCGACCCGGGTGTCGCCCAGCCGAGTTCCCGATTTCCGAAGGTAGGCCTCATGACCGCTCCGCTCCCCGAACTGGATCCCAAAAAACTGGAAAAACGCCTGATGCGCCTGACCGGCAAAGCCATTCAGGACTTCAATATGATCGAAGATGGCGATCGCGTGATGGTGTGCCTCTCCGGTGGCAAGGATTCCTACGGCATGCTGGACATCCTGATGAAACTGCAGCGCAAGGCGCCGATTCGGTTCGAGCTGGTCGCCGTCAATCTCGATCAGGGCCAGCCGGGCTTTCCCAAGGACATCCTGCCCAATTACTTGACGGAACTGGGCGTGCCGTTTCGGATCGTGACGGAGGATACCTACAGCATCGTCAAGCGCGTGATCCCGGAGGGGAAGACCACCTGCTCGCTGTGTTCCCGTCTGCGTCGCGGGATTCTGTACCGCGTGGCGGCCGAGGAGGGCGTCACCAAAATCGCCCTGGGCCACCATCGCGACGACCTGATGGAGACCCTGTTCCTCAACATGTTCTACAACGGCAAGATCAAGGCGATGCCGCCCAAACTGCTCAGCGACAACGGCGGCCACGTGCTGATCCGCCCGCTGGCCTACGTCAAGGAAGAGGACCTGACGGCCTGGGCGGCGCACCGCGGGTTTCCCATCATTCCCTGCGACCTGTGCGGCTCGCAGGAGACGCTGAAGCGCAAGGTGGTCAAGCGCATGCTCCAAGGTTGGGAGGCCGAGGAGCCCGGCCGGCTGGACGTCATTTTCGCGAGCCTCCAGAACATCAAGCCGAGCCACCTCGCCGACGTGAACCTGTTCGATTTCGCCAACCTGAAAGCCGATCCAGAGAAAGCGATGCCGTTGCCCTTCCTGGAGGCGATGGAGGTCTGAGGCGGGGCGACGCGGAGGGCGTTCGAGCGTCCCGGAAAGGATCATACAGAACAGCGAAGGCGATCCGGCGTTCCGGGCGATGCTCGGATTTTCGTTGTTCGTGGCCAATCCTGGAGGGATGGCCAGCCGGATGTTTGGACCAAAACTGATTTAAAACGCGGGCCGAAGGCACGCCACCAGCAGGCATCCCGGAGGGATGACACAGAACAGCGAAGGGTTAAGGAGTCGGAACGACGACGCAACCCTGGTTGCCTGGGGTTCCCGAAATCCAGCCCCAACGGGGCGGGACTACGAAGGACCTCGCGGTGTTCACGTCTGTTCGCCGGGATTCTTCGTGGACCCGCCCCTCCAGGGCTCGATGCGGGAACTCCGGAGAACCAGGGTTGCGTCGCCTCCGGCTCCTTAACCCTTCGCTGTATTGTGTCGTCCCTTCAGGACGCCCGCTGGTGGCGTGCCTGCGGCACGCGTTTTTATCAATGATGGTCCAAGCATGGTGTTGGCCATCCCTCCAGGATTGGCCGCGAACGGAGAGCATCCAGGCATTGGGTATATTTTGAATCATCGGCCAGCCAAGGATGGGTATGTCGCGCCCATGGCCATCCCTCCAGGATTGGCCGCGAACGAGGAGCATCCAAACATCCGGTTGGCCGCGAACGGAGAGCATCCAGGCATCCGATCGTGGACAACCCCCATCCCGACCTTGCGGCTCCGCGAGGGCATCAAAAAGGCCCGGCCGTGGCGACCGGGCCCTTCGCCTCAATAACGCGCGCCGGCCGTTTCCTCCGGCAGGGCCGCGCGAATGCGCGCTTCCTCATCGTCGCTGAGCTGGAACTGCGTGGCGGCGAGGTTCTCCTTCAGGCGCGAGACCTTGGTCGTGCCGGGAATCGTGACCAACTCCTCGTTCTGGCCGAGCACCCAGTTCAGGGCGACCTGCGCCGCCGTGGCGCCCTTCTGCGCGGCGATTTCCTCCAACAGGGACACGAAGACCCTGTTCTTGGCGATCGCCTCGTCGGTGAAGCGCGGGTTCTGGAGGCGCCAATCACCCGGTGACAGGCTGTCCCGGCTGGGAATCTTGCCGGTCAGGAATCCGCGACCCAGCGGGCTGTAGGACACGAAGGTGATGCCCAGCTCACCGCACACCTCGAAGATCTCCGCCTCCGGCTCGCGGCTCCACAGGGAGTACTCGCTCTGCAGGGCGCTGATCGGGTGAATCGCGTGGGCCGTGCGCAACTCTTCCGCCGTCACTTCCGACAGGCCCAGGTAGCGGACCTTGCCGGCCGTCACCAGGCCCTTCATCGCGCCGACCGTGTCCTCGATCGGCACGTTCGGATCGCGGCGGTGCATGTAGTAGAGGTCGATGGTGTCGACGCCGAGTCGCTTCAGGCTCGCGTCGCAGGCCGAACGCACGTACTCGGGACGGCCGTCGAGGCCCGCGAATCCGCCCTGGTCGTCGCGCAGGATGGCGAACTTGGTGGCCAACACCAGGCGATCCCAGCGATCGCCGAACGCCTTGCCCAGCAGTTCCTCGTTCTTGTGGGGGCCGTACATGTCGGCCGTGTCGAAGAAATTGATGCCCAGGTCGAGCGCCCCGTGCAGGGTCTTGATGGACTCGGTTTCGTCGGCGGTACCGTAGAATTCGGACATGCCCATGCAGCCCAGCCCGATGCGGGAAATCTCCAGATCGCTGTGACCGAGACCCAGCCGGGGGACCTCGACGATTTGCGCTTCTTTCGATGATGCCATGTGATCACTCCTATGAGGTGAATTCGGATTGGCGCTATGATAGGCAAACGCGAAAGGGTGTATAAGGCAGGGCTTATCCTGGTATAAGAACTACCAGGTTGGTGCCTTCGTGGCCGTGGCCGCTCGGGTTCGCGCACTGCCGGCACCACCTCGACCGCGTACCGCACGACAGGGCCCAGCCGGCTCCCGAGGAGGAATCCCATGACGTTCAGCGAAGAACGGTGCCGCGAAATCGCGGCGTTCCTGCGCGCTCGCCGCGATTCACTGCAACCCGAGGATGTGAACCTGCCGCGCGGCGCCCGCCGGCGGGCGCCCGGCCTCAAGCGCGAAGAAGTGGCCATGCTGGCCGGGGTCAGCACCGAGTGGTACACCCACCTGGAGCAGGCTCGTCACGTGCGCGCCTCCGAAGAGACCCTGATCCACATCGGCCAGGCGCTGCGGCTCGAACCCGGCGAGTTGGCGCACCTGCTCAACCTGGGCGGGTACCAGGCCGGTCCCTTCCTCTTCAACGGCAAGACCCAATACCTCAGCCCCCAGCTCCAGCGCCTGCTCGACGCCTATCCCTATCCCGCCTGGATCAGCGGCCGGCGCTCCGACATTCTCGGCTGGAACCGCGCCGCCACCGTGATTCACGGCGACCTTTCCCAGGCGCGCGGCTACGAGCGCAACATGCTCTATCGGCTCTACGTGGCCTCCGAGTACCGCAACCGCTTGGTGGATTGGGAACGTCACGCCAAGGGCTTCGTCGGGGTGCTGCGCATGGACTACGGCGATGCCATCGACTGTCCCTGGTTCCGCGAGCTGATCGACGTGTTGATCGCGGAAAGCCCGGAATTCGCGCTCTGGTGGGGCAGCCATCACCTGCAGCCCTACCAGGACGGCATCAAGCGTTACGACCATCCCGAGGTGGGCCGCCTCGAGTTCGAATACAGCGTGCTCGACCTAAGCGATCAGCGCTTCTCCCAATGCAGTATGGCCATGTTTGTCCCCATCGAAGGAACCGGAACAAAAGAAAAACTGGCGCATATTTTGGCGGTTGAGAATGTAAGCACCTCTGTTTGATACACCTGTTTCTTCTCTTTTTCTTGAATGTGGATGAATTACTAAATTTCGCGTTTTACTTTTCTTTCGTGTGGACTCCTTTCTACTTGTTGGGGGCCTTCTGGTTGTGCTAGCGTTCCCTCCTGTACCCTTCTTCACAACGGCCGTTTCATGAGTGCGATCGAGACCCCTGTGTTTGCGCCTCGCTGCTCAACGCTTCATCTCTTCACCCCTTCCTATCCCTGGCGTGAGTAGGTCGGTTGGATATTCATCTTCCACCTTGGAGGATTTTCGCGAAATTAAAACGCGGATTGGCCATGGTTTCCCGATCCATCTCATGGATTGAATCGGCTTCCATCGAGTATTTGCTCGGACAAGGAACATGGCATGATGAAACGCCGAGACAACCCCGCCGAACTCGCCACTGCAGGAAATCAACAACAGACGAGCCAGGCATCGCCCTTCGGATCTCCATCTCTTCATTCGTTCTCGCCCTTCTCCAGCCCTGATTCTCCGGTACCCGACGCTGACAAGACGACATGTGACAATGCTTCCCCGGCGACCTGCTCGCCGTCCGATCTCTGTGCGCGCCTGCGCCGGCATCCGACCGTTCGCGATGCCGTGGCGCTGGAGTTGACAGGGTCCGAAGGCGGTCGGAGCGGTGCGCTGATCTGCTACGTGCCCGAGCGGCCCCTGGCCCCGGAGCGCGTGCGGTTGTGGCTGGCGGAGTCGGGCGTGGACTTCGGCGACGGCACCCGAATCGGGTTCCTGCCGGTGCGGGCCCTGCCCTACGGCGAGGACGGCCTGCCCGATCGGGAACGGTTGCGCGGGTTGATCCACGTGGACGAAACGCTCTGTGGCCAGTGGGAGACCCGCCTTCACGAGGTGCCCGGCGTGGCCCGGGTCGCCGTGCTGCCACAGGCCCCGCCGGCCGAGCCGGAAGTCTTGCGTTGGCGCGAGGTTCTTCCGGAGGCCTGGCGTACCCCCTTGATGTCGCTGTCGGGTGAACAGGACGGCGGTCCCGTGCGCGATGCGAATGCAGATTCGGGCGAAGGTGTGCCGGCCCATTCGATCGGCGATCCGCTGCGCCGACAGCCCGACGATCCGCACACCTTGATCGAGGCCTTGACGCGCACCGTGGCGCGATCGCCCCAGTCGGGCTTGATCGCCATTTCCGAACAGGACGGCCGAAGCGAGCTGTCCTACGCCGATTTACACCAAAAGGCCAGGCGGGTGGCTACGGGCCTCGCCGCCAGAGGCCTCGAACCCGGCACCCACGTCCTGTTTCAGTTCGATCACCCACGTGCCTTCATCACCGCGTTCTGGGGCTGCGTTTGGGGCGGCTTCGTTCCGGTACCTCTTCCCGTGGCGCCCAGTTACGCCCAGGCGAATCCGGTGTTGGCGCGTCTGCATCACGCCTGGAACTGGCTCGATCGCCCGCCGGTACTCAGCCAGGGGACGGTGGCCGATGCCATCGAGGACCAGATACGGCGTGTCGCCCCACGGGAAGCGGGCACCGCCGACTTCTCCGAGATGCGGCTCTTCCGCCTGGAGGAATGGGTCGATGGGGACGCCGCCGGCGAGCCGCCGACCGAACCCTTCCCCGCCGAGCCCGATCGAACCGCCTTGTTGCTGCTCACTTCCGGCAGTACGGGCGTGCCCAAGGGCGTGCCGTTGACCCACGCCAACTTGCTGGCCATGTCGGCCGGCACCGCCCAGATGAACGACTTCGACCACGACGACGTCACCTTGAACTGGATGCCGCTCGATCACGTGGGCGCCACCGTATTTTTGAGCATCATGCCCGTTCACCTGGGATGCCGCCAAATCCACATCCCGTCCGACCTGATCCTCAAACAGCCGCTGCGCTGGTTGGAGCTCATCTCCGAGCTGCGGGTCTCGATCACCTGGGCCCCGAATTTCGCGTTCTCGCTGATCGCCGATCAGGCCGAGGCGGTGGCGGCCATGGACCTCGACCTGAGCAGCATGGGCTTTTTGGTGAATGCGGGCGAGCTGGTGGTGGCTTCCACCGCACGCCGTTTCCTGGAGCTGTTGCAGCCGCACGGCTTGCCGCAGGATGCCCTGCGACCGGCATTCGGAATGTCGGAAACCTGTTCGGGCATCACCTGGTCGGCGGGGCTCACCGTCGCCGAACTCGAACGCGACCTGACCTTCGTCCCCCTCGGCCGGCCCATCCCGGGGGCCGAGATCCGCGTCGTCGACGGCACCGGTCGCCTGTCGACCGAGCGCACCATCGGTCAGGTCCACCTGCGCGGGCCCAGCGTGTTCGCCGGATACCATCGCAATCCCGAGCGCAACGCCGCCTGCATGCAGGACGGCTGGTTCAACACCGGTGACCTGGGGTACCTGGACGAGGGCCGACTGGTCATAACAGGTCGCGAAAAGGACGAAATCATCATCAACGGCGCCAATTTCTACTGCCACGAGATCGAAGCGGCCGTGGAAGAAGTGCCCGGCGTGGCGGTCTCGTTCACCGCCGCCTGCGGCGTGCGCGAGCCGGGTGCCGGCACCGATCGCCTGGCGATCTTTTTCAACACGCCCTACTGTCGCGACCCGCAGCGCGGCGAGCTCGCGCCGAACGGCCCGGTTCGCGGCCTGATCCGCAAGATTCGCGGTCATCTGGCGCGCAAGGTCGGGGTTCAGGCCGATTTCCTGATTCCCGTGGCCCAAAATCGGATTCCCAAGACCGGGATCGGCAAGATCCAGCGAAGTCAATTGAAGCAGGTCCTGCTCGAGGGAGGGTTCGACCAGCAGATCCTGGCCCAGGCGCAATTGCCGCCAGGAGGGACCGCGGTTCCGAAGCACACCCTTACGCGGGTGTGGCGCCCGCGCCGACCCTTTGCCGAACCGCCGCGGGTGGATTTTTCCGATCGCTTGATGTTCGCCCCGGATCGCGCCACGGCGGAAGCCTGGTGTGGGCCGACCGCGGCCGGATCCATCCTGGTGAGTCCGGGCGACGGCTTCGCCCGGATCGACGAGCGACACTACCGCGTGCGACCCGATCGACCGGAGGACTTCATACATCTATTAAATGAAGGTACGGTGGCCGAGGCGGCCCTTCGCGGCACGATGTTCCTGTGGCAGGCGGACGAGGTCGCCGAAGGAACGGGATCTTCGGCCCGCGATCTCGGCGGCGCCCTGTTGTGGCTGAGCCAGGCGATGGCCGAGCGTTTCGATGACGATCGACGGCTGCGGCTGATGGTGGGCACCCGCGCGGCCTTGACGGCCACCGACGGTGACCGCCCCGTGCCGGAACGCGCCATGATCGCCGGGTTGACCGCGGCCTTGGTCCACGAACCGGTGCCGTTGGACCTGTGCCTGCTGGACGTCGACCGACCCGATTCCGGCATTACCGCCGGCTTGTTCGCCGACGAAGGGCCCGAGCGGGAGTGGGCGTTGCGTCAAGGCGTCCTGTCGATCCCGTGTCTCGCGCCCGTGGATGCGGTCTCGACCGGTGCGCTCGACCAGGCCCGATTGCCGTTCAAACGCGGGGGTCGCTACCTGATCACCGGTGGCTTGGGACGGATCGGTGCCCTGTTCGCCTCCTGGCTCGGGAGGGTCATGGATGCGCGCATGTTGTTGATCGGACGAACCCGGCTGGATGGCGCGGACCCGCCCAGGGAGGAAGAAGTTCGCACCAAATTGCAGCGTCTGAACCGGCTTCGCCGAGCCGATCTCGATGCCTGCTACCGGCAGGTCGACGTATGTGACGGGCCGGGCCTGCGACGTGCGATCGACGAATGCGAAGCCCATTGGGGCGGTGCGCTCGACGGCGTGGTCCACCTGGCCGGTGTGTTTCGCGAGCGGTCCGTCGGCGACGAGGAACCCGAATCCTTCAAGGCCGCGCTGGCCGCCAAAACCACCGGCACCCGGGTCGTCTACGACCTCGTCGCCGACCGACCCGACGCCTGTTTCGTCGGCTTGGGGTCCGTGCTCGGTTTTCTCGGGGCGCCGAACACCGCCGCCTTTGCCGCGGCCGCTCGGTTCATGGACGCCTTCGCGAGGGAGCGCGATCCCCGGAAAGGGCCGCGCCGCCAGGTGCTGAGCCTGGCCGCTTGGGACTTCGACGACGTCGGTGGCAACGAGAGTGCCGCTCGGGCCCGCGGCCTGCTGCGTCTGGCACCGCGCTGGGGCATGGCCGGCCTGCTGCGCGCCCTTTGCCGCGACGAGGACCGGCTCCTGTTGGGCCTGGATCCTTCGGCCGCGGCCCTCGCCCCGCTGCTGGCAGAAGCCGACCCCGGCGCTCCCCAGCCGACCGCCTACCTATCCTTCGATCCCGAGCGAGCGACGGGAGCCGCGTCGGCCGTGGCGCGGCTGAGCCAACGAGACCTGTTCGGCCGCGCGCACCATTGCCGGCCGGAACCGCTGATCGCCATGCCCATGGAAGAGCACGGCCGCATCGATCGCGCGCTGCTCTCCGGCGGCGGTGCCGCGACCGCCTCCGAGCGGGGGCGCGGCGAGGTGGCTTCCCGCATCGCCGCCATCTGGGAGCAGGTGCTGGGGCTGACCGGCATCGGCGCCCACGACAACTTCTTCGAACTGGGTGGCCACTCGTTGTTGCTGACCCAGGTGCAGACCCGACTCCAGGAGGCGTTCGGCCGGAACCTCTCGGTCGTGGACATGTTCCAACACCCGACCATCGCCGACCTGGCCCGGTTCCTCGGTGACGAAACCGGCGGCGCCCACGAGCCGGCCATCGCGGAGGCCCTCGTCCAGGCCGGCAAACGCCGGCGCGAGGCCCGCAGCACCGACATCGCGGTCATCGGGTTGGCCTGCCGTTTCCCGGGTGCCGAATCCGTCGAGGATTTCTGGCGGAACCTGCACGACGGCGTCTGTTCCGTCACCCAACTGAGCGAAAGCGGGCTGGCCGAGTCGGGCATCGACCCGGTCTCCTGGCAGGATCCGGCCTATGTCCGGGCCGCGCCCATCATGGCAGGCGCCGCCGAGTTCGATGCCGACCTGTTCGGATTCAGCCGGCGCGAGGCCGAACTGCTCGATCCCCAACAGCGCGTGCTGCTCCAGTGTGCTTGGAGCTGCCTGGAACACGCCGGCCACCGTCCCCGCGTGCACGGCGGCAAGATCGGTCTCTACGCCGGTGCCGGCATGAACACCTATCTCCTGAACAACGTCTGGCCCAACCGCCATCGACTCGACCCGCGCGACAGCCTGGACGTCGCCACGCTGGACTCCTACGGCGGTTTCCAGCTCATGGTCGCCAACGACAAGGACTACCTCACCACCCGCATCAGCTACAAACTCAACCTGCGCGGACCCAGCGTGAACGTACAGACCGCCTGTTCCACCTCGCTGGTCGCGGTGCACATGGCCTGCCAGAGCCTGATCGCCGGCGAATGCGAGATGGCGCTCGCCGGCGGGGTGTCGGTCACCAGTCCGGAATGTGCCGGACACCTGCACCAGGAGGGCATGATCACCTCGCCCGACGGGCTCTGCCGCGCCTTCGACGCCCGCGCCGAAGGGACCGTTTTCGGCAGTGGTGCGGGGATGGTGCTGCTGAAACCGCTGGCCGCCGCGCTGGCCGACGGCGATCGGGTCTATGCCGTGGTCAAGGGCTCGGCGACCAACAACGACGGCGGCACCAAAGTGGGGTACATGGCGCCGGCGGCCGACGGGCAAGCCTCCGCCGTGGCCGAGGCGCTGGCCGTGGCCGACGTGGATCCGGCCACCGTCGGCTACGTGGAAATGCACGGGACCGGCACCGTCATGGGCGATCCCATCGAAATCGACGGCGTGACACGCGGGTTCCGCACCGCCACCGATCAGCGCGGATACTGCGCCATCGGTTCGGTGAAGACCAACGTGGGCCATCTCCAGATCGCCTCCGGCATCGCCGGCTTCATCAAGACGGTCCTGTGTCTGCATTACCGTCAACTTCCCGCCAACCTCCACTACGAACGCCCCAATCCGGCCATCGACTTCGAAGCGACGCCCTTCTACGTCAACGATCGGCTGTGCGACTGGCGGTCCGAACGCGGGCCCTTGCGCGCCGGCGTCAACTCGCTGGGCATCGGCGGCTCCAATTGCCACGTCATTCTGGAGCAGGCACCGGACGCCGAGGCCCGCGACGACCGTCAGCCTCACACGGCGCAGTTGCCGGCGGATCGAGCCAACCGGTTCGAACAACCGCGCCACCTGCTGCAACTCTCGGCTCGGGACGATCAGGCACTGCGCCGCACCGCCGAGCGCTACGTCGCCTTTCTGCGCCGCGAGGATGCGCCCTCGCCCAGCGAGATCTGTTACACCGCCGCCACGGGCCGCGAGCCGATGGCGCACCGCCTGGCCGTGCACGGGCGTGACCACGCCGAGCTGGCCGATGGTCTGGATGCGTGGCTGCGCCGCGAGCCGGTCGCCTGCCTGCACACCGGTCACGACAGCGATCCGCGCAAGCTCGCCATGCTGTTCAGTGGTCAGGGCGATGCCTATCCGGGCATGGGCCGCAATCTCTATCGAAGCCATCCCGTCTTCCGTGAAGCGCTCGATCGCCGAGCCGACATCTTGCGCGACCACCTGGATGTGCCGCTCACGGACATTCTCTTTCCCGACGAGGGTTCCGCGGTCGAGCGTCTGGTCGAGGACACGACCTACGCGCAACCCGCCCTGGTTGCGCTGCAATTGGCGTTGGTGGATCTCTGGCGCGCCTGGGGCATTCGCCCGGCCGTGGTCATGGGCCACAGCCTGGGCGAGTTCAGCGCGGCCATGGTCGCCGGCTTGTTCAGCGAGGAACAGGGTCTGCCGTTGGTGGTGCAGCGTGCCCGCTTGATGGGCAGTCTGCCGCGCGACGGCTACATGGTCAGTGTCGCCTTGGACGAGAGCCGGGCCCGCGAGGCGATCGACGCCTTCACCGACCGGCTTTCGGTCGCCGTGATCAACGGTCCCAATCGGAGCGTCCTGTCCGGGGAACGGGCCGCGTTGGCGCGGGTGGAACGGGAGCTGGCCGAGGCCGGCGTACAGGTCACCCGGCTGCAGACCTCGCATGCCTTTCATTCCCCGGCCATGGAGCCCGCGCTGGATGCCTTCCGCGACAGCCTGCGGCGCATCGATTTCCGCACGCCGACCCTGGATGCCGTGATCAACCTGGACGGTGCGCCGGCCGACGATCGCTGGGGCACGCCCGAGTATTGGGTGCGTCACCTGCGGCGCCCCGTGCGCTTCGCCGACGGGCTGCGCTCGGTCCACGCCAAGGGCTGCCGTGCCCTGCTGGAGATCGGGCCCCATCGCACCCTGCTGGGTCTGGCCGCCGGCAACCTGCCCGGTGACGATTTGATCATGGCCTCCAGCCTCCAGCGCGGCGTGGACGACTGGACCGCCGCATTGGACGGGGCCGCACGCCTGGTCGCCGGTCGCCTCGAGGGCGACGAGGGCGAGCTGGATCTCGAGAACGTGGCGCGCACCGTCGATCCCCAAATGTCACCCAAACGCGTGGCGTTGCCGACCTACCCGTTCGCACGCACGCGTTGCTGGCTGGAACCGCCGCCGCGAGGTCGAACCCAAACGACCCGGACGCGAGGATTGCTGGGTGAACCCGTTCGCTTGCCGGGTTTGAAGCAACGGGTGTTCGAATCGGATTTGAGTTTGCAGGATTTGCCGTTGATGGGTGATCACCGCATCTTCGATGTGCCCGTCGTTTCGGCCGCCTGCCACGTGGCCACGGCCCTGGCTGCCGATCGCGCGATCAGTCCCGGTTCGTCCCGCGATTTGAGAGAGATCCACTTCGCCCATCCCCTGATCCTGCCCGAGACGGGAGGGCGCCGGGTCCAATTGATTTGCGAGCCGGAGGCGCGCGGCGAGACGGCCTTCCAACTGCTTCACTTCGATCCGGACGATCCGAACGAAGTCTCCCGCATTCACGCCACCGGTGTGTTCGCGTCCGCCGCCGGCACCGCTTCGCCCATCGACGCGGTCGAGGACTGGCCGTCGGCGCGCGACGCCTGCCCCACCCCGCACGACGTGGACCGCTATTACGGCGATCAGGCCGAGCGCCGCATCGATCTGGGCCTGGCCTACCGCTGGTTCGAGACGCTGCAACTGGGTGAAGGGCGCGCGGCCTGTCGCCTGCGGGTGCCGACCCGCTTGGGAGGCCTTCCCGAAGAGGCCCATCCCGGGTTGGTCGACGCCTGCTTCGGGCTGCTGCTGGCCGCCGTCGGCCCCTCCACCCACACCTGGATGCCCTTCGCCATCGAACGCGTTCAGGTTCTGGCCAGGCTCACCGGCGCGGGGGCTTGGGGTTACCTGAGCCTGCGACCCGACGCCGACGGCAGCAGCGGTCGTCTCGTGGGCGACGCACGACTGTTCGACGGTAACGGGCGCATGATGCTCGCGATCACCGGGCTCGAAGCGCGCGAGGCCAGCGTCGCCTCGATGGATCGGCCCACCGCGGTCACCTCCTCGCCACACACCTACTCGGTTGCCTGGCAGCCCGTCACCCCGCCCGCCGCATCGCCTTCCGGTGGGCTTTGGCTGATCTTCGAAGACGAGGACGGCGAACTGGCCGAGCTGCGCGAGGCGCTGCGTGCCCATGGCACGCGAGTCGTGACCGTGTGCGAAGGTCTCTCCTTCGAATGCCTCGGCGAGGATCGATTCGCGATTCCTGCGGACGGCCGCGCCGATTTCGCGCGCTTGATGAACGCCCTGCCCGGCGAGTCCCGGCTGGAACGCGTGCTCTACGGATGGGCTCTGGACGAACCCCTGGTGCCGGCGTCCTCGCCCGAGGCGCGTTTCCGCGGTTGTCGAGGCCTGCTGCAATTGACGCGCGCCCTGATCGAGCGCAATGGACCCCAACCGCCGCGATTGACGGTGCTCACCCGCGCCGCCGGACCGGTGGCCGCCGACGGTTCCTTTGCGCTCAACCAGACACCGCTCTCGGGCATGGCCCTCGCCATCGCCCTGGAACACCCCGAACTGCATTGCGCCTGGCTGGATCTGGATGGCGCCACCGCGCCGGATCGGTTGTTGCCGGCACTGCGGTTGGGCGATGAGGAACCGCGCCTGATGCTGCGCGACGGTCGGTTTTTGGTTGCCCGGCTGCAACACGATGTCGTGTCGCTTCCGGATTCGCCCGCGTCCCTGCCGATCCGCGAAGATGCCGCCTACCTGATCACCGGCGGAACCGGTGGACTGGGCCTGGCCCTCATGGAGCACCTTGCGGCACGGGGTGCCCGTCGTCTTGTGCTGGTGGGCCGAGGTCGGCCGCACGACGAAGCCGCCGCACGCATCGAAGCCCTGAGCGCGCAGGGTGTGGACGTCACCGCTGCCCAAGCCGATGTCCGCGACGGCGCCGCCATGGCCTCTCTGATCCAGAGCCTGCGTACCGAAGCGCGACCCTTGCGCGGCCTGATCCACGCCGCCGGATTCCTGCGCGACCGCATGATCGCCGACATGGACTGGGAACAGTTCCGCGGCGTGTTCGAGACCAAGGCCCTGGGCGCCTGGACCTGCCACGAAGCCTGCCGCGACCTGGAGCTCGACTTCTTCGTCATGTTCTCCTCGGCGGCATCCGTGCTGGGGAACCAGGGCCAGGCCAACTACGCCGCCGGTAACGCCTACCTCGACGGGTTGGCCCACTACCGCCGCAGCATGGGGCTGCCCGCACTTTCCATCAACTGGGGTCCCTGGCAGGAGGTGGGCATCGCCGCCGTCGATCACGGGATTCGCCCGGAAATGGCTCGTCAGGGCTTCCGGGGGTTGCCGCCCCGCGATGGGTTCGCCGTCTTCGACGCGCTCTTGGCCGATCCGCCCGCTCAGGTCGCCGTCGTCGATTGTGATTGGGACCGATATCTCCAGGCCAACCCGCCCGCCGGCGCCCTGCTTCGCGACCTGACCGCACCGGCACCGGAGTCGGCCGTCTCGCCGTCCCGTTTCGTGGCCGAGTTGGCCGCCCTGGACGCCGAGGCACGCGCCGACCTGCTCAAAGATCGCATCGCCGCCGTCGCCGGCCAGGTGCTCTCCTTCGGCGGCCACGTGCGACTCGATCCCGATCGCCCGCTGACCGAACAGGGGTTGGATTCGCTTTCCGCCGTTCAGTTCCGCAACAGTCTGGGCCGCGAACTCGGACGCACCCTACCCGTCTCGTTGGTATACAATCACCCCACACTCAACCGCATCACTCGCTTCCTGTTGGACGAGGTTCTGGACGCATCCGCAACCGCCTCCGAACCGCTCCGATCCGACCGGCCCCCTGTCGCCGACACGGCTCGCGCCGTGCTCGCCGAAATCGAGGACCTGCTCGACTGAGCTCCCGCGCGCGGCGGCTGCCATTCGGGCTTGCCGCGCCGACCTGTGCCATCTTCATTTTTCGAGTCACCATGAATCAAAAAAACCTGGAAACACAGTTAAAGGAGGCCCTTCGTCGGGCTTCCGTGCAAATCAAGAGCCTGCTGGGCGAAGTCGAGCACCTACGTCAGCGCGGGCCGATCGCGGTCGTCGGCATGGGTTGCCGCTTCCCGGGCGGGGCCAATCGGCCCGCCGCCTTTTGGAACCTGTTGCGCGACGGGGTCGATGCCGTCGACGAGGTGCCGCCCGACCGTTGGGACCGCGATCGCTGGTTGGATGCCGACGGCGAGGCGCCCGGCAAGATGAGCACGGCGCGGGGTGGGTTCCTCGATGTGCCGGTCGACGGGTTCGACGCGGGATTTTTCAACATCGCCCCGGTGGAAGCCCGCGCGCTCGACCCCCAGCAGCGGTTGCTGATGGAAGTGGTGTGGGAAGCGATCGAGGACGCCGGGATCCGGCCCGAATCGTTGCGTGGTTCCAAAACCGGCACCTGGGTCGGCATTTCGGCCGACGACTACGCCCGCGCCCATCGTCACGGCGACCCGGAGCGCATCGACGCCTATGCCATCACCGGCACGACCTTCAGCACGGCCGCCGGCCGGCTGGCCTACCTTTTGGGTCTGGAAGGGCCGGCAGTGGCGCTCGACACGGCCTGTTCCTCTTCATTGGTGGCCTTGCACCTGGCCTGTCGCAGCCTGCGCGCCGGGGAAACCGATTGCGCCCTGGTGGCGGGCGTCAACCTGATGCTGGCGCCCGAGCTCCACGTCTGTTTTTCCAAGCTGCAGGCCCTTTCGGCGGACGGCCGTTGCAAGACGTTCGACGCCGCCGCCGACGGCTACGTGCGCGGCGAAGGTTGCGGCGTCGTGGTGCTGAAGCCGCTGGATGCGGCGCTGGCCGATGGCGATCGGGTGTTGGCCGTGGTGCGCGGCACGGCGGTCAACCAGGACGGCAAGAGCAACGGCCTGACGGCGCCCAACGGTGCCGCCCAGCGGGCGGTGGTTCGCGCGGCGCTGGCCGATGGCGGCCTGACCCCCGCCGATATCGATTACGTCGAGGCCCACGGCACCGGCACCGCCTTGGGCGACCCGATCGAAATGGAGGCCCTCGCCTCGGCCCTGTTGGCCGATCGCGATCCCGCCCGGCCGTTGCTGGTGGGTTCGGTCAAGACCAACATCGGCCATTTGGAACCCGCCGCGGGCATCGCCGGCCTGATCAAGATCGTTCTCGCCATGGGGGCCCGCAAGATCCCGCCCCATCTCCATCTCACCAAGCCCAGCGCGCACATTCCCTGGAGCCAGCTTCCCGTCCGGGTGCCCACCGCACTGGAGCCCTGGCCCGCGGCCGATCGACCCGGATGCGCCGGGCTCAGCTCTTTCGGGTTCAGCGGCACCAACGCCCACGTGGTCTTGAGTGGACCGCCGGTGGCGGCCCCTGCCGAGGAACCCGGTGCCGAGCCGAAACCGGCCTCAGCGGAGCTGTTGGTCCTGTCCGCACGCTCCGAGGAAGCGCTGCGCGAACTGGCGCGGCTGAACCTGGAGCGCCTGTCGGCCGAGTCGTCGCCCGATTGGCCCGCCTGGTGTGCCGCCACCGCACGGCAACGGGACCTGTACGAGCATCGCGTGGCGCTGGTGGCCGAATCGACGGCCGAGGCCCACAAACGCCTCGCGCGGTTCCTGGATGGTGAAGACCATCCCGAGACGAGCCGGGCGTCGTGCCACGGCGGCGGTGCGGCGGTCGCCTTTCTTTGCACCGGTCAGGGGAGCCAATACCCGGGCATGGCTGCCGCGCTGTTGGCTTCCGAGCCGCGCTTCCGCGAGGCCTTCGAACGCTGCGCGGCCTTGCTGGATCCGTATCTCGACAGGCCCTTGCAAGCGTTGATCGCGGCGGAAACCGATTGTGCTGCGCTGGCCGCCACGGCCCATGCCCAGCCGGCCATTTTCGCGGTGGGTTACGCGCTGGCCGAATGGTGGCGCGGCCTGGGCGTGCGGCCCGCCGTCGTGCTGGGCCATAGCCTGGGCGAATACGTCGCCGCCTGCCAGGCGGGTGTGTTTTCGCTCGAAGATGCAGCGCGCCTGGTGGCCGTTCGCGGGCGCCTCATGCAGGAATTGCCGGCCGGCGGCAGCATGGCTGTCGCCTTTTGCGAGCCGGCGCGCCTGCACGCGCTGTGCGCGCGGGCTTCGGCCCCGCTGACGATCGCCAGCTACAACACCCCGACCTCCTGCACGCTGAGCGGTGAGGCCGAGACCGTGAAGCAGGTCCTCGAGGCGCTGTCGCGCGATGGCGTCAAGACCCGCGCGTTGGAGGTCTCCCACGCCTTTCATTCACCGCTGATGGTGCCGATGGTGGATGACTTCCGTCGCGAGTTGCTCGGCGTGAACATGCGACTGCCGCGCATTCCCTACATTTCCAGCACGACCGGGCGCTTGGTGACCGAGGAACTGACGAATCCCGAATACTGGTGCCGCCAAATCACGGAGCCGGTTCGCTTCGTGGACGCGCTTCACTGCTTGGCCGGCGACGCGCTGCCCAAGGCCGAGCTGCTGTTGGAGGTCGGTGCTTCCCCGGACCTGCTGGCCATGGCGCGCCACCTTCCCCAGTTGGCCGAACGGGGCCAGGTGTTCAGCCTGCGCAAACACCTCGACGATCGCCGCGCCGTGCGCCGCGCCTTGGCCGAGCTGATCGCGGCCGGCGCCGCACCCCACTGGCGCCGTCTCTTCGAGCGACCTGGGTTCCGGGTGGCCTTGCCCCCTTACCCGTTCCAACGTCGTCGCTACTGGTTGCTGGACAACCATGGTGCGCCGCCCAAACCGGCACCGCCCGTTCGGGCCTCCGAGGATCGGCCACTTTCCGCGCTGTTGGACCACCGCCTCGTGTCGCCCTTTCTCGAGGGCGTCGTGTTCGAGGCCGACTGGCACCCGCGCAGCCGATCGCTGTTCGAGGATCACCGCGTGTTCGGGTCCTACATCGTGTCCGGGGCCTGCATGGTCTCGGCCGCGCTGGAGGCGGCCGCCACGATGCACGGCGAAGGACCGCTGCGGTTGGAAGAGGTGCGGTTCCTGCGGCCCCTGCCGGTAGACGATCCGGAAGCGGGTCACATCCAGTTGGGCGTCACCACCGACACGGCCGACCAGGCTTCGCGGTTTCGCTTGTTCAGTTTGGACGGGCGCCGGCAAGACGGTGCCATCTGCCATGCCGAAGGGCGACTGGCTCGAGGTCCCGAGGACCGGATTCCGGGACGCGAAGCTGCGGTTCCGGACGTCTCTCTTTTCACGCGTCATGAGGAAGGCGCCTTCATCTATCGAGCCCAAGCCGCCCGGTCCATCGATCTGGGGCCGAGTTACCGTTGGCTGGACGAACTGTGGTTGGATCGCGACCGCGCCGTCGGGCGATTGGTACCGCCGGGCGACGACGCCTTGACGGATTATCTGCTGCACCCCGGGCTCATCGATTCCTGCTTCGGCCTGTTGGTCGCGTTGGCCGATGGCGATCCCCGGCAAACGCTGGTGCCCACGGGCATCGCCGAGTTGCATCTGTATCGCCGACCCGCGGCCGGTCCACTTTGGGCCCAGGCCCAGCGGCGCCCGTCCGGACCCGATCAGTTGTTGGGCGATGTGCGCCTGGTGGACGACACCGGTCGTGTGATCGCCCTGTGGAAAGGCCTTGCCGGCCGGGCGGTGGGCTCCGATCGGTTCCGAACCCTGGTCGCCGGACCCGACGCGGGCCTGGTTGGCAGGGCAGGGGACGGCGCCGATTGGCTGTACCGCGTGACTTGGATGAAGCGGGCGCTCGGCGGACTGGGCCTGCCCGGCTCAATGCCCGATCTGTTGCACCAATGGCGGCTTCGGGTGGAATCGCAAAAGGCCGACTATGCGGTCGACCCCGCGGCGGTGACCCGTCTCGACGGTCTCTGTCGCGATTTGGTGGTGGCGACCTTGGACGACTTGGGGGCACCCTTCGAGATCGATCGGTTCTTCCGGCTCTCCGACCTGGTGGAAAAACTCGCCGTGGTGCCGCGGTACCGTTCTTTGCTGGCGCGCATGTTGACCATGTTGGTCGAGGACGGCCTGCTCGAGACCGCGGCCGACGGCTATCGGGTCTTGATGGTGCCGCGGGTCGACGCGTTTGCACCACAGTGTGATCTGCTTGCCGCGCGCTACCCCGCGTTGGGTTGCGAGCTGGCCCTGCTGAACCAGGTGGCGCCCCACCTGGGCGCCGTGTTGCAGGGACGGCGCGATCCGCTGGCGGAAGTGCTGTTCGCACCCGGCCGTGCCGAGCACGTGACCCGAGCCTACGCGGATTCGCCCGCGGCGGTGGCCCTGCACGCCCATCTTGCCTTGCTGTTGCACAAATTGATCGCTGCGTTGCCCCGTAACCGCGGGCTTCGGGTGCTGGAGATCGGGGCGGGGACCGGGGCCACGACCGCGGCGGTCTTGGCCGAACTTCCACCCGATTGCGTCCACTACACGTTCACCGATATTTCGACCGCCTTCTTTCCCGCCGCCCGGGAACGGTTCGCCGCAACGCCCGGCTTCGCGTGCGCTCGATTGGACATCGAGCGCGAGCCCGAGGATTTCGGTTTCGAGCCCGCCAGTTTCGACCTGGTCGTCGCGGCCAATGTGCTGCACGCCACCGCCGACCTGGAACAGAGCCTGGCGCGGGTGCGCCGCCTGCTGGCCCCTGGCGGCATGATGCTGGTTCTGGAAGGCACCGCGCCGGTGCGCTGGATGGACCTGACGTTCGGGCTGACCGACGGCTGGTGGCGCTTCGCCGATGCACGCGATCGCGCCACGGGTCCGATGGCGCCGGTCGCCACCTGGGAAACGGCGCTGGCGCGTCAGGGCTTCGAGGCGGTGGTTTCGTTGCCGGCGGTGCCAGGGCGTCCGGAGCTGGCCTGGCACCAAATGGTCCTGGCGGCCTGTGTGCCGCGGCGTCCCATCGCGGCGCGATCCGAAGCGGCCCGACCCAATGCGCCGCGCTGGCTGGTCTTCGCCGACGACGTCGGGTTCGGTCACGCGTTGGTGGAGGCCTTGGAACAGCGGGGCGCCACCTGCGAAATGATCCTACCCGAGGGGCCGCGCATGGATTACAGCGGCCTGGTGACGCTCGACCCCGAAGACGGCGAATCCTTCGAACACCTGATCGAATCGTTCGGCACATCGGCCCCGATCGAGGGGATCGTGTTCCTCTGGGGCATGGACGGCAACGACATGGCCCGCTGGTCGCGCGAGGAGCCCGAATCGGTGGTCCGCGCCGGTTGGTGCGGAGCGCTCAACCTGGCGCGGGCACTGAAGCGCCTGCCTGCCGCGCAGGTGCCGCGCCTGACCTTGGTCACGCATGGCGCGGTGCGCGTCGGCGACGAAGAGCCGCGTGGTCTGGCGGGTGCGCCCTTGTGGGGGCTGGCCAAGACCATTTCCGCCGAGCTGCCCGAATGCGGTGTGCGCCTGATCGATGTGGAACCCGAGCTCGACGGTCCCGAGGAGGGGCTCGTCGGCCGCCTCTGCGACGAGCTTCTGGTGCCCGATCGCGAGGATCAGTTGGCCCTTCGTCGCGGCGGTCGTTACGTAGCGCGCCTGACCCGCGCGCGCGACGCGTTGACGGAAGCGGGTGCGTCGTTCGAAGCGCGCGCCGACCGAACCTATCTCGTATTCGGCGGATTGGGGGACCTGGGTCTGGCGGTGGCACGGCGTCTGGTGGAGGGCGGTGCCCGTCACCTGGTGTTGGTGGGCCGCCGCACGGTGTCGCCCAGTCGTGCGACCGCTTTGGAAGGCCTGCGTTCCGCCGGCGCGCGGGTGCGTGTGATGCAGGCCGATATCTGTCACGCCCGTCAGGTCGATGCCTTGTTCGCCGAAGTGCTGGGGCACATGCCGCCGTTGGCCGGCGTGGTGTTCTCCGCCGGGGTGGTCGACAACGCCTCGTTACCCGACCAGGACCGCGAGCGGTTCCAGCGGGTGTTGCAGCCCAAGCTCAACGGGGTTTGGCACGTCCACCGTCATCTCCGACGCCAACCCGATTGTCCGCTGATTTTGTTCTCGTCGGCGGCCTCGGTGCTGCCGGCACCGGGCCAGGCCAATCACGCGGCGGCCAATGCCTGCCTGGACGCCATGGCGCATTACCGCGCGGCCGAGGGATTGCAGACCCTGTCGCTGAACTGGGGCGCCTGGGCGTCGATCGGGGCCGCGGCACGCGGGGGCAAGGGCGGCATGCTGCGGGTGAAGGGCGTCGACTCGTTGGCGCCGGAACCGGCGTTGGACCTCTTCCTGCGCCTGTGGCACAGCGAGGCCGTGCAACTGGCGGTCGTGCCGATCGATTGGCCGGCCTACCTGGCCCAACAGATCGCGCCGCCGTTCCTCGAGGGATTCCATCGCGAGGAAGAGCCCGGCGTCGCCGAAGAGAGCCTGCGCGACGTGCTGATGGAGCTCGCGCCCGAGTTGCGCCGCAAGCGCTTGAAGACCGAGGTCGAGCAGCTCCTGGCGCGCGTGTTGGGTTTGGATGCCGACCAGCGCATCGATCCCGAGTTGGGTTTTTTCCAGATGGGCATGGATTCGTTGACGTCGGTGGAACTGCGCAACCGTCTGCAGAAGCGGCTGGGTTGTGCGTTGGATTCGACGGTGGCTTTCGATTTCCCTACGGTGCAGGACCTCACGGCGCATATGGCGGACCGATTCGCCGGGTCGGGCGTCGAGGCGGCGGAGATCGCGGAGGTGTCGGCGGAGGAAGAGGCGTCGAAGGCGCCGGCGACGGTGGAGGAACTCAACAACATGAGCGAGAGCGAGGCCGAGGCCCTGCTGTTGGCCGAGCTGGCCGACCTGGACCTGTGAGGGAGGATTCGATGGCGACAGCGACCGCAACCTCCGCCCCTGCCGAAGTGCAAAAGCACGAAGAGCCCGCAAGCGGAGAGAGAACGCAAGCCAGTAGGTTGGGCCGCCGGCCCGACAAATCGAAGCAACTCAGGTTCGAAGTACATGAGATTTCAAAGAGCGAAGCCCAAGCGCTCGCACGGCAGATCCTCCCCGAAGAGCGAATCCCCGAAGAGCCCGCAGGCAAAGAGAGAACGCAGGCCAGTAGGTTGGGCCGCCGGCCCGACAAATCGAAGCAACTCAGGCTCGAAGTACATGAGATTTCAAAGAGCGAAGCCCAAGCGCTCGCACGGCAGATCCTCCCTGAAGAGCGAATCCCCGAAGAGCCCGCAGGCAAAGAGAGAACGCAAGCCAGTAGGTTGGGCCGCCGGCCCGACAAATCGAAGCAACCCAAGCCAAAAATGTGTGAACGACCAAAGAGCGAAGCCAGAAAAACCCCAAACCCTGAGCGATTCAAAGCCAGCCCCGCAAACCCACCGACGAAAAGGGAAGGCTCCGCTCTTCCGCGAATACGAAATGCGCAACATATCGGCTTCGAAGCGTCGGCCCAGCGGGCCAACCTACCGCAACGACGCCACCCTCCGCATGCGGGAACCGCCGACCAGGAAACGCCGATGCACAGCCCACCGACGAAAAGGGAAGGCTCCGCTCTTGAGCGAATACGAAATGCGCAATATATCGGCTTCGAAGCGTCGGGCCAGCGGCCCAACCTACCGCAACGACGCCACCCTCCGCATGCGGGAACCGCCGACCAGGAAACGCCGATGCACAGCCCACCGACGAAAAGGGAAGGCTCCGCTCTTGAGCGAATACGAAATGCGCAATATATCGGCTTCGAAGCGTCGGGCCAGCGGCCCAACCTACCGCAACGACGCCACCCTCCGCATGCGGGAACCGCCGGGCAGGAAACGCCGATGCACAGCCCACCCGCGAAAAGGGAAGGCTCCGCTCTTCCGCGAATACGAAATGCGCAACATATCGGCTTCGAAGCGTCGGCCCAGCCCCCTAGGCGGGCCCGGCACCTACCGCAACGACGGCACCCTCCGCATGCGGGAACCGCCGGGCAGGAAACGTCGATGCACAGCCCACCCGCGAAAAGGGAAGGCTCCGCTCGTTCCCCGGGACCCCATGCGGGAACCACCGATCACACAACCTTGATGGGCGCCCTTTCGGCCCGCCACCCAAATCCCCGGGCGCGATGCGCCCTTGATGTCGTGAGGACGAGATGACACACGATCATGAGGAGCGTGATCCGCTCCACGCAATGGATCCTGATCCCGCCGCCGAAGCCCTTTCACCGACCAAGCGCGCCCTCTACGCGCTACAAAAGACCCGTGCCCAACTGGACGCCCTGCGCGAAGCCCGCGCCGAGCCGATCGCCGTGATCGGTGTCGGCTGCCGCTTCCCGCGCCAGGCCGATGGGCCCGAACGCTTTTGGTCGCAGATCCGCGATGGCGTCGATGCGACCTCCGAGGTCCCGGTCGACCGTTGGGACATCGATGCCTACTTCGATCCCGACGTGACCCGTCCCGGCAAGATGATCACCCGCCGCGCCGGCTTCCTGGACGACGCGGGCGATTTCGATCCGGAATTCTTCGGGATCGCGCCGCGCGAGGCGATGTCGATCGATCCCCAGCAGCGCCTGTTGCTGGAAGTCTGCTGGTCGCTGATGAACCACGCGGGCGTGACCCGCGACGACCTGCGCACCAGCGATACCGGTGTCTACCTGGGCATCTGCAACAACGATTTCTCGCTGCGCCTCGCCGCGCGCGGACCCGAACACATCGACGCCTACATGGCCACCGGTGTCGCCCACAGCGTGGCGGCCGGTCGGCTGGCCTACTGGCTCGGCCTGCGCGGCCCCTGCCTGGCCGTGGACACCGCCTGCTCGTCCTCGCTGGTGGCCGTCCACCTGGCGGTCCAGGCCCTGCGCCACGACGAATGCCGCACCGCCATCTGCGGCGGGGTCAATCGCATCTTCTCCCCCGAATTGAGCATCAACTTCTCGAAAAACCACATGCTCTCGCCCGACGGCCGCTGCAAGGCCTTCGACGCCGAAGCCGACGGCTTCGCCCGCGGCGAGGGCTGCGGCCTGGTGATGCTGAAACGCCTCAGCCACGCCCGCGCCGACGGCAACCGCATCCTGGCCGTGATTCGCGGCACGGCGGTCAACCAGGACGGCCACACCAGCGGCCTGACCGTCCCCAACGGGCCGGCCCAACAGGACGTGATTCGCCGCGCCCTGGCCGACGGCGGCGTCGAGCCCCACCAGGTCGACTACGTGGAGGCGCACGGAACCGGCACCGCACTGGGTGACCCGATCGAAATCAACGCGCTGGCCGCCACCTACGGACGCGGTCGCCAGGCCGTCGATCCGCTGCGCGTCGGCTCGGTCAAGACGAACATCGGCCATCTGGAAGCGGCTGCCGGCGTCGCGGGCCTGATCAAGGCCGTCCTGGCCCTCGACAAACAGGTCATGCCGCCACAGCTCCACTTCCAGCGACCCAACCCGCACATCCCCTGGTCCGAACTGCCGATCGAAGTGGTGACCCGAAGCCGGCCCTGGCCGCGCGGGGACCGGCCCCGTCTGGCCGCCGTCAGCTCCTTCGGGTTCAGCGGCACCAACGCCCACGCCGTCGTGGAAGAGGCCCCGCTCGCGGCCGAACCGCCCGCCCTGCGCAGCGAAGCCAGGCTGCTGGTGCTCTCCGCCGCCCATCCCGAATCGCTGAGGACCATGGCGGCCGACCACCTGAAGGTCGTGCGCGATACCCAGCCTGCCGAGCTCGACGACATCTGCTTCACCTTGGCCGCGGCCCGCTCGGCCCTGCCATGGCGCTTCGCCTGTGTGGGCCGGACCCGCGACGATCTGATCACCGCCCTGCAGGCACTCGCCGAGGATCGCGACCTGCCCGAACATGCCTGGCTTGGCGACACTTGCCAAAGCGTGCCCGCCCCGCGTCGCTTCCATTTCGACGGCGCCGGAACCGGCCTGAGCCGCGTCGCCGCCCGCTGGTTCGACGACGAATGCGCTTTCCGCGAATCGTGGGATCACTGGCTCGACGAAACGACCGCCGTGCTTCCCGTGGAAGATCGACGCCGCGACATGGTTCAGGCGCTGGAAAGCGATCGACCCGCCCAAATCCTGCCCGCGCTGTTCAAGTGCCATCACGCCTTCTGGTCGGTATGGGAGAACTGGAACCTCAGTCCCGATGCCGTGACCGGTCAGGCTTGGGGTCGCGTCGCGGCCACCTGTGCCGCCGGAATGCTCTCCTGGGAGCGCGGCCTGGCGTGGATGCAGCGCCTGGGTGAGCACTTGGAAGCCGAAGGCTGGGATGCCTTGCCGGAACCCTCGCCTGCGCTGGCCGACGCGATCCGCCCGCTGGCCGCCGAGCTGGACCTCACCACCGCGGTGGTACCCCTCTTAAATGTGCGCGCATCCTTCGTGACGACCACCGATTGGGTGGACTGGCTGCTCGAGGGTCAGGTGGAACCGGCCGAGAACGCGACCCTGGCCGGACTGGCCGTGCCGGTGATTCCCCGCATGCCCGCGATCGAAGGACGCGACACCGCCGAGGTGCCCGCCAGCCGCGGTAGCCTCGTCGCCGCATTGCTCGCGCGTTGTTTCGTGGCGGGCGCCACCCCGCAGTGGCGGGCCTGGTTCGGATCCGCCGGCACCCGCCTGCGCGATAATCTGCCCGGCTATCCCTTCCGCCGCAAGCCCTACGGCGTGGCACCGGCTTCCCCGCCCCCGGTGGTCGCCGTCGCCGAGCGCGATCCTCACCATACCGACGTGGGCACCGCGGGCCTGAACCATCCGCTCCTGGGCCACGTGATTCGCAGTCCCATGTCGCCTACCCGCATCTACGAAAGTCACTTCAGCCGCACCCGCGTCCCCATTCTCGAAGATCACCTGCTCTTCGGCGTGACGGTCGTGCCAGGGGCCTGTCAGATCGCCACCCTGCTCGGCGCCGGCCAGCACGCCTTTGGCCGCGAGCCGGTCCATCTCGCCGATCTCCAGTTCCTGCGCGCCCTTTCCATTCCCGACGGCGCCGGGCGGCTGGTCCAGATCGGCATCGAACCCGGCGAGGAAGGCCGCGCGGCCTTCCGGCTCATGAGCCTGACCGCCGACGAGCTCGAAGAGGAAGGGGTCCTGCACACCACCGGTCGTTTCATGGTCGGCGAGGGACCCAACCCCTCCGTGGAGACCTTCGGGCGACGTCCGATCGCCGAACGTTGGGACCAGTTCGATCGCGAATTGGACCACGAGACGCTGTACCATCCCGACGTGCTCGGACCGATCCACCTCGGACGGGTCTATCGGTGGTTGGACGCCATCCGCGTGTCCGGCAACGACGTGTTCGGCAAGATCAGCGTGCCCGACAACGTGCCGCAGCTCGAGCACTACCCCATGTTCCCGGGCCTGATCGATGCCTGTGTCGGGTTGATGGTCATGACCCACCGCATCGACGACCAAACCGTGTTGGTCCCCTTCGGTGCCGAGACGTTCGCCTTCTACCGCCGCCCTCGTGGCCGGCACCTGTGGGCCCAGGCGCGCACGCGCGACGCCGCCGCTTCCGGAGGCAAATTGATCGGCGACATCCGCCTGGTGGACGAGGACGGCGCGCTGATTTGCGAAATCCTCGGGCTGGAAGGCCGCGAGGCCCATCCCGACGTGTTGCGTCGCGGAATCCAGAAGGATTTGAGCGGCTGGTTCCACGAACTCTCTTGGCAGCCGATCGCCGCCGAGACGGAAACCGCGACCTCCGTACGCGACCTGTGGTTGATCTGCGCCGACGACGGCGGCCGGGGCGAGGCGCTGGCCCGCACGCTGGAGGCCGGCGGAGCCGGTGTCCTGGTGGCCTGCTGCAACGGGACCTTCGACATCGACGATCGCGATCGGGTACGCCTCGATCCGCTCGAACCGGAACACTGGACCCGGCTGCTGGACTACGCGGTCGAGCGGTGCGGTGAGACGCGTGTCCTGCGCGGTATCGTCCACCTCTGGGGGGCCGACCTGGCGTTGGAGCTCGATGCCGAGCCCGCCGCGCTGCGCACCGCGCTGGCCCGCGGCTGCGGCAGCCTGCTGCACCTGGTCCAGGCGCTCGGGACCCAACGGAACCGTCACGGCATCGCCCTTCGCGAGACCCGCCTGGCGATCGTGACCGAAGGGGCGTGCGCGCTGGGTAAGGAAGCCATCTATCCGGTGCAGCACGCGCTCTGGGGCTTCGGGGCCACGCTGGCCGCCGAACATCCCGAGCTTCGCCTGTTGCGGTTCGATCTGGATCCCGCCGACAGTCGCGCGGCCGATGGTCCGCTGGCCGCCGAGTTGGCGGCCGACGCGGGTGAGACCCAACTCGCCTGGCGCGACGGCGTTCGCCATGCCGCGCGTCTGGTGCGCCGCTCGCGCCGCGTCGACGGCACCGGGTTCCGCGCACGCGAGGACGGCAACTACCTGGTCGCGGGCGGACTGGGCGCTTTCGGCCTGCAGATCGCTCGCGCCCTGGTTCTAAGCGGTGCCCGGCACTTGAGCCTGGTGGGACGCAGCGATCCCGGCAGCGCGGCTCAGGCCGTGCTCGAGGAGTTGCACGCGATGGGCGCCCAGATCGACGTCTACCGCGCCGATATCACCTCGTTCGACGCCATCTCCGAGGTCGTGCACCGCGCTCAGGCGGCCGCGCCCTTGTGTGGTGTCGTCCACGCCGCAGGGGTCCTGGCCGACGGCTTGATTCGCCACCAGAGCTGGGGCGAGTTCGAGCGCGTGCTGGCACCCAAGGTACTGGGCGCCGCCAACCTGCACCTGCTCACGCGCGATCTGTCGCTGGACTTCATGGTGGCCTGCTCCTCCATGGTCGGCCTGGTCAGCCTGCCCGGCCAGGCCAACTACGCCGCCGCCAACGCCTTTCTCGACGGCTTCATGCGGGCGCGCGCCGCGCGGGGCCTGCCCGGTCCCGCGATTGCCTGGGGGCCCTGGGCCGACACCGGCATGGTCGCGGAACTGGCCGACGCCCAACGGGCACGGATGCAGGCGGTCGGCCTGCGGTTGATCGAGCCCCAGGACGGCCGGCGCGCCCTGGCGATGGCGCTCGCCGATTCCAGCGCGCACCTGGCGGTGATCGACGTGGACTGGCCGCGTTACGCCGACAAGCATCCCGGCCCCTCCGGCGCACCCTTCCTCGCCGAACTCTGCGGATCCCAAACCGAAACCGACACTCCCGAATCCGGCTGGCTTTCCCGGCTGGAAGCCGCCGCTCCCACGCGGCGGCGTGCATTGCTCTCCAAGTTGATCTGTGACGAGATCGCGCGGGTGATGGGCCTGACCTCCGGTGACGAGGTCGGTCCGCGCGATCCTGTCTTCGATCTGGGCGTCGATTCCATCATGGCGCTCGAACTGCAGTCCGCCATCGAGAGCGGGCTCGGCACTTCGCTGTCCTCGACCATCATCTTCGACTTCCCAACGGTCGAGGCCTTGGTCGCGCACCTGGCCGAAGACGAGCTGGGCGCCCTTCTCGCCACGCCATCGGAGCAGACCGACGGCGCCGACGAGGGAGGCACGCTCGACCGGATGTCCGACGACGAACTGGCCAAGATGTTGGCCGACAAGTTGGACGACCTTTAGCCGTGGGTGGGGTGGAACGGCAAGGCGCCGTTCCCAACCTCACGGGTAGACCCGAAGCCCACGGGTCTCCCGGCCCATGGTCCCCGACCCACCGCGTTTCCCTTACATCGATCCGTTTCCTGTCCTCCGTCTCCCCAACCTTCGCTTCCCAGCCTTTATCGATTCCGACCACCCCTGATTTCCCCTCTTCGCCCACACCGAATCTATTGTTTGGATTGCGCATATGGACCACCGCGAGCTTTTGAAGAAATCCCTGTTGAAAATTCAGGATCTGGAACGACGCCTATCCCAAGCCGAACGGCGCGAACGCGAACCGATCGCCATCGTCGGCATGGGGTGCCGTCTACCGGGAGGTGCCCGCGATCCGAGCGCCCTTTGGGACCTCCTGATCCGCGGCGTCGACGCCACCGGCGAAGTGCCCGCCGGACGCTGGCGGGACGCCCATCTCTACGATCCCGAGCCCGAACGGCCCGGCAAGTTTTACACGCGCCGCGGCGGGTTCCTGGACGGGGTCGACCGATTCGACGCGTCGTTCTTCCGCATCACGCCGCGCGAGGCCGAGGCCATGGATCCGCAACAGCGCCTGTTGCTGGAAGTGGCCTGGGAGGCCTTGGAACACGCCTGCATGCCGCCGGACGGTCTCTACGGCCAAGTGGGCGGTGTCTTCGTGGGCATCACCCGCGTCGACTACGGCATGAGCCAGCTCCTGGGCGGCGATCCGCGCCACATCGACGCCTACTCCGGAACCGGCAGCGCGCTGGGCGTGGCGGCCGGGCGACTTTCGTTCGTTCTGGGCCTGACCGGCCCCAGCTTCGCGGTGGACACGGCCTGCTCGTCGTCCCTGGTGGCGCTGCACCAGGCCTGCACCGCGCTGCGCCGCGACGAATGCCGCTTCGCGCTGGCGGGTGGCGTCAACCTCTTGCTGCGTCCCGAGCTGCACGTCAACTTCTGTCAGGCGCGCATGTTGGCGCCGGACGGCCGCTGCAAGACGTTCGACAGCGCCGCCGATGGGCTGGCGCTCAGCGAAGGTGCCGGCATCCTGGTGCTCAAGCGACTGCGTGACGCGCGCGCCGACGGCGATCGGGTCCTGGCCGTGATCCGCGGTTCGGCGATCAACCAGGACGGCCCGAGCGGCGGCCTGACCGTGCCCAACGGCCCGGCCCAGGTGCGGGTGATTCGCGCGGCCCTGGCCCAGGCCGGCCTGCGCCCCGACGAGGTGGACCTGATCGAGGCCCACGGCACCGGTACCGCCCTGGGCGATCCGATCG
The DNA here is from genome assembly GCF_017498545.1 of Sulfidibacter corallicola. GTDB lineage: Bacteria > Acidobacteriota > Holophagae > Acanthopleuribacterales > Acanthopleuribacteraceae > Sulfidibacter > Sulfidibacter corallicola. The sequence goes on along the minus strand of NZ_CP071793.1, from coordinate 2,460,616 downwards.
AGATGGGTTCGCTGGGGGAAGTGTTCGCCGATCGCGGCGATGCCGGGCCGCTGGTCGTCGGCTCGCTCAAGACCAACTTCGGACACATGGAATCGGCGGCCGGCGTGTCCGGCGTGATCAAGCTGGTGCTGGCCCTGCAACACGAGACGGTACCGCCCCATCTCCATTTCCACGAGCCCAATCCACGCATCGCCTGGTCGCGCCTGCCGATCGAGGTTCCGGTCGCCGCCCGTTGCTGGCCGCGCGGTTCGCGTCCGCGCATCGCCGGGGTCAGCGGGTTCGGCGTCAGTGGTACCAACGCCCACCTGATCCTGGCCGAGGCGCCGCCCGTGGGTGCGGCCCCCATCGCTCGAGACGCCGCCGCACCCGCCGCCTCGCCGGGTGACGAAAGAGCCGCGGCGCTGTTGCTGTGTGCCCGTTCCGAGGGCGCCGTCCGCGACCTGGCGGCCCGCTACGCCGATCGCCTCGAAGCCACCGACGACGCGACGTGGCGCCCCCTGTGCCACGCGGCCAGTCGGTACCGCACCGCCTTCGAGGTGCGCGTCCCCCTGGCCGCCTGCGACCGCCTGTCGATGGTGGCCCAATTACGGGCCTTGGCCGCCGCCGCGCCCGGCGCTCCCGAGCCGATCCGCCTCGGCAAGAACCACCTGCCGCGCCTGCTGTTCCTGTTCTCGGGTCAGGGTTGCCAGTTCGCGGGCATGGCGCGCCGCCTCTACGAGATGAACGGCGTCTTCCGCGAAACCCTGGACCGCTGTGCGGCGGTGCTCGACGAACTGCTGCCGCAACCGTTGTCGGCCCTCCTGTTCGCCGCGCAAGGCGACGAAGCGATCCACGATACCGGCGCCGCCCAGCCCGCCCTGTTCGCCTTGCAGGCGGCACTGGCCGCGCAGTGGCGCGCTTGGGGCGTCGAGCCCGACGTGGTGTTGGGCCACAGTGTCGGCCAGTACGCCGCCGCGCGGGTGGCCGACGTGTTTTCCCTCGAAGACGGTTTGCGCTTGATCGCGCGCCGAGGGGCCCTGATGAGTGCCTTGCCGCGCGAGGGTTGCATGGCCTCGGTCATGGCGCCCGAATCCGAGATTGTGCCGCTGCTGGCCGCATACCAAGGCAGGATCGAGATCGCCGCCCGCAATGCGCCGGCCGCGCTGGTGCTGTCCGGCGAATCCGAAGCCGTCCGGGCGTTGACCCGCGACCTGAAGGAACGCGGCATCACCGTGCGCGAGATCAAGGCCTCGCACGCCTTCCACTCCCACCTGATGGAGCCGATGCTGGAACCGTTTCGGGCGTTCGCTGCCGGGATCGAGTACCGTTCGCCGCGCATCCCCCTGGTGGGCAACGAAGACGGCCTGATTCTGGAGGAATGGCGCGTGCCGGATGGCGCCTGGTGGGCCAATCACTGCCGCGCGCCCGTGGCCTTCGCTCCGGGCCTGCGGGCCGCGTTGGGCGAACCGGATGAAGCCGCCACCACTCTCTGCGTCGAGCTGGGGCCGCGACCGGTCTTGCTGGCACTGGGTCGGCAAAGTGGTCTGGATCCGGCCTGCTGGCTGCCGTCGCTCGATCCGCGCGAACCGGACGATCTGGTGATGGCGCGCGGTTTGGCGACCATGGCCGCTCACGGGGTCGCCGTCGACTGGGACGCCTTCTACGGCGCGCCCGCGCCGCGCATGGATTTGCCGCTCTACCCCTTTCAGCGCAAACGCCATTGGTTGCCCGAGTCCGACGCGGGGCTCGCTCCGCCCGACGCGAGGCAGGCTGTTTCGGCTCCTGTCGATTCGGTCGCATCGTCGGCCGATCCGGTGACGCAAGCCGTCGATTCCGCGCCGGATGAGTCGGGTGTGCGGGGGGCATCCGACCGGGATCTGCGGGCCGAGGTGATCGAGCTGGTGGCCGAGCTGATGCACATGGAGCCGGGCGAACTGGATCCCCAAGCCGAGTTCCTGGAGATGGGCGCGGATTCGCTGTTGTTGATGGACGCCATCCAGGTGATCAAGCGTCGTTTCGGGATCGAACTGACCATGCGCCAGTTCTTCGAGGACGTGACCCATACCGGGGCCCTCGCGGCCTACATCGAAGCGCGTGTTCCGGCCCGGTGCCGATCGGTCGAAGCGACCCGCGCTCCCGAAACGGTGTCCGTCGCCCAACCGACCTCCGTTCAGGCCTCGGTCACTTCCACGACAGGTGCGGCCGGAGGCGATCCGGTGGCTCAGGTGGTCCTGGAGCAGTTGGCCCTGATGCGCCAGCAACTGACGATGTTGGGCGGCCATGCCGGTTCGACGGCCATGCACACGGCACTCGAACAGGCTTCGGTCGCGCTCGGCGGAACCGAACCCGCGCCTTCGACGCCATCGAACGCCCCACACACCGGTGACGGTGCGCCCGTTTCTATCGGGACGGGCGCCGGCGAGACCGGCGAGGAGGCCCGTCTATCGCCGCTGCGGGCGCTGCGGGCCAAACCGGCGAGCGGGCTGAGCCTCACCGAAGCCCAACAGTCCTGGCTGAACGGCTTCGTCGGCGAGTACACCGCCCGCACGGCGCGATCCAAGGCCGAAGCCCAGCGCTGCCGCCCTGGCCTGGCCGACAGTCGCGCTTCCTTCGGCTTTCGGTTTTCGACCAAGGAGATGCTGTACCCGATCGTCGGTGACCGCGCCGACGGCGCCCACCTGACCGACATCGACGGCAACGAATACGTCGACCTGACCATGGGCTTCGGCAGCCTGCTGTTCGGCAACCATCCCGAATTCGTCCACCGCGCGGTGGTCGAGGAAATGGGGCGCGGCACCCAGGTCGGGCCCCGCTCGCGCTTGATGGCCGAGGTCGCCGAGCGGTTCGTGTCCTTGACCGGCGTCGAACGGGTCGCCTTCACCAACAGCGGAACCGAGGCCGTCATGACCGCGATCCGCATGTTGCGCACCGTGACCGGCCGGACCCGCATCGCACTGTTCGAGGGCGCCTACCACGGCCACGCCGACACCACCCTCATCGGTGGGCGCATGATGTCCGGCGAGCCGCACGCCTGGCCGATGGCGCCAGGGGTTCCCGACGCGCTCGCCGAGCAGGCGGTGGTGCTGCCCTGGAACGACGACCGTGCCCTGGAATACCTGCGCAGGCACGCCGGCGAGCTGGCCGCGGTCCTGGTGGAACCGGTCCAGAGCCGCAGACCCGACGTTCAGCCGGTCGCGTTTCTGCGCGAGTTGCGCGCCCTGACCCGCGCGGCCGACACACCGCTGCTTTTGGACGAAATGATTACCGGCTTCCGCACCCACCCGGGCGGGATCCAGGCGCTGTGGGGTGTCGAGGCCGACGTGGTGACCTACGGCAAGGTGATCGGCGGCGGTTTGCCGATCGGCGTGCTGGCCGGCAAGGCCCGCTACCTGGACGCCGCCGACGGTGGCCTTTGGGCATACGGCGACACCAGTTTCCCCGGCGCGGAGAAGACCTACTTCGCCGGAACCTTCTGCCAACATCCGCACATCATGGCTGCCGCGCGCGCGGTGCTGCAGCACCTACAGGACGAAGGACCCGAACTCCAGGAAACCCTGACGCGGCGCACGCGTGACTTGGTGGCGCGACTCAACGGGGTGTTCGCCGAATGTGGGGTGGCGGTCGAGGCCGTCTCGTTCGCATCGTGGTTCCTGTTCCGCGGCGAACCGGATCTGGAACTGTTCCACTACCATCTCAATCACTTGGGCGTGTTCATCTGCGAGGGTCGCTCCTGCTTCGTGGCCACGAGCCACAGCGATGCCGATCTGGATCGGGTGGTCGCGGCGGTGCGCGAGACCTGCCGTGTCATGGTGGCCCAGGGGTTCTGGCAACTCCAGACCCGAACGGTCGCCGCCGCACCGCGCGTCGCGGCAAAGCCGGCCGAACCCGCTCCCAAACAGGTGGCACTCTCCGAGGCGCAGCGCCAACTGTGGTTGGTGGCCTGCCTGGACGAGGCCGGCTCGCGCGCCTATCACGAGACCTCGGTCATGGAACTGCGCGGGCCCCTCCAGGTCGCGCACCTGAAAGATGCCCTGCGGCAGGTGGTCGCCCGTCACGAGGCCCTGCGCATGCGCATCCTCGTCGAGGGGAGCGAGGCCGTTCAGGAGGTCTTCGACGAGGTCCCGGTGGACCTGCCGATGATCGACCTGAGCGAGGCCGGTCCCCAGGAGGCGGACGCGGCCGCCGACGCCTGGCTACTCGCCGAAAGCGAACGGGGCCTCGACCCGACCGCGACGCCGTGGCGGTTCACCCTGCTGCGCCTTCACGAGACCCGGCACTTGCTGGTGTACACGGCCCATCACCTGTTCAGCGATGGCTGGTCGATCGCCGTCGTCTGGCGCGATCTGTGCCGGATCTACAAGGCCCTGGCCGCGGGAGAGGCCCCGGAGCTGCCGCCCGCGTCGGGCTTCCGTTCCTTTTTGGCGGCCCAGCGAACCGCTGCTTCCGACGGGACCTGGGACGATCACCGCCGCTACTGGTCGGCTCGTTTCGGCGACCGGCCCGAACCGCTGCAGCTCCCCACGGTCCGTCCCCGTCCCGCCAACAAATCCTGGCACGGCGCACGGCTGATTCGCGAATTGCCCGCCGATCTGCTGGCCGAGGTGCGCCAGACGGCCAGGCGTAAGGGAATGACTCCGTTCTTCCTGTTGCTGGGCGCCTTTACGGCGCTGCTCCATCGCCTCAGCGGCCAGGCTCGCCTGGTGGTGGGCACCCCGACGGCCAACCGCGACAAGACCGGCATGGACGACATGGTCGGCTACTGTACCCACCTCCTGCCGATCCTCAGTGAACACGACGGCGATCCCCGTCTCGATGCCCACCTGGCCGGCGTGAAGCGCTCCTTGTTGGACGCTTTCGATCACGCGGCACTGCCGTTCGCCGAGCTGCTGGCCATGCTCGAACCGGAGCACGAGCCCAGCCGCGCGCCCTTGTTGGACGTGGTGTTCAACTTCGAGGTGCCCGATGTGCCGGACATGGGCGAGCTGGAGATCGCGGCGTTCGAAACGCCGCTGACGGCCACCGCCTTCGATCTGACCCTGAGCGTGATGGCCAAGGGCGGCACCTGCTATTTGGAGTGCGATTACCAGAGCGATCTCTTCGACGAAACCTTCATCGCCTCGTTTCTCGACGCCTACCGCGGCGTGCTCGTCGAAATCGCCGGAGCCGAGTCGGATCCTCGACTCTCCCAGGTGCCGTTGCTCACCAAGGCCCAATCGCGAGCCTGGTTGGTGGACTGGAACCGCACCGAGCGGCTCCATCCACCGCACCGCGCCTTGGGTGCCTGGCTGGAGGAAAGCTTTGCATGTCACGCCGATCGCGTCGCCCTGCGCGACGGCGACACCGAGTGGACCTTCGCCCAACTGGAGGCCCAAACGGCGCGTCTGGCCTCCGTGCTGCGCGACCGGGGGGTGGGTTCCGAATCGGTCGTGGCCCTGTGCCTGCCGCGCGGGCGCGCCTGGCTGGTTTCGCTGCTGGCGGTGTTGCGAGCCGGCGGGGCCTGGCTGCCGCTGGATCCCGCCTGGCCGGAAGCACGCCTGACCCAGTTGTTGCACGACGCCTCGCCGACGCTGGTATTGGGCGAGGACGACCGACTGCTCGCCGCCGACCGCGTCCCCTGGCTGGCCTGGTCCCAGCTCCTCGCCGCCGAACCCGGTATCGAGCCGGGCTGGCGATCCGGCGAACTTCACCCCGAGCAACTGGCCTATGTGCTCTACACTTCCGGCTCTACCGGGCGACCCAAAGGTGTCGCGGTCTCGCGTCGCGCCCTGCTGACCTATCTCACTTGGTCCGTGGTGCGCTACGATTCGGACGGGCTCGCGTTGTTGCACGGCGCGGTCGGTTTCGATGCCACCCTGACCGGCGTGTTCGCACCCCTGCTCACCGGCCGGACGCTCCAAATCGTGCCGCCCGGCGCCGAACTGGACGCGCTTTGCCACGCGCTTTCCGAACCGCACAAATTGGGCCTCCTCAAAGTCACGCCGGCGCATTTGGAATCGCTGTCGCGCTTGCTCGGTGACCGGCCGGTTCGCGCTTCCGTCGCCAGCCTGATCGTGGGTGGCGAAGCCTTTGGCCGACGCTTGGCGGAGGATTGGCGAGCGCGTCTCGGGTCGACACCGATCGTCAACGAGTACGGGCCCACCGAGACGACCGTCGGTTGCGCCGCTCACTGGTTCACCGTTCCCGACGAACGAAGCCCGGTCGTTTCGATCGGTCGCCCGCTGTCCGCTTGTCGCCTCTACGTCGTCGATGCCGCCCTGCGCCCGCTGCCACCGGGTGTGCCGGGCGAGCTCTTGATCGGCGGCGAGCAGGTCGCGCGCGGCTATGCCGGGCGGGCGGCGCTGACGGCCGAATGTTTCGTGCCCGATCCGTTCGGCGAGGAGCCGGGCGCGCGCCTGTACCGCAGCGGCGATCGGGTGCGGCTGATGCCCTCCTTGGATGGCGGCCCGGCGGAACTGGTGTTCCTCGATCGCATCGATCGTCAAGTCAAGGTGCAGGGCTATCGTGTGGAGCCCGCCGAAGTCGAGGCTGCCTTGACGATGCTCGACAACGTGGCCGAGGCGATGGTCTTCGCGATCCGCCCGGATGGCCAAGGGCACTGTTTGGCCGCGGCCGTAGTGCCCGCTATCGACAGTCCGGACGGTGGAACTCGCATCGATGGGTCTCGGTTGGCGCGAGCCCTGGGCGAACGGGTGCCCCACTACATGGTGCCCGCGCGGTGGTTGATCGTGGAACGGCTCCCGTTGACCGCCAACGGCAAGCGCGACCGCGACACCCTGCGTCTCATGGCTTTGGCGCAATCGCCGTCATCGGAGCCGGCACCCATGATCGGCGTCGAGGTCGACGAACCCGAGGTGGCGTTGCTCGTGGGCATCTGGTGCGAGATTCTGAAGCGTAAGGGACTCGGCCCCGACAGCAACTTTTTCGAATGCGGGGGGCATTCGCTTTCGGCGACCAAACTAATTGGTCGCGTCCATCGTGAGCTGGGTGTTTTGGTGCCGTTGAAGCACCTGTTCGACGCGCCCACGCCGCGCCGTTTCCTGCACGCCTTGCGTTCGGAGACGCGCGGCGACGTTCAGCCATTGCCCGTGCTACGTCCGGCACCCGAAACGGAGTCGGCCCCGTTGTCCCTGAACCAACAACGGTTGTGGTTCCTCGATCGCTTGAACGGGCCCGGCGCGGTCTACAATATGCCCTGGGCCGTGCGCCTCTGCGGTCGGCTCGATCCGGCTCGCTTGGAACGTGCCCTGGCGGCGGTCGTCGCGCGCCAACGCACCCTGCGCACCGCGTTCATCGAGGTGGACGGCGAAGGTGTCCAGGTGATTCGGGACATGGGCCAGGTGGATACCACGATTCCCGTGACCGATCTCCGCGAGCTGACGGGCGAGGCACGACTGCGTCGCGTGGGCGAGATGGCCGAGGCCCATGCCCGCAGCCCGTTCGATCTGGCCGAGGGCCCGCTTATCCGGCTGCATTTGCTGAGGTTGGGCGAAACCGAGTGGATGTTGCTGGGGAACCTGCACCACAGCGCCGGTGACGGCTGGTCGGTGGGTCTGCTGGTGCGCGAACTTTCGGCTTGCTATACCCGGCCCGAGCGGCCCGCGCTCCCCGAGCTGGTCCTGCACTACACCGACGTGGCCCGTTGGCAGCGGCGTCCCGAGGTGGTGGCGGCCCTGGCCGCGCGCCTCGATTACTGGCGGACCAAATTGGCCGGAGCACCCGAATCGCTGGCCCTGCCGACCGACCGGCCGCGACCGGCGCGCCAGAGCCATCGAGGCGACAGGGTCCCGATCCGAATCTCTTGCGACCAGGCTTCCGCGCTGTACGACCTGTGCCAGAGCCAGCGAGTGACGCCGTTCATGGCCCTGCTGGCGGGCTTCGGCACCCTGTTGGCCAGGTTTTCGGGTAGCGCCGATCTGGTGATCGGGACTCCCGTGGCCAATCGCGAGCGACCCGAGACCGCCCATCTGATCGGCTTCTTTGTCAATATGTTGCCGCTGCGCCTGCTGCTCGACGACGACATGGACACCGCGGCGCTGCTGGCCCAGGTGCGGCGAACCTGCCTGGAGGCCTATGCCCACCAGGAGCTGCCGTTCGAGCGACTGGTCGATGCGCTGGACCTTCAGCGCGATCTCAGCCGCGAGCCCTTGTTCCAGGCCGTTTTGGTCCTGCAGAACGTGCCGCCGATCGAGCTCGATATTCCCGAACTGACCTTCTCCTCCGTTCCAGTGGCCCATCACACCGCCAAATACGATCTGACCCTGACCCTGGAGGAGTGCGACGACCAAATGGTCGGTGAGCTGGAGTTCGCGACGGACCTGTTCGATCGCGGCACGGCCGAGCGCATGGTGGCGACCTTCGTCCATCTGCTGGAGCGGATGTGCGCCGAGCCGAAGTCCTCGGTGGCGACGCTCGACGTGCTCGACGAAACCCAGAAGCGGCACCTGCTGGTGCATTTCAACCAAACCGATGTGGACTTCGACTGGCCGCCGACGCTGGATCGCGTGCTGGCGGCACAGGCTCGGCGCACGCCCGACGCCGTCGCGCTGGTGTGGGGTGAAGGCGCCTCGCGTTCGGAGATGACCTACGGCGAACTGCACGGCGAAGCCGACCGTTGGGCCGCCGTCCTGCGCGGCCTGGGGGTGGGCCCCGAGTCGCGGGTGGGCGTATGTGCCTTCCGCTCGGTGGAGATGGTGGTGGCGCTGTTGGCGGTGGTCAAGGCCGGTGCGGCCTGGGTTCCGCTGGATCCGGAATACCCCGATTCGCGGTTGGGCTTTGTCCTGGAGGACGCCGGCGTCGCCTTGATCCTGACCCAGGAGGCCCTGGTTGCGCGGTTGTCGTCCCTGAGCGCGATCGAGGGCACGCCGTTGTTGCCCTTGGACGGGGATCCGCCCGCGACCGTTTCCGAGCTCTCTCGGTCGTCGCGCGCTCCCGTGGTTCAGCCCGATCACCTGGCCTACGTGATTTTCACCTCGGGCTCCACCGGCAAGCCCAAAGGTGCCATGAACACCCACCGCGCCATTTGCAACCGACTGGCCTGGATGCAGGCCGCCTACGGACTGGATGCTTCCGACCGCGTGTTGCAGAAGACGCCCTACAGTTTCGACGTCTCGGTGTGGGAGTTCTTCTGGCCCCTGGCCGTGGGCGCCGCGCTGGTCGTGGCCGAACCGGGCGGTCATCGCGATCCTTATTACCTGATGCGGGTGATCGACGCCGAACGCATCACGACGCTGCACTTCGTGCCGTCGATGCTCGACGCCTTCCTCGAGGCCCACGCCGATTTCGAGTCCGGCGATTCCCTCGCGCGCGTCATCTGCAGTGGCGAGGCTCTGGCCCGCGATCTCCAACTCCGGTTCCACGACGCCTTTCCCAAGGTGGACCTGCACAACCTCTACGGACCCACCGAGGCGGCCATCGACGTCAGTCACTGGACCTGCCGGCCGGACGACGGGCGTCACGAGGTGCCCATCGGCAAAGCCATCGCCAACCTGCGGCTGTACATCGTGGATCGCCGCGGGCAACCGGTGCCGATCGGGGCACCCGGCGAACTGCTGATCGGCGGTGTGGGCTTGGCGCGCGGGTACGAGGGCCGACCGGACCTGACCGCCGAGCGCTTCGTGCCGGATCCGTTCGGCTCTCCCGGAGATCGGGTTTATCGAACCGGTGATTTGGCCCGGTTCCTTCCCGACGGGAACATCCTTTTCCTGGGTCGGCTGGACTTTCAGGTCAAGCTGCGCGGGTTCCGCATCGAGTTGGGTGAAATCGAAGCCCAACTGGTGCGACTGCCGGAGGTAGGTCGCGCGGTGGTGACCCTGCGGCGCGATGCGGGTGAGGCGTCGCTGGTCGCCTGGCTGGTGACGAAAGAGGGCATGGCTTCTCCCGACGGAGCCGATCCGGAAGAGCCGCTGTGCGCCGATGTGCTGCGCCACCGCCTCCTGGAGATCCTGCCGGAATACATGGTGCCCGCCCGCTTCGTGTGGCTGAAGGAAATTCCGCTCAGCGCCAACGGCAAGATCGATCGTCGTCCGCTCGACGCGATTCCGTTGCCCGACATCGATCCGGTCGAGGAGGACGAAGTCGCCGAGCGACCGCAAACGCCTGCGGCGCAAACCCTGGCCTCGGTGTGGCGCGAGGTGCTCGACTGTCGGCCGCCGCGCACCAACGACAATTTCTTCCAAATGGGCGGCGACTCGATTCGCGCGATTCGCCTGGTGGCCCGCGCCGCCAAGCATCGCCTGAAACTCGAACTGGAAGACGTGTTCCGGTTCCCGCACCTGGGCGCCATGGCGGCGGCGACCGAAATCGTGGAGACCGAGTCGGAGAGACCCGGCGAGCCCGGTCCCTTCGCGTTGGTGGATGCCGAAACCCGTGCGGCCCTGCCCGCCGAAGTGGTGGACGCCTATCCGCTGACGCGGCTCCAATTCGGCATGCTGTTCCACGGGGATCTCCAGTCGGACCAGGCCATGTACCGCGATCTGTTCGGGTTCCGCTTCGAGGGCCCTTTCGAAGAGCGGGCCTTCCACGCGGCGCTGTGCGGCCTGATCGCGGCCCATCCCGTGCTGCGGACCACTTTCGAAACGTCCGCCTATCGCGAGCCACTGCAACTGGTCTATCGCGAAGTGCCCACGCCGTTGGAAGTGATCGACTTGCGCGGCATGGACAGTCAGGCTCAGGAGGACGAAATCGAGCGTCGCCGTGCCGATCGCCTTCGCCGGAACTTCTCCTGGCGCCAAGCGCCCTTGCTGGCGTTCGAGGTGCTGCGGCTCGCCGACGACCGCTTCTTTTTCCTGGTGGCGTTCCACCACGCGATCCTCGACGGTTGGAGTTTCGCTTCCATGGTGACCGAGCTGTTTCGTCGCTACCTCTCCATGCTGGATGTGGCCGTCGAACCGCCGACTCCGTCGCCCGAGCTCAGCTTCCGGGGATTCGTGGCGTTGGAGGCCGCCGCGCGTCGCGATGCCGTGGCCTTGGCCTTTTGGTCGCGAGAACTGACGGATGTGCCCATCACGCGCCCGCCACGCTTCCCGACCGGGTTCCGACGCCCCGCCGATCCCTCGGGTTCGATGTCGGTCGAGGTGCCGGCGTCGGTGTCCCGCGGTTTGTCGGTGCTGGCCGACGAGCTGGGTTGCCCACTCAAAAGCGTGCTGCTGGCCGTGCACCTGCGCGCCCTGGCCCACCTCCTCGGTCCCAGGGGCGAGGTGGTCACCGGGTTGATCGCCAATGGTCGACCCGAGCGCGAGAGTGCCGAGCGGGTGTTGGGATTGTTCCTCAACACCTTGCCTTTCCGGTTCCGCATCCAGGCCGAGAGCGGACGCGCCATGGTGCGTCGCGTGCTCGAAAAGGAACGCGCCCTGTTGGGCGTTCGGCGCGTGCCGCTGTTCGACCTGCAGCGCCTCGACGGGCGCAACGGGGCCGCGCTGTGCCACGTGGTGTTCAACTACGTCGACTTTCACGTCTACGCCTCCGTTGCGCGGCTGGGCAAGATGCGTTTGCTGGAGACGCGCGACCACGAGCTCACCAATTTCCCGCTGACCGCCAATTTCATTCGCGATCGCGAGGCGGACTCGGTGGTGCTGAACCTCTGCTACGACCCCGATCGCATGGACGGCGGTTGGCTGGCCCAGGCCGCGCAGGTCTACCGCGCCGCGTTGATCGCGATGGTCGAGGGTTGCGAGCGCGATGTGCGCCATTGGCCGCTCGGTTCGCCAGGATCGCGTGCCTGGTGGACCCCACCGATCGAGGCCGCCAGCCCCGTGCCCGCCGCACCCGTCACCGGTGAGATGTCGATCCCTACCTGGCCGGCGGATGTAGATCCCACGGCTCCCGCGATTCGTGCCGGCGCCCGCACCATCGATTTCGCCGAGCTCGAGCGCCGCGTCACCCATTTGGCGACCACGCTCCAGCGCGAGGGTGTACGGCCCGGCGTAGTGGTCGGACTCTGCTTCGGTCGGGTTCCCGAGTTGGTGATCGCCATGTGGGCGGTCTGGCGGGCCGGCGGCGCTTGGCTGCCGCTGGATCCCGAAGATCCGCCCGAACGATTGCGGTTCCTGGTGGACGACGCGAGCGCCGCCTTGATCCTGGGAGACGACCGCGTGGGCGATCGCTTCGGCGAAATCGCCGCGACTCTGTCATTCGACGCCGGTACCGCCATGATGGACGCGGTCTGTGAACCCTCGGCCCCGACCTTGGTGCACCCGGATGATTTGGCCTATGTGCTCTACACTTCCGGCTCGACCGGAAAACCCAAGGGCGTCGCCGTCACCCATGCCAGCCTCGAGCACTACCTGGGCTACGCCCGAACTCGGTACACGCCCGAAGGCGGCACCCTGGTCCACGGTGCGCCGGGTTTCGACGCCACGCTGACCAGTTTGTTCGTGGCGACACTCGTGGGGGCGCCACTGACCCTGATCTCCGAAACGGATACCCTCAGCGCGCTGACCGATTGGATGTTGCAACCCGTCGACTTGGGCTTCCTCAAGGTCACGCCCGCACACTTGGAAGGTTTGGCGGGACTGCTGGGCGACCGCCTGCCCGCATGCCGGATCGGTACCCTGATCGTCGGCGGCGACGCGCTCCCGGCCGCCTCGGCACGGGCTTGGCGCGAGCGCCTGCCCGGCACCGCGATCGTCAACGAATACGGCCCCACCGAGACGGTCGTCGGCTGTGCCGCCTGGACTTACGACGGCGCCCAGACCGAGGGCGAATCGGTGCCGATCGGGGTGCCCCTGACGGGACTGCGCCTGTACCTGGTCGACGACGATCTACGCCCGGTCGCGCCCGGTTGCCCCGGTGAACTGTTGATCGGCGGCGCGCAGCTCGCCCGCGGTTACATGGGTCGTCCCGCAGCCACGGCCGAGCGGTTCGTTCCGGATCCCTTCGGCGAAGAGCAGGGCGCGCGCCTCTACCGCAGCGGCGACCGTTGCCGTTTGCTGACGAGTCCCGACGGCGGCGCGGTGCTGGAGTACTTGGGGCGTGGCGACGACCAGGTCAAGATTCGCGGCTTTCGCGTGGAACCGGCCGAATTGACCCAGGCCCTGCCCGGTCTTTCCGGGGTTGTCGAGGGTCGCGCCACGGTGGTCCACGACGCCCGGGGTCAGGCCCACCTGGCCGCCTGTGTCGTGACCTCCGACCCCGAATCCCACGGGCCCCAAACCTGGCGAACGGAGCTGGAACGGCGCCTGCCGCGTCACATGGCGCCCGAACTCTGGGTTCGCCTGGATGCCCTGCCCCTGAATGCCCGCGGCAAGGTCGACGGGCGTGCTCTGGCCGAGCTGGCTCGTGCGCGCTGGGACGATGCGGGGCGGGGTGAGACCGGCGCCGCGGCGGTACCGTTGACCGAAACCCAACGGTGGGTGATCGACCTGTTCGCGGAGGTCCTGGCGTTGGACACCCTGCACCTCGACGACGATTTCTTCGCGGTGGGCGGCCATTCCCTGACCGCCACCCGCGTGATCGCCCGCTGTCGCGACCTGCTGGAGATCGAGCTGCCCCTGCGCGCCCTGTTCGATGCCCCCACGCCGCGCGCCTTCGCGGCCAGGCTCCGTCAGGCACGAACTCGGGTGGACACACCGATGGTCCCGGTGACGCGCGGGACCTTGATGCCGACCTCCTTCGCCCAGCAACGGCTCTGGTTCGTGGATCAACTCGAAGGATCCCACTCGGCTTACAACATTTCGGCCGCCATCCAACTGGCCGGCCCGCTCGATGCGGAGGCTCTGGCGCGGGCGTTTGCGATGACGATCGATCGTCACGAAAGCCTGCGGACCCGATTCACCGACGAAGACGGGACACCCTATCAGGTCATCCTGGAGGACGTGCCTTTCGAACTCGAACGGGTCGACCTGAGTGGCCTCGAGCCGGATGTGCGGGCGGCGGAGATGGCCGCACGCATCCACGAGGAGGCCGACCGTCCCTTCGATCTGGCCGGTAGCGCGCTGATCCGTGTCACGTTGATCGCCCTCGAACCCGACCGCCACCTGCTGTTGGCCACCCTGCACCACATCGTGGCCGACGGTTGGTCGGTGGATGTGCTGGTTCGCGAGCTGGCGGAATGTTATCGGGCGGCGAGCCTCGGCGAAGTGCCACGCTTGGAGCCGCCAGGGATCCAGTATGCCGATTTCGCCGTGTGGCAGCGTGGCCTGTTGGAGGGTTCGGTGCGCGATGCGTTGCTGGCGTTCTGGATGGAGACGTTGGATGCCTTGCCCGACCCGGTTCTGCTCGAACCGGATGTGACACCGGTTTCGGCGAGTCCCGAGCGGACCGGATCGGCCTTCGCACCCGCTCCGGCCGGTTTCGTGTCGAGGCGCATGCCCGACGAGACCTGGACGGCCCTTCGCGATTTCAATCGGCGCGAGGGCGTGACCCTGTTCATGACCCTCCTGGCGGTGCTCGACCTGCTGCTTTGGCAGCGCACGGGTCGCACCGATCTGGTGGTGGGCACCGATGTGGCCGGGCGCGACCGGGCCGAGCTGGAAGGCCTGATCGGGTTCTTCGTGAACCAGCTCGCGTTGCGGACGCGGCTCGACGCCGAGGGTCACTTCCGCGATCTGTTGGGTGCGGTCAAACGAACCACCCTGGCGGCCTACGACCACCAGGAGCTGCCCTTCGACCTGCTGGTCGGCGAGCTGGGCAGCCGTAGGGACGGCGTGTCCGCTGCCCCCTTCGCGATCAAGCTGGTCTTGCAGCATCAGCCGCGGCCTTTCGTGTTGCAGGACCTGAGCGCCACCTTCCTGGAGAGCCGGGCGAGTGTGGCCAAGATGGACCTGCTGCTGAATGCGGTGGAAACCGGCGACGGATTGGACTGGATCCTGGAGTTCAATGCCGCCCGCTACGGCGAAGCCGGCATGCAGCGCTTGTTGGCGCACGTCGATTGGCTCCTGGATGCGGTGATCAAGGCCCCCGAGCGTGCCTTGCGCGACCTGCGCGCCGCCCTGAACGACCGCGAAGAAGAGGAGCGGGTGGCGCGGGAACGCGCCGCCAAAACCAAAAACCAGAAAGCCTTGAAAGGGCGCCGGGCGCGTCGCCGCACGGGGGCCCGCTCGTGACGATCACGATACCGATGTCCACGCGCGATTCGGATGGCCGCACATCCACGGGAGTCACACCATGAAACAATCGAAGTCATTGACACGAGGGCGTCGCCGCAAGGTGGGCGACGATCGCGAACTGGTGCGTCGATCCTTCATTCCCGGCCTTGAAGCACTGCCGCTGGTCCTGGAACCGGCCTTTCCCGGACTCGACCTGGTGCGCTGGCTGGAAACCCACCGCGCCGACCTGGACAAATGGTTGCACGGCCACGGTGCGGTCTTGCTGCGTGGATTCCCCGGCCTGGTTTCGGGCGATACGCGCGTCTTCGAAGCCGTCTCGGACGTCCTGGCCGACGGTGACCTGCTGCCCTACGTCTATCGCTCCACCCCCCGCACCCGGGTTGGCGATCGCCATCTGTACACCTCCACCGAGTACCCCGCCGATCAGGAGATTCCGCTCCACAACGAGAACGCCTATGCCTCGGTGTGGCCGCTGCGGATCTGGTTCTTCGCGGCGGTGACGGCCGATCGCGGTGGCGCGACGCCGATCGCCGACAGCCGCGCGGTATGGCGTGCGATTCCGCCGGAGGTCCGCGAACGATTCGCGACCAGGGGCGTGATGTACATCCGCAACTACGGCGAGATCGACCTGCCGTGGCAGGTGGCCTTCCAGACCGAGGCGCGCGACGAAGTGGAGACCTTCTGTCGCGGCCGCGGCATCGAATGGCACTGGGGCGCCGGGGATCGGCTCCAAACCCGGCAGATCTGTCAGGGCGTGGCCCAACACCCGGTGACCGGCGACCCGGTTTGGTTCAACCAGGCCCACCTGTTCCATCCCAGTGCCTTGGCGGCGGAAGTCCGCGAAGGGCTGTGCCAGGCGCTGGGTTCCGAGGGCCTGCCGCGCGATGCCCGTTACGGCGACGGCAGCCCAATCGAAGACGAGGCCCTCGCCGCGATTCGCGCGGCCTTTGCCGAGGCGTCGCGGTCCTTTCCCTGGCGCCTCGGCGACCTGTTGATCTTGGACAACATGCTGACCGCCCACGGCCGCCATCCCTTCGAGGGCCGGCGCCGCGTCCTGGTGGGCATGGCTCGACCGCACCGCGCACCACTGGCCCGGGAGACCGCGACTTCGGCGCGCCGCACCACACAAGTATCACGTTAGGAAAAACTTATGTCGCAAACCACACTTGACGGCTTTACCGCTTCACCCCAGCAGCTTCGACTTCTCCACCTGGCCCACGACGTTCCGGAGGCGGTGCCCATGGCCCGCTGGGACCTGGACGTGCGCGGCGCGCTCAGCGAGCCGCGGCTCGTCGATGCGCTGCACGCTCTGGTGGCTCGCCACGAAATTCTGCGCACCCACCTGGCTCGCGCCGAGACCGCCGCGCTGCCGCTCCAGGTGGTGGCCGACGAGCTGGATCCGGTGCTCGATCGCCTGGTGGTCGACGAGGCCGACGGCCAGACGTTCGATGCCGCCCTGGACGCGCACCTTCTCCGCGAGGGCGAAGGCATGCACACCTCGAGTTTCCGCGCCTTCCTCGCGCGCATGGGCGACGGCCACTGGCGTTTGAGCCTGATCATGCCGTCGACCCACGCCGATGCCACCACCTTCGCCATTCTGGTCGACGATTTGGTGGCGATCTACAGCGGTGAGCTGCCGGCAAACGGTGATGCGACCGACGAGGACGAGACCGAGGAAGGCGAGCTGCAATACGCCGATGTCGCGGAGTGGATGCACGAAATCCTGACCCCCGTCGAGGGCGAAACGGCCGAGGATCGGGCCCGTCGCGAAGCCGGCCTTCGCTTTTGGACGGGGGCCGACTGGTCCGACGGGCTGACCTCCGGCCTGACCTTCGACGGGGGCCCGACCGACGACCAGGCACTGCACACCCGCGTGTGTCCCGTGCCGATGGACGAGGAAACCCAGGGTTGGCTCATGCGTCGGACCGCGGCCGATCCGGCGAGCCGGGATGCCCTGCTGCTGGGTCTGTGGGTGTTGATGTTGCACCGTCACGGGGAGGGGCGCGAACCGGTGGTGGCCCTGTGCCGGCCAGGGAGAACCTACGACGGGCTCGAGTGCGTGTCCGGGCTGCTGGCCAAGTACCTGCCGATTCGGCCCGGGGTTCCGGCGAAACGGGCCCTGTCCGGGTGGGTCGAGGACCTCGCGGCGCTGGTTCGGGCCGCCGACGATCACGGCGAATATTACGACTGGAGCCGGCTGGGCCTGCCCGCTCGCGGCTATTTCGCGACGGCCTTCGAAAGCGTCGACCTGCACGCCAATCGCGTGCGCCCGGACCTGGTCTTCGAAACGGTCGACTGCGATCTTCCCGGCGAACGATTCGGATTGAAGTTGCGGGTGGCCGTTTGCGACCAGGCGGTATCGCTGGCGCTGTCGTTCGACGAGGCCCGTTTCGGTTCGGTACGCGTCGGCCTGTTGGCCGAGCAATTGGCCAGCCTGATCGCCGAAGCGCGGGCCATGCCCGATGCCGATTTGGCCATGCTGACCGGGTTGAATGGGGCAGAACGGGCCCGGATTCTGGACGACTTCAACCGGCACACCGGTGAACCGGCCCGACCGTCCTGCTTCCACCACCTGGTTTTGGACCGGGCCGGCGGCATACCGCACGCGCCGGCGGTTTGTCGGAATGACGAAGTGCTGCGTTTCGGCATGCTCACCGCCCGATCGGCCCTGTTGGCGGATCGGCTGCGGCGGTTGGGCGTGGGCCCCGACGTGGTGGTCGGCCTGATGTTGCCGCGTTCGGTCGATCTGCCGGTGGCGCTGCTGGCCGTACTCCGCGCGGGCGGTGCCTTCCTGCCGTTGGACCCGGGCCTGCCGCCCGGCCGTTTGAGCACGCTCGTGAACGACGCCCGGGTCAAGCTGGTGATCTGCGATCCGAGTACCGCCGCGCTCGAGGGAACCGCGGCTCGGATGCTGGTTCTGGGTCGCGACTTGACCTGGGGCGGCGCCGGATCCGGTGCTCCGGCGAGCACCGCGGTGGTCGCCGGTGAGCGCCACCATTCGCCCGATCAACTGGCCTACGTGATGTATACCTCCGGCTCGACCGGCGTGCCCAAAGGCGTCATGATCAGCCACCGCGCCCTGTGTAACTACCTCGAGGCGGCCGTGGCGCTGTATCGCGCCGATGGTGACGGCGGCGCGCCGGTATTCGGCGCCTTTGGTTTCGATGCCACCCTGACCACGCTGCTGGCGCCCTGGCTGGCGGGCAAACCGATTCACCTGCTTCCCGAAGACCATACGCTCGAAGTCCTCGCCGACCGATTGCACGGCCTGGAAGCGTTCGCCATGGTCAAAATGACCCCGGCCCATTTGGATGCGCTCCGGCACCTGGATCCAGCGGGTCCGTCGCCCACCGCGGCCGGCGCCCTGATCCTGGGCGGCGAGGCCCTTTTGGGACCGGCTCTGCGCGCCTGGCGCACGGCCGCTCCGGCGACCCGGGTGTTCAACGAGTACGGACCGACCGAGGCGACCGTGGGCTGTTGTGTCCACGAAGTACCGCCAGGCGCCGATTTGACGGGGCCGGTTCCCATCGGCTTTCCCTTCGCGGGCATGCGGCTCTATCTCCTGAACGAGGCCTTGCAGCCGGTGCCGCGCGGTGTGCCGGGCGAGATCTACATTGCCGGGCCGGGTCTGGCGCGCGGCTATTTCGAGCGTCCCGGGCAAACGGCGGCGTTGTTCTTGCCCGATCCGTTCGCCACCGAACCCGGCGCCCGCATGTACCGCAGCGGCGATCTCGCGCGGTTTCCCCTGCGCGAGGGCGAGGCCTGCGAGCCGCTCGAATTTCTCGGCCGGCGCGATCATCAAGTCAAGATCCGCGGTTACCGGATCGAGCCCGACGAGGTGTCCGCGCTGCTGCGCGGGCGCGACGACGTCGCCGAGGCCCACACGGCGCTCAGCGGGGAAGGGGAGGCCGAGCCACGGCTGGCCGCCTGGTTGACCCCGGCGGCAGGGTCCGCGGACGCGTTGGACCTGGAGGCGATTGGCGCATGGTTGGCCGACCGCCTGCCGGACTACATGGTGCCCAGCGCGCTCGTGCCGTTGGCGACGATGCCGCTCACCGCCAACGGAAAATTGGATCGCGCCGCCTTGCCCAAGCCCGATGCCGGCCGGCGCGCCCGCTACCAATCGCCGCAAACGCCGGTCGAAGCCGGTCTCGCCGAGTTGTGGCGCGACCTGTTGGCTTGCCAGAGCGTGGGACGCGCCGATCACTTTTTCCGGTTGGGCGGCCACTCGCTGCTGGCCACGCGGCTGGTGTCCCGCATTCGGGGCCGCTTCGGCGTGGGGCTCTCGCTGCGGACCCTGTTCGACGTCCCGGTTCTGGCCGACATGGCCGCCGCCATCGAAGCCGCCGAATCGACCGAACTGCCGCCGATCGAGCCGTGCGGCCACGATGGTGAGGCACCGCTTTCGCCCGCCCAGCTCAGCATGTGGCTGGTGGATCAGAAGGAAGGGGCCTCGTCGCTGTACAACATCCCCGGCGCACTGAAACTCGTCGGCCACCTGGACCGCGAGGCGCTGGCCGAGGCCTTTCGGCGCTTGATCGATCGGCACGAGGCCCTGCGGACCCGGTTCCGTGTCGGGCCCGATGGACCGCTGCAGGTGATCGAGGCCACCGCGGGTGAACCGCTGACCTTCGTCGATCTGGCCGAGGCGCCGACCGAAGCGCGCGCGAGCCGCCTCGACGAGCTGGTCGCCGCCGAAGCGGCCCACGTGTTTCACCTGACCGAGGCGCCGCCGTTCCGCGCCGTGCTGGTGCGGCTCGACGCGCGCGATCACCGCCTGCTGATCAACCTGCACCACATCATCGCCGACGGCTGGTCGATCGAGGTCATGATCGGCGAGCTGAGTCGATGTTACGCCGCCCTGCGGGAGGGGCGCGAACCGGAATTGCCGAAGCCCGCCCTGCAGTATGCCGACGTCGCCGTCTGGCAGAACCGTTGGCTGCGTGGCGAGGTCCTGGAACGGCGGCTCGATTATTGGCGCGAGGCGCTCGAGGGCGCCCCGGAACTGTTGGAGCTGCCCACCGACCTGCCGCGTCCCAGTGTGCTGGGCCACCGCGGCGCCACCTGTGTCGTGACCCTGGATCGATCCCAGCGCCAAGCGCTCGACCAGCTTTGTCGCAGCTACGACACCACCCCGTTCACCGTGTTGCTGGCCACCTATGCGGCGCTGTTGGGTCGCTACGCCTGGAGTGACGACGTGGTGATCGGGACCGCGGTCGCCAATCGCGGTCGCATGGAGCTGGAGGGCCTGGTCGGCTGTCTTGTCAATACCCTGGCCTTGCGCTTCGACCTGAGCGGCATTCGCGATACGCCGACGCTGCTGAATCGCGTCAGCCAAATTTTCCTGGAAGGATACGCCAATCAGCAGGTCCCGCTCGATGCCGTGATGGAGGCGGTGCGTCCGGAGCGAACCCTGAGCCACGCGCCCCTGTTCCAGGTGGTGTTCCAACTGGTCGACGACCTGAGCGATAGCATTCAATTGCCCGACCTGGACGTCGAAGTCGTCGAACAGCCGACCGGTCTGGCCAAGTGGGATCTGCTGCTCACGGCCGAACACGGCCTCGAGCGCACCCGTTTGCTCTTGGAATACAACCTCGACCTGTTTCAGCGCGACACGATCGAACGCATGCTCGCTCATTTTTCCCGCCTGTTGACGGAAATGGCGCGAACACCTCATCACCCGCCCACCCATCAGGCACTTTTCGACGTGGCGGCCTTTCGGGACCAGGTTCGCGAGTGGCGACACGATGCGTGCCCGGTGCCTCGAATCGACCATTTCCACGACCTGCTCTCGTCGGCGGCGGCCCGTAACGGTGCGGGCACGGCCGTCATCCACGGCGATGCGCGGATCGGCTACCAAGCCTTGGAGGCCCGTGCCAACCGTTGGGCCCACGAGCTGCGTCGTCGCGGGCTGGGTGCCGAAGATCTGGTGGGCCTCGCCCTGCCGCGCTCGATCGACATGGTCACGGCGATTTTCGCGGTGATGAAAGCCGGCGGTGCCTACCTGCCGCTGGATCCCGACTACCCGGCGGAGCGGTTGCGTTACATGGTCGAGGATGCCGGTGCGGCGCTGGTACTGGTAGTCGATGCGGCCGCCATCGAACGCTACCCGGCGACCTGCACCGCGCTGACGGCCGCCGACCTGGACCGGGCCGCCGCCGACCGGCCCGTAACCGCACCCGCCTTGCGGATCGACCCCGATCAACTGGCCTACGTGCTGTTCACCTCCGGTTCCACGGGCCGTCCCAAGGGCGTGCAGGTCACCCACCGCAACGTGGCCAACCACGCCATGGTCTTCGGCGAGGCCTTCGGGCTCGAACCCGACAGCCACGTGTACCAAACCAGTTCGTTCAATTTCGACATGTCGGTCGGCGAGCTGGCGATGACCTTCTACGGGGCCGCCACGTTGGACCTGGGCCCCGCCGAGATGCTGATGCCCAGCCCGGAGCTGACCGCCTACCTGAAGCTCCAGGGCGTGACGCACATGATGATCCTGCCGTTCGTCCTGCCCGCGATGGGGCCGTTGGACGGGCTGGACCTGAAGGTCATGATCGTGGCCGGTGCCAGCTTCACGCGACGCATGCTGGAACCGCTGCAGCCCGGGCGGGTGGTCTACAACGGCTACGGGCCCACCGAGACGACGGTCGTCTCCAATTTCTACCGTGTTCGAGAGGACGATGGCGAGCGGGCCTACCCGATCGGCGGCCCCGTGGCCAACCTCACCTGCTACGTGGTCGATCGCGCCATGAACCTGGTGCCGGTGGGCGTGCCGGGCGAGCTGCTGATCGGCGGGGTTCAGGTCTCGCGCGGGTACCGCAACCACCCGGAGCTGACCGCGACGCGGTTCATTCCCGACCCTTTCGGCCACGATCGGGGTGGCCGTCTCTACCGCACGGGCGACCTGGTGCGCTACCTGCCGGACGGCGACATCGTCTTCATGGGTCGCATCGATCAGCAGATGAAGGTGCGCGGGTTCCGCATCGAACCGGTGGAGATCGAGCAGGTACTGTGTCGTCACGAAGCGATCGCCGATGCGGTGGTCCTGCCGCGCAGGAGCCGGCGAGAGGAGGAGATCCTGGCGGCCTTTCTGGTGGCGGATGCGGCCGTGGACGGTGCGCCGGCCGGAACCGAGCTGCGCGACTTCCTCAAGCAAAGTTTGCCCAATTTCATGATTCCCAACAATTACGTGTTCCTGGACGGCTTTCCCCAGTTGCCCAACGGCAAGATCAATCGCCAGGCGCTGGCGAATTGGGATTTGGGCGAGGAAGAAGAGTCGTCGCGACAGGCGCCGCGCGACGACGACGAGCGCGTACTGGCCGAAATTTGGGCCGAAGTCCTGGCGCTGGCCGACGTGGGTCGGGACGACGATTTCTTCGCGCTCGGCGGCCACAGCCTGCTGGCCACGCGCGTCATGTCGCAGGTGCGCGAACGGTTCTGCGTTTCCCTGCCGGTGCGGGTGTTGTTCGAGGGCGCGACTCCGGCCCAGTTGGCCGACCGCATTCGCTCGGAGCGGGAAACCCATCCGACGTCCTCCGAAGAACCGTCCCGGATAGGGACCGCGGAACCCGAGGACTCCGTTCCGGCGGAGGCTGATCCGCACGAGCTGCCTCGAATCCAGCCGGTGCCCCGCGATGGAGCCCTACCGCTCTCCTTCGCGCAAAACCGGCTCTGGTTTTTGGAGCAGGTGGAGGGCCTGGGCTCGGCCTACCACATCCACGGGGCCTGGATGCTCGACGGTGTCCTGGACCCGAGCGCCCTGCGCGAAGCCTTCGCCTGCCTGGTGGCCCGCCACGAGATCCTGCGTACGAATATCGCGTTCGACGCCGACAGCGGGGAGCCGGTCCAGGTGATTGCGGCCGAGCCCCGATTCGATTGGCATTTCGAACGCCTGGGCGACGCTCATCCGACCGTGCCCGAGGCCGAAGCACGCGCCCGCTATGCGCGATTGGCCGCGCGTAAATTCGACCTGCAGCGCGATCCGCTGCTGCGGGTCGTCCTGTTGGAGCTCGACAGCGCCTGGCACCTGTTGGGCGTGGTCATGCACCACATCGTCTCCGACGGTTGGTCGGTGGGTCTCCTGATCCGCGAACTGTCCGAAATGTACGCCGATCTGCGTGCCGGCCGGGCGCCGAACGCTCAGCCGCTCGCGGTGCAGTACGCGGATTTCGCGTATTGGCAGCGCCGCCACCTGGCGCCGGTACTGGCACACCAACTGGAATACTGGCGCAACCGCCTGTTGGGGGCCCCGCCGTTGTTGCGCCTGCCCCTCGACCACGGACGCCAGGCCGGGGCGGCCCGTCGCGGTGGCCTGTATCGGTTCCGATTGGACGCCGCCGCGACCGCCGATCTCCAGGCCTCGAGTCGTCGGCACGGAACCACGCTGTTCATGACCTGCCTGGCGGCCTACACGGCCCTGCTCCAGCGCCTCAGCGGCCAGGACGACGTCGTGGTCGGTGTACCGATCGCCAACCGCCACCGCGCCGAGCTGGAACCGCTGTTGGGCTTTTTCGTCAACATGTTGCCGATGCGCATCCGCCTCGAAGACGACCCGAGCGCGGCGGACCTGTTGGCCCACGTGCGCGATACCGGTCTGGAGGATTTCGCCCATCAGGACCTCCCGTTCGAGCGCCTGGTGGAAGCGTTGGCCCCCAACCGCGATGCGGCCCACACGCCGTTGGTCCAGGCCGTTTTCATGTTCCAGAACATGGGTCTGGGCGATTTGGCCCTGGACGACCTGACCCTGCGACCGTTCGATGGCGAGGCCACGGACGCCAAGTTCGATCTCTCCCTGGCGCTGCACGAGGGTACCGGCGCCGACGGTGCGCAGGAGCTGGAGGCCGAATGGGAATACGATGCCGACCTGTTCGAGGCCGAGACCATTCGCCGCTTCGCGCATTGGTATCGGGTCCTGCTCGCCTTCATGGCGGCTTCACCCGAACAACCGGTGAGCGCCGCCGACCTGCATCCCGAGCGCGATCACCTCGCGGTGGCGGTGCCCTTCGATCGCACGACGCCCCTTCCGGGTAGCGAGGAAACCCTGGCCGGCCGCTTCGAGCGCCAGGCCGCGCGCACGCCGGACGCGATGGCGATCTGGTGTGAGGAAGCGTCTTGGACTTACGCCGAGCTGAACGCCGAGGCCAACCGGATGGCGCACGAGCTGCGGGCGCTGGGTGTCGGGGCCGAAGTGCCGGTGGGGTTGTGCATTCACCGCTCGGCGCCGATGGTGGCGGCCTGGATCGCGATCCTGAAGATCGGTGCGGTTTGTGTGCCGCTCGATCCCAGCTATCCGCGGCCGCGCCTGGCCTACATGATGGGCCACGCCGGTTTGGCGGCCGTCATTTCGCGGCGCGCCTCGGCGGGCGCCCTGCCGGAAAGCGAGGTGCCGCTGCTTTGCCTGGACGCCGATCACGACCGCATTCAGGCGCGGGCCACGACCAATCCGGCCCGCCTCGACCACGGCGACATGGCCGTCTACCTGCTCTACACCTCCGGCTCGACCGGTTCTGCCAAGGGCGTCGTGGGGACGCATCGCGCCACCTTGAACCGCATCGATTGGATGCAGGCGCGGGTCGCGCTGACGCCGGACGAGGTGGTCGCCCAGAAAACGGCGCTCAATTTCGTCGATTCGGTCTGGGAGATCTTCGCGCCGCTGTTGCACGGTGCCTCCCTGCGGATCCTGCCGGACTGGGCCGTTCGCGATCCGCGCGAGCTGTTGCGGTACCTGGGGCAGGCGTCCGTGACGCGGTTGACGGCCGTGCCCTCCCTGCTGCGGGCCATGCTGGAGACCGGTTTGGATTTGAACCGCGCGCTGCCCGCCCTGCGGATCTGCGTGAGCAGTGGCGAGACGCTCGACGGCGAGACCGCCTCGGCCTTGCGACGACGCCTGCCGCGCGTACGCTTGCTCAACCTGTACGGGTCGACGGAAGTCGCCGGTGACGCGACCTGGTTCGAACTTGTGGACGAGACGCGCGACGCGGTTCCGATCGGCGCGCCCATCAGTCACCTGCGGGCCTACGTGCTCGACGGGCGCGGTCGGGCGGTGCCGCCGGGCCTGCCGGGTGAGCTGTGGCTCGGCGGAGTGGGCCTGGCTCGCGGCTACGCCCACATGCCCGCCCACACCGCCGAACGGTTCGTACCCGATCCCTTCGGGTCCCGGCCAGGGGCGCGCCTGTTCCGCACCGGTGACCGCGTGCGCCTGGATGGCGACGGGTGTCTCCAGTTCCTGGGGCGTGTGGATCATCAGGTCAAACTGCGCGGCGTGCGTATCGAGCCCGGCGAGGTCGAGGCACTGCTGCGCCGTCATCCGGCGGTGGCGAGCTGCGTGGTCGGCGTCACCGAGCGGGCGACGGGCGGGGATGGAAGCGATGCCCAGCTCGTGGCCTGGTGGGTGACCCGACCCGAAACGGAGATCTCGGCCGCGGAATTGCGGGTGTGGTTGCGCAGCCGTCTGCCGGACTTCCTGGTGCCTGCCGCCTACGTGCAGGTGGCGGCGTTGCCCTTGACTCCCAACGGCAAGATCGATCGCGGCGCTTTGCCGGCGCCCGAAGTCTGGGGTGTGGCCCTGGACGAAACCGCCCCGCGGAACGACGGTGAACGGAAACTGGCCGAGATCTGGGCCGAGGTGATCGGGTGCCCGGCCGTGGGCATTCACGCCAATTTCTTCGATTTGGGCGGTCACTCGCTGTTGGCCACGCGGGTGGTGGCCCGCGTTCGGGAACGGTTGGGTCGGGATTTCGGCTTGCGCGACTTCTTCGGCAAACCGACCGTCGCCGAGCAGGCGGTGCTGCTGGCTGGGGAAGGGACCGCGCCGCAGGTGATGGCGCTCGAGGGTCCGCGTCCGGTGCCGCGTGACCAACCGCTGCCGCTTTCCTTCGCCCAACAGCGCTTGTGGTTCCTCACCCGGTTGGAAGGTCCCTCCGCCACCTACAACATGCCGGTCGCCTTGCGCCTGCGTGGCGACCTGGATTGCGCCGCCTTGGCCCGCGCCGTCGACGGGCTTGTCGCGCGCCACGAGTCGCTGCGCACCATCTTCGTGTCGGTGGACGACGAAATTTGCCAGCGCATCCTGACACCCACGACCGGCCACCTCGAAATGCGCGACCTGAGTCGACATGAGGCGGCGTCGCGCGAGGCGGCCTGGCGCGATTTGGTGCGCTCCACCTCGCTGGTCACCTTCGATCTCGAGCGAGGCCCCTTGTTCCGCGCGATCCTGGTTGCGATGGGCGATGGGCAACACGGCCTGCTGCTCAACCTGCACCATATCGTCGGCGACGGCTGGTCGATGGGCGTGTTGGTCCGCGACCTGATGGAACTGTACCGCGCGGCCCGAGCCGGCAAGCCGCCCCAGTTACCCATGCCTTCCGTGGCCTACGCCGATTTCGCGGTTTGGCAACGGGCGTGGTTGCAGGGGAACGTGGTGGAACGCCAGCTCGCCTATTGGAAGGATCGCCTCGGCGACGGCATCCCGGTCCTGGCCCTGCCTACCGATCGACCCCGCCCGCCGCGCCTCTCGTTCCGCGGCGCCCGTCAAGGCTTGCTGCTGTCCGCCGAGCTGACCACCGATCTCAAGGCGTTGTCGCGCCGCGAGGGAGCCAGCTTGTTCATGGTGCTGCTGGCGACGTTCAAGCTGCTGCTGTCGCGCCACAGCGGCCAGGACGATTTCGCGATCGGCTCGCCGGTCGCCGGTCGTCGGCTGCGGGAGCTGGAGCCGATCATCGGTTTTTTCCTCAATCACCTGGTGCTGCGCACCGACCTGCGCGGCAATCCGCGCTTCGTGGAGCTGCTGGCGCGCGTTCGCGAGACCACGCTCGCAGCCTACGAGAACCAGGACGTGCCGTTCGAACGACTGCTGGAAGTCTTGCGGCCCAAACGGGACCGCGGGCGAACCTCGCTGTTTCAGGTCATGTTCAACATGCTGAACATGCCCGATCCCGAAGTGGACCTTCCTGACCTGAGTCTGGAGGTGGTCGAGACGCCGGACATCGGCGCCAAATTCGATTTGACGCTCTACGCCGGTCAAGAGGGTGACCGCCTGCAGCTCGACCTGTCGTACAACGCCGACCTGTTCGATCGCGATCGCATGGTGCGCCTGTTGGATCAGTATCGCCACCTGTTGACCCAAGTCGCGGCGGCGCCCGAACTGCCGATTGACGCGTTCAGTCTGGTCACGGACGAGGCGCGGGTGTGCCTGCCCGATCTGGGCAAGGCCCTGGACGCCACTTGGCGCGGCTCGGTGGTGGAGTGGGTCGCCCGTCAGGCGCGGCAAACGCCCGACGAACCGGCCGTGATCGGCCACCACCAGCACTGGCGCTACGCCGAGCTGGTGGCGCGCTTCGAGGCGGTGGCCGCGGCTCTGGCCGAAACCGGGATCGTGGCGGGTGACGTGGTGGCCATTTTGGGCGCGCGCGACGCTTCGGTGGTACCTGCGGTGCTGGGGACCTTCCGCGCCGGCGCGGTCTATCTCCTGCTCGACCCCGACTATCCCGACTCGCGGCTGATCGATCTCCTGGAGGCTTCCGGTGCGCGCGGCTGGATTCAGCTCGATCGGGCCGGCCCGATCGGCGCCGATTTCGAAGCCTACCTGGATCGGGCCGGGCTTGCCGGCCGTCTGCGCATCGCCGACGACGGCTTGCCGCGCCAGTGGGACGACCGTCCCTGCACCAGCGGCCTGCAGCCACCCGAACTCGAGATCGGGCCCAAAGATCCCGCCATTCTGACGTTCACTTCCGGGTCGACCGGAAAGCCGAAGGGCGTGCTGGGTCGCCACGGATCGCTCACCCACTTTCTGCCCTGGACCGCGCGCACCTACGATCTGCGCCCGGACGATCGCTTCAGCATGCTGTCCGGTATCGCCCACGACCCCTTGCAGCGCGACATCTTCACCCCACTGTGTCTGGGCGCTTCGCTGTTCGTGCCCAGCCCCGAGGACTTCGGGCCGGATCGGTTGGCGGCCTGGATGCGGGCCCGGGAGATCAGCGTCGCGCTGGTCACCCCGCCCATGGTTCACATCCTCGCCGAAAACCGCGAACCGGTGTTGCTGCCGGCATTGCGCCGGGTCTTCCTGACCGGCGACCGCCTTCTGGGCCGCCATGTGACCGCGCTGCGTGGATTGGCGCCGGACGTGCGCATCGTCAATTTCTACGGGGCGACCGAGACCCAGCGCTCGGTGGCCGGCTACCTGGTTCCCGACGATTACGCGCGCGATCCCGAAGACCGCGAGGCCCGGGAAGCCGTGTTGCCGCTGGGGCGGGGGACCGGCGACGGCGTTCAGGTCCTGGTCCTCAACCGAGCCATGGGCTTGGCCGGTGTCGACGAGTTGGGCGAGATCCACATTCGCGGCCCCCACCTGGCCGCCGGTTACCTGGACGATCCCGACCTGACGCGTGCCCGGTTCCTGGCCAGCCCGGCGAGCGTCGATCCCGACGATCGCATCTACAAGACGGGCGACCTTGGGCGCTTTCGGGCCGATGGCCACCTGGTCTTCGCCGATCGCATGGACTCTCAGATCAAGATCCGCGGGTTCCGGGTGGAACCGGCCGAGATCGAAGCCCGCTTGATGGCCTATCCCGGCGTGAAGCAGGCCCTGGTGTTGGCTCGGCCCGGCGGCTCGGGCACCCAACGCGATCTGGCGGCCTTCATGGTTCCCGACGACACCGCCGTTTCCTGGCTGGACGATCCGGTTGCGGCCGGCGCCGCCCGGCGGAGGATCTACCTGCATGTAACCGAGGTCCTGCCAAGCTACATGATTCCCGGCAGCCTGATCTTCCTGGCGCAACTGCCGCTGACGCTCAACCGCAAGATCGATCGCAAGGCGTTGGTGACGATGGACTGGGATCACCCCGGAATTCGCGGCGGCGTCGAGGGGGCTTCCGCGCTTCCCGGCACTGCGACCGAACGCGAACTGGTGTGCCTGTGGGAAGACTTGTTGAATCTGTCGCCGGTGGGCGTGGACGACGACTTCTTCATCCTGGGAGGCCACAGTTTGCTGGCGGTGCAGCTTGCAGCCCGTGTGCGCGACCGCTTCGGTGTTTCGGTGGCTTTGGGCGCGGTGTTCGATGCGCCGCGATTGTCGGATTTCGCCGAATTCATCGACCGTCGCGTCGCCGATCAGGGGGGCTCGGGTCATGTCCTGCCACACGTCGAGATCGCGCACGACGAACCGAGACCGGCGCGCCTGCCGCTTTCCTTCTCCCAGGAGCGTCTGTTCTTCCTTCATCGCCTGCACGACATGGGCACCGCCTACCTGATTCCGGCGATGCTCGAGGTCCAGGGTGCACTGGACGAGCGCGCGCTGGCTCAGGCGTTTCAGGCCCTGGTCGACCGGCACGAGGCGCTGCGCACGCGGTTCGACGCGGAGGACGGCGTGGCCTACCAAATCGTCGATGCGCCGCCCAGTGCCACGGACGCGGTCCTGCGGGTGGTCGACCTGGCTACCGAGGGTCCGGTGGACACCGCGATCGCACTGGAACGAGCGCGGGTCGAGCTGGCTCGGCCCTGGTCGCTCTCCGAGGAGCGACCGATTCGCGCCGCGCTCTACCGCACCGGGGAGGACCGTTCGCTGCTACTGTTCGCCATGCAGCATATCGTTTCCGACGGCTGGTCCATGGGCGTGCTGTTGCGCGAGGTGACCGAACTGTACCGGGCCTTCAGTCAGGGCCGAGAACCCGAGCTGGCTCCCTTGCCGCTGCAATACGCCGATTACGCGCTCTGGCAGCGGCGCACCTGGGACGGTGCCTTCCTGGCCCGCGAGGTGGACTGGTGGCGGAACCGCCTCGCCGGCGCGCCGGCCCTGTTGGAGCTGCCCGTCGATCGTCCGCGGCCGCCGGTGCAGCGTTTCCACGGTGCCGCTCTGCGCTTCCCGTTGGGCGCCGAACTGGTAGATCCCCTGCGCGACTTGGGGCGCGATCAGGGCGCGACCCTCTTCATGGTGTTGCTGGGTGGGTTCGCCGCGCTGCTGTCGCGGTGGAGTGGCCAGCGCGACGTGGTCATCGGGACCCCGGTCGCCAACCGCGACGACGCCAGGTTGGAACACCTCATCGGCTTCTTCGTCAACACGCTGGCCCTGCGTTTCGACCTCGAAGACGATCCCTCGGTGCGCCAGTGGGTCACGCGGGTGCGCCGCACCTGCCTCGAGGCCCTGGCCCACCAGGGCGTGCCCTTCGAACGCCTGGTCGCCGAGCTGCAGCCGCGCCGCCAGCCCGCTCACGCGCCGCTGTTCCAGGTGATGTTCGTGTTCCACAACCAGCCGATGCGCGAAGTGAGCTTGCCGGGCCTGCGATTCGAGCCGGTGCAACGCGTGTTGGCGGAGACCAAGTTCGACGTGACGCTTTCGCTCGCCGAGTCCGAGTCGGGTGGCGGCTTGGACGCGGTGCTGGAATACAACACCGACATCTTCGACGCGTCCTCGATGACCTGTATGATCGCCCACCTCCAGGCATTGTGGAAGTCCATGGCGGCGGCGCCCACACGCCGTCTGAGCGCCCTGAACCTGTGTGACGGCCCCGAACGAAGCGAATCGAACGAAAGTACCCGAGAAGCGGAAAGCGGCGTGGTGCCCGGTAGGTTCAGCGGCCCGCTGAACCCAACGAAGCGATCGATCCACGAAAGCGGGGAGCCCCACGAGCGCGAAGCCGAAACCGTGAACCGAAGCGAATCGGACGGAAGTAGGGGAGAAGCGGAAAGCGGCGTGGTGCCCGGTAGGTTCAGCGGCCCGCTGAACCCAACGAAGCGATCGATCCACGAAAGCGGCGAGCCCCACGGGAGCGAAGCCGAAACCGTGAACCGAAGCGAATCGGACGGAAGTAGGGGAGAAGCGGAAAGCGGCGTGGTGCCCGGTAGGTTCAGCGGCCCGCTGAACCCAACGAAGCGATCGGTCCACGAAAGCGGAGAGCCCCACGAGCGCGAAGCCGAAACCGTGAACCGAAGCGAATCGGAAGGAAGTAGGGGAGAAGCCGAAAGCGGCGTGGTGCCCGGTAGGTTCAGCGGCCCGCTGAACCCAACGAAACGATCGATCCACGAAAGCCAAACACCTCGCGAAGGCGCAACCCGCGCCCCCGCCGAACCCCAACCCTGGGTCATCGCTTCGTTCGAAGCACGAGCCGCGGCGCATCCCGATCGACCGGCCCTGCAGATCGGCGATCGCGTCCTGCGCTACGGCGAATTAAACGCCGCGGCAAATCGCCTGGCCCACCTCCTGCGCGGTGCCGGTGTGGGCGTGGACGACCTCGTCGCCTTGTGCCTGCCGCGCTCGCCGGAACTCCTGGTCGGCCTGTTGGGCATTCTGAAGGCGGGTGCGGCCTACGTGCCGTTGGATCCCAATTACCCAAGCGAACGAATCGAGACCGTGCTGGCCGATTCGGGCGCGACCCTGATGGTGACCACCAGGGAGCTGGAGACGCGCCTTGGCGGCGACCTCGCCTGCTTCGCCCTGGACGATGTGGAAGCCAACGACGATCCGGGCGCGGCCGACAATCCGGGTCTGGTCCCGCCCGCGGATGCGCGCGCCTACGTGATCTACACCTCCGGTTCGACCGGCCGCCCCAAGGGCGTGGCGATTTCGCACGCGAGCCTGGCCGCGTCCAACGCCGCCCGCGACGACGTCTACGGCGATCCGCCGGAAGCTTTCCTGCTGCTCTCGCCGATCGCGTTCGACAGTTCGGTGGTGGGGCTCTACCACACCCTGTGCGGTGGCGGTACGCTGGTGCTGCCGACCGAGGATCAGGTGGGCAATGTCCACGCCTTGTTGGCCGCGATGCGACGGCGTCAGGTCACCCATACGCTGTGCCTACCATCGCTGTACGCGGTGTTGATGGACCTGGCCGGCCGCGAGGATTGGGCCTCGCTCGATACCGTGATCGTGGCCGGCGAGGCATGCCCGCCCGCGTTGATCGAGCGCCATCGCCAAGCCTGGCCCCAGGTGCGGCTGTTCAACGAGTACGGGCCGACCGAGGGCACCGTGTGGAGCAGTGTCTTCGACTGTGGCCACTACGCCGGCGAGCGACGGGTGTCGGTCGGGCGGCCGTTGGACCACGTCGCCGTGCGCGTCTTGGATGCCCATGGTCAACCGGTGCCGGTGGGATTGCCCGGGGAGCTGTACCTGGGAGGACCGGGCCTGGCCCGCGGTTACCACGGCGATCCCGCCAAGACCGCGGCGGCCTTCGTCCCCGACGGCTTCGGCACCCAGCCCGGTGCACGACTGTACCGCACCGGCGATCGGGTGCGGCTGGGTGCGGATGGGCGCCTCGATTTCCTGGGCCGCGTCGACCATCAGCTCAAGTTACGCGGTTATCGCATCGAACCGGGCGAAGTGGAGACGGCTCTGCGGTCCCTGTACGGCGTGAGCGATGCGGTGGTGTTGGCGATCCCGGTGGAGGCCGGCGCGACCCGAGACCTGGCCGCGGGGCAAGGCGGCGACCTTCGTTTGGTGGCCCACGTCCAGCCCGAGTTGGGGCTTTCGTTGGATCCGGACGCGATGATGGTCGCCTTGCGCAAGGTCCTGCCGGAATACATGGTTCCGGCGGCCATCCTGATCCACGAAGTGTTGCCCAAGATGCCCAACGGCAAGGTGGACCGCAAGGCGCTGCGCGCTTGGGCCCTGCCGGAGCCGCCACGGGCCGAGGGGACGCCGCCGCGAACCGGGACCGAAACCGAGCTGGCGTCCATGTGGTGCGACCTGCTGGGGCGCGACCGGATTTTTGCCGACGACCACTTCTTTGCGCTGGGTGGCCATTCGCTGCTGGCCATGCGGCTCTTCGCCCGCATTCAGGAACACTTCCGAGTGGAGCTGACCCTGCTCGACCTGTTCCGCGAGCCGGTGCTGCGCGACATGGCCGAACTGATCGATACCCGCGCCTGGGCCGCCCAAGCGCCCGAACCTTCCGATGAACCGCTGAACGACGATGAAGAGGAATTCCTGTTATGAGCCCGCACGATACCACTCCGAAGCCCTCGGAACCGGCCGATCTCGATCAGGTTCTGGCGATGTTGCGTCGCCGCGACGTGCATGTCTCGCTGGAAGGCGATCAATTGCGCCTGCGTGCACCCAAGGGAGCCCTGGATGCCCGACTCAAGGAGCTGTTGCGTTCGGTGAAGCCGGCCCTTGTGGCGCACCTGGGCCGGCTCCGCGCCGCGCGGGAGACGATCGAGGCGCGACCGGATGCGGATCGGGCCCCGCTCTCTTTCGCGCAGGCGCGGCTTTGGTTCGTGAGTCGGCTCAGCGAATCCGGCGCGGCCTACAACATCACCGGCGCCTTGCGTTTGCGCGGCCCGCTGGACGAAGAGGCCCTGGCGCGGGCGGTGGCCGCCATCGTGGCGCGACACGCGGTGTTGCGCACCCGATTCGTCGAGGTGGACGGCAGGCCGGTACAGCGCGTGGCGCCGCCACCGAGTGACGTCCTGCATCGCATCGATCTGCGCGATCGCGAGCCGGCCTCGGCCGAACACGAGACCCAGCGCTTGGCACAAAACGAAGCGTTGCACAGGTTCGACCTGGCGAAGGGCCCGCTGTTTCGCGCGGTGCTGGCGGTTCTGGCCCCCGACCATCGCGTACTGCTGCTGAACATGCACCACATCGTGGCCGACCACTGGTCCGTCGACGTGTTCGTCAAGGAATTGAACGCGCTGTACGACGCCTACGCGGCTGGGGCTTCCTCACCGCTGCCGCCCTTGCCGATTCAGTATGCCGATTACGCGCGTTGGCAGGTGGATCATCTGACGTCCGATCGTCTGGAGCCGCACCTGCACTGGTGGCGCCGGGCCCTGGCCGGCTCGCGGCCCGACTTGGCCCTTCCCTACGATTTCGAACGGCCCGCCAGCAGCCGTCAACGCGGCCGGGTGGTGCCGTTTTCCCTGAGCGACGCGACCTTCGAGGGCCTCGACGCGTTGGCGCGGGAACGACGCGTCACGCGCTACGCGACCCTGGTGGCACTCTACGCGGCGCTGTTGTACCGCTACGACGGGCGCGGCGACCTGGCGATCGGTACCCCCATCGCCGGTCGCGACCGTGCCGAGGTCGCGCCGTTGATCGGTTTCTTCGTCAATACGCTGGTCCTGCGGGCCAAGCTCTCGTGGCACACCACCTTCAGCGACCTCGTCGATCACGTGCAACAGGTGGTGGCCGAGGCTCAGGACCACGCCGAAGCGCCATTCGAGAAGGTGGTGGAAGCGGTGGCGTCGGGGAGCGATCGCGAGCTGTTTCGCACCATCCTGACCCACACCCGCGAAGGACGCGACGAGCCGATGCTGGGCTCGGCGGAAGTGACGCCGTTCGAGGGCGATCGCGTCAGCGGTCTGGGCGCCCGCACCGATTTGGACATCTACTTTCGCGAGAGCGAGACCGGGGTGCGGGGCTTCGTGTGTTACCGCGAAGATCTGTTCCATGAGGAAACCATCGTACGCCTGGTCGAAAGGCTGACACGTCTGGCCTCGGCCGTGGTGGCGTCGCCTCGAACGGCGCTCTCCGAATTGGTCCTGTCCGGTGAGGTCGCGGTACCGCCCTTTTCGCCGGAAGCGGGGAACGATCGCGAGGAAGGTTTGGCGCCGCTGTCGTATCACCAGGAACGCCTGTGGTTTATCGATGCCTTCGAGACCGGCAACGTCTACGTGGGACATCCCACGTACCACAACGTGCCGTTGCTGGCCCTGTGGCGAAGCGACGACCCGCGCGGGTCGGGGCTGGATGTGGCCCGACTGGGTGCGGCCCTCCAGGGCGTGGTCGACCGTCACGAGGGCCTGCGCACCCGATTCCCAAGCGACAAGCGCGGCCAGGTGCCGGTCGAAGGGGCCGAGGTCGACTTCGAATCGATCGCGCTGGCGGGTGAACCCTCTGCCGAGGAACTGTTGGCCGAGGCGCTGGCCGCGACGCGGCGCACTTTCGAGCTGGAGTCCGCGCCGCTGGTGCGGGGTTTCGTGGTGACGGTCGTCGATCCCGCCTCTTCGGACGCCGATACCGGGGCACCGCAAATGGCCGTGCTGGCGCTGGCCGCGCACCACATCGCCGTCGATCGCCGTTCCCTGGCGCTTCTGCTGGATGAATGGACGCTCGCCTACCGCGACGGTCTCGGCGCGCTTCCATCCGTTCTGGAGATGGACTATCGCCAATTCGCCGCCCACCAGCGCGCCTATGGCGACGAGGTTCTCGAGAGCCAGATGTTCTACTGGCGTCACCGTCTCCACGGCAGCTTGCAACCGCTGGTCCTGCCCACGGTGGGGCCGCGCGCGGGGGTCCATGTTTATGGCGAGGCCCGCGAGCGGTTCCGCATCGAGCCCGAAATGGCGGTGCGCCTTCGCGAGTGGGCGAAGGGCCGTGGCACCACGCCGTTCGCGGCGTTGCTGACGGCCTTTTCGGCGCTGTTGCGGCGCTATGCGGGGCATCGCGAGATCGTCGTCGGGACCCTGGATGACCAACGCGCCCGGAACGGCGCCCGGATGATCGCGCCGCTGGCCAACTTGTTGGTATTACGCCTCTTCTTGGACGAATCGACCGCGTTCGGTGACCTGCTGGGTCAGGTGGATGCGGTCGAACGCGGCGCTCGGGCCCATGGCGCGATGCCGTTCGACCTGCTGGTGACGCGCCTGAACCCGGAAAAGGATATGAGCCGCACGGCCCTGTTCGACGTGCTCTTTCAGGTGGAAGAGGATCCCTGGCCGGAATACGCCTTGGGTGGTGGGACGCTTCAGGTTCACGAGACCAATTACGGTCTGGGCAAATACGACGTGAACCTGTTGTTGAAGGCCGATCGCGATGGCGGCTACGAGGGCTTTTGGGTCTTCAACCGCGAATATTTCTACAGCTTTACGATGGCCCAAATGGTGGGTCACTTCCAACGCCTGCTGGGGGAGATGGTGGCCCGGCCGAGTGCCCTGGTGGATCGGGTGCCCTTGCTGGACGAGGCCGAGCGGTTGCGGCAAGCGCAGACCTGGAACCGGACCGAAGCCGCCTTCGATTCCGGCGCCACGATTCACGGGTTGTTCGCATCCCAGGTGGCGCGGACGCCGGAACGCATCGCCCTGAGTTGTGACGACCGGCACCTGACCTATGCCACGCTGGACCGCCGCGCCAACCGGATCGCCCATGTCCTGCGCGAGATGGGTGTCGGCCCGGACACCTTGGTGGCCGTGTGCCTGGAGCGTTCGATCGAGATGGTGGTGACCATGCTGGCCGTGCTCAAGGCCGGCGGTGCCTACCTCAACCTCGATCCCGATTATCCCGAAGAACGGCTGACCGCGATGTTGGCCGACTCGGGCGTGCGCCATCTGGTCACCAACGCGGAGGCCAACTTGGCCACCGACCGCGAGATGCTCCGGTTGCTGTTGGACCGCGACGCCCCGCACATCGAGGCCCAGTTCGACAGTGCGCCGCACGTCACGGTCGACCCCCACAACCTGGCCTATTGCATCTACACCTCCGGCTCCACCGGGAGACCCAAGGGCTGTCTCGTCGAACACCGCCAGGTGGTTCGCTTGATGTGTAACGACAAGCTTCCCTTTGCCTTCGGGCCGGACGACGTGTGGAGCCTGTTCCACTCCTACTGTTTCGATTTCTCGGTCTGGGAGATGTACGGCGCCCTGTTCTACGGCGGGCGCGTGGTGGTGGTGCCGCGCCATGTCGCGCGCGACACCGCGGCCTTCGCGGCATTGGTCTGGCGCGAGCGGGTGACCGTGCTCAGCCAGATCCCGACCGCGTTCTACCAGTTCATTCGCGAGTGTGCGGCCCTGGACGACGACTGCGCCCTGCGGTACCTGGTGTTCGGTGGGGAGGCCCTGCAGCCGGCCCTGCTGCGCCCGTTCCACGAGCGCTTCCCCGCGGTCGTTCTCGTCAACATGTACGGCATCACCGAAATCACCGTGCACGCATCCTTCCGCCAGGTTTCCACCGAGGACA
Organism: Sulfidibacter corallicola; assembly: GCF_017498545.1. Classification (GTDB taxonomy): domain Bacteria; phylum Acidobacteriota; class Holophagae; order Acanthopleuribacterales; family Acanthopleuribacteraceae; genus Sulfidibacter; species Sulfidibacter corallicola. Next base: position 2,423,713 of record NZ_CP071793.1, on the reverse strand, counting down.
TCACCCGCAACGCCGGCAACATCGGCGGCCCGATTCCCACCACGCGGCTCTATCTCCTGGACGAAGCCCAGCGGCTGCTGCCGGTGGGCGTGCCGGGTGAGCTGTTCGTCGGCGGGCTCGGCGTGGCGCGCGGGTATTTGCATCGCGGCGCGCTGACGGCCCAACGATTTTTGCCCGACCCCTACGACGATCGACCCGGTGCGCGCATGTACCGAACCGGCGACCAGGCGCGGTTGCTGCCCGACGGAAGCTTCGAATTCCTGGGCCGGCTCGATCAACAGGTCAAGGTGCGTGGGTTCCGCATCGAGTTGGGCGAGGTCGAGGCGGCGCTGAATCGGCTCGACGGGGTCGGCGAAGCGGTGGTCGCGGTTCATGGCGAGAGCGCCGAAAAGCGGCTGGTGGCCTATGTCGTGGCGGATGGGCTTGGGGTCGCGGAGATCCGCAAACGGTTGGCTGCCGCGATGCCGGAACACATGGTGCCCGCCCTGTTCGTGATGTTGGACCGCTTGCCGGTGACGCCGAGCGGCAAGGTCGACCGGCGGGCCCTGCCGGAGCCCGTGCCCCCTTCGGAGACGGCGCCTTTGCGGCCCCACGCGTCCCCGACGGAGGAAATCCTGGCCGGGATCTGGCGTGAGGTGCTCGGCGTCGACATGGTCCACGGCGATTCGGAATTTTTCGAGCTGGGCGGCCATTCGCTGTTGGCGACGCGGGTCCTGGCGCGGGTGCGTGGCTTTTTCGGGGTTCGGTTACCCCTGCAGGTGGTGTTCGAGGCATCGCGCCTGGGAGATCTGGCGTGCCGGATCGACGCGGCGCGACCGGCGGAGCGGGCGTCCCTGCCGGCCCTGGGGCGAGAACCCCTGCCCGCACGGATTCCGCTCTCGTTTTCCCAACAACGTCTCTGGTTCCTGGAGCGCCTGGAGTCACCCTCTTCGCGCTACCACATGCCGGTCTTGCTCTGGTTGGACGGCAAACTGGACGTAGACGCCCTGCGGCGCGCCTGGCTGGCGCTGACGGAGCGGCACGCGTCGTTGCGGACGCGCTTCCGCGAGGACGACGAAGCCGGAGAACCCTACCAGGCGATCGATCCCGAAGGTTACGATCCGGTGACCTTGATGACCATCGATGCGATCGCCGAGGCGCGACGCGACGAGGAAGCGCTTCGGCTGGCGCGCGAAGTCTTGGCGCGTCCCTTCGACCTGGCCTGCGACCACCTGTTGCGCGTCGTGCTGGTTCGTCTCGGAGTGCGACGTCACTTGATGGCGTTGGTGCTGCACCACGTCGTCTCCGACGGTTGGTCGTTGGAAGTGCTGGCGGCCGAATTGCGCGAGTTGTACTTGGCGTTCCGTGAAGAAAAACCCGACCCCTTGCCGGAGTTGGGTCTTCAATACGCGGATTACGCGTTGTGGCAGCGCCGCCACCTCGCCGATGCGGTGCTCGCCGAACAATTCGATTATTGGCGTGGGGCGCTGGCCGATGCGCCGCCCTTCCTCGAGCTGCCACGGGACTTCGCGACGCCGCCGCGCCGTTCCTATCCGGCCGGGACATGTCCCTTCTTCCTGGACGCCAAAACCAGTGCAGCGCTGGAAACGTTGGCCGCCGCCCAGGGGGCCACCATGTTCATGACCCTTCTCACCGGATTCGCCCTGGTTCTGGCGCGGACCAGTGGGTGTCGCGATTTGGTGATCGGCACGCCCGAGGCCAATCGCGATCGATCGGAGCTGGAATCGCTCGTCGGATTTTTTGTCAATACGCTGGCTTTACGGATCCGCTTCGAATCCGGAGACAGTATCTCTTCACTTCTGGAACGTGTGCGCCGCACCTGCCTGGCGGCCTACGACCATCGCGACCTGCCGTTCGAACGCCTTGTCGAATGGTTGGATCCCGACCGCGATCCCGCTCAGGCGCCCCTCTTTCAGGTGATGCTCGTATGGCGCAACATACCTGCGCGCGAGCACAATTGGACCGGGCTTCGGTTGACTTCGGTCCAACAGCCGGCCGAAGTCGCCAAATTCGATTTACATCTCTCGTTGACGCGAACCGATGACGGCATCGCCGGGGTTCTGGAGTACGATCGCGAGCTGTTCGCCGAATCGAGCATGCTGCGGTTGTTGCGCCATTTTCAACGGATCGCGGAAGCGATGGCGGCACGACCCGATGCCGATCCCTTCGCCCTGCCGTTGGTGAACGACGAGGAGTGGGTTCGGATGCAATCTCGGCTGAACCCGCTCACGCCGCGTACGGCGTCGGTTCCCGAGCCATTCGCCGACGGGACCCGGACCCCGGATGTGCTGGCTTCCTTTCGGGAGCAGGTCGCTCGAAACCCGAACGGACCCGCGGTCTCGGCCGGTTCGGTTCGTTGGTCTTACGCCGAGCTGGACCAACGCTCGTCGACCCTGGCTGCGCGGCTTCACCGGAGCGGGATCGGCCCTGAATCGGTGGTCGGCCTGTACCTGGAGCGCGAGCCGGACCTGATCGCCGCGATTCTGGCGGTTTGGAAGGCGGGCGGCGCCTTTTTGCCGTTGGGATCGAGCTTGGGTGCGGATCACCTGCGCTTTTTGGTCGAGGACGGCGGTGCCGCACTGGTGATCGCGAAGGACGACCCTCAAAACCTGTTCGATCCCCAATTGCTGATGAGTCCGGACACGTCCGAGGGGTCTATGGCCTGTCCCGAGATCTCCTTGTTGCCGGATCAGATGGCCTACCTGATGTATACCTCCGGGTCGACCGGGCGGCCCAAGGGCGTGGCGGTGACGCGCGCGGGATTGGCCAACTTCCTGGTGCATTCGCGCGCCACCTATGCGGTCGATCGTGGCGCCCTGGTTCAGGGGGCCATCGGCTTCGACGCCACCCTGCATCCCCTGTTGGCGCCCCTGACGGCGGGGGGGTGCATCACCCTGGTTCCCGAGGGGCGGGAGCTGGATTCCCTGGTGGCGACCTTCTTGGAAGAGCGGTCCTTCGGTTTGGTTCACTTGACACCCGCCCACCTGGAATCCCTGTCGGGGCTCCTGGGGCCGAGGGCGGTTCGGGCGCGGATCATGGCCCTGGTGTCGAGTGGTGAGGCGTTGACCGCCTCGCTGGCCGCCGACTGGCAGCACCGGTTACCGGAAACGCGCGTCGTCAACGAGTACGGCCCCACCGAGGCCGTGATCGACTGCACGATGTACGAACTGGCCGTGGGTGAGGCCGAATCCTTGGGCACGACGGTGCCCATTGGTCGGGCGCTGGCGGGAAGTACGGTCTACGTTGTCGACCGGGCCTTGCGGCCGGTACCGGTCGGCACGGTGGGCGAGTTGTTCATCGGCGGTGCTCAGGTGGCTCGGGGTTATCTGGGTCGGCCGTCACGCACCGCCACGGCGTTCGTGCCGGATCCCTTCGCCGTGGATCCGGGCGCACGGATGTACCGGAGTGGAGACCTGGTGCGGATCGTGGAGAGTCGCGACGGCGATTTGGTTCTCGAGTTCCTCGGCCGGATCGACAACCAGGTGAAAATCCGCGGTGTACGGGTCGAACTGCGCGGGGTGGAAGCACTGTTGGTGAGCCATTCGGACGTGGCCGCGGCGGCGGTGTTGGCCCGCGACCCGGCCGGTGACGGTGGGCCGGGGAGGGGCCGGGGTGACAAAGTGTTGGTGGCCTACCTCGTCGGCCGGGAGCATCGCACGCCGGACCTGGACGAGGTACGGGCCTGGTTGGAGAAAAAACTACCGCCCCAAGCGGTGCCGGAACATTTCGAAGTATTGGATGACTTTCCACTGACACCCAACGGAAAGGTGCATCGAGCGGCATTGGGGCGCCGGCCCTTGCCGAAGATGGGAACCGCCGCGTCGGTCATCGAACCGCCGGCCTCGCCGCTCGAGCGGTGTCTCGCCGAGATATGGTGCGCCTTTCTGGGCGTGGCCGAAGTGGGTCGCGGCGATCACTTTTTCCGGCTGGGCGGCCATTCCCTGACCGCGACCCGCGTGGTGGCCGCACTTCGCCACCGGCTCGGGATCGAGATGCCGCTGCGTTGGCTGTTCGAGGCACCGCGTTTGTGCGACCTGGCCGAGCGTGTCGCCACCCTGCATTTGGATGAGGACGGCGACGCGGCCGTGGCCGCCCGCATCACGCCCAGGGGTTACGAGGAAATCCCGCTGTCGGGCAATCAGAAGCGGTTGTGGTTCCTGAGCCGGTTGGAAGGTCCCAACGCCGCCTACAACATGCCGGTCGTCCTGCGCCTGCGAGGGTCTCTGGATCGGGATGCCCTGCGCCGGGCCGCGAGCGCCATTGCCGAACGCCACGAAGTGCTGCGCACGACGATCGAGGACGTCGACGGCGAGCCCCGCGCGCGATTGTTGACGGAGCACCCCATGCCGCTGGTGGAAGTCGCGGTTTCCGAGGACGAGTCCGCGCGCGGTGAGGCGTTCGTTCGGGATTGGGTGAACGCCCGGACGGCCGCGCCCTTCGATCCGGCTCGCGATTGCCCGCTCCGCGTCGAGCTGTTGTGTCTCAGCCGGACCGACCACGTTTTGGTACTGATGCTCCATCACATCGCGGGAGACGGCTGGTCCCAAGGATTGTTGTTGCGCGAACTGTCCGCGCTGTATCCGGCGTTCGCCGGCGGTGAACCGGTGGACCTCCCGCCGCTGCCCGTGCAATTCGCCGATGTGGTCGCCTGGCAGGCGCGGCGCATGGACGAAGATCGCCGACGCGCGCTACTCGACTATTGGCGCGCCCATTTGGATGGCGCGCCGCCGTTGTTGGAACTGCCGACCGATCGGCCGCGTCCCACGCGATCCTCCACGCGCGGGGCCATGCACCGGTTCGCGCTCTCGGCCGAGCTCACCTCGGGCCTGAACGGTCTGGCCGTGGCCCACGATTGTACCCTGTTCATGGTGTTGCTCGCGGGCTTCGCCGAGGTCTTGGCCCGTTGGAGCGGCCGTCGCGACCTGGTGATCGGCACACCTGTCGCCAACCGGACTTCGGCGGAGCAGGAACAATTGATCGGGTTCTTCGCCAATACGCTGCCCCTGCGGTTGCAGCCGGAAGCGCGCGGCGATCTGGCAACCACGCTGGCGAGCGTGCGCCACGCCTGTTTGGAGGGTTACGCGCATGCCGACCTGGCTTTCGAGGAATTGGTGGAGGCGCTTCAGCCGCGACGCGACTTGAGCTATGCGCCGATTTTCCAGGTCATGTTCGTGCTCCAGAATTTCACGGAACCCGAGTTGGAACATCCGGATTTGGAGGTGGTGAACCAGGCGCGCGAGGTCGTCGTCAGCAAGTTCGATATGACCCTGGCGATGGAGGAGGGCCCCGACGGGCTCTTCGGCGCGATCGAGTACAACCGGGACCTGTTCGACGAAGAAACGGTGGCACGGCTGGGGGAACACCTGTCTCGGTTGTGGTCCGCGATGGTGGAACGGCCGGAGGAAGCGGTCTCGCGACTGCCGATGCTGCCGGACTGGGAACGGGACGCGGTCATGGCCGACGGCAATCCCCGGCCTCGCGATTGGGGCGCGCCCTACGAGGTGGAAAGTCGCTTTGCCGGGTGGGTTCGGCAACGACCCGAAGCCACGGCCATCGTGTACGGCGACCGCCGTTGGACCTATGCCGAGCTGGACGCCGAAGTGGCCCGTTTGACCGAAGTCTTGGCCTCGCGTGGCGTCGGCCCGGAAGTTCCGGTCGTGGTGATGGCCGAACGCGATCCGGATCTGGCGGCGGCCTTTCTGGCCGTCCAACGCTTGGGGGCGGTGTTCGTGGGTCTGGATCCCGCCTATCCTCAGCGCTTTGCGCCGGTGCTTCGCGATTGTGGCGGCCATCTCGTGGTGACCCATGCGGCACTGCGCGACCGGCTTCCGGAAGGAGATTTCGACGTTCTGGTCTGGGACGAGCCGTCTTCGATGGCGGTGCCCGAACCGAACCCGAATATCGAGAGGCGACGGCCTCATCCGGAGAACCTGGCCTACCTGACCTATACCTCGGGCTCGACCGGTGAGCCCAAGGGCGTGCAGTTGACCCGCGCGGGCTTGTTCCAGTCCGCCATGGCGCTGCAGGCGTTCATGCGGGTGGAGCCGTGCTCCGTGTTCTACTTCTTCGCTTCGCTCAATTTCGATTCGTCGGTGATCGAATTGGCGTTGGTCTTCTCCTCGGGTGCCGCCTTGGATTTGGGTCCCGACCGAGAACGCCTGCTGGGTGATCCGCTGGCGGCGTACGTGGCCCGGAACGGCATCACCCATCTGATCGCGGTGCCGAGCGCGGTGGCGACGGTCGAGCCCTGTGGCGATTTGCCGCGTTGCGTGATCCTGGCGGGGGAGGTTTGCCCCGAGTCGTTGGTGCGCCGCTGGTTGCCCGGACGCCGCATCGTCAATGGTTACGGTCCGGCCGAGCACACCGTGGCGGCTACGTTGTTCGCCTGTGATGGCCGACCCGGCGCCACACCCATTGGTTCGCCGGTACCCAACGCCCGGACCTTCGTGCTGGACTCGGACCTGCAGCTCGCACCATTGGGGATCGCGGGCCAGTTGGCATTGGCCGGACCGCAAGTGGCGCGTGGCTACCGCAATCGTCCCGGTGCGACGGCGGCCGTCTTCGTTCCCAACCCCTTCGGCCCGCCCGGTTCGCGGATGTACCTCACCGGCGATTTGGTGCGACGCAGGCCGGTCGATTCCGATGGTGAAGATCGCGGATTCGATTTCGTCGGCCGTCTCGACGATCAAGTCAAGATCCGCGGCCGCCGCATCGAGCCAGGCGAGGTGGAGGCCTGGCTTCGCGGCCGTGAAGACGTGGCCGATGCCGTCGTCGTCGTGCGTCGCGAGCGGCAGATGCCCTACCTTGCCGCCTATGTGACGGCCATGCCGGAGCGGGAGCCGACCGTCATGAAGCTGCGCCGTTTGGCTGCCCAAAGCCTGCCCGACTACCTACAGCCCTCCGCCTGGGTTCTTCTGGACGATATGCCGCGCAATGCCTCGGACAAACCCGACCGCGACCAGTTGCCCGAGCCGGGTCGGGAGGCGTTCGGTGCGGTCGCGTTCATCCCTCCGCGGGATGCCCTCGAACGCGAACTGGCGGCACTGTATTCCGAGCTGTTGGAGGTTCCCTCGGTGGGCGCCTACGATGGATTCTTCGAGTTGGGTGGACATTCGTTGTTGACCGTTCGCCTCGTTGCACGGATCGAGTCGCGCTTCGGTCGCCGCCTGCCGCTGGCCGAGTTGTTCCGACACGGATCCGTGGCCGAGGTGGCCGAGCTGCTGCGTCAGGATGGGGCCGAGCCCCGTCGGGCCCCCTTGGTGCCACTGCATGGGCGCGGTATCGGTTCGCCCTGGTTCCTGCTTCCCGGAACCGGCGGCAATTTGGTCTATTTCCACGAGTTGGCTCAGGCGTTGGGCACGCGCCGGAAAATCGTCTACGGTTTGCAGGCGGTTGGTCTGGATGGGGACGGATCGACGGACCGAGTCAAACCGCACGATTCGATCGAGGCGATCGTGGCGGCCAACCTCGAGGCGTTGCTCGACCTGGATCTGGACGAGGCTCCGATTCAGTTGGTCGGCCATAGCTTCGGTTGCTACCTGGCATTCGAAATGGCTTGCCGCCTGCGCCAAGCGGGTCGCCCGGTGGCGCCTCTCATTTTGTTGGATACACCCGCGCCCCGTGGCGATCTGGACCCGCCGCCCGATATGGACGACGCCGATTGGTTGGTCGACATGGCTACGATGCTGGCCGGTTTTCATGGACGCGACTGTCCCCTGACTCGCGACGATCTTGCCGGGTGCACCTGGCATTCGGCGCTTGCCCGCTTCGCCGAGAGATTGGTGGCGGACGAGCTGCTGCCGGCGGGGACCACGGCTGAAGATCTCGAGGGACCGGTCGCCGTGTTCCGCGCCCAGTCACGCATGGTATACCGGCCTCAAACGCTCGGCGATTTCGACCTGAACCTGGTTCGGACCCGTGCAACCGCAGCCGGTGCCGCTTCGAAGGCCGCGGCCGAAGATGCCCAAAGTTGGGGCTGGGCGCGCTTGACCTCCGGTGCCATGCACGCCTGTTGGGCGCAAGGTGATCACGCCACCATGCTCCGCCATCCTCATGTCGAGGGCTTGGCGGATTTGATCTTGTCATTGGCGGGATCACGGGGAAGAAAATGCCAACCTTAATCCAAAGGAGTGCGGTGCCTGTAGGTGCAATAGCGCAAGATGCTGAAGAGAAACGCGTTGAAAAGCGTTCCGCGGCGAATCCGGCGAGGAGGTGTCGGCCTACCGAACATGTCGTCGAGAATGGTTCCAATGGGGAGGAATGGTAGATATTTTGTGATGGAGTCCAGGTTCTATATCGATGATTACATTCCTTTCAGATGGGATGTTTTTTACGAGAACCAAAAGTGACACATGAAATTGGTTTTAGGATTATCTTTCAACTTTCTTTTATTAGAAGGAGTGTAGCGTCAATTTAATGCCTTTTCTTCTTCTGGATTCCTTTCCCGTGTCATCGGAGGTTGACCCAACGTGATACCTATAGATCGAGTGAACCGGTGACCTACACTTAGTATCAATGATTCTCCATGAGGAGGTCCCACAAATTGAAAGCTGCTTTCCGGTCTGCCTCGCTCGTCGAAGCGGTTTGGAATGACCAACGCGGGTAAGCCACAATAACAAGATGCCTGGCGTTCCTCACTAGGAAGATTGGGGAGTAAGTATAGATCCACTTCTCGAAAGATCTCTTTCATCTGGGCCATGAGCCTGGCGCGGATGCGGTTGGCCTGAATGTAGGCCACCGCCGGTATCAGACGTGCCGTCCTCAGAAAATTGGGAATGTCTGTGGGACCCTGATGGGTCAACAGGGCGTCCTTCTTTGCCGTGGTAAGTTCGTCAAAGGAAGCGGCGGCTTCGGCAAATACAATCAGACGAAGGCACTCTGAGGGATAATCGGGGATTTTCACGGGTTTCAGACGCGCTCCCAGTTCGGTAAACACCTTCAGTTGATCTTTGCTCGGGGCCATCTGGGGATTTCTGTCGAAAAGATCCGCCACATACCCGATGGTCAGGTGACGCAAATCGGGGCGGTCTTCCCACTGGAAGTCGTGCCTGGTCACTTCGGGATCGGTTCCATCGGGACCTTGGATGGCATTGAAGACCAGAGCGCAATCTTCGACGGTTCGTCCGATAGGACCGATGCGATCCATGGTCCAGCTTTGTGTCATCAGCCCCGTTCGACTCACCAAGCCAGGGGTGGGCCTCAAACCGAAAACGCCGCACCGGTCACAGGGGGCACTGATCGAGGCCTTGGTTTCGGTGCCCACCGAAAAGGGGACAAGCCCTGCGGCCACAGCGGCGGCGGGTCCCGCAGAAGAACCGAGGGCGCCCTGTTTCGGATCCCAGGGGTTTTTGGTTTGGCCTCCGAACCACACATCGTCGTGATAGGCCAAGGTCCCCGTGGACAGTTTCGCGATCAGCACCGCACCTTGTTCTTCCAACTTGGAAACGATACCCGCATCTTCCTGGAAGACCCGATCCTTGTAGGGCGCGGCGCCCCAGGTCGTCGGTGCGGACTTGGCAGCGAAGAGGTCCTTGATGCCGTAAGGAATGCCGTGGAGCGGACCGCGGTAACGACCCGCCTGGATTTCTTCGTCGGCGCGTTGGGCGCTAGCCAAGGCTCTCTGTTCCAGGAGGTTTACGACACAATGCAACGAGTCGTCGTACTTTTTCAGTCTTGCCAGGTACAGGTTTGTCAGTTCGGTGGCGCTGACGGTTTTGTCGGCGATCAGGCCGGCAAGCTCCGCGACGGACAGGAAGGCGAGGTCGTCTTCTTTCGCAGGGCGATCGATGGTGGTCCGCGTTGGTGTCCACCAATTCGTATCGGAGGCGAGCCCGGCCGGGCTCGGTTCCAGCAAAGAAAACCCATACGCCGGTGGGTCCCGGTTTTCGAGAGGGTTGGCTCTCAATTGCTGGAAGGGCTTTTTGCTCATATTCATCCCCATGGCGACCCATTCGCATTCCGTGGGGGTGAAATCCAATCCGAGCAAGCGGGTATATTCAAGAACGGCTTTGGGTGAGATATCGGACTGCGTCATTGAGGATTCTCCCGTGATTTTTATTGGGCGATCGATCTTCGGACGAGCGGATGATCCTGTGCGATCCGATGCTCACGTGCATGTGGCTCGCGGCGACGTGGAGCCTTTTCGCGGTTGTGAGGTAGATCGGGCGAGCGCTCACGTCGATTTAGACGCGTTCAGGGCGACCGGACCTTCGGCGGGCATGATCGGAGCCTGCTTCTTGAGACGCAGCCACAGGTGACGGACCCCCTGGAGATAAGGCTCGATTTCTCGGGCCGCCGCTTCCGGGAGAAACGGACTCATACCCGTGTAGTTGCGCCTGGCCATGGCATCCCAACGCAGCCCCTTCCAACCGGCTCGGCGTCTCTGTTCCAGGAAGTTGGCCACATCCAGTGACACCAGGTCGCGAAAGTCTTCATCCGAGATCGGGATGCCGACACCATCGAATCGATTGATCACGGTTTTTTGGACGGTCGGGGCCAAGTCCCGATTGGCGTACAAGCTGGTGCGCTGCATGGTGCAGAATAGGTACACGATTCGTTCGGCTCGTTCGTCGAGGATCTCTTTGACCTTTTCCCGGTCTGGGCCTTCGGATAACTCGAAATACTGAGTTCCGTAGAGGCTGTGACAGATGCCCGCGGCCACCAGGTAATGTGGGCAGCCCCAACCTTCGAGGATTTTTCCGGTATTGGTGAGGTGATTGAGAAAATGACTGCCCGAATGTTCCACTTCCGCCAAGTTGAACTGAGCCAACAAAGTCCCCAAACCGGGGTGGTTTTTGTCTAGTTCGGTCAATAGGTCGTTTGGGCTTGGATGGGGGATCATATGCCTACTCGATATGGGACGGTAATTCGGCACTCGAAGAGCACCACTTGTTTGTGACGAGGAATGTAGCTGAAGGATTGCTTTGAATCCTAACAACAAATGTTAGCGACGGCAAACAAAGAGGAGATAAAACGAGTGAACGCCATCGTCACACAGGAAACATCACATGAACCTGAAATTGTAGAGACTCGCCATCTGGTAGAGATGCACATCATGTGACTTCGGTAATAATATTGGATGGGCTTCTGTGGGTCTGTAACATCATCCTGTCCCGGCTCGGGTTTCGTGAACGAACGGGTTCAGGTTTCTATTCGACCGTGGCTGAGAATAAATTCTTTCCTTCGAAAGTGGTATAATCACGTGAACGCGATCCGCTTCCTACTGTCCTTTGCTTCTCTAATCGGATTTCTGGGGGGATCTGTGCGTTCCCATCTCTTCGGATGTACCGGTTTTGGGGCATTTCGCGTATCGCTTCTCGGGTGCAGGGAACGACCCGTGTGTCGCCTCGTGCTTCATGCGGAATAACAATTCTATGTAGAGGCAGGTTAATGGAAGCAACAGCCGAACAAACTGAAACGTTTGCGAGCCCCCACGAGGAAGCCGCGAACAAAATTGTCAATCAGAACATGCTGTGGGCTGCCGGTGTCGGGATCTTTCCCATTCCGGTGGTGGACTTTGTCGGTATCACGGCGGTTCAACTGAAAATGATCAACGACTTGGCGAATCTCTACGAAATTCCGTTTCGCAGAGACGTCGGCAAATCCATCGTGGCCAGTCTGGTCGCCAGCCTGGGTGCGCCCACCTTGGCATTCGGCACCGTCGGCTCCATTCTCAAGGGATTGCCCCTGGTGGGCCCGGTATTGGGTGGACTCGCGTTGCCGGGATTCTCGGCGGCCCTGACCTACGCGATTGGTCGGGTCTTCATACAGCACTTCGAGACCGGCGGGAACATGCTGGACTTTGACGTAGAGGGCATGCGCGCCCACTTCGCAAAGGCGTTCGAAGAAGGCAAGGAAGAAGCCGCGGCGCCCGCCTGAGCGGTCCGACGCAGCGAGATTTCCAGTTAACCGCGGCCGGGGCAACCCGGCCGTTTTCTATTTACCCCGTCGAAATGGGGCGCCCGAACTCCGAAAGCGAGCCCGTCCAGGATGGGCGCGACCCGCCGTCGCACCACCGAGAGGCATGGTTGGGGAAAGGCGCCGAGCCGTCAGGCTTCGGCGACCTCCCCATAAGGATTTTGCCGAAACCTGACTGATTCATGGAGCCTGCACGCGTGCCCATGGCAGATGGGCACTACCCCGCTTCGCCGCCGCCGAGCACGATTTCGAACTGACTCAAGCGGAAGGCCATGACCCCGAGGGGAATGGCCACGAACAGCACGAAGATGAGCGCGATGTTGAGCACGAACGAGCCGCGGGGAATGTCGATCAGGCTGGGAAGGAATCGCGGCAACGGCTCCCAGTAGGCGGCCATCATGCGGAACCGAACGCTGATGAAGTTCAGCGTGGCCACGGGAATCAGCGAAAACGCGGTGTCCATCAACAGGAATATGATCGATCCTAGGATGGCGAACTTCTTCCAGAAGGTGCCGAGCATGGCCACCACGCTCATGTACCCGGCCAGACCGGCGCACAGGATGAGGATGCCGTTGATCAGGTTGGGCAGCGTCGGAATCAGCTCCTCCACCTGGAACACCATGTTGCTCATGAAGTTGCAGAAGACGGCTACGGACAGCAGCAGCGATGCGGCGAGCAGGTGGCCCAACAGGCGCCCCACCGCGATCGAGGCGCGGTTGAGGGGCCGCACCAGGGTGAAGGTGATGTTCTTGGATTCGATCTCTTCGGAGATCACGCCCAGGCCCATGAACACGGACAGCAGCGGCATGAAGAAAATGTGGAAATACACCGCCTGAATGTTGCGGAACATGGCGAAGGGCATTTCCGGGCTGGACCAGTTGGCGGCGAAGCGGTCGATGATCCAGTAGAACACCACCAGGCAGGGCAGCAGGCTGAGCAGTGACAGGAACCAGAACAGCTTGCGGCGAATGAGTCGTTTGGCGGTGAGTCGCGCCAGGGTCCAGGTCAGCCTTACCTGGTTCAGGTTCGGTTGCGGGCCGGTTCCCAGACGGGCCTTGCGCGGTGCGGGCTGGGAAGGCCTGTCCATGTGTTCCCGCTCGGGTGATGCTGTGGTTTCCAAGGTTTGCATGTGATCGGCCTCCCCTCAATGCACCAAATATTTGAAGACGGCTTCCATGTCCTCGTCCTCGGCATGGATGCTCTTGATGTGAATGTCGTGGTCCTCCAAGATTTCGGGAAGGTCCTGGAAAAACTGGTTTTGATGTTGTGTGAAAACGATGACGCGCTCCGGGTCCTCGGGCACCAGTTCCACCTTGACCACGTGGGGTTTGCCCAGGAAAGCCTGGCAGAATCGGCGCGGATCGTCCACGGAGAGTTCCAGTTGCAAGGGGTGGTCGGTCAGCAGTTCGCGGATTTCGTAGACGTTGCCCCGGGCTCGCAGGCTGCCCTGGTTGATGATCACCATTTCCTTGGTGATGTTTTCCACCTCGTGCAGGATGTGGGAGCTGACGACGACCGTCATGCCCGATCGTCCCATCTCGATGATCAGATCGGAGACCAGGGTGCGGCTGGTGGCGTCCAGCCCGGTCATCGGTTCGTCGAGGAACAGGACCTCCGGTCGGTGGGCCAGGCTTTGGGCGATGCGCAGCTTTTGGCGCATGCCCTTGGAGTAGCCGCTCACTCGGCGCCTGCCGGCCTTGGCCAGGTCGAGCATGCCGATCAGCTCGGCCGCGCGACGGTCCGAATCGTGAACGCCCCAGCCCTGTAGCTGAAGCATGGCGCTGAGGAAACCGGGTCCGCTGAATTCCTCCCACAGGCTGTCCTGTTCCGGGCAGAGCCCGACCTTGGACCAGAGCTGCGGGTTGTTGTGGTAGTTCTGGCCCAGGATATTGATCTCGCCGATGCTGGGGTCCAGTTGGCCGCTCATCAGCTTCAGCAGGGTCGACTTGCCGGCACCGTTGGGGCCCAACAGCCCGAGAATGCCGGGCTCGATGTTCAAACTGACTTCGGTCAGTGCCGAAACGTCACCGTACCACTTCGAGACATTGGTGACTTCGATCGAATAGGCGCTCATTTCACCACCTCCACCGGCTCGATGCGGCGGGTTATCAGGAATATGGCGACTCCGGTCACCAGGGCGACATCGAAGACCTGCCAGAACAGCAGGCCGGCTTCATTCACTTTCAGGGAGTAGATCGCCTCGCCGATGGTGGCGATGGAACTCGTCCACTTCAAGCCTTCGACGAACGAATGGGCTCCGAAAATGAAGCCGAGGATGTAGGGGAACACGGCGGTGAAGACCGCGAACCCGAAGAAGCTGGCACCGGCCATGTAGCTGCGGTTCATCAGTGAGGAGCACAGCAGGATGATGGAGCCGTAGGTGATCGTGAGCAGTAGCCAGAACGAGCCCGTCAGGATCGGGATGTACCAACTCTGTTTGATGAATTCGAGATGGTCGGTGGTGGCGACCAGGCCGACGCAGATGATGATCGCCGAGGGAACCAGGGTGACGACGGCGGTCATTTGGGCGACGGCGAAAAATTTCCCGAACAGGTAGTCGAAGCGGCTGACGGCCTTGGAGAAATAGACCTGTAGCGCGTTGGCGGCGCGATCCTTCGAGATGAGTTGCGACCCGTAGAGGATCATGGTCCAGAACGTGAAGAAAATCGCCGGTCGGAGAATGAAGGCCTCGTGGTACCACACTTCGGATTGCGCCGGTTGGGCGGCTTGCCAGGCTTCCAGTACGCCGGCCAGCCATTCGATGCGCTTGAAGTTTTCGATCTGCAGGCGCAGGGTGGTGGACGCCACCAACATGAAGTAGTAGATCACGAAGGCGATGATGAAAAACATGCGGCTCTTTTTGCCGGTGGAGGCCAGGATGTTCTGGACGCCGGCTCGGCCAATCAGGTACCAGGGTGGTGTGACTTGGGTGCGGTCGCCGTCCCATTTTTGGTAACCCTGTGAATATATTTCACTTTTAGATGCCATTGGCCTCTCCCGCGTTCGCGTTGATGTGCACGTGCTTGCGATAGATTTCTTCGACCGTGTAGTTGCGCGGAATCAATTGGCGAATTTGAATGCCGGCATCGGTCAGGTGCCGAAAGAGATCGCGGGCATGGATGCCGCCGTCCAGCATGACCTCGAAATTCGGTTCGCGTTCGGACACGTGATCGACGGTCAATCCTTTGCCGCGCAGGATTTCGGCGGCCTGTTTATGGTCGCGATTGACGCGTAGGCGGTAGCGGTGGGCCTGACCGGCACAGAGCTCCTTGATGTACCCGCTGCACTTGATCTTCTGCTGATCCATGATGACCAGGTATTCGGTGCAGCGTTCCACGTCGCGCATCAGGTGCGAGGAAAGGATGATGCAGCGGTTCTCGATGCGGGCGATCTCGCGGATCAGGTCGAGCATTTCTTCGCGGCCATCGGGATCGAGCCCGTTGGTCGGCTCGTCCAAAAAAATCAGGTGGGGGTCGTGGACGATGGCCTGTGCCAGTTTGAGGCGCTGCTTCATGCCGGTGGAATAGGTGTCGAGGTTGCGGTAGCGGGCTTCGCCCAGACCTACCAGATACAAGACTTTGTGGGCACGCTTGAACGCCTCGCGGCGACCCATGCCGTTGAGCTGGGCCACGTAGCTGACGTATTGGACCGCGCTGAAACCCGGTATCAGACATTCGCTTTCCGGCATGTACCCCACGTATTGCCGAATGCGTTTGTCGTTTTTACCGAGTTCGAATTGGAGGAACCGGCCGTTTCCGGACTCTGGCTTGAGCAGGCCCAGGATGGCCTTGATGAGCGTGCTCTTGCCGGCGCCGTTGGGGCCCAGAAGGCCGACGGCGGCCTGGGGAAGTTCCAGGCTGATATTGTCCAAAACGCGGTGCCTGCCATAGGAAACAGTGAAATTATCAATGGTTAACAGCAACCATACACCTCTAATCAGGAGACTTGTTCTGTCGGTCGGGTATGCTACGACCATTTTAACAAAAAGGATTAGCGAACGCTGGTGAATGGGTGGGTGTGTCTGGGTCGGCGCTCGCTACAGGGGATGCTCAAAAGGGTATGCGCGAGCTTCCGCCGCGAAGGGCCAAGCTTCGCACGCCGGGACGAAGCTTGGCTAGTGTCCATCCGGAAAGGGCAAAATGCCAACTACCGTGTTGGTTCGCCTGGATGGGCGGCAATCCCGGTTTGAGTGCTGACGATAGCGGTTGGTGTTCCTCCGCTAAGCGATTTAGAATGCTAGTTATAGAGTGTTCGATCCTCCACGGGTCATCCGCTGTGAGACGCATGTCGGTTTCCCGTTCGATCGTTGGTGACCCGACGCGAACCCAAAGATTCGACGAGCGACTCGTGTCTTCCGGAGGCAAATCGGTTCATCGAGTGGTACGGGCGGCTCGAGTGATGGCTATCGTCAGTCCGGTTGCCGAGATCGATGCGAAACTGGGGGTGAAGGAGAAGGCATGATTCAGCATCTCGATCTGGTCAATGTGGGTCCTGCCCCAAGCATGAACCTGGAGTTTGGCAAACGTTTGAACCTGTTCACGGGCGATAACGGTTTGGGAAAAAGTTTTTTGTTGGATATCGCGTGGTGGTCCCTGACGCGAAAGTGGCCTGCGGAAATCAACAACAAACTGACCGCCGGAAAAAAAGCGGTGCCCGCCGGTTCCGGAGAAGCGACGATCCGTTTTTCCCTCGGGAACGGAACCGCCTCGGAAGCATATGAAAGCATGTATTCCCGCAAAGAGCAGGCCTGGTTGGGTCGGCCCGGTCGACCAGCCAATTCGGCTTTGGTGCTCTATGCCATGTCCGACGGGAGCTTTGCGATTTGGGACCCGGCCAGGAACTATTGGCAAACCCGAAATGGTGTCGATGTTCAAGATCGTCGCCCCGCATATGTGTTCCATCCCGGTGAGGTGTGGGACGGATTGTTGGCGGCCGATGGAACCTGGCTGTGCAATGGGCTGGTACGCGATTGGGCTGGCTGGCTCAAGGAAAAAGGAGCGCCTTTCGAGTATTTGAAGGAAGTGCTCGAAGCGCTCTCGCCATCCAAGCAGGAGACTCTGACGCCCGGCCAACTCACGCGTATCAGTTTGGACGATGTCAGGGACATGCCGACCATCAGCATGCCGTATCAGCAGGACGTGGCGGTCATTCACGCCTCGGCGGGCATGCGACGGGTCATGGCTCTGGCCTATTTCCTGGTTTGGGCCTGGCAAGAGCATCGACAGGCATCGAAGCAGCTTCAGGAACCCGAGACCAATCGGGTCATTTTTTTGATCGACGAAATCGAATCTCATCTCCACCCACGGTGGCAACGTACGATTGTGCCGGCATTGATGACCGTGATGAACAGGTTGGCCACGGAAGCGGAGATTCAACTTCTCACGGCAACGCACTCGCCCCTGATCATGGCTTCGGTCGAACCCTTCTTCGACAACGAGAAAGACGCCTGGTTCGATTTGGATTTCGCAGGGGGCCAGGTCTCGTTGAAACATCGGGAATTCCAAAAACACGGCGAAGCGGGGTCTTGGCTGACCAGCGAGGCGTTCGATCTCAAGAGTGGTCGATCTTTGGCCTACGAATCCCTGATCGAAGATGCTTCGGCACTCCTGCAGGAAGAGGCGCCGGATTTGGAGAACATCAAGAAAGTGAACTCGGCCTTGGTCCAGGCGCTGAGCCCCAAAGACGAATTCCTGTTCAACTGGCGGTATATCTGTCGGAGGAAAGGTTGGCTTGAATGATCCCGGTACTGCTCCAGCCCGAGCCCGACGACTTCGATCGCAAAGTGCGTCAACCCGGTCGAGAATGGTTGGCCGGTCAGGGGATCTCCTTGAATGCCGTACCGCCGAAAGCAGCCGAACTTCCCCCATTTTGGCGGCGATCCAACCAACAACTCTGGGAGGCGTATTCCGGTGTCTGTGCTTACTTGGCAATCTACTTCGAGTGGGTCACGGGCGCTTCGTCCACCGATCACTTCGTTGCAAAATCGAGAAAGGCCGTCGATGCCTACGAGTGGGCCAACTTTCGGCTCTCGTGCCTGGGGCCGAATCGAAACAAGGGCCGGTTCGACGATGTGCTGGATCCGATGGAATTGCAGAAGGATACCTTTGTATTGAACCTGTTGGGTGGCACGATTCGCCCCAACCCGGCCCTCGACGAAACCACGCGGCTCCGCGCAGGAAATACGATCGATCGATTGAAATTGAACAGTGCCGAACACAATCGAATGAGAGCCAAGCACTTTTCGCGTTACGTGCGTGGCAGGGATGAAGAAACGCTGAAGGAACTGTCACCTTTCGTCTGGTATGAAGCGAAACGGCAGGGACTTCTGTAGCTGCGGCTGGGTTCGGGACTCGGGCTGAAAACGTCTCTCTTCCGCGTTGCGAAACCCCGATTCGGCAACTTCGGATCAATACCCGCGGGTGGTGACCAGATACACGGCGAAACTCGCCAGCCAATGGCCACCCTCGTAGTGCTCGCCGGTGACCGAGGCCAGCCCGGCGGTGCGGTGGCTGCGAGCCGCGGCGAGCAAGGGTTCGCGACGGCTGTCCTTGGGGGGCAAACCCGCGGCGATGCCTTCCAACATCCAGGCGCGGCTGAGGTTCAGGCCGTCGAGGTGGGCCAGTTTCCCGTCGCTTGCGTCGGTCACCACCGCGACCGGGAGCCAATCGGCACCGGACCGTTGGGCCAGCTTCGGCATGAAGCGCGTCAGCCAGCCCGCGTAGGCCTTGGCGTCGAGGACCCGGCGCATCAGGTCGGCTTCGGCCAGGACGGGGGAAAGGAAATCCTGGCCGGAGGGTTCGTAGGCCAGGGGAGCGTCGCGATCTTCGAGGTAGAAGGCCTGCGATTTTTCATAGAGCAACGCGGCCAGTCTCGAATCTCCCGTGGCGCGGGCCCAGTCCAGCGCCAGGCCGAAGGCGAAGGCGGTCTGGCTGTGTTCGCCGGTGCGAATCGGGTGCGACAACTTGGGCAGCCAGGACCTGAATCGATGTGCCACGATTTCTTCGAGTGGGCGTAGGTGGGCGTGCCAGCGTTTGGCGCGGGGGTCGTTCCACTCGAACAGTTCGGTGGAAAGCTGGAGCAGCCAGGCCAGCCCGTAGGGGCGTTCGTAGGCGGTGCGACCCTTGGCCTTGAAGTAGGCGACCTCACCGGCGATGGCCTCGGCCGTAAGGCTGCGGTCCAATGCGGCTTCGATGCGGGGGGCGAAAGCGGCCTCGGGGAACTGGCGGAGCAGGCGCACCAACAGCCAGTGGCCGTGTACGGAGGAATGCCAGTCGAAACAGCCGTAGAAGACGGGGTGTAATTGGCGAGGCGGGAGGGCGTCCCCGTCGCCGTTCATCACATGGGCGATTTTGTTGGGATACTCGCGGTGAACGCAGGCCAGGGCGAGCTCGGCGAACCGCGCGGCCTGGGCTTCATCGATTTTCGGCATGGGGACGGCGGCTCCCTTCGACGGCGGTTGGAGGGCGGTCAGGGACAACCAAAACAAACAATAGATCATGGGTTCCTCCGTGGAGATTCCGGAATCCAGGACGTCGGATCAGCAGCATGTGAGTTCGGGCGTGTCGGTGATTTCTCCGACCAGTGAAGGCCGGTGTCCCGACGCCTCCAGACGCCCCATCAGGACGTCGGCCTGATCGGCGGGCAACGCGAATAACAGACCGCCGCTGGTTTGGGGATCCAGTACCGCTTTTTCATAGCGCGTGAAGGCGGCAGTGCGCGGTACGGTGTAGGTCTCGATGTATTCCAGATTGGTGCGGTGCGCGCCCGTCAGCGCTCCGGCCTCGATGCCTTCCCAGATCCCCTCGAACAGGCGCAAGGCGTCGCACTGCACGCGCGCACCCAGCCGGTTGGGGGAGACCATTTCGTAGAGATGCCCCAGTAGGCCGAAACCGGTGATATCGGTGGCGGCATGCACTTTCAGGTCACGGGCCGCTTCGGCCGTGTAGCGGTTCAGGCGTTTCATTTCCGCGATCGGTTCCGTCAGCAGGTCGGTCGGGAGTTTGTCCTGTTTGACCGCGGTCGTCAGGACGCCGGTTCCGAGCGGCTTGGTCAACACCAGTCGATCGCCGGGTCGGGCGCCCTGATTGCGCCATACCGCATCCGGGTGCACCTCGCCCGTGACCGCGTAACCGAATTTGATTTCGGCATCGCCGACGCTGTGACCGCCGACCACCAGGGCACCGGCCTCGCACACCTTCTCGGCACCTCCGGCCACGATCTCCGTCAGGATCTCGATGTCCATGCTTTTATAGGGATAACATACCAGGGACAGGGCGGTCAGGGGCCGCGCACCCATGGCGTACACGTCCGAGAGCGCGTTGGCCGCGGCGATGGCGCCGAAATCGCGGGGATCGTCGACGATCGGGGTGAAAAAGTCCACCGTCTGTACGAGCGCACGATCCCCATCGAGCCGGTAGACGGCTCCGTCCTCGTGACCCGAGAACCCGACCAACAGGTTGGGGTCCTCGCTGGGAGGAATCGCGGAAAAAATGTCACCCAAGACCTTGGGCGGAATCTTGGCCGCTCAACCGGCGGACTTGGCGGTATGACTCAGACGCGGAAAGCGCATGGTTTCTCCTCGAAGACGATGCTCGTTGCCGGCACTCCGGGGTACCTTCGGCAAGCCTTGCGGCGGAACCGAATCAGGAACCCTTCATATAGGCGTAGAGGGCGAGAATGGTCAGACCGACCACGACCGTGATGGCACCGGCAATCAACACATTCTCCAAAGATCTCAACTTCATGCCCACCTCATGGTCCGATCGTTCTGGCCGCCGCACGCGAGGCGCGCGACTGGCTCGCATCATACCACCGGTCCCGGTTTCGGCCAATCCGTGGGTAGTCATGGTCGCGATCCCGGCCCCCGCAGCGCCCGATGACCTGGCGGCTGCCACCGTCCACCGGGCGGGGAGCATCGAGCGCGACCGGCTGCCCCCATGGTGCCTGTGGATTCCGAACTGGATCTTTAGCATGGGATCACGTAATCTAAACCGAGCGACATTTGGAAAAATGGCAAATTTCAATTCGAGAATAAATATTCCGAACAAATATATGGCTTCCTTGCTTGAATCCAGGCCATCGATTGCCAACAGCAGCTCGAGCACGGGATTCAGTTGATCACGGATCGCCGCCAAAAATCTCTCTTCAAACCTGCCGGCGTTTTGGTCGTTCCGCTCGAGAATGGATCCGCAGCGTAGTCGAATGAAGCGCCATACCCCGTAACTTGCTGAAACAAGGTTGCTTGCTGATGAATTTGGTGATGTCCAATTCGGGATCGGCACGCTGGTCCGGGTTGTTCGTGGCAGTGTGGGCCTGGTGTGCCCTGCAGCCGCTTTGGGGCCAGCCGCGCGCTTCCTGGTCGGTCCCGTTCGACGAACTCCGGTTCACCGGGATTTCCACGGAGCAAGGCCTGTCCCAGAGCACGGTGTACGCGTTGTTGCAGGACCGCGAGGGTTTTATCTGGATCGGTACCGAAGACGGCCTGAACCGCTACGATGGCTACAGTTTCCGTCAGTACCGCCTGACCTTGGACACGACCGACGGACTCAGCCACAATACGGTGCTGTGCCTGGTCGAAGATCGCGAGGGCCATATGTGGATCGGAACCGACCACGGTTTGAATCGTTACGACTCGGATCGCAACCGGTTCGAGTCTTTTTTCAGTGATCCCGATGACTCCGAAACCATTTCCCATCCCAGCGTTTCCGCGCTGGCACTCGATGAGGATGGCGAGATCTGGTTGACCACGTTTCGCGGCGGTCTGGATCACGTCGACCCCCGGACGGGCGCGGCCCGCCGCTTCGGTGTGCCCGAAGCCCTGCGTGCCAACCAGAATACCAATTGGTCGCGGGCGGTGGCCACCCAGGGGAACCGCTACGTGTGGATCGGCACCAGCCGCGGGCTCCATCGATTGGACCGCGCTTCCGGGGCTTGGCTTTCGTATCGTCACGATCCCGGCGATCCCACATCGCTGAGCAACGAGGGGGTGCGCGCCATCCACGTCACCGGGAAAGGGGACATTTGGGTGGGTACCAGTGACGGACTTCACCGCATGTTGCCGGACGGCCGCGGCTTCCATCGTTTTCAGGCCGAGGACGATCTCGGCTTGAGCGACGATTGGGTCAACATTATTAGTGAAGGTCCCAAGGGGCGGCTGTGGATCGGCACGCGGAGCGGAGGGCTGGCCCGTTTCGACGCGGACCGCCGGCGGTT
Organism: Sulfidibacter corallicola; assembly: GCF_017498545.1. Taxonomy (GTDB): domain Bacteria; phylum Acidobacteriota; class Holophagae; order Acanthopleuribacterales; family Acanthopleuribacteraceae; genus Sulfidibacter; species Sulfidibacter corallicola. Next base: position 2,401,585 of record NZ_CP071793.1, on the reverse strand, counting down.
CACCAGCTTCACTCCCGATCCCCTGGACCCGTTCAGCATCAAGACCGACAACATTCTCTCGCTGTTGTTCGATCGATCGGGGGTCATGTGGGTCGGTGGTTACCTCGGCGGCTTGAGCAAGAGTGAGGTGGATCCGATGCCGTTTCACCTCTACCGCTCCAGTCCCACCGAATCGGGAGGCCTGACCAACAATCGCGTGCGCTCGATCATCCACGATCGCGAGGGTGCGGTATGGGTGGGTACCCTGTCGGGTTTGAACCGCATGGCTCCTGGCGCCAATCGCTTCGAGCACCTGTTCCACGACCCGAAGGATCCGGACAGCCTGAGCGAGAACCAGGTGATGAGTATCGCCGAGGATGGTCGCGGCCAACTCTGGTTCGGTACCTATTACGGCGGCGTACAGCGCTGGCTTCCGGAGAAGCGGGGGTTCGCGCACTATCGCCACGACCCCGACGATCCGCGAAGCCTGAGCCATGACGTGGTGAGTGTACTCACCGTCGACCGCGACGGCCTCCTGTGGTTGGGAACCCGCAACGGCGTATGCCGTTTCCTTCCGGAATCCGAACGGTTCCAGCGATTTCTACCCAAACCCAACGACCCGGAAGGTCTCGGCGGTCCCGAAGCCTACTACCTCTATCCACACTCCGATGGCACCGTCTGGGTCGGGCTGGTGAGCGATGGCTTGAATGTCCTGCATCCCGAAAAGGGCGTCATCGCTCGGTACGGCCACGAACGCGACGATCTGCGGACCTTGAGCAACGCCTCCGTCACCTCGATTCTGGAGGACCGCGAGGGAAGGGTGTGGGTCGGTACCGAAAACGGATTGAATCGACACGAAGGCGACGGTCGATTTCAACGCTTTACCGCGGACTTTGGCCTGCCCAACGCCAATATCCGTTCGATGCTGTTGGGCGACGGCTCCGAGCTGTGGTTGGCGACCAACAAGGGCCTGTTGCGCTGGGATACTCACGACAACAGCTTTCAGTCGTACCAGTTCGAAGATGGGCTGCAGGGTAACGAGTTCATTTTGAGATCCGCGTTTCGTGCGGATGACGGGCGACTCTATTTCGGCGGCTTACGGGGGTTGACGGCGTTCTATCCGTCTCAGATCATCAAGCGTCCGGGCACGCCGCCGATCGTGCTGACCGCCTTCAAGGTCTTTTCCGACGAGCGCTGGCTGTACCGCGCGAACGATGCCTATGTGCCCATTTCCCTGCGCCACGCGGAAAACTTTTTCTCGTTCGACTTTGCCGCGCTCGATTATCGGCATCCTGAAAAAAACCGTTATGCCTATCGATTGGAGGGGTTTGACCGAACCTGGATCCACACCGACGGCGATCATTCGGCCCATTACACCAACGTGCAGCCAGGGAGTTATGTCTTTCGGGTTCGGGGAACCAGCAGTGACGGCACCTGGAACGAGCTGGGTACCGGCCTGAGCCTGACGATCCAGCCGCCGTTCTGGCACAAACCCTGGTTCCGCTCTCTGGTGGTGCTCAGCGCCCTGGCTTCGATGGTGGGCGGTATTCAGTGGCGCCTACTCGCGATCAAGCGCCACAACCGCAAGCTGGCCCAATTGGTTCGCCAGCGAACGGCGGAACTGGAAATGGCGCGCGGCAAGATGCTGCACATGGCGCGCGAGGCCGGCGTGGCCGAGGTCACGGCCGGCGTGGTTCACAATATCGGCAACCTGGTCAACAGCCTGTCGGTGTCGGGCGAACAGCTCGTGTCCCTGCTCGATCGGTCCTCGCGAGGACGCTTGACCCGGGTCAACGCCCTATTGGACGAGCAGCGGGATCGTTTGGAGGCCTGGTTGGCAGAGGGCAAGGCCGGCGATTTGTGTCGCTACCTGAAACAGATCGAGAGCGCGCTCGAACGGGAAGATGTGGCGGTGCGCCACGAGCTGGAGCGCATTCAAAACGCCATCGGCCTGGTTCGCAACGAGATCCTCTCCCAGCGCGAGTACATCGGAGCCGCCGCGGTGGTTCAGCCGGTGGAGATGGGCGAACTGATGGAAGAGGCCTTGGGCCCCTTTCGCAAGGCGTTCGAGGTCCTGGGTATCGAGGTGGACGTGCGGGTACACGACGAAGGTGCGGTGCAGGTGCCCAAGGCGCGCTTGCTGCACGCGCTGACCCAGATCATTCACAACGCCGAGGAAGCGATGATGAACCAGACCGGGCCCGGCAAGCGAATCGCGATCGAGGTCCAACGGGATCGCGAGGGAGAGGACCTCGTGGTGCGCGTGTCCGACAGCGGACCCGGCGTGCCGGAAACCCTGCGGGAAAAAATTTTTCAGTTCGGGTTCAGCACCAAATCGAACAGCCACGGCTCGGGTCTCCATCACGCGGCCAACACGTTGCGGGAGATCGGAGGGGAGCTCGTGCTGGAACCGGCCGGCAATTTCGGTGGGGCCACTTTTCGCATCAGGCTGCCGGTGGAGCCGCCGCGAGAGGAGCTTTGAGGGCTGGCGTCCCACGAGATTCTCGCGTTGTGTTAGTGATACTATAAGTTTCTTGTTTTAAACGGGTTGATGAACGAAATCGAGAGGGTCGAATCTCGACGCCCGCCCGCAGGACCTGGCATCGATTCCTAGGAAAAAACCACATGGAGGGTGGCTGCGGCGATGCGTGAAGCCCGCCGAAAATCACCGTTCCCAGGTGGGGTTGGACAGCCAGGTCGGGGATCGAGGAAATAGTAAAATCGGCGGGAATTGTTGTGTCACGGGGGGCCATGCGTTATAGTGGTTCCCCACATGGAAATATTCTGAATCAAAGCTCATTCTCCCCCAGGCGATTGAGATATTTGGATCTATTATTTTTGGAGTGTTCTATGAGCTTGCGTTTCTGGCATCTCGTATTGCTGGCCCTTGCTGCACTTGCTATGGTGGGCTGCTCCAATGACGATGAAGATGTGGAGCTGCAACCCCGCCAGATTTTTACCGATTACACTTTCGCTCGCTTCGATCCCGCATCGGGTGATCCCACCAAGATTCCCCTGCCCAACGATCTTCTGCGAGACCCCACAACCGGTCAAAACGCCGTTCCCTCGCTCGGGGATCCCGGCATCGACGCGCTTGTCGCGCAGATCAACACGATTTCCGGTTTCAGTACCTCGGGACCGATCATCATTCCCTTCGAAGGGGGCATTCGGCCCGAGACGGTCAACAGCCAAACCGTTCTGGTCGTCGACCTCGAAGATTTTCAGAGAGCCGCTGCCGGCGAACCGGTGAACCCCATTCGTCCGGTGACCTTCGACATCTCCACCGACGAGACCACCGGCGACGCCACGGTGCTGGCCCGTCCCATCCTGCCGTTGCAACCCGGCCGCACCCACTTGGTCGTGGTGACCGATGGCGTGATCGGTGACAACAGCGAAGGGTTCGCCGTCGAGGCCCAGGCGGCGACCATCCTGACGCGCAACACCGTGCCCTTGGTGGACGAGGAGGGACGGTCGACGGTGGAAGGGCTTCCCGACGCCAACGCTCTGGCCTTGGAACCCCTGCGCCAATCCTTCCAGCCGCTGTGGGAGGCGGCCGAAGGGGTGACCGGTCGCCAGCGGGTCTTCATTCCGCTGGTCTTCGCCTTCACCACCCAACCGTTGTTCGACACCCTTCCCAAGATCCGTGAAAAGGCCCAATCCGCTCAACCCGTGGCCACCATCACCACAGCGATCGAGGGGACCGCGGCCGTCGATGCCTTTTTCAACTTGATCGGTGCCGGCTTCGTACCGCACGAAAGCATCGGCGCGATCTATATGGGCACTTTCGAGGCGCCGCGTTACATAGGCAACCCGTTGACCGAGCCGTTCCAAATCGGTGCCGACGGTCTGCCGGTCGAACGCGCCACGATGTCCGTGCCCTTCCTGGCTTGTATGCCGTTGGGCGCCCAGGGCGCTTCACCGGCGCTCATCTTCGAGCACGGGATCACCCGGTTCAAGGAGGACATGTTCGGGTTGGCCAACGGGCCCTGTAGCAACGGGATCGGTGTGATCGGCATCGATATCTGGCTGCACGGCGAGCTGACCGACAACCTGGATGTGGTCAACAACGAAACCGGCGAACCGGGACCCGATGGCGTTCCCGATGCTTCCGGCACCCATTTCATCAACCTCACCAACCTGCTTCAGACGCGGGACAACTTCCGGCAGACGACCAGCAACCTCTATTACCTGACGCGGATGCTCTCCAGCGGCGGCGCCGATTTCAACGGCGACGGGGCCAGCGACGTCGCACCCTTCGGTTTGACCTACGTGGGTCAGTCCCTGGGCGGCGTGGCCGGTGTGAACTTCGTGACCACCGAGCCCAACGTCTCACTGGCGGTGTTCAACAACTCCGGTGGTCGCTTCGGCAGCCTGTTCCGCAATTCGCAACAGTTTGGTCCGCTCATCGAGGCGGGGCTGGCCGGTTTCGGTATTCCGCCGGGTTCGTTCCTGGCCGAACTGTACTTCCTGGTCGCACAGACGATCGTCGACGACGCCGACGGCTTCAACTACGGTCCGCACGCGGCCACCGGCAACTATGCCAACGGTTCGCCGACCACTGTCCTGCTGCAGATGACGCTCGACGATCCCGTCATTCCCAACTCGGCGACCACCGATCTCGCATTGGCGGTCGGCGCGCCTCAAGTGGCGGCCAACACGGCGCTTCCTGGTTTGACCCAAGTCCCCGCGCCGCATCTGGGCTCCGGTCTCTATCTCTTCGAGAACGCCGGCCACGGTTCCCTTTTGGATCCGTCCGAAGGCTCGACCGTCGAAATGCAGACCCAGGCCTTCTCGTTCCTGTTCCTGGGCTTGCAGGGCACACCCACGGTCATCGATCCGTTCCTTGCCGGGAAGATCTGGCTGGAATTGGGTGATGGGCTGCAAACGCCAATGCCCGTGGAACGCATGAACCTGTTCCCCGTGACGGGCGCGATTCGCTGAGTTCGCCATCGACATGATTTCATCGAAAACGGGGGCTTCGGCCCCCGTTTTTGGTTTGCGGTGTGCCCGCTGGTTCGCGGCTCTCTAGAAACGAATTCACTCGGAGTCCCCGAATGCCGAGAGATGCGTCGCGCCCGGTAGGTTCAGCCGTCGGCTGAACATTTCGAAGCGATCCATGTGAGGAGCCCCCGCAAGCTTTGAGGGTCGGCACGGCAGTAGGTTGGGCCGCTGGCCCGACTCGTCGAAGCGATCAAGGTTGCGCAGATACGAAACGTTAGAGAGCGAAGTCGGAATGTGTTGCGAGCGCGGCCGGTATCGCCGTGCCCGACGTCCCACATAGATTGCAGGGCTCCCCGAATCTGCTAACTTCGAGTTGTTTCTATCTAGGAATCGAGCTGGGTGTGCCCTTTGGTTCGATGCTCCCTAGAAACAAATCCGCTTGGGGTGACCGGATGCCGAGAGATTTGTCGTGCCTGGTAGGTTGGGCTGCCAGCCCGACACTTCGAAGCGGCCTACGCTTCGCATGGTCGAGTGGAAAAAGAGCGAAGCAGAGACGTCGGGCCTCTAGATCTCTCGATGATCGATTTCGATGAGTGCAAGGTTGTTTCGATGGCACGCGGCGAGGGATAGTATCGGCTTCGCTCTTTGGCGTAAGTTTCTTCTGTTGCCTACGTTGCTTCGATTGGTGGAGCAAGCTGCTCCACCTACAGGCCTTAGGCCCCGCTCGCGATGCGGGAACCTTGGACCTCACGGCTTTCGATGAGGGTCGTGAAGGAAAAGGGCGGCTTTGCTCTTTGGCGCAATTGATGGTTGTTGCTTGGGTTGCTTCGACGCGTCGGCCCAGCGGGCCAACCTACAGGTCTTACGCCCCGCTCTCGCGATGCGGGAAATTTGGACCATACGGCTTCGCTGGCGTAGCTCGAGGGAGGAAATCGGCTTCGCTCTTTGGCGTAACTCCCTTCTGTTGCCTACGTTGCTTCGATTGGTGGAGCAAGCTGCTCCACCTACAGGCCTTAGGCCCCGCTCGCGATGCGGGAACCTTGGACCTCGCGGCTTTCGATGAGGATCGTGAGGGAAAAGGGCGGCTTTGCTCTTTGGCGCAATTGATTGCTGTTGCTTGGGTTGCTTCGACGCGTCGGCCCAGCGGGCCAACCTACAGGCTTTGCGTTGCTTGCGCGCATGCGGGCTCTTCGGGCCGGTTTGCTCCGCGTTGTTTCCTTCCCGAAATCAACCCGGACTCCCGCCCGGGGGTAGCCACTTCGGGTTACATCGGCTCCAGGCGATCGCCGACCTTGGTCTTGTGCCCGTTGATGAAGGCGTGCGCCGGCATGACTTTTTTCCCGGACGGCTGAAGTTCCAGGATTTCCAGCCGGGTGCCTTCGGCGCAGGCCACGACCATTTTCTTTTTGGTGACTTCGACCAGGGTTCCCGGCTCGGCCGCCGCACCCTCGAGCCGAGCCGAATCGTCGAGCGGGCGAACCTTGACCAGCTTCAACGGCTGGTCCGCGAACCGACAATAGCTGCCCGGCCATCCGCTGAACGCGCGCACGCCGTTGAACACCTCGCGTGCCGTGGCCCGCGCAAAATCCAGGTAACCCATGCTCTTCTCGATGATGGGTGCGTAGGTCACCTCGTCCTCGTTCTGTTGCCTGGGCTCCGTTTCGGGGATTTTGGGGATCGTCTCGATCAACAGGTCGGCACCCAATTGGGCCAGATCCACTTCCAGTTGTTCGCGCGTGGTGTCGTCGTCGATGGCGATCTCGCCTTCACTGTAGACGGGCCCCGCGTCAAGTGCCAGCTCGACCCGCATGATGCCCACCCCGGTCTTGGCGTCGCCCGCCAGGATCGCATGGTGAATGGGAGAGGCGCCTCGCCAACGGGGCAACAGCGAAGCGTGAATGTTGATGCAGTCGATGGTCGGAATGTCCAGCACGGATTGGGGCAGGATTTGACCGAAGGCCGCGACCACGATCAGGTCCGGCGCCAGGTCCGTGAGGATCGAGACCCACTTGCGGGCGCGAACCCGCTTGGGTTGATGGACCGGCAGGCCCAGTTCCAGGGCGGCGGCCTTGACCGGGCAGGGCACCGGACGTTTGGACCGGCCCTTGGGGCGGTCGGGTTGACAAAAGACCGCCTGGACTTCGTGTGTTTCGTTCAGTTGGCGAAGGGCGGGGACCGCGAACTCGGGCGTTCCCATGAATACGACCTTCATCTATTCCCACGTTCCCGCTTTGACGCGTTTGCTGACTTTCTTTTTAATCATGTTGCGCTTGAGGCTCGAGACGCGCTCGGTAAAAAGGACCCCGTTGAGGTGATCGATCTCGTGGCAGAAGGCGCGTGCCAAAAACCCTTCGGCCTCGATTTCGAAGGGGTCGCCGGCCAGGTTTTGGGCTCGGACGATCACGTGATTGGGTCGTTCCACAACGGTGACGATTTCTGGGAAGCTGAGACAGCCCTCTTCCCCTTTTTGTGCTCCGTCCGCTTCGACGATCTCGGGGTTGATCAAAATGTGCAGTTCGTCGGGGTTCTCGCCCACGGAGAGGTCGACGATACAGATCTGTTTGCTGACACCGACCTGTGGTGCGGCCAACCCCACGCCTTGCGCCTTGATCATGGTTTTGTGCATGTCGGCGATGAAGCGCGTGAGTTCCTCATCGAAAACGTCGACCCTCTCGGCTTTTTTCTCTAGAACTGGGTCACCGTAAACCACGATTTTTGCCATATTTTCTTCCTTATTCCTCGGCGTTTTGTCTGAAGCGTGAGGCATTTTGCCTAATCCTAGTATAGTAAATCGATTTGATGGATTCCATAACCGAGGGATGATCTTCCGTTAACTGGTTTAAATCGTGACCTTTAAGGATTAGACAGGTCGTGGGGGCCAAGGCCTTGACAGAGGCGTTGCGCGGCGCGCCGGTCAATAGGGAGGCCTCGCCGACGAAGTCGCCCTCACCCAATTTGGCGACCGTGGCGACCTCGCCACTCTTTTCGATTTCCACCGCCACTTCACCTTCCGAGATCAGGAACATCTCGGCTCCGGTGTCGCCCTGTTTCATCAGGTACTGATCCGGTTCGTACTCGCTCATGTCCAGCGCGACCACGAAGGCGGTGAACACTTCTTTCGGCATGGTGCGGAAGAGGGCCCAATGGCGTTGGTTCTCCTCGTCGCTGGCGGCATCGAAGGGGTTGACGAAATCGTCTTCCTCTTCGAGGAAGTGCAGTTCCCCGGCGGTGAAGTCGACACTTTCATCGGTATTGCCCACCACGGGAACGGCGGTTGCGGCAGCTACCGACTCGGGTGCGGGCTCCGCGGGTTGCACGCGTTCGGGCTCCGCGTGCGCTTCCGAAGCCTCGGGTTCGGGTGCTAGTTCGGGTTCGGGTGCCGGTTCGGGTTCGGCGGCGCCCAGCCCACCGAAAAGACCACCCTCTTCTTCGTCATCGCCGCCGAACAGCGAGTCGAGGGCATCGTCGACGCTGTCGAACTGCTGTTGCCCGTTGTCCTTGGGTTTTTCGTCTTCGATGCGCGACTTGAACACCATGCGGTTGCCGGTATCCTCGATATTGGGCTCGTGGGCCGCGCGCTGGGCGATGTCGTCTTCGGGGATGCTGTCCTCGGGAAGATCGATGGGAATCGACGGTGTTTCTTCGACGATCGGGGGCAGCTCCGCGGCGGATACGTCGAGAATCGCGTCGTCCTCGTCGCTGGGCGGAATCAAATCCATCACCGGGGTGACTTCCGGCTCGGGTGACTCGTTGACGGGATTGAAATCCATGTCGATATCCGGGTTGTCGAACGTCTGATCCATGGTTTCGTCGTCGACGTCGAAGGTGTCGTCGCCTTCGTTGCCCAGAAAGCTCATGTCGATGTCCATACCGGACTGGTTGGGATCGGCGATGCCCGCTTCTTCAGCCGCACCGTTGATGGGTGCGTCGCGGTGGCGCACGAAGTCGGTGGGGTCTTCCAGGGAAGGGGGTTCGTCGGACATGTCGGTAATCGTCGCCAGGCCGTCGCCATCCAAGGCATCTTCGCCGTCCAAGCGGTCGTCGAAGTCGACATCCACATCGCCGGCCTGGTTGGCCTCTTCTTCCCAGCGATTGATCTTGCGCAGGAACTTCTCGTCGATCATGAACTTGGGAACTTTATCGTTGTAGGAGGCCAACTTGTCCAGAATGCCCTGGTCCTCGGGAAACAGGTTCAGCGCTTTTTTGAAGGCCGCGACGCTTTTGTTGAAAAATCCGGCATCGCCGTAGTGTTCGCCGACCTTCATGTAGCAATTCTTGGCTTCTTCCAGATTGCCGAGTTTGGTGTGGATGCCCGCAACCTGGATCACGAGTGCCGGGTCAAAGGATTTTTTTTGCTTCAGGACGACCTGAAATCCTTTCAGGGCACCTTTGAGGTCACCCGCGGCAAGCAGGTCCTGGGGTGATTTTTTTTTGCCGAATATTTTCCAAAAAGCCACACAGCCCCCAATCAAGGCGGAACGAAATAAACGAAGCGGCGATTGTAAATCAATTGCGAAGCGGCCGCAACCAACGGCGTCACCCTTTTATATATTGGGTTAACGGCTGTTTTCCAAAAATTTTAACCATTTATTGGGAAATCCCGACGCCATTTATTCACCTTGATCCAGTTCTTCATAAAACCGATCGATGTGGGCGATAAACGCTTCCGGTTCTTCCAGCGGCAATGTATGACCGGTTTGCGGCACGGTTTCGCCCCGGGCCCCGTCGATCCATTTCACGAGATCGTCGAGGTCGGTCGGCCGCACCAAGGGGTCCTCCTCGCCGCGCATCGCCAGGGTGGGCAGTCGAATGGAGGCCGCGTCCACCTGGGCCGAGGGGTAGCGGAACATGCCTTGGAACAGCGCCAGCAACCCTTCCTCGTTGTTGCGGGCAACCGTGCCCTTGACCAGGAGGTCCCAATCCTGGAAGCGGTCGAGTATCTTGATGCCGACGATGGTCGGTAACGAGGTCCAGGCCATGGCCCGCACGCCGCCGCTCTTGAGCGACTCGTACCAGGACCGCACGTGCGCCTGACGCAACGTGGTCTGCCCGGCGCCGGTACTGACCAGGAGCAGTCCGCGAAACCGATAGCCGTGCTCGGCCGCGGCCCGCAGGGCGATGCGCCCGCCGTGGGAGAAGCCCATCAACAGGGGGTTCTTGGCCCCGGCGGCGTCCAGCACGTCCAGCACGTCGGTGACGTGGTCGTCGATGTGATAGGGCGTCTGGCCCATGGGTGATTTACCCGTGCCGCGGGCATCGAAGAGAATCCAGCGGAATTGGGGGTTTTTGCGGGCGATGCCGCGCCAGTTGGCGCAGCTCTGACTCAAGCCGTTGCAGATCACGATGTCGCGCGGACCCTCGCCGTGTGTTTCGAAATGAATGGTCATGGTCATGAAAAGGAGGACCTCCCGGATTGAAGGTGGGCGTCGGGGTGCCGCTGCCCAAGGGGCCTCGAACCGGTTCCGAAACGGGTGTGCCCGTCGGCTCGGTTCGAATGCGGCCTGGCCCGCGCGGTGGCGTTCGCGTCATTCGGTGCGATCGAGTCCTTCGCTCTCCAGGCGCGCGATGCGGGCCTCGAGCGTTTCCACCGTTTTGTCGAGGTCGCGATTGCGACGGATCAGGGTGAAGATGTAAATGCTGACGACCACCCACACCACCGAATAGGCGGCCACCAGATAACTCATGTTGCTTTCCACTGTGATACCTCTCGGGTCGGCACGTTCACCGGGAATCGGTTTCGTGGCTTCAATATTCGTCTTCCAGGAGAGACAGGCGGGTCTTGAGCTTGTCCAGTCTGTCCCGGGCTTGGAACTGCGTGACGGCGATGCGCCACAGGCAAATGTAGAGGAGGGTGAAGGCGGCCATGGCCAGCACGAGCGCGATGGTCATGTTGGGATCCTTGATGCCGCTGTCCTCGTCGCCCATGATGACCGGTTTGGGATGCTGGGTCTCGAACAGGCGGGTGGACATGTACACGAACGGCACGACGCAGGCTCCGACGATCCCCAAAATGGCGCTGATCCGCGGGCGCTTGCTCTCGTCGTCGATGTAATGGCGCAGGTTGATGTAACCCAGGAAGATGAGCCACAGGACGACCGTCGAGGTCAGGCGCGCATCCCATGACCACCAGACACCCCAGGTGGGCTTGGCCCAAATCGGGCCGGTCGTGAGCACGATGGTGCAGAACACGAGGCCGATCTCGCCGGAGGCCAGCGATTTGCGGTCCCAGTGGAGATCCCTTCCCGCCAAGTAGCGGGCCGACCCGTACATGACGTAGAAAAACGCCAGGAAACCTGGCCAGATGCTGCCGAGGTGAAAGTAGAAAATGCGTTGAACGTCACCTTGCATCCGATCCGGCGGCGCGATCTGCAGGGCCCAAATCAATGCCAACTCCATCGTCACCGTCAACAGGGTGAAGATCAGCAGATCTTTGATGGATAGTTTCATGTCATTCCTCTCATTCCTCGAGCAAAAATTCGTATAGGAGGAAACCGACCGAAAGGAACACTACGTTGAGCGCGAGCAGGAATTGAATCCAATTCCACGGCGATTGCCCGCGTAGGGCGACTTCGGTTGAGTTTACCCCAGCGATGAGTGCCGGAACAACCAGCGGAAGTTGGACGACCGGGAACAGCACGTCCTTCATTCGGGTATTCGCGGTGATGACCACCACCAGGGTGCCCACCGCGACGAAACCGCCGGTACCCAGCAGCAGGCTGAGGGCCAACCAACCCGGGCTCTGGAGCAGGTCCACGTGAAAGAACAGGGCGATCAGCGGCAGCAGCAGGACTTCCATCGCCGACAGCAGCAGCCAGTTGGAGCAGACCTTGGCCAGGTAGAGCCAGCCGCCGTCGGCCGGAGACAGGATCAAACCGCGATAGCAATTGTTGACCATTTCGGATTGATGGGTGCGGTTGAGGCCGATGGTCCCGGAAAAGGTGATGCACAGCCACAGGGCGCCGGCGCCCATCAGCTCGTACTTGACGCCGCTGGAGGTGGAGGCGAAGTAGATGACCGTCAACAGGATGATGGAAAACAGAAAACTGGAAATGAAGATTTCGCGAGAGCGCAGCTCACGGCGCAAATCCTTGTGGAGCATGGCGGAGAAGACGGAAACCACCGGACTCATGAGTTTCTGGCCTCCATTTTCGACCCCTGACACAGTTTGAGATAGGCCTCGTAGCTCAGGTCACTCTTGTGGAGGCTGTGCACCAGCCTGCCGCGATTCATGATCCAGAACCGATTGGCCAGTTCGTAGCCGTGTTGGAGGTGGTGGGTGACCATCAACCAGCAGGTATGGGCGCGGGTGAACACGTCCTTCATGCGGGCGACGCCTTCGCCGTCCAACCCCGAAAAGGGCTCGTCCAGCAGCAGCATCTCCGGTTCGGGCAGCAGCGCCCGGGCCAGACTGATGCGTTGCTGCATGCCGCGCGAACAGGTGCGGAACAGGCGATCCTTGTGGATGGCCATGCCGACCTGGTCGAGCAGGCCCACCAGTTCGCTGTCGCTCAAACCGCGGCGGTACAGTCGATTGATGAACTGCAGATTCTCGAGGGCGGTGAGGTCGGGATACAGCATGGGTTCGTGCGAGAGGAACGAAAGACGGGCGCGAACACGGCGCACGTCGCTGCAGGCCTCGCCGTCGAGGTGCCAGGTGACGGTGCCCGAGGTGGGTTTGGTCAGCGTGGCCAGGATGTGGAGCAGGGTCGATTTACCTGCACCGTTGTGGCCCAACAGGGAGATGCGATCGCCGGGATGGAATTGTTCCTCGGCGCGCCACAACGCGATCGTTTCGCCGAACTGTTTGGTCAATTGATGAAACTGAATGCTTAATGTCACAGGTTATCCGAGGGCGATCGCCCATTTCAAATTCAGACAAAGACGGAATGAAGCCAACCCGATCCGGGGGCCGCGGACACGTCGGGCGGTGCGAATGGAGAGATCATCCCATTCAAGCCGCGACCTTTCTACCGCAATTGGCACAATAGTGGTAGAAATCGCGCAGGGGTGCACCGCATGCGCATTGGGGCGGCTGTTTGACGGGCTCGGCGCCTTCTTCGTCGTCGGTCTCCACGGTTTCGGTCTCGCTTCCCAAGGGGGCGATGTCCAATTCGCGGTAGAGCTTCGCCAACTGCAGCAACAGCCCGCGCTCGATGTTTTCGAAATCATCCCCCGCGATCTTGCCGGCATCGCGGTTCTCGCGCAGCTTTTCGAGCGAGGCCAGCAGTGCACGCACGCGTTGCTCGCTCATCTGGCGATCGGAGGCCAGCCTGGTTCGTTGGGTTTTGGCGATGAGCGGGTACCCGACCCAGGCGAGCATAGTCAGGGAAACGGCCAAAGTGGCTGCCAAAGTCATACGGCTTCCTCCGCGGTGCTGGGCATCGTCGTGCGGGCGGTGGCGCGGACCCGATCCGGTAGGAAGGCGATGGCCGTACCGAGCACCATGAACAGGGTGCCGATCCAGATCCATGCGACGAGTGGATTGACGTAGACGTGGAACACGCCGATCGGGTGTTCCGCGGTATGGTTGGGGGCGGGCCCGGCCACGACGACGTAGTAGTCGCGCACCAGGGTGGATTGGATATCCACTTCCGAGGCCTGTGATTCGGAGGCCTTGTAGAAGCGCTGCTCGGGCTGGAAGGTGCGTGTGACCTTGCCGTTCTCCATCAAGTTCACCTTGGCGGTGTAGGTGACGTAGTTCAGCTCTTCGCGGGTTTCGATGTGCTCCACCTGGAACAGGTGCCCGCCGACCTGCATGGTGCCGCCGATACCCAGCTCGCGCTTGTCTTGGTGATTGAAGGCCGAGCCGGTGATGCCGAGGGCCATCAGGAACACCGAGAAGTGGGTGACATAGCCGCCATAGCGACGTTTGTTGAGGCTGACCACCGAAATCAGGGCGGTCGGCAGCGATTCACCGGCACGCTTGGCCCGGCGAAGCACGGTTTCCGCGAACTCGTGGGCGATGGTCGCCAATACGAAGGTCAGCGATGCGAAGGAAAGCGAGGAAATCAGGGGGCCTCTGTCGACGACCACGAGTCCGACCAACACCAGGACGGCCAGAATGGTGGGCCACAGGAACCGCTCGCGCAGCAGGCGCGTGCTGGTGCGTTTCCAGGTGAGGATCGGGCCGATGCCCATCAGGACCATCACGCCGATGAACAGCGGTAGTTCGACCGTGTTGTAAAAGCCGTGGCGCAGTTCGCGTTTCACACCGTTGACGGCCTCGGTGATCATGGGCCAGACGGTACCCAGCAGGGTCAGGCCGCACAGCACCACGAACAGGACGTTGTTGAACAACAGTCCCACTTCGCGGCTACTCACCGACTCGTAGCGGTTGTCGTCCACCAGTTGATCGCGGCGTACGGCGAGCACCAGCAGGCTCAGTACCAGATTCAGCACGATGTAGGCGATGAAGTAATTGCCGATGTCGCTCTCGGCGAAGGCGTGAACCGATGAAATGAGACCGGAGCGGGTGATGAAGGTGCCGAACATGCACATCAGGAAGGCGCCGACCAACAGCAGGATGTTCCAGAGCTTGAACATGCCGCGCTTTTCCTGGGCCATGATGGAGTGAATGAAGGCGGTGGCCAACAGCCAGGGCATGAAGGAGGCGTTTTCGACCGGGTCCCAGGCCCAGTATCCGCCCCAGCCCAGTTCCATGTAGGCCCAGGCGCCGCCGAGAATGATGCCGACCCCGAGGATCAACCAGGCGACCAGCGTCCAGGACCGAATCATCGGTAGCCAGGTGCGTCCCTCCAGGCGCGTGATCAGGGCGCCGAGCGCCAGGGCGAAGGGGAACAGGAAGCCGATATATCCGGTGTAGAGCAGCGGGGGGTGGATGATCATGGCCCAGTGCTGGAGCTGGGGGTTGAGGCCGCTGCCGTCGCGTGGGGTGATGGTGGCGAGGTGACCGTCGGCCATGACTTCGCCCCATTGGACGAAGGGGTTGGACACGATGTTGTTGATCACGAGAAAGAAAACGAGGGCCAGACCCACGAAAACCATGGCCCAGGAGACCATCAGCCGCGGCGCCTTGCGGGTCAGGAACAGAAAGGCGCAACTGTACAGGGTCAGGATCAGGGTCCACCAGAGCAGGGATCCCTGGCTACCGCCCCAAATGGCCGTAAGCTTGAAGATGGTGGGCAGGGTCACGTTCGAATGGCCCTGGACATAGGCGATTTGGAAGGCGTCGATCTGAAGCAGGTAACCCAGGACGCCGACGGCGAAAAGCACCAGAAAGGTGGTGGCGACGTAGGCGCGAACGGCCGCGCGCCGAAAACGCTCGCGGGCGGCCTTGGCCGCAACCAGCGAGGCGAAGGTGCCGAAAATGGAGAACGCCAAAGCGAGCATGAGGGCTAGATTGCCGAGTGTGGCCATGGATGGCTCCAATCTTGGTTGTGCGTGGGGGTTGTAGGGGGAGGATCGATTGGAATCGACGGCGAAGGTCCTCCCGCCTGGGGCACGGTCTTCCGAAAGAGAACCGGCTAAGGCGCGTCATGCGCACCATAGAACGAGCCGCCCCGAAGGTCAAGCACACCGCTTGTTCGAAAGGGAAGGCCGCGTGAAAAGAAGCGTCTCTGCGACAGCCTTCCCGAGATGATGGCGGCTCCTGAAGTTCGGGGTGGGGCGCCCGTTTTTAGTTGGCCGCTTGAGATTGCTCTGGTTCGGCCTGTGTGGCTACTTCGGCGGTTTTGGCCGCTTCAGCGGAATCTGTGGGGGTTGAGGAGACTTGATCGGCCGGCGGGTTGGCGGGGGTTTCGGAACCTTGAGGGTAGCTGCCGTCGACCATTTCCTCGGTGAGGCCCGCTTCGTATTTCGAGGCGCATTTGGCTTGCAGGTGATTGGCCTCGAAAACGCGGTCGCGACGCATTTTGCCCTCGACAACGGCTTCGGCGTGATCCTTGAACATGTCGGGAAGCGGCGCTTCGCCGATGTAGTGGACCACCAGCTCCACATCGTTCTCGTGGATGGTGAAAATGACGGGACGGTCGTTGGGTTTGCTTTTAATGCTGCCGGGGACGATGCGGCCTTTGACGCGCAGACCGATGTTGTAGACCTTGTCTCCCAGGGCAGGCAGTTCGTCTACCTTGTAGAAGTAGTTGGCACCGGCAAGGTTGGAGGTGACCAACCATCCGACGGCACCGACGATGAGCAGGAGCGGGATCATGATCTTTGCTTGCATGCTGCGACAAACTCCATTTTTCAGAGAGGGACCAAGCCCTCGAACTTGTCCCCAATCTACAGGTTAACCCTCGCGTGGTCAACGAAATCTGGACCGAACCGGTCCGGTATCACACCGGTTCATGACGCGTCCCGACGTACCCTCGATACGATTCTTGTTGGCCGGTCCCAAAGGCATCGCTACAATAGGGCCCCGATGGCGGGATGTTCGATTTCGCTGCGATTCGTAGCTCGCTCCCGAGGACCGCCACGATGCCGTCCGACCGAGGATTTTTTTCGGCCTCACGCGCTCCCGCCCGTCGATTTTGGAGGTTTGCATGCGCTTCTTCGCTACCCGGCCGCGATTTCTACCGATCGCCCTGGCGATTCCGATCTGGTGGGTGTCCGCGTTCGCGTCGGCCGCCGTGACCCTGAACGGATCGCTCGTCGACGGAACCAACGGCGGTGACGGTCAGGCCGACACGGTTCAGTTGGTGCGGTTGGGGAATGCGATGGAAACCGTCGCCGTCCAGCAAAATGTCCAGGGCGCCTTCACCTTCGAATACGAAGACCCGTTTCAGCCGGGAACCCTGCTGATTCAGGCGGTCAAGGGCGGGGCCATCTATTCGCTCCCGGTGCAGGATCCCGCGCAGCCCATCGAGATCACCGTCTACGACGTGGCCGAAGATCTGCCCCTGAACGCCGCGATCGGCTCGCTTGCCCTTTTCGCCGAAGGCCAGACGGCCCAGATCGGCATGTTCATCAATGTCGACAACCAAAGTGACCCGCCGCGGACCCTCAATCGCCAGGGCACCACTTTCCGCTGGCCGCTTCTGCCCGGCTATCGCGAGATCGAGGTCAGTACCCGGCGCGGGCAGATGCCACTTCGTCAAACGGTTCGCGTGGAAGAGGATCACGCCGGCATCGCCTATCCCATCCGGCCGGGTCGCACGCAGGTCATGGTGCGCAGCATTCACGCCTACAATCCCAGCGACGCCAGTAACTATTACAAAATTCCCCTGCTTCCCGACCAAGAGGCCATGCACATCCTGGTGATGCCCCAGAACCTGGAACTCGAAGGCGAGGGCATCGTGTTCGTGGACGTGGACGACGACAACGACGTCAAGCTCTACGAGTGGCGGCGCCAGGAAGGTCAGGAAGTGCTCGAAGTGAATTTTCACGGCAAACCGGCACCGAAACCCTCCAGCGAGGAAGAGCAGCACACCGAAAACACCGGGCGCGAATTTCAGCGCATGCCCAACGAGCTGCATCCGTATCGCTGGTGGATCGTGGGCGTATCGCTGGCCTTTCTCTCCCTGCTCATGGTGATCGGTCTGCGGCTCCGCTGATCCCCGCCGGTCGAATTTCCCGAAAGCGGGCGTGCCGATCATTGGACCGAAGTTTCGCCCGAATCGGTTGGGTGCCCATGACTCGGGTCGCAATGTCGTTACAGAGCTCACCAGATCGTCGGTGGAAAGGGCTTTGAGCACATTTTCCTCTCCCACGAGCCCTCGTTTCGTGGCATGATGGTTTCGGGAGTACGGCACCTCATGGTGTGAAAGCCTTGGCGGAGAGGCTTTCCAATGGTGGGTGCCACCTCAAACCGCATGTTTTGATTTGTGTTTTTTCATTTACATCATGTTTTCCCCGGCAAGCGACCGGGGGCTATATTCGGCCCTACCTGTCGACGTGAACGAGAATGCGATTCAGGCGTTTTTTCCCGACCGCCATCGATGTCGTATGGGAAAGACGATTCACGGTTTTGAAGAACGGGTGGAAGGCCTATTCATGAAGTGGTCGAGAAAGGTCATTGTAGGTGCAAATGTATGGCGTTGCGTTTGCACCCTTGCAGACACATCCAACTGAACGTGGTTGAAACCGACGAATCACGCACATATGCGGAGTCTTCAGAAAGTGAGACACTTTTCTCTTGACCTCATTAGGGAGATCGCGGCTCGGCTTTCCTGGTTGAGTTGTTTGGTGTTTGGGGTTGGATTTTCGCCCGCCTCCGATGTGACGCCGCGCCTGGATTGGTACGTCCATAGCGAGACCCCCTTGGGCGGTTGGAAAATGCGCATGGTCTTCGACAGCCGGGGGCGGGGCTGGGCCGGAGGCGTTTCGACGACGCCCACCAAGGACCTGCTTTACCGTTACCAAGATGGCACCTGGCAATTGGAACCCAGTTTTCCCCTGGAGTGTAAGCGAACCTTCGTCATGGATGTCGATCCGGCCGATCGGCTCTGGGTGTGTCCCATGGCGCCCTACGAGGATGGGTGGGATCCTCGTGAGCATCTGGAATTGCTGCGCTTCGATGGGCAGGAATGGACTCGGCGCACCTTGCCGGACACCCAAATCTGGCCCCAGGCCATGGACATGGTTTCGCCCACGGAAGGGTGGTTGGCCGGCAACGGCAGACGTCTTCTGTATTTCGGTGACGACGATTGGTATCTGGCCGTCGCCGAACCCAACGAACGGTTTCAGACCTACTCCGAAAAAACCAAGCGGTCCTTCAATTTTCTCGATATCCACATGGTCGACGGCGATACCGGTTGGGCCTGCGGGACCATCAGCATGCTGGCCGAGTATCGCGACGGTGTCTGGCGCATGATCGAACCTCCTGCGGATTTGCCCGACAATTGGTTTCGCGCGCTCGATGTGGACGAGAACGGAACGGTGTGGATCGCCGGTGACGGCATGGTGGCCTCTTACAGCGAAGGGACATGGCGCTGGTGGCGCGACTTACCGGTGAATCTGACCCTGTTGGATATTTTGGCGATCGGACCCGAGGAGGTCCTGGCGGTCGGCAGCAGCGGGACCATCATTCGCTACGATGGGCGGCAATGGCAACGCGTCTTCTCCGCCTCGGCCAACGCCTTGTCGCACTTCGCCGAAAAAACGCCCGGCCAGCCTTGGATTTTGGGTAACAACCACATACTCGCGCCGACGCAGATCAATCCGCCCTATCTGAGGTCGCTGGATCATCCTTCGGGTCTGCCCCACTTCACCCAGCGCGAGAGCGGTTCGCGCGTGATGGACCTCAACGGGGATCGGCGACCCGACCTGCTGATCTCCCAAAAACGGGAAGTCCAGAGTTACATCAACTTGGGCGGTGGTCAGTTCGTGCTCGACCAGACACTGATGGAGGAATCCACTTCCGGGTTCTACACCCAGGTGCATGCAGCCAAGGTCGACCACTTCGATCGGGTCGAATTGATGGCCAGTACGACCTGGCCGAATCGAAACCCGCGTTTGGTGGTGTCGGATCGATTGGGGGTTGCGCCGCAATGGGTTGCATCCAACGTCCTCGGCAACACCGAAAAAGTCGAGCAGCGCTTGCTCCAGGGCATCTTCGATTTGGACCAAGACGGCGATTTGGACCTTTACTGTGCGAGAATGGTCGGTAATATCGCCTATCCTTATATCCTCTGGAACCAGGACAATCGATTCGAGGAAGACGTGAACGTGCGGTTTGCGTACTCGGCGACGCCCTATTTCTGGGGAGACCTCGACGGAGATGGGGACCTGGACGCCATCTCGCCGGGATATCGGCCCAGCGACCTGCTGGTCTACCGCAACGAGGGCGATCGGGTGTTCAGCGACATGTCGGCGGAATCCGGCCTCGATGCGACCTGGGGCGCCGGTTATGGTCGAGCCGAACTCGGTGACCTGGACATGGACGGTGACCTGGATTTGATCATCTTTCGCAGCGAGCTGGAGGTCTGGTTCAACGACGGTACCGGCTTTTTCGTGAACCGCACAGCCGACTTTCCCACCATGATCGGGGAACTCAATTATCCCAGTGTCAACATCGTCGTTGCGGGCGACCTGAATCACAACGGCTACGCGGAAATCTTCCTGATGACCGACATCGGCGGAAAAAACGAACGCCACATCCTCTCGCGGGGGAGTGACGGGCGGTGGCGGGATTTGGATTCGATGGTGACCGAGGAGATTCCCGGAGTTCCGTTTCAATTCTCCGATCTCGATCAAGACGGCGATTTGGATATCTTGGTCGAGGGCAAAGGACCGATCAAGGTCGTCGACAATGTACGCGACGACCGACAGTTCCTGAAGTTCGACCTCGTCGGAACCCCGGGCAACTACGAGGGGATCGGCACGCGAGTCTGGCTTTACCGCGAGGAGCCCAACGGTGAATCGCGTTTGGTGGGCTTTCAGCAGGTGGGCGTCTCGGGGCAGAACCAGGCCCAATACGGGCTGGGCGATCAGGTACATTTTGGATTGGCCCAGGATGGAACCTATCGCGTGCGGGCGATGTTCCCCACGGGCGAAATCGCCGAGCTGGCCGGCCTAGCGCCTGGCCAGACCCTGGAACTCTCGGCCCATCGGCCCTTGATCCGCCCGGTTTATGCGACATTTCACCAGATGGGTTTGAACCTGACGCGGGTGGATCCCTGGGGGACCGCGGCCAAGTGGATCGCCCTGTTCCTGCTGTTGCTGGGCCTCTACCGCTATTTGTTACCGCGCAGGACGGGGCCGATTTCGCGGACCTTTGCCTGTACCACCATTGCCGCGATGGCACTCTATCTGGTTGTCGATCTGGCCACACTTCACCATTCCGGGGTTCGCCAGATGGGGATTTGGTTCGGGGCCGGGCTGTTTTTGACGTTCTGTGCGGTCAACGAATGTGGCTTTTCCCACTGGATTTCCTCCCACTATCTGGGTCCCTACCGGTTGCAGGGCCTCTTGGGTGAGGGCGGCATGGGGGTCGTGTACCGGGCCCGCAACGTGGTGCGGCGTCGCACGGTGGCGCTCAAGACCTTTCCGCCCGAGTTGACCCACAAAAAGGAACTGCGGCGTCGGTTTCAACGCGAAGCCGCGATCTTGAAGAGTTTGAAACACCCCAATATCGTGAAGGTCTACGAGACCGGGGAAATCGATGGGCGTGGTTTCATCAGCATGGAGTTGTTGCAAGGCGTCACCTTGCGCCGTCTGATGGCGGAGCAGGGCCCGCTGCCGTGGCGGAAGGCGATCGTCATCTTCGAGGCGGTGGCCGAGGCGTTGGCTTACATTCACGACAAAGGCATCCTGCATCGCGATTTGAAGGCCGACAACATCTTTTTGACGCACGACGCACTCTTTCAATCGCCCGCCTGGCGATTCTCCTCGCGCGATATCGCGGCCCTGGCCAACGGTGTAATCCACAAGAAACAGGTCATTTTGATGGATTTTGGACTCTCCAACGCGGAGCACATGGAAACGATCACCCGCGGTAACGGACTGATGGGCACCCTTGCCTACATCGCTCCGGAGCAGGTGATCCACCGGCGCTGCGACCACCGCAGCGACATCTACGGTTTGGGTGTGCTGATGTTCGAGACGCTGTGTGGCCGCCTACCCTACCAGGGCGCACACGAGATCAGCCTGATCGGGAACATTCGCGCCGGCCGAATCCTGAACCTTCGCGAAATCGCACCCAACTTGCCGCTGCCGTTGACCAACCTGGTCATGAAAGCTTTGGCGTTTTCGCCCGAGCAGCGGTTCGGACGTGCCCAGGAAATGGTGGAAGCGCTTGCCGACATGCGTCTGCAGGGTGTGAGCACGAAGGAGGATACGCTGATCCAGCGGCTGCCGGCGGCGTCCCCGCCTGGCGAGCCCGAAGACAGGGGTCCGTCGGATGTGCCGGTCGCGCCACTGGCGACGGCGGTGCAGGCGCTTCCCGTCGTACCGTCAATGCCCCTGAGCCAGGAGTTGGCGGCGCGGACCCAGACTTGGCGCAATCTGTTTACGGCCGCAAAATACCAGGCCGACGCCACCCGGTTCAGCGAGGCGCGCATTACGATGGCCGACTGCATGGATCAGATCGAAGCCGTGGCGGTCGATCTGTCCGAGGCGGATTGGACCGAATACGAGAAGGCCTTTCAGGTGGAAGAGGTACTTTCCTTCATGGAGTCGCTGAGCCAATCGGACGGCTGATTCCCGTGTGGCATCGAGGTGCCCAGGCACGGAGTCCCCGCATCGAGAGAGTGGCGAGGCGCAGTAAGTGCCAGGCCCGCCCGAGCCGCCGGGTCGAAGTGATCCATGCTGGGAGTGCCCGCATACCGAGAGCGGCGTCATGCCGGGTAGGTTGGCCCGCTGGGCCGACAGATCGAAGTAACTCAGGAAACGGAAGTAGGTTACGCTAAAGAGCGAAGCCGATAATTTCCCTCGCGACGCCGATCAAAAGCCGCAAAGTCCGAAGTCCCCCCATCATGAGAGGGACCTAAGGTCTGTAGGATGGCCCGCTGGGCCGACAGATCGAAGTAACTCAGGAAACGGAAGTAGGTTACGCTAAAGAGCGAAGCCGATAATTTCCCTCGCGACGCCGATCAAAAGCCGCCAAGTCCGAAGTCCCCGCATCATGAGAGGGACGTAAGGCCTGTAGGTGGAGCAGCTTGCTCCACCAATCGAAGCAACGTATGAAACGGGAGGGAGTTACGCCAAAGAGCGAAGCCGATTTCCTCCCTCGAGCTACGCCAGCGAAGCCGTATGGTCCAAATTTCCCGCATCGGGAGAACGGCGTAAGACCTGTAGGTGGAGCAGCTTACTCAACCCTTTAAGCCGATCGAAAGACGACTTGTCGCAGTCTTCGAGAGGTCCGAAGTCTCGGCCTTTCTTCCGCGGGGGAACCGATCGCTTCGCTCTTTCGCACTCCGATCTATAATGGCCCCTAGGCCCGAGGCCAGGACCTTGCCGTCCACGTCGAACTCTCAGGTGCTGGCGCCATCGCTGTCGATCATACCGGTTCCGGCGGTCACCCGGATTTCGGCGTTCGCCTTTCTGCTGTGCTCCTGCTAAGCAACCGCCTTCGACACGTTGTCCCAGCGGGCTTGCCGCCTCTGAACCTGGCACGACGTCTCTTTTGAGATGGAGCCACCCCGCTGTTGGATTACTTCGATGGGTTGGGGTTCGCTCCTTTGCATATTTTGCTAATGTCGCTTGAATTGCTTCTCAATGCCGGCCCAGCGGGCCAACTACGGGCCTTACGCCCCTCTGACGATGCGGGAATCTGGACCTTGCGACTTCGAATTGGGGTTGCGAGGGAGATTCTGTGCTCCGCTCTTTGGCGCAATTAGTTGGGGTTGCTTGGGTTGCTTCGAATGGTTGAGCAAGCTGCTCCACCTACAGGCCTTACGCCCCTCTCGCAATGCGGGGACTTCGGACATGGTGGCTTTTGATCGGCGTCGCGAGGGAAATGGTCGGCTCCGCTCTTTGGTGCAATTGGTTGGCGTTGCTTGGGTTGCTTCGAATGGTTGAGCAAGCTGCTCAACCTACAGGCCTTGTGCCGCTTACGGTCATGCGGGCTCATCGAAGCAGTGTCGGCTTCGGCTGATCCTAGGGTCAAAAAGCGAAGCGACCGATCCTCCCGTGCAGGAAACGCCAATCCGATCAACCCACCGATTTGGAAGTGCTTATGAACATTCCGCAACGGTTTCTCGGGGCCGCACGACTTCGCCGGGCCTGGCCTCAACGGTCGAGGCGGAAGGAGATGCCCACCGTGGCGAACCAATCGTCCGCCTCGTCGGAAATGCCGAAACCACCGGCGGCATCTACCTGGACCAACGGTGACAGTGCCACCGTGATCCCGGTATCGATACTGTTGCTGGGTCCTCCGGGGGCGCTGGCCGGGACGTCGCCGAAGGCCTCGATGAAGGCTCCTACGCGGTCGCTCACGCCGATGCCGAGGACCATGGAATATTGGACGGTGGCCAGGGTGTGCTCGTCGATGCCGTCGTCGGTGCGCAGGCTCGACCAACCCAGGTTGTAGCCGAGGCCCAATCGGTCGCTGAGCGTGCTGGAAAACGCCAGACGAACCGCCGGTTCGAATTCGTCACTGCCGAATCCATCCTCCGCGGTGGTCAGATTGGTGCCCGCCACGATCGCCATTTGCGGACGACGACCGCGCTCGTCGAAGAGCTTCCACTTCACGCCGAGGCTCGTGTCGCCGGCACCGGAGTCGGAATTGCCGCCGAATGCGTCGGTTTCCACGTCGATCACGCCGTCCCAGCCGATGCGCAACTCCAGGTTCGGGTTCAGGCCGTAGCGGATCAAGGTCTGGGGGAAGGCCGTCGTCTCGAATTCGATGCCGGGATCCGACTCGCTACGGGCGACACCCATCTCGAATTGCCAGGACCCGACCGGGACCACTTCGGCGGATTCGGACTGATCGGGTCGGTCCGTAACCAGCTCGGGCGTTTGGAAAAGAAGCAGGGACATCAAAACAAGCATGGAAATTCTCCGCGGGAAAACATGGATTTTTGCCGAACGGTAGGCTCGATTTCGGAGAGACTATGAAAGGGGGTGTCGATCGAAATAGGCATTGTGCACGATTGCATCCACCCCGATTCGCACACTTTGGGTCATAGCTTGCAACGTACTCGATTCATATCGCTTTAGAACCAGACGGCACCACGGACCCTATGGCTATATACCATGTGTCGAGACCTAAAGCGTATCAAAATTTCCCGATTCCCGTGCCGCTGGAAAAAGGAATCGGTTGGAAATGTGCTCATCGGAAAAGTCACCTTGTGACCGGGAATTTCGAGGAAAGGTTGTTCGCGGCGAGCTCCCGCATTCGGGTTTTGCCCCTTATTTGCTATCTTTACATTTGCCCCCTCCAGGCTTTTGGTGGAGCGAGGCTCGATGGAGGATTCGTGACCGGAAAAAAATCCCACTTTCTGGATTCGTTGAACAAGGTAAGACAGAAAAGTAGCGACCGCATGAATCGCAAAGTGCTGGCATGGGAAAAGCTACTGGAGATTTGCCGGCGGATTTCCTCTCTGGACCTGGACCAGGTGTTGGGCCTCATTTTGGAACACATGATCGAGCTGACCGGCACCCAGCGAGGCCTGCTGATGCTGTGTGATCGACAGGGCGGACTGAAACTGGTGCGCGCCGCCAACATGGCCGAAAATCAGGACTTCCACATCAGTCGCTCGATCGCGAGACAGGCGATCGCCGAAGGCACCATGATGGTCGTGGAGGACGTGCCGACCTCGGGGGTCCGCAACCGCCACAGCGTCATGGATCTGGGGCTGACCGCGGTGTTGGCGGTACCGCTCACCGCCCGCGATCGCGTGATTGGCGTGATGTACGTGGATACCGACGCGGTCGATCACGGGCTCCATCAACTGGATCGCGGTTTGTGTGACGCCTTCGCCGCCCAGGCCGCGATCGCGATCGAAAACGCCCAGCTACACCAGAAGCTCAAACAGGATTATCTCTTTTTGAAAGAACCGCTCGACGAGGCCGACCGGTTCGACATGATCGTCTACCAGAGTCGCGGCATGCAGCGGGTGCGCCTCGCCATCGAAAAGGTGTTGGACAACCCGATCACCGTGCTGGTTCAGGGGGAATCGGGCACCGGGAAAGAGCTGGTCGCGCACGCGATCCACTACCAGGGCAATCGCAAGGACAAGCGATTCGTCGCCCAAAATACCGGTGCCCTGCCCGACACCCTGTTGGAGAGCGAGTTGTTCGGCCATCGCCGCGGCGCCTTTTCCGGCGCCACGTCCGACAAGGTCGGACTGTTCGAGATCGCCGACGGCGGCACCGTGTTTCTCGACGAAATCGGCGAAGCCTCGCCGGCCATGCAGGTGCGACTCCTGCGGCTGCTGGAGACGGGTACCTTTCGCCGGGTCGGCGAGACGCGCGATCGCCAGACCGATGCCCGCATCATCGCGGCCACCCACCGCGATCTGGCCGCCGAGGTGAAAAAGGGTAACTTCCGCGAGGATCTCTTTTATCGCTTGAGCGTGTTCCCGATTCACCTGCCGCCCCTTCGCGATCGGCGCGAGGATATCCCGCTGCTGGTCAATCATTTCGTGGAGGAGTTCAACCGCAAACTCCACAAGGGCATCCACCTGATTCCGCGCAACGTGATGGAAATGCTCTCGGAACGCGAGTGGAAGGGCAACATCCGTGAGCTGAAAAACTTCCTCTACCGCATGATGGTGCTGTCGCCGGGGCAGAAGCTGCTGTACGAGGCCGAATGGTTCGAGGGCGGCATGGACGACGCCAGCGAGGCCGAGGACGAACCCTCGGAGACCGCGAGCTTCAAGACCCTGCACGAAGTGGAGAGCGACTACATTCGCTACGTTCTGAAAAAGGTGCGGGGCAATCAGAGCGAAGCGGCGCGCATCCTGGGCATGAAACGAACCACCTTGCTGGCGCGCATGAAGAAACACGGCATCGCTTGATGGGGGCCGAACGAGCCCGGGACGAGCCTCAACGCCCCTTGATGGTGCGCGCCAGCGGCCAGGCCTTGGGCTTCTCGGTTTCCTGTTCCGCCAACTCGGCTTCGACCATGCGGATCCGTTTTTCGATGCGTGGATAGGTGGGGCGTAACTTGGCGACGATGCGATAGTGGTTTGCCGCTTCGCGCAAATCGCCGTCCTGGGCCAGCAGCGTCGCGTATTGGTAGTGCAGTTCCGGATTGTTGGGATCCAGGTCCAACACCTTGCGGATCACGGGCTTGGCGGCGGCGTAATTCTCGATGGCGCCGTAGCTCTTGGCGATGCCCAGGTAGCCGGGCACCTTTTCGGGCGCCGCTTCCACCAACTTGCGATAGGTGCGCAAGGCCTCCTTGTGGTTGGCCTGGTCCAGATGGATGTTGCCGAGCATCTCCAACGCCGGTTCCACCTTGGCATTGCGTTCCAGCAGCCATTCCAGTTCCTCGATCGCATCGTTGATGCGGTTGGCCTTGAGATGGAGTTCGGCGACCTTCAACAACGCCACGTAGTTTTGCGGATTGATGCGCGTCAGCAACCGCAGGTGCTGCAGGTATTCGTCCGAATCGCGCTCCACGTAAGCGTCCATGTATTGGTTCATGCGCGTGACGGACTCGGTGTTCTTGCCGGCGATCGAGAGCACCAGCGCCAGGTTGAACAGCGCTTCCCGATAATTGGCGCTGTAGTTCAGTGCCTGTTCCAGGTGCTCGATCGCCTTTTCGATGTGGTCCTGACGCGCGACCATGATCCAGGCCAGATTGTAGTAGGTCTCCGCGCTCTTTCTGCGACGCAGCATCTCTTCCAGGCAGCGTTCCGAGGCCGGGAAGTCGCGTCGCACGAAGTGAAGTTCCGACAGGCGTTGGTAGACGGCGTGCTGCTCGTTGCCGGTGGCCAGGGCCCGCTCGTAGAATTCGATCGCCCTGTCCATTTCGTTGCGGTTGGCGTGGACCTCGGCCAGATTGACCAGGCTCCAGAAATGCTTGGGGCTGCGGTTGAGCGACTCCTGGAACCAGGAGATGGCCTCGTCGTTTTCCTCCAGGTGCATCAACAACAGCGCCAGGTTGTAGTAGCCGCGGTGGTAGTGCGGTCGGGCTTCGATGGCCAGACGAATGTGGGATTCGGCCTCTTCCAGGTTTTGGCGCTGTAGGTAGAGGGCGGCCAGGTTGGTATGGGCCGGCTCGTGGGCCGGTTCCAAATCCAGGCACTCGCGGTAGGCGGCCTCGGCCTCGATGAACATGCCGATACTGTGGGCGCGCAACCCCTCGTTGTAGTGGCGTTCCGCCTGGCGCCACTCCTTGTGACGCATATGGCGGTAGATCAGCCGCATGCCTTCGAAAAACGTCTTGAAGGGGTGCATGGTGAAGGTCAGGCGCTTGGGGGGATCCAATTGGATCTGGCTGAAATGGAAAGGCGCCAGATGTTGCTCGACCTCCGTCATGACTCGGTCCTGGGGCTGAATTTGTGAAGCGCGCGAATCAGCTCCACTTCACCCACCTGCATGCCCTTCTTGCGCGCGATCGCCACCGGAGCCTCGCCCTCGGCCAGCATGCGCACCACCTCCTTGACCAGCGGTGACTGGTAGGAGGATAGGACTTGGTCTCCCGCTTCGCTCGGCTTCGCCTCATCGGGGGAGACCTCGTCCCGCGGGGGCGGGGCGGGTCGAGACGTGAATTGCGCCTCCAGTTTCGCCCGCAGCAAGCGTTGCTCCTCCGTCAGCTTTTCCTGATCCTGCGCCAGGCGTTCGAGGTTCGATCGGGCGCCGTCGCGCCACTGCTGGAATTCGCGCCACTGCTCGGCGTTCAACGGCGGCAGCGGACGCTTCTCGAGCTGGGCGAGCTCCCGTTCGTACTGATCCAGCTTCTGTTGGAGGCGGTACACCATTTCGTCACGTGTCTGTAATTGCCCGCGAAGCCAACGCCAGAGGACCAGCAACAGGCCGATTTGAAGGAGCACGGCGATCCCGCCGATCAACACGGATTGCCATCCCAAATCAGCCACCCCTGGCCTGGCGTACCAATTCACGAGCCTTGTCGATTTCGTCGTCCATTTCAAACAGAAGTCGTTCGAAATCCAGGTTCTTTTGGGTGAAGGTCGCGAGGAGTATTTTCCAACAGGGTTCCTCGTCGAAGATGATGTCGACGTTCTGATCGCCGTAAACGGCGTAGAGGCGAACCTTGGTGATGTAGTCCGAGAACTGGAGAATGGCCGCGAAGACGTGGTCATCGGCCCTGTGACAGCGATGGTGGTAATGGATGGATTCGGTAACCTGCTGGGGGAGTTTCCACTTCCGCGTCAAACAGCCTCCGATTTCCGCATGGGAGAATCCCAATACCTTTTGCTCCGCATCGTACATCGAGCAATGGTCGCTGTCGATCACCTCGATGATGCGGCTCATGTCCTCCGGATAGAAACACTGAATGATGACCTTGCCCACGTCGTGGAGCAGGCCGGCGAGGTAGACGTTGCTGCCCTCCGCATACTTGAAGCGGTTGCTCAGGCTCTGGGCGATCGTGGCCACCGCCAGGCTGTGGTTCCAGAAATCCGAGAGCTTGATGTGGGAGCCCGGCGGCTCGACGAAATGATTCACCGAGACCATCGTGACCACCAGGTTGCGGATCTGCTTCAGGCCCAGCAGGACCACGGCCTGACGGACGCTGGTGACCTCGCGGCGCAAGGCGTAGTAACCGGAATTGATGATGTTGAGGATGTTGGCGGTGATGGTCGGATCCATTTGGATCAGGTCGGCGATCTTGGCGATGTTGGGGTTGGGATCATCGGTGAGCGAAATGATGCGCTGCGCGATCTCCGGTAGCACCGGCAAATCGCGAATGCCTTCCACATATGCTTCGACTTGACCCATGTTCCGCCCCCTGCGGCCCTGTGTCCCCGCGGAGATGCAAAGCCTAAGTTTGGATGTGTTGAGGATGGTGTCGTGTTCAGAGTGTGACGGTGATCGTGAGCGGCGTGTGGGCCTCGCGGGTAGGGGCGATGGGTTGGGTGATCCGGGGTTCGCTCGGATTGGGCCGGATGACGACCCAATCCCAGGGATCCTGGCGGGCCGTGACTCAGAAGCTGTTGATGAGGGCCCGGTCCTTTTCCATTTTTTCGGTGATGATTTCGCGCCAGCGCAGCAGGCGAGGCAGGTCGATCTTCAGGATCGCCGGGATCTCACCCAATTCCTGCTCTTCCATGGGCGTCGCCTGACCGACACCCAAGCCCAGGTCGAGACAGTAGTGGGTGGCCAAGCTGATGATGGCCGTTTGGACGCGGTGTTCCTGGGGGGCGTTTTCGGGTGCCAGGTAGTGACGAATGGATTCCGCGAGACTTTCGCTGAGGTTCCACTGCTTGACGATGCAGTAACCCAACTCGGCGTGGTCGAAGCCCAGGTAGTCTTGCTCCAGCAGGTGGATCGGTCTCGATTCGTTGTAGGAAGCGACCATGATTTCGCTGTATTTCTGGGGGAGTTTGGCGTTGAGCACGGTTTTGCCCAGGTTGTGCATCAGGCCACCGATAAATGCCTCTTCCTTGTCCATACCGCGGAATTGCTCGGCCAGGCCGCGCGCGATCAAGGCCGAACCGATCGAGTTCTCCCAGATCAGTTTCTCCTTGAATCCCGTATTGGGTGCGCCCTTCTTGGTGTAGAGCTTTTTACCCGCGGCGGCCAACACGATGGATCGAATGGTATTGAAACCCAGGATCATGATGGCGTGGGTCAGGGTTTTGACTTCGCGTTTCAGGCCGAACATGGCTGAATTGGATATTTTCAAGATCTGGGCGGTCATGCCCTGATCCGTGATGATCGCCTCTTGGAGGTCCTTGGCAGAGGTTTCGGGATCGGAGACCAAGGTCATGACCTTGGTGGCCACGTGGGGCAAGGTCGGCAGGTCGCCGGTCTTTTTGACAATATCCTCGGGTGTTATCGGCATCCAGGCTCTCCTAAACTGATTTTAGATAGGCAAGTGCGCGTGAAAAGTGTTCCAGCTTAAAGTCACGGTTAATATTGTGCAGGCTCTCGGAATGTCCGATGAGCAAAAAGCTTTGATTGTTGAGGCAATCGAAAAAATTCTTGATGATCTGGCGCTTGACCTTGAGATCGAAATAGATGAGGACATTGCGGCAAAAGATGATGTCCATACTGCGAAACTTGATATAGCTCTTGTAATCGACGAGGTTGAACTGGCTCAACTGCACCATGTTGCGAACCTGGCTGGCGATTCCGAACTCGTTGCCCTTGGGTTCAAAATAACTTTTTTTATAGTTGGGTGGCAAGTTGCGCATGGTGTAGGCCTGGTAGGTGGCTTCCTTGGCCTTGGCGAGGATTTCGACGCTGATGTCGCTGCCGTAGACGCGGGGAATCAGGCCGCGCAGGAGATCCTTCTTTTCCAACAGCACCATGGCCAGGGTGTAGGGTTCCTCGCCCGAGGAACAGGCCGAGGACCAGATCTTGAGCGTGCGTTGCCCGCGTGCGCGAATCGATTCGACGACCTTGGGGAGGATGTGATCGGCAAAGGCGTCGATCTGCGGCGGGTTGCGGTAGAAGGAGGTCTCGTTGGTCGTCACGGCGTCGAAAAGATGGTTCATTTCGTCCGCGTTGGCGGGGCTCTTGATATGGCGGAGGTAATCTTGGTAGCGCGTCATTCCCAGGGATTTGAGTCGTTTCGAAACCCGGTTCTCGATGAAGTAGAGTTTGGCGTCGGAAAAAAACAGACCGCTGCGTTCGTAGACGAATTCGCGAATCGCCTTGTAATCGTCGTTACGCAGTTTTTCGACGGTTTGCATGGTGACTTCCTGAGAGGGTCCGCTCATTTCATGAGTGACGACGCGTGTAGAGAAATGGAACGGGTGGTTTGCTGTGCTGTGATTGTCGGCTGATTTCTAGAAAATATCATACTCTAACCAATTTGCCGATGTCCCCCTAGGATTTTCCAGCGGAATCGCTGCCAGCTCGAGGGGCGCTCGCCCCAGCCCTTCAGGCGGCCGCGCAAGTTCGCCCTGGGTAGGTCGAAAGCGCGTGCGCAGAGAATGACAAAGCGTAGGAAGGAAAGGCGATAGCGCGTCAAGCCCAATTTGAAGGCCGAGCGGCCCATGCGGTTCAGGCAGGCGCACAGGAAGCTGTCCGCATCGCCCTCGAAAGGGCGTGCCCGGTCGAAGTCGATCAGCCAGATGCGGCTGTCGGCCCAGAGCCAGTTGTTGAGGTTGAGATCGCTGTGGAAGATGCCGGCTCGGTAGAGCCGAGCCAGGGTGTCGGCGGCCATGGCCAGTTGGTCGCGGGTCGGCGGACCCTGCCCGAGCAGGCGGGGCACGGTGACGGCGTCTTCCAGAAAGGCGCTGAAATAGGAGAAGTGGAACAGTCCCGGGACCGCGCTCGCACGTCGCTCCCAGCCCACCGGCTCGGGGGTGGGCACGCCGGCCTCGAAGGCACGCTGGTGGTGGGCGTACTCCCGTCGCGCGCGATCGCCCGGCAGGAAGTGATTCGGCAGGATCAGGCGACGAAGGCCGCCGTGCCGGTAGGGACGGGCCACGACCTTCCCGCGTGGATGTTCGATCAGCGCGACCTGGCCGCGACCGCCGTCGGTGGTCAGCGGCCGGCGCGGCAGGCGGGCCCAATCGGGATGTTGCCAAGAAGGGGAGAGGAATAACATCGCGGGTTCACTCGTGGTTCATTGGGGGCGACGCACAAACGACAAAAGGGAACGCCACTGCGAAACCGCCGTGGCGTTCCCTCCCGATGATCAGATGGCGAAATCAGGTGAAGGCGCTGATTCCGGTAATCGCCTGACCCACGATGAGACGGTGGATGTCGTGCGTCCCTTCGTAGGTTTTCACGGTTTCCAGGTTCACCATGTGGCGAATCACCGGATATTCGTCCGTGATTCCGTTGGCGCCGTGCAGATCGCGTGCGGAGCGCGCGATTTCCAAGGCGGCGTTGACGTTGTTCATCTTCGCCAGGGATACCTGATGGAAGGTGTAGGTGCCCTCGTCCTTCATGCGGCCCAGGTGCAGCGACAACAGTTGACCCTTGACGATTTCGTTCAACATGTCGGTCAGTTTGACCTGAACCAACTGGAAGCTACCCAGCGGTTTGTCGAACTGGATCCGGGTCTTGGCGTATTCCACCGAGGAATCGTAGCAGGCCATGGCTGCACCCAGCGCACCCCAGGAGATGCCGTAACGCGCCTGGGTCAGGCAGCCCAGCGGGCCTTTCAGACCTTCCACGTTGGGCAGGCGGTGATCGTCGGGAACCACCACGTCGTCCAAAACCAGTTCCGAGGTGATGCTGGCGCGCAGGGAGAACTTGCCTTTCATTTCCGGCGCGCTGAAGCCCGGCGTCTTGGTGTCGACGATGAAGCCGCGGACGATGCCTTCCTCGTCCTTGGCCCACACGATGGCGATGTCGGACACGCTGCCGTTGGTGATCCACATCTTGGCGCCGTTGAGGATCCACTTGTCGCCGTCGCGCTTGGCGCGGGTCTTCATGCCGCCGGGATCGGAGCCGTGGTCCGGCTCGGTGAGCCCGAAGCAGCCGATCATTTCGCCCTTGGCGAGCTTGGGCAGGTAACGGTCCTTCTGCGCTTCGCTGCCGTAGGCCAGGATCGGGTACATGACCAATGCGCCCTGAACCGAGACGAAGGAACGCAGTCCGGAATCACCGCGCTCCAGCTCCTGCATGATCAGGCCGTAGGCCACGTTGTTGAGGCCCGCGCAGTCGTAACCGTCGATATTGGCGCCGAAGACGCCGAGTTCGGCGAGTTCGGGAACCAAGTCCATCGGAAACGTGGCGTCGCGGTTGTGTTGGTTGATGACGGGCATGAAACGCTTCTCGACCCATTGGCGTACGCTTTCGCGCACCTGGATCTCATCTTCGTTCAACAGGCTGTCGATGCCGAAGAAATCGTTGGTATTTACCCCTTTTTTCATGGGAACTCCTTCCAAAGTGATCGGGTGCCACGGTCGTCGCATCCCGAGGTGAGCGCCGGAGAATCAGAATGTATTGAGTGGATCGGAAGGCACTTCGGCCGTGATTTCGCCCGGATCCTGGCCCTCCTCCTTGATGCGTTCCCAGCGCGCTAACTTATCCTGAACGAAAGGCATGTACTCGCTTTCCGCGTAATTACGTGCCAGGTTCTGATAATAAAAGATGGCTTCCTTGAACTTTTCCCGACGCCACAGCGTCTCGGCGAGGAAGAAATAAGTTTTTTCGGGATCGTATTGCCCTTCGTAGTTGTTGATGATGCCCTTCAGACGCGATTCGGCCGATTTCTCGAAGCCCCGTCCGCGTCGGAAATAGTAGTAGCCCACCGTGAACTCGTGCTCGGCCAGCCGCAGCAGGCAGAGATCGATCTTTTCCTTGGCCTTGCCGGCGTAGGGGCTGTTCGGGTGGCGGTCGATCAGGTTCTTGAACTCGGTGTAGGCCGTGAAGGTACTGGTCTGGTCGCGGTCGGCGTTTTCGATTTCGGTGAAAAAGCACATGGCGTACTGGTACTGGGCGTAATCGGCTTTCTTGTGGGTGGGGAAGTGGGTCAGGAACGACTTGTACTCCACCGAGGCCTCGATGTAGGTGGCCATCTTGTCAAAAAAGTAACTGTCGGCGATCGCCAGTTTCACGTCCGGGAACACGCTGCTGTCGGGCGCGTGGGCTTCGATGACCCGCAGCCAGCGGCGGGCGTCGACGAATTTGCGTTTTTGGAACAGGGTCGTGGCCCGATTGAATAACTCGTCCGTGGTCACGTCGCCGCGCACCAGTCGATTGGCGAGCTTTTCCTTTTTCTTGGGTCCGCTACAGGCCGTGGAAAGCAGCACCGCCAAGATGAGCAGGGCGGGAACGAACCACCGTAGGGGGCGCGCCGCCTCGAGAGATACGGCCGAGTCGATTCGGGACTCACTCATGGGTTGCCTCCACCAGGTTGAGAAGTTGGGCGACCGCCGCGGCGGGGTCGGGACGCGAGAACACCGCGGAACCCGCAACCGCCACCGAAACGCCGGCGCGATATAATTCTGCGATATTCGCCGGGCCAACGCCACCATCAACCTCGATAAACGGCTTGTTTTTTGAGCGCTCGATGAGATCGCCCAGTTGGGCCAGGCGATCGAAGGTGGACGGAATGAAGGATTGACCGCCGAAACCGGGGTTCACACTCATCAACAGCACGAAATCGACGTGCTCGATCATGGCTTCCAACGCGGCGATCGGCGTGCCGGGGTTGATCGCGATGCCCGCCTTGCAGCCCGCATCCTTGATCTGCTGGCACACGCGGTGGGCGTGGATCGCGGCCTCGATGTGATAGGAAATCCAATGGGCGCCGGCCGCCGCGAAAGGGGCGACGAAGTTCTCGGGGTTCGTGACCATCAGATGAACGTCCAGAATGGCGTTCGTTTTTCCCGAGAGTGCCTTGGTGATACCGGGACCCATGGTGAGATTGGGAACGAAGTGACCGTCCATGATGTCGATGTGCAGAACTTCCGCACCGGCTTCGACGACCGGGGTCACCGCTCTTTCGAGGTTCCAGTAATCGGCTGAGAGTAGCGAGGGGGCCAGTTTGAACATGAGCGCGATTCCTTGATCTTGATGGGAATGGGCCTTTGGTCGTCGACCCTGCCGCGAGCGGGCGTGCCCTGGGGCGCGCCTACCGCCGGGCTAGGGGTCGAGGCCGAAGAAGGCGGGTTCGACGCGCGCCCGCTGTCGCGATCGAAAAGGGCTGGAGTGCGACGATTCCCGCGGTGAAACGGGCAAAGATGGTGTGCGGAGATGGAGCGTTCGAACCAATGACTTTAACCTTCGAGGATCAAAAATCCTCGTTCACGATGAGAGTGATGCTCTGGTTCTTGGTGATCGGGTACCCGGGTTGCGGGCGTTGATCCAGAACCACCTGACCGAGTCCGCGGTCTTGAGCTCGGTACTTGGTGACCACCCTGAATTCGAAACGATCGAGAAAGGCCTTGACCTTGATGAAATCGCGATCGATCAGATCGGGCATCACGTAGGCCTTGCTGGGGGGTCCGTCCGAAACCAGCAGCGACACACCCGGTCGCATGCCGATCTCGCTGGCCGCATCGGGATGTTGCGCCAGGATACGGCCCTTCTCCTCCAACGTCGAGGGAATACGCGAGACCACCGCGGCCTTGGCTTCCGCGCGCTGCAACAGGGTTTGGGAATAACTCAAGGTCTCGCCTTGCATGCTGGGGATCAGCTTCTTCTCGGGCCCGGCGGACATGATGATTTCGATGGCGCGGCCGGCCTTGACGGGGTGTCCGGGCCGCGGAATCTGAAGCAGTACGTTACCTTTTTCGATGACCTGGCTGTGCACCGTGGATTGGGTGTCGAGCTCGGGTATCAGCCCTCGGGCCTTCAGGCTCTTTTCCGCTTCCACCTGGGTCATGCCGTACAGATCGGGAACCTCGACCACTTTGCCCTGTACCATGTGGCGAATGTAAAACCAGGTCCCCAGCGTGATTCCGGCGATAAAAAGAGAAAAACCCAAACCGACAAGGACGGTAGTACCGAGCAGTTTCTTCAAAGTCTTGCGAAATGCCATGGCTCCCCGTTTTGAATCCTTGTCGTTTGGGGTTCTTTACAAAAGGTAATTTGGGAAAAAAAGAAAGGTTACTGTGCGGCGGGCATGTGCGAGGCCAGGCGTGCTTTCAAACGGTCGGCCGCATTTTGGTGAATAAAGCCCTTTTTCGCTGAGCGGTCGATGAGGGAATACATTGCCGGGAGCTTGGTGACGGCTTCGCTGGAACCTTCCTGGATCAACTTGCGGATCTTTTTCAGTTCGGTTCTCAAACGGCTTTTCCCGGCGCGATTCCGGGCGCGGCGCGCGATGTCCTGCTTCGCTTTTTTAGCCGCGGATTTGTGATTCGCCATTAAGAGATCTCCTTGAGGTGTTTCTTGGCTTTGTCGCTGACTCGTGACCTTCGGCTGCCGATTTCGGCAAGGGTCGCGAATCCGCAGATCACGCAAGTATAGGGGAGTTGCAGGGGCAAATCAAGGAACAAGTGGGTGGGTTTCGCGAAAGGATCACGGATGATATGTGCGATTCGTCCAAGGGATAGATTTCGCCGGCAAACGGGTGATGTTCGACCTGTTCTCGGTTGGATCGACGGGACTTGTGGTGCCGAATGGCGGAGGGGACCTGCGTCGAAAATCGGTTTTTTCATCATAAGTGTATGAAATTTTTAGGCTTGTGCTGTGGTTGGGTGGATTGGTTCGATAGGTGCTTCAGGCCGAGAAATCCGGGGAATTTGCCGAGCTTCGAGAATTTTGGATAGGGAATTTCCCTGTATCGCAGTCGCTCATGGCGGGCCGAAGACCCAACTCGAGGTTGACAGTTTGTGAGGTGAAACGCTAAATTGTTAAGAAATTGTGAGAAAAACCGATGGGAATTTCACTGTCCTAAAAACAATGAAAAAAGCGAGTTAGACTCGCCAATCCCTAGAACGTCCCGATTTGTATGAGATTTTTGTTTGGTTTTTTTGTTTGAAGAGGCCTTGGCGTGAGCCGTTTGCGAGCCTTTTTAAACGGTAACGGTTTATCCGAGGGTCCAGCTCGGCGATAAAAATGGATAGGATTTGTGATCCTCATCCACGGTCTATTCATGCAGTCAGCCACGGTAAGGAGGATGCCCATGGTTCGTTCTGTCTTTCTGGTTTTCCTGTTGACTACCGGTATCTCGATCAGTGCGCAATCGAATCAAGTGACTTATGCCAATGCGGAGGTTCGCTGGCTCGCTCAAGAGCTCTTTGACGAACTCAAGAAAGACACGGGCAACAAAGCCCTTTACCATGTGTTGTCGCGGGCCGATCGGGTGGCTCGAGACCGTCAAGTGGATGCGGTGACCTTCTTGTTGAACCGTTCCGAGGCTCTGGCTGTGGTCGCGCCGGAAAAGAAAGGCATCCAGATCGACGAGAACGCCCTTCCCAACTATTCTCGCGATGTGGTGGCCCAGACGATGCTCGATCTCTACTTCGACGTCAACGATCCCGCCAACCCCGCGCTGCGCCTGGTGGATGCCGAGCCCGCCCGGTTGGCGGTGTTCTACGCCTTGGTCGACCGCATGGACGGCCGTTTGGACGCACGCCTGGACACGCCCAACCTGGATGGGCTCTACGAACTCTGGATCCAGCAGGGCGCCCCGGTGGCCTCACTCTGCTTCGACTGCCGGTTGGACCAGCGTTGGGCCGATCGTCGCGGGTTGATCAACACCGACGGCTTGGAGGGGTTGTTGCCGCGCCGGTTGGTGCGTTTCCTGAAGTCGAGCCATGCGGACAAGCGCAAGGTGAATCGACTGGCCTCCTACATTCGTCGTGAAGTGGTGCCTGTGGAGGAGGAGTTCGACCAGGATTTCTGGCAGACACCCTATGAAACGCTGATGACCGGGACGGGAGACTGCGAGGATTTCGCGATCCTGTTCCAGGCGATCGCCGAAAAATACCAGATCCCCACCAAGCTCGTGGTGGGCAAGGTCGCGTTGGCCAGTCAGCCCGGCCAGGCTCAGTCCGCTGAAAACGACGCGGTGGAAGCCTCTTTCGATCACGCCTGGGTCGTCTTCGACGGCCAAGTGGTGGACCTGACCGCCCGTTCCGAATTGGCTAGCAAGGTCGCCTACAAACCCATTCTCGCTCTGGACTCCAACAACGGCTGGTTCCTTTCCGCCAAAAACGACTGATTTCAACCGACCTCGGCACGAGGCGGCCCTCGAAGAACCCGGGCTTGGACCCGGGTTTTTTTAATTTCGGACGCCGAAGACCCGGAAGGCCGACTCAGCAATATTCACAAATCGTTTGCAGCAGGTCGCCCGCTCGATCCACCTGCTTCTTCTCGAAGGAACGGTATTGCTCTGGCGAGAACACGGCGCCGTCGTTCAGTTTGAGTAACTCGGCGGCCGGGTTGAGCCCGCGATAGGTGTATTTCTCGAAGAAACGCTCGGCGAGTGCGGCCAGCGGGGCCTCGTCGCCGTTGGCCTGGGTCAACGCAAGCTGGAAGATTCGCTTGGACAGATCCAACAAATCGGGGTCGGTCAAGCCCTGCAAGGCGGCTTGTCGCAACATGTCGCGCAGTTTGACGCGATAGGGTTCCAGCAGGGTGATGACCCGTTCGCGGGCGGGCGCGTTGTACAGCAGAAACGCCAGCAGGATGCCCGGCACCGCGCACCACACCTTGGATTGCGCATCCAGGAAGCGGATTTCGAAGAAGCCCCGCGCCCGTACCTCGGGAAACAGCGTGCTGAGGTGAACCGCCCAATCTTCCTCGGTGGGGAAAAAACCGTGCAGACCCTCTTCGTGCCACTGGCGGAACGTCGTGAAATTGCCCCAGTATCCCAGCTCGCCCGTCGCGTTCGGTGCACGCATCACGTGGGCGTCCAGCGCGAAGTCCAGGTATTGTTCGACGGGACAGGGGTGGTACTCCTCGGTGAGGAACCCCTTCTGGATGCCCGTGCGCGAGGGATCCAGGTTTTGCCAGATCAGCGAGCGGTAACTGAAGGCACCGCTGGGTTTGCGGTCCACGAACGGCGAGTTCGCGAACAGGGCCGTGAATACCGGCGCCAACAGGTTGGCGGCCAACCAGCGTCTTTGGGCCGTGTCGGGATCGCCGGCGTCCAGGTTGATCTGGAGCGAGGTGGACAGGCGCATCATGCGCGGGCCGTAGTGGCTGATCGTCTTGAAATAGTTGTTCATGTGGATGTAGCGCGGCGCGGTGAGGTGCAGGCCGACTTCGTCAACCGTGTACCAGGGATTCAACCCGCTGTGAAAGAACCAGATGTCATAGCTCTTGAGATGACATCGCAACAGTTCGATCGTATCGTTGAGATTGGTGATGGCTTCGGTCAGGGTCGCCTTCGGTGCGCCGCTGTATTCCAGTTGGCGGCCTGGCTCGAAGGTCAGGTTGCCGCCGTCGCCGAAATAAAAGATGTTGGTGCCGTCCGGTTTCTGGTGATAGCGAAAGCCCTCGAGGCGACCCTCCAGTTTGCGCAAAAGCTGAATCAGCCCCGTTTCCTGATCGTCGAAGAAAGGGACCAATGCGTGGGGGGATTCCGCCGTGTGGCGGAAAGGCCAGATCTCGAGTTCCAGGCCGACGTGATCCTTGGAATCTTTTCCCTTGGGGAAAAAGGACTCATTGACCTTCTGTTTCAGCTCTTGCATGCCGAGTGTCGCTTGTTTTGCGGGCATCGTTTCACTTCCTCTCGAGGCAATGTGGGTGCGGATCTCGGTATTTCTCGATCCGACTGCGTCATTTGAGAATCAAGGTTGCGGGTCTCGCGAATCCGAGTCACCTGCTCGGGGGGCCGTCGCCAGAGGCACGTGGGCCTCGGGACGGAAACCGATCCGTTCGAGCCAGCCGGACCACGACCGTTCGCCTCGGTCCGCGACGGGGACCTCGGGACGGACGGTTCCGGAAGGTGAGGTGGAAGGTGTTTCATGGTAAAGGCTCAAGAGTTGTTCGACTTGGTTTGTATCACCAAGGATACCCAAATACCAGGAAATCTTGACCGCCTCGACGGCTGCGCCGCGCTGTTTGCGCGGGATTTCCAGCAGGGTCTCGGTGGGGATGCGGGGAGGTTCCACGGCTTCCTGATTCACGAAAAAGGTGGCGAGTGCCGGACGTGCATCGGAGGGGAAGACCTCGGGGTGATGGTCGAGATAGGCCCGTAACTCGGACGGTGTGAGGATGGCCTGTTCGCGAAGGTGGAGCAGGTGGGCGAGCACCGCGTACGGCTGTCGCGCGACCTGGAACAGATCGACCAGGGTGCGCAGGGTCTTGGTCTGCTTGCGGGTGAAGCGGAGCCGGCTCAATTCGTTCTGAAGCGGTTTGTCGGTGAGGCGCCCTTCGCTGCCGAACCACAGAAAGGTGAACCAGGCCAGGACTTGGGAGAGCGGGGCGGCCTCGGAAAAGAGGGTCAGAGCGCGGCGCAGGCCGGCCTCGGTGGTGGCGGGAGCCAGGGTTTGCAACACGCCGCATTCGATCATGAGATCGAGGGCGGCCGCGGCACCGGGCGCACGGAAGGTCTCGTTCAGTTCCTTGTGGATGCGTTCCGCCGAGAGTTGGGTGAGGCCGGGGATTCCCGCCCGAACCGCTTCCAATTGACGCACGTCGGCCTGCCACTCGAAGCGGGCCAGAAAGCGGAAGTAGCGCAGGATGCGCAGGTAATCTTCGTGAATGCGCGCGTCGGCGTCGCCCACGAAACGCAGGCGTTGGGCCTCGAGGTCGTCGACCCCGCCGACGAAGTCGTGGATCCGCCCCTCGGCATCCTGGAACAGGGCGTTGATGGTGAAGTCGCGACGCTGGGCATCGGTGGCGAAATCGGTCGAAAAGGCGACTTCGGCGTGGCGCCCGTGGCAAACCACGTCCTCGCGCAGGGTGGTGATTTCCAGTGTCTGGCGCGGTGTGATCACCGCGACGGTGCCGTGCTCGATGCCGACCGGCACGGTCTTGAATCCCTGTTTCTGGAAAAAGGCGAGCGTCTTGCGGGGTTCGGCGGTGCAGGCGATGTCGAAATCCTTGGGTTCCCTTGCCAGGAGAAGGTCGCGAACACAGCCGCCGGCGAGCATGGCCTGAAATCCGGAGCGATCGAGCAGCCTGCATATGTCGAGCGCTTCCCGGTGACGTTCGCAAAGTACGGTGGTTTGAGGCAACAAGCTGAGGGAATCCTTGGTGGGTGAGTCGAATGCATCGATCGCGCATAAAAGCGTGC
Source organism: Sulfidibacter corallicola (assembly GCF_017498545.1). GTDB lineage: Bacteria > Acidobacteriota > Holophagae > Acanthopleuribacterales > Acanthopleuribacteraceae > Sulfidibacter > Sulfidibacter corallicola. The sequence goes on along the minus strand of NZ_CP071793.1, from coordinate 2,360,592 downwards.
TTGGCGCATTCTAACGAATTCGAGGGCGGCTGTGTTTTCGGAAGTTTTACGCGACGCCCGCAATCACGCGATCTCGGCCATCGCGCGCGCCGACTATGCGGTGAACGGTGTCGATCGTCACGCTATTCCGTCTTGCCGAGTCCGATCGCGTAATCCAGGATTCGGGAACGCGTACCTTCGATGACCGCGTCCACCCAGAAAAGAGTTGCGCGATTTGCGGTTTACCCCATAATCGTGACGCTTGCATTTGGGTTTGGACCTTTCGGAACCTCGATATTATAATGACGCGTCCATCGCGAAAAGGTAGGCGAGATGGCCCAGCTACCCTACAACTTATTTGAATGGAATCGCCCCCTGGAGCTTCAACTGGGCGGATCTCTTCCTCGTTTTCAAATTGCATATGAAACCTGGGGCAGTCTCAACGAAGACAAGAGTAACGCGATCATTCTGTTCACCGGCCTGTCGGCTTCCTCCCACGCCAAGTCCCACTCGCGCACCGATGTGCCCGGGTGGTGGGAGGCCATGATCGGCGACGGCATGGCGCTCGATACCCGGCGCTTCTTCATCGTGTGTCTCAATCACCTCGGCGGCTGTTTCGGCTCGACCGGCCCCTCTTCCATCAATCCCGAGACCGGGAAACGCTATGGCCCGGACTTTCCGCCGGTGCTCATTCAGGATCTCGTGGATGCGGCGGCGCTGTTGCTGGACAGCCTGGGCATCCAACGGCTCTATGCCGCCATCGGAACCTCCATGGGCGGCATGTTGGCGATGGAGATGGCGGCCCGCTACGCCGATCGCGTGGCCCGCCTGGTTTCGATTTCCGCCTCGGGGCGTCCGGGTCCCCAGTCCATCGCCTTTCGCTACCTGCAACGTCGGGTCATTCTGGCCGATCCCTTCTACAACGACGGCCGCTATTACGATTGCGAAAACAAACCGCTGGAATCCATGGCGGTGGCGCGCGAGATCGGCAACATCACCTATCGCTCCCGCGAGGAATTCAACGAGCGCTTCGGTCGCACCCGCACGGGCAAGGGGTACAACTTCGGGCCCGATTTCCAGGTGGAGTCCTACCTGCACCACATGGGCAAGAAGCTGGCCAGCAATTTCGATCCGAACAGTTTCCTGTTCCTGACCAAAGCCATGGACATCTATTCGCTTGGTTATGATTTTCCGAGCTACGACGCGGGTGTGGTGCGCATCGAGGCGCGCAGCCTGATGATCGGGGTTTCCACGGATCTGCTTTTCCCGCCCGACGAGCAGGAAAGCGTCGCCAAGATTCTGCACAAGGAAGGCCGGGACGTGCGGTTCCAAATGCTGGAATCCAAGGCCGGCCACGACGCCTTCCTGGTGGAAGTGGACTGGTTCCACTCGGTCGTGGGCGCTTTTCTGGATCGCTGACCCGCTCGAGCCGCAAGGTGCGTGAAACCAACAGGAGTCTTACATGGGGCGCAAGTTCTTGCGATTCATCGATTCGGCCCAACGTCGTATCGAGGTGATTCGACCCGTTTCCCCCTCCAATCCGGGGCTGGACAGGGTCTGTTTTCAGATTCAGGGCATGGAAGTGTCGATCGGGGATACGGAAACCCTCTATCACTATGCGGATATGGCCGAATACGGCGTGCGCCACGGCTTCGCCAAACCACTCGGCATCCTGGACCGACTCAAGCGGCGGCCCGCGCCCGTGGCCCAGTTACGCCACCTGGACGACGGGCACATTCGCCTTGCGTTCTGGAACGACGGCAGATTGGACCTGGAATTCGATTTGAGTGACGAGGATCAGGCCGTTTTGTGGCGCGAGTGTGAAATCATGATGTTGTCCGCCGGATACCACGTCGCGACCGTGGATCCATCGGTCGCCCCCTGACCGCATTTCCGTTTCACTCGCGTGATGGATGGCGTCGGGGTTGTCGGCCGCCATGCGTCGCACCCGAAGCGATGGTTTTGGCTTGTCCCCACGATGACGGCACCATGTGGGATCCTTTGTTCGCCGCTGGCTTCCACGGCGCCTTCCCGCATATCAAAGTGCTCCAATTCTTCGATTTGGCCTGAAATCTTGACACGCTTCGAGTGGCTTGGTTAGTATTTGATCCTCATGATTTCGTGTATCGTTCTTGTAAAAAAACGGTTCATTCTTTTTTGACGTACCTCCGATTCGCGTGCAGCGCGCCCGTGAGTGATTCCGTCGAATGGCGTGTGGGTCGCGCGCGACGCACCTCCGGCGGTTCGACGCGCGACCTACGAGAGCCTGGAGTAACGGGTCCATGATTGCTTCTTCGTCCCTAAAAAACCGACGTTCCGCCTGGCTTCTGGTGCTGGTTGTTTCGGTCGTTTTCGGAGGGATGTCCGCCTGCTGGTGGGGAGAGACGCCGTTGACCCCGATGGAGCGGTTGCATCGCGACGGTGAACTCGTGGTCCTGACCCGCAACGCGCCCACCATGTACTACGAGCGCCGCGATCGCTGGGAAGGATTCGAATACGAGTTGGCGAGTGCCTTCGCCGCCCACCTGGGGCTGAAACCGCGGTTTGTCGTCAAGGACACCACCGCCGAAATCCTGGCTGCGATCCAGGCGGGCGAGGGACACATCGCGGCGGCCGGCTTGACCCATACCGCCGAACGGGCCCGCACCTACCTGTTCGGCCCACCCTACCAGACCGTGCAGCAGCAGGTGGTGGGGAGCCGCCGCCTGGCGGTTCCCGAGGAGCCGGCCGAACTGGTGGGCGCCTCGTTGCTGATTACGGGTAGCAGCAGCTACGAAGAGGAACTGGAGGCGCTGCGCCAGCAGGTTCCGCGGCTCACCTGGACCTCCCACATGGAAATGAGTACCGAGCAGATGCTGGAAGAGGTTTGGTCCGGCAACGTGGATTTCACGATCGGCGATTCCCATCTCGTGTCCATCAATCGGCGTTACTTTCCCGAGTTGCGGGTGGCCTTCCCGATTGGCGAGGAGCAATCCCTGGCCTGGGTGGTGAACCCCGAAATGGCCGATCTCCTGCCCGAACTTGCCGCGTGGTTTGCCGCCTATCAGGGGTCCGGAGCGCTGGACGGCCTGAAGGAACGCTATTACGGGTACGTCAAGATCTTCGACTACGTGGATACCCGGACCTTTCGCCGCAAGGTGGAGCGGGTCCTGCCGCGCTACGAGGCCCTGTTTCGAGACCAGGCCGTGGAACACGGCTTTCCCTGGACGCTGCTGGCTGCACAGGCCTATCAGGAATCCCACTGGAATCCCAATGCGCTCAGTCCCACCGGCGTGCGGGGCATCATGATGTTGACCAAACCCACCGCCGAGCAATTGGGCGTCGAGGATCGGGCCGATCCGGCGCAATCGATTCAAGGCGGGGTACGCTATCTGACCGGGTTGCACAAGCGAGTTCCCGAGACGGTGCAGGAACCGGATCGGACCTGGATGGCGCTGGCCGCCTACAACGTGGGTTTCGGACATCTGATGGATGCCCGCGAGCTGGCCGTTCGCGCGGGCAAAAACCCCGATCTCTGGCGCGACCTGAAACACGTGCTTCCCCAGCTCTCCCAACGCAAATACTACAAAACCGTCAAGCACGGTTACGCGAGAGGCTCCGAACCGGTGCGCTACGTCCAGAACATACGCAACTACCAGAATATTTTGGAACGGTTGGGCCGCATGTCTCCCGACGAGGACGAGCCGGTCACGGTGGAGCCCGAACGCGCCCAATAGTGCCCCGGGCATGGCCCGCACGGTGGGTTTTGCCCGAATCTAGATCCGTTCCCGGCGGGGACCTCGGGCCGCGGTCGGGGGCACGAGTTTATCGCGCGAGGCGAGGAGTCCGCTTTGAAAGTTGCCACTTGCTGGAAATATAAAGGTTAATTGAGATTTTAGAATAGCAATTGAAAAGGGTTGGATTATAATGGTTATTGGTTATAAGCGTAAGGATTAGAAGTAAATGGGTTCTTTTGGGTCTCGCCGGCTCGAAGTTTCCCGATCAATTCGTTCAACTCCCCTGTTTCCAATCCAAGGGAATCCCTCCATCCACAGCCGAATATCGCTTCCATACCCGACGACTCGGCAAAGGGCCGAGCATTCACCCACAACGTTGGTAACCTATTCGAGTTTCATGACTTTCCCCATTTGGCCAGGGGTGGAGAGGCACTCGATGGTTGCTCGAATCCTTTTCTAAAGCCGTGTCCAATGCCGACCGCATCGCGGCGACGCTTCATCGGCGAGGCATCGGACTACCCGACTGGGACGCTCTGCCATGATTGGATTTCTGAAAGCCCTGCCCTTGATCTTTCGGGAATGGTCGCATTCCCAGAGGCCCGCACGGGCCCAGCCGGAGTCGACCACGAGCCTGGAACCGGGATCGGCCGAAGCCCTGGTGCGACAGGCGGAGGTCGAGAGCAACCTGAAATCGTTGATGCGCTTCAACGCCCTGGCGCTCACCCGTCTGGTTCCCAAAAACGGCGTTGTCTTGGACTTGGCGAGCGGAACCGGCCAGATCATGTTGTTCCTGGTCAAACATCGTCCCGACATTCGCGTGATCTGTCTGGAGCAGTCCAAAGCGATGCTGGAAGAGATCCGGCGGCAGGTCCGCGAGGGGGGGCTGGCCGATCGGGTGACCCTGATCGAAGGGGAGATGAGTCGCGCCCACGAACAGGTCCAGGATCGCGTGGATCTGGTGACCAGCATTCTTTCGCTGCACTGCCTGGCCGATGAAGTGGCCTGGCGCCAATTCCTCAACTGTCTCAAGGTCCTGCGCTTTCGCAACAATTGCAGCATTTGGCTGTTCGACTGGGAGCGACCCGGTCACGCCGCCACTCCCGACTCCTTCGTCGAGTTCTTTTTTGGACGGAATCAGGATCAATGGCGCCGTGTCGCCGAAAACTCCTTGCGGTCGGCTTTCGCCCTGGAAGAGCTGGCCGACGACCTCGATCATCTGGGGGTCGGCCCCTTCGAACACTATCGCTCGCGATGGCTGCCCGTGTTCCAAATTCACCGATTGCGTTCCGAAAAACATTTCGAGTTCACTCAATCCCTGTGGAAAACGCCTAGAGAAGAGAAGCGGGATGCCCGTAGGCTCGGCTTCCTGCGTTGGCAGTTTCCCGGGAAAGTCATGCACTGACAATTGGTTTCGCGAGGGACGCCTCGCTCGATTCAGTTCTTGCCCGGTGGGCCTGCTCGGATGTAAATTCGTTTCAACAATCGTCGAGGTGGTCTGCATGCGATCCATGTTTTGGTCGGCTTTCCTGAGCTGCATTTTCGTTTCGTTCGGATGGGCTTGGGAGCCGGGCGCGCCCGAGACCGTCGGTGTGGTGCAGGACGGCGCGGAAAAGGTCATGGTCATTCCGTTGAGCGACAACAATCGCTACATGGTGGATCAGGTCCAGGCCGATTTCATCGTCAAGGCCCTGGATCGCGCGGAAGAAGAGAATTTCGATCGCGTCATTTTGAAGATCGACACCTACGGCGGGGTGGTGATGTCGGCCCGCGACATCACCGAACGCCTGTTGCGCCTCAAGGTCAAGAGCGTGGCCTACGTGGAGACCAAGGCCATCTCGGCCGGGACCTTCATCGCCTACGCCTGCGACGAGATCGTCATGGGCGAGCACACCACCCTGGGCGACGCCCAAATGATCATGCAGACCGCGGAAGGCATCGAAGAGGCACCCGAGAAGGCGGTTACCGTGTTTCGCGCCGACTGGCGCAAGGCCTGCGAGATGAAGAATCGCTCGTTCGCCCTGGCTCGGGGGTTTTTCGAAGTGGGTGTCGAAGTGTTGAAAGTGGGTTCCGAACAGAATTTCACCTTCATGACCCGCGACGATTACGAATTTTTGAAGGAATCCGAACGACCGGCGATCCTGAAAATCGTCGTCCGCGAGGGTGAACTCCTGACCCTGTTCGCCAAGGAGGCCGGCGAGCTGGGCATCGCCCGCGTGGTCAAGGATTTCGACGCCTATCTCACCGCCGAGTCGATCGATGCCGCGTCGGTGGAACAGGTCGACATGGATTTCAAGCAGGAAGTGTTGCGCTTTCTCGGTGCCAACCCCTGGATTTTCATGTTGCTGACCCTGATCGGTCTGAACGGCATCTACATGGAAATCAAGATGCCCGGCTTCGGCGTGCCAGGCTTGACCGCCATCCTGTGCTTCACCATCGTGTTCGGGACCCGCTTCATCCTGGGCACCGCCTCGGGCATCGAACTGGCGCTCTTTGTCGTGGGTATCATGATGTGCGTGGCCGAAATCTTCGTGGTGCCGGGTTTCGGTGTGACCGGCATTCTGGGCATCGTGTTCATGTTCGGTGCCCTGGTCTTCGCCTCGCTTCCCGATTTCGGCGACGTCCCCATTCCCATCCCGCAAACCGATTTCCAGTGGCAGTGGATGGGATCGATGGTGCGCTTCACGGCCGGCAGTTTCGTGTTGTCCTTCGTGGCGTTCTTCGTGTTGGTGACCGCCGTGTTCAAATCTCCCTTGGCGCGTCCGGCCGTTCTTTCCGCCGAAATGACCGCGGAAGCCGGTTACGTGGCCGAGATGGTTCCCGACGCGGATACGCTCAAAGGCCTGCACGGGACCGTCATGGGTGGCCTGCGACCTGCCGGCAAGGTCGAGTTCGAAGACGGTCGCCGGGTGGACGTGGTCAGCGAAGGCCCCTTCGTGGAAGATGGAGAGCAGGTCAAGGTTTTGCGGATCGAGGGGAACCGCATCATCGTGCGGCCGGTGAAGGTCGTGTGATGCGGGAGAAGGACGCTTTTCATAGGCCTCGAGGCCGGAGATTTCGCGCATGATGGACAAAGGTCCAACGACGGCTTTTCGAGATGATTGTCGAGGGGTTGTCCGGGACCGAAAGGCGGGTTAAGACATGTGGATTTTGCTTCTCTCCTTGATCGGTCTCTGTTTGATCCTGGTGGACGTGCTGGCCATCCCCGGCAGCGTATTCGCCCTGATCGGTACCGGATTCATCGGTTACAGCATCTATCTCAACTACCTCGAATACGGCTTCGTATCGGCCGCCCTGCACTTCGTGGTCTGTGCCGCGGTCATCCCGGCCTTGGTCCTGTTCGTGCTCAAGCGCTGGACGCTCAAGGGTGAAATGGCCGCCGAGGACGGATACGTGGGCATCGAGAAGCGCGCGGGCTTCATCGGCTGCGAGGGCATCGCGTTTTCGGATTTGCGGCCGTCCGGGACGGTGGCCATCGATCGGGACGGCGAGGAACTGCACTTGGACTGTATCACCGACGGCCGATTCATCGAAAAGGGAAGCCGGGTGAAGATCGTGGAGGAACGGGGACCGAGCCTGGTGGTGCGCGCCGCCGATTGAGGCACCCACGCACCGGTTCCATCGCGGATTTTCGTCGCCTTCCTTTTCGAACCCGCGTGGTACAATCTATTCGTTTTCAATTACCTAATTCGAATGCAAAGACCCGGAACAGGATCCGGGCATCGCCATATTCGCCACGAGCTGAGTTATCGCCACAGAAGGGAGCATTGGCATGATCAATCTACTAGTCACAGGCGCTTCCATCGTTCTCGTCATTTTCTTGTTGGTCGTCGGATTCATGATTCTCGGTTCGCTCAAGCTCTGGTTTCAGGCTTGGGTTTCCGGTGCACCCGTTTCGCTGTTGCGCATCGTCATGATGCCCTGGCGGCAAATTCGGCCCAGTCTGATCGTCAACAACTACATTTTCGCCAAAAAAGCCGGTCTGCGCCTGACCGTCGAGGATCTCGAAACCCACTTCCTGGCCCAGGGTCACGTGACTCGGGTCGTTCAATCGCTGGTCGCCGCCAACAAGGCCAATATCGAGTTGGGCTTCAACCAGGCCACCGCCATCGACCTCGCTGGCCGCGACATCCTCGACGCCATCAACACTTCGGTCAACCCCAAGGTCATCGACGTGCCCATGCGCGGCTCCGACAAGATCAGCATCGACGCGGTCGCCAAGGACGGGATTCAGCTCAAGGCCCGGGCCCGCGTCACCGTGCGTACCTTTCTGCCCCGTCTGATCGGCGGCGCCACGGAAGAGACCGTCGTCGCCCGCGTCGGTGAGGGCATCGTTTCCTCGATCGGCTCGGCGGAATCGCACAAGGACGTTCTGGAGAATCCCGACATCATTTCGCGAGCCGTGCTCCAAAAGCAGTTGGACGCAGGGACCGCGTTCGAGATCCTCTCCATCGATATCGCCGACGTCGACGTGGGCGAAAACATCGGTGCCAAACTGCAGGCCGATCAGGCCGAGGCCGACAAGCGCGTCGCCCAGGCCCGGGCCGAGGAGCGACGGGCGATGGCCGTCGCCATGGAGCAGGAGATGAAGGCCAAGGTTCAGGAAAACCGGGCCAAGGTCGTGTTGGCCGAGGCCGAAGTACCCCTGGCGATTTCCGAGGCCTTCCGCAGCGGCAATTTGGGCGTGATGGACTACGTCAACTACAAGAACGTTCAATCGGATACCGCGATGCGCGAAGGTATCGCCGAATCCACCAAACCCAAGAAAGGGCCCCAGACCTGATGACCGCCCATCTTTTCTTGGATGAGGACCACCCATGAACGCCATCATCCGGCTGATTCTCGACATATTCCAAGCATTGTTCGAACAGGATGCGGAGCGCCGTCGCCAAGAGCGACAGCAACGGCGCCCCCAGCCCAAGCCGTCCTCGAAACCGGCGAGCAAGGGCAAGTCGCGCGATCTCGATGCCTGGATCGAGGATCTGCTGGATGATGAACGACCCGCCGGCGGTACATCGCCGCCGGCCTCCCCGCCGGCTTCGGGGCCCCGCTATGCGCCGGTTTCCCAGCACTACGAGACCACCGAAGAACATCTCGAGCGGCTGGAGCGCGAGCGGTCTCGAACCGCCAAGGCCCATGCTCGCAAGATGCATCTCGTCGAGCAGAAGCAAGAGGTGGTCGAGTCCGGCCACTTCACCCTTCCCGGCGACTCGCCCACGCAACAGATGGTGATCGGCCAAATAATCCTCGGCCCGCCACGCGGGCGGGGTCGTCGTTGAGGAATCAAATTCCGGGCAGTCTGTTTTCGCCATTTTGTGATCCTTCGCCTTGTCTATTTTTTCTGGGGCCTTTAGGATTGGCGGCATAGCGATTCTGTTCGATTTGTAATAACCGGCCTATGTCGGTTGTCTCGCTGAACATATGACGATTGATGCGCTGACCCTACCTGACCCGTGCGAAACGCGGTGGCGCGCTGCTCCCCACGAATGGCACAGCCATACGACTACACACCCACCCGCGATCGCACTTTTCGGGTTTGCCCGCGCGAAGGTGAATGTAGCCATGCCGAAGATCAGAATATTTCTACAGGAACAATGGGAAGAATTTTCTTTTAAAGGCAAGCCGGTGACGATCGGCCGCGGCACGGAGAACGATATCCACATCAACTCCAGCCGGGTCTCGCGGTCCCACTGTCGCATCGGCTTCTTCCAAGGCAATTTCGTCCTGGAAGACATGGGCAGTAAACTCGGAACCTTTGTGAACGGAATGCGCATCACCCGCGCCAACATCGGCCACGGCGACCAAATTCGCTTCGGCGACCGCATCGAGGCGGTCTTCATGGAAGATGCCGATGTGACCAACACCGAAACGCTGCGGGTGGTGACGCCGGATTGGCAGTCCGACGGCGAACGCCTCGTGGCCTTGAACGGGCCCTTCGCCAATCAATCTTTTCCCCTTCGACCCCATACCCGAATCGGGCGGGGCGTGGAATGCGAGATCACGCTGCCGGTCGATACGGTGTCCCAGGTCCATGCCGAAATCCTCAAGGACAAGGAAGGCATCACCGTGTTGGATCGCGACAGTGCCAACGGGACCTTCGTCAACGAACAGCGCACCGCGCGCCATCGACTGAAGCCGGGCGACGTGGTTCGGTTCGACCGCATTTCATTCCGGTTCGAGAACCCCCATGTGAAGATCGGCAGGGGAGAGGGGACCCGCGTCAATGGATTGGCGCCGGAAGACGACGACAAGACGGTCGCGACGCCGGTGCTCGCGGCCAAGGATCTGCGGGCGGCCCGGGTGAGCTGCGATCCCGCCGAAAAGACGCTGCTGAAACCCTCGTTGCCGATGGCCCCGGGCCAGCGGTTGGGCATGGACAGCACCCAGGCCAAGGTGCTGGGTACCTCGCCGTGGATCCTGTTCGGAGGATTGGCGTTGTTGACCGCGGGAACTCTGGCTGCCGCGGGGTATTACTTTTGGAAAAGCGGTTTGCTAAACTGAGCGCATAGTGGCCTTTACCGGATACACGAGACCTCCTCGAGGTCGGGAAGAGGTATGCCCATGCGAAACTCTCTATGGTTGGCCGCGGTCGTCCTGGCCCTGATCCTTCCTGCCTGCAATCGCGCCGAGCAGATGCAAAAGCTCGAATTGATGCGCAGTTTCAACAACTTCATTCACTCCGTCAACGAACTCCACGACAAGGGGCTCACGATTTCCGTCTATTTTCCGGGAGTCAGTGATTACAAGGCGCACGTCAAGAAACTGCTCTTGAGTTATATGGAGCGAACCCATGCCGGCGGACCGCTGGAGTTCGATCCCCAAGGGGTCGTGCTGGTTCGTTTCCTGGGATTGGCGTACCATCGCTACGACATCAAGAGCTATACCTTCGGCGACGACGGCCAGACGGTCCAGATGCGCCTGTCCGTAAGCTTTTCCTACGACAACAACATCCAGTACTCCGAATACGAGGAAGGCACCAAGGTCTACATTCCCGCCAAACCCTGGGGCACCGTTCACGAAGTCGTGGTCGGCAGCAGCGCCAATCCCGTGCCGCGCGAGCAGTTGTCCTACCTGGAAATCGATGTGACCATGCGCAAGACCAATTTCGAGGGATACTGGCAGGTACGAAGCTGCGAGGTGGACGAGAGTTCGTTGCAGTTCGAGACCTCCTTCCGCGGCGATTTTTGACGTTCACGGCAGATGGGGCCGCCCTAGGGGGATGCTCGGTTTCGGCCGGATGGACGGGATCCCGATCCGAAATTCGCCACGGGGAACCGACCCGCCGCAGGTTTCCCGGGGGTTTGTCCCGTCGGCCAGTCCAGCCGCTGGGGTCCTGCCCGTGTGATCTAGGTTAAATGATTCGCAGGGAATCATTTGCATTCTATCGGCTCGATGTTTTATCTTACGTTTAACACCCAACCAGTGCCCTTCCGGAAACAGCGGTCCATGGAAGTATGCCCTCTGATTCGGCCGGGTTGCCAATGCATTGTGGTCTCAGCCGGCACCTGTCGATTTCGGCGTTGCCGGCTTCTGGCGAGGTCCATGTGGAACAGACTAGAATCGTGATGGTCAACGGTATCTCGAATCCTTTGGGAGCCGTGATCGTCGACCACTTCCGCCGATGCGGGTCGACGGTGCTGGGGCTGACCGATGCGTCGGACGAACGGGCTGCCGACGTCGATGAAGTTTTCGCGGTCGACACCACCGACGAAAAGCAACTCGGCAAAGTATTCGGTACCGTTCGCAAGACCCATAAAAGGCTCGATGTGCTCGTCAACCTTCGCGGCGTCGCCCCCATGAATCTCACCCGCCTGCTCACGCGACCCGTGCTCGATCAAGCCATGCAAACCAATTTCGCCAATACCTTCTTCACCTGCCAGGCGGCCCTGTCCCTTTTGAAGAAATCCGGAGCGGGACGGATCCTGAACACCACCACCCTGCAGGTGCCGATGGCCTCGATGGGGACCGCGGCCTATTCCGGCACGCGTGCGGCCGTGGAACAGTTCACCCGCGTTTTGGCCAGGGAAACGGCCTCGATGAACATCACCGTCAACGCCTTGGGTCTGACCTTCGTCGCCCTGGATGGGGCCGCCGACGATTCGGCCGCGGACGAGGTGGTGGCCAAAACCATCCTTCAACGCAGGGTGACCCCTGCGGAACTGTGTCATGCGGTGGATTTCCTGACGGCCGCGACAGCCGGTGGGTTGACGGGCCAAGTCGTGTATCTCGGAGGCGTTTGATGGCCATAGAGGTGGATCGCATCGTCACCGGGCGCTGGAAAGAGAACTGCTTTGTCGTGTCGCACGCGCCTTCCCGCGACGCCCTGATCATCGACCCGGGCAACAATGCGGAGGACATCGCCATCGTCATCGAACGCAAGCGTTTGCGCCCGCTCGCCATTCTCAACACCCATGGGCATTTCGATCATATCGGTGCCGTGTCGCCCTTGAAAGATCGCTACGAACTGCCGTTCTATTTGCACGGCAAGGACCTCAAGCTGGTCCAGCGCGCCAACTTTTACCGCACCGTGTTCGACGAGCCGGAAGAGATCGAACCGCCCGAGGTGGACTACCGCTTCGAGGAACAGGAAGAGACCCTCGTGTTCGGTCCCTTTTCGGTGCGAGTGGTCGCCACCCCAGGTCACACCAAGGGCAGCGTGTGCTTTCTGATCGATGACCTGATGTTCACCGGCGACACCCTGTTCCGCGGCAAGATCGGCCGGACCGACCTTCCGGGCGGTAGCAAGCGGCTGTTGGCCGATACCCTGCGGCACGTGCTGACGTTCCCCGGCGACACGGTCATTTTTCCCGGCCATGGTGGTACGAGCACCATCGGAGAGGAAATGGAGGGCAACCTGCCGCTCAAGGAGGTTTTGTCGTGAGCGTCCACATCAAACACATTTCCTGGCATCTGCCGGAGCACCCGGTGACCAACGATTGGCTCCATCAGGAGAATCCCGCCTGGGACATGGCCAAGGTGGAAGAGCGTGCAGGCGTCAAGACCCGTTACGTGGCCGCCTCCGACCAAACGGCGCTGGATCTGGCGGAGACGGCCTGTCGCAAACTGTTCGACGAGTACGACCTGGATCCCAAGCAGGTCGACGGCCTGATCTTCTGTACCCAATCGCCCGACTACATCATGCCTCCCAATGCCTGCGTGCTTCAAAAGCGGTTGAAACTGAAGGAGGAACTGTTCGCCTTCGATTTCAATCTGGCCTGTTCCGGTTATGTCTACGGTTTGGCCTTGGCGCGCGGGTTGATCGTTTCCGGTATGGCTTCCCGGCTGCTGCTGGTCAACGCGGACACCTATTCGCGCTACATCCACCCCAAGGATCGTTCCACCCGAGTTCTGTTCGGCGATGGTGCGGCGGTTTCCCTGATCGAGGCGGCCGAGGACGAGACGGGCATCGTCGACATGTTGTGTGCCACCTCGGGGCGTAATTTCGACGCGTTCATGATCCCCGCCGGCGGCTGCCGCACACCTTCCACCGAGGAGACGCGAACGGCCGTGGTCGGGGGCAGTGGCAACGTGCGTTCCGAGGAGAACATCCACATGGAGGGCATGCGGATTTTGACGTTTGTCAACTCCAAGATTCCAAAGCAGATCCGCGCACTTCTGAAAAAGAACGGGCTCGAGGTGGACGACCTGGATTACCTGGTGTTCCATCAGGCCAGCAAGATGGCGCTGGATTCTCTGATCCGCATTCTCAAACTTCCGCCGGAGAAGGTGCCGGTCAACGTGGATCGGATCGGTAACACGGTCTCCGCTTCGATTCCCATTCTGTTGGGAGAGTTGATGGCGGCGGGCAAGCTCGCACCAGGCTCCAGAATCTTGATGTGCGGTTTCGGCGTCGGGCTCTCGTGGGGCTCCGCGATTCTGCGCTTTTGAGGGATGACGGGGTTTCCTGCACCGGAAAGTAATTGTTCCGCACCTTCGGCGATGCGGAAGATCGCCCATCGATGTGGCCGGCTCGGGTCCTCGCGAAAACGACGCGCCTGCAGTTTTTCAGAAAAACCTTCGAGAACACCGATACCTGAGATAGCGAATTTGTGACCGGGGTTTCCTGGGTGCGTCGATCCGGATCGAAAAGCAAATCACCGAAAAACCGGAAAGATCGTTTTAGATTTTTCAACGATTCGGCGAGAGAATTGCGCGATGCGTAAATATTTGCAATGTATGGGTTTCTGTCGTGCTCTCCATTGGTTTTTTAGTGGTTTTTGATATAATGGTCGGTGCAAATTTTTTGGGTGAGGATGGCTTATGTCTCTTGAAGAACGTGTTCAGGAAGCCGTTTATCTGGCGGTGGACGAAACCAACGAGGATCAGGGCGAGGAACTGCTGCCCAAATCGCTCGATACCCTGCTGTTCGGTGAAAACGGCAGGCTGGACTCGCTCGGGTTGGTCAATTTCATTTCCGTGGTCGAGGAGCATGTGGAAGATGTATTCGATGCGACGATCGTCCTGGCGGACGAACGGGCGCTGACGGCTGAGAAAAGCCCCTTCCATTCGATCGCCAACCTGGTCGAGTACGTTTGTGTGCTGTTGCGCGAAGAAGGCATCGAGGCCTGAAGGATAGGGATGGTTGGGTGATGAGCATCGAGTTTCTGTTGCGTGTTTTCGAGGAACATCAAAACGATATCGCCATCTACTGGCGGGGCAAGCGCTTCGATTACCGATGGTTGTACACGCGCATCGAAAAGTGGCGCTCTGAATTGGACGAGCTGAAGGTGACTGCCGGCGCGGTCGTCTCCATTGAATCCGACTTCACGCCCAACACCATCGCCCTGCTTCTGGCGTTGATCGAACGTGGCTGCATCGGCGTCCCGCTGATGTGGGACGCGCCCGAAGAAAACAAGGCGCGCATCTACCGAATCGCGCAGATCGAGTGTGCCTTCCACTTCGACGTGGAAGCCGACAGTTACCGGTTCCAGCGTCTCGAGGTGGCCAACGATCACGATTTGGTGGCCACCGTTCGGGGGCGCGAACATCCCGGTCTGATTCTGTTCACTTCCGGATCGTCGGGGGATCCCAAGGGCGCCATTCACGATTTCACCGGCCTGCTGGAGAAGTTCAAGCGGCGGCGTCCGACGCGCAACATGTTGTTGTTTTTGAAATTCGATCACTGGGGCGGGCTCAATACCCTGCTCCACAACCTCTCCAATGGCGGCATTCTCTACACCGTGCAGGACTACGGGCCCGATTCCGTGTGCAAACTGATTCAGGACTACGACATCGAGGTATTGCCCGCTTCGCCCACCTTTCTCAACCTGCTGCTGATCAGCCAGGCATACAAGAAGTTCGATCTCGGTTCGCTCAATCTCATCACCTACGGTGCGGAGCCCATGCCCGAGCTGACCCTGAAACGCCTGAACGAGCTGTTCCCCAGCGTGAAGTTCCAGCAAACCTACGGGCTGATCGAATTGGGCGTGTTTCGGTCGAAATCCAAGAGTTCCGATTCCCTTTGGGTCAAACTCGACATGGATTACCGCATCGTCGCCGGCATTCTCCAGATCAAGACCGAATCGGCGATGTTGGGGTATCTCAATGCCGAGAGCCCGTTCACCGAAGACGGTTGGTTCAATACGGGCGATGCGGTGGAGGTCGATGGCGAGTTTCTGCGCATCCTGGGCCGCAAGTCCGAGATGATCAACGTGGGTGGCGAAAAGGTGATGCCGCAGGAAGTGGAAAACACGATCCTCGAAATGGACAACATTCGCGACGTCTTGGTCTACAAGGAGAAAAGCCCGCTCACGGGTCACATCGTTTGCGCCAAGGTCAATCCGGCAGCGGCCGAGGATCCCAAGGCCTTGGCCAGAAAAGTGAAAAAATACTGCCGTGCGCGGTTGCAATCCTTCAAGGTACCCGTCAAGGTCGAAGTCGTCGACGAGGCCTTCATGAGCGCACGGGGCAAGAAAAAACGGGTCATTTGAGCCCAGGCTCCTACGGTTTCGGGCGGTTCCTCAAAAATCGTAGGATAGGGTGATCTGAAAAGTGGTGCCTTCGCGTGGCAGATCGTTGGCGATCGATGCGGAGGCATCGGGATCGCGGTGATCCTCGTCCAGCAGGTTGAATCCCGCCAGCTTCGCCCGCCAGTTGCCCATGCGCAGCGAAACCGCGCTGTTGACCAGGGTCCGTTCCGGCGTCGGCTCGCGCGGGTCCATGGCGGTCGGGACGCCGTCCACCAGGCCCACTTCTTCGGTGCGGTCGCGCTCGCCGGTGTGGTTCAGCGAGAGGTTCCAGCCGATGGTCTCGGTCACTTCGAAGTAGCTTCCCAGGTTGAAAATGGTTTCGGGTATGTAGCCCACGTCGAAAACGGGCTGTTGGAACCTGACTTCGTTGCCGTCGGCGTCAGTTCCGGTAAGCGTGGCTCGGGTCGTGTTGGTGACCTCCTGCAGTGTGAAATTGAAATAGATGTAGCCGCGGTCGTGGACGTATTTGACGTCCAGTTCGCCGCCTTCCGATTCCAGGCTGCCGATGTTGTCGAAGCGTTCCAGCACGACGCCGTCCTCCACGAAAGTCACGTCCTGAATCGCGTTGTCGATGTCCGTTTTGAAATAAGACGCGGTGATCAGGGCATCCTGGCTGATCTTGAAGCCGATTTGAAATTCGGCGGTTTTCAGTTCCTCGGGGTCCAGGTTCGGGTTGCCGCGGATGACCGGGTTGTTGATCTGGTACAGCTCGTTGAAGTCCGGTGCACGAAATGCGGTCCCGTACAGCAACTTGAGAAAAATGTGTTCGTTGGGCGACCAGACCACCCCGCCGCGCGGATTGGTGCTGGTCCCGAAGTCGTCGTAATCGTCGTGCCGGACCCCGAGCGTGAGTGCGAAGCTTTCCGCGGGCACCTGGAACAGGTCCACGAAGTTGAAGACACCCTGGACGTAGGCCGCCACGATCGAGCGATCCTCCTCGAGGATCCAGTTTCCGGCGGGAACGTCGGTCAGGTTGACCAGGGAACCAAAATACTGGAACGGGAAAAAGGTCGTGCCATTGACGTCCAGCGGTACGCCGGTGACGTTGTTGTTGGCGTAATGGATGGGATCCATCAACTCGGCGTGTTTGTACAGGAGGCCGCTGTGGTAGGTGATGCCCGATTCGGTTTCGTAGGTAATGTCGATTTCCGGGCCGAAATGGGCGAAATCCACGCCGGGCTGACCCAGGATGCTCTCACCCTCGGGATAGGGCGAGTCGGGGTATAGGAGGCTGAACAGGCCGGCCGTTTCCTCGGGGAACAGTTCCAGTGCCTGGAAAAACTCGAAGAAATCGTAGTAGACCCGCGCCTTGATCTCGCCCCGCTCGTCGGCGAACGATCGCTTGTAGGACAGTTGGGCACTGTAGGCCTTCATTTCCAAGGTGTTTTCGTCGGTGGAGGCGCCCGCCAGACCGATCGCGAAATTACGCTCCAGATTCGTGTGAAAAAAGTCGAACTGCCAATTTTGGTATTCCAGGGTGGTCTGAAGCACGAAGCTCTCGGCCTCGCGGGTGGTGTCGTTGGGAGCGGCCGAAAACGGTTCGCCGAAATTGACCACCGCCGAATCGCTGTCCACCAACTCCTCTGCGCCGTCGGTATCGTAGTAGGTCGCCTTGAGGTCGAAAATCAGGTCGCCCTTGCGGGCGTTGTGATTGACCGACCCGCGCACCGAACTGAAGCTGCCGCCCTTCAGGCTGACCGTGGTGGTGTCGAGCGTTTGTTTGGTGATGATGTTGACCACGCCGACGAATGCACTGGTTCCGTACAGGGCGGAACCCGGTCCGCGAATGATCTCGAGCCGATCGATGGTGTCCACCGGAAAGTGATCGATCAAATAGTGGTGCGGGCCGCCGGTCATCCAGTTGTGTGCGTGCCCGTTGAGCAGAAACTTGATGTTGTTGTTGCGCGCCTCGGCCGCGACGACCCCGCGCACGGCGATCGTCACCGAACTGATCGAGGGATCGATGAACGTATCGAATCCCGGCACCGTTCGCAGCACGTCTTCCAGTGTGCGTGCCCCCATGTTCTCGATTTCCTGGGCGGTGATGACCGAAACGATCGATGGCGCCTCGGACACGTCCTGTTCCATGCGAGAGGCGATGGAGACCTTCAGGTTCAGCAGTGCTTCCAAACTCAGTTCCGATTTTTTCGGAGGAACCGGGGGAGCCGAACTCGACGGTTGAGCCAAAATGGGGGCGTGAAAACAGACCAAGCACGCCAGTGCCGAAAGCAATCGCTTCATGCTCGCCTCACCTTTAGCCATCTCGCGGAGCACGAGCCCCGGAGCGTTGGAGAATTGGGGATTATCGGTCTATTCTAGCACAGATTGAGGTGGCGATTGGGGTGAGGAAAGTAGGTTCCGAAGTTTTTTTGAGAGTATGGGAGAAAGAGAAAATATCAATGGGAAACGAGGACCGGACGGGCCGATGGTCGCGTGTGCCGAATCGACCCGCCTTCGTAAACCTGTGTGCCTTTTTCGAATGATCCACACCGATTCGCGATCTGGTGGGATCTTTTCATGCACCCTCGCCGGCGGTTCTCCTGGTGAAACGCAAGCGCGGGTCAATTGAAATGAGTTCTCGGTTTGGGTCTCGAAAACCACGCGAAGTAGGTTCGCGGAGGAAGTGGCGTTTCGGCGCGTGAACCGGGCCCACCCAATTTTGCCCAGGCCCGAGGCCAGCGGCCCGAAACCGTCCCCCGTCGAAAAGCCTTCGAAGAAAAGGCCTGTCCGTTTCGGGATGGATCCTAGCTGGCTTGAACGATGGGTTCTTCGCGCAGGGACAGGTCGTAGATTTTGCAGCACGAGTGCCAGGGAATCCTCTTGAATGGATACTGGCCCTCGAACTCGAAGGTGTTGTAGTCGATTCTGGCGACT
This sequence comes from Sulfidibacter corallicola, assembly GCF_017498545.1. Lineage (GTDB taxonomy): Bacteria > Acidobacteriota > Holophagae > Acanthopleuribacterales > Acanthopleuribacteraceae > Sulfidibacter > Sulfidibacter corallicola. Next base: position 2,342,057 of record NZ_CP071793.1, on the reverse strand, counting down.
TCCGAGAATCCCAAGTCGTGAAGACCCTTTTGCGAAAACGAGCCCGTGGCGTGGGCGATCGTGTTGTGGAACCCTTCGGCGCGCACGATGTCGAGTGTCAACTGAAACAATTTCGCGGCTAACTGGTTGCCCTTGACTGCCGTTTTTCCCTTCTGTTGCTTGTAGAACTGGTGATCGACACCGGCCATCAACAAGTAACAGACTTCACCAAAAGAAAATGACTTTCCGTCACGATAAATGATGTCCAATTCTTCAAGTACTTTAAAAACTGGAGCGAACTTTGGTGTTACTCGTTCTATCTCCTCGGGAGCAGGAGTTGCATAGTCGTGGTTAATGGAAAAACCGGTAACGCGATTTCCAAATTGTTTATCCCTCATAATCAGGGAAACTTTTTCTTTTACAGCTAATTCACAGAACATCCTTGCGAAAGGACGAAAGTCTTTTTCGGTGATTCCGGCTCTCTGGGTAATTGGTTCATTTTGCGGAAATACCCGGCATAGACATTCGATGGTTTCTTCTAAGTCGTTTTCTGTGAGTGGGCTATAAGTGACCGAGTGGTGCCGCGTAGGTAAAATAGGACTGGCGACCGCCATAGGACAGACCTCCGTTTGTTAAGTTTGCTTCTGGTTTCATTCCTGGTGGGTGAGTCAAGCGCTCCATGGTCAGCGCGTGAAAACGCCGTTCTTGACTCACTATGGTTGGCATGGCAGATGACCGGGTTTAGCGGAAAGAGATGAAACGTTGCACTTGGAGGTTAATATCGGTCGGTCAAGCTGAATTAGATAAAAAAATGGATGCCTTTAATATGATTATCGGAAAAACATATGACCTTTTCAACCTAAAGTACTTGTAAGACCGCTATGGACGGCCCGTTCCTGCCTCGTTCGCCTGACCTCTCCGGTGTGGCCCTCTTCAGCGCACGGACCCCTACCGACGTTCTTCGCCTGTGGCTCGGAACGTTTTGTGGTGACCGCGTCACCCCTTGGAGATTCAGGCTTTGGGTTTGATTTTCAGGCCGAGTTTGGCGGCCATTTGTTCAAACCCCTTTTTGGAAATCATGTACGCCCACTGGGAGTAGTGTTTGTATTGGCGTACCAACCGCACTTCCTTGTAGGTGTTGCGGTCCCCGAAAATCAAGTCGCCGAGGTGATCTTTCAAATTGCGCCAGATGGTGTCGTTCTGGTTCAAGTCGCTGTCGTTGGCTGAAAGAGCGAAGGCTTTCCCCCAGTGGGAGATCGGGTGAAATCCTTCTTTTTTTGCCTCGGCAAAATCTTCGGTCTCTTCGAGAAGTGGGTCCTGCTTGAGCAGATGACTCGGTGGGGCGATGGGATATTGGCGTAACCCCATACATTCCCTCAGATCGGCGCCCATCAAAATGGCGCCCTTGAGATTGGCGTCTCTCAGGTCCGCGTAACGCAAATCGGCTCCGGTAAGGTCCGCAGCGCCCAGGTTGGCCTGATTCAAAATCGCGTTGCGTAAATCCACGCCGCGAAGAACCGCACCGCCCAGGTGGGCAAAGGACAGATCCGCCCCGCGTAGGTTCTTGCCGCTGAGATTGACGCCTCCGAGAGAGTGACCGGAAAGGTTCGCTCCGCTCAGATCGCGAGTCTCGAGTATTTCCTCAAGCTTCATGTGTGACCTCTGTCTCCCATTCATAAGTCTTTTTGTGTTGAGGAGGTGTGATCTGGATCACCGAATAATGTGCCTCTTTTTACATTGTAAGGGAAGTGACGGGTGGTGTGTGTAAAAAAGTGGTTTGGTGTCGTAAAAAAGACGCCTTGGGGCCATCACCGCTCTGGAAGCGCCACTTTGAGCAGATCGTCGATTTGGTTGCGCAGCGTGATCAACTGGGCCAGGGTCTCCTGTTGGTCCAGGTTCTCCAACAAGATGATCTGTTTGGTCAGAACGGCCCGGTAGTAGTATTTCAATTTTGCCTGAACCAGCAGGGCCTCAACTTCCTTCAGCGATTTGAGCGCCTTGGGGGCACCCATCGACAGGGGCAACGAGGCTTCGGTGGCGCGAGCCAGGACCCAGTGGGTCTGCAGGATGAAGGAGTCGTGGGGTGCCGGGTTGAATTTTTGGAACTGGATCAACCAGCCGCGAGGCGGTCGTTCCTTCATTTCCCAGGCGGCCCGCATCGCCAGGGAGAGGAACAGATAGCGGTCGTGGTAGTTGACCGGCAAGTCCATGGAGTCTTTGGCGCGCGTGCGGATGAGTTCCCAGGCCTCCTCGTAGCGACCGTTCATCAGGAGGTGCTCCAGGCGCACGATGGCGATGACGGGATGCAGCTTTTCCAGGCCGAAGCGTTCGAGATACCGTTCGGCGATCACCAGGTATTCGTCGGAGGTGTGGTCGGGGGCCAGCGTGTTCTTGATCTTGTAGGTCAGCAGGGCCTGGAGGACCAGGAAATGGGGACCGCCCTGGTGCTGTTGGGTGGAGGTGGCGTTCTGGGCCGCATTGAGGTACTCGCGGGCCTTGTTGAAGTCGCCCATGAAATAGCGGATGAACGCCAATTGGCAGTAGAGTGGAAAGGTGTTCGGCGGATTGCTCTTGAGTTGGGCCAGCAGGCGTTTTCCGGCCGCGATCACCTCGTTGGCGAGCATTTGGGAGAGGGGCAGCTCCAACTGCCAGTGTTTGAGTTTCGGATAGATTTTGCGGCCTTCGTCCAGTTCCTTGAAATAGACGTTGCCCTCGCCCTTGAACTGCCAGGAAAGCCGGCCGAAGGCCCTTTTGGTCTCCGAGCGAATCCGTGCCGAGCAGGTTTCGCCCAGTTTGAACAGCGCGCGGGCGTCGCCGAAGGCGTCTTCCAGTTGATCGAGTTTCTGGAAACAGAGCATCCGTCCCCGCAGGGAACGGAGTTCCTCCATCTTGGAGAGATTGGGAATCTTGAGACTTTCGTTGTAATAGGAAATGGCTTCCCTGGGTTGATTGCCCGACAGGTGGACTTCGGCCAGCTTCAGGTTGACCAGGTTGCGGGCCTGCTTGTTTTCCATCCGATCCATCATTTCCAGGCTTAGCTCGTAGAAGTAGACGGCCTTGTCCATGTCCTTGGCTTCCAACGAGCTGTTGCCCGCCAGGTAGGCGTACTTGACGGCCCGCACGTGATTGGCGCTGTTGGCGTAGTGATAGGCCACCTTTTCCAGGGTGAGGATGTCGTTGGTCGGCAGTCCCTTTTCGATGGCGCGGGCGGCTGCGTGGTGCCAGAAGCGCTTGTCCTCTTCGGACATCTGCTCGGTCACGATTTTCAGCAGGGCCGGCGCATTGAAGTTCAGCTTGTTGGTACCTTCCTCGCTCTCCGAGAGGATGCCCTGCTTGAGAAGGGACATGACTTCCTCGATGACCTTCTCCTCTTGCCAGCCCAACATGTTTTGGAGGGTGGCGTAGTCGACGCCGTTGCCGACGATCGAGGCCGCGCGCAGCAGGGTGATGGCGTCCTCGGGCTGGCGCGAGACTTTTTTCATCAGGGCCTGGTGGATCGAGACCGGCACGTCCAGGTCGTCGACGGAACGCACGTCGATCGTGCCCTTGTTGATGAAGACGTGGTCGTCCTCGTACAGCCGCGAAAACAGTTCGATGCTGTAGAAGGGATTGCCGGAGCCGCGCTCCATGAGGAACTTGCGCAGTTTCTCGGAAAACGGGAGGCGCGTCGCGATCGGCAACATGTCCTGCAGCAGGTCGCAGATCTGCTTTTCTTCCAGCGGATTCAGGGGAATCTCGGTCATGTCCGGCCCCGACTTGAGCCGTGCCACGAATTGATTGTAGGCCTTCTTGGAATGGTCGGGCGAGGCCGAGAGCAACAGCAGCAGTTTCTTGCTGCCCACCTGTTCCCAGAACAGGGTGAGCCAGCCGTAGAAGCGTTCGGGCGCGTTCTGGGCGTTGTCCAGCAGAATGACGATGGGACCGCGAACCGTCAGGGTTTGAATCAGCTTGATGAAATTGATGGCCAGGACCTGAAGCTTGCGCCCGGGTGAGAGGTGGTCGAACTTGCTGACCGATTTGGTGTCGAAATAGCGGCCCAAATAGCGCGATACGCTGGAGAGAAAGGGGTAGACGTCGCGAAAGACGGTTTTCACCTCTTCCGGCTTCATATTGCGGATCAGGGAATCCATCAAGGTGCCCACCGGGTCCTGGGCGGGTACCGCCTCCTCGGCGAAGTGGACCTGCATGAAAATCGGTTCCTTGAACTGAACCCGGGAACGCCATTCCTTCAATACCGAGGTCCGTCCCATGCCTGGCTCGCCGATGACCAGCGCCGCCTGGGGGTGGGTGCTGTCCAGGGTTTGGATCAGCCGCTCCAATTTGGCGATGGCCTCGTCGCGGCCGATCAGCGGCGGCGGCAGCAGGGGCGTGCCCCAGCCTTCGATGCCCGAGGTGAAGTCCAGGTCCGAGGCATCGAAATCGACCGTTTTGACTTCCTTCTGCAGCAACCCCTTCAACCTCGACTTGAGGGCGTTGGCCGTGGGCGGGCGCTTGCCGGGCTCCTTGGCCAGCAGATCGTGCAGAATCGACTGCATCTGCTTGGAGCACTCCTGCGTGTGCTGGTCGATCGGGATCGGGTCCTCGAAGACCGTCTTGAAGATGTAGCCCACCACGTCCTTGGCTTCGTAGGGCAACTTGAGGCTGATGATGCGGTACATGATCACGCCGAGGCTGTAGAGATCCGAGCGGGGATCCAGCGAGGTGCCGCGCGCCTGTTCGGGACTGAGGTAGTGGACCGTGCCGACGATCATGCCGCTCTGGGTGTCCTCGTCCTCCTGGGTACTCAACTGCTTCAGGAGCCCGAAATCCAGCATCTTCACGTGGAACTCGGAGAGGATGTTGCCCTTGTCCATGGTGATGAAGAGGTTGTCCGGCTTCAGGTCGCGGTGCACTTCCTGGAAGTCGTGAATGTAGCTCAGGATGTCGCAGGCCTGGATGGCCAACCTTACGGCGAAATTCTCGCGATCCGCCACGCTGAAGATCAGCGGATTGTGCTCCATGTCCTCGATGACGTTGGAGAGCGTCTTGCCGCGCACCCACTCCATCGAGAAGAACGGCGGCGCATGTTCGAAAAAGCCTTCGAACACCTTGACGATGCCGTCGTTGTCCATTTTCTTCAGGGCGAGGTATTCCCGCTTGAAGCGGTTGAGGGTGACCTCGGTGACCGTCTTCAACGTCTTGAGCGCGACGACCTTTTCATTGCGCGTGTCGACCGCCCGGTAGACCGTGCCGTTTCCACCTGAGCCCAGCACTTCCAAAATGTCGTAGTGCAGAAGTTTTTCTGGTTCGGTTACCGTGGACATGAATCAATCAACCCTGGGTTTCGGGATCGAGCGTTGGTGGCCATTCGGGTCGGAATCACCGGCAACTTCCGGTTTTTTCCGGCGGGATGGTCACGGGATCGAATGTCGCGCGTCAGATCACGGTCACAGGGGTTTGCGGGTGACTGGCGCTGATTTCATTCGGTCGTGGATGTCGTGTCAATTCAGGGGATTTGTTCCAGAAAATCCCTGGTTTCGGTTGGGCACGAGTTGGTGATTGATGGGCCGCTCGAGGGCATCGAGTGGCGGGACGAGAAACGGACGAGCACGCAGGGTATTGAGGAAATATTGCTTACATCTTATCAGGTTTCCGAAGGCTTGGCTTGAAATTCGAGAGGGAGCGGCCGGCTTCGATCCTACATGGGAGCTTCGATTTACGCGCTCCCGGCCGACGCCCCTCACCAGCTCGAGCGGGTTCCGGCGGCGATGTCCGGGCACCGGGTCGAAGCCTTGGTTCCTCATGGCTTCGCGTTTGCCTCTCATCGTCGATTCCGGCTTTACATCACTGGGAAAATCAACTAATTTTGGGAACTTATCGGCTACTGTTACCCGCTTGCCACGGGCGTCGTACCTTGGTTTCGTCCGAAACGGTGCGACGGAAACCGTGAGGAGGATGATGAATGTTCGAGGCGGTATCTCCCAAAACCAATTTTCCGGAGCTCGAGGAGAAAATCCTCGACTTCTGGCAGCGCAACCGCATTTTCGAAAAATCGGTTGAAAATCGCGCCGGCGCGCCCGAATACGTATTTTTCGACGGCCCGCCGTTCGCCACCGGATTGCCGCACTACGGCCACCTCCTCGCGGGTACTATTAAAGATATCGTTCCTCGCTATTGGACGATGCACGGCTATCGCGTCGAGCGCCGCTTCGGTTGGGACTGCCACGGTTTGCCCGTGGAGAACGAGGCGCTCAAGGATTTGAAGGAATTGGAGGGGTTGAGCCTCTCCGGCAAGTACGACATCGAAAAGTATGGCGTCGCCAAGTTCAACGAATACTGTCGTTCCATCGTCCTGCGCTACACCAAGGAATGGGAAATCGTGGTCAGGCGCATGGGGCGCTGGGTCGACTTCGAGAACGGCTACCGCACCATGGACAAGAGCTTCATGGAGTCGATCTGGTGGGTGTTCAAGCAATTGTGGGACAAGGGCCTGGTCTACAAGGGTTATCGCGTGATGCCCTTTTCCTGGAAGCTGTCCACGCCGCTCTCCAACTTCGAAGCGAAGATGAATTACCAGGACGTTCAGGACCCGGCCGTCACGATCAAGTTCCGGCTGAAGGATTCCGAGAACACTTCGTTCCTGGCCTGGACCACCACCCCCTGGACCCTGCCTTCCAACCTGGCCCTCGCCGTGGGCGAGGACATCACCTATGCCGAAGTTCGCGATGCCGAAACCGGCGAACACTACATCCTGGCCGAAGCACTGGTGGAGGCCCACGAAAAACTGTTGAAGCGCGGCCTCGAGAAAGTGGCCACCCACGAGGCGCGTGCGCTCGTCGGTCGCGAATACCTGCCGCCCTTCGACTACTTCGAAGCCGAGCGCGAGCACAAGGCCTTTCGCGTCATCACCTCCGGGCACGTCACCACCAAGGACGGTACCGGCATCGTCCACATGGCGCCGGCATTCGGTGAGGACGACTTCTGGGCCTGCAAGGAAGCCGGGCTGCGCCTGGTGGATCCCGTCGACGTGGAAGGGACCTTCACCGATCCCGTCACCGATTTCAAGGGCATGATGGTCAAGGATGCCGACAGGCACATCATTCGTCACCTGAAGGAGTCCGGCAAGCTGCTGCATCAGGGCACGCTCCAGCACAGCTATCCCTTCTGCTGGCGCACCAACACGCCGTTGATCTACAAGGCGATCGACACCTGGTTCGTCAGCGTGGAAAAGATCAAGGACCGTTTGCTCAACAGCAACGAGCAGATCTGCTGGGTGCCGGAAGCCGTGGGAACCAAGCGCTTCCACAACTGGTTGGAGGAAGCCCGCGATTGGAACATGTCCCGCAACCGCTACTGGGGCACGCCGCTGCCGGTATGGGTCGACGACGCCGGCGAGACCATCGCCGTCGGGTCCGCCGCGGAGTTGGAAGAACTGTGTGGCCAGAAGGTCGACGACCTGCATTCGCACTTCATCGACGAGCTGACCATCGAGAGGGACGGCAAGACCTATCGCCGCATTCCCGAAGTGTTCGATTGTTGGTTCGAGTCGGGCGCCATGCCCTACGCCCAGAACCACTATCCCTTCGAGAACAAGGAAATGGTCGAAGAGCACTTCCCCGCGGACTTCATCGCGGAGGGCCTCGACCAGACCCGGGGTTGGTTCTATACCTTGACGGTCCTGTCCACCGCCCTGTTCGACAAGCCCGCCTTCAAGAACGTGGTGGTCAACGGGCTCATCCTGGCCGAAGACGGCTCGAAAATGTCCAAGTCCAAGAAGAACTACCCGGATCCGATGGTCATCATCGACGAGTACGGCGCCGATTGCCTGCGCGCCTACCTGATCAATTCTCCCGTGGTTCGGGCCGAGCCCCTGAAGTTTTCCGAAACCGGAATCTCGCAAATCTACCGCGGCGTGGTCTCGCCCCTGTGGAACGCCTACAGCTTCTTCGTGACCTACGCCAACCTCGACAACTACCGGCCCGAGGGCGCGCTCACGGATTCCACCCACGAGCTCGACGTCTGGATTCTCTCGCGATTCCAGTCGCTCGTCGCCGACGTGACCCGTCACATGGAGCACAACCTGCTCTACAACGTGGTCCCCGAGCTCCAGGAATTCATCGACGAGCTCACCAACTGGTACATCCGGCGGTCGCGCCGGCGGTTCTGGCGTGCGGACAGCGATGGCGACAAGCAACAGGCCTACAATACCCTGTACTACGTCCTGCGCGAGTTCGCCAAGGTCATGGCGCCTTTCCAGCCTTTCCTGTGCGAGGCCATCTACCAGAATCTCACCCGATTGGAAAGCGACCGCATCGAGAGTGTGCACCTGTGTGATTTCCCCAAGCCGATCGAGGAGCGGATCAATATCGAGGTCGAAAAGGACATGGCGCTGGTTCGTCGCATCGTCGACATGGGGCGCTCGTTGCGAGCCGCACACAACCTGAAGGTGCGCCAGCCGCTGGGAGAGCTCAGCGTGGTGGTTCCCCACGAGCAGGATGCGGTCGTGGAGGCGATGGGCGACATCATCGCCGAAGAACTCAACGTCAAGAAGATCCTGGTACTCGAAGACGAGACCTCGTTGGTTCACTACACCGCGCGGCCCAATCTCAAGGTGCTGGGCCCTCGTCTGGGCAAGGCCCTCAAACAGCTCCAGGGTGCGATTCGCGAAATGGGTCATGCCGATATCGTGGCCCTGCAGGAAAACGGCTCGATCGAACTCGCCGGGCACGAGCTGTCCGTCGACGACTTCCTTATCGATCGCAACGAGCGGGAAGAGATGGTGGTTTCCACCGAAGGCGGCCTCACCATCGCGCTGGACACCCACCTGACCGACGAACTCAAATTGGAGGCGGATGCGCGCGAAATGGTCAACCGCATTCAAAACTTGCGCAAGGAGCTCGACTTCAACGTGGAAGACCGCGTGCGCCTGAAGTTGGACGCGGATTGGCTGGCTACCTGTCTGGCGCAACACGGCGACTACATCCAGCGTGAGACCTTGGCCGTCAGCGTCAACGAGGAGGGCTTCGCTCCCGGAACCCTGCACGAGCGCGACGTGAACGGCAAGAACCTGCGCATCGGCATCGAGCGCGTGTGACTCGGGTGGGCGACTCCGCGGTGGGTCGCCCAACCCCAAAACGACAAAGACCGAAGTCAATCGCCCGGGGCGATGCTTCGGTCATTTTCATTTTGGGAAATGGAGCCCAGAAACACGAAAACCCGCCACATGGGCGGGTTTTCGATCGAGTACTCAAGTACCCCCAAGGGGATTCGAACCCCTGTCGCCGCCGTGAAAGGGCGGTGTCCTAGGCCTCTAGACGATGGGGGCAGGCCATGAAAATCTTCTCAGTACCCAGGAAACAATGTCTCTTGGTACCCCCAAGGGGATTTGAACCCCTGTCGCCGCCGTGAAAGGGCGGTGTCCTAGGCCTCTAGACGATGGGGGCACTGAGAAGGAAAGTGGTGACCCGTGATGGGCTCGAACCATCGACACCCTGCTTAAAAGGCAGATGCTCTACCAACTGAGCTAACGGGTCACTCTCGTGTGACGCTCGTTCCCGAGCAACGAGTCGTAATAATAATGGAACCCCCAAGAGCCGTCAACCATTTTTTTGAGATTTTTTGGGGGAGGGCGGGTGAGTGGGTTATCCCATTTCATTACAGTTGTTTGTGTGTGGAATGCGGTCTTTGGAAGGGCGCTCGATTTGCGCTGTTTTGTACAATGTTGTGTGAAATGGGCCTGATTGTTTTCCTATTGATGTGTAATTGATTTGGCTGTGTCGATTTTTTCGGTCTTGTGTTGGTTTTGAAGACGACTTTCTTCTGCTTCCTGGATATCCCAGATTCCGCGCGCGTCGAAGCCGGGTTGGAACCGCGGTTTGGGCGCCGGATCGGGAAAAAAGCGTTGTTTCACCCGCTCGCGCCATGTGGGTTTGGGCGGCGGGGCCAACAGGGCTTCCGCTTCGTGGATGTGGGCCGACGCGTATTCGTACCCGATTTCCACCGCGCGCTCGATTTGGGTGAATTCGGACCAGTGGAGCACCGAGATCGGCGGCCGCCACATCAGGTCGGCGTGTTCCGTCTGGAGTTCCTGGAGGCGAATCTGCGAGGCGGCATTGGCCTGGTTCAGCATGGAGTAGCCCCGTCTGGGGTTGAATTCGGCCGTGTAGTTGTCCGAGACGTCGATGCCGATCACGTGCGGCGCCCCGAAGGCCACCGGAGGACGGGTGGGGATCTTGTTGATCCACCCGCCGTCCACGTAAACCGTGGTGCCGGCCTGGACGCCGGGAAAGACGCCGGGAATGGCCGAGGATGCCATGATGGCCGACCGCAGATAGCCCTCGTGGAACACCACTTCGCGGGCCGCCAACAGGTCGCAGGCGACGGCGAAAAAGGGAATTTTGAGCTGTTTGAAGGTGCGATCGGGGATCAGGGACGACACTTCCGAGCGAAACTCGTCGAAGGAGAGAATCGAGCCCGTGGTCAGGGAGCGGCCCACCAGCCAGCCGTGCCGCATTCTGGCGGCGAGGGTCAAGCGCCGATCGCGACTCTCCTGTTTCTGAACCTGATGGATGACGGTGAATCGGGCCTTGTTGAATTTCTCGCTGTTGACGTGGTGAATGAAGTCGTCGATGACCTGTTCGGCGTCGGGATTGAGGGCGAAGCAGGCGCCCACCAGTGCACCCATGCTGGTGCCGCAGATGCTGGCGATCGGAATTTGGTGTTCCTGGAGCGCCTTGATCACGCCCAGGTGGGCCAGGCCGCGGGCCGCGCCGCCGCCCAAGGCGAGGTGGACCCCGATGCTTCGATCAAGGGCTGGGTTGCTCAACTGCAGGCTCCTTTTGAGGCTGTGGTGAATGACCACATTGTCGCAATCCAATGGCGATGATGAGAAACAGGCTGCAGAGTGCCAGAATGATGGGGAGGTTGAACGGCCGACGCGGCGTCCGGCGCGGCTTGCTCGTGCCGTAATTGTATCGTTTGAGCGCGTTTTGAAAACAGAGAGGGCAAAACACGCCGTTGCCGTTGACCTCGATCAGGCCCTCGATCATGGGCGCCGGCAGGTAGGTGGCGTATTTCTCGAACGTGCGTACGTGTTGGGGACAGAGCGTGTCCCCGCACTGGGTGCAGGCGATGTCGCCGAAGGCGCACTCCGGGCATTCCAGATGAGGCGAACCGCCTTCGTGTTTCGCCCGTTCGGCCTTGGTGCCACCCGCGCGATCGTAGTACTGGCGCAACTCCGCGCCGCAGCCGGTGCACTCGTACCGTCTGTATGCCTTGGCCAGCTCCCCCGCCGGTCGGTGATCCTCCATGGTATCACCACAAATGGGACAGGTGAGGCGATCCATGGTGTGCTCAGGACTCGGGCTGGTAGGGAGCCTCCGAGAGAGCGTCGATTTCCTGCTGGGTCAATCCCAGTTTCAGGAGGTGGGTCGTCGCACCCTTGATGGACTTCTTCTTGACGACGCAGATTTGGAGGCGTTTCGTCCAGGCTTCGATCGCTTTCTTGCGGTAGTGATTCTCTTCGGAAGGCAGGAGCTTGATCTTTTTCTCGTAGAGGTACCCCAGGTTGTTCGCCGCCGGCGAGTGGAACGGATCCAATTCCAGGGCGCGGGTGTAGGCATCCTCGGCCTGTTCGAAATTCATGTTGCATTCGTAGGCGATACCCAGGTTGTTGCAGATCTCGGGATGATCGGGATCCAGCTCGTAGGCGCGCTGGGCGGTTTCCAACTGCGCGTCCGCATCCTTCTCGCGCTGGCACAGCTTGGAGAGGCCCAGGTAGGCCTGCGCCTCGTCGGGATCCAGGTCGAGCACGGTCTGAAAGCACTCCTCGGCCTGATCGTACTTCTTCTGCTGGATGTTGAGAAAGCCCAGTTCGACCCAGGCGTCCATGTTCTGCGAGTCGATGGCGATCGCGTTCTTGAAGTGGCGTTCGGCCAGCGGGAAGTTGTGTTCCTTCTGGGCGAGCAGGCCCATGTTGAAATAGGCGACGGCCAGTTCGGGCTCCAGCTCGATGGCCTGAGTCAGGTTCTGGCGGGCACGGTCGGGATCGCCCTTCTTGATCCACAGGTAACCCAAGGCGTTGTAGACCTCGGCCTCGATGCGTTTGATGGGCTTGCACATCAGCAACTTGGTGAGTTCGCCCATGGCCAGGTCGTAGGCTTCCATGTCCATGAAGGCTTCGGCCAGCAGGAACAGATTGCCCGGATCGTTGGGGTTGGTGTAGGTGGCCTTGCCGAAATAGCGCATGGCCTGCTTGAAGTCGCCGCGTTCGAAATGGAGCGAGGCGAAGGAGTGGCAGGCCCAAACGAAGTGCGGTTCCATCTCGAGCGCTTGGGTGTAGGCGCTCATGGCCTCTTCCTGTTGGCCCAATTCCTGGTGGCACATGCCCTTGAGGCGGGTGGCACGGGCCGCGGGACCCGGTTGTGCGATGGCTTTTTCGCAACAGTCGATGCAGCCATCGAAATGGCCGTGGGCGTACTCGAGCTGGGCGAGGATTTCGTAGGACTGGCGATCGCCGTTTTCCTCGTCGCCGCCGTGGAGGATGTCGCGCAGCATGCGCTCGGCCTCTTCGTCGTTTTCCATGAAGTAATGGGTCAGGGCCAGGTTGCGACGGGCACCGACGTCGCCGGGGCGGCTCTCCAGAATTCCTTCCAGCTCGGTCAGGATCTCTTCGAGGATGTGGGCGGTGTCGAGGCTGCTCGCGATGATCAGCTCGTAATACAGGCTGGCGTGGAACGGATCCTTGGCCAGGCCCCTGCGCGCGTAGGTGATGCACAGGTTGTGGTACGAGCGAATGTTGAACTCGTAGCAGACCTTCGCAAGGAGCTCCACGTTCTCCGGGTTCTCCTTGAGTTCGAGAAGGATTTGCTGTAATTCGTCATCGAAATGCCTCAGATCTACGCCCATTCAAACCCCTTCCCAAGCGTCGCTTCGTGAATTGTGCGGCAACATGTCGCCAAGGCTCGAACCATGAGGACACAGCCCGTAGTCAGCGTTCAGGTCTCAAACCCTTTCCGGAATATCGCTGGGACCCGGCCTTCGAGACACGCCTCGAAACCAAGGAAAACCCTTGAGGATAAAGGTACTGACACCTGACCGCTGATACCTGATTGCGCGCCCCCGGTAAAAGCAAAATTCATCTTACCATTAAGCTTTCCAGATTCTACCCGACAATTCTGATGAAATACAAACTTGTGGTTTCGTGGAGCGAGGACTATATGGATCGGCTGGGCGCCACAGACAAGTGCGGTTTGGGAACTTGGTTGCGGCGCTTCGATATCGCCGGTCGATGGGCGGATTGGATAGTGATCGTCGCATGTGATTGTTTTATCTCACCGTCAAAACGGAAAAACGCTGATAGATTCTTTGTGAGTTCGCCAAAAAGGTTCCCGAAGAGAATTCGTGGGCGAGGCTTCGTCTTTTCGAACGGTGGGCTGTACGGAGAGAGGTGTGGTTGAGCGGGCGGCAAATTTCCTTCCAGCCTCGGCCCCGCCCCCGGCGACCGGGGTTGCCGAGTTCCTGGGATGTGTGAGAATCCCCTTTCGTTACAGCCTTTTAACTTGATCAAAAGATTTGCTTGAGATTAAGATTAGAGAGATTTCATGTTAGTATCAAATTCACGATTTACCACTCGAGAGAGAGCACGAATTTAGGAGCGCGCAATGGGGAAAAGAGTATTGCTTGCCGATGACAGCGCAACCATCCAAAAGTTGGTGGAGATGGCCCTGAGCGACACCGATTACGATCTCACCAGCGTTTCGGACGGGCAGAACGCCGTGGATCTGTTGGAAGAGGTTCAGCCGGACATCATTCTCGCCGACGCCATCATGCCGATGCTGGATGGCTACGAGGTCTGCCGCGCGGTCAAAAGCAATCCTAGGTTCAGCCATATTCCCGTTGTGTTGTTGACCGGCCGGTTTCAACCCTTCGACGAAAACCGGGCGCGCAGCGTCGAGATCGACGAGCGTGTGGTGAAACCGTTCTCCCAGGAACAACTGATTTCCATGATCGACCGCTACGTGGACCGGGACCAGCCCATGCCGCAAATGGTGCCGGAGATGGCGGGTGCCGACGTGGATGCCACGGTCAGCGTCAGCCCGGACGTGCTGACGCGGGAGGCCGCCGAAATGCGCTCCGCGGATGCGCCGGTGGAATTCGAGGATACCGCGGTGGCCGAACCGCTCGATGACGAGGACGACTTTCTCTCCGCCGAAGATTTCGAAATGGAAGAAATCGAGGATGACGAGGTGGTCGAGATGGCCGATTCCGGGGATCCCGCTTCGGATTCCAATGATTTTTCGGCCGGTTTCGGGGACGACCTCGGCGACGACGAGCCTCTGGCGGCATCGCTCGACGCCGGCATCGACGATTCGTTGAGCGACACGGCGGACCAGTCCATGCCCGTCGACGCGAACGACGACTGGAGCGAGCCGGAAGCCCTGGCCGACGACGAAACCGACGACGGCTGGGGAGATACCGAATCGTTGCCCACTCCCACCGAAGCCGAGTTCACGCCCGTCGAATCCGTCGGCGAAGAAGCCCTGCCCCAGGCCAGCGAGGCGGCTTTCCTGCCCTCCGAAGATCTGGACGAGGTCGAGGACGACCCCACGCGGGATGCGGTCAGTGCCTCCGAGGAGATCGAAGAGGCCCGTGAAGCCGGCTTCCTTCCCTATGAGGATGAAAAGACGGAGGATGTGAGCCTCGTCTCAGCGGAATCGAATGACGGCCCGATAGAATTCAACGATGCGGGCGCCGCTTCCGGCAACCATGCCGCCTTTGGAGCGCCCGTCCAGGAGTTGGGGGAACCGTTGATCCCCGCAGATGCCAGCGAAGACGATACCATGGAGCTCACGACCGCCGATCTCGAAGAAGCCGGGCTCGACGACCTGGAGGATCACGAGCTGGAAGAAATCGATGCCGCCCCCTCCTTCGCCGACTATTCCCATGATGATCCAGGCATCATGGACCTTGACGAGGGCGATTTGGCCGAAGAACACGAAGACTCGGATCTTCCCGAGGAAGAGACCCAGCCGCTTGCCGCTGCAACCGAAGAGAACGATTACGATACCGCGCCCGTCGATCGACCCGTACTCGACGAACAGGCTTCGGCGGAATTTGGCGAAGAGGACGTCTTGAGCCTCGACGAAGCCCCGGCCGAAGCCGAAGGTGACGTGCCCGACGCGGTGCTGGACGATGGTGAGCCCGAACTCGAATCCGAGCTCACCGAACCCGATCCCGAGTTCACCGAACCCGAACTGACGGAGGCGGAGCCCGCGGAAGCCGAACCGGTTTACGACGAACTGGACGAGGATTCCCTGGACCTCAGCGGAGACGACGGCAGTATGGACGAGACCGGCGAGGTGCTCGACGAGCCGGACGAGCTCGAAATCGAAGAAATCGAGCAGCCGTTGTTGGCCGACGAGGTGGAAGAGATTCCCGCCGAGGAAGAGCCCTTGGGCTTGGAAGAGGCTGCGCCTTTCGAAGAGACCGCCCCCGCGGAAGAACCGCTCGAAGAGGTCGACCTGAATCCTTTGGAGACCGAGGTTTCCGAGGAATCGCCGCTGGGCGAGTTCGCCGGAGGCCCCGGATTCGACGAACCGTTCGAGCCGGCTGAAGACAACCCGCTCGACATTCAGACCGAGGAACTGGACACCGAACCGGTTTCCGCCGAGATGCCGTTGCTCGACGAGGTGGAAGAACCCGTTCAGCCCGAAGCGGCACCGGTGGCCGTGGCCGAACAGGAGCTGGCCGCCCCCGCCCCGGTGGCCGCAGCGACGACCGGCCCGATCGCCGAAGCCATGGCCGAAGTGGCCGCAGGTCAGTTGACCGAAGAGCAAATGGATGAAATTGCCGATCGGGTCGCCGATCGCGTGCTCGAGAAGCTGGTGCCCGACAACGTCCGCGAGATCGTGTGGCAGGTGGTGCCCGAGCTGGCCGAGGCCATGATCAAGAAGCGCATCTACGAGCTGGAGCAGAGCGTCGAGGAGGAATGAGGCGCTTGGCGTGAGGCGGGTGCATCGGCATGAGAGCCGCTCTTGCACCCGTGTCGGCGGGCATTGCCGAACCGGCCGCTTCGCTTCGCAACGGAATGGCCCGGCGAATGGCGGTCGAGCGGCACGCTTCGGCCCCACGGATTTCCGATTTTCTGTCACAATGTGGCCTTGTCTCGCGGCCGGGCGATCTCCCTCCCCGGATCGGCGCGATGTATGTGCCGTGCGGCAACAGGTATTTTGAGGTGACCCCATGAATGGATCACATGGTTTCAATTTGTTCGGATCGGGTGTTCGCGTCACCAGCCAGGTCTCGGTTTCCGCTGAAAACACGAGACGATCGTTTCGCGGGCTGATCCTGCTCGCCGGTGTGTTGGCGTGTCTCGGCAGCCCCGCGCTCGCCTTGGACGACACCCTCGATCGCGGCGTCCTTCAGTTCAAGACCCGGTTCTCCACTTGGGGAGCCGACGAATATCTCGACCGCGACAAAATCTCCATTCCCTTGAGTGGCCTTTCGGATTACGACGATTTCACCGAAAACCGCCTCGATCTCGATTTTGCCTTTGGTTGGGGCAACGGGCTGACCCTGGTCTGGAACACCAGCTACGTGGAGCGCGAAATCGAAGGCCCGGCCGGGTCCATCAAGACCAGCGGGATCGACGGCGTCTACGCCGGTGTTCGCCAACGCCTGAGCGGCAACCTCGACGGCACCCGGTTCATGGCGGAGACCGGTATCTGGTATCCGGCCGAGGCCGATCAGAACGATCCCCTGCCGATCGAATACGAGGGGCTGAGTTGGATCTTCATCATGAGTTACAACCAGACCTTCTACCCCACTCAAGGTGGCTTCGAGATGGATTTCGGCTACCGCTTCCGCAACGAGGATCCCGAGGACGAGTACTTTTTCGACACCTCGCTCAACCTCCAAGTCATGAAAATCGGTTACCTGAAGCTCCACTATCACATGGTCGAAAGTCGCAAAAACAGCGGTAGCGCCTTTGACGTCTTGGAGTACGCGACTGATCGCGGCCGGCAGACGGTGGGATTGGATCTCTTTACCGACCTTGGACGACGTTGGCGGATCGATATCGGCTATCAGACTACCGTAAATGGGCGAAATGTTTTCGATGGAGACGGCGCCAAGCTCTCCTTGACCTGGACTCGCTAGGCCGCCGAGGCGCTGCCCGGGTGCGCGGCACTTCCGTCGAAATCGAATGGTAACAAGTGTTTTCTTGCCTGGGGCGGTTTCCAGGATGTTAGAATGTGCTCAGTCCAAATCGATACATGAATGGTTGATGCGCTTTTTCGGCCCTATTGGCACGGATTCGCCAACGCTTCCTAAAGAATAAAGTCCTGGTGGCCGCCCGCGAGAGGGTGACTTTTACGGTAGCGCTTGAGGAGTTTTTCAGATGGCCAAAAAACCTGACGATCCAGATGAGGAAAAAACCATTCCTGATCAGCTCTACAAAATAGCCGAGGAATCAGAGGGTGGCGCCGCTCGGGTCATGGATCAGGTTGAGATTTCCATCAATAATTTTGAGGAAATCAAACGGTTGTCCGCCGAGTTGATGGGCTTTCTGTCGCGATCTGAGGAGCAGGATTTCTCGCCCGACGAAGTCATGGCCCGCGTGGAAGATATTTTGAGCTACGCGGAGAACGGCCTGGAAAATCTCGATGGGATTTTGGACCTTTATCAGTATCAGGATATCACCCGGCAGAAGTTGGAAAAGGTCGGTCACCAGTTGATCGACGTTTCCGAATACATTCGCCGCAAGTTGGTTCCGGACGTGACCCGCCTGGCCCATATCCCGCCTTCCGGGAAAGACATTCTGGATCGCGACGCCATCGATGCCGACGCCCAGGTCGACGACGTGGAAGACATCATATCCCAGTTCCTGAAAAACCGGGCCTGACTGCGGCGCTCAGCGACCGTCGCCCGTGAGCCCACCGTAAGTCGTCGCCGGCTAGCCGGCGCCCCTAAGCGGCACCTGCGAATCGGGCTCGGCGAAACCGTCCCCGTGGCGCGTGCCGATTATTTAGGCCCATCCAGCGAACCACCTGGGTGTTGCCGTTCTTCCGTTTCTGGATGGGTATTATCTAGGCTGCGACGGCGCCTGCTTTGCGAGTTTCAGCTTGGCGTAGTTGCGCAGGTTGTTGGTGTAATCGCTCGCCAGGTTCGACTTGCCCAGGTAGACCTGGAACAGCTCCGCAGCCTGGGGCGCCAATTCCAGGGCGGCGAGGGTGTGACGGTCGTGTTTCATGAGATAGCGCCAAGCCCAGGCGTTGTTGCGGATGTAGAGAATCTGATGGGTGATTTTCTGGCGCAGCAGCTCGCGGTGGGCGGTCAGGTCGCCGGCTTCGATGCCTTCGCCCTCGAGATAGGTCGTGAATGCATCGAGTAGCGCATCGTCGGCCTCGAAAGCATCGCTGACCGACTTCATCGCGTCCTGTTTGGAAATGGCGAAATTGAAAAAGGCGTTGTGCTTCGTTTCCAGTGCTTCGATTTCTTGGGGCGACTCCGAAAAGCCCAGATAGACGTCCGGCGTGATGCCGCGCACTTCCAGCACCGAGCGGCCGTGCATGGTTTTGAAGACCTTGTTGGAAAGCTGGGAAAGCGGCGTGAAGTAGATTTTCTCGGACGATTCGGGATTGTAATAGGCGTCCAGCGATTGGTAGTCACCCTGAATGTTGCGACCGGAAGGGGTGTAGTAACGTGCCGTGGTGAGAGCCAGGCCCTTTTCCCCTTCGGCGACCGGAAACACACTTTGAACCAAACCTTTACCCCAAGAGTTGACCCCCAGGATCAGGCCGCGGTCGTGATCC
The DNA here is from genome assembly GCF_017498545.1 of Sulfidibacter corallicola. Classification (GTDB taxonomy): domain Bacteria; phylum Acidobacteriota; class Holophagae; order Acanthopleuribacterales; family Acanthopleuribacteraceae; genus Sulfidibacter; species Sulfidibacter corallicola. The sequence continues at coordinate 2,323,287 of NZ_CP071793.1, read as the reverse complement.
TGAATGGCTCCGGCCACGATTTCCGAGGCGCTGGCGCTGCCGCGATCGATCAACACGACCAGGGGCACCTGGGTGATGGGCGAGGATTTTTCGCTGAAAAATTTCTGATTGGAATTCGAGAGACGACCCTCGGTCGAGACCACCAACTTGTCGCCCGGAACGAACAGGCTGCTGACCGCGATCGCTTGGGGCAACAGGCCGCCGGGGTTGCCGCGCAGGTCCAGAACCAGAAGTTTCATGCCCTTCGTTTCCAGGTCCAGGATGGCTTGGGTCATTTCTTCCGCGGCGGTTTCACCGAAATCCTTCAGGGCCACGTATCCGGTTTCCCGGTTCAGCATGAAATGGGTGCGGACGTTGGTCGAGGGGATCTCCGCCCGGTAGAGGGTGAGGTCGAGGGAGTCCGCGGCGCGCGAAATGGTGACGTCCACCGGCGTGCCCTCTTTGCCGCGAAGGAGCCGGATCGCGTCGTAGAGATCCAGGTTGGCGGTTTCCTGATTGTCGATCTTGCGGATCACGTCGCCTGCGCGAACGCCCGCCCGTGCGGCCGGGGTGCCGTCCACCGGGGAAATGACGGTCAGCTCGTTGTTCTGGTATCCGACGATGATGCCAATGCCGTAAAAGGAGCCCGCCTGATCTTCGCGCAAGGTTTGGTAGCGCTTGGCATTGTAATAACTGGAATGGGGATCGAGCTGGTTCAGCAGGCCTTCGATCGCGCTTTCCACCATCGCCTGGCTGTCCACCTTCACTGCGGATTTGGCACTCGCGACGGTCAGGATCTCGGCCATGGTGTCCAACGAGTCATAAACGGCGGATTTGTCGGCAGCTTGGGGTTGCAAAAAGGTGGTTGTCGTTAGCGCGAGAGCTGCAATAAAAGACAGCTTGGCAATCCCCATGGGCATCCTCCCGGTATGCGAAAGCCGATCTCTACCATTATCGCATCATGGTATTACAAAACGCGAATCGGAGTCGGGAAATGTCTGTAACACATTAAAAAAACGATCGTTCGTTGGCTGGAACACTTTTGGCTTGTGGCTGAGGTCACGTTTTCGCCGGGTCGGGTGTCAAGTTTCGGGATATCGTGTCTCGACCCTCGTGGGTCAAAATTGGTCGAAAAGTCGGCAGGCTTCGCCAGATGCCGATCGCGGTTACTCGATCGAGAAGCCGCACTATCTCGATACGCGCAATTCGGGCCGAAAGTCGTCGGGCGAAAGATGGATCGGGTGTGATTTTCATTCGATTCTGATGTATTCCGGTTGGTCATCTATTCGGAGTAGGAACACGTTTAGTTGAGTATTTCCTTCCAGGACTCTTGCAAAACGAACAATGTCAGGCCAAATATTCTGCCGCCGAAGGGTGACTTTCTTGGGTCCCCTCGCGGTTTTCGGTTATGATTGCCCGCTGTCGGCGAGCTGGTGCCCACCCGGAATCAGGAATCGTTTGAATCGATTCTCCGAAACCGGCCGAGTTCCCAAAGTTCACCGGTATCTACAGTTAGCTATTCCGTTTCAGCCAATTGTCTGGTACTAAAGGTCTTGTTGAGGCCTGGAGCCTGGGGGACGATATCGGGCCCGTCCAGGTGAATTAACTGGGAGACTGACATCTCTAACCCTGCCACGATGGGCACGAGGTCGCTTCCTGGCCGGCACGGGACATCAATGACTCCGAGGGGATGCTCGAACATTATGGAAACGAGTGAGAATAATCAGGTTCAAGATGCCGAGGCTTTTTTGGCGCGTCACGATGAAGAGCACCGCGCAAAACGAAGAGGTTGCATACTGCGGTTGATCGCGGGTTGGTTTGGCCTGATGCTGGTGATCATCGCCATCATGGTGTTCGTGCGGTCGCGGGCCGTGCGCGATCCCGAGCAGATCGCCGAGCGCCTCCATGGATTGATTCGGGTCGAGATGCCGGCTTCGTTCCAGCCCTATTCCCACACCCGCGTGTTCGGCGTCGAATCGCTCTCGTTCTGGGACATGGAACACGTACGCGAGGATGGACGCACGACCAATCTGTTCGCGCTCTACCGCGAGAACGATTGGCGCGAACTCACCCTTGCGGAGCTGGAGGCCGAGATCGAATCCGACATGGAAAAGCGCTTGGCACGCAACGAGTTCCACACGCGTTCCACGGCCGTTGTGGAGTTGGACATCGAAGGCCGGATCCATCGGGTCTTTCGCTTCATGGGCGTGGCCCAGGTGGAACAGGACCGCTTCGAAGCGACCTCCTGTTTCATGATCCTGGACACACCCGAAGGGCTCGTACGCGTACAGACACTCGGCCTCAATCGCGAATTCGATCTGGAAAAACAACTTGCCCTGTTGGCCACCATTCGTCCTTTGAAGCCTTGATCCCGACGCGCATCCGGCATGGTGGGCACGGGCCTCCGTGTGGTCTCGCCCTTCACCCGAATCGTCTCCCGCGGCAATCGTGTTAGCATGAGGACCGCGATGCCCAGGGTCCGGTGGACAGGGCGTCGCGTCCATCAGCGATGGTCGAAAGGACGTTTTCGATGAAACCCTACTCGGCGGCTTGTGAACGTAACAAAGACCCCATTCTCACGGTGCTTCGACGCTTTTTCGCGGACGTGTCGCTCGTGCTCGAGATCGGCTCCGGGACCGGCCAACACGCGGTACACATGGGGACCCACCTGCCGCATTTGACGTGGCAGACCAGTGATCTCGCGGTGCATCACGACGGCATCCGGCGCTGGCTGGAAGATGCCGGCTTGCCCAACGTGGGCTCGCCCCTGCCCCTGGACGTGGACCAGACCGAATGGCCGGAACTCGAGCCCGATGCCGTGTTTACCGCCAACACCTTTCACATCGTGTCGTGGCCCCAGGTGCAGCGACTCCTGGCGGGCGCCGCCCGTGCCTTGAAGGCCGCCGCCGTGGAAAAGCGCGGGAAGTTGGCGGTGTACGGTCCTTTCAACTACGACGGCAACTACACGGGGCCGGGTAATCGGAACTTCGATCAGATGCTCCGCCAGCGCGATCCCCTGAGCGGTATTCGCGATTTCGAGGCGGTCGTGGCGCAGGCTCGCTCCGAAGGGTTCGCCTTGGTGGGAGACGTGGCCATGCCCGCCGACAACCACCTGCTCACCTTCGTGCTCGACTGAAGACCGATGACGACCCTGAACCTGGAGGCGGAGTGGATCGATTCGATCGAGCGCGTGACGGAAGAGGCGTGGAACCGGCTCCTTGAGGCGCGCCCCTATCCCTTCCTTGACTGGCGCTGGCTGCGCGGCTTGGAACGGTCCGGCAGTGCCTGCCAGGCCGAGGGCTGGGCGCCCTGCCATCTCCTGTTGCGCCATCGGGGGCGGCTGGTGGCCGCCGCCGCACTCTACCTGAAGGCCCACAGTCGCGGCGAATTCGTCTTCGATCAGGAATGGGCCCACGTCTCGCTCCAAGTCGGCGTTCCCTATTACCCCAAGCTCTTGGGGATGAGCCCCTTCTCGCCCGCCATCGGGTACCGCTTCCTCACCGATCCCGATTGGGACGAGACATCGCTCTACCGCCGCTTGATGATCGAAATCGACGATTTCTGTGCCGGCAAGGACATTCAGGGTTGTCACTTTCTCCACGGCGATCCCAATTTTGTGGACCAGATGCGGCAGTTGGGCCTCAAGTATTGGCTTCACCACGGGCTGATCTGGGAGAACCCCGGATTCGCGAACTTCGACGACTACCTGGCCACGTTTCGCAGCCACCAACGCAAAAATATCCGACGCGAACGACGCAAGGTGCGCGAGTCCGGCATTCACTTTCGCGTTCTTTCGGGCGAACGGATCCCCGCCGAATACTTTCAACACATGTTCCTCTTCTATAGCGCGACCTGCGTGAAATATTGGGGATACAGTTACTATCTGAAACAGGCCTTCTTTCACGAGCTGGCGGTGCACCTTGCCGACCGCATCGCCTTCGTGTGCGCCTTCGAACCCGATCGAGAACTTCCGATCGCCATGTCGCTGCTGGTTCACGAGGGCGAGTGGCTGTTCGGGCGCTATTGGGGTTGCCTGGAGGAATACGATTACCTTCATTTCGAGACCTGTTACTACCAGGCCATCGAGTGGGCGATCCAACGCGGCATTCGCTATTACGATGCGGGTTCCGGCGGGGCCTCCCAAAAGAAGCACCGCGGTTTCCCCGCGCGGCCCAAGCCCAGCCTGCACCGTTTCTACCACCCGATCATGGGCCGAATCTGGGACGCCAACATCGATCGCATCAACGACCTGGAGCAAGAGCAGATCGATATGATCAACGGCGATCGGCGCGACCGTTCCTGACCTCGTTCGACGTTCCTTTTTGACGCAGGATGCTGTATCGACCGTGTGACCTGCCATGAGGGGATTGTTGGATTTTGCGGGATTCGCGCAAAAAGAGTGCTACACGTCGATGGTCGAGTTTGGTTAAAATTGCGATAACCGTCCTGTCCCGATGAGTATTTACACGTAGATGCTCGCGGCCGAATGGGTGGGGCATGACCGCCTGTCACCCGCGAACGACGGAGAGGAGTGTGGTTGAGTCGTGAAACAAGTTCCAGTCACCGTACTCAGTGGATTTCTGGGTTCCGGGAAAACGACGTTCCTCAATTATTTGTTACACGCCGACCACGGCCGGCGCATTGGCGTACTCGTCAATGATTTTGGCAGTGTCAACATCGATGCGGATCTGGTGACACGCATCGAAGGCGAAACCATGAGCCTGGCCAATGGCTGCATTTGTTGCTCCATTCGCGGCGATATGGAAGAAACCCTGGTTTCCATGGTGGACGGCGATGAAAAGCCCGATCACCTGTTGATCGAAGCCAGCGGCGTTTCCGACCCGGCGGCCATCGTGCAAACCTTCGCACTGTCCCACGACCTGCGCGCCAAGGTGTACCTCGACGGGATCGTCGCGGTGGTCGATGGCGAGCAGGTGCGCGACCTGAAGGGCAAGAACGCCCTGCTGGCGCGCCGCCAGATCGCCGTGGCCGACCTGTTGTTGGTGAACAAAGTGGATCTTCTCGACGATGCCCAGCGCGCCTCCCTTTCGAAATGGCTGCGACAACAGGTTTCCGACGTGCGGTTGGTGGAAACGGTTCGAGGTCGTGTTCCACTCGAGCTGGTGTTCGGCCTGGGCGGCAAGAAATGGCGGGAGGCCGCGGAGAAGGACACGCTGGATGTTCATGTTCACGACGTGGAACAGTCCGCGAAACACGCCCACGAGAATCACCTGCTCGAGTTCGAGACCTGGACCTATCGCGGTGAAAAACCGTTCGATTTCACGGCGTTGAAACGGATGATGAGCGGATTGCCGGCTTCGGTCTACCGCGTCAAGGGGATCGTCCAGTTGCAGAACATGCCCGCCGAACGTACGGTGCTCCAGGTGGCCGGTCGGCGGGTGAGTTTTCTCGGTGACCGCTTGTGGCGCGACACCCGGCCCTACACCGAATTGGTGTTCATCGCCGCTGCCGGCAAGCTCGATCCAGACCGTCTGGCCGCGAGGATGGACCAGTGTCTTGCCGATGCGAAGGAAACCGCCGCCGAGGACCGGCAGGCCGATGCGATCGGGAAGGAAGTGCAAATCAACCGCTGGGCACAAAAGTTCTGGGAACACTCGGCGCGTGCCATGCAGCAACGAATGGCGGAGGACCATTCCAACGGCGAGCAGTGAAACTATTTCTGGTTTCTGGCGAAGGGCCATGGGTCGTTCATCCAAAAAATTCAGCAGGAACCCAGGAACATCGGAAACCAGGAAAGGATCGGCATTTGGGACAGATCATGGTCCCGCTCTTCCTGGTTTCGATCATTCCTGCCTTCCTGATCAAGAATTGGCGACGGCAAGACCCAGCTCTGGTTGAAAGCACCACTTTGCTTCAAGAGAGCTACGGACCAGCGGGCATACCCAGCTCGATTTCGAGAAAGAAACAGCGCGGAGCGAGCCTGCATGGTGGTCCCGGTTGCCTGGGAGGGTCGTCGTGCACGGCCGGTATGGCCAGGTAGGTGCGACCGCTGGTCGCACATTCCGAAGCTCCTGCTTCTATCGACGCTTCGCGCTTTGGCGTTTCGTATCTGCGCTGCCTTGATCGCTTCGAAGTGTCGGGCCAGCGGCCCTACCGGCCGTGCCCATCCTACCGGGCACGACGAATCTCTCGGCATTCGGGAACTCTAGACGGATTGGTTTCAAATGAGAACACCAAGGACACCGAGGCGCTTTCTGTTTGTACCCTTGGTCCATTCGCGGTATGGTTTGGGCCGAAACCGACAAGCAACGCTTCGAGCCCCCCACGCGTCGCGGTGTGGGCCCCACACTTCGCACCGCCTTCGATTCGGGATCGTTTTTCCTTTCGCCTTGGATCGTATACCGATCCATCCATCGCGAGAGGGGCCCTGCCTTGCGGATCGGAGAGGGAGGATGCTGCATTGGAAACCTATTCGGGTCACCTGAGTAAAATGGCCACGACATTGGCGGAACCGGTCCAGTACGAAATGTGTCTGGACCAGCTTCGCGTTCCCATGAATACCTATCTCGGTCGCACGATCGGCTTGACGTTCTCGGGCCGCATCGAATGCGCAGGTTGCGGCCGCAAGATCAAAAAAAGCTACCACCAGGGCTATTGTTACCCCTGCACCCAGACCCTGGCCGAATGCGACACCTGCATCGTCAGACCCGAGTTGTGCCACTTCGCCCAGGGCACCTGCCGCCAGCCGGATTGGGGCGAGGCTCGCTGCATGAAGCCGCACTACGTCTATCTCGCCAATTCCTCGGGAATCAAGGTCGGCATTACCCGCGAAACCCAGATCCCCACGCGCTGGATCGATCAGGGGGCCATTCAGGCCCTGCCGATCCTGAAGGTCGGCACCCGCCTCGTTTCGGGACTGTCGGAGGTCCTTTTCAAGCGGCACGTGGCGGACAAGACCAATTGGCGCAAGATGTTGAAGGGCGAGGTCGAGGAGCGCGACCTGGTCGCGGCGCGCGACGAGTTGATGGAGAAATGCCGGCCCGGCCTGGAGGAGTTGGTGGCCGAGCACGGTCCCGATGCGGTGACGCCTCTTCCCGAGGCGACCGAAACGCGACTCGATTTTCCCGTTCTGGAGTTTCCGACCAAGGTGACCTCGCTGAACTTGGACAAAACGCCCGAGATCGGCGGTGTCCTGAAGGGGATCAAAGGCCAGTACCTGATTCTCTCCACCGGTGTCATCAACATCCGCAAATACGGCGGTTATCACGTCACCTTCTCGGCCTGAACGAAAAATGGGAGCCGAAAACGGCTCCCTGAATTCGCGATGGCTTCATCGCTTGGAGGTAATCCCGGGAATCGGGGGCGATTCCCGGTAGATGGGTTTGGGTAGCGGGATCAGAATTTGACGTTGAAGCCCACGTAATAGGAGCGCGGGAACGAGTATTCGGTCGCTTCACCGAAGTTCTCGGCGAACTCGTCCAGCACGGGGCTGTTGTTCTGCACGTACTCTAGATAGGCCTCGGAACCGGGTTCGGCGTCGGTGGTGAACGAGCCGTAGCCGATGAAATTGTCCACATCGACCACCCGGCGATCGTTCAGCACGTTGAAGATGTCCAGGTAGATCGACGGCGAAACGCGGCCGTTGAACAACTTGAAGGCGTACTCCAGGTGGAGGTCCGTGCGGGTGTAGTTTTCCATGCGGCGGCTGCCGCGCGACTCGTACCACACCTCTTCGTAGGTGTCCTCGTTGATGCCGTCCGGAATCTGGTTCAGGATGCTGATTTCGGGCGTGAAGGTGGAACCGCTCTGGAGGATGTAGTTGACCCCCACGGTGAAGCCTCCGTCGAAGGCGTAGGAGCCGTTGAACTTGAAGCTGTGCGGCACGTCGAGCACCTTGCCGTACCAGTTGTTCACCTGGTAGGGCGAATCCAGGTACAGGGTCGAGTTGTCGGAGGAACTGCGACCGCGGGTTTTGGAATAGGTGTAGGAGGTGAAGAACTGGAAGCCGTCGGGGCCGAGGCGCTTCTGGGCACTCAGGATCAGGGCCTGGTACTTGCGCCATTCGCCGTCCACGGTCTGGAAGATCCAATCGCCGGTCTGGGCGAAGTCGGCGTCCTCGTAAGCGTTCTGCCAGGTACGGTGATAGGTGTTGACGCCCACCGCGTACATCGGCGTCAGTTGGTAGTCGTAACCCAGGGTGAACTCGTCCATGTAGGAGGGATCCAGGGTGCCCAGGATTTGGGTGGTACCCGAGGGACCGAAGGTGGAGGTGGTCCGGTACTCCCACATGTCGGGGTGGTCCTGGATGTTGATCTGGGCCCAATCGGCCGGGTTCTCCCAGGGGCGCAGGCCTTGCGCGACCAGATCCGAAATGGCCGGATTCAGCCAGTACCACTCACGGGTGTATTCCTGGTCGGGTTGGCTGTTGTCGACGACCCAGTCGCCGATCGCATCGTAGTAGCGCGCGAACGAACCGTGCAGGCTGCCCTTGTCGAGCGTATATGCGAAGCCCACCCGCGGCGAGATCATGTCGCCCAGCTTCTGATTGACGATTTCGCGGCCTTCCACGTTGTCGAACTTCAGGCTCTCGGCACGCAGGCCCAGGTTGAAGGTCAGGCGCTCGTTGACCGTCCATTCGTCCTGCAGGAAGATCGCGCCGTAGGATTCGCTGGTCAGGGCGGTGGGCCGGTCGTCGGTGTAGATCAGGAAGGCGGCCCAGTCGCTGCGCTCGTTCCAGTACATGCGGTGGCCGCCGTTCCAGAGGTCGTCGCCGCTGCCGTAGCTGGAATCGCGGACTTCCGCGCCGATCTTCAGGTTGTGGGTGCCTTTGCCCGCATCCAAGAAGTAGTTGTACGTTGCGGTGTAGGAATCGAATTCGCGGTCGGATCGGTAGTTGGATCGCGCCGGCGAGGTGTTGGTGTAGAAGGTGCCGGCCTCGGCCGAGACGAACTGATGAACCGGTCTGAGCGCCGTCGAGATGTCGCTCGAGTCGGCGGGGACGTTGTTCAGGTTGGAGTCGAACCGCTGTACTCTGGCGCTCAAATAGGAGACCGCGTTGATGTTCCAGTTCCACTCGAACATCATGGTGTCGCCGCCCTGTTCACGATTGACCGTGAAGGGGTTGCCGTAATACTCGTAGTTCAGGTAGGAATGGAGCGGGAATTCGATGGGGTCTTCGTTGTAGGCCAATACCAGGCTGTGATTGGGCGTGGCCTGGTAGGTCAGTTTGAGGTTCAGGTAGTGACCTTCGTAGGTGGGCGAATTGGTCGTCTGCCTGGTCAGATCCTGCGATTCGAACGCTTCGAGATTGGCGTAGTGGAAGGTCTGCTTTTCCTTTCCGCGCGTTTCGAAGGCCGCGAAAAACCACAGGCGATCCTTGATGATCGGACCGCCAAGCGTCATCGCGATGCGGTCTTCCGTGGTGTACCGGGTGCTTTCGTCGAAGGTCTTGCCGTCGGCGTCCTCGTTCCATTCCACGTCGGACTTCAGGAAGCGCACGTTCCCCTCGAAGCGGTTACCGCCCGATTTGGTCACCAGGTTGACCACGGCGCCCTGGCCGCGACCGTATTCGGCCGAAACCCCGCCGGTGATGACCTGGATGTCCTGTATCGCGTCGAAGTTGATTTGGGTACCCCAGGTTTTCGACAAGGGATCCGTGTTGTCCGCACCGTCGACGAGGTAGATGTTGTCGGTCGAGGAGCCGCCCAGCATGCTGGGGTTGTTGCCTTCCAGGGCTCCGGGGGTCATGGCCATGACCATTTGCATTTGGCGGTTGTTGGTCACCGTCTCCAGGAATTCCGCGCTGAAGTTGTGGGAAATCTGGTTGGTGGTGGTGTCGATCATCGGCACCTCGGCCGTGACGACCAACTCGTCCGTAACCGACTGGGGTTGAATGGGTATCGTGAGCTTGACGGTTTTGCCCAAGGGGAGGTTGACGTCCTTGCGGACGGCCGTTTGAAAGCCGGTCATGGTCACGCGAATCCGGTATCCACTGCCGGGCGGCAGCAGGGCGAAGCGGAACAGACCTTTGTCGTTGGTGACGATTTCACGTTGGCCTTGCAGGACCTCGCCCTCCAAGACGACGAGGGCGCCCGGTAAGGGCTGGTCTTCGTTGGTGACCGTGCCGGTGATGACACTGGTCCCGGTTTGAGCTGAAAGCGGTAACCCGCAGACGATGAGTAGACAACACACAAGGGTTCTTCTGAGCATAGAAACAAATCTCCTGAAAACCTCATTGGAGCCGGTGGTACGGTGGGATACACCACGGCCATGGCACCGAAAATCCCCGACGAATTCGCATTGATGACAGCGAGAAAAGAGGAACGATGAAAGTGCGGGGAGTGAAATGTAGATAAAACCTGAGCGTTGGAAAAAACCTGTGGATGAAAAGATACTCCAAATAAGGTTTTATCCTGAAGTGTGCACGTTTCGTGATGCAGCAACTTCGAAATTTGGATCATTGTATGAAGAACCCGCAGGGAAGCCAATAAGATTTTTCAAAACTGATGCGAAAAAAGCCGGGTTCAGACTGAGATAAATGATGATTTTTAGGGCTTAAATACTAATAATTAGAATGTGTTGCACGAAATCAACAAAAGTTTCCAAAAAAATGGATCGGATGGCGTTTTTTTACATTTGGCGCCCGTGAACCGATCGTTCGTTTTCGGCGTGAAGTCGAATTCCTCGCCAGAAAATGAGTTCGGATTCATTATATATAGGCGGTTTTTCAGATACATAAACTTTTTGGGTTTTGCGTGATTCGCCTTGGTCCCCATGCTGTGGGGAAACGTCGAATGGCCGGAGTGCTCGCGCACCCGGGCCATGAACACGGCGATTTCTCGAGGCCGGGAGCGGCCGCGCCTCACTCGCGGGAGCGGCGCTTGGGTGGTGGTGCCTTGTCTTCGGCACCGCCCAGTTGTCCGAATGCCGCATCCAGTTCGTCGTCGAGGTCGCCCAGATCCAGCAGGACGTCGCCGGGGTTCAGGTGGGACACTTCCTGCTCTTTTCGGCTTTGGATCAATTTTTTGGGCGGCGGCAGAATGGAAGGATTCTGCGAAGGCGTTTCGGCCTTGTCTCGTTCCGGTCGGGTGGGGGCCTGGGGCCTGGAGGAGCCCGCGGATTGGGCCGTCTTGGGGGCTTCGGGCTTCGCTTGGCGGCTTCGGCTGGATGGGTTCGCCCGGTGATCGGGCAGGCTGGGAGGCTGGATGGAATCGGCGGTCCGCGAATCGGCGGACTGCGAGCTGGACGTGCGCTTTTTGACCTCTCGCCGCGAGGGGCGTGCCGGTGTCGGCGGGGGCGGCGCCGCCTCGTCATCCAAAAAGACGATGGTTTCCTGGCTCTGTTGGGCGAAGAGGTGATCGTCGTCCCGCGGTTGCGGAGGTGCCGTTGTCGGCGGTGCCGGTTGCGAAGATCCATGTTGGTCGGCGGCGTCGAAAAATGCGGCGCCCTGGAATGGGTCGCTCTGAGATGACGCGGGCGCGGCCGGTAGGTCGGGTAAAGGCAGATCGGGCAACGGCAGGTCCGAGATCGGAGCATTTGGGCTCGCATCGAATGCCGGGCCGGTCGGGACCAGTACGGGCTCACCGGGACCCGTGGGTTTGGCCTTGGGGGGCCCACCGGTCGAGCCGGGATTTTCCGCAACGGTGCCGATCTCCACGTGGGGAATGCGCGCGACGCGAATCGCCAACAAGGTCTTGATGGCCAAACCGATCAGAAACAGGATGCCGAAGACGATCATCCAGAAGTCGGGCGTGCGGGTCACGGCACTCATCGGGTGTTTGGCACTTTCGTCCCGAAAGTAGCGATCCAAGAGTTCGTCCATGTCGGGGAGTCGGGCGTTCCGCAGGGTGTCGCTGAGCGGCTGGCCCAACAGGTGGCGTTGGATGAAGGTGACTTCGGAGTCGGGATATTCCTGCCAGAGCCAACGCACGAATTGCTCGGACACGGCGGCGAAATAGGCGCCTCGAAAACCGTGGAAAAACGCGGCTTGGTCGAGGGAGGTCAGGGCGCCGGGATTGGACAGCGCCCGAAAGCCCAGGATCAACTTGTAGCGGTATCCGTTGGGTTCGGTGCCGTCGTAGTATTGGGCCAGGCCCTCTTCCAGGAAGAAGGGGAGCGGTTCGGGATGATCCCATCTCAAATAGTGGTGGACGAGGTAATGCCGGAGTTCCGCGTTCAGGTGCTCCTGATCGATCTGAAACTGTCGGGAAATTCGGAATTCGATGCGCTGCCCGGATTGGTTGTAGCTGACTTCCAGCCAGCGGGTAGGGGACAGGTGGTGGGGCCGGCCCTGGTCCACGGCGTTGATGATCACGGAGGCGTGAACGGGTTCCTCGGGCAGGATGACGGACCATCGCTGGCCCAGCTCGGCCAGGAAGCGTTCACCCTCGCGACCCAGCGCCTCCGCGTGCTCTGAAAACCCGCGCGTATAGTAGATATTCAGCCGCTCCGTTTTGTAGACCTTCAGTGTGGCGGATGCCTTCAGCACCTGGGCGGTTCGTCGGGGTTCGTCTGCATGGCAGGCCACAACCAAAAGGAATAGAAGAAAGGGTTTCATGGCGGCTCTTATCGGGAAAATTTGGGCGAATGCGGTGCCTGTCGGGTCGACAGAAACGGGCCTCATCATAGCATGCGCCCTTGGTGTTCGCGGTGTTAGCCTCATCACGGTGGCGCCACGGGGGAGGTCTCACCGACGGTTGGAGATGGGATCGCAAGGTCGCGGTTTTTTCTATTCTCTCATTAAATCTACGCCGCTTGGCCCCCTTGCGGCTGAAGGAGCGCCTGAAACGACATCTCGGGCGCAGTCGGTGTTTCGGCCGGCCCCGTCGCCGGGTTGTCGCTTCGTCGTGAAGGGATTGGGCCGGGCATCGGTATCATCCTCGGTCGTACGCGGTTGGAGTGTGCTACCTTGCTCTGGAAACGACTTTTTCTTCCTGTGACGCGACCTCGAACTCGCGCGTGATTGCCTTTCCGATGTTGGAGGATCCCTTGATCAAACGAGTGGTGAAGTGGGTTGGTGTCTTGGCTTTTGTCCTGGTGCTGGCCGCGTTTGGCTATGGTAGTTTTGTCACGAGTCGCCTCGCCGAATATCAGGCGGAACTGAAAGGACGCATGGCGGCCGCACGCGCCGAAACCGGAGAAGCCGAACGGTTGACCCAGCCCCAGGATTTGCGGGTGGTCCTCGACGAGCGGTTTCTCAACGACATTTTCGGGGCCACCGCCGGGCTGGAGATTCGGGCTCGAGGCGGACACGACCTGCAGGTGGAAAAGGTCGAAGTACACCTCGATCGCGGTTTCCTGCATATCGAAGCCGAGGGCGTCTTTTCCGCTTTTGGCGGTCTCTACGTCACGCCCGTGAAGGCTTCCTATCTCGGCTTCGCCCGCATCGGCGAAAACGGGCACTGTATTTTGGAGTCTCGCCTGGATCAGGTTCGCGCCGATCGCGTGCCGTTGATCTCTCCCAAATGGGTCGAATCGTGGATGACGCTCAAGCTGCAGCGGGCCTTGAAATTTCCCGAACTCCCCATTCCGGTCACGCTGGAACCCAATCTCTCTCTGCCCGAAATGACCAAATTCGTCCCGAAGCGCAACCTGAATCTGCGCATTCCGGCCAGGACCGTGCAACTCGAGCTGACCGCGCCGTGGGTGGCGATCGAGCCCGGATACCTGGTGATCGGCGTCGAGCGCATTCAGTTGGCCGACCGCGAGGCGCCGTCGGAAACGACGACCGCGCTCGGGGCTCCCGACCTGACGCCAGGCTCGGCGCAGGTGGCCGTGCGTTTCGGGCTGATCTCCGCCATGCTGGATGAATTGGTCGAACCGGAAGTCGACCTCTATCTGCAGAGTGATCGCATTCCCCGTGTGTGGCGCAAGGAGAAGAAGATTTTGGGCGTGACCACCAAAGCGGAGCTGGATCTGGTCGGTGTCGACGGCAGTCTCGACATCCAGCGGGCCCGATTGGGCGTGGCGTCGGGGGAATTGTGGGTCGATCTGGAAGCGGGCGGCAAGGTGACCGGGGTCGCCTCCGGTGATTTGTTCGGATTGGCCCTGAACAAGGAGTTCGCCGCCGAGCCGCGCGTGAACGAGAGAGTACCGGTGGAAATCACCGAGCGCGACGGCTTTTTGGAGTTGGGTTTCGCCAAGAAGGAGTTCGACCTGGACCTGAAAGTGGAAACCTCCATTTTGGATCGGGATGTCTCCATCCACCACGAGTTGGAGATTTCACCGCGATTCCTGCTGCGAACCTTCTCGCTCGATCACTGGATCGAGCGCGAAATCATGATACCGACCGTGGTTCGCAACAAACGCGTTCAGGGTTACAAGAAAGTGGCGATGTCGCTTAGCTGGTCGGCCCAGCTTCCCCAGGCGGCACAGGATCATCTGTCCCTGATGGGCACGCTCGCCATCGGCGGCCTGCAGGAAGTGGCCAAGCCGGAAGGGGGCTGATTGCGGGCGGGTCATCTCGAACTGATGGCTTCCAGGGTGACCTTCGTCTTTTGCTTTTCACCGTTGCGGAGGAAGGTGACGTTCACTTCCGTGCCGATCTCGAACCGATCCAAGACGCGATAGAGGTCTTGGGGCGTGGCGATCGCCTCTCCTTCGATGTCGACCAGGATATCGCCCAGTTGGAGCTTGCGGCCACGGCGATGGGTGCCGCGCAAACCGGCTTTGTCGGCCCCGCTGCGCGGTTGCACGTACATGATCAGCACGCCTTTGATGCCCCGCCGCCAGAGCATGCGCTGGATCGAGGTGGAAGCGCCGATGCTGATGCCCATGCCCGCGCGTTTCACTTCGCCGAAGCGAATCAGTTGTGGCGCCGCGCGACGGACCGCGTCGACGGGAATGGCGAAACCGATGCCGGCACTCGCGCCCGAACGGGAGAGAATTTGGGTGTTGACGCCGATCAGCCGGCCCGCACTATCCAAGAGGGGACCTCCCGAATTGCCGGGATTGATGGCCGCATCCGTCTGGATCACTTCCTCGATCTCCCGACCGTTCACCGATTCGATGGTTCGATCCAAGGCACTGACCACGCCGGTCGAGAGCGAGTGGTCCAAACCGAAGGGGTTGCCGATCGCCAGCACCTTTTGGCCGACCTTGAGATCGGAGCTGGAGCCCAAAGGAATGGGACGCAGCAACTTGGGATCGGCCTCGATCTTGAGGATGGCCATGTCCTTGTCGGGATAGAGGCCGATGACCTTCGCCTCGTGGATGGACTGATCGAGCAGGACCACCTCGAACGCGTTGCCGCCCTGCAGCACGTGGTAGTTGGTGACGATGTGACCCTTTTGGTCCCACACGAAGCCGGAACCCGTACCTGCCGGTTGCTCCATGACGTTGCGAAAGAAGTCGTAGGTCCGACGCTTGGTGGTGATGAAGACCACCGAGGATGCCGCTTCCTCGAACACGTTGATCGTGTTCTCCTCGTCGCTGGTCAGGGCGCCTCGCTGCGACACCGGCCTGGCGGCTTCGGCGATTTCCAGCGTCTTCGACATCTTGGCGTACCAACTGAAAAAAGCCGCGCCCATCAGAATTCCCGCCAACAGGGTCAGCGAGGGGATCCCCTTTTTCTTCAACCAGGAGGCATTATTGAACAACGGATCCATGTGGGGCTCCCTTCATCGCGGTGTGCCGCGTCGTCGAATTCCATGCGAACCGCGCGATCGAAATCCAGCTCGCGAGGCCACTCATCATTATAGAAAAAGCCGGAACCAACCGGCACCAAATGCTGGCGATTTCAGGTGGTCGAAACGCCGTTCGGCGCATTACGGCCTTTTGTGGGGCAGTCTCCACGTGGTTGCGCGCCGACCCCCACCGATCTGGTGGTAGAGTACGCCTTGCCGTCGATTCGTTTGCGAGGTGATCACCATGTCGATGTTGCTCGAGTGTGTACCCAACTTCAGCGAGGGTCGGGATTCCGCCGTATTGGATGAAATCGCGGCGGCGATCGCCTCCGTCGACCAGGTCCGATTTCTCGGCCGAGACTCCGGCCTGGCCGCCCACCGTACCGTCATGACCTTTGCCGGCCCGCCCGAACCGGTCGTGGAAGCGGCCTTTCGGGCGGTCGAGGCCGCGGTGCGGCTCATCGACATGCGCGACCACCGCGGCACCCATCCGCGCATCGGTGCCGCCGACGTCTGTCCGCTCATTCCGCTTCGAGGGATGACCATGGCCCAGGCCGCCGACCATGCGCGCCGGCTGGCACACCGGGTGGGCACGACCCTGGGCGTTCCCAGCTACCTCTACTGCCTCGCCGCCCAAACGCCCGAGCGGATTTCGCTGGCCGCCATTCGGGCGGGAGAATACGAGGGCCTGGCCAAACGGATGGAACGGCCCGACGGGGTACCCGATTTCGGACCCAAACGCTTCCAGGCCCGCTGCGGTGCCGCCGTTTTCGGCGCGCGCGAACTCATGCTGGCCTACAACGTCAATCTCGAGGGGTATCACCTGAAAGCCGCCAAGCGCATCGCGGCCCGAATCCGTGAATCCGGCCGCCGGGTCAAGGGCGAGGTCGTGCCCGGGTTGTTCCGGGGTGTCAAGGCGATCGGTTGGGATATCGAGGACTTTTCCCGTTCCCAAGTATCGACGAACATCATGGACATCCCCGCCGCCCCGCTGCACTCGGTGTTCGAAGCGGTGCGGGAGTTGGCCGAACCCATGGCGTCGAAGGTCGATGGCTCCGAACTGATCGGGCTGATGCCGCGCGCATGCCTGCGTCGTGCGGGTCTTCACTTTGCCGAAAGGGCGGGACGTTCGCTGGAGAACCTGCCCCTGGATGAGGTCTATCGTTTGGGGATTTCCGGCCTCGGGCTGGATCGAGTCAAACCCTTTTCTCCCGATACCCACCTCATCGAGCATGCGTTGGGCCTGGCGGAAGACTTGATTTGATCGCCCTTGCCGCCTCATCTCGGGGAACGGATTGGTGCCGCGACTCGTAGAAAGGGAATGTTCGAATCTAACTCCTATCGCGCCCGCTATTTCGATCATAATGACGCTATGCTCGATCCACGACTTGATTACTGACGTTGCGGGAGTATCATGAAAACACTTCGTCAGGGTTTGTCGTCCGTAAGTAGTTTCAGGGGCGCACCGGGTTTGGTTGCCTGCCCGGGACGAGATAGGGGAGCACGGGAGCAACATGAAATCGCCGACTCAGAGATTGTGGACTTTTTGGATTTCGTTTTCCCTGCTCGTGCTCTTTCTGTTGCCGGTTGCCCTCAAAAATACCTATAACAAGCTCAACTCGGGGATCGACCACAACCTGTTCGCGATGGCGTTGGGGCGGATCATGGTGACTGCGCCCGTGCAGGCCAAAGCGCGCCAGTCCTCGCTCGAACTGTTCGGCGCCGAGCACAGCAAGGGCATTCAAGTGGGAGACCTGCTCCTGTCCGTCAACGGGGAGCGGGTGAAGACGTCGCGCGACGCTTATTTTGCGCTCGCCAAGCTCAAGTCCTGGCAGATCGTACGGCTGAACATCCAACGTACGCGAAAGTACCGCTACGTGGTGGCTTTCGACGCCCGGGTCGGTGACCTGCCGCGCGAATTCATCCGGGATATCCCGCCTTCGGTCTACGTCTACCACATCCTCGAGGGGGGCGCTTCCGATCGCGCCGGGATTCAGACGGGCGACCTGATCCACCGGATCAATGGAGAGGAGATCCGAGACGAAGCCCATGCCGATTTCCTGGTGCGGCGCACCCTGGCCGGCGAGGTCGTGGACTACGATCTGTTGCGCGGTTTGGACCCGTTCACGGCACAGGTAAAAATGGCCCGGCTCAATATCGTCTTTTCCGATATCCTCTTTTTCCTGTGCGGTTTTGCCTGGATCGCCGCTGGCCTGTTGCTCGCCTTCTGGCGCGGCCGTTTGCGGGCCGCCCGTCCCTTGGCGTTCGGCTTCTTTCTCATCGGCTTTTCGCTGTTGCTGTTCCCCTCGCGCGACCATTTGGATCACGGCTTCCTGCGCAGTCTGCGTCGTCTCACGCTCTGGCCCGCCTTTTACCTCGGCATCGCCGCCCTCTTCCACGCCAGTTACTACTTTCCCCGTGAACGCCGCGATATGCTTCGCGTGACCCTGCTGCGCTACATCTGCTACCCGATCGCCGTCATTGCCGCCGCGGTAGCCGTCGCCCGGTGGAACCTCGAAACCCTGCTGTTCACCCTTCCGGCGATGTTCCTCCTTCACCTCGCCGTTCGTTTCTGGTTCCGATCGGGTTCCACTTCCGAGCATGCCCGTTTGGAAGCGCCCATCGTCTGGACCGGCCTGACCGGTGCGGGCCTGGTCTTTTTTGCCGTGTCCTGGGGGAGGGGACTACCCCGTGAGATCTTGGTCCTCCTGCCGGTCCTGGTCAGTGTCGCCCTATTGGGCGCCTATCTCTACACCATCGGCCGCCATCGCCTGCTGGGAGTGAGTATCGGCCTCGTGACCCAATATAGCTTGATGGCCACCCTGTGGATGGGCTTGGTGGTCTTGGGGTTCGGTTCCGTGTTGAACTGGTTTGCCGCCGGCATGGTGGATCTGCCCAATGTGCGGTTGACCTCGAGCTTCATCGAGGTAACCGATGAACCGGTCTCTTTAGGGGTTCAATCCCACGGTCGCAACTTGATATTGATGTTTTTCGCGATCACCCTTTCCGCTTTGTTCTTCTACGTGGGTCGTCTGGGCCTGGCCGGAATTCGGCGGCGCTTCCACCGGACCGACTACAATCTCCACAAGGCGGCCTCGGACCTTTCCGAGCTGATGACGCGCGTGGTCAGCCTCGAGGAATTGACCTGCGGCATGGTGTCGAGAATGGCCGAACACATGAACGTCAAGCGTATGGGCCTGTTGGTCTATCGCGACGAGGGCCACCTGGCCTGCCTGCAGAGTATCGGGCTCGCGCGCGATGCCGCGCTGGATTTACCCGAAGCCGAGTATCGTTCACTGCACCAAGCCCTGCGCACCTGCCGGTCCGAACTCTGCGTGGACTACCTCGATGCGGCCGTGAAGCAACGGCTCACCGATCAAGGCTTCAAGTACGTGTTTCCGATTCATTCCAAGGAACGCTTCCTGGGTTGCGTGGTGGTCGGTGAGAAGCGCTCGGAGGCGACCTACCGGCCGCGCGATTTCTCCTTCCTCTCCACCACTGCTCGACAGGCGGCCGTCGCCATCGAGAACGCCTTCCTCTACGAGCAGGTTTCCGTGCAGGAGCGCTGGAAGCACGAATTGGCCTTGGCGCGCCAGATTCAAGTGTCGTCCCTGCCCCAGCAGGAGCCCGAGGTGGTCGGACTGGATGTCGCCGGCGCCTCGCATCCCGCACACGAAGTGGGTGGCGACTATTACGGCTATTTTCAGGAAGGCGACTCGGTGCTCTCCGTGTTCGTCGGCGATGTGAGCGGCAAGGGCACCTCGGCGGCGCTTTACATGTCCAAACTTCAGGGTGTTCTGGCGACACTCGCCACCGAAACCCTGTCGCCCCGCGAAATGTTCGACAAGGCCAATCCCATTCTCAGTCGCGAGCTGGATAAAGGCTCCTTCATTTCGGCCCTGGGTGTGCGGTTCGATTCGGTGACGCGTCGCTTCACGGTGGCACGCGCCGGCCACCAGCCTTTACTGTGGTACCGAGCCCAGTTCAACGAAGTGGTTCAGATCAAGCCGGATGGCCTGGCTCTAGGGCTCGATCACGGCCCGCTGTTCGATCAGGTCATGACCGAGAAGTTCGGCCATTATAGTGTTGATGATGTGTTCCTCCTGATTTCCGACGGCATCGACGAAGCCAGCGATCGGGAACACCAGACCTTCGGATTGGATCGGGTGATGCACATTCTCAAACACCACCACGACCTTCGCGCGAGTGAGATGCGGGACCTGATTCTCAGTGAGGTGGAGCAGTTTGCGGGCGGACTGGATCGGGCCGACGATCAGACGGTCGTCGTCGTGAGAGCGACCGGGGTTTCCAAGACCGAAGAGGCGCCCACCCACGTCGGTGTGGACGCCGCGGTTTCAGACGGCCAGTAGTTTTTGATCTTCCTTGGCGATGCAGAGCAATTTGTGGAGGATCTGAACCGCGCGGTCGAAATGTTCGCGGGCGACGGCCAGGCCAGCCCCTTCCGCATCGCTGTCCCGAACCTGGAACAGCAGCGGAATGCCGTGGCTCTCCAGTGCCTGAACCACCTGGATTTGCATCTCCTGGCGGGCGCCCGGGTCCAGTTCCGCCAACACGTACAGGAAGGAACAGGTGCGGTCGCTCTTGATTTGGGAACCGTATCCCGTGGACGTCAGCCAATCGTTCCAATCCGGGTGATCCTCGCAAACCATACTGACCTCGTGACCGGCGAAGTGAAGACCCAGGGGAACCCGGTTTTCGCTCAGTGCCTGGACGACCCCCACCGGCCAGGTACCGACCTGCGTGCCGGAAGGGCTGTTCAGGGTCAATAGCCTGGCCTCTCGTTTTCCCGTAACCGCCCGAACCTTGTTGGAATTCCTGCTGTTCGGACCAATCCAGGTGCCGCGATGGGCGACGTCGAAGGTATTGCGGACCCGAAGTGGAATGCGCTTGTCGCTCACCGGACCCACGCAGCGTTCGTGGAGCACCTTGGCGCCGTAGTAGGCCAGGGTGGCGGCCTGGTTGTAATTCAGGTACGGCAGGGTTTCCGGGTTCCCCACCAGGCGCGGGTCAGCGGTCATGATGCCGTCCACGTCGGTCCAGATCTGAACCTCCTCGGCGGCGCACAAGGCGCCCAGCAAGGTTGCACTGAAATCCGAGCCACCGCGACCCAGGGTCGTCGTGAACCCTTCGCGGGTCGCGCCGGTAAAACCTTGCGTGATCAGCAACTTGTGTTGATCCAAGACCGGCAGGAGTTGGGAATTCACCAGTTGCTGGGACTCGGTCCACAGCGGTGTGGCGGCGCCGAAATGGGCGTCGGTGCGCAGAACTTCCCGAACGTCCAGCCAGGCACAGGAGCCGCGCCGCCGCGTTTGGTGGCTGCGGATCAAATGGAAAATGATTTTCGAGCTGAAACGCTCACCGAAGGCCAGGATTTGGTCGTGCTTGCGGGTGCTCACCTTTTTTTGGCGAAGGAAATTGTGGCAGAGGGCGTCCAGATAGGAAAACTCTTCGGCGAATTCCCTGCGGACGGCGTCCGCCGTCTCCGGTTGAAAACAACGCGCGATGAGCGAAAGGTGTTGCTCCTCGATCTCTTCGAGGAGATCGGTAAGCAACTGAGTCCGTTTGTCTTTGAGTGCTTCCAAAACGGCGACCAGGTTGTTGGTGACACCGGCCAGGGCCGAAACGACGACAACCATGCTCCGATTTCGCTCCCGGGTCACCAAATCGACCAGGCGAAACAAAGCGATTGGATCGGCGACGGAACTTCCGCCAAACTTGTAAACCACGATATTCATGGGGACAACTCACTTTCCGGTTGGCCGCGGAAACAGGCGAGGAGACCTGAGTGAAACCGCGGCGGGTTGACAGTTGCGGCGTGGGCGGGTTGTCGTGAGCGGGTAAGGGTGGCTCAGCGACACCGCATGCGCATTCGCATGTCAATTCGGGAATCGGAAATCGAGGATGTGCGGGAAGCGGTGGTTTGCCGTTGGGCGATATGGCGACCTGAGGGGGGCAGGGTGGCGGGTTTCGGGAGAGGGCCGAGGTGGCCCGATCGTCGTGACGTTTGAAAAAACAGACTTTTCATGGCGAACCTCTTAGTAGGGGAACGGAGGTTGTAACATATTCTGAAACAAGCAATTGAAGTCGAAATATTAATGTCTGAGTAACGTTTTCAATCGCGATTTTTCAAGCAGTTGCCAGGGGGGGGGGAATTCCCGTGTTCGATCGCGATGCACGACGTCAGCCAGGAGCCACACAGGCGGCCAATAAGTTGGAGAATCACTCGTTCCGTGGGGGCGGAACCAAGCGATGATGAGGGTGGTTTTGGGTTTTTGACACGAACTGAAAAAAGCACATGGGGTGGGGCGATGGGGGAAGCCCGGCCGGTGAGGCGCTTCGAACGGAGGCGCACATGCACCGGTCAATGGCGCACCTTAGTACGAAACGGAACGGGTTGCAAGCGATTTATCTCCGGCGGAGGCGAGGTTCCCGGGGGAACGAGTGGCGAAACCGCAGGATTTTTTTACCACCGAGTACGCGGAGGGCGCAGAGATGATGTGCTTGGTTTCATTGTAGTTGATTGTGATTTACCGTCGAGGGGCTGTCGAGTGCACGGGGAGAACCCATGTAGAGACAGGTCGCACGGATGATTTCGTTCGCTCGGGGTTGGACTTCCTGGTTCAGCGCACTGCATGTCACCGGCAAAGTCCGCAGCATGATCGCTGGGACCCGCGATCGGCCGCCGGCTCCCGGTCCTTTGGCCTGAGCAAAGACTACCTGATTTTTGTGGCTCGAGACCAATCGAACCCGAGGTGGAGAGCCTCGTGACCTTCCGGTTTGCACGAAAGGGGAGAAATAATCGATGGCGCCGAAGGGCGCGTCGATATTGGAAAAGAAGGGGGTTGGGCGGCCTGCGGGACTCGAGAATTGAAAAAGAAACTCAAAAAAGGTGTTGACAGGTGCCGGGAGTTGGGTCTTAAATGGCGCCAACATATGCAACGCCGGTCCACCAGTTGGATCGAATTGCGGAGGCTGTGCCCACTTACAAAATTACAATTGAAATCGTCGTTATCCAGAAAGGTGGAGGGATCAGGCCCTGTGAAGCCTTAGCAACCGGTGGAACGCCACGTCAGGTGCTAATTCCTGCCCGTCAGAGAACGGGAAAGATGAGACGGGATTGAAATTTAAGCGAGACACTCGCAAAGAACTTCAAGCTCTTCCAGGTCTTTCCCGGGAGAGCTTTTTTCGTTTTAGCCAGGAGGTTCGAAGTGTTTCGTGTCAATCTTTCAAAACTTCAAATCGGCTCGACCGGCTTTTTCTTTGATTGCGATCCGTTCGCTGAAAGGTGCCGTTGAGGCTTGCTTGCGCAAGCCTCAACTGCCACGGCCTTGTTTCCCCCTAAGGCCGATTTATGAATGAGAAGGAGCCGTTCCCCCTGGCTTCTTCTCATTTCCCCAATGTGCAGTCACCCCCTGAACATTCCAAAACCACGTACATGGAGGCGAACATGACGACCCATATTAACAGAAAACCCTTCAGGTTTGAAACCCTTCAATTGCAATCTGAGCAAAAACCTGAACGGATGATCTGTATTGGGGTTGTACCTCCATATTTCCCAGTGGCTTGTGTTGCCAGTTGTGCGCCCCGTTGCAGCGGTCTTTTCGCCTCGAATGGACCTAGCGGTCCCCGGATTCGCGTCATGGACCCCACCAGCGCGGCGTCCCGAGTGCGCATGCCGCGGTCCTTGAGCGGGCGGCGCCTACGGCAACCGCATCACCGTGGCCGTTACCCGAACCGAAGGGTCGTGGCCGAGTCGGGCGTGCCGGCTGTTTGAGCGGTCGATCATATGACGCGGGCCGATGCGTACGGATCGGTTCCGCACTGCCGAAAGTTGGAGGTTTGTTTTGGCTGGATCATGTTTGGCGACCGCTTCCCCCCTGGGAGCATCGGCGGTTCCCCCTTTTACCGAAAAGACGATTCGCGATCGCGGTCTGCCGTTCCCCCTGGTGCGCCGTGTCTTCGAAGAGGATCGTCCCCTCGAGCTCTATCTCGGTGGGGAGTTGGGTCCGATCGACGTGGCCTATCACACCTACGGGCAGCTCGATGAGTCGGGGACCAATGCGATCCTGGTCTGCCACGCGATGACCGGCGACGCCTATGTGGCGCGCCCCACGGGAGCCTCCACCGACCTGCCCGAGGGATGGTGGGAATCGATCATCGGTCCTGGCCGCCCCCTGGATACCAACAAGTATTTCGTCGTTTGCAGCAACATTCTCGGTAGTTGCTACGGGACCACCGGGCCCACGAGTTTGAACCCAAGGACAGGGTGCCCATACGGGCCCGAATTTCCTTCCATAACGGTGCGCGACATGGTTCGCGTACAGAAAGCCTTGCTGGACCAATTGGGGGTCAACCGCTTGGCTTTGGTGATCGGCGGGTCACTGGGAGGAATGCAGGTGCTCGAATGGGCGCTCCTGTTTCCCGAGCGAGTGGAAGCGATAGCGCCGATCGCCACCGTGGCGCGACACACCGATTGGGCGATCGCGCTCAATGAAGTGGCTCGGCTGGCGATTACCTCCGATCCCGCATTCCAGGCCGGCGCCTATCGGGAACAACCGGAGCGCGGATTGGCGCTGGCCCGCATGATGGCCATGCTTTCCTATCGCCATTACGAGTCCTACAACAGCAATTTCGATCGCAAACCCGATCGCCGCGAAAAGACCTTTGCCGATCCTTTCGGGTCCAATCGGGACTTCGCGGTGGAGAGTTACCTCCGCTATCAGGGCCGCAAGCTGGTCAATCGCTTCGACGCCAACAGCTACATCGCGATCAGCAGGGCGATGGACGCCCACGACATCGCGCGGGATCGGGGAACGCTCGCCGAAGTGCTGGCCTCGATTCGGCTCGAGACGCTGTGTGTCGGCATCGATTCGGACCTGCTGTATCCGGCCTCCGACCAACGGGCCCTGGCCGATACGATCCCCGGCGCCAGCTACGGTGAAATTCGGTCGATTCACGGCCACGACGCGTTCCTGATCGAGTTCGATCAGTTTCAGGCCATTCTGAAACCGTTTCTCGAGGAGCTGGGTTCCTAACATTATATATATGAACCGAACCTCATTCTGGGTTCGCGTTGCCCTGTTCGCCTTCATCCTGCTCCAGGGCGCCCTGGGTTCCGAGGATCAGGCTGCCGGCGACGCAGCCCAGTGCGAAGAGGGCACCCTCGGAAGCGCCTTGCAGCGCCCTTAAGATGATCAACCAAATCCTGGGCGTCGCTTTGGGTAGGGGCAGCAATTCCTTCATCTGGGCCAGGTTGGTCAGGCTGGCGATGAGGTTTTCGAGGCTCAGGACGAACGAGGCGCCGCCGAGCAGGTTCACCAGGCCTGCCGCGATTCCGGTGGTCGTGGCTGCCATGAGCGCCGCTCGGATCCTGTGACCGCGAATGGGCCTGTCGCCCGTTCCACACCAGACCAATCCCAAGCCGAGCCCACCGCCGAGCATCATGCCCTCGAACCAACCGGCGACGGTCACCTCTCCAATGCCCAGCAGTGAACGGTAGATCGCCAGGACGACGGTGTGAAACAGGAAGCCGAGCGACGCGCCCCCCACAAGCCCACCGGTGAGTGTCCAGTAGCGGGAATGGCGATGGCTGACAATCGCGGCGGCACAGGTGCCGCCCTGGATCAGGAACCCGCTGGCGAGGCCCATCACCGAGCCGAGGCTGGCCAGGGCCAGGAACAAAGATTCGGTGGGAAGACCCTGATCCAGGTGGAGGTAGCGAACGATGCCGCCGAGCATCAGGCCGTAGCAAGCCCCGGCCGCCGCGCCGCCCAGGGCGCCACCCGCGGTTTGGGCGCCCCAATGCGCCTTGTGCCGGCGCAGGCGGACCAGTGCCAAGACGACCATGAGCGCGAACACGATGGGTGGCGGCTGGCGCTTCAAGGGTAAGAAGCCGCGGTTTTCGTCGCGAATCAAAGCCAGGGTACTCAAATAGGCCCACCAACCGCCGATTCCGGATTCGGCCTCGCTCTTGAGAAAACGGGGAAGATCCGGTCCCAACGCATCGGCCAGCGCCGCGGCGCTCTGCCGTCGCACACCGGCGTCTTCGTCGTAGAGGGCGAGCCGGGCGAGGTCGCGGCGAAGCTCTTCCTGATTCGATCTGGCCACGGCCCTGGCGGCCGCGATCCGGGTCTCCGAGGCTTGGGCCTTCATTCGCTCGCGAAGGAAGGGGGCATCGCATGGCGACGGCGCCAGACCGGCCGGAAGTGCCAAGCCCGCGTTCACGTGGGAACGAATCAATAATTCGTGCTCGATCGAGTCGGTAGGGAAGACTCGCAGATGGGGACCGAGCAGCGTCAGGCTTTGGCGGGACAAAAGCAGACCCTGGTCGCGGTAGTTTTCCAGGGCTCGGGTGAACACCTGTTGGGCCCGCCTGGATTTTTTTTCGGCTTCATCGAAGAGATCCGACACGGCCGGAACCAGATAATCGTGAACCAACTCGACCCATGATTCGCCCTCCGAGAGCCGGATTCGAACGATCCTGGCCTGTGCCAGCGACTCCACCACCGATTTTCGCTTTTCGGGAATGAGGTCGGGGGCCGCGTCCAAACCCTCCAGCAACTGCGTCTCGCGAATGACCGCGCGCCGGCCGTCGGTTCCCAGCAACCGTGACAAGATGGCCTTGGCGAAACCGAGACCGGGACCGTCGAAGCGTCGCAACACGCGTTGCAGGTAGTCGGAGAGCACTCCGGCGGCACCACCCAATTGGCGATAACGCTCGAGGGTCAGCCGGTTTTCGGTGTCCCGGGCGTCGAAGAGCCGGTCGCAAATGATTTGAAGGGAAGGCAGGTCCACGCCGCTTTCGTCGCTCAGGTCGGCGACGATGGTTTCCGCCAGTCCGTCTTCGAAACGACAGCCCGCGGCACCAGCCGGTTTCAGGACGGCTTGAAGGCCGGCTTCCAGATCCAGGCGTTCGAGGCGAAGCTCGAAGTGGAAAATTTCGGGAAATGGGGCCTTGAGGTGGTTCATGTGGGCTAGCGCGTCTTCTCTCAGGGTGAAAAAGAATCTCAGTCGGGGGGAGAAGGGCTGGGCGCGGAGCAATGAGACCACCTGCATCAATCGCTCCCGTTTTTCCGGTGCCGTGAAATGGAACCATTCTTCGAACTGATCGAAGAAAAAGACGAGGAGTGAAGCTGGTTTCGAAGCGAGGGTCGACGCGACCACCTGCAGAATCTGCGACGACGAATCCGGTTGGTCGACCAATCCCAGTGCCATGCCCATTTCCCACAGCGGGTCTGGAAAACCGCGAAGGCGAACGACGCGATGTCCCTTCGCCGTGAGCGCCGGGGCCAGGCCGGCGGCGACGAGCGAACTCTTGCCGACGCCGGAGGGCCCGTACAGCAGGAAAGTGGGATGGTGGGTGATCAACGAAGTCACTTCGCGGATCTCGCGCTCCCGACCGTAGAAAAGGGCGCGATCCTCTTCGTCGAAGCTTTGCAGGAATTTGTAGGGACGTCGCGGGAGTTCCACCGCTTCCTGCCGGGCCTCGCCCGTCGCGGGCGACGAGGTGCGACGGCATGCTCCCACGAACATGTAACCGCGCTTGGGCAAGGTCTTGATGTAACGGGGCTCTGCCGGCTTGTCGCCCAGCGTCTTGCGAATGTCCTTGATACATTGGCTCAGCGCCGCGTCACTGACGAAGCTGTCGTGCCAGATGTGTTGGAAAAATTCGTCGCGACTGACTGGCCGACCCGCATTTTGTACGAGAAAGATGAGTGCATCCAGATATTTGGCGTTGAGCGGCAAGGCGTTTCCGTCGCGGAAGAGTTGACCGTGGGTGACATCTAGGTGGAATTCGTCGAAATCGTAGCTGTCGATGTCGGCCGCTTCGGGCGCGGCGCCAGGAGGCGAAAGCTCGTGGGTCATGGGTGTCGATCCGGTGCGTGATTGGGGTTGGGAAGGCGCGAAGCGCGACCGCCCCGTGTGATGTCTTGTCGAAGTGACGTTGCGCGTTGATGCAACATAACACAGCTCACCGAACAGCCCGGCGTTTCGACGCGCCTCTTTCGGCAAACGGGACCAAGTCTCGACGGCGCGCTACGGTCTCTCGAACGACGGGGCGCGGAGGGCCGGTGACCTGTGCAGAAAGGGCCGCTTCCCTGGAGACTCAGCGGCGCATTCGATCGCGCAGATTGGAAAACCAACCGAACAGGTGTCTGTTCTCCGAGGGCAGTGGGGGGTTGGGGTCCTGATCGTCGTCGGGATCGGGGCTTTCCCCCGTGCGGAACGCTTCCAGGTCGCTCAAGACCTGGCTGAAACTGTTGTAGCGATCTTCCAGGGATTTTTCCAAGGAGCGGTCCACGATGGCGGAAAGAGGTTTGGGCACTTCCGAATTGAGGCGGAAACAGGGTGTCGGCGTCTCCATCAAGATCGCCTCGTAGATCTGTTGCTCCGTTTTACCCTCGAACGGCTGTTTGCCACACAACATTTCGTAGAGCACCACCCCGAACGACCAGATATCGGCCTGGTGATTGACGGGTTCGCCCTCGGCCTGTTCCGGAGGCATGTAGGCCATGGTGCCCAAAACGGTGCCGGGATTGGTCAGCGGGGGATGGTCGAGCAATTTGGCGATACCGAAATCGACGATTTTCACGATGCCCAGTCCATCGAACATGATGTTGCCGGGTTTGATGTCGCGATGAATGATTTGGTGCTCGTGGGCGAAACCCAAGCCCGAAGCCATCTGAGCGGCGATGGTCAATACCTGGTCCAACGGCATCTTGCCCTGTTCCATCTTGTGGCTCAAGGTGCCGCCCGAGTAATAGGACATCACCATGAAGATTTGCCCATTGTCGGCTTCTTCGACTCCGTAGAGCGTGCAGATATTGGGGTGGTCGAGCTTGGAGGTAGCCTTTGCTTCAAGAAAAAAACGATCGCGGCCGGTATCGTCAATGTCGAAGAAAGGTTTGAAGCATTTCAGTGCCACCACGCGATCGAGTTCCACATCGCGCGCCTTGTAAACCACGCCCATCCCGCCGTCGCCGATCTCCTCGATGATCACATATTTGGAAATCTGGGTATTGGTCTGGAACATGAGCACCCTGATTTGGAAAAAAATCAATTGCATTCAAATTTTACCATCCGAACCGGAACACAGCTAGATGTTGGAGTTCCATAAGTGTGGTTTCTGTCAGGGGGTTCGGTTGGAAATGCGTAAAATCACATTCGCATGTCCCTATGAAGTCGGACCGATTTACGAGCTCGTGCCAGATCGTTGGAAATGTGCCTGTCGCGAGTCGCTCTCGATTCCCGCGACATTGCCCTCGGCTTTTTTCATCCAGTAGATTTGCTTGTGTCCGCGAGATTCGAATTCGGCACGAAAGGATTCGGCCTCCTTCTCATCGCGAAAGCGATACATTAGGTATTCTCTACCGTTATCGTCCAGTCTCCAGACCTCGAAAATGGTTTCCTTTGATTTTGGAGCGCTCATATCGATCTCCTAGTCATTTGGAAATGGATCCTGGGTTTGTCCCTCTCGCTCGATTTCGCGTTTTCCCGGTTCCGCTCGCGACCCGTCGAGCGGCATGGCCGCGTTGGTCGCCCGGGCCGGGGGCGGCTCTCCGGCGGCTCGTGGTTCGTCCGGGAGCCTGGCGTACCATCGCGTCCAGATGTTCAAAGAACGCAGCGTTCTCGTTCGCCAGTCCTCGTTCCACTTGGAGGCTTCCTGCAGCAGGTCTTCGCGCACAAAGGTCAACTGCAACCGCTGTGAGGCGTCGAAGCGACCCTCGTCCAGCAGGCGATCGACCGCCGGAAGGCTCTTGGGCCCCAACACGCGAAAGTACTGTAGGTCGGGCAAGGCTTTCGAGCGTGCCAGGGCGTTGGTGGCATTATAGTTCGAAATGAAGCCCTCGAAGTCGAAGAAACAGCAGAAGTAGAGCACGGCGAAGCAGACACGGCAATTGGCGATCACCAACCACCGGTTGTCGCGATGGCGCCAGCGACTCCAAAAGATGAGGATCAGGCCCATGGCGACCAGGGCCATCCAGATGGCGGCGGCCAAGCGCAGGCGGGTCAATTGGTAGGCGTCCACGTAGATCCAGAGCCGGCGCATCGAGGAGCAGGTGAGCAGTACGTTCTGGAAGGTCCAAAGATGGAGGAGCCCGCGAATCCGAGGTGCGGCCGCGCCATCCTCCCGGCGGGGCGTCATGGTCAGGATGAATGCGGCCGCCAGCAGGGCCGTCAGGACCAGGAGGTAGGCGCCGCGGTGGGCGAACTGGGCGTAGGTCATGCCGTCCGGCAGCGGCGCCTCGCCCCAGAGATAGAAGAGGTCCAAGCCCGAGTTGATCGCGAAAATGCCGTTGCACATCCACAGGCATCCCAAGGTGTAGCTCGGGTCCAGGCGACGAATGGCGAGGCCTGGGATGGGTCTGGTCTTCGGGGCCTTGAGGCGTGCGCGAAAGCGCAGCAGGGCCCAAACCCATCCGGAGAGAAAGATCCAGAACAGGATTCGGCTAAACGCGATGCGACGCGTCAGCCAATCCGTCGATCGGCCCACGAAATCGGCGAAGATCGGGTTGGCCAGAGCGAAGAGTAGGCTGAACACGAATCCGATGGCACCGATGATCGCCGTTTGCCGTAAGTCGAGGTGCGAACCGGCCGGCCGGCGAACCATGCGCCGTTCTCGGATGCGAAGTGCCCTGAACGCGTCTCGCGGTGCCGAAAACCATCCGCGCAGCAGCACGTGCCCGAAACGCCGGGACCAGTCTCGGGGAGAGGGTATCCAGCCTTCGCGCATGGTCAGGGCAAGCGCGATCGTCAGAGCCGTTCCGAGATGGAGCACCAGCGGGCCGTAGTCGATCGCCGCAGCCAGAGCCAGCCCGCCGACCGCGAAAGACAGTCGGTAGGCGATGCGTTTGTCGCGCACATTGGGGTGGGTGACCCACAATGCGAGGGTCGTCGCTGCCAGTCCCAGCGCGAAATTGAGGCCCAGGCCGCTGCGGTAGAAAAGGATGTCGAAGATCAGCAGGAGTGCGACGGTCCAAAAGAGGTCAATGGCCATCTTGGAGGATGTTCGATGCTTCGCGATCATGGATGGAGCCCTTTCGTGAGAAATGAGGTGGCGTGAATGTTCGCGGTTTCTGCCCATTCAGGCCGCCGAACCGGCGTTGCCTGTGCGAGAAAGCCGACAGGGCCGCACGGAAGTCCCTGACGGAAAAATCCGGCCAAAGCACCGGCGAGAACCAGAGCTCCGCGTAGGCACTTTCCCAGGGCATGAAATCGCTCAGCCGTTGTTCGCCGCCGCTTCGAATCAGCAGGTCGATGTCCGGCACTTCCGGATCCGCGTGCATGGCCTGTTCGATGGCGCGCCTGAAGGGCACGGCATCGCTTGCGCCTCTGCCGCCGGCCCAGAGTTCGGCCGCTTTTTCCACGATGTAGCGACCCGAATAGTCCACTGCGAAGCGCAGGATCAGGTCGTTCGCGGGACCGGTGATCGTCTCTGCCCGCTGCACGGCGCGCAGCAGGTTTTCCGGAAGGCGGTCTCGGCGACCGATGACGTTCAGGCGAACCCCGTTCTCCCTGCAGTGTTCCGCCTCGTTTTGCAGGTAATGGCGCATCAGGCCCATCAACAGCTTCACCTCCCGCGCGGGACGTTTCCAGTTGTCGCTCGAGAACGCGTAGAGTGTCAGGACGCGCACGCCGTGCCGGGGAGCGGCCTCGACGATACGGCGCAATGCCGTCACGCCGCGTTTGTGGCCGTAGGTGCGGGGATGGCCTCGGCTTTCCGCCCATCGACCGTTGCCGTCCATGATCAGGCCCACGTGGATGTCGGTGTCGGAACGGGTCGATCGCTGGTCGGTTCGATCGGAAACGCGGTCCTCCGTGAGCGACGGGTTCCGAATATGAGGGGATACCAGGTGCATCTTGCCGGCCTCACTTGAAACGGCTATGCCGAAATGGGGAACCGCGGTTCCCGTCAGGTGAGGTTCAGCATGTCCAAATACGGATCGAGATACTTGAGCGAGTCGTGAGATTGTTCTGAGAAAAAGGTGAGAGGCGTTGACAGGCAACGGTTATGCGGAGATATGCGAACCTGCCTCGCCCTTGTGCCCGACGCCTCGGTACCTGGCCATCCGGAAACAGGGTCTTTATATGGATCCTCCGAATCGGTCGTGCTCCAAACACGAATGGGTATCAGTCATCAGATACCAGGTTTCCGCCAATCACCTGGTGATAGATGTTTTGCTGAGACCTGAGACCTGAGACCTGGGACGGTGTTCATCCAGGAGAACCAACTTGGCTATTGCGATCAGTTCGTTTCCGGAAGGACGCTAGCTGGTGGAGGCTGTGGTGGTACTTTTCGGTTCACGCTTCAAATAGCGCTGCAGTATCGAACTCAAATCGCGGAGGCGGATCGGTTTGGCCAGGAAATCGTCCATGCCCGCCTCGCGACATTGCCTGCGATCGGTCTCGCCGGCGTTGGCGGTCAATGCCACGATGATCGCCTTGGGTGCATTGGATCGTTCGTCGTGACGAATCCTGCGCGTGGCTTCCAATCCATCCATCTCCGGCATTTGGCAGTCCATCAGGATCAGCTCGTAATCGCGGCGATTGGCCGCCTGGACCGCCTCCATCCCGTTCTCCGCCAGATCGCATTCGAAACCGATCTGGGAGAGCATCCGTTTGGCGACCGTTTGGTTGACCGGGTTGTCCTCCACCAGGAGGATGCGCCGATCCGTCGAGCCCGTCTCCTCGCCCCGCGCGGCCTGTTCCGCCCCAGGGGGAAGGGTCGGTTCCAATGCGTTGCCGTCGTTCCGGATCGATAGGGCATCCCGCGGCGGGACCTTCTCCGGCGAGTCCGTCAGATCTCTTTGGTGAGCGGAGAGTGCCGCGGCCAGCGATGCGTGCCGGACCGGTCGATTGAGGAATCGGATTCTGTTTCGCGCTCGCTCGCACAAATCCGGTTGGCGATCGCTCCAGGTACAGGCCAGGATTGGGATGGATCGCGTTGCCGGATGGTCCAGCCAGGATGCCAACCCGAACATATCGCGGGTCGCCCCGTCGCGATCACAGCAAATGAATAGGCCGCGAACCTTGGATCGCTCCCCGTTCGGAAGCGACAACAGGGCCTGAAGCGGATCCGGCGAGGCCAGGGCTCGTCCGCCCAGGAAGCGAATCTGGTGCTCCGCGATTTCCCGATCGAGCGGATCGGCGGCGGTCAACAGGACCAGGTTCTTTTCTGGATCGGGGAACGATTCGGGGTAGCAGGAAGTCTGGTCCGAAGCAGGTTCGAAACGTGCTGTGAAGGAAAAGCAGGAGCCCTCGCCCAGTCGGCTCTCGGCGTGGAGGTCGCCGCCCATCTGATTGGCGATGCGCTTGCTGATCGTCAAACCCAGACCGGTTCCGCCATATTTGCGAGTGGTCGAGGTATCCGCTTGGGCGAAGGCTTCGAACAGGTGGGGCAGGCGGTCCGGGGCGATTCCGATGCCGGTGTCGATCACACGTGTTTGGATGAGACAGTCCGGTTGGTCGTCTCGGAGCCGGGCGATACGCAGGTTGACCGAACCCTGCTCCGTGAATTTCAGGGCGTTGCTGACGAGGTTGATCAACACTTGGCGAAGCCGCCCGGGATCCCCGACCAGCTTGGCCGGGATGTCGCTTTCGATCAACACGCGAAAATCGAGCTTCTTTTCCACCGCACCGATGGCCAGCAGATCGGCGACTCCTTCCACCCATTCGCGCAGGTCGAATTCAAAAGCCTCCAGATCCAGGCGCCCGGCCTCGATCTTCGAAAAATCCAGGATGTCGTTGATGATGGCCAGCAAGGCCTCGCCCGAGCTGCAAATGATCGCCACGTACTCCTGGGCCTGCGCCGGCAGCTTCATGCCTTGGAGCAGTTCCGCCATGCCGATGACGCCGTTCATCGGGGTTCTGATTTCGTGACTGACATTGGCGATGAAGCTGCTTTTGGCCTGATCGGTCTGGATCAGGCTCTCGATTTTGGCCTTGGCCTTGATTCTGGCGATCGCGATCGACCAGATCGCCATGACCGAGCCGAAGAGGCCCAAGGCGTAGAGGGCGTAGGCCCACCAGGTTTTCCAGGGCGGCGGCAGGATCCTGACATTGATGTAGGTGCCTTCTTCGTTCCAGACGTGATCGTTGTTGGAGCCGCGCACCTGAAGCCGGTAGTTGCCGTGGCTCAAGTTGGTGAAGGAGATGAAGCGATGGGTTCCGATCTGAACCCAGTCCCCGTCGTAACCCGAGAGGCGATAAGCGTATAGATTGCGCGAGGGATTGGTGAAATCCAGCGCCGCGACCTCGAAGGAAAACAAGCGGCTGTGGTGGTCCAGGGTCAGTTGCCCGCCGGGCCGCAAATCCGCCGACGGGAGCGGGACGCCGTCGACGAACACCGACGTAATCGCGATGGGTGGCACGCTCTGATTGATGTCGAGGTCCGAAGGGATGAAGGTGTTGAACCCGTTGATGCCGCCGAAGAACAGGCGTCCGGTTTCCTCGTTGTAGAAAAATCCGTTCTTGAACTCGTTGTCCTGCAAGCCGTCGTTGATGGTGTAGGTGCGAAAGCGATCGGTCTTGGGGTTGTATTCGGCCAATCCGCGATTGGTGCTCGTCCAAAGGTGACCACGCCGGTCGCTCTGAATGGCGTAAATCGCGTCACTGGGGAGGCCGCGGTCCTTGCCGTAGTGGACGAAGTGGGGTTGGTTCTTTTCGAAGTACGCTTTCGGCCAGCGATTGAGGCCGCCCTGATAGGAACCGACCCAGAAGTTACCGATCTCGTCGTGGTGGAGAGCGGAGATGACGTTGTTGCTGAGGCTGGTGGGGTCGTTCTCGTCGTGGAAATAACGGACGAAGCCTTCCTGGTTCGCCCTCAAGCGATTCAATCCGTTGAGTGTGGCTGCCCAGATCCGGCCCAGGCGATCCTCGTAAACCCAATAGACCCTGTTGTGTGAAAGAGAACGATGGCTGTGGGTGTCGTGCCGGAAACGTTTGAAGCGATCGGTCTCGGGTAGGTACAGGGACAACCCGCCCCGTGTAGCGATCCACATGCGGTCCTGGGAGTCGCGAATGATGCGGTAAATCCGATCGTGACTCAGGCTGGTGGGATTTTGAAGAAGATTGCGATAGAAACTCATATTGTCCGTGAATGGCTTCCATTTGGCGATTCCCGAATTTCGAGTGCCTATCCAGAGATAACCTTCGGAATCTTCGGCCAAAGCCCATATGTTGTTTTCCGGAAGGCTGTTGGGATCTTTTGGGTCGTGGCGGAAGTGGCGGAAACCCCGGATCTTCGGATCGTAGAGCGACAGGCCGCCATCATAGGTGCCGATCCACAACCGATCCCCGCTGTCCTGTAGGATCGACCACACTTCCTTTCCGGCCAAGCTGTTGGGAACGTTGGGGTTGTGGTTGATGTGGGCGAACCGTTGACGCAACCGGGAATACAGGTTGATGCCGCCCGCATAGGTTCCGATCCAGAGCAGACCGCTGCGGTCTTGATAGAGGGTCCAGATCTCGTCGCTGCTGAGACTTTCCGGGATGGCCGGTTCGGCCTTGAGCGAACGAAACGATTCCGTTTGGCGGTCGAACAGGTTCAAGCCCTGCAGGGTTCCCACCCAGAGCTGCCGCTCCCGATCTTCGAACACACAGTAGATCTCGTCGTGGCTCAGGCTCCCGTCCTGTCCCGGCCGGTGCCGGTAGCGTGTGATCCGGCCGTCCTCGACACGAATGCGAACCAGGCCGTCGTAGGTGCCGACCCAGAGATCGCCCACGTGATCCCTGAGTATCGCCTTGATGGTGTCCCGTGAGCCCTGTGCGTTCAGGGAGATCTGTTCGGCCTTGCCCGTTTCCGGATCCCAGAGGCAGAGGCCTTGGCGCGTGCCGATCCACAGGCGACCCTCATCCGCGGGGACGATCGACCAGATCGTGTCGTGGGGAATCGATTCGGGATCCTGGGGGTTGTGGTACCAGTTGTCGAAGCGCCCCGTTTTGGGATCCAAACGGCTGAGACCCTGCTCCGTGCCCGCGTAGATGCGATCCTGATCGTCCACCCAAAGGCACCAGACGCGGTCGTGGGCCAACGACTGCATGTCGCCGCTCTGATGCCGGTAACGAAAGAAGCACTGTTCGTCGGGATCGAACCGGTTGAGACCGCCCGTGTGCGTGCCGATCCACAGCCGACCCCGACCGTCCTTGGCCATGGCGCGGATATAGTTGTTGGACAACGAGTTGGGGTCGCCAGGCTGGTAGAGATAGTGGTGGAAGCCATAGCCGTCGTAGCGGTTGAGGCCGTCCTGGGTACCGATCCACATAAACCCCTGGTCATCCTGGACCATGCAGATCACCGCGTTCTGGGAAAGGCCGTCGCGATTGGTCAGGTGCTCGAATTTGATTTGGTGGGCGATCGACGGCGTAGCCTTCACCTTGGAAAAGCCCAAGACCATTCCGGTGGTTTCGGTGGCCGTTGCGGGCGTGACGGCTGATAGCAGGAATGCTGTAAACAAAGAGTTTATGAGCGAAGATCTGCCGAATCGATAGGCATGGGTCCACGAGAGGGATTGCATGTGAGAGCTCTTGTCAGGGCGGGTTTGGGCTTTCTCGGGCCACAGTTCGGCCTTTCCTATTTCTAATCGGATCCTTGCCCGAAATGCTTGGGTTTTTTCTACCACAGCCCAGGGCGATCCCTTCCACTTTCTACTTTAGAAAACGAACTCGGAACGGTTTGGGGGGGCGGCTCATAAAAAGTGTAATGCTTTTTGCGTTTTTCCGATTATAATTTGAAAGTCTTCTTTAAATTTTTTAAATTCTATTATCTGATGAAAATATGACAGTTGAAGGTTAAATTAAGGAATGGTGATACTCATGAAGGATTTAAAAAATGAAATTGAGGAAATCCTAATGGAAATAGGTGGGTACTACCCGGGAACCTCGCTGGAGGTCGCGCAGGGATTGTCCCGACCTTTGGATGTCCCGGCGGAAGACATCCAACCCGCGTTAAGGGATTTGGCCGAGGAGGGCCGAATCGAAGTGGACGCGGCCGGGATTCGACTCAATCGGGAAATGTTTGAAAAGGTTCGTAAGTTTCGTAAAATCAAACACCATCGCAAATAGGTGACGCGTCCGTCAGGCAGTTGGGACAAGCCGTATCCGGGGGGAGCCAGTCGCGGTAATACCGGTGCTCGAGCCGGATGGGAGCCATGTGGCAATCAGCGAATCGGTGCGATGAGGATAACTGGAACCGAGTCAAATTTACGAATTATAGCAAGTTTCAAATGAACGAAAGAGTTTGTACTTACGAGACAAGAGCTGAGGCCCTGGGTTGGTGTATTTCGTTGGTGTAAAATGAAAACCCCAGGCGGTGAAATCGCGCCATTTTGGAGCGTGAGAGTTCTCTTGAACCCCGTCCAAGCGCGATCGCTCGCTGTGCCCGCGAGTCGAAGGGCGCCGATGCATACACCGATCTATGTCCGAACGGTAACCCGTTACGGGTTGGGTAGGGTCAGCGACTGAACCGGGGGGAGCAGCGATATGGCATCCTGGGCCGCACTTCGGTACCGGGCCACGTCCGCGGCCATCATGCGGTTGTAGTTCACGAGGAATTGCGCCAGTTGGACTTCCGCACGCCTGAGATAGGTCAATTGCGTGGCGTTCGCCGGAGCCGTGCTCGAGAAACACATCTCCCTGGCGATTTGAATGCGACTGACCACATCGTCCGAAGCGCGAATTCCCTTGGTATCGGGAGGGATCCACAGTTGGGCTTCCAATCGGGTGATGTCGCGGTTCAGCTCCTTGCCCGCGAGGATCACCTCGTTGCCCTCCTCGAACGCCTTTTTCTCCTCGGGGAGCAGATCGATCGCCGATTCGAGAATGCGGCCTCGAACCGCCTGGATATCGGCCTTGACCCGGGAAATGGTGCGGACCGCGGCCACTGCCGTATCGTTCAGCCTGGTCCAACGCGCGATGAACGCGTCGCGGCTTTGCCAATCCTCGGTCTCGTTGGTGTTGGCGGGATCCTGTCGAATGGTGAACGTCTGCGAATCTTCCGCGTCCTCGTAGCGAATGGTGACGGTGTAGGTGCCTGGCCGCACTTCGAAGCCGGGCGACGGTTCGCTGAACGGATCGTTCGGATCGGTGGGCAGCGCCTTCGGCGGATCGGCCCGCAGATCCCACACCACGCGGTTCAAGCCACGGTGAATTGGGGCGTAGAAGGTGCGGATCTCGACTCCCTGCCCATCCGCGATTCGTACTTCCGCTTTCGGTTCGGGGTCCTCGTCCTTCTTGGGTTTCTCCGGTTTGGGCGGGTCGGCCTCGGGTTTCGCGGTTGAAGCGGAACGAGTCCTCTCTTTGGCGCGCTCCTTGGCGCGTCGTTCCTTTTCCTTGTCGGGGTCGGGAAGCGGCAGTTTTTCGTCCTTCGCCAGAAAAGAGATGAGGGCGCCGTAGGGCTCGTTTTCGCCGTGATACTCGCCGGCGCCGAGCGCCAATCCACCCTGCATGGCGCCCACGGCGTGCTGCTGGACTTGGGGAGGTGCAAACAGGTGAAGCGGTTTCTTGAGCACCTTGGAGGTCAGGTTTCGCAAAGGGGACACGTCGTCGATGACGAAGAGGCCGCGACCGTGGGTGGCGATGACCAGATCGTGCTCCCGCGTCTGAAGTGTCAGGTCCATGACCGAGGCCGTGGGTACGCCGTGGCGCCACTTCCACCACTTTTTGCCGCCGTTCAAACTGATCCAAAGCCCGAATTCTGTACCCAGATACAGCAGGTCCGGCTCGACGGGGTCCTGTTCGATCACGAGGGCGTAACCCTGCAGGGGATCGCCCCCGATCGAACGCCAGCTCCTTCCGAAATCGGTGGTCTTGTAGACGTAGGTCGCCATGTCGGAGGAACGATGGTGATCCAGCACGACGAAGGCCGTCCCCGCGTCGTGCGGCGAGGGTGCGATGTGCGGAATCCAAGCGTGGCGCGGGCCGCCCTTGATGGCGGAGCCCACTTCGTCCCAGGTGTCGCCGCCGTTGCGGGTCACGTGGATGCGGCCGTCGTCGGAGCCGGCCCAGATGATGCCGGCTTGTACGGGACTTGGGGCGAGGGTCGTCAGGGAGGTGTAGTTCTCGGCGGCGGTGACGTCCAGGGTCAACCCGCCGCTATCCTTCTGGTTCTGCCAGGCGGCGCGGTTGGTGGTCAGGTCGGGGCTGATCACCTGCCAGGTCGCGCCGCGGTCGTCCGAGCGCAGCACGAATTGGCTGCCGTAATAGATGCGTCCCGGCTGGTGCGGGTCCAAGGCCAACGCGGCGTTCCAGTTGTAACGCAGGTCCGTGCCGCTGTGGGTGGGCTGAGGCCGGATCGATCGAATTTCGCGTTTGGCCAGATCCCAGTACACCAGGTAACCGCCTTGAGACATGGCGTATCCCGCGTCGGGCCGAGTGGGGTCGGGGCGGGTGTCGAAGCCGTCGCCCATGGCGACCAGGCGCCAAAAGTGATTGCGAATCCCGCCGCGCCGCCAGACTTCCGCCGGTCCGCGCCAGGAGCCGTTGTCCTGGAGTCCGCCATAAATGTGGTAGGGATGCCGATCGTCCACGGCGACGTGGTAGAACTGGGCCAAGGGGAGATTGGCGACGAACCGGAAGGTGGCGCCGTGATCGTGGCTCTCGGCCACACCGCCGTCGTTGCCCAGGATGATGTGCTCCGGGTTGGCGGGATTCAGCCAGATCGCGTGATGGTCCACGTGGATGCTGGGCCAGGTCGCGCCGGGAAGGGGCCGAAAGGTGCGGCCGCCGTCCGTGGAGTGTTGGACCAGGGTTTCCAGCCGGTACAGGCGATTGGGATCGCGCGGATCCACATGAATGCGGGAATAGTAGAAGGGGCGATCCGAGACGTTGGGTTCGGCATTGACGGTCGTGAAGGTTTCACCCCCGTCGTCCGAACGCAGGAGTGCGCTTTCCTTGGCCTCCACGAGTGCGTAGACGCGACGCGGATCACTGGGTGCGATGGCCAGGCCGATGCGCCCCAGGTTGCCCTTGGGAAGACCGTCTTCGGGTTCCAATCGACGCCAGGTCTCGCCGCCGTCGTCACTCTGGAACAGGCCCGAGCCCGGTCCGCCGGATTTGAAGAAATGGGGCCAGCGGCGAAACTGCCACATGGCGGCGAAAAGTTTGTCGGGGTTGTTCGGATCCATCACGACATCGGTGCAGCCGGTCTGTTTGTCGACGTAGAGGACGCGTTGCCAGGTTGCGCCGCCATCCGTCGTTTTAAAGAGCCCGCGCTCCTGGTTCTCGCCCCAAAGTCGTCCCAGCGCGGCCACGTAGGCGATGTCGGGGTCCCTGGGGTGTAGCAGGATTCGATTGATGCGTTCCGTTTGCTGCAGGCCAAGGTGTTCCCAGGTCTTGCCGCCGTTGCGGGAGCGGTAGATCCCGTTGCCGATGGAGACGCTGTTGCGCACGTTGCCTTCGCCGGTCCCGACCCACACCGTCTGGGGATGGCGGGGATCGATGGCCAGGGCGCCGATCGAGTGGACCGGCTGGTCGTCGAACATCGGCTCGAAATTGAGTCCGCCGTTGACGCTCTTCCACACGCCGCCACCCGCCGTACCCAGGTACAGAATGCTGGGACGATCGGCGACCGCCGCCACTGCCGTCACGCGTCCGCTCATGCCGGCGGGGCCGATGGCGCGTGCCTTCAGACCGGCCAACAGGTCCGGATCGACGGGTTGGGCCGCGATCGGGATCGTGCCGATCCAGAGCAGAATCGCCATCGCGATGGCGCGTCGCGGGAGAATGGAGAGACGGAAACCTGATCGAATGACCACAGGTGAACGCATGACAACCCCTCGAGGTGTGTTGATCGGCGCGGAGCGAGACCCGCGTCCTGAAAAGCGCCGCGGAATTGGGCTTCCGCGATGGAATGGGAGGAGACATCGACACCATGTCGGCCTGACCGTCCGGAAATGGGTTGCGCGCACCGAGATCGGCTGCGTGGCGGATGGCCGCGGGCCCTCGAGCGGCACTGTCGGTGGTGTCGATCGAGTTCCGAACTGGTTCCCCTTCGAAGACTTGGGTCGAAGATCGAGCGAGAAAGGACAGGTCGGCCTATTTATATCTCAAAGCGCTGCCGGAATGGGGAAAATACCCAAGTGGCGGTCTGAGATTCGCTCCGATCGTCATCGTATCCGGCAAATGTTGCGATTTCGTGATGTCGCTCAACCCGGCTCCCGATGCATCGAATTTCCGCCTGATTTTTGTTGGCCGGCCAACTCTTTGCCCCGGTGGCGGATAGACGGTGGAAAAAGGGACGGGCCAGGTCGGCGGGTTA
Organism: Sulfidibacter corallicola; assembly: GCF_017498545.1. Lineage (GTDB taxonomy): Bacteria > Acidobacteriota > Holophagae > Acanthopleuribacterales > Acanthopleuribacteraceae > Sulfidibacter > Sulfidibacter corallicola. Next base: position 2,282,448 of record NZ_CP071793.1, on the reverse strand, counting down.
TCAAGGCCATGGGTTTCATCTATAATGGCCGGTCTGAAGGATTCGTCCCGAGATTTGCGATGGCCCCACCGTTTCCAGCCGGGGAACTTGCCCCGAATGTTCGCCGCGTGCCCGATGTCGCGAGAAGGCCGCGAACGGGCCCCGCGCCGCTGGTTCGGGTGTGGGAAAGTCGATGCCATCGCGAGCGACATGTCGGCGATCACGACCACTTTGCGACTTGGTGAGCAGGAATGACCCAAACGCCTACCGAACCCAGCCAAACCGATTTGTTTCAAGCCCAACGCGAGCGTGACAACCAGGCCGAGACCTGGGCCCAGGTGGTCGCTCGCCGCATGCAGGCCTTGCTGATGGGGTACCCCATCCACCAGATGGTCGCCAAGGGCGAGAGTGGATATCACCCCGATTGGCAGGAACAGAATTTCACGTTTTTGGCACTGCAGGTCTTCGATTCCGTTTTTGCGCGAATGGCGCCCGGCGTGGGCAGCGGCGCGACCCGCGAAGAATTGATTCACGATCTCAAACCCTATGTCCTGGCCAGACAGCCCCATCTGGATGACGATCAAGTCGCCGCGATCGTGGACTTCGTACTGGATCACCTGATGAACGAAGGCAAGGGCATTTTCGAGCGGGAGTGCATTTGGCTGACCGACGATGACCTTCCCAAGCCCTACACCTTCCGCTTCGGACTGTTGAAGAGCTACCACGATCCCGAGACCGATCAGTTCATCATCCGCGCCACCACCGAGGCGATTCACCTCTACCTGCGCATGTTGGATCAGCCCATCGAAGACGAGCAGATCTCCAACCTGTTCATTCTCCACGAGCAGGTGCGCCGTGGCCGCATTCACCGCGCGCGTCGCGAGGCCGAGCGCACCATGCTTCTGAGCCTCGAATACGAGCGCTACATCGAAGGCATGTTGCGAGCCGTACGGCGCGACGTGCGCACGGTCGACTGGGTTCGCGAGGTGACGCCCAAGTTGGAGGAAGCCCATGGTCACGTGCAGCGCCTGATTCGCGATCAGGGCCGGGTACTGACCGCACTCAAGCTGGAAATGCAGCGCAACGAAGATCTCGAACTGGTCAAGATCATCCAGGATCTGATTGCGTTCCTGGAAATGTGCCAGCGACGCCACATGGACCTGGAGCGCCGGATTCTCGGCGCGGGCCCCTCGTTTTTGGAAGAGCAGGCCTACCAGCGATTCCGCAGCATGGCGCGTTCGCCCATGCCCGATCTCAACGAGCAGGTGTTCATGCCCGCCCTGCATTTGGAGGGCGGTGCCTTTCGCCAGATCGCCAAAGACATCTACCACGTCATGTTGGGCCCCCAGGTTCACAGAATCCTCGACCTGGAATTGTGGATCGACAAGCTCTTGCGCGAAGAAGGTCAGGTCGAGCCGATCCGCGACGAGGAAGCGGACGAGGACCGCCTGCCGATCCTCAATCTCTTCAATCCGCTGGATGACGAATTGGAGGAGAAACTGGCCCGAATCGCCGGTTCGGTGGATGTGGCACCGATCCGATTGTCGGAGCTGCTCGATCAGGGTCGCGAATTGGACCTGGATGTGGATCAGTTGGCGGTTTTGGGCGTGTCGTTCCTGCAGTCCTACCACGCGCGGGCGGACTTGCTGGGACTGCGGGTCGTGCGCGACGGCAAGCCGTTGGACGATCCCGATTTCATGGGCGACGATCTCTTGATCAGCAGAGTGAACGATGTCGAAGGTGGATCCTGAAGCCGGATCCGCAGAAGGGGAGAGAAGAGATGTCCGAGGAAAAAGGACTCAACGAAATGGCGTATGCCGCCGGTCGCCTGATCGCGCAGGCCCTGAAATCCGCCAAGCCGCATCGCGACAGCGAGTACAAGGAACTGCTCGACCGCTACATTTATGAAGAGCCGTTCGCGGCGGCCGTCGACAACATTCTGGAAGGCCTGGGCCTCAAGGTGCTCAACGAAACCACCCAGGCGCTGCGTTCCGGCATGGTGCTCGGTTGTGTGGGGACCAACAGTCCCTTTGCGCCCAACATCGATTCCCACGCGCGCGGCTTGAGCCGCGACCAGCAGATCGCGATGGGCATCATTCACCTGGCCGTGATGAGTTTCTACTATCCACAGGTCGATGACGACGACGATGACGAGTTTCGCTCCCGCTCGGGCACGCCCAGCGAAATCGCTTCCGACATTCGCGAGATCTGCGAAGCCCTCAAGAGCGCCCACGACAACGAGGACCGCGAGATCGACGAAATTCCCGATCAGGTGCGTCAAGCCTACGAATTTTTCCTGGCGTTGCAGCCGGCGCCGACGCGAGCCGGTTACTACGGCAAGACCACCCAGATCGGCCTGGTGCATCACGTTCTTTCCGAACTCCAGAAAAACGGGTTCCTGGGCCTGGACGGGGGCGACGGCCTCAACACCCGCTACGTTTCGCTTCCCAAATACCGCATCTACGTCCGGCGCCTGAGTTCCCACGCCACCGCCCAACTGGTGCGTGCGGCGCGCCAACGGGTGTTGGACGGACAAGGTGTGGGCGAGGGCCGTTCCGTCCAGGACGCTTCCTGATCGCGCCGCTCGTGTTGGTTCCATCTGGTGTTTCCGAATAGGTTCAGGTTCATTTTTTAGGAGAAGAATCACATGTCTCAAGGTGTCAGCATTCCCCACCTCCTGCGGGTCCATTTCGCCAACGTCGGCCACCCGGATGCTCGGCTGTCGCCGCTGACGCTGGACTTTCAGCGCAACAACGATATGGACCTGCCCGAGCCGCTCGATTCCATCATCTGGGCCGAGAACGGGGTCGGCAAGTCCAGTATCCGGACCCTGCTGTTCAGCCTGCTTCATCCCAGTATCCACGACGTGATGAAATCGGCCAACGGACCGATGGACAACCGAAAATTCGAACTTTATTTCGGTGCCAAGGATACCGGTTACGTGGTGTCCGAATGGTCGATGCCGCCGGCCCAGCAACAATCGCTGGCCGGATTCGAGGAAGAGGCGCCGACGCTCGTGTTGGGATTCGTGGGGCACTGGCCCAACGGCGTGCAGTCGACGTTGGGTGACCTGGAACGCCACTACTTCATGTTCCAACCGCGCGGCCCGGTCAACTTCGATACCTTGCCGATTCGCGGTTTGGCCGTGGGGACCGAGCCGGCGGCAGGTGCACGGGAATTCATGGAGTGGTTCAAGACCGAGGCCAGGCCGCTGGATGGCCGGCACACCACGGTTCATCGCGAGTGGTCGAATTGGCTGGGTGAGGTCGGTCTGGATCCCATGATCTTCTCCTACCAGCTTCGCATGAACGGCGGGCAGGGCGGTATCTTGGGCCTCTTCAAGAACCGCATCAACACGCCCACCGATTTTGTCCACTTCTTTCTGGAAACGGTCATGTCCGGCGATACGGCTTCGGATGTCATCGAGGTCCTCAACGAGAAGCGTCGCCACATCGAAAAGCAACCGCAATGGGAAGCCGAATGTACCTTCGTGGAGGAGGCGTTGCCGCTTCTGGCCATGTTGAAAGAGGAGAAGGAAGCCTTCGAGACGGCCGAAACCGATCTCAACGCCGATCGTTCCCGGGCCGGTGCGATCATCGCGGGATTGAAGGAAGCGGCGGCCGCCATCAAGGACGATATGGCCGGTGCCGAAATGGAAGCGGACGAGATCGCGGCCCAGCTTCAGGAGCTCCAGGAAGAATTCATCAAGTTCCAGGACTATCGCTCCTGGCTGCGCCTTCACGAATGCAAGCAGAAGCTGGCGGAGGCCGAGAAGGAAGTGGCGCAGCGCCGCGAGGACCACGCCACGTGGCACCGGTCGCTCAAGTTGCTGCGCGCCGCCCAGGAGTACGAGGTCTGGCGCACCAAGGTCGACGAGTGCAAGGCGATCGAGGCGGAGCTGGCCAAGCGTCGCGACTCGAATCAGGACGTGGAATTGGAACTGCGCTCGGCGGGCACGCGATATGCCCAGGTGCTGGATCGCGAGATCAAAAAGGCCGAACACGAGTTGGAACAGGCGCGCCGCGTCCTCGAAGAGGCGCGCGCCGAACTGGCGGGGAACCAGGAGAGCTACAACGACGTCAAGGCCGAACTCGCCAAGGTCAACGAAAACATTCGCGGCATCAACGGCCAGATGCAAAAGCGCGAAAAGGCATTGCAGCGCCTGATTCTCTCGGGCGCCCTGAGCGAGGTCGAGGCGCCACGCGAGGCATTGACCCGCACCAAGAACCGCGTTCGCGAGATCAGCGAGCGTACCGGGGAGCTTCGCGAGCAATCGTCCATGCTGCTCGAAGAACGCACGGTTCTGGACGAGCGGGCCCGTGAGCGCATTGCCGAGATGACCCTGTTGCAGTCGGAAATCGGCCAGATGCAGAAGACCTACGACGCCGACCTGGTGCGCCAGAATCACTTGGAGACGGATCGCGACCTGCGCATGTTGTTGGAGCAGGATGCGATCGATTTGGCGGAAGATGGCCTGGCCGACCGGATTCGCGAGGGGCTGGCGCGTGACCAGCAGGAACTTTTCCGGTTGAGCCGGCTGTTGAGCGAGGAAAAGGAAACCCTGGACACCATCGAACAGAGCAACTCCCGGTTGTACCCGCCGCCGCGCGAGGTCGCCAACCTGTTGCGCGCGCTTCGCGAGGATTTGGGGATCCCGGCGTTTCTGGCGGCCGAGGAACTGGACGAAAAGTATCCCGAAGATCCGGAAGAGGCCGCCAAGCTGTGCACACGGGATCCGGCTCGCTACATGGGCATCATGGTCCGCACCCGCGAAGCCTTGGAGAAGGTGCGCCAGCAGGAGGACCGCATTCACAAACCGGCCTTCCCGGTTCAGATCTCCCTCGCGGAGGGTTCGGTTTCGCGCTCGCCCGAGGATGCCGTCGTGCTGCGTCCGGGTCACCACGCGGCCTACAACCGCCAGGCAGCCGAGGACATGATCGAACCGTTGCGGGCAGGCATTGCCGAGAAGGAGCGCCGCATCGCGGAAATGACTCGCGTCATCCAGCGCCTGAACCGCACCCTCGACGGGCTCGATGCCTTTCTGGCCGAGTACCCGGACGGTACCCTACGTTCCCAGGCCGAGCAGATCGACGGCAAGCGCACCCGGCTCGACGGCCTGGAGCGCGAGCAGGAAGCCGAGCGCGACAAAGCCGCCTACCTCAAAAGTGAAATCGACCGCCTCGCCGAGGAGATTCGCGTCGCGGAGAGCGAACGCGGCCAGTGCGACGGGGCGATTTCCCGGCTTCGCGATTTCATCGAAGATCACGAGCTCCACTACGAGGAGTTGCAGGAGCAACTGAACGCTGCGCGCGAACGAGCCCACGCCCTGGAGGACGAGAACCTACGGCTCGAGGCCGTGTTGGAGGAGCAGCAGCTCGCCGTGGCCCAACGCCAGGAAGCGGTGTTCAACCGCAATGCCGCCGTGGAGCACCGCCAGGAGAAGCTGAACGACATCGCTTTCACGGGCGGCGAGTTGGCCGACATCACTCATGTCACGTTGGTCGAGGCCGAGCAGGGCTATCGTTACAGCCTCGATCGCTATCGCCAGGTCAGCGAAAAGGACGAGACCCTGCGTGCCCGCCTCGAAGAAAAGCAGAACATGGCGAAACAGCAGGAAAAGCGCTACCGCAAGGAACTCGGCGACGCGACCGAGCGCGACGTGCAGGCGGTGCTCGAGGAAGGATCGATCGCGGCCCGCTTGACCGAAACCGAGCAGGCGGAGCAGAACGCCAGTAAGGCCGTGGGTGCCGCCGAAGGAGCCTTGACCTTGGCGCGCAACGACCTGCGAGAGGCGCCGACCTTCGATGCCGACTACACCATTCCCGGTGGGGAGCGGATGCCCGCCTCGGTGGAGGAAACCAGCGCGCGCCGCCAGGAGTTGGCGGGTGTGTTGGAGCGGCTGCAGGAGCAGATCGATCGCTTCAAGGTGCAGCTCCAGAACATCAAGGAAGACTTGCGCGAAATGGGTGAGGACCGCAATTTCCGTCTCCAAAAGAGCGAAGAGTTGACGCGCCACATTCCCGAATTCGCCGAGGCTCCGCCCGAATCCCTGCCGCGCGTGACCCGCGATCTGGAGGATCTGCTGGATGGCTTCTGGGACGACTATCGAACCCATCGCCACCGCTATTCGCGGACCAAGATCGCGCTGGACGGCCGCTGCGACGACCTCAAGGATCTGGCCAACGACGCGCGCTTCCAGGATTTCCCCAACGACAAGCGCGAAATTCTCAAGGTGCGCGATTCACTGATGAACCTGACCGACGATATCATCAAGGAATTCAATATCTTCCGGAATGTCATCAAGACCAGTTTGCGCATGTCGGAAGAGTCGGTGGACGCCATCGTCACGCGCCTGGACGCGGGGGTGAGCGATGCACTGCACATCGTGAACCTGGCCAAGACGTCGAGTACCTTGCCGGAGGCGATGGAAGGCTGGGCGGGGCGGGCCTTCCTGAAAATGGAGGCGCTGGGCAACGTGGGCGAAACGCTGGATCAGCGCCGCGGCATCTATCAGCGCGTCATTCGCGAGGTATTGAAGGCCGGCAAGCCGATTCGCGGCCTGGATCTGGTCAAGCGGGCGTTGGATGCGTTGGTCGGTGAGAAGGGTTATCGCGTGGTGATCATGAAACCCAGCTACAACCTCAAGACCAATTATTTCCCGATCACCGACGTGAAGGGTTGGAGTGATGGGGAGAAGATCACCTCGGTCATTCTGTTGTACTGCACCATGGTCCAGTTGCGGGCCGTGAGCACGGGGGGTCGGCCGGCCAAATCCGAGGGGCGCGTCCTTTCCAACGGCATGTTGTTCCTGGACAACCCGTTCGGTGAGGCCAACAGCATGACTTTCGTCAAGATGCAGCTTTCCATGGCGCGGGCCCTGAACATTCAGCTCGTCTACACCGCGAGCGGCAACCACAAGCACTTGATGGCGCGGTTCCCGAGGGTTCTGCGACTCAGTCAGGAGACTGGACAGAACACCAACAAGACCTTCGTCAAGGCGACCGAGGTCAGCCAAGAATTGAGAGCCAACGTCAACGCCACCCAGGTCACGGCCGCGCAGTTCGGACGGCGGCGGTCCGGCATCGCCATTCCGGGACGGTTGTGATGGGGCGATCTCGCGTTCCCTGGCACGAACTCATACAGGATATTTTCGACGAGTTTCTGCCGGTGATGTCGGGGCGCGGGATCGAGATCGGCGATCGCGAGTTCAACAAGACTTTCCGGGTCGACTACTATTGTCGGGCGGGGGCGCCGTTGGCCGGTGCCCAGGACCCCAGCGTCATCCGCCCGTTCGACCATTTCCGCGAACACAACATCATCGAGTACAAGAGCATCCACCAGACGTTGACCGAGGCCCAGTTCCGCAATTACGTGGGCCGCGCACTGGTGCTCGAGAACTCGGGGGATGGGCCATCGTTGCAAGGTCGGTTGACCTTGACCATCCTCACCACACGAACGCCGCGAAAGCTTTTGGCGGTAGCGGCTTACGGTTTCGAGCGCCTGGCTGATTGGAAGTACCGCGCCAACTGGGTGCCCGAATTGGATATAATTGTAATCATCCAAAAGGAGACGCGCGGCATCGTCGGTGGCGATCCCTTGGGATTCATCCAGGTTCTGGAGGGCAACGCGCGGCTGCAGGCATCCACCTGGGAGACCTTGCTGGACCAGGATCTCTTGGCTCAAGATGTCTTCAAGCGCATCATGGAGACCATCAACCGGGAGGCTTACATGAGTGTACTGGAACAGGTGAGAACCGAAGGCTTGACTAAAGGCAGGGCCGAAGGCTTGAGCGAAGGCTTGACCAAAGGCGTGAAAAGTCAGATCACGACATTGCGAAAGATCGCGGGATCGGAAGCAGCGTTGCCCTTCGAACGCCGCTTGGAAACCGCGGACAGCGTCGAGGAGCTCAAAGAACTGCTCTTGGACGTGGCGCTTGCGGTCGATCGGTATATCGATTCCCAACCCGAGGAATCCAAGTAAGTACTCAGTTTTCAGGTGTGAACATGAGTGTATTGAAACAGGTGAGAACTGAAGGGTATGCCGAAGGTTTTGCTGAAGGGTATGCCGAAGGCTTTATTGAAGGATTTTCCAAATGCGTGAAAAGCCAGATCGCGACATTGCGAAAGATCGCGGGATCGGAAGCGGTGTTGCCCTTCGAACGCCGCTTTGAAACCGCGAACAGCGTCGACGAGTTCAAAAACCTGAGCGAGGACATCGTGAACGCGGTCGATCAATACCTTTGACACCTGCACGAGAAATCGTTCACTTCTCGCAGGCCCAGTGTTCTCGAAACGTAGAATCCAAGCCGTGTTAGGCCTCTCAGGCCACCTTGCCCTGCGGTTGGATGTCGTGCTCGCCGAGGAAATCCAGTTCCCGAGCTCGTGACCGCAACGACGCCAGGACCTCTCGCGCCAGGTTCGAGCCATGACTTTCGCGCGGTTCCACGATCAGTCGCACGAAAGGGCGCGGTCCGCTGAAATTGAGGACGTAAAACCGATCCAAGCGTCCTCGTTCCTCCAAATCTCGCATGACCGGCTCGATCAGCTCGGTGTGAATGCGTTGCGCCTCGGGCCCGTGAGCGTCACCGTCGTGGTGAATGTGAAAAAAAGTACTCATGCTCAGGCGTATCTCTCCTGCCGCGAATCGGTGGCATGGTGTCCAAAAAAATAGTCCCGTCCGGCTGAGATTGGAGGTGAGGGTTGTGATGCGATGGGCATCCTCAGCCGGACGGGTCAAACTTGGAGAGGGATTGGAGGTGTGGTTCCCGAGAGGAACCAACCACGACACCACTTGGGTGGTTGGTGTCGTTGCGCGCATCGTTTTGGGCTTCCGTTCGCGCTTGTCTAAAACAGCGAGAATCCCGAGCGAAACTGGACATCGCCATACGAAAAAAAACAAAAAAATATGATTTCTTTTTATGTGGCTGGAAGCAAAGCGGTTCTAAACAAGGCTGCGCTTGCCTTCGCGATAGTGCTCGAAGATGTCCTTGAGGCCGAAACGCGGTTCGAACCCGAAGGTCTTGACAAACAGACTGCCGTCGATGATCACCGGATACTTGAAGTAGTTGAGCAGGTGGCTGGGGAAAGACTTCCAATTGAAGATCTTGGTGACCTGCTCGGGAATGATCGGTGGTATCGAAATCAGCGGGAAGCGGGTGCAGTCGCAGGCCAGCAAGGCGTCCTGGTAGGTGATCCAATCGTGGGGTGCCACGTTGTAGATGCCCGGTTGGTTTTTCTCGAAGGCCAGCACGACGGCACCGGCCATGTCCTCCACGTGCAGGAACTGCATGAGCGGTGAAAAGCCCAACAAGACCGGGGCGATGCGACTGGAGAGCAGGCGGCTGATGGTGTTGCGCACACCCGGGCCGGCGATGTGACAGGGGCGGAGGATGGTGATGTGCAGGTTCGGATGCTTCCACATGTAGATGTTGCACAGGTTCTCCAGCTCCACCGAATCGACCATGTCGAGGGTCAGGCCGGAAGCCTTGAGCGGTGCGTCTTCGGTGAGCAAGGACGGATTTTGTGCATTGGCCCCGTACACGAAAAAGGTGGAGAGCACCACGACCTGGCGAATGTCGTACTTGAGCGCCAGCTTGAGCAGTCGCTGCGTTCCCAGGACGTTGGCGTTGTAGCGACCCGTCAGGTTGCTCTCTTCGGTGCTGACCCGACCGATGTGGATCACGGCGTCGATGTCGTGGTTGCGAAAGACGTCCTCGAAGCCGCGTTTGTTGAAATCCACCTTGTAACTGGGGATCTCGTGTTCCAGGTCGACCCGCTTGCGAAAATCCACCGCCACGATGTCGCAGTGAGGTTTCAGCCGCCTGATGATCGCGCCGGCCAGCGATCCGGCTGCGCCGGTGACGAGGACACAGAGCCGCGATTGAGTCATAGAAATACCCGTTCCCTTTCCTGGAGGCCCTTCTCGATGAGACCGCGAATGACGTCTTTGACCTGTTCGACCCGCGCGGTGACCGCTTCTTCACTTTCGACCGACTGGTCGAACATCATGGGCTCGCCGAAATTCAAGATGACCTTGGCGGGTAGGAAGGCGGGGATAGCGAGCGGAAAGTACGGAATGGCGAGCAATTCGGCCAGTGGTTTGATGTTGGCGATCGCGGGCATGGTTTCTTCGCATCCCACCACACCCACCGGGATGATCGGCGTTTCGGTGGCCATGGCGATGTGCATGAAGCCGTTGCCGAAGCGTTGAAGCTGATATCTGTCCTTGTACAGCTTGCCCGAACCCCGAATACCTTCGGGAAACACGATGACCGCTTCTTCGCTTTGCAACATGCGCCTGCAGTTTTGTGGATCGCCGATGACGGCCCCGGCCTGATTGAGCAGGTTGCCGACGAACGGAACCGTCGGAAAAAAGCGTTCGACCATGGCGCGTGCCATACGCGGTCCGTCGGGGTTGGTGGCCATGGCGACGCCGATCAGGATGCCGTCCATGGGCAACTGGCCGCTGTGGTTGGCGATGATCAGGGCCCGCCCCTGTTTGGGGACGTGTTCCAGGCCACGCGCCTCCACCCTGAAGTAGTGATCGTAGAGTTGCTTGAACAAGGCGAGCGAAATCTTGGCGGTATCCGGATTGTAGCCCCAGGCGTCGTAGTTGAAGGAGCCCGTGCTCTTTGGGCTTCGATCGACCTGTTCCTCCAATTCGCGAGGAACCAGGACATTTTTTATCGCGTTGACCAAGTCCAGCATAAAAGGATCCCACCAGGATTGATCGGTACAGGGACGGGAATGGATCTCACGGAGACCCGCACTTAGGGTCGGGGAGTCGATTAGCCCAGTATAACCAGCGGATGGGTCGACGTACAGCCCCAAATCTTCGTGCTCGGGAGCCCGAACGCACCGGTTCGGCGTTTTGGGTGAGTCCTTGATAATGATTGATTATATGTAGTCCGGGCACTTTCTCGAATCTGATGTGTTCGCATGAAAAAGTCGTTATTTTTCAGGCATCTGAATACATCGATATAGTAGATGTAAAAAGGTTGGTGATTGATGGGTAAAAACTAATGTAATTGCTAATTTAGAAATATGATAAACTCTTCTTCGAATCCTGATTAAATTCTGTCTTGGCTTTGTGCTGGCGATTGATTTTTCGGTTTCTCGAATGACTGTGTGTGGGTGTGTGAATTTTGGGTCTTGGGGATTTTGAGCTCTGTGATCCCGTGCGATCGCGGTGAAATCGCGACTCGCCGTAATTCGAGGAACGAATGAACGACGTGTTGATTATCGATGATGACCCGGCGACTCTTGAATTGATGAGTCTCGCACTCTCCCGAAAGGGCTATCAGGTGCGGACCGCCTGCAATGGTGAAGAAGGTGAGCGGCAGGTGAAGTGCTCGCCGCCCGACCTCGTGATCACCGATATCGTCATGCCCGAAAAGGAGGGCATCTACATACTTCGCGTCCTTCGGGACCTCGCGCCCGAGATCAAGGTGATCGCCATTTCCGGGGCCACCTGCTGGGGAGGCGAGCACCTCAACTACCTGGACGTGGCGGAACGACTCGGCGCGGACAGGACCTTCGCGAAGCCCTTTCACCTGCCCGATCTCCTGGCCTCGGTCGGGGAACTGTGCGCCCAAAAAACCGGAAAGACCTAGTTTGGCGTACGTCCTCCAGGGGTTTCGGCGAACTCGATTCGACCCCGTTTTCCCGCTGACCTCTCTCGAAACGGACCCCCGCGGAGTCCCCGAATGCCGAGAGGTTCGTTGTGCCTGGGAGGTTCGGCAGGGACGGTAAGCCCGCCGGCTGAACTTGCCGAAACAATTTAGCCGAGACGTTCCCGCATGCTGCGAGGGTCGGAACTGAAGTATGTCGGCCGGTCCGGCCGACTTTTCGAAGCGATTCACGCTTTACAAGATCAAGTGGTTTTGTGGTGAACGTCCGCGGTCAACGGCGGTTCGGATGGAACGCTATTGACCCCCTTGCGATTTCTCGATAAGGTGGGGTTGTTTTTGAAAATTTGGGAAGATGTACTTTATGCTTGTCTAAAACGCTCCTTCTGACAATTCGTGCCTGGGTTTGAACCGAGAAGGTCAGCCCTCTCGAGAGCCTGACAGCTCTTGGTGTGCGTTCGGCATGGTCCCTTGCGTACGCGTGTTTTCCACGCGGCTCGGTGCCGGGTCCCGGAAGTGGGTGTCTTTCTCGCTGCCTTTCGAGGAGCGTTTTTTCAATGTGCGACAAGCAAGGAAATTCTCGTAACGATGCCAATATCCATCCCCATGAAAGGGACTTGGGTCCGCTGGGCTGGGATGCGACGTGGGCGGAGGCGTTCGATCACTGCGCCCGTCAAGCTCGCGATGCCCGGGTCCAGCCGGGTCGGGTGATTGCCGTCCGGCGCGGTTTATGTGATCTGGCCACCGCCGGGGGGACCTGTCTGGCATCTTTTTCGGGTCGCCTTTCCCACCAGACGGTTTCCGGCGCCGATCTGCCGGTAACGGGGGATTGGGTGGCGTGGCGCGGTCAGCCCGGTGCGGGCGAACTCCAGATCGAGTCGGTGCTGCCCCGAAGAACCTGCCTTATCCGTAAAGCGCCGGGCGCCGTCGATGGCCAGCCGCTGGTCGCCAATGTGGATTGGGTCTGGTTGGTCAGTTCCATGAACCGAGATTGGAACCCGGCTCGCCTCGAGCGCTACCTCACCCTGGTCTGGGAAAGTGGCGCACGGCCGGTGGTCGTCCTGACCAAGGCCGATCTCCATCCCGATCCCGATGAGATCGTGGAACAAGCGGAAGCGGTCGCCTTCGGAACGCCGATTCACCCGGTTTCCGTCATGACCGGAGAAGGACTCGACGCGCTGGCTGCCTACCTCCAGCCCGGAAAGACCGTGGCGTTGCTCGGTTCTTCCGGGGTGGGCAAATCCACCCTGACCAACCATCTACTCGACGCCGATCGCCAGGCCACCCTGGCCGTACGGGCCTCGGACCAAAGGGGTCGACACACCACCACCAGCCGGGAGTTGTTTCGGCTGCCGAACGGTGCCATGGTGATCGATACCCCGGGGCTTCGCGAGCTGGCGCTCTGGCAGGGAGACGAAGCCTTGGAGCAGGTGTTCGCCGATGTCGAGGACCTGGCTCGGCGATGCCGGTTCCGCGATTGTCGCCATGAAAGCGAACCGGGCTGTGCGGTCCTGGACGCGGTTGCCGGCGGGGAACTGGCCCAACGGCGTCTCGACAGCTACCGCAAAGTAAAGAAAGAGCTGTTGCGACACGAAGAACTGCAAACCCTTCAGGGCCGCATGGCCCGCAAGCAGCGCGAGAAGGCGCTGGGCAAACTGATTCGCGACTTTTCCAACCGATGAGCCGATCGGCTTTCTGGCTGCAACCTTTCGCGAGGCAATCGCGCCAGGTTGGCCAGAGCCCATCCAGAAATGAAAGGAGGACAACTCCCAAGGTGGTTTGACTGGATGGGTACGGCATCAGGTCTCAGGGGTCAGATCTCAGCAAGATACGTGTTCAGAGGTGTTTAGCTGGTGCCTGATTCCTGGCTGCCGTTGCCGGTTGGTCTTGGCGACCCTGCCGATTCGGAGGAGCGTTTTCATAACGACCCTGTTCCTGGATGGGCACTTGCTGGAGGCGTTCGCACGAAACGGCCGGGTTCGGGGTACCCCCTCGAACTCGGCCATCACCAATCCTTCCCTTTCTTCGCCGGAGACGAACCACTACCGGTCCTTCGCGGCAATGGCGTGGCGGTGGTTCCGGGGCTCGCCACCATGCTTGTGCTTGTTGAACCCAAAGATTTGTAATAGGATAAGCTTTCCGTCATGACCAGTCAGAGCTTTACCCATTCTCCCTTTTTTCGGTATCTACCGATTCCTTGGGACTTTTTTTCAGGTGAACCACCTGTGTATTCCTGCACGCGCTCACACGGCATGCGGACCAAATTCAAATTGCACCATTCCAACGATCCCATCAATCAGGATCTGCCCGAATCGGAAAAGCTGCTGATCAGTTACGAGGTCACGGGTCGACGTTACGGGCTCTACTCGCTCGGCGATCTGTTGTGTTCCACCTATCCCTTCGACGAAACCGGCATTCCCAACATGAAGGGCGACCTGGCCGAACGCATCGCGCGCCGCGTCATGAAACGCTTTCTGCAGCGCTTCGACCAGAATCGCGGCAGGATCGGCGGGCTCTTCGACAAGAGCTTCGATCCCAAGAACCGTGAGAACTACGTGGTGGCCAACACCAAGCGCTACGTGCTCAAGATCGGGCGCTACCCGAACATGATCCTGCTGAAGAAGACCGGTCAGGGCAAGTGGGGTTACCAGCACGTTACCGACCTGGACGGGCTGTTCGACTTTCGCTATTTGTCCAAGCGCCATCTCATCATTCTCGAGAGCAAGACCGGCAAGATCGACGTCCAGGCCGAATCCCTGTACGAGACCCTGTTCGTGCCGCTTCGGAAACTGTTCCCCGAGGCGATTTTCTCCTACGTCGTCTTTGCCGATCGACGGCATCTGATGGACATACGTTATCCCGAGTACCGCATTTTGCAGGACGCCGCGGTGCGCATTTACGAAGCGCTCGCCTATCACGGTATCGCCTCGTTCTTCTTCGAATTCCAGGAAAACGATAGCGATTTCATGCAGATGTGCCGTCATTTGATCAACGCCTACCGCACCTATCACCACGAACGGGTATCGTTTCAGGGCAGCGTGTCGGTGACCGATTCCCATATCGCCATCTTCGAGCCGGGCAATCGCAGGCCCTACCTCGAATTGGCCCGCGATCCTTCCACCGGAATGTTTCGGGTCCTTCGCTCGGTCCGTTCGTTTTAGAACGCGCGGTTCGTGGCCCCCGCCGCGGGAAACGGCGGACGCGGATTCCGGCTATGTGAAGCGAGCCCCGGAAAACCGGACCGATTTTCGAGATGTCGCAGTCGGGGCCGCCCGAGTTGCTATAAAGGCGCGACCGGAAATCCCCCCGATCGCGCCGAGATTTTCAAGCCTGCATCAGGGACGCGCGCCGACAAGCTGTTCGGCACCGGCGGCCGCATTGGCCAAGGACCGTTCCCGCTGGTTGATATAGCCGTTGATCACGTTCAGGAAGGCCTTGGCGCTGGCTTCCATGATGTCCGTGCTGACCGAGCGACCGCGATAGGTTCGGTTGTCGATTTCCACCGCGATGGAGATTTCACCCTGAGCATCCTTGCCACGGGTGATGCTTCGCAGTTGGTAGTCCTTGAGACGGACCCGAAAGCCGACCACGCGTTCGATGGCTTTGTACAACGCGTCCACCGGACCGTCGCCACAGGCGGCTTCCTCCACGCGGCGATTCTCGCCGGCATGCAGCAAGGCGATGGTGGCGGTGGGGATCGCGTTGGTCCCCGCGTTGGTTTGGATGGAGACGATCTGCCAAGGTGTGTCCTGGCGGTTGAGCCCACCTTCGATCAGGGCTTCGATATCCGCGTCGTAGATATCTTTCTTTTTGTCCGCCAGCACCTTGAAGGCTTCGAACGCTCGCTGGAACTCCTCGTCGCTAAGCGTGTACCCGTGCTCTTCCACCCAGTTGCGGAACGCGTGCCGGCCGCTGTGCTTGCCCAGGACGAGCTGGTTGCTCTTGATGCCCACGTCTTCCGGCTTCATGATCTCGTAGGTTTCCTGGTGCTTCAGCACGCCGTGCTGATGGATGCCGGCCTCGTGGGCGAAGGCGTTTTGCCCGACGATGGCCTTGTTGCGCTGGACGTGCAGGCCGGTGATGTTGGAGACCAACTTACTGGTTGGGAAAATGGCGCGGGTGTTGATGTTGGTTTCCAGATCGAAATAGTCGCGACGGGTACGCATCGCCATCACCGCTTCCTCGAGCGAGCAGTTGCCGGCCCGCTCGCCGATCCCGTTGATGGTGCATTCGATTTGGCGGGCACCGGCTTTGACCGCGGCGAGACTGTTGGCGACGGCCATGCCCAGATCGTTGTGGCAGTGCACGCTGATGATCGCCTTGTCGATGTCGCGCACGTGGGATTTCAGGTGATGGATCAGGTCCGAAAACTGGTTGGGCATGGCGTAGCCCACCGTGTCCGGGATGTTGACCGTCGTCGCGCCGGCTTCGATGACGCGCTCCACCACTTCCGCGAGGAAGTCCGGTTCCGTGCGGGCGGCGTCCTCGGCGGAAAACTCCACGTCGTCACAGTAGGCCCGAGCCATGGTGACACCCTCCACGGCGCGCCGCACGATTTCTTCCTTGGCCATGTTGAGTTTGTATTCGCGGTGGATGGCGCTGGTCGCCAAAAACACGTGAATGCGCTTGTGGGTGGCGTCCTGTAAGGCATCCCAGGCGCGGTCGATATCCTGTTTCTGGCAGCGGGCCAGGCCGGCGATCGTCGGTCCCTGGACCTGACGGGCGATCGCGCGCACCGCTTCGAAATCGCCGGGAGAAGCGATGGGGAAACCCGCTTCGATGACGTCGACGCGCAAATCGCGCAGGGCCTGCGCAATGACGATTTTCTCGGAGAGATTCATGCTTGCGCCGGGCGATTGTTCACCGTCACGCAGGGTCGTGTCGAAAATGACCACGCGATTGTCTGACGTTTTCGGGTCGATCTGCTCCGGACGCTCAGTGGTAGCGTTCTTCTCCATGATGAAAAATCTCCTCTATAAATGACGGTAAGTAGCCTTGGCTGAAAGCCGTGAGCTGCACCTTGGGTGTTGGGGGTAACGGCGGCGAGGGCACGAGACCAAGTGCGAGCCGTTGTAAGGGGCTTGGGGGGAACGAAAGAGAACGTAAGCGTGAAAAGAAAAAGGGCCTCATACCGTTCGCTCGGTATGAGGCCCCCCGTGGCGTCGTGAGACGTGGCTTCAGAACGGGGGGCTCGGGAGGGCTAGAGCTAGATCGGAAGTCAGGTATAGGCTGTCGTTGTGGTTGAAGGAAAGATCGGTGGCCATGTACGTGTCTCCGAACAAAATCTTGCTATATAAAACAAGTAACACTTTGGGGTTTGGGTGGCAACCAAAATGTCAAAGTTTTTCTCGAGTATTTTTGGTCATGTTGAAAACGGCTCGGTTGGGTGAATGGATGCCTTATTAATTGATATAAATGAACGCTGTCTTTGCCGGTAGTTTTTTCACGGCGTTGTGGTGGAGACGAGACGGTTTCTCGCATTTTGGATGAGTGTTGTGTGAGGAACCGTGAAAGTGATTTTTTTTACTTGACCCCAAAGATCAAGTGGCCTACGATCCAGAAAACCTTTTCGAAGGACCATTTTTCAAATGAACGTTTCCATCGCCACCAACCACATCCTACTAAGCATTGAACTATCGATTCTAGGATGCCCTATAGGTGGCGTGGGATAGCCGAATACCAAAATTGCAAGTTGTTGAACCCGCGCCACTTACCAGCGCGGGTTTTTTTGTTTTCGGAGATGGTCAAACCCGGATTTCCCATGTTTTCCCCCAATTCGAAACCCGTTTACCCCATTCCCCAATCCTTTTTCCTCAACGTTCCCCCATGATTGTCCCGCGATGATCACCCGGTTCCCGAATCCTCGAAGATGCGGAGTATCCTCACCCTCACCGGGAACCATTCGAAATTTCCGAAACCACATTCACGGTCTTCATCCTCTCCGTGGGGATGGATAATGGTATTAGTATGCATTTGTGTTCCTGAATACAAATGTGGCATTGAATTGATTGATGCTTCGAGAATCTATTGCTCATTTATCGAGAGATAGATTGGTAGGAGTTATGGGTTTACTGTGCTTTGAAGGACAGGGTTATGCTTTTGTTGCGACAGGATCCAACTATGAATTGCACATTGTAGATGGTGCCTTTTATCTGAAGTGTCGTCCCTTTTGTAATCATCGGAGGCTTTGCCATGAACGAGGGTGCAACATCCCCACAGCAACCTGAAACGCTTTTTGAAAAAGTATGGAACGGACACGTCGTCAAACCCCAAAGTGCCGACAATCCCGCCGTTCTCTACATCGATCTTCATTTAATTCATGAAGTTACGTCACCCCAGGCTTTCGACGTGCTGCGCCGGCGCGGGTTGCGCCTGCGTCGGCCCGACAAGTGTTTGGCCACCATGGACCACTCGACCCCCTCGCTTCCCACCTCCCCGAGTGGGCGCATCCCCTTTGTCGATGCGTTGGCCGAGGCCCAGGTCGCCAAACTGGTCGAAAACTGCCGCGAGTTCGGTGTGCAGTTGTTCGATTTGAGCTCTTCCCGCAATGGCATCGTGCACGTGATCGGTCCCGAGTTGGGGGCCACTCAGCCGGGCAAGACTATCGTCTGCGGTGACAGTCACACCAGCACGCACGGCGCGTTCGGTGCGCTGGCCTTCGGCATCGGTACCAGCGAAGTGGGTCACGTGATGGCGACCCAATGTTTGTTGCAATACAAGCCCAATACCTATGCCGTCAACGTGCAGGGCCGGCTGGCTCCCGGCGTTACCGCCAAAGACCTGATTCTGGGCCTGATCGGCAAGATCGGCATTGGCGGCGGTACCGGCCACGTGTTCGAGTATCGCGGGGAGGCCATCGAGGCGCTCGGCATGGATGAGCGGATGACGGTGTGCAACATGTCGATCGAGGCCGGTGCCCGAGCCGGCATGATCGCTCCGGACGAAACCACCTACGCCTACCTGGCGGGTCGTGAAATGGCGCCCAGCGGTGCCGATTGGGATGCGGCGCTCGCCTGCTGGCGTGCCCTGCCCACCGATCCGGGGGCGACCTTCGATGCGGAAGTCGACCTGGACGCGGCTTCCCTGGAGCCGATGATCACCTACGGAACCCATCCCGGCATGACGATGCCGATCCGGGCCCATGTGCCCAATCCCAACGGCTCCCCCAGTGAGCATAAAGCACTCCAGTATATGGGTTTGGAGCCAGGACAGCAATTGCTGGGGCACAAGGTGGACGTCGTCTTCATCGGAAGCTGCACCAATTCGCGCATTCAGGATCTGCGTCAGGCGGCGACCGTGTTCAAGGACCGTAAGGTGGCCTCCGGCATGCGTGCCCTGATCGTGCCCGGATCCAAGGAGGTCAAGGTTCAGGCCGAAGCGGAAGGCCTCGACCGCATTTTCCGCGAGGCGGGCGCCGAGTGGCGCGAGCCCAGTTGTTCCATGTGCATCGCCATGAACGGCGATCAACTGAGCCCCGGTGAATACGCCGTCAGCACCAGTAACCGGAACTTCGAGGGGCGTCAGGGCAAGGGAAGTCGTACCTTCCTGGCCAGTCCGCTCACCGCGGCGGCGACCGCGGTGCGGGGTGTCATCACCGATGCACGCGAATTGGGAGGCGTCTAAATGGAAGTGTTCACCAAGATCGAGAGCAAGACCGTGGTGTTGCCCCAAACCAATATCGACACCGACCAGATCATTCCCGCCCGGTTCCTCAAGGTCACCGATAAGTCGGGTCTGGGCGAGAACGCCTTCGCGGATTGGCGATACGACGCCACGGGTGGATCCAACCTCGATTTCCCCTTGAATCAGCCCCAATTCAGCGACGCGCAGGTGCTCGTCGCCGGCGACAACTTCGGCTGTGGCAGCTCTCGAGAGCACGCGCCCTGGGCCCTGCTCGGCTGCGGCTTGCGGGCCGTCATCAGTACCCGGATCGCCGACATTTTTCGCAGCAACGCATTGAAAAACGGTTTGTTGCCCGTCGTCGTCCCTCCGGCGTTTCACCAAAAGCTGCTCGGTACGCCCGGTGCCGCAATCATGATCGACTTAACGTCCCAAACCCTGACCACGGCTGTCGACGGCACCAGCGAATCGTTCGAGATCGATGGGTTCGCGCGCTACTGCATGCTGAACGGCCTTGACCACCTGGAGTTTCTGCTGCAGCAGGGAGCGTTGATCCAGTCCTACGAGGAGGCTCACTCATGAAAGCCAAAATAGCGGTATTGCCGGGCGACGGCATCGGTCCGGAAGTCACCGTCCAGGCCCGGCGCGTGCTGGAAATGGTCGGCGAGAACTTCGATCACGAATTCTCCTTCGAAGAAGCGCACGTCGGCGGCATCGCCATCGATGAGTGTGGCGATCCGCTGCCCGAACAGACCTTGAACCTGTGTCGCGAGTCGGATGCGGTGCTGTTTGGCGCCATCGGTGGACCCAAATGGGACGACCCCAACGCGCCGGTGCGACCCGAGCAGGGCCTGCTCCGGTTGCGTCGCGGGTTGGGCGTTTTCGCGAACATTCGACCGGTCAAACCCCATCCCGATCTGATCGATCAGGCGCCCCTCAAGCCCGAGCTGTTGCGGGACGTGGACTTGATCGTCATCCGTGAATTGACGGGCGGCATCTATTTCGGTCACAAGTCCCGCGAGAACGACGTGGCCGTCGACACCTGCACCTACAGTGTCGGCGAAGTCGAGCGCATCGTGCGTATCGCGGCTTCGTTGGCGCGGGAACGCGAAGGACGCCTGACTTCGGTCGACAAGGCCAATGTGCTCGAAACGTCGCGCCTGTGGCGGGCCACCGCCGAGCGGGTCGTTCACGACGAGTTTCCCGACGTGAAATTGGAACACGTGCTCGTGGATGCCGCCGCCATGCACCTGCTTCAGAAACCCGATTATTTCGACGTGATCGTGACCGAGAATATGTTCGGCGACATTCTCACCGACGAAGCGAGTGTGCTCGCCGGTTCGATGGGGTTGTTGCCGTCGGCTTCGCTCAGCGACGACGGACCCGGATTGTACGAGCCGATTCACGGCTCCGCCCCCGACATCGCCGGACTGGGTATCGCCAATCCCTACGCGGCGATCTCGAGTGCGGCCATGCTGCTTCGTCATTCCCTGAAATTGGACGAAGAGGCGGATGCGGTGGAACGCGCCGTGGCGCGTGCCGTGCACGAAGGCGCCTTGACCGTGGATCTGGTGCGCGACGAACGCAAGTCCATGACCACGGCCGAAGTGGGCGACCGGGTTTGCGAACTGCTGTCCACCTGCACGGCCTGTCTCAGCATGTCCTCGCGGGGATTCGGATACCGGTTTTGAGGTGAGCTACCGAAGAAACCGGCCGCTCGTGCCGGTTTCTTTCCCTGGCCTCAGTAGCCGCTGATATAGGAAAAGTCCTTGCCGATGACGTAGGTGGTCCCACCACTGCTGCCGGTACCGATATCGGTGTAGTCGCCCCGGTAGAAGGTGCTTCCGCCGCCTCCACCGCCGCTGCCGCCGCTCTGCTGGCTGAGTGCGACCAGGTTACCCAGTGCCTGGCCACCTTCGTACCCGAAGTTGCCATAGGCGTCCACCCAGTATCTGCCGCGGTACACCGTGCCGAACATGCGCTGCAGGTAGGCCACATCCAGGTAGTGGAGTTGGCGGCCGTTGATGTAGACGCCGGTGTTGCCGTTGGATGCGTTGGTCCGCAGGCGCCCGCCCACATCGAGGCCGGCAAGGATGAATCCCGCCGTGGGTCCGCCCTCGTAGCCCCAGGCACCGCAGGTGCGATCGTACCAGTAGCGGCCGTCCATGATGCGCAGGTTGAGTTGCCGCTGAAGGGCGTGGACCTGGTCGTTGGTGAGGCGCTTGTGGTTGATTACCACGTTGTGGTCGCCGGCCGTCGCCGTACCGATCAGGAAGGTGGAAAACAAGAAGGGAAGAACGAAGAAACGAAGCGCGCGTCCAGAAACGGTCTTGTGTTGCATGATTGAAACCTCCACGCCAAACCGCGACAAAATGATGGAGACTCGTCAAGCCAATTGACGGTCAAAGCGGAGATTGAACTTATGAAAGCAGTCTTTCTGTAAAGAAATGTGTTGTGATGTGGGGCACTATGGGGTTTGAAAGACTGGAGGATGACTTTAGTTCCGATGAAGCCACTTGAAATCGATTTGGGGATGGGACCGCCGTGCCTTTGTCGTTTCCGGGTATAATGGCCCCATGAGTTGGTGTGTTTACATGTTGCAATGTGCGGACGGCACTTATTACATCGGCTGTACCAATGATCTCGAGGCACGGATCCGCACCCACAATGCCGGCAAGGGGGCCAAGTACACGATGGGCCGACGCCCGGTCGCCGTGGTTTACCGCGAAGCGGCGCCCTCCCGCGGCGATGCGCTGCGCAGGGAACGAGAGCTCAAACGGCTATCCCGACTTCAAAAGGTGCGGCTACACCGACGGGCCGAGATGAACGCCCGCGACTGAGTCGCTCGCCCGGAATCGAGTTCCTGCCTGGGAGGGAGAGGCCGGGCTCACATTTGCGGTGCCTGACCAAATTGTCGCTTGTTGTCTGGTGTGGGGTTCGCTAGATTAAAGCCAATCCAAATGCGACGGTATTCTCGAGATCCGCAGGGATCGATGAGCCTCTTCATCCTGACCCGAATCGATTCATTCGCAATCGTTTCCAAGTCAAGGTTCTGAAAAGAAGGATCTTATGTGTGTTTGGCCACCGAGGTTCGGCGGTCGATCATCCCCGAGATCACCAAAGTTGGTTTTGTCACCATTCTGAATCGGCATTAGATTAGGGATCATTCCCGAGGTAAGAGCATGTTGCGCAACTTGCAGTTGTCTCCGACACCCGGTTCCCCCGAAGAGCTGACGCTGTTCAACCGTGTTCAAGAGCGCTTGGCTCATCTGTTTCGCGTGGTGTTCGACGAACC
Organism: Sulfidibacter corallicola; assembly: GCF_017498545.1. Taxonomy (GTDB): domain Bacteria; phylum Acidobacteriota; class Holophagae; order Acanthopleuribacterales; family Acanthopleuribacteraceae; genus Sulfidibacter; species Sulfidibacter corallicola. The sequence continues at coordinate 2,259,928 of NZ_CP071793.1, read as the reverse complement.
GGACGCACCTCGGACCGTGGTCGTCATTCCCAGCTTGAGCCTGGACCACGAAGTTCTCCAACGCATATCGGGGGTGCATCACTACGAAGAGCGCATGTTGTGCATGTTGATGTTGTTGCGCTTGCCGCGGACCCGACTCATCTACATCACCAGCCAGTCCCTGGATGTTTCGGTGATCGATTACTTCCTGAATCTGTTGCCGGGTGTTCCCGTGGGTCATGCCCGCAAACGGTTGCTTCTATTCAACTGCCACGACGCCTCGGGTGTGCCGCTCTCGTTGAAATTGCTGCAACGTCCGCGGTTGCTGGAACGCATTCGCCGCGCCATTCCCGATCCGCTGGCGGCACACCTCACCTGTTTCAACGTGACCCCGTTGGAACGGACCCTCGCCGTGCAAATGGGCATTCCCCTCTACGGCTGCAATCCCGTGTACGCCGAGTTCGGTTCCAAGACAGGCAGCCGCGAAGTCTTTCACGAGGCGGGCATCGACCTGCCCCCTGGATTCGAGAATCTGCGTGACAAAAAAGATATGATCGACTCGTTGGTGGCGCTGCGTCTCGCCAATCCCCATTTGCGAAAGGCGGTCGTGAAACTGAACGAGGGGTTCTCCGGGGAAGGCAACGCGATCTTTCGATTCGAAGGCTGTCCGGAGAAGGAAAAAGCCTTGCAAAAGTGGCTGGGGAGCGAGGTCGCCCAGCGGCTCGAGTTCCAGGCCAAGGGCGAATCTTGGGATACCTTTTCCGTCAAGTTCGCCGAGATGGGGGGCGTGGTGGAGGCCTTCATCGAAGGGGAGGGCAAGCGCTCTCCCTCGGTTCAGTGCCGTGTCAATCCTTTGGGCGAGCCGATGATCGTGTCCACCCACGATCAGATTCTCGACGGTCAGGTCTTTTTGGGCTGTACCTTTCCCGCCGACGAGGTCTACCGGCTGCAAATCCAGGCGGCGGGTCAATTGGTGGCCGATGTGTTGGCGCGGCGAGGGGTGATCGGGCGATTCGGCGTGGATTTCATCTCCGTTCCGGAGGCCGACGGGTGGCGTCATTACGCCATCGAGATCAACCTGCGCAAAGGCGGTACCACCCATCCCTTCATGATGCTGCAGTATCTGACCGACGGCGAGTTCGATCTGGCCTCGGGTCTGTACCTGACGCCTTCCGGTCAACCTCGTTACTACTACGCTACCGACAATTTGCACGACGAGGCCTACATCGGCCTCTCGCCCGAGGACCTGATCGACATCAGCGTCTGCCGCAGGCTGCATTTTCACGGAGCCACCCAACAGGGCGTCGTGTTCCATCTCATCGGCGCACTCTCGGAATTCGGCAAACTGGGTGCGGTCTGCATCGCCGAAAATCCGTCGCGTGCCTTCCAGCTCTATCATCACACGGTCGACACGCTTCAATCGGAAGGCCGCTCCCAAAACATGAGGGTCAACGTCAACGAAGCGATCACCCCGCTGGTGGGCTGATTCAGATTTCGGTTTCCTTGCGGGTGATGTGCCCGCTGGTGAGCACGGGGCTCGCGTCGATGCCCTCGGCGTTCATGAACGTGGCGACTCGTTGCAGTGACGACAGGATGAGGGTCTGTTCCCATTCCTCGAGGTCCTCGAACCGCGAGATGAACTGGTCCTGGAGCAACGAAGGTGTTTTGGTCAGGAGTTGGGCCCCTTGTTCGGTGAGGGAAACCATCATGCGCCGCTTGTCCACATGGTCGCGGGTGCGGATCACCATACCGCGCTTGGATAGCCGGTTGAGGATGTCGGTGACGGTGGCGTGGCTGAGCGACACGCTCTTGGCCAGGGAGCTCACCGGGACGGCGCCACCCTGCTGGATCTCTTGCATGATGATGGCTTGTGGACCGGTCAGGCCGTATTCCTGGGCCAATCGCTTGGAGTGAAGGTCGATGGCTCGCGTGATCTTGCGGAGGTTCCGCAGGACCTCGTGACAAATGAAGGAAGAATCCAAAACCCGCTTCCTTTTTTTGGTTGGATCGAACGAGGGGGCCGCAGCCGGACCTGTTCCGGCCCACATCGTCGCTCCGATAATACATAGCATTTTCAACGCGATTTGGGGGACCGGATCCTTGTTCGGTGGTGTACTCGGATGGATCCAAGCGGCAGGAGCCATCTCGAAATCGTCGAGAATCGACGCTTCCCCAAACGATTCACGCTCATCGGAGGGGCATCAGTGGGGTTTGTCGCGTCCCATTGGACGGAATCCGAAACCCGGTCCGTGCTCTGGGCGGGTACCTCCTACAGATTCCAGCGAATCCAGAAGCCCAACTTCATACTGACGAGAAAACTCAAAAACAGCAGAAAGCGGTAACTGATCATGCAGATCCACAGGTGCAGCAGGTTTCCGTCGAAAAAGGCGACCCATACGAAGCATCCCGGCAGGAACACGAGCCATTGATTGACGAAGGATATGGCCATCACGGCCTTGGAGGCACCGCCCCCCAAATGGGCGTGCATCAGGATGATCGCGGCCGCGTCCCAGGGCTGGCTGAGGCCCAGCAGAATCAGCGGAATCACGGCGATGCGGATGACCTCGGGGTCGTCGGTGAAGAAATCGACCCAGAACGCGGGCGCCGCCGCCAGAACCAGTCCGAAGACACCCAGCGAGATGCAGGCGATGGTGAGCGTCGCCTTGACCCATCGTTTGGCTTCGTCGGGCCGCTTTTCACCGATGGCGTTGCCGACCAGGGTGATGGTGGCGATGCCGAGTCCGAGCGCGATCAAAATGCACGTCAGGGCGAGGTTGATGAGAATCGTGTTGGCGGCCAGGGCCGCGGTACCCACCATCGCCGTGATGCGAAAGAAGATCAGGAACCCCATCGAGAGCGTGAAGGATTGAAGGCAATTGGGAATCGCCAGCCGCAACATGGATGTCAGGATGTTTCCCGACAGAACCCGGGGAGACAGGGAAAAGCCCTCGTTGCGATGCTTGGTGAGCAACCGCAGGTAGTTCATGCTGCCCAGCACGGTGGCGATGGCGGTTCCCAGGGCTGCGCCGTCCGCGCCCAGTTTGGGGAATCCCCAGGCGCCGAAGATGAGCAGGTAATTGAGCAGGATATTGATGGGGTGCATCATCAACAGGGTCTGCATGTAGAGGATCGATAGCTTGCGCCCGTTGAAGTATCCGCGAAAACTGAAGTTGATGCCGATGAAGACCACGGTCACCAGGCGAATGGTGGCGTAGCTGGTGCCGACGCGTTGGACCTCGGGATCCGAGGAGAGGTATCCGAACAGGTCCGGAATCAACTCGATCAACAGCCAGGAATAGGGAATGCCCAGGAGCACGATGAAATAGAGCGCGTTGACGATCGACTCGTGCAGCCGTTGGAACTGTTTCTCGCCCAGACGTCGCGCCGTGACCGCCTGTACCGCCGGTCCGATCCCTTGGATGATGGAGGTCACCACCCACAGGGCCATGCTGGCGATGCCGACCGCTCCCTGGGATTCCTTCCCGAGCGTGCCCACCATCATCGTATCGATCAGGTTCATCACGTTCTGGGAACCCATGCCCAGGATGATGGGGGCGGACAGGCGGCCGATGGCTTGGAATCGTTCCCGTGAATACGTGGGGGTGAGCGTGGACATCAGGGGTCAAGCTTCTCGGATATTTTTTCGTAGTCTTCCTCGATCATGCGCTCGTACTCCGCCGCTTTTTTCTTCATGCGCAGCACCAAACCGATGACCACGCCGATGAGTGCCAGGGAGAGCGCGATCAGCGCCTTTGGTGGAAGCTGGTACAGCAGGGTGTTGTAATTTCTCATGGTATCCACGATCCATTCGCCGAACAGGACCATACTCAGGACGCCCATCGAAAGGGAAGGCCCGAACGGCGCGTGGGGCGTGCTGAAGAGCAGCTTGTAGACGAATCCCGTGAACACCCCGATCAGGCAGGCAGGTAACAGCGAGAGAAACACGACCTGGGGGCCGACGAAGGCCCCGGCCATCATCATGATCAGGGAGTCGCCCAGGCCCATGGCTTCCATCTGGAGCAGGCCGCGAAAAGTTCGTCGAATGACTTCCATCATGACGAAACCGCACGCGGCACCGCCGATGCCGAGCACCGCACCGGCGAGCAGCGTCTGTTGCGGCGGAATCCCCATTGATTGCAGCATCATGCGGTGATCGAGAAGCGTGATCACGTCGCCGGGAAACAGCAGGGTCGACGCGATCCCGACGAGGGTTCCCGAGAAGGTGTAGATGTCGGGAATGAGTTTGGTGGCGTAGTCACTGACGCTGATGGCCAGCAGCAGCGTGGTGAAGAGATACCATTTCCACTGCTCGGGGGCGACGCCCAGGCGGTGGGCGACCAAGGCGAAGATGAGCGCGCCGCTCACTTCGACCCAGGGAAATCGAAAAACGGGTTGGGTGTCCTTCATTTTCAAGGCGATGGGTGTGACGCGGCGAACCAGGTGGCCGGCGATCCCGCCGAGAATGGCGACCCATAGATACATCATTGTCCGTTTGCTCCTAACCCCGAATTGTCGGCGTCTTGGCCACCTTTTTTCCGATCCATCGGTTTGGACTCCCGGCCGCTTGGATCCAGCAGGATGGGCGACCAAACCGCCAGGCGACCATCCACCTTGCGCTGCGGCAACTTCATCAGGTGCAGCACCAACGGGAAGAAATCGACGATGTCCGTTCTCTCCAAGACGCTTCCCGGCTTGATGGCGGGGCTTTTACCGAAACAGGTGGCGCCCATGTCCGGATGATCGATGTCGAAACCGTGTCCCCCCTTGACGTCGCTCCACTCTTGTTCCTGGACCTGGGTTCCCGTAGCCAACAGCCCCATGATGTGGCCGTTGCGCATCGGATGGGTAGGGTGTGGCACCGCCTCGCGCCGATACCACTTGATGTGGGGCGAAGTGGGCAGGTTCGCCAGAACCTTGTCGATCCGCTCCGCGGTGGGGTTCTTGACGAATAGGTCGACGATCGACCAGTTGTGAATCAGGCGATCGAAGTGGTCCGCGGGCACCGAATCCTTGATCTTCTTCAGCGACAAACCCTTGCCGAGCATGGGGGTCATGCCGTGGTCGGACACGAACAACAGGTGGGCCTCGCGTTTGTGTTGCTCCAGCATGCGCGTGATGCGGCCGACGGCGGCGTCCAGCTCCGCCACGCAGGCTTTGACTTCCTGGGAGACGGGGCCGTGGTCGTGGCCGGCGGTATCCGATTCGAAAAAGTAGAGCAGCATGAGTTCGGGAGAAGGATGATCCGCCGGATCCAGCCAGCGTTCCAACTGATCCAATCGTTTGGAGATGGGAATCTTATAGGTGAATTTGAAAAAACGGTCGGGATGGCGTCCCTGCATTTCCGATCCGACCCAAAAGAAGGCGGCCGTCTTCATGCCCGCCTCTCGCGCGATTTCCCAAAGCATGGGTGCGCGGTACCACCGGGGATCGTCGGTGCCGGTGGCGGCGCTACTGTGGAATTCGCGCTGAAGAACCGGGTCGTACATGTGGTTGCCCACGATGCCGTGCCGGTGGGGGTGGAGCCCGGTGAGCAGGGAGACGTGGTTGGGAAAGGTCAGCGAGGGGAAACTGGGTTTGACCCGCTTCACCCGGAACCCTTCGCGAATCACGCGATCGATGTGCGGGGTTTCGAAGCGGTCGATGTAATCCCAGCGGAAGCCGTCGAAACTGATGATGATCGTGGGGGTGACCGGTGCTTCGGCCTGAAGGGGGAGCACCAGGAAGACGAGCAGGGAGAGCACAATCCTAGGAAACAAAACAGGACTCCTCATTTCTCGAGGTAGGCATGATGAGATCTCGAGATGGCAATGCCGAATACAATCCTAAAAATTAGCATAGTGCCCTTCCGGAAACAGCGGTTTTTGAACGAATCCCCGAAATGGTGCGATACAAATCGCCTGGCGATCACGGGATGTGGCGAGCCCGCCCCTTCCCGAAGCCGGCTGGAAATACCGCCTCGCGTGCTCGGTCACGGTTCGATCCCTGCCCGGCGTCGGTTTCGCAACGCCGGGGTTCGCCAGGCGGTTCGGTTGCCGGCGGGAACCCGATCGGGAAGATGTTCGCGAGCTGGGCTTGGAGAGGTCAGGTCTCTTCGTCGTCGATTTCCCCGATGAGATGGGTGAAATCGTTTTCACTGAGCAACTCGCGAAATGCCTTGAGAAACGCCGCCCGAGTGTCTGGGCCGGTGGGAACCTTGGCCGGATCGTTGATCAATTTGCCCATTCGCGTGAAATCCATGACCCGAATCATGTGGTGGATGATCGGAAGTGAGGACGGGTTCATGCTGAGCTTGCGCAAGCCCAACAGAATCAGTAGGCAGGCGTAAATGGGTGAAGATGCCATTTCGCCGCAGCAACTGACGTCGATCCCTTTCTTTTGGGCCGCCGCGATGACTTGCGAGAGCAGACGCACGAAACCGGGATGTAGGGGATCGTAAAGGTAGCTCACATCGTCGTTTGCCCGGTCAATGGCGAGGAAATACTGGATCAGATCGTTGGTGCCGATGCTGAAGAAATCCACTTCCTCCGCCAACAGGTCGGCGACCATGGCGGCCGAGGGCACTTCGATCATGACGCCCAGGGAGGGATTCTCCTCGAAGGGGATCCCCTCGCTCCGCAACTCCTCCATGACTTCCTGGAGAAAATCGCGGGTGGTGCGCCACTCGCGGACGCCGCTGATCAAGGGAAACATGATGCGAATGTTCTTGTACTTGTGCGCGGCGCGCAGGATGGCGCGAAGCTGGGTGCGGAAGATGTCCTTGCGCATCAGGCACAGGCGAACCCCGCGAACACCCATCACGGGATTGATCTCTTTTTCGCGAACGAAAGTGCGATTGAAGAACTTCTCGCCGCCGAGGTCGAGGGTGCGGATGGTCACGACCTCGTCCTTCAGCTTTTCGGCGATCTGGCAATAGGTTTCGAAATGGGTCTTCTCGGTGGGGAGCTCGGGATCACAGGCCAGAAACAGGAATTCGGTACGGTAGAGACCCACGCCGCGGGCACCGTTGGTCAGCGCACCATCCACCTCCGTCGCCAGCTCGATGTTGGCGAGCAGTTCGATCTCCAGGCCGTCCGGGCTCGTGGCCGGCTCGCCGAGATCCTTGCGGTAGTTGGCTTCCTCTTCCTTGTAAATATGAATCATCTTGCGGTATTTCTCGAGCGTCGCCTCGTCGGGATTGCTGAAGATCTTCCCGGAAAAGCTGTCGAGGATCACGGTGTCGCCGCTCTTGATGCGTTTGGTGACATCGTGGAGGCCGACGACGGCCGGCAGATCCAAGGCCTTGGCGATGATCGCCGTGTGGGTTGTTTGACCACCGAAATCGGTGGCGAAGCCGAGAATGCGCGAATTGTCGAAATTGGTGATGTTGCTGGGGCCGAATTCGCTGCCGATGACGACCACATCTTGGCTCAAATTCTGAAATCCGAAGAGTTTGTTCTTTTCGCCCACCAGCACTTGCAGGACCCGTTTGCCGACGTCCTTGAGATCGTTGCCGCGTTCGACGAAGTAGGCGTCGCCGAGGCTGCTGAACTCGCGAAGGACGCGCATCAGGACCTGGCTGAAAGCCCATTCCGCGTTGCAACTGTTCTGGTGAATGAACTTCTCGGTTTCGTTCTTAAGGGTGCCGTCGTCCAGAAGCAGGATATGGGTGTCGAAAATGAAGGCGTGTTCTTCGCCGATTCGGTCTTTGATTTGATTCTTGATGCTGCGGATCTGCTCTTTTGCGGTGTTCAGGGCATCACGGAACCGCTGAATTTCCTCCTCGATGTGGGAAGATTCCAGGTGTTCTTCTAACGTGACGGTTTCCTCGTCCAGAATTACCAGAGCCTTGCCTATGACAATTCCGTTGGAAACACCGACGCCCTTGAGCGTTTCCATAGACTTATTCCGATTCCTCAAATTTAGACTCAATCAGGTTTTTGATGCGATCGATGGCTTCGGTTTCATCTTTTCCATGGGCTTTGACCGTGATCCACGAGCCCTGGTGTGCGGCGAGCATCAACAAACCGAGGATGCTCTTGCCGTTGACCTCGTTATCGCCCTTGGCCACAAGGATCTGGGCCTCGAATTTGACCGTCAGGGTGACCAATTTGGCGGCAGCCCGGGCATGCAGACCTTTCTTGTTTGTGATCTCGATTTGTTGCGTAATCATGAACCCACCTACAGTAACTCGCTGGCAATATAAATCGATTTTTGTGCTTGGTTCCGGAGTTGACGTCCCGCATCGGAAACCGAAATACCACTCGGCAAAGTCATCGCCTTGACGATCATGGGCAAGTTCACGCCAGTCACCACTTCAACGTGGTGGGGCTTGTGGTAGGTGAGTGCGATATTGGTCGGTGTTCCTCCAAATATGTCGGTCAAGAGCAAAACGCCCTCGCCTCGGTCCACCTCGGCAATCAGCTTTTTGAGCTGTTCTTTTGCGGATTCAAGATCCTGATCCCAGTCCACGCAAAAATGTCCAACGGAGTCCGATTTGCCGATGATCTGTTCCGCTGCTTCGATCAGGTGCTTGGCGACTTCACCATGCGTGACCACGAGAGTGCTAACCATAGGTATTCATATGCCTTTCTTTGTAGTGTATTTGGGGCTGAAGGACACTGCTGACTTCTTGAAACGGGTGGGGTCTGATTTGGAATGGTCGGGAAAAAGGGTGGGAAAGAGGTGAAACGATCAGAGAAAGGGATAGGCCACGAAGAAGGGGAAACACCGCTTCTGGTGGGCTAGACCGGTGACGGAGCGTCAAAGATCCCGAATCAGGATCCCCGAGGGGTGGATAAGCCGCGTGGCTTCAAGGAAATCGTTGGCGTGCTCGTGTGGAAAGCATGACCCGATCATAGCCGCTCGGAAGCGAAGGGGTCAAGACCGAGCCACCTGGCACGACCATTCTTTCCTATTCTAAGTCATCCGTGATGATTTCTGAACCAGGGATCTGGCAATCGTCTGGAAAAAACGTCATTTTTTGTGGTTTTCGCAGGCCGGTGTCCTTGCGGATTTGCGCTCGTTTGCTCGGCGCTCGAACCGCCACGGGAGCTTCGAATCGGTTCGCGTTCCCGGTGGGTCGGGCCCGTCGAAGCCGCGATTTTTGGGGGGATCGAGCTGGCGATCCTCGTCATCGCCGGCCGCTGTCCCGTGCGGCAGGGGCCTCGAGACCCGGCGGCACGCAAGATCCGCCGGGTCGTCGGAAAACTCAGCGCGAGGTCAGGATCTTGTCCCGCCAGGCGGTGTAGTCGCCGGCGTAGCCGTGGGCCGCCTGCAGCTCACGCGTGCGCTCGCGGATACGGTCGCGGGTCGCGTCGTCGGTGGGCGGCATGCCCTTCAGGTACTCGTGCAGGCGCGCCACGTGGTCGCGCGCCATTTCGGCCCGTTGGCGGAAGACCGCGGAGTAATCCAACTCACCTTCGCTGATGCCCTTTTCCACCAGGTTGCCCAAGCGCTTGGCGTTTCTCAGGGAATCCTTGATGTTGCCGCGGCCGGTGATCGCGTTACCGACCAGGTAGACGCCTGGATGCTGGTTCAACTCGCCCGTGAAGGGATTGTTGGTGTCGTAGAGTTCGCCGATCATGGGAACGCCCGACAAGCATTCCGGAATGCTGCCGATGCTGCTGATGACCTGGGTGCAGGCCACCGTCTCGGTTTCGCCGTTGGCCACGAAGCGGCCATCGCGGAACTCGTTGACCTGAAAGCGGATCCCGGTGACCGAGCCCTCTTCGAGCAGGATCTCCAGCGGCGCGCGTAGCGGATGCACCTCGAAGCCGTATTTGGTGGTGGCATTGCGAATCAGCTTTTCGCGCACTTTGACCGCTTTTTCCAACTGGGTCTCGGTGGGATCGTCGTCGAGCGGTACCAACGGCATGTCGATGACGCGCTTGCGATAGAACAGGCGGGCGGGCTTGATGTTCAGGTCGTCGTAGTTCAGGCCCGCCTTGTCCAGGGTCTTGAAGATGCCCTTGTGCTCCATGTCCAGCAGTTCAAGGGTGACGCCGCGTTCCCGCGCCGCTTCGAGAACCAACTGGAACATGCAGATCTTGGCCACGTCGATCGAGGCCAGGCCGCCGCCGATCACGATCGGTTCCTGGTCCACCCGGTAGGTCTTGCCGCCGTAATTGGACTCGTGATAGTGGTTGAACCAATAGACGAACGGGTTTTGGTAGACCAGCGAGTCGTCGGTCACCTCGTCGGCGCCGTCGACCTTGAGCGGTCGATCGCGCCAGGCCCCGGTGGCCATCACGATCAGGGGGAAACCCCAATCCTCGCGTAGCTGGGTCAGGGTGACGTCCTCTCCCAGTTTGCAGTTGGGCACGTAATGAATGCCCTCGCGCGACAGCTTGTCGTCGATGGACGCCATTTCCTTGTTCTGCAGTTTGAGGTGCCAGCGGGGCAGGCCGTCCTCGATCTTACCGTAGGGAAGCGGGTTCTGTTCGAACACCACGACTTCCATTCCTCTTTCGCGGAGTGACGCCGCGATCTCCGAACCGGCGCAGGCACCGCCGATCACTGCCACTGAATATGTTTTCATCTTGTTGTCGCTCATGCTTCGACCCTCGTTGCAATTGAATCGTTGTGGGGGTTGTTGGGGGAAGAGGCGAAATGCAAAGAAGGTATCAGTGAGGACCTGACCCATCGACCGGGTAGGTGGATCTTGTTGCCGAAATTCGCTGTAGGGGAATTTTCGCGAAGATTCTCGGTCGGAGTGCCGGACGATGTGGCCGCTCCTTACATGTTCGTCTCACGATGATAGAGGCGGATTATACCACCCTTGCCTACGAGGAGAAGAAAAGAGCCGGCGGTGATGACGTTGGTTTGGTAACCGGAAAGGGACTGTTTGGCGAATTTTCGCTGCAGGGCGTCGTAGAAATGGATGGTTTCGGCCAGCGACGGAATCAGCAGGGAACTGGTTTCCGACCAGGGGACCAGCGCCTTCGGGCGCCCCTTCAGGTGGAGTCCGGCCAGTTCGTGACCGCGCGGGCTGTAGGCGTAGAGTCGCCGACCCTGGGTGGTGATGAGCAGTTGGGTGCGAAGGCCGTTTTGGGTCTGCACCTTCAGCCAGACCGGCGGGCACGCGATATCGATGTGGAAGTCCCGTTTCCATAGAAGTTTGCGGTTCTTGTCCAACACCGCCAGGTGACCGCCGCGATAGGCCAGCGCCCATTCCCCGTCGGGGCCGGCTTCCACGTAGGCCAACACCCGTTTCTTCTTGTCGTGGTAGATGCGCTTGCTTTCCTTGACCGGATTCCACATGAGGACTTCGCCGTTTTCGTGGGCGATGAGCAGGTTTTCGCCCCAGGGCTTGATGGCCGAAATCCGCTCCGTGCGGCGCGTGCTGAATCGGGCGGTACCGTTTTCGGGGTCGCGCAGCTCCAGGAGGGTATCGCGGACGTAGACCACCTCGTCCCCGAAGATCACGGGCGCGATGGTCGGTGGCGGTACTTCCTGTTGCCACAGGAACCCGCCTTCCGGGTTCAGGCGACCCAGGCGACCCTTGCCGTCGTGGATCCACAGCGAACCCTTGGGTCCCAAGAAGGCGAGATCGGGTGCGAACGGCTGCTGGAAATTGGCGATCGGGTTGCCGCTGGTGTCGTAGGTGTAGACGTCCAGGCCCCGGAACATCAGGCTCTCGCCGTTTGGCCGCAACAGGACGCGATCCAACTGGTACGAGACTTCCCAGGTGCTGGCGGGCGTGGGTACGGCGGGAACGGGTTCGGGTCCCGTGTACGTCAAAAGAAGCAGCCAAAGGAAATTCATGCAGATTCTCCGAGATGGAATAGCGAGGCGGCGGCGCGTGCGGCGCAGTCATTTAATCACATGAGCCATTTACGCGCCCAGCACGGCTTGCTGCGGCAATTGGCGGGGTGCATGCCGGGGATGAGGTGGTTGTGGAGGTTAAGTGTTTTGAAAGAGCGTGGTTAGGGCCTTCGGTGATTGTCGCGGAGGCTTGGTTGACGAAATGTTTTCGGCCATCGCCCGCGAAACCCTACCTCGAATTCGGGGTTTTCGCGATCCCCGCTTTCGAGGTCGCGATGGGGCTCTTCTGGGTTCTGTGACACCCGTGGCGTTTCTTGCTGATTCGGCTCCTTTACACCATATTTATCTGTGGTGCAATCCTTTGAAAGCTGGTATATTCGCCAATCAAGCCGATTTTAGGTGTGATGCGTTGACATGATACGGGAAGCGAGAGAGATAGATTTTATTTGGGAGGCCGAAGAGGCCGAACCCCCGGATTCGCGCGTTCACGAATTCGTGAACGACCTTTTTGATCGTCTCAATCTCGACGGCGCCGAATTGTCCATCCTGGTCACTCGGGATGATCACATGCGCGAACTCAACGCCACGTATCGCGGCAAAGATCGCACGACCGACGTGTTGTCCTTTCCTGGCGGTGGTCCACTGCCTGACGGCTCGCACCACCTCGGGGACGTGGTCATTTCCCATGACCAACTCGTGCGTCAGGCCGCGGAACTCGGCCAGTCGGTGGCCCGGGAACTGCGGTTCCTCATCCTGCACGGGGTGCTTCATCTACTGGGTCACGACCACGAAACCGACGACGGTGAGATGATGGCGTTGCAGTCCTCTCTGAAACGAGAGCTGGCGACCTATTTCTTTTGAAGGCCTGCAGATCATTTTTATGTAAAGGGGAAATTTCACCTTGGATGGCTCCATACCCGCGAGTTGGATCCTGATCATCTCGATACTGATTCTGTTCCGGTTGTTGAATAATTTTCTGAAGGCTGGATTTTTTGGGCTGGGGAGTATCTCCCTGTTCGCCCTCGCCGAGAAGTCGCGCGAAAACGATACCAAGCTCTTCTTTTTTCTCGATGATCCCTACAAACTGGGCCTTTCCGCCCAGTTTTTCGACAAGTTGTCGCTGATCTTGCTCGCCGTCATGGGCCTCGAGCTGATCGCCCAGCCGAACATCTTCCACCTGGGTGGGTTCTTCCTCTATCTGTGGATTTTCGATCTCCTGCTGCCCAACATGATTTCATCGCGCATGCCCGAAGCTTCGGTGACGCGCGTCTTTCCCGTTCTCCGGCCCGTGTACTGGGTCTTCTACCCGTTCACCAGGCTCATGATGGCCGTTTCCAAGTCCGTGGAACTCCCCGAGGAAGACGAGTCCGACGAGGAAGACGACCCCGAGGATATCCGCGCCTTCATTCGCGCCGGTGCCGAAGAGGGCATCATCGACGAAAGCGAGAGTTCGCTGTTGCGGAACCTGCTGCATTTCAACGACACCATCGTTCGCGAGGTCATGACACCGCGCACCGATATGGAGTGCCTGGAAATCGGCCAGTCGAAGAAGGAAATGTTCGATGTCTTCAAGCGCACCAAGTTTTCCCGGCTCCCGGTCTACCGCAACGACATCGACCATATCGAGGGGATCCTGCGTTTCAAGGACATGATCGGGATCATGGACGACGACCGACCCATCGATTCATGCCTCATGGAGCTGCTGTTCGTGCCTGAAAAGCGCGGCCTCAACGATCTATTGCAGGACATACTGACCAAGCGCATGCAGATGGCGATCGTCATCGACGAATACGGCGGTACCTCCGGGCTGATCACCCTCGAAGACGTGGTCGAGGAGCTGATCGGGGAAATCCATGACGAGCACGAGATTCCCGGCAACGATTCGATCGTCGACTTGCAGAACGGTTCCTACCTGGTGGATGGCCGGGTCTTGCTGGAAGACTTTTGCGAGATCTTTTCGGTGGACGAAGAGGACGAAGACGTCGATACGATCGGCGGCTTCATCTTCAACAAGGAAGGCTACATTCCCAAGGTGGGCGAGACGGTGTTCATCGGCCCCGTCCGGACCGAGATCGCCCAGGCGGACGATCGCCGCATTTACAAACTGACCGTCACGCCTTCCAATCCGATCAATCTGCCCAAATCGCTCGACTCGCAAATGACGGCGTAAGGTCGCGGGTGGCGGGTACCGGGTTGGGAAAAACCTGGTATCGGCGTGTCTCGATCGAGGTGGGAAAACCCGAACTCGAGCGTGTACTCTTGGCTGCGAAAAGCTGAGAAAGCAGGAAAAGACGTGCTCTTTGGTGTGCGTGGTTGGGACTGTGGAACTCCTTGTGTTTGAGTGTCTTGGCTGATGACTGCAGGCCTGGGCCCGAGGGCCTCGCCATCCGAGCGAATCACCCCGGTAAGCCCGTTGTGGCGTGGTGCCGAATGGCCACTACCCAGTTTTCTCTACCCAATTCGCTCGCCAGTCGTTAAAATGACCTAATTAGTACTATATTTGGTGGTTCATTTCCGTTCTCTTTTTAATCTTTATTTTTTGAGCCGCGTCCTCTCCGAGCCGCCAGCTATTCATATAAGAGGTGAGACCATGAAACCCCTCAAGGGCCGGAGTCCCTACCGAAAATGGGAATTCGTCAATCACGACCCCAATTTTTATAAGTTTGACGTTCCCGATGTGTCGCCGACCTTTACCTATCGATTGTCCCGATCCGAGAACCCGAATTCCTCGAACCATCTCTCCTTTTTAGAGGCCGGAGAGTACCAGGCCATGTGGCTGCACAGTGCGGCCGGTGAAAATGCGCTCAGGCTACAGAAGGATCTGGAGATTCAGCGCCTGGAGATTCTGCTGTGCAAGGATCCGGGTGTCGTCTTGAATTACGGCCAACAGTTGTCTCTGGCCTTGTCCCACAACCACGACCTGTTGTCCCGAATCGCTTCCGGCAAGGAACGCGACCGTCGGGTGGACGCGATCGTGGTCATGGCCGGTTTTTTTCACTCGTGGCTGGGGCAGTTGCCCCAGAGCCAATACTTGGGAACCGAGCGCTGGTGGCGGACCTTGGAAAAAATCCGCTCGTTGGGTATCGAAATCCCCTCCGAACACAGCCACCCCATTCCGAAAACCGGCGTGTTGTCCGGTCGGCTGCTGTACCAGGCCCTCGAGAACATGCGCACGGGCACCTTTTTTGACGGTACGGCCGAGTTGCTCGAAAAGGGCGGTTCCAGTTCCGCCGGAAGCGGCGGTTCCGCCGGCAAATCCAGCAAAAAGGCCAAGAAATCCAAGAAACCGCCCGCGCCCGCTCCCGCCCCGGCACCACCCAAGGCCAGTGCACCGGCCGCTCCCAGCGGCGCGAGCATCGGTCCCAACGGCGAGATCGTCGGCAACACCAATCCGCCGGTGGAACCCGAGACCAAGGAAGAATCCTCCTGGTGGGACAGCCTCAAATCGGCCGTTTCCAGCGTATCGATTTCCGACATCGTGCACACCACGCTGGATGTGGTGGGTCTGGTGCCGGGTCTCGGCGAAGTGGCCGACGGCCTCAACGCGCTGATCTACCTGGCCGAGGGCAACTACACCGATGCGGCCCTTTCCGCCGCGGCCATGATCCCGTTCGCCGGTGCCGCCGCCACCGCGGCCAAATTCGGTCGGAAAGGCATGAAGGCCGCCCAGAAGGCCGGCAAGGCCATGAAAAAGGCCAGCGTTCCGGCAACCCCGCCGATCGCCAAATGCACCACGGCCGGCTGTCCGATTTCGGTCGTCACCGGCGAGGAATTGTTGCAACACGAGGATTTCGTGCTGCCGGGCGCCATGCCGTTGGTGTGGCGTCGCACCTATCGCAGTGGCCAATCGCGCAATCGCGGGTTGGGTCACGGTTGGACCCATCCCGCCGTCGAATCCGTCAGGTTCGCCGGTGAGGAAGCGATCCTGTCCAACGACGAGGGGCGCGATCTGTTCTTCCCGGTACCGTCGGTGGGTGAAACCGTGTATCAGGAAGTCGAGCAACTGCTGTTGCGGCGTCCCGATCCCCATACCCTGATCCTCGAGAGCGACGGACCGGTCAGAAAAATCTACAAGGCCACGACGGGTGCCTACGTCTTGAGCGAAGCGCGCGACACCCACGGCAATTTCGTCCGCTTTCACTTCGGCCTCAAGGGACGACTCGAGGAGATCGAGACTTCTTCGGGTCGTCGGGCCCGCGTCGAAAGCGACGAACGCGGTCGCATCACCCAGATCCATGGCCTGGACGAGACCGGCCAGCCCATCGGAAATCCGCTGGTGACCTACGCCTACGACGAACACGACGATCTGGTGGAGGTCGTGGATCCCCTGGGCCATTCCGAAAAATACGCCTATCGCAATCACGTGCTGGTCGAGCGCACGCTCAAGACCGGCTTCCGCTATCACTTCGAGTGGGACCGCTACGATACCGCAGCGCGCTGCCTGCGCAACTGGGGCGACGACGGCATCTACGACTACCGCTTCGCGTGGGATCCCGAACGGAACCAAAGCAGCATCACCGACAGTCTCGGTCACACCACCCGCTATCGTTGGGATGCCTTCGGCAACATTCTCGATATCGCCGATCCCTCCGGGAACCGGACGCGGTTCGAATACGACAGTGTCGGTAAGCTTCGCGCCGAGATCGATCCCCTGGGCAATCGAACCCGCTTCGTCTACGATGCCGACGATCGGCTGATCGAGGTCTTCGACAAGCTGGGTGCCCGCACCCACATCGTCTACGACGAGGAGGGGCGCCCGATCGCCCATGTGGATCCCGCCAATCAGGAACGGCGCCGGGAGTACAACACCGAGGGCCTGCCGGTGACCAGCGTGGATGCCGATGGCGAGAAGACCCGATTCGAGTACGACGTTCGCGGTCTGGTGACGCGGATTGTCGGTCCGAGCGGTGGGTCCAAGTGTTTCGAGTGGAACCGCAAGGGGGAACTCGTTGGCGAAACCGATGCCGATGGTCGCGTGACGCGCTACCAGTACGACGACGGCGGGAACGTGGTGGCCGTGGTTCATTCCGACGGCTCGCGCACGGGTTTCGACGTGGACCAAATGGGGCGCGCATCGCAGGTTCACCTGCCGAACGGGCAAACGCTTTCCTTTGAATACAATGAAGACGGAATGATCCGACGCTTCATCGATGGCGCCGGCCGCGAGACTCGATACGAGTACAGTGGCCTTGGCTCCGTGACCCGGCGCATCGATCCCGACGGCAGCGCTTTCGCCTACGAATACGATCGCGAGCAAAACCTGGTCGCGGTCGTGAACCAGAACGGCGAGCGCTACGAACTGGAGTACGACGCCAACGAGCGCCTGATTCGCGAGGTCGGTTTCGACGGCCGCCAGCAGCGATATCACTACGACCCGGCCGGACAGTTGATTCGTCACGAGGACGGCCTGTTCCGCACCGTAGCCTACCGTCGTGACGCCATGGGTCGCGTCATCGAGAAGACCGCCCGCCACGAGGGGACCGGTGCCGGTGAAACCGCGACCTTCGATTACGATGTGCTCGGTCGCCTGTCGCGTGCCACCAATCCCCATCGCGACTTGCGGTTTTTCCACGATGCGTCGAATCGCATCATCGAGGAGTGGCAGGACGATCGCGTGCTGTCGCGTCGCTTCGACGCCTCTGGAAACTGTGTCGCAACCCAACTGCCCAACGGCCGCACGGCCAACTACGACTACGATCCCATGGGTCGCCTGGTGGGGCTGGACCTCGACCGCCGCATGGTCGGCAAACTGACCTACGGAACCGACGGCCTGCCGGTCTCGCGCGGGTTCGGCAACGGGTTGTCCGCCGAAATGATCTACGAACCCAACGGCCGCCTGGCCCAGCAGAAGGTGATGCGCCCGGGTTCGGTGGTTGGCGACATGTTGTTCGGTCGTGACTACCGCTACGACGAAGCCGGCAACCTGAGCCAAATCAAAGAGCTGGCCTCCGGGCAAGCGACCCGGTTCACCTATGACGCCGCCGATCGGTTGTGCGAGGTCGACGGGTTGCTGCGCGAGGTGTTCGCTTTCGATCCCGCCGGCAACCTGCTGGAGAACGGACCGGGCGAATCCGAGCGGCCCACTCTCGAGGGCGGGTACGTCAAGGGCAACCGGCTCCTGGTGTTCCAGGACAAAAAATTCGAATACGACGATGTGGGCAACCTGGTCAAGCGCGTTCAGGGTCCTGGCGGGCAGGACGTCACCGAGTTCGAGTACGACGCCGAAAACCGCTTGGTGCGCAGTGTGCGCAACGGAACCACCACCCATTACCGCTACGACGCGCTGGGCCGCCGCGTTTCCAAGCAGACGGGATCCGATCTGACCTCCTTCCTCTGGAACGGCGATGTCCTGGTCCAAGAGGATCGCGAGGGTGAAGAGGTGACCTATCTCTATCAGCCCGAGTCCTTTTTGCCGCTCGGCCAGGTGCGTGGTGAGGATGTCTTCTACTATCACCTCGATCATCTGGGCACGCCTCGGGAGATGACCGGGCCCGATGGCGAAGTGGCCTGGGCGGCCCATTTCTCCGCCTACGGTCGGGTCGTGGGATTCGATACGGAGCGGGTTCAAAACCCCTTGCGCTTCCAAGGTCAGTACTTCGACGAGGAGACCGGCCTCCACTACAACTACCATCGCTACTACGATCCCGAAATGGGTCGTTTCGTGAGTCCCGATCCGGTGGGGCTTCTCGGCGGCGAGAACCTGTACCAGTATGCCCCCAACCCCATCGGCTGGGTCGACCCCTACGGACTCTCCTGTAAAGAGGCGGTCACCGGTTTCGTCAAAGGTGCGGCCTCCAAGATCAAGAGCGGCGTGACCTACACTTGGATTCGCGCCAACGTCGCGTTCCGCGGGGTCAAGACGGGCAAGGGCAAAGCGGTGTTTTGGTCGGGTTACCATCTCGGCAACAAGGATGCGGCCCAGGCGTTCGCTCGTTCCATTGACGGCAAGACCGTCGAAATGACCGAAGCCGGCAAGTGGATGGAGAAAAATTATCCCTGGGACGAGCTGACCGCCAAGGTCGGCGACGATCGGGCCAAGGAAGTTTGGGACGACATCTCCAAAAAATTCGCCGGTGGCGCATCCGGCGATGTGAACGCTTTCGTCAAGGGCATGAAATCCGAACCGAACTACATGGACAAAACCTATTTCGCGATCGAGAAGCCCATTCTGCAGGACGGTATGAAATCCGGCCGGGTGAGCAAGATCATCGAGCACGACTAGGGATCGATTCACATCGATGGCGTGGCCCCGTCCGTCGGGGACGCGCCGATGCGAAGGAACTGATGGCCACATCCACCGCGTTTCAACGCTTTCGAAACAGCTATTTTGAAAACCCCCGCCGCGACGGTCCGGATCTGGCGGTGCTCGACCAGTTGACCGTCGAAGAACGGGGTCTGGCCGAGGCCCAACTCGTTCAGGCCCTGCGCGGGGAATCGCTCTACGCGATTCGGGCGCTGGCGCACTTGAACTCCCGCGCCGCCGTGCCGATCCTGCAGGGCATGCTTCCGAAGGCCAAAGGCGTCACTCGGGTGTGGATCGCCAGTGCGCTCTGGCAGATCGAGCGCGATGAAACCGTGATCGAATGCCTGCTCGATGCCCTTAAAAAGAAATGGTTTGGCGGTGGTTCGGCGCGATTCGAAGCCGCCATCGCCTTGGGTGCGATTCCCGAAGGGCGCGTCTTCCGCGCGTTGACCGAGGCCTCCCGGGAACCGGATGCGGTCGTGTCGGCCAACGCCCTGCGCTCCTTGGCTCTGATTTGCGATCTGGAAGATGCCTACTGGGCCTACGATCGACAGTCGTCGGTGTCGGCCGAGGCCTTTCAGGCCGCCGAACGCGATCTTCGCCGACGCATCGAGGCCGTCGGTGCCGAGAAAGGTTGGTAGTCGGCCGGGGTGGCGTGGCAACTTGCACTTCCGCCGACCTGGCGGGAAAATTGACGAAGACACCCGCAGGCCCCACTCATTAATGACAACAGGATGTTTTCATGGAAATTCGAAGCTACATTCCCTTTCCACACTTTTCCTTCACCCGCCACGATACCCACAAGCGGCCGGTCGTGGTGGCGGTGGCCCGCGCGACCTTTTCCATTCGCAACGGCGAGGTGCTGAGGCCGACCCAGGAACAGAAACCGGTCGCGGCAAGGGACGGTTACTACGGCGAGGCCGGGGCATCCAGCCTGCTGCGGCCCAGTGATCTCGCGATCTCCAAACCACGCTCGGACGTCTTCATCAACGCGCTCGCCCATGCACCCGACGGCAAGCCCGCACCCATGTGGTTGGCCGAAGCGCGGGTGGGCATGCTCTCCCAGGCGCTCAAGGTTTTCGGGAAGCGGGCTTGGCGGTTCGACACCGAGAAAGGCTGGCTCATCACCGATCCGAAGCCGACGGTCGTGGTGCCGCTGCGTTACGAGAACGCCTACGGCGGCAGCTACGAACATGGCGGCGAAACGATCGCGTTTCCTCACAATCCCTTGGGATCCGGGTACGTCGTGCCGGAGCACTTGGCCCAGGACCGAACCTACAAGGCCCACCAAATCGAGGCGCCCGGGTTTCCCGTCACCGAACCGGGCCAGGTGGTGATGCCGGCCGGATTCGGCCCGGTCTACGCGGACTGGCGGATTCCGCGTCCCGACGACTCGCCCTACGCGTCCTACAACGCGGCCCACCCGAACATGGTCTATCCAGGGCATCTTCAAGGAAACGAAGAGGTCGTGCTCCAAAACCTGACCCCTGACGGCCGGCTGGACTTTCGCTTGCCCAGCTATCGCATGTTGGTTTTGGTGCGTTACAGCGACGGCGGCCTATTGCCCGCGGAAATGAAATTGGATACTCTGGCCATCGATGTTCCCGCCATGGAGGTGTATGCTACTTGGCGGGTGGTCATCGCTGAAAACGTATCCGTCCGCGTGTTGGAATTCCGAATGGAGATGGATGAAGCCAAGTCGGCTTGAGGTCGATCCCATTCGAGGTGGCTCGAGGCGGGCCTGTGCGCGGTTCGGAAGGGAAAGGGGCCTTTATGGACATTTGGGTGTCACCGCTGCGTTTGGAGTTGGCTTACGAGTTCCGCATCTCCCGTTGGAGCTACCGTCACCGTGACAATGTCGTGATTCGATTGGAGCAGGACGGCCTGATCGGCTACGGCGAGGCCGCGCCCAACGCGCGCTACGACGAATCGGCGGAGAGTTGCAATGCGGCGCTGGCCAGGTTGGTCGCGGTCATCGGCGATCGCGTCGAGCCGTACCGGCACATCATGCATCGGGTCAACGCGGCCTTTCCCGGTGAGTTTGCCGCCAAGACCGCGTTGGACATGGCTTTGTTGGACCTTCTGGGCAAGCGGCTCGGCGCACCGTTGTACGAGATCCTGGGACTCGAACCGCGCGGCCCGATGCCGATATCGTTGACCATCGGCATCGACAAGTTCGAGATGGTCGCCGAGAAGGTTCGCGAAGCGGCGCCGTTTTCGGTGCTCAAAATGAAACTGGGAAGTGGCACCGACCGCGAGTTGATTCGCACCGTTCGCCGCATCACGTCGGTACCGATCCGGGTCGACGCCAACGAGGGCTGGGCCGATCGCGAACACGCCGCGCGCGAATTGGACTGGCTGGCGAAACAGGGCATCGAACTCGTCGAGCAGCCCATGCCCGCCTTGAATCGCGAGGACATGGTGTGGTTGAAAGCGCGCAGTCCCTTGCCGCTGATCGCCGATGAATCACTGGCGGGACCCGAGGACGTGTACCATTTGGGAGACCAATTCCACGGGGTGAACGTCAAGCTCATGAAGAGCGGTGGCATCCTGTCGGCGTTGCGCACGGTGGAATCTGCGAAATCGCTGGGCATGTCGATCATGCTGGGCTGCATGATCGAGTCGGGATTGGCGATCGGCGCGGCCGCCCAGCTCGCCTCGCTCGTCGATTACCTGGACCTCGATTCGAACGTATTGCTGCGTCGCGACCCTTTCGAGGGACATCCGGTGGAAGACGGCTGCTTGATGGTCCAGAACCGACCGGGCCTGGGGGTGCAGCCCAAATCCGACCAAGACTTCAAATGGATGCGGCTCGAGGGCCAAGCCTGAGCCCCCGCACGTTCGGTGTTTCCGCAAGCCTCGCGACCCGCTCGAGGGGCGGGGACTCCTAGGATACGCTCTTCGGTAGAGCGACCAACATCGGGGTCGGGATCCGCCCTCGGAAGATCGATCACGCGTCGAAACAACCTGACCTCGAAGTGCCCGTGTTTTTATAAGCTACGTAATGCCTGTAGGTTGAGCAGCCTGCTCAACCAGTCGGAGCACCTTGGATTCGATGTACATAACTGATCGAAAGGGACGTAATCCCGGCTTTGACCCGCTTGGGAGAAGGGGTCGCTTCGCTCTGGGGCATTACTTGCTAATCCGAGGTAAGTTGCTTGGATTGGTGGAGCAAGCTGCTCCACCTACAGGCCTGACGCCGCTCTCGCGATGGGGGAACTTTGGACCTCACGGCTTTCGATTGGGGTCGTGAGGGGAATGATTGGCTACGCTCTTTGGCGCAATTGATTGCTGTTGCTTGGGTTGCTTCGACTGGTTGAGCTGGCAGCTCAACCTACAGGCCTGACGCCGCTCTCGCGATGGGGGAACTTTGGACCTCACGGCTTTCGATTGGGGTCGCGAGGGCGATTCCGTGCTACGCTCTTTGGCGCAATTACTTGTCGTTGCTTGAGTTGCTTCGACTGGTTGAGCTGGCAGCTCAACCTACAGGCCTGACGCCCCTTTCGCGATGGGGGAACTGTGGACCTCACGGCTTTCGATTGGGGTCGTGAGGGGAATGACCGGCTACGCTCTTTGGCGCAATTGATTGCTGTTGCTTGGGTTGCTTCGATTGGTCGGCCCAGCGGGCCAACCTACAGCCCTGGTCGCACTCTTGAGATACTGGGTCTGCGAACCGGCGCCTCGGAGCGAAGCACCAGCCAGCCTGATCCGATGCTCAGTCAATAACGCAACAGGGCCGACCTCCGAAGTACTTTCGGAGGCCGGCCCCATCAAGCTAAAACGCGTCGATCAGTCGAAGGATACGTCCGTGCCGGGGAAGGGCACCTGCATCAGGTGCTGAAGCGCACTGACGGATTGAACCACCTGATCGCCGATGAAGTAGTCCGTGGTCACGATCTTTTGCTCGTAGAAATGTTGATCGGCGGGCGAAGGCTGGCCTTCCAGGCATTTGGCCGCGTATTGGGCCTGACGCAGCAGGAAGTAACCGCCCATGACGTGGCCCAGGTGCTCCTGAAAATCGGTCGCGCGGTATTGGACGGCCTCCGCCTTACCGGTCGCGGCCCACTCGCCGAACTTCGTGGCGACGGCGGCAGCCGTCTGGGCGGCCTTGCCCAATGCGTCGGCCTGCGCTTCCAATCGGGTACCTTTGAGCTCGCCGCAAAGCGCGGCCACATCGCCGAGCCACACCTTGAGATGGGCGCCCTTGTTCATGAGGATCTTGCGGAAGACCAGGTCCAAAGCCTGAATCCCGTTGGTGCCCTCGTAGATGGAGGCGATCTTGATGTCGCGCATGTACTGCTCGACCGGGTACTCCTGGCAGAAGCCGTAGCCGCCGTAGGTTTGAATGGCCATCTCGGTCACCCGGAACCCCTGGTCCGAGCCGTAGCTCTTGACCACGGGCGTCAACAACTCGCTCAACGCGCGATAGCGCTCGCGATCTCCCTTGCCGTGATGCGCCAAATCCATGTACAGCGACATGTGGTAGATCATGGCGCGCGAGGCTTCCACGATGGCGCGCATTCTCAGCAGCATGCGGCGCACGTCGGGATGCTCGATGATTTTTGCGGGACGCGCGCCTTCGGCGGTTCGAATGCTGCCCTGGGCGCGCTCCTTGGCGTAGCCGAGCGCCGAGAGGTAGGCCGCCGAGGCCTGGGCCATGCCTTGGATGCCCACTTCCAAGCGGGCATCGTTCATCATCTGGAACATCTGCGACATGCCCTTGTTGGGCTCGCCGATCAACCAGCCGATGCAGTCGTCGTCCGTGCCGAAGTTGATGACGCAGGTCGGCGAGGCCTTGATGCCCATCTTGTGTTCGATGTTGCCGCAGGTGACGTCGTTGCTGCGAATCACGTTGCCTTCGTCGTCCGTCAGGTATTTGGGTACGACGAACAGGCTCAGCCCCTTGCTTCCCGGAGGTGCATCGGGCGTCCGCGCCAGCACCAGGTGAACGATGTTCTTGGTCAGCTCGTGATCGCCCCAGGTGATGAAGATCTTGGTGCCGGAGATTTTGAAGTGATCGCCCTCGGGTACCGCCTTGGTCAGGCCGGCACCCACGTCACTGCCGGCGCCCGGTTCGGTGAGGCACATGGTGCCCGACCATTCACCGCTGTACATGTTTTCGAGGTATTTTTCCTTGAGTTCCTGGGTGCCGAACGTGTAGATCAGGCGGGCGGCGCCGCGCGTGAGCAGGGGCAACATCGAAAAAGAAACGTTGGAGCCGCATTCCATTTCGGCGACCGGCGAAGAGAAGAAGTGGGGCAGGTTGGCGCCACCGAATTCGGCATCGGCGTTGATGCCGACCATTCCGGTTTCGGCGTACTGCTCCCAAACGTTGTCGAAACCCTCGGGCAGCTTGACTTCCCCGTCGACGAGTTCGCAACCCTGGCGGTCCCCGACGACGAAGTGCTCGGCGAGCACCTCGGTGGCAAACTTTTTGGCCTGTTCGAAAATGAGGTCGAGGGTTTCCTCGGAGGTGTCCTCGTAGCCGTCGGTATCGGCGAGGGCCTGCAAGCCGGGACATTCCTTCAGGTTGAACATCATATCCCGCTCGTTGATCTGGTAGTGCGTCATGCGTGTCTCCTTGAAAATTGCACGGCCAAAATGAACCTGTGTTCAGAATCTTGCCTCATTGTACCTCATTTGGTCGGGTGATGGGTGCCCCAGACGCCAAGTCCCTGGAAAAAATGAGTGTAGATTCATGCATGTGCGTCATGGCCGGCAACCGACCGGACCGATTCACGTCGCGGCATCGGGCGCTCATCGAAAACGATCGGCCGGGCAGGCGCGAACTGCGAGTTCGCGTCGGCTACTACGGTCGCGGGTCGTTCGTCGAAGTTTCGCTGGTCCCGAGTTCCCGAATTCCGAGAGGGTCGAAAGGCCTGTAGGTTGAGCTGCCAGCTCAACCAGTCGAAGCAACTCAAGCAATGGTAGGCAATTGGGCCAAAGAGCGTAGCACGGAATCACCCTCGCGACCCCAATCCGAAGTCGCAAAACCCACAGTTCCCGCATGGCGAAAGGGGCGTAAGGGCTGTAGGTTGGCCCGCTGGGCCGACCAATCGAAGCAACCCAAGCAACAGCAATCAATTGCGCCAAAGAGCGAAGCCGAACATTCTCCTCACGACCCCAATCGAAAGCCGTGAGGTCCAAAGTCCCCGCATGGCGAAAGGGGCGTAAGGCCTGTAGGTTGAGCTGCCAGCTCAACCAGTCGAAGCAACATGTGCATCAAAGGCAGGGTTCACCATATGACGAAGCACATCCATGCCTCGTTTCCCCCACCCGAATGGGCTCGCTCCGCTTTTTTGCGCTGTACTTCGTCGCTGCCGGGTAGGCTTCGATTGGTGGAGCAAGCTGCTCCACCTACAAGCGCTACGCCGCTCTCGCGATGCGGGAACTTTGGACTTTGCGACTTCGGTGACGCGTGGCCAGCGGAGTGATTCGCTTCGCTCTTAGGGTGAACCCACCTCCGTGCCGTTTGTTGCTTCGATTGGTGGAGCAAGCTGCTCCACCTACAAGCGTTACGCCGCTCTCGCGATGCGGGAACTATGGACTTTGAGACTTCGGTGACGCGTGGCCAGCGGAGTGATTCGCTTCGCTCTTAGGGTGAACCCACCTCCGTGCCGTTTGTTGCTTCGATTGGTGGAGCAAGCTGCTCCACCTACAGGCTTTGCGTCGCCTACGAGCATGCGGGCTCTTCGGGCCGGGGACGCAACGGCATAAAAAAAGCCGCCGGACTGGGGTCCGGCGGCTCAGGAGAGAACCGCTCGTTCGCTGGCGAACGAGACTCGGGATCATGGATCGATAGATGGGCGGGGCCCGATTGGGGCCGAGCGAGCGATCGCGCCATCGAAGCGATGCGCGACCTCCCGTTGGCGGCAATCAGTTGCGTTTCACCGAGATGGTGTAGTTTCCGGTTTGCTCCGCGCTGTAGGCGGTCACCTTGACGAAGTAGGTACCGGCGGTCAGGTCGCGCGTGATCCGCGAGGCGTAGTTACCGCTGGCCTTGTCGTCGTTTTCGGCGATGGCGTTTTGGGTCGTGTTGGTGTGCAGTGCCAAAACCGTGTCGGACAGGCTGCCCAGCCAGGACTCGATGGTGTAGGAACCGCTTTCCGCGACGGTGAATTGGAACCAGTTCGCATCGCCGCCGTTGGCGATTTCGCCGGTGATCGCGGCGGCGTTCACCGTCAGCTCGGGATAGTCGCGGGTGCCGTCGCAACCCAGGCAGGTCGCCGTCAGGACGAAGCTGCCGTTCTGGTTGTTGTCGTAGCCGCGCACCATGATGTAGTAGGTACCGGGGTTCAGGCTCAGGGACACGCGCGAGAAGTTGTTGCCGTTGGAAATGTCGTCGTTCTCGGCCAGGGCTTCCTGGTTCGGATCGGCGTGGATGGCGAGCACGGTGTCGCTGGTCGTGCCGGCTGCGGTTTGGATAGTGTAGGTGGAGCGCTCCAAGACGTTCAGTTCGAACCACTTGGGAGCACCGTTCACCAGTTGGCCGGTCAGCGGCGAATCGAGTTCCAGCTTTTGGGTCGCGGGTTTGGTGTTGAGGATGTCGCGGATCAGGTTCCAGTCCAGGCCTTTGTTGTGCGAGCGGTAGTAGCCGCTGGGTGGATTGCTCTCGGGAATCCAGATGAAGTCCGGGTTGACCTGTTTGTCGTCCTGGCCTTCCTCGATCCAGCCGCTGGGGCCCGGAGTCGGGTTGCCGTTTTGGTCGACCGTCAACCAGTACTTGTAGGTCACGACGAAGTGCTTGCGACCGAGGTAGTTGGCGCCAACAGACGCCGATGCGAAGAACGCTTTGCAGACCACGTTGACGCGTTTCGCGTTCTCGGTGTCTTCGGTCACGGTCATTTCGTACTTGTACATCGGGAAGTTCCAAACCTCGGAACGGCGGTCGATGTCGAGAACCATGGCCTGGCCCTGTTGGCCCAGGTAGGTGACGAATGCGCGGTGGGCATCGTAGGCGGAGGGATCGGCGGCGGGATAACCTTCGCCGTAGTAACGGTCGCCGATGAAGGCGGATACGTTGATGTCGTAGTAGGCTTCGGAAAGCAGGCCCTTCAGGTCGCCCACGGAGAAATCGATGCCCTCGGCGGTGATGCCGGTGCGCGGTTCACGAGCCAGAATGGACGCTGCCGCCAAGCCGTTGCAGTGCCCGAACCAGGCTTCGCCGGTGCTGTAGTTGTCCAGCTCCCACTGTTTGGCGCTGGGCGCGTTGTCGCGACCGTAGCGGGCGCGGTAGTACTGGTCGTACTTCTCCAGCAGGCCGCCGTCGGCATAGGTGCGGGTCGCGGGCGTCGGGGCCTGGTCGCCGCGCGCGGACGCCCACCAGTAGCCCGACCATACGAAGTGGCTCGCCTCTGCGTCGTGGCTCTCCAACTTGTGGGCGCGCTCGCGGTGTTCCAGGTGATCGTGGCCGCCCGCCTCGCTCCAGGGTTGAGTGGCGCTCGCTTCGGTCGGATAGGACCAACGGCCCTCGGGCTTGCGGATGTCGCGCTCTATGACCTTGGGGGTCTTGTGTTTCTTGAAGGATTTGGTGTTGAGGTTCACGTCGACCAACTCGGCGACGAAGAAGCCGGGCTGTTCGGCGCGACGCCACCAGATTTCACCGCGATGCCAATCCTGCAGAATGGTTTTGGGACCCTGCGTCAAGGCGATGCGGGTGAAGTCGGGGTGGTCGACCTGGGTCTGGTGCACTTCGACTTCGAAGCCCCAGTCGCCCTCGATCGCGGGTACGTAGCGATAGCGTGCTTCGTCCTTCTCTTGGGTGAAGGACGGCATGTCGAACGGAACGAGACTGCGCTCCGCCATGACCGGAAGACCGTTCCGATCGGCCGCGTCGGCCGTGACGAAGTTGTAGACGGTGTTGGCAGAAGCTCTTTTTTCCCAACGCAATACCTGGCGAGTAAGCGCGTCGAGATACAGCCTGCCGTAGGCAATGCCGGTATCGTACTCGGCAATGTCCACGATCAGTGCGGACTCGCCGTCGACCAGTGCGGCGGCACTGACGCGGAACTGGTACAGGGTGGCGGGTTTCAGGTTGCCGCGGGTTCCGTGGAGATCGTATTGGGAGACTTTGATGGTCCAAGCGTCACCCACCTGAAGTTGGGGGACTTGGTCTGACAGCGGGGCGGCCATCAAGGAAACCGAATTGACGGAAAAAAAGCACATCATGATCAAGAATGAAATAATACGCATTCTATGCATTCACAAACTCCTCAGTGTTTACCCATGGCCCGATGGGGCATCCAGGGTGCGCCGCCTAGGAACAAGTAGCCTGCCAAAAGGGGAGATCTGTTGGTGGGCAGCGTTTTTGTGATTTGGTTCGTTTCCTCGAGGAGGTTGCAATGTTAAGGAATGGTTAAAAGTGGAGTTTTGGCCTGCCTTTTTGTGGAGAAAACTCTCCGTGAGCTGGCTTGGAGAAAGAAATGTGCCTATTTTCTTGTTTTGTATCTTTTCTCAGAAATGTATATTTTCTGTTTTCGTGTTCTATTTTGATGTTTGCAAGATGTTTACGTGGTGGTCCCCTTCCTGCTCGGCCTCGCCTCTCCACGCTCATTCACTCCTGTGGCCCCATCTGACTCGTGCTACAATCGAGCACGCTCTTCTCTTTTCTTGACAGTTACCCCTTTGTGCGGTCCTAAAGAACTTGGCGTTGGACTTCGAACCCGCGCCCTCGGTGAGAGCCGGCCCATGAAAGTGCCTGACATTCCGGAGAACGAACCTCAACGGCTGGCTGCCCTCGAGCGCTATCAAATCCTCGATACGCCGCCGGAGCAGGCTTTCGACGACCTTACCTGGCTGGCGCAGCAGGTGACGGGTGCCCCGATCGTTCTCGTCTCCCTCGTCGATGCCCACCGCCAATGGTTCAAGTCCAAGCAGGGGTTGGAAGCCTGCGAGACCCATCGCGAGATCTCCTTTTGTGGCCACGCGATACACGACTTCGAACCGTTGGAAGTGGCCGATGCCTCCGAAGATCCCCGTTTTTCGGACAACCCGTTGGTGATCGGCGCGCCCAATATCCGGTTCTATTTCGGGGTACCGCTCACCACGCCCGATCAATTGAACCTGGGCACGCTGTGTGTCATCGACGTGGTACCGCGAAAGCTCGAGCCCCATCAGGTGGAGATGTTGAAGGTGATCGCCCGCCAGGTGATCAGTCAATTGGAGTTGCGGCTCGCCGGGCGTCGCATGCGCGAGGCCTTCAAGCAGGCACGCGAGGCCTCCCAGGCAAAAAGCCGTTTTCTCGCCAACATGAGCCACGAGATCCGGACACCCATGAACGGGGTCATCGGCATGACCGAATTGGTGCTTCGCAACAACTTGAGCGACGAGCAGCGGCAACAGGTCGAAATCATCAAGAATTCCGCCGAAATCCTGATGCGCCTGCTCAACGACATCCTGGATTTCTCCAAAATCGAAGCTGGAAAGTTGGATTTCGAACGAGTCGGCTTCCATCTCGAGCGGCGACTGGAGGCCTTGCGCCGATCGCACGAGCTGGGCGCCCGCAAAAAGGGTATCGAGCTTCAATTGGAAGTGGCCGAGCATCTGCCTGCACGGGTCCTCGCCGATCCGCTTCGTTTGGAACAGGTACTCAACAACCTGATCGGCAACGCCATCAAATTCAGTTCCGGCGGGAAGGTCATCATTCGGGTCGTGGATGCCAGGCCCGAAAAGAGCGATCCCGATCACCTCCGGCTCGCCTTTTCCGTCGAGGATCAAGGGATCGGCATCGAGGCCGACAAGCAACAGCTCATCTTCGAGGCGTTTTCCCAGGCGAACCAGAGCATTACCCGTTTTTTCGGCGGAACCGGCCTGGGTCTCGCTATTTGCTCGCGCTTGGTGGAGATGATGGGTGGGCGAATCTGGGTTCGCAGCCAGCCGGGTGAGGGCAGTACCTTCACTTTCGAGATACCGGTGCAGGAAGCCACCGACGCGCCTTCCGAATCCGGCGACGGTTCCCGTGCCGCCGAGGTGCTGCCGCAGCCCGCCGACGAAATGATGTCCCCCGCCAAGTTGTCGCCCCAACACATCCTGCTCGTGGAAGACAATCCCATCAACCAGATCGTCGCGCGCGACATGTTGGAGAATCTGGGTCATAGCGTGGCCCTCGTGGAGAACGGCCAGGCCGCATTGAAGGCCTTCGGCAACCACCATTTCGACTTGATTCTCATGGACCTGCAGATGCCCGAGATGGACGGCATCCAAACGACCCGGGCCATTCGCGAACTGGAGAAAGAGCGCGAGGGTCACACCCCGATCGTGGCCATGACGGCCAGCGCCATGAAGGGCGACGAAGAGCGGTGTTTCGCCGCCGGTATGGACGGGTACGTGGCCAAACCCCTGACCCTGGATCGATTCGAGCGGGAAGTGGCGCGCGTTTTGGTGGGCATGTAGCCGGCACGGGTCGGTGGGTGTGATGGAAGCCGGCGATTCCGGCGTTTCACGGATCGGGCCGGGGCGTTTCTGTTAGGTAATGTAAAAAAACGGTGAGGAAATGGCGCGAAGGGCACCCGTGATTTTTGGTTGCCAGCTTGCTGTCGTCCTCTTTCGGAAGGACTCGCGCGGGAGGCGGGTTCTGTGAGTAACCTGTTTTAATCTTGATATTTGTGTTGTGTTTTTGTGAGTTGTTGTTTTGGGATGATGTGATTCTTCGTTCGGTTTCTTAGTTTTGCTCACAAAAAATTAACAGACATGGATGTAAAACTTTGGTAAGTTTGAGTTCGTGTTTTTAGGGACCCTGCGGTCCGGCATTCTATTTCGATGTTCATGCGGCGATCCACGGAGCAAAGCCGGCTTAACCGCTTCCCACGTAGGAGGCGCCGGCAGTCGACGAATTCATATTTTTTCGAGAGGGCTCCACTCGCGGGATATTGCCGCCATGTGATGTAAATCTAGGAGATTTCACGCCATGAAAGATCTTCGCGCTCTGGCGAAGAAGGCCGTATGCCTTTTCTTTTTCGCTCTTTGTGTGTCCTCGGCCTTTGCCCAAACCCCGCCTTCCGGACTTGAAGGGGCGGCACTCCGCTCTTGGATCAAAAACAACTTTTACGATGGCCAAATCCAAAGCCTCGGCTATTCGGATGCGCGCCGCAAAATGTACAACCTCATCGACAACAAGAACAACAAAGTCATCTGCGTGTACGGTGGTCACGAGGTCTCTTGGACCTACGGCGGCACCGGCACCAACCCCTGGCCGATCAATGCCGAGCACACGGTCCCGCAGAGCTTTTTCAACAAAGCCGAGCCGATGCGGTCCGACATCCACCATCTCTTTCCCACCTATAACGTATTCAACAGTCGGCGCTCCAATTATCCCTTCGCGGACATTGCCGACAGCCAGACCACGGCCTGGATGATCGACGACCAGACCACCAGCTCGATACCCTCGCAAAATATCGACGCTTACAGCGAAGGCACCAACAGCCGATTCGAACCGCGCGAAGATCACAAAGGAAATGTGGCCCGCGCGGTTTTTTATTTCTACACCATGTATCCCAGTTACGACATCGCCCAGGTCGGGGATCTCGACCTGTTCTACGCCTGGCACCTGGCCGATCCCGTCGATGGGGACGAGCTGCAGCGCAACGACCTGGTCGCGCAGTACCAGGGCAACCGCAACCCTTATGTCGACAACCCCGAATGGGTCGCTCCCGCCTGGGGCTTCGGTGGCGGTACCGACGGCGGTGACGGCGGTGACGGCGGCGATGGCGGCGATGGCGGCACCGGTGACCTGGCCAACGACGTGCCGGTCAACTTCAACCTCGCGAAGGACGATGTGGTTCGCTACACCCTGAACCTGCCGGCCGGAACCACGCAGTTGACGGTCACCATCAGCGGTAGCGGCGATGCCGACCTCTACGTGAAGCGCGCGACCATCAACTGGCCCGGCGATTCCGGCTCGCACAACGAGAGCGAGTTCAAGGCGCCCTACGAGGTGGGTTCCGACGAATCGGTGACCTTCAGCAACCCGGCATCCGGGGCCTGGCACGTGCTGGTCCACGGCTACGAGGCCTCCTCCGGAACGCTTCGCGCCACCTGGTCCTCCGGTAGCTCCGGCGGCGATTGGGTCTACGACGACGCCTTCCTGCGCGAGTCGCCGCACAACTACGCCAACAACCAGACCTACACCTACACCTTCAGCCAGCCGGGCGCTTCGGAGGTCGGCGTTCATTTCGATCGTCTGGATACCGAGAGCAACTACGACTTCGTGCGCATCTTCAACGCCAGCGATCAGATGATCTACGAGGTCTCCGGAAACCTGATCTCCGGTGGTTCGGGCAGTGCTTTCGGGCGCACCGACGGCTGGGCGCTGGTCGATGGCGACACCATTCGCGTCGTCCTGGTCACCGATTACAGTGTGACCCGGTACGGTTTGAAAATCGATACCGCGGCTCACCGCTGAGCCGATCCCACCGCGGTCGCCCTTGTTGCGACCGCGGCTCGAATCACGCCGGCAGGCCTCGCGCTTGCCGGCTTTTTCGTTTGTGACGCCGGCTCAATACAGCTTCGATCTCCCCGGTTCGAAACCGACTCGCGCATGGTCCGGAACCGTACCGCTCTCGAACACCGCGAAATCTTCCGGGGTCAGATCGGTACCGATTCGAGCGCCGCGCCCGACCACCAGGTTTTGTGGAAGATGGGTGCTCTTTCCGATGCAGGTGATGCCCAGCCCGTCGCCTTCCTCGATACGGCCGATGGTGGAGCGTTCACCCGTGGCCACGATCTTGTCGATGATGCAGCGATCGACCACCGATTCGGCGCCGATGTGGGCGTCACTCAGCAGAACCGATTGGCGAATTCGGGCGCCGGGACCGACAAAGACACCGGGTGAAAAGATCGAGTCCTCCACGATGGCGTCCTTGGAAATCACGACCCCGTTGGCGATGAGGCTGTTGGCGACCTCCGCGCCCCGTGCGATCCGGGTCGGCGGACGCTCTTCACTGCGGGTGTGGATGACCCAGTTGCGGTCGTTGAGATCCATGGCCGGAGGACGGCGCAAGAGATCCATCTGCGCCTGCCAATAGGTGTCGACCATGCCCACGTCGACCCAATACCCGGAAAAGGGGAAGGCGCGGATGTCGGTGCCGCCGCGCAGCATGTGGGGAATCAGGTCGCGACCGAAGTCGTGAGACGAATCGCGGCGGTCGCCGTCGTCGATGAGTGCCCGCTCCAAAGCCTTGTAATTGAACAAGTAAACGCCCATGCTGGCCAGGGTTGAGCGCGGGTCCTCCGGTTTCTCGATAAAGGCTTCGATGCGCTGCTCTTCGCCCACTTCCAGGATGCCGAACCGGTTGGCCTGGTCCAGCGGGACGTGGACGGTGCACACCGTGGCATCGGCGCCGTGAGATTGGTGAAAGCGGATCAACTTGGTGTAATCCATCTTGTAGACGTGGTCGCCGCTGACCACCAGCACCAGGTCGGGCACGCCGTGACGCACGAAGTTGAGATTCTGCAGGACGGCGTCGGCGGTGCCCGCGTACCAATCCTTTTCCTTCAGGCCCTGAAACGGGTGGAGTAGGTGAACGCCGCCGGTGAATCCGCGATCCAGGTCCCAGGGGCGCCCGTTGCGGATGTGTTCGTTGAGGCTGTGGGGTCGGTACTGGGTAATGATGAGAATGTCGAAGATATTGGAATTGACACAGTTACTTAAAGTGAAGTCAATGATTCGGTACTTGCCCGCAAAGGGGACTGCGGGTTTGGCGCGTTTGAGCGTCAGGGGGGCCAAGCGGGTACCCCGTCCACCGGCCAAAACGATCGCTTTCACTTTCACGAATGTGCTCCCTCGCGTATCCTGGCGGTCATTCGGTAAAGGTCGAGATAGGAGCGGGCGCTTGCGCTCCAGGAGAAATCGCGTGCCATCGCGGTGCGTTGCATGCGGCGCCAGGTGTCGCGCGCCTCATTGTAGATTTTCAGGGCGGTCTCCAGGGACTCTTTCAGGGCTTCTGCCTCGGGTTTATCAAAAACGAATCCTGTCGCCTGATCGGGATCCTCGGTGGGCGCCGTCACGGTGTCCGCCAATCCGCCGGTTCGGTGGACCAGCGGAAGCGCGCCGTATCGCATCGCCATCATCTGGCCCATGCCACAGGGCTCGAACCGGCTCGGCATGAGGAAAAGGTCGCAGCCTGCGTAGATGTCTCTCGCCACTTTTTCATCGAACCGCAACATGGCGCGCACGTCGGGTTGCCGGTTCTCTTCGATGTCCAGCAGGCGCTTTTCCAAAGCGTCGAATCCGGTTCCGAGGACGACCAGTTGCCAGGGACGGTCTTGGGAGAGCCGTTCCAAGGCGTCGAGGGCCAGGTCGACTCCCTTCTGGGGAACCAGCCGAGTCACCATGCCAATTAACAGGGCTTCGTCATCGAGGGGAAGACCGCTCGACGATTGTAGAAATCTTTTGTTAAGCAATCGTTGGGTTTCCAATTGGCTGGCGTGGAAGTCGCGGTGGATGTGTTTGTCGCGTTGGGGATCCCACTGATCGTAGTCCAGGCCGTTCAGGATTCCGACGAAGTCGTCGCCTCGGCGCTGGAGCAGAACCTCCAGGGGTTTGGGTTTGGTGGTGGCCTTGATTTCGTCCGCGAAACCCTGGCTGACGGTATTGACCTTGTCCGCATAGGCCACACCGATCGCGAGGAAGTTGTCTTCCAGTTCCAGGTCGAGGAGATCGGGATGGTTCCGTTTCGGCACGAGGTCCTCGATGTAGTTGCCGGCGTTCTCGCCCTGATAGGCCGAGTTGTGGATCGTCAACAGGCTGGCCGTCTTGGTCCAGCGGTCGGCCTGGTGCTCGACCTTCAGGAGAAGCGGCAGCAGACCCATGTGCCAATCGTTGACCTGCAGCACGTCCGGCGTCCAGTCGTCCGTTTGGGCCATGCGCGACATCGTCTCCAGGACCAGACGGCTGAAGAGGGTGAAGCGCGGGACATCCCATTCCGAATCGGGGGAATAGACCGTCGACTGCTCGCCGAACCAGGGCTTGGCTTCCACGAAGAAAAATTCGGCGCCGGCTCGCTGGGTTCGGTAGATCACGACCTGGACCGTTTCGCCTCGGTAGCGGTAGTCGAAGGTGAAAGCGACCTTCAAGTCGAAAGCCTTCTTGTCGATGAAGCCGTAGCCCGGCATGATGACGCGCACCGAGACCCCCAACGCATGGAGTGCCTTGGGCAGCGAGCCGACCACATCACCCATACCGCCGACTTTGACAAAGGGTACCGCTTCCGCGGCCGCAATCAGAATTTTCATGAGATCCTTTCTCCTGTTTGGGTTCCGCGATCCGCCACCCACTACATTCTTTTCGAGTTACACGCCATGAACCGTATCGGTAGGCTCTGGAGGGGAGCTTATTTTCGCGATGGGTCGCACCGGTGCGAAGACCGCGAAGTGGAACTCCGGTTGTCCGGGTCAGGCTTTGGAGGGGATGGGTTTCGACCGGAACGCCGAGGCGGAGGGCCTTGCGGTTGCCGCGGTTTGTCAAAACCAAGGGGAGATGGGCACATTCTACCGGTCATCTTTCGATCGATTCAAGAGGCAGTACCTCCTCGATCCGGGCGGCGATCGCCGGTGCCCCCGCGAATCGGCGGACCGGCGAGGCCTCGCCACCGCCGTTCGGGCTTGGGTCACGCGGTTTTGGAAGGGCGTGAACCCGAGGCGCGATATCCTGAACAGCCGACCGTGGTTCAGGTGAACGGTTGTGAAAACCGCGGTTTCCGGATGAGCACCGGTGGAAAAGTATGCCATGGGAGCTGTGAAAGAATCCAACGCGATTTGATGCTTTCATGTAATTAAAATATTGAAAATCCCAGATTTATGAAAGGAAACCAAGGGTATCCTCGTGAATGGCTTTTTAAGTGCCCTTCGGCAAATTTCGCTGGTTCGGCGAACCTGGCGCTTTGGGAAAAAAAGACCCATCAAACTGTTGCTCTGGTTGTGAACCACGTGCTAAAAATAGGCGCACTAATTACTGATTCCACAAAACGATCTCTCATCTTGATTCTCGGAATCTATCGTTCTCCGTCCGTCTGTTTGGCGGGGACATATTGCTTTCGTTCGCTACTCGATTGGTATCTTGTCAGGTTTCACGGCCGTCCTATGGAATCCTTCGGGGATTTCCGAGCATTCCTTGTACCCGGGCTTCGCGCTGGGCGGGCGGCCCTGTCTACAGACTTGATTTTTTCTGGGATATATCCTGTATGATGCTCCTCGACTATCTACCGAAAGACCGGGCTTCCGTCCGGTGTCCGTGGTTGCGCACGTATTCGCGGCGACTCGGGCGACTGGCTCTGCTTTCCTTCCTCACGCTTTCCATCTGCGGTTCGCTCGCCTCCGATCGGCCGCCACCGCGCGGCACACCGGTACCGACGACCGATTGGTCCCACGACGTGCTGTACTTCGTGGTCCTGGACCGCTTTGCCGACGGCGATCCCGGCAACAACCGCGATGTGGACATCCAGGCCAAGGGCACCTTCCACGGAGGCGATCTGGTCGGGTTGACCCGGCAACTGGACGAACTGGCCGAATTGGGCATCACGGCGGTATGGATCACGCCGGTGGTCAAGAACATCGACCACTATGTGGACGGAGTCGGTTTTCCCGATTGGGGTTACCACGGTTATTGGGCCGATGATTTTTATCGGATCGACGATCGATTCGGGACCGAGGCCGAGCTGAAGAAGCTGGTGGATGAAGCCCACCGGCGCGGGATCAAGGTGGTTTTGGACGTCGTCTACAATCACTGCGGTTACGGTGCGGCCTACCTGAAGAAGGATCACGCCAACGACTGGTTGCGAACCGGCCGGCGGGAAAGTCCCTGTGGTGACGACGACCTGACTTCCTGCCTGTCGGGGCTGCCCGATTTCAAGACGGAAAAGGCGGAGGTCGCCGACTACCTGATGAAGGCGCACCTGGGGCTGGCCAAACGGGTGGGCCTGGACGGGTTCCGGTTGGACACCGTCAAGCACGTGGACCACCCATTCTGGCGCGAGCATCGTGCCCGCTGCGATCGCGAGTTGGGCGAGAACTTCTTCCTGCTCGGCGAGGTGTGGGGCGGTGACTACAAGGTGCTCGACGACTGGTTCGAACACGACGAAATGGACGGCGGTTTCGATTTCAGCTTCGTCGGCTCGGCGCTGGCGTTCGTGCAGGGTCGCGGCCGCACGATCGCCTTCAGTCGGTACCTGATGAAACGCCATCGGGTGCGGCCGGGCTACCAGTTGGCGCACTACCTTTCGTCCCACGACGTGCCAGGCGCCCTGTTCCAACTCGGTGGCGACAAGGCGCGTTTCAAACTGCTGGTTGCACTGCAGTTGACCAGCGTGGGCCTGCCCACGATCTACTACGGCGAAGAGGTCGGCCGACTGGGTGGAGATTGGCCGGACAACCGCTCCGACATGCCCTGGGGCTCCCGCGACATCAAGCCCGGAAAGGGGGTCGCGCGCGACGAGGACATGCGGCGGTTCTATCGCGAGCTGATCCGGTTGCGACGCGAACATCCGGTTCTCGCCGTCGGCGGTTACCAGGAGCTCCATACGGCGGGCGACCTGTTGGTCTTCGCGCGCACCCCGGCGGAGGGCGATGCGACCTCGCAGGGGCCGGTCGTCGTGGCCGTCAATCGCGGCAAGGTACCCGCGCCCGCAGTGGTCGCCAAACCCGAATCATGGACGAAACCGGCCGCACGCGGGCTGCTGTCCGGAGCACCGGTCGAGGTCGCCGACGGCAAGCTGCACTTCGCCGTGCCACCGTTGGGCGCCCGAGTGATCGCGGGGCGCGACTGACGCGAACCCTGGAGATGGTATGCGAGAGCTAGAAAGCACGGACAGGCAGGCGCGGCGGGATTTGGATCGGGACGAGCCCGGTCGATCGCACGAGGACGTTTCGATAGGAACCGCCATGCCGCCGTGCGGGCGTCCCCGACCTCGCCGACCCATTGGAGAACGAAGAATCCTCGAGAGAAACGGGTGAAGCTTATGGCAGGCATTACAATGACGGATCTTTGCAAACGTTACGGTTCGGTCTCGGTCATCGAGGGCCTGAACCTGGAGATCCGCGACAAGGAATTCATGGTTCTGGTGGGTCCCTCGGGCTGCGGCAAATCCACGGTGCTGCGCATGATCGCCGGCCTGGAAGACATCTCCGAGGGCACCATGAAGATCGGAGACCGCATCGTCAACGACATGCACCCGAAGGACCGCGACGTGGCCATGGTGTTCCAGAGCTACGCCCTCTATCCGCACATGACCGTGCGCGAAAACATTTCGTTCGGCCTGAAGGTACGCAAGGTGCCGGCCGCCGAAATCAAGAAGCTCGTCGACGAAGCCGCGACCTCCCTGGGCTTGATCGACCTGCTGGATCGCAAGCCGAAGGCGTTGTCGGGCGGGCAACGCCAGCGGGTCGCCCTGGGGCGCGCCATCGTGCGGAAACCCAGCGTGTTCCTGTTCGACGAACCTCTCTCCAACCTGGATGCGGAGCTGCGCGTGCAGATGCGCGCCGAAATCAGCAGCCTCCAGAAGCGGCTTCAGATCACCTCGGTCTACGTGACCCACGATCAGGTGGAGGCCATGACGATGGGTCACCGCATCACGGTGCTCAACGGCGGCGACGTGCAGCAGGTGGGCACGCCGCTGGATCTCTACGAGACGCCGCGCAACCTGTTCGTGGCCCGCTTCATCGGCACGCCGCCCATGAACATCGTGGCGGGCACTGTCAAACAGGACGGTTCGGCCGTCGAGACCGCCACGCTGGTCCTGCCGCTCGAGGGCGAGCTGGGCAACCTGGGACAGCGTCATCGGGGCCGCAAGATCATGGTGGGCCTGCGACCCGAGCACATCGGTTCCAATCCCGAACCCGAAGTACCCAACGCCGAGATTTCCTGCAAGGTCGAGGTCGTGGAACCCCTGGGCCACGAGGTCATCCTGCACGGCCGTTCCGGCGAGGACCGCATCGTGGCCAAGCTGCATCCCCACCACATTCCCGAAACCGGTGAAACCCTCAAACTCAGTGCACGTTGCGACGGGCTCCATCTCTTCGATCCCGAAACGGAATTGCGATTGACCTGAAGGTCGGGCACCGAGGCGACGCCCCGTCGCCCGGGCCGCGCGTACCGGAGCGACTGGAACCCAGAAATCACGGATCACAGATACAGTGGAACATTTGGAGTGAACGACGATGACTACCGGAACTGCTCGAACCCTCGCGATTCTGTTTTTGACGGCCCTCGTCGGGCTGACCGTGCCGCTGACGGCGACCGAACTGGTGGTGTGGCACGCCTACCGCGGTAAGGAAAAGGCGGCCTTCGAAAAGGTCGTCCAACAGTTCAACCAAAGCAACGGGGACGGCGTGACCGTGAAGACGCTGGCCGTGCCCTACGACGCCTACGCCGACAAGATCACGGCCGCGGTGCCGCGTGGCAAGGGCCCCGACGTGTTCATCTTCGCCCAGGACCGCCTCGGTGGTTGGATCGAGGCCGGGAACACGGTCGAACCGATCGATTTCTACGTGGACGACGAGATTCGCGAGCGTTTCCTGGAGCGCACGCTCGAGGCCGTCACCTACCGCGACATCGTCTATGGCCTGCCGTTCAACTTCAAGTGCATCACCTTGATCTACAACAAGAAGATGATTACCAAGCCGCCCAAGACCACCGGTGAACTGGTGGCCCTCGCCAAGAAGCACACCAACGCCGAAATCGGCCAATACGGACTGGCCTACGCCTATTCCGATTACTTCTACCACGCCGCGTTGATGAACGGCTTCGGTGGTGGCGTTTTCGAACCCGGCCCCAAGGCGACCATCAACCGACCCGAAAACCTCAAGGCCATCGAGTTGATGCTCAAGTGGTACAAGGATGACAAGATCATGCCGGGCGAGCCTTCCACCGCCCTGATCACCTCGCTGTTCAACGAAGGCAAGGCGGCCATGATCTTCAACGGTCCCTGGTTTCTGGGCGAAATCGAGTCGGGCGTGGATTACGGGCTGGCGGTCCTGCCCACCATCGACGAGGCCGGCGGTGCACCGATGCGGCCCTGGATGACCATCGAGGGTCTCTACGTGGCGGCGCCTTCCAAGCACAAGGAAGAGGCCTTCGACTTCATCAACTACCTCACCGGGGTGGAGGCCGCGGCCGTGATGGCGGTCGAAGGACGTCAGTTGCCGGCCAACCGCAACGTCTACAAGAGCCCCAAGATTCTCCACGACCCGATCATGAAGGTCTTCCTGCTGCAGGGCAAACAAGCCGAACCGATGCCCAACCTGGCGGAAATGTCGATTTTCTGGTCGCCCGCCACCACGGCCATGAACACCATCGTCAAGGGCACGGCCAATCCCAAGGCCGCCATGGACAAGGCTCAGGTGCAGGTCGAAAAAGCGGTAGCAAAACTGCGCGGCCAATAACGGCGTTCGCATGTCGCGACGCGGGCCCGTGGGCCGGCCGTGACGATCGGGGAGAAGGAAGTCAAACATGTCCAAAAACGTCGTTCGGGTCACACTGGGACTTTTGGTCGGAGGGCTGGTGGCCGCGCTACTGGGGCATTGGTTCGCTCACGGCGCCCTGAAGGACAAAACCAAGCGCATCCTGGTGCGCCACGCCACGGTGCGCGCCAGTGCGCTGGCCGACTTGGTCGGTGCCCAGGAAACCATCGACAAGAAATCGAAAGAGGCCTATCTGCGGATCGCGGCACGCTGGGGCGAGGCCGCCGAAGAAGTGGAGGCCGTGCGGGTGCTGCGCCTCTCCGGTTCGCGTTTGCTGGCTTCCTCCTTCCCCGAGGATGCCGAACACGGCGCCGCGCCGCGTCGTCTCAAGCGCGCCGAAAAGGCGCTCTACGATCGCGGTCAGTTGCTGCGGGCCAATATCGACACCAACCGTCAGGAGCAACTGGCGCGCGAAGAAGAGGTCATGATCGAGTGGCGACCCGACGGCGCGGTACAGTTGGCCGTTCCGTTTTTCCCCAAATCGAAGCCCGATCGGGTGGCAGGATACGTGGAGGTCCTTTCGCGACCACGGCTCGAGCTGCAGCCCCTGCCCTGGTGGCCGACCCTGCTGCTGGCCTTCATTCCCGCGCTGCTGTACCTGATCGGCAACCTGGTGCTCGCCAAGTTCCGGGACGAGGACGACGCAAACGGGATGTGGGGGTTGATGGTCTCCGCCTGCCTGCTGTTGGCGACCGGCCTGGTGGCCTTCGGTAACTACCACCTGATCCAGTTGGGGCGTCAACACCTGACCTTCGAGCAGAACCTGGCGGCGCGCTACATGGAAACTCGCGGGGCGGTGGCCCAGGTCGGTACCCAGATGGAACTGGGCCTGGAACTGCCGTTTCGCAACACCTGGGACCTGGATCTCTATGGGCGACCGCATCCGTTCATCAGTTTCGACGGGGAATTGTACATCGGCGTCGACCGCGCCCAGGAGGCGGTCGCCAACCGCCTGGGGCTGGCCTTCTTCGGCAATGCCGGTCTCGCCTTCGCGCTGCTGTTCTTCTTCGGCTTCGGCGGGGCGGCGCTGCTCTGGCGCACCCTGGTCGACAACCGCGAAGCCTACGTGTACACCCTGCCCGCGCTGATCGGCATGCTGGTCCTGGTGTTTTTCCCCTTTTCCTACGGCATCGCCCTGTCGTTCACCGATCAAAACATCTACAACACCGACAAGACCCTCGTCGAAATTTGGATCGGGCTCAACAACTACATCGAAATCCTCGGTGATTTCAACCTGATCCAGACCAGCGAGACCGGCTGGAACTTCAACTACGAGAACTTCTACTGGACGCTGTTCATCACCGTGGCCTGGACCATCTGCAACGTGACCATCGGGGTTTCGGTCGGACTGACCCTGGCGCTTTTGTTGAACAACAAACGGCTGCGCTTCAAACCCCTGTACCGCGGGCTGCTGATCCTGCCGTGGGCGATTCCCAACTACGTGACCTCGCTGATCTGGAAGGGCATGTTCAACAAGGAATCGGGACCCATCAACCAGATCATCCAGATGTTCGGCGGTGAACCGCTGGCCTGGTTCGATTCGGTGTTCACCTCGTTCCTGACCGGGGTCATGACCAACGGCTGGTTGAGTTTCCCGTTCATGATGGTCACCTGCCTGGGCGGATTGCAGTCGATCAGTTCCGACATGTACGAGGCCGCCAGGCTGGACGGCGCCAGCAAATGGCAGCAGTTCCGCTACATCACGTTGCCTTCGCTGAAGCCGACCCTGACGCCCGCCGTCATTTTGTCCGTCGTCTGGACCTTCAACATGTTCAACGTGATCTACCTGGTCAGCGGGGGAGACCCGGGCGGATCCAACGAGATCCTGATCACCAAGGCCTACAAGCTGGCCTTCCAGAACTACCAGTACGGCTACTCGGCCGCCTACTCCACCGTGATTTTCGCGATCCTGCTGATCTACGGCATCTTCCAGAGCAAGGCCGGCAAGGCCGCGGAGGCCAACGCATGAGTCGCTCGATGAAGGACGAGAGTCCGCAAATCTTCCTGCACATCATTCTGATGGGGTTCACCCTGCTCACGATCTACCCGATCATGTGGGTCTGTACCATCGCCTTCTCGGGGCGGCAGTTGCTGGTGATTCGCCACGTGCCCAAGGATCCCACCTTCTTCGATCGGCTCAAGGCGGTCATCCCCTGGCCGGAGCAGGTGTCCCTCACCAATTTCGTCGAGGTCATCACCCAGAAAAACTTCCTGGTGTGGATGGGCAACAGCGCCATCGTGGCCGCCATGACCACCTTGCTGGGCGTGTTTCTGAGCTGTACCGCGGCCTACGCCTTTTCCCGTTTCCGCTTTCCGGGCCGGCGCACCGGGCTGATGTCCTTTCTCGTTTCCCAGATGTTCCCCGGGACGCTGATGATGGTGCCGCTCTACATCATCGTCGTGCAGTGGCTCGGCCTGGGCAACAACTACCTCGGCGTCGTGCTGGTGTACACGACGACCGCGATACCCTTTTGCGTCTGGATGCTCAAGGGTTACTTCGACACCATTCCCATAGAAATCGAGGAGTCGGCCATCATGGACGGCGCCTCTCGATCGATGATTTTTTTCCGCATCATTTTACCGCTGGCCAAGCCCGCCATCTCGGTGACCGCGTTGTTCTCGTTCATGACCGGCTGGAACGAGTTCATCATCGCCTCGCTCCTGATGGAGTCCGAGAAGATGTACACCGCACCGGTGGGCTTGAAATTTTTCGTTGGCGAGCATGCAACGCAGTGGGGCTATTTTGCCGCCGGTTCCATCATCGTCTCGATTCCCGTGGTGGTTCTGTTCATGTACACGCAGAAGTACCTGGTTTCGGGGCTGACTGCCGGAGGTGTCAAAGGCTAGGAACGCGAAGGGGAAGAGAGCGTTGCGATCGGGGGATTGGAGCGAGTCGCTTTGCCTTTCACACATACCAAGCAAATTCCTGAATGGAAGAGGAGAATGGTTGACATGAGCAAGACAATTTCGAGTTTCCTGGTGCTGTGCCTGATGGGCTTCGCCTGGGCCGGCCCCATTACCTTCAAAGATCCGACCGGGGACGACAACGGACCCGGAAACTACGTCTACCCCACCG
This sequence comes from Sulfidibacter corallicola, assembly GCF_017498545.1. Classification (GTDB taxonomy): domain Bacteria; phylum Acidobacteriota; class Holophagae; order Acanthopleuribacterales; family Acanthopleuribacteraceae; genus Sulfidibacter; species Sulfidibacter corallicola. Next base: position 2,216,438 of record NZ_CP071793.1, on the reverse strand, counting down.
ATGCCGTGTACAAGGCCGGGTCCTTCGACCTGACCGAACTGGAAGTCAAACACAAGGGCAAGAACGTGGAGTTCAGCGTCTCCATGGCCGCCAAGTTGGACGACCCATGGGGGATGGGTGTCGGCTTCGCGGTGCAGATGGTGTTCATCTACATCGATACCGACGGCAAGGCCGGATCCGGCCATACCGACGGCCTGCCCGGCAACAATCTCAAGTTCAGCGAAGAGCACGCCTGGGACAAGGTCGTCATTCTTTCGCCGCAATCCAAATCGCGCGTCACCTCCGAAGCCAAGGAGAAGGCGGCCGACGTCTACGGCGACATCCTGGTGCCGGGGCGCACCAACGGCAAGGGCAAGACCATCAGCGGCAAGGTCAAACTGGCCGATCTGGGCGGCGGCGAACCCGAGTCGTGGCGTTATCAGGTCGTGGTCCAGTCCAACGAAGGCTTTCCCGCCAAGAGCGACCTGCTCACCCGCAAGGTCAACGAATACGAAGGGCAGCACCGTTTCGGCGGTGGCAACGACGGCGATTGCGATCCCCACGTCATGGACATCCTGGCCGGTTCCGGCAAGGGTGACGACAGCGAGAAGCAGGCTCAGTACGACATGCTGAAGCACACCTGCGACGAGGAAGGCAACGGCAAGCAGGCCGTGCTGACCATGATATCCGCCAAGTGACGGTCGAAGATTACAACCTAAAGTGTGCGATTCGGATGGATGTGATCGTGCAAGATGTTGGTGCGAAACGTGTTGGGGCGAGCGTGGTCCGGCATTCCGGAGGCGTACTCGGAAAGTACGTCGAGCATCGCCGCGATACGTTGCAGCCCAACAGATTGTGCGAGAGCGCCGCCAAGAATCGCTCGATTTAGGTACATAAGGAGACGATCCATGAATTATCGTGCATGTACGTTTTGGTTTACGGCCGTGCTTCTCATCGCCCCATTCGTTTCTGCCCAGGACAAGAAAGGCATCGAATTTTTCGGAAACATCTACACCAAATTCCTCGACGGCAACCGTCGAACCAACACCGCGCTCTACAACAACTCCGAATTCGGCAACGGCGACCAGGGCCAGGGCACCGAATTCGAATTGATGTTCCGCTCCAAGGTCTCGCGCCAAATCGAGATCGGCGGGCGCCTCAAGGCCCGCTTCGACCGGAACTTCTGGACCAACGGCGGCGGTTTCGCCGACGACGAGAACGAGCCCCGTTCCGCCCAGTACATGAAATTCCGTGGTGCCTACGTGCGCGTCACGCCGGGCTATCGCTGGATCGATTCGGCCGTGATCGGCTCCAACGACTGGGGTCAGTTCGATGCCTTCACCATCGGCAAGATCCGCTACATCGACCGCGACAACGTCAGCGGTATCCTGATTCAGGGCAGCGAGCCCGACCGCAAGCAGTTTCGCTGGGATTTCGCGCGGGTGAGCCTGCCCAAGTTGTGGGCCGGTCCCAGTTATTCGACGGGCGACCTGCACCAGATGGACGCGGCCTATGCGGTTCAGATGAAATACGATTCCGGCAAGGACTTCGACGTGACCGGGATCTTCGAGTACATCAACGACCAGGAGATCGACGCCACCGATCCCGACAACCGCGACGGGGTCGAGCTGACCCAGCGCTACCGCAACTCGATCGTCGGGTTCAAGTTCAACTGGTCGCCCAGCGACTACGTGGACCTGGCCGGGGCCTTCTACCGCTCCGAGTTCGCGACCACCTTCAACGGCGACGGCGATTTCGTGCGCTTCAACCCCACCCTGTTGGGTGACGACGAGGACACGGCGGTCAAGGTCAACCTCGATTTCAACGACCTGTTCGACGTGCTCACCATCAACGTCGAGTACTTCGACTTCGGCGCCTCCTACATGTCGGTGATGGCGGCCCGTCGCGAAAGCGACGTGTTGTTGACCGAGGGTCACGACGGCGCCTGGGGTTGGTCGCGCCCCGACTACAACATCGGTTCCAACGATCGCGGCAGTTCCCGCGCGGGCATCGGCTACGGTGGTTGGGACGGCAACGCCCACCAGGTCATCAGCCTCGCGGCGGACAACGATTTCACCGACTTCGACGAGTCGATGGCCGAATCGGTCGCCGGCTGGAAGGGCTTCACGATCGTGCCCAAATGGGCCATCGGCGACCTGGAGATGGAAGCCGAATTCACCTTCGTCGACTACAACAGCAACTGGCAGAACTGTGGCGGCACCCCGTGCCTGTACCCCACCGTGGACGGCGTTCACAGTTGGGGCGTGGGTGGCGACTGGCGGTCGCCCTTCGGGCCCTACCAGGAAAAGGAAACGACCATCATGTTGGTCAAGGGCTCCTACATCTTCGAAGTGGGTGATGGCCTGGAGTTCAAGTTCAAGTACAAGGTCATCGACGACGAGGACGAGCGCGTCACCGATCCCCAGTTCCTTGACGACGCCTATCGGCTGACCACGGTCGAGCACGTCAACTACGACGATCGCGAGGCCGACTACACGACCATCGCCGCCAGCCTGGGCAGCCAGGTGACCGAAGACATCTTCGTCGAAGTGTGGTTGGAGCACTACGAGGTGGACCTGTTCGACGGCACCGTCGAGGTCACCCCGGCCTGGATGGAGTCCTGGGAGCCGGAGTTCGGCTGGATCAACTACATGACCGGCGATCACGAGCGCGACAAGGTGGCGCTCATCATCAAGTACTTCCTGTCGGGCATGGAGTTCGGCCTGAACGCGCAGTGGATCGACGGCACCTACGATCCGCGGTTCTTCCGCGGCGAGAACGGCCAGGTGGTCGAATTCACGCCGGCCACGGCCCAGATCGACGTGCCGCACGTGCACGTTCCGATTTCCACCTCGGAGGCGGAATTCGATCACTACCGGCTGAAGGCCTTCATGAAGGTCCAGTTCTAAACCGAGGCGTCGTCTCGAAAAAACGAACGCCGCGTGGTTTCCCGAAAGGAGCCACCCGGCGTTTTTTTGTGGGCATCACGCGAGGGGGACCGATACCCCGCGCCGTCCCAACCCCAAACCTGGCGATGTTGAAACGCCCCCACTCACGGGGGATGCTTGGTTGGAGGTTGCCCGCGAGAAGCTTTTCCCGGCGCCGCTCGAACCTTCAGCGCGAGCCGGGGCGTGCCCATCCCTGCTTTGCGGTATGTTGGGGTGGGCATCATCGCGGTCAACCGAATGTTCAATGGTTCACCGTTCGCGGCCAATCCTGAAGGGATGGCCAACCGTATGCTTGGACCACCATACATAAAAACGTGGACCGGAGGTCCACCACCAGCGGGCGTCCTGAAGGGACGACACAATTCAGCGAAGGGTTAAGGAGCCGGAGGCGACGCAACCCTGGTTGTCGGGGGTTCCCGAGCACCAGCCCCAACGGGGCCTTCCCTCCCCCTCCTCTCGATACATCATCACTCATCCCGATTGCTCAAAACTTCACTATTTCCAAGATATTATGCTATGTAAAACAGCGCCGGATGCCCGGGTTTTGCTTTTCATTTCACGGGATATAGACTGGATTTGTCGGCGGGATGTCGGCTGAGAAAAGCGCTTTTCTCCTTCATCACTTTTGAAAAGAAGGAGAACATCATGGCTCAAAAGAAACGATTCAATAAAACTCTGCTCACAGGTTTGATTCAGGCGCAGCAGAAAGTGACCTTACACGATACGGAAGTCTCCGGACTCAAATTTACTGTGGGCCGTAAACGGTCTACGTTTCAGTTTGAGAAACGGATTTCCGGGCGCAAAGGATCGCCGATCACGATTACCATTGGGGCATTTCCGGCTATTTCTATTGACGAAGCCCGGCAGGAAGCGCGCAAACTGGCCAATCTCTGCGAAAAGGGTCTTGACCCTCGGCAGGTCAAACAGCAGCAAGTAGGAGATTGCCCAACGCAAAAAGTGTTGGTGGCGGAAGCTCTCGACAAATTTTTTGCGGTGAAGGCTGCTTTGAGTCCTCGCACCTTGGCCAAATACCGGGAAGAAGTCCGCAATCATTTTCCCACGGCCTGGAAGAAGCAGTGTCTCACGGCCATTACTCCGGAAATGCTGGTGGAGCAGTTTCACGAGATCAGGAAAACGGCGAGGGAACGCTGTTTTGAGTTTCTGAAGGTCTTCAATAATATCTGGACGACGTGTACGCCCTTGTTTCTCGATGGCCACCAACAGCGCATTTTGAAGGAAAATCCAGTGCCTCTGGCCCGGCAAATGCTGCAACATATCAAAAAAGATCAGCCACAACGAATTATTATTCCGGCTGCTCATCTTGGCAAATTTGTGGTGACCGTAGAGGTCTGGGCAGCAGAGGCGGAGAGAAACCCCACTGCGTCACCACTGATTGTCAGATTTTGTCATCTGGTGCTTTTGTGTCTGTTTACGGGAATGCGGGGTATTGAGGCCAAAAACTTGCGCTGGGAATATATCGACTTGGAACAGGAGGTGATTTCCTTGCCCGGACGAGTAGCAGATGAAAAATTCGGTTTTCAGGGAACGAAAAACAAACGGGATCATCTGATTCCGTTGTCGTCAGCAGCTTTGGAACTGTTTCAAAAACTCCAACACCAACGAAACACCGTGAGTCCCTTTGTCTTTCCGTCTGCTTCTTCTCTGCACAAACCCATGACGCAGTACGGAGCTTTGGCCAAACAGCTCAGTGAACGATTGCAAATGCCTTTTGCCGTCCATGCCTGCCGCCGTACCTTTGCCTCCATTGCCGATGAAGTGGGTTTGGATTTCCTCAAGGTGAAGCGTTCTCTCAATCATGCCTTTGAAGGTGGGGTCACTGGTGGCTACATTAATCCGGGCTTTAATCCGGCCAAACGCAGAGTGCATTTCCAAATGGTCTGTGACTACATCTGGCGCTGTAAAGCGGAGTATTTGGGGCAGCGAAAGCGAGCTGAAGAAGGGTTTGACCAACTCGAAGCATTGAAAAAAATAGAGCGGTATGCGCTGGAAGTGGGCCTCAGTTTGGAAGAGGCTCGGCAACTGCAACAAGAGCACAACGCCGCGAATGCCGCTTGATTCCTGCTGTTCTCAAAGGCCGGAACCCTACATGTTGCCCTACATGGTGAGGATGTAGGGCAAAGTAGTAGGGCAACCATGTACCCCTGATTTGTGATTCTGTCTGGTTTTAATGGGTTTGAAAAAAAATTGTCTTCGTCTGCAAGCGTATGTTTGAGGGCACAGGAAAAGGACTCCGGTGGTCTTTTCTGCTGGCGCACTCGCTGGTGGTTGGTGGGGGTGGGGGTGGTTTTTTTCCCAACTGCAGATTACGGCTACAAATGAGCCAATCCTTCCCCTGACGGGTTTCGGGGCAGGAGGAAGGCCAGGAACCGAAACTTTGCACAATGTCCTGGTTGTGCCGACGCGCAGCAAAGAGCACAACGCAGCATTGTGCAAAAGGAGGGGGAAGGATGGCGTTGTCCGGGGCAGTATAGTTTGCGATTACATCTTGCGTATCAAGGCTGAATTTTTAAGGCAAACAGGGCGCGAAGAGAAAACTGTAATCAACACAAGCCGAAAATTGGATCTGAGTGCGGAGGATTTACGAGGTTCGATCTCTGAAAGCAAAGTGGCGAAAGTGGCGCGAATAACCAGGTTAAAGCAGTTGCAGCGCGGGTATTTCTTTCACGTAGTATGTGGACTTTTATAATTCGCAGAAAATGTACCACCTCGGGAATTTAACTGCCGTACTTCTTAGTGAGAGAAAAGTGCTCTAATCAGTACAGGTGCGAAAATATAAATTCATAGGCTCCGAAGAGTCGATATTAATCTTGTATTCCATGTCATGGTGACCGGAAAACAACTCTACTCTTTGTGGGATTTTTGAGAGTCCGGCTGTGTGAAATTGATTCCAAATAGAATCTTTTTGTCGTTTTGAAAAGAAGGTTATTCGACCATCTCTTGTGGCGTTAGTGACATCGCTTACTCGAAAATGAAACTCATGATGTCCCATTCTATAGGGAAGAAACGGGATATTTTCAGAATCGGGGTGTTCAAACTGAAGAAGTGCCCAGTCATGACAACGGAGTCTTTCTCCGGTGGCCATGCTATGAACATCAGAAAGGTAATGAAAAGCAAAGAATCTTTGCCCAAAAAAAGCGAGCGTCCCAATAGTAATGGCAATAATGCTGAATAAAAGCAGTGTTTTCTTTGAGGTTTTCATACAATAAAAAAAGACCCTGCCAAGATATAGAGACAGGGCCTTTTTCGTCAAGATGATTTCACGAACAATCAGTCAGTGCATTTTCGGAAATGAAAAATGTTATCGTTGTACGCTTCAACTTCAATCCGAAATTCGATGTCGTTATGTCCTGCATACAAAATAATCTTTTTTGTGGAAGTAGAGAAGCCATCAGCATGGAAAACAATCCATCGGGAATCACTCCTGCGCTTCCAAGAAAAATACACTGTTCCAGTTGCAGGAGTTCTTTCAACCCGGTAGTGGAACTCATGATGTCCCATTCTATAGGGCAAGACTTTGTTGTTTACTTTTTTAAATGTGTGATTTGATGTAGTTGTATACCCTCCCGAAGACAATGACGATTCCCAGCAGGAATCAATCCCCGCCGAATTAGCAACTGTTTGATGTGACTCGGCACACACAACTTCGTCAACACCTCATCCGCGCCTGCGTCCTTGAGGTGTTGCAAAAGTTTCCCATGCCCTGCCGTCATCGCCACAATTGGCATTCTCGGTCTGGCATGTGTGCGTTCATATGCGCGAATATTTTGAATCAACTCTAAGCCACTCATCTCGGGCATGTGGTGATCGGTCACCAGCAGATCAAAGCGGGACTGTTGAAACTGTTGCCAGGCTGCGGCTCCGTGTGCTGCTTGGGTACATCGGAAGCCCAAGGCTTCCAGACATGCTTTGTAGAGATCTCGCAAAATCGGATGATCTTCCGCCAGCAAAGCGCGTGGTTTTTGGGAAGACATAAAAAAACAAGAAAAAATCTATTGTGATATTATTCGATATCACCAATAAATGCAACTCGAATTCGTGAATACAAAGTAGCACAGATGAAGCCAGATTAGAACTCACCATCACACAAATATATTGGCCATATGATGTACAGCGTTGATTTCGAGGTGTGAGCGAATATCGTAATAATCCAGGGTTTGGACGTTCTTTTGTCCGGTTGTATTCATGATCGTCTTGCTGGGAATTCCGGCATCACGAGCCAGACAAATAAAGGTAGCGCGAAAGCTATGGGGATGCACATGTTTTCCGTTGAGGTAAGACATTGCTACCTTTTGAACAATGAGCAGTACCGCATTCGTCGAAAGCGGTTTTTCCAAATCCTTGGTTCGATTGTTTTTCAGTGGTGTGAAGATGTAGTCGCTGGGCTTACCGTGCAATGTCACAAACTCATCCAAACGATTTTGGAATTTGGAGAACAACGGTAAATATTTGATGCGATTGCGCTTTTGTCGTACCTGCCAATGCGGAATAGGATGTTCAAGGACTTGTGACCACTTCAAGTTGACCAATTCATGCCTTCTCAAGGCAAAGTGAAACAAGGTACTTATCAGCAAATAGTTCCGAAAATGCGCTTTGCTTTTGGTTCGATCTGCACTCATTTGGGCAATCAGCTTGGTGATTTGTTCTTTGCTGAGTGTCGGCGTATTGCTGAATTCTCGTGCCGGATATACGGGCAATTTGCGGGCTGGATTAAAGGGAAAATCTTTAATATCAATGAGGTAGTCAAAGAATTTGACCAGGGTGAAGCGTTTGCGGTTAAGCGTGGTTCCATTGGTGAGGTGCTGAGAGTGGATGTCGTATTTGCCAAAGGATTCCACAAATTCTGACAGGTCAGCTACCAAGTCTGACCGTTTGCGCCTCGTGACCGAACGATATCCCTTCTTGGTGAGTTGAAGATGTTCGAGGAATTGCCGCAGATCGCAACGGTAAGCGCGCTTGGTGCGCTCTGACTTCTGCAACTGGACAAACTTGTCGCAGAGAGATTGAAGCGATTCTCCGTCAACCATTGCTACAAGCTTCCTCCACCACTTTTTTAAGAATTTCCATAAGGCCGATGTTCTGTTGTGATATCGAATAATATCGCCAATTAAATTCGTAACTCGTTGACATGACACAGCCTAGCGAGAATCGAAGCTTTGATCAAAGTCAAAGTTTCTCTCGTCACGAGGAACGAACATGGGAATCAGTGGAAGACCGATGAAATACGGGCGCATCCTGCATTCATTAAATGAGGACGAACTCTACACTCCGGCTACCATTGCCATGATTGCTCTCAAAATCGACCCTTGCCAAACGGCCAATACAAAAGAAGCCAAACGCACCTATCAACGCATTCGCATAGCTCTGGGAAGGTTTTCCAACAATCACCATTTCCCCGATGAAGGGGACGGTATCGTCACTCTCAAGGGGCAAGCTCCCACGCCGGGTTGGTTTGGTTGGAGGTGGAAAGCGGCGTTGCATGAGTAAATCGAATTGAAGCGTCAAACATGTCTACCAGAACATCACTATGAGTATACATGGGTCCCATTGAAGTTCATGGGATGTTTGACAATCTCCTTTTGTAAATAATCCGCAGAAGCCGAAAGATAAATAGTTGTGGTTCTGATATCCGAATGCCCTAAAAATTTTGATAAGGCATAGATGTTACAGCCTCCTCGGAGCATTTGCGTAGCGAAAGTGTGGCGCAATCCATGACAAGTAAAATAGATTTTCGATTTATGACGAAGCCACTCTACCACCTTCTTTACCCCATTCGCAGTAAACGGGCGATCTCCATTCACAGAAGTAATAAAAAACGGCGTTGTTCGTTGGATACGTTCCCGCTCCTTCATATATTCATGGAGATATACCTTTAATCGACTCAGCAATGGTACGGTTCGGTCTTTTAAGCCTTTTCCCAAGCGAACGAAAATAGAATTTTCCTGAAAATCCACATCATGTATTTTCAAGGCCAAAACCTCCGCAACACGCAATCCTGCAAAGATCATAAGTCCAAACAACGCCCGGTTTCGATACCTTTCAAACCGATATATGGTTTTCTTGTGAAAGACATGATCAAGCAACGCCTCTGCTTGATCTTTTTTGAGCGACTTTGGTATCGTCTTCTCCATTTTTGGCCTTTCGATATCCAGTAGCGGATTCTCCGGCAACAGCTTTCGCTTTACACACCACGAAGCAAAGCCTCGCAGTGCCCCAAAATAGCTTTTAAATGTTACCGTCTTCCACTTGTACTTGATACGGCCTTCATACAAAAACGCTCGAATATTGTCGCTGTTGTAATCACTGAGCGTAGTTACATGAGGCATTCTCTTAAAAAACATACCTACCGACCTTTTATACCAATCAATAGTAGCCGGAGTGCAATTTCTGATCACCAGTTTTTCGGAACAAAATTGTTCAAATAATGTATTCAGTCTCGTATCCATAGGGAAAATACAAAAGAGCAAACGACCAATCGGCGTTGCCGAATGGTCGCTGGCCCTCTCTCAGATTTCAATTTATTGGCTTCACGAAGCAGTTTTGGCTCCCCGGACTGGATTCGAACCAGTGACCTGTCGGTTAACAGACGGCCCTAGTACGAAAACATTCTCCTACATCGCTTTGTGAAGCCAAGTTCTCGGAACACTTTTGAAAAACCAAGAAGACTTGAGCGACCATTCGGCTCAACAGAACGGTACAAGAAATTCGCAAAAAAATCAAATCAAAATGACGGCATTTTTAGGAAGTTTTCTTTTGCTTTTTCCGGTGTGAGGCTGAGGTACCTTTCCGTTGTTTGAAATGATTCATGCCCCATTATAAGCTGAAGTTCATAAGGATTATATCCGTTTTCAATACACATGCTCGCAAAGGTATGTCGGAATTGGTGGCACGTAGCCGGAGCTTTTGCCGCTTTGCCGATTGATCGAATCACCAACCAGAGGTTTTTATAGGTCAGACGGTTTCCACGAAGGGAGCTGAAAAAATAGAGAGAAGCAATACCTTGCCGGTGTACTTCTTCCAGGTATGGCTTCAGAGCAATCTTTAATTTTTCGCCAATAAATACGATACGATCTTTATCTCCCTTTCCTTTTTCCACAAATATCTCTCGTTCGGCCAGACTGACATGAGCACATTTCAAATTCAGCAGTTCACTTGCGCGTAATCCGCTGTACAGAAAAGTGGCGATAATGGCATGATTCCGAAGACGGTAAAAATGAGCACTCCACGGCATGGAATACGAAGTGTATAAGAGCTTTTCAGCTTGGCCGCTGGTGATTCTCCGGGGCAGCGATTTTGCTCTTTTCGGTTTGGAAATAGCGAGTACGGGATTTTCATTGCAAAATCCACGATCAAGGCACCAATCAAAGAATTGTTTGAAATACAGCCAATAATTCCCGTAATTGCTGGCACTCCATTGGTATCGTTCTCGTCCTTCATAAAACCAATTGCGAAGAGTATCCTCTTTGAGTTCGTGCAGTTGGGTAATGTTTGTCCGGTGAATAAAACAGCTCAGAGCGGCCTTTTGCCCTTTGAGGGTGGCTCCGCTCCAGCCCTTTTCAATGGCTCCGAATTGCCGAAAGCGTCGATGAAGTTCCCACAGGTTCATACCAACACAAGAAATTTCCAAAAATGAGTATTCAACAATCTCTTACACCGCCTTTCCCGTCACAAAATGAAAATACTGCTTCGCGTCCTTTCCGGCCATTTTCCAGCAAGCAAGCACGCTCCTATTGATTCTGGCAACCGTGCCAAAATAGAACAAGGCGGCAAAGCGATTTGCGTCCGGGCGAATTTCAAAAAATCGCCGCCGCACTGCCTCCAAGGCTTGATCTGAGGAAAACAGGAGTAACACTGCCGAAACCTGCATTCCATACCGTGCAGAAAAGGCCCCTTGTTCATGTGCCTCGGTATGACGGAATACTTGCTGTAATACTCGTTTGGTATTACGGCCATTGATCATTTCCAAGGTATAGAGTGCCCGTATCGAGGAATTTGTTTTGCCCTGGAGCAGAAAGTTCATATCCGGGACAAAGAACTGTTGACCTTCAGGGAAAACAATCCGTGATTGGGCGCAAACCGAATGATGTGCAGCGTTTTTGCTGCCAGCCTGGCTCAGATAGTAACGGTCGATGTGTTCCAATTCTGCCAGGTCAGACTGGCGCAAGGCCAGTACCAGCGCAATATGAAAATCCACACAATACTTACGGTGCCAATAATCATCATAGGCCGATTCTCGATGTCGCGGAGGGCAAGGCCACAATTTTTTGTCAGGGACAATTCCCAAAAACAACGCTCCGGCTCCGGTAAGAAAAAACATGTGCTCCATACATCCGAAACGATTTTTTTTGAGCCTGCCGACCAGCGGATATGCAGGATTCGGAAACGAGCAGAGTTTATGCGTCAGCGTGCGAAGATAACTGGAATGAGCAATTTGCAGCCGATACATTTGGCTGTGCGTCAGCAAACGAAAAGCGGCCAAGGCCAAGAGCAAGCGGCGTTCAATTGGTGAAATCACAATCATACAGAAGAGAAAAAATTACTGCCGAGAAAACGGACTGCTTCCTATACGAGTCTGAGAACCCCTTGGGAGTGAAATTAAGCGGTAATACCGAGCTATTTGAAATTGGCACAACTTTTCCCACTGCCTCAGAGTCATCAGATTTGCCCTGCGCCGTTCTCGTGGGGACAATTGGCCTAAATCCCTTTTGAACACATGCTTTTTGGTGCGGCGGGGAACCACATCAAGCGCGCTCAAACAGATTTTTTGGGAAGGCAAGCCGTCTCTTTTCAGAAGAAACTTCCCTGTTCTTAAATGGGCAAACTCTCCTTTTTTCACGTCCATTTCCCGAGACATTGCTTGTTGAGAAGCGGCTCCACATGAACCGGAGACATGAATACCCGTATTCCCCAGAATCAGAGAATTCATCACCGGAGAAACTCCTTGGCCATAGGCCTGACACGCCAGCACCAAATGCAAACCAAATTTCCGAGCGTCCGTGAGAATGGCTTCCATTTGAGGACAGACGGCATAGCGCATTTCATCAATAAACAGCCAAATAGGACAACGAAACTGCTGAGGCCGCTGCACTCTTTCCAATGCAGTCGCCAAAGTGAGCGCCGTAAAAAACTTCAGAAACAAAGCGGTAGTGAATGCTCCCAAACGGCCCAGAGCAACATTCACCACAATGGTCTTGCCGGAATTCAGAGCTTGCGACCAATCGAAGGTACTTTTCCCCGAAGCAAGCACTTGGGCACACACCGGATGATTCAGCAAATGTTGAAGCCGATTGGCAATAGCCGCTTTTGTCGGAAAGAAACGACGATTCCGAAAGGCCACTTGAAAAAAATGCCGATGGGCGGGAAGCGGCAATTTGCAGCCTTGCTCCCATAAATCCTGACTGGTCGCGCTGTTCATAAATCGCAAGAGATCAAATAACGTGCTGCCTTTCCGACGCAAAAGAACGTGCAAGCAAGGCAGAAAAATAGTCTGCATGGTGGCACTGAGGGAATGATGAGTAAATAACGAATTAAGAGTAGCCGTGAGCACTTCCGCTCGTAAGTTCACCACATCGGCAGACGGATTTTTGACCGATATTTCCAGAGGATTCAGTACCGGAAACTTGCCCTGAGCCGAACCGAGGAGCGGGTCAACATAGATCAGATTGGGACTTTTGGGAAACGCCCCGAAATCAGCAGCAAACATGGCATGGTGGGCCAACTCTTCCGCAAAATCCCCGTGCGGGTCAAACACAACCAAAGTCTGATTTCGATTTGGAAATCCCAATTTACGCCACTCGTACCACTTGGCATTGAGCTTGGTAATAAGTGCCAAAGATTGCAGTAATGTGGTCTTCCCACACCCGGACTTTCCAACCAGATACATATGCCGCTCACGAGCCGGAAGAGGAAAAAAGCGGCGTAATCGCCAGTGGTACAAACAGCGTTTCCAACTCCGAGGCAACGGAAGATACTTACTATAGCCCAAATGAAAAGAATCCACAGACACAGAGAAAGTAAAAAAGAATTTATTCCTGAAATTCTTGTTGTGCTTTGACGAGCTTCCGAACTTCCTGCAATGAAACAGATATCAAAGCATCACTCTTCCGTAATTTTTGCAGCAATACTTCATCCCACCACCACTGCGAAGAAATGTGCCGCAATTGCAGCCGAAGTTGCACCAGAGTCACAATAGCCGGATGTTTGACGTTTGCAGACATACAAAGAGAAAAAAGAACAAAACAAAAATAATTTAGGCCCACACTGCCAACGCACACAGCACCACAATTCCCCAAAGAAGCGGAGGCGGAACCGCCGAAGGCGTACAAGATTCTTTGACGAACATCACCAATATGAGCACAGAAAGAACCATTTGCAGGGCGCAAGAAAAAAGTGATACACACATCGAAATTATAAAAACAAGAGAGTGCATTATACTCTTGTTTTTCATTTTTGTCAATATTAATACTATGGATGTATAGCAAAATAGTATTGAGTCACCAGCGCTACATGTGAGATAATTACCAAGATGTGTCTTTTTCCAAAGTTTAATTTTATTTTTATATGGACCTACAAGATGTGCTCAAGGTGAATTTTCATGCCCACACCAAAAGAAACTCCGGAAAGAGTATTTTGGGCATTGCCGCAGCATTGGGAGCTTCCGGAGCAGCCTCAGACAAATACAAATGGCTCAAAGTGCGAGAGTTTCGCTCACAATTCGCCAAGCAATGGAAGCGACTACAGAACATCGCAGAGTATTTGGGGGTAAACCCATTGGCGCTTTTGGAAGGCAGCGAAAGCAGCTCGAAGCAAAATCAAACGCCAAGAGGCTCGTATATTTACCTGGAACCGGAAGACATGAAACTGATAGCGGGCCTATTGAAGAACAAAAATACTCCAATAAATACGTAGCCGGAGGAAGTGAGTTGTACGGAAGTACCAGGAATGTTCATAAAAAAACCAAGGTCTTTTGGCAAGACGAAGCCATTTGAGGAGTACATAGGTGTCAGTCGTCAAGCCGGAAGACATGACGATTGACATGAAGACACGCATGATATTTCACACGCAGCATGTATTGCCTTCAATACTCTTGATACGCTGAAAACACCGGACGGATGTATCCAAACCCCCTCCGACATCCAAGCCCGGACTCCCCAACATGCGCAGCTCGAACCCATTTTGCAAAAACCCCTTGCGCAGTCCATACATCGCAACTTGGAAAAATCCCCAAGTGAAGAATATCTCCTAAATTTGCGGGGGGAATTCTTCTTCATGAAGGATTCCCCCCCCCGCAAATGTAAAATGCCACTCGTCTTGTGTAAATATTTAGTAAAGAGAAGAGATGTCGGCACGCAGTCGGAAACCACAATTCTTAACAATATAAATGGTGTGTTTTAAGTGATTTAAGAGGATTTTAGAAAGCCCCAACGGGGCGGAACTATGCGGACCCTCGCGGAGTTCCCGTCATGTACGCGGAGCCGATCGCGGAGGATCTGTCATGTCGGAGGAGCCTTCGCGGAGCCGCCCCTACAGGGCTGGAGTTCGGGAACCCCGATCAACCAGGGTTGCGGGGTCGTTCCGACTCCTTACCCTTCGCTGTAATGTATGACCCTTTCAGGGTCCCTGCTGGTGGCGCGCCAAGGCGCGCGTTTTAAATAAGTGGTGGTCCAAAGTGACGTCCGCTCGCACCTTCAGCGCGAGCCGGGGCGTGCCCATCCCAACGTTGCGGTATGTTGGGGTGGGCATCATCGCGGTCAACCGAATGTTCGATGGTTCACCGTTCGTGCCCAATCCCCCAGGATGGGCCGCCAATGGGGACATCCTGAATGGATTCGGCTGGACCTTCGCCGATCAAACCAACAGCGAGGGGCACCACCGTTTCGGGGCCTCGAAACCCAGCAACTCGACCGTCGTGGCGGCGATGTTGGCGATCCCGAACGACGGATCGTCCTTCAGCCCGCCCTTCACGTGCCCGTGGGGATCGTAGACGATGAACGGTACCCGGTTCAACGTGTGCGACGTCTTGGGTTTGATGCTGCCGTCCGTTTCGCGCTTCGGCTGGCCCGTTTTCTTGTCCAGCTCGAACATTTCGTCGCAGTTGCCGTGATCGGCGGTAATCAATGCCACGCCGTTGGCTTTCTTGATTGCGGCCAGCAACCGCTGGAGCTGGATGTCCAGGCAGGCCATGGCCGTGATGGCCGCGTCCAGGTTGCCGGTGTGGCCCACCATGTCGCCGTTGGCGTAGTTGACGCGCAGGTAGCGATAGGTGCCGGAGGCCAGGGCCGAGATCAGCGCATCCGTGATCTCCGCGGCCTTCATCCAGGGGCGCTGGTCGAAGCTCACCCGGTCGCTGGGAATCTCCATGTAGGTTTCGTAGCGTTCGTCCACCTTGCCGGAGCGGTTGCCGTTCCAGAAGTAGGTCACATGGCCGTATTTCTGGGTTTCGGAGATGGCGAACATCTGCACCTTCTCCGGAACCAGGAATTCGGTCAGGGTGTCGGTGATGTTGGGCGGGCCGACCAGGTAGTGGTCGGGGCTGGGCAGGTCGCCGTCGTACTGCATCATGCCGGCATACAGCACGTCGGGTTTGGTGCCGCGATCGAAGTACGTGAAGGAGTCGCCCTCGTCGAAGGCCCGCGACATCTCGATGGCGCGGTCGCCGCGGAAATTGAAGCAGATGACGCAGTCGCCGTCGCGCATGGGACCCACCGGGCCCTGCTCGTCGGCGATCACGAATCCTGGGAGATTCTGATCGATGATGCCCGGCGTTTCCTCGCGCAGCGTTTCCAGGGCCTCGAGTGCACTGGGAAAGGTTCGGCCCTTGCCGTGGACGTGGTGGTTCCAGCCCCGCTCGACCATGGCCCAGTCGGCCTCGTAGCGATCCATGGTGATGGTCATGCGGCCACCACCGCTGGCGATGCGGAAATCGCGACCCTGCTCGCTCAGCACGGCCAGGACCTCTTCCATCTGTTTCAGGTAGATCTGGGCCGTGGTGCCGCCCACGTCGCGGCCATCCAGCAGCGCGTGGACGCGGGCCTTGGTCACGCCTTCGGAGGCCGCCCGGCGCAGCATCGCGATCAGGTGGTCGATGTGGCTGTGCACGTTGCCGTCGGAGAGCAGGCCGAAAAAGTGCAGGGTCGCGTCGTTGCGCAACACGCGATCCACCAACTGGCGCCACACCGAGCCGGCGAACATGGCGCCCGATTCGATGGCGTCGTTGACCAGCTTGGCGCCCTGATCGTAGATCTGGCCGGAACCCAGCGCGTTGTGGCCCACTTCCGAATTGCCCATGTCGGCGTCGCTGGGCAGGCCGACCGCCTTGCCGTGCGCCAACAGGGTCGTGAAGCGCGAACTCGCGCGAAGGTGGTTGTACAGCGGGGCGTGTGCCAGTTTGACCGCGTTCCCCTCGGTGCGGTCGATTTCACCCACGCCATCCAAGACGATGGTGACCAGGGGACCGGGGATCTGCTGCTTCATGATATCTCCTCTGGAATGTTCCGTCGGGATCCGCGTCCGGGTCGAGGACGCGGCCCTCATTCATAGCCGTAGCCGTCGTTCCAGACTGCCTCGGTCAAACGCCAGGTGCCGTTCTCGTCGCGGAAGGTGAGACTGAACCGGCCGCGATCGGTCGGCAAGTTGGTTTCGCTCATCAAGAGTTCCAACTGCACGTTCATGATGTGGGGATTGGTGCTTCCAGCGAAATCCAACGAGAGAATCTGTAAGTGGATCTTTTGGTGGCGCAGATAGATACCGCGCAGGATATTCAGCATATCCTTCTTGCCACGTCCGGAATCGTCGCGAATGTCCTCGCTGAGGTGTTCCTTGAAGGGAGAAACCGATTTCTTTTCGGCGCCTTCCACCATTTCGGTGATGGCCTTCTCGATTTGGCCCTCGGGCGACAGGGGATCGGTGCGCGACGAGACCCAGGCGATCCCTGCCAAAAGCAGCATGAGGACGAGCAACGATTGTTTTTGGCGGGCTTGGAAGAACTCGGAGAGACCGCTCATGGTGCGCTCCTGTGAGGTCCCGTCAGCGTGAACCGATTCGGATGGAGGTCTTGGGGTTTGGCCTCATTTCCAGGGAATGGCCAACGAATACTCTCTGCGTTTTTCGTTGAAGAAGCTGTGAATCCAGCCGTTCTGTTCCAGTTTGACGATGATTTTTTTGGCGCGGTGAACCCCGATGTTGCAGCCCTTGGCGAGCTGGGCCGCGGTCTGGCGGGGGTGTTCCTTGAGTCGGGTGAGGATCAAATGGGCGTGCTTGTCCAGATTCTTGAGATCTTCTTCGAGCGGGACCGAGGTGGTGCGGCACATGGTCTTCAGGCTTTTGCGGTCGAGCGGCAGATTCTCCTTGTCCGAACGGAAAAACGGCCAGGCGTCCTTGGGATCGTTGGGATTGATGGCGTAGACCGGCTTCTCCTCCGCCTCCGGGACCTCGACCACCAGGATGTGGATGTTGCGCAGTGGTTCCCAAAAATGGGTCTTGGTTTCCACGGGTGGGTTGCAATTGAATTGCGCCACCTGGGTCACCAATTCCTCGGTTCCCTCCACGTGTTCCAATCCGTGGAAGCCGCCGTCGTCGTTGACACCGAAGAACAGCGTGCCTCCCGCGGAATTGGAGAATGCCGAAATGGACTTGGCCAGACGGTCCAACTTGGGAATCTGGCGTTTGAACTCCACCTGGATGTTCTCGCCGGAGCGAATCATCTTATGCCATTGCTTATGACCCATTTATGCTTGTCCCAATTTCTGCAAATCCTCCCGCGTCTGCGATAGTGTGTCGACTTGCCGCTTGAGTTCTTCCAGATCGGCGCGCGCTTTGTCCACGACCTCGGCGGGCGCCTTGTCCACGAAGCCTTTGTTCTTGAGGCGTCCCTCCAGAGGCTTCATTTCCTTGTTGATCTTGGCGATCTTGGCGTCGATTTTACCTAATTCGGCTTCGATGTCCAAGTGGCCGCGCAGATCGAGATAGGCGCTCATGCCCTTGACGTTGATGGCGGTGCAGCCTTGCGGCGCGGCGTTTTCTTCGAGAACGGTGTAATCTTCCAGTCCGGCGAGCTTCAGCAAAATCGGTTTCATCTCCTCGATGTAGCGGATTTGCGAAGGCGCGGCATATAGATAGAGGTGGAAGTGGGCGTTGTTGGGCAGGTTGTAGGACTTGCGCACCGCCCGCGTGCCGCTGATCAGGGCCTGGATGGCGCTCATGGCGTCTTCGATTTCGGTGTCGATCAGGTCGCGATTCAGTTTCGGCCAGTCCTGTTGCACCAGGTAGCGGCCCTCGTGGCGATCGTCCAGGTGGTGCCACAGCTCCTCGGTCACGAACGGCATGAACGGATGCAGCATGCGCAGGCAGGTGTCGATCACGGCCTGGGTCCGGCCGAGCATGACCGCACGACCGGCTTCATCGGCTTCCCGTTGCAGGGGTTTGAGGAATTCCACGTACCAATCGCACAGCTCGCTCCAGAAGAAGTTGTAGATGCGGCTGGCGGCATTGGCCAGGCGGAAGTTCTCCAGCTCTTCGGTAATACCGTCGATCGTGCTGTGCAGGCGGCTGAGAATCCAGCGTGCGACGATGTCGCCCTCGGCCTCGCGCCAGTTGTCGTCGGGGGTCACGCCCTCGAAGGTCATTTGCAGGAAGCGGTTGGCGTTCCAGATCTTGGTGCAGAAGCCGCGGCCCAAATCGCAGGACGCTTCGGCGAAACGCGTGTCTTCGCCGTAGGGCGTGTTGTAGACCACCGAGAAGCGCAGGGCGTCGGCGCCGTACTTGTCGATGACGTCCAGCGGGTTGGGCGAATTGCCCAGCGTTTTGGACATCTTGCGGCCCTGGAGATCGCGCACGATGCCGTTGAAGTAGACCTGGTCGAAGGGGATCTCGTCCAACGCTTCCAGCCCGGACATGACCATGCGGGCGACCCAGAAGAAGATGATGTCGGCCGCGGTCACCAGCGTGGAGGTGGGGTAGTAGTAGGCCAGGTCCTCGGATTTCTCGGGCCAGCCGAAGACCGAGAAGGGCCAGAGCCAGGAGCTGGCCCAGGTGTCCATCACGTCGGGATCCTGTTCGATGTTCTTGGAGCCGCAGGTGCCGCAGGCCTCGGCCAGTTCGACCGAGCAGGTCTGGGCGCCGCAGTCGCCGCAATACCAGACCGGGATGCGATGTCCCCACTTCAACTGGCGCGAGATGCACCAGTCCCGGATGTTTTCCAGCCAGTGGCGGTACACGTTGACCCAGCGTTCCGGATGCAGCTTGATCTTGCCGTCGAGCACCACGTCCAACGCGCGCTTGGCCATGTGCTCCATCTTGATGAACCACTGCTCGCTCAGGTAGGGCTCGACCACGTCTTTGGTGCGGTAGCAACGGCCCACGGCGACCTTGTGGGGTTCAGTCTTGAGCAAGAAGCCCAGCTCTTCCATCTTGGCGACTACCGCTTTGCGGGCCTTGAAACGGTCCATGCCGCGAAAGGCCTCGGGCGCGTTTTCGTTCATGATGGCGCGCTTGTCCATCACCGTCAGGAACTCGAGGTTGGTGTCCATCGCCATCTCGAAGTCTTCCTTGCTGTGGGAGGGCGTCACCTTCACGCAGCCGGTACCGAACGCGGGGTCCACGTGGGTGTGGGCGATGATGGGGATTTCGCGATTGACGATCGGCAGCAGCAACTTCTTGCCGATCAGGTGCTTGTAGCGTTCGTCGTCGGGATGGACGGCAACCCCGGTGTCGCCGAGCATGGTTTCGGGACGGGTGGTCGCGACTACCAGATGGCCGTCACCTTCCACCAGCGGGTACTTGAAGTGCCACAGCGAGCTGTCCTCTTCGGAGCGCTCCACCTCGTCGTCGGAAAGTGCCGTCTGCAGGGCGGGGCACCAGTTCACGATGTACTTGCCGCGGTAGATCCAGCCCTTGTCGTAGAGGTGTTTGAACATGGTCAGGACCGCGTTCGACAGGCCCTCGTCCATCGTGAAGCGCTCGCGGTCCCAGTCGCAACTGCTGCCCAGTCTGCGGAGCTGGCGAATGATCAGGCCGCCGAAATCGTGCTTCCAATTCCATACTTTTTCCAAAAATTCTTCGCGCGTGAGGCTGTCCGGGTCGATCCCCTGTTTGCGCATGTTCTTTTCCACCATCGTTTGGGTGGCGATTCCGGCGTGATCCATGCCTGGCACCCAGCAGGTGTTGAACCCGTTCATCTTCTTGTAACGGATCAGGATATCTTGGATCGTGTTGTTGAGGACGTGACCCATGTGCAGCATGCCCGTGACGTTCGGCGGCGGAATGACGACGGTAAAGGGCTTCTTGGTGGGATCGACTTTGCTGCTGAACAGCTTGTTTTCTTCCCATGCCGGGTACCAACGCGATTCGATTGCCTGATGGTCGTAGTGCTTTTCGAGCATGTGTTCTCCTTGAACCGTGGCTTCCGCCGCCGTGGGGAGGGGCGGATGGATGGGGACCTGAATGGGGGCGAACCGCTGATCGCGGGCACCCGGTCCCGTAGAAAATGGGCCAATTATACCCAGAACCGCGTCGCGTGGGTGCCCCGGATGGCGAAAAGTTTGCCGAAACGACCTAGGCGAGGGGCAAACCCCTGATGAATGAGCGCTTAGCTCCGGTTTGAAGACATTGACATTTCCAAACCAAAATATCGTTTCCTGTAGAAAATATTTGTTTCCCCAAGAGGCCAGCGCCGCCCGAACTCAGCCTGATTGTCATTTCTTAAATACAAGACAGGTCGCTGGAAAGTGTTATTTGCTTTCCCAAGGGTTCAATACCGGGACCCCCGTAGGTGAGAAGTCGTCGATGTTTCGCGTGACAACTGTCATGCCGTGGACTAGGGCGGTGGCCGCGATCAGTGCATCTCGATCCGAGCGTGGATCGGGTACGGGTAACCGACCGCATCTTCGGGCTATCAACAGGTCGATATGAAGAATGCGTTTTTGGAATGCCGTTAGGATTTGGGTTTTCAACCATTTCTTCAAGATCAGTCCTTGCGAGTGGTCGCGGCGTTCAATTTGGGCGATCCCCATTTCCAATTCTAGAATGGTGATCACCGAAAGGTACTGCAATGATGGGGGGACCGATTCCGCCCAGGCAACTACTGCAGGATCTGCCTTGCCAGTTCTGGCTTTGCGCAATTCGGACACCACGTTGGTATCCAAGATGTACATCATGAAAGATCCGCCGGTTTGATGAGGGAATCAGAGAGACGGGGTGGAGAAAAATCGATATCTTCATCCATCGCAATCATATCCACGATGGTTTTGTTCGATTCTGTCAGGTTTCGGTATTCCTCGATGGAGAGCAGGACGTGGGATGGTTTTCCATGATCCGTGATGATGACAGGCCCACCGTTTGCGGCTTCCTTTACCTGACTGGGGCGCTGATTGAACGTTCGGCTCGAGACCGTCGTGATGGTCATGGGTCACCTCGCTATGTAACTACATTACTACTTTGTTCTGTGGCGGCAATAAACAGCTCGAATTGAGTGTCCCCGCCGGCGCTGTCGGTGCAGTCCTCGGGAATGCATTCTATAATGTGGTGTCTGTCCCCTGAACTCCCCACCAATCGTCTGTCGCCGTCGATGCCGCTACGGCCATCTCCGATGGGAGACGAATCCATGTTTTTACGAGGCTTCCTCTATGTTTCGAGTGCTTTATCCATTTGTGATTCCGGCCCTATTGCTTTGCGGCATCGCGTTGCGTGCCGGAGAAGAGCTGTTCGCGGTCGAAGATCCGCGCGGTGACGATTTCGGTGCGGGCGCCATTCTGTACCCCTCCAACGCCGACTTCGACGAAGGCGACCTGGACCTGGTGAAGTTTTCCGCCAAGCGCGATCGCCGCGGTACCTGGTTCGAGGTGACCTTCGCCAATCCCGTGCGGCCCGTGGGAAACCGAACTTCGCGCAACTCGCCCGAACCCCTGACCAATTTCCTGCGTCATGGATTTTTCAACCTCAACGTGGACATCTACATCGATACCGACGGTAAATCGCAGTCGGGATCGGTGGTCACGTTGCCGGGCAGAAGGATACAGGTCCATCCGGATACGGCCTGGGACAAGGCGGTCATCCTCACGCCGCGCCCGCCCGAGGCGCGTGCCCTGCTCGAAGACTTCATGACCCGGGTTCGTCGTGGCGAAGCGCGCCAGACTCGGGGGCGCCTGGATGCCGCGGCATCGAAAGCGATTCGCAAGGAAGTGAAGTCCGTGATCGAGCGAAGCTTTTTCTTTTCCGACCGCATTCGCGTGCGGGGTAACAAAATATCGTTCCTGGTGCCCAAAGACTTTCTGGGCGGTGCGGCCCGATCGGACTGGTCCTATCTGGTTCTGGTGACCGCCTCCGATCCCGAGCAGCGCCTGGACTGGCGCTTCCTGGGTTACGAGGGGGTGAGCCAAGGGCTGATGATGGTGCCGCTGACCACGGGGCGGTCTCCCGAACAGTTCGGCCTGGAGTTCGACGCCGATCCGGCCCAACCGCCGATCATCGACGTGTTGTACCCGGATATCGCGTTTCAGAAACAGGTGTTGACGCGGTTCGATGCGGTTCGCGGCCTTCCGGCCACCTTGCCGGCGCTTCCGGTCGCGGATTGGAGCCCGGACCTGACACGCAGCTACGCCGAAGCGCTCGCAGCGCGCGAGGCCGAGCCGGCCAGAGTTTCCGTTCCGCCGAAGCGACCCGATTTCGGGAATCGACCCGACGATCCGAGCGTATCGGACTCGGCGCGGCACATGCCGGAGCCGGGGCCGCAAAAGGGGGAACCCGTGAAAGCCGAAACCCCGAAAGAGCCCGAAACCGCCGAGACAACGGACGCGACGCGCAACGTGGCGGCGTCCAAGCCGGAGGGTAAAGGTGAAACCAAAAAGCCTGGCTTCGGCGAGCGACCGGCGGATCCTTCGGTTTCCGATTCGGCGCGCCACATGCCGACCGTGGATGGGAAAACGCCCAAGCCTTCAGGCAAGCAGCCCGAGAAACCCACCGCCAGCAGTGACGTGGACCGCTTGCTGTCCAACAAGCCGACGGTCCTGAACAAGAAGACGCGCACGATCAGCGATCGCCTGCGCGAGCTCGAGAAGCTGAAGGCCGAGGGCCTGATCACCGCCGAAGAATACACTCGCCTGCGCCAGAAGATCCTCGACCAACTGTAGTCGGGTACCCATCCAGGAACGGAAAGATCGTAACTGCCCAAGCGGTTCGCCTGGATGGGCACGGTATAAGGTTTCAGGGTAGAACATTCCATCGAAGCGAATCGCATTGGAGTTCCCGCATTTGCGAGAGCGGCGTCATCGCTGTAGGTTGGCCCGCTGGGCCGACATTTCGAAGCAACCCAAGCAACGACAATCAATTGTGCCAAAGAGCGAAGCCCGAAATCTCCCTCGCGATCCCAATCGAAAGCCGTGAAGTCCAAAGTTCCCGCATCGTGGGAGGGGCGTCGTGGCAGTAGGTTGGCCCGCTGGAGACTGTGTGAAAACGCGGTTCGTGTTTATAGTTTTCAGGTTAGTTAGATTGGTTTTAAGGCACTTATGCGATGCGACCAAGCCGGATTGAGTCCATTTGCGACGTTTTCACACAGTCTCCGCTGGGCCGACATTTCGAAGCGATCCCCCTTCCCAGATTCGATTGGGAAAAGAGCAAAGGACCTTCGCGTTGTCAGTTACCTGACATTTTTCGCCTTGGTATGTGTGGCGACTTGAGCGGCCCTGCCCGCCGAAAATCCTGAAGCCCAATGCTTCGATGGTTCTACTCCGGCCATAGGCTCCGCTCTTTAACCCTTCCAATCTTCGAAACCTGACTACCTTCGAAATGTCGGTCGAGCCCCCTGGGCGGGCCCGGCACCTACTGCAGCGCCGACCCTCGAAGAATGCGGGAACTTCTCGAATGGATCACTTCGTTTTCTCCACGGACATGGGAGTGGTCGCTATTTGCGTTCGAGGGCCAACCCGATGCCCAGGGCGACCAGTACGGCACCGCTGAATCCCTCGAGCCAGCGACGTACGCCGGACCGGACGAACCAGGCGCGCATCTTACCGAGGAACACCGCGACCAACGACAGCCAGGCGACGCCCATGACGAAGTGGATCGTAGTCAGTACCATCGACTTGAGAATGACCGGATCACCGGGCGAAAGGAATTGCGGCAGAAAGGCCAGGTAGAAGATCGCCACTTTGGGGTTGAGCACGTTGGAAAACAGGCCTTCGCGGAATCCGGTCCAATCGCTCTTGCGGCGAAGTGCCGGATCGGTGTCCACCTCCATCTCGTCGAGGTCGTCGTCGCGATTTCGCGCCACGGCCCAGAGCGATTGGGCTCCCAGGAAAATGAGGTAGAGCGCACCGATCATCTTCACCCACGCGAAGGCCGTGGCGGAATGGAGCAAGAGGAGGGAGAGCCCCGCCGCGGACAGGAGGGCGTGAACGAAGAGCCCGCAGCAGATGCCGACCGTGATCCAGAGCCCCGCTTTGGCGCCCCGTGCCAAGACCCCGCGGATGACCAGGAGGGTATCCGCTCCCGGCGTAATCGTCAGTATCGCCGCAACCGCGATAAATGCCAGAACCTGTTGATCGAAAACCATGGGTCAGCCTCTCTGCGCGTAACGGTTCCCAATCCGGCTCGACCGTCGACCCGAATCAGCCGGAGATGGTAGAGGCATCTAAAGTAACATCTGATCAGCGCAAGTGCGACCGAGTATCTTCGTTCAAATCCTCCAAATCCGTGCTCCTGTTCACGCGTCCACCCATGATCAAAGTCCCGTCTTACCGAGCAACCCCCGCAACTCGTCCAGCATGCGGTCAATCGATACCGGGCTGTCTTCTTCCTCCAGGTCGGGCTGGGGTGGAGGATCGCGGCGGGTATAGTTGCCGCACAAAATATCCAGATAGGTTCCTTCGGTGACCCATTTCAGCATGTGACCGGCGCGCCAGACGGGGAAGGGATGGGTTGTGTCGGCCATTTGGATGGTGGCGTAGACGCGATTGAGAATGTGCTCTTCCTGCATGCGCGTCGCTTCCTCGGCCTGGATCAGGAATTGTTCGGTGTTCAACAGGTCGCGGGTATAGTCGCAACCGGCCGCGAAGCGCATCTCGCACCGCACGAAACTGTCGAAATCCCGTTGAACCAGCATTTGGGCGCGATCTGCGGTCAACTCGCTACAACGGTTCCAGTAAAGCAGGGCCTGATAGATCGTGAGCATGGCGGCCTCGCGAAAGGGGATCAGGCTGCCCACCAGGCGATCGGCCAACTCCAGCAGCAGATACAGCGCGGTGCGGTAGAGCTGGTGACCCGCGTGGATGTGGCCCAGCTCGTGACCGATCACGCCGAGGATTTGGCGCTCGTCGAGCACGTCCAGCATGGCCGTCGTCAGGACGATGAACGGGTCGTCGACCCCGATGGCGAAGGCGTTGGGCCTGGGGTCGTGCATCACGAAGAGCTCCGGCGTGGTTTCCAGATCGAGCACGCGCGAACCGTGAAGCACCATGTCGTGTAACGGTTTCAGGTGCTCGGGATGGGTCTTGACCGCGGTTTGGACGAACAGCATGCGCATGCGTCGCTCGGAAAGCTCGCGGAGAATGAAGCGAAGAACGGTGTTCACGCCCGGTACGCGACGCAACATGTCGAGTGCACTGCGGTCCAACGGATGTTCGTAGGCGGTCGACGTCAAATGGGGGAAGGGGGCGTCTGGATCCAGGAAAAAGGGTTTGCTGCAACCGCCGCAACGCACTTTGTTCACTCGTGAAGCGATATCGAGCGGGCGCAGGCGATTCTGCGCGCCGCAGTGACGACAGGGGAAAACGCGGGGCTCGGCATGGTCGACCAAGAAACACCTCCGGCGACTTGAATGATCTTTCGCGAAAATGGGGCTGACTTTCGTGGGCATGCTGCCGCGTCGGGCGGCATGCTGGGCGGGTAACGATGGTGACGGGCTCTATGGAACCATTGCGCATCCTGGGTCCCGATGGGGCCAAATGGATTTCGGGGCTTCATCCGCCGGTGGATGCGCCGCGCGCTTCGTCCGGAGGATTCAGGCTTCCAGGGATTCGTCGGCCTCGTCGGTGGGCACCAGGGGTTCGGGTTCCTCTTCGCGATACAAGTCCTCGACCAACTTCCCGTAGCGTTCGATGACCACGCGGCGCACGACCTTCAGGCTGGGCGTCAGCTCTCCCGTTTCCACCTTGAGCGAATGAGGCAGCATTTGGAACTTCCTGACGCGTTCGTAAAAGGCGAAATTTTCCGAATGGGTGGCGATTTCGGCTTCGATCGTGTCGCGAAACGCCTGGTTTCCGACCAGGACCTGGGGATTGGTGGACCAGCCGCGCTCGGGAGCCCACTCGCCGATACTTTCCCAGGCGGGGACGATGATGGCCGCGATAAAGGGGCGTTGATCGCCGATGATCACGGCGCGCTCGATCAGGGGACTCAGGACGATGGCCTTTTCCAGCGGCTGGGGCGCGATGTTCTTGCCGCCGGAAGTGATGATCAGGTCCTTCTTTCGGTCGGTGATGCGCAGGCAGCCCTCGGCGTCGATGACGCCGATGTCGCCGGTGTGCAGCCAACCGTCCATCAACGTTTCCCGGGTGGCCTCCTGGTCGCGGTAGTAGCCTGGCATCACGTTGGGACCGCGCGCGAGGATTTCGCCGTCCTCGGCGATCCTGATTTCGACTTCGGGGATCGGCGGGCCCACGGTGCCCGGGCGATTCTTGTCGGGCCGGTTGATCGTCAGGACGGGGGCGGCCTCGGTCAAGCCGTACCCTTCGATGACCTTGAACCCGATACCCAAAAACAGCTCGGTGACCTTGCGCGGCAGGGGCGCGCCACCGGAGACCATGAGCTTCAACCGGCCGCCGGTCTTCTCGTGAATCTTGGAAAAGACCATCCTGTCGGCGACCCGGTACTTTCGGGAGAGCCAGGAAGGGAGTTGCGCTCCGTTGATCAGGTAGGGGAGGGCCTCGCGACCCACGCCGAGCGCCATGTTGGCCATGTTGCGTTTGAGGAAACCGGCGGTGTTGATGCCGCGCAACACCCGGGCATAGAGCTTTTCGAATACCCGCGGTACCGAAATGAGCACCGTCGGCCGAACCGCCTCCATGTCTTCGACCAGGGTTTGGATGGTGGGTGTGTAGGCGATCGTGACGCCGCGGTAGAGCATGGTGTAGTACCCGGCCATGCGTTCCAGCACGTGGCTCAGCGGCAGGTGGCTCAGGCAAATGTCTTCCGGGCCGAAGTTCATGAACGGTTCGCAACTCCTGATGTTGGCGATCATGTTGCCGTGGGTCAGCATGACGCCCTTCTGATCGCCTTGGGTGCCGCTGGTGTACACGATGGTCAGCAAATCTTCCGGTTTCTTGCTCTGCCACCGGGCGACCATTTCGTGTTCGTTGTCGTGACGGCTGCCCTCGATTTCCACCTCGGGCAGGTGGTGGACCCCTTCCGGCAGGTCTGCCCCATCCATGGAAATCACGAACCGCAGGTTGGGCAGTTGCTCGCGCAGCGAGAGCGCCTGTTCGGCCAGGGACGCATCGGCCACGACGACACCCACACAATGGGCGTGATCCAAGATCGCACCGATTTTTGCCGGGCCCAGGGTCGGGTAGACCGGGACGACCACGCCGCCGCCGCAGATGATCGCCAGGTCGGCGATGGCCCACTCCCAGCGCGTCGGCGCCAGGATCGCCACGTGCTCGCCCACCTCGAGCCCCAGCGCGATCAGGCCGCGCGCGAAATGGTCCACCCGCTGGCGAAAGAAGCGGTGGGAAAAAGGCGCGTATTCGCCGTCCTGCTTGACGAGCACCGCTTCACGCTTGTCGAATTGCTGGCAAGCGTCAAAAAACAACTGGGGAATGCTTTGCGGCTGCATAAGGGAATCTCCAGCGCGAAGGGGAAGGGGCATAAGGCGGGTTTACGGGAAGCGATGGCGTGACGGTATATCGATCGGGCGGCTCGCGTCGCGGTGAGGTGATGGGCGGAACCGCTTCGGGAACCGTCGGAAGTTCGGGCCTGCCGTTTGCGGACGGGGAAGGTCGGAAGTGGGTTCGTTGAGTTGCGGGAATCTGACCTAAGCCTACCTAAACTTGGGAGTTCATTTCAACAGACGGTTGACGGTGCGGCGGTTCTTCGGGGTCGGGCAGCCACTTTTCGGGCGGAGATTCCTCGATGTGCGCCGGTCCGGTGTTCTGGACTGTCGGACCGGTCTGGGATGGACGACTATCCGGGGTCCGGCCTACCGGGGTCCGGCCCTCCGGGGTCCGGCCTACCGGGGTCCGGCCGTTCTCGGTCCGGTTGTGTGATGTTCTCATCTGTCGAAGGGAGGCGTCGTGCGGGGGCGTTTGGGGCAAGTGGGTGCGGCGACCAGATCGGCTCGGTTCGCCCACGCTACCGAATTCGAAACGCGAATCCAGTCGGAAGCCCGACGAGACATCTCGGTTGGAGAGGATGGGCCAACCGTTTTCGAAATCGGGAAGCCCTCGATTTCAGTGATCCTCGCGCCACGGTTGGTCGTTGCGCAGGTAGAAACCATTCGTGAATTTATCGAAATACACGTCCACCAGCGGATGAATCACTTCCGCGCCCGAGTAGTCGGGGATCAGGCTGGTCTGGGCGGCGTAGGTGGTCACGTTGGAGCCGTGAACCAGGACGTGGTACCAGGGTTGGTTCTTGTCCGGTTGGGTTTTGTTGGCTCGGTACCAGGCTTCGTCGGCCTGACAGCGCTCGTCGTATTCGACCACGACGCCTCGATACCCGTAGCGACCGTGGCGCACCAGTTGCCCGCGCCGGAACTGGGGGTTCGAGGACACGCGCGGGCAGGACATGAAAAAGGCCCGCGGCATTTGATTCAACTCTTCCAGGAGATTCTGCATGGTCTGGCCCCGCGCCAGGTTGCCCGACTTGCTGTAGGCGTTGATCAGGTTGCGCAGCACCCGCTGGGCGATTTGGCCGGCCGAGGGCGGATTCGACAGCAATTCGTGGATATCGATGTTGGGCATCAGGGTGAGCGCCGAAATTTCCTGGCCACTGAGGATCTTGCCGTTGTTGAAGCAGTCGAACAACATCAGGTTCCCGTTGACGGTGGCCTTGGCGAGGAAGTGGCGCGGCAAGTTGAATCCCTCCACGATCAGGTCGAGGCGATGGGCGGCCAGGATGAAGACACAGACCAAACTGATCGGCAAGCCGCGTCCGTTTTGGATGACCCAGGACAGGTTGCCGTGGAGCGGGTTGTAGTAATCGGTCTGAGCGCCCCGAAGCCGGCCCTCCGCAAACAGGAATTGGTTGAGTTCCATGACGTTGCGAGTGCGACCCGTATTGCGGAAACAGCGGGCCAGGTAGTCGAGTTGGTGGGAAAGCGGCGGCAACGGCTGGGGTGTCTCCTGGATTTGGGCGAAATAACCCAGGACCGCTTCCAGTTGGGCGTTGGGGTCCTCTAGTTGGGCCCACTCGTGCCAGGCCCCGCGCAACGCCATCGATTTATGGCGGTTCAACAGCTCGTGTAGGAGGTATTGCTGCTCCGGACTCAGGTCGGGGCTGCTCGCGGCCGCGAGGGTCGGCAGATGGTCGCCGAAGCCCAGCAACTCCTGGCGCACCATTTCACGAACACCCTCGGACTCCGCATCGAGCAGTTTGACGAGTTGCTCGAATTTCTTGAGTTGCTCCGCATCCGGATGGAATTGAGCGGTATCCGTCGCCTGGGGCGAACTGTTGTGACCGAAGTCATAAAGAGACAAGGACATACTCCGAGAGGCGTACTGCGCGTGGGAAAGGTCGCGCCCATTATAGCCGTTGTGGTTTTTGGAGGGGGAATCCGGAACCGTACAAATTACGGCGTTGCCGTGTATGACGACGGGAACATGGTCTTTTTGAGAAGGATTCCGATGCGAGGGGTTGGTTTTTACTCGAGGTTTCGGGCCCAAAGGCGGTCGAAACAGCCGCCGCGCGAAACACAGGGAATCTACCCCATTCGGGTCTCGCTTGGAAAGGAGAAAGCCGAGGAGGTTTCCTTCATCTCGCCGGTTTGCTGAAGACCAGCAGCGGAAAGCTGAGCGTTCGTCTTGGATGGGTCATGATGAACATCGGTTGCTGTTTTCATTCACTAAATATTTAGTGGTCGAAAGTGCGCCGCGGTGCAAGTGAAACCTTTTTTTCAAAAAATGCCGTACCGTGGTCCCAAGGCTTGACCGGAAATGAAAATTGCTGAGATTGAAGCTCTTGCAGTAAGAATCCCCTTTTCAAGTTTGTCCCATTTGGGTCGATATGATAAAACGTACTCACTCTTGCTAATTCATCAAAATCTCAATCCCGAACCTGACAACCGGACAGAAACTCGGATTCGGTGACGTGCCTCCGAATCGATTGGGGGAGACTCGGGTTTGTTCTGCCAGAGTCCGCGGTATCCCGGTATCAGGAGCCCAATGCCAACCGCAAGCGATTTTGCCGAGCCAATCGACTCGTGAAAGGTGGAAGCAACCATGCGCGACAAGCTGAAGAACATATTGCAGGCGTCGGCGGTGGCCAACCAGACCGACCAAGTTCTGTCCTTTTTCGAATATCTGGACCTGGTGACTCAAAAACCCTGGATCAGTCGCGACACCTTCCAGTTGTTGCACGACATGATTCTCAGCGGAGGTGTCGAGCACTCGCTTTCGCCCGGCAAACCGGTCAAGCATCGCTACGGCTTTTTCGAGGACGCCACCGCCGTGGGGCCCTTCATCGTCTTCGGCCAACAGAAGGCCAAGGAAAACCTCGTCGAGAAAATCGACAACGCCAGCCGCGGTTTGGAATCCTCCAAGCGCCTGTGGATTTTGTTGGGTCCGCCGGGCTCGGCCAAATCGCGCAGCATGGACGGCATCAAGACGGCCCTGAACCTCTACAGCCGGTTGGAAGCGGGCTTGACCTACAGCCTGCTGCTGCCCACGGTGGACGAGCGCCTGCGCGACCGCATGGTGTTCGAGGAAGCCGGGGTCTACTACGTGCAGGCGCCGATTTTCGAACGCCCGCTCCAGGTGATGCCGGAATACGCTCGTGGGCCCATGTGCGAGGAACTGAACGCCAATTTGAATCGGGACAACCTGGAAGTCTTTCTCGAGAAACACCCCCACTACGACAGCCAGTTCGAAGTGAAGATCAACGGTCGCATCTCGCCGTTCGCGCGCTACGTCCTCGACGAATTCATGGCGGCCAAGGACCTGGATTTCAACGGTGTCCTGGATTATCTGAAAGTGAAGCGCATGATTTTCGATGCGCGTACCAAGACGGGGATCGGCTCCTACACGCCGCGTGACGAAAAGAGCCAGGAAGCGGGTTCGCTGGTGGGCAACATAGACTACAGCCTGTTGCCGCGATTTGGCAGTGAATCCCATCCCCTGGTCCACGACTACAAGGGCGAGCTGTGTGCCGGCGCCAACGGATTCGTCGAAATCCACGAAATCCTCAAGCTTTCCGACAAGTTCCTCTACGAGTTGCTCTTCGCGACCCAGGACCGGTTCTTCAAGCCGGAGGGGCAGCCGCCGATTCCCTTCAACGGCGTCATCATCGGCCACACCAACTTCCACGAATTCAACATGTTCATGAGCAACGAGAGTTTCGAGGCGCTGCGCTCGCGCACCACCTTCATCGAAATGCCGCTCAGCGTGAATTTCAAGGACGAGGAGAAGATCTACAGCTTCACCTATTCCAACGACAACCGTCGTTGGCTGAAGGACCGCAAGCACATGTGCCACGTGGCGCCCCACAGCCTGGAGTTCCTGAGCCTGACCGCCTCCATGTCGCGGCTCTACGAATCCAAGCAGAATCCCAACCTGTCGTTGCTGCAGAAGTCCCTGATCTATGCCGGCCGGGCCGATTCCGGGGTGGACAACAACATGGCCAAGATGATTCTCGAGGAGTTCGAGTTCGTCAAACCCACCGAAGGGACCTTCGGCCTGGATCCGCGCTTCATCCAGAACGTGTTCGAAAAAACCGAGCACTTCCAGATCAACGAATACGCGGCAAACATCCAGAAACTCCGCGAAGAGAGCGGTGAACACGCCTTGTTGACTTCGATCGCACTGGAGAACCCGTGCACCACGCCGCTCGACCTGGCCGTGGTCATGGAGCGCTCCATCAAGGAGAACTTCGCCAACAACAAGGTCAAGTTGAGCCACTACGCCGAGAAGATCCTGCCCCAGGCCAAGAACTGGATCTTCGGGCAAATCGCCAGCGACGTCTACAGTGCCATCCTGCGCGACGATTCGATCGTCGAGACCACCTGGAAGAAATACACCGATCACGTGCGGGCCTACGCCCACAACACCACCGTCAAACACGAGGTGACCCAGGCCGATGTGAAGCCCGACGAAAAGTTCATGCAGACCATCGAGCAGTATCTGGGCATTCCCGACAAGGAAGTCTTCCGCAAGGAACTCTCGGACGCCATTTCCAGCGTGAGCTACACGGTCTTGTTGAAAGACGAACCCAGCTACCAGAACGCGATCAAGAAATACGTGTTCGAAAACGAGTTCAAGTCGGGTGAGAACATGAAGCTGTTGGGCTGGATCAAGAGCGGCACCAGTGCGGCCAACGTCAACAGCAAGGAACAGGAGCAGCTCAACGACACCATCAAGTACCTCATGGATACGCGTGGCTATTGCGGCAAATGTGCGTTCCAGGCGCTGACCATCACCGCCAACGCTTCGAGTATCGTTGTCTGACCCACAGGGCCGGCGGCGTGGGCGTTCCGGATCCGTCCGGCCCGCGCCGACCGCGACCGAAACGGCCCGAGCCCGGGCCATTGCGTACGCCCGCCGCGCCACGCGGCATCGAGGAGGCCGGGGATGACCTTGCAATCGATACCCTTCGACAACGACCGCATCAATTCCGACGAATCGGAAGGGGCGTTCAACGAATTCATCGAAGACCAGCTCAGTGATTTGATCGAAGGCATTCTCACCGATGGCGACCTGACCGAATTCGGGGAACGCGGCAGCGACTTGATCGTCGAGCTCGACGATATCCAGCCGCCGTCGTTCGTCTACGGCGACGATGGTCGCGGCGGCGGCAGCGGCGGCAGCGGTCCCGGTAGTGGCGGCGGCAAGATGAGTTTCAGCCTGCCTTTCGACAAGTTGATGGAGTTGATCGCCGAGCGCCTGGAGTTGCCCGACCTCAAAAAGGAAGGTCGCGGCAAGATCAAGCAGGTGTCCTATACCTTCAAGACCTTCGGTCAGTTGGGCATCATCCTCGACAAGAAACGCACGTTCAAGCGGGTCCTCAAGACCTCGATCGCCACCGGTTCCTATCAACCGCAAGAGGGCATCTACGAACTCCAGTTTCGTCGCCGCGATCGGCGCTACAAGCTGCCGCAACGGGTCGAGCGACCCAAGTACAAGGCCGTCGTGTTCTACATGGGCGACATTTCCTATTCGACCTACGGCGAGCGGTTGGAACTGGAGAAGCGCCTGGTGAAATTCATCCACAACTGGTTGGACTACAACTACGGGCCCAAGGCCGTCGAACATCGCTTCTTCGTGCACGATTCCGAGGCCTACGAGGTCATGCCGGAAGATTTCTATCGAGTGGCCAATGCCGGCGGCACCCGTGCCTCCATTGTCTTCGACCTGGTGGCGCGCATCGCCGTCAACGAATACGACCCCACGACCACCAACTTCTACGGTTTCTACTTCGGCGACGGTGAACTGTTCGCCGACGACGCCAAGGAAATCGTGACCATCGTCGAAGAGCAGATGGTGCCCATTTTCAATCGGCTCGGCGTGGTCGAGGTCCAGCCCAGCCGTTCCTCCCACCTGAACACCAAGATCAGCAATCGCTTTCGCCGCGACAAGATCGTGCGGCTGGGTGAATTGAAACACAAGAAAGACACCATCGAAGTCATCAAGAAACTGTTCGGGGAGCGCAATTGAGCATCCGGTGAATGCCCTCGGTGCCCTCATTCGCCCGCCTCGTCGAATCCATCCCGCCCTCACCCTCCGACACCCAAACGAAGGCCTCCAGACCACCACTCGCACGGCCCGAGCCCTATTCGGAAGCGGTCGCGCGATCTCCCGTCAACGCGAACCCGAGACCATCGATTTCGCTTGTCGCCGAATCGAGACCCCCGAAACGGAGATGGCACCATGAGGATGATTCACACCGACGAGGTTCTCAACCACCTCAAGGATCGAGTACTGTACTTCGGCGAAGAGTTCGGGATGACCCTGCCGGAAGTTCGCTTCTACATACTCGACGGCCTGGAGTTCGCCTCGCTCCTGGAAAAAAGGGTCTATCCGGCCAGTCCTTCCAACATTTGGGAAGGCAAGCGCATGGTCAGCAAGAAATACCGGATTTCCGAGGGCATGGAATCGAGTCTGTATTACGAGGTCGTCCAAACCGGAAATCCCAGCTATGCCTACCTCAACAACACCAACTCGCCCATGATGCAGGCCTCGGTCATGGCCCACGTGCTGGGACACTGCGAATTCAGCGAACTCAACGTGCTGCGCGATTCCAACCCGGATCGGACCGAGTTCGTCATGTTCCTGGTCAAGAAGGTCAACCTGGGTCGCCACCAGATGGGCGAAAAAAGCTTCATCAGCTACTGGAACGCGGCCGAATCGGCCCTGCCGATGATGGCGCCCAATTCCCAGTACAACGTGGGTCGCGCCGTGGAATCCGACACGGTCACCGGCACCGGCACCAAAAAGCGCGTCGAAGAGGCGCCGGTGACGCCCTCGTTCTACACCCCGCTCTCCTCGACCTTGGACGCGTTGTTGCGACCGCGCAACGACGCCAATCCCTACGAGCGGGAAATGAAAACCAAGCTCCGCCAGGAAACCCTGTCGCGCCGCGGTTTCCGCTTGCGTTGCCCCTGTCAGGACGTGTTCGCCTTTTTGCGGTATTACGCACCCACGACCAACGCAGAACGCTC
Organism: Sulfidibacter corallicola; assembly: GCF_017498545.1. Lineage (GTDB taxonomy): Bacteria > Acidobacteriota > Holophagae > Acanthopleuribacterales > Acanthopleuribacteraceae > Sulfidibacter > Sulfidibacter corallicola. The sequence continues at coordinate 2,181,638 of NZ_CP071793.1, read as the reverse complement.
CGTGTTGGACTATCTCTACACCATTCACGCCCCTTCCGATTTCGTCGTGCGTACCCAGATCATGAACGAAGGGTGGGCCATGTATTGGGAAAAGAAGATCATGCTGGAGCTGTTCAAGGAACGGGCCTGCACCGGTATCATCGACTATTCCAAGGTCTTTTCCGGGGTCTGCTATCCCAGGCCCTACTACATGCGCAATCCCTATCATTTGGGGTTCCACATGTGGTGTCACGTGGAGGAACTCTACCGAGACGGCAAGGTGTCGCTGGATTACCACGAGGAAAAGGACCAAAAGGCCAAGGATGCTTGGAAACGCGAATCCGGCACCCAGCCCATCGACGCCATGCGCCATCTGGTACGCACGGTGACCGATTACGAATATCTGCGGCGTTTCCTCACGCCCGAATTGATCCACCAATTCCATTTGAATCGCGTACCCCAGCGCGATGTGGCGCGGTTGGGCATTTCCAAGCGCGACGTGATCCAGGAAGATCGCTATTGGGTCTGGCTCAACCCCGAGCCCATCAAGAAGGAAATGCTCAAATTCTTCACGCACTTCTACCGCCCGCGCATCTATGTCATCGACGCCGATTTCGAAGACGGCGGGCTGCTGCTGTTCCACCGCGACGATGGTCGACGCCTCAAGGCCAATTGGATCCAGCCCACCCTTAAGAACCTGAACATGATCTGGAAGGGCGGGATCTCGCTGGTTTCGAAGAACACGCTCTACGGATATACCGGTGGCCGCTATCGCGAGATGCGCATTCCCGAGGTCGATTTCGAGGTCGTCGTGGATCGCATGCGGGACGGAAAAAAGCCGCTGGTGCTCGATTAGCCGTGGCTCCCGCGAAGGAGCGGCGCCCAGGTTTTGTCTCCCCAGGACGTGCATTTGTAGGCATGTCACTTGCTTCTAGATACCTATCAGCTCTCGAACAGGTACTTCAACCCTTCCGGAACCGCTCGGCGGCACGCTGTGGAAAGCGGCCCTCGAGCGGCAAATCCCAATTCCGTGCGAACCGAAAGCCTCACTCGGTTTCTCTCTTTTTTAATCCAGAATCCCACACGCTTCGATATGTAATCATAAGAAAGCGATCGACCTTGTCAGGGAACATCATTCCGGTGCCTCGTTCCTAACAGAAACAAACCGGGGGGTATGGATGACCGATTTCGACTTCAAAAGCGTTCTGGGTTACACCCGCAACCGAACCCTGCGCTTCTCAAACTTCGTGGAGGAAGTCATTCGTCGGCCCCACGATTTTTTGCAGACTTCATCGACCTTGTTGGCCAAGGCCATCGAGTACTTCGGTTTCGATATCGTCGTTCGTGCCGGAGAACCCATCATCAGTTACCGCATTTTTCACGACATCTTCAACAAGGGCACCAACGCCGTATTCGGTCAGGAAGCGGCGATCAAACACTTGGTGTCGGCGATCGATTCCGCGGGTAAGGAGACCGGCCCCAACCGCGGCCTGGTCCTGGTCGGCCCGCCCGCCTCGGGCAAGACCAACATCATCGACCTCATCACCGAAGCCCTGGAAGAGTACACCAAGCGCAAGTCGGTCAAGCTCTATTCGTTTTTCTTCGAGTTCCGCGGCCAGACCGGGAACCGCAGTCTCGAGGTGTGGAGCAGCTTCTTCCACAATCCCCTGCTGCTCTTCCCCACCGTGCTCTCCAAGGGCGACACGGTGACCCGTCCTCGCCAGGAACTGTTGGAACACATCAAGGAAACCCACAAGGGCAAGGTGGTCATTCCCACCTACTACCACAACGCCTGCCTCGACAAGTGCAGCCTCGACATCATGGAAGGGCTGCTGCAGAACCCCCTCAATCGGGGGAAGAGCCTGTACGACATTTTGGAAGAGTACGTGCGCATCGAGGAAATCGTGTTTTCCAACGGCCAGGCCACCGGCATCGCCAACATCGACGACATGAAGCAGTTGAACGTGCGCATGCGGCGCCGCGACATCAGCGCCGAGGACAAGAGCATTCTCGATCAACACCTGCCCGGCGGCGACATCTACCAGTACACCGGCGCCATCGTCAGTTCCAATCGTGGCCTCCTGCACATCCACGACGCCTTCGGCACCGACAACTCCAGCGAAAGCGATTACAAACCGCTGTTGATGTTGCTGGGCAGCGGCAAGGTGTCGGTGGAGTCGACCCAGGCTTCGGTGGACGGCACCGTGGTCATGACCACCAACCTCGAGGAAATGGCGCTGCTCGAGAAACAGCTCACCTCTTCCAAGCTGTTGGATCGGATCGAAAAGGTTCCGGTCAATTACCTGCTCGACGCCAATTCCGAAATGGACATTCTCAAGCGCGACATGGCGATCATGGAATCCAATTACGAGGTCGATCCCAACCTCCTGCGGATCGCCGCCTACTATGCGGTGATGACCCGGCTGCTGCCGCCCACCCGCAAGAAGTTCCTTTCCAACTGGAGCCAACGCAAGCAGATGCTCTACAACGACATCACCGTCGAGAAAAAATTGTTTCTGTACGCCTGTCAGTCGGAAGATCCACTGGCGACCATCCAGAAGCTGCCCCATTGGCACCCGTTCCGCAACGAGGCGCTCAAGCTCAGTCTCAACCTCTACGATCCCGAATCGCTGGAGAAACTGATCAGCCGGCACCCGGACGCCGTCTCGCTGGGCGAATCACGGCTCTTCTCCAACGAGGAACTGGCACTGATCGACGACGAGTTCATGCGCGAGCTGTTCCGCGAGCATTATCCCTACGAAGGCAGGGAGGGCATTTCGGTTCGGCAGCTCCAGAACATCATGCGCAACACGATCTCCAATTCCGATGGGCGCAAGGTGCACGTCGGTACCTTCCTCAGCCAGTTGAAACGCATGATCAAGGAAGGGGCGGAACTGCATCACTGGATGTCGATCGATCACAAGTACAAGAAAGAACGCAAGGCGGTGCCCAGCCGCAAGATCGGCAGGTTCCGACTGGGCGCCGGGGAAGGCGACTACGGAGACTTCAGCGGCTTGGTGAAGGTCGTGCAGTCGCTGTACTTCATGATCATCGACCAGGAGATCACCGAGGCCACGGTGGACCGCGATCCCACCGAAATCGAAGCCGACCTGCGGCGTTACCTGCAATACGTCCTGCTGGCCAACGCCATCGAAAACAAGGCGTTCGCGCACATCATGGTACCCAAGTTCGCCTTCATCCACCCCAATTCCGGGGAGAAGGTGGATGCGCCCGATCTTCACTACATGGCCTCGCTGGAAAAGGTCATCGCACCCGACCGTGACCCGGGACATTTTCGGCGCGAAATCGCCCAGAAGTTCCTGACCATGCAGAGCAACGGCGAGATTCTGATCGAAGACGGCAAGAACGTCCTCAGTTCCCGCAACGACAACGTCATCGTCTGCTTTCACGATCTTTACGCCAAATTGCTCTCCCATCGGCGTACGGTGGAAGGCATCAACGCCGAACTGCTGCGCGATGCCTTCTTCCAGAAGAAGAACAACTACAGCTACTACAAGACCTACTCCGTGGAGATTCGGAATTTGGTGGAGACCATTCTCGAGAACATGGTCAAACGGTTCGGTTATCCGGATGCGATCGCCTTGGACACCGTGGTGTTCGCGCTGCGAAAGCAGATCATCGATTTCAGCGAAATGATTTCCTGAGTGGTCCGGCACGGGGGGAAGTGGCCTTTGGGGTCAACTGGCTTCCCCCTTCGCGACGGGTTATGATGGGTGGCTCATTCCCGGAAGGAGTCGTCCCTTGCCCCCCGAAGAACACTCGTTTGGAAGTCAACTCACCGCCTGGTACCGTCGTTTTCAGCGCAAGCTGCCCTGGCGCGAAACCAGGGACCCCTACGCCATTCTCGTCTCCGAACTGATGCTGCAGCAGACCCAGGTCAAGACCGTCATTCCTTATTTTCGGCGATTCCTGGTAGCTTTTCCCGACCCGGCCGCCCTGGCCGCCGCGGAAGAAGCGTCGGTGCTCAAGCTTTGGCAGGGCCTGGGATATTACCGCCGCGCTCGCTATCTCCAAAAAGCGGCCAAGGCGATCGTGGCCGACCACGGTGGCCGATTTCCTTCCACGAAGGCCGAAATCGACGCCCTGCCGGGGGTGGGGCCCTACACCAGCGCGGCCGTGGCCAGTATCGCCTTCGGGTTGCCCTTCGCCTGTGTGGACGGCAACGTGATTCGGGTGATCAGCCGGATCGCGGCCATCGACGAGGACGTGGGTCGCGCCGCCGTGAAGAAACGGATCCAGGAAACCGCCCAGGCTCTGCTGTCCGGTCATGAACCGGGAGATTTCAATCAGGCCGTGATGGAACTGGGGGCGACCATCTGTACGCCGCGGTCCCCCTCTTGCCTCGCATGCCCGGTGTCGGACCACTGTTCGGTGGTGCAACGGGGGTTGATGGCCGAGGCGTTCCCGGTCAAGACCAAACGGGTTCAGCCCTCCAAGGTCGATTTCGAGAGCCTGTTCGTGTTTGTCGCCGGTGAATCGCCGCTGTTTCTGATGGGACGTCGACCCGATTCGGGGCTCATGGCTTCGATGTGGGAGCTGCCGACCCGAGTCCGGGACGAGGGCCGGCCCTGGCCGGAGTGGTTCCACGGTGAGCTGCAATATCTGGGACGGCTCGAAGAGCCCGTCGTCCACCGTTTCACCCATCTTCACGCCACCTATCGACTTTCTCTGTTCCAGGCCGCCCATCCGTTTGATTGGCGGATCGCTCCCGACGGCTATGCCGACACTCGTTGGGTTTCCGCCGACGATCTCGCTCAAATCCCGGTGACCAAGGTCTTCCAGAAGGCGATGCCGAAAATACAAGCGTTTTTGAATCGAAAGGAGCAGCCATGCCCGAGCGAAACCTCGACCTTACCTGGCGTGTGAGTTATGAACTGGAGGGCGACGATTCCGGCGAGATTTTGATTCTGCTCCACGGCTTCGGCCAGCGTGGTGCGGTGATCCAAACCAAACTGCAGCCCTTTCTGAAAAACATGGAGGCGATGCGGATCGCGCCCGATGCACCTTTTCCGATACCCGAAAAAACCGCAGGCGGATTTCGCCTGGGGTTCACCTGGTACTTCTTCGATCCCAAAACGGGGATCTACCACGTGGACATGCAGCAGGCGGTCACCCAAGTGTCCGCCCTGGTTCGCGCGATGGATTGGTGGCACCGGCCCAAACGTGTCATCGGCTATTCTCAGGGAGGGTATCTCGCGCCGTTCGTAGGACTTGCCCTTGAAAGAGTGACCCAGGTGATCGGGATCAATTGCCGCTTTAGAGCCGAATCCCTGACTGGCAAGTTGCCCTTTCGGTTGGATGCCGTACACGGTGCGCGCGACCTGATGGTCGATCCGAAGCGGGCGGCTTCCTGTCACGGGGAGATCCTCGAACGGGGAAATGAAGGTGAATTTCACCTGGTCGAAGGGGCTGGTCATGGCATCGGTGACGATATTGGGAGGGCTGTTGAGAGGCAGATACTCAACTTTTCGATATAAGTCGATGCATTTTTTTGCAGATGGTGCCGGTAAATTACCGTGAGAGTTGCGTGTCGGCACCTTTAATTTTTTCGTTAGTCGAAAAATATCAGGCACTTTGCTTGTGGCACAGCTTCTGCTTTTTGGAACGGCAGGAGACTTCACCATGGAAATAGGCCACACTTCACGTGGTAATGCGCATGAAACCGTTTGGACCGCTTTTGGACGAACGTTCGCCGCCTCGGCGTGCCCAAATCCAATTGCGACCTTCGGTCGTGGCCTCGATTTAAAGTCATTGGCCCTCGTGGTCGATGACCCCAATGTCCTGGCTCTCCGGAGCCGTGTTTTCTCTTCCTATCGCCCTATAAAAAGCTCCATATCGTCCTTTACTCCCGCCACCCTCTATCGGGTTTTGGCTGCGGTTTGTACCGCTATGTTTCCGATCTTCGCGCTCGAGGCCTATGTCACCCCGGTGCGCGATCGGATCGCTATGCCTATCTGGAATCCATCCTCGCAACCCAGCATCTCAAAGAGGAATCCTTCGCCACCAGTTTACTGGTAACGGTTTTTAACCTTTGACCGGGATCGGATTGGCCCATCCAAACCGAAACGCCCCGGTTTTCAAACCGATTGAGAAGAAGTTCATGTTCCAGAGTCAGCACAAGCCAAACAGCCCGGGGCGTCGTGGCCCTCACAACCTGTCCGCATACCCGTCTCGTTCCCCCTGATCGAGTTCGGTTTACGCGGCCGCTTTGTTTTTGACCGGTTCAGGCCGGTTCGGGTTGTCAGGTATTGGGGAGGAGTTCATGTCTGGAGTTCCATCGCCTGAAACATCGTTTCGAGGGTCCGTTCATGGGTCTCGTCACCTGTGTGACGTTTTGGAGACGCATCCGTCTTCCTTCACGTTCGAGTCCGAATTTCGGCATCGGTCGACCCGTCGATCGCGATCCACTTCTCGGCGCTTTCACAAGCCCGAACGAGCTTTTCCAAGGGAAAGGAGAGAAATCATGGCAGCACGTCGTCAAGGATTCAGCCTGACCGAATTGATGGCCTCCCTGGTCATTTCCGTAGCGGTTTTGGGGGGGGTCATGTTCTCCTTCCAGCGGATCAATCAAGTTTCGAGGGATGCCTCGCGAGGAACCGATGTCACCATGGCGAATCGGGGACTGTACATCCAACTGGAAGCGGATTTTTCCAATGCCGGTTTGGGGTTCAACGACCTGAACGCCTATAACATCCGCTACAACTTCAGGGACGGTTTCGTCGCGGAGACCAACCTGCCCAGGTATTTCTACGGCATTGCGGATCACGACATCGACGCCGCTTCCGGTCATCACACCGTCGTGGTTCAGTATTTCGATTACGATTTGGCGGGCGGCTCGCAGACCACCACCCCCACCTATATCTTTGCCTTGACCGACGAGACCGCCACCAGCTTCCCCGCTGACGGGGTTTTCACCGATGCCAACCTGATCGGACAGGAAGACGCGATCGGCCAACTGGAAGTCGGCGACATTCTCCTCATCTACAAGAACGAGGTTCGCCAGAACGCCACGGTCTACAAGGATACCGACGAGGGCAATCAGCCCGCCGTTTGGAACGTGTTCGAGGTCGGCGGCGGATCGGAGCCCAAGAACACCGCCATCATTCTCGAAGTGACCGCCGTCGGCGGTGTGGAAGATGGCCGGGATCCGTTCTCCACCCTCAAAATGGTCACGGTCAATTTCGACAACCCCACCGCCGAATCCATCTTCGACAACGACCTGCAGGCTGACGGCCTGCTGATGGATTACACCTTCCCCTCCGCCGGTGACGTGCAGAACAACTACAACAACGGCCCGTTGGCCAATGTGTTCTACGCCCGCAAGATGGGCAATCGGGACAATTTCCACCGTGTGCGGTATTCGGTCGACACCACGGGTACCTTCCCGACGCTGCTTCGCTTCCACAATGCCGACGGTCCCGAGGTGATCTCCACCAACATCACCGATTTCCAGGTCTTGATGGGCTTCGACATCCAGCCGGGCATCGTTCCCGACAGCGTCATGCGCGGCGACATGGACGGGTTGGTATCCATGATCGAACCCGCCATATGGTCCGAGGACTTCAACGATTTTCAGACCAGCTACGAGGATTACCTGACGTTGGTGGGTCGCCACGCCATGGCCGCCGACGTGACCGTGAGCGCCGAATCGACGACCATGCTCCTGACGACCAAGGAAAGGGCCAAGCGCAGCTTCCAGCAGCGATTCCGCGTCAACAACAATTTGCCAACCCCTTTTTATTGAATTGCAGGAGGTGAGTCATGATGTCACGTGTTTCCCGTCATCGCCAGCCTGGCGCCACTTTGGTTCTGGTCATGTTGACCCTGCTCATCTTCCTGGGCATGACCATGAGTATGTTTTTCGAATCCCGATCGGTCTCCATTCAGACCTCGGGTATCAAACTCTCGCGCATGCACAACATGGCCGCACTCAGCGCCATTCAACGTGAAAAGGTGGAGATCGGCTCCTATTGGCAGGACGATACGCGGTTTTCGGATCTGTTGGGGCAAGCCTGGCCCGAAAGCGCCGACGGCTACGGCAAATTGTTCGCCTCGGGTTCGGTGACCATGAATGCCGGCGCCATGGATCTCGTGTACAACGTCTACGTGAAGAACAACGCGGACGACCTGGCCGTGATCATGAGCGGCATGCAGGGATACGGCAAGACCTACGACCAGTGGGTCGACACCGACGGATGGATCATCATGACCGCGGAGATCTTCAACAGCTACGACACTTCATCGCCCGTTGCCGTTCAGTCCGCGATCATCGCGCCCACCGGCGAAGAGACCGTGGAACACGCCGAATTGTCGGTGACCGAACAGAACATGGACCGCCAGGGGACTGGTTCCATCGATTCGTTCGATTCGCAACTCGATCTGGGCAAGTTCCAGTGATTGGGGCCCGTGCCCCACGGCATGGCCCGGTTGCGAAATCCAGCGAAATGCAAAGCCCCTGAGACAAACCTGTACCATCAAGCAGCCCAGTACGGGAGGTAGACAGTGCGAGACTTGACCCGATTGACAATGTCGAAAATGTCGAATGTGTTGATCCTGATGGCCCTCATCGGCCTGGGGATGCCGGTCCATGCGCAGACGGAAGGCGATCAGAGTTGTACCGAGCAAACGAAGACATACAACAACAACGGTTTCGAGGAAGACGACTTCCTCAGTGCCGACGGCGGCATCCTCGTCGATAACGAGATTCGCCTCGATACCGATCGCGAACTGGACCTGGAGAACCTGGTACTGGGTCTCGATCAGCCCTTCTTCGTGGATTACCTGTCGGAAGGTGCCGGTGCCAGCCACCTGTTCGGTTTCTTCTTCTTCGACCTCGACACCGACAAGGACGGGATTCCCGACTTTTACGAAACCGAACCGGGCGATGACCTGGATGGCGACGGAATCTTGAATCAGGACGATACCGACGACGACAACGACGGGATCCCCGATGGATCCGACACGCAGCCCGCGGGCGTGACCAACAGCATGCCGGCCTCTTATTTCCGCAACGGGACGGTCGCCGCGGACAACGGCGTACATGCCGGCGATTACTGGCAGTTCGTTCCCAACAACCTTCTCGAGAGCGGCGACGACTACGACGGCTTTTTCGAGCATCCCGGGGCCTACCTCTACGTCGACAACGACAACAACGAAATCCCCGACATGATGCAGTACGTGACCGGCGCCAACGAAATTCCGCCCTACGTGGTGGACCGCGACTGGCTCACCGAGGATTACCTGGGCACCAGCACCCCGGGTTTCCTGGGTAACTTCTTCTACAGCGGGACGCCTGGCGGTGTCACCAACGACAAGTTTCACTGGATCGGTTCCACCGTTTTCTACATCGCCGACGACGATGGCGGCAGCGGACAGACGAGCAACTACAACAACAACCCCTATCGCGTGAGTGGCAGCAACCTCTACAGCGATATCTCGGGAAGCACCGACGCCAACCCGGACTACTATATTTATGGAACGTCCGACCCCAGCAGCGACGCGATTCCCAGCATCTTGAAAGAAGACGACGGCTCTCCCATCATCGACGGTCGGGGCGTCGCCCAATGGCGCTATCGTTGGTACAGCAGTAACATCTCCGGCTCGCGCGAGTTGGTGTTCTTCCTGGTCGTGTTCTGGGGCAGTGGCGGTTCCAACGTCAACACCTACTACTCCAAGTCCGGTTTCAACCGCGACAATCCGCCGGGCAGCCCCAACCGTCAGGGTGCGACCACCGGCGATCACTTCGGTGGTTCCAATTCGTTCAACAACTGGTACCCCAGCTATCGCAGTACCGGCGATCACAACACTTTGGCTCAAGCGGTCTACGGCCAGAACTGGAGCAGCATCGCCACCGCACCCACCGACGGCACCTCGCCCGTGGCCCACAACCCCGCCAACCAGGATTGGGTCGACGAATGGGAGAACTGGCGCCAGGATCGCCGCATCATCCAGTACCGCGCCCTGCGTGATTGGTTCAACGCGACCGCGGTCGATGCCAACGACGTCATCAACGGCCGCTACGGTATCGATATGTCGGCCGAGGGTGACAGCTCGCTGATCCGCGCCTTCAACAACCAGATGGTTCACCTGATGGTCGGTGCGCCCTCCGAAACCAAGAACGCCTGGTTGCTGGGTTGGGAGGATTTGTTCTCCGGCGGCGACCGCGACTTTGAAGACGTCGTGTTCTACGTCAAACGCGAAGCGGGCGGTCAGCTCCAATCGCTGAACGTGGTCGACAACGACAGTCAGGCCTTCGACGATTTCTCGTTGACCCAGGTCTCTTTCGAGTTTGTCGACAACTTCACCGAGGATCTCTGGGGCCAGGATGGCCGCTACGTCAACTACTATTACCGGTTGGCTGCCAACGACGAGTGGATCCCCCTGTTGGGCGGCCAACACCAGCGTGATCCCGATCTTTTCCAGCCCGGTTCCGGTGGAGCCACCACGGAGGACAACGGACGCATCACCCGTTCGATCACCATCGAAGTCCAGGATAAGAAGCAGGAAATCTACTGGAAGGTCGAGATGGCCACCGACAACGTGGATACCGTCAAACCCAAGGTGTTCGAGGCCGAAATCAGCTACCAGACCTTGGTTCACGACTTCTACTACAACTCGGCGGTCATTCCCAACTCCAACATCCGCTACGTTCCCGCGTTTCAAACACCGGATCTGGATTGGGAGATCTTCAACAAGAACCGCGGCCACCTCTACGCGGTGCAGACCTTCAATCACGGCAACCCCTTGACGCCCGTAACCATCGACGTCAATCCCGAGAACACACCGGAAGCCCAGCCCGGGGAGCCTTTCAAGTGGGACGCCGGGGTCACCATGAAAAACGATCTGGATACCGGTAACGAACGGAAAATCTACACCTACTTAACCGGCGCCGTATCCAACGGACTGAGCAACCAACTGACCCAGATCGAGATGACGCGTTCCTCCACGACCGACGATCTGGTCGAGGCCTTCGACCTGACCGACGAAAAACAGGACAATATCTGGGTGAACAATTTCCACGAGCCCGATGCGGTGGACCAGGACAAGATTTCCGCGTCCATTTGGCTGCAGAACTGGATCCACGGCTACAGTGATCCTTTGGTGGCCGATGGCGCGGTTCAGGCGGCCGGTCCCACCAAGGAGTGGCTGCTGGGCGGTATCAACCGGGCCTCGGTCCAGGTTGTCCGTGCCCCCGGTCTCGCGCCGTTCGTGTTCGGGTCCGATGTGGATCCGTCCATCAAGCGGTCCTACGTGGATTTCATCACCACCGATTTCCAACTCAACCTGCCGACTCGGCTGCTGATCGGCAGTGAAGCCGGTTTGGTGCACATGTTCGACGCCGGCTCCTGGGTGGGCCGCCGTCGCAACGAAACCGACATCTGGGCCGACGGTCACTACCTCAACGACAATTTCGGTACCGGCTCCGAGGTGTGGTCCTATTTGCCGGGCCACCTGCTCGAAGACGTCAAATTCAACTACACCGGCGCCAATACGGTGACCGCCAAGGTCGATGCCACGGCGATTTCGGCCGTCATCCAAAACGGCGACGATTGGACACGGGTGGCCTTCGTGTCCCAGGGCTTCAAGGGCGGAACCGAAACGGTCAGCGGCAACGATCTCACCGGTAACGCCATTTTCGCCCTGGATATCACCGATCCCGACAATCCCACGCCACTCTGGGAGCGCGTCGACAGCAACACTCAGGACATGATCAACCCGCCGAGCATCGGTTGGGTCGAAACCTCCGGCGGCACCTCTTGGATGGTGGCCTACAGCAGTGGTGCCACACCGGTTACCGGCCAGGCACCCGCCTACTTCATGGTCGATGCCTTGACCGGGCAGGTGGACAATACCATTTCCCGGACGGTCGGCACCGCGGGATCCTCCAATGTCATGGTGGGCACGCCCGCCTTGCTCGATACCGACACCAACGGGTACATCGACCATGTGGTCGGAGCCACTTCCGAGGGCATTCTGTTCGTCACCGATTTGAAGAACGGCGGCTCCTTCTCGTCTCGGTCCGTGACCGGCGCGCGCTTCTTCCACACGCCCAACGTTCGCTTGGTGGACGGCAAACTGCAGATGTTCATCATTTCCAGCGATCACCCCTTCGTGTACGACGAAAGTTTCTATGCGTCATCCAATTTCACCAATACCCTCTACGGATTTGAATTCGATCCGGAGTCCGGTCAATGGTCCGACCTGGGCACCTTCGATTTCCCGACACGCCACAAGCCCTTTGCGCGGCCCGCCCTGGTGGGCAGCCAATTGGTCGTGGGTACCTCGACCGGCGATACGCTCAGCATCTGCGATGTGGATCCCGCCGATCCCGGCCGCCTGATGCTGATCGATACCGGTCTGTTGGGTGCCGGCGAGGAATTGCAGGACGAGGTCAGCCTGGGGGCACCGATCGCCGGTTCGATCATGGTCTACGGTCGTGAAATCCATGCCCATGTCAACAATATCCGCAGCGACAACCCGGCGGGCAGTCCCTTCCAGGAGGTCCAGACCGACGCGGATGGCAATGCGGCTCTGGAATTCAACCCTCCGGTACGCCGAACCATCGCCACGGTGTTCGGAACCCTGGGTTGGCAGAACAACCTCTTGCGGAACCTGTCGCTGGACACGGAGTGATTCCGGTGACGGATCACACCGAATGAGGCCAATTCGGGAGGCTCGCTTTTTTACCCATGGATATGCGTGGTAAAAGAGTGAGCCTTTCTCGGGTTGGTCGGGCTGATTCGGGAAGCTCCACCTAATCAGGGGCTTACGAAAAGTGCAAGGCCTTGGATCGCTCGCTCGCGGAAGATGGGTTAGGGAAGATCCGTCGGATCTTCTCACCAAATGTCGCGAAGGAACCGTCAAAACCCGGGATTCGGGTTACACTAAATAATCGAGTGTCACCTCACCCTTCACCTTTTCCGACCCTCGCCTTCAAGAGTGGCTTCTTGAACCTGGCATCGCCCAAAAGCCCCAACCGGTTTGGCTTCATGCATTCTCGACACACATACATGAGAGCGAAAAGGAGCACCTGGGAATGAAATCCTCGAACAACATCCACACTTCGAATCCGACACGCACCTGCTTTTGGTTGATGGTCTTTTTCATGGCTTTCGCCGTGCCTTCGTTCGCACAGAACGTGGTGTATCCGGTACCCAAGCGGGCGCCTAAATTCGGCACCTCTTCGCGTGACTTTGGACCGAGACCCGGATCCCGTGCGCCTGAAAATGCGCCGGACAAAACGTTCCGTCGGGTGTATTCCACCCCCGCCACCCTGCGACTGTTCGTGCGCGCCAAATGTGGCGAGCGGATCGGCCGCAAGGAACTGATCGACAAAGCCAAGAACAGCACGTTGGAGAGCGGGCCCGTCGTTCAGATCGATTGGACGGATGATATTCGCGACCAGAACGTGGAGTTCTGGCTGGTGACCTATCAGAAAAGGGAAGTGGTGCAATTGAACCTTACCGCTCAGGACGGTAAGTACACGGTGAAGAGCAAGAACGAAACAAAACGAGAATCCTGGGATGTCGAGAAGGTCATCTTCACGAGTCCCCATCGAACCTGCTCCAAGCAGAAGGACCTGGACGAGCGCAAAGTTCGCCTTGCAGTCATCAATGCCTTGCAAGCGATCACCTTGCGACACTTTCGTTCCAATTCGGACGAGTGACCGAAGCGGGGTGACGGAGCGCCCCGTTCAGTGACACTCCAACTTCGATCGGTCTCCGGCGCGGATCCCAAAACGGGGGAGCCATGGTGAACCACGGACTCGAACCGATCTTCAGACGGAGGGAATGCGGATCGCCCGCCATGTCGACGGGCGCCTCGGCCAACCCTCCCTTTGCATGTCGAGAGACGCGAGACGAAGCATTGCGCGAACGGGGCCATTTCGGGCAGCTTGAATCGAAACATGGCGTGAGGTGCAGAAAACTGCACTGTTGCCGAGTTCCATTGCCGTCAGATTACCGTGGTATGGATAGGTTAGAGTTTAATTAGTTGATAATAATAGTCTTGTACGGTGGCATGGGTCTTGTTCTTACAAGAGACCGTCGAGAGAGGTAGGAAGCACATGACCGATTTAAAAAATCATCCAAAACGAGATCTCGGAAAACGATGGACCGGATACTCGTTGATTGAATTGATGGTCGTCGTGGTCATCATCACTTTGTTTGCAGCCATTGGATTGCGCCTGACGACTTCCGTCCTGCGCTCCAATCAAATCATCAACCAGTCACGGTTGTTCAAATCTACGTTCGCCATCGCCAAGGCCCGGGCCATCGAACACAGTGCACCCGTCCGGGTGACCGTGGGCAACGATCGCTCCATCCTGGTCGTTTGGGACACGTCGCGGACCGGCCTCTTTCCTGCCGGTCAGGAAAGCTTGATTCTCGGCTTCGACGTCACTACGGGGAACCCTTCGCCCTACCGGAATGTGGTTCTCTCCCCCGAAATCAACGATCTGCCCCATTACACCGGAATTGCGGGGCTGACCGTCGAGGAATTTCCCAACAACGAGTTCATCATTTTGCCCGACGGTCGCATCTTGTCCGGTACCCCGTTGCAAACGACGAGCGGTACCTTCTTCCTGGCGAGTGATTCCTTTGCGATCGACGGTCGACCCGAGTACCAGGCCGCGGTCCACATCACCGCGAAAGGCGAGGTCAAAATGGCCTTCAGAGACGGGCATTCCGGCGGAGAATGGAACTGGATCGAATAGGTCCGGATTGGAAGGAGCGTGACATCATGAGCTACAAGTCTGAAGAACTCATCCAACCGAAACTGATCGAAGACGAAGCGTGCGGCACCCATGTCTCCCGTGGACTGTCGCTGATCGAGGCGATGGTTTCCCTGATCATTTTGATCGTGGGGATCGGCGGTTTGGCGGCGGCCTTTCAGCACAACATTTTTCAGGCCGTGACCGCGCGCAATCACGCCCAAGCGGCGATGATCGTCGAAACCGTGGTCAACGAGCTGACGGCCACCTCGTTCGGTGAGTGGGATCTGGCGGCTTTGGAAGACGAATTCCAATTCACCTATCAAGGCCATCGCATGGGCACCCCCGAAGCCGGGTCCGATCCGGTCTATTACACGGTGACCCTGGACGAGACGGCCACGGGTCTCGGCTGGTCTCAACTCTCGGTCGGCGTCACCTGGTCCGGGTGGGTCACCGAGGCCGAGAAATCAGGCATCAACTCAACCAACGTTTTCGCTTATGAAGCGAATGTGCTGCTCAGTGCGCAATACGACGTCTTATCGGGCGGCGCCAGTCCGTAATCGATAATCGGTTCCAGCGGTACAATTTATAGGAGTCAACATGAACCCCGTATTTCGCGGCCGGTCGGGCTTTAGCTTGACCGAGCTGATGGTCACCCTTGTCATCTCGATCGTCGTATTGGGCGGCCTCATGGCTTCTTTCAGCCGAATCAATCAATCTACGCGAGATGCCTCGCGCAGCAACGATATGACCGTGTCCATGAACGGTCTCTCCACCCAACTTCGTCACGATTTCGCCAATGCCGCCAAAGGTCTCAGCGACATGAGCGCGATGAACATCAAGTATCGTTTTACGCCGGGTTTCGTTGCCGAAGTCAATAATGGAAACTTCTTTTACGGCGTGACCAACCATGTTGAAGACGGGAACGGTTTTAGTAGTATCACGCTTCAGTGGTTCGATTACGACCTGGTCGGTGCGGAAGCATCCACCACCCCCAGTTTCGTGTTCACCTTGCCGGGCGGCGGTAACGCCTGGCCAGGTCAGGTCGTTTCCGGCCTCGTGCACTCCAACAATGAAGACGATTTGAACCTTCTCCAAGAGGGCGATGTCTTCCTGGTCTACCAAACCAGCGCCTTGACGCAAAACGAGGCCTATCAGCGCGAAGACGGTCAACCCGCTGCCTGGAACAATCCCGCCCTCAACCAGCCCGGTACGGCGAAGACCGATGCGCTGCTCGTTCAAGTCTCCGCGATGGGCGGGGTTGAAGCGTCCAGCCTGAACCTTGCGTTTCAACGGGAGCTTCAGTTCACGCCCGCCGGGGACAACATGTTCGACAACGACTTTCCCGGCGGCAGCATCGACAACGTGTACGCCGAGACGGGGCCCCAAACGCTTCCCGATCTCGGTTTGAACGCCCAGGGCGATGGCGACAACAAGTTCGCGGTTCAAGCGGACATCATCATCGCACGCCGGTTGAGTCCCGGGACCGGGTTCCACCGGGTTCGTTACGAAGTGGATCTCTCCGGAGTCCACCCGAACACCGGCCAGACCGTACCCACCCTGCTTCGTTTCCACAACAACGACACGCCCGAGGTGATCGCCGTAGGGGTGACCCAATTCAGGATCTCCCTGGGGATGGACGTCGATCCCAGCAGTGATCCCGGTTTGGTACTGCTGGCGGATATGGATGGCGCCGTCTCGGTGAGGGACACCCTCACGACCTGGGCCGATTCGGCGGCGGACCTCGGCGTCAGCGAAGACAACTATCGCATCATCATCGGGCGTCATGCCATGGTCGCCAGGGTCGATTTCGGACTCGAGACCTTGACCTCCAATTTGGTCAAAGATAGTGGGACACCCGACAAACAGGCTCGGTCCTTCAGCCAGCAGTTCAAGATCAATACGACGCTGCCCACGCCCTACCTTTAGTCAAGGAGCTTCATAAGATGGCATATCAGAACCACCACCGCGGATCCACATTGGTTCTTTCGATGCTGGTCCTTCTCATTTTTCTCGGGCTCGCACTGAGTCTGACCATGGAAGCCAAGTCACGCTCCGTCATGACCGGCGGTCTGAAATTATCTCAAATCGACACCCTGGTCGCCAAAAACGCCATTCACCGGCACAAAAGCGATCTGATGGACGCGTTCGTCTCCCCCGGCGACATCACCAACGGTTCGGGTGAGGAAGGCAACCTTCGCTTCACCCAACTGCTGAGATCCGCCCCGCTGGACGGCGAAATCAGCCCGGACGGCTACGGCAACCTTTTCGGAACCGGCACCTTTCAAGTCAATCCCGACGTCAGTCTGGATTACAAGGTCTACGTCGCCAACAACCCCGACGACCTTTCCATCGTCGCCGATGGTTTGGCGACCAACCTGGATCCCACCCTCGATACCGACGGCCGCATCGTCCTGACGGCTGTCGTCTTCCGTACCGCCGAGCCGGGTGTACCCCTCGCGGTTCAATCGGCGCTCATCGCACCGACCGGCATGACGATCGCCGACGGTGCGGCCGTGGCTACTTCGGAAGCCGGCGGCGACGGATCCAACGACGGATATTCCACTTCTCCCGATACGATCACGTTCCCCGCGTCCAATCCCTGACATAGGGCCTGATTCCAACGTACGACGGGTTCGACAACAGATGGCTTATGGGCCTGACTAGGGGATTTTCTATCCTCGAGCGGGCCGTGAAAGAGAGGAATGACAGTGCACAATACAATCAAGATCATGCTTGTTATGCTTTTCTGCTTCTTCTCCCTCGCCCTCATGGCTCAAGTGGGAGACGACAGTTGCACGGAACAGACAAAGGAATACAACAACGGAAGCCAATTCGATGAAGACGATTTTCTTCAAGCCGACGGCGGGATCATCGTCGACAACGAGATCCACCTTCCCCTGGATCTGACCCTGGATACGGAAAACCTGCTATTGGGTATCGACCAACCCTTCTATGTCGATTACCTTTCGGAAGGTGCCGGCGCCAACCACCTCTTCGGATTTTTCTTCCTCGACATCGACACCGACAAGGATGGCATCCCCGACTTTTTCGAAGTGGGGCCCAACGACGACCTGGACGGTGACGGGATTCCCAACGTCGA
The DNA here is from genome assembly GCF_017498545.1 of Sulfidibacter corallicola. Lineage (GTDB taxonomy): Bacteria > Acidobacteriota > Holophagae > Acanthopleuribacterales > Acanthopleuribacteraceae > Sulfidibacter > Sulfidibacter corallicola. The sequence continues at coordinate 2,163,825 of NZ_CP071793.1, read as the reverse complement.
CGACAGCGACGACGACAACGACGGCATCCCCGATAGCTCCGATCGCGAGCCCACCGGTGTCACCTCGATGCCCTACACCTTTTTCCGCAATGGGGAAGAGGCCTACACCGGCGGTGATCACTCCGACGATTACTGGCAGTTCGTTCCCAACAGCACCATCAGCGGCGGCGATTACAACGGGCGTTTCGAGCATCCGGGCGCCTACATCTACGTGGACAACACCCGCCGTGGCGGCGGAGGTCCCAACGGCGTGCCCGACGTGTTGGAATACAACAACAACCAGTTGCCGCCTTTCGTCGTGGATCGCGATTACGATGCGACCCACGTCAGCGAGGGCACTTGGCTGGGGTTTTTGGGCAGTTTCTCCTACGAAGGTACCCCGGGTACCACGGTGGACGACAAGTTCCATTGGATCGGGTCCACCATCTTCTACATCGCCGATGACGATGGCGGTGGCGGTACCACCGGTCAGTACCAGACTTATTCGCCCTACTATCCGGCCGTCAACGACGTCCTCAGCAGCACCAACGCCCAACCCGATTATTACCTGTATGGTGTGAACAGCGGTACCCATCCCAACGTGCCCGAAATCCTGAAAAACGACGACGGCACACCCAAGACCACAGGGGCGCCCCGCAACGAGCAATACTGGCAATTCCGTTGGTACCAGTCCAACGTCTCCGGTGCTCGCGAGATGGTGTTCTTCCTGGTTGTGTTCTACCCCAGTGGTCCTTCCCAGGTGAACACGTACTACTCCAAATCCGCGTTTAACAACGACGATTTCAATGTCTTCAACACCGCGCCCAACTCGCCGGGCACCAACGGGGACGCCTTCGGTGGTGCGGCTTCGCTGAACGACTGGTATCCGCGCTTCCAACACACCAGCGATCACAATCTCCTGGCCCGCAGGGTTTTCGGATCCGGGACGGATTGGGGCGACATCGCGACTTCGCCTACCGATGGCAGTGCCCCGGTGGCCCATAACTCGGCCAACCAGGAGTGGGTCGACATGTGGGCCAACTGGCAGAACAGTCGCCGCATTCTCCAGTACCGTTCGTTGCGGGATTGGTTCAGTGGCACGAGCGTCGATGCCAACAACGTCATCAACGGCCGCTACGGTCTCGACATGTCCCAGGAGAACGACAGCTCCCTGATTCGCGCCATCAACGGCAAAATGGCTCACTTGATGGTCGGTGCCCCGCAGTCCTCGCGCGACGCTTGGCTGCTCGGTTGGGAGGATTTGCACGGAACCGACGGCGGCAACGACCGCGACTATGAAGACGTCGTTTTCTACGTCAAGCGCGAGGCCGGTGGTCAGCTCCAGTCGCTGAACGTGGCCCAGGAAGCTCGGGACCAATTCGAGGATTTCTCGCTCACCCAGGTGTCCTTCACCTTCGAGGACAATTTCACCGATGGGAACTGGAACATCGAGGGTCGGTACGTGAACTACTTCTACCGCCTCGCCTCCAACGACGAATGGATTCCCCTGCTCGGCGGGAAACACGAGCGCACGCCCGACGTGTTCCATCCGAATATCGGATCCACCACGGTCGAAAATGGCCGCGTGACGCGAACCGTGACCATCCAGGTCCAGGATCGCAAGCAGGAACTCTACTGGAAAGTGGAAATGGCCACCGACAGTGTCGACCTCTTCCAACCTCGAGTCTACGACGCGGAGGTCTCCTACCAGACCCTGGTTCACGATTTCTTCTACAATGCGCCGATCATCCCCAGCGCCGAAATTCGCTACATTCCCTCCGTGGAAACGCCCGAATTCGCATGGGAAGAGCGCCACCGGAATCGCGGTCACCTCTACGCCCACAAGGCTTTCGACCACGGTCAAACCTTGACCCCGACCGTCTTGAACCAAAACCCCGAAGACACGCCGACCGCCCAACCCCCCCAGCCGATCCAATGGGATGCCGGGGTGTCCATGAAGGCGGATCTCGATTCCGGAACCACCCGGAACATCTACACCTACATTCCCAGCGATGCCACCGCGGAATACAGCAACAATCTCGCTCGTCATGATTTCAGCCGGACCACCGTCGATGCCGACATCGTCAGCGCCTTCAATCTCACGGGTGAACAGAGCAACGGTGTGTGGCTGTACAACTTCCACGACCCGTCCGCACCGGCCCAAGATCGCGATTCCGCGGCTCTGTGGCTTCAGAACTGGATTCACGGTTATTCAAACCCCGTGGTTTCCAGCGGCAACGTGGACAGCACCGGTCCCGAACGCGAATGGATTCTGGGCGGCATCAACCGGCCTGCAGTCGACGTGATCCGGGCCCCCGGGGTACCTCCTTGGATTTTCGGCAGCGGACTGCCTTCCAGCATCAAACGCTCCTACATCGACTTCATGGAATCGCAGGAAAACCTGTCCACGCGTGTCTTGATCGGCACCGAATGGGGCTTGTTGCACTGCATCGACGCGGGCACCTGGGTCGGTAACCGCAAAAACCCCACGGACCAGTACGCCGACGGCCACTTCCGCAGTGACAACTTCGGAACCGGCCAGGAAGTCTGGGCCATGCTGCCCGGCCACCTGCTGGACGACATGAAACACAATTACGCCGGTACCAGTCAGATCCTCGGAAAGATTGACGCCACCGTACACAGCTTTATCGTCTACGATGAAACCAACACCACCTGGCGCCGCGTGGCCTATGTGGTACAGGGTTATCAAGCCGGTAACGAAGAGTACTCCGGCGGCGAGTCGCGTACCGGAAACGTGGTTCTCGCCCTCGATCTCACCGATCCCGACAATCCCCAGCCGATGTGGCATCGTCGCGACCTGGAAACCCAGGACATCGTGACCCTGCCGAGTATCGGTTGGATCGAAACGGGCGCGAACTCGCGCCGTTGGGTGATCGTGTACGGTTCCGGTGCGACCCCCGTGCCCAACCAGGCACCCAGCTACCTGGTACTGGACGCCATCACCGGTGAGAAAATCGATTCGCTTTCCGCCACGATCGGTACCGCAAACTCCAATTCGGTCATGGTCGGATCTCCCGCCTTGCTCGACGTGGACGGCAACGGCCTTCACGATCACCTGGTCGGTGCCACTTCCGAGGGCATCCTGTTCGTCAAAGACCTGAAGAACGGCGGTCCGGTGTCCACGCGATCCGTGACCAATGCCCGTTTCTTCCACACGCCCAACGTACGCGTCGCGAACGAGACCCTGCAAATGTTCGTCATCAGCAGCGACAGCCCGTTCGTCTACGACGAAGACGAGTACGTGAATTCGAACTTCGTCAACAGCATTTACGGCTTCGAATTCGACCCGAGCGACAACTCCTGGAACGGCTTGGGTTCTTACGATTTGGCCCCGCGCCACAAGGTGTTCAGTCGCCCGGTTCTGGTTGGCAGCCAGTTGGTGGTCGGTACGGCCACCGGGGATACCTACAGCATTTGCGATTACGATCGCAACGATCCGGGCAACCTGTTGCTGGTCGACGTGAGTCGCCTGGGTGCCGGTGACGAGCTGCAGGACAGCCTCGCCACTTCGGCGCCGGTCGTGGGTGCCATCATCGTTCGCGGCTCTCAGGTCGAAGTGCACATGAACAACATGTCGACCGAGGCCGGCAACGGAGGGGTTCCCTTGAGCGATCAGGCTTCGTCGCCGTGGTCGTCCCAGCCCAGCGGAACCGAACCGATTCAGATGTCGGCGGCAACCGTGTTCGGTATTCTCGGATGGGAAGATACTTTGTTTAACCGAATCACCATCGGAAACTGAACCCTCCAATAAATACTAACCCTTCACTTGGCCCGTACCGTTCTCTCTCGAACGGAAACGGGCCTTTTTTTGTCGGTTCTCCTGCGAGAATGAAGTTCGAATCATAGTAATGCACCACGGGCTGCGTGTTGGCGTTTTTTAGTTTCGGAGTGGCATCGTTTCACGGCAGTGAGAGCTGCCCTGGTTTCGTTACCAAAGTGCCGAGTTGTGGGTTCCACGTACCTAATGATGGTATGGCGCCCTCTATTTACGGCTGATGAACTGCCCAGGACAATGTCGCTCGAACCCCTCCCGCGACCCAGCGACGACTCTCTTGAAACGAATCCGCCGGATTTCCCGAATGCCGGGAGAGTCGTGGTGCCAGGGAGGTTCAGCAGGGGCGGTAAGCTCGCCGAAGTGATCCATGCCCAGAGTTCCCGAATGTTTTGAGAGTCGGAACCGCAGTAGGTTGGCCGGCCCGGCCGACACTTCGAAGTGATCAAGGCTGCGAAAATACGAAACGCCAAAGAGCGAAGCATCAATAGAAGCAGGAGCTTCGGGATGTGCGACCAGCGATCGCACCTACCTGGCCATACCGGCCGTGCCAAACCGGCCGTGCCATACCGGCCGTGCCATACCGGCCCGGCACGACGACCCTCTCAGGCCGCCGGGACCAGCCATGCCGGCTCGCTTCGGGTTGTTTCTTTCTCGAAATCGAGCGAGGATGCCCGCTGGTGCGTGTTGGTCGGAACTGCCGTCAAAAAGGCGGCCCAGCGCCCTGGGCGGGCCCGACACCTACCCGGCACGATGCCCTTCTCACAAATGGGGGAACTCCCAAGCGATTCACTTCGATGATCCTTCGGCCACCGGCCTGAACGGTGACTCCATACCAAAAAAGACCGCGCGACAAAACTCGGTCGGGTGCGCCGTTCACTTTGAAAACGAGAACGTTTTTTCGCCTAACTCGCCGACAATTGGCCGCAATTGCAGGGGGTTTCGACTCGGTTGGTTGGCGTCCGCCCAAAAATAAAAAAAGCTCGGCGGAACTCGCCGAGCTTTCGATGTCTTGTTGGTTGAAAAGTCTTCAGTCCGGTACGGTCCCGCTACCGCCAACCGCATAGCTATACCCGGTGGGAAGATCTTCCCATGAACCGTCGGTGCTTTGAACCGAGTTACTGATGTGAAAAATGGACATGCTGGAATCCGTTACGGCCCAGATGTCATTGAGACCGTTGTTGGCAATGGGATCGTTTTCGTCGGATGCGACGATCAAGAAGCGCGAGCGATCTCCATTGACGAAATACATGGTGGTGTAGTTGCCGCAGGTAGTCTGGGCAATGTCAGCTTCTAGAGGATAACGTCCGTCGCTGCTGTTGCCCCGTTGGTTCTCCACCCTCAAGGCCATGTCGGACAGGCAGGGTTGGACTTCGCCCCAGTTGGATCGCTGAACGTAATTCCGGTACATGGGGAGGGAAATGGCGGCCAAAATGGCAATGATCGCAACGACGACCATGAGCTCTGTTAAGGAAAAACCGCTTCTGGATTTCATGAACTCGCTCCATTTGTGATTTAGCTCAAATGTATTCCTCTCTTATGTAGATGTCAAGCTTATACTAGATCAGTGGGTGACAGGTCACTTTCGAAACCTTTTCGCTCAATGTTAATACCTTTGTTCGGGTTCCCGTCCAAATCTCATCGATCTGCGAGATATAATTTTGAGGCATTTCGACATGGTTCTACGCACCCATTCGGGAATTTCTTTTAATGAGACGTCGTTCCCGGATCGAAAGAACAAGTAGGCACTCGAACGTGAATCTCGGCATGGAATGGAGAATCTCTGTGATTGGTTCTTTTTCGCGAAAAGTTTTTGGTTCATTTTCCCCCGTTGGGCGGATTTTTGATTTTTTTGCGAGGTGGGGGCGTCCGCTTCGCCCGGCGCTTCTCGCTTGCGGGTTGTTGATGGCTTTCGCTCCGGCTTTCGCGGGTGATCAGGCATCACCGTCTTCGCCCGCTTCGAAGGGAGAGGCCGCGGAGAGACCGACACCCTCCGCGGTGCCCAAGTGGCAGGCGCCACTCGAGAAGCACCTGGGCGCCGACAATTACCTTGCCGCCGCCGAATTGCTCAAGCCCCTGGCCTGGGAACTGAAGGATCCTGCCGTCGTTCGCCGCTACACCACCCTTCTGGTCGATCGTCACACCAAGCAACTCGCCTGGCGGGTTTTCTTCGTCAAGAACATGCTGCCCGGGGAGCGGTTGGAAGACCTTCGCAACATGAGCAAGGCGATCGTGGCGCGGGAGAGTGAGATGCCGGTCGAAGATCGCCTGGGCGAGTTGTTGGTCAAAGCGGCCGAAACCTTCCCCGATCATCCTCAAATCCAATTTGCCAAGGCCTATTTTTATTATTACGGCAAAGGTTTTCTGGTCAAACCGCTGTTCACTGTGAGCGCGGACGATATTTCCGCCGCGTTTCAGCGGGCCTTCGAAACGGGGTACGACACGGCGGAGAGCACGCTGGAGTTGGGTATCACCCGCTATGGCAAGAACGAGAAACCGGAGTCCATCGAGCCCTTGTTCGCACGGGTCTTGGCGCTCGACCCGGATCACCCGCGAGGACTCGACGCCATGATGAACCTGCAGCTCGCCTCGGGACGCAATGCGCAGGCACTCAAGACCGCTCGGCACCTCTTCGAAATAGCCGCGAATCCCGAACAGCGCGTCAACAGTCTGTCCGGTGCGGCTCGCGCCTCCTTTAAAATGGGTCGTTACGAAGATACGATGACCTCGGTCAACCATGCCTTGAAGCTGGTGCCGGGCCACAATTTCGTTTGGATCATCGGGATGGATTGCCTTCGATCCATGGAACGACAAGCGGAATACAACGCCCACATTCAGTCCTACCTGGATCTCGATCCCCGATCGCCGTCGCTGTTCCAAACCTATCTCGAGTACCTCCTGGTTCAGAAGATCACCAAAATGGATCAGGTCTTCATCGACGGTTATGCCCAAAAGCGTCCGGACGAACCTTTGGCTCGCGTGACATGGGGCATCAACGTGGCAAGCTACTATCTGCTTCTGGGCAAGGGTTCCAAGGCGCTCGAGTATCTGAGACTGGCCGAGAAAGCCGGAAAAACGATCACCAACCCGCCCCCCATGATGAGCAAGGTCCTGGAGGGCATGATCAAGAATGCCATCAGTCTCGAAGAAGGGAGCGCCCCGAAATCGGGAGGACGCAAATAGGCGGTGAGCGTCGGTGCCGGTTCGAAATCGTTCGAGCGGGCTGCAATCGGGGTCCCCGCGAAGTCCGGGGATGATCGATATCGGGAGACCGCCGGTGTTTGGGGAATCGCTCACTTTGGGTATAATGCAGAATTTTGACTCGACAACGAGACGATTCTTCGTGAGGAAGGTCCCATGGAACACTTGAACAAAATCGCCATTCTAGATTTTGGATCCCAATACACCAAGCTGATCGCCCGGCGCATTCGCGAACTTTCCGTGTATAGTGAAATCGTGCCGTTCAATACCAAACCCGAAGCGCTGGCCGATCCTGCCATCAAGGGGATCATTCTTTCCGGAGGACCTCGAAGCGTTTTCGATACCGATGCGCCCGCTTTGAGCCCTGGTTTCTGGGAATTGGACAAACCCATTCTCGGCATTTGCTACGGGCTCCAGTTGATGTGCCACGATTTCGAGGGCAAGGTCATTTCCGCCGACGACCGCGAATACGGTCCCGCCACCTTGAACCTGGCCAAGACCGATCATCCCCTGTTCGCCGGCTTCGACGAGGAAACGCGTGTCTGGATGAGCCACGGCGATCGGCTGGAGCTGCCGCCCGAGGGGTTCGATGTCGTGGGAACCAGCGAGAACGCACCCGTGACGGCCATGGTGCATCGCGACCGCCCCTTGATGGGCATCCAGTTCCACCCCGAAGTATCCCACTCGGTCAACGGCGACCGCCTGCTCCGCAACTTCGTGCTGGACATGTGTCGCTGCCCGCAAGATTGGCGCATGGAAGACTACATCGACGCGACGGTCGCCGAGATCCGCGAGCGCGTGGGCGACGAACACGTGCTCCTCGGGTTGAGTGGCGGCGTGGATTCGTCGGTTGCCGCGGCCTTGATTCACAAGGCGATCGGCGATCAGTTGACCTGCGTGTTCGTGGATCACGGCATGATGCGCAAGGACGAACGCGAACAGGTCGAACAGACGTTCCGCGATCGGTTCGGCATCCACCTGGTTGCCGTGGATGCCTCCGAACTGTTCCTGGGCCGGTTGCACGAGGTGGAAGATCCCGAACGCAAACGGAAGATCATCGGCCGAACCTTCATCGAAGTGTTCGAGTCGGAATCGGCCAAGTTGCCGGCGCCCAAATTCCTGGCCCAGGGCACGCTCTACCCGGATGTGATCGAGTCCGCCGTGGCGGTAGGCCCGGCCCAGACGATCAAGAGCCATCACAATGTCGGCGGACTGCCTGAGAAAATGAACATGGAGCTTCTGGAGCCGCTGCGCGAGCTCTTCAAGGACGAGGTTCGACGGGTGGGACGGCTCCTGGACCTGCCCGAGGTCATGGTCGAACGCCATCCGTTCCCGGGCCCGGGCTTGGCCGTGCGAATCCTGGGTGCCATCGATCGCGAATCGATTCGCATTCTGCAGGAGGCCGATGCCATCTTCATCGAGCATCTGCACACCAAGGGTCTCTACAACGACGTGTCGCAGGCCTTCGCGGTACTGTTGCCGGTTCGCTCGGTAGGCATCATGGGCGACGGCCGCACCTACGAACAGGTGTGTGCGCTTCGCGCGGTTTCCACCAACGATTTCATGACGGCCGATTGGACCCGGTTGCCCTATGATTTCCTGGCCGAGGTCAGCTCCCGAATCGTGAACGAGGTCAAAGGCATCAACCGCGTGGTCTTCGACGTCACTTCGAAGCCGCCGGGCACCATCGAGTGGGAGTGATTGGGGACCTTTCCCGCACCGATCGAAGCGTTGGGCCCCTGTGCGCGACGTTTCGATCGGCCGGATCACTTATTTGAAACAAACCTGCTCGGAGTTCCCGAATGCCGGGAGATTCGTCGTGCCCGGTAGGTTCAGCAGGGCCGGTAAGGCCGCTGGCTGAACTCGCCGAAGTGAGCCATGCGAGGAGTTCCCGCAAGCTTTGAGGATCGGCACGGCAGTAGGTTGGTCACGGGGCGTATGCCGGCCCGGCCGACACTTCGAAGCGCCCAGGCTTCGCAAGATCGAGTGAGAAAAGCGCGAAGCAGATAAGTCGGGCCCCCAGATCTCTCGGTGATCGATTTTGATCCATTCTAGCCCGCTTCGATTGGTTGAGCAGGCTGCTCAACCTACAGATTTTACGTCGCTTGCGCGTATGCGGGCTCCCCGGATTGGCTCGCTTCTATTTATTTCCAACTCGAGAACCCAGTAGCCCGTGTGCCGATGGTCCGGCACACCGGCCACCGGCATCCCGACCACGGCAATCCGGCCTTCGGCCTGAGCAGCGACTCCGTGCTTCAGAACAGGCTGAGTTGTTCGCCCTCGGGGGGTGACGGATCCGCTCCGTCGCCCTTTTTCCCCTCGTTGGCGGTTGGCGAACCCTCGCCGGGCGGCTCTATACAGCGCGGGCCCTCGTTGCCCGCCCGGTTGACGAAGGTCGAAACCGGGCGCAGGACCAAGGCACCCTCCGGTAGGGGATTCAACAACGGCCGTAATTCCTTGACCCGGTTTTGCGAGGCATCCAGCCACAACGCCGCCTGATCCCGGTCCAGCACGGCCGGCATGCGGTGATGCACCTCCTCCATTTGGCGGTTGGCCGCGGTGGTGACGATCGTGGCACTGAAGATGAGCCGTCCGTCCGGCCCGGTCCAGGTTTCCCACAGTCCCGCGAACGCCAGCAGGTCTCCTTCGGCGGCCTGGATGTAATAGGGCTGCTTGCGGCCCCCTTCGCGTTTCCATTCATAGAAGCCGCTTACCGGAATGACGCAGCGCCGGTAGCGCAAGGCGGCCCGGAACGAAGGTTTTTCGGCCAGGCTTTCGGAGCGTGCATTGGAGAGTTTGGCTCCGATCTTCTCGTCCTTGGCCCAGAAGGGAATCAGCCCCCAACGGTGGTAGACCGCGATTCGACCCTTCTCCTGTTCGTCGTCGCGAACGATGAGGATGTCCTGCATGGGCGTGATGTTGTACCGCGGGGGGATTTGGGGCTCGTTGAGGGTCAGGAAAAAGTCGGCAATGGTTTTGGCCGGTAGATGCAGGCCGAATCGACCGCACAAGACAGCCTCCTTTTCGTTCGGTGGAAATGGGCTTGCGGAACCACGTTCGCCGGCTGGGCGCGGCGTCAGGAAGGGGGCAGGTACTTTTCGATCACCTTCATGAGTTCCTCCGGACGCACGGGTTTACTGATGTAGTTGTCCATGCCCGCTTCCAGGCAGCGCTCGCGGACGCCGGGCATGACTTCGGCGGTCATGGCGATGATGGGAATGCGATGGTCGTCCACTTCGCCATCTCGGATGTGTCGCGAGGTTTCGAAACCATCCATGATCGGCATGTGACAATCCATCAAGATCAGGTCCGGTTGATTGTTTTCGTTTTCGGCCATCATGGTGATGGCCTCTTGGCCGTTCGCGGCTCCGAGGCATTCGAAACCGCGCTTGGTGAGCAGTCGCAGGGCGAGTTTCATATTGACCGGGTTGTCTTCGACCAGCAGGATCTTGTACTTGGGTCCCTGGGGGGCCGGCTCTTTGTCGGTCGACCGAGATGGGTCGTTGCCGGTCTGAACCACCTCGAACACATTGTTGAGGGCATCCAGCAGGAAGCGGCGCTTCACGGGTTTGACGAGGTGGAACGCCGCCCGGTCACCCAGCAGCTCCACCGATTCGCTCCGTTTTCGGAACGGGGTCAGGATGGCCAGGGGAAGCGCATCGCCCCAGGGGTTTCGCGCCAGCAACCGGGAAATCGATTGAACGGAATCCCGGTCGAGATACTCCGCGATGAACAGGTCGATCACGCGTCCTTCGCGATGTAACGCTTCGATCTTTTTGCTCGCATGTTCCAAATCGGGTGCCCACAGACAAGTGCAGTCCAACGGCGCCAGTAGCTCGTTGAGGGCCGCGTAGGCCTGGCTGTTGGCCATCTGGATCAGGATCCGCCGGCCCCGCAACGCGGGAGGCGGTTCCGGCTGTGAGGATTCCTTGGTGGCACAGTGGATTTCGAAATAGAAACTCGCGCCCAACCCCTCCTCGCTGCTGACCCCGATGTGACCTCCCATCAAATCGATGAGGTGCCGGCAGATGGCCAGCCCGAGGCCGGTACCCCCGAAATGGCGGGTGGTGGAGGCGTCCGTCTGTGAGAAGGGCTGAAACAGGAGCTGCAGGCGGTCGGCGGGGATGCCGATCCCGGTGTCGTTCACTTCGAAGCGCAGGTGCGCCTTCTCGCCGTTGGTGCCCATGGCCTGGGCGCGCAGGACCACTTGCCCGTGCGATGTGAACTTGACCGCGTTGCTCAGCAGGTTCAAAAGCACCTGGCGCAGGCGAATCGGGTCGCCCTTGATGCGGGCCGGCAGGTGGCGGTCGAGAAAGACCACCACGTCCAGGCCCTTGTCCTGGGCCCGAACCGCCATGATGTCGGCCACTTCCTCGATGACCTTGCACGGCGAGAAAAAGATGCTCTCCAATTCCAGCTTGCCGGCTTCCACCTTGGAGAGATCCAAAATGTCGTTGATGATCGCCAGAAGGGCGTCGCCCGAAGTTTGGACGGCCTCCGTGTATTCGCGCTGTTCCTGGCTCAGTTCGGTCTCGGAGAGGAGCGCGGTCATGCCCAACAGGCCGTTCATGGGCGTGCGGATTTCGTGGCTCATGTTGGCGAGAAACTGGCTCTTGGCCTTGGTGGCCTGAACCGCTTCGTTCTTGGCCTTCTGGAGCTCCACCTCGGCCTGTTTTCGCGCCGTGATGTCGCGAATGATGGCGGTGAACATGCGGTTGTAACCGAGCACGAATTCGCTGATCGTGATGTCCATCGGGAAAATCTCGCCGTTGCGGCGACAACCCTCGACCTCGGTGGTGGTGCCGATCATGCGCCGCTCGCCGGTCTGCAGGTAGCGCAGGATGTATTCCTCGTGCAGATCGCGGTGGGGGGCGGGGATGATCAGGTCGATGTTGTGGCCGAGAATCTCCTCGGCGAAGTACCCGAAAAGTTCTTCGAAGGCGGGATTGACGGAAGTGACCGTGCCGTCGTCGCGAATGGTGACGATCCCGTCGGCGGCCGTATTGACGATGGATCGACTGCGGGCCTCGCTGATGCGCAGCGCTTCGGTATCGCGGCGGCGTTCGACCGAGAGCGACAGGAAATCGGTGACGATGTGGAGCTTTTCCAAGCCGTTTTTGGAGAGGTCGTGGGCTTGGGTTCCGGCCAGGGTCAGGACACCCCAGGGATGCTCGTCCGTGCCCAGCGGCACCGCGAGGATGGCGCGAATCGATTCCTTGCGGTAGGGTTCGTAGAGCGGCTGGTCGTCCTCGAACAGATCGGCGATGATGTGGGATTTGCCCGTTTCCAACACTCGCTGCGACAGGTTGAATCGGTACGTGGGATCGATTCGAATATCGCGGCCGTTCCAATAGGCGCCCGCCTGGATCATGCGATTGGCGTCAACCTGGATCACGTCGATCCAGACGAAGTCGAAATCGAAGCCCTCGGCCAGGCCGGCCGGAATCTCCTCGTAGATGGCCTCGGTACTTTTGGCGTTGAGGATTTGGCGGATGGCGCGCATCACCGTGGCGTGTTCGCGCTCGTCCCGGTTCTCCGAAAGCAGGTTCTCCTGAATGGCGATGATTTCGGTCGTTTCGTCACGAACGTATTCGATGTGGTGCTTTCCCATCAGCCGGTTTTTACGGCGCAGATAGAGCGATGCCCAGACAAAGGCCACCAGGAACAGCGCAAGGATGATCGAAAAAAAGAATAAGCTGAGATGGTCCTCGAACAGCAACGTATGTTCCCCACTCTTCGTGCCGGAAAGCGAACCATGTCACTGTCGCGATCCGCTGCTCGAAGTAGGAGCACGTGAGACGCCTACCCTCGCCGTCGAACATGGGAGCACACCAGGTCACGGTTCATTCATCGAAAGAAAAACAAAATGGCCCATATGATCTCTCAGTCTACCACCAAAAGGGGAAAAACTCTTTGTTTCCTGCCCTGGGCATAAAAATGACAGGCCCTGAAACCGCTCGAAAACGAGCTGGATACGGTGACTTTTTCCCGGTTGAGGGATCTTTGGGACGATGTCGGATTTTCAGAGGAAGCGAGCCTGGAATTCTGGCGTGGGCACCATGCAGGCTTCGCGTTTGCCGAAGAGACGGTACCGATTGCCGGCGATGAGTCGGTAGCCCAGGTCGCGAATGGGCCGAGGAACCACGAGAAAGATCGCCAACAGGGACCAGGGGGCTTTCAAGCCGCGGGCGACGTGCAGCGCGGCCGAGCTGCGCAGGTGGACCCGATCGCCCTCGATCAGCACCATGGAGTCGAAATCGTCGGCGGGCAATCGGTGCTCGCGCAGGAGGGCTTGCCCGGCTTCCGATTGAAGCGAGGCGAATCGGAACCGGCCCTTGGGGTCTCGCTTGTAGATGAATTGGACGGACCCCACGCAGAAGTTACAGACGCCATCGAACAGGACTACGGCTTTTTCCATCCATGCCTCCACCGTCATTATATCCGATGGCGGCAAATTGCCGTCGGGAAGGGCTCGAGTCGAAGGGTCCAGGCGGGCGGCCGGTGTCCTGGTTCCCGGGGCCTGAGATCAAATTCAGGCTCCGACCGCCTGCTGGATCCGGGTTGCGGGTTTGGGGTTCTCGCCGCCCCAAGAACCGCCTTCTCGCACTAATTCACTGGGATAAAAGATGTTTCTCTCGAAAAGCGCATCGTCACAACGCCACAGTTTGACCAGGGCGGCGGTCGCGAACGACCAAAGGCCGATGCTGCGGCTCTTGCCCGACCACTGGCCCTTGTGCCAGCTCAGCTCGCCCAGGCGTCGATCGTATTCGGTCATGAACAGGGTCAGCCGGTTGGTTCGTTCCTGGGTGTCGTCCAACTCGATTGCCGCCAATAGAGGCTCGTAGGTCGATGGGTGAATGGCGGTTTCCACAGGTGAGAAGGTGGTGATGCGTGCCGCGATCAGGGTATCGATCAAACGGTCTCGGCCCGCGGCCGCCCGCTGATCTTCGTAGACGTTTACCAGACCGGCGAACATCGCGTCGTCGATCTCGAACAGAATGGCGAGCGAGAACGTGGAAAGCGCCAGGTAGTAATGTTCGATGGTATCCAGCTCGAAGAGCTCCAGCGGCTTGACGGGATCCTTGGCGATCAGGGTAGCCAGGGTGGCTTTGAAGCTCGCGCGCAGGGCCTCTCGGCTCTGGCCTTGACTGTAACGGCAAATCAACAACTCGATGCGCTGGCACAACCACGCGTTCAGGTGGTCCGTCGTGCCGCGCTCGCCGCGAACCGCGTAGTCCAGGCGCACCACTTCCTGACCGCGATCCTCCACCTGCTGGTCGTAATAGGACTGGGTATGGAAAAAAGCCCGTTTGGTCGTCATGAAATCCATCCTTTCGAAGGCGTTTTGGCGTGGTGGTGGACCACCGAAAAAAGTTGGATCCCGACCGACTTACCTCCCCAGATGAGTCGGCCGGGATCCCCCCGTGGTGGGGCTATGTAGGTGAAGCGAGCTCGCTACGGGCTCCTTCACTTTGCCTGCAAGTCGGAATGCGATGTGATCTTGGCACTGACCTGGGTCTGAATCGATGGATTCAGCTCGGCCTCGGGTGCGTGAAAAGGCCAATTCCAGGCCTGTGCGGGTACCTCGATCTCGAACAGGGGCGACAGCACGAAGGCCTGGTGGGTCACCGAAATCTTGGGAGTCGCGACCTCCTGCTCTCCGAAATACCCGATGCCCATGTCCAGGTCGCCGGCGACGTACCCAAACGCGACCTGTACCTTGCGAAGCACGGTGGGCGTGGCCCGGGTTCCCAGCGGAAATACCGGGTAGGGGTACTTTTTTTCGACAGGCAATCTCAGGTTCAGCCTGCGGTGCAGCAGGTCTCCCGGTCGAAGGATCGCGACCCCTGGCGTTTCGGGAACCTCCACGTCGTGATCCTCCGGCACGGGTAATCGCCCGAACAGGATCAGGAGGCGGTCGTCCAAGCCTGGCAGCAGATAGGGCGGATCCGGTTCGTAGAGATACACCGTGCGGCCGGACGTGTTGTGGACGTTGAAGGAGATCTCGAGCGCTTCGGTTTCTGTCTTGATGGTCATGGGATCTCCTCAACCGGAGTAGACCAGCGATTCGCCGCCGGTCCCCGTGGCCCAGGCGATGGGCGGCACGTTGGTGGGGATGTAATCGAAGGTGTTGGTGTTGTCGTGGCTGTCGCGTGTGGGAAGGCCGCGCTCCTCGCGAAAGGCGTTGTCGGTGAAGGGGTCGTCGGCGAATTCCTCCAGACCGACCGCTTGGAGCTCTCTTATGTTAGTGGGTCTCGAGTGGCCAGGGTTTTGCCGAGTTCCATCAATCATGATGCCGGCCATCGCCTGGTAGGCGTGAACCAGCTCGTGGGCCAATCCCACCTCGGGTGGTCGTTCCATCGCCGTGCCCGCGAAGGTTCGGGTGGGATTGAACCAGACCGTGAGGCTCGTTCCGACTCCGGGCGTGGGTGGATCCGACGAACCGGCCGGCGGATCCACCATGAACCGCGCGCTGCCGTCGCTGTAGCCGCCCGCCGCGTTGCCGTCCGGCGTCAGGGTGAGGGTGGTGGTGTGGCCCTGGTTGTTCGCGGTGTCCTGCATGGTCTCGATCAATTCGCGACTGCGGGGCCGCTCGTACAGCAGGTCCATCGCGTCGATGATCTGCTGCTGCTCGGCCTCGGTCAGGGAGCTGTCGATCTCGATCCCGTTGCCTGTCGAGAAGCCGTTGGCCAGCTTGACCGCGCCGTCACAATTGGCCGCACTTTGGGTGGTCGGGTCGCGGTGACGGATGAGCGGTTCCCCGTTCGCGAAGACCGTGGCGCTTCCCGAAACCATTTCCGAAACGTTGTGCGGTGGTTGGCCCGAGGTGATGCCGAATCCGCCGGGCGGCGCGCCGGCGCTCAGCGAAGTAGGTACCGTGGTGTCCAGTCGTAC
Source organism: Sulfidibacter corallicola (assembly GCF_017498545.1). Classification (GTDB taxonomy): domain Bacteria; phylum Acidobacteriota; class Holophagae; order Acanthopleuribacterales; family Acanthopleuribacteraceae; genus Sulfidibacter; species Sulfidibacter corallicola. Next base: position 2,147,957 of record NZ_CP071793.1, on the reverse strand, counting down.
GACCCTGTTGCTGTTGATGTACACGTCCTGCGAGACGTCGACCGCCACATCCAAACCGGCCACGTTGGTGCAGGGCACGGGCGACGAGGCCGCCGGAGCGACGTAGATGTCGATCGGGGCCGGGGTCCCGTTGATCGGAGAGGGGGTCGAAATGGTTTCGCCGCCATTTTGATAGGCTGCCAGTTTCCCCATGGCGTTCCTCCTGCCGCTCGTGACTCAGTTCAGATCGATCCGGCCGCCCTGGACCTGTACCCGGTTGGAACCGTTGATGTTGATGGTGGTTCCCGCGAGAGTGACGGTCCCGTCCTTGGCCAGGGTCAGAGAGCTGGCGCCGCAGGTGATGGTCAGGGTTTCGCCGATGTTCAGGGTCATGTCCGTGCTCACCGTTTCGGTGATCATATTGGCGTTGCGGTTGATGAACGGGCTGCTGATGACGTAGTTGGCGGCCACCGAGAGGAACTTCGAAATGCCCACCGACTCGGTATCGTAGAAGGCCACCGATTTGCGGTGGTTCCCCAGGACTTCGCGTTCCTCGTTGCGCACGATGGTGGTGCTGCGATCGCGGTTGACCGTCAGCGTATCGTCGCGACCCACCGAGATGGTACGGTCCACGCCGACGCTCTCGGTCTGGTTGGCGCCGATCGACTGGCTCTGGTTGGCGCCGACCTGGATCGATTGATCGTTGCCGATGGTTTCCGTATCGTCGTGCACGATTTCCACCTTCATGTCGCGCGCGGAGCGCAGGTCGACCAACTCCTTGCCGTCGATGTCATCCATGATGAAGTGGTGGTCCTTGATGGTTTTGAACCCGTTTTGGTACTTTTGTGCGGGCCCGAGCGGCGGTGCCTGGTCGTCGTTGTAGACCCTGCCGATCACCACCGGATGGTCCGGATTCCCTTCCAGGAACTCGATCAGGACCTCGTGGCCGACCCGTGGAATGAACTGCATGCCGTAGTTCTTGCCGGCGTAGTTGTTGTTGACCCGCACCCACATCGAGCTCCGGTCGTTGCGCTCGCCCTCGCGATCCCAGTGGAACTGGACTTTGCAACGGCCCAGATCGTCCAGGTAGACCTCGCTGCCCTCGGGCCCCGTGACCACCGCGGTTTGGAGTCCACGCACCTTCGGCGCGCTCGCGGTGCGCGCCTTGCGGAAGATGACGTCGCCGGGAACGGCTTTGTAGCGACAGTGGAAGCTGCCTTGCTGGGCCGACGCTTCGATTTCGGTCAGCATCCAGCGCTTGTCGAGCGACGGGTCGAAATGACCCTGCAACTCGAATAGGAACCCCACGGCGAAGGAGCGGCAATTACCTTCGCCGATCAAGGCGGCCAAGTTGGCCTGAATGATCTCTCGCTCCAACTTGGCCAGCGAGGCGCCGCCGTCGTTGTCGGCGTGCAGCGTGTTGTGGAGGTAGACCTCGAGCGCGGTGTCGACGGCGGGGTTGGCGATCGCGCCGTCCTCGGTCAGGTTGATCTGCGAGGTCTGGTAGTTGTAGTCGTGGCAAGCGACCCGACCCGAATCGAGGCGAACGCTGTAGCGCGCCGAGAGCAGGCCCTCGCGGTCGCGCTCCTTGAGCTGGTAGGCGCCTTCCACGTAGTCCGCATGGGGTGTGGGTTGGCACAGGGTGTGGGCCCCGATGTAGTCCACCAGAATCAGCTTGCCCTGCTCGTGATCGTAGAAAAAGTAAATCCCTTCCGCTTCCAGCAGCCGCTGGATGAAGTCCAGGTTGCTCTCGTTGTACTGCACGCAATATTCACGGGCCTTGAAATGGCCCTGGAGGCGCCACTCGTGGACGATGCCGTTTTCGCGCAGCAGGGCCGTCACGATCTCGGGGACCGTCATCTTTTGGTAGACCCGCGAACGACGAACCCGGCTGAGCAGGTACAGGCGTGGCCGCATTTCCAGGGTGTAGACGTAGGATTTGCGCGTGGCGGCGTTGAGGTGGTGGTGGACCGTGTTGGATTGGCTCACCTGGGTGATGACGCCCGAGAAGAAACGATTGGCGCGTTGTTGCTCGCCGGCCTTGAGAACCAGGGCACCTTGGCGGTGCAACAATTCCTGGGGATCGAGCACATCGCCGAATCGCAGGGTGACACGGGTGAGCGCCGGCTCCGAAAGGGTTTCCGAGTGTTGCATCTCGACGACGGTGCAGGGGCCGCCCGGGCCTTGCCACAGCAGGTCTTCGGTGTTGTTTTGATGGAAGTAGGTGGGGATGTCCCCGCCCGATGAAGAACCTGAATCTTCTTGGTGCTCGAACGATAAACTCACGGTGCTACCTGCCCTTCGCGCGGTCGGTCGACGAAATCGCTGATAGGGGCGGTGAACGGCGCGGAACCGGATGCCCGAGGTTCATAATCATTGGTGCAGCGATGCGTCGATATCCGACGGTGAATCATATTGATAAGCGATACCGGCCCGCGTATTCGTGACGTTGGCGGGCTCGTATCCGTTACACCTTCAAAGATAGGGCTCGCCCGAGGGGCCCACAATCCTATATCTATATGGTTTTCGGGCTCGTTCGGTTTTCCCGGCGGTGCTCCTGGAAGGGGGCGACGCGATCGATGGGCTTTGGCGATATCGGGAACAGTGGCCGGATGGTGGACCAGCCGCGACCCGCGAAGGGTCACTGTCCGCAGGGCCCGCATCCGCATAAACGATGCAAAGCCTGTGGGTTGAGCCGGGCCGCGCAGGCAGCTCGCTCAACCCGTCGAAGCAATCCATCCCAGCAGTGTTCGCATCCCCAGAGTGACGTAAAGCCAGGTAGGTTCATCGGCCCGATGAACCGTTCGAAGCGATCCATCCTAGTAGTGCCCGCATCTCCAGAGTGATGTAAAGCCAGGTAGGTTCATCGGCCCGATGAACAGTTCGAAGCGATCCATTCCAGGAGTGCCCGCATCTCCAGAGTGACGTAAAGCCAGGTAGGTTCATCGGCCCGATGAACCGTTCGAAGCGATCCATCCTAGTAGTGCCCGCATCTCCAGAGTGATGTCGTGCCCTGGCAGAAACAAGGTGGGTGATTCCTTCGACGGAGGCTCTTCGGCGAAAGGGATCGGCTACGCTTTTGCGTAACCCACGGAAACGCTAGCTGGGTTGCTTCGACATGTCGCTCGGGCCGGCTTACCGCCTCTGAGCAACCGACGGCAACTACGCCTCTTTCGGCATGCGGGAACTACGAGGCAACGCACTTCGGTGGAGAACCTTCTGCAGAAGAACCGGCTTCGCTCTTTGGGCCAATGATCAGCCGAAGCTGGCATCGTTTCGATTGGTGGAGCAGGGCCGGTAAGGCTGGCAGCTCCGCCTACAGGCCCGGCGCCCCTTTGGAGATGCGGGGAGTTTGGACTTTACGGCTTTCGATTGGGGGCGTGAGGGAAATGATCGGCTTTGCTCTTTGGCGCAATTGATTGCTGTTGCTTGGGTTACTTCGATGCGTCGGCCCGGCGGGCCAACCTACAGGCCCGGCGCCCCTCTGGAGATGCGGGGAGTTTGGACTTTACGGCTTCCGATTGGGGGCGTGAGGGAAATGATCGGCTTTGCTCTTTGGTGCAATTGATTGCTGTTACTTGGGTTACTTCGATGCGTCGGCCCGGCGGGCCAACCTACAGGCCCGACGCCCATCTTGTGATGCGGGGAGTTTGGATTTTACGGCTTCCGATTGGGGGCGTGAGGGAAATGATCGGCTTTGCTCTTTGGCGCAATTGATTGCTGTTACTTGGGTTACTTCGATGCGTCGGCCCGGCGGGCCAACCTACAGGCCCGACGCCCATCTCGTGATGCGGGGACTTTGGGCTTTGCGACCTGGTTGGTGTTCGATATGGGCGAAAACTGGCTTGGCTCTTTGGCGCAGTTGATTGCTGTTGCTTGGGTTACTTCGATTGGTTGAACAAGCTGTTCAACCTACGGGCCTGGCGGCTCTCTTTCGATGCGGGACCTCCGCACCGGATGGCTCCGGTGAAACCCAGCTTCCCGAGCTCGGGAAGCCGGGTTTTCGATCATTCCGCGATCAGTGCCGACATGCGCTTGTTCTCGTTGTCGCCGAACAGCTCGAAGCCCGCGATCGGCAGGCTGGACGAGCAGTGGACCCAACTGGCGTTCGCCGGGATTTCCGACAACGAGAACAGGTCGCGAAGGGTGGCCAGGACCTTGGTGTTGGGCGCTTGGGTGCGTTGCACCCTGTGCAGCGGCGTCCCGACCGAGTTGTACAGCGTGAAAGTGAGCTGCGCTTCCTGGCTGTTGACGTTGACCACCGAGATGCCTTGCCACTTGTCGCCGGCTTCGACCACCGGGAAGGTGAGTGTTTGCCGCAGCGAGGTGGTCGCCTCGAAACCGGCCAGGCGTTTGTCGTCGTGGGTGCCGAACAATTCGTAGCCCACGATGCCCGAATCGGCTTCCACCGCGACCCAGTCCACCGTGGCCGGAGATCCGATGCCGCTCAGGAAATCGTCCGCCAGATCCACCACCTTCTCGCCAGGGGCCAGGGTTCGCGTTTTCTCTCCGGTCACCTGACCGTTGGCGTCGTAGCCGATGATGCGGACGCCGGTATCGGCCTCGCTGACGTTGACCAGCGCGAAGGCGGTCCAGAATTGGCCCACATCGCGCGCCACGTGGGTGAAATAGATGTTCCGTCCCACATAGGTGAAATTGGGATTGTCGGGCTCGCCGTCGGCCAGGCCGAGACCGGCCACCTGACGCGCGCCGTCCACCCGGCCGAAGATCTCGTTGCCGATCAGGGACAGGGATTCGGTGGTTTCCTTGAACTTGGCCCACACCGCCCCCTCGGGCAGGCTACCATCCCACTTGTCCACGAAGAGGAACCGGTCCTTCGAGAAACTTTTCGAGTTGACCAGGTCGCTGGTGTTGCCGCCGGCCGCCTGGATTTCACCGGTCGATGTCTTGGCGGTGCCGTTGACCACGTTGGCGCGGGTGTACCACTGGAACGTCTTCTGGGCGATGTGTGGTACGAAGAGTTCCGAGCTCAGCTTGGTGGCGGCACAGGTCGCGTAGGCCTCCTCGCCGTCGCGACTGAGCGTATGGGCAAAGCCCAGCAATCGTCGCGGTGAATTGACCGCCACCCAACTGATCTCCTCCTCCGAATTGTCGAAGAAGGCGTCCAGGTCGCCGGACAGTTTACCCATGGCCTTGATTTCACGGGACGACTGGGCCACCACGTTGCCCTCGGCATTGTAGCCCACCATTTCCAGGATGATCTGTTCGTCACTGGGGTTGACGATGCCCAACTCCGTGGAGAACGAGGCGTCGTCCGTGATATCCGGGAAATACAGGGCCGGGCTCAGAACCGTCACCGAGAAGCCGAAACTGAGGTTTTTCTTGTTGCCCGCCACCGGTTGGTAGCGAATCAGGTAGGTGCCGGCCGGTACCTGGTTCACCCGGAACCCTCGGGTCCCGTTCACGCGTACCGTGCGCAACATGACCAACTGATCGCCCTCGCGACGATAGACCGAGATATCGGCCTGACCCTCGATTTGGGTACCGACCTCGATGTTCTGATCGCCGCGACTCAGGTCGATCGAGAAGTAATGATCGCGGTCCAGGGTCAGCGCGTCGTAGCGGCCGGGTTGGATGTCCGCCGCGCGTTCCTCGCTGTCGTTGTTGGAGAAAAGGTCGGAGGGCACGTCGCCCACCTCGATGGTTCGCGTGTCCGAGTTGCTCGTCAGCGTATCCGAGGTCACCCAATAGCGAACCTGGAATCGACCCGAATTGGGGAAGGTGTAGTTCCCCAGTTCGAATGCCGTTTGAAGGATGGTGCCGGTGTCGAGGTCGATCACTTCCCATTGTTGGACCAGATCGTCGCCGAATTGGCTGCCGTTGGAGATGCCTTTGAAGTAGATCGTGTCGCCGGGAACGATCTGGAGATCGGTCAAGGGCTCGATGATCTCCGCGATCAGCGAACGGGTGGGGTCGTAGATCAAAATCTGGATGAGGTCGGCCGCGGTCGCACCGGTGCGGGAATCGCGAATCATGACTTCCACCGTGTAGTTGCCGGGTTCCGGAATCGAGACCTGCGCGATTTGGGGGCCACCCTGGAAGACCTCGCCGTTGACCACCCAATCGATGTCGACCGAATCCGAGTCGGCGCCCGTGATCTCCGCGGCCACGGTGAAGTTTTCGTTGATTCCGAAGGTGGCGCCATTGTCGGGGCTCGTGATCTTCACCGCCAGGGGTTCGACGCCGGTGACCTGGATCCAGCGGAAATCGCGATCGACCGATCCCGCATTCGTTTGGGCTTCGAAAAAGAGTTGGAAGATGCCCGATTCGGCGAAGGTATGGGAGAAGGTGGTGCCGAACGTGCGATTCTGAGGTGCGTCCGCGAAATACCAATAGGGTTCCAGTGCCGCGTTCTCGCCCGTGGTGACGTTGCCCTGGAAGGTCAGCGTGCTGCCCGTGTCGATGTGCAACTCCGGCTCGGTGGGCGATACGATCTCCACACCCAAGCCCACCACGGTCACGGTGCGGCTGTCGGATGCGGCCGGGTTGCCGTCGGCGTTGAGCGCCACGCACACTACCTCGTAGACCCCGGCTTCGTCGAAGGAAACGATCGCGGTCGGACCCTCGAAGCTACGACCGTTGGGATCGGCACCGCGCAGGATCACCGCCCAGACGAGCGACGTTTCTTCCGGTGTGACCGTTGCCGAAAAGGTCACGCTGCTGCCTTGGGCCACGCTGAGGTTGGCGGCGGGCTCCGTGATCGTCACCTCGGTCGCGGGGTCGGGACGGCTGCTCACGACCATGACGGTGCGCGAATCGGGGCTGGGGTCGGGGATGCCGTCGGGACTGACCGCCGTCAAGGTGACCGTGTAGTTGCCGGGCTCGTCGAAATCGATGATGGCCTCGCGGCCCACGAACTCTCGCTGCGTCGAGAGGTCTTCTCCGCCGAAGACCCGCCACAGGAAGGTCGCCACCGGCGAGCCGTTGGCGTCCGCGCCGGCGACGAAGCGCACGGTGTCACCCGGTTCGATGGTGACATCCGTCTGAGGCTCCACGATGGTTCCTTCCGGCGGGACCGTATCATCGCGTTGCACGGTGACGATCCGGCGATCCGGGGTCGGATCCCTGCGGCCGCTCGTGTCCTCGGCGGCACAGAGAATCTCGTAAGCACCCGGATTCTCGAACGTGAAACTGAGCTGGGCGCCCTCTCCGTATTCCGGTACCGCATTCGTTTCCAGTGCGGTCAGTTGCCACACGAAGCGCAGGACGTCGTCCGTTTCCGACTCTCCCTCGGCTCTGAAAGAAACCGTCGTGCCGGGCTCGACCGTCAGGTCTCCATCGGGTTCGACGATGCGGGTCTCCGGTGGACCGCCTTGCGAAGCTACGTTTAGGGTGCGCGTGGCCGGCGTGGGATCGCGGTTGCCGGCGGCGTCGCGAGCTGCGCAGGCCATCGTGAAGTTACCCGGCTCCCGAACGGTCAGGAACACCGTGATGCCGCTGAACCGTTCGATGGCATGGCCGGACTCGTCGCGCAATTCCCAATCGAAGAACAGTTGCGTGTCGTCGCTTGCCTGCGCCGTCGCGGCGAAGGTGATCACGTCGCCCACCTGGGCCGAAACCGGATCCTGTTCCGGACTGACGATCACCGTTTCCGGCGGATCGCCTTGATTGTCCTCGATCACGGTCACTTGGCGGATCGCCGGACTCGGATCCTCGTTGCCCTCGCTATCGATGGCGGTGCATTGCACCAGGTGAGTGCCGGGATTCTCGAAGGTCCACGAAAGCTCGCGTCCGGTGAAGGTCGCCGCGTTGCCGTCGGATCCGTTGACCTGCCAGCGGAATTCGAACGGATCACCGGCGCCGCCCGAGGCCGTGGCTCGGAATACGACGCTGGTGCCCTGTGCGACCGAGATGTCTTCCGCGGGCTGGGTGATCACGGTCTCCACGGTGTCCACCTGCTCGGGATGGACCGTGACGCTCAGGGTCGCCGGAGTGGGATCGCTCAGGCCGGCACTGTCGGTCGCCGTGCAACGCATCAGGTAGGTGCCGGCCACGGTGAAGTTGAAGCTCACGGTTTGGCCCGGCAGGTCGAGTGAGGTGATATTGCCGGAGGTGATGTTCCAGGTGAATTGGTAGGGAGGCGTGCCGCCTTCGGCCGCGGCCGAGAAGGTGGCCCATTCGCCGACCGTCAACTCGATGGGTCCCTGGGGCTCCGTGATGAAGGTCTGCGGCGGTTCCCGATCCTGTTCGCGCACGGTGATCGTGACCGTGGCGGGGGACGTGTCCTGGTTGCCGGCACTGTCCGTGGCCGCGCAGGCGACCGTGAACGTGCCCGGTTCGGGGAAAGTGATCGCGACCTGTTGGCCGCTCACCGTGTTGGTGCCGTTCGGCACGTCGGTGGTCCACGTGTAGGTGTAGGGCGGTCCGGCCCCGCCCTCGGCGGCGGCCGCGAAGGAAAGGGTCGTGCCCTGGTCGATCGTCACCGGACCGCTGGGTTCCACGATCGCGGTATTGACCGGTTCGGCATCTTCGAGGACGACCACCGTTCGCGATGCCGGGGTGATGCCACGGACGCCGTCGCTGTCGGAAGCCACACAACTGATGCGCCAGGTTCCGGGTTCGTCGAACACGATTGCGATCTCCGTGGCTTCATCCGTGTCGGTGGTGCCGTCGGGTTCCACGATCGTCCATTCGAAGGTGTAGGGCCCACCCGAACCGCCGCTTGCCGCGGCTCGAAAAGTCTGGCGATGGCCGAGCGCCACCTCCAAATTGGTGGACGGGCTGGTGATTTGCGTGACGACCGGCGTTTCGTCGATCTCGTTGACCGTGATGTCGACGAAAGCCGGTGTGTCGTCGCGGTTCCCCTGGGCATCGGCAGCGACGCAACGCAGTTGATAGGTGCCCGGGTTTTGGAAGGTGATCGTGAGGTTGGGACCGCTGAACGTCTCGTTGGCGTTCGGTCCCGTCAAGGTCCAGGTGTAGGTGTAGGGGCCGCCCACGCCACCGCTGGCGATCGCCTCGAAGGTGAGGCTCTGGCCCTCGTCGATTTCAAAGGGGCCGCCGGGTTCGATGCGGGTCTCGACGGGCTCGTTGGTGCCGACCACCTCGATGTTCAGTTGGGCGGGCGTGGTATCCACGTTTCCGGTTTCGTCACTGGCGGTACAGCTCAACACGTAGCTGCCCGAATTGGTGAAAGTCAGGGTGACACTGGAACCGCTCAGGACCTGGGTGCCGTCCGGCCCCTGCAGGGACCACGCGAAATTGTAGGGCCCGCCGTCTCCACCGTTGGCCGTGGCCGAGACGCTGATCGATTCACCCAAAGGCAGTTCCAGCGAGCCACTGGGGCTGATCTCGGTGTCGATGGGTTCCGAAACGACTTCTTCCACGACCACTTGAACCGATGCGGGAGAATCGTCGCTGCGGTTCTCGGCGTCGGTGGCCTTGCAGCTCATGACGTAATTGCCGGGTTCCTGGAAGGTGAATGTGACGGTTTCACCACTCAGTTGCTCGCTTTGCGGTCCGCTCAATTCCCATGCGAAGCTGTAGGGCGACGTGCCGCCGGAGGCCGTTGCCGAAAACGTGAGCGACTGGCCGACCTGAATCGTTGAGGTTCCCTGAGGGTTCGTAATCGTGGTCTCGATTTCCACGGGCGCCACCGCGACCACCGTGCGCTGGGCCGGAGTGGGGTCGGTCTCACCACCCACATCCGTAGCGGCACACAACATGCGGTAGGTCCCGGGCTCTTCGAGGGTGATCGTAACCGTAGCGCCGTCGAAATTCTGGGTGCTGGTACCTACTTGCAGTTGCCAGGTGAAACCATAGGGACCGCCCGCGCCGCCTTCGGCCGTGGCCGAAAACGTGATCCGCGCACCGACTTGGGCTTCCATATCGGATTGCGGTTCGACGATGAAGGTCTCCGGCGGTGCGGTTTGGACCTGTTCCACGAAGACGGCGATGGTGGCCGGCGTTTCATCGATCTGACCCTGTTCGTCGCGAGCGGCACAGGAGACCGTGTAATTGCCGGGCTCCTCGAAGGTGATCCTGACCGTTTCACCCTCCGCGGTGGAGGGCGAGGCAGCGGGGCCCGTGACGTTCCAGGTAATCACGTAACCGTTACCCGTACCGCCACTGGCCGTTGCGGAAAAGGACACACTCTCGCCCGCCGTGATCTGGGGTGGCGACGTGGGCGAGACGATCGCGGTCTCCACGGGTTCGGTCCCGCCGATGACCCGAACCGAGATCGAAGCCGGGGTCGGGTCCGCATTGCCCTGGACGTCTTCCGCGGCGCAGAGCACGAGGAAGTTGCCCGCCTCTTGGAAAAAGAAGGTCGTCGTCTGGCCCTCGCGCTGATCCAGGGTGGCGCCACTGTCGCTATTGCGAAGCGTCCATATATATTTGACCTCGATTTGTTCGGCACTCTCGATCTGGGCCGCGAAGGTCAGGGCGGAACCTTGCTCGATCGTTTGGGGGCCGGTCGGTTGAACGATCAGCGTATCGAAGGCAATCTCGCCGGCCTTCACGGCAGCCACAGGCAACGCGGTCGAGATCCCAAACATGGCGATTCCTTGAAGAAGGCCCAGGAACAGGCTCGGAAGCGTGCGAGAGTTGGCGTGACGGCGACAGGAGTACATGAAAACCTCCAAATAATCGAACGATGTTGGCGGAACGGTTCAGAAAGATAGGTTTTTTTCAATATAGAAAATGTCTGAGGTGAAACAAATAGTGAAAGAGTGTTCTAGATCACGAACGATAAATTAGGGTCGGAAAACCGTCGATTTGGTGAATGAACCAAGTCTGGATGAGGCCTATTGGTGGACAAGTAAGCGTCGCCTCGAGGGAAATTGGAAAGCCCGGGAATCCGATTCATTCTATGTCATTTCGCCTGGATCGGGGTTGTTTTTACTCACGGTTGGGGGAGGGGAATTTCCGCTCCCTCGACCCTGGTCATGCGAGGGCACGTGGCCAATTTCGGGGTTTGGTTTTTCTCTTCGAGACATTTTGTGTGAGATTTCACCGAACATGACGTATTCGTTCGGAAAAATGCGGATCTCGCTATTTTCCCGTTACAGGGGGAACTCTTCTGGCTATAATGAAATCGATTCGGATCTTTTTTTGCCGGCCACGTGTGTCCCGAAACACGGGAACGATGAACTCCAAAATCGCCGGAACACAGTATGTGCCAAGGCTTTATCCTTGCTCTCCCTATATGGAGAGCGCGGCTCATGCTTTCGAAAAACCTATGATATGAAGAGGAATGCCGTGACTTCACTAGCCAATAGAGAGCGCGATATTTTCTGGGAAGGACCGGGCGGCGACGAGGTCGTGGTCCTTAAAGCCAAAATCAGGGAGGCCATCTCCGAGCTGTACGTGATCGAGGCCGACATCAAGTCGGAACAACGGGATCTGAAGTTCGAAGACATGATCCACGCCAACGCCCGTATCGTATTGATGTGTGGCGAGGAATTGACGGATCGACGCGTTTTTTCGGGTATCATCACCGGGTTCGCCCAGGCACGCACCTCTCACGGGGATGTGGGCACCACCTCCGATCCGGCCTTCCTCTATCAGGTCGAAATTCGGCCCGATCTGTGGCTGGCGACAAAGAAAACCTATTCCAAGGTATTCCAGGACAAGACCAGCAAGGACATTGTCGGCGAGTGCCTGGACGAATTGGGCATCGCTCACCGCTGGGAGTTGCAGAGCACGCCGCCGACCCGCGACTATTGCCTTCAGTACGAAGAGAGTTCCTACGCCTTCGTTTCCCGGTTGATGGAAGAGGACGGCATCTGTTTTTACTTCGATCACGACCAACAGCAGGTCGTGTTCGCCAATCACGCCGGTGGCCACGACGACTGTAAACCGAACCCCAAAGCCAAGTACATGGAAGACGACGACCTCAAACAGGGATTCGGGGCCAAGGAACACATTCAGGATTTTCATTACCGGGAAGTTCTCTCCACCGGCAATTTTACCCTTAACGATTACCACCACGAGACCTCGCAAACCGGCCTGATGGACAGCGAGACCGCATCCGCGCCGCCGTTTTTCTCCAAACTGGAGGTTTACGAGCACACCCAGAACTACAAGGTCTCGGGCAATGTCTCCTACTACAAGCCGCTGCGCAAGGAAGCCGAAGAGTCGATCAACAAGGTCGGCAAGGGCATGGCCTCCTGCCGCTCGTTCGAAGTGGGCCACGTCTTCGAGATGACCGACCACTATCGCGATGATTTCAACGCCAAATGGCTGCTGACCTCCTGTCATATCAGTCTCGAGCAGGGCCACTACGTGGTTCATTTCACCTGCTTCCCGATCAAGCTCAACTTCCGACCCGAGCGCAAGACCAAGGCGCCTCGGGTTTACGGGATCCAGACCGCGACCGTCACGGGACCGCCGGGGGCCGAGGTGTACCTCGATGATCTGGGTCGCTGCAAGATCCAGTTTCACTGGGACCGCGAGGGACAGAAAAACGATCGCAGTTCCATTTGGGTTCGCGTTTCCAACGGATATGCCGGCAAGGATTACGGGATTCAGTGGATTCCGCGGGTCGGGCACGAGGTGTTGGTGGCCTTCCTCAACGGCATGCCCGATCACCCCATGGTGGTGGGCCGGGTCTACAACGACTTCAACAAGTGCCCGTTGGGTCCGGACAAGAAGTACCAGAACATCATCAAGACCATCAAAGACAACCACATCATGTTCGACGACGAGGACGGCAAGGAGATGATCGACATCCGTGCCCAGAAGGACATGAACACGCTGGTGTTGAACAACAAGACCATCACCGTCAACAACGACATGACCACGACCGTGCACCACGACAAGACCATCGTGGTCGACAACGACATGTCCACCACGGTGCATCACGACAAGTTCGTCGTGGTCGACAACAACAGCCACGAGGTGGTCCAGAAAACCAAGACGGTCGACGTGATCGACGAGGATTACGGCGAGTACACCGGCCGCGACAAGGTGATCACCGTTCAAAACGAACACCACCGCATGGTGTTGGACGGCAACGAGGAAATCACCATCTGTACCGGCAATCGCACGACCAATGTCAACACCGGCGACGAGACCCAGAACGTTCTGACCGGCAACCGCACGGTGAACGTCAATACCGGCAGCAACACCCTCAACGTTCTGACCGGCAGCCATACGGTGAACGTCAATACCGGCGACATGACCACCACCGTGGCCACGGGCAACATGGGATTCAGCGCTCCAGCCAAGAACGCCTCGTTCGCGGCCGGTCAAGGGGTGACCATCACCGGCGGCCAGACCCTGACCGCGATCGGCAACCAGCAGGTTTCGATCTCCGGCGCCAAGGTGTCGATCACCGCCACGCAGGAACTGACCCTGGGGGTTGGTGCCAATACGATCACCATCAAACCTTCCGGTGTGGAAGTCGGTGGGGTCAAGATCACCAGCGCGGCGATCGGCCTGCACGAAATTTCCGGCGCCTTGGTTAAACTCAACTGATGGCTTTGGCTGTGAGGCCGCGCTTTTACCAATCGAATTGCAGATGGGATGCCCCGCGTTCGCGCGGGGTTTTCTTGTTGGTGTGGAAAAACGCGGCTGCTTGATCTTGCGTTGACGGTAAAACGTGTTAGGATTCGCGGTATCTCCTTCGTTATCCTTTGTTTTGGCCTGTTATCTTTCGTTATTCCCGTTTCGTGTCCACGTGGCTCGAACGAGAGACCTCCATGGAACTTGACGCGAAGACCGGGTCCGCGACTGCCATCGAAATGAATCCGGCCTCGGCGTCAGTGTTCGTGACGGAAATATCGGATTCGCGGAGAAGGGCGTCGGTGGACCTCTTGGGTGAGCGGCCTTTCGGGTCGCCTTGTCGAAACGAGTCGGCTGGGAGTGTTCGTGTGGAAATCGCAGAGGCCAAACGCCTTCTCGCCAGGGGCGATGTTGGTGAAGCCAAGGAATTGTTGCTGAAAGCCGGATTCATCGATGATTTGGATCCGGCGGTACAGGCTGCCTATTACGATTTGATCCCTCCGGATCCGGCTCTGCTGCGGAGGATGGACGGCGTATTGCGAGATCTCGGAGGGGATCGGGACGTGGCGACGCGAACGCGGGCTGCCGGCTTGATCGCGCTGGAGGCCGCGGCCGAGGAGAGCCTTGAAACGGACGCGTGGATTCGCGATCCGCGCGTGACCGACGCATTGATGGAGGCTCTGGGAAACGGCCCCGCCGGCCTGGTGAAAGAGGCGGCCATGGCGTTGACCCACATCGTGTTGCGCTATTTCGCCGACTATCGCGTTCGCACGGCTTTTCTTCCCTTGCTGCACGGTCGCCATGCCGTCGTGCGGCGTTTGGCCTGCAGCGTCGTCGGGGCCTTGGCGCATCCCGACAACTGTGAATTGTTGTTGCCGCTTTTGGAAGACAAGGCTGCAGAGGTTCGCCGCGAAGCGGTGGTGGTCCTGAGCGAGTGGTTCGAGGAGCTGCGTCCGGGTGAAGGTGTCCGAATGCAAATCACCGTGGCCCTGGAAAAAGCGTTGGCCGATCCGGATCCGCAAATGCGCGAACGTGCCGCTTTCGCGCTGGGCAACCTCGGCGATTACCGCAGCAGCGGCGCTTTGGAACGGGCCCTGGCAGGGGAGGGCGAGCACTTGGTACGCGAGACGATGGAAGAGGCCTTGGCTCAGTTGAAAGTTCGACCCCTCTAACGAAAAAACGCGACCCCCTGGAGAGGATCGCGTTTTCGTGCCCGTTTGGGTTTGGAACCTATTCGAGAATAGGTCGGGATCGGAAATCAGTGCTTGTGGTCTTCGCCCGGACCGTGGCTGTGGCCTTGGTGACCGCCGCCCTGCATGCCTTCCAGCATTTTGCCCAGGTCCTGAACCATGACACCCTCGGGCGGGGTGTAGGTGAACTTGGCGTCGTCGACCGATTTCAGGAATTTCAGGTTCTGAAAGGACATCACCATCATCGGGGCGGCGCCTTCACCTTCGGCCAGAAACGCGATCTCGGAAGGGAAGATGTTTTTCTCGTCGAGCGTAATTTTCATCTTCTGGCCCATGTTGGTCGGAATGCCCATCTTCTTGGAGGCTTCCGGCGTCATTTCGGCGCTGAGCGTGACCTTGCCGTCTTTGGTGCCCTCGTACTTGAGGTCCATCATTTTTTCCATGTTTTCCATGATCTTGGCCGGGTCCATGGCGCCGGGGGACATACCCATGCCGCCCATGCCTTGCTTCTCGGCCATCTTTTCCATTTGATCGATGGACATCTTCATGACTTGTTTCATACCGCCCATGGAAGGGGGCATCTGCATTTCCATCCAGAAGGTGGTGCCGTCCATGATGTACAGCATCGACATGTCCATGGCCTGGCCTTGGCCCATTTCCATTTTGGTCTTGATGTCCATGTGCTGGTGCTTGGCGTCCTTGTAGATGATGTCGCCATTCATGTCCATCTTCATCGACATGCCTTGCTGGCTCATTTCCATCTTGGCCGACATGTTCATGCTCAGCGGGGCCTTCTGGTAGACAGCTACCATCTTTTTCATCCATTTGGCTGCTTCGGGATCGGAACCGCCCCAGGCGGATGAGATGGTCGACACGGTGAGCAGCGCCGCGAATAAAAGATAGCCGATACGTTTCATTTGTGAATCTCCTAAATTGTGTGAACCCAATTTTTGCGGGGGTGCGGCGCCTGTAGGGGTCGAAGGCACTTGGAGCACACGCGCAAAAGCCCGTGGACGACCTGTCGGTCTCGACTCCAAAGGCTTCACCCGTCGCCCCGGATCGGTGGGGCGCAACCCGAAAGCCAGGTTGGAAAAGGCTTTTGCATGCAGCCTAAGCCGTCCCCGATTGAATGTCAATCAGTTCCTTGCAGGCCATCGACTGGCTCACGTTCTCGGCCCGGATCCCTGGCGGCATGCGGGATTCGGATGGCGAGGCCCTGTGCGGAACCCACGAAAAACCGAAAATTCCGTCCCTTTTTCCGGTTTCTCCAAAAAACTCGTGCGGTACCGAAAAGCGTTCGTCGGGTCTCGCCCCAACGAGAAAAGGCTCCGCCATCGCGGAGCCTTCCTGTTTTTTTTGTCAGTGAATGGTGCTTTTCCTGATTTCCATCCGGGAAAAAACGCGGCGAGCGTTGGGGCTATTTCCAGGATCGAAATCTGTCAGGGGTTCAATGGGTAGTCGGATAACTGATTTGTGGCTTGTTGGCGTCGTACGACACGACCCGTGATCGAGGGATTGATGAAAATGCTCAGACTGTTGCCAGTTGGGGGACGGGTTGGTCCGAGTAATTCGGGGTGTTTTGATCTTTGGCAATCGTGACGCGCAGGCTGCGCCCGCCAAAATCGGTTTCGTGAAGTTTGTTGATCGCTTGATCCGCAAAATCCTGATACATCTCGATAAAACCGAAGCCGCGGTTGCGACCTGATTCGCGGTCCATGATCAGCTTCACGGAGTGGACTTTTCCGATGGTTTCAAAAAGTTGGCGCACTTCTTCTTCTTTTGCGCTGAAGGGCAGATTCCCAACCCATAGTTTCTTGATCATAGCTAGTTTCTCCTAACATTAGCGCTGACCAAACGGCCGTCTCGGGAGAATCCGGTGCAGGCATGCACACGACACCCTGTTTGGTTCAGCTTTTCATGTGCTCAGAGTTGGAGGTTGAGCGGGCTCCACGCCCCAAAGTTCCCGCTGAGGCTCGCTTAATCGAGAACGGGTTCTCAATCGACGGCAGATTGCTGGAAATTTGGAGTTGGACCCTGCAGATATCAAAGAACAAATTGGTCTCTTGTGCAACCGAATTAACCTAGGGTTTCAATCTTTCTAGAACGGCGTGGTCTAGCTCACATAATATTGTTTTCTGGAAGGGATAACCCCGCTCTCAATTGTCTCGGCATGGGTTGTAAACCCGCTTGGCGCTATTTTCCTGTCTGAATGTTTGAACTTTTCGGGAATTTAACTTGCTCTTGAAATGTAGTTCGATTCGGACCGCGGCCTTCTTCGCCGACCGCCCTTCGGTTTACACCCCTTCTTCACGGGTCGGTTGCGCCACTTTTCCTGGGGCGGGCTTTCCCTTGGAACTATATTCCGAAGAGAACAACGGTCATTCCGGCCAATCTGGCTCGGACAGCAAAGAGAACGGGAGTTAGTACATGATCGAAATTCGTCGTTTCCGCTTGCACCGCCTCGTCATCCTCGCGATTTCGAGCCTGATCGTCTTTGGCGCGACCTTCCTTTTGATGAACCCAAGCCTCGCCGGTGAAAAAGAACAGGCCTCCACCGCACCGGTCGCGAAGAACTCGGTCGAGAAGGTCGAGTTGTCCGAGGAAGAGTGGCGTCGCAAGTTGGACCGTCAGGCGTTTCACATCCTGCGTGAAAAGGGGACCGAGCGAGCCTTCAGCGGCAAGTATTGGAACGAAAAGCGGAAGGGCGTCTACAAGTGTGCCGGTTGCGATCTTCGCCTGTTCGATGCCGCCACCAAGTTCAAGTCAGGTACCGGCTGGCCGAGTTTCTTCAAGCCGATCGAAAAAGCGAACGTGGCCGAAAAGAAGGATCTGAGTTTCGGCATGCGCCGTATCGAGGTGCTTTGCGCCCGTTGCGATGGTCACCTGGGTCACGTGTTCCCGGATGGTCCCGCGCCGACCGGCCTGCGCTACTGCATCAATTCGGCCGCCCTGGCCTTTCAGCCCGTGGGTGCCTCCAAAAAGTGACGTTTCTTTCCCCCATGACCGGAGTTCTGGCGTTGGCGGTTTCAGTAACTTCGAAAATAGCGTGACGACGGTCCCGATCGACTTGCGCCACTAACCGAAGCGATCCAAGCCCGCAGTGCCCGCAAGCCGAGAGCGACGCCGAGCCAGTAGGTTGGCCCGCCGGGCCGACATGTCGAAGCGATCGATCTCAAGAGTGCCCGCAAGCCGAGAGCGACGTCGAGCCAGGTAGGTTCATCGGCTCGATGAACCGTTCGAAGCGATTGATCTCAAGAGTGCCCGCAAGCCGAGAGCGACGCCGAGCCAGGTAGGTTCATCGGCTCGATGAACCGTTCGAAGCGATCGATCTCAAGAGTGCCCGCAAGCCGAGAGCGACGCCGAGCCAGGTAGGTTCATCGGCTCGATGAACCGTTCGAAGCGATCGATCTCAAGAGTGCCCGAATGCCGAGAGCGACGTATCGGGCGGTAGCTGTCAACGGCTCGACGTGCCGAAACAGCTCGAGGAATTGCCCACCCGGTCGGCGAACCTCCGATAAAAGAGATTCTGCCGACCCGGATGGGCAACCAGAGGATTAGGGGAAGTGGTAGGCGTCGAGGGTCAGGCCGGAGAAGGCCCGATACCCGCGAATGCCGATATGCCATGTGCCCGCTTGGGGATTGGCCACATCCACCGATTCGGAATTGCCGTTCAGGTAGGGCCGGTAATCCCAGTCATCGGTGGTCGGTGCCGAGCCGTAGCGAACGTAGACGTCCGCATCGCCGCTCCCGCCGAAGATGCTGATCGCCAGATTGGTGCGGCCGGCGGGGACCTCGATCGTGTAGCGGATCCAGTCGCCCTGGCCGGCGGCCAGATCGGTTTCGCTGAAGCCATCGCCGTCGCCACCCTCGCTGTAGCTCGCGCTCAGGCTGACGTCGCTGAAACTCCGGTAACCGCGCAAACCGATGAAGTATTCGCCGGCCTGTGGTGCGGTGTAGGAGCAGGTTTCACTGTTGCCGTTGCGGTAGGGGCGACAGTCGTACTCGGAGGTGGTGGGTAGATCGCCGAAGCGCGTGTAGAGGTCGGCATCGCCGCTGCCGCCCTCGATCTGAATGGTCAGGTCGCGCGCGCCATCGGGCACGATGATCTTGAAGTAGAGCCAATCGCCCTGGGCTCCGGCGAGACCGGAGACGGTTTGGCCGTTTTCGATGACCGTCACCCCGTCGTCGCTCACCGTGACCTGGGCGCTGGTGCTGCCCTGCGCACCGTCGTTATCGGTGACGGTCAGGGTGACGGTATAGGTGCCGGGTGCCGCGTAGCTGTGGCTCGGATTGGCTTGGCTGGATCCGTTGTTGTCGCCGAAATCCCAATCGTGGCTTGCGATCGAGCCATCGCTGTCACTGCTGGCGTCGGTGAATGCCGCGGCCAGCCCGTCGACTTGGAAGGTGAAATCGGCTTGGGGCGGGGCGTTGATGGTCAGGCTGATGGACGCTTGGGCGGAGGCGCCGGCACTGTCCGTCACCGAGAGGGTGATGGTGTGGGCTCCCACGCTCAGGGTATCGACCGTGACCTGGGCGCCGCTACCGAAGGTGCCGTCGAGAGAACTGCTCCACGACAGGTCGGCCGAAATGTCGCCATCCTCCGGATCGGAGGCCGATCCGCTGAAGGTGATCGCTTCACCGGGATTGAATCGGCCGTTGTCTGCCGGCGCATCGAGGCTGACGCTGGGGGCTTGGTTCCCCGCCGCCTGGTTGACGGTGAAGGTTTGCCCCGCGATGGTCAGGGTGCCGGTGCGGGCGTCGTTGCCGGCGTTGGCCGCCGCGCTGTAGCTCACGCTGCCGGAGCCGCTGCCGCTCGATCCGCTGGTGATGGTCAGCCAGCCGGCGTTGCTGGTGGCCGTCCAGGAACAGCCGTCCTCGGTGGTGACTGCCACCGATCCCGTTCCACCGGTGCCCGCCACATCCGCGCTGGTGGGCGAGATCGAATAGCTGCAGGGCGTGCCGCCGCAGTCGGAAGCCGCACTGACCGTGACGTCGTCGACCCACCAACCGTTCGCGCTCACCGAGGTGTCGCAGGCAAGGCGCCAGCGCAGGAGCAGGCTGGTTCCGCCCATGTCGGACAGATCGACCGTGACCTCTTGGAAGCCGGAAGAATTGCCGGACCAGGCACTGCGCCCGCCGATCGGACTGCTGTAGGAGGTGCTGATCGTGCTGTTGTAGCCGTTTTGCGTGATTCGATCACCGTTGGCGGGAACCGAACCGCCGTTGCCGGCCAGAATGTCGAACCAATTGGCGCCGTCGTCGGTGGAGTATTCCAGGACGCCGCCGTCATAGGTGGATTCCGTGTCGTAGCGGTGGAAAAACGACAGCGCGGCCGGTGAGCCGGCGGGAAGATCGAGCGCCGCGCTCAGGCTGATGGCCTGGTCCTTGACCGTGGCTTCATCCGAAACGAAGAAGCTGGTGCTCGGTGAGTTGCTGTCGCTGGTGGCCAGGAACCAGGGATCGGTGTTGCCGCCGTCGCCTGGCAGGGTGTCGATGTTCCAGTTGGCGTCACCCGATTCGAGATCGTCCTGAAGGAAGACCGTCTGGGGGCCCGCCGGTGCGGCGCCCTGTTCCTCGGTGTTGCCGTCTTCGTTGCCGCTGTTGCAGGGACCGCTGCCGTCGCTCGTGTCGTCTTCGGCGCGTACTACATAATAATAGACGGTGCCGGAGGCCACATCGAAGTCCGAGTAGCTGGTGCCGCCCAAGCAGGCCGCGATGCGGTTGGCGGGGGCAGGTGTGAAGCCGGACTGGGTAGACCGGTAGATGTTGTAGCTGACCGACCCGCCGCAGTTGGCCGTGGCGGCCGACCAGGCCAGGTCCAGTTGACAGGTGGTGCTGCCCGGGCTGGTCACCGAGGCCAGACCGTCGAAGCTCGGCGGCGTGGTGCAGGCACCGTCTGCCTTGGCGTCGTCACAGGCGCTCTGGTCGGATTCGCAACTGTCCGTGCTGTCGTAGGCCGTGACCACGTAGGCGTAGGTTACGCCGCCGGACACGTTCGTATCGCTGTAGCCGGTGCCGCTCACGTCGGTCGCGATCAACGAGAAGTTGCTTTGCGGGCAACTGCCCTCGGCCCGATAGACGCGATAGCTCGAGGCGCCGCTGACCGCGTTCCAGCTCAGGTCCAGCCGGTTGTTGCCGTTGACCGCCACGCTCAGGCCGGTGGGCGCCGCCGGTGGGTTGTCGCAGCCGCTGCAGGATTCGAAGCCGAAGCTGGCGATTCGGGTGGACCAGGAACTACTGGTGTTGTACTGACCGGTGAACCAGAAGGTACAGTCCGTTTCGGGGTCCACGTTCATGGACGAATAGTCGCCGTAACGGTTGGAACCGTTGGCGGCGCTACCCGAGACGATGTTGTGTTCCCCTTGGGGCAAGGTGCCCAGGGGGTCGCTGGCCAGACGGCCGGTGTAGCGCAGGCTGGGCGCGGTGCTGCCGCTGGACACGTTGTAGGCCAGCGCGATGTTGCCGTTCCCGTCCATCGAGATACCGCCCATCCAGCGATTGTCCGTATCCGGGGAGAAGGTGCCTTCCTGGTACAGGCTCCAATCGCCACCGGACTGTCGCCGCAGTTCGAACCAGCGAATGCCGCCGCGATCGTTGCCGTTGACGTCGGTGACGAAGTTCCCGATCAGCGTTTCGTGAGAGCCGAAGTTGCGATACTGCAGGCGCCACATCACCACTTCGCGCAACGGGTCCAGGGTCGTGCTGGAGCCGGGCTGGGGGAAACAGGAAAAGCTCGTCAATCCGCAGAGGGAGGAGTCGAATTCGGAAATCGAGAGGCTGAAGGGACCGACCAGGCTGGAGTTGCTGGGAGTGTTCCAATCCACGTTGAATTCGAAAATTTCCAGCGAGTCGCTGCTGCCGTTGCCGCCGCCGTGCACTTCATCGTCGCGGTGACGCATGAAGATACCGGGTGAGCCGGAAGGCGGGGCCTGGGCGCCGTCCATGTCTGCCGGTGTGATCATCTGGAAGCCGAATCCGCTCAGGCCACTGGTCGTGAATCGCTGAGAAGTGGCGGGTTGCCCGTTGAGCATGGCCTGCCGGTCGAGCGCGTAGAGCGTCGGCTGCGATTCGTTGGTGCCCACGTAATAGGCATCGGGCCAGACGGAATATTTGGGGTAGTCCGGAAAACTGGGGGTGGGGAAGGCATAGGCGTACCAGCCACCGCTGACGGGATCCGACGTTTGCGACACGTAGACGCAGAGGACGTTGGAGCCGCTGGCGAATTCGCTGATCATCCAGCGCTCGGCCAGGCGATCGTAGAGGATGACCGGGTCCCCGAGGCCGCTGCCGCAATTGCCGCTGCCGAAACTGTCCATGTTGAACGGACCTGCGACTTGCTGGCCCGTGTCCTTGTCGTACACCACAAAGGTGGCGCCGCCGCCGCTGTTGATGGACTGGATGTAGTACTGCATGCCCACATCGCCGACCGTGTCCGGCGGATTGACGCCGGAATAGCCTTGACCGTCGAAGTTCAGTTGGGTCGTGCTGAAGGCTTCGTTGAAAATGTCCGTTTCGGCGGCCGATTGCAGGTCGAGCAGTGGATCGCGCCGTTGTTGCGGCTTGCTCGTGTCGAGCGGTTTCGTATTGTGACGGCGGGGGATCTCCTTGATGGGATCACCGGGCCGCCAGAGCGGTTGAATCGGTAGGTCGCGCAAATCGACGTTGATGACGAAGGGTTCGACCGGGTCGCTGACCCAGGGGTCGCGAACCACTTGAACTTCTTGATCTTCGAGACCTTGTGCCCAGGCTGTGCCCGAAAGGAGCAGGGCGCAAAGAATGATCGACATCATTCCCAGTCTGGCCAGAGAGGAACCCGCACGGGGTCCGACGTGCCCAAAGGCGCACTTCAACCCTGTGCGACGCGAACGAAAACGTGAATCTGACATCGTTTAGTCCTTGTCAAAGCAAAATGTAAATAAAATGTAAAGGGCTGGTTCTGGCCCCTAGCCTAGTGGCAATGCTCCTGAAAAGTCAAATGGAAAGATCGTTGGGGTGACAAGGGTGACGGAGATAGTTTTGCGCCTGATAATCGCAGAAGTGTAAAGGTATTGAAATGACATGGTTGGCGATTTGATACTGCGAGACTTCGTCACCGAGGGTCGCGACCGCTGGGGAGGCCATCATCGGAACCGATGGCGCTATCGTTTTCGGCTTGGTTTTGTCGTCGTGGCAATGGAATCAGGAAGCCCGGAAGCTCGGAACCCAGGAAAAGACGATCTCGAATCCGGCAAAAACGGGTTCCGTTCCTGGCTTCAGATCTTTCGGGTTTCCTGTTTCATTTTTGATGTGGAAGACCCGTGATTCTGCGACGGGAACAAGCATGGGTTTTTTAAAATGAGATCTCAGGGTCCCAGAGTTGCGATCTGAACCCCTGAAGAGCGCTCGTTCATGTCGCGGGGTCCCCGCTGATTGGAGAGACCGGGTCCGGCAGTTCGATCCAAATCCAATCCTCGCGAATCTGGGTCGGGTAGGTGTCGACGCGGAAGCGCTCGCCGAATCGACACCATCCGTCACGCAATCGAAAAGGCCAATGGTGAAATGGGCACAACACCTCGCCGCCCTTCACCGTGCCGATGTGTAGGTCGGCTCCGGCGTGAGGGCAGGCGTTGTCGAGGGCGAACAAACCGTCCCTCGTGTGGAACAGGCCGATTCGATAGCTGTCGTGATCCACGGCGCAGGCCGTGCCTAGCGGTACGTCTTCGAGAGCGATCGCTTTGATCCACATGGGTATGGCCTTTCGAGGATTTGAGGTTACTGAAGCATGTCGACTTTAACCGAAGCGGCGTTATGGATGATGGATTCGGCGACTCGATGATCAGGCACGGAGTCCCGTGGTCGCGAGGAGAACGGCCTTTGGATGTCCCCGGCCTGTCTCGGTGATTCCCGCGACCTTTGTGGTTGTAAGAGAAACCGTTTTTCCGTCCTGGCCAAAGAAGGACACGGCTCGGCCGTCCGGGGCCTCGACGCGCGCTTCAGGGGGTGTTGTTGCGACGATTGTAGGTCAGTGCCTGACCCAACTCGCGGTTGGCGAAGACCAGCATCGAATCGTTCATGTCGAACACATCGGCGTCCAGCGGGATTTCCCAGAATCCCAGCAGTTCGCTCGCCTGGCCGAAGACCATCATGTAGCTCAGGTTGTCGCTGCGCTGGTTTTCGTGATCCAGCAGCAGCCAGTACATGTCGTCGCGAAAGGCCAAGTCGTGAAGGCGCGCGCCCAACGAGACCTGGCTGGCCGCATCACCGAAGAAGAAACTGAGATCCAGGTTGTAGATGATTTCCACACGGCCCTTCGGCTCGTAGCGGTAGACCGCGTGGGCATTGCGCTTTCCGGCCACGATCTGCCAGTTGGGCAGCGGGTCGAACACCAGTTTTCGACCTTCGATCGTTTCGTTGGGCATCGCCGGAACCGAGTAGGCCTGAACCGGTTTGTTGTGTTCGTCCACCCGGAAGAACATGTCGGGTCGGTCGTCCGCGCGCAACAGGTACTGGTTTTGCGGGCCGGGAACGGGCGGCACGCCCGCCGATTGGTAGACCGTCTGAAGGGCGAAGTCCGGTGAGTAGATCAGCGTCTGGCCTTTCTGGTCGTCGGTCAGGTGGGCCAGTCCGTCGAACCAATCCAAGCGGTCGGGTCGCGTGATCGATTCGCCTTTCCCGCCGTAGGAGCCCGATCCGAAAAACGTGAGATCGTACCGGGGCACGCTGAACCGAACCACGGTCCTTTGTTTGGGAAACGTCAGGTACAGGTGCCCGTTCGGGCCCCAGGCGGCGCCGCCGATGGGTTTCAGGGTCCGAGCACTGGAAAAGGCCGAGCTCATTTGGAAACGGAGCCCACCGGGCGTGAAGGGCAATTGCGAGGGGCGGCGGTCGAGAACGACCTCGCGGGTTGGGATTTCTTCCAGGGTGAAGCGGGGAGTCGTCGCGGGTTGAGGTGTCTCCGATGGTGAGGAGTCCGCGGTCGGCTCTTCCTTCCGAACCTGTTCCGGCGGCGCGGATGTGCCATCCACGAGCAGGGGCTCGGGCTTGGGTGCCGGACCGCTGCACGAAACGATGACCAGGGTGAAAAAAATCAGGGAGAGGCGGTGACAAGTTATCCGGGGTCCGCGAATCAGGGGTTTCATGGGGCGGCGGGTTCCTTCAAATGGTTGCGAAATGAAACGAAGAACGAGCACCGGTGCCGGAGTGCTCGTGTTCGGGGTGCCGGGAACGAGCCCTGGGGACTTGGAGTGCGGGCGTTGGGTCGTGGTGGGGTGGCCCGGCCGACTGAACCGCCGGGCCGTCGAGCGGTCAGGCTTTCAGCGCCTGGGCCAGGTCTTCGATGAGGTCGCTTTCGTCTTCGATACCCACGGACAGGCGAATCAGGCCGTCACTGATACCGAGAGCCGCGCGGTGCTCGGCCGGAACCGCCGCGTGCGTCATACTGGCGGGGTGGCAAACGAGTGATTCCACACCGCCCAATGACTCGGCCAGGCAGAAGAGCTTGAATTGGGTCAGTACCTGCTCGGCGCGTTCTTGGGAAGAAACCGTGAACGAGACGATGGCGCCGAACGAGCCCATTTGCTTGAGCGCCAGTTCGCGCTGGGGGTAGTCGGGAAGGCCGGGGTAGTAGACGCGATCGACACCGGGCATGTCGCATAGCGCTTTGGCGATGGCGTTGGCGTTGCGCTCGTGACGATCCATGCGAACGGCCAAGGTCTTGATGCCGCGCAGGGTCAGCCACGAATCCATGGGGCCCAAAATCGCGCCGGCCGAGTTTTGCACGAAGTGGATCTTTTCACGCCACTGCTCGTCCCGCGCGATGAGCACGCCGCCGACGCAGTCGGAATGGCCGTTGAGGTACTTGGTCGTGCTGTGGACCACGAAGTCCGCGCCCCAGCGCATCGGCTGTTGCCGGTAGGGCGTGGCGAAGGTGTTGTCCACACAGAGTAACAGTTCGCGTTCCTTGGCGAGGTTGCCGATCGCTTCCAGGTCGGTCAACGTCAGCATGGGGTTGGTGGGTGTTTCCACGAAGAGCATCTTGGTTTCCGGCTTGATGGCCGCTTTCACGGCTTCCAGGTTCGAGGTGTCCACGAAGCTGAAGCTCAGGCCGAATTTTTGGAGGATGCGGTCCATCAGGCGGAAGGTGCCGCCGTAGGTGTTCGATGTGACGATAAAGTGATCGCCGGATTGGAACATGCTCATCAACGCGTTGATGGCGGCCATGCCCGATGCGAACGCGAAGCCGCAGGCGCCGCCCTCCAATTTGGCTACATTCTCCTCGAGGGCCTGACGCGTCGGATTTTGGGTGCGCGCATACTCGTAGCCCTTGTGTTTGCCGATACCTTGCTGCTGGTACGTCGAGGTTTGGTAGATCGGTACCATCACCGCTCCGGAGTGCGGGTCGTACCACTGTCCACCATGAATGCAATCAGTTGAAAATCCCATGTGTTTGTTCCCCCTTGACGAGATTCTTTACCCATTCCTTGCTGGCGTAGCGTTCGATGGCGTCCGGAAATACCGTGACCACCGTTTTGCCCTTGCCCAGCTCCATACACAGTTTTATGGCCGCATCGGCGTTCGCCCCCGACGAGCCGCCGATCAGCAGGCCCGTCGCTTTCGCCATTTGTTTGCAGCGGTAAAAGGATTGTTGATCGGGAATGTCGAGGATCCGGTCCGCCAAGTTGAGATCCAGCGTGTCCGGAATGAACGAATTCCCGATGCCTTCGATCAGATATTCGGTGCGCGGTTCGCCGCAGAACACGCTGCCGACCGGTTGAACCAGCCAGCAGCGGGCATTTGCATTGCCCTTTTTGAGCCAGCGGGCGACCCCTGTAAAGGTCCCGCCCGTGCCGGCGCCGATTGCGATGCCGTCGGGATAGGCACCCAATTGTTCGTAGATTTCAGGGCCCAGGATGTCTTCGGCCTGAGCCGGGTTGGCCGGGTTCTCGAACTGCAGTGGAATGAAGCAGTTGCCGTGCTCTTCGGCATAGGCCTTGACCTGGCGGATGCACCCGGTCATGCCGTCCACCCGATCGATCAGGTGGACTTCGGCCCCGTAAAGCCGCATCATCACGATTTTCTCGTGGCTCATGCGGTCGGGTACGAAGAACACGGTTCGATAGCCGCGCAGGTTGCCCACCAGGGCCAGCCCGATCCCGGTGTTGCCGGCCGTGGCTTCCACGATGGTCATGCCCGGGCGCAGCAGGCCGGCCTCTTCGGCGGCCTTGATCATGGCCAGGGCCGGGCGATCCTTGATGCTGCCGCCCGGGTTCAAGTGTTCCAGTTTGGTGTAGAGCTTGGCGCCACCTTCGGGGACCGCCGCGCTGATATCCAGTAGTGGGGTGTTGCCTATCAACTCCAGCAACGAGGACGTGATCTTCATATTAACCTCTCGGCAGGCTGATCCTTACCGACATTCGGTAGGTTGGCACGGACTCCGCCGCATGGCGTGGAAACCAGCGGCTGTATCGATACAATCTACATACGCCATCGATGGATCGGAGGCGCGGTTTCTTCCGTTTGCCGTGCCGGCGCCGCATGCACTTGGCGATTTTCCATTCCTAGCCGTCATTGCACATTGAAACCCATGGATTCCTCTTGGCCGGGGCCACCTCGATTTCCCCGTTTTCGGGCCCTTGCCCGTCGGATTCTCTTCCATTTGTCATGGCAGGGGCGGTGCCGTGTCTGCTCAAGCGTTGGGTCGCTTGGGCGGTTACCCGAAGTGCGCGATTCGGACCGATGCGGTAACCTGCCTGCCGGCGCGAACCAGTTCGAGCGAAGGGGCCCCGCGGCCGCCTGTGTCACGAGCTGTCGCAACCCGACGGGAAGGCGCAATGCACCGTCGAGAATAGCCCAATTAAGGTGAAAGCCTACCTGGCGGGACCCGTTCCGCCACGTGTTGCCGAACTCGGCTTTTGGGGAAGGACCGGCATAAGCGGATTCGTTGCCGAGGCCCCGACCGATTGCGGTCACTGTGGTCCCGCTGGATGGGCCGATCATACCAAGGACGCGATCAAGTTTCGAGCGCTAAGTCGGCTTCCCGGATAGGCCTTGCGTCGCCTTGTGGGATGAGGCCTTGGAGCTCCGCGCCTTTTCGAGAAAAACCCGGAAACCCTTTCCCATGACGTGGGCCCACTAGACCTCGATGATCGTGACCCAAAGACCGTCGGGATCGCGCAGGTGGGCTTCCCACGGGCCGTAGGGGTTGCTGGGCGGAATGGTGAATTCCACACCTGCTTCGGTCATTCGCGCATAGTCGCCGCGTACGTCGTCGGAGCTCAGAACCATGATGACTTCACCGGGCTTCGGCGCTTTTTCCTGCTCCGGTAGCCGCACCGGCCAGATTTGCGTGTGACCCTCTTCGCCGAAGGCCAGTTCGCCTTCCATCGGGCTTTGTTCCGGGAGGCCCAGGATCTCGCCGTAAAACCGGCGCGATTCATTCACATCTCCACTGACGATGTGGATCATCTTCATTCCTTTAATGGCCATAAATGCTCCTTCTTGGCATCCAAACGCTTGCTGCATCCGAGCCCTACGCGTGGTGGGCCGGCAATACGCCTAATTGCTGGGGCTGCTCGCCTGGGCTGACTGGGATCAGTCTCTAACACCTGGGCTCAAAACACAAGTCCAAGTCGCCCAGGTAGGCGCGGACTCTCGGGTCTGGTGAGGATGACCCGATCGCCGATTCACCTTTATTGAATGGGTTCCCGGTATGTGCTTCGCGATTACCAGGCTGCCGCCCACCTTTCGCGGTCGGGGTTTGCCGTTGCGATGTTTCGAAGCCAATGATTTGAGGGCGAGACAAGGGCTGTCTTGGCTTTTTGAGAGAATCGGTTAGCAAAGGAGTGAGTGACTGGCATGTGGCAACCGACGGTGATTGACTGAATAAATGACGAAAAAACGGTAATTAAACTTCAAATAATGGTCAATTTGATTATAATAAGACGTCTTTTGGTTGTTGGGGGCGCGAAGGTACCGGTCTCCCTGGCCAAAAACTGAACGGATCAAGGATTCTACCCTTGATGTCTAACCTCTTTCTCTCTAGGTCGAATGATGCATCTTTTCTGTTCCGTTTTCTCTGTGATCTCTGGACTGACATTCCGGAATCACTGAGGAGTGGGATTGAAAACTATTTTTTTGGCCGGCCTCTAACGATTCGAACGTGGTCCGTGTCCACCGAAATCGGGTTTGATGGTGCCTCGATTTCCCTGAATTGGATAACACCTTTGCAGCCAACCTGCGCCTTGAATTCCCTCGTGAACCCTCCACTCTCGGAATTCTCCGATTTCGCTGACTGGCCGTCCACCCCTTCAAAACCAACTGCCTAGAGGGATTCGTACGCCGATTTCGGATAGGTTCCGCGACCGGGCCGTCTGGCCGACCCGATTGATGCGAGACACCTGTCCAACCCTATCCCCAAACCCAGCCCGTTCCGATACGATGCTTCTGTGAGGTCTGCTCCATGTTTGCCAAGCGATTGATTTCGGGTCTCCTGCTCCTCCTCGGCCCCGCCTGGGCCGCCTTCGCGCAGGAAACCATCACCATCGCGCTCGACGACACTCCCCGCTTCCGCACCGCGGCCACCGCCACCCTTTCCGGCACCGTCACCCCCGTCGAGGCCAGCCTTTCGCTCGACGGTGCCGCCCTGGCCGTCGACGGCAATGGCCGTTTCAGTCACGACGTCACCCTCACCGAAGGCCTCAACACCTTTTTCCTCATCGCCACCGTGGACGGCCTGCCCGAAGCCCGCCTCAAACGCGATCTCTTCCGCGACACCGTCGCACCGGTTCTCGCCATCTCCGAGCCGCTGCCCGACCTGCGCACCAACCGGACCAGCCTCCACATCATCGGCGAGGCCGGCGACGCCCTGTCGAAACCGGTCAGCCTCACCCGCGACGGCCAGTCCGTCACCGTCCTCGGCGGCCGTTTCTACGACCGCGACGTCCCCCTCCAGCCCGGCGCCAACACCTTCCACTACACCCTCACCGACGCCGCCGGCAACACCGCTGAGCAATCGCTGACCGTGCACCACAAAACCGATCCGCCCACGATCGACCTCACCGCGCCCAGTTCCGTCGACGCCCGCGGCAGTTTCGACATCGCCGTGTCCTTCGAGCCCGCCAGCGAGATCGTCTCGGTTCGGGTCTACTGGAACGCCGACCTGGTACGCGAAGCCAGCGACGGCAGCACCCTGCAGCAAACCTTTCAGGACGACGGCAGCCGCGCCGGTCACCAGCTCCGCATCGAGGTCCGCGACGTCTACGGCAACCAGGCCCAGCTCGAGCGTGATCTGCCCGTGGCCCACCCCAACTTCGTGCACGGCCTGGTCCTCGACAGCGAGACCAGTCGCCCGCTGGCGGGCGTCACCGTCCAGCTCGCCAGCCCCGCGGCCGCGACCACCGCCGTCACCGACGCCGCCGGCCGCTACGTCGCCTACCTGGCCGGCTCACCCATCACCGCCCGCGTCACCGACCCCACCTACGTCCCCATCGCCCGGACCCTGGACGTCCCGCCCGCTGGCGGCGCGCGGCTCTTCGACCTGCGCCTCACCCGCCGCGGCCCGCCCCACTCCACCGCCCAGGTCTTCGACGACCCCTTCCTGCGGCTCCAGTTCGTCTCCGGCTTCAGCGGCACCGCCCGCGTCACCCCGCTCCGCACCCAGGCCCTGCCCGTCCTGCTCCCGCTCGGCTACGCTCCATTGCGCGCCTTCGAACTGGCCGACGCCACCGGGAGCGGCACGCTCCAGGCCCAGCTCCGCCGACCGCCGCGCGAACTCCCGCCGGCCACCGAAGTCTTGCTCCTGCGCCAGGACGGCGACGGCTGGCGCGTCTCCGAGCGGCTGACCGCCGGCGGGACCCGCATCGACGCCACCTGGCCCGCCGCCGGGAACGGGGTCTACGCCGCCGTGCTCCGCGACACCCGCTTCGTCGACGAAGCCCCCGCTGTAGGCAGCCTCCTGAGCCGCCAAAACCACGCCTGGATCCCGGGCGCCGATACTGCGGACGCCGTCGCCTTCCCCAAGATGGTCTCGCTGCTCGACACGCCGCGCACCGAGCTCCGCTTCCTGGCCCACGGCCACCAGCCCTCCGGCGCCTTCGCCCGCCTCCGCGCCCGCGAGCACCACACCACCTTCGACGGCCAGCACCTGTTCCCCGACTACCTGCTCGACGTGACCTGCTACCACTACGGCGACCAGCTCGACGGCCGCGCCAAGCTGGTGGGCCGCCTGCCGATCGAGGCCCGCGGCGAGATCAGCCGCGGCCACACCCGGGCCGCCTCGATCAAGTTCTACCTGGAAGGCGGGTCGCCGCCGCTCGGCGGCTTCCGCTACGACGCCGTGCACGACCTCGGCCCGCTCCAGCTCGACTTCGGGCCCCAGCCTGCCGACCCGCGCGCCGTCCGCACCCGGCTCACCGACCTCTCCGACGTTCCGATGCCCGCCGGCGCCGAGCGGCTCGCCTCCTTCACGCTCACCGTCGGCCGCGAGCTGGAGACCTCGCCGAGCATTCGCTTCCAGCACGGCGACCGCGAGGCGCTGGTCCTGCTGCGCCGCCAGGACGCGCAGACTTGGGTCTACGCCGGCCGGCTCCGCTTCGTCGACGGCGCTTGGCAGGCTGCGCCCGAGGACGTCGACGTCACCACTACCGGCGCCTACGCCCTGGTGGCCCTGCCGTTCCCGATCACCGAATTGCGCGGCCAGATCACCTTTGCCGCGAGCCCTGTCGCCGGTGTTGCGCTCCAAACCGAGGTTCATCCCTGGCGGGCGACCAGCGCCGCCGATGGCGGTTTCCGCTTCGCCGTCGCCCGCTGGAACCAGCCCCAGACCGTGGACGCCTACGACCCCGCCACCACCCGCACCGCCCAGCTCCACTTGGCCGACACCTCGACCGACGACCTGCGCGACGGCCTCGACCTCGCGCTCCAGGCGCCCGACTTCCGCCTCGTCGAGCACCGGCCCGCCGCCAACCAGGTCCACGTCAGCCGCCACGAGATCCCCAGCCTGACTTTCTCCCACGCCCTCGGCGGCGGCGTCGATGACTGGGCCCAGGCGATCACGCTCCAGGGCGGCGGCACCACCGTCCCGCTCCGCATCCAGCGCCAGGCCGACTACCGGACCCTGACCCTCAACCCCCAGGCTCCGCTCTCCGACGACACCGAGTACACCGTCACCGTCGGCACCGGTCTGCTCAGCCAACACGGCCACCCGCTGGTTTCGGCTGCGTCGTTCAGCTACCGGACCGCCGACCGCAGTGCCGTCGGCACCCTCGACCTCAAACGGTTCTACCTCACCGCCAGCGGCGACGACCTCGTCGTCCACGCGCCGGCCGACACCTACCCGGCCCGCAGCCAGATCCGCCTGATCAACCGCCACACCGCCGCCACCGTGACCGACACCATGCTGGGCGGCGACTACCTTCGGGGCATCGCGGGCGAGATCGGCGACCGGATCCAGGTGGCCGTCACCCGGCCCGATGGCCAAACCGCCTCGATCGAGCTGGACAGCGTCCGCACGGGTCCCGGTCAGGTCATCCTGGGCGGCCAACCCTTCGTGCTCGACCTCGGCGACGGCACCACCCTCCACGTCGAGCGCGTGCTGGACGGCGTCGGCCGCGAAGTCCGCTTCGCCCTGGCCGACGAGGCCGAGGTCCGCGCCGAACTGGCCAAGGTCCCGCGCCACGGCGACGACCCCTTCGGCACCTTCTACGGCGGGCTGCGCATCATCCCGCTCGACGGTGGGCCCGTGCCCCGCCTTGCCGGCCGGTTCCAACTCGACCTCGACCCCGCCACCATCGGGACCGCCATGCTCTCGTTCGTGGCGCTGCAGCCCGAAGTCCCGTTCCCGGCCAACCCGCTCGAACCGGAGACGATGACGCCCCACACCTTCGCCACGTTGGCCGATGCCGTCGCCGTCCGCGACGGCCAGCTCGGCAGCACGACCAAACGGACCCGAACCAAGCGGTTCGGCGGCCGCATCGCCGCCTCGCTGGGCCAGGCCTACGCCCACCTCTACGGCCTGTTCCACACCGACAGCACCAGCTTCATCTTCGGCCAGAGCTTGCGCCAGGACGTCCGAAAGGACGTCAGGGACGACTACGGCAACCTGATGTGGGTCGAGCCGCCGCCGAGCTGGTACAACCCAAGCCTCTATACCCGCGGGACCACACCTTTCTATCCCTGCCAGAACGTCTACTTCTACCAACGCTTCGGCGACGGCGAGAACGCCTTCTTCAAGCCCCTTGGCCTCACCGGCCCGCTGGCCGACGGCGACTTCCTCGCCGAGCCCGACCCCGGCCAGCCCACCATCCTGGCGATGGACCCGGTCACCCACCGGCTCACCTTGCTCGAGCTGCGCCCTTCCAGTGCCTCGTACTTGCTGGCCGGTTCTCGCGCCTACCGAGCCACGGCCTGGCTGCGCTGGCCCAAGCAAGGCGGCGCCGGCAGCGACGCCGAGCTGGAACTCGATTGGCAGGTCGTGACCCTGGACGGTGACGAGCCCGTGGTCCACGCCGGCCTGACCGAGACCTTCCGGCAGACCGGGAAGCTGTTGCTCGATCCCGGCCAAACCGAAGGCAAAACCCCCCAGATCCAGGTGACCATCAAGGCCGATCAGCCCCTGAAACACGCCGTGGCCAAAATCCCCGAGGTGGGCTGGGAAGAGACCGTCACCCGCGACACCCGCCACGACGCGATCACCGTCCTGCTGCCCGCCACCGCCTACGGCACCGAACGCAAGCTCGACGTCGCCCTGACCGTGGTGGACGGTTTCGACCAGAGCCAGGACGTCTACAAGCGGGTCTGGCTGGTTCGACCCGACCAGGCGGCGGGCATCCCCAACGTCGCGCCGGCCGTGCTCGCCAGCACGCCCCAGGACAGGGGCACCGACGTCCTGATCGCCGACCCGCTCTACCTCGAATTCAGCGAACCGGTCCGCGACGTGGGCCCGGCCACCGTGACCCTGACCCCCGACGGTGGCGACCCGGTCACGCTGGCATTCTTCGACGCCAACGGCCTGCCGGTCGAAGCCGCGACCGAGGTCCGCTTGCTCACGGTCCAACCGACCGAAGCGCTCAAGCTCGACACGGTCTACACGCTCGACGTGCGCGGCGTCCGCGACCAGGAGAACCGCACCCTGCTGCAGCCGGCGGACACCAAAGCCTCGGGCACCGAGCCAGCCAAGGATCACTATCGCATCCAATTCCGAACCCAGACCAGCAAGCCCCAGACGGTGGTGCCGGAGACGGGCGACCTGCGCGCCTACGCCGGGCTGCGCAACCTGCTGGTGGGCCTGGACGGGATCACGAACCCGGACGGCATCGCCTCCGGTTTCAAGCTGCGCGTCTACGACACCGACACCCGCCACAGCGAGCCGCGCCTGCTCACCGAGTACCGCAAGGCGATTCGGGCCCCGGGCATGCTGGCCCCCAAGCTGGTCCTGATCACCAAGGAGGCACTGGCCGCGGTGCCCGGCGCCGAGGTCTTCGCCATCGAACGCGACAACCGCGAGCGGTTGCGGGCCCTGCCTGCCGGGACCCTAC
This sequence comes from Sulfidibacter corallicola, assembly GCF_017498545.1. Classification (GTDB taxonomy): domain Bacteria; phylum Acidobacteriota; class Holophagae; order Acanthopleuribacterales; family Acanthopleuribacteraceae; genus Sulfidibacter; species Sulfidibacter corallicola. Next base: position 2,113,810 of record NZ_CP071793.1, on the reverse strand, counting down.
TGGTCGTGCAGTACTACTCGTTCGCCCAGCACAGCTACGTCCTGATGTTCCTGCACTACGACGGGGCCACCTTCGAGGAGAAGGGCCACTTCCGCGTGCCGACCACCGGGACCCAGGGCGGGTTCGCCGCGATCGGGCCCTACCTGATCCTGGGTGACTTCGACCTGACCGAGGCCGGCCCGGTCGGCACGGCCACGGTCCACGACGTGCGTCAGTACCTGGAACGGCTCGCCAACGTCGACCCCACCACGCTTCAGGACAGCCTGGGCGACGGCCGCCACCTCCATGCCTGGCAGCAAACCAAGCCGGTGGGTCACTACGCCAACCCGCGCGGGGTGGTCCGCCTCGCGCCCTTCCTTCACCAAACCGAGGACGGGCTGGTCCCGGCCTTCGCCGCGGCCGCCTTCGGCTTCCCGGGCCTGAACGCGATCGTGCCCCAGGCATCCGACCTGCTGCCACCCGACCATCCGCCCTACGACCGCCGCGCCCTGGCCAAAACCGTCTGGCCCCACCGCGCCGGCACCCAGATCGGGCCAGGCGAGCCGGGCCGCTTCGGCGTCTCCCGCCTGCGCTGCGCCGTGGTCGAGGCCTTCCCGACCCAGACCGCCCTGGGCGAGACGCTGACCCGCGACATCGCGATCTTCGGCGAGCGCGGCCTCGACCAGGACGGTTCCCTCTATATATATGAAGTCCCCGAGAAGGCCGACCTCGACCAGGATACCCCGCCGCGCTTCACCCTGCACCTGCCTGGCGGGTTCCTGGGCCTGGCCGCCGACCGCGCCCACGGCCTGGTGGCGGTGCGGACCCGAATCGGCAACGAAGAGGTGGGCGTCGGCGTGCTGGACCTGCGCGCGCTCTACGCCCGAGGCCGGGCGCAAGGTGTCAGCCAATGGACCCTCGACCAGGCGTTCGCGGAGGAGATGTTCCTGACCTGGATCGACGGTGACGCGGACCAAGCCCCGGTGGGGCGCCAGTTGTTCATGCACGACGGCGCGCTCTACTGGAGCCTGTCGGACGAGCGCCTGCGCCGCCTGCCGCTGGCGAGCAACCCCTACCGGACCTTCGGCTGGCTGACCTACGACCTGGCCCGCTGGCAGGCCGGCACGGCGCGGCACGACACGAGCGGCCGGATCCGCGACCCGCAGGGCATGCTGACCCACCAGCCCTACGGCGTGCTCTACGCCACCGACCTGGCTGTCGAGGGCGAAGTGCCGGCTGGCGGAACGGGCGAGGCCCAGACCGAACTGGCCTTCACGGTTGAGATGGGCACCTTCGAGGTCGAGGTCTTCGCCCAGGAGAGCCTGAAGCTGACCTACCGCCTCGAAGGCGAGTCCGGCGCGGCCGAGGTGGTCCACGAGGTCAAGGACGCGAAGGCTCGGACGCTGGTGGGCTTCGACACCCGGAAGCTGAACGTTGCGATCCAGAACCAGGCCAAGGCCCTGCGCGAGCACGGGTTCCTGAAGGGCGAGGTGGCCTTGACCCTCACCCGCCAGGGCACCACCGTGATGCAGCGGACCCTGCCGTTCCTGGTGGCCTGGCACAGCGTGCCGACCCGCTACGTGGACGACCTCCGCTTCCACGGCGGCCTCGACCTGCTGGCCGGTTCGCCCGAACTGCACCAGACCGACCTCGCCGTGAGCGCCCGCGATGCCCGGCTCGACCTGAGCTGGCGCCGCAGTTTCCACCGCGACTACGCCTTCGGCAGCGGGCCGTACGGGGTCGGCATGCTGGACGGCGCGCGGCTCTACCAGGCCATGCCGGTCTGGTGGCGGCCGCAGGACGTGGCCGCGGTCGACGGCGCCGCCCCGGAGCCGGGTGAAGGCGGTACGGCCACCAAATCCGAGGGGACCATCGCCCGCGACTTCACGGGCGCCAAGGTCCACCAGCGGCTGATCTTCGAGCAACCGGGCCAGTTCCAGATCCAGGCCGGCCTCGCCGAGGAGGGGGACCAGGTCGGGGTGCGCAACGACGCCCTCAGCCAGGTGCGCCGCTTCCCGGACCGCGGCCCTTGGCACCTGATCCACCGCGGCAACGTCGTCTACAAGCTCCGCAGCAAACTGCGTTGGCCCGAGTACCGCGACCTGCTGGGCCAGATCAACGAGAAGACCCGCGCGAGCGACGAAACCGACCGGCTCCGCTTCCCGCTGATGCGCTTCCCGGGCTCGATGCAGGCGCCGGGCGCGCTCTACGGCGAGGTCCAGTTGACCGAGCGGGTCGACTACCCCTGGAAGAACCGGATGGGGGCGGAGGACGCGGCCCGCTTCCCCACCGAGCTGTGGGACGCGCCCAACGACCGCGGCGGCCGGCGCACCGTCGACCGGACCTGGAAGATGAACCCGGTCGGCACCGTGATCGAGACCCAGACGATGCAGACCCGCAGCATCCGGGGCACCTACGCCTACACGGACGACGGCTACCTGGCCCGGGTGGAACTGAACCAAACCACCAGCGGCGGCGGGACACCGCGCGGCTACACTTTGACCTGGAGCGAACCCGTGGCCGAAGTGGGCCAGCTCAAACTGCGGCGGTTGGTCAAGGTCGAGGCGCTGCACGCGGGCGACGATGACGTGGTCTTCGAAGCCCAGTACCCGGAGAACAGCCTGGCCGCATCGCACCTGGGCGACGGCTACTGCCTCCAGAGTCTCGACGTCACCCGCGACGGGACGAGCGGCCGCGTCGTGTCGGTGGCCCTGCCGGGCTGCGGCGAGGTGCCGGAACTGGGTCGGACCTTCGCCACGGTGGGCGGGACGCGGTTGTCCTCGGGCTACACCTTCGCAGGGGTCGACGCAACCCACACCTTCTCGCGAACCTGGGAACGGCGCAAGCTGGACGGGTTCCGCTTCGATCCCGATCAGGGCGGCACGGCCGTGGCGATGGGGGGCTCGATCCTGCCCATCCACCAGTGGCTGCTGACGGGCGACGGCTTCGGCGATCAGACCTTCGACTACGACGGCTTGGGCCGCCTGACCGCCCACCAGATCCACGGCGCCAGCCAGAGCTGGACCTACCAAGCCATGCCCTGGTGGATCGAGACGCCCGCCACCACGACCGACGCCGTGGGCGGCACCCTGCGCTACGACGTGACGCAGGCGTTCCTGCGGGTCTCCGACGCCACCGCCTCGGGCGAGGGCGGCACCAGCGCGACCCACACCACCTTCTTCAGCACCAGCGGCGTGCCCATCCGAACAGAAGATCTCGTGGGCCGAATCCAGGGCGGGACCGCTTCGGTCCACTACCGCCCCAGCGGCAAGGACCTGGACGCGGATTCCTTCAGCGTGCGGACCCTGAACCTGCCCGGGAGTGGCAAGGCCATGACCGAGCGTCGCCTCAACCCGTTCGGCGACGTGACCGAGGAAACCCACCTCGACGTCACGAACCGGTTCACCTACGACGGCTTGGGCCGGCTCGACACCGCGACCGACGTCACACTGGGCCGCACGCTGAACCTCGACTACGAGGTCGTTGCGGGTCAGGGGCCGCGGGTGGCGGTCGTGGACCAAAGCATCGAGGTCACCACCGAGACCGACTACGACATCTGGGGCCGGGTCACGGCGGAACGTCGAACCGCGCCGGACCCCCGCAACCAGGCCTATACCTATGACGCGTTAGGCCGGTTGGCGCGCACCACCGACACCCAAACCGGCCAGACCGAAACCTACGCGTATTTCGGGACCACGTCCCTGCCGACGCGGATCGTCACCGGCCAGGCGGGCAGCAGTGTCACGACCACCTACAACGTCGTGCAGGGCGGGGAAGGTCCGGTCATCCAGGGGATGACGGTTCAAGCCGAGGGGGAATCCCACGCGGAGCACCTGGTGACCGACGCGCTCGGCCGCGTCGTGGAAACCCAGATGGCCGATGTCGGCAGGGTGCGCATCGCCTACGACGTCTTCGGTCGAGCGACCCGCGTCGAGAAGCTCCCCGAGGACCCGGCCAAGGCCGACGGGTCGGGGGAAGACGTCGCCGAGCCCGCCATCGTGATCACCTATGAAAAGGGCAAGATCACCGTGGCGGACGGGTTCAAGGACGTCACGACCGTGACGCGCTGGTCCGACCCGGCCGGGCAGACGGTGACCACCACGGTGTCCGGCAGCGGCGTCGACAAGGCGCGCGAAACCGAGACTGCCACCACGGTTGCCGGCAGCCCGCGACGGCTGCGCGTGGTGACCGAGGAGAAGAGCGAAGGTCACACCGTGACCACCACGGCCGAGGTCAACGGACGGGGCGCCGTGGTCAAGGCCGGCTCGGGCCCGATCGAGGTGACCGCCGACGCGTTCAACAGCGCGGGCATGCCGACCCAGATGACGGTCGCCTCGACGCTGGGTGACGGCCAGGCGAAACGGGCCCAGGCGGCCACGTCCGTGGCCTTCACGTACGACCGCTACAACCGCGTCACGGGTGGGACCAACGCCCACGGGCAGGACTGGTCGGTCGACGGCTACGACGGGCGCTGGCGGCCCACGGGCACGACCGACACCCGCGGCCTCAGCACCCAGCGCAGCTACGACGACTGGCAGGACACCCTGCGCGCGGTGACCACCACCGAGCCCAACCGTTCCGGCAACGAGACGTTGACCCTGTTCAGCCGCGAGCGGGAGGGCCAGGCGGGCATGTCGCTGCTGACCGAACGCGGCACCTCCTGGCTGGGCGCGACCACCGAGGTCACGCGGCACATCGCCAACGCGTCGGCTGGGGTCGACGTCAGCCGCAACGGCAAGACCATGCGGGTCCGGCGCGACGCCGAGACCGGCCAGGTCCGAACGGTCGACGACTTCGAGAGCAACCGCACCCAAGTCGATCCCGAGCGCTTCGGCCGCCGGGTCCGGGCGACGTTGCCCGACGGCGCGGAGCGCGAGCTGGAGCTGAACGGCTTCGGCCAGCCGCGGGCGTTTCGCGACAACGGCGTGACCACGCGCGAGTGGGTCCGCGACGCGCTGGGCCGGGTCGACGAGGTCCGCACCCCCGACCGGGTCTACGACTTCGCCTACAGCGAGGAGAGCCAGGGGCTGGCGTCGATCACGGGCGGCCGCCACGACCTGAACTTCAGCAACTGGAGCCCGTTGGGGCAGCCGCAGACCATCGAGATCGGCGACGTGGCGCGAATCGAGGTCCAGTACCATCCGGGCGGCCGGCCGAGCTGCGCGACCCTGACCCGCAAGGGCGGACTGCCGACGCAGATGCACTACAACGCCCACGGCGACCTGGTGGGGCTCAAGCGGGGCAACCAGCCGCTGACCGAGTACAGCTACAACCGCTGGGGCGCGGTGGCGAGCATGACGGTGGGCAACGGCCAACCGCTGCAGGTCTTCGGCAGCGGCGACAGCGCGACCGTCAACCTGCCGGGCGGGGTCACGGCCGACGTCGACGCCGAGGGCCGGCTGTCACAGGTGACCTACCCGGGCCTGGCCACCAAGGAATACGGCTACGACGGCCTGGGCCGGATGACCCGCGTGACGATCGGCGGAGTCCTGCTGCGAAGCTACCAGTACGGCCAGGGTCGGTTGGAACAGATCACGGCGGGCGAGCCGGGCAGCGAGGAAGTCTACGTCTACGGGTACGACGCCGAGGGCCGCCTGACGAGCCTGACACGCGACGGGGTCGCCTGGGGAAGCTGGACCTACCCCGATTTGGCGGACCTGCGCCAACAGGAAGGACTGGCCGATCCCAACCGGGTCCAAAGCTACACCGACCCCAATGGCGTGACGATGTCGTACGGCTACGAAGACGGTCAGGTCACCCTGATCGACATCGCGCAGGGGCCCAGCTTCCAGATGGCCTACGACGCGGGCGGCAACCAGACCCAGATCCGCGCGATGGGCATGGAGGCGACCTTTACCGAGTGGGTCAACGGCATGCCGACCCGGATCGCCTGGGGCGACGGCACCACCTTCGACCTCGCACAGGACGAAAAGGGCCAGCTCGACACGATCACGGGTGATGGCGGCGTCTTCCTACTCGACCTCGACTGGGAGGACGTGCCGAGCGAGGGCCTGTGCAGCGAAGCAGGCGAGGCGGGTCCGCCGGACAAGAAGATCAGCAAGGTGACGCGCAGGGCGCCGGGCCTCGAAGAAACCTGGGAGCCCGAGTACACCGAGGCGCAGCAGCTCCAGTCGATCCAGATCACGCGCACGGGCAGCCAGGGCCCCGACACCCTGACCGAAAGCTACGGCGAGGTGCGGAACCAGCTCCTGGGCGGCCTGACTCGGGTATTGAACGGCACGGTGGTGCGCGACGATGTCTTCACCCACGACGCCACGGCCGATCACCGCCGCGTGGCCAGCGTGACCGGTACCGGCGGGATCGATGTCTATGCCTACGATCCAGTCTTGGGCAACCTGACGCGGATCGATGACCGCGACGGCCGTGTGCGGGAGTTCGCGTGGGACGGTTTCCGGCGCTTGACCGAGATCCGCGAGGACGGCCAGGTTTTGGGTGCGTACGCCTACGACCACCAGAACCGCCGGATTCGGGCGGCGACACCGGCGAGCGACGTGCCGTTGGTGTTCGCATGGCACGGCTCGCGGGTGATCGCGATCGGGCAGCAGCGCGGCACGGCGGAAGCGCCGCGCATCGCGTGGACGCACGCCATCGGCCAGGGCCCGCTGGGCCCGGCCTTCTTGAAGGACCTCACGGGTGGTGGCCACGACTACTACATCGCGACGGACCACCTGGGAACGCCCTACGCGTACAAGCACGTGGCCAGCGGGACGGTGTACCTCAGCCCGCTGACGCCCTGGGGCGAGCGGGTCCAAAGCCCATCGCTGGGTGCAGAGGCGGGCGTGGTGCCGGACAGCGTCTTCGCCAGCGCCCCACTGGGCCTGGGCGGTCACGTAATGGATTGGGAAACCGGCCTGACGCAGATGCACCACCGCTACTACGACGCAAAGCTGGGCCATTTCCTCAACCCCGACTTCCGCGAGCCGGACCTCTACGACCCCACCACGGTCCAGGAGCCCTACGCCTACGCCGCCGGCAACCCAATCCTGTACTGGGACCCGGATGGGTTGTCAACTAAAGCATATTTCAACGATGTATTTGCGGATAAGTTGTTCACTGCGGGGCTGGCCTATGGGTTGACCAAAGAGACCCTATTCGGTTTGAAGGATTTCAGCGCGCTGACCTATCGATACAACACGGCGAAGTTTCGGGTTCAGCATAGCCAGTCGCTTGAGATTTGGGGATTGGAGCCCCTGAACGGAATCGAAGATGACATTGCCTACATCGAGTTGATTGATAGGGCCATCAAGACTCTGGTGTTGGAGAAAGGAATCTTCCAGACCATTGGTGTCGAGGGCGGTAGCAGTCTTGCTGATACCGTGTCACTCACGGAAGAAAAGAAATACTTGCAGGCTGGCGTTGCCTCAACCAAGTTTGTCGAAGCGATCACCATATTGGCCTCGCTTCCAAAAGCAGGCTTGTCAGTTTCTCGCAAGATTCCAGGTAGCGTAGCCCGTCGATTAGATGACTACATCGATGACATTGCCAGGCAAGCAGATGTCTCATCACAACGGTCTCAATGGTACGATTTGGAAATGGGTTGGCAAAGAGGGGGTGGTTACAGCGAGCCCAACACACTAAGCTCCCTAGTTCATGCAGATGCTGTTCGTCTGCTTCCAGAAGGAAGAAAACACGTTGCCGTGGCTCGTGCCGCAAGCGAGAGTCTCCTAAGCCCAGCATTTACCAATTTTAGGGGAGATCTTAGAGGGAAATATTTGTTTCCAGGTTTAGAAAAACTAGGGGATGATTTTGTAAGAGTAGTTGATGAGAAAAGATTCATTAGAGCCGTACGGGAGTTATATAGTGAGTCTGGCAATCCTCTTACGTTGGAAGTTGAGAATATGATACTAAATCATATTCGAAAGGGTTATTACGCGACGAGAGCTGGCGTGCCAGGGCTTCACGCAGAAATCCAAGCGTTGAACTGGATTTTAAATAAAGGCGCCTCTCTAAAAACGGTATCAGTGGCTACCTACAGACTAGTAGGAAGTGCTGACCGTATTGGTAAGCGATTTCCCGCCTGTGTGAATTGTACCGGTATCTTTTCTGGGAAAATTTCAGTTGTTACAGGTGTTAATGGAACTGGATTTGGCTTATTACCAAATCTTTGACTTATGCTTTAACACAGCCAACATGTACTTTATTTTGAGCTTGGGTTCTAATTGCCACAAGATAGGTAGAGTGATATAATCAAGCTTTGTTTTGTAAATCACTTAATTGCAAACGGTGCTAAAAGATAAATAGGAGAGTGCGATGTTTCATAAACTTTTTGCCGACAAAGAAGATGCGACATTTTACTACGAGAGAGAGTTATTTAACGGAGTCGCATATCAATCTCGATCTGGGAAAATTTCACCTTATATAGTAGAGGGTGGGCAAATCGTCTCGGCCTACAATAGTCCTTGTTTCACAAAAAATGACACCGAAAGCGGTGTTGATGTCACTCTGTTTTTTGAAGAAAACGATTGGCAGGCGTCTCAGTTTGTAATTGAGGGTGTACCATATCAAGGAAAGGGGTATTGGTTTTGCAATCAATCTTGTGTCGGTGAAATACTTTTTGATGAAGACGGTTATGTTAGCAATTATGTTTTTCGAGACCTGGATGGTAATCTGCTGGACTGTCATATCCACAAAGATCAATTGGTTCAAACTTACGAACTTTTCAGAAAAAACAAGTGGAAAAGAGTAAATATTAAAACAGAGACAGAAACGAAATTTGGTCTAACCTTGAGAGAATGTGGGCATTTAGTTTCCTTAACTCTCAATTGTGATATTGATGATTTTTTTAATAAGCATCAAGATTTTTTTATTTTTCCAGAGGTGATATCTCTCGAGTTCGCACTAAACTTCCACCCTGGCGACTTTCTCTCGCTTTCCGGAAAAATGATAGACCGCAAAAAAATCAAGAAAATGCTAGATAATTGGAATTTTTCAAAAGTAGACGAACTGTATCTATCAAACATCGATATTCCACATGAATTATTGATATACTTTTGTGAATCTGGTGTAAAAAAATTAACTATAGAAGATAATAGTTTTAATAAGGATGAGGTTCTTTCCGAGATTAGCCCCCGTTTTCCGCATGTGGAGTTTGCCTTTATTCGACAGTGAATGAATTTGGATTAAAGTAAGCCTGAAGGATACCCCTATACATCACGATAATCGTCGCACCGGTTGCGTGAGAATTCTCGGCGAACCGGCCGGACCATACCCCGCCTCAAAACTCGTTGAAGCGTTTGCGGGGGCCCGGTGAGAACAGGCGGAAGGTGCGGCGCACACCCAAGTGGACCTGGAAGTCGTCGAAATCGTCTTGGAAGCCGATGATGCCGCTGACGTATGTCGTCCATTTGGGACCCAATTGGTAGGTCCAGGAGAGCTGGGTGCCTGCCGGGTCGTCCTGGACTTCCGGTCCCGTTTCGCCGCCCATGGCAAGCGTCCAGCGCTGCCGCTCCCCCGCTTTCCACCGAAGAGATGCGCCGTATGAGAACACGTCGTTTTGGGAGGAGTTGGTGAAGGGATCACCCAATATACCCAAGCCCAGGTTGACCGTGACCATGACGTTCTCGTTGAGCGACTTGTCGAACAGGAAATAGGTCGCGAAGTCGGTTTCGTCCGTGCCACTGCCCTTCTCGTCCGACGCGTTGGGCAACTTGACGGAATAGTAAAAACTCACATTCGGCCGCCAACCCCGCTCGCTCCAAATCCATACCTTGGTCGCGAAGGTCCAATCACCGCTGTTGTTCTCGGTCTCGAGGTCGTCTTCCAAATCGAAGGGCTCGATGATCGAGAGGATCTCGCCGCTGAGCTGCAACTCGACGACCTTGCCCAACCCGAAACTGAAACGCGTACGCCCCAAGTCCAACTGGGAATCACGCTTGGTGTCGATGCCGAAATCGACAGGGTCCTCGCGGAATACGATCCCGAAATCGATGGTGCCGTAGCCAGGCTTGAGGGTCTCGGCCTCCTCGATGAGGTCGGGCCACTCGGCGCGAACCAAACCACCACAGACAATCAGGAAACACAGAAGGTAACGCATGCTTCACTCCTCCCGACGTTGCAATCGCAGCGGGAAAAGTGAACCATCGTTCGGTACCTGAAATCAATCCCTTTCGACCACCCCGCCAACCTCTGGACCAATCCTCCACGATCTGCGCGCAATCGACCCCGTACCGCATCATGGCGAACCCCGCCACGCTTCGGACGGATCCTCGGAGATCGATGCATGATCGAGGCAGGACCTCACGTGGCACCGCCTCATGTCCGATCTCGCCAGCCTCGCCAACCTCTGGACCGATCCGCCACGATCCGCGCTGCATCGATCCGGTCCGACCTCGCCAACCTTAAGACCGACCCACCGCAATCTGCGGAACATCGACGCCGGTACCAAAGTGGGACAACCTGGTTTCAGGAAACACATCACCCATTCTCGGCGATCCTGACGCAATCGAAGCGGTAACGCATCATGGACAACGTCGGCAACCTCGACCACCTCGCCGATCTCAGGACCGATCCTCCGCGATCTGCGTGTAATCGACGCGGTACAGCATCATATACAACACCGGCACGAACAACAGGGTGATGACGGTCGCGAACAGCAACCCGAACATGATCGCCAGCGCCATCGGCTCGAACATGGGGCCCCCGCCCCACCACAGCGGAACGAGCCCCAACGCCGTCGTCGCCGTCGTCAGCATGATCGGACGCAACCGCTGCTGCGCCGCATGCACGATCGCCTGGCCGGGATTCCGCCCGTACTCGACCTGCTCCAACTGAATGCGATCCAACAACACGATGGCGTTGTTGATGACGATCCCCGCCAACGAGACGATCCCCAAAAAGGTGAAAAAACCGAAATAGGACTGGCCGATCAACAGACCCACCACCACGCCGATGAACCCCAACGGGATGGTGGCGAGCACGATAAAAGGCCGCCTGAAGGAATTGAATTGCCCGATGAGCAACAGGGCCACGGCAAAAAATGCCAACGGCATGTTCACCGCCACGGCCTCCATGGCCTCGTTCTTGGACTCGGCCTCTCCGCCCAGCTCGTACTGGTAATCGGTCCCCCACGATTTGGAAGCTTCGACCAACCAGGGCTTCAGCCGGGAGGTCACTTGGTCCGCCGTGACGCCCGCAAGGGTGTCGGCATTGACGGTCACGGTGCGATACAGGTCGCGACGCAGGATTTTGGAGTACTGCCAAGAGACCCGAATGTCGGCGATCTGCTTCAAGGGCACATTGGCACCGGTGCTTTGGGAATAGACGTCCAGACTCTCGAGCGCGGAGATGTCCATGCGCGACTCGCGGCCGTGACGCATCACGATCGGCACGACGATGTCGCCCTCGCGAAACTCGCTCGCCTGCAAGCCGTTGAGCACGGTCTGCAGCGAAATGGCCAGGTCCTGGTTGGTAATGCCGGCAAGCTGGGCCTTCACCTGATCCACTTCGACCACCAGCTTTTTGGTGCGCGGCCCCCAATCGTCGACCACCTCTTTGACCCCGCCACCGGCACGAAGCTGGGCCTTCACGTCGGCCACGATGCGGAACAGCTTGTCGAGATCCTTCCCCGAGAAGCGAATTCCGATGGGATACTCGGACCCGCCGCCACTGGTCAGGCGCGATACCTTCAGCTTCAGCTCGGGGAACCGATCCGGAGCCCAACCCTCGAAGCCCTCGATGACCAGGTCGTTGGCGGCATCGGACGTGGTGATGAACAGCATGTGGGCCGCATTGGTGGACCCCTGAGCGCCGGAATACCCCAAATCGTATTTGGGCGCGGGTTCGCCAATGAAAGTCGACCAACGCAGGACCCCTTTCTCGCGCCCCTCACCCACGAGCAGGCTGTCGCCGAGGTGTTTTTCGAAGGCCAGGGCCACATCGCGCGTACGCTCGATGGACGTGCCGGAGGGCAGTTCGAGGTTGGCGTACACCAGGGCTCGATCGTCGTTGGGCATGAAAAGCGAGGGCACGAATTTCATGCCCATGATCGCGGCGACGAAGACGCCGAACAAGAGCAGGAGAAACAGCTTGGGGAAACGCAGGCTCAGGTGCAGGATCCGCCGGTAGATGGATCGCAAGGGACCGGAAAAATCTTCGGTTTGGGGTTTGACGACGAGAAAGCGAATGCACAGCAGCGGGATGATCGTCAGGGCCAGAATCCAGGAAGACAACAACACCGCCGTGATGACCAGGAAAATCGGACCGACGATTTCGCCCATCGTCGACTCGGCCAGGTAAAACGGAAGAAAGGCGGCACTGGTGGTGAGGGTCGAGACCAACAAAGGCACCGCCAATTCCCCGACCGCCGCGGTGGCCGCGTCCAACGCGGGCTCGCCGGCCCCCATCCGCACCATGATCGCCTCGCTGACCACGATCGCATTGTCCACCAACATGCCCAGGGCCAGGATCAGCGCCGCCAGGGATACCTTGTCCAGGCCCACGTCCAACATGTCCATGCCCATCAGGCCCATGATGATCGCCATCGGGATCAGGCTCGCGACCACCATCCCCGTCCGCATCCCCAGAAACAACAGCATGACCAACAACACGACGACCACGCTTTGAATCAAATTGGAGAGAAAATCCTCGACCGATTTTTCCACGACCCGGTCCAACGAGGCGATGCGGTCGAAGCTCACCCCGTGGGGAAATTGCCGCTCCAGTTTGGCCAGTTCCGCATCGACCTGCAGGCCCAAATCGATGATGTTGCCCCCGGACTTGAGCGAAATCCCCAATACCAGCCCGTCCTTACCGTTGACCCGAACCAGGTTGGAAGGCGGGTCGATGTACCCGCGGTAAATCGAAGTGACGTCTCCCAGAAACAGCGGTTGCCCGCCACTGCCCGCGCTGATCAGGGTGCGTTGCAGGTCGCGAATCGACTCGAAGTTCCCGCTGGGCTCCAAAATGATGCGCTCGTGGCCAAGCATCACGTCGCCGCCCGGATAAATGATGTTGATGGCCGCGAGAGTCCCCTGAATCTGGGTCATGGTCAACCCCAACTCGGCCAGCCGGGCGTTGTCGTAATCGATGAAGATCTGTTCCTCTTGGGTGCCGGCAATGGTGACCTGAGCCGCGTCTTCCAACTTGATCAAGGCGTCGCGCACCGAGTCGGCCACTTCCTTCAACTCGGCATAGGTGTAACCGCCAGCCGTGATCCCGACCAAGATGCCGAAGACCTCGCCTTTCTCGTCGTTGATGTTGGGGGTCCCGGCATCGGCCGGCAGCGAGCCCTCGACTTTCTCCACCTTGCGGCGAATCTTGTCGAAAATCGGCTGGAGATCGTTCTCGCTGTCCTTGATCGCCACGGACACGACGGAAATGCCGGTTCGCGATTCGGAAAAGATGTACTTGACCTCGGGTATCTCCTGAATCACCTCTTCGATCTTGCTGGTGACCAGGTTCTCGACCCGCTCGGGTCCGGCACCCGGGAAAAAGGTCACCACGGATGCAAACCGCACCTTGAACGGAGGCATGCTATTGCGCGGCATGCGTTGGTAGGCAGAGATCCCCATTACCATGAAAAAGACCAGGAGCGTATAAGTAAGTGCTTGGTTTTTATGAATGATACTCATGGGATTCACGGTCGGTCACCTCGTCTTTCCGCGAGCGCGCCTCAATTCAGGGGCCTGACTCTCAAGCCGTCGTACATCTTCTCCACGCCGGCCGTCACGACCCGCTCACCGGCCGTCAACCCGTCGACGATCTCGAAACCCTCGCCGGTCAGTTTGCCGACCTCCACGTTGCGGCGCCGCACCGTGGCCTCCCCCGCCGTCGCCGCGTCCACCACGAACACGTACTTGCCGTCGATATCCTGGGACACGCTCTGTTGCGGCGCCACCAGACGCGGTTTGGCGGAAGTGTCGGCGAAGTCCAAGGTCACTTCGGCGGCCATACCGGGCCGGGTCCGCGGGTCGTGCTCCCGGAGCTTGACCGTGACGGGATAGGTATGGGTCTCCGGATCGATCACGTAGGAGACCTCGTACACCGCCGCGGCAAACATGCGATCGGGAATGGCGGAAAATCGAACCTCGACCGGCATGCCGACCTGAGCACGGGTGATGAACGCCTCGGGGAAACCGATATTCACTTCGATATCGCCCTCGGAGTTCAGTTCGGCGACGGTCGTGCCCGCCGAGACGCTTTCGTTGCGTTCCACCCGTACCGCGCCGATGATGCCGCTCATCGGCGCAAACAACTTGGTGTAGCCCACCTGACTGCGCTGCAGATCGGTGCTCTTGACGGAGGTCTCGTAGGTGGACTGCGCCGCGGCGTAATTGGCCTTGGCGGTTTCGTATTCGCTGAGCGACAGGCTGTTGCTCTCGTACAGGCCCTTGACCCGTTCCAGGTTGGCCTTGGCGGTGTGCATCCCCACCCGGGCGTTGTGTTGGCTGGAAAGTGCCTGTTCGTATTCCAGGGTCACATCGGCGGCGTCGAGCGACGCGATCAGGTCGCCCTGGGCGACCCGGCTACCGACCTTGACCTCGACCACGGAGATCAGTCCGCCGATACGAAAGCTGAGTTTGGTGATCACCCCAGCCCTGGCCGTGCCGGAAAACGAATGGCGTTCGGACAAGCTCACCAGCTTGACTTCCTCCGAACGCACCGGCCGAATGGTTTCCTCGACCGGCGCCTCCTCTTTGCCGCAAGCTCCCGCCAGCAGCACGAGCATCGTCGCGATCCACATCGTTTGGTATCTCTTCATCGCCCACCTCATCACATGCGTGGTCCCGTTCACCGTCTCGACCGCTCGCGATCGATCAGGTACTGATGGAATCGGGACAGCTCGGCGTCCCGTTCGCGCTCGTCATCGAACACGCTGTAACTTCCAAGAGCTCTTTCCAATGTCAAAATGTCGCCGAGAAAACCGTATTCGGCGATGGCTTCGGACTCGGCACTGTCCAGGTACGCGTTCTGGGCATCGAGCAGGTCCGAAATGGACACGGCGCCCTTGGCATAGTTCTCCTGAACCAGTTCGAGACTTTTCAAGGCCCACTCGGCCGCCTTTTTGGACGATTCCAGGTTGAAGTGGGACGCGACCAAGCTGTTGACGGCCGAACGCAATCGCAACTCGACCTTTTGCAGCAGCTCGGCCCGCTCGGTTCGTTGTTGCATCAGGTCGATGCGCGTCTGGGCCACGGTTTCACGCAGGGTCCCGCCCTGGAACAGCGGCACCGAGAAACTGAGTGTGGCCGTCCAATCCACCGAATTGTTGGGGGACGTATCGAATTCGGAACCGATACCGGCCGTGCCCAGTTCGTAGGCGGCCGCGTAGGCCAGTGAGGCACTCGGCAGGTAGAGCGCGCGCCGATTCGATTTCAATTGACGCTCGGAAGCACGAATCGAGGCATCGAGCTGTTTGAGTTCGGGCAAGTGCCGCTGGGCCTCGATCAACATGAACCCCACCAGGATTTCGGTATCCTGCGGGGTGTCCAAATAGTTGGTGAATTCCCGCGTGTAGAACGCGAGCAGCTCGCGCTCGGCGTTGTTCTCCGCGCGGATGCGAAACAAATCTTCCTGATCGAGGCTGAGCACCTGGTTGAGCGTGTTCATTTGGGTGTTCAGATCCAGGCGGGCATCGATGACGTCCTGGTTGGCACTGACCAGTTGCGACTCCCAACGATACACATCGGACAAGCCGGTGTACCCCACCTTGGCTCGGAGCTTGGCCGTCTCCAGATTGCGGCGGGTCAGCATCAGGTCGTTGGATCGGGTTTTCAGGATGGCACGGGCCGTCAAGACGTCGAAATACGACGAGCTGATCTCCAACAAGGTGTCCATGATGGTCACGTCGAGCCCCTGGCGCGCCGCATCCAGCAGCTCGCGCTGGATGGTCACGTTCGCCAACGTGGGTTCGTCGAACACGACCTGATTGATGGAGGCCGATCCGGTCCACGTCAGTTCGGCGATCGACCCGATCGAGGATCTGGAGGTCTTGGGATCGTAAAGCAATCCGGTCCCGCCCACCGAAACGGAGGGCCACAACGAAGCCTTGGCCAACGGGACATTGCGTTCCGTCGACGCAACGCCTTCCTGTTCGGCGCGAATCGTCAAGTTGCCGGACATGGCGTCCAAAAACACCGTTTTCAAGTCGATCTCGCGGCCACCGTTCAGGGTCCCATCGTTCATCAACTCGGCACGGGTCAGCACGTCCCAACCAATGGGATAATCGATCGCCCGGACCACTTCCATGTTGAGGGTCAGGCGTTGTTCGAAGGTCAACAGGACGGGCAGGTCCTTGGCATTGACCCCGTCCACCAGAATCGCCTCGAGATTCAAGGCGGTGCGGCGAGCCACCTTGCGCGAATCGGCCTCGGTGGCGGCGGAGAGCATGCCGCCCGCGGCCAGGGTCTCGAGATCGAGGGTGAAGCTGGGCAGTTTCTTGGCCACGATGCCGTCCAACAGGCGCTTCAACTCGGCATCCGTCAAACTCGGAAAAAAGCCCAGGTAGACCGCATCGGCCTCGGTGGGAATGTCGGCCAGGGCCCGGTCGATATCGGGCCCTACCGAAACGAGGCTCACCCCCACGCCTTCCAAACCCAAATCCTGCGCGTCGATCTTCCCCGATTCGGGGTTGCTGTTGAATGCCGCGAAGACTTCGCTTCCGAACAGCAACGCAATTTTCTCGAAGGGCACCACCTCGCGAAAAAAAGCCAGATCGGCACTCAGCGGTGCGTTGGGCAGGCTGTAGGTCAGGTTGTGAATGCCCGAAGTGTTGCCACGCGACTCCAGAAAACCCTGAACCACCGGATCGAACACGCCCAGGCCGATGACCGGCTTGGGGTACCCGCGTTCGCCGGAGAGCACCGCCGCCGAAAGAAGCCCGATCGACACGATGGCGTCCACTTCGGGATTGGCCGCCAGCTCTCGATAACCGCGACGCAACGAGGCCGCGGTGCCGTCGCCCACCACCACGAGGGCCGGCTCGACCGGGCGAATGGCGGCGAACAGGGCCCGCAATTCGCCATCGATCTCGCGCCAGGTCTCCGACCAGGCCACGCTCGCATCATCGAGCATCACGCCGATGGTCACCGGACTGTCCTCGGGATCGTCCTGTGCGAAGATCGGCGGAAAGCAGGCGAACGCGATCAGCAGGCCGCACCCAAAAAGCCGGCGAAAGGAAGAGCTGCATCCAAGAATGAGAACACGCACCCGCAGATGGGGGGTGCCTCCGGCAAACCCACTCACGAAAACTCCTGGTGGTCACGGAACTATCGAGCGACCGATTCAATGTCTAGGATGTAGGACCTATTCTAGTCCGGGTAAACAACCGGACAAAGCAAGAAAAACTGCTTTAGCCAAAAAAC
Source organism: Sulfidibacter corallicola (assembly GCF_017498545.1). GTDB lineage: Bacteria > Acidobacteriota > Holophagae > Acanthopleuribacterales > Acanthopleuribacteraceae > Sulfidibacter > Sulfidibacter corallicola. The sequence continues at coordinate 2,096,510 of NZ_CP071793.1, read as the reverse complement.
CACCATTCCCGCTCGACAAAAAGCCGGGAACCGCGAGCGACCGGTCCATCCAGCCGTGTGCCAGCAAGCCGGTTCCAGTGGTCGGGTTGGCTTCGCCGGGGAAGACGAGCGTGGTCCACAAATCACGCGAAGAAAAACACACTCCCGTGATTCGTGAGCCATTCGTCGTTCGGCATCGGACCCATGGCTGGGACGAACAGGAGGTGCAACCCCACCAAAGGGCAAGAACGAGGGGGGCATTCCACTGGGATCACGCGACTTCTGCAGAACAACCATTAGTGTTTTTCACTATTTTCCTTAATCCATTCAAAAATCTAATTTAAATGTTTATCGAAATTTATTTCAATAATCATTTGTCTATTCATCAAAATACCGATCTCCATTTAGTAATTAAAAAGTCATGAACCACCGATAACCCCAACAGCCCAGCTTGACCGGACCCATCGCGCAACCCTATCCGAAGAGACCGGAAAGGAGGTTACTCCATGCGTCGCTTGACTGTGTGCCTGGGTTTCGCCCTTTGTCTCGGCACGAGCACGGCTTGGGGACAATGGGACATCGATTACGACGATTTATCGCTGGAGGCGCTGCTGGAGCTGAAGCTCACCGTCGCTTCCGCCTCCGAGAACAAGGCCACATCGTTGCGCGAAACGCCGGGTATCGTCTCGGTCATCACGGCCCAGGAGATTCGCGATTCGGGTGCGCGCGACCTGATGGATCTGTTGCGACTGGTTCCCGGGTTCTTCTTTTCGTTCGATACGCTGGGCCTGGTGGGTTCGGGCCTGCGCGGCAACTGGAGTCAAGAAGGCAAAATCCTGCTGATCATCGACGGCGTGGATCAAAACGAGCTACTTTACACGACCCTCCAATACGGGCACCACTACCCGATCCACGACATCAAGCAAATCGAAATCATTCGCGGCCCGGGTTCGGCGATCTACGGCGGTTATGCGGAAATGGCCGTCATCAACATCATCACGCGCAACGGATCCGATTTGAGGGGCGGCAAAGTCACCACCAATTACGGACGCCTGGGTTCCCACGACGCGCGGACGAACATCGGAGTGTCCTACGGCGACGAACACGGCGACTTGCGCTACAGCCTGTCCGGCTTTTTCGGCAGGGGTACTCGCGGCGAAGGCCAATATCGGGACTTGTGGGGTACGGGCTTCTCCATGGAGGAGAACGCCGATCTGAACGCGGGCTTCTACAACATCAATGTGAACTATCGTGGTTTGGACCTGCGGGCCATGTTCGATCGCCATTTTTTGACCACTCGCGATTTCTTCTCGGTGGCGGGCCCGGTCGCCACCGAGCTGAGATTCAACTCGGACAACTACGTTCTGAAGTACAACCACGTGGTGAGCGATATCGTGACGCTGACTCCGCGGTTGCGATTCAAGGACCAAATCCCTGGCGAATTGGCCGACGAGCACGCCTACGACATCGGCTTGGCCGATCTCCTGGACCTGCCGCTCGTGTTGTTTCGCGACGAGAGCGAGCGCCTGGACATGGGGCTGACCTCGCTCACGGAGTTCTCCGCCTCGTTCGATCTGGTCGCCGGATTCGACTGGTACCGCGACAAAGCGGTGATCCATCGCCTGGATCGCGTCGACCAGGACGGCGATGGTTTCCATGACACGGGCACCCTGCCGATCGACCAAACACCCAAATACACGGATCGCGCCTTCTTCGCCCAGGCGGAATACCGAATGGATGCTACCCAGATCACGATCGGCGGTCGTTGGGAGGACCACTCCCACGTGGGTTCGCGGTTCGTGCCTCGGCTGGGCATCACCAGCCTGTGGCGACAGTGGCACGCGAAGCTGCTCTACAGTGAAGCCTTCCGAACGCCGTCCTTTTTCAACCTGAAAACGAATCCGGACCTGAAGGCGGAAGACACCAGGGTCACGGAACTGGAGGTGGGATACCTATTCCATAAACACAGTATCTTCACGATCAACTTCTACGAGATCGAGATCGACAATCCGATCGTGTATTTCTTCGACGAAGGCGACAACTACGACAATTTCGATACGGTGGGCACCCGTGGTTTCGAGGCCGAATACCGCTATCAGACGACGAGGACCAAATTCAGGATGAATTTCAGTTACTACGAGGTCACCGACGACGGGATACCGTCCTACCGCGTCGCGGGCCGCGACGAGCTGTTGTCTGCGCCTCCGATCAAACTGGCGGTGGACAGCCACCACCAATTCAGCTCCCACCTGGGGGTCAGTCTGACCGGAGTGTATCACGACGAAAAGTACGGCTACCGCACCATCGGAGAGGACGGCCAGCCGCTGTTGGAGGCTTTCGAATCGGAAACGCTGGTTCACCTGTTTGGTCGTTGGTCGCAGTTGGCAGGTGTCGAAGGACTTTCGCTGGGGATGGGCGTGTACGATGTCCTCGACGAGCAGGAGATCCTCGTTCAAGCCTACGATAACGGGCATGCTCCCCTGCCAGGCCGTGGCCGTGAGTGGAGTGTTCAGCTTCACTTCGATTGGTAGGGTGGAGGTTGGGTCATATAGTGTTTGTTCGTTATTAGGGTAATACTTTTTTTACCACGGAGGGCACGGAGAACGCAGAGAGTTAGGGCACCACAAACCATCAATCCAGCTCTATCCTTTAGATTATTGCATTTTTGAAAGATAAAATCATTTGCACTCAAGAGCGCCATCAATCAATACTGAATAAATATTTTATTCAGTTACTTATTGACACATTATAAAAACTTGAACTTTACCCCCCAAACCTCACAATGCCTATAAGTCCATTCAATTTACTACCTCCGCAAACTCTGTACTCTCTCAAGAAACCACTCCCATCGTGGCTCATCTTTGGCTAAAAAGCCTGTCCACGAATCACACAGATTGACACGAATTAAAATATCATTTTCGGATCCCGTATTTCCGATTTATTGAAGGTTCGACAGTACTGCGAGAACCATTCCGCGGAGTTGCTTTGATTCGTGTAATTCGAGTGATTCGTGGACAAAATCGTCCTGCTCCTGAAAGCCAACGCAGTGTTTCTTCCCTGTTTAGGAAGGCTTAGTCTTTTCAGCCACCCTGTGGCAAAAAATTATTTGCAGAAATTCACCTACCGATCTCCAAGACTCAAAACTCAACATCATGCACATATAAACTCCAACCTCCACCTACGCGGCTTACTATCTCTGCGTTCTCTGCGACCTCCGTGGTAAAAAAGAAATAAGCGAAACCACCCACCGAAGGACACCACCCCATGAACCAGCCCGATTCGCTTTTGCGCCGTTTGGATGACATCGGCCGCACCCTATCCAAGAGAACCACCGCGCTGTGTCTCATCGGTCTCGGCTCCGTCGGCCTCGAACGCGATCGACTGGACCGCTTCTCCGACCTCGACTTCTTTGTCATCGTTCGCCCCGGCAGCAAGACCGATTACCTTTGCGACCTCTCCTGGCTGACCGACATCGCGCCGGCCGTCTTCCATTTCGCCAACACCGTCGACGGATATAAATTGCTCTACGAAGACGGGGTCTTTTGCGAGTTCGCGGTGTTCGAGGAAGCCGAACTGGATCGCATTCCCTTCGCGCCAGGTCGCATCGTGTGGAAGGCCGAGGGCGTCCAGGACAGTCTGGCCATCCCGCGGTACCTCCCGAAAAAAGAAACCCCGCCCTCGATCGAGTGGCTGCTCGGCGAAGCCTTGACGAATTTGTGGGTGGGCTTGTCGCGGCACCATCGCGGTGAACGATGCTCCGCCATGAAGTTCATTCAGGGCCACGCCCTCGATCGCGTCATCGACCTGATCGAATGCACTGAGGCGGCCACCAATGCGCCCAGGGACCCGTTCAATGCCGACCGCCGGCTCGAGCTTCGCTTTCCGGCCCTGGCGGCACACCTGCCCGCGTTTCTGCAGGGCTACGACCGAAACCGCGAATCGGCCCTGGCCATCCTTTCCTTTCTGGAACGCCGGTTTCCGATCGAGGTCGGCATCAGCCAGGCGCTTCGCCGCCTCTGCCAGGCCGACCCCGACGCGTAGGAGTCCCGGCAAGCAGGACTTCCACTATCCACATGATCTTTTCCCGGTGAGACCGGGGATATTTCCGCGACCCGACCCGGGCGTGGGCGCTGCAACAATTTGCTGCATGTACGCGCCGATCGGCCCCCTCCCATAATGGCTTCCTGAAAAAGCCAAGGGAGGCCCGCATGGATTTTCCCCTGTTTCACATGGACTTTTTGAACAACCGGTTTTTAATCGCGGTGATCGCCATCGTGCACGTCCTCATCAACCACCCCATGGCCGTCGGCGGCATTCCGCTGGTCACCCTGCTCGAGTGGAAGGGCTACCGCTGCACCTCACCCGAGGATTCCGCCAAATGGGACAGGTTGGCCTACCGCATCCTGTTTTTCTTTTTCCTGGTCACCACGACCGTAGGCGCCATGACCGGCGTGGGTATCTGGTTTTCGGCGTCCCTGGTCAATCCGGCCGCGATCGGCAGCCTGATTCGCGTCTTTTTTTGGGCCTGGTTCTCGGAATGGGTCGTGTTCGTTACCGAAGTCGCCATGATCCTGTTTTATTTCCTGACCTGGAAGAAGCTATCGAAAACGAACAAAAAGAAGCACATCTGGATTGGTGTCGGCCTCTCGATCGCCTCCTGGCTGACCATGGCCATCATTACCTCCATCCTCGGCTTCATGATGGACCCCGGTAATTGGATGACCGATCGCAGTTTCCTGCAAGGTGTGCTCAACCCGCTGTATTTGCCTCAACTGGCCCTGCGTTCGCCTCTGGCGATGGTCATGGGCGGTGCCGCCGGACTCTTGCTGACGCCCTTCTTCGTGGGCAAGGATCGGGATTTCCGGCTCAAGGCCACCAAGGCGATCTCCACCTGGATCCTGTACTGGATTCCGTTCACCGTGCTGGGGGCCATGTCCTACTGGCACATGGTTCCAGACGTGATGATGGGCAATCTGCCCGTGGCCAACACGACCCAGACGTTTTCCGATTGGTACAATGCGCTGCTGTACATCATCCTCGCGGCCTGCGGGACCGTGACCCTCGTAGCCCTGTGGGGATGGCGCGGCAAATACCGAACGCCTGCGCTGGTATCGGCGATCCCCTTTTTGTTGCTGCTCCTTCTGTTGGCGCACTTCGAACGGGTTCGGGAGTTCATCCGCAAGCCCTATGCGATCGGCGAGTATCTGTACTCCAACGGGATTCGGGTCGAGGATTACCCGCTATTCAGGAAGGACGGGCTGCTGAAACACGCCACCTACGCCACGGTGCGCGAAATCACCCCGGAGAACCGGGTCCGCGCGGGCAAAGAGGTGTTCATGCTGGCCTGTACGCGGTGCCACACGGTCAACGGCGTCAACTCGATCGCCGGCAACTTGCGCGGCATGTACGGAGATGCCGAATGGGATCCGAACCTGGTCGCGCAATACGTGGACATCATGCACCACACCCGAGGATACATGCCGCCATTCCCCGGCAATGACGCCGAGCGCGAAGCCCTCGCCCACTACCTGGTCTTTCTCCAGAAAAACGGAGACACCCTGCCCGGCGCGCAAAACGACGGCGCCCGACTGTCTCACGATCGAGGGAGGTTGCCCTGATGAACCCGACCGGAACCCCCATCCCCCACGACATTCCGCTGCCCCTACCGGCCCCGGAACCGCTGCTCGTGTTTCTGTTGATCGTCAGTTTTCTCGCCCACATCCTGTTCGTCAACCTGATGCTGGGTGGCGTGCTGCTGACCTTCGTGTTCGAGTTGATGGGCCTGAAAAGACCGGCCTACGATCGACTGGCCCTGGAAATCGCCAAAACGGTGACGGTCAACAAGAGCATGGCCGTGGTCCTGGGCGTCGCCCCGTTACTGCTGCTGAACGTGCTCTACACCGTGTACTTCTACACCGCGAACGCCTTGACCGGGGTGGCCTGGATCCTCGTCATCCCATTGGTATCCATCGCTTTCCTGCTGATCTACCTGCATAAATACGCATGGTCGGTCTTGCAGGCGAAAAAGGGCCTGCACCTGTTCATCATCGGCCTCGCGATGGCGATCCTGCTGTTCATCCCGCTCGTGTTCCTCGCCAACGTCAACCTCATGCTGTTTCCGGATCGCTGGCTGCAGGTCAAGGGTTTCTTTTCGGCCTTGATGCTGCCGAACGTGTGGCCGCGCTACTTCCACTTCCTCGGAGCCAGCTTGGCCGTGACGAGCCTGTTCCTGGTGGGGTACCTGAAACGATCGGCCTACGACTTTTCCGAGCGTCTGCCAGGACTTTCGCGTCCCGACCTGTTGAAAAGGCTGTATACGGTGGCACTCGCGGTGACGGGCGCCCAGTTCCTCGTCGGTCCGTTGGTCTTTTTCACCCTGCCCAGTCACGGTTTTTCGTGGCCTATGGTGGTCACGATCTTCTGTGGCGTGGCCTGCGCCCTACCCGCCATGTATTGGTTGTGGCGGGAAATCGAGGGGCAGCCCGAGCGAGTCGGTCGATATTTCAGCCGTATCGCCCTCGCGCTGTCCCTTACGGTGGTGCTGATGGCCTGGGGCCGTCACAGCTACCGAACCGAGGCACTCGCTTCCCACCAAACGGCCATGAAAGAGAAAACCGAGCGATACCTGGCCCTGAGCGAGGAAGCGCGAATCCTCAGCGCGGAAGAACAGGCCGTCGCCCAAGCGGAAGGCGCCTCGATCGACGGAGGGCTGGCGTTTCAACGTGCCTGCGCCGCATGTCACCACGACACGCAGCGTCGGGTCGGGCCACCGCTCAGCGAAATCCGCGACGCCTACCCCAACGATCCGGACGGCATCGTCTCCTGGGCAAAAGCACCTGGCAGGAAACGAGACGATTATCCGGCCATGCCGCCGATGATGCTGCCCGCCGAAGAATTGAAGGCCATTGCCGATTTCATTCTGAACCCCTCACAACAAGGCGGTGCTCCCTAGAATGGTGCCCATTCGGCGACTCGAAACGGTCTTCCTCCCAGGATAGACTGGCCGGATGGGCACCGCCACCGTCATTGCGGTGCGCCTCCAACACGGTTGGAGGCGCGCACGGATCGAGTGGGATCAGGCTTTTTGGCGCGTCAGTTCGTTGCTGTCGACGTGGTCGAAGGATTTGCCGTAGATCTCCAGGTAGGTGGTTTCCCGATAGGACATGTGGTCGCCCTTGATGGTGATGGCGTGGCTGAACGCGACCGTCTTGGCGTTTTCCCGCATGAAGGGCGATTGCAAAATGCCCCAATCGGGATCGCCCAATTTGGCCGAGACGTCGAGAACGAGTCCGTTTTCTCCGCTCGCCTCACCCTTATGGGAGCCGCCCGCCAACACGCACACGGCGCGGGGGATGGCCAGCGAGTGCATCACCAGGTCGGCTTCGGCATCGTAGAGCCAGTAACCGACCTCGTGGTGGAAGACTTCGTCGTTGGATTTGCGGCGAACGATCTGGGTATAGGGCACGATCGCCAGAGTCTGTTTTTCGGCATTTTCCAGGTCGCCACCAGCTTGGAATTCAATGGTTTCGTAGTAGGGGTTTTCCTCGGTTCCGTCGGGTTCGGGAGAGAGATCGAGACCTTTGTCGCCTTGCCAGGTCCCGATAAGGGCGGCCAAAGGGCCGTAGTTCACTTCCGCAGTGGGATCTTTCTCGGTCATCGCGGACCTCCGTATGTCGTGGGGGATGAAGGTAGAACCATCAAACCCTAAATCCGAGGGCATTGCAATGAAAAGAGCCCGCTTGGCTTCCAGCCTCCTGCGCGATCTCGCGACGAACTCTGGCGACCGCGGTCAAGCACGCTGCATGGAGTGCCGAATAACCGCCCCCAATCCAAACCGACACCTTATCCATCTATAAACAAACCGGTTATCTACACATCGCATACACCCAAGTCTAGATGCTATGATCGCGGCATGATCAGAGTCTTATTCGTATGTAGCCGAAACCAATGGCGTAGCCCAACCGCCGAGACCATGTATCGGAACCACCCCGCTCTCGAGGTGCGGTCGGCGGGAACCAGCCCCAACGCCAGGAGAACCGTCAACGCGGGGGATCTTCGCTGGGCCGATATCGTCATGGTGATGGAATACACCCACAAGAACCGGCTGAAAGCCCAGTTCGGTCGCTTGCTGGAGTACAAGAAAGTAGTCGTCCTGGACATCCCGGACGACTATCACTACATGGATCCGGAATTGATCGGGCTGATCGAGGATTCGGTGTCCCGTCACCTCGAAATACCGGATCAAGACGTCTGAACGGCGATCTCCCAACCACTACATGCAATGGCCATCCTCAGCGGGGCGATTCGGCGCCGGCCAACACCAGCAACAAATCGCGTTCGCGCCACAGGGTCAACTCCAGACCGGCATGATGCAGGATGCGTGGTTCGGACAGGTCGCCGATGGCACGACCACCAGCCAACATTTCCGGACAGAGGGTCTGGTAAAGGGTGAAACGGTTTTCGGGTCGATCGATGGGCGCATAATGGAGTTGGGCCGCGATTTGCCCCTGAATGGAGCAGTACTTTCCATTGGAAAACGCCCACTTCGACTCGGGCATGTGTTCTGAGGCAATCAGAAAGAAGGGCAGCTCTTCGAGTTTGTGGCGCAACGCGACAAGGGTTTCGAGAGGTTCCTCTTGGGAGGACTCCTTCAAATGGTTGGCCGCCACCTCGGCTACGATCGATTGGACCAGGGCTTCGCGTTCCGCCGTACGGCGCAAGGACAGGTACCCGACGGCTGCGAGCAGAAAAACCAGGATCGCCGCGACCATGCCGAACCGCCAGGTGGTGGAACGCCGACGGGCGGATGGATTTCCCGGCGAGGCGCCGGCCGGCTCGGTCGCCTCGGTCGGGGTGGAAGCGGCCGCGGCGCGCTGGAGGGCCTGCAGCTTCGCAAGTTGATCCTCGGACAGGCTCGCCGAATCGTAATGATTTCGAATCACCTGCTTCAGGGGTTCTTTCATCGCCCACCTCCCACGGTCGTTCCCGCCTGCAAACGACGCAACCGCAATTTGAGGCGGTGGAGCCTGGCCAATACCGTACCGCGCGGTACTTCGGTCAATTCGGCGATTTCGGCCATGGTGTAGCCTTCCACGGCCCAAAGGAAGAGGAGCTCGCGATCCGTCGATCCGACCTGTGCCAACAGACGCTGAACCGTATCCGCATGAACCAGTGTGGTTTCCAACTCCGAAGCGACATCCAGGGGCGTGACGTTCTCATCGAACGACAGTTGCCCGGCGGAGTGAACCGCGGCGCGATAGTCGTCGATGAACGTATTGCGCAGAATGCGACGGAAATAAGCGCCAGGTTCGGACGTGACACGCGCACGTTTGGCGAGGAACTTGACCAGGCCGTCGTGCAACAGGTCGCTGGCCTGGTCCGGATCGCGAGTCAGGGCCAGGCAATAGCGGTAGAATCGCTGGAACTCCTCATTCGAAAACATGGGTCATTCTACTTCGTAGTTGTATTTTTTTCCGTCCTTCTTGTGGAGGAACGACAAGACCACTTCGAAGTTCTCGTCGACGAGAAAGTCGAGATCATAGAGCACGCGATCCTTGCCGCGGAAGTCGGCGCAACTGACGAAAAAACCATCGTCCCCCTTTTTGACGACGCCGGCGTGAACCTTCTCCAATGTCAGGTCGATCACCTTACCCTGGGTGAAATCCAAGACGGGGAAACTGCCCTGGTGTTTGGCCTGAACCGATTGGATGTGGGCGGTCAGGGCGGTCAAAACCTTTTCTTTGGTCTTGGCGGGGATGTTGGGATCGTCCGCCGCGGTTGCGGGCAACAGGGAGATCACGAAAAAACTCAGGATGGCGATCGAAAAAAAACGAACGCTGCGACGAATCATCTGGTGCATCATGTGCGACTCCTGAAATGAGATGGCGGAACCACTCGTGGATCGGGTGTCTCCGCGTTTCTGTTGCCCATGACGAAACAGCACTGGATTTGATTGCACGAATTTCCAAATTGTTCTTCCCATAACCCGTAAAGCACATAAACAAAGTCAAAAAACGACATCGCACCGCACGTCACCTTTTCCGCTCCCGCTACGATGGTCGCCCATCTTGCACCGAGCGATTCTTCCGGGTCATGGGGATCCCCACCCGGTGCACGGCCGGAACATCGGTTAAGGTGATGCGGGTTACTCGGATCACAAGGCTTACGACAACATTGCGCGAGAATCGGAGAGATGGGTTCATCCCTAGACCCGAACCGAAAAAACACAAGGTATCTAACTGACTTCAAATTACTTAGATGCTTTTTTCGTTTTTACGCAACGTTGCAGTTGTCCGCCGTATTGACCCGTGGCACACTTTTCCCCTGGGTGGGTATGACCCCTGGGCCTGGCCCCTGACTCCCTGTTGAGGCAACACTTATGAGGAAAACACATCACCAGACCACGATGGTCCAACCAGGACAATTCGAGCCAGAGAACCATTATTATCCACGCGTGCTGAATGCCCAGTTGCACCCACTGGTGGCCGGGTTTCTTTCGCTGGGAAACTCTCGAATTGCCGAGCGCTACTGCCACCTTCACCCCGAAGTGAGCCGGGAGTCGGTCGAGGAGGCATTATCCAAGCAAATGAAATACATGCGCTGGTCGGGTGCCGACCTGTTTTGCGTCACCAACGATCGCGGCAACCGCCGCGTGGTGGTGATCGAAACGAACAGTTGCCCCTCGGGCCAGAAATCGATGCCGATGATTCGCGACATGGACGAGCAGAACGGCTACAAGCTCCTGCTGGAACGAGCCTTCGTGCCGGCACTCAAGCGCCGGTCCCTGCCGGAAGGCGGGCTGGCGGTTCTCTACGACAAGAACCACATGGAAGCGTCGGCCTACGCGGCCACGCTGGCCGATCTCACCAACAAGCCCGTCCACCTGGTGCCCTTTCTCGCCGATGACGAGAATCCGCCTGCCCGCTTCACCCCGGAGGGCGTGTTGGAAATTCGCACCGAGGCGGGGATGTGGCAGCCCATCCGCGCCGCGCTCCGCTACGTCACCCAGCGCCCCTGGACCCGCATTCCCCCGCTCACCAAGACCCTGATTTTCAATCCGGTAATCGGGTGTCTCGCCGGCGGGCGCAACAAGCTGCTGGCATCCAAAGCCTACGACTTCTACAACGGCAGTATGCACGCGACCCGGCTGGCCATTCGCACACCGGAAACGATTTGGGACGTGACGCGTGAATCGATTCCCATGTGGGTGCAACGCATGGGCGGCATCGCCGTCGTCAAAAACCCTTATTCCAACGCAGGACAGGGCGTGTGGACCATCGTCAACAACCGCGAACTGCAAAATTTCATGGATTTGGAGCAACGCTACGATCGGTTCATTGTCCAGTCCTTGATCGGCAACAGCGGCTGGAGTTCGCGCGGCAGGGAGTCGCTCTACCACCTGGGCACGGTCCCGGACAAAAAGGGCCGCATTTTTGTCGCCGACCTGCGCTTCATGGTGGGTTCCGGCGATCAGGGTTTCTTTCCGGTGGCCATCTACGCCCGCCGCTCACCCAAACCGCTGATCGGCGTACTGGAAGGATCGGAAGATTCGTGGGACATGTTGGGCACCAACCTGTCCTACAGGGACGAAGAGGGCCAATGGAAAACCCAGACCGAGCGGCTGCTGTTGATGGACAACCGGGACTTCAACCGATTGGGCATCGGTTTGGACGACCTGATCGAGTCCTACCTCCAGACGGTGATGGCCACGACGGCCATCGACCGCATGGCCGACAGCCTGGTCAGTTCCAAGGGAAAATTCAAATATCGATTCTTCGGTACCGTGAACCCCGACAATCGTTTGGCCGACGAAATCTGTCGATTGCATACGTGAAGGAAGCCCCGCCCATCCTTTCCGGCCCCCCTTGGCAGTGCTCCATACCGAAGGGGACGATCATCGCCAGGATCGCTCGCCAGATGCGCGTTCACACAAAGGGAGGCATGCACCGTGACGAATGAAGACATCGGGACGCTGAACAGTGCCAAATTGGTCGACCATTTGGATATCGATTCACTGCCCCACGGGACGATCTCGCGTTTGCGCGTGGTTCTCACCCACGACGGCATGGGTCGCAACATCTGGGTACCGGTGCTGGTCTATCGCGGCGAACGGCCGGGCCCCACGTTCGGCATCACCGCCGCGTTGCACGGCAACGAAGTCAACGGTATCCCCGTCATTCACCGCTTGTTCGCCAAACTGGATCGAAGCCTGCGCGGCACCGTGGTCGCCGTCCCCGTGGTCAACGTGCCCGGTTTCAACGCGCGGACACGCGCCTTCACGGACCGCAAGGACCTCAACAACATCATGCCCGGCCGTCCCGACGGCAACGATTCGAGCGTGTACGCCCATCGGTTCAGCGAGCGCATCGTTCGCCACTTCAACTATCTGGTCGATCTACACACCGCCAGCTTCGGACGCATCAACAGCCTGTACGTCCGCGCGGACATGACGGACCAGACCACCGCCCAAATGGCCTATCTCCAGCGACCACAGATTATTTTGCACAACCCACCGTCCGACGGCACCTTGAGGGGTCACGCGATGTCGATGGGGATCCCGGCGATTACGGTGGAAATCGGCAACCCTCACCGGTTTCAGCAGGAGTACATCCGGCTGTCCTTGGCCGGGCTGCGCGCCGTGTTGAGCGAGGTGGGTATGATGCGCAAGCGCCACCGGGCCTTGGGGCCGGCACCGGTGCTGTGCGAGAACTCATACTGGATCTACACCGATCACGGCGGTCTTTTGGAAGTGTTCCCCAATGTCACCGAAGAGGTGAAAACCAACCAGGTGATCGCCCGGCTGACGAACGTGTTCGGGGACGTCACGCGCGAGTACCGGGCACCCCAGGACGGAATCGTCATCGGCAAGAGTGTGGAGCCGGTGGGTCAGACCGGCGCCCGTATTCTGCACCTGGGTCTGACCGCCGACTCGAAATCGCTGGCGCTGTTCCGCAGGCGCGAAGAAGACGAGTGATCGATACGGCCCGGTCATGCCCCTTTTCGTCGCAATCGCGGTTTTTTTCTCCCCGATCGGGTAAACCTGGCTAGAATCAGGCCCAAACACCATTACTTCCGATCGGAGGCTCCCCATGTCCCGCGGCAAAGGCAAAGGTCCCCGTTGGTGGCCGATGCTCATCCTATGGCCCATCATCATCGCGTTCGTGATCCTGCTCGAAGTGGCCGGTGAGGCGATCTCGCTCCAGCCCCAGTTCCACCGCGCCTTGAGCGTGGTCATCGGCCTGTTTCTCACTCTTTGTTGGTTGCTCTTCTTTTCGAGGATCCCCTGGCGAATGCGCCTGGGCGCCCTGGCAGGTTGCGCCGTCTTCGTGGTCCTGCTCAACGCGGCGTTCGAGATTCACCCCAGCGGGGACATGGTTCCCCAATTCCGTCCGCGCTGGCAAAGCACCGAAACGGTCAAGACGCGTTCGCAGACGGAGGAGACCACTGCGGCCGTGGCCGCTTACCCCCAATTCCAGGGACCGAATCGCGATGCCAAATTGACCGATATCCATCTGGACCGCGCCTGGGACACGCACCCGCCCGAACTTCTGTGGCGCCAACCGATCGATCCGGCCTGGTCGGCCTTCTCGATCCAGGGCAACCTGGCGGTCACCCAAGTTCAGCGGGGCGAATCGGAGTGCGTCATCGCCCTGGACCTCGCCACGGGTAAGGAAGCGTGGTCCCATTGCGAAGCGGGCCGGCACGCGACCCCGATCGGCGGTACCGGGCCCCGCGCCACCCCCACCATCCACGGAGACCGCGTTCTGGCCATGGGTTGCCTGGGCAACCTGGTTTGCCTACAGCTCGCGGACGGGAAAAAGATCTGGTCGCGTCAGGTCTTCCAGGAACTCGGAACCCAACCCCCGGAATGGGGCTCCAGCGCTTCACCGCTCGTGGTCGACGACCGGGTCGTGGTCAGCCTCGGCATCGGCGATGCCGGCACGCTGGCCGCCTACGAGCTCGACGACGGTGGCCCGGTCTGGACGGCCTCCGGCGATTCGAGCGCCTTCAGCTCGCCGGCCCTGTTGCAATTGGACGGTGTCGATCAATTGGTCATGTTCGCACAAAAAATGGTCTACGGTTTCGATCCCGCAACCGGCGGCACGCTGTGGTCGTTCCCCTGGCCCACCTTCCAACCGACGGTTTCCATTCCGATCACGATCGACGCCACCCACCTGCTGGTCTCCAGCGGCTACGGAATCGGCGCAAGCCTGCTCCAACTCAGCCGCGAAAACGACCAATGGCAGGCTACAGAGGTGTGGCACAACCGCTTCCTGAAATCGAAATTCGCGGTCATGATCGAACACGAAGGCTTCGTGTACGGTATCGACGAAGGCATCATGGTCTGCATCGACCCGAACACCGGGGAACGGCGCTGGAAGGGCGGCCGCTACGGTCACGGTCAAATGCTCCTGGTGGGGGACCTGCTTCTGGTCTCGTCGGAAAAAGGCGAGCTGGTGCTGATCGATCCCAAACCGGAAGCACTCACGGAACTACACCGCGTCAAGGCCCTCAACGGAAAAAGCTGGAATCCACCATCGTTGGCCGGCGACCTGTTACTGGTGCGCAACGCTCGTGAAGCCGCGTGTTTCCGGGTGAAATTGCGGGAGAACCCATCCGGCGAGGCGGGCACCGAGACGCCGGAACAGCCGGCGGAACCGCAGCCTACCTCGGCGGAAGAGCAGCAGCCGAACGACAGTGAATCTTCCGGAGGTTGATCGCCGCGGTGGAGGTTCGCCGAAAATGGCCTCGAATGCCAGACGTTCGCGCCACCCACAACAGGACACCGATCCAAATCCGCAACGACTGATTTCGAGGAACCTCATTGGCAAGCGTCAACAAACTACTCCGCGAAACCGCACGAGCACTTTCGCAGCTCGCCCACCTCGTCCGTGACTATCATCGTCGGGGCGATTCGGCCACCTCTTCTTGTTGGACTCAATCGCCCCAACGCTTCTTCTCCGCGGTCACAATCATCGCGCTCCTTGTCGGAATCGTCATCGAGTTCATGCTGCTCTCGAAGCCGTTTCCGATATGGCTGCCCGACATCGTCAAGGGCCTCTTTCTTTCGCCCCCCGCCTTTTTCGGGTACATGTGTGCAGCTCGATATCGGGCCGCCCGCAAACAGCCGGCTTCTCCCGGATCGATCGGCCAGGATAAGGTCATCGCCCAATGCTTCGTGCCGTTGCTGTATGCGGCCGCTGCGTTGGGCCTTTCGTGGTCGATGCTGCAGTACGGGTTCTCCGCCCGGTCCCTTCCCATCGGAGAGGATTTCCACGTGATCCGGCTCGCTTCGATGGTGATGACACGAGTTCAGCACGCCGCTTTCTACACGGTCATTGCACTGATCGCATGGTTCGCCTTTTCCTTTTTTCAGAAGGCTCGGCCCATTTGGATCATGGGCAAAGCCTTCTTTACCATCCAGCTCTCGTTGTGGATGATCCACCTTCTCGCCGGAATCGCTACCGGTTTTATTTCACGGATCACCTCATTCGCGAAGCCCGGCGCCCCACACGGCGGCATGCGGCTCATGCATTTCGAGCGGGCAACGCACGACCACATCGCCAACAGTACGATCGAGTTCATTCTTTACGTGCTGGTCGTGGGTCTCGTCTACGCGGCGTACAAACGACGCATGGCCGGCGAGCGCAACTCGGCAAAGTCTCGAGATCAACCGTCCAAGCCGCCGCCGATACCCAAGGGGCCAGATATCGAGCCTGAACCTGCGCCACCGCCACCGCCGATTCCCGGATCTCGGTGACCGTCGCGCGAAACACACGACACAGCACAGTCGCCGCTCAGGCCGAGGGCCGGTTTGCCGAAGGTCCGGAACACCGAACATCGGCCTTCGACACACAGAATTCTCAGGATAGGAACCAATCGAAGCGAGCCGATTCGGAAAGCCCGCATGCGCGCAAGAGACGTAAAGCATGTAGGTTGAGCACGGTCGGTATAGCAGCTTGCCATACCGGCCGTGCTCAACCAATCGAAGCGACCTGGCATAGTTCGAAATCAATCATTGAGAGATCCGGAGACCCGACTTTTCTGCTTCGCTCTTTTTCCGCTCGATCTTCCGAAGCCCGGCCTGCTTCACCCCGAGACCAAAAAATTCACTTCCGCTCAACAGGCTTTTACCGCTCGATCTTCCGAAGCTTGGCCTGCTTCCACATGTTCAGCCGGCGGCTGAACCTACCGGGCACGACGGATCTCTCGCCATTCGGGCACTCCAAACGGATTCGTTTCAAGAGAGAGGCGCAGTCGGGATTTTTCCGCCGCTGTGGCAGGACGTGGCTACGCGGCGAGGAGATAGTCTCGGCCCTCGCGGTATCCTCTCTCTTCCAAGTGTGCGGAAATCAGGTCGCGGGCTCCTCGATTGCCCACGTAAGCCAGCACGAACGTGTCCCCGGGATCGGGCAGGGACTCTTTGTCCCAAACCGGAACGCCGCCGATGCGTTGGCCCACCTTGCGGGGATCGATGTCGATGAACGCCGCGATGGTGACCCCGAACTCCGCCAAAAAGGCGGCGCGCTTGCGCGTGGTGCGTCCCGCACCCCACACGGCGACGCGACGATGGGGGCCGGCTTCCTCGCACAAATAACGAGCCAGGTATTCGGCCTTGCAGCGGTAGAAGGCAGTTTCGGAGTAGCGCGGATGAACGCGGGACAGCCGGTCTTCCCGCTCGCGCCAGGTCACCAGCTCACGAGGGAGTTTGGCCATGCGCACGCCGCGATCCAGCCAGCGCAGCCAGAGTTCGTAGTCCTCGGGAAAGTCGCCATCGCGGTAGCCACCGAATCGGGTTACGCATTCGCGGCGGAACATCACGGTGGGATGAATCAGCGGCGTTTCCACGAAGCGTTTCAGACGAATGTCGCGGGGATCGACGAGGCCGTTGGTCCAATCCACGAACAGCGCGAACCCGCGATTCACGGCCGCATCGCCGCCGTAGGCGACCTGCGAGGCCACCAGACCCAGCTCGGGGTCGGCCTCGAGGACCTGGCGCTGGAGAGCCAAGCGTTCGGGCAGGCAGAGATCGTCGGCGTCCATCCGGGCGATCAAGGGCGCTCGTGCCGCGGCGAGGCCGGCATTCAGGGCGCTCACGATGCCGCCGTGTGCCAGGGAGATCACGCGGATGCGACGGTCGTGCCGCGCGGCTTCGGCCAGGATGGAGGGAGTGGCGTCGGTGGAACCGTCATCCACAACGACGAGCTCGAAGTTCGACTCGGTCTGGTTCAGCAGGCAATCCAGCGTTTCAGGTAGGAACGGCATGCCGTTGTAAACCGGCATGACAACGGAAATCGCGGGGCCATCCGCCATTCCGGTCAGCCGTTTTCGTTTTTCATTTCGTTTTGGGGTTTGCGGGTCCACTTGGTAGTTCGGCCCAGGGCGGGAATGCCGATATAGCCCCGAACATTGAGGGCGCCGTCGCTGGAAAGCTCCATGCGGCACTTGTAGGTTTTGCCTTTCTCGGGGTCGTAGATCTTGCCGCCGGACCACTCACCTTCCTCGAACGTGAAACCGGTCATGATTTCCAAACCCACGATGGGACGATTCCGCAACTTCTTCTTGCCGTTTTCGCGGTCGACCTTGGGCTGACCGGCCATTTCGTCGTCGGCAGCGTAAATCGGTTCCTTGAGCCAGATGATCTTGCCGCAATATTGCTCGCCACACTTGAAAATTTCCACTTTGGAATCGTCGTTATCGGTAAACCAGACGCCAACGATCGCATCGCCGTCTTCAGCCCAGGCGGGTGAAAACGACGCCAGCGCGGCCAGCACAAACACCCATCCGATCTTTTTCGCTTGATCACTCATTGCCATGTTCTCTATCCCCTCTGTATCGAGATGCACCGACAGCTTCGGCCCAACGACGAGACGGCGCGTCGGTAAACCGCGCGCCGTCCATTGTCAGATCCTATCTGGTTAACCGGAAGCTCGGTTCAGATATTTCTTTCTTAAAACTTCCGACTCGCGGACATGCCGATCAACCAGGCTTCGCCGTTGGACACTTCCGAGGGAAGCACGCCGTCCTCGAGCTGTTGGTCGGGAATGGTGCGGTCCTTGAGCTGCAGGTAGTTGATGCCCAAATCGAAGGTCCAGACACCGGGCTTGTAGCGAACGCCCACGGCGTAGACGATGCGGTCGTTGGTGGGCAACCGGTAGTCCAGGTTCTCTTCGCGAATCGGAGAGTCGTCGTAGATGAAGCCGGTTTGTATGTCGAAGGCCTCGTTGAGCATGAACTCGTAGCCGATGCTCCACTTCCAGGCATCGCGCCAATCTTCGACGGACACGCTTTCGGTCACGGCGGCACCGAGTCCGGGGATGACGACGATCGGACGATCGAACTCGAGGCGAATCTCCTTGAAGGATTCCCAACCGGTGTAGACCGCGCCGAGCCCCAGGCTCCATCTCTTGGAGGGCGCCCGATAGGACGCACCCAAGAACACGAACGCCGGCAGGTCCAACTCGGCGACGCCGGGCGAATCCATGAAGAAGCCGTCGGGCAAACCATCGGGGCGCTCGAAGTTGACCACCCCGTTGTCCACTTCCTGGTTGACCTCGCTGAAGTAGGACACCCCGAACGACCACCGTTCACTGGCCTTGTAAAATGCGGAGACATCGAAGCCATAACCCAGGGAGTCACCGTTGATGGATTCGTAGACGTCGTAGGTATCGGTGTCGGGGTTGTTGGGCGGCAGCCCCAACAGTGCACCGGCATCCGTGGCACTTTCCAGGGTGACGTCCATGTACATGGCGCGAATCCCGAATGCCAGGGAGAACTTGTCGTTGACCTTCCAGGCGATATTGGGATTGATTTCCATCGTGACAATCTCGGCGTTGTAACTGTTGTAGCGGCCGGGAAAATCTCGCTCGAACTCGGAAGAGAGGCCGAAGCGCGAACCGACGGTCAAACCCAGCCACAAATTGTTGCGCAGGGGGCGACTGTAGTAGATGTGGGGCGGGGCGAACAACTTTTCTTCGGTATTCGCCTTGGAGGTGTTCCCGGTGTAGATATTGGTCAGTTCCACATCCGCATCGGGGGAGATCAAGGTCACGCCGAACATGAACTCCGCGTCTTTAAGTTCGGTAATGCCGGCGGGGTTGTAAAAAAGGGTGGCGACATCATCGCCGTGGGCGGTCAGACCGCCGAGGACATGTCCCCGAGCACTGCTTTGGTAAAGGGCGAAACCGGCGCCGTAAAGCGAGGACCCAAATGTCAAAAGCAGCAACAGGACAAGCCCCAATAAATGTCGATTCACGCTCATTAATTCCTCCAGATATCAATACAGATATCGAAAAAAACAAAAATTCATGCAATCGCCGATGTGGATCAGCAGCATGAGGGAGCGATCGCAATACCGCGATCGGCAGGTTTCCCAAGTCGACCGTTCCCGGTGAGCACAACGGTACATGGTATTTCCGAAAGTGGCGAAGCTGGAAAATGTCCCTCATTTAACCACCTGACGGTGGAATTTCCTAGAGTTTTCCGCGGCAAAACACGTTGAACCGCACGGGTTTGCATCAGGAAAAAGGCCTGGCAGGTGCGATTGGAAAAATCGAGGAAATGGAAAAGGAGAGAGCGAGTGCGAAACGCCATCGAAAAGCCGTTACGGGAAGATTGGGGCGAGCGACGGAAAGCGTCATCGCCGAAAGGTCAAGAATTGAGGAACCGTTCAGTCATCATAACGCATAGATCGCGCTTCTGTCTTGAAAACCCGCAGAAAACCTGACAAATGGATCATTCCAGGCCGAATTTCCCCATTTTTGATGGATTTTCCCCGGAAAGCAGATCGCAGGGCACCGCATGGGGCCTCGGCCGGATCCTAGGTGATTGGTCGTGGTTTCATTTCAGATGGTGACGTCGATGGGTCTCGTCGGATCTTGGGTCGAGAGCGGCTGGGTCGCGGGCTGCGCTTCCTCTACAGACTCGGTCGTTGCCGAACTCCCTCGATTGGCCGACGCACGCTGCCCCCTCTCTCCCTTCGATCGATGATACCGATCATCGGCAAAGGGCGATGAGTCCTGTCCGGAGCGACGCTCACGGTTCTCCTCTCGATGGTCGTGGCCGTCCTCGCGTACTTCGAATCGTTCGAATTCGATGCCCTGTTCGCGCATGCGCTGTTCCAGTTCGGCCTGATGCTCGCGAATCAACGCGGCTGTCTTGGCGGATTTGGCCTCCACTTGGGCTTGGAGCTGATCTCCCTCCATTTTGACCTGAACGCGGACCTCACCCAGTTCGGCCGGTTTGAGCTGAACACTCACGGATTTGGGTCGCACCAGGTAGGCCTCTTCCAGACCTTCTTCCAACTGTTGGAACATGGGTTGGGGCAGGCTTTGCTCTCCACCTGCAGCCGATTTGCCAATGTCACCGGTTTGGGCGGCCTGTTGGGTCGCTTGGTTTTGGACTGCCGCGAAATGGGTGGCATCTCCTCCGGCGACCCGCTGCCCGACGCTGCGGCCGGTTTGCGCCAACGGCGATTCCCCTCGTTGGCCGAGGGATTCACCGAATCCGTTGCCGCCCATCGGCGAATCACCTGCCGGCGTTCGCTGGGCGACGGTCGGCGCATCTCGAAGCACGGATCGTCGATCCGGTTCGCGCCGGCGGTCGGCGGCTTTGAGTTCTTCAGCCTTCGTTTCGGCTTTCGCCGCGGCGCCACTCACTTCCACCGACTTGCTCATCCGGTTGGTGGTGCCTTCGGCCACGCCTACCTTGGCCTTCTCCAATTTGCCGGAATCGACGGAAAACCGTTGGCGCGATTCACTCGAGGTTTCCGCTTCGCCGGATTTCCGAGTCGCCGAATCGGTGACATGTTTGGCGTCGGGTTGAAGGTCGGGACGCTGTCTCACGATACCTCGATGATCGGTGGACCGCGAAGCCTCGCGAATCCCGGCTTTCCGTTCGGCGGGCACCGGTGATTCGGTGGGCTCGCCGGCGATACCGTCTTTGAGCGAAGCCGAGGATTTCCCCACATTCGACTTGGGGCTCGAATCTTTGCCGTCCGCCGTGGTCTGCCCTGTTCCCTTGACTCGAGTGGGAATCGCGGTCTTTTCGTAGCGGACTTCGGTGACCTTTGCCCCATGAGATTGCAGGAATTCGGGTTTCCCGGACGATGTTTCGCCGCCTTCGGCCGCAGTCCGGGTCGCCAAACCATTGACCGCACCCGCGCCCAACTTGGCCGCAAGCGTTTTCGGTGTGGACTCGCCTCTGTCGGAGGGTTTGATCGCCAAACGGGCATCATGAGGCGATGGATCCGAAGTTTTGACCGACCCCCGCGCCTTGGCCGCCTTCTCACCTTTTCCGATTTCGAAGATCGAATCGGCGTTCTTGTCGGACGCCACCTTCGCGGAAGTCCCGGCAAACCGGCCGAGGTCCTCGTTCGCGGATCGTCCGGTCAACCCACGCACGGCGTGCCGGCGCGATGCCGGAGTGTCGCCGGCGTTGGCAGTCACATTTCTGCCCAGCGGTTGGTCAGGGGCTTCCTTGCCAGCCGTTGGGAACGCACTGCCAGAATCTCGGTGTCCGGTGGAGACGCCTACTTTCGCATTGGCCTCGCCTCGTTGCGTGGCTGGGACTTCAGCAGCCGTGGAATTCTTTGTCTTCTTGCCCGCGGTTGCGGCGACGGCCTCTCCCGTGGCGGTAGCGCCGGCCTTGCCGTTCTCGGCGCCACCCATCTGCATTGCCGCCTGTTTTTTCGCTTTGGCGATCAAGGTGTCGAGGGCCTCTTGGTTCGCTCCGGCCTTTTTGCTCTGTACCGGATCTTCCTTCCCAAACGCAGGCAGGGTTTCTCCGCCCTTCTTTCCACCCGCCGCAGGTTCCGCTTTCGCTTTCTCAGACGGATTCGACACGGCCGCGGATTTGTGCTCCTGCTTCGCGGAAAGTTCGCTCAGCGGCAGGGGTGCCGGACCCTTCTTGTCACTGGCCTTGGATTTCTCATCACCGGCATCCGATGGGCTCTCCTCACCAAATCCGGCCATCGCTTTCTTGAGCAGTGATTCCAAATGGCCAGGTAATTGTGCCTCGTCCAAGTCCAACTTGGCGAGGTCTTCTCGACTCAGGCCCTGAAGCAACTTCTTCAACTTGGCCAAAACATCCTCGGCGGTCACGGTACCGCGTTTGACCACCTTGAAGGAACTCCCCTCGAGCGGCGTTCCAAGACCGAGCCTCTTGCCCGGCTCCTTGCCGGCCTTGCCGCCAACGCCGCCCAGTCCGGCAATTTTTTCGCCTTTGCCACCAGGCCCGGCACTTTTTACCCCGGCCTTGACCGCGCCGTCCAACAAACCGAAGAAAAAACCCTTTGCCGTTTTTCCCGCTTTTCCTTTCTTACCGAACAGGCCTTTGAGCCCGGCACCTTCGGAATCTTGAGCAGAAATCATCATGAACCACACTCCTCAGGGGCAGCGAAACGATCGCTCCCGTGAATCGAGGCTTGGTCATTCCCTTGGCAAGCCAACACAAACAAAACAGATCCAGCACGTTGCGGTTTCATCGACAAAAAGGGAACCCGCCGGACTGGCTGTAAAAGAACATCTTTGGGATTCCGTCCCTGGAATCGCGGGTGATAAGTAGGGATTCAGCCTACCGACGACGCGTCCCGATCGAAGCGAAACAAAGCCCGATCACGCGAGGTCCACCGGAAGGTGGCGTCTGCGCTCAATCACCTGTGATCAATTGGTTTCTTCAAGTTTGCCGGTACCAATGGCGGCGTGAATCGTAGCAGCAATTCGTTTGCCAGATTCGCCGAGTTCGGCGACTTCATCGATCAGCTTGGCCGACTTCTTTTTCTTCATGCGTTTGACCAGTGCCACCGCCACCCGCGGCTCCTGATTGAAGAGCTTGATGAAATCCGGAGCGGCCACCTTGGGACGGCGCGATTCGTAGTGCTGAACCAATTGGATGGGGATCGCGAACTCGCCCTGATTCTGCTGGTACTGGTTGACCAGCTCCTGCATCGATTCTTCCTTGGTGCTGATGGCTTCATCCTGGTTCTTCAACTCTTCCAACAACATTTCGATGCGCCGCTTCTGCTTGCTCACCACTTCGCGTTCTTGGTTGATGGCCTGTTCGGCCTCGCGCAAACTGCGCAGGGAAACTTCCTTGGTCGCCTTTTGCTGTTCGGTCAGCAGCTCTTCGGCGGCATCCTCGGTGCCTTCGGAGGCCGCCGGCTTGTCGGGTTCGGCTGGCGGATCCTCCTGGGACCAAACACCACCGCCGCTCCAAAACAGAAGCGCTCCGCCAAAAATCATCAACCACCGACACGTGACGTTCACCCTTTGTTCCCCCGTTTGAGCAAATCGATTTCCTCGATTTCTTTTTGGAAGGTACGTTCCACTTCTTCCTGATGCACCTGCTGTTGATAATCCTTGAGCTTCTCGATCGCTTTCTCTTCCTTCATGCGCCGCGAGAGGTTCTTCTTCTCGACTTCCAACTTTTCCTTCAGTTCCTCGCGGCGCTCGATGAGTTCGGCCTCGCGTTTCTTCAAGTTCGCCTGATAGTTACTGGTGAGCTGGTGCCAAAAATGAAGATTGGCGTCCTGACCGGCCAAAAAGTGAAACGAGCGATCGAACTCTTCCTTGGTCTGCTCCAACTCCTGTTGGTTCTTGTTGACCTTGGCGCGGGCGATCGCGACCTCGCGTTCGGCCATCTTTTTGTGAAGGCCGCGAACCTTGAGCACGCTTTCCAGCCGAAAATCGAATTTCTTCATGGTGGGGACTTCCGTTTCACAATGCGTTCATCGCTGCCGTCACCGCGGAGCGGGGGCGCTCTCGGGCTTCACGAAATTGTTGATGTCGAGACCGAAGATCTTGGCCATCTGGTCGAGGGCGTGGTGATGATCCACGGCTTCGTCGGTGGATTGCTTGAGAAAGTGGCCGATCTGTTCGTGGAAGGCGATGGCCTGATCGATGGCCGGGTTGGATCCGCTGGCATAGGCGCCGATATTGATCAAATCCTCGGCATCCACGTAGGTCGCCATGAGGTCGCGAATTTTGCCGGCCAGTTGGGTTTGCTCCTTATGGACCAGGCTGTTCATGAGACGGGAAAGCGACGCCAGCACGTCGATGGCCGGATAGTGGTTCTTGGCGGCCAGCTTGCGGCTGAGCACGATGTGGCCGTCGAGAATGCCACGCACGGCGTCGGCGATGGGCTCGTTCATGTCGTCGCCCTCGACCAAGACCGTGTAAATGGCCGAAATGGAGCCCGTTCCGAAGTTTCCGGCACGTTCCAGGAGCTGGGGCAAGAGGGCGAACACCGATGGCGTGTACCCCTTGGAAGAAGGTGGTTCACCGGCACTCAGGCCCACTTCGCGCTGGGCCATGGCGAAACGGGTCACGGAATCCATCATCAGCAGGACATCTTTGCCCTGGTCCTTGAAATATTCGGCGATGGCGGTGGCCGAAAGTGCGGCGCGCATGCGAATGAGCGGCGGGTTATCGGATGTGGAGATGACCACCACCGACCGCTGCAGACCCTCCTCGCCCAGGTCCTGTTCGAGGAACGAACTCAATTCGCGACCCCGTTCACCCACGAGGGAAATGACGTTGACGTCGGCCGAAGATCGGCGCGCAATCATGCCGAGCAGGGTGGATTTGCCCACGCCGGAGCCGGCGAATATCCCCATCCGTTGACCCTTGCCGCACGTGAGCATGCCGTCGATCGCGCGTATCCCGGTGGAAAAAATGTCGCGAATGGGGCGGCGCTCCATGGGATTGATGGGTTCACCCTGGATGGGATAGAAAACATCGGCTTTGATGGGCGGTTTGCCGTCGATGGGTTCACCCTGGCCGTCGAGCACCCGACCCAACAGGTCGGGGGACATACCGATCGAGGGCAGCTCGCCCGAGGCCTCGACCATGTCGCCCAATTTGATGCCGGTCGTGGTTCCCAACGGCATGAGCAGCACCTTGTTCTCCTGAAAACCGATGACCTCGGCGGGATAACCACGCTCGCCCTCGTGGGCCACGATCTGGCACAGTTCGCCCACCCGAGTGCTGGGTCCCTGACTCTCCACCACCAGGCCCGAAACGCGCGACACCCGACCCACCAATTTGTAGGACGGACTGGTGTCGATCATTTTCTTGATGGCGGCGATGTCGATCATGTGGGGCGCTCAAAGTGCTGGGAAATGTGCTGTTGGAGCTGCATGAACTGGGTCTCGATACGGGCGTCCAGCTCACCGGCAGCGGTTTCGATCCGAAAACCACCGCGCGTCAATTGCGGATCGGCTTCCAGATGAACCTGGGTGCCCAACCAGTTCTGACGCTCGTTCTCGGAGACGGTGTTGATGAAGGTATGGTCGACGGGATGCAGGTAGATGGTGATGTTGCGGCGCTGCTTGAGCCGCTGGAGCGCATCCTTGATCATGGGCAGAATCGCCTGAGGATTGGACTTGAGTTCCTGCTTGACGACTTTTTGAGCCGCATGCAGCACCAGGTCGAGAAAATCCAGTTGAATTTGGTCCAGCAGCAGGTCGCGCGCCCGATCCAACTGGTTCAGGCTGAAGTGATAGTGATTGAGCATCTGCTGCAATTGCTGATCGGCCATGATTTCGCCGGTTTTGCGACCCTCTTCCAGCCCCTTCTCGTAGGCCTCGCGCTCGATGTGGCTGGCTTGTTCCTGAGCCGCCCGAATCATGGCGTCGGCGTCTTCTTGGGCCCGGGCGATGAGCGCCTCCACGTCGACGTTCTTGGGGCCGACGGACATCGGCGTCCCCTGGGGAAAACCGGTGTCCTGAAAGGCATCCAGCTCGGCCTCGGCCTCGAGGCTGGCCTGGGCCTGAAGGTAGGGATCGCCCTCTTCGGCCTGATGGTGCAGGGCATCGAACTGATACGAATCGGTGCTGACCGATTGGCGGTTCTTGATGATCCTACGTGACATACTCGTCGCCTCCGCCCGTGCCGCCGATGGTGATGATGCCCTCTTCCTCGAGCTGGCGAACCACTTCGACGATCTGGTGCTGGGCCTTTTCCACTTCCTTGAGTTTGACCGCGCCCAGGTACTCCATTTCCTCTTTCAACATCTCCACGGCACGGCTGGACATGTTGCGGAAGATCTGGGCCTGCAACTCTTCGGACGTTCCCTTGAGCGCGTAGCTGAGGACCTTGCGATCGACGCGCTTGAGGATCTCGGAGATGCCCTGGTCGTCGATGAGCAGGATGTCGTCGAACACGAACATCAAATCGCGAATGGAAGCCGCAAGATCCGGGTTGATGCTTTCGATCTTCTCCAAGACCTGCCGACCCACGTTGCGTTCCATGCGGTTGAACATCTCGGCCACCGCGCGTACGCCACCGTACTCTTCCACGTTGAACCCCCCGATGGCCTCCAGTTTCTGCTCCAAGATGAGCGAAATGCGGCGGATGACCTGGGGCGAAATCTCTTCCAGGGAGGCCATGCGCATGGCGACCTCGGCCCGCAGGCTTTCCGGTAGGGCTGCCAACACGTCCGCACCGTGACTGGCGTCGAGATGCGCCATGATGAGCGCCACGGTCTGGGGGTGTTCGTTCTGAATGAATTTGGCCAACTGTTGCGGGTTGGCGCGTTCGAGCGAGGTGAAACCCGCGGAGGCTTCCAGGGCGCGGGCCAGGCGATCCACGATCTTGCGGGCCATGTCCGGACCCACCGATTTGATGAGCAGCTTCTTGGCGAACTCGATACCGCCCTGGGTGATGTATTTCTTGGCCATGGCCATGAGGTGGAATTCCTCGATGACCTGGTCGGCAATTTCGGGCTGGATGTGCTTGAGCATCGCGATTTCGCGAGACACTTCCTGGATCTCGTCTTCTTCCAAACATTTGAAGATCTCGGCCGCGATATCGTCGCCCATCGCGATCATGAGGATCGCCGCTTTCTGCACGCCTTTGAGATCCTTGATATTGCTGACAACAACGCTCATGGCACCAACCCCGGGGAGCCCGTCGGGGCATCCCTTGCGCCGTCACGACCCCGTGCGGCGGATATGCCGCCGAACCGATCGGCGACTGACCATTGATCCGTTTGAAAAGGAGCCTGTTCCTTTTGATTCGTCACCCGATATTTTAACCGGTTTTTCGTTAAATTCGGCGCAAATCATTGGAAACGGAGCAAAAAGAGGGGCGGCTTCAGCCGCCCCCCGCAGATCAGTCGTCTTCCAAAAGCCAGGTCCGGACCAAACCAGCCACCGCTTCGGGATCCTGCTGGGTCATTTCGACCAGGCGCTTCTTCATGATTTCGGTTTTGGAGAGTTGGGCGTTGGGAATCGCGGACTCGATTTCCTGCTCCAATTCCGATTCCAGTTCGGCGACGGTCTTGGGCGGTCCGCTGGGCAAAGCCGCGGCGATGGCCGGCTCTTCGAGCTGGGCCTGTTGCAGGATGGGCGCGACGAAGCGCCGGAACAGCGAGATACCGAGCATGACGAACAACACGAACACGATGAACTGCAGCACGAAGGGCGTCCACTTGCTGACGTAGTCGAGGAGCAGGCCGGTGTTCATGGCGGCCTGGGCGCGTTTGCTGACGATGGGCTTGAAGGGGAAGTTCTGAATGCTGAGGTAATCGCGCGTATTGACGAAACCGGTAGCGCCGATGACCAGGTCGCGGACGCGGTTGATTTCGTCTTGGGAAAGGGCTTCGAGCTTGGTTTCGATCCAGTCCGGCTCGGTTTTGGTGAGCTTGTCGATCAAACCCGGCTGGCGCGTCTCTTCTTCGATTTCCTTGTAGTCGAGCTGCAGCGCGATGGACATTTTCTCGATGGTGAAGGGTTCCAAGCGCGTGTTGGTTTTCTTGGTATCGATGAAGTACTGGTTGGTCGCATGATCGCGCTGGATGGTGGAACCGCCGGCGGTACCGTCGGTCTGGGGCAGGCCGCCCTGAGCCGTATTGGCACCGGCGCCCACGTTGCCCTGCAGACCCGCATCGCGGTTGATGCGCTCGTTCTTGGTCTGCTCGGCATAACGCTGCGGTTCGCCCTCGGCGTCCGGTCCGCCGTAGGTGGTTTCCACCGATTCGACCTGATCGAAGTTGACGTCGAGCGAAACCTTGGCGACCACCTTGCCGGGTCCCAGGAAGCTCTCGACGATTTCGTGAATCTTGCCTTCCAGGTCGTATTCCATCTTGGCGCGAATGTCGAGATTGGTCTGGGAAATGCCGAGGTTGTCGTCTTCGGTGGCGGGCTGAGTCAAGAGGTTGGCGTACTGGTCGGTGATGGTGACGTCGCGCCAGGAGGCCCCTTCGATGGCGGCGGCGATCTGTTGCTGCATGCCGCGAACCTGTTCTTTGGCCAGGTTGGTGTTGCGCTTCAACACCAGCAGCACGCCGGCCTTCGCCGGCTTGCTCTCGTCGGCGAAGGGGGAATCCTTGCCGGGCGTGATCTGCACCTTGGCCTTCGAGATCTTGGGATTCTGCATGAGCATGGTTTCGATGTTGGCCGCCAGGGCTCTCATCTTCTGCAGCTTCATCATCGAATCGCCGGCTTTGAGCGGGTTGGTATCGTCCAAGATCTTCCAACCGTCGCGAGAGTCCGGCGCGATGTCCAACGCTTCGAACTGGGTGCGCAATTCCTGGGCACGACTCTCGGGAACCAGAATGCGACCGGTCTTGGAGATCTCGAAATCCACCTGCCGCGTGCGCAGTTCCTCTTCCACGAGAACCTGGGTCTTGGCATCCAGCGCCTGGTTGAACAGCGGTTGTTTCTCTTCCTGGGTGGCGTAGTGGAAGATGCTGAAAATGAAGACCAGGCTGGCCGCTACGATGACGCCGATCGCCACCATCTGACCGGCATTGAGCTGACCCAACAGATTGCGCGGATTGATACCGCCCTCGAAATTTTCGGTGTTTTTTTTCTCATCGGCCATGACGGTGTTCTCCCTCCCTGGTGTGACACACGCGAACGTCCGAGGACGCCGATCGGCGCATCCCGAGCGTCCATCCCGTCAGGGCGACGCTCCTGCCCCATGCTCAAAGCGCGCTTTTCGATATTTCCTTGTAAGCTTCGACAATCTTGTTGCGAACGGCCATCATCATGCGAAACGAGGTGTCGGCGCGTTGAACCGCCAATACGGTGCCGTGCAGATCCTTCGACTCACCCTTCATCAGTGCCGAGATCTGGTCGTCGGCCGAATTCTGGAGCTGGTTGACCTCGCTGATCGCGTTCTTGAGCACATTGGAGAAATCGGAACCGGCACCGCCCTTCTCGGGTTCGGGTTTGGCCGCCTTGATCAACTCGGGATTGGAAAGCACGGTTTCAATGTTCATGGGAACCTCTCAAGCAGAATCCGGTGCACCGGGCCGAACGAAGCCGCCTCCGTGGGCCGCCGGCCGACGCACGTCCATCACGTCCGCAGCATTTCGATGGTTTGATCGATCATGGAGCGGCTGGCTCGAATCGAGCTGATGTTGGCCTCATAGGATCTTTGGATGCCGACCATATCCACCATTTCGACGGCGGGATTGACATTGGGATAGGCCACGTATCCGTTCTCGTCGGCATGAGGGTGGGCGGGCTCGTATTGCATCCGCATGGGACTGTCGTCCAGTTGGATGGCCGTGGCGCGCACACCCATGATTTCTTCGTCGTGTTCGTCGCCCATTTCGCGCTGAAGGTGCGCTTCGAAATCGCTGCGCGGAATCGCTTCCACGATCAGCTCCCGGCGACGATAGGGCGCGTCCTCTCCGGGAACGCGCGTGGTGCTGATGTTGGCGATGTTGGACGCCACCAACTGCATCCGTTTCCGCTGTACGCTCAAGCCCTGAGCGTTGATGTTTATGGCACCGTACAAGGACATGTTTCTCTCGCTTCAAAAGGGATCGCCATTTGCGATCCGGGTTGTGGGGTTCCTTGTCTCACGACCGCTCGCCCCCTGCGGCTCAGCGCATCGCTTCGTTGAGGATGCGGAGCTTGCGGGTCATGAACTGAGAGGCCAGTTTGTAGCGGCCCGAGTTGGCGGCCAGTTTGGCCATTTCCTTGTCCAGATCGACGTTGTTGCCGTCGACGCGTTGGGTGATGTTGTCCAGTTCCTCTTCGATGTAATAGTCACCGTATTGCAGATTCTGGCCCGACGGCAGGAACGGCGTCCCATCCGGCTTGGTCTTGGGCGTCATTTCCACCTGATCTTCGTAATCCGAAAGAATCTGTCCGAAATCGAGATCCTTCGACCGATATCCCGGAGTGTCGATGTTGGCGATGTTGCCCGCATAGAGTTGCTGGCGAAGAGAGGCCACGTCCATGGCCGTCTTGAGAAATCCAAACTTGGCTTCGTTTCCTAATGGGTCCAACATGCCGCACTCCTTTGCGCGGCCTCGGAGCAAGCGACATACCAATCGAAACCCATATACAACCGACACGATTTCAGTGACTTGAAGCCCGTATCAGATCTCCGCGGCCGGCGTTCGAAGCCAACCCGGCAATATTTTCCGAGCCGCGGTCAGTGATCCGAACCATGCGGCAAACTTTGCCGAGCGCCATCGACCGTCGCTTCGGCAGTTTCTTCCACCCTCGAGGACCGAGCGGTCGGCCGCGTATCGTGTTCGCGAAACCAGGTGAGCACGTCGGGAAAGTGATCTTCGACGGCGTCGGGGTGGGTCAGGATATCGTTGTGGCCGTAGTTGTTGCGCGCACCGGTCGTCTTGCCCAGAATGCGCAGCTCGGAACCCTCGCCGCCACACTCCTGGATGAATCGACGGACGTCTCCGGCTTCGGCCAGAACCCGGTCGTCGAAGCCGGTGAAATGAAGAACCGGCAGCGGTTCCATCGCTCGGACGGCGCTTCCGTAGTCGAACCGGTCGTCGCTGTCGATCCAATCCGAACCGCCCAACCAGGCGCCGGTCTGGCGGAAGAACTTGGCTGTTTCGGCGTCGTCGCCGAAGCCCAGATGCTTTCCGTGGACATAGCCGTGCCATCGCACCAACAGCCGCCCATAGACACCCCATGCGAAGCCCAGGGCGAACCGCTTCTTCCAGGAATCGAGGCGTATGGTTCGCTTCGAGCCGAAGAACACGCCGGCCTGGATGCGCGGCCGCCAGTGGGGAAAACGAGCGAGCATGGACATGAGCAGAATCCCGCCCCAGGAGTGGGCCACCCAATGCCAGGGCGCATTCTCGCGCAGAGACTCGATGAACCGGAGGCAGGTGGGCAGGTCTTCGCAAATGGCCTCGGTCTGACCGTAGCGGGCGTGGCGATCCACCGGCGGATTGCCGCGACCCCGACCGCGCAAATCGACGATGAAGGTATCGTAACCCTGGCGAGCCAGGAAGGGGGCCAGGCCCTTGCCGTTCAGGGAATAAAAAATCCGTCCATTGCCCACGGAGCCGTGCACCATGAAGGCGACCGGTCCGTCGGTCCTGCAATAGATGCGCTGCAGATGGAGCTCCTGGCCGTTTTCGAAAGGCAGGAAGTAGGAGTGATAGAAAAGGTCGTCGACTTGGCGAACGGATTCCTCGCGCATGGCACATCCCGATGAAGGAACTGAATCGTGCCCATCCAGGAACAGGTCTTTTTGGAAAGGTTTTCTCTGGATCGGCCGGGTTTCCAATGCAAACCGGTATCAGGTGTCGGGTATCGGCACATGAGTCGATCAAGAACATCTCGCTGATACCTGATACCGCGCCCACCTAGCCCAACCAATTTGGGAGTGGCAACCATACCTCGTTCTAGATGAGCACTAGATAGAATCCCATTCTAACCAACCCCGATGAAGAGGGTCAATGGCCGTGCACACCGAGCCACCCACGGGATGGCGGGTATCGGGCACCGGGTTTCAGGAACTCGAAGATCGCGGAACGGTCACTGTTCGAGGCGCTCGGCGATGGAAACATGGCCGGCATCGCGCGCCATCGCCGCGGCGGTGCGTCCGTCGTCGGCCGCCAAATCGGTCCTGGCTTTGTGGGCCAAAAGGGACGCGACCATCTCGGCGTTGCCGTGCATCGCGGCAGACATCAAGGCGGTGTAGCCGGCCTGTTGCCGGGCATCCGGATCGGCGCCCGCCTCCAGCAATGCCGACACCAGCGCCGTGGATCCGGCAGCGGCGGCGCTGTGAAGCGGTGTGAGTTTCAGCGGGTTGGGCGTGACGGCGTTGACATCGGCACCGCGTCGCATCAGCAAGCGAGCGACGTCTTCGTGCCCAAAAAAGCACGCCAAATGCAGAGGCGTGAAACCATCCGGTGCAAAACCGCGGTCACCCACGACATCGAGCGACGTTCGCTCCAGCAGTGCGGTCACGTCGGCTTCGCGCCCCAGGGCGGCGGCCTCGAACAGGTCGAATTCGGTGCGGGCCCCGGCGAGCAGGTCGACGATTTCGGACTGCCGGTGGTAGAGCGCCTGCAAAACCATCGAAACGCCGTTGGCATCGCGTGCCTCGGCCGATTCGGGATGGGCACGCACCAGGTCGCGTACGGCCTCCACTTCGCCTTGCCGGATCAGGTCCATGAGTTGGTCCGCATACATCGTGAAACCTCCTGAATTTTCGAGGGCATAAGGGCTATCTTACAGGAGGATTCGCAAAAATCGAGATTTTGTGACTCACATCAACTGCCCCTCGACCGCCATGTGTGGGAGCATTGCTGCAGGACGGCGCACAACGCTTTGGTGTCAAGGCTTTCCGAAAGAGTCCATGGCGTTTTCTTCCTTCATTTCTATCCTTTTTATTTCATTTACCACTATATTCCTCCCCTCACTATGAGCTCTCCCCATTTCCGTGAGAGCATCGACATCAGTCGACGGTCGTCTTTGTGTACCGCGGCTCTCTTCAAGACGGCGATCCATCACAAGGCTCGCTTCGAACCAAATTCCCAGGGTCCAGGCGGCACCGGTCGCATGTCTCGACTCCACCCGTCGGTCGACCCCGACGCCCATCACCAACCGGCCTATCGCAACATACGAGGAGAGGTGAAGACCGGTGAACTACCTGGTTATGATTCCCACTTACAATGCTGCCGCTACCTTGGAGAGCCTGGGTATCGGGGTGCTCCACGTGAACGACGCCACGGAGATCCTGTTCATCGACGACGGCTCCACGGACGACACGCGTAAAATCATTCTCAAGCTCGAAGAGGTCTTTCCCGGGCGCGTGCACCACCTGTTCCACGAGAAACGGCTCGGTCTCGGCACCTCCTATCTGGCGGGCTTCCGCTGGGGCTTGGCTCACGGCTATCCCTGGCTGTTTCAGATGAATGCGGATTTTTCACACCATCCCGCCGACCTTCAACAACTGATCACCGCCACCCGCGCGGCGACCGGCGTCGTGGGCTCGCGTTTCGTGGCGGGTTCGGGCGATTCCGGCAGCGCCAAATGGCGCCTCATGTTCTCGCGTCTGTGGTCCCGATGGATCAAGCAGCGGCTCAACACCCCGGTGCTAGACATGTCGGGTGGATTCAACGGATGGCACAAAGAGGTGCTGGCCCGGATCAATTTCGGCCAGATCCAATCGCGGGGATCGGCCTTTCAAATCGAACTCAAATACCTGGCCGCCAAGGCCGGCGCCCGTTATTGGGAGGTGCCGATCGGGGTGGGTCCTTCTTCGGGAAACCGAAACCGATTCAGTTTCAAGGACCTTTACGAAACCCTCCGTTTCACGATCCTTTCCAAACCAGTGAACCGCGCGCTTGCAAGTGAATTCACAACGCAGAGGCAGCATTGACGAACTCTTGAAGTTTAGGTTGGAAGCGATGAGTCACGATCTCTTTGCATACGGCACCCTCATGGTTCGCGAGGTATTTGACCGAGTTGCGGGGGGTCACTGGTCGGCTCTTCCCGCGCGAATCGACAACTACGCGGCCTACAAAGTCAACGGCACCCATTACCCGGCACTGGTTCCCAAGGTCGGCGAATCGCAACCGGGTACGTTTCTCACCGGCATCGACACGACAACCCTGTTGCGCCTGGACGCCTACGAAGGCCAGGAATTCAAGCGGAACTTACTGCCGGTGCGCGTGTTCTTGGACCAGGACAAGGTGGAAGACGCCCGCACGGCTTGGGTCTACCTGCTCAAGCCCGGTTACCGGAACAGGCTCACCCGCGAGCGCTGGTCCACCAAACGTTTCGCCGCCGAGTGGTTGGAAGAATACCTGCGTGACCTGGAAACCTTCGAGCTGAATCGAGTTTGACGTGGCTTTCCATCCCGAACGGCGACTCTGTGGAAAAAAGGCTTACCCATCACCCGGGAATACCCTAAGGTTCGTCGTCGACCGGCGATCGAACCCCGATCGCATCGGGTAGCTGAAAGCCTCCATGCTCCGCGCGAGTCAACGGGTAGACCGCCAGAATCGCATCGCGATTCAGGGCTCCGTAAATGTGGGGAAAGGCCTGGCCCCGCTCCGCCGATCCTTCATAAAGTATGTTGGGAACGACGCGACCGGGTTCGATGACCAACACCAACAGTTCCGGCCGGTGATCGAAGTACCGCATGGCGGTGTCCAACAATTGATCGCGAGTGGAACAGTGAATGAAACCTTCTTTGGCTAGAGATGCGGGCCGATAGCTGGTGCGATCTCCGCAAGCACGCCAATCTTCAGGAGTCAAAAGGTGGTAAATCACGGTAAACTCCCTTCGAGAAATCCCTGGTTAGGGTGGTCGACACACCATGATGGGGGTTTCGGACGGCGACGTTTTATTTGAGAAAACCACAAAAGCCCGTTTCCTATCAAGTGTTGATCGGGGTCCGGAGCGGTAGGGGCCGAACTCGGCACCCCGGAAACCATCGCAGGGAGTTCGGAAATCCAGCGTTTCATCGACCCAGCCCCACGCCTGGTCATGTTTTTCGGAGCCAGCAATCTGACCTTGGCCCTGCCGGTCGCCGTCGACCTGGCGACGGGTTTCGCCACCCAAGGTGATAGCGAAACTATCCCGACCACCATCTTGGCCGCGCATGGGCCAGGACGCTCCTACGGCGTGTTCGGCAGTTGCGGCCTGTACGGATATCCGGGGTTGATTCGCTGCAACCTGATCCGCCATGCGCGGACGCTGATGAACGCACGACCGGAGACCCGCTGTTTCGCCTTGCTGACCGACATCGGCAACGACATTCTCCTGACCGAGAACAGCGGCGCACTCGAGCAATGGTTGCGCACGTTGATTTCGGAGTTGAAGGCGATGAACAGCACCATCGCCGTCACCGACCTGCCCCTGGAAAATGTCAGGCGCATGCCCACGTGGAAATTCAATGTGCTCAGGCGCCTCTTCTTTCCGTTCTCCAAGGCCGATCGCGCCCGAACGCTTTCGATCGCGGAAGACGTGCACGACCGCGTGGTTCGGGTTTGTGCGGACACGGGCATACCGTTGCTGCCTACACGAAACGAATGGTACGGCCCCGATCATTTCCATCTCAAATGGCGCCATCGCGAAACCGCGTTTTCCGCATGGCTGGGCCCCCTGTTTCAAATGGACAGCCTGCGACGGGGCAACCTGGCTTGCAGCAAAATCGACGTCTGGCGCACGCCGTTGGAACGGTACCGCCGCCTGTGGTGGTCGCGCCATTTTCCCGACCGCACGCTGGAACTGCGCCCGAACGTCACGCTTCGCTGTTTTTGAGAGGCAAAAACCGATCGATTGATCGGCTCGAATTCCGGGGCGAAAAGGATAGGCCGAGCGACTGATCCGAAAGGCCCAAAGCGTGATCTCCATCACCTCCATGACGTATTCTTTACATTTTTCGCACCCGGCTTTCTTTCATATCCCATTTATATACAGGCAGTAAGCAAACCACAAAGTGAAGTGAAGCACACAGAAAATCACTTGTGTAAATTTAGGTAATTGCTTTTGTTTACACTTGTTTTACAATACCCCTCAAGTCCTTCACTGCTTCTGAACACCAATTTGGATCTTCCAATGGGTCGTGCCCCATAAGGGTCGTCCCTCGTCTTTTGGCCGCATAGATCGGCCCATTTTCCAGCCGCCTTTTGGGCTGGCCGGAACTATCTTTGGACCTCTTTTAGACACCAAATTCACTCTTACCGAGAGAGGAGATTACAGAAATGAGCAATATGCTTCGCTCAAAAATCGTTCTTTTAATCGCTTGCGTTTTCCTTTTCACGAGCACCGGTCTCTGCTTCGCCCAATCGGAAAATCAACCTCGTCCCCAAGTCATCGAAGTCGCCGACTTGGTTTCCAAGAACATCAGCTTCGAAACCACCCCGTTCGAAGCCAGCACTCAGGAAAAGCGACAGGTCATTTACGCCGAGGGCGCGTCCTTCATCAAGGTACACTTCGACTATTTCTTCCTGCCCAAAGGCGTCTACCTCGAAATCGCCAATGCCAAGGGTACCGAACGCTATATCTATAGCTCCCATGGCGGCAACGACTTCACCGTGGACGAAGAGCTCGGCCAGGACGGCGTGCGCAGCTTTTCCGCGATGTCGATTTCCGGCGACACGGCCGTACTGACCCTCTACAACAAACACCACGTCCCGATGCCGGCCATCCGCGGCTACGGCATCCACATCACCCAGTACTCCGAAGGTTTCCCCGAGGAAGTCATCGAAGAGTTGTACGGTGAGCCGCTGCACGGCGAGTCCACCTGCGGTGCCATGGAGCGTTACGACGTCGTGTGCTGGGAAACCAGCCATCCGACCGAATACGACCGCTCTCGCGCGGTCGCGCGCCTTCTGATCGGCGGCAGCGGCCTCTGCACCGGCTGGCGTGTGGGCGACGGCAACCACCTGTTCACCAACGAGCACTGCACCAACTCGGCCAGCGGCGTGGCCAGCACGGAAGTCTGGTTCGATTATCGTCGTACCGGTTGTGGCAGCGGCGGCACCACCGCCGGCGTGAAAGTGTCCGGCAACACCATGTATGCCTCGGACTACACGCTGGACTACACCCTGTTCTCCGTAAACAACTTCTCCAGCATCACGCAGTTCGGCAACCTGGGCCTGGATGTACGTACGCCGACCCAAAACGAGGAAATTTACATTCCTCAGCACGGCTCCGGCAACCCCAAGGAAATGGCGATCGAAAGTGACCAGAACACGGGCAACGTTTGCCGCATCGACGTGGTCAACGCCAACGGCCGCGGCACCAACACCGATTCCGGATACTACTGCGACACCATCGGCGGTTCCTCAGGTTCTCCGGTTCTGGCCCGCTCCAGCCACAAAGCCATCGCACTGCACCACTTCGGCGGCTGCACCAACCAAGGCGTTCAGATCGCCAAGATCTGGCCCGAAGTGTCCAGCTTCTTTGGCGGCACCATTCCCGATGGCAGCGGCGGCGACGGCGGTGATGGCGGCGACGGCGGCGACGGTGGCGACGGCGGCACCGGCACCGACGGCGAGCTGGACAACGGCGTGCCCGTCAGCGGCCTCAGCGGTTCCACCGGTGATTTCTTCTTCTTTTTCATCGACGTACCCGCGGACGCCTCCAACCTGGAATTCCAGATTTCCGGCGGTAGCGGCGATGCCGATCTCTACACCCGCTTCGGTTCCCAACCCACCACCTCCAGCTACGATTGCCGTCCCTACCGGAGCGGCAACAACGAAACCTGCTCGGTCAGCAGCCCGCAGACCGGTCGCTACTACGTGGGCATTCGCGCCTACAGCAACTTCTCCGGTGTGACGCTGGTCGCCAGCTACGACACCGGCACGCCGACCGACGGCGGGTTCACCGAAACCAACCTTTCCGGTAGCCAGGGTCAATGGCGGCACTACACGCTCGACGTACCCGCAAGTGCCACGGAACTGGACATCGACCTTTCCGGTGGCACCGGTGACGCCGACGTCTACGTCCGTTACGGCGCCCAGCCGACCACTTCCAGTTGGGACTACCGTCCCTACCGGAACGGCAACAACGAAACCGTCGACGTCAGCAATCCGACGGCCGGCACCTGGTACATCAGCATTCGCGCCTACCGGACCTACTCCGGTGTTCGCCTGGATGCCTACTACCGCTAAGTGAACGACCCATCCCAAGTCGGTCCGATCTCGGGAACCTCGAGTTCGGTCGACGGGATGGACAGGTATCGGGCTCCGGCGATCCGGTCGCGGTAACCGCACCGGAGCGAGGACGCCCGATACCACACGGCCGAGCGATCGCCGATCCTGGCGGTTTATTCGCGATCGTCTCGGCCCTTCAGAGATTCGATGATCTTCGGAAGAATTTGTTCGACGGGGTCGAGTTGACGAGAACAGATCGTTCGTCACCCCTCCCCGCTTCCAGGTACCACACGCGATCGTCGCAATGCGACCGCGGGTACATCCCTCGTTTTCGGCCCGAGGTTTTCCACCTCGGGCTTTTTTGTCTCCGCGGCAACCGGGCGACTTGCCAGGCGTCGGCGAATTGGGTTAAGGTGGATTCACACTTTCTTGACAAAACCCAGCCGGGAAACCGGCCCACACCTTGGGTCGCGGGGCGACCTGAAATGGAGTTGTCGTTTATGAGCGATCACATCTATAAATTGGTCGAATTAACGGGCACTTCTCACTCGGGCATCGAAGATGCCGTCCAAAACGCGATTACCCGCGCCTCCAAGTCGATTCACAACATCCGCTGGTTCGAGGTGGTCGACACGCGTGGAAACATCAAAGACGGACACATCAATTACTGGCAAGTCACGATCAAGGTCGGCTTCACCCTTGACGAGTGACCGCTCCATCACCCCATCCCTCTTTCCCGAACGCGATCTTCGGATCTGTTGCCCATGTCGATTCCCGCAAATGTAAGTCCGTGCCCCTACGTTCACCGCGTGGTGTTGCAGACCGAAGACGCGCGTCAGGTGATCACGCTACCCTGCGACCGCCTGAACACCAATGGCGACGTGTACTGCGTCTTTCACAGCGAAAATGTGGGAGAAAAGGCCGCGGCCTTCCGCCGTGAATTCGCCGGCTTTTTCGAAGACGATACGTCGGGCAGGACCATCGCGGTCGACAACTTCACGGGCTTCGTGTTCCCGGAAATGGACTTTACCGAGGTGCGGTTCACCGACATGGTGGATTTTCGCGATGCCGTGTTCACCGGGCCGGTGAACTTCCGTCGTTGCCAGTTCGAAAAGGGCGCCCAAATGACCGGTTGCCGGTTCTACGACCGGGCCGACTTTTCCAGGGCCCATTTCGGGGGAAAGACCTCCTTCGCCAATGCGCATTTCGATGATGAGACCGTCTTCGATCACACCGTTTTCGAAGAGCCCACCCTGTTTTCCTCGGTGCACTTCGCCGGCCCGGCCCTGTTCTTCGGAGCGGAGTTCAAAGCCGATTGTTATTTCGACTCGGGCTCTTTCCAACACGCCGCCGGCTTCAACGAGGCGGCCTTTTCGGGCAATGCTTCCTTTCGCAAGGCCGACTTCAAGGGCTCGGCCACGTTTCGCGGCGTGCGCATGCGCGCACCGGGAAATTTCGAGGCGGCCCGCTTCCGTCAGGGATTGCATTGCGAAGGCGCCAATACGCGCTTCATGGCCTCCTCACCCGAGCAGAAACGCGGCGACATCATGGGCTTCGACTTCTCGGAATCCGTGCTGGACGGCGCCAACTTCGGCGGGATCCGCGAGCTGGTCAACTACAACTTTCGGCATGCCAAATTGTTGGGCGTCTCATTTTCGGGGACGCGGCTGGTGAACTGCGACTTCACCGGCGCGGTTCTCTCCTGTGTGGAGGGGTTCTTTGCCGAGGTCGACCAAGCGACCCTGAATCGAACCCGCTATGTCTACACCGATTTCGCGGTGGAGGCGGTCCGCGTCGACGGGCAGCCCGGCGAAATCCTGACCCCCCTGCCCGGCAGCCGTTTTCCGGCCGAAGGGGAGTTCGGCAAGGGCCCCCACTTTCATCTCAGCCTGTGGGACCTGTTCAAACGCCGAAACCGCTGGGCCTTTTCTCTCCGGGTGCCAATCGCGATTCGCATCACCCTGATC
The DNA here is from genome assembly GCF_017498545.1 of Sulfidibacter corallicola. Classification (GTDB taxonomy): domain Bacteria; phylum Acidobacteriota; class Holophagae; order Acanthopleuribacterales; family Acanthopleuribacteraceae; genus Sulfidibacter; species Sulfidibacter corallicola. The sequence goes on along the minus strand of NZ_CP071793.1, from coordinate 2,056,734 downwards.
GACTACTTGAACTTTTTCGGCGAATGGCTCGCCGCGGGCGGCGGACTGCGCACCAATCTCCTGATACGGGGCGAAGGAAATACGCTTCGCATCGAGTTCGAGCAGGATGACGATACCCAAATGGCACATCTGAAGGAGCGCTTTCGAGAATACGTCACGGGGGGATTCGAACTGGGTGCACCACAGCTCGCCAATCCGCGCATGAACGAGATGGACCGGGCCCTGTTCCTTCAGCGGTTCCACAACCGAATGCGGCAGTTCAAGACAGAGGCTTCGGCCGCCAAGAAACTGATGCTGGCAGAGTTCAGGAACATTCAACAAAGTGGCGCGCTGGCGCGAAAACGCCGTTTTCCCGAGGCCTATCAACAGGTCAAGAATTTCAGCGAGGAACCCGCCCGTTTGTTCGCCCATCTTTGGCCGACCGACCCGTAGTCCCCTGAGTAAAAGATGGTGCCGATCAGGTGCCGAAAGTGCTGGTGTCGCGAAATCGTGGAAAAACCAGGCGGAAAGAGGCGCCCTTGCCGAGGCCGTCGCTGGTCACTTCGATCGATCCACCCAGCTCGTTCATGGCTTCCGCGCTGGAGTACAGGCCGAAGCCATGGCCGTGGGCCTTGGTCGTGAAACCGTAGGTGAACATCTTCTCCATCGCGGTTTTCGGGATCCCCACACCGTTGTCGGCCACGATGACTTCCACCCGGTCGGACTCGAGCGGCTGGATGTGGATCTTCACGAAGGCATCCTCGCGATCCTCGCCGGCCATCGCCTCCTTGGCGTTCTTGAACAGGTTGAGAAAGACGTGCAGCACCTTCGATTTGACGCCGAAGACGTAGAACTGGTCCTGGTAGTTCTTTTCGATGCGAATGCCGCGCTTGAGCATCGACGGCAACTCGATCTGGAGCGCCTTGTCGACGATTTCGTTGAGCGCCAGTTTTCGGGTCTTGACTTCGGATTTGGCGTAATCCTGTTGGGTTCCGATCATTTCCTTGATGAACCCCACCTTTTCCTGAACGTCGGCCAATTCGCTCTGCATCTTCTCCAGGTCCTCTTTGAGGAATTCTCCGACCGATCGGTAGAATTCCGGCAGAAACCGGCCGGCGGGATCTTCGGTCACGTACTCGCCGATGCGATGCAGGTTCTTGAGAAACAGGCGATTGGCTTTGAGGAGTTCGGGGATTTTGGAGTCCTTGAGGGTTTCCGTCAAATGCTGGGTACTGATATTGATGCTGTTGAAAAGATTGCCCAGGTTGTGAATCAAGCCGTTGGCGACCTTGGCGCCTTCAGCCTGTTCGGTCAATTTCCGAACGTACTGGTCTATCTCGATTTGCGTAGGTCCCGATTCGGTGGCGGACGGCGCCAGGGCGAAGAGAAAGAACTCGTGGTCGTCATCGCACAACAGGGTGCATTTGACTTCGAGGCTCATCGTCTGCCCGGAGAAATCGAAAGCGACGATCTGGTCCCTCAGCGTAAATTTCTGCTCGCCCGCCTCGCGGATTCGGGGGAAAAACACCCGCGGTTCGCGACGAAACAACTCCTGGAAGCGCGCGCCCAACAACCGCTCCACGTGGCGCGAGTCGTAGCCGAGCAACATCGCGGCCGAAATGTCGATTCCGACACAGACGCCGCCACCATCGAAGATCATCAACCGTTCGTCACTGAAATGGAGCATCGACCGGAACAGGGCATTGTCCAGGCAGCCGTCCAATCTATCGAGAAACATTCATCACTCCCGAAAATCGAGAATCCGTGGCTCGAAGACATTCCCAAAATCTGTGCTTCCCTCGAACCTCCCCTCGGTTCGCCGCGAACCGAATGCGGATGGCCCCGATTTCGGCCGAAGGCGATCGGACGCCGCGAGCGACGACGAGACGCCTGGCAACAGGGGCGATTCGGCCAACCATCGCACCAGCAAGGTGGTCGGCCGCCAAATCGATGCCTATCTCATAAAGACATACCCAAGCCATGGGCTCCCATCCCACTGAGGATCGAAGAAGGATCGAACGATGCATGATATGGATACTTAAGCCTATCACACTTGACTGGAAACAGGTGAAAGGTGATGGACCCGGGCGGACACCCACCGCCACTGAAAAACCCAGGTGTTTCAACACATGGGAAAAGGCTGAAATCGGTGATTTTCGATAGCATCGGGAAAGATTCGGAGATAACCCGGAACCACTAAAAGGCCACTACTTTCCAAGCCCCGGCAGAGGGGAAAAACCGAGATGACGGTATCGCCAAAAACCGGAAAACACCACTATCGAGGGATTTAATAATAGTAATCCTTGTTCTGGTTTTGTATCAAATAGACAACCGCGATCACAAAGGGAATCACACTGGTACCCAATAGGAGCGCCGCCCTTTTCCAAGCGGGCCAATCGTTGGCGCGCGGCAGTTTCATAAGCAACGCGAAAAAGGGCATGGCGGCGGCCAGGGCTACGGCCAACGGCGCCACTTCCACATAAAACTGCGCGTTCAGCAGCATGGCACCCCAAGCACTTAAAAATACGGCGTGAAGGGTTCCACCGAACCGCAGATCGGGCAACACCAAGCGTACGAGAAACAGGCCACCGGCGGCGGAGGCCAGGGTGCCGGCCGACTGCCCTACCGATACACTCCCGTCCATGACCGCAACCAGGCTGGCCGCGGTTGCACACAGGACCAGGAACAACGGCTGTTCGGCCTGATCCTCACCCAGGGCGAAGGGCCAGATCATCAGCGTGGCGATCCAGACGGATCCCAGACCGGCCAACCACATTGCGGCAGTGCCGGTTTCCCAACTGTTCTCGATCAAGGGGCGTAGATTGAACCAGAGGCACAGGCCCACGAGCAGGACGGCGCCGCCGAAACGAAACCAGAACCGCTCGGGTTTGATCCACACGAAGATCGCCAATGCGGCCAACGCGAAGTAAGGCGGCCAATTGGTGGCCAGAATCGGTGGGAACTCGGTCAAGCCGTTGAGTGCGAAAAAACCGGCGGCGAAACCCAACAGCAAGCCCGAAGCTGCCGTGACATCGCGCCGAGAGGCCAGGCTCCGCGGCCCGAACTTGCCCAGGAGAAAGGCCGTCGCACCTGCAACCAAAAGGGGAAGCACGGCCGATTTGAACACCATGTCCAACACCATACCGGTGGGGTTCGATTCTTCCATGACTGCCTCCGAAAGGAAAAGCCGGGTTGGGCGGCCCGCAAACCGCCCAACCCGGCCGAATGAACAACAAAACGTGCGTGTTACTTCTTGACGGTTTCGACGCTGATCACCAGTTTGACCTCGTCGGAGAGGGCTCCTTTGGCGATGCCGTAGTTCATGCCGAACTCGCCGCGCTTGAGGCTGCCCTCACCGTGGAAGCCGACCAGGGTCTCGCCCTGCATGCCTTTGCCCTCACCGGTCTTGGTGAGCTTGAACGAAACGGGATTGGACTTGCCCAGCATGGTCAGCTCACCCGTCACGTGCATGACGTCGCCTTTGGCCTCGACCTTGGTCGATTTGAAGGTGATTTTGGGAAACTGGGCCGCATTGAAGAAATCGGGGCTGCGCAGGTGCTTGTCGCGCTTGGCGTTGGCCGTGTCGATGCTTCCCGCTTTGATGGTGACGTTGATCTTGGTAGCAGCGGGATTGCTGGCATCGTATTCGATGGTCCCCTCGAACTCGTTGAAACGGCCGTAATTCCAGCCTGCGCCGAAGTGTTGGGCGGCAAACAGCACGGAAGAGTGGTAGGGATCGATATCGTAGGTGTCGCCGCTGACGACGGGTACGGAAACCATGGCAAAAACGGCCAACAACAATGCCTTGAGGCGATGAGACAGGATCATGTCAATTGCTCCTTGGATGAACCCAAGCTATGCGATTTGGGGCGGCGCAAGCGTCGAATCCAGTCGGCAGCGGGTCATTTCCAGAAAGGCTCTCGTAAAACGCCCATCATCGGCGCGGCTCGAGGCCATACCCCTTTCTCTCCAACACTTCGACTCATCGCATCCACCCGAACCGAACACCTTGGTTGAGTGCTCCCGGGTCGTTCGATGATGAAACCCGCATTCTTCCACGGGTACACGCAGGAAAACGCAAAAAGTGACGGCTCCATTCGAGCATCCGGGAATCGAAAAAATCAGCACCAGTTTTACCATAGATTCCACTGGTGCCGTGGTGATATATCGAATCGAAGCAGCCGTCAAGCCGCTTCGAGCGGCAACTCGGGCGGGCCGTCCAGCGGCTCGGGCCACTATCTTCGGGCTCACGACCGCTCAGGCCGAAGCACGCGCTTCCGCGGCTTTCAGCATGGCCGCTCGGCTGGGGAAGCGACGCTGGACAAGACCTAGACAGCCAGCCTCTTCCGCGCCCATGCGGTAGCCGGTCAACAGCATGTGGCGAGCCATTCGCGTCGGCAGCCGCAAGGGCAACCGCACGGTGCCGCCAAACCCGGTGATGATGCCCAGGTAGGCCCCCGGATGACAAAAAACCGCATTGTCCGTGGCCCAGATCTCGGCGCAAGCCAGAGCCAGATCGAAGCCGCCGCCGAAACAGGGGCCGCCAACCAACGCCACGACGGGCGTAGGAAAGGTCTCCAACTCCCGCATCACGGATTGACCCAGCGCGGCATACTCGCGCGCCTTGGCACGATCGAGATTCAGGAGCTCGTTCATGTCCGCGCCCGCGGCAAACAAATCGGGACAGGTACTTTCCAGGGTCACCAGACGAAAGTCCGAGTCACGACGCCACGCGGCAAGTCCCTCGTGCAGCCGCTCGAGCAGGTCGAGGGAAAGCTTGTTCTTTCCCGAAGGCGCGGCAAGTAAAATGCGACCCCAATCAGATTGGTGCCGCATCTCCAAAGGCGTCGTTTCCATGTTCGACCCACCGAAGCGTCAAGCCGAAGGAAAGGCCTTGTCCATACCTTCTTTAATGATGATGTCCTTGCCGGAGATCTTGATGTAGTCGTCGCGACTCAAATCGCCGATCATGCGAGAAACGGTTTCGCGAGAGGTTCCGACCATGCTGGCGATTTCCTGGTGCGTGGGGCGACGAAACACGATGGAGCCATCGAGCAACTTGCGACCCTCTTTCTTGGCGAGGTCCAGGAAGAGACGAGCGATGCGTCCCAGAACGTCCAACAGGGCCAGGCTCTTGATCTGCGCATTGGCGTGGCGAAGACGACCGGAAAGCGTAGCCAGGAAGTTGGATAGGATCTCCTTGTTTTCCAGGAGCTGAAGGAAATCCTTGCGACGCAAGACCATCATTTCGGTCTTGGCCAGGGTGATGACGGTCGCCGAGCGCGGTTCACTGTCCAGCAACGCCATTTCCCCAAAAAACTCTCCGGGCCCGAGGACGGAAAGAATCACTTCCTTCCCGTCCTGAGCGATATTGGCCACCTTGACGCGCCCCGACAAGATCATATACATCGAATCACCGATCTCGTTTTCTTCGACGAGAGTGGTGTCCTTTGGATAATTCTTTCGAGTGGTCAACTGCACCAGATTTTCGAGAGCCTCTTTGCTCATCCCTTTGAAAAGAGGCACGCTTTCCAAAAGCTTTAAATCCACAACTCACCTCACCTAAAGCCTTATCCGACCGTTAATCCAAAGGGAAATGCTGCCGTTGCTTCATGTACTTTGCAGGCGTCATGGACGAAATCGCATGCTTGAACACAAGCTGTTCCTGCTTGTTGGCAAGCTCCAAAAGTATCGTGAACCGGTCGAAGTTTTTAATCTTTCCGATGATTTTCTTGCCATTGGTGAAGAATACCGCGAGTATGGTTTTATCTTTTCTCGCGTTGTTCAAGAATTCATCCTGAATATTCATCGCAGGCTTATCAGACATACAAGACTCCTTGAAACAGAATGCTCACCAAACTATTTGATTTAATTCATTCTTTGATTCAGAAACTCAATGATCCTCGGGGTATTGTATCCCGATTCCGACTGAAAAGGGAACCATTGGATATACGGAACTTTACGAAACCAAGTCATTTGCCTTTTGGCGTATTGTCGCGTGAGAATTGCAATTCGCTCCGCCAGGGTTTCGCGATCACATTCTCCCCGCAAATAACCACATATTTCAGGGTAACCAATCGGCGCCAATCTCAATAATGCCTCACCCAAACCCGCGGCAAGCAGGCGACGCGTTTCTTCGATCCATCCTTTATCCAACATGGCGCGTGTTCGGGCCGCAATTTTTTCCACTAGAAGCGGACGTGCCATCTCCAATCCGATAACGGTCGGTTTGGGCCCGTCTTCCCGTTCCTTGTCGCGAGACCAGTGATCCAGCATGCTTTCACCGCTGAGAATGCGCACCTCGAGGAAGCGCTGAACTCGTTGGCGATCGTTGGCGTGAAGATGACCCGCGCCGCGCGGATCCAGGCGTTTCAGCATTCGATAGAGGGCTTCCTTCCCCTTGCGGTCGACGAGGCGATTCAAGCGATCGCGCAGGGCTTCGGGGGTGACGGGCAGGTTGGAAAGACCTTCGATCAGAGCGCGCAGATAGAGTCCGGTACCGCCGACCAGCAGCGCCAGGCGGCCGCGAGACTGGATTTCGGCGATTTTTTCTCGAGCGAGCTGCGCATACCGCACACAGCTCAACGGCTGGCCCACCTCGGCAAAACCGAACAGATGATGTGGCAGCGCGGCCTCTTCCCCAGGCGTGGGCGCATTGGTACCGATTGGCAGGTCGCGATAGACCTGCATCGAGTCCATGCAGACGATTTCAGCCTCGAGCCGCCGACCCACCGTCAGGGCGAGCGAGGACTTGCCGGCGCCCGTAGCACCGACAATGACTGCCAATTGTTTGTGATCGATCGATGAATGAACCATAAATCCAAACGTATCGCCGGTCGAGCCCGGTACCCCGAACCACCGAACCCGGGACTTGACGACGCATATCTGTTCTCTTTACCCATTCTTAACACAAAAGAGGTCTCGGGTGACATGAAAAATCCGATCGGTCGATCGAATCTTCGCGAATCGCCGGGGAGACGCCGGCGACTCGAGCGCGATCCCGATCGCGTTGGCTCCCTGAAAACCCGGGCACCACCAAGGTTAGGGCCCAGGACCGAGGGTTCGCGCCACGGCCGGGCATCAGCCCTGTGATTGAATGTGGCGCAAGACTTCGGCTTCGTGCTCGGTACCCAGCATTTTCTTGACGGCGAGAATACAGGCGAAGAGATACTCGTCCATGGCCTCTTCCAGGGCCAACGTCTTGCCGTTCTCGTCCATCTCCATCGCGTCCAGGTTCTCCTGGACCATGAACTTGGACGGCGCACCGTTCCCCTGCAGCGTCACTCCGGCGAAGATTTGGGGATGGCCGTTGCGGGCATCCTCGAAATATTTCTTGAGCAGCGAGGTCCCCATGGAACCGACCCGCTGGGACAGGTAGTCGGTGATGAAGCGGAACATCTCGTTGTACTGCACGATCAGCGGATGTACCGACTGCGCGTCCTCTTCCTCCTCGCTCACGCCACGAGGCTCGATGAGATCCAACGAGCGCAGCAGGTAGACGACACGCAAACTTTCCTCGCGACCGATGTCACTGTTCTCGCAAACGTGATTGAGCGAGGTCTTGCCGTCGAAAAAGTCGTAGACGTAACGCTCGTAGGGTTCCAGTTGAACGTGCTCTTCCGGCACCTTGTCTTCCACCCGGGCGTAGATCACACTGCCGTCCAGAAAGTGGGTCTCGAACAGGGAACGATCCTCGAGGTGACGAATGGCATCGATCACCAACTCCAGAATGGGATACTGCAGCGTGATCGATTCCTTGTGCTTGATCTCCTGGCGAATGAATTCGAAGGAACCGCTGTCGTAGGGAATGACGGAAACCGCGATGGTCTTGATCTGGTCCTGAATGGCGTCCCACAACAACTTGGGAGAAATGGCCCCGATTTCCACCAGCGCCCGCCCGTGACGATACCGCTTCTCGAAGATGAGTTCGGTGGCGCGATCGTACTGCTCCTGAGTGATGAGGCCCTTGGCCAAGAGGCAATCGCCCAATCGATCCTGAACCTGGTTACTGCGAGCGAAAATGATTTTCCCCTGGTGAATCACGATGGTTTTTTTAACGTCATCGCGAATCACGTTGAGGATCCCGGTTTCGCTGTGCCGGCCCAAATAGGCGAAGACATCAATCAGAGCCAGCGGCTCAATCTTCCCACGCAGTGCTTGAGTACTCATTCAAGCTTCCTTTTCACGTTACTCAGAATTTAGGACATCCATCGAAAACAATACTACCGGACGGTTTATATCACGGTGATCGATATCAAACGGCCTCGGTAACGGCGGTTCGGTTGCGGCAACCTCGATTGTCGGAAGGTTTTTGCATCATAACCCATTTCCGCATAGAAGGAAAGCAACCTGAACAATCGGCCCATCGCGTTGAAAACCGCTTGGTTCCCCCCCTCGTAAACGGCCTCTCGAGGGGCGATGACGGCCGGCGGAAGCGGCGCGAACGGGTGGTCGGTACTTTCGACCACGGCTTCGCGACGGGTGTCAGGGATCCCGTCTTGGATACCGTAATATCAGGAATCGAGAGATCGCCGGCATGCCGTGAATGGGCGACCTTCGCGGAATCGGCTTCATTTTTGCCTTTCGTGACGTCAGAGATTGGTTCGGGGCGCTCTCAAGCTATAATGGAAAGTTCATATTCTTTCGAAATTAGCTGGAATGACGCCCCCCTCTCGCCCGGTTAAGCGGTATTGCCCAGTCACCGGTCCTCGTCTCAGTACGGATAATGAAAAGATGATTCAATCACGCAGGACGATGCGTCCAACCCCAACCCCTTAGGAGGCTTTCTCATGAAACACGTCCTATTGGCACTTTGGCTTTGCGCCGCGAGTGCAGTCGCAGGACAACCCTTGATGAATCCCGAAATCGGAACCCCGCGCATGCTGTTCCATCCCGAATTTCAAAGCGCCCTGAAAGGCGAAGAATTGGCACGCGCCTATCTGGCTTCACATTGGCAGACATTCAAGCTGTCACCAAACGCGGAGAATCTCACCTTGGTCCGCGTTCAGGAAAGTCTCCTCGCCAAACACTATACCTTCCAACAAATGGTTCGCGGCCTGGAAGTGGAAGAGGCCACCATCATCGTCTCGGTCGATCTCGAGACCCAACGCATCAATCGGGTCTCCAATACCGCGGTCCCCTACACGGCGGAGCATCGCGAGCACAAACTCGCGCTCAGCGCCGATGATGCGCAAGACGTGGCGTGGCAGCATCTCCGCGTTCACGGCGAACTGCTGGCCATGCCGCAGAGCAAGTTGGTCTATCGCGCCGTCGACGGCAAGCTGAAATTGATTCGCCGCGTGACGATCGCCACCGATGCGCCCTTCGGCGACTGGTCGATCGCGGTCGACGCGGTCAACGGCAAGGTCCTCGACGTGGAAGATCGCATGATCAGCGTGGATCATCGCGAACCGGTGCGATTTTCGGATTACACCGGACCGGTCGCCGATCGCCTGGTGGCGGTCGAGGATTACCAGGCGCGCCGTGATGTGATGCGCAAACAGCGCGAGGCCCTGGCCGAGAAACGCGCCACCGGACGCGCCACCATTTTCGATCCCGATCCCGTCACGGTCCTGTTGAACGACACCCTGGAAGACTTCACGTCGGCCGATGTCTTCGAACCGGCCTACCAGGAACGCGAACTGTTGGACATCACCGAAAGCGGCGGCACCTTTTCGTTGGTGGGTCCCTGGGTACAGGTCGTGGACATCGAATCGCCCGCCGTCAGCCCCTCCACCACGACCGACGGCTTCTGGAATTTCCGTCGCGGCGACCTGGGTTTCAACGACGCCATGACCTACTACCACGTCGACGTCAACCAGCGCTACATGCAGTCGCTGGGCTACAAGGACACCAAGGGCATTCAGTTCGGTTCGATCGAAGTGGACGCCAACGGGCAGTTCGGCGCCGATAATTCTGCATTCAGTCCGTCCGGGAATTTCCTGACGTTCGGACACGGCTGTGTCGACGACAACGAAGACGCCGACGTGATCATTCACGAATACGGTCACGCGATCCAGTGGTCGATCAACAACTGGGGCAGCAGCGGCGACATGGGCGCCATGGGCGAAGGCTTCGGTGACTATTGGGCCGGAAGCTGGAGTATCCGCACCGATCCCGGCCTGTTCTTCAATCCCAACCGGGTCTTCACGTGGGACGGACACAACGCCTGCTGGGACGGCCGCATCATGAACAACTTCCAGGTGCAGTACGCCTCCACCCGCACCTACACCGCACACCAGCGCATCACGGGCGGCATTTCCGACGAACTGTGGTCGACGCCTACCTTCCAGACCTTGCTCGAATTGGTGTACCAGGGCATTCCCCGCGAAGAAGTGGACACCATCATTCTCGAGAGTATGTTCGGTCTGGGCTCGGGAATCCGCATGTCCCAGTGGGCGAGCGCGATCGTGAGCACGGCCCGGCAACTCTACCCCGACGGCCCCCATGCCCGTGTCTTCCAGAACGCGTTCGCACGCCACGGCATCATGGACCAGATCTCTTCCTACCAATACCTGGCCACCCACGTTCCGCCGGCAAGCGGTTCCTGGGCCAACGAAATCACCGTCACCAACCCCAACACCACCACCGCCAACCTGACCGTGGTGACCTACGAAAGCGACGATGCCGGCAACTTCTCCCAGAGCAACCAGGACTCCCAGACCCTGGCTGCCGGACAGACCCTGGCCATCGTGCCACCCGGCACCAACCAGCGTTGGGTTTCGGTTACCTCCGACCAGCCGCTGTCGGGCACCAACACCTTCACGCGCATGGTCGACAGCACGGTCGGTCGCGAAAAGGCCAGCCTGCCGCTTTCCGGCGCGGATGAATCGGCCACTTCCCTGATCCTGCCGCACGTGCCCGCCGATCGCGATCAGTTCTGGTCCGGTTTCGTGCTCGTGAACCCCAACGCCAGCGCCAACAACATCAAAATCGATCTGTTCGGCGACGACGGTTCCAACCTGAACGCCCTGCTCAACGCCTCGGCGCCCACCAGCCTGAGCGCCAACCAAAAGTGGGTGAGCTTCCTGGCGGAAGGCCCCAGTGGCGAAACCGGTCTCTTCGACGACAGCGCATCCGCCGTGAAGGTCTCCTGGGTCCGCATCACCGCGGATGCCGACATCGCCGGCTTCCAGCTTTACGGCTACCGCACCGATCGCGGCGAGGCCGCGGCCTCCGGCATCATCGCCACGCCCGATCAGCGTCGCGACATGTGGCCGCTGCGGGTCTCCCTGACCGAGGCCGATTGGACCGGTTTCTCGATCCTCAACCCGACCGACGCCAGCGCCGACGTGTTCCTGCGCGTCTACGGCAAATCCGGTTCCTTGATGGCGGAGGAAACGGTTTCCATTCCCGCACAACAGAAGATGTTGGGCTTGAACATCCTGAACGCACCGTTCGTGTTCCCGTTCGGATCCTCCAACCCGATCATCAGCCTGAACGATTCCAGCAACATCCAAACGGTGGTGGCCAGCAGCACCGCACCGCTGCGCATCTTCGGCCTCACCGGCGATACGGGCAACACCCGCCTGGACGGATCGGCGGTATTGGGTCTGACGACGCGTACCTCCTTCACCAATCCCGTGGGCAAGCTGGAAATCTTCAAGGCCCGCATCCAAGGAACGGTGACGGTGAAGACCTTCGTCAACGGCTCGGAAACCAGCAGCACGAACTACGATCTGCAGGCCGGCCACTCGATGAGTCTGGACTACGCCGCCGACAGCGGCATCACCAGCGTGACGGTTCAGGGCAACCTGTTCACCGCCGCGCTGATCTACCAAGACAGTGAACGCTCATTGACGGTAGTCGAAGGCAAGCAAGTGGAGTACAATCCCGCCAATCAGAACTGACGTCGATTTTTGATCCCGGGTTCGCACCCCGAGCCCGGGATTTCCGGAGCATTCATGGCAAAATCCAAAAACAACATCTACCTGGTCGAAACGGGACCGGGCGAATACAAGGAATTCACGCGCTGGCCCGACTGCCAGGCGTTCGTATCGGGAAAATCCTACCGATTCGCGGGTGGTCGCGACATCGCGGAAGCGAAGAAAAAAATCACGGGCAGAGACACCGCGCCCAAGGCGCCAACAACCTCGCCGACCCGAAAGAAACCGGATACCGGAGCTTCGGCCTCGGCCCCGCCAAAACCCAAGAACAACATCTACATAGTGGAGATCGGGCCTCAGGAGTACAAAAAGTTTACGCGTTGGCCCGATTGCCAATCGTTCGTCCGCGGCAAAAAATTTCCTTTCGCGGGCGGGGTGGACGAAGCCGAAGCCCTGGCCAAACTGGAAGCCACGCGGGAAAAGCAACTCGCTTTTCACGAGAAGAAGAACACCTCCAAGTCCGCGAAAGCACCGGTCGGGCCGCGTCCCACCGAAGGAATCTGTTCCGATGCGGGCACGCACGGCAATCCCGGGCCCTGCGAGTACCAGGTATGCGATCTGTCTGGCAAGCGGTTAGACTACAAACATTTGGGTGTTCACACGAACAATTACGCCGAACTTGCAGGCATCGAGGCCATGATCCGCTACGCCATCAAACATTCCGCCAACCCGCTGTGGACCGATTCTCAAATCTCCCTTGGATGGATCAAATCCGGAAAATTGGGCCCCACGGTGCGCGAGCCGAAACTGATCATGAACATGCTGAAAAGCATTCAAGCCCTGCTGAAGGATCATCCCGAGCTTCAACTCAAGAAATGGCACACCAAAATATGGGGCGAGATACCGGCCGACTTCGGCCGCAAGTAAAGGGGCGATCATGGCCACCAACATCGAGATCAAGGCCCACGCCCGAGACTTCGACATGCAGAAGCGATTGGCCGCGGATCTCGCAGGCAAGGACCCGGTCACCATTTACCAAAAGGACATCTTCTTCAAGGTGCCTCACGGCAGGCTGAAACTGCGGATTTTCGACGACAACCATGGCGAGCTCATCGCTTACGAGCGTTCCGATCTACAGGGGCCGCGAACCTCGGAATACCAGATCTGTCCCAGCGAGGATCCCGATGCGCTGACCCAGACGTTGAGCCAGGCGCTCGAAATTCGGGGCATCGTCGAAAAAAACCGCCTGCTCTACTGGGTGGGGCACACGCGAATCCACCTGGACGATGTGGTCGGCCTTGGCAAATTCATCGAGCTCGAGGTGGTGATGCAACCCGGCCAGACCGCGGATCAGGGCGAGAAGATCGCCGAAGGCCTGATGGCGAAACTGGGCATCGCCCCCGCCGATTTGATACCCGTGGCATACATCGACCTGCTCTAGCCCGTGCCCAACCGGGTACTCACGATCTTTTCATTGTCGGATGGGCACGAGGGCGTGCCCATCGCGGCAGCTCGATCCGAGAGGCCGCGCGACGATTGCATGGCGGCCTGATTTTCATTAGAATGGTCAAGCTTCGCGCCGGGCCAGCACTTTCGGCCCTTCATTTTTTGGTGAATCATCCTTTCGGCCCGGGCCCCTTGAACGGCCCATCCATCCGGCGCACCTTCTCATCCTCAACCTGGAGAATTTCTTTTCATGATCAATTTGGCGATTAGTATCGGCGTGGCCCTGGTCCTCGCCATCGGTCTCGTGTTGCTTCAAACGAGTTGGTTCATCTACGTACCCATGGGCCTGGTGGCCGGCGTGACGACCTTCCTAGTCTTGGGTCGAAGAATTCAAACCCAACTCGAAGCCATCATGTACCAGATGCAGAAGGACATACAGAGCGGCAAGCTCGATCGCGCCATCGACACCCTGAAACAGGGATACAGCCTCAAGAATCGCCACATCTTCGTGGAAGGCCAGCTCAACAGTCAAATCGGGGTACTCTACTACCTGAAAAAAGATCACGAGCGCGCCCTGGAATACCTTTCCAAAGGCTTCGTCAAGCACCACATCGCCCAGTGCATGCTGGCCATCATCCACTACAAACGCAAGAACCTGGATGAAATGAAAAAAGTCATGGACGAGACCATTCGCGCCAACGGCAAGCAATCGATCTGTTACGGCCTCTACGCCTGGCTGCTCCACCAGAACAAGGACAAGGAAGGAGCCATGGCCATGCTTCAAAAGGGATTGAAGAAGATGCCCGACGACGAGAAGTTGACCAACAACCTGACCCTTCTGCAAAACGACAAGAAGATGAAGATGAAGGCCTACGGCGACATGTGGGTCCAGTTCATGCTGGAGCGCCCGCCGCGCGTTCAGCAGGAAGCCCCACCCCATATGCGGATGCGCCGCAAGGCCATGTTCCGCTGATCGTAAGCCTCACGTTTCGATAGAGATCCGCACTCCCGTAAACGGCGGCCGGCGTTCCACGGGTCGCGTCACCCGCGCCACAAAGAGCCGCCTCGAGAGTTGGCGCGGATGTGAAATTGTGTTAGGTTTAGATACTTCCCTGGAAAAAAGAGAACGACAACGTACCGCCCTGCCAAGGCCACGACCCGTTTTGGCATCGAGTACGGGAGGTCGAATTCGGTGATTGATCTTCATGGAAAAATCGCCCTGGTTACCGGTGGCTCGCGAGGCATTGGACGAGCCATCGCCATCATGATGGCCGAGGCCGGTGCGGATGTGGCCTTCAGCTATCGATCGGACCACCGTGCGGCCGAGGATACGATCTGTGAAATCAAGCGCAAGGGTCGCGAGGTGTTGTCTCTGGCCTGTGACATGACCGATGCCAAGGCCTGCGAACGCTTTTTTCAGGAAAGCTCCCAAAAGCTGGGCAAAGTCGACATCGTGGTCGCCAATGCCGGGATATGGCACCGCGCACCGATCGACGAAATGACGCTGGATCAATGGCGGGAAACCGCGGCAAACAACCTGGATTCGGCCTTTTTCATTTCCCAGCTCGCGGCGCGTCATTTCAAGGCCAAAAAAAGCGGCAATCTCATCCTGATCAGTTCCACGGCCGGCATTCGCGGAGAAGCGTTCCACGCCCATTACGCGGCCTCCAAAGGAGCCATCATCGCCCTGACGCGATCCCTCGCCGCCGAGTTGAGCTACCACGGAATCAACGTCAACTGCGTGGCACCCGGCTGGGTCGATACCGACATGACCAAACACGTGTTCGGCGATCCCACCTACCGCCAAACGATCGAGCAATCGATTCCCCTTCGCCGCATCGCCAGCCCGCGCGACATCGCGGGCGTCGTGGTGTTCCTCGCCTCTTCCCTGGCGCGCCACATTCAGGGCGAGGTGGTCAACGTGAACGGCGGTTCCCTGATTCGCTGACGCCTTTCCGATGGTGATTGGCCCCGTGGAATCGGTACCCGTCTGCGGCGGATCTGGACGCACGACGGTTCACCGAGTGTTTCGTCGATGCGGGTTTGGATGCGAATGCCCCCATGAGGTATGATCTCATCCAGCAAGCGGGCAACACCGAGGGCCGGCCCAACGTTCAGTTTTGACAAAGATTGTTCGCACCATGCCGCGCCGAAAGAGCTTCAAAGGATCGACCACCTCCCTTACATGACGCATCATCCACCACCCATCGTATTTCGCGAAGAGGCGAAACCGAGATTTACCATTACCAAGGCGCTGCTGCCGGCGTTGTTGATCCTGCTGCTTTTGTTTTTGGGTGCGCAACAGACACGCCCCTTCGAATTGACGTCGGCCGAGCTGGAAACGCTTCGCCTCCAGCAGGAAGAAGAAACCCGCGAAATGACGTTCCGCTTCATGGACGATGCCCAGGACCAGGTGGACGAGAATCCCGACGCCCGCTTTTTCTCGGATGCCAACCGCATCCTGAAATCGGCCCAAAAGGAGCCGACCGAACAGGACAGCCAGGATCCCGTATCCGAGGGCAACACCTACGAGCTCAAAAATGCCGATCGACTGACCGAGCCGAAGCCCGAACAGCTTCAGGCCTCCGCGTCCCCCGCGCAACCCGCGACGCCACCGAGCCAACCCAGCCAAAACACCCAGTCCCGAGAACAGGCTCGCGCGGAAGAGCGCGCGGATCGGGAGAACGAGGCGGATGCCCAGGTGGCCAAGGACAGCTCCGAACGACCCACCGACGCCGAGGAGCTGCCGGACGAGCCGAACGAACCCGAGGGCGACGATCAGGAACTGAGCGTGGGGAACGTGCCCACGACGCCAGGCGCCCCCAAACCCTATCGAAAGCTGAGCAAGTCCGAACTGGAAGACATTCGGGAGAAGGCCCAGGAGGAATGGGCCAGAATGAGCACCCAGCCTTCGGCCCCTTCGACACCGACCTTTTCCGGAGGGAGCCGCTACCACAACCCGGGTGGACAGGTGGCACCCAACCTGGGGTTCAGCGTGGATACCGCCGGGCACGATCTGGGACCATACCTCAAGACGCTGGTTCAACTGGTCAAAGGCAATTGGCGGGTGCCGACCATCGCTCAATTCGAAGTGAGCGGAGTTACGGTGGTGTCGTTCAGGCTTCACAAGGACGGGCGTCTGACCGATGCCACGGTGATCCTGCAGAGCGAACACGAACCCCTGGACGTCTCGGCGCTCAACGCGATCAACTCGACCTACAAGGCGCCGCCGATGCCGGACCACATCGACGAGCCATGGATTCCCATCAAGTTCGCGTTCTATTTCAACATGCGGCCGAGATATTAGCCCCGAGCCAGTCTCCAAAGCGCCGAAACCGGCCCCTGACAAGGGATTGCGGGAGCAGGGCGGGACGAGGGTACCTCACCCCAAACAAAAGTGAATGACGCCTCATCACGCATTGTTTCGCGTCCACCAGAACATATGTTCGGGAATTGTGTAACGCATGTGTCATTCAAGCGGAACCCGTACCGGACATAAAGCGGGCCCAGACCGGCCTGTTCCCAAAAATTTCCCGTCAAAAAGACCTTCACTCAACAACGGGTTTACGCTAAGATTGGGAACATATCAAGTTTTCACACACAACACCGAATAAAAGTGGTCCGACCGCGACGATGTCTGCTGTCTAGGATCGCCCCAACCTAAAAACCCTACAAAATGTAAGCGGCATCACAAACTGGTACTTCAAGGCTAGGTTATGGTTTCACGTCCTTAAAACATCGCAAAAGAAGTAGGTCCAGCATGGCGTGTTGGACAAGGTCGCACGGGGTTCCCGCTCTTTCGGAACACAACCAAATAGTCAACTCGAGAGCCGATTCACACTCTTGAGCGGGTAGTCTTATCGTCATTTCCCCCTAAAACACCTTCTTTGATTACGAGTTCACTACGACCATCTACACAGATTTTGCGACATGAATCAGGCATTTTTCCTCGCTCACCTCGACTGAAGAAGCCCTGACTCTCACATTGCAGGCTTTTTTGTTAACTTTTTTCAAAAAAAGCCCTGCACTTTTCGCCTTTTTAGCGTAGAATTTTGTCAATTCAATGTTCTTTATATTTGATTATCTGAGACAGATTCTTTCGATCTCAATGAGAAGTCAGGAGGACCCATGCCAAAAGAAAGAAAAGCAGATACGAGCTTGAGCCGGCTCAATATCATTCTGCGCGAACCAGAACAGATCCTGTTGATCAAGGCCTGCATCGAACGTTTGTCGCTGGCACGTGGCGGCGTGAAGATTTCAGCCATCCAAGCCCTGTTGGATCTCGCCAAACTGTACCTGGAGAATGCCGATCAAATCGATCCGGTCTCTCCGGTGATGAAAGACCTGATGGTAAAAAAAGAAAAATTGGCACCCAAGAAGCAACCGGTCGCTACGTCCTGAAGCCGATCCGCTTCTGCCCGAGCTCTTCCGTTCTCGGACGGAGGCTCGGGTTGCCGACCAATTCCTGGTTCACCGTGTCCTGAGCACGGCCGGTGAAGTGTAGGTTCTTTACGACAGACTCAGCCTCGAGGCACATCGTTCGCCGATGTGTGGAAACGCAGTGCGAGCAGCTCCGCATTGAAACCGGGTCCAAATGCCGCCATCAGGCCGTTTCCATGCGGCCTGGTTTTTAATACTTCGTCCAGGACCCACATCACGCTCGCCGACGATAGATTTCCCACTTCGGCCAATACTTTTCGAGAAGCGGCAACTTGGCTTTCTTTCAAGCCGAACTCATCGCGCAAGGTATCCAGAATGCGTCTGCCACCCGGATGAAAGAGGTGGTGCTGAATGCCTTCGGTCACAAACTCGGGCTGATCGTTTACAAAAGCTCGCGCGGGTTCGACAAATTTTTCCGCGACCAGGCCCGGTATTTTCTTGTCGAGAATGATCTTGAAACCCGATTCACTCAAATCGAACCCCATCATTTCCGGCGTGTCGTAGAAAAAATGGGTCCTCGTGTCCAGAATGCGACAGGGACCAGGCTCGGATGAGAGCAATACCCCGGCCGCACCGTCGCCGAACAATGCGGCCGAAACCAGGTTTGCGACCCGAAAATCGCGGGTCCGATAGGTCAAAGAAGGCAACTCGATCGCTAAAATCAGAACGCGATGATGCGGAAAGGCCCGCAGATAATCGTGCGCTCTCGATAGTGCCATCGCACCAGCGGCACACCCGAGTTCGGTGATCGGCAACCTTTTGACGTCGGGACGAAGTCTAAACCTGCTGATCAAATAGGCATCGACGGAAGGAATCATGAACCCGGTACAGGAGGTGGTGATGATCAGGTCCACATCTTCGGGAGCGACCACCCCCGATTCGAACATGCGGGTCATCAGTTCGCCACCGAGCTGAATCGACGATTCGGAGTAGACCTCGTTGCGCCAGCTCAACGTATCGTTGTCGAGAATTTCATCCGGCGTGCGGACCAGGTGGCGGTTTTCGACACCCGCATTGGCGATCAACTTCAACGCTTGATCCACGAAGGGAATGCGGCCTTTCAAAATCCGGCGCCCCATCGCCAGGACCTGTTCCTGATCCAGCCGAACCGGGGGCAAGGCCGTTACCACTTTCTGTATGTACGCCACGTCGATCTCCTATCCGTTTTGTTGATGGATGTTGTCGTTCTTGGTCCAAATCAACGCATCCTCGGCGCCTGCCATTCCCAGGGCGAACGCCGCGGTGGCCACTTCCCGGCTCAAACACGCGAACACACCCAGGGCCGCATCAAATCCGGTGAGGCTGTTTCGAAGGCCCGTATTCCGCGGCCCGAGGCACAATTGTCCCAGCCCGCGATCGGCATCCCCCAGGAGCAGGGCCACGGCACCTTCCACATTGTCCTCGCCAGGAAACCGGTGCCGGAATTTCGCGCCTTCCTCCTCTCCCCTGCCCGCCCGGGCCAGCAGCAGGATGGCCTGCCCATGGGATTCGATCAAGCCTGGCAGCATCGCGATGAGACACGGCCAAAGTCGATCGTGATCGAAAATGTTGAGGCAGGGTCCACACCATCCCCTTTCGATCGAAAGCGAAGCCGGTACCTGGTTTTGCAGCGAGCGCAACAAGGTCATGGGATGAATGCGTCGCGAACGCCTCCCGGCGAAACCCGGCCCGGTGAGCTCGCCCCCGTCGGCGAGCCGCCAGGCCCGATCGAAACTGGCGACCATCGGCCCGGTGGGACCGGTGACGGTGACGAGCGGAAGCGTGCACGCCCCCACGCCCAGGAGCTCCGCCGCCTTCAACGCATAGAGCGTGGCCGGGGCTCGCGTCTTGTGGTCTCGTGGAACGGGACCCACCCATTCGGTATCCAACACGGGAGACCCGCTCGGCGGATCGGACAACGCCGCGGCCGCTGCGACCACGCCGATCACAAAGCGGCTCCGCGCAACAGGACCGAAGCATTGTGACCACCAAACGCGAAGGCGTTGGAGAGTGCGTATCGGCCCCGAATCGGCCGTGCCCGAAGAGGGACGTAGTCCAAATCGCAGCGAGGGTCGGGGCGGTGAAGATTGATGGTCGGCGGGGCGATTTGCTCGTTGAGGGCATGTAGGCAGACGATTGCCTCGATCAAGGCTGCTGCACCGAGACAATGGCCGATCATCGATTTGATCGAACTCAGCGGAATCGATTCGGCCCGTTCACCGAAAAGCGACCGGTGAAGCCGCGTTTCCATCGCGTCATTGGCCTGGGTGGCGGTCCCATGTGCCGAGACGTACGAAGGCACTTCTCCACACCTCAAGGCTGCCCGGCAGGCCCTTTCGACGGGAGTCAAGTCCTCGGGGAGATCGACGAAATGTACGCCGCTCATGCTGGAACCGTAACCGCAGACGAATCCTTCCACCTGGCTCCGGGGAGGATCCACGGTCAACCACAGGGCGGCGGCCCCTTCGCCCATGACGAACCCGCGCCGGCGTGCATCGAAGGGGCAACTCGCCTCGAGATCGCTGCGATCGTTCAGAGCCTTGAGGTTGTGAAACAGGGCCAGCCCGACCGGATTGAGCATGGACGAGGCACACACTACCAACACGTCGCGCACGGTGCCGGCTTCGAGCAACCGGCAAGCCGCGATCAGGGCGTCGTTGCCCGTGGCGCAGGCGGAATCCACACGCAGCACCGGCCCGCGCGCACCGGCGAATCCCGCGAGGTAGTCCAGCGGATTCCCAAACGCGAAGCCCATCATCGGCCCCATCTCGGCCTCGTCATGACGGTGTACCAGCATGTGCTCCACGTATTCCGTTTCACTGAACAAACTCGGCAAACCGAGGACCAGGCCGAACCTTCTTTCGCTATCGTATTCCAGGCGGCGCAACGCCTCGACCGCCAACAAGAGCCCGCGCGGCATGATGTCGTAGGGAAAGTGCTCGGGAACCCGCAGCGACTCGGTCACGGGCGCGCCGACCGCCACGGGGAAGGTATCTCCCAAAAAGCGAACCGCCGATCGACCCTCTCGCAGGTCCTTCCACCGAAACCCGCCGGGCAATACCATCGCCGTGGCGGCGATCGCCGGGAGTCGCCCGTCATCGAGGCTCGTTGGGTCTTGCTTGTCTTGCGGGCTATGTGCTGGACTCAACGGTCGCCTCGGAGAAAGATCCATGCGATAACGGTCATCCGGGGATGCCATCATCGTGATTACATACAGATGGTTCGACAAAAAGTGATTTATTCTGACATTCCACATCCACAAAAGCAACGCATGAGGGTCCCAGCCGTGAGATCATGGAAAGACACCAGAATGTGGCCTAGCTCAACTTTATTCATCTAAAAACTTAGCTATAATCCCTGCTGATTTCCCCACCCGACATTGCCTACCTCGCATCTCGCGTTTCCGAACAAGAGCCACCTCCCAAACCTCGGCGTCACCCATACAGCGCCACACTCGTCCTCGCAAAGGTTGCTTGATGATCCGCAGTATTTCGTGCTCCTCGATGACCATCGCTCTCTTGTGGCTTTTCACCGGATACGCCCACGCCGCCGATTATCGGGTCGTGACGGCGGACAGCGTGCTCTCCATCGTCACCCACAAGGCCGGCCTGATCGAAAGCCTCGGTCACAACCACTTCGTCCACGCCACCGATTACCAGGCCGAAATCCAATGCCAGCCGGACGATCTGCTCCAAACACGCATCGCGTTCACCATCGACGTCCAAAAACTCCAGGCCGACGAATCGGCCGAAGCCAAACGATGGACGCCGATCTTGAAGGACCTGGCTTTTGCCGAGGAAGACTTCAGCGAGCAATCGGAGAGCAATCGCAAAAAGATCCGAAAGTCCATGCTGGGCAAGAAGCAACTACAGGCGGACAAATACCCCTCGATCAAAGCGGAGATCATCGGCATCGAAGAACGTGAAAAAACGGTGGGCACCCAGACCTTTACCCATTCGGTCGAGATCGCGATCACCATCAAGGATCAAACCGTCAAAAAGCCGTTCCCGGCCACCCTGACCATCGAAGAGGGGAAATTGATCGTTCGGATCGTCGGAGAAATGAAGTTCACGGATTTTGGAATCAAACCCTACTCGGCCGCGTTCGGCGCGGTAGCCAACCAAGATCAAATCCACCTGTTCGTTCACCTGGTGGCCGAACCCGAAGGATCGACCCCATAAACGCGAAAAACCGTTCCGGCCGGGGCGGGAACGGTTTTTCACGAAAGAAAAATCGAAGAGAAGGGGGGAAAATCAACTACCTTTTTGCGCTTGATGGTCTTCTAGAAGCTTGAGAATTTCTTCTCGATTCATCACTCGAGCGATCTCAAAGGCATCGAGCCCTTGATTGTTGCGAATGTCGATGCGGGCATCATGGGTCAACAGAATCTTGACAGCCTGGACGTCGTTCGCGACAACGGCCACGTTCAGCGCGGTATTGCCACTGTCATTGGTCATGTTGATATCGGCATTGCCTTTGAGTAGAGCGGTAATCACGGCGGATTTTCCGTACTTGGAAGCGATCATGAGCGGGGTCCATCCCCCGGACATGGTGCTGTTGACATTGGCACCTCCCGCAATGGCTGCCTTGACTTTTCCGGCGTTGCCCTCCATTGCGGCGAGATGAAGATTGGCATCTTGAGAAAACAGCGGCAGCGACAAGCTGACCACCAATACACCTACTATAAACTTTATTTTGGACATCCTTTCTTCCCCCATTTCCCATTCGACGACATGAAAAAAATTGTGGAGCGGTTGAATTGTGGAGCGACTAACGGTCTCATGCTGATTGACTGTGGGATTGTAGGTGGTAGACCTCTACTGATTAAACAGGATGCTGGGTGATTCCAACCGAAGCTCAAGGTCAAACCCCGCTGGAATACGAGAAGAGTGTAAAAGGCTGTCGAGCCTTACGAAGAGCCTTGATTCGTCAAAAATGAAAGAGCCTCGGGCGGTTTCTCAGAAATGAAAGATGCTTTTCACAAGAATTACACGGAGGCCTCATCATTTTTTTTCAAAGTATAAAGGTGATTGGCGAGGAGAGCAATAGGCATGCCATGAAAAACTTACACGATTCAGCTCGCCGAAACCACATTACTGTCTTTAAAACCAAGCTTTAAGAGGGTTTAAGTTTTTTTGAACGGGGACTCGTTATCGGGCTGCCGGGCTGATTCGGACCATCCGACAGCCAAGCGCACACGTCAAGAAAATACCCTGAAAACACCAGTACACGAATGTAAACGTTACACAATATTAATTCCATTCTCGGCTGAAATGCAATTTTTTATTGCTCCACCTTGCATTTCATTCGTCTTTTCTCCCCGATTTATCCAACACTTCCCCATCTGGGTCGGGATCGAAACCGAGCCGGATTCGCTGTATGGGTGCGGGTTTCGCGGCACCGTCAAGCCCCGTCGGGCGCACTTCTCCGGGTATCGCCTCGAAGACGTCGAAGTTCAGGGTCCACCGTTGCCCTTCCGGTTTGAACGGCCATAGCGGGCTGTTGTATTTGATCGGATAAGTCAGCGACACAAATTTTCCCCGCTCCAACAGAATCGGGGGAATCCGGTAGTGCGGACGCCGAGGGGCGCCCCACAAAGTATAGTTTTCCGAATCGTTTGCCATGTTCAAGCTCAAGTGTTCGTGGAAGATCCGAAGCTCCTGCCGGGATTTGTTCTCGAACCGCCAGGCCAACCGCGCGTCGCGGGGAAACACCTCCAGCCGCACTTCGACCAGGTCCCCCTCGAAGACGTAGACTTCGCGGTCTGTTGTGCGAAACACATCGTCGATCTCCACCGGAACGCGGCTCAAACCGCTGCAGCCACAGAGAAGCGATAGCGCCAGCGTCGCGAGGCCGATCGCACAGGATCGGATCCACGGATGGCGCATACCCGGTGAGGGAATCATGGGAGCGGCAGGCTCGAGGCGGCCATAGCGTGGATTCTGGAACATCGTGTGACGGATCGTTTCGAACAAGCGGAACTCCTTGGTGCCATCCAGAATGCGGTTAGATCGTCGCGGCCAAGTGGGTCTGCCTCGATGAGCAGGGCATCGACCTCGAGACGCCGAACCTCGGCAGACGGCCGATCACCAGCCAATCAACTGGGACCAGATCCCTTACGACCGATACCATGCTGCATTGGGGAACTGACCGCGTCCGAGGAACGGCTCCAAAATTCCGCGATTCCCAGAAGGACATCGACCAGGCGGATCTTCGATCCCGGATCCCCTGGGAGCCGGCCCGGGAATCGGTTCCGAACAGCAACTCGCAGAGCTGCCGAAGTTCGGTTTCCCGGATTCGACACAACCTTATAAATAAAGTCCCGATTTGGGAAACGAAAAGATAGCAACTGGCCTGAGTTCCCGATACGTGGTTTAATGCAAGGTTTTGCTCAGGGCTAGGGGCTGGACGATTCGAGAGGCGCCAGGCTATCCCCCGAAACGACTCCCCAGCCGCTAGGTTTCTCATCTCGCGTGACATGCCGGCGTGACACGGCGCCGTCACCAAACCCCTGAAAAACCTTGCCGGATCATCCACCGCCAGTGCTCCCGGACTATCGGGGTATCACTTCGACACTAGGCAAGGAAGCCCGAATCCCCACCACCTCAATGGACTGGAGCCTTACATGACGACCGATCGACAAAACCTGGACACGTTGTGCATCAACACGATTCGCACGCTCGCCATCGACGCTATCCAAAAAGCGAATTCCGGACATCCCGGTTTGCCCATGGGCGCGGCGCCCATGGCGTATACGCTGTGGCAAAAGCACCTGCACCACAACCCTGCCGACCCCAAATGGTCCAATCGGGACCGGTTCGTCCTATCCGCCGGTCATGGCAGCATGTTGCTCTACGCCCTGTTGCATCTCACCGGATACGATCTGACCCTGGATGACATCAAGCAGTTTCGCCAATGGCACAGCAAGACCCCCGGCCACCCGGAATCGTTCATGACCCCGGGCGTCGAGGCCACCACAGGTCCCCTGGGACAGGGCACGGCCAACGCGGTGGGCATGGCCATCGCCGAGCGCGCTTTGGCGCACCATTTCAACCGACCGGATTTCGAGTTGGTGAACCACTTTACCTATGCCCTGGTCGGCGACGGCGATCTCATGGAAGGCATTTCGGCGGAAGCGGCCTCATTGGCCGGACACCTTCAACTCGGTAAACTGATCTACCTCTACGACGCCAACGACATCTGCCTCGACGGTCCCACCGCCAACACCTTCACGGAAAACGTGGCCCAACGCTACAAGTCCTATGGCTGGCACGTTCAAACCGTTCAAGACGGAGACACCGACCTGGAAGGCCTGGATGTCGCTATCTCCAATGCGAAGACCATCGCTGAGCAACCCTCCCTCATCATCGTCAAGACCACGATCGGCTACGGTTCTCCCAACAAGTCCGGCAAGTCGGCGGCCCACGGCGCGCCGCTGGGCGATGGGGAAATCGAGCTGACCAAGAAGGCACTGGGCTGGACGGAGACGGAGCCGTTCAGCGTTCCGGAAGCGGCCTCCACCCATTTCCGCGAGGCACTCACCAAGGGTGGCGAGGCCCAAGCAGCCTGGACCGAAATGTTCGAGCGCTACGGCAAGACCTTTCCCGAACTCGCCGAGCAATGGCGTATGGCCCATACGGGCGATCTTCCCGAAGGCTGGGATGCCGACTTGCCCACCGGTAACGCAGGAGACAAGGTGGCCACACGATCCAGCTCCGGCACCGTGCTCAACGCGGTCGCGGCCGAAATCCCCTGGCTGCTCGGCGGCGATGCCGACCTCTCCTGTTCCACCAAAACCGGCATCAAGGGCGCCGAGCTCTTCGACGGCCGCACCGGCGCCGGTCGCAACATTCAATTCGGTGTCCGCGAGCATGCCATGGGCGCCATCGCCAACGGGATGGCCTATCACGGCGGAATCC
The DNA here is from genome assembly GCF_017498545.1 of Sulfidibacter corallicola. Lineage (GTDB taxonomy): Bacteria > Acidobacteriota > Holophagae > Acanthopleuribacterales > Acanthopleuribacteraceae > Sulfidibacter > Sulfidibacter corallicola. The sequence goes on along the minus strand of NZ_CP071793.1, from coordinate 2,031,146 downwards.
GCCCCTACACCGCGACCTTTTTCTGCTTTTCTGACTACATGCGACCCGCGATCCGCCTGGCGGCCCTGTGCCACCTGAACCCCATCTTCATCTTTACCCACGATTCGGTCGCGCTGGGCGAAGATGGCCCCACCCACCAACCGGTGGAGCACCTGGCCTCTCTTCGCGCCATTCCCAACAACGTGGTCATCCGCCCCGCGGACGCCACCGAGGTCGCCGAAGCCTGGCGCGTGATCATGGGCCATGAGGGCAGCCCGATCAACCTGGTCTTGTCCCGTCAGAACCTGCCGACCCTGGACCGCAGCACCCTGGAATCGGCATCCGGCGTCGCCAAAGGTGCCTACACCCTGTCCGAGGCAAAAGACGGAAAACCCGCCGTGATCCTCATCGGTACCGGTGCGGAAGTTCACACCGCGCTGGCCGCCAAGACACTACTCGAAGAGGAAGGCATTGCCGCGCGCGTCGTCTCCATGCCGAGCTGGGAACTCTTCGCGGCCCAAGGCCAGGACTATCGCGATGCCGTACTTCCTCCCGACGTGGATGTTCGCGTCGCCATCGAAGCGGGTTGCTCTTTCGGCTGGGAGAAATGGATCGGCCGCAAGGGTGCCGTCGTCGGTGTCGATCAATTCGGTGCCTCGGCGCCGGCCGGTCGTATTTTGACCGAATACGGATTGACCGCCGAAAACCTGGCCAACACCGCGAAGTCACTGCTCGACTGACATAGCTGCCGACCGGCCATCGCCGCGTCGCATCAAAAGAACTCACAGCGTTCAAAAGGGAGGTCGAAAGGCCTTCCTTTTCTGTATTTATGGGTGGCTCTGCCGGTGATCGTCCAGACACATGAAGAGCGACACAAGCCATTTCGCCGGACTCGGCGCGGAAACGACTTCCAGGCGCCAGGTCTCGGCGAGATACGTGTCCCCAAGTGAATAGCTGAAGCGATAGACTGGCTGCCGAAGCCTGTTCGCATCGGGAATCCGGCAATTCGGTCGCGTGCGGGGAACCGATTCAAAAAAACACTGGTTGGCGATGGACGCTAGCCGGCGGCCGGCCGCTCCCCTTCCTTCCCGCCATTTTCCTCTTTCTGGTGCCACAAGAGGCTTATCAAGACCAGCGGCCAAATGCCCAAGTGAATCATCACGTCGGCCGTGTTGAAGATGTAGTGCCAGAAGGAAATGCCCCGAACGTCGATGAAATCCACGACCGAGCCGTAGATGAACCGATCCAGGATGTTGCTGGCACCACCGCCCACGATCAAGCCATAGCAAATGTATTCGTAACGGCGAATGTTGCGTGCCATGCAGATGTAGGTCACCAGGACGGCCAGTACCAGAAAGGACAGGGTCGCGAAAACCCAACCCTTACCTTGCATGATGCCGAAAATGCCGCCCATGTTGCGGACATGGGTGAAGTGCAAAAACGAAAACACCTGCACGGATTGATGTTGTGCCAAGTTGGCATTGACCAGGTAACTACCCACCTGGGAGAGACCCACGGTGAACGATGCAATTATGGCAAACAAGGCCACGTCCATTTTTTTCATGTGTCACCCCTCCGAAGACAGCGGCTCGAGTTCGACTTCGTAAATGAAGGCGTATCGTTTTCCGGTCACGAAAATGCGGCCGGTGGCCTTGTCGTGCGCAATCCCATTGAGTACATCTTCGCGTCCATGGCGATCCTGGCGCTCGAGTAAACCGGAAAAGTTGATCGACCCCGTGACGTCACCCTTTTCCGGATCGATGATGACGACGCGGTTGGTGCCGTAGACGTTGGCCCAAACGCGCCCGTCGATCCATTCCAACTCGTTCAGGCCACCGACTTCGCGACCACCTTGGCGGACGGTCACCGATCGCAACAGGGAGAAATCCCCGGCATCGTGAACGTGGAGCCGGCTGGTACCATCGGTGCGGAACAACTGGTCTCCGGAGCCGGTGAGACCCCACCCCTCGCCTTGATAGCGGTATGACCGCAAGGGCTCCAAACTGGCGCTGTCGTAGATCAACAATTCCCCTGCCCGCCACGTCAACTGCATCAGCACACCGCGATAAAAGTGGAGACCTTCGCCGAAATAGCGGGCATCGAGATCCCGGCGGAGGAGGACCGAACCACTGTCGGGATCCAAACGACGCACGCTGGACTGTCCATTCAATCCCGTGCTCTCGTAGAAATGGCCCTCGTGTACCAGGAGACCCTGGGTGTAGGCCTGGGGATCGTGGGGGATTTTACGAACGACCTTGAACCGATATCGAGTCGGCGTTTGGGAGATCCCGGCCGTCTGGGTGGTTTCTTCCTGAAACACCAAGGGCGCGGCGATTGCCGCCAAGACACCGACGACCAGCAACCCCACGAGCCAAGACCGCCTGGCTTTGGCGGCGGGCCTCGGTTCGCTGGCCATCACCGATGCGGCGCTTCCCCCACCGGAGACCCTTTTCTTCTTTTTTTTGGACATGAAACAACTCTGGTTGGAAATGTGGCCCGAGAAATCACTGGGCCGATGACGTCTGCCGGGAACATCCGCGGCGATGATGAACACACTGTGTCTTGATCAAGTAGAGCACAAGAGGCCGAAATCCCACAAAAAAGTCGAGTTCTCGTGACGTGGTGCGCACGGTGCATCCACGCGTCCAGCGCGCTACGCTCGTGCTACGCCCGTGCTACCCCCGTGCTCCCTCCGTGCTTCGACCCCAAACGAAAATCAGCCAGGAGTGCCTGAACCTCTCCTGGCTGATCGATGGGATGGCGATCAAAGCGCCATCAAGACGCGTTTTCCAACTGGCTGGAATAGCCACCGGTGGCGGCAACCCCATTCATTTTGGCGCGGTGGCGGAAAACGGCTTGGGCGGTGGCGACATTGCCGCTCTGACCCTGCCATGCCTTCAGGGCATCTTCCTGCAGTGCCCGACCATAGGAGAATGACAAAGCCCAAGGCAGGTCGCCCAACTTGTTCATCAAGTCCAGGTGCTCGGTGGCTTCGACCGAAGACTGGCCGCCGGACAGAAAGACGATCCCCGGAACGGCCGAGGGAACGCAACGTTTCAGGGTAGCGACGGTTTCCTTGGCAACTTCCTCGGCACCGGCGCGATCAGCGGCACCCTTACCGGAAATGACCATGTTGGGCTTGAGCAACATGCCCTCGAGCAACACGTTGTGGGCTTTCAATTGGGCGAAGACCAGTACCAGGATCTCTTCGGTCACGGCCTGGCAACGAGCCAGATCGTGATTGCCGTCCATCAGCACTTCGGGCTCCACGATGGGAACGATTCCCGCTTCCTGGCACAAGGCGGCGTAACGAGCCAGGGCGTGCGCGTTGGCTTCCAGCGCGAAACGGGTCGGCAATCCCTCGCCGATGTTGATCACGGCCCGCCACTTGGCGAATTTGGCGCCGAGTTCCCTGTATTCGGCCAGGCGGCCGCGCAGACCGTCGAGGCCTTCGGTCACCGTTTCACCCTCGAATCCGGCCAGCGGCTTGGCGCCCGCATCCACCTTGATACCGGGAATCACCCCTTGATCGGCCAGGATGTCGGCAAGACGCTTTCCGTCGGCAGCCTTTTGGCGAAGGGTTTCATCGAAAAGGATGACACCGCTGACGTACTGGCTGAAATCCGGAGCGGTAAACAGCATGTGGCGATAGTCGCGACGGTATTCTTCGGTAGATTCCAACCCGATGCTCTTGAAACGCTTGGCAATGGTGGGAAAACTCTCATCAGCAGCCAGAATGCCTTTGCCGCGCGCGACCAGGGCATTAGCTACGGTAACCAATTCTTGTGACATGGGGTGTACTCCTTAGCTTGTGGTGACATGGGAAAGCCCGTCATCAAACGCGAGCTTGCCCGGGCGCAAGGGCCCAAAGAACTGAGGTATGGTGGTGACCCAAGCATCGCACGACCTGGGTTCCCGGCAGAGAAGAATCGATCGCGACTCGGTCGGCGCCGAATCGCGAGCTCGAAGAAGGCAGACAGGGACACGAATCGCGGCCGCAAACGGTGCATCGCAGACCCTCGATCGGCCGCGGCCTACCTTACCAGCCGATCGAGCCACTACATCCGAGTTCCGCGAGGTTGGGGTAGCGGTGGATGAAACGTTCCGGGAAACCCGGCCACGGAATCCTCTGTCGATGCGGGAAGTCAGCTTGGGTATGGCGCTCATGCTCGGTGCTCGATTCGAATTTTCGAAGGTCTCGATCACGACCCATCCAGCCTGCAAATTCCGTAAAATCCGCGCAGGTCGACCGGCCGCTCACGATCCCGGTCCCAACCTCGGTCGCGACCATCGATCGACCTCGGTTCAGAACGGTTTCGCTTGCCCTTCGCGAGAAGAAAATCGGCGATGTGCGCTAAAAATTCCTCGCGGCAACCGAGGCCTGAACAAACCTGCAAGGGTAACAGGAATTGTGGCACCTGTGTGTGATTTTTCACGTTTGTAGAAAGGGAGATGACCTGGACAAAAGTGCAACATGAATCCCGTCGAAGTCCTTGTTCGAAAAAAAAATTCACAGCCCCACACGAAGTCGTTCGGAAGTGAGGAATTGAATCGGGGATTCGAGGGTTTTTCGCGTATTTGGGTCCCAAATGGGGATCGATTCACGGTAATCGGGCACCAAGGAGCGATGACAAAACGTCCATCGAGACCTCTGGCCGACTCGGGGAAGACCTTTCCGACAAATGGCTTGGTGAGCATCAAAAGCCGAAAGACCCTAGCCGGTTAACAAGAAAAAGAAAACGAACTATTTGTCGAAAAGAAGGCTACCAGAAATCACATAGGTCCACATAAAACAGAACGCAATGAAAAGAATCAGCATGCCTAGCAAAGAGTAAAAACATTATCTTTAAATGTGGGACTCTGAAGTAAGCGTAAGATCTAAAAGAACCAATGGATCACGAGGAAAATTTAACCTTGCATTCATTATTTGGTTGATTTACAGCAAATAAACCCTATAATTCGAGAGCATTAAGCTTTTATAGGAAGGATGCGTTGGAGCGAGACATGAAGGCGATTCAGAAGGCGATAACTGATTTCCTGCATCATTGTCGCCACGAAAAAAAATTAAGCGACAAAACGCTAAAAGCGTACGGGATCGACCTAAAACAATTCGTTGCATATTTAAAGGATAACCACCACATCATCAAGTTAAAAGAGATAGATAAAAAAGTCGTCAGCGGTTATCTCAATGAGTTGTATTCTGAGGCTAAGCCAAAGACTATCAAACGCAAGGTTGCCACACTACGAGCTTTTTTCAATTTCATCGAATTCGAAGACAGAATCGTTGTCAGTCCATTTCGCAAAATGAAAGTGGACATCAAACAAGACAAAGCATTACCACATGTTTTAACCATCGATGAAATCGAGGAGTTGTTCAAATACCTCTACGAACAACGAGATTTCCTAAAACGCACAAGTCTGTTTGCTTGTAAAATTTTAATACGAGACATTGCAATCTTTGAAATGCTTTTTTCCACAGGAATGCGAGTCTCCGAAATTTCGGACCTCAGGCACGAGGATGTCGACCTCGATCACAAGGTCATCAGCGTCAACGGGCGAGGTCACCGCGAGCGCAACATCCCGATCGTCAGCCAACAGGCATTGTCGGCACTTCAAAACTACCGGTCGACCTTCCATCACGACTTGAAGGACAAGGAATATTTCTTCATCAACAAGCACAACCGCAAGATCTCCGATCAATCCATTCGCATTCTCGTGGAGAAATACGCGGCGAAAGTGGGCATCAAACGCAAGATCACACCCCACACTTTCCGCCACACCGTGGCGACCCTGCTCATGGAGAGCGGTGTCGACCTTCGTTACGTCCAATACATCATGGGTCACAGCTCGATCACGACCACCCAGGTCTACAACCACCCCAACGAAGACAATCAGCGCAAACTCTTGGCGGAACTCCATCCTCGAACGAAAGTCAAAATAGGTTGAAGCGCCTCTTTTCCGGCTTCGACGACACAAGCGACGCAACGCGAGCGTGACCGCTCACCGCCCCAAAAACGAACCGACTCGAAGAACCAGTGGGCCCCCCTCTCCCACCCTCGAGCGGCTCTTTTCGGCGAAACTTTTCAGCAGCGTCAGAAAGCTTGTCATCTCCAGTTCGCATCCGCTAGTATAGCTTGCGTCAAAGACACGAGACCGGAAAGGCGATGACCCTCGGCCCCGATGAAGCCGAGAGCGAGTGGCTCCCTATGTCAAGCCGCCACGCACAGCTCCGGTGAACATCAAGGATCGCCTGCACGAAGATAGGGGCGAACCGCCAAGGAGAGAACATGGCTGGTCACAGTAAGTGGGCAAATATTCAGCATCGCAAATCCCGTCAGGATGCCAAAAGAGCGAAGGTCTTCACCAAGCTGGCCAAGGAGATCACGGTCGCCGCACGAATGGGCGGGCCCGACGTCGATGCGAACCCACGTCTGCGGGCCGCGATCGTTGCCGCTCGCAAAATTTCCATGCCCAACGACAATATCAAGCGCGCGATCGATAAATCCACCGGCGCCGACGCGGGGCAATTGGAAGAGATCACCTATGAAGGATACGGACCGGGCGGCGTCGCTTTTCTGGTGGAGTGCATGACCGACAACCGCAATCGAACCGCCCCCGAAATCCGCAGTACGTTCTCCAAAGCCGGCGGCAACATGGGTGAAGCGGGATCGGTTGCCTGGCAGTTCGACAAGAAGGGCTACATCCAGATCCCCAAGTCGTCCCAGTCGGAAGAAGACCTGACGGAAACCCTGCTGGAAGCCGGGGCCGACGATTACGAGGAAGCCGGTGAATTCTGGGGCATCCTGACCGCGCCGGAAGAGCTTCACGCGGTGCGTGAGCAACTCGAGGGCATGAAAATCGAGGTCGAGTCGGCCAAATGGGAGATGATTCCCAAGACCGAGATGACCATCGAGGGCGAGACCCTCGAAAAGGTGATCAAGCTGATGGAGAAGCTGGAAGACAACGACGACGTGCAAAACGTCTGGAACAACGCCGATTTCGACGAATCGGCGCTCAGTTGATCACGCTCGGCATCGACCCGGGCTCGCAGATCACGGGTTACGGGATCATCCAATCCCAGGGAAACCGCAACCGATTGATCGCAGCGGGCCCGATTCGCCTGAACAAGATCCAGGCGTTGGGCGACAAGCTTCTCGCCCTCCAGGACCAAGTAGAGGCCCTGATACGGGAGCACAAACCAAACGCTCTGGCCCTGGAGAAGGTATTCCACGGGGTCAACTTCAATTCGGCGCTCAAGCTCGGCTACGTGCGCGGGGTGGTCATCCTGGCCGCGGCCAAGCACCAGATTCCACTGGGCGAATACGCGCCGACCGAGGTCAAGAAGGCGGTGTGCGGTAACGGTCGTGCCGAGAAACAGCAAATCCAGGAAATGGTGCGCCTGTTGTTGAATCTTCCGGATGTCCCCAAACCCCACGATGTGGCCGACGCCCTCGCGATCGCCATTTGCCACGCGCATCAGGGTCCCATACTGGCGCGCTACGGAGGCGGCAGAGGCAGATAGCGGTATTGCGCGTAGGTTCCCGCTACAGGTTCCCAGGCATAAAAAAGGCCGATCCGGCAAGTGGCATCGGCCTATTCGAGACAGGGGCGGTTCGCGTCGCTTGGTTTCCCGAAACGGCCGCCTACATCCGAGAGGTATAGATTTTTTCTTTCGCCAACACGCGACGGGCATAACGACTGCCGCGAAAAGTGCGGCGTCGCAACTTACTGGCAACTCGGGTCGGGCCCTGGTTGTAGGCCGCAAGAGCCACGTCCAGATCGCCGAACCGTTCGATCAGGTATCCGAGGTAATCCGCACCGAATTGGATGTTCCAATGTGGATCGTAGAACAGGTGTTGGCTGAAGGCGAATTGGTCAGCCACTTCCTCGACGCCGAGGATGCGATTCGGCATGACCTGCATCAAACCCTTGGCACCCTTACCGGACCGGGCGCAGGGATTGAAGGTCGATTCCACGTCGATCAGCGCCAGCAACAGAGAAGGCGGCACATCGATTTCGACTGATTTTTCTAAAATGAGCTGCCCGAGATCGAGCAATTCTTGTTGAGACGAACCCAACTTGCGTTCTGCGAGGACTTCCGCGATGCGAAAGGTCAGGTCGTCGTAGTGGTCCATCGGAAACGCTTGAAACGTTGGCGGTGAAACCGGAATGGGCAGCAAAGGATCGGCCGAAAGATTCGCGTCTTTCATTGAAATCAGGGGCATCACCAGGAAGACAAGGAGCATGGTGAATTGTACTTTCAACTGCTTCATTTCACTTCCCAATATCCTCTTTTCTCTAATGTGGCGCTGTGATTCGGGTCGTGGCGCTCAGACCACACCCCTAAGGCGTGCCGGAGATTGCAACCGATGTGCCAGCTCGAAAAAGGAGGGCGAGGCCCCGAGGCATCGACCACAGATCGCGAACCATTCACACAAGCGGTTTTTTTTCAATTGTTTATGCCAGAATTCAAACATTCGCCGATTCAGATACAATCCAGATTCCGCCAAAGAGACAACCGACCTGCCGGCAAGTAACAACCACATTACTTTCAACACGTTAAAGACATTTTGGCAATTCTTGTCTAGAATCACCAAAATAGCGCCTCCAGCGAGATTTCCACAGCAAAAATCTGTCAAAAACACTAAAAACGGTCTAACTTATTTGATAAATCTCCACAAAAAATCACCTCATATGACTATTATTGAGTTCCAACCTAGATCCCAAATAGCCATGATGTTTACATCGATAGGTTTTTAAAAGACAAGATTAGGTCATTAACCGCAAAGCTCGAAAAATGGGCGCTCCAGGGTTCGAACCAACAACACATTGGGTGCCATGGGTTTTCGGACTTTTGGTGCGGACCGAATCGTAAAAGCCGTGTAAACCTTATTATGATGTCAGTACCAGAACGGCCAGTTGCCGGGCCCATTCCAAAGTGTCGTCCAACGCGATGTCGCCGCATTGTGGATACCCTTCGACGAGGAGAACAGAACCCGACCGTGGACGGAAATACCACACAATCGACGCTTCTCGGGTGTCGATTCAGGTGATTCGGGTCTATCGATCCACCAAGCCAGGATGAGGATTATAATAATGATTTAGATTCCGAACCCGGCAGGCCCCAACCCAGCTCTCAAAGGACCCACATGGACGCTGAAATCATCGACATCGAAAAACTGCTGAATAACGGCTGCGGCATGGCCCGCGACAGCTCGGGCGCCATTGTGTTCGTTCCCGGCGCCCTGCCGGGAGAACGCTACAACCTCACGGAAGCCGTACGAAAAAAAGGAGTTCAGTGGGCCATCAAACGCGAGCGAGTTCGAACTTCGGAAGCTCGAATCACGCCAGCCTGTCCACATGCGGGTCCTTGTGGTGGATGCCAGCTTCTCCATGTGCATCCCGAAGCCGAGGCCGGGCTCAAATCCGAATTCGTCAACGATGCGCTCGCCCGCATCGGAAAGTTGGCCAACGTCCCGTTGCAAATCCACTCTTTTTCTCGCGAGGCCTCGCGCTTCCGAGGGAAGTTTCACGCAAATGGAGGTTTTCTCGGTTTTTACGGCGAAGGAAGCCGAATCATCGAAACCATTCGAGTCTGCCACGTACTTCCCGATGCCCTGACCGACTTGCTGCCAACCATGCGCGAGTGGTCGCAAAAGGCTCACTTCAAAGGAGAAATCCACTTCGCGGTGGCCCCCGACAGTCATGAGGTCCTGCTGGATTGGGTCGGCAGGGAAGCGCAGAAGGGAAAGCTGTTGTCTCTGCTGAAGAGAAGCGAGCCGTCCCTGGCCGGCATCCGGTATCGCGGGTCCAGAGGCAAAACGAAATGGCAACGGGGCAAAACCAGCCTGACCTTCGTTTGGAACGGCCTCGAGGCCAACATCGAGGCCGATCAGTTCTTCCAAATGAATCCGGCCAGTTGGCCCTTGTTCTTCGGTATGGTTCGCCGATTTCAGGAGACTTATCGACCCGATTGCATTTGGGATGTTCACGCCGGCTCGGGTTTTTTGAGTTCGGCTCTGGATTTGCCGAACGGCGGGACGACCCTGTTGGCCACCGAACCCGATCCGCGCGCTTTCGCGAATTTGCAGGGACATTTCCCCTCATCCAAAACCAGTTCCCATCACGTGCGCCACAGCACGGCGGAGCAGGCCCTGGCCGAGCCCGACTTTCCCCATCATCGGGCCCAGGCCCTGATCTTGGATCCGCCGCGCACGGGTTTGGAGCCCGGCCTGAAGCAATACCTTTTGGAAAGCGGCCCTCCCTCGCTCCTTTACTTTTCCTGTGATCAAGCCACCTTTGCCCGCGATCTGCGCGAGCTCTCCGAAACCTACGCCCTCGCGGGCCCGCTTCACGTGATGAATGTCTGTCCCGGAACGCTTCGTATGGAAACCGCGACGACGCTGGTACGCAGGAATTCGTGAGGTTGTCCCCGGTCACCCATAACCCGGGGCAGATCGGGTCGGCACCGAACCGAAAACGAAAGGGTTCGATAGCTCGCGGCTTTTTTCTGGAAGCTTGACTTGAGAAATTGACGCGGGGAAGCTTACCCTTTAGAATGTGAGCTTTGTTTGTGGGAAGGTTTGGGCCAGATGAAAGCTACGGTCATTATCCCCGCCCGCATGGCGGCAACCCGTTTTCCTGGCAAACCTCTCTCTAAAATTCTTGAAAAGCCCATGATTCAATGGGTTTACGAAGCATGCAGCAGAGCCACGGTCGATCGTGTCATCGTGGCCACGGACAGCTTCGAAATCGTCGAGGCGGTGAAGTCGTTCGGTGGTGAGTACCACGTGACGCGCGACGATCACCCCAACGGTACCTCGCGTATCGCCGAGACCGCGGCCACCATCGACAGCGATATCGTGATCAACGTGCAGGGAGACGAGCCAGCGATTCACCCGGAAGACATCGAGGCGGTGGTGACGCCATTGCGGGCGAATCCGGCCCTGGAAATGTCGACTCTCGCCGAACCGATCCAAGACCCCGAAGACCTTTTCAACCCCAACGTCGTCAAGCTGGTACGCAACAAAGCCCACCACGCCATGTACTTCTCTCGGGCGCCGATTCCCTACGTCAAACACGCCGGCATGCACGGGCCCACTTTTCCCACATCCCCTCACATCACCCATTACCGCCACATCGGCATCTACGGGTACCGACGTTCCTTCCTGCTGCGCTACGTGGCCGCCGAGCCCTGTGCGCTCGAGGACATCGAAGGCCTGGAACAATTGCGAGCGCTCGACATGGGGGCCTCGATCTACGTCGGACTGGCGCGCCACGCTTCCATCGGCGTGGATACCCCCGCCGATCTGATCAAAGCCGAGCGGTTCCTGGCCGCTTCGACCAACCAACATTCCACGGGAACGGCCGAAGCGTCGCCGCCCCCGGACGTACATATCTCCCAAATTCCAAAACCTCCTGCCGGAGGGCTTTCACAAGAGGAAGGTGATCTCTCATGACCAAGTACATCTTTGTTACCGGTGGCGTCCTAAGCAGCCTTGGGAAAGGTTTGGCTGCAGCCTCCATCGGCGCGCTCCTCGAGAGCCGAGGATTCCGCGTCACGATCCAAAAGTTGGATCCGTACATCAACGTGGATCCCGGCACCATGAGCCCCTTCCAACACGGCGAAGTCTTCGTCACCGACGACGGTGCCGAAACCGATCTGGACCTGGGCCACTACGAGCGATTTACCAACATGACGGCAACCCAGCAACACAACTGGACCACCGGCCGCATCTATCAGAAAGTGATCAACAAGGAACGCCGTGGCGATTACCTGGGCAACACGGTTCAAGTCATCCCGCACATCACGGATGAAATCAAGAACAGCATCAAGAAACTGGGCGACCCGGAGACGGATATCGTGATCGTGGAGATCGGCGGCACGGTCGGCGACATCGAGAGCCTTCCGTTTTTGGAAGCCATCCGCCAACTGCGCCTGGAAGTGGGCATCGGCGAGGCCATCAACCTCCACCTGACCTACGTGCCCTACCTGCGCGCGGCCCAGGAACTGAAAAGCAAACCCACCCAGCACTCGGTCAAGGAACTGCGTAGCATCGGCATCCAACCCGACATCGTACTCTGCCGCTGCGAGTACGATCTGCCGGACGATCTCTGCCGCAAGGTCGCGCTCTTCTGCAACGTGCCGACCGACGCCGTCAAAGTGGCGATCGACGTGAACAATATATATAAAGTGCCGCTCAAGCTCGCCCAACAAAACCTGGACTCACTGATCTGTCGGCTGCTGAATCTGCCGGAAGGGAAACCGGACCTGACCACGTGGGAGGAACTTTCCGGGATCATCGACAGCCCTCGCCCCGAGATCCACATCGGCGTGGTGGGCAAGTACGTGGACTACCCGGACTCCTACAAGTCGATCATCGAAGCCTTCAACCACTCCGGTTTCTTCCACCGCGTCCACGTCAAGTTGAGCTGGCTCGAAAGCGCCAACTACGAAAAAGGTCTCAACCTCGAAGAATTGGAACGTTTGGATGGGATCCTGATTCCGGGGGGTTTCGGCAATCGAGGCATCGAGGGCATGATCCGCGCGATCCAGCTCGCTCGTGAAACCGGTAAACCGTTCTTCGGCATCTGTCTTGGCATGCAATTGGCCAGCGTGGAGTTCGCCCGCAACGTGGCGCAGTTGGACGACGCCAACAGTTCCGAATTCGAAGACGACCCCACGAACAAGATCATCTACAAACTACGGGAACTGGTGGATATCGACGAAATGGGCGGAACGATGCGACTCGGCGCCTACGAGTGCGAACTCGAGCCGGGCTCTCTGGCCGCGCGTGCCTACGGTCGGGAGTCGATCTCGGAACGCCATCGCCACCGCTACGAATTCAACATCGAGTTCAAGGAAAAACTGGAAGAGGCCGGCCTGCTCTTCACGGGCATTTCCCCCAACGGGACTTTCATGGAAATCATCGAACTGCCGAACCACCCCTGGTTCCTGGGCTGCCAATTCCACCCCGAATTCAAATCGAAACCCTTCGCACCGCACCCGTTGTTCCGGGACTTCGTCGGCGCCTCCATCAAACATCGCGAAACGCGCCTCAAAGCCCAGGCGGAACCCGAAAAGGAAGCCGTATCATGAGTTTTTCCATTCCCGTCGGATCACGAACCCTCACCCCGGGTGGCGCCTACCTCCTGATCGCCGGCCCCTGCATGATCGAGTCGGAAGCCCATTGTCTGGGCATGGCCGAAAAGATCGCGAAACGGGTAGCGCCCTACGCCGACCAGTTCCTGTGGGTGTTCAAGTCGAGCTTCGACAAGGCCAACCGCAGCTCGGGAAAGTCGGCACGGGGGCCCGGCATGGAAGAAGGCCTGGCCATTCTGGACAAGGTGAAACGCGAGTTCGGTGTTCCGGTGCTCACCGACATCCACGAAAGTTATCAGGCGGCTCCGGTCGCGGAAGTCGCAGATATCCTGCAAATCCCGGCCTTCCTCTGCCGCCAGACCGACCTGTTGCTGGCCGCGGCAAAGACCGGTCGGATCGTCAACATCAAGAAAGGCCAGTTCGTGGCACCTCACGACATGGGGAAACCGGTCGTGAAGGTACGCGAGGCAGGTAACGCATACGGCATGATCACCGAGCGGGGCACCAGCTTCGGCTACAACAATCTGGTGGTCGATTACGCCGGCCTCCACGTCATGCGCCGTTTCGGCGCGCCTGTCATTTTCGACGCCACCCACTGCGTGCAACTGCCAGGCGGATTGGGTGACACCAGTGGCGGCCGACGCGAGATCGCACCCTACATGGCCAAGGCCGCGGCGGCCTTCGGCGTGGACGGCTTTTTCACCGAAGTTCACGACAATCCCGATCAAGCACTGAGCGACGGGCCCAACCAACTGAATCTGGAGCTGTTCGAAGACCTGTTGCCCAAATTGGTCGCCATCCGCGAGGCGGCCCGATGAGCCTTGGACGCGCGCAGAAGGTGCTGCGCATCGAGGCGGAAGCCTTGACCCGCCTGGCCGACCACCTCGGAACCGATTTCGAGGCGGTCGTCCGGTGCGTGGCCGAGACGAAAGGCCGGGTCATCCTGACCGGGATCGGAAAAAGCGGCATCATCTGTCGAAAAATCGCCGCCACCTTCGCGAGCACGGGTACTCCCGCATTCTTTGTCCATCCCGCGGAAGCCATCCACGGCGATTTGGGAATGATCGTCGCCGGCGACACGGTGATCGGAGTTTCCAACTCGGGAGAAACGGCCGAGCTCGTCAACCTGCTCGAGTTCATCAAACGCCTGGGTTCGGTACTGATCGCGATCACGGGTAAGCCGGAAAGCACCCTGGCCAAACATGCCGACTTCAGCCTGACCTACCAGGTAACCGAGGAGGGCTGTCCCCTCGGCCTCGCGCCCATGGCCTCGACCACGGCGACCCTGGCGCTCGGCGACGCCCTGGCCGCGGCCGTCATGGACCTGAAAGGATTCACCAGCCGGGAATTCGCTCGCTATCATCCGGGCGGCAAGCTCGGCGCCAAGCTACTGCTCGTCCGCGATTTGCTGGCCCACCACGAGCAGGCCCGTCCCCTGGTCAGTGCGGATACGCTCCTGAGCGAAGCGCTTTTCGAAATGAGCGACAAACGATTCGGCATGACCGCGGTGGCGCTCGAGGACGGCAAGCTCGGCCTGATTTCCGACGGCGACATTCGGCGCCTGTTCCAACGCCATGGCAACGAAGCCATGGGCAAGCGCGCCGGTGACGTGTGCTCGCCAAACCCGAAAACGATCGGAGAAGATCGATTGGCCGTGGAAGCTCTGGAACTCATGGAGCGCTACAAAATCACATCCCTGATCGTCGTGAACGCAGCGGGTAGGTACACGGGCGTGGTCCACCTCCACGACCTCTGGCGAACGCAGATGGTTTGACGTCGCGATGATTGCTCGAAACGGATGGGGACGGAAGTGATCGCTTTCGTCCCGCCGTGCCCAACAACTGCCGATGAGGCCTATTTGGCGAGTTCGTAGGCTTTTTGGAGCCAGCCCATCAGTTCGTCGTCTACGTGTCCGACTTCGGTGAGTCTCACTCGATGACTGACCATTTGATTGAAGCTGCCGGAGGCTTCCAGTCGCCCCTCGGGCGCCATCCCCTTCAAATTGATACCGACATCCACGCGCGTCTTGGTCGACGGTTGGACCAGGGCGAATTGCTTCTTACGGCGTAGACTGACGTACGACTTTTTCGGGGAAAGTTCCAAGTCATCGCCAAAAGCGGCGAGCTTCGCCACGAGGGCGTCGTAAATGGGACGCAACCCCGCTTTGGGACCGGCGTACTGCAGGTCGACGAGATTCTCGACCGCGGGTGGCTGGCTGCCTTCCAATGAAGCGCGATACTGATGGGCAACCAGGCTGGCGAAGCCGTGGGTCATCCCCTGCTCGGATTTCAGCCACTTGACGATTTGGCCGTGTTTCTCCAAACCACAGGTCTTGGTCACCGCCAACCATTCCTCCAGGGTTTTGCCGGTTTTCTCCTGGAGGTTTTCGATCATCTTGGCGGCCATTTCTTCAGGTGATTGGGCCATGAAAAATCCTTCCTTCTCGTCACCCGACGAGAACGCTGCTTCTGGTTTTGGATGTGGAAAGAGAGCTTGACCAAAGCATAGCAAACTTTGCCCTTTCTCGGTTCCACGCGGGCCGCCCGAGTTCGAAACACAATGATGCCGCACCACACGTTTCGGGTGATGGACATCGTACGAGGCGACCTCTGAGCCGGCAGCGTCGGGTACGGCCTTCTCTCGGTAATTCGCACCTGGACGACGACCTCGGCACCGTGTCGTCGTGGTCGTTTATGGAATGGTACAACGACGCCGTGGACCTGGTTCGCTTCACGTCGAGGCCTGTGCTTCGCCATCGTCATCGGCCCACGTCGCGCGGACCGGCCGACCCCGGCGACATGACCTCGCGACGTCGTCGACGACGTCGGCCGAGAACGACGCAAGGAAGGTCGAGGACGTGGATTTCGACCTCGAAACCCACCTGTTTTTCTAGGATTTTCACCTTCCTGGACAGGAAACACCAACCACGTCGCCGACCTTGCCGACAAGGTCGGCGACGTCGGTCAAGGTCAGGTCACAGTCGCGACAGTGTCACGATAACCATATTTTTTTCACACAGTTAACGTCGTCAAGGTCGTGGCGAGGTCGGCTTGGACTGTGTGTGAAAGAGCAAAAAATCGCCCATAAATGAACGTCGATTCAACATTATAAAAACTTTTTGCAAACACCTTTGTGGTAAAGACCAATCTTTTCGGTTACAATGTCGCCGTATTTTGAAGTCGGGCCTCGAAAAGCCTTGCTGGCAACAGCTTCGGCCGAGGTTTCCGTCCTGTTTCCCATCCAGCAATGACACTATCAACACTTCAATTTTTCGAGAGAAAGGTAAGTATCACATGGCGAAAGCAGCAGTTGCAAAAAAGAAAAAAGTCACCCTGTCCTTCGATGGCGAGCCCGGCGTCGAAGTCAAAGTCGCAGGCAGCTTCAACGAGTGGAGCCTGGACGACAAGAAAAAGTCAAAAGTCATGAAGGAAGATAAAGCCGGTCACTACAGCATCAACCTCTTCCTCCCCCTCGGCGAACACGAGTACAAGTTCTACAGCAATGGCGAATGGATTTTGGATCCCAAGGTCGAAGTGAAGAAGCTCAATCGTTTCGGTACCTTCAACGGAGTAATCACCGTCGGCTGAAGCACCGCGCCCCTTCTCTCTGGCGCCACCGACTCGCCTCTAAAGGTGTACCTCGAGTTCGGCCCCCCGAGCTCACTGTCCTTGCCGGAACACGAATGAACGAAAGACCCTTTGTGCTTTTGAAACCAGATGCCTCATGCAGGGCATCGGGAGACGGGCACGAAGGGTTTTTTCATGTACGGAATCCAAACCCTGACGGCACGACATTCCGGTCAGGACAGCCATTTGACCTTGATCACCTTGTAAGGCAAACCTCGTTCGGCGAAGTATCGCAACCACCCACGCTGATTGTGCTGTAGTTGGTCGCCAGGCCCCTTGACCTCCGCCATCATGTAGGTCTCGCTGTCGGGGAATAGCAGGAGATCCGGGAATCCGCTGCGATACTCGCCCGGGTCACGACTCAGTCGGTCGAAGATCAGGGCCAGGTGGGGTCCGGGCACGTGGCCGAGACAGGTTCGAACCTGGGCCTTCAAATCCGGATGCCACGCGACAAAGTAGTTGGCGATCCCCTGTTTTTCGTCGTGGGTTTCCAGGACACGTCGCTCGAGGCGATCGCGATCGGCGCACTCCTCGAGCCGCCTTTCTATTTCCGGGAGCCGGAGCTTGCGGAATTCGGAGGAAAAGGTGCCCATCGGGCCGCGCTGGTAACGATTGAAGAAGGCGCCGCGTACCGGTAGAAAGACGATGTCCCAAAAAGCCAGGCCGAACAGGCTCAGCCAGAATCGGTTCTCGGCGTAAAACCCGGGTATTCCCTTTTCGGCCATGGCGATCAAGACGGCTTCCTCGACCTTCCGACCGGGTTTGCGCTCCAGCAACAAGGTTTGGTCGGGATGTTGAAGCCGTTTGGGTTTGTGCACTTCCAACCCCAGCTTTTTCTGCATCTTGGCGCGAAACATGTTGGCGAAAAGCACCTCGGCATCTTCGCGCGGCTCGGCGAGGATCGATTCGCAAACGTCCAAGGCCCCTTTCGCATCTCCCAGCTTGTCCTGCACCCGCGCAAAACGCTCTCGCGCCGGGGGTGCCGACGCTCGACCATAGTAGTCGAGAGCCCGCACGAGATCGCCACGGCGTTCGCAAAATCGACCCACCGCATTGAGGATGCGGTCTCGGCGGCGAGCGATGCTGGACTCCCCGAGTGCCTCGGGCAAGGCGTCACAGATTCGCTCCAAAAGCGGAAGATCCTCCATTTCGAGAGCCTGGCAGCAGGCTTCGCGAAGGTGCAACACCTCCAAGGTGCGGGCCAGCACGTCTCGATCGGTGAATAGCCTGTCTTTTCGATGAATGAGGTAACGCTCGTAACGAACCAACCCCAGATCCAACAAGACAAACTCGGTCAAATCCTGGCCCAAGTTCCCGAAAAACAGGAGTCGGTAGACATCCACGATCTGGAGATGGTTAAGCTCATACCAATCGAAGAGGTGTTGGATCCGCTCAGCGAGGATTTCCGTGGAACCTTCCCCCAGCAATCGGTCGAGCAATTCTTCCTTGCGATAGCGGCTCCATCCGGTGCGGACCTGTTCTCGTCCGGACTTCGGTTCAGCCTCCAGGAGTCCAATCAGTTCATGACGCAGCAGCAGCCGAGCTACCTCCTCGACTTGCCGATCATGGTTGCGGCACAATAAGCCAGCCGACTCCAGGCTCGCGGCCGCGAGAGTGACCTCCCCGATCTCGGGGTAGTGGAGCTTGTCGGAACGAAAGACAGGGCCCTTGCGCATCAAGAGCCGGACGAACAAGCGTCGGGCACTCAGGTCCAACGTGCGGAAGCCGCTGGAGAAGCGCCGTTCCTCTTCGGAAAGGATGTCCCCGTACAATTCATCGACGAAGTCCAACAGGGTCTGAAAATTGTCCAGGTAATACCCTGTCGGCAATTCGACCGGCTCGTCGGGACGGGGCTCTCGCGAATCGGTTTCGGACATCGCGCGTCAGACCCGGATCGTCAGTCGAGCTTGAAGGCGCCGGACCACTTGAAGTCGCCGTTGGTTTCCCAAGCGGGTCTCCATAAGTGGTAACGAGGCTCGCGTTTCTTTGAATCTAGATCGCTGAGGAGGAAGTTGAACCGAACGAATTCGAGCTTGTCGTGATCCACCTCTTCCAGTCGCATGCGGAAATGATCCATGGGAATTGAGATCTCGGTGCGGTAACCGCCGTCGAAGACTTGGGTCGCCGACACGATTCCCTCGGGCGCATCGTCGATCTCCACGTAGGAGGAACCTTTTTTGGAATCGATGGGGTAGATGGCGAAGTTGGGATCATCATCGCCTTCCCCGGGAAAACTGTCGACCCAGATCACGATCGCGTCCTGTTGCCAGGGCTCGGTCAGGGGGGCATGGAGCAATCGATCGTCGCGAACCTCGACAGCGAGGTAAACCCTGCTCACATCGTGAGAAACCGCAAACTTGTAGGAGGCGTCGTCAGCTCCCTTCCAAGATTCCGAATCTTCCTCTCCCATCGCACCGACCCCTTTCGACGAATGGGTTTCGAAGCCGTTCGCATCCCATTCGCCGAGATCCCCATCCACGGTGACCTTCCGGCGCGGGGCACGGCGCATCGCTTCGAGTGCCAAGCGAACCTCGCCACGGTTCTGATAGGAGCGTCCCTTGGAGACGAAACCCAAATCGTACTTGAGAAGTGCCGAGGTGTTCGAACGAGGGTCCACAGGTTTTTCGGCACCTAATTGGACTTCGAAGGTTTGGGTTTCGCCTGGCTTCAGCGCATATTCAAACTCGGTCTGCGGCAGCTTGAACACGGGTGGCACTGCAAAAGAGAGTTTGGCCGCGGCGGGAAGCTGCTCCCGATTGGTGACCGACACGTAAACCTTGGATCCGGTAAACTTGGCTCCTTCCACGAGCAGCGGGGTCACCGTCACGGGGAATTCATCGAAATTGAAGGCCTGTTCGAAGGTGTCGAAATACTGATCGGCCTTGTCGGCTTCGTCGGTGCTGCCTGGGTACACGTCGAACACCTTGCCGTGCTTGTCGATCGCTCGGTAGGTCCGCTTGCCGTCCTCGACGTCCACCAGCCAGAAATGGCGCGTGCTGGAGGCCTTGTCCAAGTACCAACGCTGTACCAGATCGATGCCGCGATCACCGCGCCCCCAGGCACCGTCGCCGAGGTAGAGCACCCCGTTCTCGACGACTTTGCCATTGGCCAACAACTTGGATCGTTTGAACGTGTGATCGTGGTTTTCGAACGCCGCGGTCAGTTGGTACTTGGCGAACAAAGGTTCCCAATGTTTGCGGCCGTAGCGCGAATACCTGGTGTCGTAGTCGCGGTGGCTGGGATAGAGGGGAACGTGATAGAGGGCGAACCGATGGGCGTATTTCTCCTGGTCGGCGCTCAACTGCTTTTCGATCCACTTGGCCTGTTTTCCACCATGGGATTGCGTGTGTCCGGAGTCCAAGGCGTAAACCACGGTATCGCTACCGAACTGGCGCCGGAAATAGCTCACCTTTCCGTTTTGTGCGAAGTAGTTGAAGAAAAAGGGCGCATCCTCGGCTTGCTGGCCATAGCTACCGTTGACCTCGTGATTGCCGATGGCCAGGACCATGGGAATCATGAACCCTTGGGGGGTCACCATGTTCTCGGTATACAGCGCGAGCCAGCGATCCCAGAGTTCGGCATTGATCAGGTTGCCATTGGCATAGGCGATATCGCCGCCGAGCAGTGAGAAATGGGGCTCTCTGGCCGCAGCGTGACGTAACAGTTCACCCACGACCGGTTTGATTCCGAAATCCCCGCCAGACACGAAACGGAGTGGTTGTTTGCCATGGGGAATCGTTCGGAACTTCATTTCCTTGGAGTATCCGGACCGCTCGGTGCCGGCGATGAAATAGTAGGTTTGGCCCGGTTTCAATTGATCAAGGCGGATCCAGTGAACTCTCCGACCATCGTTGAGACGAGGCACGACATGCTGGGTACCTCGAGCGCGATATCGATACTGTTTGGCATTACCTTGACGAGACTCGGTATCGAAGAACACGCGTCCTTTGGAAGTGTCTCCGAACATGTGGAAATTCACGGTGATCGAGGTTCCCGTGTCCCCTTCGTAGGTTAGGTAGACGAAACGCGGCGAGGCAAGCGCAGCGGTAGAAAACAAACCAAAGACGGTCAGGAAAAAGGAGCGAAGTACGAGCGCTTTCTTGGACAACTGCAGCATCCTTTTCTCTTTCGATAAAAAATCGGGGACGGGTGATCGATGACTGAAAGGTGATGAATGCCGTCCGATAACTATGATGACGCAAGCGAACCTATCATTCCGTCGCACAAAGATCAAGAATGGGCGCCCGTACGGCGACCGGTTGCGGGGCTCGCCGACGAAGCCGCCTGGTAAGGCCGTGATAACCTGAGATGATATTCGAGAAGTGATTTGTGCGAGGAACGAGGGAGAGAACGTCTTGATCAGTTGCGAACAAGCGATCCAGTCCATCAATCTCCACTATGCCATGATCAAGTTCCTGGAGTTTCGCGGAGTGATGTGGCACGGCTCGGAGCTCCCGCTACGGCTACACAGTCTCGGCGACCTGGTCACTTGTCAGGTGGAGGTCATCGAGGGTGAGAACGGGCCGATCCAGCGTGGGGTGGTCCTGGACCGCGGTTTGCTGATGGCCGACTTCCTCCCCACTCGACGCTACACCATCAAAATGCGGCTCGAATATCGCGCCCCTTTTGCGGCAACCCCGTTTGCCTGTGATTTCGAGAGCATTCACCCGCAACATTACGAAGTGAATCTGGATTTCAGCCTGGGCCAGGTTGCGCGAGCGGGCGATTTCATGCGTGTGCAATTGGCCAAAGAGTACTTTGACCTGCCCCTGGGAACCTCGGGGGATTGGGCCTTCGATCGCGGCGTCGAGGTGGCCATGAAGGCCACTGGCGAATCGATTTGGATCAAGGCGGCTCATGGCTCTCCTGTACCCTTTTCCCACGAGGCCTTTCCCCTCATGAGTTTTCTTCCGAAAGGCTGAAGCTTTTCTGCGCAACGGTTCCGGGTCACATTCCCGATGAGAGTCGAGTCAATCTGGCTTCGACCTCTGCCACGCTCATTTCCACGATCGAGGCGATCTCCTCCGTTTCGTAACCCTTTCGGTACATTCGTTCGATGACCTTCATCGCCTTCTCGTCCCGCCCCACATCCTTTCCTCTGAGCTCTCCGATCTCGATGCCTCGTTGTTCCCCCCGTTGCTCTCCGATCTCGATGCCTCGTTGTTCCCCTCGTTGCTCCCCGATCTCGATGCCTCGTTGCTCCCCGATCTCGATGCCCTTCTCCATCAAGATTTCTCGTACCATCATGCCGTCCTCGTTCGGTTTCCGAAGCATGGCTTGACCATCAAAACGGGTTTCGGGATTGGAGTCGAGTCAATTTGGCTTCGACCGCTGCAACGCTCATTTCCACGATCGAGGCGATCTCCTCCGTTTCGTAACCCTTTCGGTACATTCGTTCGATGACCTTCATCGCCTTCTCGTCCCGCCCCACATCCTTTCCTCTGAGCTCCCCGATCTCGATTCCTCGTTGTTCCCCTCGTTGCTCTCCGATCTCGATGCCCTTCTCCATCAAGATTTCTCGTACCATCATGCCGTCCTCCTCTTGATCGAGCTGTCGATCTATGGCCCGCTTTTCGTCCTGATTCAACTTCGCGTATATGTCGATGAAATCCATGAACTTGATCAAGGTTCCTCGATCGGTCACCCTCAATAGATGAATATAGGCCATTGCCGCAACGTGCAAGCGTTCTTCTTCCGGATAGTCCAAAAGCGGCGCGAGGATGTACCAGACCGGATTGTTGCTGGTCCAAATCGCATCCACGGGTTTGTCGCGCAACCTGACCTTGAGATAGGAAAAATGCAGCCAGGTTTGGTCCGCCGCCACGTGACCCAGTCGAGACCGAACCTCGCGACGCCAGCGCGGCCGCTCGGTGAAGACGACCACCGGCAGCACCGGTATGCCCTCCATCAGCTTGTCCAAATCGACCGCGTAGTGACACAACCGGTGGATGGAAAAGGTGGATTTCCTGCTTTGGTGTTCCAAAAGACAGACGATTCTGGCGCCACTCCGAAACGTCAACCGCATCGCCAAATCGACGATCCGCCGACGATCATACAAACCCTCGCGCGGCATTTCCTGACGAAGCTGAATCACTTCCTCGAGTGCTCCGTACCACGATTCCAAATCGGGAACCAAAGCGCGCAAGGACTGTTTCGGAAACGACAACACCAAATCTTTGAATGCGCCGTCATGGGAGAAACCTGCTTTTCTGGACAAAATATCGCCTCCCCCGACTCCCGCCAAAAAACGCTCCTGATCGCAGAAGCGCCACATGGCGACCGAGAAGGAATCCATCGACAGATTTGCGAGATAATCCCCATTCTCTAACACATTCTTTGCGAAACACAATGAATTTCTACAACAAACAAAAAATCCTAAAAATCCAAAAAAATACAACCACGAACAAAAAATCACGACCCGCTCGTGCTCTCAGGCCAGGGAGCTCACCCCAGCCACTTCTCACACGATGCAGCAATGACCGCCACGCCGGGGATCTCCTGCCCCTTCCAAACGACCATCGCGTAAACTCACGGCCTGTACGCCACCAAAATAGAGGTTCCGTTCTTCCCAGGCGTTCACTCGAAACCCATCCGCCCGCAATCGCTCGACGACCGCCGCATCAAATCCGTGTTCCATCTGGAGGATCCCGTTTTCGAAATGTACGCGCGGTCGATTGACCACCTCCTCGAGGGGAAGACCGAAGTCGATAGCATTGACGACGGATTGCATGATGGCGGAACGGAGCCGATTGCTGCCTGCACTGCCCACCGCAAGCACGGGCCGGCCTCGGCTCAGGACCACGATCGGGCACATCATCGAATTCATCCGCTTCCCAGCGGGAAAGCGATGAAAGCCAAGGGGATTCAAGTCCTGCTCACCCAGCATGTTGTTGAGAATCATGCCGGTATCTCCAACCAGGTATCCCGCGGCCTCCCCAGCGGAGGTGGTGACGCTGACCGCCATGCCGTCGGCGTCGATGGCGCTGATGTGGGTGGTACTGGAGGGACCTTGGGGTGAAAGCGGCTCGTTTGGCGGTGGCATCCGACCCGCGAGAATTGCCGCCAACCGTTCGCAGTAGGGAAGCACGAAATCGTCGTCGAGGAAAGCCTCCACACGGGCACATTCTTCCGAGACGCCCCGATCCCAGGAGTGTCGGGCCAGGTTGGTCAGGAGCATGACATGGGCCAAAATGCGGCATATCTCGAATCGACCGGGTTCCAAACCGCGGAGCGACACGCTGTCCAACAATCGCAACGAAAAGGCGACGAGTACCCCTCCGACGGACGAGGGCGGCGGCAACAGTACCTCGTGCCCTCGATACGAAACGCGAATCGGCCGACTTTCCACGACCTCGTATCGATCCAGGTCCTTCGCGCGGATCAGCCCCCCCTGTCGTCGGTGATCGTCGACGATCGCCTCGGCCAGCGCCCCGCGATAGTAATATCCATCGCCGAGGGCGCTGATCTGCTCCAAGGTCTCGGCCAACTCGCGAAACCGCAGCCGATCCCCTACTTTCGCGAATCGATCACCAGATTGGAACAGGGCTTTCAACCGCGGCGTATCGCTGTAGATCGGAATCAGGAGGTCCAGGACGTAGGCGATCATCGGTTCGACGGGATACCCCTCACCGGCGAGCCGAATGGCCGGGGTCATCAACGTCGAAAGCGGCAACGTCCCCTGCTCGCGGGCCATCCGACACAGACCCGCCACCACCCCCGGCACGGCGGTACTCGCTCGCCCAATGAAAAAGGGCTGCTTGTCCCCTCCGAAATCGATCAGGACCTTGCGGAAGTCGAGGTCGCAATCGACATCGCCCGAGGGCATGGTACTGAAAAAATCGTAGGTGATGCCTTGGTTGGTTTCCTGCTTGGGATCAAATACCATCCCATAACCGCCCGCACCGATGTTGGACACCACCATTTCGGCCACAATCACGGCAAATGCCGCGGCCACCGCGGCATCGACGGCGTTGCCGCCGAGGGCGTACATCTCGGCACCCGCCTCCGCGGTGAACCGATTTCCAGTTGCGATCATTCCTCTCATGCACACACCCGCCGCGCAGGCAAATGAAGATCGAATTCCTCCGATCGACCACACCCGCGCGACTCCAACTTCATATCGACAGACCAGGCCGAAAAACGGATACCCTCCGGCTCAACGCCCATGTTCCGCAGTCAAGGCCTTCATGCGCTGCTTGACATCCACTGTAAGCTGGTCCCATTCAAAGCGCCAGCGCCAATTCCCTTCCGCCCGACCGGGTTGGTTCAGGCGGGCTTCGGAAGTCAATCCCAAAAGATCCTGCAGGGGCGCAATCACGACACTCGATTTAGTGCCCAAGGAAAGCGCCAACATGTCCCAATGAACTTGGCTCCCATCACATTCGAGAAAGGTCCGAATCTTGTGTTGTTCCTCGGCCACCTCTTCTGGGCTCTTGGGCTGACCATCACTCTTGCCGCTGAGATACCATCCGAGCGTGGTGTCGTTGTCATGGGTACCCGTATAACACACACTCTCTTCGGGGAACTGATCCGGCCAATAACCCGGCTCGTTCTGGTCGTTACCCACGATGAATTGCAACACACGCATCCCGGGAAAACCGCACTTGTCCCTCAATTGGTCGACAGCCTCGGTGATGATCCCCAGGTCCTCGGCAATGATCGGCAATCGATCGAATTCTTTCTCGAAAGCCTCGAACAACGCGCAGCCCGGACCCGAAATCCACTTACCGTTGACCGCCGTTTCTTCCGAAGCCGGAATCTCCCAATAGGCTTCGAACCCGCGAAAGTGATCGATACGCACGATATCCACCAACTCGAACAGCGTGCGCAGCCGCCGTTTCCACCAGGCGAAATCGTTCTCGGCCATGCGGTCCCAACGGTACAACGGATTGCCCCACCGCTGTCCGGTCGCGCTGAAATAGTCGGGCGGCACTCCGGCAACCACGGTGCAATGTCCCTCTTCCGTCAAGTGGAACCACTCGGGTTCGGCCCAGACATCGGCACTGTCATGCGCCACGAATATCGGAATATCGCCGATGAGCTGAATCCCCTTGTCGTGGCAATAGGCCTCCAATGCCTGCCATTGTTGGGAAAACAAGAACTGCTGAACCTCCACTTCGGCCACGATCGCAGCATGTTCGCGACGCGCCTGATCGAGCGCCTGCGGATCGCGTCGCACCAATTCGGGAGCCCATTCCATCCAAGGCCGACCACCATGAGCGCGCTTCAAGGCCACGAACAGCGCGTAGTCGGCAAGCCAATCGGCGTTCGTTTCTCGAAAAGCGGCGAACTCGTCCTTCATTCGATCACCCGCCCGCTCCTGAAAACGGTTGGCGACCACAGCCAACACGCCTTCCCTGGCGGGGATCACCGCTCCAAAATCCACGGAACCGGGTGAGAAAGACGGGTACCCGGCCAGTTCCTCCCGTTGCAGCAAACCTTGATCGATCAAAGCCTCGAAAGATATGAGCAGGTGATTGCCGGCGAAGCTGGATAAACATTGGTAGGGCGAATCCCCATAGCTGGTCGGCCCAAGCGGCAACACCTGCCACAAACGCTGCCCCATTTCGGCCAACGCATCGACAAAGGCAAAGGCTTCGGTACCGATTTCACCGATGCCGTAGGGGCCCGGCAAGGACGTAGGATGAAGCACGATACCGCTTTGACGTTCAAATTTCATGGTTGCTCCTCGAATTTGGGTGTGGTGAAGCCATGCTTGGGAGCCGCGCGATGCGAATGGCCATTTCAGGGTTCCAAGGCAAAGACGGACACCGATCGATAGGGTAGCTTGTACGCTTCACCCACCTTGATTTGCAGCTCCCCTTCGGGCATTTCGGGTTCGGCGGTGTTCAACAGACACAGCCACAGGCTTCCCGTTTTGGGTTTCGGTAACAGAAAGGTGGTGTCGGTTTGGTTGGCGTTGAAAAGAATGAGCAGGGTGTCGTCGAGAGGCAAGTCCGCCACCTGACCCTGGTGGCGATGCACATCCCCGGCATAAAGCAGCCCGAAACAACAGGCGTTCTCCGAATGCCAGCAATCCTCGCTCATCAGGCCGCCGGAAGGATTGACCCACTGAATGTCGGCGAATCCGGTGACCAGAGATTGATAGCTGCCGTGCATGTAGTAATCCCGCCGCAACACGGGATGCTCCTTGCGCAGCCGAATCAGGCGTTTGACGAAAGCCAGGAACTCGCGGTTCTCCTGAGATCGGAAGTTCCAATTCATCCACGAGGTTTCGTTGTCCTGGCAGTAGGCGTTGTTGTTGCCACCCTGAGTGCGACTGAGTTCGTCGCCGGCCAAAATCATGGGCGTGCCCTGGGAGACCATGATGGAAGCCAACATGTTGCGCCGTTGACGGGCCCTCAGCCTGCGAATGCGAGGCTCGGCGGAGGGCCCCTCCATGCCGTGGTTGTAGCTGAAGGAACTCTTGTGACCGTCCTCGTTGTTCTCACCGTTGGCGTGGTTGTGCCGCAGGTTGTAACTCACCAAATCGTTCAGCGTGAAGCCGTCGTGGCTGCACACGTAATTGATACTGGCCCAGGGACGGCGCCCGTGGTGTTCGAATTTATCGCTCGATCCATGCAGACGTCGCGCGAGTTCGGGCAGGAACCCTTCCTCACCGCGCCAAAAGCGCCGCACCACGTCGCGGGTTCGATCGTTCCACTCGGCCCATCCCGCAGGAAAACCACCGAGCTGATAACCGCCCGGCCCGATATCCCAGGGTTCGGCGATCATTTTGACACCCGCCAGCACGGGGTCCTGACGGACCGCATCAAAAAATCCGCTGCCCCTGTCGAAGCCATGACGCTCTCGCCCCAAAGTACTGGCCAAATCGAAACGGAACCCATCGACACCCATCTCGGTAACCCAATAGCGGAGGCTGTCCATGATCATCTGCAGCACGCGGGGGTGGCAGGTGTCCAGCGTATTCCCGCAGCCGGTATCGTTGATGTAGAGGCGTTTGTCATGGGGTAGAAGACGGTAGTAGGACAGGTTGTCGATACCGCGAAAGGATAGGGTCGGGCCCAGATGATTGCCTTCACAGGTATGGTTGAACACCACGTCCATGATGACTTCGATCCCCGCGTCATGCAGCCGCAACACCATGGTTTTGAAGTCGGAAAGGTGCGGCGTGCTCAGGTACCGATATTCCGGCGCAAAATAGTTGAGGGTCATGTACCCCCAATAATTCCGCAGCCCCTTGTCGACCAGGAACTCGTCGTCGATGTAGGCGTGGCACGGCAGCAATTCCACCGAGGTGATGCCGAGTGCTTTCAAGTATTCGACGATCTTCTTGTGGCCCAGCCCCGCGAAAGTCCCCCGCACGTCTTTGGGAATGCCCTCGTGCCGCATCGTAAAACCGCGAACATGGGTTTCGTACAGAATCGTCTCCGACCAGGGCACGCGCGGCCGGCGGTGATTCAGCCAGTGGAAACCGGAATCGACGACGACACATTTGGGCATCGAGGGCGCACTGTCGCGCCGGTCGAAACTCAAATCTTCCTTGTTGCTGCTGCGGCGGTACCCGTAATGCGCATCCGACCACTTGATGACCCCCTGCAACAGCCGCGCATAGGGATCGATCAACAACTTGTTGTGGTTGAAGCGGTGCCCAATTTTCGGTTCGTAGGGGCCGTAGCAGCGATACCCGTAAAGTAGACCCGGTCTCGCATCCGGCAGGTAACAGTGCCATACCTGATCGGTGTGCTCGGGCATCTGGATACGGGCGGTTTCACGCTTGCCTTTGGGATCGAACAGACAAAGTTCGACCCGTTCCGCATGCGCCGAGAACAGCGCGAAATTCACTCCCCGCCCATCCCAGTGGGCCCCCAAGGGGTTCGGGGCACCCGCTTCCACCGGGGTGTTTTTCGGAAGCACACAACTCATGAGGGCCTACCTTAGTCCCAGTGCCGCTTCAATTCGAGAATCAGGGTACTGAGCGGCGGCACGGTCATGACGATCGAATGAGGTTGGGCGTCCCACTCGCGCTCCTCGGCGTCGACGCCCTCGCCGTTGCCGATGTTGCCGCCGCCGTATCGCTCCCAATCGGTGTTGAGCCGTTCCGCATAAAAGCCCGGCTCGGGAACGCCGAAACGCCAGTCCTCGCGGGGGACGGGCGTAAAGTTGGACACGACCAGGACCGGCGGGGCATCGTGTAGCCCATGACGCAAGTAGGCGAAAATCGATTCTTCGCGATTGTCGACCTTGACCCAGCCAAACCCTCCCGGTTCGCAATCGAGTTGGTGCAAGGCCGGCATTTCCTTATAGAGCCGGTTGAGGTCGCGAATCAGCGCCTGAATGCCCTGATGCCAATCGATTTCCAGGAGGTGCCAATCGAGACTGGCATCGTGATTCCATTCGCGACCTTGGGCGATCTCGCCACCCATGAAGAGGAGCTTCTTGCCGGGAAAGGTCCACATGTGGCCGTAGTAGGCGCGCAGGTTGGCAAATTGCTGCCAGGTATCGCCCGGCATGCGCGCAAGCAGCGAGCCCTTCAAGTGCACGACCTCGTCGTGGCTCAAGGAGAGCACGAAATTCTCGGAAAAGGCGTACATCATCCCGAAGCTCATCTTGTCGTGATGGTACTTGCGGTAAATGGGATCGTGCTTCATGTAGGTCAAGGTGTCGTGCATCCAGCCCAGGTTCCATTTGAAGTCGAACCCCAACCCTCCCTGGGATACGGGCCGCGATACGCCCGGCCAGGCCGTCGATTCCTCGGCCAGCGTCATGACTCCGGGGAATCGTTCGTGAAGCACCTCGTTGAAACGCCGCAGAAAGGCCACCGCGTCGAGGTTCTTGTTCTCGCCGTACTCGTTGGGCACCCATTCGCCGTCTTCCCGCGCGTAGTTCAGGTAGAGCATCGAGGCTACCGCATCGACCCGCAACCCATCGATGTGGAATCGTTCACACCAAAAAAGCGCGTTGTTGATCAGGAAGTTGGAGACCTCGTTCCGGCCATAGTTGTAGATGAGCGTATTCCACTCGGGGTGGAATCCCTTGCGAGGGTCCTCGTGTTCGTAGAGGCAGGTGCCATCGAAATTGCCCAGGCCGTGGCCATCGCTCGGAAAGTGACCCGGCACCCAATCCAGGATGACACCCAAACCCGCCTGATGGCAGGCGTTGACGAAGTGCTGAAACTGCTCGGGCGTGCCATAACGACTGGTGGTCGCGAACAACCCGATGGGCTGATATCCCCAGGAACCGTAAAACGGGAACTCGCTGATCGGCATCAGCTCCATGTGGGTGAACCCCATGTCCACGACATAGGGAATCAATTGCTCGGCCAGCTCCAAATAGGTCAAGAACCGGTCGTGCTCTTCGGGAACGCGCTTCCATGCGCCCAAATGGACCTCGTAAATGGAAAGCGGCGAATCGATGCGTTGCTTCTCTCCCCGTTCGGCCATCCAGGTTTCGTCGGACCAGTGGAAACGATCGACACGGGAGACGATGGAAGCGGTATTGGGCGGTAACTGTGCGCGAAAGGCATAGGGATCCGCTTTGAGTGGCAGGAGATACCCATCGCGATGTTTGATTTCGAACATGTAGGCATCGCCCTCTTTGAGCCCGGGGATGAACATCTCCCACAATCCGTTGTCGTGCCAGAGGCGCATGACGTGGGCACGCCCGTCCCAGTGATTGAAATCGCCGACCACGGAGACCCGTAACGCATTGGGTGCCCAAACCAGAAAGGACACGCCGGAGACACCCTCGCAAACTCGCGGGTGAGCTCCCATTTTTTCGTAACTTCGCCAATGTTGGCCCTCACCCAACAGGTGAAGGTCCATTTCCCCGAGAAGCGACGGAAAACGGTAGGGATCTTCCTCGACGCGCGGCTCCTCCGAGTAGGGATCGCTGATTTTCAATCTGTAGGGAAACGATTCCTTTCGATCGGCCATGGGACCACAAAAAAAGCCATCCAAATCGTAGCGCTGAAGCGCATATTCCAATTCGGGCTCCCTGGCATCGACCACGGTCACCGCCGTGGCACCGGGCACGAACGCCCGTACCTCCATCGTTTCGGTCTCCGGGTTCCGATGCATACCCAAAATGGAAAATGGATCGCTGTGACTCCCATCGACAACGGTACGAACCGCTTCCTGAAATGTCACATCAACCATGAAGCCTCCCGATAGATAGAGGTCTCCGAACACCGGATGAATCGAGCCTGGGGCGAAGTGCTAAAACTCAACCGAAGAGGAGATTCCCAAAATAGAAAGGAGGGGCGCCCCCTCTCTCGATGTCAAAAATTTCAAGTCTATTAGATGCGGGCCTATTCTAGCGAAAGCACGGGAAATGGGGAAGCGTAACAAGCAGGGTAAAAAGGCAAAGCTGCTGCTCGGAACCCCGTCGAACGGCTCGAATCGACACTCGCGGCAAGGGGAAAAATCGATCCACTCTTGAACCAGAAAATCCGTAAACCGTTCCATTTCAAATAAATATAAAAATCTGATCGAACACCGACACTGACGCCGACGTCCACTGGCGGTCGCCTTGCCGAGGAATGACGCATCAAGACAAAATACCTGCTTGGGAACTCGCATCCGATGATTGAGACAAGGGATCATGAGCGAGGTCAAGGGGAAGTCGTGGAATCCCCGGCCGAATCGAGAAACACGCGCTCGGTCACCAATGGGAGATCGGGATCAATGGGCAGGGGCAAGCCTATGCTCAGTTCCGCGACACCTCCCCGATTCGTGGCTTCCGCAACGGCACGCCACCCCGATGGGGTCTTCATCGAAATAAGCGCCCAGCCACGCTCTCCATCGCTCTGTGATGGCCACGCCTGGGCCCCCACTGTCCCGGCCAACTCAGCCGATCCCGCTTCAGCCGACTCTTCCCCGGCAGGTGGCGCTTCCCCGTTTACGAGGTCACCTCCGACTCGAAACACCAGGAGCAGAGACCCCGCTTCGGTAAATTCGAGACGCTGGAGCAGAGGCGCCACATGTTGTGACTGCTCGGCCCAGGGCACCTCCACTTGATGAA
This sequence comes from Sulfidibacter corallicola, assembly GCF_017498545.1. Lineage (GTDB taxonomy): Bacteria > Acidobacteriota > Holophagae > Acanthopleuribacterales > Acanthopleuribacteraceae > Sulfidibacter > Sulfidibacter corallicola. The sequence goes on along the minus strand of NZ_CP071793.1, from coordinate 1,999,457 downwards.
CGACCTCACCCTCGGGATCCAGCAAAACGGCGCACCAGCCTGGCCGTCCGTTTTTCGACCGGAGGACCAAATCGTCGATCACGGCGCCTGAATCGATACCGAAACGCTGTGCGAGCGGAGAAGACCGATCGGGTGTAGAACCCGCCGCCCCCAACACGGCAAGCGAGAGACGGCGCACGGATACCCCGGTGGACCGTTGGGGCACATACAGCAAGGCCGTCAGGCAAAAAAGAAAAACCCCTACAATCAGAGCCAGCCGCATCAGGTTTTTCTCCAGGCTCTCAGATCAAAAAGCAATGGTTCCAAGTACATTTTCATTTCCCTCATTCAAGTTGGGGCATGGAGACCGAAGCCCCATCGCTCGAACACGAGGCCCTTTCGCATCGCGCCACATCCGAGCACTGGACCCACACCCCACCAGGCTCTCCCGATCACGTGTATAGGAGCTGGACCTCGGGACCCTCCGCCGGTTCCGAAGCCAGGACGTATTTCGAACATTTGCCAACCATCATCGGCAATCGATTGACCAGTCGTTGAGCCGCTTCGTAGTGGATGGCCGCGCACTTCACTTCCATGATCAGCATGCGCGGGACCGGAGTCGGAAAACGGTTGTCGAGCGCAAATCGCATGCGCTGATCCCATACCCTGAGGCCGCGATCCAGGGTGATCCGCAATTTCCCGTCGGCACTTCCCAGATATTGACGGTCATAGGCAATCCACTGCGCCGGTTGCAGCCCTTGCAGTCGTATCTGCCAATCGAGCCCGGCATCCTCACCCAGCTTACGCACGAAGCTCACCCGATCGACGCCGCGAATCTCGCGCTCGATCGTCAGCTTTTTCACTTGCTTCCAACCGTATTTGTTTTCGCGAATTTTGCACTCTAGCCGGCCGGCCACGCGGTCTACCTCACTACCGTACCAACGAAACCGTACTTTTTCCCGGTGGCTGATTCCGGACAGGTTGTCCTGAAAGGCTCGGCATTCGGGCGTGTCCAGATACACACTTTGAACCCGGCGTTCGGGGTGCAGCGTTCGCAAACCGATCGAATCGTTCATCAGGAGTCGATACACGCGCGGATAAGCCATCTCCTGGGACACGAGCTTCAATTCGTGCCGCAGTCCGCCACCGTCCCCGCCGCTGCCGGCTTCTGTCTCGACCGGACTCAACGCCTTCATTTGCATCACTTACACTCCCTGGACACGAATCAATTGCCCAATATCTTGTCGCGGTACATCCGCCCCACGTCGACGGCCTCGGTGTCCATGGGTCGCCCGTTGACCGTAAGCCGACAACCATCCTGAACCAAGAAGGGTTTGCGACCCACCGCTCCGATTTTGATATCTTTCGCCTCGACGCGGCTGACCCCGTATTCGGGCTTTTTGATGTACAACGCGAACGCGAAATTCCTGGCCGATCGAACCTCGAAGCCCTCGACGGTCGTATCCGAATCGTCTTTGGAAGCCAAGCCGATCGAAACCCGTTCGGCCACGCAATCGCGCACCACACAACGAGTCCGTTCGCCGATCGACAACGCCTTGTCACCCAAATCCAGAAAGCGACAGCCGGTGACCGTCACCTGACTCCCGCTGAAGTCGACCCCGTCGGCAAGGCCGTCGCGAAACACGCAATCCCGGATGTCCCCTACCACGAAGTCGCCGTCGAGGCTGTCCGAGGCACAACCACTGAAGGTGACCCGTTCCAGCAGGAATTCGGTCCCGAACAGGTTGGTGCCGTCTTCGGCGAGAGTTCCGTCGATGTGGCAGTCCTGCATGGTCACCGCAGCGTGATAGAAGGTGATGCCGCCGGTCGTGACCCAGCCGCGCCGGGCCAGGCTGTCGGTGTTTCGCACGATCACATGCCGCCACTGGGAACGTCCCTTCGTCTCCAGAACCAGCAGACCACGCCACCGGTCATGTCCCGCCTTTGGCTCCAGGACGACCGGTTTCCCGGACTGTCCGTGAAATTTCAAGGCGGTGCGGCTGAAAAGGATTGCACCGGGATCGAAACGCAACGTCACGCCAGGGCCGGCATGCAACGGAAACCCCTCGGGTATCAGGAGATCTCCGTCCACGTCCCAAGTCCCCGGCAAAATCCACAAACGATCGGCGACGGGATCGTAATTGAGAAACGGGTGCCGCTCCAGGGCCTCGGACAGGATGGGCAACCGAGGCCTCCCCTGCTCTTCGAGCCAGGATGCACGCGCCGGTCGAAAGTCCAATAGTTGGTTTGTCGCCGTTTCTACCGCACAGGAGCGAAATCGAACGAAAACGCGCTGCGGTCCGTGTTTCTGTCCCATTTGCGCATGGGCCCGGATCGCACTCTTGACCTGACGCACGTTCTCGAGGTTGGTCAACCGCTGATCGGCGCCCCAGGTGAAGCGCGCCCGCCGTCGCGGCGCCAGTAACACGCCGCCGCTTTCCAGAATGGTGGCGCCGTTGGCCTCATCCGAAACCAGGCAATTCCGGGCGGAGACAAAGACGCCGTTCGGGAACTCGAAACCCTCGATGACGACCGGAATTTGGGTCGTCGTCCAGGCATCCACTTGCAGTGTCGCCTCCAAGGGGGTGTCCGCGCCGTCGCGGTAGAGCGCGGAAGCGGAAAAGTTCGCTGCATCTCCAGGCCGTATCACGTCGACAAGATACGCTTGCTGGACGCGCAGACGCTGCTTCATGGCATCCATGCGGTATTCGGGCCCGAGCTGGAACTCCGCAACCAGCGCATCCTCGTATATCTGCCACTGCGGGGCCAAATCCTCGAACAGGCCTTCCAGATAGCCGGGCTCGCACATGCGACCCAAATGGGAGAACACGCCACTGTAATAGCGCGGCGAGCGATTGAGCTCGTAGACGATGGGGTTGTCGGTACGAAGAGGGATCGGATTCTTGTCACTGGGGCGCAGGACATGGGCCATGTTGTCGTACAGCACCGGTTCGAGCCGGTCCTTGACGGGATTGCCGTACATCCGCAGATTGTGCCAAACGAGTCCATGCCATATCTGGAACAGGGACGCGAGGGCATGGGCCCTCGACCAGGTTTCGACATCGATCAGGTCCTCGACTGTCGCACCTTTGAGCGTTTGCAGCGCTTGGAGACGTTGTAAACGGTCGCGATTGGTCTCGGCACCGACCAGGAGTTGTTGCAATTGCCCCAACTTCTCCAGCGATCCGATGTAATTGCGGTTGAGCGCTTCGCTGCTCGAAAAGCGCTTGGCACCATAAGCCCGAATTTCGGCGGATTCGGGACTCAATGCGGGCTGAATGGCCAAGGGCACTTTTGGGTGAAACCCCAAGGCACCGATGTGGAAGCGCAAGTACGTGGCCCAAAAGGATGCCTCGTTGAAAAGCACGATCGGACCTTCCCGGCGCCCTTGGCTCTCGAGCAGTTCCTTGCTGAAGTGCTCTTCGAGAAAATAGATACCCATTTCGTTGCCGTTGACGACCAGATTCACGAACATCGAACGCGGCGCCAAGATCCCTTCGCGACGTGCGGCCTCGTGAACGACCCACTCCCACAGGTACCCGCGCGTCAACGGATGCTGCACCGAGAAAACCCGCATCCCACGCCACTTGCCGTCCCGCAACCCAATGCGAAACGACCACTTGTCGGAATTCACGTGATCGGTCCAGTCGCCCTTGATGCGCAAATCGGCTTCGAAGGGTCGATCTTCGACAGTCAGGCTCACGCCGACCGTGTCTTCCTCGCCCTGAACGATCAGCCCGCGCTGAAGTGCCTGATTTCGCACATCCTGGAGGCGTTGCGCCCCCTCGACGGGAATCTCGACGGCCAAGGTAGGCAACTTATTTTCGGCGGGCGCAGGCGGCGCGGACGGTGCACCATCCCCGTTTTCCGCCAAGGATTTCGGATTTCTGAACTGAGCGTCCAACTCAATCGGCCGATCCTCGGCCTCTCGAGGCGCCGTGGTTCCCAAACGGTCCCGCAACTCGGTCAACTTGGGCCCCAACAGACAACCGGTCACGAGACCCAACGTCAACAACAGCAAACCCATCCACGGCGATTCCTTCCGCGCGAGACGGTCAAATAGCTTCATTCCGCATCCTCTCTCATCCGTGCTCAGTCGAGACTGGCGCCCTCGACGACACTGACCGCGGCGGCGGGAAACACGCGCTGAATCCGCCCGACAATCCGACCGATTTCGGCGGGATCTTTCAAATCGAGAACCAAGGTGGCGTTCAAGACCCCATCCTGACTGTCGACCCGTCGCAAATCGGCCTTGACACTGCCTTCATTGACTTGAGCCAGGAGCGTGGCCAATCCCTTTTCCGAACATCGCTCCCCGGCTTCCTCCCCCGAAAGAGGGGTGGTTACGTTGGCGTAAACCCGCGGTGCCTGATCGTTTCCGCCTCGAAAGACATTCAGGAGGGTCAAGGTCAACAGAATGCCGGCGAACATCACCAATGTGGCCAGACGCTGATCGGCACCGATCCCGATCCCGGTGGCAAGCGCCAAAAACAGGTAGGAAAGGTCCTCCGGCTCCTTGATCGGGGTGCGAAAACGGATGATCGACAAGGCACCCACCAATCCCAACGAAAGTGCCAGTGACGTTTTCACCACCGAAATCACCATCATGGTCGTCGCCGCGATGAAGACAAACAACCGCGCGAATTTACGCTTGTTCGAAAGCACCTGAGAATACTTAAGGTAGTGCCACGCCAAAATTTGCCCCAGCAACAGGACAAGCGCCAAGTTAATCAGGGTGGGAACCAATTTCAGGTCTTGAAGCGCACCTTCGTTGAGTTGATTGAGAATATCCATAAATATCTCCGACAATCCAAAAAACAAAATCGGATTCACGCCACCGCGAACCCAAGACCACTGAAAGCAGCCCGGGAACCCTCACCGGCTCTTCGCGTGAATCAAGCCTCTACGAGGCCAACCGCGCACCTATTTCCAGGAATTTCGCGGCAGAACCACCGACGACATTCACCCAAGGTCGAGAAAAGCGTGTCCGGCACATAAATTGTTGGAAAATCGTTGCCACGATCACACAAAACTCATCTTTGAAACCAATCCGTCAAACACGGATGAATGCAGCCCTCATTATGACCGTCACCAGAGCCCAAGACAACCGAGAACTTCGATCCACCAACGACTTTGCAACCCTTCCCACAAAGGAATGAATCGGCGACGGAAGGCCTCGCCGGATCTCGACATGAAAAACGCACCTGGATTTTCTCGTATCGGAGGGGTACATCCCGCCAGAAAAGGTGCCGTTTTGGTGAGGAAACGATCAAACATCCCGACGGAAGCGACGAGCGCCGGAACCCCCTCGGTGCCAACATCTCGGGACCCACGTAAAGGTTATGTAACAACCGGTAAAATCCGGCAACCTGACTTCAGTCGGACCCATTTCTGTCCGACCAGGAGGGTATGATTGAAGGAATAAACGCCGCACTCGGCGGTCTACACCGAGCCACCCAAACCTTGAACGAAACCAGCAAACAGCTCGCTCAGGGCGACTTGAACGAAGAAGTCATCGTGAACAGCAAGATTGCCCAACGCAATGCCGAAGCTCAAATTGTCACGATCGAGGCCTTGTCGGAAGTAGAGGAGACCGCACTGGATCTTCTGGCCTGATCGCAGGAACGGTTATATGGACGCCATCTCCAGCGCCATCAGTGGTTTTCACACCGCGCAATACAGGCTCGACGTCGCAACGACGCGACTTTCCGAGGGGCACGTTCTCCCGGAGGTCGTGTCCGCGCAGGATTTGGCCCAAAAACAAATTGAAGTGCAAGTGTCTCAATTGAAAGAAGCCTTGGAAGCGGAATCCCGCATACTGGATCTGCTCGTGTAACACCTTCGATCCCCTTTCCGCACCTTTCAGTCATGCAAGCCCCTCGGTAGAGACCACGCGATCCCCAGCGCGGGACGACTTTCGAGCCCGAAGTCGTCGCGACGGAGCTTCCTATGGATTTCCCCTTCGCTCCGGGATCGTGTTTTGGCAAGTGAATGCAGGCCGCCTCCCTTTCCCTGGCGGCCTGCATTTTCTTTTTTGGCCCGCGGCGGCGCGGGTGAACTGGTCGAAACGTACCTGGCGCTGGGATACCACCCGATCTTCCTGACTGCACGTCCTTACTGGTCTGCAAAAGGGAGCCGTCAATGGCTGCGCGATAACATGGATCTGCCCGACTTCACCCTGCGCGCCGCTTTGAGCCACGAGGAAAACCTGCTTCGCACGGCGGACTACAAGGCAGCCGTTCTGGCGGAACGCCAAGACGCGGGTCTGGAAATATTCCGGGCCTACGGCAACGCGGACACCGATATCGAGGCCTACGAGCGGGTGGGCATACCCAAAAATCAAACCTTCACCATCGGCGACCTGACGGGAGAAAGCGGCACAGCCCCCATCGAGCAGGAGCACTACTTCGACCACATCGACGCCGTTGTCGAGGACAGGCCGGGTTCCGGTTGTCGCTGAGTACCACATTTCTTGCGCGTTCTCTCGACAAAATTCGCTTTGTGGTGCACGGGCCCAAAGCACCAACCTCCGAACCCCGTCCCTTCCCGCTTCACGATGGTTTCCCTAAATAGGCGAAGGGCTTATGATTGCTAGCGCCTTGGTTCCGGCCAAGGCGTTTTTTATGTCCGCCTATCGCGAATGGCCGCGAATTTGGATCTTTTCGGTCTTTTACCGAGACTATTTCGTAAGGCACAGAAGTGAAGTGGAAATCGTGGAGCCGTCTCGATCGCTCCCTACATTATTTATTTTCGATTGCAGGAGGCCACGGATCCTCCTTTCGGTCAGTCGAGTCGATCAAAGTCTTGGGTTTGAGAGGAAACATGAAGGTAGCAGGATGGAAGCCTCCGGGCCTCCTCTCGTCTTTTTTCTTATTTTTACTTTTTATCACCGGCGGATGCGCCGTACACCGGGTGAACGAAGACTTGGGACCGCCGACCACCCTACCGGAGTCCTACAGCGACAAGGGAACCGTCACGCCGCCCGACCAATGGTGGCTATCCTTCGAGGAGCCCCAGTTGAACCAACTGATGGATCAGCTCCTTCAGCAAAATCTGGATTTACGCAGTGCATGGGCACGTCTGCGCCAGACCGAAGCCTTGGCCGTCCAAGCGAACGCCTCGCGCCTACCCGAGGTGACGGGTACGGGCATTTCATCTCGGAACAAGCAGATATTCAACGGCTTGGAGCAGACAGCCAACAATTTCAGCCTGAAAGCGGCGGCGAACTACGAGGTCGATATCTGGAACAAGTTGTCCTCGACCCGGCGTGCGGCTGCCCTGGATGTGCTCGCCAGCCGCGACGACGCGGAAGCGTTGGCCCAAACCCTGACGGCGAGCCTGGCCAAAACCTGGTTCGCCATCATCGAGCAGCGCGAGACGCTGGCACTCCTCGAAGAACAGCTCGAAGTCAGCCGCGACTTCCTGAAGGTGGTGGAAACTCGTTTTGGCCAGGCTCAATCGAGTGCGGTCGCCGTCTTTCAACAACGTCAGAACCTGTCTTCGATCGAGGCCCAGATCCCCACCGCCGAAGCCCAACTCCACGTGCTGGAACACCAGCTCGCCGTTCTGTTGGGCAAGGCCCCCCGCGAAGCCTCGGCGGGCGAACGGGCCGACCTTCCCCAGCTTCCGGACTATCCGGAATTGGGCATTCCTCTCGCACTGCTCGAGCAGCGTCCCGACATACGTGCGGCCAGGGCCCGCATCAACGCGGCCGACCATCGCGTCGGCGTGGCGATCGCCAACCGCTATCCGTCCCTCCGCTTGACCCTCGACGGTGGCTTCCAAGCATCCGACATCGACGATCTCTTCAGCAATTTCGTGTGGGGTCTGACCAGCAATCTGACCGGCCCGATCTTCGACGCGGGCAACCGCAAAGCGGAAGTGGATCGTCGTCGCGCGGTTCTGGAAACGGCCTTGAACGATTACGAAAAGGCGATCTTGGAAGCGGTTCGCGAAGTGGAGGATGCAAGCATTCGCGAGAACAAGCAGCGCGAATTCCTCGACCGACTCGACGAGCAACGGAAATGGTCGGAGCGGGCCCTGGACGCCGCACGCTCCCGCTACCTGCGCGGGGTCGGCGACTACCTCACCGTGCTCACCGAACTGTCATCGCTCCAGCGCATTCAACGAACCCACATCAATGCACGGCGCGCTCTATTGGACTTTCGCATCGATCTCTACAAGGCGATCGGCGGCAAGTGGTCGACCGACCTAACCCCAAGCGAGCCCAGGACGGCCATTGCAGGAGCTGAATAATGAAGAAGAGTATTTTTTTCGCGTTTATCATCATACTTGTGGGTCTCGGGGGCGCCGTCGGATTCATCAAAACCAAGCCGAAGCCCAAACAGAGCGAAGTCCAGCAGCCGATCGTCCCCGTGGAAGTCACCCAGGTCGCCCTCAGCGACGAGGTGATTACCATCGAAGCGGGCGGTACGGTCATGGCCGCGCGCGAGGTCAACATCAGCCCCCAGGTCAGCGGCCGCGTATTGGAGATCCACCCCGCCCTGATACCGGGCGGCTTCCTGGAACGGGGTGAGACCCTGCTCCATATCGATCCCCGAGATTTCGAATTCGCGGTGGAACAACGAAAGGCGGAGGTGGCGCGTGCCGAATTCGCACTCAAGGACGAAATGGGTCGCCGCGCCATCGCCCAACAGGAATGGGACCTGCTCGGCGATGAAATCGAAACGACAGCGGAAGGTCGCGAACTGGCATTGCGCGAACCGCACCTGGCCCAGGCCCGCGCCAATTTGGAAGCCGCCGAGAGTGCGCTGGAACAGGCCAAGCTGAATCTCGCCCGCACCCATCTCGAAGTGCCGTTCAACGCCCAAATCAAGCGAAAAAGCGTGGAGACCGGCCAAGTCGTGGGCCCCAACAGCATGGTCGCCACCCTGACGGGCACGGACGAATACTGGGTCCAAGCCTCGGTGCCCTTGGATCAACTGGCGTTCTTCCAACGCCCCGACATGCAGGGCGACGGCGGGGCCCAAGCCCGAGTCGTCACTCGAACGGCCACGGGCGATATGGAACGGGAAGGCCGTGTCATTCGCCTGCTCAACGACCTCGAAGAGCGGGGCCGCATGGCTCGCGTCCTGATTTCCGTGTCCGATCCGCTGGGCCTTCGAGGCGGCGGCCAGATGCCTCTGCTGCTCAGTACCTACGTCCACGTGGCCATCCATGGAAGGCTCATGCACGACGTCATCGCCATCCCTCCGGCGGCCCTGCGCGAAGGCGATCGGGTCTGGATCATGAACGCCGACGACGTACTGGAGATCCGCAACGTCCAGGTACTCTGGCGCCAGGGAGAAAAAGTGCTGATCGGCCAAGGTATCGACTCACAGGAACGCGTCATCGTCAGCCGCATCCCCACCCCCGTTCCGGGCATGAAACTGCGAGCCATCCAAAGCGAACGCGACAATACCAAAAACGATTCGGCCCTTCAGGCGACGACCGGATCCAGCGTTTCCGGAGGCGGTAATGACTAGCAAAGTCAACATCAAGGGTGTGATCGCCTGGATGGCGTCCCACCCGGTGGCGGCCAACCTGCTGATGGTGGTCTTCATCGTCGGCGGCATCGCCATCGCCATGATGAACACCAAGCAGGAGGTCTTCCCCGAATTCGAGCTGGACATGGTGGTGATCTCGGTGCCCTACCCCGGCGCCAGTCCGGCCGAAGTGGAGCAGGGCATCGTCTTGGCGCTCGAAGAATCGGTACGCGGGTTGGACGGCATCAAAAAGGTAACCGCCACGGCCCAGGAGGGCTCCGGCAGCGTGGTGGTCGAACTGATGACGTCGGTCAACCCGAACAAGGCCCTGCAGGACATCAAGAATGCGGTCGACCGAATCACCTCCTTTCCGCAGGACGCCGAGCGGCCCGTGGTCCAGTTGATCACCAACCGCCGCGAAGTGATTTCCCTGGTGATTTTCGGTGACTTCGAGGAGTACATCCTTCGCGACCTGGCCAACGCCATTCGCGAGGACCTGCTCAAGGAAGACAACATCACCAACGTCGACCTGCGTGGGGTGCGTCCGCTGGAAATCGCGGTCGAAGTGCCGCAGCGAAACCTCCGCGCCCACGATCTCACCTTGTCCGACATCTCCGCCAAGGTTCGCAACGGCGCCCTGGAGCTCCCCGCCGGCGGGGTCAAGACCCGCGCCGGTGAAATCCTGGTCCGTACCGCCGAGCGCCGCGACTACGGACAGGAATTCGCCGACATTCCCGTGATCACCAATCCCGACGGCACCGTGGTTCGCCTGCACGAGATCGCCGAGATCCACGACGGCTTCCGCGACACCGATCAGGAGGCCTGGTTCAACGGCCAGCCGGCGGTGCAAATTTCGGTATTCCGCACCGGCGACCAGAAGCCGATCGAAATCGCCGAAACGGTCAAGGCCTTCGCCAAGGACCTGGAGGCCAAGCTCCCGCCCGGCGTGGGCGTGGCCACCTGGAACGACGTGTCCGAAATGTACGCCGACCGCATCAACCTTCTGGTCAAGAATGCGGGCATGGGCCTGTTCCTGGTGTTGCTGATCCTGGGTGCCTTTCTCGAAATCCGGTTGGCCTTCTGGGTCACGATGGGCATCCCCATCTCCATCCTGGGCGCGTTTCTGATCTTTCCCTCGTTCGACGTCTCCATCAACATGATCTCGCTGTTCGCGTTCATCATCACGCTCGGCATCATCGTGGACGATGCGGTCGTCGTCGGCGAAAACATCTACGAATTTCGAGAACGTGGGTACAGCTACCTCGAAGCGGCCATCCAGGCCACCCGCCAGGTGGCGGTACCCGTGACCTTCTCGATTCTGACCAATATCGCCGCCTTCTCACCCATGTTCTTCGTGCCCGGCATCTCCGGCAAGTTCTTCCGCGTCATTCCCATCATCACGATTTCCGTGTTCGTGGTGTCGCTGGTGGAATCGTTGCTGGTGCTGCCCAGTCACCTCGCCCACCAGCGAAAGTTCGGTGAGGGCACCGGCTACATCGCCAAACTCCGTCGCGGCCAGCAACGGTTCGGACACTGGCTGGACAAGGTCATCCACGACTTCTATCGCCCGGTCATCCGCATCGCCATCGCCCATCGCTACGTCACCGTCGCCATGGGGATCACCGTGCTGCTGTTGACCATCGGCATGGTCGCGGGAGGACGCATCCACTTCACCTTCCTGCCCAAGGTGGATACCGACGTCATCATCGCCCAGGCCAAACTCCCCTTCGGATCTCCGGTCGAACAGACCAAACTGATCTCGCGACAGATCGAGGAAGCGGCCGAGGCCACGCTCGCCAAACACGGCGGCGACACCATCAGTCGCGGCATGTTCACCACGGTCGGCAACGGGTTCTCCGACCGCGGCGGGCTGCCCTCCGGCGGTCATTTGACCACCGTGTACATGTACCTGGTGCCCTCTTCCGAGCGCGACCTCAGTTCGGCCCAATTCGTGAGCGAATGGCGCGAACAGCTCGGTCAAATGGCGGGCCTGGAGTCCTTGTTGTTTCAGTACAGCACCGGCCCCAGCGCGGGCTCGGCCATCGACGTGGAGCTGAGTCACAACGACCTGGGCGTCCTGGAGGCCGCCGCTTCGGAGTTGGCCCGCAAGCTTCAGGACTACAATGGCATCAAGGACATCGACGACGGATTCAGTGAGGGCAAACCACAATACGACTTCACCATCAAACCCGAGGCCAGCACGCTGGGCCTGACCGCCCGCGAACTGGCCAACCAGTTGCGGGCCGCCTTCTACGGCGATCGCGCCGTTCGCCAGCAGCGCGGTCGCGAGGAAGTCTGGGTCATGGTGCGGCTACCCGAGGAGGAACGCCAATCGGTCACCGACATTCGCGACTTGTTGATCCGCGTACCCGGTGGCGGTGAGATTCCGCTCAACGAAGCCGCGGATCTGGAGTCCGGTCGCTCCTATACCGAAATCAATCGCCGCAACGGTCGCCGGGTCGTCAACGTCACGGCCGACGTCGCCATCGGTCAGGGCAACGCCACCGATATCACGGCGGACATACGCCAGTCGATCCTGCCGGTATTGGTAAAGGACTACCCCGGCCTGACCTATTCGTTCGAAGGCGAACAACGCGAACAGGCCGAAACCCTGTCGAGCCTGGCGATGGGTTTCGGCATGGCGATGCTGGTCATCTACGCCATGTTGGCCATCCCCTTCGGCAGTTATACCCAACCGTTCATCGTCATGTCGGCCATCCCCTTCGGGATCGTCGGGGCCATTCTCGGTCACTTCATCATGGGTTACGACCTGAGCATGATCAGCATGATGGGCATCGTGGCGCTCTCCGGCGTCATCGTCAACGATTCGTTGGTCCTGATCCACGCGGCCAACGAGTACCGCGCCCACCACAAGTCGGCCTTCGACGCCATCGTGGCCGCTGGGATGCGACGGTTCCGCCCGATCCTGCTGACGTCGCTGACGACCTTTTTCGGTTTGGCTCCCATGATCATGGAGACTTCGGTTCAAGCCCGGTTCCTGATCCCCATGGCAATTTCCCTGGGGTTCGGAATTCTGTTCGGCACCGTGCTGATCCTGATCCTGGTGCCGTCGCTCTACCTGATCGTGGAAGATTTCCATGCACTGTTGGGCATCGATTCCGAGGTCGACCCGGTCGGCGACCACGATCTCTTCACCGGACCACACGAGGCGGAAGCCTGACGCAAAAAAGCCCCGGTCGAAACCGGGGCTTTTTCGAATACGGCGGACTTGGTTGGAATCTTTGTTTCCCCGAGAACTCGGGTGCTTTTAGGTTCCTGGCTGGTAGTGCATCAAAACCGACTGAAACCGAGTCGATCGGTAGCGGAACCGCGTCGCAGAAACACATCCTCGGGCCGAAGCGGTTTTCTTCGGGGGCTCGGCCTCCGAACCGATTCCTCGTCTCGATCACGTAAAGTGGAGGCCTCATAGGCCAGCAACCGCCGGACCCGCTCGTCCGTGTGAGGGTGGGTATTAAGCCAGGACGAGCTTCCTCCACGGCGGTAGGGTTGGAAGAGCAGGCTCCAGATACCGCGGCGTCGATGTTCCAACTTTCTTAGCGCGGAAGCGAGACCACGTGCGTCTCCGGTCAGCGTCACGGCGCCGAGGTCGGCGTCGAATTCGCGCGTACGGGAAAGGGCCAGCGCCATGAGGTCGCTGAGCAGCGGGGCGGCCCACAGCACCAGGATCAGGGTCCAGGGAAAGCTGAAGTTCCCGAACAGCATCAGGGGAAGCGAAATCAGCAAAAGTACCTGTCCGAACAACGCCATGGACGAGGTCACTCGTTGGAGAATCGCGGCCAAGTTCATCAGGGCCAAATCGCGATTGGCCAGATGACTCATCTCGTGAGCCAGGACCGCCCGCAGCTCGCGGCGATCCAGGTAGCGCAACAACCCGTCGGTCACGGCCAAACCGGCGTCGGCCTCACGGCCAGTGGCAAACGCGTTGAGTTCGGCGCGGGGTAAATAGAAGAGGGCGGGTGTCCGGGACAATCCGGCACTGCGGGCCAGCTCGTGGACCGTATCGAAAAGGAACGGGGCCTCGGACGGATGGAGCGGTCGGGCGCCGGCGACCCGCATGGCCATGGAGACCGGAAAACGCGGGCTCAGGAAAAGAAGGAGTCCAGCCATCGCCAAAGCCATCAGGAGGCCGGTCCCACCAAAGAGAAACCAGCCGAGAAAACCCAAAAGGGCGGACATGGCGAGGAGCCAAAGCGCGGTCAAGAGGACGTGTCGGAAACGATTTTGACGAACGAGCGACATGGGCAACTCCCGAGCAAAAGGTCGAACCGATGTAAAGAACGGCATCAAGACTAGGGTACGCAACAGAGAAACTTTAGTTCATTTGTATAAGATTTTATTACACAAACACGCTAAAATCATTCGCTATCCCACTGCCGACCCCACCACATCCGCTCCTTTCACCTTCCCTTCCCTGCCCGATGATAAAAGCTGCATGCTTTCGCTTTTTCGAATAGAATGAGCCTGGTTCGAGGTGTTTCGAACATCGTCACCATCGCTTGATCGGGCCCTCTGCCCGCCTCGCTTGCCGGCCCCGCTATCCGCCCCTTTCCGGGCGAACCACCACCGCCAAAGGCCTATGTTCCATGCGGATGCTTTCGGACTTTCCTTTTATTCCTTTCTCGTTTTGCGTGCCTTCTTCCGTATTGCCGGCATCTTTCTCCATATGGCTTCCCCCGTCTGGACGGGGTTGCGACGGCGCATGTCCGCCACGTTCGTGCCCCCAGGCTTCCCGCGGTGGTACAGGTTTCCCAAAGATTTGAAAAACGGAGTAGCCCATGCCACTTGGTAATCCCACGTTGCGACAATTGGAACAGAAAGAAGATTTCATCGACCGCCACATCGGCCCCGATGATCGCGAGATCGACAGCATGTTGTCGTTCCTCGACATGCAGACCCTGGACGAGTTGGTAGAGAAAGCGGTTCCCAACAAGATCCTTTCCAAGCGACCTCTCGATTTCGACCGCTGCCAGAACGAGTCCGATGCGTTGGCTTATCTGCGTGAGCATGTCGCCAGAAAGAACAAGGTATTCAAGAGCTACATCGGCATGGGTTATCACGGGACCATCACCCCGCCGGTCATTCAGCGCAACATCCTGGAAAACCCGGCCTGGTACACGGCCTACACGCCGTACCAGTCCGAGATCTCCCAAGGTCGCATGGAAGGGTTGCTGAACTTTCAGACCATGGTGACCGACCTGACCGGCATGGAAATCGCCAACGCCAGCATGCTGGACGAAGGTACCGCCGCCGCGGAAGCCATGACCATGAGCTTCTCGCTCACCCGCAAGAAACTCAAGAGCCACCGTAAGTTCTGGGTCATGGACGACCTTCATCCACAAACCCTGGAAATTCTGGAAACGCGTGCCCAACCGCTCGGCATCGAAATCGTGACCGGCAACATCGCCGACTTCTCCACCGACGAAGCCTATTTCGGCTTGCTGCTCCAGTATCCCGGCAGCAGCGGCCAGGTTCGCGATTTGACCGATATCATCGCCAATGCCCAGGAGCGGAAGATGCTGGTGACGGTCGCGGCCGATCTCCTGAGTCTGGTCCTCCTGAAACCGCCCGGTGAAATGGGTGCCGATGTGGTGGTCGGCAGTGCGCAACGCTTCGGCGTACCGATGGGATTCGGCGGACCCCACGCGGCATTCTTTGCCACGCGCGAGAGTTTCAAGCGCAACATGCCAGGCCGTATCGTCAGTGTTTCGAAGGATGTACGGGATAAACCCGCTTACCGTCTGGCCCTCCAGACTCGCGAACAACACATTCGTCGCGAGAAGGCCACCAGCAACATCTGCACCTCGCAGGTTCTGCTCGCGGTCATCGCCGGCATGTACGCCGTCTATCACGGACCCGAACAACTGCACCGCATCGCACGCCGGGTTCACCGCTTCGCCGTCATCCTCGCCGCCGGCCTGGAGAAACTGGGATACCAACCGCGCAACCGCGTCTTCTTCGACACCCTTCAGATTCAGGTCACGCCCGAACAGCGCCGCGACATCGAGGCTCGCGCCCTCGCCGCGGAAATCAATTTCCGCTATATCGGCGACGAAACCATTGCACTCTCACTCGACGAAACCACCCGCCGCGAGGACGTGGGAGAACTGTGGACGGTCTTCTCCGGCAACGCCGATCACGGCCTGACCGTTCCGGACCTGTTCGATCAAGTCAGCGACCAGTATCCCGCCGAGCTCGTGCGCACGACCTCCTACCTGACCCACCCGGTATTCAACACCCACCATTCCGAAACCGAAATGCTGCGGTACCTTCACGCCCTGGCGACCAAGGACCTGTCGCTGACGCATTCAATGATCCCGCTCGGATCCTGCACCATGAAGCTCAACGCAACCGCCGAAATGATGCCGATCACCTGGCCCGAACTGGCCAACATCCATCCCTTCGCGCCGGCCGACCAGGTGGAGGGTTACAAACAGTTGATCGGAGAGTTGGAGCACATGCTCGCCGAAATCACCGGCATGACCGGCGTTTCCCTGCAACCCAACGCGGGATCCCAAGGCGAATACGCCGGCCTGCTGACCATCCGCGCCTACCACCAGAGCCGCGGCGAGGGTCACCGCAACGTCTGCATCATTCCCAGCTCGGCCCACGGCACCAACCCCGCCAGTGCGGTCATGGCCGGCATGAAGGTCGTGGTGGTCAACTGCGACAAGAACGGCAACATCGATCTGGAAGACCTCAACGCCAAAGCCGAGAAACATGCCGACGACCTTTCGGCCCTGATGATCACCTATCCTTCGACGCACGGCGTGTTCGAGGAAGGGATCGTCGACATCTGCCGCGTCATTCACGAACACGGCGGTCAGGTGTATATGGACGGCGCCAACATGAACGCGTTGGTCGGCCTGGCCCGTCCCTGTGAGATCGGCGCCGACGTCCTGCATCTCAACCTTCACAAAACCTTCTGCATCCCGCACGGAGGCGGCGGCCCCGGAGTCGGCCCCATCGCCGCGGCCGAGCACCTGGCGCCGCTCCTGCCGGGCCATCGCTTGAGAGCGGACGCCTTCCCCGAAACCCAAACGACCGCCGTATCGGCAGCTCCTTGGGGGAGTTCCGGCATCCTGCCGATCTCCTGGGCCTACATCGCCATGATGGGACGTGGCGGCCTCAAGAAAGCGACCCAAGTCGCCATCCTGAATGCCAACTACATCGCCAAAAAGCTCGAGCCGCACTTTCCGATTCTCTACCGCGGCCTCAACGATCTCATCGCCCACGAGTGCATCATCGACGTCCGCCCGCTCAAGGCGAGCTGCGGCATCGACGTGGAGGACATCGCCAAACGACTGATGGACTTCGGTTTCCACGCACCGACCATGTCGTGGCCGGTGGCCGGAACCCTGATGATCGAACCGACCGAGAGCGAGTCCCTGGCCGAATTGGACCGCTTCTGCGACGCGATGATCTGCATTCGTGAAGAAGCCGCCGAGGTCGAGAACGGCAACATACCGGCCGAAGAAAGCCCGCTCAAACGTGCGCCGCACACCATGGCGGACATGGTCGACGATAGCTGGGACCGGCCCTATAGCCGCGAGAAGGGCGTCTTCCCCCTGTCCTGGGTGGCCACCAACAAGTACTGGCCCACCGTGGGCCGCATCGACAACGCCTACGGCGACAAAAACCTGATGTGTTCCTGCGTACCCATCGAGGAATACGCCTGAACGGATCCCGTCCAGCGACACCCTCGTTAGATGCCGCTGGGCGGATGGCCCGTTCAGGAACTCGCCAAAACAGGTTACCCGATCCAATTCGTGCGGGGCGTTCACCGGAACGCCCCGTTTTCGTTTTGATGCCCAGCACAGAGACCCACAACTGTTACGCAAACATTTCAAACAAACTGAGACTGTTCCCCTTTTTTAGATTCGTTATGATGATCATGGGTTTGACCTTTTGGGGATAAGCCGAGTTTCGCCTTCAGGAGTTGGCCTTGTCTCAACGCGTTTTGTTTGTCGCCGGCGCCAAGGCAACCGCGCCTTTGCTGCTGGGAATACTGCCCTTTGCGGTCATCGCCGGAGCCACCGCCGTCGCCGCCGACCTCCCCTTACTCGCCGCACACGCCTTGTCCTTCGTGATTTTCGCGGGTGCGTCGCAACTGGCCACCATCGAGTTGCTCGATCGAGGAACCCCTATCGCCATCGTGGTGTTGACGGCCCTGCTGATCAACCTGCGCATGTTGATGTACAGCGCCTCGATCGCTCCCCACTTCAAGAACCTATCCTCCAAATGGAAAACGCTGATCGCCTACCTGTTGACGGACCAGGCCTTCGCCCTGTCCATCGCCCGATACGAACAGGAAATCAGCGAAGTAGGCAAGCGGTGGTTCTATTTGGGTGCCGCCTTTTCGCTTTGGTTCTTCTGGCAACTGGGCACTGCGGCCGGCATCTACATGGGCGCCGCACTGCCCCCGGAGTTGTCGTTCGAGTTCGCGATCCCCTTGACTTTCATGGCGTTACTCTTCCCACTCATTCGCAATCGCCCCAGTTGGATCGCCGCCGCAACCGCGGCCGTCGTCGCGGTCCTGGGTCACGGTCTCCCCTTCAACCTCGGTTTCATCGCGGCAGCCCTGAGTGGCTCCGTCGCCGCATTGCTGGCGGAAGGATGGTCTCATGCACATTAATCACCCCATATGGTTCGCCATGCTGGCGATCGGCGCCGGGACCTTCGTCTTCCGTTTCTCGTTCATCGGCATGCTGAGCCGCCTGAACGTGCCGCAAAGCTTCGAACGCATTCTGAAATACATTCCGGTGGCCGTGCTCAGCGCCCTGATCGTGCCCTCTCTGGTCATCCACCAGGGCCATCCGGACCTCAGTTTCTCGAACCTGCGCCTGTTGGCTGGGGTGGCGGCGATGGTGGTCGCCGCCACCACCCGCAAGATCTTTCCCACGCTCGCGGTCGGCATGGGCACCCTCTGGCTCTTGATGTACTTGACTGGATAATAAGGGACGAAAGGGGGCCAAGAGGCCCCGGCTCCGGCCTTCAGCCCTGGCTGACCGGCTCCCTTTCGTTAACCCAGCGCGCCTTGATCCGAATCAGGTCACGCACGAGGTACATGTGGGCGATGTCGCGATTGTTGAATTCGCGGGCCTCGTCCGTCTGATCGAAGACCAACAACCAGACGCGGCCGTCATCGAAATAAACCGGCATGGTGAAATCGGCACCGACACCCGGAACGGGATTAGCCACCAGTTCATCTCCCTCCAGGGCCAATTTGAGGGTTTCGTCCATTTCCAGGGGTACGTAGCCTTCATCCCAATCTTCGACGCGGGCGATGTTCTTGCCCTTGTTCCATCCGGCCAGGACCTGGCCATCCCGCGTATCGCAGGCATAGATGCGGTCGACCTTGAGCCGTTGACACAGGTGACGCAGCGCCAGCTCGGCAAAATCATTCAGCACGAGGCGG
The DNA here is from genome assembly GCF_017498545.1 of Sulfidibacter corallicola. GTDB lineage: Bacteria > Acidobacteriota > Holophagae > Acanthopleuribacterales > Acanthopleuribacteraceae > Sulfidibacter > Sulfidibacter corallicola. Next base: position 1,980,557 of record NZ_CP071793.1, on the reverse strand, counting down.
GTATCCAAAAGGGCCCCGATCAGCTTGTTGCGGATACTCTCCAACTCGGTGGCGATGTAGTCATCGACGACTTGAAGCAGCTTGGCGCGAAAGTCCGTGGACATGTTGTTGACGAGCACGATGCAATCCTCCTCGACGCCGGGCCTTCGTGGAGACAAACGGAACCCAGCGCATAACCAAAACATTTACAGCGATTTAGATTCAAACTTCGGTTATCGTTTTCAGGAACTCAACCACCACACCATAGCATAAAGACCGCAAAATAGCAGACCCACCTTGCGGGGCACCTGCTTCTGCCGAAACGAGAGGAGGGTGAAGCAGAACATGGTTCCGGCCAGGCTCAGGAAGGGCCGCGCCGCGGCATCGCGCCAATGATGGATGGGGGCCGTGGTGATCGGTGCGATCAACGACGAAACGCCGACTACCAGAGGAATACTGACCAAACAATCGCCCACCAGACCGGTCAGACCCAGGCTTCCCTGTTTCCGCGCCAGACGCAGAAGCAGAAAGCTTTCGGGCAGGACGGTCAGCAGCCCGAGCACCATCCCCAGGGAGGCGCCCGGTATCAACGCCCCCATCGACTCCATGCCCAGCGAGATGGCGTCGACGCTGAAGGAAATCAAGAGTGCGCAGAGGACCAGGAGCAGAAGCAGCGAAAGACCGACCGAGAGAGGCAGGCGCTTCTTTTTGGGTGGCGTTCCGCGACGCATCCACATCAGCAGTTGGTACCCGAAGTAGAGTCCAACCAGTTTGAGCCCGTCCTCGCGCGTCACCACCCCGTCGCGCACGCACTCGAACAGCAACACCGCTCCGAGCCAGAAAGACAGGAGCGCCAAGTGGAAATCGGCGCGGGCGCGGCGCGCCTTCTTGCTGGATCCCTTGGCCACGGTCACCAACAAAGGCCCGGCCAGCGCCATGATGGTTCCGGTGACCAAGGTCGTATTGGCGAGGTTGTTACCGATGTTGAGGTGAATGACCAGATCGCCCTGCAACCGTGTCTGGCCGAACATGCCCAGCATCAAATTGGGAAACCCGGTGCACAATGGGGTGAACAGCGTTCCCAGGTGCACCACGCCAAAATTCTTGTCCTCGAGCCGGCCCAGGATCAGCACGACCAGTTCCGAGGCGACGAGCAACAGCGCGACACCTACCCCGAGCGCGAGATAGGGTTGTTCCTGGAGGCGAAACCATTGATTGAGCCAGTCGAATGGAGACACGGTCTTGACCTAAACCGGACGAAAATCGACGGACGGGGAACCACACCCCATCCCACCGAAAGGGATGGCGTCAGGCTCCCGACCCATAGTTCCGTCGCGATCTCACGTTTCCGGATACGGAACGATCAGCTACTCTTCTTGAGCTCGGTCAGAACTTGCTTGGCGCAGGCCTTCAAGGTCTCGTACACACCGATTCCCTTGGGTGCAATCGCTTCGAAAACGGGCTCCCCCTTGAGTCGCAACTCCTGGGTGAGCTCTTCGGCCGAAAGTGCCGTCGGCAGGTCGCGCTTGTTCAATTGAAGCACGTAGGGAATGGTTTGTAGTTCGTAACCCTGCTCTTTGAGGTTCTTTTCGAGGTTGTCGATACTTTCGAGGTTGGCGTCGAGCCGCGCTTCCTGGGAATCGGCCACGAAGATGACGCCGTCCACCCCTTTCAGTATCAATTTGCGACTGGCGTTATAGAACACCTGACCCGGCACGGTATACAGGTGAAACCGTACTTTCAGAGAACGTATGGTACCCAAATCCAACGGCAGAAAATCGAAGAACAGAGTCCGATCCGTTTCGGTTGCCAGAGATATCATCTTCCCCTTGTTGCGGGGATCGGTCTTCTCGTAAATAAACTGCAAATTGGTTGTTTTTCCACACAGACCGGGACCGTAGTAAACGATCTTACAGTTCACTTCACGCGCCGCATAATTAATGAAAGCCATATTTGAGCACCCGTTCTCTTATTGATGGTTACCCGAAGAGGTTGTCGATATCGTCGTCGGTAATCTCGGCAAATGCGGCTTCCAAGCCGCTGGAGGACTCACGTTGTGCCTTTTCCATAATGGTCTCGAAAATCTTGGTCAGCTCGATCGAGGCCTTTTTCACCCGAAGGCGAACCAGCCCAAGAGAAGAGCGCTCGTCGAAAATGATGACCAGAATCACACGGTTGGCCACGATGGAGATGTGGACGTTGTCGCGCTCACCTTCATGGAATAGAATCGAAAATTCCTTTTCTCCAATCAGCTTGGCGAGTCCATCGGTCGCAGCAACATTACCGGCAGTCAGCGAAGCAAGGGAGGTGGGGTCGATGTCGCCGATGTCGCCCGCCGCTGCGATCTGTTGGCCGTTTTTGTCGACGACGAAAACGATTTTCGATCGCGCATCCACGTGCAGTTGATTGATGCACTTCTGGACCTGTTGCAGCTCTTCGTCATAAAGGATTAAATCCATTTGATGGAGTTCCTCTCGCAAAAAAATAGGGCAAAGTGATGGGGGATCAGCCCATTGTAATCGATTGAATTCTTGCCAAGCAAGACGAAGCCCGGCTTTGAGTATATGGCAGAAACCGAAAAAAGCTAAGCACAATTTAGGATTTCACCGCACGTGCAGCGCAAGACGGTGGGACCCCTTTCCGGTCGCGGAGAACCACGCACTCTCAAATTGGGCGTCCCTCAATTTACCAATTGGACCGACCGATTTCAAATCGAAATTCCAGAAAAAGTCCCCAAGCGTATAATCGCGCACCGTTCCACCCGAAAGGCGTCTCGCGAGCGAAAAGTCACGGTTTCTCCACCAATTTCGACCCGAGCGCCAAGACACCAAAAGATTGACCTGAGCCCACACTCATCGTTAAATGGGCCAAGCCCTGCGGGACACCGGGAACAGGCTCCGACCGTACCTTTCCGCGCCGGCTGGAACGACATGTCGAGGGCCCCGTCCCACGACAACCGACGCGCCGGCGGGCGATACCCGGCAATACCGTCCCGCGCGGATCGATGAGGAGGCTGGTGATCATGGAAAGTAAACCGAAATTGGTGGTGATCGGCATCGCCGGCGGCAGCGGCAGCGGCAAGAGCACCTTCGCGGATCTGGTCCTGGCCAACCTGGACGACGCCGACCTCGCGGTGATCCGTCACGACGCCTATTACCGCCCCCTGGATCACCTTTCCCTCGCTGAACGCAAAAAGGTCAATTTCGACCACCCCGACAGCCTGGACACCGACCGGCTCATCCGGGACCTCAGCACGCTACGGTCCGGGCAAGCGGTGGACATTCCGGAATACGACTTCAATCAATATACCCGCAAGTCCACGGTGCAGCGCCTCGAACTGCCCTCGGTCCTGATCGTCGAGGGCATCCTGATTTTCGGCGAAGCCCGATTGCGCGAGCTGCTCGACATGAAGGTGTTCATCGACACCGACGACGACGATCGCCTGATTCGCCGTCTGCGCCGCGACATCAGCGAGCGGGGCCGTACCCTGGAGGAGGTGCTGCACCAGTACCAGACCACGGTCAAGCCGATGCACCTGGAATTCGTGGAACCATCCAAGCGGTGGGCGGACATCATCATTCCCCACGGCGGCCGCAACAAGGTCGGGCTGGACCTGATCAGTCGCAAGCTCCACATGCTGCTCAAGCGCGACTATCCCGAGGAACTCCACGTGTGAGTGCCGATCCTGCAGGATCGGCACGGAATCGGCCTTAAGGTGTCAGGTGTCAGGTGTCAGGTGTCAGGTGTCAGGTGTCAGGTAAATGCTAGCAAGCGCTTCGGTTCCCTGATACCTGATACCCGATACCTGATAGCGGGCCCATTCGGCGTTCACGCCCGGACCCTGGACCCCCGCCCGTTCCGAATGGGCCCCTATCCCGAATACTCGCCCCAACGGCTGCTGTACTGGGGACGCGGCCGAGCCCGTACCTGCAGGCTCATCGTCAACAGCATGGCGATCGGAAAAAGCACGCACAGCCCCAGCCCGAAACGAAAGCCGAAATACCAGAACGGCGTGCCCGCCTGCAGGATCTCGATATCTTCGACGAACAGGACTTCGCAGGCGCCGTTGCCGGTGTCCTCCCGCGTGAGGCTGGAGTTGCGCACGTAATTGGGATAGTGAACCGGGTGATAGCCCACCAGCATGCCGCGAACGTACACTTGATCCCCCACCCGCACGTCGGCGATGCGCTCGCGAACCTGGGGATCCGCCGTCAGCAGATGGTTGTTGGAAATCTCCAGCGGCGAGATCTCCACCCCGATGCTCGATCGCCAATAACAGGTCCAGGGACCGCTCCAAAATTCGGCGTGCTGATACCCACCCGTGGTGATGTTGTCGCCCCAGACCACACAGATGTCCTTGGTATCCACGGAACTCGCGTCATGGTAGATGTCGGCGATGCCCTGGGTATTGTTGTGGGTCACCACCAGGCCCCACATTTCGTAATCCGCCAAGGGGATCACGGCGTAATCGGTACCGGCGAAATGGAACATGAACTCCTCGCGGTCGGTGGGGTTCTGAACGGGCTCCTGCAACAACTCTCGCTGCATCTGCGATGGTTCCCCCAAACTGCCCTTGAGCACGTAGGCAACGCCCGTCAGGGCGACCGCGCCGATAAAACCGATTTGCAACATGCGCATGAGCGGGCCATAAGCGGTGTTCATGAACGCCTCCAACCTTCTTTTTCCAAACCAGGCGGCAACAGGAATCCTTGCAGCGCGACCGGCCGCACCGCGGCCCGGACATCCATCCACCGAACCAAAAAGGATTACCGCTGCCGCGGTTCCCATGGAATTACGGCGACGACTTCGCGAGAAAAGGGACTGCGTTCCCTCCATTTTACCCGTTCGCGGTCGATCCGCGAAGTCGACGCCCCCGGTCCGGTTCGGGTCAGGGACAGCCAGGGTCCCCCAAATCGCCCGGGAGCCGCTGGGCGACACGCAAACGCCCACGACCGGAGCCACCCGGAGTCGATTGTGAATTTTTGACAAGAATTGCGGAAAAAGCTGTGGAAAACCGTGTGCAAGACGACCTGGACCACTTGCCACTCAAGGATTTCAACCATCCTGCACAGATGTCTGTGCATGGCGCGCGCCTTGGTACCACCCGTTTTTTTCCCCGCCACAGGTCTTGACAGCCAAACATCCCTCCGCTAAGAGCACATTTCAGGCTCGTCCCAACGCGGCATGCCGCCTGTGGAAAAACTTGTGGAAAAATCCGACAGAGCCTTAGTTTTTCGAAAGATTTGACGCCTCGGTCAAGACCCGCCAGGGGTTTCCGACCGGCTCGCTCAGAAACCCTGGATTTCATTTCTTTTCCAGGTACAATAGGCTCAGACTTCTGGATCCATCCACTGGGGATTCCCTTCCATTGAGCTACCGAGCTTCCATCGACTCAGGCACCTTTGTCGGCGCGCCGCACCCTTCCGGTGCAGTCCGGTATCCTGCGGCAATCGCCCGTCGCCGCGACGCTCTTCCGCGAGAGGAATCCCCGAACGTTCCGCCGTTCCTCCGCGCAACCCTTCGTCCAGGTGAAACCATTCCCAAAACGAGTGGAAGGAAACCGGCGGGGTGAACACGGAAGGATCTCCTTGACGATGAGTTCGCAATGCACGAGGCCTGTAATGAGGGAAAAAAGACGCTACCAACGATTGCCCACCCGCGGGTTCATGGACTGCGCGGTCGATTTCTCGCTGAACGACAGACGCTACACCAACATCCCGGTTTTGAGCCTCTCGGCGGGCGGCGCCTATATCGCGATCGAAACGGACCGGGACAACCTGACCAAGGGCGATCGTCTATGTGGTATTCGCTTCTCGATCGAAATCCTGAACGGCATGCTGATGGACGGAATCATCGTTCACAAGATGTCCTTGGGCGAGGTCGGCGGCTGCGGCATCGAATTTTGTGATGTACCCACGCTGACACGTGAATCGCTCGACACGTTCGTGCACCACAAACTGAAGGAGTTCGGACTGGATTGATGTCTCGGTCGCGCACCGCCAGCCAATCTCGAGGAAGTCCTATCGCACCATCGGATACTTGATCTCAACCGGGATACGGGCGCCGACCGGAAACGGAGGCGAGATCCGAATCCGACAACAAGCGCGAAGTCCGCGTCCGGCGGCACTTCGTGTCGCCTTTGATGAAAAGGGAAAAGGACCATGTGGAAACCCAGTGATTTCGAAATCCCCACACTCGGTGAAGCACGTGTGAACTCGGAAGATGTCCCCGGTTTGAAAAACATCGCGGCGGGCCGCTATTGGGTCGACGACGACGAGCGAGTTCCCTATCAATGTGTCTTCAAGCGAGATTCCGAGCTCCAGACGGATTTGGCGTTCGAAAAGGCAGGAGCGCGCCACCGATTGTTTTTCAATCCGGGTGAAGTCAACGCGGGCATCGTGACCTGCGGCGGCATCTGCCCCGGCCTGAACGACGTGATCCGCGCCCTGTACATGGAGCTGCACTACATCTACCACGTCAAATCGGTGACGGGATTCCGCTACGGTCTGCGGGGCCTGGATCCGTCCTACGAACTGGAACCGATCATCCTGAACCACGAACGCGTGTCGGATATCCAGGCCCACGGCGGCACCATGCTGGGCACCTCTCGCGGCCACGTGGACGTAGGCGTCGTCGTGGACACCCTCGTGGCCCGCAACATTCACATGCTGTTCATCGTCGGCGGCGACGGATCCCAGCGGGCGGCCCACGGGGTATGGCAGGAAATCGAACGGCGCGGCCTGAACATCGCCATCGTCGGCGTACCCAAGACGATCGACAACGACATCAACTTCGTGTACAAGACCTTCGGATTCGACACGGCGGTGTCCTTCGCGCGCGACGCGCTCGATGCGGCGCATATCGAGGCCAAGGGCAATCCCAACGGGATCGGCCTGGTCAAGGTGATGGGCCGCGATTCGGGGTTCATCGCGTCCTACGCCACGCTGGCTTCGATCACGGTCAATTACACCCTGATCCCCGAACTGGAATTCGACCTCGACGGACCGGGTGCCCTACTGGAACACCTGGAGGCCCGCATCCGCCACAAGCACCACGCGGTCATCGTCATCGCCGAGGGGGCCGGCCAGCACCTGCTCGAGGAGGACGAACGCATCGTGGACGCCTCGGGCAACGTGAAACACGGCGACATCGGGGTCTACCTCAAAAACCGCATCAATCGCTATTTCAAGGAACGCAACCTGGAAGTCAACCTGAAGTACTTCGACCCCAGTTACATGCTGCGCAGCCTGCCCGCAAACGCCAATGACCGCATATTTGCGGCCGATCTGGCCCGGTTCGCGGTGCACGCGGCGATGGCGGGCAAAACCGACCTCATGATCGGTCGCCGTTTCAACCAGTACATCCACGTGCCGATTCCGATCGCGGTCGCCACCCGCAAGAAAATCTCGCTCGAGAGCGAGATCTGGATGGCGGTACTGCAGGCGACAGGTCAACCGTCCTCGCTCCAATCACGGAACCGCACCTGAGTCCGCGGCCGGTGTCACGGGCCGGCAACCCGATCCGATTCCGCGAGTTGCGATCGCGGCGGCCCCTGCCTTGGGTCGCCGCGGCGACCTCAAAAATGACAGGGGCCGCACGATGGGGTAAAATGGCGGCTTGTTTTTTGAGGTGAGTTCGATATGACGAAAACGATTGCCATTTTGGGAAGTACCGGATCGGTGGGACGCTCCACCCTCAAGGTCATCGAGGCCATGCCGGAGGGATTCGAGATCGTGCTGTTGGCCGCCAACCGATCGCGCGACGCCCTGCTGGAACAGTGCCTGCGTTGGCAGCCCAAGGTGGCGGCCATCGGCAGCGAGACCGATGCGGTCTGGCTCCGACAGCGCCTCGACGCGCGGGCCACCACCGTCGTCCAGGGCGAACGGGAACTCTGTGACGCGATCGCCGAACTCGAAGCCGACCTGGTGGTATCGGCGATCGTCGGTGCCGCCGGCCTGAAGCCGACGATGCGGGCGATTCGCGCCGGGTCTCACATCGGCCTGGCCAACAAGGAATCGATGGTCGTGGCCGGCGCCTTCATGAGCCAGGCCGCCGCGGAAACCGGCATCACCCTGCTTCCGATCGATTCCGAACACAACGCCCTGCACCAGTGCCTTCGTGGCGAGCGTCACGAGGAGGTCGCGCGCCTGATCTTGACGGCCTCGGGCGGCCCCTTCCGCACCTATTCCGGCGACATGGACGCCATCACCCCGGAACAGGCGCTCAAACACCCCACCTGGGACATGGGCCCGAAAATCTCCATCGACAGCGCCACCATGATGAACAAGGGCCTGGAAGTCATCGAGGCTCATTTTCTTTTCGACTTCGCGCCCGAGGACATCGCAATCGTCGTCCATCCGCAATCCATCGTGCATTCGATGATCGAGACCGTGGACGGCTCCTACAAGTGCCAGCTCGGTCGCACCGACATGTGCGATCCGATCCAGTACGCGCTGACCTGGCCGGAGCGACGCCCCAGCCCCTTCGAGGGCCTCGACATCACGCAAGGCCTGGAGCTCCAGTTCTTCCCCGCCGATCGCGAGCGCTTCCCCTGCATTCAGCTCGCCTACGATGCGGCCGGCGGCGGACCCGCCGCGCCCACGGTGCTCAATGCCGCCAACGAGGTCGCCGTCGCCTCCTTCCTGGAACACCGCATCCGTTTCACCGACATTCCACGTATCAACCGCGCCTGCCTGGACCGGCTGGGTCACACCAAAGCCGCCAACCTGGACGACCTTTTCGCCATCGACGAACAGACGCGCGTCGCCGCGAAAGACATCCTTCAAAAGCTGAACACCGTATCCAATCTCGAGTGAGAACCTAACCAAGGCATCTCACCCACATCGCGATACGACCCCACCCGGAGGCATGGATTTTGTCAGAACTCTTCCAGCAAATCATCGGAAATCGAATCATTTCCTTTTTCCTTCTCTTGGTGCCCCTCGTGGTGATTCACGAATTTGGTCACTTCCTGATCGCCAAGCTGGGCGGCATTCGGGTCCACAAATTCGCGTTCGGTTTCGGAAAAAAACTGTTCGGTTTCACCTATGGTGGCACGGACTACCGCTGGAACCTGCTACCGCTGGGCGGGTACGTGGACTTGATGGGCGAAGCGGTCTACATGGACGAAATCCCCGATGATGCCCAACATTTCTACAATCGCCCCAAGTGGTTGCGTTTTTTGGTCCTCGTCATGGGACCGGCCTTCAACCTGATCCTGGCCCTGCTTCTCTTCTGGATGGTCTTCGCCCTCAACCCCATTTACACCACCGATTATAAAAAGGAGCCCTACACGATCGGCTTCGTTTCCCCGGACTCCAGCGCGGCCGCAGCGGGATTGCAGCCGCTGGACCGCATCGTCAGCATGAACGGCGAGCCGGTGACCAGCTACGAAGAGGTGCGGACCTTCATCCTGCTGCACGCCAACCAGGACGTGGCCCTGCGCGTAGAGCGCGACGGCGAGCAGCGCGACGTCAACCTGAAGATCCCGATGCACGAAATCGAGGGCCACGGCATTCAGGAGTTCTACGCCTACTCGCGCGTCATCATCAACGAGGTGATGGCCGATAGCGCGGCCTCGGAAGCCGGCCTCCAACCTGAAGACGTGATCACCCACATCAACGGCGAGGCCGTGGTGCCCTATGCCATCAACGGCAAAAGCCTGGTCTCGATCAAGTTGGGTGAACGCGCGCCGGAGCCGTCGGAGTTGACGATCGAACGCAACGGCGAGGTGATCACGCAAATGGTATCGCCGCGGCAGAACGAGGAAGGCACTTGGCTGCTCGGCATCCTCATGAAGACGGACACGGTGGAAAAGAAACTGTCGGTCGGGGAAGCCTTTTCGTATTCCTGGGACACCTGCGTGAACTCCTCGGTGGTCCTCTTCAGCGCCCTGCGCAAACTGGTCACCGGCCAGTTGTCGGTACGCACCCTTTCGGGGCCGGTGGAGATCAGCCGTATCGCCAGCGAATCGATCCGCGAGAACATCTGGTACTTCCTGAACCTGATGGCGTTCCTCTCGCTGCAATTGGGCATTCTCAACCTGTTGCCGATTCCGGTGCTCGACGGCGGCGAGATCTTCGTCTTGTTGGTGGAAGGCGTCACGGGCAGGGATTTCAGCCTCTACACGAAGTACCGCATCAAGATCATCGGCTTCGTCTTCCTCATCGCCCTCATGGGCATGGTCCTCATCATGGATCTCGTCAAGACATGGCAGATGTGGTGATGCGTTGGCGGTGACCTTTCGCCGCAATCCAAAAATCGAAGCGATCCCAGCCAAGAGTTCCCGCATCCCGAGCGGGACGTCGTGCCCGGTAGGTTCAGCCGCCGGCTGAACCATTCGAAGCAACCCCTCTTCATCCAGCAGGTAACGCCAAAGAGCGAAGCATCGCCTTCACCCGAGCGGGCCAAGGCTGGGATTGCGCCCCTCTCCATCGATTATGCACATCGCATCCAAGTCGCTTCGACTGGTTGAGCAGGCTGCTCAACCTACAGGCTTTACGCAGCTTACGAACACACGGGCACTTCGAGCCGAGTTGGCGCGACGCGTCATCGATCTTCCGGGTGCGTATCCCAGGAGTTCCAGCATCTCGAGAGGGGCGTCGTGCCCGGTAGGTTCAGCCGCCGGCTGAACCATTCGAAGCAACCCCTCTCCATCCAGCAGGTAACGCCAAAGAGCGAAGCATCGCCTTCTCCCGAGCGGGCCAAGGCTGGGATTGCGCCCCTCTCCATCGATTATGCACATCGCATCCAAGTCGCTCCGACTGGTTGAGCAGGGCCGGTAAGGCAGGCTGCCATACCGGCCGTGCTCAACCTACAGGCTTTACGCAGCTTACGAACACACGGGCACTTCGAGCCGAGTTGGCGTGACGCGTCATCGATCTTCCGGGTGCGACTACCGGCCCCGAACTCCACATCGGCACGCTTCGCGTCGTTCCCCTCTCGAAATCGACCTGGGCGCCTGCCCTGCCGTTTCGCAGCTCTCGAAAAGCCCTCGCAATTGCGGGCACCGGCGATCAGCGCGGGCCGATGGAGCGCAATCGCGCAATCAACTCGTCCACGCTCTTGTAGCGGTTGTTGGGATCCAAATGGAAACACTTCAATATGGTATCCGACAGGGCCTCGGGCACCTTGGGATTCTTGCTGTGTGGCGGTTCCGGCAGCCCGTGGCCCGCGAACTTGGCCGAGGCGTTGCCCTTGTCGAACGGTTCCTCACCCGTGGCCAGAACGTAGAAGGTCGCGCCCATCGAATAAATATCCGTCTGAAAACTGGCGCGGTCCCCCAAAAACAGCTCCGGCGCCATGAACGTCGGCGTCCCCCACAGTTGCTGGGTCTGGTTGGTGTCGGAAACCTGTTTGGCCAACCCGAAATCGAGAATCTTCACGGTTCGCGACTTGTTCACCATGATGTTCGTCGGCTTGATGTCGCGATGAATGATGCCGTTGTCGTGTGCGAACTTCAAACCCTGACAGGCCTGGTGCCAGATCGCCACCATGCTGCGCAGCAGGTTGTCCGGCTGGCGCAGCGCCAACCGGTCCAGCGTGGCGCCCTTGACGTATTCCATGACCATGTAGAAACAGCCCTTCTCCATGCCCGCATCGTAGAGTTGCACGATGTTGGAATGGTTGAGCGAGGCGATCGATTGCACTTCGCGCTTGAAGAACAGCAGGACCTTCGGCTCGTGATTGAGCTCGGGGTGCAGCATCTTGAGCGCGACCTTGCGCTTGAGGCGCGAGTCGACCGCCTTGTAGACGCGACCCATGCCGCCCTTGCCGAGCTCCTTGATGATGCGGTAGCGGTGCAGGGGGCCGTCGCGCGTCAGGTCGTAAACGGATTCGTCGTCCAGGGTCAGGGTGATGTCGGTTTGGGCTTCGTCGTCGGTGGGCCCCGTCGGCGGCCCGCTGCGCAACTGATGCGCCAGCGCCGGCCTGGGTTTGGCAGGTCTGGCGACCCTCGGCGGCGTCGGTACTTTCGGGAGATCGGGCGCCGGACGCGTCGCGTGGTCCACCGCCGAGGCCGCGCCGACCAGTTCCTCGAGTGGCGCCGAGTGGGGTCCCGTCACCGGTAACTTGGGCTGGTACTGCAAATTCATGCGCTTGCCGAGCTCCACCGCCATCCGCACACAGGCTTCGTTTTCCGGATGCGCATCGGCGAGGCGAAAGGCTTGGTGGGCGGCATTCCGCTCGTCGCCCAGGCGCTCGTAGATCGCGATGACGCGCAGCCCGATGGGAATCAGCTTGGGCTCTCGTTCGCGCCCCTCGATCAAGGCGTTGCCACAGGCCAGCGCCTCTTGGAGCCGGCCCTGCTCGGTCAGAATGCTCAGGATCTGACTGCACTCTTCCAACTCTTCATCGTTGTCGGGAGAGACTTCGCGCATACAGGCCACGGCCTGGGTGTGTTCCCCGATCATCAAATGGGCCCGCGCCGCGTGTACGAAAAACCCGCCCTGGCGGAACAGGGCCGCCTGGCGATCCTGCAATCCCAACTCCGCGGCCAACTGGGCGGCGCGCTGGAATTGCCCCATTTCCTGATAGCAATTCAGGGCTCGATCCTCGTCACCGACTTCCAGATAGAGTTCGACCGCCAGATCGTAGCGCTCCAGATCGAAATAACAATTGGCGGCCTTGCGCAGCAGGTTCGCTTCCTTGTAGGCACTCGCCGCGGATTCCAAGTCTCCGCCACGCTCGAACAGCGACGCGGCCTGGGCGAAATCTTTTTGATCCACCATGCGTTGGGCTTTTTCCAACAACGCCAAATCGCGGTGACCGCCGTTCTCCAGCGCCTTCAGCGTGGCATCGTGGGCGCCGCTCTTTTCGTAGGCCGCGGCCGCCTCTTTCATCATGCCCGCTTTTTCGTAGGATTCCCCCGCCTTCTTGAACATCTTGAACCGCAGGTAAAGCTCCGCCGATTCCTGGAATCGACCCAAATGATAAAGGGATTCGCCCCAACGCGAGCCCCATTGCTCCACCCGCTCGCGGTCCTCCATGAATCCCTTGGACGGCGACATTCTGCCGAAGGCCTCGACGGCCTTGTCCCAGTGCCCGCCAAAAAAGTAGGCGTTGCCGGCCCGCAGGTAGTTGCCGATCCGTGCATAATAATCGCCGCCGCGCAAAAAGGCGCCGGCCGCCTTGGCATCCAAGCCCCGCTGGACATAGAGCTTGCCCGCCCGGTAACAGTACTCTTCACCCAGGGATTCCAACAGGCGCGCGGCCCGGCCCAACTTGCCGTCCTCGATCATCTGTTCGGCCTTGGCGATTTTCTTCCGGTGGCGTTCGTCGTCCACGTGGGCCATGGTCCCCGATAGGGTTTTGTCGTTGCTCGTCGGCACGAAGCGAATGCGTTTCCAGGCCGGCGCACGGGTGTAGCCGACCATGAGCGAGAAACCGACCAGGGTCAAAAAGAAGGAATTGGCCGTGGTCGCGTGGAAACCCAGGGTTACCGACGACAACAGGGTGGCGAAGGAAAAATAGGTTTGCTCCAGATCGGTGGGCACGGAGGGCTCGCCAATCAACCACAACACCAAGGCGTTGAAATCCAAAACGATCGAGACACAACCCGTCACGACCACCAGGAATTTCAAGGGCCCGGGCACGTATTCCCAGCACATGCGCAGGCCCCACAGGAAACCGCGCCCGATGCCGACCGTGCGATCCAAGACCAGGGCCAGGGCGACCATGATCATCGCATTGAAGAAGATACCGCTCGATCCGGAGATGGCGACCATGAGCCGCATCAAGGGCGAATTGTCATCCAAACTCTCGACGATCTCCCCATAAAAGTAGGGAGAACTGAGGAAGGCAAGCGCTCCAAAGATAAAAAACGTCACGAATAAGATGGGAGAGACGCGGTTCTCCGGCACCATTGATCACCTGATTGTCTGAGTAGTTTGCAAGCGGAATCTCGAAATGCCGGTCACCCCGAGCATCGCACACGATCAGAAGTAGCCCGCCGCATCCAGTGACAAATGCACCTCGAAGGGGACAGGAGAGCCTCCGATTTCCAGACCAACCGCTCCAAAGATTCTTTCCGATTCTTCTCCATGTCCAGCTCCCTCACGTGAGGTTCCGGACTCCATGAAGTGGCGCGTTCATCCTTTACGCGAAAGCCGAAGAGAGGGGACCCGACTGCCGGTTCGCGCTTTTTGGTTTAGTATTGAGTTTAACAAAATTGGGAGAGATCCTTAAGCCTATTGGGAAAGTAATCCTTTTGTTTCTCAGTAATGTGCGCTAACTCAAGAAGAAAGGATCGAGCGGGCTCGAATTTACCGGGGGCCCGCGAAAGGAGTCAGGGTGAAACGACGCGACGCCGAGATCGGAGCCGCCTCGACGGGACGGACGGGGGCGGACCATCCGATACAACGAGAGCTGGAGGCGGTGTTCGAATCCTGCCGCGACATCGATGGCGGCGCTCCGGCGGACTACATCCCCGAGCTGGCCCGCGTCGATCCCGACCGGTTCGCCGCGGCGGTCTGCCTGACCGACGGTCGCGTTTTCAGCGTGGGTGGCGCCCGCGATGCCTTCACCCTCCAATCGATGGTCAAACCGTTTCTCTACGGAACCGCACTCCACCGTTTCACCCCCGAGGCGGTTCATGCCCGGGTCGGCGTGGAACCGACGGGCCGACCGTTCGACGCCATGTTGATCTTGGAATCGGGCAGCAAACGCCCCCACAACCCGATGGTCAACGCCGGCGCGATCGGCGTGGCCGGCATGTTCTCCCACGGTTCGGAACGCGAGCAGGTTCGCCGCATCCGCAGCATCTTTTCGGACTTGATGGGTCGCGAGAACATCGAGTTCGATTCGGCGGTCTACCTCAGCGAACGGGACACGGGATTCGGCAATCGCGCGCTGGCCCACCTGATGCACTTTTTCCACATGCTCGACGTGCCGGTGGAAACCGCGCTGGATTTTTACTTCAAAGCCTGTGCGGTGCGCGCGAATTGTCACGACCTGGCCGTGATGGCGGCCACCCTGGCCAATGCCGGCACCCATCCCCTCACCGGTCGCAAGGTCCTGCCGGCGAAGGTCGTGCGCGACGTGCTCACGGTCATGGCCACCTGCGGCCTCTACGATTACGCCGGCCGGTTCTGGTTCGACGTGGGCGTCCCCGCCAAGAGCGGCGTCTGCGGCGGCATCTTCGCCGTCGTCCCCGGCCGCATGGGCATCGCCGTGTTTTCACCCCGGCTGGACGAAAACGGCAACAGCGTGCGCGGTCTCTCCTTTTTGGAGCGCCTCTCCAAGCGCCGCGGCATCCACGTCTTTCTTCCCGCCGCGCGGGCGCCGGTGGTGGTTCGGCCGCAGCCCACCCGCAGCGCCCCGCTGGTCCTGCGCTGGGCCTGTACGAGCGCCTTCGAATCGGCACTTTGCACGACGGGCGGCAGCAATTCGGATTTCTATCCCGAGTTGCAGGCCGCCAATCCCCATCGCATGGCGGTGGCCATTTGCACCGCGGACGGAGTCGAAGCGGCGTTCGGCGACGCCGACGAAGGGTTCACCCTTCAGGCCGCGGCCTCGCCGTTCTCCTATGCCCTGGCCCTGCAACGGCACGGCATGCAACGGGTTCACCGCAAATTGGGCGTGGAACCGAGCGGCAACCCCTTCCACGCCATCCATCTGGATCAGCGTCTCCGGCGGCCCCACAACCCGCTCAACAACGCCGGCGCGCTGACGATCGCCTCGATGCTGCTGGGACCGAACGCCTCCCACCAGCTCGGCGACATGTTGACCGCCTACCGGGAATTCGCCGGCTCCGACCAACCGGAAGTGGACATGCTGGCCCTGGCCTCGGAACGCACGGCCGGCGAGCGCAACCGGGCGATCGCCTACCTGCTGCGCAAGTTCGACATCATCCCCGAGGTCACTCCGACGTTGGAGCGCTACTTCCTCCAAAATTCGGTGCGCGTCGACTGCCGGTTGCTGGCCCGAATGGGCGCCACGCTGGCCGCCGGCGGACGCAATCCGATCACCGGTCGCCAAGTTATCGATCCCGACCTGGTGCCCCACATCCTCACCGTCATGGCCACCTGCGGCATGCACGACAGTTCCGGTCAGTTCGCCTTCGACGTGGGCATCCCCGCCAAGAGCGCCATCAGCGGCGCCATCGTGGCCGCGGTTCCGGGTCAAATGGGTATCGCGGTCTATTCGCCACCCCTCGATCCTTACGGAACCTCGGTTCGCGGTGCCGCCATGTTGGGCACCCTGGCCCGCGACCTGGGCCTGCAAATGTTCACGTGCCCCGCACCCGGCTGACCGATCAGGCGGGCTGCCAGCGGCGGGCGAACCGACCCGCGATAGCCAGGAACACGATGGCCATGGCACCCAGGACCGACACTTCCGGGGCGAGGTACAACAGCGATTCCAGCAGATCGTGATCCGGATTCTCGCGCCAGAACACTTTCAGGAAGCCGTCGATGGCCCAGCCGTTGAAGGTGAATTTGGCGGCGCGGTCCATGTAGGCCGGCATCACGAAGCGCGGGACCATGCTGCCGCCCATCGCCGACATCACCAGGATCAGAATGGTCGACATGCCGCTTAACTGGGCACGGCTCTTGGCGAACGTGGCCAGCAGGATGCCGAAGGCCGAGGCAGCCGCCGCGGATACCAGGGTCATCACGGCAAATCCGGCGAAATGCTTGACGGAGAACAGGTCCAAATCGAATACCAGGGCGCCCCAGACGAACATCAAGGTCAACTGGGCGATGCCGACGAACCCGAAGAACAACCACTTCCCGAACAACAGCGAACCGATACTCAAACGCGACGTCAATAGGCGGTCGAGCGTACCGGACTCCTCTTCTTCCAAAAGGGCGCCGCCGGCACCGGTCATCGAGAACAACAAAAACATGACCCCGATCCCGGCCGCGTAGTAGGCCACGATATTGGTCTTCTTCTCGGGATCCTTCTCTTGCTTGCCGAACTGCCGGGCGTCGATGGATTCCACCGCGATCAGCCCGGTCGAACCAGCGCCGGATCCCTGGTCACCGCCAAAAAAACTCTGGCCGGACTCGACCGCACTCTTTTGCGATTCGGTCAGCGGCCCGCCGTACTGGACGAACATGTCCAACCCGCGATTCATCATGAGTCCGGGCGCCGAGTTCATGGCCGTCGATTGCATAACCCCTTCCAGCATCATGCGGGAGGCGGGATTCGAGGGATCGTAGACCACTTTGGCGGGTGGCGCCTGACCGCCGAAGTCGGCGATCGATTCGAGCAGGTTGGCGGGCAATACCACCGCCGCATCGAAAGTTCCGACGCGGACCAGCCGCACCGCCGTTTCCAATTCCGTTTCCGGTTCCGGATCATGCGCGGGCGCAGGCGTTTCCGTGTCCTCGACGGTCTGGGCCAGGTCGACGAAATCGGTGACGTTCACCATGTCTTGCCCGTCGAGCTCTTGCGCGAACCTGTGTGAGAAGGGTTCGTCGTCTCCGCGCACCACCAACACCGAAAGCGGTCGCATGACGCTGGCGCCGTTGCCACCGCCCATGCCGCTGAAGATCCCGGCAAAAATCGAGAAAAACACGACCGGAAGCAGGAATGTCAGGCCCAGGGCCACATAATCCCGCTTGAGCGTGAGCCAACTGACGTGAAGTATGGTGCCAATCATTCGCGCAAAGCCCTCCCGGTCAAATGGATGAACACGGTTTGAAGATTGGGGACGCGAATGTGCACATCGCGTACGGAACCACCCGCGCTCTGGATTTCGGCCAACAGGGACGGCAACTCGGCGGCCAGATCCGCCATCGGCTGCCGCAGAAGCGTGGCATCGTCGGGATCGATCACCGCTGCCTGCCACGCGTGGGCGTCGAGTTTGTGCTCCAGTTGGATTTCCACCATGCGTTCGCGGCCCACGGTCTGTTCGATCAGCGATTCCAGCGTGCCCTCGGCGATCGCCTTGCCGTGATCCACGATGACGATGCGGTCGCAGATCTGCTGGGCTTCGTCGAGTTGGTGGGTCGTCAACAGCAAAGAGGTGCCCTCTCCCTGAAGCTGCCGCAACATGTCCCAAATGCGTTCCCGGCTTTGGGGATCGACGCCGACCGTGGGCTCGTCGAGCAACAGGACCTCGGGGCGGTGCAATACGGCCGCCGCGATGTTGAGCCGCCGTTTCATGCCACCGGAGAAACCGCCGACGCGATCATTGGCCCGCTCGGTGAGGGCCACCCAATCCAGGGCCCAACGAATGCGCTCGGCGAGCGTCTTGCCGTGAACGCCGTGCAGGCTGCCGAACACGTTCAGGTTCTCGCGCGCCGTCAAGGTGGGATAGAGCGCGATCTCCTGGGGTACCACACCCAAATTGTCGCGGCCACTTCCCTTCCCCTGCTCGAGCTCCGTGCCGAGCATACGAATCTCACCTCGATCCAGGAAGACACGTCCCGCGATGGCGCGAATCAAGGTCGTCTTACCGGCACCGTTGGGACCGAGTAGGGCCAACCACTCGCCGCGCCGAAGCGAGAGCTCCACACCGCAGAGAGCCGGTTGTTGTCCGTAGTTTTTGAAGGCACCAGAGACTTGGAGTACGGGGTTTTGGTCCATCGATTCCCAATCGGCCCAGACCTTGGATTGAGCGACTTTCGGCACATCGCAACCATCCGAATCGCACACTTTAGGAATGAGCCTGATTCGTCGTAATTCGTATCGAAATGGTGGGCTGTTCCCAACGCGACAAGCATATCACGGCAACCTCGTGGCGAAAGAGGCCTTGTGCATTTACTGTAAGATAACCCGCGAAGATCCTGGCAGGTCGGCCGTCCTGCCGGGTTCGATCGACGTATCGGGTACAATAGCCAGGCACCGATCGAGGAGGCCCATTTGACGGGTTCACATGTGATTCACCTCGGCGACTGGGAGGTCCGTCCTCACCAGAACCGTTTGATTCGCGGCGAGGAAGAGCGGCGCCTGGACCACAAGCACATGTGCGTCCTCATCCAACTCGCCGCCCATCCCGATCGAACGCTCTCTCGCGAGGACCTGTTGGCCACGGTCTGGGAGGGACGTCACGTCAGTCACGACGTGTTGGCGGTGGCGATCAGCCACATTCGCAAGGCGCTTGGGGACGACGCGCGCAAGCCCCGATACATCAAGACCGTTCCCGGCAAGGGATATTGCCTGATCGCGCACGTGTCGGTTCCGCCCCGCGACGCACGCGTTCCGTCACCCGACCCGATCCCGGAAAAAACTGATCCTCTCGAAACGCCCCCGAACGCCACGGGCCGCACGCGGCGCACCGTCCTGGCCACGGGCATCCTGCTGTCGCTGGGACTTGCGGCCATCTGGTTGTGGCGTCCTCACTCGGCATCGACCGACCCGACTGCGCTCACCACCACCGAAACACAGCCATCCAAAGGAAGGCTGGTGGCCGTTTTGCCGTTGGCGTTTCCCGCCGATGCCGATCTCGATCACGTAGCTCGAGGCCTCGTCGATCAACTGACCGCCGAGTTGGCCGTCGTCCCCGGATTACGGGTCATTTCGCGGGGCTCGGTCGCGCAACAGGAAGGCAGGGACACGAGCCCGCTCGCGCGCGGCCGTGAGCTGGGTGCCGACCTGGTTCTCGAGGGTTCGCTCCACACGGAAGAAGAGGCGATCTCTTTGTCGCTGAACCTGCACGAAGTGGCGCGTGGTCGGAACCTGTGGTCGCACACCCAGTCGATCGGCCCCGTACACGCCACGCAGCCGGCTTCGACCGCGGCCACGGGCATCGCCGCGGCACTCGGCTTGACCGCGCCGTCGCGTGAGGATTCGGTTCCCCCCGAAGCGCTGGACGCCTATTGGAGCGGATGCTACTGGTTGGCCATGGAGCGCCGCGAGGATTGGCACGAAGCCGCGGTCCGTTTCCAGCGCGCGGTCGACCTGGCGCCGCGGTTCGCGCGCGCCTACCTGGGCCTGGTCAAGGTGCGGCTGCGCCTCCAAGATGCCTTTTCGCCGAACGCGCCCGAGGCCGACGAACTCGACGCCATGTTGCACAAGGCCCTGGCCCTGAACCCGAATTTGGCGGAAGCGCACCTGCTCCGCGCCGACCTGTCGTTCCTGCGCGACTGGCGCTTCGCGGAAGCCGAAACCCATTTCCGTCGAGCGCTCGACCTCGCACCCGGCATGGCCGAGGTCCATTTCAGCTACGCCCAGTTTCTGTTGGCCCAGGGCAAGACCGACGAAGCCTTGAGTCACGTGGCACGGCTGCGGGAACTGGATCCGTTGAGTTACTCGCGCCCCGTCGTGGCCTGGATCCACAACATGGCTCGCGATTACGAGCGCGCCCTGGATGAGCTGCAACGCCTGCGGCCGGCCCCCATCCCCCCGCTGATGTTCCACGACTCGGCGATGAAGATCTACGACAACATGGGCCGCGAACATGACGCCTATCGCCACATGCGCGCCATCATGGAGCTGCGTGCCTTCACAGCGGAGGAGTTGGCCGCGTTCGATCGCGCCTTCGCCGAGGGCGGCGGTTCGGCAGTCTACCGCCGCCTTTTGGACACGGGCGAGTACCGCCATCTGGGACACTACCGGCCGCCGCTGGCCTTCGCACGCTACAGCCTTTCGATCGGCGATCTGGAGGGTGCATTCCACTGGTTGGGCCAGGCGGTCAACATGCGACAGGTGGAGGTCCTCTGGGTCTCGGTGGACCCCAAATACGAACCGTTGCGGAAGGACCCCCGCTATCGGGAGCTGATCGAACGGATCAATCCACTTACCGATCGAAGCAATTAGGAGTGGCGTTTCGGCCGATTGGCCGAAACGCCACGCTGTCAGGTATCGGGTATCAGGTTTCAGGTCCGCCTCGAAGCGACCCAACCAAGGAGTTCCCGCATGCTTTGAGAGGCGTCGCGGCGGTAGTTTGGGCCGCTGGCCCGACAAAGCCAGGTAGGATCATCGGCCCGATGATCTTTTCGAAGCGACCCAACCAAGAAGTTCCCGCATGCTTTGAGAGGTGTCGCGGCGGTAGGTTGGGCCGCCGGCCCGACACTTCGAAGTGACCCAATCGCGCAGTGCTCGCAGGCCGAGAGGGTCGTCGTGCCAGGTAGGTCCATCGGCCCGATGGACTATTCGAAGCGACCCAGGCTTCGCAAGATCAAGTGGTAAAAGAGCGAAGCCAATAAGTCGGGCCTCCCGATCCCTCGATGGCATTAAACGTTGCCGCAAAATCACTTCGATTGGTTGAGCACGGCCGGTATGGCAGAAGCGGAAGCCTGCCGGCCCGATACTTCGAAGTGACCCAATGGCGCAGTGCTCGCAGGCCGAGAAGGTCGTCGTGCCAGGTAGGTCCATCGGCCCGATGGACTATTCGAAGCGACCCAGGCTTCGCAAGATCAGGTGGTAAAAGAGCGAAGCAAATAAGTCGGGCCGCCCGATCTCTCGATGGCATTAAACGTTGCCGCAAAATCACTTCGATTGGTTGAACACGGCCGGTAGGGCAAGCTGTTCGACCTACAGGCCTTACGTCGCTCTCACGATGGAGGAACCTTGGACCTTACGGCTTTCGATGGGGGTCCTGAGGGAAAAGGGCAGCTTCGCTCTTTGGCGTAATTGCTTGTTGTTGCTTGGGTTGCTTCGACGCGTCGGCCCAGCGGGCCAACCTACAGGCTTTACGTAGCTTACGATCGCACGGGCTCTTCGGAGTAACTCTGACCGGGAGGTCTGTTATGCCGAAATGGGCATCGTACCGGTAGATTGGGTACGGCCGGTATGGCACGGCCGGTATGGCACGGCCGGTGGGGCAGAAGCGGAAGCCTGCCAGCCCGACACTTCGAAGTGACCCAATCGCGCAGTGCTCGCATGCCGAGAGGGGCGTCGTGCCAGGTAGGTCCATCGGCCCGATGGACTATTCGAAGCGACCCAGGCTTCGCAAGATCAGGTGGTAAAAGAGCGAAGCAAATAAGTCGGGCCGCCCGATCTCTCGATGGCATTAAACGTTGCCGCAAATTCACTTCGATTGGTTGAGCACGGCCGGTATGGCAAGCTGTTCGACCTACAGGCCTTACGTCGCTCTCACGATGGAGAAACCTTGGACCTTACGGCTTTCGATGGGGGTCGTGAGGGAAAAGGGCGGCTTCGCTCTTCGGCGTAATTGCTTGTTGTTGCTTGGGTTGCTTCGACGCGTCGGCCCAGCGGGCCAACCTACAGGCTTTACGTCGCTTACGATCGCACGGGCTCTTCGGAGTAACTCTGACCGGGGGGTCTGTTATGCCGAAATGGGCGTCGTACCGGTAGATTGGGTACGGCCGGTAGGGCAGAAGCGGAAGCCTGCCGGCCCGACATTTCGAAGGAACGCAACCATAGAGAGCCCGCATTCAGAGAGGGGCGTCGCGCCTGTAGGTCCACCAGCTTGGTGGACCCATCGAAGCGATCCAACCATAGAGAGCCCGGATGAACGAGGGAGAAACCAAGACCAAAGCCTCGGGCAGAAGCAACAAGCCCGCTGGATCAGCTATTCGAAACAACCCATCCGGAAACACCAAATCCATCCGCTTCGACGACTCCCTATCTCGAAACCCAAAGATCAAAGAATCCGAGCGACGTCCAAGCCGTTGTTTCGATCGCGGAAGGCCAGATTTCCAAGCACCGAAGACGCAATCTATCGCTCTCAAAACAAACAACTTCATCATTCTTCAGAAGTCTTAAGCCGACCATCGGTGACCTCCGGCGACCCGGCCCCGTATCATCACGCCAGGCTGAATGACGGAGGAAGGAACATGACAACGTTTTGGATACATGCAGTACTGTGGCTGGCGACGCCCATCGCCGTGGACGAGGCGCCCTTCGCCCCACCGGATCCCTTCAACATCATCAATGATTCGGGATGCCACTCTTCGGGTGCCGCCTGGGGCGACTACGACAACGACGGCGATCTGGACCTGTTCATCGCCAATCCCGACAACCGCGACAACGCGTTGTACCGCAACGAGGGCGACTGTCGTTTCACCCTGGTGACCGACAGCCCGGTGGTGAATGACGCCGGATTCTCGTCGGGTGCGGTGTGGGGCGATTACGACAACGACGGCTACCTGGACCTGTTCGTGAGCAACCAGGCCGAGCAGGACAACTTTCTCTACCACAACCTGGGCGACGGTCGCTTCGAGCGCGTCACCACGGGCAGCATCGTTTCCGATCGCGGCGATTCCTACGCCGCCGCCTGGGGCGACTACGACAACGACGGCTACCTGGACCTCTACGTCGCCAACAATTACGACCAGGTCAATTTTCTCTACCGCAACGAGGGAGACGGCAGCTTCGAACGGATCCGCACGGGGCCCGCGGCAGAGGAGGTCCGCAGCAGTTACAGCCCTACCTGGATCGACTACGACGGCGATGGCGACCAAGACCTCTACGTGGTCAATTACGCCGACAAGGAACCCAACAGCCTGTACCGCAACCGGGGCGACGGTACCTTCGAAAGCGTCACGGATTCGGTGATCGTGCGCGATCGAGCCCAGTCCAGCGGCGCCGCATGGGGCGATCCCGACAATGACGGCGACCCGGATTTGTTCGTCACCAACGGCAACTACTATCAGGACGGCATCCAGGTGGACTTCTTCTACCGCAACCTGGGCGACGGCACCTTCGAAAAGGTCACCCTCGGGCCCTTGGTCAACACCGCCGACAGCAGCTTGACCGCACAGTGGGGCGACTACGACAACGATGGCGACGAGGACCTGTTCGTGGCTGTCTTTCGCGGCAACAATTTCCTGTACCGCAACGACGACGGCCGCATGACCCGGGTCCCGAAAGGGTTCATGATCACGCACGGGGGCCACAGCGACGGCGCGGCCTGGGGCGACCACAATGGGGACGGGGCGCTCGACCTGATCGTCACCAACTGGGAAAACACCAATAACTGGCTTTTCACCAACCGGGCCAACGATCACCACAAAGTGGCGGTGCGCCTGATCGGGCACCAAAGCAATCGCATGGGCCTGGGCGCGCGAGTGGTGCTCGATTCGGAAATCGACGGCAAGCCGGTGACCCAAACACGCTTTATGATGGCCCACACCGGTGGACGCGGCCAGAACGCCCCCCGGGCCCATTTTGGCCTGAAAACCACTTCGAAGGTCAAAAAGCTCACGGTTCATTGGCCATCGGGCGTCCGAACCGAGGTGGAATCCCCACCGGCAGATGCCCTGTTGGTCATCGAGGAAGGCAAGGGTCTGCAGTCGCAAACGCCCTTCGTCGAGGCTCCGGACATGTCGTTCTCGATTTTGAGCAGAGCGTTGCGACGAGGCGGGGTGGATGCGCTCGTCGAATCAGCCGAACGGCTGAAGCGGAAGGGTGATCATTCGGGTCGTTTCAACGCGCGGGTGTTCGGCAATTTCGCATCCTACGCGTTTCGATCCATATCCCACGGGGACGGGATCGTCGCGTACCAGGCAGGTTTGCGGCTGTTCCCCGAATCCGCGATGCTGGCCTTCGAACTCGGCGAAGCCTATCGAACCATGAATCGCCCGGCCGACGCCAAACGGGCCTATCAGCGCGCGCAGCGGTCCCTGTCGCGAGACGCGACCTTGAAGGCCCGCTACCGAAAGTACCTGGCGCGGGAGTGTGCCCGCCGTCTGTGATCGGCGACTCGGGGATGGCGCGGGGCAGCGCCCCATCCATCCCTTTTTTGGCGTGGTACGGCGCGCGCTCCTGAAACAAAATGGTGTATTCAACCTGTGGTGGATCTTGCCGTCGTCAAATCTTGATCAGGAAGGCAGGAATGATCGAAACCAGAAAAGCCAGGACCATGATGTGACACCAAATGCCGATCCTTTCCTGGTTTCCGATTCGCTTCGATTAGTTACCCACTTGAAACCCAGTGGCCGGTGTGCAGGACCATCGAAATTCCGACCACCGGCAATCCGGCCCCCGGTCCGAGCAACGACTCAGTACCGTACCTGAAACTCGAAAAAGATCCTGCGCCCGATCTCGTCGCTCCAGTAAAACTCGTGGGTGTCGCGATCCAGGAGGTTGCGTACATTGAGCGCGAAGCTGATGTGATTGAAGGGTTTATAGCGCACCTTACCGTTCAGCGTCCACTTGGTCGGGATATCGCTGGCCCTGGTTAGGTTTGTCTGTGTGTGACCATCGAAGGCGAACAGGTTCCCGTTGAGATGCCAACGGCGGTTCAGGTGCACATCGTAGACCAGTCCCCCGAAGAACTCCGGGGTGCCGATATGGTCGACGTCCCGCTCCGGCTCCGAAAGCCGTCGGTGATTGATGATCTCGGTATCGGTCCAGGAAAGGAAGGAACGCAGGTAGGCATGCTTGCCGAGCCCGTGGCTGTAGCTGAGCGTGGCGCCCACCAGCCGGGGATCGGCAGGTAGATTTTGGTGCTGGCCGCGCAACAGGAACCCGTCTTCCGTCTCACCGCGAAAGATGATTGTATTCCCCGCGTAGTCCTTGTTGCGAGCGTAATAGACTTCCATCTCGAACTGGCGATCTTCGCGCGGCTTGAATCGATAGCCGACCTCCACCGAATCGGTGGAGAGCAGCTCGAGCTCGGTGTTCCCGGTCAGCAGGAAGGTCGCACCGCTCGGATTCACCATGACGTCCGAGAAGTAGGTATCCAGAAAGAAGGGCGTTCGATGGGCCGTCCCGTAGATCAAGCGCCAATGATGACGTTCGTCCGGCATGTAGTTCAAAGCCCCTTGACCGGAAAGCTCGGTGGCGTCGGGCGTATCGTAGCGATCGCCGCGCAGCGCCGCGACCAACCGCCAGCGATCGGAAGGCCGCCAGTCCGAGCGCAGGTAGGCGGCCTGGGTGGTGATCGTCTGGTTGCCGCTGATGAAGGATCCGTCGTACTCGGCGTCGCGGTAGCTCACCCCCGGGCGGACTTTCCAGCGGTCGGAGATGGTGTGCTCGTATTCGACGGTCAGATCGAGCGTCGTGAACGCCCATGCCCAACCATTGACGCCCGGCGCCTCCTGATCCCCATCCAGCCAGGACAGTTGGATCGAGAGATCGTTGCCCTTGACGGTCAGGTCCACGAAATTCGAGTCCGAGAAGAAAGCGTTCAGCGGCGAAACCGGACTCTGAAAATAGGTGATTTGCACATCCGAATCCTGGCGACCGGCGGTCAGTTGCCAGCGCCAGTCGTTCTCGGTCACATAACTCACACCCGCGGTCAGGGCCCAATTGTCCTGGGCGTTGTCGGGGTCGGGAAACCGCACCGCGTTTTCCGGCGGCGTCTCGAAATTCTCGGGGTGCACCAGGTCGTCCGGGGTGGCGACATAGGTGCTTAGGGCGTTGCTGAAATAATCGGTGAAGTCGCGATCGCGCCGATGACTCTTTCCCGCGACGTACCAGGCCCAGGCGACATCACCATGCCCGAGTCGAAAATCGACCATCTGGGTTCGGTCCTCGCCGCCGGTGAGATGGACGTCGGTGAAGAAGCCGTCTCGCGAAGGTTCCTTGGTGATGATGTGGATGACCCCCGCCACGGCGTTGGGCCCGTACAGGGCCGAAGCGGGTCCGCGAACGACCTCGATTCGCGCCACCTGGGCCAGACTTACCGGCAACGTTTCCCAGAAGGTGCCGCCCGCGAAGTAGTTGTAGACGATGCGGTTGTCGATCATGACCAGGGTCAGGGTATTGGCCAGATAGTACATGAACTGGTCGGGCGGCACGTTGTCGAACCCGCGGACATGGATGTCGAAATTGCCCGGGGTCTGCTCGCGCACCATCATGCCCGGCAACAACCGCAGCGCTTCGCCCCAACTGGTGGCACCCGCGCTCTCGATCTCTTCGGCGGTGATGGCCGAAATGGCGACGGGTGATTCGAACATGACCTCGGGCTGTTTCGAGGCGGACACGATGCGCAACTCGAGTAGGTACTCCAAGGAGAGTTCGGTCCATTCCTCCTCGGTTTCGAGCTGAGCGAAACCGGGCGCCCCCCAAAGCAGCGGGAAAAGCAGCCAACAAAGGCCGATCCTGGCGCGGCAAAACGCGCGAGTCGCTCTTGGTTGACGAAGACTCATCCCCATCTCTCCAGGCCGACGCGGCCACCAAACGGTTTTTGGGCTGGGCTCAAACATCCCGAGAGACAGCATGAAATGACATTAAAAAATTTAACCAGGGATTGCGATTATCATACGCTCAAAAATAGTGTAATTCCACTCAAATCAGGGTTTGCGCCAAAGATAAAAACGATGAACGTGAGAGAACGATGCCCTCCGAATCTGCACGGCTTGGAAAGAGGATGGATAAAAAGCTGCCGATTTCGCGGAGGATGTGGGGACCGGACAGGACAATCCAAATGGAAAATACCCAGAAGTCAGAGAAAGCAGAGTCCCGAGAAAAGTAAACAAATAGACAGGTTCACCCTGTTTGACCCGCCCTCCATTTTTCCGCCTTTCCGTTTTGATATCGCCGAGGGCCGGATCCGAGCGGGGTGTAAAGAGCGGCGGATGCACAGCTCGGCTCCCAAGATGATCGACCGACGAGTGCGAGTGCCGCCAACTCCGGGATCTTGCCAAAAGAAAACACGAGCCACCTTGCAATAGGGGCCCGCGTTTCACGGAATCACTTGGGTTCGAGATCAGGTGATGGACGCCTGACATGCGATCCAGTCACCATTTCCCCGAGATCGAGGACCGGTTGCCTACTCCTCGAACTGAAGGCTCCAACCCAGGATGCGGCCCGACTTGCCGTCGGCGGCGTCGTCGGTGACCGTCAGGATCCAGGCCCCCTCCGCCGCGATGTCGGCGTAGTTGACGCGCCAGTAGCCGTCGTAGAAGCTGTCGCGCCCGTTGTGGAGGATCACGTAGGCGCCGTTTGGTGATTCGGCCTTGACCGTCACCGAGCTCGGCAACTCGTGGTCCACCCGAAACGCGATCCGCACGATGCCGGATCGGCCGCTGCGTTCGACCGGCAGTTCGGAAGTGACCTGACCCTCGTCGGGAATCGCCACTTCCTCGGTGCTTTCGAAAAAGTCCCGCTGCTGGCCCCCGGAGGCATCCTTCACGGTCAAGCTGTAGGAACCCAATTGGTTCACGTCGTAGCCGCGCACCAATACATAATAAGTACCCGCCTCCAACGCCCGAGTCAGCTCCGAGTTGCGCACTTGGCCGGCGACGATGTCGTCGTTCTCGCCCAACAGGTTGCGATTCAACGGATCCATGCTGTCGAACAGGTAGAGGTAGGTATCCGGGTTGGTGTTTAGTTCGGTTCGCAGGGTGTAGGTTCCCGCCGCCCCGATCGTAAAGGTGAACCAGTCGCCGTCACCGCCGTTGACGATGTCGCCCTCGACCGCGGCACCATCCACCGTCACCGCTTTCGCGGCAGGCACGCTCTCGAGGATCTTGGTCACCACGGACATGAACAGCGCGGGATTGTGGTAGCGATTGCGGCCGTCGGTGACGCTGTCCGGACCCCACAGGAAGTCCGGATTGGTTTGTTTCGGGTTGCGTTCGTTCGTGATCCAGGCACCGCCGTCGCCCTCGACCACGTCGCCGTTTTCGTCGACTTCGAGGGTATAGCTCCAATTCAGGATGCGGCTCTTCAACCCGATGAACTCGGCGGCCACCCCGGCGTCGCAGTACCACACCTCGAGGTCGAAGCGGACGCGGCCTTCGCCGGCGTCCTCCTGGCTCAGCTCGTACTTGTACACCGGGTAGTTCCACACCTGGATCTCGCGATCGATGTCGGCCACCAGGGCGATGCGGCGCACGCCGATGTTGTTGATGATGGAACGGTGCACGTCGTAGGGTCGCGGATCCTCCAAGTCGGTGTTGCCCATACCGTAGCGGCGACCCAGCCAATAGTTCAAGCGCACGTCGTAGCCCATTTCGGACAGCAGGCCCTTGATGTCGCCCACGTCGAAGGTGATGCCGTGCGCGGTCACGTTGTGCAGCGGCTCGGGGAACAGAATGCTGGCGGCCGCCCACCCGTTGCAGTGGCCGAACCAGGCCTCGCCGTTGGGGTGGCTGTAGTGATCCAGCTCCCACTGCTTGGCCGTGGTCGAGGGGTTGTAATCCGGGTACTCGGCCGCGAGGTAGTCGTCGTATTTCTCCAGCATGCCCCCATCGGCATAGGTCCGCTGATCGGGGTCGTTGACGGTTTCAGGCAACACGATGTCGGGATTGGAGGTGGACTGCCACCAGTAACCGGACCACATCGGTTTCTCCGATTCACCGTTTGCCGCGGCCACGTTCGCCTTGGAAAGGGATTCGGCGAAGTTGGCGTTGTTGGCGGCCCGACCGGAGGCGGGCGCCCACAGGTGTTTCGAGGTCCGCGGATCGATGCCGGACCGAAGGCTTTCGGACGTGCCGGAGGTGCGCTTGCCGGCGCGCGCCGGCTGGAAGGACACCAATTCGGCGACGAACACATGGGGCTCTTCGGCGCGCGTCCACCAGGGCAGCTTGGCGGACCAGTCCTGCACCACGGTGCGCGGTCCCTGCTGCAGCGTCACGCGGACACCTTCGCCATACGCCCGCTGGGATTGGGTCACGTTGACCGGGAAGCCCCAGCCGCGCAGCGCAGGCACATAGGAATAGGTCTGGCTCGCGCGGGTTTGCGCGAAGTTCGGCAGCGAAATCGGAGCGGCACTGTACTCGCCGAAGAAGGGCGAATCCACCGCCGGATCGAAATGCCCTTCGGCCAGGGGAGCCACTTCCAATCGCAAGTCGCCCTTGCTGAAACGCAAGACGCGATGGTTCTTGCGACCGATGTACAGACTGCCGTAGAACAGGGACGCCGTCGCGGACAATCCTTCGCTCTCGCGATGGATGTCGATGCGATAGGCCTCGACGCCATCGATGCGCACCATCAGGTCGGCGACGGTGTAGCGATAGTGGGAAGCCGGTCCCAGGACCGGTTGGGGACTGTTCAAATTGTATTGGCGGACCTGGATCAGCCAGCTTTGCGTCTCCTGGAGTTCGGGAGCCGCGAGATCGCCGGCGAGCGACATCGTGCCGGCCAACACCACAAGACAGACCATGAACGAAAATCGAGAGATAAAACGAGAAGCCACTACAAACCTCCGAGTGGATGAATGAATGGTTCGAGCGATTTTGGGGAGCTTCTATCGAGAAAAGAGATAAAAATCGGCGCAATCGAGAAATTGCACCAAAAATCGAAAATGCCAAAACGAGGAAAGCCGGAATGCGACCAAAACCGCACCCAGCCAATTCGGCGCTAGGAATACCAGGTCTACAGATCCTTGTAAACATGTGAAAAAAGGCATTTTACAGAGCGGTGACAGGTACCGGTCCAGTTCAACCCTTGCAAAGCAACACAGATATATCAGAAAAACATCAAACCACCACTCATCCAGTTACGACTAAAAAATTACCGACTCGTTACCTACCCGCACCGCTTCCTATCCAGGCCAGCCTAGATCGGTCCTTCCTTAAATACTAATAAATTAGTTGACATCCATCGCGCCGGTCGGTAGATTGATTCTTGCCTACTAATTTATTAGTTTTTCTTTCCTACCTAATAGGGACGCCTCGCGTCCCTTCCTTTCCCCACCGACCTATCGCCAACGGATTCCAATCCCAAGAGGTTCTCCATGCCCCGAAAAAAGCAGGCCACCTTCACAGACGGTGAACTCCGCATCATGGATGTGCTTTGGAACAAAGGTTCCGCCTCGGTCCGAGAAGTGACCGAAGAGCTTTCCCAGAAACAGAAAACTGCCTACACCACCGTCATGACCATGCTCGGCGTTTTGCGCGACAAGGGTTACGTGGCTCACGAGAAGCAGGGCCGCGCTTTCATCTATTTCCCGCTCGTCGACCGCATGCAGGCGCGCCGCACCGCGCTCAGCGACCTTCTCAAACGCTTTTTCGACGGCTCCCCCACCCTCCTGATGCAGAACCTTTTGGATGACGAACGCCTCAACGAACAAGATCTCGCCGCGCTCAAAAACCGCATCGAGCACTTCCAAGGAGACGAGTCATGATCGATTCTATGGGAACCTTCCTCCTCGAACTCGCGGGGCAATCGACAGGCTTTCACTACTTGTTTCATTTCTTGTGGCAGGCCGGTCTGATTTGGCTGGTCGTGCGTTTGACATTGTCGCTCACGCCGCGAATCCAGGCCACCACCCGGGCATCGGTTTGGGTTTTGTCCTTCGTGGCCATCGCCTCGCTGCCCCTGGTGTGGCTGGTACCGCGCCAAACGGAATCGACGGTCACCGCGAGCGTGACGCTCGCCAAGACCGAAGCGCCGCCAAAAAAGGCGCAGCCCGCGCCACGCGAAGCCGAACTGCCGATCGCGATCGAACAAACCCGTTCGCAAAAACCGATTCCCGAGCGATTCACCCAAACCGGTTCGAGTGCCAGGGAACGGAACCTGGGCAAGGCGGTACCGAGTGAACGAGCACCGTTGGAGTCCGCGCATGCCGCCGCATCCGCACCACGGGTGGAGCGGGCCTCGACCGTTTCCCGGAGAGACCCCGCGATGACCCCTGGGCATGAGACGCGCCAAGCCGAAGCACCGGTTGCCGCAGCCGCTCCCTCCAAGGGTTGGAACGCCGCCAAAGCGGCCAATGGTTTCGACGATGTGTTGCTGATGCTGTGGTTGATGATCGCTTCGCTGCTGATGATTCGCCTGGTTCACGCTTTTTGGGCCCTTCACCGCATGAAAAAGATGTCCCACGAAGTCAATGGGCCCCTGGCCGATTGGTTCAGCGACCAGGCCTGGCGCATGGGCATCGAACGCACCGTACGGCTCGCCGAAACCGACGCCCTGGCGCGACCTGTCGCCGCCGGTTTCTTCGAACCGGTGATCTTGCTGCCCATGGGCCTGACTGAGCGGATGGAGCGCAACGAGATCGAAGCGGTGTTGATCCACGAGCTGGCTCACCTGAAACGTGGCGACGACTGGAACAACCTCTTCATCCGCGTGGTTCAGGCGCTGCTCTTCTTCCAGCCGTTCCTTCACATTGCCCGCAGGTACATGGAGCGCGACCGTGAACTGGCCTGCGACGATTGGGTTCTGGATCAACGACAAGGTGACCGCAAGCTCTACGCTTCCGCACTGGTCAAGCTGTTCGAAATGACCCGCAACCAGCATCACAACCTCTTCGCGCTGAGTTCCGTGCGCAAGAAGTCGCATCTGTCCCAGCGAGTCGAACACCTGTTGGCGCGCTCCGGTGTAAACGCCACCCGCGTCGCCAGACTGCCGTTGGCCTTCGCCACCCTGGCGCTGTTGACCGGTCTGGGCAGCCTCGCCTGGGCCCTGCCGCGACCCTACCTCACGCTGCCGGCTTTCAGCCTCGGCGACGCCCTCGTCAAGAAGGACCAACCTGAGCGTAAAGGGACCCGGACAGATGTAGCCACCACGGTCACCCGAGAGACTTCGGGGCCCCGAGCGACACGCCAAACCCGCGTCTTGGTGGGCCCCAGGAAAACGGTCGAACGTTCGGTGCTCGTCGAGGTCAGCGCAAGTCCGTCGCCGCCATCGGCCACGGCCACCGTGACGATTTCACCGGCTCCGCCGGCACAACCGGTCCCCACCCGCGAACCCCGAGTCGAAGTGGCCACGCTGACTTTCTCGCCAGCAGCTCCGGCCAAGCCTCTCAAAGCTCGAACTCCCGAGATCGAAGTCGCGCCGGAAGTCGCCACGACGGTCGAGATCGCCCCCGTCGTGGTCATCGCCCCCAGACCCGCGGTGGAACCGGCCCCCGCCAAGCGTCCCAAACCGGAGCTCCGGCCCGAGCCTGCCGCCGAACCGGAAGTCGCCACCTCCTTTTCCGCTTCGTGGTCCGTTTCTCCGGATCCGGCTCCCGCCGCCACCTCCGAGTACCGCGATCCTTCGTACCGGCACGACAAGGTGAAGATCGTCCAGCTTTCCAAGGCCGAGAAGGTCAAGGAGCAAATCAAAATCAAAAAGGTCTCCAAAGCGCCGAAGCCCACCAAGGCCCACGTGAGTGCCGGATCTACCTATCACATCGAGACCGTGGATGATGGCGTCAAGCGCACCGAGATCCGAACCAAGCGGTTCGAACTCATGTTGAAGGGCGACATCACTTTCAACGAGGACGAAACCGCGATCACGTCCATGGGTTCCGACGCCAAGTTCGTCTACAAGAAACCCAGCAGTGGCCGGGAGCTCAAAATCAAAATCACCCCCGGTCGCGGTGGCTCTCCCAACTACGAGTTGACCCAACGTGGCAAGCGCATCTCCTCCCCCGAGCAGGTGCAGCGATGGCTGGCCGAGAACCTTCCCGACATCATTCGCGAGACCGGGTACGCCGCGGACGAGCGCATCCAACGACGCCTGGCTACCGGCTCCAAGGAACAGGTACGCGCCTATATCGACCGCACCCGAGCCGATTTCGCCCGTCGCTACTACATCGAAGCGTTCTTGGATCACGCCGACATCGACCAGGACGATCTTCGCTGGGTCAAGGAACACGCGGATCGCTTCGACAGCAGCTACCACATCGCCGTCGTCTTCAAGAAGTTGTTGCACCACGCGGATCGCGCCGGCAAATTGGACGAGTTCCCGTTTCCCAGTTGGCAGGCGCTGGAAAGCGATTACCACCAAGCCGAAATCCTTGCCGAAGCCTTGGCCCTGGACGACTTGCCGCCCTTCTTCGCCAAGCGGATCCTCGAAGGCAGCGCCGACCTGAAATCGGACTACCATCAGGCGGAAATCCTGAAGAAGGCCATCAACACCTGGCCGTCGGACCAATTGTTGGACGCGGGCCTGATCGACCAGTTGATCAATCTCGATTCCGACTACCACATGGCCGAAGTCCTGACGCGGCTGCTGAAAGACGCCCAATTGTCACCGGAACAGCAGGCCCAAATGCTGCAGTTGGTGAAGCATGTCGATTCCGATTACCACCGTAGCCAGGTGCTGGAACATTGGCTGGCGCAAAACGAACCCAGCGAGACCTTCTTCGAAGCCAGCCGCTTCATCGATTCCGACCACCACCAGAGTCAGTTGATGCGCATGACGATCGAGACCTACGACGATGACGAGACACAAGGGATGGTGATCGAAACCTTGGATACCATCGACTCCAGCCACCATCAGAAACAGGTGCTCGAGAGCCTTCTGCGGAACGCGCAGATGACCGAAGAAACCCAACGCGAATTCCTGGCTGCCACCGCTCGGGTGGATTCCGATTCCCAGAAGTCCCAGGTCCTGATGAGATTCCTGGACAAGTACGACGCCGACGGCGACCTCCACGAGGCCTTCCTTCAAGCCGCGACCAGCCTCAGTTCCGACTACCAACTGAAGAAAGTCCTGAGTCGCAAAAAGACAAACTAACCGCGCATCGCAATTTCTCGCCATAATTCAGCAACGAATTATTTAGCGAATGCAAGCGAAAAAACTTCCATACCCTTATTTGTCTTCGTTTCCGACGGTCGAGATCTTGGAAACACCGAGATCTCGCCGTTTGAATTGATGAGGAAACCACAAAGAACCTCGGGAGCGCGAGATCTCCTTTTCCACAAGATTCACATGTACCGTAGAACGAAGTCCATTTTTCCATTGAATCCCACCCAAGCATGTGTCATAGGAAGAAAACGCTTTATTTTAAACGTGTTGCCCCCATGCACTCGATTTCTGGCAAACAGGTGTATGGGTAGGCGGCACAAGGGTTCCGCGGTTTTTCCACAGGTTTTTCCTCAAGCTTTTCCGCAGCATTTGTGGAAATAGGATCAGAATTCCGCAAGGTTGAAGTTGAAAATTATCGAGAGGAGAACATCGTTAGTTTTGGTTGCCGCCTTTTTTCGGATTATCGAAAAAATTCAAATCGCAGATCAACGGTTCGACCCACGAACAAAGTACCCAATACACTCCAAACGCGAAGGATCGGTCCTACCTCCCTAAAAGGCGGATCAAACTTCGGGATCAAATACTTCGCCAGCGCGTAAATCTAGGTTCGCCACTTTTTTCCTCGCAACATCGTCAACAAGGGAACGGAGCGGAGAGACCAAAACGGTCATCGAAGGAACCAGGATCGATGGTCGAGCGACAAGGCCGATTCGAAGCCAAGACGGCGAAAACACCTGTCTTCCTACCTTCGCTTTCGCGATCGTGCGGGAGCGAAGGACCGGAACTCGAGGAGTTCCGGTTTTTTTTGCTGACATGGCCCAACACCGCTGTTTCCAGTGGTGTGACACCAAAACGAGCGCGAAACGATCAGGAGCATGTTGGTATTTTGTCAAAATACTCCGTGACCTGTTGAAATGTGGGGATTTTCAAGTCCCAAGGGGTCGATTTCCAATGTTTTCACGACCGCCAACCGAAGCCCCCAATCCCAACATCTTTGTTTTCAACATGTTGCAAAGTTGCACAATTTTGTGTAAAAAGTGCTTTCAGCCCTATGTTTGCAACGCCCTCAGCGGTTTTCCACAACCTTTTCCACAGGTTTTTCCGCAGCTTTTGCGGAAAACGCGGAAAGGATTGTGAGAATCCAACATTCCTCGGTGAATTTCTCGCAATAGACCCACCGACCCCGCCCCGGCGATCCCGGATGACACGGGCGAAACAGGATCGCCATTCGTCACCTGACGGGCTGATTGGCACCAGCAGGGCCGTTTGTCACGCGGCTTAGGAACGAATCCGCCGAATACGCATCGTGGACCTCGCTTACCTTGCCGTTTTCCACAAAGAAAAACTTGCGAACGCTGACGCCGAATCTCTTGTCCAAACCAAGACCCTTCATGGGCAAAATCGGTAGGCCGGTTTTGATCTTCTTGACGTACCGATCGACCCCTTCCGCGGTTAAATCGACAGCCGCGATTCTCAACGTAATGCCGGCCTTTTTGAACGCGTCGTCCATCGATTCCATTTTGCGGATTTTGAGGCCACAGGCAGGGCACCAGGCATTGAACAAATAGACAATGGTGCGGTCGTCGACGCCAATCTTCACGTTCTTGGGCCATTCTTTTCCCAGCCAGGAAAGCGCGACCAGATCCGCTTCGAAATGAGTTGCGTAGTCCGAGCCCTCGGATTGGGTGATCGCGTGCTTCAGCAGCCTCTTGGCACCCGTCCAATCCCGGGTGGCGGAATACTCGGCGAAGAGCCGAGAATTGACGTTGACCTGCCAACCGGGAACGATTCGATCCTCATAACCCTGGACGAAGGTTCGCATCTTCTCGGGGTCACCGGGGTGTAGGTGGCGGGCGAGTGCAAACAAAAGTTCCAGGGATGCGGCCAGGTAGCGCGGGTGTTTCCTGATCCGGTCAAACTCCTCAGCGGTAATTTGAAACGG
This sequence comes from Sulfidibacter corallicola, assembly GCF_017498545.1. GTDB lineage: Bacteria > Acidobacteriota > Holophagae > Acanthopleuribacterales > Acanthopleuribacteraceae > Sulfidibacter > Sulfidibacter corallicola. Next base: position 1,944,433 of record NZ_CP071793.1, on the reverse strand, counting down.
CTGAAGTTGATCGAGATATGCGTTCAGTTCCGCCTTGGCCAAGATGCGATCGAGCGGGTTTTCGAGGGTCGCGACGTAGGCGTGGGCCTTCCCCTGAAGCGATTGCACATCACGATCGCGGACCAGGTCGCGGTACAACGCCACGCTTTTGTCGCTGATGACCAGGATGTCGGCGTTCCGAATCGACTTGGTGATCGGTGCCGTTTTCTCCCCCTCGGCAACCATGGTGGTTTCGAAGGCCAGGTCCTCGTGGGGGAATCCCGAAATCCAGACGCTGGCCTCGCGATACCCGGGATGACTCGCGTAAATCCAATGCGGGGCGCTGATGGTGTCCAGGTTGAAACTGCCGTCTTTGGATTCGACTTCCCAGGTTTTCGTCGCGGCGTTGTCGGTACGGTAGGTGGTCACGGTAATCGTGCCTTTCTCCGTCCATTCCCCGGACGGCAGAACGAACTTCCCACTGAGGGTTGCGCCAGGCACAAATACCAAAAGTGTCAAAAGTGAAAGCAATGAAAACCTCGCACGAGCGGATAATTATCGATAGAAGATCCTAAAGGGAAAATGCAACCGAGTTCAAGGCCGAAACACCTCGAGACGCATGTCTGGTCGCATTTCAAAATCGCTCTTTTCCGCCAACATGCCCTGGCCGCACCAAGACCAAGGGCTGTCCGGATCACCACGTGCAGCAATCAATCTTCGGTCGATTCATTGGGAAGCCGAGAAGAACCGAAACCAGGAAAGCGGCAAAGCCGGCCATCCGAAAGCGACGTGCAACGACCACAAGGCGCCATCTCCCCGACCCACTTCCTGGGTTCCTTCCTTCATGGTTTCCCGGTAATTTTCACGGGAGTTCCGATCCGCCACCGCTGGTCTCGGAATCCGCGAGCACGCCTCGCCCGCTCGCGATTGGTAGAAACGAGCCCATCAAGTCTTCGAATTCACGCGCCAAGAGAGGCACATCCAGCGCTTCTTTCGGACGTGCCTACGGGTCCTGACCCAGGGTCCACCCATTCGGGTTTGGTTCACTCACTCCATCACGAAGTGGTCTTTCAACAGCGCTTCGAGGGTGGTGCCGTCCATGGCGAGGCTCTTCGACCGCTCCTCCTCCATGTCGTAGGTCGTCATGAAGCGGATTTGGTATTCCACCTTGGCGTTCTCCGAAAGAGCGTAATAGGTCGCGGTGTGAAATTCATTTATTTGGGGCCGCCCCAGGAAAGCCAGGATGCGGTGGATCGGCAGGAATCGGCCGGCCAGGTTGGGAAGGAATTGGCGTTTACTTGAGCGGGCGTACCAGGTTCTTCCACCGAGTTCGACCGGGGTCAGGTTCACCTGGGGCCACACGATCGGATCTCCGTCATCCAGGCTCGAAAGAGCGATCATCAGGAAATAATCCTCCCCCTCGAACAGGGTTGCGGAGGTGGTCATCAGCTCGCGTCCATAGGTCTCCCGGAGGTGAAAATTCCCCAAAAACGTCAGGTCACCGAGTAAGCGGAGGGTGAATTCCGAAACGACGATGCGGTTGGCGCCCTCGACTGTCGGGAACGGTGACCTTTTCAACGAAGGGTCGTCGACAGGGGTCATGGCCGCCAACAGTCGATGGGCGTAAGCTGGGGAGATGTAGCCCTGTTCGGCCAGATGGGTCAGCTCTTCCACGATGGGCATCGCTTCTTCGTCACGGTTTGCCAGCAGGCAGGCCCTGCCCAGTTTGAACAGAACGGCGGGGGAACGGGAGGAGGTGACGGCCGCCTCCCGGTGAACTTGGATGCACTGATCGAATCGTCCCTGCTTCAGGTAGACAAAGCCTTTTCGAAGCAGGGCGGGAAGGTAATTGGGGGCCAGGGCAAGGGCCAGGTCCGCATGTTCCAAGCTCTTTTCCCGTTGATCCGCAAGGTCGTAGACGTGAGCGACCAGGTACTGGACCCGAGCCGAGTCCGGTTGGCGCTCCAGGGCGATGGTGACCTGCTCGATGGCTTCGGCCGACCGGCCCCGCGAGGCAAGGTAGGCACCGTACCTCAAGTAGCCTTCGAGGTCATTTGGATCGGCCGCCAATCCACGGTGGAAGGACTGGACAGCCGCTTCCCGGGCTCCGGACAAAAGCAAGTGGGTGCCCTTGACGATGTGCAGCCTGGAAAATCCGGGCGCCAGGTCAAACCCATCGTTCAAAGCGGCTTCGGCAGCCGCGATCGGGGCTTCGATCCCCTCGACCGCCACTGCGCTCAAATAAGCGTCCGCCAGACAGGCGAACGCGATCACATACCCCGGATCCAGCTCCGTCGCCTTATGGAAATATTCGATACTTTGAATATAACCCCTTTCGGTGTGGCGCTCGTAGTGAACCAACCCCTTTTCAAAGGCTTCCCAAGCCTCCTGATTCATCGCGCAGGCCGCTGCCCGGGATTCCAGGTTGGGTGAGGGAAAGAGCCCCGTCAGGAACTCCAGGATCACCGCACCGGAGATCTGTTGAAAACGTGCCGGACCCGCGCCATCGGCAATGGTAAAGGTTCGCGAGAACACGTCGACATTGCCGCGCAATTCGACGAGTCGGATCACCACGACATCCTGGTGGGGCTCGGAGCGGATGCGGCCGCTCAAGACATGGGTCAACCCCAGTCGAGCGGGGGCTTCCTCCGAAAGCGGAACATCGGACCCGGCATCGTGGATGGGCATCGACGCCTGTAGGCGAATCTTTTCGTGCCTCGATGCCAATCGGGTCAGGCGACGCAACAGTTCCTCAGCGAGACGGTGGCGTACCCGATCCGTGGCGGCGCCGTCCACGGCATGCATGGGCGACAAGCTCACCACGACCTCCGGTTGCGCCTCGATCGAATGGGCGCGAGATGGGTTGGCGTGATTGGGTTGAGACGCCTTCGGACGCATCGGTACATCACGGTTGGGCACCGGCCGAGAAAAGATTCTCCAACCGGCCAGGATCGTCAGCAACAAGATGGGCGCCAGGATCCAACGGCCCGATCTCGATTTGCTGGTCGAAAGGGACGACGGAGCGGTTTCCGACAGGACAGGAGGCTCGGGGACGATCGCCCCAGCCGGAGACGGGCCGGATGAGGCCTCCGCGGGTGGCGCACCCGTCGCCAAGATCATCGAAGGATCGGCCGGTCGCGCTCGTCCGGCTGATGTCGCGCAGGGAGAAGGTCGAGCCGAACCATCCGTCGGGAGAGAATCCGCATCGCCCCTCGATGACTGGACCGTGGTGGAAGGAGCGCTACGCTCGAGTTGGTCGGATTGGGAATCCCGTCGGCGAGAATCGACAGCGTCTTCATGGATCACCGGTGCGAGGAACCTGTAACCTCGGCGCGGGACCGTCGCCACGAAACGAGGATTGTTGGCGGCATCACCCAAAGCTTCACGCAACTTTTTGATGGCGGTATTGAGGCTCAAGTTCACTTCGATATGGGTGTCGTCCGGCCATAGCGCGCACCGTAATTGTTCGCGGGTCACCAGATCCGGAGCATAGGTCACCAAGACCTTCAGCGCTGCCAGTGGTTTTTCCTGGATTTTGATCTTCATTCCGTTTTTATATAATTCGCCCATTCGAAAATCGGCTCGAAACAAACCGAAACGAACAGAACCGGGCTCTGATTCGGATGGCACCATGGTCTTCTCCTCTCTGGCGAAGACCATTTTAACGAAATGAATGTAGTTGTCATGCACTTGAGCATTTTCAATTGACGAGGCGATACTCTTGCTGTTCCAATCTCTGCATATTCGAGATGCCGTGAATTGACGGCCGTTGCACCGAAGGAGAGGCGCGGGGATCAATACAGGCGCTGAAGGTAGTCTTCGCCTTGTTCCGGTGTGTGAAACACGTATATTTCCCTGCTGTTCCCGACTGGTTCCAAATGCTTTCCGTCTACAAAGACGCGCCGCAGGAATTCACCGCGTTTGGAGAAATAGTCCCAAAAAAACTGATTGCCGCCGGGGTGCCGCACGGTGCCTTCGCGATTGGCGGCCAATTCCACCAAGAACCCTTCCGGCGTTTCCATCACGCCGTTGACGATGCTGTGCAGGTTGGTATCTCGGCGCAACGGCGTGAAGTCTTCCACCGATTGCTCCAAGATCACGGTGAGGGTCTCGTTGAATGCCAACGAGGCCGAGGGACGTTCGAAAACGTGGATCCGATAGTGGGTGTCAGCCAGGTTCAACCTTGGCTGCCACACGAAGTATTTCCCGTTTTGGAGAAAACAACGTTTCTTTTCATGAAAATGAGGGCTTTCCGGATCTTCGAAATAGGAGCCGGCGATCCGCCAGTCATCGTCCAGTTGGAGTTCGACGAGCAGGGTGGGTTCCCATCCCAGCCTTGCCAGGAAAAAACCCTCGTGCCCGTTTGGGACGTGCCCGTTTGGGACGTTCCCGTTTGCGTGCCCGTTTGGGACACCCTGAATGATCGTGGGCGCGAGGCTTGCCGGCAAGGGCGGCAATCTGCGTTTCAAAAGCTGGAGTCGATGGTCGAAAACGAGAACCGTGCGCTTATTGGCCCGGACAAAGATTTCGTCGCCGCGAATCCCAAGGACCTGGGGTCTTTGCAGGTCGTAGGGGCCTTCGCCCTCGCGGTCGTATTCCGCCACTTTCCTGCCATCGGGTGCGATCAACAGCAGTCGGTTTTCGCCGTTGTCTACGATCAGGATATTTTGGCGCACCTTGAACAGCAGGCATTGCCTCACGGAAAAAACGGAAAGGGAATCCAATTCGATTTTGGGGTATTGGGAGCACAGGAAGAGCATGGCCAGAATCATGAAAACCTCTCTCGATCAAGTTTGATCGGCATGAGAAAGGCGAGCCGCAGGTGGACTGCGGCTCGCGCATCGAGCGGCGTCGATCGAAATCCAATCGAGCGCCATGGGTGCGAAAACCCTAAGTGGGCGATTTTCGGTGGGGCAGGGGTCCAGCCGAACTCACGCGCTTCACGTCAACATGGGAGCCGAGGGGCGATCGTTCGGTCGCCTCCACCCAAATCGCGTACGTTGGAACCCAAAGTGTGCGATTCGAGTGGATGCAATCGTGCAAGGTGGCTCGTGCTCAATCCCGGATTTCGCACCCGATCAAACATCCAATCCCACATGCATTCAACATATCAGGGTCATTGCGATAAAGATCCATACAAGCTTTGATGCAGTTTGTCACGCAGGCGGGATCTGCTTGCGCGGCCTTGCTTTGACTGGTCGCGGCCTGGGCACTGAAGGCAAAGGGCAGGACCATGGAAAAGGCGAGGAGCAATAAGGTGAATCTGATTTTTTTCATGATTTTTCTCCATTTTGGTAATGAGATTGTCGCTTCCCGTTCAGGGACGGTTGGGCCCGACGGGAAGTGAGTTGCCGGTTGAATGGGTGGTCCGCTGGAACAACTCAAGCCTTCCCGATCGACATGTCCTCTGGGACCTGTCCCGGGAAAGGCGCATCGGGTTTCGACGGCCTCAATCGGCTGTGCCAATCGACAGCCGCCGGTCCGTGGCTCCATGAAGTCGGCCAAGCGGGGATGCGCATGGGAAGACACGAAAACAATGCGATCCCTGGTTTGAAGCACTGCCAAACAGATGAAGTTGCATCAACCGGATGGGAATGCTTCGCCGAGGCGCATCAACAGGCTATCGTCGATCAGGCCGATCGGGAAGTGGACTCGAGGTGACCTGTCAATGAAGCGGGTGTGATCCGCTAAGCTTTTTACTTTCAAATGATTGCGCAGCAGTATGAACACAACGCCAAGGCTCGAAAGTTGGGCGTGCCCGATTCCATGGATTCCGGACGGTCATGCCCATCCGAATCCGGATTGCCCGACTGCAAATTTGGCGAGGTGTTCGAAACCGATCGGAACGATGCCCGGTTTGAACCGGTCCCATTCGGGAAAAAAATCACCATCGATTCGTTCGGCGACACCTCGCATCATCGCCTCCATCCGAATCGCACGCTTCAGGTTGAAAAGTAACCGACCGCCAGGTCCAGATAATTTTTCAGGGCGCTCACTCTTCGCCCGCTCGCTCCCGGTAGAAACGATCCATCAAGTCTTCGAATTCGCGCTTCAGGAGGGGCACCCAGCGCTTCTTGCGGACGCGTATGCGGGTCGCTTCGTCGCCGATGGTGAAACTGGTGATGTGCCGGCCCTCCCCGTTGAAGACGTGGCAGCGGCCGCGTTCGCCGCGCAGGACGAAGGAATCTTTCTTGGTGTCGCGGAACATGTGGTTGAACTTGGCGCGTTCCAAATCGGCCATGGCCTTGTCCACCGGACGTTGCTCCACCCGGCGGACCTGGGCGTGGCGCGTGCGGCGCTTGGACTGGCGGTGGCCCTGCTGTACGTCCGCCGCGAGGGTACGCAGAATGTCCGGCACGCGCCGCATGCAGCGACGGGCCTCGTTGCCGCGGCCCGCACTGCGCAGCCGCGTCACCTCGGCCTCCAGGCCCTTCAACGACTCGGTCGCCTTGCGAGCGGCGCGTTCGAGCCAACCGAACCGCTCGAAGACGATGTCTTCGATCTTCGCGTCGCCCCGCCAGAACAGGGTGTTGAGGTCGAGACAGGAATGCCCGGAAAGCGCCCGCGTTTCCACCGCCTGATAGGTCACGGCGAGGCGTTGGCGCTCGTCCGGCGAATCGCGATCGACCCAGCTCAGGTAGCCGACGACCACCTGCCCCAGCAACGCATAGGTTTTGGAACCGCGCCCGAAACTGGACAACTGGCGCTCGCGCAACTCGCGACCGGAAACCTGACGGGTCAGAATGCGGGGCTGGCTGTCGAACAATTCGCCCACCCGCTCGTCCTTCAAGTCCAAGAGGAATTGGGCCATCTCGGCCCAACGCGGGCAACCCACCGGATCGTACCCGTCGAACACTTCCAACGGCGATCGCGGTAGCGCGTGCTCGCATTCGCTTTCACCGCATTGGAAGCAGTAGATCCGCCCCTGGGTGAATTGGCCGACGCGCGCTTCGAGGCGCTCGAACTGCTGGACCAACTGCCCCACCAGGTCGGGCTCGAACTGGACCTGCCAGTCCCGGCTCGGATCGACCCGAAGCTTGATGTCCAACTCCCAGGGCTCTTCGCTGTGACGGGCCCGGCCGAAGCGATCGGCGTACAGATCGCGGACCAGTGCCCGCAACGCATCGCCGGCGGCGCGGGTGTGGCCCTCGAAGGGTTCCGCTGCCGGGGGCGATTCGCGTTTCGGCGGTGCCGATGCAGGCCGGCGTGGCGCACCCGTTGCGAGAGGTCTCGATTCGGCCGATCCCGATTTCGATCCAACCTTCATGGCAACCTCCCCAACGTCTTCATTTTTTAGCTCGGCCGGTGGTGGCACCCAACACCGGTCGCGACGATCACCCGCCCAACCTACGCCCGACGACGGCACCCGCCTCGTCGACCCGCGGGGATCGAAAGCCCGCCCTGAAAACCACCGGCAACACCGATCGCCACACCCTCGTCGTGGGGCGTCGATCCACGGCGCAGTCTGCCGGAAAAGACGTTTCCAAGGATCCGACTCAAAGAATATTCTAGCCCGAGCGGTGTCGATTCGATGCCATTATTGATTCGCTCTCACGATTTCAGCCGCGCCACCCCCTCGGCTGCAAGGGTTAGGCGCGTTGACAGAGAGCGAACCACGCAGGGTTCGGGATGTCGGCTCATGCAGCGAAGCCCCGTATCCTGGAAAGCTTTGGCGCCATGACCGAGATCGCGTACAATGGGCGCCCAGCAAGGCCGTCTCGCCAAGGGTTTCAGTATGCCATCTCCCGCCCGATCGATCCTTTCCCAAACCGTTCCGACCACAACCGAGGAACGGACACCGCGCGATACTTCGGGTGACGCGCTCGGCCGACCGATGGAAGAGGACGGGCACTCGCCGAAGAAGGATCCGAGATCGTCGGAACCGGTACCCCACGGGTTCGCCTCCCGGGTGCGCATCGCCGAGGACCTCGATGTCGACCCGGCGCTGCTGGATCGGGCGCGCCGCCGATTTCCGGTGCAGTGGCCCAAGTACTACCTGGATCTGGCCGTCCGACACGGCAACGACGGACCCGTCGCGCGTCTCGGCAAACCCGATCCCAGCGAATTGATCGAAGACCCCGGCGACATTGCCGATCCGATTTCGGATCAGGCCAAGCGGCCGGTGCCCTTCGTCGTGCAGAAACACCCGGATCGCGTCATCATCCTGACCACCAAAAAATGCCATTTCTACTGTCGTTTCTGTTTCCGTCGCGAGGAGCCCGTCGCCAAGGCGATGGAACCCGACGACGCCGATTGGGCGCGCATTTTCGCCTTTCTCGAAGCCCATCCCGCGATCGAAGAACCGATTCTTTCCGGCGGCGATCCGCTGACGCTCTCCAACCGGCAGTTGTTCGCGTTGCGCGACCGCTTCGCCCGGATCCCAAGCGTCAAACGCTGGCGCATCCATACCCGCGCGCCGGTCCACTATCCTGCCCGCGTGGACGAAACCCTGGTCGCCGGCCTCGGCCAGGACTTGCCGTTGCGCGTCGTGACCCATTTCAATCATCCCCACGAAATCACCGAGGAGAGCCATCGTATCGCGCGGCTGTTCGCGCGCCACGGCATCGAACTGAAAAACCAGACGGTCCTGTTGGCCGGCATCAACGACGACCCCCTCACCCAGGAACGGCTCTGGCGCGAGCTGTGGCACCTGGGCATCCGCCCCCATTACATCCACCACCCCGACCGCGTCGCGGGCAACGCCATGTTCCGGGTCCGGATCGATCGCGGGCGCGAGATCTTCGCGCGGCTCGGCGCATCGCTGGCCGATCTTCCCCAGGCCCTGCCCCGCTACGTCATCGACCTGCCCGACGGCAGCGGCAAGGTCCCTGTTCCCGATTTGGAGCGGTTGGACAGCCACCGCTACCGCTACCGCCATCCCGACGGGCACCTCTCCCACTATCGCGATGTGCGCTGAAGTGACACCAGATCGGCGTCGAGGGCATTCCGGCGTAGGAATCGCGTGGCATTTTTGTTAATCTACTTTTTTGATTTTGAGATTTGGCGGTCTTCAACGGATACAAAGCGGTATCTTCGTCACGACCGCACCCGAGGGGTCACGCCCCAATCCCGCCGCTTTGTAAAACTACACGAATAAGGGTTCATTCATAATGATCAAAACGGATCAGTTCAGAAAGCGTTTGAAAATCGAAATCGACGGCGAACCATACGTCATGGTGGACGTGGATTTCGTGCGTCCCGGCAAGGGTCAGGGTTTCGTGCGCACCAAGCTCAAGAATTTGATGTCCGGTTCCACGGTCGAGCGCACCTTCAAAAGCAACGAGACCGCAAAGCCGGCCTCGGTGAGCGACAACGACATGCAGTTCCTCTACGACGACGGAACCGAGTTCACCTTCATGAACATGCAGACCTACGACCAGGTCGCCATCACCCGCGAAACGCTGGGCGATGCGGTGAACTACCTCTACGAGAACATGATCGTCAGCGTCTCCTTCTTCAACGAGATGCCGATCGGCGTCGAGGTCCCGAATTTCGTGGAGCTGGAAATCACCGAGTGCGAACCCGGCATCAAGGGCAACTCGGCCACCAACACGATGAAGCCGGCCATCGTCAGCTCGGGCTATCGCCTGAACGTGCCGCTCTTCGTGGATCAGAACGAGTGGATTCGCATCGATACCCGCACCGGGGACTACGTGGAACGCTGCAAACGCCCAGAAGGCCGCTGATCTTGCCCGAATGGATAGGTACCTTTAAAAGCCGCATCTCGATTGCGGCTTTTTTTGAATCCGGACACGGCACGGTCGCCGGTCTTCTGGAGTGGTCGAACGAGGGAGAGGCCCACCTTCACGACACCAGCGCCACCCTGGAATTGGCACCGGAATGGGTGGCCGATTTGGCTTCCGACATCCGCTATTGGGCCGCCTTCCATTTCGGTCGAGACGGCACCCGGCGCCTCTATTGTCGCCCCATCGCGGCTCGGGGCGAAACGGAGCGACACCTGCGATATCGCGAGCGCTACCTGCGGCGCTGGCGCATCCACCAGGAGATCCGGCGCTGGTTCCTGAACGCGGGCTTCCTGGAAACCGACACCCCCGTACGGGTGCCTTGCCCGGGCATGGAACCGTACCTGGATACCTTCGCGGCGGGCGATCGATTCCTGCGCACTTCGCCCGAGCTGCACATGAAACGGCTGCTGGCCGCCGGCTTCGACCCGATCTTTCAAATCGCCCCCTGCTTTCGCGCCGGCGACAAAGGCACCCAACACCGCGAAGAGTTCCTGATGCTCGAGTGGTATCGGCTCTTCGCCGATCTGGGTCACCTGGTCGACGACCTGGGCAGCCTGCTGACCCACCTGGCGCCACTTTCCACGGATCCAGAATATTTCCGACGCCCACCCAAAATCGTACGCAGCGTCTCCCTGTTCCGCGAATACCTGGGCCTGAACCTGACCGATCACACCGATCCGGCGCCGCTGCGCGCCTGTCTCGAACACAAAGGCATGAGTTGGGATCCCGAAGACGATTGGGACACGCTCTACTTTCTGTTATTCCTTAATTTCATCGAGCCGAAGCTGGGCCTGGACGCGCCCACCATCGTCACGGACTACCCGGCATCCCAAGCGGCCCTGGCCAAAAAAGCGCCGCAACGCCCCGGCGAACTGCCGACCTGTTATCGGTTCGAGCTGTACGTGCACGGCGGCATCGAATTGGCCAACGCATTCTACGAACTGACCGATGCCGACGAACAGCGGGCTCGATTCGAAGCCGATCGCGCCCATCGCGCCGCATTGGACAAGGTAGTCTACGCTTGCGACGAAGATTTCCTGGCAGCGCTGGCCGGCGGATTGCCGCCCGCCGCGGGCATCGCCCTCGGCGTCGACCGCCTGACGGCAGCCTTGCTGGGAGAACGCGCCCTGGCGCCGATCCTCCCCTTCGGTTAGGCGCTCCGCGGCGACACTCGGTCGCATCCTAGATCCGGTAATTCCTCCGGCTGGTGAGCACCGATTCACCGTTTCGGCCCGGGAGACGGCGCCACATCTTCCGAACCGACGAAGCACATCCGTCACCCATTCGGTAAACCTATTGTTTACAGCATTTTTCGCTTTCAAATCCAGGTGCCATCCGCCAAAACTCTTCAGAAATGCGGGCTAGCAACTTGCGGCCGAATGATCTAGAATTTTCAAGTACCCGGATCAAACGAGCATTTGAACGCTTGCGGCGGTTTTTTCCCCCTCGCGACACCAGAAGTATCGCCCCGCCACGGTCTGCCGTTCGCCGGAATCGCTAGTCGGGCCTTGGCCGACTTGATTTTCGACAATTAAGAACTCAGGAAGATGTATCCTATGGGCCAAGAGCCAGCCAGCCAAAACAAGTCGGTGGACATCCATTCGGTTTCCGAGCTTTGCCAAGACTACACCATCTTCCAGACGCGCAACGCCAAGGCCTATGTCGCCACCATGGTGGATATCGTCGCGGCCATCAACGCCTGTCCCATGGGCAAGCTCCGCAACATCGACCCGGAAGAGCTGCAAAGCCAGACCGGCCACCTGCTCTACTATGAGTTGAAAAGCGTCGACAACCCGATCGCCTGCGACATCGAGTACGTGCCCCAACTCTACAGCCACTTCCGCAAACCCACGCTGTTGGTGCTCAAGCGCATCAAACGCTATCTGATGGGCAATCACCGACGCGTCCTGGGTCGTCTGGAACGCGAGCAGGCCATGGAGAAAGTGGTCAACATGACCGCCTTCGACGTGAGCCAGAAGATCCGCATGTGCATGGAGGAAATCGGCCGCTACCAACGCATGTCGGAAATGGTGCGCGGCGGCGGTCGCAAGCTGGACATCCTGATGCAGGCGCTGCACGTGCCCTCGCGGGTACGCTTCGAACTGCTGTTCGTGGACCGCATTCTGCGCGACCCCCACCACCAACGCCACGGCGAGGCGATGGCTTGGCTGAAGAAGTCGAAATTCAAGGGCAACGCCAAGGCGCTACACAGCCTGATCAACAACGGCTTCCAAATGCTGGACAACGCCACCAACAAGATTCTCGACGCCATGGAGGACCTGTCCGGCCTCCAATTCCCGCGCGACAACTCGGCCATCGACGTGCACAGGTCGTGGTATTCGCTGGGCGCCACCCTGCCCCGCGGGGAAGATTTCGTCAAATCATTCACTTCCGAAGAGAAGATCGAGCATCAGATCAAGCGGGTCACCTATCCCATGATCCGCATCAGTTACGACGCCGAGCGCCTGCGCGCCCAGAAAGACCGCTTCCTGGTCGAGATCAATCTCCCCAAGGTCCAGGCCACCCAACTTTCCAACCTGTTCTTCGATCTGGAACACAAGATCAAGGATTCCACCACGCCCGACGGGGAGGTGGCGGTCGCCATCGAGACCGATTTCAAGAACGGCATGCTCAGCATTCGCGAGCGCGACGAGGCCGAGACCTGGGTTCGCGAAAACAAGATCAAGTTGCAGGAATTGATCATGGAGATCTACGAAACCCTGCACAAACTCAAGGAAGAAAACGACCGTATCGCGCTGCCGGAACGCCTCGAGAAGGTGATCGAGGCCATCAAGTCGGGCCACGCCGGCGATCGCGACGAAGCGCTCAAATCTACCGAAAGCGAATTGGGCAAGCTCAGCATCGACGGCATCGTCAAGCGGGTCAACAACATCGAGACCAAGCTCGACAACCCGAACGCGGAACTGCTGAGCGAACTGGAACAGGCCCGCACCGAGATCATCGAATTCATCGACCGCATCTCGATCAACAACATCGAGTTCCACAAGAAGGTACGCGACGCCTATACGGACTTCAGCGACTATGAAAACAAGGTGCTCCAACTCTACGGTATGGAAGAGCAGTTGGAGAACATGCGGGTCAAGGTCGAAGGCTACCTGTTGGACGTCTACCGCCTGATCTCCTACGTGGGCGTGCCCGAAAAAACCTTGGACGTCTGTATTTCGGTGGTCATCGAGACCATGCTGTTGAACTTGAAAAAGCTGGAATACCGATCGATCGACGGCGACGTGTTCGAGTCCTATTTCAACGAAGCGCTGAAGATGGACGAGGAAGACTGCATTCTGCACCTGGATCAACTCCTCCAGGAGATCGAAGCGGTGCCCCGCACCGAGCACCTGCTCCAGGCGCTCCACGACTGGGAGAAGGATCTCAAGAAAGACGAATACAAACAGAAGGAAGAGTTCCTGCTGGCCAACGGCGAGCGCATTCAGGCGATCACGGACAAGGCCCGCGCCGAGTTGCGCGAACGCCTGAGCAGCGGCAAGATTCAGCCGAAACGCCTGCGGTTCGAGGTATTCGGCCTTTCCGACTGCAACGCGGACTCGCTGCGATCCCTGCTGGAAAGCATGATGAGCATGGCGCCCCGATTGGCCAACGACCAGGAAGGCGAGCAATTGATGAAGGGCCTCAACACCCTGGAAGCCCAGGTAATCGAGGCCCAGCGCATTACCAAACCCGGCGGCGAGGCCTTCAAGAAACTGAAGCAGATGGAGCAGAACGAAAGCATCTCGCCGGAATTGATTCGCGACCTGCACCGCGATCTGGAACTCAACTTTTCGGATTTGGACCAACTGCTCGAAGGAATCAGCGCCGCCCAAAAGCGGGTCAAGGTACTGCAGAACAAGTTCGGTGCGAAGAAATCGACCGACCACCTGGAAGTCACGCTCAACATCAACGATCTCGACCGGCTGAAACAGGTCTACGAGTTCATCGATACGGTGACCATGGAGGACATCAAGCGCTTCTGCGTGGCCTACAACCTGAAGACCGGCCTGATGAACAGCCTGTTCGAGAAGGCCCGCAAAAAGGACATCTCGGTCTCCAAGGAAATCACCCAGTACCTCAACAACAAAGCCTATAAGTTGTTTCAGGACAAGCGCTTCATTTCGCTACCGCTGCGCACGGCGATCCTCAAGAACAGCAAGGAAATCTTCGAGGCCGAGTGTCAGTTGCTGTGCCATACCCTGAACCTGGTCAAGTCGCTGTCCATTCGCCAGAAGGCATCCTACATGACGGTGCTGGCCCTGCTGGAACAGGCCAAGAACAGCGACCACCAATTGGTGAAAATGCTGGGCCTGATCTGGGGCAGGATGCAGACCCGGCTGTTCAAATTCAAACCGCAAAACCACCCAAAAAACTTCGAGGGCAACCGCCAGGCATTGTTGACCGACATCAACGAACTCTGCGGCGACGTCTTCAAGAAGTAGCGACACCCAATCCGTATCCGACCCCGAGCCTACGAAAGAGGCGAAACGGCGTTCCGCTTCGCCTCTTCAATGTTTATGCGGACGGATGTCCCATGTTCCTAAGGGTTGGGCAACGGGATAGCGGCGGCCATCGACGGCTGCCGCAAGTGGTTGAATACAAAAGTGGTTCCCGAGATCGACGTGTCGGCCTCAGTGGTGGCGACGATGGCTGCGTGGGCCGGCAACGTCAGCTCCGAGAACAACTCACTCGCCAACCAGGCTTTGGGTTGGTTGCCGGTCAACAAAATATCCCGCGTGGCGATTACCGTTCCATCCTCTCCGTAGAGGGCGAACTGCACAGCCGTCTCGCCACCGTCCTCGCGATCGGCCACGAGGACCACCGCGGGAATCTGATCTCCTGGCAGATAGGGGAACGCCAAACGGGACGTCAACCGGTCTACCCGTTGAGCCTGGGTCTGAGAAGGCGAAGCACCACCCGAAACCTCTTCGCGGTTAATGGTCAGGAACGAACCCAACACGTGGTCGGTGGCGGTCAAAATGTGCAGCGCATAACCACTCATCCCCGGGAACAATTCTCCGGCAAGGTCGTGCCTGGTGGCGTGCGCCGGTACGGTCACCCACCGCTCAGCCAAAGTACCGTCGACCGCAACTGCCCGAAGAAGTACATCCTGGGTTTGCGAGTCCTGATTGGTGAACGCGATTCGCGATTGCCATTGGTCGTTGTCGACGACCCAAGAAATGACCTGATGCGGGCGAACTTGCGGTATTTCGGCGGAATAATCACGAAGGTAACGTCGAATCATGCCGCCTTCGCCGACAACCAGTGCAGTTCCAGCCCATTGAATCATCGCAAGTCCCGAGTCGCCACCCGGCAGTCGGTGCTGCGTCCATTGGCGACCGTCCCCACTGACCCAAAAGTCCTGAAACCCCCGGTTCCTGATGAAATAGCCCAGGAACCGACCGTCATTCCAGCAAAACTCTTCGAAGCCCGTATTCTTTGCCCGAGGACGTTTCTCCCAGATCAAGCCATCCTGACTGATCATCACGGCCCCGCCGCTGCTCGCCGCGACGTAAGTCCCGTTGCCGTACGCAAGATGGACACCGGACGTCAGTCCTTCCATCGGGTTCATCTGCCAATCCGTACCATCGACGCTGGTCAGCGATCCCTCCCGGGTGAACACCAGAAAGCGGGATCCGTCCCAAACGGGATTGGACAAGAAGCCGGATTCCCACGAAAAGGTGTTTTCGAATTCGCCGCCGTCGCGACGAGTCCAGATCTCCCCGAAACGATCCACCACGACCAGGGTCGTCTCGTTTTCGGCGAGTCCATCCAGAGAGTATTGGGTGGGATTGTCGAGGGATACCCAATCTCTTCCATTCGAGGAAAGGTGGATGCCCAACCGGTTCAAGGCGAATCGGCGGCCGGTCCAATAGAGAACGCCCGTCCTGCGGTCGTTATACAAGCCGAGTTCGGCCCAATCGAGGAAAGTCCAGGAGCTTTGCTCGTCGTCGAGGACCAGCCCGTACTCGCCGGCGACCAGAGTCAGGCCGTCATGGTGTAACGCGTCCGAAAAAGCTTGGTCCCCAAACAGGGGTTCCTTGCGCCAGGTCGTGCCGTCTTCGCTGATCGAGATCTCGTTCCTCTCGAGCGCCAGATAAAAGGCGCGACCGCTCCAAAAGAGCTGAGAATCCACGTCTTCGTCCCATACGGCGTCGACTTCCGCAAGCTGCCATTGAAGACCGTCCGAGCTTGTGATCAGGGCCCCCGATCTGTCGCGCGCCAGCAGCCGGTTCCCGCTGGTGGCCACCTGTTCGATCACGGCCGTGCCGGGGGTTGTCGCCGGGTCCCAATTGCGGGCGTCGGTACTGGAAAGGATCGTGCCTTCACTGCCGTACAGGATGTAGCGGTCGCCGAAAGTGGTCATGTCAAGGATATAAATCGACGAGTCCGGCAGCACGGTGTTATTGGGAAGTTCGGTCCACAGCGTACCGTCTTGCGAGTGAAAAATAGAATTAGCATCTCGCACGAGGAAGCCGCCGGTGGTGTGGACCATGCCCTGGAGGGGAATATTGGTATCGATTTCGGCGCGTTTGGTCCAGGTAAGACCATCTTCACTGGAGTAAACGGAATAACGATACTCTCTGAGAACCACCCACCATCGATCGCCGGTCCATACGAGACCCGCAACCGGAACATCGAACCCCATTTGCCGCCAGGCCTGGAGGTCTTCGCTGCGAAACAACCGGCCCCGTCCGTCGAGTGCCAGCAATTCGCGATCGTTGCTGACCAGGTGTCTCCAGCCGCCGTCATCCAAGCCGATCTCAGTGGTGCTGGGCCACAGAAGTATCTGGGTTCCATCTTCCTCGGCGACATAGAGATTTTTCCCGGCCGAATACACCTGACGATTTTGGTGGATGACACCACCATCCCACCTCGGCCTGGCGAGATCGTCGATTTGAATCGCTCGCTCACCGGCACCAGCGAGGGCGGCGGAGCCTGTGGCCACCACGAACAAAGCTAACGAGAACGAGATCAGCAGCGATTGCCGAATCGTGCGCAAAGGCATTCGAGAGTCTCCTTGAAACATGATCGAACCGGGATTTGATGCCGTCGATGGGCAACGCAAAAGGTGGTTCATGGCCACACCTCCACGGGAATCGCCGCCGCCATCGAGGGCTGCCGGTGTTCGTCGAAGACGAAAGTCGTTCCCACCAGCAAGGCGCCATTCATACTGGTCGCCTTGACCGAAACCGGACCTTCGAGAACGCCATTGGGGAAAAGATCGGCCGCTTGAAGAACGCGCGGTTGATCCTTGGTCAGTTGAACCGTGATCACGGTTTCCTGATCCGGATCCTCGCCACGAATGGCCAACTGGACCTCGGTGTCGGATTGGGTGGCCTCGGGAGCGGCCAACACCAAAGCGTAGATGCCGTCATCGGGCAGATAACCGAAGGTGATCGCGGGCGACCAGGTGTCTCTGGCCCAGCCTGTCGTCTGGGAAGGCGAAGCACCACCGGAAATCGCTTCTTTGTTAAAGGTCAAAAAGGAGGTGAGAACCTCCGTCGAGGCGGTCTCGAGGCTCAAGCTGTAGCCGCTGAGCTCGGGGAACAGGTCACCGGCCGATTTGGCCACCACTGACTGAGGCGGCAACGTCAACCGAGTTTCACGGCGCACGCCTTCACGGGTGACGGCCGTCAAACGAGCATCGATGGCATCGGTATCGAGATTCAGAAAGCTGACCCGGCTCGACCATTGTGGGTTTTCGACCACCCAGGGAATGACCGCCTGGGGCAGGGTTGGCGGTGTACCCACCTGGCTGCATGACCCGACGGCAATTCCGAAGAAGGGATGGTTGGCGAGGACGACCTCGCCGATCTGATGAATGGCGTGGGGTTCGAACGGCACGGAGTCCATGGCGAAGGATTGCCAAAAAAGACCGTCCCAACTGAAGCGCATCGTCGTTTCCCGCCACGGCGTGTGATACACGAATCCGTCGCCGAGTCTGGCCAGGTAGTGTGGGGCCCCAGTCGAATCGTCACTCGGGATCGAATACTCCGGAGACCAGGTCACGCCATCCCTACTGGTAGTCAGCCGATTGCGCTCGCTGCCCAGAGTGGTGGAACCGTTGGTGACGTGGTAGCCCAGCGCCGAGCCGCGAAAGGCGCTCGGTGCCCAATCCAGGCCGTCCTCGCTGACAAAACTGCCATTCTCGCAGGCAGCGAAAATCCGACCATCGGCGGTGTAGAGCCAACAATCGGAGTCACTCAATTCCGAAGCGGTCCAATTACGGCCGTCAGCGGATACCAGCAATTTGCCGGCACTGTCCGTGACGAACCAACGTCCCTCGAAGAAATACACCTGGCGATGGCTGGCATCCGCAATTTGCTGACATTCCCAATGCAGGCCGTCTTCCGAAAAATACAACACATGGTTGAAACCGATCAGGAAACTGCCGTTCCCGTCGGTCACCACGTGAAAACGGTAGGAGCTTTGCTCTTCGCAGCCAGCGATTTCCTGCCAGTTCAACCCGTCGAGAGTCGTGAATAGAGA
Source organism: Sulfidibacter corallicola (assembly GCF_017498545.1). Classification (GTDB taxonomy): domain Bacteria; phylum Acidobacteriota; class Holophagae; order Acanthopleuribacterales; family Acanthopleuribacteraceae; genus Sulfidibacter; species Sulfidibacter corallicola. Next base: position 1,926,209 of record NZ_CP071793.1, on the reverse strand, counting down.
TGGCCACGAATAGGCGAAGAACCGGTCACCGGCCGTCTGCGCCCAGGTGATGCTCAGGTCATTGGGTGCCGTCCGGTGCCAAGCTTCGCCGTCTTGGCTATGAAACAGGAGACCGTTTTCACCGGTCGCCCGATAGGTGCCGTTCTGGTGACGGAGCCCCTTCAGTTGGGCCGAACTGTTGCGGAGCAGGGTTTGGTGTTCCCATAGCAGGGCATCATCACTTAAATATACGCCCTCAGAACTCAAATGAGCGTAGCGGGTTCCGTCCCAAATCAAAGGGCCGAAAAAACGGATGGAAGCATCGCTCACCGACCAATCGAGTCCATCTTCGCTGGTGAATACCTTCGATTCGGTGACCCCCACGAAACGCTCGCCGTTCCAGAGTAGCCAGCCAAAATTCCCACCGATCGATTCACCGGATAAATCCGTTTCCTGCCAGGTGACACCATCCGTGCTGGTAAAGACGGATCCTGCGTCGTTGTAGGCGACCATGGTTGTGGCGCTGACAGCGATCGAGTTCAGAAATTTTAATTGACCTAATTCGGCCGACACCCGCCACTCTCGGCCATCTTCTCCGGCCGTCCAGACAAGGTTTAAACCGACGGCCAGGAAACCGTCGGGTCGGGCCTCCAGATCTGCGAACACGCTCGCTTCGGCCGCCACGCTCCAGGTGCGGCCGTCTTCACTGACCATCAATTGATCGGTGGCACGCGCGACAAAAGCCTTTCCGTTGTAAACGACCTCGTCAATATTGTTCCCATGATCGAAAACCGGGTTGCCCCAATGAATCCCATCTTCGCTGAACCAAATTTTTCCGCGCCCGCTTTCCTTGCCCACGAGCACGTAGCCCTGGGCACCCTGGGCGATGTCTAATCCATCCCCGGAAAAATTGAGCACCTGCCATTGATCGCAGGTCCATTCCGGATCCTGTGCCGTTAGAGCGGAGGTCGCCCAGAGCACGACGAAGAAGCATAAGGACCAACGCGATCCTCGAGAAAATAGAACCATCAAACACCTCTAACAAATGAAATCCCGCAGCCCTGACATCTGCGGAGAGTGGCAGTGGCCGAGAATACCGCCCCCTGGAAACGGGCGCCAAAAGCGCGAAAAAGGTATCATAAATAATCTGAGCGGAACAGTTTTTACACTGATCCCCAATTACCCCACAGACGTGAAGATGGTGCTTCCTCCCCGAACGCCAGTTACTTGAAAAAAACTGGGTTTCTCGAGAGACTCGAACGAATGAACAGGCGCGCTCGATTTCTGGACGATAACGAATCGAGAATCGCTCTCATTCGACATCATCCTCGGGCGGTTCGATCGGCTCGGGTCGCTCCGGTGATGGCGCCACGGCCCCACCGGCATTCGACTGCTCCGTCTGGGGAGGGCCGATCGAAATCGTCACGGTCATGGGCAGGGTCCACTGCCGTGTGCCGGATGCGGCGTCCGATTGCGGGGACGACATGCGGGCTGCCGATTCGAAGCCGGACAGGGCCCAGGCCGGTGCGGTTGCCGACGCCGAATCCGAGCCCAAGGAAGGCGGCAGCCCGGTGCTCGTGGGTGGCGGCTGCCGGCCGGTGTTTTCGATCAGGCCTTTGATCGCCAACTCCTGACCGTCCGCCCATTCCTTCAAAAAGGCGGTGATGCTGCTGATGCGCGTCCCCTCGTTGGCCACCCAGTCGATCCGATGCACGGTGCCGGGCCGGCGGTCCCAGGGTTCGCCATCGGTCAACAGGATGCGGTCGTGCCCATCGCGCCGAGGAACCCCGGCGTGATGCAACGCGGCCAACTGCCACTGGTCGTTCAGGACCGGCGAACCCGAGCTTCCCTTTCTCGTATCCGTCTCGTAAATCAGGAAATGACCATCGATGTCGACGATCTGGTTGGCCCGAATGGCGATCTGTTGCGGCTCGCCACCCGGATGCTGAATGATGTTGACGCGCTCGCCGACCATCGCCTTGCCCGATGCCGAAATGAGCGGAATCCAGCCACCGGCCCCGATGGGCGGATGATTCGCCTGAACGGCGACCACGGCAAAGTCCAAATCCTTGTCGGCGACGAACAGGGTTTCGGGGTCCAGTGCCACATCGGTGGGCACGTTGATGTCGCCTCCCGCGATCTCCACGTAATCGAACTGGACCCGGCTCTTTCGGGCGATGGATGGCAGCGGCAACACGTGATGGTTGGTCAGGAGCAGGCGATCGGAAATCATGAAGCCCGTACCGAATTTGGTTCTGCCTCCCAGTTTGGTGACGATCCGACCCACGTACCGCGCCACGGCCTGGGCCTTGTGGAGAAATCCGATGGGGACGAGGTCGTCCTGGAGGATGATGCTCTCGAGAAACACCTGCTCGATGCGCTCGCGAGCGGGGGCTGCCTCCCCCTTGCAGAAATTGCGGACGACCTGATCGATGGTGCCGGGCAGGTCCATGCTCAGCAAACGCTGGGCGAGCCGTTCCGGTTCCTCGATCGCGTCGAGACTGACTTTCCGATCGCCGCGTTTGAGTTTCTCGATGGCGCGGCGGCGACCGGTACGGCGGGCCTGCCCCCGGTCGAAGCGCTGGGCGGCCTGGACCAGTTGGTCCAGCCAATAATCGGGCGCTGACATGCGGTTCACCTCCCCTGATGCGATCGGGCCCTTGTGTCCGGGAGAAAGGGTACCCCGGTCGCGATCCCGGTCGAGAGGGAGCCCCTCGGCGACAGGTCGCGGCCAAGGCCTCCGGTGTGCTACCCGACGGTTTGGATTTGGAAAGACCAGCTCTTCAGATGACCCGTATCCTGACCGACGGTATCCGAGACCCGCAGAATCCAATCGCCCTGGATGGACACCCCGATCAGGGCGGACAACTCGGTATCGCTGTCGAAGCGCGTGCGGATGTCGTCCGCATCTTCCCCCTGACGGTTGTGGAGGGTGACCCTGCGACCGGTGGGCGCTTCGAGCACCACGCGCAAATCGCCGATCCAGGTGTGTACGATGTGCAGATCCAGGGTCATGCGCGCCACGAGGCCCGATTCGCCGACCCTGATGACGTCGTGAATGCCGCCGGGATCGTTGTCGGGGATCGGTTTGTCGGGAGCCGAACCCTTTTCCACACGTGCCGGTGCCACACTGGGCGCACCGATCGTGAACTCGATTTCTTGACCGGGCGCGCCGATATCGGTCACGGCGAGCCCCGAATCGGTCCCGTCCCAGCTACGCGACGAGGGCGTGGTCACATGGGTGAAAGCCGAACCGGCCACACGTTGGAACAGGTCGCCGCCGTCGCCGTGATTGTTGTTGCGCTCCAAGTCCCGATGTCCGTCGGCCTGTTCGAGGGCGCACTGGTAATGCCGCGATCCGCTGCCGTTCTGCCATTCGTTGGAACCGAGGATGTCGCAATGGTAGATGGCCAGGCCGCTGGACGGCAGGAACCGGTCGAGCCCCATTTTCGTGCGGTTCTCGATGAGGAAATACTCGTTCGGCTTGCTGGTTCGATACTTCATGACCGTGTCGTAGTCGGCGTGTCGGGCCGTATAGCGTCCATCCCGGTTGAGATCGACCTTTTGGTCACACCACCCGGCGAGGTCGCGCAGGTAGGCGCAAACCGGCGACGGCGTGCGTCGGTTGTCGAGGTGGTTGCCGGAGCCCATGAGGCAGTAGCGGCCGATGCCTTGACTGCGTTCGAAATCACCGTCGCGCTTGCCGTAGTCGTACATGTCGGGAAAACGACACAGCATGTGGCCCAACTCGTGGCAAATGGTCCCGATGCGGAGGTCGCTGCTTTCGGAACCCAAGCCGGTGAGCATGTAGAAGTGAGTGCGGACCTGGCCATAAAAGAGGCGCCGTGTGAAGTTGTGGGGCCATAGATCGCCCTGGTACACCGATTCACCGGCATACAGGAACGTCACGGCATCGACGATGCCGTCGTCCAGTGAATCGAATTGGGATAAATCGACACCATCCGCCACGACCAAATCCAGGGCTTCCTTGACCAGCGAGTGATCGATGTAATGGGAACGGTTATGGGAAAGGGTCACGGGTCCCACGACTTCACTGGTGTAGTTCAGCTTGCCGCTGGAAACGAGATGGAAATACTCCCGCACCGAGCTGAAATTGCCGTGTTCCCGGTAATCGGTGCCGTTGACCAGGGCATCGACCTCTTCCCGGGTGATCGTCGTGCCGACATCCTTGAAATTCACCAGGACGGTAAGGCCCTTGACGTCGCCGCGGTGAAGCGCGCGTCCGGGCAACAATCCGTCGTTCTGCCCAAAGGTCTCGAGACCCGGTTCGGGGCTGTCGGCGCCGGGTCCAAACGTGAAATAGCGATCGTTGAATTTGGCCGAAGCCACCTCCGGACGCTCGCGCAAATGTTTGGCGAGCGAACGCGGAGGCTCCTCCGCACTGCCAATTCCCGTCGATACGAACTGGCCGTTCTGAAGATCCGCAAAACAATAAAGGCCAAGGTCGGCATCGTACACGACGGTATAGCCATCGGGTCGCTCGTAGGTCGCATAATGTTCGTCACCGTCTACCACGAGCTCGATCTCGGGACCTTGGTCCTGAGGAAAGCGACGAAGATCTTCGAACAAACCGCACATTTCGTTCTCCTAACGAGTGCCCATCCGGAAACGCAACGCTGGCGCTACCGAAGCAGCCTGACCGAACAAGCACTAACTTGTTTATTCCAAGCTTTTTGACAAGATTCACACGGACCCGCGCCGAAGATTCGATCGACAGACGGATCTTCGGAACATCGATCGCCGGGCGTCAGGTTGTAGGGAGAAAGAGGGTTGCGGGAAATACTATCAATCTAGGAATTTCAAATATTGAGAGTCAAGCAAATTGCGAATTCTAACAAAACACTCCACCTTTCGGTAGTTGAAGATCCCCAAAAACCCCATTGATCCGCGTAAAAAACCATCAAAATGTGAGTCTCGAATTAGCGAGAGTTTCCTTCGGGTGGCGGATCGTCGACCCGGGTTACTTCCCGCAACGAGTCCCTATCGCCTTGGAATCGAAACCCCACGCGAGAGAACCGGTGCGGGTCCGCGATGGTTCGATCCGGATTCACACAGCGAAAATGCGCCGCACTTCGGGCTACCTCGAGGTGCCTTTTCCTCCGATCGGCGGCCGCGACGGCTTGATCCAAGTCGATTTTCCCCACTGTTTGCGTTAGAATGCCACCAGTCAAAAGCAGGGATCGCCTTACCCGCGACCTTCCCATGAGCCAGTTGCTTCGTCACACCGAGCGCCTTCTCCCCACCGGTTGCGGCAATACCCGTCTCGTCCTCCCCTTCCGCCATCCTTTTCGCCGTACGTTTGCCTCATTCATCCCTGGATCGATCGCGAATCGGGATTTCATGGGAAAGATTCGATCCACCATTCCGTCCTTTTCCCCAGATTCATGCCTAGCCCATCATCGATTTGACAAGCCATCAGCCTGGCCAGGAGTACGTGAAGCTTGAACCGAGACAGGGATCTGCAAGACATTTTGAATCAGGTCGATCAGGCCGATGACGGACGCCTGCGCCAAGCCTATCTGGAGCAATTGTGCGGCGGTGATCCCGTGCTTCTGGCCCGCGCCAGAACGATGCTTGCCATGCGCACCACCGGCCGACCGGCTGCGGAGATCACGCCGGATCCGCCGGAAGCACCGGCCAACCGGGATCCCGAGGTCGACAAGGCCCGCTTCCAACTGAATACCGAGGCCCCCGATCCGCTGCGCCGCATTTCACGCGGCATCGAGACCGGCACCCGCCTCGGCGCCTACAAAATCGACCGGCTGGTGGGTACCGGCGGCATGGGTCGCGTCTTCCTGGCGAAGCGCGAGGACGATTTGGAATGGAAGGTCGCGATCAAGGTCGTCAACATGGACGACCCCAAGGTCCTGCGACGCTTCGAGAAAGAGCGCCAGATCCTGGCGCGGTTCCAACACCCGAACATCGCACGGGTCATGGATGCGGGCCTGACCTCCGACGGGCTGCCCTGGCTGGCGATGGAGTACATCGACGGGAAATCGATCACGCGCTGGTGTGCCGAACGACGGCTCACGATTCGCGAACGGCTGAAACTGTTCATCAAGGTATGCGACGCGGTGAGCTATGCCCACAAGCACATGGTCATTCACCGCGACCTTAAGCCGTCCAACATCATGGTCGACGAACACGGCGAGCCCAAATTGCTGGATTTCGGGATCGCCACCATGTTGGATCCCGACACCAAATCGCAGCGCACCATGACCAAATTCCAGGAGCAGGTCATGACGCCCGGCTACGCGTCGCCCGAACAGGTTCGCGGAGAACCGCTGGGCGCCGCCACCGACATCTACTCGTTGGGCATCATCTTGTTCGAGTTGCTCTCGGGCGCCCGCCCCTACGAAGTCAACAGCCACAGTCTGAACGAAATCCTGCAGGCCGTCTGCGTTCGCGAACCGGAGCGGCTGAGCCGGGTTTTGCGCCGCCCCACCGGCAATCGCGAGCTGGTCGGCGACACAATCGCCATGCGCGAGGAGAACGCGGCCAAGGAACGACGTACCGATCCCGCCAGCCTGCGCCGCCTGCTGCGCGGCGACGTGGAGAACATCGTCAGCATGTCACTGCGCAAGGAGCCGGAACGCCGCTACACCTCCGCGGAGGCGCTGGCCACCGACATCCAGCGCTACCTGGACGGCATGCCCATTTCGGCCCGACCCCTGACCGTCGGCTACCGTGCCGGGAAATTCGTGCGGCGCCATTTCGTGGCCGTGTCGCTGATGATCGTGCTGATGTGCACCTTGATCGCCTTTTCCCTGCTCAATTATCGCCAACGCAAGATTACCGAGCGGCAGCGCGATGCGGCCCAGGCGGTCACGACCTTCCTGGAAGAAATTTTCGAGCTCTCGGGTCCGGAAAAGGCCCGCGGCGAAGAGCTGACGGCGGTCGAACTGTTGGATCGAGGCGCCGAGCGCATCAAGCAGCAGCTCGAAGACGAACCGGAAATCCGCATTCGCCTGCTGCGCATGATGGCCGAGGTCTACTTCGATCTGGGTGCCTACGACAAGGCCAAGCCGCTCAACCAAGAGCTGATGACCCTCACCGAATCGCACGGCAACGCCAAGGACCGCATCGGCGCCCTGGTCAGCATGGCCAATCTGCTGGAGGAGTACGCCGAGGCGGACAGGGGCGAGCAACTTTGCCGCGATGCCCTGGCGGTGGTCGAGCGGGAAATGCCGGACGACAAGTGGCAACGGGCTTTCGTGCTCAATCAATTGGGCACGGCCATCCGCAGCCAGAACCGGTTCGAAGAAAGCCTGCCGATGTTCCGCGAATCGCTGGAACTCTGCCGCCAGATCATGGACGAGAACGATCCCCGTCTCTCGACCGCCATCAACGAGCTGGCCTTCCTGCTGCACGATCTCTACTACTACGAAGAAGCCGACCGACTCTACGGGGAATCGACCGCCATGGACCGGCGCCTGCTGGGCAACAACCATCCCGATACGGGTACCGGCCTGAACAACCACGGCGTCCTGATGCTGGACATGGGTCGCTACAAGGAAGCCGAGGTGTACCTGAAGGAATCGATTCAGATCGCCAACGAGGTCGAAGGTGAGGACCATCCCCGCACGGCCGGAAAACGTCGCAACCTGGCCCGAGTCTACATGCCCGTCGGCCGCTTCGCCGAGGCGGAGACCCTGCTGCAATCCGCCCTCGACGTCTTCGTGAAAAACCTACCCGCGGATCACCCGGCGGTGTTGGGCACCCGCATTCTGGTGGCCGAAGCCAAGCTCAAACAGGGCAAACAGGAAGGTCTCGTCGATGAGATCGACGACGTCCTGCGGATCACGATCGATACGCTCGGCGAAACCAACAACATCGCCCTCAAGACGCTCCAGGTCAAGGGTGACCTGGCGTTGCGAAACGAGCGCGCCAAGATGTCGGAAAGCCTCTACCGCGACACCTTGGACCTGCACCTGCGCAACCACCCCATGTCCCATCACAATACCGGCCCGATCCTGCTGGGCATCGCCAGGGCCCTGTTGGCCGAGAAGCGCTACCGCGAGGCCGAAAACGCGGCGCGCAACATCATTCAGGTCCTGAAAGAAGCGGTCAACGCCGATCACTGGTGGCGCGACGAGGCCAACGCCCTGCTCGGCGAAGCACTGCTCCACCAAAACCGCCTGGACGAAGCCGAGCCCCTGTTGATGAACTCCTGGCAGGCGCTCGAGGCCAAGTTGACGGACGACGGGCCCGAAACGAAGCGGACCCTGAACCAGTTGATCGCGCTTTACGAAGCCCGCGGCGATCGCGAGAAGACCGACAAATACCGGGCCCTGCTGGAACCCGCCGGTCAGAATTGAGGGGCACCCGCGCCACCTGACCGGTCAGGAATGATGGCGTGCCCAGCATGCCGAGCGATGTTCGGATGGTCCACCACCGGCTCAATCACCTACCCCCAAACGCCATTTCGAACCTTCGGGCAGTGCGACGGCTTTGGTATGGTGTGTTCAACGGTCCGCCCGTTCCTGCCATTGGCATGGCCCGACGTTCCACCGGCTCGCGCATCTAAGGGTAGTGCGATCGCTGGATTTTCGGACGCCGCGCCGACACGTCCGGTTTCCGAATTCAGAATCCATTGGGAGAACACGATTTATGATGGGTTTCAGTTATTTCGATGTGGCGATTCTAATCGGGTTGGTGGTGGCCGGTGTCGCGTTCGTTTGGGGAACTTCTCCACGGTCGAGTGGTTTCGGAAAGTCCGAATCGAAAGCGCCGACCACCTACGCCCATTGGAGTTTGCTCGAACTCACCGCCAAGGCATTCGGCATGTCTCCCGATAACCGGGATCTCTGGTCTCGTGCAGCTTCCGACTACAGGCTCGAGCTGGATCTCGTCGCCCGCGAAATGAGAATGTATGCGCCAAAACCCTTTCCCTACGGCCTCGAGCTTTCGGAAACGCGGGGATCTCAAACGGAAAATCCGAAAACCGGTGATGCCGCTTTCGATGAAACGATACACTTCGATTTGGACGAACCAGCATCCGTGACCATCCTCAACGAACGGGTACGCACCCTTTGCCGCGAGTTGAAATCGGTTCACCTGCACTCGAATCAAATCATCGTTTCCTACCGCTTCGATGAGGCCGTTCATTCGTCGGAATCGGCGCTGAATTGGATGAAAGACCAATTCGGGCGAATGACGGATCTGGCGAACGACCTGTTGCGCTCGACGACATTGATTCAGCGACACTTGGAGGTGGCGGCCAAGGATTCCTGTCGGGCGATGAGGGCGAAGAGCCTCGCATTCCTCTGGAAACAGCCCGATGCCAGGCCCAAGAGATTCGAGGTAGCGGGATCGCCCTCGGATGCCGAGCTCGCGCGACTCTGTTCCTGGTTTCCAAACCTGGATCGGGAATGGCTTCGATGCCTGCCCAGGGAGGCGGAAAAGTCTCCCGAGAACGAAGTCATGCGGCGAATCTTGGGATGGGCACATCAGGCGAGCGAGCCCCAAGGGAACTTGCCACCCATCCATCCCGAGGCCGTTTTGTGGATGTGCGGTCAAATGGGAGGCGGTTCCCATGCCTCCCAGGCTTGGTTGATTCGCCACGTGGATGCGCAGTTGGTACCGGATCTGTTTCTGTTGCTCCGCGCGTTGCCCCATGACCGCGCCGACGATTTGATCCTCGAGGGCCTTGCCACTCACGGCGTCCCATTTTTGGGTTTGGTTCGCAGCAAAATGGACGCGTCCCTGCTTCCCCGGTTGATCGACGTGCTCGACACCACCGCGGATGCCCGACTGCGACCCAAGCTTTTCCAACTCTTGCTGGACTTCGACGGCACCCACGCCCCCGAAATCTGTCGAAAGGCTTTGGAGGCGGGCGATACTGATCTGATTCCCCTGGCTTTGAAAGGCATGAAGACATTGGGGACGTTGAGCGACGTGATCCATCTCGCTGCCCTCCGAGATAATGGTTACAAGCCGAGGCACGAAATCGATCAAGCCATCCATGCGATTCAAGCCCGTGAAAATGCAGGCGAGCCGGGCTGGCTGACCATTCTCGAGGACGACCGCGAAAAGGGCGCGTTAAGCCTGACGGACGATTCCGTTTGAGCATGGGTTGTTGGCTTGGGAAGCAGTTCCCACCAATGATTGTCAATTCTTAAAAAATGATCGTCAGGGGGAGGGTTTCAATGCATATTTCACTTACACCAGAATTAGAAAAATTGATCCAAAGCAAAGTCGAAACAGGGTTATATAACAACCCCAGCGAGGTCATCTGCGAAGCCCTTCGGTTTATGGAACAAAACCAGGATCAAGTGCATTATATGAAATTAAACACATTACGCTCATTACTGGCTGACGGAGAACGTCAAATCGCGGAAAACGAAGGCACACTCCTGCACGACACCTTAGGTATCCAAAAGTTTTTTGAACACATCAAAGGGCAGTGACAAAACGTCACATTACTATAATAATCGACTAACTCCTATTTATCGGATTTGGGCCTTGTGAGACCTTTTGATGTGTGGACAGTTGACCATCCCCGGAATCCCCTAAAACCCCAAGGCACCGAGAAAGACCCTACGCTCCTCAATAGCGCTTGACGACGATGCCGTGCTGCTCGGCGAACTTGATTACCGCCGGATCGACCTTGCCGCCGTGCACCACCAGCATGCCCTGATCGGCACCGTTCTTTTGCGCGGTGCGCTTGGCCTCGTACTTCATCCAATGCTTCAGCTCCGGCGTGAGCTTGACGTCGCCGGTGCGGAACTTGGCGTGCGAGGGCATGCCGTGCGCCACCTGATAGGCTTGCCTCATGACGCGATGCTGCATCAGCGGCCATTGCTGCTTGTGCCAGTCGGCCCGGTTCATGAACGCGTCGCCGGCTTTCTGCTTGGACTCCATGTAGCGTTGGTATTTGGCCTCCACTTGGTGATTCACGAACTTGCCTTCCTTGCACAACCCCAGGGGATCGATCCAGCGCGTGGGGTTCGGCGCGTATTCGTAGGGATTGAGCCCGCCGGCCAGGCCGATGGGGTCCTGCGTCGTGAACCGCCCGCACTCCGGATCGTAATACCGGAACCGGTTGTAGTGGAGCCCGGTCTCCTCGTCTTCGTACTGGCCGGGAAAGCGCCACGGGTTCTCCACTCGGGCCGGAGACGCTTCCGCCAGGCGTCCGTAGGCTCGGTATCGACCCGACCAAACCAGTCGCCCGTTTTCGTTGATCATGTCGGTCGGCATTCCCAGGTGGTCGCAGTGGTAGAAGGTGACCTCCTCGCCGGCAATGCGTGCCAGCGGCCACTCCTCGTCCGGATCGCAAATGTGGACGATCCGCTCGCCGTCGCGATCTTCCCATAGTAATTGATTCCCACACCAATAGTATTGGATCTCCTCGCCTTCGGTCTGTTTGGCAACGCGGCGTCCCAAGGCGTCGTAGCGATATTCGGTGCGGATACCGGCGCGTTCGCTGGCTTTCATCTGGTTGAGCGGGTCGTAGAAAAAGCGCGTCTCGGTGCGTTGGGGCCCGGACTGCCGGCGATGGGTCAGGTTGCCCCGTCGATCGTAGACGTAGCGCCTGGACGAGAGCTGGACCAAGCGATTCCCGGTGCTGGCGAGGGCTTCGGCCCCTTCCGCACCCGGCCGCGAAATGGGGTTGCCGGTGGCGTCGAATCGAAAGACTTCGGTGGCATGGCCTTCGACGCCGCGAAGGCGATCGTCGACTCCGTACTCGAAGCGGATGTCGCCGCGCTGCTCGTCCTCGATGCGAAGCAGGTTGCCAACGGGATCGTAGTGATAGGCGGCTTGGCGAAGCATGGCCAGCGGATAGTGCCGATCTTCGAGCCAATGGCTGCGCATTCGGCCCACGGCATCGTAGCCGCGCACGGCGCGCATGCCGTTCCCCAGCCGCCGCGCCGTTTCCCGGCCCAGGGCATCGCGAGTGAAATCCGCCAACTGCAGGGCTCCGTACCGAATCTGGCGGCAGCGGCCGCTCGCGTCGCGTTCGAAACACAACTCGCTGCCGTCGGGCATCAACGTCGACAGCCGTTCCCCGGCCGGATTGTGGCGGTGCAGCAACAACTCGTCGTCCTGCCACTCCTCGATCATGTGGCCCATGGGGTCGTAGCGGAAACGCAGGCGACGGTGCGGGTTGTCGGCCACCACCAGATTGCCTACCTGGTCGTAGTCGAACACCTGCCACACCACCAGATCCCGCACCAGGTCGCGCGCCACCAGATGAACCACCCGACCCAGGGCATCGCGAACATAGGTCAATTTCACTTCGCCATCTTCCTCGCGTTCCAGCAATCGGCCCGCGGCATCGTAGCGGTAGTGCCACTGGCGCCCGTCGAAGCCGACCTCGTGGATCAGGCGCTCACAGGCGTCGTAACGAAACCGCCAGGATTCGCCCTTCTGGTTGACGATCTCGGTCAGGTTCCGCTCGGAATCGTAGTGATAGCGGACCACGCCGCCATCGGGATCGCGACGCTCACCGACCTGGTTCATGCCGAAATGACGATAGTGGGTTTCCCGGCCCGATTCGTCACGAACGCGGGTAATGTTACCGTTCTCGTCGTAGACCGCGAAGATCTCGGTACCGTCGGCGCGTCGAAGGCGAATCAGTTGGCCCAGGGGGTCGTGGTCGAGGCGGGTGCGGGTGCCGTCGGGATGGAGTACCGCCGCCAGGTGGCCGTAGTCGTCGTATTGGTAGCGCGTCACCTGGCCGCCCGGAGCCTTCTCGCCAATCAACTCGTGGCGGTGGTTGTAGCTGCGTTCGATGTGTCGATCGCCGGGAAGTTCCACACCGGTCACCTGGCCGAAGACGTCGTACGAATAGGCCGTGCGCCGATCCAGCGCATCCCAGCTTTCCGTCACCGCACCGTGCTCGCCGAACGCGCGATACCACTCGTGACCGGCCGCATCCTTCATGGCGTCCGAATTCCCGAGCGCATCGTGATCGAATGCCACGCCGTAGCCCAGGGCATCGACCACTTCGATCAGTCGGCCGCGCTCGTCGTAATCGAACCGGGTTTCGAATCCCAGCGGATCGATCTGGCAGGTCATGTCGCCTTCGGCGTTGTGGTGGTAGACCGTCCGGGCTCCCACCGGATCGATTTCCTCGATCAGGTGCCCGAATTCGTCGAATCGGTATTGGCGAACCGCGCCCAGGGAGTTGGTCACCGAGGACGAAAGGCCGTCCGCGTCGTAGTCGAAACGGTAGTCGTAACAACCGTTGTCGCCCCAGTTGCGCAGGCAGCGCCCGTGAATGTCGTGGCGATCCCACTCGAAGTGGAAGCTGAATCCCGTTTTCAATATCCGCCGCGTCAGGACATGGTTGCGATAGGCGTAGCGTTCGCCGAAGCCCAGGCGATCGTAGGCGCCCACCAAATCGCCGTTGGCGTCGTGACGGAACGCGGCGTAGGCCTCGTCGAAGGTCTCGTCGCCCCTGCCGCGTGGCACGATCGAACGGATGCGCCGATCGGGACCGCGCGCTACGGTGAAACCGTCACCGGCGGAGGCACGCAAGCCGGTCCACAGGCCCGCATCGTCGCGTTCGAAGACCAGCTCGTTGCCGAATCCGTCGCGAATCGAATGCACCAGGTAGTGGTCGCCATAGGCCGCGAACAGGCGGTGCGGGCTGCCCTCCTCCCACAGGGAGAGCACGCCGAACTCGTCCATCGCCAGGGTCAGTCGTTCGCGCCGATGGTAGCAGGCCTCACCGGGTTCCAGGGGTTCGAACCACAGGTCGCGACCCTCGGCATGTTCCAGCAGCCACCAATCGCCGTCGCGTCGCAAACGCTCGCAGCCGCTGAACGTCCAGCCGGGACCCAACCCGAAATCCTGCGCGTGTCCGCTGCGGTAGGTGCGCACGAAATCGAAAGGCAGGGGTCCGGGCAAGGTGAAGTCGTGCAGGCTCAGAACCTCCTCGCCCGTGGCCATGCTGATCGGGCAGCCGTTGTAGGGGATCTTGTGGTTTTCCGCGGCGACCTTGCCGCTTTTGACCTTCGACTTGGCCTTGGAGACCTTGTTCGGGACCGATTGGGTGTTGAAGGTTTTCTTGCGGCCCAGGTACGCGGTCTTGGCCTTCTTGGCCTTGGCCTTTTCCTTCTTGGTCTTGCGGTTGCGCGGTTTTTTCGGTTGGCTTTTTCCCTTGTTGTTTTTGAACTGTTTTTTGATCGGCTCGGGATCGGCCTTCACCTTGCGTTTCTTGACGACCTTCTTCGGTTTGGGCTTTTTGGTCGACGGCGTTTTGGGCGTCCAATTGTCGGTGCCGTGGGTCTTCTTGCGGCCCTTGTACTCCGTGGCCTTCCGGCGGTTCTGCTTCTTCTGCTTCTTGTTGAATTTGTTCTTTTTCTTTTTGGGGGCCGACTTGCCCTGGCTGCGTTTCTTCTTGGCCTTGGGATTCAGCTTCTGGTTGACCTTCTTCCGGCTGCCCTTCTTCTTGGTTTTCTTGACCACTTTCTTCTTGGGTGTCTTTTTGGTCGGCGCGGGCGGTTTGGGAGGCGTCGGCGCGGGAGCGGGCGTGGGCGCCGGAGCGGGGTTCTGATTCTTGGCGGGTTGGTTCGACTGGGCGTTGGTGTTGTGGGTTTTGCGAGCTTGGCTTCGCCTGACGACCCCGACATTCCGATCGATCTTGAACTTCAATCGGGTCCAGCGCTTTTTGAGGGGTTTCATGAAGGGCTTGATCAGCCACTCCCAGGGCGGCATGGGCAGTCCGCCGATACGCACCGTGGCAGCCGTCGGGAACACGATCGCACCGGGAGCGGGTGTCGGCACACAGGGATCCTTGCCGATGATGTTCGACGCGGCGGCCGCAGCCAAGTCGACGCCCACCTGAGCCAAGGCCATGCTTCCGCTGAGCGAGAGCGCCGCACTCATCGCGGGATCCTTGACCTTGCCGGAGGAATACAAATCGGCGAGCCCGCCCAAGGCCACCGCGAACTCGGCCCCGGCGAACAGGCATCGCAGCAGGAAATTGTAGGCCACCATATCCCAGTTGACCCATTTCACGGGCGTGGGATTCGGCTGGTTGGCGCAGTGGAGGGTGATATCTCCCATGCGCGCCGCACGGGCTCCTCCGATGAACACGTTCGAAGATCCGGTAAACACCCCGCACCCGCCGGCAAGGCTCAGACAGGTGGGCGTCCAGGCCAAATCACCGGCGCGCGCCGCGGGTTTCCCTTCGATCAAGACCTGCACACATCCACCGAGCAGAATGGGACCGACCGGGACCATCGGAATTCGTCCCGGGTGCATATGGGGAATGCCGACGACCCCGCTGAGCAGCGTGGCCGCCTGAGTGAAGGGAGTGCCGCTGGCCAATTGGTTCACGAATTGGTTCACCGGCCTGATCTGCCGATTGACCCAATAGTTGAAATCCATCAGGTACTTGGTCGGAAGGGAAACGACCTTGGCAATGCTTTGACTGGCATTGAAGGCCATGTTGGGAGGCCGGCCCTCCATCTCGTTTTTGGGTGTCGGCGGGATGGCCTTGGCAAAGGCACCATTGGCCAGTTTGACGACTTTTACACCTGCCATGTTGTCACCTTGTTCCTCGTGCGCGGGACGCGCTCATCAAGTTGCCGCGCCGACCTGTTTCAGGGCCTGGGCCACGCGCATTTTTTCGGTTTTGCAGTTCAGGAGCGACCAGGCCTTCTTGAGGTGCTTGAGCAGGGTGCGTTCCGCATCGGGTTGGCGGTGGTCGCGGGCCAGGTCGACGCCGACCTGCCAGGTTTCGGCCGCGTTCCGCCAATCATCCTGCTTGGCGCGGCACACGCCGATCCGTTCCACGGCCTCGAGCATGAGATCCGGTTTTTCCGCTTCCGAGGCCAGGTTGACGACCGCGCCGTAGGCCCACTCGGCCTCGTCGTAGCGCTGCAGGTAGAAGTAGGCCTCCCCCAGTTTGCGGGACACTTCCAGGTGCAGCATCGACCGCTCTTCCACCACCACCGCGCGGGCGGCCTTTTCGTAGCAGGCCAGGGCCTCGGGCCACTCGTTGTGGCGCATGCACAGGTCGCCCAGACCCATGTGGGCCAGGGTCTCCATCGTCGATTGAGGTCGTTCCGCCAGCAGGACGAGCATGTCTTCGAACTTGGCCTCGGCCGGATTGCGTCGCGCGGCCTGGGCGTCGCGCGTCGCGCCCATGTACAGCAGCCCGATTCGTTCCTCCATCGGGATCTCGGGGTCCTCGAGACGCGCGGCGATTTCGGCATCGGCGCCGGCTTCGTCGAACACCGACTCGAATGCCGCCACGTCGGGTCGCTCCAAGAGTTCCGGGGCACATTCGACACTTCCGGGCTGGTCGCGCGCAATCATGCAGAGTTGGGAATCCTGGCCCGCTTCCGGTTGCGCCAAAATGTATTCCAGCAAACCCAACAAGCGCTCGCGATCCTCGATCTCTCCTGGCAACAAGCCCAAAACCAAACGGTTACTGGAACCGCGCGGCAGGAATCCGAGAAGGTAGCGCACGCAACGCATCACCCGCGCTTCCGGTGTCAGTTCCTCTTCCGGAACCGTTTTCGGCGGCGGCGGTTGCGGCGGATCCAGCTCCGCGGTCATCACGGCGATTTCAGCGGGGCTCAGTTCCCGCTCGAACTGTGACATATGCTCCTGAATCGCTTCCGCTCGCCCGGGCGGGAGCTCCAGGCCGCCTTCCAGCAAGGCCATGAGCTCCTGGGTGGCGTCCTCGCCCGAATCGGAACCTCCCTCATCGAGGTCCAGGTCTCCGAACAGGTCCTCGACCGGCTCGGGCATTTCCGGCGAGGGGTCCAACGCCGCGACATGGGCGCCGCCGGCGAGATTCGAAGGCGTGGGGGTGACGGCCGTGTGGGCGAGGCCCAGATCCAGGAACATGGTGTGGGGATCATCCGCCAGCGGGTCGTCCGCGAGTTCGGGATGATCTTCCGAATCCTGCGAAGACGAAAGGTCCATACCGTCGAAGGGATCCGGTATCGCGTCCTCACCGTCGCCTTGGCCGGCCCCGAACGATTTCATTTTCAGGTCCATCAGATAGCACTGATAGTCGCGCCCCAACCGATCCTCGATGTGATCGGCGAGGGCGTCCACGCCGGTAAAGTCCTCACCGACCAGCCAGTACAGGTTGTAGTCGTCCACCCGATCCCGATCCGAGAGTACGCGAAGCGCGGCGCCCGCTTCCAAGGCGTTCGATTGCAAGAGGAGCAGCGATCCATCGGCGTAATCGATGAAGTCGTCACACCGTTGACGAATCGAGTCGATGAGTTGAAACAAGAATCACCTCACAATCCCGGCCGATCGGCCGGTCTTCCCACCCTAGGTTCCACACCTCATGGTCATCCATGAGATCGAGCTTGGCCCCACTTTGAACGGCATCAGTTGATGGTGACCAGGGCGCCCGCGATTTCGTGTTTGCCGAGCGACGTGCTGGCGATGTTGAGGCCGTTGAGAATGATTTTGTCGGGCATGATGGCGATGAAGTTCTTGCCGACTTTCAGCATGATCGACTTTTCCGCCTCCAAACTAATCTGTTTGGCGTTGCCCACCATCGATCCCGAAGGCGCTTTGAAGGCGATGCTGCCTTTCTTCACGGCCGCCCGGTAATTGCCTTTTTCCACCACGACGGTCCGGCCCTTGCCGGCGGTCAGGTCGGCCTTACCCTTGGCCACCGATACGGTGTGGTCGGGGTTGCCGCCCGAGGACGACCCGATCGATCCGGCCTTCGGTTTGGGCGCGCCCACCACCAGAGAATAGCCCCCGGAAACGTGCAGGGTGTCGTTGCCGCCGATGCCCGTGTCCCGGCCGCCGTCGCTGACGATGCGGGTTTCGCTGTACTTGACCTCGCGCAGCATGTAGCCCTTCTGGACCTGAATCACGTCGTTGCCCTCTTTGACGATGCGCTGGTGATCGCCATGGATCGTCTGGAACTTGCTGCCCTTTTCCACCGTTTCCACGTAGTCCTTTTCCTTCACGGTGACCACTTTCCGGGCGCCCACGGTCTCCGTGCTGTCGTTGAGCACCAGCGTGTTCATGTTGCATTGGGCACGCAGTTCCAACAGCTCGTTGCCGTCGCTGTCATCGAAGAGCAGGTGGTTGTCCTTGATGGTCTTGATGATGTTCTGGAAGCGCTTGCCCGGACCCAGCGGAGGTTTGTTCTGGCTGTTGTAGACCCTGCCGGTCACGACCGGATGGTCCGGATTGCCGTCGACGAAACTGACCAGGACCTCGTGACCCACCCTCGGGATGAACTGGGTCCCGTATTTCGGCCCGGCATAACCCTCCGAGACGCGCACCCACATGGAGGCCTGCTCCGATTTGGGATTCAAGCGGTCCCAATGGAAGTGGATCTTACAGCGACCCAATTCGTCGTGATACACCTTGCGGTTCTGGGGGCCGGTGACCGTCGCGGTCTGCACGCCCGAAATGTGCGGTCGAAGCCCGGTGAGCCGCGGTGGTCGGTAAGGTTCGGAAATGGGCAACGCCTCGAAGGTCACGTGGTAATCGCCTTGTTGCGCCTTGACTTCCAGTTGGGTCACGAACCAGGCGACGTTGAAGGCCTCGTGGAAGTGGTGGGTCATGGTTGTCCGGTCGCCGGCCTCCAGGGATCGGCACAATCCCTTGCCCTTCGCCACCTTGGTGCGGGCGTTCTCGGCGTGTAGCAGCTCTTCGCTCTTCTGCCTGCCGAACGGTTCCTTGCGAAACTCGGCGGTATGCTCGTAGATGTGGTGCTTCTTGTACAAGGGTGCCTTTTTCCCCACTTGAGGAAAGCTCAAATCCACGTCGGCCGTTTCGTAGTTGTAATCCTGAATTTCGAAGTCGCCCACCCCGATCGACCGCGTGTAGCGGAAATCCGTGATGCGCTCCAGATGGCTCCGCCCGATCATGAACGACTTGTCCTCGTTGTACTCCATCTCCTTTTGCGGCCACGAGGCGGTCACCTCCTGCAGGCCGTCGTAGAACACCACCCGATCCTCGACGCGATCGAAGGAGAACCAGATCCCTTCCTCCGCCAGCAGGCGACGCATGAAGTCGTAGTCCGTCTCCCGGTACTGCACGCAGAATTCGCGATCGCGGTACGCTCGCTTCCGGTTACCCTTCAGGAGTTTCCATTCGTGGGCGATCCCGGCCGACTTCAGCACTTCCGTCACGATGTCGACCACGGTCCCCCGGCGTGTGAACACGCGCGAATCGAGGTTGCGGGTCAACAACCAAAGCGACGGCCGCACTTCGATCTCGTAGGTGTACTTTTCCTGACTTCCCGGCTTGCCGCTCACCTTCTTGCCGTACCTGGTGGGGCAAATGCTGAAGTGGGTGATCACGCCACGGTACTTTTTTTCCACGTCCATATTGGCGCCGCAAAGCACGGAGAACTGTGCCGATTTGTGCAGAAAGTCCTCGATCTGAAGGTCTTTTTCGAACGAGGACAACTGGAAACAGTAGCGATCGAGCTGCGACACGGCCTGTTCGAACCGAATCTCCAAAATGTCGAAAAGCGGTTGGCCCTCCGGCGTCAATCGGGTCACCGGCTCTACGGGGCCAAGCCATTTGAGGTCTTTCACGTGCTCACTCCTCGAGTTCGCGGGGCGACACGAATCAGGAGGGTCCCGTGGGAGAGATCCTGGTCACGGTCTCCCGGGTCCCCGGCCCCGAGCGGATGGCACGCGACCCAACCCTTACGATCAGGTTCGCGGCACGATCATCCGGCCTGGGGCTGGATTCCATGTTTCGAGTCACACCAACGGTAAATGGAACTCGCCGATATCATTCTGCAGTGGCTGAAGCCCTTCCCAATTGCCGCGGGCTGGAAGCCGATAAGGCCCACCCATGCCCGCTGTTTTTGAAAATATAGTGATAGAAGGAAATTTACACGGGATACGAAATAATAATCGGAGTTCCTACTGGGCGCGGCAAATAAAGAATGCCCCCCATCGCTAGCCCCGAAAAGGGCAAGGGCGATGCCATCGTGCGATTTGCACGCATCAATCTTAAATCGCTGATTTCATTAACGTTGATACAAGAGCGCTCACAACAGTCTGTCAACATTTCGACACCTGCCCAAATAACGACATTCGACCTGTCCAAATACCGTCAACGCCTTTCCCTCACACCGCTCCGACGACGGCCCGGACATCGGGTGTGGAAGAGGTGCGAATTCCTCTTTGCATTTTGACACCTCAGGTGCTATGTTACACATCAATGACACCTCAGTTGTCATTAATTCACCCAACGAGGATGACACCATGAGCAATCATTCCGACCGCATCTACGAGCTGATCCAAATCATCAACCCCCTGTACCGCGGCGTTTTCCAAGCCGTGGAAGCCAATCTCCAGGGAACCTCCACCACGGTGGCGATGCGCGCCGTCTTGGAAGTTTTGAAGGCCTGCGGACCCAGCGCCACCACCACCATCGCGGAGATCACCGGCATCGCTTCCTGCTTGGATCCCTCCACCGACGCGTTGGTCAAACAGGAACTGGTGACGGTGGCACCCGATCCCAAGCAGCCAGGCGTTCAGGTCCTCACCATCACCGAAGCGGGCGAACGGGAATTTGCACGCATCCACGAGAAGGAGAAAGCGAACCTGGCCAAAATCGGCGAGAACATCAGCGCCGATGATGTGAGTGCCTGCCTGCGCGTCCTACAAACCCTGAATCAGGCGTTCGCCGCCGCACCGGTGAAAAAGGCCTCCTAACCCCTGGCGGTGCCGCACGGCATGCACCGAGAGATGTGCGCGAAACCGTCCGATCCGTTTCGCGGGTTTCGATCCCGATGCCGCGCCCACACCGCAAGGCGTTCGTCCCCCTCTAACGAAGCAGACTCCTCAACCGCCAAAGTGACACACGCGAGATCTCCGCCCCGCCGGCAGGCGGAGGTCCCGCCTTGCTTCGGAATCCACGCGGTTGTGGCGGTGCCCCTCTCGCCATTCGGGTTCCGCGGGGTTTTCGGCTCCGGAATGTCGATCGAGCCGATCGACCTACCTGGCACCACGCCTCTCTCGGCGGCAAGCCCACCGGCTGAACATTTCGAAGCGACCCACACGAGGAGTCCCCGCATGCTTTGAGGGTCGGCGCGGCAGTAGGTTGGCCGGCCCGGCCGACACGTCGAAGCAACACGTGTAACGGAAGCAGGTTACACCAAAGAGCGAAGCCAATCATTTCCCCCACCACCCCAATCGAAAGCCGTGAGGTCCAAAGTTCCCGCATCGTGAGAGGAGCGTAAGGCCTGTAGGTGAGCCGGGCCGCGCAGGCAGCTTGCTCCACCAGTCGAAGCAACCCAAGCAACAGCAATCAATTACACCAAAGAGCGAAGCCGATCATTTCCCTCACCACCCCAATCGAAAGCCGTGAGGTCCAAAGTTCCCGCATCGTGAGAGGAGCGTAAGGCCTGTAGGTTGGGCCGCTGGAGACTGTGTGAAAACGTCGCAAATGGACTCAATCCGGCTTGGTCGCATCGCATAAGTGCCTTAAAACCAATCTAACTAACCTGAAAACAATAAACACGAGCCATGTTTTCACACGCGCTCCGCTGGCCCGACTTGCCGAAGCGATCCACGCTCCGCAAGGATGAGCGGGAAAAGAGCGAAGCAGACAAGTCGGGCCTCCAGATCTCTCAATGGCACAAAATATTGCTGCTCAATCGCTTCGACTGGTGGACCAAGCTACCTGCGCGGCCCGGCTCACCTACAGGCCTTACGTCTCTCTCGAGATACGGAAACTTTGAGATTTGTTACTTCGAAGTGTCGGCCCAGCGGGCCAACCTACAGGCTTTACGTCGCTTGCATGCATGCGGGCTCTCCGAGCCGGCTAACTTCGCGTCGTTTCTTTCCCGAAATCAAACTTAACGCCCGCCTTGTCGGTTCGTGCTCTTGACTATTAATGATGGATCGCTTCGATGGTGTCACCTACCTGATGAGCCGGCCCTTCCTTACCGCTCCTGCCTTACCGGCCCTACACGAAGAATCTCTCGGCTTGCGAGCACGTCGAGTTGCTACAATGCACTTCAGCCTTGTCGATGTTCCTGGAACGACATCCCCAACCGGCCCGCATGTCGATGCGAGGCACCCGCCACATCCCCTGCCAAGAGAAGGATCCGCTCATGAACGCCGAACCCGAACGCATCTACGATCTCATCCGCTACGTGCGCCCGCTCTACCGCAACCTCGCCCGAGCGGTGGAGGACAAGTTACAAGGCACGGGCATTTCGGTGGGAATGCGCGCGGTTCTGGAGATCCTGTACGACCACGGGGATGCCACCGTGCCCCGCGTGGCGCAAATCCTGGGAACCGGCCGCCAGTTCATCCAGCGCATGGTTAACGATTCGATGGCCGCGGATCTGGTGACCCGCCGCCCAAACCCGGCGCACCGCCGTTCCTGGCTGATCTGCCTGACCGACAAGGGACGCCAGGCGTTCGAAGGCATCCGCGCTCGCGAGGGTGAGAAACTCCTGCAAGTGGCGATGCAGATCGATCCCGAAGAATTGGCGACCTGCACCCGCGTCATCGATACCCTGACACGCGCCTTCGCCCCGGACCAGGACACCTCGGAACCGGCCAAGTCGTCAGTACCCGAGGAAGGTGTGGTCCCCACGGGACGGTGTATCGACGATCACCGCGACAAACCACCGAGGTCGTAACGAGCCGTCACGCTCGTTCGGGCAGCAATCGCTCGGTCAGAAGCACGGCCGGGTGCAGCACTCGCAGCGGCAATCCGCGCTTGGCTACGCCGTGTCGCAGTTGGAACAGGCAACCCGGATTGGCCGTGACGAGCACCGTCGCCTCGGGTTGGGTTTCCAGGGTTCGAGTCAGGTCGTCCAACTTGGCTTCGAGGACCGATTCGGCGAGCTCCCGATGCTGCACGTTGTAGATTCCGGCCGCGCCGCAACATTGATTGGCGAGGCTGGGCACCACCAGTTCGACACCGGGTAGCGAGGCCAGCAGTGCGCGGGGCCCGGCGTCGATGCGCTGGGCGTGGACCAGGTGGCAGGGTGCATCATAGATCAGGCGCAAGGGTGCATCGTTCCAGCGATTGGCCGCCACAAAACCTTTGATTCCAGCCAGGAAGTCCAGAATGTCACAAACCATCGCGCCGAACCGATGCCACCGCTCCCCTTCCCGCCACTTCGGATCGGTATCCGCCGGCGCATCGGAAAACAAATGGTGGTACTCCTTCAACTGCGCGCCACAACCGGCGGCATCGACGATGACGGCCGAAAGGGAATCCTCCGCAAAGGCGGCGTAATTCCGTTTTGCCAGGGCGCGTGGGGCCGCCCGGGTCCCGGCGTGAACCTGAAGTGCGCCGCAGCAGGTCTGCCCGGCGGGAATCACCACTTCGCAACCCGCCACACGCAGCAGGTGCAGCACGGCCTCGTGGATGTCGTTGTCCGCCACGTCCATCACACATCCGGTGAACAGGCCCACCCGCCGGACGGGCAGCCGATCGTGCAAGGGCGCGAAGACCTTGTCGGCGTGCCGCTTCTTGAACGAGCGCCCGGAAAAGTTCGGCAACAGGCGATGGGCGTGAACGAGGCGCTTCGGAAGCAGGTGGCTCAAGGGCGAACGGGCGATCAGCGCGGCGAGACCCAACTTGCGGTAGAGTCGCATCAACCGGCTGAACCAGATCAGGCGGTTCGTATGGGCGGGCAGCAAATCCAGGGGCAGATCGCGAAAGAGGCGCGTTCCGAGGCCCGGCTTTCGATGGCGCGCCAAGACCCCGCGCGTTTTTTCCAGCAATTGTCCGTAGGGCACTCCGGACGGACACGCGGTCTCGCAGGCGCGACAGTCGAGACAACGCGAAAGTGGTGCGGTCACGGCATCATCGGCGGAAAGATCGCCTTCCCACAATCCGCGCATCAGGTAGAGCCGGCCGCGCGGACTGTCCTGTTCCGCCCCGAGGGTGCGATAGGTGGGACAGGCATCCAGGCAAAGCCCGCAGTGAACGCATTGCAGCACATCTTCGAAGGGAACACCGGCGTAGAGATCGCTGCCCGAAAAGGCGGCACCGGTCTCCCGCTCAGGGGTTTCGCGCGTGCTTTCGTGAACCGGTTCGGCCGGTTTGATATCTTCGGGATTGCTGCTCATGGGAAAGTCGCTACCTTCGCCTGGTGGTTTCGTCCGACGCCGCATTCGCGTGATGCCCTATACCTGCGGCATCGGCATTTGGTGGGGAATCTCAATCAAAAAAGGACGATACCAGAATCCCGGCCGGATCCAACTGACGTTTGAGCCGTTTCATCAGGATTCGCTCCGGCGGCAGCGGATCGACGCGCCCCCATCGTTCACGCAGTGCGGTGGGTACCTTCTCGAAAACCAGACTTCCCCGCTCTTCGGAAAACCGGTCGCGAAGCTGAGAGACCTGGCGCTCCGCCGCGGAATCCGACGGCGCCAGCAGGTGAAAATCGCCCCCGATCGGATGAACGACCAGGATGTCTCCGGGCGTCGCCAGACCATCCAGGTCGACAGACTCCAAAAAGGTGCGCGTCGGGAAGAGCCCGTGGACGTGGAGGCCAAGCCGGGACAGTGGGATATGCGGTGAAAGGAAACCGCACAGTCGGTGCTCCGGCGCGAACACATCGAACGGCGCCTCTTCCCGGCCGTCGGCGAACAGCGTCAAGGGTTGCCCGAACATCGAGCGGAGTTCGGTGACCAGACGTTCCCGGCGTGCGGCATTGCCGGAGATGCCGATGCCCACCAACCAACCGCCGTCGCGCCACACGGCCTGCAGCCAATCCAGCGGTAAGCGCGCCGCGTGGGCCGCGGCGACGCCCGCTCGCCAGGAGCTGTCCGGGGCGGACAGAAAGAGCCCGTGGGGCTGCACCGGGGCCGGCATCACCTTGAAGTTCAAGCCGGTCATCAAGCACAGACCGCCGCGATTGCCCAACATCATGCGGCCCAGATCGTAACCGGTCACGTTCTTGACGACCTTGCCGCCGACCCGAACGCATTCGCCGGTCGGGGTCAGATACTCCATGCCGATCAGGGAATCGCGCAAACCGCCGCGCATCAAGCGCTCCGGACCGAATCGATTGGCCGCGGCAACCGCGCCCACCGAATCGCCGGCGAACCAGCAGCCGACCGGCAGGCGCATGCCCTGCTCGGCCAACAACCGATGAAGTTCCGCCATCGGCAGGCCACTGTCCACGCCGACGACCATGTCGGCAGGATGAAAGAACCGTTGGTTGCGCCACTGTCGTACCGACAAAACGTCGCGGCGAAGCTCGCCAGGCTCGGGAATCCGATCGACGACGGCGAGGGGTTGGCCCGTGCGGGTGCGATCGGCCAGCAACGCGGCGGCCTCGTCCGGGTTACCGGGCTGAAAGACGGTGAATGCGCCGGGAGAGGAAGACGGACTCATACCCGAATACCGCTCTTGGCGCGCAACTGTGCGGCGGCATCGCCGGGCCGGCCCTTGAGTTCGCCGCATCGGCCCGGCTGCGGAAAGATCTTGCCCGGATTCAACAGTTCCCGAGGGTTGAAGACCGCGCGTACCTGTTTCATATGGTTCAGAGACACTTCATCGAAGGCGCCGTCCATCAGGTGCGACTTCTCCAGACCGATCCCGTGCTCCCCGGACAGCGAACCCCCTTCGGCCAAACAGGTTTCCAGGATTTCGCGGCCCGCCTGGTGCGTCGCCTCGATCTCAGCCGGGTCGCGTGAATTGTACAGAATCAGCGGGTGCAGGTTGCCGTCGCCGGCGTGAAACACGTTGGCGATGGTCAGGCCGTGGGCGGCGCCAATCGCCAGAATCCGCTCGAGCACGCGCGGCAGGGCGCTGCGCGGGATGACTCCGTCCTGGGTGTAGAAACTGGGTGAAATGCTGCCCAAGGCGCCGAAGGCTTCTTTGCGGGCCCGCCAAATCAGGGCCCGTTCGGCCTCGTCGGCCGCCTGCCGCACGTCGACGGCGCCGTTGGCGCGCAATATCGTTTCGATCTGTTCCGCTTCCGCGTCCAGCCCTTCGCGAAGATCTTCCAATTCGACGATGAGGACCGCCTCGGCGTCGGTGGGGAATCCGGCACCAATCGTCTGCTCGATCGCTTGGATCACGATGCGGTCGATCATCTCCAACGCCGCGGGCACGATCCCGGCGCGAATGATGGCCGAAACCGATTCACAGGCCTCGCGCACCGAACCGAATACGGCCAACATCGTGTGGACCCGCTCCGGCAAGGGCGTCAGGCGGCAAATGATCTTGGTGACGATGCCCAGGGTGCCTTCGCTGCCGATGAACAGGGAAAGCAGGTCGGGGCCTGGCGTCGTCCAGGCGGGTCCACCCAGCTCGACCACCTCCCCGTCGGGAAGCACCACTTCCAGGCCGACCACGTGGTTGACGGTCACGCCGTATTTGAGGGTGTGCGGCCCCCCGGAATTCTCGCCGACGTTGCCGCCCACCGAACAGGCTTTCTGGGAGCTGGGATCTGGCACGAAGTACAGGCCGTGCGGTTGCGCCGCATGGCTGACGTGGAGGTTGACCACTCCGGGCTCGACCTCGATGGTGCGATTGACCGGATCGATGGGGCCGATCGCGCGGAAACGCACCATCTCGATCAGGACACTGCCCTCGCGCGGTACGGCGCCGCCCGAGAGGCCGGTGCCCGCGCCGCGCGGCAGGAAGGAGATCCCCTGTTCGCTCAAGATCCGCACCGCCGCAACCAGTTGGTCGCGATCGGCGGGGTACAGCACCGCTTGGGGCTCGGCCGGATGTAAGGTGAGGCCGTCGCAGCGGTAGCTGTAGCAGGTGATCGGGTCGTCCTTGACGTAATCGGAGCCCAACACCCGGATCAACTTCTTGCGAACGCGGGGATCGAGTGCCATGGGTTACACCGCCGCCGCGGCTTCCAAGGCCTTGCCGCGTTGAATGGATGCCTTCTGCCCGCTGAGAATCGATTCCAGCGCGGCCAGAAAGGTGACCACGTTTTCCCGGCGACTGGCGTGGCCCATCAAGCCGACGCGCCAAACCTTACCCTTCAACGCGCCCAAGCCACCGCCGATCTCGATATTGTAATCCTGGAGCAGGGCGCGGCGCACGGCGCCATCGTCGACACCGTCGGGAATGACGATGGTGTTGAGCTGGGGCAGGCGTAGTTGCGGTTCGACCAACATGCGGAGGCCCATGGCCTCGATGCCGGCCACCAAGGCTTCGTGATTGCGGCGATGGCGCGCATAAACCGCCTCGAGCCCCTCTTCCAGGACCACGAGCAGCGCCTCGCGCAGGCCGTAGAGCATGTTGATCGGGGCCGTGTGGTGGTAGGCCCGCTCGCCGCCCCAGTAGTTGAGCAGCATGGTGAGATCCAGATACCAGGAGACCACTTTCGTTTTGCGATCCTTGAGGGCCTGAACCGCGCGCGGGGAGAAACTGACCGGCGCCAATCCGGGCGGGCAGCTCAAACATTTCTGGGTACCCGAGTAGGCCAGGTCCACGCCCCACGCGTCCAGGTTCACCGGCATACCGCCCAGCGAGGTCACACAGTCGGCCAGCAGCAAGGCATCCACGCGATGGGCCAACGCGGCGATTTCGGGCAGGGCCTGGCAGACACCGGTCGAGGTTTCGGCGTGCACGACCCCCACCAATTTGGTCGGCTTTCCGCCGATCGCTTCCTCGATCATACCCAGGTCGAAGGCTTCTCCGAAGGGAACCACCACTTCCACCAACTCGGCGCCGAGTCGTTGGGCGATGTCGGCCATGCGGGCGCCGAACACGCCGTTGCGGCAGATGACGACGCGATCGCCGGGCTCGACGACATTGACCATGCAGGCCTCCATGCCCGCCGAACCGGTGCCGGACACGGGAAAGGTGATGTCGTTCTTCGTCTGGAAGAGGCTTTGTAACAGGGTTTTGATTTCGTCCATGATGCGGATGAAGGCGGGATCCAGGTGGCCGATGGTCGGGGCGGCCATCGCCTGCAGGACACGTGGGTGGATATCGCTGGGGCCGGGGCCCATCAGGGTGCGAACCGGGGGATTCAACTGCGAAAAATCGTTGCGGGGAAACTGATTCACGAAGCTCTCCTTGAATGGATCATGAGATCACGAGGGGATGATCGAAGCTGCGGGTTGGCCCCGATTCTACACGAGGCCGGGCGGGATTTGAACGCGGCTTCATCGTTCTCCTGCGAAAAACCTCCCCGGTTTTGCCTTCCTGCGGCATGCTTGCATCGCGGCCTGTTTTCGATGCGTTCGCGGCAGTTTCCCAGGCACCCGATTTTTTTTCCAACCCCTTGCGTCTGGCGCTATAATTGGGTCCCAAATCCTGGAGGTGAGCACGCATGGCGGAACAAGAACGCCCCTTGATGGATCGTATCTGGGAATTCACCAAAGATATCTCCGTCAAGGTTTCCCGCAAGGCCGAAAAACACTGGAAAATCAATACCTTGCGCGTTGAAATCGCTTCAATCCGACACCGTATCAACGTCAAGTACAAAGAATTGGGTCGGTACGTGTACGAGTCGGTCAAATCGGGAGCGCTCGAGGAGGACGCCTACAAGGCCACCCTTCAAGAGTTTTTCGACGACCTGGCCAAATTGGAAAACGAGATCGTCAATCGCGAGAACCGAATCGAAATCCTCGAGCAGGAAATGCGAGAAGAGGCCGAGGAGGAAGGCGACCTGGACCTGACACCCACGGATCCGACGCCCAAATCCGACGACACCACCGAAGAGGCGCCCGCGGCCGAAGCGGCCGTTCCGAACGAACCAGAGGGTGAAGATTCTCCCGAAACTGCCGAAAAAAAGGCAGACACGAGTACTGAAGACGCGAAATAAGAAAAGCGGCGCGGCGACCTGCCGGCAGGTTTGACCGCGCGCTTCATCGAATGGCGACAGGTGGTGCAGCTCATGTTTCAAAACCAACGGGTTTCCCAGCGGATTCCCTGTGACGGCGACGGCTTTCTCATTTTTCCCGAGGAGCGGCCCGGCATGCAGGTCGTGAACCTCAGCCGCGGCGGCGCCTGCCTGATGGTCGACCTCGAAATCTGGGCGGCGTTGGAGGACATGAGCCAGGTCGCCGGCGGCATGCGGGTTTCCGGCAGGGACTTCCGCTTCACGGGCCGCATCTGTTGGAGCTTGATCGAAGACATGAAGGTCCGTTTCGGCCTCGAGTTCCTGGAGTGGGACAAGGAGATCCTGGAGCATGTCATCGAGGATCTGAGCGTGGTCTCCGAGGAACCGCCCGACAACACCTTCAACCTCTGATTGCCGCAAAGGGTCACCCCGCCGCGCGTCCCGCCACGGGGCTCTCCGGTATCGGTGAGGTATCACTCCAGGCGACAAGGTGTTCGACTCCGCGTCCTCGGCCTGAACGTTCGACTCGATCTCGAATTCGCACCATCCACCCAGGAGCAGGGCCATGCCCCACCCGTCCATGATCGTCGCCCATCATATCGGCGGACGCAAAGGCAGCGGCGGTTTCGTGCCGCCGGAACCGTTTCACCGAGACGTGCACCCGGTCTACTACGATGCGGACACCGACTGCCTGGCGGAGATGAAGTCAGCGACGGGCGATGGCGGCACCGCGCTCTCCCGGTGCATCGATGCCCGCACCGGTTCGAAACCGTTTCACCTGTGCTACGACCCAAACCTGAGTTCCCTGCTCGAGATTTCGGAGACGTGCCGCGATTTCGCGATGTACCACTACGATTTCGAAAAAGGGCCGATGGATTACCAGCTCGGCGACACCGGCCGCATCATGGAAACCCGCACCCTGGAAGCCACGAGCCTGGACGCGCTCTGCTACGGAGGCGGCCCCTGCCCGCCCCCACCCGATTACCTGTCCCTGGATACCCAGGGCAGTGAGTTCGACATCCTGACAGGCGCCGAAAAGGCCTTGAGCGAATCGATCCTGGCCATCGCCTTGGAAGTGGAGTTCCAGCCGCTGTACCAGGATCAGAAGTGTTTCGGCGACATCTTCAACTATTTGATTCAGCGCGGGTTCCGATTCATCGATTTCACTTCGCTGCAGCGGATGTCGCCATCGCGCGAAGCGATCGGTCTTCGGACGCAGAACATGCTCACCTACGGGGAGGCGTTGTTCCTCCGCGCACCGGAAAGCCTGCCCAATCCCGAGGAGCGCACGCCCACAGACACCCGCCTGTGGAAGTTGGCCCTGATCGCGTTGTGTGGCGGTCAGTTCGAATACGCATTGACCTGCCTGCGCCGCCTGGCGGGGTGCGGGGCATTCGAGCACGCGGGCCCGGAACTTCGCGAGCGCGCCTACTTTCCGTTTCTGCGAGACCTCGCAGCCCTGGCGGAAACCCACCCGAAGCGGCTGCCGCCACTGTTCACCGAGGTCTATTCCCACGCGGAAAGCACCGCCCGCTTCGACCCGAATCGGGCCACCTCTTCCGAGCGGGCGGCGATCTTCCGATTGGTCGAAAAGCTGAGACGCGAGGTTGGCGAAGGCGGCGGCCGGCGCCTGTGCCTGCTGCCGTTTGGGCACTATGCGCGCCAGTTGAAGGCCCTGAACGCAGATCACGCGGAAGAATCGACCGTACCGGTGGCCTGTTTCGACAACCAATACGCACGCCATCGCGAGGCGGGCCACGATGTCCATGCGCCCGAGTCGCTCACCCCCGAGGATTTCGTGCTCATCCTGAGCAACAGCTACGGACCGGAACTGGCGCGTCAGGTGGGCCGCATCCGAGGCGACCGCCCGCGACGAACGCTGACCTACCAGGAAATCCTCGAGGGACGACAGAGTTTCGGTGTCGCGCAGCAGGACACCGAGGTGGAGGCCCACCTCAAACGCCACCATTTCTTCGACCTCGCCGAGCGCTTGCAAAGCCTGCGCGAGCGCATGAGTTAGCGGAAGGCGCGCCCAAAAAGTTGTCCACGGATCACACAGATTGACACGAATGTAAAAATCACCCTCGGATCCCGCATTCCCAATTTTTGAAGGACCGGCCGCACTGCGCGAATCATTCGTGGAAATGCCTTGATTCGTGTAATTCAAGGGATTCGTGGACAAAATTGTCCGGTTACACGGAACCGGACAAGTGTTTCTTCCTTGTTCAGGGAGACTTGGTCTTCTCAGCCACTCGGTGGTGTAAATCTGCAACCGAAAGTGTCGGCCGTAAATTGGTTTACAGATAGCATTACGAAGAAAAATAGCGCATTCATCAAAAAATAACTGTTATGTTTTTCGGATTATTCAAAATTATGATATGTTTTCAACACAAGATCCAAAAAAAATAACATCGCCTAAGTGCTGCTCGAAGTAGATTCAAGCATTGGGTTTTTTGTGCAAAGTGTTGGATTGATCGCGACCATCGAACTCTGTTGGCTTGGGCGGTGTCGAGCTGAAAGGAGGACATACCATGGGAGAGCCCTATTTGGGAGAAATTCGGTGTTTCGGATTTGATTTCCCACCCAAGAATTGGGCCCAATGTGCCGGGCAAGTGCTTCCCATTTCCCAGAATCAGGCCTTGTTCGCTTTGATTGGGACCATATTTGGGGGAGATGGTAATGTGACGTTCGGGATGCCCAATTTGCGGGGACGCACCCCAATTGGCATGGATGGCAGTCTCTTTCAAATCGGCGCTGAGGGTGGGGAGACCCTGGTTCACTTGACGGAGGACCAGATTCCTGCCCACACCCACACCTTCGGAGCATTCAAAACCGAGGCGACCCAGTTCGCCATCGCCAGGGATCGATACCTGGCCGCCGGACCCAAACCAGCCTACGTCAATGCCGCGACCAACCTGGTCAAGCTCGCAGACAAGTCAGTGAGCGACGCGGGTAGTGGATCGGGCCACGAAAATGTGCAGCCCACCCTGGTGATGAACTACTGCATTGCCTTGGCCGGCGCTTTCCCACCAAAACCTTGAATGAGCGAGGAAGGAGGCATTCGTGAGTGAATCGTTTTTGGGAGAGGTTCGTATTTTCGGCGGCGATTACGCGCCGGTAGGCTGGGCGTTTTGTGATGGCAAATTGCTTTCGATTAGCGAGCACACCACACTCTTCTCTTTGTTGGGCACAACATTCGGCGGCGATGGTAGAACCACTTTTGGCCTACCCGACTTACGCGGGCGCATTCCCGTGGGTAACCACAGTCTGGATCCTCGCATCCCGAGAGACGTTGGCTCGCGGGCCGGTCGTGAAACGGTGAAACTGACGATTTTGGACCTTCCGAAACACCACCACTCGATGCAGGGTTCCTCGGATCCGGCCACGGCGACGAGCCCGGAAAACGCCCTTGTGGCAACCGTGGAAGGGGTGTTCTACGAACCCGAAACGGAGGGAAACAGGTTACAGGCGTTCCCTGAAGGAACAATTAGCTTCGCAGGGGAAGGCCAGGCCCACGAAAATCGAATGGCGACCATCGCCGTCAACTACATCATCTCGCTGACGGGGCATTACCCGGAGCGAAATTAGGGAGGAACCGGATGTCGGAACCGTACGTTGGTGAAATACGCACCTTTCCATACACCTATGCTCCGGATGGCTGGCTGGATTGCGATGGTGCGACGCGGAATATCCAAGAATTTCCCGCACTTTTTGCGGTGATCGGGGCGCGTTACGGCGGGGATGGGCAAACGACGTTCGCGGTACCGGACATCAAAGGCAGAGCGGCGATGGGCTTTGGTGAGGGGCCCGATTTGACGCCCGCTAGCCTGGGTGATCAGGTGGGCGCCAACCTCGTTGTCCTCGAAGATGCGCATCTCCCAACTCACAGACACGAGGCCTTCGCGGAGCAAGATTTAGCAGATAACGCATCTCCGCAAGATGGCTTCATTTCCATTTTTCAGGATTCCGGAGGGGTCGGTGTCCAGATTTACGGAGAGCTCTCCGATCCCCTGAGTTCTGTCCAAATGAACGACGCAATGCTGACCGAGACCGGCGGCGGCGAAGCACACCTGAACATGCAACCCTACCAAGTCCTTCGCTACTGCATTGCCCACACGGGTGTGTTTCCACCGCGCCCGTAACAAGCGTCTCTCAACGTTCACTTAGTCGACCATGCTGTCGATATCCATTCGCTGGTGCAATACGCGAATGATTTCCAATCGATCTTCCACAACTCGATAAACGATGTAGTGAGACCCTTCAGGGTACCCTCTGTGGTTTGGACTGAATACGGGGAGAGGCTTGCCAAGAAACGGGTTTTCCACCAGCCAACGACAACGCTCGTAAAGGGATCCAACATACCGCTTTCTCTGATCGGCACTCCAACGATGATCGGTAAACCGGGAAATCGCCCGTAAATCCCGAGCCGCAGGTGCTGTAAATTTGAGCTTCAAGGTACGGACTTTGGCTCGACAGCGTCGATCTCGGCATAGAGATCTTCAAGAGTTAGATCCACGAAATCCCCGCGATCGGCAGCCTCCGTCCCTACTCGAACCAGTTCCCGAACAACTCGCGCTCGATCTGATTGTTCTTCCAGGAGTCTTAGGCCGGCGCGGACGACCTCGCTCGGTGATCGAAAAGCCCCAGAGCGAATCAGAGAAGCAATGAAGTCATCGAAGTATTCACCGAGAACCAATCTAGTATGGTGTGACATGGCAAGCCTCCAACATAAGGGTGCCCAGAGCTGATTGCATTCTCCGCTCGATATGTTCAGCAAATCCGAGTAGGCGAAGTTTGTTTTTCAAGCATACATCGTCCGATTCGAAATCGCCAATCGCAGACGCTTCTCACCAAACGCCATAAGCCCTCGAGAGACTACCCTGAACCATTGAGGGGATGCTTCGCGAAGCCTCTCCCCTACCGGGACCATACCGCCCTGGGCGTCTGATCCGAACCGACTGCAGAAGCCTTGTCGCGCACCTCGGCGCCCTCGGCCCGCAACGCGTTGATGCCGCTGACCATGTCCGATCCGGCGTTGCCGAATAGTTGGAAGGCGACGACCGGCACGGAGGACCGCACCTCGATCCAGCGCGCGTCGGTCCAAGTCGATCCATCAAAGTCCTCGCTGTCGAGCAGTTGAACCGATTTTCCCTTGGGCATCAGGAATTCGTAGAATTGGCCTGTCAGAAGACCCTGCTCGCTGTAGAGAAGCAGGACGACGGAAGTCGGCTGATCGGACAGGTTGAGGAAACCCAGGCCCGTCCAGCGATAGGCGCCGTCCACCGCGTGCGGCAGGTAGGGCAAGGCCTGGAGATAGGCGCCCCCGGAGACACCTTCCAATCCGGCCATGTCGCCCTGCTGATCGGCGGTTCCGAACAAGGTGTACCCGGCGATCGGCCGATCGGCGAGGAACTCCATCCACACGCCCGCCGAAATATCCGTCCCGGGGAAATACTGGTCCACCAGTTTGGAGATTTTGGTGCGCGGCTCCAAAACGAATGACTGTTCGGCCAACATCACGACCGGTTGGTAATCGAAGCTTTCGGGGTAGATACGGGCCGTGACCGACACCGGCTCCTCGAAAGGGTTCAATAGGACCACGCCCGCCCACCAGGTCGCCTTGTCCGCGGGAAGATGGGGCATGATCAGGTGCTCGTTCAGGCGGTCGTCGAGCGTCAGTCCCGCCGCGTAGTTGGATTCGGGTCCCAGCCCGAACAGCTCCACCCCGGCCAAGGCCCCACCATCGTGGAGCGGATCTGCCAACCGTCCCCAACCGGCGCCGGCGGCAATGGGCGGACTGAAGAAATCGTTCTGGAAATCCAACGCCATGGCTTGCCCCGGCTCGCCAAGTTCGATGGGGATCGGGTAATCGTTGAAGCCGGCGAAGTAGGGCGCACTGGGTCCCTCACCGACGTTGACCAGTGTGCCGCGCGTCCAAAACGCGGGATCCTCGGCAATGTGGGGCACGATCAGGGTCTCCGTTCCCTGGGCCGGTGCGTTCATGGCCACGGACTGCCGCTGTTGCGCATCTTCGCTGTTGCCGTAGGCCAACACCTCGCGCTCGGCCGCCACCTGGACGTAGGCAGGTCGGTTGCCGGGGAACAGTTCTTCAACCCGCCCGCTCAGGCTTCCTTTGCCGGCCAGGTTGTAAAACAGCCTGTCCAAGAGCGTACCGCTCGCATCGTAGCCGCTCAGGGAGAGATTCGTGTGCGTCTCGCCGGGATTGATGACCTGGAGGGTCGTCAACCAACCATCCTCCGCCGGTGGAAGCACCAGGTGCCGGTAATGGTTGGGTTCGAAATCGCGGTCCACATCGCAGATCGTGCCGTAATCCATGTGAATCGACCAACGGTCCAGGTAGCCGGTATCGCCCGGCGCCAGATCCTTCACGATCAGCGTCCAGTCCCCGTTCAGAGTTGAAGCCCACACGGTACCGAAATGGACGAAGTCGGGGAAAAACCCTTCCAATCGATCGCCTTCATCCGTGCCGTCCCCCGGCCGATCCACCAGCATCGCCACTTCGCCATCCGGGGTGCGCAGACTGACTTGAAGATCGCCGACATAGCTGTGGGGAATGTCCAGGTAGACGCGAAAAGTTCCATTGAACCTCGCCGCCGGTGCGTCCTCGATGTGAATCGTGCTGGACACACCCGTCTCGTCGTTGTCGGGAATCACCAAGCCGGGCTGGATCCCCACGGGTTCGAACAACGGTTGACCCAGAACGACCGGCAACGACAGCTCGATCGGCTCGGCCGGCACCCCGTCGATCGAAGCTCGCACCCGAATCGGCACCAGAATCCCGGCACCGCAATTCACGGCACTGTCGACGGTCAGGCGCAGGGGTTGCCGGCTGTTGCTCGCCTGCCGTCCTGGATCCAAATCGTTTAGAGTCACGGAGTCACTGGCGGCGACGACTCCCTCGACAGCCCCGATTTCGACGGAAATTTCGCTCAGGGCCGCCTCCCCCTCGTTGGCGATGGTGACGATCAGGCCCACCGTCTCGCCGGGATCGGGCCTGCGATTGGCACCGGCCCGCTGAAAGGCGTGCGCTTGCAACGCCAACACAGGCACGTCGGTACGCAAGATCTGATGGTGGAGGAATTGTTGTCGCAGCACCTCGTCGTGGGGGCCCTCCGGAAAGAGCGCCCGCGCGGCCGCCACCAAGCCACGCGCCATTTGGGGCATGGTCACCCCGTAACCGACGCCGAACAGGCTTTCGAGGACGATCGCATCGAGGTCGTGCAGGCTGGCACCGGCGGCTTCCAACTCCAGACCGGCCAGGTAGAGGGCACTGCCCCACAGCTCGGCTCCGCTATAGCCCGCTTCGTCGCGTGTCACACCGTAAAGCCGTTCTGGAAGGTAACGGGCTTCGGTCCAATCCAATCGGCGGCCTTCCCAACAGGCATAGGCCCCGCCGTAGGCATCCCAATGGAACACGCGTTCCGGGGAAAAATCCCGACCCGATGGCCCGGCAAGGCTGCGCGAAACGGCCCAGAAATCCCCGAATCCGGCGGCGATGGCGACGCTGTCGCCACCGCCCCATTCGGGTGCCACATCGTGTAGCAGGGCCAGGAAGTAGTGGTGCAGCAACACGTCCGCATCTTCGGCGTCGTCGACACAGCCGTTCCCGAACGCGAGACGGCGATTGATCGGATCGAAATACGAGATGTCAGCGCCGTTGAAGGCGTGGACATCGACCGCGATCGGTCGATTCCAAATGGCTCGGGCGCCCGTGAACCCCAAGCTCTGCACGTAGCGCTGGTTGCGATCGATATGAAAGTAGGCCATCACCTCGTTGAAGGCGCTGTCGCCGCGGCGGGCCGACCATTGCCCGTCCTCACGCGTCGAGGGCGGAATGGTGGGCACATCGAAATCGGTCAACTGAACGAAAGGTCCCGAAAGGCCGATGCCGCCGGCCGCCTGCTGCAAGTCCGGCAAGGCCACCTCGCGATAGGCCGGCTCGAAGTCGCCGGCATTCGAATCGTCGTACAAATCGTGACGCCCCAATGCCGTACGTGGATCGGGATCGAAGACCAATCCCTTGCCGACAACCGTTTTTCCGTTGGATGAGGCATCGAGTGCCTCACGGAGCGTGGCTGTCGCCTTGGCCGGCATCGACCGCCGCGCCGTCGCGGTATTCTGGTCCAGATGGCGGTGCGAAGCGAGAAGGCTCTCGTCGGCCAGAATGCGGCCATGCTCACCCACCAGCAACTCGCGGACGTCGCCACCTACCTGAACCAGCAGGCGGCGAACGGGTGCCACGCGGTCTTCACTTTGCCAATAAACCGTTTGATTCGAATGGACCGCAACCTCCACACCGCTTCCGTAGGTCCGTTTCAAATGATCAATCGCGTCCTGCGTGGCCCGTTTCTCGGCACGGCGGTGACCGGCCAATCCGGCCGTAGTTCCGAGGTCATGGCAATGATCGAAAAAGGCCACCGGCGAACCACCGGTCCCGCCCAGAACGACCAGGACGCCAGCCCGATGAAGCGGTACGCCGTCGAACGTCTGTTGGAACCGGTAGCGGGTTCCGGTCAAACTGGATCGGACCTCCACCAGGGTCAGCGATCCGGCGGCGAGCGCCTTGGCGGCCGGCCCGCCCCGTTTGGCGATCGCGGCCCTTGCCCACACGACGCCTTCGGAAATGGACGATCCTCCGGGTTCGGCAAGGCCAATCGGGCCACCACCGGCCCACGCCGGAATCGGGCCCAAGAACAGGAACACGCCCATTCCCGCGGTAATCGCGTTCCAAAATTTCGTTCGCACGCTCAATGCTCGCTCCTTCCATGACATGAAAAGCAATCAATCGGGTCCGTTACAGGGTCTCGCCTGCAAACCGCACCCATCAGGCAAACAGTTCCTCGATCGGTTCCGGGAAGCCGGCCCAGGCCTCGCGGGCCACGTACAGATAGCGCCGACCGGAGGGCGTATCGTCGATCGAGCCGCGGTAGTCGATGCCCATCGCACTGTAGATCGTGGCGGCCACGTCACTGAAGCTGACGGGGCGACCCGCCTGCCAACCGGGATCGACGATCTCGGAGCCGAGTGCATTGGTCTCCCCGATCACCCGCCCACCCCGAACGCCGCCACCGGCGATCAGGGCCGCAAACGCATCGCTGAAATGGTCGCGTCCTTCCAGGGAGTTCAGCGCGCCCGGCGTGCGCCCGAATTCACCGATGGCCACGATGACGGTTTCGTCCAACATCGTTTTTCCGACGGACTTGCCCGGAGTCGCCGCCAAGTCGTGAATCAGGGCAGCGAGGGCCTGATCGAAGCGAGGAAGAAGCAGCGACAGATTGTTGTAGACCCCGAAATGGTGATCCCAATCCGAATACCCGACGTGAATGAAGCG
This sequence comes from Sulfidibacter corallicola, assembly GCF_017498545.1. Classification (GTDB taxonomy): domain Bacteria; phylum Acidobacteriota; class Holophagae; order Acanthopleuribacterales; family Acanthopleuribacteraceae; genus Sulfidibacter; species Sulfidibacter corallicola. The sequence continues at coordinate 1,888,155 of NZ_CP071793.1, read as the reverse complement.
AGCCCCCGCCTCCGAGGCCAGAAGTTGATAGGCCAGGGCCAACGAAAAGGCGATGTTCGAGCCGTAGCTATCGCCGCCGTAGCGTTCCAAGGTTGCCGAGTCGATGGTGAAGGTGTCCACGACCCGCTCGTCGCTCATCAGCTTGGCGCCGGATTCCCAAAGGTGGTTCAGGCCGACGGGATCGTCGCTGCGCCGTTTGAGGGGATCCATCTCGAACAGTGCCGTCAGGCGGCGGTCGAAGATTTGGTCCCCGTGGGGATGGGCCAACGAATCCAAGCTGAGTTGCTTTGAGACGAAATAGGAGCCGTGCTCCCGGGCCAACATGCCGGTCCCGCGCGATCGGTGGTTGATCGAGAAGAAGGTCGGCAGCACGTCGTCCGCGGTCCGTGAACCGGCGAACTCGTGGGAGACCAGCGAGCCCATGGGCGGAATCTCGGCGCGCAACAGCGAGGCGGGATTGAAGGGATTGGCCGTCTCGATCAGGTACTGGGCCCGTTGGTGATTGCGCTCGCCGGCATACATCGAGCGAATCAGGCTGAAGCGATCGCTCAATTGGGCCAAACGGGGCATGATCCCGTCCGGCCAGGCCGCGCCGTTGGGCAGGGTCGTGCCGCCGAAGGTGTCGGGTGTCCAGGTACCGGGCTTGAAGTCGAAGGTGTCCACATGACTGGGGCCGCCGAGCATGTTGATGAAAATACAGTTCCGCGCGGTCTCGTGCAGCGGGGTGTCGCGCCGTTTCCGTACGCCGGCCAATACGGGAAAGGCAGGCGCCGACAGGCCCACACCGAGGGCGGCACAGAGTTTCAGAAAGGTACGTCGTTCCATCGTCACATGAGCCCCCTCAGTAATTGATCCGAAGTTCGGTGTAGTTGTAGAGAATCCAGTGCAGGTCGGCGCAGGCCTTGGCGAAGTGGCGCTTGCCGATCAACTGGCGGACCCGGAAGTGTTCGGCCCGCGTCGGTTCGCGAACCAGGATCGCGAGAAAGGTCCGGCGGATCTTTTCGGCCATGTCGAGGTCCGAATTCGCCAGAATGGCCAGGCTACCGGGAATCTCTTCGTAATATCCGGGGCTGGAGCCGTCGCCGGGGCGCCAGATTTCGAGGTGTGCGGCCGGTCCGATGCGCTCGACGACCAGCGGATGGTTCATCATCAACAGCGCCTGGCCGGGGCTCGGATCACTGCTGCGCGGTTGGTCATAGCGGTTCCCGGCACCGAAGGTCTCCAGAAAGGCGGCCGTACGAAAGTAGGTGTACTCGCCGTTGGGATCGGGCAACTCGTGGGCGAAATGGAACGGAAAGGCGGCGTCGTACGGCACGGAAAGATCCAATCGCAGATAGGCCGTTCCGGCCAGGCTGTACATGCCCGAAGACACGATCAACTGGTCGTAGACTTCCTCGCCCGTCAGCTCGCGGATTTGCCGGCGCGGATAATAGGCCGCGTACTCGGGTCGCCAGGCGTCCGCATAATCGGAAGAGAGCTGGTAGCTGTGGGAGTTGGCGATGGTTCGCAGTGTTTGGCGCAGATCGAAGCCGTTGGCGATCAGGTGGTCGGCGAGGGCCTCGAACAACCGCGGCCGATTGGGCTGCAGCGTCCAGGGTTCGGGTGGTGGGTTGTCGGGATCGAGCCGATAGGGGTCCAGTTCGTTGTAGGGCGAGACAAACGGCTGGGCCATGAGATGGCCCCACAACCGATTGGCGAAATTGCGCGCAAACATGCGATCGGCCACCACCATGCGCGCCAAGGCGTGGGCCGGATTTTCACCGGGCTCGGGCGGTGCCCCGTCGAAGATGTAGGCCGGCTGGATCACGCCACCGGACCGGGGCGGGCGCATGCCGTCGGTCGTCCCCGCGTAATAGGGCGTGTCTTCGCGATCGTTCAGGTTGAAGCCGTAGGCGAGACTGTTTTGGCTGGTGATCGACTTGAAGGTCAGGAACGACGCCATGCGCCAGAAATCTTCGCGCTTCTGCTGGGCCAGGAACAGGTTGATGTCGTCCAGGTAACCCTGCCCATCGTGGCAGGAGATGCAGGCCAGCGAGGTGCCCAGGAAACTGTCGGCAATGTGGGTCGCTTCGTTGTCGGCGCGATCCTGGAGGATGCCGCCGAGGCCGCCGGCCCGCAGCAGGTAGTTGGTTTCGTAATCGCGATAGGAATTGCCGCGAGCCGTGATCAGCTCGGTCGCCATCTGGTCGAGGGGCCGGTTCTCGCGCAGCGCCTCGTAGAGGTAGCCGAGGGTGAAACCGGCCGCGCCGCGGGTGTTCTGGACCTTGTAGGTGGTTTCGAACAACTCGTTGAACCAGTGGGACCAGCGCACGACGAAGGCCTCGGAAGCCAGCAATTCGTCGATGTAGGCGGCGCGTTTATCGGAGGCGGTATCGGCCTGAAAGGCGAGAATGCGCTCGAGCGTCGGGATGCGGCCGGTGAGATCGAGGGTGACCCGTCGCATGAACGCGAGGTCGTCACACAGGTAGGTGCGCGAAATGCCGGCCTGGTCCTGGAGCTCGAACAGAATCGCATCGATGAAATTGGCGGGTTGTTCGGGGACGGAGCGCGCAACCCCGGCATAGCGGGTCGGGAACAGAGGCGCCGCCGGAGCCGGCGAACGCTTGGTGGGGATCGATGGGGTGGTTCGGGGTTCGCATGTCCTGGGGCAATGAGGGTCGCCGGCATGGGCGGCGCAGGTGAGGATCAGGGCGAGAAGCAGGTGGCTCAATCGTGGGGGCCGTGCATTTCGGAACGAGACAATCAATAGAATCCTCCAGAAGAGGGCTGACACATTCAATTAGGAGTAACAACGAGGAAACGGGCCAATGACACCCATGGTCGAAGTTCGGCTCACTGCAGTTTGTCGCGAAAAATAGGTTCGGTTTCGGTCATGATGGACGCGTTCACGCCACGAAAAGACGAAAAAAATCAGGTGAATGCCTCATTGGGAAAGCAACCGCGCCTTAATCTACAGGGGATCAGGCCTCGATCCCTGGACAGCGGAACGAAACACCCGACGCGTCTTGGCCTTCCTCTCCCGAGCACCCGAAACCGATCACATCGCCCAACACATCGATCCACCAGGAATCGATTTCATATAAATCACTCAAAGCAAATAAATTAATTCATGATAAAAAGAGCCAAGCCACCACCCCAAACAAATTTCTACTACATAAAACGAAGTAATAAACTACATTCTCTGTTGCATATAACTACAAAACATGCAGAATACATGGCTTGTATCCTGTGTTTTTGGTAAACTAACCCAAAAGCGATACATCCAATCATGCCCGATCCGATCCTCCCCTTCCGACCGTCAGCGATCTCTCCCAAAGGCGGTCCGAATACGTTTTCTCGTTCAGGAGGTCCACCATCGCACGGCAACCTGATGCCACAGCGCCGGCCCCCGGCGGAATTCCTGGCATGCGACCCCGGCTTTCCTTCCCCGTGGGTCCACGGCGGGCACCGTCCGGGCATACCGGAGGGGCGCATCGGGCCCGGTCGGTGAAAGGGCCATTTTCACGCATCATCTCTTCTTTGCCGAAGAGAATCTGTGCGGGCCGGTCGTCCGCCAACGGCTTGTGCCCCTCTTTTCCCTTTCCGGCACCCATCTTTCGCACTCCCTTTCATTCGCCGGACACACTGACAAACAAACCGAACTATTGCAAAAGGAGGTCTCTGGGTGAGATGACTGAAAAAAAAGAAATGCCCAACACGCGGGCCATCAACGTTCAAATTCCGCTTCGACTCGCGGAGGACGTGGATCGAATCGGCAAGGAGCTGGGCTACACCAAAAAGCAACTGGTGATCGACGCCTTGAGAACCCATTTGATGATCTTGGAACAAGAACAAGCCATGAAACAGGAACATCCGGGTAAACCTATTAAAACCAAGGTAATATTTGAAGTAGTCGCCGGCACGAAAAAGATGGATCCCGCCGCGGTCGTCTTGTATTGAGGTACCATGCCGGAAGGGAACCATCCCCTCCGGCGACCTCTTCCATTCGGTTTCGACAAGCCCAGTCGGGAGCCTGGGTTTGTTCAAGCCGAATCAAAAACACATTCGAGGTGGCACGTGACTGCCGTCCAGAGCGGATCATCTCCGGTCGATCCCTTCATCGCGGAAGAGTTGTCCCCCGAGGCACTCGATTTCCAGGAGCCCGCCTACGGAAAGACCGAATTCAATTTCACCGACCGCGCCGCAAAGATCGCCCATCAATTGCAGCAAACCCGGGGGGCCTTCACCCTGGGCGTCTTCGGCGATTGGGGCTCGGGGAAAACCACGTTTTGCAATCTGATCGGCAGTCACCTGGAAACGATGGCGAGCGGAATCGTCTGGGTTCGCTTCAACGCGTGGCGCAGCGAAGATCGCGAAAGCCCGATTCTCCATCTCCTCGAAACGATTCAAGACCGCATCGAGACCAAGCGCCGCGTGGTGGGAAAAGCGATTCGCAACGGATTCAAAGGATTGATATACGGCACCAAACCCAGCCTGGAAATCAACCTGCCGGGGACCGGAAAGGTCAAACTGGAAACCGATTTGGGGAAAGCGATCGACAGGGAGGCGCAGCTCAATGCGAGGTTCACCGATCAAATGCCCTTCGCGACCAGCTTTCGCAAGCTGTCCCAAGCCATGCAGCAATCGAAAAAAGTCAAACTGGTGGTGTTCGTCGACGATCTCGATCGCTGCACACCCGCTCGCGCGATCAAGCTACTGGAACAGATCAAGCTCATACTCGACCTCCCCAATACCATCATCATCCTGGCCCTCAACAAACGGCTCTTCGACGATTAACTGAAGAAACTCTACCTCGACGAATACGGCATCGCGGGATTCTCGGTGGACCGCTACATCGACAAGCTGGTCCAGCAAAGCATCGTGGTACCCAAGGCCCATTTCGGCATGAACCAATTCATCGACGGCCTGCTCAAGACCCGGGCGACCCACACGCGGGCCCGGATCCAAACCACCGATCCCAAACTCCTGGACACATGCGCCGAATGGATTCGCCAGGCCAGTTTCGGGAATCCGCGGGCGGCCATTCGACTGGTCAACAGTGCCATTCATACCTGCAACGCCCTACCCCTGAGCGAGGAAAACCAAAAGTGCTTTTTCCACTTTCTCCTACGCGAGGGATTGCTGCGCCTGGCGCCGGACTTCCTGGCGGAGCTGACCCACCATCGACCCTCGCGCGACTTCGTCACGGAGCACATCGACAACGACGTCCTCCTGAACCGCTTCATCGGCCACTTCACACGGGGCGAACGGCTCAGCAACATCGTGGCGTACACGCGTTTCCTGCTGAAGAAGTTGAACGAAGAAAGCGAGGTGGAAACGCGTACCACCGTAGACGGACACGAAACGCCGCAACGTTACCTGGACGATTTTTTCGAAGGCAAGACACTCGAGCGTTCAGGGCTCCAGCAGCCATTGAAATACCGGCCCTCCTGTCACCTGTTCTCCCCGGATCTCCTGAATTCCCACGAAGGGAAACTCGTTTTCAAAAAATCGATCGATCCCTATTTCAACCATTTGAGGAGATTGCTGACTCAGCCCACTTCGGAACGGCGGCAACGCGACATTCAATACTGGATCGACCGGCTGCGAACGTTTTCCGATTACCTGCGCAACACCCCCTCTCTCGCCAGCCTCTGCGACGAAGTCTACAGTTTCTGTCGCAAGCTCCACCTGCTCGCGACGGCGCCCCACCTCGAAGCTTTCGTTCGCATACCTCGGGAACCGAAAGAGGCAACCAAACAAATGCTCTCGTTGGCCCGCGATACGTCGGAAGTCATGACGGGACTGTTCCTGGAAGATCCACACCTCCTGCGCTTCCTCACCCTCAAATTTTCCCTGGACGTTTTGTGCCGAGAGCCCTCCACGGAAGCGTTTCTGGAAGTCTATCTGGAGCACATCCGCGACTGGATGCCCGGCTTCCTGGAAACCCAGAGCTTCGATTCGGTGGAACTCTATGCCTATCTGCGGGCGATCCACTTGGCATATCAAGCGAGAACTCCGGAAACGTCCTCCTCGGAAGTCCTCACGTACAAGCGGGAACTCGATCGGCACGTCACGCGACTCGGGCACGCCTTCCCGAACCTGTGGCCCACGGAGTTCGACACGGAGGTCACCGAAACCCTAGCCCTGGAGATTCCCGAACGGTCTCGACCCTGACCAGCCCCGAAAGACCCCTGTGCGGCCGCGCGCGGCGATCTCGCGTCAGGAAAGTTCTTCGTCGAGCCAAGCACCTCTTCGTGCCAATTCTTCGCGTATGGATGCCGTCGCACCTCGATAGAGCAGCGTATTCAACAAGCGCCGCGTGCGACACAATTGCTGTTGTTCCTGGTGGTATCGATGGCCGGGATAGCCATAGGGGAACTTGTATTCCTCTTTCTTCAGGGCTTGGGAAAAACCGAAGTTGATCATTCCGGAAAGCTGCAGCACCGCGGCGAAACACGAAGAGGCATCGTCGAATTGAGCGTGATCCGGAGTGAGGCCGTTCAGCCAGCGAAACAGATCGGTGGGTTCCCGTAGCGTTTGCGGCATGCAATATTCCGAGCGGGCCCGTTCAGGCAGTTGATCCCAAGGCAATCGATTCCAGGGTAGGCAGAGGCATTTGAGATAGGTAAAGAGCAAAGACCGGGTTCGACTTTCGAACAAAAAACGCAGTCGTTTTTCGAGTTGATCACGAAAAAAAGTCGCTTCGGTTCGCAGCAAGCCCGCCTTGCGGTTTTCCGAGCACTCGAACAGCAACCCATAACTCAAGCATTGCTTGTCTTTGATGGGATTATCCTCGTGTTTTTGGATTTTTCGGAACAGCCTGCGCAGCTTTGTTTCCGCGAAGAGATCCCACTGATCCACGAGTGCCACGATGAGCTTGTCGAGAGACCATTCCGACACATGGTCTTCATGGGTGAAATACTTCGTGACACAAAGCCCCAGCGCCAGGCGCAGCACATTGTCCAACATGGCTCGTTTGCGAAGCGGCGCGGGATGCAACAACAATTGAAAAAACATGGCCAAGACGAAGTCGTCACAAATGTCGTACTCGCGCTCTCCGGGCCAAGACGTGGTACGGGGACATTCGGGATCGAAGATACCCTTCAATTGCGGGTCTAAAATCGCCGGCGACAACACGGAAAAGCAGGTACGGAAAACCATCATGTCGCAGCAGCATTCCTCCCAAATGGTGTCGAAGGAACCATCTCGCTCCAACCCGTGAACCTTCGGCGTGCCGGTCGCCGTGTGAGGGGCATCCTCGAACCGAAAACTATCGGTGAAGATATGCCCCATTTCATGAGCGACCATGCACAGACTCTCGAACGAGGTGAGGTGGCGTGCGTTGACCGAAATGCTTCGACTCGTTCGCATCAAAATCAGCTCGGGAGAATTGCTGAAATAAGGAAGGTAGGACAACCCGGGCCTTTCCCATTCCCCGAGTCGCTCTTGCAAGGCGTGCCCCTGGTCCGGTTCGATCTCCGAAAGGTAATGCTCCATCGACTCGAACAGCCAATCGCGCTGGGTTTTCATGAAATCGCGGATGAGCCACGAGAGACTCTTGAGCTTTTTCGAATGGGTGATCTTCAAGTCCATCAAACGCGAGAAGCTGCGATCGTGATTGGGAAAGCTCCCGAATTGACGCTGGCTGAACGCTTTTTGAGTCAATTCGCAAAAATGCAGCAGAAAGGCTTCGAGGCCTTTATAGACGCCGTTGAAATCGCCCAAAGGGACGACCGATTCCGATTCAGGGTCGAAATAGGTGACTTTCAAATGCTCGTATGTCACCTTCACGAGTTCCGGTTTCTCGAAATCCTCGTCAATCCGCTCATCCGTTTCTTCGGGTCCCCGAATCGTAAGTGCCATCTCGGAACGGCTTTTCGTGTCCAAGTCGCACTGCACCGTACAAATCATTTGGAAGAAGTAAGATAAATAGTGGTACACGTCGATGTAGAACGAAAACAGAAGCGGGTCGGACAGAAACCGTTCCACCGAGCAGTAGACCGTGTTGACCATTTCGATCGTCTCCGGTGAGACGAGGTGCTTCAGGCGCATTTCCAAGAAGGTGTGAAAGTGGGCCTGGTATTCCATGTTCGGGTGTGCGCCATTGCCTAGTCGCGCTTTCCAAAACTGCCACGACTCCCGAAAGGCATCGACCGTGACTTTATCGTCCTCCGACAGCTTCGAAATCGAAGCCTCCAAATCCGCAAAGACACGTTCCAAATTTTCTCGGGAGAAAAACGTGAGTTCCACGTCGCGCTTCAACAAATAGTTCCGGCTCTCGATGGAAAAGAGGTTGTCGTGATGGGGAAAGGCGATTTTGGTTTTCAGCGCCAAAATCGGAGAGGAGCTTCGCATATGGAAGGTCTTGTCCGCGCCGGATTGGTTGTTCATCAATATTTTGAAGAATTGAAGGCGGCTGACGTACTCGTTCATGTCCATCAAATCGTTTTCGCGAAACAGTTCGAAGTCGTAGCGACCATTCAGCAAGTGAGGTGGTGCCAGCCGGGGAGGCGAATCGTTGGACGCATCTCCGTATATCAAATCGTAGAATTTTTCGATCATGCTCTGGGTGTGCGACAGCATGCCCACTTTCACCGACATCATGGTCGAAATGCGCATGGTGCCGCGATCGTCGTCTCCATCCTTAATGGGAACTTTGGAAGCATAGCCCTGGAAATGTTCTGCGAAGGCGTCGTAAATCTCCAACATCTCTTGTCGCGGGGCTTCGATCAATCTTGGGTGGCTTCGCTTGAGAGCCTCCACCCGATCAATCACCGCCGTCTCGGCCTTTTTGATCATGGAACAGGGAATGCCGGCCGTCGTATGCGACACGGAGAAAATCGGAACATCCGTTGGAAACGACGAGACGAAAGCACGCAACTCCTCATCGATCAAGGGCCCGAGATCGATGCCTTCGACCTGGCCCTCCTGGGTGCGCCGACCCCGAAGCACATGATCGATTCGATGGACCGAAAGGGTTTTGATTTTAAGCATCAACGCATCCATCGATGCCAGGTGCTTGCCCCGAACCAAGAAGAACATATCGAAGAAGCCATCGGTGAAGAGTGGCCGAAAGAAAGTGGGTAGACCCTCTTCCCGCCGGGCACTTGCACCTTTTCGGTATTCGCTGTAAATGACGGCGGAAGCCAAGAACACCAAGAGTTTGAGACGGCGATAGTCCTTCACTTTCAGCAGCGGTTCGAACTTGAGTTGGTACAATCCGAGGAGCGCATCTTCCGTCGGCAGGTCCGTGGGCCCGGAATGCACCGCCTCATTACCGGACAATATTTTTTCTCGCGCCGCCGGATCGTCTTTCAAAAGGCCATAGATACTTTCGGAACCACTGTAGATATGATTCAAAAGAAACGGCCGATATTCGGCCAGAAAGCGCAAGTCCTTTGGTGGTTCCTGTTTATAAAACACCGGTTCGCGCCTTCTTCGATGCGGCGGTCCCGGTTGAATGTCCCGCAGTAACTGCAGATGGATGTCCTTCGACAGGTCGAGCCCCAGGACATCGGTGAGCCCGGCATGCGTGGTGATCTCGAGAAAATCCCGAACGGCCCCTCCCAGCTCATCCGTCCAGGATGAATCCTGCAGGTCGAGCACGATCGAGTAATCGTGAGCATGGGTGTAGTTCTGACCGCGGGCATGGCCGATGAAAGACAGATTCGTGGCCAAACCCTTTTCGGACACCATCGTGAGCGTCAGGAGATTCCAGGGACCGATACCGACGTAACCACAGGCGTTGTTCGCGTTTCCAGGATGCAATTTGGTCTTTTCTCTAGCGTGGTGGGCGGCGGAGCCCCCTTCGGCCGAATTCAGTTCCCTGATCGATCGCTCACCCCATCGCGTCATGACAGGGTGCAGATACTGAACGAAATCATCGATATTGCTGGGTGGAATCTCGATAAAGCCGATGAGGACGGATGTGCCTGTGGGTCGCAAGTACATGCAGGGCAAAGAAAGACCTCCATCGAGCAGTGATATTTCGGGAAATTTCAAAAATTCTAGCCCACCTCCACCACAACGACAACAATTTGAAAAATCAAAGTCACATTGAAAATCAAGACTAAAAAACCCTCTAGAGGATTATTGATATCATCAAAACACCGTATTTTTGGCGATATCGGCAAATTCTTCAAAACAGTACTTCGTCAAAGTCGACTGGGACCGCAGGGTTACCACCTTTCGAATCCAGGACGGCATTCGCCACGCACGCCCGTCCGGGACCGATCGAACCACATCCGCGATCGAACCGATGTGGTTCGGCGCCAACTCCGATCTTGCCTCGGTCGGGAAGCCGGGCCTATACTCGAAGCCACCGACAGCCGATCGAGGCTGGCGGCAACCCAAACAGATCGATCGTTTCCAGGTGATTATGGAGATCGGGCTCTATCTGGCGGCGTTCCTCATTCTTTTGGTGGGCATGGCGCATTCGATTCTCGGCGAGCGCTATATCCTCACCCGCCTGTTTCGCCGCGAAAACCTTCCGAAAGTCCTCGGCAGCAGCGAGTTCACCGCGCGCACGCTTCGATTCGCGTGGCACGTCACCACCGTCGCCTGGCTGGGACTCGCCTCGGTCCTGATCGCCTTGGCGCACCCGCCCGTCACGGTGAAGGGGCTCGGGCTCATCGTCGGCGGCACCTTTCTGATCCACTTCGCCATTTCGGTCGTCGGGTCTCGCGGCAAACACCTGTCCTGGCCGCTCTTTTTGGCCATCGGCGTCCTCGCCATCTACGCCACGCACGCCTGATTCGCCGTCCACTTCGGTAACGGAAGAAAGAATGCCGGGAAGAGCCCACGATTCCGCGACATAGAGAATTTTTTCCACGAATGCACACGGATGACACGAATAGACAGGACCCATGCGTGGCACAGGACAGGTGCGCCGGACAAACCACAAGATTAAAATCAACAGTACCAATCGCTTATGAACATCTATTTATTATTATGAGTCATGTGGATTTGTGATCGGTTCCAGAAAAAACAACGCAAGAGGCCTCGAACGGAATGATGGTGTTCGTAGTCGTGTGGATCCGCGTGATGAGTGGACAAGTCATCAAATGCCGCGTGTGACGCGTCGCCTCAAAGGAGCCAAACCCGTCGGCCTTTTGGGCAACGTTTTTGTCCTGGGAGCTAACCGACTGATAAACAACAGAATGTGTTCGGGGAACCCATCGTAGAAGCGATCGGATCACTGAGTAGGGGATGCCGAGAGGTTCCATTTCGTGTTTTTTCGTGTTTTTAGTGGACAGTTTTGGGGCTCAATCTTGGTGGTTGTTTTCGAAAAAATCGAAGTCGATGCTCAGCGCGGCCGCGAAGATCACCGCGCGCTGAGACGAACTCCATCCCGTGTCGCCGTAGTCCACCACGAAGTTGTCGATGTCGGAAAACATCTCCTTGCCCAGACCCGACCACTTCTTGGAAATCACCCCCAAACGCTCGCCGTCGATCCCGAAAATCGTAAAGGTCCAAATTCGGAAAAAGGGACTGCGGATCTCCGCAAAGATGTGCCCGTCACCATCTTCCAGGTCGTAGCGGCGGTTCAACAGGCTGAAGCGGCGACGAATGCGACCCAGGAACCGGCCCTCGGGGGTCACCACGTCCAACTCGGAGAAAAAGAAGAAAAACGGGCGCATCAAATCGAGGACGACCTGGTTACCCGTGATCACCGCGACATCCAAGGGACGATGAGAGCCCAGGAAAAGGCGCTGCAGCAGCCCGCCGATGCCCTTGCGCCGCTCCTGAATGGAGCCCAACAGGCGGCCGTCCTCGCCGCTCACGGCGTACTGATTGGGCTTTTCCCACTCGGTCAACACCTCCCACCAACTCACGAACTGCTGCTCGATGAACAATCGGCGGCGGTTGCCGATCAGGCGCAGCAGACCAGGAGCGTGACCATCCTCCGGCGAAAAGATCCCTTCGGATCGTGGGCTCGGACGCTCCCGGCGCCGCGCAAATTTGGCGTAGACAATACCGCAGGCGGCGCACTCCAACGCTTCACGCTGCCGCTGGGCGCCACAATTGGGACAATGACTCATCGAAACTCCTTCTCGCGTTCGTTCAGAAGGTTGGGCGCGATCATCGGCGCGGAAAGGCCAACACCTTCGATCCGCAGCCGCCGAACACCGAAGAACCCGCCGTCATCCATGACCCCGCACCTTCTTCACCCATCGGATCGACGCCCGATTTCACAGAAGAGGACACCCGAACTTCGCGAGATTCCCACACGCGGCATCCCTTCGATCGCGCCGAAACGAGGCGGCCGGTGGACCGTCACCCCCGCTTCGGGCTAAGATATGGCCGCGCGTCGTCGTCCCGAGTTCCACCGACCGTCGGGATGTGTCCACGCGTCATTCGGATCGAAAGGAATTCGCGATGAGCAATCTCGACGTGAGCCCTTATCGCCTGGCGTTTCAAGACTTCGACCGTGCCCGCCGCGAACGGTTCTTTGAAGCCCGCGACTACCTGAACGGCTTGCGACTGGCCGCCACCAAGGGCCGGGAAAGCTACCGACGTTTCAACGAAGAAGCCGGTGACCAGGGTTTCGCGCCGGCATGGCAGGCCTTTACCGCACAAGCGTGGTCGCTGGCGACACGCTATCGCGAGGCCGATCCCGAGGATCGCGCCACCGTGCGCACGCTGCTGGACGAGGCCCCCATGGCCCGTGCCGAATGGCTCACCATCGTGGAAACGGCCGTATCCCTGCTGGCCCACGAGATCCTGGCTCCGGAAAAGGCCCGCGAGATCTGGACCCTGCTAGCCATCCTCGACCATCGCGACATCCACCGCCGGATCGATGCGGCCACAAACGATCTGATTCGCGCCTGCCACAACGTCGGATCGCCAGGCGCGGCCGGGGACGACCGCACCCTAATCGCGGAGACCGCGGCACTCAGCGGCGATGCCGGCCGCGACTATTTCGAAAGCTTCGTCCCCCGCGACGCGGAACGTCACCCATGAGCGAGCAGGCCAACCCGACCCCCGAATTCGCGATGCTGGCGGAGATCCACGTCCAAATGGCGGAACTGTTTCTACGCCACCAGGAAGCCTTGCTCGATCGCGATTGGCCCGGCGCCTCGTCGGCGTTGGCCAGGTTCCGCGAGGGCCTGCTGCTGCACATGGAGCACGAGGAGGGGCTGTTGCTGCCGTTGATGGCCCGCGCGGGCAAGGTGGAGCGCTGGCCCGCCCGCGTCTACCTGGGCGAACACGAGAAATTGCGACGCCTGCTGGCACGCGCCACCACCCAGTTGGAAGCCCTGCCCCAGGCCACCGGGCGCCGCGACGAGAATCGCGCCCTCTTGGCCCTTCTGGACTTCGAAACCACGTTCAAGCACCTGTGCGAGCACCACGAGCAACGCGAAGAAATGGCGCTTTTCCCTCTCCTGGACCAGGTTTCCACGATCGCCGAACGCCGCGATCGGCTCGCGCAGATCGAGGCCACCTGGCAGGCGTACCTCGATCGCACGTCGCCGACTCAGTGAATGCCGCGCAACAGCTCCACGTTGCCGCGGCCCGCGTCGATGGTGACCGGAACCTTGCCCGAACCCAGTTTCACCCGGGCCTTCTTCAGCCGTGAGGCATCCTCGAAGCTGAGTTCCATCGTGTAGTCGCTGGTGATCTTGCCGCGCGTCGCCACATCGACCACCGCATCGGTCGCCTTCGGGAAGTGAAGCATCAGGTTGCCGAGCACCGAGGTGAACCGCGGCGGTTTGGACCAGCTGGCCGTCTTGAAGTAGCCCTTCACATCACCTTGCCGGGTGCTGACTTCCGCCGTGCCGGTCGTCGAAAAGACGACGCGTCCCTGATCCGTCGACAGCAACAGGTCGCTCTCGAGGCCCTTGGCTTCGATCAAACCGCGATAGGTGCGAATCGTCAGGGGTGACTGCTTGGGAATGAACGCCGTGACGTCGATTCGCCGCCGCAGGGGGGCGCCTTGCACCTCACCGGGAAAGGTAACCCGAATCACCGTCTTCTCGGTCGTCTGTTCCACTTTGATTTTCATGTTGTCGGGATCGGTGGGTGCGCGCTGGATCATGCCCGACACCGCGAGGGTTTGATCGTTGGCCAAACGCGTGCGCACATCGCCGTAATCGTTGACGATCTCGATCGGGTGGTGGGCTTTGACGACGCCTTCCCACTCGTACTTTTCAATGTGCCAATCGGTTGTCGCCGGCGGCTCTCCACTCGGCAGCAGAAGCAAACAGAGCAATGGGGCCAGCATGTGGGGGCTCCTTTTCGGGCGCCAGGACGCAAGAAGAGACAGGTGCGTCAGGGTTCCGCATCGATAATTTAGCTTGCCCAATAGGCAGGATATATGGGGACAGGACGAGAATTCCATATCATGCCCAGATCCCGGGTGCCGGGTCAAGCCATCGGAACCACCATTCGCGAGGAAGCTCACAATAAAAAAAACCGGACATCCGCTGGGAGACGAATGCCCGGTGGTGGAACAGGTCGATCCGAAGACAGACCCGCCCGAGGGAGATATAATCTTGAACCGCTCGGCGAACGAGCGAGCGACGCACCCGCGCTGTCCCCTCCCCCGATGGCGAGGGAATCAAAGGCCTCGCTTGGGGCGTCCGACATGGTGATAGGAGAACTGTCGCCGGAAGCGCATACCAGACCGCGGTTGTCGGACACGGCGGAATGCCATCTGCTGCGCGCCTCTTTCCATCAATAATTCAAGGTCGCCACTGCGACACTGCCGGATTCGAAAAAATCGAGAAACATCCATCCCAAGCGCCTCGTGCCTCGGGAGAAAACCGGTGAACACTATTTTCTCAAGGACTACGGGTAACGCGGTACCGAAGCCGGCCTCGCTTCGTGGAAACGAATGACGGAATGCGATACACGATCCCTTCGTGAATGGGAAACTCATGGAGAGAGGGGCGATCAGCAGGGTTGTGAAAAGAAGCACGAATGGTTGCCGTACCGGAAAGGAAACGGGACCGGTTGTGCGACATGAAAAAGCACAGGGTCATCGGGCGAAAAAATCGACACGAAGGGTCAGGGGATGCGATTTACGCCCGATCTCGTTGGCTATCGCAACACCTCTAATCATAAACACGACTCAATTGTCGGGTCAATCATCATTTTCCAAATTTTCGCAAACAACAGGCATTACCTGTTTTTGCCTCGCAAAAGGTAATTACCGTCATCCGGTTTTCACCGAACCACGGTCGTCATTTTTCGGATCAGGCGCTCGTCGCCCCGCTCGGATTACCCGAGCCACCGGCGCCTATTCTTCCCGCAACGTCCTCGGGATGCGCACGATCATTTCCGTGTGTTCGCCTTCCAACGTCTGCACGTCGAAACTGCCGTGGTGTTCCAGGACCACGATGTCGTAGGCGATCGAAAGGCCCAAACCGATGTTCTTGCCACCGGGTTTGGTGGTGAAAAAGGGCGTAAAAATGCGGTCGCGATCGGCTGCCGGGATCCCCATCCCGTTGTCGCGCACGCGCAGTTCGATGACCTCGGACTGGGTCACCGTGGACACCTGCACCTGGGGCTGGTAGCCGTCGCCCAGGTTGATCCACTTGGTCAGGACCGACTCGATGGCGTTGGTGACCAGGTTGATGACCGTGCGACTGAGACTCTGCGGGCCCACGACGACCATGCCCACCTCGGAGTCCAACTCCTTTTCGATCACCAGCGGACAGTTCTTCTGCTCCAGGTCGCCGATGCCGTGATAGGCCATGCTGGAGTACTTTTCGATGAGCGCATTGAAATCCACCAAACGGCGGTTCTTGCTGGAGGCCTGGGCCAGGTCCATCATGCTGGTGACGATGCGGTCGGCCTTGCGTCCCTGCTCGCGGGAAACCCCGGCATTCTGCTCCAGATCCTGCACCAGGTCGCGAATCTGGTCGAAATCGTCCGCTTCGAACTGCTCGCGGCATTCGCCCAGTTTGTCCTCGAGATCGCGCACCAGCTCGTCCGCCACTTCGGCCAGGTTGTTGATGAAATTCAGCGGGTTCTTGATCTCGTGGGCGATGCCGGCGGCGAGCGTCCCGATCGAGGCCATCTTCTCCTTCATGATCAACTGGCTCTGCTTGCGCACGATTTCCTGATTCTTGTCGTGCAACTCCTGAACGTAACGGGCCTTGGCCACCGCCGAAATGGCGTGTTCGCGGTAGCGCTCGAGCTTGCGGGCGTCGGCCTCGTCGAAGGCATCGGCGCGCGAAAAACAGTCGAGCACGAGATAGCCCACCAGTCGATCGTTGAGGTTGACGGCCATCGAGAGCGTGGCGCCGGGCTGGATCGCCGTATCCAGCTCGTCGGTCAGGGTCCGCCGCAAAAAGACGCCCTCGTGAACCTCGGAGGCACTGGTCATGTAATTTTTCTCCAGTTCGGCGCGGGTGAAGCTCACATCGCCCAACTGTTCGGTTTCGTATCCCGCGGTGGCCGCGAACCGGAAGACCTCGCAACGCTCGTCCCACTGCAGATAAGCGCCGCGCTCGGTCTGGGGAAAGAGGATCAGCCCCTGGTCGAGAATCGTCTGGACCACACGATCCAGGGCCAGCTCGCGATTGGTCATACGGACGACGCGATCCAGTCCGGCCAGCTCTTCGTTGCGCGCCTGCAACTCGCGCGTCCGCTCGGCCACCTTCTTTTCGAGGGTGCGGTTGAGGCGGCGCAGTTGTTCGGCCGCTTCGTCCACCAGGATCATGTTGCGCAGCCGTAGCGCGGCCACCGAGGCCAGCGACACCAGCAGCGCCATGTCCTCCTCGGAGAACTGGCGCACGAAGGCGCGCGACACGAGCACGATCATGCCCAGCGCGCCTTCGGAATCCAACAGCGGCGCGGCGACCAGCGAGCGCACGCCCATGCCCACGATGCTGTTGGAACCGGAGAAGCGTTCGTCGTTCTCGGCATCGGCCACCAGGGCCGCCATGCGCTTTTCGGTGACTTCGCGAACCAGGCTGCGCGAATAGGTGAAGGTATGGGGATTGGCCGGCGGATAGACCGTTCGGGTGGCCGCGGGCGTGAATTCGCCGTCGGCGTCCTTCAGGAAAATAGCGCCCTCTTCGGGATTCAGCAGTCCGAAAACCCGCTCCAGGACCAGATCCAACAACTCTTCCCGGGTGATCGGGTGGCTGAGGGCGGCGTGAATGTCGTTGAGCAGCTTGAGCCGATCGGCAGCGCGTCGCAGCTCCTGCTCCCCTTCTACCGTCAAAACGTTGCCCGGCGCGCTGTCGAGCATCTCGGAGGCGCTCTTGAACAGGCGATGCGACCCCATCGGGCGGTCGTGATCACCGGTCAGGGTCTCGTCCTCCTGATACTTGTTCACGATGATCTTGGCGTTGGAAAGCCGCACCACCGCTCCTGGCGTCAACACCGTGGGATGCCGCACCAGGTAATCGTTGACCACCGTGCCGTTGTGCGAACCCAAGTCCTCGATGAACCACTGCTTTTCGCGGCAGAACATGCGGGCATGGCGGCGCGAGATGCTCTGCTCCGGGATCACCAGATCCGCGGAAGGCGATCGGCCGATCACGAGATTGGTTCCCTGGACCATGTGGAAAAAGGGCTCGCTTTCGCCGGGAATAATATGAAGTTTCAACACGTGGCCCACCTGCCGGTACGACACATACCATCCGGGACGTCACACACCATGACTCGATCCAAACTCGAAGAGACCGTCACACGCAGATCCCATAACCGGAGTATCTTCGGAAAACCGTGATAACGCCTATGATTCTAATGGATTCTCATCGAAATGCTAACCAGAAGTACGCGGACCTCTCCGTCACGAAAAACTAAACCTGCTGGATCAAAGCATTTAGCATGTTCCTAAAATCGGCGACAGGCAACATCGGCGGTGCGCGATCCGCGCCGATCACGGCCGTCCTCACGCGGAAACCCCACAAACCGAACGCAAAAGCGGTCGCCGTCCGGAACGTCCGTGGAAAATTCGGAAAACCATGAAGGAACGAACCCAGGGAGCAGGCCGGGAAGATGGGTCCCAGTCGTCGCCTGGAATCACCTTCGCACGGTCGCTCCTGCCCATTGACCGATTGCCGGACGCCGCCTCGAGGCACGAAAACATCCAGCCACCACGTTTTAAACATCTTAACATTCAAGGCAAACATCCGGAGCCGCCGCCGATCGAGGCCAAAGACTAGATTTTGGGCCGTCGCCTCGCGGTTCCTTTCTTCAAGTCCAGCCAGGCACCAGCCTTGTTTTGGCGAAGCCTTCCGAAAATGCCATAGATCCGATCCGCAAAAATCTGAACACCGCCGTACCAACGCCAAAGGTTTTTCTTCTGGGAAAAAATGTGTCCAGCGTAACAAACGAGTAAGATTTAGATGAATTTCACGCTTGACTCACTTAGAATAAGGCGATTTCAAATATCAATGCATACGCTTCGGCAAAAAACGCCATCTCCCGTCACACCGATCTATCTCGGAATTTTTGCCACCCCGCCCTTACGTCCTTCCTCCATTTAGTTCCCGCTACCTGAACCTTTTCCAGGTCTTCCGGACCTGCCCTTCTGCTCCTTGTAATGAATCTAGACATGCCTGCTTTACCGCACCCGACTCGCTGGCTGGATGGTCGTGGTGCCGAGGAGATAGACGCTCATGACACGATTCCATCGATTCTTTCTCGTTCTCGCGGGATGGTTCTGCATTTTGTGCCTCCCCCAGGCGCATGCCCTGAACACCATCGCCAACGGATTTTCCTGGGTGGAGAATCTGTGCTTCGACAGCAAAGGGAACCTCTTCGTTTCGGAGAACACGCACGGTGAGATCTGGCGTATCTACCGCGGCGAGACCCAGTACGCCATGGAGTTGATGCAGGACGACTTCAAGTCCGTACTGGGCATGGCCTACGATCCGGAGAACGACGAAATCTTTGCCGTGGTCGTACGGCTCGACGGGCGCTGGCGACTACCCCATAACTACTTGGTCGGATTCAAGGCCGATTACCCCGGCATGTACCGCATCGTCGCCGAGCTGTCGTGTGCCGGCAACGGCCTGGCGCTACACGGAGGCCACGCGTACATCACCACCGCGGGCACGTTCCTGCCGGGCCAGGCCGCGGTCTACCGCATCAATTTGGACACCGGCATCGTGGGTACCTTCGTCAACGGCCTGACCCACGCCAACGGGCTCGCCATCGACGACGCCACCCGTCAGCTCTACGTGGGCGAACTGGCGACCGGCAAGGTTCACGTCCACGACCTCCGCGACGGCGAACGGCTGCACAGCGTGCAGGTGCTGCAACCCCTGCACCTGGAGTGGCTGGACGACATTGTCCTGGACGCCGGCGGCCAGCGGCTCTACGGCGTCGACTTCGCCAAGGGTCGGGTGGTCTCGGTCGATTTGAACGCGCGACCCGACGACGAGCTGCCCATTTCCGTCGTACTCGACGACGGCGTCACCAACCCGACCGCGATCGCCTGGGGCAGGGGGCCCGGGTTCGATTCGTGCTCGCTCTATATCACCGAGGGCGGTGGCATCACCGGCCTGGAGCACAATCGCCGCGTTCTGGAACTGCGCAGCGTTCGCTGCGGCTCGCCCTGATTTCGACGCGCCGTTTCCCCCACCTTTCCCGCAACGGGCCCGAAACGGCGCACTCGCTCAATTCATGTCGCTCGGGGCGTTGCGCCAGCCGAAGCTGGCATTGACGTGGCGCAGAAACGGATTCTCGTTCAGGGCCTGGTCGATCATGTAGGCCGAACCGGTCAGGACCAGCACTTCCCCGTCCGCCAAGCGCGTGCGTTCGCGCCGATAGGCCTCCGCCGGATCGTCCACGACCTCGATCCGATCGTGTTCGGGCCGCAACGCCTCGGCGATGTCCCGCGGTGACTGCCCCACGTACGAGGCACTGGTGACGACGACGTGATCGGCGATGCGAAGCAGCGGCCGAAACACGGCGCGCGCGTCGCGGTTGCGCGTCAGGCCGACGATCAGGCGCAACGATTCCGAGGGGTACGCCAGGCGCAGTTGCTCGGCCAGTTTGGCGATCTTGTCGGCGTTGTGGGCCACGTCGGCCACCACGTTCGGGGCCAGGCGCCAAAAGCGGGCCGGCAGGTGATGGACCATGTTCTCCGTCAGGACCTCCAGGCTCAAGCCCGGGTAGAAATGCCGAATGACCTTGCAGGCCAGCGCCAGGTTGCGCAGCTTGAACCCCGGTTCGCGACGCGGCAGCACCGCCTGGATCGCGTCCGGATCGCCGTCGGCGACACCGATGACCTCGGCGCCCTCCGCCTGTGCGGTCTTCTCCACGAACGGCCGGTTCACCCCTTCCGCCGCCGTGAAGAACGGCCTGCCGTGCCGCGCGATCCCGGCCTTCTCCAGGGCCCGCTGCCAGCCGTGCTCACCCAACGTCTTGGGATGATCCTCGGCCACGTTGGTCAACACGCAGGCGTGGACGTCGAGCGCCATCAGCGGCGTGTAACGTCCGCCGGCACCCACTTCCATCACGCCCCACACCACCGCGTGCCTTTGGAACAGGTGCAGCGCGAGCAGGATCCCCTGCTCGGCGAACGTCAGCGACTCGCCGGGATGGCGCGCCATGAACGCCTGTTGATAGGGCTCGATGATCTTGCGGTACACGGTGACGATTTCGTCGTGACCCACCTTCTCACCATCGAGGTGAAAGCGCTCGGCGTAATCGAAGACGTGCGGCCCCGTCCAGGAACCGGTACCGCCGGCAAAGCGCAGACCGCCGCACAGGTAGTGGGCCACCGAGCCCTTGCCGTTGGTACCGGTGATGTGGATCAGGCGCGTGGGATGACCCTTGGGCCAGAAGTGCGCCACCGCTTCGCGCATGAAGGCGATCCGGCGCTTTTTACGGGCCGCCCAGCCGCTGTGGTAGAGCTCGTCGAGCGTCACCAGATAGGCCGGGTCGAAGCGTTCGGGATCGAAAGGGAAAGTGGGTGATGCATCGTCGCGACGAGAACTCATGGGGCAGGCTCCAAAACGGGAATGACGGGAAACGCGGGCGAGCCGCGTGCTCCACCATATCCGGGAAGCGATCCGGAATCAACAAGGGAGAGTTCGGGTTTCGGGCCGCCGATGCCAGGTTTCAGGCAAGCCACTACGAATATGCACCTTATCTGCTGATACCCGACCGCAAGGTATCAGGCGCCAGGTTTCAGGTCTCAGGTAAGCCACTGCAAGCATGCGCCTTACCTGTTGATACCCGACACCCGATACCTGGGGCCGTGGGGCTCGGGAAAAGGGCCATTCCCAAGCCTCACCAGACGGTATCCCATGTCACGGTTAAGAAGAAACCTGAATTATCGGCAAGGAAACCTTATTTTTCTCTCATCACTTTTGCCCGTTTTTTTCTAAAATAATGTGTTTGCGAGTCTCCCGCGACCCGGGTGACGCGTGACCAACTTCAGTAATTCCAATATGTATTCCGCTCCGATCTACGGAAATTACAGATTTTCGAACCATCCAAACTATGGGAAAACACGATTCGTCACCGGCATCTAACTGCCTGATTCGACGTGTTTTTTACAACCTAAAATCCCTAAATCATCCATTGACAACAACCCGTCCACAACCTAAGATAGGTTTTGTAAGGCTGATCAACGCGTTGGCAACTTTCGGGCTGATGACAATGGCGAACCGAACCGCAACACCCACGACAGACATCAAACCCGGGCGTCCCTGACCCCCGGATCCATCAATGGTGAGGATACCTTTTGCGACTGAACGAACGCCAGCAATCCATCTACAACAAACTCAAGGAGATTTTGGAAAAGGGGGCACCCATACCCACGGTCGCCGAGCTGGGTCAGATGTTCGGCATCACCCAACAGGCGATGTCCAAGAACTTGAAAGCCCTGGAGAAAGCGGAGTTGATCGTCCGCGATCCCAACAAGCGACGCAGCATCGAACTCGTCGAACCGCCACCGCAGGCCGTACGCATTCCCCTGCTGGGACGCATCGCGGCCGGCCAACCGCTGGAACCGGTGGAAAGCCAACGTTACGTGGAGGTACCCGCCAACCAGGTCCCGCGCGGTCAGGTGTACGCTCTGGAAGTCCAGGGCCAATCCATGATCGAGGACGGCATCCTGAACGGCGACATCGTCATCATCCGGCGCCAGACCATGGCCTTCAACGGCCAGACCGTGGTCGCCGTCGTCAACGACGAAGCCACCCTCAAACGCTACTATCACGAGGGCGACCGCATCCGGCTGCAACCGGCCAACGCGACACTCTCACCGATCTACGCCAGTCCCGAGGATGCCTTCGAGATTCGCGGTGTGGTCTACGCCCTGTACCGCCGCTTCGAGGAGGCCAACCCGTCCGGACACGCAACCGAAGCGGAGCAGGAAGCGACCGACTGATCCCCAGCGGCCGCACCGGCCCCCCTTCTCACTATCAACCCTTTTTATTCACGCCTCATATGTCGCAAATCCGCCGCTTCGGCGCTTTGTGTAGCTGATCGACGCCCGCCGATCAGGCACACAAAGTTCCGCAAGGTCCCACGCCACTTCGGCCCATCCCCGTGAACCGGTTCACCCCGCGCACGATGCCGGCCGGTACCGCACACACGCGGCGCGCCCCCCACCCGCGCCCCACCGATCACGATATGTGACAACCGCATCGCATCCACGCCGCCGTCACCACGCTCATCGCGACGATGCCCACGCTTCTCGGGCATGCGGCAGAGCTCCGTCTCCTCGCGGATACCGCGGCGGCCCCTTCCGGCCGAGACCACCGGGTCTCCGTGCGCCTCGGCATCGGTGCGCCCCGATTCCGCCCAAACGATCCCCCGCGGCGATTCGATCGCGAATCGTCCATCCCCGTTCACACGGCATCGCCGTGCGGGCCGTTCGTGCCCGTGTGCCCGAATTCCCGATATCGGATCCCATCCGTCACCATCGTTCCTCCGCCTGGCGCGGTCCGCCCGCGCACGGGGAGAACTCCGTCTCGAGGTAGCTCATATGACCGTCTTCCATCTGGACATCGAATCCTTCATCACCACCGTGGAGCGCATCGACGATCCCGAACTGGCGCGCCGTCCCCTGGTGATCGCGCCCGAGACCGGACGCGCCACCGTGGTCGCGGCCTCGCCCGACGCCAAACAGATCGGCGTCGACAAGGGCATGCCGATCCAGTACGTGCGCCGCTACTTCCCCGACATCCACATCAAGGTCCCCAGCCCGGATCGCTACCGGCGCGCCCATCGCGAGGTGCTCGATCTGGTTCGCGACTTCAGCCCCGTCGTCGAGCCGATCAGCTACGGTCACATCGCCATCGACATGAGCGGCATGCGGCGGCTCTACGGCAACCTGGAAAACGCCGCCCTGAAACTGAACCGCGAACTGCGCACGCGAACGCGCCTGCCCGCCACCGTGGGGCTGGCGCCCAACAAGCTGGTGAGCACCATCGCCGCCAAGGAGATCCAGAAATACCGCGAACCGCTGTGCACCGTCGATCCGGGCACGGAGCCCAAGTTCCTGGCGCCGTTGACCGCCAAGGCCCTGCCCGAGTGGCACGAACGCGCCATCCGCAAACTGCTGTTCGAACTCAATCTGCGCCGCATTCGCCACATCCAGGCCCTGCCGCTGCAACTCATGGGCTTCGCGGCGGGGGCCGCCGGACTCCAATTGCACCGTCACGCCTACGGCGTCGATCCCCGTCCGGTCACCCCGCCGCAGGATCACGACGCTTTCGCCGCCGAACACTGTTTTCAGCCGGACACCAACGACGACGAAGTGATTCAGGCGACGCTGTTCCAACTGGTCGAACGGCTGTGCGCACGCCTGCGTACCGAACGGGCCAGCACCGCCAGCGCGCGGCTGGCACTGCGCTTCACCGACGACGTCTGGCGCCACCGGCGCTTCAGTTTCACCCGCACGCAAACCGAGCGTACCATTCACCAGACACTGCTCGAGAGCTACACGCGCTGGTGCGATCGTCGCCAACGGGTGCGCTACCTGAGCCTGAGTTTCCAAGCCACGCGCGAGAACCAGCAACAACTGTCGCTCTTCGCCGCACCGAAACCGGACGCCCTGTCGCCACACCTCGATCGCATCCGGAAACGCTTCGGATCACATGCCATCCAGCGCGGCCGCGCGCTGTGGGGCCAGGCGTCGTAATGCACCCTGCCACCGATTTTCAGCACCTGCACGTCCACAGCAACTATTCACTGATGTGGGGAACCGCCCCCATCGAGGGGCTGGCCCGACACCTGCGCGAAAACGGCCAGCGTTTCTTCCCGCTGACCGACCGCAACGGCCTCTACGGGTTGGTCGACCACCTGCAATTGTGTCGCGAATACGAATTGGAGCCGATCATCGGCTGCGAACTGGTGACGAAGGACCATCAGGCGCTGTGCCTGGTCAAGACCCGTCAGGGTTACCAGAACCTCTGCCACATGCTCACCGACCAGTACCACGAACCGTCCTGGAAGCTACCCCGTGCGCTGCGCGACCATTACGAGGGCCTCGTCGTCATCACCCAGGACGACGACGTGCTGCACGCGATCCACGACACGGCCGAAGTCTACATCGATCTGTGGCCAGGAGATACAACCCGCACGCGGGCCTGCCATCGCAAGTGGAAGCTGCCGCTGGTGGCCACCGCCCACGCCTACACCGTTTCGTCGCGCGCCTATCCGCTGCACCTGATGCTGCGCGCCATCGACACCAACAGCAAGCTGTCGCGCCTGCCGCCGGGCGGCTTCATGCCGCGCGCGAGCTATCTGGCCTCGCCGGAGGAAATGTGTGCACGCTTCGAGACCGAACCGCAGGCCCTGGCCCGCACCGTCGAAATCGCCGAGGCCTGCACCTTCACGCCCACCATCGGCGAGCTGATCTTTCCCCCCTCGGAGTACGACGAGAACTTCAAGATCCTGCGCGAGAAGACCTATGCCGGCCTGGCCCGGCGCTACGAACGACTCACGCCCACCATCACCCGGCGCGCCGACTACGAACTCGACATGATCCGCCGTAAAAATTTCTCCAACTGCTTTCTCGTCATCGAAGACGTCGTCAGCCGCTTCTCGCTGACCTGCGGTCGCGGCAGCGCCGCGGCCAGCATCGTGTCCTTCGCGCTCGGCATCACCCACGTGGACCCCATCGCCCACAACCTGTTCTTCGAACGCTTTCTGAACCCCGGCCGCAAGGACCCGCCCGACATCGACATCGACTTCGCGTGGGACGAGCGCGATCGCGTGCGCGACTACCTCTGGGGCAAATACGGCGGGGCCCACATCGCGATGGTCTGCAACCACAACCGCATGCAGGCCCGCTCGGCGGTGCGCGAGATGGCCAAGGTCTACGGACTGGGCGACAAGGAGATCGCCAAGATGGCCCACCACCTCCTCCAGCTCAAGCGTTCGCCGAAGCACAAGGACACGCGCCCCACGGACCTGCCCGACCCCTGGCCCGACATCCTCGCCATGGCCCGCCGCCTGGAAGGCTTTCCCCGCCACATCAGCGTCCACTGCGGCGGCGTGGTCATCACACCCGACCCCATCACCCACCACTGTCCGCTGCGCCCCATGCCGATCGGCTACGACGTGGTGCCCTGGGACAAGGACGGGGTCGAAGACTACGGCTTCGTCAAACTCGACTTCCTGGGCAACCGCTCGCTGGCCGTGATTCGCGACTGCCTGCAATCGGTTCGCGAAAACTATCGCGTCGACATCCGCTACGACACCCTGAACCCCATCGACGATCCCCAAACCCAGACCCTGATCCGCGAGGGCAACACCATGGGCTGCTTCTACGTGGAATCCCCCGCGACCCGTCAACTGCTGCAGAAGGTGCGCATGGGCGACTACGAAACGCTGGTCGCCGTCTCCTCGATCATTCGCCCCGCCGCCAACGTGATTTCCGCCGAGTGGGTGCGCCGCCACCGCTGGATGCACGACGAACAGGGACGCCCGCGCCCGAACCGCAAACCCAACTGGCGGCCGATCCATCCCGATCTCGAGGAGGTCCTGGCGGAGACCCACGGGCTGATGGTCTACCAGGAGGACGTGACGCGCACGGCCATGGCACTGGCCGGCTTCAACGCCTGCGACGGCGACCGCCTGCGCAAGATCATCAGCAAGAAGGACAAACAGAAGGTGCTGCGCGACTATCACGCCCGCTTCATCGAAGGCTGCCGCGCCAACGGTCTCGCCGACGAGCGCATTCAGGACATCTGGGACATGATCCTCTCGTTCGCCGGCTACTCTTTCTGCAAGCCCCATTCGGCATCCTACGCGATGGTCAGCTTCAAGTCGGCCTTCCTCAAATTCCACTATCCGGCCGAATTCATGGCCGCCGTCATTTCCAATCAGGGCGGCTTCTACTCCGCGCACGCCTATCTGTCACACGCCCGTCGCAACGGGCTCGAGGTGCTCGGTCCCGACATCAACGACAGCCGCGTGACCTATCGCGGCTATCGGGGCCGCATTCGCATCGGTTTCATGCAGATCAAGGGTCTCAAGCGCGAAACCGGCGAGCGCATTCTGAAGGCGCGTCAGGACGGGCTGTTTCACGACTTCGGCGATTTCATGTTCCGCGTACGTCCCTCGCTGGAAGAGGCCAAGCGCCTGATTCTCGCCGGTTGCTTCGACCGCCTCGAGCCGGACCTCAACCGACCCTCGCTCATCTGGCGGGCACTGCACTGGCACGCCCTACACCGGCGCCAGAGCGAGGATCTGTTTCCCGAACCGATTCGGGTCGAGGATCTGCCGCGCATGGAAGACTACGATCGGCGCACCAAACTCGCGCTGGAACGGCGGCTGCTGGGCTTCCTGATTTCCTGTCATCCCCTGGAACTGTACCGCGAAGCGCTGGAACGCGTGCCGCGCATCGCCGCCACGGAGCTGCCGCGCCAGGTCGGCCGCAAGGTGACGCTGGCGGGTTGGCTGGTTACGGGAAAGACGGTGCGCACCAAACACGACGAACCCATGAGCTTTCTCACCTTCGAGGACGAGAGCGGTCTGTTCGAAACCGTCTTGTTTCCCGAACCCTTCGCTCAGTTCGCCGCTTGTCTCGATTACGCCAACGCCTATATTCTGCGTGGTGAGGTAACTTCGGACATGGGGGCGATCTCGGTCACCCTGCAGGAGGTCATTCGCCTCTCACCCCAGACCGCGGGCTCGTGACGGACGCCGAAAAGCACGAGGCCGCAACCGAGCCGCGACCTTCGAAACTAAAGGAAATATGAACGGGGACCGAACTAAGGAAACTCGTAGTGCAGGTTGAACGCAAGCGTTACAACCCGTTTGCGAGAATCACAGCGAAATACTTGAAATGGCGTCAGCTATGGAGCAAAATACAGACAGCCTCAAACCATTTCACAACGCACGTGTCGATCAGAGGGCCCAAACCGACGGTCGTCGGGGCCCGGGAATGGGCGACAGGAATCAATGTTAACGACATTTTAACCTTTCCCCGATTAGAGTTATAATGAAACCAGTTTCATCGATACGGCGCGTGACGCGCCCGACCTTCAACACCACCCCCCAAGGCGCACAGAGTCAAGCAGAGACGGTACGTGACGGTTCATCCCCGCATATGGCGCATCAAATGAGGTAGGTCAATTTGGAAAGGAAGGGGACATCCATGCAGAACACCAAGGTGGCCGAAGAAAAGCTGTACATGTCGGAAGACGAGGACAACCGCCGTATTCTCATCGTCGATGACAATGCCGCGATCCACGAGGACTTCACCAAGATCCTGCCCAGTCAACCGGAAGAGCTGGATTCTTTCGACGACTTGGAGAAGGGTCTCTTCGGCGACATGGAAGATGCGGAGTTCACACAGCCCACACCGGATCCCGCGTACTACGAGTTGACGCACGCGTACCAGGGTGAAGAAGCCTACAAGCTGGTGGAAAAAGCGGAAGGCGACGACAAACCGTTCGCCCTCATTTTTATGGATGTCCGCATGCCGCCGGGATGGGACGGCATCGAGACCATCAAGCGCATTTGGGAGAAGTGGCCGCACATCGAGATGGTGATCTGTACCGCCTATTCCGATTATTCCTGGGAAAAAATCCTCCAGAAGGTGGGGACCACCGATCAGTTGATGTTCCTGCGCAAGCCGTTCGACGTGATTTCGGTCAAGCAGATGGCGTTGGCGCTCACCAAGAAGTGGAACCTGGGTCGCAAGGCTCGGCGATACGTCGAGGATTTGGAACGGGCCGTCGCCGATCGCACCCGTGAGTTGAACCAGAAGGTCGAAGAGCTTCAAAAGGCGATGGACGAGATCCAGGTCTTGCAGGGTATCCTGCCGATGTGCATGTACTGCAACAAGATTCGGGACGACGACAACTACTGGCAGCGCGTCGACGAGTATCTGCAGGGTCACACGGTGGCCAACGTCAGTCATAGCGTCTGCCCGCAGTGTTACGAATCGGCCATGTCCTCCATGCTGAAAGAGATCCAGGAAGAAGACGACGAGGACTGAGCCAGTCCACGGAAAGCACGAAGCTTGTCCACTAAAAGCACGAAGACCCTTGTCCACGAAAAGCACGAAAAAACACGAAAGGGAACCTCCCGGCCTTCCCTACTCAGTGAGCCGAACGCTTCTTCGATGGGTTTCAGGAAACGTTGCTCAAAAGGCCAACGGGTTCGGTTCCTGCGTGGCGACGCGTCACCTGCGGCATTTGATGACTTGTCCACGGATCACACAGATTCACACGAATTCGAACACGGTCATTCCGGCCGAGGTCGTTGCGTTGTTTTCACGGAACGGAACACGATCCCAAATGATTCAAAATGACAACAAAACCCGCATAAGCGGTTGCTATTTTCAGCCTTAAGCTCGGGTTCCTCTCAGGGTACCTGCCGTGTGGCACCCATGGCTCCTGTCGATCCGTGTCAGTCCGTGTGATTCGTGGGCAAACAGAAAATGTCGACCGCGATCCCCCGCGGGGAGGAACCGACCCTGCAGGGATCTGTTTTTTCGTGTCTTTTCGTGGTTTTAGTGGACAGGTTTTGGTGGACAGGTTTTAGTGGACAAAGTGGACCCCTTTCCCACACTCGAGCAATTCGTGGTTTTGGTGGACCCTTTGGGGCGCCCACGGAAGTTCATTAATTATCCTGACAAAGTCACTCTGTTCCCCAAAATAGTAGGTTTTCCGACAAAACCTTTCTCCAAAGCTTTTCCAGCAAGTGCTAGAATGTTCGACAAACCACGGAAGCCATTTGTATCGATGCCTGGAGTTTCGCCATCCGAGCGTCTCCATCCGAAATACCTTTTCCCGCGGCCGGCGGATCGAAAGGGCGTTTCGCGATCCCGGCCGTTTCATTTCCGCGAGAGAATTGATGCCGGAGGGAGGATCCCTCGGGTTTCTCAAGGTCTGCTCGGGACTGCCGTTGAAATAAATAAACCACTTTGATCTGCAGCCTTCCCGAGTGCACAGGGCGCATTACCTCGATCCCGATTTATCGATCATCGTTCAAGTCATAGAACACCGGAAGAGAGTGAGCCACATGACACCAGGGACCTTTAAAGATCATATTCTGGAAGCCTATCGCGATGGCCGCCGCAAGGAACTGGAAGACATCGTCCTCGGCGGCTTGGAGAGCTTCCGGGAGAGCGCCATCGAAGATCTCGAGACCCTCATGTTCGACGTCGACGCCAAGCTGCGCGATACCTTTTTCCAGTTGATGGTCAAAGACAACGGCGCCGACATGATTCCCCGTCTCATCAGCATCATCCGCAAAGAAAAAAATCCGCTCTACTTCAAAAACCACCTGCTCCACTTCTCCAACCTCCATCATCCGGAAGCCATCGACGCCTTGGAGGCACTGGAACAGGGACTGCCGACCGAAGCACGCATGCAGTGGCAGCGCTCCTTGGGAAAACTCAAGGCGAACTTCCGCGAATACAATTACATGCGCGAATTCAAGCGCGGTGGCTCCAATCCCAAACGCATCAAGCAGGCCGCCGAAATGATGATCAAGGCGCCTCATCCGGACTACATCCCCTTTCTCAACGAGATGTTGGCCGCGGACGATGCCGGCGTGGCCCGCGAAGCCGTTCGCGTCTTGCAGAAACTGGGCAACCAAAGCTCGTACGAGCCGCTGAGCCTGCTCTTCAGGAAACTGGCGGTCGACCGCATGCACGCCGACGTCTTTCTCGACATGCCGTTTTTCAAGGAGCACGTCGAACAATTCGACCTTTCCAAATTGATCGACGTGATCGATGTGGCGATCGACACCGGCTGGGACGAGGCAGATCGCATGGACCTGATGGATGAATACCTTTCGGGAAACCACGATGCCGCCATCGTCAACCTCCTGATTCCCTTCGGTTTCCGCGACGGCTCCCTCTACCAGAGAGCCAAGGAATCGCTGGAGGATTTGTGTAACGCCGACAAGAAACTCGACGATGTGGCGCGCGGCAAGCTGCGACAGGCGGTGCACACCCGAATCGAGCACCTCATCGAACGCCTGCACGAAATCGTGCTCGCCATGTCGCACATCAACCGGCAATCGGAGTCCGAGGCCTTCGTCAGCCAGCTCGAAGAGATGATGCCTCCCGATCTGCCCGAGCGCGAAACGCTGATCTTTTCCGCCCTCGCCGGTTTGAAGAGCCAAAGCGCCAAACAGCACCTTTTGGACTACATGAACTCCTCGCCCGCTGCCATGACCAAGGTGCTGGACGCACTCAACACGTTCGTCCTTGACGATGTTCCGGAGACCGTAATCGACCTGGCCGGCGACCCGAAAAATGGGCCGGTCCGTCAACGCGCCATCGAGCTGATCGCCAACAGCCCCAACGGGCCCGCGCATTTGCGCCCGCTCCTCGAACACGAGTCCGTAGTGGTCCGCGCCGATGCCGTCAAGGCGATCGCCGAGCATCAAGTCGAACCCTGCTACAAGGACCTGTTGGATCTGCTCCATTTGGACAACCAGGTCAGCTTCCTGTTGGTCATCCTCGAAGCGCTGGAATCGTTCGACGACGAGCGCACCGCCCAGGCCGTGCAACGCTTCATGACGATGCCACGACCCTTGAAAGTGCGCGCCCAAACCCTGCGGACCATCATCAAGGCCGGCGGCGCCAATCGTTACAGCATGATCACCGATGTCTTGAGGGATTATCCCGGTCGCCACTTTTCGGAGATGTTCGAAGCCTTCGTCGAGGAAATCCAGGAAGTCCCCCGCTCCAAGGACGTGTCGAGCTTCCTGGCCTTGCAAGACTTCTGGGAGCTTTGTCTCAACCACGATCAAGCCGCGGTACGCAAGGCCACGGTCAAGCTGCTGGACAAGGTCGCCTGGGAGGAGCACGGCATCGCCGAATGGGTCGCGATCTTCCAACAGGCCCTGCACACCCATACCGACGATCGCAACAAGGAAGAGCTGGAGCTGTTGCGTCGCAGCCTCTTGCGCATCAATGTCCGCCTCGAGGAGATCCACAAATCGGAAACCATGCGCCAGCGGTTCAACGAAATCCTCGAACGCCTTCAACAGGATTCCCAATTCGAGAAACTGCAGGCACTGCGCGAACTGGAACAGGCCTATCAGCGCGAGATGCTCGAGGACAATCCCGACGCCCTGCTCCCCCTGATCCTGGAACTGCGGGAGTTTCTGGATCGCCACGAGAACGCCCACAAGATGGAAATCCTGGCCATCAACGTGGCCGGCAAGATCGGGTTGCCCGCCTTGAAGGGCAAGATCGAATCGTACCTGAAACATCCCAACATGGCGGTGTCACAGGCGGCGCGGAACGCCCTGCAACTGCCGCTCAACGAGAAGCTGCGCGTCTCGCTGATCAAGAGCATCCTGGTGATGGATGACTCCCACTACATCACCGAACTGGTGGCCCGCATTCTCCAGACCAAGGGCTACCAGGTGGCCCAGGAGAACAAGCCGATGCTCGGCCTGCAGCGCCTGAGCAGCCACAAGTTCGATCTCCTGATCCTCGATTTGAAAATGCCCGAGCTCTCCGGCGCCGAGTTTTTGCAGAATGCGGTCCACCAGAAGGTGAAACCGCGATTCACCATGATCCTGACCGGCAACCGCAACCGCGAGGAGCTACTCGAGGTATCGCAATTCGGAGTCGACACGATCGTGCTCAAACCCTTCCACGCCAAGGACATCCTGGCCAGGGTCCGTGCCATCGAGGAAAAGTGGATGATGGGCTGAGCGGCCCGGTTCGCGAAGGCCTTCCCCAGCGATGCGTGGGGGCGCCATCCGTGGTCAGGGGTAATAACCGACACCGATGCCGCGGTGATAAAGTCGCGACATATCGGTACACCCCACCGATATGTCGGTGTTTCGCGAGAATACGCGGATCGAATCACTGCGCTACTTTCCTGTAACACCATACATTTCAGACGATTGCACATATGGTACCGGGCTTGCCTTCTATCGCTTCCATCATGACCTCATGAAGGAGCGACGACCGTGTATTACTCCATTTCCATCGATTACCATCTGGCCTCCCCTGCCGACCTGGGCCGGGTCGATCTCACCGAAGCGGAACTGGAGGCCTTTGCGGCGGAATTGCGCGATGCATTCGGCATCGTGGAACTGTTCTTCCTCAAGACCTGTAACCGCCGCGAGTTCTACCTGGTTTCCGATGGAGAACCCGTCGATCCCAACGGGTGGGTCCCCTTTTTCGAAGGCCGCTTTGCCGGTGAGGGTCGGGTGTTGGGGTTCCGGTTGCGCGAAGGCCAAAGCTGCGTGCGTCATCTGTTCGAGGTCGCCTCCTCCCTGGCTTCGTTGGCCTTGGGTGAACCGGAGATCGCCCATCAGATCAAGCAGCAGGTGGCCGCGGCCAGGAGCGCGGGCCTCGTGGGCAAGTATCTGGGCGCGCTGGTCGACGCCGCCGTTCGGGCGGGCAAGCGGGTCCGTGCCGAAACCCAGATCGGCCGCCAGGTGGTCTCTCCGCTGAGCTTGATCTACCGGCAGGTTCGCGGCGCCTTGGCCGCATTCGGCGGCAAGCGGATCGTATTCGTCGGAGCCGGTCCTTACATGCGCCGCCTGGTGCCTCACTTCGGCAGGGATCATCGCTTCGAAAAGATCTTCGTGAACCGCTCCCCTTCCGACATGGCGGCTCACTTCGGCGGGATGGCGATCGGGTTGGACGGGTTCCTCGCCAACCCTCCCGAGTTCGATGCACTGATTTCCGCGACCGGGTCCAACACCGTCTTGTTCGGCCGCGACTGGCTCGAACGAACCGGGCGCGGCAAGCGCCGGATTCTGTTCGATGCGGCCACCCCGCCCGACATCGATCCCAGCGCGGCGGACATCCCCGGAGTGTCGCTCCTACTGCCGGCCGGTCTCGAGGAGGCGCTGCGACGCAATTGGCGCGAGCGCCAATGCGAGATCCCCAAGGCCGAGCGCATCATCGAAGAGGAGCTGGCCCGTTTCGAGGCGCGCAAGCAGTCCCTGCAGATATCGCAGTGGGTCAGCGAGATCCAAGACTATTTCGCACGGGTCCCGCTCGACCTGGCCGGAAAGTACTTGGCCGAGGCATCCCATCCGGGCAGCGACGTCGTCTCGCGACAGGAGATGGAGAAGCTGTTGAGCCGCATCGGCAAGCGCTTGGCCGTCATTCCGATCCTGAGCATGCGCGGCATCGCCCGCAGCCACGGCACCGAGGGCGTGCGGGCGGCGATCGAAGCCATCGGCGACGGCAGCGCCTTGTTCAAGGACGCCTCCCTCACCAGGCTTGGATGAATCCAGTCGATGGACTTCCCGCATTCAGGTCATAGATGTGATTCAAGAAAAAATTTTCCCGAATCACACAGATGCACCACATCCGATGCCCGCCGGACACCTCCCATCACCCCACGAAGTTGCCGTGAAAGCCGAGTGGTAGGTGGGTGCCCAACCAGATGCGGGCGACACGTTCCAGGCTGGGCGCATCGCGAACGTCCAGGAAGTTCTCGTTCTTGCGGCCGTCGTAGCCCTGGGTGAGCAACCAACCGGCTTCGCTCTTCGCCCCACCGGCCTTGGGCACGTGCACCGATTCCTCGATGGTTTGATGGGCCTCGAAGGTAACCACTCGCTTTTTTCCGCGATGGAGATCGAACGCGTTGAGTCGATCGTGGCCCAGGGGATCTTGGCGATGCTCGCCGGCGCTGTAGAGGAAACGTACGTCTTCGGAGGCGCGACGCTCGTCGAAGCGCGGGAACTCCAACCACTCGTCCAACCGGTCGCGACGCACGAGGCGGCCCGCCCGGGGGTCCAGTCGGACGCGGGCCAGCCGGGTCGACGTGACCTCGGGCAACCGCTCCTTACTCGCGGCGTAGAGAAGACGAAGCACGCTGTCGTCGGGCGACAAAACGGAATCGAGCACGATGTGGCCCCCATCTTCGTAGGCGTTGCCGTTGTGGAAGACCACCGCCGTGGGCGCCTCGATCCAAACGGGATCACCGGTGCCGTCGCGCCGCAGGATCAGGTAGCGCAGCGGTTCCCTTTCGGCGAATCGGAGCGCGTCGGCCAGACTGGCTTCGCCCATGAAAAGACGTGAAAAATCGAAATAGACCGGCGGAACGGCGAACACCAGGTAATGACGGGTAAACGCCATGTCGTGGATCATGGCATAGCGCGACAACGGAACCCGATGCAGGGTCTCGAGCCGGCCGTCGCCCTTCATGCGAAAGACGCGCAGCTCCATCGGATCCCCTTGGTGAACGCCCCAGGCGAAACCCTCACCGGTGCCAAGGTCGAACTTGGGGTGCGCAGTGAAGCTGGTGTGGGACGGTAGCGTGCCGTGGAAGTGCCAAAACCCCTGGTATTCAAGTGTCACCGGATCCAGCGCCGTGGGCGGGCCGCCCTCGGACAGACCCAGCAACCGACCGTCGTAGCGGATGACGTTGACACTGGGCGAATTCTTGAAGCGCGGCGGCTCGTCGTCGGGATCGGCGGAGGCCGGCGCAAGGGTTCCGAACTCGTGGAACAGCATGCGTCCGGCTTGTTGCTCGGCGAGGTATTCGGGTGTGGCCAAATAGCGCGCGGTCACCTGGAGTCGGCCGCCTTCGAATCGAAAGGCGCTGAAGAAGGGATCGCCGTCGAAACGGTGCTTCAGGGTCACGCCGAATTTTTCGTCCTGGCCCGGCGCGACACGGTAGAACGTGCCGTTCAGGTCGCGCGGGATGGCGCCTTCGACGTGGGTCGGCTGCCATTTCCCCTGGCGGCCGGCCACCTGCCGGGCACGGCGACTGAGCCGCAAGGTAGAGGACGGTACAGGCAGGGCCGCTTCGAGGGAACGCGGGAGCAATCCCCAGGCCGCCAACCCCGAAGCCAGGGCCGCGAATTGGCGGCGATTCATGAGGGGCCCGATTCGCTTGGATCGGGGCGGTCGGTCGGGTTGGGTCGTCTCGTCGGTTTTGGACATGGTCGGCGTCTCCTTACTCATGGCGCTCGGCGCGTTTCCTTTCGATCAATTCGATTCCAGTTCGGCCAACTTCTCTTTGGCGGACCGGTGTTTGGGATCCAATTCCAACGCTTTTTCGTAAGCCGCCCGAGCCCGATCGCTGTCGCCTTCGATGTAGTGACCCCAACCGACCCAAACCCAGGCCGATGCAGAAGAAGGACCGCGCGCGTACTCAGGCTTCCGCTCCGCATAGCGCGTCATTTCCCGTACGCCTCGGGCCACATCCTGGCGGCCGGAAATCCGGGCGCTCGCCAGGCCGAAGAGCAGCCGCCAATCGTCGGGCTCCTCGGCGGTGCGCGGCCCGTAAACCGCGATGGCCTCGGCATGCCGTTCGTGCCGTCTCAAATAATCGCCGTAGCGTACGGCGAACGCGCTCGATTCAGGATCCAAGACCAACAACCGTTCCAGCAGCGGCTCCTGCTCTTTCGTCTTGTCCTCCTTGGCGAGAATCGCCAGTTGCACCAATATCGCGTGAGGTTCGCTGATCTTGGCCAACTTCTCCTGGATGTTCACCGCTTTGGCCTTGCTGCCACCGGCGATCGCGGGCGCCTCGAGGTAGAACATGGCCTTGTGGATCCAGGCTTCGCCTTCCGTCGGCTCCAAATCGATCGCGCGATCCAGGGACTTGAGATAGCGACCCGTGTTGGCCATGGCGAACATCGGCTCTTTGGAGATGCGCAGCAACAGCGCATTGGCATAGGCCAGGTGGGCCTGGGCGGTGTCGGGGGCCTGGGAGATCGCCTTCTTTCCGGTCGCGATCGCTTCCTTGGCGCGCTTCATCCGTGTATAGGCGCGGGTCTGCAGCGTCAGAACCCGACCGACAGTGTCCGGCTGGGCTTCCCATTTGTCGAGCAGGTCCAGGGCTCGATCGGGGTGCGTTTCCAAAAGAGTTTCGATGTGGGACCAGTCCGGACCGGTTTCCCCGGCAAAACTCGGCATGGACGTCCATGAAGAGATCAGCATCAACACCAAAATGAGTGTGGTAGCGGTAGTGAGTAGAGACCGGGCCATGTTGTTCCTCCAAAAAATGTGTCGGCCACCGAAGTGGTGGAACCTCTCGCTTGCGCCGCATTTCGGCGAAACCGGCAAGGGTCCCGAGCACACTCTTAAGCTTAGGCGCCGGGCTCGAAAAAGGCTTTAGGCTATCGGTCACCGCGAGGTCACGAATGACCCCATGACCAATGTCACGGTCGACCCATGACCGTCACCCGGCGGCATGTGGAACGCGGGCTGGTGGCCGCCCGGGAACGAAATCCTTTCCACCGCCCAGGCGGTCCGTCCGCAAGGGCTTGGTCACAGGTTTCAGGCCTCTGGTCTCTGGTCTCTGGTCTCTGGTCTATGGTCTCAGCAAGATACTTGTTCACAGGTAATTCGTTAACACCTGGATACCGATACCCGTTTGCAACGAGAGCCTGCCGGTCCCGAAGTTGACCTTCAAAAATACCCGCTTCCGGATGGGCGCGGACTAGGGATCTTGGATCAGGCCCAGCTCGCGCGCTTTGGTGACCGCGGCAAGGCGGCTGCCGACACCCAACTTGGCGAAGAGATTGGTGATGTGGTTTTTCACGGTGCCCTCGGCGATGAAGAGACGCGCGCCGATCTCCTTGTTGCCCACGCCTTTGGCCAGCTCGCGCAGGATCTCGTACTCGCGCTGGGACAGGGACACCTCGGCCTGGCGGTTTTCGCTTTCGGAGGATCCGGACCCCCGCGCCAACCGGTTGTACTCGGAAATGAGCTTGGTCGCCACCAGGGGATGCAGGGTGGACTCGCCCCGTGCCGCGGCGCGAACGGCCTCGAACAACTTGGCGGAATCGGCGTCCTTCAACAAATAGCCGATGGCGCCCGCGCGCAGACCGTCGAAGATGAATTCGTCATCGTCGAAGGTGGTCAGGATCAGTACCTTGGATTTGGGGCATTCCCTTTGAATGCGCCGGGTGGCGGCGACCCCGTTGATTTCGGGCATGCGCAGGTCCATCAGCACCACGTCCGGACCCAACTCGCGGGTGAGTTCGATCGCTTCGGCGCCGTTGGCGGCCTCACCGACGACCTCCATGTCTCCCTGCACGGAAAGCAGGGTCCGCAGGCCTTCTCGGAACAGCGGCTGATCGTCGGCAATGACAATGCGAATGGTCATGATGGCGTCTGCTCCTGCGCTGAAATGTCGCCCGCGCCTTCCGCGCGACCGGTCGGTATGACCACCTGGATGTGAAACCCCTGACCGGGCTCGGTCACGAAGGCGGCACGACCTCCGAGGATCTGGGCCCGTTCGCGGATGCCGGTCAGGCCGAATCCGCCCTGGAGGGCATCCGCACCGCGACCGTCATCCTCCAAATCGAAAGTGACCGCGTCCGCATCGAAGGTCAGACGCAGCACGACCCGCGAAGCCTCGGCATATTTTCGCATATTGGTCAGCCCTTCCTGAGCCGTGCGAAACAGAGTCTGCATCACCTTGGCGGTCAAGGGACGTTCCGCACCTTCGACATGAATCTCCACCGCGATGCCGTCTCGCTCGCAGGTTGTGGCCAGCTCCCG
The DNA here is from genome assembly GCF_017498545.1 of Sulfidibacter corallicola. Classification (GTDB taxonomy): domain Bacteria; phylum Acidobacteriota; class Holophagae; order Acanthopleuribacterales; family Acanthopleuribacteraceae; genus Sulfidibacter; species Sulfidibacter corallicola. The sequence goes on along the minus strand of NZ_CP071793.1, from coordinate 1,850,336 downwards.
CAGCATCTGCCCCGGCTCCTTGCCCAACAGCGGATCCTCGCGCAAGGCGGCCACGGAGTGGCGCACCTCTTCGAGGCCCTGTTTGGCCATGGCCTGGATTTGGCCCAACATGGCCGAAGCGGTTTCGGGCTTTTGATCGAGGACCGCCTGGGCGGCCGCGGCCTGCATATGTACCGCGGTCAAATAGTGTCCCAAACTGTCGTGAATGTCTCGCGCGAGCCGGTTGCGCTCGCGCGTGGCGGCCAGTTCCTCGGCTTGGGCCGCATGGTTGCGCAGTTTCCGGTTGGCGGCTTCCAGTTCATTGGCCAAGATTTCTTTTTCGTTGCGCGCCGCGATTTCACGCACCGCGAGCTGGGCGAAAACCACGACGAAGACATAGGCGGGCAGGATCTCGAAAGTGAAGAGCCCGATCTTCTCGAAACCGACGCGGAAACCCAACGGCACCAGGAAACTGGCCATGACCAACAGACCACAGGCCAAGAGAACTGGCAGGCGCAACTTGTGGAAGCAGATATAGGACATCAGCGGCATCGTGATCAGCCATACCACCCCGGGATCGGTACCGGACATATCGATGAACACCACCGCGAAACTCAACAACACCTGAAAGGGAAAGATGACCGCGAACCCCATGCGCTCGCTTCCGATGAGCGCGAACAGGGGCGTGGAAAACTGGATGGAACCGAGCAGAAGAAAGCCCAGCAGGCCCATCAACAGGAACTGCGACAGGCTGAGATCGTTCTCCATGTAGCTGGACACGTACACGGCCACATACACGGAAATCAGGGCCCAGAACGCGGCGCGGTTCATAAAGGGCGAAAGCGGGCGATGCTCGAACGAAGGGTCGACCAAGGGAGTCTCTCGTCAGGGGGAATGGATATGGTGGTTCGCGCCTCATCATACCCGCAATGCTTTTGGCGAGGTAGCCGCAAATCGATGGAGCCATCGCGACAGGGTCCCGATTCCGCCATACGCGGAACCCCTGGACCACCGCCAAGCGAACGAGGCGGCGAAGAAAACGGCGGTGGTCTCCGAGGGAAAGGACCTTTGGGGCAACTTTCCCGACCGTCTTCACCGAATACGTGATTATGCTTCATGCAACCCAACATCGGAGGACATCATGAATCGATGCTGCTTGGTTCTCGGATTGAGGTGGATGATCGTCCTTGCGGGATCATTGACCTTTCTCGTCGGCCAAAACGGTGCACCGGCACCGAAACGCGTGGTGGAAGGCCGCGTACTCACATCGGAAACACTGCCCGCACTGCGCATGGCGGTGGCCGACGGATTCACCTACGTGGGCTCGTTCTCCTTCACCCTGAAGGGCATCGCGTTCGGGACACGGTACGTGTTTGTGGAGGCCGATCGAAACCGCCACGTCAAGCGACTGGTCATCGCCCAATTCGAGGGGTTCCTGCCCGGCAACGACCATCGATACAACTACGACCTTTCCTCGGCCGAACCCATGGCCGGCTACCGCTTCCGCGGCAACCCCTACGCCTTCAGCAACCACTACGAAGCGACCCACAATCCCAAAAACGAAGCCGCGCTCACCGTGCGCTTCCTGCGGGAAAAGGGGTACACTTTCGACGACATCTGGCGCATGTACCGCTGGTTGACCGTTCCCGACGCGGCCAAACGCCACGAGCTGATCCTCTTCTACGTGGAGCCGGAACCCGATGCGGCGAAGACCATCGCGGATTTCTATGGATCCGACGATCGAGAAACGCCCTACTGGAAGGGCTTTATCGGGGGCCTGGAAAAACGGGCCCGCAAGGCCTGGACGCTTTCCACGCTGGATGCCCGGTGACGCGCTCGCGGGATTGGCCGCCAGGCCGGTAACCGACCCGGAACGGCGCCTGGCAGATCGGGAGGGAGCATGACGCGCTACAGTTTCGATGCATTCGTTTTCGACACCGACACATGGTGTTTGTCCAAAGATGACGAAACCCATGACCTGCGGCCGAAAACCGCGGCCGTGCTCGCTTATTTGCTGGACAACCACCATCGCATCTGCACCAAGGACGAAATCATGGCAGCGGTGTGGGGCGACGTGGTCGTCAGCGAGAACACCCTCATGCAAGGGATTCAAGAGCTGCGGAAATTGCTGGGAGACAACGCGAGAAATCCCGACTTCGTCAAGACCTGGCCAAGACGGGGCTATCAATGGATCTTTCACCCGGTTATGCTGGATCCGGATCCCCGCGAGCCCTCCTCGACGCCTGGACCCACACCAGACCCGCCGGTGCCACCCGTCGAAAGCGATCGACCGCGCAGGCGGTGGCTGGGCCCGGCCCTTGTCGGCGTGGCGGTCCTGCTCCTGCCGGTCTTCTTCCTTTCACCCGCCCGTCACCCGTCGACCGCCCCGAGTCCACCGCCAGGCTCTGCCACGCTGGCCCTGTCGCCTTTTGTCAACGAGACCGGTGATCCCTCATTGGACTGGATCGAACAGGGCCTGCCGGACCTGCTCGCCGACGAGCTGAGCCGCAACGGCCTTCCCGTGGTACACCTCAGGAATCGTCAACCGGCGTCCTTCCTCGAAACGGAACCGCTCGACCGGCTGTCGGCGCGTCTCGAATCATCCCAGGGGGCCTATGTGATCCACTGGCAACGATCGTACGATGGGACCCAGGTCCAGCAGTACCGCAGCAACCTGGATCGACCGCTCGATGCGGTAGCCGAGATCGTCAAGCGGTTGCACCTTCCGACAGGTCATCGGGGATCGCAGGTACCGCGCGCGGAGACGGCCTACGCCGACGGCATTCGGGCGCTGGCCACCTCCGGAGCCGCGACGGCACGGGTCCATTTCGAGCGTGCCTCGACAGCGGATCCGCATTTCGTGCGGGCCAAGATCATGCTGGCATTCTGTATGGACATCCTGGGCGATATCGAAGGCAGCCGCACCTCACTTCGAAAGGCGCTGCCCCTGGCTTCAGAAGATCCCCTGGCGCGCCTCGCCATTCATCGCAACCTGGGCCTCATCGCGTTGAATCAAATGGAGTTGCACGCGGCTACCCAACACCTGTCACACGCTCGGGACGAGGCTGAAGCGTTGGGGATCCGGGCGCCGGAGACGGTCAAACAACTCGCCATGGCACGCTTCCTCGCCGGCGAGCGGCAATTGTCCCCGACGGTCGACCCCGACGAAACCGTCGAAGCTCTCATGGATGTCACCCAGAGCCGCCTGCGTATTTCCTCGCTGTTGGGGCTGCCCGGTGAAACGCGACACCTGAATGCCGAACTGGCCTGGTACCGCGAATTGGGCGATCGCCACAACGAGGCGGTCACCCTCCTTCAATTGGCCAATCGAGACGACATCAGCCTGGCCGAAAAACGGCGCCTTCTGAACGGGGCGCTCGATCTCTTTGCCGAGGTCGGTTACCGAAAAGGGACGGCCCGCACCCTGACCGACTTGGGTTACCTTTGTCTTCTTCAAGGGCAAACCCAAATGGCCGGCGAGCACCTGGACCACGCAACCGCACTGTATCGAAACCTGGGCGACCCGCTCGGTGAGGCGAAAGCCTTGTTCTACCTGGGCCTCAACACGCTTTTGGGCCATCTGCACGGCGACTACGACGGCCTCCACCTGGCCCATCGCCGTCTTTCGGAGTCGCTGGCGATCTATCGACGTCACCGGTTGGAGATTCGCCTGGTCACGGTCAACCACATCGGGCTGGGGATGATCGAGCGAGAACGCCGACAACCCGACGAGGCCGAGCACCGATTCGAGCGAGCCCTCCAATTGGGAACGGACCTGGATGTTCCCGAGGACCGTTGGATGGCCCTCATCTGCCTGATGGTGCTGGATATGGATCGCGGGGATTACGAACTGGCCCTGACCAGGAGAGAAACGACCACCCCTGCCCCCGCCCTCCACCACGTGTACCGGGCTCGCTGCTTCTACCAGCTCGGCCAATTCGAAAAAGCGATGGAACAGTTGGCGTTCGCCCGCTCGATCGAGGGCGACCGCTGGCGTCCCGCCGAGGAGAATTTTTGGTACGCCTGCGAAGAAGCCCTGAAGACGGGTCGAGCGCAGGAACTCCAACCTCTGAAACATCCGCTGCTGGTGTACCTGGAAACCCGCAACCGTCAAGTCCTCAGTCAATAGTGGGTATCTGCCCGACCTCCGCAAACGGCGAAAAACCTCGGGTGAGGGCCATTCATCCTCGAATTTCAGATCTTTTTTGGATGGATCAAAGGACTTTTCAGCCAAAAAACGGGAATCTCCCAAGCCAAGAGCGCACTGGCGCCAAACTGGTTCCGGGAGGATTTCTTGACACTTTTTCTCACTGTTCTCATCGCGGTCGGCCATCTCGCCGGGCCCCATTCAGACCCACCGGGGAGCGATGCCAAGACACACATTCGCCGTTGTATCGAAACCATGATGGCGGTATCGACCCTGACGTACGATTACCGCTATTACGGCACCGGCGTCATGGCCCAACAGGTCCCGCCCCAGGAAGGCGTCGTCCTCATTCGGCCCACCAAAAAGGGGCAGCCCGGCCAGTACACGACGGCCTGGCTCAAGTCCGGCGATCGCGAATTGATGGTCAAGGATCAACGAGTGTTCCGGTATGACCACGCGGCCAAGGTAGTGTTCCACAACCCGCTCCATCGCGTCGGCATGCCCAACGACGATCGTCGAAAGTTCCTGGCATATGAGGGCTTGGCCTATTTGGCGTCGAGTCCCTCCCCGCGAATCGTGACCGCCGACAATCCCGGCGACACCACGATCGAGATCGAGTTGGCGAACGGCGCCCTGGCGCGCGCCACCGTGAACGACCGTGGCTTTCTGCGCAAGTTGGCCATGACCTTTCCGGACTGGGGCGGTTGGTCCAAGGCCAGTATGGTGCTCGAGATCAACAACATCCGCATCGATGAGCACTGTGCTCGCGAGGGCCGACCCTTTCCCGTGGACTTCGAAGTCAAACCTTATTCGGGGAACTTCCCGCAAGTGGGGAAACCGGCGCCAACCTGGGATTTGGCGGCCCCGAACGGTGATCGAGTCTCACTCGAAGACCTTCGTGGGCATTGGGTGGTCATGGACTTCTGGGCGGAGTGGTGTCCGCCCTGTCTGAAAGGCATTCCGGCGATCGAAAAGCTCCACCAACGCTATCGCAAAAAGGGCGTGAAGTTCTTCGGCGTGACGTGGAAGGAGCAGGGCAACGCGGCGGCCATCCTGCGAAAACGCGGCGGCACCTATCCCATCCTCGTGGGTGATCCCATCGCCGAAGCCTACCGTCTCGAGGAAAGCGGGCTGCCCGTCATCTACCTCATCTCACCGGAAGGACAGTTGGTGGATTTCATCAGGGATCCCCGTGGCGCCGAGGACATTCTGCCCGACTTGTTGTCCGAATTGCTCGAAAAGGACCGGTGACCGGGCAACCCCGGCGGGTGAACCGGGAGGCCGGATCCCGGCCTTCCCGATGATCGGGCGATGGGGCCCAGCCAGAAACGGGGTTCTCCCGAATGAGTTCCTCGGAACCGACGGGATGCCCAACGGCAGGTCCCGCCCTTTCGTTGCTGGATGAGCACCGGCGAGCACCCGCCCCTCACTCCATCGGGCACCTCGACACGGGCTGCCGGCATCAGCTCGAAACCAGGCCTCGGTCAATCCCAGGGGCCGATCAATTGGAAACCGGCCCAATAATAAGGATGGGAAGCGTCTAACTTCTTGCCAGGAAGGAAACGGTCGAGCCAGCCGTCGGCCTGAACCGTGATCGGAAAACGGATCAGGTCGATTTGGGCCTTTTGCAGCGCGGTGGTCTTGTCATCGCCGCCTTTGAGATAGCCGTAGAACCGGTCCATGATGACGGCCGCCGTGATGTCGTGCACGTTCCAGTAGGAGGCGATCATCGAACGCGCCCCGGCGAATTGAAAGGCGTGGGTCAACCCGATCAATCCCTCGCCGCCGGCTTCCTTGCCCAGCCCGGTCTGGCAGGCGGAAAGCACCACCAGATCGGCGTCCAACCGCATGCGCTCGATGATCTCCCAGGCATGGAGGATCCCGTTCTCCTCGCCTTCCTTGAAATCTCGATTGATGGTCAGCACCAGACCGGAGTCCAGGGCACGTTCGTCGTTGGTGAAGGCATGCGCGGCAATGTGGAGGATATCGACCTCGCTGCCAATCGCCTTGAGGTTGTCCTCGGTAGCCTCCTGCCGCAAATAGGTGTGCACCTTGTCGCCGTAGAGAGCCGCAATGCGATGAACTTCCTGGGCCGTCTGCGGCAGCCGTGGCCAGGAGCCGCTTCGCTCCATTTGAGAGCGGACGATTGGATCCACTTGCAGGGCCGCCGGCGCCGATGTCGGAATCCGATCGGGGGCCGGGCCGCGCTCGGCCCCGGAGTGAAGCTCGACGGAAACCGACTCGGAATTCGGGTCTTCATCTGGATAAACCGGATCGCCCATGGCCACGATGTGCGCATGGGCCTTTCTTGGCCGCTGCTTCAGTTCGGCGTGGACCGTGGCGGAAACCACAGTGGACAAGGGCTTTTTTTCGATCAGGTATTGCTGGGAGGCCTTGTCGAAGAGCACCGCAAAGGGGAGTTTTTGGAGGGGACCGTCCGGCACGACCACGAGCCGGTCGACGGATTCGGCATCCGCCATCACGGGCCCGACGAGCAGCTCGAAAAGCGGCCCGCATTCGGCGCGAAGCATGCGGATCGCCACCGGGGTCGTCCCGAGTTCGGCGTCCCGCTGCAGTGCTTGAAGCACCCGATGCACCTTCTCCTGCAGGTAGGTTTCGCCCTTTGGGATCGTGAAGACCTGGAGCGGCGCCTGCCTGCGTACCGCAAACAAGACCGTCCGATCCTCGAGCACACCGTAGGAGAGCATCAAGGTCGCGGGATCGAGAGATTGCTGCACCTGCTTCAGCGATCGCGGCGTGGACGGTGCCGCTCGCGGAAATCGCTGCCGTATTTGGGCGAGAACGGCATCGTACTCGCCGCGGATATCGAACAGCCTGACGCGCAGTTCATCGACCCTGGCATGATCCGCCCCGAGTTTCGCCAGTTCCGCTTTGGTTTTTTGGTAGCGAAAGCCCACCTGGTTTCGAGCTTCGATCAGTTCGGCCGGGATGTCCCGTACCGACACACCGAACTCGCGCTCGGCCATCATTTCGAGAACGGTCTGGGCACGATAGCGTTCCAAAAGGTCAAAAGCGGCTTGCTGCCGTCCCTGATCGATCAGCAGCGCCAACAGGTTCTTGTAATGCGCCTGATGGTTGCCGCGATATCGAGCCCTGACCTCCACGGTGCCCCCGAGATGGGCCATCTGGTCTTCGAAAGACTCGATCGCACGGCGATACCGGTCCATCGCCAGCTCGGGTTTTCCCCGCTTCAAAGCCACATTGCCCAGGCGATGGAGCGTCATCGCCAAGACGGTACTGCCCGGCACCAGCACTTCGCGGATGCTCAAGGCGCGTAGGTAATGGTCCTCCGCCTCTTCCCACTGCCCGCGCTCGACCGCAAGCCCGCCCAGGTTGGAAAAGTTGGATGCCAGATCGAGGCTGTTCGGCGCCAGTTTTTCCTGAATGGCGATCGCCCTCCGATGGTACCGCTCCGCTTCTTCCCACTCGCCTCGTTCTGCCTGCAATTCACCGATGTTGTTCAGAATGACGGCCACATCGAGGCTGTCGGGCGCCAACTTCTCCTGAATTTCCAACCCCTGCCGGTAGTAGTCCACGGCCTTTTTTTTGTCTCCCTGTCTCAGGGCGACGATTCCCAAGTTGTTCAGGGTGGCCGTTATTTTGGGTGCGTCTGAATATCCTTTCCGATAAATGGTCAGGGCTCGCAGGTAAAAGCGTTCCGCCTTTTTCCATTCCTGTCGTTCCAATGCCAAGACACCCAGGTTGTTGAGGATGGCGGCCAATTCGATGCTCTCCGGGGCCAACGCTTCCTGGTTCTTCGAGGCCTGCAGGAAGAAGCGTTCGGCCTCTACCCAGGCGCCTTGTTTCCAGGCGACGCCACCCAGAGCGTTCAGGCTGTTCGTGAGCTCGACGGTCCCCGGGGCCAACTTTCGTTTGATTTCCAGGTCTTGACCGAAAAATTGTTTGGCCTTCGCCAGTTCGCCACGCTTCCACGCCAAGATCCCTAATTTTCTCAAGAAGTGCGCCTTCAAGAGTTCGTCCCGATGCCGGCGCTCCAGCTCCTCCAAAGCCGCTCGAAAATGTTTCTCGGCTTGGTCCCACCGGCTACGGTCCTCCTCCATCCAACCCGCTTCGTAGCGAACGAGGAAGGCATGGGGGTGATCCTTGCCCAGTGCATCGAGCGCACTTCGATAGGCCGCTTCGGCTTCCTCCCACTCTTGCAGGCCCGCCCGTGTTTGGCCCGCACGATAGGCGAACCAGGCGCGCTGGGGAAGCCGCGACCAGAGACGCAACCCGGCCTGGGTTTGTCCCTCGTCGACCAATCGCTTTCCTTCGAGGTAGGTCGATTCCGCGGCGGCGCTCAGATGCGGCCGAACACTTGCCATCCACACCCCCCTGGGGATGCGGAACACTTGTTCGACACCGTCCCGGGCGCCGAAGAGTTGCACGTCTCCGCGCGGCGACTGGGCCCGTTCCATCAGCTCCCAATCGAAGGGCGATGCAAAGGTGCCGCTTGCGCCCTGGGGGTTGGCGGGCGGGTTGGGCAACCGTTCCCACCGAAAAAACACGTCGCCGGGCCGAACACCAACCCGCCGCAATACGGAATCTTTCAGGAGGCTTTCGATGACCACCCCGGGTCGTTCAGGCTCTTCGGCCTGCGGGGCAAGGGCCATGCAACACCAAGATACCGCCAGGAGCATACTCGCCAAAAGGATTCGAGCAGGAACATGCTTCATCTGGCCCCCCTGGCTGCAAGCGAATGTCGAGAGGTAACCTCGCGCACCAGGCAGAACATACTATAAAACCGAACAAATCGCAGCACCCCCCCTCTAAACGTGACAAAATCCCGGTGGAGGGCAAGGAAACCCTCCACCGGGAATTAGGGATGCCGTTGTGGCCGCGATTTCTTTCACGGCACGGGTCATACAAAAGGACCCGATCGTGGAGGCACCCTGCCTCCAATAGGTCAAAACGGAACGAACAGCAGGGTCACATGAAGACCCGTTCGATTACAGGCCCCGCAGGTCGGCCAGAATGCTATCGTAATTGGGGCCTTTGACGTTGGCACGATACTCGGTACGCAACTGATCGCGATAATTCAGGGCGAGGCGATAGTACAGTTGACCATAAACGGTGTATTGGTACACTTTGGTGCGGCCACCGAAGAGATCGTAAACGAGTGCTCGGGGGCAATTACCCCACTTTTCTTGGACATCGAGGATGCCCGCAACGGTTTCCGGCTCGGCGTCGGCATTTTTGTAAATCTGGCAACCGATGGTGCTTCCACCGGTGTGCTGCAGGTAGACCCTGGAATTGATGTGGCTATCGGCGGCGGAACCCAAGGCGCTCAGCTTGTCGGCTAAATTCTGACCTTCCGAGCGAACGAACGCTTCCGTGGTCAGCCCCAAGTGCTCTTTTTCCACCAAAATCGCCAGACGCAGAGATGTCGCGAAGGCCAAGTGCCCCGTCAACATTTTTGCATCGGGGTGGTAGGACGTATTGAAAACCTGGTGATTGACGAGGTTTCTGGCTTCAGTATCGATCAGGGCGAGCAGAATGGTGTCCGGGGTGGAATTCAAGCTGGCGTGATACTGTTTGATGCCCGTTTCGAGAGAGGCCAGATCGGCGATCATGTCGTACTTGACCATATTGACCAATTCCTGGTTCATGATCGCTTGAATTTTGTCCAAACTCTCTTGGGTGAGATTGACATAACTGGGACCGTCGGAACCGAAGATCAACTCCTTCAGAAAAGATCCGATTTCTCCCAAGAGATAATCTTCCAAGCTGTCGGTGATACAGTCGGTGACCGTATCCATGTCCCAATCGTCGAAGTCGCAGGCATCGCCCTTGAATCTAGTTTGATCGTCGTAGGAGGTTTCCAAATAGTCAATCTGGGTTAGATACTCTTTCAAGGTAAGGTCTTCGCGGTAAGGGGGCTGGGACGCCATGGCGAATCCGCAGGTCATAAGGGCCATCAGTAGAGCGAGCATGAGATTTTTTTTCATTTTTTCCTCGTGGTATTTCTTTAATGTAGTGAAATAGTTTAGTATCTGAATCATGCGATTCTCGCGAGCTGGTGACGGTTGGTCATCCTCAAACCAACACCATGGGCATCAACGACCCAACAAATGCCAGACCCACTATTAAATGCACCTAGGACGTGCCAGCGATCATGTTTAGCTAACTATGTCGCTTCAATATTTCGCCGCGATGGGGTGCTCGAATCACACACTATGGATGTGTAGATGAACAAACCATGGAGCACCGCTATCACAACTGTCGTGTTTCAGTGCTCCCTGTCCGTTCATGGGTTCAAGCCAGAATGTTGCGAGTAGGGGGTCAAAAAAAAGAAAAAAATTTGTCCATTCCGCATTACATGCAGGCTCAGGCCGCGGCAACACTCATTTTTGTCATTACATCAGGGGGCAGGAAAATCGGGTTCGAAGGCGAGGCCCAGCGACGACGAAGGTCCATTTCCCCCGACGGCTCAGACGTGAACCAAAACGGTGGTTTTACATCCCAGCCCGGGGTTACCTCGGATTTCTACCACGGAGCCGCGAACCAGCGGGCATACCCAGCTCGATTTCGAGAAAGAAACAGACCACCTGGTTTCTCGGATGGGGCCATGGGTCGTTCATCCGATAAATTTAGCAGGTACCCATGAACATCGGAAACCAGGAAAGGATCTGCATTGGGTGGCATACCATGGCCATGCTTTTCCTGGCTTCGAATTTTCCTGGCTTCCAGATATTGATTTGACGACGGCAAGGCCCATCTCAGGTTGAACGCACCACTTTGTTTCAAGAGATCGCAGAGGAAACGGAGCCACATCATCCCAATCGTAAACTATTCAATTTTATATGTTTACATTTTTCAAACCATAATTCTCCTGAAGTTCTCGCGCCTCCTGTAGATCGCCTCTCGAAGCCCTTATTTGGCTTCGGAGCGCCGTGCAACGCGGCAATCGTCGAGCAATCGGCGATACATCCTGGTTTCCCGGTGATCTTTTCCCAAATCCGCCGCGGCGAGGGTCCATACCTCCAAATACACCCGTTCGGCTTCAACCAGGCGGCCCATGGCCTGAAGCGCCTCGCCCAAAGTGGCCCGTGTCTTCATGGTGGACCGATCGGATTCGCCGAACAGGGCGACCCGCTGTTGCCAGGTGTCCAACAAGATCGGCTCCGCCTCCTCGGGCTTCCCGGCCTGCACCAGGGCGTTGCCGAGACCGTGGTAAAGCCTGAGCAAGACGCGCGGATCGGCCGATTGGGGTGAAATGCCGATGAGGCTGGTTCGCAGCAGGTCCGCGGCTTCGACCGGGGAGCGGAATTTGGCCAGGGACGCGGCGTAGTTGTTCAATGTCGAAAGCGTCTCGGGGTGATGGACACCCAGGAGCCGACGCCGCTCCTCGTAGGTTTCGCGACCCGTGCGCACGGCCGCCTCGTAGTTTCCCTGCTTGTGGTACACGTGCGCCAAATTGTGTTTCACGTTGGTCAGGTCGATCGGGTGAATGTCGGGGAGGTCGGCATAGACCGCCAGAATCTTCAGAAACACCTTTTCGGCCTTCTTCAACAGGTTCAGTTCGACCAGGTGATCGCCGTAGTTGTTCAGTGTGACCAAAAGCCGGTTGCTGCCGTGGTCGAGATGGCCGCGCGCATAGGTCAACGCCTTTTGAAAGTTGGCTTCCGCCTCCTCGGTTTTCCCCAACGCGGCCAGCGGCATGGCCAACCCACCCCGTAGTTGCGCGGTCAAGGCATGGTCCTCGCCGTACTGGGCGACGGTCAGCGCCAGCGCTTTGCTGAACAACTCGGTGGATTTCTCTCGGTCACCCTGTAGGTAATAGGTATAGGCCGCTTTCTGCAACACCTCGAGACTGCGTTTGTCGGTCTCGCCCAAAAGGGTTTCGTAGGTGCCCAGGGCATGGCTGAAATGGTGCCTCGCCAGATCGTGCTTGCCGAGCTCCAGGTAGAGTTGGCCCAGCAGTTTGTGCAGTTCCGCCTCGTGTTCGGGACGCTCCGAGAAGTTGGTGGTCGCCACTTGGGCGGCGGCCCGATCGATCAAATCGCGAACCTTCATGTTCGGGCCTTCTCGATAGGGGCTGGCCCAGGAGAAGATGTTCAACATGAACTCGTGCACGCCTTGCATCTCGGCCTCGGCCGCACGGGTTTCGATCAGGGCGGCCCGGGTCTGGACCAAATGGAAGGTCAGAAACAAGGGCACGGCGAGCAGGACCGCGACCAGGCCCTTGTGATTGCCCAACCACTTCAATCGTGGGTACCAGATCTGATCGGGCGCCGCCGAAACCGGCTCCTGTTGTCGATACCGCCGCAAATCCTGCGCGAACGCCGCACAGCCGTCGTAGCGCTTATCTGGGTCTTTGGCCAAGGCACGCTGAAGGATCCAACTCAATTCGCATTTGACGACATGGGCCAACTTCTTCGGCGTGGTGGCCCGAGCCCGGGCGGCATCCTCGAAGCGATGGGGATCTTCGGCGATGAGTTCCGAGGGAACGGGCAGCTCCCCATTTTGGATCACCGCCCGTTTTTCCGCCAAGGTCGCACATGCCTTCAACTGGCGCGCGAAAGGCGTTTCTCCCAACAGCAGTTCGAACAGCAAGACCCCGGCGGAGTATATGTCGCTGGCGATCGAAAGTTCGTCCATCCGCAAACTCGCCTGCTCGGGACTCATGTAGGCCGGGGTCCCGAGCGCGGCCGCTTCTTCCTCGCGGTCCCCTCTCCCGGCTTTGGCGATTCCGAAATCGATGATCTTGGGAACCGCCCGACCTTCCGTTTCCAACACCAGCACGTTGGACGGCTTGATGTCGCAATGGATCACCGGCTTGTGATGGGCGTGTTGCAGACCGCCGAGAAAGTCAAGGAACAGGTCTACCCGGGCCCGGATGCCCAATCGGTGGCGATCGGCATAGGCGGTGATGGACTCACATTCCAACAGCTCCATGACCAGGTAGGGCTGGCCTTCGAAAATGCCCGCGTCGTGAACCGTGGCGATGTTGGGATGGTTCATCGAGCCCAGGGCCCGTTGTTCTCGTTGGAAGTTCAGGCGGAAGCTCTCCCATTCCAAGAGGTGGGGCGGGAGCACCTTGATCGCGACCTGCCGATCGATGGACGGTTGTTCGGCCCGGTACACCACGCCCATTCCCCCCTGGCCCAGAACCTCGGACAACCGGTATTCGCCGATCTGGTCGATATCCATCGAGTGATTCCAAATCGTGCGCGACATTTCCAACAAGGAGGTCAGGACGGGTTCGTGCTGCTCGTCTTGTCGCCAGAGCTCCGCCAACTCCCGGCGGAGGTCGGCACTGACACCGCGCGCATCCAGAAAATCCGCGCGGGCCTCGGGTTCCAAGTCGAGGCCTTCGATAAAGAGGTCTTCCAACAGTTCCCAAGAATCGTCCCGCTTCCTAAATTCCGCTTCAGACACGTGCGCTCCCATCGGTGAGGACCTCGGCCGGGATGTGCGGCGAGGGACCGGGGCCATCGACGCGAGAACCGCAGACCCTCATCCCAAGATTCGGCTCGGCCGGGTTTTCTTTATTTTACCCGAGCCGATCCTGCCGTTTGCGATCATCCCGAGCCCAATTCCGGAACGTTCCTTCGAGAAAAAGGCGAGACCTCGGCATTTTTTTGATCCCGTTTCCGCGAGGAGCTGGCTTGGGACAATGACAGTCTAGTTATCCGATCTCTCAACCACGGCGAAGCCACCACGAGGAGTATGCTTTGCGGCCTCAACCTAAAACCATCATCCCTTCGAATTGGAACGAAGCGGAACTCGAATCCTATCTGCAACTTGCGGGGGCATCATTCAAAAAAAGAATCTGCCGATGCAAACCCCCGCATGGTCTGGAAGCCGAGGAAGCGAAATGTTCCGAACGCGAGCGGGGCGAGGGTCAATTTTCCAAATAGCGACCCAGCCAGGCCTTGGCCAATTTCATGCGACGCTTGACGGTGGCCTGCGACACCTCCAACATGCGACCGATTTCTTCCAGGGTACAACCACAGAAAAAATGGAGCTCCACGATCAAGGCCGCTTCGCGATTCTTCTTGGCCAGGGCGTCGAGGGCTTCGTCCAAACCGCGCAAGTCCTCTTCCGATTTCTCGCCGACGATCTGCAGGTCCACGGGCACCCACTGAATCTGGCCCGCACCGCGCTTTTGGGTCCCGCGTCTGACGGCATGGGTGATCAAGATGTTGCGCATGGCCTTACCGGCCACCGCGAAAAAGTGGACCCGGTCGTTCCAATCGCTTTTTTGGCGCGAGAACAACTTGCAGTATGCCTCGTTGACCAAATCCATGGTCGAGAAGGTGTGATCGGCGCGCTCACCGCGAAGGTGCTTGCGGGCCATGGCCTGGAGTTGATGGAACACCATCGGTAGAAGAACATCCAAGGCATCGTCGTCACCCTTTTTCCATTCCTGCAACAAATGCGTGATCTGGGATTCGGTTTCGCTCGGTTCCATACGCGTCCTCTCCAAAATTCAAGCATAACCCCTCTCGAATGACACGGGTCAGTTTTTTTTCACCTCGATTGACCCATTTTCGCAAACCGGCCTGATGAATAGAGTGTGAGCTGGGAACGCGGTACAGGAACATCCTGAATCAGCGTATTTTTCTCCCCAACACTACCCATGAAGATCACGAGTGATTCCCCACAAGCCACTGAAAACACGACAGTTGTACATTCTCCAAAGGCACCCTCGTTTGTAGGCACCTGCATGGATCGGCAATGGTTTTCACGTTGGCGCGGAAGCCCGTGTCAGGGAGAGGGAAACACTGAACCGCTGTCCACCCAGCTTGTGTGAATGAAGCCAGAGTCCTTGCCACTTCTGGAACGGCCCCGGTCTATCCCGAGACCGGTTGGCCCATACATCGAGTTTGGAGATGACATGTTTATACGAACTTCAAGAAGGAAAAAAATTGACCACCCGAACCTCAACCACCGGCCGAAGAACCGGTTCGGTACCCAAATCCTTACCGCCATCGCGCTCATTTGCCTGATCGATACCTCCGCGCTGGCCTTCTCGACCCGAGCCAACATGTCCTTCAGCCTGATCGACGATTTCGGCGATCGCATCGAATGCCGCACCGCGCGGCCGCTCGAAGCAGACGCCCACCTCTCGCTTCCCACCGGATTGCGACGAATCGACCGCGACGGAGCGGTCGTTTGGGAACGCATGGTTTGGGGCGACATCCAAGTGGAGTCGGTCACCCGCTGGCAATCGTGGATCCTGGTATCCGGCACCTATGGCACCGTTTTGGAGTTGGAGGGTCACGCCGTAGGCGGACTGGGAGAATCCAATGGCTTTTACGCGGTGTTCTCCGTGGAAACGGGCGAACTGACGAGCTGGGGCACCGCCGGCGGACAGTACGCCGTTCACGGCACCGCGATTCTCATCGAGGCCGGAGAACCGGTATGGCACGGCGGATACCGGCGCGATCGCTTCCGCATCGCCATTTCCCCCCGAGCGCTCGACCCCCAGCCTGCCGTCAACCTGGATCGCGAAACCCATCTGGTAGAGCCGACCGACCGCCTTCCCTTTCCCGACGCCGGCAGGGGTCCCGACCAGCCCACGGTGGAAGATACCAAAGGCTCACCGATCGACCCCACGGATGGCTGACCCGCTGGCTGGTGCCGATCCAGGAACAGGGTTTTGGAAAGGGTCCCTGGAAATCGGCCAGGCCCCCAAGATGATCTCATATCGACAATCGGCCATTGGTTTCGGCTCATCGCACGAAGAGAAGTAAACCCGACACCTGAGCGCCGTGACCGTGCCCATCCAGGCGAGCCGCCTTGGCTGTAAGGATCTCTCCGTCCCTGGATGGGCATGCACCCATTCCGGAAGAACGGCTCGGGCTTCGATGCCCGGGTCGGTCATTCCTCGAAGGTTTCCCAAAGGTTCAAATAGTGAGCCGCTTTGTCCGGTTTACCCAGCAACTCGTAGGTGCGCGCCAAATGCCCCAACAGCGTTTTGGAGCGCGGGTTCAGCTCGTAAGCCAAAAGGAAATCGGCGAGCGCCGCGTTCAACAGCTCCCGATCCCCTTGTTGGTTGGCGGCCGCCAGAAGGGTTTCGCCCCGTTCCACCAGCGCTCGGGCCAGAGCCTCGTTTTTCTCGGCGAGCTGGGGAACCCGCTCGTTCGCGCCGCGATGGACGTTCCATCCCGAAAGGTGTTCGTGTCCGCCCCATCCCGTTCGGTACACCAGCGAAACCGACAGGAACAGCACGACCAAAAGCAACACCGCCCAATTGGGGAACCACTTGCCCGTCCATGCCGCCGAAGCGTCGGGCGAGGGCTGAGGCAAGGGCCTGTCGCCGGCCGGATGGGCCTCGCGAAAATGGCGCCCGGCCGATTCCAAATAATCGTCGGCGGCTTCCAACTCCGCTTCCACGCGATCTAAAAAGCTCAGTCCGGCTTCATCCAAGCGCGTTCGGTGATCGCGGCGAATCTCTTGCGGCTCCATGGTTTCCATAAGTTGGAGGATGTCATTTCGCGACAGATAACTCATTGCGCATCCTCCTTTCCCGAAATGCCCCGAAGTTTGAGCTTGGCAAGACGCATCCGTCCTTTTACCACATTCTCGCTGACCTCGGTAATCAACGCCACTTCCTTGACGCTGAATCCAACAAAATAGTGCAAAATCAGGGCTTCCTCCTGCACATCACTCAACCCGGCGCCCGCGGCAAGGGCGCGAAACGAAACGAGATCGCCCGGTTCGCCGGAGGGCGCCGGAACCATGGGTTCGATTCGTTGCGCCGACATTTGTTCGAGAGACAAACGCCCCCAGTCGCGCTTCTGGTACTGTTCGAAGTGCGTGGCGATCTCCCATTTGGTTTTTTGGATCGCAATCGGCAGAAACCGAGAGGGTGTTTCTTTTTCGAGATACTTGAGCAATCCCATCATCACCCGCTGCAACACGTCTTCCCCGTCGTGCTCGGACACGTTGCGGGAACGAATGAAGCGCCAAAGCTCTTCGCGATATCGGTCGTACAGGATTTCGAAAGCCTCGTCGCGAACGCGACCACCTCGGCGCACGCACGCCATCAGCGACACATCATCGAGAGATTTCAGCTCCGAGCGAGGTTCCTTCGCATTCAGAAATCGAACGACCTGATCGAACCATTTCACACAAGCCCCCTGAGCCAATGGTGAGACATATCCTATCCAGATTTGGAGCCAAAAGGCCATCTACGGTAATTAAGGCGATTTTCAGGCTTTTCAAGTGGCGGTGAAATGCCCGTTTCCTTGAATCGCTTTCGGCGCATTTCGCTTGCCTAGACGCGTCTCGCGAGGAAGAATCGAGAGAAATTCGATGCAGGAGCGCACGATGGCCACCGCAGACACCGCTGCCTATTTCGTGACCACGGATCGGCTGGGGTTCCGATTCTGGACCGAGGCCGATCTCGACCTGGCCCGGGGCCTGTGGGGCGATCCTCGCGTGACCGAATTCATCACCGCTTCCGGCCGGCTGAGCGATGCCGAAATCCAGGCCCGCCTCGACGCCGAGATCCTGTGCGGCCAAACCCACGGCATCCAGTACTGGCCCATCTTCTTGCGGGAAACGGGTGCGCACCTGGGCTGCTGCGGGCTGCGACCCTACAAGCCGCAACCCTACATCCTGGAAATCGGGTTTCACATTCGTTCCGCTCACTGGCGCCGGGGCTACGCCGGCGAAGCGGCCCGTGCGGTGATGCACCACGCATTCGCGAACCTGGGCGCCGCGGGCCTGTTCGCGGGCCACAACCCCAGGAACGCGGGCTCGCGCCTGCTGTTGGAAAAGCTGGGTTTCGCATACACGCACGAGGAACTCTATCCGCCGACCGGTCTCATGCACCCCTCCTACCTGCTGGAGCGCTGAAGGCGCGAGTCGCGTCGTGTCCTTCGGTTGTTTATCTGCCCGCCACTGGTGTACCGTGTTACCCGTATCGACATCATGTGTCACCACGGCGGATGGTGGAAAGGAACGTCTCATGCCAGCGATCAAACTCTTTGAGTTAGGCCCCACCCGTTCGGCGCGCGTGCGCTGGACCCTCCTGGAAGCGGCGCTCGAGTACGAGTCCATTGAACGGGGGGTGGATATTTTCAAAAGCGAGGAGCTGCGAAAGGTTCACCCGCTCGGCAAATTGCCGGCCGCGCTCATCGATGGCCAGCCCCTGTTCGAGTCCGCCGCGATCGTCACGGCCATCGCGGACCTGGTTCCGGAAAAAGCGCTCATCGCAAAGCCTGGCACCTGGGCGCGCAATCTCCACTACCAATGGGTCTGTTTTGCGCTCAGTGAATTGGAACCTTACGTCAACAGCACGGAAATCAATTCCATCGACTTCATCATTCCCAAGCATCAACACGTGCCCGATATCATCGCCCAAAACTCGATGATGTATCGGAAAGCCGCAACGGCCTTGGAGTCTCACTTCAAACATCACGATTACCTCGTAGAAGACCGGTTTTCGGTGACGGATATTTTCGTTGGGTACACGTTGAGTTGGGGCCAGGAGCAGGAACTTCTTACCGAAAGCCCCAACATCGAGGCGTATATGGAACGGTTGTTGTCGCGAGCGCACTGTACGCTGATACGTCATTGAATACCCGTCGCGGTGTGCGGCAAAGTCGCCGCTCAGGCCGGAGGGTTTCAAATCGAATCGCATCGGTGTTCCCGCATTCACGAGAGGGGCGTCGTCGCTGTGGGTGCCGGGCCCACTCAAGGCGCTGGGCCGACTTTTTTGACGCCAGCTTCGTACATCGACCTTTTTTATCTTTACCTTTGTACTTTACATAGGTTGCCACACAAGAACGTCGCACCAGCGGGCAAACCCGCTCGATTGCGGGAAAGAAACGCCGTACCTAGTTTCTGGCGAAGGGCCATGGGTCATTCCTCTGAAAAATGAATCAGGAACCCCTGAAAATCGAAAGCCAGGAAATAATGCGCAACTGGCGATACACCATGGTCTTGTGTTTCATGGTTTCGATTTTTTCTGGCTTCCTGATACAGATTCGACGACGGCAAGACTCATCTCAGGTTGAATGCATCACCTTGTTTCATAAGAGCCGCGAACCAGCGGGCAAACCCGCTCGATTGCGGGAAAGAAACAACGCGAAGCGAGCCAGCTCGGGAAACCCGCCTGCGCGCAAGCGACGTAAAGCCTGTAGGTTGGCCCGCTGGGCCGACGCGTCGAAGCAACCCAAGTAACAACAATCAATTGAGCCAAAGAGCGAAGTCGATCATTTCCCTCAAGACCCCAATTAAAAGCCGTGAAGTCCAGAGTACCCGCATCTTGAGGGGATCGTAAGGCCTGTAGGTTGAGCAGCTTGCTCAACCAATCGAAGCGACCTAGAATGGATCAAAATCGATCATCGAGAGATCTAGAGGCCCGACTTTTTCGCTTCGCTCTTTTACCACTCGATCTTGCGAAGCGCGGATCGCTTCGATGTGTCGGGCCAGCGGCCCAACCTACCAGGCACGACGAATCTCTCTGCATCCGGGCACTCCGAACAACTTTGTTTCAAGAGAGCCCCGCACAAACGCGGCGTGTGCCCAACTCGATTTCGAGAAAGAAACAACGCGAAGCGAGTGGTCCCTGGGCGCTGGGCCGACATGTAGAAGCGATCCATCCCGGGAGTTCTCGCATACCGAGAGCGGCGTCATGCCCGGTAAGTTGGCCCGCTGGGCCGACACATCGAAGCGACCAGGTATCGAAGAAGACAACCGTCAAAGCGGACTCGGCCGTGACCAACCAATCGAAGCGACCTAGAATGGTTCAAAATCGATCATCGAGAGATCTAGAGGCCCGACTTATCCGCTTCGCTCTTTTACCACTCGATCTTGCGAAGCGCGGATCACTTCGATGTGTCGGCCGGGCCGGCCAACCTACGGCGGTAACGACTCTCAAAGCATGCGGGAACTCCTCGCAGGGATCACTTCGACAAGTTCAGCCGGCGGGCTTACCGCCCCTGCTGAACCTGCCCGGTCCTGAATGCAAACGGATATCGGCAATCAGCTCTCAGGTTCCAGCTCATCCGCGCGTCTTGAATAACTTGCTGACACCTGAATCCTGAGAGCTGATACCGTGCCCATCCAGACGAACCAGCTCGAATGTTAGGATCCCTCGTTTCTGGATGGGCGCTGGGTATTCAGGTTCTTTTCGTTTCTGGATGGGCACTAGTAGGGAATTACGTCGCCGGTGTAGACCGCTTCGAAATCGGACATCTTGACCTGGCGCAACTGCCGCAGTTGGTCGTCGTCCCAACGCATGTCGTGAACCCCGGAAAGGAAGAGGTTCGCGCCCGTGTCGGCCACGAACAGGCCGTACTTTTTCAGCGCGCGCAGAATGACCTGAATCGGCTCGTCGAATCCCGAGATGTCGAAATCGGCCCTGAGCCGCAACCGCAGGCCCATCGGCGGGGCGTTGGGATCGTTGCCGGCCTGGCCGTCGGAGTGCGTCGCCGGCAGAATGTAGCCGCGCTGAATTTGGGAGAACGTCACCCGCAGGGCGTGATTGATTTCGCCCAGCTCGTGTACCTCGTCGTAGCGAACCAGTCCGGGCAGGATCGGCAGACCCGCGGCATCGGCGCTGGTCCATCCTTGCGGGCGAACCTGATTTTGGCTCATGTCCCAAATGGCACCGCTGCCGGCCGTCCAGGTTCCGTCCTGGTTCTGGGCCACGTCGAACATCTCGTACAGGAGGCAGGCGTCCTGACGCATGATGAGCATGTGGTGATCGCTGCCGCCCTCGATGATTGGCTCGTCGGGAATCGGATAGGGACCGGGATCGCTTTCCTCGGGCCATCGAAAGGTGACGAACTGTTGGGGTTGATCATTCGGCACGACGTTGTAGGGAATCCCGATACCGATCCCCTGCCACACGGTGCCGAAGTCCGGATGAAGGTACGTATCGGGACCGACGTGGGCGATGTAGGCGGCGCTGTTGGGATGAAGCGGCGTTTCGTCGATCGGCGTGTTCCACCAATTGTCCGCCGGCAGGACCGGGCAGCCCGCGAGCGTGGGGCCGTCGTCACCGGGAACCACATCGCCGTTGATGAGCGCGACGAGGTCCGCCACGTCGAGCACCCCGTTGCCGTTGGTATCCTCCGCGGAACCGTGCGGCAGGGACTCGCGCCAACGCGCCGCCATCTCCTGAAAGGACGACGTCCAGGCGAAGCTATCCACGACCTGGTCCATGCCCAGGCTGTAGACGTCACCCTGGATGGCATCGTCCGTCACGGTCATCTTCAAATAGGTCGTCATCTTGTCGTGATACCCGCTGTCGCCGTAATGGGTCCAGTTCTGGTAGGTGGCCGCGGTGAACCAATCGCCGTTGACCCCATCGCTCAAACCGCCCGCCGTGCCGACCGTGACGTAGGTGACGCCGTTGCGGTCGACGTCTTGGCCATTGACCGGGTAGGTGCGCTCGTAGGCGTGGTTGTGGCCGTTGAAGAAGAACTTCACGCCGTACTCCTCCAACAGGCCCCGAATGTGAACCGCGCCGCTGGTGGGTCCGTGACCCGTGCCGCTGTTGAGCAGCGGGGCGTGCGCGAAGACGAAGATGTGCTCGTAAACGCCTTGCGCCTGCTGGAGTTCCGCACGCAACCAATCGAATTGCTGCACGGCGTAGCAGTAGCCGTTGCGCTGGGGATCGTCACGCAGTGATTCATCGGAGCAGTAGGAACCGCAATCGGGGTAGCCCGGATGACCGTTGCACGACAACATGCCGAAGTAGTCGTTGTTCTGGCGCAGCACGATGAACAGGCTGTTTCGATAGCCAAACGAGTAGTAGAAATGGGAGGAATGGGCCGATTGCCCCTGATCCATGGTGCAGATGTCCCCGTGATCGTGATTCAGGAAGTCCTCGGGATCGTTGGGTGCCAACAGGTCGCAGATCCCCCCCTGGCAGGGATCGGGATACCAGCCGCTTCCCCAGTTGTCGTCGTGGTTGCCGATGACGGGATAGAAGGAGGCGACCAGGCCCGACTGCGGCGTGCGATCCTTGATCGGACCCAACATCGCGGAGACGTTGCCGTCCGGGGTGTCGCCCGGGCAGGCTTCGCCGACGTTCCGCGAGACCGGATCGACCCCGAAACAGATGTTGGAGCCGTCGCCGCTGGCGTACCCGTCGATGAAATCCCCGGTTCCCACGAAGAAGGCGACATCCGGCTCGGCCGCCATCTCGGCCACCAACCGAGTCACTCGATCGTTGCGGTCACAGCCACCGCCATTCAAATCGCCGAACACGACGAAGGAGAACGAATCGGACCCGCGTTCCGGCGAAGCCGTATCGCCGGCATGTACCGCCCATCCGCAGCCGATGAACCAGAGCACGAAAAATCGTTGCAGCACGATGATCCTCCCCAAATCCCCGTGGCGACGTGACCAGCCGCTACCCCCTGGGAATGGGCAGGCGACGCAGTCGACCAACAAGGGTTTTATATTCAATAGGTTACAATTAAGAGCCAGCATTGGGACAAAGCGCGTTCGACCCGAGAGGTCGGATTACCTTTGGTTATCAGGCATGTAGCCCATGATGGCAGGCCTCGGTCAAACAAACCGAGGTCTAGCTCACAAAAATCTCATAAACCGCCGTTTCGAGCGGTCGGCTAACAGAAGTCTGCGAGCGACCGATCTTCAATCGACGAGGGTCGCCAAGGCTTGACGGGCCCGTTCGGCATGGCCGGCCAACCCGGCATGCTCGGCCTTGGCCAGCGCGCGTCGCCAAGCGCCCTCGGCCTCGTTCCGATCACCGAGTTCGGCTTGAATGCGCCCCTTCACGAGTTCCAATTCGATGGCTAGGGGAAGCCGACCCGCCCGGTTCGCCTCCAGGAGGTTTTGCGTCAACAGGCCCAGGGCGGTCTCGTGGTCTCCCCGTTCGTACAGGAGTTCGGCTCGACCGAGTTCGGTCTCGAGCTCCAGGAACTGATCCTTCTCGGCACGAAGCAGCCCGACGAGTCGTCGCTGCACGGCGAAGGCGTCTCCGAATCGCTCGGCCCGGAGGTAGGCGGCGCGCAGCGCATCCAGGGACTGAATCACGTAGGCCTTCTTTTTCTGTTCGGCGGCCAACGAGGCCGCTCGCTGGGCGGGCGCCAGGCCGTCCCGTCCCATTGCGAGGGCCAACCGCGTCACCAGGAACTGCAACTCGATGGAGCCCGGTTTGTATTCCGGCTCCGCGGCCAAACTCGCTTCGACCTCGCGAACCAGGGTTTGGCAACGGGTGAAGTCGCCGCGTAACAGCGCGGTTTCGGCGAGCCGCATGTGCGACAGGGCGACTCCCAGCGCGATCTTCTCGTCGCGGTAAATCGCCAGGGCGCGGTCGATCGCCGTTTGGGCCCCGTCGAGCGCCCCCATCTCGTTCCTCAAATCGCCCAACCGTAACAGGGTTTTGGCCAGGGCTCGGGAATTCCCCTGATCGGCGTAGGTTTCGACCGCACGTTCCAAATAGGAGGTCGAGGCCAACAAATCGTTCCGCATGCGGCATATCGTGGCCAAGTTGGAGAGGTAATTGCCGAGCGCGTCCTGTTTCCCCGAGGCGGCCGCATGGGTCACCGCCTCCTCGAGCGCCTCCCGCGCTTGAGGGAAACGCCCCATGCGCACCCACAATATCCCCTGATTGGCGCGGGCGTTGGCGAGGCCGCCCATGTCGTTCACCAATTTGTAGAGGTACACGGCCTCGTCATAGCGATCGTGGGCCGTTTCGTTGGCGCCCTCGACGCGAGCCAGGGCCGCCAAATTGGTCAGGACGTTGGCCTGACGCTTCTTCTGGCCGGTTTCGCGATAGAGGGCGAGCGCCCGTTGGTAGTGGTTTTTTGCCGCGGATAGATCGCGCAGTTTCTGGGCGATATTGCCCCGATTGTTGTAGGCCGAACCCAGTTCGCGCTTGTAGCCGATCCGATCCAGCATCTCGGCCGCCGCGACGTACAGCGGATCGGCTTCGTGGTACTGCCGCCGTGCCAACAGCACGTTGGCCCGCTGGAGGATCGCCAGGGCCTTGCCGCCCTCGTCGGCCAGCTCGGTGAACAGCGCCTCGGCTCCGACGGCATCGGTATCGGCCTCGTCGAGCTCCCCGAGATTGCGCGCGGCGATCGAACGCAACAGCATCCCCTTGCCGAGGTAGTAGCGCGTGTCCACCAGTTGTGCCTTGACGGTGGCATGGTTGGCAAAGCGTTTCATCGCCTTGAAATCGGAAAGAGCCCAACCCGCCTCGGCGCGCAGCAGATCGGCGAACATGAGCGTCGCGGAATCGCGCTCGGTGCCGGTCAGGAACGGTGCCACCTCGGCGGGTCGACCGGCCCGGATGAGCGCGCGCGCCAGCTTGTGACGCAACTCCGTATCGTCGGGAAATCGTTCGTGGAGCCTTTGGTAGGTGGTGATGGCGGCGTCGTGATCTCCCAGCGAAGTGTACAGCATCCCTTCGACCCGTTGCCGTGCTTCCGGATTCAGATCGTCGAGATAGAGGAACGCCCGGTTGGCGGCGTCCCGGGCCGCCTGATCGCGCCCCATGACCTCCAGGGCCTCCGCCAAGCGAGCGTGGGCCATCGGAAACCGCGGCGCGAGCGAGACGGCCTTTTCCAAAGTTGCCACCGCAGCTCGGGGCATGCCGCGATGCAGAAAATCCAGGCCGCGCGCGTAATGCTCGGCCGCCTCGCGGGTGTCGGGAAGCGAATCCGGTTCGTCACCAGGACCGCCGCGTTCAGGGTCGGCACCCAAATCTTCGGCCAAGGCCGCGCCCAGCTCGCGAATCATGTCCAAAAAGCGATCGGGGTCCCCCGTGGTGGACTTCGTGAACAGCGCTTTACCGGAAATTGGGTCGTATAGGTCGGCGTTGATGCGCAAGGCGTCGCCCTGATGAAGGTAACTGCCGCCGACGACCAGGTCGCTCGCGGTCAGGCGGCCCACTTGGCGAATCTGGCGCGGCGCGGCGCCCTGCTCCTCCGACATCCATTCGCGGCTCCCTCGCGCGGCGAGCTCTCCCGATACGGCTCGGATATGGTCCGGTTGACTCAGCTCGGCCCGCAACATTTCGGGGATGGCGACGCGCAGCCAATCGGCATCGGCTCGACCGTCCAGGTTGCTGAAGGAGAGCACGGCGAGCGTGCGCGGTTCGGGCTTGCGCTCCAAACCGCGGAACCACAGGGCCCCGACCGCAAGCACGGCGACTACCGCCACGGCCGCCATGAGCGGGCGCGGTATCCGCCGAGCCACGGCATTTTGGTTCGGCAAGGCGGCCGGTTCCGCCGGGATGTCCGGTGAGTCCACTGCTGGTTCGGATATCGACGAGTTCGAAGAAACGGAATCAGCGGAGGTGGGCGCCGAACGCGACGGGTCCTCCGCATCGTCGACCCAGGTGGCCGGAACCACCCATTGATAGCCGCGCTTGGGGAACGTCTTGATGGGCGATGCATCGAAGCAGGGTTTCAACACCGCGCGCAACTCGCGAATGCCCTGGAAAACCACGTCCTCCGTCACCGCGGTACCGCGCCAGACCTCGCGAATCAGGGTCTCCTTGTCCAACACGATGTCGCGGTGCTCCAACAGAAAAAACAGCAGCTCGGCCGTCTTCGGACGCAGCTTCAGCGGTTCGCCGCGGTGAGAGAGCGTCAGCGTCCGGGTGGAAAAGGCGCACTCGGCGAAATGGAAAACCTTCATGAGCCGAGGGCCTTCGGCCATGAGCGGCGTGGTCACATAACCCCCTAGGATGTCGGATGTCCTAGTTAAGGTTATATCACGGCCGAATCACGCACGCCGACTCCGGTCGTTCCCGCATCTCGCTCCAGGTGGGTACCTTCGCTGGAAATGCACGGATTACCGGCGAAGGCGCCAACGCGATTTTTTGCAGGCTCAGTTGGGGCGATCCTCCCTCTGCAGCCGGGAGCCCTCCAGAATCCCCACCGGATGACCGAGTGGGGGCTGCATGGGCGTAGGCCACGCCAACTCCGGAAGCCCGGGTGGCGGCAAGATGCTGCCGTCCGATTCGTAGATACTCCGCCAGTCGTCGCCGATCGTCACCCGATTGGCGTTCTCGGCTCGTTCCAAATGGGAATCCTGGAGTTCCCGCATCAACCAACGGCGCCTCTGTTGGCTGATCTCACCGCTTCTGGCCTGTACCTTGGTCCAAAGTAGAAGATCCTCACGTGGACCGGAGATATCGGGATCCCCGGTCAAGGGATCGATCAGGATCGGGCCTCGGCTTCGCACCTCTCGATTCTCGCCGGGATCCTTGTCCTGCCTGAACAACACGGGGGGTCTGGATGGTCTTCGATCCGTCGGTTGAATCAGGGGCCCAGGGAGCATCGGAGTGGGTTCGATCATTATGGTCACGGGCTCACCGGGAATCCCCAGGGCGGTGTCGTTCATGCGCGCACCGGAGGTACCGACCGGCTCGGGAAACAGCCCCGAGGGATCCGCGAAAAACAAGGGATTGTTGCGGGCATACTGGTAGGGATTGGTGTCGTCGGGAAGGAAACGGTTGGGCTCGGGATCGCGCGACAGGAAACGCCGGGAGCCCGCGTCGTAAAAGCGTCGCCGCATCGAGTAGAGCCCGCTTTCGCTCTGTTCCATGACCCCGAATTCACCGCCGAAGGTGAAGGGATTGTCCGTCAGCCCGGAACGGGCGATCACGCGACCGAACGGGGTGTAACTGTAGCTGTCGGTCACGAGCCCGCCGTCATCGGTCAGAAACAGCGTGTTGCCGGCGTGATCGTAGTGATGGAAGCGTCGCTGGGTTCCATCGGCCTCGATGCTGTAGAGCAGATGTCCCGCTGGATCGTGCACGAAGTAGCGCACGTCGGCATTCCCTTCTCGGACCACGCCGACCACGGGCCGGCCCATGGCGTAGTTCCACACGAATTCGCGGGTGTTTCCGGCTTCCGTGCGGCCGAGCACCATGCCGAAGGCATCGTAGGTGAAAGAGACCGTCGATCCCTCCGTGAACTCGGTGAGCCTGCCGGCCAGGTCCCACGTGTAGCTGCGGGTGCCGTCGCTCAGGACCCGACCGAGGGCGTCGTAATCGTAGGCGACCACCTGACCGGCCGCATCGAAACCGAATTGCTCGTTCAGCACCGTTCCTTGCGGTGGCTGCGGCACATCCAGAACGATGTTGGTGACATGGCCCAACCCGTTTCGCGTCAGGGTCTGCGAGGCCAAGGCGCCGTCGTCGATCGAAGTCACCCGGCCATCCGCATCGAATCCCCAGGTGGTGGTCGTCCCGTTCGAGCGGACGGCACTGGTTCGCCGGCCGGCAGCGTCGTGGGTGAAGGTGATCGAACCGCCGTTCCAATCGCTCACGCCGGTCAGCAGCCCGCGGTCGCCGTAGGTGTAGGTCACCACCTTCCCGGGTGCGTAGGTGACGGATTGAATGCGTTCCTCCACGTCGCGACCGATCTCCAGCCCGTTGCTGCCGATCAGGTCGTGGCGCGTATCGTAGGCCATTTCGTAGCCGGTTCCAAGGAAGGGGCGGCCTGTGGCGTCGTAGACGTGGAACAGCGAAGTCCCGTCGGAATGGTCGATGCCGGTAGGCAAGCCGCTGGCGGTATAAGTGTAGTCGATCGAACCCATGCCACCCGGCAGGGTGATGCGCGACACCAGGTTTCGGTTGTCGCGCTCGATGGTCGCTTCGTTGCCCAACGGGTCGCGCCACCCGGTGCGGCGTCCCTCACCGTCCACGGGAAGGTCCCAGCGGTGCCCCTCGGGATCGGTGATCCCGATCAAGTGGTTGCGCGAATCGCGATGAAATTGCGCGCGGCGGCCGCCTGGCGCGTGGATTTCCGAAACGAAGCCGCTGTCGTCGTACTGCCAGGTGAAGGTCCCGCCCAGGGGATCGACGAGATTGCCCAGCCCACCGCTGCCATCGACCTCGACGCGGAACAGGGCCCCGCTCGGCGAGCGCCGGGTGGCGAGGTGGCCGCGATCGTCGTAACCGAATTCCGTGACCTGACCGAGCGGGTCCGTCACGGCCGTGAGTCGTAGATCGCCGTCCCAGTCCAATGTCCAAACCTCACCGATTTCGTCCTGGTACCGATCCAAATTACCGGCGTCATCGTGGCCCAACACGATGGACGTCCCGTCACGGGCGGTTTTGCCGCGCAACAGGCCCCGTTCGTCGTAATCGAACGAGGTGAGCTGGTTCTCGGCATCGCGCACGCCGGTCAACCGGTTCATGCCGTCGTATTCGTAGCCGGCGCCGTTGCCCAACGAATCCAGGAAGCCCGTGAGCCGATCGTTGGCGTCGTAGGTGCGACTGACGCTGTTGCCCGATTCGTCGGTCATGCCGATACGCCGGTTTTTGGCGTCGTAATCGAAGGCCCGGCTCTCGTTGCCCCGGGTGACCGTCGACAGGCGGCGAAAGGTGTCGTGGGCAAAGTCGGTATTGGCGCCGGAAGGCACGGTGACTCGGTTCAGCGTCCCATTCGGATTATAGAAATAGTTGGTTTGGGTTCCGTCCGGAGCCGTCCTGCGCGTAACCAGGCCGCGCGATCCGTAGAGGTAGGTGGTCGTGTTTTGGGCGGGATCCACGCGCTCGACGAGGTTGCCGTCGTCATCGTAGGTCCGTCGCTCCACCCTGTCGTCGGGATAGGTGATGGTCGCAACTCGGGGGAAGGTCATGCCCAGGAAGTCCAGGTTCTGGTAGGTGAACGCGGTGCGATGCCCCGAAGCGTCGGTCACTTCCGCGAGACGGTGATCGGCGTGGTACGAAAAGGTGCGCACCTTGCCCCGGGCACTGGTCAGCGAGGTCCGGCGGTCGAAGGCATCGTAGGCGAAGCTCACCGTCGCGCCGCTGGCATCGCTGAAGGAGAGCAGGTTGCCACCCGCATCGTGAACGTATTCGGTGGTCAGGCCCAACGGGTCGGTGACCGTGGTGGTCGTGCCGTCGTAAGCGAAACCGTGCAGATTCCCGAAGGCATCGGTCTGCGTCGCCACGCGGCCCTCGGCGTCGAAGGTCTGGGTCCAGGGCGTGTTGCTCATGGGCTCGTGACGCGCGGTCAGCAGGCCGGTTACGGCGTGGTTGGTGTCGTAGTCGTAGACGGTGACGTTGCCCAGTACGTCGGTCGCCTCGGTGAGCAACCCATCGGTGTAGGAAAAGCTCAGAGATCGCGATCCATCCGTGACCCGTGCCAAAAAGCCATCGTCGTTGTAGGCGAAGAACAGGGTGCGACCCAAGCCGTCGAATACCAGGGCGGGCCTCTGGTCACCGTCTGCATACTCGATGGTGTGGCTGCCGCCGTGGAGGTCGAAAATGCGGACGAGCCGACCCGAGGCGTCGAAGCGGAACACGCGGCCGGTGTTGGGTTCGCCCAGGTCCATGCCCTCCTGATGCTCCACGAGTTGGTAACCCAGGGATCGAGGCACCTCGAGTGTCCATGGGGATTCACCGGCTCGAGTGAACGAGACGAGCATGCCGCCGCCGGTGACGACGAAAACCCGATCGCCGTTCCGCAGCAGGCGCCAGTTGAAGTTATGGCTCCAGTTGGGACCGAGCGGCATGGGCAAGAAACCGTCGCGACCCAGTGCACTGCCGTAGGTTCGGCGAAAAAACAGCGGAAAAGGCCCGCCCAGATCCAACTCACCGCTCAACTCGAGCCGATCGTCACCCGGCTCGCGCAACACCAACTCCCCATTGGCGGTATTGACGGGATCGCCGTGCTCGCGGGAATTGATGCGGTTACAACTGGAGTTCGTCTCGGTCGCCGGCGCCACATGTACCGGACAGGTCACGCGGTCGTTCCCATCGTGGTGATCAGGAAGCCCGGCACCGATCAGCAATGCCGTGCTCTCGAGGATTCCCGATCCGGTCACCTGGACGGTGATATCGATCCGCTCCGTCATTCCTGGCCCCAGTTCCGGGATGGAACAGGTGATCGTTCGGCCATTGTTCACGACGGTGCAATCGCCATTCAGAATGGCGGGAGGTCCCGTGTCGACGCCGTCCGAGGGTATCAGCGTCTGGGAGGTCAAAACGTTTTGGGCGGATTTCGTCCCGACATTACTCACGTGGAGGGTGTAGATCAAGGTTTCACCGGAGTCGGCGACAGGGTCCGCGACACTCTTGGTGATGCGAAGGTCGGTTCCGGCGAAGGTTCCCGTCGCACTCACGGCACCACCCTGTTCACCCACCGAGTGCACCGTGCGCTCGCTCGAGGAACCGCCACCGCGCGCGCCGGTTGGCCGGGCGCGCACCGACACGTCGATCAATCCACCAACCGACGGGATCGTCTCCTCGTGCCAATCCGTGCCGTCAAAAGTCCAGACGACCCCGTTGTTGCCGGCATCGAAGCCCACCGCGGTCAATTCGAAGCGAGAGAAGCCGCCCACGGCCAACAGCGTGTCCGCGGTTTGCAGGCCAAGATCGGTCCAGGTCCCGGCCCGGTACTCGAAGACCTGGTTCTCGGTCGCGGCATAGAGGATCTCCGGGTGGCCTTCCGGAATCCAGGCCCCATTGAAATTCATGCCGCCGGGATCGTCGTGAAGGATGGAAAGGGTCTCTCCATCGAAGCGAACGACATCGCCGTTGCGCAGGACCATGGTCAAGCGCTCCTGGTCGCCGCAAAATGCCAGCGGCAGTGCGTCCACAGGCACCGCGAGCCCGGAGTGGGTGTCGAGATTCCAGAACCCGAAGAAATCGGCGAATCCGGGTCGTCCGTAATAGACGTGTCCACCCTGGGGCGGCATGTACACGGGGGCGAACGCGAGGCCGCCAAAGGATTCGATGAGGGGATTCCAGTCCTGGCCATCCCAATGCAGCAACAGGTCACGGCCACCCACGGCGAACTGGCCGTCCTCCGTGCCCCAGCAGTCGAACAGGTCCTGGGTGGTTCCGGCGTCTTGGAGCGTCCAATCGGCGCCGTCGAAAAAGAGCACCGTGCCGGCGTTGCCCACGGCGATGCCGGCCGTCGCGGTTCGATTGAGCCAAACCCCGTTGAGTTGCTCGGAGGTGGGGAGGTTCAGCGTCTGCCAGGAAAGGGTGCCGGCTCCGACCGGCATCGCGACCATCAGCACGAGGCACATCGTTGTCAGGCTTTTCATGCCACGCTCCCTATCGCAGGTTCTCGGGACATTCGACCCTGGGTATCAAATCCAACACCGTCTGTTCCGGCCAGTCCGGCAATGCGGCCAAAAAGGCGGCTTCGTCGTAGCAAATGGGCGCATCGGGACGGGTCCCCGTGATGTTGCCGTTGCGGTCGTAGCTGTAGTAGACGGAGACCCCGTTGGGGTAGGTCACCGCGTGAAGGCGGCCGGCGACGTCGTAGCGGTAGACGAGACTGACCGGTTCGCCCGCGCGAACGAACCAGAGCCCGGAGAGAAGCAGGCAGACGAAACCCACTCCACGAAAAAAAAGCATGGAACACTCCTAATACATCATCGCGTGGTACACGGCTTCAGTGGCGTAAAGCGAATCTAGGCCACGAGATGAAGCGAAGTCTCCGGATTTTTTCTGAAGCTTTCTGAAATATTCTGAAATGCTTTTGTTCCAGCAGATTCCACGCGATCACAACGGTATGGCGAAATAGGCCGTTTCGAAAAAATCTCTACAGGCAGCTAATCTTGTCAATAGAAAAAGCGATCGCTCTACACACGCTATGGCAAAAAAATCCCCCACCCATAATGACCCATAATCCGATCCTCCGTGTCCTCCGCGACCTTTGTGGTAGAAAAAAATCTCCCCCAACCGAAATGCCCGACCAAGAAAACCCCTCCCCTACCCGAAGAGGAGCAAATACCCGATCGCCAGCACGATCTGAACGAAGGCGAAGGGCACCGCTTTCTTGACGAACCCCGCGAAGCTGAGATTGAGCTTGTACTTGGAGATCAGGGTCACGGCCACCAGCGTGGAAGCGGAACCGATCGGCGTCAGATTGCCACCCAGGTTGGCGCCGAAAATGACCGACCACCAGAGCGACGAATCGCCCGCCGTGCCGGTGGATGCGAGGATCTTGGCGAGCATGGCCGCCAAGGGAATGTTGTCGGTGACCGAGCTGAACCCGGCCGCGGCAACCAACAGGATGCTGGTGCCGCGCGGACCTTCCTCCGAACCGACCATGGCAGTCACCCCTTGACCGATCAGGTCCAAGACCAGCGCGTGTTCCATCACGTTGATAACGACGAACAAGGCCACGAAGAACCCCAACAGGTCCCAGTCGACCGCACGGTAGAACTCGTCCACCTCGTGCTTGTAGCGAATCAACATCAGGGAGGCGAAAAACAAGGCCACGAAACCCATGCCCAGGTCCTTGACCACCGGCAATACCGAAGTGGAGGCGATGACGACGATGAAGGCAATCAGCATGATCGCGCCGAACTTGAAGAATCCAGGGCTGTCGATACCGTCGTTCTCATCGAATCCGGCGACCAGGCTGGATGCCTTCTCTTTCTCTTCGTCATCGATCAACTTCTGTATGCCGAACACCTTGGCGCCCATCAGGACGGTCACGATCGTGGCGATGACCACGAAAGGGGCGGCCTTGAAGAAAAAGGCCATGAAGCTGATACCCGCCGTTTGACCGACGATGATGTTGGGGACCGAACTGATCAGCGTCAACAGGCCACCGATATTCGTCAGCAAGGCCTCGATGAGCAGGAACCCCAATAACTTGTCACTCTGCTCCAAGCGCTTGAGCGAAACCCCCGTGAGCGAACCGACGATGATCATGGCGGTCACGTTGTTGAGAACGGCCGAGAAGATCACCGTCATCAGGCCGTAATACCAGAGCAGGCGCATCAAATCCCCGCCCGAGGCTTTGGTCAGCTTGATCGCGATCCACGTGAACAGACCGGAACGGGACGTGACGTCCACGAAGATACCGGATCCCAGGATGATCGCGATCACCCCCCAATCGACGGCGGGAATGTAGACGGGCATCGAAACGTGGTGCCCGTTGGGCAGCGTAACCTGCCCGAACGGAATGATGTGCAGGATGCCGCCGAGCAGCATGCAGACGCCGGCAAAAAGGCCCACGATCAGCGATTTCTTGGCGTGCAGTTTCTCCTCGAGGGCCAGGCAGAGGATCATGGCGATCAGGATTCCCGTGAACCCGTAGGTGATGTTCTGGGAAACCGCGTGGGCCCCATGTCCGGAAGGGTCGGTGGCGAGTACGGCGAGCATGGATTCGGCTCCTGAAACAGCTTCCACCCGCACCCGATCGCGAACCGCGAAAAAGGGTTCGCACGAGGCGCGGAGGGACAGCGATCGATGGTTGGTTCGAGAGACAGGGAAACAGGGAAAGCGAACGGGCGGCGGGGCTCCTTACAGCATGAGCAACGGCGTACCGCGGAGTTCGACCGCCAGCGGATAGGCCATGCCGTGCATGGCGTAGTGATCGTCGTGCTTGGTGTTCATCACGACCAGGTCCACGTCGTGGGCGGCGACGGCCTCGCGGTAATGGTTGAGTCGATGTCCGAGCGAAACCATGGGTTCGACCTTGATGTGCTCCTTGGCGTCGCCCAGCACCTTGGTGCAGGAGGCGATGTAATCGCGGGGTTCCTTCAGGAGCTGTTGGAGGATGCGTTCCCGGGCCACGTCGGTCGGTATCTCGGGAATCTTGGAGATGACGCCCAGGAACCGCTCGAAATAGCTCTCGTCCTCGATGTGGGCGAGGAACAGGGTCCCGTTTTGCGCGGTGAAATGGGCGGCGTAGTTGACGAGCCGATGTTCGCCGGCAAGGTTGTCCGTCATCGCCATGACTTCGTTGGTATCGCCGGGAATGCGACCGTCCTCGCCTCGGGGGTGAGGCAGCACCAGTACCGGAACTTCGGTCTTTTGGGCCAGAACGTCGAGGTACTCGCCCAAACTGTGCGGGAACTGCCAGGCCTCCGATTTCAAGTTCCGGTAGGTGCAGATCAGGTCCGGTTTCATCTGGGCCACCCGCTCCAGGAGAGCGGTGGTCCGGTCGTAGGAGGCCCCCGGGCAGGGAATGAACTCCGGTTGATCGCGCTCCTCCAAGACCGAGAGGAAGGAGCGCGCCTCCTTGGTGAAGGTCGCAATCGCGTCGCCCTCCAGATCCGAGACGACCAGCACCTTGCGGATATCGATGTCACGTAACTGGAACTGTTCCTTGTAGGCGGCGCGGAACACGCTTTCAAACTGATCGATTTGCGTCATGGCAGGGAACTCCCAAAAAGTGAGGCACCGAACGAGTCGGGCACCGAAACCCAAAACGAACAGGGCCGTGCGACACGCGTGGCCCGGTTTGGAGGCGGGCGGTCATCGGCGGTTCGGTCGCCCGCTCCCGGAGCGAACGATGGAACGATATGGAACCATTGCGGTTCGCAAGAAGAGACCTGATTGTGGATCGTTCGAGATGGGTAGAGCCCCATTATGCCAGGAAAAGGGGCCCCGCGTCGCGCGAATCCTCATCGTCCATTCTTGTCGCCCGAGATTCGCGGTCCTGCGGTACCATGGGACAACGCATCTCCGCCCATCGGGTGGTGCCGTCCACGGTCGTCACCCAGCATCCGCGCCCGCAGCTCGAGGCGCCATGACCGCGATACGCGTGCGACCGCCTCCGGTCCTCCAGGGTTGCGCCGTTGGTCGCTTCGACGGGTGCGGCCGACGTATGGCCGAAGACGATCCACCCTGAGCCCCATGGATCGGCCGAACGACAACACCAGGAGGCGACCGTGTTTTTCCATTCGCACGTACAGCACCGGGGCCGGCGTTGGTATTTCGAACCCTTCCGGCTCCTACTCATCCTGACATGGACCTTGGGTTGCGCCCCAACCGCGCTCGATCGTTCGCCAAGGGTCGCGGAAGAGCCCACCCGCCTGCGCGACAGCCACGTGGTGGTGGTCGGTGCCGGCATGGCCGGCCTGGCCGCCGCGCGAACCCTACGGGATCGCGGCGTGCGGGTCACGGTATTCGAGGCCTCCGATCGCATCGGCGGCCGCGTGTTCACCAACCGCGCCCTGGGCATGCCGGTGGACCTGGGCGCGTCGTGGATCCACGGTCCCAAGGGCAATCCCCTGACCCGACTCGCGAAAAGGCACGGGATCGAGCTCTACGCCACCAGCGAGGAGAACATGGAACTGTTCGACGTGGACGGGTTCGCCCTGACACGAAGGGACATGCGCCTCTACGCCCGCGAATGGCAGGGCCTGCTGCGCGAGATCTACTACCTGGCCGAAAGACTGGAACGCGATATCTCGTTCCAAGAGGCGCTGGATCGCGTCTTGGCCGGGGAACAGTTGACCAGTCTCGAAAAACGGGTGCTGGACTTCATGCTGACCACCACCGTCAGGGGCGACGCCGCCGCCGAACCCGACGAACTCTCGCTCGCCAGTCTCCTGGACGGCGGCAGCTTTCGCGGCAGCGACGTGGTGTTTCCCGAGGGCTACGACCAACTGGTCCACATCCTGGCGGAGGGCCTCGACATCCGCACGAGCCAGCGCGTCACCGGCATCCGGTACATGGGCCACGGCGTCACCGTCACCACCGATCGCACCGAGGTTCAGGCCGATTTCGCAATCGTCACGGTCTCCCTGGGCGTGCTCCAAGCCGGAAACATCGCCTTCAACCCTCCCCTGCCCGCCGAGAAACGGCGCAGCATCGAACGCATGCGCATGGGCCTGCTCAACAAGATCGTGCTCGACTTCGACCTGACCGGGCCTTGGCCGATCGAGCGCGAGGGCCTCGGTTTTCTCTCACACGACGTCGGTGGCGGCCTGGCCATCGTCAACTTGTTCCCGGCCACCGGCACGCGGACCCTGATGGCGTTCGTCGCCGCCGATACCGCCCGCCATATGGAGGACGAACCCGACCGCCGCCAGGTGGCGCGCGTGATGCGCTCCCTACGGGCCGCCTACGGGACCGATTTTCCCGAGCCCCGCGGCTGGCTGGTCACGCGATGGGCCGCCAATCCACACACGCGCGGCTCCTATTCGTACCTGCCCCCGGGAAGCGATCGCGAGGATCGAATCGTCCTGGCCACGCCCGTGAGCGACAAACTCTTTTTCGCGGGCGAGGCAACCCACCCCGATTACCCGGCCACGGTCCACGGCGCTTACCTGTCGGGCATTCGCGAGGCCGATCGCATCACCGCCCTCATCCCCACCATGTAATGGGTGGCCATCCAACATCGGGCGATTTCCTCGCACCGGAAGTTCTCGGTTGGATGGCCACGCTGTCAGCTTTCAGGCTTCAGGTAGGTCGGCCCATCTCTTCGTCGCCTTTGGCTTCTCGCCATGGACCTTAGAACAAGTCCCATCGGAGCCTTGAACGCCTTGCCAACCAGCCCGGGCACCGGGTTTTTTCGGCTGGACGGCCACACCGTCAGCTCTCAGTCTTCAGTCGGATGGCTTCAAAATCGGCAAGGGGTTCGGCTAGTACCAATCCAGAAGCGGAATGGCCGCAACGCCCAAGGTGGTTTGGGTGGAGGGGCACGTTATCGGGCTTCAGGTGCCAAACCACAGTAAGACACATATTCACACGCAATTAGCCGATACCTGATACCTGATACCTGACCGCTGGATGGCCACGCGCTACGCGGGTTTTCCCGGCAGCGCCATTTTACGCCGCAGAAATCCCAGCCCCACCTTCAATTCGACCTGCACCTTGTATTTGCTCATGTCCAGCTCTTCCATGATGCTGTCGATGGTGTAATCCTCGAAAAAACGCAACTTGATGATCTGGGTCTGTCGCGGCGAAATTTCGGCCAACATTTCCAGGGACTTCTCCAAGCTCATCACGTGCTCGGCCGTCACCGCCTTGGCGTCGTACGGCAGGTCTTCCAGAGGATAGTCCGGGTCGTCCTTGCCCTCGCGTCGCTGCATTCGCCGGTTGTAGTCCAACAACGCGCACAGCATGATCTTCTTGGCGAGCGCGAAAAACTCCTTGCGGTTCTGCCACTCCCGCGAAGGGTTGGCGCCATGTCGCACCAGCTTGGGATAGGCTTCGTGCAGCAGGTCGAGCGACGTCAAACTGGCACCGCGCCCCTGGGCGAACACGAACTCTCTCAATACTTTCCGCGAAATGTTTTGCAACGACTCGGCCAGTTGGGGCCACAGCTCGTCCACGTATCGGGTATCGCCATCGCCCCAATCGTTCAGCATGCGCGTGAGCGCTTCGTTATCCTGATCGTTCATCCTACGGCTCTCCATTGCCCTACTCATCCGTTGATGCAATCTATCAACTCTTGTTACTTTTGAGAACAGGGTACGTGACCTGTCGCACACCTCGCGAAAATTGGAGATATTGCGACAACGGGATATGACGGCCTAAATCGTTCAGAATTCAGGTGGACGCCACAGTGGAGCGATGCCATGTCAATTTACTGAAGCGAAACCGTTTGAAAAAGCGAACCAAACTTGAGCCACAGGACGGTTCGGGTTTACGGACGGTTGTGATTCAACGGATTGCGGGTTTCGATCCCCTGGAGAGCGGGATCCCTTATTCACACAATTGAGGTAAAATAGAGTTTAACCGTTTTCGGCTAACTCTCCAATTAGCCGTTTTTATCTATTCGTATCCGCCATATGATTTTCCACTTTATGAAGTTTTCAAGGAGGCCACATGGCCCCGGACCAATCCACGGACCGGGACGACGATTCCTGCGACCTATTGGGTGATGAAATCGCTCGCGAAAAATGGATGCACCGCATTTTGATGCAAGCCATGTCCAGGAACCGTCCCCAGCGTCGTCCCTTCATCGAGGCAGCCTGCGGCGATCGATCCGAATACCTGAACACGCTGATCAGCCGCTTGGCCGAGGCCGAGTCGTTCGAGACCGGCCCCGGCGACCCCGAATTCGAAGAGCCGCCACGCACCCACGTGGGTCCCTACCGCATCGAACGCGAATTGGGTCGCGGCGGCATGGGTGTCGTCTACCTCGCCACCCGCGAGGACGACTTCCAGATGCGCGTGGCCGTCAAACTGGTCAAACCCGGGCTCGACTCCGACCGCCTGTTGCGCGCGTTTCACCAGGAACGTCAAATCCTGGCCACCCTCCAACATCCCTGTATCGCCCAACTCCACGACGGCGGCACCACCGAAGACGGCCGCCCCTACCTGGTCATGGAGTACGTGGACGGCACCCCGCTGAGCACCTATTGCCGCGAAGCCCGGCTCGACCTGAACGACAGCCTGAAGTTGTTCGGCAAGATCTGCCGCGCGGTGTCCTTCGCCCATCAGAAACTGATCATTCACCGAGACCTGAAATCCTCGAACGTCATGATCACGCGCGACGGGGAACCCAAACTGCTGGATTTCGGGATCGCCGCCTTTCTGGACGCCCAAACCCGCGCCCCGGTGGTCAAGACCTTCGATGAAAAGGGACGGATGACGCCCGAATACGCCAGCCCCGAGCAGGTTTCCGGCGAACGGTTGACCGCCGCCACGGACGTGTATTCCCTGGGGGTCATTCTCTACGAAATGCTGACCGGTTGCCTGCCCTTTCGCTTCAAGACCACCAACCCCAACGAGTGGCAGGAAAAGATCTGCACGGTGAACCCGATCAAACCGAGCCTGATGCTGAAACGAAAGCGGGCCGAGCCCACATCGGACCGGTGGGGCTGGCTACCGACATGGCGGCGCATTCCGGCCGACCTGGACGCGATCACCGCCAAGGCGATGGCCAAATCCACGGAGGAACGCTACGGTTCGGCGGAACAGCTCACCCGCGACCTGAAACGGTTCCAACAGAACCAGGTGGTCAGCGCCAGGAAAGCGGGATTCGGCTACGTGCTGCAACGCTTCCTCAAACGCAATCGCATGCAGATCGCCATCATGTTGCTCGTTTCCGGTCTGGCCTTGACGGCCCTGCAACAACGCGCCGAAGCGATTCGCGAACGCGACATCGCGGAACTCGAGCGCAAGGCGACGATGAACGTCACCGAATTCCTGAACCGCATGTTCCGCGATGCCGACCCCAAGCTCAATCGCGACAAACCGCTGACCGTTTTGGAGATGCTCGACCGAGGCATCGCCCGAATCGAGACCGACATGCGCGATTACCCCTGGATCGGCGCCCGCCTTTATTTCGGCATGGGTGAGACCTACCTCGGTTTCGGCCATATCCAGCGGGCCGAGGAGCTCTTCGCGCGAGGGCTCGAGCTGCGTGAATCGCTGGATCGGGACCCGGATCGGTTGCTCTTCCACCTGAAGCGCCAACTGGCGGTGGCCCTGCGCGAAAACGGCAAGGAGGACGAGGCCCTGGACATGCTCCAGCGTGCGGACGAGACCCGCAAGCGCCTTCCGGTCTATCACAAGAAGGACGAAGCCCGGTGGAACACCGAGTACGGCCAAACCCTGGTGTCCATGGGATGGTTCCCGGAAGCGGAGATCGCCTTCCACCGGGCGATCGAGCTGATGGAAGGTTTGCCCGAACACAACATGCAGCGCGGCGCCGCCTACAACGGCCTCTCGCGGATCGCCTACAACGCCAATGACTTCCTGAACCAGAAAGGCTTCATGGAATTGGCCTTGGACAACTTTTGCCAGATCCACGACAGCAATCCGCTGGTCTACTACACGCTTCTCACCAATCACGGGAATATGCTGATCCTGCAGGGCCAGATTCGCGAAGCCGAAGAACAATACCGCCAAGCATGGCGACACTTCCAGAGCCAAACCGGTGACCATCCGCATTTTTCGAAGATCGCCGTCTGCGAGGGATTGAGCGGCATTTTGCTGCTGCGCGACCAAATGGCCGAGGCCGAGACCTACATCGAACGCGAGCAGTCGATGGTGGATCAACTGTTTGGAAACCAAGACCATATCATGAGGGTGTACCCGTTGACCCGGCGCGCCATGTTGGCGATGTGGCGCGGCGAATTCGACATCGCGCTCTCCCTGTTCGAGCGCGCCCAGAACCTGGATCCGAGCGGCGACTACACCGAACACACGCGACTGGCCCTGGCGGAGTGTCAGTTGCGCCGCGGCCAGGCCTCCTTGGCCAAGGAAATCTTGAACGAGATGCCGGAGGGCCCGAACACCGGGGATCCCAACGCCGCCCTCTACCTGCGCCTGGCCGGGCGCGTGGCCTATCACCTGGCCGATTTCGAGGAAGCACGACGCCTGCAGGAGCAGGCCCGCGACCTGATGGAGCGCTTCGGCATGTGGGAGCAGGTCTGGGGTGCTTTTTTACGGGTGGATTTGGCGGCGACCGCCATCGCCCTCGATCGCCCCGGCGAAGCGAACGCGTTACTCGCCAATGCCGAGCGGATGCTGCGGCGGTTTTTCGACGGGGACCACGAAGTCTTCCTGCGCATTCTGAGTCATCGCGGCGCCATCGACGCGGCGGCCGGCAGGATCGCGGACGCACGAGAAAAATTCCAGGTGGCAGAGCGGGGCTTTCGGACGAAAACGGCCTTCCACGACAACGACCTGTACCTGGTCCTGCGACGCCTCGCGGACCTGGAATCCGAGCGGGCAGGGGAAATAACGGGCTCCCCATCGGTCCGATGAGCCGGCGGGAGACTCCCTCATACTGAAACGGCGGGCCTTTCAAATCAAGCAGTTACTCGGCCGATGACCCTCGGACTAGACGAACACGAGGCGCGAGCGCTCGGCGATCGATGTCTCCAGGGCCAATCCTCCTTGGGACACCATTTCCTGGAGATTGACCAGGCCGGCGAGAAAGGCTTTCGGCTCCACATCGCCCATGGGGTGTACACCCACCCAGGCGTTGCGCTGGCTTTTTTTGGCGATGTAGAGCGCCTTGTCCGCCAGGCTGACCACCTGTTCCCAAGAAAAGATTTCGGGGCAGGAGACCAGGAACGGAAACGAGGCGAACCCGATCGAACAGGTGCGTCGAATGACCTGGCCGTTGCCCAGATTGAAATCGTGGTGTTCCACGGCGCCGCGCAGGCGCTCGGCCAATACCGCCATCTGCTCTCGATGAACCGAGCGCGCCACGATCAGGAACTCCTCCCCGCCCCAACGAATCACCGAGTCGCTTCCGCGACAGACCCTTTTCATCAACTCGCTGATCTGGACCAGAACCCGGTCACCGCTTTC
Source organism: Sulfidibacter corallicola (assembly GCF_017498545.1). GTDB lineage: Bacteria > Acidobacteriota > Holophagae > Acanthopleuribacterales > Acanthopleuribacteraceae > Sulfidibacter > Sulfidibacter corallicola. The sequence continues at coordinate 1,809,309 of NZ_CP071793.1, read as the reverse complement.
GTGTCCGTAGGTATCGTTGACCGACTTGAAATGGTCCACGTCCAACATCAAAAAGCTGATGTCGGCGTTTTTGGGGCGCTCGCCGTTGGCCTTCGGGGAACCGCCGGCATAGGCCCGAATCGACTGCGCGATATCCACGTCCATGGTCTGTTCCAGATAGCGCCGGTTCCGCAACTTGGTGAGTGCATCGGTCACGCACAACTCTTCCAACTGGCGCGTGGCGTCCTCCAATTGGCGGTTCTTCTGTTCCAGCTCCATGGTGCGATCGTTGATTTTTTCCAGCAGCCGGGCTTTGACGACCGCGGTGATCACGTGCTCGCGGAACCATGACAACTTGTGGGCGTCGATATCGTCGAAGGCACGGGAATCGACGAAATTGTCCAGCACCAGAAAGCCGTCCAGGTCGGGGCGGTGGGCGACACTCATCGACAGAATCGCCTGGGGTCGGTCGAAACCCCGCAGGGTCTCGTCACCCGAGATGCCCAGGGTGTGATGGACCAGATAGATCCCTTCGCACAGCATGTAGTTTTCCGCGGTGTATCGCGCCACCAGGGCTTCCTTGGTCACCGAGACGCCTTCCCACTGATCGCGGGGATACCCCTTGGCGGCGGCGATGAAGAAATGCCCCGTGGACAGGTCCTTGAGGAAGAACGTCGCCTTTTCGGCGGGTTCGAACAGGGCCAATGCCTGTTCCAGGATCAGGTCGATCAGATCGCCGAGCCACGATTGCTTTTCGGTCACGCTGGCGACCCGATTCAGGCTTTGCAGTTCTTCGGTTCGGACGGCCACGATCGTGCGCAGATCCTGCTTGTGGATCTTCAATTGTTCTTCGGCTTCGCGGCGCCGCTCCAATTCCTTTTGAAGCGCACTGGTCCTTCGCTTGATTTTCCTTCTCAACGTGAGGTTCCACAGAAGGATGAGCAGCATGGGCGTGAACACCAGGATCAGGGACGAAAATACTTTCTTCCAGAACCGGGGCGTCTGCCACCAGGGAATGTTCGTCAAGCTGATCCATTTCTGGAAAATGTCGTCGCGCGTCTCGTGGTCGATGGAGGAGATCGCCTTGTTGAGGATGTTCACCAGTTGGGGCCAGTCCTTGCGCACCGCAAAACACAGGTTGAGTTCGTAATCGACCTCGCCCGCCACCCGCAGGTTGGTGATGGCGTGTTCCTGGATGAGATAGGAGGCCTGGGTCAGGTCCAGCACCATGGCTTCGGATTCGCCGAAGGAAACACTGCGAAGGCCTTCGAGACTGTTCGCGACCGGGGCGATCTCGATGCGGGGATAATTGCGGGTCAAAAACTCCTGCACGGCATAACCCTCGGGCACGGAAACCAGCCGGCCTTCGAGTTTCGTCAGGTCGAGATCTTCGGTGTTGGCCTTGTTGGTGATGATGACGTTGGGAATGGTGACGATCGGCACGGTGAAATCGAGGTACTCCCGCCGCTCCGGCGTCACGACCGCCACCGAGACGACCGATACGCGCCGGGCCCTGGCCTCCTCCAAGACATGATGCCAGGTGGGCAGGCGCACGATGTCGAACCGGGATTCCAGGCGTTCCTGAATGATGGCCAGATAGTCGGCGGAAAGGCCCGTGTGGGTGCCGTTTTCATCGAACATATCGATGGGCGGCGCCATCGGGTCGGGCGCCACCAGGATGCGGTCCTTGTGGGCCTCGAGCCACCGCTTCTCTCCCTTCGAGAGCCGGACGGACTGGCCCCAGGACTGGAAGACCACTGCAAAGCCAATCCAACCTACGGCGAATAAAAGACCTATGGTGGCGCCCAACAACGCTGTACGCTTTTTCTTCACCTTGGACCTTCCACGGGATCGGGTGGGAGAGGGTGAACCGATGTTGCGAAAAAGAGGTGATAAACATTTTAACACTCGCGCTTTTTACAAGCGAGCAGTTAGGTTCACCGATCAACCAAAAACCAAACCCAACTTCACGAAAGATTCGATGTTCAAATTTTCTAGCACTAGTACATATTCGAGAACTTTACTTTTCACGAAGCCACACTCGACCTCATGCGTGTGTCGTAAAAAGCACGACCGCGGCTTCGCTGACTACCCACCGAGCCCCTTTCAAAAATAGCCCCGTCCCAAATTAATCGGCACAGAGAAATACCCGACACGTTCAACAGATTTCTGCCCTGACCTGTCCACAGGAAAAATCGACAACTGGGAGGTCGTTCATGGTCCGCATGCTTATCGGTGGATGTTTCTGTGTTCTGACGGTCTTTGCGCAACAAGGAACCAGCCCCTACTGGACCCAGGAAACCTTGGTTCCGAATCTCGGGGGTTCATCGAGCGGCGGCGTCGGCACCAACATGGGTGTCACTTCCGACGGCACCATCTACTCGTTCTTTTTCATTCTGCTGGGCCTGAATTTCGACCTGTACCTCTCAAAATCGGAAGACGAGGGCGCCACCTGGTCCGAACCGGTCTTTTTCGAACCGGCCACCGACGGCGCGGTGAGCCCGGTGGTGGTGGTCGACCGCAACGACCGCATTCACGTAGCCTGGCTGCAGCGGATCCCCACCGACACGGTGAGGCACGCCTATTCCGACGACGGCGCCGAAACCTGGAGCAAGCCCCAGGTCGTTTCGGCGGCGGTGCGTCACCAATTCAACTCGCCCATCATCACGGTGGATCGCCAGAACCGGGTGCACATCATGTGGCACGACGGTCACCCCGAGGAGGAGGGCATGCCGGCCGAGGCCTGGTACAACCGGTCGCCGGACAACGGCATCACTTTCGACAACCCGACGATGCTCAGTCTGGACGACAACCTCAATTCGGCCTTTCCCCGAGCGGATTTCACCGGCACCGACGGCGACGACCTGATCATCGTGTGGCGCGACAATCGCCCGCAAGTGCACTGGGACACCTACGGCGTGATTTCCAACGACGGCGGCGCCAACTGGACCGAGGTCCTGGTGGCGGGCGGCAACGGCGATCAGTGGGATCCCATGTCACTGGTGACCCGGGACGGCGATTTCCACGTCTCCTGGATGCAGGCTCAATTCGGCGATCCCTTCGTCGTCGACATCTGGTGGATCAAGTCCACGGATACCGGCCAGAACTGGACCGAGGGCCAGATCTTGTCCGAGGGCGAACGCAGCCGCTTTTCGTTTTATGTGTACAACCGGCCCAAAGACCTGATCTGGCTGTTCTGGAAGGACGAGCGCGACTTCAACACGGACAACGGCAACCCGGAAGCGGACCTGGCCGGAAAGTACTCGGAAGACGGAGGCGACTCCTGGAGCAGCCTCCGCTTCGTGACGGACAAGGGCGATTTCGACGTGCGCTTCCCGGCCTTCGTCATCGATCAGGAGGGCACGGTCCACTGCACCTATTCCTACAGCGAAAACGACAACCAGGACCCCTTCGCGATCTACTACACGCGCCGCGAGGACTGTGAGGACCTGGACGTGGCAGACCCGACGGGCATCACGATGGCCGATCTCACGACCCTCGCCGGCATGTGGTCCGACCGCGAAAGCGACCTGTTCATGTTGGTCCGGACGGCCAGTTGCCTGTAGCGCGATCGAGCACGGTGTTCAGAAGAAGCCTGCAAGACCACCAGGTTCGCCCAAGCCACCGATTCGGCACATGGGTTTGGATCCTCGGCTGCCTTGATTCCACGACAGGAAACGCGATACCTTGTCCCTGAACAAGAAACCGGAAACATCGAAACCCTGCGGCAAACACCACCATCCGGCGATTGGGGGTCATCACATGATTCACGGCTCGTGTTTGTGCAAATCGATTCAATTCACCATTCACGGCGCGTTGCGCGCATCTCGATTCTGTTACTGCGTTCATTGCACCAAGTACGCGGGCACCTCCCCCGCCTCCTGGGCCATGGCCGAGAGCGCCACGCTCGAGGTTCACGGCCAAGGTGATATCCAAAAGTTCAATTCCGGCAGGGGCCTTCGCTGCTTCTGCACCACTTGCGGCTGTCCCGTTTGGTTCGAATCGATCGAACACGCCGAAATCGTGGCGATCCCACTCGGGGTTCTCGACGATGGCGACATCCCGGCACCGGAGATGCATATTTTCACGCAATCCAAACCGACCTGGTGCCGCATCCACGACGACCTGCCGCAACACGAAACCTACCCCTGAACCGCTGGGTCTCGGGTCAAAAATTCAGGTAGAAGCGGAGTTCCCGCATACAGAGAGAGACGTCGTGCCTGTAGGTTGGCCCGCTGGGCCGACGCGTCGAAGCAACCCATCAAACGGAAGTGTATTACGCCAAAGAGCGAAGCCGCCCTTTTCCCTCACGACCCCCATCGAAAGCCACAAGGTCCAAGGTTCCCGCATCGTGAGAGGGTCGTCGTGCCTGTAGGATAGTCTGTTGTGTGTCAACCCTAAAATTGGGGGAGGAATGCGGAAATCTTGTCAGGTTTTGCACATCTTTTCCGCAGACGCACACTTTTGAAAATCCTCCTGGTACGGAACTCCTGTTTTTAGAATTGCCCGCATGAGCACCAACAATTTGCGCATGACCGCCACGACAGCGGCCTTTTTCGACTTTCCTTTGCGTATCAACCGCTCGTAGAATGTTTTCATTTGTTCGTTAAAACGGCAGGCTGTCAGCGCAGGCATGTAAAGCCCCGCTCGCAGTACCGCTGAGCCTTTGCGACTTATAATCGTCGTTTTTTTCACCGAGGTCCCCGATTCGAACTTTGACGGGTTTAACCCTGCAAATGCACCGACTTGGCGGCTTCGCGCAAATCTTCGGAGATCTCCCATTTCAGCGATGACCATTACAGCAGTGAGGAAACCGATCCCTTTTATCGTGCATAACAAGTCCACATCCTTCTTGAGTTTTGGGGTCCGGTTGAGAAGCTTTTTGATTTCCTTCTCGACCCGATCGATATGGTCTTGTAGCTCCTTGAGATGTTTTTTTCGAATCTTCTGAACCGCTTCGATTTGCAGCGGCTGACCTGCCCGATTCCCCTCGGCTACCTGGAGTTCGACATACTCCTGCCTGCATCGCCACAAGTCCTTGAGAATCTGATAGGTCCGACTCGGAATCGTTTGAATTTTAGGTTTGCGTTCTTGACCGAAAAGGGCAAGCAATCGAGCATCCACCCGATCGGTTTTATTTCGAAGACCTCGGCTTTTTGCGTAAGCGGCCGTGAGCGAGGGGGTGATCATACAGATGGATGGCCCCTTGTTCATCGACAGCCACAAACGTAATTCCTCGGCGTATCTTCCACAGTCCTCCATCACGACCCAGACATGCTCTTTGAAAGGTTCGGGAAACCCAAGAGCCTCATCAAGCCAGGTCAAGGCATCTTCTGCCCCTGTGAGAGTCCTTGGGAATTTACGAGCGGGAATGCGGTGAAATGGGATGTCTTTCTCGAATGGGACGCCTTTCTCGGTGGAAACATAAGCGATATCGAAGGTGTTTTTGCTAACGTCAATGCCGGTCCAGGCGGTTAGGGTCTTGGTCATGAAGAGCCTCCACAATGCCGAAGAGGTGAAGGACGGTACACACCGCAAAAGCCAAACCTGCAAAAACACGGACTTGAAGAATCCCAGATAGTCTGCGGTTTTCAACGGTGTGGAAAGGGTGAGATGAGCAAAATCCTACAGACGAGCTACCCACCAGGGCGCTCAGGTTGGTCGAAGGCTTCATCTCACCCGGCGACTCTGGTCGGCCGGCCGGAGTCGCCTAACCGTCTACCTAAAAAGTTTTCCACAAGATTCACAGTTTCCACAAAAAGAAAAAAAGAAGCAAAAAAAGAAAAAGGCTACGGCTGTGACGAACTGAATATTAACCATAGAGCTTGAACTCTATGGTACAGGTTGGCCCGCTGGGCCGACACGTCGAAGCAACCCTTGAAACGGAAGTGTATTACGCCAAAGAACGAAGCACCGAATCTCCCCCACGGGCCAAATCCGAAGTCACAAATTCCACAGTCCCCGCATCGTGAGAGAGGCGTCGTGCCTGTAGGAGGAGAGGGCCGCTCAGGCCAGCTTGCGCCACCAATCGAAGCGACGGCAGTTCCGAGCTGAAATCGAGCAAAAGAGCGTAGCGACCCACTCAAGCGAGCAAGCCTTAACGAAGAACCCAACCCCCTCGATTCTAGCCTCGCGGCGAAAGCAAGTCGCTTCGAATGGTTGAGCAGGCTGCTCAACCTACAGGCCTGGAACCACTTACGAAAATACGGGAACTGCATGCTTCCGTCCGACCAGGCTGGCCAACACATCGGAGGGGTTCGGTAGGCAGTCCCCGCATTGAGAGGGAGTCGAGGTGCCTGTAGGTGGAACAGCTTGCTCCACCAATCGAAGCGACGGCAGTTCCGAGCTGAAATCGAGCAAAAGAGCGTAGCGACCCACTCAAGCGAGCAAACCTTAACGAAGAACCCAACTCCCTCGATTCTAGCCTCGCGCCGAAAACAAGTCGCTTCGAATGGTTGAGCAGGCTGCTCAACCTACAGGCCTGGAACCACTTACGAAAATACGGGAACTGCATGCTTCCGTCCGACCAGGCTGGCCAACACATCGGAGGGGTTCGGTAGCCAGTTCCCGCATCGTGAGAGAGGCGTCGTGCCTGTAGGTTGGCCCGCTGGGCCGACGCGTCGAAGCAACCCAAGCAACAACAACCAATTACGCCAAAGAGCGGAGCACCGAATCTCCCCCACGGGCCCAATCCGAAGTCACAAATTCCACAGTCGCCGCAACGTGAGAGGGGCGTAAGGCCCTGCTCCACCAATCGAAGCGACCTAACACAGATCAAAATCGATCATCGGGAGATCTAGACGCCCCACTTATCTGCTTCGCTCTTTTACCACTTGACCTTGCGAAGCCTTGATCGCTTCGAAGTGTCGGGCCAGCGGCCCTACCGGCCGTGCCCTACCGGCCGTGCCCAACTTACCGCTGCGCCGACCCTCAAAGCATGCCGGAACTCCTCACATGGGTCACTTCGAAAAGTTCATCCGGCCGATGGACCTACCTGGCCTTACCGGCCCTGCACGACGACCCTCTCGGCTTGCGGTTACTGCGCGATTGGCTCGCTTCGAAAAGTTCATCCGGCGGATGAACCTACCGAGCACGACGAATCTCTCTGCATTCGGGCACTCCGTGCAACTTCGTTTCACAAGAGAAAAATCCGCTGATTCCCCACGAAGCCGGGTTGGCAACGGAGCGGGTTCACCGCTTTCGGTCGGGGTTTCCGCGATCCGGGAAATGCGCGGCCAGGTGCTCGATGAAGGCACTCAGGGCCGGCGTGATGAAACGGTCGTGGGGGTACACCAGCGCAATGGGTTGGGGTTTGATCTCGAAGTCCTCCAGCAACGCCACCAACTCGCCGCTTGCGAGGTGCTCGTCCGCCAGAAAATCCGGCAAGCGGGCGATCCCCGTTCCCGCACGTGCCAAGTCGCACACCGTCTGGCCGTCGTTGGCTTCCAATGCCGGTTGGATGGTGACGTGAAAGACGCCTTCCGGTCCCTGGAAGGCCCAGCGCCGGGGACTGCGCGTGGAACTCTTGGAAATGCAGACGTGCTCCCGCAAACCCTTGGGATGTTTGGGCCCATCCTGGTTTTCGAGGTACGTCGGGTTTGCCACGACCCTCACCCGCATCTCGCCCAATCGGCGCGACCGCAGGCTTGAATCGGTCAGGCTGCCCACCCGAACCGAAAGGTCGAAACCTTCCTCGACCAGGTTCACGTAGCGGTCGACCAACAGCCAGGACAGCTTCAGCCCGGGATGGCGTCGTAGGAAACGCCCGAAAAGTGGGGCCAGGTAGTGACGCCCCAACACGACCGGCGTCGTCACCCGGAGTTGACCCGTGATCTCGTCGTTCCGATTGGCGGTCTCCCGGTCCAGCGCCTCGATACGGGCAAGAATCGCATCGCACTCGTCGGCAAATCGGCGCCCGGCCTCGGTGAGGCTCATCGACCGCGTGGTCCGCAACAGGAGTTGCCGGCCGTAGCGGGCCTCCAATTCCTGAACGTGCCGGCTCACCGCCGAGGGCACCAGGTTCAGCGCATGGGCGGCGCCGGTCATGCTTCCTTGGCGCACCACCTCGCGGAAGACCCTCATCGACTTGATCACATCCATATTCTTCATATTATTTGAAGAATCATTTCATTTACAGATCATTTTTCTACTTTTTTCAATTAAGTAACATGAAGGCCCACCGGGAGCTCACGCGGCCTCCGGCATTCCACTCTTCGAGGTGTTCGCCACATGTCCCTACTTGCCCGCCAAAGCATCGAAATACAATGCCCTATCGCCCCCCTGTTCACCTACGTGATCAACATGGAGCACTTCGGTGAGTGGTTTCCCGAAGTGGTCACCATCCGTTCCCACAACGATCGGAACCACGGCGACGTGGGCAAAACCTACCTGGAAACGGTCCGGGTGCCGCCGTCCGAAACCGCGGACATCGTAATCGAAGTTGTGCGCTGTGAACTGAACCAGTCCTTCACGACCGAGGGCGCCTTCGAGCCCTTGCGGCCCAGAATGACCATCGAACTGGAACCCGTCACTCCCGAAACCGTGCGGTTGACCTGGGCCATGGAAACCCGGGCCACCGATCCCGAGATCCGCGACAGGATGGTGAACCTGTTCGGACCGGTCATGAGTGCACGCGCCGAAACCGCGCTGCAACGCCTAAAGGCCAGGCACGAAAACAGTTCCGAGCCCGTCGCTTGACCCCATGGCTCCCTGCCGGCCGTCATCTCGGAGAGCATCTCGACCTCGAAACATAGTGGTGTTTCAACCCGGGATCGGCCTTGCCGTCGCAAAAGAAATCGGGAAAACAGGAATTCCGGAAGCCAGGATAAGCATCGCCGTGGTTCACTTCCAAGAAGCCATCCCTTTCTGGCTCATCTTTGGCTATAAAGTCTGTCCACGGATCACACAGATTGACACGAATGGTTGAACCGTCCTCGGATCCCGTATTCCCGATTTCTCGAATGACCGATGGTACTTTCGTTCGCCGCGCATCCAAGATGTTGACCTGCATGTTTCGTCAAATTCCGGATTCGCACCTGCCCGAAGGTTTGCTGGACTCACTCAACCGGGGCGACACCAAAACCTCACAAGTAACTCATTTATAACATCTTACCAATATTTTTCGAAACCTGCCAGGCGGCCAGGGCACATGCCTCGGGTAGGCGCTCCAGATCTTTTTGATACAGCGTCTCAAAATCATTGACAGCTTCTGGTGTTTATGAGAAGTTTGGAAAAATTAAAGGAGGCCCTATGCGTTTTACACACTATCTAAGTGCGTTGGCATCTGTGTTTTTCTTTGCAACTGAGGTTTTGGCTCATCCAGGACATGATCCACAAGGAAGCCCACACCACAATGTTGGTTTCGTCATTCTCTCCGTGGCGATCCTGGCGGTCGTGGCCGCGTTTTTTGGGGCTAAATCACTCAACCAATTCTCTTGAAAACATTTGGGCAACCAAGAATGTTCAGACGAAACAGGGCGAGTGTCCCTATCCACAATCTTTGGGAGTGGTGTATCCGCTGTAGTAACCTGTTAGGCCTCAAGTTTTATCGCGTTCGAGGGCACAACATGCCCCCGATATTGCGAGATGACCAACTCGTATGCGCCCAAAAAATCTCCAACCATTCCGCTCCTCAAAAAGCCAGTATCGTTATTTCGACACATCGAGTTTATGGGCAATTCCTAAAACGCATAGTCGCGAAAAACGGGGACACGGTTCTAATTGGCGGTGATGGAAAACTATCCAGGGCCCTCTGCGACATGGGGCTGATTGTCCGAAGTGCCATCACCGCCCGCTGTCTTTTTCATAGTGGCATCACAATGATATTCTCCAAACCAAGTCCTACTATCAAACGACAGAAGACCCGCGGGCGAATTGCTCCGGGCCACGGGTTCACTATTTGCGGGTTACGCCACGGTAGGCCCGATGTGACGCCAACACGTCGCGATCTCGCGGATGATGGGTTCGACAGACACATGACGACGCTGGGTCAGGTAGACCTCGTGTCGGACGCGGTCGAAGACGCAGAGAGGTAACGGGTTCGGCTTGGGCCAAAGAGTTCGATCGACATTCGGAGCGAAAAGGACAATCACTCAATGACCACCTGGATATTGAGAAAAATAAACGCGTCCAAAGCCTTTCCCATACTGGACACCGTGCCGGAATCCTATCCCAACGGCATTTCCCTTTTTTGTGTGCTGTTGGTCCTATTGTTCTTCGTCCAGCGCTATGACCCGGCCATGTTCAACATGATCGTGAACACCTTGAGTGACGCATATATAGGTGTCAGTATTTTCGTCGCCCTTACCCTGGCCGGTTTTTATTCGTTGGATCGCTATTTGAAGTCGGATCTGACCCGGTTTTTGAACGGTTCCAGTGCGGTCCAGGTACCCTTGGCCGCGTTTTTGGGTGCGTTACCCGGGTGCGGTGGCGCGATTATCGTAGTAACCCAGTTCGTGAATGGGGGATTGAGTTTTGGGGCACTGGTCGCGGTACTGATTTCCACGATGGGTGATGCGGCCTTTTTGTTAATCTCCAGAAAACCCGACATTGCCCTGTTGGTATACGGTATCAGTTTGGCTGCCGGCATTGTTTTCGGGATCGCCATCAACTGGTTGCACGGCCGCGACTACATGAAATCGGAGCCTTGCTCCCTTGGCGATGGCCCGAAAGACTTTCCACGTCTCACCTCGTGGATGGTGATGTCCTTTCTCGCATTGTTGGCCCCCGCCAGTTTGATCGGTATCCTCGAGGCCTGTCAATTCGATCTGAACCCACTATTCGGAACTTGGGCTCACCTGGAGCCCGTGAAGTGGTTGGGATTCTTCGGTGCCTTGTTGTGTATCATCGTCTGGATCTGCCAACCTTTGGACTCGTGGTCCGCACGATTTGCCGATCATTCTGAAATAAAGTACCTCAAGGAAACCATCGTAGCCGAAACGAGCTTCGTGTCGGTGTGGGTCATATTTGGTTTTTTATCTTATGAATTTCTGGTGTATTTTACCGGCCTCGATTTACACGCCCACTTCGTGGAACTCGGACAATACGGTATTTTACTGGCCATCGTGATTGGCTTCATCCCGGGATGTGGTCCACAGATCGTGGTGACAACCCTATACATCAACGGTGTCGTTCCGCTGTCGGCTCAGCTCGCCAATGCCATCAGCAACGACGGAGATGCACTGTTTCCGGCCATTGCCCTCGCGCCCCGAGTCGCCATCAAAGCGACCATCTACAGCGCGATCCCCGCATTTCTCATCGGCTACGGCGCCCTTTCGATGGGTTACTAGACCAGCGCCAAGCTTGCAACCAGTTCCGGCTGCAAAGCGATCCTTTCCGGATGAGCACGAAGCCGGAGAGCTCCGTCAGTGCAGGTGCCGCATGGCCTCGATGCGCTGGACCATCTCGGCATCGCCCAGGCTTCGGTAACGTTCCGGAAGCAGCGCTGGATAGCTGCAGTGCCGCGCCGCGATCAAGGACTGCAGTTCGCGCTGCTTGGTGATGCTGCGGCTGGCGCTCCATCCACTCAGCACATCAAGCGGTGTCAGCTCCGGACGATGCCGTCGCTGGGCCAGGATCTCGGTGGTCAGGTTGCGGTAATCGCGAGCGGAGTAGTAGGCGGTTCGCGCCATGAGGTCCGGCCACTGCGATTCCGGCACCGCGATGTTCTTGCGATCCAGCATCTCGGCCAGAAAGGCCTGGCGCACCTCGCCTTCGGGATCGAAGATCGGTACCTGAACGGGGGCCCGGCTCTTGATGTCGGGATCCAGCAGGTCGGGACGCGAGGTCATCAGGCCCCAAACCACCTTGCCGAAGAACCGCGAGTCGCTCATCATCTTGATCACGTTGCCCGCCAACCGCTTTTCGGTCTGGTGGGTGCTTCCGCCGTGGATCGACCCGAAGGCCGTGTGGGCCTCGTCCACCAGGATCAGAATCTTGCCCAGCGTCAGCAGGTGCCACCGCAACAGCTCGAAAAAGCGATCCGTTTCGCCGAAGTAGGAGCCCCGAATGCCCGACAGCTCGATCACCACCCGACCCGAATCGGCCGCGAAACACTCCAATTGGAAGGTCTTGCCGGATCCGTTGGGGCCGGACACGATGAATGCCGGCACCGCCGTTTCCACATCCTCGCATCGCTGGAACAACTCGCCGAAAATGCGGGTGGTCTCGTGATTGCCGATGATGTCGGCGCGCGTTTGGGTCGGGTACTTGACCCGCACGATCTCGCCGAGCTGGGTTTGCACGATGCGGTTCACCTCGCCGACCACCTGATCGCGGGTAATGCGCTTGCCCGTCGCCTCGGCCACGCGCAACAGGTCGTCGAGGTCGCTCAAGGTCAGGCCCGCCGTATCCTCGACGAACGCCTTACGTCCCCCGGCAATGCGCGGCGTCGTGTGGTTCTTGACGAAGTGATCGACGAAGTGGGCCCGTTCGGCACGGGTCGGCAGGCTGATCTCGAGGTGGGCCACGTTGGGCAGCGCCAAAATCTTGGGGTTGATCTCGGCTTTGGTGTGGTTCACCAGAAGCACCAGCTCGGGACTGCCCTGAAAGTCGGGACCGGACATCCAATTGAGAAAGTAGACCAGGCGCTGGCGATCCAGCTCCGAAAGCCGATCGAAGTTTCCGGTCGGAAACAGGGCGCCACTGAACTGAAGCACGGCACAGAGTGGCCGAAGCTCCGGTTCCAGGCTGCGCACGCGCTGAAACGCCTCGCCGATGCCCTGCAACAACACCAGTGCCTGCAGGGGGTTGTGGGTGCTGCTCTCCAGCATCCGGCGCAGGGATTTGATGCGATGGGAGGGAATGAAGACCCCGTCCTTGGATTCGCAGACCCTAAAGACTTCGGCCTCGGTGCGTTTGTCGGGAAAACTCAAACCGGAAGCGATGTCCATTCGAACCGCGTTGAACTTGGATCCCAGTTCGGCGAACACCAACTGTTCCAACGAGACGAAGGCCTGACGCGCGGGGCTCCAGAACAGGCCGTAGGTATCGCCGGTCAGGACCACCAGGTTCTTGCGGCGGAAACCGTAGGCCTCGTTCAAGCGATCGAGAAAGGCCGGTCGGCCCGACTTAGGCTGGTTTTTCACAGGCATCTTGCTTCCACTCCCTTTCGTTCACGGTTCGAAACGCGTCGCGATGGGTGAGATTGAAATCGCGAATGTGCTGGAGATAATCGGGATCGAGACCTTCTTCGCGAATGCGGGCCACCAGTTGTCCCATCTCGGGTGAGTAGAGGAAATCGGTGGGTTTGGGATGGGCGCCCGGCACCGCGAGGTCACCGACGATCTTGGCGCCCTGCCCCGGTCCCGCATCGGTCTGATAGTACTGGCTCAGGACCACCACCCGGGAGCCCAGGAAACAGGCTTCCTCCAAGTCGTGCGTCACGAAGAAGATCGTCATGCCGTGGGCTTCCCATTGCTCCAGAATGAAGAGCTGCATTTCCATTCGCGTCGCGTGGTCCAGCGCACCGAAAGGCTCGTCCATCAACAGGATGCGCGGCTTCATGATCAGCGATTGGGCGATCGCCACCCGTTGCCGCATACCACCCGACAGTTCGTGCGGGAACTTGTGGGCCGAACCGGCGAGGCCGATGCGATCCAGATAGCTGCGCGCCTCGTCCAGGTGGCGGGCCCGTCGCTCCCGAAACCTGAACGGCCGCCAGAAGCGCCGCAGCAAGCTCGGATCCCGTGCATTCAGGCCGAAAACGATGTTCTCCAGCACGGTCAGGTGGGGAAACAGCGAGTACTTCTGAAACACGATACCGCGATGCCGGTCGGGCGTTTCGATCTCGCGATCGTCCAGCAGGACCTTGCCGCGGGTGGGCCGTTCGGCGCCCAGGATCAAGCGCAGCAAGGTGGACTTACCGCAGCCGCTGGGGCCGACGACGGTGATGAACTCGCCCTCGCTGACCTTGAAATCGATGTCGTTGAGGATCAGGTTCTCGCGTTTCTGGCGGTCTTGGTAACTGACGTACACATCTTCCATGTGAAGCATGGTCTTGCCACTCATCGGCACTTCCCTCCCCTCGTTCAATGCGCGCGATGCCACGCGTAACCCTTCTTGATCCAAAGCCGTACCAGCAGATCGGCGGTGAACGCCAGCAGGCTCATCCACAACACGTAGGGGATGATGATGTCCATCGCGATGTAGCGCCGCACCACGAAGATGCGGTAGCCCAGGCCGACCGAGGCGGCCAGGGACTCGCCGGCGATCAGGAACAACACCATCGCCTTGAAATTCAACCGAATCGTGTTCAAGACGTCCGGCATGATTTGCGGCAAGACGACCCGAAAGGTGATGCCCAGGTTGGAGGCCCCCAGCGTGCGCGCCTTGATCAATTGCTCGCCGGGCACCGCCTTGGCTCGCAGGTAGGTGTCCAGCGCGATGGTGGGGAACACGCCCAGCACGATCAGGCTGACCTTCGAGACCTCGCCCAACCCGAACACGATGAACAGGATCGGCAGCAACGCCAGGGCCGGCACCTTGTCGAAGAACAGCATGAAGCGATAGAACAGGGCCTCGACGACGGGAAACAGCCCCATATACAGACCCAACAGAATGGCGAACCCCATCAAGCCCAGACTGATGCCGAACCGCTTGAAGCTCGCCCAGGTATCGATCCAAAGGCGGTACTCGCCTTTGCGGTCGGTCTCGAAGGCGGTGCGTTGCACGCCGTCCGCGATCTTCGAAACGGTGGGCATGATCTTGTCGCTGGGATTCTCCTGGTGGCGCTGGTGCGACACGAAGAGGTAGGCCCCGATACAGATCAGGAACAAGGCGGACGAGAGCAGCGCCGACTGAAGCGGACTCGGCTTCCAATACATATTGAACATGGCGTGATTTCCTTTGATTGGTCGCTTGGGTGTGGCGGGCGTGGCGAAACACTGGGCTTCGCGGGGTTTACAGCTTGCCGGCAGCCGCCATTTTCAAATAGGTCGTGTCGAAGCGGAACTTGACGTTGCCCTTGTCGCCGCGCACCGAACCGTCCGGGAAGCGAATGCCTACCACGTCGGCCGACGGTGCGTCCTCACCCAAAAGACCCTGCTGGAAACAGAAGTCGCGCACGTAGTCCATGTTGCGTTTGATCTCCTCGCCACCCGCGTAGTCGATGGCGGCCTTGGGGGTATAGAACATGGCGGTCGTCTTGAGCTGGTTCTTGAACTCGATCGGCGAGCACTCGGCGCGCCCGGCCATCTGGGCCAGGGCCTTGTTGGCGGCGGCGCCGCGCTGCGACATGACCTGCATCACTTCGTACCAGGCACCCGTGAGCGCCTTGCCCAACGCGGGGTTCTCGCTCAAGGTCTTGGTGTTGACCACCATCATGTCGATGATCTCGCCGGGAATGTCGGCCGAGGTGAACAGTTTGGAAATGCCGGGATGTTGCTCGATCTGCATGACGATCGGGTTCCAGGTCACCACCACTTTCTGGCTCTTGTCGGCCAGGAAGATGGGGCCGATGTCGCTGTCGGAGGTGTTCAGGATGCGCACGTCGCGCTCGGACATGCCCTGCTTCTCCAGGTAGCGGTTCAGCAGATAATGCGACACGGTCAATTCCACCAGGCTGATTTCCCGGCCCTTGATGGACTTGGCGTCGATGTTGTCGCGTACCAGAATGGCGTCGTTGCCGTTGGAGTAGTCGCCGATGATCAAGGCCGTGCTGTCGATGCCGGATGCGGCCGGCATGTTGAGGCATTCCATGTTGGTCATGACGCAGGCATCGACCTGACCGGCCACGTAGGCTTCGATCGAGGCCACGTAATCCATCTGGACCAGTTCGATTTCGATGTCGTACTTGTCGGCCCACTTTTTCAGAATGCCGGACTCCTCGGCATAGGGCCAGGGCATCCAGCCCACGTAGATCGACCAGGCGACCTCGTACTTTTCACGGGCCATGGCCGGAGTCAGGGCCAAGGAACCCAAGACCAGCAGTGTCAAACATTTGGCAAAACCATATAAGCCACGATTGGCAAACATACCATTCTCCTTTTCGATTGTGTTCGATTGCGATTGGCGATCCCGACCGGCGGGATCGCGCAGGAATGCCGGGCCGCGCCACCGCGGCGGCCGGCGTTCTCGTCACGGCGAAGGAAAACCCACTGCGACCTGCGCCCAGGATTCGCGGGCGCGAGGCCCGCCCCACGCCGTCGGTGCCGGCCCCCGCGGTTCGGTCGCCTGACCGGCACATCCCCTTTCGGGTGTCGGGTCGTCAGATTCGCGGTCGCTCCTGTTGCTCGACGCCGGGCTCCGCCACCGCGGCCTGCTTCTCGGCCCTGCGCGCGGCCATCATTTCTTCCATCTTCGAACGCGCGGTCGATACCCGGCCCGCACTCTCGTAGGCGCGGTCCTGAACGCGAATGTCCGTGCCCGCCAGTTTCTCCGAAATGCGGGCCTTGGCGGTCAGGTTGCGGTTGGCTTCCAGCACGGCCGAAATCGGTCCGCGGTCGATGCTGCTCTCGAGACCCTGCAGCCGGTCGTTGAGTTCCACGATCCGCTGGGCGGACACGAACTCGGCGACCGCCTCGGCCTTCTGCGTCGGCAACTTCTGGATTTCGTTCTGCATGTCTTGGAGCCGCAACATGTAGCGATCCATCGTCTTCGAGGTTTCGCCGACTTCCTGCTTCAACCGCTCCTGGGTCTGCTCGATTTCCTCGATGCGCACCTGGAACCGCTCGAAGGCGCTGGCGTGTTGGTCATATCCCTTGTCGTCACCGCTGGCCTGAGCCCGCTCGGCGAGGTTCAGGGCCCCGTCGCGCTTCTGCAACAGGTCTTCCTCTTCGTGGTTCAGTTGCTCCAGCCGATGGCGTTTGTCTTCCAAGACCGCCTCGACCTCGGAAATCGCGTCGCGCAGCTCCTGATACTGGCGCACCACCTTGTCCTGGTGCATGTCGAATGCGGCGCCGATGCCGTCCACCGAACCGGTGAACTGCTTGTCGGCGGCGTCGATGATGCCGCGGGCCTTCTTCCAGTTCCAGTATCTGAAGTATCGAAAAATCGCTCGAAAGATTCCTACTTGCTCGGTCGACATGTCAGTCCTCCACCTCTCTTGGCTCTTTGTTCTCTTTCGCGGGCCGCGCGGACACCCGTCCCAAGCGCCGCGGCACATTCGAACACAGCGGTGCCGATCGCCGGCGATTCGAGATCGCCCCCTTGGGTCGACGGTGCCGGCGCGTGCGCCTCATCCGTCCCGTGGGGATTGGTGTTTCCCCGCGGCTAGATATGCTTCATCCGCGGCCTCGTCCGGACCCCGCTCCAAACCGCGGAGTCGGTCTTCCACTCGGCGAGCCGCGCTGACCGCGTTTTCCAAACTCGCGGCCGTGTGTTCTCCTGTCCTTACAGGCGTGAATTTGCCGCCAACAAGGTCAACGACTTCCAAATAGGCGGTTTCCAGCGCGGCCTCCAGGATTTCCACCTCGGCCAGCAGCTCGGCGACGGCGCCTTGGCGTTGGCGGACCTGCTCGAGACGGCGCCGATGGCTCTCGATCCGCGTGCGCAAGGCGCCGGCGGCGGCATCGTCCGCGGTACGACGTTGGAGCTGGCGTTCCCAGCTCGTGATCTCGCCGACGAGCTTGGCTGCATCGACGTGGACCAACGCGGTTTGGATATCGCGCGCCTGGCGCAACAGGACCTGGCCCTCGCGGTAACAGTCGGCGGCCAACATCTGGAAGCGTACGATGGTGCCGTGGTCGCGGTTGGCCCCCTGACGGCGCAGGTACCCGTCCAACTTTTCGAAGGCCTCGCGAAGTTCCAGCAGGGCCTGGCGACCCTCCGCGAATCCGATCGACGCGAAACGCGCCAACTCGGCCTCGAAATCCTTGGTGGCCCGATCCTCCCGCGCGGCCAACTGCTTTTGGACCATGCGGGCCGCCAGCTTCTCGCCGCGAACGAAGTAGTGGAAGACCCAGGAACCCAAAGACGCGAAAGCCCCGGCCAGCGCACCTTTGATCGGCCCCGCCGACACGCCGAAGGCGCTCATGTAGACGCCGCACAACACCGAAACCGCCGCCGGATAGAGCGTGGTCGGATGCTGGACGGCCTCCCAAAAGACCGCCCGGGCGACCTTGCCCGCGTTCCATTCATCTCGAGATTCACGATGTGCCATAGTATCCATCCAGAAACAGGGTTTTTCCGAAAATGCGCCTCTGAATCGGCAGGGTTGCCAACGCCAACTGGTATCAGCAGTCAGGTCTCAGGTGTCAGCTCATTACCTACGAACAAGGACCTTGCTGATACCTGATACCTGATTCCTGATTCCTGATACCTGATACCGTGCCCATCCAGCCAGACCACCCGGGGCGTGGCGACCATTCCGTTCCTGGATGGGCACGAGTCAGAGTACATTCCCTTCGACGGCCACGAACTCCACGCGCGGCAGACGGTAACGCCAGGCGCGCTGGGACTCGTTCGCTTTGCGTGGCAGCGGTTGGCTGGAGCCGATTCCCTGGGCGAGCAGGCGATTGGCGTCCATACCGTGGACGGCCAGCAGGTATTGGCGCACGACCTGGGCCCGTTCGAGCGAGAGTTTGCGATTCTCGGCCTCGTCGCCGCCCGGCCCGGTGTGGCCACGGATGATGATGCGGTATTGGGGATAGTTGTTGGTCAGGGTGGCGGCGATTCGGTCGACGCGCGCCTTGCCCTCCTCGGCCAACAGGTTGTTCCAGCTCTGGAAGGTGATCGGCTCCAGTCGGAAGGTCCCGACGACACGCAATTCGGACCAGGCCTCGGCGTCCAGGGCCGCGTAGCCGGACTTGGGCGGTCGGGCCGTGGCGGCGCGGGAGGCAAGGACATCGTCGCGCGCCAGTTCCTCCAGGAAGCTGCGATTGGTGATCTGGTAGGGGTTGCCTTCCAGCGGATCCCTGTCCAATTGTTTGGTGCGCAGCAAGACGTCGGTGCAGGCGATGATGGTATTGACCAAGCCCTCGGTGCTCTGGGCGTCGGCCCGGTCGCCAGCGATCCCGAATTGATCGCTACAGTTCTCGCGCAGGTCGAGCCAGTCGATCTTCGGGATCATTTCGGCGACGACCGGTTTCTTGAGACCCGCCGAGCGCGCCATTTCCGCGACCATCCGTTCGCGGTCGTTGGCATAGACCGCCTGGGTCTGGAAATAGGTGGCCAGGAAATCGTGGACCAACTTGCGGTCGCGGCGCAGCACATCGCGGTGGAACACGAAGACGTCCACGATGTAGCCGGAAAAGTCGTCGGAGCCCCAGAGGTAGTTCATCCCGTCCAAGGCCAGCGCTTTGGAGAGATCCGGCTCCCACAGGACAAAGACATCGCCGTCGCCCTTGCGAGCCCGTTCCAGCACTTCCTCGGAACTGCCGGCCCGTTGGCGCCATCCGTCGCTGTCCCGCAGCCTGGCCAGATCGAAATCGGCGATGGTCAGATCGAGCAGGAAGGAGCTAGGCGAGTCCGCGGTGTAGACCACGTTCAAACCGGGATCGTCGAGCGCGTTGATCTTGTCGCCGTCGAGCCGATCGGCGCGAGCGACGATGCCGTCGGCCCCCTTGGATTCACTGATTGCGGCCACCACCACGCCGGGATAGTCGTGCTGGCGTCCCTGTTCGAGGTAGGTGTTGACGGGCAGCACGATGCAGTCGTACTCACCGGCCGCGAATTTCGCCAGGCGTTCCCCGTAGGCGCCGCCGTCGTCGTGGAACTCGACGCTGAAATCCTTCTGAACGCTCTGCTTGCGCATCTCCGGCGAGTTGATGAACCAATAGCCCAGGTAATTGTCGCCACCGATGCGCAGGCTGCGGCTGACCCGCACCGAAGTCTGGCGCGCCAACAACTCGTCGACGTACTTCCAGGCGAAGATCGCGGCGCCTCCCACAAGGAGAAGGAGCACGAAACCAATCGTAGACTTTTTCATAAATCACTCCAATCACAACGAGTTCGCACCGACAGCACGCGATGGCGGTTCGTGCCGGCGGCCTTCGGTCGTAGGGGCATCGAACCCCGACGGCGGGTTCATTCGAACGCGGCCACATCGAAGTCCGGCAATTCGGCCAGGGTCGCTTCCAGCCCGCGTTTCAGATCCTCGAAGTTGTCCGCGGAACGGTACGATACCGAGTACTGCCGCAGCGGATGGGACGCACCGACACAGAGCCCGATCGTGTAGATGGGGATGCCGTAGGCGGCCGCATATTTGGCGGCGCGGTCCAGGTCCTCGGCCTCACCATCGGTGACCACCACGATGCGGAACTCGCCGTAGCCCAATTGGTGTTTGTACTGGGATACCAGGCGATCGGTCGCAATGCCGATCGCTTCGGCCAGCGGAGTTTTTCCGCCGGCTCGGATCATCCGGACCTTGTCCAGGAACCTCGCCTTCTGGCCACTGCGCAGGGCCAACCGCTCCCCCTGACCGCTCGCATCGAAGGTGTAGAGGCCGAGGTTGACGCTTTCCGGCACCGAGGTCATGAACTGTTCGACGGCCCATACCGCACCGTCCAGCTTCGACGAAAAGCGATCGCTCGGGCCGCAGGCGCCGCTGACCTTTTCGTTCATGCTGCCCGAGCCGTCGAAAATGAAATAGAAATTGCGGGTCAGGGCCACTTCCGCCCCGTCCCGGGCTTCGATGGGGATTTCGACCCGGTCCAAATCGACCCAAGCCCTGTCCGTGGACTTCACGGGCGCGGGTTTGGTATTGGTTGGTACGGTCGCGCGTTTGGCGTGGGACCGCTCCTGACAGGCGGAGCTGGCGATCACGGCGGCCAGCAACCACAACGAGGTGCGCAAGCCACGGCTTCGCAAAGAAAATGGGAACACGTTCGCCTCCTGGTGAGTGCCCATCCAGCAACGGGATCATCGAAGCTACCGAAACGGCCCGACTGGATGGGTACGCGTGATTGATGTGATCGAATGGCGTAAAACGGTGAGGAACAGCGGGTTTGAAGGCGCCGCCCTCAATCCAGGGGCACGAATTCGCTCAACTCCGCTTCGACTTGCTTGATGCGAAACACCACGCGGCGGTTGGCGGCCCATTCCTGCTTGGTGCGGGGCGGGTTGAACTTGGGCGCGGCCACACCCAACCCGACGGCGATGAATTGGCTGCCATCGACCTCGATGCCGCGCGCAGTGGCGAACTTCAGGAAGCTGCGACGCACCGCGCGTGAACGCTCGAGCGAGAGGTTCTTGGCCTGCTGCTCCATTTGCGCGATTTCCACGGAGGGGGTGCCCTTCTGTCTGGCACGCGCGATGCCCAACGGATCCGAATGGCCTTCGACCACGATCAGCGAACCGCCGTAGGTTTGCGAAATGTCCAGCGCCTTGGAGAAATCTTCGGCGTATTGCGATTCACTGAACTGGCTCTGATTCGGCTGGAAGTTGATTTCCACTTG
The DNA here is from genome assembly GCF_017498545.1 of Sulfidibacter corallicola. Lineage (GTDB taxonomy): Bacteria > Acidobacteriota > Holophagae > Acanthopleuribacterales > Acanthopleuribacteraceae > Sulfidibacter > Sulfidibacter corallicola. The sequence continues at coordinate 1,787,998 of NZ_CP071793.1, read as the reverse complement.
GAACAGGGTGCCGTCCTCGGCCCAGGCGTTGGGTTCCACCGAGATCCGTTTTTCGATCTTCTTGACGACCTTTTGGGTATCGAACTTCTTCTTGGGTTTGGGCACCGCGTTGGCGTATTTGAGGTTCTTCGCCAGCGCAGCGTAATTCCATTCGGCATCGGCAAGCTTGGTCTTGCCGTGAATCAGCCCCACTTGAAGGAAGCCGGACTGGATTTCCCGAGTCAGGGTCGCCAAGGTGCGACGCGTGCCCTTGCCGGTGAAGAACGCCACGTTGCCGTCGTAACCCACGAATTCGCAATCGGCCAGCAGACCTTCCACATCGGGCACCGCTTGGGGCGCACCCAGCAGCAAATCGGCCGCGCGGCTCACGGTCTGTTGGTATCGCGACCGTTGCGAGGCCTTGTTGGCCATCAGGTCGCGCAGGCCTTCCTCGCCTTCCATCAGTGACTTGACGAAGGCCTCCACCTTGCCGCGGTTCTGTTCCAGGTAGTCGCTGCGCACGGCGTAGACGTCGGCGATGACGCGCGACGCGGTTTTGGTGGAAAGCATGATCTTGGCGCCTTTGACCGAGCCTGCGGCACCGGAGCCGCCGCGACCACCGGAGGTCAGGCTGAGTGCATCGGGAATGATGCACATGGCCGCATCGATGTGCTTGTCTTCCAGGAAGGCGTTGACCGGATCGAGAATCTCGCCCTTGGTATCGAAGGTCGGCAGGGTCAATTCCGAGAACCATTTCAGGTCCACCTTGTTGGGCGGGACGCCGGCGGTATCCAGAATGTTGAGCAGGTAGTCCATGTGGGGCCCGTAGAGCTGGAGGGCGATCGTCTTGCCCTTCAACCGTTTCGGCGTTTTGATGTTGGGTCGCACCACCAAGGCGTCGCCTCCGTTGGACCAGGTCAACTGGTAGATCACCACCAGGTCGACGCCCTTTTTCTCGAAGACTTCCGCGGCGGCGTTGATCATGCCCATGGTGCCGCGCAGATAGGGCGTGTCACCTTCCAGGCAGCGGGCCACCTGGCTGGGGAAATGGTTCTCGAGAGACAGGGTCACATCGAGGCCGTTGCGGCGAAAGATGCCGTTCTGTTCGGCATAGATGGTGGCCACATCGCCGCCCCAGGTAATCAGGGGCACCCGGGTCTTGCCCGAGGACACCTTTTTGACGCGGGCCGAAATCACGTCCGCCAGGGGTTTGGCCTCCTGGGTTCGGAGCGATTGGGCGTGAACTGTCCAAGTCGTCACGAGCAGGAACAGAGAGATCATATATTTGGACAAAGAAAGCCTCCTCACAGAGCCTGTGTCATCGAGCCGGACGCGCACGGAGTCCTCGCACGGTTCCGCGGTCACGGCTCGGGCATGTTGGGTTCCGGCCTGTCGTGGCGATGTTCTGAAATGACCCGAGGCGCAACTTGCGCGCTATGCCCGCGGTCCATGCCGGCGGGCTCTTCGGGAGTCGTGCTCGGGGCCGGTACCCGAACGACCTATGTCAGCCACTCAATCGATAAGGCGCGAAAATCGCGGCGACGGGACACACAAACCGTCAATTGAAGCTCGTCATCAAGGAGTTCCCGTATCCTGGCAAGGGTTGCCATTGCTGTAGGTTGGTCAGGGGCGGTAAGCCCGCTGGGCCGACTTTTCGAAGCGACTCAGTTGCAATCAAGCATAAATCTAAAGAGCGAAGCTAATTCTGACGCAGAAGGGCGCCAAGCCGAAGCAACGCGGACTTGGCGTTCCCGACATCTGAGAGAGCCGAGCAGCCAGGCAGGTTCAGCAGTGGCGATAAGCCGGCCCGCTGAACTTACCGAAGCGACTTGGCTAGGAAAAACATTAACCCCAAAAACGGAGCCGATCCTTGCCCTACAACGATGTTGGGGAAAAAGCGGCTCCGTTTTGTTGTTCATGTGCATTGTGGGTTCGGGTGGCTTCGGAAAGTCCATCGGGCCGATGGACCTACCTGGCCTTACCGGCCCTGCACGACGACCCTCTCGGCTTGCGGCTACTGCGCGATTGGCTCCCTTCGAAATGTTCATCGGGCCGATGGACCTACCTGGCCTTACCGGCCCTGCACGACGACCCTCTCGGCTTGCGGCTACTGCGCGATTGGCTCCCTTCGGAAAGTCCATCGGGCCGATGGACCTACCTGGCCTTACCGGCCCTGCACGACGACCCTCTCGGCTTGCGGTTACTGCGCGATTGGCTCGCTTCGAAAAGTCGGCCTAGCAGGCCAACCTACCGCCATGGCCCTTCTTTCGTGCATGCGGGCACTCCTGAGTGTCTACTGGCAGGGCGTGCCGGTGATCGCGGGCATCTCGGGTTCGCCGTTGGGCGCGCCCAAAGCACCCAATCGGGCCGATGGACCTACCTGGCCTTACCGGCCCTGCACGACGACCCTCTCGGCTTGCGGCTACTGCGCGATTGGCTCGCTTCGAAAAGTCGGCCTAGCAGGCTTACCGCCCCTGACCAACCTACCGCCATGGCCCATCTTTCGTGCATGCGGGCACTTCTGAGTGTCTACTGGCAGGGCGTGCCGGTGATCGCGGGCATCTCGGGTTCGCCGTTGGGCGCGCCCAAAGCACCCACGAAGCCGAAGACCACCTTCTCGCCTGGCAGAATCACGCGGTTCCAATCCAGGTTCGATGCGGTGACGGCTCCAGGGCCACTGCCCTCGATCTGCGCGTTCCACGCATGCTCGATCCGATCCCGTGTGAATTGCCAGCTCACCGACCAACCGGTGATCGGCGTGTCGCCATTGTTGGTGATCTCGACATTCGCGACAAACCCGGTGTTCCAAACGTCTTGGATCACGTAGGCGCAGTTTCCGCCACCGGCGCGGATTCGAGGCCGCTGTCGTCGACCACGCGGTAGGTGAAGCCGTCCGCACCGCGGGCATCGGCCGCCGGCGTGTAGGTCATGGCCGGTGGGGCGCCGCTCAGGCTACCTTGGGTCTACTGGGAAAGCACCCTGTATCCGGCGATCGCACCGTCCGGATCGCTGCCGGCCAACGCGATCGCGACCGGGAATCCTTCGTAGGTCGTGACCGCCAGATCCTCTGCCACGGGTGGGCAATTGCCGTCACAGGGAAGGCCTGGCTCGGTGCCCGCGATCTTCTCGCCACCGCGATAGACCGGGATTCGCGGCGTTTTGACTCCGTCGTTACCACCGCCACTGGCGATCCCCTCGTAGCTGTAATCATTGCCGTTGTCCCAATCGATCGCGGCGTTCTGCGGCAGCGCGAGTCGGAATTGTGATCACTGTTTTTTTAACTGAATACGCCATGCGTACTCAAGGCTTCAGGATCATTTGATCATGACTCACTCAGCCCCTCATAGCCAAGCTACGGTAAGGAAGTAGGCAATCATTCGATGGAAATCTCTTAAGCTCTCCGTGAACTCCGAGCCCTCTTATGTAACAAACTCTGTAAAACTCGAAGATAAAGATAAAAACCTAAAAAGGCGGATGTGCGGGGAGTTCTTCGAAAAATGTCGGCCCGGCGGGCCAACTTACTGCAACGACGCCCCTCTCACAAATCCGGGAACTCCCAAACAATTCGCTTCGATTAGTTACCCACCTGAAACCCGGGCCCCCGGCCTGGGCGGCGACTCTGTGGAAAAAAATAAACTCACCCCAATCAACAATCATTCTATGCTCAAACTCCAACACTACTCATAGTGAAAAATTACCAGCTCAAGACAACGCTATCATTGAGAATAACCACGTTTTAGGCCCACTGTCACTCGGGGGCCTCCGAATCAAAGACCCATCCGGTGATCGGCCTCCAGCGCACCCGCGAGGAAAATGAAGGTCGCGTTCCAGTTGATCGTGACCTCGTTGGTGGCGTAGCTGCATTCGTGGTCCAGATAGGCCAAGGCGGGCAAGGCCGAGGGATAGGGTACCGGGCAATGCACGAGGTCCTGACGGCCGGCGTGGGGTCCGCCCACCAGGAAGCCCGGCACCGGGGCCTCCACGTCGTCGGCCTGTGAAGGTCGGTGATGGATCTGCCGAGGCGAACGCGTGCCGAACCCGGTCACGAAACACAGGTCGAGCGAGTTGCGGCCCAGGAGGTAGTCGAGGTTGGCCAGCGCGGCCTCGCGAAAGGATGGATCGCCCGTCAGGCGCAACGCGGCCATCAGGACCATGCCCTGCGCCCCGGCCATGCCGTTGCTGCCCCAACTGAAATCCGCCTCGCCGGCGCCCTCCTCGAAGCGACAGGCGTAGGCACCCATGGCCACGCGCGCGGCCGAGTGATGCGCCTGATCGCGCAGGCGCTCACCACTGGCCAACAGGCGCGAGGCGGCCAGCGCGGCCAATTCGGAGGGCACCTCTTCGGCGAAGGCCAGCGACAACCAGGCCAGCGGTGCCACGTAGTCCCAGGAGGGCACGCCGCCGTCGGTCTCCGACCACGAGACCGCGTCCAGATAGGCGCGATCCCCTTCCGCGAGAAACAGTTCCGCGGCGGCCCAGGCCCACTCGTCGCGAAAATCCTCGTGGTCGTAGATGTAAGGTCCGGTGATGACGCCCTCCGGTTGGACGAAGGGTCGGTCGGGATGCGTTCGGGCCCAGCGCCAGGCGGCTCGAGCGGCGGCGCGACATCGCCGAACCCGTGTCGCCTCGCCGGGATAGGATGCCAACACGCGCGAAGCCAACGCCGTCACCGCCGCGAAAGTGAGCGCCGCGCCCGTATTCTTGGCAAACAGGTAACGGGTCTTGACCGCATCGCGCGGCATCACGACGCCTTCGAAATGGGTGACGCTCAGCTTGTGGTAGACGCCGCCGTCGGTCGGATCCTGCATGGTCAGAAGCCAATCCAGGTTGTACAGTACCTCGTCCAGCAGATCGGGCAGTTCGTTGTCACGCTCGGGAATCGCGACCTCCAAATCGGCGTAGAAGTGCGGATCGCGTTCCAGCGCCAGCAGCAGGACCGCCATCGCGAAGGCCGAGTTGACCGTGTACTTGTTGTAATCGCCGGCGTCGTACCAACCACCTGACGAGGCCAGGACCGTGCCCGCCGGTCGGTGTGGTTCGGCAGCGCTTGCATGAACCACCACGCGGGTGTCGGGATGACCCGCGGCCCGAGCCCAGGCACCGCCGAGCGCGGTGGAAACGGCCGTACCGCTGCGGTTGAAGTAGTAGGCTTTGATGGCCGCGGTCAGCACCGGCCGGAAGATGTCCTCAGCGATCCGAAACGGATGGGAGGTGGTTCCGCTTTTCAGTTTCAGGCGGTAGCGACCCGATTTGGTGACCGCACTGAAATCGGCGCAACGCATGTGTTGCCCGGAGTACGGCCAAAAGGACGCGGCCCCCAACATGCCTTCGAACACGACGCGGCCGGATTCATCGACCACCCGGAACGGCTCCCGTTCCGCACCGATCGCGAGTGCCCGCTTCTCGCCTTCGGGATGGAAACCGATTTGATTGAGGAAGATACGTGCAAGATCTCCCCCACCAGATCGGTCCATACCCAAGACCGACACCCCGGATACGAAACCCAGGATCACCAGCAAACCGACGAGTCGCGGACTCATGACCCGTCCCTCCCCATGGTGACCTGGACCCGGTGCACGGAGCCGGCCGCGAACACGGGAAGCAGGTTGCCCGACACCGACTCGCCGTCCACCGTGATGGCGGCGACGCCCTTGCTGACGCGCGACGGGTTGAGGATGTCGATGTGGTAGGTGGCACCGCGGAATTCGCGGGTCACCTGGAATCCGGACCACCTTCGCGGAATGCACGGGTCGATGCGCAGGCCGTCGAAATCGGGGCGAATCCCCAAAATGAACTGGGTCATGGCGTAGTAACTCCAGGCCGCGGTCCCCGTCAGCCAGGAGTTCTTGGCCTCACCTGCCCTGGCGGCCTCCTTGCCCGCGATCATCTGGGCGTAGACGTAGGGTTCCGTTTTGTGGCGCTCGGCGTGGGCTTCCCGCCACGGCGGCGCCGTCTTGCAGAAGTACGCGTAGGCCCGATCGCCGCGACCCAGCAGGGTCTCGGCGATCACGATCCAGGGATTGGTGTGACAGAACACCGCGCCGTTTTCCTTGTAACCTTGGGGATAGGACGAAATTTCGCCGAGCGCCGCGTCGTAACGCGAATAGGCCGGATACAACAGGACGATGCCGTGCTCGCTGTCCAGCAGGGCACCCACCGCGTCGAGGGCCCGTTCGGCGCGGCCGTCCTCCAGGCCGATACCGCCCATGATGCACCATCCCTGCGGTTCGATGAAGATCTGCCCCTCGCGGTTTTCACTCGAACCCACCTTCTGGCCGTCGTGACGGTAGGCGCGGAGGAACCAACGCCCGTCCCAGCCGTGGCGATCCACCGCACGTCGCATGTCGGCCAATCGGCCGCGGGCCCATTCGGCGAGCTCGCAACGCCCCGTGCGCCGGCACATCTCCACGAAATCGCGACCGGTGTAGAGAAAGAGGCCGGCGATCATCAACGACTCGGCGACGCCCTGCCCGCGAATGGCCCCGGTCTGGAACGACTCGTCCGGGTCCTTGGAGAAACTGTTGAGGTTCATGCAGTCGTTCCAATCGGCGCGCCCGATCAGCGGCAACCCATGCGGCCCCAGATGCTCGACGACATGCCGGAACGACGCATGGAGGTGATCGAACAGGGTCGCCGGTTGGTCGGGCGCATCCGCGAAGGGCGTCGAAGCCTCCAGGACGGCAAAATCACCGGTTTCGCGCAAGTAGGCCGCCGTCGACAGAATCAGCCAGAGCGGATCGTCGTTGAAACCGCTGCCGATCGAGCTGTTGCCCCGCTTGGTCAGCGGTTGGTACTGGTGAAAGGCGCCGCCGTCGCGGAACTGGACCGCGGCCAGGTCCAAAATGCGCGATCTCGCCAAGTCGGGAACCGCGTGAACCGAACCCAGGAGGTCCTGGTTCGAATCGCGAAACCCGATGCCGCGCGAGATCCCCGATTCGAACAGCGAGGCACTGCGGGAAACGTGGAACGTCACGGCACATTGGTAGGGCGCCCAGGTGTTGGCCAGTCGGTTCAGGCGCGAATCTTCGGACCGCAGTTCGAACCGGCCCAACTGCGCTTGCCAGTGCCGGCGCAACGCCTCGAAGGCCTCCGCCACCGCCTCGCTGTGGGCGTAGCGCGCCTTCAGCCGGTGCACTTCGCTCAAATCGATCTCGCCCTCGGCGGTCCATTTGCGCTCGGGTGGGTTCTCCACGTACCCCAACAGGAAGACCAACTCCTGACTCTCGCCGGGTTCGAGCTCCACGGTGATGGCGTGGGAGGCCACCGGCGACCAGCCACAGGCGATCGAGTTGCGCGGGCTGCCGGCAACGACCACGGCCGGTGCGTCCAGCCCACCGTAGGCGCCCAGAAAAGCATCGCGATCGGTGTCGAAGCCGTCGATGGCGCGATTCACCGAATAAAAGGCGAAATGGTTGCGGCGTTCGCGGTATTCGGTGGTGTGACACAGGATCGAGCCCTCCACCCAGACCTCGCCCGTCGAGAAGTTGCGCTGGAAATTGGTGCTGTCGTCCAAGGCGTTCCAGAGGCACCATTCCAAGAAGGAGAAGAGTTGGAGCCGACGTGGTCGATCGCTCTGGTTGCGCAGGGTCAACGCCTGGATCTCCACCGAGGCGTCCAGGGGCACGAAGCACAGCAGTTCCGCCGAGATATCGCGGCGCACGCCCTCGATGCGGGTGTAGCCCAGGCCATGGCGACAGGTGTAACTGTCCAAGTCGACGCGAACCGGTTGCCAGCCCGGCGACCAGATATCGGCGCCCTCCCGCAGGTAGAAGTAGCGGCCGCCCTGATCCAGCGGAATCCCGTTGTACCGATAGCGCGTGAGGCGTCGCAGCTTGGCATCGCGATAAAAGGCGTAACCGCCGCCGGTGTTGGAGATCAGCCCCAGAAAACGATCGTTGCCGAGGTAGTTGATCCACGGGTAGGGTGTCCGCGGGGTGCGAATGACGTATTCACGGGCGGGATCGTCGAAATGGCCGAAATGCACGCGGGTGAGGTCCGCGGGTTTGGTGTAGCAATCAACATTCGAGTTTGTCATACCATGTCTTCTTCAGGACTCCGAGACAGAGTGCAATCAGCACCAAGGTCAGAGCCACCGAGAATTCCTCCTTGATCACGATGAAAATGGGAAGCGCGACCAGCGCGGTTTGGGCGATGATGCCGAGCAAGACGTTCATCATGTCCCGCCGGAAGGCCTGGTTTCGCTGGAATTCGGGCTCCTGCGCCACCACCAGTCGGTGGATCGGCGCCCAAAAGCCCCAAGGTCGAACAGTCTTGTAGAACTGGGTCAGGGTCGCCAGGTCGTCGGGTTCGGTGAGCAGGCTGATGGCGATGCTGGTCCCCCCGGAGACCAGGAGCAACAGCGGAAACAGGTACAGGGGCAGGATGTCGGAAGCCACCGAGGGGAACAGCGGGCCCAGCAGCGGCGGAAAGGCCAGCGCGCAGACGATGCCGCTCGCCATCCCCCCGAAGAAGCCATAGCCGTTGAAACGCCACCAATACCACTTGAGCACGTTGGCGGCCGCATAGCCGCCCCAGAGTCCCGAAACCAGCCACTGCAGCACGCTGTTGATGCTTTCGACGTAGAGCCCGATCATGGTGCTGAGCAGCACCACGCCGGCCGACACCGCATAACTGGCGTAGATCAAGCGCTTGGTGCTCGCGTTGGGATTGATGTAACGCCGGTAGAGATCGTTGACCAGGTAGGCCGGCGCGGCGTTGACGGTCGAGGCGAAGGTGGACATGAAGGCCGCGATCAGGCCGGCCAACAGCAGGCCGGTCACGCCCAGGGGCACGAATTCCACGATGGCGGCGGGCAGGATGTTCTCGAAGTCCAAGGTCCCGCCCACCATCAAGTCGAGACGGTCGAAGTAGACCAGGGCCAGCACGCAAAACCCGGCCACCATGAAGTAGCGGATGGGCATCAGGACCACCGACACGAATCCGCTCATGAGGGCCGCCTCGCGCGGTGAGCGGGTCGCCAGGATTTTCTGCATGTCGTAGTTGGGTGCGGGTCCGGCGGCGCTGACGAGGACGCCCTTGAACAGCATCATCATGACCAGCGCACCAAACAGCCCGTAGCCGTCGCTGGCCATCTTGGCGTTGACCTCGGCGATGGTCTGCGACCAATCCAGATCGAGGCGCCAGCCGAAGAAGGGCGAATCCCAACCTTCGGGCAAGGCCGCCTGGAGCATCGCATCGGGCACGCTGTTCATGGCGATCAGGCCGATGATCAGCGCGGCCAGCGTCATGATCAGGAACTGGATCAGATCCGTCCACACCACGCCCAGCATGCCGCCCATCATCACGTAGAAGGTGGCGATGGACGTGAACAGGATCCCGTAGACGTGAGGTCCGTGTTCCGCGGCGATGGTGAAGGGCAGGTAGGGCGCCACCGTCTCCCAGGGAACGAAGACCTCGATGAATTTGCCGATGCCCACGAAGCCGTAGGTCAGAAAGCCGATCACGCTGCAGACGGCGAAGATCACCACCACCATGTGACTGGCGCGGGCACCCGGCCCGTCGCCAAACCGGGTGGTGATCCACTCGGCGCCGGTCAACACGTTGGAGCGCCGCAGCCAGGCCGAGAGGTAGACCATCAGGAACACCTGGTTGAAGACCGGCCAGATCCAGGGGATCCAGATACTCTTCAGGCCGTACACGAAGCCGAGCGTCACCAACCACATGGTTCCGGAGATGTCGAACATGCCCGAGGCGTTGGAAAGACTGAGCATGTACCAGGGCAAGGTCCGACCGCCGAGGTAATAGGCGTCCAGGTCCTTTGCGGCGCGACGTCGAACCCAGAGCCCGATCACCACCGTGGAGAGAAGGTAGGCGGCGATGATGGATAGATCGATGGCACTTAGTTGCATGGGATGTCCTTTGCGGTGTCGGATGGGCGGTGCGTCGTGTCGAACCGTTCCTGGCCCTCGTCCCCTCGATCCGCCGGAGGGTGCCGGCGGATCGAGGAAACGCGGGTCGAACACGGGCGGGTTTGGGGGGGAGACGTCGGCCTCGTGTTCGGGAGGAGGTCCAGGAGACAACGCGGCATTCGCTTTTCCCGGGAACGGAGGGTCACGGGACCAGTGAATTACAGGCTGACCTTCAACCGCAGGCCGTAGGTCCGCGGCACGTTGTAGAACCCCAGAAGCAGGGAGGGTGTTTGGATCAGGCTGGTGCGGAAGGTTTCGTCGGCCAGGTTGGCGCCGAACAGGTTGAACTCGAGCTTGCCGTTGGGTGTGGTGTAGCCCAGCCCGGCATCCACCAACAGGTAGCCGTCGACTTCGTCCTCGGGATCGTTGAAGATGTTCAGGTAGTGCTTATCCCGCGCATAAGCCGAACAGCGCCAGCTCCATACACCGCCGGCTCGATCTACCTGACGCTGGCTCAGACCCAGGCGCGACGTGAAGTCGGGGGCCTTCGGCAATTGGTTGCCGGCCAGGTCGATTTCCGGCAGGTCATCGGGGTTGAAGCCGACCCGCGTATCGAAGGTGTCGAAGGTATCGAACTCGGCATTCATGAAGATCCCGCTGAAGTCGGCGCGGAAGCCGTGCACCATGAACCAGGTGGTTTCCCACTCGAAACCGGTAGTCACCGCATCGGCCGCGTTGGTGGTCAACAGGAGGCGCCCGCCCGCTGGCGTCTCGCGCACGGTGGAGAACTGTTGGTTCTCGTAGTCGTAGCGGAACAGCGCTAGATTGACGCGCAGCCGACGGTCGCGGAACAGGCTCTTGGAACCGATTTCGTAGGAGGTGAGTTCCTCCGGGTCATAGGAGAACAGGCCGTTTTGCACCACGTCGCTGTCGGCTTGGCGCTGGTCGCCGTCGTTGAAACCGCCGGCCTTGTACCCGGTTTGGGTGGTGATGTAGAACAGGTGCGCGTCATCCATTTGGAACTCGTAGGAGACCTTGTAATCCGTGTGGTCCCAATCGGCTTCACCGAAGTTGACGAAGTCGTTGGATTGGTCGTCCCCGATCAGGCCTGGCAGTGTGTCCATTTGGCCGTATTGGGCCACTTCACGCCCGTCGCCCGACCAGCGGAAGCCCGGCGTACCGAAGCGATGGCCGGTGTCGTAGGCCGAACCGTCGTTGTACTGGAACAGCAGGATGTGACCGGTTCCCTCGCGGAACTTGGAATCGCGCGTGTGGCGCGCCCCGATCGTCAGGGAGTGGCGCTCGTCGAAGGCGTAGGTGAGCTCGCCGAAGGCGGCCTGCGAGTCGGTTTCGACGACGGGCTGATCGAACACCGTGCCGGCGAAGACCACGGCGCGATCGGCGGTGCTGCCGAGAAACACGTCCTGTTCTTCCTCGAAGGCGAAGCCCCCGAAGGTCCAGCGCAATCGATCCGACTGCCCCATCAAGCGAACTTCCAGCGTGTCCGAATCGGATGCCGCATCCCAGAAGGTTTTCGAATAGTCGAGCGTGGTGGCGGTCGCGCTGTTGGCCCCGGTTTCCTGGAGGTAGTCCACGGCGCGATGTCCCAATTGCGCCACCAACTGGAGCTCCGGCGTCAGGCGCCACTCGAGGGTGGCGAAGTAACCGGAGTTCTCCGATTCGTGAACCAATTGATCGAAGTAATTGGTTTCGCGTGGGTCCTCCGCCCTCCCCCCGAACTCGTTGATCCCCGAATAGCCGTTGCCCTTTTGCTGGACCTGGTCGAAGCCCAGCGTGAGCGTGCCGCGATCGTTGAACTGCCACAGCCATTGGGCGCGCACGGCCCGGTCGTCGGCGTCCTCGGTTCCGGTGATGTTGGTGACCGCGTTGCCGCTGTTTTCCAGATAGGGATCGTGGCGGTCCATCATGCCGGCAACGCGAATGGCGGCAGCGTGGTTGATGGGGATGTTGGCCATGGCTTTGCTGTTGATATGGTTGTAGTTACCCAGCGAAACCTCGACGCCCGCCTCGAACTCCTGCAGGCGCGGTTTGTTGCTGATCAGGTTCATGGTACCCGCCGTGGCGTTGCGGCCGTAGAGGGTTCCCTGGGGACCGCGCAGCACTTCGACCCGTTCCAGGTCGAAGAACATGGCCCCGGAGCCCCGCGGTCGCGGGATGTAGACGCCGTCCATGTGGAGCGCGGCCGCGGGATCGCCCAGCTCGGTGTTGTTGGAGCTGCCGATACCACGAATGTTCAGTTCGAAATTCCCTTCCTGGACACCCACGTGTACGAACGGCACCGTTTCGGCCAGGACGCGAATGTCCTGGGACCCCTTCATCGAAACCTGTTCCTGGTCCAGTACGGTCACGGCGATGGCGGTCTTCTGCAGGTCGGTCTCTCGTTTTTGAGCGGTAACGACAATACTTTGAACGGTTTCCAATTCCTTTTCGGCTTTGTCTCGTTCGTTTTCCGGCTGTGCGTCGCTCTGGGCCAGCAGGAGACCGGCCAGCAACGGGAAGACGAGACTGAAGAACCGTTTCGAGGGGGAGAAGATGGTCATATGTCCCTCCTTGAGAAAAAATGGGCGCACGCGGAGCGCCCCATCGGAGAACCGACGGGATCGAGCCCGGTATGGCTGGTTCCGCGTGCGCGGTAAGACGTCAAAGGACAGAGAGAGCGAAGGGTTCCGGCCGCAATGGGTGGATGCACGGCCCCAGGAGAGGCATCCACGACAAAAAAGGACAAGGAGACCGGAACGGGTGCTCCACGGGAGTCGGATGCAGGGGGACGCGGGCCGAGTACGTCGCGAAAGCGGGCGTAAGTCGAGGAGAGAGATGACGATACCCAGCGGCGCGAACCCGCGTCGAGCATGGATCGGATGAATTGTTGAGGATAACCTAACGTCAAATGACAACGCTGTCAATAGACATTTCTCCTTTTGTCCACGAAATCCACGAAAAAACACGAAAACGATGTTTCCGACATTGCCTGCTCGGCGAGCCGATCGCTGCTTCGATGGGTTTCAGGAACGCATACCCTTGTTTACCAGCATGTTAGATCTGTGATCGAGAACGCTGCGCAAAACGCCGACGGGTTCGGTTCCTGGGTGGGCGACACGTCACACGCGACATTTGATGACTTGTCCACGGATCACACGGATCACACGAATACGACCTCTGTCATTCCGTTCGAGGCCTATCCCGTTGTTTTTTCCGGGACCGAACACAAACCCGATGGCTCAAAACGGCAACTAAATCCACATAAACACTTGATATTTATAATGTTAATCCCATTCTCTTCTCAAAACACCTGTCGTGAGCCACCCATGGGTCCTGTCTATCCGTGTCAATCCGAGTGATTCGTGGGCAAACAGAAAATGTCGATCGCGATCCACCGCGGGGAGGAACCGACCCAGTTGGGCCTTTTCTTAGTCGTGTCTTTTTCGTGTTTTTTCGTGTTTTTAGTGGACAGTTTTTAGTGGACAGTTTTCGTGGACAGATTTCGTGGACCGGTTCGTGGATCATTTACGGCGCAGGACCACGTCGGCCTGGAACCGCTCCCCCGCCCCGTTCTTGACCAGGTACCGAATGAAGGTACAGGCCCCGCCGACCAGTGCGGTTTCGGTCGTGGTCGGCGTAACGCGCTCGAACTCCCCGCCTGGCAACACCACCCAGCTCGACGCCCCCTTGCCCGTGCCGATGCCCGAAAACACCACCGGATGGCCGGCATTGCCCGGCGCGAGCATGTTCGCCGTGGGCACCGCGTTGCCGACGTGCAACCGAAAGTGGATGAGCCCCTTCGCATTCACCGCGATCCACTTGGTCTCGATCAACACCTCCGAAACCACTGGGCCGACCTCACCGTCCGCGGAGAGCGGCGCCGTTTCCTGAACGATCTCGTAGGCACCGCCGGCGCTGTCGGCCTTGTCGAGCACCACGATCCAATTGTGCATTTTCGGGCTGACGTCTTGTGGCGCGGGATCGAATTCGTAGTGGGTGATGCCACTCACCGCGGGGGTGTAGGCAGGCGGGGGCGGCGGGGTCGATGGCGAACATGCGACCAATGACGCGACGACGAGCAGAACCAACATCGGACGAAGCACGGCGGCCCCTCCTTTTCGAGCGAGACGAAACGCGGTTGACGACGCCCTCACTTCCATTTTTTCTCACCTATTTCGACAAGACGAATATTCCCAATCCCCCAGAGGACTTTCTCACTTTTGTTACCAATTTTACTTCCCTTTTGGAAGCACTTGGGTATATTGTGTCCCATCGCAGAACGAATTCGTTCTAACTATCTGATATTAAACAGTTTAATCTCCACACTTTCTTCACAATCTCCATAATGTCTCCACATTTTGCCAATCTAGTTTCTAGATCTTGAAATTTTTCTCACCATCGATAAAAACCGAAACAAGAGCATTTCCATGTTTTTCGAACCCCCTCTTCGCGATTCCCGACATTCCCTGAGCAACCGTGATCGGCTGGACCTGGCCGGTACAGAGAGGCGTCGACTGATTGAAGCCCATTCCGTTGAATGGCATGCGCCACAGGAAGCTCACCCCGGGGTTGACCTCTTTCTTCGCGAACGCCTCCGCAGGGGCTCTTCGTTTTCAGGAATCCATGGCAACGCGTCTTAACCATGGTGCCTCGCTTTCTCAGGTGGGCTCATTTACGAAAAGGAGCAAGCATGTCTGCCAATCTCCCCGTGTACGCGGAACCCAAAAACACGTCGATCGATCTGGTCCCCAATCAACGCTTTTTTTGGACTGACCTGGTGGAAAAATCTGAAATGCCGGCCGTGAACATCGGATCCTTGATCAAGATCCCGGCTGCCGTGGAACTGCCGCTGTTTTTTCAAGCGTATCGCATCTCTCTTGCCGCCCACGATGCGCTCTCGATGGTGATGGTTCGAGGCGGCGACGGTGCCACCGTTCGTCAAAAACAACGGCACGTGGTACCCGTCATCGAAATCCGGGACTGCTCTCGCGCGGTCGATCCATACGATTGGGCGGTTCAAGACGCCACCCATCTTGCCGATGGCCCCTTGAACCCTTTCGCCGGTCCGCTCTACCGCTCCAAGCTCTATATTTTGGGACCGAACTGCACGGCCTGGACCTTTGTGTGCCATCACATGGTTTGCGACGGTTGGTCCATGGCGCTGTTCGTCAATGACGTGATGCGCACCTATCGGGGTCTGCTCGACGGAGAAGCCGCCAAACCCGAGCGCCCCTCCTTTGTGGCATGGGCGCGCCAAGGGGAATTTACCGAACGGAAAGATGGCAGTCTCTACTGGCGTAACCGGCTTCCGAAAAAGAGGGAATCGCTGTTCGACGCCCTACCTGGCAAGGGAACATCGAAACGCCGGGAGTTTTGTTTCGAATGGTCCGAAGCCATGATCGAGCGGATGGCATCGTTCGGTCGCGAGAATAAGAACCACCCCGTGCGCGTCGTTCAGGCGTTGTTGGGCACCGCGCTGAGCCATTACTTCGGCAAGCGGGATTGGGTGATGGGCCTGCCTTCGAGCAATCGTGTCAATCGAAAACAAAAAAACATGTCGGGTCAATTCGCTTCCTGCCGGCCCTTCCCCTGGCGATATGAACCCGGCCTTTCGCTGCATGAGCTCTTGAAGGAAATGGGACGAGACCTGCGGGGTGACTACCGCGCCGGAGCCTGTGTCCTGTCCGATCTCGCCGAGGAATGCCACAACGGGAAGACCGGCAATCGCCCGTTGTTCGACGTCAGTTTCAACGCCTTGATGGTGCCGAACTTCGATTACCTCTTCGATGGCGAAAAGGCCACGATCAAATACCTACCGTTCCAGCACTTCACCCATCCGCTGGAAGTGGCTTGCCTCGAGATCGACAATGGACGTGGACGCTCGTTGGTTTTCAACTACGACCCCGAGGTGTTGTCCGAGGGCGACATCCGCGACATCAACGACATCCTCATCGAATTGCTGGAAAGAGCGTTGGAAGGACCAGGCCGTCCCCTAACCGAACAGGCGGAGGATTTGCCCAGCAAACGCATGGAGGAAGGGATCCCGGCGGGTTTTCAGCGCGCCAATTGAACAATGGTCGGGTGGCCCATCAGGAGGCGGAACGCACCCCGGATGAACATGTCGAAGTGACCCATGTGAGGAGTTCCCGCATGCTTGGAGGGTCGGCGGTGCAGTAGGTTGGGCTGCCAGCCCGACACTTCGGAGCGACCCAGGTTTCGCAAGGTCGAGTGGTAAAAGAGCGAAGCAGATAAGTCGAGCCGCCACATCTCTCGATGATCAATTTCGATCTTTGCCAGCTCGCTTCGATTGGTTGGGCAGGCTGCCATACCCGCCGTGCTCAACCTACAGGATTTACGTTTCTTACGCGCGTGCGGGCTCCCCGAGCCAGCTCGCTTCGCGTTGCTTCTTTCTTGAAATCGAGCAAGTTTGCCCGTTAGTCCTGAGCTTTCATGGGAATATACTCGCAAAGCTCGAAGATAAAGACAAAAACCTTAAACAACGGATACACGGGGAGTTCGCTGAAAATTGTCGGTCCGTAGCCCTGGGCGGGTACGGCCGGTATGGCCCGGTACCTACTGCAACGATACCACGCTCACAAAATGCGGGAACGTCCTAGCGATTCGCTTCGATTGGTTACCCACGAGAGAACCCGGTGCCCGGTGTGTGGGTATGCCGGACCATCGGCAATCCAACCACTGGCAATCCGTGGTCCGGCAGTCCGTGGTCCGGCAGTCCGTGGTCCGGCAGTCCGTGGTCCGGCAGTCCGTGGTCCGGCAATCCGGCCCCCGGCCTGAGCGGCGACTTCGTGGTGAACCGCTGAAGCCACCGCCGATCGTGGCCGAAGCCAATGGGTTTGCCCACGTGTAGGGCGCGCCCATCCAGAGCCGGAAACCTCGCGACTTGCGAGGTGACCCGGCTGGATGAGCACGGCATCGAATTTCAGGATTCAGACCTCAGCGAAACAGGTCTCGCGGGCCTTCCTCCACAGGCCACCACCTCACTCACAGCCTTGGAAGACGGCCAAGTCTCCGGTGTGGCCGTTGAACGCCTCGATATAGGACGGTGGACAGCGAATCGCTTGCTGCGGTAGCGAAAACCTCGGATCGGTATCCAGGCTGCTGTCCCAACCGGTTGCCAGAACCTGCATGTTCCCAACGACATCGGTGGTTTCCCCGTTGGTCGGATGACTGACGGTAAAGGAATAGTCGGCACTTATCTCGACCGATTCACCGACACCCTGGTACATGATTTCAGCCCCTTTGGCCATCCACCGACCATTGACCTGCCGCAGGTGATCCCGCTCGGCGTAGGGCGCGGTGAACTGTCCGTCGCTGGTCGTGGTGCCACCGAACACGGCGTCGGCCAGGCGAACCGTGTCGGCCCGACCGGAAACGTCCGAGGCGTCGATAGGATTGCCTTCGCCATCGACGGCGACCTCGAAGTACAGAGGCTCCTCTTCCGGCCATGTCAGGATGAAGCGCGACCCGTGGTGCACCCCGCGATTGGAGCCGCAGAACACGTTGAAGCCAAATTCCTGAGTCTGCTCGACCCAGCCGCCGGGATCGCCGCAGGTGGAGGGGCCGGTGACGACGGGATCCCTCAGTGGCCAGTTGCCGCTGCACTGGATATCGACGACGGAAGCCACCTCGGTATCGCCGGTAACTGTGGCGGGCACCATCAGGCCTTGGGGGAACTCGACCGCATCGGCCTCGCTCGTCAATCCATCGAGGGGCCCTCGCCACAGCGTGAGTTCGATGTTGACGATGCTCTCGTCCGATGGAGCCGGCTGGGGCCGCACACCGGACTCACGCATATCCAGACACAGCAGGGTCGAGATGGCGGCCGAGAAGGTGTTGGCGCCGGCCGATAGATCCCGAGTCGAGAACGGGAGATTGGCGCGCCCTTCCGTGTGGAAGCCGCTCAGGGTCTCCCAACTCCTGCTTGCCTCCGCGGAGAACATGGTCCGGACCGGTGTAGAGGAGGTGGGCGCTTCGGTACCCCCGCCTGTATCGATCCAGGTCGTGGTGGGCCGTTGCACGCGCAACCAGATGCTGTCCTCGCCAGCCACCCAGCGAACGATACTCAGGGTGTCCGCGGGCGCGCCCAGGGTGTCGAATATCGCTCCCGAATTCTCGGGCATGTACAGCGGCAGGAAGATAGGCCCTAGATCCAAACCCAGAGCCTCGGACTGGGCCACGTTGACCAGCGTCGTTCCCAGCTTCACTTCCTTGTCCAATTGAAGCTTGAGGTAGACCGGCGTCTCGGGACTGGCCATGGGGAAATGGTTGCCGCTGATCTCTAGAAAGATCAAGGCACCCTGTTCACAATTCCCGGAGGTGGAAACCGGAAAAGCGTCGGTCGTCACGTCGATCTTGGCGAAGACACTCGGCATGCCGACCAGCGAGCAACAAAACAGGGCCATGAGGTATTTGGATAACCGAATCGTCTGGTTCGTCATGAATGAGGCACTCCCTTTGGCGGTAGATGATGGACCATGTTGGTTTTTGAACGATGTAGCCATGATCAAAGACACTCCAGTTGGTAACCGGGACTCAGCCAGGCACCGTCGTTCTGGTGGGTGACCATGTCCAGCACGCTCGTCTCCCGTTCCGACCAGCCGGCCAGCGCGGCGATGAAGGGACGGTCGCCCTGGTGAAGGAAGGTCAGCGTGGCGCCCGAAGGGGTGGTTCGTTGTTGGAGTGCATCCAAATCGGCGCAGACTTCAGCGGTCAGGTAGTTGTCATCGACGACTATCGCGTGATTGGCGGCGGTCCCGAGGAACCCGTTGGCGACCAACGCGGCCAGACTCTCGATCCGATTGCCGGTCAGCACGACTTCCTTCAAGGAAGTGAGCTCGGAAAGCTCAACGAGATCGGAAATGGCGTTCCCCGCGGCGCGCAGCGTCTCGAGGTTCGCGAAATGCGAAAGCCCCCCGAGGTCGCGCACCCCGGCGTCGCTGATATCGAGGGACGTCACGGTCAGGGCCTCATCCTGATCGATGCTGCCGTCCTCGTTCTGATCGGCGACGGCCAGGAGAAGGGTGCGCAAGACCGGGTCGGCGATCGTCACATTGGTGCAGACCGCGAAACTGCCGGCACCCTGCATGGCGTCCTCGACCACCCTGGCGATTTGAGGCCCGCACCAGGCGTGCTGATGTTCGCCTTGAAAGCGGGGATCGGGGTCGAGCAACGCATCGCGAGCCGCGGCACGAACCGCGAACCCGATCTCGGCCGCCGTGTCTTCGGACACCTCCGCCGACCATAGTTGGGCACTCACCGAAGTGGCGAACCCGCCTTCGGCGCCGGCACCTTGGTAACGAAGTTCGGCGCTGCGGCTGAACGGCACACCTTGGATGTCGAACACCGCATCGGCCGGCGCGAAGGCTTGCGACGTATCGGCGTCCGACGCGAATGCCGAGGATGCCAGCAGCACCGTTCCTGCCCGACCCGAAACCGAGGCCCCATCGACAGGTTGATCCTGATCGTCGAGCAGGACCCGGAACCCGTACATCGCGCTCTCGGGAACGCGGGCCAACAAGCGGGAGTCGCGGTGGAAGCCCCAAGCGGCAGAACCCGCGAAGGTCAGGTTCGCCTGGGCGTCGATCGAAACCAAGCCGTCGGGGTCCTGGTTTTCGGGGCAGGTTTCGGTAATGGTGCCGTTGGCATCGCTGGTACCGACCGAACCCGCCGAGGTCGCGTGACGCAGCCGACCCACGGACATCGATCCGGTGATGTCGATGGACAACAGGGCTCCCAGGGTGATGTCGCCCTCGGAGGAACCGCTGGTGATGCCGGTCGTTTGGTGATCGTAGGGCAGAATTTCCACGGTTTGGCGGGTCTCGCCGGTGGGTGCCGGGTCGACGGCCAGCGATCCGCCCTGCAGATCGAGGCAGATCAAGGTCGAAAACGATTCGGACTCACCGGAGGCTTGGACGTCGCGGAACGGAGCCTGAAGATTCGCCCGCGAAATGGCGAAATAGGTCTCGTTCACCAGCCAATGAGTGGAGGCGGGAAGCCCCAAGTCGAACGCGATCGGCCCGAGGGAACTGGGGGCATCGGTTCCGCCGTCGTAGGCGATCCATGCGCTGGAAGACGATTGAATGCGCAGCCAGATGGCGCCCTCGCCCGCAACCCAGCGCACGATCGCGAGGGTTTCGGCAGGCGCGCCGATACGGTCTCCGGTAAATCCTCGAACCAGACGCATCGGCAAGAAAATCGGTTCGTGAACGCGCCCGTTCCCCAGATCGTCGATATCGACCAAGGTATGTTGCAGCACCGCCCCCTGTCCCAGTCCGATGCGCAAGTAGATCGGTTGTGCGGCACTGGCGCCGGCGAAGTCGTCGCCGGTCACCGTCAGCGTCAGTGAGGAAGCGGTATTGTGCGGATTGTCCGCATAGAGAGAGGGCGTTTGTGTGCCGACCTCGATCCCGGCGAAGGCCGGGCAAAACAGAGCCAAAACGGCAGCGGCGAGTGAAGACAAGCCGAAGGCATCTGATAACTTGAAATCCATGTGTCGTGTTCCTCTTGAATGGAAATGTGGTTGGCGAATCCAGGATCGCTCGGTGGTGAAGGACACGCGAAATCGGTTCGCGAAAAGGGATATTCCCGTGGCGCGTTCGTGGAGCCGCAATACCCCGTCCGAAGCGGTCCCATACTCCGAGCGCCACATCTAAGCACCTTTGTTGATTCTCGTTACCGAAAGCGGACTAGGCGCCCCCGGTGGATGGATCGAGAAATGTGGACGGTCGCGTTCGCGGCAAGGATGACCTCTCGCGAGACGCCGACGCCCCATCACTGAACCAATTTGTCAGTCCCATCCACTGCTGAAAACCGCCAAAAAATCTCGAAAACACACGTTTTTTCACTCGAGAACGCGCAGCCGCGGCCGCCTCCTGAACGCGCTTGCGATCCAGCGCCAAAACCTGGCCCATCCACGAATGCCGGCTGGGCCTTCCGAAAGATAGACACCTCTCGCCTCACAACTCCGAGCGACGGGCGAACGACGGTTCACCCTGTTCCAACACGCCCATGTCCGCGGGCACCGCGATCTCCCGGGAAGCCGACGGCTCGTGACGAATCGCCTCGTTAGGACGGCTGATCGCGGCGATCACCGCCAGGTCGGTCTCGACGACGAGCGGTCGAACAAGCCTGGATGCCGTGCTTCGCGCGAAGGGCCGCGGGAACATCGGCGGCCGGGTCGAAACTCACGCCGGCGAGTCCGTCGGGACGCAGATCGGGCCAGAACCACGTTCTCGAAAGAGTGTGGCGGTACAGCGAAGTCAAGTGACTGGATTCAAGAGGGCTGGTTCTCGAAGATGGGTTGGACCCAAACGAGAACAATCCATCGATCGAGGGTTGAAACAGGGAATTTCGAGCCAGGTACGCGTTCAGAGCGATATCCGCCGACGGCGGCCTCAACCGCGAGGCACCCGGTGAATCCCGACAGGTATGAGTGCCCATCCAGACACGGGAATATCTACGAAGGCGGACCCTCTCGATGGACATGGACCACGGGTCAATCCATCAGCGCATTCAGAAAGGATTGACGCTTCCGATCCTGTTGTTGCAGCGTCACATCGAACTGCTGGATTTGGGCGCGAAGAACCTTGACCTCCTTGAACCATTTCACCTCTTGCTGTTTCATCCTGCTGGTAATTTGGGGGCTGAATTTGGGCCTCTTGAGGTTTTGACCAGCGCCTCGTTTCTTTCTCGATTCCCTAATTTTGGCAGACAGCTTTTCCATTTTCGTGGCAGCTTGGTCACGGCCCATCTCGTTTTGTTGGATGATGGTATCCAACACTTTGATCTGCCCTTTGAAGAGGTCCTTCTGTTGCTGGGTATACTTCGATTTCAGTGGATTGAGCCCCGAGACGTCCGTTCTCTTGGGCTCGCTCCGAACCCGTTTGGGGTTCGATTGATGCGAATCCACGGAACTGTGGTTCTGAGGGTCGAGCAGTTTGTCGCCTCGCAATCGCGGCTCACGTTTCAACTGGTGATCCCCACCGACCAGGTTCTGTTGGGTCTCCATATCCCGAAGTTCGCTCTCGAATTCGGCGAGATCATCCAAATCGGTATCGTACGTGTCCGAGAACGTATCGTAGGTCTCCGAGAACTCACGATCCAAGTCGAACGATTCCACGCTTCGTTTACCGTGTGAATCACCCAGGACTTGGCGCATCACCAGATTGACTTCCTCATCGTCTACATCGAACGCCTCATCGATCATATCTTGGGCGACTTCCATCTTGTCCATTTCGTGGTCCAGCCGGCTCTGCAAACGGCTGAATTCGTATTCGTCGAATTCGTCGAAACTGGACATCCGGCTGAAATCGGTCACGTTGTGTTCACTGTCTTCGAAATCCAAATCGCCGAAGTATTGGGATTCGTCGAGATCCAGGCTTTCCGTATCCTCTCGGCGCAGCATGGACAGCTCCGTGTCTTCTCGATTGAGTTGAGAGAATTCGTCGAAGCTCGGTTGGCGAAAGCTTTTACGGGAAAGAAGTGACGGATCGAACGACAGTTCGCTTTCGGTGTGGGACTCCTTGCGCTGGGGCTGTGACTGGGGATGAACGTCCGAATTGCCGACGCCACGCTGTTTCTGTTGGGACATGACATGAACTTCGGAAACATCCTTGTGGACGGGCTGCTGCTGTTTGGGCGCATCCTTGGCCGGCAGCCCGAAAATACCGCGCATGTAGTCGGCCGGCGTCTGTAGTGGATCGCCGTTGGCGTCGGCGCGGTGCCACTGCTGGTTGTCGTCCTTGTAGAAATTGATGGCCTCGTACTGCTTGGTGGTCTGGTTGTAGGCCATCATCAGCAGTTTGTCGGCACCGTCCCAGCTCTGACCGAGCCTGTCGATGTGTTGCTCGAGTTTTTGACGGTCCATCATGGATCCGCCGTCGGGCACGCGATCGAAGCGCGGTTCCGGCAATCCTTTGGCCTTGGCCCGATCGCTCAGCAGTTTCTGAACGATCTTGGGATCGCTGACCCACTTGTCCTGGCTGAGATCCATCTTCCCCTTTTGGTAGACGTCGCCGTCCGCGACGCCGCTGAAGGTTCGATCGCTGGAGCTCATGTGTTCGTAATGCTCGGCGGCCTTGCCGGCCAGTTCCTGCTTGGTGACCTGGTTGCCGCCCAGGAACTTGTTGAGCGCGTGAAGGGTGTTGCCCCCCTCGAAATCCTTGGGGCTGGGGCTTTGCGGATTGACGACCTTGTTGCCCAGAATCAACCGACCGCCGTTGCCGAACAGTTCGTCCACCGGGATGTCGGCGGTATTGGCGACCTCGACCACCTGGCCCTGTTTCAACTGGAACAGCCGCAGTTCCGGTTTGGACAGGTCGTCGGACACGTTTTTGATCAAAAACTCCTGTGACTGGCCGGACTGCTCGTAATCCCGCACGATGGCCGCTTCCTTGCGGCCCGCCATCAGGTCGAGCAGGGCGTCTTGGTGAAGGTTTCGGCCCAACTGGACGCCGAACTCGCTGGCCGCCGTGTTGGCGTTCATCACATTCTTGGTTTGGCTGCCCTTAATTTCGGTGTCGAAACCACCCAAGGCGCCGGCCAAATGGTGCTCCTGGGGCTTGAGGGCACCCAGACCGCTGCCGACCGTCGGGGAATTGGCCGATTTCAATTTGGCCAGTGTCATCAAATCCTTGTCGAGCGTCGAAGCTCCCGATCCCTTTTGACCCTGTAGGCCCTTCTGCTGGGTGCCGAGGGGATGGCCAACTTGCTGGGTTCTCAGCATGGATTGCCGGTTGTATTGGGAGACGTTGGTCGACATGAATTCCTCCGTGCGATGATGGCGTGCAAAAGGTTCACGGCGTAAGGTGCGGTGGGTGGCGCACCGGCGCCGCGTACCCGATCGATCGAGAACGACGACAGGACCGAGGGCGTCATCGATGGCGGTTCGAACGCGGCGAATTGCACGTCGAACGCACGGCCCTCTCCCCCATATTGCAGCTCAATCGTGGAGAAAAAATGGTGATCGAGGTTTTTCTTCGCCGACATGAACGGTTGGAAAATGTTGGAGAACGAGGCCATTGGGTCATACACGCCACCCGGTCATGGCACTCGGCGCAAAAAAATGGCGAAACCGAAACCCGTTGGCGTCGGTTCGCCCGAAGTGGTGACGCGGATGGCCTGGAATCGCCCGTCCAGGTATCGATGAGATCGATCGCATTCAAGGCCTCGGTTCGTTCCGGCCGCGACAACGCCAGGCGAACCGGTTGCAATCCAACGGGTCGATCCGCCATCCGACGGATCTTCCCTTCCAGAAGAGAGAGGTACGGGGTATCAGGCAAACATGGCGGGAGAAACCCCTCCAAAGCCGCCAAACGATGTCGGCGTCATGGGATCGAGCACGAAGGACATCAGCGGACTGCCATCGGAAGAAATCATGTGTTCGCGGGCGATGCCGGTCAGTTTTTGGGGCTTTTCTTTAGCCAACTCGGCGTATTCCGCCTCTTTTGCGCCCGCAGTGCTGGGGTCCTGCTTGCGGGAATTGACCTTCATGCTCTCCTCGACCGATTCACCCGGTTTTGGTCCGAACACGCGAAATAAGCGATGTGCACCGTCTTCCAGATCGCTGTCCCACCCCTCGGATTCCGAAGAGTACTTGCGGCCCGTCTCCTCCGTTTCCAGATCGACGCCGGAGCCCATTTTCTCCAAGGTCTTGGGCTGATTCTCCAGAGGCTCCTTGGAACTTTTGACGCCGCCCTCGGACTTGGAAAAGAGCATTTTCTTGGCCTTGGCCACCACACCCAATGCCTCGCTTTTTTTTCCGGAGACCTCCTTGGAGGCTTCGCCCCCTCCGGTCCCACCGGATTTTTGTACTTTGCCGCCATTCGACGCGGTCGGTCTCAGCATATCGATACTCCTCGTGTCTTGGGTGACACCGTCGGTCTCGCCACATTAATGACGGGGCCTCGTTAAAAAAATAGGTTTCATTCCCTTACACGCCGGTATCCGGGAAGATGGTCGATTTTTTTGGATTTCCCGATCACGGGAACTTTGGCTGGCGCCTTGCCGACTCCTTGATCCGGGCCAAAAACTTCGGTACTTGACTTTTTTGCGCACCCGACCGAATGCTTTTAATGAACACGTCTGCTCACAAGGTAAGCAATCGATGCTCGAAGGAGGGAACGGACCTGTGTGCCCGCCCAAGTACACTTTTCTGGTGGTGGCTCTCGCGTTAGCCATGGTTTCGCTCAGGGGCGGCGAAGAACCTCCCGAGGAAGAGGACATGACCGAACTCTCCCTGCAGGATCTGTTGGAGCTACGGGTGACCGAGGTCGCCGTGCGCGAGTTGGGTCTGGACCACATCCCGAAAACGGGCAGCAGACTGGGTTTGAACGCGATGGAGATGCCGGTCTCGGTGGACATCATCGCCAAGGACACGACGCGTGCCCGGGGTTTGAAGAGCGTGACGGAAGCGGCCGAAAACCTGGTGGGCGTGTTGTCGGGCGAATCGCCGGCCGAACCCTCCAGCTTCTCGATACGGGGTTACACCCGCGATTCGATCGCCATCCTGCGCGACGGTATCCGCGCCGGCCCGTCGACCATGACGATGAGACCCCAGAACGTGTTCAACTTGGAACGCATCGAAATTTACAAGGGGCCGGGATCGCTGCACCACGGACCCAGCACCGCCGGTGGCGCCATCAACATGGTGACCCGCAAACCCGTGCTGCAGTTACCGCAAACCTATGAGCTCTTCGCCTCTTTGGGACGCTACGACACCTACGACGTGGGGTTCGGCGCCGGGGGACCCATGGGCGACGACGCGGCCTACCGAATCGACGTGAACCACACCCAATCCAGCGGCTGGGTGGACGAGACCGATTCGGAATCGCTGAACCTCACGGCCTCCCTGCTTTGGCGCCTGGGTAACCAATTGGATCTCACGCTGAGTGCCGATTACCTGAACGACGACCTGCCGGCCTACTGGGGCACGCCGCTGATCTCCGAATCCTTCGCCGAAGACCCCATCGACGGCGTAGTGGAAACCAACGACGGCCGAGTGCTGGACGAACGCCTGAGGTTCACCAACTACAACGTCACCGATCAGCTTTCCGAGTCGGAACACCTGTGGGCCCGCGCGACCGCCGAATGGCTTCCCGCGCTCGGCTGGAACATCACCAACACCCTGTTCTACTTCGAGGCCGATCGCGCCTGGCGAAACGCGGAAAACTACGTCTTCGACGAGGACGTCGCGCGCATCGACCGGGATCGCTTTTTCGTGTTTCACGATCAGGAGCTCTACGGCAACCAGTTGGACGTGATCCACGTGGCCAATTGGAACGGCCGGGAAAACCGAATGGTCCTCGGCCTGGATTACAGCCGCATCGACTTCTCCAGGGTGCGTGGCTTTCCCGACGGGGATCAGGTGGATCCGCTGGCGCCCGAACCCGGGCTGTTCGGCCCCCAGGTGCGCTGGTCCAGCCCCACCCAAATCACCACCCTCGCCGGGATCTTCGAAGACGCGGTGCAGGTCTCGGCGCGGTGGCGCCTCTTCTTCGGGGCACGCTACGACGACATCGACCTGAATCGCGACAATTTCGATCCGGAAGGCACTTTCCTGGCCGAGGACAGCTTCGAGCGCGACTTCAACCCGTTTTCCTTCCGCCTGGGCTCGGTCTACCGCTTCTCACCCGGCGGAACCATCTACGGGAATTGGAGCACCGGTCACGATCCGGTGGGTTCCAACATCTTGTTGGTGAACGCCAACGAGAATTTCGATCTCACCGACATCACCCAAACCGAAATCGGCCTGAAGGTCGCCGGCAAGGACGGCACCTATCAGTACACCCTCGCGCTCTTCGATTCCCAGCGCGACGACATCCTGTTGCAGGTGACCCACAACAACACCGTGAGCAACGTGGGCAGTCAATCGGCCCGCGGCATCGAGCTGGCCGGCATGGCGCAATTGAGCGAAACGGATCGCATCGGCGGAACCCTGGCCTTCACGGATGCCGAGTACGGCGAGTTCGTCGACCCGGATTTCGGGGTCAATGCCACCGGGAACCGCCCCCACAACGTGCCCAAGTGGGTGGCCAGCGCCTGGGTGAGCAGCAGCAAGCCGATCGGCCTGCCGGTCGATGTCGGCGTGGGGCTCCGTTACGTCGGTGATCGCTTCGCCAACTTCGACAACACCATCACCCTGAAGTCCTACACCCTGGTCAACATGTTCGCCGCCTACCAGATGAAGAAGTACCGCATCGCGCTCAACGTCCGCAATCTGTTCGACACCGACTACATCCCGTGGGGCGATATTTTTTACCCGAACCAATTGGCGATCGGCGCACCGAGAACCTTCGAGCTGAGCTTCCACATGAAGCTATGAGCCGGGGCTCAGGCCCATGGGTGGCATGCCAGTGGACGGTGTGCCGGGCCGACTTCTCGAAGAGCGTCCGTCGGCAGGTCCCGCATCCAAAGCGTGGCACAAGGCCAGTACGTTGAGCAGGGCGGTAAGCCCGCCGGGCCGACGCGTGGAAGTAACACTTTTAGCGAAAGGTGGTTACACTGAAGAGCGGTGCCGATCACCTCTCTCGCCGCGCCCCAACGAAGTTGAAAAGCCCACGGCCCCGCATCGTGAGCGGGGCGTCGGGCACCACGAATCTCTCGGCATTCGGGGGCACCAAGCGGATTCGATTCATAAGACATACCGCGCTCGATTTCGAGGAAGGAACACCCATCCCGGTTTCTGTCGAAGGGTCATGGCCCAATTGCCGGAAAAATGAACCCGGAAGCCAGGAAAAGGAACCCCGTGAGCTGCAAACCACGAGGCTCTTTTCCTGGTTTTATCATTTCCAGGTTTTCTGATTTCGTTTCGACGACGGCAAGACCGATTCCGGGTCGCCAGCACCCTTTAAGTTCAAGAGAGCCCGAGATCTCCCTTCGCGAAACACACCGAATCGGCAGGGCCAACTCCCGGCGGTGCGCCGCGGCACCAAGAGTGGCACCTTCGGGATATTTTCCAAAAACCGAAAAAACGCTGTCCCTTTCTAAGTGCGGTTCACCTAGTAACCAATAGGCACCTCCGAGGTTTGTGCGCGTGTCGGCCGTTTTTTCACACGGCTGGAAACCTCGGTCTCCGAATCTGAACTTATTTGAGGACCTCTTTTATGAAACGCATGATTTTTTGTTTGACGCTCATGTCCCTCGCGACCCAGGCTGGCTTTGCACAGGGCACTCAAGTCCTTTTGGAAAAAGTACGTTACTGCCGCTTTGGCATCGGCTGGTGCAACGGGACCACCCCCCACGAATACCGTCACTGGGAGCACCACGACGTGGCGAAGGAGAAGCAGAAGCGCACCTTCATCACGCGGTACAACGAGCCCGAGATCGGGAACGTGTCGCACCTGGTCTTTATCTCCGCCGGTCAGCGCGAAGAGATCGCCGGCGATCCCCACGCCAGCCTGGTCACGGGTCAACCGGAGGGATTCGCCGACAGTTTTTCCAATACCGATGCGGCCGAGTGGAAGACCATCGATGCCGATTCGTTGCCGGTGCGCATGTTCGAGGAGGGGGTCCGGGATCCGAGTGACACCTTCGCCGCCATGGCCTTCGACGCGCGTTTCAACTGGGGATTCACTGGCGAAAACAAGCGCGAAATCGTCAACGCCTATTTCGACTGGTTGCGATCCAAATACTACGGAACCAACATTCGCTCGATCTATCTCGCCGGCCACAGCCGCGGCGGCGCCCTGGTCACCCACTTGGCCAAGAAATTCAAGGAATACTATCCGGGGCTTCCCGTGATTCTGCACCTGTTCGACGCCGTGCCCAACATCAATCAGCTCGAGCTGGCGTCCAGCATCAGCCATGTACCCAACCCCCTCGACGGTGCCTCCTACGCCTATCTGGCCGATTTCCAAGAGCTGTTCCCCCAACGAACCAACTTGGCCATTTTCAACTTCATCTCGGGAGCCAAGGTCATTACGATCAAGAGTTCGGTGCGCGCCATGGTCGACCGGGAAGCCGGTCTGATCGGTGGCACGGTGGTCAACCTCGGGTGGTACCGCCACCAGTGGTACAACCTGGGCCATGTGGGCATCGCCAGAAACGAGGCGGTGATCGATCAAGCGCTCGACCACTTGGTCAACGTGGGCGATCCCATCATCGATGATTACATCGAAACCCTGCCGCCCGAGGTCCAATGCGGGGCCTATCCCAACTTCGGCATCGGCCTGAGCATGAACACCTCGTTCTCGGGCAGCGCCAACAGCCGCAGTGGCGCCCCTATCGTCGGCTACGAGTGGCGCTTCAGCGATCGATCCCTCCGTTCCGGTTCGGGTCCGCACGACTTCACCCTCCGGCTCAGCCATGACCAACCGGAGACCTACCTCTTCGGCTCCATGACGGCCATCGACGGATTCGGTAACCGGGCCATCTGTACCTGCGAGGCCTACCTGAAAAACCCGAACGCCGACGACGACGTTCTGGAATGACTCGCGACGACACCGCATGCGGATGAGGTACAGGACCCCTCATCCGAACAGCACGATACGGCGAGGAGACCATCCCCGGTTTCCTCGCCGTTTTTGGTTTCGGGCATCGGGAAATGACGATCCTCGATCCGACATGGGACCTTCGCCAAGTGAAAAACGAGAACCCGACCAACCGCGATCCCTGAAATCCCGGAGTGAACCATTGAAAGGTCCGGGTCAGGGCAAACTCCGAATGGTTGAAATCGCTCTTGTTCGGCGCCGCCCGATTGCGGATCGCGGATCACATTCGCAAATTGCCGATGGGTTGGTTCACCAAACAGCGCAGCGGGTCCACTCTCGGTGTTCTCACCAACGACCTCAATATGGTCTCCGAAATATGGAGCCACTTCATCGCGTATCTCTCCGGCGGTGCCGCCCTAGCGATCTGTGTGGGCATGTTTCTGATGTTTATCGATTTCCGCCTGGGACTGGTCATGATGGCCGCCTTGCCGTGGGCCTTTTTGCTGTTGGGCCTCTCTCTCGGTTTCCTCTCCCGATCGGCGCGCCATCTGCTCGGGGTTTTTGCCGATTCCCCCGCACTCGATGGCGTCACCCTGCGCTTGCCCGCGCGATCTCTGAGCGCCATCGTCGGCCCCTCCGGGAGCGGCAAAACCACCCTCGTGCACTTGATCGCCCGACTTTGGGATGTGGAAGACGGCTCCATCCAACTGGGCGGTGTGGACATTCGCAAGATGACCTTGGCCGATTTGCACACCCGAATTGCCATGGTCTTCCAGGACGTCGTGCTGTTCTCCGGGACCGTGGCCGAGAATATTCGCATCGGGAAAGCCGATGCCTCGGACGATGCGGTCATCGCCGCCGCCAAACGCGCTCAGGCCCGCGAATTCATCATGGCGCTGCCATTGGGCTATGACACGCCCATCGGTGAAGGGGGAGGCAAGCTTTCCGGTGGTGAGCGGCAACGCATATCCATCGCACGGGCACTCCTCGAGGAAGCCGATGTGGTCTTGCTCGATGAGGCAACCGCCAGCGTCGACCCGGCTGCCGAGGCGGCCATCCAGCGCGCGGTCGATAAATTGGTCAGGGGTAAAACGGTCATCGTGATCGCCCACCGTTGACGCACGATTCAACGGGCCTCCCAAATCGCCGTGCTTGATCGAGGAAAGGTGGTCGAGACCGGCACTCACGCACAGTTGGTTGGAGCTGGAGGCCTATATCAGCGCCTTTGGCAAACCCAACAGACAACCAAGGGTTTCAGTGGACACACAGAAAAAGTCGGCCAAGCGCCCAGGGCGAGCCCGGCATTTACTGCAACGTCGCCCCTCTCATGAATGCGGGAACTCCCAAGCGAATCGCTTCGATTTTCTTCTAACCTGAAGCTCCGGCCTCAGGCCCGAGCGGCGACTCTCTTAAAATAAATCCGTCTGGAGTGCCCTAAAGTCGAGAGATTCGTCGTGCCCGGTAGGTTCAAGGGGCGGTAAGCCCGCCGGCTGAACTTTTCGAAGTAACCCATGTAAGGAGTTCCCGCCTGCTTTGATGATCGGCATGGTGGTAGGTTGGGCCGCTGGCCCGACACTTCGAAGCGATCAAAGCTGCACACACACAAAACACCAAAGAGCGGAGCGGATTCGTCGGTCCGCTAGATCTCTCAATGATCGATTTCGATTTGTGCTTGATCACTTCGATTGATTGAACAAGCTGCCATACCGGCCGTGCTCAACCTGTAGGCTTTACGCCTCTTGCGGGCATGGGGGCTCCCTTGGCCCGCTCACATCGCGGTGTTTCTTTCTCGAAATCGAGCTAGGTTTGTCCGCTGATCCGGGGCTCTCTTGAAAACACATTGGTGCCTTCATCCTGAGCTGGATCTTGCCGTCGTCAAATCTTGATCAGGAAGGCAGGAATGATCGAAGTCAGGAAGAGCAGGACCATAAAATGTCACCAAGGCCGATCCTTTCCTGGTTTCCAATCTTCATGAATTCCTGCTTAATTTTTTGAATGAATAACCCATGGCCCTTCGCCAGAAACCAGGTAGGGTATTTCTCGAAAATTTCGCCAAAATGTCGGCCCAGCGCCCTGGGTGGGCCCGGCACTTACTGCAACGTCGCCCCTCTCATGAATGCGGGAACTCCCCAGCGATTCGCTTCGATTAGTTACCCACTTGAAAACCCAGTGGCCGGTGTGCCGGAACACCGGCAAACCGGCCTCCGGCCTGAGCGAGGACTCTTTATGTAACAAACTCTGTAAAGCTCGAAGATAAAGATAAAAACCTAAAAAGGCGGATGTGCGGGGAGTTCTTCGAAAAATGTCGGCCCGGCGCCCTGGGTGGGTACGGCCGGTATGGCCCGGCACTTACTGCAACGTCGCCCCTCTCATGAATGCGGGAACTCCCCAGCGATTCGCTTCGATTAGTTACCCACTTGAAGACCCAGTGGCCGGTGTGCCGGAACACCGGCAATCCGGCCCCCGGCCTGGGCGACGACTCCGTGGTGAAAAAACCGACAAACACGGCTGATCGGAATGGAAAACGATCTTTTTGGCCATCACCGATGAATAAGGGATGACTATCTGGGTTTCTGAAGCGAATACAGGACCTGCAAATCGGAAACGGATGGGATTGGCGATCCCATCCGTGCAGGCTCTACCAGTACCCGGTCCAGCGACGAATGTCGCTGACGTTCACCACGCCGTCACAGTTTTGGTCGGCGTCGGCGTTGTCGGTGCCGAAGGCGTTGGTCAGGACGATGCCATCGAGCACGTTCACCGAGCCACTGTCGTCGAGGTCCGACTCGCCCGAGGTACAACTCTGGGTGCTTTTCCAGTGATCCAGAAGATCGCGCAACGCCAACGGCTCGTTTTCCGGGGGAGGATTGCCCGCCTGGTCGGTCGTGTTGACCCCGTGGCACGAGGCACACACGCGCACCTCACCCGGCTGGAAGGTGACCCAGTAACGCTCGCGTACCACCGGCACGCCACCGTCGTCGGTCAACTGCCAACTCATGGCCCGGCGTGCGGGAACGAATGCCGCCATCGACCCGTCCGAACCCAACACCACACTCCCGGCAGGACCCGAGGCATTGGCGGGGTTGGCGTCCGAAGTATCGTGCATCGGCTGGGCCAGGACCCGGCGGCCGGCACGCGGTGAATCCAGCCCGCCGATCCCGCGAATCCGGTCGGCCTGGAAAAACTGCAGGTACTTCAGGTCGTAGACGGGTCCGTCGTCGCCTAGCGTCTGGGTCTGGGAACCGGAAATCTGCAAATTGAACGGCTGCTGGCGATCGTTGGCGTCGCGCGTGGTCACGTCGCGGCTGACCACCAAGGCAAGGTCGCGGTCCCGCATCCATTGGCGCAGCGCATCGAGGTCGACGCCTTCCTCGTCGATGACGCGGCTCTCGATGTCCGGAACGGGATCGGTGTGCGCTTGCGGTTTGACCCGGGCGACGACCTCAACCGGACTCAGCTCCCACATCGGCCCGCTGTAGCTGACCAGGACATCGGGATCGTAGTAGGACAGGGTCTTGTCGATGCCCGCCGTGATGGGTTGGCCGGCGGCCATGTGCTGGCCGGTTGGGGCCAGGACCTTGATGCGGTAGTCGTAGCGGCTCGTGGGTTGGGCCCGCGTTCCGTCATTGCGGTCGGCGCGCGTTTCGGCCGTGTGGACGACCAGGACCTGACCGTCGTTCAGCGGCGCCACGTCGCGATAGAGACCCGAGTGGTCCGGTGATGGCGTGTCGCTCACGTTGGCGGTGTCGCGGTGGGTGACGTAGTCGAATCCGGTCTGGTCGGGATTGTGGCCGGCCGGGGCATGAAACGACACGACCTGCCCCGAGGTGTGAGACTGGAATTCGGGCGCGTCCACCGCGAAGAAAGTGCCTGGCCGAGTAGGGTCTTCGCGCGCCCGGAACAGGTTGCGGATGTCGTTGGTGTTGAAGCGACCCGAAACGGAGGAAATGAACTCCCTCAGACTGCCGTCGTCGTTGAACACGCGGTTGAAGTAACCCACCATCTCGTGGCGACCCAGGTGGTTCAACACCTCTTCGGCCGTGCCGTCGGTGTTGATTTGCCAGATGAAGAAACGGTTGAAACTGTGGCCCTCCAAATTGGTGCCCTCGAGCAGGTCGGTCCGCGCCCTGCGCGGTTCGGGAAAAAACTCCTCGCGGTTGTCCAACCGCGCCGCGTTTTCGCTCTCGTCGGCGTAGTTGAAGGTCCCGTAGACGGGCCCGTCGTCGCTGGTCTCGTCCGCGTCGGCCTGCTGATCCCGCTGCAGGTGGTCCCAGCGGGTGAACACCACCCGGCCGTCACTGTCGATGAACGGGTAGAAGGCGCCGGACGGCGTGTGGTTCATCAAATGGAGGTTCCCGTTCGCGGGGTCGAGCCGCCAAAGACCCGTAGGGGTCGGGGCTTCCTCGTATTCGTCCAGGAGCGGGTACAGGTGGCGCAGGCCGTCGCGCGGTCGATCGGACACGAAAATGATGTCGTCGTCCAATCCGTAGATGGGCTGGATGTTGTTGTAGCGATCCGGCTGATTGGGAACCTTGGTGATGACGGGCGTGTCGTCGGGACCCAACCCGGTGATCTCGTAGAGCTGCCAATAATATTCTTGGACTTCGAATTGCTCGGGCGCGCCGACGGTCATGCTGAACAGGGCCTTCTGACCATCCCAATGCACGTGGGGATCGCGAACCCCGATAGCACTTTCACCCTGATGACCATCCTGACCGAAACCAGCCGCCTGGGTGAGGTTCTTCAGGGTCCCGTCGGGATAACGAATGTAGAGGTCGCCGCCGCGCCCGGCCACGGCGAGCCGGGCCAGGTGATTGCCGAAAGTGGAGCCGATGGTCGTGAAATCGGCGGGTATCGGCACCTGGGTCACGAAGAGGATGGGGTTCTCCAGCGAGAGGCCGCCTCGCTTGCGCTCGGAGGAGGGCTCGGAAGAAGTCCCGGCACCGGCGTTCACGGCAAAGAACGCCAGAAGGCAGAGCATCGAGAAACGAAACATGGGTTCGATCCTTTTTATAGACATTGCTTGGTACTTGACGCTTGTTAAGGCCCGGAAGGGATCGGAAATATGATTGAGAAAAGCCGAGGCACATTATAGGTTCGCCAAGAAGCCAAAAAAGTGATGCTCGCTACCGAGACGTGGTTGAACACAGGCAAAGATCCGTCGCCGAGCCATATGTCACAGTGCATCTGTAAGGAATCGCACGATCACACACCAGCGCCGGACGGCATTCGGCCGCATAATCGACCTTCTTTTCGTGTAATGCGAAAGCGGATCACCTCCCAGAACGAATCGCCCCCTACACGCCAAAAAGTCCGGAATCGAGGATTCCGGACTTTCGAGGGA
The DNA here is from genome assembly GCF_017498545.1 of Sulfidibacter corallicola. Taxonomy (GTDB): domain Bacteria; phylum Acidobacteriota; class Holophagae; order Acanthopleuribacterales; family Acanthopleuribacteraceae; genus Sulfidibacter; species Sulfidibacter corallicola. The sequence continues at coordinate 1,753,358 of NZ_CP071793.1, read as the reverse complement.
TCAGGCGCGCATCATTCCATGATCAGTTCGGTGACTTCCATGAACTCCATGTCCACCGTGATCGAACCCTTGGTGTTGCCACCCTCGTCGACCAGGTCGGCGACGAGGTAGAACTTGGAACCTTCGATCCCTTCGGCGCTGACGACTCGGCCATCGGTATGACCGATGCCGCCGCCAATGGCCCCGACGGCGCCTTTCATCACTTCCCGGGCGAAGTCGGTGCTCTTTTCGTGGGGATACATGGGGAACTCGCCGCGGCCGTAGCAACGCAGGATCTTGTAAGTCCAGGGCCCGCCGGGATTGGGAATCCAATTATAGGGGTTGAGCGGATCGCGCATCATGCTCGGTCTGGTCTGGACCTTGGTCAGGATGTTCTGACTGCCTTGGTAGGCCAAGCGGATGTTTTCGGCAACCAAGGCGGCGCGGTCCCAGGTGCTCAGCCAGGCACCGGTCGGCGTTTGTTGGGGCACCGTTTGGAGATCGGCCAGGGTGATGGTCCCCGATTGCACCAGGATCCATCTTCCTTCGCATCTCAGACCGGCGAACAGCGGACCGGCCGCCAGAAGAGTCATCATCAAGATACACAGCTTTCTCATCACTTCCTCCATGTGGGCACCGCCCGGCGATCGGCACCAGACCGATTCCCCTGCGGGGCCGCGTTTGGTCGAGCCGGCTCCGGGCACAGCGATCCCAGGGACCGCCGCACGGTCCGGCTCGTCGTTGATCGTTTGGTTGGCGGTCGATCGGGCCGGGACCTCCGCCCGGCGCTCATCGACCGCGATTCAGTCGAGGTCCGGCTCGCCGCACCAAACCCGTTTCAAGATCTTCAGCCTGTCCCCATCGAGACCTTCGAGCGTGACTTCGGCGCAGAAACACAGGGTGGGCCGGCGGCTGTCGGGCCAGTTCCAGGGCACTTGAAACCACAGCCGGGCGAGCAGGCCGTTCTGGGAGAATCCGGGCACCTCTTCCAGGAGAATCCGGGCCTCGGTATGAAATCCCGGTCCCTGTTCGATCTCCAGGTAGGCTCGATTCCGGTAAAGCCCCGCAATGGATCCATCGGCGACGTCGATATCCACCGGGCCCATCGCGTCGACCCACACCCCGCGAATGGTGATGCGATTGGGGTAGGCGGGGTAGAGCTCGGCGAAATTGGCGGCGTACACGTTCAGGTGGAAACCGCGGCCAGAGGGGCCGATACCGGCGCCGAAGGGATCGGGAGGATCGTCGGGTTTGCCCACGGGCTTGCCGAAATCCACGGAAACGCCACCCTCGCGCAGGCGGTAGCTGACGAAGACGTGACCGGCCGTGGCCAGCGGGATGAAGTACCATCCGCATTCGGGCTCGGCCACGTGGTAGCCGATAGGCACTTCCGGAAAAACGAGGTACCGCCCCGCCTGGAGACCGCCGAGCTCGAAATATCCGAACTCATCCGCGAGCGCCTCGAACGCCTCGCCGGTCTCGTCGTGAACCATGTAGACCGTCACCTGGAGCGGTTTTCCTTCGGTATCGGTCACCTGACCGGAAATCTCCCCACTCCGCGCCGGTACCGTCAAACACCACCCCAACGCCAGCAGCCACAATCCTTTCATCGTCCTTCCCTCTCGCCTTTGGATGGGATCAGTATAGGCAGCCGCGCCACGCGTGCCCAGTTGTCCGCCGTCAGGGATTTCCGTGACATATGTCAGATCGGTTCCTCCGCGGTCAGGATGCCGTAGAGGCGCGCCATCTCCAGGGCCTGCATGCGCTGGTTGACCTTGCCGTCGTCGACGATGCCCAACTTGAAGTAGAGTTCGGCCACGAGGTTGCGAATATGGCCCGGACTCTTGTGGAGCCGTCGCCCGATTTCCTCGTTCTTGAAACCGATCAGGCGCCAGACATCCAATTCCAAAGCGCTGAGTTCCGCCGCGGCCACCCGCTCACGACAAACCCGATAGGCATCGCCCATTTCCGGGTTGACGAACACCGGCGAGCCACTCTGGACGACACAACGCACGACCGTGGCGAGGAGGGCGTACTTTTCCTTGGGAACATAGCCGTCGCCGCCCTCGATCTCGACCGCTTTGATCAGGCGTTTTTCGTTGGTCAGGGCGATTACCTTGACGGGATGGCCTTCGGCCCGCAGCCGCCGCAGCACCTCCAGGCCATCGATGCCCGGCATTCGGATATCCAGCAGCAACACGTCGGGTCGATCCGCCGCCGCTCGGGCCAGGGCGGCCTCGCCGTGGTCGGCGGGGGGAAGCACCTCGAAATCGGGTTCCTTGGCCAGTTCGCTACAGATCCCCTGGCGTGTATAGAATTCATCCTCGACCACCAGGATTCGAATCTTCATGCCTTGTCCTCCCCGGAGACGATCACGTCGATCTTGGTCCCTTCACCGGGCCGCGAGCGCACCGCCATGGTGGCGCCGACGGTCTTGGCGAAGGCCGCGGCCATGTAGAGGCCGTAGTGTCTTTCGCGTTTGAAGGTGTCCCAGCTCGCGGGGACTTCGAAACCGATCCCGTCGTCCTCGACCGCCATGACCAGATCCCGCTCGCGGTAGAGCGCGACCCGCACCGTCCTGGCCTCGGCATGTTTCCCCACGTTGCGCAGCAGGGTGCGAAAAATTCGGTAGAGACCCGCCCTGGTTTCCAATGCGTCGGGTTCGGCCTCGGCCTGAAACTGCCGTTGGATGTCGAGGTCCGGATGCTGGTCGGCGATCAGGTCGCAATAAGCGTCCAATTCCGCAATCAACCCGTAACGGAACGAGGGCAGCAGCAGGTCGCCGCAGAAGCCCCGCAGATCGGCGCAGATGTCGGGGAGTTGGCGCTGGGTGATGTCGTCCAGGGTGACGGGATCGGGGGCTTCGACCCATCCGCGCAGCCGGTAGATGACGCCGGTGAGGGCGCCCAGGGGCCCGTCGTGCAGCTCGCCTGCGATCTCGGTGGAGACCTGTTCCAAGTGCTCTTGAACGATGCGGGCGTGTTCTTCCTGCCGTTGCCGGGCCCGCTCGGCCAGTGCGTTGCGCTGTTCGGCCAGCTCGGCGCGATCGAGGGCCAGGCCGCGTTCCTGCTCGGCGATTCGAGCCTTCTCCTCGAGAGCGAGCCGACGCCGCGTTTCGCGGCGGGAAATCACGCCGTGGATCGACCAAACGAGCGCCAGCGCCAACAGCAGTCCCCAAAGCGGGGACCATTGCAGCCAAAGCGGGGGCGGAATCGAAACGGTGATTTCGGCTTCCCGTTCGCGGCCGCGGGCATCGCGCGCCCGCACGGTCAACGCGGCGTCGCCACTCATGCTCAGGTAGCGCGTATAGGCCACCGAGCGCATGTCGTTGCCCGGCATCCATTCCCGATCGATGCCGTGTCGCCGAAAGGCAAAGGTCTGGCGCTCCGGTGCGCGTGGATCGGCCAGGGTATAGGAAAGGGAAAAACTGTTGTCGCCCTGCAGGAGGGGCACGATGTCGCCGGGGAGCGCCAAATGGCGGATTTCGCGGCCGCCCACCGCGATGCCGGTGAAGAGCAACCGGGTCTCGGGTTCCTGCATGTCCGGGTCGAAGGCGATCAGCCCACTGGTCCCGCCGAAATAGAGAAATCCGCTGGGCTCGTGAACCAGGGTCGCGCCCGGAACCGCGGCACCGAGAAGCACGCCGTCGGCATGGCGATAGGTTTGGTATGACGAATCGCCCGGAAGGAGTCGAACCAGCCCACTGCCGGTGGCCGCCCATATCACGCCGCGGCCGTCCTCGACGATCGCCGACACGCTGTTGTCGGGAAACCCGTCTCGCGTGCTCCAGCCGGTCCAATGATCGCGTTCGGCATCGAACCGGTGCAGGCCACCGCTTTGGGTTCCGATCCAAAGCGCGCCGTCGCGGCTCCGCATCACGTGCAACAGGTCCTCGGCGTGCAGACCGCTGTCGTCCTTGCCGTAACGGTGGACTTCCCCATTTGGATCGATGCGGTTCAACCCGCCGCCATAGGTGCCCAGCCATACCTCGTGGTCGGCCACGATCGAGGTGACGATGGGTGCGGAAAGGTGACCGGTTCCCTCCCCTGCCGGATAACGCTGGAAACGATCGCCTTCGGGATCGAAGCGAACGGCGCCATCGTCGGTGCCCAACCAAAGATCCCGTTCCCCCGTCACGCGCCAGATGCGCTCACCGGCAAACCAGGTCCGTGGCTCGTTCGCCTCGTCGAAGGCCACCAAACCACGGTCGGTCGCCACCCAGAGCCGGTCCGCCCGCGATCGGCGATGGATGTCGCGGATCGTTTCGTCCGGCAAGAACCACTCGGGTGCGCCACCGGCCGGGTCCATGCGAGCGAGTCCCCCGTATTTGGTCCCCAGCCAAAGCGCCTCGTCGAAAAACAGCGTGCGCACTTCCTTGCCGGCGAAATCGAAAAAACGGAAACGCTCCTTGTTCATGTCGAGCAGGGCCAAGCCGCCGTGATCGGTGGCGACCCAAAGCAGGTTGGCGCGATCGGCGTGGACGCGGAACACCGTCTCGCCCCGCAGCCGTCCCGGCCCCTCGCCGGTGATCCTTTCGAACGTGCCTTCCTCTCGGCGCCAGAGCCCGGTCTTGGTGCCCACCCACAACCGCCGTTTCCCATCGACGGCCAGTGACGTTACCGCGCCAGGTGCTGCGAAACGCGTGAACTCCTCGTTCCCGAGGGCGACGATCACGCCACCGAGCGATCCGGCCCAGACTTGGTCGGGCCCGGCGAACAGGGAGCCGATGGAGGCCTCTTCATCGAAGGCAGGGTGGTGTCGAAGGCTTCCGTCCCGACCCTGAACGAACAAGCCCTTGCGGTCGGTGCCGGCCCACAGGCGTCCCCGGGAATCCACCGCCAGCTCGGTGACGCCGATCCCGTTCATGTCGGCGGTGGTATGAACTCGATCGGACCAGGAGAACAGCCCGTCGCTGGTCCCGATCCAAAGTCGATCTCCGCCAACGGCCAGGCTCCAGACGTGATCGCTGCCAGGCAGTGAAAAGGTCTCGAACCGGCCGGTCTTGCGGTCCATGCGGGCCAACCCACCGGCCGTACCCACCCAAAAAGTGCCCTGTCCGTCTTCGGCGAGGGCGGTCACGGATCCTGGTGCAATGCTCCCGTCGTCGGTCGGATCGTGGCGGTACCACCGGGCACGATGGCCGTCGAACCGAATCAGGCCACGCTCGGTGCCCAACCAGACCAGTCCGTAGACATCGCGCAAAACAACGTGGATCCGATCGTCGGGAAAACGGTCGCTGCTGGTACCGAGGTGCTCGAAGGTAACGGGCTGATCGTGGAGCGGTACGGGTGCGGCGGAAAAAAGCAGCAGCGGCATCCACAAGCACCACCCGACCATCGGCGATCCCCCCAGCTCGGACTCAGGAACAGAACCTCAATAAACACAGCTCGATCAAAGCCGGAGAAGTCCTTCTTGTCAAGCGGGGCTCCTTGAAAAACCAGAATTCCCGGAGGGCTCGGATCCTTCTGTAAATGGTGAGGTCGATCGATTCGAGCGAAAGGCCCCTCACTCGGAGGTGGCGCCCGCCGAGAAATCGGACACCAGTTCCACGCGCAGGGGTTCGGGCAAGGAGGTCGAGAGAACCGGCGCCTGGTCCGCGGTCTCCCAATCGATGCCGGGCCACCAACGCTGTTGCGGTGGGATCTGCCCTGGCACCACGAACTCGCCCTGACGGGGGATATAGACCTCGACCCCCTTCTTTTCTGCCGCGACCAGGATCCGCTCGGCCGGTTCGGTCCAGGAGTGGGCCGCCAGACTGAAGGTTCCCCAATGTACGGGAATCAGCAATCGGCCCTGCACCATGCGGTGGGCTTGCACCGCCTGCTCCGGTCCCATGTGGACGTCCGGCCAGGACCCGTTGTAGGCGCCGGACTCCATGAGGGTGATGTCGAACGGGCCCAGGCGATCGCCGATCTCCTTGAAGCCGGGGAACATACCGGAATCGCCGCTGAAATAGACGCGGTGTTGCGGGCCCACCAAGGCCCAGCTACCCCACAGGGTCTGGTCGCGTTTGAGGCCGCGGCCGGAAAAGTGGCGGGCGGGGGTCAGCACCAGGTGCACCGGGCCGAGCACCGCTTCCTGCCACCAGTCCATTTCGACGATGCGGTGCTCTTCGATGCCCCAATAGGCCAGGTGCGCGCCGACCCCCAGGGGCACGTAAAAGGGAACTTGGGTGCGGGCCAGTTTTTCGATGGTGGGAAAATCCAAGTGGTCGTAGTGATCGTGGGAAATGAGGACCGCATCCAGTGGCGGCAGTTCTTCGAGAGAGAGCGGCATGGGGTGGAATCGCTTGGGTCCGAAGTGAGGTGAAGGAGAGGTGCGCGGACCCCAAACGGGATCGGTCAGAAATCGTTTTCCGTCGATTTCGATCAAAATGCTGCTGTGACCGAACCAGGTCACCCGCAGGCCGTCGGCGGGCGGCGTGTCGAAATCCTGTTTGGCACGAGGCACCACGGGGAGCGGTGCGTCGGGGGTGCGCTGGCGGCTGCCGCGAAACATCTGGCCGATGGCGCCCACGATGTCATCTCGATTGGCGAGACGGTTGTGGAACACGCCATCTCGGTGGTTTGGCGACAGTTGGATGCGTGCCAACCTGTCCCCCGTCGGTTTCGAACCCATTGCTCGCCACATATGAAACACGATGACACCTCCCAAACTCGTGATGGCCAAAAGGAAAAATCCCAAAAAACGAAACGTGCGCCGTTTCCGCGTTGGCTGGTTGACGGGGTGACGCCCCTGACCTCGATCCTCTTTCATGCGGTACCTCGACAGGTGTTGCGACGCACATCGGTGGTCACAAAGTAAAATGAAAGGCTTGTAGAAGCTCTTCCCCGCCGGGTCACGCGATGAAGGTCGAAGAAATCCACTTGACCCGCGGCAGAAAAGTAAACAAGAATGTTTACCATATCACCCGTCTACGGGATGGTACACCAGATTGTTTACTTTTTTTCCTGGAGTGCCCGTGATCCCTTCAGCCAAGCTCAAGTTACGCGATCGAAAGCAGGCCGACATCCTGGCGGCGGCCATCGAAGAGTTCCGCGAAACCGGCTTCGCGGGGGCCCGCATCAACCGCATCGCCGAACGCGCACATGTCTCGAAACGAACGCTTTACAAGCACTACGAAAGCAAGGAAGCACTTTTCTACGCGATCATCGACCTGACGATCGCCGAGCATCAAACCGCCGGCCGAATCGTCTACGATGCGGGCGTACCGATCGAGGTCCAACTCAAAGCGGCGTTGGAAGCCTACTTCACCAAAATCAGTTCGGATGCCTACATGACGCTCTCGCGGATCCTGGTCGCGGAGTTCCTGAAGGATGGGGAGATCTCCGACGCGATCCTCGAACGCTTCGAAGGCCACAACCGGGGCTTCGCGGATTTGATCGGCGCGGCGATCGCCGACGGGCGCCTCGTGCCGGTCGATCCCGACTACGCCGCCACCCAACTGGTCGCATTGGTGAAGGCGTTCCTGTTCTGGCCGAAGTTCCTGATGGGCGAGCCCCTGCCCGCTCCGGAGAAGGTGGAGGCGATCATCGATGATTCGATCGCGATGTTTTTGAAGCACTACGCCCGAGATTGAGGATTGAGGTCTGGGAGTTTATCCCGGCATGGTTTTGAGGACGAAACACCATTTTTACCACTGAGTCGCCGCCAGGCCGGGGGCCGGGATAAGCGGACCACGGATTGCCGGTGGTCGGTTTGCCGATCGTCCGGCACACCGGCCACCGGGTTTCAAGGTAAGCGCTTATTGCGTCGCGTCGGGCTCTGCAGGGCTCGTGTTGGGTTCTGGAGCGCATGTTGGCAAGAGGCGTGCGATATCTGCGTCGGTTTCGGCGGTAGGCAGGCGCTCGAACAATTGCTTTAAATAGGCGTACGGCTCCCAACCATTTAATTTTGCCGTCTCGACGATGCTATATATCCGCGAGCTCGCCTGAGCCCCTTCCGGGCTGCCGCTGAATAGCCACGCTTTTCGGCCAATCACGTAGGGGCGAATGGCGTTTTCTACCAAAGCCGTGCTCATGGGGACCTCCGCGCGGTCCAAGAACAGGTCCAGTTTGTGCCATTGACCCAGCGCATAATGAATCGCCTTTCCCAGGAGGCTCTTGGGTGGGACGCGGCCTGCTAAATGATCCAACCAAGCTTTGAACCCGCCAATCTTCGGTCGCAACTTTTGATCGCGCATGACCAGCAGCTCTGTGGCCGAGTAGCCCTTCTCCCTGGCCTCCCGTTCGAGTTCGTACATCTCGCCAATGAGCTTCAGGGCTTCATCCGCTTTGCCTGTTTTCCCACCTTTGCCTTTTCGTCCCAAGGCTTTGCGGAAGTCCGCGAACTTGCGGCGAACATGGTCCCAATCGCCGGCATGCACCACCCCAGGTGCGCGACCCAAAAAGTCGTAGCCGGCATAGCCATCGGTTTGGACCGTGCCTTGAAATCCCTCCAGCAATCGGGCCGCCACTGAGCCCGATCGACTTGGATCATAATGAAACAAAACGATGGGTGTATCCGGTGGTCCACCGCGAATCACCCACATGAACGACTTCGTGGTGTTCTCTTTGCCGGGTTCGTTGAGGACTTGAACCGTGGTTTCATCCATTTGGAGCCAGGTGTGCTGCCTTGCCTGGGCAAGCAGCAGTTCCCACATCCGTTCCAAGCGGTTGCCTACATGGCGCGCCCAGTTACACATGGTTGCTCGCCCCAGCTTCACACCCAACCGACCCATGAGACGTTCCACCCGGTAGAACGGCAGGCCGTCCACAAATTTGGAGGCGATCACGAAGGCCAGCAGGCCGGGTCCTGCCATACTGCCGGGAATCAGGCGCGGCGCGCGCGGCGCAGACCTGATCGGAGCCTCCAGGACCTCGTCGGCCTGCTTGCAGGGCGCACAGCCATAGCTGTAGTGATGGTGTTCGACGACTTTGGCGACCGCAGGCTCGTACTCCAGCTCGCACGTGACATCCTTGCCGATCACGGTCATTTCTTCGCCGCAGCAGGCGCACTGCCGGTCTTCCGGTGGGAGTTCGTGCTTGTGAATTTCCCGCGGCAGGTGGTCCGGGAAGGGTTGTGGCCCGCGCTTTTTGCGACGCTTGTAGGTGATCGTCTCGCGCACATCATCATCCGAGGCAGACTCGGCGTCGGCGGGCTTCTCGTCAGCTTCAAGCGCATCCAGGTCGAACAACGCCTGCTGGCCGACCAACTGGCTCATGCGTTCGCTCTTGGGCCCAAACGCCTTGGCCTTCAACAACCTTAGCTGCTCTTCCAGAAGTCCGATATGCTGGTCCAACGCCGCGATTTGCGCGTCCTTGCGGGCGAGCGCCTGTTGGAGTGCTTCGTTTTGCTCTGCGAGCGATACGGCGGCATTGTTCATGATCCTTAGCCTAGCACAACCTACTAAAAACCAGTAGGCTACGTTGGTGATCCAAGGCCTTGATCTCCGGATTAGGTGCATGTCGTATACTGCAAGGTTTCGTGGGCCTGGTGGATATCCAAACCCTCCAGCAGCCAGGTGAGTTCGCGCTGGCCGATTTGAAGGACCTCGAGTTCGTTGGCGGGCCAACGAAACCGCTGAGCTTCCAGCCGCTTCATCCACAGGCAAAAGCCAGAGGGCGACCAGTAGAGAATCTTCACGAGCGTGCGACTGCGGTTGCTGAACACGAATAGATCACCGGAAAAGAGCTGTCCCCCGAGCTCCTGCTCGACCAACAGGGCAAGCCCGTTGATCGCTTTGCGCATATCGGCGGCATCCAGCGCCAGAAACACGCGAGCGTCAGTGCGTATCAAGGGTGTAGCCGTGAGCGTGGAGGCGGATGGGTTCTCGACTCTCCGAGGCGGCGCTGGATTCTTTTCCCATTTTGATGGGGACGAGCCGAAGTCCGCGACGAGGCTCGGTTTCAGAAATGCGTCGCTTCCAATATTGAAATTGCGGCAGCGCCAAGCCCTGTTGACGGCAGTAGGCCGACTGATTTAATCCAGACGCCTGCCAGTCTTCAATGCGTGCCTGCCACAGCTCCCGTTTCTGGGCACGAGCTTCAGATAGATTACGCATGGGAACACCTCCGTTTTGAGATGCCTCACTATCTCAATCCCGCTTCACAGTGCCTACCCGCGACGGATTAAGCGCTTACTGTTTGCTTTTGGCGAAGTGATTAATAATGTCGAGTTCAACGACGCAATGTCGGACCTCTTTGACTACGCGGATGTCCATCGTATCTGGGTGGCGACGACGTACCCTCCGCCCTAGTGTGAAAATACCTCGATCGCGGGCGTTTGAGCCGCAATCAAGGTGTTTTCACATTAGGGTAGGGGGCTCGACCCAGTTACCACTGACCAGGAACGGTCACCACCACACGAGGCTGCGCGTCGGGTCCCATTCGAGTAAAGGAAGAGGGGCCAAAACTTAAACTGTCTGCAGGAAATACCAATTCGTATCCAAGAGGTCATGAGTTATCCGAGAGCCCAGGATTCTGTGCATCGATGGTTTTTTCCTTGGGAAATTTCCTGAGCTCGATGGTCTACACAGCCACCTTCGGACTGTGGCCAGTGTTTGGTTTGGTGGCTCTTTTCGGTGGTTGTCGTGAATTTTGAGAATCGATTGGGTAGGGTAGGTTGCCGGTCGTCACTACAAATGGTTCCGTCTGAGTTTATTTGCTCACGTTTTATTAGGCCAATTGGCAACCTGATGCCGGACGGAATTTCTTTGGTGAGAACACCTATGCGAGATCGTTTTTCGTTAGGCATAACTATGATTATCTATATTTATTAGAGTTCATAATCAGTCATATCCAATTTATTGCTTTATTTTGGGTAGAAACTCAGTTATTCTAAAAAGCCTATAGAAAGTTTCGATTATGGGAACGATCTTGAATCCATAAGTTACTGTTTCAAGGTTTAGATTGAAACGATTTGTACGAACTGAATATGTCAAGGGTGCAATAGGAGGTAAGTGATGGCTGCTGAACAAATCAATGACCTTAAAAACGTATTTGGAACGGCTCGGGAAGTACCAAAAACCTATGTCGAGCGTGAAGGGATTGATGATCGATTCCTTAATGATATTACTCGTGACAAACATATCGTTATTCATGGTGCATCGAAACAGGGAAAGACCTGCTTAAGAAAATACCACCTTGAAGAGAAAGACTACATTGTAATTCAGTCATCGCGTGATTCTACGAAAGCCTCATTATATGAAATGCTTCTCAAACATGCAGGTGTGAAGTGCGAAGTGAGTAATTCAGTCACTCTTGGTGGTAAGCGAAAACTACTTGCGAAGCTCACTGCAGGGGTTTCAGTACCTTTTTTCAGCAAAGGGTCGGTGAGTGCTGGGGGGGAACACGAGAAGACTCGTGAAAATAAAATGGAGACAACGGATTTTGAAATTGATCCGGAAGATGCCAACGACGTGGTTCGTGTACTAGAAATTGCAGGATTCGAGCGGTACATTGTTGTCGAAGACTTTCATTATCTAGATGAAAACGTACAGCAAGCAATCGCATTTGACCTCAAACTATTCCACGAAGTATCTAATTTTACTTTTATTATCGTCGGTGTGTGGCTTGAAACGAATAAGCTAACCATTTACAACGGAGACCTTTCTGGGCGTATCGCAACCATTAATGCGGATCATTGGGAGGCTTGCTACCTTCACAAAGTGATTGAGGAGGGCGAGTCTTTGCTAAATGTAACCTTTCCGAAACCAGTGAAGGAGGTTTTGGTTAAGGGTTGCCAAGGTACTATTGGGTTGCTTCAAGAAATCTGTTATCGCCTGTGCGAGAAGCATAAAATCTGGAAAACTCAGGAAGAGAACGAATCGATCGGAACCGAGGAGGACGTGCGAACGATGTTGCGGTCAGTTGCAGATGAGCAAGCTGCCCGTTATCGAAATTTCCTTACTAAGTTTGCCGAAGGGCTAGGTGTAACCCAGTTAGAGATGTACAAGTGGATTTGCTATACAGTAGTTACATCTCCTATTCAGGAACTTCGTCGGGGACTTCGTCCAAACAACCTTTTCCACCGTATCCGCGCCATGCATCCATCGAGTGAAACGCTTCAGCACAATAATGTCCTTCAAGCCCTTAATCAAGTGGGTAAGGTTCAATTTCGACATAAGCTGCAGCCTCTGATTTTCGATTTCAGTAATGGCGAGCTTGTTGTGGTGGATGCGAATTTTTTGGTGTTCATAGAAACCCACTCAGAGGAGGAGTTTCAGGAGTACTTGGGGTTGGAGGTAGTGAAGTGAAAAATGGTGACTTGCCTGTTGTGTGTGGACGCTTCCCTAAGTGGGGTCTTCCGCAATTTTGGTGAACGCTCCCCAGGCATGCTTCTTCTGGGGGAAATTTTCTGACAGACCTTGACCTGGCGAATCTGGTGGTTTCTGCGCCGGTCAAATGCCAGACAGTACCCGAATTCGCAACAAATCAAATTTCGCTCTTCCATACATATCGCGTTTGATTTTCTTCAGACGATTCACCTGACCTTCCGTCTGCCCATTGCTCCACGCCAATTCAATAATGGGTGAGATATGCCCTTACTGTTGCACGAGACCCACGAAAGCCCCTGGCCGTGATTTCTTTCCAGAGGGCTGAAGCATTGTGGCAGCCCTCTAACCATCGCTGCCACAAGTACTCCTTGAAACCGTCCAAAAGAGATGTCCCTGTACGGGTTGCCGATCGCACAGGTGGGTTCTCCATGTAGAAATACTTCCTTACCGTGTTTCGACCAAGGCGCTGGGTCCGACAAATTGCTCGGATGCCTAATCCTTTGGCTTTCAGGGCTTGGATGTCACGATAGTGTCTTTCGGTATTTTGAAAGCGCCGGCCGACCTTCTCTGGTTCGTTTGATGGCATTATCAATTGGACCTCTGAGTCTTTACCCTGTGGCTCCTGACTCGACCCGGACACCGGACCGATTCTTGACCGAAAAGCATCGGCAAGCGATTGTCCCGATCATTGGACCAGCCTTTCAAGCAACTCGGTAAGATTTTTCCGCAAGTGCCAACGGTCGACGACTTGAATCGCTTTCGGAGCGCTTGTAGTGGCGGCGTTCGCATAGGGACGCCAGCGATCGCGGCTTATTATCTCGACACCGGGATGGGTTTGAAGCCAATCGCTGAGGTTGGCAGCTCCCCGATCCTCGAGAAGATCGACAGGTTTGTGTCGTTCGAGGTCGACCAAAATCGTACCGTACCGCTGTCCTCGTCGAAATGCGAAATCATCGACCCCAAGAACGCGGACCCTGTCCAATGGCGGGATTTCAGTATGGCGAATGACACGAAGCAATGTGTCTGCACTCCAATCGAGCCCTAGTTTTCGAGCGAGACGAGATCCCGCTTCACCACCGAGGGCCAAACCGAGGTCGAGAAGCTGGGAGGTTAACCTTTGAGTTCGTCGACAGTAGGGCGGAGCAGTTTCGGGAAAAGAATCAGAGAAGACCATTCGTGGGCACTTGGGATTGTCGCAAAAGAACTTTCGAACCTTAAGGATGAGCGCCACTGCCACGGCTTGCCAGGCACCATCCCAAACGATTCGCTCATAGCGACTGTGAATTCGACGGGAAACCCGTCCGCAGCGTGGGCAGGCGTCGCCGGTGCATGGGCTTTTGCAGTGGATCTCGATACCGCGAACACTATAGGACAGACAAAGCACTCGAATATCGGTTCCAGTGGGTAAAATGGAGAAGGGCATCATGACGACCACCTTCCAAAAGTACCTGTATGCCATTCAGAAACAAAGTAGATAGAGGCATAAGTCACGCCAAAGTGCTGAAGGCGAATCATCTACCTTCCGTTCACCAAAATTGCGGAAGACCCCCTTTTAGCCTAGCGTTTCCAAAGTACGGCAAGTCCAAGGAGGGTCATTGGAGCCCGCAGATCGTCGTGGCACTTGCGGTGACTCGTGAAGGGTTCCCGGTGCGAAGTTGGGTGTTTCCAGGGAATACCGCCGATGTGTCGACCTTCGAAACCATCAAAGCCGATCTCCGCCAGTGGAACTTGGGTCGCGCGATTCTCGTCGCCGACGCCGGCATGAACTCCGAGGAGAATCGAAAAACCCTGGCCCGAGCCTGTGGGCGGTACCTGCTGGCCTGTCGCATGGCCAACGTCGCCGAAATCAAGAAGAAGGTCCTCGCCCATCCCGGCCGGTTCAAGGTGATCAGCGAGAATCTCCAAGCCAAGGAAATAGTGATCGGCGACGGGATACAGGATTATCGTTACATCGTCTGCTACAACCCGAAAGAAGCCGAACGCCAGCGCGCACACCGTACGGAAGTGGTGGCCGACCTCGAGGAAAAGCTCGGTGGTCGCAAGAACAAAAGCGCGGTGGCCAAATGGGCGGTCCAACTGCGGGCTTCCCAACGTTACGGTCGTTATCTCATTGTCGATGCACGGAACAACCTCCGCATCGACAAGGGCGCGGTCCGGGAAGCTGCGAGATACGACGGAAAGTGGGTCCTGCAGACCAATGACCAGCACCTCAGCATGGAAGAAGCAGCACAAGGATACAAGAGTCTGTTGACGATAGAGCGTTGTTTTCGATCGTTGAAACGATCCCAAATCCGAATCTCGCCACTTTACCACTGGCTGCCCAACCGGATCGAATCCCACGTCAAAATCTGTGTCCTGGCGCTGCTGATCGAGCGGGTTGCCGAGTGTGAAAGTGGCCAGTCTTGGTTTCAGATCCGGAATAAATTGGAGAAGGTCCAAGCCACTGAGTGCGAGACGAAAACGCATCGTTTTTTTCGATTAAATCGGGTGGTCCCCGAGGTAAAAGAGCTCCTCGAGAAGCTCTCAACCCGTTTACCCCCAACGGTTTTGAAGATATCAGAGTGCGCCCGATCGACACCAGACCTGTAGGCACACGCGCGTTTTTCAGATTTCTTCTAATCTGAAGGAATTATTGCGCTTATATCTATGCGTTTGCCTACAAGGGGAAAACGCAGGCTCTTCCTCTCGCGCTCGATCGAGGTCCTCGTGATCTGAACGGTCGCTACTCGGAAGGTTTCTTCGATCGGGACCTGGCAACGATCGACTGCACCGGACCAATGGTTCAAGGAAGGCAGTTCCGTGGCGCCGCAGGCCAGGACTATGTCGCCGTGGCTCACGATGCGGAACTGCACCCCAAAGCGGATAACCATACCGGTCCGGATCAAACCGGCGGCGTCCACACTCGCCGCCGGGGCGGATCAGGCGGTGATCTCCAAGGGGAATCCCTTCCAAACGGATCAGTTATACCTGGGATTCGTGAACCGGGAACTCCGCTTCAATGTCGGTGGCAACCCCCAGTCCGGTATCACCTACGATCTGGCATCGAGCATGACGGCCGATACCTGGTACCACCAGGTGGGCGTCCGGGAAGGCAACCGATACACGCTCTACATCGACGGCATGCAGAAAGACACGGTCGAGATCCCCGACATCCCGGCGGATGGCAATATGTGGGATCTGCTAATCGGGTGCTACCAAACCGTGAACGAGCCGGGCCTTTTCGAAGGCTGCAACGGCGATGTCCGCATCTACCAACAGGCGATCCGCCCCGGACAAGCCTGAACGCGAAACACAGGATTTCGGACGCGCAAGTGTCTCGACCCTCGCGGGCGAAATATTCCTGAAAGATACGCTTTTTTGTTTCCGGTCACGTCGGTTACGGGGAAATCTTGGTTGAATGTGCCCATCGATACATTTCTCGTTTCAACCAAATCCCGTGTTTGGTGATCTGCCATGGAAGAAAGGCATTTTTTCCTTTGGAGTGTCCTTGTATGCATCGAGCCGTTTCGTTTTTGTTCCTTTTCAATGTCTGTGTATCGTTTCTCGGGGCTCAAGTCGTGAACGAGCCCCCCGCACCCCTGTCACCCCCACCCCAACCCGAGGAAAACCCGGTTACGCCGGCCAAGGCCTATTTGGGTAAAGCCCTGTTTTGGGATGAACAACTCTCTTCCAACGGAACCGTTGCCTGCGGAACCTGTCACCTGCCCTCCGCGGGTGGCTGCGATCCCCGTCTGATCGGCGACGTTCCGAAACCCTTCCATCCTGGCGCCGACAATCTTTTGGGCACCGAGGACGACGTCGTGGGCTCACTCGGGGTCTCGCTCCACTTCGACGACGGGACCTACGGAACCATCACCCATTTCGGTTGCGAACCCCAAGTCACCGGTCGAAAAACACCACCGTCCATCGATGTCGCATACGCCAACAGCCTGTTCTGGGACGGACGGGCCGGGAACCGGTTCTTCGATCCGGATACCGGCAGAGTCCTCATCCGGGGCAATGGCGCCCTGGAAAATCAGGTCATGGGCCCTCCGGTAAGCGATGTGGAAATGGGTCACGTCAACCGTGAATGGGGCGAGGTGGTGACGCGGATTGCCGCGGCCCGACCGTTGGCGTTGGCAGAAGCCGTGCCAGCCGCCTTGCATTCATGGATCGGCGACCGCACCTATCCGGAACTCTTCTCGGAAGCCTTCGGCACCGCCGAAGTGACCTCCGCGCGCATCGCCATGGCCATCGCTACCTATGAACGTATTCTGTACTCCGACCAGACCCCGCTGGACGTGGCCCTACGGGGCGGCACCCCGCTTACCGCCCAGGAACAACTGGGCCTGGAGGTGTTCGTGGAAAACAACTGTCACGCATGCCACGAGGGCGGGCCACTCACCGACAACGGCTTTCGCTTCATCGGTATTCGTCCTCCGGATGAAGATGTCGGCCGATTTGGCGAAACCGGGAACCCCGATCATTTGGGCGAGTTTCGCACCCCTAGCCTGCGCAATGTAGCCCTGCGACCACCTTATTTCCATACCGGTCGCTTCGAAACCCTCGAAGACGTCGTCGATTTCTACCTGCGTGGCGGTGATTTCGACGCACCGAACAAGCCCGGGTTCATTCGACCGCGCAACAACGTGACCGCGGAAGAGCGGGCCGCACTGATCGCCTTCCTGAAGCGTCCCTTGATCGATCCACGGGTCGAAGCCGGTTCGGCCCCGTTCGATCCAGTCATCCTATACAGCCAATCGGACCGGGTCCCCCAAATCGAAGGCATCGGGTTGGCCGGCTCCGGCGGATTCGAACCGAGACCGATCGCATTGGAGCCACCCATCGCCGGCAGTGACAACTTTACGGTCGCGATTGCCCAGGGACTTGGCGGCGCCGCCGCCGTCCTGGTTGTCGACGACCAGGATCCGGGCGTGACCGCGCAAATCCCCGCCCAAGCGGGTTTCGCCCGTCGCGAAGTTACCCTTCAGGGTACCGGCGAGGGTCAGGGTTACGCTTCGGTAAACTTGACGATCGACCCAAGCGCCAGTCCATCGAACGGTCCCTATTATGGTCGCTGGTACGTTTCGGACCCAGCCGCTCCGGGTGGGATTGCGATCAGTAAGGCGTTTCGATTCAACACGTTTCGTCCCGCAAACGAAACTTGGTGCGGAGCCGATATCGATATGGATCTAAGAACCAGCGTGTTGGACTTCGCCACCCTCGTCAATGAAACCGGCGACTGTCCCGTTCCCTGTGCCGGCGATTTGAACGCGAGCGGTTCGGTGGATCAAGTCGATCTGTTGCGCGCCATATCGAGCTGGGCCGCCTGTGATTGATGGCCTGGCTCGTGACATGTCGAGCCCTTTCGTCGTGTGAGACCTGTCCTGTCTTTCGTAAGGGATCGGCTTTCTGCTTTTTCAGGAGAGCCACGCACCAGCGGGCACACCCGCTCGATTTCGGGAAAGAAATTTCGCACTTGGTTTCTGGCGAAGGACCATGGGCCATGCTCCTGAAAAATGAAGCAGGTAACCAGGAATTCCGGAAGCCAGGAAAGGTTGGACACTTGGTGGCACACCATTTCCTGGCTTTTCCTGGTTGCGAACTTTTCGGGTTTCCCGATATTGGTTCGACGACGGCAAGACCCAGCTCAGATTAAAGGTACCATTTTGTTTCTAGAGAGCCGCAGACCAGCGGGCACACCCGGCTCGATTTCGAGAAAGAAACACCGCGAAGTGAGCAGGCCAAGGGAGCCCGCATGCCCGCAAGAGACGTAAAGCCCACAGGTCGAGCACGGCCGGCCTGCCAGCTTGCTCGATCAATCGAAGTGATCAAGCACAAATCGAACTCGATCATCGAGAGATCTAGCGGACCGACGAATCCGCTCCGCTCTTTGGTGTTTCGTGTGCGTGCAGCTTTGATCGCTTCGAAGTGTCGGGCCAGCGGCCCAACCTACCACCATGCCGATCCTCAAAGCAGGAGGGAACTCCTGGCATGGGTCACTTCGAATCGTTCAGCCGGCGGGCTTACCGCCCCTGCTGAACCTACCGGGCACGACGAATCTCTCAGTATTCGGGAACTCCGAGCGACTTTGTTTCGAGAAAGCCCCGAACCCCAAGGCTACATCGACCTCGGATTCTTCGCGCGGATCACATCCAGAGAATGACACCGACCTCCGCGAGTCACCCTCCGTTTCAAGGGTATACTTTCAGGACCGGATTTGCGTCACCAGATCACGCCCCGTTATTTTTCACGGTGTACGAAATCCCAAAAACGCGACGCCGCATGGTCGGAGGCATTCTCATGAGACAAATGACGAAAATCGACAGCGATCAAGCCTCCAAAATCATGAAGCACCTCATGGTCGAGGATTTCATCGTCGAAGCATCCTCCGCCGATTGGTGGGAAATGAGGTTTTCGGGTGGGTTCATCCTCAATTTTCACGCAATCACCTTTCCCGAAGAAGAAGCATTGAACCAATTCTTGACAAAGGCTCCCGTCCCTCTTCTGAATGGAGCCGATCCGCAAGAGGTCGCACAAGTCGCGATGATTTACAGTTTGAAGCGCCAACCGATTGCCGATGCCTACGTCACCGAAACCGACGACATCGTCATCACTTTCGAGAACCAAAGGCGCTTGGAAATCAACGCCAGGGTGGATATCGTCGATTGCGCATGGCGCATCACCACGCCGGAGCCGGGGAAAACCCCGCCCGCGCCGTTTGCCGGCGGCGATGAATTGGCCTGTTACTTTCCCGGAGATTTATGGATCGAAGAGGCATTTCTGTCATACGCGCGATCACAGATGCAGCAAGGATCAGGGAACGGCGATGACGGAAACGCTTCCGAATGAAGGTGCCTGCCGCTGGTGACCCCATCGGCATGGGCACGGTTGGCCCCACCCGATCGCTCGGCCACGCGGCCGCCCAAGAGGACTACTTCTTCGATTCGCGGGACAGCCCGCTCGGGACACCTTGCCGGTTTCGTCCTGCGCCGAACAGCTTGGAAGAACGCAGGGCGTGCCAACCCTTGAGCACCCAGGCACTGCCGAATCGCCACAACAGGAATCCAGCCAAAAAGACGCCGAAACTGGTGCCGAGGAACGTCATGACCTCGGGTTGGGTGGGCATCTGGTCCGGATGAAACAGTTTCCGGAAAAAGTCGCCGGCGATGGTGGGGTAGTCCAGGATGCGGTCCAAATGGCGCGGCAGAATCACGAAGAAAAACAGGGCATAGAAGAGGTAGCCCACCAGGCTGTAGGCGATCATGAAGATGGAGAGCCCCCGCGACCAGGGCAACGGCTCCACCGGCTTGCCGCGCAAGTAGTCGAACACGAATTTGGCGACCCGCTCCTTCTGTTGGCTCAGGTTGGGTATCCCCAGAAAATCGGAAATGACCCAGTAGCCATCGAACCGAAACACGGGATTGAGCGAGAACATGAGGTTGCTGCCGATCAGGATGGCGCCGATCAGAAAGGGCTGCAGGCCGGTGGCCGAGAACAGGAGCAGGTACAGGCAGCCGCAGACAGTCTGAAAGTACATCCCGCCCAGATCGACCACGCCCCGCTGCCAGCGCTTCAGCGACCAGGCCGAGGTGACATCGCTGTAGAAGACGGGATACACCATGTAGACCCCGATGCCGATCCCGCTGGGCGCCGCGCCGTAGCGAAGACAGGCGCTGGCGTGCCCGAACTCGTGCATGATCAGGGAAACCAGCAACAGCACGTAACCCCAGGCGAGGTTGGCGAAGCTCAGGTCCAGCGTCCAGGTGGACCAGGTCGACCGCGAAACGAAGAAGGTGACGACCAGCAGCGCCAGGGACGTCCAGGCCGCCGTGGCGCTGAAGGCCAGGGTCATGGGTGCCGACATCAGGTTGACCCAGGAGGCGGGCAGGATTTCCTGCCGAATCCAGAATCCCTTGCGGATGGTGCTGTCCTTCTTCTCGATGCGGTCGATTTTTTCCATCAGGTGGTTGTAGGCCTTCTCCACCCATTCGGCGGTCACCGGCTCGCCGGACTTGGTCGTCAGGCAACCCGCGATCTTGCCGTAATCCGTGTGTTCCTGCGCCAACTGGAGCAGTTCGTAGGCGGAAGGTGTCACCTTGAGGTATTTCCCGCCCGGCGTCTTGACCAGGTAGGATCGCTTTCGCTCCGCGCTGTCGATGGGCTGGTCCGAATCGAACTCCAGCCGGCTGGCTTCCATCATGTGGCCTTCCTCATTTGACTCCAGAATAGCCCATTTGACCGATGCCCAAGCGTTCATCGGCCCAGTTTTCCAGGTGATCGGCCACGCAGCGGTGACCGTCGAAGGCTCGAAACACCTGGGACACTTCGCCGCAACGACGGCGAATCCCCTCGTCCGCCGCCAGCTCCTCCACGGTGCGCAGCAACAAGTCGGGCGTCACTTCCTCGGGCACGAGCGAGGTGCCCACACCGGCGTCGACCACGTGATCGGCGCTGTCCCATTGCTCCGAGCCGCCTGGAATGATCAGCATGGGCACGCCGTGACGCCATCCGCTCAGCACGGCCGTCGGCCCGCCCACCGCGATCATGCCGCCCAGCCTGGGCGCGAGCTGACCCAACGGGAGGTGATCGAACACGCGCATGTTTTCCGGCAGTCCGTCGAGGTCCAAATCCATGCGGTCGCGGCACAGCACCAACAGCCAATGCCTGCGTTCGGCGATCGCCACCAAGGAGTGGAAATAGGACGTCCGTTGAAACGACCGGCCGACCTGCACGAACCACAGTTCCCTTCCCGTTTCCTCGGCTTCCCGCAGCAGCCGGCCCACGGCACGGCTGGTCTCGGGCGGTTCCCACAAGCAATCACCGACTAGTTTCACCTTCTCGGGAAAGTGAGCCGCTTCCGGCTCCACCTCGGCCAGGCTGCGCATCAAATACAGATCGCCGAGGAACGGGTTGCCCTGGGACACATCGACCCGATCGATGCCCAGCGCCTGACGCGCCAGGTTGTAGTACTTGAGAAAGTCCCGCCAGCGCCATTTACGGCGCCGAATCGATTCGGGGTCGCGATCACCCGCCACGGGCCACAGGAAATTGGGGGAGCCGATCACGGCGAGCGGCAAATCGAGCAGCTCGGCGGCCAGGTAGGTGCCCATGGTCAGCGGATGCCCCAACAACAGATCCGGCCCGAAGTGCTTGGTGGCGTAGTGGATGTGTTTGAGTTGGAGCCCGATCGCGGTCGGATGGAACCAATTGAAGATTTCGAAGCTGTGTCCGTCTTTTTCGGTGCGGGGAATGCGTTCCAGACCTGCACTTCGCAGCAGGTCGCCCGCCGTTTGGCTGGTGGCGAACGCCACTTCGTGCCCTTTGGCCACCAGTGCCCGCGCGATGCCGATCGTCGGAAACAGGAAGCCCGGTGTTCCGGGTGTCGTCAACAGTACCTTCATCGATGTTCTCCCTTCGCGGCCCGCCACTTTCCGGAAACCACCTGGTCGTGGTCCATGGAGTAGGCCTGCCAGACGGAGGCGGCCTTGAGGGCGAATGCCGTGGTGACGGTTTGGCTGGAGTAGGGATGCTGAAACCGGGACTTGATGAAATGGACCGCCGGCCAACCGCTTTGGGAGCGACGGGTCCGCGAAAGCGCCCGCAGGCCGTTCCGGACCCGCGTGTGCAGCAGCTCCGGCGCCACATCATCCTCGAGTTCCCGGAGGGCGAGCAACGCGTGGGCGGTGGCGAGCGGATCGTTTTTCCCGCCCTGGCCCCAGCTCCCGTCCTCCTGTTGGCGCGCCAACAGGAAGTCCCTCGCCTCGAGGATCGCCGGAGATTGGGGCTGGACCCGCGTCAACAGCCGGAGCGCCAAGTAGGTGGGAAAGAAGGGACCGAAACACCAAGGCGAACGCCAGCAGCCCGCCTCTTCGATGCGCCCTTCCAGAAAATGTGCGGCCTTGCGGATGGGTTCTTCGTAGTGTTCGGGATCGTAATGCAGAAGCGCGTAGGCCATGTTGGCCACGATCTCGACGTCGGGTCCGGCGCCCCCTTTGAAGGCGTCGAGCCAGCGCCGATCCGCCTGTTTCGAAAGATCCGCTCCAGCCGGTACGATCCAGGTCTCGATGCCGCCGTCCTCGCGGGTGTTGTCGCGCAAGAGAACCTCGATCAGGGGTCGACACAGTCGATCGACCTCGTCCCGTCGACCGGCGCCGACCAGGACCAGGATCATTTGGGCGAGGTTGGCGGTATCGGGCGGGAGTTCCGCCATGTCGGGCACGTATTTCCAGCCGCCCATGCCCTCGGTTTGCCTCTGTGAAAGAAGGTACACGACTTCCTCGTCGATGACCGGTTTCAGGCCGCCGTCCAAAATCCGATCGGCGTCCTGCAGGGCATCGGCGATCAGGGCCCGCTGAAACACATCGCCGTGACGATAGGACTCCCCGCGGGATGCGTCGCCATCGTCGGCCAGGAGCATGATGTGGCGCACTTCGCCCAAACCCTTTTGCCATTGGCCGACCACGAACGTGGCGGCCGCCTGAATCATGTGGTCGAGCGGATTCCTCGGCGGGGCCAACACGAAATCGAATGCCTTGGTTTCCTTGGAGCGGTCCACGTTGGTTTGGATCAGTTGGTTCATATCGCGCCGCAACCGGGTGCACTCACCGCGCAGTTTTTGAATCAGCCCGCGCCAGACCGGCACGGTCAAAGCGCCGAGGGCCGTTTCGGCCTGGTCCAGGTAGGCCAGGATTTCCAACATCGCCGTTTCGGCGTAACCCTGGTAGTAGATCTTCCCGGCGAGTCGGTGTACCAGGCGTTGCAGTTCGCGTTTGTCCTGCCAGGTGGGCTGTTCGGGCAGGACCCTTTTCAGCAGGATCGTCGGAAAACCGCGCTGTAGGTCCAGCTTCCAATCACACAGGTCGTCCCAAAGCTGGCGGGCCAGATGGTAGGCCCGTTCCGAGGCCACCACCGCTTCGGCCGTCGCCTCGCGGTCCGTGAGCGCCGCCAATCCCCAGATCCCGATGTGGGACATGCCCAGGTAATCGACGATGACGCGCCGACCGGTGACCTCGTCGAAATCCGACCAGGAGCGCTTGCCGAGTACGAAATCGGCTTCGGTCAGGCACGCTTCCGTGTAGGCGGCGTAGCAGGTGTGAAATTTCTCCCAAAAGCGATGACCCACCTCGAAGAGCTTGAAAAAATGTTGGTAGCACTCGAAGTGATGGGCGTGCAGGTTCATCAGGAATCGGGTCGGCGAGTGGGGTCCCTGGGCTTCGTCCATCACGTCGTCCGCATAGCAGGCGGCCCGGGCCAAATGGTGGCAGGCGAGGGTCAGGAGGTGGACCCGTTCCTCGTTCGCCTCGGGAAAGGCCTCCCGAAAGACGAGCGGATGGCAACTGTAATAGGAATCGTAGGCGATCTCGTCGAAATCGAACCGTTGGGACCAGCGCGCCCTGGCCGGGGCCAATGCGGCGTTCAACAGGTCGATGTCACGGGATAGCTTCGCAAGCGGGCTGTTCGAGTCGGGGTTCTTTTCATCCACGGCGAGGTCCTTTGCATGCGCTCCCCCGGCAGGCTCCCGACGGGAGCGGTACCGGATCGCGGAAAAGACACGAGAACGGAACTCGCTCCCGTGTCCGAGTGATGGATCAGCTACTCGACGGATCGACGTAGTCCGAATCGCAGATATCCACGGTGCAGACCACGGCGTTGCCGAGGCAACTGCAGTCGTCCACGCCGCAGAGGTTGCCGCAATCCGCACCGCACCAAAGGGCTGCGGTGGTCACGGTGCCAAGGGCCGAAGACATTTCCAGACGACGCTCGAGTTCCTCGACGTCCAGATCGTCCATGTTGAGATTCTCGATTTCCAATTCCTTTTTTTTCTCCATGTGACGTCCTAGTGAATGAAGTTGAAGAGGTGCTGGCGGAGTGTGGATCCTGGTGGAACCGTGCGCGCGGCGCTCGAAACGGGGACGCGCGGCCCCCGTATCCCGTACCCGTCCTCCTTCCCCGGTTCGGGCCCCCTGGCAGGGGTCACACCCGTTCGCCCATCTGGCGGCGTGGTGAACCTGATCGAAATCACCGGGGATTCGGTCGGTTCGAAAGGATTGCGGCATGCGTGGTTTTCGCGCCCATCGAATCGCCATCCAGCTCATCGCGGAACCATCTCGTCTCTTCGAACGAGGCGCCCGAACCGAAGGCCGTCCGTTCAGGCACGCGCGTTCCGAACCGATCCACTGGCGGATTCGCTCGGGAAGGACACTTCCCGAAGGGTTTCGATGTGTGGAAAAAGGGAAGACGCAAGCGGGTCGTTCGATCGTCGCGAATCAGCTCGACGAGGGATCGACGTAATCGGTATCGCAGACATCCACGGTACAGATCACCGCATTGCCGAAGCAGGAGCAGTCGTCCACCCCGCAATTGACGCCGCAATCGGTTCCGCACCACAGGGCCGCGGTCGAGATGGAGCCGAGGGCCGAAGACATTTCCAAACGGCGTTCCAGCTCCTCCACGTCCAATTCATCCAGATTGAGGCTCTCGATTTCCAATTCCTTATCTTTCTTTTCCATAGAAAAATCCTTGAATGGTGACTTTGATGTATGAGGCGCCCACTCCGCCAGCCAGCCGATCGCCGCACACCCGACCGGACCCAAATGCGAGGCCCACGCGACGCCCGGACCGAGAAACCCGGACGAGCGACGGGCCGCCACGGGCGCGGAAACATCGCGTGCGCGCCGACTCGCGGAGAAGGACGGAATGGATAGGGGTCCGTACACGGGCCGCGAAACGGCCCGTGACAGGATTGATGGCAGGCTCCCCAACGTGGAAACAGGTCACGGGAGTCGACGGATAGGCTCGAAAGGTGCTCGATCAACAGCACGTTTCGACGATTTCTGGAGTTTTCGCGCGGTGGTCAGACTTCGCACATGGGTGCATCGACCTTGGCCGGGTCGCGCGCACCCTTGAAGTCCACGAAGGCTTCGGCGACCGTCGCCCGAAACCGATTTTGAAAACCGTCGCAATAGTTCGTGTAGTAGTTGCCGGTGGCGTTCTGGGCCAGGACCGCGCACCCGCCACCGCAATAGAAGGCGAAGCGACACTTTTTACAGGTGGGGTTGGTGACCACCGTCCGATCCCGCCACATCTTCAAACGCTCGTCCTCGAACGTCAGGCTGTGGTCCGCGTTGATGTACCCGACCCGGTGTTTCTTGTCACCGGTCCGTTCCCAACAGGTGTAGATGTCGCCGAAGGCATCGAGCACATACATACTGGTATGGGCGCCGCAAAAGCTGGTTTTGAGATTGGGCCCGCTGTGTTTCCCCGCCAGCATGCTCATGACCTGATGGTGCAGCCCGTCGCTGGGACTGCCGATGTACTTCATCTCCTCGAATTGGGTGCGCAGTTCCTTGATCGCCAGATCCACCTTGTAGGAATTCAGACAAGCCTTTTTGTCGGTCTTGTCGTTGGAAGGATGAATCGGCGCCACATAGGAAGAGAAATGCGGGCTCTCCACCCAACCGTACTTGACGAACTCCTTGGCGAGTTGGGGCAGTTTGTAGATGTTGTCGCGATCGACGTTCATGCGGGCACTGATGTTGACCTTCAACGCCAGGGCCATGCCGATGTTTTCGGCGATGCGTTCCCAGGAACCCGATCCATCCGCGTAAATACGGCGCTTGTCGTGCTCGAAGGAAGGGCCGTCCAGGGTGACCTGAATGGTGTCGATCTTCCCCGGCCCCAGCAGGTCCCGGTAGTGATGCAGGTCGGTGCAGTTGGAAATGGCGCGGACCCGCAAGGGTCCGATTTCCGCCCCCCGCGCCATCAGGTACGCCACCGAATCGCGACTTTCCGCCAGCAGCGGCTCGCCACCGAACAAGATGAAATTGCGGGACAGGCCGCTGTCGGGCTCCAAGCCGTGCATCTGTTCGAATTCGGGCAACGCGCCCAAAATGCGGTCGACCATCGCCTTGCTCATCACGCGGAGCAGGGGCTTCAACTTGGGATCCGTGCGCATGTGATCCTGAAAGCAATAATGACAGCGCAGGTTGCAACTGTAGGTGGGCATGATGACGTAGTCGGGCATCTTGCGCGATTTGAAGTGGTGGAGGTTGTCGGTAATCTTCTCGAAAAAGTGCGCTTCCTCCTCTTCGGACTTCGAAGTGAGATAACCTCTTTTCATCAAGACTTTTACATGCTCGTCATCGAGATGCTGCGCTTCGTCCACCACCGGTTCGGGCGACCAGGAACCATAGAGGGGCTTGAAGGGTTTTCGGCTTTCGATGGACCGCACGAAGTTCGCCACTTTTTTGGAAACGCGGTCATAGGCACCGGTATAGCCATGAACGAGCAACACATTTTCGGGATCATCGGGTAAATCGACATAGATAGTGTAATTGGAGGTTCGCACCAATTATTCTCCTAATAAAGTCAATCGCCATATTTATTAAAAAGCGTACAGCGACATTTATTCAACACAAATGGTTGACGGTGTGGGGTTGGCTAGCTGGGCGAGCAAATATCTAAAAACACACACGAACATCAAAAAATAGACACTGAAAAACATCTAGATCAATAGCTGCAGACACATACAGGGCGGATTTGAAAATTATAGGCCATCTGTTTTTACCATTCAACATGAAAAATCACAAGCTATCACTCGATGCTCAAAACAAGTTAACATGATCTTATAGGGGAACATTGATGAACAAGAAACCACGAAAAAACTTCACCGATAGCTCACTTGCTCGCCTCGTCGAAATATGCAAACTCATCTTGGGCGACATCGATGTTGCCCCCAATTCCTTCACCTTCCCCTCATCGAATCCCGTCTTTTTCCAAAGCATCGATCCCACCCTCGAACGAGGATTGGCAGGCTGCGCCCTGGTGTTCGGCGAAACCTTCGGCCGAACCGGTGACGATGCCTACGGAAGGGTGGCACGGCAACTGATCGAACGCGCGATCGACCTGGCCGATGACCTGCCGGCGGCCCAGATCGGCTTTTACAACGGCCGCACCGGCATTTTTTGGGTCGCGCACCGGCTCTCGCTTCTGTTGGACGATCCATCTCTGGTCGCACGTGCGGAAACCGCGCTGGATCCGGCGCGGATTCCCGTTCGAAACCTGGAGCAGCCCGGTTACGCGACGGGCTTCACCTCCGCGATCCCCTTTTTTCTGAGTGCACCACACCGCGACCTGGAATTGGCGGTCCGCCTGGGCGACCGACTTCTGGACCTCGCCTGTCGCGAGCCATTGGGCTGGTCGTGGGATACCCATCCCTGTTGCGTGCGCCATCCAGTGGGGTTGGACGGATCGAGTGGCGTGGTCATGGCGCTGTTGGATCTTTATGCCGAAACCGGGTTCGCGCGCTTTCGACGTGCCGCCGAGGAGGGATTGCGCTACGAGGCGCAGTTCTACGACGAAGCCATGGGGAACTGGGTCGATTTGCGCGATCCCCTGCTGCTCGATCTCCTGGTACAGGCCCGAATCCACGGCCAACCGATCGATTACCAGGATCTGAGACGCCAGCAGCCATACGGCGGTAACTTCAACGATTCCTGGCTGTTCGGAGCCAGCGGCATTTGCCTGGTTCGCATGCGGGCCGCGGCGATCCTGAACCGAACGGACCTGTTGGAACCCGTACGCCCGATCATCCTGCGAGACCTGGCACATCTGGAAGACGCGGAACACCCTTCCCTGACCTTGGCCAGGGAGTGGGGCGGCATCCTCGAAGTGGTGTTGGCGGCGGCGGAACTTCTGGACGAGCCCACCTGGGTCGGTCGCGTCCATCGCGCGGTCGACCGACATGTAGCCGCGAGCATGAGTCGCCCCTCGGATTCTCCCCACGCAACCACCGAGTTGATGTACGGTCTGGCCGGTGTGGGCTACTGCTTGCTGCGTCTGGGCGATTCCGACGTGCCGTCGATCCTGATGCCTGGGACGGCTCCCAAACCTCCCCAAACACCGCGGGCGACCGATGCCTTCGCCGTGGATCGGGACGGCTTTTTCGAGGCCACGCGCACGGCGTTCCGCAGATTGGGCATCGATGAGGAGCCGAACCCGCCCGAGAACCCCTCCCAAGCCCATGCCCAACTCTGTCGACGGGTTCACGCCGAACCGGATCGCCAACGTCGAACCTTGCTGGAAGACGCCTTCCTTCTCGAACGCTCGCGCTGGTCGCTGTGGGCCGCCATGACCGATTTCACCGCCTCCTATGCCCGCATGACACCGCTGTTGGATCCCGAGGATATCGACTGGGAAGGCGCGGAACTCTACCTCGCGCCCGGGGTCAAGGTGGTCGAACGTCAATTCGACTGGGACGATTGGGCCGACTCGGACGCCCAGCCCCCGGCCAGGGTCAACTACCAGTTGCTGTTCCCGTATGGAAACCGAATTTGCAGGGCACCTTTGTCCCGGGAACAGGCGCTGTTTCTCCTGGCATTCGAGCGGCCCGCCCGGTGGTCGTCGGAGCTGTTCGCCGGGTGCGGGTCGACGCGTTCCTTCGACGCCTTTCGCAACCTGGCCGTGGCGATGTATCGCCGGCGGCTCCTGGCGCTGAACCGACATCGGGATCTGGCGGATTACGTGGAAAGTTTCGCCGTGGTCACTTCCGAAAGGAACAGTTACCAGACCTACGGCCATTACGAGGCGTTGGTGCGAAAAAATGCCGGGCGCATCCACCGCGACCTGGAACTCGACGACCGAACCCTGAGCCATTTTCAGTTGGAACGACTGGTCTTGCAGTTGACCGAAAACCTACGTAAGCTCCACGCATTTCACTTTTTCGAACCCCTGATCGACGCCTTTCAGGCGGCAGGCGATTTCGAGACTAAATGTGAACGGGCACGAGAGATCGCCGCGTGGGTCGGTTACGGGTTCTTCAAGAACGAAGACTATTTCGTGTCACATTTTTAGGGGGAATCACCGTGACCTCGGCAATGCAACAACGACACCGAAGCTTTCAGGAGCAGACCCGCGGCATTCCCGATCGGGTGGTATTCGAGGATGAAACGGACGATCGCCACCTCGCCCTCGCCAAGGAACTGGCCGAACTGTTGCGGGCCCGATTCCCCGAGGGTTCGATCGGGATCACCGGTTCGGTGGCCAAGAAGAGCCACCGACCGGAGAGCGACATCGATTTCCTCCTGGTGGATCCCGGCTTGGCCGGGAACTACCAGTTCGTCTTCGTGAAGGACGGCATCAAGATCAACGTTCTGGGCCTGACCCCCCAGTTCAGGCAGCGCTTGGATCACTACGTCCTGCGTTTCTTCAGCACCTTCACGGGCTACATCGCCAACCTGTGCCCCGTTCACGATCCACACGGCTACATCGGCGAGATGGTCCGCGAGAATTGGGAGCTGATCGGGAAGCGGCGGCAGTCGGGCGGCATCCTGCGCGCCGGATTGGATCGAGAGCTGGAGGGCCTCGTCGGGGAGGACGGCCGCATCGTCTCCGCGTTGGCCGAGGATCGGCCGCGCATGATGACGATCCTGCAATTGCTGATCGACTACCGATTCATTCAACTGGAGCTGGACATCTACACCAAATGGGGATGCTTCAACGCCATGAACCTGCTTCGAGAGGCGGACCCCGAGTTTCACCGGCTGGTCGCGGAGACATTGCCGCCAGGTCCGGAGACCCTGCCGCGTTTCGACCAAATGAGAGCGATCCTCGCGGCTCACGAAGCGGGCAAACCCATCGGCGCGAGCCGGTAGCGGGCAGCCGTGCGGCTCAGTGCCCATCGATTCGGGACAGGTCTAGATTTTGGGTCAACACCTTGTCCGCGAACGAGGCGAGATCGGAATTGGGTTCCACGAAGCCGGGATCCCGATTGAGCAGTTGGAACAAGTGATCGCGAATTTCTTCGATCGGACTGTCGGCCAACTTGGCGACCATCGTCACCAGGGCTCGCTCACAGCGCGGGATGCCCTTCGCCTGGCGGATCCACTTCTTGAGCAACAGGTTGAATTTGGCCTGGAGAATCTCCCGCATCAAGGGTGGGAAGGCCGACAACCCTTTCAGGACGCGCACCAAAAACAAGCGCATCGTTTCGTTGGCGCGGTCGTCGAGCGCGATCGAAACCAAAATCCAATTGGTCTTGGCCCGTTGTCTGGCCGGCTTGTCCTTCTCCCAGGGCACGTCCTGGCTGAATCGGGCCAGGGTATCGGCCATCCCTCGATCGCGAAGAAAGAGAATGGCGATAACGGGCGTCGAGATCGAGGGCGACATGGCCTCGCTCAAGCGACCCAGCACTTCCGCGGGATCGAGTGTCAGGCAAAGACCCACCAAGGCGTACTGGACGGCTTTCAGCACTTCGAACCCCATTTGATCGCCCAAGACGCGTTCGGCTATTTCAAAAAGCACCCGGTTCCGCGACTTCGGATCGAGGCGACTCTGACGACCCTGGGTCAAGGCCGGTAGGACCTGATGCTCGATTTTCCGCCAAAACTGGCGAAGTCCGCCCAGATCTTTGATCTTGCGGTTGAATCGGCGCCGGAGGATGCCATCCAGCTCGGTCACGGCCAAATGAAGATCGATTTCACCCAGGCGCAGGAGCGCGAGCGTCACGGATTGAATCACCACCATGTCCTTGGTATGGAACATGACGCGAAGCTTGGCCAGGGCCCGATGCCGATAGTCGCTGTCGCGGCTGGCCATGACACCCTGGAGGAGGTATCCGACCAACTCCTGGGTCGCCTCATCCCGAGCCCATCGTTCGAGCAAGGGCCAGGTGATGCGCCACGGATCGAGCCGGCCGATACGGCCCAGGGCCCTGGCCGCAATGACGGCGGTCATGCTTTCCGGATGACGCGTTTGTTGGATCAGCCAGGGAACCAGCTCGGCCGCCAACCCCTGAGCGTGGTTTTGAAACACTTCCCACAACCGATCGGGGTAGTCGTCGCGGCAAAATCGAATGAGGTCCGGTTCGCCGCTGGCGACTTTCACTTCGGCCCGCACCCGCCCCAACAGTTCCGTGTCGCCGAGGTACATGCGCGGTGTGCGCTCCTGCGCTTCGGTCTTCAACCGCTTCTCGAGAAACTTCGACAACTGGAGCCGAAAGGCGTGGAACTCGTTCAATCCGACAACGATGGCGGACGGCGCCGCGTGGCAGAGCACGAGGCTCAGACCGAAACAGAAACTATCGGGATCGGCAGCCACCTCGTCGGCGAACCACCTCTTCAAGTCGGTCGTACGGTGCAGCGCCTCTTCCAGAGAGAGCGCCCCGCGTACGATGGCCGGCACCCATTCGGAGAAGACGACGATCCGGTTCATGCTTCCGAGCGCCGTGGCGATGCGCGCCTTGTCGGCCAGTTTGGCGTCCAGCTCGGTTTCGGCGAAGGGGATGGTCAGGGATTGGTTCTTTCTCCGGATTTCCTGCTCGAAACCCTTCAGCAAAAGGGACGCGCTCAAGAGCGGAAGATCGTGAAGCACATCGAGATCCTGTAGGCGGTCCCTGCTGGCCGGCGAGCTGTGGTTGTTGAGCGAAAAGAGAAGATAGGTCTCGGTGGCTTCCAGGCGTCGGGCCAGTTGGACCAGCGTGTCGCGGCTGCAGTGTTCGAAAAATTGCCGAAGGCTCTGATTGCCGAACCCCAGCGCATCGCGAAATATCAGGACCTTGCCACGATAGGATCGCGGTGATTCCACGATCCGTCGCGGCAGAATCCGCAGATAACAGCCCGGCCGGGAAAGCGCCATGGAGCCCTGCATGTCGGGCTCGAGGGCACACAAGCGCTGCGCCACCGCCAACAAGGTGGCGCCCTTACCCGACTCACGCTCCCCGCATAAAATCAGCATGCGATGTCGCAGGGCGCTTTGGACCAGGCGATCCAACTGTTCCGGATCGGCAACGATTCGGTTCGCCCGACGATTCAATGCGGCCACATCCAAACATTCGTCGAAAGACCTCGGGGTCAGTTCCTTGAGCTGCTCCCTACCCGAATCGACGATGGTCTGGACGTAGACATCTCCCAGAACCTTGTTGTCTTGCAGGGAGGTATGGACCGAACCGGTGGCTGTCGTTTCCCCGGCGGTGGGTTCGGTGCGGGGGTCGTCGCCCCGCGAAGCCCGAGGGTCCCGATCCGTTTCGGGCTCCGGTTCTTTCTTGCCTCGGTTCGCAGAGTCCTCCGTAGCGTTCGAATCACTTGATGAACCATACACGTCATCGACCCTGGGATCTTCCTCTCCGGTTTCAGGAGTGTCAATCGGATCGGTTCGGGGTTCCTCTTGCACACCGGAGCCGGCGAGGTCGGACGCCGAAGCGCCCGAATCAGCGCCGGGCGAAAAATCCGGGCGCGCGTCATCGGCAATGGTTCCATCGGCCCCGGAGCCCAAATCGCTCGCTTCCGCCACATGATGAGAAGGCCCACTCGGTTCGAAATGGTCTTGATCTCGCGTCGATCCAGTCATCTTTCAACCTCAGGCGAAATATTCGCGCATGGCTTCGCGGTCTACGATCTTTTGGAAGAATTCGATTTGGTCGCGTTCCAGAACCGTGCGCGCCGTCCCCACGTGACGGCCGAGCTGGCGCGCGTAGGTCTGGAGTGCCGCTTCGTCGGCATCTTCTTGCAGCATGGTCTCGGCCACCGTGTGCAAAAAGGCGGCAAGGAAGGCGCGCCGGTCGCCGCTCAAGCTCTGGATGTTGGAGAACCCCTGCAAGAGCAATTTCCCCGCAATGCCCACCGATCCCGGCTGGATCGCATCCTCGGCCGCGGCGGTCAACGCGCGCAATTCACTTTCGCCACCGGACGCCAACGCGGGTCCCGGCGACGAAGGCGCGACGAAGGAATTCCCGATCCGGGTCATGGTGCCGGCGGCATTCTCCAAATCGCGGAAATTGTCGATGCTTTCGACGGCCCTATCCACGCCAATGCGTGCATCCTCCGCAAATTCATCTTTGAGCTTTTCCCCCCTGCGCCAGGCGTTGATCGCGGAACGATCCTCCTGGCCGTCGATCGAGATGCGGTGCTTTTCTCGGTTCTCCTCTTCATCGCGCTTCAAGCCCCGCATTTCCAATTCGTGTTTCTTCAAATCGATGCGATCCTGGCGTTCGAGGTCGTTGATGGCGACCTCCGTTTCCAGTTCCTTGATCGCTTCTTCGGTCTTGCTTTCGAACCGCTTCTTTTCATTCAACAGGAAATCCGGAGGAATGCGGCGACCGAGATGAATCGCATTGAGCCGAAACCCCAATTCCGCGCTGTAATTCTGAAGCATGTCGAATTTGGTATACATGTGCCCTGAATCCACGGTTTGGGAATCGCGCACGAGATCGTGGAAGCGGCGACTCTCCGTCTTGATATCGTCCCAGGCCAAGTGGGCCGCCCCGCCCGCCACCACACTCAATACTTCCTTGCGCAGACGCTCCAAAGGATCGCTGGCCAATTTCTCCACCAGTTGCCGCGAATTGATCACGCGGTACTCGACGACGAGCAGCAAGGTGAACCAATGAATGCCGTCGGTCATGTTGACCCTGGTTTCCTCTTCGAAACGCAGGTTCGGGTCCTTGTTGACGGCATACCCCTTGAAGGAACGGGTCGATTCCCAGATTTTCAGTTTGAAGGCCTCGCCCGCCGGCTGGGTGGCCTGGTAGATGCGGGCACCGCCGTCGATTTTATAGACCACGAGGTCGTGATCGGGCACCGGCTTCAGGTGCTGCGTGTCTTTGACGACCATGTGCGTCTGCGTGAGATTGGGCATCATTTCCCTCCTTGCTCGGAAACTGCAAACTCCAGTTAGTCTCTGTGAATCCTGTTCGCGATCTTTATCGACCCAACGTGGTTTTGATCGACGTCATTGACGATATGTCCCTTATCCCCTGTCTCCGTTTGGTTCTCGATGATCACGGCGCCCTCTACCCGATTGCCTTTCAACGCATTCAGGACGCCGGGAACGCCTCCCCCGTGCCAGGGTCGTTCCTCCTGGGAATGCCGCTTCATCGGATCGGGCTTTCGACGCCCGTCATCGTCCGCGTGGCGCCAGATGTACCCGTCGCGCGGTCGCATGTACAACAGCGGCGCGTGCCAAAAGGGAAGTTCCGGCTCTTGCAAATAAGCCTTGTGCCGGGCCGCGGCCATCGCCCTGTCGACACATCCGTTCGAAGCCAGGTTTTGGTAGAAATCCTGGGCGAAGGGCAGCGCGTGATTCAAAGATATCGGGCTGTTCATCGCGATGACCGTGGGAATGCCGCGGCCGACCAAGGCAGGGCCGATGCCCGAAAACGGATCTGTCCCCGTGATCTGCGCTCCGGAGCAGGTCAACAAGGTCACCTGACGCAACGACCGGCAACCGTCGAGGAGATCGCCAAACCGAGATTGATCGACAAACAAGGCTTCGCCCGACCGCTGTTCCAGCACCATTTCGGCCGTAGCGAGGCTGGCCCTCTGGACACCATGGGCGACCAGCAGCAACATATGAAGGCCTCGATCGCGGCAAAACTCGCTCAAGCGGTCCGAGGTGACACGTCCGTCGAGCACGCTGAGGGCAAGACGAGGTGCCAACCGCTTCAGACGCTTTTTGAAGGTATCCAGAACGATCCTACGGTCGAGGTGGGCCAAGCCATATCGCGCGACATCCGTGGGCGCGGCCACGGCCACACCCAAACGCGGTTGTTCGACGCGAAATTCGGTGGGTTGCTTGGACAGCCATGGGCAGCGGGAAAACCAAAGGTTCGGCGAGGCGCCCCAGCAATAGTGATCTTCCCCGGCGCGACCCAACTCCCAATGGAGGTGATGGGCATGCAGGGGCGCCGAATCATGGATCATCAACTGGAAACGCAGCGCGTGACCGCGTTCCTCGGCGAGCGTTTTGGCCAGGCGATACCCTTCGCGAAGGTTTCCATCGCCAAAGGATGCGTCGAACAGGCGCTGTCCATAGGCCTTGGGATCGGCGATCGCCAGGCCCGCTTGCGATGCCATGCGCTCGAGTTGGGTGCTGCCCGAGTACATGGCACTGCCCTGCACGAATAACTCCGCGCGTTCACGCTCCTGGACCAAAAACGCGAGATCCACCGTTTCAGCCGCCATGGATTCCTCCTTCACCATCCAGGCAAGACCTGCGCGCGACCTCGAGGTTTAGTGACGGACCCTAGGAATCGCGTGGATCGGCATTTCCCAAAAAAACCACTGATCCACCGCCAATCATCCCAGTCTTTCCTCTCGAGGCCCCTACCGGACCCGCGAGCAAGGGTCGCGCACCTCAAATCGGGGCCTCGGGAGTTGTGACATGGAACAGGATGAACTTTGGCAATTTGGTGGAATCGACGGCGTGAAAGGTGGTTATGCCTTTCCCCCCGTGGCTCCGGCAGCCCTGGCGGACGTGGCTCTCAGGAAACCGGAACCCACTTGGGTCCGCGGGTTGATTCGCCTCTGGCGATGGTGGAAACAACGGGACTTTCTGGGTCCGATCGCAGGCGTGGACCCCAAACGGTTGGATCAGGCGGGTTGGGGGGTGATTTTCGCCTCCGATGCCGACCCCGCACTCCGCGAGGCCTTGTCGCCCCTACTGGCGCATCGCAAAGCCCAGGCCGGGGAACGGTATCGCGAGTTTCACGGCGAGGACGGTGTCCTGCCGGGAGAGACGAAGCGGGAATTCCTGGCGCGCCACGGCGTGGGACCCGGGCCGGCAGATCCGAAGCTCATGCCCTATTACCTGCTGATCGTCGCCGATGTGACGCGAATCTCCCTATCGTTTCAGTATCAATTGGATGTGTCCTACGGGGTGGGAAGGGTTCACTTCTCCACCCTGAACGACTACGAAGCCTACGCCAACTCGGTGGTCGCAGCGGAGACGGCCGAATCGGCATCTGCCCATCCGCGTTCAAGGTGCCACTTTTTCGGGGTTCACCACCAACAGGACAAACCCACCATTCGAGCGCAAAAGGAGATGACCGGTCCGCTGTACGACTGGCTCTCCCGCGCCAATGATTTGGATTGCCACGTGACGCAGGCCAGCGGTCGCCAAGCCTCGCGCCGAACACTCCTGGAGCTGTTTCGAAAACCTGGCGGCAGACCGGACCTTTTGTTTTCGGTTTCCCATGGCCTGGTGTTCGCCAGCGGTCACGAGAATCAAGCCGCGATGCAAGGCGGGTTGGTGTGCGGCGATTATCGGCACGTCGCGGACCCCCTGTCCCGCGAACACCTTTTCCTGGCGGAGGACTTGGATCGAACCTGCCACCCGAACGGCATGATGTGGTTCCTCTTCAACTGCTACGGTTTGGGAACACCCCGTGAGAACGACTACGATCTGAACAGTCCACCGCTGGCCCCGCGTCCCTTCATCTCCGCATTGCCGCAGCGCCTCCTGTCGCACCCCAACGGCGGTGCCCTGGCGGTGGTCGGCCATGTGGAACGCGCCAAGGTCGCCTCCTTCTCCTGGCCGGACGCGCCCGCCCAAATCGCCACCTTCCGCTCCACCTTTCAACACCTTTTGGAAGGCTACCCCGTCGGCTACGCAATGGAGTGTTTCGATCGTCGATTCGCGGAGCTGACCACGGAACTCCAAGCGGAAATCGATGCGGTCGAGCGTGGCCGGCCGCCAAAGTCGGCCAGCCTGGCGTTTCTCTGGGCCGCTCGGATCGATGCGCGCAACTACCTCGTTTTCGGAGATCCAGCAGTCCGTTTGAGGCCATTCTGAGGACAAAGCGGATCTCGATGGCGCAAACCACGGCGTCCTGTTGGTGAACCGAGGCCCGGAAGCCATCGTCGACATCGTCTCGATGCTTCCGGGCCCACAGCGGCGCCACACGTTCGGTTCGATTGGAGGACGGAATCCCGCCAGCCAAGGGGGCCGCCCGTGGTTCGCAACGATCAACTCGCCAATCGGGCGAGCAGGTCGGCATCCTCGGCGCGGTCGTGAAGGTGCAGCAACCCCTGCCAACACGAAATCAAGGCGGCCTGGGATCCGGTTTCGCGAAAGTCCTCCACGAGGGATACAGGCAAACAGGCATAGCTCAAATTCACGCCGACCATGCCGGCCGCCACCTCCCAGACGGTGAGCGCGGTTTTCGCACTCTTTCTGGAGATCAGGCAATAAATGAAGGGCCAAAGAAACAACAGCCGTTCCAGCGGCCGGTTCAGGCCCGGAATATCACAAACCTGGGCCTCCAAATTGCGGTATTCGATGACCTCGCGCGAGGGTGAGCGATGAAGTCCCAGGGCGGCCTCGTACAGGGCGATCCCGGCCAGGCGCCAGTGGGTCTCCCTCCTCAGCGAAACCAAATTGGAAATGCGGTCCAAGGCGGTTCGGTAGCCGAACCGCCTCCCGAACCGCTGGATCTTTTGCACCAGAAAATGAGGTCGGGCATAGTCCGCACGTCCGAGTTCGAGATGTCCTTCGAGCAGGGCTCCGGCGAAATGGGACCTTTGCGCGAGAACCAATAAATGGATATAGCCGCCCAAACAGGCGTCGTACCATTCCGGCGCGAGGGCCGCCGGATGGCGGTGTATCGCGGCAAGCAGGTCGTCGGGGCGGTCCACGGGACGAAGCAGGCCAAGGTGACGATCCATGAGTTCAAGGCCCACATGGGGAAGGTCCTTTTTCCCCAGAAAATAGCCGAAGAGCAGCATCGTCGCGAAAGACTCTCTCGGATCGAGCCCGGCTGCGCGATCCGCGACCTTTTGAACGAACACGTCCGGGAAGGCGATGTCGGAAGTGCTCATGCCGAAATACGACATCACATAGGTCCAGGTCCCTTCTTCGTCGCCTTTCCGAAACAGGTCGAGGGCGTGGTGCAGCGTTCCCTTGGAAAAAATCCGCTGCAAAAGTGGCAAGGGGGGAAGCACCCGCGCCAAGGACGCCATGTCGGCCATCATTGCTCCTCCTGTGGTTCCATGTTCCCCGGGTTCAGGAGAACATTCTCGAGGTTCGAGAGAGCGGGTCGCGGCAAGCAGGGGATCGGAGTCCCATGGTTCGACCCGACTCCCTGGAACCCCAGTGCATCAGGTCAAGGTCTTGCTGAAATCGCCTGGTTTGGGTTCGTTGCCGGGGCAGCCTCCCGCGGCAGGTTTCTGCGGTTGGGTCTTGGTCGTGCGTTCCTGAACGGGGGCCTGCGTATTCATGGGCTGCTGATCGTGATTGGCTTTTTCTTCCATCATGTTCCTCCACCGTAGTCATTTCGAGACCGCGCGGGCCTCATGAAGGAAGACTTGGAAACCGGGCCCGGGTTTAGCCGTGTCGCCATCCAAGAACGCACCGAATGCCTCAAGACTCCTCATCAGTGGGGTGAGACGCCAACATCAACCATTCGAATCACATAGTCGCCGCTCAGATCGATGGATTTCATGACAGGAACCAATTGGTCGGAAGTTCCCACATTTGCGAGAAAGGCGTCGTTGCGGTAGGTGCCGGGCTCACCCAGGGCGCTGGGCCGACACTTCGAAGCAGTTCACGCTTCGCCATCTCGAGTGGTAAAAGAGCGGAGCAGAAAATTCGGGTCTCTAGATCTCCCAATGATGGATTTCGATTTTTTCCCGGTTGCTTCGATTGGTTGAGCAGGCCCTGCCTTACCTGCCCTGCTTTGCCGGCCTTGCTTTGCCGGCCCTGCCTTACCGACCCCTTACCTTCCCTCTCGCGATGGGCAGAGTGTTGGTTTTACGGCTTCGATGACGCACGGGGCGGGAGAGTATCCGCTTCGCTCTTTGGCGTAACTCTCTTCTGCTACATACGTTGCTTCGAAGTGTCGGGCTGGCAGCCCAACCTACTGCAATGGCAACCCTCAAAGCATGCGGGAACTCCTCGTATGGATCACTTCGAATTGTTGGGACGGGCACGGTCGCATCCTTCTCCTGGGTGTTCGCACATTTAGGGATCGAGGGAAAAGGGCGCGCCCAGGCCGTGGTGAATGAACACGCCCCAATGAAAGGGATCCGCCAACTCGGCCCGCTCGATCGCGTCGAGCTGTGCCGCACGCAAGGCGCCGGTGCTGGATATCCTCCGGTCGAAAAGGATGCGGTAAAAAGAGGAAACGATATCGGCGGCGGCGTTTTCGCTCATCGGCCACATGCCCGCGATTACGCGGGAACAACCCGCCGACATGAAATGCTGCGAGAGGCCGACCACTCCTTCGCCGCTGACCCATTGGCCATCGGCCGTGCGACAACCACCGATGACCGCCAATTCCGCAGGCAGGTAGCTCTCGTAGAGATCGTGAGCCCGTAGGTAGCCGTCGCTCGGCATGCCCTCCGCGTTCCAAAGCGAAAGCACGATGGCGGACAACTCCTCTTCGCCGGGATGAAGGAGGCCGTGGGCGGAGAAGTGCAGAATCCGGTATCGATGGGGCTCCGAAAGCCAGAATCGGAGCGGGGTGGCGTCCAATCCGAGCTCGCGATGTTTCAGGTCGGGATCCGCCACCAGGCCCGTGATGATCTCGGCATTTTGCGCAGCCCGCGAAAGGCGGGCGTACTCGCGAATCCCGCACCCGGTGGGATCTTCATTCAGGATTGGCGGCGGTCCGACCGATACCGGCTTCCGAACCAAACGCGGATCGTCCGGGTTGTATACCGGGTCGCCGAAGAGGGCCACGATTCGGGGCGCCGGAGATCGGCGGCGATTCTGGCGAACCATGGTGAGCGCCGCCCCCAGGGACGGCAGTCGCGTGATCTCGAAATCGGCGATCAAAGGGCGATAACCCAAGTTCCCGACAGGGACATCGTCGATGGGAGAAGCCAAGGTGGCGAACGACACCTGATGCAGGGCGTCGTCGAGGACCAGTAACAACCGATGCTTTCCCTTCATGACCTGAACGGCTTCGCCAAAAAGGGCGTCGCGCAATTGAATGGCCTTTTGCACCTGACGCCGCTTTCGGCTCTCCATCGGGCCGGCCCCGACGACGTGGGCATATTGACGGGCCAATTGGGTGAGCCGCGCGCGTCCCGGAAGGTCCTCGAACATGCGAACCCCTTCGCGATCGATGCACCACAAGACACTCCGGGGTTCGTTGAGCATGAACACCATCGCGATATCGTTGGTTGCCAACAGCTCCCGTTGGATCTCCGGAACGGGAACTCGGCGAAAAGGCGCATCGTCCGGGAGCTTGACCGGAGTCGGTCGCAATTGATGCAACTGCAGGAGATCCGCTTGGACGAGGCGTTCGAGCTCGGCGACGGATTCGGGATT
The DNA here is from genome assembly GCF_017498545.1 of Sulfidibacter corallicola. Taxonomy (GTDB): domain Bacteria; phylum Acidobacteriota; class Holophagae; order Acanthopleuribacterales; family Acanthopleuribacteraceae; genus Sulfidibacter; species Sulfidibacter corallicola. The sequence continues at coordinate 1,713,097 of NZ_CP071793.1, read as the reverse complement.
GCGCCCCTGGAGCAACAGTTGAACCCGTTGATATTCGTTTTCATTGATCCGCGCTTGCAGCGCACGGTAGGCGGATCGATGCGCCGAAGCACCCTCGATGTCGTGAAGCGCCAGAGAAGCCTCGAGGCCGAAAGCCGTTTGGTACTCGTGCACCGCGAAGACGCGATCCACCAGCGACGGGTCACTCGTTCTTCGTGCCTGGGCCATCGCCAACTGTTGGTATTCCCGAAAAACGAGGTCGCGCGTATGCCGGAAACTTTTCGCCAAGATGCCGCGGCTGGGCATGGCGTGCGCGAGTTCGCGGATCGCCTGCTCGAGGGCTTCCAGTGCTTCGGGATGCCGGCCCTGCCGATCCAAAATCCTGCCGCGCAGGTAATAGTCCCAAACGAGGCCCTCGACACTGTCGTGCCGGCGATGGGAGACCAAGGCGCTGTCGACCAGGGTCAGCGCCGTGGCCAGCAGCTCCCGTTCGCCAGGGGCCGGAGGCCCTTCGGCGACCTCCTCGTAAAGCGTGCGCGCCAGGTTCAAGGAGAGATGGGCCTGCCACGACGGCAATCCGTGTCGTTCGACCAGGTCGATGGCGTGCTCGTAACATTCGCGGGCATCTGCGAACTCTTTTCGGGCGCGGTGGATCTTTCCCTTTCCGTCGAGCACGGTGATCATCGTGGGAAAATCCTGGGCGCCCCTCACCAAAACCAGCGCTTCCTCGAAAGCGGCCAGGGCTCGATCGAGCCGGTCGAGCTGGTGATTCGCCCGGCCGATTTGAATCAAGTTCCCCGCCTGCTCCCGTGCCGCGGGCTGCGAATCATCCAATCCCCGCCACAGTGCCCGAGCTTCGGCCAACTCCCTCAATCCATCCTCGGGTTTGCCCGCGAGCAGAAACGCGGCGGCGATATGTTCCAGGCACCGAGCCTCTTCCACGGGATCACCGAGGTTCCGAAACATCGCACACGACCTGCGAAATTGGTCGATCGCAATCCCGATTTGGTTGCGACGGTGATGATAGGCGCCGAGGTTCCTGACGGTCCCGGCTTTCCAATGCGGCGACGGGCAGGTGTCGGCAAATTGGACCGCATCGACGAGCTGGCCTCGACTCGAAGCCAGGTCACCCATCTCCTCGAACGCCCGCGCGAGCTTGGTTTGGATGGTGAGGGCCAGGGCACAATCGCCCTCGGCCCGCAATATCTCGACGGATGTTTTCCACACGGCGACGGCTTTGTCCAGGCGTTGCAGGCGGAACCAACGATCACCGAGCCGGTCCAGCGTGCGTGCCTTTCCGGCGGGATATCGGCCGCGTTCCCAAAGATCGAGCGCTTCCAGGAAGCGTTCGGTGGGCAGGGCGGCACGTCCTTCCCGTCGCCCCGCCAAAAGGGCTTCGCGCGTCAACGACTGAGCCTGAGCCCGGCTCCACTCCGCTTCCGTCGGGTCCGCCAGTTTGCGAATGTCCAGTTCGAAACGGGGATCGGCACCGGCGGATCCGATGCGTACCAGTTCCAGCCGATGAGTTCCCCCTTCGCGTACCGGAAACCACAGGATCTCCAAACCATGACCGCCCGTGGGTCCATCTTCCACCCACCGCTCCCGATCTGCCGGCCCGAACAGGTGCAGGGCCACATCGAGGTTTCGTTGCAACACCCGAACGGCGATGACATCACCGGGTTCGACTTCCATGCGGAAAGCCCTGGTTTCGTCCTTTTCCAGCGTAGCCGCCAACGCCAACCGGTCGGTCACCCATGTTTCATCCGGCTTGGGTTCCTTGCCGGCACCGGATACGGGTGAGTTCACATCGGACGGCGCCGTGCAGCTAAAAATCGCACACAGCCAAGCGAGAACGGCAAAGACGCGTAGCAGCGATCCCGATTTGGGCTCTCGCGACGTCCGTGTTCTTTTTCGACACGGATCAGGGCGCATGTTGGACCTTGAACGTGAAATTGGCCAAGGAGACGGGGTTCGCGTCGGCGCGATCGGCATGCCCCGTGATTACGATGCGGTAGTGGTTTTCCGGTAACCGACGGGTGGGCACGATCATGGAAAAATAGCCGTCTTTCTTCAAATAAAAGAGTTCCTGCTCCAACAAGGCTCCGCCCAAGGGCGTCGCTTCCACGTAGAGACTGGCGCGGTAGCTGTCGTATTCCCGTTCGGGATTGGTGTTGAGGTTCAACACGAGGTAGGGTGTTTTGTCGCTCGGTGTCGCGACGCTCACCGAATCCGGCCCGCGCACCTCCCAGGTCTCCATCGCGAACAGATCTACCGGATAGGCCGCGGCCGGGCGTGCACTTGCACCGTAGAAGTAGCCCGCCAACAAGGCGAGGCCGGCCACCACCGCCGCAGCCATGACCGGAATCCACGGACGCCCTCCCTTCCCTCGACGCAACGGTTCCGCGACCGACGGCGCGACGGTCGCGGTCTCGGCCGCGGGACTCGATGAGGCGGGATCCGGCGACGATGGGATGGCGGCATTGCCGAGGTACAGCACCGTTTTCGAACACGACGGACACCGGCTCAAGTGTTCGGCGACCGTCTCGTTCTCCGATTCGTCGAGCAAGCCATCCACGTAATCCACCAGGACCTCTTCGTCCGGATGATCGTCGCCGGGTGCCATATGATCGAGCGAAGCCAATTCCCGAAAAGCTTCGTTGATGGAAGGTTTGGGGGGCACAATCTCTCCTCGTTTCTTCACATGTCGATGTCGAACTGAAATTCGTCACCCAGTCTTTCCCTGAGTTGCTGAACGGCTTGACTTTGGGTCGCCTTCACGGCACCCGGACTCAATTTCTTGATGGCCGCAACTTCTAGAATGGAGTACTGCTGATAATACCGCAAAAGAATCACGTGACGACGTTGGGTCGGCAGTTGTTCGATCGCCGTTTTCAACAGCTTCAGGCGGTGTTGTTTCATGGCCTGCTCTTCCCCTTGTAACAACGCCTCTTCAGGAGTCGGTGAACGGGAGGCCGCCACGCGTTCCGGAAGGGAATCGGTGGAACCGGGACCGTCCTCCGCCTCGAGTGAAACGATTTTTACCGATTCGCCGTCACGCGTGCATTTTCCCTTGGTGCTCTTGAGATAGTCCGCAAACACGTTGCGGGCGATCGTGTAGACCCAGGACTTGACGGAACCGGCTTTTTTCAACGTATTCAAGGATTTGCAAACTCTCAAAAAGACCTCATGGGTCAAGTCTTCACATTCATGATGGGTACACCCCCGCTTCCGAAAAAACCGGTGCAGGTAACCTTCACTGTAAAAAAGGGTGAGTTGGTCGCGAAGGGTCGGGTACTCAGGGGAGCCGGGTAAACCTGTCAGCAAGTGCTCCATTGACATCTTTCTCCCATTCGGCTTCTCGCAGAAACACGTAAAATCATGTAGTTGATATGGTTACGCAAGGGTTGACGTTGATCTCTTCCGGAGTGGACAGGGGGTTCGTCGCGTCGCTCCACGGATCGACGAACGCCACGCCCCGGTCTTGTCGTGGCGGGGTGGCAAGGTTTGCCCGTAAAGACTGGAGGTCGCTTCACAGGTTTAGCATTTTTGGAAAATATATTAATTCTCTCTTATACCAACCAACATCAACCTGTTAAAAATTTGCTTTATTTTATCGACAACAAACTTTCACCTACAAGCAAATTACCCATCACCATTCTCTCACGAAAAATCTTCGTGACCGGAACCCGGACCAACCAGCCGACCACCGACGACCCCGAACATCCGTCGCCTCTTTCCCGCGTCCCGCTAAACCCTCTCGACCGATCGGGGTCTTCCTCTCGCGAACACGAAAGTGTCACGGATCGCGCGAAAACTGCGTCGTCGGAGGAACCATGAAACCTGGAATCGGTTGGACAAAAATGGCCTGGTGCCTCGCCGCCCTCCTTTTTTGGAACCCATCGGGGAAAGCGGAACCCGGGCTCGACCTGTTGGTGGCCGTCGATCAATCCGGCAGCATGTCCCGGTTTCACGGCCACGGAAAAAGACTGCCGCCCAACGACCCGAGCAACATGCGGAACCAGATGATCGGCATGATCCTGGATCATCTCTACAACGACCAGCGTACCAGCCGGGTGGTCCACCGGTTGTGCGTCGTCGGCTTTGGTGACTCGGTATGGGTATCCTTGCCGTTCACCTCGGTGACCGACCGTTCCATCGCCCGGCTCCGCGAGGTACTGGAGCCCGAATCGCTGTACCGCGACTCGAGCGAAACCCGCATGATGCGGGCCCTGCGAACCGGAACCCAACACTTTCGGCGGCTTCCCGGCGATCCGGAGCGAGTGCGCCAAATGATCATCATCACCGACGGTCGCCCGGCGTTCGTGGGTTATCGAGATATTCGGGAAAAGTACAAGGCGCAGTTGGCGGATCTGATCCAAACGGAATTGGAGGATGTCGCGATATGGGTGTTCGGGCTGAACGCGGCAGGGAGCGACTACTGGGACGAGTACGGTCCCTTTTGGGCTCGGGTCACCGGGGGGCATGCGGAAAAGTTGGATCAATCGGATGCCGAATCGGTGTATTCCCGGCTTTGCGAAGCCCTGAGCATCTGTGGGGACAACTGGCTGCCAGGCCAGAACAGGTTCATCCCACCCTATCTGGATTCCGTGGTGCTCAATGTCTTCAAAACCGAATCCGATCACGGGGTGCTCTTTTATCCACCAAACGAAACCGACCCGCTGGACGAAACGCGGATGGAAGTGACCCGGGTCGGCCCCAACCTCGAGACGGTACTGATCAAAAGGCCCACGCCCGGTCTCTGGAAAATCCGCAAGACGCATTTCGGCGACAAGGTCCAGGTTCGCGTGAAGCAGTTTTTTGTTCGAGGCGCACTCGAATCGCCCCACGCGCAACAACGGCTGCGCAGGACCGAACGCACCCGCATTCGCTACCGAGTCATCGACGACCTCGGCCAACCGGTCGTGGAGCATCCCGATTACCCGCTGAGCCTTCAATTGGCCCTGGTCGATCCCGACGGTGCGGTTCAGGATCGCGTCTCGATGAAAGCCGCCGCATCCGAGGATCCCGGCTTGTTCGAAACGGTGGTGCCGGTGTCCCTGGAACGGGAAGGCACCTATCGCGCCGAGATCCTGGTAGGGGCTCTCGACCACCAGGGTCACCCGATCGAAATCTACCGGGATCGTTACGCCAAATTCAAGGTCGGTTCCGGTGACGGGGTTCGGGCGCAGCCCATCCTGCCCAACCCACCTGCGGTTCCCCTGTGGGGATTCTGGATGTTCACCCGCAGAACCCAGCCCTTCACCTGGGAGTTTCGCGACGAGGCGGGTCAACCCGTGCCGTTGGACAGCCTGACTCACGACGCGTTTTTCACCATGGACCTGGTGCACCCGAACGGTCACCGCACGGCGGTGCCTCTCCTGCGCGAGGAACCGCATCGCCTGGGCGGGAGCGTGGCACTGCCGTGGTGGCCGCCGGGAACCTACCGGCTCGACCCCAAATTGGACCCCGTCCTCATCAAACAGCGGTACATCGTCTCGTTGCCCACGGCACCGACACCTTCGGTCGAGGTGGTGCTCACCCCATGGCATCTCGTCCAATTGGGTTGTGTGGTGCTGCTCCTGCTGGCCGGGCTGTCGGGTGCGGTATGGCGCACCTACCGCACCGTGCGATTTCCGCTCGTGGGCACCCTGACCTTCGAACAACACGGCAGCTTTTGGAAGTATCCCATTCCCATCTCGCGAAAATGGCGCCATCGCATGGTGTTGAAGGCGAAGGATCTTCCGGCCCGCACCAACATCCACGAACTCGCCATTCGATCCCAAGCCGATGCCTTGGGCGGAATCGTGGTTTCGGCGCGCGGCCCGCAGAAAGAGGTCCTTCTGGAATCGCGCGTCTTGACCGACGGCACCGCCGCCTCACTCGACGGTGCACCCTTTCTCGTGCGCTACGAATCCGGCACACGCTGAGTCCCCATCGCCCGGGAACCGAGATCGCCCCGAGGGGCCGTGCCGGTTTCCAAGAAGAGATCGCAGAACCGAACGATCGCCAAGGAGTTTGTATGTCTAGACCCACACTGGTCATCGGCCTGGGTGGCACCGGTCAATGGGTGCTCACCTATATCAAGAAAGAACTGCTGGAAGAGGGACAGGGTACCCTTCCGAAGGAGGTCAAACTGCTGGCCTTCGATACCGCACCCCAGATGACGGAATCCTCGCCCAAGCCTCGCGAGGAAGAGCCCATCGTGGTGGAAGGGGTTCGCCTGGATGCGGGCGAGTTCCGGCACATGGGCGGCAACATCCAAAACATCGTGCGCGAAATCGTGACCGAATCCGCCCATCCGCACATCGCCAAGTGGTTGCAGGCCAAAACCTATCTGACCAGCTTGCCGGCCGCGGCCTACGACCTGGAGGAAGGCGCCGGTCAGATGAGGCCCTTCGGCCGCATGGCCGTATTCAAGAGCCTCGAGGCCAGCCCCACCTCGTCCCATTTGTTTTCCTCCATCCAGGAGGCGCTTCAATCGATTCGCGCCGAGGTGCACGAACGCGGTTCGATGGAGATCGCGATCGTGGCGTCGCTCTCCGGGGGAACCGGGTCCGGCATGGCGATCGACGTGGCCCACCTGACCCGAACCATCGCCCGCGATACCTTGGGTGACCGGTTCACCATGCGTGGCTTTTTCGTCCTCCCGGCGGCGTTTCAAAGTACCTTCGCCGGGGGCAACGATCTGGGGATGAAGGCCCGCGCATTTGCCACCCTGCGGGAACTGAGCCGGTTTCTGACCGTGTTCGGTGACCGTGCATACCCCATGGACTACAACCTCAATGCGGCGTTCAGCGAACTGCGCGAACCGGTTCGCCAGCGCTTGTTCGACCTCTGTTACCTGGTCGATGCCGGCCGGGAAAAAAATCCGCTGGAAACGGTCGACGCCAAATACGGCGTCTACCCCTCCCTGGCCGACGCGATTCTGACCTTCATCGACGACCATGCCGGCAAGGACCAGGCGACACATGCGACCAACGTCATGCAGAAGTTGAATCGAAACGACTGCACCGCCTATTTCAGTACCCTGGGCACCTACGCCTTCAAATTACCGCTCAACGACATCATCGAGCAGCACGCCTGCACCCTCGCCCTGGAGTTCCTGGTCACGCTCACCTCTCCCGAGATGGACGTGTCCGGCAATCCCAAGCGGCTCGCCGACAACGAAAACCGCGAACGGGATCACGCGAGCGGTGCGGACGAGGCCCGAGAGTTCATGAACAACCCACGTACGGCGGAGGGCGCACGCGGCACCCTGTACCTTCGAGAAGTCCTCACCATCCTGGATCAGGGTGGTGACCGCTCGTCCGTGTTGGTCGAGCAGGAAGCCAGTCGCGAGACGCTGGATTTGCTGCGGAAAATCGAACCCGACATGAACGACGCCGATTTTTCGGACGTCCGCCTGGAAGTGAGCGCCATGCTCATCGACAATCGCCTTCGCCAGAAGGTCAAGACGTCGAAGGAACTCAAACGCAAGCCCAATCTCGACTACGACCGCATCATCCGCGAGGTGGACCACTACCGGGCCGAGTACCTGGGGCGAACCGGTGACGACGGGCTCGCGCGCGGCGGCAAGTTTCGTCAGGCTTTGGAACGCTATCGCGGCATCCAGAAGCTGCGGTTCTCCCAGTGCCTGACGCACCAATGCCTCGAACTCCTCAACGGCACCGGCGATGCCGAACCGCGCATCGCCCGGGGCGGCAAGCTGGGCTACGGCTTGGCTTTTCTGAGGGAACTCACCAGGAGCCTGGAACGCTACGGCCTGTTTCTCGGTGCCGTCAGGCAATACCGCGGCGGGATCGGCGCCCTGGACCGCTTGCGGCACGAGGCGCAAGCCTCGCGCGCCCAAATGACGCGCGACAAGGAGAAGTTCGGTTTCCTGGAACGCTCGGGCTTCACCTCTCAAACGGCCTACCTCGCCGCCGCCGAGGCCCTGCTCGAAGCCGAAAAACAGGAACTCCTCTGGGACATGGTCGGCCTGGTTACGGAAGACCTTCTCGAAGTCACCAACGACCTTTTGGCCGCCTTCAAAAACTGGAGCACCTCCCTGGTGCTCGGAGACCACCAGACGACCTCGATCTACGCCCGCATTCAAGCGGCTCGTCATCGCGTCATCGCCCGTCGCGAGCATGCGGCGAAGTTGGCGCCGGTCCAACGGGAAATCACCAACAAGGCCTACGAAGAATTGCTGTACCGTCGACGGGCCGATGACTACCTGGACCAACTGCTCCGCAAGAGTCACTGGTCGATCGATGTTGATCGAGGCGAGGTGATGCTCCACGTCGGCCGGCAACCGTTTCGAGGCGAGAAACATCGACACTTGGACTCCATCGAGGCCCGCGCACGCCTCCTCCTCGACATCACCAAGGATGCCTTCGAAACCCTGGCCCAAGAAGAAACCGTGGCCAAGCGCCTCATGGACCAAACCCCGGATGACGTGGCCGACGCCTTCCACCTTCACGGCAGCCCCCTGCTTCGCCTGCGCCGCACACCGCCGCACATGGAGCCGGCCAACTACCTTTCGATCCAGTGCGGCCGGATCGAGGGCGATGCACCTTTTTTCGAACAGGTTGCCTTGGGCGTTCGGCGTCACAGCGGTGCCAAAAAGGACGACGCCCAGTTGACCTCCTGCGGCAATACCTACAAGGCCACCCTGGTCAACACCCAGGACGTGATCGAATTGCCGTCATTGGCACTCTATGAAGAACTGAAAAAAGCCTACATGGAGTACCCGGCCAACCGCACCCTGCTCCACAACTTCCCGGCCGAAGTCCACGCGGTCCACTACGAAGATCGGTTGCAGGAACGCAACAAGAGCAGGCGGACCTTCTCCACACGCATCACCTTCATTCTGGAGCACCGTCCCTGGGTCCGTCACTTTTTGCGTGCCCTGGTCTACGGCCTCATCGTGCGCGACAAGGACGACGAGGGCCTGCCGCTCTATGCGCTGAAGATGCCGGAAACCGAGTTTCGGGGCATGCGATTCGGCGCCAAACACGTATGGTTGACCCAACCCCAGGAACGGATGCCGGATCTGTTCGAAGCCATCGACACCTTCGTCTTCAAACGCAACGATTGCCGTTGCGGCGGTTTGCACGCCCCCAACACGCCGATTGAGGAAAACCACCTGAAAGGCATTTTGCTGGCTCGGGAAGCGGAATCCGGAGACGAGGCGGCCAACATCGAGCGTATCCACCAATTTTTGGACGAGTCACTCGGCGGCTACCTGCAACGGATGGAACAGGGTTTGAAAACCGACCTCGAAGACCTGTTCCATTTGATGCTGGCCGATGAAGTCGAGCGCTTGGCGCTGGTTTGACCATGCAGCAGACCACCGCATCCCCCAAAGCCCTCGCCGATCGTCAACCCAGTGAACGGGCATCCGCCTCGTTCGCCATCAAGGCGGGCACGACGATCTCGACCACCCGAAACACCTATCGCGTGACCCAACCGCTCGGTCTGCCCGGAGCGACGGCGGTCGTGTTCCACGTCGTCGATTCCCAGGACCGCGCCTATGCCCTCAAATGCAGCAAACCGGACTTGGATCACGCCCTCAAATCGACCTTTCTCACCGAGATCCAAACCCTGCGCCACTTCGAACAGGTGGAGACCCGGCGCAGGAGCCGCCATATCCCACGGGTGATCGACGAGGGCACCCTCGCGTATCCCGCGAAACCCGGAGAAGCCGCCACTCCCCTCCCCTTTTTCGTGATGACCCTCGCGCCGGGGATGGCGCTCGACGACACCCTGACCCAGCGCCGGCTAAAGCCTTTCGACGAACGCGAAGTGCTGCGGATCGGAAGGCAGTTGGCCGACGTGTTGGAGATGCTGCACGGTGACCTACAGGCCAGTTACTCGGACATGAAGTTGGGCAACCTGTTCTGGCACGAGGGCCACTTGACGGTCATCGACTGGAACGTCTTGAACAAAAAGGACTTGGAGCAAGGCAATCGGGAAGATTTCCTGCGCATGGGCAACTACCTGCACCAATTGCTCACGGGTGTACCGCTGCCGATTTGCCGCACGAACGACGGGCGTCGGCAATTGGAAAACCAAGCCTACCTCGAAGCCGCACCCTTCCGTAACCTGACGGTGGGAACCCAAGGCATCGTCACGGCCCTGGTGGTCGGGAACCCCGACCAACCGCCTCGCGACACACACCCGGGCGAGATCCAATCACGGATCGACCGTCACCTGGAACGGCTGGACCTCGCGATGACCGATCCCGAGCGGCTCATGATCCAGGCGCGGCGGGACAAGGCGCACAAGCAACTGCACGACGCCCATCTGGCACTGGATGTCCTGAGCAAACGGCAGCATCCGGAGCTTTTCTCCAGTGCGCAACAGCTCGAAGTGATCCAGGCCTTGCAGGACGTGCGCGATGAACTGAGCCGGAACCAGCGGACCCATTTCGCCAGCGCCATGTCCCGGCTGCGCACGGGGCATACGCGCAAAGCGATGGAGGACTTCAAGTTGGCCCTCGCGGAAGAACCCGAGAACACGGAGGTCCGGCTCTACGCGGTCGCCACCCAAAACAACGTGCTCCATTCTTCCAAGCTCACGGCACCCTTCGAGGACTTCATCAAATCCATCATCGACGCCACTTTGGATGGCGATTTCGACACGGCGTCGATGCACATTCAAAACCTGCCGGCAGAGGCACTTCCCGTCTTTCGCCCCCTGCAACGGGAAATCGAATTCCTGAACGTTCAGGGGCGGGTTCAATCGCACATTGCCGAAAATCAATTGACCCAGGCCTTGGACGCGCTTTCGGCTTTTCCGGTGGAAACGCACCAGGAGAATCCGAATTTGGATCACCTTCCACCCTTGGAGGAAAAACGAAACGATCTTCAGGCACGCCTGAACCGGCTCGTTCGGTGTTGGGAAAATGGCACGAAGGCATTGTCGCGGGGTCATTGGCAGGAGGCGAGCGAGCATTTCGCGAAAACGTTACGCGACGACGACTTTCACGCCCACGCCAAGGCCTGTTTGGCGCAGAGCGTCCTCGGTTGTTACCTGGAACGGAAATCGAGAGAAGATCGCTACGACGAAATCCACGAACACCTGCAACGCGGCCTGGTTCAAGAGCCGGTGAAACGTATGTTCGAAACGCGAACGGCGGAACATCTTCGCGCCCGATTGGCGATGATGATCGAAGCGAACCAACCACTGTCCGACCTGGAGGCTGCTTGGCACCAGTTGACGTGTTACCCGGAACATAGGCCCGAACATGCGGAAAAAAATGCGGCCCTGTCAAGACGTTTGGCCCAGCTCGCCGAACGGGAAGCGGAAGCGTGCATCGAGTGCCTTCGCGCCCATCCCACCAGCGACGCGTTTCAACAGAACGATGAAGCGCTGAGCCGCCTGCCTTTTCTCGAAGGGAACAAGCTGGAGTCGTTTCGGACCACGCTCAGAGATTGGGCCCAAGCCATCGAACGCACCTACATCGAACTGTCCCATCGACCCCTATGGCAAAGAGCGGAAACGCTGCAGGAACTCCTGAAACGGCCGGTTTTCGATCACTGGGTCTACGAGGGCGAAACCAGCGCGGCCATTCGCGCCCGCCTCGACGCGCTTCTCGCTCGCGAACGCGAAGCGATCCGGAAGGCAAGATCGGCGTTTCGACAACACCCGGACATCGGCGAGCACACCTGCGCCGACGCGCTCGCCGACATCGATGCGAAGGGATGGGCCGCCCTTGAAGAGGGCGCGGCGTGGCAGGAGGAATTGTTCCAGGTGAAGGAAGCCCTACACTTCCTGGCCCATCCACCGGAGATGCTGTCGCTGGACCAGCTCGAAGCCGCCAAGACCCACCGCGCCCTCCTTTCGAAAGCGACGGTCAACCCACTCTCGGATGCACACAACGCATCGGTCGCCAATCTGGAGTGGACGTTTCTGGATCACTACTTCCAAAAGGAACGACCCGACGATTTCCTGGAACGGACGACACAAAAGCTCGAGGCCTATCTGGAAATCGGTGAGGTCATCGAAAGTGACGCGGCCAAAGCCCGCCTCCAGGAACGAACGCGGGCGTTACGACAGGTGATCGACTTCAATACGGCGATCGAGAAAGCTTCGCGTGCCCAGGTGAAACCGAATCAATCCGCGTTAAAAAAAGAAATTCTTCAGAGAACTCAGCGACAGGATTTGATTTCTCAGCTATGCGACACGGTTTGGATCGACCCTCGAACCGAAACCCTGGAATCATCTCTAAAACACCGGTTCAAGTCGTCATGGAATGCCATCTACTACAGAACTTCGGCGAAGATACGACAGCTTCATGCCGAGACCATCAACAGGACGCTTGGGGAATTCGAGAACCTGATCCAAGAAAACGAGGCTCCTGCCCGTCAGTTCCAATCGGACTGCGAGGCCCAGTACGAATACTATCTCCTCTTGAAAGCACTGGCGCCGCACCTCGAAAACCTCGAGCATGACCGATCCGATTTAGCCGCCGTGCTGTCGATCGATTGGTTGGCCGATTACCTTGCCGGCCATCATCTTCAGGTCCGCAACCGGGATGGGACGCCCAAGAGCATCGCCTCTCTTCTTTCGGAATTGCAGGCCCGTTCACTCGATCGCCCTGTCTTGCAGTGGTTTTTCGAATACTTGAAGTGGGAGCAGTCCTACGTCGAGGCGCTCATGCAGACCGACGAGGATCCGGAGACCGTGTTGCGCACCATCGAACGGTTTGGTTATGACCAGAGGGCTCAGTGCCTTCGCGATCGATGCGACCTGGCCATTGCGGTTCACAAGTTGGTCGATGACCACGGCTATCGAAGCGAATCCGACTCCCCCGTGCGATACCACAGGCTTCAGCAGCTCCGGGAAGATTTGGAACGCGAACGGGAACGGATTCGCAAAAGCCAGGGTCCTCCCTCGCTGCTGGCCAAGGTCGAGCGGCGTATCCAGGAGCTCCAGGAGGAACGCCGGAACACGTTGGACAAATGGGCTTCCCATCTCACCATGAGGAAACAGAACGTCTTCGAGGCTTTGAGCCAGGATCCGCTTTCGGTCCCCTGCGAAGAAGTGGCGCAACTGAAAACCGATATCGAGGAATTGAACGGCCTGGCTTCGGAACGCGCGACATCCCTGATGGCCGGCCTGCCGAAACTCTCCAAGCTCGCGGACAGGTCGACCAAAGACCTGCAGCGCAAAGTGAACCGCATTCAGTACCTCGTCATGCAGGACTACCTGGAAACGGGAAAGGTCCGCCCCTACCTCGAAATCGAAATGACCTACAGCGGGATCGAACCAAACGCCACCCAATCCTATCTCGAAAAGGCGAAACGAGCTTATCAGGAGCTCCAGGATGCCTGTAGGCGCGAAACGAATCCTCTAAATTCGTTACTTACCATTCAAAGAACACATGGCGACTTTCCCGAACTCCATCAAAAGCTGTTTATTGAGCACCTCAGAGAAAAAATCAAAAAAAACAAGCTGAATTTACAAAATCTTTTTCTCAGTTGTGCCGCCGATCCAAAAGGGTACAAGTTGCGTTGTCTTGCGGAAGCGTTGAAATCCGAATGTCGCTCGGAGCTGAGATCGAGAACGCCGACCGCGTTCACCAGAACCATAATTTCAAGCTTGGAACACTGTCTAAATCAAGCCAATGACCATGGCCTACACATCCTTTTCAACATTCATGCAACGGTTACGCGTCTGGTTGAATTCGGCTTCCACTACCCCAAAGAGAAAGTATCATCCACCGATAGGAAATGATGTCATGACAAGCATGCAACACCAGTATTGGTCCCAGGTCCGAAAGAGCTTGGAAAGGGGTCAAACCCATCAAGCGCTCGCCACGCTGTTCGAAGAGGTTCAGGCGAATCAACGTCGAAGGCCACTCGGCGATGTGGAACGCGAAAACATTCGCCATGCGTTTTCACAAAGAAGCTCGCGCACGGCAGACTTGCCGAAGAACCCCATGCTCCTGGCCATCCTGATCCCCCTGGCGATCGCGATCGTGGCGCTCATGGGTTTCAGCGTCAAACTTTTCATCGACCAAGTCTCTCAAGCATCGCAACACATTGCAGGGCAACCAGGCCCGCATGGGCAACAGGATCCGGTAGGACTGGCGTTGCACCGGGAAAACGAGAACCTGACACACGAGATCTCTCGACTGAGGAACGAAAACGCACGACTGCAAGAGAAGAACGAACAGCTCGAAACCGAGCGTCGCAACATGGACAATACCCCTCCCTCACCAGCCGAGATTCTGACCGCCGTCGCCGCACGAGATTCGGTAATCGCCACGGAATTCTCGGGGTTCGCCAAGGTAAACGAGCAATGGATCTGGTTCAACTATCACGACCCAATTCAAAAGGGAGCCTCGGCATACCAGGCGGTAAATCGGATTACCTATCGAGAACCAGGTTACGCAATTCGCTCGGAACCCAAATTGGAAGATCAATACATAGTGAACACCACTAAGGGTAAATTCAACTTCAGCATCTCGGATCTCGAAATCATCCCAGATAAAAAATTTATATTTTCAAAAATTACCAATAGTACACATGATCCATTCAATAACCGCTGGGTCTTTTTTGGGAAATACACAAACGACAAATTCAAATTAAATTGTGAACCGACGCTTAATGCTTCCTCATCTCAATCCCTACTATTTAAAACATCGCCAAACCAATAAAAGGAGCGTGCCATGGCCCCCCATCCTCACGTACAAGAACCGCTGGTGCAGGCCGATGATTTGTTGGCCAAGGGTCAATTTCACGAGGCGAGAACCGCGCTGGAGGATCTGCCCGACAGTCCCGAAAAACGCGATCTCGAACAGCGCCTGGCAAAAGCGGTCAACCGTTCGCTCCGCGAGATCATGGATCGATTTCGCGATACCATCGCGGCGGGAGATTTTCAGACGGCGCGTTCCTGCATCGACCAGGCCCGCTTCCTCGCACCTCGCGATACCGAGGTTCAGGCCGCCGCCGCCGACCTCTACGAAAGGGAAGTTGCCCACCGAAGGCACAAGGCGTGGGCCGAAAAGCGCGATCACGCCGTCACCCTGCTCGATCACGGCGCCAAGTCCTTGGAGAACGTGGAACAGGCCCGCCAACTTCTGGAGGAGTTGAGTACCGATCCCGAGTCCGGGCCCCAGATCGGGGAACTCCTGGAACGGGCCAATGCCGAACGGGCCCAAATCAAGAAGATGCTGGGCCAACTCGCGACCCTCGACGAAGCGAAACGGTTCACCGATGCGCTGCGCATGGTGGACCAAATGATCGAGCGCCAGCTCACCGAAATCACCGATTCCGATGGCAATACCCACGACATCTATGCCTATCGAGGCAAGCTGGAAGGCCGCGCCGCCGATGTCGCGGAACAGAAAGCCGGCGACAAGATCGAGAAGGCGCGTCAATGCGAGAAAGAAAATCCGCATCTCGCCTTGACCTACATTCAAAAGGCGCTCGAGCTGCCCTATCTTCCCGATAAAAAAATCGATCAATTGCAAAGCATCAAAGACCGACTCGACCTGGCGATCCACGAGCGTGAACGGGTGAACGACCGAATGCAGGAAGCCCTGCGCTTGATGAACGAGCACAACGAATTCCAGCGGGCGGCCTTCATCCTCGAAGAGATATCGGTCAGCCATCCTCACATGGAGCAGGCGACCTATTACCTGGAGCGGGCCCGAGGCCTGGAGCAACGCCGGCTGCTGGATCATCTACGCCAGAGCGTCGTTCGGGCCCAGACCGATCTGCGCCGCGCCCAACTGGAACAAGCGAAAACGGGACTCCAACACGTTTTGGAGCAGTTGTCGACGCTCGAAGAAAACGAGCAGGCAACGGCACTTCACCACCGTTGCAACGAGCTGTTGGACGAAATCTACCGTCGCGAGGATGTGGCCGAAGCGGTTCGGAACGCGGCGGCACGGTTGGAACGATTGCTGGCCTCCAAAGATCTGGACCATGCCAAGACCCTGTTGGAACGGCTCGATCGCGAGGTGCGCGAAAACCCGACCATTCACGACCTCGAAATCCAACTGGTCCAGCAACAGGGATTCCATCAAAACATGGAACTGGCCCGCCACGCGTTCCGAGAAGGCCGCCTGGAAAACGCCCGGGAACAGATCGCGATCCTGAGCGAGCGATGGCCAGGTAACGGAGATGTCGAGGCGCTGTCGCAAAACGTGGAGGCCGCTTCCCAGTTCCAGGCGGGCTGCGAAGCCTTCGAAGCCGGTCGTTTCCAGAACGCGCGCCTGGCCTTCGAGCGCGTGTGTGCCCTGAACGCGCGACACCGCGAGGAAGCGGCATCCTATCTGGGCAGGCTCACCCAATTGGAAGGCCAGGAGGAGGAAGCGAGAGCCCTGCACGAGGAGATCCAGCTCCTGGACGAGCGCGGTCTCTTGGGACAGGCCCTGGCGCGCTTGGAAAGCGAACCCTTGAAGCCCTCTTCGTATCGCGACCGCCTGGTCCGGCTCAAGGTCGATCTCCACGATCGTTATCGCGCCCAACTGGTTACCCGGCTGGAAACGATTTTGGCGAACCGGGATTTCGAAGATGCGGCCGAAGTCCTGGAACAATTGACGGACCTTTCGGGCACCGAAGAACGCAACCTGGTCCACCGCGTTCGATTGGAGCACGCCGTATTCCGGGCCGAGCAGGCCGCCCAGAGCGGTGACTGGACCGCGGCGATCACCCACTGGGAGGCCGCTCGCAAACTGAACCATCGCGATGAACACATCGCCAACAGTTTGGCCCACGCCCACCTTCGACTCGCGTTCGAACACGCCGCCGTCGAGACCGATCCCGAACGCGAACTGCACGTGCTGGAGCCCCTGTTCCGCGCACAAAAACCGAACCTCGAATTGGATCGCAGGTTGCTCGAATTGTACTTCCGCACCGACAAGCGGCACCGCGCCAGAGAGATCGCCCGCATGCGCCAGAACGCGGGTGGTTCCCTGGAGGCCATCGCCAAAACCGCCCTGGCGTTGTGCCGAGATTTGGACGAGGTCGAAGACATGTACGCCAAAGGCGCGATTCGAGCCGCGCTCGAACGGCTCCAACAGGCAGGGCGCGGTCACGAATGCTTCGGCGAGGCGGTTCAGCAACGGTATCGGGATTTCCAGGCCGAAGCCGTTCGGCGCCTGGCCTCGGATATCGAGGACTTGGAGATCCGTCGTGAATCGGTGGTGACCCTCCTCGCGAAATATACCGAACTCACGCGCATCGATCCGGACCTGCAGGAGCCGCGCGAACGGCTCGGCGCCCTGCTTGTTCGCTTCGACGCCCATGTGCAGGAACTCATCCAGCGGGCCGTCCGTCTCGAACGCGAGGAACCGGGGTTGGACGAACTGGAGGACATGGCCGAACAAATCCGCCAAGCCCTCGGTCAGGCCAAGGAAGCCCAAAAAACGAAGCTGATGGCCCAACTTCACAAGATCGATCAGCGCATCAACGGCCTGAAAATGTTCGAACACAAAATGAAGATGGTCGAGGGATACCTGGAGGAAGCCAAGGAAACCGGTGACGATTCGGCCGTGGATCGGCTGTTCGCGGAGGCCGTTCAATACGTCAAGTATCACCATCACCGCGTCCAATCCATGAAACGCCGGATCCAACAGGTTCGGGAGCAGCGCCAAAAGGTGCACGATTCGGCGGCCGCCCTGGCCACCGCCTTTGCCGAACACGACTTCGCGGAAGTCTCCCGACTCGTTCAGGAACTGTTCAACCTGGACCCCAACGACGACTACCACGCCCGCCGCACCGTCGGCAGGCTCCGAGATCGGTTTGCCAATCGCACCCTCAAATTGGCCGAGCTGGGCGCCTGGGCCGAACAACGGTTGGCCAACCTGGAAATGCTGCGTGCCTGGCACCGGCAGTCCGCTCCGGACCTGGACGACCTGCTGGGCCGAGAGGCGCACTTGCGCAAGGAGCAGGAACAGAAGCGCGACCACCTGGCGCTCGCAAAAGGCCTCAAGGACCTTGCCGATGAAGCCGAACGGCGACTGCTCAACCTTGCCGAGCCTCCGGAACCGGCAACCTCCGAACCGGCACGAGCCCTCGTGGAC
This sequence comes from Sulfidibacter corallicola, assembly GCF_017498545.1. GTDB lineage: Bacteria > Acidobacteriota > Holophagae > Acanthopleuribacterales > Acanthopleuribacteraceae > Sulfidibacter > Sulfidibacter corallicola. The sequence continues at coordinate 1,695,096 of NZ_CP071793.1, read as the reverse complement.
GACATCCACCACGGCCGCACCCTGTTGGAGGCCCATCGGAAAAAGTGGCAATCCGAGAGCGACGCCTGTCTGATGCACTACGAACGGCTGGAAGATCTTCTCGCACGGGCCGGAGACGCCATCGACAGGCGGCATCTGAGCGAGGCGGGCGCCTTGGTCCTCCAGGGCCTCGAGCTCGACCCCTTCAACAAACACCTCCTGTACTACAAGCGGGTGATCGAACATGCCTAAAATCGGACTGATCAGCGATGTCCACGGCAATTATCAAGCGCTCGAGGCCGTGGTGGACCACGCCGAAGCCCAGGATGTCGATACCTTTTGGTTTCTGGGCGATGCCGTGAACTACGGGCCGGAATCCCATCGGTGCCTGAACCTGCTCGAAGAAATCGTCGATCCCGACCATTGGATCTTGGGCAATCACGACCAGGCCGCCCTTCTGGTGCATGGGCTGGCCGGGACCATTCCGGAGCGCATTCGAACCCATCGCGACGCCCTGGGCTTTTTCATCGCCGATGACGAGGCCATGCTACAAAGCCTGGCGGTCACGGTGGAGCAGATGCAGCTCCTCGCCACGAACGCGCCGATCTTCGGCGATCAGCCCGAATACCTGCGCGACGGAGATTGCGTGCTCGTACACGGTGGTTTTCGCAGCGACCGTCTCACCCGCACCTATACCCGTTATCCGGACGACGCCTTGTTGGAGCTGCAGGCACTGAAATCGCGATTCGGTCGGGACCTGCCACGCCTGATGATCGCGGGACACACCCACATTCCGCTCTGCTACGCCCTGACCGATGTTTCAGGGGATCCCCAAGTGGAAAAATTCGACTTGGCACGCAACCCGATCTCTCTGGAAGCACCATTCCACGTGATCAATCCAGGCAGCGTCGGTCAACCGCGCAACGGTAACCCCAATGCCGCCTATGCCACCCTGGAAACCGAGTCGACCCGAAACCCCGCGAGACCTTTCGTTTTGGGAAATCGCGCCACCCTGCATTTCCACGACGTGCCCTATGCCATCGAGAAGACCCAGGCCCGCATGGCGCGCTTCCAACTCCCGCCAAAATACGCCCATCGCCTCGAAACCGGGCGTTAGTCCGATCCCCGTCGGGACGAGGAACCGCCTCGGCCCTCGACGCGTTCGGCCCGCTCGGCTCCTCGCCACGGAGCATCCCCTTTTCCCCACCGCGAAACATCTGCTTTGGAGGGCCCCTAATGAGAGGACGACTACTCCTGGATCAAAAATTGGTACATCGCCAAAAAAGAACCAGGGCCCTTGCCCTGTTTTTCGGGCTCCCGCCGGCCGTCGCGGCCATGCTCGCCATTCCGGGTGTGGTGACGGGGAGTCTTCCGGAAGTCACGGCATCGGTACCGCTTTGGCTCTGGACGACGCTGGCAGCGGCCTGGCTGGCCAGTCTGCTGCCCTGGCAGTGGAGCGCCTATCGCATGTATGTGGCGTCACGGGCACCGGCGCGCGTACCCGAACCCGGCGAGCCTCCACCACTCACGCCACCGCCCGATCTCCTGCCGCATTTCGAGCCGGAATCGTTCATTCGTCCCACCGCGCCCACGCTGGTCGTCGGATTGGGCGGAACCGGGCGCTGGGTCCTCACCTTTCTCAAGAAAGCGATCATCGAGACCAACTTCGGCAAGGTACCGAACACCCTGCGCTTCTTGCTGCTGGATACCTGCGACCAGGAAATTCGGGGAGATCGGGCCATGGAGGTCCGCGTCGGCGGCGTGGCCTTGACCTCGGACGAATGTGTGATCCTTCATCGAGAATCGGAGTTGGGGACCGCGTATCTCGACGCGCTGCGCGGCAAGGGCGGGTTTTTGCACGAGGGCATCGCGCGTTGGTGGCCGCGCGAATTGTTCACGACCCTCGCCGATCAGGAACTGCTCATCTCCAAGGGTACCGGCCAACGACGCCCGTTGGGTCGGCTCGCGCTCTTTCTGGACCTGGAAAAAGGAACCGAAGAGAGTCGCATCTGGCATTCTCTCACCCAGGCCCTGACGGCCGTGCACCAGGCCGAACGCGGAAAGGCGCCGAAGGTTTTTTGCGTGGCTTCCGACTGCGGCGGTACCGGCAGCGCCATGCTCGCCGATCTGGGCCACTTGACCAAGCGCGTGGCCCGCGACCTGGGCATGCCGGGTTTGACCAATCACGCCCTTCTGGCAACCGCGACCGGATTCCAGTCTCAGTCCGACAACCTGAGCCTGACCCGAGCCAACAGCTTCGCCACCTTGCGCGAACTCGACCGATTCCTCCTGAACGAGGGCATCGACCATCGCGAACGCTATGCTTCGGATCCTAACTCACCCTTGAACGGACCCTGGGAAACCACGATCTGGGACCATGTCACGCTGTTCGACAGTGATCGCGAGCGCTTTCCCGTGCACCAACTACCTCCGGAGCGGGCACTTTACCCGACCATGGCCGATGTGCTCCACAGCTTCCTCTACACGCAACCGGGCGGCGCCTTCGATCATCATTGGCAACAGCAACGCATGTCGCACCAAATCCAAAGAGAGGCCGGCGGTCACGGAGTGATCTCCGCCATGGGCAGTTTCACCGTTCGGCTACCCATCTACCAATACTGGACCCTCTTCCGATTTCGCTTCGCACGCCAATTCCTCGCCTTTTATTTTCAGGTGGAGTCCAAACCCGGTGGGGGTTGGGGATTCGTGAAACCGAGCGCATCGGACATGCAGGAAATCCGCGACCAGTTGGACACCTTTCTCGCCGCGGAAGGACCCAACGGATCCATTCAAGAAATCATGCAGGCCGTCAACAGAACCGACCCTCTTCTGCTGTTTGCGATCCTCGAAGCCGATCGCGCCCACAAGCGGCCCCAAGATTTTTTACAAAGCCACAGGCTCAACTTTCAATGGTCACTCTCGCGCAACGTAATGCACTGGCTCAACAACACCCGAGGCGCGGTGGAATCGGGCACTGCGGCTCCCAGATTCCGCGATACGGTCCTTCTCTTGGAAGCCTTGGCGTCATCGCTGGACAGGCTGCGGGACCTTTGCCTGCAAAGCCAGCCCGACCTGCAGCAAATCAAATTTCGAGATCTCGGCGCCGACTTGATCGAAGAATTTCAACGCATCGTGCAGGCCATCCGCGTGCAACTGGCGCGTTATGTGGAGCCGATCGTCGGTCCCCCCGAAAAGACCGAGGACGCGCGACGCACGCCCTTGATCACCGTGCTCGCCGAACGGGAAGAGGCCTTGAAAAAGCAACGCGCGGCGGACCTGGACATCGCGGTCCGCGAGTACCTTTACTCGGACGCACTCGAGGAGCGCCTTTACCAGGCGTACTTGGGCGATCGAGGTTGCTACGGAAACCTCCACCGCTTGGTGTGGCATCTTTCCGCGGAAGATAGACAGCCCCTGGTCAAACTGACGTGGGTGACGGACCGGCACCACACGCTGAGCCCCAGCCCCGAGCGGGTCGAGGAACACGTGGAGGCGCTCACGCGGTTGGCGGATATCCTGACGCGGGACATGTGCCACACGGACATCACCCCATACCTCGCCGCGCGCCAGCCGTCACCGCAACACCTGGCTCGAGAGTTGTTCCGGAAGGCCTACCCCATGGTGCGTTTCGATCGCAACCTGGCCCCTCGCCACGGTTTCCACATGCATCTCAACCTGAACGAGAGCGACTTCTGCACCGGACTTCAGGAAGCGTTGGAGCCCGAGTTCGCCAAGAAGCAGCACCTTTGTCGGTGTACCTTTCGCGATCCACACGTGTTTTCGGCGATTACCTCGATCGACGCGCTGCCTTTGCCGTCCCTGAAGCCCTACCAGCGGTTACAGAAGGATTATTACAACCTTCCGGCCCATGTGCGCCTTGGCCTACACGTGTTCCGACCCGAGCGTCGCGCCCTCGTCTTGGAGCAGCGACTCATCGAATCCGTCGATGCACTCAGGCCGCTGGGGCCGGCCTTCACCGGGTACCTGGAGGCCGAAAGCCGCGTGGCCCTTTTCGCCAGAGCCCTGCTGTACGGATTCATCGAGCACGGGTGGGTCGGCGCGCCAAGGGACATTTCTCTGGTGATCGCGCCCGCGGTCGCCGCCGATGCGCATGCCGGCCCCGAAGACCAATGGAGCCAGGTCTATCCGCTCTGGCGAAAGTGCGACGTTCAGACCCCTCCGAGAACGCCCCTGTTCGGCGCATTCGACCAATTCGTACGCGGCCGCGACCTGGAGAACCTGCCGCTTCCCCTCGATGACTTGGAAGAAGCCACGAACGAGGCCGCCTCGAAGGAAAGCCTACCGTTCGAAGCCTTGGTTCGATCGCTGAAGGCCCAGGCGGAGTTGGCGGATAAAGACGCGAACCTGTGGGATCTCCTCGCCTATGTGCGATCGATCGCCCTCTTCGAGCAAGAGGCCACGCCCCATACCCCGGAACCGTCCTGAGCCGGGCGGGCCTCGACCACCGTCGCACTCGCGCCGGTACCCCTGGCCTACCCTGAGTTGGCGTTCCCGATCCCGCCGAGGTCCTGGCCCCCGGGACCTGAAGCGGAAAATTCTGGCCCAGCGGGCGCGAAACCTATCCTGGCACGCAGGAAGGCCAATCCTGTCGCAAACAATTTTTCCGCGAACACATGTAGAAATATTCTTTCGGACTCGTCATATCAGGGTCTCAAGGATCTTGGTGGTTGATGGTGCTGAGAACTCCGGCTACTCGGTCTTCCCAACGAGCAGACTTCACTTCGCTGGAGCCACCCATTTACCAAGCTGATTCTGACAATTTTCCGATCTATAGTTGTCAATGAGCACGCCTGCAGGAGATTTCAAAAAAACTCATGCTCATTCTTATGATTGTATCATCGCTTTCAAAAATGGCATTTCTTCAAGAAGATAATCGACCTCATCACTAATGTAGTGGATGCCTCTCAACGTTTCCGGAGTGAGATTAGATTCGCATATTTCATGAACTACCCAATTAACGATAGTGATTTTAGCCCACTGAAAAGAAGTATGACAATGAGGGCAGTCCCAAGTCTCTAGGAGATTAATTGTTGATCCGCTTGGATTTTGTATTTTGTAGTATCCACTATCCTCAAATGGGTTCAGGTGTTCTAATTGATCTCTGATCCGAAATATTTGGAGATTGGGTGATTTTCGAATTTTTATTTGCATGTTGGTAGTTTCATCTCTTGTTACTACTCCACAGCTAGAACACCTAAGTGGGCCGGCAAAATAATCGAACATCCCCATTTTCGTACCTCATTAAAAAACCGACGGAATCACGGTAATTGTGCGATTGTTTATGGTGACATTGAATCCCTTAGGGAAGGCAGAAGTGATTGAACGACCAAGTTTGGCGGGATTGTTTCCAGTAAGCAAGTAGAGTTTGTTTATGATTTTTTTATCAGCAGACATAAAGACCTTCGAGGTGCCTTTAGCAAAAAATGCATCGGCAACGATCAGACGGTCATTAAAGCCTTTCTTCTGACCTAAGTTCACATTCTCTAAGACCTTTAATAAATCCTGGTACTCTCTAGAGTTCCTAGAGACTGAAATCGGGAATCCTTGATTTATATACCCACCTTCTCTGAATGCGGTTTCTGAAACGCGAAGATCCCACCTTCCACTCAGGGCCATATCATCAAGATGCCTTAAAGCAGCCTGCTCGCCAGTTTGAAGTGTTTGTCCTGTCGCCTCGTATTTTTGTAAGGCTGAAACGATATTGTTGTCGATCATGATCGATTCGTCCGTTAGGTTAGTAATTTTCAAGTTACGATTCGAGCCAAGCCGAAATCCTCGCCATGCTGCGGAACCTTCCCCAGCGAATCCAGCGCCCATCGAATGACCAAGTGTATGGCCAGTTTGAACCCCCGCAGTCATCTTCAAGGCATCGATCACGTCTGGGGTGTAGCTTGTGCCTTTTCCTAGATCGGTAAAAAAGGCAACAGGTAGTGTTGTACCGGCAGCCATGGAAAAGGAACCTAGGTGAGCGGCGGCAATCCCAATAGTTGCTTCAGCGGGCAACCCAACAATCATTGCACCGATTGCAAACGGAGCCACGGCTGCAGCACCGGTAAATAGCATAGCATCGCGCTTAAAATGTTTCATCGGATCGGGTAAGATCTCGACGCCTCCCCCGTACCCATGCATTTGCTCAAGGATTTGGTATTGCAGGAACTCGGTTCGCACCCAAAACGCATCGGTGTCAGTACCGACAAATTTCATATTGCCGATGGGTTGACCCTGTCCTTTCATGGCCATTTCCCATTCCAATCTAGAGATCAAGGCGATTTGGGGCGAACCGTTCAGGGTGTACAAGATTCCCATCCAACCGAATCCATTGGAGTCTTGACCTAGGAATACGACGCGTCGACCATCCGGGTCCCAGAACAGGATCGGATTTCCAGCGGCGTAGGCGTAGGGCTCCTTGACCGTGGTGGGGTCGTAGAGGTTCGGCTCGCGAAAGTCGGGGTTGAGGAAATGGCCCAGCTTTGCGTCGTAGTAGCGGTGGTGCATCTGCGTCAGGCCGGTTTCCCAGTCGACCAGGTGGCCGCCCAGGCCCAGTGGGGCGCTGGCGAAGACGCTGTCCGGTACCACACCCGCCTGTGCTCCCAGCGATGGGCTTTGGACCCGCTCGCCCCAAGGCGTCAACGGGCCGAGGTACACCGTCCCGCTGGCCACGTGCTTGTACGCGTAGGGCGTGCCCAGGTGGTCGGTCGCGATGTAGTAGTCGTGGCCACCACCCGTGAGATCTTTCAGGAAGGCCGGGCCCAGCGGGCCCTGGCCGATGGCGTGCGTCCACGCGATGCGCGGCGTCTCCGCCGTGCCACGCTGCTGGCCGATCGCGATCACCCGCGAGCCGTGCCATGCGAACACCAACGGCACGTCGCTCGCCGGCGTCGCCGCCCGGATCCGGCGGTTCTGGTGGTCGTAGGCGTACGCACCCAAAACTTGGCCGTCCTCGCGGATCTCGGTCAGGCGCCGAAAGCCGTCCCACGCGAACTCCCGCACACGGCCGTCGCGGGTGTCGATCCGCATCAGGTTGCCCAGGACCGGATCGTAGGCATAGACATCGACCCCGCCCATGCCCGCCACGCTGCCCACCCGGCGGTGGTCGGCCGTGGCGTCGTGGGTGAAGACATCGTCGCGCACCACCGTGCCGTTCAACACCCGGGTCAGGCCGCCCAGAAGCTGGTTCCGCACCTCGCCGTAGCTCTCGGTCACGGTGGCCGTTCCCTGGCCGCCCGTGTGCGTGATCTGGATCGACTGGAGCTGCTGCGCCTCGGTGTACGCGGGCTCCCAGGTCTCTTCGAGGCCCGGCGCCTTGCGCGTCACCTTGCTGATCTTCTTGTCCGGTGGGCCCGCCTCGCCCGCTTCACTGCACAGGCCCTCGCGGGGGACATCCTCCCAGTTGAGGTCGAGTAGGAAGACTCCGCCATCACCCGTGATCGTGTCGAGCTGGCCCTTTTCGTCCTGGCTCAAATCGAAGGTGGTGCCGTCGCCCCAGGCGATCCGGGTCGGCATGCCGTTGACCCACTCGGTGAAGGTCGCCTCCATGCCCATCGCGCGGATCTGGGTCTGGTTGCCGCCCGCGTCGTAGACCATCTGGAAGCTCGGCCCTTGGGCGATGTCGATCAGGGTGACCTGGCCGTCCTCGTAGCCGTACGACTGGGTCACGCCATTGGGGTCGGTGTAGCGCTGCATCCGGTTGGGATCGGCCAGTCCCTCCTGTTGGCGCAGGTCCGCCAGGTCGGGGTAGGTCCAGCTTCCCCAGGCGACGCCATCGCGCGTCAGGCTCGTCAGGCGGCCGTCGGCGTCGTACCCATAGACGTAGACTTCCTCGCTGCCCGGCTCGCCCGCTGTGATCTGTTCCAACCGACCCTGGCCGTATTGGTAACGCCGCAGCAGGACCCCGCCGATCGTTACCCGAGTCGTTCGGCCCAGGCCGTCGTAGCCGTATTCCTTGGTGGCCAGGCCCGGGTAGGTCACCTGTGACAGCCGGCCCTCGGGGTCGATGTCGGCCGTGACCCCGCCCGGCAGGTTGACGGTCGCGCTGTCGCCGCTGCCAAAGACCTGCAGCGGTTGGCCGTTGCCCACCGTCATGCTCGCCACCGCGCCCCAGCGGTTGTAGCTGTACTCGGTCAGCGGCTGGTTGCCCCGCTTGAGCCCCACCAGGTCGCCGTGGGCGTTGTAGTTCATCTGGGTCGGCAGTCCGCCCTTGCGGGTCAGGGTCGCGCAGCTCGGCCGGCCGCCCGGATGGTATTGGACCTCGATCCGCGCCACGTCGCCGATCTCGATGGTCTGCGCCTGACCCAACGGGCTCCAGTTGCTGAAGTTCAGGTCGTGGCGGCCGCCCGTGATCGACGCCAGCCCCTGGCTCTCCGCGCTGTAGGCGAAGTCGTAGACCCGGTCGGGCGTGCGGACCTCGTCGACCCGGCCCAGCGCGTCGCGCACCCACTCGCGCGTAGTCACGCCGTTGTCGCGAAACGCCCGCGGCTGGCCGAAGCCATTCAGCTCTAGCTCACGCTCGGCGCCGTCGGGTAGCGTCGCCCGGACCCGGCGGCCGAAACGCTCGGGATCGACTTGGGTGCGGTTGCTCTCGAAGTCGTCGACCGTTCGGACCTCGCCGGTCTCGGCGTCGCGCCGGACCCGCATGGTCTTGCCGTTGCGGGTGACGTCGACCCCGGCCGACGCGTTGGCGATGTGCCGCGTGACCTCGGTGGTCGCGCCCAGCCAGGAGGTGGCGCGTTCGGTCAGCAGCGACATGCCCGCCTGGCCCTCCCGTTCGCGGCTGAACAGGGTCAGGGTCTCGTTGCCGGAACGGTTGGGCTCGGTGGTGGTCACCGCGCGCAGGGTGTCCTGCCAGTCGTCGTAGCTGCGCTGGGTGCCGAGGCCGCGGGTGTCGGTCGTGCCCGTGGGCCGCCAGCGCCCGTCGTAGCCGTCGACCGACCAGTCCAGCCCGTGGGCGTTGGTCCCGCCCGTGACGCGGTTGTAGCGGTCGTATGTAAAGGCCACGGAGGTGGCCGCCTGGGCCCGTTTCGCCTGGCCGCCGCCCAGCGTCGAGGCGACCGTCATCTGGGTCGGCATGCCCGCGCTGTTGAACGCGTCGGCGGTCACCTCGATCGGGCCCGAGCCGGCCTTGACCACGGCGCCGCGTCCGTTGACCTCGGCCGTGGTGGTCACCGTGTGGCCCTCGCTCTTCTCCTCGGTCACCACGCGCAGCCGTCGCGGGCTGCCGGCAACCGTGGTGGCAGTCTCGGTTTCGCGCGCCTTGTCGACGCCGCTGCCGGACACCGTGGTGGTTACCGTCTGCCCCGCCGGGTCGGACCAGCGCGTCACGGTCGTGACGTCCTTGAACCCGTCCGCCACGGTGATCTTGCCCTTTTCGTAGGTGATCACGAGGGCGGGCTCGGCGCCGTCTTCGCCCTCGTCGGCCTTGGCCGGGTCCTCGGGGAGTTTCTCGACGCGGGTGGCCCGCCCGAAGACGTCGTAGGCGGTGCGCACCCTGCCGACATCGGCCATCTGGGTTTCCACGACGCGGCCGAGCGCATCGGTCACCAGGTGCTCCGCGTAGGATTCCCCCTCGGCTTGGACCGTCATCCCCTGGACGACCGGACCTTCCCCGCCCTGCACGACGTTGTAGGCGGTCGTGAGGCTGGTGCCCCCCTGGCCGGTGACGATCCGCGTCGGCAGCGACGTGGTCCCGAAGTAGGTGTAGGTCTCGGTCTGGTCGGTTTGGGTGTCGGTAGTGCGCGCCAACCGGCCCAACGCGTCATAGGTATAGGCCTGGTTGCGGGGGTCCGGCGCGGTTCGCCGCTGGGCCGTGACCCGGCCCCAGATGTCGTAGTCGGTCTCGGTGGTGACCTCGGTGCTTTGGTCGACGACCGCCACCCGCGGCCCCTGCCCCGCAACGACCTCGTAGTCGAGATTCAGCGTGCGGCCCAGTGTGACGTCGGTCGCGGTGTCGAGCCGGCCCAAGCCGTCGTAGGTGAACCGGTTCGTGACGTCGAGGTGGGTTTCCTCGGTCACGTCGCCGAACGGGTTGAGCCGGCGCTCGGTCATGGCCTTGCCGGTGCCGGGCAGGTTCAGGGTCCGCACGCTGAAGGCGTCCGCGTCCAGGTCCTTGTCGCTGGGGCGGTAGTGGACCGAAGCGGTCCCGCCCTGGATTCGGCCCACGAGGTCCTCGGTGAGGATGGGCACGCCGCTGGTGCTGAAGAAGGTGGTGTGGGTCGCGCTGGTGCCGCCCTCGCCCGAGGCGTTGGCGTCGGAGACCCGCAGGAACGCCTGCGTCACGTCGTAGCGCAGGGTGCCGCCCACGGGGTCGGTCGTGGTGGCGGGCGTCTCGATCCACCAGGGCGCGGCCTGGTAGGTCCAGCGCTGGCTGGCGCCGTGGATCAGGTGGGCGGTCAGGCGGCCCAAGCCGTCGTAGTCGAAGGTCTGGTCGCCGAAGCCGTCGCCCGTCAGCAGCCACTGGTGGATGGGCAGGATCGAGCCACCCATCGCCACGGCCGTGCCGCCCTGATCGGGATCGAAGCGGAACCCGTCCAGCTTGCGCCGTTCCCAGGTTCGCGAGAAGGTGTGGGTCGCGTCGACCCCTGCGAAGGTGTAACCCGAGGACAGCCGCGTCCCGCCCACCGTGGCGAAGGTCCGCCTCAGCTCCGGCACCTCACCGCAGCCGGGCAGGGCCACCGACACGACGCGGCCGCTCGTCCCGTCGCGGGTGACGTCGAGGCTCTGGAGGCAGTAGCCGTCGCCCAGGTGCGATGCGGCCAGGCTGTTCTCCGGGTACCGGGATTCGAAGACCACGTCGTCGTCGCCTGCGTGCAGCGCCTCGACCTTGACCAACCGCCGCAGTTTGAGCTGGCCCACTTCGGCCACCGGCTCGCTCCAGGTCAAAGTGTAGCCGCGCGGTGTCCCCCCACCGCTGGTTTGGTTCAGTTCCACCCGGGCCAGGTAGCCGTCGTCCGTGTAGGCGTAGGTGCCCCGGATGCTGCGGGTCTGCATCGTCTGGGTCTCGATCACGGTCCCGACCGGGTTCCTCTTCCAGGTCCGGTCGACGGTGCGCCGGCCGCCGCGGTCGTTGGGTGCGTCCCACAGCTCGGTGGGGAAGCGGGCCGCGTCCTCCGCCGCCATCCGGTTCTTCCAGGGGTAGTCGACCCGTTCGGTCAACCGGACCTCGCCGTAGAGCGCGCCCGGTGCCTGCATCGAGCCCGGGAAACGCATCAGCGGGAACCGCAGGCGGTCGGTTTCGTCGCTCGCGCGGGTCTTCTCGTTGATTTGGCCCAGCAGGTCGCGGTACTCGGGCCAACGCAGTTTGCTGCGGAGCTTGTAGACGACGTTGCCGCGGTGGATCAGGTGCCAAGGGCCGCGGTCCGGGAAACGACGCACCTGGCTGAGGGCGTCGTTGCGCACGCCGACCTGGTCCCCGTCCTCGGCGAGGCCGGCCTGGATCTGGAACTGGCCCGGTTGCTCGAAGATCAGCCGCTGGTGGACCTTTGCCCCCGTGAAGTCGCGGGCGATGGAGCCTTCGGATTTGGTGGCCGTACCGCCTTCACCCGGCTCCGGGGCGGCGCCGTCGACCGCGGCCACGTCCTGCGGCCGCCACCAGACCGGCATGGCCTGGTAGAGCCGCGCGCCGTCCAGCATGCCGACCCCGTACGGCCCGCTGCCGAAGGCGTAGTCGCGGTGGAAACTGCGGCGCCAGCTCAGGTCGAGCCGGGCATCGCGGGTGCTCACGGCGAGGTCGGTCTGGTGCAGTTCGGGCGAGCCGGTCAGCAGGTCGAGGCCGCCGTGGAAGCGGAGGTCGTCCACGTAGCGGGTCGGCACGCTGTGCCAGGCCACCAGAAACGGCAGGGTCCGCTGCATCACGGTGGTGCCCTGGCGGGTGAGGGTCAAGGCCACCTCGCCCTTCAGGAACCCGTGCTCGCGCAGGGCCTTGGCCTGGTTCTGGATTTCGACGTTCAGCTTCCGGGTGTCGAAGCCCACCAGCGTGCGGGCCTTCGCGTCCTTGACCTCGTGGACCACCTCGGCCGCGCCGGACTCGCCTTCGAGGCGGTAGACCAGCTTCAGGCTCTCCTGGGCGAAGACCTCGACCTCGAAGGTCCCCATCTCTACCGTGAAGGCCAACTCGGTCTGGGCCTCGCCCGTTCCGCCAGCCGGCACTTCGCCCTCGACGTCCAGGTCGGTGGCGTAGAGCACACCGTAGGGCTGGTGGGTCAGCATGCCCTGCGGGTCGCGGATCCGGCCGCTCGTGTCGTGCCGCGCCGTGCCGGCCTGCCAGCGGGCCAGGTCGTAGGTCAGCCAGCCGAAGGTCCGGTAGGGGTTGTTCGCCAGCGGCAGGCGGCGCAGGCGCTCGTCCGACAGGCTCCAGTAGAGCGCGCCGTCGTGCATGAACAACTGGCGCCCCACCGGGGCTTGGTCCGCGTCACCGTCGATCCAGGTCAGGAACATCTCCTCCGCGAACGCCTGGTCGAGGGTCCATTGGCTGACACCTTGCGCCCAACCGCGGGCGTAGAGCGCGCGCAGGTCCAGCACGCCGACGCCCACCTCTTCGTTGCCGATTCGGGTCCGCACCGCCACCAGGCCGTGGGCGCGGTCGGCGGCCAGGCCCAGGAACCCGCCAGGCAGGTGCAGGGTGAAGCGCGGCGGAGTTGCCTGCTCGAGGTCGGTCTTCTCGGGGACTTCATATATATAGAGGGAACCGTCCTGGTCGAGGCCGCGCTCGCCGAAGATCGCGATGTCGCGGGTCAGCGTCTCGCCCAGGGCGGATTGGGTCGGGAAGGCCTCGACCACGGCGCAGCGCAGGCGGGAGACGCCGAAGCGGCCCGGCTCGCCTGGCCCGATCTGGGTGCCGGCGCGGTGGGGCCAGACGGTTTTGGCCAGGGCGCGGCGGTCGTAGGGCGGATGGTCGGGTGGCAGCAGGTCGGATGCCTGGGGCACGATCGCGTTCAGGCCCGGGTAGCCGAAGGCGGCCGCGGCGAAGGCCGGGACCAGCCCGTCCTCGGTCTGGTGGAGGAAAGGCGCGAGGCGGACCACCCCGCGCGGGTTGGCGTAGTGGCCCACCGGCTTGGTTTGCTGCCAGGCATGGAAGTGGCGGCCGCCGCCCAGGCTGTCCTGAAGCGTGGCGGGGTCGACGTTGGCGAGCCGTTCCAGGTACTGGCGCACGTCGTGGACCGTGGCCGTACCGACCGGGCCGGCCTCGGTCAGGTCGAAGTCACCAAGGATCAGGTAGGGCCCGATCGCGGCGAACCCGCCCTGGGTCCCCGTGGTCGGCACGCGGAAGTGGCCCTTTTCCTCGAAGGTGGCCCCGTCGTAGTGCAGGAACATCAGGACGTAACTGTGCTGGGCGAACGAGTAGTACTGCACGACCAGTAGGGTTCCGGCGGGCAGGGCCCGCAGCCGCTCGCGGTTGTCGCGCTCGATGGCGAAGACCTCGGCGCCGGGCGCCGCGGCCAGCGCTTCCTTGGTGATCAGGACCAGGTTGGGGGCCAGCATGCCCGGGGCCCGAATCGCCTCGCGGTACTCGGTGAGCAGGCGCGGCTCGGCGTGGCGGGTGTCGGTGTCGTAGACGCGCAACTTGAAGCCGGAGGCGATGCCGTCCGGGTTCGTGATCCCGTCCAGGCCTACCAGCAGGTTGCGTAGCCCGGCATAGGCGCGCAGGTCGCCCGCCTCCGGCACCACCGTCTGGGGCCTGCTGGTCTGGATCCGGAACTGGATGCGGTAGTGATCCTTGGCTGGCTCGGTGCCCGAGGCCGTGGTGTCCGCCGGCTGCAGCAGGGTCCGGTTCTCCTGGTCGCGGACGCCGCGCACGTCGAACGTGTAGCGCGTGTCGAGCTTGAGCGCTTCGGTCGGCTGGACGGTGAGCAGGCGGACCTCGGTCGCGGCTTCGACCGGCAGGCCGTTGGCGTCGGAGAAGGCCAGCGTGACCGGGTCGCCGCCGTCGGGGGTCAGGGTCACGGTGGCCGGGCCCACGTTGCGGACCGGCTCGCTGAATTCGAGGTAGAGCGGGTCGGCGATCAGGACGTCGGTGCCCTTGTCCTGGGGCGTGCTGGCGAGCACCGCCGGCGCGACGTTGGGGATGCCCGCCGCCTGGTCGGGTCGAACCAGCCAGACCCGTTTGTAGACGTCCTGGCTCTGGTCGAAACCGTCCACCACGGTCAGGGCGACGTCGAGCTTGCGCTCGGTGCCGTAGGCGGTGGCGGGCAGCAGGACGGTGATCGCGTCGTGGCGGGTGTCGCGGGTGACCGTCTCGTTCCAGTCGACCTCGGGGATCTTGGCCACGGCGTGTTTCAGGGGCTGATCGGCCTTGATGGTCACCTGGATCTGGGGGGTTTTGCCTTCGGTTTGGCCGGGATCGAGCAGCAGCTTGCCGGTCTGCCGAAAGGTCTCGGTCAGGCCGGCGTGGACCACGGGCTCGTCGCCGTCCAGGGTCACGACCCGCCAATCGAGTTCCAGCTCGGCGTCGCTGCCGGCGCCGCCTTGCTTGGGCCAGCGCAGCCAGGCCGTGGCTCGGTAGGCGCGGGAACCGGCCAGCAAGTATGAGGCACTGGAAGGGCGCAGTTCGAGCAAGGTGAGCCGGTGGGTGACCGGGTCCATGGCCAGGATGGTGGGCTGGCCGGGGTCGGGCTCGGCGAGGAAGTCGCCGTCGGCCAGCGGGCCGGTGAGGCCGAGCGGCTTGAAGAAGGCGTTCTCGCCGTCGCCGAAGCGTTGGTAGAAGTAGATGTTTTGGCACGGGTAGTAGGGGGTTCCCGCGCGGGTGTAGCGGTCCGGGTTGAACCAGGACGGCGGCGGCTCGACCCACATCAGGTTGCCGTAGTCGTCCGCCACGATGTCGCGGACATCCTGGCGCAGGCTCTGGCCGAAGATGAAGCTGGTGCTGTCGGTGTGGAACAGGCCGTAGAGGCGGGCATAGGCCTGGCCCAGCGAGGCGGCGATGCGGCCGCCGAACCGCTTGGTGCGGGTCCGCTTGGTGGCGCTGCCGAGCTGGCCGTCGCGGACGGCGACGGCATCGGCCAGCGTGGCGAAGGTGTGGGGCGTCAGGGTCTCCGGCTCGAGCGGGTTGGCCGGGAACGGGACTTCGGGCTGCAGCGCCACGAACGCGAGCATGGTGGTCCCGATGGTGGCGGGGTCGAGGTCGAGCTGGAATCGGCCGGCAAGGCGAGGCACGGGGCCGCCGTCGAGCGGCGTGATGCGCAGCCCGCCGTAGAAGGTGCCGAAGGGGTCGTCGCCGTGACGCGGGACCTTGGCCAGTTCGGCGCGGACCTCGGCCTCGTCCGCCAGGGCGAAGCGGACCTCGCGGCCGACGCCGTCCAGCACCCGCTCGACGTGGAGGGTGGTGCCGTCGCCGAGGTCGAGCACGAAGGGTTGGCCGCCCAGGATGACCTGACCGGGACCCGTGCGGATGCTGTCCAGCTCGATCGAGGCGGTTTGGCCGTCGGGCCGGGTGACGGCCACCTGGATCCGGTCGCCGATGTCGCCCGCGATGCCCCGCTGGTAGTCGCCGCCCAGCATGGTGTCGGTCACCGTGGCGGCGGTGTGGCGGTTGATCAGGCGGATCTGGCTGCGAGCCGGGTAGGCGTCGGCCGGCGCGTGGACGACGAGGTCGTCCCCGCTGGCGGTGAGGTAGAACTTCTTGAGGTCGAGGGTGCCGACGGCACTGCGGTCGGCGGTCCGGTAGCTGAACGACGCAGCCGAAACCAGCGGGTGGCCGTGTTGGCTGAGCAGACCGGTGCCAACCGTGACGGTGTATTCGGTGTCGTCGGAGAGCGGGGCCTGGGGGTTGAGGGTCAGGGTGCGGTAGTCGGCCTCGCGCTGGATGCGGAGCGGGACGGTGGTGCCGCCGCTCTGGAGCGTGATCGCCTGGGTCCAGTCGTCGACGCTGCCGCCGAGGGCGTGGGAGAAAGTCAGGCTGGGGATCTCGTGGCGGCTGACGTGGACTTGATTGGCGGCGGGCTGGTGCTCGACAAGGCGGAAGTCGGGCGCCTGGAGCGCGAGGTCGAGGCCGTCGCGCAGGTCGTCGGCCGAGGTGTCGGCCAGGTGGAGCTGGGCGCTGCGGGTGGTGGCGGGGTCGTAGGCGTCCACATTCTGGGGATGGTTCCAGCGGACGACGGCGAAGCGGAACCCACCGTCGGCGACGCTGGTCGCCCGCCAGGGGTGGACTTCGGTCTGGAGGGTGACCTCGGCAACAGGGCTCGCGGCAAAGGTGACCTGACCGCGCAGTTCCGTGATCGAAAACGGCAGGGCAACCAAAGCATAGGCGCCGGTAGTGGTGACGTCGACGTCTTCAGGCGCGGCCTGCCAAGCACCATCGACGAAGCGCAGCCGGCCGGCGTAGACCCAGGTCGCCGCGTCCTGGCGGCGCAGCAGAACCAGCGCTTCACGGGCGCCGTGCTGGAAGCGAATGCTCGGCGAGGCGTCCAGCTCGCGGCCGACGGTGAGCGTGAACGAGGTGAGACGCTCGGCCCCGGCGGGTGTTGGGACGTCAGAGATATCGGCGAGCCGGGTGCGGACGGCGCGGGGATAGACGGGCTGAGGTCCGAAATCGAGCTGGAGTGGACCGAGGTCGTGCACCGCGTCGTAACGAAAGCCACCGAGTGGCGGTGACCCACCTTCCAGGTAGAACTTAATCGAGGCGGCGCGGGTGTGCCCGCGGGTGATCTCACCGCGGGCCTCGATGGGCAGGCGGCCCACCAGCTTGGCGCGGCCGTCGAGGTTTTCGCCGTAGTAGTAGCAGGTCACGTCGAGCAGGTAGTCGGGGAACAGGTGCTGGCCGTCAAAATAGGTGTGGTGCTCGCGGGCGCGGAGGCGGGCGAAGGCGCCAGAAGGATGATGACCGTGGGCGAGGAAACGGAGTAGAGTGCGTGGCGTGTCCAGGAGTGAAACCATTCGAGGAAACGCGACCGCGTCAGCGGTATCTGCGCGCGCAATCCACGCGTGGTTTTGGCGGATCAGGAAACTGCCGACGGCAGGGGTTTCGGTAACGAAGCGAGTATCACGAAGTACGGCGGCGTAGACCCCGTTCCCGGCGGTGGGCCAGGTGGCGTCGATGCGGGTCCCGCCGGCGGTCAGCCGCTCGGAGACGCGCCAGCCGTCGCCGTCCTGGCGCAGGAGCAGGACTTCGGTAGCCGGCGGAAGCTCGCGCGGCGGCCGGCGGAGCTGGGCCTGGAGCGGGCCGCTCCCGGTGGCGTCGGCCAGTTCGAAGGCGCGCAACGGAGCGTAGCCAAGCGGGAGCAGGGCGGGCAGGGCCTGGGTGCGGAGCGGGGTGACGCGGGCGGTGCCGCTGAAGCCGGAGACGAACTGGAGCCGCAGGAAGGGATCGTCGAAGACCTGGGCAGTGGAGTGGGGCGGGCCGCGGCGGGTGAGGCGCAGGTCGAAGAGCCGGGCGCCGCCGGCGGGCGGGACGTCCAGGGTCCGGGTGATGGGGACGTAGGTGGGGTCGATGACGCGGGCGGTGATGGGCGAACCGGCCAGGTAGGCGACGTAGTGGCCGGCGGGGTCGGTGACGGCGGTGGTTGCGGCCGCGGGGCTGGCGAGCTGGACGGTGACGCCGGCCAGCGGGCGGCTGGTCTCGCTGTCGAGGACCAGGCCGTGCACGAAGTTGGGGTGGGCCACGGGCAGGTCGCGCTCGAGCTGGGCCTGGTTGCCGTAGGCGTCGCGGACCTCGATGCGGAGCTGGTGGCCGGCGCGGCTGCCGTCGTCCTGAAAGGTTTGCTGCAGGGTGCTACCGTCGCTGGCTTCGCGAACCAGGTCGGCGTTCAGGTAGACCCGAACCGAGACGATCTCGCTAGCGGGCTCGAAGGACACGGCGATGTCGAAACTGCCGCGGGCATCGACGGAACCGGGCGCGGTGAGGTCGATCGTGGGCGGCTCGGTCTTGTGGTGCACGGTCAGCGACTGCTTGGCGGTGTTGCCGGCGGCGTCGGTGAGGGTGTAGTGGAAGGTGTTGGCGCCGGGCTGGAGGGGGACGTCGCGGTCGTAGAAACGGCCGCCGAGAACGGTGACGGGCTGGCCGTCGCGGGTGAGGCTGACCGGTTTCGACAGGGCGTCGTCGGCCTCGCCGATGATGTGGAGGCTGGTCCGGTTGGTAGGCAGGTCGGGCAGCGGGTCGGAGATGGCGAGAACCGGTGCGACGGTGTCGCGGAAAAGGTCGCGTTTGAGGCGGGCTTCGGGCAGACCGTCCACGGCGGCGATGAGGAAAAAGGTGTTGAGGCCTTCGGTGAGGGTGACGTCGTAGCTGAAGCGGCCATTGCCGTCGAGGGCGAGGACGGCACCGTCGAGCGAAAGGCTGGCCTCGACGGGGGTGACAGTGCCGGAAAGGGTGGCGGTGGCCGCGGCGCGGAAGCGGGGAGTGTCGTCGAGCGCGATGGTGATGGTTTCCTGCGCGAAGGCGGCCCAGGCGGGGCCGAGGAGCAGCAGGAGACCCGGAATCAATCGCTTGGCAAACATGGAGCAGACCTCACAGAAGCATCTTATCGGAACGAAATAGAGCTGCGCGAAGGGAAGTCTTGCAGAAAGCATCAAAAAGCCCGGACGGGGATTGAAAAAGCTGCCATGAAAGAAGGGGGAAAACATGATTTTACGGGAACATGCGCCACGAGACACGTCCCTCTCAGGTACCGGTCTACCTCAAAGAGTTCCGACTCGTTGCGAGGGCGTGATCCAGGGTCCTGGCGGCCCAGAAGGCCCAACGGGGCGGCGTTCCCGGCCACCAAAGAAAAACTCGACCCTTCAGCCACGCTCATGTAAGATGGGCCACTAATCGGCAAGGGCTCGAACACCCGAATGGCACCGCCAACCCCATCTGAAAACCGGGGTTCTCCCCAGCGCTTGCACATGCAGTATCAACCCAGGAGCACATCATGACGGCAAAACGGGTCGGCATTACCGCCGTGGCCAGTTACTTCCCCGAAAACATCGTGACGAACGACGATTTGGCCAAAATTATGGACACCTCCGACGAATGGATTCGGACCCGCACCGGCATCACGCAACGCCACCACGCGGCTCCCGGCGTGGGCGCCTCGGATCTGGCGCTACCCGCCGCCCAGGAAGTTCTCGAAAAACGCGGCCTCGCCCCTACCGATATCGACTGCATCATCGTGGCAACCGTCACTCCCGACATGCTATTCCCGGCCACCGCCTGTCTACTGCAACACAAACTCGGCGCCACCAATGCCTGGGGCTTCGACCTTTCCGCCGCATGTAGCAGTTTTCTCTACGCGCTCTCTACCGGCCAGGCGCTGGTCGCCGCCGGTCGCTCCAAACGATGCCTCGTCGTGGGCGTCGACGTCATGAGCCGCATCATCAATATGGAAGATCGCACCACTGCCGTGCTCTTCGGCGACGGCGCCGGCGTGGCCCTGCTCGAGGAAGTGGACTCGGGCGGCTGGATCGATTGCGAACTTCACATCGACGGCGCCGGCGGCCAGAACCTGTACATGCCGGCGGGCGGCAGCGTCAAACCCGCCACGGCCGAGACCGTCGCCAACAAAGAACACTACGTGCACCAGAACGGCCGCGAAGTCTTCAAGTCGGCCGTCCGCGAAATGGCCGCGGTCAGCGTCTCCCTCATGGAAAAACACGGATACACGAAAGAGGACCTGGCCCTGTTCATCCCACACCAGGCCAATATCCGCATCATCGAGAGCGCGGCCAACCGCCTGAACCTGCCGGAAGAAACCGTCATGCTCAATATCGACCGTCGTGCCAACACGACCTCCGCCACCCTGCCGAGCTGCATGGTCGAAGCGGTCGAACAGGGTCGACTCAAAAAAGGCGACCTGCTCCTGCTGGCCACCTTCGGTGCCGGCTACACCTGGGGCAGCGCGCTGCTGGAATGGTCCTTCTGAAACCGTTCCACCAATCGGTCCCCCTTCGAGCCCCCGTCACCGCACGGGGGCTTTTTGCGTTTATGGCGCCGTCTCGCGCGGTTTACGCCAGACCTCGCATCTTTCCGAGGGCCAAATAAAACCTGCTGAAAACACGGACCTTGCTCTCCGATCCTCGAACTTCGGCCGAAATCTCGGCAGGCACAGCTTCGCGATCGGCCAAGCTCGCCAGAATTGAAAATTGCGGGCTAGCACGCTCATTCAGGATGTTGTTATACTGTGGGACATCCATCACGATTTTCGTGGAAGCTAGCTCCGATTTCACCCCACCGTCGAGTGAATCCGTTATGCCCGATACATCGCCCCATTTGCCTCGTGAGATCACGCTGGTCGAAATCCGCTTCAACAGCAGCCTTTCCATCCTCGACATGATCCAACCCATCACCAACAAGGTCTGTGACCAGTTGGGGTTTGACGAGGACAGCCAATACTGGATTTGGCTGGCTACCCAAGAAGCGCTCAACAACGCCATCAAACACGGCAACAAGTTCGATCCAAACAAGAAGGTTTTGTTCGGTCTCCAGGTCGATCAAGGTGAGTTCCGCATCGTCGTCCAGGATGAGGGCGAAGGCTTCAACGTCCAGGAAGTCCCCGACCCAACCCGTAAGGAAAACCTGCTGAAAACCAGTGGCCGCGGCATTTTCTACATGCGCAGCTTCATGGATCGCGTCGAGTACAATACCGAAAACGGCACCAAGGTCACCCTGGTCAAGCGCCAAAAAGAAACGGATGAAGAAGCATGAAGATCTACCATCGCAGCGTCGACGACATCACCATTCTCGATCTGGAAGGCCAGATCACCATTGGCGAAGGTGATGTCCAACTGCGCGAAGCGATCCACAAGCTCGTGGAAATCGGCCAGAAACGCATTCTGCTCAATATGGCGCGCGTGACCTACATGGACAGTTCCGGGGTCGGCGAACTCATGGCCTGCCTCCAGCACATTCAGGAACACGAGGGGCAGTTCAAACTGCTCAACATCAGCAAGAAGATCAAGAACTTGCTGTTCATTGCCCAAATCCTCAGCATTTTCGAGTACTTCAATGACGAGGAATTGGCCGTAGCGTCCTTCAACTGAAGGATTCCTGCCCTGCCATGTGCCTGAAACGAGGCTACCTGTCGCCAACCCTCGCGTTGGTCCTCCTGTGCGTGTTGGTCGCGACGGGATGGGCCGCGGATGTCCCGAAGCGGGGCCATGCGCACGACACGGGTTTCCGTCACCTGGACGTACGGCGCATGGAGCTGGACGTCGAGTTGTTTCCCGACCGCAAGGCCATCGCCGCGGTGGCGACGCTGGAAGTGGTGCCCCTGGATCCCGAGGCCAGGTTTCTGGAACTGGATCTGGCGGCGGAAATGCACGTCGAAACGGTACGGGCCGAGGGCCGTGATCTGGTCTTCCACCACGAGAACGGCCATCTGCGCATTCTCGCCGCTCCAGGTCACGCACTGCCCGCACGGTTCGAGGTGCGCTACGGCGGGCAACCCCAAGTCGCCAAGCGCCCCCCCTGGGACGACGGCTTCGTATGGTCCACCGATGGCGAGCAGCAACCTTGGATTTCCCTTTCCTGCCAGGTGGCGGGCGCAAACATCTGGTTCCCCGCCCACGATTATCCGTCCGACAAAATCGATCACCTGGTCCTGAACGTCACCATCCCCAAACCGCTGTTTTGCGCCGCCAACGGCCTGCTGCGCCAAGTCACGGAGCCCGACGCCGAGCGCCGCACCTTTCAATGGGTCCACCAGGGTCCCATCGGCGCCTACAACGTCTCCATCAACGTGGCCGATTACCGGCAGGACCACGCCAGTTACCCGGGCGTACGGGACATTCCCGTCTCGGTCTACACCCTGCGCCATCCCCCGGACCATGCACGCATCGCCGACGACCGCAGTTACGACCGCCAGCGCGCCGATCTCATGGGCGAACTGCACCGCTACCTGGATTTCTACAGCCAGCACTTCGGTCCTTTCCCCTTCGATCACGCCAAAGTGGGTGTCGCCCACACCCCGTACCTGGGCATGGAGCACCAGACCATCAACGCCTACGGCAATCGCTTCCACATGGTCGAAGGCTACGATTGGCTGTTGCTCCACGAACTGGGTCACGAATGGTGGGGCAACCACGTCACGGCCCTGAACTGGAACGAGTTGTGGCTTCACGAGGGAATCTGCACCTATGCCACGGGAGTCTTTCTCGAGGAGAGCCAGGGCATGGCCGCGGCGCAGCGCTTTTTCACCGACCTGCGTGGGCGTCTCACCAATGTGAAACCCTTGATCCCCAACCATCCCACCATCGCCGCCGAGGCCTACCAGTCCGACCTCTACGGCAAGGGCGCACTGATGCTCCACGGCCTGCGCTTCCTGATCGGCAAGCCGAACCTGGACCACGTGCTCTACCGGTTCGCCACGGAACACGGAAGCGATCGCCAAAGCGGCGCCACGACCTGCGATTTCGAAATCCTGGTGCAGGAAGTCGCGGGCCGCGACCTGGGCTGGTATTTCGACGCCTATTTGCGCACCAGCGAACTGCCCCGCTTGGAGATCCAGGAAACCGGGAACCAACTGGAGTTGCGCTGGTCGCGGCCGGACTTTCCCATGCCGGTGGAGATCTCCTGGGAAACGCCGGATCGAGGCACCCAATGGGCGCAGGTGGTTCCCGGCGGTGAAGGCCTGTCCCTGACCGATCGCAAACACGCCTCGGTAGATCCACGCCAATGGGTCCTGAAAAAAACGGTGGATCACCGGCAGCGGTAGCCGATCCCCAACATTTCGCGCAACACCGAAATACCGGTGAAGAATACCGGCATTTCGGTACATCGCCCGTCAAATAATGCGCCCCGCATCGCAAACACACACCAAGACTCTTGTTCTAAACGAGTTATCAAGTTGGCATTCCAGGTGCTCTAAGGCTCTCCCGTACACAACCGCTCTGGCGGAATTTCATTGTTCGGATCCACAGGAGGACCCATGCTGACCATTGGCGATCAATGTCCCGAATTTCAATTGAAAGCGGCCGTGAGCCTCGAAGCGGGCAAAGAGTTTACCGACATCAGCCACGAGAGCTACGAAGGAAAATGGAAGGTCTTGTTTTTCTGGCCGATGGATTTCACGTTCATCTGCCCCACGGAAATCGCCGAATTCGGCCGCCGCGAAGAGGATTTCGCCGATCGCGACACCCAGATCCTGGGCATTTCCACCGACACTCACTTCGTCCACTTGGCGTGGCGCAAGGACCACGAAGACCTGCGCGATCTCCCCTACCCCATGCTGGCCGACACCAAGCGCGAGCTGTCCGAAGCGCTGGGCATCTTGCACAAGGAAGAGGGCGTGGCCCTGCGCGCGACCTTCATCGTCGACCCCGAGGGCATCATCCGCTGGGTGTCCGTCAACGATTTGAGCGTCGGTCGTAACGTGGACGAGGTCTTGCGCGTGTTGGACGGCCTGCAAACCGACGAGCTATGCCCCTGCAACTGGCAGAAGGGTGAAGCGACCCTGGGTGTCGCATGAGTACGGCCGTCGCCGAACGGATCAACGCCTTTGCCGGCACACTGCCCCAGGCCGCCAAAGACATTAAGCTGAACCTGAAAAACCTGTTCAAACCGAGTGCTTTGAGCCCGCAGCAGGCCTATGGCACCGCTCTGGCCTGTGCTTACAACGAAGGCGACCGGGAGCTGGCGGCGGCGATTCACGAGGACGGCGCGGCCACCGGAGCCCTGGCGGAGGAAACGGTCGAGGACGCCAAAGCCGCCGCGGCCTTGATGAGCATGAACAACGTCTACTACCGGTTTCGCCACATGATCGGCAAGGAGATCTACAGCCAATTGCCGGCCCGGCTGCGCATGCAACGGCTGATGAAACCGGCCACCGACAAGGCGACGTTCGAGCTGTTCAGCATCGCCGTCAGCGCCATCAACGGGTGCGAGATGTGTATCCGCAGCCACGAGGAAGTGCTGACACAACACGGTGTGAGCGAGGAAGCCATCCACGAGGCGGTGCGCATCGCGGCGATCGTTCGCGCCACAGCCGTAAGTTCTCGGCTGGCCTAACCCCTCCTGTGGCAGGTGAACACTTTTCGTGCGGTGTTCATCTACTCTGTAATCAGAACTTTGATCCTGAATGCGTCCGGGACCTTCCGGACGCGCCTCCTGCCCGCCGGCCCCGTTCGCTGGCGGGCCTTTTTCGTTGAAGGATCACGACAGGTACAAGAAGAAAGAGACCGAGCGCCAGACTGTTGTATGCTTTTCGTTTGAGCCCCTCGAAACAAACGCACGCCACGCACCGGCCGCGCCGATCGTTTTCAGTCCTCGCCCGTAGCGGCTCACCCTGGGTAAGGAGCTTTCATGTCGACCACCGAAGATTTGACCAAGGACCTCAGCCGCATCATGCAGTTGGCGGCGAGCGATCCCCATGATATCGGGCCGTTGCTGAACTACGGATTGGACTGGATGCTGCGGTTGGCACCGTTCGACCTGGTGGCGGTGTTTCTCCTGGAGTCCGATCACCTGGTGGTCAAGGCCGCGCGTGGCCCGCTGGCCGATGCACGGGTGCTGCGTCACGCCATTTCACTGGACAATTTCACCTCGATCCGCGAAGCGTTGGCGACCTGCGGCCCGCGCCTGTTCTACGAAGAAGACCACGCCCACGGCGAAGGAGACCCCTTCGACGGCGTGCTCGATTTCCCCCACGGCCACGCCTGCATGGTCATTCCGCTTTGTTTCGGCGGCAACGCCCAGGGCATCATCACCTTCGATCGGGAGCGCTGCGGCACCTACGATTCACAGACGATCCAGTTGGTGGAAATCTATGCGCAGGTCCTGGCCATGGCGATTCACCAGGCCGCCCAGAGTCAGCTATTGCACCAACTGATGCGCGAATCGAACGAACGCGAACGCATACTGCGCGAAGAACACCAGGCTGGAGATCTTCTGAGCCCGCTCCAATCGAAGAACCCGGCCGTGCGAGAGCTGGGCGAACGCGCCCGCCAGGTTGCGCCGACGCCGACACCGGTCCTGATTCACGGCGAGACGGGCACGGGCAAGGAAGGCATCGCGGCGTTCATCCACCAATGGAGCGAGCGGCGCCGGCAGCCGATGGTCAAACTCAATTGCGCCGCCATCCCGGAGAGCCTTCTGGAGAGCGAGCTCTTCGGGGTCGTCAAGGGCGCGTTCACGGGCGCCGTCAAGGACCGTCCCGGCCGCTTTCGCATGGCCAACGGCGGAACGCTCTTCCTCGACGAAATCGGCGAATTACCGCTGCCCCTGCAGGCCAAACTGCTGCGCGTGATCCAGGAAGGGACCTTCGAACCGGTGGGCAGCGATCGCACGATCAAGGTCGATGTTCGGATTCTGGCGGCCACCAACGTGAACCTGCAGGAAGCGATCGGCGAACGGCGTTTCCGCGAGGATCTCTACTACCGATTGAACGTGTTCCCGGTTCAGTTGCCGCCGCTGCGGCAGCGCCTCGAAGACTTGGGTCCTTTGTGTGATTCCCTGTTGGGTCGGTTGGGTCGCCGGCTTGGCAAACCACCGTTGTTGCTATCGGAGAACACCCTGGCTCGACTGCGCCAATACTCCTGGCCAGGAAACATCCGCGAGCTGGGTAACCTCCTGGAAAGAGCCGCGATCCTGGCTCGCGGCAGTGTCCTGACGCCGAACCTGTTCGATTTGTCCCACAGCTCGGATGTGAAGGCCGGCGTGGGCGAATCCCCGACTCCGTCAGCCGACGCGTCGGCGGAAGCACCGATGATCTCGCTAGACGAAGCGCAGAAACGCCACATCCGCATGGTGCTCAATCGCGTGAACGGAAAAGTCTACGGACCGGGCGGCGCTGCCGAGATCCTGGGCCTGAAGCCCTCCACCCTCCAGAGCCGAATGAAAAAGCTGGGCCTCGAACGCAAAGTCCACTTCGAAGCTTGATGGCGACCAAAACACCGTGGATTCTTTGGAACCCGAACGCTCGCGCAATGAGTCGGGTAGTTTTTCAATCCAGAATCAAATCTCCGAATCTGGCCGAGGGCCGATCGTCCAATGGCTGGGCGGTGCCACCAACTCGAGCCCGTGGAATTGAAACACGACTTTACCTTTGCGGTTGTAGGCGTGTAGTAATTTTTTGCCTTTGGCTTCGGGTGCGTTTGACGCGCGGGTAGACACGCTGATGTCCTCTTCGAAATGGATGCAATGATCGTCACCCGTTGTTTGGACATCGACGCATCTTTTGCCGCAAAGCTCCTGCATGATTCGGTGTTCCTCCGGTCTGGAGCGCAACTCGGGATCGACCCACTTCTGAGTTTCCGGGCAATCGGCAATGGCACGGTACAGACGCTCACCCAGATATTCCAATGGTTCCGAATGATTCGAATAGATGTGAACCATAAACGCCAAAACCGATAGTACGAGCGGCGATTCGGTAAGCATTTTTTTGATTTCCGCGGCTCTTTGATCGGTATTTCGAGTGAGCATCGGAAGCAACGTTTCAATCATTACCCACGCGCTCCCACGTTCGTGAATCAGGTCTTGATATTCATTGAGGCCGAGGTATTTGAGCGTGGCATTGTTAACGCTTCGAACCCGCTTGACTTCCGGTGTTTCATCCGTTTCTTCATCGAACCACAGGAATTCACCGATCTTGTTCAAGGGCAAATAGGCATGAGGATCCACATCCACCGGATTCAAAAGAGTAGGCTTTCCGGCCTCGTCTACCGGGAAGGCTTTGTTCTTCTCGGAGCTGTTGCAGACACTACAGGCCAAAATGTAGTTATCCCAGTTAAATGCCGCATCCGGGTCATCATCGATTGGTCGATAATGATCCACGGCGCTACCTCGGTCCGAGAGACAGTAGAAACACCGTTGGGATCGACCATTCATACCGCTCAGTGTCGAGATTACTTTTTTCTGGAACAAATTCGCTTGCCTGGCGCGATTGAACAACGCTCGTGCACTCCGCTTCCTTGCCGAGCCGACGTCTGTAATGTTGGCCTTCAAATCCAGCAAATCTTTTTCCGCCTCATCGGAGAGATCGAGTCGATGAAGACGAATCATGCGCCGGTCTCCGTGAACTTCCGTAAAAGCCGCTGCACTTCTCCGCCCCCCGTTGGCAGTTGTTCCATAATTTCTTGACGCAGCCGCTTCTCCTCGTCGCTGATTCGTCCCCGAAACAACTTGGCATCCAGTCGCGCGAGCTGGGACCTCAAGTGTTCCGATTCGCGGGAATGACTGTGATTCAATCCAAAAAGTTCGGTCAGGGTGGCTTCGTCCACCGATCCGTTCACGACCGTGTGATACACCGCGTCCGAAACGAAATGACCTCCCTCGCGATGGAGACGGAAGAGGCCATTTGGATCGGCGGATTGGCAAATGAAGGGACTGTGCGTGGTCACGATGAATTGAATGTTCGGAAAGCGCGATTTCAGCCAAAACCCAATCGCTTGTTGCCAACTCGGATGGAGGTGGGTATCGATCTCGTCGATGAGAACCACACCCGAATGAGGACAGATCCCATGGCCTCTTTGGCGATCTTCTTCGAACTGGAATCCAAAAAAAGCCGCATCCAAATGGCGAACCATATCCATGATGACGGCAATGACGGTGCGATAGCCGTCGCTGAGCTGGGTAAGGATTAATTCTTGATCGCCTTCTTTCACCACCAGACCTTTGGAACTGATCCTCAAGGGCACGACACCATCGGGAAGCAACCCGTCACCCAAAAGGCGGAGGAGGCCGTTTTCCAGCCGCTTGGACGGTTCGTCACCCTCCAGGGCACGGTGGTTCAGATCCTTGAGCCATCGAACGGTCTCGTTGAGGGTCGAGGACTCCTTCATCAGGGTATGGCAACGAAACATGGCCGGTTTCATCGTCTCTTCTTCAGCCGAGCCAAGGCGCCGCAAAGG
The DNA here is from genome assembly GCF_017498545.1 of Sulfidibacter corallicola. Classification (GTDB taxonomy): domain Bacteria; phylum Acidobacteriota; class Holophagae; order Acanthopleuribacterales; family Acanthopleuribacteraceae; genus Sulfidibacter; species Sulfidibacter corallicola. Next base: position 1,667,349 of record NZ_CP071793.1, on the reverse strand, counting down.
GCCGTAACCGACGAGGAACCAGCCCTTTTCTTTCCCGAGCTCTTCGTCCAGTGACGACGGGCGGTTCTCCTCCACCACATTGCCGTTTATGCCGTATTCAGCCGTCAATGGTTGATTTGGGGAAATCCTCTCTGCCTCCGCCTTCAGATCCAATCGAATCACCATTGAACCGTGACCTTGGCGAAGCCAGTAGGAGGCTGGATAGGGATTCACATCATCACCGTAGGTCGCCAGCGCGAGAGCTTGAAGCAGGGATGTCTTCCCCGATCCGTTCGGGCCGGCCACAACCGTCATGCCGGCGTAGCCGCCACCAGGTCTTTTCAGGTCGATATCCAGTGGGGGCAGTCCACGAACGTTTTCGATGTGAATCTTCTTGATGTACACAAGACGCTCCGGCCGTTGCATTTTTCCCATATTCTAGCAAATGAAACCATCTCGAATGTGAGGAGGGTTGTTCGGACGAGCATCGAGGTCCGAATCCCAAAACCAAGCTGGGACGAGAAAAGCGCAGCCCCCATCACATCACATCGCAAAGCCCCCAAGTTAGAATGCGGAAATCGCGAGCGACCCACATAGGAAGCGCTGGAGCAATGAAAAGGGCTTTGCCGTTGGGCAAGAGATGGGCCGTGAACGGCTGCGTTGTTTCACCTCTTGAAACAGCGAAGCGTGGTCCACTTTCGAAGGTTCATCCAGCACATGGACATCCCCAAACGGGCCCACCGGGCGCGACGAACCACTCGGCGTTCGGGTTCGCCCTGAAGCCGTCACGCCATGCGTCACACGCCGCCAGGGCCGTCCTTGACGCTGTCGGCGTGGGCGCGTAAGCCCCACGAAGATTTCTCCAACCATTCGGTCAATTCGTTGACCGGCATGGGTCTCCCCATGAAATAACCCTGAGCGAAATCACAACCCAACTCGCGCAGCATCTCCCACCCTTCGCCCTTTTCCACACCTTCGGCCGTGACACTCAGCCCCAGGGTGTGGCCCAGGTCGATGGTGGACTTGACAATGGTGGCGTCGTCCTCGTCGGTGTCGAGCTCCATGACGAAGCTCTTGTCGATCTTGATCTCGTCGACCGGAAGGTTTTTCAAATACGCCAGGGAACTGTAGCCCGTGCCAAAATCGTCGATGGCCAGCTTGATGCCCATGTCGTTCAGGCGGCTCAAAATGCTGCGCGCCTGCTGGGGATCCTCCATCATGGCACTTTCGGTGATTTCCAGGATCAACATCTCGGGCGGCATGTTGTGGTGGTCCAGGATCTCGGCGATCTTTTCGGGAATGTGGGAATCGAATAGGTCGCGCACACTGAGGTTCACCGAAATCGACATGGTGATCCCCAAGTTGTGCCATTCCTCCCACTGTCGCGGCGCTTCCTTGAGCACCCACATCGACAAGGGCTTGATCAGGCCGCTGCGTTCGGCCAAGGGCACGAACTCATCGGGAAAAATGCGGCCGATCTTGGGATGATGCCAACGCACCAGCGCCTCGCAACCAATGATGTACCCGGTTTCGAAGGAGATCTTGGGTTGGTAGTACAGACACAGATCGTTGTTGTTGATGGCGCGCCGCAACTCGCCCAACAACATCAGGCGACGCGGACTGTAGTGGTCGAATTTGGGATCGTAAAAGGTGTAACCGGGATCGGACTTCTTGGCGACGGACATCATCATATCGGCGCGGCGCATGAGGGTGTCGGCGTCTTCGCCGTGATCGGGAAACAGGACGATGCCGATACTGGCGCGCACTTCCAACTGCAGGTCCTCGAGGTTGAAGTTGGGTTCCAACACGTCGTGAATGCGGGTAGCCAGAAAGGCGGCATCCTCCTTGGACGAGACGGAATGCATCAGGACCGCGAACTCGTCACCGCCGAAACGCGCCACCAGGCCCGAATCCCCGATGACCTTGCGCAGGCGCTGGGCGATCTGCTTGAGGATCAAATCGCCGTTGTGGTAGCCGAGGGTGTCGTTGATTTCCTTGAACCGGTCCAGATCAACGAAAAACAGCGCCAACTTGGAATCGTGTTCCTTGGCCACTTCCAGTGTCTTCACCAGCTTTTCGTAGAACTGGGTGCGGTTGGCCAGATTGGTCAAGCTGTCGTGATGGGCCAGGTAGTGCAGACGTTCTTCACTGCGCTTGCGTTCCTTGATCTCGCTCTCCAACTGGCGCACATAGCGTTGTGCCTGCTGGGAGAGGTTCCACTTGCGGGTCTGGGAAAGGGCCATTTGCTTGACGGCCGTGGTGTCGAACGGCTTGCGCAGGAACAAGAGCCGGTCGGTGGTACCCAACTGGGCCAAGATCTTTTCCCAGGAGTAATCGGAATAGGCGGTACAAATGACCATTTCGATGTCGGGATAACGCTCCCAAATGCGGGCGATGGTCTCGATGCCGTCCCAACCGGGCGGCATGCGCACATCCATGAAAACCATGGCGTAACCGCGCCCCTCTTCGTGGGCCTTGATCACCATCTGCAGCGCTTCTTCGCCCTGAAAGGCGGAATCGACCTCGTAATTCTGGTATTCCAGTAGAGAATTCTCTTCTTCTTCCTCGGCGATATCTTGGAACAGACCCTTCTCGATTTGAGCCAACTTGCGCTTTTCTTCGGCGCGTGGGTTGCTCAATACCTTTTTGAAATCCCGGTGGATCGATATGTTGTCATCAACGACCAATATCCGGTTATTGGGTTTCATGAAGTACGGGTATTCCTTTCTAGCAAACTCGGCTGAGAATTGCGAAATAGGCATTGCGACTTGGCACAACAGCCACAATCGAGAATATTTGTCTTGAATCGCTTCCACATTTTAGCTCATTTGCGCTAGGGGTGCGGAACTAAAATGGGAATTTCATCCAAAAAAAACAGGGGGCTGCAGGTTTTTCTCAGTCCTCGGCGACACCGCCTTTGAGAAAAATCCAGGCCCATCCCGCGATGAACGAGAGGCCCCCGATGGGCGCCACGGCACCCAACCATTTGGTATCGGTGATCGCCAAAACATAGAGGCTTCCCGAAAAGAAAACCAGGCCCAACAGAAAAAAGTGAGCCGCACACAAAGCGCGATCGCGGTAGGCCAAGGGCAGGAGCATGGCGACGGCGTGAATCAGGTGGTAGCGCGCGGCGGTTTCGAAGGTGGCCAGGTTGCCGTTTTCCAGCAAGATCGGCTTGAGACCGTGCGCACCGAAGGCACCCAGTGCCACCGCCAGCAAACCGCAGGCGGCACCGATGCGAATCCAGGTATTCTTGGAGGGTAGAACCATGGGAGCAGCACTCCTGAAGGGAAATCGCACGACACCCGACCATCGCCGACCGATCGGTCTCGCGAGTGTCGTAACTACCTGGTTTTACCACGATCGTTCCCGTCCCTCGCGGCTTTTTTGCAAGCAGCCCGGTTCGGTGGCTGCACCATTCGCGAGACCCGTCACGGGGACCCCGTTCCAGGTGCCGGTGACCTGGACAGGGGTCGGGCCGATGCGCTAGAGTTTTGGCCGAAACCACCCACGGGGGAGCCCATGACCCATTCATCCAGCCAATCGCCCAAGCACGCCGAGCGCATCGAAACCGAACCGATCCATCGCTGGCTCACCGATCTCCAGGATCGCATCTGCGCCGGCCTGGAAGAAGCGGAAGGCGGCGCCCGATTCGCCGAGGATCGCTGGACCCGCGACGAAGGCGGTGGCGGCATCACCCGGGTCCTGAGCGGCACCCTGTTCGAGAAAGCGGGAGTCAATTTTTCACGAGTACACGGCGCCAGCCTGCCGGGCTCGGCCACGGCCCACCGTCCGGAATTGGCCGGTCGCGCCTTCGAGGCCATGGGTGTGAGTCTCGTCATTCACCCCACCAACCCCTTCATTCCCACGACCCATATGAACGTGCGCTTCTTTACGGCCACCAAACCCGGCGCACCGGCGATCTGGTGGTTCGGCGGTGGCTTCGATCTCACCCCCTACTATCCCTTCGAAGAAGACGCCGTGCATTGGCACCGAACCGCCCAGGCCGCCTGCACCCCTTTCGACGGGGCCTTCTACCCACGGTTCAAGGAATGGTGCGATCGCTACTTTTTCCTCAAACACCGCAACGAGACGCGCGGCGTCGGCGGCCTGTTTTTCGACGATTTGAACCAGGGCGGTTTCGACCATTGTTTCGGTTTCACCCGCTCGGTGGGCGACCACTTCCTGCCCGCCTATCTGCCCCTCGTGGCACGCCGCCGCGATACGGCCTACGAGGAGCGCCATCGCCAGTTCCAACTCTACCGGCGCGGCCGCTACGTGGAGTTCAACCTGCTCTTCGACCGCGGCACCCTGTTCGGCATCCAGTCCGGCGGACGCACCGAATCGATCTTGATGTCCCTACCGCCGCTGGTGCGTTGGGAATACGACTACCATCCCGAGCCGGGCACGCCCGAAGCGCGCCTCTACCGCGACTTCCTGAAACCGGTCGACTGGTTGGCCCGATCCGCCACTCAAGACCCCGACGCGCGGACCGATTAGTCCCATCAGCCGCCCCTCGATGCCGCACGCGAGAGCGGCACGCCTCACGATTACCTCCACTCCACAACCCCAGAATCCCGGACGTCACCGGCGCCCCTTCCCCTTCTCTCCGGTGATCCGCGACGCAATTCTCCATTCTTCGAAAACCGACGTGGCGCCCAACCGCCTTCAGTGCTATAACTGCGCGGGAAAAAAGGTGCCCACCCGACAAGGGTCTCACGGCGTCACGCGGACGACGCAGCTTCTTTCGATCGATGACCGGCCATGCCAGCCTGGGTCCGGCTCGCCTCCGCGCTCCTGCTTTTGACAATGGTTCACATCCTCGCAATCGTCTCAACCGCTCTTTGCGAAAATTGAAGGAATGATCATGACACAACCGACCGATCCCATTTGGGACATGATGGGCCAACTCTTCCAGCAACACCCCTGGCACGGGGTCACGATCGGGCCCGACGCGCCCGAGCTGGTCACCTGCTATGTGGAGATGGTATCCAACGACACCATCAAGTACGAATTGGACAAGGTCACCGGGCACCTCAAGGTGGACCGACCGCAAAAGTACTCCAACATCTGCCCCACCCTCTACGGCCTGATCCCGCAGACCTACTGCGCCGAAAAGGTGGCCGAACGCTGCAACGAGCGGCTCGAACGCGACGATATCGTGGGCGACAACGACCCTCTCGACGTCTGTATCCTGACGGAGAAGAACATCAATCACGGGAACTTCTTCCTTCAGGCGATCCCCATCGGCGGACTGCGCATGTTGGACGGCAACGAAGCGGACGACAAGATCGTGGCCGTGATGAAGGACGATCGCCTGTACGGCCACATCCGAGACATCGAGGAACTGCCCAAGCCGCTGATCGACCGCCTGCGCCACTACTTCCTGACCTACAAGGAGGCGCCCGACTACCTGTCCTCGGATCGCGCCACCCGCCGCGCCGTGGAGATCCCCGAGATCTATCACCGCGAGGAGGCCTACGAGGTGTTGCGTCGCAGCCAGGAAGACTACATGGAGTATTTCAGCCACATCAAAGGCATGTTGACGAAAATGCTGCGCGGCCCCTGGTTCGAAATCCCGAGCCATCCCAAGGCCAAAGACAATTGAGATCGCGCGCCCTTGCCGACATCCCGTGACACCGGCGCGGGCGCGTTTCGTCGCGATGCAGCGGCCGCGCCCGCGGCCCCTGGGCCCCGCTCATACCATCCGGTGTGATTCGGCGGTTCGGAGGGACCGCGAACCCGGTATGCCCGAAGCACGAAAGTCCCCCATATCAAGTCCTATTTTCCATTCCGAGGAGGATCCATGATTACATTGGTAGATGAACGTCTCGAAACCTACGCGGTCGCACATTCCCGCGAAGTCCCCGCGCTGATGGACGAACTCAGGGACCACACCTATGCCCATGTGGACCTGCCGCAAATGCAGGTGGGTTCGCTCGAAGGGAACTTCCTCAAGGTCCTGGCCCGCATCTGCGGCGCCAAGCGCATCGTCGAGGTGGGCACCTTCACCGGCTACAGCGGCCTGATGCTGGCCTCGGCACTCCCCGAGGACGGCAAGCTGTACACCTGCGAAATCAGTCCCGAGAATGCCGCGACGGCACGCACCTATTTCGACAAGAGTCCCCACGGTTCCAAAATCGAGATCAAACTGGGTCCGGCCGCCGAATCCCTGGCCCAACTGGAAGGCCCCTTCGACATGGCCTTCATAGACGCCGACAAAGTCGGCTACATCACCTACTTCGACCTGATCCTCCCCAAGATGCGGCCCGGCGGCTTGATCGTCGCCGACAATGTGCTGTGGAGCGGACGCGTCCTCCAAGACGCGGCGGAGCAGGACGAATCCACGAAGGCGATCTGCGCCTTCAACGAACACGTTCGCGCCCAGGTCGACCTCGACAAGGTGATGCTGACCATCCGCGACGGCATGACCCTGATCGTGGCGAACTAGGTCAAACAAGCATCAGGACATTTGAACTGGAAAGGGCGGTGACAAACCGCCCTAAAACCGAGTGGGGCCCAATAACTTCGAGAAGATTTTCCATTTTCGGCGTTGTTTCGTTCCCGGGATTTGCGCGATGGTCAAGCCTCGTCGTGCAGGAGTCCCGTCCAACCAAGATCCTGCCGGAAACCCCCTATCGACGGGAACTCTGCAAAGCCACGACGATTGAGCAGTTGCGGCGAGCCGCCGACTAGGGGGTGATGGAGCGCAAGGCCACCTCGATCGCCGTGGTCTCGCCTCGTTGCAATTCGATCCACTGTTCGCCCGGCTCCGGGCGGAACGGCTGGCCCCCATCGGGCTTGGCCACCAACCGCACCGAGGCATCCGGCAACCCGGCGAACACCATGGCACCATCCGCCGGACGCCCGCTCTGGGACATCAGCAGACGACCGGACCCATCGAAGACATCGAGGAGGACCTGGGCGCCGCTCAGGTGGGACGTCAGCGGCCGCAGTTGCACCTCCAGACGGGCATCGGCGAAGGGACTGATATCGCCCAGGTCGATGTCGTCGGAATCCTCCGGCACGGTGAACGCCGATCCCACAGGGATAAGATTCCCGGTGGGCGAGGGCGGACAATCGGTGTGGAGGCGGTAGGTACCGGGTGCCACACCGCCGATCGCAAAGGAACCCTCGCCGTTCAAGGTCGCACTGAGGAACCGGGCTGCGTTGCCGCTTTGGCCCTGCAACTGGACCCGGGTCACCAGACAATCGACGATCCTGCCGCGCACGGTGATGGTTTCGTCGAAATCGAACTCCTGGAAAAACGGGGCCTCGGTCACGTGAATCGTCGCGCTGCGCCCGTGATCGTGCAGACGCCCGATGCGGTCACTGCCAGGAGCGACCACCAGGTGCATGCCGATCGGCACCGTCTCGAATCCGAACCGGCCGCCATTGTCGGTATAGGCCTCCAAGGGCGGATTGCCGATCATGTCGAACAGGAACACGGGCTTGGCGGCATAGGGCAGGCCGTCCACCGTGATGCGGCCCTCCACCTTGGACGTCGGCTTGGTTTGAAACACCACCGTATGGCGCTGCCCGAGCGAGAGTTGCGCCACCTCGGTCACTGGAGCCAGGGGCCCCTCCCGGGGGTCCTCGCGATCCAGGATGACCTCGTAGGTAAAGGGCATCAGGTCCTCGAAGGTCAGGCTGGTGCGGGCGCTGGAGAAACCCACGTCCTGAGTTGCCAGCGGTTTGCCCTGGCGCGAGATCGACACGGTGGTGGCGTTGGGGTAACTGGCCCGGTCGATGATGGCGACGACGGTCCCGGGCGCCACCACGAAGTCAATATTTTCGTGGGATCTAGAGTCAGTTTCAATCGATACCGGCATCATGGCCAGGGGTCGCGTTCCGTCGCACACGGCGAGGGCCAGATGGCGATCGGCCGGCACGTTCTCGAAGGAGAACATCCCGTTGGTGGCGAGGTCCTGGCGCCGGTAGGCGTCGCCGGCACCGCCTCCCCCGCGATCGAGCGGCCAGAAATCGGGGGCCGGCACGGTTTCGGGCAAGGCCGCCAGCCAGAGCGAGAGCCCCGCCGGCACGCCCATCCCCTGACCCGAGCGCACGCGGCCGGCCACCCGGACCTCGCCCCTATCGAGAAAGATCGTGTGGGGTTGGACCCGATCGGGCGGCGCGGTCTTCAATTCCTGGGGACGCGAGGGCGAATAGCCTTCGGCGGTGACTTCGACCCGAAGCACCACGTCCGAGGGCAGGTTCTCCAGGTACAGTCGACCCTGGACATCGCTGACGAAGATTTCGCCCGCCAGGAGCGCGGCGAAACCGGCGTCGGGATAGTCGGCCAAGCGCGAAAAAGGCTGGGATGCCCGGTTGCCGGAACTCGCGCCATCGTCGATCAGGGAAACCTTGAATTGGGAAATCGGTCGGGCGGAACCCATTTCGGCAACCCGCAGATCGAGCACGTGACCCGGCTCCAATACCAATTCCAAATCGTCCATGGGTTCGGTGAAGGGGCCTGCTTGAACCGTTCCGTAACCCGCGGCCCAAGCGTGAATCGTGAACTCGGGAGGCAGACCCAGCAGCTCGAAGCCGCCGTCCACCGTCGTTTCGGTGCTTGGCAGCGGAGCCGCCGAGCCGCCGAACCCCTCCGCGGAAGCCCAGACCCGCGCGCCCTGAATGCTCTCGCCCGCCACATCGAAAACGTAACCGGACGCGGTATTGGCGGACATCACCACCACCCGCACGAACTGTTCGCCGGGCGGGTTGCCATAGGGATTGAGGCCGACCCGGGTCGGCAGGTAGCCGAGCGCCTCGACCCACAGTTCGGTGCGAATGGTGGCCCGCGGTAAGGCGATGAAGAATCGCCCCCGATCGTCGGTCGTCGTGGAGGCGATCGAGGCATCCAAATCGGGATAGGGCTTCACGAGGGCCTGCGCCACCGGCGAGCCCGTTTCGTCCAATACCACGCCTTCGACCTCAAGCGGCTCGAGCGGCGTGTCGGTGCCGCGCAGCACCAGCTCGACTTCCAGGGATGCCGAGTCCCGAGGGATGACGTACCCCGCATCTTGCGATGCGCCGTACCCGGGCGCGACCGCCAGCAGCCGAAACGGCACGCCGGGCTTGAGCGTGTCCGTTTCGAAGGCGCCCTCTTCGTCGCTGGCCAAAACCAGTTCACGCGATTCCTGGCGTACGACGACTCGGGCATCCGCTACCGGTTGGCGACGCTCGTCGAGGACCACACCGCCCAGGTGGCCCGAACGGCTCAGGTCCAGCAGAAATCGGTTGCTCTTGCCCTTGCGGACCTGGATCACCATCTCTTCGCTCGCGTAACCTTCGGCCTCCGCACCCAGACGCCAAATCCCGCCCGGCACCGAGAGCCGGGCTTCGCCACCCGCGCCGGTTTCGGCGGCAACGGTCAATTCTTGGCTGAGCGTGACCGAGGCGCCGCCGATGCCTTCACCGGTGCCTCGATCGCGCACCATCACGACGATCGGCAAACCGCGATGCAGGACCAGTTTGATCGGCCCTACCTCCTTGGTGCCCGGCGCGATGTTCAGCAGGTGACCGGCCTCGCCCCCATCGAAGGACACGTGCTCGCCATCGTAGGCGAACAAGGCATGGGGACCGACCATGGGCCCGGCCAAGCTGAAGTTCCCCTCCGCATCGGAGCGGGTGCGGTCCACCTCCATCCCGCGGGCTTCGGTCCGAATGATCACCGTCGCCCCCACGGCCGGGACACCGCCCCGCTCGTAGACCACCTTCCCCTGAACGGTCACGGTTTGGTGTTTCCGGGCCACCGCTTCCCTCTGGCTCTTGGCGGTGGTCGAGGAGGACGTGCCGTCACCCTTCCCGTCGACGCCACCGTTATTCACCTGTTCGGTCGAGGGCCCCTTGCCGTTCGATTCGGGCGACGCCGGCACCGGCTCGCGGAGAAACTGCCACCAAACCAGACCTCCCACCAGGGCCAGAACCGCCACCATCGCCAGGAGTCGGGTCCCTTGGGGAGAAGCCGAATGTCGGCTGTCGTTCATGGTTTACCTCGATAACTGCCGCTTTCGTAATGCAGCAAGCTGATGCGTTGGGGTTTGTCGGGCGGAATGTCGGGTGGTTTCGAATACTCGCGCATGAAAACCAGCTCCAAGGAAGTCACGTGACGGGCGGGCTCGGCTTGCCGGTCCCACGAGCTGCAAAAATATTCGGAAAACGGTTCGCGATGCCGCTTGTTCTTGAGAATCTTGAGATTCATCATGTATTTGCGCCAACGCATGTTCCTGTGTTGGTAACAAGGCACTTCGGGCTTGGCGTAGTTCACCTCGCCGCCATCGGCGTACAGGTCCACCTGGGTTCCGTCCTCCAACTTCGCCGGTATCAAAAACCAACCGTCGACTTTGGTGGGATTGGGCGCGAACATGCTCCAATACTGATCCAGCCGAATCATGTTGCCGTACCAGTTCCAACTGCGGGGGAAGTACTTCACCCAGTAGTCGAATTCCACGGTGCGCACGTTCCAGGCGAACACGTAGACCAGGCACACCACCACGAAGCCCTGGGCGACCGGATTGCTCTTCCAGGTGCGCGGGCGGTACTTCATGCGACGGGTGATCTTGCTGAAAAGACGACGACGATCGGCCACCAATCGATAGGCCCGGTTCCCCAGCGCGACCATCGGCCCCAAAGCCAGGATGGGCGCGACGAAGCGCCACAACGGTGCCGCCCGACAGATCGCCACGAAGGCCGGAAACTCCACGTGCATGGTGCCGTCCGGGGTACGCACGACCCACGAATGGTGGGCATCCATCAGTTCGGCCGCCCCGGGATCGGCTTGGGCCGAGACGACCTCGGCCTTGGGCAGCATGGCGAATACCCGAATCACGAGCACCGCCTTTTTGCAGAAGCCGCAATCGCCGTCGAAAAACAGGGTCAGCCCTTCACCGGATCGGGTATCGAATCGCCGCTGCCAGAAATCCCAGAACTCGGTCGGCAGATAGGGCAGCCAGCCGATCAGCGAGATATAGGAAAAGAGCCCCACGTCCATGGTCATGGCGATGCCCACGTGGAGGGAGCCGAAACTGAGGATGGCGAACCCGCGGAACCATTTGGTGAACAAGGGCAGAAACGGCAGGAAGGGTCCGATCGCCTCCAGCCAGATGGTCGCGTAGGTGGACACGCGGTTCAGATCGTGAAACTGAACCATCCACTGCCCGAGCGGGCGCGTGAACTGATCGACGCTCAGCGCATAGAACAGCGCGGTGCCGTCTTTCCAATTCTGGCCGTCTTTGAGCAGGTAGGTGAAAAAGTACATCATGAACATCTGCAACAGCAGGGCCGCGCTGGCCGGGTTGAAGACCCGCCGGGGCGGTTGCCTGGGCGAATCGTCCAGTGCCGCATCGACGCTGAATCGCGCGCCCATCGGCAGGAACAGCGCCCAGAAGAGCAGCATGCGGATCAAGGTGTCGCCGGCCTGAAGGATCATGGGGTTGCGCAGTTGCAGGGACATCAACAAGAGCCAGGAGATGGGTCCGGTCCAACGGGTGCGGTAGCCCACCAGCAAACAGACGGCGAAGATGGCCGCGACCGCGAACAACACTCCCTGCCATAGGGCCGAACCGGAATAGGAATGCAGACAGAACAGAAAAAAGCGGTGGGAATAGGCATCCCACAGCAACTCGCGGGGCAGGACGCCCGCATCGGTGTAGAACGCGCGCAGGTCGGTCACCCGAATGGCGAGATCGACCAGGATCAAACCGGAAATGGCGACCCGAAACGCCGCCAGCGCGCGCAGGTCGATGCCGAACAACTTTTCGAAGAAGCGATAGACCGGCCCGTGGGACTCGGCCATCGCCGCAGAAGCGGATATTTTTCTCTTCTTGGACATGGCAGCCTCAATGGATTCTGTAACCGAGGAATATGAAAGCAGCGTGAATGTGCGGTGAACCCCTTTCGATTTCAAAGGGCACAGCGCGCCGCCATCCGGCCACGCCATCGCGACGCGCGGGAATGCCGCCACCCGTGAAGGTGGCCGCGCGGAACTCATTCACCAATCCAGAAAACGGGGCGATACGCCCAACTCGAATCAAACATGACAGGGAGAGAGAACCAGATACGCCGACTTGCTCGGGACACCCCTGGCTGGATACGGTTCCGGAAAATCCGGCGATGAAAGCTCGAGAGCTCGTCCGTCCGAGAGGCACCCATGTCGCGCACGCGGCACTCCGGGCAGTGAAAAGTCTGGGGGAGACACGCACATCGGCCGAAATGGAAACCGCGACGCTCTGGATCGCACACCTTGGTTTGCCACAACCATACCTTGGAAATCGGTGTCGAGACAATTCCCCCCGTCACGGAATTTGAACATCGCGAGGATACGCCGCTTTGGCGTAGATGCGACACATCTCTTTGAATTCGGGAGTCATCATGACTCGAGATGTCGCCTTCGAGGCCAGGAACGCGAGCAACCAATCGAGGAGAAGCTTCTCGGGACCACTTCGGCTCGTTCATTCGCCCGATGAACCCACCGGCCCTTTCCGGCCTCGTACGCCGTCCCGCTCGGCTCGCGGGGCCTCGAACGATCCCCCTTCGGCTTGCCGCGACGAGAGATTGCGGAGGACACGACACTTTGCGTACAGGCGGCTTTTCGGGGCGAATCTTCCCATTTCAGGAGCGGTCCACGCCGCAAAAATTTGAGCCGTCGCAACTGCAACCGATATGGCATAATGACGGAACCTACTTCACGATCCCAATTCATATGGTGAGCCGACGAGACCCGACTCGACCCCAAGAGCGGCGGATCTCGGCTGATTTCGGACGGAACCCGCATGGTTGCACGTAACTCGACGAACAATCCCTTCCGGCATTTGGACCCTTTTTCACAAGTGAGCCGCGAGACCTTTTTTGGTCGCGACTCGGAAGCCCGCAAGCTGACGCAGTTGGTGCTCAACCAACACGCCACCCTACTCTATGGCGAATCGGGTTGCGGCAAGACCTCGCTGATCGATGCCGGCCTGGTGCCCGCCATCTCGGATCGCGAAGATCTCTTCATCATCGAAACCGACTGCGGGCCGAACCTGCTGAACCGCTTCGCGGACAGCCTTCGCACCCTGCTCGACGAGAACTGGCAACGCTGGCTTCGCGAAATCAAAGAGGTCAGTTGGATCAGCATCACCGAATTTCTGCGCGCCTTCACGATCGAACGCAACCACAACGTGGTCCTGATTTTCGACGATTTGGAACGTCTGTTCCGCCATAGCTTCCCGGAGGAGGAACGGCGCGGGTTCTTCAAATTCCTGGGCAACATCGAAATCGGCAACGACCGCATGCACGTGCTGTGTTCCCTCGATTGGCGATACCTGGCCCAACTCCACGCCCACGCGACCCACATCCCGTCCCTGCTGAACAACGCGTATCACCTGAAGCACATGGATCTGGAGCACATGTGCTACATGTTCGACGCCACCCTGGAATCGGTCGGCCTCCCGCCCGACGGCCAACTGGGCAAAAAGATCTACGACGACCTGGCCCAGCCCGACGTGGGCGGCGACATGCGCGCACGCCTGACCGACATCCAACTGGTCGGCCACCGGCTGGTGGAAGAGGCGATCGCCGCCGGCACGGAACCGAGCCTGGATTTCTACCGCACCCGCGGTGGGGCGACCGGTCTCCTCAACCGCTATTTCGAATCGATTTTCGGCCACTACGACAGCGGCCGGCGACACCTGAGCGAAATGGTGTTGGCGCGCCTCGTCGATCCGGATCGGAACAACCACCTGCTGTCCAAGCAAAAGATCCTCTGGGTGTTTTCGGGCTTGGAATGCAGCCAGGAAGAGCTCGAGCAACTCTGCAAAGATTGGTGTGCCCAGGGATTTCTGCGGTTCGAGGCCGATTCGGAATCCTACCGCCTGCGTCACGACTGCCTCAAACCCCACATCGCCCGACACCTCGGCCTGGACGCGCTGATCCTGCGCCTCAACGGCAGGTTGGAGCGTCTGACGCGCCTGCAGAAGGCCGAAGCGCTGACGCTCAACCTCTTCCACCTGGAACTGTATTTTCGCTATCGCAAGATCCTGCCCTGGCCACCGGACCAGCTCCGCATCGTCTACCTCTGCGCTCTCAAGCAGGGCTTCCCCGCCCATTGGTGGGAAAACCTGCTGCGCCGCAAGTTGGGCGACAGCGGTTTTCTCGAGTTGCTGCTGCACAGTTTCGGTGAAAGCGACGAGCCCGACCTGCTCGCCGGCATCTGTGCCGAACTGACGCGCATGGAACCCGGCGACCTGGGCGCCCGCTCGATCGCCAAGGTCTCGCGCCAAGCACTGCGCCTGGTGACTTCCACCCAACAGCCGGTGCGGGTGCGTTCGGCGTTGCTGGGTCTCTGCCGCGGTTGGCGGCTCGCCCCCCAAAGCAAACACTACACACATTTCATGTTCCAGGAGGAATCCAGCGACCTGCGCGAGGGGTTCCTGGACTGGCTGCGGGCCGTCGACGAGCTGGACACCGCCAGCCTGCTCAAGAAGTGGCATGCCATGATGGACCACACCGACCCACGCGAGGACCACGGCTCGTTCACCTACGTGGTAAGCCTGGTTTCCCAACTGTTGCGGATCGAAGAGGGGGTCGAGGCCCTCGGCGAAGTGCTGATGCTCTCCGACGACACGAGCTCCGGCTTCAATCCCAACCTGGTCGTACCGGTCATGGCCCATCTGCCGGGCATCACGGCCGAGAACCTGACCCGCCTGTCGCTGCGGGTGTTCGACACCTACTACACCAGTCAGGCGAGCGAAGTGGCCGCACCACGCAACATCCACGTCCTGAACTATTTGCGCGAATACGCACCGAAGGGTTTCTTCGCCGAGCTGTGGCCCCGACTGGCCGAGATGTACCCGCTCCCGGACGACCTGTTGGAGCTGGGCGTGGCCTTGCTGCAACCCGAGGACTACCCTCTGATGATGATGGCCCTCCACGACGAGGACGACATCGTGCGGCGCAACGCCAAACGGCTGTTGCTCATGGCCGGCCCGCCCAACGCCCTGACGGAACTCAACGGCAAGGGATCCGGCGAGGACAAACCCTGGGAAGCCCGCGCCGTCCTGCTGCGGTGCCACCTGAATCAAGGCGACGAAAGCCAGCTTCCCCCGGGCTACAGCATGCCGGCCGTCACCGATTCGAACACGGAGGTGCTGTGGACGACGGAGTACCTGACCGCGTTTTTCGAATCGCGCCAGCCTCAACCGGATTGGTTGACCATGTTGGAAGAATTCCAGTCCAACTTGAGTGCGCGCAACGAATCGCTGATCATCGACCTGAAACTGGATCAACAGGTAGACTGGGCCGCCAAAGTCTGGACCCGTACCGGAAAGAACTGGCGACGCGGCCTCGCCGCGGTCACACGCCAGAGTGCGGAATTGTTCGGCGAAAACGCGAAGGAAGACATTCGCCTGCGGCTGGCGCGCATGCGCAACGGCATGCAGGAATGGCTGACCTTCGCCCAACGGGTCTACGGCAACCTGGACCAGAACCGTGCGGTCACCATGCGCCTGATCTTGAAGAAGCTGGGCAATCTGCTCAAGTCCCTGGACGAAAAGAACAAACAGTTCGACATGTACTGCCGGCGCATCGATTTCGTGCCGCTCGCCAATCGCCACCTACGCACCTTCCTGGAGGCCGAGCTGATCGGATTCTGGGAGCTGCACCTGCAGAACCTGCACTTTCTCCACGAGCGCCTGCTCGCACCCGGCGATCAGGCCGACGGTGCCGAGTGGCGCCGGCTGGTGACCGAGTTCGGCGTCATCGTCGATCAATGCGGCCAAGACATCGATTTCTGGAAAGACTGCCTGCCGCAACTCAAGGATCGCGAGGTGCTCGAATCGCTGCTGCTCGATTACCGCTGCTACCTCAACGTGCGCCAGACCATGCTGGCCGAATTGAGCACGGCGCCCACCGGTGAAAAGTGGATCGAGGATTACCTGATCGAGCAGTTCGGCAAACCCAAGAACGAGTTCGACGAAAGCGAATGGCGTTGTATCGTCGAAGGTCTGGCCGCCTCGACGGACAAGGATCTGGCCGACCGATTGGCCCTGGCGATCCAAACCCACAAGGGCCTGGAACCGCAACTCCTGCGCGCACTTCAAAAGATGGGTTCGCTTGGTCGGGTCAGTGACGATCAACTCCGAGCCATCATCGCCCACCCCAAGAAAGAAGTGCGCGAGGCGGTTTTGCCGATCCTGGCCGACGAACGCCCGGACCTGGTGCGCCAGTCGCTGGATGCGGTGATCCAAATCGGCGAGGTGGACACCATTCGCCTGGTGCTGAAGCTGCTCGAAGATATCGGCCAGGTGATGGATATCCGCCACCTGCTTTTCCATCGCCGCCTGTTGAACGACGACGTCTGGCAAGAAACCAAATCGGGCATTGGTGCGGTGGTCGCCAAATCGGTCACGGCCGACAAGCGCTGGTTCGAATCGGGCGGGCTCAAAAGCTTGGATTGACGTCGATCGAACGATTGGCTCGAAACCCTCCTAGCCGCGCGAAATCGGCCACAGGCTCCTGACCGATTCGATCGGCAAACGCCGCCGCTTGCCGCCGCGCGAACCCGCCGCGAACGGCGAAAAGGCCGTCAGGCGCCGGTACAACCAATCGGGCTCCTGATCGCGGTTGATTCGGGTCAGCTCGGTGATCGCTCGCTGGTAACCGATCCGTTCGTCGGCCAGATCTCGGTAGATCGCCTGCGCCCGTCGCCGCCGTTTCACGGCCTGGCCCGCCTCGAACAACGCTTCAAACCAACGCAACCCCGCCATCAGCCAGCGGGCCGCATCGCCGTTCTCGCGGCGTTTCCGGGAGCCGGCCGCGCGGTTCTCCGCGAAGGTTCGGTGCACCTGGTTCCATTTCCGGCGCACCTCGTCATCCCATGCCTCGAGACGAATCGCCGCCATGGCCTCGGCGACCGAGGGCCTGCCGAGAAAGCCGACCTCGTCGCGCTCCTGCAATTGCGAGAGGCCCTGCAGGACCTTGGCCCGGTCGTCGGCCTGAAGCAGCGCGCACGTGGCCGCCGTTTCCTCCCACTTCTGGAAGCGCTCGATGACGGCCAGTCCCGGTCCCTTGATGTTTTGCACGCCAAGAATCCGGTTCTCCATGCCGATCGGCGTCATGGCGTGAATGCGTTGGATGATGGCGCCGCCCTGCACCGCCGGATCGTCGATCACCGTCAGGCGACGAACCAAGGCGGCCCGAACCCAATCGAAAAACCGTTGTTCCAAGGCCCGATCTCCTGAGTCGCCCCGTGCCAACGCGGCCCGTATCTCGCTCCACCCGCGAAACTCCTGCATCAGCTCGCGGTGGCAGGCCATCGTGAACGCGGCCCGATCGGCATCGACGTGTTCCGCGATCAGGGCGGCCAAGGCGTCATCCCGGTTCCACAGATCGAGGGCCCGAGCCCGCATCGATTCGGCCATGCCCAAGCCGGCCAACTGAACGGCGAGCCTTCCCCGCACCATCGCTTCGTCCACCGCCAGGCGAAAACGGCGCGCCAGTCGCTGGGCACACGCGACGGCCTCGCGCTCGCCGTCCCACAGGGAGAGCTCCTGGCGATAACTCTGCCAGGCCGCGTCGATGAAGCCCTGCATCCCACGCAGGTTGGAACCGACCAGCACGACGTGGTCGGCGGGCATGTCGCGAACCAACATTTGGGCGAACACCTGGGAGCGAGCCACGCGATCCTCGCGGTTGTTGACCAGGAGGGTGACGCAGATGTCGCAGTTCTTCACCGGATCCAGCTTGTCGAACCCGAGCCGCCGCCAATTGGTCAGGGCTCCCAGGCGCTCGTTGGCCGACATCCCGTTGATCAGGACCAGACGGCGTCCCTCCACCGGCGCCGCGGCAAACTGTTTCAACACGCCCACATCGGGCACGACGCGATCGGCCATCGCCTTGAGCGCCCAATCGCGCGGGCGTCCGAGCGCTTCGGCCATGCGCAACACCAGGGCGATGTTGTTCGGGTGCTCCGCGTAGGGAAAGCGGTCCAGCAGATCCTGGGGCAGCAGGCCCACGTCCAACTCGCCGACGTGGTCGAATTGGCTGTGCTTGCGCGCCGCCTCGGTTTCGAGCAACGGCTTCATTTGGGTCTCGCTGGTAAAGAGACGGGAGCGTTCCGGAATGAACATGGAGATGGTGCGGGCCACATCCCATCCGGAAGGGCCCTGCAAATCTTCGTGATCGGGATAGGTGTTGGTGATGGTCGCCAGGTCGTCGCGCATCCAACCGCGCTGCAACGTGCGCACGTACTCGGGCGTCAAACCCATACATTCCCAGAGAAATACATCGGTCCCCATGGCCGCCGCCTGCTTGACCACCTCGCCCTGCTCCCAGATCGAGGCCTTTCCGTGAGGCCGAAACAACGGCAGGTCCCATTGCCGGCCATAGGTGTCGGCGAAGATGAACCGGGCTTCGCAACCGGTGGTCTTGGAGAAGACCCGTTTCCCCATGGCGTTGAAAAGCGCGGCCTTGAGGCGCTCGGTCCCTGATTTTCCGCGTGTGCCCCAACCACCGATCACGAGGCCGATGCGTTTGCGGGCACGACGGATGGCATAGAACGACCAGGCATGACGGGCCAGAAACAGCGCGAGTACCAGCAGGCAAAAAAGTGTGAGATCCCAAAGCTGGTTTTCATAGATTTGGACCGCGTACTCCTTGAAGCTCGTCCAGAGTTCCGACAGGCCCATGGCGGGTGTCGCGGCCGCGAAAAAGCGGGCGACGCCCGAATCCACCGGCTTGCGGGTATCGCCACTCTCGATCGAAAGGTGAAAACCCAACTTGCGGAGCGCCTGGGCATAGGCGTTGGGCGCGAAGCCATCGCACTCCTGCCAATTCCTCAATCGAGCATAGTGGGCGAATCCCCGCGTCAGCTTCCACGCCGCACGCACGCGGCTCCATAACCGCTCGGGTGCGGTGAGCGTCACGAGCCCCTCGCTACAGTGGAACTGCACGCGATGGCGTCCCATCCCGAGGTCCAGACAGGAAAGCACATCGTCGGGAAGGGGCAGGAAGGGCCGCCAGTCTCCTTCGCCGGCAATCAGCAGCGGTTCCCCGGGAACCTTGGTCGGGGAACACTCCGCCATCAGCCCACTGGGTACGCGCGTTTCGGCGAAGGACAGGCGCCCCACGGTGTGGCGGTGCCCCTGGCGCTTGTCGGTCGCGGGATGGGTGAGTTCGTGCCACCACCGCCACCAACGGAATCCGAAGACCGGCCCCTTGCGCACATACCAACGACCGCGACACCCCTCCAGATCGAAGCCGTAGTCATCCTGAACCAGAACCGCCAGGATGCGAACGAGGTCCGGACGCATGTGCTCCCCGCACCACTCGCGCGGAATCCTTATCCGCTTGCCCGGTGCCAGCCCGTGCGTCAGCTCCCGCAACCGATCGCGAATGGCCCGAACCACCTCGTTTCCTTCACACCACAGCGCTTCGAACACCATGCCGGCCTTGCGACGCTGCGCCTCTTCGACATAGCTCTCCCGAGCCTGAACCACCGCGCCCTGAAGCAGTGCCACCACGTCGCCGACGGCATCCACCTGCCGACGCCGCCAAACCGCCACCATCGGGACGCAGGCGGCCAAGGCCGCAGTGGCGGGGAACCCACGGTCGAAGGTGCCGATCGCCCGCAGCAGCGCCCGCAGGGCCCAGGGACGGGTTTCTCGACGTTCGGCAAGCTCGACCAACCCCAAGACGGCACGACCGGCCACCGATTCCGCCTCGTCATCGAACAGCAAGGCCGGATAGCGGTCGGCGATCACCGCCAACGGCTGACGAACCAGACTCGAGACACAGGCCTGCCGCACGTGCTCGCTGGGGTCCTCGAGGGCCTTGCGCACGAGACAACCGCGCGCATCGATGCGATCGACCTGGGGCAGCAGCGAAAGGACCCGCGCCCGTAGGAAGCGCATGTCATCGAGATCCGGTGTGGCGAACACATCGTAGGCGAGGTCCATGAATCGATCGCCGTCGAGCGTCGCGACCAGACGCAGACAGGCGCAACGTGCCCACAACGGATGATCGCCGTGCCCGGCGTAGCCCGCCAGAGCGACCTTGGCGCGCTGATCGAACAGCCCGTGGGCGACTTCCACGGGCATGCGCACCACCATGTCGGCGACGACCTCGAAGGCCGCCGTCACCACTTCGGGATTGTCGCGATAGGCTTGGGCCTGATGGAGCATTTGCTCCCAGCTCAACGGATACCAATGGTCCTCCACCCGTTGCCCGGCGGCACCGTACCAAGGTGCCGCCAACGCGCCGAGCCGGCCGATCAACCACACCCACTGGTGCTCCAGATCGGATCGCCGACGCCGGTAGCGATCCCCCAGCGCCTCGTGATCCAGGTGGCGTCCGATCGCACGGGCATCGGCCTTGAGTTGGCGCCGATCGGCTCCCAGGTCTCGTGCGAAATCCAACAGGTGTTGCCGGCGCTGCCAAGCCGTGGCCGCATGGTACCGTCGGCTGAACACCTCGTAACGCTGGTTCAACTGCAGGATCCGTTGCGGCATGGCTTGAACCCGGGCGCGCAGGAAATACAGCAGCGCCAGCACCGGGTCGGGCTCCCGATCCCGCTCGGGCCGATGCTCGCGGTGACGCAGGAAGTCACCGGCAAGCGCCGTCAACGCCGGACGCTGCATGTGCAGCTCGAGCTCGCTCAGGTCCTGGCTCAGCCATTGGAAGACGGTTTCGGTTTTCACAGGCGTGCCTCCACACGAGCGTTGTGCTCGCTCTTCAACCCACGGAACATGACGTCGCCGGCCGCGTAATGCCGGTAATCGCCGCGTGCACCCCAGAGCCGGCTGAGATAGATCGACCAGCCCCGGCTCTCCGCGTCCGTGATCTGGAAGCGGATCCCGGCTTCGAGACGGCGCGCACCGCGCTGTTGGCGCCGCCAGCGCAAATCGATTCCGTGGCGCTGGCGCCAATAGGCGCGGGTTCGGTGCTCGTCCTTGCCGAAATGGCGGCCACTGCTGAACACGGAAGCCTCCAAGGGACCGATCAATTGATCCCAACCGACGCGGTAACCCATCGAATCGACATCGTCGAAGACATCCGGATTGGTGGTGAGGTTCAGGTCGAACGTCAGGCGAGCGTCGGCATAGGGCTGAAAATAAAAGCGTTCATTCAGGCGCAAACCGGATTTGTGTTGATCCTTGTAGCGCGTGAACACGTCGAAATCCACCGCGCCGCGGATGTCCCGAGGCATCTGGTCCAGGCTGAGGTGGCGGCCGAAGGCCTGTGCCTGGAAACGATGGCGCCACCGTCCCGGCAACGAAAAGTAGCGGTTCCAAGTGAGCTGTAGATCGGCCGACCATTCGTTTCGATCCGGTTGACTCGCGGTTTGGAACGTGACGCGCTGCCCGAACAGGCGCGCCCGAGTCTTCAGGTTCCCGCCCCAGAGCGGCATCGCGTGCAGTCCCTCAAGCCCGAGCGAATGGTTGTCGAATTCGCGTTGACGGGCCATCAGCCGGAAACGCCAGGCATCGAGGTGGTCGCGCGAGCGCCAATCCAGTTGAACGGTGCGAAACTCGTCCTTGCCGTCCGGGCGTTCTTCGTCCAGTGGCTGTTCACGGCGGCGCGCACCGACCTGAAGGTCCCAGGTCTTGTCGGGACCCACTTCACCCTGCCGAAACTCGGGTTCCCACCGATCGAAGTCGAAGGTTTGAGGGGCCACCTGAAAGAAGGGGCGAGCCGCGTAGAGGTCCATGCGTTCCAGAGAAGCCGGACGCTGATCTTCCTCACGGCGAAAACGGCGGGTGGCGAGCCGATAAAAGCTCTGCCGCTCGCCGTCGCGGGGCTTCAGGATCAGGGTCGTGGGCGTGTCTTGAATGAAACGGTAGCTGGTGACGGGGTTCCTGCCGACCAACGTCTCCACCCGCAACCAGGTGGGCTCGAAGAGCCTGAGTTTCAACGGTTGACCCCGCGTGGCGGCCATGAAGTTGCGGGGCCTTTCGGGAGCGCAGCGCACCCTGTCGGGTTCGCACAAAATTTCCAACGCCTGGTTGGCGGGCGCCTCGGCCACCGTGATTTCCAGTTGCGCGACGCCGGGCGGTACCGAAATCCCGGCTTCCTGCCAGGTCCCGTCGCCCGGCGGCAAGACCAGTTGATGGCGCGCGCCGCGGTCGAACCGGTAGTGCATCGTGATCGGTTTGGACATCAGCGGAAACACGGTGCGCGCCCGGAATTTGGGAAACGTGAACCCGCGCCGACCGGCGGTGAGGAACAGCGACTGCCGATCCCACAACCGAACGACGCGTGGTTCCGGATCGCCGAGCAAGATATCGCGAACGCGGAGGAACTGGTTCGCCGCGGGCGCTTGGGCGTCGATCGGCCGGATCCCGGCATAGTCGTCGACGGATCGCAGCACCTGCCAGATGGTCTCGCGTTTGAAGGCGGCGAAGAGCGGGTCCAGGCGCGGGTCGTCTCGGAAGGCATCGCTCAGGGCCGCGGCTCGCACCAGCGCCCGCTGCTTCAGGTCGGGTTCGCGAAACAGGTAGAGCAGCCCCTGCATCTGGCGATGGGGGTCGATCACATCCGAAGGTGCGAACATCCGTTTTCGCGCCAGATCGAGCGCCATCAGCCTTTGTGGATGCTGGTCGGGGCGAAGCATCCCACCCGCGGCATCCGACCCGGAAGCGATGCGGTAGGCGGCCGTCGATTGCTGGGCCGGAGGTAGGGTTTCGAGAGTTTCGGCCAGCCGCGCGCGCTCATGATCGGTCAGCTCGGGCTTTCGCAGGAGGTAGGCGGCGACGAGATCGGGCGCCAGAGATTGCCAATCGGCGGCGTGGCCACGTGCACTCCAGGTTTCGAAAACGCCAGGCCGGCGCAAGGTACGGCTCTCGGCCGGTTGGTGCCGAACGTCCCGGCGCCTCACGCGGACCAAAACCGGCGTACCGGTCACCCTTAGATTCAGCTCGTGATGGCCGGGCCCCAGATCCACCTCGTGGAACGCGTTGGTGCCGACTCGGCTCGACTCACCGAGAACCTGATAGGCCTGCGATCGCTCGGTGCGGTGCATCTGAATCCAATGGACGCCACCGTCGACCCACAAGGCACAACCGCTGTCCGGCCGAGGGGCCTCGTCCTCTTCGAGATGGTGGCGCAGGGCCAGTTGCAACTTGGCCGGCCCGTCGACCCGCAAGGTCAAGGGCCGATCCTCCGTGGCGCGCAGGACCTGGCGATAGCGGTTCAGGCGCCGGTGATAGAGGGTTCTGCTCTCCGCGTAGCCGTTCGCGAGGCCGAAATCGGTCACCCAGCCCCGTTCACCGGGATGGGTGGCCCGATGGGCCTCGTCGGCCAGAAGGGCGGCAAAGGCCTGTTCCACGGTTTGCGTGGACTTCTGCCGGATTTCGGCGTCACCCTGGAGATAGGCAACCCAAGCCTGGCCGCGAGCACCGGCCGCGATGAAGGATTCGATGGCTTTGGTCTCGTCACCGTCTTCAAGCGCTCGCCGACCTCGCCAAAAAGCACGGGAGGCAGTGTCCATTTGGGACAGCGCGCGAGTGAAAGCGGACCACGATTCGTTGGCGAGCGCGACGCCGGCGGCCAGTTCGGGATCCGGGGCATCGTCGAGGGCCAGAGCGTCCTGGGCCAGTCGGAACTCCCCGCGCTCGGAGAGTACCGCGGTCAAGCGACGCAAGGCGGCCACATCACCTTCACGTCGGAAGTGAGCGGCATGGAGCGAGAGCAGGCCACGCCCCTGGTCGAAGCGCCGGTAGCGGACTTCGAGCGTGTCGACGGCACGACGGCGCACCTCCGCGGCGTCCGCGTGGGTCACCAACCACTTGAGTTGTCGTTCCGCGAGATAGTGCTCGCCCAAGTCCGTGAGCACATGGGCGAGGTTCAGCCGGTCCTCTTCCCTGCCACCGAGCAGGACCAGGTCCCGACGAATTTTTAGGGCACCCATCGAGTCCCCCGACCGCTCGAGGCTCGCGGCTCGATTGCGTAACCGGGTCGCGGAGGCCGCGTCGAGGTCGGTCACGGAATGCGCGGTCGCCGAATGCCGGGAGTCCGTTTCTCGGATACCAAGCCACTCGGCCAAGTGACTGAAGTGTCGGGACAGGAGTCTCGCCGCGAGGCTCTCGGGAGTGGATTCGCCATCGGTCGGGCGCCCATCGAGAAACCATCCCAGTGGCGCCTCGCCCAACAGCTCGCGGTAACAATGCAGTTGTCGTTCATCCAGGCGCGGTGTGCGACCGTGGGCCAGTTGAAAGGCCACGCCGACCGAATTCGGCAACGTCAAGGCGACACGCGTCACGCCTGGGGGTACGCGCATGCGCAGGCTGACCGGACGGGAGCCCCCGAAATCATCGGTCGCGTGGTTCGGATCCAAACGCAACGAAATCGGTTCCGCATCGCCGAACACGGCACCGACTTCGATCGCTTCCCCGATCTGGCGCGGCCGAACGTGGAGCCGTACCTCGGTGGGATACGGCAGAGCCGGGATACGGTACTCGAGGGTTCCCGATCCATGAGCCAACTGGAGGTTCGGGAACTTGTCCGAATCCAGAGGTTCCAGCCGATCCGCACGCTCCGGCAGGTAGGTGCGGAAATGGGTCCAGCGTTGGCGGAATTCATGGGCCCAAAGGTGCCAGGCGCCGTCGCCACCGTGTTGTACCACCATTTGGTCCAGCAAGGCCGCTGCCGCCAGACCGGCTTCACGTACCTCGTCGTTCCGGGCCAGATCGAAAACCTCGCGGACGCGCTTCTGGTGATCGGACTCGGGCCGGACCACCCATTTGCGAAGATCGTCCTCGACGCGGGGGGCCGGCACATCGCGGACCACGCCGTTGATTCGATCGAGCAGCAGGGGCGGCCCACCCTGTTTGGAGAGGTTCAACAACACATCGCTGGTGGGTGTGACACTCACTTGAAAAACACCCTCGGGCAACGTCAGGTAACCCCGCTGAAGTGAACCGACACCCACGGTTCGGCCCGTTTCGTCCCGCCAGGTCAGCGAAGACGACTGCGACCCGTAACACACCAATCGTTCGCGCCACTCACCGTCCACGTGAATCAGTAGATCGTAGGACGCGCCACTTCCACCGTTGGGAAACAGGGCCCGGCTATCCAAGCGCAATCGCGCGGGTCCTTCCACCGAAAGGACCATCGGGCGTTGGGTGGAAATCGCGGAATAGAGGCGTGTACCCGGTCCATCCTCGGTTCCCAGATACCCTTTGGGCGACGGCTGTGCGACAGGGTTCCAATGTAGCCCCTCCAGGAAGCCGATCGACCGACCGCGAAACAGCACCAGTCGGGCGGTTTTTTTGCTGTCACGGCCTTGGCGCAGCAACACATGGCCTTTCCCGAGCTGTTTGGAAAAGGCTCCCCCGCGAAGGGCATCGATACGCTGCCGTGCGAAGAGGCCGTCCTCATCGCCGACCCACATGCTCAGGCCATCTTCGGCGCGCTCGTCCGGCGCCCAGGCACCCTGGTGCAGCTCCACCCGGAGCAGGTCCGCGCGGCTCAAACGAAGCAGGGTCTCTTCACCCGGCGCCAGCCGAAGGACGGACTCTTTTTGGGTCGCGGTGGGTGAGACACCTCGCAGCAGATGGCTGGAGGCCAACGGCTCCCACTGGATCCGCGAAGGCTCCGGAGAGCCGTTCAAAGGTATATTGGAAACGAACAGACACAGTAACGGCAGCACAATGTGAAAGGGGTCCTTCATGATCCCAACTCCAATCCTCGATACTGCATGATTCTCTTGCGCATTCACGATTCGAGCGCCTGCATACCGATGACTACGGATCCTCGCGGGACTACCCTGATCTCGATGGAGTGATGTCGCTCACAGGTTCATTCAACGCCTTTCAGACGATCGACAAACCTCAAAAAACCAACACATGATATATCATCAACCGTCTACCTGACCGCACTCGCGCAATGAATGCGGTGCCCCTTCGCGCCCGGACCCTGTGCGCTCCGCCCTCGAGCGCCATCGGTTCCGGTTCAAGCCGATTCACGATCCATGACGCGGATGGCTTTCACCAGATATTGGTAATTACCGGCTTGCGTTTCGAACTTTTGGGTGTCGATACCCATGGGTTCCAGCACCGGAAACAGGCCGCGAACAAAGGGAGTCCCACTCTCGACACTTTCGGGAATCCCGATCATGCGCATCACTTTCAGGCCGGCCGAGGTGAACAAATCCTGAATGCCGGACCGGGTGAAGAAACGCAGATGGGTTCGGTCCAAAATACCACTGTCTTCGTAGGCCCATTGGTCGGCGATGATTTTATAGATCACGGACCAGTGTTGCAGATTGGGTATACAAGCCAGGACATGACCCTTGTTTTTCAGTAGTTTTTTGCGCTTTGCCAGCTCTTTCCACGGGTCGATGAGATGCTCCAACACATCGCCGTAAATCAGGCAATCCAAGGATGCCTCTTCGATGTCCAGGTCCTCGTTGCTCAGGACCTCCACGTTGCCGAGGATGACGCGATCCAATTTCTGGAGGGCGACCTGGGCCGCCGCCGCCACGAGCTCGACGCCCTGATAGTGTGCTTCGGGATTCACGTGTTCCTTGTAGGCGGCACCCAAACTCCCACCACCACAACCCAGCTCCAAAAGACGGTTCGCCTTTTTCGGAATCAGTTTCAACAGATGGGGATTCACATTGGAATAGTAGGTATCCGTCGTCAAAGTGATGTCACCTTTGTCGCATCGTTTTCATGTCATGGTGTGATCATCAAGAGCATATCATTATCGGGCGGAAACCCGATGTTACTTCGCTCACTTCGCCCGAACCGAGGCCTTTTCTTCCCTACCACCGAGGACACGGAGAGCACGAAGACATAACTATATTAAAATCAAATTCTTGAATCACGAATCGCCGACCACCCAAAGTGAGGTTCTTGCCGAGACCCAATATCCTGCCCATCCAGAAGGCGGGTATTTTGATAGGGGTCTCCGGAGTCGCCGGGCTTTCTATGAAAACCGGTCTCAATCCTCAGGTTACAGGTTTCGGTAAATGACCTATGAATAAGTATCTCGCTGATACCTGACGCCTGAGAACTGAGACCGTGCCCATCCAGCCGAACCACCTTGGGAGTTGTGATCCTTTCCTTTCTGGATGGTCACCTACCGGCCGCCGCGTCGCGGGTGACGGCAGACGCGCAGGTCGGCCAGGCATTTGGCCATCCGTCCACGCAAGGAGCTCTCTCGTTCGAGTCGTTCGCGTGTCGCCCGATTCAACTCGAGGTGAACGAACGCCACGCCGGCCACGCCCTGCAACAGGCGGCCCTGTTTGTTGCGCGTCGCACCCAACTCGAAGACATCGACCCCGAACAGCCGCACCTCGCCCAGCTCCAGGGCGGTCATGCACCCTCCGATCGTGGTGAGGGTGGTGCCTGGCTTTCGCTGGCCGCTGCTGAGAATGACGGCCGATTTCCGTCCCTGAGCCGTACGCCGCTTGGCTGCATCGAAGCCGTGGATCTGCACGACCCGACCGCGCGTCATCACTTGCGAGGCCGCAAGGGTAAACGCCTGAAAATAGGTATCGTCGCGATTGGACAAGTCCAATTTCGAACCGTCGTCCAGCTTGGCCCGGCGCGGTGCCGTATTCCACGCGGCGGCCAGCCACCGGTTCTCGGTGAACAGTCGCGCCACGATCGGTCCGCTGCCGAGATCGTGGAACACGTGCGGGGCCTGAATCACGACCGGCAGGGCCTCGATCGGGCGAAAGGCGTAGAAACCACGCCCTTCTCGCCTGGTTTCCTCGAGTATCCAGATGGTTCCGTCACCCAGGGGAGCGAAGCGACAGCCGAGCGCGCGCCACTGCCGTTGCAGTTCCTGTCCGCGGTCACCGCGGAGCGTTTGGAGAAACAGGCGCTGAACGCGCTGCAGTTCCCCCGAGGAGGGCATCCTGACCGCCACATCGACGGTACTTGCCCGCCATCTGCTCCAAAGCGATTCGGCCATTGCGTCTCCCTGCTTCTCCGTTCGCGTCCCGGCCCCGACGAGGGAGCAGGCCAGGATCCATATCAACATGGGCCCGAGGACCCGACCCGTCCGATGAGGACAGGTTCTCGACAGATCAGGGCTGGTGCGTACCATGGGCGATCGTGGCCTCCTCGGTCTGCCAGATTTTGCTCAACAACAAGTATCCATCTTGTCCCGATCGGTTTTCTACCACCAATCGGTAAGTTCCAGGGGAAACGTCGGCCTTGATGGGGAAGTAGAAGGGTTGGTGCTCGGCGAGCACCTGGCCATTGCCGACCAGGGCTTCCGCGATTTGGCCGGTCTCTCCCACCAGAACCTCGTCGCGTACGGTGAACGTGAACTCCTCGCTCGGGCCCGTGCCCCCGGACACGCCTTCCAGCCGCATCCTCAGTTCCACGGGCGCGTCTCCGCTTTCTCGACCAAGATACCAGCCCTTGAGAGACATGGCGCCCCCGTGATGTTTGGTGACCAGGTAACGCAGCGGTTCCCGCCCCAGTCGGGCCGCCATGCGTTTGCGCCGATAAACGCCGCCCGGCCTGCGGTAATTGACGAATACCTGAAGTGATGGATCGTCGCAGCTAATCAGCCAACGGTAGACCCCCTGCTTCAGGGGCGGCAGTCCGATATCTCCATGAGTGGCAGAAACCGTTTGAGAGAACAGGACTTCGTCATCGAGGGACACCTTCAGGGTGACCGGCGCCTTGCCGTCCTTGAAATACACCAGTGCCGGTCGGATCAACGGGTCCTCACCGGGATTGGCGCGAAACCGGACCTTTTGGGTTCGATTGACGCGCGTTCGCGTGTACACGGTCGACAGCGGATCGCTTTCTTGAAAGGGTTCTTCCGGCCGGGACAACCAGACGTAATGACCCAGCCAGTCTCCACGCGGCAGCAGTGGCTCCGCTCGCCACGGACGCTCGACTTCGTCCACCTCGCTCGGGCGGTCGAGCACGCGAATCAACACCTTTTCGTCTCGGCCGATCTCCGGTCGCAGGGAGAACCACTGGTCGGCACCCTGTTCCTCCACTTCCCGAAACACCCAATTCGCGGGGCGAACGTAGGCGGAAACCAGAAGTGGCGCCGAACTGGCGAGCCGCAGATGGCGCGCACCGGCGGGTAAGCGGAAAAACCATCGAGCGGTATCGGATAGCCGATCGAACTCCGGCCTGTCGCTTTCGGCGATCAAGTAAGGCGAGGGCTCACGCAGATAGGGCGATTGGCCGTCGGCGAGGACCTGGCCTCGCTCGTCGAGGAAGCTGTACTGCCAGGTAATCGAATCCGCGGGGGCAGGCGCCCTCAGATCGAGGCGCAGGCCGGCGCCCGCCTCCGAATGGAACCCGTATTCCAGCACCCTATCGGGCCCGGACAGGTAGCTCGGGGTGGTGAAACCGGAAAGGTTTACCAGGGTGTCGTCGCGCCACAAAGCCAAGTGCGCAGGCCGATCGACCCGCAGGGTCAGCAGCCCGGCGGACCAGTCGCCGAGCTCGTGGCGACCGCCACCCAGCACGAAGCGACGGAACACCGGCAACCCCTGGCCCGATTGACTGACCTCCACCGTGACCGGACCCGAGTCGGGCGCGGTAACCAATTCGAGTTGCAATGCGTTTTCTGTTTTTTCCAAAACGTAGGTCGCGGCATGTTGGGGAGCCAAATCCAAACCGTTCCCCAAGGCAGCCTGCGGATGCGACGACCGCACCGGGTTGGCGCGATCTTCGGTGTAGAGGGCTTGCGTCGCGTAATCCCGACCCATGATGCCGGTAGGTCCCAACGGACGCCACCGGGTACGCATCAGGCCCGCTCGCTCCGCATCGTTCAAACGGGAAGCGGGGTAGATGTTGTCCCTGGCCAGTTCCCGACGCTGCCGGCGCGGTATGCGATTCCAGGCCTGGCCGGCTTCGTCCTCGGGCAGTTGTTCCAAAGCGTAGCAGCGCAGCACCAGGTAGTCGATCTCCGCGTCGCGACTCGTCAGGCTGAAACTCAACGTTTCCGGGAGCTCGTCCCAGTCCCCCACGTGAAAGATCGAAGCCCGGCCGTCGGTGGGCTGCCAGCGCCGGTCTTCGAAGAATTGGGGCGGTCGCTCAGCCACGCCCGCGGGATCGCGCGAGATGCGGCTGAGGAAGTGGTAGGTGCCCGAATGCAGCACCTTCCCTTCCCCATCACGCCAGCGATAACCCAACTCGAACGCGAACTCCTTGTCGGGATCGGCGTGCTTCCGGCCAACCACACCATTGACCACCAACCGCATGCTGGTCGTGGCCGGCGGTACGGCAAACCCTAGGTCGTGGCCCTCATCCAGGCGATAGGTGAGGCTGGATACCGCATCGCGCGTTCGCTGGTATTGATTCTGAAAACCGCGACCGGCGATCCAATCGCGCTTCAGGTCGCGCAACAGCGACACCGCCACCGCGGTCAGTGCCAGCAGGAACATCAATCGAATCAGGGATCTCATGGTCGCCTCCCGATCATCCGCGAAGTCCGCCGATGGACCAGATCCCGAAAGGCGGTCTCACTCACGAAGCCCGTCTCGTCGTTGCCGTGATCCAGGTTGAGGTTGGCCAACAGCATGGGACGGTCTTCCTCGTCGTAGATCGCCAAGTATCCCTGACGGGTCCCGCGATCCCGAAGGAAGCGAATCACATGACCGCCGTCGCGCAGCGCCCCGAGGGTCAACAGGTCGCGGGTCAACTGGTAATGGCGAACGCGACGAATCAGGGCAGGCTCGGGGTTTCGCGACGACCATCGCGGCTGCCAGATACTGAGGTCGCGCGTCTCCTGGGGCACCGCCAACTGGGCCATGCGGGCCGACTCGAGTTCCAGGTTGGGCATGGCGCGATAGCTCTGTCGCACCTTCGCGGTCAGCCACAGCACCCACATCGAAGCCCCGCGCGCCTGGTTCAGGTAGCGAGCCTGATAGAGATTGTGGATTTCCAGTCCGGTCGTTTCGGGTAGGCCATCCACGCGACCCAGCCGATATCCTTCCGTGCGCAAGGTCGCGAGCAAGGGTGCCTCCCCGCCGGCACGCGCACCGACGACACTCGAGCCGTCCCACCACAGGTCGACTTGGGGTTCCCCGGTGAAGCGTTCCTTGCGGGTACGCACCTGAACCAGGTCCAGTGGTGCCCGGCTTTCGCGCAGCAAAACCTGGTGGAACAGATTGAACGCACAGCGCCGATTCTCCATGCGCGTCGGATCCAACACGTTGCCGCCGGGGCCGGCGCGGTCGTCGCCGATCAGGAGGGTGCCCGCTTCGAGTTGCTGGAATTGGGTCAGCCCGAACCCGAAGGTGCCGGTTTCGCCGAAGGGACGCGGTACCTGCAGATGTGCACCCCGACCGCCGCTTTGACGAACGACGAAGGTACAGCCGATCCGCTTGTCGCTCTTGGGATGGAAGACCCAATAGGCATGGCCGTCGGGTTCTTCGACCAACGTGACGCGATAGCCGATACCGGCCGCGGGACCCGCCAGTCGCTCGCTCGCCGCCACGTCGCCGACCTCGGCGGACCCGAACACCAAGCCGGTCATCAGCGGTGTGACCAGTTCGCGATCGTAGAACAGCATTTCCTCGACTTTCAGGGTGCCAGAGCGCCTGGGCTTGACGGTCGCCCTGCGCTCCAACCGGCGTGTCAGGAACTCGGCCAGCCCCGAGGAGACCCGTTTGATTTCGGCGGGTGCACGGTGACGGCGCCGCGAGCGCTCAGACCACTGAGACACGCGTGCTCGCGACACCAGGAGATGGGCGGATCCGGCGTTCAGTGGAGGGCACCCATCCCGCGGACGACCCCAGATCAGCGACAGTTCGCCGAACCGGCGCTCGATCGTCACCGGGAGAATCGAGCGATGAAGCCGATCCTGAACCACCAGCACGTGGCGATCTGCGGATGGGTCCATCTGAGCCAGGCCCATTTCGCGCTTCTTGAACATGACGCGAATGATCGGCTTTTCCTCGAACATCTGCGGAGAACCGCCCGACAAGGCGTCAACCGGCGAATTCAGCGCACACTCGATGACCGGGTCGCGCTTCTTGGTCAAATCGGCGTGAATGGCCAAGAACCGGGCACCCGTCGCGGTCAACAGTTCGAGGCCTGCCTCGACAGTTTCCGGCTCGGCCACCGCCTTCGGTACTTGAACCATCAAGTCACGCGTCCCCTGGGCGTCGAGGATCAGGACGAACGAGCGCCATTCGGTCTGCATCGGCGCCAGCAACAGGTACCGATCCTCCAACCGGCGCGCGCGAAGCCCGAAGTGTTCGGCCCGGTGGTACAGCTCGGTCAGCGTCGCTCGGTCGTCCTTCCCGTTGGCTTCGTCCAACGTCGCCAGATAGCGCGCGAAGGCCGTGCCATCGCCCACCTGAAGACCGAAGCGACCCGCACTCGCGGCGGCCTGGTAGAGATGTGGCTTTTCGGCATACAGCGCTTCCAGCAGACTGCCCGGCGTTTGTTCCCGTTCGACCGAGGTGGTCTGTTCGACCACCGGTTCCGCGACGGGTTGGACCATCACCAGACCGAAACCGATCAGGTTGGCCAGCAAGGTCCCGTAGAAGGCCGTCTGGAGGGTGGCGCGACTGATCCGAATCACCGCCGACTTTTCGTACATCTTGATGGCCAAAAGGGTCGACAGCATATAACCGAACCCGAAGGCATCCGTCGCCTTGAGTTCGGGCATCCAATAGGCCACGGCAAAACTCAACAGGTACTTGTACAGAAACGACAGGTTGAAGAACACCAGGATCTTGCGGCCGCCCTCGATGGAAAGATGGCGAAACAGCGGGGTAGCGAAGAGCAAACGCGCACAGACGACCAGGAACATCGCTTCCACGAAGGACAGGACGATTTTCCCCGGTTGGTACCACTGCAGCGCCAGCAAGGCCGGCAACAGGATGCCGTTGAATTCCCAACCGAATCGTTGGTTCATGCGGCTGGCGATCAGTGCCGTGGTGACCAGGATCATGTAGGCCTTGGGCGTGCCCATGATGCCGGCGGCCAAATCTTCGTACAGGTAGGCCACGTTCCCCAGCGTGAAGTTGGTGAACGGCAGCAGGACGAAGCGAACCAGGAGGAAGGTGATCCAGAGGCAGGTTCCCAGCGAGACCAGGCCGCGTGCCAGTCCTGGCTTCCAAAACTGGTTGGCGATCAGGGCCACGATGATGAGCCCGAAACTGTGAAGCTGGGATCCCAACTCGAGTGGGATCTGCCACCGTGCGGCCAGCCAGGAGGCACACTGCGGCAGGAGCCAGGTGTCGAAGGCGAGCCGGGTGAAGATGCTGGAGAGGACCAGCGCGAAGAATCGGTCGCGACCAAAGACCACGTGCCACCAGCCGACCCGTTCCGGCACGGCGAACATCAAGCGGACCAGGGCGTAGGCGGTCACGCCTTCCACCAGGATGACGGCGACGGATACCGGCTTGAGGATCAGCAGCGGGACCAGGTAACCGGGGACGACCAAGCCCGACAGCGACCAGCCGAAGGTTTGGTTGAAGAAAATCACCACCAGGGCTCCGACCCACACGGTGGTGATGACCGATTCCGCCAGGCTGGCGGGCGGAAAGAGGAAAAGGGGAAACATGTCCACGGTCACCCTCTCAAGCGCCGGCTTTGAGGGACCGGCGTCCGGATCGCGGCACGGACCGCTGGAAGGCGCGCACGTCCGCGGCAGGCCCGGACCGGGCCACTTGCGGCGAGGTGGCTCGATGGCGCAGCAGGTATTGTTCGAGCAGGACGGTCAAGGCGCGCATGCGAACCATGCAGCCGGCGTCCACGTGATAGCGCAGCAGGCGCTTGACGCGACCGGTACGCCCCTGAGACTCGATCTGTTCGGTCAGCCAAGCGGTCAGGGGTTCGGCGATGTCGGCCAGGGCAGCCGCATCCGGCGCGGGGCTCGTGCGGTCGAAAGCCACCACCCAGAAACCCAAGGGACGTTGCCCGCTGAAAAGCGGCACGAGCCACTGGACCTCGTCATCGCCACCCGAGAGGAGCCGATGCACCTGGACGGGGCCTTGATTGGCGAGCGCCCGTGTGAAGGGTTCCTTTCCAGGATCCAACGACTGCATCTCGACGGGTACATCGCCGGTCCCACTGGCGGCGCGCCGTTGCAGGGTTCCCTGGTGGAGTTCCAGGAAGAGGCTGCGCTTGCCGGGCACGGCGTGCCCCACCCAGTTGTTGGCCCATTGCCAGGGATCGCGATGGGCGTCGACGTCCTCGGGAATGTGGCGCCGCACCATTTCGCCGTAGTCCAACTGAAAGAGGCGAACGCGCTCGATGATCAGGAAATAGCGTTGCAGGGTACAGAAGCCCGACAACAAAAAGAGGCCGATCAGGATTTCGGCGACCGGCAGCCAGATCCCGAATGCGAGAAGGCCGACCCAGGAGGCGAAGAGCCAGAAGTTGGCCGTGACCACCAAGGTCTTCATGAAGGCGCGGATGTAGAGGAATTGCCCGGCGATGGCCGCCAGGACGAGCGTGACCAGCAGCAGCGCGAGATCGAGCCAGGTGGGCAGTTCGCTCACCCAGTGACCGGCGAGCATGGCAGCCATTCCCGCCGCGAAAAAGACGTCCTCACCGACGAGGTCGCCATTGGGCAGCGTCACCGAACCAATGGTCGAACGGTAGGGGCCCGAGGGTGGCGCGACGAGGATCACGCGGTGGCGGATGGCACTTTCGGGCAAGCTGTCGGTGAGTAGATGTCGGTAGGTCGCATTGGCCACGTCGCCGGAAATCGAGGCCAGGTGGAAGCGGAAGTGCCCGGGAGCCGGGCTTTGGGCGACCCGTTCATAGATAAGTGTGCCGAGATCGGGAAGGCTGAATGTCAGCGGCCGATCCCCGCCGGACAGTTCGATTCCGGAGGGTTCGAGGGTTTCGCCGAGATTCGGACGGGCGGGCCCCCGAAAGCCGGCGAGGCCCGAATTGTGGGCGAAAAAGACATTGCCCTGCGCCCGCGCCCGATTGAAAAAGGTGGCGGGTGCCCGGGGCGTGAACAGGAACGCGACCACGGAGGGTTCCGCGGCCGTCACGTGGTCCAACAACGCGAGCCAATCGGGCTCGGCATGGGCGTCCGGTTCGGGGCCCAGGAGGAGGATGGGCTGTTCGGTGGTGCCTGCCGAAGGGACCAGCAGCGAGGCGAGGCGGTAGGTCGTTTCGCGAAAGGCGCCGGTCCAACCGACGGCCGCGAAGACGGACAAGACGAGAAGCGTTGCTACGAGCGGTTTGAAGGAAATGATGCCGTGTTGACGATCGAGGCCTGGATTCAAGAGATAGAGCATGGTAGGCACTTTTTTCATGAACATCCAACCTTGCAAGCGAATGAAGTCGCGAACAAGGGTGGCTACGGGAAAGCGTCGAAATACCCTGTACCCACTCGGAAGCGAGCGTGACGCGGCTCACTAATTTCCATCCGACGATTTTTTGGGTCTCAGAGAAAAATCGCACCCCGAAAGGATTGGAGGTGGGGTGCCCGGGCTTGGGTGGTTTGGTAGGTGCAAGATATTTATTCACTAAGAGTCGCCGCCCGGGCCGGGGGCAGCCCGCTCGATTTCGAGAAAGAAACAGCACACCTGGTTTCTGGGGAAGGGTCACGGGTCGTTCATTCAAAAAATGAAGCAGGAATGCATGAAGATGGGAAACCAGGAAAGGATCGGCATTTGGTGTCACATCATGGTCTTGCTTTTCCTGTTTTCGATCATTCCTGCCTTCCTGATCAAGATTTGACGACGGCAAGACCCAGCTCAGGTTGAATGCACCACTTTGTTTCGGGAGAGCTCGGGGAGGACGCGGAAGTGTGCCAAGGTCTGGATGGTTCGGGGTGAAAACCAGAGCAGTTTTTATACTTTTCACCCTTTCGACGACAATGAATTATTCAACCTGAGCTAGTTTTTCTCTATCCGA
This sequence comes from Sulfidibacter corallicola, assembly GCF_017498545.1. Classification (GTDB taxonomy): domain Bacteria; phylum Acidobacteriota; class Holophagae; order Acanthopleuribacterales; family Acanthopleuribacteraceae; genus Sulfidibacter; species Sulfidibacter corallicola. The sequence continues at coordinate 1,631,575 of NZ_CP071793.1, read as the reverse complement.
GAGAATCGCAGATGTGGGTCATGTATCCAAGAGGCAATGCAAAATCGCTCTGCTTTCTAAATTGAGATTCAGTCTCAAAAACTGATTGACATCGGGGATCAGTGCGCTAAAGTAGCCCCCATTGGGCGGTTCGTTGACCGAAGATACAACCTGATAGCTACACATCAGAGTTTTGATTTTTATTGTATATCACCCCCAGTGTGCAGCGGACAAAAGCGACCCGCCCCGAACATAAGAGTTTTTCGACCTGGAGATTTGGTGCAGAACGCGTGGGCATGACCCCAGTGCGTCACGATCTAAGTATGCCTATGTCCCCATGTCGCGCCACTCCCCTCACTTTCTCGAAGGAGACTGATTATGAAGCTGATCACATCCATATTAATCACTCCACTTTTTTTGGTTTGTTCAGTCATTGCGGGTCCGCAACAAGAAAACAGCATCTACGGTACTATCAAGGACCAAAGTGGTTCCCTCGTCCATTCGGCAACCGTCGACCTCAAGAGCTCCCGACAAAAAATGATCGATACGCGAACGACCAACAGCGGCGAATTCACGTTCGACGACATCGAGCCCGGCTCCTACCTACTCGTGGTCAAAGCCGATGGTTACAAAGCGATGGTCGTGTCCGTGAAAAAGGCGAAAAATCAAGCCTTCCACGCGCCCATTATCTTGGAGATGATCTCGTTCCACGAATGGATCACGGTCATAGGCTCGCGGGCCGAAATGGAGATCGCGGACTATCCCGGTTCCGTCGATGTCATCGAAGGTGACGACTTTCTCGGAAGCAGCAGTACCATCGAAAACCTGTCCCAGATTCCCGGGTTCGAAACGGGTGGTGGTCACAGCCGCAACATTGGGCAACAATTCACCATTCGAGGATTTGGTTATCAATCCGAAGAACGGGTCATCATCAAACAGGATGGCGTACGTCGATCGGCCAACCTGTTCTCCAATCACATTTCGACATTTCGCACCGAGCCCGAAATCTTGAAAAAGGTCGAAGCGGTCAAAGGCGCTTCGTCGGTATCCCACGGTGGTGGGGCGATCGGCGGCATCATCGGCATGACCACCAAGGATCCCTCCGACTATTTGACCGGCTCGAAGAATCTTTCGTTCAACATCACGTCTCGCTTGGAAGACAACGAACATCAAAGCTTTTCAGCCACCGTGGCCGGACGCGGCGACAACGGCAAGCTCAGTTACATGGTGTTTGGAAAACAGGCCGAAACCGGTGATCTGGAACCAGCTGATTCGGAAGAAGAAACCGTGGAAAACGACGAAAACATCGATACTTATTTCGGGAAGGTCGTGTACAGGCCCACCGATACCCAATACTTGTCGCTTTCCTTTTTCCATATGAACGAAGATATCGAAACCGTTTGGCAGACCGTGTATCACGGCCAATTCCCCCAGGACGGACCCGTGATCGGTGAACTGAGACAGGAAGATCTCGTCCTGACGTACAACTACAAGCCCGACTCGGACTGGATCGACTTTACGGCCAAGGCCTACTCATCCGAAGGATATTATGATCGCACGGCCGATTACACGTCGAATGACATTTTGGTGGACTACAAAAACGAAGATAAAAGCCGCGGTGTCAATTTAAAGAACATTGCCACCTATATCGGCTCGAACGTCACCCATCACATCGTGGTAGGGATGGATTTCGACAACCGCGAAGAAGACGCGACCTATGTCCGCAACGGAGTACCGTCCGATTTCGGATCCATGCCGAACGACTACAAAGATTACGGTTTTTATTTCCAGGATAATATCTTCCTGTTGGAAGAACGTCTCATGTTACTGATCGCAGGTCGCTACGATCAATTCGATCGCAGTGTCGACCACATCGAAGAAGGGTACGATGCAAGCCGTTTCTCACCGCGCGCCGGCGTGTCGTACGAAGTGATGCCCGGCTTGAGACTGCTCGGCAACTATTCCGAGGCGTTCCGCGCACCGACGCCGCACGAAACCTCGTCCTACGGCCCCCTGAATCCCCATTACTGGTATCTTCCCAATCCCGATTTGAAACCGGAAACCGCGGGTGAATACGAGGGCGGATTCTCCTATCTGAACGACAACTTGAATGGCGGCACATCGGGCATTCTCGTCAAAGGCATGTACTTCAACGGGGATATCGATCAGATGATTTCTTTTCGAACCCTACCGGACTTGGGTGACAGCCCCGACGGCAGCCCCTACGGCACCTATCAGAACGTCGACGATGCCAAGCGCGAGGGTTACGAATTTTCCTTCAACTATTACATCGGCAACTGGTCGACGGACGGATCCTTCGAACATTTGGACCTGTACGATGAAGAAACCAAGGAGAAAGTGCCCAATGCCTTCGCCGACAAGGCGCGACTCTCGCTTTCCTACAAGTTCCCAAGTATCGATGTGATCTTGGGTGGCGATGTCAGTCACTGGTTCGAGCCCGATCAAAATCCGGAGAGCATCTTCTCCAGGGGCACCGAGTATTTCTTCGTGACGGAAGAATTCACCATCAGCAACTTCTGGGTTCGTTGGAAACCCAATCGAGCCTTCAACGCGTTCTTCGATCGATCTTTCGAATTCCATATCGGCGTGAACAACGCATTCAACGATCGGTACATCAACGCGAGAAACGTCGAGACCACGACCCGTAGTGGAAAGGGCCGCAACGTTTGGATGAGCTTGACCAAGACCTTCTAGATCGAGGTGGGCGATTCGGGTGAATGCGTCGTACCGAGATGCCGCTGCGGTCCAACGGATCGGCGGGACCGGCCAACGGCGACGCACCGCCGCGAATCGCTCCGTTCAATCGCGGAAACACGGGTATACCCCGTTCCGGGAGCCACCACAATTCATTCGGTGTGATCATCGATCGCGATATCCGGGAAGTGAAACCCACTTCCCGGCTTTCTTGGTTTCCGGTTTCCCGCTTTTTTTACCGGCTCGCCGCCAAGCGCCGACGGCGAAGCCCTATTCCTGCAAAGGCGCCATCTTCCGGCACAGAAATCGGCACCGCCGCCCCCCGCGACGGCGCCGCATTCCTTCGGTCAGCCCTTGATGAACATGGCTTTGAAGAAGGTTCCGGCCAAGGCCGGGTTCTCCTTCAAACGCCGCACCGAATACCCGTACCAATCCTTGCCGAACGGTACGTAGATGCGCAGGTTGTGTCCCGCCGCGCGAATCTGGTCGCGCAACGTCTCACGGACCCCCAACAACATCTGGAATTCGTAGTGTTCGGGCCCCAGGCCACGCTCGCGAATGATCTTTTCCGATTCCGCCACCAGGTAATCGTCGTGGGTGGCGATGCCCACGAACGCCCCGGCGTCGAACATGGCTTTCAAACACTCGAGAAAGTTGGCACGAACCTCTTCATACCCCTGGTAGGCCAGGTTCTCAGGCTCCACGTAAATGCCCTTGCATAGACGGAAATGCGACTGGCCGCGCGCCGTGATGGCGGCGATATCGTCCATCGTGCGTCGCAGGTACGCCTGGAGCACGATCCCCACGCGTTTGGGTCCGAACTCCTCGCGATAGGCATCGTAGAGGTCGATGGTCATGTCGGTGCATGGCGTGTCTTCCATATCCAACCGCATGAAATTTTCGTGTTTGGCGACGAGTGTCAGCAACTCGTGCAACAGTTCCCGGCAACGATCCAATTGAAGTAAAAGCCCGAAGAAGGTGGGCTTGATGGAAATATTACCGTCGATCTCGTTTGCGACGAGCGCCTCGAGCACCTGTTTGTACCCCAGCAGGGATTCCTCGGCCTGATCAATATTCGTCAGGAACTCCCCCAAAATATCGACCGTGACCCTGAAACCCTTCTCGTTGAGGTCCCGGCAAACGGCCATCGCCGAGTCCAGATTGTCTCCGGCGATGTAGGGTTTCGACAGACGTGCCACGATCGGTTTGGGAACCAATGGAAGCGTTTTGACAATGAACTGATCGAGAATCTTCATGAACGGTGTCATCTCCAAGGCATGAGTTTGGAAAAGCCGGCCTTGACATCGACGTGGAACGGTGAGTCCACCATGTGATCGCCCCCCCTTTCGCCGGCCCCGACACGAACGGCGCATCGGAAAACCGAACAAAATATGGCGACCGTTCCCTCCGGTCCCTTCCCACGGAAAATGCCGCAACTCGGAATGGTTGGCAGCCAACCTTCCGAGCTTCGAACCCCGACTTCGGCCAGGTCCGACAGCTACCTAAGATTAAGAATGAAAAGAACCCTTTTCAACAAAAATTACTACCCCGAGACAAAGATTCAAGCGAGGCATGGGGATTTGCGGGGATACCGCCGATCGGACCCGCCCATCCCACCGATTCCCGCGAACCATCCCAGAAAAGGCTCCGCTTCCCAACGGGCACAAACTACTTGGGAATCTAGGGAAATTTGATATGATCGGAGGCTTTCGAAGTCGAGTTGGGCGATGTACGCCACCCCTCGCGGAACCTGTTCCCGACGGCGCCTCCCCGCCTTCGAACGTCCTGAGCCGGGCGCAGCGGTCCCGGTCGGAGAATCGACGGCGCACACGAGGTTTGAAGAGCCGGGTGCACAAAACCGGATATTTCCACGAAACCCTTGACAAATTAGGGAGTTGCCCATGGTAAGAGTGGTGCTTTTAGGGCCGCAACGTCACAACCAGACCATTGCGAGGGCGGTCACCGATCTCGACTTGAAGGGCCCGTTGGCGGTCATCACCGCGGGATGGCAGGAACGCGAAGCCGAGCTGGAGGAGTTGGATGCCCATCTCGGCATGGAGACGGTCAACCTGAACCTGCACCAACGGGGCGAAGAGGTCTTTCGTCGCGACACGACCTTCACCGAGGCCCACCGCCAGCACCAGGACTTCCTCAAACGCCTCCAGGAGATCTATCGCATCCGCCTGAGCAAGACCCAGGGCGCGGTCCACGAGCTCATGGCCAAGCACCAGTGGCCCCACGAAATCATCGGCCCCGAAATCGAAGACAGCCTGCAGGCGATCCGCAACCTCGACGAGCACCACCTGCGGCGCATCCGCGGCGCCAATCGCGAATTCGAGCGCAAATGGCAGCCCAGCGACCGGCCCTCGATCGCCGGCCACCGCATGGAACTTTCCGAAATCCTGGAGCGCTGCGGCGGGGTCCTGATCGCCGGCGGCCACGTGGCGGTCCTGCTGAACCGTCTGCGCCTCTTCAAACTGGAGCCCATGCTCTCGCAAAAGCCCCTGGTGGCCTGGTCGGCCGGGGCCATGGTGCTCGCCAAGCGCATCGTGTTGTTCCACGACACGCCGCCCCAGGGTCAGGGTTTCGCCGAGGTCTTCGAGTCCGGCCTCGGCCTGTTCAGCAACCTGATTCCGCTGCCCCACGCCGAGAAGCGCCTGCAATTGGAAAGCCTCGACCGCGTCAGCATTTTCGCTCGCCGTTTTTCCCATTCGATCTGCGTGCCGCTGGACGAGGGTGACCGCATCGATTGGGACGGCAACTGGTGGCGCACCACCGAAAATACCCGCAAGCTCTCCGTCGGCGGCCAATTGGAGCAATGGGAAGAGATCTAGCAGGGTTCGAGGCACCACAGGACCGCCACCGGAGCCCCGACCCGGCGCGATCCGAAGCCAATGGAACGGGGGACGGCAACCACTCAGGGGAGGAAGCGTGACACTGGCGATCAGAGTTTTGGAAGAAAAGGAAACGGTCACCGAAGCCGATATCGACACCTTCATCGAAAGTCACGATTTTCCGCTGATGGAGGGCACCTCGATCACCTTCGTGTTTCGCGGCCAGGTGGACGCCGTCTACCTGATGCACTGGGTGTTCGGCCTCGAATCGTCCCAAGAGTTTGGCCGCCTCAAAAAGACCGACCTCTGGTACCTGACGCTCGACCTGCCCAAACGCAGCCGCATCGAATACAAGTTCAACATCACGGTCAAGGGCAAGAGCCACTGGGTCCACGACCCCTACAACCCCCAGGTGGCCCGCGATCCCTTCGGATTCAATTCCGTGTGCCACACCCAGGGTTACGAAACGCCGGAGTGGTCCTACCACGATCCCGATACCCGGCCGGGCAGTATCGAGGACCACGTCCTCGAGGATACGCCACTCGGTGAACGCAGCATTTCGGTGTACCTGCCGGCCCGCTTTCGCAAGACCCGTCAGTATCCCCTGCTGATCGTTCACGACGGCCACGACTACATGCGCTACGCCTCGATGCAGACCGTGCTGGACAACATGATCCACCGGTTGGAGATCCCGCCGATGATCGTGGTCCTCACCCAGGCCGGCGACCGTCTGCGCGAGTACGCCGCCGACGAGCGCCACGCCGACTTCATCGTCAAGAGCGTGCTGCCCTACATGGAATCCAAATTCCCCTTGAACCCGCGCCCCGCCTATCGCGGCCTGATGGGCGCCTCGTTCGGCGCCGTGGCCTCGCTCTACACCGCTTGGCGCAATCAGGGCACCTTCGGTCGCTTGCTGCTGCAATCGGGATCCTTCGCGTTCACCGACATCGGCAAGCACAAGCGCGGCCCGGCCTTCGACCCGATCGTGCCCTTCGTCAACCAGTTTCGCGACAAGTGCGGCAAACCGGCGGAAAAACTGTTCGTGAGCTGCGGCACCTACGAGTCGCTGATCTACGAAAATCGTTCGCTGGTTCCCCTACTTCAAGCCAGCGGTATGATGGTAAGATACGTGGAAGCTCGAGACGGACATAACTGGGAAAACTGGCGCGATCGCCTTCGCGAAGGTTTGTCATGGCTGTTTCCCGGTCCCCTGTGGATGGTCTACGAATAGGTTTTTCACCAGGCCGGTGGGTGAACGTTCAGTCGTTTCACAGCCAAGGTGTGCGATTCGGGTAGCGACGCAGCGCTGGGTGTCCTAGCCAGGACATTGGAAACCAAGGGTTTGCCCATCGCGACACAGGTCGTGGTGAGCCGCCATGCGCCCGCCGGTCATGGGCACCGGTCGGGCGGTCGACCGCTGGGATCCTCGTGCCCATGCCGGGTTCGCCATCGCTCGCTGCCTTCACGTGCCCCTTCCACCGCCGACCCCGCGTCTCGAGCCGGCACCGACACGTACGTTTCCAGTCGCATCGACTCATCCAGATCAACCAAGGAGTGACCCATGGGCAACATCACCAAGACGATCGGCCTCTCTCTGGGCGCCGATATCTGCTGGCCCATTTGCTATGAGGAAATCATCAGGAGGCTGCAACTGGCCATTCCCCACGAGGGGAACACCGTCAACTTCAACGTGGAGCGCGTCACCATCGAACCCTATTCGCTGCGCCAGCACTGCAAGTACGCGGTGGTATTGGATCGTCTCACCCACTGGTACCACACCAGTCGGGAATGGATCAAAAAGGCCATCATCCTCAATGACTTGTACGTACTGAACAATCCCTGGGCCGTTCAGTCCATGGAGAAACAGACCACTTACTGCGCCATGATGAAACTGGGCCTGCCCATTCCGGAAACCTGGATGGTGCCGCCCAAATCCTACGAGCGCAGCAAGGACCTGGACCACACCCTCAAGAGCTACGCCCGGTTGTTCAACCTGGGCGAGGTCGGTCAGAAGATGGGTTATCCCATGTTCATGAAGCCCTACGACGGTGGCGGCTGGGTCGGCGTCACCAAGATCGACAACGACGGCGAGTTGCGGGCCTCGTATGAACAAAGCGGCAAACACGTAATGCACCTGCAGGCCGCGGTCGCCCCCCACGAACACTTCATTCGCTGTGTCGGACTGGGTCCCCAGGTCAAGCTGGTCCACTACAATCCGGCCGCACCGCTGCACGGTCGGTACGTGGAAGGGTCCTCCACCCTGTCCGTCAAGGATCAGGATTGGCTGCGCAAACTGACCATCATCATCAACAGCTTCTTCCTGTGGGATTTCAACTCCTGCGAGTGCCTCAGCAAGGAAGGCACCTGGTATCCCATCGACTTCGCCAATCCCTGTCCGGACTCGCAGGTCACCTCCCTTCACTGGCACTTCCCGTGGCTGATCAAGGCCAACATCCGCTGGTCGATCTTCTGCGCGGTGACCGAGCGCAAAATGCGCCTCAACCAGAGTTGGGAGCCCTACTTCGAGATCGCCCGCGAGAAGGCCTCCCTCGAAGAGAAGGTGGAGCAGTACGCCACCCTGGCCGAAGCGCACTTCGAGACCGAACGGTTCGAAGAGTTCTGCGACCAGCACCTGGCCCATCTCGACGAAATCACGTGGGAGTTCTTCGGATCCGACATCGCCAAGGACGCCATTCGCCAAAAAGTGACCGCGCTGTATCCGCCTCACGAGGTCGAAGCGTTCACCGAACACTTCTGGCAACAGATCCAGAAGTGGCGCCGCGACGAGGAAACCAAGATCGGCGACACCTGACGCCCTGATCGAGCGATCGGCCTTCGAATCCACGGTTCGGCGGCCGATTCGCTCGTGGCATGGGTTCCCGTCGCGAGGGCAGGTGCCTTGGATGTCAAGAAAATATCCGGAACCCGGATGCATCGGGGCCCGGAATAGGCGAGACACTGTCCTGCCCTTTCCGCATCCATGTCGCTTCCTGCCTTCCGTATCGTGAGCCGAGGTTCTCCTCAACCACCACTCGAGCAACTTATAATTTTGAACAACTCCGTTCCTGCTGCGACCGTGATGGTAAAAATCCGCAGTCACCGCGAATCGAGATGGGGGCATTTCCATCCCGATCTGACAATTTTCCCGATTTCATGGTGTGCACGAGCTTCCGTGAGTGCTTCATGTTTTCTCGAATCCGACCGAAAATGAAAACAAAGCGGCACATACGGAAGGCAATCCATGCTCGGACCCCGGCGCACTTGGAACGCAGCCCTTATTCCGCCCAGGCATCAGCGGACCGTTCGCATCCTGCTGTTGGGGGTGCTGGTTCCCTGTTGGCTGGGGACGGCCTGCAATCGATCGGCGCCCCCGGCCCCCGAAACCCAGGGCGACAAGGCCCGAGTGTCGGTCATCCTCGATACCGGCCAGGATGACGACAAGACGTTTAACGCCCACATCCTGCAAGGTGCCCGGGAAGCGGAGCGCCAGGGACTGATCTCCCTGACCGCGACCAGCGCCTCCAGTGAATTCGACTACGAAGCCCACATCGAATATCAAGCGGGGCAGAACCCGGACCTGATCGTCACGAGCGGGTTTCTGATGGGCCACGCCACCGCCCGGGCTGCCCGGCGCCACCCGAACCTGAAGTTCGCCATCGTCGACGTCGTCTACGAGCCGGGCTTCGGTTGTCCGGACCACATCGAAGACTGCTACTCCCCGGAGGGCGGGCTCGACAACGTGACCAGCCTGAATTTCGCCGAGGACCAGGTCGGCTACCTGGCCGGGGTCCTGGCTGCCTGTATGAGCCAAACCGGCATCATCGCTTCCATTTCCGGTCCCGATGTAGAGCCCGTGGTGCGCTTCGTGACCGGCTACCAGAACGGCGCACGCTCGGTCAATCCGGACATCCAAACTCTGAACGTGTACCTGCCCAGCTTCAACGATCCGGAACTGGGCAAGGTCAAAGCCCGTGAATTCATCGCGGAGGGCGCCGACGTGGTGTTTGGCGTGGGCGGCAACAGCGGAAACGGTGCGCTGGTGGTGGCCGCCGAAATGAACCTGATGGCCATCGGTGTCGACGGCGATCAATACTATTCCCTTCCGATCGCGCGAAGCGCCCTGTTGACGAGTGCTTCCAAGAAATTGGACATCGCCGTCGCGGATCTCTTGAAGGACCTGGCCAAAGGAAAGCTGGAACCCGGCATTCGCACGGCCAGCCTCGCCAACGGCGGCGTGGATTTGGCGCCGTTCCACGATTGGGAAACCCGCATACCCACGGCGTGTCGACAGCACGTCGAATCGGCGCGGAACGCCATCATTGCAGACCCGACCCTGGCCAGGGCCGAACAGCCCTAGGGGTTCAGCATGAGTGACGCTCGGCCGGATCGAATCCTGGGGGCGGGACCCCGCCATCCCTTTTATCCGGTGGCCGCCTTGGCGACGATCGCAACCGCGACTTCCCTCGCGCTGATGATCGTCGGCCTGCTGCGCACCGGCGACCGCCAGTACGCATGGCTGCTCGCCGGTACGGGCCTGATGGCCGCCGGACACACCCTCTCCTGGCTGCTGGCCCTGCGCCATCGCAAACACCGCGTGGCGATCTGGTGGCTCGCCGGATCACAGGTCATCCACGCCGTCACGGCCCCGCTGTTCATGGCCGACTACCTCCACATCGCCCCGTTCCTGTTGCTGATGGTGCCGCTCGAAGTGTGTATCGCCGACCGATTGCGGCGCATCCCCAGCGCGCTGGGCCTGATGCTCGCCGGCGCGATCGTCATGATCGCCGTCGACTTGGTGGCCATGCCGAACCGGCGCAGCGTCCTGACCGACTTCCCCGGGGCGCACGCCCTGGCGATTCCGCTGTTCACGATGCACCTGATCCTGCTGGGATGGATGGTTTGGTATTACCGGATGCGCCCCAAGTCTCCCTTTTTCACCCGCATCAATTTGTCGGCCCAACAAACCCTGATCACCACCGGCGTCGCCTCGCTCTCGGTCCTTCCGGTCACCGTGGTGCTGGCGGCCCTCATCCGCGACGCACATATCGATCAGGTCGGCCAGAATCTCCGCTACCTGGCCGAGATCGCGGCCGGTAGAGTGGCCGACGACCTGGAATCGCACCTGTACAAGTTGGTCGCATTGGGTCGTGAACCGGTCATTCAGGAGGGGTTGCGTCAGGCCAACGACGCTTATCCGGAGGATCCCGATCGGGTCCGCGCCCAGATTGCCGAAAAGGAACGGCGCTGGCAGAACGAGTCACCCGACAGTCCCTTTATCCTGAATATCCGCGGCAACGCCCAAATGATGGTATTCGCCAGGTTCCGCACCAACGAGCACTCGCACCAGGACCTGTTCCTCACCGACCGCCATGGCTCGCTGGTCGCAGCCCAAGGCAAAAAGCCCCCGTCCAGCTCGTTCGCGACCGAGATCTGGTGGCGCGAGGCGTGGAACAGCGGTTTGGGCGCCAGTTGGTTCGGCGATCTGCAGTTCTCGCGGTCGACCGGATTGCCCTCCCTGCGGATCGCGGCGGCGATTCTGGACAAGACCCAGGGCCGCATCGCGGGGGTCATGACCTCCACCTACCAAATGCGCGCCATCCAAAGCGCCCTCCAGAAACTGAGCCGTGGCAAGGAGACCGCGGTCTATCTCGTCGACAAACGAGGTTTGATCATCGCTTCGGGCGAAGCGAACACCGCGGTCACGGACACGACCTGGTGGGATTTCGACGACTCGCCCATGAACCTGCCGCAAGACGCCCGCTTCGGCACCGCACCGCCGGACAGGCACCACGGCCGCGATCTCCACGGCAAACGCGCCCTCATCGCCCATGCGCCGTTGCGCACCAGCAGCGGGGTCAACATCGAAGACATCGCCCAATTGGACTGGCGGGTGGTGGTCAGCCAAAGCCACGATGCGGCGCTGGTGGGCGTCACCAAAGCCACCAAAGCGGCGCTGCTCGTAGGGTTGATGGTGCTGGCGCTCAGCGTCTGGATCTCCTCGATGACGGCGCGGGTTCAGGGGCGTCCGATCGAGCGCCTGAGACAAACCGCCTCGGCCATGGTGCTGGGCGATCTCGACAAACGCGCCCAGCCGGGGGGCAGCGAGGAGATGGCCGCCCTGGCCGAAGCCTTCAACACCCTGACGGAGCGCTTGGCCACCATGATTCACGACCTGCGCGAGTACAGCCGAACCCTGGAAGACAAGGTTCGCGAACGCACCGAGCGCCTGCGCCGCACCCAACGCGGGCTGATCGAGGGCGCCCGGTACTCGGGCATGGCCGAGATCGCCAGTGGCGTGCTCCACAACATCGGCAACGTACTCAACAGCCTTCGGGTATCGGTACAAACGGCCAACCAGCGGGTCAAGGACTCCAAGACCCAAAGGCTCACCAAGATCCGCCAGCGATTGATCGAGGAGAAAGGCCAGGCCTTCCGCGATTGGGTGTCGTCCGAAAAAGGCCTCGAACAGTTCACCCATTACCTCATCAAGCTGTGCGACGCGCTGATCGACGAGCACAAGACATTCCGCGGGGAATTGATCGCCCTGCAACACTACGTGGACCAGATCTGCAACGCCCTGGCCGCACAGACCAACTTCGCTCGCCAGATCCAGTACGACGAACCGCTCGACATCAACGAAATCCTGACCGACATCCTGCTGGCGGATGCCCAGTTGGAAGAGCGCTACCACATCCGGCTGAACCGCGACATGGCGGAGATCCCCACCATCAAGGGCATTCGCACCAAACTCTCCTACGCCTTCCTCAGCCTCTTGGAAAACGCACGCGAGGCCCTTGCCGCGAACGAGGAAGACGACCGCCAAGTCTGGATCGGCACGCGGGTGATGAACGGGACGGTGCAAATCAGCGTGCGCGACAACGGCGTCGGGATCCAAGAGGACGAGTTGACCACGATTTTTCAGTACGGCTACACGACCAAACCACACGGTCACGGATTCGGTCTGCATAGCTGCGCCAACGCGATGCGCGAGATGAACGGTCGCGTGTGGGCCGAGAGCGAGGGGCCGGGACAGGGCGCCGTGTTTTACCTGAGCCTGCCGCTGGTACCGGTGGAGGAGGAACCGAAAGAAGCCGGCGCGTCCGAGAGCGCAAGCTGAGTGTCGGAAGGAGATGTCGACCCCGACCCGGTCTGGTTTCGAGAGAGGGGAAGATCCTTTACCACGGAGTCGCCGCCCAGGCCGGGGGCCCGGGTTTCAGGTGGGTAACTAATCGAAGCGAATTGCTTGGAGTTCCCGCAATTGTGAGAGGGGCGTCGTTGCAGTAGGTTGGCCCGCCGGGCCGACGTTTTTCGACGAACTCCCCGCACATTCGCCTTTTTATATTTTTATCTTTATCTTCGAGCTTTACAGAGTTTGTTACATAATAGAGGTCACGGAGATCGCAGAGCCCGTGCGCGCGAAAGAGACCCAAAGCCTGTAAGTGGAACAGCTTGCCTTACCGGCCCTGCTCCACCAATCGAAGTATTTGAGCAGCAATATTTAGTGCTATCGAGAGATCTGGATGCCCGACTTATCTGCTTCGCTTTTTTACCACTTGATTTTGCGAAGCCTGGATCACTTCGAAAAGTACATCCGGCGGATGTACCTACTGGGCACGACGAATCTCTCGGTATGCGGGCACTCCGAGCAACTTTGTTTCAAGAGTGGTCACGGAGATCGCAGAGCCCGTGCGCAAAACCGCGAGAGTTCGACAAAGCGATGCTGACATTCAAATAAGTGATGCCACGTCGGATTTTCGACGGGTCGGGGTCTAAATCAATTGTCGATCCCGGTCGAAAGAAGGAGAAGAACCGCCCCGCAACCATCCCGAACCTGTCCCCAAAACACGGCGACCCGCCTTTCGTGGCCAAGACCCCACCCAGGCCACGAACCCAATCCTCCCCACGCCCCAGGAGCACCGATGTGTTTCCCATGTTCGAACGCGGTCAGTCCGCTTGCAGGATGCCGTGCCGGCTCACCCAACCGGTGGTCCCGATGCTGAGACGCCGCGATCACGATGACCGCGATTCTGCGGCGCGGCTGGAACTGTCGACCTGTCGAGAATCATGCGGCGAACGACCAACGAGCGGCGCCGGTTCCCTCTGGCCCCAGGTCCTGTTCTTCTCGCTGTTGATTCCCGCGTTCCTCGAACGCTTCCAACCCCTCTGCGCCCAGGCCTCCTTGAAGGACCTTTCGTTCGCCCATTTCTCGGTGGAGCAGGGCCTGTCGGACGGCATCGTGACCTGCATTCTTCAAGATCGAACCGGGTTCATTTGGATCGGGACCGAAAACGGCCTGAATCGGTTCGACGGCTACCAATTCAAAAGCTTTCGCCACGATCCCAAAAACCGCTTCAGCCTGAGCAACAACAACGTGACCGTGCTTTTCGAAGATGCGCAAGGCTCGCTGTGGATCGGCACCGACGGAGGATTGAACACCTACGATCCGCACTTGGAGCGCTTCGTTTCCCCAGCCTCGCAACGCGAAACACCCACCAGAAGCCAAGAATCGGGGGATGAAGACGAGGAGGACGAGGAGGACGAGGAGGAACCAGATCCAGCGGAGGATCCCGATGCCTTCCTGGAACGGCTCGAGGAACTGGTCCTCACCATGTATCAGGATGAGGCGGGCACCTTTTGGGTCGGCACCGAGCAAGGCGTGGTCCGGTTCTGGGTCAAGGACGGCCGTTGGAAAGCGATCCCGCTCCCGGCCGACCTCGCGCGCCACCTTGCCGATAAAAGCGTCAAGGCCATTCGCGAAACGGAAGACGGCGCGATCTGGCTGGGTACCGACGCGGGCCTGCTCCGGTACATACAGAACGATGCCGCCTCGCTGAAACAACCCCTCCCCGACGATCATCCTTTGCGACGCAGCGACATCAACGTCCTGGTCGAGGACGCTGCGGGAGTCTGGTGGATCGGGACCGAAGCCTCCGGCCTGATGCGCCTCGACCGGCGAACGGGAGACTTCCACCAGTACCTCCATCACGAAGAGGATCCCCACAGCCTGAGCCACCATCAAGTCAACGCGATTCACTGCGACGCGCAGGGCCTCGTCTGGGTCGGCACCTTGTATGGCCTGAGCCTGATCGGCCCCGATCGCGAACGATTCATCCGCTTTCGCACCGATCCCCTCAACCCCGCAAGCTTGAGCTACAGCGAAATCAGCTCGCTCTTCGAGGATCGATCGGGCATCGTCTGGATCGGCACCGACGGCGGCGGCCTCAACAAGTTCGACGCGCGCACCCGTCAGTTCGCACACTTCCACAACAACCCGCGCAACCCGGCCAGCTTGAGCCACAACCGGGTCCAGGCCATTCTCGAGGACAGCCAGGGCACCCTGTGGATCGGCACCGAGGCCGGTGGCCTCAATCGGTTCGATACCGACTCGCGGGACTTCCACCACTTCCGCCACGACCCGAACGATCCGAAATCGCTGAACAACGACGAGATCACGGCCCTTCTGGAAGACCGTCGCGGCGACTTTTGGGTGGGTACCGACGAAGGCGGGCTCAACCGGTTCGACCGCGAAACGGAGACCTTCACCCACTTCCTCTCGGACGAGGAGGTCCCCTCGAGCCTCAGCGACAACCACATCACCTTGCTGCACCAGGACAGTCAGGGACGACTGTGGATCGGCACCGAAGGTGGATTGGATCGCAATGACCCCGAATCGGGGGCGTTCATTCGCTACGCCGATCGCCCCGGCGCGGCCATGCGCCTGCCCGCCGAACCGGTACTCTCCCTTCACGAGGACTACGCCGATCTGCTGTGGATCGGCACCACCGAGGGACTCTTCCGCATGCGCCTGGACAAACGGGCCGAACCCCTTGAAATCGAACACTTTTTCGCCAATGTGGACAATCCCGACAGCCTCAGCGACACGATGGTCTGGGCGATTCATCGCGACGGAACCGGCACCCTGTGGTGCGGCACGGAAAACGGGTTGAACCGGCTGGATCCTGACACCCAGGCCTTCCGCCATTTCAAGGAGCCGGATGGACTGCCCCACGACGCGGTCTACGGCATTCAGGAAGACGAGCGCGGCCAGCTCTGGTTGGCCACCGGCAGTGGGCTCTGTCGCTTCAACCCCGGGGACCGGCACTTTCAGACCTACGACTTTCAGGAACTGCACAACATCACGTTTTACAGGGGCGCCTTCTACACCGCACCGGATGGCACCATGTACATGGGCGGCATGAACGGGTTCAACCGATTCCAACCCGATCGCATGGTCGACAACCCCTATGCACCGCCGGTGGTGATTACGGATTTCCTGATGTTCAACCAACCGGTTCAGATCGGGAAGGTTCTCGACAAGCGCGTGCTGCTGCCGCAATCCATCACCACCGCGGCTTCGCTGACCCTCACCCACCGCGACCACGTCATCTCGTTCCTCTACGCGGCCCTGGAGTATTCGGCACCCGGCAAAAACCAATACGCCTATCGGCTGGAAGGTTTCGATTCGGATTGGAACGACGTCGGCCAGCGCCGCATCGCCACCTACACCAACATCCCGCCCGGCGAGTACCGGTTCCGTGTGAAGGCCAGCAACAACAGCGGGCTCTGGAACGAAACCGGGGCCGACATCCGCATCGTCAAGTTACCCGCGCCCTGGCAGACCTGGTGGGCCAAGACGGCCTACGCCCTGTTCGCGCTGGCGCTCGTGGGCACCTTCATTCGCGCACGTACCAGCGCCCAGGCCGAGGAACTGGCGCGCAAGAACCGCGAACTGGACCAGGAACGCAAATTGGTGGAGAAGGAACGGCTGGTGTCGCAAGAGCTGCGGCGCGCCAACCAGCTTCAGAAAGAGCGCGACCAGGCCGAGGCCACCGCCCGCGCCAAAAGTATCTTTCTGGCCAACATGAGCCACGAGATCCGCACGCCGATGAACTCGATTCTCGGTTTCCTGGGCCTTTCGCTGGAGGACAGCGGCCTGCCGGGCCACCTGCGCAAGCACCTGGCGATCGCGCACAGCTCGGCCCAATTCCTCCTGCGCATCATCAACGACATCCTGGATGTGAGCAAAATCGAATCGGGCAAACTCGCCCTGGAAATCCGGCCCTTCCACTTGCCGCGCGTCCTGCACGAAATTTTGGACATGATGGCCATCAAGGCCGCCGAAAAACAGTTGAAGCTCCAACTCGATCTGGAATCGGATCTGCCGGAGACCTTCCTGGGCGATCCCCACCGACTGCGCCAGATCCTGTTCAACCTGGTCGGCAACGCGGTCAAGTTCACCGATCACGGCTACGTCAAGGTCGCGGTCGGTTCCGCTGGAGACGGGAACCACCTGACGTTCGTGGTCGAAGACACCGGGATCGGCATCGCCGAGGAACACATCCACAAAATCTTGGAACCGTTCAGTCAGGCCGATACCTCGATGACGCGACGCTTCGGCGGCACTGGATTGGGCACCACGATCTCCCGCCAGTTGGTGGAGTTGATGGACGGCGAGATGTGGATCGAGTCCAAGCTCGGCAAAGGTAGTCGGTTCTTCTTCACGATCGAGTTGAAACCCACCGACTCCCTCGAAACGACCGCGGATGGGGAAGCCACCGCAGACCAGGCCCAGGGTCGCTACCGCATTCTGCTGGTGGACGACATCGCCGAAAACATCCTGCTGGCCAAGGCCCGCCTGGTGAAAAAGGGGCATCGAATCACCACGGCACGCAACGGCTTGCAGGCCATAGAGGCCTTCGAGAACGGCACCTTCGACATCATCCTGATGGATGTTCAGATGCCGCAGATGGACGGCTTGACGGCAACCCGCCGCATCCGCGAAATGGAAGGCGGCGCCACCCTTCCGATCATCGCCATGACCGCCAGCGTCATGAAGGAAGACATCCACCAATGCGACGCGGCCGGCATGAACCTGACCATCGGCAAGCCCATCGATTTCGACAAGCTGTTCGAGGCGATGGCGCGCCTGGTGACCGCCTCCCCTCAGGACCTTCCCTCGGTCGAGGAAGAGGAGACCGCGACGCGACAGGACACGGGGGCGCAAGATCCATCGCTCATCGATTGGAAAGGCGCGCTTCACGTCTGGCAGGATCGCATTCTCTTCGAAAAGGCCCTGACGGGATTCGCCCAAGAGCACCGCACCCGCGTCGAGGCGATCCGAACCGCCCTGGATGCCGACGACCTCGACCAGGCCCGCGCCGAAATCCACAAGCTCCGCGGCATCGCCGGGAACCTGCATCTCGATCCGCTGCATCGCACCGCGGTCGAAACCGAGACCTGCCTGCGCAAGGGCGAACTGGATGGCATCGAGCCGCTTCTGGACAGTCTCGCGGCACGATTGGCCGCAACCTGTGACGCCATCGACACCTCGATTCACCCCGAACTCGGAGAGCGTTCGGTACCGCTTCCCTCTCCCACGAATCTGGAACGGATCGAGCCGCTCATGCGCGCCATGCTCCAGGCCATGGCACAATACGACCCGGACCAATCGGAACAGATACTCCAGGAGTTGACCGCCCACATGGCGGACGTACACCTGACCGACATTCGCAAGGCCCTGGAGGCCTTCGACTTCCACAAAGCTCGCGCCGAGCTTTCACATCTCGCTCTGTCCTTGAACATCGATTTGGAGGAAGCGCCATGACGCTCAAGAAGCAACGCGTCCTGATCACCGACGACGAACCGAACAACCTACAACTGATGCGCCAGATTCTGCGCGACGACTACCATATTTCCACGGCGACCGACGGGCCCATGGCCCTGGAAGTGGCGAGCAAGGTCGTGCCAGACATCATCCTGTTGGACGTGATGATGCCAGGAATGGATGGCTACGAGGTCTGCACCCGCCTGAAGGCCAACCCGGAGACGGCGCGTATTCCCGTCATTTTCGTTTCGGCACGAGCCGAGATCGAGGACGAGGACCGCGGCTTTCAGGTAGGCGCGGTGGACTACATCACCAAGCCGGTTTCGCGACCGATCGTGTTGGCGCGCACGGCCACCCACCTGGCCCTCTACGATCAGCAGCGCGCTTGCGAGGAACGCGTGGTGCGCAAAACCGCCGAGCTGGCGTGCAGCCAGAGCGCCGCCATCCACATGCTGGGCGAGGCCGGCCACTACAACGACACCGACACCGGCGTCCACATCTGGCGCATGGCCGCCTACTCGGGCGCGATCGCCCGGCGCGCCGGCTGGCACGTTGACCGGGCGGCGATGTTGGCGTTGGCGGCGCCGATGCACGATACCGGCAAGATCGGGATCCCCGACGCCATTCTCAAGAAGCCGGCCCGCTTGGACGCGGAAGAATGGGTGGTCATGAAGACCCACACCACCATCGGCCACAGCATCCTGTCCAAAAGCGACACGCCGCTGTTCCGCATGGCGGCGGACGTGGCACTGAGCCATCACGAGAAGTGGAACGGCGAGGGTTATCCCGCGGGCCTGAGCGGCGTGGACATCCCCGAGAGTGCACGCATCGTGGCCATCGCCGACGTCTTCGACGCCCTGACCATGGTTCGTCCCTACAAAAAGGCCTGGCCGATCGATGCGGCCCTCGCCGAACTGGAACGCGGTTCCGGGAACCATTTCGAGCCGCGTTTGGTGGCCTGTTTCATGGAGATCGAATCGGAGATCATGGAGATCAAGGCCAAGTGGGATCGTCGGGAGCAGGCGGAGCTCTGAACGGTGGAGGATTGCGCACGGGCGAGCGTGGCTTGGAGATTCAGGAAATTTTTACCACCGAGTTCGCGGAGGGCACGGAGAGGTGGGGTCGGCGTCGTGCCCATAAACTCCGTGACCTCCGCGAACTCAGTGGTGAAATTCCCTCTCCCCCAAGCCGAACCGCTTCCAGGAACACCCGCCTCCCCCTCCCCCAAACGGCAAAAGCCCCCGCCGAGACGGGGGCATGCCAAACACATCGGGACCTTCCAGAAAAGCCTGCGTCGGATCACCGCTTCAAGGGCAAATCGGGATCGACCCGGAACACGTAGCCCGATTCCACCAATTCCAGGTCGTCGTCGCGCACCATCCCGATGTCGTGGGCGAAGTACTTGATCGACGTTTCACAGGGACCGTCCAACGGGCTCGTTTCCAGGAACTCCACCGCGTCGTCGAAGGTCATGTCGCCCACCTCGACGCTGCCGATATGCACGATTTCCGCACGGTCCTCGGCGGCATCGGGCGCGATCTCCTGGAAGAACCGCGCACCCATCATCGGTGTACCCGGCATGATGATACCCGCCACCGCACCGTCGACGCCGGCCCGCCAGGCACCTTCGTGACCGACGATCTCGCCGTCTTCGTAGAAGTCCACGTCCTCACCGAAGTAGTAGATATCGTTGGTTCGGCTGCAAATCGCGAAAAAGTTGCGCGAGACCTCGTACAACTCGCCGTCGATGAACTCGCGCTCCTCGATGACCCGGGTATGTACGCCGTCGACGACCACGATTTCATCGAGCACCGTCATTTCGAGGCGCACTTCCTCACCGTCGTCGTCACCTTCGAGCACCACTTGCCAGCCAGGCTCCATGATCCAATAGGGGTGTTTGATCTTGTTGGGCGGGTAACGATTGATCCAGACGCAATCGCCGCTGTTGAAACTCGCGGAAAAGACGCGGGTATCCGGTTCCTGATCGCATTCTTCCTCATCTTCCTGAGCACATAATGGAACGAAGAGGAACATCACCGTAGCGAGGACCAAAGCGAGGGGTTTCAGAGCTTTCAGTTCGAACATGGGTACCTCCATAGACGTTCGGTCAAGGCGATGCCCGCGCATGGAAGAGTTCCGATCCAGGGTGGAACCCATCGCGGGAAGTCGCCCTCGGCCTTTCACCTATTCACTTTGAAGCCCCAACATTGCGGTCAGATGAACATGCCGCCGAAACATGTCCCCATCATGAAATCCGGACGCAAAAAACCCCGGCACTTCGGGTACCGGGGTTTTTGCCGGAAGTATCAGGGGGTCGGTTCGGTACACCCGGCGCTGTGGGTGTAGTTTACGACGGTGTCCGTTCCCGAGGTACGCACGTCGATATCGGCGGCGTTGGTGGCCGGGTTTCGGGTGGCGTGATAACCCTCGACCGCGGCCGCGTTCGAGCCATTCACCGGCGAGAGGCTTTCCAGTTGATAAATGGAGTTGGTGCCCCGCTGCCGGGTCCGAATCGCCTGCAACCCGTTGGTATTGGTCGCGGTGTTGCCCCTCATGTCCAGGCAGAGCGTCGTGGTATCGGCGTTGGTGACCCCGCAATCAGCTTGGATGGCGTGCAGCCCGAAGGCGGCCGTCATCGCAACCGTGTTGTTGGTCACGGTCGCATTGAGGGTACAACTGCCGTCACGCGAGGCGATGAACATGGTACTCACCACATCGGCGCTGTTAAAGCTGACGTTGTTGTTATCGATCGTGGCGTTGTGCGTGCCCGCGCCGTTGGCGACGACGCGAATGGCTGGAGAACTCGTAGCACCACCCGTAACGACGACGACGTTGTTTCGCACGAAACCGGACAGCGAGCCTGTGACAGTGGAGGAATCGCCCAGGTTGCAGGTGATGCCCCCCCCGGTGTTGTTGACGTTGGTGTTGTTGAGGACGTCGTAGGTCACGTCCGCACTCTCATTGCTGGTAATCTGCACGAAATCGGTGTTGCCGGTGGCGGTGTGGCCGCTGACGGTAATGTCCATGGTGGACGATCCAAAGGCATCGGCCACGATGGCGCCGGAGAAGTTGTTGGTGATGGTGTTGCCGGTCAAGTTCAGCGTGGCGCTCGAGGTTCCGATGCTGCGGAACCTGAAGGCCGATTCGTTGGCGGAATTGGTGAGCGTATTGTTGTTGAGCGTCAAGCTCGTCAGGGCCGAAGTCCCATCGTTGTGGATGTACACCAGGAAGCGGTCGCTGTTGCGAATGGTATTGCCGTCCAGGTTGCAGGTACCCTTGAGGTCGGCGAAGCGCACCGCGTGCTCGTTGACGCCGTTACCCACGTCTTCCACGATCGAATTGGTCATGACGAAGTCGGTGACGTCGTTGCCGTTGATGCCGTACTGACCGCCGTTGTTGTCCACGTCCACGTTGGTGAGCGTGACGCCGGTGACTGTGCCGAAGTGGAGTGCGGCGTTGCAGTTGGCATTGCCGGTGCCATCGTTGCCACAGCCGCCGACGGCGTCCGTGGTGGCGTTGTTGGTGAACGTCATGTTGCTCAGCGTAATGTTCTGGGCCGTAAGGAATTCGGCGCCCCGACCGGCCTTGTTCTGAATGGTGCCGCCAGTGCCGTCGGTCGTGGCCGTGCCGGTCACGACGAAGCGACCCACGCCCGTGTTGTTGAGCGCGATTCCGGTGGCGCCGCCATTGGAGGAGATGTCGCGGACCACGATGCCGCCGGTCGATCCGTTGCCGCCGATGGTCGTGTTGCTGATATTGACGGCGGTGGCCGCACCGACGGTGACCGAGTTGGTTCCGCCGTTGATGCTGAGGGTGCCGCCACCGGTGGCTGTGACACCGATTCCGGTGGTCGTGTCCACGTCCAGGTTGCCGGTGAAGTTCATGCTGAACCCGGTGTTGGAGGTGGCGTTGATGCCGGTATTGGTGCCGGTGTTGAGGGTCACGGCCCCGCTGAAGGTGAGCGTGCCGCCGCTGTTGCTGCCGAGGTTGATGCCCTGACCGCCGCCGCTGCTGTTCAGGGTATTGCTGAAACTCAGGGTACCGGATTGGTTGTTGGTGATGTCGACCAACAAGCTTGCCGTGTTGGTCGTGACGGTTCCGGCGTAGGAGAAATCGGCCTGGCCGTTGTTGATATCGAACGCCGGTCCCGTCGCGCCGGAGATGTCGCTACCCGCACCGAGCAGCGAGATGTTGCCCGTATTGGAATCGGCGAACACGCCCGCGCCGGACGTGTTGTCCACATCGAGCCCGGTCAGGCTGACGGCCGCCGAGCTGCTGCGGATATCGATGCCGCCCGCGCCGCCGGTGGTGCCGTTGACGGTCACCGAGGTACTGGCGCCGAAGGTTCCCGCACCGGTGACCGTGTTCAGCGACACCCCTGGCGTGGCGCCGCTGCTGGACGAGGCGATGGTGGTGAAGGTCACGCCGCCCGCGCCGATACCCACGGTGTTCAACTGGATGGCCGAACCGGTGGTGGCGCCCACCGTGCCGGTCGTGACCGTGAAGGTACCCAGGTTGGAAATGTCGATGCCGTTGGCGCCGGTGGTGGTGACGTCGAGGTTGGCGAAATGCACGGTGGACGTGGCCGAAGTGGCAATGCTGAGCGGCAGGACCGTGAAGCCGAGCAGGTCGACGTTGCCGTTGAAGTTGGTCGTCGTTCCGGCGTTGCTGCCCAGCAGGATGCCGGTGCCCGCGCCGGTCAGGGTCCCGCCCGAGAAGGTGTGGGTGCCGCCGGTGGTGTTCTGGATGTCCACCAATCGGCCGCTGGCGTTGGCGATGGGGCCGGTGTAGTTGACCGAACCCGAGCCAGTGTTGACCAGGACCCCGGCGGTCGTGGTGCCCGCGATGTTCAGACCCGAGAAGGTGAAGGTCCCGGTGTTGTTGGACAGGTCGATGCCCGTGCTGGTGTTGTCGATGTCGGCGTTGTCGATGCCCACGGTGACGTCGGTATCGGTGATCTGGATGCCGCTGCCGTTGTCGATGTCCAGGGTGGTGGTGTTGATGTCTACCGAACCGCCGGTATCGACGTTGTTGATGTCGATCGCCAGGCCCGCATTGTTCTTGGTGATGGAACCGCCGAAGGTGACGGAGGCCGTGGAGCCGCCGCCCCCGCCGTCGACGTTGAGCGCCACGCCGGTGGGGTTGGTGATGGTGGTGTTGCTGAAACTGAAGGTACCCGTACCGCCCTGGATATCGATGCCCGAGCTGGTCGAGTTGCCGATGGTCGTGGTGGCGCTGACCGTGACGTCGCCGGCCACACCGGAGAGCTGGATACCGCTGCCGCCGGTATCGGACAGGGTGCCCGTACTCAGGGTCACGGTGCCACCGGTGGTGTCGGTCACCGTCAGGAGCCGGTTCGTGGTGTTGGTGATGCCGCCCTGGTAGGTCACGTCGGCGTCGCCGCGATTCACCGCGAAGGCGGTACCGGTGGTGCCGCTGATGCTGCCACCGTTGATCTGGACGGTACCGGCCACGTCTTCCAGGCTGATGCCGTTGTTGCCGCCGGTCGTCGTGACGCTGTCGAGGGTCATGGCCGCGGTCATCGGGTCCAGATCCACCGCCACGCTGGTCGCCACGATGGTCCCGCCCGCCGTGGTCAACAGGAATCCGCTGGTATCGGGGACGTACACGCCACTACCCAGGACGGTCAACCCGGTATTGTTCGTTTCGATGTCCAAATCCGTGAACGACAGGCTGCCGGTCACGTTGAGCAGGATCAGCCCGCCGCCGCCGACGCCGTCGCCGGTGGTGCCGATGCGGGTCGATCCGCCGGTGACCGCGACGAACGGCGTGGCGTCATCGGTATCGAAGGTGGCTTCGTTGATGATGATGCCTTCGTCGACGGTGTCCTGGTGCACGGTGTTGGAATCGAAGGAGTGCACGAAAACGGTGCCCGCGCCGCCGGTGCCGTCGAGCACGATGCCGGAGCCACCGGACGTGATATCGGTATTGTTGTCGAGGCTGACGCGCAAGTTTCCGGAACTCGTCAGCGAGGCGTTGAGCCCGTCACCGGTGGAACTGATGGTGTTGTTGCTCGCCGTCAGGGTCAGGTCGCCGGTGGCGTTGTTGACGATGCGAATGCCTTGGTTGGTCGCGCTGCCGACGGCGTTGTCGCTGAACGTGAAGCCCAACGCGCCGGTTGCGGCGACCACCTCGACCGCGTTGTCGCTGGTGTTGTTGACGGTCAGGCCGCGCACCGAGACGCCGTCCACGTCGTTGATGCGGATGGTGTCGTCGGTGGAGTTGGTGATCACCGGGTGCGTACCCGCGGTCCGCAACGTGGCGTTACCGCCGATTTCGGGGTGGCTCACTTCGAGCACCACACCCTCCCCGACGATCGCGGTGTTGGCCTGCGGCTCGAACAAACCGTCGATTTCGTTGCCTGGCGTGGTGCTGGTGCCGGTATGGATGAACAGGATGTGGCCCGCGGCGAAGGGTGCCGCGGTCAGGTCCTGGGCACTGTTGAACGGGTTCGACGACGTACCGGTCGGCGTGGGGTCGGTGTTGCTGTCGTCGAAGAACCAGATCATGTCCTGCATGGTGATGGTCACCGTGCCGGTATCGCTCATGCTGGGCACCCCGTCGTCGTTGACGGTGTAGGTGAAGGAATCGGTGGTGAAGCCGGCCGGTGGGCGATAGGCGAAGCTGCCGTCGGCGCGCATGTCGACCGAGCCGCCGTTCGTGGTGGTGATGGTTTCCACCGTGGCCGACAGGTTGTGGCCGTTGGGATCGGTGTCGCCGTCGAGCACGTCGGCCAGCGTCGATTCGAAGACCGCTTCGCCGGTGGGCGGCGCACCGATGTCACCGGCCGAGTTGACGTGGAACAGGGTGTTGCCGATGACGGTGTAGGCCTCGTCGTCAGCGACGGGCGGGTCGTTGAGGGGCGATACCGTGACCGTCACCGTCGCCGTATCGGTCGCGTTCCCCGCGCCACTGCCGTCGTCGATCGTGTACGTGAACGTCTCGGTTCCGGTGAAGCTCATGGCAGGCGCGTAGTCGATCGTCGTACCGCCGCCAGTGATCACCGCCGAGCCGCCATTGTTCGGGACGCCCACCGCCGTGATCGTCAAGGTTTCGCCCACGTCCGGCAGGATGGAGTCGTTGGCCAGCACCATGAAGGTGGTGGCGGCGCTGTTTTCGTCCACGGTTTCGCTGTCGTTCATCGCATCGGGCGGATCGTTGGTATTGGTCACGGTCACGGTGACCGTCGCCGTATCCGTCGCGTTCCCCGCGCCACTGCCGTCGTCGATCGTGTACGTGAAGGTTTCGGTTCCGAAGAAGTTCGGGGCCGGTGTGTAGTCGATCGTCGTTCCGCCACCGCTGATCACCGCCGTACCGCCGTTGCTCGTTGCGCCCACTCCCGTGATCGTCAGCGTTTCGCCCGTGTCCGGAAGAATGCTGTCGTTGGTCAACACGCTCAGGGGCCCGGTCAGGCTGTCCTCGGCCACCATGAAGCCGTCGTCCATCGCGTTGGGCGGATCGTTGGTGCCCGTCACCGTCACCGTCACCGTCGCCGTGTCCGTCGCGTTCCCCGCGCCGCTGCCGTCGTCGATCGTGTACGTGAAGATTTCGGTTCCGAAGAAGTTCGCCGCCGGTGTGTAGTCGATCGTCGTCCCGCCGCCGCTGATCACCGCCGTGCCGCCGTTGTTCGTCGCACCCACCGCCGTGATCGTCAGCGTTTCGCCCGTGTCCGGCGCGAAGCTGTCGTTCGTCAGCACGCTGAACGTCTGTGTCGTCGCGTCTTCCGCCACCGTTTCGCCGTCGTCCACCGCATCCGGTGGATCGTTTTCGGCCGTCACGGTAACCGTCACCGTCGCCGTATCCGTCGCGTTCCCCGCGCCGCTGCCGTCGTCGATCGTGTACGTGAACGTCTCGGTTCCATTGAAGTTCGCCGCCGGTGTGTAGTCGATCGTCGTGCCACCGCCGCTGATCACCGCCGTGCCGCCGTTGTTCGTCGCACCCACCGCCGTGATCGTCAGCGTTTCGCCCGTGTCCGGCGCGAAGCTGTCGTTCGTCAACACGCTGAACGTCTGCGTCGTCGCGTCTTCCGCCACCGTTTCCGCGTCGTCCACCGCGTCGGGCGGATCGTTTTCGGCCGTCACGGTAACCGTCACCGTCGCCGTATCCGTCGCGTTCCCCGCGCCACTGCCGTCGTCGATCGTGTACGTGAACGTCTCGGTTCCGTTGAAGTCCGCCGCCGGCGTGTAGTCGATCGTCGTGCCACCGCCGCTGATCACCGCCGTGCCGCCGTTGTCCGTCGCGCCCACCGCCGTGATCGTCAGCGTTTCGCCCGTGTCCGGCGCGAAGCTGTCGTTCGTCAGCACGCTGAACGTCTGCGTCGTCGCGTCTTCCGCCACCGTTTCCGCGTCGTCCACCGCGTCGGGCGGATCGTTTTCGGCCGTCACGGTGACCGTCACCGTCGCCGTGTCCGTCGCGTTCCCTGCGCCGCTGCCGTCGTCGATCGTGTACGTGAACGTCTCGGTTCCGTTGAAGTCCGCCGCCGGCGTGTAATCGATCGTCGTGCCACCGCCGCTGATCACCGCCGTGCCGCCGTTGTCCGTGGCACCCACCGCCGTGATCGTCAAGGTCTCACCGGTATCGGGGGCGAAGCTGTCGTTCGTCAACACACTGAACGTCTGCGTCGTCGCGTCTTCCGCCACCGTCTCGGCATCGTCCACCGCATCCGGCGGATCGTTTTCGGCCGTCACGGTGACCGTCACCGTCGCCGTATCCGTCGCGTTGGGCGCTCCGCTGCCGTCGTCCACCGTGTAGGTGAACGTCTCGGTTCCGTTGAAGTCCGCCGCCGGCGTGTAGTCGATCGTCGTCCCGCCGCCGCTGATCACCGCCGTGCCGCCGTTGTTCGTCGCACCCACCGCCGTGATCGTCAGCGTTTCGCCCATGTCCGGCGCGGTGGTGTCGTTGGCCAACACGGTGAAGGTCTGGGTCGTGGCGTCTTCCGCCACCGTTTCGGCATCGTCCACCGCGTCGGGTGGATCGTTGTCGCCGGAAACCATCACGGTGACGGTCGCCGTGTCCGTGGCGTTGGGCGCACCGCTGCCGTCGTCGATCGTGTATGTGAAGGTTTCCGTACCGGCGAAATTGGCCGCCGGCGTGTAGTCGATCATGGTGCCGCCACCGCTGATCACCGCCGTACCGCCATTGTCCGTCGCGCCCACCGCCGTGATCGTCAGCGTCTCACCCGTGTCCGGCGCAAAGGAGTCGTTGGCCAACACATCGAGCGCATTGGCGGAAGAATCCTCGGCCACGGCGGGCGTATCGTCCACCGCGACGGGCGGATCGTTGGTATTGGTTACCGTCATGGTCACCGTGGCGGTCGCGGTCGCGTTGGGCGCTCCGCTGCCGTCGTCGATCGTGTACGTGAACGTCTCGGTCCCGAAGAAATCGGCCGCCGGCGTGTAGTTGATGGAGGTGCCGCCACCGGCGATCGTGGCCGTGCCGCCGTTGTTGGTCGCACCTACCGCGGTGATGGTCAGCGTTTCGCCCGTGTCGGGCGCGATGTCGTCGTTGGCCAGCACGTCGATGTTGTTGTCGGCACTGTCTTCGTCCACCGCCCCCGGTGTATCGTCGACCGCGACCGGCGGGTCGTTTTCGCCAGTGACCGTCACGGTCACCGTCGCCGTGTCGGTGGCGTTCGCCGCACCGCTGCCGTCGTCCACGGTATAGGTGAAGGTTTCCGTTCCGAAGAAGTCCGCCGCCGGCGTGTAGTCGATCGTCGTGCCGCCGCCACTGATCACCGCCGTGCCGCCGTTATCGGTCGCGCCGACGGCCGTGATCGTCAGGGTCTCGCCCACATCGGGCGCGGTCGTGTCGTTGGCCAGCACCGTGAAGGTGGTCGTGGTGCTGTCCTCGGCCACCGTTTCGGCGTCGTCCACCGCATCGGGTGGGATGTTCAGCGGCGTGACCGTGATCGTGACGGTGGCGGTATCGGTCGCGTTGGCCGCACCACTGCCGTCGTCGATCGTGTAAGTAAAGGTTTCCGTGCCCACGAAGCTCGTTTCGGGCGTGTAATCGATGCGCGTTCCGCCGGCCGCGATCACGGCCGAACCGCCGTTGTCGGGCGTGCCGACGGCCGTGATGGTCAGCGTTTCACCCGTGTCGGGCGCGATGTCGTCGTTGGCCAACACATCGATCGGGTAATCCGTGCCCGCTTCCAGCACCGTTTCGGCATCGTCGTTGGCTGTAGGTGGATCGTTGACCGGATCGACGGTGACCAGCACCACCGCCGAGCGGCGCAGGCCGGCCTCGTTCTCGATGGTGTAACTGAAGAGATCGCTGCCGTTGAAATCGGCCGGCGGCGTATAGGTCACGGTCTGGTCGGGATTGAGCGTCGTGGCGCCCGTGATGGCCTGGGTCACCTCGGTCACGGTCAGCGTGGCACCGCCCTCGGGATCGCTGTCGTTTGCCAGAATGTCGATCGGCGTGCTGCTGTCCTCGTCCACGTTGGGGTTGTCGTCCACCGCGTTGGGAGGATCGATGCGCGGAATGATGAACACGCTGACGGTCGCGGTGAGCGGAGAGCCGCCGCGGCTGCCGGCCAGGGTGTAGGAGAACAGGTCGTCCACCGTGCTGCCGTCGCCGTCACCGTCGAAATTGGGGTCGGGCGTGTAGGTTACGGTGGTGTTGCCCGCGTTGATGATCACCGAACCGTTGGTCGGTTGCGTCACCGATTGAATGGAAAGCGGGCCGCCTCCGTCACCGTCGTTGGCCAGGACGAACACCTCGATGGGCGTGTCCTCGGGGGTGGTGGCGCTGTCGTCGATGGCCACATCGGCTTCGCCCGGGCCCACCACGTCGACCGACACCAGCACCGTATCGCCCAGGTTCCCCGGATCGCGCACGGTATAGGCGAACTGGTCCAGGCCCTCGAAGCCCGAATCCGGCGTGTAGGTCACCGTATCGTCGGGATTGACCACGACGCTCCCGTTCACGCCGTCGGTGGCGAACACCACTTCCAGCGCATCGCCGTCGGGGTCGCGGTCATTGGCCAACACGTCGATGCTGACCGCGGTATCGGCTTCGGTTTGCGCGATGTCGGGCGAGGCCACCGGCGCGCTGTTCTTGGCCACGACCGTCATGTTGATGTTGGCCGAGGCCGTGTTGCCCACCTGATCGGACACCGTGTAGGTGAAGGTTTCCACGCCGGTGAAGGTTTCGAACGGCTGGTAGAGAATCGCGTCGGGTTGGGTCGCGGTCCCCGCCGGATCGATGATCAGGCTGGCGCTACCCTCCGCCGGTTGCGAGGTCGAGACCAGGAACAGCGGCCCGTTGTCGCCGGGGAAAAGGCCGTCCAGCGGACGAATCACCACCGGTTCGCCTTCTTCCGTTTCCACGTCGATATCCACCGCGATCGGTTCGGCCTG
This sequence comes from Sulfidibacter corallicola, assembly GCF_017498545.1. Classification (GTDB taxonomy): domain Bacteria; phylum Acidobacteriota; class Holophagae; order Acanthopleuribacterales; family Acanthopleuribacteraceae; genus Sulfidibacter; species Sulfidibacter corallicola. The sequence goes on along the minus strand of NZ_CP071793.1, from coordinate 1,602,062 downwards.
ATCGGCATTGACCGCGATCGAGACCGTGGCGGTGGCCGGCGCACCGGAGCCGTCCTCGATGGTGTAGGTGAAGCTGTCGTTGCCGACGAAGGCCGGATTTGGCGTGTAGGTCACCGAGGTGCCGTCGAACACCGTGGTCCCGTTGGTGCCGTTGCCCGCCCCCGTCACCGTCAGCGTATCGCCCGTGTCGGGATCGCTGTCGTTGTTCAGCACCGAGACGGTGACGTCGGTGTCTTCCACCGTCGCCGCGTTGTCGTCGCCGGCGGTGGGCGGATCGTTGACGGGATCGACCGTGACGGTGACCGTCGCCGTGTCGGTCAGGCCCTCTTCGTCGCGAATCGTGTAAGTGAAACTGTCGACGCCGTTGAAATCCGCATTCGGCGTGTAGTTGACCGTTTGGTCGGGATTGACCGCGCTGCTGCCGTTGGCCGGCAGGGTCACGTCCAGAACCAGCAGGCTGTCTCCGTTGCCAGCGTCCAGCTTGATGTCGTTGGACAGGACGTCGATGTCGAGGCCGTTGTCCTCGTTGGTGTTGGCCGCGTCATCCACCGCCTGGGGCTGATCGTTGACCGGGGACACGGTGACCGTGATGGCGGCCGACGACATGTTGCCGGTACTGTCCTGAATCGTGTAATTGAAGGTATCGTCGCCGTTGAAATTCAGGTCCGGTACGTAGCGCACCATGTTGGCGACGATGGAGGCGGTGCCGTTGGCACCGTTGTCGACGGAAATCACGGTGAGGGTGTCACCCGCGTCGGGGTCGACGTCGTTGGCGGTCACGTCGATGTCGACCTGCACTTCCTCCGGGGTGGTGGCGTTGTCGGCCACCGCGGTCGGCGGATCCGGCACCGGATCGACGGTCACCGTGACCGTCGCGGTGGCGGTCAGTCCCAAATCGTCGGCGAGGCGGTAGACGAAGGTATCGACGCCCGCGAAATCGGCGTCGGGCGTGTAGGTGACGGTGCCGTCGGCCTCGGCGACCGCGTTCCCGTTGGAGGCTTGGGTCTCGATGCCGTCCAGCGTCACGTTGGCGCCGGGCGCACCGCCGTCGCCGTCGTCGTCATTGGCCAGCACGGCGATGTTGACCGTGTCGTCTTCGTCCACCGTGGCCGTATCGTCCACGCCGTTGGGCGCCAGGTTTTCCAGCTCGCCCACATCCAGGCGCAGGAACAGGTTGCCATTGATGTCGCAGGCATAGACCGCCCCCAGATCGGCGGATGGATCGTCCTGATCGGTGTCGCCCAGCGGATCGATACCGATCGCGGGCACCCCGGCCCAATCGTCCAGGTTCCCGTCCAAAATGATGGCGATGCCCGGACCCATCAGGAGCATGGCCAGAAAAATCATCAAGGCGCCCCCCCCGGGTCCGAGTCGTTTGCGGCGGCGCAACAGGTACAGCGCGAGCAGGGTGAAGAGGCCGATGTACAGGATCAGCATCCACTCGCCGAGGGTGGGAATCGGCGCCGCGAATTGGTAGATGATGGCATTGCCGGCGCCACTGCCGTCCGTGGTGCGCAGCACGTCGAAATCGCCGCCGAAGGATCGGCTCTGGTAAACCAAACGCGCTTCGGTGGTGATGCCCATGTACACGGCGGGAACCATCGCCTCGATCACGTCGGTGCCGCTGGCTCCCTGATCGCCGGCCACCGGCCAGGATCCGCTGCTGACGACGCGCGGGGCGCCAAAGGTGCCGCTGACTTCGCAGGTCTGCACGGTCACCTCGGTGACGGAGGCGGGCGTCACGTCGGAGCGTACGGTGACGGTCGCGATCAGCTCGATACCCTCCACCACGACACCGTCGGCCATGGTGTACTGACAACCGGTTTCGGGGTTGTTGTCGTTGTCGATGCCCACTTCGAAACTGTGGCTCACTTGGGCCTGGACAAAGGCACTCGAACCGAAAAACAACCAAAACATCGTGGTCACGGGGAGACGTGACAGCCGTTCTGAAAATAACACCGAAACACTCCTGCTCGCCGATCGGCCCTCACAACGACGGAGCAAGCGCACCAAGCTTGGGAAATCTTCAGGTTCACATGAATGAATACCTGTAAATTAACTCGAGTGGCTCGTCTCGGTTCGTCAGCCGCGTTTGCGAAATATCAAAATGACATGGGGAGGGTAGGACTGGATAAGGAAAATTTGCTCCTCAGTTTAGAACCCGCCCGAGGGCCTGTCAAACGCTTCTTTACGGGGAATTGGGATATTGACGGGAAGGCCGAAGCTCTTGGCCACTCCCTGAAAATCACAATTTTCCCGCGCTTCTAATCGATCACAAAGACGTATCACGATCGCGTTCGTGAAGACAATTTTCTTGCCTGCCACACAGATAACTCGAAAAGAAACATTTACACGGACACCGCCGCGATTTTTCGATCTCGACCTTCAGATACCGGCGCACTTTCCGCGATGGGATTCACTCATTTATTTAAGGGATGAAACCCGTGATTCGAACGATGCGACTTTTTCGGGATGGGGCAACCACAGGGTCGCCTCCGTGACCGGCGGCGTCATCTCGGTCGCGACCTCGCTCGGCATGTCGGCTCGATGGTTCCAGCTTCGCAACCGCAGTCCCCCACCGTGCGCCTTGGCGATCCGCTCACAGAGGCTGAGCCCCAGCCCGAAACCCGGAACCTCGTGTTTGGTCGGTACGCGGTAGAACGGCTGGGCGATGTGGTCCAGTTGCTCGGCATCGAGGTAGGACCCGCTATTGCGAACCACCAGTTCGCAGCGATTCTGGCCGGAGAACCGCGCGGCCACCTCGATGACGCCATCCGACGGACCGAATTTGAGGGCGTTGTCCAGCAGGTTCCACAGCGCCGTTTGCAACAGGCCCGCATCCCCCATGAGCGACAGGCCCCGCAAGGGCTCGTCGATCCGCCACCGAAGGCGCCGTCCTCCGACCAGCGGTGCGATCCATTCTTCCAGCTTGGCGAAAAGATCTTCGAGGGCGATCAGCTCCGAACCGACAGCCACCTGGCCCGCATCGAATCGCGCCAGTTCCAAGAGCTTTTTGACGATCGCGGCAATGCGATCGGTTTCCTCGATGGCGCGCGCCAGGGTTTCGCGATACTCCTCGGGTGGACGATCGCGCAGTAACGTGACTTCCAGGTCGGAACGCAAGCGCGCCAAGGGCGTCTGCAGCTCGTGGGACGCGTCGTAGGAGAAGCGTTGCAGCGCGTCGAAGGCCACTTCCAACCGCGCCAGCAGGTCGTTGAAACTGTCGGCCAGATGCTCCAACTCGTCACCGGTGCGGGGAGAAGACACCCGATTTCTCAAGCCGGTGGGCGCCAGTCCCTCCACTTCGCCGATCAGGTCGATCAGCGGCGCGGTCGCGCGGCGCAGGAGCACCCACAACAGGGACACACCGGCCAGCAGCACCAGCGGGGTGCCGATCAACAGCAACTCGCGCATTCGGTGAAGCGGATCGGTGACCCATCGCCAGGAGCGGCCCAGCAGAATTTGGTCGCCGCTTTCGGAGTGGCGCAGCAGGTAGACCCGCAGTTTCCGATCGTCGACTGTCACGCTTTGGGGATGATCGGAGGGCGCCAGGCGGGCGAGCTCCGGCAAATCCATGTCCGTCTCCGGAATCTGGGCGATCGCGTGCCGCTGTCCGTCGACCACGATCGCCAGACCGATGCGTTCGCGATGGGCCAGACGTCGCAGCGGTGAGATCCAATCACCTCCATCGCGCTGGGTGTGCAGCGCGTGGCGTACGTGCTCGGCGGCCCGCTGCAGATCGTCGTCCAGCGACCAGATCAGGGTTTGCGCCCATAGTTGGTAGAGTAAAACCGCAAAGAGCACGAGACCCAGCGATAGCCCCATGCCGACCTTCAGGGTCAAGCGCCGAATGAGCAGACGGCCGCGATTGGACATGGTCAGGAGCTCCGCTCCGATTTGAGTTGGTAACCGACTCCCCGCTGGGTGTGCAGGATGCGCGGCTCTCCCTCTTCCTCCAGCTTGGTGCGCAGCTTTCGAATGTGCACGTCGATGAGGTTCGAGGACACATCGAAGCAGAAGCCCCACACCTGATCGGCGATGATCGAGCGGGTCAGCACCCGTTCGGGATGGCGCAGGAACAGCTCCAGCAACTGGAATTCGCGGGGCGTCAGGTCCAGGTGACGCTCGCCGCGGGTCACCTCACGGCTGAGCGGATCGAGCACCAGGTCGGCGAAACGAAGGCGGTAGTCGGTCTCGGGCTGGGCGCGCCGCGTGATGGCCCTCAACCGCGCGATCAGTTCGAGCAGGGAAAAGGGTTTGGTGAGGTAGTCGTCGGCACCCTGGTCGAGCCCGGCCACGCGATGGTGCACGTCGCTCATGGCGGTCAGCATCAGGACCGGCATCGAGATGCGCTGCGCCCGCAGATCGGCGAGAAAATCCAAACCGGAACGTCCTGGCAGTCGCCAGTCCAGGATCAGGGCGTCGAAAGGACCCATATCCAGCCAGGCGCGGCCTTCTTCGGCATCGCGGGCGCATTCGACGCCAAAGCCTTCCTCGCGAAGGCCGCGGGCCAGCGTCGCGCTCAGTTGTGCATCGTCTTCCACGATGAGGACCCGCATGGCCAAACTCCTCGAACGTTGGGTTCTCATTTAAGCGGTGCTGCATCGGGTGCGTCAAGATACTCCTCGAAGCATTTTGAAGTGGCTTCTCGGAATCGGAAGGTCCTGGTTTCAAGCGGGTATCGGCAGTCAAGCACCAGGTGCCCGCGAATCACCTTTAAACAATCGCCTCGCTGGTACCTGAGAGCTGGTGCCGTACCCATCCAACCAAAACCATCTGTGAGGCGGCAACCATTCCGTTTCCAGATGGGGGCACCGATCTCACGGAGAAGGACAGGGGTTGGCTCCAAAGCCAAAGTTCTCAAAAACAACCAACACAAGCAAATCGACTTAAACAGTTCACAACAAACTGGATAGAACTCCGCGCCATCCGCGCCCTCGGTGGTGGAAATCCGAAGTCATCACCAATCGGGAAGGAAAACCACCTTTCGCGCGCACGTCCACTCCCCATTCAAAACCGGATGCCCCACTGCACGATCGGCGCGAGAGAGAAATCATCCTCCTTGTCTTTCCCCGAGACGCCGATCCGCCCCACGAACCGCTCCGATCCGGACAGCCAGGAAAGTGTCGCTTCCAAAGCGATGCCACTGTGCGACTCTTCCGGTTTCGGTCGACCGAACAGACTTTTGCGCGCGTCGACCTTCTGGTTATAGCCACCCACGCCAAAGCCGAACACCAATCGCCTGCCGGGGCGACGCACGTCGATCTTCGCCAGAACGTAGGTGCTGCGCGAATCGAAGCCGTTCGCATGGACCAGGGAAAGCGAAGGACGCATGCCTTGTTCCCCGCGCGGGAAGCCCAAGTCGAAATTGACCGCCGCATCGCGGTATAGCCCGAATTGAAAGACATGCCGTGCTCGAGAACCCGCCAATCCGCTTTCTTTTTGCGATCCGCCATCGGCCCCGGCATCGAGCTGGGCCAAGGCCGCAGTCGAACCACCCAAGCCCAACAACAGAACCAGCCAACCTTGAATCAAGACCCTTTTCAGCATCGCATCCACCTTCTTCGTCTTCGTTGGTGGAAGGGTGAATCCCTTCCGGCTCGTGTCGAGACGAGTTTAGGCAGGCCAAGGTGACCTCTCCCTGAAGGCCACCTGAAGATTTCTTCATGTTGGTAGGGGCGACACGTCAATAGAATTAGGTGTGTTTTACCTCTCGATTCTCGGCCATCAACAAAAGTGAGACTTGCTGTTTTACTCGAAAACAGTATATTAATGACACAGGGCACTGACCAGGTTAATTTGACCACGAATAAAAATTATATTTTTTCAAATTCCCTGATCCAATCCGACCACATCTCTCGCATGTTAGAGTAGAAACCCTCCTCCCCAAAATAAATTCAAAGCCGCAAGAAAATGACACACACAGTCTTTAACCCACCAACTTTCAATGCTTTATATTCAAGACCATCGCTTGGCGATTCTCTTGAGGTGGGGTTGTTTTCCAAGGCGGCGAGCAGTTTGACCGGACTACGGCACCATGCCCATGCCGAGGCGCGAGAGTTATCCAGCGGCCCCGACTCAATGTATTATATTTTCATTTATTTCAACTCCACGGCACAAGCCAACTTCTCAACCCTCTGCGCGGTTTTTCCTCATATAGTATTAAAAGATCATACGGCAGTTATTGGAAGAAAGAGAGGAGAGAATATGACCTTGCTCTTGTTTCTCATTTTATGGAACCCGCACCTGGATCCCGCGCTTGAAGAAAGAAATTACGAAGAACCGACCCAAATGGCCGAACGTCACGAACCCAAGAATGATGATACACCCACCTTGAGAGATGGATGTACCGTCGGGCAAGGTGGATGCTGACATGTCGATTCTCGAGGGAGAAAGATCATGACTTGTCTTTTGATGTGCTTGCTTTTACTGCAGCCTCACGACCTCAACTTTGGCAAGACGGGGCCCAATTTGGGAACGGTTCACGACACGAGTTTCGGCATGTCCCCGGATGGAGAAATCTTGGTACGAGGCGTGGGTCCGCAGTCGCCCTACGTCTGGGTGTTCGCACGCGATGGGTTCTTGAGGAAGCGTATCGATTTAAAGAGAGATCTCCCCTCGCAATACGATCATTCGTGGATGGTCGCCAAAGTGCTGAAGCAAAAGCTGCGCGGTGAGGACGACTCCGATCACTACTTTGTCAGTTGCCTTAGGTTGGGCGACGGAAACGGCGGGTTGAATCGAAGGATCTTCGCCTTCGACAAGCATTTCCAATTCGCCGGAGTTTGCCAGTTAGGCGACATGAAGAAAACGATCGACCAACGGGAAAAACGACCGGAAGTCACCGGCGCCAAGAACGAACTTTACATTCACAACTATTACCAGCACGACGACATGCTCTTTGTCCAGAACCTGTGGCATGATCCCAAGACCAAAAACTGGCACAGCCGTTGGGACAAAGTGGAAATCACACGCGCAGACGATGGCTTTCGGTATCGAATGGTCGACGAGCCAATCCTGCTTCGTGTCTATCCCGACACGAAAATCGACAGCTACCTCAATCTGGAGTGGTTGAGTTTTTCGAAACAGGCCGATCAAGTGTTCACGATTAAAGAATTCGAACCCGTTATCGAGCGATACTCCTTTAGAGAGAAAAATTTGAAGAACGAGATCGGGGACATTAATCTCGTACTCGATAATTACTATCCCTACTGGGCATACAACATGAACAAAGATCAATTCGACGAATACTCCAAAGAAGCGAGATCCAAATTATCGACCATCGTGGGAATGTATCCTCTGGAGAGCGGGAATTTTTTAATTTCCTATGTTTCCCACTTTGATTCCGACCGCGAATTACTGCTGCAAATCGTGGATCCCTTCGGTGAAAAGGTCGGCCCCCCCGAGAGTTATTTCAACGGCTATTTAGCGGGTGTCAAGAATGGTGAAGCATATATCGTTGCTGGCGAGACAAATGCCAGAGGCAAAACGAGCTGGTCCCTCGAAGTCCAAGCTTTCCCCTGATTACGGAGCAAGTAGATAGCCAGCCCGGTTTATTCTCCTAACCGAGAAGAAACCGGGCTTTTTCGTTTTCAACGGCACTCCTGGACAGAGGAACCGGAACTGGACGCCAGCCCGAAAGGAATGTTTCCAGTGCTCCTGGGACGATCTTCCATTCGAATCATCAAAGGAGCGCTCGATTACCCGGAGGTAAGTGTTAAATTCAATCTCATAAGAACCAAGCTCTCCCAGAAAAGCACCTCATTACAGGATATTCATTAATGAACAAATATCTCAAACATCGGTGGATGATCCTTATCCTTGTGGTTATCTTCGGGTTGACCGCCATTAGCGCCATTCTTTTCGTAAATACCACCAACGGTTTAACACAAAACAAGTTGCAACAGGAATTGGCACTGAAAGCGCTCACCGAGCAAAAGAGAGAGGCCGCCAGGCTCCCGAGCAAGACATTGGAGGATTACCCGGGATTGCTGTCCAAAGGCGCCGAGTGGGCCAGAAAAAATACGCCCGTAAAATTTGGTGAGTATCAGTCGGCGCTCTTGGCCCAAAGAATGGCAGTAGAGCAAGCCAATGAGCGCTATTCAAAAAGCTCGAAAGAGTTGATAGCCGAAGAGCTCCGCCTACGAGGCAAACAGCCATATCACTTAGCTTACCTGATAATTGCATCTTTTCTACTCATCATCACTGTCTCTGTCTTCATCTACTTCGTTCAATCTCGTACTGCGGACATCGAACCAATAAATCCAGATTCGTCAATCAGCGCCTCCAACGCAGGTGATACTCCAAAACAGACAGGTACTACTTCCAGTGAATCTCGAAGAACAACGGATATTGGTCAAACCATCTGTCAGAGGCTTGAGCGAGAAATACAGAGACTGAACTTCCATGCCTTAATCAACCTGGGCATAGGCCTACTTGTCGCCGCTTTTGGCTTGTGGTTCTTCTGGTACTATGGTTCTCTTACCGATGACACACTTTCTCTCAGAGGTATCATAGAAAATATTAACTTGGGTGATACAAACTTGCTTATTTTGTTCTTGTATGTCTATCTCCCTAAAGTCGCTTTTTCCGTTCTCGTAGAGATACTTGCGTTTTTCTTTCTCCGCCTGTATTTGCAACACTCATCGGACATCAAGAACTTTCAACACGAACTGACCAATATGCAGGCGCGACTACACGCTTTGGAAGTCGCACAAAAAGACCAGAACCATGCCGTTCTCAATGTTGCGTTGAAAGATATGGCAACCACCGAGCGGAACTACGTCTTGTCCAAGGGTCAAACGACCGTCGATCTGGAGAAAGCCAAACAGAACAAGGAGCTCGTGGACAAGATCATCGAAATGGGGCAGAAGTTTTTGCTGATGAAATCCAAAGGCAAATGACGTCACCTGGGTTCTTCGGCCAGGCGCGCGATCGAAACCCATCCAGATCGCTTCGACCGGATGACGCCCAACGGCTACGATGTTGGATAAAACCGACGTTGGGATCGCTTTCGAACGAGCAACCGGCAACCGCTTTCAGGCAGAAACGACATACGACCCGAAACGGCGAGCATCCGTGCCATTTGCATAAGGGCCCCGAACCAGCGGGCATACCCAACCCGATGTCGAGAAAGAACCGCCATACCTGGTTTCCGGCGAAGGGCCGTGGGCCATTTTCAAAGTAAACCCAGGCACCCATGAAAATCCAAACCCAGGAGCGAAGGAGCCACCCCAGCCTTGCTTTTCCTGACTCCGGAAATTCCCAGATTCCTGATAAAAATTCGACGACGGCGAGACCCATCTCAGGTTGAATGCACCACTTGTTTTCAAGAGAACTCCAAACCAGCGAACATAACCTACCGCCCCTGCTAAATCCGATCTAGCACGACACTTCTCTCGGCAATTGGGTGCCATCCGTAATTTTTGGTGGACAATGCAATATTTAACTTGTAGGCTACGTTTTGTTTCAACAAGTAACCTAGCGGTTAAATTTCATTCTCGAGGTGAGCTATGAGCCATTCCGAACCACTGGCCATCGGCGGTTACGATCCCGTCGCCTTTTTCAAAGCCGGCAAACCGATCAAGGGTGCCGCGGACCACGAACTCAGTTGGTCGGGCAAACGCTGGCGCTTCTCCAGCGACGAGCACAAGCGACTGTTCGCCCAAAACAGTTCAAACTACGCACCGAGCAACGAGGGGAACTGTTCTTTTGCCAGCGGGTTGGGCGTGAAGACGCCACCCGCCGGCAACCCCAGACACTGGGCCGTCGTGGACGACAGGCTCTTTTTGAACGCCAACGGCCTGGCCCATGTCTTGTGGAAACTGTGCTTCGCGCCCCGAGGCCGGTTGAAGCGGCTCGTCCTGCTCTCGGTCGCCTTGCTGGTGGTGCTGGCGATACTCGCGGTGAGTTTCGCCAAGGCCGAGTTGCCCGAACCCGCCGCAATGGTCGGCGAGCATGCCCAGGCGTTCCTGACACCGATCACCCAAACCGAAACGGGCCTCGCCATCGACGGCTACGACGCCGTCGGGTTTTTCACCGAGGGCAAGCCCCGGAAAGGCGATCCTCGATTTCCGCACCATTGGCAAGGCGCCACCTGGCTGTTCGCCAGCGAACGAAACCGCGAGGCCTTCGCGGCCGAGCCTGCCAAATACGCACCCCAATTCGGCGGTCATTGCAGCTTTGCCGCCGGCTTGGGTAAACTGATGCCAGGCGACCCACTGCACTGGAGCATTACGGACGATCGCCTGTTTTTCAATGCCAATGCGGTGGCGGCCACACTGTGGCGCGTCCTACCCGACCGCCCGAGCGCCGCCTACGAACGCTGGGAACACCACAAGGATGTCAATTGACCTATCGGCTGCAGGGGATTTACACGGCGATCGCCGATCCCTACCGACGCGAAATGATGGATTTGCTGTATGAAGGCGAGTTGACGGCCGGCGAACTGTCCGACCAATTCGATATCTCGCGACCGGCGGTCAGCCGCCACCTCAGCATTCTTCAGGACAGCGGTCTGGTCACGGTCAGCAAACGCGGACGCCTGCGGGTCTATCAATTGAACCCCGATCCCCTGTCCGAGGTCTTCGATTGGCTCCATAAATACGAACGCTTCTGGGACGAAGGCTTGTACCGCCTGAAGTTACTGGCCGAGGAAGCGGCCAAAAAAGCGAAAGCGGAGAAACCCGGCGTCGACGATCGGCCGTGACGGCATATGTGTAAGGAGTTGGTTTTGAAGGACATTCGCAAGAGGGTGGTCATCGAAGCGGATATCGAGTTGGTGTGGTCGTTCGTCACCCAATCGGACAAGATCGCCATGTGGCTGATGCCCAACGATTTCCAGGCGAAAAAAGGGCACGCATTCACGATGCAATGCCAGGTTAAGGACGGCTCGCAGGGACACATCGAAGCCCAGGTCCTGGAGCTGGATCCACCCCAATGGCTGGTGTACAGTTGGCTGATCGCGGAGCCGCGGCTACAGACCCAAGTCAGCATCCGGCTTTCCGAGGTCCGCGGCGGCACGGAGCTGAACCTGGTCCACTCGGGCTGGGAGCCGCTGGGCGAAGATCCCGAAGGCCTGCGCGAGCTCCACGATTCGATCTGGAGCCAGCTCCTGGGGGAGAAACTGCGCGGATTGATATGCGGAGGGGGGAGATCGTAGGTTTTTTTTCCGGTAATTGTTGCTTGGATTTTTTACCACAAAGTTCACGGAGAACGCGGAGTCTCATCACGCGCATCGCTACATCACCCAGACAGGAACTACCTACCGAGCCCCGTATGAGAGAAGACAAACTTGCAACACGTTCTCATCCACAACAAACCCATTACTTTCAGCATTAACAAGATTCACTAGCTTTCTGTTAGTATTTTTTCATCAAACCATTATCAGCTATCTTTTCTCTACCTTTATTTTTCGTTTGATTCAGTAAAATAGTGTTCACTTATGCATCCTGGCGGGATTCGATATCTATTTTGGCATACTACCCAGGTTGCGTGATGATTGGCGACGCTCTTCCATGGCATACTGAACGGGAACACCTCCAAATAATGCTCCATGAGCCATGCAAGGCCTTCCCAGGAGCGCTGACCCGCGTTTTTGCACGATTGCATTCACCCGAATCGCACACTTTTCGGTATGACCCTCCGTTAATTCTGGGTACTCTCTTGTTACAAAATGGTACTTTTAACCTGAGCTGGATCTTGCCGTCGTCAAATCTCGATCAGGAAGGCAGGAATGATCGAATCCAGGAAAAGCAGGACCATAATATGTCACCAATGCCGATCCTTTCCTGGTTTCCAATCCTCTTGAATTCCTGCTTAAGTTTTTGAATGAATGACCCATGGCCCTTCGCCAGAAACCAGGTAGGGTGTTTCTTTCTCGAATTCGAGTGGGTATGCCCGCTGGTGCGCGGCTCTTATGCAACAAGCTTTGTAAAACTCGAATATAAAGTAGAAATCCTGATTTGATGAAATGGTCGAAAATTCCGCAAAAATGTCGGCCAGGCGGCCTGGGCGGCGACTCTGTGGTAAAAGATTCTTAACTCCACCAACCCAGTCGGGCCATGTAAGCCTTCCGATCGAAGGAGCGATCCATGAAACCCAGTTTCGATATGTTCAAGCTACATCATTTCATCCTTCGCCAAATGGTCGACAAAGGCTATCCGCCGAGCATCACCGCCATCACCCACAAATTCCGACGCATGCGCGAAGACGTCATCCAAGAGCTTCGCGGCCTGCAGGGCTACCACGGGATCGTGCTGCATCCCCGCAGCCATGAGGTCTGGGCCATCCACCCCTTTTCCGCGATGCCCACCAATTTCCTGGTGCGACAGGGGAAGCGCGAATGGTGGAGCAATTGCGCCTGGTGTTCCCTGGGTGCGGCCGAATTGCTGGGCGGCGATGTCACCATCACCACCACGCTCGGCGCCAACGGCCGCCAGGTGCAGGTGCGGGTGGTGGAGGGCGAACTGCTGGATTCGGCGTATTGCGTTCACTTCCCGATCCCGATGGAGAACGCCTGGGACAACGTGATCTTCACCTGCTCGACCATGCTGCTCTTCGACAGACCCGATGCGGTGAAGCCCTGGTGCAAACGCCACCGCATGCCTCAGGGCGACATCCAACCCATCGCCAAGGTCCACGAACTGGCCAAGACCTGGTATGGTCGCCACCTGGATCCCGACTGGAAGAAGTGGACCCTGGAGGAAGCCAAGGCCATTTTCGAGAACCTGGGGCTCACCCATTCGGTGTGGCACATCCCCGAAACGGACGCCCGTTTTTAATCCCGGCCTTCGACAAAAAAAGGCCGATCCGTGGCGAACCCACGAACCGGCCCGCAAAAAGGTCTAGGACGTATCCCCGAGAGGAGTAGGGGATCTCATCGCCGGAGGCTCATTGGCGCGCCCAGAGCGCGGGCGTCGTGGGAGGCTCCCACCCGGGATAGGCGGTATGCGTCTGCAGGCAGCGGTAGCTGACGCCGTCGTACAAGACCATGTCACCGACCTGGTAGAGCGTGTAGGGTTCCCAATCGGTCTCACCGGTGCCGGTATCGATGACGACCGTCTTGCTGACGGAGTCCGTCATGCCGTCGTTGTCGGTCACCTCCAGCGTCACGGTGTAGGATCCATTGGCACCGTAGGCATGTTGCGGATTCTGCTCCGTCGAGCTGGCGCCGTCCCCGAAACGCCAAAACCAGGCGACGATCTGACCGTCATCGGTGCTGTTGTCCCGGAATCGGGCGGTGTTGTCGGTGACCCGTACATCGAAATCGGCGTTGGGCGCGGTGCCGCCGCCTCCCGTGTCCCACGACACGGTGAGCGTGACGCTGTCGAAGGCGGACCAGGCGTGCAAACCGATGAAGTACTCCCCGTTTCGCGGTGAAGGAATCGTGACCTCTTCGTTGCTGTCCGGGCTGGTGGACCGGCCGTCGTTGTCACTGGTACTGGGCCGGCTGCCGTACTTCACGTAGATATCCGCATCCCCGTTGCTGCCGGTGGTCGCGACGATCAGGTTGTCGTCGGCCAAAGTCGCCACCGTGTTCTGAATGACGACCTTGTACCACCGCCACGTATCCGTCGCGGAAGACACCGTCACCGACTCGCCATTGGCGAGTTCGACGTCGCCGCCAGGATCGCTGGTGACCGTTACCGATTTGCGAACCGTGTCCGTCATGCCCTCGTCATCGGTCACGGTCAGCGACACGGTATAGGTGCCGGCCGCGGCGTAGGTGTGGGAAGGGTGCTGGAGCGACGAAGACATCCGGTCACCGAATTCCCAGGCCCAGGACACGATGCGGCCGTCATCCGTGCTGGCGTCGCGGAAGCTTGCGGTCAACTCGTTCGTGGTCACCGAGAAGTCCGCACTGGGCGGCGTGCCGGTGGTGGTGCAGCCGGAAGGCGCCGTGACGGTGATGCAGACGGCGCGGAAGGCGGCCACCACGTCGTCACAGTTGTAGCCCAGCTCGGCGGCGGCATCCAGCGCCCCTTCGGCACCACGTTGGAAATTGCTGCTGGCGGTCCAATAGGCCTGATTGGCCTTGACGAACACGTCGAAGGCTTTGCGGGCATCCCATCCCGACGTCGTGGCCAAGGTGTAGTAGGCCTTGTTGAAGACACCGCTGCTGTGATGGACGTCCATGCCGCTGCGGTAGTCGTCGGCACACCCGATGGAGCGGCCGTCACGCGGCGGGTCGTCCATGTACCGCATGGCGCGCCCCTGCTGCTTCATGATGCGCGAGCCGATGTACCAGTCGGTTCGACTTCCGTCGAAATGCTCACAGGCCTTGCCCGCCATATCCGAAAACGCCTCGTTGATGCCGCCGGACTGGCCGCTGTAGGTGAGGTTCGAGTTCTGTTGGGTGAAGCCGTGACTCACCTCGTGACCGACGACGTCCAAACTGACGAGCGGGTGGAAGGTGTTGGCGCCGTCCCCGAACGTCATGGCCCGCCCGTCCCAGAAGGCGTTTTCGAAGCCGTTGCCGTAGTGGACGCGGAGCTCCAGGGTCTGGGTCAACGGCGGACTGCCGTACCAGGTGTTGTACAGGTCGAAGACGACGCCACCGCCGTAGTGGGCGTCGTTGAGCGGGCTGTAGGCACCGTTGATTTCCTTGTGGGTGTTCTCGTCACAGGTGAAGCTGTGAACGCTGCCACCGCTGGTGGCGTGGTTGAGGTCCTTGGTGATGTGGCGTGAAGTGCGCATGGTGCAGGTACTTCCGGAACGCGCCACCTCGAACGGATCGTAATCCCGCCCGTAGTAGATGCGACCCATTTTCTGGTTGCCGCCGGGACCGACCCCATCGGCGGTCATCAACCCTTCGAAGAAGAAGAGTACGTCTCTCGTGGCGGCATCCAGGATGTAGGTCGGCAGGGTCGGGTCGCCGGAGGTGTCGTCGGAGAAGAACCGCACGGCGTAGGCGAGGACCGGAGTCGTTTCATCGACCATATAAATGACCAGCTCACTCGATTCGTCCCGGAAAAAACGGCCGACGAGCCCCTGGCCGTGATGCAGCTCCTTGGCGTAGGCCAGCGCCTCGGCTTGGCCATAACCCGCGGCGATCCGCCGCAGCTCGACATCGACCTCCGTGGCCATGCGACCATTGAGCGCATAGATGCTGCCGTCCGCATGGGTCGCGACCAGGACTTCCTCACCCCAGACGGGCACACCTCGATAGTACTGGCGATAGCGGGTATGGGTGATGCCGCTTTCGGCGATGTGTTCGCGAACGAAACGCAGCTCGTTCCCTTCGGGGAGCCCGAGACTCTCGGCGAGGTCCCCCGCGTGGAAGCGCTGTAGGTCGAGGGGCATCTCGGCGTTTCGCAAATTCACCAAATCCGCCGAAAAAAGACTGAGTTGACACAGGATCGCAATCCATACGATCAGGTTAAGTTTATAAGACACAGTAAGTTCCTCCGTTCTAACTTGTAGAGCTCAGCTAGGGCGCACGAGGACCCATCGCGAACTCGGAGCATCCGCGCGCTTCCCACGATCACCGCGCGGGAGATGATGTGTTGAGAAATCAGAATATTCTTGGGTGGGGGGTGGAGGGCATCGCCGTAAGGGCAATCTCCAGGACAGGGCGCATGAAGCCACGAAGTACACATGAACCGCGGAACGAGGGCCAGGATCCGCAACGAGGGCATTCGGGTGGTCGCTCGCGGGCCCGCGCCGCCCCACCCTTCGCCGGTCTCCTGAGCTTCTTCCCGCTCGTGGACGAGCGAGATTCACCCTGCGCTGGAGACGGGCTCCAGGCACGGGGAAACGGAAGCGTTCGTCATCGGGACGGCCGCGTCGACAGGTCGAAAACCGGGGCCCCGAGGGGCGGGTAGCAGCCGGTTCACATGCTGGTCTGTTTGTTACGGACGTTCAGGGAACGAACGCCGCGTCGAGATGCAGCGTGGCATCGTTCGTCGTCGTGAACCGGGACACCGAGCAAAAAAGTCGCGCGCAAAGACAGCCTATTTCGCTGAATTCACCCATGTTGCCAGCGAAAAAGGGACGCGCGCCCAACACAACCTCCTCCTGATTGGAATCATCCAATCCACGCGTCATGGCGGTGCAATCACGAGTGAGGCCAAGGCCTTCGTCGGATCGAACCGGACCGAGAACGAGCTACGGTGGGACATGGGCAGGCTGGGCAACATGAAACGATAAACGGTAAAAAACCCGATGGTGCTGCGTATGGGAGAGAGCATAACAGCGGTTGCGGAGAGGGACAAGCCAAAATGTAAATTCATTGAAAAAACTAATAAATTCCAAGTTTGTTCGAAGCGATGGAATCGTGGACACTCCCGGGTCCACAGATCTCCACCCAACTCACAGCGGCTCACACCCTCAAAAAACCATGTCACAAATTAACAACAGCAAACAAACCACTTATAAGTGACACCCATTTCTTGCCTGGACTGTGCGACGGGCCGAAGCAAAACTTCGGCAGGGTCGATGTGCCAGCAGAACCGGCACTGAGCACTACTTACATTTTGTTTACACATCAAACTTATATATCACCCGCATGAGTCGTCCCCAGTTTGGGCCCATTCCAAGAAACCATCTCTCTGGCCCACCTTTGACTATAAGAAGTTGGTCCCCGAATCACATGGATTGACACGATTGGAGGAACCAACCTCGGGTCCCTACTCCTCATCAAAGCGTTCAGGTACGCCTGGCGTTCACCCTCCGCGTTCTCTGTGAACTCTCTTGAAACAAAGTGGCGTATTCAACCCGAGCTGGGTCTTGCCATCGTCAAATTTTGATCAGGAAGGCAGGAATGATGGAAACCAGGAAAAGAAGGACTATGATGTGTACCAATTCCGGTCCTTTCCTGGTTTCCGATGTTTCTGGGTTCCTGCTAAATTTTTCGGATGAACGACCCATGGCCCTTCGCGAGAAACCAGGTGGTCTGTTTCTTTCTCGAAATCGAGCTGGGTATGCCCGCTGGTTCGCGGCTCTTATGTAACATAACTCTGTAAAGCTCGAAGATAAAGATAAAAACCTAAAAAGGCGGATGTGCGGGGAGTTCGTCGAAAAATGTCGGCCCGGCGCCCTGGGCGGGCCCGGCACCTACTGCCACGACGCCCCTCTCACAAATGCGGGAACTCCCAAACGATTCGCTTCGATTGGTTACCCACTTGAAACCCGGTGGTCCGGCAATCCGGCCCCCGGCCTGGGCGGCGACTCGGTGATGAAAATCCGCCGTCACCGCTGTCCGAGAAGAAAAACCACCGCGATGGCTGGTGTCCAGCCCGAAACGTTTTTTCTCCCGATCGCGATGTCAGGGTTTTCCCTTTCCCCTGGAGAAATTAGAATAAAGCGAAATCGGCCGTATTCGCTTTTTTGCGGTGGAGTCCCCTCGAATAACCACCCATTGGGATGTGACGGCCACCCCTGCCACGGCCCCGGGCGATGGACACAGGTTCGGGCGTTGCGGCGTACCGCGACGCATCCCCTCGGGAATTGCCGGTGCGGTTTCCATGTTCCAGTTCGTCGGACCCGGTCCGACCAGAGAGGTTGGCGGCCTTGAAAAAGTCTCGCGACGAAAAGGGTTCCCCACAATCGGATGCGTCACCCGAAGAACGGCCACCCGCTTCGGGTGCCGGTCCGATCGGCCGGGAAATCGACCCCAGACCGACCCTTTCGTACTACGTGCCCTCGGACTCGAGCGATGATGCCGTCGACGAAGACGCCGATTCCTGGGACGACGGCTGGCTCGACGCGGACGGTGAGACGATCGATTCGGACCCGGAGGCGGGAACGAGCGCCCGATTCAAGCCCCAGGCCCTGGAAAACCTGCCCTTGGTAAACCACTACCAGTTGGTCAAATTCCTGGGATCCGGCGCCATGGGCCACGTGTACCAGGCTTACGATCAGCGGTTGAAGCGGGCGGTCGCCATCAAGTTCCTGCACTGCGACGAGCCGGAGCGGGAGGTGCGCTTCATCCGCGAGGCTCGGGCCCAAGCCAGGGTCGATCACCCGAACGTGTGCAAGGTTTACGAGATCGGCGATTGGCGCGGCAGGCCGTACATCGTGATGCAGCTCATTCGCGGCAAATCACTGCGCGAGAAGTCTTCGGACATGACGTTGGAGCAGATCCTGATCGCCGTGATGCAGGCGGCCGAGGGCATGCACGAGGCCCATCGCGTGGGATTGGTGCACCGTGACCTCAAACCCGGCAACATCATGATCGAGCAGGGCGAAGACGGCAGCTCCCACGCGTACGTCGTCGATTTCGGCGTGGCCCGAGCGGAGCTGGAACAGGACCTCACCCTGATCGGTCAGGTCCTGGGCACCCCGAATTACATGGCACCCGAGCAGGCGCGCGGCGATCGGCAGGCGCTCGACCGGCGCACGGACGTCTATGCGCTGGGCGCCACGCTGTTTCGGCTACTCACGGGCAAGCCGCCGTTCGGCAACGATTCGCTGGATTCGGTGCTCGCGGAGATCATCACCAAGGAGCCGCCGAAACCGCGCCTCTTGAACAAGAATCTCCCGGTCGACCTGGAAACGATCATCCTCAAATGTCTGCACAAGGACCCGGTCGACCGCTACGCCTCGTCCAGAGACCTGGCCGAGGACCTGGATCGCTTCCTGAACGGCGATCCGATCGTAGCCCAGCCCATGGGCCGGCTCTATCTCCTGGGGAAATGGGTCGGAAAGCACCGGCTCCCGGTCGGCCTCAGCCTCACGGCACTGGTCTTGGTGAGCTTCACCATGGCGTGGGGTGCCTGGCAGGGCGCCGTCCGCGAGGAGCGGGCGCGGACCCTGACCACCAAGGTCATGGAAATCGAGGCCATGGCCAGGCAAACCTACCTCTCGCGACGCCACGACATCCGCAGTGACCTGGACCGGCTGCGGCAGCAGATGGCCAACCTGGAGGCGGACATTCGGCAATACGGCGCCAAGGGCCATGGGCCCGGTTATTACGCCTTGGGCCGGAGCGCGCTGTCGCTGGGTGAACCGCGCCTGGCTCTGGACCACCTGGAAACGGCCTGGGTGTCGGGTTACCGGGAGCCCCGCGTCGCCTACGCCCTGGGTCTCGCCTATTGCGAGCTGTACCGCCAGGAGTCGGGTCGGATCCAACTCATCGAGGACCGCGAAGAACGCGCGGCGCGCATGACCGAGGTGAACACCCAGTTTCGCACCCCCGCGCGCAAGTACATGTCGCTGGCCAAGGACGCGCCCCTGACCCATCCAGACTATCTCGAGGCGTTGATCGCTTACTGCGACGGTCGTTACGAGCAAGCCCTCGCATTGCTCCGCGTGTCCAAGGCCCAGGCCGCCTGGTTCTACGAAGCCCACAAGCTGGAGGCCGACACCTATCGCGACTGGGCGCGCGCCGTCCACGACGAAGGCGATACGGAAGGGGCACGCACCTTTTTCGACAAAGCGCTGACGGCGTACGATCGCGCCATCCAAATCGGTCAAAGCGATCCGGAAATCTACCGGGCCCAAATGCAGACCCTCCTGAGTCTGATGAACATGGAGATGTTTGCCGGGACCAGCATCGAAGATTACGGGCAACGTTGCCTGCAATTGGCCATCGAGGCCTTGGAAGTGCAGCCCCGGAGCGGACAAACCTGGCTCCTCAAGGCCAAGGCCTATCGCCAAATGGCCCAGCGCCGCCGCGTTCAGGGAGAGGACCCGCTGCCCTTTCTCAAGGACGCCGCCCAGGCGGTGACGCTGGCACAGGAATGCGGCGGTCCCCCCGGGCCCCTGGGCCTGGAATCGGCGGGCATCTACCGCCGTTGGGCGCAGTGGCTGAACGACCGCACCCAATCGCCGGAGGACATGATTCGCCTGGCCCTGGCGGCCCTGGACGGCGTCCCCCCCGATTCACGCGATTTCGAGTACTACCACAGCCGCGGCTCGACCTACCGCATCTTGGCCAAGAGCCTGGTTCGTCGAGGCATACCGGCGTGTGACGATTATCGGTACGCGGTCGAATCCTACCGGCGCGCCATGGACCTGCGCCCCAATCGGGTGCCGGTTCTGAGCAATCTGGCCCTGTGTCTCATGGCCCTTTCGGGCGCGCCCGATTGCAGCGCCAACCCCATCGAGGCCCTGAGCGAGGCCGCCAGCCACCTGGAACGCGCCGTGGCACTCCAGAAAGATCACGTGGTGCTTCGTTACTATTTGGGACGTTGCTACATGCAGTTGGCCCAGGACGGCGACCCGCAATCCGGCAAACTTCACCCCCGGTTCGCCTACAAGGCACTGGCCCAGTACCGCGACGGCCTGGCGCGCAACCCGAAGTTCTTCAATCTCTACAACGTGCTGGGCCAGACCCACCTGGCACTGGCCCGCTCCGACTGGGAGCAGGCCAACCCGCCGGGAACCGATTTCGAAGCGGCCATGGAAGCCTACCGCGCAGGCCTGATCCTGAAACCCCAAAACTGGCGCCTCCAGCTCGGCCTGGCCTACGCCCATTTCTTCCGCGGCAAATACCACGTGCGCCACGATCGCCCTTCCGCGGGTGATTTCGAAGCGGCGCTTTCTCTGATCGATTCGGTGCTGGCGCGGGTATCGTTCGGCGAGGCCCACCTCTGTCGCGGCAGTGTGCATCGCCTGCAGGCGGAGCGCGAGTTGCGGCAAGCCGGCAATCCCGAACCCTATATTCGCCAGGCGGCGGCAGCCTTCCACCAGGTGCTGGGCGCCAACCCGAACCATCCCGAAGCCTTCCGCTCGCTGGCCCGATTGACGACCCTGCATTCGGCATCGAACGGGTTGACGCCAGCCCAGCGCAGGCAGTTCCTGGGCGAGGCCCGAGTTTACCTGGATCGAGCCCTGACACTGCACCCCGACGGCCCCTACTTCCTGCTTGCCGAGGCCCAGTGGTACCTGCAAGCCGAATTGGCCGAGTACGATGCCCCGCACCTACCCGAGCGGGGGCTGTCCCGGATCGACCAGGTCCTTCGCGCCAAGCCCTGCCTACCCGAAGCGCTGGCGCTCGAAACCGGCCTCACCTATTTGCTGAAGGCCCGCGAGACCGGCGACCCGGATCTGCTCGACAAGGCCCGCGCCATGTCGATGGACCTGTTTCGCGGGAACAACACCGGAATGGCGGTGCCGAGCCGTTGAGGTTTGCCATACTTTTTTTGGAGAAAGCGTCGGCAGAAAACGGAGTTCCCTTCATGGAATTGGAGTGAAAGGGACAAAATCCGAAGGGGTCCATCAGCCTGAAGGTGGTGGAGGCAAGGGTCTTTCCCGGCGATTATTTATTCCGGGTCATTGGAAACGGTCAACCGCAGAAGGTTGGAGACCTGCAAAGTGCCCGGATGCTCAGGACCGAGCATTCTTTGCAAAATACCTTGGGCCCGGCGCAAATAGCCTGCGGCGGCCTGGGAATCGCCTTTTTCAAGCAGAATCATGCCGAAAACAGCGCAGTCACTGGCGACTTCGGGATGATCGGCTCCGAGAGCCTTTTCATGGATGACCAGGGCCTGTTTTACCATGGCTTCACCCTCGGACAATCTTGACGTTTCCAAATTGAGCAGACCGAAATGTCGGAACGAATTCGCCATGGCGGGATGATCCCCATCGAGAATCCTTTCTCTAATATCGAGCGCTTCGCGGAAATACAGCTCCGCCATATCAGGATTGTCTTCTGCTAAGGAAATGCGTCCCAGTGCGTCGAGAATCTTGGCAACCACGGTGTGGTCGGATTCCGATTCACTTTCGAATATGTCCCTTGCCTTTTTCAGGTATTTGGTGGCCTCGTCCAGTTTGCCTAAATCCTCGAGTACGGTGCCGAAATCGACCATCACTAGTGCAAGGGTCAGGGGTTCGCAATCCTCCGATTCCTCCAGGATGGGGAGTACCGCTCTCAAGTGTGTTTCCGCCTCTTCTACCTTTCCCAATTTGAGGAGGACTCCCGCAAGTGTTGCTCTCAAGTATTCGACGACATTCAGGTCTTCGGGGAACTGCCTTTTCGCCAGGGCAAGTGTTCGACGCAAATAGTCAACAGCAGCCGTGAAATCGCCATCCAGAACAAGAAAAGCACCTGCCTGAGCTCCCAGCCTCGTTGCGAGTTCCGTTTGGCCCTCCAATTCCGCTGTCGCTCTGGCGAGGAGGTGGGGGGCACAATCCCGGAAGTGTCGTGGATCCTCCTGGTCAAGGGCTAGCATTACCAAGCAGCTCAAGGCTTCCCCTACGACAATTTGAACCATGGCGAGTTCTTGCGGGTCGACCATGCCTTTTACGATTTCGGCGATTAGGGGATGAATCGAATAACCGGCTTCCGATTCCGATAAAAGGCCGTGTTCGCAGAGCGAAGCCAGGGCCATGCGGCACTTGTCTTCGGCATTTCGGAACGTTTCAAAAGCCAGTATCAGGCGAAGTGGTATCGGTATCGTAGTCGTCGATGAACTGGTGCATGTCGACCAGGACCGGCAGGTAATAGACTTGGTCGACCTTTTCCTTGAGCAACCGCTCGCGAAGTCTCAGGAGTTCGGTGGACTTGCCCGAACCGATATGGCCGGTGAAGAGAATGCAAAGGCAATCGGTCGCGAGTCTCAAATGGTTGGTGAACTCGTCTACGAAGATCCCGCCACCGCGAGCCGCCGAACAGTCTTTGTACTGTTTGGAGGTCGCCGGTTCGAACGGATCACAGGCGTTGTAGATCCATTTCAGACGGTCCAAGTCCATTTCGTGCCCCTCGATGTCGGATACAGTCGACATACGATATTCTAACTCGTGCCCATCCAGAAACAGGGTTTTTCTGAGCATGCTCCTCTGAATCGGCAGGGTTTCCAATGCAAGCTGCGATCAGCGGTCAGGTATTCGGTGTCAGCTCATTACCTTTGAACCATGATCTTGCTGAGACCTGGCGCCTGATACCTGATCACGTACCCATCCGGCCGAACCGCTTGGATTGTAGAGATGATTCCGTTTCTGGATGGGCACAACATAACGCTTGAAGGTCGAGGCCTTTTGCGGGTTCAAACTTGCCCACGGAGGCTTGGGTTAAACCTCCGCGGGGTTCTTTGAATAAATCAAGGACACTGATTGCCATTCTGAACAAAGGCGACATAGTCCAGCACGGACGGGGCCTCCGAACTGCAGAACCACATGCCTTCCTGGCCCCAAATGGCGAATCCGGACGTCAACTCGCATTGGGTGGCGATGAGCTGAAAGGGCTCCATGACGATTTCCTCGCAATCGTTGGTGATCACACAATGGTACATCCCAGAGGTACTCGAATCAGGGACGTCGATGACCAATTCCTCAGTGACGGCACCCTCGATCGGCTCTCCGTCCCGATACCATTGAAAGCCAGTGGCATCGCCGAGGAAGTCGAGACTGACAGTCAATGGCTCGCCGATACAGGCAAAACGGTCCTCCAAGGGGCTCACCTGAAGCGCCGTGCCACAAGCGCGAACCCGATAGGCCGCCAAATTCTGTGGGCAATACAAGCCAAGAAACAGCAGGTCGTCCTTCAAGACAAGGTCGTCGATATGGATCCCGAGCGCGCCCGGCGCTTCGACCGGGTTGTTGAAATCCTCGATATTGAAGACATGCAGTTGACCGACAAATCGTTCCGTCCACAGGAAATTCCCCCGTCTGGTCACCTGCGGCCAAGACGACGGCCGGATCCCGAGGAGCCCTTGCAAAACGGGGTTTTGCGGCTGGCTGAGATCGAACAGAATGTAGGCTTGTGAATCTGCAGTGACCAAGAGATCATCGAAGATCCAGAGGTGGAGGAAATCAAACGGATATATGTCGAGATCGGTGATGGTGCCATCAGCCGCCAGTTCCGCAATCTGGATACCACCTTCCACGCCGAAGTAAAGCATGGAATCCGAAGCCCCAATCTCGCCAGTCAATCCGGTCGTGCGGGGATTCTGTTTTTGAAGCACGGGGTTGGAGGGATTCGTGACATCGTAAACGGATATCCCACCCACATCGACCAGCAATAGTTGATGATCGATCAGGTGCATACCGAGGTAGGGTTGGGCCGGCCCTTGAATGCGGCGCGGTTCGGAAGGATCGGAGACATCCACCATCACCAGCGGGTGGCCATCGCCAAAATCTCTTCCCAGAAAAAACACGATCTGGTCTTTGACATGGATGTGACGGCCCACAAAGGTATCGTCGTCAATGTCCAGACTTCCGATTTCCGTGAGGCCGTCATTTTCTGACCACTCATGGACCAAGAAATGGTCGTTGGTAAAGGCGTAAAGGAAATTTCCTTGGGTCGCAAGGCCTCGATAACGCCCATAAGCCAGGTCCCATGAGGTCAATTCGACCGGGTTTTGAGGATCGGCGAGGCTGGCAACTCTGAGGCCCTGCGCACCGCCATCGTAGAAGAGTCGATTGGATTCGGCTTCGAAAAAGCTCGGCCCGGAGGTAGTCAATGGGACCGGGTTCATCAACGTCGGGTTGGTGGGATCGCTAATGTCATAGGCGCGCATCGGATTGATTTCGTTCATCGTGAACAGAACATCGTCCCCGATCGCCATACTCATCAAGCTCGTGTTGGACTCGAAAAGAGTTCGAAGCAGGCGCGGATCGCTGTGCGATGAGAGGTCGACCACATAGGTCATGAAGAGCCCCCCCACATAGACAATCGAGCCGTGGGTGACCATGGCTTGGGAATCATCATGCTGATTCAAAAGGAGGTGGGCCAAACGAACCGGTTGTACCGGGTTCTGCATGTCGTAAATGTCCAAGTATCCCTGCTGTCCGACGAGAAGGTGTCCATTGTGAAAACCCAAGTTAGAGCCGAGCGGGAAACCCGTCGAGGTGTTGGTCTCCATATCGGGGGTCGCCAACCAATCGGCCTCGAACGGGTTCTGAATATCCCAGACGCCCACTTTGTTTCGGTACAACAAGTAGAGACGCGAATCCGCGACCAATGCCTGGGCGAAGTGTCCGTATTCTTCGGGGTATGCATGCGAGGCCAGCATCGTGGGATTGCTTGGGTCGCGGACATCCAACACTTCCCAGTGATCCGTTGCAAAATAATAGTATGCTCCCTCCAGATACACCCCTTGAACCAGGTTGTCGCTTTTCGCATATCGGCCCATCAGGACGGGATTGGTAATTTCATTGAAATCTAATATCGCAAGCCCCTTACACTCTTGGCCGACATAGGCGATATCGTCGTGAACCGTGACATGTCCCGGTTCGGATTCCCCGAAAAGACCCAAGGGTTCCAATTCGACGTCGGCCAGTCCGTGCCAAGAAGTGCTGGCTGCAAAAGTGATGAATAGTATTCGCCACAAGATTTCAATTTTCATAAACTGCTCCAAAAACGTAAGTTAATATCTCCAGCCTGCGATAGACGGGGCCCATCAAATCTCAATACAAGATGAACCGACGATCTTCGCGTTTTCGCAGGCTCCACCTCAATGCCGTCCTCGGCATCACGCATAATGGCTGAAGTAAAGGGCGTTTTCTATTTGGCAAATAGACCAATTAAATTTTCCTAATTCTGGTCTCATTCAAAAATCGCCATTTAGTGTGTCCCTCCGGTGGCAGACCGTGAATTCCGGGGACCGATTGGGTAAAGTGAGATTCCTGAACGTCACTGATCGAACCCAGGAGGAGCACCGTGGATCAGGAAGAACCTCACTTGGCTCGACTCGCCAAGGCACAAAACGCCCTCACGCAATGGCGGTTGAACAAAAAATAGGCAAGGGAATCCATCCCCGAAACCCATTGGCAACTCGCTTGTGAACTCTAAGATCACTTTCGCCCCTAGCGCGTTGCCAGCACCCTCAAACTCAACGTGACCGAGCTGAAGCGGCGTGTTGCCGAAGCAGGGATCGTGCTCGAATCGGCTGGAGAAGGTGACTGCCCCAAATCGGGAGCCGAGGCAGAGGTCCTCACCGAATCCCCCCAAGTCGGGCCCCAGTTTGTCGAACTCAAAATGTCCGCAGCGCAGGTAAACGACTTGATGAGCTCCGAGGCCGTCGTGGCAAGGGACTGGCGATTGGAGCGGTCATGTACGAGATGGGATCGCAGCCGGCGGCTACGCAGGAACCAGCGAGGGTCATGAGCATCCCGGCCCGATAGGCACTGACTTCGTTGTGGTAGAACAGGGAGTTTTTGCGAATGACGACGGAACAATTGAGGGCCCGCTCGACGGCGTTGGAATCCGGCGGCACACCGGGGACGTTCAGATATCGTGACACATAAGGGCCCTGCACCAGGAGAGTCCTCTCTCTGATTTCCGCACTCGAATGAGGGATCAGAAAAAATGATGCTGATAATAGAGGAAATTCCACTCCAGAGTTATCCACTAGTCCACACCCTTTCGGCAGTCCATCCAGCGAAAACGACCATGCTCAGGAATTGCGATTTTTGAATTTTTCCATGATTGTTTTTAAATATTCTTTGAGCAGTCCGGTAATTAGCCCAATAAACAAATTATTGTTTTCCTTGTGAAGCAACTCAAAGTCCATGATAAGATGCATCGCAACTCAAATAGGAAATCTATAACAATCACACAAAAGTCAATAGTCAACCTCGCGCTTGAAGAACTCGCGCAGCCTAATTCCCAAGCCATCATCACATCAAGGAGACTCTTGTGTTCAGAGACAGAAAACTAATTTCTTTCGTCTTTCCTTTAGTGATTTTACCTGCTTTCTGCCAGGTGGATTTAGGAGAGTTTTTGTACAGCATTCCTCAGCTCCCCGTGTCCACTAACTGGGAAACAAGCCTCTTGGTTTCAGTCCCCACTTTAGAGACTGAAACCATTTCGATCGATTTAAATTACGATACACAAACTACCGCTCTGGTTTTTAATTCTGATTCGTTCAATGAAGTGGCTCTAACAGATATAGCACGCACTCACATGATCATTTCATCGCCAGTAGAAGTCAGCCTGTTCTTAAGGTATTCGAATGCCACTGCCGGTGTACAGGGCGGCATGACAAGGGTTCCACAATTCAATCCCGATATCACGATTCGTACATTCACAGTCGAAGAGAATGATCGTTTTCTATCGAGCTTTGTACTATCCAATTACAACTTGGACAATGATACGTTTGATATTACGGCCACTTTCTTAGATTCTTCCGGAAAAACGATTCACACTTCATCGCAAGTCATTACCGTAGACACTCGGCTGGTTGTTTTGACTAATAGCTTCTTTGATCTGCCGCAAGGGGATCCCGATTGGAAGATAAGGATTACGGCAGAATCTGAAGCTACCAATTGGGATTTGCAGGGCCTTCTGATTGAGCAAGATGGATCAAACAACTATTATATCTATAGTCAACCCATGCGCACGCCTGCACAGCGCCTTCAACGTTTTTCCTCCGGCTGGAACAATTCACAATTCTCGTTGTGTGGTCAATCCCCTATTCTTATCAATGCTCTGGTGCAAATAATCAACACAGGCGGTGTCTGTTCAGAAAACTAGAACCTCGTCTCATTCACTGAGTCCTACAACAACGATAGTAAGCGCTTAATGTGCAGCGGGTAAGCACCTTGAAACCGGATTGAGATAGTGGGACATCTCAAATACGGAGGTGTCCCCATGAGCAATTCATCTGCTGCGCGTGCCGAGAAACGGGAGCTATGGCAAAGTCGCATCGAAGACTGGCAGGCGTCCGAATTGAATCAGTCTGCCTACTGTCGCCAACATGGTTTGGCGCTGCCGCGGTTCCAATACGGGAAACGACGTTTCTCCGAGCCCTCGCCCAGCCGGGGGCTTCGGCTTGTCCCGATCAAAGCCGAGCCAGGGTCCTCCAGCCTCAATCCTGGGGGCCGGGGAATCATCCGGCTCCATGCACATGGCTATATGTTGGAGATCGAGCCGGGAAGCGATGTCACGCTCTTGGCTGTGGTTTTGGACGTTTTGGGAGGTCGGTGATGTGGCATGTGAGGGCCGATGCGCGGGTGTTTCTGGCGTTGGGAGCGACGGACATGCGCAAGGCGATCAATGGCCTCGCCTTGCTCGTCGAGCAGGAACTGGAGGGTCGACTATTTTCCGGCGATCTGTTTGCGTTCAGCAACCGCAGCCGCACACTCGGGAAAATCCTCTACTGGTCGCCAACCGGATTTTGTACGGGGCGCGCAGCCTGTGGATGAAACGGCTTGAGGCTGAACGGTTTCGCTGGCCCACCCGCGAGACCGAGGTCCTCCAAATCGGGCAACGCGAGCTCGCCTGGCTGCTCGACGGGCTGGACATTCGCCAAGCACACGAAACCTTGCGGTATTCGGC
Organism: Sulfidibacter corallicola; assembly: GCF_017498545.1. Lineage (GTDB taxonomy): Bacteria > Acidobacteriota > Holophagae > Acanthopleuribacterales > Acanthopleuribacteraceae > Sulfidibacter > Sulfidibacter corallicola. The sequence goes on along the minus strand of NZ_CP071793.1, from coordinate 1,573,900 downwards.
ATGCAACTCATTCGCATGTCAAGGACCTGGATCACCAGCGTAGCACCCTGGTTTCTGGTGGGTTGTGCTAGGATTTTCGCTATGGAAACCGTCGCGATTGCGCTCGCCGAACAAAACGAAGCCCTCAAACAGGCGCTGGCCCGAAAGGACGCGCAAATCGCAACATTGGATCAGCACATCGGGCTCCTGGAAGAGCAGCTCCGGCTGTTGAAAGCCAAGGCCTTCGGGCCCAAAAGCGAACGCATGAGTCAGTTGGTCGGTCAACAGGCTTTGTTCGATATGGATGCACTCGAAGCCGAAGAGAAGCCGGCCGACGACGAGCCCGCCTCGGATGAGGACGCGCGCGAGACGATCACATACGAACGCCGCAAGACGCGCGGCCCGCAACCCTTCCCGGAGCACTTACCGCGTGAGATCCGCAAGCATGAACTCCCGCCGGAAGAGCGCCAGTGCACCTGCTGTGGCGAGGAAATGACGGTCCTCGGCAAGGACGTGACCCGAGAACTGGAGTACGAGCCCGCGGTTGCCAGGGTCATCGAGCACCACCACTACAGCTATAGCTGCCAGCTTTGTAAGCAAGACGAAGACGGGCTCGAGACGCCGATCGTATCCGCGCCTCGCCCTCCTCGTTTGATCCCCGGAGGCCCGGCTTACCGGGGGATGGCGGGCCCCGGCCTGTTGGCTTTTGTGATGACCTCCAAATTCGTGGATGGCCTGCCGTTCTACCGAGTGGAACGTCTGATGGGTCGACTGGGCGTCAAACTGGGCCGGGCAACCATGTGCAACTGGGCGCGCCAGATCGGCGATCAACTGGAGCGGATGTGGGATCTGCTGCTTGCCCAAGCCAAGCAATACACCTGGCTGCAGATGGACGAAACCACGGTCCAGGTGCTCAACGAGCCGGACAAAGAGAACACCACGAAGTCATTCATGTGGGTCATTCGTGGGGGGCCACCGGAAAGGCCCATCGTTTTGTTTCACTATGACCCTAGCCGATCGGGCACGGTGGCGGCACGATTGCTGGAAGACTTCCAAGGCACCGTGCAGACCGATGGCTATGCCGGCTACGACTTTCTAGGTCGCGTGCCCGGGGTCGTGCATGCCGGCGATTGGGACCACGTTCGCCGCAAGTTCGCGGATGTCCGCAAACCATTGGGAAGAAAGGGTAGAAGCGGGAAGTCAGGAAAAGCCGACGAGGCCTTGAAGCTGATCGGCGAGATGTACCAACTCGAACGGAAAGCCAGGGGGCAGGCCGATTCGGATTCGGCGTTGCTGGAAATGCGCGACAAGCAGTTACGCCCGAAAATCGCCGCGTTCAAAACCTGGCTGGACCACCTGGCAGGCCGCGTGCCGCCCAAGAGCCTCCTGGGCCGAGCCATCCAGTACGCGCTGGGCCAGTGGCACAAGCTGGATTTGTTCCTGGATCGTGCGGAGGTTCCGATGAGCACGGCCTTGGTGGAGAACGCGATCCGACCCTACGTGATCGGCCGCAAAGCCTGGCTCTTCAGCGGCAGTCCGGAGGACGCCCAGGCCAGCGCCCGGATTTACAGCATCGTCGAGACGGCACTATACCGCATGCGGCATAGTGCCGTTTCCACCAAGCTGTAAAGCGTGGCCAAAGCCTTGCCACCTGCCAGAGAAGCCGCGAACAACCAATTTTTCCGGCCGATGACAAAGGGACGAATGATATTTTCGACACCATTGTTGTCGATCGGAACATGGCCTCGGTCTGCGCTGGGATGTTTTTTAAAAAATCATGATGAGCCGGGGTGTAGAGTGTTGCGAAGGAAGTCGACGAGTTCGCGGTTCCCACTATTGCGAGCAGCAAAAAACGGTGTATACCCGGAATTGTCGGAAATCTTAAGACTGCCGCCTGCTCCCATCAGGGATTGGACGATTTCCAGGTCACCGCGTGAGCATGCCCGAATCAGCGGGGTCTCTCCTCTCGCATCACGGGCGTTTACATCTGCGCCGGCAATAATCAGGTACTCGACGATTTCCGGTTCGCTGTACATTGCCGCTACATGCAGTGCCGTGCGGGAGTCTTCCTCTCGGATTTTTCTTGCTCGGCACAATTCCGGATTTCAATCGAGTAGTCGAATGAGAACGACGACATCCGAACTTCGGATTGCCGTGAAGAACTCTTGAATTTCAGTCATTTCCGTTCGTCCCCAATTGAGATCGACTGATATTTCGGATGTCCCTGTCTATTATAGGGGGCGTGGGCGAACTATCTACGGCGGTTCGGGTCAGAACTTCATGTGGAAGCTGAACTCGAGCGTTCTCGGCGAGCCGATCGCCAGTTGGTTCGGGTAGAAGATATCGCCCCAGGGAATGTAATCGGTGTCGAAGAGGTTGTGCACGTTCAGGGACGTCCGGTACTTCTTGGTCTGGTGGGCGATGAACATATTGGCCAGGGTATAGGAACTCAAACGGATCGTATTGTCCGAATTGGCGAAGCGATGTAAGCGGGAATTCAGACCGTCTACGGAGCGAAAGAAGAGTCGGCTATGATGGATCCGATGCAAGCGCAAGGTCTTGTAGGTAACTCGTGTAGTCAGCGCTCAAATAGGAAATTGTTGGAATAGGTTGAGCGTGTCCCTCCGATGGCAGGCCGTGAATTCGAGGGATCGATTGGGTAAAGTGAGATTCCTGAACGTCACTGATCGAACTCAGGAGGAGCACCGTGGATCAGGAAGAACCTCACTGGGCTCGACTCGCCAGAACACAACACGCCTTCACGCAATGGCGGTTACATAAAAAGCATGCGAGGGAAGCCATCCCCGAAACGCTTTGGCAACTCGCTTGTGAACTCTTAGGTCACTTTCGCCCATGGCGCGTTGCCAGCGCCCTTAAACTCAACGTAACCGATCTAAAACAGCGTGCCGTGGAAGCTGGGATGGTGCTTGAATCGACTGAATTGGGTGACCTCCCCAAATCGGAAGCCGAGATGGAGGGCTTTGCCGAATCGCCCCAACCCGGGCCCCAGTTTGTGGAGTTCAAAATGCCGGCAGGCCAGGAACACGACTTGAGGAGCCCCGACAGGGTCGCAGCGAGGGGCTGGCGATTGGTTTGGAGCCAGCCCGACGGAATGCGGCTGGAAATCCACGCACCCGGCTTGAGTATGGACCATCTTCAGGCCATCGCCACGACGTTCGTGGGAGGGTGACATGCTGCAAATCGTCCCGTAGATGCGCATCTTCGCGGCCTGCGAGCCTGTTGATTTCCGGCGTGGCATCGATGGGTTGACCGCTGAGTGCCGACGCCTGCTGAATCTCGATCCGTTCAGTGGTGCCGTGTTTCTCTTTCGTAACCGAACCCTTTCGGCCTTGAAAATTTTGGTGTATGACGGCACCGGATTCTGGCTGTGCTACAAGCGTCTTTCTCGTGGGAAACTGAAATGGTGGCCGGTTGAAGGTGGCGGGCAGGTTTCGGCGCGCGATCTCCAGGTGTTGCTCTACCACGGCGATCCCCGGTCGGCCGGCTATGCGCCGGAATGGCGCCGGGTTCAGCAACCGAGCGTTTCGAACTGAGCGGCGGGCAGGCGCCAGGGGAGCCAGTCCTCGGGTGCCGTGGCGACGGCATCGCGGTTCTCGACCAAAGCGGTCATGTACGAGATGGGATCGCGGCCGACGGCGACACAGGAACCGGCGAGGGTCATGAGCGTCCCGGCCCGATAGGCACTGACTTCGTTGTGGTAGAACAGGGAGTTTTTGCGAATGAGGACGGCACACTTGAGTGCCCGCTCGACGGCGTTGGAATCCAGCGGCACATCGGGGACATTCAGGAAACGCGTAAGCGACTCCTTGCGCTTGAGGATGTAGATCGCAGCCTTACCCAAGCCACTGGCAGGCTCCACCCTCCGCTCCGACAGGAGCGTTGTCAGGTAGGCGAACAGGGTGTTCATCGGGGCCGTGCTGTAGGCCTGATGGTGGTGCAGGCGTGCCTGATCGTCCATGCCTTGAACGCGAGCCTCTTCCTCGACGCGGTACACCTCGGCGATCCATGCGAGGATCTTGCGGCAGGGGCCCGGGAAGTGGTCGACGACGTCTTCGATCTGGCCTCGCGCGTGTTGGAGGCAATAGGTGACGAGCGTGTCGCACGGGTGGGCGGTGTTGACGGCCGCCGCGTCGCTCATTTGGATCGGTCTCGGCAAATCGGCGGGGCGCAGTGCCAGGAGATCTTCCAGGTTTTCACCGGCGTGAAGCGTGCCGACGCGGTAGATATGGAGGTCCCGTTCTCGAGTACGGGCGATGATGCCGGTGACATGGGCGCCGTAGCGTTCCTGGTCGGGATGTTTCTTGTGGTCGCGAATCACGGTCTGGATTCGGGCCGAGGTGTCGTCGATGATAAAGAGATCGGCTTTGGCGGCCTCGGCGTAGAGTGCGTGGAAGACGGGTTCGGCAGCCGCGGCACAATCGGCGATCAGATCGGACTGGGTGGCATCGGGAAGCGGAATGCCGTGCTCGCGCTGTAGTTTTTCGAGGCGGTAGGCGGGAAAGCCGTACCAATGACGGAGCATGGCGACGGTCGCTTTGACGGAGGCCGCGTAGGTTTCGCGCTGCGCGTCATCGGGCCAGGTTGGGGCGATGACCGCGCCGCACTTGCTGCAAGCCAGCGGAAAGCCGCGATAGACGGTGCCGGTGATGGGCGCGCTGCCGTTGAGGCGCAACCGCATCAGCGGGCGGCTGGGCTTGTGTTGGTGAAGCCGGCCCTTCCTCTCACCCACGCACTCCGGGCAGGGATCGCCGGGGGTCAGACCGTCGGGGGTGATGTCAGCCTGGCGACAGCCCCTAAAGTCCTTCGCGGCATGTTTGCCGTGCCCCTTGGGGGCCGGTTTTTTGGGGCGTTTCGGACGGCTTTGCGCCTGACCCTTTCCCTGATCCGGCGAGAGATCGGCGCCTGTCTCCGCTTCCTCCCCGAGCAAGAGGGCCCTGAGCGCTTTCAGCGTGAGCCCTTGCTGCACCAGCAGGTCTTTGAGCGCCAGCCAGTCGAGCGTGCACGCGTACATCAGGAGACATTCGGCTTCATCGAGTTCCAAGCCCGCTTCGACTTTGTCGCGAAGCGCGGTGATCCGTGCCGTCCGCTCGGGTCCCACCAGCGGGCCGGTCATCAAACGTCTCCGCGCAACAACGCGCGGCACTTTCGATGCAGCGGGTACACCCAAATCGCACGGACTGGTTCTGGTCTGCGTCCCTCGCGATCCATCCGGCCGCGGCCTTTGGTCATCCCCAGGTATCTCCAGTTGGCTGCGCGATAGCAGGTTCCGGTGAATCGTTGCGTGTCGACGAAAGTTTCCAGCAGCAGGGGGCGTTGGTGGTAGGCCCGTTCCCAATCATCGGGGAGCTGTTTGGTTACCAGGCTCAGGACGTGACTGGCGAGGCTTTTGACCTCGACCCAAGGCAGAAGCAAGAAGCGCGAGTTCTGGACGATCCGCTGAAGCCTCGCTTTGCGGGACTCCGGGGTCCATCCAATCCAGCGATCTCGTTCTTCGAGGGCCCAGGCCGGTGAAGAAAATTGGAGGCATCCCAACACGCGGGGCTCCGCTTCGGCGGTTTGAATGACATAACGGAGGCAGGCCCCAAAGGGCGTCTTGAACCCAAGGTAGTGATAGCGATCCATGAGCTCCTTCCAAAGCGCTCGATCCTTGGGGGTTGTGACATGGCGCAGGACCACGCCTCCCAACTCATTGAGCTTGCATTGGATGGGTGTTTGGGCATCGCCACGGTCGCTGCGCCCGGCTTTAGCCCGCGCGCCTTTCGGCTTCCCCTGGCGAGGTTTGGGTAGGCGAATGATCCCGGCGGCCCCGAGCTGTTCGAGGAATTGACGACATTCCACGCCTTTCAGTCGACCGCTGGGTCGTTTCCAATCAAGCAACTCACAGAGCGTTTCGGCCAATTCCGTTCGGCTAATCCCCCCTTACCGGGCCTCCAGAATTCCTCGGCCATCTCCTTGATCAGATCGAGTTCCTCTGGCGAGACGGGATTGCCACAAAATCGAAATGGTGTTGCAGTTTCCATGGCTGACCTCCCAGCATGAGGTTAGCCAGGATCGGTGCAAATGTTCAGGTTTTGTAGGATCGGTTCCCTTCACCGGAGGGACACGAAAATCAGTTGTTCGAGCAGCAATTTGGAACCGTTCCCCTGAACCCTCTTGAAACTAAGTGGTGCTTTAGACGGGGAGACGGTTTTGCCGTCGTCGAACAACAATCAAGAATCCTGGAAACTCGAAAGCCAGGAAAAACCTTGCCATGGCGTGCAGTCAAGAAGGTTCTCTTTCCCGGCTTCCGACCTTCCAGGTTTCCTGGTTCATTCTCATTACCAATAATCCAAGCCACTTCGCCAGAAGCCATGCAACCCATTTACAACCAGTCCCTCCAGTTCAATGCTCCCCAGACAGATCCATCCCTACTTCATGAGGGGATGGATCCGCCATAGAAATTGTGAAACCGATGCAGTCGGTTACTGGACGGTACGCTTTGAATCGACGCTCATCGGTTCAGGGGTCCGCAACACGGTCTAACAAGAGTTTTACCAATTCTGTACAAGCGTATTCGTAGGATCCAAAAAACTACTACACCAAAACGAATTCGCAATATCCTTCACAAAAACAAAAAACACATATCGATAACCTTTCACCCTCTAGCACTCGATCCCCGAAACTACAAACCCCAAGCCTCTCAAAAGAGGTGAATTCAAAGTTTCTAACCCAAACAGGTGGTAGAGTAACAATGTCGTCTTAAGTACAGCCTTTCCCAAAGTCAACACCATAGCTCAACCAGAGAACTCAAATAAGGATTCACTTCGAATCCAGGAGGGTAGCTGTGTTTCCATTTTTTAGCATTATCTTATTACTGACATCAATTTCTCAAGAGCAAGAGATGAATCAAGAACCCATAAAATCAGAGCAGAAATTGGAACAGAAAGATCAGGTAGAAATCCATAAGGAAATACCAAACCCATCCAAAACCGAGCTTCCAAATTTAGAAGAGCGCCTGGCAAAGCTGGAAGAAACTAGCAGAGATTCAACCGCCAAGAAGATACGAGAGTGGTCGGCCTTTTTTTTGGGTTCTCTCGCCACGATACTCTCCCTATGCTCCTTTTGGATTTCAAAAAGGGAAAGAAAAAGAAATCGGCTCAGTCAGGCCAATCAACACTTGGAAAAAGCCTGGGATCACTTGGGCAGCCCGCAGAATACGCCTGAAATTCTGATCGATAATGTTCCCGCCGTCCGTCTCAATTTGAAGGAGGCCGAAAAAGAAATCAACCAAGCTCTCGAGCTGGCCCCAAAACTGCCTTTAGTCTATATAAGACGTGGTGATTTCTATCGATCTCAGGGCAACGAAGACAAAGCGCTCAATGAATATGAAAAGGCCTTGGCCCTCGATCCCAAGCTAGCTCAGGCCTATCGAAAAATGGGAAATATTCATCATGCCAAAGGTAATGATGAAGCGGCTCTTATCGATTTTTCCAAGGCCATTGAAATGGATCAAAGTGACTATCTTTCCTATTACAATCGTGGCATTATTTATAAATTCCAACAAAAATTCCCCGAAGCTATCTTGGATTTTGATCAATGTATTAAACAAAACCCATCTTTCGCCGCTGCCTGGGTGAATCGCGGAGTTGTCTTTAAAGATCAAGGCGATTTGGACCAAGCTATTGCCGATTACACTGAAGCTTTAGAGAGAGATCCCAGCGATGACCAGGTATTTTTCAATCGGGCCTTGGCCTATAAAGAAAAGGGAAAGCTCTACTCGGCCATTTCAGATCTCAGGCACTCCATCGGACTGCGACCGGACTATCAGGACGCCTATTACAGTCGAGCTCTGATTTGGAAACAGATGGGACATCTGGATATGGCTTTTGCCGATTATGTTCAGTTCATTGAGCTGAGGAACGTGGTTCCCCCGGAAGATCATCAGGCCGTATTGGAAAAATTGGATCAGGCACTGAGAAAAAATCCTGGCGACATAGGCGCTCTTTTCAATCGTGCCCTGGTGCTTTTCAAGGAAAAGAATTTGGAAAAGGCCGTTCGCGATCTCGAGGTATGCATTCGGGTCATTACCGGAGAGTCGTCCGCCACTCCTGAAAGAAAATCGATCAATCCTGAAAAAAAGACGGGCCAACCTATTATGGGAGCTGAAGAGGCCGACGTTTCAAATAGTCCTACGAGCGTCCTAAAACCAGGCACCTTGCTCGGAAAAAAAGAGTTCCTTCCAAGAACAGAAGTCGTTTTCGAGATTCAGAATATCCCCGGCCCGCCTGATCCTTGTCAACCCGATCGAACAACCGATCTATCAGAAAGGGCAGCCAAAGGGTTTTCCTTCCGTGCCAACGAGTTGGATCGTCCCCTAAACATGTTGATTGCCGTACCAAATAGCAAGGCTCACAGCTTTATTGATCCGCAACAGGTGAAACAGGACATCGCCAAGGCGTGGTCCTGCACACCTATCGCTATCGAGTTAATGGAGCCCGCTTGCCTGAACCGCCTTGCGGCTCGTTTGCGAGAGGGTGAAAAAATCGACATCCTCCATGTAACAGCCCATGGAAGATATTGGCCACCCACCGGTATGGGTTACCTTTTTTTTGAAGATGGCAAGGGTGGCGTGGATGCAGTGGATAGTCTTCGCTTTTCCAAAGCCCTGACTCTTCCCACGTGCAAGCGTCCCGATTTGGTAACTTTGGTAGCATGTGATTCAGGCCGATTGAGTAAACAAGGAGTGTTTTTTACCCGCAGCGTGGCACTAGAACTGGAAAAGCGTGGGTACCCTGCAATCGTGGGCATGCAGGCCGCTATCAGCCCCGCCAATGCCTTTGCTTTTTCTGCCGCCTTTTACGAGAAGCTCAACCTCGGGTTCCATCCAGAAGAGGCCCTAAACGAGGCCTCCCAAACAATTGCCAAACGGGACCCTCATTCTCTCGATTGGGCCTCGCCGGTATTGTTGGGACATCGCCGTTCCGGAAGCTTCTTCCCGAGGTGTTGACGCTACCCTGAAATGACCCGGGTATTGCTCGGTTCGGAACCCAGGGTCCGTCTGTTGAGCAGGCTGCTCAAAACCTGATTCGGCATCGGCACAGTTAGGTCGAACATATGAAAATGCAAGTTCATCGAAACCCGGGAGCTCAGACATGGCCAAGCAAAGGTGTGGTGGATGTCGAGGCTACTTTCGTCGACGTCCCCAAAACACCAATCAACGCTTCTGCAGTAAACCAGAATGTCAGCGTCAACATAAATCCTCCTGACGTTGGTCTCGTAAGTGCCCGAGGAAGGCCGCATGGCGGTGATGCAGGGACGACTTTCTTTCTGGGCGGCCGTTCGGGTAATGGCGCCCTTGGCTCGCGCCAACCGAGAGCATGCGCGCCAGGTCATCGAAGCGACGGCCAGGCACGGGCTAAGCAGCCGCGAGTGGCGTAATTGGTTCGAAGCCTACCAGGGTGCCAATCAGGTGGTGCGTCAACTATCCTGACACATAGGGTGCTCCAGGGCTGAGAATTCTAACTCAGCCGGGGCGACAACTATCGTGACACATAGGGGTCTCGCCTCCAGCTACATCGAGCTACTCAATCCTCTGTTCAAAAGCCCCCTTTCCCAGGTCATGGCTCCGGAAGGGCTTCGATCTTTGGGTAGGTTTCCAGGGCTTCGTCCCAGGTGGCCTTGCTGCCGACACAGATGTGGGCGTTGGGTTTGTTGGCCAAATGACTGTCCAGACTGCCCGCAGGAACCGCCAGCAGCGCGCCGCCCATCTGTTCGAGGGGCAGTGCCGAACCACATGTGCCACAAAAGGACCTGGCGTGCCGGGTTTCGGGTAGTTGGAACGTGCGAACCGCCTTCTCTCCCGATACCCATGTCAACGTGGCGGTGGTCGAAAACAGGTTGGCCGCATGAGCCGAGCCCGTATCCTTGCGGCATCTTCCGCAATGACACAGGAAAAAGCTGTCGAAATTCCCCGCCACTTCGTAATGCACCTCGCCACAAAGGCAAGAACCATAATGCTTTGTACTCATGCTGTCTCTCCAGATCGTTTTTGGGATGCAAAGTATAGCCTCCCTGGTGGCGACTTCGCGATGCTCGATGAGAAAGGCTCCGCCGGTCTTCCGCGAAAACCGCGTTTTCTCCAAAGCGAAAATGGTTTTCGGAGATCGTTTTCCATGTGCACTCCCTTCCACCGACCCGATGAAAGACCCGGCCAACCCACCTCGATGCTCGGCCTCCGAAACCGGGTCACACGCCCATCCAGGCAGGTAGCGGACCGCGGCCAGGCGCGATCCATCCCTGCCTGGATGGGCGACCGATCAAACGGCCGGTTCGATCTCGAAATCGGCTTCGGAACCGCCGAACACTTCCACTTGAATATTGTGTTCCAGGAGCACCGGTTCGGTTTCCGAGACCGCCAGGGTCAATTTCTGGGTGGTCGTCGGGGCCGGGTTGAGGGTGATGGTCCAAATGCCGACGGTTTGGCCGTCGGGAACGCGCAGGATGCCGCTGCCGTCACCCGAGACCTGGATGTAGGCGTCGCCCGTGAATCCTTCTTTCTGGAACTTCACCTTGATTTTTGTTTGACCGCTGGACAGGGTGTAGCTCTGGGCCACGTTGAGCGCCGTGGTGGCACCGCCGTGGTTCAGGTGGAAGGTCGCCGAATCGGCACCGCCCGACTCGACCTCGATCCGGTAGGGATAGGTCTGCGGATTGGGTGATTCCGCCTCGAAACCGAAATAGTAGTCGCCCGATGAGCTGCTACTGAGCGTCTCCGTCTGGTTGGTTTCAATCGTTTCGTTGGCGTTGAAGGGACTGGTGTTGTTTTTGAAAGCCAGATCCAGTTCCGAAGAGGCCACACCCGCATCGACGAACTTGATGGTGCCGCCAGGCTTCACGGCGTCGACACCCATCACGAGGTTATTCTCATAATCGACAATGAAATAGGTGAGGTCCGGGGTTCCGGATGACGGCAGGTCCACGACAGTTGACATTTGCATACTCTCCTTATTGGTTCGATTGGGTTTCAGGGCGATGGTTCGGTGAAAGACACACCGAGATCGTTCATGCGGCGACGTAGCGCGTAAATCGAGACTTCCAGTGCCTGGGCCGCAGCCTCCGGATCGTTTCCGTGGGCGGCAAGCGCAGCCTCGATTTCTTTTTGGCTCAAATCCGCCGCTTTGCGAATCTGGGGAATTTTTTCGATCAAGAGGTAGAGTGCCGCCCGCGAGATGCCCAAACTCGCGGCGGTACTCTTGACGTTCCATTGATGGGCACGCATGGTGGAAACCAATTCCTCCACCTGGATATCCGCCGGCTTTCGTTTCGCGGGTTTGACCCGTGACGGGGCCCCGCCCTCGGGAGCCACCGTCACCGCGACCTCTTCCGCGAGCATCGCCTTGATGTTGGCGACCATGCGCAATGCCGGCTCCCCCCGACAACCGATCACCAATTGGCGCACGGTATTGCGCAGTTGGCGGATGTTGCCCGGCCACGAATACCGCAGCAGCCGCACGACCAGCTCGGGCGGGAACCAGGGCGCCTCGCGTGGATCGACCGGCTCCAACTTGTAGGATTCACCGCTGGCGGCGAGCTCTTTGGCGGCGAAGTGGTAAAACAGCCTGCCGAAATCCTCGCGACGGGCCTGCAGCGGCGGCAGTTCGATCTCGTAGCCGGCGAGCCGGTGAAAGAGCGGCGCCTTGAAGGATCCTTCCTGGATCCGGTGCTGCAGATCGGCATCGGTCGCGGCGATCACGCGGGTGTCGATGCGGTAGGGAGCGGGCGCACCCACGGGATAGATTTCACCCGTCTCCAGGGCCCTCAGGAGCATGACCTGGATTTCCGGCGTGGCCTCCCCGATTTCGTCTAGGAAGATGGTGCCGCCCTCGGCCGCGCGAAAGTACCCGCTCTGGTGGCGCTCCGAACCGGTGAAGGAACCCTTGACCGCGCCGAACAACTCGGAGGCCGCCAACGACGGAGGTATCGCGCCCATGTTGATGCTGATGAACGGCTTGTTGCCGCAACCCATCTGGTGAATGGCGCGTGCGACCAGTTCTTTGCCGGTACCCGTTTGCCCGCGCAGCAATACCGGCGTATCCAAATCGGCGACCTTGGCGATTTCCTCGCGGAGTTCGAGCATCGCATCGCTGAACCCCACCAGGTCGAAATGGGATTTGCGCAAGGGCTTTCTGCCCGTGGACCAGTGGAGCATCAACACGACGCGATCGGCGAGCGCGATCTCCACACCCTGCTCGAGTTCCCGCATGGAGAGCTCCAACCGCTGGCTCAGGGGACGTCCCCCGACCACCACGCTGGACTTGTTGTGACCGCGCTCGACGATGACCCCCTGCCCGCCGTTTCCCTCGACGCGAATGGGCTCCCGACTGAGGAAGGGATCGGCCAGCGGTTCCCCGACCAGTTGCCCCGGTTGCACGAAACTCGGCTCCACCCGCGACAGCGCCTGCGGCATGGCCTGATCCAAACTGAAGAGCGGGGCACAATCGCCCACCCGAACGGCTCGCGGATGAGAGATGACGGTCAAGGTCAGGATGCGCTGGGGCCCATGGGAGCTTCTGCTCATTTTGGGCGGCAGGGTCGTATCGAATTCACGTGTCGATGGCTTCATGGTTACGCCGTACTCTCCGGTTCCAGATTCGAAAAGACTCATCCACATGAGCGGCACCCTCCTTCCTGGCCGTGCGCCGGCATCCGCCTCGGATCCCGAGGCCAGGCACCACGGATAGGGAAGTGGCCGGTCGCACGCCCGTCTTCTGTTGAAGTGTGCCAGGCAAAACACATCCCATCTATCGATTCGTCAAGGGTTTGACGCATGGGCATACGACCGGGCACCCGGTTCGGACATCGAACGGCCGCCATTCCGCCACGAAGAAAACATCTCTTGTAGGAAAGTGCTCATTCTATCACCATTCAAGGCCCGGTGTGCCGGTCGCACGCCGCCCGCAATCATCAAGCGGCAAATCGTTATCCATGCTCCGTTTCGCGAAGCCCCATATATCCAGAATCGAGCCACATTTTGATTCACACGCACAACCATCTTGTTTAAATACACTTATTCAAGGCCCATCCAAAAAATGGACATCTTGAACACGACAGGTGCCGAGTTTTTGGACACAAAAGGCGTGTCACTGTCACAGACGCGGACACGATGTGTCTGACAGAACCCAAGAACCGAAGCAACCCGCCACCCACGAGGCCATGACCGTGAAGCCGGACGTGGCCTACGTGTTCGGCCGCCGCGCGACATCGTCCATTTTGTGGCCGTGTCGATACGCTTCCTCTCTCGAGCCTGAAGCCTCCTCGATCCACATCGAACACTTCGAACCCGACATGGACGACCTGACCATCCAAGCCCATTCGATCAAGGACGGTATTCACGGGGTAGGCATCGGCGCCGATCACATCATGCACGCGCCACCGTCGCGCATCGAACGGGGTCTGAACCCGAGCCTCGAACTACGCCGGATCAGCGTCCATGGATGCCGAACCCTGCTTCGCTTCACGAACCCTTTCGCTGAAGAGAAGAGCCGGGATATGTCGCAAACGCCAGGCAAAATATTACCGAAGACGCCAAGCCCAAAGGTCCGGGCCCGCCATGCGGCCCTGGACACCGCGACGCCGCATGCCTTCGTCGATCCATCCGCGGACAAATCCCCGTTCCCCTCTCGGACGCGTTCATCGCGGCGAATCGCCGTCCAGGCCCACGTCCGAAAGGAAACCAGGCCACTTGAACGACCATCCAGATTTGCGTGGCTGGCCGCATATCTCGGTGCTATAAAGGAAGAATTGCGACACGCGCAAGGAGCACCTGAGCACGTGGTTACATCTTCGTTTCACAAACCGACCGAGGCTCCGAACGGACCAGGGACCCGGACAAATCCCGCCAACGTTCTCCCAAGCCAGGACCCATCGATATGAGAGTTCTGATCGTCGAGGATGATCGGCGTACCTGTGAATTCCTCGAAAAGGGATTTCACCAGGAGGGATTTTCCATCGAAAAGGCCTTCGACGGTGCGGAGGGTCTTTTTCTGGCATGCAACCATGGGTTCGACGTCATCCTCATGGATGTCATGCTGCCCAAGATGGACGGAATCACCGTCATCAAGCGCCTGCGGCAACGACTGATCGAAACCCCGGTACTCCTGCTCAGCGCGAGAGGCGCGGTCGACGATCGCATCGAAGGGCTGCGCGCGGGCGGCGACGACTACCTCGTCAAACCGTTCTCGTTCGCGGAATTGGTGGCGCGCATGGAATCCCTGGTGCGGCGCGCCACCAAGGCCGAGCACTCGCCGATTCTCACGATCGGAGAGATCACCGTCGATCAAAGCCGCCACACCGTGTACGTCCACGAGCAGGAGCTTCACCTTCAGCCCCGCGAGTTCCTTCTCCTGGTCTATCTCATGAAGAACGAGGGTCGTGTCTTATCGAAAACCATGATTCTCGACCACGTCTGGGGCATCAACTTCGATCCGCAGACCAACGTGGTGGAGTCCAGGATCTCCAAGCTCAGACGGAAGATCACCGAGATCTCGGGAACCAACCGGATCAAAACCGTGCGCGGCCTGGGCTATAAATTTTGCGAACCGGGAACGTAGTCATGTTCCGCTCGCTCACCGCCCGCATCGCCCTGTCCTTCGTTTTCCTCACCTTGGCCTTGAACATCGCCTTGTTGGGCGTTCTGCGCTACGCCATCAGCAGCAGCTACCAAAAAGGAATCGACACCTTCCTGTTGGAATTCGCGGAGGGCGACCTTCCCGATCCCGATACGCCGAGCACCATCGAAGACCTGAAAGCCGACATGGAGCGGGATCCCATCGGAAAAGATTTCTACCTGCGGGTGCTCGGCCCGGACAACGAAGTCCTGGTGGCCGCAGGCATGCCGGACCATCCGGGTCTGGCACCGGTACGGGCCCTTGCGGCGAACACGCGGCTGGGACACCAGCGCATCGACACGGTGGGTCTCGCGAACGGCACCGAATTACGTGTCGTCACCCGAAAATTCGAAAAAGGATTCGCCTTTCAGGCCGGCGCATTGTTGCTGCCTGACCCGGCATTGGAAGGTCGCGTCATGCGCTTCGGTCTACTGAGCGTCGTCTTGTTGTCCCTGGTTGCCGCCAGCATCGGATGGTGGATGGCACGGCGGGCGATGAAAGGCGTTCGCGACGTGACCTTGACCGCCCGAGACATCTTGAAGGGCGACTTGGCGGCACGCGTACCTGCCAGACAGAGCGTGGTCGAAGTCTCGGAATTGGCGAACGCCTTCAACACCATGCTCGACCGCATCGAAACCCTGGTAAAGGACGTCAAGGGCGTGTCGGCCTCGATGGCCCACGACCTGCGCGGACCCCTGACCCGCATTCGCGGTTATTCCGAACTGGCGCTTCGCGGAGAGAAGAGTGGCGAGGATTACAAAGAGACGGCCTCGCTGGTGGTGGAAGAGACCCTGGCCCTGGAAGGACTGATCGATACGACCCTCGAAATCATCGCCCTCGACGCCCGCACGCATCCGACTCGGTTGGTCCCCACCGATCTTTCCGAGTTGATGCACGACACCCTGGACATCTACGGAGACCTGGCCGAGGAGAAAGGCATTCACCTGGAATTTACCAAGCAAGGTGAGACAATGGCCCGGGTCGATCCGGCAACGATGCGCCGAGTCCTCGCGAATCTCGTCGACAATGCCATCAAATTCACGCCGCGCCAAGGTACCGTCCGGCTATCGGTCGAAGGTCTCCGATATCAGGTGGTGCTCGTCGTCTCGGATACCGGGCCCGGCGTCCCGCTCGCGGATCGCTCGCGCGTGTTCGACCGCTTTTACCGCGGAGATACTTCGCGAGGCACACCCGGCTATGGCCTCGGTCTGAGCTACGTCCAAGCGGCCATCCGAGCCCATGGCGGGCGCATCGAGATCGACGACGAACCCAACGGCGGCGCCCGTTTCGTTTTGTGGCTTCCCGATTCACCCGAGCGATGATCTCCCATGGGAAAATCGGCAGAGCGAACCGCCCCGTTCATCGAAGAATCGGGGCCCCGGAAGCGCGAAGATGACCAAATGGTCATCTTTCGGCAACTTTGCAGCCACCTTGAACATTCATGATGCGCGCATGACGTACCACCACAGGAAGCCATGGATGTGGGCCATCGCAGCGGGCACCCTCATCGCGCTTCTCACGACGAGCTGCACGAACAAGAAGGCCAACGCGGCACCCGAGATCGCCGATACCCAGGCCACCCGAACATCCGCCAAACCGGAGATCTCGACCCGGACCCCATCGAACGAGGTCCAAACGACGCGCCAGCCGGCCGCTGAGGAGCGCCCCTCGGCCAGGGACCCGTCTTCTTTTTCCGCCCAGTTGAGCTTCGCGAACGTGGCCGACACCGGCTTCACCGACCAGCCCGGTGAATTCGGTTATTCGCGAACCGGCCTCGAACTGGAACTGCCTTTTCTGGATGTCGCCTACCAGCGCTACGATTTCTCGTGGTCCGACGCGCAATCTCTGGATTTTTCGGACGGTTCGGGGGAACCCTGGTCCGAATTGCAATCCCTGTCGCTCAGTACCAACCAGTTCGTCCCGCTTCGTGAGAATTTGGGGATGATGTTCGGGATTGGGGCCACGATGGGATGGGAAGACGACACGTCGGACGCCATTTCATACGATGCGGCCGTCGGCCTGATGTGGCAAAAATCGGCGACGTTTCAGTTGTTTGCGGGAGTCGCCTACAACTGGCATCCCAAGGTCGATTTACGTTTCGACCTGTTCCCCATGTTGGGTCTGAGCTGGAATGAACACGCCACAAAGGGATGGTCGGCGGCCTTCGGCTTTCCCAACACGGAACTGCGCTATGCCTTCAACGAAACCTCGTCCCTGGCTCTGGCCCTGAACGGCGACGGCGGTCTGTTTCGCCGCGCCGACCGGGCCCCCGCGATCGAAGGGGGCTTCGTGGAGTGGACGCGATTCGGAGCGGGTCTCAGCTATCGACATCACTTGACCCGGCGATGGGCCTTCGTGGCGGACGTGAATTACGGGTTCGAGAACGAATGGCGCTTCTACGACGCGGACGGCCATCACTTTTCCACGGAGGACGCCGACGAATCCTTCGGGTTCAACCTCAGTTTCAGCGTGGATTTCTAACCGCACTGCCGGATGGAGCAAGGTTCGAGACAGCGCGAATCGGCGAAATTCACGAAGCACCTCGGGTCCGGATCCCGAACCCACGATCTTTTACCGGAACTCAGATTGGCTGTCGAGTCTTAATCCAACGTTAATCTTGACCGAATAAGGTACATAGTGAGCAGGGCGGGATCACCCACCCGCTTCTCGACTCAAATGCTTTGGAATCAGCTTGGTATTCCAGAGCATGCGCCACGGTGCCAGGTCGTCGTCCCAGCCGGGGACGGCGCGGTTCACGGCGCGGCACACCCGTACCCGTGAGGTCGACATGAAGCTGCTGCTGGTCGAGGATTCGGTACGCCTTCAGAACTCGCTCAAAAAAGGCCTGGAAAAGGAAGGATTCGCCGTGGATGTCTGCGGCGAAGGACGCGAAGCCTACGACATGGCCGTCGCCTACGATTACGACGTCATCGTCTTGGACCTCATGCTGCCAGGCATGAATGGACTCACGATCCTCGAGAAATTGCGGGCCGGCGGCAGACAGACCCACGTGCTGATCCTGTCCGCCAAGGATCAGGTGGCGGACCGCATTCGCGGCTTGGAAACCGGCGCCGACGACTACCTGATCAAACCCTTCGACTTCACCGAACTCCTGGCTCGCGTCAAGGCGCTGATTCGCCGCCGCTACGCCACCAAGAACCCGATCGTCCAGATCGGTGCGCTGAAGGTCAACACGGCCCTGGGCAAGGTGTGGCGCGGCGACGACGAGGTCAACCTCTCCCCCAAGGAATTCACCCTTCTGGAATACCTGCTGTCGCGCCGCGGCCGCGTGGTCAGTCGCGACACCCTGGTGGATCACCTCTACGAGGGTTACGGCGACGTGTCCAGCAACGTCATCGACGTGGTGGTGTGTAAAATCCGCAAGAAGATCAGGATTCGCGGAGAACCCAACCTGATTCAAACCCGACGGGGTTTCGGGTACGTGATTCCATGAAACGCTTCATTCCCCCACCCTGGACGCAATCCATCCACGGGTACCTGACCGCGGCGTTGTTGTTCGGCGCCGGTTTTTTGGTCGTGGTCACTTCGCTGTTGCTGGACAGCCGCATCCGGACCTTTCTCGAGGATCGCTACGACGAAGACCTGATGGGCCGGGCCCAGACCCTGATCACATTGACGAAGGAATTCGACGAAGGCATCGAATTGGACTACGCCGGCGAGTTCATGCCCGAATTCGAAACGCCCGAGGGTGGTGAATTCTTCGAGGTCTGGCTGCCCGACGACAAGCTCCTGGAGGGTAGCGAGTCCCTGGTGGGACGCAAATTGAACCTGCCGCACGACCCCGTGCCCGCGCCGAGGTTCGGTGACATGGAGCTGGACGGCACCGGCACCTGCCGCACGGTCATCGTCTCCTTCATCCCCCAAAAGGAGGACGCGGACGTGGAAGGCCAACTGGAGCTGGGAGACGATCACAGTGAGGTGGTGACCCTCCTGCTGGCGCGCAAACGCGGCGACTTCGACCGGTTCCTGCTGGTGATCCGCACCTGGATCTGGGGTTCGCTGGCCTTTCTGCTGGGTCTCATCATCCTCCTGGTCCGCTTCGTTCTACGCCGCGGCCTGGCGCCGTTGGACGACATACGCCGCCAAGTCATGGCCATCGATTCCGAGGATCTCACCTGCCGAATCGACCTGAACCGACCCGTCATGGAGCTGAACCCCGTCGTCACCCAACTGAACGCCCTGCTGGAACGGCTGGAGGAAGCCGTCATCCGCGAACGCCGCTTCACCAGCGACGTGGCCCACGAGCTGCGCACTCCGCTTTCCGAGCTGCGCACCCTGTCGGAGGTCGGCCTGCGCGACCCGAACGACGTGGCCATGGTCTCCTCGTTCCTCGGGGACGTCCACGACATCTCCCTGGAAATGCAACACCTGGTCGAGAACCTGCTCGATCTGACACGCTGCGACAGCGGTTCACGGGTCACCATTCCCGAAGAAATCGACGTCACCGAAGCGATCCGAAAGGCCTGGTCCCGAGCCGCCATCGCTGCCGCGCCGCGAAACATCCAGCTCTCCTTCATGGTGGAAGATCCCGTCCGCATCCAATCCGACCGGATCATGGTGGAACAGATCTTCCAAAACCTGCTCAACAACGCGGTCACCCACAGTCCGCCCGGCAGCACGGTGCGCGTGGAACTCACCGCCGGCGACAGCGGCACCGAGGTGGTGGTGACCAATCCGGCACCGCAACTGGATTCGGTGGACCTACGCCAAATGTTCGATCGGTTCTGGCAGAAGGACAGCGCCAGAACCGGTGGAAAAAATACGGGCCTGGGCCTGGCCATCGTGAGTTCGTTCACCAAGATTCTCGAAATCCAGGTGAGTACCCGGCTCGTGAACCAGAATTTCTCGCTTTCCCTGTTCTTTCCCCGCCCATGACCTACCTTTCAGGGTAAGCACGCACGAACGAAACGTCCCGAAGCCCTCGTCCACGGACCGTCTCCCGACGACGCCGGAACCGTCGCCCGATCTCGACGGAACCCGGCCATCACCGGAGCCATCACCCGGGGTCGTCCACCCCAAGAGAGGTTTGCGATGATCTCCACCCTGGCCACCACCGCCATCACCCTCGCGCTGACATGGCTCGCCTGGCAGCCGGAGTCGGATACGGACCCGGTCATCGAAGAACGCATGCGCGTCACCTACCAGCGCGAGGACTTTCAGGACCGCAGCGACGCCATGGCACCCACCCTGGTCTACGACAAGACGTTTTTCGAGCGATTCGAACCCTCCAGTGTCGGCGACATCCTCAAACGCATCCCCGGCATCACCGGCTCGGCCGATGCCGGCGAGTTCGAGGTGCCTCAATTGCGCGGCCTGGAACCGCGCCACACCCAAATCCTGATCAACGGCGAACGGTTGCCCGGCGCGGACAACGACCGCACCGTCACGATCGACCGCATTCCCGCCGAGTTGGTCGAGCGCATCGAGATCCAGCGCGCACCGGACGCCTCGACCGACGCCCAAGGCATTGGCGGGACCATCAACATCGTGCTGAAGGAAACGGCCGCCGAATCGGGCCTGGAACTGCTTACCGGCGCACGGTTCTACCAGGCCGACGACAAGACGCGGGGCCAATCGGCGATCACCTGGCGGGGCGCCCTGGGTACGGCGCGCGCCTCGGTTTCGGCCTCGTGGCTGAACCGCCACAACCCCAAGGTCCAGACCACCGATCTGCGCGACGAGTCCGGTGCATCCATATTCAAAGACGAACGCAACGTTTTGGATGCAAAAGATTTGAACATCCAGACCAGTTTGCGTTGGGAACTGGCGGGAGGCGGCGCCTTCGAACTCGGCGGTTTCCTGTTCGACAGCGATCGAACCGAGCGGGAAATGGCGACCCTGACGGTTTTGGACTTCCCGGACCCACCGGACGGTGAAGACGGCGAAGACGACGGTAGTGACGACGAGGGTGATGGCCAAGACGGCGAGGACGGCGAGGGTGATGGTGAAGACGGCGAAGACGAAGAAGGAGAAGATGACGATGGCGGCACCGAGCCGCCGGAAGACGAAACCATTTTCGACGACACGGACGACCGGCGCCGCAACTGGCGTCTCCGCCTGGGACTGGAACTGCCCATCGCCGGCAGCGGCAACCTGCGCCTCGGCCTCAGTCACGACGACCTCGAGGTTGATGAGCACGCGGATATCGGTTCCATCGCCGAGGAAGGCCGCCAAGTGGAAGAGGTGGAAACCGACCGAACCAGAGACCACGAAACCCGGTTCCGGGCCGCTTCGCGCTGGGCGCTCGCCAACGACCACCTGCTCCACGTGGGTCTCGACCTGAGTGAAAAGCGCCGCAAATCGCGCCGCCGTTTTTTCGAATTCGACGAAGGCGCATCGGCCGAGCTGGAACGGGGCGGCGTCTTCGCCATCGAAGAGCGGCGTGTCGACCTGTTCGCCACCGACACCTGGGAACCCAGGAAGGCGCACCACGTGCAGTTCGGCCTGCGTCTGGAGCATACCCGGCTGGACCTGCCCGACGCCCAAACGACACGCGACCGGACCGAACTCTTCCCCTCGATTCATTACCGCCACCGGGTCTCTCCCTACACCCGCATCCACTTCAGCGCGGCCCGCACCACCACCCGTCCCGACTTCCAGAACCTGCAGCCCTTCCCGCAGCGCGACGAACCCATCGAAGGGTTCACCACCTTCGGCAATCCCAACCTGGAAGCCGAGACGGCCCTCGGCCTGGATGCCGGGATCACCTTTCGGTTCGCGAAATTCGAGGGCGTGGTTGGCGGGAACCTCTACTTCCGCGATATCCGCGATCACGTGGAGGCCGTGCAACGGGAGGGCAGGACGCTCGAAATGCGCAACATCGGCGACGGCGAGGCCTACGGGCTGGAATTGGATCTGGGCTTGCCGCTGATTTTCCTCGGCTTGCCCAATGTGAGCTTTTTTGCCAACCTGGCGCTGCAACATTCGGAGGTCGTCGATCCGATTACCGGGCGCGAGCGCGGCTTCAACCTCCAGGCCGATCACGTGATCAATACCGGATTCCTGCACAGCTTCCCGCAGCTCGGCCTGACCTGGGGCGCCAACTGGATTTCACAGGGCGACGTGGAAGAGAACCTGGCCACGGAGAAAACGGTGATTTCAACCGGCGACGCGCTGGAAGTCCTGGTGGAATACCGCTGGGCCGAACGCTGGTCGCTGCGCCTCACGGGACGCAATCTCAACGACGGCGCCAACACGGTCGCCTTTGCTGAGTTCGACGGGCTGCTGACCGAGAGCGACATCACCGAGTCGGGATTCGAATCGGAACGCTCCGGCCGCAGCTTCTTCCTGGTGCTGCGGGTGCAGGATCCCTTCTCGCGCAAGGGGCGCAAGTAAGGCGCTCGGGATCCATACCGCGCCGGCCCCCGCGAGCGGCCCCGCGCCAGCCTGGTCGCGGTCCCGACCGGACCGCCGCGCCGGTGCAACAATTTGCTGCATACCCAAGGATTCGGTGATCGGTTAGATTTGCGGCAACCCAGGGCGGCGCCATTCCAAATGTCACCGCCGCCCGTGCCTGTCCCGTCTCATCCAACCGTGTCGCGAGTCGGGGTCGGCCTATCGCATCCGAGTTCTCTTGCCACATTCGATACTGCCTCATCGAATGGAACGTCGCCGCGATCAGTCGACCTCGATTCCGCCATGGCCGGATTGCCGGCGACCCGTTCATCGAATGCGCAAGGTGGTGAGTGTGGTTAAATATGCTACCGTCGCCACCCGGCGCCTGGGACCTTCGTTCACCCCGCGAAGCGGTCCCGCGAACCGGAGCCCGGCGGATGCAGGCAATCAGGAGGCCGGCGTGCTGAGCGATCCTCGGCAATGGAAGCTTGTCGCCCCGAACGACTGGGAAGTGCCCCTGGCCCTGTCCTGGATCCTTCGCCTCCGTTTCATCGCGATCTGTTGCCAGAGCATGGTGCTGGTGCTCTCGTTTCACTGGGGATTCATCAGCCGATCCAGCCTGATCCTCTCCCTGCTGGTCGTGTGCTTCCTGGCGCTCTCGCTGATCTACGGTCATTGGGCCAAGCGCGTCACCGACCGGATGACCAACTGGCACCTTCTCACCCAATTGAGCCTCGACCTGACCGAACTCACCTTGCTGCTGTTGCTCACCGGGGCCCACGCCAACCCCTTCTACCGGCTCGTGTTTCTGCACGCGGCGCTGGGTGGTTTCTTTCTCACCCGTTCCCGTGCCTTCGTGTTCTGGGGCTTTTGGTTCGGTGCGGTCTTGGCGCTCGGCCACTATTACCTCTTCCCCTTTTCGCGGGCCTTCGCCCTCGATTGGCTGTTGCCCAACCTGGTCATCGGCAGCGTGATCTTCGGTTCCGTCTTCATGGTGGCGGAAATGGTGCGACAGTACCGCGCCCACCTCGAACGGCTCCACCGACAACACGGCTACGCCGAACGGCTGCAGAGCATCGGCGCCCTGACCGCCGGGCTGTGCCACCGCCTGTTCAGTCCGCTGAACACCATCGGCCTGCGCGCCCGCCGCCTCCAAAACCGCGCCCCCGAACTCGCCGACGACGTGGCCGTGATCGAACGGGCCCTCGCCCAATGCAAAAACGCCTTGGACGATCTCCAGGACATGCGCCTGACGCCCGAAGGCCTGCACGATCACGCCATCGACTTCGCGGCCTACCTGGAAGAGGTGTTCCAGTCCTGGCGCGAGGCACGGCCGCAAACCCGCATCGCCGTCGATTTCCAATTCGAACACCACCTGCGGCCCACCTTCCCACCGCTACCGGTGGCGCAAATGGTGTGGGACCTTCTGGACAACGCCTGCGAAGCGATGGACAACGAGGGCACCGTCACCCTGCAAACCCGGAACGTCGAAAAAGGGGTGGCCCTCGCCATTCGGGACCAGGGTCCCGGCTGGCCGGACGTCGCGATCGAGACCCTGGGCCAGCCGTTTTGCTCCACCAAACCCGACGGCGCCGGGCTCGGCCTCTACAACGCCACCCTGCTGATGAACGCCTTGGGCGGGCAGCTTCAACTGGATCGGCCTCCCAGCGGCGGCGCCCAGGTGTCGCTGTTCTTTCCGGCTCGCGCCCATTGACGGAGGATTTCGAGCATGTCCGAACCCAAGCGCATTCTCTTCGTGGAAGACGACGTGGATCTGGCCGAAACCCTCGCCCTGGAGTTTCGAGAGCGGGGTTTCACGGCCGATATCGTGGCCCACATGGTCGATCTTCAGGCCTACCTGGCGTGCCAACGGCCCGATTACGCGGTCATCGACCTGCGCCTCAACGGGTTCCACGGGATCACGGCCCTACAGGCCCTGATGGCGGTACATCCCGGATGCCATGCGGTGGTGCTCACGGGATACGGTACCGTTTCCGCCGCGGTGGAAGCCATGAAGGTCGGTGCCCGTGACTTCCTCACCAAGCCGGTCTCGATGGAACGCCTGACCGAGGTCCTGCTGGGTTCGCCCGAAGAAGGACCGCCCGCCAAAACGCTGGAACCACTGGAGGATCGCGACATCGACGACCTGGCCGTGCGCACCAGCCTGGCGAGGAACGAACACGAATACATCGAATACGTCCTGAACCGGTGCAACGGCAACATTTCCAAGGCCGCCGATTGGCTGGGCATCCATCGCCAGAGCCTGCAACGGAAATTGAAGAAGTTTCCACCACGGCGTTAGTCCGGGCAGCGCCCCGGCAGGGTCCCCGGTCGACCGGAACCGGCTACCGCCAACCCGAGAGCACGAGCCGGCCCCTGACGATCGCGCCATCTCCGGCGGGGCGCACGTATCGCGGACCGGCGTGAGCCGCATCACCATCGGTTCCAGAACCGGTGCCATCGTGACGCTTTGACCCTGGTTCTACCTAACTCCTGATGACGGCGGCCTCCCGTCCCGCCCGTCGTACTTCAGGTCCCAGCGCCTCGCTGGT
Organism: Sulfidibacter corallicola; assembly: GCF_017498545.1. GTDB lineage: Bacteria > Acidobacteriota > Holophagae > Acanthopleuribacterales > Acanthopleuribacteraceae > Sulfidibacter > Sulfidibacter corallicola. The sequence goes on along the minus strand of NZ_CP071793.1, from coordinate 1,549,347 downwards.
CCCTATCAGGAGCAAAGTATGATTCCCACCCACCCTCGTTCGGTGTGCGTTCCGTGGTCGTTCGTTTTATGTATCTTCATGGTGTTCACCACCCCACGAGCCGCGGCACAGATCGATCCCATCGCGGATTCGACGCCAGGAACTCTCATCACCCGCAAACAGAATCTCGTCTACCGGCTTTTCGACGACGGGGCCGCAACCGCGGCGGCGCCTCGCCCCTTGATCGTCTTCCTTCACGGACTGGGCGAAAAAGGCACCGACAACCAAAGACAGGTCGAGGCCCATATCCAACCGCTGATCGACCACCTGGGACTGGATCCCGACGAACACGGCTACCTGGTCGTGCCCCAAAGCCAAAACGGTTGGTGGCAGGGTGAATCGGTCGGTGACCTGGCCCAGTTCCTGATCCAGGACGAACGACTGCACATCGATCCGGAGCGGGTCTACGTCACCGGACTGTCCGCCGGCGGCCACGGCACCTACGCCTCGATCGCCGAGAGCCCGGAAACCTTCGCGGCCGGCGTGCCCCTTTCCGCACCGCAAAACAAGCCGGCGGCCCCGGGCTGCGCCCAGAGACCCATGTGGCTGATCCACGGGGACAACGACGGAAAAGTCGGCCACGGCCACAGCCTCGGTATAAAGGCCCTGATCGAGCAACACGGCGGCACGCCCCGCTACACCGAGGTCGCCGGCCAGGGTCATGGCGGTTGGGCCAACGTGTATCGCGAGAACCCACACTACGTGGGTCATTTCGTGGGCGGCGATCCCAACGATCCGCCCACGACAGGACTCTACGACTGGCTGTATTCCCAATCGCTGGACGCCTCGCAACGGCCGGCGCCGCTGGCCCCCGGCGAAAGCGTGTCGATCGACCTGGGCTACTTCAACAACAACCAGAATCCCGACAACGAAACGCTCGCCCCCGACGATCGGGGCCGCACCTGGGCCAACGTCGTGCGCTTCCATGCCCATGCCTTCGATTCGCGCTTGGCCGGTAGCGCCAACGGCACACCGACCGCGCTCAGCCTGTATTTCCCCGAAGGGTTCCTCGGCCACTTCGGTTCGGGCACCACCGGCGGCGTGTTGGTCCCCGATTCGGCGGGATTCGACGGTATGTTCATGGGTTCGCGCAACGGCCACGATGAAGCGCTCGGCCTTTCGGCGCCGATGGTGATCGGCGGTTTGACCCCCGGCGCCACCTACGAGATCGCGATCTATGGTTCGGCCAACGGCACCGACGGTAACCGGGGCCGGCTCAACCGCTACACCATCGGCAACGAATGGCGCGATTTGGATACGGCCGACAATACCGACCGGGAGGCGATCTTCGAAGAGGTCACCGCCGATGCGGCCGGCAAGATCACCGTCTACGTGGGGGTCAGCCCCGAGGGAAGCGCCCGTTACGCGCAAGTCAACGCGTTGCGCATCGAACGCCTCGACGGGCAGCCGAACCGGCCCATGCTGCGCGAAGGTCGCTCGATGCTCGTCGATTTCGGCGCGCCCTCGGTCGTGACCCCGGCCGTCGACGACCGGAACCGACATTGGAACAACGTCACCGACACCCATGGCGCCCCGCAACGGCCGGCCCTGGAAAACGCCGTCGACGACACGGGCGCGGCCACCGGTGTCCGGATCGACATCACCGACCCCTTCGAGGGCCGCAACGGCGCGGGCGTCAACACCTCGGGTCCCTATCCCATTTCCGCCCAGCGCGACACGCTCTGGGCCGGGAAACACGCCGGTCACGACGCGGGCCTGGCGAGTCCCGCCGCGATCCGCATCGGCGGTTTGGAACCCGGCGGCGAGTACCTGCTGCGTATTTTCGCCTCGCGCAAAGGAGCCGACGGCGCCCTGGACCGCCTGACCCGCTACGAGGTCGACGGCCAGGTTCGGGACTTCGACGTCACCGACAACACCGACACCACGGTCGATTTCGCGTCCGTCTTCGCCGACGCCCAGGGTTCTCTCGACGTGCACGTGTCCGTCAGCCCCCTGGGAACCGGCCGCTTCTGTTACCTGGGCGGGATCCAGCTGACCGCCATCGCGCTGGATTGATGTCCCTGGCATACGGCCTTCCGCAAGGCCGGCCACCCTGCGGAGACTCGCTCCGGCGAGCCTCCCCCTTTTCCGGGCGCCTGGATTCGGTTTCCGCCCGGCCCACTTCATGTGACGGAGAGAAACATGCACGTATCAAGACATGACTCATTGGCTCTTTTTCTGTTGTGGGGGATGTTGACCGGACTGCCGCTCGTCGCCGGCGAGCGCATCGTCCTCGCGCCCCACATGGTCAGCCTGGAACGCGGTCTCGGCGATCCGGGCCTCATGGTCGACGAACAGGACCTGATCGGCGACCCGCGCGCCACACCGGGGCCAAGCCCCCAAACGCGCTGGCTCGGCGACCCCGCGAGCATGGCCTACCCCTACCGCGCCGTGATCGACCTCGGCCGCGAGTACGAGCTGGAGGCGCTGTACCTCTACGACGGCGCCAGCTCGGGCAAGGTGGTGTTCGAGTTCGGGGAAGCGGGTACTTGGCGCACCTTCTACGGCGACAAGCTGGACCGCGACGGCATCTGGATCGGCCGCCCACTCCAAATCACCACCCGCTACCTGCGCCTGTCGCGCGGAGCGGGCATCTTCGAAGAGCTGGCGCTCTACGGTACGGCGGTCGATGCGCCGCAACCGCTTCAGCGAATTCCGGTCTCACCCGGCGACGTGACCCTCGTCAACGGCCACGGCGACGCCGGCCATATGGTGGACGAGCAGGACCTGGTGGGCAATCTGCTCGAAGACCTCTCGCCGCGACCCACCAGCATCTGGCACACCTGGGACGGGCAAAAGCCGCTACCCCATCACGCCATCATCGACCTGGGCAGGCCTTGGCGCCTGCGCCACCTGTTCCTGTTCGACATGGGTGCCACCGGTGACCTGATCTTCGCTACCGGCTCGCCCCAGGGCTGGCAGGAACTCGTCCGCGATCCGCTCACCGCCTATCGCCAATGGACCCGCCACGACGTGGACCGGGTCACCCGCTATCTCCGCGTCACCCGCACCACCGCCGCCAAGTTCGCCGAGATCGCGCTCTACGGGGAACCCGTGCGCGACCGGCAGGCCCCCACCGTCCGAATCCAAGGACCCGAGACGGTCAAGGTCGCCCGCGGCGATTTCTACTACGACCTGGGCGTGACCGCCGAAGACGACCTGGACGGTGACGTCGGCGATCGGGTCGTGGCGGAGGGCGTGCGCGAGGTGGATGTGGATCGTGTCGGCGATTACGCCATCGACTACCGCGTCTGCGACAGCTCCGACAACTGCACGGTGGCCAGGCGCACGGTACAGGTGCGCGAGGGCATCCGGAGCGACATTCGCCGCGAGGACCTGACGCCGGAACAGCACATCGACATGGAGTGGCAGCAGTTCGTCTGGTACGGCGATCCTCCGCCACAGGACCATCCGCGTCTTTTCGGCACCAACGACGCCTGGATGGCACGCATGGAACCCCTGAACCAGATGCCCTGTGTGCCGGGCCGGTCGGGACTGGGCCGAGTCTACCCCATCAAGACCATCTGGGATCGCGCCACGCTGGGCGGCTCGCCCTGCAACGGCACCATGCCCCGGTCGATCGACGACCATCCCGACGCGCGGTTCTACTTCGGAACGGGGGGAGTGAACGCGAAATGGGATCGCTCGCGCGGCTTTCGCGTGCTGCACCTGCTGCGACGCCTGCTGCACTGGCACGCCACCGGCGCACCGGCACCCTACACCGAAGCCGAAATGGAGCGACTTCTGGCGGCGTTTCTCGATACCGAGATGGTGCGCTTCCCGACCGAGAAGTTCCACGCCGGCGCCGACGGTTCCTTTTTCGACTTGGGCGCGGAAGCCTCCTTCGCCTACTGGTGCGCCATTCTGGACATTTATTGGCATCGACGGGATCACCTGACGCCACAGCGGTTCGACCAGATCAAAAACAAACTGGACAGCGAGATCGACAGCTTCCTGGAAAAGCACGACGAAGGGCACTGGTCCCAGTGGAACGGCAACAACTGGTCACCGCGACTGGCCCTGCCCGCGATCACCTACGCATTGACCTTCTACTACGAGGAACCCCGCGCGGCCGAGGTCCTGAAAAAGGCCCTGCGCATCATCTGGCTACACCGGGAATACTTTGCCGAGGACGGCTCACACCTGGAGAGCTACAACTACGGGCACGCCGTCTGGCAGACGCTGTTCCACACGAACCTGTTGATGAAGGCGGCGTTCGGTCGCCGGCTCGAAAGCGTTCACTGGGACCGCATGCCCGCGATCGCCCGCGCCTTGGCTCGATTGATCGCGCCGGAAGGCAACTGGTTGGATTTCGGCGACACCTGGAACGATCCCGGCGTGCGGGTCACCGGCGCCTACCTGGGTTTGATCGCGGAAGAAGTGTGGGGCGATGCGCCGGTCGGCTCGATCTCGCCCGACCCTTGCCTGGTCAAGGCGGCGTTCCAGAACCAGCACTTCGAATCGGGCCTGCAAAACCCCTTTCTGATCTCGCCGTCCATGGCGCGCGATTGGGCCGCGATCGTGAACGACTGCCCGACCGATCCCACGACGCGTGTGGAAGTGGATCACTTTCCCGACAGCGGCGTGGCCGCCTTGCGCCAGTTCCAACCCGGTAAGACGGCCTCCGGTGCCTTGCCCGACTTCCTCCACGGTGAGCAGGCCGACCAGAGTTACCTGGCGATCAGTGCCGTGCCCAACCACATCTCCCATCGCGAGCTGGACTTCGGCGCCCTGTCCTGGGTCGCCCACGGTTCGCGGTTGCTCTACGACTTCGGATATTGCCGGCGCATCACCAAACACGTGCCAGGCGAGATGTACAGCCTGACCCACAACTACGACAACACGCCATCGGCGGCCAATACGCTGGTGGTGCCCGACGCCAAGGTGCCCGGCATCGAGGATACCGACACCAGCCAGATCTTCGGCGAAACCGGTTCGCTAGCCATCTCCGAGCAGGGCGGGTTCAGGCTGATCGAGGCCGACGGCGATCGGGTGTACGGCGCCGACCACGAGCTCGGTTGGCTACAGCGGTTCCGCCGGTGGCTGATCGCGCTGGACGACGGCGCCTTTTTGGTAGTGGACCATTTTCGGCTCAAATCCGATCGACCCGCATCGCGCGTGGCCGAGCACTGGTACACGCGCTTAGAACCCGACTTCGCCGGATGCACCAACATCTACGGACAACACGTGGTCGCTAGCGGTGAGGACCAACGGATCTGGCTGGAACCCTCGTGCAACACGCTGGCGCCCGCCAACCCGGTGGAGAGCGTCGGCGCGATCAGCGGCGCGGCCTTGCATCCTGGCCGTTTCCAGGTGGACGATGCCCCGATCCAAATCGTCGACTCGCGCGGGGGCACCGCGTCGCGACTGCGTTTCCGCTGGATCCCGGACGCCGCCGTGAGCGAAGACACCCGCCTGTTCGTGCTTCAGAGCGACGTGAGCCGCGCGACGATTCAGCCCGCTCGGGTTCAGGTCACGACCGAAGGGCAACGAGTCGTGGGACGCGTCACCTGGGGCTCCCGCGACTACCGGATCGAGCTGGATACGCATGCGGCGGAGCCACACCTGATCATCCAACGCTAACCGCACAACCCGCCGGCCCGAGTCCTCTCGGGCCCATCCCGGCCGATTTCGCACGCGATGCGGAATCGGCTTCCTCGCGTTTTCGCACACCACGGCCACGTCAAGTTCCAGCCGGCGTGGACGCCGACCCGATCTCGGGTCTCCGCGAACGGGAGGTTCCCCATGCCGAAAGGTCGAAGTGAACGGGCATGGGAGCTTCGCGCTTCCTTAGGCACCCGGCAGGCGGTGACTCCTTGGGACCCATCGAGATGGATGGACCACACTTCGAGAAATAGAATTGGGGACGGGCTATCCGGTTGCTATAATTGGGCCCAATTCAGCATCACCACAACATCGAGACCCAAGGGCGACAGGAGCCACATGACCCAGAGGCTGATTTTCCTCAATTCCCACCGCGCAAAATCAGGAATCGTAGACGGGCGGCCCCTGCGCCCCGAGTACATGCTGCTGGCTCACTTCTTTGGATGCGGCGCGGTCGATCGGACCCGAACCCTCGATATCGGCGTCGACTACGAGGTGCTTCAGGAGATCCCAACCTCCCGAACCGAAGCGAGCTTCGCGGAAATCTGTGACGCGGTGGCGGACTCGATCATCGACGAGGCGCAAAGGCTCGACCTGCCGATTCAGGTGGCATGGTCCGGGGGAATCGACTCCACGGTCGCCCTGATCTCGCTGACGCGCCGGTTGCGGGCCCGCAAAGAGCTCGATCGATTGATCGTATGCCTATCGATCGATTCGATTTACGAGTATCCGCGCTTCTACGAGCAGTTCATCATGGACACTTTGCGAACCCGCCCGATGCCCACGCCGCTGCCGTCCATGCTCGCCGAAGAGATGATCACGGTTACCGGCGAGCACGGCGACCAGCTCTTCGGTAGCGATCATCTGGAGAAATTGGTCAAGGGCGGCGCGGCCCAGTTGCCGTACCGCCACGTGGTGCCCTTCTACATGTCCAGCCGGCTCACGACCTCGGAGCAGGCGGAGCGCCTGATGGCCTACCTAGCCCCTCAGGTCGAACGGGCGCCGGTACCCATCGAAACGGCCTTCGACTACCTCTGGTGGTGCAACTTCTCGTTGAAGTGGCAACAGGTGAACCTGCGCATTCCGGCCTTTCGCCAGGGCCGCATCGGGATGCTGTACCGAAGGACGCGTCACTTCTTCGCCGACGAGCGCTTTCAGGCCTGGTCGCTTTCTCGACCGGACCTGCGAAAGGTCACCGATTGGCGAGCTTACAAGCTCGAAGCCAAAAAGGTCATTCTCGACGCCACCGGGGATTTCGACTATTTCGCGACCAAGGAGAAGGCCCCCTCGTTGAAGCGCGTCCTCGTCGATCGCGCCCGCCAGGGGAACGATCGCTATCTCGTCCACATCTACGAGGACTTCGAAGTCCACTTCGAGGTCGGGCGAAAACGCAAGCTGCCACTGGAGACAATCGACACATGCAACATGGCCGAGTAATCGAAAGCCCGACATCATTCGTCATCGAGACCTACGAGCCGGGACTGACCATCGACTTCCGCAATCCACCGGTCACGACGGACCTCGAGGAGATCCGCGCCGCGGTGAACCTCGAACCCTGGCGCGACCAAAGCCTGGAGCGACAGATCGCCAACGCCGATCGCCTCTGTCGCGACCTCGGCGTGACCGAGAAACCGGGCGATTTCGACGAAAGCCTGAAGTTGTTCGGCGAATCGACGGATCTGCGAACGAGCCTCGCGATGGCGGCCGGTGCCATCGCCGGCACACCGCACGACGCGCCACCGACCGACCAAATCCACCAATTGCTGGTCCACACGGGCGTGCTGTCGCGACCGGCGCATTACCCGGTTCGCGTGTATTGCCACGATCCCGCGGCCGCGACGGAACTCGAAGGGAACGGAACGCACTTCGGTTTCGTCCTCAACGGGCAGGACCTGTGCCTCGAATGCGCGGACGGCCGGCGCTATCCGCTCTACGACAACACCTACTTCTGCGTGCCCGGCGCGGCGCGCATCACGGGAACGGGTCGCGTCGAGGTTCTGACGAGCTTCGACTATCGAGGTGCGCTGACGATTGGCGGCCCGGTCGAGCCGTGGGGCCGGCTGGCGTACATCGACGGCTGTACCGACACGATCCTGGTACCGCCGACCAGGCTGGGCGATCCCTGCTTCAACGCACTCTATTTTCCGGAGAGAACCCAGCAGACCCAGCACGTCCACCCCTCCATGCGGGCGGGCATCGTGATGGGCGGCGGAGGCATCTGCAAAACCCCAACCGGCGACCACGTGCTGCGACCGGGCAAGATCTTCTTTCTGCCTCCGGAGACCTGGCACGCGTTCTGGACCGATTCCGCGGCGCCCGGCGTCCCGTCGGCACTGACCGTCATCGCCTTCCATCCCGACAGCGATTTCGGGCCCACTGACGAAGACCACCCCATGCTCAATCGGACCTTTTTCCGCTTCCTGCACCGTTTGCGATCGGTGCAGCGCGTCAACGCCAACGCCTAGAGGCCCCTCTTGGCCGCTCCGGTTTCCCCGGAAACCATCCCAAGCGAGCCGACCCCTGCATTTCCCCATACATACCATCCGAGTCGGATCGCCGAACCGGTGCCAAGCGTGCCGGCCGATATGCGAAACGCCATCCGCGCCCTGGACATCAACCCCGGCCAGCCAATCCCCCCTCAACCTCCACGGCTCCCCTCTTCCCAAGGACGGTCACGGTGCGCGAAACCTTCTTCATCGTAACCTCACCCGGCTACATGGCCACCAAGTGGTTGGCGTGGTCGCTCAACGCGCACCCGGAGATCTATTGCAATCACTCGGCCGGTTCCGACGCGCTCGAGCGGGACTACAGCCCGGCGGAACTGGAGGCCCTGGCCCGCGAAAAGTTCCAGGACCGGGACAAGCGGCCGCTCGAGGACTTTTTCGACGAGCTGGCGCGCCGCGCCGGTGAGGCCCGGGCGCGCGGCAACGTGCACCGATATAACCTGACGGCGCTGCAAAGAAACCTGGCACACTGGGCGCGACCACGGCCCTTCACCTGCCTGAACCTGGTTCGTCACCCCGTTTCCTGGGTCGCCTCCGGCACGGCGCAGTTGTCTCTGCTGTACCGGGTATCGCCCGTCATCCGCGGCCGCCTGCGCCGGCATTTCGGCGATTACCGAACCCGCTACCTCAGCCTGGGCACCACGCCCTTTCCCAACCCCGAGGAGCTGGCCTTCTGCTACCTGTGCCACCGGCTGCTACACCTGGCTCGCGAGAGTCGCTTCAAGGGGGCGATTCATCGGCGCATGGAGTCGCTGACGACCGATCCCGAGGCCTTCGGCGAGGTGGTGACCCTGCTGACGGGTCTTCGCATCGATCCGGGAGGTTCGTACCTCCGGAAGGTGTTCGATCGGGGCCCGATCCACCGGCACCGACAGGACGACGCCCAACCCCCCTTGGATACCTATCGAGCCTGGTCCCCATGGCGGCAGAGGATATTCAGCCACTGGGCCGCGGAAAGCCGGATCTTCGAACACTACGCCGAGCATCCCTACTCCCGGTTACCCGCCCCCGAACCGCCACCGGCCCGAAGCCTGGCGCGGATCCGGTCCAAACCGGAGGTTCCTCCTGCGGCCGGCGGGCCCTGTCCCGCGGCAACCATTCGACAGGCCTACCGAACCGGTTTCGATCCGGTCGCGAGCCGGCCGGTGGCACTGAATCGTTTTCTCGAGAAACCGCTGCGGCAGGTGATGGCCCGCCTGCACCGCGAGCTCGAGCGAGCCGGACTCGGCGAGCATCTGGGCACCTTCCCGGGACTCTACCTGAGCGCGGGTCTGGCGGGCGGTGCGCCGCCGACCCTTGCCAGGGCCTTCTTCGGGCCCGAGAAGCCCGACCAATGGCGCGCGGCACTCTGTCATCCCTTGATGCAGGATCGATCCCCGGCGCTGGTCTGCCACCATCCCTCGACGCGAAAGTTCGTGGTTCTCAATCTCAAGGGTGCAGGCGTGCGCAGTCTCGACGATACGTTCGTGACCCGCGCCGAGCGATGTCCGGAGTACCGCGAAACGCTCGAATCGGGGCGCCACAAACCCTTCGACGTGTTGATCGGCCACTCCGAAACCGAAAGTGTCTCGCACCAACTGATCGGTGGGGCGCTGCTCCTGCCGACCCTGATCCAGGTTCGCAACGCACTCGGCTGGCACCGCCTGCTTTTCCAACTGGACGATCGCGCCGCGGCGACCTGCATTCCGGTTCGGGTCACGCAGGTCGCGCAGGTCACCGTTCGAAGCCGGCGCGCGGGGTCGGTCGAGCGCCGCACGCTGCCCACGTGGGATTTTCTAACCAACCCGGCCTACATGGCGCGGGGCCAGCTCGAACAGGTGCTCCGCAACATCGGCCGTTGGTCTTACCTGTGCCATCCCAGCGGTCCGTTCGTGGTTCGCCGGTTCCGGCGATCGCTCGACGCCCAGACGCTGGGAGAAACGCGGCACGACGGTCTTCGGCGCCGGATCGGGACCATGTACCTCCACGCCAAGGGGCCGGTAGTCTACGAGCACGCGACACGGGGCAAGCTGCGCGTCGGACACGTCTGGAAATTGGTTTCGGACGACGACCTGATACGGCGCGAAGCGGGCACTTCGGGGATTCGCACCCTTATCGATATCACGATGGCCGAGTTCTACGTGGCCAATGGGCGGGACTTCGCCACGGCCGGTGACTTGGTCGGCGACCTGTCTCGTCGCTCGGCGCGTTTCGCCTACCTGCGTGCCCTCTACCGGGCGAACGAAGAACGAGCACACGAGTTGATGGTGCACGTGGGCCGAGAGGCCGGCCGGACGCTCGGCGCCCTGCACGGCGTGGGCGGGCATTGCATGGGCCGCCGCCTCAAGGTGCGGGACCGCCGCGGCCGACCGGTGTTCGACGAGGAGGGACTCGACCTCCGCATCGGCGCGCCGGGTGGCGGCTCCACGAGTAAGCGGAACATGACCGTCTGCGGCGAATGGGTCGACACGACCCACGTCTTCAATCCCCTGTTCGAAAACGTGGCCATGCTCTCGCGATTCGCCAACCGGTTGGGTGACCGCTTCTGCCGGTGGACGGCAAACCGCCACGTTTCGATGTTTCAACAGGCGGATCTCGAATTGGCCGAGGAGTCGGTGTCGCTGTTTCACGCGCTGCTGACCGGCGAGCCGGAGTCGCTGCCACCCGAGCTGGAGGAGATCGACCGTCTGCGCGAACGACGGAAACGGCGGGAGGACTTGCTGCGCAACCGCGCGGACGGGGCCACGATCGATGGGGTGCTCGACCTCGAACGATCGATCCAGCGGCTGCGACAGCGGCAGAAGGACATCGTTCCCTCCGAAACACTGACCCGTTTTCGTGCGGCGTACGAGGAATATTACGGGCGTGCGACCGCGTGGTGCGCGCAGCATCGGAGGTCGTGAGATGCAGGTCCCGAATCATCGAGATGCCGAGGCCGTGCCGACGGGCTTCTCACCCGCCACCATGCCTCGAAACATCGGGCCTCGAGTCCGGAAGACCCGGTTCTTGAAAAAATCGACGAACCCAAAGGAACATTGACGAGGAGTACACACCTTGGAACGCAAACCGTCATCCGCCAACGCGATCTACCATCCGTCCGACAGGTCCGCCGGTCATCCGGTTCAGGACCCCACCGACCTGCAAAAACAGCCGATCACCGATATTCTGCAGAACTGGCACCACTGCAACTCGAGTGCGCTAGAACAGCTCATCCCCCTGGTTTACCGCGACCTACGCGGCATGGCCGGCTTCTACCTGCGCGACAGCAACCAATATCGGAGCCTCCAGCCGACCGAGTTGGTGCACGACGTCTACCTGCAGCTCTTGGGCAGCAAATCGCTGGTGTTCGAGAATCGGTCCCACTTCTTCAAATGCGCAGCGCTCATCATGCGCCAAATCCTGGTGCGTTACGCCCGGTTGCGGGGCGCGCTGAAGCGCGGCGGCACCGTCAAGCGCGTGCCCTTCGACGAGCAGCTCGAAGTCGCCTTTCCCGGCTTGGAAGTGGATCAGCTCCTCACCTTGGATCAACTCATCCAACAACTGGGCGCCTTGGATCCGCGCAAACTGCAAATCCTCGAATGGCGTTTCTTTCTGGGCCTGGAGACCGAGGAAATCGGCACCTTGCTGTCGATCTCGCCGCGTACGGTCCAACGCGAATGGCAGTCCGCTCGAGGTTGGCTGGCCCGCGAACTGCGCAGGGCGATCCCGGGATCGAGCGAATCCGAGCCCGACGACGGCGCCCTATAGCCACAATCGAATCGAGGTGACCGAAAGGGGTAGCCCATGAACCAGGAACGTTGGCAAAAGATCGAGGCGATTTGGATCAAGGCGCGCGAATGCGAGGACGCGGCGCAGCGAGAGGCCTTTTTGGAACAGGCCTGCAAGGACGATTCGGATCTGCGCCGCGAAGTCGACTCGCTGTTGTCGGCAGGTGCCCGTGAGAGCGAATACCTGGGGCCCGGGCTCTTCACGCCCGAGGTCGGCGTGGGCTCGGTGCTGGGGCCCTATCGCATCATCCGCGAGCTCGGCAAGGGTGGCATGGGCGTGGTGCTGCTGGCCGAACAGCAACGGCCGGTGGCCCGCAAGGTGGCGCTCAAGGTCATGTCCCAATTCGCGACCGGTACCGAAGCCAGGCAGCGGTTCATGGTGGAGCGCAATATCCTGGCGCGGCTGACCCACCCCTGGATCGCCCGGCTCTTCGATTCCGGAACCACCTCGCGCGGCGCCCCCTATTTGGTGATGGAGTACGTGGAGGGCGAAGCGATCACCACCTTCTGCGACCGCAGGCGCCTCGACCTGAACGAACGGGTGAGACTCCTGATCAAGGTGGCCAAGGCGATCGCGGGCGCGCACCAGCGAGGAGTCATTCACCGCGACATCAAACCCAGCAACATTTTGGTTCACGAGGAACACGAACAATTCCTGCCCAAGGTGATCGACTTCGGCATCGCCCTTCCCATGGACCGCGATACCCGGCTCACCGATACCGGATCCGCGCCCGGCACGCCTCGCTACATGAGTCCCGAACAGGCCGGCTTGCGGGACGCCCAAGGCCGCGCCATGGAGCCGGATGTGCGCACCGATATCTACAACCTCGGCCTGCTGCTCTACGAGCTTCTGCTCGGCGTCTATCCCATCCCCGAGACCGAGCGCATGGACGCGCTGGGGTTGCGGGCCGCGGTGATCGAAGGTCGTCTCGAGCGCGCCGATCTGCGCTGGCAACGGCTTCCCGCCCAGACCCGCCAAGAGCTGGCCGATTCGCGCCACATGAGTTCCCTGGCCATCTACCGCCAGCTCAAACAGGATCTCTGCTGGATTCTGCTCAAAGCCCTGGCCCTGCAACCCGACGACCGCTACCAGACCGCGCATGAGCTGGCCCGCGAACTGGAGCGCTATTTGGAGGGTTTTCCCGTGGAGGCCGGTCCCCCCTCCCGCCTCTATCACTGGCGCAAATCGATCCTGCGCCATCGTTGGTGGTATGCGGCGGGCCTCACCTTCGTGCTGACCGTTTGCGGCTTTTGGATCACCCTCTTCCAGCAGCAACGGGAAACCCGCCACCAGCGGGACGTGGCCGAACGCCAGCGAAACAACACCCGGCTGGTGCTCGACTTCGTCATCGACATGTTCCAGTCCGGTGATCCGGAACAGATGGGCCGCGAGACCGCCATGAACCTGGAGGAGATGTTGCTGCGCGCCACCAAGGGGCTCGACGCCGGTCGCTTCGAACGGGAGCCCTTGATTCGCGCCGAACTGCTGGAAACGGTCGGCTCGATCTACGCCAATCTCGCCATGTACGACCAGAGCGGCGACCTGTATCGCAGGAGCTACGATCTGCGCCGGCAGCACCAGGGCGCCGATCATCCCCAGACCCTGATCGCGCTACGCGGGCAAATCGCGGCCAGGCAGTATCATCTGGACGCCAAGGAGGTGATCGCGGAATACCAAAAGCTGATCACCCAGTTTGCCGATGGTCCCTCCGACGAACTGGCCGAGACGCTGATCAGCTACGGCAACTATCTGGTATTCAACGGTCTCCCCGACCAAGCCAAGCCCATTCTGGAGCGTGCCGAGAGCCTGCTCTCGGAAGAAAACCCCGAGCACCTGACCCTGCGCGCCGACCTGGCCCACATTTTCTGCGGGATTCACTTCGCCGAACTGGATTTCGACCGGGCAGAAGAGAAGGTGCGCGAAAGCCTGGCCCTATACCACCAACAATCCTCGCCGAACCCCACCGCCATCGCCGTCGTTTATTCGAGCCTGGCGGTCATCAAACAATTGAAGGGCGAGTTGGACGAGGCCGCCGACCTGCATCACCGTGCTCGCGATCTCATCCGCGATTTCCAGGGAACCAAGAGTTCCAGTTACCTGCAGATCGGGGTCAACCTGGGCCAACTCTACATGGATCAGGCCAACTTCGAATCGGCCGAACACCACTATCGCGAGGTCCTTTCCCTCTTGGCCGACATGCAGGCCGGTGCGACCTTGGTTCACGGCGAGACCTGGATGTTTCTGGGGGCCAGCCTCAGGGCACAGGGCCGGTTGAAGGAAGCCGAAGACGCCTGCCGGCGCGGGCTCCTGATCCTGGGCCAGCTCATGCCGGCCAATGATCCCAACCTGGCTTGGTACTCCCTGAACCTGGCCAACGTCATGTTGGCCCAGGACCGCTTCGAGGAAGCGAGACCGCTGTTGGACGACGCGATCGCCGCCTTGACCCGACACCATGGCGCCGACCATCACCGCACCCTCCAGGCCGTTCAGGTGCGTCTGCGCTGCCTGATCGGGCTCCAGCGGTACCAAGCCGCCATCGACGAAGGCTCGCGCACCCTGGCGCTGGTCCGCAACCTGCCGGACAACGCCCTGAACCTGGAGCCGCTGATCCTGGGCGCCATCGGCCGCGCCCAATTGCTGGACGGTCGATTGAAGGAAGCCGAGCCCATGTTGTTGAAGGCCCTGACCCATACCGAAGGTTCCGCGGAGCTCGGCGGTATCTTTCGCAAGTCGATGCTTCTCGCCCTGGAGGACCTGTACCGCCGGCGAGACCAGAAAGGGCGCGAAGCCCACTACCGCGATCTTCGTCTGTCCGCCGAATCGGATCCCCCGACGCCGGAGTGACCGAAGACCGGCGGCGACTGGGGGAACATCGGAGCGCGCCGGCGAGGCACCCTTCGGATCGCCGCCCCGACTTTTATTGAGGAAATTCACCATCTTGGCCTTTTATCTCTATCTTCGAACGTTACACGGTTTGCTTCATCAGAGCCACGCACCAGCGGGCCTACCCAGCTCGATTTCGAGAAAGAAACAGACCACCTGGTTTCTCGCGAAGGGCCATGGGTCGTTCATCCGAAAAATTTAGCAGGAACCCATGAACATCGGAAACCAGGAAAGGATCCGCATTTGGGGTCACATCATGGTCCTGCACTTCCTGGTTTTTGAATTTCCTGGTTTCTCGATTTTGTTTCGATGACGGCAAGACCGATCCCCGGTCGAAAGTACCACTTTGTTTTCAAGAGAGCCCCGAACAAACGGGGCGGGCGCCCAGCTTGATTTCGAGAAAGGAACAAGGCGAAATGAGGCGTCGTGCCAGGTAGGTGCGACCGCTGGTCGCACATTCCCGAGCCCTGCTTTGGTTGGAGCTTCGCTTTTTGGCGTTCCCTTTTTTCGCAGCCTTGACCGCTCCGAAGTATCGGCCGGGCCGGCTACCGTACTGCGGTGCCGGCTCTCAAAGCATTCGGGTACTCTGATCATGAGTCACTTCGAAAAGTACATCCAGCGGATGTACCTACCGGGCACGACGAATCTCTCGGCATTCGGGCACTTCGGGCAGGCTTGTTTCGAGAGAGCCCCGGACCAGCGGGCATACCCAGCTTGATTTCGAGAAAGAAACAAGACGAAATGGGGCGTCGTGCCAGGTAGGTGCGACCGCTGGTCGCACATTCCCGAGCCCTGCTTTGGTTGGAGCTTCGCTTTTTGGCGTTCCGTTTTTTCGCAGCCTTGACCGCTCCGAAGTGTCGGCCGGGCCGGCTACCGTACTGCGGTGCCGGCTCTCAAAGCATTCGGGTACTCTGATCATGAGTCACTTCAGAAAGTACATCCAGCGGATGTACCTACCGGGCACGACGAATCTCTCGGCATTCGGGCACTTCGGGCAGGCTTGTTTCGAGAGAGCCCCGAACAAACGGGGCGGGCGCCCAGCTTGATTTCGAGAAAGGAACAAGGCGAAATGAGGCGTCGTGCCAGGTAGGTGCGACCGCTGGTCGCACATTCCCGAGCCCTGCTTTGGTTGGAGCTTCGCTTTTTGGCGTTCCGTTTTTTCGCAGCCTTGACCGCTCCGAAGTGTCGGCCGGGCCGGCTACCGTACTGCGGTGCCGGCTCTCAAAGCATTCGGGTACTCTGATCATGAGTCACTTCAGAAAGTACATCCAGCGGATGTACCTACCGGGCACGACGAATCTCTCGGCATTCTGGCACTTCGGGCAGGCTTGTTTCGAGGGAGCCCCGAACGAACGGGGCGGGCGCCCAGCTCGATTTCGAGAAAGAAACAAGGCGAAATGAGGCGTCGTGCCAGGTAGGTGCGACCGCTGGTCGCACATTCCCGAGCCCTGCTTTGGTTGGAGCTTCGCTTTTTGGCGTTCTGTATCCTCGCAGCCTTGACCGCTCCGAAGTGTCGGCCGGGCCGGCAACCGCCCATGCTGAACCTACCGGGCTCGGCGAATTTCACGGCGGTCGGGCGCTGCAGGCAGGTTCGTTTGCAAAAGTGCGAGTCGGCGGGCCACCGACTGGGCCGCCGCACCTCCGCTTTTACAAACCCGTTGCACGAATGAGGAAAACCGGGAAGCGACATCGAACCCGATGCACGGCGCGCCCCCTGCCGAAAGGCCCGAAAACCGGGGCCGGCGAGCACTGGGCGAAAAAAAGGGTTGCATGGGCGATATTTTGAGTTAGATTTGTTTAGTTACTTAACTTTACAAACTTGTGACAATTATCATCCCGTTCCCCCACCCTCTTGGCTACCCTCTCCAGGACGCGCTCGCCCCGCGCTCGATCCGGTCGCCTCACCAGCGGCACCCCCCGCCCTCCGAACGAAGGGATCGCTCGCGATCTTCGGGCTTCCTCCTGGGTTTCTCAACTACACCAAACACAAAGTATTGCATCATTCCCTCGATTCGGCCGCCCGCTCGGCAGCGGGGCGCCGAACCACCGCGCCCTTTTCACGGGTGCGTCCTCTTCCCGTGCTCATTCTCAATCCCGCTCCCCTCAGAGCGCTGCGAAAACGGTTCACGATTATTTTGAGCGATAACTTGACAAATATCACTCCCTCTCCCTCGAATCGCCTTGCGCCGTTTTCCAAGACCCCATCACTTCTGGAGGTTCCTCATGCAAGGTCACGCCCTGTGTCCACGCTTTTCCCTACGTCATCTCTGCGTTCTTTCAGGCATCGCCATCACGGTTCTTGGTTTCTCACAACCCCTTTGGGCTCATGGCTATGCCGACTTCCCCAGAGCTAGGCAGGCCTATTGCGAACTCGACGGCGGCTATTGGTGGCCACCCGACGGTTCGGCGATTCCCAACGCGGCCTGCCGCGCCGCCTTCCTGACTTCGGGCACCTACCAATTTTATCAAGCCATCGAGTTTGCAAAATTGGTGGCCGATTACCGCAACATGGAAGCGGTCAAGGCCGCCGTCCCCGACGGCACCCTGTGCGCCGGCGGCGACAGTGCCAAGGCCGGCATGGACGTGCCCCATCCCGATTGGCAGGTGCAGTATCTCGAACTGGACGACCAGGGGCGTTTCGAGTTCCGTTATTACGCGGCGACCCCCCACGATCCCAGCTATTTTCAGTTCTTCCTCACCAAGCCGGGTTTCGACCCCGCCACCGAGACCCTGACCTGGGACCACCTGGACTTGGTGGATGAAGTAGAGGACGCGCAGTTGGTCACCATCGAAGGCAAGAAGTACTACATCATGCAGGTCAGCCTTCCCACCAACCGCAGCGGCCGCGCCATCCTGTACACCCGCTGGCAGCGGATCGACCCCGCCGGCGAGGGCTTCTACAACTGCAGCGACATTTGGTTGGTGGACGACGTGACCCCGCCGGCCTGGGTCAGCGCCGGTTCCTACGTGACGCCGGACGTGGCTCCGGAGCCAGGCGACGAGGTGTGGTTCCGGATCTTCGACGGCAGCGGCGCCGAGCAGGTCTTCACGGTATTCGACATCACCGCGGACAACGCGGACCTCGCCGTGTGGACCCGCCAACTGGCGACCGCCGTCAACGACAACGAGACCGCCGCGCGGGTGGGCGTGCTGCGTGACGACGCGGTGGTCTACGACGCCGGCGATCTCTTTGCCAACAAGGTATATGTGCGCGACGCCGAGTACAGTTACCAGCTCGATGTGAAAAAGCCCAACACCAACACGCCGCCGGTCGTGCAACTGCCCGCCGCGGTGGCGGTGGCCTCCGGCGACGCGTTCAGCCTGACCGCCGCGGCGAGCGACGCGGACGGCGACCCCTTGAGCTACGCCTGGCGGCTGCCGTCCGATTTCACGGCGGTGGATCTCGGCAGCGCGACCCTCGAGGCCACGGCACCCACCGTGCCTTCCACCCAAACCTTCACCCTGACCGTGGAAGTGAGCGACGGCGAGGTCTCGGTGTTCGCCTCGAGCGAGGTGACGGTCACCGCCGCCGGCGGTGGCTGCGATACCACCGACCCCGATGCGGGCAACCACCCGGCATGGCAGTCGGGCAGCGTCTACCAATCCGGTGATGTGGTCAGCCACAACCAGTTGGTGTGGCGCGCCAACTGGTGGACCAATTCGGAAGAGCCCAGCCAGCAGAGCCAGGTGTGGTCGCTGCTGAGCGATGTGCCGACGTTCTGGAACGCCGCGATCGCCTATCCCGCCGGTAGCGAGGTCCATCACGACGGCGCCATCTGGCGCAACCAGTGGTGGGTCCAAGGCGAGGAGCCCGGTGTGGCGTCCGTCTGGGAGCGCATCGGCGATTCCGACTGCTTCTGATCCGATCCTCGAACGAGTCATCCGACTCCTGACCCTGACCTCCGAGCTCAATCCTGGCGAGTAGGGATGTGTCGCGGCAAAACCGCGGCGCATCCCCTTTTTTGTCCACTAAAAGCACGAAAAAACACGAAAAGGAAACTTCCAGCATGGCCTGCCCAGTGATCCGGTCGCTTCTGCGATGGGTTTCAGGAGCACACTCCGTTGTTTTTCAGTATGTTAGATCTGAGAATGAGAAATTTGCTCACAAGACCGACAGGTTCGGTTCCTGCCTGGCGACGCGTCACACGCGGTATTTGATATCTTGCCCACGAATCACGCAGATCCACACGAATGCAATCACCGTCATTCCGTTCGAGGCCGGCTGCGTTATGTTTCACGGATCGGAACACAAGCCCAGATGATTCAAAATGACAACCAAATCGGCATAAGCGCTTGAACCTTTTGATGTTAAGTTCAGACTTTCCCAGAGTACCTGCCGTGCGGCGCCCGTGGGGGGGTCCTGTCTATTCGTGTCAGTCCGTGTGATTCGAGGACAAAAAATATAGGTCAATCGCGATCCACCGCGCGGAGGAACCGACCCTGCAGCGATCCGTTTTTCGTGTCTTTTCGTGGTTTTAGTGGACAACAACGGGAAGATGACTTGCCCGCGAATCACGCAGATCCACACGGATACGATCACCGTCATTCCGTTCGAGGCCGGCTGCGTTATGTTTCACAGATCGGAACACAAGCCCAGATGATTCAAAATGACAACCAAATCGGCATAAGCGCTTGAACCTTTTGATTTTAAGTTCAGGCTTTCCCAGAGTACCTGCCGTGTGGCGCCCATGGGTCCTGTCTATTCGTGTCAGTCCGTGTGATTCGTGGACAAAAAAAATCGGCCAATCGCGATCCACCGCGCGGAGGAACCAACCCTGCAGCGATCCGTTTTTCGTGTCTTTTCGTGGTTTTAGTGGACAACAACGGGAAGATGACTTGCCCACGAATCACGCAGATCCACACGAATGCAATCACAGTCATTCGGAAAAAGCGGCAGTGCGCCACGAGTTATCGTTTATTCCCTCGCCACTCCACTTTTTTTCCTTTTTTCAGAACGTCTCCATTTTCTCTCCACGATTGAGACTTATTCTCTACATCACCACAGGCCGAACGGGCCTCGATCCCCCACAAGCGACCCTGCCCACCCATCGGAAACGTTCGCCAGGATTTCACCTCGCCAACCCGGTGGATGCCCATGTGCCCACCCCTGTCGCTATGTTTGAATACTACCGTTCGACCAATTATCACATACGACGTTTTATGGTTTCAGCATCCCATGGTGAAATGGTTCATCACTATGTCAGCCTGGGCTAGCGAAACTATGTCCTCCTTTCCATCGGATTTACTTGGGAAAAAAGCAGGAGATATATTATGTCGGTCAAATTGCATGGACTTCATCGCCAGAATTCTACACAACAGATCCAGACCGGGCACACCAATCCCTTGGGCCTGAAAAAAAGTCGCGCACGCGCTTCATCCCTGCCCGACGTCACCAAGGACGGGCATGTGGCCTCCACCACCCCCGCTAAAAAAGTCAGCATGACGAAGGCCAAGGAAGCCAACGCCAAACGAGTACAAATCCTTCAGTTACAGGTCAATATCGCGAAACAGCCGCAGTTGCACAACTCCAAGGGCGCCATCGATACCAAGGCCAGGGCCGTATTCGACGCCTACACCAAAATTCACCTGGACAACGTCTCGGACAACCGCCCCGGCACCGCCAAGGTCTATACCCTGCCCGAGTTTTTCTGGAGCGAATACGGCACGGCCTTCAACCAGGAACTCCACGACTATACCCTGGCCAAAATTCAGGAATACGCGTCGAATCCGATCTTCGAAGACGCCGTTTTCGTGTTGGGCACCATGGTCACGGCCCAACGTCCCGAAAGCCTCAAACAGCTCGACGAAACCGACGTCCAATTTTTGGGTGAACAGTTGGGCAAAGATTTGAGCAACGCCTATCAGGAAGCCACGAGCACCGCCGACGAAGTGTATAAGAAACCCTCCAAAGCGCGCATCCTGCTCGCGACGGCGGGCGACATGTTCAACGACGAGTTGCGCCACGCGGGACTGTCGCCGGACTCGACGCCGGATGAGATCTCGAAGGCCGGCTTCGATCGCAAAGGCGCGATGCAAAGCGTCACTCAACGCCTCAAGACCATGAACGCGCACGCCTCGGCCATGAAGGAACTGCACGCCATTCACGACTCGAAATGGCCCGACGACAAGCAAATCGCAACCTTCAACCATTTGGTCGCCAAGGGTCAGTTCGCCGAAGCCAGGGCGTTGATGAAACCGTTGACGATGCCCTACCACTCGTCCAAAAGTGCCGACCGCGCCCTCAAGGATGCGACCCTCCAGAAAATGGCCGCCTTTTTCAAGGCCGCCGGATCTTCGGTGGAAGCCAACGTGTTGATGCAGGATTTCCGCAAGAACTTCTACCCCAACCTGTTGAACTCCCAGGAGCGCACCGGTATCGACAGCCGTATCCGAACCATGGACCTCAAGAGTATGTCGACCGGCAAAAGAGCCTACCGGGACTTTTTCAGGATCCGCGATTCCAGCTCGATGTTCAAATCGTTCGACAACAAGGCCATCATCGTCGAAGGCGGCAAAGACGGCAAGATGGACTTCGTCAGCAAGGTCCATCCCTCCGACATCGACAGTCCCGCCTATGAACGGGTCGCCTACTCGAGCAGGAGCCAGTTCAACACCGTCGCGAATGCGGCGTTCCGTCACGAATCATTTCAATCTTCCATTATCAAGGCCCATCCGCAGAACAATCTCAGAGACGTCAAACTCAAAGCCCAGGAAGCGCACGTCGACGGTGACTCCTTCCTGTTCGAGGCGCCCAAGACCGGGCTGAAACTGGGTGTGGCCATTTGCCGGGATTATTCGAGCAAGGCCTATCAGCAAATTGCGAACTCCAGTCTCAAGGGACGGATCGACCACCTTCAGGTGGTATCGGCAGGAGTCGACGAGTTGGTGGCCTCGAAAGGTCGTGCCAAGACTTCGATCGCCCTGAACGATGGGTTGAGTCAAATGCCGCGCAGCGTCGGCTTTCAAAAGCAGGATCCGTTCAAACAAAAAGGCGGTGTCACCCATGTCGTGAACTACGATGCCAGCACGGGCGAGTACGACATTCAACCCAACACGAAAAAAGCGACACTCGACACCGCGCCGATCGGGTTTTCCCGCAGTTTCTCCATGGACGTCAGCCCGCCATTCCACCTGAAGGGTCACGATGCTTCTTCCATCGGTTCCTACGACGACACCACCAACGCAACCATGAACCCGCTGTTGGAGAAAACCATCAGCTCGGCCAGCAACACCATGGAACTCTTGCACGATCAACTCGATACGGCCAATTATTTCGAGGCGAGAGTCAAGGCGGAAAAACAGAAGGGCATGGGTGCCGATTACACGGATATCCTCACCGACATCAACAACGATCCCTACCTCAAGGCCCATAACGGGAACCAAGATGTCACCAGTGAAGAGGAAGCGACCGCCTTGCTGAACAGCTTTATCCCGGACGTGAAGAAAGAGCTGAAGAACGCCCAGAAAATATATTCGGACGCGGTGAAGTTCCAAGAACGCATCGCGATGGATCGACTGCAACACTACTGAAGATATGCGGGTGGTCCGGATCGCAGGGTTCGGATCACCTCCCTCCTGGGCCCCAGAAACATGCAAACGTCAAAAAAGTTCGAGGATCTCCAAAATGTCTCCACATTGGTTTGGCACACTGGATTCCGATCGTCGTCCTAGCCGCGCCAACCCACACCCGCATCACACCAAGCCCATTGCGATGCAACGCGCGGCATGCACCCGCACCCACGAGGTGTCACCGGGGACGGTCCCCAACCAGGAACCCAATCGCGATCGCAGGGGGAGACATGACACCTGAAACGCAACAATGTCTGAGAGAAGCGATTTCAAGCACCCTGGCCTTCGCTCGAGCCGAGCCCGCGCCCTGGTCGGAACGGATCCGGGATTGGCGGGAAATCACCCTCACTTCCGACGAGGTGCTCTGGCATCAAAACCGACCCGCCGACATGTTGGGTTTTCTGGCGGAAGGCACGCTGGAGCGGTCGGTCTGCGGACGGGTGATCGAACGCGTCAGTCAAGGGGAATTGCTGGCCGAGGGCTCGGCCTTCCTGACCCGAGGGACCTACGCCAATACGCTGCGTGCCAAAGGGCCTGCGACGGTACGGATGTTCGACAGGACCCAGCTCGATCACCTGCTGACCCATCACGAAACGGCACATGACGCCCTTTTGGAAGATATTCTTTCGGTCCTGGCACACCGTGCGGTGGCGTCGGGAAAACGCGTGGCGCGACTGGCCGAAGGCGCCCAGGGCAAACCGGAACGATCCGCCCAGGCGGCGGGCCCCGGCGACATGGCGCCCCAGGCCGAAGCCCTCTTCACGTCATACGCGGCCCCGCTGGCGTTGCGGCAGCTCCCCCCACTGGCCGAAGCCGGTGACCGCCAGGTAGAGGCCATTTCCAGAGTCATGCGTTCGCATACCCTGCAGGAGGGCGAGACGTTGTTCCTGGAGGGCGACACCCATCGCTCGGTATTCCTCCTGGCCAACGGGCGTTTGCGGCTGCTGCGCAATGTGGGATCCCACAAGGCCTTCCCGGTTACCACCCTGGGCACCGGCGCCCTGTTCGGCATGTTGGGCCTGTTGTTGGGCACGCCGCGCAACGCGTCGGTCGTGGCCGAGGGCCCCTGTTGGCTGCTGGAGATGGATCTGGCGGCCTATCGCTCGTTGACCGGCGACATCGGTCGTCTGTGGCGCAAGACCCTGTTGACCGCGCTCAACCAGGTCATCGAGCAATCCAACCGGAACGTGGCTCGCCTGGAAGCCCGACGACTCGACCGAATCCGCCGTCAATTCGCCACCCCGGACGCCATGCGCGTGATCGCCCCCACCCTCACCCCGCCCCGACAGGCACCGGATCCGGGCATTCGCACCAAAGCCGAGCAGATCTTGCGGGTTCTGACCCCGCATCGCCGCTTGCTGCCCGGCCACCACCATTGCCGACGCGACATGTGTCCCGATTGCATGGCGCCCCACCTGGACAGGGTCATGCAATTCGTGGCGAACAACCACCCGATTCACTTCGTCCTGCCCGCCTTTCCCGCCAAATCACCCAACACCGCCAGCAAAGTGCTGGGCAAGCTGCCGGATATGGCGGAGGAGCAGGCCCTGCGTCGCCTGCAATGGGTCTGCGAGCACATCGGGAAAATTTACGAGCCCGGCGCCCAGATCACCATCTGCTCCGACGGCCGGGTATTCTCCGACCTGGTCATGGCCGATGACGAAGAGGTTTCGGCCTATCGTCGCGGCATCGACCATCTCATCGCGCGTCTGGGCACGAACCGGCTCAATACGCTGCACCACGAGGACCTGTTCAAGGAATCGAGCTTCGAAGAAATGCGGGACCACTTGGCCGTGCACTACGCCGAATCCCTGGAAACCCTGAAGGCACGCACCCATTCGGTGGACCAGGATCGGTCCCTGTTCCAGGGGATCCATCGCCTGCTCTTCGAGGATACGGTGGCGATGTTTCCCGAACGAAACCGCACGGGCGTCCGGCGGGAATGCGCCGAGCGCGCCTGCCAGTTGATGGTGCGATCGAACGCCTGGACCCGACTGGTGGGCGAGTGTTTCCCGCACGCGATTCACTTGTCGATCTATCCCCAGCACCCCCACGCGGATCGGGTCGGCATTCTGCTGGGCCACGCGGAAGACTGCTGGTTGACCCCCTGGCACGCCACGGCGGTCAAAATCGGCGACGCCTTCCGCCTGATGAAACGGTCCCAGGCCGAAGCGATGGGCGCCGTGTTGGTCGAAGTGGACGGGCGACCCAACCATTTCCGCCTCGAACACACCCATCACCCCGACGCCCGCGGCGCTTGATCTCGGAACCGAACAAAGCTCGGCTGACACCACGGAATCGCCGCCATGGCCGATGGCCGGATTGCCGAACCACCGGCACACCGGCCACTGGGTTCCAAGTGGGAAGCTAACCGAAGCGAATCGCTAGGGAGATCCCGCATTCACGAGAAGGGCGTCGTCGCAGTAGGTTGGCCCGCTGGGCCGACATTTATTGACGAACTCCCCGAACATCCGTCATTTTAGGTTTTTAGCTTTATCATCGAACTTTACACAGTTTGTTAAATAAGAGCAACGAACAAACGGGGTGTGCGCCTAGCTTGATTTCGAGAAAGAAACAATGCGAAGCGAGCCATCATGCTGTTCTCGGCTGCCTGAGAGGGTCGTCGTGCAGGGCCGATAAGGCCAGGTAGGTGCGACCGCTGGTCGCACATTCCGAAGCTCCTGCTTCTATTGATGCTTCGCTCTTTGGCGTTTCGTATTTACGTAGGTTTGATCGCTTCGAAAAGTCGGGCCAGCGGCCATACCGGCCGTACCCAACCTGCGGCAATGGCAATCCTCACCGCACGCGGGAACTCCTCGCCTGGATTACTTCGACTAGTTCATCCGGCGGGCTTACCGCTCCTGATGCCCCTACCTGGCACGACGAATCTCTCCGCATTCGGACGCTCCAAACGCAGCTTGTTCCACCAGAGATTTTTAGCGTTACCTTCGAACTTTACATACTTTGTTTCAAGAGTGAAACACCGTTTACCCGTTGCCGGATGGGTCGTCGTGGCCCGAATCGCTCGCGGTTGAAAAAGCGGCATACAGGGTCGCATAGGTCGCGACACCGACGCCCGGCGCACGGCTTTCACTGGGACCGGCCACGTTCAGCACCCGAATCCGATGCCGACGCAGCCAGGCACGGACCCGATCGGCGGTGCTCGGCGATCGGGGATCGCAAACGAGCAAGGGTTTGTCGTAACGATCCGCGCATTGCCGGGTCCAGCCCGTGCCCGGATCCATATCGAGGTCCGCTTGCAGCAGGATCAGGGTGCCATCCGAATCCCGCACATTCCATTCGGTACGCAATGAACGCGGGATATCGGGCGCCGAGTCGGCGCACTCGCGCGGCGTCGGCATCAAACCGAACTGGCCCGGAATCTTCCCGGACTCACAGGTACTTCCCGGGGGGCACCATCCACCGGTAGCCAATCCCCGGTCGCGCGCGGCCCGCAAGCCGGCTTGGTCGACGCCCGTCTGACCGCCCGAAACGACGGTGAAGCCCTGTGCCGAACGGTGCATGAGCGCGACCCGCTATCTCTTGGCTCGGGACGGGACCCGTTCTTCGGAGGGAGCGCGCGCCTCCGCCAATCGCAGCTCGGCATCGCGCGTGTCGTAATGGGTTTTCCCCAAACGCGTTACCAGCGCATCGTAGGCCTGCTCCAGTACCGGTCCCGCCTCGCCGACACGCCCGAGCCGGAAAAGGATTTGGCCGCGTAGCGAGGCGGTGGTGTACTGCTTTTCGTGATCGGGCATGAAGGCCTCGGCAAAAATCGATTCGGCCTCCTCCACCAGCGGCAGGGCTTCTTCCGGCCGTCCCGAATCGACCAACACGTGGGCCAACGTCACGAGGGCTCCGGCGATGCCCGCGTGATTTTCCTTCAGGAACTTGCGCCGCTCGAGCAGTACCTCGCGCGCGAGCGATTCGGCTTCTTCCAGGTCACCGCGAAGTCGGGCCCAATGGGCCTTCTCGTAGCGCACGCGGACGAGGTGGCGGTTGTCCTGCAAAGTGCCCGCATCCGCTTCGGCCCGGCGCAGGAGGGACCCCGCTTCGTCGAGCTTGCCCCGCAACACCAGCAATTTCGCCAGCATCGTGCGAATGTGGGTCAGGTAGACGTGCTTGTCCTTGAGCAAACGCTCGCCCATGGCGAGACTCTCTCGGTAGTGCGATTCGGCCAGCGCCAGATCGCCGCCCAGTCGGGCCAGGTCACCGAGACCGTGGATACACTTCATGATCTGGATGTGATCGGGACCGAAAGACTTTTGGTAGCCGGCCAACGCCTGTTCCAGGATGGGTCCGGCGGCCGTGTAATCGCCGCGAACCCGAAGCAGGAACGACAGGTTGTAGCGGTGCAGGGCCACATCGGGATGGTCTTCACCGAGGAGTTCGGTCGAGATCGCCAAATTGCGTCGATACAAAGTCTCCGCTGCCTCGTAATCGCCCTCCAGGTGCAGCATCACCGCGAGATTGTTGAGCGCATGGAGGGCGGAAGGGTGCCTCTCGCCCAAGAGTTCGACATACAGGTCCAAGGCCTTGCGAAACATCGCGATGGCCTCTTGATATTCGCCCTGCATGCGTTTCAGGGCCGCAATGTTGTTGAGGCATTCGGCTACCGCGATGTGCCGTGGGCCCAGGAGCTCGGTGCGCATGTCCAGGGCGCGTCGAAAAAGCGCCTCTGCTTCCTCGTAATCGCCTTTCTTTCCCAGGAACAGGGCCAAATCATTGAGGGCAGTGGCCACGTCGGGGTGCTTTTCCCCGAAAATATCCAGATTCATGGCCAGAGCGCGGCGATACATGGGTTCGGCCGCGGCAAAATCCGTTTTGTGGTTTAAGAGAATCGCCAATTCGATGAGACTTCCGGCAACCGCCGGATGGCGATCGCCCAACAAATCGAGACGCATCGCCAACGCTTTTCGCAGCAGGTCTTCAGCCTCTGGGAAATCGCCCTTGTCATGGAGTAAAACGCCCAATTCGCTGATGGTCGAGGCCACCTCGGGATGGTTCTCCCCCAACGAAGTTTCGGCCAGGGCTCGAGCTTCGCGGTACAGAGGCTCGGCCTTTTCGTAGTCACCTCGGCCCTTGATGACGCGCCCACGCCGAATGAGACATCCGACGATGTGCGGATGGCGATCGCCAAACAGTTTCCGGTACATCGCTTCGGACTGCTCGAAGAACCGTTCCGCTTCGTCCAGATCTCCTTTATAGAGCGCTTCTTCTCCCATGGCCGCAAGGGTTCGGGCCACCTCCGAATGGGTCGGTCCGTAATGCTCGCGTTGGTCGCCCAACAGGGCCTGCAATTCTTCGATGGCGCGATCGGATAACGCCAGGGCGGACAGCAGCTCGGCCCGATCCCGCCGAAAAACCAGCCGCTCGGCGAGTGGGTACAGGTCCAGGCGATCGGCGACGGCGTCGTAGGCATCGGACGCTTGCAGGTAGGAACCGCGCAAGAACCACAAGCGGCCCTTCGCATGGTCCAGGCGAGCCCGCTTCAGCGGATCGTTCTGAGCGCCCAACGCTCCGGCCATCCGATCCAATTGCGCCTCGGCCGATTCGTAATCGCCCCGTTCCTGAAGCGTGCGCACCAGCTCCAGGCGGGCCGGGTCCAGATCGCCGCCGATACCCTCCAATCGGGAAACCGCCTGCGCCAGCAGCTCTTGCGACGCTTCGTGGTGCCCCAGCGCCCGGTAGACCCGTCCCATGGTGGTCATGAGCCGCGCCTGAACCTCCGCCTGGTCCGCCAGCACGACATCCACCTGGCGTCGGCCGTTCTCCACGACCTCGAACGCACTGACCTCGCCGCTGGGCGCCAGATCGGGATCGGCCTGCTCGAAAAGCGACACCAGGAAGTCGGTGATGTGTTCCGCCGTTCGCTTTTCCCTGGTGGCGAGATCCCGTTCCATGGTGAGCAGGGAACGCTGGTGTTGGGCATAGGCCGTAAAGAGCAGCAAAAACACCGACAATCCCAAGCCGAGGCTCACCGGCCATGGATTTCGTGCGATGAACTTGCGCAGGCGATAGGTTCGGGTGGCGGGGCGCGCCGCGATCGGCAGCCCCAACAGGAAGCCACGGATGTCCGCGGCAAGTGCTTCCACGCTGGAATAGCGTCGTTTCGGGTCCCGCTCCAACGCTTTCAACAAAATCGTGTCCAGGTCTCCGCGCAACTGTTTCGAAAAGGGGCCGAGGCTCCCCTTCTTGGGTCGGACCGTGCTGGGTTTGGCAATCGAGACCTGATCGATGAGGTGCACCAGGTCCAGGATCTGCCGCGACCTGAAGATGTAGGGGCGTCGGCCCGTCAACATTTCGTAGAGCAGGACACCCAGGCTGAAGACGTCGGAAGCGGCATTCAGCCGCATCCCCTTGATCTGCTCGGGCGAGGCGTACTCGGGGGTCATCATGCGGTCCTGGCCGACGGCCATCGTGAACTGCTCACCGGTTTCCGGATTGAGGGTGGCCGCCACGCCGAAATCGAGCAGTTTGGGCTCGCCATCGGCCATCACCATGATGTTCCATGGCTTCAAGTCCTTGTGGATCACCATCTGCTGATGGGCGTGGCTCAGGGCGTCGCAGATCTTCAGGAAGAGCTGGAGTCGCGCCTTGAAGTCCGGTTGGCGTTTCGCCAGGTAGACATCGAGGGTCTGACCCTCCACGTATTCCACGGCCAGCCAGGGTTGGCCGGAAGCAAGGATCCCCGCATCGATGAGGTGCGCGATGTTGGGGTGTTTCAGGCCCGAGAGAATTTTGCTTTCTTTCTTGAATTGGTTCAGTGCTCCTTGGTGCCAGCAAAAGAGGGTCTTGAGTGCGACCTTCAAATCCAGGTCGTCATCGCGGGTGGCGAAGTACACGTTGCCCATGCCGCCCTCGGCGATTTTCTCTTCGATGCGGAAGGGGCCGCAGCGGGCGCCGGGTTCGAGCACACCGCGCGTGGTCGAGACCTCCTCCGCATCGGCGATGGTCGCCGCATCGTCGGGCTCCTTTCCAGGCTGGGAATCGGGCTCGCTCTCACTGTCGACCGGGGTGGTGGACGCGGTCGCTTCGCGGTCCAGCAGCTCTTTGAGATGCCGACTCATGCCGGGATCGACATCGTCCGTGTAGGCGATCAACCATTGTTCCAACGATTCGGGATTCCGCTCTTGCAAGAGGTGGAAGAGTTCGCGAGCTTTTCGGGTTGATGGATCGCCGGAATCCCCTGGATCGTTCGAAGGTTTGTCGTCTGCGTCGTGCATCGTGCCTCTAGGTCGAGAAGAAGTGGGGCTTACATGTAACATTCGGTTTCGAGCGCCTCTTCCTCAAGAAGCGCCACCAACCTGCCTTTTCCTTCGTTCTCGATGCCGGAATCGCCGCGACCGATGCCGGCACGTGACCGGACACCGGCCGGCACCCGAACGGCCTGCGATGACCTGAGGCTCGAAACCCGAAACGTGCCCATCCAGTCGAACCGACCTGACCGTGGCGATCTTTCCGAGTCCGGACGGGCACCACCTATCGGCTCATGCGCTTCAAGGTGAGGTTTTCCAATACTTTCAGCGGCTGTCCGGGCATGCCCAAGGCGAACACTGCCTCGAGGGAATCCGGCCCTTTGAAGGTGTAGCTGACGCGTGCACGAAACCCGGGCGGGCCACCTTCCACCGATCGCGTTTCGATCACGAACGATTCACCAGCCTCGCCCAGCGTCACCTCGGCATTCCAGACGAAACCCTCGCCATGAAAACTCTTGACCTTGATTTGGCCACCGTCGAGATAGAAAAAGGAAATGTCTCGGTGAATGTGGAAATCGGGGCTTGGCTCCTTGGGTGGCCACATGTCGATGGTCCGTTCCACCAGGTACTTACGGCCCAACTCGAAGGCATAGGTTTTGTGGATGTAGCCTTTGCGATCGGGAAAAACGCCCAGGCCACGCCATTCACCGACCAATCGATCCAGAAGCCCGAACGGGCCGGCTTTCGCGGTCGCGGTTCCCGATTCGGCGGAACCCGGTGCGCCTTCGCCCGCCATGGCGGTTACCCCGAACAGCAGAACCCACATCAACGATGAAGAGATCGAACGCGTTCTTTTCATGACGGCTCCCTTCGACTCAAGCGTTGGCGGTACCGGCGGACTGCCGGCCGAATTTCTGGGTGGCGAAACCGACGACCGCACCGAGGATGCCGCCGGGAAGCATGATCTCGAAGTAGTGGTGCTGACCGGAGGGGTCGGGCATGAGCGCGGCCAGGTAACTGAGGAACAAACCCACGCCGAGTCCCAGAAAAATGCCCGTCCAAAGCGCTTTGCGTTTCACCGCGAAGTAGCCGATGATCACGCCGGTCACCAACCCCTTCAAGGTGGAACCCACGATGATTTGCACCATCATGTCGGCCGCCTCCGGCACAAAAAACGTAGATAGGCCATCCAGCAATCCCAGAATCCCTCCGAGCACGATACCAAGTGTCAATTTGGACATGTCTCTCTCCTTGTTGAATCGATTGACTCGGGCCCGTTCGCGCTTGTGATCATCCGCATTCTTTCGAGGAGCCAGGCTGGAACGGGCACCGACAGCGAGACGACCCACCCGCGATGGGCGCCGCCAAGAATCGCTCAATTCAGGTATTACCCAACGGTTGGAAGGTCCTTTAACTTTTCCTCAAAAAAATCAAAAGAAATCGCATCAGGAGGTAGGCACCGAGCAGCGCCAGCAGGACTTTGTTGCGCGAGCACCAGGCCGCGGCCCGACTCCAAAGCGGAGGACGGTAGGCTTGCAACGGGCGGCCATCGAGGTAGTCGGAGATCTCCTCGGCCAACGCGTTGCCATTGGCGTAGCGATGCTCGGGCAAGGTGGCGAGCGCCTTCATGCAGACGGCGTCGAGCGCCTTGGGTATCTCCGAATCACGGAAACGCGGGCGAATCACCGGCGCGTATTGCCCGTCGGGATGCTCGCGGTCCTTGGTTCCCGGTGCCTTTCCCGTCAACAGGAAGTAGAGCACGCCTCCGAGGCCGTAGACATCGGCGCGCACATCCACCGCCTGGGCCCGGCCATCGGCCTGTTCCGGGGCCATGAAGGCCGGCGTACCGGCAACCACACCCCCCTGTGTCAGTTGATCGTCTCCGGCCATCGGCGACCCCGCGGCGGATTCGCTGCCCGCCGTGGTGCCCAGGGATTTGGCCAGACCCCAGTCCATCACCAACACTTCGCCGAACGGGCCGACCATGATATTGGCCGGTTTCAAATCGCGGTGGATGATGCCCTGGTCGTGGGCGAAGGCCATGGTTTCGCAAATTTTCAGAAACAGGCGCAGCCGTGTCTGAAGATCGGGTACGTCGCGCACGTAGCGGTCGAGCGGCTGGCCGCGCACGTACTTCATGGCACAGAACACCCGACCGCACGCCAGCCGGCCCACCTCATGGATGGGCACGATGCCCGGATGCTCCAGCCGCGCCATGATGCGGGCTTCCCGAATGAGACGGGCCTCCAGTTCGCCGGAGGGATCGGGGACGTGCAGTACCTTGACGGCGGCCGGTCGCTCCAGCTCTGCGTCGTAGGCCAGGTAGATCGTGCCCATGCCCCCGCTCGCGAGTCGCTCGTGCATGCGGTATTTGGTAGAGCTCAGGTCCGGTTCGTCGATGACCCGGAGCAGGTGGTTCAGGACGCCGTCGTTCAAGGGACTCATGGTGCTTCGACACCCAGCACGAAGCGGGCCTCCGCGCGAAACTCCGCCTCCGTGGCGGTCAGCTCCCGCAATTTTTCCAGGACCGCGTTGCGAAAGCGGGAACGTACGGCGTACAGCTTGTTGGTCACCTGGGTGGTGCTCATGTCGAAACGCTCGGCCAGCAGTTGATAGGAAGGCCGCGCCTCGTCGCCCTCGTGCAGGTCGTAGGCCTCGAATACCAAGAAATCTGTCTCCTTGCCCGCTTCGGACAGGGTCGCCCGCAAGTGCTCGACCGATACGCGGTACAGCTCGCGCACCCACTCGCGGTGAAAAAACGCTTCCTGATCCAGCGCGCCGGAGTCGTCCACTTGACCCAGCTCCCGCTCGGCCGCCTCGAAATCAAAGGAGATGAACCCATAGCCCGCGCCGCGCTTGAGGCTGCCCATCTTCTTGTTCTGTTTCTGGACGAAGCGGTCGACACAGACTCTCAAAAAGGTGCGGAAACGGCCCTTGGCGGGATCGAAACCCTGGAAATAATCTTTTTCGATCGCGGCCGTGAAAAACGCCTGCGTCACGTCCCCTGCGTCGTCGAACGATTTGTGCCAC
The DNA here is from genome assembly GCF_017498545.1 of Sulfidibacter corallicola. Taxonomy (GTDB): domain Bacteria; phylum Acidobacteriota; class Holophagae; order Acanthopleuribacterales; family Acanthopleuribacteraceae; genus Sulfidibacter; species Sulfidibacter corallicola. The sequence continues at coordinate 1,516,772 of NZ_CP071793.1, read as the reverse complement.
TTGAAGCGCACGTACTTGTAGACCGGTTTCCAATAGGCGCCGATGATGGCCTCGAAGGAGCGTTGGCGCACTTCCTGGCTTCCACTGTTCAGGTGCTCGAACGCGGACCAACGAGTGGTTGGAAAATGCCCGCCGCCCTGGTGCCGGCCGGAAGCGGTCATGACGTCTCCTTTCGTGGTACTGGTGGTGGTCGTGTTGTTTTTATCGGAAGTCGCGGCGCATTCACAAGCCGCAAACATGCCGAAACCCCGGGAAATCGAGGGTGGCGTCTCCCAAGCGACGGGCAGATCACGAGGTTACCTAAGCGCCGCGGACCAGCGGGGTGGGCCCTCAGCTCGATTTCGAGAAAGAAACTACGCGAAGCGAGCCATCGTGGTGGTCCCGGATGCCTGAGAGGGTCGTCGGGCACGGCCGGTATGGCACGGCCGGTATGGCCAGGTAGGTGCGACCGCTGGTCGCACATTCCGAAGCCCTGCTTTCATTGGTGCTTCCCGATGCCCTGCTTTCATTGGTGCTTCCCGATGCCCTGCTTTCATTGGTGCTTCGCTCTTTGGCGTTTCGTATTATCGCAGTCTTGATCGCTTCGAAGTGTCGGCCGGGCCGGCCAACTTACTGCAATACCGACCCTCAAAGCATGCGGGAACTCCTCGCATGGATCACTTCGAAATGTTCATCCAGCGGATGAACCTACCGGGCACCACGACTCTCTCGGCATTCGGAAACTCCAAACGGATTCGTTTCCAGAGAGCCCCGGTCCAGCGGGCGAGCCCTCGGCTCGATTTCGAGAAAGAAACTACGCGATGCGAGCCATCGTGGTGATCCCGGATGCCTGAGAGGGTCGTCGTGCCAGGTAGGTGCGACCGCTGGTCGCACATTCCGAAGCCCTGCTTTCATTGGTGCTTCCCGATGCCCTGCTTTGATTGGTGCTTCGCTCTTTGGCCTTTCGTATTTTCGCAGTCTTGATCACTTCGAAGTGTCGGCCGGGCCGGCCAACTTACTGCCGTGCCGACCCTCAAAGCATGCGGGAACTCCAAGCATGGATCACTTCGAAATGTTCATCCAGCGGATGAACCTACCGGGCACGACGACTCTCTCGGCATTCGGAAACTCCAAACGGATTCGTTTCCAGAGAGCCCCGGTCCAGCGGGCGTTCCCAGCTCGATTTCGAGAAAGAAACTACGCGAAGCGAGTCATCGTGGTCGTCCCGGCAGCCTGAGAGGGTCGTCGTGCCAGGTAGGTGCGACCGCTGGTCGCACATTCCGATGCCCTGCTTTGATTGGTGCTTCCCGATGCCCTGCTTTCATCGGTGCTTCGCTCTTTGGCCTTTCGTTTTTTCGCAGCCTTGATCACTTCGAAGTGTCGGCCGGGCCGGCCAACTTACTGCCGTGCCGGCCCTCAAAGCATGCGGGAACTCCTCACATGGATCACTTCGAAATGTTCATCCGGCGGATGAACCTACCGGGCACGACGGCTCTCTCGGCATTCGGAGACTCCAAAGGGAGTCGTTTCAAAGAGAGTGCACGAAGGTCACCGTGGCAACAGGGTGGTATCGTTTCGCAGGTAAAGGAACGGAAAATTCCGCCGAGAGGTCACTGCCGGCTTCACGGGTTTTGTACAATGATCCGAGCTTTGGATTTTCGACCTTTCCCACCGACCACGACCTGCCACACAGGGCACCCACGCGGCCCAGCTCCCGCGATCCAGAGCCCATCCCCTTCTCGGGAGAACGAATCCATGCGATTGAATGAATTGAGAATCTCCGGATACCGCTCGTTGCGCCAGGTACGGCTGCCGATGAAGCGGATCAACGTGATCACCGGCCCCAACGGATCGGGAAAGAGCAACCTGTACCGCGGCCTGGTGCTGCTGGCCCGCATCGCCGACGGCGGCTTTTCGCGCGCCATCACCGAAGAGGGCGGCATGCCCTCGGTGCTGTGGGCCGGGCCACACAAAAAGGGCGTGATCCGGATGCGTCTCGGCGTGACCCTGGACGACTGGCACTACGACTTCGCCTGCGGCCCGGTGGCGCCCTCCAACGCCATCTCCTTCTTCCAACTGGACCCCGGCGCAAAGGAGGAACAGGTTCGATTGAAGTTGCGCGGCCGCCCCGCGGTGTTTCTGGACCGCAAGGGTTCGCACCTGGTGCTGCGCAACGGCGAAGGAACCATGGTGACCTATCCCGGCGACATCCACCACAACGAAGCGGCCCTGGCCGAAGTCCGCGATCCCCACTTGTTTCCCGAACTCCACGCGCTGCGGGAGGCCATGCTGAGTTGGCGCTTCTACCACCGGTTCCGCACGGACGAGCAATCGCCGATCCGCCAGGCCAAGGTCGCCACCCAGACGCCGGTCCTCTCCGCGGACGGTCACGATCTGGCCGCGGCCCTGGTGACCCTGCGCGAATTGGGACGCGGCGACCTGTTGGCCGAGGCGATCGACACCGCCTTCCCGGGTGCGCGCCTGGAAATCATCGGCGATGCGGCCCACCTCACCATCGGCCTGAGCATGCCGGGTTTGATGCGTCCCCTGCAGGCCAACGAACTCTCGGACGGCACCCTCTGCTACCTATGCCTGATCGCGGCCCTGCTCAGTCCGCGCCCGCCGCGCCTGATCGCGCTCAACGAACCGGAGACCAGCCTGCATCCGGACCTGTTGGAACCGCTGGCGAAGTTGATCGCCCACGCCAACCGCGAGACCCAAATCTGGGTGACGACCCACGCCGAGCCGCTGGCGGCGGGTATCGCGCGGTTCGCCGATGTGGAACCGGTTCGCCTGAGGCTCGAAGACGGGGAAACCCTGGTCGAGGGCCAATCACTGCTGGACCGGTGAGGCCCTCGAGCCAGGCCGCGGGACCCGCCCCGGCATCTTGTGAACCGCCAAAGGGCCCCCACCTTTTCGAGAGGCGAGCCTTGCGATTCCGTGCACGTTGACGGCTGGTCGAGAGCCGGATCACGCGTGGAACGCGACCCGGCCTCCCCTTCTTGCGGCCGGTGAAGATCTAGCCGGTCACGCCGTCGGTGTAATAGCTCTTGTGGCGGATGGCCCACCGGTCGCCCGACTTGTGTAGGGTGAGCAAGTCTCGGAACACCATTCCTCGCGCCAACACCCGCGCTTCCACCAAAGCGACCCGGCCCACCAGATCGAGGCGGAGCATTTCTTTTTGAAACGACTCGCCCCGCTCCTGCAAGGACGGGCCCGTCATGACGCGCTCGATGAAGGCCGTCGCGGTTTCGTCGTGGCCCTCGTCTCCCAGAAATCCCGTCACGTGGCTTTCCGGCATGAAGGCGCGGCTCATGAGGTCGCGATCGCTGACATAGGTTCCAAGGAAATAATCGTGGATCGCCGCCCGTACCGCGAGCTCGTCGGCCAGCACCAGCGACCCGGTCGAGCGCTGACCCACCACGTGACCCGATTCCTCGAGCCAGCCGTCGTGAAGCCACTTTTCGGTGCGCCGCCGGCCGGGAAAATCGATCCAGAAAATGTCTCGCTCGAAGGTGATCACCTCGCCGTTCCCGCCCACGATGACCCAGAAATAGAGCCCGTCGGCATGGTTGCGGTGCTTGACCTTCATCCCGGGAACCGTTCGGGCTGCGCCGTCGACGCGAATCGTTTCGTCGTGACGATCGATCCACAGCACCTCACCCTGGGGCACCAGATCGGGGGCGTACCTTTGCAGGAAGTCCCGGGCGACGGCAGCGGCCTCGTCCTTGGAGGGCAACGCCAGGTCGACGTGTTCGCGAACGAGCCGGGTCAAACCCAGCAAGCGGTTTTCGAGGGGATCGAGCACAAAACTCAGGTGCTCACCACCCAAGCCACGATCGGCGCCGTCGACGCGCGAGTGGCGCAGCCAAGCGACGGATTTCCCGTCCAGTGTCACATGATGGCGGTGGCTCGAGGTAAAGGCCTCGTCGAGAAAGGGTCGAAGGACGGTCGAAGCGTGCGCGGAATCCCGCGTGCCTTCTGCTTGGAAACGAGCCATGATGGCCTCCAAATCAAAATTTAACGTCAAGTGTAGATTTCAGTTCAAAAAAAAGAGGCTCAGCGAGCCTCGGCCGATTCGATCAGGCCCTCCAATCGCGCGATATTGCGGATCAGGTCGTCGCGGAACTGGGTGACCTCCGCCAATTGGCGATCGGCTTCCAACAGATGTTTCTGCAGGATCTTGAGCACTTCCCGTTTGCCGCGAATGCCGGTCTCGTCCTCGAAATAGAGGTTGATCACCTCGCCGATCTCGTCGAGCGACAAACCCAGCGATTTGAGCGCGGCGATCTTCTTGAGCCGTTTCAGGGTCAGCTCGTCGTAGTAGCGATAGCCGCGCCCCTCCCGGTGGCTGGGTGCGATCAACCCCTTCTGCTCGTAGAAATGGATCGTGCGATGGCTGAGCTCGGCCCGACGGGCCAATTCCCCGATTTTCATACCCAAAATCAAAACCTCACGTCAACTGTAGTTTAGTGCACATCTCTGGAGCTGTCAAACCTTCTCGCCATTATGCCAGATCCCGGGGTTGCCGCCATGTACCGAAAAATGCTGGGCGAAGATCATTACTTTCTCCCCATTCAAGAGAACATGCTGGGTGTTCTCTATTTGGACTCCCAGCAATATCCAAAAGCGGAAACACACATCAAACGAGGTCTGTCTCGTTTGGAAGCCATTTTCGAACCGACCCACAACGAAATTTTAACCGCGGTCATCAACCTCGGCGAGGTGTACAACCGAACCCAAAGGGCCGGCCAAGCCGATGCGTTGTTCGCAAAATTCTCCTCCGACGAGCCCAGCCTGCTCAACGCCGCCGTGAAGTTGCGCTGGGCCACGTCCAAGCGCCTGATGGGCGATTTCCCGCCCATCGCGGATCTGATCGCATTCGCGGCGCCCGTGTACGGCGACTACCTGGAGCCCGGTCACCGCCTGAGCATCAACCTGCTGGTCGAGCAGGCCCACGCCCTCCTTCGCTCGGGAAACGTGGAGGCAGCCCGCGAGAAGACCGAAGCGGCGGCGCGCCACATCGCCGAGCATCCGACCATCACGGCCTGGCAACTGGAACGGGCCGAAGCCGAGGTGAAGGCGCTTCGTGCTTCGCTGGACGACCGCACCCCGTGAGCGGCCCCATCGAACCTGGCCCCGAGAACTCGGACCATCGGAAGCATCGAAATCGGCGCGAAGCAACGGTCCGCGAATCCCGTGAATTCACACGAAACCTGGGTCCGGGAAGTCCGCCTGCTCTCCCGCCATGGCACGCCCTACTTCGCCCCAACCCGGACCCCGGGATGGATTGGGTCTCGCTTCTCCAATGGGTTATGATTAAAAATCCACGCCACCGAATTGGGCCGAAAAGTGAATCCGGATTTCGAAAACCCCGTATCGACGGCATTCCATTCATGAGGTTTATGCAACCCCTGGAAAGTCACATTTACATCCTTGCGGTCGCGCATCGACATCGCAAATGGAGTGAATGGGAAAACCGTACCCCTTGAACGGACTTCCTGCGACGATCGACCGCCACCACCCTATCCCGAGGAGCACCCATGAATTCGCCGAACACCGCCGTCGACACCAAAGACAAGGTGGTGCTCTGTTGCCGCCACGCGTTGAAGGACCGAAAGCCGCTGGGCGTCCAACTCGAAGGGGTCGAGCTGGTCGTGCTGCTGGTGGATGGCCGGCTCTCCGTGCTGCACGGCGTGTGTCGCCACCAGTGGGCGCTGATGAGCAACGGCCACGTGGAAGGCGATGCGTTGGTCTGTGCGGCCCACGGCTGGCGCTACGATTGTTTCAGCGGTCGGAAATCGGGCTCGGCCTCGGTGGGCCTGGCCAAGTTCGAGGCCTGGATCGAAGGCGACTCGGTGTGGATCGACCGCGACCAGGTCTTGGCTTGGAAGCGGAACGCGGCGGGCCAGGCGCCAGGGTCGGCGGACCGCACCCTGTCGATCGATGCCTTGCCGACGCCGCCCGGGGTGCCCGTCCTGGGGAACGCCCTGCAGCTCAAACCCAACCGCATCCACCAAATACTCGAAGATTGGTGTCGTCAATTGGGCGATCGTTACCGGATCCGCCTACCGGGAACCCAAATCGTGGCGCTCGCCGATCCCGAAGACGTGCGCACCGTTTTGCGAGAGCGTCCGCACCGGTTCCGGCGCTTCTCGCGCATGGCCAATGCCATCAGCGAAATCGGCGTGGAAGGCCTCTTCAACGCCGAAGGTACCGACTGGTTTCGTCAGCGCCGCATGATCGTACCCGGCTTTTCCACGCGGCGGTTGCGCGGCTTCCACGACCGCTTGACGACGATCGTGGCGCGTCTCGAGAAGCGTTGGCACCACGCCGCGACCGCCGGACGGCCCGTGGACATGCGGGCCGATTTGATGCGGTTCACGGTGGACGTGACCACCGGTCTTTCGTTCGGGTACGACTCGAATACCATCGAAAAAGAGGGCGACCTGCTCCAGGATCACTTGAACCGAATCTTTCCGGCGCTGAACGACCGCATCAACGCGCCGGTTCCCTATTGGCGCTACGTTTCTCTGCCTCGCGATCGAGCGGTGGCCAAGGCCATGACGGAGGTCAAGGGCATCATCGGGGACATGGTCGAAAAGAGTCGCCAGAGGCTTGCAGCCGCCGGTCCGGATGCCGCGCCGGAAAACGTGTTGGAAGCCATGCTGCTGTCCCAGACGGAGGCCGCGGCGCAGGAACGGCTGAGCGACGACCATCTGGTCGGCAATGTGCTGACCCTGTTGCTGGCGGGCGAGGACACGACGGCCAACACCCTGGCCTGGATGCTGTATCTTCTGCTGGAGAACCCGGCACACTTGGCGACCTTGCGCGACGAGGTGGACGATCTCTATGCCGAGGGCCGGACCCGACCGCGCTTCGAAGATTTGGGAGGGCGCCCCTTCCTGGATGCGGTCACCCAGGAGACCATGCGCCTGAAAAGCGTGGCGCCCATGCTGTTCCTCGAGGCCCTGCAGGACACGACGGTGGGCGACCTGGACATTCCGGCCGGGACGTCGGTGTGGGTGCTGACCCGCATCATCGGCCTTTCCGAGCGGTATTTTCCGGAACCCGAGGCGTTCAAACCGGAGCGATGGCTGACGGCCGACGCGGCATCGTACGGGGAGCTGTTGTTCCCGTTCGGCTACGGACCGCGATTCTGTCCTGGCCGCAACCTGGCCCTGCTGGAGATTCGGGCCTTGATGACGATGCTGTTGCGATCGTTCGACATCGAACGGGTCGCGGAGGGCGAGCCGGTGCGGGAGCATTTCGCGTTCACGCTGATGCCCTCCAGCCTCCACCTCCGGTTGTGTCCACGAACGGTGAGTTAAGGGGTTCCACGGAAAAATTTGGGCATAGGGGGCAAGAACCTTTTTGTCCACTAAAAACACGAAAAGCCACGAAAACCCAACTGCCAACATTGGCTGCCCAGTGATGCGATCGCTTCTTCGAAGGGTGTCAGGTACACATTTTTTTGTTTATCAGCAGGTTAGATCTGAAAACCAGGAATCTATTCCCGAACTCGCGGGGGAGGTTTTTCGTGTTTTTTCGTGTTTTTAGTGAACAAGGAGTGAACCGCATTGACTTCCCAGTGATGCGATCGCTTCTTCGAAGGGTGTCAGGTACACATTTTTTTGTTTATCAGCAGGTTAGATCTGAGAACCAGGATTATATTCCCGAACTCGCCGGGGAGGTTTTTCGTGTTTTTTCGTGTTTTTAGTGGACAAGCAGTGAACCGCTCAATTTTGCCCACTGAATTCATCACGCGGTAAAATGCACGGAGTCAGAACTTGGGTGCGCCCGGCGATGGCACCAACAGCACCGAGGATGAATCGCAATGACCAAAAAGAAGTTACCTCCCAAGTACCAGGAATGGATCGATGCGCGCAAAGCGCACAAACTTTCCCACGCCCAGATCGCCATGGCCCGCGAGTTGGGCATGACGCCGAAGAGCCTCCGAAAATTGAACAGCGGCCGGCATCACACTTGGAAACTGCCCCTGCCGCAGTACCTGGCGGAATGCTACGAGAAACGATTCGGCAAAACTCGACCCGACGAGGTTCTCACCATCGAACAAATCGCCGCCAAGAAGAAAAAACGCGAGCTGGAACGCAAAGCACAGAAACAGGCCAAAAAAGCCGAACTTGCCGAGACCAGCGAGGCCCAACCCCAGCTCGAAGACCAGGAACCCGAGAAAATACCGATCGAGAAAACCGAGGTCGCATCGAAGCCCTCGAAGCCCAAAGCTTCCCCCGACCCTAGATACCATCCGATCTTGTACACCAAAGCTGAAAAGCGCAAATTGCACCACTTGGGTGGGCTGCTGTATACCCGCAATCTGGATGCCGCCTTGGGTCGGTTACGCGAGAGCTTCGAAGCCTGGCACGACGGCGACATCGACGGCTTCGAATTATCGGAAGACATCCACCATTTCTACACGGGTCCCAGCCGCGAACTCTACAAACGCTTCGCTCATGCCAGCACGAGCTGTATTGAAAACGAAATCGCGCGGGGCCTCTACGAAGAAGTGCTTCCATGGGAGGAAATTCCAGAGGAGATGGTGCCGCGGTTCGAGGCTTTGGTGGAGGGCCTCCGCAGGTGGGATGAAGAAGAAATCCCGTTCTGATCCGCTCTTCCGAGATCGGCCATTTTTCCACGCGAGTGCTCAAACGAAGTGACCCGCGAAGCCTCCTTCTCTCGGCGACTTCGCGGGGCTGACCAGTCTGTCACGAATCCCCTTTCCTCGGCGAAGATCCGTGGACGACCGGTGTACGCCCTCACCTCGGGCAAGGGCGTGGGTCGGGTTGAACGGCCGGCGTTACTGGAACCAGTTGTCGCGTCCTTGAATCAAATTGTCATGGGCAGAGTCGAAATAGTCGATCGAGTACGCATAGGTGTAATTCATCAAACATACCACGGGGTCGAAATCATGGAAACACCCGTAGTTGTGTCCGATTTCATGACGCAGTGCGTAGGTGGTCGACGAAACACCCTGATCCAGGCAAACCGAAAAACCGGTGCCAGGATTGCCGTTGTAGACATAGGCGATGCCGCCCGCGTTGAATCGGGAATCCGCGGAAAAGCCCATGACCAGACCGTTCGGCAACCCGCCGGCGTCGCGGGCGAGATCGGCCAGAATCTGGGAAGCGTTGTTGCCGTTGGAGTTCCAGCTATAGTAGCCTCTCACGACCCAGTTGATCGAAAAATCCCGCCAGTAGGCGTTGTCGGCCGCTTCCACGATCTGGTAACAGCGACTCTGCCAATCGGAATGACGGGCGCGATACTCTTCGTCGGCCACGATGTAGACATCCACCGTCACGGCACGCATCATCCGCTCGTCCCCTTCGGGAAAACGCTCGTATTCATCCACTTCGTCGTACCCCTGGAAGTGAGGGCTGTTGGGATCGTAATGCGGCTCGTATACCGCCGTGAGCGACGGCGGATCCACGAAGACGGTGACGTCGTTACCGTGGGGGTCGACCGTGCGGAAGCCCTCCTCGTGATCGGCGTGATCGGCGTGGTCGTCCTGCTGCTCGGTCAAACCCTGGCCGAACATCAGCGGCGCGAAACAGAACAAAAGCATGGACAGCGCAATTGATTTCATGGTGAGTCTCTCCTCTATGATGGTTGAAAACAAGATGGAACCGGTCGGGCGGAAACGCCGACCTTATGTAAACAATCGAACAATTGATCATTTACAAATTCTTGACGTTCATCTTTTCAAACGCCACCGTGTTTTCTCCAACACTTCTAAAAACTCGTGCATGGTGATTTTCGTCACACTCAAACCACTACCAATAAATAGTTTGTATTTGAATCCAAATGGGAAAGAAAATTCCGTGAAAACGGGCACAGCCCTACGACTCTTCTGATCGCCACAGGATATGTAAAAGATATGTAAACACCATCTTCACCGAGAGCCCGACCGCAATCGCGGAATCCAGCTTCGAGAATCGGCCCCGCTTCTGTCCGGCTTCGGTTCCACTTCGGTTCCGCTTCGGTTCCGCTTCGGTTCAATCGGGACCTGATTCTCCCGATCATTCGGTTTTCGGAAGGAAGATCCACTTCGCGACGCTGGCCAATCCCACCAGCGCCGCTCACGCGAGAGGCGCCGCCGTATCCTGTGCCGTTCCGCCAGGGTTGGCGGCGTATTCGGAAGGCGAAACCCCGAAATGGGCCTTGAAGCACTTGCTGAAGTAGGAATGGGAAGAGAATCCCACGTCAAAGGCCACCTGCGAGGGCTTGTGTCCCCCCTTCAGCGCTTCGGCGGCTTTGGTCAGGCGATATCGCTGCAAGCACTCCAACGGGGTGTGGTTGACCACCGCCTTCACCTTGCGTTGAAGCGGCCGGGGGCTCATGCCCATGTCGTGGCTCAGCTCCTTCAGCCGGTAATCGGGGTTGGCATAATGAGTCGCCAAGGTTTGCTCGAGTTTTTCGAGGAACATCCGGTCCACTTCATTGAGAGAGGTTTCCACGGCTTCGGCGACCGAACCGGTCAAGTTCAGCTCGCGGCCGTGCCGGTTCCTGAGAATGTTGCGGACTTCCAGGAGACTTTCGATCCGGAGCAACAGTTCCGCGCTGTCGAAGGGTTTGACCATGTACTCGTCGGCCCATTCCCGCCAACCTTGGAGGCGGCTGTCGCGATCTCCGCGCGCGGTCAGCAGCAGAACCGGAATATGACTGGTCCGCGCGTCACTCTTCAGGGTACGCACCACCGCAAACCCATCCTGGCCAGGCATCATGACATCGCAAATCACCACATCGGGGCACATCTCGAAGGCCATCGCGACCCCCTGGTCGCCGTCGGTGGCGGCATGGCAGCGATAGTCACCGTGACTTTCGATGTGTTGCACCAGATAGGTCCGCATGTCGGGGTTGTCTTCGATGACCAGCACGCTCTTGCCCCTCGTCTGCACGGATCGCTCGGCTGGCGGCTCGGCGTCATCCGGTGATTGGTAATGGTGCAGCACCGCACATTCCAGCGCCACCACCTCCGATTCCGGGTGCGCGACGCCGGCGATCGCTTCATCCGATTCGGCTCGCGACGCGTCTTCCGCGTCCGGGGCGCATCGCGAAAAAATCACGGTAAAGGCGGATCCCTTGCCAGGTTCGCTTTCCAAGACGATGCGACCGTCGTTCGCCTCGACCAATTCCTTGACCAGGGTCAACCCGATGCCGGCACCGGGCACGCGATCGGAACCCTCGCCGTGCAGTCGCGTGAAGCGGTTGAAGACGGCTTGGTGCGATTCCTGGGGAATGCCGATCCCGGTGTCCCGCACCGTCCACAGAACCGAATCGCCGTCGGCGACCACCCCGATCGCGATGTGCCCCCCTTCCGGGGTGTACTTGATGGCGTTGGAGAGCAAGTTGGTGCCGATCTTTTCCAAAACTTCTCGAGCGACGGGAACCCATAGGTCCTCCACCACCTCGGCTTCCAAAACGATTCCCTTTTGGGAGGAAAGCGGCTCGAAGGAGCCCAGCATCATGGTGGCGATCGGTGCCAGTGCCGTGGGGCCGCCACCGGCGGGTGACCACATGCTCAACCGAGCCAGATCCAGGAGTTGATCCACCATTCTCAGCAATCGGGTCCCGTTGCGTTCGACCATTTCGAGAACGGGATGGAGGGTCCAGGTTTCGGGCATGGCCCGCATCTTTCGAATCGGTTCCAGGATCAGGGTGATCGGCGTGCGAAATTCGTGAGAGACGTTGGCGAAAAGCTCTTTTTTGCGCTTCAGAAGGAGCTCGATGGTTTCCTTTTGCTCGAGAATTTGTCGATTGCGCTGCTCCAGTTCTCGGGTACGCGCCAATACCATGGCTTCCAGCCGATCGGCCCGGCGCTGGATCACGAGGGTCCGAATCCGGATGGTGACCAGCAGGCCAAACAGGACCAGACCGATATAAAGGCCATAGGCCCACCAGGTTCGCCAGATCGGCGGCAGCTTTCGGATCTTCAGGACGGCGGGTTCCGGATTCCAATGGCCGTCGTTGTTGGAACCCTTGATCTCGAGGGTGTGGGTGCCGTGGGGCAACGTGAACAGGTTCAAGTTGTGCTTGTTCCCCAGATCGGTCCATTCATCGGCGAGCCCCTCCAACCGATAGGCATACCGGTTCAGGTGGGGCGCGGTGAAGTCCAGGGCCGCGAACTCCACCGTCAGGATGCGGTCGGACGCCTTCAACAGGATTTCCGCGTCGCTGCCGATGTGGGCGGCATTGCGGCTGGGGAAATCGACGGAGGTGATGTGAACCGTCGGAAGATGGGGGTTGTCGCGGACCCGATCCGGGAAGAAGGCGTTCACCCCGTTGCCCCCCGCAAAGAACATTTGACCCGAAGGGCTCTTGAACGCCGCATTGTGGTGGAAATTGAGGCTCTGCAGGCCATCGTCGACCGTGAACAAGCGACCGTTGCCGGTTTCGGGTTCATACCGCATCAACCCTTTTTTGCCGCTCAACCAGAGATGGCCACGCGCATCGGCCAGAATGGCCATGATCGAGAAGTTTTTGGTCGCTTCGGCAATGGCCGCGAAACCATCGCCATCGAATCGGGCGAGGCCCACCTGGGTACCGACCCACAACCGGCCCCGGTCATCCTCCAAGATGGCGGTGATCTGATTGGAGCCGATGCTCCTCGGGTTGTTCGGATCGTGGCGAAACCGGACGAAGGTCCCGCTACCGCGTTCCAACAGTTTCAATCCCCCGTAACTCGAACTGGCCCAAATGCGGCCCTTGGTGTCTTCGTACAGATACTCGATCTGGTCGCCGTCGAGGGTCGTGGCATCGTCGGGATCGTAGCCGAGGTGTTCGAATCCGCGATCATCGGGCAGCAAACGGGCCACGCCCGAATTCAGTAGGGACACCCAGACTTCGCCTTCGGACGTCACCAGAATGTCGGGGATGAAATCGCTCGCCAACCCGTTGGGGTGGGTGCTCCGATCGGGAAAACGCTGGACGGTGCCCTTCTCGCAATCGTAGCGGAGCAGACCGCCGCCGTAGGTTCCCAGCAACAAATGGCCGGGCCCATCCACGGCGATGGAAACCACGGGCGCGCCACTGGCGGGTCCCGATTCGGACAGGATGGGCAAACGCAGGGTCATGGCGCCGGTGTCGGCATCGACCGCGTAGAGGCCGTCGCGACCCGAGGAGAACCACAACGTCCCCTGCGGATCCTCGATCACGGCGACGACGATCTCCGGCCGCAGGCCCTGCTCCCCTTCGACGATCGCAAATTTTTGGGGCTTCAGGTCGACCTTGAACAAACCGCCGCCGTTGGTCCCCACCCAGAGAACCTGGCCTCGATCTTCGTAAATCGCGCGGATATCGGCGGTCTTGAGCCCCGTATCGCGAATCTGGCGTGGGACTTCGAACAGGTCCCTGCTCGCGTCATAGCGGAACAGGCCGCTGGTGGCACCCACCCAAACGTTACCCGAACTATCTCGAAAAACGGCATTTACCGGATGTTGCACCATCTCGACGGGGTGCTCGTTCGGGTCGAACCGACGAATCCGTCCCCGCTCGGGTTCGAGCAGGTTGAGACCATGCCGAGAGCCGATCCAAAGCGTCCCTTCACGGTCCGCGTAGACCTCGCGCACTTCATCGTGATTCAACCGCGACGACTCGGGACCTTGACTCGAGAAGGCCTTCACGACGGTGGGCGGTTTCGGGTCGGGCCCACCCAAACCGAACAGACCGACGGATGTACCGACCCAAATCAATCCGTCTCGCCCTTCACAAATCGACCAGATTCGTTCGTTGCCGTCACCGAGAGGGATGCGGGAAAAGGCCTCGGTGGCGGGATCGAAACAATAGAGCCCGTGGCGATGGGTGCCAAAAAAGAAGCGACCCTTCCGATCCTGTAAAACGACCTGCACTTCGTTGTCGCCGATGCTTGCGGCGTTCGAGGGATCGCGACGGTATTGGCGGAGGGTCCCACGCTTGGCCTGGCGGTGAAGCACACCGCCTCCCCAGGTGGCCACCCACAGATCTCCATTGCGAGCGGTTTCCAAATCGCTCACGTTATCCGCCTTACCCCCGACTTCCATGTGATTGGTCGACTTGACGGTGGTAAACCTGTACCCGTCGTACCTCACCAAGCCGTTTTTGGTCCCTACCCAGATGTGGCCCACCTGGTCTTGGGTCAAGGCGTAGACGATCCCGCTTGGCAAGCCGTCGTTGACGGAAAATTGTCGAACCGGACGCTCCCCGGAGAAGGGAAAGAACAAAACACATAAAAACAACAGCATCGGCCCATTGGGCTCCTTTCATTCACGTAGCCCCAACCAGACGAAGGAAGCGTCGGAGCCGCCCATGAATTCGATTCCTATCGACGAGGCGCGTTCGAAGCGCAAAAAAAGTGAATCGAGCGTGAATCCGCGGGTTGGGAATGACGTGTTGAAGATCCGTGCGAAGGGGCGGCGCTTCCCTGCGATGGCGCAAGAATACACTTATCCGGTGATCGGCCCCAAATCAAAGTTCAAAATACCGAGCCAGATCACTGGAAAGAAGCGCCGGCCCGAAGGCGGAGCGGACACCTCGGATCCTTTCTCGGTCCCGGGTGGCGCCGCGCGGGGATGCGTTCTCCAACAGGCCTCACGTCGCCGCTACGGGCCTTCTCTTCCCGCCATGCGACCGGTCACCCGGCTGTCCTTGGGCAGGCGCAACACGAATTCGGTGAATTGCCCCACTTCGCTGGTAACCAGCATCTTGCCGTGATGCAGCTTCTCGATGATCTCCCGGCAGATCGGCAAGCCCAATCCGGTGCCCTGATCGGGCGGCTTGGTGGTGAAAAAGGGATTGAAGATCTTGTCCAGTATTTCCGGGGGGATGCCGGTCCCGTTGTCGCGCAGTCGAATCTCCACCCACTCCGACATGGCCCGCGTCGACACCTGGATTTCGGGCCGGTAGGCTTCATGCCCTTCCCTGCGCTTCTGGATGACCGCGTAAAAGGCGTTGTTCAACAGATTGACCAACACCCGGCTCAAGTCCTGGGCGACCGCGTAGATGTGGCCCACGTCCTCGTCGAACGCCCGCGAGATGGCCACGTTGGCCGAGTGATTCTGGACGCGCATGCCGTGGTAGGAAAGTTCGGTGTACTCGTCGACCAGGCTGTTGACGTCGATCGATTCGCGGCACATGGACTGGCCCCGCGACAGCAACATCATCGAATTGATGATGCCGTTGGCGCGCTTGCCGTGTTGGTGGATGAGCTGGGCGTTGTTGGCCAGGTCGCCGAGCAACAGATCGGCATCGTGATAGGCCTGGTCGGCGATGAATTCGTGCTGCTGCTCGAGGATCGCGGCCAGTTCGCCGGCCAGATCCTGGGACACGGAGGCGAAATTGTTGATGAAATTCAAGGGGTTGCGAATCTCGTGGCCGATACCGGCGGCCAGGGTGCCCAGTGAGGCCAGACGCTCCTGGACCGCGAGCTGCTTCTGGGTCTTGACCAATTCGTTGCTCGTCCGACGCACCTCGACCCACAGTCCCGCCTTGACGAAGGCCGCCATCGCGTGGTCGCGAAACCGCGCCAATCGCCGGGCATCGGTGGAATCGAAAGCGGCCGCTTCATCGCGGCTCTCGAACACCAGGACGCCCTCGACCCGCTCGTCGGGGCACAGCGCCAGCGAGAGCACCGCCTTGGGAAGGTGGTCCGCCCAACCCCGTTCGAGGAAGGGGCCATAGGCCGGTTCCTCGGCGAAGGGACGCAGCAGCCAGGTCCCCACCTCGCACTCCTCACCGCCGCCGAACAGGTCGTGCAGGGCCGCTTCCTGCAGCGCGAACGCCGACCAGGCACCGGGCTCGTATCCGACCGAGGCCGCCATCGCGTAGTGGGCCTCGTCCTTGTCCAACACCAGGAACAGGGCGCGCTCGGCCTTTTCGAAGAACCGCAGCCCCTGCTCCAACAGCACGCGCAGCACCTCGGAATAGTCGGCTTCGCGACGCACGGATTTGATCATCGTCTCCAGCGCATCCAGCTCGCTGTTCTTCTCCTCGATCTTGCGCGAGTGATCGTCCAGCCGCCGCGACAGCGCGGCATTCAGGCCCTCCAGTTCGCGCTTGGCCCGGCTGAGTTCGGCGAACAACCGCGCGTTCTGGATACTGATCGAGATCTGGTTGGTCAGCACGCGCAACACCTCCAGGTGGAGGTGGGTGAAGGCATCATTCAGCCACTGGTTCTCGAGGTACAGCACCCCGATCAGGTGGTGTTGATGGAGAATCGGCATGCACAGCACGGACTGCACCGTTCCGCGGGCGAGATAGGTATCCAGGGCGAAGCGCGATTGATCGGTGGTGCGGCCCAGCACCACGGTATCCAGGGTGCGCAACACGTAGTAGACCACCGTCGAGGGAATCTCGCCGAAGTCGTCGAGCGGGATCGCGCTCAGGACTTCGGTTCGGCTTCCGTCCGCCGCGTCCACGGCCTCGACCAGGAAGCGACCCTCGCGTTCGAGGATCAGCACGCCGCGGCTGGCACCGGCGATCTCGATGACGATGTCCATCATCTTCTTCAGGAGCCGGTCGAACTCGATCTCGCCGGCCAGGGCTTGGGACGCCTTGGTGATGGCACTGGAATCGAGTTCCTGGCGCGTCGTCGTTTGGCCCAATCGGTGAGACTCGGAATCGGGATGGGAGACGTCCAAATCGATCTGCTCGAACTCGCGTCGCAGCAGGGTCACCTTGTGATGGGCGCCCCACTGCTCGAAATAGCGGCCCGGTTTGTGGGCGATGGCGCCGGCAATCGTGGTCAGGCCCTGCTCGCGATAGAACCGAAAGGCACATTCGTGGGCGATGGCAAGCATGTGGCGAAAACCCGAGCCACGTGCACCGTCGATGGCCCGCTGGTAGGCCCGCATGGCCCCGGCCAGGTCGGCACTGATTCGTTTGGTCTCGGCTTCCAGCAGGGCGTGGCCCGGACCGAAATTGTGCGGTTCCGCGCGCGCCCAGGCCGCCAACTTGCGCAGACCGGTCTGGATGTGGTTGCGAAAACGTTCCTGCAGCAGCGGCGCGGCCTCGGGGTACAGGGCCGCCATGGACAATCCGGCGTACAGCTCGAGATTGTAGAGCCCCACGGTTTGATGTAGGTAATCCTGGGTGGCTCGGGCCCGCTCGGCGCTTTCCAGGGCCTGGCGATAGTGACCCAACAGGTAATCGCCCTTGATTCGAAACACCAGGCACATGGCGCTCAACATGTCGTTGCCTTCCTGAAACACGCGCCCCCAAAAGGCGTTTTCCTCGAAGGATCGCTCGGACCCGCCGCCGTCCCCCTGCTCCTCTTTCGCGCGCAGGGACGCCGCCCGCTGTACGAGGTAGTGCCCCAGATCGCGCGCCATGCCGTAGCGCGTTTCGGTGAGAAACGGCATGCGGGCACGGGCCTCCCGAATCCAATCATCGAGGTGCTCGCCGTCATGCCAGGCGAGATGAAGCCGGCCCACCGCGGCCAGCGAGGCGAACAGCCACTCACCGCAGGCG
Organism: Sulfidibacter corallicola; assembly: GCF_017498545.1. Lineage (GTDB taxonomy): Bacteria > Acidobacteriota > Holophagae > Acanthopleuribacterales > Acanthopleuribacteraceae > Sulfidibacter > Sulfidibacter corallicola. The sequence goes on along the minus strand of NZ_CP071793.1, from coordinate 1,499,333 downwards.
ACCCCGGCGCGAAACCCGGTGAGCAACAATTCGCGACAGGCGTCGAAGGGCCGTCCCCAGTGCATGTTCATCAGGCCGTGAACCACGTCGATCCGGCAACGGGTCCTGGCGTCGCCTCGCTGCTGGCCGAGATTTCGGGCCAGTTCGCCGAGCGCGAGACCGCTCCCCTCTTCGCCGGTCAACCGGCCCCAGACGGCCGCGAACAACGCCGCTCCGAAGGCGGAATCCCCGTTGAAGCCGTGCTCCAGCGAGAGGTCGACCATGGCATGCACCAAGAGCCGATAGCGGCGCATGTCGCAGCACATCGCGGCCGGGACCGCGGCAGCCAGGATCGCCAAGACCGAGGCGATGCGCCCGCTTTCGAGTCGAGCGGGCTCGCCCGCCAGCGCGTCTTCCAGGCGGGTCCGGGTCGCCTCGGCCACCTCCAGGCTCAAGCCGCCCGGTCCGGCGGGCAGGGACCATTCGAGAACGCGCAGGGCCGTATCCGCAAGGACGAGGGCTCGCTCGTAATCCTGCTCGCGCGTGCATTGGGCGATCAGCACCTCGTAGATCGCCGCCTGGCGGGAAGGCACGTCCACCCGGCTCAGCAGCGTTTCGGCGAGGTCGCGAACCTTGAGGGCGTTGCCGGCCGCGAACACCGCGTGCAACAACTCCAGGTTGAGGGGGTACCACAAGGCGTCCGCCGCCCCCGCCTCGGGCGGCAGAAGCGCCAACCCGGCTTCCAGATAGGTTTCCGCCTCGCGCGGGGCCATCGATTCCCGGGCTTTGCGCCCCGCCTCCAAATCCAGGGAAGCCAAATCGATGCGTTCCTGCCGCGTGCCGAGACAGGTCACCGCACGGTTCAACTGGCGCACGATCGCAAACAGGTTTTCCAGGGAGGACGAGGCCTCGCCGCGCGTCTGAAGATAACATCCGATGCGGTAGTGGTGGCGGGCCCGCGTCTGCTCGTCGATGCCTTCGTATACCGCCTGATGGACACGGGCATGGTGAAATCCGAATCCGCCTTCGATCGGTTGAATCAACTCCGCGAGCATCGCCGGCCGCAACTGGCCGTAGAGGCCCGCGGGCTCCCCGTCCCAGATATCGGCCAATTCGGCGAGACTGAAACGGGGCCCGATACAGGCGGCGCGCTCCAGGAGTTCGCGGGTATCGTCGGGCAGGGCGGCCACCCCGCGGGCCAGCGATTCGGCCAAATGGTCGTGGATCGGCAGGGCGCGAATCCCCTCCAAATCCCAAGACCAGCCGACACCCGGTTCGTGACGCAACAGGTCCGTTTCTTCCAAATGCTGGAGCAGGTGCATGATGTGGGCTGGGTTTCCCCGGGTCTTGATCCGAAGGGCTTCGGCCAGCGGGGTCATGGCGGCGGGGTTGTGCCCCGTTCGCGCGGCGAGCAGTTGGGCGATGTCCGCTTGGGAAAGGCCCTCCAGCAGGACGTCGGTCCACTGGCTTTGATCGGCCAGGGTGGAGAGCGCGGCCATCAGCGGCGGCGTCGTCAGCACCACGTCATCCCGAAACACCAGGACCAGCATCAGATAGTGTTGTCCCGCCGATACCGCCACGCTCTGCAAAAACGCGAGGCTCGCCGTGTCGATCCACTGGAGGTCGTCGAGCACCAGGATCAGCGGGTGCTGTTTGTTGCGCAGGCCCAGGACCAGACCTTCCAACAGCAGGTGGGTCTGTCCGGGCGCTCGAGGCGCCGGCACGCGCTCGCCGCTGGGCTCGCCATCGAGGATGTAGCGCAATTCGGGGATCACGGCACCGAGTTGAAGCAGGGCGTCGCCGAGCGCCAGGCGCAGGCGATCGCGCCACGCCGCCACCTGCTGATCGTCCTCGGCCGCAATCTGGCGCAGCAGCGACCCGAACGCGGCGACCAGCGTGCCGTGAGGGATGCCTTTCATATCCGGAAGACACACCGCTTCCGCCACGTGGGCCCGCCGTTCGGCGCCCAATTGCCGGAGCGCGCGGATCAACGCGGATTTGCCGACCCCTTCCTCGCCGTGAATCGCCACCACCTCGACCGATCCCTGACCGGCGCGAGCCAGGGCCTCGCCGATGCGGGCCAGAGCCGCATCTCGGCCCCAAAGCGTGTGGGATTCGAGGAAGCGCGGCGCCCGGTCGGCCTCGCCGAGCGGGAACGCCTCGATCTCTCCGGTGGCATCCAACTGCTCGCGACACCGTTCGAGATCGGCCGCCAGCCCGAGGGCGTGCTGATAGCGTTCATCCGGGTTTTTCGCCAACAGCTTCAGGACGATCGCGGAAAGAAGCGGTGCCACGGCCGGGTTGACCACATGGGGTGCACCGGGTTGACGCGCCAGGTGGGCGTGGATCAGCGCCATCTCGTCTTCGCCGGAAAAGGGCGCCTCGCCGGTCAGCATTTCGAAAAAGGTGGCACCCAGCGAGTAGAGATCGCCGCGGTGATCGGGACCACGATCCAAACGACCCGATTGTTCGGGCGCGAGATAGGCCGGCGATCCGATCGGGTAGTCTTCGCCGGGCCATCGCGACACCCCCTTCTCGAGCAGGACCGCGATGCCGAAATCGGTCAAGAGCGGATGCTCGTCGGCATCGAGCACGATGTTGTCCGGCTTGACGTCGCGATGGACGATGCCCCGTTCGTGCAATCGCCCCAAGGTGCGTGTCAAGGGCAGCGCGATACTCAAAAACTCGTCCATGCTCAAGGGTTTACCACCCAAACGATGGGCGAGAGAAACACCCGAGACGTCCTCCAACACGATGGTCGGTCGCTCGGCGTCGGTCACCAGTGCCAGGGCCGGAACGATGCCCTCCACCTCCCCGCTCTGGATGAGGTCCCGTATCAGGCTCATCTCCTGTCGGAATTGGGCCAATTCTTCCACCGTGGGATCCCCGGACTTGAGCGTTTTGAGGATGACGGATCGACCATCGCTGTCGGCACGCGCCCGGAATACCCAATGGCGCGTGCTCTCGTGAAGGGTTTCCACAATGTGATAGCCCGGAATCTGGTGCATAGAACGTCCATTTCAGCGTCGGGAAGCCGTGCGCGGGAACATGGGCCCGGCCTCGACGACAGAGAGACTCGGACACCAAATCGACCAAAAATCGACGGCTCGATGACTTTAGGGTGAGGATAGTGACATCATACGCCAAAAATCGAATTTACCTAAGAGGTCCATCCAGAAATATCGGATCATTCACTGCTGGACGCAATTTTTTTTCATCAAGAGCCTACTTTCCCAAAGCTCCGTTTTCCAACAGGACACCGAACCGTTTCACCAGACGAGGGCAATCATGAAAAATCACACGTCACAGCGCTCGAGCCAAACCGGAATGAATTTGGAAGCCGGCGTGAAACTGCGAGACGCGTAACTATCGATCGGCACCAGGACGTTGGTTTCGGGAAAATAGGCCGCGGCACAACCTCTGGGGAGTTCGTAGGGCACCACCTCGAAGCCTTCCGCCTTGCGTTTCCGGCCATCAGCCCCCTGGCTGATCAAGTCGACCCGCATCCCCGCTTCCAGGGCCCGGTCGGCCATGTCCTCGCCGTTGAGGAAGACCACCATGCGCTTGCCCTTGATGCCGCGATAGCGGTCGTCCAAGCCGTAGATGGTGGTATTGAATTGGTCGTGGCTGCGCACGGTCATCAAGCGCAACTGGTTGGGTTCCAAATGGTTTTCCGGTAGGGGATGGACACTGAACCGCGCCTGGCCGCCTTGGGTCCGCCACACTCGGTCGCGGGCGCTGTTGCCCAGATAGAACCCGCCGGGCTCGCGAATCTTGCGGTTGTAGTCCGCGAACATCGGCAACACCTCGGCGATCTTCGCGCGAATGCGATCGTAATCCGCGACCAGGGCATCCCAATCGATCCCCTCGTGGGTCAGGCTCGCCTTGGCCACCCCGGCGACGATCGCCGGTTCCGAGAGCAGCATCGCCCCTGCCGGTCGCCGATGGCCGCGCGAGGCGTGCACCATGCTCATCGAGTCCTCCACGGTCACCACTTGCGGGCCTTCGGCTTGTTCGTCCCGCTCGGTACGACCCAGGCAGGGCAGGATCAGGGCGTCCTTGCCGGTCACCACGTGGCTGCGATTGAGCTTGGTACTGACGTGCACGGTGAGGTCCAGTCGTTTGATCGCGGCTTCGGTCAATTCGGTGTCGGGCGTGGCGGCCGCGAAATTGCCGCCCATACAGAACAGGACGTCCACGCGCCCCTCGTCCATGGCCTTGATCGCTTCCACCGTATTGAGACCGTGCTCGCGTGGTGGATCGAAGTCGAAGACGCGACCCAGCGCATCGAGGAATTCCGGTTTTGGCTTTTCGACGATGCCCACGGTGCGGTCACCCTGGACGTTGCTGTGGCCTCTCACGGGGCAGGCACCCGCACCCGGTTTGCCCATATTTCCGCGCAACAGCAACAGGTTCACCAAGGTTTGAATGCTGCCCACCGCCTGTTTCTGCTGGGTCAGGCCCATGGCCCAACAGGCGATGACCCGATCGGCGGCCAGGTAGAGCTCGGCGGCCTCGGTCACTTGGGCACGGGTCAAGCCGCTGTTGGCCTCGATGTCTTCCCAGGCGGTCGCCATGGCGTCGGCGCGCACGGCCTCGAACCCTCGCGTGTGGGTCTCGATGAAGGCCTGGTCCAAAACCGTGCCCGGGGCGGCGGCCTCGCGTTCCAAAACCACCTTGATCATGCCCTTGACGGCGGCGAGATCCCCGCCGACCAGCGGTTGGTAGTAGTGGGAACTGATGGGCGTGCTGGAGCCCACCAAGGTGGCGACGGGGTGTTTGGGATGGGTGAATCGCTGCAGCCCCGGCTCCTTCAGAGGGTTGAAACTGACGATGGTGCAGCCCCGTTGCGCGGCTTTCTGCAGTTCGGCCAGCATGCGCGGGTGATTGGTGCCCGGGTTCTGTCCGAAGATGAAAATCGCATCGGCTTTCTCGAAATCCTCGATCGTGACCGTGCCCTTGCCGATCCCGATCGCTTCGCCGAGCGCCACGCCCGAGGATTCGTGGCACATGTTGGAACAGTCCGGAAAATTGTTGGTGCCCAGCAGGCGACCGAACAACTGATAGAGAAAGGCGGCCTCGTTGCTGGTGCGTCCGGAGGTGTAGAACACGGCCCGATCGGGATGCTCCAAGGCGCGCAGGCGATCGCCCACCAACTGGAAGGCGTCGGCCCAGGCGATGGGCTCGTAGCGATCGGTCTCGGCGTTGTAGCGCATCGGTTCGGTCAAGCGTCCCTGCCGTTCCAGCCAATAGTGATCCCTTTGGGCGAGTTCGCCGACCGTGTGGCGTTCGAAAAAAGCGCGATCGACCCGGTGACTGGTGATCTCGTGGGCGATGGCCTTGACGCCGTTTTCACAGAACTCCATGCGCGAGGCCTCTTTCGGCTCGGGCCAGGCGCAGCCGGGGCAATCGAACCCATCCGGGCGATTGGCCTTCAGGAAGGAGGCCCAATCGGAAACCACCCCGTGTACCCGTAGCTGATGAAAGCTGGAAAGCAGCGCGCCAAAACCACCCGCGGCCTTGGCCGGCGGACGTACCGATTCTTTACCGGTCATGCGGATTCCCCCCTGGAACCTGTGCAACGTGCGTCACCTCCGCGAGACTCGGAACGAACGCACTTGAAATCAGATCGTTGCCCCCAGTCTAGTACCGCGAGCCGGAAGTCCGCCAGTAGAATTTTCGGGGTCTCCCGAGGGGCACCGCCGCGCCTCCGGATCCGGACCGATCCGACAAAAAGGGCCAGGCGCTCAGAATCGGCGGCCGCTCGGCACATCAGGGGCTCCGGTTGGAGGCGCACCTTCCCGCCAGCCTCGAGCCCAGCACCAACAACTCCATTTATTACAAACCGTTAGATTCTTTTCACCCTATCGTAGAAGGCACCGTGCCGAACGGATCGGCCGGGGGGTGCCACCTCCCCCCCACCAGGCGGCGCTTGCGCACGGGTTCGAAAAAGGAATTGGCCATTCCATCGTCGTGGGCGATTGACAGCGTGGCGGTCACGTCATAGGATGCCCTAACCGGCACCTATTGATGATGTGTACCAATGGAGGCACGCTCGATCTTCCGTTTTGGACCACCGCCACGCCACCAGGCGGGCCCGCCATTCCACGCCCCGTCGGCTCCCCGCGAGGCGCCTCGGAACGGCTTCGGCCTCGCCGCCCACCTCTATGAGTAGGATGTTCCACGATGACCGACGCCAAGCAGAACAACGCCCCTCAGGAACCGATGCTGTCAACGATTCGCATGCCGCCTTTCGCCAAACAGATACCCAAGGTCCACGAGGCCCACGGCGTCAGCCGCAAGGATCCGTATTATTGGTTGAAGCAGCGGGAAGAACCCGATGTGCGCCACTATCTGCGAGCCGAGAACGCCTTCACCGACGCCCATCTCGAACCACAGCTTTGCGATTCGCTCTACGACGAGATGATCGCCCGCATCAAGAAAGACGACAGTTCGGTGCCCTATCGGATCGATGACCACTACTATTACACGCGCTACGAAAAGGGTCGGGAATACGGGTTGTTCTGCCGTCGCAGCGGCTCGATGGAAGCCGACGAAGAACTCCTGCTCGACGAAAACAAACTGGCGGAGGGCTGCTCGTTCTTCAGCATCGGCGGTCGCAGCATCTCGGCCGATCACAGCCGCCTGGCCTACGCGCAGGACATCGTCGGGCGCCGCCTCTTCGAGATCCGCGTGCTGGACCTGACCACCGGAAAGACCTTCGAGGACCGCATCGAAGGCGCCGGTGGCGACATCGCCTGGGCAGCCGACGGCCAGTCGTTTTTCTACGTGCACAAGGATGCGGATACGCTGCGTTGCGATCGGGTCTACCACCACGTGCTCGGCCAGGCCCAGTCCGAAGATCGTTTGATCTTCCACGAACAGGACAGCGCCTTCAACGTGCACGTCTATCGCTCCACTTCGAAGCGGTTCATCTTCGTCGGCTCCTCCAGCACCATGTCCAACGAGTACCGCTTCGTCGAGGCCGACCGTCCCGAGGCGGACTTCCGCGTCATCCAGCCGCGCGAATGGGATCACCGCTACTATCCGTTTCACCTGGGCGACGCCTTTTTCCTGCTGAGCAACTACGAGGCACCCAACTTCCAGGTGATGCGGACCGCGCTGGACCAGCCCGGCCGCGACCACTGGCAAGTGGTGATCGGGCACAACGAGAACGTCTACCTGGACAACATTCACGGGTTCGCCAATCACCTGGTGATCCTGGAATGGGAGCGCGCCCTGCCGCGCATCCGCATCATTCGCCAGGACGACGGTGCCGAACACTGCATCGCCTTCGAGGAACCGGTCTACCTGGTTCATCTCGATTTCAACCCCGACCTCAATACCAAGGTGTTGCGCTTCAACTACGATTCGCTGACGACGCCCCTGTCGATCTACGACTACGACATGGACACGCGCGAGCGCACCCTGCTCAAGCGCGAACCGATCGTGGGTGATTTCGATCCCGCAAATTACCGCAGCGAGCGGGTTTGGGCCAAGACCCAGGACGGCACGGAAGTCCCGATTTCGATCGTGTACCACAAGGAGACCCCGCGCGACGGCTCCAGCCCCCTGCTGCAATACGCTTACGGATCCTACGGCATTAGCTGTGATCCCCATTTCTCCTCCAGCCGGCTCAGCCTGCTGGATCGCGGCTTCATCTTCGCCATCGCCCACGTGCGCGGCGGCTCGGAGCTGGGTCGGGCCTGGTACGAGGCCGGCAAGCTGGACCGCAAGTGGAACACCTTCGACGACTTCATCGCCTGCTCGGCCTACCTGATCGCCCACCACTACACCCGCCCCGACCGGCTCTTCGCCCGTGGTGGTTCGGCCGGCGGCATGCTGATGGGCGTCATCGCCAACAAGCGACCCGATCTCTATCGCGGCATCCTGGCGATCGTGCCGTTCGTCGACTGCCTGACCACCATGCAGGACGAAACGATTCCGCTGACCACCATCGAATACGACGAGTGGGGTGACCCGCGCAAGAAAGCCTGCCACGACTACATTCTCTCCTACTCGCCCTACGATCAGGTCAAACACCAGGAGTACCCGCACATGTTGGTGACCACCGGCCTGCACGATTCCCAAGTCCAATATTGGGAACCGGCCAAATGGGTCGCCAAGCTGCGCGCCAACAAGACCGACATGAACATGTTGCTGCTGCACACGAACATGGACGCCGGCCACGGCGGTTCGTCCGGGCGGTTCCAACGGTTCAAGGACATCGCGAGAGAGACGGCGTTTCTGCTCACCATTCTCGAGCTGTCGCACATCAAGCACCGCGTGCCGAGCCGATCCAAATGAACCGAACCGGCACGGCGCGGGTGCAGAGCCCACGCAGTACACCCATCATTGACGGACAGGTGACGGCACCGCGGAGGACATGACGTGAACGTGCTCGTGATTCAGCCCGGGTTCCCCGCCGAGATTCCCTACTTCGTGCGCGCCTTGGCCCGGCAAGGTGCGCGCGTCCTTGGCGTGGGCGACCATCCGGAATCGCACCTGCCGGAAGTGGCGCAAGAAGGCCTGGATCACTATCTCCACCTTCCTTCGATCTGGGACGAAACGGCGGCCTACGAAGCGCTGCGGGCCTGGCGCCTGCCGGTGAAGCTCGACCGCATCGTCTGCCTTTGGGAGCCAGGCATGTCGCTGGCCGCATCGCTGCGCGAACGCTTCGCGCTGCCCGGTCTCGACCGCGCCCAAACCCAGCTCTTCCGCGACAAGGAGGCCATGAAACGCACGCTCGATCGCGCCGGCGTCCGCACGCCGCGCCACGAGGCCACCACGACCGCCCGCCAGGTGGCCGAGGCGGCGCAGCGAATCGGTTTCCCGATCATCGTCAAGCCGATCGCCGGCGCGGGTTCGGCCCATACCTACCGCGTCGACGACGCGGAAGAGCTTTCACGGCTCTTGCCTCGCCTTCGCAACGTAGCAGAGGTCTCGGTCGAGGAATTCATCGAGGGTCGCGAGTACACGTTCGACACCATCTGCGCCGGCGGCGAGGTGCTCTACTACAACATCGCCTGGTACCGGCCCAATCCGCTCATCGCACGCACCCAAGAGTGGATCAGCCCGCAAACGGTGACGTTGCGCGACCTGGACACGCCCGAACTGCAACGCGGTTACGAACTGGGGATGCAAGTCCTGCGGGCCTTCGATTTCCAAACCGGATTCACCCACATGGAATGGTTTCTCAAACCGGACGGTGAAGCCGTCTTCGGCGAAATCGCGGCACGTCCCCCGGGAGGGCGCTCGGTGGAGCTGATGAATTACGGCTGCGACATCGACGTGTTCGACGGTTGGGCGGAAGCCCTGATCCACGGACGCATCAGCCAGCCGATCAAGCGGCGCTACAACGCCGCGGTCATCTTCAAGCGTGCTCGCGGCCAGGGGCGGATCAGCCGCATCGAGGGTCTGGAGCGGGTCGAGCGGCGCTACGGCGAGACCATCGTGTGCAACAACCTCTCGCCCATCGGCGCACCGCGACGCGACTGGAAGGCCACCCTGATTTCCGACGGCTATCTGATCGTGCGCCATCCCGACCTGCAGACGACCTGCGCCATCGCCGACGACATCGGCGAGACGCTCCAACTCTACGCGGAATGACCGAGTCCGGAGCGCCCGCGGGGCCTCCGTTCATCGAAGAGGAAACCCCCATGACCTCCCCACCAGCGCCTTCCGACGCCCCATCGCGCGACGGATTCAACGCCCTGGCCGCGTACCGCGCGGCCTTCGCCAATCCCGACCGCCCGCTCGTGTTCAGTTACCGAATCGATCCCTTCAAGAAGCTGCAGTGTCGTACCTATACCGCCGGCACCATTTGGGAGCTGGCCTGCCGTGGGGCCACCGCCTTGCGGGCCCACGGCCTGAAGGCGGGCGATCGCCAATTGCACGCCTTCGGCAACAACCATTACCTGGATCTGGTCTACCGATTGGCCGCCCTGCTGGTCGACACGGTGCCGGTCACGGTCAATTGGCAGGCAGACACGGTCGAACGCCTTTGTTTCAAGGCCGACTTGGCCGAGGTGGGCCTGGTGATCCACCAACGGGATTTCGACGAGACGGCCTTGGCCGCGCTGCGCCAACACCGACCCGAACTGCCCTGCCTGGACGCGGGTAGTGTCGCGGACCACGAACCCCTGTCCGAATCGGCGTGGACGCCGGCGCGCGATCCCGACGGGGCGCGGTTGGTCATTTTCACCTCGGGCACGACGGGACATCCCAAGGGCGCGGTGCTGACCCACGCCAACTACCGAACCAACGCGGCCACCTTCGATCAGTTCCTGGAAATCCCGCCCGGCACCGGTTTGGCCGCCCTGGTCGTCAACCCGATGCACCACGCCAACGCCTCGGCCATGACCGATTGGTGCCTGCGACGGGACGACGGCGAGATTCACCTGATCGAGCGCTACACCACGGATTTTTGGCGGGTGATGGCCCGGGTCGGCCTGCGCCCGGGTCGCATCGTGGCGCCGATGGTCTCGCGCCATTTCGATTTCTTGGCCGAGTTGGACGCCACGGAGAAGCTGCCCGTATCGGCGACCCACCTGCGCGCCGGCATGGCCCGCATCGACTTTCTGTTGGGCTCGGCGCCGGTGGGGCCCACGACCATCAAGCGCATGCTGGACTACGCCGGCAAGCCGCCGCTGGTGCGGTTCGGCTCCACGGAGACCTGTTTGCAGGTGATGGGCATTCCCTATCGGTTGGACCGAGCACAGGTGATCGCGCTGTTCGAGCGCGGCTGGCACTTCGACAACGGTCGCCGGGTGGGGTATTACATCGGCCGGCCCCACGAGGGCCACACCCGGGTGCGGGTGGTCAAGTCGTTGGGCGACGGCAACCCCGACCACTGGGTAGATTGCAAACCGGGCCGTCCTGGCTACCTGGTCTGTAGCGGCGGCAACGTCATGGCGGGGTACCTGGCTCAACCGGAGGCGACGGATGCGGTGCTTCGATCGGGGTGGTACAGCGGGTTCAAGGACATCGGATATTACCTGATCCACCCGGAGGACGGCGAACGGGATTTCTTCTGGATGAGCCGCGAGTCGACCATGTTGATCCGCGGCGGGGCCAACTACGCCTACGACCAGATCAACGCCGAGCTGGAGGCGTTCATCGGGGATCGTTTCGGTTTGGCCGAGAGCGAGTTCGAGGTGGCGGTGGTGGGCAAGCGGCTCCACAGCGAGCACGAGGACGATTGCATCGCGACCCTGTCGCTGCACGGCGAGCGGGCCAGATCACGGCAGCGGGAGATGGCGGAAGCGTTGCCGGGGGCCATGCGCGGCAAGGTGAGTAAAGGCGCATTGCCGAGTTTGGTCCGGTTCGGACCCATCCCGCGGAATTTCAAGGGCGCGGTCCAGGTTCCGGCGTTGATGGAGGCGGTGGAGGCCTGGCTGGAGGTTTCCGAAGGCGAGACACGCAAGGGGTGAAGGTTCGTCCTTGGTCATGGATTTTCGGTTGTGCCCGTCACGTTTGCTCGCTAGGCTCTGGACATCCGGGCGATTCATTCGCTCTCGCCCGGCCGCGACGCGGAGGAGGCCCCCGACCATGAACAACGACGCCGGCACCATCACCGAACTGCTGCGCAACTGGTCGCAAGGGCAACAGGATTCCTTCAACAACCTGTTTCCGCTGGTCTACGCCGAATTGCGCAAAACCGCCAAACAATACCTCAGCCGCGAAAACGGCGCCCTGACCCTTCAACCCACCGCCCTCATCCACGAGGTCTACCTGCGCCTTCTCGGCGACAACAACCTCTCCTTCCCCTCCCGTCGCCACTTCTTCGCCTTCGCCGCCAAGGTCATGCGCCGCATCCTGGTGGAACACGCCCGCGCCCGCGGCCGGCAGAAACGCGGTGGCAACCAGAGCCCCGTCCCCATCGTCGACACCTTCGATCACGCCGACGCCAACGAACGACCGGAACTGGTCCTGGCGCTCGACGAGGTCCTGCAGCGCCTGAAACGGGTCGATCCGCGCAAGAATGCGGCCCTGGAACTCTTCTACTTCGGCGGCATGACCGTCGAGGAAATCGCCGAGCAACTCTCGATTTCCACGGCCACCGCCAAACGGGAACTGCGCTCCGCGCGAGCCTGGGTCGGGCACCGACTCTCACAAGCCAAGGTCGGCACCTGCTGAATCCATCGAATGCGAACATACGACACGGGAGGGATTCGACACCCATTCGCCGCAGATGAACCGGTGTCTTCGCGGCACACCGGGTCGGACCATCGAGATCCGTGGTTCACACCACTCTTTTTAAATTTCTACACAGTACCCTGAATATTATAGAGTTATCCTAAAAACGGCTGATTCGCTCCCTGAAAAACACCTATATCTCGATCTCGAGGCCACCACCATGACCGACACCACCGACGATCTGGAGCGCGAACGCAAGATCCTTCGGCTGCTCGACGAAGCGCTGACGAAGCCCCCGGAAACCCGCGCCGATTTCCTGCGAAACCACCCCGAACTGGATACCGACATGCTGCTCGAACTGGAGGCCATGGTTTCGGAAACGGCGATCGGCCTGCCGGAGCGAGCCCTGGCCCAGGCCGAGAATCAACTCCTGCGCGAGCTTCGACTGGAACGCGGTCAAGAGCTGGGTCCCTACCGCATCATGCGCGAGATCGGTCAGGGTGGCATGGGCACGGTCTACCTGGCCCAGCAAGTGGAGCCGATCCAACGCCTCGTCGCCCTCAAGGTGTTGCACTCCACGCCAGGCAAGGTCGATTTCGAACAGCGCTTCCTGAGCGAGCGACAAATCCTGGCCGGCATGAACCATCCCCACATCGCCCAAATCCTCGAGGGCGGCAATACACCGGACGGTCGCCCGTTCTTCGCGATGGAATACGTGAAAGGCCTGCCCCTGGACCAGTTCTGCGATGAGGAGCAATCTTCCGTCTACATGCGCTTGATGCTGTTCCTCAAGATTTGTGACGCGATCGGCTTCGCTCACCGCCGCCTGATCGTGCACCGCGACCTCAAGCCAGGCAATATCCTGGTCACGCCGGCGGGCGAACCCAAGCTGCTCGATTTCGGCATCGCCAAGGTGCTGGACCCCGAGTTTCCCGTCGCCCTGGCCGAAACCCAAACCGATCTGCGCCTGATGACCCCGCGCTACGCCAGCCCCGAACAGATCCGAGGCCTGCCCATCACCGTCGCCTCGGACATCTACTCGCTGGGCGTCATTCTCTACGAACTGCTTTGCGGCCATTCCCCCTACCGCTTCACCACCAACGCCCGCCACGACTTGGAACGGGCCGTGCTCGATCAGGACCCGCGCCGGCCCAGTACCCTGCTGCAGCGACGCAAGTCGGGACAGGAAGCCAACACCGGCTTCACGCTCGAGGAGATCTGCCGCAACCGCGACATCGCCCCCAAGCGGTTGCAGCGCGTCCTGAGCGGCGACCTGGACGCCATCGTCATGAAGGCGCTGCGCAAGGAACCGGAGCAACGTTACGCCGACGTGGACGCCTTGGCCGAGGACATCCGCGCCTTCCTCAACGGCTTCCCGATCGCGGCCCGCAAGGGGGCCCGGTTCTATGCCTTCGGTAAGTTCATCGGACGCCACAAATGGCTCGCGACCGGCGCCATCGTCGCCCTGCTGAGTTTCGGCACCGCCACCTGGCTGGAAGGCCTCAACACCCGACGCGAACGGCTGCGCGCCGAGTCGGAAGAAGCGACCGCCGAACGCACCGTCTCCTTTCTGGTCGACATGTTCGCGATCGCCGATCCGGCCCAGGCGCTGGGCGAAACGATTACGGCCAAGGAAATCCTCGACCGCGGCGCCAACCAGATCGAGGCCGACCCGCGCCTCGAAGCACCCGTCAAGGCCCGGCTGATGCACACCATCGGCAAGGTGTACCTGAATCTCGGCCTCTCCGAGCAAGCCGCACCGGCCCTGAACCGCGCCGCCGCCCTGGCGCCCCCCGACGCCGAGCTCCTCCGGTTGGACATCGAGGCCTCGCTCGTGCACCTCGCCATCCTGCGCAGCGAATACGACAAGGCCGTCGAACGCGTCCAACGGGTCTTGACGCGAAGCGAGGCCCTGGCGGTCGATCATCCGGACCGCCGCGCCGAGGTCCTGCTCACGGCAGGGAGCGCCTTCTTCAAACGCGGCGATTGGGACCTGGCGAAGCCGCTGTTGGAACAGGCGCGCACCCAGTTCGCGGAACTCTACGGCCAAAACCATCCAAAGATCGCCGCCAGCCTGGAAAAACTGGGTCAACTGGCCGCCAACCAGGGCGACCTGGACCAGGCAGGGCCCCACTACCGGCGCGCCTTGGAAATCCGGGAACAGGTGCTCGGCCCGCGCCACCCGGACACGCTCACGAGCCTGAACGATTTGGGGCAATACCTTCAAACGATCAGCGAATTCGACGAAGCCTGCCATTTATTCGAGAAGTCCTTGACGTTGAGCATCGAGACCCTGGGCGACGGCCATCCCTCGACCGCCGAGCGCCACAACGATCTCGCCGTGCTCCTCCAGAACATGGGCGAAATGGAACCGGCCTACGAACACCTGATGAAGGCACTGCACATTTACGAGACGGTGTTCGGCGAATCGCACCTGGATACGGCCCTGTGCTCCTCCAATGTGGGCGTGTTCCTGCAGGAACGCGGCGAACTGGGCCAGGCACGCTACCACTACCTCCGAGCCCTGGCCATTCAACGCAACATCCTGCAGCCGGACCATCCCGATATCGCCCTGACCTTGAACAACTTGGGTGCGCTCTACCAGGACATGGGCGATCTGGCCTCGGCCTACGACTATTACGACCAGTCGCTGGCCCTGCGCCTGCGCGGCCTGGGCGAGAAGCATTTCGACACCGCCATCAGTCGCAACAACCTGGCGACCCTGCTCCTCAACGTCGGCGACCTGGAGGGCGCGCACCAGCACTACCTGCGCGCCTACGACAGCTTCCGCAACATTTTCGGACCGGAGCACATCAACACCGCGGTCCTGCACAACAACCTCGCGGCGGTGGAGCATCATCGCGGCAACTACGCGAACGCCGAATCCATGTTCCGCGAGGTATTAAAAAGGTACCTCAAGCATTTTCCCGACGATCACTTTCGGATCAGCGTCACGCGGGGCTCGTTGGGCCACACGCTCTCGTTCCTGGGCGAGGACGAAGAGGCGCTGGAGCTGCTGGAACTGAGCTACGAACGTCTGTGGAACCAAATGGGACCGGACCACCGCTATTCGCGCGACGCACTGCGGCGCCTGCTCCATTTCCACGAGGAGCACGGCAACGAGGAACGCGCGGCAGAGCTGAGGGCCCAACGCGACGCCCTCAACTGATCATCTCCACGAAGTCACCGCATCAGTTGAGAGCTCCCGTCGCGGGTTGGTCAGGGCCGCCCAGGCCGGCATGTACCCTTCACCGAAGTCCCATTGCCGACAGCACCCACATCACGAGAGATGCGTAAAGCCTGTAGGTGGAGCAGCTTGCTCCACCAATCGAAGCAACTCAAATAGCAATCGTCAGTTACACAAAAGAGCGAAGCGGAAAACCTTCCCCCCAACGTGACCACCGAAGCGTTGTGCCCCAAAGTATCTCGGATATTGAGAGGTATGTCCTGTGAATGGCTGTTTGCCAATGTAGGTTACGCAATTGATTGTTGCCATTTGGGTTACTCAGAGTGGTCGGGTTTGCGGCTTTCCCGGCCCTGCTCTATCCACTGCCGCGGCTTCTCCTCTTGATATGCGGGAACTTTGGAGAATATCACTTCGATGGGAGGTCACGGTCGAGATCGCGTGCTACGCTCATTAACGTAATCAATTGTCGTTACTTAGGTTGCTTCGATTGGTCGAGCAAGCTGCTCAACCTACGGACCCTCCGAATCTCTCGAAATGCGGGCACTGTGAGCGGTCATGCTTCGATCGTGGCGCAATCGCGACACCAGGCGCATCTCACGGAGCTACGGGAATCTCCGGGAACAGCAAGCCGGGCAAGGCCTCGACCGCGCGCTGGAACACGCGGTGGTCGTCCAACCCGCGCGCCATGATCAGGGAACCCTGAACCAACGACACGCCGTACTCGGCACGCTTCAGGGCCGTGGCGAGGTCGACCCCGGACTCGACCACGAAAAAGGCGAGTGCATCGCGCAAACCGATCATTTTCTGCCGCACCTCCTCCCCGAACAACTCCTTGGCGGTCCCCAACGAGAAAATCTCGAGCGCGCAGGAGGCGCTGCCCTCCGCATAAAACTCGAGCAAACCCGCGTTCATCCGCGCCAATTTTTCCTCGCGACTTCCCTCCTCCGCCAAGGGCTGAAGCACCAGGGTCGCAATCTGATCGCCGAGCGCGCGCAACACCGCACGCCCCATGTCGGGTTTTCCCTTGGGGAAGTAGTGGTAAAGACTGGCCTTGACGAGGCCGGTGGCCTGGGAGAGCCGGGAAAGGGTGGTCCCATCGTAGCCCCAATGGCGGAACTCTTCGATGATCTTGGCGAGAACCTGGTCGCGAGGGAGCAAGGGAGCGGGCATGGAGACCTCCAGAAAGTCACTTCATTATACCGATCGGTAGCCATCCACACGAAGTCACACCCGAAACAAGTGACATTCATCACACATACGGCTCATCACTCGCACCTTTGCGTGCATTCAACCGAACGATCGGTATAATGCAATTCATCGCGACACCCTTCCCGCGGTGCCGCCCCTTCCTACCTTCGGAGGTATCATGTACACCCTTTTTGATCTCGAACTCTCCGGTAACTGCTACTCGGTCCGGCTCTTCCTCGCTTTTCTCGACCTGCCCTACCAACGACGTACCGTCGACCTCATGGCCGGCGAACACCGTCTTCCCGAATTCCTGGAGCTCAATCCCAAAGGCGAGATCCCCGTCCTGCGCGACGGGGATCAGGTCATCTATGACAGCCAGGCGATCCTGATCTACCTGGCGGAAAAGGAAGAAGCCGAGGACTGGTATCCTCGCGATCCCTTGACACGCGCCCATATTCACGAATGGCTTTCGACCTCGGCCAACGAAATCGCCCACGGCCCCGCCACGGCGCGCCTGGTCAAGCATTTCGGGTTCCCCCTCGACTACGATCGGGCCCGCACCCAGGCCGACAAGATCCTGCCGCTCATCGAAGCACACCTGGCCGAGCGCGATTGGTTGGTGGGCAATCGACCAACGATCGCCGACGTGGCGATCTATCCCTACGTGGCCCTGAGCGGGGACGGCGAGATTTCGTTGGAACCCTTCGGCCACATCCGCGCCTGGCTGAAACGCTTCGGGAACTTGCGGAACTTCATTCCCATGCCTGGTTTGGCAAGAGTCTAAAACTTTCGAAACAGGCATGTTGACCAAAATTGGCGGGAGCGGATCGAGAGATCCGTTCCCGCTTTTCCAGATCCGGCCGAATCCAGGGCTCGACCCAACCGACCACCACGACGGGAATCTCACCCACCAGCGCCGAGGAGGCATCATGACCGAACCCGAGAGCACCCCCTTTCACGAAGGGGAACGCGCCATTCAGGAGCGATACGGCATTCACGAGCAGTTGGCGAAACGCGGCCGCCGCATGATTCGGCCCTATATGCCCGATCAACACCGCGACTTCTATAGCAAACTCCCGTTCCTGATCGTCGGCAGTACGGACCAGGCCGGGAACCCCTGGGCCTCGATCGTGGCCGGCCCGCCAGGATTCGCCCAAACGCCCGACGCGACACGCCTGCAGGTGTCGGCGCAACCACTGCCAGGAGATCCGCTGGCGACGCATCTGAAGCCAGGGGCATCGGTGGGAATGCTGGGACTGGAACCACACACGCGCCGACGCAACCGGCTCAACGGAAAAATCGAGCGGACGGCAAATGGTGCCGCGCCCGGATTTCGGGTACAAGTAGACCAAACGTTCGGTAACTGCCCTAAATTCATCGTTCCCCGCGAGGCGATCTTTCAACCGCTCGATCCGGAAACCGCACCGAAAATCTCCCACTTCGAGCGCCTGGACAGCGATGCACAGCGGCTCATCAGCGAAGCCGACACCTTTTTCATCGCAAGCGCGCACGAGGCGCCGAACCTTCACGCGAGCGATACCCTAACGATTGATCGGTCGGCATATGGCGTGGATGTTTCCCATCGCGGCGGCGATCCCGGCTTCGTCACGCTCGCCGGTGATGGCGCCTTCCACTATCCCGATTACCGCGGCAACCAGCATTTCAATACCCTGGGCAACCTCGTCTGCAATCCGAAGAGTGGATACCTGTTCGTGGACTTCAGCAGCGGTCGGATCCTGATGCTGACGGGCACTTCGAGCATCGAATGGGACCAAGGGGGAACGGGATTTCCAGCGGGCGCCGAGCGCATGTTGCGTTTCGAATTGACACGCGGAATCTGCATCGAGAACGCGTTACCGCTTCGATGGGCGCCGCCGAAACCAAAGCCCACCAAGCGATGAACCATTTTATTTTCAACAACTTAAAACAAACATGACATTTTCTTCATATTTTTTGATCCCGATCCCGATTTCTTGGCGCTTGGTCAAGTAGTTATCGCTGTAGCGGCGCAAACACCGAACGCGCGTCACCTCCGAACCACAGCCCTCTTGGGGCAACGTCTTTCAACGCAGGGATATCGACGGTGGCGCGTGCTTCTGTGCCTTTCCGTTCCCAGGACGCGACTTCTTTGCACGGCATCGTTTCGACGCCTTTTGAACATGCACAGCGATCACCAGGTCACCCCTAGAAAATTATGCTCTCTCGTACATGTGAATGATCGCCTTCCCTTCATGTCCGATCGTGAAATGGAGCGGAAGGTTGCGGGTGGTACGAGCACCCGCCCAACCGTCAACCCGGTGGCTCCGGCCGCACGAATTCCAGCAAATCCTTAACTCGAAGTCAAAACAGAGAAGTCTCGAAAAGATAAGCACAAAACGCGAAAGATTCTGATTCAGTGAATCGGAGGTCCCTTCGCGGACTTCTTGGGGAACGTCATGGGTCGTTCCCCTTTTTTTGTTTTTGGGAGTTTTGTGGAGGTTTTTTTAGTTAACTGACTGATAGTTCGAGTGTTGTGCTGTTCTTTCACCACTGAGGGCACGGAGTTCGCGGAGATTTTTTGCGCGTCATGTACTCCCATCCCGAGAGAGCACCTCGTCACCGGTATGAGGTTTTTCGGCAGTCAAAGCCCATGGACTACCCGCCATCCGGAATCCGATTTTTCAATTTTGTGGTGTGTCGGTCCTGACGTTGGTCGATGACTCTCCATATAAAGAATTGATCCCCGACAATCTAGTCGAATGAGCATCTCTCAACGTAAACTACTGATATTAAGTTTGTTATATCTATTTTTTATCACTAAGTCATCGTCCCGGCCGGGGACCAGGGTTCAGGTGGCTAACCAATCGAAGCGAAACGCTTGGGAGTTCCCGAATTTGTGAGAGGGGCGTCGTGGCAGTAGGTGCCGGGCCATACCGGCCGTACCCGCCTAGGGCGCCGGGCCGACATTTTTCGACGAACTCCGAGCACATCCGTCGTTTTAGGTTTTGATCTTTATCTTTGAACCTTACAGAGTGTGTCACATAAGAGCCGCGAACCAGCGGGCATACCCAGCTCGATTTCGAGAAAGAAACAGACCACCTGGTTTCTCGCGAAGGGCCATGGGTCGTTCATCCGAAAAATTTAGCGGGAACCCAGGAACATCGGAAACCTGGAATGGATCCGCATTTGGTGTCACATCATGGCCCCGCTTTTCCTGGTTTCCATCATTTCTGCCTTCCTGATCAAGATTTGACGACGGCAAGACCCAGCTCAGGTTGAATGCACCACTTTGTTTCCAGAGAGGACACGGAGATCGCGGGGGTTTTTTGCGCGTCACGGGTTCCCATCCCGGGAGAGCGCCTTGTCACCGGAATGAGGTTTTCCGGTAGTTAAAACTACGGCATCGCCTGGCACGCGGCAGTTTGGTGTGGCAAATGGAGTCGATTTCCTGGCGTGGATGATGACGAGCCGACGGAAGAAGCATTGGCTATCTGGAAAACGCGATCCAAACAAAGAGATCTCGAAAGCTCGAGGGACATCGGCTTTCGGTTTCTCACTTTCTCTCCAAACCTCTCCCAAATGCTCCCTATGAGTGCGGGTCTCGAAGGAAGGATCACCCGCCACTCTCCGTGAACTCCGCGCACTCCGTGGTAGAAATTGTTCTTATCCACGGAACTCCGCCAGGTCAGGCTAGAATAGGGACACTTTTTCCCACGACATCCCCGCCCGATCCAGCGATTCACGCTCCCCGGAGGTACGACGGTGAACAAACGCAAGCTCGGTCTGCATGAACTCTATGGCCAGGATCCCGAAATGGCGGATGACCTGGTTTTCGGTCGTCGATGCCACCCGCTGAGTCGCCGTGGCTTCCTGACCGGGCTGGCGAAGATGAGCGCCGTCCTGGGCGCGACGCCGGTCTTCGCCGACCTCATGCCCGCCGGCCTGATTCCCGCCACGCTCGTGAACGAAACGAAACCCTTCCGCATCGAAGGAAAAGATCCCGGCCTGATCGTCCTCAACGACCGCCCCCTCAATGCGGAAACGCCGCCGCACCTGCTCGACGACGACGTCACCCCGGCCAAGCGGCTGTTCGTACGCAACAACGGCCACCCGCCGGTCGACCCGGACCGCCGCACCTGGAAGCTGCGCATCGAGGGCGAGGCCTGTACCAATCCGCAATCCTTCACCCTCGGCCAATTGGCTCGCAAATTCGAGACGGTGACCTATCAGTTGGTCCTGGAGTGCGGCGGCAATGGCCGCGCCGAATTCCACCCACCTGCCTCGGGCAACCAATGGACCTTGGGCGCGGTGGGCTGCCCTCGATGGACCGGCGTGCGGTTGGCCGATGTCCTGAAAGCGTGCGGGGTCTCGGAGAAGGCGGTCTACGTGGGATACTACGGCGCCGACACCCACCTGAGCGGAAAACCTGGCAAGGACACGATTTCGCGTGGCGTGCCCATCGCCAAGGCCATGCGTCCCGAGTCGCTGATCGCTTGGTCGCTCAACGGAGAGGATCTGCCGCTTCACAACGGCTATCCGTTGCGCCTGGTGTTCGGCGGCTGGCCAGGCTCCACATCCGGTAAATGGCTGAAAAAGATCGTGATCCGCGATCGCGTCCACGATGGCGCCAAAATGGGCGGCACCGCCTATCGCCTGCCCTGTCATCCCATCGCGCCCGGCGAAACGGTTCCCGAATCCGATATGTGCATCATCGAGGAAATGCCCGTCAAATCGCTGATCACCGCACCGCGAACGGCCACGCTGCATCCCTTCGACAAGCCGTTGACGGTGCGCGGCCACGCCTGGACCGGCTCCGGCAAGGTGGACCGCATGGCGATCTCGATCGATTTCGGGCAGACCTGGCGCCAGATTCGGATCAGCGAGCCGGTCAATCGCCACGCTTGGCAACACTGGGAAGTCCAGCTCCAGTTTCCCCAGCGCGGCTACTACGAGATTTGGGCCCGCGCCACCGACGACGCCGGCCATGCCCAGCCGATGGTGGTACCAGGCTGGAATCCCAAGGGTTACCTGAACAACGCCTGCCACCGAATCGGCGTGCGCATCGGGTAGCGGCGCACCGATTTCACGCGGATTTCACGCGCAAACGACGCAGCCTTCAGCTTCGCCTTTCTATGATTCACGACAAATGAGTCCATCACTCGGCGAAGAAGGAGGAACTCATGCACCCCATCGGTGCTCATCTCAGCATCCTTTCGAAAACGCTTCTGCTTTTCCTGCTCCCCATCCTGTCGATCTGGTTGATCGCGGCCGACTCCGGTAACCTTCGCGGGACCATCACGGATTCCAGCACCAACCAACCCCTCTCCCAAGTCACCATCGAACTGAAGAACCGACTCTTCGAGCGAACCGTCACCGTGGACGAACGCTTCCAACTGACCCAGATCCCCGTGGGCGATTACCGCCTGAAAGTCTCGGTCTCGGGCTTCTCCACCCTCAAACGAGACATCACCATCAACACCGACCAAACCACCGAACTCACCCTCCAGCTCCAACCGCAGCCACTCACGTTGCGCGACGTGGTGGTCGCCCCGAGTACTTTTTCCCTGCTCTCGGAGCCGGCCGTCAGCAACACCTATCTCGATCGCGAGACCATTCGCAACACGCCCCACTTCGGCGACGACGTCTATCGCGCGCTGGGTGCCCTGCCGGGAACCAGCAGCACCGACTTTTCCGCCTCCTTCAACGTGCGCGGCGGCGAGTATCGCGAAGTCCAGGTGAGCCTCGACGGCATGGAACTGATCAACCCCTTCCACCTCAAGGACTACACCGGCGTGTTCAGCATTCTGGATCCCGAAGCGCTGGGCGGCCTCACCCTGGCCACCGGCGGCTACTCGGCCAAATACGGCAACGCCATGAGCGGCGTGATGGAAATGCGCTCGGTCGATCCCACCGAACGCCGCACCTCGGCCAGCGTCAGTTTCGGCAACGTCAGTTTTCGCACCGAGGGCACCTTTTCCGGCGGCCTGGGCACCTACTACTTCTCGGGCCGGCGCGGTTATCTGGACATCCTGCTGGGGTTCACCGAGGACGAGGAGGAAGAAGAGGAAAGCGACATCACCTACTACGACTCCTACGGCAAGTTGACCTACGTGCTCGGCTCGCGCCACAACTGGTCGATCAACTACCTGTTGGCCAACGACAGCTTCCTGTCCAAGGAGAACGAAGACGGTGAAATCGAGAATGCCGACAGCAGTTACGACGATTTCTATTTCTGGTCGCGTTTGAACTCGGCCTGGACCGACCGGCTCTCCTCGGAAACGGTGCTGTACCACACCCGCATCGACCAGGACCGCCTCGCTTCCAGTTTCGGCGGCGCCGAGGACTACGACTTCTTCGACAATCGCTCGCTGCGGCGGACCGGCGTGCGGCAGAATTGGGAGTTCTCGCTGAACGCCGGCAACTTCCTGCGTTGGGGCGTGGAAGCGGCCGACGTCAAAGCCGAGTACGACTACCAGGGGATCACCGAAGTCGACGTCCCCATCGGCAACGACGGTTCGTCGTTCGTGGATACCTACCTGGAACCGGAGGGCAAGGAATACGCGGCCTATCTGACCAACCGGTTCAAGCTGTCGGAGAAATGGTACGGAGAATTGGGGGTGCGCTACGATCGCCAAACCCTGTTGCGCGACAGCCAGGTCAGCCCGCGCCTCAACATGTATTGGAAAATCGACCCCTCCACCTCCGTCCGTTTCGCCTACGGCACCTATCACCAGCCCGAACGGGCGCACGAGCTGCAAGTCGCCGACGGCGTGCGCGAGTTCAGCCTGCCGGAGAAAACGACGCAATACCTGCTGGGTTTCGATCACCGATTTCGCAACGGCCTCGATTTCCGCCTGGAGGGCTACTACAAAGACCTGGAAGATCCGCGAATTCGCTTCGAAAACCTGACGCGGTCCATGGTCCAGTATCCGGGGCTCAGCGCCGACCGGGTCGCCCTTCCGGTCGATAGCGGCGAGGTCACCGGTGTGGAACTGGTTCTCAAACAAAACTCCGGCGAGCGTTTCAGTTGGTTCCTCAACTACGCCTGGTCCAAGGCCGAAGATCGCCTGGGCGACGAGACCATCTCCCGCCAATGGGATCAGGAGCACACCCTCAACCTGAGCGCCAACTACCGCCCCGGCCCCAAGTGGAACTTCAACGCGGCCTGGATCTACCACACCGGCTGGCGCACCACGCCGGTCACGTTGGCGTCGGACGGCGAGGGCGGCTTCGAACTGGTGCCGGGCGACTTCTTCAGCGACACCTTCCCTGCCTATCACCGCCTGGATCTGCGCATCAACCGACGGGTACAGACCGCCAACCGCCGCAGTTTCGAGCTGTTTCTGGACGTGAGCAACCTCTACAACCGCAAGAACGTGCGCGGTTACCAGGATTGGCAGATCGTCGACGACGGGACCGGGAACCCCGTGGCCACCTACGAAACCGAGGAATGGCTGCCGGTTCTGCCGACTTTCGGCCTCACATGGACCTTCTGAGTACAGCGACGAGGCCCACCGGCCGGCAGAGATCGCCTCGTCCATGGCCGCGGGATCGGGTGCCCGCGGCCTCTTCCGCCTGCTACAATACGCCAAACACGGGAAGGCATGCGATGCGCATCTTGGTGGTCGAAGACAATTTGGACATTGCCGCCAACATCATGGATTTTCTGGAGGCCTCCGGGTACAGTCCCGATCACGCGCCCGACGGCATCTGCGGCATGCACCTCGCCCTGACCCAACATTTCGACGTCATCGTGCTCGACCTGATGCTTCCCGGCATGGATGGCCTGACCCTCTGCAGCCACCTGCGGGAACGCGGCGACAACACGCCGATCCTCATGCTGACCGCACGCGACACCCTGCCCGACAAGGTCGCCGGTTTCGACGCGGGCACGGACGATTACCTGGTCAAACCCTTTGCACTCAAGGAGCTGTTCGTTCGGGTGCGGGCCCTCGGCCAACGCAATCGAGGCAGCTCGGGCCAGGTCCTGCGCGTGGCCGATCTGGAACTCAATCTGGGCACCTTCGAGGTCACCCGCGCGGGACACCCGCTGGAACTGAACAAGGTCGGCATTCGCATCCTGCGCTGTTTGATGGAGGCCAGTCCCAACGTGGTCACCCGAGACGAACTGACCTGGCAGATCTGGCAGGACCAGCCGCCGGGTTCCGATGCGCTGCGCTCCCACATCTACCACCTGCGACAAGTCGTGGACAAACCCTTTCCCAGCCACCTGCTGCAAACCCTGCGTGGCGTGGGTTACCGCCTGGTGTCATCCCATGAGTCCCATCCCCGAAGTTTCTGAACCCGCCGCCATCGACCCCGCCGATCCCGTCCCATCCGAACCGCCAGAGCCGGAGGCGGCGACGGACGATCCTCGCGCGCCCTCCGCACTCCGCCACAGCCTGCGCTTCCGCGTCACGACCAGTTTCCTGGTGGCGGGCCTGATCCTCGGTCTGGTTTATGCCGGCGTGGTGGGCATCTATCTACACGACATGGAAGATCAGGTCGCGATCAACTTGCTTCGACTGGAAGCGGAGCACTTCGAAAAAGAGATGGCGACCAACCCGAGCGCGACCTTGCCGAACACGCGGCTGTTGCGCGGGTTTTTGGTCGACCCGGCCAAGGGCGAAACTACCGCCGACCTGCCGGCCCCCTTCGACGAATGGGCCGGTGATCGCGGGCCCGGTGAACACGAGTTGTTCACGCCCGACATGCACATCAAGATCCATCCCCTGGAGAACGGGTCCCTGCTCTACCTCTACCACTTCGTCGGCGAGATCGAACCGCTGGACAAATCCTACTTGACGGAAATCCTGCTGGTGGGCCTCGTGCTCGTGGTGTTGCTGAACGGATGGGCGGGTTTCCTCTTGGCCAGAAGGGTGCTGGCACCGATCGTCAACCTGGCCGACCAGGTGGGCCGCACCGATCCGGACGCGATGCCGGTACACCTGACCGGGCCCTTCTATCGCGACGAGGTGGGAGCCCTGGCGCAAGCGCTACAGCGCGCCATGAACCGCATCGCCGAATTCATCGATCGCGAGCGTCGCTTCACTCGCGACGCCAGCCACGAGCTGCGCACACCGGTCACGGTCATCAAGGGCGCGGCCGAACTGGTCCGTCACCGGGCCGAGCTGGGCCAGCCGATCCAGGCGCCACTGCGCCGCATCGAGCGGGCGGTGCTGGACATGGAGAACATCATCGTCACCTTCCTCTACCTGGGGCGCGAGGGCACGGTGCAACATCGCGTGGCGGCCGAAGCCGAGACGGACGCGACGGCGGTGGTTCCGGTGGTGGAAAACTTGATGGGCGCCAACCGCTATTTGCTGGAGGAGAAAGAGGTGGAGGCACGCCTCGAGGTGATCGAGGGCTTCGCCGTGGCGGCGCCCGAGCCGGTGATCTCGATCGCCATCGGCAACCTGTTCCGCAACGCCTGCCAATACACCGATCGCGGCATGGTGCGGGTCTGCATCCATCCTGGCCGAGTGGACATCATCGACACCGGGCGCGGCATGAACCGCGAGGCGCAGAAGGCCGCTCCGCGACCGAAGGAGATGGGCTTCGGCCTGGGTCTCTCGATCGTCGAGGACTTCTGCGGCCGCCACGGTTGGTGCCTGGAGATCGAAAGCGAACCGGGCAAGGGTACCCGCGCCACGCTGATCTTCGACGACGCGCATCAGGCTACGCCCGCCACCTGACGAAGCACGATTCCACGGGGTTCCCCGGAGGGAAAGAGAGGCGTCGTCGCGGTACGTTGGCCGGCCCGGCCGACACTTCGAAGCCACGCCTGGTCGATCTTGATCCCCACAAAAGAGCGGAGCGTCCTCGGTTCCGCGAAAAGGCGCTCGCCAAAGTGCGGATTCAGGGGGTTCCCCGATTACAAAGAGAGGCGTCGTCGCGGTACGTTGGCCGGCCCGGCCGACACTTCGAAGCCACGCCTGGTCGATCTTGATCCCCACAAAAGAGCGGAGCGTCCTCGGTTCCGCGAAAAGGCGCTCGCCAAAGTGCGGATTCAGGGGGTTCCCCGATTACAAAGAGAGGCGTCGTCGCGGTAGGTTGGCCGGCCCGGCCGACACTTCGAAGCCACGCCTGGTCCATCTTGATCGCCACAAAAGAGCGGAGCGTCCTCGGTTCCGCGAAAAGGCGCTCGCCAAAGTGCGGATTCAGGGGGTTCCCCGATTACAAAGAGAGGCGTCGTCGCGGTACGTTGGCCGGCCCGGCCGACACTTCGAAGCCACGCCTGGTCCATCTTGATCGCCACAAAAGAGCGGAGCGTCCTCGGTTCCGCGAAAAGGCGCTCGCCAAAGTGCGGATTCAGGGGGTTCCCCGATTACAAAGAGAGGCGTCGTCGCGGTACGTTGGCCGGCCCGGCCGACACTTCGAAGCCACGCCCTTACGCAGAAGAAACCGGTCTAAGAGCGAAGCGCGGTGGTTGCGATATGGCGCTCGCCGAAGTTTGAATCTGCGGAGTGCCCAGACGGACAAGAGAGGTGTCGTGCCAGATAGGCACATCAGGGACGGTAAGCCCGCCGGATGTACTTCGAAACAATGCTGTCACAAGTGATTGCCAACCGAAAAAGCTGCGGGTTGGGTCTTGTAATGGTGGCCTCCCTGCCGCATCGAATCGTTTGACTGGCAGGGCCGGTAAGACCGGGTCAGCGGTTCTGTCTTACCGGCCCTGTCTTTCCTGCACGACACCCTTCTCGATTTACTGGCACTCCTGGCATCGCCGCTTCGGGGACAGATGTGGGGCGAAAACCTGCGCTCCGCTATTTTGCCGTTCGCAGGGCCGGTTGGTCGTCGCTTCGAAGTGTCGGCCCAGCGGGCCAACCTACCGCGACGACGACTCTCTCGAAGATACGGGTACTCCGAGAGGAACCACTCCGAAATGTCGGCCCAGCGGGCATACCCCCCGTGACCAACCTACCGCGACGACGACTCTCTCGAAGATACGGGTACCTTGGACTATGTAACTCCGACAAGTTCAGCGGGCCGCTGAACCTACCGCGACGACGACTCTCTCGAAGATCCGGGTACTCCGAGAGGAACCACTCCGAAATGTCGGCCCAGCGGGCATACAGCCCGTGACCAATCTACCGCCCAGACGCCTCTTTCCGCATGCGGGTACTCCCGAGGTAGCCGCTTCGGCGCAGGCGCCACGCAGGCTCGTGTATCGCTCAAAAATACACCTAGGCCGGGAACTGACGTCACAATGAAACTTTTGTCACTTTCCACCAATTCTCAATTTCCCCCGCAGAGTTTGATCTTGAACGCGACGAAGCAGCCATGCTTGAATCTCTTTGGCTTCTACGATTCGTTCACGGAAACGAGTCGTCAACTTTCCCTCTCCGCTCGCATTTTCGTCCGTCCCTTCACGCACCGCAGGCCCAAGGTCGTGCGTTCCCCGTGCACCTTGCGTGAACCCTTCGTCGGTTTTTTTGATTCATTCACGGACACAAAACTGCATCTCAACATTTCCGACCTACCATGACCGTAGCATCCTCCGCGCGGCACGGCGGCGCCCGCGATGCGCACACCAAGCGGCGCGCGTACGCCACGACCGCGAACGAGGTTGACAACCGGTCACATGGGCTCGGCAACGGTCGCCCCTGCCGCCAGGCCAGGCGTGCCACCGTTTCCCGAAGCCCCGAGCAGCGTCAACGGGCTGTCGCCACCCTAGTCAGCGAGGCTGAGTACATGAATGTCAAATGGATCGGAATCTGGGTCGTCCTCGCGATCTCGATTTGCCTGAACCTCCTATTGATCAATGACAAACAAACGTCCCTTGCCTATGCACCCACGCCCGCCCATCGCTTCGCGGGCGTCTACACCACGTTCGAAGATCTGGACACCTCCGATACCGAATCCGGAAAGGTGACGGTTCGCCGCCGCGTGGCCCACACCGTTCCCAACGCCCAAGAAGTATTGAGCACGGCCATGGCCGCCCTCCAAACCCACAGCCACAAGCTGGAACTGTCGCTGCACAACCGGAATCAGCGACTGGCGGACTACTACCTGAAAGCGATGTCCCGTGAATTGGCTCGGATCCGTCGCTCGGTGGGCGAACACGAGGGCTACCCCATCGCCGAATGGACGTCCACGATGACCGAACCGCACCTGGGCACGCTGCGCGAAGACGTGCAATCCCAAAACTGGGAGCGCGCCGAGTCGGTGTTCGTGGACATGATTAAAAGCTGTAACCAGTGCCACATGCGCACCGAACACGGATTCATCAAAATCGAGACGACCCACCCGGAAAACCCCTACAACCAACGCTTCGAATGAGGGCACGCCCTCGATGCCGCATTGGCATCCCCAAGCCGCGGTAATTGCGCTAGAATGGCGGTCGGCCGGTCGCGACCGATCGCTTTCGCCTGTCGGCAACCACCACGGTATGCCTTTGACCCCGTTTCGGAAATCGCGTGAACACCTGCTTTTTTCCCCGTTCGCGCCCAGGCGATTCCGCGAGCCAGGCCCAGCTAATGCGGAGGAACAGTGCATGAATGAAATGAAGGTCAACACGGTGGTTCTCGGCGCCGGCCCGGGCGGTTATGTCGCCGCGATTCGCCTCGCTCAACTGGGCGTCGATACGCTTTTGGTGGAAAAGGAATACTACGGCGGCGTGTGCCTGAACGTGGGCTGCATTCCCTCCAAAGCCTTGATCCATGTCTCCAAATCCTACGAGTCGATCGACAAGATGTCGGTCTTCGGCGTCACCGCGGAAAACCGCCAAATCGATTGGGCCAAGACCCAGGAATGGAAAAACGGCGTCGTCAAACAGCTTACCGGCGGGATCAAGATCCTGGTCACCAAAAACGGCGCCAAGGTGCTGGAAGGCGCCGGCACCCTGCTGGGCACCAACACCCTGAACGTCCTGGCCGCGGACGGTACGGAAACCAAGGTTCATTTCGAGAACCTGATCCTGGCCACCGGCTCTTCGCCGATCCACATTCCCACCTTCCCGGTCGGCGGCCGCATCATCGACTCCACCGGCGCGCTGGACCTGACCGAGGTTCCCAAACACATGGTGCTGATCGGCGGCGGATACATCGGCCTGGAGCTGGGTTTCGTCTACCGCAAGCTGGGCACCGAGGTCGTCGTCGTGGAAATGATGGACACCGTTCTGCCGGGCTTCGACAAGGACGTGGTCAAGGCCATGACCCGCAAGCTGAAGAAAGACAAGTTCAAGGTGATGACCGGTGCCAAGGCCAAATCCTACCGCGAGACCGAAAACGGTTTGGCGATCACGGTCGAGCACAAGGGCAAGGACGTCGAGATCGAAACCGAGTACCTGTGCGTCACGGTGGGCCGTCGCCCGAATTCGCGCAACCTGGGCCTGGAGAACGCCAGCGTTTCGGTCAACGACCACGGCTTCGTGGACGTGGACAAACAAATGCGCACCAATGTCCCCAACATCTACGCGATCGGCGACCTGGCCGGCCAACCGATGCTGGCCCACCACGCCTCCTACCAGGGTGAGGTCGCGGCCGAGGTGATCGCCGGCCATCACGCCGAGGACTCGGCCAAGACCTGTCCGGCGGTGGTCTTCACCGATCCGGAAGTGGCCACGGTGGGCATGAGCGAGGACGAGGCACGCGCCGCCGGCCACGAGCTCACGATCGGCCAATTCCCGTTCGCGGCACTCGGTAAGGCCAAGGCGAGCGCCGATACCGAAGGCTTCGTCAAGATCATTGCGGACAAGAAGTCGGAGGAAATCCTGGGAGTGGTCATCGTAGGCCACAACGCCGGTGATCTGATCGGCGAAGCCACGCTCGGCATCGAAATGGGCGCTTTCCTGGACGACTTGAGCCTCACCATTCACCCACACCCCACGCTGACCGAATCGTTGATGGAAGCGGCCAAAAAAGCGAAAGGCCAAGCCATCCACGTACTTAACTGATTCCGGCGCGTTCCCGCGCGCCACACCGCAGGCTTTCGGGCCGCGGCTCGCGCGTGGGTTCCGCGCCGCTTCGTGCCATCATCGAGTCGATCGGGAAAAGGTACGGAGCCGAAAGCGAAATATGACGCAATCAGAACAACCCCCCCGCGCTTCCACTCCCCGCCCGACGCCGCCGCGTCGCAAAATCGCCCTGGCCTTGACGGGCGCCAGCGGGGCGCCCTATTTCCTTCGCTGCCTGGAGCGCCTGCGCGGCCGCGACGACGTGGAATTGCACCTGGTGGCCTCCGAGGGCGGCAAACGGGTCCTGCACGACGAACTGGGCATGAAGTGGTCGGAAGTCGAGACCCGGGGCTGTATCGTCCATCCCCTCAAGAACATCGGCGCTTCGATCGCCTCGGGTTCCTTCGGTCTCGAAGCGCTGGTGGTGGTCCCCTGCAGCATGAGCACCCTCTCGGCGATCTCCGTCGGCCTGGCCGAGAACCTGGTCCACCGCGCCGCGGCCGTCCAGCTCAAGGAATCGCGACGCCTGATCCTGGTCCCCCGCGAAACGCCGCTCTCGCTGATCAACTTGCGCGCGATGGTGACCCTGCGCGAGGCCGGCGCCGTCATCATGCCGGCCAGTCCGGGCTTCTACCAACAGCCCGAAACGGTGACCGACCTCGTCGACACCGTAGTCGACCGCATCATCGATCACCTGCAGCTCGCCGACGAAACGATCTTCCGCTGGAATCCGCAACCCGGCGCCATCAAAAACCAACTCCGCAGAGAGGAATCCACATGACCGGTGCCTTTGTCGAAACGATGAAAATGATCAAGATCGAGCACAGCATCTTCGCGCTGCCGTTCGCACTGGCCGCGGCCTTCATGGCCGCCGACGGCTTTCCGCCGGCGCGGGTGTTGGGTCTGATCGTGCTGGCGATGGTCTTCGCCCGTTCGGCGGCGATGGCCTTCAACCGCTGGTTG
This sequence comes from Sulfidibacter corallicola, assembly GCF_017498545.1. Classification (GTDB taxonomy): domain Bacteria; phylum Acidobacteriota; class Holophagae; order Acanthopleuribacterales; family Acanthopleuribacteraceae; genus Sulfidibacter; species Sulfidibacter corallicola. Next base: position 1,468,002 of record NZ_CP071793.1, on the reverse strand, counting down.
GACGCGGAAATCGACGCGCGCAATCCGCGTACCGCGATTCGCTCGATTCCCGCCGGCAGGCTCACCCGCGGTTACGCACTCGGTTTCACCCTGGCCTGCTCGGCAGGGTTCATCGCCACCGCCTGGTTCCTGAACCCGCTGGCGTTCTACCTCTCGCCGCTGGTGCTCTGTTGGCTGCTTGGCTACAGCTTCACCAAAAGATTCACTTCCTTCTGTCACGTCTGGCTGGGTGTCGCGCTGGGACTGGCCCCCTTTGGCGCCTGGGTCGCAGTGCGCGGCGAGATTCACTGGTTGCCGCTGCTGCTGGGCGTGGCCGTGACCGGTTGGACCGCCGGCTTCGACATCATCTACGCCTGCCAGGACCTCGATTTCGACAAGGACGAAAAGCTCAACAGCATACCCGTACGGCTCGGCGTCCTGCGCTCGCTGTGGCTGGCCCGCCTGCTGCACCTTGGCATGTTCGCGATCCTCGTCTATTTGGGTCAGTACCTGGAGCTGGGCTGGTTGTACACCCTGGGCCTGGCGATCGTGGCGGGCTGCCTGATCTACGAGCATTCCCTGGTGCGCGGCGGCAACCTGGATAGGGTCGACCTCGCCTTTTTCACCCTGAACGGCATCGTGTCCCTGGTCTGGGGCCTGACCACCTCGGCCGCCATCGTGTTCAACGCCTGATCCGTACCCATCCGGAAACGGCGATTTTTAAAAGAGATCCTCCGAACCGGCCCGGGCTCCCATGCACCCGGGTCTGTGTCAGCGGACATCTCCTTTCCCATAACCATTTAATAACAAGCACCTTGCCAAGAACGTACGCCAGGGAACCGATACCGTGCCCACCAAACCGGAGCGCTTGGGTTGCTGCCAGGTCACCGCTTTCGGATGGACGCCGCCCCGCAGTTACGGCCCCTTTTCTCCTAGCCTGCGCCCCACCTGACAAGACAAACTTCGTTCATATCGCGGGTCGCGAAGGAGAGGGCTCATGGAAGACATCGTGGAGGTCGTCGCCGGGGTTGCGGAGGCTGCGGTCGAGTTGGTGAAGGCCGCGGCGGAAACCTGTGGCGAGATGACCGGAGATACCGCGGATCTATTGGATGCAGCGCAACCATTGGAAGCGGTGGCCGATCTGGCCAAGGATCGCGACGAAGACAAACGGAACGAGGCCGCGAACATATCCGGCTTCGTGGGGCCGTGATGAGCCGACCGGAAGTGCGGTCGTTCGTCTATTGCGCTTTGACCCGATTTGCGTCATGCTTGGCCACGGATCGCACCAAGCCATTGGCCTTCAGGGCTTTGACATGGGTTTGGGACGCCCGGGTGTCCTGGCCGGATTGGATCCCGACGGTTGGCGAGCGTCCCTCGATTCAGGGCGCCGGCGCCTCCGTTCCGTTTTTTCGGCGACGTCACGCCAGGAAGGGTTTCCTTCCGGACGCGCACGGGTTCGGATTTCCTGGTGCGGCCACGGGGCAGGCAAAGGCCTTCGCGTCGTGAAGTGAACCCCTGGGATGCAACGGCCGATACGATCCACACGGTCCACGGCAGCGATCCGGAGGACTCGTTTCGAATGACCCGCATTTTTTGGATTGGCATTGATTAACCGGTGTAACGGGAAACGGATGGAGAAATTACCATGAAAAAAATACGCAACAAGTGGTCCTGCTGTCTTTTCGGGTGCCTGGGCACCTTCGTCATGTGCCTTCTGTTCATCGGCACCACGACCTGGTGGCTGACCAAAAAAGGCGAATTCGAAGTCAACGACACGATCTACTTTCCCGAATCCGAGATGTACGGGCAGATGACCATCAGCTCCGAGGACAAGGTGTTGGTGGACTTTTTGGTCGAGCAGATTCGCAAGCACAACACCCAGCAGAACCAGGCCATGGCGGAAGCCCTGCCGTGGCTCCCGATTCAGGATTGGAACGACGAGAAGGCCCGGAGCGACGTCGAGAAGATGCTGCCGATGTCCCTGGAATTCACGGCCATGACCTCGCGCGAAGAATTTGGTGTCGCCATCGGCATTTCCAACTACAACAACTTGGTTCGCATCATGTTCGGCGTGGCCAAGATGAGCATGCGCGGCGAGGGCCTCGTCGAAGAGTACCAGGGTCGCGAATTCCTGCGCCTCGCCGACGACCACAATCCGGACAACGCCTTCTTCATCGGCCTGCAAAACAGCATCATTTATTTCAGCAAGACCAGCGAGTACATGGGCCGCATGCTGACCAACCAGATCAAACGCGAAGAAATCTCGGCCATGGACAATCCCCTGGACGGTCTGAACCAGGATCATCCTTTTTATATGTATCTGATAGGAAACGCGATCCAACCGGATCTCCTCATCTGGCAGCGCAACACCGACGAGAACGCCTTCACCGACGAACAGGGCTTCCACATCTATGACACGGTCATTACGCGGGTCGCCGTGGACTTGCGCGTCGAGACCCAGGAAGCGCTTTCGGGCAATATTTTTGTAGACTGCACCCCATCGGAACAGGTAGAAAGCATGTTGCAGCAGTGGGGCGCCGATTTCAAGGAGCGCTTTGGCCCCACCCTCGAAGCACAGGTCATGGTGATCGAATCGGGCTACCGCGTGAGCTACCGCGTGACGGATCTGGATCGTCTCCTCGAGCAGGAGTATACGATCGACACGGAAACCGACGAAGCTCCGGCGCAGCCGCTCGAGGGAGAAGAAACCTCGGCACCCGCCGTGCCGGCCGAAGCGGAAAGCGGTGACACCGCAAACGAAACGTCCCAAGACCAAGGAAACTGAGACCGCCGGGCCGCGTCGACGAGCGGCGCGGCAGGATCGGGTCACACGGACCCGTATGGAATGGATGATGACAGAGGAACAAAAAAGCGGTCCCCAGAGACCGAAGCAGAGCGGCCAGTCCGGGCCGTCCGGCGCCAAAGGGGCGCGTAGAAACTATTTCAAGACATCGCTGAGCGGGATCGAGGATCGGGAATTGCCGGTCGTGGCGGTCATCGGTCAGCCCAACGTGGGCAAGAGTACCCTGTTCAACCGGTTGACCCGCTCGCGGCGCGCGATCATCGACCCGACCCCGGGCATGACGCGCGACCGGCTCTACGGGACCATTACGCGGGACAACGGAAGTTTCCGGTTGGTGGACACGGGCGGCATCGAAGAACGCTCGGACCTGATCGCGGAGATGATCAAGAATCAGACGCACCAGGCGATCGAAGAAGCCGAGGTGATCGTGTTCCTGGTCGACGGCAGGGCGGGCCTCAGCGCGGCCGACACCGAAATCGGCCAGGCGCTGCGCATGGTCAGCAAGCCGATCATCCTGTTCGTCAACAAGATGGAGGGCCGTGCGCCGGAGGACATCGACACCGATTTCTTCCGTTTCGGTTTCAACGAGATGCTGACCGGCACCGCGGCTCACGGCGAGGGTATCGACAACCTGCTGGAAGCGATCGATCGCCACCTCGAGGGCAAATGGCGCAAACCGCGCCAATCGGCGGAGGAACGGCCGGTCCGCCTGGCCATCATCGGCCGCCCCAACGCCGGCAAGAGTTCGCTGGTCAACAAGATGCTCAACGAGGAACGGGTGATGGTGAGCGACATCGCGGGCACCACGCGCGACCCCATCGACAGCTACCTCAACTACAAGAAAAAGACCTTCTGCCTGGTGGACACGGCGGGTATTCGCAAGCGGGGCCGCATTCAGGGCAGCCAGGAGAGTTTGTCGGTGCTGATGGCCAAACGCCAGGTGGAGGATGCGGACGTCATCGCGCTGCTGATCGATGCGTCGGCACCGGAGGCTGCCCAGGACGCGGCGATCGCGGGCATCGCGAACAAGGCCTTCAAGCCGGTGATCGTGGTGGTCAACAAGTGGGACCTGGTGGAAGACAAGGAAACCAACACGGTCAAACGTTTCGAAGAGCGCATTCGGCGGCGGCTCAAGTTCCTGGAAACGAGTCCGTTCGTGTTCATTTCGGCGCTGACGGGCCAACGCGTGACGCGGATTCTGGACCTGGCTACGGAGCTCCACGAGCGTGCCTCGCGCCGCGTGACGACGGGCGTCCTGAACCGCTTCGTGGAGGACGTCAAGACCAAGTACCGCGTCCCGCGGGCCAAGGGTCGCCACCTGAAGATTTTCTACATGACCCAGGTGGAAAGCAGCCCGCCGACGTTCGTGGCGGTCGTCAACACCAAGGAAGAGTTGCACTTCACCCAGGAGCGTTTTCTGATCAACCGCATCCGCGACGCCTTCGAACTGGAAGGTGTACCCATTCGGTTGATCGCCAAGCCCCGATCGGCAAAGGAGCGCGAAGACTGATCGTCGACGGCGTTCCCGCTTCTACGCGATGGGCTTCGCGGTACCTCGAAGCGATGATTTCCGAAGTCCCTGCAATTTCGAGAGGGGCGTCGTCGCAGTAGGTTGGGCAGGGCCGGTAAGGCCGCTGGCCCGACACGTCGAAGCGACGGCGGTTCAGTCCAGCGAACGGCAAAAGAGCGAAGCGGTGATCCCCGCCCCTCACTTCTCATCGAAGTCACGATCGCCGCAGTGCCCGCAACTCGAGAGAGACGGCAATTGCGGCACGATCACGCTTCGCTCCCGGCTCCACAGCTCACTCCGATTTGAGAGCGTGTTGGACACCGGGCTGGCTTACCTTCCCTGTTGTCTCTACCGGGCACCCCCCCCTCTTTCGCCTCCGGGGCTGCCGCCGAACCGTGTTGTCGCGGCACCCGCGTCTCACGAAAGATTGGAAGCCGCGTCCAAGATGTGGGACCATGGGAAGCTAATCGTTTTACCGGTATACCCCGGATTCGGAACCCCCTCGAACGGTGCCCCACCCCAGACCGCGGCGGCCGAACGGTTCCCGATCGAGCCCAGGGGACGGAGGACATGCACATGGCTCTGGACAATGGACGGCCCTTCGAGCTCGCGAAACGCCTGGGTTTCTTCATTTTGTGCTTGGCTTGCAGCTTGGCGTTCGCGGCCGGGGACCCGCAATCGGCCGGGCTGCCCAACGAGGACCTGCCGGCCCAACCCCATGGCGCCGCCCAGGCGGGGTTGATTCACTTCGCGGTCTGGCCTCCCGATATGGCCGCGGTCCAGGCCGAACGCTGGGAAGGCCTCGCCGCGATCCTCGCCCTCCAGGACGGCCTGGTCTCCGGCGGGAATCTGGTCCCCTTCACCGCCATGCGCCGCAAAATGAACGAGTATGGCATGTCCCTGGTCCAGCCGGTGACCCTGGCCACCAAGATCAAGACCAGCCGCGAATTGGGCGCCGATCACCTGCTCACCAGTCAGGTCGATGACCAACGCCTGATCTGGACCCTGTTGGACGTTCAGGAGGGCCGTGTCCTGGAGCACGGCATCGTGGGCATGCAATCCGGCTGGGAGGCGTTGCCCTACCTGCTGGCCGACGAAATCGGCCTGGCCACCGCCCGCGTCGAACCCTTCGATTTCTACCGGCTTTGGGCCTCCACCTACTTCGCCGACGACACCGAGGTCGCGCGCCGCATCATGGAACGCCTGACCCTGCACGACCGCGCCGGCTACGCCCTGCTCAACGAGTTCGTCGACCTGTTCGGCAATCCGTCCGAACAACTCGAAGATCCCCAGGATCTCATGTTGTGGCGCGACCGCTTCTTTCAAAAGGATTTCTACAGCGGGGCGCTCACGGCCAGCGCCGCCCTGCTGACCCAGCGCCACAATCCCAACGACCTGCTGGTGCACGCCCGCATCCTGATGGCCATGAACCAGGTGGATGAGGCCTGCAACTACATGCGCCAGGCCGAGTCGTTCGGCTTCCTGCGCAGCAAGGACGACCCCCTCTGGCAGCGTTGCCTGGATCACTGAGTCGCCACCCAGGCCGGGGGCCGGTCGGAATGTCGATGGTCCGGTACACCGGCCACTGGGTTTCAGGTCAGAAACCAATCGAAGCGACCTAGGTAGGTTCAACATCGATCATCGAGAGATTTTGAGGCCCAACTTATCCGCTTCGCTCTTTTACCACTCGATCTTGCGATGCGCGGATCGCTTCGACAAGTTCAGCCGGCGGCTGAACCTACCGGGCACCACGAATCTCTCGGCATTCGGGAACTCCAGGCGAATTTGTTTCAAGAGAGCCACGCACCAGCGGGCATACCCGGCTCAATTTCTAAAAAGAAACAACGTGAAGCGAGCCAGCATGCTGTTCCCGGCTGTCAGAGAGGGTCGTCGTGCCAGGTAGGTGCGACCGCTGGTCGCACATTCCGAAGCCGAATGCTCCAATGCTCCCGCAATGGGCTGTGCTTCTCTCTTTCAAGTCTCGAACCTGCGATGCGCGGATCGCTTCGACAAGTTCAGCCGGCGGCTGAACCTACCGGGCACCACGAATCTCTCGGCATTCGGGAACTCCAGGCGAATTTGTCTCAAGAGAGCTCATCCCCGAGTCTCGCCCGGCCCGCCAAAGTCGGTGAAAATCGCGTGCTTCGCATGTTCGCGAACGCCGTGCCCGTGCTAAAGTGTGCGCCGTTCTCCCCTTTTCCATATGCTGCAAAGGATGGTGCATTCGATGAATTCCACCAGGCAGGACCGGCCCGTCGTCACCGGCATCGGCATCAGCACGGCCGTGGGTATGGGTATCCCGGCCTTCACGGCCGCGCTGCTGCGCGGCGACCACGCCTTCGGGATCATGGCCCGCGACGGCCGGCAACGTGGCGAAACCCGCTTCATCGGTGCGGAACTTCCGGATTTCGACATGCCCGACGACCTCTCGCGCAAGCTTTGGCGCACCGCCACCCTATCCGGCAAAACCGCGCTGATCACGCTTCGCGAAGCCTGGCGCGACGCCCGCTTGGACGAGATCGGGCCCGATCGCATCGGCCTGGTGATCGGCGGTTCGAACGTCCAACAACGGGAGCTGGTGCTCACTCAGACGGCCTACGCCGATCGCCTCGCCTTTCTCCGTCCCACCTACGCCCTCAATTTCCTCGACAGCGACATCTGCGGCCTCTGCACCCAGCAATTCGGCATTCGGGGCTTCGCCCAAACGGTCGGCGGGGCCTCCGCCAGTGGCCAACTGGCGATCATCCGGGCCGCCGAGGCGGTCGCCTCGGGGCTGGTGGACGCCTGCATCGCGGTCGGTGCCTTGATGGATTGTTCCTACTTCGAGTGCGCCGGGTTTCGGGCACTGGGCGCCATGGGATCCGAGCGGTTCGCAAACGATCCCGACCGTGCCTGCCGCCCGTTCGACCGCCTGCGCGACGGCTTCATCTACGGCGAGGCCTGTGGCGTCGTCGTGATCGAACGCGCCGCATCGGCCGAAGCCCGCGGTGTCCGACCCCATGCCCACCTGGCGGGCTGGGCCGTCACCATGGACGCCAACCGCAATCCGGACCCTTCCTTCGACGGCGAACTCAGGGTGATTCGGCAAGCACTCGAAGGCGCACGCCTCGCACCGTCGGACATCGATTACGTCAACCCCCACGGCACCGGTTCCACCATCGGCGACGAAACCGAACTCGCGGCCCTCACCACCGCCGGACTCGGTCATGCCCCCCTGAACACCACCAAGTCGGTCACCGGTCACGGCCTGACGGCCGCGGGTGCCGTGGAAGTCATCGCCACCCTGGTACAGATGGATGCCGGTCGGCTCCACCCGTGTCGCAACCTGGAAGATCCGATCCGTCCGGATCTCGCCTGGGTCAGGGACGGGGCGCGACCCCACGACATGAGGCACGCCCTGAGCCTGAGCATGGGTTTCGGCGGTATCAACACCGCGCTGGTCATGCGGCACGCCGAGGCGGGCGCCCGCTGACGCCCGCGCCCGAAATCACTCGAAAGAGACCATCGGGTTGGCCGCCAGCTCCTGTCCGTTCAGGTAGCCGGAAAGGGAAAAGCCGGCCACCGGCAGATCGGATTCCACTTCCACGTAGCCGTAGAAGTTGGTGACATTCAGCAGCGTCTGCAGGAGGCCCAGCAATTTGTTGCCCGGCTGCAGCGTGGCCGTGCCCGCCGCGGTGCCGCCCTCGTGGTTGTAGACCCGGATCGTGATGTTGGCCGGCGCCGAGTTGGGATTGATGACCGAGATGCCCGTGAACATGGCGGGCAGGTTGGCGAAAGCCGTCGGCTGGCTGACACTGCCGCTGATCACGAACGGGAAGTAGAATTTTTTGCTGGTATTGGGCGTGGCCTGGAAGCCCGCCAAGCTGCGGTTGTCCAGGGTGCCGAACAACTCCATTCCGGCCAGCGAGGTGGACTCGGACAGACCCAACACCATGAACCACGAGGTGCCGGTGGGCACCAGCGAGTCACCCGTCACCGCCAACAACTTGCCGAAGGGCCCGATGTTCACCACCTGATTGGCCAGCGTCTGGCCCTGGTCGTTGAACGAGAGGAAGTTGACCGCGCTGCTTTCACCCGTGAGGTTGACGATCGAGTATCCGGTCCAGAAGGTGGAAGTATCCGCCGCCACGTGAGTGAACAACAGGTTGCGTCCACTGGTGGCGTCCATGATCAGTCCCGCCGATTGGGCCGCATCCTTGCGACCGAAGATCTCGGCGCCCGTCATGTTGTGTTCGAGCACCTTCTCGGCGGTGAGATCGAAATTGACGAAAAAGCCCCAGAGCCCGCCCACCTGGCTGACGTCGGGGAAGGTCCCGTAGAGATCCTGTTCGAAGTCGAAGGCGAGCCCGTTGTTGATCGTATTGACCGCGACGGTCCAGGGCTGATCCAGGTTGTCCAGGTACAGCACGTTGGAGGGCGTGTCGACCACGTTGGCGACGGCGCCGACGGTCCAGAAATTGGCGCCCGTGGCGACGTGGGGAATGAACATGCCGTTGGCGATGAAGCGCGTGGCGGGAATCAGCGACCAACTGCTGCCGTCGCTGGTCATGTGCATGTAACTGCCCACGATCTGGTTGTCGGCCTCGACCTTGATCCAGTGATCACCGGCCTCGGAGAACCCGAACGTCGAGGCGTGCGGATTCAGGCTGAATTGGGTACTGGCCGTGGCGGTGCCGTTGGCGGCGTACCAGGTCACGGTTCCGCTGACGGTCTGGCCGGTGACGTTGGTAATGGTGAAGGTGTTGTTGTAATTCAGGCCATAGCGCTCGAAGGGCGCGGTAAACGGATAGTAGAGCGTCGTCGCGGTCGCCTGCCCGCCCGTGTCGCTGCCGCCCGTACCGATGCCCACGTTGCCGAACGCGGTGCTGACGGTGTTCCGCTCGGCGTCCCCGTAGAGGTCGCCGGCGGCACGCTCGGCCGCCGCCCGGGCATCCACGAACTCGCTGTTGCGGGTCAGGTAATTGGTCAAGGCGCGGTGCATGATCTGAATCGCCTTGTCGCGGCCGATGGCCTGGGCGATCTGGTAGTAGGCCTGGTTGATGATGCCGCTGTTGATGTGGACCCCGCCGTTGTCGAAGTTGGCCTGGAGGTTCTGGAACTGGTTCATATGGCTCGGCTGCCAGCCGTTGCTGCCCTGAGCCAGGCCCTGACTGGGATCGGACATGGACCGCAGGGCGGGCGCACCGAACACTTCCTGGATGGTGATCGCCTCGCCGATCAGCCAGTTGGCGTCGTCATGGGTGGTGGCGTACATGTCGGAGAACGATTCGTTCAGTGCGCCGGACTGGAATTGGTAGATCAGGTTCGCGGAGGAGGAGGTAATCGCGTGACAAATTTCGTGCGTGGCGAAATCCAGCGCGAAGGCCCAGTTGCGGGTGATCTGGCCGCCGTCCCCGAAAACCAGCTCGCGATTGTTCCAATAGGCGTTGTCGAATCCCTGGTTGGGATCCTGCCGGAAATTGACGAAGATGCGCATGGCCGAACCGTTGCCGTCGTAGCTGTTGCGGTTGAAGGTGCTCTGCAGCCAATCGTAGGTCTTGCTCATCAGGTAGGCGACGGCACCGGCCGCATGGGTCTCGGTGGCGTCGTTGAAAACCATGTCGCCGTTGGGATCCTTGGAAACCCCGATCGGCTGGTTGGTGTGGTTCGATTCCAGAACGTAGATGGTGCCGGCGAGGGTATTGGTATCCAGGTTACCGGGGAACATGGCCTTGGAAGTGTTGATCAGCAGGATCTCGCCGTTCGAGTTGTAACCGCTGACGGTGGCGGTCTGATCGCCGGCCAACGTCGGGAACACGGTGCAGTTGACGGCGGCGCGTTTGCGCGCTTCCGCTTCGTTTTCAGGCGAGCCGAGCAGGTCGCCCGGTGCGACGGGAGGATGATCGAGAATGTGGGCAGGCTCTTTGTCGACCGCGTGAGGATTCCAATTGCAAATGTTATCGATACGATTCACGATCGATCCATCTGCAGCGTCCACATAGACTTCCGTGTGCAGTGGATTGATGCCTTTGGCCCGGACTTCGACTCGATAGACCAGCCGTGGCTCGGCGACCTGCCAGTCGTAGATCATCAATCGGGTCTCCGTTTCGTGCCGCACCCGCGGATTGACCGCTGCGATCGCCGCCGCCACCGCCTGGCGATCGGTGATCGCGGCTTTGGCGTGGGACAAGCCCGCCGAACGGACGTTGCCGTTGACCATTTCGACCTGGCCGGCGCGGTTGAGATGCACCATCACCTGGGCCGGCCACACTTCGAGATCGCCGCGATAGAGATTGAGCCGTACGTGACTGAACCCCAATTCGTCGCGGGTCACGTCGGCGACCACGAACCGTTCCTCGGTGGCCAGCTTGTACAGGGCCCGGTGGCGTTCGAGGAAGGCGATCGCGAGTTCCTCGGGTTTGGCGTCACTGGGCTCGCTCAGGACGCCGGTCATGAAGCGGGGGGTCGCGAAATCCGGGTGCATCTGAAAGCGGAACGGCGTTCCCCGGGTCTTGCTGGCCAGCGCCAGGTGGGCCAAATCGCGATCGAGGGAAATGACCTGGGATTGCGCCTGTTGCAACAGGCCCTGGGCGTTCACGGGTTGAAAAGCCTGGCCGTTGTGATTCAACTGAGCCAGGACCGGAGCCGAGAGCAACAGCAACGACATGGCGAGCCATACGATGTGTCGACGGTTTCCAACGCACCCGCTCGATCGATGGGACCCCAAGGATCCGAGATCGGCCGCAATCGTGGTGACGGGTCCTCTTCGAAGGTCGAGACCCGCATGGACATGACGAAAAACCATACCTAACCACCTAAAATAATCTCTATCCAGAATCGAAGTTTTTTGGAACGAATCGCCTGGACGACGCACCGTCCCCCCTCTAGGTAAGTGACCGGCGCCGGGCATCGGGTTTCAGCCAATTCTCCAAAGGTCCGTCCTTGGCCCAAACCCGCCCCCAGAAACCGGTCGTCCGGCCCAACCCGTCGACATGCCCGATTCCGGGCACTTCCCCGTTCAGGGTGGGCGTTGGCGTGCACATTACGGAAGTCGGTGCTCGAACACCGGAATCGAGGTATCCGCCACCGAGGGCAACCAGGCCCGCGCTGCGGTTACCGCCAAGAATTTCGAGAAAGGGATTCTTTCGAAGAGATGTGCGTCGTTGAGGGGACGAGGATGAGACAGGCTGGGGCACGGAGAGACCTTCGCCTGAACGGAACCCTTGTCCGCGAAGATGTTCGGCATGACGGTGCGAGAGAAAGTCGGCTACATTTGAAAAGAATGAATGTCTCTACCTTAAAATCGGAGAACGAGTGCTGTCAACCTTTGCGGCCTCTCTTTTTCACACCCGGCCGATCATTCCCAAATGAAAGAACCGTCACCAAACCGCAAAAAATCAACCCCGATTAAATTCAAAACCGGGGCATTCGTCGGTCTCTTTGTCATTTTCGAGGCGTATTTCAGACATTTTCCCAAGAAATCTTACGTGAGCATCGTTACAAAGCCGTCTGTACCGAGACATAATTGCAAAAAAAGCACAGCCACGTGAGGCCGATCACTGAGTCCCAACCCTTGATCCAGGCCGTTCGGCATCCTGATATCTTCGTCGTACGAGGCTATTTGCGCTTCGGTAATTTGGGGGGGAGGTAGACCTTTGGTCCGCTCGATGCGCGCGCTTGTTTGTATTTTTTTCGCTTGCTCCACTACGTTGGCGTGGTCCAACGATTTCCAGGTAGTGGATATAGATATTTCCAACCAGGATCTCGGCCGTGTGGCCGAAAATGTTTCATTTGAAGAAGAATTACATATTCATGGTTTTGAATTTGGCCTCAATCGTTCACTGGACAGTTTGGAACTTACCCGCTTCGAAGTATTTGCACCCGACGCCCAACTGATCGTCCACACCGATGCCGGCGAAATCCGCGAGCCCATGCCGGGTCACCGTTATTTCAAAGGGCAGATCGCGGGCGAACCGAATTCCTACGCGTTTCTGTCGGTACGGGAGCAGGGCGGCGTTCGCGGCCTGGTGACTCGAGGCGGTCGCTACTGGGTCCTGGACGACGGAGGCGACGCCCAACGCCGCGGCCAGAGCCTGGGTTATCGCGAGGTATCCGGCGACGAGATTCTGGCGGGCAACGAAAATGGTTATGCGTGCGGTACCGACGACATCGCGGTTCCCGCCGACAAACGGAACGCCGGGCCCGACCACGAAGTACCGGGCAACCAACCGAGCCTGGGCAAACGCGGCGGCGCCTACTTCGCCACGATCGCCGTCGAAACCGACTACGAGTATTTTCAAATGTTCGGCAACCGCCAGGACGCGCTGGACTACATCGGCGATATCTTCGGTTACCTGAGCGGCATCTACGAACGCGACGTCAACACCGCGTTGGTGGTCGGCGACGTATCCATTTGGGAGACGAGCAGCGACCCCTGGTCAGCCACGTCAACCAGTTGCGGCCTTTACGAATTCGGGAAGTATTGGAACGACAATCATTCCGGAACCACCCGAACCATCGCGCACTTCATGAGCGGCAAACGCAGCGGTGGCGGCATCGCCTGGGTTGGCGTCCTGTGCCGGGGCGGCTTCAACTACCCGAAAGGAAGTTGCTCCATTTCCGGCAACGCCACCGACAACTACGGCGGCGCCTATGGGCTGAGCGGCTCCTTGAACGGAAACTTCAACATCGACAACCCCCAAGTCCTCTGGGACACGGTGGTGGTCGCCCACGAGATCGGCCACAACTTCAATTCTCCCCACACCCACTGTTACGGCGGCATCGGCGGCAACAGCGAACCGATCGACAAGTGCTATGGCTCGCAAAGCGGCTGTTACAGCGGAGCCGCATCGCTGCCCTGCGGCCAGACCGGCGCCGGATGCGGCACCATCATGAGTTACTGTCACCTGCTCAGCGGCGGCATTCGCAACATCGCGATGAATTTCGGCGTGAATCACGCCCACGGGGTGGAGCCCCAACGGGTCGCCTCACGCATGAGCGATCACGTCGTCAGCCGCGCGAGCAGCAATCCCTCCTGCCTGCCCCAGGCCTGCGACCTGCCGTCGATCAGCGTGCATCCCCTGCAACAAGCCGCCTGCGAAGGCGGTAACCGAACCTTGACCGTGACCGCCTCCGGCAGCGGTTTGAGCTACCAGTGGTACAAGGACGGTCAGCCGATCGCCAACGCCACCTCGGCCAGCCTGTCCCTCCCCAATCTACAGGTCAGCCAGTCCGGCAACTACTCCTGCACGGTCTCCAACGGTTGCGGCTCGGTCCAATCCAATTCGGGTTTCTTGACGGTCTACCAATCCGTCAGCATCGCGACCCAGCCGGTCTCGCAAAACAGTTGTACCGGCCAGAACGTCACCCTGAGCGTGGACGCGGACGGCAGCGGCCTGACCTACCAATGGCGCAAGAACGGCCAGGTCATGGCGGGACAGACTTCCGCGAACCTGCACCTCAGCAACCTCACCCTGGCCGACGCGGGCAACTACGACTGCCTGGTCACCGGCCACTGTAATGCGGTCACCACCTCGGCCGTGTCGCTCAGCGTCGGCGAAGGGGTCGCGATCACCAGCCACCCCCAGGGCACCCAAGTCTGCACCGATGCCTCGATCTCCTTCTCGGTCGCGGCAACCGGCTCGTCGCTGTCCTATCAGTGGCGCCGAAACGGCCAGAATATCCAGGGCGCCAACACCGCGACCCTGAACCTCACGAACGTTCAGCCGGGGGACCTCGGCAGTTACTCCTGTGTCGTCAGCAATTCCTGTAACGAGGTCACCTCTTCCAGCGCCTTTCTGACCGTGCTGGATCGGCCGCTGATCACGGGCCAGCCCGAGGGTCAAACCATCTGTCAGTGGCAAGACGTGACCCTGAGCGCGACGGTCAACGAAACCGGGTTCACCTATCAATGGCGCAAGAACGGCCAGAACATTCCGGGCGCGACCTCCCGAATCTTGGAACTGAACCGGGTGGAGCCCGAAGATGCCGGCGCCTACGATCTCGTGGTGTCGTCCGAATCGTGCGGCTCGGCGACGTCCAGCGTGGCCGTGGTCCTGGTTCGCGACCTGCCGCGCTTCACCCTGGAGCCCCAGAGTTCCTCCCAATGTCTGGGAGACGTCGTGACGTTGCGGGCCGACGCCACCAGCAGCGAAGAGATCGTGTACATGTGGCGGTTCAACGGTAACGACCTGCCCAACACCAACTCGAACACCCTGTCGGTCAACCTGGACTCGCCGGACAAGGCGGGTCGCTACGAGTGTACCGCGCGCAACGCCTGCGGCCTGATCCGTTCCCGCGAAGTGACCCTCACCCTCGACGGCGAGTTGGGTGTCACGCTTTCGCCACCCGTGATCGCCCAGGGTCTCTTGCCGATCACCCTGCGTTCCAACATTTCGTGCTTCAGCGATTCGTTGAACGTGACCTGGTACAACATGAACGACGGCAGTGTCTTGGGCACGGGCAACACCGACTACGCATTCTCGGGACGTCTCGCCGAAACCACCTTGGTCGAGATCGAGGTAGAGCAGCCCTCCGCGGGCAGCACCGTCAGCGATCAGGCACTGGTGCTCGTCTCGGAGAACAGCGCCTTCGACGACCTGGACGGCGACGGGTGCAACACCATGGCCGACCTGTGGATGTTGGCCGAAGAGTGGCGCAACACCTACGTGGGCGACCCCAACGGCGACGGCTTCATCGACGTATTGGATTACCAGTACATCAACACCGACGATTCCTATCCCTGCGACAACTGATTCGCGCGGGTGCGGACGCCAAAAGCGCGACGCGCCCGTCCTTCCCACGAACGAGGCAAGCGAAAGCGGCCGATGCCCAGTGCATCGCGCCGCTTTTTTCGTTGGGCGAAGGCGGGCTAACCGCCCCTGAGTCGTTGCTCAGGCCGGGGCTCGGTTTTCGGATGGGTAACTAATCGAAGCGAATCGCGTGGGCCTTCCCGCATTTACGAGAGCGGCGTCGTTGCAGTAGGTTGGGCACGGCCGGTATGGCTGCCAGCCCGACACTTCGAAGCGGCCCAGTCTTCGCAAAATCGAGCTGGAAAAGAGCGAAGCAGATTGGTCGCGTCCCTGGATTTCTCGACCATCGTTTTTGATCTGAGCAGGCTCGCTTGGATGACCCGTGGCCAAGGTAAGTATCGGCTTCGCTCTTTGGCGGGACTCTTCTCTGTTACACACGTCACCTTCGAAGTGTCGGCCCAGCGGGCCAACCTACCGCGACGACGGCTCTCTCGAAGATCCGGGTACCTTGGACTATGTCACTCCGACAAGTTCAGCGGGCCGCTGAACCTACCGGGCACGACGTCTCTCTCCAAGATGCGGGCACTCCGAGAGGAACGATTTCGAAGTGTCGGCCCAGCGGGCATACCTACCGCGACGACGGCTCTCTCGAAGATCCGGGTACCTTGGACTATGTCACTCCGACAAGTTCAGCGGGCCGCTGAACCTACCGGGCACGACGTCTCTCTCCAAGATGCGGGCACTCCGAGAGGAACGACTTCGACGTGTCGGCCCAGCGGGCATACCGCCCGTGACCAACCTACCGCGGCGACGGCTCTCTCCAAGATGCGGGTACCTTGGACTATGTCACTCCGACAAGTTCAGCGGGCCGCTGAACCTACCGGGCATGGCAACCATCTCCAAGATGCGGGCACTCCCGATGTACGCACTTCGAAGTGTCGGCCGGGCCGGCTTGCCGCCCCTGCTGAACCTTTGCCGCCGCAGGCCTCCGAGCATGACAGGTGACATTTTCAAAGAAAGATGGGGAAATGACGGCTCGGAAAACCGAGCCGTCGTGGAGGCGACTACTCGCCGGATTGACTCGCCGCCTGATCTACCGGATCGATGGCCAGGTAGAAGAAGTCCAGAACGTCGATCGACCCGTCGTCGTTGGGATCCAGCGCGTAATCGGTGTTCCAGTGCGTCGCCAAGGACCACCAGTCGGCCAGGGTGTTCATGCCGTCGCCGTTGTAGTCGCGGAACGCGTCCTGGGCGGGCACCAAAAGCATCGCTTGGCGCAGGAGGGTACCCGATTCCCCGGCGGCCGTCACTTCCAAGCCAATCGCATGGCGGCCCGGCTCCGCGCTTTGAACGAGCAGGTAATTACCTTCTTCGCTGGCGGTAACCTGTTCCGGAACGATCCACCGGGTGCTGTCGTCCGCGCGTTCGCAGGATAGCCAATAGGAGAAGGTGGAAGGTCGCAAACCCAGGCTCTGAACCGGAGGGGTCAGCACGACGCGATCCTCCTCGGACGGCGTTTCGAGCAGGACCTCGATGGCCTGGCTCGTCGAGGTGCCGCAGTCGTTGGAAGCCTCGCGGGTGTAGGAACCGGCGTCCGAGAGATCGAGGTCGGTCAGCACCAGGGTCGCCATGGTCGCGCCCTCGATCGGAACGTCGTCCTTGAACCACTGGAAGGCCATCGGTTGCGATCCCGTGACCGGAATCTGGAGTTCCAGGTTGTCGCCGATGCAAGCCTGCAAGCGCGAAGGTGGCCGCAGGTGACCCGGTGCGCTACAGCCGATCAGGAGTTTCATGACCCACATGTTGTAGGATCCGGTCGGGGCGGGTTGCACCGTGCCCGCGGTCACCGGCATGTCGCCACGGGTGAACCCGGCCAGAACCGGATTTTCGTCCGTTGTCACGGCGAGCCCATCGGCATAATCCTCGTCCGCGCCGCCGATGTAGGTGGCGTAGACCTGATTGCCGTCCTGATCCAGTTCCACCAGCAAGGCGTCTCGCAGGCCGTTGAAGGTGGTGTCGAAGGCATCCTCGGACAGGGCGAATTCGTTGGACGACGTGTCCAGCGACACAAAGATCCGCCCGGTCCCGGTTACCGCGATATCGCGGGCCTCTTCCGATCTGTTACCGCCAAGACACTGGTTCCAGACCAGGCCGCCGTTCTCGGGATCGACTCGAACCACAAAGGCCCGGTCCAGGTAATTGGTTTCACCGCAAGGCTCCCCGGAACCCCCGATGTACTGGGTGTTTCCGGTCAGATACACGCTGGTCTCGCCATCCAGGGCGAGATCCACGATTTCATCCTGATCGCCGTGGTCACTCCCCAACAACAAGCCGTACTCCATCGTTTCCCAGGAGGGCGAGAGCTTCAGAAACCAGCCATCGTTTTCGTAGAGGGTTCCCACGATCTGGGTATGAGGAAAATTGTCGCCATAGAACGTCGTCCCCGCCATGTAGACGGCACCCGAAGCGTCCAGTGCAACGCTGGAGGCCAGGTCGCCTCCATCACCGAATCCCAGATGGGTGCCTTTCAGAATGGTCGAGCCGTCGGACGAGATCAGCATCAGGACCGGTCCAGAACCCGAACGGGTTCCGGTAAACACGCCAGGTGTCACCGGCCAGTTGAAACCACGGCCGGCTATGAGCGCGTTGCCCTCACCGTCGACTGTCAGGTCGCGGACCTCTCCCCGCGCTTCGCCCAGGAAGGTGCTGTAGTCCAAATTGGTACCGTCGGCGCTCAGCTTCGCCACGAAGATGTCCTCGCGGTCCTCTTCGGGCGGCGTAGGGTCGATGACACCGTCGGTGGTCGGAAAATCGGTGGAGCGGACATTGCCGGTGACGATCACCCGACCATCGGGAGCGACGGCGATGGCCTGCCCGAAATCCCAGGCGTTCCCACCGAGATAGGTGGAGAACAGCAGTTGCGAGCCGTCCGAACTCAGCTTGCTGACGACGATGTCGTAAGTATTCGCGAGATCCGATTGATAGGCACCCTCAGAGGTAGGAAAATCCGGGGCTCTGGATTGGCCCAACAGGTACACGGCACCGGTTTCGTCCACGGCGACGTCCGCAGTGGACTCGTCCCCATACATCTCGAGCACCGTACTGAAGGGCGATGTCCCGAAGGACGCGTCGAGCCGCGTAACAAACCAATGATCGCCTTCCGTGGTGCCGAACTGGGTGCCCCAATCGCGATTGGTGGGATACTCCGTCGACCGCGTTTCTCCGACCACGACGATCTCGCCTTGGCTCATGGCGGCGATACCATAGGGAATGTCGAGGTCGTCACCGCCCAACCAGGTCGCCGCCAAAAGATTGGCACCGGCAGCATCGAAGCGACAGACAAAGCCCTCGTTACGCCCTTCCGATACGGTGTCGAACGCGCCGGCCGGCACGGGAAGGGTTCCGTTTTGGCTTCTCGTCTGACCGGCCAGGATCACTTGGCCGGCTTCGTCCACCAGCAGTGCTTGGCCCACGGAATTGCCCTGGGCCACCACGCCGGTCGCGTAAACCACCTCCGATGCGTCCGAGGTGACCTTCATGACAAATGCGGATTGACCATACATTTCTTGCAGAAAGGCGCCAGGCGTCGTTGCGAAGCCGTCGCTGGCCTGTCCGGTCAGGAACAGGTGGCCATCGGAACCCAGGGCCATATCGAACACCTTCGCAAAGGGGTCGGGAATTCCCCGGAAGGCGGTAATCTGGCTTCCCTCCGCGTTCAGGCGGTAGATCCAGGCGGTCGGCCCGCCGCGCTTGGCGCTGCCATTGGGGAATGCCGAACTCGCCGAGGTCCCGCTCAGCCGACGCCTGCTAGAATGGTTTCACCCTTTTACAAACTTTCAAAGGATCCGAAATGTATCACCGCAACGCCACGCGCATCGTCCGTACCTTGATCATCTGCTTCCTCACGCTGGCCCTCGCCGCCCAGCTCCATGCCGCCGACGCTGACGACTCCAGCTTCGACAAAGCGCTCGAAAAGCATTTGGCCGCCGTTCGCGATAAAAACTTCGACAATCTGGTGGCGACCCTGCCCGACAAGGGCGAACTGATCCTGATCCTGCCCAGCGGTCAGAAATCGGACACCGCCGAAGCCTACAAAACCATGCACAAGAGCTGGTTCGCTCAAAGCGGCTGGACCATGAAACACGAGGTCCTCAAAAAACACCGATCCCAGGGCATGGGCTACGCACTGGTCAAGTCCGATTATCACGAGGCCGACCGCGGCGGCAAACCCTATCACAACCAGTTGTTTGTCTCGTTGATCTTTCGCCGGACCGAGAAGGGCTGGGTGTTGGTTTTCGATCAGTGCACCAAAATCCCCGCCGAACCGAGCAAGGGCTGACCCGGCGAGGAAACCACAGAAAACGACCGAAAGGACGTCCTCGAAACCGAGCTGGCCGCCCACCTCGATGGTTCGCGATTCTTATGGGAGCCTGCTGGACCGAATGGGTGACCCGGCGTCACCGCGCGACGAGCGAAACAGAACAAAATGGAGCTTCGCGAATAAAAACCTGAAGTGAAAGAATGCAGCTACATTCTCTGCAATTCACGTCTTCAAAAAATATGTAAATCATTTTCCGAGAACTCACGCCCTAGAAAGAAAAGGCGGCGAATGGCAGTTCGCCCGGTTCGACCCGACGCGCCCAGGATCTCGTGACACCGCGACCCCCAGGAACAGCCTGAAAGGATCGCGACACGCATTTCCGGGAATGGGCCCGGTTCGTCCGCTCGCCGCCTTTTCATTTCTATTGCGACGAGTTTGATTCATGACTTCTCTTCCTTGGGACCAGGATCCCAAACCGGCACACGACAAAACGAAGGAATCCAAAGACACGACCTCCCCAACCCCAAACCCGCGGGAACCGGGCCTCCCCATGAGCCGGTTCCGCATGCGTTTCGCCGTGCTTCGGCGCGCGAAAGCGCCACACTTTCCCGGTCACTTGTGGCGCTCGATGTTGACCCGCCACTGGCGCAACCACTTCTGCGAATTGGGCCACGGCACCTGCGTGGGCTGCGAACACCCCCGGACCTGCCTGTTCGGCCAACTTTTCGAGAATCAAGATCGCGACTTTCAAATGCCGCTGGTCCGCGGTTCGAAGCCGCCCAACCCCTGGGTGATCCGGCCCAGTCTCAAGGCGGACTGGCACCAGTTGCTCGTCGGCCGCACGGTGGAGGTGGACTTTTCACTGTTCGGCTCGGGCCCCTACGACGTGGCGCGACTGTTCGACGGCCTGCAATCGATGCAGGCACGCAGCTTTCAGTTCGGGTCGGGCCGTCTGCGGCTGCGACGCGTGATCCAACTGTCCCTCAGCGGCGAGCGGCTGGCCACCTGGGACGGCGCCTGGCAGGAGCCGCCTCAGACTCCGGACGCGATGGTGATTCCACCGGCGCCGCGCCGTGTCCGGCTGGTCTTCGAAACGCCGACCCGGTTGAAATTCGCCAAGGAACTGGTGTATCCCGACACCTTTGCCTTCCACATGATGTTCCGGGTGTTGACGCGACGGATCTCCATGCTTTGCGCCTGCCACGGCGGCAGGCAACCACGAGCCGACTTCCGGGCCCTGATCAAGGAGGCCGCAGCGATTCGCGGCGTCACGGCCGATCTGTCCTGGCGCGACGGCGATTTCCCGGGCAAGCACAAACGGGCCATGGGCGGCCTGGTCGGAATCCTGACCCTCGAAGGTGATCGGCTCGAACCGTTTTGGCCCTGGCTTTGGCTGGGTCAGTTCGTCGGTGTGGGCAAGGGCGCGCCCATCGGCCTGGGACGCTACCGCTTGGAGGTGGAAGACGCCGTCAGGTCACCTTCCGAAGAATCTCGCGGCACTGTTTGAGCACCAGGGCCTGGTAATTCGGCAAGAGGTTGGGCTCGCCATCGGCGATGGGCGTCAACAGCTCGCGGGCCTCGCGCTTTTTGCGCTGGTCCAGATACAGCTCCGCCAGATAGAGGTGGTTCAGGTAGAAATCGGGTCCCAGGCGCACCGCCTCTTTCAGAAGTTGCTCGGCCTTCTTCTTGTCGCCCTTGCCCACCGGCCACGGTGGGCATTGGTGATAGAAACGGCCCATCAGGCGCAGGGGCGCGGCATGGAAAAAGAGCTTGTCCAAATCCATGGACTTGCTGCCGAATTTAAAGATGTCGTCCAAATAGAACAGGCTGGACATGATGCCTCGGGCCACGCCGTGGGAGCCCATGTTGGCCGCGTACCACAGATTGGCCTCGACCGATTGGGGCAGCAGCGCTACCGCCCGCTTGCCGTAGTCCACACCCTCCTTGTGGTAGGTCTCCTTGTCGGCGTCGTCCACGGCGACGTCGCCCAACCAGAAGAGGGCCTCCGACAACGCCGTCGCGACCTCACCCTCCCGCGAACCGTTCAGTTCGGGAACCAGGAGATCGCGACATTTGAGAAGCTGGCCGCGGTAATCGCTGTCGCGCTCGGCCAACAATTTCAGGCCCTGTTCCAGTCCGGAGGATGCGGCCTTGGGCGCGGGTGCGGCGGGTTGCGCCACCGCCGCGATCACGGGCTTCGCAGCCGGTTTGGGCGCGGCCGGCTTGGGGACTGGCGCGGAGGCCTTGGCCTGGCCGGTATGGCGCGACGAGGCCGCCGGGGCGGTATGAGCGGTCTTGGCCGATCCGCTTCGTACGCCCGTGGATTCGGCGCCCTTGGGTGACCGGCCCCCCAGGGCCTCCAGCAGGTAGTCGGTGTTCACGTTGCCGTTGTCGTTGATCATGTCCAGCAACTCGATGATCTGACGGTTCTGTTCGATGAGTGTTTTCTGCCCCTCCGCGAGACTCTGGACATCCGCGCCCGGTGTCGAGGTCAGGCCTCCGCTTTTAAAAGCCAGGCGAATCACGTAGAGCATCGCCAAAATCATGACGATGTTGACGACATTGCCGATCAGGGCGTCGAGTTCGCCGCTCACGATCATCTGCCAGGGAGACTTCTCGCGGTCACCTTGAAACAGCAACAGGCCGGAGAGCAGGACGGAGGGTGAAAGCATGCAGCACTCCTCGATGTATTTCGAAATGAAGGGAACTGTGAATGGCGATTCTAGCAAGTTCCAACCGGAAACGCAGGATTTTCGAAACGGGTCCTCCGGATCTTTCCGAAAGCCCAACCGGGCAGGTCAGCCGAGCTGGGCGGCAAGGTCCTCGGGCTCGGTGACCGGCGCCCGGCAACTGAACTGCTCGCAGACATAGGCCGTGGCTTTGCCGTCGATGGGCTTCTGGCCGGCAGCGAACGGCGCCAGGTCGGCCAGGGCCGCGTCGTCGGGATCGTGCAGCAGGACCACCTCGAAGGGTCGAAATCCCTGATTCACGCGCTCGATCAAGGCCTGCGTATCGGCCGCATCGCGCGCACCGGCGATGACGATTTCGCGACTGCCGCCGGCCAGGAAGTCGAAACCGCAAATCGCGAGATTGTGGCCGGAGGGCCCCGTGCGCAGCGACTGCCCAAATGCCGCAGCCGTCTCGCGGGCCGCTTGATCCAACTCCATCCGTCCCGTTAAACGGCTGAGTGCGGCCAGGTTACAGATCATCACCGAATTGCCTGAGGGCAGCGCGCCGTCGTAGATCTTTTGACTGCGGACGATCAGTTCCTCGCCATCGTCGGCGGTCAGGAAAAAGCCGCCGTTGTCTCCGCGGAAATGGTGGAGCGTCGTTTCCGTGAGCGCCAATGCCTCGGCGAGGTAACGGGTCTCGAAGGTGGCGCGGTAGAGCTCCAGCAGGCCCCAAACGACGAAGGCGTAGTCGTCCAAGTGGGCCGGTAGCCCGGCATCGCCCAGGCGCCAGCGCTTCAGCAGGCGCCCGTGCTCGTCGCGCAGATGGGTCAGCAGGAAATCGGCGGCGCGCCGTGCGGCTTCCGCATACTTCGGCGTTTGCAGGTAGCGAGCCCCCATGGCCAGTGCGGCGATCATGAGACCGTTCCAGTCGGTGAGGACCTTGTCGTCCTTGAGCGGGTGGATGCGCGTCTCACGGTGATCGAACAGTTTTTGTCGACAGGCCTCCATGCGACTGCGCAGATCGGCTTCATCCAGTTCCAGCTCGGCGGCGAGTTCCGGCCAGGTCTTGATCAGGTGGGGGATGTTGTCGCCCGTCTTGCGACCGGTCGCCTCTTCGCGGAAGTTCCCCTCGGGCACGATGTTGAACACCCGATTGAACAGCGCGCCATCGGCCTCGCCCAGCACCGCCACGATCTCGCTGGGGCTCCAGACATAGAATTTGCCTTCGACCCCCTCGCTGTCGGCATCCTCGGCCGAGTAGAAGCCGCCCTCGGGCGCGGTCATGTCGCGCAGCACGTAGGCGAAGATCTCGTGGGCGACCTGGCAGAGCGCCGTATCACCGGACGCCGCGTGGGCTTCACAGCAGGCGATCGCCATCAGCGCCTGGTCGTAGAGCATTTTCTCGAAGTGGGGCAGCAGCCAGAAGGGATCGGTGGCATAGCGGTGGAACCCGAAACCCACGTGGTCGAACACGCCGCCACGGCGCATGTGATGGAGGGTCGTGAGGCACATGTCGCGCGATTTTTCCGCGCCCGAGCGGCGCCAATGACGCAGCAGCGTCGAGAAGTTATGCGGCGTGGGGAACTTGGGCGCCCCCGAGAATCCGCCATTGCGCGGGTCGTAGGCACTTTCCAATTGTTCGGCGGCGCGCTGGAGCATATCGATGCCGTCCAGTTCGGCGTGTTCGGCGCTGCTTTGGCCGGCGACGTACCGGGTCAACTGCTCGGCGTTGGTCTCCACGTCCTCGCGATTTTCCTTCCAGAACTCGGCCACTCGCGGCGTGAGTTCCATCATGCCGGGCCGTTGACCCACGCCGTGCTTGGGAAAATAGGTTCCCGTGAAAAACGGTTTGCGGTCGTGGGTCAGCAAGGCGGTCAACGGCCATCCACCATGCCCGTTCATGGCAAGGCAGGCCGTCATGTAGATGTCGTCGATGTCGGGTCGCTCTTCCTTGTCGACCTTGATGCACACGAACACCTCGTTGAGGCGGGCCGCGACCTCCTCGTCCTCGAAGCTCTGGTGCTCCATCACGTGGCACCAGTGGCAGGTGGCGTAGCCGATGGACAGGAAGACCGGCACGTCGCGACGGCGCGCCTCGGCGAAGGCCGCTTCGCCCCAGGGATACCAATCCACCGGATTTGCCGCATGCTGCAACAGGTACGGGCTCGATTCGAAGATGAGGCGGTTGAAACGAGAGCCGCCATCGGCGGGCAGGGCGGCGATTTCTTCCTGCGAGGGAAGCGTCGGTCTCTGGCGAGGTTGATCGGACATGGTGGCTCCTAGGTACATCGGTTGGGACGTGGAAACGAGTGCCGCGCACGCGAGAGGACGCGGATCGAAGGGACGGATTGCAGGGGCGACATCGGGAGGGACGCGCATTGAAATATCGCGTCGATGCCAGGTGGTCCGGCGGTAGGGGAATCGGCGACCGTCCGCCCTCACGGCGGGTGTCGCCACCGAGCGGGATTTCGCGAACGGGGGGTTCGCGGCTTTCGTGAGCGATTGACGTAACTCAGTTATAATAGTCGCATTTTCACATCCAAAGACCAAAACATGGGAGGCTCCCTCTTGAAAAAAACGTCCGGACTCCGCATCGATCCTCAGTTGTCGATCAGCCTCTCCCTGTTTGCCGTCCTGGGCGTGGTGATCGCTTTTTTCAACAAGGCCGTGGGAACCGAATGGGGATCCTTCGTCTTGGTCTTGAACAACACCTTCATGAACATTTTCGTGTTCGGCATCGTCCTGGTCTGGCTGGACAAGAAACAGCGCAGGCGGCGCCTCACGAAGACCTATCTGGAACAACTGGAGGATTTCCGATTTTGGCGCAGCGAGGAGGGCGTTTGGCGCAAGGTCGGCATCATGCGCAGGTTGAAGGAGTTCGAAGAGCCGCTGCCGTCACTCAAGGGCATGGAACTGGAGCATGCGATCCTCGAAGATTTCGACCTGCGCGGCCAGATTCTGGATCACGCCAATTTGTGCAAGGCCTTCCTATGGAAAGCCAAACTGACGCGTACTTCCTTGGAGCGCGCGGTGCTCGAGCGGACCTACCTGGAGCAGGCGCACATGGAGGGCGCCAACCTCACCAAGGTCTACGCCGGTATGGCCGACTTTCGCGAGGCCAACATCTCCCAGGCGAAGTTGGTCTGCGCCAATCTGGAATTGGCCCTGTTCATTCAGACCGAAGCGCGGCAGTCGGACTTCGAGGGCGCCAATCTGGCCGGTGCCCAATTCGACGGCGCCGACCTCTCCGGATCGCTGTTCCACCGCGCCAACTTGATGGGCGCCGATTTCAACGGCGCGATCATCGCGGACTGCGACTTCCGCGGGGCCGAACTGTCGGGGGCCAAGAATTTGACCATCGACCAACTGAAGGGGGCGCTCATCGACGAGTCGACCCATCTACCCGACACGATGACCACCTACCGGGACACCCTGTTGGAATCTCTGGCCAAACGCGATTTGGCCCCCGTCGCCTCCAATTTCCAGGGTCAGGTGCCGGCCTACCGGGCCAAGCCGGACATGGAGGACTTCGCCCGTTGCCGCGGCCGCCTCGACATGTACTGATCGCAGGGTGGAGGTGGTTGCTTCATAGGTGTCGTGATCTTTATACAACAGCTTTTTTCACCACGGAGTCGCCGCCCAGGCCGGGGGCCGGATTGCCGGACCACCGAGTTTCAGGTGGGTAACTAATCGAAGCGAATCGTTTGGGAGTTCCCGCATTTGTGAGAGGGGCGTCGTTGCAGTAAGTGCCGGGCCCACCCAGGGCGCCGGGCCGACATTTTTCGACGAACTCCCTGCACATCCGCTTTTTTAGGTTTTTATCTTTATCTTCGAGCTTTACAGAGTTTGTTACAAAAGAGCCACGCACCAGCGGGCTAACCCGCTCGATTTCGAGAATGAAACAAGGCAGAGTGAGCTAGCATGGTGGTCCCGGCTGCCTGAGAGGGTTGTCATGCCAGGTAGGTGCGACCGCTGGTCGCACATTCCAAAACTCCTGCTTCTATTGGTGCTTCGCTCTTTGGCGTCTCGCATCTGCGGAGTGTGGATCGCTTCGAAGTGTCGGCCGGGCCGGCCAACCTACTGCCGCGCCGATCCTCAAAGCATGCGGGAACTCTGATCATGGATCGCTTCGACAAGTTCATCCGGCGGATGAACCTACCTGGCACGACGAATCTCTCGGCATTCGGGGACTCCAAGCAAGTTTGTTTCAAGAGAGTTCACAGAGTTCCCGGAGGCGATACAGACACGCAAGGTTCTTATATCCAGCACTTTGCGCTTGATGTTCTTTTTCGACGAAGTCGCGGGTCACCGTAGAAAACCGGCGGGCGGGATTCGAACCGTGGTATCTAAATTCGTGTATATCCGTGGGATCCGTGGACAAAATTCATGGAATCGAACGACGAACCCGGAAGGTGTCTATTGGGTAGTTTTTGTCTCCTCAGTCCCTCGGTGTTTATCGCCGCGATTCCCGTGAACATTCGAGAAACCAACCCGTTACGACTCACCCATCGTTAATGGAAAGTTAACCCTGTAATCATAGGTGAGAAAAGACTTACGCATGAACACCCCTGCACCTATGGAAAACCCCCGCCAGGCGACGGCCGAAAATAAAAAAATCCAATCGCGGGGTTCGCGGCGTAATGGCGTGTGAAACCCCCCAACTACCCCATCGATAGCTCGCCACGGTTCTCGGTCTCTGGGGTGTTGTGGTGGCACCACGTCTTTAGGAGGCACCATGACGGCTCCGATGCGCCGCAATGTGTTTTACCCGTTTCTCGTGTCCATGGCCCTGCTCTGCTGTTCCACGCTCCTGGCTTCAAGTCACCGGGAGGCCCCGCACACGCTCGAGCTGCCCAAGACCGACGGCACCGATTTCTATATGTTCCGCAGCTACGAAGAGGGACGCGAAGATTACGTCACCATCATCGCCAATTACAACCCGCTTCAGCTCCCCTACGGCGGACCGAACTATTTTCTCTTGGACGAAGACGCCCTATATGAAATCCATATCGATAACGACGGTGACGCCGTGGAAGACATCACCTTCCAATTTCGCTTCTCCAACAACCTGGCGGAGAACTTCACGCTCCCGGTGGGCGATGAAGGCGCGACCGCCAATGTCGCGATTCCCCTGGTGCAAATCGGCGCGCTTTCCGCCGACAACATTCCCAACGGCAGCGTCGTTCAGGTCGAAGAACGCTACACCCTCGACGTGATCACGGGCGATCGCCGCACCGGCGCCAAAACCGCCGTCACCAACGCCGAATCGGATGCGACGAGCTTCCTCAAGCCGTCGGACAACTACGGGTCCAAATCCATTCCGGATTACGCGGCCTACGCCGACGCCCACGTCTACAACATCGCACTCCCGGACGCATCCACCGGGCGCGTCTTCGTCGGCCAGCGCCAGGAAGGCTTCGTCTTCAACATCGGCAAGGGCTTCGACCTGATCAACCTGAACCCGCTGGGTGCGGTCGACGCGGAATCCTCGGCGTTGCAACAGGTGAACATCACCTCGATCGCCCTGGAAATCCCGATCTCGTACCTGACCCAGGGCAGCGAAACGGTCATCGGCGCCTGGACCACGGCCAGCAAGCGCCGCAATCGCGTGCTGTTGTCCGAAGGGAAACCGGTGGGCAACCCGTTCGGCGATTCCTCGGAAGGCACGACCTCCTTCGACAATCCGGACGTGGAGTTCGGACGCTGGCACCAAGTCTCGCGGCTGGGCAACCCCCTGGTCAACGAGGTGGTCATCGGCCTGCCCGACAAGAACAAGTTCAACTTCAGCGAACCCATGAACGACGGCGATTTCGCGACCTACGTGACCAATCCGGTCTTCCCCGAGTTGATCGAAATCCTGTTCGGGGTGACCGCGCCCAATTCATTCCCCCGCAATGACCTGATCCAAGTGTTCCTGACCGGCATCCCGGGCCTGAACCAACCGGCCAACGCGACCGCTTCCGAAATGCTGCGCCTGAATACCGCGACGCCGGTAACGGCGCGCGCGGACCAGAACCCGCTGGGCGTTCTCGCCGGCGACAACGCGGGCTTCCCCAACGGACGCAGACCGGGCGACGACGTGATCGACGCGGCCCTGCGCGTGGTCATGGGTGTCCTGCTGGACGAAACGGTGGCCCCCTCGGGTCAAGCGGCCTACACCGACGGCGCCTACATCGACGCGCGCCTGTTCGGCGGGGGCTTCCCGTACCTGAACCACCCGATCGACGGCTCGAGCTTCTAGGAGGGCATGCACGATGTTGAAATGGTTTTCCCTGTGTGTGTTCGGGTTGTCGCTCACGGCCTTCGCCGGTGGGCACGGCACGACCTGGATCCCCCATCTCTCGGCAAACGAACAATTCAAATCCACGATCTTCCTGCGCAACGACTCATTCGACGCTCCGCTCACCGTGACGGCCACCTTCTTCGCTTCGGACGGCACCACTCCCTCGGTTTCGCTCAGCGACAGCGACGGCCCGCGAAGCGGCGTTTCCGAATGGAGCGCGACCTTGGCGCCCCAGACCGCGCGCGTGATCGAGCTGGACTCGGTCACCGGTGGCGACAACCGCAGCGTTCAAGCCCGGATCACCGGTGTCGATGGCGCCGGCAACGAGTCCGAGTTACTGGCGATCGAAGCGGCCTTCGCCCTCTTCGACGGGACCAACGTGGTCTCCAAGGTCGGCGTGGCCGTTTCCGATCCTTCCACCTTCTTCAAAGTGAACCTCAACAGCACGGAACTGCGCGGGTTCGGTGTGACCAATACCGACGCCGCCCAGGCATGTGACTGCACCTTCACCATGGTCGGCGGCGAGGGCCAACAACTGGCGACCGCGATCGTGTCCATTCCGGCGCAAGGCAAATGGCTGGGTGTGGTCGAGGACCTGTTCCCCACCGTCGGCGAATTGTTGGGTTCCGAATTGGGACACATGAGCGCACTCTGCAGCGAATCGGTTTCGGTGCAGGCCCTGGCCTTCAACGAAGGCGTGATGTCGGGCGTCCCGGCGACCGGTTTCCAATTCGACCCCTGATCGGAGGCCAGCCCGAAAGGGCGCCCTTCATCCCGAAACGCGAGCAATGATCCTCCTCGACCCCTTTGGAGGAACAGGTTTCGGGCCGGCCTCCAGCCAGTGTCCATCCGGATCGAGCGATCCCTCGCAAACGAGACTTCGCGCCTGGATGGGCACCGGTTCCCGGCACTGGCTTCGGGCCCCGACGACACCGGCTCGCCACCCTTGACCCGAAGCCGGTCCCCCGGTGGTCCCATCGGACCACCTCATTTCTTTTTCCGGAGTAGAGATTCATGAATGGAAGTATCGAGACGTACGGCCGGCACGGCCTTGGACACTCCCCCACGAGGGTTTGGATCCTCGGGTCGTGGTTGGTGTTGTTGGTGGGTGCCCCTCTGTGGGCCCATGACTTCTGGCTGCAACCGGCCCAATTCCACTTCGAGAAACCGGGTCCCTTGAAAGTGTATGCCTACATCGGCGACCACTTCGAAGGGGATCGCATCATTCCTTCGCCGCAATTGGTGGACACCTTTCAATTGATGACGCCGACCGCGTCGCGGGACCTGATTCCCGGGATCGGCACCGATATCGCCGGCGTGGTCGCGGTCAAGGAGCCGGGCATCGCCGTCGTCGCCTACCGCGGCAAACGATCCCACCTGCGGCTTTCCCCGGCGAAATTCGAAGCCTACCTGGCCGAGGAAGGCCTGGACGACATCATCCGACAACGTCGCGAAACGGGACGCACCAAAGAGCCAGGCAACGAGGTGTATTCGCGCTGCGCCAAAGCGCTGATCTGCACCGGTGATGCCGACGCGGCCGAAGCGAGCGATTACGGCCGCACCATCGGCCATACCCTGGAGCTGGTGCCGCTCACCAATCCCCTCGCCTTGAACGACGAACAGGTCCTGCGGATGAAGCTGCTTTTCCGGGGAACACCCCTTGCGGACAAACGCGTCACCGCCTATTGCAAGGATTTACGGAACCGACCCGTGGTGGCGCGAACCGATGCCGCAGGCGAAGTGACCCTGCCGCTGAATCGAGCCGGCATCTGGATGGTCAAGGCCGTCCACATGGTTCCACTGGAGGCCCCACAGGAGGTGGATTGGGAGAGCTTCTGGACCTCTTTCACTTTTGAATCCAAGTATTTGAAAAAAAATCACACCGCATCGCATTGACTCGAGATCCAACATGTCCACCCTCGCGAATAGAAAAGAAACAGCCGAAAGGAGCTTGGATGACGCAAGCTGTCAGCTTTTGTATAATGGGTGGAACATTTCATGGTGGACAACATCTCGAGTACATCTCGGAAGAGCAAACGGTGATCGGTTTGGACCAGGGCGGTCACACGAAGGGACAGCCTTTGCAACAAGAGATCCGATTGGATGCATCGAATTCAATGGAACAATTGATGGCGGACATCCAGGGTGGTAGCGAAGAAGCGCTGGAGGCGCTCTACGATCTCACCAGTGGTCGCGTGTTCGCCATTGCCTCGAGAATTCTCAACAACAAGGAAAGCGCCGAAGAGGCAACCCTTGACGTCTACACCAAAATTTGGGAGCATGCCGATAACTACGACCCCGCTCGGGGAAGTGTCACCGTTTGGATTTCAACCTTGGCCCGCAATTGCTCACTTGACCTCCTTCGCAAGGCAATGCGGCAAGCTCATGGGGCCCAGGAATACCGTCAGGCAACCATCCCCGCTCACTTGAGCCCCGAAGCTTTTCAGGCCCACACCGAGAACAAGCACTTCATTCATCAGGCCATGGCCAAGTTATCCCACTCCCAACAACAATTACTGCTGGCCTCCTACTTCGGCGGGTGGAGCCATGCCGAAATCGCCGGCTTGTTGCGGCTCCCCCTCGGCACGGTCAAAACCCGTATTCGCAACGCCCTCGCGTTGCTGCGCGATGACTTAGGACTGACTTAGGGAGCTTCATGTCCAAGCCCGATTTCAAAGACGACCCCATCCAGGAAGTAATGGAGCGCCGAACCGAGCATCCGGATGCTTCCTCGTTCCCACCGCGACATCCCGAATTGGAAACGCTGATGCACCACATCGGGCACATGGTCGAGGACGTGGCTCCGCCTCCCGAATTGAAGGATCGTCTGCGGGCGCGTATCGCCAAGCGAAAGGCAGGGGCGCAAGCCAAAGCGGCGCCTTCCGAGGAGCGACTGGCGCCTGGCATCACCTGCCTGCGCACGAACGACATGGATTGGCAGGCCACCAGCTTTGCCGGGATCACGATCAAGGTGCTGCACCTCGACCGCGAGAAGCGCCAAGTCACCAAACTGGTGAGAATGGAGCCGGGTGCATCCTACCCGGGTCACCTGCACGCGGGCCTGGAGACCTTCCTGGTTTTGGAGGGCGACATCTGCGGAGAAACCATTTCGTTGAAAGCGGGAGACTACTGCCGGGCGGAAGCGACGAGCGTCCACGAACATCAGTGGACGCAACACGGGTGCATGCTGCTGTTGACCGGCAGTTTCGACGACGAGATCATCGAAGACAAGGAGACCGAAGGGGCCGGCGTCTAGTTCGGTAGAGTTTTGGAGATTGGGTTCGCATCGGTTTTCTGGGTGTGGTTTTTTAGTATTTTTTTTACCACGGAGTACACAGAGCTCCCGGAGGATGGATTGTACAAGCGCACACCATAGTCAAAGGTGTGACAGCCAAGTTTGATACCTTCCAATGACATGAAATCCGCAGCACATGAAGCATGTCGACCATGATAATCGAGCTGAGATCCATTTGGGTTAATCACATTGGATCTACCTATCAGCAACAATTTTCTGCTCAATCGTTTCTCAAAATTTCAGCGAAGGTTTAGGAAAGAAAAGCGCTTCCCTTTTCAAGCGACAAATTCAAATAATTTAAAAAAATTTCAATAAAACGAAGCCAGAGAAGCCTACTACCATTATCTCAATACACCTCACACACCGAACAAGGCCCCAGATATCTCCCTAATTCAAATCTTTAGGGGTATATTTTCCGTGTCCTCTCCGTGAACTCTGGGCACTCGGTGGTAAAAAATTACGTATTCGTGTCGATCCACCATGCGGCGTTTGAAGGAAACCGCAATCTTCAGGGTACCCGCGGGGCCGATCTCCGCAACCGGCCGTCCGAAACCGGCCCTCCGCAACCGGCCCTCCGCAACCGGCCCTCCGAAACCGGCCCTCCGCGGGCAGGGTTCCCCCACTCAATCCTTGACGCGTTTCACCAGGCGGTCGTTCAACAGCCACAGCGCGCCGATCACGATCGCGAACTGGAACAGGCAACTCGCCAGCACGCGCCATCCGCTGCCGGCCATTTGGTACAGCCACCAGCCCAGCAACACCAGGCCCTCGACCAGCACCAAACCCATCGCCACGGTGAACCATTTGCCCGGTTTGATGAAACCCGGGTTGCGATCCAGCATGTCACCCGCGAATTTGGCCGGTCCGTAGATCCACACCAGGATGTTCAAAAACAGCCCCGATACGATCAGACCCACCGCCCAGACGAAATCCTGGTCGTCGAAGATCTTGTCGCTGAGCGCACTGGGCGCACCGATCAGGATCGCCATCACCAAGGTGATCACGATGGCCCTTCTGCGCGGCACCCCGAAATCCATGAAGAACCGCGTGCTCAGCTCGAGCATAGCCACCAGCGAGGTCAGGGCCGCAAAGGCCAAGCCGCTGAAAAAGAGAATGTTCAAGACGGGTCCACCTTCCATTTGACCGAACAGCAGCGGAATCACCTGGAAGGCGATGCCTCCCTTGGAAGAGGCCCCGCTGATGTAGGCCGCGCCCTGCGTCATGAGCGCGAACGTGGCCGGGAAAATGAGCAGGGCCACGATCAATTCGATGCCGTTGTTCCCGCTGCCCGTGGCCATCGGCGTCGTGATCGGGTCCTCGTCGTCGCGGGCGTAGACCGCGTAGGACAACATCAGGCCCCAGCCGGCACCCGTGGACCAGGCCGACTGGGTCAGACCCGCGATCCAGTGCTCGGCACTCATCAACTTGCTCGCATCCACATCGAACAGGTATTGCAGCCCGACACCGGCGTTGGGCAACAACAGGGCGTTCACCGCACCGATGATCAGGATCAGGATCAGCGCCGGGATCAGGATCTTGTTCAGCCACTCGATGCCCTTGGTGCCGCGGTACACGAAGAAGCCGCCCAGCAGCAGCGCCGCCACGTGGAAAAACAGCGCCTGGGGTGTGCTGCGAAAACTGTCGAACAGGGCCACCGATTGTTCGGAGCCGATGCCGTTGAGTTGGCCGGTCCAGGCGAGAATCAGATATTTCAGGGTCCAGCCGGTGACGACCGCGTAGTAGCACATGATCAACATGGTGCAAATGCTGATGAAGCCGCCCATCCAGGCCAATTTGCGACCGCCGAGTTTGGCGAAGGCGCCGAAGGGGCCCTTGCGCGTGTGTTGGCCGATGGAGAGCTCCACCATCAGCAACGGGACGGACCACAGAAACAGGAAAATGATCCAGGGGATCAGGAAGGTGCCGCCGTCGTGTTTGGCAACCTCGCGGGGAAACCGCCAGATGTTGCCGGTGCCCACCGCCATGCCCATACAGGTCAGGATCATGGCGATCTTGGAACTGAATCGTGGTTGGTTGTCCAAAGTTACGGATTTCGAGGAATTTTGGGTCATGCTCTTTCTCCAGTAGTTTAGAAAAAGGCCATATGCGGGGAAACAGATTCTTATCTTACCCGAAACTTGTGCCATTCCAAGTTCTGAGGCTTCGACTTTCTCATGAACGCGTTATAGAATGCCGTTGATCCCGATTTCTTGTGGACTGGAATCACCATGTCACTTCCGCCATTTCACCTCGCATTCCCGGTCACCGATTTGGACGCGACACTCCATTTTTATCGCGACATCCTCGGTTGCGCCGTGGGTCGGCGGGCGACGCGCTGGATCGATTTCGATCTGTTCGGCCACCAAATCACCGCCCACCTTCGCGAGGCAGGATCCGACGAGAGCCACAATCCCGTCGATGGCAAATCGATTCCGGTGCCGCACTTCGGAGCCGTGCTGCCCTGGGAGCAGTTCCACGCCTTCGCGGACCGGTTGGCGCACCTCGACGTGCCGTTCATCCACGAGCCGCAGGTCCGATTCGCCGGTCAGGTCGGCGAGCAGGCCACGCTGTTCGTTCGCGATCCCAACGGTAATGCACTTGAATTCAAAAGCTTCAGAGACCCCGCCCAGATGTTCGCCGTGGATGGATCACCGGAACCACCGGCGTAGCCGCCTGCACCGGTCGCTGGATGCTCGATCCCTTTTCAATTTCGATGGCCGATTGGCTTCCTCTTCATCGCTCCGCCGAACACAACCGGCATCTCTCCTGTTTCCCCGTTCCCAATGCGACGCGACATTTCACGGTCAGCCCACCGGAGCTACGGATCCGGAAGACGAACTAGGAGAAGCTCATGTCCCCATTGCAAAGCACACCCATGACCAACGTGGATGCGGCCTGGCGCCACATGGAGGAACCCGACAACCTGATGATGGTCTCGGGCGTGATGCATTTCGAGAAACCCATCGATCCACAGCATTTGCGCAATACCCTGCGCGAGCGCCTCTTGTCCTACGCACGGTTCCGCCAACGCGTGACCGACAAGCCCATCCTCAAGACCCCCCACTGGGAAGAGGATCCCGATTTCGACCTGGAGAAACATATCTCCGAAGAGACGCTGCCGCAGCCCGCCGATCGCCAGGTGCTGCAAGCCCGCTGCAGCGAGTTACTCAGCCAGCCGCTGGATTTCAGTCGCCCCCTGTGGCACGTCCACATCCTGCACGGTTACGGCGACGGCAACGCCCTGTTCATGCGCATCCACCACTGCATCGCCGACGGCATCGCCCTGATCTCGGTGTTGATTTCCCTGACCGGCGACAGCCCCGAGACCTCGATGGCGGAGCGCAAACCCAAACGGCCCCGGCTCAGCAGCACCGGCAACCTGTTCCAACAGGCGGCCAAGGCCTGGGACACCACGATCAAGGTATCGGAGCAGTTCGTTCAGGAGAGCATCGGCGTGCTCAGTCACCCCAGCCGCATCCTCGACCTGGCCAAACAGGGCACCAACGGTGCCTTCCAAGCGGCGAGCCTGGTCTTGAAATCGCCGGATCCCCAGACGATCTTCCGCGGCGAACTCAGTGTCGCCAAGGTCGCCAGTTGGTCGAACCCGGTCTCGCTGACCGACGTCAAGGCCATTCGCAAGGTCACCGGCGGCACCGTCAACGACGTGTTGCTGACGGCCATGACGGGTGGCCTGCGCCGCTACCTGATGGATCGCGAGGAGGATGTGTCCGACCTGAATTTTCGCGCCGCGGTGCCGGTCAACGTGCGCCCCTTGGACAAAATGGAGGAACTGGGCAACCAGTTCGGCCTGGTGTTCCTGTCGCTGCCGGTGGGCATCGCCGACCCGCTGGACCGCCTGTTCGAGCTGAAGAAGCGCATGGACTACATCAAGGAGTCCGGCCAGGCGGTGGTGGCCTTCGGCATGTTGAAAGCGGTGGGCATGACCCCCGCCGACATCCAAAAGATCATCGTCAACGTGTTCGGCGCCAAAACCACCTGCGTCATGACCAACGTACCGGGTCCCAAACAGCCGCTGTACCTGGCCGGCAGCCAGATCAGCGACATGATGTTCTGGGTCCCCTGTTCGGGACGCCTGGGCATGGGCATCAGCATCCTCAGTTATGCCGGCCAAGTGCGCTTGGGCGTGGCGACCGATGCGGGGTTGATTCCCGACCCGGAGCAGATCATCGAAGGGTTCTACCGGGAAATGGACGAGTTGATGAAGCTGGTTCACCAGGTCGAGTGAACCCGAGGGGGTGCGGAACGCCGGCCTCCCCATGGGGCGACACCGGCCGAACGCACCCGCGCCGCGAAACTCCGGATCGGTGAGGAACCCGGTCGAGAAAGGCCCTGAACACCCACGAGAACCTAAACGAATCAGGATATGACTATGAACCCCACGGGCTTGGCCCTGATCGGCTACATCGCTTGGCTGCTGCTGTTGGTCACCATGTTGGTCCTCATTCGCGCGACCTGCACCCTGACCGGCAAGAAGGCGGCCAACGATTTCAATCCCAATGGTTTGGACGTGTCTCCCTTTTCCGGCCGCCTGTGTCGCGCCCACGCCAACTGCTACGAGAGCTTTCCGTTCATCGGCGGCCTGCTCATGGTGGCGCTCGCCACCGACGCCACGCGGATCACCGACGGCCTGGCGCTGCCGCTGCTGGCCGCACGCCTGACGCAATCCTCGATTCACCTGATCTCCACCAGTGAGCTGGCCGTCACGGTTCGTTTCATTCTGTTCTTCACCCAAATCGCGATCTGCCTGTGGTGGAGCTGGCGATTCGCCGTCCTGTTCCTCGGCTGAGGGTTCGCCCCGCCAAACCGCGCCGCCCTCCCGAACGCGCGACCCGACCTGCCCTGTGACGACTTACTTGATTTCGAGGTACGCCATGGCCGATCTGCAGTCGCGACTTTCCCAACTCTCGCCGGAGAAACGGCGCCTTTTGGAGCGCCGCCTGGCCCAAAAGGACCGGGCCCACGACCCCGGTCCGGCGCCGACGAAGGCGCCCGACACGCCCGCTGCGGCGGAACTGCCGGACCTGAGTGTGTTCTTCTTTTCGGCGGATGCCCGCGCGGAGGCGGCCCGGGCCTACGATTTCCTGATCGAGGCCGCCCGGCTGGCGGATCGATTGAGGTTCAAGGCCATTTGGACACCCGAACGGCATTTCGAGGATTTCGGGGGGCTGTATCCCAACCCGAGCGTGCTGAACGCGGCGTTGGCCCGCGAAACACGGCACCTGGGTCTGCGCGCGGGCAGCACCGTCCTACCGCTGCACGGACCGGTTCGCGTGGCCGAGGAGTGGGCCCTCGTGGACAACCTGAGCGGTGGCCGGGTGGGGCTGTCCTTCGCCACCGGTTGGCACGACCGCGACTACGTGATCCGCCCTGAAAATTACGCGGACCGTCGCGAGCTGATGTTCCGCGGCATCGAGCAGGTGCGCGCTTTGTGGCGAGGCGAGACGGTGCCGATCCCGGGAGTGGGCGGGCGGGAGGTCCCCGTCCGAACCCTGCCGCGTCCGATCCAGCCGGAGCTCCCGGTGTGGGTCACGGCCAGCAGCGAGCGCACTTGGCGGCGCGCGGCGGCCATGGGTGCCAACATCCTGACGTCGCTCATCGGGATCACCTTCGAGCAGTTGACCGAATCGATTCACCGCTACCGCCAGGAGCGCGCCCAAAACGGATTCGATCCTACGACCGGCGTGGTCACGGTCATGGTGCACACCTTCGTGGGCGAGAACGAGGCCGAAACGCGCGAGATGGTGCGCGATCCGATGAAGTCTTATCTCAGCCAGTTCGTGGCCCAGCTCGGGTCGATGGCTGCCTCACCCCAAGGCTCCGCCGAGACGGAGGACCTGGACTCGGTGCTGGAATTCGCCTTTGCGCGCTACTTCGACCATTTCTCGCTGCTGGGTACGGCCGACAAGTGCGCCCGCGTGCTGGCGAAGCTCTCCAAAGCGGGCGCCGACGAGGCCGCCTGCCTGATCGATTTCGGATTGGCGCCGGAGACGGTGCTCACCGGCCTGGAACGCCTGGCGGCGATTCGCGGCGGGGTCGAGGTCGGTTCGGATCGGGTGGGCTCTTCCGTTTGAGGGTCGGAGGAAAAGGAATTGTGCAGGTGGTTTCTGAGAGGGAATTTCTCCACAGGCGCTGTGTTATCACTGCATAAGCTATTTAAAACCATAGAGTTCACAGAGATCACCGAGTCAACCACGAATCACCCCTGGTTTTCGCCGTTTCACCTGCGATCTTCCAAGAAACTACCGCTTACTGGCTCATCCTTGGCTAAAAATTTCTGTCCACGAATCACGCAGATTGACACGAATTGAAAACCATCCTCGGTTCCCGTATGCCAGGTTTACTGGATGACCGGCGGAACTGCGGCGACCATTTCGGGGAATTGCTTTAATTCGCGGACCACATTGTCCTCTCGACCCGAACTTGGCCCAAGTGCCCTGGAAACACACCGTTCGGGCTGGGGTCATGCTAGAATCATCAGCCCTTTCGACGTCCGATCGAGTTCGTTTCCAAGAGGTCGTTGATGATTGCAAAAAGAGCCGTCACGCTTATTTTTTCAGTATCAGTTTTGATTCATTGCAGTGCGCCTGCCCCGGAACAGGTGGGCAAGGATGGCTGGCTCGCCGGAAGCCCCGGCGAACAGATGCACGAGGTGGCGCGCCAGTTGCGCGGCAACGATGTGGCCATGTGGGAGATTGGCTATCGCTATGGCGAACTCTATTGGGCAGGTAGGGAGGAAAATTGGGATCTGGCCGCCTACCAGCTCCAAAAAATCAAGAAGAGCATGGACCTGGCGATCGTAAGACGCCCCAAACGCGCAGAATCCTATGAGGTATTTTTTGCAAACGGGTTACCGCCGGTAACTCGGGCCGTCGACGCCAAAGACGGAGAATCCTTCGAAGCAGGATTCCAGGCATTGACCACCGCCTGTAACGCCTGCCACATCGCGGAGAACCTGGCCTTTTTCCAGGTGCGCCAACCGGTGTATCGACCGGCACCACTGGGCAGCGACGGAGAATAAGCGTATACGCTTGAACACACCCATCAACCTCTCAAGCGATTGGTGCCTATCTCAGTACACTCTGTGAACTCTAATATGTAACAAACTTGCTTGGAGTCCCCGAATGCCGAGAGATTCGTCGTGCCAGGTAGGTTCATCCGCCGGATGAACTTGTCGAAGCGATCCATGATCAGAGTTCCCGCATGCTTTGAGGATCGGCGCGGCAGTAGGTTGGCCGGCCCGGCCGACACTTCGAAGCGATCCACACTCCGCAGATGCGAGACGCCAAAGAGCGAAGCACCAATAGAAGTAGGAGCTTTGGAATGTGCGACCAGCGGTCGCACCTACCTGGCATGACAACCCTCTCAGGCAGCCGGGACCACCATGCTAGCTCACTTCGCCTTGTTTCATTCTCGAAATCGAGCGGGTTTGCCCGCTGGTCCGGGGCTCTTATGTAACAAACCCTGTAAAGCTCGAAGATAAAGATAAAAACCTAAAAAGGCGGATGTGCGGGGAGTTCGTCGAAAAATGTCGGCCCGGCGGGCCAACTTACTGCAACGACGCCCCTCTCACAAATGCGGGAACTCCCAAACGATTCGCTTCGATTAGTTACCCACCTGAAACCCGGTGGTCCGGCAATCCGGCCCCCGGCCTGAGCAACGACTCAGTGGTAAAAAAAATACTAACGCATCATCCCCCTGCATCTACGAAGAACACCCCTCCGAACGAACCACCACAAAACCCTGACAAAATTGCCACCGAATCGTCAAACTGATTGACGTTTCGGTAACAACTCATCTGCCCGTTCCCCCTAAGGTTGTATTTCAAAAGCACTTATCGGGTATTCCGAACGACCCGGATGCCCACCGGATACGCCGATACGGGAGGATGAGATGTGGTGGTTGTCGATGATGTTTGTGTTCTTTGGCGATAGTGAAGCAGACCGTTGGACGTGGAAGCAGCGCACTTTCGATGTGTATGTCAACGGCGAGGCACAGCCGCAAGCGCGGGTATATGCGAACAAGCCATTCAACGGCTATTTGCTGGTCCTCGATGATCGGACCACCTATATGATTCAGGCCGAAGACTCGGTGTACCGGGCAGCACGCCTCGAGGACCGGCCCTTCGAAGAAATGCCGCATCGCATCAGCCTTCAAAGCGAGCCGCTGGACATGCCTGCCGAAAGCCAACCGGCGAAAGTGATAGACGGGCGCCACTTGTTGTGGCGACAGGGTCAACGAACGCTATTGATGGCACGGCACGATGGGATCGAGGGCGAGCATGACGAAGAACGGCTTTGGCGACATGTCTCCTCCTGGCGGGATCTGTACGACGCCTACCAACCCGACGCCGACGCCATGCAACACCTGGGTGGCCTGTCCTTGAACGAGCCCCTGGAAATCCACGTGGTGTACGGCACCTGGTGCGGCGATAGCCGCCGCGAGGTGCCGCGCTTATTGAAGACCTTGGCCAAATGGAACCATCCCCGGATCAAGGTGCGACTCACCGGGGTCGCCAACGGCTTCAAACAGCCCTGGGAGGTCATCGGCGGCCAGAGAATCACCAATGTCCCGACCATCATGGTCCATCGTGAAGGGAAAGAGATCGCTCGTCTCGTGGAACATGCCCCCAGTGAAGCGATCGAGAAGGATCTTCCCGAGATGTTGCGCGGCACCTTCACGGCCCCCGAAATCAAAGGGG
This sequence comes from Sulfidibacter corallicola, assembly GCF_017498545.1. GTDB lineage: Bacteria > Acidobacteriota > Holophagae > Acanthopleuribacterales > Acanthopleuribacteraceae > Sulfidibacter > Sulfidibacter corallicola. The sequence goes on along the minus strand of NZ_CP071793.1, from coordinate 1,427,690 downwards.
AGAACGACACACTGATCAGTCAGGGCCACCAGGAACACCAGGATCCGCAAGGCACCGCCCACCGCTACGAATACTGGCGGCTTTACCGCACCGCAAAGGGCGGCTACCGCATCAACGCGGGTATCGAGAGCGGCGAAACAACCATCGATCTGCGCTTGAAATGCAACGAGGAAGGCAAACCCACGTTTTGGGAAATCACGCGAAAGCGAGGACAGGACCTTCGCCGTTCGCGCGGCTTCGTTGGCAAAAAACGGATCACCGTCGTGACGCGCGGCAGCGACAGCGGTATCGTGCGCCAGGATCTGCCCCCCGGTACGATCGCCGAGTTGCACACGCCCTCGCCGTTCATCAACCGATGGTTGGCGGAACGACGTGCCGGCGGTGCCTGTCTGCAAATCACCGAGTTGGGTGCCGTTCCCTGCCAGGAGCATGCAGCCACAGCCACTCGAGCCAAATATCAGCCCGAAAAATGATGTTCCCGGCCAAGCAGCGGTGACTGCGGATGTTCACCCCCGAAGAAACGCGTGATTGGTTTCTTGCGACAGGGCAATTTTGTCCACGGGTCACACGAATGGACGCGAGTCAAAGCCTTTCGAGGGAACGGTACCCCTATGACCGCCGGTCATTCCAAACATCGGGATGGGATCCGAGGATGGTATTTTTCGTGTCAATCGGTGTGATCCGTGGACAGACTTTTTTGGCCAAAGATGCGCCACTAGGAGGTGACTCCTTGGAATTCGCTGCTCAGGTGGTCGACCTGAGCAGCGACTTTTTGCTTTTGTCATCCCCCGCCCACGGGTTTCCGAAGATTCTTCCCGCTCTCGAACACCCGTTTACTCGAGGTCCCCACTCGAGGCTTTTGAAGCGCAGCATCCGACCTCGATGTGGGAGCCCATTTCAGGGCACTTTTTTCCGGAAGGCCGGTTTGACGCCTAAGCGGTTTCGAGGCTGTGGTTTCCCCAAATATCTCGACAGCACGACAACCGCAGCCAAATTCAACCTCCAAGTTTCGCGACACCCACAGCGTCATCGGTGTGCTAGGATTCGTTCACTTTCACTTTTTATCTTTTCCAATTTATTTCGCGCACCACACTTCCTCCCCCACCTCCGTTTTCATTTGGAGCTTCTCATGTCGTGCCGCTTCGTGTCCCTCCTCCTGGCCTCGCTCTACCTGGTCGGGTGGTTCACCCCGCTTCAGGCCCAAACCCAGAAACGCGCCGGTCAGGAACTGTTTCGCATCGGGATCGACCGCGACGACGACCCGAACACCGGCTGCGATTTCGACCCGGGTACCGGCGTCCTACAACCCGGCGTCGACGTGGTGCTCGAAATCGAAGTGGATTCCAATTTCAGCCCGCCGGTGGTCACCTCGACCGCCTACCGGACGTGCGCGGGCGGGGTGTTCGGCAACCCCAATGGCCAGGGCTCCGGCTGGGAAGTGGGCATCGACAACGGCCTCCAATCGAGCGACGTCATCGAGGCGACCATGCCGCTCGGCCCGCTGGGCATCACTCAAGCCATCCGCATCTCTGCCGGGGCTTCCGATGCGAACGGCAGCGACGACACCGCCTCGGCCCTATTCGTGTTCGCGGCACCGATTCCCCTGTTGGGCCCCTGGGGTCTGTTCGCCTTCGCGCTGGGACTGATGCTCGTCGGAATCCTCGTCATCCGCCGGCGCAAACATTTGGATCGGGTCGGCCCCATCGGCTTGCTTTTTCTGGCCGGCCTCCTCTTCCTGGCCCTCACCGATCGACTCTTCACCCTGGACGGCCAGGTCGACGATTGGGATCAGATCGATCCCCTGATCACCGATCCCGCGGGTGACCCGGGCTCCACCGACGCGACCGACATTCTTGGCGTCTTCGTGTGCCCCTCCGGCAACCAGTTGTTCTTCCGCATCGACGTGACCGACCTGGAAAACGACGCGCCGCTGGCCGTGGACGACGTCGCACAAACGCCAGAGGACACGGCCGTGGCCATCGATGTGCTGGCCAACGACAGCGATCCCGACAACGACACCATCGAGATCGTGGCGGTCACCCAGCCCACCGGGGGCACCGTGGTCATCGATGGTTCCGCGCTACGGGGTGAAGGCAATCAAACCGTCACCTATACGCCGGATCCCAACAACAAGGGCGTCGACACCTTTACCTACACCATTCAGGATCCCGCCGGTGCCATGGCCATCGCCACGGTCACCGTGACGGTGGGGCCGGAAAACGATCCACCCACCGCTATCGCGCTCGACAACGACGCCGTCACCGAGAACCAACCGGCCGCCACCCTGGTGGGCAACCTCTCGACCACCGACCCCGACACGAACGATACCTTCAGCTACAGCCTGGTCGCGGGCACGGGCGATGACGACAACGCCGCGTTCCAAATCGACGGCGATCGGTTGGAAACGGCCCAGGCGTTCGATTTCGAGGCAACCCCGACGCGAAGCGTGCGGGTGCGGACGACCGACAGCGGCGGTGCCACCTTCGAACAGGCCTTCACGATTCGGATTCTCGACGTGAACGATCCACCCACGGCCATCCAGCTCAGCGCGACCACCGTGGCCGAGAACGAGCCGGCCGGCACCGTCGTCGGAACCTTGACCACCACCGATCAGGACCCGGGCCAAACCTTCGTCTATTCGCTGATCGGCGGCGCGGGCGATGACGACAACGCCTCGTTCACCATCGACGGCGATCAGTTGCGCACCGCGGAAGCCTTCGACTTCGAGACCCGGAACAGTCTCTCGATTCTGGTCCAATCGGACGACCAGGCCAGACGGGCGACGGTCAGCCAGCAATTCACGATCTCGGTCACCGACGTGCTCGAAGGTCCCGAACTGGATCTGGATTCGGTCACGCCCGGCACCGATTTCAGCGCCAGCTTCACCGAAGACGGCGGTCCGATCGCGATCGTGGGCACCCTGACCATCATGCAAACGTCGGTCGTCGATCTCCAAAGCGCGACCGCCACGCTCACCAATCGCCCCGACGGTGCGGACGAGGTCCTGGCCGTGAGTACCGGCGCTACCGCGATCGCCGCCAACTACGATCCCGGCACCGGGGTGCTTTCCCTGACCGGAGCCGACAGCGCGGCCGACTACGAAACCGTGTTGCGCACCCTGACCTACGACAATGCCGATCAGGACCCCGACGAAACCGGCCGCACCGTGACGGTGGTGCTGGATGACGGAACCCTGACTTCCAACACGGCGACCTCTACCATCGCCGTGAGCGCAACCAACGACGATCCCACCGCGGCCGACGACGCCCTGACGGTGGACGAAGACTCGACCGACAACAGCCTGGCCGTCCTCACCAACGACTCGGACGCCCCGGATAGCGGCGAGACCTTGACCATCACGGCGGTCGGCACACCCGATCAGGGTGGCGCCGTGGTCATCGCCGGTGGCGCGACCAGCCTGACCTACACGCCCCTCGCAGATTTCTTCGGCACCGAAACCTTCACCTACACCATCTCCGACGGCAACGGCGGCACCGATACGGCCACCGTCACGGCCACCGTCGACAACGTCAACGACGATCCAACCGCCAACGACGATGCGGAAACCGTCGACGAAGACTCGATCGACAACGTCTTCTCGGTCTTGGCCAACGACGAAATCGCGCCGGACACCGGAGAAACGCTCACGATCACGGACGTTCAGGCCGTGCCGAAACGCGGCGGTTCGATCCTGATCACGGGCGGCGGCACCACCCTCACCTACACGCCCGATCCGGACTTCTTCGGCGTTCAGGTCTTCACCTACACCATCGACGACGGCAACGGCGGCAACGACGATGCGACGCTGACGGTCACGGTCAACAACCTGAACGACAACCCCATGGCGATCGACGACATGTTCACCGTGGACGAGGATTCGGTCGACAACCTGCTGGCGCCGCTCGTCAACGACAGCATCTCACCGGATACGGGCGAGACACTGACGATCACGGCCACCGGCGTGCCGGACAACAGCGGATCGGTGGTGATCTCCGGCGGCGGCACCACGCTGACCTACACGCCGTCGCCCGATTTCTTCGGCACGGAAACCTTCACCTACACCATCTCCGACGGCAACGGCGGCATGGCCATGGCGACGGTCTCGTTGCAGGTCAACAATCTCAACGACCCGCCCACCGCGACCATGGACGGCTTCACCGTGGACGAGAATACGGCAGACAACAACCTGGACGTGTTGGCCAACGACAGCTTCGCGCCGGACACGGGTGAGACCCTCACGATCACCGACGTGGGAGCCACCAACAACGGCGGCACCGCGGTCATCGCCGGCGGCGGCACGCGCATCGACTACACGCCGATGGCCGGCTTCACGGGCGACGAAACCTTCGACTACACGATTTCGGACGGTGCCCTGACGGACACGGCGACGGTCAACGTGATCATCGCCAACGTCGACGACCCGGTCACGGCCACGGACGATACGCTGACCGCCGGCGAGGACGCGATCGCCACCACCGGCGACGTGTTGGCCAACGACAGTGCACCGGACGGCGGCCTTGCCGTGCAATCGGTGGATGCGTTCTCGGCCGCGGGCGCGCCCATTGCGAACAACGGCAACGGCACCTTCGATTTCGATCCCACCGGCGTTTCGGCCTTCCAGGCCCTGGACGACGGGGAAGACACCACGGACAGTTTCGACTACGTGGCCGAGGACATCGACGGCGATACGGACACGGCGACGGTCAACGTCACGATCGACGGCGCCAACGACGCGCCGGTCGCCAACGCGGCCGCGGAATCGACCGGCCAGGGCGGATCGGTCACGATCACCCTGAGCGGCAGCGACATCGACGTGGAAAACCTGACTTTCGCCATCGACTCGGGTCCCGTCAACGGGTCCCTGGGCTCCATCAACCAGCTCACCGCGACCACCGCCGAGGTTACGTACACCCACGACGGCGGCATGACCACGACCGATTCGTTCACCTACACGGCCAATGACGGCACGGTCGATTCCAGCGCCGCCACGGTGAGCCTGACCATCAACGATCCGCCCACCGCCAACGACGACGGCACGGTCGGCAGTCCCTTCGTAGTGCAGCGCGATTCGTTCCTGGACATCGACGTGGCGGCCAACGACACCGATCCCCAGGGCGACGGCACCATCGACCTGGCCACGGTAGCCCCGACCAACGGCACGCGGGGCACCACTTCCGCGATCGGCGGCGGCCTGGTGCGCTACACCGCCACCATGAGCGAGATCGGCGCCGACACCTTCACCTACACGATCGACGACGATAGCGGTGCCACTTCCAACAGCGCCACCGTGTTCGTGGACATCAACGATCCGCCCATGGCCGACGACGACATGGTCGCGATCTCCGAGGGCACGATGGAAATCATCAGCGTGCTCACCGGCGACACCGACGCCGACGACAGCATCGACCCGACGACGGTGGCGATCGTCACCGACGTCCCCGGCGGCCAGGGCACGACGATGGTGAACGTGGACGGCACCGTGACCTACGATCCGGGGGTCTTCACGGGATCCACCAGTTTCACCTACACCGTGATGGACACCCGCGGCGGCACCTCCAACGTCGCGACCGTCTCGATCGACGTGAGCCCCGATCCCATGGCCACCGATGACAGCTACAACGTCTTCGGCCACACCACGGTCTCGGTCCCGGCTTCGATCGGCCTGCTCGCCAACGACACCGACGACGGCACCATCACGGCCACCACCGGCACCTTCGCCACCGACATGGGCGGATCGATCACCATCGCGGCCGACGGCAGCTTCAGCTACACCACGCCCGGGCCGGGCGCGGCGGTACCGCCGGTCATCGGTGCCACGGACAGCTACACCTACGAGATCGAAGACGACCTCATGGGCATGGACACGGCCACCATCACCTTCACCTACGAGAAGGTCGTGTGGCTGGTGAACAACACCAACGTCTCGGGCACCGACGACGGATCCCAGGCCGATCCCTTCGACGAGCTGGCCGAGGCGGTGACCGCGGCGACCACCAACGAGACGATCTTCGTCTTGGTCGGCGACGGCACCACGACCAACCAGGACCAGGGCGTCCCGCTGCAAAGCGGGCAGGAGCTGTTGGGTGAAGCGGCCGGACTCGCCGTGGACGTGGACGGCATGGGTCCCGGTACGCCCATCGACATCGTGGCCGCCTCCATGACCAAACCGGTGCTCACCAACACCACCGGCGACGTGGTCGTGCTCGACGACGACAACACCGTCGCCGGGCTCGAGCTGCAACCGCAAGCCTCGGCGGGCATCGCGGCCGGTGAGATCGAGGAACCCATGAAACGCGAGGACTGGATCGCGGATCTTGGCCGGGGTACGTTCGAAGGGCCATCGATCGATCGTACATTGGCCAGGTCCGGTACCTGGCAGCGCGTGTCGCGCGGCGAGGACGAGCACCTCGAGAAAGCACCGAACGAGGAACGGGCACCACGCGTGTGGCATAAAGGCCCGGTGCTGCGCAAGGCCGGCGGCACCTCCTCGATCACCAACGTCGACATCAACCCCCAAAATGTCATCAGCGACGGCATTGCGATTTCGGGCCAGACCGGAACCCTGACGATCACCGATCTCACGATCACCGGCCCTCCCGCTTCTTCGGGGATCGGCTTCTTCTACGAGTTGGGCACGGCCAATCTCACGGTCACGAACCTGACCGTGACCGACATGTTCGACTGCGTGGTCTTGGGCGGCAATACCGGAACCCACCAATTCAGCGGGGTCACCCTGGACACCGACGTCGGCGGTGGTCTGGTTTCGATTGCGAACAGTACCTTGGAGGTGACCGGCACCAACACGATCGACGCGACGGGCTCGTTCGGCCTGGACATATGCGACACGACCATCGGCCCCGCGGGCGTGACCTTCGCCTCGATCACCAGTGCCGATTGCTCCAACGGCATCATTCTGGACACCGTGAGCGGCGGTGATTTTCAAGTGACGGGCACCACCACGGTCACCAACATGGGCGGCGACGGCATCGCGCTTCTCGATACCTCGTCCAACATCGGCTTCGGCGGTCCGGTCAGCGTCACCCAGGCGGGGGACGACGGCATCGACCTCACCAGAGTCACCGGCACCGTGACCTTCAGCGACACGGTCCTGGTCTCCTTGCCCGACGACGACGGCATCGATCTGCAGAGTTCGTTCGACACCACGGTCCTGTTCAGCGGTGCGGTGACGGTCACCGACGCCTTCGACGTGGCACTCGAGATGAACGGGCACAACACCATCACCCCCACCGGAACCGTGACCTTCGCAAGCACCGTCGACGTGGATAACGCCGGTTTCGTCGGCTTGTTCCTGTTCGACAATCTGGGGACGATCAGCTTCGCCACGCTCGACATCGACACGGCCGCCGTGGGTGGTGTCATTTTCGGCGGTCCCATCATCAGCCCCGGCCATACCGTTTCCTTCGCGCAATTGGACCTCAATCCCGGTTCGCCCAGCTCCGTGGGCTTGGGTATCGACGGCGGGACCAGCGGGACCATCGACGTCAACGGCGGCACCATCGAGAACGTGGAGGGCGAGACGATCGGGGTGATCGGCTCGAGCGTCACGCTGACCTACACGGGCACGGTCACCCAGGCCAGTCTGGGCGACGAACTCCTGTTGGTCGACCAAGGTGATACCTCCAACGTCACCTTGGAGGCCGGATCGAGCTTCCAGGCGACCGAAGGTACCGGCTTCGATTTCGACAACGCGGACGGCACCTACACGATCGAAGGCATGGTGTCGGTATCGGGCAACGACGACCGCGGCATGCGCATCCGACCGGCCTCCAGCGGCACGATTTCGTTCACCGGCAGCACGGTGTTCAACACCGCAACGGGTAACGCGATCAATTTGGGTTCCGGCACGACCGCCGCGCTCAACTTCAGCGGCGGACTCGATATCGATACCACCACGGGAACCGGCATCGACGCCGACGGCGGCACCATCACGATCACCAACGGCGGCAGCGTGGATACGACCACCGGCCGCGCCCTCGACCTGACCGGGGTGACCATCGGCGATGCCGGCTTCGCCCTGGATACGGTCAACGTCAACGGCACGGCGACCGCGATCCTGCTCGGCGGGGTCACCCAGACGATGACCAACGGAATTTCCATCCTGGGTGGTTCCCTGGCCAATACCACCGTCGCCGGCGTGGCCATCGACGGAACCAGTGCCGATGTCGCCATCGGCACCAACATCACCAGCCTGACCGGATCGCCGGTCGCCGTGACCAACTGCGGCTCCACCGCTGCCGGCGGCAACGCCATCACCTTCTCGGGCGCGATCGACGCCGACAGCGAAGGCATCCTGCTCGACAACAACGACCAGAACACCAACGGCGCGACCATCACCTTCAGCGGTGGTTTGGACCTGGATACCACCACCGCGGCCACCGCCTTCGTCGCCACCAACGGCGGCACCGTCATCGTCACCGGCACGACCAACTCCATCGACACCACCGGCGGCACCGGTACCGCGGTGAACATCGCCGACACGACCATCGGCACGGTCGGGGGCGGGCCCATGGTCGATGCCAACGGACTCCTGACCGGCACCTTCGGCGTCACCTTCCGCGACATCTCCACGAGCGGTTCGGTTTCCGGCATCATCCTGAACAACGCCGGCGCGGGTGGCTTCGTGGTCACGGGCGACGGCGCCGTCGGCCCGGGCACGACCGCCAACAACGATTCCGGCGGGACCATCGCCAACGCCACCGGCGACGGCATCGCGCTGACCGATGTGAGCAACGTGTCGCTGAACTACCTGCGCGTCGACACCTCCGCGGACCACGGCGTCGATGCGACCCGGGTGACCAACCTGACCCTGACGCGCACCAATTTGGTGGGCAACGGCAATGCCTCTCCGGAAAATGGAATCAACATTCTCGACAGCGGCGGCCATCTGACGGTGACCAACACCCTGGCCGACGGCAATTTCAACACGAACCTGGAAGTCACCCAGAACACCGGCAACAATGTCACCGGATTCAGGGTCGACGACTCGGTACTGCGCAACATCACGGGCGCCGGTGATTCGATCGGTGTCCAGGTGACCGCCTCGACGGGCGTAACCCTGAATTCCCTGGACATCTCGAACAGTACCTTCGCGAACCACGACGGGAATCACGTGCAGATCCGGGTCGAGGGATCCTCGACGGTGCCCGATCTAACCATCGACAACAACACCATGACGGGCACGGCCACCAACATCGGGGCGGGCATCCTGGTGGATTTGAACAGCACCTTCTCCGGCAACGTCAATGCGACCCTTTCGGGGAACGACATCCAAAAGGGGAATGTCAACACGAACGGGATCACGTTCGACATGGTCTCGACCACGGGCGCGGCCTCGTGCGGCGCCACGATCCAGAACAACAGGATCGGAACCCTGGGCACCGCCAATTCCGCAGGTAATACGGGCATCGTGGTCACATTCGAGGGCGACGGCGTCTTGAGCACCTTGGTGGACAACAACGAGGTGCGCGAGTTCGGTGGATCCACCGGCATCGAGATCCAGTCGCCGCTCGGCACGGGTTCCCTCAACGCGACGTTGACCCAAAACACGGCGACCACTTCGACGGCGGGGCTCTTCGCCCTGGTGATCGACGCCGCCGGCAGCACCACCCTGTGCGCCGACATCGGCGGCACCGGTGTGGAGAACACCTTCACGGGCGGCGCGGGCGCGGTGGCGGACATCCTCCTCAACACCGGAGGAACGCCGTCCATCGATCTCGAAAGCTACGGCGGTGCGGCCGATAACGCGGCGCTGATCGAGGCCTACCTCCAGGGCCGTAATTCGGGCGTGCCCACGGTGAGCCTGGCCGGTGGCGGCACGGTGCAAGGCGGTGGCGCCTGCACGGCGCCGCGCCCCGCCCCTCTAGCCGCCGAGCAGAAGCGAATGTTACGGAGTTCGCGGTAGCCACGAAACGTCTCGCGTCGCTTCGGGGGGGGCCCAAGCTGATCTCGGGGTTCCCCCTTCGAAGCGATTTCCTCCAAAGTTACCGCATCGCGAGAGAGGCGTCGCGGCGGTAACCCTCTATCGAAGCGAATTTCTCGGCTGTTCCCGCATCGCGAGAGAGGCGTCGCGGCGGTAGGTTGGCCCGCTGGGCCGACGCATCGAAGCAACCCAAATAGCAACAAACAATTAACCCAAAGAGCGCAGCATGGGGCCCAAACTGCGACCCTCTATCGAAGCGAATTTCTCGACTGTTCCCGCATCGCGAGAGAGGCGTCGCGGCGGCAACCCACTATCGAAGCGATTTCCTCCAAAGTTCCCGCATCGCGAGAGAGGCGTCGCGGCAGTAGGTTGGCCCGCCGGGCCGACGCATCGAAGCAACCCAAGCATCCATTCTAAAGATAATAAAAGAGCGAAGCGCAGATGTTCGAAGTACCTTCTCCGCCAAAGTACGCTGGCAGGAAGTTCCCGCACCTCTCTCCAGAGGCGAGAACATTTGAGCGATTTGCTTGGCAGGAGCGCCGTAGACGCGTTTTCACGCGCCACTCTCGATCGTAACCATCTGTTTTTGCTGAAATTGCTTCGATTGGTGGAGCAAGCTGCCTGCGGGGCCCGGCTCACTATAGTGGACCCCGTTGTCTAGACCAAAAGGTGCCAAACTTAAGCTTCGGTGGCGTGGTACACCTCGGAGGGTTTCTGGTTGCCGAGCGATTGATGTGGCCGCTCGTTGTTGTAGTGTTCAAAGTACCTGTGAAGCCCATGGTACAGTTCCAGGCCGTTTTCGTAACTGTGCAGGTAGATGTGCTCGTATTTCACCGAACGCCACAATCGTTCGACAAACACGTTGTCCAGTGCGCGTCCCTTGCCGTCCATGCTGATCTGAACCTCTGCCTCCTGAAGGATTTCGGTGAATTTCGGGCTCGTGAATTGCGCGCCTTGATCGGTGTTGAATATCGAAGGTTTCTTGTTTTGCAGCGCGCGTCTCAGAACCTCGCGGCAAAAGGCTCCATCCAGCGTGTTGGAGATTTCCCAAGCCACCACGTACCGGCTGTACCAGTCGATAATCGCCGTCAGGTACATGTAGCCTCGCCGCATCGGCACATAGGTGATGTCGGTGCTCCAAACGTGGTTGGGATGGGTGATGGTCAGGTCCCGCAGCAAGTAAGGATACACGCGATGGGCCGGGTTGGCCGCGCTGGTGCGGGGCTTGGGATACACGGCCTCCAGGGCCATCAACCGCATGAGCCGTTGAATCCGTTTCCGGTTGACCGCATACCCTCGATCTCGCAGGAAGGCGGCCATGCGTCGGCTGCCGAAGTAGGGGAAATCCAGGTAAATACGATCGATCTCCGACATCAAGACCAGGTTTTCGGGCCTCTCGGGTCGCGGCTCGTAGTAGTACGAGGCTCGCGATAACCCAAGCAAGGCGCACTGCCGGCGAATGCTCAACCGGCGGTGATGGGGTTCGATACACAGCCGTTTCTCCTCAATGCAGGGATTCAGATTTTTTTTTGAGCCAGTCGAGCTCCACCTGGAGACGACCGATTTGTTCGTAAAGCTTGCCGATTTCCGGTGATTCGCCGGCGGGTTTTCGAGGAGCCTTCCCGCTCTCGAACACCTCCGGCAGGGACTCGATCACCTGCTTTTTCCAGCGGTTGATCAGGGTCGGGTGGACCCCGTACTGGGCTGACAGTTCCGAGACCGTTTTGATGCCGCGAATCGCTTCCAAAGCCACCCGGGACTTGAACTTGGGATCGTGATTGTTGCGCTTCCTAGCCAAAACTCGGTTTACCTCTCTCCGGCTCCGCAGTAGCTGTTGGCCGAGGGGGATATAAACGGACGAACGACCATGGTGTTAGGGTGGACCCCTGGCGCACCATGGACATCTTGATGGCGCAGCTTGCTGGGCCGTCAAGGTGTCCCCTGGGGTACGAGGGGTGGGCCCCAACACTATGGTGGAGCGCCCGCTTTATGCTCCCCCTTGGCTCTCTGCCCCGCTGTTTACCCGAGGTCCCACCTTAACGCTTTTGAAGCTTAGCTCCTGGTCTCGATTATGGGGTCCATTATACACCTTGAGGCCCCGCACCCCTCTCGACTTACGGGCACTCCCCGTATTCATCGCTTCGATTTGTCGGCCGAGCCGGCCAACCTACCGCCACCACGCCCCTCTCTACTTACGGGCACTCTTCGCCTGGATCGCTTCGATTTGTCGGCCGAGCCGGCCAACCTACCGCCACCACGCCCCTCTCTACTTGCGGGCACTCTTCGCCTGGATCGCTTCGATTTGTCGGCCGAGCCGGCCAACCTACCGCCACCACGCCTCTCTCTACTTGCGGGCACTCCGAGGAGACCCACTTCGTGGAACGACACCGACCGCCATCACAGCAACGCCGTCCCATCCTCGGCGAACCCCTCCTTTCCGGGACAGTTATCTTCGACGGTTTTCCCCACCACTCCGGATTCGAGCCGCGAAACCCCACCATCCAGGTGCTTGCGAGAAAATCTCAAAAAGACATGTTGAATTTCGGCACGAAATGATTAACGATTTGGATGAAAATTCCTAATAAGCTGACAATCCATGACGCAATCAAACGGTACCGAATCGTTCCTGCTGGAACTGCACCGTCGCGACATCCGCCTCGATCTCGACGGTGATCGACTCAAAATCAACGCTCCCAAAGGCGCCCTCACACCAGAACTGCGCACCCGGCTCCGCGACCGCAAGGCCGAGCTAATCGGCTTCCTGGCCTCGGCCCGCCAGGCCTCGCGCCAGGCGGTCGGCGAAGCGATCCCCGCCCGTGGGGATCGCTCCTGGGCGCCGCTCGCCGCGCTTCAGCGGGGCCTGCTGCTGCACCGCGCGAGGGGCGACGACCGCGCCTACCACGAATACCAGGTTTTTCTGATCGAGGGACACCTCGATCTGCGCGCCCTGGAACACGCCTTTCGGGCCGTGGTCTCGCGTCACGAAATCCTGCGCACCACTTTCGGTGAACGCGACGGCGAACCGGTCCAGCGCATTCACGCCGAACCGCGATTCGATTTCGAGGTGGAGCCGCCGGCCACGACGTCCGCCGGCCAAGCTGCGAACCACGAAGCGGTGCTGTCCCCATCGGAACGGAACCACTTGCGCACTTGGTCGCAGGCCCCGTTCTCGATGGATCGCGGCCCCCTTCTGCGCGTGTTGGTACTCCGGCGCCAAACCGATCGGGCCCTGCTCGCGGTCAACATGCACCACATCGTTTGCGACAACTGGTCCTTCGGCCTGTTGTTGCGCGAAGTCATCCAGGGATACCGGGCGAACCTGGCGGGAACCGACCCGGCGCTGCCCCGCCTCTCCCTGCAATTCGGTGATTTTACGGCCGCGCATGCCGGCGACGACCTCACGGCGTCGCGCGCATTTTGGCGCGAGCGGCTGGCCCAGATGCCCACCGTCCTAGATCTTCCCGTCGACCGCGTCCGCTCCCAGCGAGGCACGCCGCATGCGGCGCGCTGGTCCGCCACGCTTCCCGCGCACGCCTTCGAACCCCTGCTCGACTTGGCCGCATCCACGCAGTCCACGCCCTTCGCCGCCCTGGCCGCGGTGTGGGCGGCCGTACTTGGTCGCTTCGCCGGCCAATCCAGGCTGTTGCTGGGCACCCCGGTCGACCTTCGCCGCAACGCCGAGGCGGAACACCTGTTGGGGCCCTTCGTCAACACCCTCCCTCTCCCCTTTTCCCTCGATGCGGCCGCGAACTTCCCCGATTTACTGAAACACGCCTCCCTCACCATCGGCGAAACGTTCGAACACAAGGCCCTGCCCTTCGACGAGATCGCATCCCTGGCACCCACAGCGGACCACGATCGACGCCCGGAGACGTCTCCCCTGATCCAGGTGGTGTTCGTGCTTCGCCAGACGCCGCTGGACGCACAAGCCAGCGAAGACGGCGACGACCTGCACATCGTGCCGCTGAACCTCGCCCCTGAAAAAGCCAAATTCGATTTGGTCATCGCCATGGACCCGGTCGCCGAGGGCTACCAAATCCAGTTGGAGTTCAATCAGGCGTTGTTCGAACCGGAACGCATCGCATGGCTGGGCCAAGCCTTCGAACAGGCGCTGGCCCAATGGCCCGCCCTGGCCACATGCGACGTGGTCCGTCTCCCCCTGGCTGCACCGTCCGAGACAGCGGCGGTCCCGCCCGCCAAACCCGCGAAGAGGCCGAGGAACCTGGTCCGGAGATTCGCCGACGCGGTGGCGCGCGACCCGAACGCCAAGGCCCTGACCTGGTTCGACGGTTCCGGCCAAACCCACCATGTGGATTACGGAACGCTCGATCGGGACTCGAATCTGCTGGCCGCGGCCCTGCACGAGCGCGGTATCGGCCTGGGATCACGCGTCGGCCTGTGCCTGCCGCCCCACCGCGATTTGATCGTCGCCATGCTCGCCGTGCTGAAAACCGGTGCCGCCTACGTGCCCATCGATCCCCACGCCCCACCCGACCGGCGCGCCTTCGTCGCCGGCGATGCAGCGTTGAACCTGGTCCTCGCGACCGGCGAGACGGGTACGACCCTGCTTCAGGCCGCGAGCGGCGCCTCCGTCGCGGTACCTTGCCTGTCGCCCGCCGACCTGATCGCGTCTTCCCCTGCGGAACGGACGTCCCCATTCCAATCACCCGAACTACCGCTCGACCTCCCCGCCTACATCATATATACCTCCGGCACGACCGGCCGTCCCAAGGGCGCCCTGCTCAGCCACCGCAATGTGGCCCGCCTGATGGACGTCACCCGACCGCGCTTCGCGTTCGACCACCACGATGTCTGGACGCTGTTCCACTCCAGCGCCTTCGACTTCTCGGTCTGGGAGATCTGGGGCGCCCTGCTCTACGGCGGCCGCCTGGTGTTGGTGCCCGAATCGGTTCGCCGCACGCCGAGCGCCTTCGCCGCCATGATTTACGACCAAGGCGTCACGGTCCTCAACCAAACACCTTCCGCCTTCCGCGAACTGATCCGCGCGGAACGAGAAGCCAGCCGCCACACCTCCGGCCTGCGCCTGCGACTGGTGGTCTTCGGCGGCGAAGCCCTACAGCCGGAAACGCTGCGACCCTGGTTCGATCGCCATGGCGACCAATGGCCCCGCCTGGTCAACATGTACGGCATCACGGAAACCTGCGTGCACGTCACCTGGCACGAGCTTTCCCGCAAAGACTTACGAAAAAAAGGTTTGTGCATCGGAGAGCCACTCCCCGACCTGGAGATCCACCTGCTCGATTCCGCGGGTCACCCGGTTCACCCCGGACTCGTGGGCGAGATGTGCATCGGCGGCGCAGGCCTGGCCCATGGTTACCTCGGCCGTCCGGCCCTCACCGCCGAGCGCTTCGTGCCCCATCCGAGCGATCCCGGCAAGCGACTCTACCGCTCGGGCGACCTGGCGCGCCGGCTGCCGGGCGGCGGCTTCGAATATCTGGGTCGCAACGACTTCCAGGTCAAGGTGCGCGGCTACCGCATCGAGCTGGGCGAAATCGAGGCCCAGTTGCAAGGCCTCGAGGCCATCGAAACGGCCGTCGTCATCACCCATCGTGAAAACGACGAACCCGCGATCCTGGTGGCCTACCTGGTCGCGACGCCCGGGTATGCGCCCGAGCCCGAGCCCTTGCGCCGAAAATTGGCGCGGACCCTGCCCGACTACATGGTTCCCGGCATCTTCGTCATCCTGGACCAACTGCCGCTGACCGCCAACGGAAAACTCGACCGCCGCGCGCTGCCCGACCCGCGATCGGGTGCGAGACGACCGGACCAGCCAACCACGGCCGCACGTACGCCTTTGGAAGCCGACATTCTCGGTATCTGGGGCGAGCTGTTCCGCCGCGACGACATCGGCATCCACGACAACTTCCTCGACCTGGGCGGGCACAGCATCACCGCGGCCCGCTTCGTGGCCCGGGCGCGCAAGAAACTGAAGTTGACCGTGACCGTGGGTGACCTGTTCACCTACCCGACCGTCGCCGCCCTCGCCGGGGAACTGGGCATGGCCCAACCGGAGGTCCGCCAACCGATTCCAGCCGCAACCGGCATGGATGTGCATCCGCTTTCGCGGGCCCAGCGCCGCATGTGGATTCTGCGCTATTTGGACAACTCGGGCGCCGCCTACAACATACCGGCCTTCTTCCGCCTGCGCGGTCTGTTGAACGTGACGGCCTTCGAGCAGGCCTGGCACCTTCTCGTCCAACGCCACGAACCGCTGCGCACCTCGTTCGAACTGGCCGGTGACCAACCGGTTCAACGGATTGCGGACGAGGTGGAAGCCCCCGTGTTCCGCCAAGATTTCCGCGATCACCGGGTCGGTCCCACCGAAATCGCCCGCTGGGCCGACGAGGAGGCCGGCACCCATTTCGACCTCGGCCAGGCGCCGCTGTTCCGCGTCAGCCTGGTTCGGTTGGGTCAGGACGACTGGCTGTTCGGCCTCACGCTGCATCACATCATCGCCGACGGCTGGTCGCTGGAGTTGCTGCTCCACGAACTGACCGAAACCTACAACGCGATCAAAATCCAACGCCACCATCGCATGCCGCCGCTGGAAATCCAGTACAAGGACTTCTCGGTGTGGCACAACCACCTGTTGGCCAGCGGGCAATTGGCCGAATCACGCGATTACTGGCACCGCCAACTCCGCAACGCGGAAGGCACCGTCCCGCGCTACCAACTGCGCACCGATCTGCCGCGACCGGCGGTGCGCCGCTTCGACGGCGCGGTCCACCCCTTCATCATCGACCGCGAGTTGACCGCCGACATGCGCCGGCTGCGACTGGACCACGGCGTCTCGCTGCAGGTACTGCTGACCGCCCTGGTCACGGGCCTGCTGTACCGCCACGGCGCCGGTGACGACTTGATCGTGGGCACCCCGTTCGGTGGACGCGAGCGCATCGAGCTGGAGCCCCTGATGGGCTGCTTCGTCAATACCCTGCCGCTGCGCAACCGACCGCGCGGCGATCTCCCCTTTTCCGAGTTCCTCAACCGCGTCGCCCAGACCCAGTCCCAAGCGCAGGCCCACCGCGAATACCCCTTCGACCTGCTCTGCGAGGAACTGCTGCCCCATCGCGACCCGACCCGTGCCCCGCTGTTCGACGTGTTCCTGGTCGTGCGCCCCGGCGACCAGCGCCCGCTCGCCCTGCGCGACCTGGACGTGCAAATGGTCGACGAGCAGCCGGTCATCGCCCGCTTCGACCTGACCTTCTACTTCTCGGAGACCAACGACGGCCAAATCCGCGCGGCCATCGAGTACGCATCGTCGTTGTTCCGGCCGGCGACCATCGGCCGCATGGTGCACCATTTCCAGGCCTTGACACGCGATGCGGCGGCGCGACCGCTGACCGCGCTGAAAGACCTGGAGATGCTGCCCCGCACCGAACGCAACCAATTGACGGGCACCTTCGCCCGTGCACCCATCGGCCGGAAACGCGACGAATCGGACTTCTTCGGCTGGTTCGATCGCTTCCGAGCCCATGACGCGCAGGCCCTGATCCACGCCGGTTCGGCCATCGGCTATCGCGAGCTCCACGATCGTGTCGACCGCATGGCAGCCTATTTGCGCGACCAGGGAGTCGGCGCGGAAACCTCGGTCGCCCTGGTCCTACCGCGCGGGCTCGGCATGGTTTTGAGTGCATTGGCCGTATTGCGAGCCGGTGGCACCTTCGTGCCCATCGATCCGGAAAACCCCCGAACCCGCGTCGCGCAAATCGTCCAGCAGGCCCGGGCGTTCCTGATCGTCAGCGAAGAGGACCTGGCCGAACTGGTCCAGCCCGTGGCCCGTGAAACCGGCCTGCCCGTCCGCCTCTGGCACGCACCGGAAATGACCGCGACCGAACCAGCGCCGAACTGGCCGCCGATCCACCCGGAGCAGGCGGCCTATATCTGTCACACCTCGGGCTCGACGGGCCGCCCCAAAGGGGTGGTGGTCTCCCGAGTCAACCTGGCCCACGCCACCCACTCCCTGGCCCTCATGTACGGCATCCAATCCAAAGACCGCTTCGTCCAGTTTTTCACACCCGCGTTCGACGGCTGGATTCTCGAGATCTTTCCCGCCCTGTCGCGGGGCGCGGCCGTGGTCCTGACCGATTCGATCACGGTCCTGGACGCCAACGCCTTCAAGACCTCGCTGCGCGCCAACGAGGTCACGCTCGCCCTGCTGCCGCCCTCTTACCTCGCCGAGATGGAAACGGACGACCTGCCCCATCTGCGCACGCTCTCCACCGCCGGTGAAGCCGCTCGCGCCGAAGAAGTGGCCCGCCAGATCGGGGATCGCGACTACCTCAACGTCTACGGTCCCACCGAGATCACCGTCGCCTGCGCATCGCACCGGTTCCGACGCGGCGGTGCCGCACCGCTCTCGGACGTCCCCCTGGGCCGACCCTTGACGGATGTGCGCCTCTACGTGCTCGACAAGGACCTCCAACCCTCACCGGTCGGGGTGCCAGGCGAGATCTTCGTGGGCGGTTCGGGCGTGACACGCGGCTACCAGGGCCAACCGGCCCAGACGGCCGAGGCCTTCATCCCGGATCCCTTCGGGGAAGGTGCCCGTCTCTACCGAACCGGCGATCTGGGCTACTGGGACGACAAGGGCCGCCTGCGCTTCATGGGTCGCGGCGACCACCAGGTCAAGTGGCGTGGGTTCCGGATCGAGTTGGGCGAGATCGCCGCGGTCCTGGAAGGCCATCCCGATGTGGTCCGGGCCTGTCCCCTGCTGGTCGACGGATCCCGGTTGGTCGCCTTTTTCACGGGCAGCGCGGAACCCGCCGAGCTGGCCTCCTGGCTGGACACCCAACTACCGGCCTACATGCGACCCTCGCACTGGTTGGCGCTTCCGTCCCTGCCCCACAACCACAGCGGCAAGATCGACCGCGGGGCGTTGCGCGCGCGCTGGTCGGCGCACCTGCGCCAGGCGACGACCGTCACCGAGCCGCAGTCCCCGTGGGAACAGCGACTGGCACCGCTCGTCGCCGAGGCCCTTGCCTTGGAAGCGGTCGATCGCGACACCAATTTCTTCGACCTCGGCGCGGATTCGCTCAGCATGATTCGGCTGCAACGGCTCCTACGCGAGCGATTGGAGTGCACGCTGCCGGTGGTCCGACTGTTCGAATACCAGACCCTGGCCACGCTGGCCGCCTATCTGGAACGCGGCACCGAGGCCGCGGCCCCTCGCGCCGCGCGAGCCCGCGGGGCGGCACGTCGCGCCCGCCGCGCCAAAACCCCAACTTGATGGCGAAGATCCTCTCGCTCCGCCGCTTCCGCCCTGCCCTTCATCTCGTTCCGATCTTCACCACAAGTCCGGGAGGTAGCTCATGAACGACCCCCTCACCTCGACGAGCGAGGACACCAGTGCCGACATCGCCATCATCGGAATGGACTGTCAATGGCCCGAGGCCGACAATCCCGATGCCTATTGGGATCTCCTGCGCAAGGGCAGGTGCGGCATTCGTCGCTTCGAAACCGCACAGGCGGGCGACGACCTGGTCCCGGCCCGGGGCCTGCTGGCGGGTGCCGAGGCGTTCGATCCGGCCTTTTTCGGCTTGACACCACGCGAGGCGGCCACGACCGATCCGCAACAGCGCCGTTTCTTCACCTGTGCCTGGCGGGCCTTGGAACACGCGGGCCACGCCCCCGACGACGGCGAGCGTTCGGTCGGCGTCTTCGCGGGCAGCGGCACCAGCGGTTACCACGAACGGCTGAGTGCCGATCCGGAATGGGCCGACAGTTTGGGCGACCTGGAGATCCTGATCGGCAACGACAAGGACCACCTCGCCACCCGCCTCGCCTACCTGCTGAACCTGCGCGGTCCGGCGGTGCCCATCCAAACCGCCTGCTCCACCTCGCTGGTCGCCGTGCACATGGCCTGCCAGAGCCTGCTCAACCTGGAGTGCGACCTGGCGCTGGCGGGCGGCGTCTCGATTCCGGCCCACGGACTGCGCGGATACCACTACCAGGAGGGCGGCATCCTCAGCCCGGACGGTACCTGCCGTCCCTTCGCCGCCGATGCCCGCGGCACCGTCCCCTCGTCCGGGGTGGCGGCCATCGTGCTGCGCCGCCTGGAAGACGCCCAAGCCGACGGCGACCACATCCTGGCGGTCATCAAAGGGACCGCGATTAACAACGACGGGCACGCCAAGGTCGGGTACACGGCACCGAGCGTCGAGGGCCAGGCACGGGTGATCGAAGAGGCGCTGGCCGTCGCCGGCGTGGACCAGGGATCGATCGGATACGTGGAGGCACACGGGACCGGCACGGCGCTCGGCGACCCGATCGAGATCGAAGCGTTGGGTCGCGTGTTTCGACGGGGTAGCGCAGCCCGAGGCATCGGTTCGGTCAAAGGCAACATCGGCCATGCCGACGCGGCCGCCGGCCTGGCGGGCCTGATCAAGACGATCCTCTGCCTCCAGCACCGCGAACTGGTGCCCTCGCTGTTCTGCGACCAACCCAATCCCCACATCGATTGGGCGACCTGTGCCTTCGAGGTCGTGCGCCAAACGCGTCCCTGGCCACGGGACATGCCCTTCGCCGGCGTCAGCTCGTTCGGGATCGGCGGCACCAACGCCCACGTCATCCTCGGTGCACCGCCGTCGCCCGCGCCGCACGCTTCGAGCACGGGCTTTTCGATCGCCACGCTTTCCGCCAAGGACGAGACCGCGCTGCAAACCCTGGCCGGCAACTGGGCCCGCCGGTTCCATCCCGACCAACCGGACGCGGACCGGCTGTTTCCGGACGCCGCATACACCTCGAATCTCGGCAGAGCGGCCTTCCCGTACCGTTACGCGGCCGCCTGCCGCAACGCGGCCGACCTGCACGCCGCACTCGGCAAACCCCTCGTGCCGGTGAAGGCCCCGTCCGCCAGCGAACTCTGCTTTCTCTTCACCGGTCAGGGCGGCGAAGCGGTGGACATGGGCGCCCTTCTCTACCGCGACGCCCAGACCAACGCCTCGGTGTTTCGAGACTGGATCGACCACGGTGCCGCCCATCTCAAATCCGCGCTGGGCTGCGATCTACGCCGCTTTCTCCAGGCCGAAGACGAGGAAACGAGAACGCGTCTGGCCCAGGCCGACCTGTGGCAGCCCGCGGTGTTCCTGGTGAGCCTCGCCATGGCCGAACAGATGCGGGCCTGGGGCCTGCGTCCCGACGCGCTGATGGGTCACAGCCTGGGCGAATACGCCGCGGCCACCTTCGCCGGCGTGTTCGATTTCGAGGACATGCTGGACCTGGTCGCCATGCGCGGCAAGGCATGCCTGGCGCTCGGCGGCACCATGACCGCGGTCTGGTGTGACGAACGCCGGCTCCGCGACCTGATCGACGGGTTGGAGGACACTCGGGTGTCGATCGCCGCCCACAACGGCGAGGCGCTGTTCAGCGTGTCGGGGATGCGTGCCGGGATCGCCGCACTCGAATTGGAACTCGGCAAGCAATCCATCCACTTCAAGCGCTTGCCGGCGACGAACGGGTTCCATTCGGCGGTGATGGAGCCGCTGCTCGCACCCTTGACCCAGCGCTTTGCCGCCATGCGCCGTCGCCCACCGCAAATCCCCATCGTCAGCAACCTCACCGGCGACTTTCACGATGCCGGTCAAATCTGTGACCCCGCCATCTGGGCGCGCCACACCCGCGAACCGGTGAAGTTTCGGGAGGGGCTCGCCCGACTCAGCCGCCAAAACACGGTTTTCGTCGAAGTCGGGCCGGGCGACGGATTGGCCCGCTTGGCGGCCCGTCACCTCGGCGGGACGGGCTGCGCGATCGCCACCCTGCCACGCGAAACGGCACCCAACGACGGGCACGGCCCACTGCAGGCCCTGGCCACGGCATGGGCCGCGGGAGCCGCCGTCGACTGGGAGGCCTTTCACGAAGGGAATGCCCACCACCGCGTGCCCCTGCCCCCCTATCCCCTGCGCGAAACGCCGCACGGCATCCCGCTGGACGAGAAGCCCGAGACCCCAATCGCCGAGACATCCCGCTCGCTGACCGTCAAGGCCCCGCCAAACCAATGGCTCTACCAGCCAGGATGGCGCCAGATCCCGCGCCGCCAACGGCCGCTCGATGCCGAGGAACTGGGCAGCGATCCCGGTCCCTGGTTGATCTGTGCCGACGACGGCGGCTGGGGTGCGGCCCTCGCCAGACGCATTCACCTCGCCGGTGGCATCGCGGTTCTGGTGCATCGCGGTCCCCGATTCGAAGTGGAACGGCCGCAGGACGCGGATGCCGCCATCTGCCTGCCGCCCAACGACCCCCAGGCATGGACCCAACTGTGGCAACACCTGGAGGAAGAAAAGCTGGTCCCCCGCAAGGGACTCTTTTGCTGGCTGCTCGACGAGACCGAGGAGTTGTCCGGGGAAACGATCGAGAGCTTTTTGAAACGCACCTACGCGGGGGTCATCCGGCTGGCGACGTCCCTTCACGAGCGGCATGAATCGACGCCCCTTCGCTTGACCTTGCTGACTCAGGGACTGGACAACCCGGACGGGGCCTCGTGCCCGAGGCCGGACCAGGGCTTGTTCCACGGCCTCGCCCGCGTGATTCCCAAGGAGCTGGAGCAGTTGACCTGCGGGTGCCTGGACCTCGATCCCGCCTGGTCACCCCGGCACGAACTCGGCGTGACGCGGGTCCTGAGCGCGGTGATCGGCCATGCGGCCGAGCCGCGCAGAGCCCTGCGCGGTGCGCTGCTGTGGCAACCCGAGAGCGTCGCGATCGAGGAACCGCTCCCCGTCGACGATCAGCCGTTCCGGTCCGGTTCGAGTTGGATCCTGGTGAACGGATTGACGGAATTCGGATTGAACCTGGCCGAGCGCATGATGAGCGGCGGCGTGGGCACCCCGATCATCATCGACCGCACCTTCATCCCGCCACGCTCGGAATGGGAGAAGTGGAAGCGCGATCCGGTCTACGCCGAGACCGTGGGACGCATCCTCCAGCGCCTCAGCGACATGGAGCACCAAGGCTGGGTTCCGCGACTGCTTTCCTGTCGGCCGGACAACGCCGCCGCCCTGGCCCGCGCCATGACACCGCTGACCGCGGAGGGGATTTCGATCAGCGGGGTGATCTACCTCGATCGCCCCGTGCCCAGCGCCCTCATCGGCGGACGCTCCCTGGAAGAACTGACCAACGGCCTGACCCGCAAGGTGACCGAGGTGCTGGCCGTGCGCACGGCGTTCCAATCGGTCTCGCGCCGGGTCTGGTTCACGGAGAACGAGGCCGAATCGTGCGGCATCGGCCAATTGGACAAGGCCGCGGGCTACGGGCTGATCGATGCGCTGGCACCGCCGGCGGGCGATTTGGAACCGGCCCAGGACGTGGTGATCGACTGGAGCACCTTCACCTGGCTGGAAGCGGAGGCCGCACCCCAGGCTTCGCCCCTCGCCGATCAGCTCTCCGAGAAACGGCGCCTCTTCGGCCTCGACCCGGACGCCTGTTGGCAGGTCCTCAAGCAGGTCCTTCAGAGCGGCCGGCCCCGCGTCATCGTCTCCACGCGCCCCTACCAAAGCCTCCTGGCCCAGCAGGATCAGTTCACGCTTTCCTATTTCGGCGTCATCAACGGGAGCGTGATGCACGGCAAGACCGAAAAGCGGCCACCCCTGGAGACGCCCTACCGCGAACCCCAGAACGACACCCAGCGGCTGATCGCCGAAACCTGGGAGCGCTTCCTGGGCTTCGAGGGCATCGGCATCGACGACAATTTCTTCGAACTGGGCGGCCACTCGCTGCTGGCGGTCCAGTTGATCGACAAGTTGAACCTCCTCCTCTCGGCCAACATCACGCTGCAGACCCTCTTCGATGCGCCGACCGTGCAACGCCTCGCCGAACACCTGGGCGCCGAGGCACAGGACGGGCAAGAACAGTCCGATCTGGAGTCGTTGCTGTCGGAAATCGAGGGCATGTCCGAGGAAGAGGTCTCCGCCATCCTGGCCGAAGACGACCATACCGCCGGCAACTGAACGCTCGACCCGTGGCGGCCATCGTCACGCTTCTTCATCCGAGGAGTTTTTTTTCATGGAACACATCGCAAGCCGAATCGCCCAGCTCTCACCGGAGAAACGGGCGCTGTTGGAGAAGGAGTTGACGCGCCGGCGCCGGGCCGCGGCCCTCGCCAAACCGAACATCCCTCGGCGCGAGGGAAGCGGTCCCTGGCCGGCGACGGTCGACCAATCGGCGATCTGGTTTTTTCATCAAATGGACCCTGCGACTTCGGCCTACAACATCGGCAGCGGCCTGCGCCTTCACGGGATGCTCGATCTCGAATTGCTGGCCCGCGCCCTGGACGCGCTCGTCGCCCGCCACGAAACGCTTCGCCTGCGCCTGCCCGCCATCGACGGCCGCCCCTACATCGAAGTGGTCGAGCAATGGAACGGGCCGTTGGAGGTGCTGGACCTGCGCGACCGCCCCCATCCCAACAAGGCCCTCCAAGAAGAGGGTACCCGGCTGATTCGCGAGCCGTTCGACCTGGAGAACGGCCCGCTCTTTCGCATGCCGTTGTTGCGCATTACGGACGATCAATGGGTGTTGATCGCGGTACTGCACCACACCATCACCGACTGGTGGACGTTCCAGCTCTTTCATCGCGAGCTGTTCATGCTGTACGCGGCGTTTTACGAGCAGGAGCCGCCGCCCTTCTCGCCGCTGCCGATCCAGTTCGTCGACTGGGCCCTTTGGCGCGAGCGTTGGCTGACCGGCGCGGAGGCCGAACAGCAACGCGCCTACTGGCTCGAGCGACTGGAGGGCGCCCCGATCGTCTTCGAGCTGCCGGGGGACTTCGCCCGCCCGCCGCGGCCCAGCCAGCGGGGTGCCCGCGAATACTTCGTGCTCGACGAAACCGTACTGCGCGCCGTCCGCGAAGCCGGCCGCCGCGTCGATGCCTCCTCGCTCGTGGCCCTGCTGGCCGCGACCTTCGCCTTCCTGCACCGGCTCAGCGAAGCCGACGACATCCTGATCGGCACGCCGGTCTCCTTCGACCGCAACATGGAGGAAACCCGCAACCTGATGGGCTACCTGCTCAATACCGTCGTGTTCCGCGGCGAACTGCACGGCGATCCCGATTTCAACACGCTTCTGGAGCGCACCCGGGCGACGGTGCTCGGTGCCTTCGCCAACAAGGAATTGCCGTTTCGCGAGCTGGTGGAGCGCATGAACCCGCCGCGCGACATGAGCCGCATGCCGATTTATCAGGTCGAATTCATCTATGTCAGTCACGAGGGTGAGTTGTTTTCCGGCCACACCCGCAAGTCCGATTTCGCCCGCAACCTGCCGTTCTCGGTGGAGGACTACGGCCTCGACCGACGCACGTCGCCGGTAGACCTGCAGTTTTCCTTCCTGGAGGGTTCGCGCCACATCGAAGTGGTCCTGGAGTACGCCACCGACCTGTTCCGTGCCGGCACGATGGCGCGCTACGCCCGCATTCTGGCCAATCTCATCAAGCGCATGTTGGCCGCGCCCGAGACCCCGATATCGCGGTTGAGCCTGTTGAGCGCCGAGGAACGGACCCTGGTGTGCGAGGGCTGGGCCGAGGCCGACGCGGAATGGACGCGGCTCATCCAACCGGCGGAACCGGGGCCCTGCCAAACCATCGGCGGCATGATCGAGGCCGCGGCCGCCCGCTTCGGCGATCGGCCCGCGGTCGTCGCGGGCGACGAGACCCTGACCCACGCGGAGCTCCAGCGTCAAGCCACCAACGTGGCGCATCACCTGATCGCCCAGGGGGTCCGGCCAGGAGACCATGTGGGCGTCAGCCTCACCCGCGGGCCGCTGCTGCTGCCTTCGTTGCTGGGGGTCCTCGCGGCCGGCGCGGCCTACGTGCCACTGGATCCGGCCTTCCCGCCCCATCGTCTCGGCTTCATGGCGCGTGACGCGAATCTGCGGTTGATTCTGGCGGAACGGGCCACCCGATCCTGCTGGGACGAGGGTCGGCACCGTTGCCTGGATGTCGCCACACTGCTCGCCGATCCGGCCGAACCGGCGCGGGAGCTGCCGATCCCCGATCCGGACACGCCCGCCTACCTGATCTACACCTCGGGCTCGACGGGCCGTCCCAAAGGCGTGCTGGTCCCCCATCGCGCCGTGACCGCCGCCCTGCGCGCCCAGGCCGCCCTGATCGACCTGAGCCCGATCGACCGCTTCTTGGCGGTCACCACGCTGTCCTTCGACATTTCGGCCATGGAGCTGTTCCTGCCGCTCGGCCACGGGGCCACCCTGGTCGTGGCGGACGCCCGGACCGCCGCCGACGGCAGCCTGCTCGCGGAAGCGCTCGAAGCCCATGCGATCACGGCCATGCAGGCGACACCGGCGACCTGGCGCATGATGATCGATACCGGTTGGACCGGAAAGGCCGACCTGAAGGTTTGCAGCGGCGGTGAAGCGTTGCCCGCGGATCTCGCCGCGAACCTGAGCACCAACAATCTCGGCCTGTGGAACCTCTACGGGCCCACCGAAACCACCATCTGGTCGGCCGGTACCGAGCTGGCACCGGGCGAGCCCGTCACGCTCGGCGGCTCCTTTCCCGGCGAACGGCTCGCTATTCTCGACAGCCACCTGGAGCCGCTGCCGCCCGGTTTGGCTGGCGACCTGTACATTTCGGGCGAGGGGCTTTCCCTCGGCTACTGGCGCCGACCCGCGCTGACCGCGGCCGCCTTCGTGCCCGATCCTCGCGGGCCGGCCGGGGCCCGGCGCTATCGAACGGGCGATCGCGCCACGTGGGACGAATCGGGACGCGTCCGGTTCCAGGGGCGCGGCGACGGCCAGGTCAAACTGCGCGGGTTCCGTATCGAAACCGACGAAATCCGCGCCCACCTCCTGGAGCGGTCCGAGATTCAAGACGCCCGAGTGGTGATCAAGGAGCTTCCCGGCGGGCCGGCACTGGCGGCCTACTACCTCGCGGAGCGAACCCCCGATGCGGCCGTTCTGCGCGCCCATTTGGCCGCACGCGTGCCCGGGTACATGGTGCCCTCGTTCTTCGTACGCCTCACTCGGTTCCCGCTCACGCCGAACCGGAAATTGGATGTGTCGGCGCTACCGGATCCGAGGCCCGAGCGCTCCGTCTCCGCGGCCGAGGTGGCGGTCCCCCGCAACGACATGGAGCGAACCCTCTTTGCCATCTGGTCTTCGGTCTTGGGGAGCGAGGCTTTCGGTGCCACCGACAATTTCTTCGAAATCGGTGGCCACAGCCTGACGGCCACGCGCATCATCGCACGGCTCCGCGAACACCACGGCATGGCGCTATCGCTCGAACGGTTCTTTCAGTTGCCGACCATCGCCGACCAGGCACGGGTGCTGCGGCGCGATGGTTCGAAGGCTCAGCCGCCGATTCCGGTGGCGGCACCCGCCGAGTCATATCCCCTTTCCCACGCCCAACGCAACCTGTGGCTGCGCGACTGCATGGCGCAGCGCACCCATCCGGACGAAGGCACCTTCAGCAACAACATGGTCGGCGCCTTCCGCCTGGTGGGCGCGTTCGACAGCCATGCCTTTCGCTTGGCTTGGCAGGCACTGTACCGGCGCCACGCGGCCCTGCGCACGCGCTTCCGTTTCATCGGCGAAGAGCCGCGCCAGGTGGTTCTGGCCCAGGATCAGCCCTGGCTGGAGGAGTGTGTGCTGGGCGAATCGACCGACGCGGCGGCACGCGAGGCGGCCTTGACCGAGCATTTTCGGGAAATGGCGGAAACGGCGTTCGACCTGGAGCGCACCACCCTGCTGCGACTCCGCGTGATCGAGAAACGACCGTGCGAGCGCCTCATGGTGCTGTGCATGCACCACTTGATCGGCGACGGCTGGTCCCTGAACCTGCTGTTCCAGGAGTGCGCCGCGCTCTACGCCTTCTTCAAGCGCGGCGAGGGTGACGCCGAGCGTCTGCCGCTACCCCGATTGCGGGTTCAATATCACGATTACGCCGTTTGGCAGCAGGGCCGCTCGTACGAGCGGGAGCGCGCGTTTTGGCGTGCCCGCTTCCCCGAAGCGCCAAGACTCATGGCTTTGCCCAGCGACGGCCAGACCGGTGCCCGCGCATTCAGTGGCGGCACCGTCAGTGGGAAGATCGATGCCGAAGTGCGCGCCGCGCTGGGCAGGCTGGCGCTGCGCCACGAGGTTTCGGTCGCGGGGGTGGTGCTGGCCGCCTTCAAGCTCCTGCTGGCCCAGTTGTGCGGCACCGAGGAGGTGACGGTGGGCGTTTCCGCCGCCAACCGCGCCCATTCCGATCTCGATCGGGTCATCGGCTTTTTCGTGAACCCGATCCTCGTGCGGACGACGATTCCGTTGGATGGCGCGCTGGAGGACCTTTTGGCCGAGGTGGCGGCATCGCTGACGCAGGCCCTGGACCATTCGGCCTTTCCCTTCGACTTGTTGGTGGACGAGCTGAACCCTTCGCGAGCGGGGGTCGGCCAGCCGTTGTTCAACGTCAGCTTCGCCTACCAGAACTTCGCGGGCACCGTGGAAACCGAGGGTGGTGGGGCGAGCTTGGAGGGTTTGAGCGTGGAGGTGGTCACGGAGTTGCCCTTGAACACCGCCAAGTTCGATCTGACCCTGTTCGCCTACGAACTGGATTCGGGGCTGGAACTGCGGTTCGAGTACGCCACGCGGCGCTTCGACGAAGCCCGCATCGCGACGTACCTGACCAGCCTGATCCGCTACCTGGGTCAGATGGCGAGCTTGGCGAGCTGAGCGAAGCCGCGAAGCCGCATCGGTTACCGCGACGCGGTCTCTCTCGTTCCTGCGGGAAACGTGGAACCGGTGACAACGGCGAGTTCAGCGATGCGCCCGCCGGATGACCTCGCCGAAGTGACCCATGCTCGGAGTTCCCGCATCGTGAGCGGGGCGTCGGGCCTCTCGAAATGCGGGCACTCCAAAGGACTCGGCTTCGGATTGGGGTCGTGAGGGAAATTCTGTGCTTCGCCCTTTGGCGTAATTGGTTGTAGTCGCTTGGGTTGCTTCGATTGGTCGGGCTGGCAGCCCAACCTACAGGCCCTACGCCCCTCTCGAAATGCGGGCACTTCAAAGGGGTGCGCCTGACCGCGGGATCACTCCGAGTCCACTTCCATCAGTAGCCGGAAACCGGCCGTGCGCAGGCGCACCCGACGGGTTCGCTCGGCGCGGGAACCCGAGGAACACTCCGCCACCGGACTCTCGTAGTAACCGCCGCGCAAGACCCGGTTCCCCGAACCCAGCACGATCGGGTCGATGCGGTCCTCGCCGCCGTAGGGCCGGAACACGTCCATGCACCACTCGCTGACATTGCCGTACATGTCGTAGAAACCCCAGGGGTTGGGGAGATAGCTGCCCACCGGCAACGGTTTGCGGTGACCGCTGGCCTTGAAGTTGGCCTGGTCCGGGCCCAGTTCCTGACCGGTGTAGTACAGGGTCGTGGTGCCCGCGCGGCAGGCGTATTCCCACTCGGCCTCGGTGGGCAGGCGGTAGCGCGTCGTCCCCTCACGGCTGTTGAGCGCGTTGATGAAGGCCTGCACCTCTTCCGGGGAAATGTTCTCCACGGGATGGACCGCGGCTTCGAACTTGGCCGGCGACGGCTCGCCCATGACCGCCGTCCACTGGGCCTGGGTCACCTCGAAGGCGCCCAGGTAGAAGGGCTTGGTCACGGTCACCCGATGCAGCCGGGCGTCGCCGGGCTCGTAGGGATCCCCCATGATGAAGGTGCCCGGCTCGACCCGCAGAAACACCATTTGGACCCCGTTGATGTAGATCCGATCGATCCGGCGGCGGTACAGCTCCTTTTCGAGCTCGTCGACCGCCTCCATGTCGCTCAGACTCTGGAGAATGCGGGTGGCGCTCTTGGGATCGTGGGTCCGCAGGGCGAAGTCCAGGTCCTCCTGGAAACGCTCGGTCTGGATGGTCCACTCCTCGCGCACCGTCTCCACCGCCGAGGTCCAGGTGTCGATGACGACCTTGTCCTCGGGCCAGTCACGCCGGTACTCCTCCAACAGCCGCTCCAGCTTTTTGTAGTCCTGGCGCTTCTGCGCATCGGAGAAGGTGATTTGCAACGTCAGCTTCCGCGCCGCTTCCTGATCGTCCTGGCGCTGGTTCTTCTTCAGGGATTTGAGCGCCTGGATCAGTGCCTTGTGGGTCTCGACCTCCGCCCCCTGCGTCTTGAGCTTGAGGTAGGCGATCTCGGCCTCCGCCACGTTGCCCGCGTTGATGTGCTTCATGAACTCGGACTGAGCCGCGTTGATCTCGCGCTCGAGCAGCAGGGCGGCCGCGGCGGCCTCGACCGCGGCGGTGTCGGTCTCTTCGTCGGGCGTTTCGCCGTCGCCCACGGCCTCGCCGGCGAACAGCGAGCCGTCTTCACTGGGGTGGCCCGTGGGCGGGACGGGCTGGATACCGATCGGCGCCGATTCGACGGTCTCGGCCACCGGGACCTCCGGCTTGCCGTTGTCAGAACGGGTGATCATGTAGGAGGTGATGAAGAAGATCAGGGCGGCCCCCACCGCGCTGACCGGGCCGACCCAAGGCCGGCGGTACCAGGGCCGATCGGCCGGCAGCCGACCGACGTGAATCGTTTGGGTAATGGTCGAATGGGCCCCGTCGGATCCCGCGGTATGAGGAATCTCGGAGTCGATCCCCGCCTCTTTCGGCAGAAAATCGGTCAGCAATTCGGCGATCGGTTCCCGTTTGGCGACTTCGGAGCCCATCGCCAGGCGCAGGTCGTGAAGAAAATCCAAGGCCCGCGAATAACGTTCCTCCGGCTCTTTGGCCAGAATTCTCGCGAAGGTGCTGTGCAGCGCCTGCAGATCGCAGTCGAGCGGGACTTCGCCCAGGCTCAGGTCCGGCTCGCTGTGAACCAGGTGGTACAGGATCGAGTTGATGTTTTCGCCGGGAAAGGGCCGGTGCCCGAAAATCAGTTGGTAGGTCAGGATACCGAGGGCGAACAGGTCCGAACTGGCGCTCACCTTGCCCGTGACGATCTGTTCCGGGCTGGCGTAACTGGGCGTGCCCAGAAAGACACCCGTGGTCGTGATGTTCGAGTCCTTGAGCCGGGCCAGTCCGAAATCGACGATTTTGGCTTCGAACCGATCGGTGATCAGGATGTTGGCCGGCTTGATGTCGCGATGGATGACGCCCTGCTGGTGGGCGTGGTCCAGCGCCGAGGCAATCTGCTCCAACAAGAGGAAGCGCGTGGACAGGGGAATCCGTGTGGCGACCGGAAACAGCAGGTCCAACGGCCGACCGGGTATGTATTCCATCACCAGGTAGGGATCGCCCTCGTGGACCCCGAAATCGTAGATCCCGACGATGTTGGGATGATTCAGGCGGCTGTTGACCTGGGACTCCACCTCGAACCGGTTTCGGAAATTCTGGGGATCCTTGGAATACTTGCTCAGCCGGGTGTTGATGGTCTTGATGGCCACTTCGCGCCGCAAATGGGGGTCGAAGGCAAGCAAGACCGCACCCATGCTGCCTTGGCCGAGAAGCTCGCGAATGTGGTAGCGGCCGATGGTATCCTGAGAGGTTGCCAATGGGGTTCCGTTAGAGGAGGGTTTGATGGATCGTTTGGGCGTTTGAAATGCATCCGACATTAAAAGCCTTACCGCCAAAAAGGAGGCTCGAGGAACCGTGAAATTATAGCAAGGTTGGATCAGAGAAAGGCTGATAGTTTGGCGGCCGAATGCCTTGTGAGGTGCGGATCACAAACGGAAGGCCCGCCGAATCGCCGGTGCCTGACGTATTTTGAAGCACGCCCGACAGGATCGCGAACACCGTGATCGCGACTTGCGACGAAACCACCCCGTCGCCGAAACCGAGAAAATTCAGTGACCCAGCGCAGCGTGGGCGAAACGGCCCCGGCCCCGTCCGAGGGCGGGATCGCCGATCAACTCGGCTCGGCATCCTCGGTCGGCGGCTTCGGCTCGGCGGCGCCGCGTTCCTTCTTGAGAATTTCGAGATCCACGATCGGTTTGGTCGAAATGCGGTTTCCGCGAGCGGAAACGCCCTTGACCAGTTGTTCGGAGAGATCGAATTCTTCCTCGGTCACCCGCGCTCGGGCCTTCAACGGATAGTAGACCTTGAAACGCGGCGCGGGATCCGTTTGGAACAGCAGGATCTTGCAGTTCTCTTCCGGCAGGAAGCTGTATTCCTTTTCCATGATGAACTTGTCCACCCGGAACCGCTTCATGAAGCCCACCCCGGAGGTCTGCTCGCGATACACGCAGTTGAACACCAGGTCCTTGTCCACCTTGTCCACGTACAGGATGCGCTCCTTGATGTAGAGCTTCTCCGGCACCTGAATGACCTTGTAGTACTTTTCGGTCACCACCAGGATCTTGTGGAATTGGGAGCAGGGCACGAAGTTCTTGGTTTTGACCTCGGTGCCGATGTAGCCGGTCTTGCGATCGTAGCCCAGCTTCAGGTCCTGGATCGCGACTTCCTTGCGGCTGACCTCTTCGATTTCCTTGATGCGGGTCTTGCGCTCGCGACCCTTGCCGTACTTGTCGCGCAGCGCCACGATGTAGTTGATCGTGGTGGTCACCATGTCGGCCAGCAGCTTGTTGACCTCGTCGATCCGGGCCAGGATCTCCTGGATCTCGCGACGGCTCTTGTTGATGTCGAACCGCGAAATGCGCTTGATGCGAATCTGCAGCAGCCGTTCCACGTCTTCGTCGGTCAGTTCGCGAATGAGCTGATCCTGGAAGGGCACGAACCCGTCGTGAACCGCTTGGACCACCTTCTCGTAGGTCTCCTGTTCCTCGATGTTCTTGTAGATCCGGTTTTCGATGAAGATCTGCTCGAGGGTCTTGAAATGGAGATTGTCGCGCAGCTTGCCCAGCTCGATCTCGAACTCGCGACGCAAGTCGTTCAGGAGCTTGTCGGTGTTGTAGCGCAGCACCTCGGACACGGAAAGGACATGCGGCTTCTCGTCGTCCATGATCAGCGTCATCTGCAGGGAATGGCTGATTTCGCAATCGGTGAAGGCGTAGAGGGCCTCGATCACCTGATCCGCGTAGATCCCGCGCGGCAGGCTCAGCTCGATCTCCACCTCTTCGGCGGTGTAGTCCTGAATTGCGTTGACCTTGATTCGGCCCTTCTTGATCGCGTTCTCGATCGAAGTGATCAGCTTCTCGGTGGTGGTGCCGTAGGGGATCTCCTTGATGAGCAGGTGTTTGTCGTCCGGTACGTCGATCTTGGCGCGGACCTTGACCTTGCCGTTGCCGTCGTTGTAGTCGCGGGCGTCGATGGTGCCGCCGGTGGGAAAGTCCGGCAGCAGCTTGAATTCGCGACCCTCGAGGTAGGCGATCTGGGCGTCGAGCACTTCGAGGAAGTTGTGCGGCAAAATCGACGTGGACATCCCGACCGCGATCCCTTCCGCCCCTTGCAGCAATATGACCGGTAACTTGGCCGGCAGGGTCACCGGCTCCTTGTTGCGGCCGTCGTAGGAGGGCACGAACTCAGTGATCTCCTTGTTGAACATGGTCTCTTTGGCCATGGGGGTCAGGCGACATTCGATGTAACGTGCGGCGGATGCCGAGTCACCGGTGTAGATGTTGCCGAAGTTCCCCTGCTTGTCGATGAACAGCTCTTTGTTGGCCAGGTTGACCAGCGCGGCAAAGATCGAGGCGTCGCCGTGCGGGTGGTACTGCATGCAGCGGCCGACCACGTTGGCGACCTTGTTGAACTTGCCGTCCTCGACCTCGAACATGGTGTGGAGGATGCGGCGCTGTACCGGCTTCAAGCCGTCGTTGACGTGGGGAATCGCCCGCTCTTTGATGACGTAACTGGCGTACTCGAGAAAGTTGACATCGATGAGTTCGCGTAATTGATCGGCCATGCCTGTTCCTTAGAATGCTGAAAATGATCGTGCGTGCAAAGGGTCGTCGGCGGAGGGACCACCCACGCGCGGGCATCGGGTCGTCGCGCTCCCGCCCGCGGCCCGCGTCAGATGAGGTTGTCCATGATGTAGGTCTTGCGCTCGGGCGTGTTGTTGCCCATGTAGAACCGCAACGTGGTCTTGATGTCGGCGTGGTGGTCGACCGTGACCTGCACCAGGCGCATGTCGTCACCCATGAAGGCGCCGAACTCCTTGGGCGAGATTTCGCCCAGACCCTTGAATCGGGTCAGTTCGGGGTCCTTGAGCTTGGCGAGGGCCTTGTCGCGCTCGCCATCGGTGTAGCAATAATGGGTTTCCTTCTTGTTCCGCACCCGGTAGAGCGGCGTCTCCAGGATGTAGAGGTGCCCGTGGGTGACCAATTCCTCGAAATAGTGCAGGAAGAAGGTGATCAACAGGTTGCGGATGTGCAGACCGTCGACGTCGGCGTCGGTCGCCAGGATGACCTGGTTGTAGCGCAGGTTCTCGAGGGTGTCCTCGATGTCCAAGGCCTTCATGATGTTGTAGAGCTCGGCGTTCTTGTAGAGCGCGTCCTTCTTGAGCCCGAAGACGTTGAGCGGCTTGCCGCGCAGGGCGAACAGCGCCTGGGTCTCGGCACTGCGGCAACTGACCATGCTGCCCAGGGCCGACTGTCCCTCGGTCAGGAAGATCTGGCTCTTGTCGCCGTGCTTGGAGCGATCGCCGAAGTGGTACTTGCAATCGCGCAGGCCGGGAATCTTGATGGCCACCTTGCGCGCCTTCTCGCGCGCTTCCTTCTTGACCGCCTGCAGTTCCTTGCGGATCTTCTCGTTGAAGGTCACCTTGTCGAGAATCTTCTTGGCCAGTTCCTCGTTCTTGTGAAGGAAATCGACGATGACCGTCTTGACGGTGTTGATGATGCCCTGGCGGATATCGGTATTGCTGAGCTTGTTCTTGGTCTGTGATTCGAACACGGGGTCCTTGACCTTGACCGCGATACAGCCGGCGATGCCGTCGCGCACGTCCTGCCCCTGGAAACTCTTTTTGGAGTAGACGTTGATGGCCTTGAGGATCGCTTCGCGGAACGCCGAGAGGTGGGTGCCGCCGTCGTTGGTGTACTGGCCATTGACGAAGCTGAAAAAGTTCTCGCCGTAACTGGTGGTGTGGGAAAAGGCGAATTCGATGGATTTGTCGCGGTAGTAGATGGGTTCGTACAGCACCTCGTCGCCCACTTCGGCGACCAACAGGTCCTTGAGGCCGCGACGGGAATAGAAGGTTTCGCCGTTGAGCTTGAGCGTCAGTCCCTTGTTCAGGTAGCTGTAGTACTGAATCCGTTTGCGCAGGAACTCTTCCTTGATGCGCACGCCGTTGGGGAACACCTCGCGGTCGACCTCGAACGAGACGAAGGTTCCGTTCTCCTCGTCGCTGGCGCCGTCTCGTTCGCGCTTCAGCACGCCGTGTTCGAAAAAGGCTTCCTTGAACTTGCCCTCGCGTACCGAACGCACGGTGAAATTGTCGGAAAGGGCGTTCACGGCCTTGGTACCGACCCCGTTGAGGCCCACGCTGAACTGGAAGACGTCGTCGTTGTACTTGGCGCCGGTGTTGATGCGCGAGACGCATTCGACGACCTTGCCCAGCGGGATGCCGCGGCCGTAGTCGCGGATGGACACGCGACCCTCGGCATCCGTATCGATTTCGATGCGCTGGCCATGGCCCATGATGAATTCGTCAATTGCGTTATCGACGACTTCTTTAATAAGGATGTAAATGCCGTCTTCGGCGTGACTGCCGTCACCCAGGCGGCCGATGTACATGCCGGGCCGGAGGCGAATGTGCTCCAGCGAGCTGAGACTCTTGATCTTGCTTTCATCGTAAACCGGTTTGGACGAGGTCATCCTGCTTCCTTAACCCTGCTAATCGTTTTTGGCGCCCACGGGTCCCGCGCGGGACGGGTCGATGGACCCGTGACGCCGTCGGCAATCCGTCCGTCGCTCCCGCGCACGGCTCCTGCGATCCAACGTAACCAGGTGTTCAACCAAGGCTTGCGAGCGAGAAAAAACGGAAACGTACGGGACGGGCTTTTTCTTTCGGGCAAACGCGGCAGATCACCGATTTGCGTCCTGACAGCAGGAACTTCGCGGAACATGCGGGCCGAGATCATCACGCAAAAACCCGTCAACCATAGCTCAACTGTTTGGCGGTGGTCAAGGCGCAGCGGCGAAGCGCTTGACTGCCAAGGATCGAGGCCACCGGCACGTCTTGGCTCGGTATCGCCGGGCGCCCACAAAAAAAGGCGAACCCGTCGTTGGGTTCACCTTTTGGATGGATCGCTGACCCGGAAATGCGGAAAAAAGACGCCGGTGCATGTTTCGTTTCCGATTTCGGTTCCCTATCTCGGGTCGAGATGCGTCGAGGCACCTGGGTCCCGAGGTCGGCGTTTCGCCGAGGCGGAACCGGTCTTCAGTGTTTCCAGGGGTAGGGACAGGTTTTGGTTTTCGCTTCCTTCTGGCCGGGCGCCAGCAGGAAGAGCTTGATTTCCGTGGGGGTGCCATCCTTGAGAATCACGGAGGCCTTGGCGTGATAGCCTTCCGCTTTTTTCTCTTTTTCCCAAATGACGTATTCTTTTTTGCCCGCTTTGTTGGCTTTGTAGAACGCTTGTTGCGCATCGATCTTGAAGAGGCTGCCGATGGGGCTGAGTCGCTTGCCGAGGCGTTCGGAAATCTTGATGACGGGCGAGTTCTGGCCGTTTTTCCAGCCGGTATTGAGGATGTAGGCGCTGATGACCACACTGCGATTGCGTTCGAGGTCCATGGCTTCCACGGAGGCCAGGTCCACGCGTTTGGGCGGGTTGTCGGCGAGCACGAAGGCGCAGCCGACCAGGAGCAGCAGAAATACAGAGATATGTTGTGCGAGACGTTTCATAATTTCACCTTTTGGATGAGGATCGATAATGGCGTTCGGCGTCTTGGGGCCACTAAAGCATGAGCCACGCCATTTGTGAAGCCGAAATGAGGGTGGGTGAAGGCCTGTCACCGAATGGTTCTTGGGCTTTTGGGGCCGTGGATTTTTTTCACCACGGAGGTCGCGGAGTTCACGGAGAGCGAACCGGCGGTGTCCCGACAAAGCGTTCCCGCATGCGGAGGAAGGAGGTCGTCGCGGTAGGCGCTGGGCCGGTACTTGAAATTCATCCAACACAGTGAAGCGGAAAATTGATTGCGTCAGAACTCTAAAAAACTATCTTTGAAATTACTTCTCATCCAGCTTTACATAGGACGGGATACATTAAAAAGCAACATAAGCGGCCTGGCAATACAGAGGATCGATTGGATGAGCCAGGCCATTCAATGCGTAATAGTATCCGGATTAAAACACGTATTTGCTCAGCTCAGCCTTCATCCGAATCAGGGATGCCAAGAGCTCCAGTTTTATCTTCCCGAGGATCAGGAGAGCCAGCGTTGTTGGGCGAACCACCCCCTCGGGCCTTTTTCCTTACCGAATTGTCTCCCCCTTCCTCGGAAGAGAAAGAGACAAAGAGCCTCTCTTTTTTCATTTGATCTACATTCTCCATTTTTCCTTGCGTCTCTTTCGAGTCTTTATTTGAAGTCATCTCAAGCTCCTTTTTTTAGTTTGGTGCTCCCCAAAGCACAAATCCGGCCCAGTAATAAGGGTCTCGGTATTTGGTAGTTGATTTTAATTGCTTCTGGGCCATCGCCAAGGCCGCGGATTTCGACTTGTTTCGCTTTATCCAATTCTCATAAAAGAGAACCATGAGGTTTGAAGAAGCTACGTCATCTACCTTGAACAGGGGCACTACAACAGATCTCCCACCAGCTTCGAGAAAATGTTGGGGAAGGCCCAATAAACCTTCGCCCCGAACATAGGTTCCTTTAGCCAATTCACAGGCGCTCAGAACAATCAGGTCGCAATTCAGGTTTTGAGTATAAATGTCAGTAGGCCGAATGGTACCGGAAATGGACTCTCCCTTCTCCGAAACCGTTGACAAAACCACACTCGACAACACTTGCCTATTCGAAATACTGCCATGAGTCGCAAAGTGAACCACGGTCGCCCGTTCCGCCTCGCTGAGAAAATTCGCTCGATTCGCCTCAAAATCCAAATACAGTTTATGCTTGAAGGGTAGCAAGTCTGCAATCAATTTAACTTCATCTCTAGACGCAACCAATCTATTTTTATTAAACCTCGTACTGGAGCCGTTTCGATCATCGATTGGCAGAACCAAATCACGCGACTGATTTCGTTTCTCGTTTTCAAGGCTGACATCAACAGGCTTAATAGCGCCTAACAGCCGCTTATCTTCGCTCGAAAAAACTGGATCACCAAACAACATCGCATATGGCACCTTTGAACTGTCAGAGGCCAAGCGAAGATGATTTAATACTCGTGCGGAAGGTATCAAGGTGAGATTGAATAAATCGACTAGGAAGATATTATCGTCAGAAGGTTCAGCGAAAACCCCTTTCGCAGAAAGCGCACTCCAAGGCACTACCAGCATTGGGCCATCGGCAATGATCAATAGATTTTTTTTGCCATTAATTTGGTTTTTTACTGGCCCCAAACACATTTCAACAAGTTTCGCGCTCATTTGGTACACATTTTTTCGGTTGGTAAATGCGCTAGGCCTTTGATTGTATGAATTATTGATATTTACTACCAGCTCTTCAATTTTTTCTTTCTCTGGTAGTTGCTCGATGGTGATGCCAGATTTCGTAATTCCCATAACAAAGCTAATCGATTTGCCAAGATGGAACGCGACCAAGCCAGTGTCTTCACCCAGAATCTCGTTCTGAACATTATCGAGGTCTACTTCAATGTCTTTACCAGCGTCGATAATCCCAGCCTTTTCACGCAATAAATCTTCAGTTCGGTACAATTCATCTTCGAGTAAGCTGACTTCTAGCTCAATACGAGCACGCTGTTTCACATCTTTTGTGTTGATGTCATCAAGTAAATCACCCGCCTGGTGAAGACGACTCCGCAAACCCTCCCACTTCTCGTAAAGATATACAGCGCCTTCGGGCAGGTCGTCAGGCAAGAACTTGCTCTGTAGCAATGTATGAAGATTTAGCGCTCTATAATCCTCAAACGTCTGAAAGAACTGCTTTTCATATTCAGTCGACAGTTCCCCTTCTTGCTGGACCAGCTCAAAAAGGATTTCCATTTTCTTTTCGTAGTAACTGGTTCTCATATAATTATATGCGGCCCCTAAGCTTCTCCCCCTGGCTTTAGAGAAAAATTCGTTCATTATTTCATGAGCTGCATCTATTTTCAGCAACGCATTTTCTAAATCTCGCGCAAGCAAAAAAGCTCTGGATTGATTGAAAAAATCATGCAGATCTGATTTCGGCGACCCAGCAAGAACTCCAGACGCCTCCGCTAGCTTTACATAGCGCCAGTACTCCTCCAAAAGGTCTTGACCCGTTTCTTCCATTTTGGCAAGGTAAATCTCAGCGATATTTGCATAGGTAATTTGTTTATTGTGCGGGCTAACAGAGCGATTCTCTCTTAGTCTCAAAATTTCATCATAACTTTTTAGAGCTTCATCGAATCGCCCTAACTCCCTCAAGGTTGAATTACGTCGTCCCATCAACCATATTTTGGTCCCCGTCAAGTATTCGCCTACTTGTTCGCAAACATTCATACCCTTATCATAATATATCATTGCATCGTGATATCTTTCGTGCTGGTAATGCACCCAGCCTATTTGTACAAGTGCCGAAACTTGATTATAAGTATCATTGGTTTCCATGGCGATATTGTATACTTTCTCAAAATCCAAGAGCGATTCTTCTTCGAGTCCAGAAACGCTATAGCACAGGCCCCTCTGATAATATCCTTGTAAAACATCTATTTTTCGACCTGTTTTCAAAGCGATTTGAAGGGCTTCATTTGCTTGAAACAACGCATCCAAATATCGATCACGAAACCAATAATATTTACCAAACTCACGGTGGATATTCGATACGATCCTGGGATCACCATTTTTTTTTGCAACTGAGAGAGCGTTCTTATATATGTCTTCCGCGCTGAAATCTCCCAGTCGTTTTAGCTGCTCAGCGACGCGGCGCTCGAGATCCACATAGGCAAAAAGATCTCCCACATCCTGAAAGAACTCTTGGGCTCGAAGGAACAAGCTCAACGCCAACCTATCGTGATAAACCCTGCGCTCGTACAGGCCTGCCTGCCAGCGGAGTAGGGCGGCGTCTCGAAACAGGCCCAGGCGCTCCAGGTCCTCGGCGGCGCCGTCGATGCAGGCCTCCGGCGAGTGTTTGCCGATCGTTTCGGTCAACCGCCGCAATCGGAACATCTCGGCGCCGGCGTGGGCCTTGACCTCCGTTTCTTCGGTCAGCTCGCCGTTGGGCGCGACGTGGAGCCAGTAGGCGCCGCCGGCATGCTCGCCTTCAGAAGAGGCCTGGATCCGCAGGGCGTGGGGCCCCGCTGTCGCCACCCGGTACCACAGGCGCTCGGGATGGTCGGTGTGGTCGTTGACGCGGTCGGCATGGGCGACCCGTGCACCGCTCGGATCGCGCAGCTCCAATGCGATGTCGATGCCCATCTCCGTCAGGTTCACGTCCAGAAAGGTGCCGGCCTTCAGGTCGATCGGGATCGCATGTGTCTTGCCCGATTGGATTTCGATCACTTCGCCCGTCACCGCTTCGAGTCGCCTGGCCTCGACGTCGGCCGGCTTCTGGGCAAAGATCCAAGCCGTGCACAGCCACCAACAAAGACATCCGACGAGCCATTTGGGCACGGCGGCACGGTGGCGGGTTCCTGCGGTGTCAGGCCGGCGAAGGTCGGTCAGGCCCGCGAATCGGGAGATGGATTGCGGCGTCGGATCGGGCGACTGCATCATTCTCGTTCGGGTACCTCCAACGTCCATCGGGTGACGGCCTCCCAGGTTGGTTCTTCGAGTCTTTCCAAGGTCAACCGCCATGAGCCAGGAGGCGGGTACCCCGCTTGGAAGACCACGATGAAACTTTGGGTCGTGGTGTTGAATTCGGTCTCGCAAATCGTGTCGGGCCGCCGTGCGGCCGGATCGGTCAACACCAGGCGGTAACGGGCCGCCGGGTCCACCTCGGCCTCGGGCGCGATGTTGACCACCGTGGCGCCGCTCGCGTTCCAGACCACTTCGAGGGGGTCGTCGCCGCGCGTATCGGCCTGAGCCAGGTTGTGGAAGGAACGAATGCCCGTGATCGGCTGCGGGCTGACGATTGGCGCCGGCTGGCGCAACAACAACACGTTGAACCCCAGCGAGATGACCGCCGCGGCACCCAACAGGATCGGTGCCCATGAACGCCGCACCGGCTGGGCGCCCACCCGAACCTCGGCCCGCGATCGAAACGCGACGACCGGAGCGGCCTCGGACCGTTCATCCGAAGTCTTCTCGGGGCCGACATCGGGGAGGGTTTCGGGTTCGGCCCCCTCGGCCTGGTCCAGCTCGGATGGATCCGGTTCCGTCGGGCGCGTCTCGGCCTCACCGAGATAGCGCGTCTCGAATTGCTGCCAGGCGGCTTCGATGTCCGCGGTCTCGTCGCCATCCGCCGAGCCCTGTTGCGATTCGAGCTCGGCCATTTCCAAAAGGTTGGCCACGCAGGCCGTGCACGCGACGAGATGTTCCTGGATGTGCTCGGTGGGTTCCGGCGCCAGCAGGCGCGCATGATAGGCCGCCAACAGGTCCGGACTCGGATGCGCGTCCGGATCCGAGGTCTGCAGCGCCTGGATCGCGTCCTCCAATTGGGGTTTGGGGTTAGCCAAAGTATGCCTCCAAAAATGGGAACCGGCATCCGCGGACGGCGAAGCCATCGCTGCACGGGTCGTACGACGACCGGCAACGACAGAGGACGGCTTGGCGGTCCGGCTTGAAAAAGGCGGGTGGGAAGGCCACCGCCCGAGGGGCGAGGTCAGGCATGGAAATAGCCCTCCATTCGCTCTTTGAGCGCTCTTCTCGCCTGGAAAATGTGGCTTTTCACGGTGTCGATGGAAACGCCCATCAGGACCGCGATTTCCCTGTACTTCAAGTCTTGTTTCACGCGCAACAGAAAGCACCTTTTCATGGTTGGCGGCAAGGTTTCCAGTGCCGACTGCAACCGAGCCAAACATTCTTTTTCAAGGAGGATCGATTCCTGTTCCGGTCCGGCTCTCTCGGGTCGCGCCTGGGACGCCATCTCGGCTTCGAGCGAGTTGGCCTCTCCCGTTTCCACCTGGTGATCCTCGATGGAAAACGTCAGCCGTCCCCCACCGCGCTTCTCGGCGTGACTGTCGCGCAAATCGTTGGCTTTCACGTTCCGTGCGATGCTGATCAGCCACGTCTTGATCGAAGAGTCACCTCGGAATTGGGCGGAAGAACCGTTCCTGATTTCGTAGACACGAAGGAACACTTTTTGGGTGAGATCTTCGCACTTTTCTTTGCTCATGCCCACGTGGCGGAAGTAACCCAGAACCGTGGGATAGTAAATTCGGTACAGTTGCGCGAAATGTTGGGGCTCGCATGGAGGGTTGACGCGGGGCATGTCCTTCAGTGGTGGGAGGCCTTTGGAAGACGGAAGAGTAGATAACTTGAGTTCCGACACCTGCTATTTCCTTTGGCTACAAGGTTGCACGGCGGTCACAAGCGACGAGATCGGCGGGAGCGCGTTCACGGCCGAACGCGACGATCACTTTCCCGATGCTTGAGGTGCCGATTTAAAAACCACGGTAGATTCACCCAATGAGGCGTAGAACGCGAGGGAGTCGGGCACAGAGTTCAAGGTGGTAGGGCCATGAGTACGAGGTTCTCGTTACCTTTACGAAACGTCGGATCCAATGTCCCGAACGCATTTCGCCGTACCGTCCGGAGGCGTTGCGGGTTGGCGAGCCCGTCGCCTCGATCGCCTGCGTCAAAACCCGGAAAATGCGCATACGGGCGAGCCCAACCAAGATGATCCATGTTGCCGGTTGGAATCCGATGGCGGTCGACGCGGTCGAAAAACACCAGCCTCGATCGTGAGACCCGGCAAACGCAATGTTTGCCGCGCGCGCCAATCGCCCGACCACCCGTGAATCCCCTGCACCCCGCAACGGCCCGCTGGCCGGCGCGCGATACTTCGGAGGTCCGTTCATGGTCAGCCGCCTGGTGCGACCGATCGATGCCCCGTGTCTTTCCATTGTCCATCCCATGATGCCGTTACCACGATTCCCGTCGCTTGGACCGTCCTCAGTGAAAACCGGTTCTTGGGACAGGGACGATACGGTTCCATCTTAGCCCATTTACGAACGGATTCAAAGTGGGAGCGACGCGAATCCCAACTCATTTTGTGAGTGGCGGCGCAGTTTTCAGGCGATCTGAGGGTCGCTTTGGATTTTTCCCCGAATTCGTTTTTTGGGCAATTTCGTAATTCAATCCGGCCACCTTTTTGTCGCGTCGATGAGGCGTCGTCAGAAAAATACGCGGGTGGCCGTTGGGGACGCCTGGCGGGAAACCACGGCGTCCCTCGCCGGAATCTCAGTTCTCGCGGCCCAGGTACTCGTTGGTGCTGGGATCGATCTTGACCTTGTTCCCTTCCTTGATGAAGGTCGGCACCATGACCTGAATGCCGTTTTCCAGCAGAGCCTTCGAAAACACCTTGCCCGAGGCCGTATCGCCCTTGGCGCCGGGCTCCACACTGGAAATGACGCCAATCACCGAGCTGGGCAGCTCGATGTTGATGATCTCGCCGTTGTATTGCAACAGGTCCAGTTCGAACCCGTCGGTCATCCAATCCACGGAGTTACCGAGCTTTTCCTTGGGCACGTCGTACTGCTCGTAGGTCTCCTGGTCCATGAACACCAGATCGGTGCCCTCCTCGTAGAGGAACTGGACCTTGAGTTTGGCCAGGTCGGGCTCCTCGAAGGTGTCGCCGGACTTGAAGCTCTTCTGCAGGACCTGGCCGGTCACCAGGTTGCGGGCCTTGACCTTGACCAGGGTGGCGGCGCCGCGGGCACTGGGATTGTGCACGGTGTGCTCCATGATCTGCCAGGGCGCGTTCTCGTGCTCGTACCGCATGCCCTTCTTGAAATCGTTGGTGGTAATCACGTGAATCTCCTAGATTGTGCCCATCGAAAAACAGGCTTTTTTGAAATGGTTCCTCGAAATCGGCCGGCAACCCCATGCCGACCGACATCGGCAACCCGCGATCAGGCTTCGAGTCCATCACCCGAAGAGTAAGGGCTTGCGAAAACGCGACGCCCGCAGTCCTGCCCATGGGGTCGGGCCGCTTCGGTCGCTGCCATGATTCGTTACCCGAAGGGCACGAGGTCCGGCTTTTCCGGGATGTTCGTCGTTCGATCGGGACGGACGGGCCATCCCCGCAGGTCCTCACTTGGGAGCGGGTGCCTGTCCGGGGCCGCCCTTTTTCTCGGACCCCTTCACGATGCTGATCCGCTTGATGTAGTCCAGCTCGGGGAATTTCTTGCGCAGGTAGCTGTTGCCCTCGCTCAAAATGCGGCCCTGGTTGGGTCCGCGGCCATAGGGGGCGCCATCGCCGTAGCCGCCGTAGAACTTGGTGACCACCTGCAAGCCGTCGTCGACCAC
The DNA here is from genome assembly GCF_017498545.1 of Sulfidibacter corallicola. Taxonomy (GTDB): domain Bacteria; phylum Acidobacteriota; class Holophagae; order Acanthopleuribacterales; family Acanthopleuribacteraceae; genus Sulfidibacter; species Sulfidibacter corallicola. The sequence goes on along the minus strand of NZ_CP071793.1, from coordinate 1,383,392 downwards.
TTCGCCGAAGGGCACGAAACCCATGCGGTCCAGGTAATCGTTGTTGACCATGTTGATGAAAAACTGGGTGGTGCGCGTGTTGGGGCCACGATTGGCGAACGTCAGGCGGCCGGCGGTGTTGCTGTGCTTGGGCGGGTCGTCCTCGAGGGAAGCCTTGAGCCATTTCTTGTTGACATCGGGCTCGCCGTGAAACCCGAATTGGGCCATGAACCCGGGAATCATGCGGTAGATCGCCACATCGGTGAAGTAACCCAGAATCACCAAATTGTAGAAGCGATCGACGCCCAGCGGCGCCCACTCGCGGTGGATGTCCACTTGAAAATTGCCTTTGGTGGTTTCCACGAGAACGCGGAACTGGTCCGGCGCGCGCTTGGTGGCCTCCTTGGGCGCCAGAAGCGGCGCTTTGTCGGGCGCCTTCGTGGCCTTGTCGTCGGGAGCTTTGGCATCGCCGGCGAGGCACGGGAAGGCGGTCATCCAAAACAGGCAAAGGACCAGCGCGGTGGAAAGGGAACGAAACGGGTTTTTGAACATGAACAATCCTCGCGTTAGGTGGGTATCGGGGTCATCATCGATGCTCGGATCAGCCGTTCCGATCATCGCAGGGATTCGGTCGCCGGAAATCTCCGTCGGGTCGGGAAGCGCGCCGCGATCCACATCGGGCGACGACGGCAGGCGCCAAAAACGGGTGGCGCGCCGGGACCGGAGGCCGGGGTCACCCCTTTCTCGCCACAAGAACCGACCGAGACCGAAAAAGCTCCCTATTCTACGTCATGAAGCCAAAAGGCCACAAGCCGATCGCCGGGGATCCCGTCTCTCGAATCGAAGAAGGTGAGCCCCGTTGCGAAAGCGACACGCGCGATGCCGGTCACGGGTCCGGGTCCGTGCCCGCCCCGGCTTTACGGCCGAGAAAAAAGAAGCGCGAACGCGATTTTGCCGCGTACCGGACACAGGCTCGACCACCAAAATCGAAGGCACATAACTTTTGTTCCGGTTTGTGATAGGCTAAGACTGGTGTTTTCATTACATACCGGATTCATTCATGGGACGCCTGACATCAGGTGGCCACGAACTGATCAACCCCTGGTGAAGATTCTTATGTCGGTTGAAGCTGACGTGGGTAAGAAGGAAACCGTGAGCCTCGTCGTTCGCGGGTTGGAACGATTGCGGTGGCTTTTCGCGATCCTGCTGATCGCGGGAGGGTCGCTTTATGCCGCGAGCGCCGGGCAGCGCTTCACCATCAATCGCGTCCAACACGAGATGGGCCTGTCCCACTCCACGATCTACATGATCGTTCAGGGCCCGAAGGGCTTCCTGTGGTTCGGCACCCAAAACGGTCTCAACAAATACGACGGGCACAAGACCACGATCTACCAACACAGGCCCGGCGACGACAACAGCCTGTTGAGCAACAGCATCAGCTCCATGGTGTTCGACGCGCAGGGCGTGTTGTGGCTGGGCACCTGGGGAGGCGGCCTCAACCGGTTCGATCCCGCCAGCGAAACGTTCACCCATTTCGTCAACGACACCCGCGATCCGCGCAGTCTCAGCAGCAACCTGGTGCAAACCGTGTTTCGCGACCGGCGCAACCGCATCTGGGTCGGCACCAACCAGGGCGGCCTGAACCTGTTCGACCCGGCCACCGGCACCTTCACCCGTTACCAGCACGATCCGGACGACCCCGAAAGCCTGAGCCACAATCGGGTGTGGAGCGTCACCGAGGATTGGCGCGGCCGCATCTGGGTCGCCACCTCGGAAGGGCTCAACCGGTTGGAGGAGAGCGGCCGTTTCACCCACTTCTTCCACGATCCCGACAACCCCCTTTCGCTTTCCCACAACAAGATCCGGCAAGTCATCTGCAATCGCCACGGCTTGCTCTGGGTCGGTACCGAGGCCGGTTTGAACCTGTTCGATCCCGACAGCGAATCGACACAGGAGTATCAGAGCGACGCCGATCCGAAGCATTACCTCAAAACCCAGGTAATCACCATTCTCTACGAGGATCGCGAGGGCAGCCTGTGGGTCGGCACCATCTTTCACGGACTCTCGCGATTCGTGGCCGACGAGAAACACCCCTCGCTGGGTCGCTTCGAGCGTTTCACCCACGACCCGATCGATCTGAACAGCTTGAGTCAAAACGATATCCGCGCGGTCATCCAGGATCGATCGGGCGTCTTTTGGGTGGGAACGCGAACCGGGGGCCTGAACAAGATGGTGCCTACCAAGTTCGACCACCATCGCCTGTTCAGCTACTCGCCGACGGACCTGATCCACAATCGAGTCAACGCCCTGGTCATGGACCGCTTCGACCGCCTGTGGGTCGGCAGCGTCGGCGGGCTCATTCGCTGGGACTTTCAAGGCGATGCCCATCGCTTCTACAACCACCGTCCGGGCGATCCCGAAACCCTCTGCGACGACCGCATCTATGCGCTGGGCGTGGATTCCCGCGATCGGATCTGGATCGGCACCTTCGCGGGCGGGATTTCGGTGCTGGAACCCGAGCTCGGCAAGATGGTGCTGCAACTGCCGGCGCCCGATCCCCTGCCGAACGGTTCGCTGCGCGCCATTTTCGAGGATTCGCGCCAAAACATGTGGCTCGGCACCCACGGCGGCCTCGTGCGTTACCGGTTGGCGGACGGCGACACCACCGTTTTCGCGACCCTCGCCAACGACGCCGGCTCGCTTTCCGACAACCACATCAACGCCATCTTGGAGGACGGTGCCGGTCGGATCTGGATCGGCACGGAAAACGGCGGGCTCAACCGGTTCGATCCCACGACCGAACGCTTCGCGCGCTTCCGTCACGATTCCAATCGCCCGCACTCGCTGAGCCAAAACCACGTACGCCCGATGCTGTTGGGCCGCGACGACGTACTCTGGATCGGCACCTACGGCGGCGGCCTCAACCGTCTCGATCGGCTGGACGCCGATCCCGAAAGCGCGATGTTCACCCGCTACACCGTGGAGGACGGGCTGCCCGACGACACCATCTACGCCATGATCGAGATGGGCGACTACCTCTGGATCAGTACCGAGCAGTCGCTGTGTCGTTTCCATCCGGCCACCGAGACCTTTCGGACCTACGATCGCTACGACGGACTTCAGGAGCACGGGTTCAACGCCGGCGCGGTGACCCACGGCGCCGACAGCCGCATTTTCTTCGGCGGCAACAACGGCTTCAACAGCTTCCTGCCGGGCCAGGTTCGCGACAACCTCCGCAAACCGCAGATCGCGATTACCGGCTTCAAGGTGTTCGACAGCGAAGTCCCCTTCGACGCGCGCGACAACGCGACCAACCCGATCCGCATCCGTCACGACGATTCGGTGATTTCCTTCCACTTCGCGGTGCTGGACTTCAATGCGCCGGAGAAAAATCGCTACGCCTACAAGTTGGAGGGATTCGACCGCGATTTCGTGGACGGCGGCGCCCGTTCGGAGGTCACCTACACGAACCTGGACCCCGGCGACTATCGGTTCATGGTCAAGGGTGCCAACAACGACGGCGTTTGGAGCGAGACGACCACCTCACTGGCCGTCACGATCGTGTCACCCCCCTGGCAGCGTTGGTGGGCCTACTGCCTGTACGCCCTGGGCGCCGTTTCGCTGTTCTGGATGTACAAGCGCAACCAGGATCGCAAGCTTGCCTTGGAGCGCATGGTCGTGGAGAGCCTCCAGCGCAACAACCGGCTGAAGGACGAATTCCTGGCCAACACCTCCCACGAGCTGCGAACACCGCTGAACGGCATCATCGGTATCGTGGAGTCGATGATCGACGGCGCGACGGGCACCCTGCCGACCAATATGAAGCAGAACCTGCAAATGGTCGCCGCCAGCGGCCGGCGCCTGGCCAACCTGGTCAACGATATTTTGGATTTCTCCAAACTCAAGACGCGCGACCTGGCCCTGCAATGCAAGCCGCTCGACCTCTCGGCCACGGTCGAGATGGTGCTGACCGTGTCCCACGCGTTGGTCGGCAGCAAACCCTTGGTGCTGCAAAACGAGGTGCCCGAAGACCTGCCACGGGTTCGCGGCGACGAGGATCGCCTGCTCCAGATCCTCTACAACCTCGTGGGCAATGCGATCAAATTCACACCGAAAGGCAGCGTCACGGTCCGGGCCGTTGAAGAGGAAGGTTGGATTCGGGTGACGGTCAGCGATACCGGCATCGGGATCGCCGCCGACAAACACGAGGCGATTTTCGAATCGTTCGAACAGGTGGACGGCTCCACGGCGCGGTCCTACGGCGGTTCGGGCCTCGGCCTCGCCATCACCAAGCGTCTCGTGGAACTTCACGAGGGTCATATCTGGGTGGAATCCGAACCCGAGGAAGGCGCCACCTTCTCCTTCACCCTGCCGGTGGCGGATGCGGAGGATCGGTACCCCACGGCGACGGAACTGGCGGCGGAAAACGATTTCGGCAGCCAACCGGGCGCCGCCATGGCGATCGGCATACCGGCACCGCACGAGTGGACCTTCGAAAAACAGGGCCAGTCGCTCGCCAAGGCCGCCGCCGAATTCAAGCTGTTGCTGGTGGACGATGACGCGGTGAACCTCCAGGTCCTGGTCAACCACCTCTCGCTTCAGGGATACACCCTGCACCTGGCTTCCAGCGGCCAGGAAGCGCTGGACATTCTCGAGAGCGAAGGCCCGTTCGACCTGGTGCTGTTGGACGTCATGATGCCCAAGATGTCCGGTTACGACGTCTGCCGCCGCATGCGCCGACGCCACGGACCGAGCGCCCTGCCGATCCTGCTGCTGACCGCCAAGAACCAGGTCACCGACTTGGTGGAAGGCTTCGCCGCCGGTGCCAGCGACTACCTGTTCAAGCCCGTGGCGCGCGACGAACTGCTGGCGCGCCTGAGCACCCATCTCCAATTGGTGATCAAGACACGCGAACTGCGCAGCTCCAACGCCAAGCTGGAAGAGTACAACCAAATGCTGGAACAGAAGGTGGACGAGCGAACCCGCGACGTGCGCGCCAGCCACCGCGAACTGCAGATCCTGGAGAAGATCGTGCAGGAGATCAACCGCGAGGTCTCGCTGGAGAGCCTCCTGGCGAAACTGCTGGAACAGGCCATCGGCTTGTTCACCAAGGCCACCGGCGGACTGTTCTTCCTGGCCGAACCCGGTCCACCGTCTCGGGTCCACCACTATTTCCGCATCGCGGCCCGGGTGGGTCACGAGCACCTGGATCTACCGCCCCTGGTCCCCGACACCTGGTTCTTCGAACGCTTCGAGAACTTCATGGAAGAGGTCCAGGGCGGGGTCTACCGCATCTCACCGCGCGAAGGAAAACCCGATCCCCTCTCGCGTATCGTGATGGACATCCGCATCGAAGGCAGCCTCGAAGGGTTCCTGGTGCTCGACAACCAGGACGAGGTCCACGCCTTCGATGACGACGACTTCCAGAAGCTGCACCGGCTGCGGGAGCACGCCGTGTCGGCGGTGTCCAAGGTGCGCTTCCTGGAAGAGCTCAAGGCCAAAAACGCCGAGATTCTGCGCGCCCAGGAGAAGCTGGTGGACGCCGCACACCACGCCGGCATGGCCGAGATCGCCACCAACCTGCTCCACAACATCGGCAACGCCATGGCCTCGGTGAAAACTTCGATCGAAGTCCTGCTGGAGAGTTTGGACCAAAACCAGGCACTTCGGTTCTATCGCCGGATCCTCGACATGCTCCGGGAGTTCCAGGAGCCAGCGGACCTGGCCCAGTTCTTCGAACGCGATCCGCGTGGCGAAATGGTCGTTTCCTCCTTCGGCCGCATCGAATCGGAGTGGGGTCGATACATGAGCGGGTTGCGCGAGGAGACGAACCGCCTGCAGCATCACCTGATCGCGATCGACAACATCGTCGAATCCCAGCGCGAAATCGCCGCCAGCGAAAGCCTGGTGGAAGAGGCCGACCTGCACCAACTCTTGGACAGCGTGCTGCACTTCCAGCGGCTCAACCTGGAAAAGGCCGAGATCGAATTGGTCAGGGAATACGGCGACCTGCCGCGCGTCGCCGTCCAAAAGGCCAAATTCAATCGCGTCCTGGTCCACCTGATCAGCAACGCGATCGATGCCCTGCGCGAGGTGCCCCGCCCCAGGCGGTTGATTCTTCGAACCACGACCACCAAGCAAGGGGCGGTTCAACTGTCGGTCATCGATCAAGGTGCGGGCATCCCCGAGGAAAACGTCTCGCGGATCTTCACCCAGGGGTTCACGACCAAGGAAGGCGGCCAAGGTTATGGACTGCACTACTGCGCCAACGCCATCAACGAGATGAAAGGCAGCATCCGGGTGGAGAGCCAGGGCGCCGGAAAGGGAACCAAATTCACGGTCGATCTGCCCACGGCCGCTTGAGACGCGGCTCGCGAGGCCGGAGTGCGGAGGCCCCGGAAGCGCGTGCCCGCGGCGGGCGGCACCGGCTACGGATCTTCCGGCAAAGCATTGAGTGTAAGAGCTATCTTCATTCGGGGCACTGTGCTTTCGAGCCCCCTTCGGTTGGGTTATAATCACGAACTTGTCGATGTGACAAACTCCGGCGCAAACGACGAGAGATCACCGGTATGCGCCGGACCCGGAGGGAGCCGACGGCCTCCGCGCGCAATCGATCAGGAACCGGCATAAAGGAATCACTACCCATCATGGCAAAAAAATCCAAATCCAAAAAAGCCGCCGAAACCGTCCAAGCGGAGGCCGAGACCAACAAGCAGGAGGAAGAGAAGGATCCGTCACAGAGTAAGGATCTGTTTCGCGAGCTGGCCGAACTGGCCCTTTTCGGGTTCTGCCTGGTGGTGTTCTTCAAGACGTTCGTGTGGCAGAACTTCCAGATTCCCACCCCGTCGATGGAGAACTCGCTGTTGATCGGCGACCACATCACCGCCAATACCTTCATGTTCAAGGGCGGTACCGAAATCGAGAAAAAGCTGTTTCCGTTCCGCGACATCGTGCGCGGCGACGTGGTGGTCTTCAAGTGGCCGGGCGACGATCGCCAGGATTGGATCAAGCGCTGTATCGGCCTGCCGGGCGACCGTTTCGAGATCATCGCCGAGCGGGTGTACATCAACGGCGAGATTTTGGGCGAGGATTATACCTATTACAAGAAGCCGTCGATCGGCACCGACCGGGACGCGAGCATCGGCTACCGCCCCAAGGGCTATTACGAGATGAAGCCGGGCCTGGAGCACGCGGAGTACATCAAGCCCAACGAGAATTCGTACACCCTGCGCGAGATCAAGGACGCCACCGTGCAGTACCTGAGCCGGTTCCGCACCCAGGATCCGGAGACGTTCGACCGCGTCATCGCCCGGTTGAAAGCGGCCGAACCGGACGTGATTCCGGAGGGTTTCTACATCATGATGGGCGACAACCGCAACCGCAGCTTCGATTCACGCAAATGGGGACTGGTGCCGAAGGAGTTCGTTCACGGCCGCGGGTACCTGGTGTGGTGGTCGTACGGCGAGGACGAGGGCTCCCACGAGGCCAAGGGTTTCTCGCTCATTTGGAGCTACGTGCGGGTGGTTTTCGAATTCCACAAGCGCACCCACTGGGACGAGAGCTTCGAATTGATCAAGTGAGTGGGTGGAGGGTTCGTGCCCGGTCCGGCATGGATTCGAAGTCGAAGATTTTTTTCACCACCGAGTCGCCGCCCAGGCCGGGGGCCGGATTGCCGGTGGTCCGGCACACCGGCCACCGGGTTTCAAGTGGGTAACTAATCGAAGCGAATCGCATAGGTGTTCCCGCATTTACGAAAGGGGTGTCGTGGCAGTAGGTGCCGGGCCCGCCCAGGGCGCCGGGCCGACATTTTTCGACGAACTCCCCGCACATTCGCCTTTTTAGGTTTTTAACTTTATCTTCGAGCTTTACAGGGTTTTTCACATAAGAGCCACGAACCAGCGGGCAAACCCGCTCGATTTCGAGAAAGAAAGAACGCGAAGCGAGCCAGCATGCTGTTCCCGGCTGCCAGAGAGGGTCGTCGTGCCAGGTAGGTGCGACCGCTGGTCGCACATTCCGAAGCCGAATGCTTCAATGTTCCCGCAATGGGCTGTGCTTCTCTCTTTCAAGTCTCGAACCTGCGATGCGCGGATCGCTTCGACTAGTTCATCCGGCGGGCTTACCGCCCCTGATGCCCCTACCGGGCACGACGAATCTCTCGGCATTCGGGCACTCCGAGCAACTTTGTTTCAAGAGAGTCCGCGGAGGAAGCGGAGAATTGGCGGGAGAAATCACGGCTATAAAAAAGGCCGCGCTCTCGCGAACGCGGCGCCTTGGAAAAAGCAAAAGGACGAGGACGTCCGGGCGTTTGGGTGTCACCCGGACGCCGCAGAACTCAGAAGAGGGCCCGCATGCCGAGGAAGAAGCGACGCGGCGCCTGGTACAGCTTGGGATCGCCAAAGGCGCTGCTGCCCTGTCCGGCAACCAGGTCCTGAACCAGGATGGCGTCCTGGTCGTCCAGCGAGTTGAAGATGTCGAGGAAGAACTCGCCGGTGATCAAGCCGAAATCGCGCCGGTATTGAACCCGCAGATCCAGGGTCGAGAAGGACGGGTTCTCCACGGCACCGACGGCACCTTCCGCCAACCAACGACGGGTGATGCCGGCATAGGTGGTCTCCTCGTCGGCCAGGACGGGCAGGTGGCGGCGGGAAGCCAGACGGGTGCGACTGGTGTAGACGCCGGAGTTCCAGCGGTACGAACCACCGACCTGCAGGCCGTTGTTCCACTCGTAGGATGCGGCCAATTTGAAGAGATTTTCGATCAGGCCGGGCTGGCGGCCGTACTGGTTCGGCGAACGCGGATCCAGATAGATCACGTCACCCTGGAAATCGGCGTTGGAGTCGGAGTTGGTGTTGCCTTCCATGTCGTTGTAGTTGAGTGAGGAAAGCACCTGCCAACCGTTGCTGAACCGCTTGCGGAACACGATTTCGGCACCTTCGTAGTCGCGCTTGCCGCCGGCCAGCGTGGCGATGACGAAGTTGGAACCGGGGTTCTCGTCGTAACCGAAGTAGTCGAGGCCCAGGAACAGCGAGTCGGGATCGTCCACCGGACCGGGATAGGCCGTGCCGCCCTCGGTGTCGAGCGCGTAGAGGCTCAGGTCGTAGTCCTCGAGAATGTCGCGAACGTTCCGCTTGATCAGGTTCACTTCCAAGCTCATGTTGCGGCCGAAGTCGACCGCGTAGCCCAGGGTGATTTCATCGGTGTAGGGAGTTTTGGTGGTGGGGGCGAAGAAGGCGTCCTGAACCTGGGGGCCGCCGCGCGTACGGTAGGTGACCCACTGGTCGTTGATGAAAACCTGCTCTTCGCGAACCCGGCCGGAAAGCGAACCGGCGAAGTTCGTCATGTTGTTGCGGATGGGATCGTAGTAGCGGCCGTAATAGGCGGTCAGCTTCTGACGACCTTCACCGTTGATGTCCCAGGCGGCCGAGAGTCTCGGCGCCAGGTCCCAATCGAAGGTGTAGATGTTTTCGCCGGTCGTGGCGAAGTGCTCCCAACGCTCTGCGCGAATGCCGATGTTGAAGTGGAAATCGCCCACGTCCCAGGTGTCCTGAATGTACAGGCTCAGCCCTTCGGACTCGGTTTCCTGGGCGCCGTCCTGCGACTGGAAGGTCCGGTCGTAGTTGATCATGCCGTTGGGGTTGCCCTCGGTGGAGTTGAAGACGATGGCCGCGGCGGCCTCGTCCTGGGTGATGGTGCCGTCACCGTCGGTGTCCAACAGCGAATAGAACGAATCGCGATCGGCATGGCCGTCGATCGTGTTGATCAAGCCATTGAAATCGCTGGGGTTGTAAACGTCGAAATCGGTGTCGGTCCAGCTCAGCTCCGAAACCGCACCGGCGTTCAGGGACAGGCCGGCGCCCTGAAGCGCGATGACGTTGCGTTGATCGATGGAGGTGTAGTCGGCGTTGCCGATGTAGAAGCGGTCGCGGTAGTTGGTGTGCTTGTCCATGGCCGCGCCCACTTTGATCGTGTGGTGACCGAACCCGGAATCCACGAAGAATTCCCAATTCAGCGAGATCGTCTGGTTGTCGCGTTCGTCGATGATGTCCTCGCCGAAGGCCCCGAGCTGCTGGTCGAACAGCGTGTTGTCCACGTTGATGTCGGTCCCGGCGACGGGGTCGTTACCCCCCAGGAAGATCACGGTGTTGGAGGTTTCGCGGTCGGAGGAGAAGTCGGAGACTTCGCCGTTGTGCATCGAGTAGCTGGCTTCCAGAACGGAGTTCGCGAACACGCGCTGGTAGTTGAGGATGTAGCGATCGCCGCCCTGCTCGCGGGCGCGGTTCCGCGCGTTGGTGACGGAGCGGTCGGTACTGCCGTCGCGCTCGGTGGGATCGGTGAAGATCGACAGGGTCAACTTGTCGGCGTTGGTCATCTGCCAAGTCATTTTCCCGAAGAATTGCTCGTCTTCGCGGGTGACCGTGCGCAGGAACTCGGCGGTGTCCTCGGCGACCACGTCGTCCTCGCGCTCCAGGATGCGGTAACTGGCGAAGAACCACATCTTGTCGCGAATGATCGGGCCACCGATCGTGAAGGCGGTGTCGAAGGTCGAGAAGCTCTCGTCCTCGCGGTTGTCGTTGTCGCCCACCAGGCTGTCGTCCTGGTGGTAGTAGTTCACACTGCCGGTGAACTCGTTGCCGCCGGACTTGGTGATCACGTTGGAGATCAAACCCGGCGCACCGATGTACTCGGCCGGCACACCACCGGTGATGACCTTCTGCTCCTGGATGATTTCCGTGTTGAGGTTGGCGCCGAAGGTACCCTGAACCGGGTCGGTGACGTTGATACCCTCGATGTAGTAGAAGTTGTCCCGGCTGTCGCCGACCTCACCGCCGATATCGCGGTAACCCAAACCGGAACGGGAGGCCGGGTTGCCGCCGCCGGTGCTGGAGAAGTCGTCGGGCATGACACCCGGCACCAACTGCAGGTAGCTCTGATAGCTGCGGCCGGTGGGCAACGACTCGGTCAGTTCCAGGGTGATGTTCTGGCTCGTCAGGGCCTTGGTCACGTCGACGACCGGGGCTTCACTGATCACCACCAGCTCTTCTTCGACGTTCTGGAGCGCCAACGAAACGTGCAGGCTCGTGACACTGCCGGAGTTGACTTCGACGTTCTTGTTCTTGGCTCCGTTGAACCCGGTTTTGGTCACGGTGACGGTGTAGTTGGATGCGGGGTCCAACGCGACCAGGGTGGCGGTTCCGTCGGCCTTGGTCACCGCCGAACGCTTGGAAATAAAATCGGGCGATTCCGCGAAAACCGTGGCGCCCTCTAGTGGGTTGAGATTGTTATCGGTTACTGCAACTTTAATTGTTCCAGTTATTTGCGCTAGCAATGGCAATGAATACAACACTGCCATCGAGAAGCATTGCATAAGCAATTTTCTCATAATGTCTCCTGAGCATAGTTAGTCAAACATCAATCCGAACGGAAGCCCCATCCGGTGGTACACCATAAAGGCATTGAATCTAATGACATAGGACATAGCGGTCGATAAGGTGCCGCTACCATAGATCAATGAAACTCGGCCCCGAAACGGAAACGGACCTGAGCAGCGCCGCTTCCAAGAGCCATGTCCATCAACCGAAAATGACCCGTAACTAAATGAAATAGAAGCACATGAGTCAAATTCTGGTGATGAGAATCTAAATTTTGAGGAAGATCACACTCGTGATCATAAGAAAACCCAGATCAATAAGTCAAATATTTCAAGCCCGGAAACCTCAAAAATTGCAAATGATCGGAAGTTCCCATTATCACGAACATCTCATCCAAGCGGTTAACTCACCCTTTCGATTTTTCAGAAAAGGCCGCGGTATCGAATACCAGCCGCGTGTGCTCGATCCCGTCGCTGCCACAGCGAAAAGTCTGCATCATGACCGTGCTGACACCGGGCTTGGAGAACCGGTACACCAGGCAGGCAGACCCTTGCGAGACAAAGGATTCGAGGATTTGGCAGCGCCAATCCTCGGGAGGATCGGCCTTCAGGGTCTCCACGTAGGCTTCGGCACCGTCGGCCAGGAGAAAGGGACCTTCGAATTGGAAGGAAGGCGCCAGCAAGGAGTACAGGCGGTCGAGGTCTCGACCGGAGAACAGGATTTCGAGAAATTGCCGCGCGAGGGAAAGGGGTTTGGACGACGTCATCAGGGTGCTCCGCTTGCGAGAAATGGGAACGAAAGGTCTGCGGTTTGACGAATGTATCGGAACAACGGGTGGGAACGAAAGGTCTGCGGTTTCACGAATGTATCGGAACAACCGGGACACCCATAAGACGGAAGTACGCTACCCAGGTGAAAAAACAACCCCAATTGGAAACATCGATCGAGAAACGCGTGCCGTCGACGCCGCCGCGAGACCTCGAAACACGGCGGCATGGACGTTCGAACGCGCCTCGATCGCGGAACATCGCTGCTTTCCACTTGCAACGGAACCATATTCTGGATAAACAACAAGCTGAATGACGCGTTGTTGCGGTATGCAGAATCACTCGATGACACACAAACGACCCCAGCGCCGCCATACGACGCAACGAACATGTCCGACTCAGCGATGGAGACCCAAATCCTTGTGTGATCCTTTTTCGAACGAGCCATACCCCTCCGCCCGTCCGCTCAACGAGCGCGGCGATTGGGTGCTGCGCGCTCCTGGCGAACTGGAGCGGTTGGAGGCTTATTTCGCGGGCGTGGCCTACGCGCCCCACAGCCACGACACCTATGCGCTGGCCTGGACGCTCGGCGGCGTCCAGAGCTTCACCTATCGCGGTGCGGCGCGCCACAGTCTCGCCGGCCGCACGCTGGTGCTGCACCCCGACGAAAAACACGACGGTCGCGCCGGAACCGAGATCGGCTTCCACTACCGCGTGGTCTACGTGGCCCCGGAACAGATTCAACTGGCATTGGGCGGCAAGCCGCTACCATTCATCGAAGGCGGCATTTCGGAAGATCCACGCCTCGACCGGGCCGTGGCCGCCCTGCTACGGGAATTCGACCAACCCCTAGAGCCCTTGCAGGGCCAGGACGCCCTGTTCGACCTGGCCGTGGCCTTGGACGGCGCTTCGACCACCCCCTCGGGCCAACGCAAGTCCTTCGACTATCGCGCCGCCGACCTGGCGCGGCAATACCTTTGCGATTGCCTCGATCAGCCGATTCAGTTGGACGACCTGGAGGACGTGAGCGGTCGCAATCGCTGGCAGCTCTCGCGCGATTTCCGGCTGCTGTTCGGTACCAGCCCCTACCGCTACCTGATCATGCGCCGCCTAGACCGGGCAAAAGGTCTCATGATTCGGGGTGAATCACTGGCGGGCATCGCCATCGACTGCGGCTTCTCGGACCAGAGCCACATGACGCGACAATTTCGCAAAGCCTACGGCATGACCCCGAAACAATGGCTCAAGACCCTGGGCATCGCCTTGCAGAAGTAGGATCTGAACCCGATACGACACGGTTGTCGTGCGAAAACATCAGAAAAATTTCACAATTTCTGGCCGGTCTCTCTCTTGAAACAAAGTAGCTCGGAGTGCCCGAATGCCGAGAGATTCGTCGTGCCCGATAGGTTCATCGGCCCGATGAACTTTTCGAAGCGATTCATGATCAGAGTTCCCGGATTCTTTGAGAGTCGGCACGGCAGTAAGTTGGTCACGGCCGGTATGGCAGGGGCGGTAAGCCGGCCCGGCCGACACTTCGAAGCGATCAAGACTGCGTAGATCCGAAACGCCAAAGAGCGAAGCACCGATAGAAGCTAGAGCTTCGGAATGTGCGACCAGCGGTCGCACCTACCGGGCACGACGCCACTCTTAATGAATGCGGGAACTTCCTCGCGATCCGTTTCGATTAGTTTCTGACCTGAAACCCAGTGGTCGGAATGCCGATGGTCCGGCCATCGGCCTGAGCAGCGACTCATGGAGAGAAGTTCCAATTCCACGTCCTCGATTCCGGGCATAGCCAACAAGTCCGCAATTTTGTCACCGCGATCCGTAAGGCGCCGAAAATCCTCGATCGCCAAGAGAACATGCGTGGGCCGTCCTCGATGGGTAATAAACACCGGTCCCAAGTTGGCAGCCTTCTTGGCGCGACCCGTATTCTTATTAAATTCGCGGCTCGTCAATGCGGTGATTTGCACGGGGACACCTCCTTTCAACCGAATGTATGCACACGACTGCACTTGTGTCAGGTCCCGATCTCGCCGTTCGATTGGCTCGGTTACATGAGCATATCGATCAGGGAAAGAATGCCTCAACCCATGATTCGGATATTCCACCCCTGGACAACGTGCACGATCGTTCTATAAAGGTGGGGCGCCCATCTGTACCTTCTTCACCATGACCCTACCTGGGTCGTCTGCAATTCATTTCGCCGTGAAGGAGGTTCCATGCTCGTCATCGAAGGCCTGGAAAAAACCTATGACAACGGGGTCCGTGCCTTGAACGGCATTTCCCTGAACATTTCGAAGGGCCTGTTCGGGTTGCTCGGCCCCAACGGCGCCGGCAAATCCACGCTGATGCGCACCATCGCCACACTTCAAACCCCCGACAAGGGCCGGATTCATTTCGACGGCATCGACTGCCTGAAACAGCCGAACCTGTTGCGGCAACGCCTGGGTTACCTCCCCCAGAATTTCGGTGTGATTCCGCGCGTGTCGGCCCTGGAGCTGCTCGATCATCTGGCCATGCTCAAGGGGTTGGTACAGCGCCGCCAACGCCGGGAAGTCGTCGACGACCTGCTGGCGATCACCAACCTGTACCAGCATCGAAAGAAAGCGGTCAGCGGGTTTTCCGGGGGCATGCGCCAACGCTTCGGCATCGCGCAGGCGCTGCTGGGCAATCCCGACCTGCTGATCGTCGACGAACCGACGGCAGGCCTCGACCCGGACGAGCGCAATCGCTTTCACAACTTGCTGGTGGGCCTCAGCCAGGAGAAGGTGGTGATCCTGTCGACCCACCTCGTGCAGGACGTGGCCGAGCTTTGTAGCGAAATGGCCGTCCAAGCGGGTGGCAGCATCCTGCTGAAGGGTCATCCCAAGGACCTCCTGGAACAACTGGAGGGCCGGATCTGGCAAACCACGGTCGAGCCCGACGAGGTCGCGGCGATCGAGGCGGAACTGTGCGTGATCTCCAAACGGCTCAGCGCGGGACAGACCCGGCTCCACGTATGGCAAGCCAGTCAACCGCCCGGGTTCCGTCAGGTCCCTCCCGATCTAGAGGACGTCTATTTCACCTGCCTGCGGCAACACGACGCGGCATAAGGGAGCGACCCATGATGTGGCATCAATTCCTCTTCCAATGGCGGGTGTTCCTTCGCCAACCTTCCTTTCACGCCTCGGCCCTGGTCTGCCTGGTCACCGGATTTCTGGCGACGACCCTCAACCAACTGAGCATGGGCGGCGCCAGCCTCTGGAAAAACGGCCCCTACGTCATCACCCTGGTCATGGTGATCGTCGGATTGCTGGCCTTGGTGCCGGCGGTGGTGTTCATCGCCCAGGCGGCCACCCGCGACATCAGCTCGGAGATGGCCGAAATCCTCTACTGCAAACCCATCAAGCCGCTTCCCTATCACCTGGGCAATTTTTTGGGTGCCTTTTCGGTGTTGGCCGTCACGGTGGCTCTGGTTCCGCTCGGGCTGTGGCTGGGTGCGAGCATGCCATGGGTCGACCCCAGCCGGCTGGGTCCCTTCCGACTCGCGCCCTACGTGCAGGCCTTTTCCCTCTTCAGCCTGCCCACCCTCTTCACCCTCGCCTGCTTCTTTCACGTCGCCGCCGTTCGTTTTCAATCCTCGATGGCCGTCTACATCAGCGCGTTGGTCCTGTTCATGGGTTATGAAATCGGCAGCGGCTTCGTCGAAACCCAACACCTCGATAGCACGGCGGCCCTGCTCGACCCCTTCGGCCTCGCGACCTTCCAGGAGGCGACCCGATATTGGACCCTGTTCGAGAAGAACCATCAAGCGGTACCCCTGGCCGGATTGACGCTGGCCAACCGCGCACTGTGGTTCCTGCTCAGTTTGGCAATGCTGGTCGTGTTCGGTCGCCTCACCCAGCCACTCCGACTGCGCCAACCGCGGGTCAAATCCAAGGCGACCCCATCGGCCGAGCCGCCCATGGAAGCAGCCGTCCGGCCGCCCCAGGTCAAAGCCCGAACCGAGGCCGGTTTCACCGCGTTTCGTGGTCTGGTGCGGTTCGAGTTCAAGCGCATCACCGCCAATCCGGCCTTTCGGATCATCGGGGCCATCACGCTGTTCTTCCTGGCGATCATGATGTTGGAGCCGCGCGGTTCGTTCGGCACCGACATCTGGCCCCTCACCCAGGTGGTGGTCGGCATCATCCAACAGTCGCTCACCTTTTTCATGCTGATCCTCATCGGCTTCTTCAGCGCGGAAGTGGCTTGGCGCGAGCGGGAACACGGCATGGCCGACCTGATCGACAGCATGCCCGTCAGCCGCTTCAGCCTGCTGTTGGCGAAATGGGTGGCGGTCGGGTTCGTGGTGATCTCGGTCGCGGGGGCCTCGATGATGCTCGGTCTCGCCTTCCAGGCCTTTTCCGGCTACTTTCATTTTGAAATCGAACAGTACCTGACCCGCCTGCTTTTTTTCTCGGTCCTGCCCTGGCTGATGTACACGGTCCTGGCGTTGTTCCTCCAGGCCTTGTGCGCCAACAAATACGCCGGCATGCTGGCCTTCGCGCTGATCCTGATCTCCGACCTCGCCATGGAGTCGATCGGCTTGGGCCACCATTTGCTGCGCTTCGCGAAGGCACCGTCGTTCACCTATTCGGACATGAACGGCTACGGCACGGGTTTGTCTCGGCACCTTTGGTACATGCTCTATTGGGGCGGCCTCAGTGTGGCGTTGAGTGTACCGGCCTATCTGTGGTGGCCCCGCGGCGTTTCGAGGGCATGGAAGAATCGACTGCGCGGGTTCGCCGGGGACCTGAATCTGCCAGGCAAAATCACGCTTGCCGGCGGACTGGCCATGTGGGCCTTCGCGGGGAGCGTGATTTTCTACAACACCTGCATCCTCAACGAATACCTTACAGCCCACCAGAAAAACGCGCGCATGGCGGCGTACGAAAAGCGGTTCGGCGCCCACTTGGGCGACCCGGTGCCGATCATGACGGCGATCGAGAATGACATCGATTTCTACCCCAGCGAACGCAAGATCGAGGCGAAGGCCGCGTTCACGGTGACCAACCGGGCCGATACGCCCATCGAACGGTTTCTGGTCCTTCCCCCGGAATTCGCGATCCATTGGCACATGGAACTGGAAGGCGGCGCATTGCAGACCGAGTCGGCGGAGTTCGGCACTCGCTGGTTTCATTTCGATCCCCCGTTGCAGCCGGGAGAGCGACGCGAAGGCCGGTTCGAGGTGGTGCGCCAACAGCGCGGTTTCAAGGAAGCGGACGAAGACGTCCAGGTCGTGGAGAACGGAAGCTTCATCAACCACGAGGAGTTGTACCCCCGTTTCGGGTATCGATCGTACTTGCAGTTGGTGGGTCGCCAGGACCGCCGACGGTTCGACCTCCCTCCCGCGCCGCGACGCCCCAAACTGGACGACGAAGTCCACCTCCACAAGAGCTTCATGGGCCCGGGTGTGGGTTTCGTTCAGTTCGAAGCCACACTCTCCACCGATTCGGATCAGCGCGCCATCGCTCCAGGCCATTTGGAGCGCGAATGGACCGAAAACGGACGCCGCTTTTTCCACTACCGTGCCGAAAAACCCATCATCCACTTTTTCACTTTTCTCTCGGGTCGGTTGACGCGCGCGGCGGACGAGCACAACGGCGTCTCGATCGAAGTCTTCCACCATCCAACCCATGGAATGAACACGGATCGCATGATCACCAGCATCAAGGATTCGCTGGACTACTTCACGACCCAATTCGGGCCCTATCCCCACCGGGACATTCGTATCGTGGAGTACCCGAACTACCGGGGTTTCGCGCAGAGTTTCGCGACCACGATTCCCTATTCCGAACACGGGTTCCTGAACGATCTGCGGGACCCGGACGACATCGATCCCGCCTACAAGACCACGGCCCACGAGATGGCCCACCAGTGGTGGGGCAACATGATCGCCCCGGCCAACGTGCAGGGCTGCGGCGTTTTGGCAGAATCGTTGTCCCAGTACAGCGCCCTCGCGGTCATGGAACGCAGGTACGGCACGCCCAAACTGCGGCGCTTCCTCAAGTACGAACTCGACAACTACCTTCGGGGCCGCACCCGCGAAGTGGTGGAGGAGATGCCGTTGATGACCAGCGAGGACCAGAACTACATCCACTACCAAAAAGGTTCGGTGGTCATGATGTACCTGCGCGACATGTTGGGCGAAGCCCGCATGAACGCCGCGCTGGCCACCTTCCTGGAACGCCACGCCTACCGCACGGACCCGTTTCCGACGACGGCCGACCTTCTGACATGCCTGTTGGAAGTGACACCGGAGGAAAAACGTCCCATGCTGGAGGCCAGCTTCCAACAGATCATTCTCTACGATCTCCAGGTGCTGGAGGCCGAGACCGAAGCGTTGCCGGACGGTCGATTCCAGGTGGACCTGACGGTCTACGCCAACCGCTTTTCCGCCGACGGTTCGGGTCGCGAAACCCCCATCGCTCTCGTGGAAGACATCGACATCGGGCTTTTTCTCGAAGATCCGGCGGAAATCGAAGATCAGGAGAAGGTGCTCTATTTGGAAAAGCACCGGCTGCAACAAGGCGAAAACCACATTCGCCTCGTGGTGCCCCGACAGCCCAGTCACGCGGGTGTCGATCCGTTCATCACCTTGATCGACCGCGACAGCGAGGACAACCTGGTTCGGTTTTGAGGTGCGAATCGCCAGCCCTTTCGGAGTGTCGATCCGCTCGGATTGCGGATACTCCGAGCGAGGTGTTTCGTCGGCGTTCGAGGCATATCGGCAAAAAACCCGGGGCTCGGCACCCCGGGTTTTTTTCGATCAGGTGAAGCCGTTGGGTCCGTACTGCTTGGCGTGCAGTCCCCAGTTTTCCAAGGGAAGCTCTTCGATCACGATGAAGGTCGAGGCCGGATTCTTGTTCAACACATCCTGCAGCACCTTGGTGGTGCCTTCGATCAGGGCCCGTTTCTGCTGCGGCGTGACCTGTTCATCGGTGATCTTGATATTGACGTATGGCATGGCTCTTCTCCTTTGATATGGGTCGAGGTGGAAGGACGATCTCGGCTCGCGATTTTCGACCGATCGCGTTCAGGGGCGGGCGGCCACGTATCCGCCGTCCACCGGCAGGATGACGCCCGTCGTGAAATTGTTTTCGGCGAGGAACAGCACCGCTTCGGTGATGTCGCCGCTCTCGCCGATGCGATTGAGCGGATGAATGCCGGCCAGCCCGTCCACCTGTGCCGGATCGTGGAGAGGGGTGCGCACGATGCCAGGCGCCACGGTGTTCACCCGAATGTTGTGCGGCGCCACCTCGGCTGCGAGATTGACGGTCAGCCCGTGAATCGCGCCCTTGCTGGTCATGGGCGCGGTCACCGGCAAGCCGACCATGGCGTGGTCGATCAACACCGTGCCGATGTTGATGATCGAGCCCCCTTCCTGGCGCATCATCTGCCGCACCGCCGCCTGCGAGGTGAAGTAAGTCCCCTTCAGGTTCGTGCGCCAATAACGCTGTAAATCGTCCTCGGTGACCTCCAGGAACGGCTTGGGGCCGAAGATGCCGGCGTTGTTGACCAGGACGTCCACACTGCCGAAGCGCGCCACGGCCACCCGCACCATTTCCCGGCCGACGGCCGCGTCGCCAATGTCGCCGGCCACGATGGCGATGCGGTCGGGTGCCCCCAACCGTTCGGCTTCGGCTTCCAACAAGGCGCGATTGCGGGCGTTGAGCACGAGATTCGAGCCTTTGGCGAAAAACCCTCGCGCGATGTCCAGGCCCATCCCCTGCGATGCGCCGGTGATCAGTACGGTTTTGATATTCGTAGACACGTGTCCTCCTGACGATTCTGAAGTTGCGGTGATTCCCGCATGGGTTGAGGACAAGATAAATGCAAACTCGATAATGATCTAATATTATAAAATCATAATCTCGATAACCTTTAGCTATCGACCAAGGAGACCCCCTTGACGCACGAACAATTGAGAATGCTGCAGGCGATCGTCAGCGCGGGCAGTTTCCGCGGTGCGGCGGAGCGCATCTACAAGTCCCAGCCGGCGCTCAGCAAGATGATCAAAAAGCTGGAGGAGGCGTGCGGCTTTGCGCTGTTCGACCGCACCACCTACCGACCGACCTTGACGCCCCGCGGGAAGATCTTCTACGAGAACGCCCGAACGGTCCTGCACCGGTTTTCGCAACTCGAAGGATTGGCCATGCAGTTGGCGGCGCCGGAGGAAACCCACGTCCACCTTGCGGTCAATGCGATCTGCCCGCTCTCGGATTTGCTGGAGACCATGAAAGCGGTGGCCGCGCAATTCCCGGCGACGCGCTTCAACCTCTCCACGGAGATGATGGGCGGTGCGATGGAGGCCCTATCCGACGGCAGCGCATCCCTGGCCATTACGACCCAGGACGACATGAACCCGGAAACCATGGAGGCGGTCCCGTTCACCTCGATACCCATCATCCCGGTCGCACACCGAGACTACGAGCCGGCCCGCGAACAACGGATCCATTCGGCCGAGGAAATGCGGGGATACGTGCAGGTCCTGGTGGCCGACAGCAGCCGGCATTCACCGGAGCAGTCGCGCGACGTGATCGCCGGCGTCCGACACTGGCGGGTGAGCGACATCGCCACCAAGAAGCAGATCATTCTGGCCGGCATGGGTTGGGGCGGCCTGCCCGAATACCACGTGCACCAGGAGCTGGAGCGCGGCGAATTGGTGCGAATCTACGTCGAGGGCTTCGAGGGCGGCCATTCCGATCAGTTCCTGATCAGGCGCACGGATCGCCCGCTGGGCGTGGTGACCCAGGCCCTGTGGGACGCGCTCCTGGGCACGACGAAAGGGGAATGACGCGGCGCGCGAGCCACCCTTCCCCGCAAAAGGATTTCCGCCCAAAGTCCCCGCATCGCGAGAAGGACGTCGTCGCGGTAGGTGCCGGGCCCGCCCAAGGCGCTGGGCCGACAAGACGAAGCAACCAACGCGGCAACTGCCCATGACGCCAGGGAGCGGAGCAGACTTTCTCCCCCACCGCACCCAACCGAAGCCACACACCCCAAAGCCCCCGCATCGCGAGAAGGGTCGAAGCGACCGCGCCCGTGGATGGGCGACCGTCGATTTTTGCACGGTAGCACGGGGTGCGACTCCCGCGGAGGGCCATTGCAATTTCAATCCCGCACAAAAAAACTCAATAAAAGCCAGGTAGCTACCGAGACACGAAAATAGACACCCACAACACAACACGAGCCTCCGAGTTTATAAGCTCAAAAAAACTCCATACCGCAGGAATCAATCACTTTTTGCTTGATTTTCCACGCCAAAAGAGTACATGCTTAGGAACAATCTTCGGACAAACAACTATTTACACCTCGCGTGAGTTCTCCCGACACGGGGCGTCGTTCACCGACCACCCGAAAAAAGTCATCAACTCTGCGCAGTTCTTTCAACCGGTCATTTGAGCCATTCGTGAGACAGCTTCGTTCTCGTCCACTCGCCTGGGTCCGGGCCACGCCAACTCGGCCATGCGGGTTTCATTGCCTATGGAGGGTAAATTTTATGTCCAGTTTTCGAATGCTTTTAAAATCAGCATTGCTCAGCACGTTTCTGGGGGTGCTGGGCAACGCTACCGCACTGTTTGCCCAGTGCCCGGCCGATGCCGGCACCGACCAAGACATATGTGAAGCGAGTCCGGGATCGCAAATCATCTTAGCCCTCCAGGGGAACGACCCAGGCGTCGGGAACACCGGCTTGTGGACGGTGATTTCCGGCCCGGGCGGCCATATCTTCAGCGACGCGACCGATCCCAACTCGACGTTCACGGCGCCCAAGAACTCCACCTGGACGCTGCGTTGGACCATCACGCAGGCGGATACGACCGAGTGTTCCGACGACGTGGTGCTCAACCTGTACGAACCGACCACCTCCGACGCGGGCCCGGATCAGACCGGTGCGGTCGACGGCGTCTGCGGTTCCAGCACGACCATCATGGGCAACGATCCTGCCGGCGGCAGCGGTGAATGGACGATCGTTGCCGGTGACGGCAACGGCTTCTTCGGCGCGGCCGCGCCCCGCGGCGGCGGCCCCACGACGTCGACCAACCCCACCGAGACCTTCAACGGTACGCCGGGCCAAACCTACACCCTGCAGTGGGCCACCTCGAATCCCTCCTGCCCGCCGGTGACCGACACCCTGGACATCGAGTTCTTCGCACCGGTGACCCCCAACGCCGGCGCCGACCAGAACGTGTGCGGCACGACCACGTTCCTGGGCGCGGTCCTCTCGACCGGAACCGGCATGTGGAGCATCACCTCCGGTGCCGGCGGCGTGCTGGGCGATGCCAGCAATCCAGCCAGCTCCTTCGACGGCAACTTCGGCGTCACCTACACCTTGACGTGGACCGAAACGAACGGTCCCTGTTCCGATAGCGACACGGTCAACATCACCTTCTTCGACAACCCGACCGTCGCCGCGGCCGGAGTCGATCAAGACGTCTGCGCGGACAACACCACCCTGGCCGCCAATGCGGCCGGCGGTTTCATGGAAACCGGGACCTGGTCGGTCGTAATAGGAGCCGGTGGCTCCTTCGGCGACGCCAACAGTCCCACTTCCTCCTTCACGGGCACGCGCGGCGTGACCTACACCCTGCGTTGGACCATTTCCAACGGCGTCTGTCCCATTTCCACCGACGACGTCCAAGTGGACCTCCGCGAAGACGTCACCGCGAATGCCGGCGCCGACCAAAGCGTCTGCGGTACCACGACCTTCCTGGGCGCCTCGTTGTCCACCGGTACCGACGGATCCTGGTCCATCATCTCCGGTGTGGGCGGCACCATCGACACCCCCACCAGCCCCACCAGCGGCTTCAGCGGGACCGTCGGCACGACCTACACCCTCCAATGGATGGAAAACAACGGTCCCTGTAACGACACGGACACCGTCGACATCACCTTCTTCGACAACCCGACCGTCGCCGCGGCCGGAGTCGATCAAGACGTCTGTGCGGACAACACCACCCTGGCCGCCAATGCAGCCGCCGGTTTCATGGAAACCGGGACTTGGTCGGTCGTAATGGGAGTCGGTGGCTCCTTCGGCGACGCCAACAGTCCCACTTCCTCCTTCACGGGCACGCGTGGCGTGACCTACATCCTGCGTTGGACCATTTCCAACGGCGTCTGTCCCATTTCCACCGACGATGTCCAAGTGGACCTCCGCGAAGACGTCACCGCGAATGCCGGCGCCGACCAAAACGTCTGCGGTACCTCGACCACCCTGGCCGCCTCGTTATCCACGGGTACCGACGGATCCTGGTCCATCATCTCCGGCGTGGGCGGCACCATCGACACCCCCACCAGCCCCACCAGCGGCTTCAACGGGACCGTCGGCACGACCTACACCCTCCAGTGGATGGAAAACAACGGTCCCTGTAACGACACCGATACCGTCGACATCCGATTCTTCGACAATCCGAGCGCCAATGCGGGTCCCGACCAGACGGGCATGGCAAACGGCGTCTGCGGCACCATGGCGACCCTCGCGGCCAACGCACCCGGTACGGACGAGACCGGAACCTGGTCGGTGATCTCGGGTGACGGCAACGGCAGTTTCGGCGACGTCAACAGTGAAACCTCCAGCTTCAGCGGCACCACAGGCCAGACCTACACCCTGCGCTGGACGCTCACCAACGGCGTCTGCCCCGATTCCTCCGACGACGTGGACGTCGAGTTCTTCGCCGAACCGACCACGGCCTTTGCCGGTGACGACTACGTCGTGTGCTTCGGGCCGGTCACCAAGGGTGGCGGCGTCATCGTTCGCCTGCAGGGTAACGATCCGGGCGCCGGCGAAACCGGGATGTGGACGGTCGAGTCCTCCACGCCCCCGGCAGCGGCCTTCAGCTTCGACGATCCCACCATCGCCAAACCCTTTTTCACGGGTGACGAGAACGCAACCTATACCGTGCGTTGGACCATAACCCCGGTGGCGGGCTCTCCCTGTCCGGCTTCCACCGACGAGGCGACGGTCACCTTCCCGGCCAACCCGCCCACCGCCACGGCCATGAACCAAACGGTGTGTAGCGACACCGTGACCCTCGACGGCAGCGATCCCGGCACCAACACCGGCACCTGGACCATCGAAATGGGTGACGGCAACGGTTACTTCGGCGGCGTGCCCGGTACCCTGACCTCCAATACCTTCAACGACATGTTCACCGGTACGCGCGGGACCTCCTACACCCTGAAGTGGCTGATCGCCAGCGGCAACCTCTGCCCCGACTCCGAAACCGAGATCACGATCAGCCTGGTGGACGACCCGACGCCCGCCAACGCAGGCCCGGATCAGACCGGTGTCAGCGGTGTGTGCGGCGTCAACGCCACCCTGGCCGGCAACGCGCCGACCGTCGGTACCGGGATGTGGACCATCACCGGCGTGGCGGACGGCATGGGTGTCTTGACCGATCCCAGTGACCCGACGACCACCTTCTCCGGGACACCCGGTCAAACCTATACCCTGACCTGGACCACCAGCAACACGCCCTGTACCGACTCCACCGACACGGTCGACATCGAGTTCTTCGACACCGAGGTGGCGCTGGCCGGTCCCGATCAGAACCTCTGCACCAATCCCATGAGATTCACGGATAGCACTGGTAGTGGCGACGTTCCCATTCTCGACAACGACACCACCACGGACATGATCAACATCGCGGATCCCGGGGCCGGCACCTATCCCAACGCCGCCACCATCACCCGGACTTCGGTATTCCTGCGGATCGAGCATACCGACTTCCGGCAGTTGAACGTGTCGCTGCAAAGCCCGATGGGCACCACGGTCAACCTGTTGGACGGTTCCAACGGCTGCCATCCGCTCCAAAACTTCATCAACGTGGGTTTCGACGATTTGTCGACCCGCCCCTTCTGCAACGGATTGGTCGGGCCCGCCGACCTGACCATGACGCTCGTCATGCCGGAAGAGGCCCTGTCGGCATTCAATGGCCAGACCTTCACCGGGAACTGGACCCTGACGGTCATCGACAACGCGGTCGGCGAAACCGGAATCTTCGACTGGGATCTGGTCTTCGAAACCAATTCCACCACCATGACCACCCTGGCCGCCAATACGCCCTCCCTGGGCACCGGCATGTGGTCGGTCACCTCGGGTGACGGCAACGGCGTCTTCGGCGACGCCAGTTCACCGACCTCCACCTTTACCGGCACCGTCGGTCAACGCTACACCCTCCAGTGGGAGATCACCGGTTCCGATCCCTGCCCGCTGACCAACGACACGGTTATCATCAACTTCCTCAACGATGACGAAGCGTTTCTCGAGGGCTTCAGCCTGCCACCCGCGGCGTGTGAAGGGACCGATTTCGTCCAATTGGATGCATTCGAGCCCCCCGCCGCGGAAGGCACCGGGACCTGGAGCATCCTAGCTGGCGACGGCAACGGCTTCTTCGACGACACCCCGGGGCAGGTCACATCCAACTTGGCCAACGCCACCTTCCACGGTACCCGTGGTCAATCCTATGAAATCCTCTGGACCGTGAACAACGCTTGTTTCGTGCCCAAAGGAGGAACCAATACCGCCGGTACCATCGTTTCTTTCCCGAACAACCCCAGCACGGCCAATGCCGGTCCCAACGTCGCCCGCTGTGTCATCGGCGTGACGACCGCAACGGCAACCCTCAATGCCGAAGCGCCCGCCATCGGCGGCGGGTTCTGGAGCATCGCCAGCGTGACACCCTCCACCAATTTGGGTGGAGAGATTTTCTCGGATATCGAATCACCCACCAGTCAGTTCACGGGCAACGTCGGCTCGGTCTACGTGCTCGAATGGACCACGATCCCCGCAATATTCCCAACCCCGGATGGATTTGTCTGCACCAGTTCGGACCAGATGGAAGTGATCCTGAAGGAACTGCCGGCCGCCAACGCCGGTCCCGATCAGGTGAACTGCTCCAACGACACCACTCTGACCGGCAATGCGCCCACTCCGCCAGTGGTCGGTACCTGGTCGATCGTGAGTGGTGACGGCAACGGCAGCATCACCGATCCCAACAATCCAAACAGTGAATTCACCGGCAACCGCAACGTGGCCTACACCCTGCGTTGGACCTTGGCCGACGACATCTGTACCACCTTCGACGACGTGGTCATCACCTTCATCGAAGACCCGATCGCCACCGCTTCCAACCAGGATGTCTGCGACACCACCGCCACCCTGGACGGCGGCCACAACGGCACTCCCGGCGAGTTGCCCCTGCTGGCCACGGGTCAGTGGACCATCGTGGACACGGTTCCGGCCGGTAACATGAACGGCCAGTTCGGAGCCGGCGGCACCACTTCGACCAATCCCACCGACACCTTCACCGGCGACGCGGGTGTGACCTACAACCTGCAGTGGACGATCAACAACCCGCCCTGCTTCTCGGATAACATCCAAGTGGCGATCGAGTTCGTGCAACCGCCGGACGATCCCAACGCGGGTGCGGACCAGACCGAATGTTCCTTCGGCGCCAAGTTGGAAGAAGTGTTCGATCCGGCCGCGGCGATTCCCGACGACGGCACCGATTTCGTGGATACCCTCGAAATCAGCCGCTGGATGCCCGGCAACATCTTCGACGTGAACGTCTTCATCGACTACGCGCACGAGAATGCCGACGAACTGACCTTCACCCTGACCCACATCGAATCGACCACCTCGATTCCCTTGATCACCGGTTTGACCTGCGGCAACCAGGATGCGGGCCTGCGGATCCTCGATGACCAGGCGCCCAATGCCTTGGGTTGCGGCACCGGCTGGTTCCGCCCGGTGGGTCTGGTACCCAAATCGGCCGCCGATCTGAGCACCTTCAACGGCATCGAGTTGACCGGCACCTGGCAGTTGACCGTTTCCGACGGTTCTCCTGGCGGCAATACCGGCACCATCAACCGTTGGGGCCTGATCATCAACGAAGGTACGGTCAACCTCGCCGGGTTGCCCGATCCGCTCTCCGAGCCATCCATGATGGGTTCCTGGGGCTTCGCCGACGGCGGCGAGGGTGACGGTCTCGGGTTCTTCGCCGACGTGCCCGGCCAGCAGTCGACCGCGCCGGCCAACTCCGGCTTCACGACGACCTTCACCGGCACCCCGGGTGTGACCTACACCCTGGCGTTCACCACCGAGAACAGTTCCTGCCCGGAAAAAGAAGACACGGTCACCATCACCTTCGACGAGGCACCGACCTTGGCGACGGTGGGCCCGGACCAAATGGTCTGTAGCGACACCACGACCCTCACCGGCAACGAGCCGGTCGTGGGCCAGGGTACCTGGTTCGTGATCAACGTGGCGCCCAACGATCCGGGTCTGCCGCCCGATCCCGGCGGTGAGAGCTTCGCCGATGTGAATCTCTTCAACACCAGCTTCACCGGTAACCGCGGCTATACCTACACCTTGGGTTGGGGCATCGACAACGGCACTTGCCTCGGCACCGTGCTCAAGCGCTGCAAAGGCGATTGCGACAACATCGAAGAACTCCAGGTTCGCCTGGATCTGGATCCGACGCCGGCCCAGGCCGGACCCGACCAGACGGTCTGCGATACGTTGACCACCACCCTGGCCGGCAACGCCCCCGCCGTCGGCACCGGACAAGGTACCTGGTCCTTCGTCGGTCCCGGTAACATCGTCTTCGGCGGGCCTGACAAGACCGCATCCTCCAACAAGCTTCCCGGCAGCAACGATCCCAATACACAGATCACCGCCGACACCCTGGGCGAGTACACGCTCACCTGGACCCAGAGCAACGGCGTCTGCACCGACAGCACGGACGACGTGGTCATCACCTTCGGCGTGAGCCCGACCACGGCCAACGCCGGGGCGGATCAAACCGGTGCGAACGCGGTCTGCGACGGTGAAGCCAACCTGGCGGCCAACGTGGTCGGCGGCGGTGAAACCGGAACCTGGTCCGTCACGCTCGGCGACGGCAACGGCGCCTTCGGCGACGTCAACTCACCGACCACCACCTTCACCGGCACGGCCGGTGTCACCTACACCCTGCAGTGGTCCATCGGCAACGGCGTCTGCCCCGATTCTTCGGACACGTTGGACGTCCTGATCCAGCCCATCCTGGATGCCCAGGCGGGTGACGACCAGTTGGTGTGCGATCTGGATCCGGCCGTTTTGGCCGCGGTGCTTTCCAACGGCACGGGTGGTACTTGGTCGGTCATCACCGGTGACGGCAACGGCATGTTCACCGATGTCAACGATCCCACCACCACCTTCACCGGCACCACCGGGGTCACCTACACCTTGCAGTGGGAGGAAACCGACGGTGTGGCCTGTACCGACACCGACACCGTGGACATCACCTTCTTCGCCACGCCCATGGTCGACGCGGGTGACGACTTCGGGATCTGCATCGCCGACACCATCACCCTGGGTGCCTCCGATCCCACGGTCGGCACGGGTACCTGGACGGTCCAGTCCGGTCCGGCAGGTGCGGATACCAACTTCGCCGATGCCAACGATCCCACCACGACGTTCACGACGGACCTCGCCGGCGAGTACGTCCTGGAGTGGGAAGTGGTCAGCGGCAGTTGCGTCATCGCCGACACGGTCACCTTGGACATCGACGAGTTCCGTGTCGAGGTGCCGGCCAACCAGGCGCAGGGCCTGTCCACCATCCAATTGGAGGCCACGCCCTTCTGCACCAGCAAAAACAGCACGATCCAATGGCGTGACATCACCAACGGTTCGGACTTCCCGGTGGATCAGAACCCGATCTCCCTGAGTCCGGCACCAACGGAGAACACCGAGTACCGGGTCACGGTGACCGACAACGACACGACCGGCACGGTCCAGGCGACGGTGCTGATCCTGGTCGGAGACGACACCGACTTCCTGGATCTCAACGGTGACGGCTGTAACGACGCAACCGACTTGTTCGTGATCACGGAGAACTGGCGCGAGCTGGTGACCGACGATGCGAACGGCGACGGCATCATCGACGTGTTGGATTTCATGTATATCCGCACGGGCGAAGTGTGTCCGTAGTCGCAACCCCTTATTGATCCGACCTTCCGCAACGGGCGGCCCGAACTTCGGGCCGCTTTTTTTATGCACCCTCTATTAATAATGTATGGAACTTCGCTTCCTCCTCGAAGTTCCGCGACGGGAGAGCCGTCGTGCCCGGTAGGTTCAGCGGCCCGCTGAACTTGTCGGAGTTACATCGTCCAAGGTTCCCGCATCTTCGAGATAGCCGTCGTCGCGGTAGGTTGGTCACGGGCGGTATGCCCGCCGGGCCGACATTTCGCAGTCGTTCCTCTCGGAGTTCCCGCATCTTCGAGAGAGTCGTCGTGCCCGGTAGGTTCAGCGGCCCGCTGAACTCATCGGAGTTACATAGTCCAAGGTTCCCGCATCTTCGAGGGAGCCGTCGTGCCCGGTAGGTTCAGCGGCCCGCTGAACTTGTCGGAGTTACATAGTCCAAGGTTCCCGCATCTTCGAGAGAGTCGTCGTCGCGGTAGGTTGGCCCGCTGGGCCGACATTTCGGAGTGATTTAGGTAACGTAGGCGATACACGCCAAAGAGCGAAGCTCCATAGTTCGCAGTGGGTTAAATCGTGATGTCGTTTGTCACAACCGTACCCGTATGTTCGCTGGGGCCTCGTGGTTTAGCTGTGGATCTGCCCAGCCAACCTTTCTGGCTTGCGGGTAAGACGACTCTCTACCGGGCGTGAGAGCAGTGAAGAATTCGTCGGAGTTGCCCATTTCGCTGATCGATCCTTTCAGTATGCGGGCACTCTCCGCCTCGATCATTTCCCAGGGCAAACTACTGCGACCCTTGAGCTTCGCTCTTTTGCATGATCTTTAGGTGTTGTCTGGGTCACTCCGAAATGTCGGCCCAGCGGGCCAACCTACCGGGCACGACGACTCTCTGATACATGCGGGGACTTCGAAGGGTCCGGCTTCGAAATGTCGGCCCAGCGGACTTATCGCCCCGGCCCAACCTCCAGTGACCATGACTCTTTCGAAAGGCGGGTACTTCGTGGGGGATCACTTCGAAAAGTACATCCAGCGGATGTACCTACCGGGCACGACGACTCTCTGATACATGTGGGGACTTCGAAGGGTCCGGCTTCGAAATGTCGGCCCAGCGGACTTAGCGCCCCGGCCCAACCTCCGGCGACATTGCGGGCACCGCGAACCGATGGGCTCGAACGAGCTTTCGCCCGACGATTCGGTTCACCTCCAAGCGGTCGACTCGCCTCGAAAGCGTGGCTCGATCGAAGCCCCCAACACAGGACGACGAGACGACTCCAGAACAGTCAACATACATCGAGCCAAGGGCTTGGGGATTGCTCACTTGCCTTACTCAGGCAATGTTGGTAGGCTTTAGGCTCATTCTGCATTGTTTATCCTAACCAAATTCACATCTCAGAACCGGCCCACTCGGAAGCCATTTTTTTCGCTCCATGTACGCGCAAAGATGTCCCATGCGACCGTCGCTTTTCCAAAGCTCTCGTACTTCCCGAAGTCGGTCCGCCCCCGGGCGGCAGTTCTGGAGTTTTCCTCCGGCCGGCCGAACCCCATCGGCCGTTTGTTGCCTTCCCCCCACCCCATGCCGCACCCCTGCCCCACCAAAACCCCACCAGTCCTCGTCGCGATTCGGCATGCAGCGACCAGGATCCGATTCCACCAACCTCGTGTTCCCCGGCGGTCTTGGCACGGCGTGCCCCCGCGACTAAATCTTTACTAGAGGAACGGTACCATCACCATGAAACCAAAAATCATTCCCGTCAGCCCCTTCGACATGGTCATCTTTGGAGGAACCGGCGATCTCGCCATGCGCAAGATCCTGCCGGCCCTGTATTACCGCGAGAAGGATCACCAGATGCCCGACGAGGGCCGCATCATCGGTATCTCGCGCGCGGTTCTCGATCACGACGCCTACGTGGCCCAGGCCCTGGAGGCCATCGAGCGCGAAGTCAACCCGGACCATTTCGATGCGGAAACCTGGCAGAGCTTCCAATCCCGACTCCATTTCTTCACGCTCGACGCGCTGGGCGACGACGGCTGGCAGCCGCTGATCGACCTTCTCAGCGAGCACCCCGACCGGGTGCGGGCCTTCTACCTTTCCACCCCACCCAAACTGTTCGGGCCCATCTCCCACAACCTCCACAAGAAGAACCTGATTACTCCCAGCTCCCGAGTCGTGGTCGAGAAACCCATCGGTCACGATCTCAGCTCCGCGCAACGGATCAACGAAGAGATCGGTTCGTTTTTCGAAGAGAACCAGATTTTCCGGATCGATCACTATCTGGGCAAGGAAACGGTGCAGAACCTGATGGCCCTGCGTTTCGCCAATTCGCTGTTCGAACCCCTGTTGAATCACCAGTGGGTCGACCACGTGCAGATCTCGGTGGCGGAAAGTATCGGCATCGGCGGCCGGGGCGATTACTACGACAGTTCGGGCGCCCTGCGCGACATGGTCCAGAACCACATCCTGCAGCTCCTGTGTATCGTGGCCATGGAACCACCGGTCGAGTTCAACGCCGACGCGGTTCGTGACGAAAAACTCAAAGTCCTGCGCGCGCTGCGCCATATCGGCGCCAACGAAGTGCGCGAAAAAACCGTGCGCGGCCGCTACACGCGCGGCGCCATCGACGGTGAATCGGTCGTGGGTTACCTGGAAGAAAAGGGTGTGCCGGCCGACAGCATGACCGAGACCTTCGTGGCACTCAAGGCCGAGGTCGAGAATTGGCGCTGGGCGGGTGTGCCCTTCTACCTGCGAACCGGCAAGCGCATGCCGGAGCGCCGCTCGGAAATCGTCATCCAATTCCGCCAACCGCCGCACTTGATCTTCCCCAAGAACGCGAATCAGGTGATGGCCAACCGTTTGGCGATCCGACTCCAACCGCGCGAGGGCATTCGGATGTACCTGATGACCAAGGTCCCCGGTCCCGGCGGCATGCGTATGCGCCAAGTGCCCTTGAACCTGAGCTTCGCCGAAGCCTTCAAAGATCGCTTTCCGCTGGGCTACGAGCGCCTGCTGATGGACGTGCTGCGCGGCAACGCGACCCTGTTCATGCGCCGTGACGAAGTGGAGACGGCATGGCGCTGGGTGGAACCGATCCTGCGCGGCTGGGAAGACATGCACGAACACCCCAAGTCCTACAATGCCGGCAATTGGGGCCCGACCGCGGCCATCGCCATGATCGAGAGAGATGGCCGCACCTGGTATGAGGAGGGATATTAACTCATGAACGCACCAGAAAATTCCGCAGGTTCCGGGTTGCCCGAGCAGCCCGACGAGAAACGGTTCGAGCATCGCGGCGCGATGTTCGATGCCCTGGCGCGCGAAGTCACGGAACGCCTCGCGCAGGCCATCGATCAACGGGGCGAGGCCACGCTGGTCGTGTCGGGTGGAAGCACCCCGCAACCGCTGTTCGACCTGCTGTCCGGTGCCGATTTGGACTGGTCCAAGGTGACCGTCACCCTGGCCGACGAGCGCTGGGTCGACAAGGCTCACAAGGACAGCAATGCGCTAATGGTTCGGGAGACCCTGTTGCGGGATCGAGCCGCCGCAGCCCGGTTCGTCAGCCTCAAGACCGAGGATCCTTCCCCCGAACAAGGCGAGCCCGAGCTCGAGGAGCGGCTGCAGCGGGATTTGAAAGCGCCGCTGGATTTCGTGCTTCTCGGCATGGGAACCGACGGGCACACCGCCTCCCTGTTCCCCGGCGGCGACCAATTGGCCCGCGCGCTCAACGCACCGGGCGGTGTCCGCTGCTGCGCGCTCCGCGCCCCCGGTGCGCCCCAGGCCCGCATGACCCTGACCGCGCCCTTCCTGCTGAAGTCGCGGCAGATCGTCGTGCTCTGTACCGGCGAAACCAAGGCCCGTGTCTTCAGCGATGCGCTGGCACCCGGCCCCAGGGAGGACCTGCCGATCCGCGCCATCCTGCGCCAGAGCCGAACCCCGGTCACCTTCTACTGGGCCCCCTGATCGGGCGGTCCCCGCCACGGCGCCTTCCGTCGGCAAACGCCGAGTCGTACGGAAGGTCCCGAGCGGTTTCCTCCCGAATCACCCGTCGTTCCCCCCCAACCCATTTGCTCAAACCGGCATTTCGCATGCCGTCACGGAGATCCCCATGAGTTTGAACCCCACTGTCGCAGAGGTCACGGATCGCATCATCAAACGCGGACGGGAAACCCGATCGACCTATCTCCAACGCATGAATGAAGCGGAGCAACGCGGCCCCCACCGCGGCGTGCTCTCCTGCGGCAACCTGGCCCACGGTTTCGCTGCCTGTAACATCGGCGACAAGACATCCCTGCGCGGCGACGCCAAAGCCAACATCGGCATCGTTTCCGCCTACAACGATATGCTTTCGGCGCACGAACCGCTGCAGCATTACCCGGATCGGATCAAGGAAGCCGCGCGCGAGATTGGCGCGGTCGCCCAATTCGCCGGTGGTGTCCCCGCCATGTGCGACGGCGTCACCCAGGGCCAGCCCGGCATGGAACTGTCGCTGTTCAGTCGCGACGTCATCGCCATGAGCACGGCCGTGTCGCTGTCCCACAACATGTTCGACGCGGCGTTGTGCCTGGGCGTCTGCGACAAGATCGTGCCCGGGCTGCTCATCGGCGCCCTGACCTTCGGGCACCTGCCGGTCATCTTCGTCCCGGCGGGCCCCATGCCCTCGGGCCTGCCCAACAAGAAAAAGGCCGAGGTACGCCAGCTCTACGCCCAGGGCAAGATCGGTCGCGGCGAGCTGCTGGACGCCGAATCGAAGAGCTACCACAGTCCGGGAACCTGTACCTTCTACGGCACGGCCAACAGCAACCAGATGCTGATGGAGATCATGGGGCTGCACCTGCCGGGCACGGCCTTCGTCAATCCCGGCACGCCGTTGCGCGACGCCTTGACGCGGGCATCCACGGTGCGCGCCGCCCAGATCACGGCCTTGGGCGACGACTACACCCCGCTCTACCGGGTGCTGGACGAACGCGCCGTCGTGAACGGGATCGTCGGGCTGTTGGCCAGCGGCGGTTCCACCAACCACACCCTGCACCTGGTCGCCATCGCCCGCGCCGCCGGGATTCAGGTCACCTGGGACGACTTCCACGACCTGTCGGCGGTGACGCCCTCGCTGACACGCATCTATCCCAATGGCCAAGCCGACGTCAACCACTTCCACGCCGCCGGCGGGATGAGCCTGTTGATTCGCGAGCTGCTGGCGGGCGGGTTGCTCCACGGCGACGTCACCACCGTCGCCGGTCACCTGGGCGAAGGCCTGCACGCCTACACCAGGGAACCCTTCCTCGACGGAGAAACCCTGGTCTGGCGCGAAGGTCCGGAGGAGAGCGGCGATCCCGAGATTCTGGCGAGCAGGTCGGCCCCCTTCAGCCCGGACGGTGGGCTCAAGGTCTTGCACGGCAACCTGGGTCGCGCGGTGATCAAGACCTCGGCCGTTCGCGAAGAGCACCGCACGGTGCAGGCCCCGGCGATGGTTTTCGACAGCCAGGACCAGCTTCTCGATGCCTTCAAATCCGGCAAGATGGAGCGCGACCTGGTGGCGATCGTCCGGTTCCAGGGACCCAAGGCCAACGGCATGCCCGAGCTCCACAAGCTGACCCCCTCTCTCGGGGTCTTGCAGGACAAGGGCTTCAAGGTGGCCCTGGTGACCGATGGTCGGATGTCCGGTGCGTCGGGCAAGGTGCCGGCCGCCATTCACATCACGCCCGAATGCCTGGACGGCGGACCGCTGGGCAAGGTCCGCGACGGCGACATCATTCGGCTGGACGCGACCCACGGCATTCTGGAAGCCCGGGTCGACGAGACCGAGTGGGCTGCGCGAGAAGTTCCCTCCGCCGATCTGGCGGCGGTGCATCACGGCATGGGTCGCGAGCTGTTCGCCCCCATGCGCACGATGGTCTGTGGCGCCGAGCAGGGTGCCACGGTGTTTTCCATCAGCGACTGAACGACTTCCCCTCCCGGGCGTTCGGCCACATCGCGCCGCCCGCCCGGGGCACTTCACGACAGACACTGGAGCGAATCTATGAATCAAACCGGCGCGAATCCGCCAAAACTGGTAGGCGATATCGGCGGCACCAACGCGCGTTTCGCCCTGAGCGGATCGAACGGCATCGAACAGACCGCGATTTTGGCGTGTCGCGACTTTCCGACCCTGACCCACGCCCTGAAACACTATCTCTCGCGCATCGAAGGTCCGCGACCGCGTGCAGCGGCGCTGGCCGTGGCCGGTCCGGTGACGGGCGACCAGGTGGCCCTGACCAACCTGAACTGGACCTTTTCCACCGAGGCGGTGCGCGACGAGGTGCGGCTCGACCTGCTGGTCATCCTCAACGATTTCCGTGCCTTGGCCCTGGCCCTGCCCCATCTCGAGCCGAACCACCTCGTTTCCGTCGGGCCCACCGATTCGGCGGCACGGGGCGATGCCCCCCGACTGATCGTCGGACCGGGCACCGGTCTCGGCGTGGCGGCGTTGGTGCCCTCGACTTCGGGTTGGGTGCCCGTGTCGGGCGAAGGCGGCCATATCAGCTTCGCGCCGCAGAACGAACGGGAAGACCGCATCCTGGTTTGGTTCCGCAACCAGGTGAATGGGCGGGTCTCCATCGAACGCCTCGTATCGGGACCGGGCCTGGAATCCCTCTATCGCGCCATGGGCGACATCGAAGGCACACCACGGGAACCGTTGTCCGCCCAGGCCATCACGGAGGCCGCACTCGCGGGTGATCCCGACGCGGCGGCGTGTCTCAACCAGTTCTGCGCCATCTTTGGCAGCGTCGCCGGTGATCTGGCACTGGCGTTCGGTGCCTTGGGCGGCGTCTACCTCGGCGGCGGCATGATTCCCCGCTTTCTGGACTTTTTCGCCGCCAGTCCCTTTCGTCGACGTTTCGAGGACAAGGGCCGCATGTCCCAACTCGCGGCCCAGATTCCCACGCAGGTCATCGCCGTCGAAACACCGGCACTTCTCGGTACCGCGGCCGCGCTCGACAGCCTGATCTGAGCGCGATTCGCGGCAACCAACCGGCGGGGCTACCGAGGAGAAGGACAATCGGCGGCCCCTTCCCCTGTTTCCGAAAAATTCCATTCGTTTCATCCACACCATGAAGGAGCAATTAGTTATGAGCCGTTTTCCATCCATCGAAGAAGTGGTTGCCACCTCCCCGGTCATTCCGGTCGTGACCATCAGCGATCCCTCCAAGGCGGTCCCCATGGCCCAAGCCCTGGTGCGAGGCGGAGTCAACATCGTGGAGATCACGCTGCGAACCGGTGGGGCCTTCGGCGCCATCAATGCCATCACGAGCGAAGTTCCCGAGATCATCGTCGGTGCCGGCACCGTGCGCAATGCCCACCAATTGGAAGCGGCCATGGAGGCCGGCGCCAAGTTCGGCGTCAGTCCGGGCAGTTCCCCGCTTCTCCGCCAGGAAGTTCAGAAAGCGGGAATCCCCTTCCTGTTCGGCGGGGTCACGCCGACCGAAGTGATGACCCTGCTGGACGAGGGTTACACCCATTTGAAATTCTTCCCGGCCGAAGCGGTCGGCGGGATCCCGGTACTCAAGGCCCTTTCGGCTCCGATTTCCAGCGCCCTGTTCTGTCCGACCGGCGGCATCGACATCGTGCTGGCCAAGGCCTACCTGGACCTGAAAAATGTCGTCTGCGTCGGCGGTAGTTGGGTGGCCGATACCCATTCGATCGAATGCGGGGACTGGAGCCGGATCGAGGCCAATGCCCGTCAGGTCATGACCCTACGCGTCCCCGAGGGCCACGGCCTTCACGAGTGAGATGCCGCGAAGACGGGCGCGAAGGACGACGTCGTCGATCGCGTCCGCACCGCCTTCGGCCAAGGCGATGTGCGCCCGGGCCGAAGTTCCTGCTACATGCAATGCCCTGAATCTGGTATGCTCCCGCGGTTATGAGTGAGCTGAAGCAATTCTTTCGGAACAGTCAGGTCATGGCGGCCATGACCGCGCTTTCGCGCGTCTTCGGCCTGGTCCGCGACCAGTTGACCAACTTCCTGCTGGGCACCACCCGCCTGGCGGATATTTGGGTCATCGCGTTCATGCTGCCCAATCTCTTCCGCCGTCTGATGGCCGAAGGGGTGATGTCGTCCGCGTTCGTACCGCTGCTTTCGGAGATCACCGCCACGGACGAGGACGCGCCGGATCGCGAGGCGGAAGCGCTGGCGTTCGCCCGCGCCATGTTCAGCCTCATCCTGCTGGCGGCCACCCTGCTGATCACGGGCATCGTGCTGACCCTGCCCTGGATTCTGCCGTTCCTGATGAAGTGGATGACGCCGTCGGGCCGCGAAAACGATCCCGAATTCTACGCGCGCCTGATCCTGCCGACGCGCCTGCTGTTCCCCTACATTCTGTTCATCAGCCTGGCCGCCATCTGCCAGGGCGTGTTGAACGTCAAGAACCGCTTCGCCCTGCCCTCGTTCACCCCGATCGTGCTC
Organism: Sulfidibacter corallicola; assembly: GCF_017498545.1. Classification (GTDB taxonomy): domain Bacteria; phylum Acidobacteriota; class Holophagae; order Acanthopleuribacterales; family Acanthopleuribacteraceae; genus Sulfidibacter; species Sulfidibacter corallicola. The sequence goes on along the minus strand of NZ_CP071793.1, from coordinate 1,345,863 downwards.
AACATCTGCATCATCGGGTTCGGATTCGGCCTGCGCCACTGGCACGGCAATCCCCTGTGGGGGCTCTGTGTCGGCGTGCTGGTCGGCGGTTTTTTCCAGTTTTTCCTGCAGTGGCTCCAACTGCACCGGATCGGCTTCCGCCTGGCGCCCACCCTGCGCATCATGGGTCCGCGCACGCGTGAAGCCATTCGGTTGTGGTTCCCCACGACGTTCAGCGCCGGCATCGTGCAGATCAACGCCCTGATCAGCACGGCGGTGGCCGCCAACCTGTTCGAGGGCGCCTCGATGGCCCTGTTCAACTCGACGCGCATGATGGAACTCGTGCTCGGCGTGTTCGCCGCCGCCATCTCCACCAGCATCCTGCCGCTGCTGAGCCGCCAACGGGGCCGCGACGATCGTTCGGGCCTGAACAACAGCCTGTGGGCCGGCTTGACCGTGATGAGCCTGGTGACGATTCCCGCCGCGGTCGGCCTCATCCTGGCCGGGCCCTCGATGATCTCCCTGCTGTTTCAGCGGGGCGCCTTCAACGACCACAGCCTCAACCTGACCTACACCGCGCTGCTCTTCCACGCCATGGCGCTGATCCCGATTGCCTGGTACCGCATCCTCAGCCAGACCTTCTACGCCCACAAGCAGGTGCTGGTCTCGGTGGCGATCGCCGGAGTCGCCGCGGTCGTCAACATCTATTGCTGCTTTCGGCTTCCGACCTTGTTCGACAGGGATCTCGCCCATTGCGGCATCGCCCTCGCGACCCTGATCTCCTCATGGCTTCTGATGGGTATCGCGCTGTGGCAGATCTACCGCCGCTACCAGGTTCGCTGGCCCCGCGTCTTCACTTGGGACCTGGTGCGCATCACCCTCGCGACGGCCGCATTCGTGCCCCTGTGGCTACCCTTCGGGATCGAGCTGTTAAGCCCGTTCGCTTTGATCTTGAAGATCATTTCATCTATATTGGTTTACATCATTCTTATTTATGTGCTTCAGGTTTCAGCGCTTCCCAGGATCCTCCGGAAAAAATAACGGGGCCGCCAAGGCAACCATGATAGAATGGCGCACTCATGGCTACGAAACTTCTTTTGACCAGTACTCAGGAACGAGTGATCAGGATTGTTCGGAGAAATGCAATATGAGCAACGTGGAACCGATGTTGAAGCCCGACGATACTCAGGCAGTCGTCATAACCCCTGACAAGCCGGCGCCAAACGAGCCCCATGAGATTATTTTTGACACGGTGAAGAACCTCAAACGAGGCGAAAAGGTTGCCATTTTCACCCAGGACAACCCCGATCCCGATGCCATCGGTTCCGCTTTCGGGCTCGCATGGCTGATCCGCAAAATCAACTCCGGCGTCAGCGTCCACATCTACTACGGTGGCGAGATTTCCCACCCCCAGAACCGCACCTTCGTGAACCTGCTCAACATTCAAATGCGGCGCGTGGACGGCAACAAGGACTATGAAGACCACGGTCTCAAGATTTTCGTCGACGTGGCCAGTTCCGGCCAGAAAAACCTGCAGAGCATCACCATCCAGCCCGACATCATCATCGACCACCACGAGGACAACCCGGAAGGCGACTACATCCTCAAGGACATCCGGGTCATGGGCGCCACCGCCACCATCATTTCCGAGTACATCCTCAAGGCCGGTTACCAGCTCAGCGAGGAATCGGAAGAAGACGTCAACGTGGCCACGGCGCTGCTGTTCGCCATCGAGAACGACACCGGCAACCTGGTTTCGGAGAACACCCGCCAATTGGATATCGATTGTTTCCTGTACCTCTTGAAGCGCGTGGATATCAACATCATCACCAACGTGCGCAACTACCCCATTCCGCGGTATTTCTTCGAATTGGAAGAGATCGCCAACCAGAACAAGAAGATCGTGGGATCGGTGCTGGTGACGGGCCTCGAATTCCTCAAACCCGACCGCCGCGACGCCCTGCCCTACATCGCCGACAAGTTCCTGCGCATGGAAGGGATCGAAACGGTGGTGGTCTTCGGCATCATCGACGATCACCTGGTGGCCAGCCTGAGAACGACCAACAAGTCGATCAGCCTCAACTCCATCTGTCATTCGATCTTCGGCGAAAGCTACTCCGGCGCCAAGACCGGATCCGGCGGCGCCCGCGTGCCCTTGGGGCTGATGGCGCCCAAGAACGCCAAGGAAGAAGTGCGTTTGATGGTTTGGGAAGCGCTCAAGACCAAACTGACCGCGGAAATCATCGACAAGATCTCGGGGCAGTGAGCCTCGTCGATCGCGCGCTCGATCGTCCCCACAAATCACGGCAATGGGCACGGCATTCGTGGTGGGAACCACAGATAGGGAAGATTCGTTCCCATTCTGGGCATTGGTTCGAGGTCTGACTACAAAGCAGAGGGCCTGGAAACCAGAGTGGTTTTGTCGGGACGGACGCCACGTCCCCATGAATCTTTGTCCACGAATTCACACGAATTCACACGAATTATCATTTCGGAGTCTCCTCGATCCCGAGGGCTTGCCGGGAACAAGCGCCTTTAAGACATTGATTTTTATTAACGTTAAGCTTCTCCCCCCTAGCCTATGGATGCCATCGAGAGCGCATCATGGGATGCGGTTTATTCGTGTCAGTCGCGGTAGGACTGCCGGTTGCCCGACAGCCCCCGCACAGATCCCGGCGTGCGGAACTACCGCACCGGGCTCTTCGATCAGATTCGCTTCCGTACTCGGCTCAACGGAGGAATGGTAGCTTGAGCTGATTGTCCCTCTCTTCGGTGATCCTCGGCCTCAATAGGCCCAGCCGTTTGATCATCCCTTCGAAGGTTTCCCAGTTGAAGCTCCGTTTCTGACTTCTGCGATTCAGCCACTTGAACAAGAGTCTCGTGACGATTCTCGCAAATTCCTGAATGCCTCGGCTGTTCCCGATCACCCCGAAATACTCGTAGTGACCTCTCAGCTTCGTATTCACTCTCTCGATCAGCTTCGGCAGCTTCAGCGAGCGATGAGCTTTGATGAACTCTTTCATCTCTCGGGCTCCCTGCTCCAGCTTCTTTCGCGAGGTCTTCCGTCGCAAGTAGGGACGGCCCTTACGGTCCTTATCCCACCTTAGGGTAAATCCCAGGAAGTCGAAGGCTTGCGCCATCTTTCCCCAGCACCAACCACTCTTCAGAATCCTCGTCTTGTCTTCGGCTAACGACAGGTTGAACTTCGCCAGTCTCACCGGCAGTTCTTCGTAAAACCGTTCCGCATCCATTTTGGACACGAATGCGCATACGAAGTCGTCCGCATACCGCACGTACTTCACCCGCTCGTGACAGTGATTCCCAAACGGCTTCATCGCCCACAAGTCCAGCACGTAGTGCAGGTAGACGTTCGCCAGGATCGGTGAGATGATTCCCCCTTGCGGGGTTCCCGTTTTGGGGTGAATCGTCATGCCTTCCGGCTCCAGCACCCCCACGATCATCCATTTCTTGATCAGCCGCAGCAGGCTCTTGTCGTTGATCCGATGAGCCAGCATCTTCATCAGCAGATCGTGATCCAGATGATCGAAGAATCCCTTGATGTCCGCCTCTACCACGTACCGGTACCCACCGAATTGCAGTTCGTCCCGCAGTTCTTTCACACAACCTTTCGCACTCTTTCCTGGCCGGTAGCCATGGCTCACCGCCAGGAAATCCTGCTCGTAGATCGCTTCCAGAATCATCACCGTGGCACGCTGCACCAATCGGTCCTCAAGTACCGGGATTCCCAAAGGCCGCATCTTCCCGTTACTCTTCGGGATGTACTGCCTTCGAATCGGCGTCGCCCTGTAGCGTTTCTCTTTCAGCCGCTTCACCAGCTCCTCGATGTTCTTGTCCAGATCTCGGCCGTACTCCGCAGCCGTCACCTTGTCGATGCCCGCTGCCGCCCTTTTGTTCAGTTCCTTCCAAGCCATGTGGAGCGATTCTTCGTTCAGCAACCGATACAGATTCACAAATCGGTGCGACCCGTCCCGCTTCGCCTTGTTCGCTATTCCTTCCAATGCTGTTGACACACTCACGGCCGACCTCCTTCTCAGTGGTGTGGTCCCTTGAAAGCTCCATCTGATCGCGACCCCCTTCCCCCTGTGAGCGGCTCTCCCGCTCTCCGAGTACTATGAGGTCGTCCGACTCCCCATTCCCCATCAGCGGGCCTCCCGTATGGTTGGTGCCGCCTTACCTGTTTCTATTCCAGGGGGGGTGAGGCCTCCCAAGTTCCTGGTTCGCAACTCCCCATTCGTGCCAGGCCCTTTGACCCCGCTCGCCCCTCACAGCCCTCACCAACGCGGACTGCTTGTGTTGGTTTCGCGCCACAAAACACGCTCACCGACGAGATTCACAATGTTATCGAGGCTGATTTGGCTTCAGGAGGTACGGCCTCCCTCTGGCCCAAATGGTTCCCTGTGTACACTTCGCACGAGTTGTTCGACTTGCTCCCCGCTGTTTACCTCGGTACCCCCCGCTGACAATTACGTGGGCCTGGTTTCCCAAGGGGAGCCTTTCGTTGTCTGGTTTCCTCCTTTCTTTCCGGTCTCCTTCCCGTGCGCAACACTCGGTAGGAGCGGGTGGTTAACCCCTTACTCCACTGGGACTTGAACCCAGTCAGTTTGCGCCAAGCTTTTCTTGGCGTTGTCTCCGTGTGATTCGTGGACACTTCCCCTTCCCCCAACCCAAGGGCCCCGAAGTCGGCTGAACCCGATCCCAACCATGGGTTTTCGCCCCGCTTTTCATGGACAAGAGGCTGGGTTTGCACCGCGGAACCATCCGTGTTCCGCTGCCGAAAATCTGGTCGTCGCCGCATCTCGCCGCAACCACAAAGGCGTGATATAATTCGCGGGATTGATGGGCAACTCTTGTTTTGCGACATTCTTAGGGAAGTTCGCGGGCATGCTCACCGCGCCGGGTTGTTCTTCAGAGCATGATCCGGTGTCGAAGCCCCAATCGACCATGGAAGAGTTCGGCCGGGTTTAAATGGATAAGGATTATTTTGAAATCGGGTCTCGCCTGAACGGTAAAGTACGCTGGTATTTGAAGTTCGTGAAACTCAGTCGGTTTTTCGAGATCGACGAGTTGGCCCACCAGGTAAATGTCAAGGTCGCCCGCATCGACAAACGACGCGGCCCGCTTTCCGACGATGCCATTTCCCAAATCGTCGAGAACCTGGCGGTTGCCAAAATTGCACGTACCCATTTGGCCCGCAAGCTGAAAACCTACCAGCCCAAACCCCAGCCCGACAGTCCCTCGATTCCGCTGCGCAACCAACTGGAATCGCAAGGGACGTCGTTCGACACCGTGGCCTGCAGCATCTTCAAGGAAAAACACTACCGCATGCGCAGCAATCCGGCGATCCTCTTTCCCGGATTCGTGCCCGACGGCAACGAAGCCTTCTACCTGCTGCGCAAGGTGTTCCTCAAATACGGATCGGCCTATTACGTCAACTATCCCGGCAAACACTTCCACAAGGAAGCCGTCTACCACCAGATCTTCGACATGGTGCGCGACATCAACAACCGCAAGATCAAGAACGTCGGCAAGAAGGGCATGCCGTTCCTCATCGGCACCAGCTTCGGCTGCAGCGTGATCGTCAACTTTATGCGCTGGCTGCACGAAACCGAACTGATCCACCACGTCGACATTCGCGGCCTGGTCCTGATCTCGCCGGTGCTGTGCCTGGATGACGTGGTCGACACCACCTCCAAACGCCAAAAGACCCTGGTGGGCCGCGCCATTTCCCATTTGACCGAGGTCGACCAGAACGATCCCGAGGCGGTCGCCAAGGCGATGCAAAAAGCACGCAGCATTTTTCAGAAAATGTTCACCTCGGGACGCGACCTGCTGAACTTCACGTCCAAGGATCTGATCCCCGTGTTCGCGATCGAAGACGAAGTTCTGGCCATTTTCAATCAGGACCACGACTCGTCTTCGGGTTACTTCCATCGCTATCTGGACCTCAAGGACCTGACCCCGCCCCAACCCGGTTATCTTTCGAACCTGCCGACACTCGTCCTGTTCGCCGAGGGAGAGGCGGATGTGCTCGCGCCCAGCTCACCCACCTTCACGACGTTCTCGGACATCGGCCAACTGAGTTCCATTTTCCCCAATGGCCAGGTCGAGTTCGTCTACAGCAAGGACTCCAATCGGCGTGTGACTCATTCCGACCTGATTTTCCAGGCAGATCGCTTCACGGAGCATCTGGATCCCTGGCTGGAGCGACTCACGGTATGACGCAAATCCTCGCGCCCCTGGTCAAACCCCTGGCTTCGGCCTGGGCTCGACGCCGAACCCGCGCGATGCCCCCCCAAGACCCGACCGCGACCCTGCGCTTCCTGTTGCAAAAAGCCAGGCATACGCGTTTCGGCCGCGAATTCGGGTTTGCCGATGTATTGGCGTCCTCGAATCCGCTGAGCGCCTTTCGCGCGGCCCTGCCGATCATGGATTACGACGTTTGGGTCACCTGGCTCGGCGATCGGGGCCCGCTCTCCGAAAAGGGCCCCCAGCCCTTGACCGACGAGGCATGGCCCGGAACCATCGACATCTTCTGCCTCTCCTCCGGCACCACCAGCGGTCGCACCAAGTACATCCCCTACTCCACCGACATGGCGGCCATCAATCGCCGCGCCGCCCTGGATTTTTTCGCGTTTCTGGTCTACGAGCGACCCGAACAGGCGCCCCTGCTCAGTCAGACCCTCTACATGTCGGGCAGCACCAACCTGGCCCGCAACGCCAACGGTGCCCTCTGCGGCGACATGAGCGCACTCACCAAATACCTGGCGCCCCGCTTTCTGGACATGTTGACCCAGCCGCCACCGGCCGTGGCGTCCCTCGAACCCTGGGAGCGCCGCCTGGAAGCCATGGTGGCACTTTGCCTCGACGACCATCCCATCGGAGCCGTGTCGGGCATTCCCATCTGGCAACTCACGATGCTCGAACGCATCATCGAATGCAGCGGTAAACCCATTTCCCAGGCTATGCCCCACCTGCGCTACCTGATTCACGGCGGCATGTCGATCTCGCCCTATCGCGAACGCATCCAACAGCTTTTGGGCGATCAAGTGCAGACCATCGAGGTCTATGCCGCTTCGGAGATCGGGATCGGCGCCTACCAGATCCCGGGCACGGCCGGCATGCATTTCTGGCAGCACTATCAGGTCTTCTATGAATTCGAAGACGATCGGGGTCGGGTGTTTACCGCCGAGGAACTGCAACCGGACACGCCCTACGGGTTATTGGTCAGCAGTTGCTCGGGCCTTTGGCGCTACCGCATCGGCGATCGCCTGACCTTCGCATCGATCGATCCGCTGATCCTGGCCGCGGTCGGTCGCGACAAGACCACCAGCGCCTTCGACGAGAAGGTGACCGAACAGGAACTGGAAACGGCCATGATCAAAATGCCCCACCCCTTCGCCGATTTCTCGTTGGGCCCCGATATCGAGAAGCGCCGTCACGTTTGGTTCCTCATCGGCGATTCGTTCCCCGGTGACGATTGGGTCGCCCAATTGGATCGCAACCTGCGCGAGCAGAACCAGGACTACGACGATTACCGCGGCGACGGCCGTATTCAGCCGCCAGCGGCCGTATTGGTACCGAAACGCGGCGAATTCCTGAACAACCTCGGTCGGGCCGAAGGTGGGCAGCGCAAATTCCCCAGACTCCTGAGTCCCGACGAAGTCAAACGCCTGCTCGACGACAGCGGCCAGCCGGCCCACTAGGAGCCCCTTCAAATGACGCACGTACAAGCCGTCGCCTGGTTCATCACCCCGCACGGATTTGGACACGCCACGCGCTCGGCGGCGATCATGCAGGCGCTACACGCCCGTTTGCCCCACCTCCACTTTCACATCGTCTCGCGCCTGCCGGAGTTCCTGTTCGACCAGGTCGTTCCGGGCGCTTTTACGCTGCACGACGAACCGTGCGACGTGGGGCTGGTCCAGCAAACGGCCATGGAGATCGACTTCGAGGCCAGCCTGCGGGTCCTGAACGATTTCTACCCATTGGACGAAGGTCGCATCGCCAACCTGGCCGCCCGACTTTCCGGCTTGGACTGTTCCCTGGTTTGCTGCGACATCGCGCCCCTGGGCATCGCCGTGGCCAAGGCCATCGGTTGTCCCTCCGTCCTGATCGAGAACTTTACGTTCCACTGGATTTACGAGTCCTATACCAGACATTGGCCAGGCTTCGAACCGATCATCGCGTACCTGCGCGATCTGTGTGAACGGGCCGACCTGCACATTCAGACCGAGCCCATTTCCGAACCCAACCGAAACGCGCTCCACACGGCGCCGGTGGCGCGGCGCTTCCGCAACCCGCGTTCCGAGGTCCGCCGGCAACTGGGGGTACCCGAAGATCGGCCCCTGGTCATGATCACGATGGGCGGCATTCGCGAGAACCTGGGGTTCCTGAATCGTTTGGCGTCACAGCGCGAGGTATGCTTTCTGTTGCCGGGCGCCTCGGTTCGGGGAGAGAACATCGTCCCCCTACCGGAAGGCGCTCCCGCGTACCACCCGGACCTGATTCACGCCGCCGATCTGGTCATCGGCAAACTGGGTTACAGCACCTTTGCGGAGGTGTACCACGCCGGCGTTCCCTTCGGCTTCGTCACACGACCCAATTTCCCGGAATCGGTGCCGCTGGCGGCCTTCGTTCGCCGCGAAATGCCCTCGATGGAGCTGGATGCCGGCACTTTCCTCCAGGGGGATTGGCTGGATCGGCTACCGGAGTTGTTGTCCTTGAAGCGCGTCCCCCCACCCCGCGTCAACGGCGCCACCCAGATCGCCGAACGCCTGGTGATGACGATCGGGGCCACCGAAACTTCCGATCGCGATGCGTGAACTGCGCGATCGGCACGCCACCATGAGGAGATCAGCATGTCTCGACACCAAGAATTTCGTTGGATCTACATCACCTGCAGCGACAAGGCGGAAGCGCGACACATCGCCCGCACCCTCCTCGAGGAACGATTGGTCGCCTGCGCCAACATCTTCGACGCCATCACGTCCATGTACTGGTGGGAGGGCGAAATCCAGGAGGATCAGGAAGCCGTGGTGATCGCCAAGTCGCGCGCCGACCGGTTCACGGATGTCAAGGACCGGGTCCGCGACCTGCACAGCTACAGCGTGCCCTGCGTCATCGCACTCCCCATTCAGGAAGGCAACCCGGACTACCTCTCCTGGCTGGTCAAGGAAACCGGCGCCGCCAGGGATTGATCGGCCCACAGGCAGCGAACCTTTTTTGGGCCCCAATCCGTCGACCGTTCACCTTCTCCGCCGCGGGCTCCGAACGAATGCGGCCAACCCCAAAAGGAGCACACTGGCGAAGGGCGGAACGCCTTGGAGTGGTGCCTCGCCCGCGCGTTTCGTTGCGGAGCCATCCAGGGAAGGCGCCGTGATCGTGCCGGATGCGGGCATCGGGCGTGCCCCGATCGCATAGAGAAGCGGGCTCGTCGTGTCGAAACGGCGGTTCGCCGCCTCATCGGCCATGGCCGTCGTGGCGGACTTCGCGGCAACCCGTACGGGCATGGCCGGCGGAAAAACAGCCGCGCGATGGACCGCCTTCGCATCGTTCGTTTCGAAGGCGCCGGCCGCATCAACGGGTTTGCTCCAGGAAAGAACCATCGTCGCTTCGATGGGAATGCCGGTCGCGCGGTCGGCCGCAAACAACGCGTGGAAGGGGCCGGAAAGGCAGGCCGCCAGGATAAAGAATGGGAAAAAACGAGGGGAAATCGAGGGCAGAAAACACGGGAAGATCGAGGTTGTGTCGACCGTCGTCATTCATGTTCCTCCGAGCCGAAACCGTGCACCTGGTTTGGCAATCACGTGGGAAGGTTCAACCATCTACGCGCGTCTGCCGCGGCGACACGCAGCGGGTGGTTCGGTGTCTCATTCAATCGACCCGTTTTTCATCGGCACGTTGCGAGCGCAGAAAGTGAACCGCCACCCAGGTGACCCCACGACGGCGGTACTTCGATGAAAGAGCGGATTTCGAATTCGTCCCCAAAAAGGCCCATCACTCGTTTGGATCTGCCCCGCTGGCGCCACGAACGGAACCCGCCCGATGCGGGGCATTCGTTTCACACCGGCGGACGGTGATCGCGAAAACAGTGTTTCGTTGACGATGAGACAGGATTCGACTCACCTAGGATCAGTTGGGTTGATTGCCGGAATCAAAAGAGGATCAAACAGTTGAATCGCGTTGGAGAACCGGTTTCACTTGATCGAAGGTGAATTTGAATGAGTTGTGCGAGCCTTGATAAAGAAACCACTTTGAAGGAAAAGGGCGTGGTAAAGAAAGATGAGACAAGGCATTTACTTTTTGTTCATTGCCGGGGCAAGTCGGCAATCGGCGAAACGGAAAGGTTCAGGTCACTGCAAAGGTTTGAAATAGTTCAAAAAGGACACCTCAAGTTTAGGTCGGCCGAAGGCCAGCCACTTCATACTATCGAAAACTGCGACAGCATTTCAACATCAATTTGAAAATTTATCACCGAACGAACTATCCACCCGGCACCCCAAACACGCCTATCGAGAAAACCACCGCACCTCATGGATGACCCAGCGAGGGGCGCCTTTCGCCGAAAACGAGGGAGGCATCGAAACGAGAACCCGGCCGAAAGTCGAAACCGTGCCCATCCGGCAACACACACGGTGTACCTTGTGGATGGGCACGGATGGTCACTTATGTGACATTGGGGTTCAGGGTGTAGGTGCCCGTCCACGAGGCCTTATCCAGTACGTGACCTTCCAGGGCCTTCACCGCGTCGCCACCGCCAAAGCGGCCTGAAAGACCCAGGGTCTCCACGTCCAGGGCATACAGTGTGAAGACGTAGTGGTGCAGGCGTTCATCGTTCCAAGGCGGACAGGGGCCGTCGTAGTTGCCGTAGTCGCCCTCCATATCCGCATCGCCGGCGAACCAGCCGGTATAGTCGTTGTACCCGGCGAGGCCGTGAGGCGTCGCGCCGAGGGCTTTGCCCCGAGCGGTGACCGCATTGGAGGCCGCCCCTTCGGCGATCTCGGTCAGGGTGGCGGGCATGTCCACCAACACCCAGTGGTAGAAATCCACGCGGGGCAGGTCGTGGGGCACGGTTTTGCCTTCCTGATTCACGTCGTCACCGACGGAAGGCACGTCGGGGTCGTGACAAATCAGGGCCAGGGATTTGGTTCCCTCGGGCAGGCCGGACCAGGCCAGGTGGGGGTTGATATTGCTGGACATGGCCACGTGCCCCTCTTCGGCGGGTACGCAGAAGGCATACTTTCCGGGAATGGCCGCGCCATCGGCAAAAGAGGAAAGGGTCAATTTCATGGAAAACCTCTCGAGCAAATGTTGGATTTGGGAAAATCGAGGGGAAGTATACCATGGGGCCGTTGGCGTGATGGGCGCACCTACTGCGGCGGCGTCTCTCTCATAAATGCGGGAACTCCCGAGCCATTCATTTCGATTGGCTTCCCACATGAAACTCTCTTGAAATAAATCCACTCGGAGTCCCCGAATGCCGAGAGATTCGTCGGGCCCGTTAGTTTCTGCAGGGGCGGTAAGCCCGCCGGCTGAACTTATCGAAGTGACCCATGCTCGAAGTTCCCGCAGGCTTTGAGGGTCGGCGCGGCAGTAGGTTGGTCACGGCCGGTATGGCAGGGGCGGTAAGCCGGCCCGGCCGACTCTTCGAAGTAACTAATCTCAAAGTCCCCGCATATTGAGAGGTGCGTAAGGCCTGTAGATGAGGGGGCCGCCCAGACCAGCTTGCCTTACCGGTCCAGCTCCACCAATCGAAGCGACCTAACACAGATCGAAATCGATCATCGGGAGATCTAGAGGCCCGGCTTATCTGCTTCGCTCTTTTCCCGCTCGATCCTGCGAAGCATTGGCGCTTCGAAGTGTCGGGCCAGCGGCCCAACCTACTGCGGAGACGCCTCTCCAGCAAATGCGGGAACTCCCGAGCCATTCGCTTCGATTAACTAGCTTTTTGGCGCAACTCAAGTTACAGGATTTTCGTCTTTTACGGACTCGCCCGCACCGTCGACGGCCGCACTCTCTTCAGGTATCTCATTCGAGGTTCGCTCTCGATTCTCGTGACGCTCGGCCTCCTGTAAATAGGCGAACCCGATGACCTGGTAGATGTTGGCTACCGGCAGGAGCAACCAACCGAACAGCGGAATGATCGCCAGCAGCATCTGGGCCCAGCCCAAAAAGAACCGCGCCGGTAGATCGTTGACGGGCTCGGGTTTTCCCTCCACCTCGGCGAGGGCGCCCTCGTAGGGATCGACGATCGACTTGCCCTGCAGGTGCGATCCGATCAGAAACACCGTGGGTGCACCGATCACGGGGATCAAGCCCACGAACAGGAGCCCGATGGCGATCGCCACTTCCTTGCCCAGGTCCCGAAACAGGCTCGGCAACTGTTGCAACGTACCTGGCGAGGTGAATTCGGGGCGAAACCAACGAATGACGCGCGTCACCAGGGACCCGTGCCAGAAGATCATCAGTTTGACCGAAAGCCGGATGGAAAAGACGGCCGTGATCAACAGAACGCCGATCTGGGCGAACCACAGGGTCACCACCGCCATCCAAAGAAACCACTCGGGCATGGCGAGCGGCAGCCAGGAACGAAGCGGGACGTGAATGCCTCGGTAGAAACCGTAATTCAATAAAATCATCAGGGCCATGTACAGGATCCAGTTCAACAGGAACCCTCGAACCGCGGCACCCTTCAAGCCAGGAATGGTGCGCGTCGCCGTTCCCCCTGCGCGAAGCAGTGAGAAGGTATTGATTGGCGGTATGGCGAGACGATCGATAACCACAAGCTCCTCCCATTGCCGTTTCGGCCTCCCGGGGCGAAACGAATCATCTCATGATGCGCGGTTCGGTCCCAAGTAGGGTCACGCAGCGCGCGCGGCGGCCCGATCGGCCTCGCGGGAGCCCCTCTCGGCCCGTCCTGCCGACCTCCGCGGCAGCCCACTGCGCGGCGGCCGTCCTTGCGAAGCGACCGTGTCCGGACAGCCCGTTTTTCACCAAACACATCATCCAGACGAACGCGGCCAGGGCCATTGGCCGCATGGCCGTTTCGGCTGGTTCCAGGCAGGGAAAGTTCGGTACCGCCCGGCCAAAACCGAGACAAATCATAACTCAATCTTATCCAGGATACATTCGCTGGTGGTCCGTATTAAAGCGACCCAAGCGAATCCCGATTCATTATCATAGAAGGGTCGTCGCAATGCCAACCGTCCCACCGGACGCGACTCCGGGCAACGCTCAAAGGAAATCCTCGCCATGGTAAAGAGAACCGATTTACTGGACCTGATCGGCGCTCTTCCCGACGCGATGTTCGTGAAAGACCTGGAGGGGCGTTACCAGTACATCAACGAGGCGGGGGCCGCGGTGTTCGGCCTCACGCCGGACGAAGTGATCGGGCGCACCGACGTGGACCTGTTCCCTGAATCGCAGGGCCAGGACATCTGGAAGATCGATCTGGAAATCATCGCCGAAGGCAAGCCGCGAACCTACGAAGGCAGGCGCACCTATCAAGGGAAGTCGGAGTGGTACTGGACCAAGAAGGCACCGCTTCGGGACGCGAAGGGCGAGATCCGAGGCCTGGTGGGGATTGCGCGCAACATCACGGAACGCAAGCACCAGGAGGAAGAGCTTCGCGCCGCCAAACAACGCGCGGAAGAGGCCAATTCGGCCAAAAGCCGCTTTCTCGCCAACATGAGCCACGAGCTGCGTACGCCGCTCCACGCCATCCTGAGCCTCAGCGAAGTCATCACCCACCAGCTCGCCGACGCCGCCATATCCAAAGAGGTCTTCGCCCAACTGGAAATCCTGCAAAGCGGTGCCCAAAATCTCGGCAGCCTGATCGACGACATTCTCGATTTCTCCAAACTCGAGGCCGGCCACATGAAGGTCAGCGCCAAACCGCAAAACGTGCAGAAGTGGATCGATCACCTGACCGGCCTTTACCTGCCGCTGGCCGAACGGCGCGAACTCCAACTGGTCGTTCACCAGGCGAAAAACCTGCCGGAGATCCTGGCCTTCGACGGATCCAAATCCACCCAAATCCTCAGCAACATCCTCGGCAACGCGATCAAATTCACCCCGTCCGGCAAAAGCATCGAGTTCCGCATCGGCATGCGTTCCCAACAGTTGGTCTTCCGGGTGGCCGACCAGGGCATCGGCATCGGGCCCGACCAGGTGAACCTCATTTTCGAGGAGTTCCACCAGGGCGACGACACCCTGACCAAGGAATACCAGGGAACCGGCCTCGGCCTCACCATCGCGAGCCGCCTGGCGAACCTGATGGGCGGTCGGATTACGGTGGAGAGCGAGCTGAATCGCGGAACCACGTTCGAGGTGGTCATTCCGGTAGAGGTGGTCGCGAGTTCACCCGACAATCCAGGCGTGACGAAGGACCAATCGGCGATTTTGAACAACATGCGGGTGATGGCGGTGGAAGACAATCCCATCAACCGCATGACCCTGGAGGCCATGCTGCACCAATTCGGCACGACCACGATCCTGGCCGAAAACGGTGAGCAGGCAATCGAATTGGCCGCCCTTCATCTTCCGGACGTGATTCTCATGGACATCCGCATGCCGAAGATGTCCGGTTTCGAAACCTATCTCCACCTTCGCGAATGCGCGGAAACGGCCGCCATACCGGTGATTGGTCTGTCGGCGGACGCCCTGGCCGAACAGCGCGACAAAGCGCTGGCCCTGGGCATGGTGGATTACCTCACCAAGCCGTTGAATCTGGCCAACTTGAAAAAGGCCCTACTTCGCCATTGCCACGGTGGAAAAAAGTAGGCGTCCCAGGTATGCACGTCGTTCGGCCGCCACTCTCACCTCACCCGCGTTTCTTGAACGGTCGCGGCAGCGGGGCATCGACGGTGATGGACCGTCCAGCGACGGGGTGCGGGAATTCCAGGCGGTGGGCGTGCAGCATCACTCGGCCCTCGCCCGTTCCGCCATAGAGCCGATCTCCCCGTATCGGGTGCCCCGAAAGCGCCAGATGAATCCTGATTTGATGGGTTCGTCCCGTGTGGGGCCGGGCTTCCACCAGTGCGGTCCCATCTGGGTACGAAGCCATCCAGCGGAAGTCGGTACGTGCCGGGTCACCACCACTTCGCACGGCGGTCATGCGGTGTTTGTCGCGCTTGTCGCGCGCGAGGTAGTTGCGAACGGACCAAGGCGGTGGCGGGTCCTGGGCCCACCCCTCGTGATCCACCAGGGCCACGTAGGTCTTTTGGACGCGGTGATCGCGGAACATGTCGCTCAAAGGCCTGTTGGCCACCTTGGCTTTCGAAAGCAGCAACGCGCCCGAGGTATCGCGATCCAACCGGTGATGCAACGCCAGGTAGACTTGGGCGGCACCGTCGCGGGCCTCGAGGAAGCGGGCCAAGGCGGCGAAGAGGTGATCGCGGCGGGGATCGCGGGTGGCGTGGCAAGGCAACCCGCTGGGCTTGTTCACCACGATGACATGCTCGTCCTCGAACAGGATGCGGTTGGCCGGGAACGCGTAGCGCTCCTCCGAAGCCCGATGTGTTTTCGCGGATCTGGCGCACATTCGAGGTCTCTCCCTGGTCGCGCCAACGATTGTAATCGAGTACCCATCCGAAAACAGGTTATTTTTGGAATGGTCCCTTTGGATAGGCCGGGTTTTCCGTGGAAACCGGTATCGGCCGCGGTCAGCCGAACCATCCCGAAGCATCCGGAAAAAGAACGGGGACACCCGGAGGTGCCCCCGTTCGACGAGTTCCGAGAGCGAGATCGAAATCTAGGGTGCGGTGACGTCCAGGTTCAAACCGCTAAAGGTGTTGTAGGCGCGGATCCCGATGTGCCAGGTGCCTGGCGCGGGATTGTCCAGCACCACTTCTTCCTGGTTGCCGTTCACCCAGGGACGGTGGTCCCACTGGTCCGTCTGCGGCGCGGAACCCAAGCGCAGGTAGAGGTCGGCGTCACCGGTACCGCCGCTGATGGAGAAGGTCACCCGCGATACACCGGCCGGTACTTCGACCTGGTAACGCAGCCACTGGTTTTGGCTTGCGGCCAGATTGGTTTCGTGGATTTCGTCGATGGTACCGCCGCCCTGGCCGTAATCGGCCACGACCGTGACATTCGCGAAGGTGTTGTAGGCACGCAGCCCCAGATAGTAGGTGCCCGCGTTGGGAGCGCTGACGGTACAGGATTCGGCGTTGCCGTTGCGGTAGGGTCGGCAGTCGTAGGTCGATTCATCGGGCAACCCGCCGAACCGGGTGTAGAGATCGGCGTCGCCGCTGCCGCCGCTGATCTCCATGTTCAGGTTCGAAGCGCCGGCAGGTACTTCGATGGAGAAGTACCGCCATTCGCCTTGGCTCGCGGCGACACCGTTCACGGGTGTGCCCTTGTCGAGTTGGACGACATCGTTGGAAGGGCCGCAATTCAGTGTCTGGTCCAGGTTGGCCGCGGACCAGATCTGGTTCCGGGAAGCGACACTGGAATTCAGCGCGGCGTGCATGCGCGCCACCTGGCCTGCGGTGTACATCTTCGCGCAGTAGCCGTAGTCCATGAAGTTCTCGTTGTTGTCCAGCGAGCCGCAAGACGTGGTGTTCTCCCCGCAACCCGCCTGGAAATGACCGATGGTATTGGGCGTATCGGCCACTAGGTCGTCCTGGTTGCAGCTACTGGCCTGGTCGGAAGTCCCCTCGTTGCCCCACGTGTGGATCAGGTTGGCCCAATGCCCGATCTCGTGCGTGAGAATCGAATAATAGCCCTCGGTGGTGCGGCCCAGTGCCCAGGACGAGATCACGACGCCGTCGTAGTGTTCCCAGGGCGGGGTGACTTGCGAAGGATAGTAGGCGAAGGCCGAACCGTTGCCGCCGTCCGAACTCTTGACGACATAGACGTTGAGGTAGCTGTCGGTGGGCCAGTGAAGGGTTTGCTTCATGCTGATGTCGCAACCGCCGCAATCGGACCAGCTCTTGTTCCGGGTGCGGATGATGCCGCTGGTGGGGTTGCCGTCCGGGTCACATTGGGCCAGTCGGAATTCCATCTGGGCCGGAGTCACCAGCCCCTGGAAATTGGGATGGATATTGGTGGCGTTCAAGGCCGCGAAATCGGCGTTGACCTGATCGATCGCCTCGTGAACCTTGCTGTCCGGCACGTTTTCGGAACCGTTGTCGTGCACGATATGCACGACGACGGGGATCGTGTAGGTGGCCTGGGCATTCTTCGACCAGGCAAAATTGCTGGTGTGCCATTCCAGGTGATCGCGGTTCTCCCGCCAGACCTCGGCCAGGCTCGGATCTTCGAACAACCGAAAGGCCATCATGTCTTCGAGCACGCAGGTGGCGGCTTGTGGCGCCTTGTCCTGAGCGCGTGCGGATCCGGAAAACAACAGGAGACTGCAGGCCAAGGCCACAGCCGCCAGGACGAGGCGACGGTAACGTGTCACGGAAGATGTGGGCACAAAGCGGCCCCGCGCCGCGAAATCCGCGGCAATACCAATAAAACCGTTCATCTGTTCTCTCCTCATGAGTAACGCGGAAGCGCCATCGCGGAACGCACGCGATGCACTTCGAATACATCTTTTGTCGAAGGCCCCCTCGAGGACGGAAAGATCGCACGAGCCCTTGGGTGGCCATGGGCGTAGCGCGGCCGATGGGCCAGGGATTTCCGTCCAGCCTCACGGGGTGAAATAGACAATGGCCACAAACGGGCCAAATTGAATGTGGCTCGAAATCAAAAACACGATGAGGCGTTCGGCTCCAGGTGAGGAAAAAATATGGATGACGTGAAATGCGAAACGAGAAGACCGAGCGCCCAGTGGATGAAAGATTGGGGGTTGTGTGGATGGAAGGGGGAAGCCGACGGGGTGAGGGCATCCATCCGAACGACACCGATCCCGGCGGGATCGAACGCCAACATCGCCCGGCGGGAACCGTCCCAAGGGGGACCGGGCGAGAGAAGGAGCAGTGTGTCGAAGGAAGGAATCGTGAAAAGGAGGCGACGACGCCTCAAACATATAACTGAGATATCAGATGAATATATTTGTAACACTTCATTATCGTTCTGTAAATATTTTTTTACAAATTTACATTTCCGCTCGGCTGCCCACTCCTCACCGCCGGGCGAACGAACGCTTCATCACACTGAAAAGAATCATCTTGTTCAAGGTTCAACGCTTCGAACGCCACCATTTGCGCCAAGATCACCTGCCGTCACCTTCATCTTTCGCACACCGAGCCCACGGCCATCGTGGTTGACCTCCATTTGACGTTTATGTGACCTGTTCTCCCCATGCCCTGCCAGAAGTGCTAAAATGAGTTCTTCGAATCCTATAGCCGCGTTCGGAGCCCGCCACCTCCTCCTCGGGACACCGATCCTCCCCACGCGGTACGCTTCTCCGCCTATCTCGATCGAGACCCGAATGGGGTCAGAAACGGTATGCTGTTATGGAACTCGTGATTACCGGAACCGGCTTGGTTTCATCTTTGGGACGCGATCCCCTGCTCGCGGTCACCGCCATCCGCGCCGGGCTCAGCCGCCCTGCCGAACTCGTCGACTATCCAGTGCTGGACAGCGAGACCCAGGAACTCATCGCGCCGACCGGCCACCCGGTTCGCGCCTTCACGGAAGGGTTCCACCTCAGTGCCCGCTGGTTGCGCCTCGCCATCGGCGCCTTCGAGAGCCTGCTGCGGCAAACCGGATTCGAGGAAGAAACCTCGGCGGAGTTTTGGGGAAAGACGGCGATCCTGCTGGCGACGCCCCACGTCAAGGGCGACCGGTTGCAAATGCAGAACGCCGACGAAAAAATGATGTTCGACACGATGATTCCCCCGATGTTGGCCTACCTGGACCTGCCGCTGCGGAAAAGCCGCTGTGCGACCTTCCCGATGAGCAACTCCGGCGCGGCGCACGCACTGGTCCAGGCCACGGGCTTGTTGGATGCCCAAATGGCGGACCGGGTGATCTTGATCGGGGTCGATTCCTACCTCGACGGTCTTTCGATCGAATGGTTGGCCACCCACGATCGACTCAAGACCCCCAGCCGCGCCGTCGGGTTCGAACCGGGCGAGGCGGCCGCGGCGGTGTTGATCGAAACCGCGGAACAGGCCGAGCGTCGATCGGCGCCCATCATGGCTCAAATCGCCGGCGTCGGTACCGCGGAAGAAGCCATGCACATCTATCAGGACGCGGTGAATCGCGGCATCGGCCTCTCGGAAGCGGTCGCGGCCGCCTACCAACAAACCCAATGGGAAGAACCCTTTTCGGGTCTGTTGATCAACGACCTCAACGGCGAAGAATGGCGCGCCAAGGAGCTGGGTTCGGCATTGCTGCGCCTGACCGACGAAGTGGATCCGGACGCGCCGCTCTTCGTGCCTGCCGAGAGCCTGGGCGACACCGGTGCCGCCTACGGCGCCATCGCGTTGGCCTACGCGGCCTTGGCGCTGGCCAACGGTTTTGCGGGCAGCGATCACGTTTGCGTGATTTCCAGTACCGATCTCGGCGACACAGGCGCTATCTTCTTATCCATGTACGAACCGATATCATAGACCTTATAAGTATCGAAAACAGGAGACGTATCATATGTCGGAAGGGCAACATACCAAAGACCTCGAAAACCAATTACCCCACCACAAAGCCAGCGCCTCGGCCGGGGGCAAGTGCCTCAACCGCCACATCAGCTACAAGCCCTGCGACGGCCAGAACAATTCCTGTTCACACCGCTGGCAGAGCTACCTGCGGATGGAGGAGGACAAGGGGCTCTACAACTATCCCGCCTACCAGAGCCTGATCGGTCGCCGCAACATTCCCACCGCGGCCTACGAGAAGGACGGGGTCAAGATCCCCGATTGGTACAGCTTCACCCTCAACTCGCCCACCATGGGGAGCTGGGACATCGGAGTCCACCAACCCGGCCAAAAAGCGAAAAATTTCTGGGGCCCCTGTTACATCCCCTACTGGCACGAGGCACACCACATCGTGCCCAACAGCACCCTGCGCGAAGCGATCAACAGCGCCGCCAAGGGTTTGACCTTTCAGTCGGCGGTCATCAAGGAAATGCGCCGCGGCCTGCTCGATGCCGGCTACAACCTGAATTTCAAGGTCAACATGATCATGCTGCCGATCGACGCGGAGGTTTCCGATTCGATTCAGCTTCCGCGCCACCGCCACACCGCGCGCCATCGCAACCACGTTTCCTACAACAACTACATCAAGGACCAGTTGGAGCCGATCCTGAGCGCCATGGCCAAGGACATCAAAGACCACAACGTGCCCAACTACTCCGTGTCGAAGCAGCGCATCGACAATATTTCCAAAAAGGTCTACAAAGAGATCACGAACGCGATTCGCGGCGGCAAGCGTGGACGCAGCCTCGACGAATATTCGGACAAAAAAGCGAAAAGACGGCGCGGTAGCTGATCGGGCTGCCGGCCCCAAATCCAAACCATTGAGGAGAACCAGTGATGGAATACTATTTGATCGATTGCCTCGGTGATTCCAATAACTTGGACCTGGCCTTCATCGACGAGGACCCCGACGAGATCGCCGAATTCGGCTTCCGCCTGACTTTTGGCGAACGCATGGGCGACAAGTTCCCCGAAGATGCCAAGATTCCGCTCAGCGAAAAGCAGAAAGGCATCCAGCTCCTGCCCTTTCTCGGCAACAGCAAACGTCGCCTGATCTGCAATCCGGACCTCACCCAACTCATCAAGGGCATGGTCGACTGGGAGATCGAGTATCTCCCTTTCACCCTGCTCAACCATCGGGGTCGCGTTCACAGCGCGGATTACCAGATCATCAACCCGATCGGTGCCTTCGACTGCCTGAACATGAAAGCGACCGGCGGGCAGTTGGACGACCAGGATCGGCTCTACTGCGAAGACGAGCTGGTGTTGGACCCGAAAAAACTGGAACAGGCACCGCACCTGTTTCGGATCAAGCACGCCGCGCACAATTACGTGGCGAGCGAGGCGTTCCTGGATGCCTGCGACGACCGCGGGATCCGCAATCTCTTCGCGGACGAACTGGAGCAACAGCCCGCCTCCTGACGCCGCATCCCATTCCGAGGCCAGGGGCTTCCTGGCCCGCACCCCAAGGTTGATTCATGGCTGATTATTATCTGCCCATTTTTCGCAAGAACGCCTACCTGGAGCTGGCCGAACTGTTGCCCGCCCTGCTGGCACAGCCCAAATTCGATCAGTTGGTCAGCTTCGCCCAGGCCTACCGCATCAAGGCCTGTGGTTTTCTATTTGCGGATTTCGATCCCCACCTGTGCCTCCACGACCTCTCGCGCAGCGGACGCGCCTTCCTCTTCGCGCTACCCAAGATCGACCCCAAGGCCTATGTGGTCTCCCGTGCCGAAGCCTTTTTCGACGCCATCGCCGCCAACGATCAAAGCTGCGCCGCCGACCTCGCCGGTTACCTGGCCAAGGGCGACTTTCAGCGGAATTTCGAATACGAAGAGGACTACCTGTACTACCAGTTCCTCTTCCATTTCTTCTTTCTGAAGAGCGAAGCGGCGGTTTGTCGCGGCTTCCTGGACCGCATCGAAGCGGTGATCGAAGGGGCGGAGTATCCGCGTCTCGACATTTGCACCGCGTTCATGGACGACGAGGCCGAGGACTTCGAGGATGCCTTCACCCTGCTCCTCGACGAGCGCGAAGCGTTCTACCGGGCCAAACGCGAGGACGAATCCCTGACCGAGGAGCTGTTGCTCACCGAGGGCAAGTTTTTCGTCGAGGGCCTGGCCCTGCTGCGGCTGGCGGAACGGAAGGGCTTTCCTGTTCAGGACGAATACCTCTTCGTCCCCTCCCCCGTTCGCCGGGACATTTCCGCTTCGTTCGACGCGGACTCGTGGCGTACCACCCTCTGACCCATCGGCACTCCGGAAAACCGAGGGAATGCGTGCCGAATCGTTCGGAGTTTTCGCACCGTTCAATATCTTAATGATGTACATCACTTTCGTCATTCGCATTTTGTGATGAAATTACATCAGAGGTTTCTGGTCCTCATATCTATTATTTTTTTCTTTCTTTTCGAGACGTTGCGACCGGAATACATACAAGCCTTTACAGCAGATTTGTTTATACAATACAAAAGGCTTCACGCGTCAACACAACCCTGACTAGAGCATGGTCAAGAAAGAAAACGGGATGCGATTGCCATCGCGGCAACTTCGCGTCGATATGTCCAAAGTGTGCGATCGGAGCGTTTGCACCTTCTGCGATGTTGATGTGAGATGGATTGAATGATCTACACGAGCGAATGCGGAACAGCGTTCGATGGGCTTCGGTGTGGATATAGATACTATCATTTTTCACGCAGCGCTTGTGGAATTCGTGTGTCAAAATTCGCATGCATTGGATATCGTCGTGTCGTTGCGGCGGAGTCCCGTTTCTTTCTTTCATATAGTATGAACGATAGGATGGGTGCTTTGAGTTTTAGAATCAAACTATGCACGGATACCGAGGACTTGGATGATCTGTTTCGCTTGCGTCATCGGGTGTTTGTCGATCAAGAGAAGTTGATGCCACCGACACCCGACGGCCGTCTGTTCAATCGCTTCGACGTGTTCCCCAACACGGTCAATCTGGTGGCCGTGAGCGAGGGAACCGTCGTCGGCGGCGTTCGCCTCACCCGCGGCAACGATGCCGGCAATCCCGCCAAGGAGTTTTTCGACTTCGGCAACATGTACCGCGACACGCCGAACGGCGCGCTGCTTTACTGCAGCATGCTGTGCGTCGAGCCCCAATACCGCAAAAAGCGCGAGCTCACCAACAATCTTCTGAGGATGGTGACCTATTACGCCTTCCGGCACGGCATCGAACGGGTCCTGGCCCCGGTTCGCCCGACCCTGGTCAAGCGCCTCAAAACCATCGGGTTTCGCGAGGCGGCCGAAACCTTCACTCACGTGGAAAGCGGGTTGATCGTGGTGCCCATGGCGCTGGACATGCGGGAAATCAATCCCCACTACCTGGACTTCGCCAAGACCCACAACATCCAGCAGTACGTGGAAAACTACGAGCGCGCCTTCTATACCGCGGACGAAGCGATCGTCCGCGAGGGAGACACCGGCGAAGAGGCCTTCTACATCGTGGAGGGCGAGGCCGACGTGATCCGGGCCTGCAATCGCACGGGCGACAGCCGCCTGGTCGGTCAGTTGAAGACCGGCGACCTGTTCGGAGAAGTCGCGTTGATCGTGGGCCAGCGGCGCTCGGCGACCGTGGTGGCACGCTCGAACATCGACCTCATGGTCATCAACCGGGACGCCTTCCACCGTCAGGTTCTGGACAATCCCAACCACCTCTTCTCGCTGCTGAAGGTGGTGGGGCATCGCCTCAACCAAACCCTGTCCCAAATTCATTCCTAGGAAGTGGCCATCCGTGATTCGGATGGCCCCGCTTTCGGCTTTCGGCACTCAGGTCTCGGCCAGGTCCGGTCTCGCGACCGCGTTTCCGTGACCTGATTTTATTAAAACCGAGGCCACCCGCACGAAGCGCTTGTCCCCGACGACCGAGGACAAGCGCTTTTCTCGTCAATCCAACGGTCGCCCTATCGGGCTACCGACCCGAACCAGCTTGGACAGCGGCAGGCGGTGCGCCGGCTCCACCGGTTGGGGGCTTTCGAACACGCGGAACAGGAAGGCGGGCACGCCGTCGATGTCCGCCGTCAGGTTGCGGAACTCTTCGACGATCGACTTGGCGACTTCGGCCTCCCAATGGTTGAAAAATCCTTCTTCGGCCTTCTCGAACCATTCCAAGAGAAACAAAATGCTGCCCACGGGCTGGAATCCGAGACCCTGCGCGGTGGCGGCCAACCAGATGCGCTGCATGGCACGCCCGGCCTGGAACCAATCCTCGGGACGCGTGCCCGCGGTGACCATCAATCCCAGGGCGCCGGCCGCACGCACGGGCAACTCGCCGTACTTGGTCAACCCCCGGGAGCCATTTTCGGCGCGCAGGAAGGCCGACACATCCGGGCGGGAGATCAAGAACACCCCCGCGAGGGCATTGGCATCCAGTCCGCAGGATTGAAGGTCGATCCCATCGCGACTGTGTGCGGCACTTTCCGGTGTATAGCGCAGCTCTCCCACCAAGTCCCGATGCAGTCGAGGGTGGAGCAACCGCAGGCGGTCGACTTCCCCCAGCAGGCGGGCCCAGCGATCCAACCGTTCGCGGTCCTGCTCCCAGACCATCTCGGCATGGCGTTCCTGCGCCGCGCGGCCGAGTGCCGCGGTCTTTTCCGCGGGAATGGGGGCGGGTGGCAACATGCGACGGTTGGTATGGCGGGTGGCGATATAGGGTTGCAACGGATCGAGCGCCGGGCTCCCCTCCCGGAACGAAAGGGACGCCACGAGGTGGCGCTGATCCGGCGCCGGAAAGGTTTTCACTTCGGTATCCCAACCAAGGGACTTGGCCTGCAGTTCGGCGTTTTCCGCCACCGCACCCAGGCTGAGCATGGAGGCACGGCCGCCTCGATCCATCAAGTTGGTGGATCGATCGCGATCGAAGGCCAGCCACAATACATCGCCATCGGCGTAGAACCGCCAGGGTTGGGCATTGCCGCCGGAAGGCGCCATAACGGCCGCTTCCACCACGGAACGCATCTTTGGTCGCAATTGCCGCCAATCGTCGCGATCGGCGGGTTTGGGAAGGCGTGATTCCGAAGCCCGCGGTTTCGGTTCCTCACGAGGCCCGTCGGTCATCAGGGCCAGGGGATCCAAGATGCGGCGGCCGGATTTCATTTCGCGACCCAGGCCGATCTCGCGGACGGCCATGCACACGTGGCCGCCGCCCACCACCACATCGGACGCCAGTTGCGGCCAGGTGGACAGCGTTTCGCCACGCTCCAGCAACGAAGCCGCCATGCGCGTGGTCAGCCCTGATATCGGGTTGATCCGCAGGGCCATATCGAATTGCAGCGCTTCCGGTGACATGCCTTCCACGTTCACCTCGCCGATCCGCCCGTGCAGGATCGGACGATCGGGCTCCAGGTCGAAGCGCTCCACGTCCATGACGCTGCCATCGCTGGATTCCATCACGACGGGGATGCGGTGCTGCCTGGCGCGCTCGCGAATGACGATCTTCAGGTGCATGCTGTCGCATTCCTCGACCAACACGTCCAAGGGCGTCTCGCCACCCAGGAAGTCGTCCAAGTTGTCCTCGGTCAAGCCGTCCTGAAAGAGGACCAGATGGGCGTAGGGATTGATTTCGGTGATTTGGCGCGCGGCCAGGACGGTTTTCTGCACGCCCAGATCCCACACCGAGGCGCGAATCCGGTTCATGTTGGAAAGGTCCAGCGTGTCGAAATCGGCCAGTTTCAAGGTTCCGAAACAGCCCTCCATGGCCATGGTGAGGGCCATGACGTTGCCCACCGACAGCCCCGCGACGCCGACCGTGAGCCGCGCCAAGCGATCCTGTTCCGCCAAGGTCAATTTGTTGCGATTGCGGTTGAGTCGTAACTCGCGAAACAGGTCCGACGGCAGGAGATGCACCAGGTTGCCGTTCCAGGGGTAAAAGGCCCAGCGTCCCCACCGCTCCAGCGGCATCCCGTCCGTCAGTTCCCTTTGGAACGCGGCCAACGCCACGTCGTCCGGCATGTTCCCCGCGGCCCGGGTCTTGGCCAGGTCGGCGATTTGGCGGGAGAGACAGTCATAGACGCGATGGACGAGCCCGCAGCGCGCCAACCGGTCGAGTTCTTCGCGATCGTCGGCATCGGCAAGGTTCAACAGGGTCGGTCGCCAGGCAGAGCGATCCTCCTGTAGATGAGCATCGTTTTTGAGACGCAGGATGGCTTCTTGGTCTGTATTCATATGATTCCTCGATCGTATAGAGCATATTAATTCGCCTCTCCATTAACACCTCAAAGTCAGCTCATTGTCTTTGACAGGAATCACTTAGTAAAAAAAGGGGCGCCATGATATTTCACGAACGCGTATCGGGGTCGACCGAACGGAGCAGGCGTCCGCGGACTCGCGGCTCAGCTCAGCAGGGCACCGGCCGCGCTCATGACGCGCCGGAATTCGTCCGGATCGCCGCCCATATCGGGATGGGTCCGGCGGACCAGCTCGCGATAGCGCCGTTTGATCTCGGCGGGGCCGGCGAACCTCGGCAGGCCGAAAACCTCCAGCGCCTCCTCGCGCCCCAGGGTCACGTGGTAGCGCTTCCAAAACGCCTGGATCATGCGGCGCACGGTATCGCGATCGACCGCTTCGCAGTTGCGCCAGTCGAGGTAGTAGTTGCGAAGGGGATCGTCGGGCGCCACCTGCCGGCGGGCGGCGTGCTCGTGGCTTCGCGAAAACGGCAGCAGCCCGATTCGGAGGCAGTGGATGTGAACGTCGGCTTCACCCGCCACACGGAGGCGATCGCGCAGACGATACAGCAGGTGGAACAGCAGGAAGTGCTGGCGAAACATCTCCAGCTCGTCGTGGAGCCGGCCGGTGAAGGGCGTGTCGTCTTCCAAGGCCAGCCGTTTCAGGAGATCGTATTCCTTCAGCCCTTGGGGGTGGGCGCGCAATATCACCAAGATCAAATCGAGCAAAGGGTCCAGATCGCAATCGCGATGGGTGTACTCCTCGGTCGGGGCTTGATAGGGTTCAGGAGCCAAGGACGACCTCCGATCTTCCACCCAATCCGAATGATCGGTCTGCGCCATCGAGAAGCGACCGAGCCACCAGCGCCGTCCAACGGCGCCCCCGCCATGACCGCCCGGGGCTGGGACGAGAGGCATTCGCGGCTCGTTTTCGGCCCATTCTCGGCGGCGAGGATCCAATCACACACCTTGGGTTCTGCCTTACCAGCCCTATCGACCGGTCGGCCGTTCCTCATCAAAAAAAGCGTCGACTGGCGCCGACACGTCTATTATCCGCAAAGATAAGTGCCGGTGCCGACAGCCAACAAATGCCCCTGGTCATTGTGCAGTTCCATGCGGGTAACGGCGACCTTGTTCCCCGTTCGCAGCGGAATCGCGGAGGCCGTAAACCATTGACCGCGACCCGGTCGCAGAAAATCGACGCGAATGTCGATGGTGCCCACCTTGGACAGGGTGGCCACGATCTCCTTGGAGGGCTGCTCCTTCATGCGCTGGTAGGCACCCATCAACGCGATACAGCCGCCGGCCACGTCCAGTACGGAGGTGACGACCCCGCCGTGGAGAATGCCGTGAAGGAAGTTGCCCACCAACTCGTCCTTCATGGGAATGCGAATGTCGACACGTTCGGCGGAAATGGTCGTCAGCTCCATGCCGAGCAAACGGTTGAACGGGATCTGCTGCATGAACTGGCGCACCGCGCCTACTTCCGGTTGTTCCAAAACGAGGACCTCCCCCAGCGGCGGCGCGCCACGTCGCCACCTGAATCGAACCGTATTCTAACGCGCTCGATCGCCAGGGCAATAAGAAAACGGAGGGTGCCGGCACGCGGCAACCCTCCGTTCGGTGTAGGTCACATCGGTCGTGCGGCGATCAGGGCGTCGCCGGCGTGTAGACGTAGCTGGCATCGACGCCGAGCGGAATTCCCAGTCCCCAGTAGATCAGCAGGAAGATGCTCCAGGTGATCATGAACAGGATCGTGTAGGGCAACATCAACGAAACCAGGGTGCCGATGCCGGTCTTCTTGACGTACTTCTGGGCGAAGACGACCACCAACGGGAAGTAGGGCATCAGCGGGGTGATGATGTTGGAGCAGGAATCGCCGACGCGGTAGGCGGCCTGCGCCAGATCGGGAGAAATGCCGACCTGCATCAGGATCGGCACGAAAATCGGACCCAGCAGGCCCCACTTGGCGGAGGCCGAGCCCACGGCCAGGTTGACGAACGCGGTCAGGAAGATGATGCCGATGATGGTGACCTGGGGCGGCAGGTTCATGGCCTTGAGCGCCGCCGCGCCCTTGAGCGCCATCAGCGCACCGATGTTGGAATTGTTGAAGGCGTAGAGGAACAGGGCACAGAAGAAGGCCATGACGATGTAGTAGGTCATGGCGTCCATCGCCTTTTTCATCGACATGATAATGTCTTTCGAGTTCTTGAACGTGCCCGCCATCAGGCCGTAAACCACACCGGGAATCAGGAAGAACACGAAGATCAGGGGCACGATCATCTGCATCAGCGGCGCGTCGAAACGCTCCAGGTAACCGTCCGCGTTGCGCAGAATCGAGTCGGAGGGTATGGCAATCGCGGCCAAGGCGATCAAGCCGAGGATCATCGCGGCCGAGCCGGCCCAGAAGGAGCGAGATTCGCTTGCGGTGAGCTTTTCGATCTTGGTAGGTGGTTCGGCGTCATTGTCCACCGGTGTGTGGGAGTTCAGCCGCGGTTCGATCACCCTGTCCGTCAGGAACCAACCGACGAGGATGATGACGATGCTGGAAGCCCCGGTGAAGTACCAGTTACACAGCGGATTCACGGTCTTGGCGGGATCGATGATCTGCGCGGCGGTCTGGGTGAAACTCTGCAGCAACGGATCGATGCCCGAGGGAATCGGGTTGGCGCTGAATCCCCCCGACACTCCGGCGAAGGCCGCGACGATCCCTGCCAGCGGATGACGTCCGGCCGCGTAGAAAATGACGCCACCGAGGGGAATCACTAGCACGTAGCCGGCGTCGGTGGCGGTGTGGCTGAGAATCGCCACGAAAATCAGGACGGGCGTGAGCAAGCCCTTGGGGGTGAAGCCCAGCATCCACTTGAGACCGGCGTTGATGTAGCCCGAGTGTTCGGCCACGCCGACCCCCAACATGGCCACCAATACGATGCCCAGCGGTGCGAAATCGGTGAAGGTCTTGACCATCCCGGCAAAGAAGGTCGCCATCGTCGAACCGGCCAACATGTTGTTGATCTGGATCGCCTCACCGGTTTTGGGATTGATTTCGGTGAAGGTCACACCAGAGAGCAGCCACGAAAGCACCCAAACGGTCACCATACATATAAAAAAGAGAATCGCGGGATCGGGCAGCTTGTTGCCCAACCACTCGATCCAGTCGAGGAACTTGGCCATGGCCCCCTGGGGAGCCTGGATCTGGGCTTGTTTTCCCTTGTTTGTCATAAGTCGTGTGTCCCCTCTCATCGAGCGTTTTATTCGAAAGCGGAAAGGGTCGAACCTGTACCCGACCCACATGAATACCGCGGGTTTTGGAGCCCATCCGCGCCGCGGACCGAAACGCGGTCCAATTGGGGAAAAGTACAGGACCTTCCCAAATAGGGGTTCTCTATCTAAAGAGGAACATTAAATAAAGAAGCGCTGAATGTTCCCGGATGCGGCGAGCCCCGCCATCACGTCCGCCGGCCTGCAGTCCAAAACCCGGGTGATCGTGAATGGGTCGCCAACCCGGAACGGTTACCTAAACGGCAATGACGGTGATGTGAAGAATCCAGTCTACCAGAGCAAAGGCCGGCCGGGCAATTGACGAAGGCCCTCGAGGCCCCGCAGGCGCCATTTCTTGGCTGAAAAATGGAGTTTGGGTGGGGAATTGTAGTGAATGGATGACGATTTATTCCAAGTTGATCCCAAATAAGGACAAAAAATCCGAATCAGTAATGAACCTTTACAATCAGGCCGCGTTAAAGCCGACAGGTGGAGAAGGAAAATCAGGGGAGGATTCAGCGTGAAGAAGCTTTCAATTGTGTTGATTCTTACTGCACTGGTTGCAGGAGGCGTCTTTTTCGCCGTTCAACAACCGCTCAGTGCTGACGACGACAGTTCCAGCAAAAAGTCAGAAGAGAAAGACGACGAGAAAAAGAAAAAAGAGCCCGTATACCTGGTGGAGTTACACACCGTCGGCTCGAGAGAAATGACCACCTACGTTTCCGGCACCGCTACCCTCCAGGCAGACCGCCAAGTCGACATCTTTCCCAAAGCCGCCGGACAGATCAAAACATTGAAAGTAGAAGAGGGCCAAAAAGTATCGAAAGGTGATTTGCTGATCGCGCTGGACGGCGACGACGCGCGATTACAATTGGAACAGGCCAGGGTCAACCTGAAACGAGCCCAGGCCGAGTACAAGCGAATCAAGACCAGTTATGACAAATCCCTGGTCTCGACCGAGGAATTCGACGCCAAGAAGTTCGAGATGGAACGCATGAAGGCGGAATTCGACATCGCCAACTACAAGGTCGAAATGACCCAGGTGGTCGCACCGTTCAACGGGACCGTGGTCAACCGCTTCGCGGAATTGGGCCAGACGGTGCAACCCAGCGAAAAGCTGTTCACGATCGCCGCACTGGATCCGCTCAAGGCCGAAGTCTTTTTGCCCGAGCGGCAAACCTACGATTTGGAAACCGGCCAGACGGTGACCTTTTCCCGGACCGATGCCTTCAAGGATGCCTTCGACGGTTCGGTCACCCGCATTTCGCCGGTGGTCGACCGCGAGACCGGCACGGTCAAGGTGACGATTTCGGTCACCGAGGCGCCGCGTTACGTGCGCCCCGGCACCTACGCCCACCTGCGTATCGTGACCCACGTGGAGCAGTCCGATACGGTGCTGCCCAAAAAAGCGTTGGTCTATGACAGCCGCCAGAATACCTATGTCTTCCTCGCCGAGCGTGACGAGAAGGACGTGGACAAACTGCGCGTGAAGAAGAAAGAAGTGAAAACCGGCATCGAGGAAAGCGTGTACGTGCAGATCACCGAGGGTCTGCAGGCTGGTGACCGCATCGTGTTGACCGGCAAGGACTCCCTGAAAGACGGCGCGTTGATCAAGGATCCGAACGTCGAAGTCTCCGCGAAAAAGTAAGGGGTCGCATAGCCGGCGCGGAAGGTCGGGGGAGCCTTCGAAGGCTCCCGTTCCAGGTACATCGAAGCACTGCCGCGTCCCGCGAGTCGCTCGCGCCGGCAGTCCGACTGCGAATGCCTCCGCCCGGTCAATCTTCCCCGCGTCGCACTCCGCGTCAAGTCATCCGTCAACTCTTTTTTCCGGCAGTTCCATCCTGCCTGCCGGCCAGCCACGCCCCAGAGGACTCGGAGCATTTCTATGAGCATCATACGCACTTCGATCAATCGACCGGTCACGATCATGATGGTGACCATCGGTGTGATTGCCTTCGGTCTGATCAGTTTGGTCAAACTCCCGATCAACCTGTTGCCGGACCTCTCCTACCCCACCCTTACCCTGGAAACCCGCTACCCCGGTGCGGCCCCAGAGGAAGTGGAGTACCTTGTCACCCGCCAAATCGAAGAGGCGGTGGCCGTGATTCCCAACATCAAGCGCATCACCAGCGCCTCGAAACCGGAGCTGTCCCAAGTCACCCTGGAATTCAACTGGGGTCGGCAGATGGACTTCGCCATCTTGGACGTCTCCAAGAAGGTCGACCTGCTGCGCTTCCCGGAAGACGTCGCAAAACCGCGCATCCTGCGTTACGACCCGAACCAGGACCCGATCCTCAAGGTGTCGGTCACCAGTGAGGACATGCCGCTGACCGCACTGCGGTACTTTGGCGAAGAGGACCTGAAAAAGCGCCTGGAGGGCGTGGCCGGCCTGGCCTCGATCGAGGTCGTCGGCGGTCGCGAGGAAGTCATCGAAGTGGAGCTCGACGAGGCGGCCCTGAAACGCTACGGGCTGACGATCGAAGAGGTCAACACCCGCCTGCGCGAGGAGAACATCAACCGTGCCGGAGGCTCGCTCTACGAAAACGAGGCGCGCTTCCTGGTGCGGACCCTCAACGAATTCAAATCGCTCGAAGACATCGAACAGACGATCGTCAGCCGCAAGGAAGAACGACGCATCTTCCTCAGCGAAATCGCCAACGTGCGCTTCGGCTACAAGGATCAGGACCACATCGCCCGCATCAACGGCGAGGAAGGCATCGAGCTGGCCTTCTACAAGGAAGGCGACGCCAACACGGTGACGGTCAGCCGTAATTTGCGGGCCGCGATCGACGTGCTGAAGGAAAAGTACGAAGACAAGCTGGAAATGACGACGACCTTCATCGGTGCCACCTTCATCGAGAGCTCGGTGGAAGAGGTGAAATCCAACGCATTCTTCGGCGGCCTGATCGCGATCATGGTGCTGCTGTTCTTCCTGCGCGACCTGAAAGGTACCCTGATCGTCGGTTTCGCCATCCCGATCTCGGTGTTCGCCACCTTTTTCCTGATGCTGCAATTCGGCGTGAGCATGAACATCATGTCGCTGGGCGGCCTGGCCTTGGGAATCGGCATGTTGGTGGACAATTCGATCGTCGTGCTCGAATCGATCTTCGTGCGCAAGAACCTCGGCGACGATTCGGCGACCGCCGCCGAGAACGGCGCCTCGATCGTCAGCGGCGCGGTCGTCGCCTCGACGTTGACGACCGTGGTCGTGTTCCTGCCCATCGTGTTCGTGGAAGGGATCGGCGGCCAGTTGTTCCGCGATCTCGGCATGACGGTCAGCTTTTCGTTGATCGCCTCGCTGTTGGTGTCGCTGACCCTGATGCCGACGCTGTACGCCCTGTTCTCCCGTAGGAAGAAGAAAAAAGCGAACGACGGCGAACCGGCCAAACGGGTCGAGCGGGCCCCGGCCATGTCCGCGGGTTTCGACCTGAAGGAACACAAGGCCTCGGATTTCGCCGACAACCTCTACAGCCGCATGCTGACGATCGCGTTGCGCTTCCGCTTCGTGGTGCTCCTGGCTGCGATTCTGCTGGTCTTCCAGGCCGCGCAGCTTTGGAGTTCGATGGGCGTCAACCTGGTGCCCGAACTCAGCCAGGGCGATTACTTCATCCTCGTCGAGTTGGAAGAGGGTACCCCGATCGAGCGCACCGACAAGATGGCCTCCTGGGTGGAAAGCCAAATCCTGGAGCAGGAAGGCGTCAAGGTGGTGTTCTCCAGCCTCGGTGAATTCAACCAGGGCGTGGAGAGCCGTACCGGCGAAAACCTGGCCCAGGTCAATTTCAACATCGACCCCGAAAAACACGATCCGGATACGGTCATCGCCGGAATCCGCGAGCGGCTGAACAAGGGCCCTTCGCTGTCCTACCAAATCGGCTCGCCCAGTTATTTCACCTTCAAGACCCCGATCGAGGTGGAACTCTACAACGAGGACCGCGAGGAGCTGGAAAACGCCGCCCGCGAACTCGAGGCCAAGATGGAAGAAAACGGCCTGTTCAAGGATATCCGAACCACGGTCGCCGACGGCAACCCCGAAGTCCAGATCAGCTTCAAGCGCGACACCATGTCCAAGCTGGGCCTGTCGATCGGCAACGTTTCCAACATGTTGCGCGACAAGATCCAAGGCGCCTCGCCGACCCGCTTCGTCCGTAGCGGCCGCGACATGGACATCTTGGTGCGTCTGCGCGAAGCCGATCGCGAGAGCTTGGACGGGTTGGAGACCCTGACGATCGGATACCGCGAAGGCCGGCCGATCTTCCTGAGCAGCGTCGCCGAAATCAAACACGAAATCGGCCCGGCCCAAATCAAGCGCATCAGCCAAAAACGGGCCGCGGTCATTTCATCCGGCGTGCACGGCAACGACCTGCGCGCGGCCGAAAAGGCCCTGTTGCCGCTGATGGCCGAAGTGCAGAGTGCCCATGCCGGCACCCTGATCGACGTCGCCGGCCAGAACGCGGAAATGAACGACTCGTTCGAGTCGCTCTTCAAAATGATCGCCTTGGCCATTTTCCTGGTCTACCTCGTCATGGCCTCCCAATTCGAATCGCTGGTCCATCCCTTCCTGATCCTGTTCACCATTCCCATCGGCCTGGTGGGCGGTCTGGTGGCGCTCTACGTGGTCGGCATGGAGATCAGCGTCATCGCCCTCATCGGCCTGGTCATGCTAGCCGGCATCGTGGTCAACAACGCCATCGTCCTGATCGACTACATCAACCAGCTCAGGCGAAGCGGCGAAACCCTCTACGACGCCTTGATCGTGGCCGGCAACCGCCGCATGCGGCCCATCTTCATGACCACGACCACCACCGTGCTCGGCCTGGTTCCCATGGCGCTCGGCCTGGGTAGCGGCGCCGAGATGCGTGCCCCGCTCGCCGTCACGGTGATCGGTGGCCTGGTGTTCTCGACCGTCCTGACCCTGGTCATCATTCCCGTGCTCTACGGCACGGTCAACCGCGGCCTCGTCATTCCCGAACGGGGCCGGGCCACCGTGGAATCGGAGGCGACCGCATGAAGCTCTACGACCTCTCCGTCAGAAAGCCGGTCACGGTTTTTGTCGCCATCGCCTGTATCTGCGTGCTGGGCGTGATCTCGCTGCAGCGGCTGAAGCTGGCGTTCCTGCCCAAGGTCGACTTTCCCGCCATGTGGGTCATGGCCAGTTACCCCAACCAGAATCCGCTGATCCTGGAACGGGAGGTCACCAAACCGCTGGAGGAAGGGCTTTCCACCATCAAGGGAGTCCGCAAGGTCAGCTCGGAAACGGAGTCGGACCAGGTCGTGATCCGCCTGGACTTCAACTGGGGCATGGAATTGGACCTGATCCGCCTGGAGCTGGGCCTCAAGCTCGAGGA
The DNA here is from genome assembly GCF_017498545.1 of Sulfidibacter corallicola. Taxonomy (GTDB): domain Bacteria; phylum Acidobacteriota; class Holophagae; order Acanthopleuribacterales; family Acanthopleuribacteraceae; genus Sulfidibacter; species Sulfidibacter corallicola. The sequence continues at coordinate 1,311,487 of NZ_CP071793.1, read as the reverse complement.
AATCAAGCCGACCCTGCCCGACGGCCTGCGGCACATCGACATCTTCAGTTTCAACACCGAGGACATTCCGGTCATTCAGGGACGCATCTCGGCACCCGGGATCGACCTCTCCGAGAACTACGATCTGCTGGAAAAGCACATCAAGCAGAAATTGGAGCGGATTCCCGGCGTGGCCAAGGTGGACCTGGGCGGCGTGCTGCCCAAAGAAGTTTCGATCGAGCTCCACCTGGACAAGATCAAAGAGCACGGCGTGGATGTGGGCGAAGTGGTTCAGAGCCTGGCACGTGACAACGTCAACCTCTCCGCCGGGAAAATCAAGACCAACGGCCTGGTCTACAACCTGCGCAGCCAGGGCAAGATCAACACGCTCGAAGAGTTCGCCGAAATGAAGGTCACCGATTCGGGCCTGCTGCTGAAGGACATCGCCGACGTCCTCTACGAGGAGCCGCCGATCGGCTATCGCCGCCACCTGGACGGCGACGCCGCCCTGGCCCTGGAAGTCTACAAGGAGAGCACCGCCAATACCGTCGAGGTCGCGACCGCCGTCAACGCGATCGTCAAAAACGAGATCGCGGCCGATCCCCTGCTCGAAGGCATCACCCTGCTGGTCTGGGGCGATCAGGGCAAAGACATCACCGAGGGCCTCGACGGCTTGACCCAAGCCGGCCTCTACGGCGCCCTCTTCGCCGTCATCGTCCTGTTCCTCTTCCTTCGCCGGTTGGATGCCACCCTGATCGTGGCCACCGCGATCCCGATCTCGGTGATCGGATCCTTCATCTTCCTGTACGCCTTCGGCCAGACCCTGAACATCCTGACCATGATGGGGTTGATGCTCGCGGTCGGGATGTTGGTTGACAACGCGGTCGTCGTCCTGGAGTCCATCTACCAGAAATACCTCGAAGGCGAAAACGCCGTGGAGGCCACCCGTCACGGCACCCGCGAGGTGATCGTGGCCCTGATCGCGGCGACCTCGACCACCATGATCGTGTTCCTGTCGCTGGTGGTCAGCGACGACAACCAGTTGGGGGTCTGGCTCTCCTCCATCGGCTTGACCATCTGCATCACGCTGGCGCTCTCGCTGCTGGTTTCGACCACGGCCATTCCGCTGTTCGCCTCGAAAGTCCTCGACAGGTTCAAGAAACCCGAAGAGGCCAAGAACCCCGGCTTCCTGAAGGGCTACACGGCCGTGCTGAACTGGTCGCTGCGTCACCCGGTCTGGACCGGCGTGCTGCTGCTGGGCCTGGTCGGCTCCACCGCCCTCCCCTTCTCGCAACTGAAAAATTTCAAGGGGACGTCCTTCAAGACCGAGCGCCTCTACATGGAATACGAGTTCCAGGACTTCTTCTTCCTGTCCGACGCGGAGAAGGCGGTCGACGAGGTGGAAGCCTACATCGACACCCGCCGCGAGGATTGGGGTCTGGAATCGGTCTACTCCTACATGCAGGAGAACTACGCGGCCACCTCGCTGAACTTCAAGGACCGCCACATGCCCGTGGCGCGCTTCAAGGAAATCCGCAAGGAACTGCGCGAGGGTCTCCCCGAAATCGCCGGCGTCAAATTCATGTTCGACGACGACGAGCAGAGCAGCAGCCAGGCCGTACGCATCCAGTTGTTCGGCACCGAGACCGACATCCTCAAAACCACCGGCGAGAAAGTGGCCAAACTGATCGAGGGCATCGACGGCCTGTACGACATCAAGTCGGGCAAGTCGAGCGGGAAAAAGGAACTGCAGGTCACCATCGATCGCGAGAAGGCGAACCTCTACGGCATCAGCCCCGAACAGGTGGCCGAGACCTTCGGGTTCACCCTGCGCGCCACCTATCTCCCGCGCTTCCAGGCGGGTGAGCGCGAAACGGACGTGACCTTCGGCCTGCGCATCGAAGACCGCGCCTACATCCATCAGGTGGAGCAGATCCCGATGGGCCAGGGGGTCAAGCTGGGCTCGATCGCCAAATTCGAGTACGCGGACCGACCCGAGACCATTCGCCGCGTGGACCGCAAGGCACACCACGTGGTGCGCGGCACCTACGAGGGCGAAAATTTCAATGAGATGAAAGAGGAAATCGAAGCGCGCATGCAGGATTTCGACTTCCCGCCCGGGGTCACCTGGTCCTGGAGCGATCGCCTGATCCAGGAAGACGAGGACATGGACGCCATGCTGCTGAACCTCGGCTTGGCCCTGATTCTCGTGTACCTGGTCATGGCCAGCCTGTTCGAATCGCTGACCCAACCCTTCATGATTTTTTCGACGATCTTCTTCAGCCTGGTGGGCGTGTCCTGGCTGTTGTTCTTCACCCGCACCGAGTTCGAGGTCATGGCCGGCATCGGCATGATGATTCTCATAGGCATCGTGGTCAACAACGGCATCATCATGATGGACCGCATCAACCACTACCGCCTGACGGGCATGCCGCTGGAGCAGGCGGTCCACGACGGGGCCATCGACCGCATTCGCCCGATCCTGATGACGGCGGCCACCACCATCATGGGTCTGATCCCGATGGCGATCGGTAACTCCGGCTTGGGCGGGGCCTACTACTTCCCCTTGGCGCGCACGGTCATCGGCGGCTTGGCCTCATCCACGGTGTTGACCCTGGTCGGCCTGCCGTTCGTGATTCTGACCAGTCACCGCACGGCCAAGGGGCTGGTGCGGCTGTTCAAGTGGATCGTGAACAAGACCCGGCGCGGGAAAAAGTCCCAGGAGCAACCCGCCCCCGCTTGAGGGCGAAGGAACGATGCGGGCCGAAACCTTCGGCCCGCACCATATCTTCATGGCATTTCTCGGAACCGAACATTCGGCGTTTGCTGCATTCACTCTATAAAGCTAAAAACTCAAACAACTTACAACAAACCCTATTTCACTCTGTGACCTCTCTCGAAACAAACTTGCACGAAGTGCCCGAATGCCGAGAGTTTCATCGTGCCCGGTAGGGGCATCAGGGGCGGTAAGCCCGCCGGCTGAACTTGCCGAAGTGATTCATGCGAGGAGTCCCCGCATGCTTTGAGAGTCGGCGCGGCAGTAGGTTGGCCGGCCCGGCCGACACTTCGAAGCGATCAAGGCTGCGAATATACGGAACACCAAAGAGCGAAGCTTCAATAAAAGCAGGGCTTCGGAATGTGCGACCAGCGGTCGCACCTACCTGGCACGACGACCTTCTCAGGCAGCCGGGACCACCATGTTGGCTCGCTTCGCGCTGTTTCTTTCTCGTAATCTAGCGGGTTCGCGTCTAGCTGATCACGGCGTTTTCCCCGGGGACTTGCAGCGCATGGCCGATGTCGCCGAAACGGGACTGGGCCCAATAGCAGGCGCCGATGACCGCCGTCTCCGTGCGTAGAATGCGTGGCCCCATGTCGGTCGGTCGGGCTCCGGCTTCCGCCGCCCGCTGTACCTCGTCCTCCGAAAAGCCGCCTTCCGGCCCGATCCAAAGCGCGACATGGTCGAGTTTTTCCGGCAGGGCCTCGGTCCCCGCCCCCGATCGAATGGGATGAAACAGCAGGCTGAAAGCCCCGGATTCGGTCATGGTGGTGCAGGCTTCTTCCCAATCGCGAGCCGGGGTGATGACCGGCAAGACCAGACGCCCGCATTGTTTGAGCGACTGAAGGGCGATGGTCTGCAACCGGCCCTGGTACTTCGCGGGATCCTTCTTCATGCGACCGCCATATCGTGTGGGCACCCAGATGAGCCGGGTCACACCCAATTGCACCAGGCCGGGTAGGCAATCGTCGAGGGTCGAGATTTGGACCGGAAGCGCCAAGACGACGGTCAACTGCAGAGGCGACTCGCGGCTCGCTTCCAAACGTTCCACGATGCGGATTTCCGCGTCGCGTTTCCGGACCGATTCGAGCTCGCCGATCGCCAAACCACCTTTGCCGTCGATGACCTCGATGCGTTCGCCCGCACTGGCGCGCCGCACGGAGAGCAGATGACGCAGTTCCTCGCGATCGGGCTCCAGCAATTCGCCGACGTCCGGCAATTGCGGGGACCAGATCCGTTTCACGATATCCTCGCGGCCAGCATGACCCACTCGCCCAATCCGGTGTGGCGGTAGATATCGAAGCCCAAATCGTGTAGCTGAGCTTCGGCTTCCTCTTTTTGTTCCAACAGGATGCCCGAGCTGATCAAGTGCCCCTTGGGTTTCAGCAATCCCTTGCACAGGGGCCAGACCTCGCGCAACACGTTCAGGGTGATGTTGGCGAGAACGACGTCGTAGGAGCCCGACGCCAGCGAGAAATCGTCGAGGGTTCCGATCGACAGCTCGATACGGCGGCTCTCGTTGATGCGCAGGTGATGGGCCATGTTCTCGGCACAATCGGGATCGGCGTCGAATCCGAACACCTCGGCGGCGCCCAGCTTTTCGGCCGCGATCGACAGGATCCCGGTGCCGCAGCCGATATCGAGCACGCGTGCCCGCTCGAACGGAATGGTCTCCATGTGTTCCAACACGAGGCGCGTGGTTTCGTGTTGTCCGGTTCCGAAAGCCTGACCGGGATAGATCCAAATGGTGTCGTCGTCGGCGGGCAGGTCCTCCCACTCGCCGACCAGTCGGAATCGCCCCGCTTGAAGGGGCGTGAAGTTTTCGCGCCACTGGACCTGCCAGTTCTTCTCGTCGACTTCACTGGTGGCGGCGGGCGGTACCTCGCCGGGCCAGGAGCGAGCCGCTTCTTCGAGGCGCGCGTGAAAGGAAACGTCGTCCAGCTCCTCGTACATGGCCTCGAGGCTGCGGTCGGGGTGACCGGGAGGTTTGCTGGAAACCGAACTGGCGCCATCGGCCCAAAGCCACTGCTCGGCGTAATCTTCTTGTTCGGGTAGATGGACGAAAAGCGTCACCCGTTTCATGGAAAATCCTCGCTTCATGGATGATATCGGAAAGGGTCGGCGATAAAGGAATCGAGTTGGGTCTCTGGCGAAACTCTAACTGTAGCACGACCCGTTACCGGAGAGCCAGGGACGGGTCGCGTCGCCGAAAGGCGATCGGGCGGGTTCGACCGGAACAGCCATTGGCCGCCAAGCCCCGGGCCGTCCGCCAGCATCCTCGTTCGAAACGCGAAGTTACAGCTTGCTTTTCAAGTGGGCCAGGTAATGGCGCTGGTGACTGGTCCACCAATCCGGCTCGAAAGCTTGGCCGGGGCCGAATCCCTGTAGGCGAGCCAACTCGCGCAATGCCCGGCACCGCTCTCGAAGGCGCGTTTCCGGTGCCTCGATTTCGGCGAGAATGGCCGTCGCTCCGTACGCATGCCCGTGACGATAGCGGCGATCCGCCTCGAATTGTCCCTCGTGCGACTGCCACCAGGCACGCCAGGCGTCCGCGTCAACGGTCAGTTCCTCGATCCAGCGGCCCCGCAGTTCGTCCGCTTCGGCGGACGTTTCGCCGCTCGATTCGGTCGTACCCTCCGAATCGCCGTCGTCCAAATCATCGATGCCGCCCATTGTTTCCACCGGCGGTTCGTCTTCGTCCCAGTCGTCGTCTTCCGCAACCCATCGCTTGGTTTTCAAGTCGGCGCCGGTAATCAGGTGAAGCGCTCGGGCGACGTGGATGGCGTGATCCGGTTCGCCTTCCAATTGGGCGAGTAGGTGGGGCACCGCCTGCGCATAACCCCAAACCCCCAACGAAAGCCAGATATCTCGCTCGCCGCCGTCCGCGGCACAGGCCGATTCAAGGTAATCGCAATCCTCGAACCGGCCTTCGATGGCGACCAACTCCGTCAATGCGGCGTCGGTGGCGGCCCCGCTTTGCTGCATTTGGCGCACGTGTCCGGCCGGCAAAGACGAACCGAGCAGGCTCAAGCCTCGAGCGAGAGATCGGCTGGCCCGCCAGTTTTTCGTTTTGAACGCCTGAGCCAGCGATTGAGCCAGCACGGGCTGAAGATCGACCAATCCCAACTTCCCCGCGCTCAACCCGGCCTCCGCGACCACCGCGAGATCTTCGTCGCGGAGCATCGTCTCCAGCAGGTCGGCCATCTCGGCGCGACGATACCCGATAAATTGGGCCACTCTGGACCTCATCGCCGGATTCGGCGATTGCGCCCATTGGCGCAGCAGTGGTTCCAACAACTCGAGCGCGGAGGCCTCCAAGCCCCGAAACAGCGCTTCGATCAAGGGTTCCTGGGCGGCATCCTCCTCGTGAAATCGCTCGGCCAATTCGGACAGGGTTTCCATGCCGCGGGGAAAATGAGGCAACAGCCACACACCGGCGCGGACCCTTTCTTCCTCCGCACGTCCGGCAGCCGCTTTGGCCAGATCGAATCCCACATCGCCCTGAGCGACGACCGCGGCCACTTTGTTCCACAATCGCCCCTCCAATTCACCGACCTCCGTCCAGTGGATTTCGGGATCTCGAAACTGCATGTCGCGATGCTCGAGGAGCCATTCGATTTCTTCCATGTGGTCGGCGACCAGGTCTTTACGGAACGAAACGGCGTCGGGATGGTTTCCCAGTGTTTGCAGCATGTGAAGGTCCTGTTCAAAAAGAAAGTGGGTTGCGTTGTTGTCGGAGCCCATCCAGAAACGGAAAAACCGAGGCTGCCAAGCTGGTTCGCCAGGATGGGCACGGTATCAGCCCTCAGATGTCAGGTCTCATCAAGACTTTTATCACCAGTCAATTAGCTGAAACCTGACACCCAACTGCCGATTCCGGTTTGTACTTGGGGTCCGGCCGACTCGGGGCAATCATTTAAAAAACCCTGTTTCTGGATAGGCACTGGCGAGAAGGCGTGCATCACCAATCCCTGGTTGAGATCCACATCCTAACGCCAGAGGTAGCGGAATGTGAGGCGATTGTTGGAATCCGTGATGCGCGAGACAAAGCGGGCGAAAAGGCTGATGACCATTGAGAAAAAATCGAAACCAAGCGTGTTTGCGAAGCACGCACAAGCGCAGAAAAACCAACTCGAATGCTGGCCAATCGCGATTCATCGCTTCCGGAATAAGATATACAAAGCCGAAAAATCACCAAGGAGAGGTAAAACAAAAGTAACTTCAACACCGGGTGTGAGCAAAGCCACAAACAACAGGCTTGACCACGGGGTTTCGTTCCACTTTGACTTCAAAACAAGGTATAAAAGGTATGCCTTTTTGGGATGCGTGTGTCAACGAAACGATTTGTCCTATTTGTTTATAGAATTCTCTCACTCTCACCGATTTCCGTCGCCCTATCTGCGGAACGGCCTCACCCAAAAGTTGTGCAAGCACTCTTCCCCGATCTTGTCGGTATCATGCTCGTCGCCAAACCCTCCCCCTCTTCGGTTCGGGTGATGAGGTTCATGGAACTCGAGGATGGGGACCCTTCAATTGCCCAGTGATCCCAGCGCCCTGTTCGGACGTGTTCCGCACGGTCTCGATCGACACGCCTCGATTTGGCGGATGACCGCCCTTTCAATGCAAACCTCTCCAAAGAAAGTCATTGGACGTGTTGGATCGCTTTACCACGGGTACACCGAAGCTCGAAACGCTTCGGAGTACCGAACCAAAAAACCCTTAGGAAGCCCCCATGTCCCAAATAGAAAACTACACGCCCTACGCCCTGGAACGCTTGTTGACGGCCGATAAGGACGGCCGCGAATTTGTCACGGCGGTCGTCTCCGCCACCTTTCACCTGCCCAAACCCGGCCTGGTCCACGTGGGTCCTTTGACAGCCCTGGCCGAGCAGCCGCCCATCGCTCTGGAAGAGACATACGCCGGCGAGCCGGGACAGAGCAGCCTGCTCGTGGACACCCAAAGCCTCATCGGTCGACCCGGTACCGACATCGCCCTGAACGGTAAAGCACGCACGCCCGGCAGGAAACCCCAGCGCCAGTGCGATACTTCGGTCCGTGTGGGCACCATCGAAAAAAGCGTGCGCGTCTTCGGAAACCGCGTCTGGACCAGCGGCATGTTGGGCTTGAAGCCCAGCGATCCCGAATTTTTCACCGAATTTCCCCTCTCCTACGAATGCGCCTTCGGCGGCTCGGCCGTGCCCGACGCCCATGGGATGGCACCTTTCGAAGAGCGTAACCCGGTAGGCGTCGGCTTCTACGGCAGCCGGCGCGAGGCGCTGGACAAGCCACTCCCGAACTTGGAAGATCCTCGCGATTTGATCGACCGGGTTCGCGATCGACCCCGACCGGCCGGGTACGGTCTCGTGGCCCGTATGTGGATGCCGCGCCGCCAACTTTCGGGTACCTTCGACGAGCGTTGGCAACGAGAACGCGCCCCCCTCTGGCCGGAAGACCTGGACCCGCGTTTCTTCCATGCGGCCCACCCCGATTTGATCACCCCAAAGCCGTTGGCAGGCAACGAACCGGTTCACCTGCGCGGCTTCGCCCACGAAGGCGATTTCCTTTTCGAGCTTCCCAATATCCAACTGTCCTGTGGTTGTACCTTCCGCGGCACCCACGAGTGCGAGCGCATGGTGCTCGACGGCCTCTACATCGACACCGAGGCCCGCACCCTGACCATGACCTGGCGTGCAAGCTTTGCCGCCATGGGTCGCGTGCTCGATTGGCGCAGGTTGCGCGTACGCCAGTTGGAAACTTGGGAACTGGCCGCGTAAACGCTGTAGGTGACCGCCAACGCACCATGGACATCTCGGTGGCGTCGGTTGCTGGGCCGTCAAGGTGTCCGCCGGGGTACGAGGGCCGGGCCTCCAGATATCCGGTTTATGGTTCTCCTTGGGTCTCTACCCCGCTGTTTACCCGAGGGCCCACCTCAACGTGATTGAAGCTCAGTTCCCGGTCTCGATCGTGTTTCGTGTGGGGGTTTTGGGCTTCGCTCTTTTTGGGTAATCCGCTGTTGTTGCTTGGGTTACTTCGATTGGTGGAGCAGGCTGCTCCACCTACTGGCACCGCGCCCCTCTCGCGATGCGGGGACTTTTGGCTTCTCGGCTTCGGTTGGGGTTGCGGGCGAGGGTTTTGGGCTTCGCTCTTTTTGGGTAATCCGCTGTTGTTGCTTGGGTTGCTTCGATTGGTGGAGCAGGCTGCTCCACCTACCGGCACCGCGTCCCTCTCGCGATGCGGGGACTTTTGGCATCTCGGCTTTGGTGGGGGGGGGTTGCGGGCACTCCCAGCTACTGGTGCCTGCGGTCTTGGTGAGCTTACTTCGGGGTGGCCTCGGTCCGCTTTGCGAAGATTCGGGATGGCGGCGTCGTCAGTCTCAATCGCACTTCCTCACCCACGCGCAACGTTTCTTTGAAGTAAACTTCGATCTCCTGCTCGGGCCACTCTTGGTACGCCGCCAGCCGCACTCGGTACAGAGATCCGGTTCCGCGGTAGTCGACGTCCAGCACCGAGCCCACCACGTCGGATTCCGCCACCAAGGACCACTCATCGGGACGTACCAATACTTCCAGCTCGCCTTCCAGCTCGCGTGCCGCAGGCGCCGGCCACTCCCCCGCCGGGCCGTGGAGCCGATTCCCCTCGCGGCGCACCGGTAGGAAGACTCCCTCACCGATGAAGCCCGCCACCACGCGGGATGCCGGCCGATCGTACAGCGATCGCGCATCGCCGTATTGCTCCAGCCGCCCTCGGTGCATCAAGGCGATGCGGTCCGCCATCGCGAAGGCCTCCTGCTGATCGTGGGTCACCAGCACGGCCGTCATCCCGTTGGCCTTGAGCAGGGCGCGCACATCGCGGCTCAGTTTGCGCCGCAGGTCGGAATCCAAGGCGGAGAAGGGCTCGTCCAGCAGAATCAAACCCGGCTCGGGCGCCATGGCTCGCGCCAGGGCGGCTCGTTGTCGCTGCCCGCCGGAAAGCTGATGCGGCCACTTGCGCGCATGGGCCTCCAAATCCACCATGGCCAATAATTCGCGCACCCGTGCTCGGCGACGCTCGCGGTCGAACCGCTGCAGACCGAAACCCACGTTGTCCGCGATGGTTTTATGGGGGAACAGGGCCGCATCCTGGAAAACCATGCCGACGCCGCGCTTCTCGGGCGGCAGGGCGAAACCGGCGCGACCCACCAACTGCCCAGCCAGGTAGACCTCGCCGGCACTGACGGCCTCGAAACCGGCGACGATGCGCAGCGCCGTGGTTTTCCCGCAACCGCTCGAGCCCAACAGGCACGCGATCTCCCCCCGCGACACGGCCACGTTCAGATTTCGCAGGACCGGAGTCCCGGCTACATAGTGGTGGCAAACATCGCGCATCACCAGCGCGTCATCGTTATCCACACCCGAGTTGGTCGCACCGGCGTCGGATCCACTCATCTGCACTCCTCGTCATTCATGATCGGCCGCCACCTGTCGCGCGCCATCATCTTTTTCCCGGTTCCCGACCCACATCAGCATGGCGACCGGAATCAGTCCGGTCAGAACCAGCATCGAGGCGGGCAAAGCGGCGCGTTCGTAGTGGCCCTCGGAGGTGAGTTCGAAAATGCGCACCGCCAGGGTATCCCAACCGAAGGGGCGCGTCATCAAGGTGATGGGCATTTCCTTCATGACGTCGATGATCACGATCAAACAGGCGGTCAACAGACCATTGCGCAGCAGTGGAAGGTGGATGCGCCGCAAGATCGCCAGTCGCGAGTAACCCAGACTGCGCGCGGATTCGTCCATGTTGGGTCGAATCCGCTGCATGGCCGATTGAATGGGCTGGTAGGCCACCGCCAGAAAACGGACCAGGTACGCCGCCAACACGATGATCACGGTGCCGTTGATCAGGGTTTGGGGTTCCCAACGGGTATGGGTCGTGATCCAGGTGTAGAGACGGTCGTCCAGCCAGACCAGGGGAATGTAGACACCCACCGCCAACACCGATCCCGGTAAGGCATATCCCATCGTCGCCAGCGCCACCAGGCCGCCCATCCAACGATGCCGTTTCAAACGCGGGGCGTAGGCCAGCAACGTGGCGGTCACACCCAACAACAGCGCCGCGAGGAAGCCCAGGAACAGCGTGTGCCCCAGCCATTCCCAGTAATCGCCGCGCAACTCGGTGGAAAGAGTCTGGGCCAGCCAATAAAGCAGGTGCAGCAACGGGAACCCGAAACCAAGCGCCAAGACCGTGGCGAACAGGCCGGACAGGGCCCATCCCCGCCAACCGTGCAACCGGAACGGCGCCATCTGCCGATCGCTCTGGGAAACCTGGTAGAAGCGTTTACGGTGTTGAAAGTACTTTTCCAACAACAGCAATCCCAAGGTCGCCAGCACCAGCATACTGGCCAGTTGGGCGGCGGTCTCCAGTGAAAAAAAGCCAAACCAGGCCTTGTAGATCGCGGTCGTGAAGGTGTCGTAATTGAAAATCGAGACCGTGCCGAAATCGGAGAGGGTTTCCATGCCTGCGAGCAACAGCCCACTGGCGATCCAGGGTCGGGCCATGGGGAGAACGACCTTGAAGAAGGCACGGCCGGGCGTGTAGCCGAACACGCGAGCCACCTCGAGCGCGCGACGCCCCTGCTGCTCGAAGGCCCCACGGGCCAACATGAAGACGTAGGGGTAAAAGGCCAGAGTCATGACGAACATCAGGCCGCCCCCGGATTGCGGATTGGGAAACCAGGCGGGCTTTTCGCCCAGCAGATCGGCCAACAACCCCTGGACGGGCCCCGCCACATCCAGAATGTCGATCCACACGTAGCCCAGCACATAGGTGGGAAATGCGAACGGCAGAATCATGGCCCAGCGGAACCAGGCTCGACCCGGAAAGTCGAAGGCCGCGACCAGCCAGGCCAGCCCCACGCCCAACAGGGCCGTTCCCGAGAGGACCCCCAGCGTCAAGAACACCGTGTTCCCGATCAGCCGGCCCAGTACGTGTTCCGACATATGGGCCCAGTGGTCGTCCCCTGGCAACAAAAGATGGTAGAGGACCACCGCGATCGGACCCGTGACGAAGGCACAGATCGCAATCAGCAGGGTGGTCCAGCCGTCGGGCAGGTAGGTTCGCTTCATGACACGTGGGCGGCGCCGAACCGAAACGCGAACACGAAACCGTTAACGGTAGCCAGCGCGGTCCATCAGGCGAATCGCTTCGGCCTGCAACTCGCCGGCCTTGGCCAGGTTCATGTCGCTCTGCTTGAAGTCACCCCAGGAGGCCACCTCGGAGGCGAGCTTGGCTTGCGGCACCACGGGGTATTCCATATTGCTGTTGGCGAAAAGCTCCTGGGCCTCCCTGCCCGCCAACCACTCGAGTAATTTGAGCGCGGCCTGTTCGTGTTTGACGTGGGCCGTCATCGCCGCACCAGAAATGTTTACGTGCACGCCGGCACCTTGCTGGTCGGGCCAGAAGAGCTTCAGGGGAAGGTCGGGATTTTTCTTCATCAACCGCCCAAAATAGTAGGAATTGACGATGCCGACGGCGCCCACGCCCTCGCCGAGCGCTTCCAGGAGCTTGGTGTCGCTGGAGAACACCGGCGCGGCCAGGTTGTCGACCCAACCTTCCACGATCGTCTGGGTCTTTTCGGCGCCGTTCTGTGCGATCAGCATCGCCACGAGCGATTGGTTGTAGACCTTTTTGCTGGTACGCAACAGCAGCTTGCCCTTCCACTTGGGATTGGCCAGGTCCGCGTAGCCGACCAACGCTTCGGGTTTGACCTTTTCGGTATTGTAAACCAGGGTCCGGGCGCGAACCGAGAATCCGAACCATTGGTTCTCGGGATCGCGCAGGTGGTTGGGCACGGCGCGATTGAGAACGGATGAAGAGACGGGCTTCAACAAACCCATTTTCTTGGCTTGCCACAGGTTGCCGGCATCGACGGTCAACAGGATGTCGGCCGGGGAGCGGCGCCCCTCGCTCTTCAGGCGTTGAAGGAGCGGTCCAGCCTTGTCCGTGTGGGTCACCACCTCGATGCCGGTTTCGGTTTGAAACCGATCGAAAATGGGTTTGATCAAGTGCTCGTTGCGCGAAGAATAGACGACCACGCGGTCTTCCTTCTGGGCGAGGACAGGCCAGGCGGCCATGGTGAATCCCGCAACCAGGAGTGACATCAACGAAACGAAGCGACGAACGCCATGGCCGGCACGGCCATCAACGAATGGGAAACCTGTCATGTCATGAACATCCTTATCCGTTTTTATGGGGAGGTGTGAGCAATCCAAGTTACCGGAAAACGAAGGCAACCGACCGGGGCTCAATGAGATTGCGGCCAGTATCACCCACCGCTTTCGCAGGCGCAACCGATAAATCCCATCACCCGAAGGAAGAAGCGGTCGACCGAGCGAGACACCGCCCGAAGCGCCGGTATTTTGCGCGACGAGCCTGACGCAGCGCCCCATATCCATGTCGAGCGGCATCGGGATTCGGGCCGGGGCGAGAGACCCCGTGCAGCCGGTACACCGAAACCAGGGGCCGAAAACGCGAAGCCGTCCCCCGCTACCCGAGCGACCCCGACCATTGGCGAAGCAGCGAGCGACGAAACAATGAACATCGATTCATCCACAAACGGCGATTTGGGGTACTCTTGGGGCTACCGTTCTACCTACCATCGATCGAGGAGACTTCATGTCCACGACATCATCCATTCAAACCATCTTCCGCGACCATCTTTTTGCGGGAAAATCCGCCTTGATCACGGGTGGTGGCACCGGCATCGGCCTGCGCTGTGCCCGCGAGCTGGCGCGCCTCGGCGCCAAGGTCGTGCTCGCCGGCCGCACCCGGGAAAAGCTGGAACAGGCAGTGGCCGGCATTTCGGAGCAGGGCGGAGAGGCCCATGCGGTGGTCTGCAACATTCGCGAAGCCGAAGACATCGAGTCGGGCATCGCCGAGTCGATTCGCCTCATGGGTGGTCTGGATTTACTGGTCAACAATGCCGGCGGCCAATTCCCCTCCCCCGCCGAAGACATTCCGCGCAAAGGTTGGAACGCCGTCATCGACACCAACCTCACCGGCACCTTTTTCACGACGCAGGAGGCGTTCCGACAACACATGCGGTCCCATGGCGGCGCGGTGGTCAACATCATCGCCGACATGTGGCAGGGCTTCCCGATGATGGCCCACACCGGCGCGGCACGGGCCGGGGTGGACAACCTCACCAAAACCCTGGCCAACGAGTGGGGACGACACGGGATCCGCATCAACGCCGTCGCCCCGGGCATCATCGAGACCAGCGGCCTGGAACGCTACGATCCCATGGTTCGCCCCTTCATCGAAGAGGCCGCCAAAAACAACCAGACCCGCCGCATGGGCACGGAAGCCGAGGTCGCCGCGGCCGTCACCTTCCTGCTCTCCCCGGCCGCCAGCTACATTACCGGCGTCACCCTGCGCGTGGACGGCGGCCAGTCCATCTTCCACCCGCTGTGCCCGCCTCAGGGCGACGGCAAGATGCCGGTTTTCGAGGACACCTTCGACAGGGTCCAGGACGGCTCGGTTCCGTGAGGACGGTCGATCGGGCCTTCCCGGCATGACCCGACGCCGCGGTGCAAGGGTCCCCGACCCTCCGGTATCGGGTCGCCGCCGCGCGGCCTTGGGGCGATCCGACGCCAACGAACCGGAATCTCCGTCCTGGACCACCGTTCACTACGCCCGCAAATCCAACCGACCAAAGAAAACTTCATTGTTGGACGGGCCCAAGTTAGTCAATATGTCCCAGAGCCGGCGCAAAACTCATGTATAATGGGAAAGACCATTGATCCAGGCTAACCATGTATATTCATGAATAATTGACCGCAAATCGTAAATTTCGGAACCGGAAGGTGCGGGCGGTGACCAGGGTTGGTTTGTAAGATTGTCCTTTCATCAAGAGCTTTGCCAGGAACATTGGTGGCGATATGACCGAACACGCCCCGAGTGTTGATCATAAAAGCATCACCTCCCTTCTCAAAAAGTGGCAGGACGGTTGTGATGGGTCGGAAGAGGCCCTTCTGCGACTCGTCTATGCCGAGCTGAAAAAAATTTCCAGCGCGTTCCTGAAACGCGAGAAGGGCCATATCTCCCTCCAAACGACCGAGTTGGTCAACGAGGCCTACATTCGCCTCATGGGTACGCGTGAAATCCGATGGGAAGACAGAGCACACTATTTCGGAATCGCTGCCAAGGTGATGCGCCAACTCATAAGCGACCACCTGCGCACCAAGAACGCCCAAAAGCGCGGTGGCGGCGAACCGCCGTTGGTCCTCGAAGAGGATCTGCACGGCGTCACGGAGGATCGGCGTCACATCAACCTGCAGGACCTGGACATGGCCTTGCGCGAACTCGACGAGATGGATCCTCGCAAATGCAAGATCGTGGAACTCCGCTACTTCGCGGGGCTCTCGATCGAAGATACGGGGAAGGTGCTCTCCATTTCCCCTGCAACGGTGAAGCGCGAATGGAATGTCGCCAAAGCGTGGTTGTACCGCTACATGACCGGTCATTCCATACCTGGCGAAGGCAATCGTGAAACTTGAGAAGGAACCGACGGAAACCAAGTTAGGCGGCGAAGCCGAGATCCAATCCGAGCAGGAAAGCAGGGCCGAACAAGCCGCGCGCACCGGTCGCTGGGAAGAGATCCAAGAGGCCTTCGCCATGGTCAGCGACCTGGAGCCCCACCAACGCCAGGCGGCGCTGGAGCAATTCACCGCGGACAAAAAATGGCTTCGCGACGAAGTGGCCTCGCTGCTGAATTTCCACGATGCTTCCGGCGATTTCCTGGAAGTTCCCGCCATCGAGCAGTTCCCCATCCAGCACCGCCTGATCCGCAAGCGGGAAGAGGAACCGCCCGTGCCCGGCCAGATCGGTCCCTACCGCGTGCTGGACCTCGTGGGTCGCGGCGGCATGGGTTCGGTCTACGTCGTCGAACAGGAAACGCCGGTGAAGCGCATCGTGGCGTTGAAGGTGATCAATGCCGGCAGCGACGAAGGCACCCTGATCGAGCGCTTCGACTACGAACATCGAGCGCTGGCATTGATGGATCACCACAACATCGCGCACGTCTACGATGTGGGTTCCTGGGAGAATCGCCCCTATTTCACGATGGAGTACGTCCCGGGCGAGGATTTTACCGATTACTGCAATTCGCAGAAACTGACGGTCGCCGAGCGGCTGCACCTCTTCATCGAGGTCTGCGATGGTGTCAAACACGCGCACGGCCGCGGCATCATTCACCGGGATCTCAAGCCCTCCAACATCCTGGTCAAAAAAGAGGGCGATTCGCCGGTGCCCAAGATCATCGATTTCGGGATCGCCAAAATCCTGAATCAAAGCAACAACCCGGACACCCAGACCCACGCCACCACCCAGGGCATCGTGTTGGGCACGCCGGCATACATGAGTTTCGAACAAATCGAGAGCGGCGAGGTGGACGTCACCTGCGACGTGTACGCATTGGGCGTGTTGCTGTACGAATTGCTCACCGGCGTGCTGCCCTTCGACGACGCGCTCTACCACGGCAACCCCCTCGAAGTCCTCTACCGCTTGCGCAACGAGGAACCGCCGGCCCCCAGCGCCCGGGTGGCGAATTTGGGCGAAAAGGCGACACACCTGGCCCAAGCCCGCCAAACGGATCGCCGCACGCTGGTGCGCATGCTGCGCGGCGACCTGGATTGGATCATCTGCAAAGCGATCGAGAAAGAGCGCAGCATGCGCTACGGTTCGGTCACCGATCTGACCAAGGACCTCTATCGTTACCTGGAGAACAAGCCGGTCGAAGCGGGACCCACACGCACCCTGTACATCATCAAGAAATTCATTCGTCGCCATCGCCCGCTGGTGGCGACCAGTATTTTTCTGGCGGTGGTTTCGGCCATCTCGACGGTCTCGGTGTTGCGCAGCATTCGCCAGGAGATGGCGTTTCAGAAAGCGCTCCTGACAGAGGCCGACAACGTGGAAAGCGCCTGGGACTTCGTGACCGACCTGATCGACAACGTAGATCCGAAAAGTGAATACTACGGCCGCGACCTAACCCAGGGATTCGAAGAAAATTTCTCTCCCGGCAAACTGCAACCCGGCGCGGCATTCCGTCTCCACCGCACACTCGGCATCATGCTCAGCAATCGAGGAGAGCATCAACGGGCCCTGGAACACTTCACGCGGGCGCGTGCCATTTCCTCGGAGCTGCCCAATATCGACCAGCGCGACCGGTTGAAACAAGATTTCAACTACGCCCAGGAGCTGATGCTGTTGCTTCGCGACGATCAGGCCGAGAAGCAGTTTCGCCAGACCTTCGCGGACCAGGCGGCACTGCTGGGTCCGCGGGATGCCGACACCCTGCGGACGGCCCGCGGGTTGGCCGACAGCATCGCCAACCAGTCGCGTCTCGAGGAGGCGATCACCCTGTACGAACAGGTGGCCCGCGATCAGGCCGAGGTTCAGGGAGACCACGCCGACGACACCCTGGACACGATAAACAACCTGGCCAATGCCTACCTGCACACCCGGGGACAGAAAGAGAAAGCCGAAGCTCTCTTCAGGCAAAACCTGGGCGCCCGGCGGGATCTGCACCCGCCCGATCACCCCCACGTCCTGAGTGCCCACCACGGTTTGGCGATGGCGATTTACGAGAATCGGCACAGCGAAGACCTCGAAGCCCGCCTGGCCGAGGCGGAGGCCCACGCCAAGGCCGCGTTCGAGGGTCGCGTGGACCGCCTCGGCATGTCCCATCCCCACACCCTGATTTCCGGCAGCCTGCTGGCGATGATCTGCAACAAACAAGGCCGACGCGATGAGGCCTTGGCGCTCTATGCGTCCGTCATCGACGAATCGAACCAGCACAATTACCTTTGGCAAAAGCAGATTTTAAATGCGGTCAACAATTACGCCAACGCGCTCAAAGAGGCCGGCCAACTAGAGAAGGCTCTGGCCCAAAAACATTTCGAGAACGAGTTGAGGCGCAAATCCGGCCTGGAAAACGATTTTTATTTCTGGTTTTCGCGCATCACCGAAGCGGAAATACTAATACTCCAGCAAAAATATCGCGACACGCTGCCGCTTTTAACAAATCTCATTGGTTATTTCGAACAATCAGACAATAAGTATGCCCCCCACTTACTGGCACATTGCCAGGCTTTGGAAGGTGCAGTGCACTGCCACCTCGGCGACAAGGATTCCGCCAAACGACTATTTAGCGAAAGTTTGGCTTATTTTGAAAAAACCAACCACAGCCCGCCCAAAGAAGCCGCCGAAAGTATAGGCAATTGCGCACCGGGCGTCAATCGGACTCCGTAGAGGCCAAACCCCAACCGCCTCGGTTGACACGCTATGAAAAACAAAATGTAAATATCTTGATTTATTTATTTTACACCTCCATTGCCTTCCTCGTTCATCCCGCCTGGGAAAGATTCCATTTTTTGATGAGCTTTTTCATTCGCATTTTTCGAATGCTAAAGTGAAGGCAAACACAAAGTTTTTTGATTAGTAGGATATCCGTTTATCCGAAGTGCGTCTTCGGCAAACAAGCATCCCTAACAAAAGACGAGGTAAGAATCAAGTGATAGTGACGCATATTATGCGTCCCGGCCAAGTTGCGTCTCGATTCAGATATCTCTGTAGCTACTGATACAAAAGTAAATCAGATAGCCAGAAACTATGCGTGCCAAAAACGAGGAAGATCCGCTTTCCAACGGACATGCCATCGTTAACGGCATTCGTATGTCTAAATCCAGACCACTACCGCATTATCACCTGAAGAAAACCATAGTAATGCCTTCGATTCAAAATCAAGGAGACATTTACTATGTTTCAGGGGAATCATTCCAATCCCGGTTCGTTCCCGACCACGAGAAGGCGCCTGGAGGAATGTATCGCGCTCCTCGTCCTCTGTTGGTTTTCGGCCACAATGGCTTGGGGGGCAACACCCGAGAATCCATCCTCGCTTTCGAAGAAGGTGGATTCACCGGAATCCGGCAAGGCTCAAAAGGCCGCCAACACATCGGCCACGGGGCACACTATCGAAATTCCGGTCACCACCAGTGACACCATCGAGATCCCGGTCACCACCGGTGACACCATCGAGATCCCGGTCACCACCGGTGACACCATCGAGATTCCGGTCACCACCGGTGACACCATCGAGATTCCGGTCACCACCGGTGACACCATCGAGATTCCGGTCACCACCGGTGACACCATCGAGATTCCGGTCACCACCGGAGACACTCTCGAAAGCGATTCATCGAACCAAGAAACCGCGGTCGCGTCAGCGCGCGGCCAAAACCCCCTGGTTGCGAACCGGGTCGATCCGCTCACGGGCCATCGTTACCTGGTCGGCAATTTTGGGGCGTCCTTTTCTCTCGACGGGTTTTTATTGGAGCACCGCGGTCAATCGGATGTGTTCCTACTGAAATTCGACGAAGAGAAACGCCTTCAATGGGCTGTCTCGTGGGGAGGTCCGGCTGCGGATGCGGCTGTCGCGCTCCACATCGACGAGCACGGTCAGGTCGTGGTTGCGGGTCACTTCGAGGACCGCATTCACTTCGGTCATCGCGTTCTGAAAAGCGATGGTAACCGCGACATTTTCTTCGCCGGTGTCGATCCGGACGGGAACGTGGCCTGGCTGCGACGTCTGGGTGGCACGGGGGACGATCTCGTCCTCGATGTCCTATCCGACAGCGACGGCGGTTGGGTCGTGCGGGGTGGCCTTGGATACTACCTGCACATCGAAGACACCCATCCGCTGAAGCACGAAACCAGTCGGCTCTTCGACGCGGCCTTCGACGAGGGTGGGCACTTGAAGTGGCTGGAAATGCGGGATTGAGCTTCGACCATTAGAGACGGCTAGACGCGGAGGTCGTGGGTCCCGCCCCCGACTTCCGCATTTCGCCGTGTCATGGTCCGCAAGTGGGGCATGAACGGAAAGAACCGATGTACCGCCCCAGAGGGACGGTACATCGGGAGAGAACACTCGGTTGAATCAGCGCTGGCCCGGGACGCGGAATACGTTGCGCTGCAGTTCGTCGCCGATATCGGTATTGCGGCGGATGATGTCGGAGAGTCGCGAATTCTCCACCAGGCGACGCTCGTTGCGATCGAGGACACGGGTGTACCAGTAGCGATCGCCATCGCGCAAAGCCTCGAACTGATCGCGGATCACGGTCGCGAACAGCGGGCCCAAAAGCGCGCCGGGCAGTTGATCTTCGGCCAGCCCGCCGACCCAGACATCCACCTGTTCGACGTCGTCGTAGACCGCGGCAAGCCGTGCCTGCCGCTCGGCGTCTTGGGTTATGTCGGCGAAGGATTGGGCCGGTGCCAGGTTCATGGCCCGACGGGCGTCGTTGTAACTGGGCAGGCCGTGGTCACGACCGCGCTGGATGTTGAGCGAAGCCAGGTCGAAGCCCCCGGCGCCCGGAGGACCGAACAGGAAGTTGCGCACGTCGTCGATCACGAAGGTGTCGATGTTCTGGCAGGCCTGCTTGGCCAAACCGCGCAGGATCGGTTCGATCCCACCTTCGTCGGTCAGGCGCTGTGGCGCGAAGAAGGCATTGCGCAGCGACAGATGCCCTTCGGCAATCTCCTCGCCGGCGGCGTCCAGGCGCAGCACGGTGGCGTTCAGGGCGCTGTGCCCGAAACGGTAGGCCGCGGTGGAGAAGCAGTTGGCGATGGCGGCGTTGACGTCGGGCCGATAGCCCTGGTAGGGTCTCGGCCCGTGTTCGCCCAGCAGGACCGGCAGGAATTCGCGATAGGTAATCGCCTGCATCATGGCGCCCACCAGACGCCGAGCCCGCTGGTAGACTTCTTCACCGCTCAACTCGGGATTGCGTGTCCTGATCTCTTCGGCGAGGCGGTTGTGTTCCCGTACGAAGAGGGTGTGCATGGCCGCGAGCCCGGCCTGCTCGTTGGCGCGCACGTCGCCGGCGAGAAACAGGTTGGGACTGCTGCCACCGGCGTTGGGCAGGCCTTCGGTGTTGAAGGGCAACAGGTCGCCGGCGCTGGTCTCGAGCTTGCCGGTTCCGTCGTTGGTGCGCAGGCCGTGGGCGCGCTCCTCATCGGAACCGTAGACGTTGGAAGCGTCGATCCAGGCGGTGATCTCGTTCTTCTGTTGGCGCGGATTGGCCGAATCCTGACCCGTGGAGGCGTCGTAGATCGATCGGTTGAAGGACATGACGGCCGTGCCGGTACCCGTGGGATCGAAAAACGGATCGCCGGTGGGAATGGGAATCTCGGCGGGCTCGGGTGGATCGGCGCCGTCGGTCAGGTCGATGTCGTGATCGAGGAATTGGCCCCACTGCCACAGGTAATCCGAAGCGCCCACGGGGTTGGGCACGCTGTCGCTTTGGGCGCACACCGCGTTGGAGATGGCGCGCGGTCCGGGACGATCCTCACCGGCCATGGCGGAGATGCCGTCGCTGTAGGCGGGCGCCATCAGACGATACAATTGGGTTTCGGCGGCGCCCATGGCGGGCGCGTTGGGGTTGTTGCCGGTACCGTCGTAACTGCGGAACCCGATAGCGGGGCCATCATTGCCGTTACCGCCGGGGCCACCATCGTCGTTGCCGCCACCGCCGGGGCCGCCATTTCCATTGCCGCCATCGGGACCGCCCCCGTTGTTTCCGGGACCTCCGTTTCCATTGCCGCCGGATCCGTCATTGCCGTTGCCGCCGGGCCCGCCATTGCCGTTACCGCCAGGTCCACCATTGCCGCCACGGCCTGCTTGGGTGGCTGGAACCGCCGCATTTGCCTGCGGGTCCGGATTTCCAGATCTGGGACGGTCCTTGCGCTCGATACCGCGCACGGGCGAAACCTCGGTGGGTTCGTGATTGGGATTGGGTTGAGGATCTTCTTGGCCCAAAGCGACTGAGGACCAGAAGAAGAGCCCCGCCAACGCGAGCAGAGCAAAATGGGTCTTCATCTAAGACACTCCTAAACGTGAAGAGTAGAACTCGAGATGAGCAATCCCCGGGATGAAATGAATGTCTTGGAAAAAGAAAAAAGGGGGGTGATATCCGGGCGAGCCCTCATGGCTCGGCTCCGGCCGTGGCGATCCCGGGAAATTCAGCCGCATCACATGTGTGGTCAATGTCTCAACAGACTTTGTAGGAATTGTGGAGAAGTTGCGTTCTCGGTTTTTTAGATCCAACAGATGTGACCGGAGCGACACAACCCCAAAAACCCAAACAAAGAGCGTAAGAGGCGACGCCGCTCGCGCCTCTGCACCCCGCTTCTGGAGCCCGGCCTTCTTTTTTCGCTGTGATCCTCTCGTTTTGCAGGCATAATGAGAGTGGGCCTGCCACCGGGACAACTTTTCGTTCGCCCGGTCACATTGCCTGTGCCGCCTCGCCGGTTCGGGTACCTGGGAGGCAATCATGATTCACGCTCGCGAACATCGCTGGGAACGTCTTCTCGCTCGAGCGGCCAAACTCGAACTGGACCGCCTCGCTTTTTGTTTGACCCCACTTTCCGTGCTGACCAAGGTCGCGCCGCTCTGGGGTTGTTTCGGCGCCGCGCTGATTCTGCTGGAAACGATGGCCGGCATGCACAAGCTGACCCCGCCGGAGTACCTACCCGTCATGTTGACGCGCGCGATCACGGCGTTTGCGATCGGCGTCGTGGTAGGTGGAGCCGCGTGGTTGGCCCATCGATGGCTTCGATACAAGGTGGGAGAAATGGAGCGCCAGTTGACGTCGACCACTCGCGAACTGGGCTTGCTCCTGCCTACCCTGGCCGGTCCCGAAAAGAAACCGGCCGAAGCCGAGCCCACGACTTCCACAACGGGGCGCGGCACCTTTTCGCATAGCTTTTCCAAGAAGGCCTTGGCGCCCACCAAGCCCGGTCTCCTGTTCACGTTTCAGATGTTCACGATTTGTTCGCTGTGCCTCTACCTCGGAACCTTCGCCGAATGCACCCATACCCACGGCCCCAACCTGTGGTACCAGCCATTGCACTCGGCGGTCTGGCTCGGTTCGGAACCCACCGCCATGCGAATCTTCCTCACGAAGGATCACGCCTACAAGGTGGGCGATCCCACTTCTCCACCCGTGTACATCACCGAGGAAGACCTGTTTCGGGAAATCGCCAACTGGCCACACATCGGGATCGACAGTTGTCTGATCTACGCGGATCGAGAGGCCAAATACGGGAAGATCCAGCACCTCTTGGCGGCCATGCGCGAGGCGGGACTGCGGCGGGTGCAATTCATGGAGCGGATCGGCATCGCGCCCTAGCCCGCATCTCTCCCAAAATGCGTGCCGCGAAGACGAAACCTCGCGAGAAGTGAGGACCAGCATCCCGGCTCCCGACTCCCGAGCGGGGCGCGGGGATCACCGGACCGTTCATCCCCAGGAGCCCCAAACCGTGTTAGAGTATGGGCCACTCACCGTTTGGGGACTGCTCCGTGAGGGGCCACATTCGAGCGCGTAAGCCCTTGAGTCTCCGGTGTTTCGCAGCCATCTCCCACTGGGGGGACGGCCTCGCGAAACCGCCGGCCCGGGGCCATTCGCGCCAACATCGAGCCGTTGGAGGCATCGCGACATGATACGCGCAGAAAGTGTTTGGGAAAGTGTCGGCAACACGCCCCTCATCCGCATCAAGTCCCTTTCGGAACGAACGGGCTGTGACATCTACGGGAAGGCGGAGTTCCTGAACCCGGGCGGCAGCATCAAGGATCGCGCCGCCAAGGGCATGATCCAGAAGGCGGAAGCGGATGGACGGCTCGAACTCGGCGGGGTGATCGTGGAAGGCACGGCCGGCAACACGGGCATCGGTTTGGCGACCCTGGCCGCGGAGCGCGGTTACCGCGTCATCATCACCATGCCCAACAACCAAGCCAAGGAAAAGTACCAGATGCTGGAGGCGATCGGCGCCGAGGTCCGCGCGGTTCCCCCCTGCCCCTTCGCCAACCCGAACCACTTCTATCACCAGGCCAAACGCATCGCGGAGGAGATGCCCGGCGCGGTGTGGGCCGATCAGTTCGAGAATACGGCCAACGCCCAGTTCCACTACGACACCACCGGCCCCGAAATCCTCCAGCAGTTGGATGGCCAGGTGGATGTGTTGGTCGCGGCCAGCGGTACGGGTGGCACCATCGGCGGCACCAGTACCTATTTAAAGGAACACAAGCCCGATACCACCATC
This sequence comes from Sulfidibacter corallicola, assembly GCF_017498545.1. Classification (GTDB taxonomy): domain Bacteria; phylum Acidobacteriota; class Holophagae; order Acanthopleuribacterales; family Acanthopleuribacteraceae; genus Sulfidibacter; species Sulfidibacter corallicola. The sequence goes on along the minus strand of NZ_CP071793.1, from coordinate 1,287,607 downwards.
ATCGTGACCGACCCCGAGGGCTCCGGCACTCACGACTACATCAAGACCGGTGCATTCACCGGCGAGGGCGGCAGCGTTACGGAAGGCATCGGCATCAAACGATTGACCGCCAATTTCGCGCGCGCGGTGGTGGACGACGCGCTGCGGATCACGGACCGCCAGATGATCGACACGCTTTTCCACGTGGCCCGTCACGACGGCCTGTTTTTGGGCACCTCTTCGGCACTGAACCTCTACGGAGCCTACGCCATGGCCCGTCGCTACCAGGGCAGCGGCAAAAAAATCGTCACGTTTCTGTGCGACCACGGTTCGCGCTATGCATCGAAAGTCCTGGACAAAGACTGGTTAACCGAAAAGGACTTGCACCCTCGCCTGCTGGAGTGAGCCCGGACATAGCGACACTTCCATTTTGAAAGTCGCGGTTCCCCATTTTGAAAAGATTGTGTCAACCTACGGGAAAAGGCTGTCAGGACAGGTTTTTCGCGATAGAATAGCGCGCCGTGGCGCAAAACGGTCGCCTACGAACCAGGCTTTTTCCAGCCATCGACACAGACCGGCCCACCGTAGGACCTAAAGTTTGGACAGATAAAATCCTAGACAGATCCAGGTCAAAAAATAAGGCTCGTGCACCCGGTAACCGATGCCATGATGACGGTGGCCGCGGACGCCACCCAGACTCCGATCACGGGATCTCCCGTGACCCAATACGACTCATCATGGAAAGGACAACCAGAACGTGACCTCGATTGGACACCTTGAAACACGCATCGAAAGCCGCCGCCGGCGCCTGAAACAGCACCCGCTCTACCGCCGCATCCAAACCGCACGAGACGTGCGTATCTTCATGGAACACCACGTGTTCGCGGTTTGGGACTTCATGTGCCTCCTGAAAAAACTCCAGCGGGCTCTGACCTGTACCCACCTGCCCTGGGTACCGCGCGGCAATCCCAAAGTCCGGCGGTTCATCAACCAGATCGTGTTGGAAGAAGAATCGGACCAGCTCGACGACGGCCGGGTGCTGAGTCATTTCGAGCTCTACCGCCTGGCCATGGAACAGAGCGGCGCCGACCTCCGGAACATCGATCTGTTCCTGGTGGCGCAGCATTCGGGCGTGCCGGCACCGCAGGCCTTGCGCGAGGCCGGGGTTCCCGAAGCGGCGGCCCGCTTCGTGGCGTCGACCTTGGACCTGATCGAGGAGGGTCGGGTAGCGGCGATTGCGGCGGCCTTCACTTTTGGCCGCGAAGAAGTGATCCCCCACATGTTCCGCGCGCTGGTGGACGACTTGAACCAACAGTTCCCCGGCCAGTTCGCGACCCTCAAGTTGTATTTGGAACGCCACATCGAGCTGGACGGCGACAGCCACGCCCACCTGGCCGAGACCATGGTTCGCGAAATCTGTGGGGATGACCCGTTGCTTTGGGAACAGGCGGAATCCGCCGCGGTCCGCGCACTGGACAGCCGCATCGAGCTCTGGGACGGTGTGGTCGCACGCCTTCAGCACAGCGCGAAACTCCAGTTGGCCTGATCGAAGAAGACCCCCGAACGCCGTTCCAACCCAGGAAAACCGCCAGGTGGTCGAGAATGCCGGGTGGTTGGGGACGGGTGGACCCACGCCACAGAGAACGATGGCAATGCACGGCGCAGCGGGTGAAGCAACTTAGCGATTGCGCAAGGCGACTTCGGCGAATCGAACACTGCGAAGGGCGTCAATGTTTCAGGATAACTACAGAAATACTTCAAATCGGCTATCCACATGCAAAATAGCATTTGCATTTTAGATTGACAAAAATTACTTTTTCTAAAAACATATTTATCATAGATATACAACATCGATTCAAGTATTCATCCACTCGAGCCATGAAGGAATCTCTCGACCCCTAGGGAAATCTTTGTCGATCGCCCCATGGATGGTCGGGGAGTCGGATTCAACTTGTGCAGAGGGGAGTTGTATGAATGACACCGAAATCCTGACGGAGTTTTTGGCGGAATCGGCAGACATTCTTTCGGATCTGAACACCCAACTACTCGATTTTGGCGATCTACTGGACTCGGGCTCCCATCACGAATCCATCAATACCATTCACGGCCTGTTTCGGGGATTTCATTCGCTCAAGGGTTCGGCGGTGTACCTGCACTTCGAACAAATGGCCGCCATGACCCATGAGGCGGAATACCTACTGGACCTGTTGCGCAAAGGTAAACTGGAGACCCAGGACAGTCACATCGGCATTCTGCTCGAAACGGTCCACGCCCTGGAGATCCTGATGGAGGACATTCAAACCAAGGGTGAGGAATCCTCGAATCGCAACGATCACGAGGCGTTGCTGCTCAAATTGCGACACAGTCACTCCGCGCCGCAACCCCAAAGCGGCCTCAATGGTACCGCCTCCCACTCCTGGAACGCGCCCGACAATCCGGTACCCTGCAGGGATGTGAATCAGCGAGGTTTCTCGTCCACCGAAGGGGTACCACTCCAAGATCCGCCCGTCCAACGACCCAAAAGCCGGAACCGAGAACCCTCAAAACTCGGCAGTATTTTGGTGGAACAAGGGAAAATCGCCCCGGAGGACCTCGAGGCGGCACTCGAGCAACAATACCGACCCCTGGGTAAGACCTTGATCGACATGGGGGCGATTTCACAGGAGGACCTGCAGGCAGGCCTGGAACAGCAAGCCAAGCCCTCGCCAACCACCAAGAACGTCGTGGCCTCGCAACCGCATCAGGTGAAAGTTCGCGTGAGCCTCGAGAAGATCGGACAACTGGGTAATTTGGTCGGCGAGTTGGCGATCGCCGAAAACGCCATGGTCAACCACCCCTTGATGGCGAAGCGAACCAACGAACCACTGCGGAATTCGGCGGTGCGACTTTCCAACCTGATTCGCGACCTGCACGCGGCGACGTCCCAATTGCGCAGCATTCCAATAGAAACCGCATTCGAGAAAATAAAAACCATCGCACGGGAAACCGCACGAAAACTGGATAAAAAAATCGCGATTCACATGGAGGGAAAGGACATCGAGCTCGATCGCATCATCCTGGAAAAGCTACACACGCCCTTGGTCCACCTGGTGCGGAATTCACTGGATCATGGGATCGAGACCCCGCGACAGCGCATTGCAGCCGGTAAAAACGAAATCGGCACCTTGCTGTGTGCCGCGAGGTTGGAAGGCAACGAAGCGGTGATTCAGATTCGCGACGACGGTGCCGGGATGGATCCGGAGAAAATCCTCGCCAAAGCCCGGCAAAAGGGGATCCTGCCCGATCCACCGCCACAAAGCCGCGAGGAGAAATTGAACCTGATCTTCGAACCCGGGTTTTCCACCCGGGACGACGTGACCGACATCTCCGGACGCGGCGTCGGTATGGACGTCGTGCGACAAGAGATTCAGGCCTTGGACGGCAAGATCGAAATCAGTAGCGCACAGGGTGTCTTTTCCGAGTTCTCCATACGCATTCCCCTTTCCCTCTCGGTGATCGAGGGCATGTTGACGGCCTTGGGGGATCACCAGATGATCGTGCCGTTGACCGCGGTTCGCGAAATCCTCACGACCCCGTCCACCCATCGCGATATCGACGGTTCGCTTTATCTTCATCGCCGTGGTTCGCTGGTTCCCATCTTGGACATTCGAAACCTGTTTCACTTCCAGGAGGAGGTCACCGGAAAGGGTGTCTACATCATCATCGAAACCGAAAGGGGAACCGCGGCCATTCACATCGACAAGATCCTGGGTCTACAAAACACGGTCATTCGAAAGCCCTGCACCTACTTGGGAACGCTGCACGGTATCACCGGTTTTTCCATTCAGAGCGACGGCGCGATCGCCATGGTGCTGAACCCGACCGAACTCGTGGATTCGTGCCTCTCCTGACTTGACGAACGGTCCCTTTTCAACCGACAAACGAAGAAAGATCTCGAAACCGGCCTACCCGACTTTTTCGCCGATCTCGATCCAGCGAAATTCCGGCGTCGAGCGCCGCGAATCGTTTTTCTCCAGATCCCGTGCGCCGGTGTTCGGGAATCCCCGGTTTTCTCACCGGGTTCGTCGGCTTTTCCCAGCTTCCTACGGTAGAATGGGATCAGGTTTTCAACACAGTATCTACTGTTCACGAAAGGGTGTGCACATCCGAATATTTGGACCCGTTCACCGTTCCCAAAAGAACCCGGGCCCGATGGTTAGGGTCCGGTTGTGGTCCGCACCCATCCCAACACTCGATCAGCTCAGGTATTATGGGAGTAAAATATGACAACGAAATGGTTACCTAGACGGGCTCGGCATCTGAGCACCTTTCTGCTCTTCGCCCTCATAACGATGCCCTCCTTCGCCTTTAAAGAACCAGACGATCGGGCCCGCGCCGTGCCGCCCACGCCACCGGACGCCAACAGTGCAGCCCGGCTCAGCCAGGACGGCGACCTGGTGGTCATGCGCGGTGCAGCCTTCGATCCCGTTACCGAACAGCCCGATTTTTCTGCACGCGGGCTACCCAACATCACCAGTACGCGTTACGGCCTGGTGCAATTGGCCGCGAATCGACCGGACGGCCTGAAGGAATTGCGAGCCTTGGGTGTGCGCGTCTTCGGCTACCTCCCCCATCGCACCTACCAAATCGCGTTGACCCCGGCCATGCGCGCCACCCTCGAAGCGCATCCCGCGGTTCGCTGGGTGGGTCCCTACCGCTCCGGTTACAAGGTCGACCCCGCCCTGTGGCCCGGCCAGCCCGTCGAGGCGCTTCAGGAAATCAACGTGATCGGTTTCAAGGGCGTGGACATCGCCGCGGCCGCCTCGCTCCTGGGCAATCGCATCGGTGCCGCCAATCGGACGCTGGTGTTGGAAACCGCATACCAACCGCTGGCCCGCTTCGTGGTGCCGGCCGCCCAAGTGGATGCCTTCGTCGCGGCGGCCGCGACCATCGAAGACATCGCCTGGGTGGAACCGGAAATCGCACCGCGCCTGGAGAACGGCGATTCGGTCAGCCCCACCCAGGGCAACGACACGTCCGGTACGCCGATATACGACCAGGGCATCACGGGCACCGGCCAAATCGTGGCAGTCACGGACTCCGGCCTGGACCGCAACCAATGCTGGTTCACCCAATACGACAACGGGCTCGGCGTGAACAACGCACAGACGGACGCCGAAGATATAGTCCCCCCGGCCATCGGCACGACCTTCCCAGACCGTAAAGTATTCGGATACTTCGTGTTGCCAGGAGCTTCACCCTACGACGACAACGAAGTCTGCACCACTTCGCCCACCTCGTATCACGGGACCCACGTGGCCGGCACCGTCGCCGGCGACCGCGGCGACGTGGCCACCCCCGACAGCGCCAATTACCTCAACAACGACGAAGACGGCATGGCGCCCAACGCCCAGATCCTGTTCTACGACTCGGGCAACGACGACACCGGCTGCCTTTCCGGACTGGCGATCGACATCGAGTTGATGTTCGACTCCAGCTTCGCGGCCGGCGCCCGCATTCACACCAACAGTTGGGGTGCCGGTTCGGACGGCGTCTATCGTTCGCGCGACCAATCGGTCGATGCCGCCACTTGGCGGATGGAAGACATGATGGTCATCAAGTCCGCGGGCAACGCCGGCAATACCACCACCGTCAGCTCGCCCGGCAACTCCAAGAACATCCTGACCGTCGGCGCCCTGGGCCACGGGAACAGCACCACCATCGCCGGTTTCTCCAGTCGCGGACCCACCGTGGACGGCCGTGTCAAGCCCGACATCTCGGCACCGGGAACCAGCATCGCCTCCGCCGCGGGCGACGACAACGACACCACCGAGGCCTGCCCCAACGCGGCCTCGCTGTCGGGAACCTCGATGGCCGCGCCCACCGTGGCCGGCAGCGCGGCCCTGGTACGCGAATACTTCACCACCGGGTTCTATCCCAGCGGGCAACGTACGATCGGCGACGCCTGGAACCCTCCCGGCATGGTCCTGAAAGCCACCCTGCTCAACAGCACGCTCAATTTGGGCATGCCCAGCTTCAACACCGGCTGGGGCCGGGTCTGGCTGGACAATAACCTCTACTTTTCCTCCACCGATGACGACCGCCGGCTGCGCATCTTCTCACGCACCAACGAGACCGGCCTCGAAACGGGCGAATCCAACACCTACGAGTTGACCCTTCCCGACGGCGGCGAATTGCGCGCCACGCTCGTCTGGTTCGACCCGCCCGCCGACCTGAGCGCGGGCATCACCTTGGTCAACAACCTGGATCTCGAAGTGAGATCGCCCGGCGGCATGACCTTCCTGGGCAACCAGTTCTCCGGGGGCGAATCCCAAACGGGCGGTGCGGCCGACACCCTGAACACCGTCGAGCAGGTGGCGCTCAGCAACACCAGCGCCGGAACCTGGACCTTCACCGTGCGCGGTACGGGCGTTCCCGGCAACGGCGACCTGTTCACCGACCGCCAGGGTTACGCGCTGGTCATCTCCCATCCCACCTGCACCATTTCCGTCGACAGCGCACCCGACAACGTGCTGGCCACGGTCAATCCGGGCACGCCCCAACAGGTATCGGTCACGTTCGACGCGGTTCCCGGCGCGACCGGCTACCAAATCTACCGTACCCTGGGCGACTGCATCCAAACCGGCGCCAACTTCCAACTGGTGGGGAACGCCACGACCAACAGCTTCGAGGACACGCACACCATCGGCGGTTTCCAATACGCCTACATGGTTCGCGCCTACGACGATTGCGGCATCGGTCCGCTCTCCGACTGCGTCATGACCACCTCGGAAGCATCGTGCCCGCTCCCACCCGAATTCGACAGCGGCAGCTTGGCCGTCACCAACAGCTCGACCGCGAGCGGTTGCGCCATCGACGTGAACTGGTCGGCGGCCACCGCCGCCTGCCCGGGCACCGGGGTGACCTACAACGTCTACCGCTCGACGGATCCCTTCTTCACGCCCTCCGCCGACAGCCTGATCGCCACCTTGCTGGAAACGACCACCTACACCGACGAATCGGTCCTTCCGCTGACCACCTACTTCTACGTGGTGCGTGCGGAAGACACCAGCGGTGACGGCAGCGGACCCAACGCCGGCAACGAAAGCCTCGGCCTCGACCGGGTCCTCGGCACGGCCTACGAAAATCTCAGTGCCGGAACCTTCGCGGATTCCGCCGAGGGTACCATCCTGATGAACCTCGAATCGCCGTGGTCGATCACCGACAACCGTTCGGCCGATGGAGACTTCAGCTACTACAACGCGGCCGACAGCGACGAGCTGTACCAGCCCAACGTCTGCGCCGCGATCACCACCCCGACCCTCGAACTCCAGGCGGCCACGACGTCGGTCCTGAGCTACCAGACCCGGTTCAACGTGGAAGCGGATTGGGACGGCGTGGTCGTGGAGATCTCCACCGACGAAGGCCAGAACTGGCAGGACCTGCCTCCGGATGGCGGCTACCCCAACGATTTCAGCTCCACCGGTGATCCCCCGGGCAACGCCTGCGCCTATCCCGCCAGCCAGGGTGCCTTCAACGGCAGTTCCAACGGCGAGTTCCAGGCATTCAGCCACGACCTTTCGGCCTTCGCCGGCAGCAGCGTGCAAATCCGCTGGCGTTTCTCCTCCGACGGCGGCGCCGAGGAGGAGGGCTTCTACCTGGACGACATCCAGATCACCAATGCGGAGACGCCGCAGGCCTGCTGCCTCAGCACGAGCGTGTTCCAGACCAGCCGCGCGATGTGGCCCAACGGGCAGATCAACATCCTGCGCCTGATCGAATTCCTTAACACCCAGTGTCAGTTCGGTCTGTGACCGGTACCGTTTCCCCGGGCCTTCGGGTCCCGGGGAAACATCGATTCACACCCGAACCCGGGCGTTCGATGCGTCGCTGAGGACGCCCCAAAAAAAGGCGGCCACGCCGTGGCCGCCTTCGATGACCGGGCGGGCCGAGTCGCGAACCTTCGCACTCGGCCCGAACCATCAACGCACGGAAAACGAACGACTGGCGCCCGTGAAGCCGTAGATCCGACCGTTCCATCCGTTTTTGTAGTTGCCGTAGTGCACGATGCGATAGGTTCCGGCAGGGATCGACGCATCCAGACGCCACAGGCACACGGCCTTGGAGGAACCCCACACCGGATCGATGCGATCCCAGCGATAGGTCGTATCCCAATCGCCATCGGTTCGGAACCGCGTCCAGGAGCCATTGACCTTGCGCTGTACCTCGAAGAAGGTACTCTCGGTCTTCAGGTCGTTTTTGGGGTGCCCGGTCCAAAAGTGGACCTCCACGGTCTCACCCGGGTTGTAGGCCGACGCCGGTTGCCTGGTGACATCGCCGAAACTCTTGAACAGCGGCGTATTGTCCAGCACGACCCCGGTTTGGAAGGTGAGCTGTTCGTGGCGCAGATCGCGCGGGGTGGGCCCGGCCGAGACCGAGGTTCCGTCGCGCAGGGCGATCGCCAATTTGTGCAGTTCCTGCCGGTAGGCGGGCAGGGTCCACTTGCCGAACAGCGTCGAACCGCCCTCGTAATGCTGGGCCTCGAATTCCTCGGGCGTCACGCAGTAGTTGGCATAGGCGCCCGCCAGGGCGGCGACCACCACATGGCGCACCTGGTCGCCCAAGGCAGCCGCCACCGTTTCGCGCACGCGCCGACCGGCCATGGTGGTGATCTCGGTCGGCACGGCCACGATCGCCAGTTGGCCGATGCGATGGACGCTGATCGGCAGGACATCGGGCGTCCAGGGATAGGGCCGGGTGAGTCCCGTGGCCAGCAGAATCGGTTTGGGGTCTTGGCAGGCACACATCTCGGGCGTGGGCGAAGCCAGCATGCCGGTGATGGCGTCGATAAAGAGGTTGCCCTCCAGTTGCCCCTCGAAGAACCAGTCCACCGGGCCCCGTCCATCCTCGGTGCCCGCGGCCATCGCGTAGCCGAATCCGGCGATGCAGGTGGTTTGCGTTCCCGCCCCGGTAAAGGCGTCGGCCACCTCCACGCGGCTCATGTCCACATGGGTCTGGCGGTAATCCACCGGCCCCGCCAGCGCTTCGTCGGCGTTTTGGAACAGGTCCCAGGCGGTTTCGAATTGACGGGTACCGATGATGCGGGTGTTCTCGTATTCGTCGTCCGTGGGACCGGTACCGTCGAGGTTCAGATTGGGGGTGATGTCGCCGGAATTGGTTTGGGCGAAGGCGGCGACAAAACGGTTGTCACTGAAGTAATCCGTACCCATGGCCTGCTCGAAACGCAGCGAGGCGTAGCCCTTGTTGTCGCCGCTGATGAATGGGTTGTGGTTGTTCATGGAAACTGGATGCACGGCAAACCAGTTCAGCACGCCAACCGGCTCGCCCCCCTGCTCGAAACGCAGCAGGGTCATGGTCTTGTCGGTATTGCCGTCGTAGCGGGCGCGCTCCTCGGCCGGGTTGCGTAAATAGGCATCGGGCGAACGGTTCACCCCACCGCCCTCGACGATCCCCTCGTCGATGAGAATGCGCCCCGGCTTCAAGTCGTAGTGGGCCTGTTCGATGGATGCCACGATCCCGTCGACCACCACTTCGTAGTTCTCTCGGATGAAGCCGTAGGTCGTAATGTTGGGCGCGGCATAGTGGGAGGTACCACCCGGTGCGGCGTGGGTGTGGGTGGCGCTGAGGATCACGTTTTGAACGGTGTACAGGGAACCGAAACGCTGACCCAGCCGCTCCAGTACCCCCTGTTGAACGGATTGGAAGATCATGGCCTGATCGGCACTGACGAAGACGACGCGTTTGCCGCCGTTGGGCTCGGCGATGATGAAGGCCCGTGAGCGAAGGCGCATGTGAATTCCGGAAACGCGTTGCTCGAGACTCACGTAACCCATCATCCCGACTTCGGCCGCGGCACCGGTGATATCGTGCATCCCTCTCCCTACCAAATAGTTATCGGAGTTGGCGCGCACTGGAGTCACGCTGACCAGACAACCGAACGAGGCCAGCAGAAACAGGAGCGGACCAAGGGACCGGTTCGAAGATATGACAGGACGACAGCATCGCGAGGGAGTGGATTTTGGGCATGCGAAGGCATTCGAATCCTTTCGATTCGCAAACATGGTGTTCTCTCCTTTTGAATCGTGGACCAAGGAGGTCCGAGGTCGACATGGCCGGGCGAAGACGATGTATGCGTCAACCGAAAAAAATCGGGAATCAAAAAAGCGCCGACCTGAAAAGGGCTTCCTCGAAGCATAGATATCCGTCTCGAGCAAGCGCTCGAAAACAGGAAGGATGGATGAAAAATTTACGTCATTGTAACGTTACAGTAAATTTACGTGACAATCAATCACGTTTTTGCAAAAGCCTTGTACCGCACCAACTGCCAGCGGGCCAGGCGTGCGGTTTCGCCCCGTTCAGGGCCTTCCGATGCCCCACCCGGAGCCACGCCCATCCCGTCGCCGACCCTCCCCTCGGGCCTTCCCGGTGCCGAGGCCCAAGCCCGTACCCGGACACCGCGGCCCACTTCCGCGGCCCCTCCGTTCAGAGGGGACATCCCGATTCTCGAGGGGCACTATTTACAGCGCAGGGTCCCACGGCTAAAATGCCCCCCACAACGCAACACACAACGGGAGCATTCGTGAATATCCGCCTTACCTCGCTTCAGACGCGATCCCTTCTTCGTTCCGCCGGGTTTTGCCGTGGCATCGGCCTTCTCTTCATCTTGGCATTGGTCATCTCGCCACTTCTCGCCCAAAACGGAACCGAACCCGATCCGCGATTGCGCAAAACCATCGAATCCATCAACCAGCGTTACCTGGAAACCCTGAAATCGGAGGACATCGAGGGCCACATGGCGCTTTACGCCGAGGATGCCAGCGCCTTCCTCGCGGGCCAGAAGCCGTTGCGGGGCCGCTCGACCATCCGCCGCGAGCGGGAATCCAACCTGACCGAGGTCATCCTGGTACGCGGCGCCATTCACACCGACAGTGTCGAGGTGGGCGGCCCCCTGGCCATCACCACCGGCCGTTTCAGCTACACGCTGCGCCGCAAGGACGACCCGGAGCGGGTTTGGACCTACAGCGGTCACTTTCTTCTGGTACTGAAACAACAGCCCAACGGCGAGTGGCTGATCCACATCGACGGCGGCTTCCCCGAACCCACTTAATCTACGTCACTTGCCCGCAATCCAAAAAACTCTCGCAGCAAACGGGAACGGCCCATTCGAATAGCCCGGAGCTTGCGGACCTCGGCGTCCGCTGCCGTGTGTCAGCGGTCACCAAGAACGGCACCCACCAAATTTGGGCTTGATAAAGTTCGTACCGGGCCAGTATTATGTGTAAGAGTTGTACGAAAAAAGTTGTCATTGAGACGAACATGGTAACCTCACGCGTATCGAAAATGGAAAAGCAGCTTGCCGGAACCTGTTGTTGCAGCATGTGTTGTTGCTGTTGTAGCTGCTAAATACCAGCCCCTGTTCGATTCGCACATTTTTACCTTTTTCACCGGCAAGAGTACCTGCCTCGTCTCTCAAATCATTTCGGAGGATTTGCATGCTGGAGCATTCCACCACCCAGGCTCAGGAAGCCTCTTCAGACCGCGCATTTGACGGTCTATCTCCCGAACACCTGTGGGTCTTCGGTTACGGGTCCATCATTTGGCGGCCCAATTTCGATTATCTCGAGAAGCGGGTCGGCTACATCAGTGGCTGGACCCGAAAGTTCTATCAGGGCTCGCCCGATCATCGCGGCGTACCCGAAGCACCGGGGCGCGTGGCCACCCTGCTCCCCCAGCCCGAGCAGGAATGCTGGGGCGTGGCCTTCCGCCTGGCCCCGCACGAGGCACGCGACGTCCTCGCCCAATTGGATCACCGCGAGCAGGGCGGCTACGATCGGCTTCTCCTTCCCTTCCATACCCATGCCGGACCCACCCCGTTCCGGGTCCTCGTCTATATCGCCTCCGAGAGCAATCCCCACTACCTGGGCCCCGCACCGGTTTCGGCCATGGCCAACCAAATCGCGATGTCCCACGGTGCCAGCGGACCCAACAGCGAATACCTGCTGCGTCTGGCCGAGAGTCTGCGCCACCTGCGCCTGCACGACGCTCACGTATTCGAATTGGAAGCTCACCTGCGCTCGCTCCTGAGCCACTTCCGGGTCGCCTGACACCTCGTCCCTTCTGTTCAGGACATGCCATCACACCTCGTTCGACCTCGATCGCGGTGTGATCTCGCGACCACCCGCGTTCAGCTTTTGCGGCCCCCGTACCGATCGTCGATCGAGCCGCCATTCGGTGATAAGCTTGACGACCATTCCGACTATCCCAAGGGAGAGATTTCATGAGTCACCCGATCTTCGAACGCTGGGTTCCCCAACACCCGGATCGCATTCAGCTCTATTCGCTCAATACGCCCAACGGCATCAAAGTGGGCGTCATCCTGGAAGAATTGGAACTGCCCTACGAGCCCCACACCATCAACATCATGGAAGACGATCAATTCGATCCCGCCTACAAGACCCTCAGCCCCAATTCGAAAATTCCAGCAATCGTGGACCCCAACGGGCCCGATGGCAAACCGCTCGGCATCATGGAATCGGGCGCCATCCTGATCTACCTGGCGGACAAGGCGGGTCGCCTGATCCCCCAAGCGCCGGCCCAACGCAGCGAATGCCTACAGTGGGTCTTCTTCCAAGTCGGTCACGTGGGTCCGATGTTCGGGCAGTTCGGTCATTTCCACAAGTTCGCCGGCGATAAATGCGACCACCCCTACCCGCTCGAGCGCTACAAGACGGAGTCCAAACGGCTCCTGGGCGTCTTGGAAGACCGTCTGGCGGGACGCGAATACATCCTCGACAGTGGCTACAGCATCGCGGACATCGCCATTTTCCCCTGGGTCAACACCATGAAGGGGTTCTATCAGGCGGAAGTCCCCCTGGAAATCTCGCGCTTCGAAAACGTCAATCGATGGCTGGCGCGCTGCCTGGAGCGCCCAGCGGTCCAGCGCGGCCTCGTCGTCTGCGCCCTGAGCTGACGACAGCCCCGATCCGGTCGGCGCGCGGAGGTGCAGCTCCCCCGGGCGCCGATCCCACCCTCCTTCGAGGTCCTGTTTCAATAGCCGGCGGGATAGGTGGGCAAGGGCACCTTGTTGACGAACGGGGCCGCCGGCCTTCGTGACAGGATCGGATCCGGCGTCGACGGTGTGACCGTGGCGCTCCCGGCAGCGGACTCCTTCAACATGGCCAATTGCGACGTGGTCGCTTCCCGTTCATCCTCGATCGGGTTGGGACAAAGGATCAACCGGGTGTCGTGGTGCAACACCATGGTGTGCCAGATCCGTGGCCGCTCGTGCCGATCGCGGCGCACATAGTCCGCCACACTCGCAGGACTTGGTCTCAGGGCGTCGCGCATGGACAGCCAGGGCCCGAACAGCGCGATCAGGGCACAAGCCGCCAGCAGGACCAGGCGCGATCGGCGATGGAACCCCCGCGGCCCCCGCGACCGACTGGCGACGATCTCGTCCAGCGGTGTTACCGGCGGGATTCGCTGTCGATCCGGCACCGGAGCCGCGATGTCATCGTCGCCAACCACCAACCGGTCCTCGACCACGGCCGGCGCCACATCCTCCATCGCCACGAGGGCATCGCGAACGGGACTCGCCGACCCGGTTTCGCAAACACCGGGCGATGTCGGTTCGACAGATCCGGTTTCGCATGCACCGGGCGATGTCGGTTCCACAGGTGGGGAAACCAGGCCATCCTCCGGTTCAACCGCGATTACGTCGGGTGACTCCGCTTGGGTCTCGGGTTCGGTCGGGCATTTTTCCACGGCCATCGCGCCGCGACGCAATGCCAACACATGCAGCAACTGGAAAAAGAGTAGGGCCTTGAGATAATCCTTGTCGGCCAGGGCCTCTTTCCAACTGGCGCCGCTCCACGCGTGGTAGGTTCCCAGTTTTCGGCCCTCGTCGTCGCGATTGTCATAGGTATCCCGAATGCCGTGGTGAATGCTGAATTTGGACAGGGCGTTGCGCCGGCGCCGGTACTCGCGACCGGCCGCCTCGTTCCGGTGGCGATCGACCATGGTCGCAGCCACCTGCGACGGGGTGTACCATTGCAGGTCGTCAAGGCAATAAATGGCCAATACCGATCTAAAGTTCATCGAGGGGCCACTTTGCCGCCGGATATCGAGGTCTACAAGGTTTTCTAAATTTAAGTCCTGCCGAGTTTTGGGACGCATATGACAATTTAACTGTGGAGAATAGTTTCATTCTTGATTCTGGCGCACATTGTTGCCCGCGAACCACAAAAGTACACTCAGATCATTCTCGCAAATTCACAAGACATTATCGCGGGATCTAGGATTTTTGCAAGGATTTAAGACGACAGCATCAAAAGACCCACACCCCGGCGGTACACCGCGACCCCTTGTGGCGACCAACTTTGGTGTAGAATGGGAAAGGCTCAATTTGGTGTGGGAGACCCACGGAAGCGGAAACCGGATCAACCCATCGAATCCATTGAACCCCAAGTCATCGCGAATCACGATTGGCGGAAGCGGTTCACGGGATTGCCATCCTCGAAAGGTGATTCCATCCGATCTCTTTTCCTGCCCGCAGAATCAGAAATATTCTTAGCCCACTTACATCAATGACGCATTACTCTTTTACAATCCAGAGATTCCTTTCAAACTCTATATCTAATCCGATCGCCTTTTTCTCGAGACGGTCTACTTTAGAGCCTGTTGCGAGTTCTTCTTTGGCCACTCCATTCGTTGACCCAATCATACCGTCAGGCAAAAATCTCCTTTTCCAGACGTTGGAACGGTCTCGAATTCCGTCATCCCCCTCGCGTTGTCGAACGCCCATTCCCCTCTGATCCAGTAACTTATCCGGAGAATGTATTCCCATGAAAATCAATGCTTTCGGCCTGAGTGACGTGGGCCGCGAACGCCAGACCAACCAAGACAGGCATCTGTGCCTGAACAAGCTCGCCTTTTACGTCGTCGCCGACGGCATGGGCGGCGTCGCGGGCGGTGAAATCGCCAGCTCACTCGCTTGTCACATCATCGATGTCATGGTGCACCACGCCTTCCGCGACGATGGCTGGATTTGGCCTTCCCAGTGGTCGAAGGATGCGTTCAACCCGGAATTGCCCTTGGAATCCAACATTTTGGCTTTTGCCATCGAGCGAGCCCACGAAACCATTCAAACCCACGCTCAGAACACTCCCGGATACGAGAGCATGGGTACCACGGTCGTCTGCGCCCTGTTTCACAAGGGAAAAGCGTATTTCGCCCACGTGGGCGACTCGCGCTGCTACCTGATCCGCAACGAGGAACTGCGCTGCCTGACTTCCGACCACACCTGGGTCAAGACCAAGGTCTGGTCCGGGGAGATCACCGAAGAAGAGGCCCGCAACCATCCGATGCGCAACCTCCTGTGGCAGTCGCTGGGCGGCCAGGCCATCCAAATCGAGCACCACTGCGAACCCGTTCTCGCCGGCGACATGCTGTTGCTGTGTTCGGACGGCGTGACCGAGATGCTGACCGATCGCGAAATAGGCCTCATCATTCAAAAAGCGAGTCCGGATCCCGAGGCCGCGGCGCGACAAATGGTGGAAGACGCCAACGAAGGCGGCGGTCGCGACAACATTACCGCGATCCTGGTGCACGTGGCGGCCTCCGAAGAGGCGGACAAGGCTACAGGGTGAAAAAACCGGTGGGGCTTGGGGATTGTTGCGGTTGGATGCAAACTCCGGCTCTCATTTGCTGATTCCTTTTGATGATTCCATTCCCCGCTACCCCACCGGGTAACTTCTGCCGTGCGATGTTTCCGAACTTGAAACACTTGGATTCATTCGCGATGCCCTCGCCGAGCACTTGATCGCGCGGGAACCGAAGTCTTTCGAACCGGAAATGCCGAGGACCGAACCGGCTTCCTCCGGAACGCGACCGCATGCCCGGGAGGCCGGGCGCGAGATGTCACGGGAGCTGCCGATTCGTTTCGATGCACCGACAATAACTTGCAGCCCCATAGAGAAAAAGAATAAGATTTCGATTCAGTCCATCGAATTTCTCGATCGAAATTCGTGAGGAGGTTCGCATCATGAACCTGGATCAGGCCCAGTCGCTGGAGGCCATCGCCGAACACGGCAGCTTTTCCGCCGCGGCACGGGCCCTGAACAAGGCCCAATCCGCGGTGAGCTACGACATCAAACAGTTGGAGAGCCGGCTGGGCCTGGATCTCTTCGACCGGGCGGGCCATCGGGCCCGGCTCACCCCGCAAGGGCGCGCCATTCTCGAGGAATGCCGCCTGCTGTTGGCGCGCGCCCGCCGCATCACCTCCCTGGCCGACCGCTTTCGGGACGGTTGGGAGCCCCGGTTGGAGGTCGTCATCGACGGTATCCTGCCGATGGACCCGATCATGGGTATCCTCAAAATGTTGGCGGAAGAGAAGGTTCCGACCCGCATTCAGATGAAGGTCGAATACCTGGGCGGCGTGCAGGCTCGCTTCGACATGGAAAAAGCGGACATCATGCTCACCAAGGGATTCGAGAACGACGGTTCGCTGATTTCGGCGCCGATGGCGGCCATCGTGTGCGTGCTGGTGGCCGCGCCGGAACATCCCTTGGCGCAGGCGAGCAGGCACCGCACCCTGACCCTACCCGACCTCCAGGAGCACGTGGAACTGACGGTGCACGATTCCAGCGAGTCCAATCGCAGCGACGATCCCCACATGTTCGGCGGCTCGCGGGTCTTCTACCTGAGCGACTTCCACTCGAAGTACCGCGGCTTGACCATGGGGCTCGGCTTCGGTTGGATGCCGACCTACCTGGTGCGCGAAGACCTGGCCGAAGGTCGCCTGGTGGAGCTGTGTTACGAGGCCGGCAGCCGGTTCCGCTTCGTTCCCCACATGGTTCACCGCATCAATCATCCGCTGGGGAAGACAGGTCGCCGTTTCCTTGCCCTGCTGGAACAGCTTCCGCCTCCGTAATCGCCTCCGGCGACAGGCGACGGGGCAAGGCGACAAAAAAGGTCGCTCCCCGGTCGCCATCCGATTCCACCCAGATCCTGCCGCCGTGCCGGCGCACGATCTGCGACACGAGACTCAAGCCGACACCGGCGCCCTGACCGAAATGGTCGCGACCATGGAGTCGCTTGAAGATGCGGAACACCCGAAGATGGTGTTGCTCGGGAATACCGATACCGTTGTCGCGCACGTGGAGCACGATCTCGTGGGCCCGCTCCTGGGCACCGATCTCGACCCACTTCTCGGGTTTGTTGTTGAAGGAGACCGCGTTGGCTACCAGGGCGCTCAGCACCTCGTGCATCAGGTTGCGATCGCAGACCAGGGTGGGCAGCGGCAGACAGACGCGTACCTCGGCGCCGGCCCGATTGATCGACGTCGCCTGCGACTGCACCGCATCGGTGATCAGGTGCACCAGGTCGTGCTCGGCCTGTACGAGGGGCGTGTGGGCCAATCGGGCATAGCGGTTCAGGGCGGAGACCATGGTTTCGATACGGCGGGCGAGACGGTCGATGGTGGCCACCAGATCCAGGCCTTCAATGCCCAGGCGATCGCCGAAGTCCTCGCGGAGAAACGACGCGTAATTGGTCAGCCCACGCAGCGGTTCGCGAAGGTCGTGGGCGGTGATGTGGGCGAAGGACTCCAGCTCCTGGTCGCGTAGGCGTTCCAGTTGTTGTTCGCGATGAAGCCACGCGCCGTGCCGGACGGTCCTTTCGAGCGCCCTGCGCAAACCGTGACGGGTCAAGGCCTCGGTCAACGCGTAGTCGATCGGCCCCACGTCGCAGAGATCGGCGGCGGTTTCCTCCAGAGGCGCTTCGACGAACAACACGGTGGGTACCCGCTGGATGGCGGCGAACCCGATCAGGTCCAGTAGGGCGGGCACGGCCGCGTGCAGGCTGAGACACAGGGCCGAGGGCGGGCCTTGCCCGAGACGTTGCACCACCGCTTCCACGTCGAGACAGGTGACTTCGGCCACTCCCATCTCGTTCAGCCATGAGCGGATTCGCGGCCAGTTCGGATCGCCCGCGGGGGCCAGGATCACTTTGCCGAGTTTCACGACGGCCTCCTTCCGGCCCGAAACCGCAGGCTGAAGGTGGTGCCCATGTTCATTCCGTCGCTGTGGGCGCGAATTTCGCCACCCATCTCCTTCATGGCCAGTGCGCAATAAGGAAGACCGAACCCGTGCCCCTCCTTTTTGGTCGAGAATCCATATGCGAACAAATTGGTGAGGTGATCGGGCGCGATGCCGCAGCCGTTGTCGGTCACCTGCAACAGCACCAGCCCCTCCGGCTCGTCACTGGTTCGCAGCGTTAGGTGGCGCGGCCGACCGAGGTTGTCGGCCATGGCCTCGATGGCGTTTTTGATGAGATTGATCAGGATCTGCAGGCTCTTGGCGCGGTTGGCGAAGATCGGACGCGTCGCGAAATAGTGCCGAAACACTTCGATCTCGTGGTTCTCGATCAATTCGCCGTGCAAATCCAGCACTTTGTCCAACATGCCGTTCAGATCGAGCGGATTCGATTTCAGGGCCTGCTTGGCGCGGGTTTGCTGTTGCTCGATGATGTCGCGCATCATGTTGACGCGATCGCCGAGTGCCTCGATCTCGTCGCCGAACCGCTCCTGTTCGCGCCTCAACTGATCGCCGACATTCAGCAAATAACGCGGCAACAACTTTCCTTTGGGGTGGACGGCCACGAACCGTTCGAAATCGTCGAGGTGGTCGTCGATCAGGCGATTGGCCATCAAGAAGTTCTTGAGTTGCGAACTCTCCAAAAACCCGCGCATCTGAAAAACCGAGGTGCTGATGTTGGTGATCAGGTTGCCGAGGTTGTGGATGACCGAAGCCGAGAATTCGGCCATCTTGCGGAAGTGCTTTTCGCTTTCCAGCAGGGTTTGTTGTACTTGACGTCGTTCGGCGACCTCGCGCTCCAATTCCAGCTTGGAAGCCCGCAGGTCGGCGTTGCGCGTCTCCAATTCCGCATTGGAACGTTCGAGGGCCTGGCGATGGTGGTCGAGTTCGGCCACCAGGCGATGCTTCTCGACGGCGTTGATCACCGTTCGGTGAAGGGCCGTGCTGGTGATGTTGTCTTTGACAAGATAATCCATGGCTCCGTTCTTCAGAGCCTGTACCGCGATCGCTTCGTTGCCCATGCCGGTCAGCATGACCACCGGCACCTCGGGACGCCCCAACGCGCCGCCGAGACGGGCAAGCACGTGGATGCCGTCCATATCGGGCAGACTGTAGTCCAACAGGACCAGATCCGGTTGAAACTCGAGAAACGCGGCCAACCCTTCGGCGCCCGACTCACATTCCCGGTAAACGACCTGCCCATCCAACTTGCGCTTGAGGTAGCGCTTGTATATCAAACGGTCCTCGGCGAAATCCTCGATCATGAGAATACGCCGAATCCGCGACTCCTCCGACATCCATCATTCCTGGGGAAGCGTCGCCAGACCAAACCAGAAGGCATGCATGCGACGCATCTGTTCGACAAACTGATCGAATTCCAAAGGCTTCCTGATAAACGAATTGGCTCCCAGTCGGTAACATTCGAGCACCTCGTGCTCGTCGACGGTGGTGGTCAACATGATGACTGGAATCTGTTGAAGGCGGTCATCGGCTTTGAGCAGACGAAGGATTTCTAGCCCGTCGATACCGGGCAGGTTCACATCGAGCATGATCAGCGAAGGCCTGTCCTCCGCCGGGGATTGGCGCTGGAGAAATCGGAGCGCGTCCTCGCCTTGCTCGAAGTGTAGAATTGGAAAATCCATACCGGCGCGTTTCAATGCTCGGCGCAGGATGCGCAGATCCTCGGGACTATCTTCCACGAGGAGAATCGTCGGCCCAGAAACGTCCGGCTGGCTCTCCATCAAATATTGCTCCTCTCTCGCGAACCCCGTTCGGAGCGACACCACGATGGAATCCAATCGAACGAGAAAGCGCGAAAGCCCTAATCCCAAGAAGCCAAAAGGCCTCCGAAAAAGTGCCGCAACAAGGTGCCAGGGCGCAAACCCAAAGCGTGTCAGCGGTCACAGAATAAGAGTGTACCATTCAATGGTGGGGAAACGTGCTTCCAACCAAGCATTTCGGAAAATGACCCCGTGGGGACTGCTCGGATTCGGGAGTCGACATCCGTCAAAACGCGGGTATTTCCCGAGTAAAAAAAGTACGGTAGATTACTCTACGGCCTCGATCGAACCCATCTCTGCCGGCATCAGCAATCACGCACGTGACAAAAATAGCCCTACCTGTCGCTTTTGTCGGCTCTCTCGCGTATTTTTGGCTGTTTCCGAGAGAACAATTTCTCAACTCACTGCATCTTTCCTCCGAAGATAACTTCTAGAATGACTTTCCAACAGGGAGACATTGTGACGTCCCGCCCCATTCGTCTACTCATTGTCGATCGCGATGCCGAGGAGCACGACCGTTTGAAACAGTTGCTGCTCGAGGTCCCCGATGCGACCTACGTGATCGATTTCACCGAGGACGTCAGCCTAGCCCGCGAACACCTCATTCACAACCGCTTCGATGTTTTCCTGGTCGCCGCGCGCCTGGGCGACAGCCAGAACGGGATCCACCTGACCATGGACTGCATCGCCTCGGGTTGCCGTAACCCGGTCATCCTGTTGCTCGATCAGGCCCAGCGCCAATTGGATGCGGAGGCCATGGCGGCCGGAGCCGGTGACTGCCTTCCCAAACGGGAACTGACGCCGGGCATCCTGGAGCGCAGTATCCGGCACGTGATATTGCGCAGCCAGACCGAGCGGGACATGATCGCCGCGCGCGAGAGCATGGAGAGCACCCAGCAGGTCAAAAACGAACTGCTGGCGACGCTGGGCTTCAAGCTGCACGCCCCGCTCAACGGCATGCTCAGCATGCTGGACCTTCTCCACGAGGTTTCCCACGACCCCCTCCTCCACGAATATGCCACCACCGCACGGCAGTGCGGCGGAATCTTGCTGGAACTCCTGGCACAGGGGCTCGAAGTGGCGCCGCTGCCCTATGGCCGCCAGCCGCACTGTCCGAAGGCGTTCGACCTCCGGGAGCTGGTGCGCGCGCTCGAGGCCCTTCTGGCGCCCCTCGCTCGCCAGAAAGGTGTCCCGCTCCATATCCACCTTCAGGATTCGATCCCCGAAAGCTTGGTCGGAGACGAGTCCCGGGTCCACCTCATACTGTTCCTCCTGCTCAATACCGCCCTGAACGACAGTTCGAATCATCGCGTCGGGCTGTCCATTTTCGGCGAAACGCTTCCCGATCACCCCGGTCGGCATCGCCTCCATTTCATGGTGGGAGACCCCGAGCTCCACCATGCCAATCGCGCGTGGAGCCGAAGCATTCAGGAGGCGGGCCTCGGGAAGGCGCTGCCGAGCCGGAGTTACGCGGGCACGGATCTCGGGTTGAAGATCTCGCATTTACTCATCGATGCGATGAATGGAAAATTGTTCATCGACCGCGAGCTCGGAGAAGGGACCCAGTTCAGCTTTTCAGCAAGCTTTGAAATCAAGGTGGCAGACATGACTTCAAGCGAAAAGGAGCGTGGACCTCAACCAGACGGTATGGCGCCAAACGGTTGCCGAATCCTTCTGATCGAAGACAATCCAATCAACCAGAAAGTTACCGTCAAACTTCTCAAAAACAAGGGCTTACCCTGTGATGTCGCGGACAATGGCCTGGAAGGTGTGACCGCCTTCAAAAAGACCCAGTACGATTTGGTCCTCATGGACTGCCAAATGCCGATCATGGATGGCTACGAAGCCACCCGCCACATCCGCGATTACGAACACGGCGACCGGCGCACGCCGATCGTGGCGGTCACCGCCAACGCGCTGATCGGGGATCGCGAAAAGTGTCTGGCCGCCGGCATGGACGACTATCTTTCCAAACCGGTTCGCAAAGCCTCCTTCTACGCGATGTTGGAAAAGTACTTGGGCAAGATCTGACCCGCCGAGACCCGCGCCGAATCGATAGAAGTCAAGCACCCGGGCCGTGCCGCCGATGGATTCTGAAACCACCGCCTTTCGACCCGACCTCCGAGCGTCGGGACATTTGGGGAATCCACCGGACCGGCTCTCGGGAACGCGGCCGCGTCGATCGCAGGTAGATCAACTCTGGTCTCGAATCGGCGCCAATGCGACAATGTGAGCATCCCACCAGAGAAATGTGAGGGGGTAGCCCGGTTGAAGAAACATCCGCACCCGACTGTCCGGTCGCATCACGAAGTCAGCCATGTCCTGCAGCAAATGATCGACACCAAGCGAAAAGTCAATTTGTTCATCGACAGCAAAAAGCTGAAATACCCCCTGCTCGAGTTTCACGACAATTGTCTCTTCGTCTCGTTTCCCAAAATCTTCCAGATGAAGTACCGCAAAATCGCGGCGACGCACATCAAAGTCAGCTTCTTCGTCGAAGGCAAGATCTATTACTGCCACTGTAAGGTGCTGGGTTTCGGCACTTTTGCGGGCGAGGAAGCGATCCGCCTGCGGTTTCCCGGGTTTCTCACGGTCGACGACGAATACGATCTCGGCGACGTGTACGTGGAGCAGAAGATCGAGGTGCGTTTCACCAGCTTCGACGATGGCCAGCAGCGCAAGGGCGCCATGGTCAACATGGGCAACAAGGGGCTGGACCTCACCAGCGGCGATTCGGAGCCCATCCACAAACAGTTGAACGAGGGCGTCGAGGTCGAGGTCCACTTCGCCCTGACCGACGACTGGGTGGTCGAAGGCATCGGCAAGGTCCTCTACTTTCACGAAGATGAAAATATCGCCGGGATCGAGTTCACGCGCATGCTGAAAAGCCAGGAGGAGGCCCAGAGACTGGCGGACTGGATTCTCGAGGCGCGCAGATTGAAAAAGAGCAATGCCGGTCATTTCGTCGCACCCGGTAGTCGCGAGGCGAAACGCCTCATGAAGCAGGCGGCGGCCAAGGGAGAGGGCCAACCGGACTTGGAGATCCCTCGCGAGGACGACAACCGCCCCGTGCTCCACCAGGGTGCGGTCAAAGTGTTGTTGGTCTCGGAAAACATCGAGCTGATCTACCGCATGGGCGATGCACTCAAGGAAACCTACGGGGTGTTGAAGAATCGGGGCGACCTGAACGACGTGGTCAACATTTGTAAGTTCCTGAAACCAAAATTGATTCTCATCGACGAGCGCCACAAGGTGGGTCACGGGTTCGACCTCTGCCGGCGCTTCACCAACAGCCCGCGCGGCGATGTTCCGGTGTTGATGATGGGCTCGTCCAAGGATCGCGAAGAAAAGGCGAACCGCGCGTTGCGCGACGGTGCCGCCGGATTCCTGGTGGTCGATCCGTTCGACGCCGGCAAGACGCTGGCCAAGGTGAACGAGGCGTTCGAGGTCTTCGTCCCCCCCGAGCCGGTCGCGAAGCCCTCGTCAGCTTCCGCCAAGTCCCACGATTTCGAACCCTGGCTGCACGAGGGGCCCGCCCCCCTGTTGATCGCCGCGACCGATGCCGGGCTCATCGAGCGGATGGGTCTCACCCTCAAGCTCGGTCACGGGGTGCTGCGCACCCGCGGCACCGCCAAATCCATCCAGAAGATGGCCCAAAAGGAAAAACCCCACCTGGTCCTGATGCACGAGACCCTGAAGGACGGGAACGGCTTCGACATCTGCCAGAAACTCGTGGCGGGTCCGCTCAAGGAAATCCCGGTTCTGATGATCGGCAGCGACGCCGACCTGCGCACCAAGCAGAACGAGGCGGTTCAGGCCGGCGCGGTCGACTACCTGGTGGTCGAGCCCTACGACGGCCTGTCGCTGATGGAAAAAGCCACCCAAACGATGGAACTGTTCGCACCGCCCGACGATGCGCCTGAAGCCGGCTCCGGAGCCAACGTCAGCCTGCTCGACGACTACAGCGACAGCCTGTGGCACGAAGCCGAACCCTTCGTCCTCGTGGCCGGCGAGGACCGGGTTCTGTTGGATAAAATCGGTGACGCCCTCAAAAGCAAATACGGGGTGCTCTTTTCCAAGGGCGCCGTCGGCAATATCGAGCTTCTGGCTCAAATGTACGACACCCACCTCATCATCCTGTCGGAGAAGCTGGGCAAGACCAGCGGATTCGACGTGGCCCGGCGTCTGACGTCCGGTCCGCTCGAAGACATACCCGTCGTGATCATGGGCAACCAAAAAGACCTGTCCCGCATGAAGAACCTTGCCGTGAAGGAAGGTGCGGTCGAGTATCTGCTCTGCGATCCGTTCATCAAGGAACTCTTTTACAGCCAAATCCGTGAGGTCATGAACATGTTTGGTTGATCCCGAGGGATCGACCAGGAATCAGCCGACCCGACGTCCGAGATCGTCGAAGGCGCAAAAGGCGGCGGGCCACTCAAGAGCTTGAACCAAATGATCGATGTCGACCTTTACAGCCCCATCTTTTCGGTAGGGTGCCTGTGAAGGTTGGCGACCAGGCGCGGCGTCTTTCCACGAAGGGATCGATCGAGATTCATCGGATGAAGACGCACGAGCGGATGGCCGGTCTCGAATCCCTCGGGTATCGACGGAAGCAGTGACGCGCGGCCTGGTCGTTTGAACTATTTGCCTTGTGCCGGGTTCACGACGGTGCACCAAACCCGGTTCCCGCCCGGAGCCGGCGCTTTGAACAAGGAGGCAAACTGTGGTTGTGTGTTGGTGTCTGCTGCTCTGGATGGGGCCGGGACCTTCCTTGTGGATGGGGCCTGGCCCGTCGTTGGATCAATGCATCGCCTGGGTTGACCGAGGTCGAAAAGCGTTGAATCGCGGCCGCGAAAAAGAAGCGTCCCATGCGTTTCGCATGGCCAAGAAGGCGCTGCAGCGGTTCATCGAGAAGAACCCGGAACACGAACGCGCGTTGTTCCTGCTGGGAAAAACCTATTTCTACACCGGCGAAGATCAGCCCGCCGCGGATATGCTGTCGCAACTGGTGGCGCTGTATCCCGACAACCACCAGGCCTGGTTCTACAAAGGCTTGGCAGAGATGTACGGCGGCAAGCACGGGGCCGCCTCGCAAGCCTTCGACAAGGCCAGCCGTCTCGAGCCCGCCAACCCTTCCTATTTCGAAGAATGGGGACGGTCGCTGGCGTTTCAGGGTCGACACCACGAGGCCTTGAAAGCCTACGAGCAGGTGCTCATCCTGAGCCCCTCCTCCGAGACCGCGCTTTTCCAGACCGGCGTCGCGCTCAACGCGATCGGCGATCACCGCGAAGCCCTGGTGCGGTTCCTCGAAGTGTTGATGATCAATCCCGAACACCAGAACGCCTACTACAATGCCGGCCAAATTCACCAACTGCTGGGCGAGCATCGCAAGGCCTTGAGCCAGTACCTGAAACTGGCGCGGTTGGCCCCGCAGGATGGCGCGACGCTGGCCAAGATCGTCCAGCTCTACGATGCCTTGAACAACACCCGGAAGCGCGATGCCTATCGCGGTCGGTTGTTCGCCCTCTGGCAACAATCCCACGACGACCCGCAAATCAAACGCGGATTCTACTGTTGCGCGCAATTCGTGGAAGGCGACTACAAGGTGGTCTCCCTGGAGTATTTCGAACCGAAGGGGAACCCCGCGAGAAAGTGGTTGTTCCAGGTTTACGACGCCTCGATGGTGGAGATCCTGTTCGAAATCTCCTGGTGTGCCGACGACGATCTCGACGGACCCGCACAGGTCGCCCGGCAGCTAGGAGATGCGAACCAACGGACCTACCAACTCGAAGGGCTGTGGCCAAACGGGGATCACCGAACGTTCGGTGAATTTCCGGGAGAGCGCGATTTCGACCAGGTTCGGGCGTTGGTGGTGCAAATCCTGCGCGGCAACCTGGAGCCGATCGCCGTCAGCGAAAACCCCTTGGGAGACAAGACCCCCTGATTGGCGCCGTTCCCACACGACATGGGGGCCAGTCCCCCATGGTTTAGTGTCTATCCGAAACCAACGGTTTTTTGAAATGATTCCTCGGAACCGACAGGTTCCCAATGCAAACCGGTATCAGCAGTCAGGTATCAGCTAATCACCTGCAAACAAGTATTTTGCCAAGATCTGGCACCTGAGTGCCGATACCGTGCCGATCCAGCCAAACCACCTTGGGAGTCGCAACCATTCTCTTTCTGGATGGGTACTATTTCGTTTTGTTCAACGTGACGAAGGCGATATCCCGAAGGATCTCGGCTTCCGCCTCGCTCACTCCGGTCGGCGGCGCCGCATCGAAATCTCGCGGATCCCGATCGCCAATCTTGGCCGCAATCACGCACGCCGCCAAATAGGTGCCCGCCGGGGCGGGATGGGAGCCGTCGCCATCGTAGAGCACAATCTCGGGGTGGCGCTTCCGTACTCGCTGCCAAGCCTGACCGACCGGTGCGGTGGCGGCACCGATCAGGCCGGCGGTCAATCGATAGGCGCGCGCCAACTCGCCCATGGACCTCGGTCGGTTCGCCCGCGGCCAGGTTTGGAACAAGAGGGCTTTGGCCCCGGCGGAGGCGATCACTTCCTGCAGTTCGCGAGCGGCAGCGGTCATTTTACGGGGCTCGCTCAAAGGGCGAAGGCTCTGCTCCTGCAAGACCACCGCATGCCATCGTCCGGACTCGATCCGTCGGAGAATCTTCGGGTCGGCTGCGTGGCGTTCCAAGGTAAATCCGCCGGGTGTCACGGCCTCGTGCCGGACTTCGATGGGATTGGTACCGGAACCGAGCAGATCGGCGACCTGGCCCGGCAAATCGTGATAGGCGGTGTAGCTGTTGCCGAGAAACAGGACGCGTAGGACGGGCCGATCCTGGGCCGACAGCGCGGCGGACCAAAGGCATAAAAGGAACATCGCGGTTCGGATCATGGTCGGAACACACATCCTTTTTCATCTCAGTAGGGTTTCGGCCATCCAATCATTGCACGCCCGCCCCGAGGATGCCACTCCGACCGGTGAACCCGAGAGGGAACCCAGACGGAGGCTATTTTTGTCCACGAATCACGCGAATTGACACGAATCAAAGCAGATACACGGGACTGTCCCCGCAGTTCCGCCGATTTGGCGTATTGGTCGGAACTTCCGTCAAAAAGCCGGCCCAGCACCCTGGGCGGCGACTCTCTTGGAACAAAGTGGTGCATTCAACCTGAGCTGGGTCTTGCCGTCGCCAAATCTTGATCAGGAAGCCAGGAATGATCGAAACCAGGAAAAGCAGGACCATGATGTGTCACCAAATGCCTATCCTTTCCTGATTTCCGATGTTCTTGGGTTCCTGCTAATTTTTCCGGATGAATGACCCATGGCCTTTCGCCAGAAACCAGGTGTGCTGTTTCTTCCTCGAAATCGAGCTGGGTATGCCCGCTGATTCGCGGCTCTCTTGAAACAAAGTGGTGCATTCAACCTGAGCTGGGTCTTGCCGTCGTCAAATCTTGATCAGGAAGCCAGGAATGATCGAAACCAGGAAAAGCAGGACCATGATGTGTCACCAAATGCCGATCCTTTCCTGGTTTCCGATGTTCATGCGTTCCTGCTAAATTTTTCGGATGAACGACCCATGGCCCTTCGCCAGAAACCAGGTGTGCTGTTTCTTTCTCGAAATCGAGCGGGTTTGCCCGCTGGTTCGGGGCTCTTATGTAACAAATTTTGTAAATTTCGAATATAAAGTAGAAATCCTGATTTGGTAAAGTGGTCGAAGATTCTGCCAAAATGTCGGCCCAACGCCCTGGGCGGGTACGGCCGGTACGGCCGTACCTTACCGGCCCTGCCATACCGGCCCTGCACGACGCCCCTCTCGTGAATGCGGGAACCCCTAGCGATTCGCTTCGATTAGTTGCCCACTTGAAACCCGGTGGCCGGTGTGCCGGTGGCCGGCCTGGGCGGCGACTCGGTGGTGAAAATCTGCGGTCACCGCCGATCGGGATGGAAAACTACCTTTCAGGCTCGAGCTAGCTGTTGAATTGACCGCAATTCACCAACTTGACCAAGTCCAGCACATCGACTTTTCCAAGGGGCTCGGTCAGGTCGAAGGTATCGGTGTCGGACAGCCAGGCGTCGACCCCCATCAGGAAATCCAGGGCCAGGCCTGGCGTGAGATCGATGGTAAACGGCTGTGGTGCCTGGAAGCCGATCGGGCCCGGACCATCGCCGCCCACCACTCGTGAACCCAGGGAAGAGGAAGCCGGGTCGAAGGTCAGCGTCACAGATCCGGGATTACCGCACAGGATCAGGCGAGCCACTTGATACCGTTGATTGGGCGCCGCTTCGTCCCCGACCGCTCCGACCAGGACCAACCTGTCGTTAGCCCCGACCAGGTCCCGCCGCGTCGAAACGAAAGACCAGTTCAAATCGGGATCGGAACCGGGCGCCGTCCAGGCATAGACGCCGGGACGGGAAACCGTGAACGCCAATACGAAGGCGTTGAGCCCGGCCTGTCCACCCGTGCCCTCGAGGCCGGTGATGTCGACAAAGACATCGACCGTGGGGCAAGAGGCCCGGCAATCCAAGGGCCCCGCCTCGAGCGCGATCGGCGCATCGCCGACGATCCCGGTCTGGGCATGCAGGAGCGCCGTCACCGAGACGAGCAGGAAGAGCAGGTTGCGGGTCGACAAACCCCCGTGCTTCATGGACTGACTCCTCGATATCCGACGAGACCGGCCACGGCGATGAAACGAATCGTCCCAACCCTCACCCAAGAAGGTCCAGGACGCGGATCATCCCAGCGAGAAAAGAATTACCGGAATGGGTTGCCTACGAGTCTATCACAAACGACCGCAACCGAAGGCTCCTACGCGACGAACGGCATCGTCTCCGCCAAACACGCGATTGGCGGGCGTTTCGTTCGTCGTCGATTCGAGATCGGCCTGTAGGCCCTCCGATGGAAATCGAGAACGAAAAAACAGAACACCTTTCCGAGAATTCGCCCGAGGTCAAATTCCCACAAAACGCAGAACGATACCGAGCAAAACATGACGTCTTTCAGACACCTAGCATTCGAAAGAGACCCATCTCAGGTGGTTTTTTTCAACCACCCCGTTCATTACTCACTCTAACAAAGACGATCCATGTGGTATGGTTTTCTGATTATCCGGCCCTTACCCTACTATTCTAAAAACCCCATCCGGAAAACACATTTCAATAGACTCCGGTGCTCGTTCTTCCCTGATCAGAGGTATTCTTATGAAATCGCTCGTCGCGCTTGCGGTGCTGGCCTGTGCCGTTACCATGGCCTCCGCTTTGGACCCCGCGCTCCCCTCTCCCATCCAAACTGTTCAAATCGATACGCTTGAAGCAAAAGACGTCGTCAACTCAGAATCTCGCCGTGCGGTGGTTTTCGCCGAAACCATTCGCGTCGACGGCGCCCGTTGGTTGCGCCTGTTCTTCAACCAGGCCAAACTGGGCCTCGCCCCGGAAGGTGGCCAAAAGACGATTTTGCGCCTGACTTCCGAGGAGGACGGTGCCGTCCAGGTCCTCAACCGAGTCACTCTCGGTCAATGGGAATACTCGAGTGCGTTTTTTAACGGCGAGGCGGTGCTCGTCGAGATTCTCGCCGATCCGGGCGCCGAACCGAGCTCCCTCGAGGTCGGCATCGTTCAGGTCGACTTGGGTAGCCGCCAGGGCCGCGACATCTGTGGTGATAGCGATGATCGCACCCCAACCCAGGACGCCCGCATCGGCCGGGTCATGCCCGTCGGCTGTACGGCCTGGATCGGCTCCGAGGGCAACAGTTGCCTGCTCTCGGCCGGACATTGCATCGGCCAAAACTTCGACATCGTCCAGTTCGAAATTCCCGTGTCCGATGCCGACGGAACCGTGAACCACCCTCACCCCGACCACCAATACGCGATCGACCGCTTTTCCATGCAGGCCGAATTCCGCAGCACCGGCCGTGATTGGACCATTTTCGGATGTCATCCCAATCCCAACACGGGGCTGCGTCCCTTCGACGCCCAGCAGGATCGCGTCACCATCAACGCCGGTTTCCAACCGCAAGTCGACGACGAGCTGCGCATCACGGGCGTCGGCGTGGTCACCGAGAGCGATCAGACGGATACGAGCCTGAACCAGACGATTCAAACCGCCGTGGGCCCCTACATCGGGTTCAACACCGATGCGTACCGCGTCGAGCAGTACCGGGTCGATACCCGTCCCGGCAACTCCGGCTCGCCCGTGATCCACGAAGAGACCGGGGATGCCTTCGCCATTCACACCACGGGCGGCTGTGGTGCCAGCGGCAACAACGTCGGCACACCGTTCACCCGCAACACGCTCGAAAACGCCATCGCGGAGCCGAAAAGCGAGTGCGCGGGCGAACCTGAATCGCTCAAACTGGTTTTGCGAACCGAGTTGCCCCAAGTCGTCGAGCCGGGCGATTTCACCCTGGAGCTGTTGGTCGATCCCATCGAAGACGCCGAACTTCAGCAGGATTCGGTCATGATCGTGTACGACGCGGGCGAGGGCGACCGGGAACTCCTCATGACGCGCATTCGCGATCGCCTTTTCCGCGCCACGATCAGCGATCTGCCCTGCCCCGGCTCGCTGTCCTTCTACATGGTGGCACGCGACACCCTGGGCCGCGAGGTGACGCTGCCCTATTTCGCGCCCAGCCATCGGTTTCGGCGGCCGGTCGCCACCGGCCTTCGCCAAACCTTTTTCGACGACTTCGAGACCGACCGCGGCTGGACCGTCACCGGCACGGCGACCGGGGTATGGGAACGAGACACCCCCTTGGTCTGGCTCCCCAACGGCGCGGCATTGTACGACGTCAACGGCATGGGCAAGTGCTACGTCACCGCCAACTCCCTGGAACCGGGGGACGTGGATCTCGGTCGCACCATTCTGACATCCCCCCGTCTGGACGCATCCTCGCCCGAAGCCCACATCGCCTACTGGCGCTGGTGGCACTCCATCAGCAGCAATCAGGACGACGAATGGGTCATCGAAGTCAGTGGTGACGACGGTGAAAACTGGGTTGCGGTGGAAGTCATCGAATCCGGCCATCCGGGCCGCTGGCTGTTCCGTAAATTCCGCGTGGCGGATTACGTCACGCCCAGCGATCAATTCCGCATCCGGTTCGATGTGGAGGACGTCCTGTTGGGCAGCCTGGTGGAAGCCGGCATCGACAACGTCGCGCTCTATACGGAGGAAATGGCCGAGAACTGCGTGTTCTGCCACGCGGATCTGGACGGCAACGACGTGGTCGACGAGGTGGATTGGGCGATGGCCTACCCCATCTGGGGAGACCCCGAGGCACAGTTAGACATCAACGACGACCAACAATTCGACGCGCTCGATTTGATTCAAATCCGCAACGACTACGGGGACTGCCCCGAGTGACGAGGGACGACACATAAAAAGGGCCCGATCGATCATGGAAGATCGATCGGGCCGATTCATGTGGATTCAGCCTCGCGAGTCGGGTCTCGAGGGATCAGGCGGCCTGCCCGTTCCGCGTCAGGGGTTTGAATTGATGCTCCACGAGACCGCGGTACAACGCATTGGTATCCATCAGTTTATCGTGGGTTCCGATGCCGGTGGTTCGACCGCCTTCAAGTACCACGATTTGGTCCGCATCCAGCACGGTGGCCAGGCGATGAGCGACCACCACCGTGGTCCGATCCTGCATCAAACGGTGCATGGCTTCCTGGACCTGGTGCTCCGTCCGGCTGTCCAGGTGTGAGGTGGCCTCGTCCAAAATCAGGATGGGTGGATTCTTGAGTAGTGCGCGAGCGATGGCCAAGCGTTGGCGTTGGCCACCCGACAGCTTGACGCCCCGTTCACCGATCTCCGTTTCGAGCCCGTTCGGCAGGTTGTCCACGAAATCGTGGGCGTGGGCAGCTTCCAGTGCCCGGCGCATTTCCACGTCGTCGGCTTCGCGATCCAGCCCGTAACACAGGTTCTCGCGAATGGTGCCTGCGATCATCGGCGCATCTTGGGCCACGTATCCCAGCTTCGATCGCCATGCCGGCAAGGAAAGCGTGTCGATGGACACATCGCCGAGCCGGATCTCGCCGGAAGAGGGTTCGTAGAAGCGACTCAATAGAGCCAGGAGGGTGCTCTTGCCCGAGCCACTGGGACCCACCAGGGCGGTCACGCGGTTGGGCCGAATCGAAAAGGAGACGTCCTTCAACACCGGATCTTCGTCTTCCTCGGCATAGGCGAATCCGAGATCTTCCACATCGATTGACCGATCGGTCACCGAAACGGCGTCGGCTCCGTCAACGACTTCTTCGTTCTGTTTCATCAACCGCAACAGGTGTTTACCCGAACCGATGGCACGTTGGATTTCGGTGAAGAACATGCTGAACTGGGCTACCGGGATGGTGATGTGGAAGAGGTACAGGATGAACGCAACCAGGGTGCCCACTTCCAGGGTGCCGGCACTGACGCGCGCTCCGCCATACCCGAGGATGGCGACCATGGCACCCATCATGGCCAGGCTCACCAGCGGCGAGAGAATCGCTTGAATCGCATTTTCGCGATTCCCCAATTGGCGCAGGCGATCGATCGAGTTGCGACCCACTTCCAGCTCGCGTGACTCCGCGGTGTAGGACTTGACGAGCCGGATCTCGGAAAACACACCGGTCAGTTGGGAAGAGAACTGGGCGGTTTCGGATTGCACTTCTTCCGCGATCGCCTGCATCTTGGCGGCGATAGGCACGATGACCAGGGTCGAGAGAATCACGCCGGAAAACAGGACCAGCGTCATGCGCCAATCCAGAACCCACAGGATGGCGACGGACCCGATGACCGTGAACAGCCCAACGACCATGGAAGTCAGGTGATAGGTACACACCTCGTGCAGGGTCTGGGTATCGCTGACCACGCGGCTGGCCAATTCGCCGGATTGGTTGTTGTCATAGAAGCGAACCGGCAGACGAATCAGCTTTCCGAGCAGTTTGTGGCGCAGCGAGGCGACGATGCCGTGGCCGGTGGATCCCAGGTAATAGTAGGCCAGGCCGCCGATGACGGCATCGACGATCATGAACCCCAGCAACAGGGCCAAGGTGAACTTGGGAAGGGCGGCGGTCTGCATGCCGTCGACGAAATCGCGAGTCAACAAGGGGATCACCAACGAGGCGCCGGCTTCGATCAGCATGAGCACCAAGCCGAAAACGAATATCTTCTTCGAGGGAATGGCCGCGCGCAAGAGACGCGCAAGGGGTTTGAGATGTTCCACGAAAACCTCCACATGACGCAACAGTCAAACACAAATGACCAACCGGTCAGTCACCAATATAACGGCACAATCCAGCATGCGCAAGTCAAAAATGACCACACGGTCATTTCATCGCGACTCCATCGTCATTTAATGGTAGAATCGGGGCCGACCCTCGGCCCGCAAGCCGCGTGCGACCATTTTCATCCGAAGAGAGGCGACATGGACCCCAAGCGCCAGCAAATCATCGAAACGTCCCTGGAACTATTTCGCGAACACGGCATGAAGGCGGTGTCCATGCAGAAGCTCGCGGACGCGTGCAGCATGAGCAAAGGCGCGCTGTACCTACATTTCAACTCCAAAAAGGAATTGCTGGTGGCGGGCATCGAGTACCTGCAGGATCGCCTGATCGAGCGCATCGACGAAATTCGCGAACGCACCGACCTGACGCCCCGCCAGAAGCTGCGCGAACAGTTGCTGTACCAGTTCAACGACTTCAGCGAGAACCAGGCCTACACGGAGATGTTCTACAAAGAGGCCGGTATCAGCTTGGACGAATCGATGTTGCTCCTGGCGGAAAAGACCAGACTCACCTGGCAGCGGATCCAGGAGGAGTTCATTCGTCTGGCGTTCGATGACCGCACGGTCCCCTACTTGATTGACCTATCGGTCATTACCAGCGGCATCGTCAACGAGTACTGTGCCCTGTTCTTTCTCGAGGAAGCCGAGGTCGACCGCGAGCGGGCCGCCGATTTTCTGATTTTCCTGCTCGACAAGATCGTCGACGGCCTGGTGGCCGAAAAGCCGAAACCCTTCCTCACGGCGACGCTCTTCGAGCACCGCCAGGTGGTGGATCAGCGCGTGGCGGAGGCTGCCGAGGCGCGGCTGCGCGGGGCACTGGCCGATATGCGCGACGTCGTGGAGGGCCTCGAATTGGCGGGACTGGAAAAAGAGGACGCCACCGCATCGCTCTCATTGCTGGCGGAGGAATTGGAAAAGGAAACGCCCAACCGGGTCCTCGTCCAGGGTCTGCTGGCCAATTTGCGCGACTACCGCGAGTTGCAGGAACCCCGTCGCGTCATCGCCACCGAACTGAAAATCAAGTTGTTGTAGCGATTCGAGGTCCCAACCCGGGGACCGAGGCCGGACCTGCACGCCGCACCGGTGGCGCTTTACCGGAGGAACTTGAGGTGCGGGCGCCTCTTTCCCGAGCGATGGGCCCGCGACAGTGGTAAAGTAATGCCATTCCTCTGCTTAAGTACAAACGCACCTGCATGTATCGCCAGTGCACCTAATGCGTTGGCTCGCTTTTCCTCCGGAGGTCTCCCCCATGCGTCGCCACCTTCATCTTGCCGTCGGTCTCGTCCTTTTGATTCTCGTCACGCCGCTCGGCGCCCAGACCAAGCCCAGCGGCGCACCGCCCGAGTTGGAGGCTTGGCGGGATTGGGTGCTCTACGATCAAGAGAAAGTCCAATGCCCTTCGCTCTACCAGATGCCCAATCCGAAATTGTGCGCTTGGCCGTCCCGTCTGGAATTGGACATCGCCGCGGACGGCGGCAAGTTCCGCCAGACCTGGCGGGTCTTTGCGCCGACGCGGGTGCCGCTGCCGGGCAGTGCATCCTCCTGGCCGGCCAGGGTGCGTCGCGACGGTTCGGTCGAAGAACCGGTCGTGCCCATGCCGGGCGCCCAGGAAACCCCCTCGGTTCACCTCGACCCGGGTACCTACACCCTCACCGGCACCTGGACCTGGTCGCAACCTCCGGCACTGCTCCCGATTCCGCGCGAAACCGGGCTGCTGACCCTCCAGTACCTCGGCCGTCAGGTCGCCCAGCCCCGCCGTGAGGCTTCCGGTGCCCTGCTTCTCCGCGCTCGGGCCGAGCCCGCCGTCGACGAAGATCGGCTGCAAGTACGCGTCTTTCGCCGGCTTCGGGAAGCCATTCCCTTCTCCATCACGACGCGCATCGAATTGGATGTCTCCGGCAAAAGCCGAGAAGTGACGCTCGGTGATCCCCTACCGACGGGATTCCGCCTGACGAGCGTTTCCAGCAACCTGCCCCTGCGCCGCGACGAGAACGGCGCTTGGCGTCTCCAGGTTCGCTCGGGAAGCTGGGTCATCGACTTGGAGTCGGTCAGTTCCGACATTCCCGACGAGATCGCCTACCCCTCGGCGGAACCACGTCGACACGAGAACGAACTCTGGGTATACGAAGCGGACAATCGGCTGCGCGCGGTCACGCCACGGGGGCCGTCGTCGGTGGATCCCAGCCAGACGCGCCTACCGCCCGAATGGCACCACCTGCCCGCCTACTTCCTCGAACTGGAACAATCGCTGAAACTACAGGAAAAACAGCGGGGATTTCAGCGCCTGCCCTCCAACAAATTGAACCTGCAACGGACGCTGTGGCTCGATCAGGGTGGCGGTGGCGCCACGTTCCGCGACGTCCTTTCCGGGGAAGTGCATCGCGATTGGCGACTCGACATGCGGACCCCTTTCCAGCCGGGGCGCATGCACATTCGAGGCGAGGGCGATCAATTGATCACGCTCGATCCCGCCAGCAGCCAGCCCGGGATCGCCATTCGCCAGAGCGATTTGAATCTCGAGGTGGACGGTCGAATCGAGGACCTGCCGCGGTCCCTGCCCGCCACGGGATGGCAAACGGACCTCGACGGTTTGACCATGACGGTGAGGCTGCCCGTCGGGTGGAGCCTCTTCACGGCCTGGGGACCGTCGAGCGTGCACGGCGATTGGTTGCGCTCTTGGCGCCTGTGGGATCTGTTCTGGGTCCTGATGCTGGCCGGCGCACTTTGGAAACTCTATGGCGTGGGCCCGGCGGCACTGGGTCTGACGACCTTCGTCCTGCTCCACAACCAGCTCAACGCACCACACTGGAGCTGGCTGAGCCTGTTCGCCGCCATCGCCCTCGAACGCGTGCTTCCCGAAGGAAAACTCCAAGCCCTCACTCGGGTTTGGAAGTGGTTGACCGCCTTGATCTTGATCATCACGACGGTGGGCTTCCTCATTCAACAGATCCTCGGCGTGTTCTATCCCCAGTTGAGTTTTCCGAATTTCGCGCAACAGACCATTCAAGACGGACTGGCCTATCCCCAGTCGGAAATGTCGATCGACGAGGCCTACGAGCAGGAAGTACCGGCCAAGAAAATGCTCCAACGCAAACAGCAAGAGCTCGATCTCTTGAGACGCGAAGGGAACATTCAGCAGTCGGTGCTCAACCAGGAAGCCATCAAAAAGTACCGCGTCAAAAAGCCGACCGCTCAAATCCAAACCGGGCCGGGCATTCCCGATTGGCAGGGCAAACAGGCCAGCCTGTATTGGCAGGGACCCGTGGATCACACGGAAACCCTGACGATTTTGGCCGTTCCACCTTGGCTGAATCGCCTGACGACCCTGGCCCGCATCGCCGCCCTGCTCGGTTTGCTGCGCCTGCTCTGGCGTTCGAGATCCACCGGTGGCGCGCAACCGCCACCGCGGCGGGTGGTGGCCGCCACGGCTTCCCTGCTTCTGGCCTGCCTGCCGGGGCTCGCCCAGGAGAAGACCGCGCCCACCCAGGATCTCTTGAATGCGTATCGCGAAAGATTGGTCAGGCCGGCACCGTGCTTTCCCAACTGTGCCGCGATCAGCGAGGCGGTCCTGAACCTGCGGGGCGATCGATTGGAGATTCGCCTCGAGGTGAGTACGGAAACCCGGGTGGCCGTTCCTCTGCCGGGCCGCCCGCAGGCGGTGCGGGTCGACCGTGCACCGGCCGAGGCCCTGCGTCTCGACACCAACGGCACCCTTCAGGTGGCCCTGCCCCGCGGCACCCATCGCGTCACCACGGAACAGCGGATCAACCGAAACGGGCCCTTTTCGCTGAGCTTTCCGCTGCGCCCCTACCGCGTCGCGGTCCAGGCCCCTTCCTGGCAGGTGGTGGGTCTCAACCCGGACGGCACCATGGGGGCCCAACTGGAGTTTCGGCCGGAAGCAGCCACT
This sequence comes from Sulfidibacter corallicola, assembly GCF_017498545.1. Taxonomy (GTDB): domain Bacteria; phylum Acidobacteriota; class Holophagae; order Acanthopleuribacterales; family Acanthopleuribacteraceae; genus Sulfidibacter; species Sulfidibacter corallicola. The sequence goes on along the minus strand of NZ_CP071793.1, from coordinate 1,250,582 downwards.
ACGCCCTCGCCCGGGAACCGGGACAAACCCGAAGAGGGCGAGATCATCAAGGTCTCTCCCCTGTTCCAGCTCACCCGAACCCTTGATTTCGACCTCGTCTGGCAGGTCACTACCATCGCCACGCTACAAAACCGCGAAGGCGTGATTCGCCAGGTTCCCCTGCTGCCCGGCGAACAGGTTCTCTCCCCGGGATTTCAGGTGGAAAAGGGCATGTTGCGCCTGGAGCTCTCCCCGGACCGTCCGCAGGTCAGTTGGACCAGTCTGCTGGAGCCCGTGGCGCAGGTGACCCTGACGGCACCCGACAAGGTGGCGTGGGTCGAGAACTGGACCCTGAGCGCCTCACGGGTGTGGGACATCGAGTGGAGCGGCACCCCGCTGATCGACTACCTGAAGTCGGACGGCACCTGGCAACCTTCCTGGCGCCCGCGGCCCGGCGAGACACTCACGGTTTCCCTGAGCAGGCCCGACGCACTGACCGGGCAGACCCTGACGCTGGATCAAGTGTCCTGGGACGCCGACATCGGGCAACGTCGCCAAAACCATCGGCTCACCTTGAACGTGCGTGCCAGTCTGGGCGGCGAGTTCAGTTTGCCGATCCAGGAAGGCATGGACATCGAAGATTTGAAGGTGCACGGTGTCTCGCGGCCGGTCATCATCGAGGACCAGCGCCTCCAAATCGCCTACCATCCCGGTCCGCAGGCGGTGGAAGTCACCTGGAAACAACAGAGCGACTCGATGACGCATTTTCGCTGGCCGGACCTGGATCTCGGTCACGCCGCGGTCAACCTCCGTTTGAACGCCTCGGTTCCCCACAACCGTTGGATTCTCTGGGCTTCGGGACCGGTGCAGGGGCCCGCGGTCCTGTTTTGGCCACTGCTGGTGGCGATTTTCCTGATTGCCTATGGTTTGAAAAAGCTGCCGGGCCTGCCCATGTCCTTCGGTTCCTGGGTCTTTTTGGGGCTGGGCATGGTGCAACTGAACATTCCCAGCGCCCTCATCGCGGTGGCCTGGTTCGTGGCCCTGGAACGGTTCGGACGCCTGACGGCGAATTCCAGCGCCAGGGGCATTCTGCGCCTCGGCCAAATCGGGCTGGCCATTCTGACCTCGTGGTTCTTCATCGTTCTGATCGTGGTGCTTCACAACGGCCTGCTGGGCGAACCCAACATGTACATCACGGGCAACGGCAGTAACGAAACCTACCTGGCCTGGTACCAGGAACGCACCACCGGGCCGCTCCCGGGCGTGGGGGTCTGGACCCTGCCGGTATGGAGTTTTCGTGTCTTGATGCTGTTTTGGGCCCTATGGCTCGTCAACAGCATTCTCAAATGGCTGCGTTGGGGTTGGTCCAACTTCACGAAGCCGGCCCCCTTCTCCCCGACGCCACCCAAGAAACCGACACCCGGGCCCGCCAAGTCGGCGGCACCATCCGCCCCAAAAGCGGCCGAACCTACAGCGAAGCCGGCTGAGCCTGCAGCCAGACCAGCCGAATCTTCAGCGAAACCGGCGGAGCCTGCACCGCCCCAGGAGAAATCGGAGCCCTGAGCGGTCCTCCGCCGTCAGGTGCAACGCCTCGGCCCAACAAGGTAACCTTTTCACTTCCAATGCGTTGACATAAATTCAAACCCGTCCCTTCGAGAGTTGAATCGCCCGCGAATCACTACGCCGTGGGCCCGTTGGACACACCTGGCCGAAAATCACTTCGCTTCCAGACGCTTCCTCATGTCCGTGTAGGCGGTTTCGACGAGTTGCGCCAGCGCACTCGCGTCGACCTCACTTTCGGGCCTCAGCTTCACGTGGCGCATGAATTTGCCCGTGCCTTCCAGCAAGCCATCGGGATCGAGGATCTCGGCGCCGCGGAAAAACCCGACGTTGACGTGCGCTCGGAAGGCATTGACGTAGACGAACGCCGCATCTCCAACACATGCAGTGGGGTGGCCGTCATGCAACAGCTCCCTGACATCGTCTCCGCAGTCGCGAATGACCTTGAACCAGCGCTGTGCGATCGCCCCCAGTTCGCCTGGATGCTCATCCATCCAGGTTTCGATAGCCGGGTCGTGCCTTATGGCGCTTGGAAATCGAAGAAGTTTGTCCATAAACGTCCGCTCCACGGGATGGCTTTCATTATAGGGAAGGTTCCTCATTTCGTAACGCGAACGAGGCCGACGCGTCCCCTGTCGCACGCTCAATCATCCCTGAAACAAATCTGCTCGGAGTGCCCTTATGCCGAGAGATTCGTCGTGCCAAGTGGGTTCATCGGCCCGATGAACTATTCGAAGTGGTCCAGACTGGCAAGATCGAGTGGTAAAAGAGCGAGCAGATAAGTCAGGCCTCAAGATCTCTCGATGCTGAATTTCAATCTTTGCTGGATCGCTTCGATTGGTTGAGCACTGCGGTGCTCAACCCACAGGTTTTACACCTCTTGCACGCATGGGACTTCCCCCGGGTAGCTCGCTTCGCGTTTTTTCTTTCCCGAAATCAAGCCGGGTGTGCCCGCTGGTCCGCAGCGCTTCACGACTGGTTGGCAGGGTTTTTTCAAGCCAAGCTTGCAGCCGCTCGAACGACTCGCGACCGCCTTGCTCCGCACCGCGAGCTTTGGCGCGTTCCAAGGCCTCGTCGCCCTCGAACTGCATCCGCAGCGAGACCAGCGTGAGGCCGTCTCGCCCTTCGAACGTGGCGATCATACGCGACGTGAGGTGCGCGTCGTCCACGTGACCGCCCCGATTGAAATATACCAACCGTTTCAGCGGGACGATCTCCTCGAACACCGCCTCGTTCGGATAGTCCGTACCATCGGGACCGTGGAGCACATACTCCCACACGCCGCCGACTTCGAGTTCCATTCGGTGAATCGTCATGGTGAAGCCTTTCGGGCCCCACCAATGGACGAGCGCTTCCGGGTCCGTCCATGCGCGATAGACGGCCGCCACGGGCGCCGCAAAGGCGCGAGAAAACACCAATTCGGGGCCGTTATCCGTTTTGCTCGGTTGGTTGGCTGCCGTCTGCCTGTTCTGCAAGATATTCCTCCAGTCGATCGAAGCTCTCATCCCAAAACTTTTGATAAGGCCGGATGAGCAGAAACACGTCCTTCAATGGCTTGGCCCGCAAGCGGCATGGCCGCCGCTGCGCGTCACGCAGGCGCTCGATCAATCCCGCCCGCTCCAGAACCTTCAAATGTTTGGTGACGGCCGGTCCGGTCATGTCGAAAGGTGCGGCCAATTCGGAAACGGTCAGTTCACCTGTCGTCAAGGTGGCCAGCATCGAACGACGGGCCGGATGTGCGAGTGCCGAAAGCGTCAAGCTCAGTGGATCAGTGGACATCGAATCTTACCCTGTGGTTAATTAACCATATGGTAACATAAAAATTCATCGTCACCGAGTCCGATGACAATTAACCGCTTTGCGGGAACACGCCAACCTGCCATCGCCCTCGATATAGCGAGACCCTGCAAGGCCTCTCGCCCGCCACGGCACGCCAAGAGGGCACCCGCGAAAAGCCTAATCACAAACACGAAAAGGAGACCGAGACATGAGAGAACTGGCCATCCTAACGTTTCAAACACTCGACGGTGTCATGCAGGCCCCCAGCATGCCGCAAGAAGACAGGTCTGGCGGATTCGACAAAGGCGGTTGGGCCACCGATTACTGGCCCGAAGTCATGACCCAGGTGCAACGAGAGGCCATGAGCGAGCCCTACGACATTCTGTTCGGTCGAAAAACCTACGAACTGTTCGCGGGACACTGGCCCCACGAGCGCGACACCAACCCCGTCGCCAAAATCATGAACCACGCCACGAAGTACGTCGCAACCAACACGATGAGCGATTTTTCCTGGGCCCATTCCTCGGCGATTTCCGGCGACGTCCCCGCCGAGATCGCCAAGCTCAAAGAACAGGACGGGCCCCTCATCCAAGTGCACGGAAGCTGCGACCTCATCCAGACCTTGCTCGCTCACGATCTCATCGACGAGTTCCGACTGTGGACCTTCCCGGTGCTCGTCGGCGGGGGCAAGCGGCTGTTTGCCGATGCGCATGCCCTGGCCGAACTCCAATGCATCAAGTCGGATGTCACGGAAAACGGTGTCGTGATGGGCATCTACAAACGAAAGCGATAGGGCCTGCGTTGACCCGAACCGCAATCTGTGACAGCCGGGTACGGCATTTCCGTCCCACTGAACCCACGCCCTTCGGCAGCGACGCATGTTTCGCGCGCGACAGTCTCCCTATATCGACGTCGCTCCCTGCCAAAAAAGCCTCGACTTGATCGTTCGCAATGAAGACCCTTCCTTTCCGGCTCATCTTTGGCTAAAAAAATCTGCCTACGGATCACACAGATTGACACGAATTTAAAAACCGCCTTTGGCGCCCTGGCCAGCCAGAGGAAGAGTCCCCTCCCCCATCTTCGAGAACAGAGAATGAGCATCCACACGCCCGCGGCAATTCGGCATCGTGACTTCGATCACACCGGCGGGCATATTTTCACAACGCATCACATTTCCTCAAGCAGATTACATACAATCTAAGGTCGACAAGACGATTTCTTCACGGGGTTGGTCAACAAACATCACACTGCCCGACATTGATCGATTTTTTTTCAGGAGTAGTGTCATGAATGTTCCCTTCAGAATCGCTTTGATCCTGTTCCTATTTGGTATCACTTGCTTTTCCGGAAACGCGCGGATCGTGGAAATCGGTCGCTGGGGTGCCGGCGATCACCACGCCATGCACCTGCGCGATGGGTTCCTGTTCTGCCTGTCCGGCCCGTCCACCTTTGACGCCTACGACGTTCGCGACCCAAACCAAGTCGTCCATCTCGAGCGGATGGACCTCGGTGCGCGGGTTTTGGACGTGCTCTACCGCGAGGGTTTCGTCTACCTTCTGGATACCGCCGATACCTTGACGACCCTGTCCCTCCAAAATCCCGAGAATCCCACCGTGACCAGCGTGCAATCCTTGCCCGAATACCAGTGGCGCCACCTCCGTCTGCGGGAGGATCGGCTCTTCCTGGAGGGCGATGCGCAGTCGCAGATCTATTCCCTGGCAGACCCGGGAAGTCCCTCGCTCGCGGAGAATTTTCAGGGCGGCACCCCACCGTTCGTCTTTTTCGGGGCCTACATGGTGGAGCACGTCCGATCGGCCGGCTTGCTGGTCACCCGGCAGGTGAGCCCGAATGTCTGGGTTCAGGTGGGTACCTTCGATCTCTTCGACAACGACTGGCCCACCGATCTGCGCGCCGTCGGCAATACGCTGATCGCGTCGAACTACACCGGTACCTTCTTTGTGAGCATGAATCTCCCCGAGAACCCGGCGCTCCTGGGTGAACTGCCGGGGAGACGCCAGATCCATCCTCTTTCGGAAGACGCGTTCTACAGCGTCACACGCACCCAAATCCAACGCCTTCGCCTCACCGAAAACCGCATGGAGGTCGTGCGCACCTACGACATCGAACTCCCGGACCTCGTGCTCGGCGCGGCATTCGAAGACCAGACGGCCGTCGTTTCCGTGGCGGGATACGGCCTCCAAGCCTACATCCTACCGGAGGATGCGAACATCGTCCCGGGAGAAGCCGTGCGCGACACGGGGTCGGCCCACGCGGTGGCACTCAAGAACCACATCGCCTACGTCAGCCACGGCATGCCGGGACTGCGCGTGCTGGACGTGTCCGATCCCCGGCAACCGGCCTTGCTGGATACGATCCAAGCCGGTGGCGAGCAATACTACGACTGCTGGGTCATGGGCGATCTCCTGTTCAGCCAAACCAACATGCACCGCGAGGTCTACGACATCCAGAACCCGAATCAACCGACGCTCCTCTACAAAACGGCGCTGGGAGATTCCGAATTCTTCCCACTGTACCGGGCCGTCATCGACGAACACCATTTCGTGCAGACTTCGGACACGCAAATCAGGATCATGCGCATCGAGGAAAACCGGGAACTGGTGGAAGTGAACCGACTCTTGGTAGAAAACGACCCGGAATACAACCGCGTCGTTTCGTTGGGCGTGGCCGGCGACCTGATTCTGGTGGGCGACATTCGAGGCCTGGTCCTGATCGAGAACCCGACCCAGCCGAACGCCCAATGGGCCGGCCGGCTGGATGCGGGGCTCGACTTCAACGCCTTCGCCGGAAAGGGAAGCACCGCGTTCGCACTGGCGCAGGATCGCGAAGCCTACCGGGGGCGTCTGGTCACGCTCGACCTGAGCGATCCCACGGCGCCGCGCGTGGAAGCCGAAACACTCTTGCCGACCGACTACGACATCCCGGGGACGGCGTCCAACCTGGTTTGGGACGGCATACGTCTCGCGGTACCTACCGGCGGCAACGGACTGGTCTTTTTCAACGTTAAAAACCCTTTAAATCCCAGCAAAATAGCTGAAACCAGCACACCTGGCACGCCATCGGCCCTGGTGAAGGGCCAAGGTGTGAAGTGGTTCCTGGCCGACGGTACCAGTGGCGCCATGATGATTTTCGAACTGTATCGGCGCATCCCGCCGCGGGAACGCTGAAACACCGCAACATCGGCCCGGCTGAAAAGGAGCCGGGCCCTTCGTTCGTGCCCATCCAAAAACGTGAAGGTCGCAACTGCCGAGTTGGTCCGCCTGGATGGGCACGGAATCGGGTTTTCGGTGCCAGGTCTCCGAAAATCGCAATTTCGAGATGGGCACGATGTGGTGGGGATAGGTCTTGTTTTCGCGAGGCAACTGCCTGTGATATGTCAGAGCGGTTCGCTGCCGAAAAGGCGGATCAGGCGTTCAGCCACTCCAACTGGTCATCCACGGATCGGGTGAGGTCCGACGCCACATCGCCCGTGTGCTTGGTGCTCGCCAGCTCGATCAGCACCAGCCAGGTCTCTTCCTTCGCGACGGGACGGTGCTTCACGCCATGCGGCACGGTGAAGGTATCCATCGGTCCCAGGATCACCGCCCGATCTTCGAGATCGATGCGAAGCTCGCCTTTGAGAACCAGGAAAAATTCGTCTTCTTCCGAGTGATCGTGCCAAACCATCTCGCCTTTGGCCTTCGCGATCTTTATAAAGGATTGGTTCACCCGTCCGATGACGCGCGGGGACCAATACTCCGACAAGTCGTCAAATGATTTCAAGAGGTTCAGGACATTCATGGGGTGCTCCCTTCGCCGCAACGAGTCGCGACTTTTGACAAAAATAGACGTGGATTCCGATGCTTCGAGTTTACAGTACCTCGAATCAGGATGGGCAACGGAAATGGGAGAGGGCGGCCCCTCTCGCAAAAGCGACCCGACCTCCATCCCTCGGAGTCCGCCCGATCCGCTTGGGTATCCCCTTGCCAATCGCCCGGCGACATTGCAAGATAGCGCTTTACGCTTCGAGGTCACGTTCACGAGGAGGTGCACATGCGCGTATTGGTTACCGGTGGCGGCGGATTCCTTGGGTTGGCGCTGGTGCGACGCCTGATCGACATGGGCGCCGAAGTCCGCACGTTTCAACGCGGCAACTACGCCCAGCTCGAAGCATGGGGCGTCGAACAGGTCCGTGGCGATCTGTATCGCGACGGCGAGCTCCTCGAAAAGGCACTTTCGGGTTGTGACCTGGTGTACCACACCGCCGCCAAGGCAGGTGTCTGGGGCGACTTCGAGGATTTCCACCGCACCAACGTGGGCGGCACCGAAAACCTGCTGCGCGCCTGCCTGAACCAGAAGGTCCGGCGCTTCGTGTACACCAGCTCCCCCAGCGTCACGTTCGACGGCCGCGACCAGGAAGGAATCGACGAAAGCGCACCCTACCCGAAACGCTTTTTGGCCCATTACCCGGCCACCAAGGCCGAGGCGGAAAAACTGGTCAACGGCTACAACGACGCGGACCTGGCCACGGTCTCCCTACGGCCCCACCTGATTTGGGGTCCCGGTGACAACCACCTGGTGCCCCGCGTGATCGAACGGGGGCGTGCCGGGCGGCTGCGCCTCGTCGGCGGTGACGGGAAACTGGTGGATTCGGTATTTATCGACAACTGCGTGGAAGCCCACCTGTGCGCCGCGGAACGGCTCCAGCCAGGGGCCCCCATCGGCGGCAAAAACTACTTCATCACCAACGACGAACCCGTGCCGATGAGCCGACTGCTCAACGGCATCCTCCAAGCCGGCGGGCTTCCGGAGGTTACGCGACGGGTCTCGCCAACCACGGCCTACGCGGCCGGCGCCCTGCTCGAAGGAGTCTACGGATTGCTGGGCCGCAAGCGGGAACCGCTCATGACGCGCTTCGTGGCCGCCCAGTTGGGCACCGCCCACTGGTTCACGATCGAGGCCGCCAAACGCGATCTAGGCTACCAACCCAAAGTCACCATCGACGAAGGCCTCTCGCGGTTGAAGCAGGCCTTGTCCGACGGAGATTGGTGGTAGGCGCCGAGCCATTGGGCCCCAAGGTTCCCGAAAACCGACCGCTCACACACCAAACCACTCGGGCCTCGCCGGGCCAGTCTTCAGGCTTCTTCGCAGCGCTTACATTCCAGCTCGATGCCCAGGTGCCTGCGACGCCCTGCCGCGGTCACGACCCAGGGCCGGTTCTGCCAAGGCGGAAGGTGACGTACATGCTGGCCGTGGCCGCATTCCAAATCGGCGACCCAGTGATCTTCTTCGTCCTGGTGAAACCCCACGATCTTGCGCTTCATGACGAGATCCTAACACGCCGGGATCCTCCGGGACGGCCGAAATGCGACGCGCGCTCGGGTGCTGGGCGCAGCCGACGCAGCCGTCAAAAACCACAAGAACTCACTATCACACAAACCTTTTAATTTAAACAGCTTAATGAATTTTCAATTTCATTCTCGGCCCTCGAAAAGTGCGCTGAAAAGCCAGTGAAAACCTCGGCTTTTGGCACCTTGCACCCACTATCGCGGCATGTTAGAGTGGCTCTGGTCATCCTCGGACAATTCGTTCATACGACGCAACTTACGACCCCCAGATCGGCACCTGTTCACGACCGGCCGCCGGTTTCCGGTCGTCGGCGCATCCACCGCAGCGGACAGGGCGGTAAAGGATTCCAAACGCAGAGGTACGTATGGTTTACGTCTCCATCAACCCCGCTACCGCGGAAGTGCTGGCCGAGTATCCGGTACTATCCCAAGAAGAGGCGCTGGCCCTGGTCCGCCGTGTCCACGAATGCCACCAGACCTGGCGCACCACCGATTTTTCCCAACGCGCCCAACTCCTGAACAACGCGGCCAAGAAATTGCGCGAGAACAAGGAAGAATTCGGGCGGCTCATGTCGGAAGAGATGGGCAAACCCCTCGCGGAATCGGCCGGCGAGGTGGAGAAATGTGCCTGGGTTTGTGAATACTACGCCGAACAAGGCGCACAATTCCTGGAATCCCAACCCGTTCCCACCGAAGCGGGCCGCAGCTACGTCAGCTTTCGACCGCTGGGCACGGTGCTGGCCATCATGCCCTGGAACTTTCCGTTCTGGCAGGTATTCCGGTTCGCCGCCCCGGCGATGATGGCCGGCAACACCTTCGTCCTCAAACACGCACCCAACGTCACGGGCTGCGCCGAGGCGATCGAGAGCCTGTTCCGCGACGCCGGGTTCCCGGCCGACAGTTGCCGCGTCTTGAGAGCGGAAAACGAGGTCGTGGCCCAGGTCATCGCCGACGATGCCATTCAGGCGGTCACGTTGACGGGAAGCACGCGCGCCGGTCGCGCCGTGGCGGGCTTGGCCGGCCAGGCCCTGAAGAAAGTGGTGTTGGAGTTGGGCGGCAACGATCCCTACCTGGTGCTGGAGGATGCGAACCTCGCCCTCGCAGCGGAAAAATGCGTCGCATCGCGACTGATCAACGGCGGTCAGAGCTGCATCGCCGCCAAACGCCTGATCGTCGTCGACGCGGTCCGCGAAGCATTTGAAAAACGGGTGCGCGACCTGATGGCGACCAAAACCTTCGGCAATCCCTTCGCCGGTTCTTTCGATCTGGGTCCCATGGCCCGCCGCGACCTGCGCGACGAGCTTCACCGTCAGGTGAGGGAGAGTGTGGCGGGCGGCGCCAAACTGGAGCTGGGCGGCGAGATCCCACCGGGCAACGGATACTTCTACCCGCCGACCCTGCTCACCGAGGTGCCGACCACCGTCCCGGCATTCCGCGAGGAGCTGTTCGGCCCGGTCGCGGCCATCGTGCCCGCCCGCGACGAAGCCGAAGCCATTCGGCTGGCCAACGACTCCTGTTTCGGTTTGGGCGGGGCGATCTTCACTCGGGACATCGAACGCGGCAACCGAATCGCCGAAAAAGAACTCCGGGCCGGTGCCTGCTTCGTCAACGATTTCGTGCGCTCCGATCCGCGCCTGCCGTTCGGGGGCATCAGGGATTCGGGCTACGGCCGCGAGCTCTCGATCTTCGGTATCCGCGAATTCGTCAACGTGAAAACCGTGTACGTGAAGTAAGTACCGGTACGCGGTTCCCGCCGGTCGACGAGGTCGCCGCGGCCATGTCAGGACATGCCTTCAGATCAACCACGCCCATCACCACCGCGAAGGCCGCCCTCCGGTTCTCGTCTGTTGGATTTCCCAAAGGGTTGCCCCCAACCGCTAGGCGATCTACACAGGGAAGACCTCACCTCCGCGCCCTCTGTGATCTCTCTTGAAACAAAGTCGCTCGGAGTTCCCGGATGCCGAGAGATCCGTCGTGCCAGGTAGGTTCATCCGCCGGATGAACTTGTCGAAGCGATCCATGATCATAGTTCCCGCATGCTTTGAGGATCGGCGCGGCAGTAGGTTGGCCGGCCCGGCCGACACTTCGAAGCGATCCACACTCCGCAGATGCGAGACGCCAAAGAGCGAAGCACCAATAGAAGCAGGAGCTTTGGAATGTGCGACCAGCGGTCGCACCTACCTGGCATGACAACCCTCTCAGGCAGCCGGGACCACCATGCTAGCTCACTTCGCCTTGTTTCATTCTCGAAATCGAGCGGGTTTGCCCGCTGGTGCGTGGCTCTTATGTAACAAACTCTGTAAAGTTCGAAGATAAAGCTAAAAATGCCTGATGGAACAAGCTGCGTTTGGAGCGCCCGAATGCGGAGAGGTTCGTGGTGCCAGGTAGGTTCATCCGCCGGATGAACTTGTCGAAGATATCCATGCGAGGAGTTCCAACATATTTTCGAGGGTCGGCGCGATTAAAACAGTCGGCTTCAAAATGTGCGCCGGGCGGGCGCACCTACCGGGCACGACGCCCCTTTCGTGAATGCGGGAACTCCCAAACGATTCGCTTCGATCAGTTACCCACCTGAAACCCGGGCCCCCGGCCTGGGCGGCGACTCTGTGGTAAAGGCAATAAAACCAACCAGGAAGCAATAAACGGCCGTCACAACGCCGAACCCTCCGGTCAGAGCAGGTAGAAACAAGCCCCCATGATCACGGTCGGAATCAACGCGTAACGTACCAGCCCGATCGGCGATACGCCGTTTTTGAAGTACCCCTTCAGGATCGACATGCCTGCCGGGTTCGGCGCATTGGCGATCACGGTCAGCCCGCCGCCGGTCACCGCACCCGCCACGACCGCCAGCTTGAGCTCGTCGGTCATGTTCGGGACCAGGGTACTGAGGTAGGTGATCGCGGCGTTGTCGTTGAACGAGGTCAAGATGATGGCGCCCACCATCAGGGGCAATTCGGAGAGGCTGCCCAGGACCGGGGCGATCCACCAGCCCTGGACACCGCCGTGAATGACCAACCCGGCCAGGAAGAAACCGACCAACAAGGGGCCCTTGAGATCCAGGTAATTCTGGTAGTGGGAGGTGGCTTGGGAGAACCCCAGGAAAAACAGGAGCCCGGCCACGAACAGAACCGGGTGGTGGGCGTTGAACACCGTCCAGATCATGAAGGCCACGTGAACCGCCATCACCCACCAGGGCACCCAATCTTCCCGGGAATTCCAATCCGGGTCCAGGAAGGGCGGCTGCATGTGTTTGGGCAACAGGCCAGGAACGGCGCGCTGCATTTCCGCCTGCTTGATTTCCCGGAACCGATTCTCGAAGGCCCACTCGAACAGCTCGACGCCGCTCATGGGCGTTTCCTTGAAATGGGTGAATTCCTTGTCGAACAGGTCGTCGAACAGGCGTTCCGCCTCCTCGCTGTCCAGGTCCACGTCGCGACCCACCAGTTTTCGGACGATGTTGGTCCGCATGCGAACCTTGATTTCCTCGAACTTGTCGTCCAGTGCATCGCCGAACCGAAGTTGGTCGTTGAGAATGGTTTCCATCTTCTCGAACTCGGCGAGCAGCTCTTCACGGGGCATGTGCCGTACGCGCAGTTCGTTGCCCAGACGCACGACCGCATACTTCAACTGCAGCGCTTCGAGGTCCGTTTTGTACATCCGGTAATAGATGTAGTTGGCGATGACGATGCCGATGCAGGCCTTCCAACCGAAGTTGGAGAGCATAAACGCCAGATCCCACTCCCAGGGTCCGACCACCATCAGAACCGGCGGCGCGGCGAAATGGGTCAGGGTCCCGCCGACCGAAATGTTGACGAAGAGCAGCGCGATGGTGGCGTATTTCAAATTGTCTTTGGGATTGAGCTCGTAGAATTTTTGGGAAAGCAACAGGGCGGAAATGGTCATGGCGGCCGGCTCGGTGATGAACGAACCGAGAATGGGCCCCACCGTGAGGATGGTCAGCCACCAGGCGACCAGCATCCCGCCGAAAAAGTTGGCGACCCGCCACATCAGCATTTCGGCCAACTTGAGGATCGGCCGCGTGGCGGACAGGGTCATGATGACGACGACGAAAATGGGTTCGGTGAAATTGACCTTGTGGGCCAGGTAGTAGACGGCCGTGCTCCAGTCGTAATAGAAGGCGACCGTTCCAAGCAAAATCACCGACCACAGGCCGAAAATGACCTCGACCTCGCCGAAGAAGTGCAGAATGCCGGCCCCGATATGGCCGGTGTTGGGCTTGGCTTTGCCGGCCGCGATGCGTTCCTCGTGAATGTGTTCGTAGTGATGCGCCAGTTTCAGAAAGCGGCCGGCCATGAAGGTGTGGCAAATGGCCGCAAAGAAGACGAGCGTGGCCAGGACGTTGAACGGTTCCTCCTGGGCACGGTGGAGCATGATGTCCAGAACGCTCTCCAGTTTCCCGTCGTGGTAACTGGATAAGGGTTTGGGAAAGACAATGTCCGAATTGCCGTGTCCCCCACCGCCTGCGGCAAACAGGGGATGCGCCGCCAACATGGCCAGTGGTGCGGCGACCAGCCGCGCAAGGGACGGCCGCGATCGCCGAGCGCAGGCCTCGCGACGTGCCGAAGTAGAGCCGATCCCTTTGGACAGGAGGGCGTTCGACTTGTTCCAACGCATCCATGTAACAGGCATCAGATGTGACCCTTACAGCAAAAATTTTGGTATAGAGGCGGAAGCTAAACCTATCATCGGCCTTTGGCAGCAAACCTTAAGGAATGCCCAAAGGGGAACCGGATTGGACACCAAGCCCCAAAGGGTGAGACTGGCTTGGCGCTATTGTAGGTCTTCAGGGGATTACACCGACAACACGAATACTATCACGTGCTTAGCCGGTACATAAACCAGATCCGAAACCCCAGCCCCAATTCGATCGCCGCCGCCCCGCGCACAAAGCCGTCCAGCCGTGCCGACACCCGGTCTCGCCCCGCATCCCGAATCCCGGGACCCAACCCGTCCAGGGGTCCCCCACCGCGGCAAAAGTCGGTTCATCCCAGCGGGATCCCAGGCAAGCGCCGCCAGACCAAGTGCTTGCAATTGACAGGATTTCATGGCTGGGTTAGGATCAACCATTCTTTATGTTTGAATCTTTTTTTCCGGGACAATTTCATCAATTTCTTGGGTTTTTGCATGTGTTGTATCCTTCCGGTTTCCCTGCTCCCGCACCGCACATTTACACAGAGAAGACGGGCCAGTTCCAAAAAAACACCGCCGCAAACGGAGGGATTTGTTCCCTGGCGGTTTGAAGCCGGATCGTTTGGACACGACACAGCATGCAGATACCCTACCCGGGCTGGATCGGTAGACCACTAAATAGGGGCCGTTCCCGGTGAGGAGCGAGGAGGCAAGGGGTGTCCAAACAACGCGATCAGTGGAGCAGTTCACTGGGTTTCATTCTGGCGGCAGCCGGCTCGGCCGTCGGTCTCGGTAATTTGTGGAAGTTTCCCTATATCACTTGGGAAAACCACGGCGGCGGCTTCGTGCTCGTCTACCTGGTGTGTATCGCGGTGATTGGTATGCCGATCATGATGGCGGAAATCCTGATCGGACGTCGTGCCCAGGCCAGCCCCGTTCCCGCGCTCGAGAAAATGTCGAAAGGCCTGCCCGGTGGTAAATGGTGGTCGGTCGTCGGCTGGATGGGCGTCATCGCCGGCTTGGTGATTCTCAGTTTTTACGCGGTCGTGGCCGGCTGGTCGATCAGCTCCTTCATCAACTGCATCAATTGGTCGTTGAACGGTTTCGACGGTGGCCAGGATTTCGGTGGATTCGTGGGCAACGGTCCGCTTCAGGTAGGGTTGGCCTTCGTTTTCAGCACCGTCACCGCGTTCATCGTCATGGGCGGTATTTCGGGCGGCATCGAGAAAGCCACCAAGGTGCTGATGCCGGTCCTGTTGGGGATCCTGGTCCTGCTGGTGCTCAACAGTTTCACCCTCGACGGCGCCTCCCAGGCGCTGGCGTTCCTGTTCACGCCCAGCGCCATCAACAGTCACGGTCTGTTGGAAGCCCTGGGTCACTCGTTTTTCACCCTCTCGCTGGGCATGGGCGCCATGATCACCTACGGGTCCTACATGGGACGCCACGATTCGATTGTCAAGTCGTCCATCGCCATCGTGCTGCTGGATACGCTCATCGCCATCATGGCCTGCATCATCATGTTCTCGATCCTGTTCACCTTCCCGCAGGTTCGTGACTCGATGGGCAAGAGCACCGCCGGCATGCTGTTCGTCACCCTGCCACAGATGTTTTACACGGGCATGCCGGCCGGGAAAATTTTCGCGCCGATCTTCTACGTGCTGGTCGGGTTCGCGGCGCTTTCTTCCACCATTTCGCTGCTCGAGGTCGTCGTTTCCCTCCTGGTCGACAAACTGGAGTGGACGCGGATCAAGTCCACCAGCGTGGCGGCTTCCACCATCTTCGTGTTTTCCACCTTTTGCGCCCTTTCCAACGGCGCGGTGGACTTCTTTTCCGGCCTCAAGCCTTTCGGTCAAGCCACCGAAGGATTTCTCTTCAAATTGAACGAGACCTTTTTCGCCAACAAAGCCGGGTTCATGAATCTCTTCGACCACATGGCCAGTAACTGGTTCCTGCCGGTGGGCGGTATGCTGATCACCCTGTTTGTCGGGTGGATCCTGCCTTCGCGCATTTCGGCCGAGGAACTGGACCTGCTCGACGAGAACGGAAATCCCAACAAGTTCTTCCAAGTCTTGTTGTTTTCCCTGCGTTTCCTGGCGCCGCTGGCCATCGGTTACATCATCATGATGGTCATTTTGGGCCGCGATTTCAGCTAATCCAATGCGGGGCGCCTGCGCCCCATTCGACGCGGAAAGGCAGGCTCCATGACCTTGGCCAACGGGCTCATCCACTTCAGTATCATCGATTACCTCAATGCGTTGCCGCTCAACATGGCGTTCAAGGACGGCCTGTTCGAAGGCCAGGTCGACCTCACCTTCGATTACCCTTCCCAGTGCGCCGACAACCTGGCCAGCGGCCGCTGCGAGGTCGGCCTGATCTCTTCGATCGAGTACCAGCGCATTGCCAACCTCCGAATCGCACCCGGTATCTGCATCGCCAGCCGGCACGAAGTCCGCTCGGTGCTGATCCTCACCCGCAAACCGCTTTCGGACGTGAAAACCGTGGCCCTCGACCGCTTTTCCCGGTCTTCGGTGGCGTTGTTGCGCATTCTCTTCCACCGTCGATTCGGCTTTCAGCCGCAGTTCATCACGATGACGCCCCAGGCCGAGCCCATGCTCGCGGAGGCCGACGCCGCGCTGATCATCGGCGATGCGGCCCTCCGCGCACTCCCCCAGGATGTGGATCACATCGATCTGGCCCGCGAGTGGAACCGCGACACGGGTTTGCCGTTCGTTTTCGCCTTCTGGGCCATCCGCAGGGGTGCGAACACAGCGGCGGTCTGCGACATCTTGAATCGCGCCAAGGCCTACGGCATGCCGCGCATCGCCACCCGAATGGACGACATTCGCGCGCGCTGGCCCTTACCCGAAAACGACATCCTCGACTATTTCCACACCAACATCCATTACGACCTGGGAGAACCGGAGCTGGCCAGCCTTGCACTCTTCTATCGCTATGCGGAAGAAGCGGGATTGATCAAGCACCCCTCGCCACCGCGATTCGCGACCTGAGGAGGGGATTCCTTCGTAGGCGCAGTGGCCATCAAGGCAGGGTTTTTTCTACAACAGAGTCCACAAAGTTCACTGAGATGGGCACGAAGTGGCTGAGGAGACAGTCTCTTCCTCACCGAAAAAAAGCCCGAATGGTTTCTTGGAAGTTCGCAGAGGGCTGGGAGGATGAGCGGCGAGTCTACCCTAGAGCCCTCCCATAACAGCTTTAGATTAAACTGTTTAATTTTCACATTCACCGCAGGAAAAAAGGCCGGTCTTGGGTGAGCCCGAAGTGTTGGGACCGAGATTGGTTTCCGGATTCGTGTCGATCGGTGTGATCCGTGGTAAAAATCCCAACAGCCTCCAATCGAGAGCGAAAACTACCTATCTACACCAGTCTTCGCCGAAACCCAGACCATACCCGTTTTCAAGTAATGTGGGTTGGGGCCGATGAGAGAAGCGAATCTTTTTTCTCTCCCTCCACCCCGCCGGGCATCGGTCGCCCACCTCCCACCGGGATCGACCCAGCCCCGGTCTCTCCCCTCCTGGATGCATCCCACCCTCCCGCATCCATGCCTTATACCTATCTCCCAACAAAGGAATTCGGTGTGCGGACGTCTCGTTTTGGTTTTGGTTGTCTTCTCTGGACCGCGTTCTGCTCTGCCGCATTGATGGGCGGCGCACCGCCCACGGGCAAGCTCGAGAATCGGGAAGCCGCGCTCTTCCCGGTGGTCATCGACGGTAAATGGGGCTACATGAACGGCCAGGGCGAGCTGGAGCTATCGCCCCGTTTCGATGAGGCCCGCCCCTTCTCGGAAGGGCTCGGCGCCGTGCGTGAAGGCGCCCTGTGGGGCTATATCGACGCCAAGGGCGAGTTGGCCATCCGCATTCAATTCGACGACGCGGATCTGTTCTCGGATGGGCTCGCGCTGGTTCGCATCTGCGAGCGCTACGGCTACATCGATCGCGACGGCCGCTTCGTGATCAATCCCTTCTACCAGGCCGCCACCACCTTCTCGGAAGGCCTGGCCGTGGTGGTCTGGAACCGCGACACCTGGTTCATCGATCGCGACGAACGGCAAAGCCAGCAGGGCAGGTTCAAGATGATCAAATCCTTCGCGGGAGACATGGCCCCCGCTCGTGAGAACCGGCTGTGGGGATACATCGACCGCGACGGCAACTGGATCATCAAACCCAGGTTCCGTTACGCCTACCCCTTCCACGAGGGGCTCGCGCTGGCCCAGGAACGCGGCGGTTACGGGTTCATCGATGCCAAGGGCAAGTTCGTCATCAGTCCCCGCTTTTCGATCGTGGGAGAAAAAATCACCCTCTTTTCGGAAGGTTTGGCCGCGGTTCGGGTCAAACGCCACTGGGGCTACATCGACCGCAAGGGCAAAATGGTCATTCCGGCGACCTTCGACTGGGCGGAACCCTTTCGCAACGGTTTGGCCATGGTCCAGGTGGAACACAAGACGGGGTACATCGACCGCGAAGGCAAATGGGTCTGGACACCACGCCGGTGAGCGGTGGCTCTTTCCAAGACGCGGGTGCGGGCCGGACCTCTTCGAAAAGCAGACGTCGCGATCGCCGCTCCCGAGCGGCAACCGTCCACGAGGTCGATGAAAACCTCACCGGTGCATCGGGAAAGACCGGGACTCGCCATTCAAGACGCGGTTGATACCGTCCATTTCCAGAAAGCCTCGTGCATACAGGGACCGCAGATCGTCGGTCGCGAACAGGTGCACGGCATCCTCGAGAGAAGTGCCGTTCATGACCCTGCCATAGATGAGAAAGAGCGAATAGTAATTGTCTTTGGTACCATTTCTAATAATCTCTTCAAGACTCTCGATGCAGGCTTTATCCAAACCAGGAGAGGATTCGACATCAGTCGCGTGAACGATCTCGGTACGGGCCACTTTCACCAACCTAAACTGTGAATTCCAGGGGCAATCCCATAAAAATGGGGTGGCACCCGCCGAGCTCTCGACTCTTCGAGCGCCGACCCCAAAGGCTTGCGCGTTTCATATTCACCAAAAAATGTGGAGGAAATTTGAAATGGTCCAAAAATAACCGCCCATTCGCGGCACGACCTCGAAAAGGCGAGCGGTTGTTGTCCCCGGAACGGGAAACCCGGCTAGAATACACCTATTCATCTCAACTCAATGGCATGCAAAGTGGCCCTCGCGGGCCAAGGAGGTTTCATGGAGTACACACCCGGTAGCTCGCAGCGCGGAAAGGGGCCGAGTTTGGACGGTATTTCCGTTCGCGGCATCGTGGCGCTCGCAGTCGTGGGTATCGTCATTCTTGCTGGATTCAAGTGCATCAAAACGATCGAGGCGGGCCACGTCGGCGTGGTCACGCTCTTCGGGAAAGTGCGAGATCAGCCCTACGAGGCCGGCCTTCACCTGGTCAATCCGCTGTACCGCTGGACAATTTACGACGCCAGGAAAAAGACCCACATGGAGCGGGCCATGGTCCCCTCCCAAGATCAGCTTCAAACCACGGTCGATGTCTCGATTCAATATAAACTCATCAACACCATGGCTCCCAAAATCCTCGAGGAAACCGGAACCGCCGACGCCGCCATTCAGGTCCACCTCGTTCCCAAACTGAGATCCGTGATTCGTGAACAGGGGAAATCCATCCCCCGTGCCGAAGACTTCTTCCTGGAAGAAACCCAACAGCGGTTACAGACCTCGATTTTGACGGAGCTGGTGAGCTACCTGCAACCCAAGGGTATCGAGGTGGAAGCGGTCCTGATTCGCGACATCACCCTGCCCGAGTTCATCACCCGCGCCATCGAAGCGAAAAAAGAGCGCGAGCAGGCCGTGGAACGGCAAAAGGCCGAACTGGAACGCTTCCGCACGGAGCAGCAGCAAACGATCGCAGAGGCGGAAGCCAGCCGCCGTGCGGCCGAGGAACAAGCCACGCAGGTCCGCACCCTAGCCGACGCACGGGCCTACGAGATCGAAAAACTGAACAAGGCCATCGGCTCGAATCCGCTGTACCTTCAGCTTCAAGCCATGGAGGCGCTGAAGGAAATGTCGAAAGATCCCGCGGCGAAGATTTATTTCATCAACGGCGACAGCCCCAACCCGCTCCCGTTGATGCATTTGGGCCAAGGCAAGTAGACGGAAAAAGCGTGCGGAGCACGAGGCTCCGCACGTCCTCTCGGGTTGCACCCGGCCTGAACGAATCAGGCCATGTTAACCACCACATTGTTGCGCCCTTTGTGTTTGGCGCGATAGAGGCTGCGATCGGCTTCGCAGATCATTTCTTCGAGCGAGTTGCCCAGGTGGGTGCAGACGCCGATACTGACGGCCACCCGCAAGATGTTGCTGCCGACCTGGAAGCGATGTTCGTCGATGAGCCGACGAACCTTTTCGAACAACCGAATGGCATCCACATCGCCGAGATTGAGTGCGGCCACGCAAAACTCTTCACCACCAAAGCGAGCGACGAGGTCGGCCTCGCGTAAATGGAGTTGCAACAGTTCGGCGATTTGGGAGAGCACGCGATCGCCCACGTCGTGACCGAAGCTGTCGTTGATGGATTTGAAGAAGTCTACATCGATCAAGGCCACACACAGGTGGATGTTGCCGCGTCGTCCGTTGGCGAACAGTTTCCACCCGGCTTCCATGAAATAGCGGCGATTGTAGAGTCCGGTCAGGTAATCGCGATAGGCGGCGTCCTTGATCTCCTCGAGGTAGTCCAAATCCTCCAGGTTGCGCACGACCCGACAGAGGAACTCGCCGTTGGAAAAAGGTTTTGCCAAAAAGTCGTTGGCGCCGCCCTTGAGCAGGCGTTCCGGTGCCGAGCCGGAATCGTGGGCGGAAATGCCGATGATGGCCATTTCGTCCGGGGGATGGCGGTCGCGTATCCTGCCGATCAATTCCAACCCGTCCATCCGCGGCATGAAATAGTCGATCACGGCGAGACGAATGTCGGGATGTGCTTCCAACAACTCGAGCGCCTGCCAACCATTGCTGGCCTCCACCACAGACAACTGATGCCGTTCAAGTAGATTGCGCATGTGCTTGCGGGCAAAGGCGGCATCGTCCACGACCAATACCTTGACGGTACGGTTGTGATAGAGCCGGTGGACCAGCCCGGTCACGTAATCCACTTCGTGAATGTTGCGCTTGTGCACGGTGTCGACAATGAAGGTGGCTTGATCCAAATCGGACACTTCGAGCCCGGGAGAGTCGACGAAAACGATCATGGGCAAACCCAGATCATCGGTGAATGCCACGAGATCGGCCACCGACATATCGGTTTCGTTCCATTCCATCAGTCCCACGAAGAAATTGGGGCCATATTCGCGCACCAACTGCCGAGCATGATGGGGGGATTGAGCGAGTGTGACGGGAAACTGAAGACGTGCGCGGATTTTATAGGAAAGCAACTGCGCGACAGAGCCGACATTTTCCATAATCAAAATACGGTTCATAGGGAAGCCTCGTGCACGCGCACCCAAGTACAAACCGTGAAAGTAACGTCGACCCGAAAAAAAGATATAAGGCGGCCTTCACGAGAAAGGATCCGAATTGGAGACGGCGGATCTAGGGCGGAACGGCAAAGTAAGCCCAGGCCAAGGCATGTAAAAGAAAGGGATCTATAAAATCAGTATTACATCGCAAATTTTTGCCTTTTCCAAGAAAAATCATGTTTTTTTTAATAATAACTGCTCTCGGGGCATGTCACCACACCCCTATAACAGGAAAGAAACCCATTAAGAGCAATATTATACAAGGGTCGCTATGAAATCAGGTATAACGCGACCCGCGGTATTTTTCTTCATAAAAACCGGGCAAAAGACTATCCACCCGAAGCAAACCTTGCCGAGTCAGCCGAATTTCCTCGCCCTCGACATGCGCCATGTCGGTCGCCACCAGATCATCCAAATGATCCGCGAACACTTCTCGGATATCCACGCCATACTTTTCGCGGAACGGGTGCACCTGTAACCGGCCCATCTTGAGTTGAAGCAGGGCTTCGCGTCGAAGTCGATCGGTTTCGCTGGTTTTGAAAGCGCGCCGCAGCGGCGCTTCCCCGGCCTCGATCGCGGCCACATAACGCTCGATGGAGGGATGGTTTTGATAGTGTACTCCGCCGAGATGACCGAAGCTGGAACACCCCAGGGGAATCAAATCGGCACCGTGCCACAGGGCATCGCGATAGACGAACCGGCAGGCCTTGTCCCGTTTGACCATCGTGTAACCGCTCGAAACATCGTAACCAGCTTCGATCAGGCGGCTTATCGCATAATCATGCCAGGCCCGCTTGGTGGCCCAATCGGCAAACACCTCACCGCTCTCGCCTTTCAACAGACCCTGGGAATATTTGGTGTTGTAGGGCAGCTCCATTTGATAGATGGTGATGCTGTCGGGGTCGACCTCGATCGCCTTTTCGATGTTGGCTTTCCAGTTATCCCAGGTTTCGCCGACCATGCCGGCGATCAAATCGATATTGACCTGATCGAATCCCATCTCCCGGATCCAGGGCAGGACGCGATAGATTTCGGTGGAGATGTGGGCCCGTCCGTTGTCGCTGAGGATCTGATCGTCGAAATTTTCCACGCCGAGGCTGAGCCGGGTCACCCCCACTTCGCGAATCGCGGCCAACTTGGCCTGGGTCAGGGTGCCGGGCTCGCATTCGAAGGTGACCTCCTGAACCTCGTCGAAGGGGAATCGCGCTTCGAGCGCACGGAACACGCCGCGCAGGTGGCGCGCACTGATGTACGAAGGCGTGCCGCCGCCCACGTAGATGAACCGCGGTTTGCGGCCGGCGACCGCGGGGTATGCGCTGACGCGTTCGATCTCGCGGGTCACGGCATCCAGGTAGGCTTGGATCTGGCGACTGTTCTTGTCCGTGTAGACCTTGAAATAACAAAACTTGCAGCGTTTTCGACAAAAGGGAACGTGCAGGTAGAGCCCCATCGGCACGTCGGCCTGAACGGGTTGTTGAAATCGGTTCAGCAGATCGGGAACGGCCTCTTCGCCCCAGAAGGAAAAAGGCGGGTAATTCGAAATGAAAACGCTGCCCACTTCGGTTTTTGCGGGCGCGGAGGGACGAGGCGCGGCGTTGCCAGAGGTCTCCATGTGGGGGCACTCCTTGATAGAGAGTTTACAGAGCTTCCTTGGCTTCTACATCATTTTCGGTCGATTCACCGAAACAAAGCAACAAACCGTTTTCCAGGCCGACGACGACGCGACCTCGAGAATAGGCGGGGGAGCCGGCGATGGCGGAGCCCGTGTCGTAAACCCAGATGCGGGTACCTGTCGCACTGTCGAGCACAAACAATCGACCGGACATATCGCCTAAAACCACCTTTTCTCCGATCACGGCCGGGGAAGCATCAATTTTCGCTCTAACAGGGTACGTCCAAATGCCTTTGCCAGTTGCCCGATCGATCCCGTGAATCAACTTGTCACGACCGCCGATGATCACGCGATCCCCGACCAGGGCCGGTGACCCGTAGAACACGAATTGCCGTTCCGGATGCTCGTAGCGCCAGACATCCACCAGGGTCGTGGCATTCAGCTTGACCACCTGATTTTGAAAGGTGCCCAGGTAGATGTGGCTGCCGTCGGTGGCCGGGCTGCTGGCGACATAGCCTCCCAACTCCATTTGCTCCAAGGGCTTGCCATCGTCGGCGTCGTACTGGCGCACCATGCCGTCGCAGCCGGCGATGATGACTTTGTTATTCACGAGCACCGGAGTGGCGTGCACGTACCCGTCGGTTTCGGCCTGCCAAAACAGGTTCCCATCGCTGGGATCGATGCAATAGAGCACGTAATCGTAGGATCCGAAATAAATGCGGCCGTTGGCGAGGTTGGCCGAAGACACGATGCTTCCGCCGGTCTTGTACCGCCAGACGAGGGTACCGAGGCGGGCGTCCAACGCATAGAAAAAGCCGGATTCGTCGCCAAAAAACAGGCGACCCTCGTGGACCAGGGCCGAACTCTTGATTTCGTCGGCGGCGCGAAAGCGCCATTTGAGCGACCCGTCGGAAAGGTTCAGCGCATAAAAAGATCCGTCCATGGAGCCCACGTAGACGACGCCATCCACGATCGCGGGGCTCGATTGAATGTTGCCTTTGGTCTCGAACGTCCAGAGCAGGGCCGGCTCGTCGACCAAATGCCCTTTTACGGCACCGGTCAAGGACGGGTTGGCGCGGTACATGGGCCAATCCTCCGCGACATCCTCAGCCTGGCCCGATGCGGGCAACAACAGGATCATCCCGCTCAGCAGGGCGGCGGCGGAGACCCGAGGAAGGATCCCGTGTATCGCGGCTTGAAAAAGGAAGGATTTGATCACGGGTGCCTACAACTCCAAAGTGGGCTGGATCACGAAAAGGCGACAGTTCTCATTTTATCCATAAACACCTAGTAACATTCAAGTAGCCAGGCTTTTTAATGGAAATTTTCTTACCTGCCCCTCCTTTTCAGGAGAATACCCAAAAAGCCGCCGCCGTACCTTTTCGCGCGCCGGGGCGGTTCTTAATTCGCATGGCCGACCCGGCTCGGAAAGTCCCTCGAAAACGCGCTGGATTCCCGTCGATGATTGGGTTGTTTTCGAGGTGTCATGGGGATTTCCTTCCGAAATGGGGGCGGGTGAACCTGTGTCGCGGCCGGATTTCCGGCAGGTGATCGGTCGACGAGCCATCGCCCGTCGTAACCGGGAGGGTTAGAGGGCCGTTCGATAGAGGTCGAGAAAATCGCCCTTTTCGAGTGGCCTCGGATTGAAGTTTCCCGTCCATTGGGTGGTCGCGTTTTCCGCCAGCTCCTCCAGGTGGTGATCCTCGATGCCGAACATGCCGAGACGGGTGGGCAGACCGGCGGCGTCGAGATACCCGTGGAAGGCCTTCGCCAGCCAATCGCCCGGCGAGGTCGACTCGCCCGGGGTCCAACCGCTGACGCGGGCCAGGTCTTCGTACAACTCGGGCACCACTTGCTGGTTGTAGCGAATGACGTGGGGCAGCATCAGGCCGACTGCGCTGCCGTGGGCCACGTCGAAATGGGCGGTCAGTGGATTACCCGATGCGTGGGCGCCGCCGAGCATCGAGTGTTCGATGGCCATGCCGGCGAAGTGGGCGCCCAGCAACATGTCGCTCCATGCGTCCACCCGATCCTGGACCTGCAACACGGTTTCGAATCGCAGGGACAGAAGCCGCCACCCCTCGCGCGCGAACATTTGCGACACCGGATTGCGGCGGGTGCTGACATAACTCTCCAAGGCGTGGGTCATGGCGTCGGTGCCGGTGGCGGCAATGACGTTGACGGGCAGGCTGCACAACAGTTCGGGATCCAGGATGACGGCCGAAAAGCGCGCCTTGCGGTCACCGCAGGCCATCTTGCGATGGGTTCCCTCCTGGGAGATGAGCGCAAACGACTGGCCTTCGCTGCCGGTTCCGGCCGTGGTGGGGATCCCGATCGAGGGCAACAGCGGCTTTTTAGCCAAGCCGTAACCCCAGTAATCTTCCATGCGACCGCCGTTCGTCAGGAGGAAATTGATGCCCTTGGCGCAGTCCATCGCACTCCCGCCGCCCAATGCGATGATCAAATTCAAGTCACCCAGGTCCTGCGCGAATCGGGTTCCCAACTCGACCGTCGTCGTCGTGGGGTTTTCCACGACGTCGTCGAACTGTGAAACGCGCAAACCGGCCGCTTCGAGGAAACCGCGCGCGGCATCGGCATGTCCCGCCTGGACAAGGCCCGCATCGGTCACCAGGAGCACGTGATCGGCGCCGAGCTCGAAGGCCAGGCGGCCGATTTCGGCCAATCGGCCAGCTCCCGAGACGACCCGCGTGGTGGGCACGAATTCAAAACCGCGATGGGGGTCGAAGGGTTGATACTCGGTATCGTGATGTGTCATAAGCATCCTATTCTCTGGCAAGTTGGCAAAAAGACGTGGTGACGAGAGGGGTCGCCCCCTCCCGAATGGAATAGCTGATCGGAGAGTTCGGCCCCTCTCGTTTCAGACCGGTTCGCGTTGGACAGCGCGTCGCTTGTACAGCAATTCGAACAGGTTGCCCTCGTGCGGCTGGTCCCAGCGGACGCGGTTGGTCGGAATGGCTCCGATGTTGATGCGGTCGATATGGCGACAGTCCAACATGGCTTCGATCAAATCCCGACGCTCGCTCACCAGCGAAAGGGTCAGGGTCGGTCCCAGCCGGGCGGCCATTTCGGATTCGGGCACTTCGCACACCGCGGCGAAGGGAAACAGGTACTCGGCCTTGGCCAGTGGATGATCGGCCCGCTCACACCAAATCAAGGTGGGCAGGAGGAAGGTGCAGCCGTCGCAGGTGACCAGGCGCGGGCCCTTGCGGTATTTGGCGGTCATGTCTTCGGCGCCGCCCTCGGCCAATTGGGCTTCGATGCGCTGGTCCAGCAGTTCGGCCAGTTTGGGGTTGGCGAACGCGGCCAGTTGGGCGGCACCATCGTCCAGGGGACGGGCCTGAATCTCAGCGAGGCGGCGCGCGAGATCGTCGGCCAGAGCCTTCCCATCCCGGGGAACCCAAACGGCCGAGGCGTTCACGCAGGAACGACCGCCATTGGCGGCGATCGCATCCACCAATACATCCATATGGGATTCGCGCCGATCGACGGCCTGGCCGTCCAGCACCATCTTGCTCCAACCCGGGCCGTGGATCTGGATACGGCCCTCGCCCCGCCAGGCGTCGACCGTGCGCGCGTCGCCAAAGAACAGCGCGCGTTGGCAACGCATCAGGATCTCGCCGGCGCCGGTGTGATCGGTGGGATAGAAGCCGAAGGCCTCGGCGGGAAAACCCGCGGAGATCATCGCCTGGGCGATGCGCATCGGGGTCCAGGGCTCCTGGGCTCCGGGTTTGAGAACCACGGGAACCTTCATCGCCAGGGCGGGTACCCACAGCGAATGGACGCCCGGCGAGTTGCTGGGCAGAATCGCGCCGAGTGCGTCGGCCTCGCGGCGATAATCGCGGGTGACCCGATCCAAGTCGACCCCGCGGCTCAAACCGCGCAAAATGTCCGGCATGAGCCGCAACGCCGTGGCGATCTTCTCCATGTTGCGTTCACATAGAACGCGGGGCAAGCCGGTCGTGGCCGATTGGTCGGCCAGAAAGTCGTCGCGGGTCTGGGTGGTGCCCGAGGCTTCGTCCAGGGGCAACTCGGCCTCCAGGAACAGGTCGGCCGCCCGGGCACAGGCGTCGATCAAGGTGGCCATGTCCAGGGCGGCCAGGGTTTTTTGTCGCGCCGCCGAACCCAGCAGGTCGCGGGCGATCAAGCCCCCATTGGCCTGACTCACTTCCGCCACCGGCGCTCCGTTGCGAATGTCGGTCAAGGTCTGGCGCGTCAGGCTCCGGTAGGGTCGTCCCGCGCGCAGGATGGGAAGGTGTTTCATCAATAGACCCCCACGACCACCGACTCCTGGAAGCGGGTGAACAGGCGCAGGCCGCTCACGCCGTCCCAGGGATAGCGATCGATGGGTTCGGCCCGCTCGCCTTCGTCCCGCTCCAGGAAGCGCGGCACGAAGAATTCCTTGGTCAGGGTCGTCAGCATCACCCTGCCGGTCTCGCCGTAATCCACGGTGCGTTCCGGGCGATCGGGATCGACCAGCTCGAACACGGCCCTGGGCAGCGGCGGATAGTAGGTGATGGTGTACCCGTCGCCGGGAACGTGGGGCTTGTGGCACGCCAACCCCATGAGCGTATTGCCGTAGGTGGGCACGAAATCGATGTTGGGGACCAGCTCTTCCTTGGCGAAACGGTGGAATTGGGCGTTCATCTCGGTTCCACCGCAAAAAATGCCGGTGATGCCCAGCGCTTCCAGATCGACCTTCTCGCAGATCGCCTCGAGCAATTTGGGGGTGGTGAACAGGCATTTGATGGTCTTATGGGCCTTGAGCCGGACCAGCGCCTGATCCACGACGTGCTGGCGGTAGGCCATGAATTCCTTGTGGTTCCCGGATTTGATCAATTTGTTCACCCAACGCGGATCCAGGTCGACCATGAAGCAAATGCCGCCGCGATGTTGGGCCAGGTGCTCGATGGCCAGCCTCAGGCGGCGCGGCCCCGTGGGACCGACCATCAGCCAATCGGCCCCCTTAGGAAAGGTCTCGTCGTTCAGCGTTTCACTGAAGAGTTCGTAGTCCACGCGAAAATCGTTGATGTTGATGCGGCATTTGGGAACGCCGGTGGAACCGCCGGTTTCGAACACGGAGACCGGCTGGTTCGCGAAGCCCTGCGGGATCCACTTGCGCACCGGGATGCGGCGCAACCATTCGTCCTGGAAACTCCCCAGCAATTTCAAATCATCGTAGCCGCGAATGCGATCCCTGGGATCGAAATCCAGCTTGGCGGCATACTCCAACCAAAAGGGCGTGCCGGTATCGGGGTCGAAGTGCCAATTCACCACCTCGCGCACCTGAGCATCGAGGCGTTCGCGTCCCTCGGCGACCTTTTCCTGTAACGTCTTCATGCCAAACCCTCTCTCGGAAACAATGTTGAAAACCCTCAAAGAACGGCGTCCTGCGCCACCGCGGGTGCAATCTCGCCCGATCCCAAACGGCCCCGTGAAACGAAGGGCTCTCGGACGCGCCTGAATCCATCACCTGGAACGAAACAGGCCAGGCGGGAAGATCGAACGACTCTCGATTCCCCTGGATCGATTCGCCTGCATGCGGACAACCATGACAACCTCGAAATCCAAATTCATTATGACAAATCCATACCCATCTCCACGGTTTTTGTTGCAAAGCGTCGGCGAAGGCGGCCTGGAGTGAGGACGAGGGATCGGGTTGGATCACCTGTTTCCCAGGCGTCGCCATACGCCGCAACCACTTCAACTTTTGTGATTTAGAATCGTAAGGTCCAAGATACTGCGGTATGATTCACGCTACACAAGCCTTCGATTCCGTTGCGATTGCCACACGATTCTTTGGCGATGCGCCGTGTTCACCATGACGAGGACCGCTTCACCGTCAAACCGACATCGTATTTGCGGAATGCATTCGAGACGACTCCATGCCCCACAGCCCAAACCGGAAATCAAACCCCTCGGCCAATCAGGGCCGACACCGATGGTGTGCGCCACGCGAACCTCGCGGGACGATGAGGGGACGGTTGCCCCGACTGGGCCATTTTTCGGATTCAGCGCGCGTCATTCTCGAGACATGCATCCCGGCGATCCGCAGCCTCGAACGGTCGCGCGCGACAACACATCGCGGGTCACCACAAGCGGGACTCGCAAACGGCTTACCGCTCGAACGAAACAGCACCTCAAATGAATGCAACAGGAGACATCACTTATGAGGCACCTAACAGGCGCGTTGTTGAGTATGTGCTTATTCCTGCACCTCGCCGCGTTCGCGGGCACCGATCAGTGGACCCATTGGCGCGGCGCCAGCCAGCAAGGTACCGCGGAGGCACGCGGACTTCCCTCCACCTGGTCGCAATCCGGTGAAAACCTTTTGTGGCACGCGCCCTACGGGACGCGCACGGCCCCACTCGTCATGGACGGTCACGTCTACCTCATCAACCTGGCCGGTACGGGCGAAACCGCCCAAGAACGCGTCATGGCCTTGGATTTCAACACCGGCAAGGTGGTTTGGGAGCATCGTTTCAACGTGTTCCTGACCGATATCGTGGCCCACCGGGTCGGCAACGCGGCCCTGGCCGCCGATCCCGAGACCGGATACATCTACGCTCACGGCGTTCAGGGCCTGTTCATGTGCCTGGATCGGGACGGGAAACTGGTTTGGGAACACTCCCTGACGGAACAGTTCGGCCGCATTTCCGGTTACGGCGGTCGCGTGCATTCGCCCTTCATCGACGGCGACAAGGTGTTGATCGGCGTCATGAACAGTAGCTGGGGTCCCCACGCCAGACCCAACCACCGTTTTCTGGCGCTCGACAAGAAAACCGGTGAGACCCTGTGGTGGTCGACGACCAGCGGCCGACCCCTGGACACCACCTACTCGATCCCGCTGCTGGCGACGGTGGACGACCAGCGGCTCTTCTTCAGCGGCATGGCCGACGGCACCATTCAGGCCCTTCGCGCCGACACCGGAGAGCTGGTCTGGAGTCATCCCTTCAGCAAACGCGGCATCAACGTATCACCGGCCTACGCGGACGGGCGCGTCTTCATCGGGCACAGCGAGGAAAACCTGGAAAGTGCGGACATGGGCCGCTTGCTGGCCCTCGACGCCGCCACCGGCAAGGAACTGTGGCGGATCGACGGGTTGGCCGTCGGATACAGTTCACCGACCCTGGCCGACAAGCTCCTGATGGTTTCGGACAACTCCGGCAACCTCTACGGGATCGACCCGGCCACCGGTAAGGAGCTCTGGTCCTTCAACTACGGCACGGCGGCCCGCGGCTCGGGAGTCTACGTGGACGGCAAGGTCTACATCGGCGAAATGAACGGGGCCTACCACATCCTGGAAGTCTCCAGAAAAGGGGCCAAACGCCTGGATGAGGAGGTTTTCCGCCAGGAAGACGGCTCACCCATCGAAATCTTCGGATCGCCGGCGGTGGCCCAGAACCGGGTTTTGCTGCCGACCATTCAAGACATTTACTGCATCAGCACCGAGAAAAAGGGGGCCAAGGCCGCCAAGGCACGCCGCGCCAAATCGCAAAAGGCGCCGAAGGGTTCCGGCAAGGCGGCGAGCATTCAGCTCGTACCCGCCGAGACCTGGGTGAGCGCGGGCGATTCGGTATCCTACGAGGTCAAGGCCTTCGACGCCAAGGGACGCACCCTGGGTGAAGTCAAGGCCGAGCTGGCCCTCAAGGGCCTGCCGGGCAAGTTGAGCGGTACCACGTTCACCGCGTCCGCCACCACCAACACCTCGGGTGGGGTGGTCACCGCCAAATACGGCGATCTGGAGACTTCGGCGCGGCTGCGCGTGTTCCCCAAACTTCCCTATACGGAAGACTTCGAGGACTTGAAGGAAGGCGTTCCGCCGGCGGGCTGGATCACCTCCAAATCGAAGAGCCAGGTCGTCGCGTTCGACGGCGGCAAGGTCCTGAAAAAATTGGCCAACAACCCCTATCCGCCCTTCGCGCGGATGCGCAACTACGTCATGCCGCCGTTGCCCGCGGGTTACACCGTTCAGGCCGACATCTACGGCAAGGCCAAGCGCAAGCGGTTCGTGCCGGACATGGGTCTCATCAACTCCCGTTACTTCATGATCATGATGGGCACGGTGCGCAAGCGCGTGGTGCGGTTGGTGACCTGGGACCCCATGCCCCGACTGCAGGTCGACGTTCCCTTCGCTTGGGAAGCCGAGAAGTGGTATTCGGCGAAACTGTCGTACGATATTGTCGACGGCAAGGGCATCGTCCGCGGCAAGGTATGGGAGCGCGGCACGGAAGAGCCCGAGGCATGGACCATCGAGATGACGGACCCCGCCCCGAACACCGGTGGCAGCCCGGGTCTGTACGGCTACTCGGTGGCCATCACCGACACCTCTCCCGGTACCGAAATTTTCTATGACAACGTCAAGGTGGAACAACACCCATGAGGGCGCGCCACCTTACTCCGACCCCCGTCAACGATTCCCGGTTCGGAACAACCGATGAAGTGAGGACATTCATGCACAAGGTTTTCCTTTGCCTTTTGGTCGCGGTGATCGGCACCGCGGCGCCCGCCGCCGATTGGCCGGTATGGGGCGGCGAGTTGCATCGCAACATGGTGAACCATACCGAAAAAGGTATGCCCACCAAATTGGCCGCCAAAGACAATCCCGAGCTCAAATGGGTGGCCCAGCTCGGTTCGCAGAGTTACGGCAACCCGGTCATTTCCGACGGAAAAATCTTTGTCGGAACCAACAACCAGGCCGAGCTCGACCCCAAGATCAAGGGCGACAAAGGGGTGATCATGGCCTTCCGCGAATCGGACGGTGCCTTTTTGTGGCAGATGGTCCATGACAAGCTGAAGGCCGGGCGCGTCAACGATTGGCCGTTGCAGGGCGTCTGTTCCACTCCGCACGTGGTGGGCAAGCGTCTCTACTACGTCAACAACCGCTGCGAGCTGATCTGCGCCGACGTGGAAGGGCTGGCCAACGGCAACGACGGCCCCTACAAGAACGAAACCTACAAGGGCGACAAGCACGGCGACATCATCTGGTCCTACGACATGATGGAAGAGCTGGGTGTGTTTCCCCACAACCTGGCCA
This sequence comes from Sulfidibacter corallicola, assembly GCF_017498545.1. Taxonomy (GTDB): domain Bacteria; phylum Acidobacteriota; class Holophagae; order Acanthopleuribacterales; family Acanthopleuribacteraceae; genus Sulfidibacter; species Sulfidibacter corallicola. The sequence continues at coordinate 1,219,126 of NZ_CP071793.1, read as the reverse complement.
CCTCGTCTCCCCTGGTCAAGGACGGTCTGGTCTTCCTCGTCACGGGCAACGGCGTCGACGAAGGACACCTCAACCTGCCCTCCCCCATCTCGCCCAGCTTCATCGCGGTGGATGCCGAGACCGGCAAGTTGGTGTGGGAATACGGCGAGCTGGAGAAAGTTCTCCACGGCCAGTGGTCCTCGCCGGCCTACGCGGTCATCAAGGGCAAACCCCAGGTCATTTTCCCCGGCGGCGACGGTTGGGTGTATTCACTGGAGCCCAAGTCCGGAAAGCTGATCTGGAAATTCGACTGCAACCCCAAGGACTCCGTTTGGGAGCTGGGCGGTACCGGTACCCGCAACAACCTGATTTCGACCCCGGTCGTCCACGAGGATCAGGTCATCATCGGTGTCGGCCAGGATCCCGAACACGGATCGGGGATCGGCCATTTCTACGCGATCGACGCCACCAAGACCGGCGACATCACCAAGACCGGCGCCAAGTGGCACTACGGCGGCAAAGAGTTCGGCCGCACCATGTCGACGGCATCCATCCACGACGGCTTGATCTACATCTCCGAACTGGACGGCATTCTGCACGCCGTCGATTTCAAGACCGGCAAGCAGGTGTGGAAACACGATCTGTTCGCCGCCGTGTGGGGCTCGACCATGGTGGTCGACGGCAAGATCTACATCGGTGACGAGGACGGCGACATCTGCATTCTCCAGGCGGGACGCACCCCGAAGGTATTGGGCGAGTTCAACCTGGGCAGTGCGGTCTACACCACGCCTTCCCCAGCGAACGGCGTATTGTACATCGCCAGCCGTTCCAAGCTGTTCGCGTTCAAAGCGGGCAAATGACGGATTGCGGGCCGGGCCCGCGGGTCGGCGGCGTTCCGTCGACCCGCGGGCCCGGTCGTCTTTCCAGCGCTTCTCTTCCCTTTCCGCCGTACTTTTCCCCATGCCCGAGGTACCGACACCATGAAACTCGTCCCCCTTCTGCCGATATTTCTCCTGGCGCCGCTGCTCGTCCAAGCCCACGAATTCACCACCTCCGAAGCGCGCGTCACCTTCGAGGATGGTTCCTTCGTCATCGACATGCAGTGCGATCTCGACGCGCTGGCGCTCGGTGTGCCGCAGTCCAGCGACGATGCGGAGCTCGCGGCCCGGCTGGAATCCATGCACGAGGCGGAGCGGGGTCGACTGCTCGCCAACATGGACGACTTTTTCCAGCGCCGCATTCGCATCCGTTTCGACGATCGACCGGCACCATTTTCCGTGGACATCCAGGCGGCGAACCACCAAAGGGACGACGAAGACATCAGTTATTTGGGTACCTGGGTCCGCTTTACGGGTACCGTGCCCGAAAACAGCGCCAATTTCGGTTTCTTTGCCTCACGCGCCTTTCCTCCCGTGAAGCTCGTCTTTCCCCAGGCCTCCACCTCGATGGGCCCGGTCCTGTTGGCCCAGGGAGAGCGCAGCGCCCCCATTTCCCTCGACCTCACCCGCACGCCCGCCCTGCTCGAAGTGCTCACCCGCTACCTCTACCTGGGGTTCGTGCACATCCTGCCCTTCGGTCTGGACCACATCCTGTTCGTGCTCGGCCTGTTTCTGCTCTGCGGTCGCTGGAAGCCGCTGGTCGCCATGGTGACCGCCTTCACCCTGGCCCACACCCTGACGTTGGGGCTGGCCGCGGCCGATTTGATTCGTCTGCCACCGCAGCCGGTCGAGATCCTGATCGCCGTTTCCATCGTCTACATCGCGGTGGAGAACATCTTCCATAGAAAGGTGAAAGCGACGCACGTGGGCATCGTGTTCGGTTTCGGCCTGTTGCACGGTCTCGGCTTCGCGGGCGTACTCGGTGAGCTGGGCCTGCCGCGCGGCCAATTCATGCCCGCCCTGTTCGCGTTCAACCTGGGCGTCGAACTGGGTCAATTGTCGGTCATCGCCCTGGCCTTCCTGGCGGTGGGTTGGTTTCGCGAGAAAACCTTCTTCCGGCCCCGTCTGGCCGTGCCGATTTCGCTGATCATCGGCGGGTTCGGTCTGTTCTGGTCGGTGGAGCGATTGATCGCCTGAAGACGAGCCGCCCCTGAAATGGGACACCTCAGCCGATGGTTCGCGGGAACAGGTGTTCGCGGTGGTCGGGCCGCAACCGATAGAGCGCGGCACCCCGCGTTCGCGTGGCGAGGGTCTCGCCGGTCTCCTCGAGTATCGCGGCCTCGCCCAGCCGGCGGCGGAAGCTCTTTTTCTCCAAGCGTGTACCCAAGACCAGTTCGAACACGCGCTGGGCCTGTTGGAGGGTGAAGGTCTCGGCCAGCAGATGTAGCGGCAAAGACGAATAGCGGGCTTTGGACCGCAGCCTCGCAACCGCCTTCTCGACCAACAGGTCATGATCGAACGCCAGGGCCAAGGCGTCGAGGTCATCCAGTGCGACCCAGCGAGTCTCATGTTTTTGGTCTACCTGCTGATCTTCCCTCGATTGGGGGTCGAGCAACGACAGGTAGAGACAGGTCACGGACCATCCGCGCGGATCGCGGTCCGCGTTGCCGATGGTCTCGACCTGTTCCAGATAGGACATGCGAATGCCGGTCTTCGCGGCCACTTTTCGGACGACGGTATCGTCGAGGTTCCCATCGACGGCGAGGTCGATGAAACCGCCCGGCAGGGCCCAAGCGCCGTGAAAGGGCATGTGGGCGCGCCGTGCGAGCAGGAGGTGCAAGGTTTCTCCGACCAAGCTGAAGCAAACCACGTCAATGGTGGTCAGGGGCACATCGAAGCGGTGGATGTCGTATTGTTCGAGGAAGCGGGACTCGTCCATGAAAAACCTGTTGACACAATAGTGGCGCTATGCCACTATTCAAACACGCCCAATAGTGGCACAGCGCCACTATCTTATCACATCGCCGCTGCGACCGACACGGCCTATATCGCCCCTACCCTTCCCGCGGAGGTGAACCATGTCCTTCCGAATTTCGCCCTCGCCCGCTCCAACCGTCGAACTTCCCTCCCTGATGTCCGCCGTGGTCGCCAACGGTGCCCACGCCACACTCGCCTCGCGTCCCTTGCCCACACCAGCCGCGGGCGAAGTGCTGCTGCGCGTCGCGCTCGCGGGCGTGTGTCGCACCGATATCGCCGCGGCCAGCGGACTTCTCGGTGTCCCACAGGGCCGCGTTCTGGGTCACGAGTTTGCGGGCATCGTGGTGTCAAAGCACGAGACCCTGCCCCTGGGAACTCGAGTGGCGGTCAACCCGGTCCTTCCCTGCGGCGCCTGCCCGGCCTGCCGGGCACGACCATCCCGGCTTTGTGCACAGCCCAACTATTTGGGTTTGCAGCGAGATGGCGCCTTCGCCACCTTCGTGTCCGTCCCCTCATCCACCCTGCTTCCCATTCCCGATACCCTGCCGTGGCGCCACGCGGCCTACCTGGAACCGGTCGCCGCATCCGCCGCGGTGCTTCAAGCGCACATTCATCCCCGACAAACGGGGCTGATCTACGGCGACAACCGCATTGCCGGGCTCACCCAGCGCATTTTGGCCGCACACGGCTTCGAGCGCATCCACATTCTGGGAACCGGCGATACCGAACTTCCCGCCGATGCTTTCGATTTCGCGGTGGAAACCTGCCCCCAGCCAGATCTTTTGGCACGCCTGCTTCACGCGGTGCGGCCGGAAGGAACCATCGTGCTGAAAAGCCGCGCCGACCGGAATCTCGATCTCCCCCTGGCCTTGGCCGTGCGCCGCAGAATCGTACTGGAACCCGTGTTTTACGGTTGTTTCACGTCGGCTCTGGAGCTGCTGTGCGACAACCGCCTGGATCTGAACGACCTGCTTGGGGAGGCCCTGCCCATCGAAGCGTTCCGGGATGCGTTCGAGCGAGCGGAATCGCGAAAAACGTTTCTGGTCCCCGACCCCGAATTCCCGCTTCATCCCCTTTGATTTCAGGTCGGCTTTGGCCGCAAAACCCCATCCCACCGATCCGCGTGAAGGAGGCAGCCATGTGCGGCATTCTGGGCATCTACTCCCTGGACGGAGGCGCCTCGGCGGCCGATGTGTCGTCCGGTTTGGCCGCTTTGCACCACCGCGGCCCGGACGGGCGCGGTAGCTGGATCGACCCGTCTGGCCGCATCGCTCTGGGCCACACGCGCTTGCGCATCATCGGCGGGGAGAACGGTCGTCAACCCCTTCACAACGAAGACGGTTCCATCAGCGCCGTGGTCAATGGCGAATTCTACGACTTCGAACGCATCCGCTCGGACCTGGAGCGGCGCGGCCACCGCTTCCAAACCCGTTCCGACAGCGAAATCCTGGTACATCTCTATGAGGAAAAGGGCGCGGCCTGCCTGGAGGACCTGCGCGGTGAATTCGCCTTCCTACTTTGGGATGACCGGTATCGGCGCCTGTTCGCTGGGCGCGATCGCTTCGGCATCAAGCCCCTCGTGTACACCCGCTTCCAAAACCGCATCCTGTTGGCGTCGGAGGCCAAAGCTCTGTTCGCCATGGGCCCGGCCCCCGGATGGGACGAGGCATCGTTCCTACAAGCAGCTCATTTCCAGTATCTTCTGCCGGAGCAAAGCCTGTTTCGCGGCGTTCGCCAAGTACGTCCGGGCCACCTGCTCCGCATCCACCAGGACGTCGTCGAAGAGCGCCCTTATTGGGACCTGGACTATCGCCAGACCGGAAACCCCTCGAACGATCATTCCGAGACGCCGATTCAGGATTTCCGTGACGCGCTGAAAGAAGCGGTGACCCATCGCCTGCGAGCCGACGTGCCGGTCTGTTGCCATTTGAGTGGCGGCCTGGATTCGAGCACGGTCGCCGCCCTCGTGAAGCGGGTCCGCGGCACACCGCCCACCTGTTTCACGATTGGCTTCAGTGACGCCGATTACGACGAAACCTCCCTGGCGCGCCAAACCGCCGCCGCTCTCGAAGCCCCGCTGACGGTAATCCCGGTTACCCAACGGGACCTGCTCGAGCGCTTGCCCGACGCGGTGTATTACAGCGAGGGATTGGCCATCAACGGCCACTTGAGCGCCAAGTTCCTGTTGTCTCGCGCCATTCGCGAAGCCGGCTTCAAAGTGGCGCTCACCGGCGAAGGGTCCGACGAGGTGTTGGCCGGCTATCCCCATTTCCGGCTCGACTGGTTGCGTCACCACGCCATGGGTACCGACATGGAGCACCGCCTGTTGGATGCGAATCCAGCCTCCCGGGGCATCATGCTCACCCAATCCGCCGGCTGGCCGCTGGCCATGACCCGACGAACGCTGGGGTTCGTGCCCGCCTTTCTCGAGGCCAAGGCCGCCATGGGCTACCGCCTGCGCGAATTCCTCCGAGACGATCTGCAGGATCGCCATCCCGTCACGACCTTCGAAGCGAACCTGCTTCAATCCTTCGACCTACAGGGCCAACTCGCGGATCGCCACCCGGTCGATCAGTCCAGTTACCTCTGGAGCAAAACCGCGCTGGCCCAGTACATCTTGAAGACGCTCGGCGATGGCGCCGAAATGGCCCACTCCGTCGAGGGGCGGCTGCCCTTTCTCGATCACGTGCTGTTCGATGTGTTGCGGCGACTTCCCCTGGATTGGAAGATCCACCCAAATCGGGTTGGCGGAACGACCGATCTCATCGAGAAACACATCCTGCGCGAATCCATGCACCCTCATTTGACCGCGGAGGTTTACGCCCGCCGCAAGCATCCCTTCATGGCACCGCCGCTGTGGCGAGATCCCTCGGATCGCGCCCACGAGATCGTTCAGGATCGATTGCGAAGCCAAGCCTGCCGGGACCTGCCCTTTTTCGACCATGCCAAGGTTCGGCGGTTCTTGGATCGGTTGCCCCATCGTCGTTTCGAACCCGGATCCGGTCGGGATCCGCTGCTGATGACGTTGCTTTCCGCAACGGCGCTGCAAGAACGCTTTTTCAGGAAATAGGGAATCATGAACGAAGTCACGCGCGAACCACGAGCCAATTGGTGGGAAACCCTGTACGACGATGCGATTGCCGACCTGTTCTTGACGCGGCAATCCGAAGATGCCCTTGCACGGGAAATCCGATTCCTGATGCGGATGCTCGACCTGAAGCCCGGAGACCTGCTGTTCGACCAGTGCTGCGGCATCGGCACCCAAAGCCTGGCCCTGGCGGCCGAGGGCCTCCGCGTGATCGGGGTCGACCAGTGCGCCCGCTATACGGAACGCGCCCGGGCCAAGGCCGAAGAACTGGGTCTGGCCGCACGGTTCGAGGCGGCCGATGCCACGCGCTTCCGAAGCCCCGAACCCTGCCATGCCGGCGTCAATTGGGGTACCAGCTTCGGCAACGGTCCCAACGACGAAACCAACCTCGCCATGGCGCGCAGGGCCTTCGAATCGCTGCGACCCGGTGCCGCCTATGCGGTGGAATTCCCCAACATGGCCCACCTGATCGCCCACTTTCAACCCGTGATGGTGCGGCGTCGGGCCACCACCGAAGGCGAGTGGCTCGTCCTGCGGGAGAGCACGCTGAATCTGGCCTGCGGATCCTTGGATCAGGTGTGGACCATCGTCCATCCCGATGGAAGCAGGCGCACCAACCCCTCTTCGGTGAGACTGTACCTACCGAGCCAATTGGCCGAGCTGCTGGCCGCCGCAGGCTTTGGCGACGTCCAACTGTTCGGCGGCACCGACGGAGATCCATTGGACATGGGTCACGCACGCTGTATCTGCATCGCCAGGAGGCCCTTATGAAAACCATGCCGCAAAGCCCGGACCTCGGCTTTTTCCAGGATCGCCTGCCGGCCGATTCCGCGACGGCCAGGGCCATGCTGTACGACGGCCACGTGTTCCACCTTGAGGCCACCGCATCCACGCGGCGATTGGCCGCCGAGATGTGGGCGATCGTCGAAGCGCAGTTGGGCGAAAGTGGGCCGGCCAGGGAGGCTCAATTCCGACTGGATCAACCTGGTTTTTATTCGCGGATCGGGCACCTACGCAAGCGATTCTACGGGACCGAACCCTACCATCGCGCGGTATTCGACCTCTTGCAGGCCTGCGGCTTCCAGCGCGAAGCGCATCGTTGCGATCCCATGCGGCTGCGGGTCATCACCGACGGTGGCTTTCGCGATCCCAAGGCGGCGCCGGTCTATTACCCCCATCGCGATACCTGGTACGCCAATCCGCAGGCGCAGATCACCTGGTCCCTGGCGCTTCACGACATGGGTCCGGAAGACAGCTTCGAGTTCTACCCGGAGTATTTCGATCGGCCGGTGCGCAACGATTCGGAGTGCTTCGATTACGACGACTGGGTCCAGGACGACTGGGACCGCAAGATCGGCTGGCAGAACGCCGAACGCGACCGAAGTTCCACCTACCCGCAACTGAGACAGGAGATCGAGCCGCAACGGGTGGAGGCCGTGAAGGCCAAGGCCGGGGACCTGATCATTTTCGCCGGCGCCCACCTGCACCGGACACGACCGCACAGCGTGGGTCGGACGCGCTTCAGCGTCGACTTCCGCACGGTTCACCGCGAAGACCACGAACGGGGTCGCGGTGCGCCGAACGTGGACAACCGCTCTCGTGGATCGACGTTTGCGGATCACATGGGCCCGGACGAGATCGGCAACTGGGGACGAGGTCGACTATGAGCGGCCTCGCATCCAAGGAGAGCCCTGGCTTCGTGTCACAAGACCCCCCGGCCGCCACGGGATCGCCGCCCGCGGGCCACTTCCTGGCTCGCTATGGGGCGATCGCCCGCCGATTGGCCGACCGTCCGGCTTTGGTGCTCTGCGGAAAAGTGCTCCTGAGTCACGGGGAACTGTTCGATGCCGCACGCGACTTGGGTTTCCGGTTACGTCGGGAGGGCGCCACTCCGGAGGACGTGGTGGCCCTGGACATGGGTCGCTGCCCGAATTTCGTCATCGCCATGTTGGGTTGTTGGTTCGCCGAAGCGGCCTTTCTGCCTCTGGATCCCAATTGGCCGGAACAGCGGCGCCAGACGGTGCTGCAGGACGCCCGTCCCCGCTTGCTGCTCCGGACAGAAGGCGCACCTGGGGAACTTTCGTCTTTGGCGATTCGCAGGGCTTCGGATCCCGAACCCAGGAACAACACGAGGCACACGCCGCAGGTAGCGCGCGCTTTCTCGGACGATGGACTCGCCTACCTCATCTATACCTCCGGAACCACCGGTCGTCCGAAGGGCGTGGAGGTCTGCCATCGCGGGATCGTGCCGATGCTGGAGGCGCAAATCGAGGCCTTTCGGATGTCTGCGGAAAGCAGGCTGCTGTGGCTGCTTTCTCCGGCCTTCGACGCCTCGGTTTCGGACATCGGCTGCAGCCTGCTTTCGGGCGCGGCCCTGCACATCGAACCCCGGGCCCGCCTCACGCCGGGGCCTGGGTTGCCGACCTGGCTTGCAACCCACGGAATCACCCACGTGGACCTGCCGCCCGCGTTGCTCCCCTTTCTGCCCACGAGCCGGTTGCCGGCCACATTGCGCACGGTGGTCATCGGCGGCGAAATTTGCGCCGAGGAAGTCATCCGCGCCTGGAGTTCCCGATTGCGGCTGGTCAACGTGTACGGCCCCACGGAGGCGACGGTCTGCACCGGATTGACGGTCTGTGATGCAAGCTGGAACCGGGCGCTCATCGGCCTCCCCTTCCCCCACAACCATTATCGCGTCAGTCGGGAAGGTGGCGAGCCGTGCAGCCCGGGTGAGATGGGGGAATTGTGGATCGCCGGCCCCCAGTTGGCGCGCGGTTACCGCAATGCGCCGAACCTGACCGAACGGCGATTCATCACACACGACGGCACGCGTTGGTATCGAACAGGCGATCTGGTGCGCGAACTCGAAGGCGGCAACTTCGAGTTTTTGGGTCGCCGCGATCGGCAACTCAAATTACGCGGCCGCCTGATCGCCCCGGAGGAAATCGAAAGTCAGCTCTCGAAGCATCCCAACGTGTCCCGCGCCGCCGTGATCCGCTCGGGCCAGGATGCCGATGCCGTTTTGATCGCGTTCGTGGTGTGCAAGGACGGCTGTGACGGGGACGAGCTGACCCGGTTTGCCGAAGAGCGACTGCCCCATTGGATGGTGCCGGCCACATTCATCCAACGGGAATCGCTGCCGGAGACCGCATCCGGCAAAACCGACCTGACGCGTTTGGCCGACATGGTTCACGCGGACCGGGTGGAACCGGCGCCACGCCTCGATCGAAACGACGAAGAAAAACCCGACCGGTGCCCGGCGAAGCTCGAAGCGACCATCGACGAACTCTGGCACCATGTCTTGGGGAAAAGCGGCTTTGCCGGCTCCGACGATTTCTTCGAAATGGGCGGTGACTCCCTGGCCGCGCTCAGACTTTCGTTCGCAGCCAGGAGCCGAGGATTGGCTTTACCGGCTTCGGCCATCTGGACCCATCCGACCATGGCATCCCAAGTGGCCTATTTGGCTTCCGCCTCCCAACGCGAGACCTCGGACCACGATTACTGCGAGGTAACCGATCTCGAACGAGACGTTCGCCAAATCCTGAGCACGCTCCCCCCACCCGAACCCAGATTCACCGGTCCCAATCCGGCGCAAAACACCCGGGTGTTGCTCACGGGTGCCACGGGGTTTTTCGGTTTGCCGTTGCTTCGCCGCCTGTTGACGCACAGTTCCCGGCACATCACGGTACTGGTTCGCGGCTCCGATCGCGACGCTGCCCGCGAGAGGATATGTGGCCTGCTGGGCACCGACGTTGCGCCGGCCGCCGCACGAATGCAGTCGCGCCTGACGGTGATCTACGGCGACCTGACGCGACCGAAGTTGGGATTGTCACCCATGGACTGGCGGACCCTCGGTGAACGGATCGATACCATTTGTCATTTGGGTGCCTCGTTGAGCGGGACGGCTCATTACCACGCCTTGCGCGAGACCAATGTCGTCGGCACCGCCCACGCGATGGAACTTTGCAGAATCGGAAGGCCCAAACACTTTTTTTTCGGCGGCTCCCTGATCGCGGTCAGCGGCTGTCGACCCTCGCCGGAGACCATCGACGAACGGACCCCCTTGCCCAAGGCAGGGCGGATCCGCGGAGGTTACGCGGCCAGCAAATGGGCGTCGGAGCGCTTGGTGCGCCTGCTGGATCATCCGGGAAGGACCACGGTGGTTCGGCTGGGTCTCCTGACGGCCGATCCGGACACAGGCGTCCTCACCCGATCCGACAATCTGGCCATGTTCCTGAAAGCCTTGCATCGATTGGGTTGCGTGCCCGATCCGCTGCCGGGACTATGGACCGACGTCACACCCATCGGGACCGCGGTCCGCATCGCGACCGAGTTGCTGGACCGAGATTGCCTCGAAGACTGTGTTCACATCGTCAATCGACGTCCCGTCAGCCTGGCCGACCTCGCCCACGCGATGCGGTACCAGGGAGTGCACCTGGATTCGGTTTCCCGAAATCGGTTTACGCAACGGCTCGAAGACATGGCTGGCAGGGCGAGGGATCAACACGAAACCCAGGGCTTCGACCTGTGCCTGGACCTCTGCCAGCCGGACACCAGACACCCGTCCGCATACCGGCTGTTCGGCAGCACGGGTGTCCGCTTCAGCGAGGCGGCCACCTGCGGGGCGCTGGGACATCCAGGACCCCTTTGCCCCAAAGTCGATCGTGCCTACTTGGCGAACTTCCTGGATTCCCTGGGCATCTTGCGGGGAAATCGGCTTGGCACAAGTACGCGCCACCATGAAACCGACGCGCAGCGACAAAGAACCCGCGAGGAACGCCATGCCTGAAAACACCAAAACCGGTCTCGTGCTCGGCAAATTCCTGCCACCACATCTCGGACACCTCTATTTGCTGGACTTCGCCCAGTCCTGGTGCGACCGCCTTTTCGTGGTGGTGGGCACGCTCGCCAGCGAGCCGATTCCGGGCCACCTGCGACATGGCTGGATCAAGCAACTCATGCCTGGGGCGGAGGTGATCCATCTCGACCGAGAGCTGCCGCAATATCCGCACGAGCACCCCCGTTTCTGGGATCTCTGGCGGGAGGCGTTGTTGGAGGTCCTGCCGATATCGCCGCAATTCGTTTTCGCTTCCGAAACCTACGGCCACCGTTTGGCCGACGAGCTTGGCGCACGCTACGTCCCGGTAGATCCCGACCGCACCACGGTGCCGATCAGCGGGACCTCGATCCGAGCGGATCCTTGGCGACACTGGAAATACCTTCCGAGGGTGGTGCGGCCCTATTTCGCGAAACGCGTCTGTGTGTTCGGCCCCGAATCGACGGGAAAGAGCACGCTCACACGCGATCTCGCCGCGCATTTCCACACGGCGGCGGTGCCCGAGTATGCGCGCACACACCTGGAAGCGCAGGGCGGCGCGATCGAATCGGCGGACATCGAGATCATCGCGCGGGGCCAGATCGCCGCCGAGCGAGCCACCGCGCCGAACGCGAACCGCCTCCTGGTGTGCGATACCAACCTCTGGCTCACGACCATCTGGAGCCGCACACTGTTCGGTGATTGCCCCGCTTGGATCGAAGAGGCGGCCGCGGCCCACGCCTACGACCTCCATCTGCTGACCGACGTCGATGTGCCCTACGTGGACGATTCCGTTCGCTACCTTCCGGAAGAGCGCCGCGCCTTTTTCGAGCGTTGCCGGGATCTTCTGGAATCGAAGGGATTCCCGTACGTGGTCATCAGCGGAAGCTGGGAGGAACGATTCCAAAAAGCGGTCGAGGCCGTCACGTCGCTGTTCCCAAGTTGACGAGACCCGACCTCTTCCGCTCATTTGAAAAAAAGGTTGTCGGAGCCCCCGCATGCCGAAAGATACGTCGTGCCCGGTAGGTTCAGCAGGGGCGGTAAGCCCGCTGGCTGAACTTGTCGAGGCGATCCATGATCAGAGTTCCCGCATGCTTTGAGAGTCGGTACCGCGGTAGGATGGGCAGGGCCGGTAAGGCCGCTGGTCCGACTTGTCGAAGCAATTCACGGTTCGCATGTTCGGGATTTAAAAGAGCGAAGCATCGCCTGTAGCGGGAGCATTGACGCATTCGGCTTCGGAATGTGCGGCGAGCCGCCACACTTACCTGGCCCGACGACTCTCTTCGAAAGCCGAGCACACCATGCTGCCTCGCTTTGCGTTGTTTCTTTCTCGAAATCGAGCCGGGCATGCCCGCTGGTTCGCTTCGATTGGTTTCTCCCCTGAGCCCATTTGTCCGGCAATTCAGCCCTCGGCCTGAACGGGAACTTAGTTGGTCGGCTTCGCGGGGGCCTCGAATTCGGGCTCGGGTTCCCAATTCACCAAGCGCCGTTCCACCAACTGCTGAATGACGACGGCCGGCTTCTCTTTCTCCACCAATTCGGGCTCGAAACTGTTGGACCAAACGAAGGTGGCGCGCTTGAAGTGCCTCGCCAACAGGGGAATCAACGCCTGCCCGAAGGAATCGTGGATCACGACGGCCGATTCGATCTCGCCCTCTTCGCAAAGGGTCACCAGTCCCTCTTCTCCCTTCAGGATATCCTTGACCGCCACATCCAACGGAGTGCCATCCTTCTCTCGAATCACCTGCCTGGCCTGGGGGAAAACTGGCGTGACCAAGGGCTCGTCCGTCACGAACTTGAGACCCATCATCCGCGCCAGGTCGCCACCATCGCTGGGCTCGGTCTCGATGGTGATGTCTTCGAGCGAGGGCACGTCCAAGTCGCTGTATCTCTGGGCCAGCGCCGCCATGATCTCTCGGTATCCCACGAATGCGCCCAGTTGGTTCCAGTGAGTATCGGTCTCATAGTAGATCAAGTGGTCTTTTCGGGCCGCCAGCAAGGCCGGTCGCACATCGACCATGTGGACCGACGGCAGGCGCCGGGCCACCGCCGCCTGTAGTTGATCCAGCCGTTTGGGGCGAGCCAACGGGGCCCAGCCATCCGGCAGGTACTCGGGATAAATGCCAGGTTTGTTTGGCGATATGGAGAACACGTAGTCGATGCCCCGCGCATCGCAGAAGCGTTGGCGTGCGGCCAGCATGTCGACCCAGGTCCCGAGGCTCTTCTCATCGAAGGGATACAGGTTGCGATAGTCGTCCAAGGTCTGCTCGTCCCGGTAATAAAGCCAGCCTTCCTTGCCCAGGAGCACCTTGCCCGACCCGCTGGCCTTCCAAAAATGGGCCTTGTACAGGCCGTGAAGCTGGATGAAAAAGGGACGGAACCCGAAGTTGTCGCTGAAATACCACTTGAACTGACCGGGCAGGCTGGCCAGCCCCCGCAGTCCGCCCCGGTACTCCGGAAAGGGTGCGGTGGTGCCCGCGACGGGCGTGCGGTCGATGCCGACGAGCATATCGATGCCGGGCATGAGAATCACGAAAAAGAACATCCCGATCAAAAGGATGTGATACCACTTCGCGCGTCTTCTGCTGTACAACGCCGACCTCTCTTAAAACCGGAAGTAGATAAAGGGATTGTAGCTGCCCGCGGCCATCAGCATAAGCGCATATAGCAGGATCGCGGTCAAGGAAACCCACTTGAAGACACGGCTCGCGGTCTGCCAGGCGTGGGCGGTTTCCTTCGGCTTTTGCTGACAGAACCGTTTGAAGCGGGCCGTGCACCAGGGCACGAGATTGATCGAACCGACGGCACCGACGAGAATCATGACCGCCAATTCGCGATCCAGGAAGTGCACCAGCAACCGCGCCCCGCTATCGTCGGATCCGAATCCGAACATGGCGCCGAGGAAGGTCAGGGATTGAGGCAGGGTTTCCGCCCGGAAGAACACCCAGCCGATCATGGCGACGATCATGACGTACAGGTGGCGCACGACCCGCGGACCACGATCCAGAATAGCCTTGAACCCGAATCGCTCCACGATCAGGAAACCGCCGTGGTACATGCCCCAAATCACGAAGTTCCAACTGGATCCATGCCAGAGGCCGCAGAGGAAGAACACCATCATCAAGTTGAAGTAGGTGCGCCGCGACGAGACGCGGTTCCCGCCCAGGGGGATGTAGAGGTAGTCCCGGTACCAACTGGAAAGGCTGATGTGCCAGCGCCGCCAGAATTCCGTGATGCTTTGGCTGATGTAGGGGTAATTGAAGTTTTCCAGGAACTTGAATCCAAACATGCGGCCGAGGCCGATCGCCATGTCCGAGTACCCGGAGAAGTCGAAGTAGATCTGGAGGGTGTAACAAATGATGCCCAGCCAGGCCAGGCTGGTGGTGATCTCGTCGTCGGGCAACCCGAAAATTTGGTCCGCGGGATAGGCCACCGCATTGGCGATCACCATTTTTTTGCCGAGGCCCACCAGGAAGCGCTCGATCCCATAGGCAAAGGTGCCCACGCTGATGCGACGCCGTTTCAACTGGAGCGAAATGTCGTGGTAGCGAACGATGGGGCCCGCGATCAATTGTGGAAACAGGGAGATGTAGAGCGCCAAATCCAGCGGATTCGACTGGACCTCGACCTCGCGCCGATAGAGGTCGATCACGTAGGACATCGCCTGAAACGTGAAAAACGAGATGCCGATGGGCAAATGGACCGGCGCGAGAGGGATGGGTTCCGCACCGATGCCGGCGAGCACCACATTGAGGTTGTCCACGAGGAAATTGGCGTACTTGAACGCGATCAGGAGCGCCAAGTCGCCGACGATACCCAGAACAAGCCAAGCTTTGCGGCCGCGCTCGGATCCGGTTTTGTCGATGCCGATGCCGACCACATAATTAAAGAGGATGGAAAACAGCATGAGCAGCACGAACAGCTTTTCGCCGTAAGCGTAGAAACCCAGGCTGAAAATCAACAGCACCGAATTGCGCAGCACCTTGGGAACCGCGAAATAAACCGCAAACAAAATTGGCAGGAAGAATAATAGAAACGCGGGCTCCGAAAACAACATGGCGATTCATGCCCCATCTCGAGTATGGCCGATCGATGTACGAAACGTTTGCGGCCGGCCGAACCATTGCGGGAATCTGGTCCCGATACCCGGTTTGCTCCACACACAGCACGACCCAGTGCGAGCGAGCGCCAAACACCGCAAAGTACCTGTGTGTCACCGGGATCGAGCCTATTATTGGTGTTCGAATTTTCTCAAGTCAAGCTCTTTGTCCGGCACCGGAAGACGGGGTATCTTTCCCCATAAATCCGCCCCCCAAATCCCCTTCCGAATTCGCCCATGCTACAATGCCGGGCATTCGACGCCCTACCGGCGGATTTTCAGCCGGCTTCGACACAACAGCTCGTCGGTGCTCATGGGTAACGCATACTTTCATTTTTTCGGTCATGATCGACCGACTCGATGGCCCTCGATGCCAAATTGTCTCGATGCTCTGCTTCGTGGTGCAGGAAACATCCACTCCCAAGCCATGTCGACGGGTTCCCTCCGGGAAGCTGCGACCATGACCATTTCCACGCACGCCGATCGAGCGATCGCGCGGCTGTGATCCGGAACCCGCTCCCGAACGCGCTTGGGGCCGGGCGCCACAGCGGATGCCACCGACAGCCTCGCAGCCGCCAGTGAAACGAATCGAGGCACGTCCCTGTTCCATATAGTTAGAGCGCACCGGATCGCCATTCCCTCACAAGGAGCCACCTTGAACGCCAGCCCCGCGACTTCCATCCAAGTACCGCCTATCGCGCGCAAAACACCTCGCCAGTCCTTTTGCCCACGGTGGCTCCCCCTTTTGTTGGTGATGGCCCCGTTCCTCCTGGGTAACGAACGGTTGGACCGCGCATGGCGCGCACCCCTCGAGGTTGACGAGAGCCAACATGTCCAGGGAGCGCGCAGCGAGCACATTTTCCTGGTCGCCGGAGCCTGGACGCGGTCGTACACCTTCCACGAAGCCGGTCGCTACCGTTTCCAAGTGATCGGCAACAAGGCGGTCAGGCTTTCGATCGACGGCGCTCCCGTGCTGGAAACCGCAACGGGCACCGGCACGGATACGTTTCACGCCGAGGTGGACCTGGAAGCGGGCATCCATGAAATCCAGCTCGCACGATTGGACGAGACCGCGTTCGCCGTGCTCGAACTGAGCTGGCGCAAGTCCGAACAGGGCACCGGTTGCAGCACCTCCCTCGGCAAGTTCTGCGCGGAATTCTTCAACAACACCACCCTCGATGGCGAACCGGCCCTGACCGGTGAAACGACCGCCATTCACCACAACTGGTCCTACGGCGGGCCCGGCCGCGGCATCGACAACGACCGATTTTCCGCACGCTGGCGCGGTCGATTCCAACTGGAGGGCGGTCGGTATCTGTTTCGCGCCACCGCGGACGACGGTATCCGCGTTTTCGTCGACGACACTCCGGTCATCGATGCCTGGCGGGACCAGAACGCCACCAATTACAGCCGACAGGTCGATTTGGCCGGCGGCGTTCACGACATTCGCGTCGAATACTACGAAAGCGGTTTCGAGGCCACCTGCCACGTCGACTGGTTTCCCGTGAACCGGGAAAACGCCCGGTCCGCGGTCGGTGTGAACATCCACGACCTCAATTATTGGTCCACCGAGTGGACCCTGCTCGATGTGTTCAAGAGCTCCGGCGGTTGGTTCACCCAGACAGCGGACCTATTCGACACCAGCGAACAGGACGTGCTGGACCTGGACGAGAACGGCTGGGTTCGCTCCCTGCCGGCGGCGAACGATGCAACCCGCACCTACCGCTCCGTCGCGGCCCTGATGCTGAACGGCGCCGCCGGCACCTACGCGCCGGGTCGCTACGTCGTCCTGTACGAGGGCGAGGGCACCCTGGAATACAGCTTCGACGCCACCTTCAACCCGCAGCTCTCCCGCGACGGCAGGCACGTCTTGGATGTGGCCCAGGCGACCAATGCGGGTATCCTGTTGCGCATCACCGCCACGAATCCCTCGAACTACATCCGCAACATTCGCGTGATTCGACCCGGATCGGTCTGTGGCGGGGATCCCTTCGCCCATTGCACGGGCGATGGCACCTGTGGCCGGACGGGCTGCCTGCCTTTTGAGGAAGTGTACGTTTTCCAACGGTTTCACCCGCGTTATCTCAACGACCTCCGCAAGTACCGCGTGATTCGGTTCATGGACTTCTTTAGAACCAATTTCAACGAAACCGTCAATTGGGGCGATCGGCCCCGCATGAGCGAGGCGCGTTGGAACCGGTGGGAACAGGGCGCGCCTCCCGAATTGGCCGTGGAACTGGCCAACGTGCTCAATGCCGACGCCTGGGTGAACCTACCGGTGTTGGCCGACGACGAGTACGTGACCGAAATGGCCCGCGTCTTCCAGGAAAACCTGAACGACGACCTGAAGGTGTACCTCGAATACGGCAACGAGGTCTGGAACACGGCCTTCCTGCCGGGCGGATGGGTTGAGCGCGAGGCCCTGGCCCGTTTTGCCGGCGTGGATGCACCGGATTTCGTCAAGCGCATCAACTATCAAGGCATGCGCGCCGCCCAAGTCTCGGATATCTGGCGCAACATTCTCGGATCGGATCGGTTGATCGCCGTCATGGGCGGATTCCACGACAACCAAACCGTGACCGAAACCGCCCTCGACTGCCCACTGTACGCGGCCGAGAACGGCGGCAAACCCTGCTGGCAGAGCATGGACGCTCTGGCCATCGCACCCTACTTCGCCGGGTACCTGGGTCAGGAGCAGTTCCAGGCCAAGGTCGCCGCTTGGACCCAACAACCCGATGGCGGCCTCGGCAGTTTGTTCGCGGAGATTACCGATGGCGGTCCACTGTTCGATCCCAGCCAGGACGAGTTCTCACGAGCCCCGGAGCAGGGCTCGATGGCGGATGCACTGTCCAAAATCGACCCGATGCGGTCGATCGCCCAGGCACGCGGTCTTCAGTTGGTGGGCTACGAAGCCGGCCAGCACATGGTGGGTCTCGGATCCGTATTCGAAGACGAGGCCATCAACCAATTGTTCTGGGACGCCAATCGCGATCCCCGCATGGGCCCCCTGTACACCCAATACCTACAGGGCTGGCGGGAGCGGGGCGGCGGCCTGATCTGCATGTTCCTGAGCGTGCAGGAGTACGACTTTTTCGGAAGCTGGGGACTCAAGGAACACCAGGACCAGGAATCCGCACCGAAGTTCGATGCCACGATGCAATTCATCGACGACACGCCCTGCTGGTGGGAGAACTGCACCAAGCGGTGACGGGGCCGCCATCGGAGATGGCTCGCCCCATCGTGCCGACCGGGCCTCGAGAAGCCGGCCCGGCGCGTTCTAGAAGGGATTGGCCTCCATGTAGGCGTAACCCAGACGGCGCAGGTCGGCGATCAGGCTTTCGATGTGACGCATCTCGGTGAGCGGATTGATCAGGATCATCCGGTAGGTCGAAGTCCCGCCCAGCTTGGACATGTTGAACAGGGAGGTGCCTTCTTCCATGATCCTGGTCCGACACCAACGGTGCAACGCATCCCGATACGCGCTGTCGGCCTTGCGCAACGCGTCCGGCATGAACCGGAAACACAGGAGCGGCGAACGCAGCTCGTAGCAGGGTTCGAAATCATCGTCGGCCTTCAACAGCTCCTGGACCTGCTGGGCGAAGGCCCAACGATCCTCGGCGATGGCCTGGAAATATTCGACCCCGTAGGTCTGGAACAACAGCCAAACCTTCAGCGCGTCGAATCGCTTCCCGCAGAGAATGGTGTATTGGCCGAGATCGTCGGTGATGTCGGCCTCGTGATCGGGATCGTGAAAGAGGTAGTCGGCATTGGAGGCGAACGTCTGCTTGAGCACCAGCGGATCGGGCACCAGCAGCACGGTGCAGGTTAGCGGCGTGTGCAACCACTTGTGGGCGTCCCAGATCACGGAGTCGGCTTCCTCGATGCCGCGGAAGAGTTCGCGGCCATCGCGCGTCAAGGCATGGCCTCCGCCGAAGGCCGCATCGACGTGAATGTGGATGTCGCGACCTCGGCAGACCTCCACGATCTCGGCCAAGGGGTCGAATCCGCCGGTCACGGTGATGCCCATGGTGGCCACCACCGCGAACGGATACACATCGTTCGCATCGCACCACGCCAATTTCTCTTTGAAATCTTCGATGCGCATTTCGTTGCGCTCGTTGGTGGCCACCTTGATGACGCTGTCGGTGCCCAGACCGAGCAGGTTGGCCGCATTGGTGATGGAGTAGTGGCAGCCCGCGGAACACAAGATGGCCACCTTCCGGTCGCTGGAAACGCCCCGCGACCGCACGTCACCACCCAGCTTGCTGTTGCGGGCGACCGTCAACCCCATCAGGTTCGACAGGGATCCGCCCGGCAGAAAAATACCCGAGCTGCCCGGTTTCATGCCCACCATTTGGGCCATCCAAGAGGACACGACCCGTTCGATGAGGGTCCCCGCCGGCGAAGCTTCGAAGGTGGCCAGGGTCGGGTTCATCAGACCGGCCAACAAATCGCCGATAATGGCGGGCACCGAGGCACCGGCGAACATCTGGTTCAAAAACAGCGGGTGCCAAGTCTTGATACTCTTGGCCAGAACCTTCTCCCGGAACAAATCGAGGGCACCGTCCAGCCCGAGTCCCCGTGCCGGCGGCTCGACCTGCCAAAGCTCGCGCTTCAGCTCCTCTTCGTCCCGTGGGGGGACACAGGGGGTCGTTTCCGGCGCTACGTAATTCTCGGTCAACATTTGCTGAATGGTCCGAGACAAACTCTCGATATCTTGCGAATTATGGTAATCCTGAAGCCATGAAGTTCCCTCTGATCGATTTGAATCCTGCAAAAAAACACCTATCCTTTATCCATTGGTTTGGGATGATCCAGCAAATGGCGCGACGCGGCGAAACCCTCGCACAACGCCCCCAGATGTCGTGGTTCCATCACCCCGGGTTTTGACAGCCAAGTTATAACACATGGGTCTTCGCCGGAGAAAACAGGGGGCCCCGATAGCATATTCCGCTCTGCATCTCAAAGGTGTCGCCGCCAGGAAAACCGTGATTCGAAAACGAATTCGACTTTGGATCATGTATGATGGTCTGGTGTTCAAAAGGTACACCTTAGTGAAGATTTCACGCCATTGACCGAACTATATCTTTAGGTTCGGTCTATTTGTGGTTTGGTATCGGTGAATGGAGGGCGAGGCATGGCTCCCGAAAAAAGGGAAATTCTTCAAATGCTCTACGAGCATCGCATCGACGAAACGGAAGCCATGCGATTGCTTTCCACCCCTCCCCAAAAATCACCCACGATGCCTCGAGAAGTGCATCCACCGCTCGAACCCCGCCGCCTCCTCAGTGAATTGAAGCCCTCGGTTTCCTCCAAAGACATCAGCAAAGCCGCCGCCGGTTTCCTGGAGATGGAGTACTGGGCGCGGTTGAACCTGCTGCGGATCTTTCAAGGCATGGGCCTGTTCAAAAACCCCGGTCAACGGCACAGATGGTCGGACATGCAGGCCACCCACGGCATTCTCCCGAAATACAAGCGGTTCTATTCGGCGCTGTTACAGATCCTCGAACGGGAACGGTTCGCGGTCATCGACGGCGACAGCGCCACGGCGACGGATCGCGTGACCAAACCCGCGATTCAGGAGAAATTGACCCAACTCGAGGAAACCCTGGAACGGCTGCAGCAAAAAGAGCCGGAGCTGGCCAACCATCTGGCGTTGCTCAGATCCAGCATGGAACACCTGCCCGGCATTTTGACCGGCGAACGCTCGGGCAACGAATCGCTGCACGGGCCACCCCGCACCACCTGGCGGTCACGGGTCGCCATCGAGGACCGTATCTCTCTTTTTCTCAACGATCTGATGGCCCAGATGCTGATCGCATCGGCCAGACATCGCGAAGCGCAAAGCGAGTCGGGGGAACTTCGCATCATGGAGATCGGCAACGGCAGCGGCGGCCTCACCGAATACCTCTGCCGGCGGCTGGCAGAGGCGCACTGTCGCGTCACCTACCTTTATGTCGATCCCCATCTCGATCGGGTCGCCGACGTCCGACAAAACCTATCCACCCAATTCGATTTTCTCGAGTGCCGCCACCTGGATCTGACGCTCAACCCCCTCACCCAGGGGTTCCAGGCCAACGATTGCCAAGTCGTCGTCTCCGCCAACGCCCTTCACTTCCATCACCTGCTCACGGAGACCCTGAACCGCCTGCACGTCCTGCTTCAGCCGGAGGGACTCCTTTTAATAAGAGAATACCTGGCGCCTCGCGACTTCGCGGTCTTGACCCTGGGCCTGGACGACCGCTGGTGGCAGTTCGAAGACAGCCGTTTTCGCCTGCCCCACATTCCGCTCGCAGACAGTGACGGCTGGATGAAAGCCTTGGATTCCAGTGGGTTCCAGGCCATTTCCGCACTGGGCCTCCCCCTGGAGAAGCGCTTCTCGTTCCAGGGTATCCTGATCGCGAAAGCCGCGGCGCTCAAGACCGATGGCAAATCGCAGCACCACGACCCGATCAAGAGCACCCCTTCGATTCCGGAACTCACGGTCGAAGCGGAGAGTCTCCACCATGCCGTCGAGACGCCCACCGAGCCCCTACCCGCACCGAGCGCCGAAAGGGCGCCGCAACCCAAGACGCCTCCCAACCTCGGGCTGCCGGACGAGAAACCACCGGAAAAGCCATCCTCCGCCCAGGTCGATCGCATGCAACCGAACGAGCCACCGCTCCTGTACCTCAGCCCATCCTGGCAGGCGGAACCCGGTCGACCCGCGCCGCGCTATCCCCAAAACCTGCTCGTGTTCCTTCCGGCCGAACCGCCGAGCAGCATGCGCCAATGGGTGCAGCACCTGGCCCCGCGCGTCATCGAGGTGGTGCAATCGGACCGGTTCCGCAAGGAACACAACGCCCTGTATCGGCTCGATCCCACCGACGCCGGCGGATTCCGTCTGTTGTGCCACCATCTGGAGCGCTGCGACATCGACCGGATCCTGGTCCTTTGGTCTCTTTCGCAAGACGACAAAACGGAGCAAACCTATGTCAAGGGCCTGCAAGCGTTGGTCAACCTCGATCAGGCGCTGCGGCTGGAGGGCATGTCCCGACCCATTCCCCTGACGTTCGTTTCGAGAACCAACAGCAGCCTCTTCTATCAGGCGATCGGCGGCCTGTGCCAGTCGCTTCAGGCAGGCGGCGCCCGCATCATCCCCTATCTTCTGCAGCTTCGCCCAGACACCGATCTCCAGCGCGCGGTTCGCCGCGAGCTGCGCTTGACCCCACCGGTCACGATCGACACGCTGGTCGCGAGCACCGACGGTCGCCAGGCGCGGCGGCCCCGGCTGCGTTCCCTGTTACCCGGAAACCTGCCCATCCGCCAACAAGGCGTGTACCTCATTTGTGGTGAACTCAACGACGAGATGCTGGCCCTTGCCGAGTACCTCGCCGAAACCTATCGCGCCAAACTGGTCCTGTCGGGCACGAAACCCGCAGCGCCGGCACAGGAGAGCAAGTTCCATCAACTCCAGGGGATGGGCGCCGAAGTCATTTACTGGCGCGTGGTCGAAGGCACGCCGTCCAGCTTCCTCGACCTGGTCAAACGGGTCCACGCCAAGGGATGGCAGCCCCACGGCATCTTCCAATTGGCGCATCACCTGAGACATCGCGGCCGACACGAGAATCGCGACGACCAAGCCGTGGCCAAAGCCGCTCAATCGCTGCTGGCCCTGGACCACGCCACCCGCAACGACCCTCTGGACTTTTTCATGCTGGTCTCCCTGGGCACCGGTATCCTGGGCGAATGGGGTGATTCGGGAGACGCCGGTGTCGAACGGCTGAGAGCGGCCTTCAGCGATTGGCGACGGATCCTGGTGGAGCAGGGCAAGCGCTTTGGCCGTACCAAGTTTCTGCACCTGGTCAGCCACGTTCCCAGCAGCCTGCCTCCCGAGGGCGTGGCGCTCTACGAGCGAACCACCGGCCTGAAGCCGCTGGGCCCAAAGGCGGCAGTGGCGGCCATTCGCACAGCCTTGTCGAGCGATCAGTCCGAATTGTTCGCGCTTCACGGCGATCCCGAACGCCTGCGTGGCTTTCTGGCGGCGGAAGCCGGCCTGGTGGAACAGGAACCTTCCCAAACGCCGGCCCGACTCATCGAACGATTGCGCGAAGACGTGAAGGCGCTGCATCTCCAGGCCGCGGATACCGGCGGGCTGACGGAGGCGTTGTCGGATTTCTTCGGGTGGGAACCCGATTTCCTCATTCTGGACGGAATCACCCATCGCGAGCTCGCGCGGCTCCTGGTCGCCTATCACCGGGAGGCACTGCTGGCCTTCTACGGCGCCAAGTCCCTGCCGACCCAGCGCTTGGAAGCCTCGATCGTGGCAAGCCTCAAAACCCGATTCGAAGTCGACCTGGGCGGGAACACACCGCTGGCGGATCTTCCGTTCGATTGGCCCAACCTGCAGGCATTCAGCGCGCAGCTCGGCAAGACATTGAAGGTTCAGATTCATCCCAACCTGTGTTTCCGCCACCCGACACCGTCCCTGCTCGCCTCGGGACTGCTGGAACGCTATCCCGAGCAGGTCGACGCATGGCTCGCCGAAGAGTGGCACCACGCCATGGAGAAAAAGGGGCCCGGCCACCTCATTTCCTCACCCGAAGCCGCGGTGGAATCGAGCATCCTCGAAACGGTGACTGGAACCGGAACATCCGATCGGCCAGCGCACGAAAACGAAAAGCGGGTCACGCCGTCACCTGTCGATCGGCGCCGCGATTCAGCGAGCGTCGCAAGTCCGAAAGCGGCGAAAGCGACTAGGGAAACCAAACCGCCAACCGGAACACAGCCCGATCGCTCGCTGCTCGCCCAGGTACCGAAACCAACTTCGACGCAAGCCTCTCCGGCGCCCAAGAAAGCGGCCGACGAAATCGGCACGGCGCCGCCCGCACCCACGCCGCCGGCCGGTTCGGGAGAGCTCCTGCCGCTCTCGGGCAACAGTGAATCCCTGCTGCGCCATCACGCGGCGCGCCTGTTGCTCTACCTTCAGCAAACCAAACCCAGCAGCCTTCGCTTCATCGCCCACAACCTCCAGACCGCCCGCCGCCACCAGCGCCATCGCCTCGCCATCGTGGCTCGCGACCCGCGCGAAGCGGGCGAAGCTCTGGCCGCCTTCGTCCAGGGTGCGCACCATCCGGCACTCATCTATGGCGCCACCACCGCCGAGTGGCTGCATTTTGGACGGGACGACCACGATCGGTCCTATTTCCATGCGCTCTGGTCCTCCGGGAAGGTCTCCAAATTGGCCGATATGTGGTCGAAGGGTCTCGAAGTTTCCTGGCCACCGCTGATCGGAGCGAAGAAAGAACCCGCCAAACCCGAAAACGTCATCCCGCGCGAGGACGCATCGACCGAACCGGAGGCCCACGCCACCACGGTCACGGTTGGCGGCTCGGCCGAGGTACCGACGGTCCTGTTCAGCGAGAAAAGAGAGGCCCATGAGGTCGACCTACTGGACACGGATCCGGCAGCGCCGGTCGATTCGACCACACCGGTCCGGCCTTCCAGGCTCTCGCTCCATGCGACACCGCGAGTGACGCGGACCCCGATCACGAACGATTTGCCGCAACCGGAACCACAGGAACACCCCACGCCGCCGATCCGACGCTGGACGGCACCCACCCCGGCCGATCATCGACCGCTGACGATCACGGCCCCGGCGGTGCCCGTTTCCGGCACGGACCCGGTGGTCCCCTCCCATCGAGTGGAACCCGTGGTTCCCTCCCACCAAAAGAGCAAGTACTTCTTCATCGCCGAGCGATTTCGGGAGCCGTCGCAGCAGGAAAGTCAGTACCACGAACAATCGGAAAAGTTCACCCTGACCCTACTTTCCAGGATCCTCGAAGTGGACGAAAAGGCCCTGAATTTCGAGGATTCCCTCTACGCGTTCGGCCTGGACTCGATTCAGGCCTACAAGCTCAAATACAACCTGGAAACGACTTTCGGCATCGAATTCCCGCTTTTGGAGCTGGTATCCGCGCGAACGATCGGCGCCCTGGTCTACTGGATCACCCACCGCATCCAAACCAAGACACACCACGACCCCGAGAACCTTCCGCCGGAGATGCTCGCCGAGAGCAACGACCAGGAACCGGTGTTCCATCTGTCGCCGTATCAGAAGGACCTGAGCAACCAAATGCGCCAGGGCATGGCCAGCAACATGTATTTCGAGCTCGAGGAGCAGGGCCTCGACACCGATGCGCTGCAAGCGTCCTGGGACTACGTCGTGGAACACCACGACATGCTGCGGCTCACCATTCATCCCAATGGAACCCAGGAGATTCTCGACGACTTCCCCGAATACCGGGTGCCGGTCTACCACTACGAAACGGATTTCTCCAATGCCCAGGAACGCCTGCTGACCTTGAGACACGAGTGGAGCCGGAAAATCTATCCACCGGACGCATCACCTCGTTGGGATCTGGCCTTCATTTGCCTGCCGGACAGCCGGGTCCGGGTGGTGATCTGCATCGACCGGTTCCTTTCGGATTTCGCCTCGATTCCCAACTTGCTCAACACCTGGTTCCGGTACTACCGCTACCAGGAACCCTACGTACCCCGAGGCAATTTCCGCAAGTACCTGCGCCACTTGGACCACCTGGGTCGCAGCCTTCGCTATCAGCGCGACCGGGCCTACTGGCAGGCCAAGTTGGCGACGCCTCCCGCCTTCCCCGACTTTCCCAACCAGGAAACCTTCAGCGCGGCGTTCGTCCGCATCAGCGCCAGCATGGCCTCACCCACCTGGAATTTGCTCTGTCGCCGTATCGCCGAGGCAGGCGTCACGCCCGCGGCCGTCATGCTCACCGCGTTCTCCAATGTCCTGGCCCTGTTCAGCGGCAAACAGCATTTCAGCATCTTGGTGGACTCCTCCCACCGCCTGCCCTTCTTCGAAGGCGTGAACCGCGTGGTCGGCCCCTTCAACGCCCTCAACGTCCACCTCAGCTTCGCGGCCTGGCACATGCGCTTCGCCGAGCGCATCCTCGCCGTCCAGAACACGCTCTGGGAAGATCTCGAGCACGGCTTGGCCGCGGCCAATCAGGCCACCGTCCGGCGTTCCGCACTCGGCTCCTTCCCCGTCTACTTCCAAATCAGTCGCGACGACAGTCGGAGCAGTCACCTCGAGGGTTGGTCCCAATACGCCAAATGGGTCTACACCGAAAACGTCAACCCCAAGGCCGCGCTCAACTGCCACGCGACCATCACCAGCAATCGCCTGATGCTCGAGTGGGATGTCCCGCGCGAGGGCGAGGCGCTGTTCCGCGCCATGCTGGACGTCTACTTCATCACGCTCATCCGGCTCACCGAGTGCGACTGGGACAAGGAAACGCCCGTAAGCGGTATCCTGCAAATATTGGCAACCCACCCGGCTCCGGCCAGCGTCCTGGAAAAATTCCAGGATCCCATCTTGAACCTGATCGAATCCGAGCTTCAGAACAACATACCGACCTGAACCCCGGGTCGACCCAATCTCGGCCCATCATGGCCCTTTTGTGTACAACTTTCTCCAAACGCCACGGGAACGATCAACTTTTGATCTCGGATCGCGTAAGGAGAGTTCGAGTCAACGGCGTTATTCTATATTAATAGTGGTTCCCGGAACATGACGTCTCCCCATCAGGCTTTCCCCCTCGAATCTTTTCTCCGGCCCGAAAGATTCGCCCTGCGCCCATTGGCTTCCGATCGTTGCCGCCGGCTTCGCCCCGGCGCCTCGAGCCAGTGAACCCAGATCTTCGAGGTTTTTTCTTGCAGAACATCGATCCCAACATTACAGCGCTACTTGCCGATTGGCAAAAGGGGGATCAGAAAGCTGTCAACCAATTGATACCCTTGGTTGAAGAAGAGTT
Source organism: Sulfidibacter corallicola (assembly GCF_017498545.1). GTDB lineage: Bacteria > Acidobacteriota > Holophagae > Acanthopleuribacterales > Acanthopleuribacteraceae > Sulfidibacter > Sulfidibacter corallicola. The sequence goes on along the minus strand of NZ_CP071793.1, from coordinate 1,192,467 downwards.
GCGCCGGCTCGCCCGTCAGTACCTGCGCAAGGAGATGCCGAACCACGCGCTCCAGGCGACCGAACTGGTCAACGAAGCCTATTTGCGCCTGGTGGACCAGGACCGAACCACCTGGAAAAATCGAGCGCACTTTTTCGGGATCGCCGCACAGATGATGCGCCGTATCCTGCTCGATCACGCGCGCAACCGGCAAGCGGCGAAACGGGGACCGGAAATCAAGTTGTCGTTGAACGAAGAAATCATGGCCCAGCCGGAAGTGAACATGGTGGCGCTGGATGAGGCATTGAAGGAATTGTCACGTATCGATCCGCGCCAAGCTCGCATCGTGGAACTTCGCTTTTTTGTGGGGATGAACATCGAAGAGGCCGCCGAGGTCCTTCAACTCTCCAGTTCCACGATCAAGAGGGAGTGGCGGATGGCCAAAGCCTGGTTGTACCGATATCTCAATCAAGATTAGCCCAGGCCCGGCAAGCTCATCACAAGGAACGCAGATCATGGGGAAGGAAGTAAAAAACAAGGAAAGGGAAAAGTCGACACGGGCCGGACAGCTCGATCGCGACCGGCTGAAGGAACTGTTCGCCCAAGGCATGGAAATGGGTCCACAGGAACGGCAGGCCTTGATCGCGAACGAAAAGCAGGTCTGCCCCCAAATCGCCCGGGAATTGGCATCGTTGTTGACCGCGGCCGACGCCTCGGAATCTTTTTTGGAAGAGGGCACCATCGGCAAGCACCTGCAATGGCTGAACGCACATAATTGCGAACAGGATTGCGCCACGATTCCCGGGATCGAACTGATTCGATGTATCGGCGAAGGCGGCATGGGGCGAGTGTTCGAGGCCCAACAACTTCAACCGGTGAAACGGCGCATCGCCGTGAAGGTGGTGAAAGCGGGGTTCGGGCCCAGGGCCCAGGAAGTTCGCGCCCGCTTCGAATCGGAGCGCCAGACCCTTGCGTTGATGAACCATCCCCACGTGGCCCAGATCTACGGCGGTGGCCAAACCGAATCGGGATCGCCCTACCTGCTGATGGAATACGTGGAGGGCGTGCCCATCACGGAGTACTGCGACCGGCATCGACTGGGTCTCCACGACCGCCTGGAACTCTTTTTTCAGGTTTGCCGAGGCATGCAGCACGCCCACCAAAAAGGCATCATCCACCGCGACCTGAAGCCGGCCAATGTCCTCATCACCCTTCGGGACAACCAACCCGTTTCGAAAATCATCGATTTCGGCATCGCCAAGACACTGGGCAATGCGCCCTACGAGTCCGGCCCCAACCAGCCGGGCAAATTCTTTTTGGGCACGCCCTTGTACATGAGCCCCGAGCAGGCCGACACCGATTCGGAAGATGTGGATACCCGGACGGACGTCTACGGATTGGGCGTCATTCTCTACGAACTGTTGACCGGCCAACTCCCCTTTTCCACCGACTGGAGCGCCGAGACGACCTGTCAGGAACTCATCCGCATCGTGCGCAACAAGGAACCACGCGTACCGACCCGGTTGTTGACCGGCATCGAGGCCACCGAAATGGGCGCCATCGCCCAAGATCGCGGTCAACCGACCCCCAAGGCCCTGATTCGAGCGCTCCAGGGAGACTTGAACGCGATTTTGGTCAAGGCCCTGGCCAACGATCGCGAACGCCGTTACGACACGGTTTCCGGACTCGTGGAAGACCTGTCCGCCCATCTCGGCCATCGTCCCGTGCTCGCCCACGCCCCCGGCCGTACCTACCAGTTTGGCAAGTTCATGCGGCGCAACAAGAGCATCATCGGGGCCATGTCGCTCATCATCATGGCCTTGACCACGGGGTTGGCCGTTTCCACCCTCAGTTGGTGGCGCGTGTCCCGCGCCCAACACATGGCGGACCTGGAGGCCGAGAAGGCCACCGAATTGAGCCTTTTTTTGATCAACATGCTGAAATCGGCCAAATCCGACCCGACCAACGGCGACATCCGCATGCTCTCCGTCCTGCAACGCGCCAGCATGCAGTTGAGCCTCGACGAATTCCAACTGAAGCCGGAGGTTCTGGGCACGCTTCACCACACGCTCGGCGGTACCTACCGCGCCTTGGGCCAGTTGGAACAGTCGGAATACCACCTCAAGCGCGCCATCGAAGTGCGCCGGGAGCGGCTTGGCAAACATCACCGCGAGACCCTGGAATCCAAGGTCGGCCTGGGCTCCGTGTACCTCATGCACGGCTATCAGAACCAGGCGCTGGACTTGTTGCAGGAGGCCTGCGTCGAAGCGAAGCTGCACTTGCAGACGGACGACCCGCTCACCCTGGAGGCGACCCAATGGTTGGGCAACTGCTATCAGCAGCAGGGCAACATTTTTCGGGCGGAAACGCTTCATCGACAGGTGCTCAAGGGGTATGTCGACCATTTCGGCGAAAACCACCTGCATACGTTGCGGGCGAAGCGGATTCTGGCGGCGACGCTCATCACCGCCCAACAGTTCGACGAAGCGGAAAGTCTGTTGCTCGACGTCTACCGTCTCGAAAAGACCCGGTTACCGGGTGACCACCCCAACAATCTGAGCAGTTTGCGGCTTTTGGCCAGGGTCGCCGGCCAGAAGGGCGAGTACGCGAGAGCGGAGCCCATCAATCAGCACCTGATGGACATGTACCGCGAGTTCTATGGCGAGAGCCACCAGGACACGCTCCAACAGATGCTCATCAACGCCCAGTCCCATTTGGTCCAGGGGCGGCTGCGGGAAGCCGAGGCATTGTACAAACAGGCCTATCAGAACAGCCTGCGCAGCTTTGGCCCCAACCACCTGCAGACCCAGGTCGCCGCGGCACCGCTGACCGTGGTCTGGTCGTTCCTGGGCAAGCACGCCGAAGCGGAAGACCTCGCCCGCGACCGCGGCCGCGTTGCCCGCGAGGCGTTCGGCGACAATCACCCCCTGACACTCACCTTCCACGACGCGTTGGGTTACGCCCTGGCGGCTCAGGGCAAACACGACGAGGCCGATCGCGTCCTCCACCACAGCCTTCAGGCCGCGAACCGGAAAATGGGCGAAGAAAACATGGTCTCCATTTCGCTGCGCGACGACCTGGTGTTTCTCTACTTGGAACAGAACCATCTCGAAAAGGCCCATAGCCTGGCCAAAGAAAACCTGGATCTGATTCGCGCTTCCCATCCACACGCAAACACCCAGCACCTTCAGGTCATGGTTCGGTTGGCGGACGTCCACATGCGCCGGGGCGACCTGGAAGATGCACGGGCGCTCTACGAGAAAGTATGGCAGATCGCCCAGGAAGAGCTGCCCGAGAACAGCTTTTTCAGAGCCGAGTACGGTGCGAAACTGGCGCGTTGCCTCGCCGAGCAGGGACGATTCAACGAAGCCGAGCACCTGTATCACGCGACCCTTCCCCGGATGAAGGAACTGGAACATCCCAATTTGAACGAAACCGAACAGGAATGGCTGAACCACCTGGAAGGACACCAGAAGCAGATGACCATCGCCAAAGAGGACTGGGTCCCTCCCGAAACGGGCGGCCTCCCCGCTCCCGAACAGGAAAAGAAAGTGGTTGGCGAATCGCCGGCTCGCAGCGTGACGTCGTTCACCCCCTGATCATGGTCGGGATGGTTCGGTCCCTTCCTCGGCGTCACCGGTGGAAACGGGACCGCTTCCCTCTCGAGGCAACCAGAGATGGTTTGTGCCGCCGTATAGCCAACGCGGAAGCCGATCCGGCTCGGCGACGGCCACGGATCGCCAGGGCACGCCAAACGCGGCATGTCGCCCGCCGAGTGCGCGATGCGCCCCGCGCAGCCTGGACCAATCGCGTTCCTCCTGATGGGCGTCGATGAGCCAGGGCAACCAACCGAATCCCACGGAGTGCCGTTCCCGCTCATCGGGCGAACCAGCCCCGTTCGCTTCGGCCCGTCCCCGCATCAAACCCATCTGGACGGCGCCCGCCGAGACACCCATGACGATGGCGCCACGGGTGCGGGCCTCCTGAAGAACGGGCAGCATTCCGGCTCGATTCATTCGATCCCATCCCAACAGGGGATCTCCACCCGCCAAACAAATCCAATCGGATTCGGCCAGGTGCTTCCGGTCCCTCAATTCAAAAGAGGATGAAATCATATGTACTCGCCGGCATCCCAGCCTCAGCGCTGCAGCTTCGAATATCTCGAAATAAGCTGGCTCGTCGCCGTTCGCCGCACCGACGTACGCAGCATTTTCCGGAAAACAATCGTACTCCGCAAAAAAATAAACCAACACAGGTTTTCTGTCGATGTGGCAAAAAAGCGGATTGGAATCCGCCAGCAACAACAAGGGCAGCATAGGCTGTATCATGGGTCGTCGTGGTCCAAGAGGTGTAATGAGACGGGCAAAACCTGCGACTCGTAAGGCCCGAGACTGGTTTTCCACATATTTTCCACAGGCTAAACAAGATTGAGATCAAGAATGCTCAAATCTTGCCGTCGCCAAAGCCGGAATTTGCGATTCGCATTCAAACTATTAGATATAAACAACTTCAAACTCGAAAGCTGTTTTGGCCGCTTGTGGAAATCGAGAAAATCGTTGCATTCACGTAAAACATCGTGCAAAAGGCGATCACTTTTTCCACAAGTTTTCCACAGGCCTTGCGGGAGATAATTTGGGCGTTGAACGACGCCTCACTCGGACGGGAAGCGCCAAATATAAACCAAAACCGTCGCTCCGATCAAGCCCACAATCACCTTGATCGCCATCAAAGGGATGAAGAACACGACCGATCCCCCGAGCGTCAGGACCATGACCAGCGTGGCCATCAATTTGGCTTTGAGTGGAATGACCCGGTCTACCCGCCAGGAGCGAATATAGGAGCCGAACAGGGCGTTGCCCATCAGGCGCTCGTAAAACTTGCGGGAACTGCGTGAAAAACAGGCTGCGGCGACCAAAAGGAACGGCGTGGTGGGCAAGATGGGTAAAAACAGGCCGACCATACCCAGCGCCACGCAGACCCACCCACTTCCAATCAGCAGGGCTCTCACCAGCGGAGACCCGTGCACGCACAGGTCCCGTTCCAAATCGCGATCTCGCGATGACTCTAAGGGTGAATCCTTCACGAATGCAGCCCACCAATGAATCTCGAATCCGTGCCTCGATCGGAAACGAGGTACGAGCCTTAGGGCACGAACTCACCTTACCACCGGAATTCCCGATTGCCAAACCGGACAGGATCGAACGAAACCTGCCGGCCCCACCCATGACGGGCACGCCCGCATCCAATGGACCGGGCGGCACTTGGCCGCCCGGAGCGGCCATCTCGTTTCGGAAATGCGGATCTCCCCGCGCAATGACCTGGGCCCCAAAGATCCACTGTTTCTTGTGGAAGCATGCCCATTCACGCAATGTGACGGCACTCGACTCATGGACCCAATACACTCAAAACAGGTCGCTTACCATATCAAACGGACTTGGGTCCGAAGAGATTGCGAAACATTTTTTGACATCGCATTGATTCCCTGCTTCAGGACACTCACAAACACAGTGATTAGAACCACTTAAACGAACCTTTCCGATACAGTTCCGGCATCGTTCCTGCCTTGGAGAAGTTTACGGGAATGGCGGCAGACATGTCGACGTGGCAACGACGACTCGCCCACGGGTGAGCGGAAACGCGGACTGGAGACTGCTTGGCGCTCTGCCACGGCCCTGTCGCGCATGTCGGGTGGCGTGCGCGACAGGGTCATTTCCCGTCTTTCAATCCAAACGAGGAGCTTCGTCATGGAAAAGGAACGCGGAATCAGTCTGATCGACAGCCTGCTCGGGCTGCTCTTCTTCACCGCCGGTGCCACGGGTATCATGTCCATCAGCGGGAGGGCCCAGCGGGCCTATCAGCTCGCAAACGAACAGGAAATCGCGCGGGGCATTCTGGAAGGAGTCCTTCATTTCCCTCTGGAAACGCTGAGAACCACCGAGCAGCGGCGATACGACGCGATGGGTATCCCTACCGAAGAGAGCGGAAAATTCCACCTGGAAATCCAGCAAAACACCCATCCGGAGGCGTGGCTGTTCCGCTGCTCCCTGAGCTACCGCGACCTGCTGGGCCAACCGCGCGAGATGGTCGTCCACCGCACGATCTGGAGGTAAGTCATGCGTGGCTACAGCCTACCCGAATTCGCGGTCGCCACCCTGATCGGGTTCGCGCTCATTGGCGCGGCCCTCCACTTCTCGCGAGTCCTCGTCTTTCAGACGCTCCACCAGCGGCAACAGGCAACCTCGGCCATTCATGTGCGCATGGCCCGCCTGGAGATACACCGGGCACTCACCCATCACGAGCCACATTTCTGGCGCACCTTCCCTCCGCGCCACTCTCCCATTCACGAAGCCGACGGCGCCGAAGGCGGCTACCTCTTCCGCCACCAGTGTCCGCGATCGAACGGGTTCGCCTGTCTTCAGGCCTTCGACCTGATGCCTCCGGCCGAACCTCGTCCCTTGTACCGCTGCAGCAACGAGGGCCGCCGCATCGATACGGAGGGCTGGATTCGGCTGGAGGCCACTACCCTGGATGCGGCCGCCGCCTGGCCCCAGCCAGGAGAGGTGCTGCTGTTTCATAGGCCGGAACGAAGCTTCTGCGCCGCGATCGGGGACGCGGTGCCGCCGGAGTTCCGTTTGGTCGGTCCGGACCGACAAGTGTGGGACAGGCCGGCCACCTTCAACCCCGCCGACACGACGATCACTTCCCTGGGCTCACTGAATGTGCATCACTGGTACCTCCAACCCGAACCCGAACGGGACCAGGAGCTGGTTCACCGATCCTGGTTTCTCGACGGCAACGGTTGGCACCCACGCCGCGGGCAAACCTCGTTCAGCATGATTCACGCGATGCACTGGTTGCCGGCCGAAAGGAACCTGCCCCATCGCCTGGCCCTGGTGGGAAGGAGCCGAATCGCGCTGGATCGACCGACCCCCCTGGTGCTGGGGTCACACGTCTACCGCAAGGAGGTCCATTGTGCGATTCTGGAACTCTGAAGGCCGATCGGCCGGCGTCGCCAGCCTTTTGTGTCTGATCGTGATTCTGTTCGCCACCCATTGCGTTCTCGCCCATTGGTCCCTGATGGGCCTCTATCAAAAGAGTATTCCCCCCTCTCATCCCCTCCTCGCCCACGCCACGCTGGAGCACGAAATGCTGCAACTCATCGCCGTCGAGGAGGGACTCACCCACGACGCCGGACGAGGGCAATACCGCCACGGGCCACACCTCATCCCATACCGATATCAACGCGTTCAACACGATCGCGTCGCGCGCTATCACCTGGCGACGCTCGAGGATGCGTCCAGTGGGCTCGGCGCCCAAATCGGCTTGTTCATTTCCACTCCCGATCATCTATTTCTTATCAGTGGAGAGGTGCCTGCCGATCCTTGAAATATCGGTGCAATCATTCGCAAAACCTTGGCAACGAACCCCCTCGGCAACCGAACGGACAACCGTAATCCGGGTTACATGTCCCCCCCAAAACCGTTGGTTCGCCGAGAAGCAGCCATTATAATGTCAAGGTTCCAGTCCTGGAGGTAACCTTTGGCAGATCAGGCCGATGCCTTGTTGAGAGAAATCTTCCGAGCCATCCCCGCCCATCATCGCGTGGCGTTTCTCAAAGAAACCCTCAGATCACTCGATCACCAAACCAGAAATCTGGTTCTTGCGGAATACCAAACCGGTTCGCGATCCAAGGCACCCCACAAAAGCGCGCCACCCACCAAAGCGGAACAACCCAAAAGCCCGCCTCCTCCCAAACGACGGGCCGCCAAGCCCTCCGCCAACGGAACCCCCATGTCCGTCGCCCAAAGCCTGCCCCCCATCGTGGAAACTCAAGATCAACTGGAAAAAGCGCTGCAGCAATCTCCCCAAGACAAACAACAGCAGCTTCAAAGCGTGCTTCAGGCGTTCGATCGCCAAAAACCGATGATGATCCAGAACGAAACGGCAGATATGAAAAAAGAGCTTTTTCAACTGCTGGTGCTGGTCATCGCGGCAGGCGTCACCCTGGTGGGTATCGGCGTGCTTGGTAAATTCGCCTGGGACTGGCTTTCCAACCATCTGTTCTGATCGGTGGAACCGGGCTTCGGAATCGTGGGATTCCATCGCCTCGGCGAACGCTTCATATCGCCCCTGTGCCCAGACCGGGACGACGAGGCATCAGATCCCGTCGAGAATCGGGCGCTCGTGGGCAATACGCTCGGCGAAGGGCATCTCTCGAGCAAGGTAGATCTGGGCGATCTCTCGTGCCAAACGCGCGCTGTCCTGTTCCGAAACGGGTTTGTCCGACAACACCACGATACTGAAGGCACGCTCCGAAAAACGCAGGATACAGTGGTTGGTAGGACCCAAGGCACCATCTCCCGGAGCCTGTTCCATCCGCAGGCCTCCGTATTCCTTCAATTCCCAACCCAGTCCGTAGTCAAGTCGCTTTTCGCCGATACCCAAGGCCGGACGAAACGCCCTCAAGTACGTTTTGAGCCGAATTAGGTTCCGACGATAAAACGCCAGCTCCCAATTGGATACATCCGTAAGGCAGGAATACCAACCCTCCGGCTGGCCGGCTTCCACTTCCGATTCCGAGCGAAACACCGTTCGTTTCATTTCGAGCGGCTCCAAGATGTTTTCCACAATGAACCGAGGTGCCGACTGACCACTGGCCTTCTCCAGCAACTTGTTGGCCAGCAACAGGTTCCCGACCGCGTAGACCGATCGTTCGCCCGGCGGGGTCGCGAGCGGCGGCCATTCGGCCGTCGTATCCGTCCACGAGGGATCGATTCCGGAGGAGTGACTCAAAAGCTGGTACACCAGAATGTCTTGGTAATGGGTCGGGAGATCTTCGAGAAAGGCACCGATCGGCTTATCCAGATCCACCGCGCCGCGATCGTGGAGCAACAATACCGCCTGATTGACAAATTGGTCACCCAAGGTTCCCAACGCGAAAAGGGGTTCCCGTTGCGCCTCGCCCAACTCATCCGCCAATGCTTCGACGCCGGTTTCCTGGCCAGGCAATGGTGGCCAATGTTTGAAAAATATCTGCTTCGCAACCCGATTCGAAGGGAACCGGGCGATCGAGACCGCCAGACCGCTGTCGATACCGCGCGAAGCGATCCAGGCGTTCAACTCCAGATCGGGTCGAGGGGGGGTTTTGTTGCGACCGTGCCACACGAAAAGGACCGTGGAACCCACCAACCCAAAAATGAAAAGAAAACCAAAGAGATAGATACCCACTTTTTTCAGTACATCGAGCAAAGAATGAACTCCCCGGCACTTGATCGCTTCTCGAGAAAAAGACCTGTCCGTACCCACTTCGACTGAAGGCCGTTGGCGGCTTCCACATGGGTTCGGCTGGATGGAGAAGCTGCCAGGCCTCGGTGGTGGCGTCACATGTCATCGCCCAACTGACGACCGAAACCTATTGGCAGGAGGCGGCCGGTGGATTCTGGAAAATCCCAAAAAGGCCGCCCTTTCTGGATGGGCCCCATTCTAGCAGGAGGCGAGCCCGAAAGGTGTTCCTTCGTTCCACTCCCTGAGCCGAGGCCTTCGAAACCATGGACCTTACCGAAAGCCAAAGTCTTTGGAAACCACCGAGAGAACAGAGCGAGCCGCTCGAGCCAAAACAACTCAAACGCATAAAATAAAACAAGTTAAGCCAAAGACGATCATTCTCGGTCGCTTCCGTGACCTCCATGGTGAGATAGCGAAGCCACCGTAGATCGAGAGGAAAAACTACCTTTATGGTTTGCGCCGACGACGAGCATCGCCAAGGAGCGCCAACCTGTTCGCCGGCACGGGTCGAGCGACGACGGCGGGGTCCGCGTTCCCTGGGAAAGACCAACCGGAACCGTTTCGTAAAAATGGGGTCCGGTCCAAGATGAGCGGGCCGAAGAGGGCCGACACAAGCATTCCCGATCAGGTGACGACTGCGGCATTTTTCGAAAAAATTTGACGCAACCCACTGAAAACCCCTGCCAAAATTGATGAAAAATCCCGATCTACCGATTGAAAATATAAAGAAGTTGTCGTTTAATCATGCCAATGATTGGCGCTCCAATCTCAAGGTTCTCGAAATCTTCCAACATCGTGTTGCGCACGGCTCGTTCTGTTGGAACAACGCGGGTTTTTTTGTGAAAGAATTCTACCAAGGGAAGATTCTTATCGTAGATGACAATCACGATAACCTTGATGTTTTGTCGAGGCGCCTAAAACGCAAGGGGCTCGAGGTCTCCTGCGTGGACAACGGCCGTGACGCCATCCGGGAAATCTTGGAGGGTTCGTTCGATCTGGTGCTGTTGGACATCATGATGCCCGGCACCTCGGGATTGGAAGTCCTGGTCCAGGTGCGGAAAAAGTATTCGAAGAACGAGCTGCCGATCATCATGGTGACGTCGAAGGGCGACAGCCAGGACGTGGTCGAGGCGCTGGGTTTGGGTGCAAACGACTACATCATCAAACCGGTCGATTTTCCGGTGGCGCTCGCGCGAATTCGCGCCCAGTTGGCCCAAAAAAAAGAATTTTCCAACGTCTCCAAGCCCAAGTTTACCTACTCGCTGAATCCGGAAGAAAAGTTCCGGCACTACACGGTCAAGGAGAAGATCGGCCAGGGCGGCATGGGCGCGGTCTACAAGGTCTACGACCCGACCCTCGATCGATTGGTCGCCCTGAAGGTGGTGCTCCCCGGCAACGAGCTCAGCACGTCCCAAATCGAACGGTTTACCCGGGAAGCGCGAGCCATTGCCAAGATCAAGCATCCCAATATCCTGAACGTCTACGAGATCGGCCAATCTCCCCAGAATTACTTCGCCATGGATTTCATCGAAGGCAAAAACCTGTCCGAGTGGTTTCAGGAAGAGGCGGCCACGCCCAGGAAAATCGCGGCCATTTGCGCCAAGGTGGCGTCGGCCCTTCACGCGGCCCATATCAAGGGCATCGTTCACCGCGACCTGAAGCCGTCCAATATCATGATCGACGGCTTGGGTGAACCCCACTTGATGGATTTCGGATTGGCCAAAATGGAAGACGAGGACGAGCGGCTGACCCGGACGGGCGACATCCTTGGCACCCCTGAGTACATGGCGCCGGAGCAGATCGACCCGGCCTACGGCTCGGTCGAGGCCCGCAGCGACATCTATTCGCTGGGCGTCATCCTCTACGAGGCGCTGACCGGCCTGGCCCCGTTCACCGGCACGCCGATTCGGGTCCTTTGGCAAAAGCTCAACCAGGATCCCAGACAGCCGCGCAGCATCAATCCGAACATTCCGCCGTCGCTGGAAGACATTTGCCTGAAGGCCATGGCGCGGCAGAAGGACGATCGCTTCGCGACGTCCGAGGATCTGTCGGAAGCGCTGTACCAGGAAGCCAAGTAGACCGACAGCGAAGTCCGCCGACGCCCCCATTCGGTCACTCAGTCGGTAGCGACTCCTACATCGGGACACCCATCAATCTTGAAGCGACGATCGGCGATGATCGGGACACCCATCCATCGGGTTGGACGACGATCGGGACACCCACCAATCGGGCTGGACGATCGGGACACCGCGACGATCGGGACACCCATCAATCGGAAAGTCACGATCGGGACACCCATCAATCTTGAAGCGACGATCGGCGATGATCGGGACACCCATCAATCGGGTTGGACGACGATCGGGACACCCATCAATCTTGGGGTTGGACGAAAATCGGAGTGTCGACTGCACATCGGAACCCCCATCAATCTCGGGACACCCAAGACGCCACATCGGGACACCCATCAATTTCGAAGCGACGATCGGCGATGATCGGGACACCCATCCATCCTACATCGGGACACCCATCAACCTCGAACGGACGATAACGGACGGGACACCCACCAATCTCGGCGTGGACGAGACTAGGATGATCGGGACACCCACCAATCTCGGGTTGGCTGGGCCACCCTCGAGGCACAAATCCATTTGGTGGTGGTCCACCGGGACGGCACCAAAAAAACGAAGGGCGGAGGGCCATCGGCCGCTCCGCCCCCGTTCACAAGCGAAGGTGGTCTTTCGAACGATTACTGGGGACAGGCCGGCAGCAATCGACCCGAAATGAGGTCGGTAAGTTCCAGAACCGTGAATTCGGGCCAGGTGTAGGGCGCCACCGGTCGGAAGTTATCCGTGGGACAATTATCCGTCTGCGGGAAGAACGTCAGCAGCGTGGGATTGCGGGACTGAATGATGCCGATGTTCTCATTGTCGGCGACCGTGACCAGGTGATTCCCCTCCAGATGGATGGTATCACCTTCACCGATGCCCGTGTTGGCGGCCAGACTGGCGATCTCGCAAATCCGGTTGTCGCGCAACGACAGGAAAGAGAGCGAACCCAGGGTAGACAGCGCCGTCATGCCCGTGATCTGGTTGTCGGACAGATCGAGATAGGTCAATTGGGTCATGGAATCGAGCGGGCTGCCGGAATCGATGTCGGTAACGGTGTTACCGGAAAGATTCAGGTGGGTCAACTTGGTGAGCCCGTTCAAGGGCCGCAGGTCGGTGATGAAGTTGTTGGCCAAATTGAGGAAGGTCAATTCGGTGAAGTACTGAAGTCCGCTCAGGTCGAAAATCCCGGGATCACCCACCGAGGTAGACTCGCGGCAGAAGCAGTCCAAATGGGTCAAACCGACCACCAGGTCGGCAGTGATGGGCTGCGATCCTACCAGACCGAGAGACTCGCGAATGCAGTCCACCAGACTGTTGTCAGGGATGAAGCTGGAGAAATCGGTTCCGGAGCCGGCACAATCCTGAGAGTCGGGATCTTCGTTACAGTCGACCCCCGCATCGCCAGGCAGGACGTAAATGGCGACGGTTTCCGTAATCTGCTCGGTACATCCTTCCTGGTTGGGATCGTTGATGTCCACGAACGCCCGCAGGGTGAGGTTGACCAGGGTGACCGCTTCGGTATCCACGAAGTTCCGCAGCGGACGTGCCACTTCGATCTGACCGAAGTTGCCGGAATCGTCGACCGTGAAAGCGGAACTGATGTCGCCGCCCCCGCCGGTCATGATCTGGGCACTGTCGATCCAGATCGAGGCCAAATCGTGCGTCTCGATGGGATCGCCCACCGTGGTCGGCGGGTTGGCCGCGGCCGAAACGAATCGCGTCTGGTTGGCGACGATATCGCCACATCGACCGGTTTCGAAACGATTGATGCGTATGACGACATCGACGGCGGCACTCAGGCCGGCCTCGTTCCCGGCGACGATCTGCAAGGTGAGCTCGACGACGTCGCGCGCGCCGAAATCGAACGTATCCAGCCAGACGAGGGTGGAGATCTGACCGGCGTTGTTAATGGCGAACAGGCCATCGTCATTACCCCCGACGATGGTGAAGTAATCGGGCACCCCTGCAGCGAGAATGGGGGATCCGACCGGTGAACCAGGCACAAGGTCGATGGGAATCTCGCGTACCTGACCTGGCAAAACGATGGGGTTCGAGTGGGCGATGATAATCGTGACATCATTTTCGTCAAAGCCATCGTCGTTGTAGGCGCGCACGGTGAGCGTCACCAGCAGTTCATCGCGCGCCGAATTGAAAAAGGGAAACAGAGGCTTTGAAACAACAACATTGCCCCCGGTATTGATGTCGAAGAAGCGCTCATTGAGGTCGATACCCGGAATGACCGGATTCACCTCTTGGACAATCGACCAATTTTCCGGGGAGTTGGCCGCGAACAGGGCCGCACCGACGAGGTCGCCCGCGACCGCTGCCGATGACGCGACCCGCGTTTGTCCATCAAAAATGACCGGCTGCGCATAAGCCGCGACAGAAAGGAAGAGGATTAACCATGCTTTACGCATACCCGAACTCCTTGAATCATGGTGTACCATTCTATTTTTATTGCGCAGAATTTCCTTGAATCTAGCACAGCCCATATCAAAAGCCAAAGGTTTTCATGTCAGCGAGTTGGATCAAGCCGAGAACACCAAACCTCCAACCATATTCAACACTGTCTTTCTTCTGTGTCGACATATCCGGATTTTAGTTAACACTTTTCGGTCATGAACTTACATTTACACAAAAGCTGCCGTGACATGGCAACATTCATCAGAACCTCACATAGCAAAACACCACAAGAAAAATCCAATTCAGAAAGTAAATACTAGAATCATGATTCTTCATATCCGACACATTTTCACAAAGACATCTATGCGTCGTTTCGCACCACCATTTACGATGGCTCGAAAAACAGATTGCCTCTCGTTCCATCCGCGATTAAGGTGGAGCAAACCTAAAGAAGGGGTACCTATTTGGCCAACACATCACGAGGCGAGGTCGACATGATGGATCGCGGACTGGTTAGAGTGGACGTGAAACGGTTCGCGGGCCGAGCATGGCGGGAGGAACCCGACCAGATCGCCGTGGAGGAACCGCTGGAAATTCGCGTGGTGACTACAGACCAAGCTATTTCCCAGAGCCATCCCATTTCCGTAACCATGCGCACACCTGGTCAAGACTTCGATCTCGCCCTGGGATTTTTATTCACAGAGGGCGTCCTGCAAACCCCGGATTGCGTTCGGAAAGTCGTCTATGCGCGGGATGGCGATTCGGAGATCTGCAACCGGGTCGAGGTTCACCTGCAACCGGAAGTCCCCTTCGATCCAAGCCACCTGTCGCGCCACGTGTTCACGAGTTCGAGTTGCGGTGTGTGCGGGAAGATCAGTATCGAGAGCGTCTACCAGCAGCTCCCCCCTCGAACGGAACCGCCACCGCATTTCGAAGTGCGCACGGAACTCTTGAGTTCCCTGCCCCACCGCTTGTCGGCGGCACAAATCTCCTTCGCCCGGACGGGCGGGGTCCACGCCTGCGCCTTGTTCGACAGCGAAGGCCGCCTGGAGCTGGTTCGAGAAGACGTGAGTCGCCACAACGCGCTGGACAAGCTGATCGGGGGGCTCTGGCGAACGGGGCGCCTGCCGGCCGAACACCGGATCCTGTTGCTCAGCGGGCGCGCCTCGTTCGAATTGATCCAAAAGGCGGCGATGAGCGGGCTCGATTTCGTCGCCGCGATCGGGGCGCCGAGCGATCTGGCCATACGCCTGGCCGACGAAATGGGCATCACCCTGGTGGGCTTTCTGAAGGCCGACCGCTTCAACGTCTACTGCGACAGCGGGCGCATCGCTCCCTGAACCACGTGCCGATCGACGGACACCGCCGCGCCGGCCGCTTCCCCACAAGTCGCGAATGGAAAACGGTTCGAGCGAAAGCCGGGTTCAGGTCCGGCTCAGGAGCTTTCCCCCAGGGCATCGAGTTCCTCGTGGATCATCCTCTCCAAATAGGCGACATAGTGATCGATATAGTTTTTCCCCTCGAAGCGGTGCAGTAGCCAGGGACTCATCAGCGAGTGCCGGAACAGAAAGATGTGATCGGCCTGGCGGCGGGGATCGATGACATCGGTTTGAAACGTCTGGGGATCGATGTCCAAATCGGCGAGCACCTCCGAAGCGAGTTCGTCATCGATCTTGCCCTTGACCATCGAGGTATAGGATCCGATGAACTCCTTCATCTGAAGCGGTTTGAATCGATTGATCTTGATCTTTTCGAACACCTTGCGCCCGAAGAAATTCATGAGGGCCAAGTGCCGGTTGTTCTTCGGGTTGATGGCGAAACAAATGATGTTGGTTTGTGGGAAGAAGGGTATTTTGATCAACACCCGCTTTTTCATCCGATACGCCAAGTGATTGATCTTCGAGTAAAAGTACTCGCACGATTTGATGGTGACCTTCACGATTCGGCCGAAGTGGTGTTTGTTGAGCGGTATGACCCGATGGCTGACGTACGCCGCGGCCGCGGCCGCGCCCGGCTTGGAACCCTCCATGATGAACTGCCCCAGATTGAGCAACTTGTCGTAGCGGTTCTTGGTTCCGCGATCGTCCTTGATGTCATAGAGGTAACTGGCCTTCTGACTGATGAAATCGACGACGTCCATGTTGCGCGCCACGAAAGCCCCACAGGGATAGGGCAAAAAGCCCAGTTTGTGGGGGTCCACCGTGATGCTGTCCGATTCTCCCACGGCCTTGAAGGCCTCGTAGGTATCCTCCGAAGGAAAATGCTTCAGATCCTCGCCCACTTCCTCGCGCTGGCAGAACTGATTGGTTTCCTCGCGTCGGAACAGGGAGCACATGTAGCCACCCCAGGCGGCGTCGATGTGAACCCCGAAATAGGTACCGCGGTCCATGGCCTCGTCGCGAAGATCGATGATCTGGTCGATCGGGTCGATGGAGCTGAACTCGGTGGATCCCAGAACCCCCACGACCGCCAGGACCGGTACCCTGTCCTTCTCGAAGCCGGCAAGCAACTCCTGAAGATGATCCATGCGCATGCGCATGGTCTTGTCCGTCTTGACCAACACCAAATTGTTCAGCCCCAGGCCCAATACCTTGACGGCCTTGTCCCAGGAGTAATGGGCTGTAATGGGCACGACGACCTTCGGGGGACGGATTTCGCGGTGCTTGGCGAAAAAATCGGCGTGGCCGAGCCCGACCAGGGTCTCGCGATCGATTTGGTTGCGGAAACGCTGCAACTCCCCGTCGCTGAGGGCCATGGCATTCACTTGTTTGGAGCTTTCCTCGAGCAGCTTCACCGTGTCCTGAATCGAAAAATTGACCAGTTCCCACGACGAGTATTCCGACAATCGGCGCCGCAGCGGACCCACCGATTCGAAATCGATACCCGTCACCCTGGCCGCGGTCGCCAGTGCGATCGGATAAAACTTGACCTCGCGGAAGTTCCACAACCCCTCGTAATTGGCGATGGTTCCACCCGACGTCAGATGACCCCAGGCGACCACCGACCCCTTTTGCGGATCGGTGTTGTAACCGAACATTCTGGCCAACTGCCAACCCACTTCCAATTCGCGAGGCACCGTGGCCGGCCCGGCCTCGGCGGCCACGTTGTTCGGGTTGTAGAGCATGGTCATGATTTCCGCGAGAAGTCCCGGCATCAGAAGATCGGAGTTCATGTGCCCGATGTAGCGCGGACTGTAGAAGGGCGCGGCGTTTTTCAACTCGGCGCTGAGCTCCTGAAGCTCCTTGCGCATGGAGGCGATGAAGTCCTGGAAGGCGTCGCGATAAGGCGCCGAGGTGGGCACCACATTGCCGTCACCGGGGTGAAAATTACGGCGCCAGTAGGCGTGATCGCGCAGGAACTCCAAGAGAAACCGTTCGAAACAATCCAGGTTTTCAGCTTTGGGTCCCAGGAAATAGGGGTGAAGAAAGTTCAGATCCATCATAACCGAAGACTCACTCTTGCAGGACAGGCCGACAAACGGGCACGACAACCCAAAACGGGACTAAACACCACGTGAAAGAATCCACACAAACCCCGAAGACCGACTGGCGGCTTCAGCATATAGATCGGTTTGGAACGAAGAATCCATGATTTACGGACAAAGATGAAAGATATTTCCAGAAAAGAGTCGCGAAACAGGTTGCTCCACGAACCATTCAACCCATCGAGAACCGAGTCCAATGCCACGGTCAAACCACTTCCACGGGGTCCGTCCCTACGGGGTCCGTGCTCCATGGCGGGAACAGGAACCTCAACGGCAAGTGCACTCGTGCGCCCCAGAACACCTCGCTGTGCGCGTGCCACGGCGCCACGTAGTAGAACAGGTTTCTGCCTGGTTGGTATCCCGATTGAATCAAAGCCTCGTACATGGCCCGCGTCTCCGGCAACCCGTCGTTGTGGGTTCCCGCGTCGAGGTAGATCCTGAGCGGCACGAACTCGCGAGTGCGGGTGATTTGACTCAACAAATTGCGGTTGTTCCACCAAAACGAACTGGAAAGCGAGGCCACCCTGGAGAACACGCCGGGCCAGCGACGCGCCATGTACAGGGAGACCAGACCGCCGAGGCTGGCGCCCATCAGTCCGGTGTGGGCACCGTCGGCCAGGGTTCGAAAGTTCAGATCCACGTAGGGTTTGATTTCGTTGATGATCAAATCGGCGTATTGGTTGGCCCCGCCTCCGGCGCCAATCCCCTGAAAATGAGGATCATAGCTGGGCGTGTAGTCGTAGAGGCGCCCGGCCCCGCGGTTGAAGATCCCAACCGCGATCACCGGATCCATGCTCTCTTCCAATACCAGGTTTTCGATGGCCTGGTCGACATTCCAAACCTCGCCCTTGAAGGAATGAATCGGATCGTAGAGATTCTGGCCATCGTGGATGTAGAGCACCGGGAATCGTTTGGTCGGGTTTTCGTCGTAACCGGGAGGCAAGTAGATATGGATCGGCATGTTGAAGTGGTGAACCAACTCCAAACGGCCCGGATTCCGGTGAAAGAACGGGTAGATATCCATCGCCTGACCGGGAAAGATGGTGCCGTCGGTGCCGATGGCCCAGGTCACGTCGTCGATCAGGACCTTGAACTTGATGCCTTCAGGGTGCTGGCACGTCCAGCGGTAGACCCAGCAATTGCCCTCGGTCCATTCGGCATCGACACCCTTGTCCCAGGAAAAGGGGAAGCGATCGCCGCGGATGGTGATGCGGTGATCCCATCCCGTGTCGTAGTGAATGCGGAGCGTACAGGTATGCTCTTCAGACACGCGCTATCTCACCTCGATACAGGAACCCCAAGGACCGGCGAAACGATGCGGGCCGCGACGCGGGCAGCCGCTTCGACGCGTCTTGAGTATAAAAATGCAAGCGGTTTACGACAAACATGTTTCAATCTACACAACCGACGGGACCTTCACAAGGTCAAAGGCGAGGTTTGCGCTCCTAAATCGCGAGCCACTCCAGCCGAATCCCATCGAATTCTGGATCGTCCAGGCCAAAAAAATCCACTGCGGGCAGCATGGGAACGATCGCCGGCCATCTTCGCGAAGTGACAATCCCTCAGTTGACGCGGCGATCGCGACCGAAGACCTTATCGCGCACCAGACCGGCGATTTCCTCGATCGAGCGGTTGGTCACGTCGATGATCGGCCAACGCCGGTTCTTGCGAAAGAGCGTGTTGGCCTCCTCGAGCTCTTCCAGAATGGCCTGGGGATCGTAGTACTCCGATTGGCCGACCTTCATGCCGGTCAGGCGCTTTTTGCGGATTTCCATCAAGCGCTCCGGATTGATGGTCAAGCCGACGATTTTCTTTTGCGAGACCGTCTCCAACTCCGAGGGCGGTTTGACCCCCTTGGCGAGGGGAATGTTGACCACCTTGTGCCCGTAAAGCGAAAGGTAGATCGAGAGCGGCGTCTTGCCGGCCCGAGAGACGCCCACCAACACGATATCGGCCTCGCCGAGATCCTTGACGAGGCGCCCATCGTCGTGGCGCAGGGTGAACTCGATCGCCTCCATCCGCTTGAAGTACTTTTCGTTGACCCCGTGGAAGAGGTCGGGACTTTCCTGGGGTCGCGCACCCAGGAAGGTGGACAGTTGCGACAGCAGCGAGGTGAACAGGTCGTAGCCGGGAACCCCGGCATCCTGAAGCCGTTGGCGCAGGTAGTCCTTGACCTTGTGATCCACCAGGGTGTAGATGACCATGACCGGATTGACGCTTTGAACCGCGTTTTTCAGGATGCGATCCACGGCAGAAAAATTGGTGACCTTGGGGTACTTGCGAATGAAGATCCCCTGCACGTTGGAAAACTGGGTGATCAACGACCGCACCATGTTGCCGGCAGTTTCTCCCGTCCCATCAGAAACCACGTAAATATAATGATTTACATGTTGTTTCTCGTCAGATTCGGTACGTTCGCTGGGATCCGGGTCAAACATACTGGGCACTTGGGAATCGTTCACGGTCGGTTACCTCCGGTTCATGAATCATCGACGGGGCGACCCTCGGTGCGAGGCACCGCGATCCAAGGGCGCCCCAGCGGGCGTCAGGCTCTCCCCTCCACTTTCAGGAGATCGCGGATGCGGTCGACCACGCGAAGGGCGAACCGCACGTTGCCCAACGGCGCACTGATCTGGGCGCCCGCGATGTAGGGCAACATCTGGCGCACGTTCTCGATGGCGATGTCCAGCCCGAATTCCTTGGCCTGTTCGCTGGACTCCGCCCGACTCATGCGCTCCAGGATGGCCGGGGGAATGCTGATACCGGGGACCTCGTTGTTCATGAACTCGGCGTTCTTGAACGAGACCAGCGGCCAAACTCCGGCGACGATGGGGATGTCGAAATCGGCGACGCGCTCGTAGAAGCGCATGAACTGATCCACGTCGAACACGGGCTGGGTGATGGCGAAGTCGGCGCCGGCTTCCACCTTCCAGCGAAACCGACTGATCTCCTCCTCCACGTTGAGGGCCGTGGGATTGAGGGCCACCCCGATCGCGTAGGCGGTGGGCTTGGACAACTGGTTGTTGCCGATGTCCAGGCCTTGATTGAGGCGGTGGATGATGTTGGTCAAACCGATCGAATCCACGTCGAACACGGCGGTGGCATCGGGATAGTCGCCCAACTTGGGGGGGTCGCCGGTCACCGCCAGAATGTTTTTCAGCCCGGCGGCGAAGTCGCCCAGCAGGTCCGACTGAATACCCAGGATGTTGCGGTCCCGGCAGCAATAGTGAAGGATGGTTTCGATACCGATCCGGTCCTCCACCAGAATGGCCATGATCTGGGGCGACATGCGGCTCGAGGCGCGGGGACCGTCGGGGATGTTGACCGCATCCACGTCGTGCTCTTTCAGCAGGCGGATCTTCTTGAGCGTTTTGGTGGGATCGCATCCTTTGGGCGGCACCACCTCGACCGAAAACACGAATTCCTTGCGGGCCAACTTGCCGCCGAATTGGGATCGCTCCGCCAAGGGCAGGACGGGAAGCGGGTCATCGTCCACCTGAACGGAGGGCACCTGGTCGTGTTTCTTCTTGAGGTTGGACGATTGGCTCTGCCCGATGGCTTTGGCCATGGCCCGGATGTGCTCGGGCGTGGTCCCGCAGCACCCGCCGATGATTTTGATCCCGATCTTCATGAAGCGCTTGGCATAGGTGGCCATGTACTCGGGCGTGCAGAGGTAGATGTTGCGTCCGTCGACGCTTTTCGGGTTGCCGGCGTTGGGCATGGCGCAGATCGGTTTCCCCGAATACTTGACCATCTGCTCCAGCGCGTCGTAGATGATGCGCGGACCGACGGAGCAGTTCAAACCGATCGCATCGACTTCCATCTTCTCCAGTTCCGGCACGAGGAAAACGGGCTCGGTTCCGTAGAGGGTCTGGCCGTGATCGTTGACCGTGAGCATCCCCACGATCGGTTTGTCGCTCACCTCGCGAATGCCGGCCACCGCTTCGGCCAGCTCCGCCATGCGCGAAAAGGTTTCGAGCAGGAACAGATCGACCCCTTCTCGATGGAGGACCTCCGCCTGCTCGCGGTAAATGCGCCGTGTTTCGGCAAAGGAGGTGGGTCCGTACGGCTCGATCTTGACGCCGAGGGGGCCGATCGAACCCGCCACGTACTTGTTGCTGCCGGCGGCTTCGCGGGCGATCTGAACGCCGGCGGCGTTGATGCGTTCCAATTCGTTTTCGACACCGAAGACCTTGAGACGGACGCGGTTGGCGCCAAAGGTGTTGGTCTCGATGACATCCGCCCCGGCGGCTATGTAATCTTCGTGAACCTGTTTCACCCACTCCGGATGGGACAGGTTGACGTAGTCGAATGACTGATTGATGAAAACGCCCTTGTCGTAGAGCTCGGTGGCAATTCCGCCATCCAACAAAATCGGTTTTTCCTCACCTAACAGGTCTCGGAAACTCTTGTTCATGTACGCCTCGGCAACACGTGCACGCGAATGCATCGAAACGCGGAACCACCGCGAACCGGATCGCAGGCACGGGGAATATTGGGCGGGGGTCATTGGTGCGTCGTCGAAGCGGCTCGGCAACCAACCGCTCGAATACCGTGGCGGGGAACGATACCCGAGGTCGCCCTCGTCACCTGGAGACGGCGGAGGACATGGTGGATGGCCACCTCAACCTGGGTATCATAACAGAACCGCCCAAGCCGCCACCCAAATTTCCGAGGTGGTCCGGAGCGGGTTCGCGAGCCGCCGCCCGAGCCTCTTCTCCGGCGGATTCGGGCTCGTCCCCAAATAGAAAAGGCACCCGACTGGGGTGCCCGTATGCAAACGATCTGGTGGTAATCCGGATTACAGAAACTGTTTCTTCAGCCAATCACCGAATTCGGGTTGGAACACCACGTAGCCAACCCCTTCGATCTTGCCGATGCCCATTTCGGTTTTGGGATCGTCCATCTTGTTGACCATGTTCTTCATGGCTGGATACTTGAGCGGCCACCCTTGGGGCACCAATTCCATCACGCCGCGCAAGGAGAAAATACCTTGGGGCTGCTGGAGGAAAGTGTTGAAGTCCCAATGTTTGGGGACTTTGACGACTTGAAGCGCTTCACTGTCTCGAAACCAAACGTTGAAGGTGGGCATGAACGCCCAGATACGGCTGCCGAACTGTTTCAAGCCCATGACCAAAACAGGATCGCTGCCGTTTTTGACCAGCTTATCCCGAAGTGCGAGTATTTTGCGGTATTTCCCGGTGTTCTCGGCATCGAGTTTCTTCATGACATCGGGAAGAGGAAACCAGCCTTTTTGTTCCAACAACTCACGTGCGGACCACTTTTTGTCCACCTTGTGAAACAAAAGGCTATCAGGGTTGGGCCATTTGATCGCTCCAGGTTCTGACATCCTTTTTCCTCCACGAAACGAAACCAGGGAATGGAATTTTATTTTGGCAGAGGAAAGACGTGCTGTCAACAGAGCCTCAAACCAAGATGTGGGCCGTTTTTGAAGATATCCTCATATTATAGCGCCCCAAAAGGCTCATTCGGGAGATTTTTCCATGCCGCGCATAAGCTGGCGCCACTCCTCAAACCTTTGACAGACAGCGAGATAGTCGGCGTCGTTGTCCACGTCGACGGCGGCTCCACCAAAATGAGTCACCACAATTTTGAAGCGCGTGCCCAAAATCCGGGAAATGTATTTTTCAGCACGTTCCAGGCGCACTGGCCAGGCCAGGAGACCGGACAAGCCCTTGTATCCGGCGGCGTCCAGACTTCGCACGAGCTGGGCCCACAGGTAGAAGAACGGTGCCGTGGGCGTGCGCGCCAACAACAACAGCAGCCCGGCCAGCATGCGAACCATGTTGGTCAGGCGTTTTTGATAGCGCAATGCGTAAGTCTTGCGAATGTACTGGCCGCGTTTGACGGCCGCCGGGCGCACCATGTGCAGATTGCTGATGCGATAGACGCCCGAGGCGAGACGAAAGGTGGCCATGCGAATGCCGCGTTTTTCACCCACGGGATGGAATTGGGCGAGAGCCCGACCCGTCGTCACGCCACCCACGTAATCGTAGCGCGTCATGTCGCAGAGCCCGATGAACTCGCGGATTTCGGCGCGGGTGATCATGGGGATGTCGGAGGGCAGGACCAGCACCACGCGGTCGGGATCTTCGTCCGGTGCCGAAGCGGCGACCACGCCGAGAATATTGGCCACCAGGTCGGCCTGCTGTTCGTAAAAAATCACCGGCTTCGGAAAATCTTGGCCATAGCGCGCGGCGAACAGGTCCTGCAGGCGCTCGCTGGGACCGACCAACAACAGGCGATCGATGTCCTCGACCTGGGCCAGCTCGTCGAGCATGATCTCGAGGATCGTGGCGGCACCGATGCGCAAAAAAGCCTTGTTGTCTTCCTGAGCCACGCTGCGGTAGCTCTCGCGATTACCGGCTAGAACGATACAATCCATTCGAAATCGTCTCAATCGTCTAAAGAATCACGCCTCGGGCAGCGGTCGCGAGGGAGCCCATCACGCCGCCCCGACCTGACCGACAGGACCGTTTCCACCCGCATGCGCGGCCGACCGCCCTCTCCACGATGCCTGCCGTGCCCGTAAGTTCAGTTTATTATAGATGTAGCGAGACACCGCCCGAGGTTTCGACAGGTCGCATCCCGAGCGCGCCTCGATCGGGAGCGGAGCGAGGTGCATCGAAAACCGGAAGAACGGCTCCGAGGCGGCAAAGCGACCTATCATGACATCAATGAACCGACTTGTCCAGCGACGCAGCACGGCATGGGCGGAAAGAAGCGCAGCGAGGCCTCAGAAGAATGCGCAGTTTTTCGAGAGGGAGCGAGATGTCGCTTTTTCACCAGCACTCAAATTACTGATCGATAAGTTTTCGACAACTTGGTGAGCCCTCAGTCTTTTTTCAAAAAATTTGCGCCCTAGGCTTTACACGGCGCCAATATTTACCTAAAATTCAAAAGGTGGGAAAATACAGCCCCACCCCGAAGAAGCTTTAGAACCTCACCCCTATTTGATACGGCCCTTAGAGATCGAAGCTCACCATCACGAGAAACCCTTGAGGAGCACGAGCGCCATGACTCAGCCGGCTCATGACAATCATTATGTCCTTGAAAAGAAGCTGGGCGGCACAGGCGAAAGCGAAGTCTTTTTCGCCAAAAGGTTGGACGGCCAAAAAGTTGTCGTCAAACTACTTGCCAACGAGGGCCATTTTTTCGACGAGCTCGCACGTCATTTCGCGTTCGACAGTATCGAGGCCGTATGCGAGCTTTACGAGAACGTTCCACCCCATGCCATTCAAATGGGAAGTTTCGAGCTTTCGGAAGCGTTGCTCGCCTCCATGCCGGAAGATTTTCGCTCCCAATTCGGCAACAGCCTCTCGGCGAAGGGCGCCCTCATTTTGGAACACGTCCAGGGCCGTCCCCTGATCGACGTGCTGGCCGAAGCTCCGGACCGCCACAAGTTGAACTATCTTTCCGATCTGGGCCAGGCCATCGCGGCCATTCACGAATGTGACGAATACCACGGCGATCTGACTTACAAGAATGTGTTGCTGGATGCGGGTACCGGCGGGGTCCGCATCATCGACCTGGGTTTTTACCCCAGCAAGAAAGACTGGCCCCTGGAAGAACTGAGCCCCGAGCACAACCCCTATTGGTCCCACCGCGTGGACAAGGGCAGCGACGTCTACATGTTCGCTCGCAATTTCCTCGGCACCATCGATCGTCCCTCTTCCCAAATCCTGGGACTGTATCGCGCCTGCCTGAGCCCCGACCCGCGCAACCGGCCCACCATGGCCGAGGTATGCCAGAAGTTGTCCGCTCCCGGGGTGGACGCGGCGCCCGCCCGCGAATCCAAAGGATTCCGTTCGCGGATTCGCCCGCTCAAATGGGCCGGTGTGGCCTACATGGTCATGGCCTCCACCGTCGGTATCTCGTTGGTCACCGAACATCCGCTGTTCGACGGGACCGAGGCCGCCGTGGAACTGGCGCCCGAAAATCCCAAGCGCGCCATTCGCCGCCTGAACCAAATGCGTGAGGAACTGCGCCAATTTCACGAATCGCCGGTCATCAAGCAAAACCTGGCCGACGCCTTGGCCCGTGACACGGCATCCATCAAGCGCAACCTTCCCAATTTCCACGTAAAAACCTTCTCACCCAACGACCTCTCGACCCCGATCGCCGTCTACGCCTTTCAGGACAATGCCGTCCTGGTGGGCCACGACAACCTGTTTTCCATCGGTGATTGGGTCGAGCACAACGGTCAAGTGGGTTACATCTCCAAGATCACCCCCATGGAAATGACCATCCGCCTAGAGGGTGAGAAGACGCCGATTTATTTTTCACCACCTTCATTCTTCGTCCCGAATTCGTTCCATGAACATGGTGTCGTCATTTGGGACAACGACAACAACCTCAAAAGGGTGATCGAAACCCTTCCATCCATCCACAAGGCCTTGTACCAAATTCCTGCTTCGGATCGTGATAGTGTGCTTACCCCATTATGGCACCGTACTTCAACTTCCCTGGATGTCTCTATTGAGGCAGGCCAAATCGCAGGGCCTTTTCCGGTCCCCGACATGAAGACCTATTCGGATTACCTGGATGATTTTCTTGTCGCGAGCAAAGAGGGGATAACTCTCAAACTATCCATTCCGGCTGAGCAGATTCCGGTCCATTTCCGCATACCATTTTTTCAAACCGCGGGAAGGTCTTTGGGCGATTTCGCAAGTGATTTGTCATATTACCTGGGCATCGATGTGGAGCTTGCCCCTAACCTCAGGGATCACCTACTGCCGGAGCGTGAACTATTTCACAAAACGTGGCAGGAAGTGTGTCAAGAACTGGGAATCGTCTGGGAGAAAATGGAGAACGATTCTCAGGTCGGTATTTTAATTGTAGGAGTTAATCCTCATTCCAAATAGACAATGCTTCCTCCTCAAATAGCAACTTGCCAACTAAGTACTTTCTTTGTGGAAGTTACTAAAAGAGGGAGATTGAAACATGAAAAAGGTTGTTTTTGTATTGTTCCTACTGCTTTACGGTACAACATTGCTGTCCGAGGGCGGAGGTCCCACTACCGAAAGCCTTAAGGAATTCGTCATGCCGGCTAACGAGTGTCGGTGGATCGGCGGCGATTGCTTCTAGCATCATTCCACAACCGTATTTATTAACTTTTTACTCGAGCCAAAGAAACTATTTTTCACAATAAACTTTAAAAAGATCGGCGGTGGTTCTTTGTGGAGATCACCGCCGTTTCCATTTTTGGGAGGCGGGACCATTGCGAGGTGGTCGTTCTACCCGACTGGCGCTGACTGCGTTTTTTACCACTGAGTCGCCGCCCAGGCCGGGGGCCGGATTGCCGGTGGTCCGGCACACCGGCCACCGGGTTTCAAGTGGGTAACTAATCGAAGCGAATCGTATGGGAGTTCCCGCATTTGTGAGAGGGGCATCGTTGCAGTAAGTTGGCCCGCCGGGCCGACATTTTTCGAAGAACTCCCCGCACATCCGCCTTTTTAGGTTTTTATCTTTATCTTCGAGCTTTACAGAGTTTGTTACATAAGAGCCACGCACCAGCGGGCATACCCGCTCGATTTCGAGAAAGAAACAGCACACCTGGTTTCTGGCGAAGGGCCATGGGTCGTTCATCCGAAAAATTAAGCAGGAACCCATGAACATCGGAAAGCAGGAAAGGACCGGAATTGGTACACATCATGGTCCTGTTTTTCCTGGTTTCGTTCATTCCTGGCTTCCTGATCAAGATTTGACGACGGCAAGACCCAGCTCAGGTTGAATGCACCACTTTGTTTCAAGAGAGGTCACAGAAGCAACGGAGAGGAAGAGATCCGGCCGTAAGCTTTTTTAAACTTGCAGCTTAAACAATCCTGAAAGCTCACGTCACACCCTTTACCCGTGAACCATGACACGACCGTAAATACTGAGCCAGCCGTGATCCCGAGATTTCCCCCGATGAACGATCCCCGCCCCAACCGCTTCAATGCGAAGATATGGCACCGAGTCTCTCGCCGACGTGCTCAGACGGAGAGAAACCGGACCCGCATCAAAGACGATAGGGAAAAAGGGACACCAGAAAAGGCACCTCCGAATTCCACAAAATCCACTGGCGTCGTGGGCCCGAACAGGCGATACAATAGGGATTCTCGCCTGACGTGGTCGGCGCTCCCCTTGGAACACAACCTCTGGGCACGATTTCCGAACTCGATATTTTGGGGAGCGAGACGCGACATTGCCTTTTTGCGCGTCACCACCAGGTCGATGCCAGGCGATAGTATGCTTTAGGAAGGATGCGAAATATGTCCATTTGGAATGCACCGCCCACTCATGTCGACGTCGTCATCGTCGGCGGCGGCTTGGTAGGCAGCTCCCTCGCCTACCATTTGGCCGATCGCGGTATCGAATGCTGCCTCATGGAACGAGATGTTCTGGCTTGTGGGGCGTCCGGTCGCAACGACGGACAGATCATTTTGGAAACGGCCGATTACTACACGAACATGAAGGAAGTGTACGGCAGCCCCGAGGCGTTCAAGATCCTCACCTTCAAAAGGGAGGGCCAAAAGGGAACCGACGCCCTGTTGCACGAAATGGGCGATCACCCGGGACTGGCCTACCACCAGGCCGGCAGCCTGACGCTGGCCTTCAACGATGCCGAGGCCAAGCTCATCGAGAAGGCGAGCCGCGAAATGGAACGCGACGGATTCGCGGTCCAGTTGTTGGATTGCGATCAAATCGAATCGCGGATCCAGACGCGGCGATTCGCCATGGGCAAGCTCGATCGCTACGACGCCACGGTCAATCCGGCGGAAATGACGCGCGTCATCGCCGCGGAAGCCCGACGCAAGGGAGCGCTCGTTTTCGAAGGGTGCCCCGTGACGGAAGTCGGCTCGGGGCAGGTCACCCATAAGTGGGGCAAGACCGAGTGCGAGGTGGTCATTCTCGCCACCAACGCCTACACGGCGCAATTGATGCCCGAATTCGAGAATCTGGTCTACCCGATCCGCGGCCAGGTCCTCGCCTCGACACCGAGCGACGTCCGCATCAAGCCCTACGGCTGCATCACCAACTTCGGCTACGACTACTGGCATTGGACCCCGGAAGGACGCATCATCCTCGGTGGCCGGCGCTTCGTGGACGAACACGGCGAGACGGGATACGAGGACCTCATCAACGAGGACGTGCAAAAGGCGCTCGAAGGGTTGTTCGGCGAAATGTATCCGCAACTGGGTGAACTCGAGGTGGACCACCGCTGGAGCGGGACCATGGGCTTTTCCAAGGACGGCAAGCCGTTGGTGGGGCCCATCGGCGGAGATCCGACACTCTTGTGCGCGGTAGGCTTCACCGGATATGGGTTGGGCATGTGCTGGTCCGCAGGGCAAGCCTTGGCGGAAGTGCTCAACGACGAGAAATCGCCTCTGACCGACATCCTGCCGATTTTTTCGCCGGGCCGATTCTCCAATTGAGATCGAAATTCAGATAACGCGGCAAGCGGAGATTCCGATCGACGGCCAATCCTCTCAACCGTCGATTCTCACCGCACTAGCCATGGTTCCCCGGGTTCGGGTTGGGTATAATACGCCCAATCCGTGCCATTGGGAACAGGCCCGCGGCAGGCCAAACGGGAGGCTCTCGTCAAGGCTGTGGAAATTCAAGAACGGAACGGTTGCATGAGCAAAAACGAATTGAGTGTCAAACCCAAAAAGCCAATGACCAAAATGTTTTGGGTTGATCTCGAAATGACCGGCCTGGATCCCGAACGAGACGCGATTATCGAATTCGCCGCCATCATCACAGATCTGGCGTTCAAACCCATCGCCCGTTACCACTCGGTGGTGTTCCAACCGCCGGCCCTGTTGGCGCAGATGGATGAATGGAACCGCACGACCCATTCGGCGAGCGGATTGCTGGGTCGCATTCCCCAGGGCAAGCAATTGGGCCAGGTAGAGGACGAGATTCTCACCTTGATTCACGAACAATTCGGAGAAGAGTCGCCGATTCTCGCGGGCAACTCCATCCACCAGGACCGCAAATTCATCGATCGCCACATGAAGGCGTTGGCCGGCGTGCTTCACTACCGAATGATCGACGTGAGTTCGTTCAAGGAAATCTTCCGCTCCGTCTACCAGAAAAATTTCCAAAAGGACAACACCCACCGCGCCACGGACGACATCGAAGCGTCGATCGCCGAGCTGGAATTTTATCTGGGATTCGTCCAATTGGAGCCTCAGGTCCCTTCCAAATCCTGAACAGGCGAACCGGGGTTTCCGGCAAATGGCCACGTGCTCGGTGTCCACGATCCGAGCCCCAGACCCCGGTCCGAGGACCCCACCGTTCGATCGCGATCGCGGGCCGCTCGCGCCCCGAGAACAGGCCCGTTACCCGTGGGAAAGACGCCGCGACGGATGGACGCGCCGATAAAAAAACCCGTGCCGCCGACCTTTCCATTTCGTGGATCACGTCTTTTGGAAAAGCAGGTTCATCAGCCAATGTTCCCGTTGTATGATGAGACCAATCACACAGACAAATCGGACGTTACGGCTCAGGTGACCATGACACAAAAGACACAAGATCACGCTAGCTATTGGCTTTTTCTCTCCGTATTCTTGGGCACGATCGGCGGTCTCTTCACCATTTACACCTTGTTCGCGGGCAGCATGCCGGTGGAGAACGAAGGCGACTCCAACCACCTTTCGAATCTCGTCTTTGTCTCCGCATGCCTTACGGCTCTACTTCTCCCGATTCTCGGCATGATGACGGACAACCCCACCGCCTCGCGCCGCTGGAGCCTGCTGAGCGGCGGCCTCCTGATGGTCGGGATCGGCATCGCCTACCTGGGTCGGCACCTGTTCCCCCAGGCGATCGTGACGGCGTTCGCGATGGTCGCCTTCCTCATCACCAATTGGTTTCACAAAGGACTGATCACCGCGTTCCCGATCGAAAAGAAACAGGATCTGCCAGGCAAGAGCTTGGCCGTGAGCGCCCTGGTCTACCTGGTCTTTTTCGTGCCGCTCCTCATGCAACAACCCTCCGAGGCTACCGGATCCCTAATGTTCCTGGGTGGCTTCCTGTTGGCGGGCACCAGTCTGGTCCTGTTCGGCGTGGGCGCCCCACCCAAGGTCATCGAGCCGGGTTCCACCACCGGAATCCCCGTGTCGGCGGCACTCTCCGGCTGGCTCCAACTGCCGCTCACCGATTTGCGCGCCACCCTGCTCAACACCCTGTTGTTCTCCATCTGTACGGTCGTCCTGTTGCTGTGCACCTTACCGCCCACCTTCGACGAAGGCTTTTGGATCCAACAACCCTTCTGGATTTTGTTGCTGATCATCGCACTCATTTGGGGCGGCATCTCGGCCTACAAGCTCAACCAACATTTCGGCAGCAAACGCAATTTGTCGTTGTGCTGCATGATCCTGTTGGTGCTCATGGCCGGCTGGGGCATCACCACGGGATCGGATCTTGAATTCACGGGCCTGGCACTCCTTTCGGTTCTCATTACGGGCAACATCTTCATCGTGCTGCAAGGCCAGATCGGGCGGTTCACGCCGATCGCCTACGCCGGCCAAAGCTTCGGCTACTTCTATTTTTGCGTGTTGGCCGGCGGGACCTTGGGCTTCGTGCTGTTTCGCCATACACCGGTGACGGCCTTGTGGCTGTTCGTGCTCGCCACCCTGGCGGGCCTGCTGATCCTTCAAAGCCTGAACCCGAAACGCGGCGTTCGCGTCGCGGCGGGCGAGGAAGCGGTCAAGGACGATCCCGACCAGGATTGGGAATGGGTGGATTTCGATTTGGAAGGGCGTGCCAGACATCACCTGTTCTCAAGAACCGCGCAAATGCTGGCCCGCGCCATGGCCGAAATCTTCTTCAACAAGGTTCGCATCACCGGCACCGAGAACCTGCGCCACAAAAAAGGCGCCATCATCGTGGCCAATCACCCCAACACCTTTCTCGACCCGCTCCTGATCACGGCGATCGCCCCGGGCCGGTTGCACTACTGGGCCAAGTCGACGCTTTGGAACATGCCGATCTTCGGCAGCATTCTCGATCGCCTGGGCGCCATACCGGTCTACCGTCGACAGGACTTCCCCGAAGGCAGCCCCCGCGACGCGAATCAAATGACCATGGACGTGGCGGCCCAAAAGCTGGGGGAATCGGCACACGTGCTCATCTTCCCGGAAGGCGTCAGCGAGGTGGGCCTGTCGTTGAAACCGCTCAAAACCGGCGCCGCGCGCCTGGGTTTTCAAGCCCTCGCGAATGACGAATGGAACGGCGACGTTCCCATCGTGCCGATCGGCTTGGACTACATGGAGCCCAGTCTGTTCCGCACGAACGTCACCATTCGCATCGGCGAACCGGTGTGGTTGCGCGACTACCGCGGCCAGTTCGAAGCGGGACCGCGAGAAACCGTGCGCGAGGTGACCGACGCGCTCTCCCACCGTATGAAGGACCTGATCCCCCATCTGGAACAACCGGAAATGGAGGGCCTGGTCAACAACATCCAAAAGTTGTACGGCGACAAGTTATTGCAAATCCTGGGAGAAAAGGATGAAACGGCCGCGCGCATGGCCATCAGCGAGGCGGTCAACCACTACCAGGAACTGGACCCCGACACGGTGCTGCTCTTCCACCGCCGCCTCGAAGCCTATTTCATCGAGAGCGAGCGGCTTTCGACGCCCGAGAACCACCCGCCGATTCCCGTCGGCGACATGTTGCGCATCCTCGGCAGCCTGTTCTCTTTCGCCAGCTACGGGCTGATCACCAACTGGATCCCCTACAAGCTGACCGGCCGCCTGATCGAATGGTTCATGCCTTCTCCGGTGTGGATCGCCACGGCCAAGCTGAGCACGGGCGCCCTGGTCTTCGCGGGCTACTACGCGCTCGTGGGCTTTCTGGTATTCCTACTGACGGGCCGTCCCCTGCCGGCCGCGATCCTCATCATCTCCATGGTGTTGTCGGCCATGATCGCCATGGGTGCGATGGATCGCTTCGGGTTCCGGTTCCGGCAGTTGCGAACGCTGTGGCAGGCCTTCTGGACCCAGGACACCAACGAAGAATTGGACCAGATGAAACTCAGCTTGATCCAAGACCTGGAACGATTCCGCGAGTCCTACGCTTTCTACCGTAGCAAGGAGCAAGAACCATGATCCAAGTAGCTGCATTCGATACCTTCGGCCTGGAGCATTTGCGCCTCCAGGACCGTCCCCAGGCCTCGCTTGGCCCGCAAGACGTGCGCGTCCGCATCCACGCGGCATCGCTGAACTACCGTGATCTGCTGATGATTCAAGGCCTATACAACCCACGCCTCGGCCTGCCCCTGATTCCCTGCAGCGACGGCGCCGGAGAAGTGCTGGAAGTGGGCTCGGAAGTCGAGGACCTGAACGTCGGCGATCGAGTCTGCTCGACGATGATTCCCGACTGGGAAGAAGGCGAGCCCGGCTCCATGCTTCTGAACACCACGCTCGGAGGCCCGGTCGACGGCATGCTGGCCCGAGAACGCGTCCTGCCGCGCCAGGCCTGGCTGAAACTGCCCGATTACCTGGACTACGACCAGGCCGCCACCCTGCCGGTCGCCGGGCTCACCGCCTGGACGGCATTGGTGACCGAAGGCGGCATCGAACGCGGCAGCCGCGTGCTCCTTCTGGGAACGGGCGGCGTGAGCATCATGGCGTTGCAGATCGCCAAGGCACTGGGCGCCGAAGTGATCATCACCTCCAGTTCGGACGAAAAACTGGCGCGCGCCAAAGAGATGGGCGCCGATCACACGATCAACTACCGCACCCACCCCAAATGGGAGAAAGAGGTGCTGGCCCTGGCTCCCGGCGGCGTCGACCTGGTCGTGGAAGTGGGCGGCGACGGCACCTTCGACCGCTCGGTCAAATCGGCTCGCGTCGGCGGCCGGATCGCCCTGATCGGCGTGCTCGCCGCCCAGAACACGCCCGTCAACCTGACCTCGGTCATCATGAAAAAAATTCGCGTCCAGGGCATCCTGGTGGGCAGCCGCGCCGATTTCAAGGCCTACCTCGCGTTTCTGGCCGAACATCGCCTGGAGCCCGTGATCGATCGCGTGTTCGAGGGCCTGGACCAGGCTTCCTCGGCATTTGAAGTCATGGCCGCGGGCCGCCACTTCGGCAAGATCGTGGTTCGCATCTAACCCTTCGAATCCCGGTCCGCTCCCCCGTGGGTCCGCCGGACATCGCCGACCACCGAATCGGTTCTATCCCAATTTCACCGCACATCTCCCTTCCGAGGTGTGCCGCAGGAGTCGTGACATGACGTTTCAAGGAAAAAAAGTAATGGTCACCGGCGGGACGGGCGCAATCGGTACTGCCGTCTCCAGCGCCTTCCTCGAGGCCGGCGCGGACGTTTACAGCAGCTACATCGTCGCCGAGGAGTTGGACCGGCTGCCGGCCGATCTCGAGAACAGCGATCGGTTTCACACGGACAAGGTGAACCTGCTGGACGAGACCGAAGTCCAGGCATGGTTCGAAAAAGTGGGCACGCCCTACGTGGTCGCCAACATCGCGGGCGGGTTCGACATGGCCGCGGTCAAAGACACGGAGCTGTCCGCTTGGCAGAAAATGATCGACATCAACCTGAGCACCTGTTTCCTCACCAGCCGCCAAGCCCTGCGCGCCATGGATGCCGTCGGCGAAGGGCGCATCGTCAACGTCGCCTCGTTCGCCGCGGTTCAGCGTATCGGCGGCATGGCGGCCTACACGACCGCCAAACGCGCGGTCATCGCCCTGACGGAGGCCATGGCCGAGGAAACCCTAGCTACCAAGATCACGGTGAACGCCATCCTCCCCACCATCATGGACACCCCGGCCAACCGCACCGGCATGCCCGACGCCGATTTCTCCACCTGGGTGCCCGGAGAAAACGTGGCCAAAACGATTCTCTTCCTGGCCGACCCCAGTTCCTGGCACATTACCGGCGCATCCCTTCCGCTCCGAGGACATAGCTAGCGCCCAACCAGAAAGCGAAAAACCGTATTCGCCAAGTTGGTTCGCCTGGATGGACACGGTATCGACTTTCAGGTGCCAGGTCTCAACAAGGCTTTTATCAACAGTAAATTAGCCAAAACCTGATCACCGGGTAGCCCGTCCAGTCCGCACTGGCTACTCGACCAGTCCGAGGAACTATTTCTCAAAAACCTGTTGCTGGACGGCCACGAACGAATCGTCGGCGATTCGTTCGTGGCCAACCGATCGCAATCCAGGCCGGCCTCCCCGGGAGCGCACCTTCAGGAGTCCCCACTCCCGGTCGGACCGCATGCGTCCGCACCGGCCCGTTCATCAACGCCAACCGATTGTGAAAATCGCCTGCCAAGGAAGTCCCCCCATGGAACAAATTCTCAAGGATCTGCCCCCCATCGCCTGGATCGGAACCGGTGTCATGGGACGCTCGATGTGCGAGCGGCTCATGGACCGAGGCGCCCGGGTCTTCGTGTTCAACCGAACCAAATCCAAATCGGCCCCCTTGCTCGAGAGAGGTGCCACCTGGTGCAATTCACCGGCCGAAGCGGCTGCCTCGGCCCACACGGTTTTCACCATCGTCGGGTATCCCGAGGATGTGGAGCAGGTCTATTTCGGCTCGGATGGTGTCCTGTCGGGGCTCGATCGGGATGCCGTCTGCGTGGATATGACGACCACCTCCCCTTCCCTTTCGGCACGCATCGCCGAGGCCGCGGCGGAACGCGGTGCCCACGCACTGGACGCGCCCGTTTCCGGCGGCGACGTCGGCGCGCGCGAGGGGCGACTCTCGATCATGGTTGGCGGCGACGAACAGGCATTGGCCCGAGTCACCCCGTACTTCGAGATCATGGGCCAAAATATCGTGTATCAAGGCCCGGCCGGCTCCGGCCAACACACCAAGATGTGCAACCAAATCGCGATCGCGGGAACCATGATCGGCGTCTGCGAGAGCCTGCTCTACGGCACGCGCGCGGGCCTGGACCTGGAGACCATGCTGCGGTCGATCTCCAAGGGCGCGGCGAGTTGCTGGACCCTGGACAATCTGGCACCGCGCATCCTGGCCCGCAATTTCGATCCCGGTTTCTTCGTGGACCACTTCATCAAGGACATGGGCATCGCCCTACAGGAAGCGGCCGCAATGAAAATATCGTTGCCCGGGCTGGCACTGGTTCACCAGCTCTACCTGGCGGTTCAGGCCCGCGGCGGCGGTCACCACGGAACCCAGGCCCTGAGTCTGGCCCTGGAATTCCTGGCCGGTCACGAAGAAACCGAAGCACTTTGATCGGCTCCGGATCCGTTCTCCACCCGCCGGTGAAGCACGCGGCGAGGACGGATTTTCTGCGCTTTCTCTACAACAGGCAAACAAAAGTAAATTCAACTCCTCAATTAAATTCAACAATTTTGTAACAAAAATTTGGCACTTTCTCCAGCCAGGGGTATAATAGGGTTTTTCTCAAATTTGACCCCCTCATTTTGACCAACAACCCTCATGGAGATAGTGCCTATGAATCGAGTTCGTATTCCCGATCACCAAATCACATGTTCCAACTTTATTGCCGGTAAATGGGTCCCCGCCCACGGTGATTTCATTGATATCTACAGCCCCTATTCGGGATCGGTGGTGGGACGAACACGAGAGAGTAACCTGGCTGACGTGAGCGAGGCCGTCGCGTCAGCCGGAAAGGCACAACCCCAATGGGCCGAACTTCCCATCAAAGAGCGAACGCGGATCATGTTTCGATTTCGCGAGCTGTTGTTGAGAGACCAGGACGAAATCGCCCAGCGGATCAGCCTGGAAAACGGCAAGACCCTGGCCGAGTCCCGCGCCGGGCTGATGAAAGGGATCGAAGTCCTGGAATTCGCCCTGAGCCTGCAGAACCTCGACGAGGGCGCCCGCATGGAAGTCTCGCGCGGCGTGTTTTGCGAATACCGCCGCGAGCCCTTGGGCGTCGTGGTGGGCATCACCCCGTTCAACTTCCCGGCGATGGTTCCCATGTGGATGATCCCCATCGCCTTGACCCTGGGCAACGCCTTTATCTGGAAACCCTCGGAAAAGACCCCGCTCACCTCGATTCTGATCGCCGAGATCCTGCGCGAGGCCGGCTTGCCGGACGGCGTCTTCACGGTGGTTCAAGGGGGTCGTCGCACGGTCGAGTACTTGCTGGATCACGAGGGCGTGGCCGCGGCCGGTTTCGTCGGTTCGACGGCGGCGGCCCGCCAGGTCTACCGCCGTGGTTGCGCGTCCGGCAAGCGCGTGTTGGCCCTCGGCGGCGCAAAAAATCACATCATTCTGCTACCCGACGCGGACCCCGACATGAGTGCCGTGGGCATCAGCGATTCGTTCACCGGCTGCGCGGGTCAACGGTGCATGGCGGCCAGCGTGTTGCTGGCGGTCGGCGACGTGGACCCGATCATCGAAAAGATCGTGGCGCGGGCATCGTCCCAAACGCTCGGCAACAGCATGGGCGCCATCATCACCGACGAACAGGTACAGTTCCTGAACGAATCGGTCGCGGAGGCGACGAGTGAGGGTGCGGACAGGGTACTGGGCGGAGACTTCAAACCGCCCGGCGACTATCCCGAGGGCTATTGGTTTCCGCCGACGATCCTGGATCGGGTGCAGCCCACCCACATGGCCGCACGGCGCGAATTGTTCGGACCCATCCTGAGCATCATTCGATGCGACTCGCTTTCGGAGGCGCTCGCGGTCGAGAACGGAAACCCGTACGGCAATGCGGCCTCCATTTTCACGTCGAACGGAGCCATGGCCGAGAAGGTCGCCCGCGCGGCGCGCGCCGCCATGGTGGGCATCAACATCGGCATTCCGGTACCGCGCGAACCCTTTTCCTTCGGCGGTATGAACGATTCGAAATTCGGCCACGGCGACATCACGGGCCCCAGCAGCCTGGATTTCTGGTCGAATCTGAAAAAGGTGACGACCAAATGGCAAATGCAAACCGACCACAACTGGATGAGCTAAGTCAGGAGGCGCCATGAACATGATCAAACGCAATACCCACGTGATCCTCACCTCGCACGTGGACCAGATTTTCAAGGCCGCGCCTCCGATTCGCTGGGGCGCCCGCGACCCTCGCGAACGCGGACCCGTCATCGCGACCTTCAACAACATGGAGAACCGCAACGCGATCGGTTCCCACAGCGGCGGCTACACGGTCTACCGAGCTCTGTCGATCGCCTCCGGCAACTATCCCCAAGATCACATTCCCGATCTCACCAATACCCTGCCCACCGATGAGCTGGGTCCCCACCAGTCCTGGTTCGATCCCGAAAAGATCATCTCCATCGATCCCTGGGGCGCGCACATCGCTCACGAGTACCGCGACCTGCTGGGTTCCGGCTACAACATTCAACCGACGATCGCCATCACCAAAGCCCACCTGCGCATCCCGGAAATCGACGATGCCATCGATGCCGGCCGGCTGGAAATCGACGGCAAGGTGATCACGTCCACCAAAGACGTGGTGGTGACCAAGGCCGCTCTGGAACCGGTCTGGTATCTGCCAGGCCTGGCCAAGAGGTTCGGTATCGAAGAGGGCATCCTGCGCAAGATCCTGTTCCAGGAGACGGGCGGCATGTTCCCCGAACTGGTGACCCGTCCCGATTTGAAGGTCCTCCTGCCGCCGATCGGCAGCACGACGGCCTACATCTTCGGCTCGCTCTCCAACCTGTCCAAGCCGGAAGTGGAACTCACCTGCCGGGTTCACGACGAATGTAACGGGTCCGACGTGTTCGGTTCGGATATCTGCACCTGCCGCCCCTACCTGATCCACGGCATCGAGGAAGCCGTGCGCTGCGCCCAACGAGGCGGATCGGGCCTGATCGTGTATTACCGCAAGGAAGGCCGGGCCCTGGGCGAAGTCACCAAGTTCCTGGTCTACAACGCGCGCAAACGTCAGGAAGGCGGCGACAGCGCGGCCACCTATTTCCATCGAACCGAATGTGTCGCCGGCGTTCAAGACGCGCGTTTTCAGGAACTGATGCCGGACGTCCTGCATTGGTTCGGCATTCGCAAGATCCACAACCTGATTTCGATGAGCGACATGAAGTATCGGGCGATCGTCAACAGCGGCATCGAAGTGGGACACCGCGTCTCCATCCCCGACGACCTGGTCCCCGACGATGCGCGGGTGGAGATCGAAGCGAAAAAAGCGGCGGGCTACTTCACCGCGGAAGGCAACGCCGGTCGCGACCTGGCCGAGGTCAAAGGAAGGAACCTGGATGGCTGAACCCGCTACCGCAAACCTGAAAGGCAGCGCCCGGGAGTTGGCCTGGTTGCGCACGCCCGGCGCCATTCGCGAGCGCACCCAACGGCTGATGGACCGCGCCCGCGGGGGCGAAGGCCATTTCGCGGTGGACGAAACGCGCCTGGACGAGGTCGCCGAATTCGTCACGCGGGTCACTCGCGAGAATTACCCGAACCTGGCGATTCCCTTCCACTCCCGTTGGGGTCACTTCAACGCCGGCGGACACGACCGGCTGGCCGATCTGAACACAAGTCTCGATGGGCAGGAACCACAGGAACGGGCCAGGGTGAAATTGGACCTGGTGATTGTCTCGGTGTTGTTGGATGCCGGCGCCGGTCCGAACTGGTCCTACCGAGATCCCGACACCGGCGGCACCATCGCGCGTTCCGAGGGCCTCGCCGTCGCCAGCTACCACATGTTCCGCGACGGCGCCTTCGGCACGGACGGGGAACGGTCGTTCACAAAGGCCGACGTTTTGCTCGACTTGGACCAAGCCCAACTGGAAGCGGGATTCCAAGTGGGTCCCGACAATCCCTTGGCGGGCTGTGCGGGACGGTTGGCGCTTCTGCGCGAGCTGGGTGCGGCCATGGCCGCCCAGCCTGAGCTGTTCGGAAACGGCCGACCGGGCAACCTGCTCGACGCCCTGATCCGCCGCCACGGTGACTCGTGCTCGGCCGAAGACGTGCTCGCCATCGTTCTGGAAGGGCTGGGTCCCATCTGGCCGGGCCGAATCAGCCTCAACGGCATCAACTTGGGCGACGTCTGGCATCACCCCGCACTTGGCGACGCCCAGTCGGCGACGGGATTGGTGCCGTTCCACAAGTTGTCCCAGTGGCTCACCTACTCCATGATCGAGCCGATCCGCGAGGCGGGCATCCAAGTGGACGGCGTGGAGAGGTTGACGGGCCTGGCCGAATACCGCAACGGCGGCCTCATGCTGGACGGTGGCCTGCTGGCCCTCCGCGATCCCGAGCTGGCGAACCTCAGCCATCCGCCGTCATCGGAATTGATCGTCGAATGGCGCGCCCTGACGGTCGTGCTGCTCGACGCCATCGCGGTGCGCGTCCGCGAGAACCTGGGCTTCGACGAGGAAACGTTCCCCCTGGCCAAGGCCCTGGAAGGCGGAACCTGGTGGGCCGGACGCCGCCTCGCCGCACAACGTCGCGCGGATGGCGGCCCGCCCCTGCGGCTCGCCAGTGACGGCACGGTGTTCTGATTCGAGCGCCTCGAGCCCATTTCCGGACCCCCTCCCTTTTCCGTTCGACCCTTTCATCCATCGGCCTCCGGCCCTTGTTTTCGGAAGCCGGACATCATCGTTTCCAGAGGTCTAGCCATGAGCAGTTTCACTTTGATCGAGCATCCCCTCATCCAGCACAAACTCAGCGTATTGCGCAACAAGAACACCAGTTCGGCCACCTTCCGGAAGACGGTCGAGGAAATGACCCACCTGGTCTGCTACGAGGCCACCCGCAAGGTGTCCCTGGGCGAGGTCCACATCGAAACGCCCCTGGAGAAGACGGTGGGGAAGATGATCGATGAAGACCTGATTCTGGTTTCCATCATGCGGGCGGGAAACAGCATGTTGGAAGCCCTGCTGAACATGATGCCCTTCGCCCGTGCCGGCCACATCGGCATCTATCGCGATAAATTTGTGCAAAATACGGTGGAATACTACTTCCGGGTGCCGCAGAATATCAAAAGCAAACGCATTTTGCTGGCCGACCCCATCGTGGCCACGGGCGATACCGTGGTCGCCTGCCTGGACCGTTTGAAACAATACCAGGTAGGCACCATCCAGTTGCTCACCCTGCTCATTTCCCCGCAGGGTTTGGAAAAAGTGCAGCATTTCCACCCGGAGGTGGAGATCTACACGGCTTCCGTCGAGCGCGGACTCAACGAGAAGGGCTTTCTTCTCCCCGGGATCGGCGATGCCGGAGATCGGCTGTATCACACACTCGAATAGGAACCACCGTGGATAGAAAAATCATCATCATCGGCGTAGCCGGCGGTAGCGGCTCGGGCAAGACCACCTTTGCGCGCAGGCTGAAGGAACGTCTGGGCGAAGGGCGCTGTTGTATCCTCGCCCAGGACAGTTATTACATCGATCAAAGCAGTCGATTCGACTACGACGGCGGCAGCGTCAATTTCGATCACCCCTCCGCATTGGACTTCGACCTGATGGGTCAGCACCTGAGCGACCTGAAACAGGGCCAGACCATTCAGGTGCCGCATTACGATTTCAAAACCCATCAACGTACGAAAGAGACGTCGCCGATGGCCCCCAAACCCGTCGTGGTGGTGGACGGCATTCTGGTGCTGTCCCAACCTCAGGTGCGCTGCCACTTCGACGAAGCGGTGTTTTTGAGTATTCCCGAGGAAACGCGGTACGCCCATCGCCTGCGCCGCGACGTGCAGGAACGGGGACGCACGCCCGAAGGGGTGCGCAACCAGTTTTTCGGCCAGGTCAAGCCCATGCACGACCAGTTCGTGGAACCGTCCAGCGAACACGCCAATCACCTGATTACGAATTACACCATTTTCGATACCGTGTTGGCGGAGGTCGCCCAGATCGCCGAGCGGGTCTAGGCCGCGGAGCGATCGCCCGCGTCGGTTAGCCGAACCTCGGGTAGCCGAACCTCGGAACGCCGAACGGCGCGCGAGCCTGGCGACGGCCCGCGCCAACCACAGGGAGGATCAGGTGTCCGATCGAGATCTCCACCCGCACACGCTATTTCTGTTCGAAGGTCTGCGTCAACACGCCGATCCGGTCCAGGCCGTCCCGATGCAGGCCTACATGAAAACGGATCAACCCTTCTACGGCGTGCGTGCCCCGGTGCGCAAGCAACTGTGCCGCGATGCGCGCGCCAAATACCCGCTGAAATTGCGCGACGAGTACGAGCGGGTCGTCCGCGAGCTGTGGGCCGGCCCCCATCGCGAAGACCAGCATGCGGCGCTTGACGTGGCCGAGAACCACCGCAAACACCGTATACCCGCATCGATGCCGCTCTACGTGGACCTGGCCAACGCGGCGCCCCATTGGGACACCCTCGACACCATTGCGGGCGGCCTGATCAGCCGGCTGGTACAATCCCATCGCGAATTCGAATCCATCCTTCGCGACTGGATCACTTCGCCCAACATGTGGCTGCGGCGCGCCTCGCTGCTGGGCCACCTCAAGCACAAGCACGACACCAATCGAGCCTTTTTGTCGGAAACGATCCTGGCCCTGTGCCACGAAAAGGAATTCTTCATTCGAAAGGCGATCGGTTGGGTGCTGCGCGACTACAGTTACGCCAATCCGGAATGGGTGATCGCGTTCGTGCAGCAGCACGATGCGGTCCTGGCGCCCCTGAGCAAACGCGAAGCACTCAAGGCCATCGAGCGCAAGAAGCGGAAGTAATCGAGGCGGGGCCCGAAATCGCCGATCGGCGCCCCCAAGGGCCTCCGTGCATTTGTGCACGACCGCGTCGCGCGTTTTCGACGGCGGCAATCGGCGTTGGCTCGGGTTATAATCAGGGTCCGCGCCTGCCACATCGCGGCAATCTCCCATCGGGGAGGCGGGAATCGAGGTGCCCTTCGATCGGTTCCCGAGCTCGTTTTCCACGGGCGGTGGCGGCGACGGGCATTACATCAAAGCACAGGGGAGACGCGCCCTCCATGAAGTTTACCGGTTCCGACAAATACTATTTGGATCCCGAGCTCGAAGCCATCGTCAACATGGCCATCAAAATGGAAAAACCGCTGCTGCTGACCGGGGAACCCGGCACCGGCAAAACCCAGCTTGCCTTCGAAATCAGCCGCTCGCTGGGGATCGGCATCGAAATCCTGCGCGCCAAATCGACCATCAAGGGCGAAGAGGCCTGCTATGTTCAGGACACCGTTCTGCGCCTCAACGACGCGCGTTTCGGTACCGAAGAAACCGATCGCAACGTCAACGATTTCTTCGACTACGTCATCTGGGGCCCCATCGGCCGCGCCTTTCGCTCCGAAGATCGGGTGGTGCTGCTGCTCGACGAAATCGACAAGACCGAATCGGACGTGCAGGACAATTTGCTCGACGTGCTCGAGGAGAACCAGTTCGTGATCCGCGAAGTGAACAAGGTCATCGGCGCTCGCCAGCCGCCGATCATCCTGATCACCTCCAACGCGAAGCGCGAACTCTCGGATCCCTTTCTGCGCCGCTGCTTTTGCCACCACATCGCCTTCCCGAGTCCCGAGGACATGCGCGAAATCGTCAAGCTGCACTTCCCGGAAATGAAGGCCACGCTTTTGGAGCCGGCACTCAACATGTTCTACGAACTGCGCGAGCGCGGCTACGAGAAACCGCCGGCCACCAGCGAGCTGCTGAACTGGCTGGGCGCCATGATTCACGCCGGCGTGACACCCGATCAGAGCGAAGACCTTCCCTTTCCCGGCGTTCTGCTCAAACGCACCAACGACATCTTGAGCTACCGCGGCAAGGGCAAATCCGAACGCAAGAAACGGAGTTGGTCGGGCTTTTGAGCGCGTCCTCATTCACCGTCACTCCCTGGAAACCAGGTGGGGATCGTACCCGATCCCCAAACCCCGAAGCATCGCGAGGAGTACCATGACCCGCGCCGTCGACCCCTTCTCCACCCAGGCCGAGCCGTTGTTCATCGACTTTTTCTATCTCCTGCGCGAGTACGACATTCCGGTGAGCCTGACGGAAATCATGGATTTCTATACCGGCCTGGAAAAAGGCCTGGTCAAAACGCTCGACGAGCTGTTCATCCTGATGCGCCTCGCCCTGGTGAAACGGGTGGAGCACCTGGACAGCTTCGAACGGGCCTTCGCGCTCTACTTCTACGACGTCGACCTGCCGGCGGTGGTGGAAGGCGATCCGGAGCTGTTGCAAACCAAACAGTTCCGCAAATGGCTCGAGCAGGCGGTGGAACGCGGCGACATTCCGCGCCATGCCTTGTGGTCCATGTCGCGCGACGAGCTGATGCGCCGCTTCTGGGAAACGGTTCGCGAGCAGATGGAAGCCCACCACGGCGGCAATCGCTGGGTCGGCACGGGCGGCACCTCGCCCTATGGCCATTCCGGTTTCGCCGAGCGCGGCATTCGGGTCCACGGCACCTGGAAGAACCGTTCGGCGATCAAGGTCATCGGCGATCGCCGCTACGTGGCCTACGACGATCACCACACGCTTTCGGGCGCCAACCTGCGGCAGGCACTCGGTGCCCTGAAGAACATGGTGCCGGTCGGTCCCTACGACGAATTGGACCTGGACGAAACCATCTTCCGAACCGGACGCAACGGCGGCGAGATCGATTTGATCTTCAAGCGTCGCGAGCTGGACCGCTTGAAACTGATCCTCCTGATCGACAACGGCGGTACCTCGATGCTGCCCTTCGTGCGCAACGTCCAGACCCTCTTCTCGAAAATCAAGGATCGCTTCAAGGACACCAAAACCTACTATTTCCACAACACCATCTACCGCAACGTGTACCTGGA
Source organism: Sulfidibacter corallicola (assembly GCF_017498545.1). Classification (GTDB taxonomy): domain Bacteria; phylum Acidobacteriota; class Holophagae; order Acanthopleuribacterales; family Acanthopleuribacteraceae; genus Sulfidibacter; species Sulfidibacter corallicola. The sequence goes on along the minus strand of NZ_CP071793.1, from coordinate 1,148,519 downwards.
CTCGCGCCGTTGCCAACCCTATCCACTCGAAAAACTGCTGCTCGAGTCCCGGGACTCGCGCGTCTTCATCATCGGCGATGCCAGCATGGCACCGGAGGAACTGCTCTACCGACACGGCTCGATCGAATTCGAGGAAGAGGATGCGGTGGCCAGCATCGATCGCTTGCAGCACCTGCGCGACCGTTTCGAGTACAGCGTGTGGTTGAACCCGATTCCCAAGGAAGAATGGGACATCACCTACGGCCGCATCACGCTGGAAAAAATCCGCGAAGTCTTCTTCATGGAGGACCTGACCCTGCGCGGCATCAAGAGTGCCGTAGCCTGGCTGCAAGCGAAAGCGGCCAAGTGATTTCGGTTCGGACGCCTTCCATTTCCGAGGAGGGCCCCGGACTGACGCCGACTCGGCGCGAAGACGGATTCTCGCGCACAGCACATCATCGAATTCCGGCCCCATCGGCCGACAAAAAGTGAAGGCATGCATGAACAAGTTGTTTACCACCACGCTCGGACAATTCCGCATCGTCAGTTTTTCCGAAGGCGTTTCCTACATTCTCCTGATGGCGATCGCCGTACCGGTCAAGTACATGGCCGACGAACCCATTCTGGTTCGCATTCTCGGGCCGATTCACGGTTTCCTTTTCATCGCCTTCATGGTGTTTCTCGGCAAGACCGCCGTCGAGCTGCGCTGGCGCATGGGCCGGGTGCTGATCGCCTTCATCGCCTCGCTCTTGCCGCTGGGGGCCTTTTTCCTCGAAGTCTCCCTCAAAAAGGAGATGGAACGCCTGGAGCAACAAGCGCCGGAATGAGTCGAACGCGCGGGCGATCAGGCAACCGCGGTGCCTCTGCCTTTGCGGTCGGATCTCCTGACCGGTAGCCAAACCCGCACGAGCGTTCCCGGTCCCTCGCGATTGTCGGAGACTTGGATCCGGCCACCGACCTCCTTGAGAGCGTTGGCACAGAAATGAAGCCCGAGCCCGGCCGCATGGGACTTGGTGGAATATCCCTGACGGAACACCATCGATTTCTGAGCATCCGGAATGCCCACGCCGCTGTCGGCCACCTCGAGCAACAGCCGATCCTCGCTTTCCACCAGAGTCGCCACGGTGATGGTCTTCCGGCTCTCGGGGATTTCATGGCGAAATGACTCGAGCGCGTTGCGCAGAAGATGGTGCAGCACGGTCGACAACTTGAAGCGCTCGGTCACCACCGTGGGCACCTCGCCCAGATGGCGCTCGACCACGACCCGTTCCTCCCGAAAATCACGTGCATAGGCGGCCAACACTTCCTGAACCAGGCGGTTCACGTTGACGGGTTCGAGCAGGATCTGGGGTTCGATGAGATCGTGTTGGGCGCGAACCATCTTCAGGACTTCCTCCAATTCCTCCTTCAACAGATCCAGGTCGTTCGCGATGTCGTCGTGGGTGTCCCGCAAACGTCGCGATACCTCGGTCAGTACTTCGGGCAGCATCTTGCCGCGCCGGTCGGTCGAGAAGAAGCCGGCCAAATCCCGCTCGTGATCCCGCAGGAGTTCGCTCACGCCATCCAAGATGCGAAGCCCCCGATTGTCGCAAATGCGTTGTTCCAACACCGCACAGGTGGCATTCACGGAATTCAGGGCATTGCCCAGGTTGTGCAGCACGCCGACCGCGATCTCGGACATCCCGGCACGGTGGGCGGCCTGCACCAACTGGTGCTGGGTCTTTGTCAGTAGTGACTGTGTATGAACGAGGTTGTGTACCACGCGCGCCTTGGCCACGGCAGAGACCGTGTGCTCGCGCAGCCGCTGAAGGGTTCCCGGATCGGCGACGCGAAACGCGTCGTGGCGGGTCAGGTTTCCCAAAATCAGGAACCCGGAACACTCACCCGCCAATTCGAGGCTCATGGCCAGCAGGCTTCTCGGCTTCGGAAGCTCCTTGATCGATTCGGGCGCCGTCAAGCGCTCCGTCTCCTCGATGATCCAGATGCCGTCACCGCGGGGCGGATGGCTCATGTAGCGCTCGGCCACATCTCGTTGCGTCAATCGCACGGGCGGATCCATGTCGCAATCGTAGCCGGTGAAGGCAGCCAGCTCGAAAAGGTCCTCGTCGGCGTCATACATCAGGATCGAGCTGGTCTCGGCCCCTGGCAGCAACACCTTGGTTTCCTTGAGAACCGCGGCCAGCAAGGGCTTTAGATCCGCCTCCCGATTGATGGCGCGCACCACTTCGTCCAGTGTCACCAATTCTTCGTTGCGCGCCTCCAAGGCCTCGGTCCGCGCCGCGACCCGTTGCTCCAGGGTTCGGTTCAGCTCCATCTGCATGACGAGCTGGCGATGGGAATGCAGCCTCATCAAAAGGGTGATGACACACAGGAACACCACCAGCAGGATCGCCAAGACCAGCCTCTGAGTCAGCTTTTCCTGGGCCAGGCGCGAGACTTGGTCCTGCGTGACGGCCCGCAGGCCCTCGATTTCCTTTTCCTTCTTCAAGGTCTCGAATTGTTCTCTCAAAAAGGAGATGCGGTTGTAGCTGTTCTCGGAGAAAACTTCGTCGGCGACCTTCTTGAAGCGCCGAAAGGCCTCGAGGGCGCCTTGATAGTCGCCGCGAGCCGCGAGCACCAGCGACATTTCCTCGTTGGCACGGCCGATCTCTTCCTTGGCATCGATCTCCTCGGCCAAGGCCAGGGCCGATCGAATCTCCACCAGCGCCTCGTCCAGGCGATCCGTCTCTCGATACAACCTGGCCGTGTTGCGGCGAATGAAGATGATCTGGGCCCGGGCATTCATCCGCTCGAAACGTTTCAAGGCCTCGCCCAGATCCGCGAGGGCCTCGTCGTAGCGCTTCATTTCGATAAGCGAGTGGGCGCGATGGCCGAAACTGAGGCCGACCGAATACAGGTTGCCCGTGGCTTGCCCCAGTGCCAGGGCTTCACTCAGGTACTGGTGGGCCAACTCGTGGCGCCCGGCGCGTTGGTGCAGGCTCGCCAGGTTGTTGTAGGTCGAAGCCATCGCTCTCTTGTCGCCGAGTTCCTTTTTCAACTCCAGGGCGCGCTCGTAGTACTCCTGCGCCTTGTCGTTTTCCTCGAGGAACAGGAAGATCTGCCCCACGTTGTTGAGACAGGAAGCCTGATGCGCCCGGTTCCCGTTTTTTTCGTGAATGGCCAGAGCCTGAAGGTAGTATTCCAGCGCCTGTTGATAATTGCCCTGGACCTTGAAAAGGATGCCCAGATTGTTCAAGACCGTGGCGACCTGCTCGTCGTTTTTCACCTCGCGGAACAGGGCCAGGGCTTCGAGATACGCTTCACGGCACTTTTTGAAATCGCCGCGACGCAGGTGCACCGACCCCCGCAACTTGAGCACACCACCGTAAGCCAGGCGATCGCCGACCCGTTCGGCGAGCGCGCCCACCCGCTCGTTGTAGCGAAGCGCTTCGTCGTAATCACCCAGCCGAAAATGGGCCCAGGTCACCTTGTTCATGATTTCCAGGCGTTTGGTCACCCGATCCGGCCCATCCAGGGATTCCACCAACGCCAATCCGTATTTCAAGCTCTTCGCCGGATCGTTTTTGGCGTTGACCAGCACCAATGTTTCCAAGATCTCCAAGCGGGTTTCACCGGTAGCGCCGGACAGACGCGTCTCCAGGACCTCGCTGTCGGGAACTTCGTCGGCAAACGCCGCGAGGCCCCAGACACCGGGGAGAAGTAGAGAACAGCAGAACAAAGGGAGAAAAAGGCGTATCGTCATGACAAAAAGGAAAAGATCACTCGAAGCGGACCAGAACGACGGGATCGTGCCAGGAGAGACAACGACCCGTCCAAAATCCGGATTCCAGGTTTTCGTGGTGTGGTGGTATCGATGCGACACGTGCTTATCCAATTCCATCGGCTCGGTTTCCAAAAGATCATTAGAAATCTCGCGGATAAAACGAACGACATGGCTTTATCCTTTTCGTCACGCCAAATTCGGGGCGATCGTCACACCGAAACGGGATCTGTAAATAGGGCGAGCCCAGGAGGGCTTGGCCCGCAACCGCACAACTCGTGTTTCCCCATGAACTCAAACTATCTACAGGCCAGCACTCTCCCGCCACAGACCGATTCCCAGACATTCAAAAGTCCCCACCCCCGCTCCTTTGCGCATACTTCGACATAATTACAAAACCATTAGTTTTCACACAAAATCCATGTCTCTTTTTTTCGCCGACTTAGTAAGGTGAAATCGCGCGAACATCTCGATTTTACAGTTGAATCACAGATATTTTTTTTAAAGGTTTCGTTTTTGCTCTCCGAAAGTTGACCATAGATTCACTTCGCGAAGTTCCCAATAAAAAACAACACACTCCAGACGTGGTCACCATTCGGCGGGATCGACTTTCCGACAGGACAACGCGATCGAAGCGCCCGCCCACCATGCCCTGCAGCCAGCTTGATGCGGCGTGGACCCAACCAGCCCACGACTCGCAGCGAGGGAGGCGAACCAACAGAGACCGAAGAAGCCGGTTTGTGTGTTTTTAGCCGCAACCCGCGTCCTTCGAGGGGGTTGAGATGAAGCTACTGATGTTTGTATGGATTGCGACCATGAGTTTTGGCGCATTTGCGGTGGATTTGGAAGAAGACATGGGCGATCTCATGGATCTGTCGCTCGAGGAGCTCTTGAACGTCACCGTGGTCAGTGCCTCGAAAAAAGAGGAAAACCCATTTGAAGCACCACTTTCAGTCTCGGTGGTGACTCGTGAAGAAATGAACAAGGCAGGTGCGACGTCGTGGGGCGAAGCGCTGCGATTACTGCCGGGCCTGGTCGTCAGGGAGCAGTCCTCGGGCAATTACGACATCCACGTTCGTGGGTTCGACAACGTACCTCCCAACAGTCAATTGCCGTTCCTGGCCAATACCCTGACCCTGGTCATGATCGACAACCGAATCGTTTACAACTATTTCGCGGGCGGCACCTTTTGGGAAACCCTGCCGGTCAGCCTGCTGGAAGTGGACCGCATCGAAGTGGTGCGCGGACCCGCATCGCCACTCTACGGGCCCAACGCCGTCGCCGGCGTCATCCACATCATCACCCGCAAGGCCGAAAAGGACGGTTTCGCCTTCAACGCCAACCTCGAAGGCGGTGAGGACAACACCCAACTGGCATCGCTGTGGGCCCAGTACAAGGCACCGACCTGGAGCTGGCTGGCCACCGCCAATCGCACGGTGCGCGATCGCGCCGAATCGGTCTACTACAGCCTGGTTCAAGGCGTCATCGTCGACGACGCCCTGGATCTCGTCGTGTTCGACACCGGCGAACCCGCTCCCGAAAATCCCCAGCGCTTTCCGGACCAGGACCTGGCCCAGGACAACACCGCCGCCAACATCGCCTTCGATTTCGAACCGAACGAGGACTGGCAATTCGGTGTGCGCTTGGGATTCGAAGATTCGGAAGTTCAAAAAGCCTACTTCGAAAACGGCGTCACGCCGCTGAACACGGCGGTATCGGAAACCGCCTACCTGGATTTCACCGCCAAGGGCAAGGGCTTCAGCGCCCAGGTTTCCTACATGGACGGCGACCAGGAAGCGCTGGGCGTCAACGGCTGGAAATGGGATTTCAACACGGTCGACGTCGTCCTGGAGTACGACCACGAATTCAACGACCGATTCACCCTGCGTCCGGGCCTGAGCTACCGCAAGGCGACCTACGACGGGGTCTTCATCAAGGGTGAACGGGACATCACGACGGTGGCGGGATCCCTTCGCGCCGATTACCGGCCTACCGACAAGTGGCGCCTGATCGGGGCCCTGCGCGCCGACCAGTACGACACGCCGGACACCACCGAACTATCGGCCCAAGTGGCGATCAGCTACACCGCCCGGGAGAACGTGCACTGGCGCTTCTCCTACGGTCGTTCGAGCCGCGCCCCCTTCATGTTGGACATCTTCCAGGACACCGCGTTTTCGACCCCGGGCGGACTTCTGTTCGAGTTGTTGGGGAACGAGAACCTGGACCCGTTGGTGACCAACTCGTTCGAAGTGGGGTTCCGCTACAAGCCAAACAGCAGCTCGCAGTTCGAAGCGGAAGTGTTCCAAGCCACCAACGAAAACTACAGCGACGTGCAACTGCTGTTCGCCGGCCCCGACGGCGAGTTCTTCCGGACCACCGGCCAATTCGCCAATCTCCCGGTCGAACCGACGCTGACGGGCTTGACGTTGAGCTACAGTCGATCGGTAGGGGCCAAGTCCTATATTCGGACCTACCTGACCTTCACCGACACCGAAATCGACGACCACATCCTGCCGCCCACCGAAACACCGGGTGGAGGACCGGGTGACGGCCCGCCGCCCGACGGCCCGCCCCCGGGGCCACCGCCGGTGGTGCTGGTCGATTTGGACGAAGGTGCCACTCCCGAGTACTACGGCGGCCTGATCTACGACTACACCTACAAGAAGTGGAGCTTCAACCTCAACCTGTACGCCTTCGACGGCCATCCGCTCTCGAACGTCATCGACAGTGACCAGATCGAGAGCAAGGTCATCGCGAATACCAAGCTCATGTACCGGTTCGCCAAGTCCGGCGAGGTCTACCTCAACGTCCGCAACCTCAACGACGACGACGGGAACGAGTTCCTGTTCACGGACGAAATCGGTCGCAAGATCCTGGCGGGTATCAACCTCCACTTCTGATCCTTACCAGTGCCCATCCAGAAACGGAAAGATCGTAACAGCCAAGTCGGTCCGCCTGGATGGGCACGGTATCAGGTCTCAGGCGTCAGGTATCAGCAAGACACGTGTTTAAAGGTAATTAGCTGACACCCGATTCCTGACTGCTGATACCGGTTGGGGTTGGCAACCCTGCCGATTCAGAGGAGCGTTTTCGTAAAAACCCTGTTTCTGGACGGAAACCAACTACGACACGGCCAGCTCGAACGGGGGCGCTCACCGGTGACGACACATAAGGCACCGAGGGGCGCCCTTTGCCTTTTCGGCGGGACCGCAATCGTCGAGACGCGAAAATGCGGAGCCGGCAGTCGAAGCAAACCTCTCGCGAAAATTTTCACGGGACACCCGCGAACCAGACAACAAAAGCTTCCCAAAACTGGTGAAAATAGGTGCAAAAACAACCGTTTGGCCAACTTTTGACTTTCCATTTGGCGCGAGCTCGGGTATTTTGGGGCTAACTTCATCCCTCATATCTAAGATGCTCATTCTTGATTTAACTTCGAGAAGGATTGGTTAAACATGATTGCTTTAAGATTTTTTCTGGTAGTGCTTGTATCTTGCAGCTTGCTGTTCGCCCAAAGTCCGGAGCGATCCGAGAAAAACGCGAGACGCGTCAACACAACGAAGCCGAACCACGAAGGTGGCGTCACCCTGGACGTGGCCCCCGTTTCCTGGGGAAGCTTTCTCACCCGAACTGACGGCAGCGCCAACATCGGCACCACTTACAGTATCGGTCGTACCCAATCCTACTACGGTTCGGTTTATGCCAACTATTTGGTGGGTATCGACGACAACGGGCTCTATTTCCCCGGCTTCACGGCTCAATCCCGTCTGCTCTACGTTTTCGACACCAGCACCATCGCCGAGAGTTTCGAATACAACCTGGTCGGTGTGGGCAATACCAATACCGGTGCCCCCGAATCCTTCATCGTATTCGACGCCGGTGATTTCGGCCTGGAAGTCGCCAGTCCTTTTGGCGATCCGTTCGCGGCCTTCACCGCCGGACCCTCCAGCTTCGGAGGCTTCTCCCTTTCCGGTGCGGGCCCTGAGAACTGGAGCGTAGACGTGACCAGCCAGATCTCCGACGACCATTCCGCCGACAACGACTTCACGGGGTTCCTGGTGGCTGTGCAGAACACGCCGCCCGCCGCCGGCAGTCTGGTGTTCTGGGGCCTGTGGGACGTCGGTCTGCAGCAGGGCAATCAGATTTTCACGATTCCCACCCTGGGAACCGTGGGCCTGGGCTTCTTCCTGGCCGTCCTGATGATCGGCGCACTCTGGTTCTCCCGCAAGCAGCGCATGGCGAACGGATCCTGATCCGGGAGTATCGACTACTTGCAACTACTACTGATCGTTTTTCTAACAGCTTGGGGCGAACCGGCAAAAGATCGGTCCGCCCCTGTTTCGGGTTTCTTGGAATGGTGGAAAAAACCGGAGGTGACCGAACCTCTGGGGATGTCCCCCGACCGGCTGAAACACCTGCAAACCGAACTGGCCAAGTATCAGATCGAATTCCAGGCGGCCGGCACCAAAAACAGCGCGATGCGCGGGCAACTGCGGGCGATGTATCGCGATCCTGAAAAATCGACCGAGGAAATCCGCACCTTTTTCGCGGAGCGGGTTCAGCCCGCCACCCAAACGCAGATGCGGATCAGATTGGAAGCCCGCCTGTTCGTGAGAAACACCATCCCGACCGAGGCGCTCGCGAAGTTGACGACCAAACACCCGCGTTTCTTTGGCCAGCGCTGGTTTCGTCAATCCAAGGTGCCGGTCATCAAGGGTAAGGTGAAATGAAACGACTCTGTGTCATGCTGGGCCTGCTCGGCATCGCCGTCCTGGCCCAGCAGGCGCCTCCCTATTACCAGCGGCCGGTGGAGCCGAAACGGGACAGTGAACGCCTGGCTCGCGAGCTGGCGGCGGGTACGGCCGAGGCGACGGAATGGCGTCGAATCATCGCGCTCTATTCCGAATTGGAAGAGCTGTTCAAGATTCTTCCCATGACGCGCCAACTGATCGAGGCCTTTCCCGACGAGCCGGCCTTTTGGGAAGCGCACATGATCGCCTGCGCCATGAGCGGCGAGGCGACGGCGGCCGAATCCGCGGCCGATCATCTGTTGGCTGCCTTTCCGGGTTATCCCACCGCCCAGGTCAACGCCGCTCGAATCTTCGCCAACGGCGGGAAGCGCGAACGGGCCCTGAACCTCCTTCTGCAAGCCATGGAGTCGCAACAGTTGAAACCCAACGACTGGGACCTGACCATGCGACTTCTGTTGTCCATCGATGCGGACCCGACCAACATCCACCAGCGCATTCAGGCCAAACAGGCCCAATTCCCGGAAGCCAAATCCCTGAAAATGCTGATGCTGGCGTTGTACGTGCGCTTCGGCGACTACGATGCTGCCGACCGCTGGTTGACACGGTACCCGGATTTGGTGGAATCTCCAGATACGCGGAACTTTCAACGGGTCCTGGCCGATTTCCGCAAGCCACACCCTCCGGCCGATTCCACGACGCGATAGGCCGACTCCCGTTGATTTCAGCCAAGCCGGTTCCGTCGCCAATGCCGGAAACGGCAGCCACCCTACCGGAAATCCTGGGAACTCCGCCCACCGATTGAAGCGGCCCCATCCACTCGCCCCGACAAAGGACACCACATGTTGAGACCATTTCATCGACGCGGCGCGACCTTCGCCGTCTTGACACTCTGTCTGGTGTGGATCGCCATGGGCTTGACGCAATGTACCCGCCGAATCGCGGCGCCACAAAACATCATTTTGATCACCCTGGACACGACGCGCACGGATGCGCTCGGCGTCTACGGCAACGGTCAGGCCCAAACTCCGGTGATCGACGCCCTGGCCGGCAACGGGCACCACTTCACCCAGTGCTACTCCCAAGCCCCCATCACCCTTCCCTCCCACAGCAGCATCCTCACCGGCTTGATCCCCCCGAATCACGGCGTGCGAAACAACGGAAATTACCGTTTGGGCGAGGTGCCCACCTTGGCCCAGGCCTTACGGGAGAGCGGCATGCGGACCGGCGCCTTCGTGGGCTCGGCGATCCTGCTCGAGGAATTCGGACTGGGACGCGGCTTCGACCACTACGACGACGAAATCGTGCACTACACCGAATCGCGCGAAACCGGGCACATCGTCACCCGCCGGGCGGAATCCGTGATTCAACGGGCATGGTCGTGGATCAGCGACCGCGATCAGCCATTCTTTTCCTGGATCCATTTGTACGATCCCCACTGGCCGTACGAGCCGCCCAGCCCCTTCGCCGAAGCCTTCGCCGACAACCCCTACCTGGGTGAATTGGCCTACGTCGACCTTCAATTGGGTTGGCTGGTCGACCAACTCCGCCGCAAGGGACTGTTCGAAAACACCCTGATCGTGATCACCGCCGATCACGGCGAATCCTTCGGCGAACACGGCGAACAATCACACGGCTTCTTTTGCTACGGCGCCACGACCCACGTGCCCCTGATTCTCTCGCAACCGATCATGGGCGAAGCGGGCCAATCGTTCGACCACCTGGTCCGCAGCATCGACATCGCGCCCACCCTGCTGCGGCTCAAGGGCCTGAAACCCAAGACAGCCCTCGACGGGCTGCCGCTTTGGGACAAGAGCCCGCGCGAATCCTACAGCGAGGCCATGATCCCCTACGAGAACTTCTATTGCGCCCCGGTGCAGGCCTACCGCGATCAGCAACTCTCCTATTACAAGGGCAACGCCGAGGAACTGTACGATATCGCGGCAGACCCCCACGAGCAGAACAACCTGATCGAAAACGACCCCGAACGCGCGGCCCGGTTGCGGGACGGGCTGGCGCCCCTGCTGCGCGACACCGGCGAAAGCGACTCGGAACGCCAGATGGATCCCTCTACCGTGGAACTGCTGCGCAGCCTGGGGTACGTTCACGACGGCGGCTCGCACATTCCCGGCACCAAGGCCCCCCACGAATTGCCGCCGCCCAAGGAGGCCTTGCCGGTCTATCGCGTGTTCCAACGCCTCAATCACCAAGGCAAGACCTATCCCTTCAAGGCCATCGAAGCCTACACCCGGCTGGAAACCGAATTCCCGGACAACGTGGTGGTTCAAAAGGAATTGGGGCGCCTGCTGACCTTCGCGGGCGATCGCGACGGGGCATTGAGGAGACTGCGCAAGGCGGCGGAAACCCGGCACGAGGATCCGCGGCTGCACACCTTGCTCGGTCTCGGCCACGCGCATTTCGGCGAGCGGGAGGAGGCCCTGGACGAGTTTCGCCTGGCACTCGAGCTGGACCCGAATCACCTGATCGCACGTTACAACGCCGCCGTCCTCTTTCTCGAGGCGGGTCGAATCGAGCCTGCCCGGGAGAACTTCGCGAAGGTGCTCGAAGCCGCGCCGGAGGATGTCTACTCGCTGAACAACATGGCGGTCATCGCGCTCGAACACGACAAGGATCCGGCCAAGGCCTTCGCGTGGCTTAGCCGCGCCAAAGAAGCCAGGGGCAACCATCCCCTGATTCGCAAAAACCACCAAAAACTGGCCGCGCTCCTGGGTGAGGACAAAGCGACCGAAGCCCGTGTGGAAGAATCACCCTGAGCCGTGTTCCAGCCAAGCGCGAGCGGACGACGAGATCTCGAATCGCCGCCACAGTTTTTGACCGACATGACATGCTCCTGTGGTAGACTGGCGCCAAATCCCTGGTCCCCATAACGCCGATAACCAACCATCCGAATTGCGCCCTCGGTCTGGTTTTCAGCCACGCGCCTCGGACGTTGGTTTCGGCTTCGGAGTCGCGACGCACGCAAGTGCACACGATCCCGTTTCATCACATACCAAGGAGTTCTCTCATGTCACAGAAGGTTGATCCCATTCCCGAAGGGTATCATGCCATCACTCCCCACCTTGTCGTCAAAGGCTGTGCCGCAGCCCTCGAGTTCTACAAGAAGGCGTTTGGCGCCGAAGAAACCATACGCATGCCGATGCCGGGTTCCGACCTGATCATGCATGCCGAACTGCAGATCGGCGATTCCAAGGTCATGCTCGTGGACGAAATGCCGAACATGCAGTGCCTCAGCCCGCAACACTTCAACGGTACCCCCGTCACCATTCACCTCATGTGTGAAGACGTCGACGCCATGATGAAGCAGGCCGAGGAGGCCGGTGCCACCGTCAACATGCCCCCGGCCGATATGTTCTGGGGCGACCGTTACGGAAAATTGACCGATCCTTACGGGCACAGTTGGTCGGTCGCGACCCACATCGCCGATCCCACCATGGAAGAAATGCAACAGGCCATGGAAGCCATGATGGGCGGCGAAGAGTAATCGCACCCAAAACATCGGACGCCTGAACAATCGAAGCCCTGGCGCGGCTCGCGCCGATCTCGATTTTCGCGCGCCCGCTCAAAAGCGCCCAACGGTTCTTCCGGCGGGCGCTTAACTTCGCTACTGTCTCAAGTCCTATCACATTCGCAGATATTCAGATATACCCACAATAGCGCATTGCTCCTTTTCAAATTGAAGAACTCAGACGGATCTGATAAAGTCTGCCAATTATCTTTCTAAATTTCATCGTGAGTGATTTCATCTCGCTCCATCTCATTTTCAGTACCCACGCCAAAGGAGAATTGCTTTGAATTACCGTATATGCTTGCTTGTTTGCTTACTGCTGGGATCCCTCGCTTTCGCCCAGAAGACCGAAGGTCCTGCCGTCAACGAGGGTGGCGCGACGCCCACCTCCAACGACGAGTGCGCCGCCGCCATCCCCATCACGGATCTCGGAACCATCGAACTCGACATTTCCGGCAACACCCCGAACGCCAGCGATCCCGCTTTTTCCTGCCAATCCGGCGGCAGCGATCGCACCCAGACGACCTGGTACACCTTCACCCCGTTCACCGACGGCACCATCAACATCAGCGCCTGCAACACCGAAGGTAGCTCCCCGGATTCGCTGCTCGGCGTCTACACCGGCTCCTGCGGCAGCCTGGCCGAAGTCGCGTGCGGCGAGGACGAGTGCGGGTTGCTGTCGGAAATCACCGGTCTCGACGTCACGGCCGGTACCACCTACTACTTGCTCTACGCCGATTGGGGCACGGTCCCCAACACCGGCCTGATGCGCATGGAAATTACCGGAGACAACGTATTCGTCAACCCGATTCCCACCCTCGGCGAGTACGGCATGATGGCCTTCGTCGCCCTGCTGGCGATCGCCGGCGTATTCTTCATGCGCCGCCGCAACATGCAGGCCGCCTGATCTCCACGACAGCTAAATATCCATAGCCAGAAACCAAAAAAGGCGGGTCGAATGACCCGCCTTTTCTTTGTTGGGATTTGTGCTGAAAGTGTCGCCAATCACAACCGGTAGTTGGGCGCTTCCTTGGTGATGATCACGTCGTGGGCGTGGTTTTCGCGCAAGCCGGCTTGGGACACCTTGGCAAAACGCGCCTTGCGGTGCAGTTCCGAAATCGAGGCGCAGCCGGTCAGGCCCATGCCGGCCCGCAGGCCGCCGATCAATTGGGTGATCACGGCCGACAGGCTGCCCTTGTAGGGAACCTGGCCCTCGATGCCCTCGGGAACCATCTTGGTTTGTTGGGTGTCGTTTTGGAAATAGCGATCGGCGCTACCGTCCTTCATGGCGCCGAGGCTGCCCATGCCGCGGTAGGTCTTGTAGGTGCGGCCCTGGTAGAGCACGGTTTCGCCCGGACTCTCGTCGGTGCCGGCAAACAGGCTGCCGATCATGGCGCAGTGAGCACCGGCCGCGAGCGCTTTGGTGATGTCGCCGGAGAACTTGATGCCGCCATCGGCGATGATGGGCACGTCGTGACCCTTGGCGGCCTTGACCGCTTCGTGAATGGCGGTGATCTGGGGCATCCCGGCCCCGGTGACCACGCGTGTGGTGCAGATGGAGCCGGGCCCGATGCCGACTTTCACCGCATCGGCGCCGGCCTCGATCAGTTCTTTGGTACCGGTCGCGGTGGCCACGTTGCCCACGATCAGGAACACGTTCGGAAAGTGGCTCTTGAATTCGCGGGTGGCTTCGATGACACCCCGCGAATGGCCGTGGGAAGAATCCATCACGATCACGTCCGCTTTCGCTTCGACCAGGGCCTGGGCCCGCTCGAGCATGTCGCCGCCGATGCCGACCGCGGCGGCGGCGCGCAAACGACCTTGACCGTCTTTACAGGCGCGCGGGTATTCGATGCGTTTTTGGATGTCCTTCACGGTGATCAGCCCGCGCAGGTGATAATCCTCGTCGACGACCAAAACCTTTTCGATGCGGTGTTTGTGCAGGTAGTACTTGGCTTCTTCCAGCGTGGTGCCCACCGGCACCGTGATCAGGTTTTCGCGACCGGAGGTCATCACCTGGGAAACCGGTTGCTCGTAATTGGTTTCGAAACGGAGATCGCGGTTGGTGACGATGCCGAGCAAGGTCCCGTCCTTTTCGATGACCGGGATCCCGGAAATGCGGAATCGGCTCATCATCGATTCCGCCGCGTTCAGACTCTCATTGGGGCCGATGGTGATCGGGTCGATGATCATGCCCGATTCCGATCGCTTAACCATATCGATTTCTTGAGCTTGCCGCGCAATGCTGAGATTCTTGTGAACCACGCCCATGCCGCCCTGTTGGGCCATCGCGATGGCCAGGCGGTGCTCCGTGACCGTGTCCATGGCCGCGGAGAGCAAGGGAATGTTGAGTTCGATGTCGCCCACCAAACGCGTGCGGGTATCGGCATCATTTGGGTGAAACTCGGCCCGATCGGGAATGAGAATCACATCGTCAAAGGTCAAAGCCTCCAGAAGTGGCAGCTCCAGCATGGTATGGTTTTCCCCCTGAAATAATGTCGAATCGACCACCCGGTAGCAAACGATGAACGGATACCGTTTTGGGCGTTCCGATGGAGATGGGAAGCGAAGTCGGCGCCCGGGCTGAGATCCGTGCGAACCCATGTGATCCATCGAAAAGAATCCCCTGCACGTCGGGTTCGAACGAGCATGGACAGGTCGGGAGCGATTCACGGCGACTTTCAGCGACGGTGAAAGCCGAATCGCTCGCGCTCAAACTCCGTACTTTAGCACGGACGCCGGAATTTTTGCCAACGGGAAACGAACCGAAAGGGAGCGGCACGAGAGGCCGAAATCGGCCCGACCTCGCGGTCGGACCGGTCATGCGATCAGGCGTTTCGCCCGTGACATTTCTTGTACTTTTTCCCGCTTCCGCAGGGGCACGCCTCGTTGCGTCCCACCTTGGGTTCGGTGCGCCGCACGGGCTTGGGCTTGGCCGGTTTGTCCTCACCCTCTTCATCACGGTTCCCGGCCAATTGCATCGCCTTCTCTTCGCGGGCCCGCTCCTGTTTCATGCGGTTGATGGATTCGCCGCGAATCTGCGGTTGAACGTGCACCAACATGCGTACGACTTCCTCGTCGATGCGGTCCATCAGTTCGTTGAACTGGGTAAAGCTCTCGCGTTTGTAGATCGTCAGCGGATCTTTTTGGGCGTAGGCCTGCAGACGCACGTGATCCTGAAGTGAATCCATGGTGCGCATGTGGTCCTTCCACTGCTGGTCGATCACGTACAGCATGATGAACCGCTCGTGGTCTTCCACCACCTCGGACGGCAATTCCAGCACATCCCACTTTTCGCTATAGCCGGCCTTGACGTGTTCGAGAACCGCTTCCGCCGTGGTTTCGGTGATCTTGGCATCGCCCAGATCGAAGTCGAACAGGGAGCGAAACGATTCGGCCAGGCGGGAACGGTCGCCCTCTTCGGGTTTCTGCAACTCCAGGTATTCGGTGACCTGGGCCTGGGCGATGGCCTCGGCGCGCTCGAAGAGGTGTTCGCGGGCCTTGCCGTAGAGCAGCTTGCGGCGCAACGCATAGAAGGTAGTCCGCTGCTTGTTCATGACATCGTCGTATTCGAGGACGTGTTTCCGGGAATCGAAGTGCCGCGCCTCGACCGCTTTCTGGGCCCGTTCGATGGCCCGCGAGATCATGCGGTGTTCGATCGGCACGCCGTCTTCCATCTGCGATTTCATCATGCGCTTCATGGTGTCGTTGCCGAACAGGCGCATCAGTTTGTCTTCGAGCGAGATGAAGAACAGGCTCAAGCCGGGGTCGCCCTGACGTCCGGAACGACCGCGCAACTGGTTGTCGATCCGACGTGAATCGTGGCGTTCGGTACCGAGAATCACGAGCCCGCCCAGGTCGAGGACCTTCTTCTTCTCTTCCGCGCAAATCGCCTCGTACTTGTGCAGCAGTTCGTCGTAATCGGCCTCGGGGTCCTTGGCCATATCCGATTTGGCCAGCATCTCGGCGTTGCCACCCAAAATGATGTCGGTACCACGACCCGCCATGTTGGTGGCGATGGTGACCGCCCCGAGACGACCGGCCTGGGCGACGATCTCGGATTCCTGGGCGTGGTACTTGGCGTTGAGCACGATGTGGGCGATTTTCTGTTTGGTGAGCCAGGCGCTGATCTCTTCCGAGGTCTCGATCGCGATGGTCCCGACGAGGACCGGGCGGCCCTTCTTGTTGTGAATCTGGATTTCGTTCAGCAGGGCGGTGAACTTGGACTTGGTGGTGCCGTAGACCTGATCGTTCTTGTCGTCGCGAACCATCGGCTTGTTGGTGGGCACCACGTAGGTATCCAGCTTGTAGATGCTGTGAAATTCCCGCGCTTCGGTCTCGGCGGTGCCGGTCATGCCGCTGAGCTTGTCGTACATGCGGAAGAAGTTCTGGAAGGTCACCGAAGCCAAGGTCTGGTTTTGACGCTCGATGTGCACGCCCTCTTTCGCTTCCAAGGCCTGGTGCAGGCCGTCCGAATAACGGCGACCCGGCATGGGGCGACCCGTGTGAGAATCGATGATGATGACCTGGCCGTCGTTGACCACGTAATCCACGTCTTTCTTGAACAGGTGGTGGGCCCGCAAGGCCTGCTCGAGACAGTGGAGGATCTGGATGTTTTCGATGTCGTAGAGGTTGTTGACGCCCAGCAGCGATTCCATCTTGCGGATGCCGTCCTCGTTGAAGAGGGCGTGGTTGTCCTTTTCGTCGACCGTGAAGTGGGCATCCGCCTGCAGCTTCACGACCACCTGGTTGGCGTCGTAGTACTTGCCGGTATCGCCTTCGGCCGGGCCGGAGATGATCAACGGCGTCCGCGCCTCGTCGATGAGGACCGAGTCGACCTCGTCCACGATGACGTAGTTGAAGCCGCGTTGAACCAGGCTCTCGGGCTTGAACTTCATGTTGTCGCGCAGGTAGTCGAAGCCGAATTCGTTGTTGGTGCCGTAGGTGATGTCGCAGGCGTAATTGGCCTTGCGCTCGACTTCGTCCATCTGGTTCAGGATGCAGCCCGTCGTGAGTCCCATCCACTGATAGAGCGTGCCCATCCATTCGGCATCGCGCTTGGCCAGATAGTCGTTGACCGTGACGACGTGGACGCCGAGGCCGGCCAGGGCGTTCAGGTAGACCGGCAGGGTGGCCGTCAGGGTCTTACCTTCACCGGTCCGCATCTCGGCGATGGCTCCTTTGTGGAGAATGACCCCGCCAAGCATCTGGACATCGTAATGGCGCATCCCCATCACGCGGACCGAGGCTTCGCGCAGCGCGGCGAACGCTTCCGGCATGATGGTGTCGACCGTCTCGCCGGCCTCGAGGCGCTCTTTGAACTCGACGGTCTTGCCCTTGAGTTGATCGTCGGAAAGTTTCTGCATCTCAGGCTCGTGACTGTTGATGCGATCGACGTGGGGCCAGAGTTTCTTCAGTTCGCGCTCGTTTTTTGAGCCGAAAACCTTGGTAGCGATTGTCTTGAGCATGTGTTGACTCCAGAAATGGGGTGGGATGTGAGGATGCGACGACAAATGTGCCAGTGTATGAGGCGCAGTCACACTCACGGATGGCGCTGTAAACGGTAAAAACACGAAAACCCGGCCCGAACGGCCAGGGTTCTGGATCCGGTGACGACCGAAAAAGGGAACCGGTACCGAACGTCCAAAACGGGGCTTGGTGTCAGCCCCGTTTCAGCGCCCCTTGCGGTGCGCAGCCCATCGATTTCGATCGCACTCGTGATGCGAAGGTCAAAAAATTTCCGCGGCAACTCCCTCCCGAGACATCGGTCTCGGCAATCCAGCCCTCTCAGACGCAGGCGCTGGAGAAAAAGTCGAAACCAATTCTCCCCAAAGGTGCGTCGATGTCAGAAAGTCCTGGCCTCGTCGTAAATGAATTTACGCGGGTTGACCGCTTTGCCGTCTCGGTGGACTTCGTAATGCAAGTGGGGTGCGGTCGAGCGGCCGGTGTTGCCGACGAACCCGATCAGGTCCCCGCGCTTCACCATTTGTCCCTTGGAAACATTGAAGCGGTCCAAATGGGCGTATTTGGTTTCCAGGCCGCGGCCGTGGCTGATGACCAACATGTTCCCGTAGCCGCCCTGGTAGCCTTTGTAGGCGATTTTACCGTCGGCCGGAGCGTACACGGGGGTTCCCAGCGGGCAGGAAACATCCAGACCGTTGTGCCAAGCGCGTTTTTTGGTGTAGGGATCGATGCGGTAGCTGAAACCGCTGGAGAGCCAGCCGCGGGCCGGCAAGATCGATGGCGTGGAGTTGAGTTCATCGGTTTTGGATATGAAGTCGGCTTCTACATCGGCGAGTTCGCGCTCCAGATCCATGGTGCGGCGGCGCAGCAGACCCAGGTCGTAACGCAGGTACTGGTTGAGTTCTTCTTCGGCGAACATGTTGGCACCGCCGATTCCGCCGGTCGCCATATCGGTGGGCTCCACGTCCACCAGTTGCGCCAATTTGGTTGTCCGCTCTTGGAAATGCTTCAGTTTTTTCTCGATTTCGATGGTGGCGGTCAAGTATCGATCATTGGCCTCGCTGAGGCGCGTGTTTTCCTGGAGAAGCAGTAGGTATTCTTCTTTATGGGAAAAGTTCTTGAATACGACCAGCGCGAGACCCGCCAAAACGACCAGGCTGGTGCCCACGAGTCCCGCAACGAGTTTCATCGAACGTGCGGTGACGCGATACTGACGGTGTCCGCCATCGTTGTCGCTGAATACGACAATGTGGTATTTAGTTTTCTTCATGCAACGGGTTACCTGTCAATGATGTCCATATGTGAGCGCGCCCGCGCTCCCTGCCTGCCATGGGTCTATTCGAACAAATTTAAAAAAAGCCGGATCCAGCGGAGATCCGAACATATGGGTGGTGCACCCGGGTATCCAGAGGGATCACCGTGTTGCACGCAGGCATGATTCTCGAGATCG
The DNA here is from genome assembly GCF_017498545.1 of Sulfidibacter corallicola. Taxonomy (GTDB): domain Bacteria; phylum Acidobacteriota; class Holophagae; order Acanthopleuribacterales; family Acanthopleuribacteraceae; genus Sulfidibacter; species Sulfidibacter corallicola. The sequence continues at coordinate 1,129,593 of NZ_CP071793.1, read as the reverse complement.
GTCGTCGTTCGTCACGAGACCATACGGTTCTAAGTGAACCACGAAATGCGAGATCAGCCAAGCCCGGAAAACCGAAAATCCGATTCCGGGCTCGGCGGGGTGTCCACTTACTCTTCGTCCTCATCATCTTCGTCGGATTCGAGGTCGTTTTCCAAGCCCAACAGTTTACAGTAGTTATCATAGATGTTGAGCTGAATGTCCTTTTCGCCCTTGAGTTGGGCCACCCGGCGTTTGACTTCGGCTACCAGCTCTTCCATGGTCTGCTCGATACTCTGGATGATTTCCCGAGTTTCGGAGAGCATGACCTCATATCGTTGCTTGCGTTCTTCATCCATAAACAGGATCCTCCCAAATACCAAAAAATAAGTGACGGAAACGAATCGCGAGTTCGTGAGCACGGTTCCCGACAAAGCGCGCGCCGCGCCCTCCCGGAAAATGAAAGCCGACCTCGCCCGACGAGGGATGAACGGAGCACCCTCACCCGGGCCGGTTGTTCCAAGCGTAGCCTCGATAGACCTGTGGTTCAGCCCCCTACAGTAGCATCACGGCAGCGGCGGTCGCAATCACCACGACCGCGGCGATTCCGATCCAAAGCAACGGCGACTTGCCCTTGGAGCTCGCTTCGGCGACCGCTTCGGCCTCGTGCGCTTGGAATTGATCGGTATCGGGCAGGATTACACCGCCTTGGCCTTTTTTTGCCTCGGCGGCTTCGGCCCGGGCCCGTCCGGATCCGAAGGCTTTCAATTTTTCCACATCCTTTTCGTAGATGAGGCGAATGTAATCGGCCACGTCGCTCTCGTTGATGTGGATCTTCTCTTCCTTGAGATAGTTCTTGAAGTCGTTCTCCAGCGATTTGGACGAATCGAAACGGCTGTGGAGATCCTTGGACAACGCCTTCAGGATGATGTTCTCGAGCTTCTCGGGAATATGGGGATTGATTTCACGAGGCGCGGCGAACTTGGCCTGCCGAACGTTCTTGAGAATGGAAAGTTCGGAATCGCCGGCAAACAGTTTCTTGCCGGTCAAGGCCTCGTACAACACACTGCCGAGACTGAAGATATCGGAGCGTCCATCCAGGTTCTTGCCTTCGGCCTGCTCCGGCGACATGTACAGCAGCTTGCCCTTGAGCGAGCCGGCCACCGTCTGGGTCGCCTTGATGGAGGCCTTGGCGATGCCGAAATCGACCAGTTTGATTTCGCCCTCGGTGGAGATGAGAATGTTCTGGGGCGATACGTCGCGGTGCACGATCTGGAGTTCCTGGTTGTCGTAGCCCTTCTTGTGGTGCGCGTAGTGAAGGGCGTTGCACAGCTTCATGCCGATGAACACGACTATTTCGGGAACGAAGGTCACCTTGAGCGCGTGAAGCTGGTTGAGGACCATCCGCAGGTTGTGGCCGGCCACGTATTCCATGGCGATGAAGAAACTGTCTTCCATCTTGCCCAACTCGTAGATCTGCGCGATGTTGGGATGGGTCAAGTTGGCGGCCACCCGGGCTTCGTCGATGAACATCGAGATGAATTCGTCGTTGTCGCTCAGGTGCGGCAGGATCTTCTTGATGGCGACGATCTTCTCGAAACCCTTTTCACCGATGAGCTTGGCTTTCCAGACCTCGGCCATGCCGCCCGAGGCGATCTTCTTGAGCAACTGGTACTCGTTGGTACCGCTGGTGGCACTGGCGGAAAACAGGTCCTTGGGCGACGCATCGGGTTTGGCGGCAAGGGCCTTTTCGCGATCTTCCTCGCTGATGGGCTGGGTGGCGAAAGGGCTGTCTTTTTCGAGGTCGCCCGTGGGCAGGGGTTGCACGGGAGGCTCGGCCTTGGCGACCGGCGACGCCGGTACGGGTTCGGGCTCGGCCGCCGGTTTGGCGGGAGCCTCCGGAGGCTTGGGTGCCTCGACCGGCTTCGCCTCCTCCTTGGCCTCGACCTTTTTGGGCGCGGCCTTCTTGGCCTTCCGCTTGCCCTTGGCGGGTCGCGTTCGTGCGCGCGCCGCCTCGGCCTCCATCTCCTCCAGCCGCTCCGGATCAATGCGCGAGGCGGTGATCTCTCCCGCGGCGGCGATTTCCACCGGGGACTGGTCCACGTGGCCGGATTCGATGTCGTCGATCAAGGCCCCGAAAATATCGTTGCTGGTCAGTTGACCGCCCTCGCCGGCTTCTTCGGACTGCGTGATCTTGACACGCGAACTCGACGGACGTTCGGGCTTCTTGCCATCGCCCAACGCCTGCTTGTTCTTTTCCTTGATGCGTTCGATTTCTTTCTGAAGTTCTTCCGGGCTGACCCGGACGGTCATGGCAGGGCTCTCTTCTTTCTTGGGAGAGACCTTCTTGCGCGATCCGGAGAATATGTCGGATGCGGGCTTGGTAGCTGTCTTCGGCACGGTTTTCCCTTTGGATATCTGGATTTCGCCCATTTGGCGATCCAGCATCGCGTTGACCTCGACCGGCAATTCTTCCTTGCGGTTGGCGGCGTCATCCGGCGTGTGCTCCGCATCGTCGAGCAGCTCGCTGTCCAGGCCCGGATGGCCTCCGGCAGCGGCCTGATCCAGGCTTTGATCGCGAATCGTCTCGTCCAGGCTGATGTCGTCTTCGCCCTGGCCGGAAAAATCGGCGCGCGCGATGCCCGCGAGACTGGTGTCGCGAACCGTGGCGTCCAAATCACCGTCGTCCCCCGAATCCGGTGGCGACGGCGGATCGATGCCCCTCTGGCGCAAACAACCGCCGATGGTTTCGAGCAACAACGAGTCGGAGTAGGGCTTTTCCAAAAAGGCACTGGCCCCGTATTTGGTGGTGGCATCGCGCCGGTAGCGATCACCGCGATACACGCTACTGGAAATGATGACGACAATGTCCGGATACTTCTTGGTGATGCGCTGGCTCACCATGAATCCATCGACGCCACTCAACAGCGGATCGACGATCGCGACATTGGGTTCGAAGGAAGCTACGGAGTCGAGCGCCTCCTGGCCGTTGCTGGCCGTTGTCGTTTCATAACCAACTGCGGTCAATAAGCTTTCAAGCGACCCACGGCTTGCGTCCTCGTGTTCCGCAATGAGAATCTTCGCCTGCTTCGTCATCTATTTCAATTCCAGTAAGGCATACGAATTGGTCCAAATTTGAACCAAACATAACACAACATGCAAGCAGGTGACAAACCTATAAGACGGCCCTCACGAATTTTAAAACCGAGGCAAAATCACGGGCTTGGAAAAGACCGAGACCCTTTCCGCGATCGCCGAAAAATTCAAAATGGGCACCCTGTCGCGCCATCGGCACCCGTTCCCGCCACAGCCGTTCCGGAGGCCCGGCACAGGCCCCGCCGCACCGCCCTCCCCCATCCATTTTCTGGTGCTCGATCGCGCCTTTTGGTCGACTTTGCGGGTCAATCGCGGTTTAATCTATCGAGTTTCGCCAGGGTATGCGCCGTGATCCCCGGCCGGATCCGGATCGGTTCGGCACCTTTGGCGTAACACGCTGATTCTTTTGCCCAAGGTTGCGCCTCTCGGACCGCGGTCGCGGACTCGCGATTCGCCGACCGGAGACCGCTCCGGCGAGATCGGGACCGTCGCGTTCCCATCGCAGGCCGCGACACCGCCCCGGCAGCTTTCGGCAAAAGGCTCCATTCCCAGCCAGGAGGGCTCCGTGACCGGATGGATCGCCACGATAACGCTTTGGACCCTGTTGGCTCCGAGTCAGGGCTTGCGCATCGGTGGGCCCATGCCCCTCGAACCCCAGTCGGCCCGTTTCGATGGCCGCACGGTGATCTTCGAGAGCAAGTCGATCACCTGCCGCCTGACCGCCTGGGAACCGAACCAACTCCGCGACCATTTAAAGATGATGGGTATCGACGACGACACCGTCAGCCGGCTCGGGGTGGATCAGGTGATCGATCGCGCGGTGACCTACATGGTCCAATTCGAGAACCGGAGCGAGCACACCCTGTTGTTCAATCCGGACCAGATCCAACTGGTGGACAAGAACGAGGGCCCGGTCGCCACCCTTTTGGAGATGGCGGACCTGTGGCCGATCTCCCTCCCGGAATTCAACCGCCAGCAGGCCGAGTTGGCCAGCCTGTTCGCCCGAGGCACCGTGGAGGTCCAACCCGGCAAGACCACCCAGCAACTGCTGGTGTTTCGATCGATTTTCGATCGGCCTTGGCCCAAGCGGGTCGACTTGCAGATCCGCCGCCTTTACGCCGGCATTCACAGCTTCGACATCGCCTGCCGCTACGACATCAAAAATCCCAAGGACTGAATGTGACCCGCCGTTTTTCCCCGGCCGCGCGCTTCCGGTCCGGGCTGCTGCTTCTCTTGTCGGTGGCCTGTTCGGCCCCGCTATCGGCCCAATCCTCCGCCAATCAACCGGATTTCCGAATCGAGTACCTGGGCAGCCAAATCATCGATGCCGAGGGCAAACAGATCGTGACCGGCGAGGTCAAGATCGCCTACGGCGACCTGTTTCTGATGACCGCCGACACGGTGGTCTTCAATCCCAAAACCAATCGCACGGAAGCCAGTGGCAACGTGAAGTTGGACTACTACACCGAATTGGGCCTGGTGGAGATTTCGGCCCAGCGGGTCGAATACGACGTGGCCAACCAGAGCGGCCTCGCCATGGATGTGGCGGCCCAGTTCGGCGACGAGTTTTTCTTCGTGGGGGATTCACTGGAAATCCTCAATCGCGGGACCTTCTTCATCATCGAAAAGGGACGCGTGACCGCGTGCAACCAACCGGTCACCCATTGGTCGATGGAAATCCGCAAGGCCCAGGTGGAACAGGAAGGCTATGCGGTCATTCGCGGTGCCAAGTTCCGCGTGAAAAACATTCCCATCATCTACCTGCCCTGGATGATGGTACCGGTGATGCGCGAGCGCCGGACCGGCCTGCTCCAGCCCGACACGGGCAGCTCGGAACGCAACGGCACCTTTTTCAGCCAACCCTTCTACTGGGCGCCGCGCGACGACGTCGACATGACCTTCACGCCCACCTTCGCCGACAAATCCGGCCTGCGGTTGGGTCTGGAGTTGCGCTACCGCCCGAATTTGAATTGGTACGGCGAGCTCCAAGGCACCTACTTCCGCGACGACGTCCTGGACGCCCAATCCGTGGAGGAACGCCCACGCGAAGACGGCGAACCGCTGAAAAAGGACCGCTTCCGAGCCCAATGGCACCACGAAGCCCCGATCTGGAAGGGCCATTTCGTGGTGGACGTGGAGGCCGGATCGGATTTCAGCGTGGATCGCGACTATCTACAGGACGCGGAAAAGACACGGGTCCGGGACTACGTCTATCGCGCCCGTCTGGACCGCCCGGTGGGTCGCGACTCGCTGGTGCTCAACGTCTCGCGCCTTTCGCGCATCCTGCGCACCGACGAGACCGTCGTCAACCTGAACGTGTTGCCCGAATTCCGCTACTACCAACCCAAGCGCCGCATTGCGGGGGGCTTCTACTACCGCAACCAGTTTTATATGGACGCGTTTCGCCTGACGGACCTGGGCGCCCTCCAGCTTTCGGGCAACCTGACCCGCCTTGGCATGGACGCCGAGATTTCACGGCCGATGGAACTCGGTCGCTTCATTCACTCGCGCTGGGGCGTCGCGGCTCGCGGCGCATGGTACGACGGCGACCTGGACAATGCCCGCAATCGCGAGACCCGCGCGGCCGACGGCACTTTGACGGAACTCCCGCTGGTGGAGGCCGAGGGCGACGACGGGCGCGGCGCGGCCTACGCCTTCCTGGAATTCACCGGTCCGCGCCTGCGCCGCGACTACCGCTTGGGCAAGCGCCGCCTGGTTCACTACCTGGATGCCAACCTGGACCTGCGTGCCGGGGCCGCCGACTCACGGCGCACCTACGCCGAGACCATGGACCAGGACCCCTTCCTGGAAACGCTCGAGAGTATCGAACTCGACGAACTGGATATCCGCCTCAACGAACAGACCGACGGCTTGACCTCGGCCTGGCGCGTCAGCAACAGGCTGTTCACCGGGCCTGCCGGTCGCGTGCGTCCTTTGGCGGAGCTGGAGATCACCCAATCGGTCGACCTGGACCGGGAAGACAGCGAAGACGACGACGCCACCGCCTATCAGCCGATCGAAAGTCGCTTTCGGCTGTTGGGGTTGGGCTTCATTCACGGGAACGGCTTCGTCGAGTACAATCCCGACCGCGGCGCTTTCGATGCGCTTTCCTTTTACGGCAGCGTCAACAAAGGTGGCTGGCGCGGCTACGGCGGCTACGTCAACCGAAGGGCGCGCTCGGCCAATCAGGTCGACCAGGAGAGTTTCATCGGGATCTCGGAACTCGCGCTTCCTCGGTGGCGATCACGCCTCAAGCTTTCGGTCGACTACAACTTCGAGTCGAGCGAGTTCAAGAGCCAGGAATTTCTCTACGGTTATCAGGGTCAATGCGTGGGTTTCACGGTTAATTACGTGCGCTCGCGCTTCGATTCGAGCCAGACCAGCAATCGCGATTTCTTCCGGCTGTCGGTCAGCCTACGCAATTTGGGTGAGCTCGGCACCAAGTTCTGAGCGACGACACGAAGAGTCGGGTCACCCCGAGTTCTTCCGCCGAAACCCGTCGAATCCACCAAACGCCTTACCAACCCCAAGCACACGGATACCTCATGAATAACAGTTCTGTCGATTATCGGCGTTGGAAACGCCGCACCGTCCACATCACCATGGCGCTCTTCGCACTGTGTATCGGGCGCTTGCCGCCCTGGGCCATTTGCGCCTTGGCACTGACGGCGCTCGTGTTCAACGTCCTGCTGCTTCCGCGCCTGACAGCACGTCAGTTGGAGCGGCCCGAGGATCGGGCGCGCGGGTTTTCGTTGGGCATCTTGATGTACCCGGCCGTGCTGCTGCTGATCAGCCTGTTGTTTTACGAGCACCAGGTCTTCATGGCGGTGGCCTGGGGTGCGATGGCCTTCGGCGACGGATTCGCCGGAGTGATCGGCGAAGCGGTGCGCGGGCGAACCTGGCCCTGGAACGACGGCAAGAGCCTGGTCGGCTCCGCCGCCTTCCTCGTGCTGGGCACCCTGTTGACTTGGGCCCTGGTCATGGCCTTGCCGGAAGGCATCCTCCTGGGCCACCCGCCCGAGCGCTGGCTGTGGATCGTCGCCATCGGGGTCGGCGTGGCCGGCCTGGTCGAAACGGTGCCCGGCACCATCGACGACAACCTGGCCGTGCCCCTGACCGCCGCATGTGTGGCCTATGCGGTTTCCGGCGTTGACGCCCTTGGCGCGCTACCGCCCCATTGGATGTGGGGCGCCGGCCTGACGGCCTTGTTGGCGGTCCTGAGCTTCGGCGCCAAGAAAATGGATCTTCCCGGGGCGATCGTGGGCGCCCTGATCGCCTGGTCGATCTTTCTGGGCGCGGGCTTCGCCGGGTTCAGCGCCCTGTTCGCCTTTTTCGTGTTCGGTTCGCTGGCCTCCCACTGGCGCATGCGCGACAAGGAAAAGGCCGGCCTGGCCCAGGAGAATCGCGGTCGCCGATCCATTCGCCACGCCGTCTCCAACGGCGGCGTCGCGGCCTGTGCCGGCTTGCTGGCCTGGCTGTTTCCCGAGCTCGCGATGGTGTTTCAGGTCGCCCTGGCCGCATCACTGGCTTCGGCGACGGCCGACACCCTGAGTTCCGAACTGGGCAACGTGGCCGGTCGCCGCTTCGTCAACGTGCTCACCTGGCAGCCCGATGAACGCGGTCTCGACGGCGTGGTCAGTCTGGAGGGCACCCTGCTCGGCGCGGCCGGTGCCCTGTCGATGGGCCTTTTGTTCGCCGCCTTCGGCGCCTCGCTTCAGGCCGTGATCCTGGTCGTGGTGGCCGGGGTCCTGGGCAACTATCTGGACAGCGTGCTTGGCGCCAGCCTGCAGCGCTGGGGCTACATGACCAACGACTCCGTGAACTTCGCGAACACGGCCGCCGCCGCATCGTTCGCCGGCACCCTGTGGTGGGCCTTTTTCTGAATCCGCCAGCGTCCGGCCCTTTCTGGCGTCGTGCTCCGTATCGAGGCCGACATCGTCGTCCCATTCTCGGCACTACATTAAAAGGTCTTCCAACGCGACTCCGTCCGACTCGGCAATCCGGGCCAACGTCGCCAGGCGTTTCATCACGGAAGGATCGAGGCGGTAACCGTGGTGATTTTGAAGCCACTCCGCTTGGTACTGCAACGGGTGCCGTCCGCATTCGTGGTCTCCGAGAAACACCCGGAACCGACCCTGGCGATCTCCGTGCTCGAACGGCACCTCTAGTTGACGAACCATGGCATTCCCTCCTCATCTTCGTTCGGCACCCCCATCGCCCGACCCACGATGACTTCGACCCAGCGTCCCAACGGACCCCAGCACCGCAAGGCATCGTCGGAAGCCGTCGCCGGCAGAATCAGGGGCCGTTCCGATCCAGCCGCCTCGGCCAAGGCGCGCAGGATTTTCGGACGCCAAACGGCCACCAGTCGGTCATCCGCCAAGGCGAGACATGACAGTCGCGCCGCCGCCAAGGCTTGAACCGCACTTCTTCCCACAAGTCGATCCAAAAGGATGGGGATCGCGGTGGGATCGACCCAACGGTATCCGGAAAGGCTGACCAATACGGCGATACAAGCCGGCTCCACATCCACGAGGTTGCGAAATAGGGCCTTGGCCATCCCGTCTTCCAACCGTTCCAATGCCGCCGAGAGCCGGAAGGCAGCTTGGCGAGCCGGCAACCAGTCGCTCCAGGAGGCCGCTTCGCTCAATGTTTTCCCAAGCAAATCGAAGGGCTCGACCGAAGCCCGCCATTCCTCGGGCCATTTCCGGGCGAATGCATCGAGAATCCCCAACAGGTCACCCGTAACCAGGTCGAACGCGTGCCGGCATTGGGGATCGATATGGATGCGATGCTGGAGCCAGAGGATCAAAAGGTTTACCGCCTTGGGCCGACCGAGGAGTTCCTCCGCCGCGAGGTCCAAATGAACGGGAATCTCGGAGCCGATCAGACGCATCCGTCCCATGCGTTCCAATTGCAGGAGCTGTTCATCGACCGGCAGGTGATCGAGCAGGACGCTGCGCTCTACGAGTGCCGCTTGCGCCTGTCGAATCGCCTCGTCCGGATCGACCTCGAGATCCGCCGCGAATTCCTTGGCCAAATCGACCATCGTTTCCGCTTGCTGGAGGGAAACGGCAATACAAGTCGACATGGCGGGTGTTTCCGGCGCAGTGAGGACAAGCTCCAGGACCCGCCGTCGATCCGGGTCGATGCGTCGTCGGGTCAGGGCCATCGCCAGGTTGAAGCGCCACATACGCTGCAACTCGGAAGAAGGTACCTTGGCCCATTGCAAAAACACCGGCCAGGTCGTGGCTTCCAAGCGATGGATCCGCCGAAGGATCACTTCCGCCACGGCCGCCTGCCGCGAACCGGGCATGGCCAAAAACTGTTTCATCCACCCTTGCAGCGCCACTGCATCGTCGTGAATCAACTTTTCGAAACTCCAAGCCGCAACCAGAGCCAGTCCGGGCGCCTCCTCCATTCCCTCGAGGTAGAACCGAGCCAGCGCTTCCACCGCGCCCGGTCCTGCCCGAGAGACACGAAAAACGGGCCCGGCGAAAGGATCGGTGAGGCTTCGCACCGCGAAACGACGCGCCTCGTCGTCTTCACTTCGCGCCGCGCGCAGCAGTGCGGCAAGACCCGCCTCATCCAAAAAACCCGCTCCCCCGGCAGCACCGGACCCGTCGCCCTCGCTCATCGCGATTGGCCAGAAAAAAGCTCGGTTCGGTTCTTCGACAGATAGGCTCGCCTGCTCGAGCCCGATCCACATGGAAGCGGAGACTCCGGCCGTATCCGAAGAATCGACAGGCGTGCGATCCCACCCATTCGAATCGAGTTTTCCCAAGTGGCCGTTCCCAGGGTCGAGAATGGTCGCGGGAGATCGCGTCGGTCGCCCCCCGTTTCCTCGAAGCCAGGCGTGCATTTGAAGTGTCGCCAAGGCCGCGCATCGTGAACCGGTTCGCCATCCGGATGGCGTTTCCTCGCTCCGATCTTCATAAATGGCATCGACGTGAATCGATGCAGCACTCGTTGCAGAACGACGCAGGGCACCCGCCAGCAGTCGTGCCGCATCGGGATGCCGGTTCAATGCCCTGTGGAGGAATGCCAAAAGCGGCAGGAGGTGAGGTCGCGGAAGGCTCAAGGCGGCCGACAGGCCGGAAGCCAACCAACCCAAACCCAGACCACGGTGAACCAGCGCCGCGGCACACAGCAGAAAGACGCGCCGTCGGGCCGGCAAATGTTCCACTTCCGCGTGAAAACGAACCGCCCAGGATTCACGTGCCGGGAAGGGGGCGAAACGAACCATCCAATAGGCCGCCACCGCCCGATGACCGGGTTCGACCATGCGATCGAAGTCACGCCCCAATTTCTCATGGAGTGCCTGGTAGCGCAATTCACGAAGGCGCTCCTGCCCTCGACAGAGCCAGGCAAAACACCGGAAGGCACGAAATGGCTCACTGATGGACCGAATCACGGCCCAAAGCGACGATTCCGTACATTCGGGTTCGACCTCGTCGACGGTCTCCGGTTCGATCGCATCGATTGCAGCCAATACCTCCCGACGTGCGGCTTCCCCTGGCCTGAAAATGAGGTATGTCAGAATCCGGATGTCTTCCAGGAATCCCATCGATCGGGCCTCCGGCACCAAATGGCGCAATGCCCAGCCGCGAACCGGATTCAAATGGGAAGGTGCCGAAGCGACGGCATCCAGGGCCGCATACCATTCGGCCTCCCGGGTCCCGTCGCGAACGGCCTGAACCTCAGGAGAGCACCCTCGTTTCCAAGCACCGAACCGCGTGAGAAAGGGCACCAATCCGTCTCGGGATGCCAAAATCCGCCCCGCGAGGGTGTCCAGAAACACCGCAGCGAGATGACTGGATGCGGGCGAGCGTTCCATGGCCAACCGGGCGAGCAGCAACGCCGCCCAACGGCTGTCTCCAAATGGTCGATACACCTGTTCGAACGGAAAATGGGCAAGCGGGTGCAGTTCCTGGAGAGCCGCGTGTATTTTCGGCGCCGGGGGTTCGGCGTCCGCCGAAGCTTCCACCCACAAAGGAAGCAGCAAGGCTGCCGCTCGACCGGCCCCTCGACCGGCAAGCCCGCGCGCGAACTGCAGGCGACTTACGAGATCGCTTCGCAGTTCTTGCGGCGCCCGCATCACGAGACTGTCCGGAGCGCCCCAGGAAAGGGTCGTGACAGCGACGTCGGCCTCGATCCGACGCCGCGGATCCGGCTCCTCCCTGGCGAGACGACGCAGTTCGGGTAAGAGGTCCACCGGAGTTTTGCCCGCTCGCAAAGCCTCCACGAAAAGCCGGGCGAGCGGCGTTTCGCGGTGGATGCGGTCGAATGCCAGCCCGGAAGCCTCCCGGGAGTGCCATGCGTGGCCCCCACACAACACCAAGCCCAAACGGACCCAGTTGGGATCCGTCCGAAACCGTTCGGCCAGGGTCGCGTCACGCAACAGCACTTTTCGCAAACCGTGACGGTCGAATGGCAGACAATGGGGGCGTGCCAATTCCAGGCGACGCAAGCTCGCCTCCAGACGACCGTGGGAACCCGGAAAGAGGGCGTCGGCACGATCGAGCCAAACCCGCTGAATCGGCCCCAATCTCACCCGCGGATGGGCGAACACTTCGAAGAGGGTCAGCAAGTGCGACCTCGCTTGCGGATCGGGCCAGGTTTCGCTCGGTAGAACCGAGTGAGGTCGATCCACGGCGGCCAACAGTCGAGCAATGGCGTCCAGTGCCAGAGTGGGGTAAGGAGAAGCGCCAGTTTCCCCCCTGTCGGCGGCCACGGCCAGCAGGGCGTGAAAAAGTCGATGTGTCAGGCCCGGATGGGCCAGCGCATCGTGGGCACAGTGGGCCACGAGCCAAAGAACCGCCATACGGGCCGTCAGGGCCGAGGTTTCGGATGTGGCCAACCGGTCCACCACATCCAACGCGGCTTCCGGTGTCGCCAGGGTCATGTCCCTCCAAGACGCCACGAGGCGTGCTCCCGCCTCCGGGAGAAAGCGTCGCGAACGAAACCGGGTGATGAATTCCGACGGGCGCAGCTTTTGGCCGGGGCTCGCTGTGGGAGGATGACCAACACTCGGTCCCGAGATGGGTGTCGTCGATGCGCCAACATCCGAGGAGCGGATCCCGGCATGAAACAAGCGACATTCCGGTTGCCGCGAATAGAGCGTTGGCACGGCCCAGACCGGCCTTTCGGGATTCATGGCGAACAACATGATCCGACTCGAAGCCACACATCGATCCACCGGTCGCCCCTGGGCCAGGAGCCGGTAAAAGTGGGCGCCGAAGCAACATGCTTCCTTGTCGGGAAAACCGCCCTGCATCGCCAACACGGTCTCGATCCCCCGCAGGGTCAGGGCCGAAGCGGTCGCCGCGAAGGGATGCACGTTCGCCCCGCCTGCCAATTCGGAAGTACCGCAGGCATTGAGAAACACGGTACGCAAGCCCGGTTGGGCCTCGGTCAGGAGCGTCGCCAGTTCGGTCGCGGCGATGGCTCGCGCCTCTCCCGTCTCCGTTTCGAAGTACAGCGCCCCCTGTGTGCCATCGCGAATCGTTCCCTCGCCGTGGCCGATGAAGTGAAACACGTGAAAGGTGCCTTCCTGGAGCTTTTCCAGTAGCGACCGGGAGGTGGCCCGCCCCAACACCTCCAGTTCGATGTGGGCCCTGTCCCGTTGAACCGACGCCAAAAGTGACAACTCGCGGGGTACGTCCAATTGGCGCAGGTCTCGAGGATTGGCCCACGCCACCAACACCCGCAATCGCTCGGGTCTGTCCATCGCAACCGCCGGGCGCGGCAGATCCAGGAAACGGACCAGCGAGCGTTGCAGGCTGAGAAAGAGGAACATCCGCTCCCGTGGATGGTGCAACAGCTCCCACGGCAAGCGCATGAGGGCAAGGGCCGCCGGATCGTTCAAGTTGGCCTTGATCACGAAGCGAATCTCCCGCTCACGGCGATGCACCAGCGTTTCCTCGAGAAGCATCGCCAGGTCGTCTTGAAACAAGAGGTCGTACAATTCACGTCCCAAACCGGCGGGATCGTCCAGCGGGAAAAGCTGCCGGCGGCACATCGTGATCGGCAAGGGGAAAACCCGATGCCCCTGGCCCATCGAGGAATGGACATGGGCCTGAACGTGATCGTTCGGGGCTCCGCTGAGCTGGATGACAAACTCGTCGATTGGAAGCGTTTGTCGAGAGTGTCTCATGTCCCTGCACCGTCCTGTGTGCCGGCCGATCACCCGAAAGGACCCGGCACCGACCCATCGAATTTCGACCAAGGGGGTCGTGACGGTTGGTAACGAAATCATCACATCCGTGGAGACGAATCGGGCGGGCCTGCACGGTTGCCGTGAATCGGTGTCCAAACTTGGGCCGATGGAGGTGTTTCATGAGGAAAAGAGAATGGACGGTTCCGTGCCTGGCGTTGGAAGCCGAAACGGGCGCCTATCATTCGATGGTCGATACGGCGTCCCTTTTCGCCAAACTGAAGTCGACCACGACGCAGCCCGTCATACGAAATCTGATGACACGGACACGGTTGCCGCGGGAATCGGCAGTCTGCGAGCGGGGCCTGATGAGCGGGTTGGACCCGGAATCTCTGGAAGATGCGGGCTGGGGTCTCCTGTTCGCCGAGGACGACCCCAGGACGGACGAGATCCTCGAGGCGTTGGAACCCCTTTGGGCGAAGAGAGCCGCCGAAATGGGACGTCCTCCGATCGTGTTTCGGGGCGAGCGGGGATTCCGTCGCACCTATCGAACCGCATCCGATTTCCTGGAATACCACGGTGTGGGCCACCAAGCGGTGGACCCGAGCGCCGGAGTGCCCTTTTACCTGCTGTTGATCGGCGGACCGGAGTCGATTCCGTTCCCGTTTCATTTCGACCTACAGAGTCAATTCGCCGTGGGCCGCCTGGCCTTCGATTCGGTGGACGCGTATGCGCACTATGCCGACACGGTGTGCACCTGGGACGGTGTCCGATCACCGCACGGGTTGACGACGGCCCTGTTCGGCCCCGGCCATCCAGGCGATCGGGCCACCTGGTTGAGCCTGCGGCACTTGCTGGAACCGCTACACGACTGGTTGCGCCACCATCGAGAAGCTCGCCGTCGCCGTTGGCACATCCGGGCGACACTCGCCGAGGCGGCCCTCAAAAAGCGGTTGGTGGATCTCCTCGGTGGACCCGATACCCCGGATTTATTGTTCACCGTGACCCATGGTGTGGTCTACCGTCCGGGACATGCGTCGCAACGGGCGCGTCAGGGGAGCCTCGTGTGTGCCGACTGGCCCGGTCGCGAAGCTTGGTCGAGGGGCTTGGTTCCGCACCAATTCTTCGGCGCCGAAGATCTGTTGCCCGGAGCGGACTTCGCGGGATTGATCGCATTCCTGGTCACCTGCTACGGGGCCGGCTGTCCGGCCTGGGATCATTTCGCTTTCGACGATCCCGAATCTACGGGCGCCAGGGCTCTCGCGCCGAAGCCCTTCATGGCCCGATTGCCCACGGCGCTTCTCGGCAACGGTCGATCCGGAGCCCTGGCGGTGGTGGCACATGTCGAACGAACATGGGAGAGTTCCTACTACGCGCCCAACATCGCACGCAACGCAACCGATTACTTCAGCGTGGTATGGGATTTATTGAACGGGAAAACGGTGTCCTCGGCCCTGTCCACGGTACATGCACGACAGGCGGTCTTGGCCGCACGCCTGAATCGCCACTTGCTCGAGCCCGACGATCGACCCGAGCTGGCCCAGCGTATTTGCGCCTACTGGAAAGCCCAAGACGATGCCCGCAATACCATTGTGCTGGGAGATCCGGCCGTTCGCCTGTGCCGACCGGAGCGGGCGCGTCCAACAAGCCACAACGGATAGGGGTCTCGCTCGTAGCGCCTTCGATGCACCCAGATGGCGATGGACGGAGCACCCACCCGGGCTCCGTCCGGTTCCGTAACGGGCCTCAATCCTCGGCGTGTAAGTCGAGACCGGTCGGCTTGGGATCGGGATCCGGTTCATGGGGATCGTGATGTCCGGTTGGCGGCCGAGATGCCGCACCGTTCACATCGAGTCCGGTAATTTTGGGTCGGGGCTCCGGTTCGTGGGGCCGAGCCGTCTGACCCGGACTCGTTTCCTCTCGATAGCCGGCCTGCGGAACGGGTGGATCTTGGAAAGGATGCGCTGGAGGTTGGGACATGGAGATCTCCTTTTTCAATGCTTGGATCCACGAGGGCCGGAGCCTTGGGTGGCCCACACCGTAGATCGGATTTGCGATTTGGGACCGCTCACATGGTAAGTCGCCAACCTGCCGTGTTTGTTCAGAGCGAATACTTATTCCGGGTCTTCCCTGAGCAGACCGTCACCGAAAAGCACGAAGCCGGACCAAAAATAGGGAGAGGCAAACCGCGGTTTCGCACGGAAATCCCGTTTGGCCTGGGCCAGGGCCAAAGCGGCGTCCATATGGGCGGGTCCATCGCCAAAGAGATGTCCGTAAAACGTGATCATCAATTCGGCGGTGGCAAA
This sequence comes from Sulfidibacter corallicola, assembly GCF_017498545.1. Lineage (GTDB taxonomy): Bacteria > Acidobacteriota > Holophagae > Acanthopleuribacterales > Acanthopleuribacteraceae > Sulfidibacter > Sulfidibacter corallicola. Next base: position 1,114,059 of record NZ_CP071793.1, on the reverse strand, counting down.
ATCGTCGACTTGGATCTGGGAAACCACCACGGAGCGGGAACCCGAGGTGAAAAAGGCTCGCGTCAAACCCAACAGCCCCTCACCGGCGAAAGGCGCGCCCAGGGCCGTTTGGCAACCACTCAGCACCACCAAATCCGCACGCATGCGCAGGTGTTCGATCTGAAAGGCCGGCAAGGTACCCGGCGTCCTGCGGCCCCGCTCGTCCCGCCGGCTCAGGATCAGGCTCGAGAACTCGGGTTGCGTTGCATCGATCCGACCATGTGCCGCGAGATGGAGAAGGTGATAATCACCCTCACGACGCATCAAGGCCTCGCGATTGGCCGCAAACCCGGTAAGTACGACGGCCTCCTCGCCCAGGTGGTCCCGGATCGCCTGGCCCTCCCGGCGCGACTGGGGCAAACGGGGTAACTTCGTTTCGGAAGATGGATCCGCCCGCTTAGACGCGGAAGTTCTTCCGGGACTGGCTTTGACCCGGCAACGGGGGTCCGAATCGCCGTAGACCGGATCGGCCAGGATCAGGGCGCCCCGACGCATTGCGGGTCGAACCGCCGAATGACGCTCGCGAAGTGCGGCCAGCGTCGATGCCGAGGGCACGTAGGCCACGACGTGCTTTTCGATGAGAGGTCCCCTGCCGAGCACGGGATGCTCCAAGGCTTCGAAGGGCACGTAGTGGAGGAAACGGTGACGCACGACATAAAGCCGGCGGGGGCTCCGCAGGTGTTCTGCGATCGGTTTCAAAAGCGCCGAACCCAATCGCTGGGCTTGACGTGAAAGCCGCGCAGCCCCGGACAGGTTCTTGCCATCCCTCAGAAGGTCCATGAACCGGGCCACTTCCACCTCGAGTTCGGCGACAGACAGCGGCAGAGGGTGAACCTCGAACACATCGCGGCCCACCACCCAAACCGCGGGAGATCGAGCGTTCAAGTGGTACGTCACCAAGAGATCGTCGCGCCGCAGCAGGCGCCTGGCCTGTTCGGGTCCAAACCGGGAGGTTTCGGCCGCCTGCGTCCGTTGGTTTTTGGCATCGCGTTCGGTCAGGATTCGATACCGATGAAGCAAGCGCAAACGTTCGGCTTCTTCGGCCGACCCGAACCATTCATCCGATCCGGCAGCCCGAGAGGAACCATAGCGATCCTCGGCCTCCAACAGTTCGGCCGCGAGCGCTCGTTTTTCGGGCGTGGCCGGATGAAACTCGGGCGGCTGTGCGATCCGCCTCACCGTGGTCCGAGCCAGGCCGCGCTCCACAAAGGAATAGGCCCTCTCGCGATAGCCCCTATCGGGATGTTCGTGATGAGATGCCAGGAAAATGGCGGCCGCCAATTCGAAATACTGATGTCTCGAGGCAAAGAGCGGCAGCTCGGTATTCAAGCTGTACCCCTTGCGGCCCAATCGCTCCACCAGGTCGATCGCGGTGGCGATGCTCTCGCGGGCCTCCTCGTGCCGACCAAGGCGGAATTGGGCGTCGGCATGCAGGTAATGGGCTTGGGCGAGCGGGACGGAAGCACTCCGACGCGCGAGGGTGTCCAGGCCTCGACGGACGAAAACCAGGGCCTGATCGGGCCTGTCTCGTTCGAGGTGGACGTTGGCCAGATTGAGAGCCGTGATCGCCGCAAAATCTTCTCGTCCCAAACGTGAAAACGTTTGCCATGCCTTCCGAAAGTGGGGCGCGGCGGCTTCCGAATCTCCCTTCAACAGGTAGGCGGATCCCAGATGATCCCAGAGCACGCCCAATTGCAGGACGTTGCCTTGTTTCTTTCGCAGAGCGATGGCGGCCAGCAGGGACTGTTCGGCCGAATCATAGTCGCGGGCTTGGCTGTAGGCGGTACCGAGAATGGTATGGGTGTTGGCCATACTGCGGCCATTGCCCTGAGCCGCATGGATGTCACGGGCCTGAACGAGATAGGGAACGGCATCTCGGGAAAGGCCGAGCCAAGTGTAGGCTCTACCCAAGTTGTAGAGAATGATCGCTTTCTCGCGACTCGGACCCCGCCGTTCGTGATATTCGAGAGCATGATGAAAATGGTACAAGGCTTCGTGGATGTCACCCAGGCTGTGGAGAAGGGTGCCCAGATCGTTGTGGGCGATGGCCGTTCGGCGCATCCAGCCATGTACCTTGGCGAGGTCCAAGGCCTCCTGGAACCATGCACGCGCCTCGAGCGGTGCGACCGCTCGCGCGGCTTCGCCACATTCCGACAACAGTTCCAGGACGAGTGCGTCGTTTGCGCAGGTACGCGCCAAGGCCAGGGACTTTGCCAGGCTGGAACGGGCCAGCGCGCGGGTTTCCGGCGATTGCGACGCCCGCCGGCCGAGTTCCCGCCACAAGGGCATCGCAAGGCGAGCGGCCAATGGATGATCCAGGGTTTCCAGCCTTGCCAGAAGCTCCCGATACTGGGCGATGGTCGGCCCGGGTTGGCCTTCCGGCCCCTCCTGTCCCGTGTGCCCCCCCGCGGATCCCAAGCGAGACGCTTCCGCCAGCGTCCGTGACGTTTCTTCAGGGATATCGGAAGTCCGAGCCAAGGTCACGCGACAGGTCGCATCCTGGCCATAGGTGTCGGGATGCGCCCGAAAAACGACTTTCCCGCGAAAGTCTCGATCGCAAAAGAACACCAAAACCTCCGTACCGTCGCCACCCGTTTGGGTGTCGGTGACGACCAGTGGCTCCCCTCCGGACCGGTGCAGTCGGAGCTCGATGTCCATCCCCTGCGGAATTGCCTCGGCCACCAGGAACTCCCCCCGCACCAGCGTCACCGGAATCGCCGCTTCGGGCAGAGCTTCGAAGTGATCGAACACGATCGTGCGAGACGACTCAGCACTCGAGAAGGACCCGAGCCAAAGAAGCAGGGGGAACACCCCAACCCAAATTCGACGCAACCCGAAGGAAGACGGCCAAACCCCGGGCCGATCATCCTCGGGGCGAGGTCTCATTTATTCGAACACCAGTCGATGGGTCATAATGGGCCGCCATTCGCCGTCATGCATGCGACTCAGCCTAATTTCCAGCGTGCCCGCCCCGAAAAAGTCCCGCGCCACCAAGTACCGTACGAGGTCATCCTTGTTCAGCGAAAATTCCTCCGCCAAGACCAGGCGCCCTTCTTTATGGAATGCAAGACGGTACCTGGCCTGGTCCGCCACTTGGTTAGGCAACAGTTCCAAAGGGAAAAGGCGGGTGTGCTTCGGGACGCGATAGGTTTCCACCTGGTTTTCTTCGCCCCGAACGACCGAATCGTTTTCGTAGAGATGAACCGGGTCGCCCATACGACGCGGCCGATCTCTGCGCTGGAGCTCCTCGCGAAGGCCCAGGTTCATCAGGATCAAGGTACCGAGCGCGATCAGTAGGATCGCGGCGACGCCCAAGGACGGCCAAAAAGGCAACGTACGCGACCCTCGCGGCTTGTCCTCCACCGGAGCGGCGATTGGTGTCGGCATGCGTTCCATGGACGGCGCCAGGTCCGCTTCGCGCAACTCGGTTTCCAGGATGGCCCGAGTCTCCTGCCAACCGGCCTCCAGAACCGCGGGATCCACCTCCGGCAATGCCACTGCCTCGGGATCGAGGAATCCCTCCAAATCAGCGAGCATGCGCGCGGACTCCGGATCTTCCTCCAACCGGCGAGCGACCTCTCGGGCTCGCTCAGGTTCGAGCCGACCGGCCCGATAGTCTACCAACAGATCGGGCGCCACGGGTTCACGCCAACCCAAAGGGTCCGCTTCGGGCCCGGTATTTCCGGAAGCGGGGTTACGATCGGGTTCAGGCTTCATCGAGTTCCTCTCCCAAAGAATATCGATCGGCGAGGCGCCACTTGGCTCTGATTTTCGCAATTCCCTGCGAAACTTGCGAGCGCACCGTTTCAGGCGTGATTTGGAGATGGGAGGCGATCTCCTGATAACTCTGCTGTTCGAAAAACCGCAGGTGGCAGCACGCCCTCATTCGGTCTGGCAGTTCGGGAAGGGTCTTGCGAATGAACTGGACCTTCTCGGCATTCAAGAGTTGACGGTCCGGTAGGAGTTCCTGGGATTGGGGAATCTGGAGCGCCGGGTGGTCGAGCGGATGATCGTCCAGCCAAACCATGTCGGCCTCTCGTTTCTTGGCGTGTTCATAGCGCAGGCGGTTCTTCAGAATGTTCATGGCGATGCTGTAGAGCCACGTATTGAGGGTGGACTCGTGACGAAAGCGGGAAATACTGCGCGTGGCCTGAAGAAACACATCTTGGGTGAGGTCGCGACTTTCGTCCACCGAGAAGCCGCGGGAATAAAAAACTCTGAACACGACCTTGTAGTAGGTTCGGAGCTGCTCGATGAAAGTGGCGTGATTCGATTCGTTCATTCCCTTGGTGATCCGGAGAGCTGGAGATCGTGACATGAAAACATTGAATTAAACGTTTTATCGATTTTTTCTCATTATTAAATCTTTTCTACTCTACCAAGTCAAAGCATTTTTCTCGGCATATCGTGTTCATCTTCCATTTCCTGAATCGGTAGCACCTTTGCGTTAGCGTTTGTTTAAAGTCGTGTCAGCCGTCGCATTCTCCCCTTGCAACCGAAGCCCATTCGTTGCACCCGAACGGGGCTCCCGCACCATCGAGCCACCCCACCGAGGAGGTCCGACTCGATGGACGGGCGTTCTTCCCGAATGATGGCTCGCGGTGGGGTTCAACCAAGTCGATCGGGTGGCTTTGTTCGCGAGAATTCCGGCGCGTCGCCGAAATCACGCCTCCGTTTTCGCTGCCACCCAGACATCGACCCGTTCCTTTTGAATGAGCATGCCGTCCTGCTCGTAGCCGGGATAAACCGAACTGATCTTGCCGACCAATTCAGAGTCGGTGGTCGGTGTCGTCCGCCGCGAGGTTTGCCGGTGGGGATTGAACTTTGGTTCCGGTTCACGGAACAGGCAGACACCCTGGTGCTGAAGCAGGATTTCCAAGTCGTCCTGTAACTCTTCGAGAAGCGTCGTCCATTGAGCGACCGTCACTTCCGTCTCGGGCCGCGCCACCCAATCGCTGCGGATTTTTCCCAACGTGTCGTGCATGCGAATGATGCCGTTGATGTAGGGCCGGCTGGTTTTTGCGAGGAGGTTCTGTTTGTGTTCCGTCAGTTCCTGGTGGAGCCGATCGATTTGGGCTTCCTTGAAGCGATCCAGAGCCCATCTCTTCTCGAAAATATCCGCCACCCGTTCCGATTTCATGTCCAACATGGTGTCGATGGCTTCCATGACGAGGGCCACGACGTGACGGCTCGAGGTATCGGATTGGCTTTGCGTGACCGCGTCGAGTTCATCGGATTCGGCGGGAGGTCGAGGACGGTCCTCTTCGGTTTCGGAGACCGGTAAGGGCGCCGGTCCAGCATGGTCCCTTTGCGGTCCGGGCTCTGGTTCGGACGCGCATCGGGCGGCGGCCACGGGTTCGGGGCCCGGCCCGACCAGCTCGACCGGAACTTCCGGTCGCGGGCTTGCTTCGGTCGCCGAGCACGGCGTTTCGCCAACGGTAGTTTCGGATTCCTCGTTAGGTCGGGCCCCGTTCCCGTGGTGGGTTTCGAGAGCGGTTGGTTGCGTTTCGCGAGACAGCGTCCGGAAACCTGCGATGAGCTTGGACAGATTCTGGGCCAACAGGTCTTTCAATTGGCCGAGGCGATCGCCCTTGCCATCTTTTTGAATGGGTTGGGTTGCGGACATGGTCACTCCTCGAGCGCGCGAAAACCTTCGCGCCGGCGTTGTTCGACAAGCCCGTACACCGAAAATCGGCGAGAGAGCTTGTGAACGGTTGAGTCACCCCTGAAGAGAAAACGTGCAGATCGCGACCGGACAAGCTCCCCCAAGTTGCCAGATCGGCCGGGAGAATCCGCACGCCTAAGCCCGGTTCCTCAAGAAAACCGGGGCCGAGAAGGTTCGAGCCAGCCATGAGGCCCCATCGCGCTCCTGGACCGGCCAAAACGCGAATTCCACACTCACGGGAAACCTGTTGTTTCGAAAAAAAACGGCACGGTCTCGCCCACCCGTCTCCACGTTTTGCGGAAAACCGTCACACACCCTTCATGCGTCCAGTCTTCTCCCCTTGCATCGCACGGCGTAGAAGCTCCGTTCCCATCGACCAAACCAGAGGAACAACATGTCCCAAGACATCTCACATTTTTTCGAACTCCTGGAGTTGGACCACGGTGAGTCCAACCCGACGGTCATCGATCGGGCCATCGTGGCCAAACAACGGGAGTGGAGCCGAAAGGCCAACATGGGCGCCCCGAAAGCGCGCTTGAAGGCCAAAGCCCACTTGGACTTGATACCGGAAATCAAGCGTGTGCTGCTCGATGCCAATGCACGGGAAGCAGCGGCCAAGCAGGCGCGCGACCGAGCTGAAAAAGCCAAACGGGAGGTTGCCCGCCAGGCGCGCCAGGATCTCGACGAATGGGTTCGGCTGATCGCCTTGGACGGTTGCTGTTCCGCGGAACAGTTGGCGGATCTCGAGACGCGTTTTTCCGATCGCCTACCCGCAGGGAGCGTGCGAGCGGCCATGGAGGCGGCCAACATTCACCTGGACACTGACTCCGATGGGTTGGATCCCACGACCCAGCGGGCCATCGTTGCGCAGTTGGGCGTGATCGGACAACCCAACCTTTACGCATTCCTGGGCGTGTCTCCGGACGCACCCAGGCAGGAATTGGCGCGCCGCGCACGAGATCGCGAGGCCGAATTCCGCCGACAGGGCAAAATCGATCCGGTCAGCTCGGCGGGCAGTGCCCTGGCCTCGTTGTGCGTCACGCTTTTTCGGGAGGAATCAGGACGCCGAGGTTACGGCGCCTATTTCAAGGAAGCCACCCTGCGACCCTACATAGAAAAACTGGAAGTGATCGGGAAAGCGGGGCACGTCACCACCAGCCAACTTCGAACCTTGGCCGAAACGGCCGAAACCAAGGGGTTGGATCCGGAAGAAGCCAGGCGCGGCTTGACCATGCACGCGCGCAAACTGGGCCTGACGGTGACGGTCGATCAAGTCGAAACCAAAGATGTGACCCGACGGCGGGACGGCCGGTCCGAGCGATCGGAACCATCGACGTCACCGGCCGAGGATCTCCGGTCCACGGCGTCCGGCCATGGGCCTGCTGCAGTCCGCCGCGGCCCCGTTCAACCCGACCCGGGGCGAAAGGCCGACTTTCTGGGAGCCCTGTTCCTCCCGCTGCAGCAGCCGAAACCCGTGCCCAAGGTGGCGACCCTGATGCTCGTGAGTTGTATTCCGGGCTTCAACGTCCCGCTCCTGTTGGGATGGCGCCACGAACTCATGTGCAACGCATTCACCGGCAAAAAGCCGGTTTGGCCCAAATCGAGCCCAGGCCGGTACCTGTGGCGTGGCCTGGGATTGAATCTCATCGCCTGCCTCTACGCGTTGGTTCCCCTGTTCGGGTTCGCGATCCTCGCAGCAGCGGAAATCGGCTCGATGTTCATGGGATTGGTCCACTGGTTACAAGGCACTTATCAGCCTTCCCAGGGCGACGGCTACAACGGGTTGTTGCTGTGCCTGTTCGGAATCCTTCCCTGGATGATCTATCAATCCGGAAAGGCCCGCGCGCTCTATCGCGACAGCATTTGGACCATTCTCGACGTGCCTGCCAACCTGCACCTGATCGTGTCGCGACCCATTCCCTTCATCAAGTTGACCCTGTTCATCGGGCTGATTTGGCTGGGAATGGCGGGCATCGGCATCTTCTTCGGCCAACTCGGGTTCCCCTGGCTGCTTTTCTTCCCGGCGTTCGCCGCCCCGCTGTACTTCTGGGCAAGCGGGTACCTCATGGGCCAATTGGCTCCGGCCGGTTCCGAACATGACTGACGCGACGGGCGCTGCCCGAGCCTCGCCCTCGTCGCGGGCCAGCCTCCCGGCTTCCCTTCACCGATCCGTCACCCCACAAGGACCCACCAACCCCAGCGCGGCTCACCGCCCGACACCCACACCCTCATCGAAAACAAGGAGTTCGTCATGAAGAAAAAACACATTTTCGGAATCGATCTCGGCACGACCTACAGTTGCATCGCCCACGTGGACGAGCACGGTAAGCCCATCGTTCTCCCCAATAGCGAGCACGATCTCACGACCCCATCGGTCGTGTATTTCGACAACGACACGGTCGTCGTCGGCAAATCGGCCAAGGATGTCGCGGCCGTCGAGCCCGAAGCCTGCGTATCGACCGTCAAACGCGTCATGGGCGACGAGAACTGGGAGTTCGAGTTCGATGGCAAAACCTACAAACCCCAGGACATCTCTTCGTTCATCCTGCGCAAAGTGGTTGCCGACGCGGCTCTGACTTGCGAAGAGCCGATCGAAGACGTGGTCATCACCTGCCCGGCTTACTTCGGAGTCAAGGAGAAGGAAGCGACCAAACAGGCCGGAATTCTGGCGGGACTGAACGTGCTCTACGTGATTCCCGAACCGACCGCGGCAGCGCTTGCCTATGGAATCGAACAGGAACGCGATCAAGTGGTGCTGGTATACGACCTGGGCGGCGGCACCTTCGATGTCACGATCATCGAAGTGAAACAGCAGGAAATCAACGTGATCTGTACCGGCGGAGACCACCAGCTCGGCGGAAAGAATTGGGATGAGGCGATCGTCGCGTATTTCGCATCCGAATTCGAAAAGGAACACGCCATCCCCGCCGACGATCTGTTGGAAGACCTGGAAACCTACCAGGAGCTGCTGAACGCGGCCGAGCGTTGCAAAAAGACCCTGTCGACACGGACCTCGGTGGATGAACCGGTCCGTTTCGCAGGCAAGCGCAGCAAGGTGCGTTTGACACGCGAAACCTTCGACACGATCACACGCGCCTACCTGGAACGAACCATCAGCCTCACGGAAGGAGAGCTGGAAAAGGCCAAAGAGGCGGGTTTTTCCACGATCGACAAGATTTTGCTGGTAGGCGGCTCGACCTTCATGCCGCAGATCATCGATACGGTGGGCACCCATTTCGATTGCGAGGTCGCGCAATACGATCCCAACCAGGCGGTGGCGAAAGGAGCCGCGGTCTTCGGTTTCAAGTGCCTGCTCGACGAGCAGATCAAGGAAAAGGTCGCGGCGGAAACCGGTCAGGCCACCGAACAGGTGGATCTCGCCCTGGGCGGCTCCACGGTCGAACGCGCCAAGGAAGAGGTGGCCATGGAGCACGGCCTGACCTTGCCGGGCCTGCAGAAGATCGTGGACAAGGTGATTTCCAACGTGACGTCGAAGAGCTTCGGGGTGCGTGTCTACGACCCGGTTCGCGGCTGTCAGGCCGTGGCCAACCTGATTCATGTCAACGATCGCGTGCCGACCACGGCCAGCCAACAGTTCGGTACCCAGAACGACGGGCAAACCCAGGCGGATCTCGTGTGCATGGAAAACCTCCAGGACGAATCGAAGGGCACCGTGAGCGAGGACCTTTGCCGAGAAGTGGGCCAGGCGGTGCTGGACTTCCGCAAACCCATGAAACGAGGGGCTCCCGTGGAGATTACCTTCGACCTGAGTGCCGACGGATTGCTCTCGATGAAGGGCAAGGATTTGACGGGCGGCCTCGAAGTTCAGGCGGAATGGTTGACGGCGGCCATCATGAACGAGGAAGAGCTCTCCCAGGCGAAGAGCCGCAACCTGGCCATGGCGGTTTCCTAAAAGCAATTCAGCTCGCGTACGACGAAAACGGCGCGGTCGTGCCCCATGGCCACGCCCGGTGCCGCCGACCCCCGGACCAACGATTCGGTCCGGGGCCCGGGTCCGAAGCGGCACCCGTCGAACGGGCGAGGACACATCGGGAGAGACGCTCTCGAGGGAGGAATTCGTGGAAGTTTACTATCTGCGCGCGGTCCGCACCGTCAGCGCCCAACTGGAAAAAGTGCAGCACTTGGAAAAGTGGATGCTTTTCGCCTTGGCATCGCCGTGTGCCGCTTTCATCGGCTCCTTGTGGGGCCAAGTCGCCAATCCCTTTCCGCGTCAAGGTTCGGGACTGATGGCGGGCACGCTATACACGGCCGTGTGGGTCGCCTGGATCGGGTTCTCCATCGGTGGAACGGTCGCCGTCATCCAAAACTGGTACATGCAGCGGCTGGAAACGGCGGGCCGCGCCTTGGCCACGGCCGTGGGTTACGCCACGCTGGGAGGTTTTCTCGGCGGTGTGGCCCTGGTGATCGTGAAAGTGACGCTGGCCACCATCGAAGGCATGCTTTTCAAAAGCGCAACCATGGCGCACATCGCCGGTTGGACCGCCGAGAGCCTGGTCCTGGCGGCCTTCATTTCCCGATCGATCCCCAACCTGCCGATGAAACGGGCCCTGATCGCGGGCAGTATCGCGGGATTCCTGGGCGGATTCGCAACGGGAATCTCGATTCCCGCGGCGCTGGGTGATTCCCTCAAAGGGGTCTTGTTGGGCTTGGCGATCGGCCTGGTGGAGAAAGTGGCGCGCGAAGCGTGGATCGAGGTACACCGCGATTTTTCGGCCGAGGCCGCATCGGGTTCGATCGTGATGATGAACCAGGTACCCAAGATCAATTTGGGTGAAAACCCGCTGAGGGTGGGCAGTACGCCGGACTGCGAGATCTTCGTCCGGAGCGGCGACGACAAGTCGGAAGTATTGAAAACCTTGACGTTCAAGGACCAGCGCATTTTCGTCAAAGACCAGGATTCGGGCATCGAACGGCAGATGGATGACGGTCAAAGCGTTCGCGTTGCGAATGTGACCCTGAAGGCGTTCCTGAAGCGAAAACCCTCGTGACCGGCGTACCTCGCACGCGACGGCAGCCCCTTCGGTGACGAGGGTCGGCGAGAGCGGGGACGATGCCGTCAATAGCCCGAGCCGTGGGGAATCCCCTCACGGTTCGGGCATTTTTTTTGGCAACGGAGTCGCCACCGGCACACCGGCCACCGGGTTTCAAGTGGGAAACCAATCGAAGCGGATCGCTCGGGAGTTCCCGCATTTGTGAGAGGGACGTGGTGCCCGGTAGGTGCGACCGCTGGTCGCACATTCCGAAACTCCTGTTTTTATTGGAGCTTCGCTCTTCGGCGTTCTGAATTTCCGCAGTCCTGATCGCTTTGAAGTGTCGGCCGGGCCGGCTTACCGCCCCTGACCAACTTACTGCCGCGCCGACCCTCGCAGCATGCAGGAACTCTTCGCATGGATCACTTCGGCGAGTTCAGCCGGCGGGCTTACCGCCCCTGCGGAACCTACCTGGCACGACGAATCTCTCCGCATTCGGGCGCTCCAAACGCAGCTTGTTCCACCAGATATTTTTAGCGTTACCTTCGACCTTTACAGAGTTTGTTTCATAAGAGCCACGAACAAACGGGGCGGACGCCCAGCTTGATTTCGAGAAAGAAACAACGCGAAGCGAGCCGATCCGAGGAGCTCACATGCTCGTAAGTGACGCAAAACCTGTAGGTTGAGCAGCTTGCTCAACCAATCGAAGCGACTTGGCAGAAATATTTTGCGCCATCGAGAGATCGAAGGCCCGACTTATCTGCTTCGCTCTTTTACGACTCGATCTTTCGAAGCCTTGATCGCTTTGAAGTGTCGGCCGGGCCGGCCAACCTACTGCCGCGCCGACCCTTAAAGCATGCGGGAACTCCTCGCGTGGATCACTTCGGCGAGTTCAGCCGGCGGGCTTACCGCCCGCTGGACCTACCGGGCACGACGAATCTCTCGACTTTAGGGCACTCCAGACAGATTCGTTTCAAGAGAGAGCACCCTGGGAAGCAGGCTCGAAAGATGGGTTGAATCCGCCGGGACCTGCCGAGAATCCCTTGGTTCTCCGTCGAGCAAGTGCGAGGTCCCAGCGGCACTCGTTCGGTTCAGGAATGGGGACGCCCCCAACGGATCTCGATCGCGACACGGAAGCCCATCACGGGCCCACCGAGTTCAGTCCTTGATTTGAGGAGGGTCGAGGCATCGAGATCCGGCATGGTGCGGGATCTTCGCCACCGGTTTCCCGGCCCGATCGAAGAGGTGCCGGCGCAAACTTTCTGGAAGGATGACAACCATACCGGCGTGCGGCGGGCGACGTTCGCTCGTGGATCTGGGAAAACCGTCAAAGACCCTTGCGAATCGCACCCCAGCTCGCCTGAATGTCTTGATTCAATTGCGTTTCGATGCGCGCCACTTGACGGTTCACCACACGGTCCACATCTACCTCGGAATAGGTCACTCGTTCCGAACTGGAGGCTTGGACAAATTGGCCGGCCGAAGCCTCGATCAAATCGATGTCGATGGCCGAAACATAGGCGGTGCCTTTTCGCCCGTAAAAATTGAGCTGGCGTTCGGATAAACGCTCGATGTGGACGTTCACCATCAAGTGTGCGCCCCGTTCCGAAAAGGCGGAGGCCACTCTTTGAAGATCGGGATGATCGGACCCGCCGAGATGATGGCGCACGGCACGGGAACCCACCACGCGGTATCGCGATTTGCGCAGTTGTTGAGCCAGCTCCAATTCCACCAGCGAGACCAGTTTCGGATCCCCGACAACCCACAGAGCGATGGTGGGCACGTCCGGAAGACGGCGCGGTTCGGGTGGGCGGGGAGCCACAGGCCTGGCCGGTGCAGCGGCGTCCGCGGATTGGACTGGGGGCGTTGGTTGCGCGCCGCCGAATTGAGCGCCGGTCTCGGCCGGTTTCGGCTTGGGCCGAGATTCGGGAGCCGAAGACGTGGCGTTGAACGCAGACGAAACTGCCGCTGGGTCGGGGTTCGCTTGGTGGGTCGCCTGGGACTGGGACCCAGGCGCCCTCGGGAGATCGGAGTCTGCGGAAACCTGTGCCGGGGTGGGGCTCGAAGGCTCCCTCGTCGAAAACCAGGAAAGGCCGAGGACCCCGACCACCACCAACGCCAAGAGCACCCACGGCCCCCGAGAGCGACGTTTCCGCGAGGGTCGGTCAGGCTGTCCGGAGGTTTCCGCTTCGCTCCGCGTGGAAGTCACTGCCAGCCGATGGGGCCCACTGGTGGCGGCCTTTCGGGAAAATCTCTCCCCACGCACCCCGAAAACGCCATAGAACCAATCGTCGCCCGGTTGAAGATCGCGATCTTCGAACCTGTTCTGGGCGAGGTCCGCCAAGAGTTCCCCATCCGTTTCATGCCCAGGCGCCGAGCCGCGTTTGCGCAATACTCGGTAGCGCGTCCGATCGCGCCGGGCCGCTGCACGCCAAACCAGCTTCATCCCATACGACCTCGATCGGACGACCAGGTCCGTGGGCGGCAGGGGTCGGTCCTTTTCGCCTGCCGAACCAGGGGATGCCGTCTTGGGTTGGGAAGGCGGGTTCGGCGCCGGCCGGCGCGATGCTTTCGCACGGGGACGGGCCGGTAACAGCTCCCAACTCGTGGCGCGCGCGCAATGGTCCAGAAGGAAGGCCCGAGCTAACTTCGGGTCCCCTCCCCCCGTACGGCAACGCGAGACGAGGCGCTCGATTTGTTCCATTTCCACATAGCTGCGATGATGGTTGGCGGCGGCCAATTCCTCCACCAATGGTTTCAAGCGGTGACGCAGTAGGGCCACGTCGTGTGCCTGACGAATCGGTTCCGAATTAAAGACCGCCAGGGCACAGCCCGCCAATTGGCTGCGCCGATCGTTTTCGTCCGAATTGGGCTGCGTCAGAAGCGTGCGACTCAGGTCGGCGGCGGCCCGCGCCAGTTCCTTCGTGGGACAGCTCTCCGGCCGGTCGAGGAAACGATAGAGATCCGAGATGCCCAAACTCTGCAGCAGCCGTTCGATTTCACCCATTTGCGGCGGAGGCGCCACATCGAACCGTGGATCCGGCGCCGGCCTGCTGCCCACCCGTACCCCGGCCTGGGTGAGGACTTTCCGAAGCTCCTCCGCCGAATGTAGATCGGCGAACCGTTGCGCCATCTCGTCGAAAATCGCCGAGAGCACGAAGCCGTCTTCCCTCAGCGGCGCCAGGTATTTTTCCAAGGCTTCAATCCGGGATCGTCGCTCCCGCTCCCGTTCCGCGCGCCAGTGTCGGCAGGCACGCGCCCAGGCCACACGAAACTTCCGCTCGTCCTCGACCAGATCCTGTAAAGCCGCAAAATGGGGTTTGAGCCGGTTGTATCTCGATCGCTGCTTGGGACTCCCCATGGAACCACCACGCTTTACGCGTTTCAATTCCTCGGCGAGCATGCCGCGATCGAGCTGATCGGGTTCTTTTTCAAACAGTTGCACCAATAAAATATCCGTGGGAGCGGCCATGACGTAGCCTCCTGAAAAGGGGTTGACGGTATGGGAAAAGTCGACGTCGACAAGACAGCGGAAGCCCGGCCACGACGAAACCCGACCCGCCGAGATGGAGGGTCGGAGTTATCGCACCGTCGTGTCCGGGCGGCAAGTATGGGCGCGGCCAAAAGACGGCGCCCACGGCGCAAACGCGCCGGCGATTCGTGTGGCGGGGAGCACCCGGAGGCTCGAAGTCGGTTACCGTTCCCGTCCCGCTTCGGAAACGCGCCAGCGACGCGTTGTCGCCCGAAGGAGGGGCCCGGATGGCTCGAAGCGGTTGCCCTTACCGGTTTGGATCGCGCCCACCGCCCTCGCGTTCCGCGCCTCGGCGAAGATCCAGGGCCGCGCTCACCTGTTCCGCCAGTTGCTTGGATCGCTTGCATTCCAAGACGGCCTCACGAAACACTTTGGTACTGCTGATCTGGTAAGCGCGGGTCAGGTGTGTCAGGGCCTGGTCGTGTTCGCCCAAAATGAAGTGACACATACCCAAATTGTATCGAGCTCTCGCCTTCAATTTGGATTTGACCTTGGGGGACGTTTCGGCGGCTTCCGCGCTGATGCGGGCTCGCGCCAGTGCCTCGCGGTATTCCCCGATGCGCACCAGGTTGGCCGCCTCTCTCAAACCGAGCTTCTTGTTGTCGAAGAACACGAACTCGCGCCGCTCCTGCCAGGAGAAGAACATGCGGGCCAGGCGCGCCATCCCATCGGCGATGGCTCGATTGCGGGCATCGACCTTGGAGGGATAGGAAGGGTATCCATCACTGCTGGAATTACTTGCGATACTCCTGCCCTCCACGATCTCGCTTTCGTACAACCGTCCCGTCATGAAATCGATGATTTGCACGCCCACCTTGAAATGGCCGTCGGTGTATACCCGATAGGTGGTGTGGCGAACGCCCTTCTTGTCCGTGTAGCTGTTGCTGTCGCGGCGATGCTCGGTCTTGCAATAGTGGCCCTTGACCAGCACCAGGGCGTCGGCTTGCAGCAGTTCGCCCAAGTGGAGCGCCGTGTCGCGATTCACGTAGCCGCTGGCGCCGAAATCGATTTCGGATAGGATGGTTTCCGTGTTGGCACGGTCGAGCACTTCGACTCCGTTGTCCAGAAACTGATCGGCGAGGTCGGTCAAAACCTCGTCAACGCAAGGACCTCCCGCCCCCTTGATAGCGACGCGTTGGATGTCGAGACGAAGACTCGGCGGATGGGTCATGGTGACCACGACCTTGGCGTTGAACGATTTGAGGAACATGTCCCTGATATCCGGATAGCCGTTGTACCCGAACAAGGCAATGACCGACAGTATGTGAAGCATGGGGTTTCCTCCTGAAGGGTGTCGATGAAGGTAGAGAACCCCTTCGCAGAGATCCGTGCAGGAGCGACGCTTTTTTCTGCACGGACCGACCCTTTGGGTTTCCCACCTTTCGAGAAGAGCACGTCGGGAGGTGGCGATGGCGTTGAAGGACGAGATGCGGAGATTGCGAGATCCGGCATGTCGGGCTGCCGTGGAACAAATGGTTTTCGAAATCGTGACCCTCGTCGAGCCCCTGGAAACCGAGTTGACCGAGATTTTCGCGGGTCCGGTGATCCAGATGGCGGTGGAAGGCACCTGGATGAAGATCGACACGAAGGAGCACGCCGGAGGTGTCGGTGTTTTCGACCCTTTGGTGTTCACTTTGGTGCCCTTGGCGGCGTCCATCCTGACATCGCAACCGAGTTCGCCAATGGATGCCACGGGGCGACCGGTCATCACGGGCGCCGAGGTGTGCCGAATTGCCCGCTTCGTCGGTTCGGCGCGTGCGACGCACAGGGCGGAGGCGATCGCCGAAGCGGCCACGGCCGTCCGCGACCGTACCCTCGCCGCCGAAGGTCAAAAACGTTGATAGGGCGAAGCCACGGAGGGACAGGCGGCGCAACGACACGCCGAAAAAGCCGGGCCGGAGCCTCGGATGCAGCGACATCGGATCGAATTTCCGAGCAGCCGAGAACCGTGCCTCCTGTGGATCCTGCACCGGGGACGGGCTGCCGCGAGGCGGTGGAACACCCGTCGCGGGATGCACGCGAACGGCGTTTGAATCCATTCGCCTTTCCTTCGGAAACCCGACACATGTTCACGATGATCGCCTTCATCGCCATGACCGTTTTTTGGACGTCGGGTATCATGCTGGGCTTCTGGGGGACAGGCCTGGATTTCGCCCACCTGGGCGATTCTCTGGTTTCTCGGTCGCGCGGCCCCGCCATGCTGCTGTTTTTCGACGACCTTCACCTCCCTCACCGGAATACCGCCATCGGTTCATTGATCGCAGCCCTGGAGAACCTGATGTTGGTCGCCCTGGCTTCCCTGGCCGTTTGGCAGATGGTGGCCTGGATCAGGGTGCGCGGACACGTTCGACGGTTCGCTCGAGACCATGACGCTCGGGACCTGCCACCCGACCGCGCCCCCCGGCTACGCCGCTTCGTGGCCACGGTGTCGCACAAGTTGGGTGTCCCAATCCCCCACCTCGCCACCAAGGGCGGAAGTCTGGGCGGGGTGGTGTTGGGGTCCAGTCGCCGGCCGGTCCTTTTCCTCGACGGTCCGCCGACCTGGCAGGAGGTGTTTTGGAATCGCCACCGAGAAGCGTTGATCCTCCATGAAATGGGACATGTCGTCAATCGCGACGTGGATACCCGCGAATGGAGCCTGGCCCTGCTCCACACCACGATTCCGGCTCTCTTGCTCCTTGCCCTGCTTTGGCTGCCCCTGGTTTACCTCTCTCCCCATTTCGGCGCGAACCTCTTTCGGATCCTCATCGTGGCCATCGCCCTGTATGTCGTGCTCAAGCTGATCCTTTGGCGCCTGATCCGGATTCGCGAATACTACGCCGATTGGCGCGTGGTCACCTGGAACCGCGCCGATGCCCTGATCGCGTTCCTCTCGGTGTCGCCACCTGAAGCGTCCCCTGCCGCGCGCCAGGCCGGTGAAGGGTTCCGAAGTTGGCTTGGCCGGCTCGTGCTGCGACACACGCCTGCCATCCTGCGCTCCACCCGGGACTTCCATCCGAGCCACGAAGCGCGCCTCACCATCCTGCACCACCCGGAACGGTTGTTTCGCACCGACCCAACCACGGTTTTTACCAGCGGATTCCTTCTCGGCCTGCTTTCGTTTGTGCTCGCCACGTTCGTGTTGCCCACCCAATTTTGGCTGGCCGCCAAGGGCATGGAGGGCTACCTCGCGCTCGCCGAGGCAACGCGAGCCTGGCATCCCCAGCTACGCGGCCTCACGAGCGTGGCCGGTCACATTGTACTGAACCTGGGCCTTCCGACGCTCTATCCCCTGGGCGTGATGTGGGGTCTCACACACCTCGTCACGCGTGGCTTCGGCATCCAGGTCGAGAAACAGGCGGTCGCCGATTTGGTCCTTCACGGCCCCGGTTCTTGGGGCTACACGGCACTGTGGCGACCATCCCTGTGGTTCCTCTCGGGGCTCGTCGCCACGACGCCCTTTTTTCTTCCCGACATCGGGCGCTTCGATTCCGGCTCGCTTCTTCTCCTGCACCTTCTGTGGTTGGTCGGGTTTTGGATCCTGATTTGGGTTTGGGCGACACTCCTGCGTTTCACGGTTCGAACCCTGCTGGGTACCCGCGCCGAAACCAAATCTCCCCAATGGCTCCGCCGCGCCATTCGATGGGCTTCCACCCTGATTCTGACGGCCTTCTTTTGGCCGGCTTACGGCGCTTTTCTCGGCCTCCGCCTCAGCCGCACCGAATGGTGGTACTCCAGCATGACCGCGACCATGACGCATGCCCCTGATCCCAACCTGGCCCTGAACCAAGTCATGATCGGCATGTTCGCCATGGCCTACTTATGCGCGGTTCTCATTTTCGTGCTCCTGACCTGGGGCCTGATTCTGGGCGCGGGCCTCGCACTGTACCGCAAACCACATTGCCCCACCTGCCACGCCCCCTGCGAATCCCTGTTCGTGATGGGTCGGGACTGCGCCCACTGTGGTGCATCGCTCACCCCCTGGCTTTTCGTGGAAGTGCGCGACATCGACCGGGACTGGCGAGTTGTGACACCCCCTCACCAATTCCCTGCATCTCACCACCGACCCTGATCAACGCGAGGCATCGGTCTCATCGGCGGAGCCCGAAGGAGTGTGACCATGGACAACATCAAACTGTTTGGATCTCTATTGATTTGGGCCAGTGTGCCGATCTTCGCGATTCCCTGCGGCATGTTTGTCGACGGACTTCTGAGCGACGAAACGCTCGCGACCGCGACACTGTCACAGATCCACCTCCCCGAAGGTTTCCCACTGCCCGAAAGCGCGTTCCAAAACGGCTTCATCTTCGAACTGATGCTCGCCCTTTTCTTTCTGATCATGGGCTTCTTGATCTTCGCAGCGGGTTGGGTCACTCGGGTGCATGCTCTTGCAAAATGGAAACATTTGCAATCCCTATACTTGCGGGAAGAACGCGCCCGGTGGAAAGACTTCGGGACGGAGTTGCGCAACGTGCTCGCGACACTCGCCGGAGCCCATGCCACCCCCAGGGATGCGAGGCCCGAAACGTGTCAGGGCCATCCGCCAGCGTCTCATTTCTCGAAACGATTGGCTCGTTTCAAGGCTCTGGCCAGCCTGCCAAACGCGGCCGATACACCCGACACCGTCTCGATTTCCGCATCCGAGGATCGGACCGAGGACCCGCTGCACCTTCAAGCCCTCGCCTTGGCCAGCTTTTTGATCGCCGGATGGCTTACGCTCTCGCTTGCCGTGTCGATCCTCGGCGATATCAGCGGATTGAACGAAGCGATTTACGGCGATGCCACCGCCGCGTTTCTCTCTCGAGGCTCCGGAACCATGGCGGCCTTGTTGAGCGGCATGATCGCCATGTCCCTCGGTTTCGGAACGACGTTTTTGGCAACCCATCGAGAACGCCGAAGCGAAGGAAGGGCACGGGCTTTTTGGCGAAGAGACATGGGCACCTTTCTCGCGGACAACCTGGTATTCCTCCGTGATGCGGGCGCCCGGGCACAAACGGATGCGAGGCGCATCGCGGAAATCGCCCGAACCCTCCTGCGTGCGGAACTTGCCCACTGCGACGGAGATCAGCGCGGCATCCTGTTGGCGCGGCTGGCCGAAGATGGTTGGCTTCGACCCACGGGAACGCTGTCTTTGGTGGAAATGGATTTTTCAGGCGCCCAGGCGGCAGGTGCGACATTGTGCCGGGTGGATCTCTCGGGTGTCAATCTCTCGCACGCGATCCTGACCGGCGCCGATTTATCGCACAGCTCCATGGCCGGGGTCGGGTTGACCCAAACCGATCTCAAACGAGCCCAGCTCCGTGGCGCCGATCTGAGACATGCCAGGCTCGATGGGGCGCGCCTCCATTACGCGGACCTGGAACATGCCGATTTGCGGCGCGCGTCGTTACGTCGAACCAATTTGTTTGCGGCCAAGCTGGCGGGCGCCCGATACGAGGCATCGAACCTGACGTCGACACAACGTTCCCAGATCCGAGGATCCCGCGGGCCTGACGAGCGATGCCGGGAACGGGATCATGGTTGACGACCTGGCCAAGGAACGACGGGCTCTCCTCTGGGAACTGGTGTGTATGAGCCTAATCACCTTCGCGCTTCTGGGCACATTGTGGCTGCTGTACGCCACCCTCATCCAGGTGGCGGTCCTGTTTCCGCCAGGTGGCCGCAACATCGATTGGGGCGACGCCCGACTTGCGGCCGCCATGGCCCGTCCGAGCGGCTGGCTGGTGATCCTGCTGCTCGCCGGCATGCCCACGGGTTTCGCCGTGTTTGCGCTCGTCCTGGTTCGGTTCTGCTTTCTGCCCCGGCGGGATGGATCGTGGAGCCAGGGGAACTCGACAAAGGTATAAGCGCCGGGTGGGAAGAGCGGGAAGAACCGGGAGCCCCAACCCGATCACGTTTCGTTTCCGCCCGGAAAACGGGCCTGAATCGGCCCGCCCCCATGCCATTGCCTTCTGGGAAATCAAGGGGCGGACCAGAGGTCGAGACCGACGCTTGCGACGCCCCCCAGTGCCGATGAAGACCCTCGCCCGCTCAGTTTTTCTTGATGCGGGTTTCGCTGTCGAGGCCGCTGAGAACCTCGATGTGAATGCCGTCCGACAGGCCCACCTGGATCTCCTTCTTGGCGAACACCTGTGCGCCCGTCTCCACCTCGACCAGCACCTTGTCGTCCTCGAACAACAGATCGGCCTCCCGCACCGCCAAGACGTTCTCACGGCGATCCAACACGATGTCGGCGTTGGCGCTGTAACCCGCGCGCAGGAAGGCATCGGCCGGCATGTTGATCTTCGCGCGAATCTCGAACTGAATGGCACCTTCCAATTCGATGCCCTTGGGGGCGATGAACTCCAACTCGGCGTTGAAGCGCTCGGTGTCCAATGCACCGATCCGCAGATCCAGCGGCATGCCCAGGCGGATTTTGCCGACCTCCGATTCGTCCACCCGACCCTCGAAGATCATCTCGTTCATGTTGGCGACGGCCGCGATCGTGGTGCCGTCGTTGAACGTATTCGATTCGATCACGAAGTTGCCCACCTCGACCGGTACGTCCAATACCATGCCGGCCGCGGTACTGTGGACCAGGTTCGACTCGGTTCCCGATCGTTTGGAGGCCCCCTCACGCACCAGTTCCAAGTTGGCGATGGCGGCTTCCAGCTCCTGGGCACTGCGACGCGCGGCCAACTCGAAGGCGTTGAATTCGGATTCGGAGATCAGGTTCTGCTCGAATACCTTGCGCTGGCGCGTCAATTCGTTGCGATCGTTTTCGTAGGTGATGCGAACGGCCTCGACCGTCGACTCGGCATCGTGGAGGCTGGTCACGCTGGGGATGATGCGGATCTTGGCGATCAATTGACCGACTTCCACCACGTCACCGGCTTCGACATACAGCGTGTCGACCACACCCGAGACGTGCGACTTGATTTCGATCTCCTGGCGCGGATTGATGGAGCCGGTCGCCACGGTTTTCTTGACGATATCGGTGCGCAGGGGTGCGACCGTCTCGTGAACCACCGGCGGTTCCTCACTCTTCTTGTAAAGGAAATATCCGGTACCGGCGAAGCTGGCGACAACCAATAGAAAAAAAATAAAAATCGTCAGTTTTTTCAAAATGGCCTTGAACATAGTGCTGCACATCTCCCGTGTAAACGTTAAACCTGAATGGCCTCGATCGGCCGAATGGAAGCGGCCCGTCGGGCGGGAATCAACCCTGCCAGACAGCCGCACAATACGAGCACCGCGAACGCCAAACCCGCCGTCGTCAGACTGACCGCGGGGTAGAGAAACACCCCGGCATCGGTGCCCAAGGCGCGGTTCACCGCTTCCAGGACCGCGACTCCGCAAAGCAGCCCCAAATAACCGGCGAACCCGGTGAGCAACAAGGCTTCCTGCATGATGAGCGCGACGATCGACCAGGGCGTGGCGCCGATCGCCTTGCGAATCCCGATCTCGCGCGTTCGCTCCTTGACCACGATCAGCATGATGTTGCTGACACCGATCACCCCGGCGAGCAAGGTGCCGATGCCGACAAACCAGACGAAGGCGCGGATGCCGCCGAACAGGCCTGTCAGTTGCTGGAATTCCTCTTCCAAATTATTGTGCCCCAGTGCGTTGCGATCCTCCGGATGAATGCGATGGCGCTCGCGGATGGCCGCCATCATTTGCCCTTCCAACTCATTGACCGACACCCCGGGCTTGGCCGAATAGGCATACCAGTGAAATCGTTTGCCTTCGCCGAAGGCCTGCTGATAGGCCGAGAGCGGGATGTAGATCGACTGGGCATCGCGATCGCCGTCGCCCCCCGTGCGGCGGGATTTGTGAACCCCGACCACCTGAAAGAAAACGCCGTTGATCCGGATGTACTCGCCGATGGGTTCTTCGCCCTCGTCGAACAGAACACTCAGGACATCGGTTCCGATGACGGCCACCTTGCGCTTCCCTTCGATATCGAGCGGGTTGATATGGCGGCCGACCAGCATGTCGGTCAAGCTGATGCGCTGGTAGGCGGGCACATCTCCGTAAACCGAAAAGCCCCCGGTGCGGTCGCCGCGAAAGACGTTGTTCGAACCGCGGAACCCGCCGAGCTGCGCACGCGGCGCAAGGGCGTCGAGGCCGGGAAGCGCGGCGCGCAGGGCGGGTATGTCGTCCTCGGTAAACCGCGCCCGGCGCCCAGGCTGTAGGCCTCGATAGGGTTTGGTGGTGCGGCGGGGCCAGATGAAACCGGAATTCGTGGCCCAGCCGTCGAAACTGGAACCCACCCCGTTTTCGAGACCCTGGCCGGAACCCAGCAAAAGCAACAACAGGAACAGGCCCCAGAACACCCCGAACATGGTGAGCAGGGTTCGCAGTTTGTTGCGTCGGACGGTGGCCAGGATCTCTTGCCATTTGTCGTAGTCAAACAAGGCTCGCTCCTTGTGTGGGAAAGAGAGTCGGGTCACTCATCGCGCAGGGCCTCGATCGGATCGACGGCCGCAGCACGCCGAGCCGGAAAGTATCCGGCAGTCACACCGGCCAGGATCAGGACCAGCGTCGCCGTAGCAGCGGTCCAGAAGTCCACACTGGGGTTGCGGAAGAAATCGGGCTGGCTGGGCATTTTCTGCAACACCGCCTGAACCCCTTCGATCAATCCGATCCCGGCCACCATGCCCAGATAACCGGCGAGCACCGTGATGGTGATCGATTCCAGCAAAAACAGTCCGATGATACTGCTCGGCGGGGCGCCCAACGCCTTGCGGATCCCGATCTCGCGCGTGCGCTCCTTGACCGCGATGAACATGATGTTGCTGACCCCCACGATGCCGGCGATGATGGTTCCCAACCCCACCAGCCAGACGAAGACCGCGATGCCCTTGAAAAGCTGGGCGAACTGCTCGTAGTGCTCTACCAGGTTCGCGACCCGCATCGCGCGCGGATCCTCGGGATCGAAGACATGACGTTCGCTCAGCAGATCCACCACCTTGGATTCGATGAGCTTGCTTTCGTCGAAACTGGCGTCGCCAATGGTGAACATCAAACGGTGGATTTGATTTCCTCCGCCATAGGCCACCTGGCCCGTACTGATCGGAATGTAGATCATGCGTTGCTCGCCTTCGCCACCGATGTCGTGAAAGACGCCGACCACTCGATACTGGATGCCGTTGATGTCGATCCACTCGCCGATCGGGTTCTTGCGACCGAACAGGCTGGTCACGACGCGGGTCCCGATCGCGGCCACCTTGCGACGGTCGCGGATGTCGAGCTCGTTGATGAATCGCCCCTCTTGCATCAGGGTGTTTTCGAGGTATAGGTGATCCGGGTGAACCGAACGAATGCCGAACGTGGAGTACTCGTCGCCATAGCGAACCCGGAAATCGCCGCGCAACACGAAGCGTGCGGTGATGTGCTCCACCCCACCGATGGTGTCGCGCACCATGCGGTAGTCGTCGTCGGTGAAACGCACCGAGCGTCCCGGACGCAAACCTCGATAGGGCACACTGGTGCGCCGTGGGGTGATCCAAATGCTGTTTGTCGCATCATCGCGAAACTGGTAACGCACGCCGTTTTCCAAACCTTTGCCGGCGCCCAGCAGGAGAATCAGCATGAAAATGCCCCAGGCTACCGAGAAGGCCGTGAGGAAGGTCCGCAACTTGTGTTTGCGAACCGTTTGGCCGATCTCCTGCCAGTGATCGGGATTGAAGAGGAACATCAAACCGGCACCTCGGCAGTCACGCTCGATGATTGGCTGGGTGCGCTCACCGAGGCAGCCCCCTCATCGGATGGGCCCGCGGAGTGGTCATCTTTCAGGATGAGGCCGTCGCGCAGGTGAATGGTGCGGTCGGTTTTTTCGGACACTTCGTGTTCGTGGGTGACGATGACCACCGTCATGCCGGTTTTGTTGACCTCGCGGAACAGCTCCATGACCTGCTCGCTGGTCTGCGAATCCAAAGCACCGGTGGGTTCGTCGGCGAGGATCACCTTGGGGTCGGTAATCAGTGCGCGCGCAATCGCGACCCGTTGTTTCTGACCGCCGGAAAGCTCGTTGGGCAGGTGAAAGGCGCGATCGCCCAAACCCACCTTTTCCAACAGTTCCATGGCCTTCATATTGCGCTTGCGGCGGCTGACCTTCTGGTAGTAGAGCGGCAAGGCCACGTTTTCCACCGCGTTCTTGAACTCCAGAAGATTGAAGGACTGGAAGACGAAACCCAAAAATTGGTTGCGGTAGTAGGCCGCTTGTCGCTCGGAAAGGTTTTTCATCAACGTATCGGCGAGATGATAGGTCCCTTCGTCGTAGCGATCGAGAATCCCCAACACGTTGAGCAACGTGGATTTACCGGAGCCCGAAGGACCCATGATGGAAACCAGCTCGCCGGTGCCGATCTGCAGGTCGATGCCCTTCAAAACCGGAAGTGATTGCTTTCCCATGCGATAGGCCTTGGTCACCTGTTGCAGATTGATCATTCAATAAACCGCCGTTTTAGATCTGAGAGAACGAGAAACCGAAAGATGGGACTTTTGAAACATGAGAACTAACCATTAAGACGCAACCGCTTCGGATTTGGTTTTGACCAGAATGGATTTGTTCGACAGCGGCGCGCCGGGAACGGGATCGCGCCTGGCCCCGTGGCGACCCATGACGCGACTCGGCACCGACGATCAGGTCAGTCCAGGCTGCGGGCCAGGCGAAACCCCACGTCGGGGCCTCGGTATTCGCGGTCGTTGGTTCCCCGCACCGATGATCGACACAGCCAGGATACGTTGTCGTAACAACCGCCTCGCATCATTTTCTCACGGTGCTCGTCCGAGCCGAACGGGTCGTTCCGCCGCGTTCCGGGATAGCGCCAGGGGCTGTCGCGACACCATTCCCATACATTGCCGATCATGTCGTACAGGCCCCAGACGTTGTTCTTTCTGCGGCCGACGGGCTGGGGTGCGGGCGTTCCCGAAACCGAGGAGTTGTCGACGAACCAGGCGAACCTGCCCAACTTGGCGCGTGCGTGGCCGAAATAGAAGGAATCCGCGTGGCCGGCCCTGCAGGCGAACTCCCATTCGGCCTCGGTCGCCATGCGGTAGTGGTTCACGCCCAACGAGGCGTTCAACCGGTTGACGAAATCCCGGCAATCCAGCCAGCTAATGTAGGTGGCGGGAGCATCGGGATGTTCGGCCACGTGGGGTCGACCCTTCCAGGGACGGGTCTTCATCACCAGGTACCATTGCTGTTGGGTGACGGGAAAGCGACCCAGGTAAAAGGGTCGGGAGATGTTGACCGGGGTGACCGGACGCTCGTCCGGCTCGCCGTCGTTGGCCCCCATCAGGAAGGCACCTGCCGGAACCAACATCAACTCCAGCTTGTATTTGGTGCAGACGTACTTCTTCCGCCCGCGACTCAAGGTGCGCAGCGCTTTCTCGCGCTTGCCGAGTTCCTTTACACCGTGCCGCTTGAACCCGGCGATCAGACGCTCCATTTCGTCGAGGTCACGGGCGCGCAGGGCCTTGTGCCAGGCCTGCTCCATGTCTTCGAGCAGCGCGTTTTGTTTGGTGACCCGCGCGATGGCCTCGTCGAAATCGGCGGTGCGACCGTCCTGACCCTCCACGTGATTGGCGAAGGTATCAGCGATATCCTGCATCTCCGCGAGGGCCTTGCGCCGTTCGGCATCCTGAAACCGCTCCTGTAGATAGGACCGCACCCGCTCCTTGCCTTTGGTATCGCGGGCCACACCGGCCAGGTTGTAGTATTCGGCGCGCCAACGAGCCTGCTTGGGCGCATAGGCGGCTCGGGAGCGGCGCCCACCGGAGCGGGCTTGCCAGGCGGCAACCAATTTGGGAAGCCCTCCGGCGATGCCGGCCAGCGTGAGGCCCATCCCGACCGCGGCGGTCATTCTACCTTCCTGCCAGACGCCCAGGGTGGTGGTCAGGGCACCCAACCCGAAGGCAACGCCGGGCCAATCGGAGTGGACCCAGGACGGCAGGGCGTCCGGCTTCGCGGCTTGGCGTTCGCGACCCGGCAAGGCGGATTCCTCGTCGGCGCCGCGCTCGGCAAGGGCCAAGTGCTCCTTGTAGGCAGGGACCCGGCTCAACGCGGCCCGCAATTGGCGCACCTCGGCAAAGCGAACGTTCAGGTCCGGATGAATCGCTTGGTGAACCACTTCCTGAAGCTCCTGGGAAACCAGGAGTTCCACGGAAGGCCGGTCGAGGCCATCGGCATCGGACCCGGCCTCGCCGTCGACTTCCTGCGTTTGCTCTTCGTCTCCTTCCGCGCCGGGCTCGCCATCCTCCGGTGCCGCCGGCAGAAAGTCGGAGGGCTGGAGGCGCAGCAACCAGGCCAACAGGGCACCGCAGGAGAAGACATCGGCCTGGACACCGATCTTGCCTTCCGGATCGGCCAGCTCGGGTGCCGAGAAGACCGGGTCGAATCCTGCGCGAAGATCGGGTGCATAGGTCGCCATGCGCCGAAACTCGGCGGCGAAGTGATCCAGCACCAGGTGATCCTGGCGGTTCACCCAAATCGTAGGCGGCTGAAGGTTGAGATGGAGCAATCCGGCGCCATGACACAATTCCAGGGCGGCCAACATCGGCATGATGCGGTGGATCGCGCCGGCTTCGGTGAATCGCTGCAATACCAGGTGGGTGGGGAGCGAAGTGCCCTCGTTCAACTCCTTCACCACGTAGAGGGTACCGTGTTCCAAAAAGGAGGTGCGTACCTTCGCGAGGGAGGAGTGACTCAAACCCGCAAGCAGCACGGCCGTCTTTTGAAGCGCCTCCAGGCCCGTATCGAAGAGCAGTTCGGCGCGATCGTCGCGCACGTGGATACCGGGGCCGCGATCGTCGCGATAGGCCACGCCCCGCGGTGCATATTCGAAGATCGAGACCTTGAGCCGAATGTCTTCGTCCCAGGCGAGGTAGGTGTATCCAAACGGGGATTCGGGCGGTAGCAACCGACCCAAAAGGAAAAGGTCGCGGAGGCGGGTGCCCACCGGCAGCGCCTCTCCCTGCTCCGGAGCATCGAACGAAAAGCCACACTTGAGACAGGTTCGCTCTTCCGAGAGATGTGCCTCGAAACAAGCGGGACACTTTTCAGGACCCATCGCCCCCCCTATCCAAGTCCGATCATCCCCCTACCCGGCGCGCCGCTCGGGTACGAAACTCTTTTCCATATATAAGTAGTTCCGATCGTTCTCACGATGATAATCCACGCGATCCATGATTTGATCCACCAAAAAGCGGCCATACCCATTTTCCGGAAGCGATTCCAGGTCTTCGGGATCGAATTGAGGCGCCTGGTGATCGCAACTCTCGATGGGCTCGGCATGATCGACCAGCGTGACGCCGACACGGCCTTCCTCGAATTTCATTTCGATCCGAATCGGATTGCCCGTCTCGAATCGGTAACCGTGCTCGATCACGTTGTTGATCATCTCCACCACGCAAAGCTCGACCTGGTAGGCCACATCCTGGGCCAGGGAGAAGTGGAGGCAAAGGGCGCGGACGGAAACGCCCACGAGCGCCACATCCTGCAGGTTGCTGTCGATCGAGAGTTGGATCTCTCGAGTCGCTCGCTGGTTCGTTGGACCTTGGTTCATGAATACCTCACGACACATTCGCACCGAGGAAGGACGCCGGAATGGGTCCGCCTATGGCCGAGACGCGTCAAGTCGAGAGACCCGAGCCGTGGAAGTCTTTCACCAGGCAGGCCCGCGCTTTTCCCGTACAGCCGGTTTTCACGAATGATAAATACCGAATCAGGATTATAGTTTACTACAAAAGAAAGATCTCTCCACCGCCGCGATCCCTCCAAAAAGAAGCGCGAACCGGTTCCTGACAAAAGCGCATGGTTTCCCCGGCCGCGATGGGTCGCGGCAGATTCGAAGGCGGTCTTTTTTTCACGATCCGCGAAAAAAAAGCATATCGAAACCGGCCTCCGAACGCGGGTCGCTACGGCATCGGATCCCAGCTCGAGGACCGAGGGGTGTACCAGAGCCGACCGGGCCACCGAATCAATCCAATTCGGAGAGATCCACGGCCAGGTGGTTGCGATCCTGACTGGGGTCCGGCAACCGCTCTACCGCCAGTACGGACAAATCGTCCTCGAATTGATCGGAACCGCGCCACTCGATGAGGGCCTGTTTCAGTTTGACCAGGCCTTCCCGCAACGACCCGCGGCGGTGATGGGCGAGCAGGTCCATGAAGCGCTCGGTCGAATAGGATTGGCCGTCGGGATCGAAGCAGCCGGTGACGCCGTCGGAGTAGAGGTAGAGGCGGTCACCTGGCCGGAAATCGAAGCTGTAGATGTCGAAATCGGTATTGGGGAAGATCCCCATCGGGAAGCCGCCCTCGCCGATCGTGCATGGTTCGCCCTCGTAGGGCAGATAGATGATCGGCGGGTGCCCGGCTTGGGTGAACAGCACCTGCTCCATGGCCAGGTCGATCACGCCGTAGACCATGGTGAAGTACTGTTGCCCGTCGGAGCGGACTTCGAAGATCTGGTTGAGCCGGCTGGCCAGATGGGTGGGATGGGTGAAATCGAGAAAACCGTAACCGGTGTGGCCGAGGTGTTGGGCGTCGGGGGGAAACGGCAGGGGCGAGATGACGTGCGAGAGGGTGAATGACAGCATCGCCGCGGGAATGCCGTGACCTGCCACGTCCAGGAGAAAAAAGGCGGTCTTTTCCTCGTTGATCTTGAAGAAATTGAAAAAATCGCCCGCGACGACTTCACAAGGCACGAACATGGATTCGAACTTCATCTGGTCGATGGTGGCGCTTTCCATCGGCAGCAGTGCCTTCTGGAACTTGGCGGCCAACTTGAGGTTGTTGGCGGTGGTGGCGAATTGTTCGGAAATCTGCTGGTGGGCCAACTCCAATTTTCGATTCTGGTCGACGAGGGTCTTCTCGTATTTCAAAACCCGTTCGCCCGCCAGGACCTTGACCTTCAACTCGAGCGGATTACAGGGCTTCACCATGAAATCGTCGGCACCCGCCTCCAATCCCGCGATCAAATCGTTCTTGTCGCCTTTCGCCGTGAGCAAAATGATGTAGACGTAGCGGGAAAAGCCCTCGCGTCGGATGCGGCGGCACAGTTCGATTCCGCTCATCCGGGGCATCAGCCAATCGGTGATGACGAAATTGATGGGCTCGTTCTGCATGACCTCCCAGGCTTCCGTGCCATCGGCCACGGCAATGACTTCGTAGCCCATTTGCATCAACTGGCGCTGAAGAATCGCGCGAGGAAAAGGTGTATCTTCGACAATGAGAATACGGGACAGAGCCAAACGTCGCTCCCAACCACTCCAAACCCTCAGCGAATCGATGAATTCGTGCACACAGGGCGAAGGGCACGGTCATCGCGAGGGTTGTGTTAAGTATCCAATTCAGAAAAAGAGGACCCTTGAAAAGGTGGCCCCATTGTAGCGCAAAACCCAAGCGATACGCGACCATTTGCGATTTCGGTAGATACGGCCGGTTTCCGCGAGACTCCCGAAGCGGGGATGTTCGCGTCAAATTGGCCAATAACGAGAAAAGACCGAACGAAGAGGTGTTTCCCGGGAACCGGATGAACGCCCTGGGTCGGCGCGGGGTTGGATGTCGCCCAAGGCGGATTCCCTCGCGAAAGGCCCTCGAAGGCTCGGCCGATCCTCAGTTTCGGCCGGAGCCTCCCGTCGAGCGGGTCGGCTGTCGTGGTTTGACGATCGGCCCCAGGCCGCCGCCCTCGCGAAATGGATGGGCTCCGCCACGGCCCGCTTTGGCGCCGCGTCGATAGCGTTCCAGTAATTCGGCCGTGCTGCAGTTGGGTTTCTTGTCCACCTTCGGCGGTTTCCCACTGGGCAGCCGGGACGACTTTTTGGCTTTCTTGTCGGTGACCGCCTCCAACCCGTCATCGACCAACTTCTCTTCTTCCGATTTCTCGTCCTCGCCCTTCGGCTTGTCCTTACCCTCACCCTTGTCATCACTGGGCTGGGTTTGTTCGGGCGGATCGGAGGCTGGCGGATCGCCGGTGAAGGCCGGCGGGAGGATCACCGCCAAGGCGAAAAAGACCAGGCCGGCAAGCCGGGCGACTTGTCGCCACCGCGCGACGATGCCGGTCCGAGGTTTCCATCGCGTTGAAACATGCATGACAAACTCCTTCGCCACCCGCGGCACCAGTCCACGGGCGACCCTTCAAAAGACCCGACCGCGACGCATCGCGTACCGCGTCGCCGGGTCTCGCGAGCGACGAGACGTGCACGAGTGTCGATTCCTAAGGTCCATAATAGCCTCTCCGATAGCTGAGGCGCACGCCGCGCCGTTTCGATTTGATTTTGATCTTGCGGAACTTATTGGATTTGCCGGGCGGCGAATCGTAACCCAACACATAGAACAGGTAATTTTTTTCAAGCACCTTACCCATCGGTGCCGAAAGCGAGATCGTCTGCGAAAAGCTGCCGCCCGACTCGTCCGCCAAGTCGCGCAGACCGCCCGTGATCTCGCTGCCGTACTGGCGATAGTAGCGACTGAGCTCGTTTCTGGCGTTGCCGGAGGAAGCGAACTCGGCGCCCAGGGTCCGGCGATCCGTATTGGCGTTGGTATAGGCATCGAAGGTGTGGAAAATGACGCGGTTGCGAATGCAGGCGTGCACCACGCGCCGGAAGGAATCATCGAAATCGAAAGAACGCCCGATGGGCATCGACGAAATCGATTGGGAGTCGCCGCGCCCCTGCTGCATGTAGAACCGAGCCAATTGATTGGCGGCTGCGGGTTCGCGCAGGGAAAAGCCCGGCGAGACGAAAAACATCAGTTTGAGGCCCTCGCGGTCCGGATAGGCGTTGGCCAGAATCTCCAATTCACCCAGCACCCGTTCGGAACGCGCCTCCAGCTTGTCCATGAAAGCCCTCAGGCTCTCCCTGATGCAGTTGTTCATATAGTCGGACATGTCGGATCCCACGCCCCGGTAGCCGAATTGGCGCACGCACGTTTCGCAGGCCTTTTCGAGATCTTCCAAATTGGGCAACGGATCGGTGAGGTACCCGCCGGTTCCGGGATAGCCGCGCGTCAACGAGGCCCGATCCCCCCTGGAGTCCGCCAACAGCAGTTCCCGTTGGCCACCGCGATATTTGAGGTTTTCGTAACGTTCCTGAAAACCCGCGACCGCCTGAATGGCGCGTTTGGGAGAAGAGACGAAGCCCTTGGTGATGGAACCCCGTTCCAGGCTGTGAATGTTGATCAAATAGGTGGAGGGTCCCTTCAGGGAACCCAGGAAATCCAGCAGCATTTTGAACGTCTTGGCGGTTTCGATGGGGTTCATCGACTCGAAATCCAGCGCCACGATGACCTGCCGGACGCCTTTGGGCACTTCGGAGACATCGTAATCGCGCTGGCCGGTCAGCACCTCTTCGGGAATGTCCAGGGCGTAATCCTTGACCTCGAAATAGGTCACATTCACCTTTTTTCGGTTTTCGGTGACCACAAAATCGGACATCTGCAGATCTTTGACGGGATTTCCCTTTCGATCACTGGCCTTGACATCCAGGAGCACGTACGTGACGCGCAGCTCTTCCTCGATGGTTTGGGTCTGAAAGCCAAGGGTGCCGCCGCTCAACAGGGTGGTGACGCCCAGCCAGATACCTAAACAGGAATGAAACATCTCTCCTCCCGGAAATACTCGTCGAATCGCCACCCACCAGGGCCGTCGGGTGTCACATGATAAACGCCCCAAGGTCGCGCCGATCCCAGATCGGCGCCGAGATCCCGGGCGGGCGCGACGCCCTGTACAAGCAATGAATGATCATCGTAAAAACTCGATTTTCCTCGATTTCCGAACGAATGGCTACCACCTCGAGGGTTTTGGGTGCGATGCCTCTCTCCCGGCGATCGCTCCGGGTCACAAAGATTTCGAACCCCCATTTTTGGTCACCTGCCGTGAATCTTCACGGCCACAAATCGTCTCGTTTCGGAATGCACACTCACTAGCAAAAACCACTCCCCAGTGGGCGATGGGCGCGGTAAGATTTCCTCGACGGATCACCTCTTTGAAAGGCATCGACCCGCGAACCCATCCACCGCGCCTCCGCAACCCGGAATTCAGGCGCAACCAACGGATGCGTTTCCGTATATCTTTGGAAAGACTGGCGTCTCCACTCGTGATAATTTCATCGATCACCGGAGCCGCGCCGTCCAAGCTCCAGTGTACCTACCCCCCGAATCTCGATCCAATCGGCTTCATACCCAGCCCAATCCAGCAATGGTGATCAAAATCACCGGCTCCACGGCACCCGTTTCTCCTGAATATCGCGCGAACACCCATGTGTCATTTCCTTTTGCGAGGATTCACCATCCAAACTTCGGCAGCAACCTCGACCATCGAACGCAAGATGCCACCGCTCCCGCAGTGCCGGTCCGGCTCGCCGCCGGGCTCGACCGCCATGCCGGATGCGCGCCGTGCCGAAGCTGAGAAGTCCCGTAGCGGGCCCCGGACTCCGACGCTTGCCAATGCGAAGTGGGCATGTTCCATTTCACCTTTCCCCTAACCCGACGTGAGGAGGTCACAACGTGAACCCAATGGCCATCTTTTCATTTCGCCATTCCATCCCATGGAACATCGTTTTGTTAACCGGTTTCGCTCTTTCGATGATGGGCTGCCCTGGCCCTCAGGCACCGACCCGAGGTCCCGATACCACCAGTGGTCAAGGGTCGGTCTACGGCGACGGCCGCGATCAGGAAGACGCAACCCGGATCAGCGACGACAACTACGCCTACACGCCGTCCGATTACGAAGACGAAAGTATCGATTCCCGCAGGCTCAACGTGTTGGACCCCTACGACCCCAGCAAGGGCGACCCCAGCCTCGACTGGGAGCCGATCTACTTCGACTTCGACCAGGCGGCGCTGACCAGCCGGGCCCGGGAGAAGCTGAAACGGTATGCGTCCACGCTGAAGCAAAACCCCAAGTTGCCCGTGCTGTTGGAAGGTCATTGCGACACCCGTGGCACCGAGAATTACAACCTGGCTTTGGGGGAGCGTCGCGCGCAAGCGGTCAAACGCTATCTGGAACAGTTGGGTGTCCCGCCCTCGCAGATGCGCACCATCAGCTACGGCGAATTGAAGCCGCTGAAACCCGACCAGACGGAACAGGCCTGGGCCCAGAACCGTCGCGTCTCGTTCACTTTCTAGATTCCTTTCGGGCGTTCCTCACCGGCCGGCGGGCTCGGGTGGCACTCCGGCAATCGGGGGTGCGACCGTCCGAGCCTCGTCGGAATCGGAAACCTTCGATCGAACCGGCCCGGATTCTCCGGATTCTCGTCACGGTTCACCCGATAAACCGCGACTCGAGTCCACCCAGGGAGCATTCTGGGCTACAATAGGCCTTTTGCCGGGGCCCATCGGATTCGCGGCAGCCTTTCATCGCCGTATGGCCCTCGACAACCCACACGCCATCGCAACGCAAGGTCACCTCCTCGTCGGCGATCCGCGGGAGCGGCTCCCTCCTCGGGAGAACGCGGCTTCCCGCCAGTAACTCCAAAAAGCGGTATACCTTTGCCTATGACCCCTACGACCCATCTTTCGAAACAGCTCCCTGCACATCGGCCGCCTCGGAGGTCCGGTGCCCTCGGGTTTCGCCTGCCGCGCACGCTGCTATTTCTGTTGAGTCTCTCGATCGCGACGGTTCCCGTCTGGTCCTTCGAAGACAAGAACGTCTTGACGATGTACCACGGTACCGAGCCCCATCCCGTGGAAATCCTGCCAGGCACCATTCCGCCCTACATCAAGTTGGACCCCTTTCTCATGGGCCTCGGCATTCAGCCGGGCAGGCGCGAGGAGCACCGGCTCGTGTTGGACATCAACCAACGCGACCTGACCATCGACCTGAACACCCACGACGCCTACTACGGCCGCACCAAAGCGCCTTTTTCGATTCAGGAGCGCGATGGCGCGCTCTACGTCCAGACCCTGCACCTGGTGAAGGTGTTTTCGGATTTGTTGGGTGTGCAACTGATCTACGATCGCCCCAGCCGCAGCCTGCACGTGCCCAAGATCGAAGATGTGGTAGCCACCATTCGCACCCATCGCCGCGGCGAACGCTACCAGATCAGCGTGATCTACAACCAGGGCCTGCGGGCGCCCAAGGTCGAAAAAATCGACCGCAGCCTGTTGCTCAAGATCCCGCGTAGCCCGGTCATCATCGACAAGACGCGCATGGAACCCAACGAAGCGATTACCTCGATGGAGGTCTTCACCAACCTGCCGGACGGTTCGACGGAGATCCTGTTCCAAATGGGGCCCGGCGTGAGTTCCTACACGGTGGATCCCTTCTCGCCCAACAACCCCCGCACCCTGATCGACCTGCGCGGCGACTTCACGCCCGAATCGGAGATCGAAACCGGGCTCCCCATCGAAAAGCAAGTGGGCATTCAACGCATCGTGATCGACCCGGGCCACGGCGGCATGGACCGCGGCGCCCTGGGACCCACCGGCCTCA
The DNA here is from genome assembly GCF_017498545.1 of Sulfidibacter corallicola. Taxonomy (GTDB): domain Bacteria; phylum Acidobacteriota; class Holophagae; order Acanthopleuribacterales; family Acanthopleuribacteraceae; genus Sulfidibacter; species Sulfidibacter corallicola. Next base: position 1,079,437 of record NZ_CP071793.1, on the reverse strand, counting down.
AAGAAAAGGACGTGGTCCTGGACTTGGCCAAACGGCTCAAGCACCAGTTGGACATGCTCGGGACCTACGCGGTCAAGCTCACCCGCGACGACGACATCTTCCTTTCGCTCAAAACCCGCACCGCCATCGCCAATCACTACAAGGCCGACCTGTTCATTTCGATTCATGTGAACGCGGTCAAGCAGTACAACGCCAAGGGTAGCGAAACCTACTACCTGTCCATGGACAGCGACGTGGATCCCGACGAGTTTTACCACTACCACGAGTTCGAGGGTGCCACCGGACATGAGGAGGAGGAGGAAGATCCGATCGGCGACGACCTGACCATGATGCTGTGGGACATGGCCCAGGCCAAACACTTGGAAGACAGTTTCCGGTTGGCCAAGTACATCCAGGAAGAACTGAACAAACTGGCGGGGATTCGCAGCCGCGGCGTCAAGCAGGCGCCGCTCAAGGTGCTCAAAGGGGCCACCATGCCGGCGATCTTGTTCGAGGCGGCCTTCATTTCCAACCCATTGGAAGAAAAGAAGCTCAAGGAGTCCTTGTTCAAGAACCAGGTGGCGGAGGCGGTCGCACGCGCGATTCAGAACTACGACGGCGACGTGAAGGCCAAGGCCCAACGCGGATTGTTGGTGCCGGTGGAGGACCCGGAGCCATGAAAATCTCGTGGGTTTCGTCCCTGCTCTGCCTGCTGATCCTTTCGGTCGCCTGCAACCGGGGCGAAGGAACCGCCGAACCCGAGACCCGGTTGGACGAGGGCGATGTGGCGGTGTTGGAAGAAAGCGCCGTGAAGGCCCGCCAACCCGCCGGGATCCAGACCATCTTCGACGAAACCCAGATTCGCGAAGTCCAGGTCTACTATCGCCACGCGGAATACGAGGGGCTGATTCCCCTGAGGCGGACCATCATCACCAACAGTCCCGAAGCGCAGCTCCTCCAGGTGGTCGACCACCTGACCATCGAGCCCGAGGAGTCCGAGGGCGTCGCGGTCTGGCCGCGAGCCACCTACGTCCGCGAGGTGTACCTGCTCGGAAACGGCGTGGCCGTCATCGACCTGCACCCGGGCTTTTTGGCCAAGCTGAACGCGGGCGTCGCCACCGAGGTCGACCTGGTCGCCAGCCTGGTCAACAGTGTTCTGGAGAACTTTTCCGATTTCAGCGAGGTACAGATCCTGGTAAATGGAGAAGTCCGCGAGACGCTTTTGGGTCACGTGGACATCGAAGCCCCGCTTCCCTTCAACCGGCACATCTACACGGTGGTCCCCGAACCGCGGTTGGAAGACGAGATTACGATCGAAGAACTCAACGACAGTCCCACATTGGACGCACACGAACCAGGCCCCTAAGGTGGCCGCACAGAGGTGAGCATGAGCAGGAAAAGAGATGCCGTGGCAGCGAAGGCCCTGACCTGGGTCAAGCCCGGAAAGGGAAAGGCCGATTCGGGAGACAAGGCCTCGGAACAGGTCGAGGACCCCGGCAAGCTGAGCGTGCCCCGCGACTACACCCAATTCGGGTTGTGGCTCCTCACGATGTTCCTGTTCTTCAGCACCTTCGTGTTCCAGAATTTCAAGATTCCCACCTCGTCGATGGAGAACAACCTCCTGATCGGGGACCACATCACGCTCAACAGCATGATTTTCAGTTCGTCCGGTTCGGCTCTGGATCGGGCGCTCCTGCCGACCCGGGAACCCAAACGCGGCGACGTGGTCGTGTTCAAGTTTCCGCTCGATTCCACCCAACGCTGGGTCAAACGACTGATCGGCCTTCCTGGCGAGCGCGTGGCCATCATCGACGACCAGGTCTACGTCGACGGTGAGCCGATCGATGAGCGATACGCCTTTTTCAAGACCCAACTGTACGAGGGCGGGCCCTCGGACCGCGATCCGGAAAACCGCAACCTGCCCGTCGGTTACGACGACCACGAGCCCGGCCTGGACAACGCGGTGTTCCGCAAGAACCAGAATATGGACATTCGCCAACTGGTGCTGTTGACCCGCCACACGCTGCGCCAAATGGAGCAGGTCTATCCCAACGCCGATCCCAAGTATCTGGCGGGGTTGAAGGCGCGTTTGGACGCCTTCGACGGCCGCACCATTCCGGAGGGCTTCTACCTGGTCATGGGTGACAACCGCAACCGCAGCGCCGACTGCCGCGTCTGGGGCCTGCTGCCGGAAGAGTTGGTGGAGGGTCGTCCCTATTGGGTCTGGTGGAGCTACGGCGAAGAGGAGGGCACCCACAAGGCGAGCGGCCTGAACTTCGCGTTGGTCTACCTGCGCGTCTTCGTCACGGCCTGGACCCACACCCATTGGGACAAGTGCTTCACCCGCATCAAGTGACGGGGATGGCCCCGGATCCCACGAAAGAAACGAATCGCATCGATCGACTTTGACCTTCCCGCATGCTTCGAGAGACGGGCACCCCGAGCAGCCTGCTTCGGATTTTTTTTGGGGACACCCACAATCCTGGAATCGGATTTTTTTTAGGGACACCCACAATCCTGGGAGATTTTTTGGGGACACCCACAATCCTGGAATCGAACCGATGCTCTCTTTGAAGTTGGTTCTTTGGGAGGGGAGGGACACCCACAATCATCGGACGCTCTCTTTGGGACACCCATAATATTGAAATCGAAGCGATGCTCTCTTTGGCTCTCTTGGGAGAATCGAAGCGACGCTCTCTTTGGGACACCCATAATATTGAAATCGAAGCGATGCTCTCTTTGAAGTTGGTTCTTTGGGACACCCACAACCATCGAGTTGGTCCGGCTCTCCTCGGAATAACGATTCACTTTGGTGGGTGTCCCAGTTTGCGTTCATGGGGGTCCTGGTTGGCATCCGGATGATGGGTGTCCCAGCTTCGCGTCCCAGCTTCTGCTGATGGCTGTCCCAACTTGAGCATCCCAGGTTCGAACTCGAGCGCGGACCGCAAGAAGTTCGAGGATGATCTTGCCTCTGAACCAGTCCCAACCTGACGGCACCGCCATCAGGTTCACCGGTGGCTGAAGTACCCGCTTACGGTTCTTCAAACGCTCGTGCCTGAGATTCAAATTCAACTAAGCATGTTTCGATTCCCGAACGTTTGCGATTGGCGAAAGCACACCCCAATCTGGGCGATCCAATCCACTTAAAGGGTATAAACATGGCCTATAGCTTGATCCGAGCGTCCTATTACCGCAACCTCCTGAGAGAATTCACGGCCTTTTTGCGAAATCCCCATTTGACACCTAGTCCAAAATCAACCAAAGCCAAGATCACCGACACGGTTGGACTCTTCATTTTGAAGATCTTTTTCCTCATCGGCTTAGGCTTATTTTTCGCCTTGCTCTCCCCCATTTACGATCCCGAGAACCTGACGAAATCGAATATGGCGGAACGCTTCAGCCCAATCATACTCATTTTGGTCGGAGGTTTTATCCTCCCTCTCCTCGAGGAAACGCTCTTTCGCCTCTCACTCCGGTTCAATCCCGGATACCTGGCATTAACGAGCTCCGTGGCGTCCTACTACGTGCTGACGAAGCTCGTTTACAACACCTCTTTGAGCGCGGTCGACGAGAGCTTGGTCGTACGCGTCGGCATTTCGATTTGTGCCTGTGCCCTCATCTACCCCATTCTTCGCATCGAAAGCATCGGAAGCGCATTGGCCAATTTTTGGCGCAGATATTTTCGTTGGATCTTCTACGGCACTTGCCTGTTTTTCGCCTGGATCCACATTTCCAATTACGAGTCGTCACTCGTCAACCTGCTGATGATGCCGATCATCACGCTTCCTCAGTTGTCGAGTGCTTTGATCTACGGCTATACCCGCGTAGCCTTCGGCTTCCAATACCCTCTCCTCCTCCATTTCAGTAACAACCTCATCGCAATGGTCATAACCCTGCTGTGAGCTCATGTCTTTCCGTTACTTCACCCTGGGGCGCAAACCTGCGAAGAAGGATCTTCGGGAAGGATCTTCGGGACACCCACCATCCTCTCGGTAGGATCTTCGGGACACCCACCATCCTCTCGGCTGTCTTTTGAAAGGTTTGTGGGTATCCCAACATGCGATGCGCATGCGTGCGTCTGCGGCTGCACTTCCGGGGTTTATGGGTGTCCCAGCATTCACTTTTATGGGTGTCCCGGTTTGCGCCCCCCGCACTTTTATGGGTGTCCCGGTTTGCGTCCCTGCCACGGAAAAACGGCTCACTTTGATGGGTGTCCCGGTTTGCGCCCTCCCGGTTTGCGCCCCCCGCACTTTTATGGGTGTCCCGGTTTGCGCCCTCCCGGTTTGCGCCCCCCGCACTTTTATGGGTGTCCCGGTTTACGTCCGCGCCCCCCGCACTTTTATGGGTATCCCGGTTTGCGCCCTGTGATTTGTGGGTGTCCCAACCAGCCTGTGGTTTGTGGGTGTCCCAACAGCCGCTGCCATCCTGTGGTTTGTGGGTGTCCCAACCAGCCCTGTGGTTTGTGGGTGTCCCAACCAGCCTGCCGCCAACTCCCAACCAGCCAACCAAGCCGCTGGCCCCAACCAGCCGCTGCCGGCCTTTGCCGCGACTCAGTGGTGGGGTTCGGGATCGATCGGGACCGGTCGGTCGAACGGGAACAGCTCCGGATGCTCCCGAAAGAACCGGATCCGCGCCGCCGACGCTCGATCCATCACGGCCAGGAACTTCAAGCCCGAGGTTTCGCTCAACTCGGCGCCGATGTCGGTCTCCAGAGCCTCGGCGACCTCCGGCAGGCCCAGCTTCCGGTAATGAGCCACCACCTGCCGCAGCGTCTCTTCACCGTAGCGGCCCCATGGCCCGTAATACCCGCTGGACGCCATCTCGGCCTCGATGATCTGGGTCCAATAGAAAATCCGGAACCCCTCGGCCATCGCGGCGAGTCGATCGTAGCCGTGACCGTCATCCCACGCTTCGGGATAGATGCTCCGGTACACGTGCTGGAACACGGCATATTCGATCCAGGCATCGGCCAACTCGAGCGACGCCCCGTTCTCTACCTTTCCGCGAAAATCGGGCAACCACGGCAGAGGCGCGATGCCCGATCGGTAAAGGTGCGGGTGGTCCTCCTCGTAGGGATGCGCTCGATGTCGAAGGACCTGCAGCAGTGCGAACAAGACCACCACCAGCACCATCAACACCACGATGACCCTGTTGAGGGTTTTGGGATTGCCCTTGGGGTGAATGGCGATCGGTTGCGGATTATAGGGTTCCAAGTGGTTTTTCACGAGGCTCAGCAAGAGTTCCCGCTCACCCGGCGCACAGTAGGCCAAGGGCACCATGTAGGCCTGGCTGTAACCCGGCCAGAGAAGCAGCGTTTCGGGCCCCTCGGAGAAGCCCAGGAAAAAGCCCCACTTCAATTCCAGGTCGCCGCCTTGGCCGGTAACCCGCACGCCCTCGTCACCGAAGAGGAACGCCGTCTCGCCGGTGTAGAAGGGCATCTGCTTCATCATGGCCTGGCCGGCCTTCAACTGGGAGAACTTGAGAAGCCACAGAAACAGGCCCCCAAACAGCAGGACGGGCACATAGAAGATCAAGAATCGTTTGACATCCGGGAACTGAAGATAGAGCAGCAGCCCGAATACGACGACGATCCCAAGCATCAACAGGGAGATGCGCTTGATCACCCCCAACGACTGGTGCATCAGCTTCAGGCCGCGCAGGATATCGCCGTCTTCGTAGGTGAACCTGACTTCCATGGCCCTCGACCTCAGTTGGCGTTGGCGCCCAGGCCCAATGCTCGATCCAGCACCTGACCCATGTCGTCGGCAAGGACGAATTCGAGTTCCTCGCGCGCCGATTGGGGGATATCCTCCAAATCTTTTTCGTTGCGTTTGGGCAGGACCACGGTCTTCAAACCGGCGCGATGGGCCGCCAGGACCTTGTCTTTGATGCCGCCGACCGGAAGGACCTGTCCGCGCAGGGTCATCTCACCGGTCATGCCCACGTCCTTGCTGACCGGCTTGCCCGTCAGCAAGGAGGTAATCGCGGTCACCAGCGTCACCCCGGCCGACGGACCGTCCTTGGGTGTGGCGCCGGCGGGAATGTGGACATGGATGTCGGTTTTGTCGAAGAAATCTTTTTCGATGCCCAGTTTCTCGGCCTGGCTGCGCACGTAGCTGACCGCCGCCTCGACCGACTCCTTCATGACGTCACCCAATTTCCCGGTAACAGTAAGCCCTTTCTTTCCTGGCATTCGCGTGGCTTCCACGAAGAGAATGTCGCCGCCGACCGCGGTTACCGCGAGGCCTGTGGCCACACCTGGAATTTCGGTGCGTTCGGCCACGTCGTAGGTGAAGCGCGCCTTGCCCAGCAGCTCCTGGACGTCTTTGACCTCGGCGGACACCTGCTCGGCCTCTCCCTTGGCGACCTTGATGGCCACCTTGCGGCACATGGTGCCGACCTGGCGCTCCAACGCACGAACGCCGGCCTCTCGGGTGTACTCGCGAATCACCTTGTAGACGGCGTCGTCGCTCAGGCCGAGCTCACCCGGACGCAACCCGTTCTCACGCATCTGCCGGGGCAAGAGGTACTTCTGGGCGATGTTCAGTTTTTCTTCATCGGTGTATCCGGAGAGCTCGAGGATCTCGAGCCGGTCGCGCAAGGGACCCGGAATGGTATCGAGCATGTTGGCTGTCGCGATGAACATGACCTGACTCAAATCGAAGGGCACGTCAAGATAATGGTCGCGGAAATCGCGGTTCTGTTCGGGATCGAGCACTTCCAGCAGAGCCGAGGAGGGATCGCCACGCCAATCCGAGCCGACCTTGTCGACCTCGTCCAACATGATCACCGGATTCTTGGTGCCCACGCGGCGAAGCGCCTGAATGAAACGACCGGGCAGGGCGCCGATGTAGGTGCGCCGGTGCCCGCGAATCTCGGCCTCGTCGCGAATGCCGCCGAGACTGATGCGATGGAACTTGCGACCCAGCGCGCGTGCGATCGACTGACCCAGGGAGGTCTTGCCCAGCCCAGGTGGTCCCACGAAGCAGAGAATCACCCCTTCGCGCTGTTTGCGAAGGTAGTCGTCGCTTTCCTTCTCGGCTTCGAGTTCGCCGGCTCGCTCCTGCTTGAGCTTGCGCACGGCCAGGTACTCGAGAATCCGCTCCTTGATCTTGACCAGGTTGTAATGGTCCTCGTCCAGGATCTGGCGGGCGTTCTCGATATCCAGATTGTCCTCGGTGGTTTGGTTCCACGGCAGGGAGGTAATCCAATCGAGGTAGGTCAGGATCACGCCGTACTCGGCCGAGGCCTCCGGAATCCGCTCCATGCGACCCAGCTCGCGCAAGGCTTCCTGACGCGCTTCTTCCGGCATGCCCGATTCTTCGATCTTGGTACGGAACTCTTCGGTCTTGACCTGGGCCTCGTTTTCCTCGCCCAATTCCTTTTGAATGGCTTTCAACTGCTGACGCAGAAAATATTCGCGCTGCGCCTTGTCCATCTCCGTCTTGGCTTCGCTCTGGATCTTCTTGCCGAGCTCCACCACTTCCAGTTCGTGGTTGATGATCTCGGTCAGCCGATGCAGTTTCTCGGTGACGCTGGGCATCTCCAGCACTTCCTGGGCGATGGGCAACTCCATCCGGATGCTGGAGGCCACCAGGTACGCCAGTTGCCGGTAGTCCTTGGTTTTGGAAACCGAATTGGCCAGCTCGTCGGGCATGTAACTCATCAGCGAGACGAGGCGCTTGAATTGACGCACCAGGTTGACGCGCAGCGCTTCCATCTCGATGTCCTCGTCGTCGGGTAGCTCTTCCTCGACGACCCCGATGCGGGCGCGCATGTAGGGATCCTCGGCCACCCATTCGTCGAAGGAGACCTTTTCGAGACCCTGGATCAGAATGTGGATATTGCCGTCGGGCGCACGCATGAGTCGAAGGATCTGGGCCACGACACCGACCTGGTAGACGGAACTCGGCCGCGGGTCTTTTTCCTGGGGATCGATCAAGGACACGATGCCGATGATGCGGTCACCGGTCGAGGCGTCTTCCACCAATTTCAACGACCTGGGCTGGCCAACCGTCACCGGGATCACCATAAAGGGATACACCACGACGTTGCGCAAGGGCAGAACCGAAACGACCTCGGGTATTTCGGGCGCGGGTTTCCCCTCCTGATCGCCATCTCCCTCCGCGGGATTATTGGGGTCGTCAAAATTGATCGAAACCATGTATGTCCTCCGTATCCAACCTGTCCTAAAAGCTTTCGTGGACTTTATCTCAAGTACACAGCGAGGGAAACCATTCATTCCCTTTCGAGTAGGTCAACATTCCGCGCGCGGGTCGAGCCCGACGCAAATACCATGATCGCGGGCCCGAACCCATTCGTGCCGTCGTCCGAAGCGATCGCGAGCCCGGCTCGCGGCAGCGCGCGCCGACTCAGGTTTCGTGCACCGCCACCTCATGGGGTTTCCGAACTTCGAGCGTCACCTTCAAGAAACCGTCGCGGTATTGTGCCACGATCGAGTCGGTATCGATCGGCGACGTCAGTCTGACTTCGGTGATGAACTCACCGTAGAGAATCTCCATCTGTTGATAGCCGCGCACGTCGCGCGGTTCGCGGCGTACGCCCTGAATCTGTAGGCAATCCTGTTTGAAGGTCACCGAGAAGTCCTCTTCCAACATACCGGCGGCCTCGACGCACACCACGACCTGCGACCCCGTCTCGTAGACATCGGTGGGTGGACGCCAGGCCGTTTTACGGTTACTGAATCGCCACTGCAGCCCCGACCCCAAATCGCCGGCAAGCGGGTTGTGATCGGATTGGTGTCCCGCGCATTGGCGCTCTTCGATACTGAGAGAACCCTGTTCCGTTCGAAATTTTCTCTGCATGTAACCTCCCGTTCGAAATCGAAATTTTCGACCCCGAATCACACGCTTCCCTCGATGAAATCCTTTCCAGATCGCAGCCGGTTGGCCATGGGTGAGCGACTTCGATTCCGTTCGCCAACCATGGATCCACCTCAGTTTCGAGGTGGTTGCACGCGTTGCGACCCGATGGTTCGGCATCCGTTGCGAAGGACCGTCACGCCGATCTCGGACCGAGTTCCCCAAATACCCCCACACCTGTTCGCGTCAGGAAAGTCGTGGTCAAAGGATCTCGGGGAGAAGCGCCATCTATTCTACACCACTTGGGAAACGAAGACCTTCCGCAAAAAATCGGTCCCCTTCCGGCAGAGGTGTTCGGCCGCGGTAGAGGTTCGTTATAATAGGTGGTTTCGAACCGTGCAACAGATACTGGAATCACCCGATTTTCGGTCGTTCGTTCGATCTCGGCCCCCTCATCGCATCGATCATGGAGATTTCGTACATGGGCTTACAAGGCAAAACCTTCGAGCTGGATATCGATCCCGAAAACTTGCTGCTGCGCGATTATCATCTTTTCGGGGCGGAGGTCTTCCCACCCTTGGCCCTGCTCGAGCTGGTGTTCAAGGCCGCGCGCGAGCCCTTGTCGATCGCGCGTCCGCGCCTGCAACACATCGCCTTCCACGATCTCCTGGTCCTGCACGGCAACGAGCCTCGCATTCTGCGCCTCGACTTCGCGGCCTGTGACCCGTTCTACCGCGTCGTCGTCAGCAGCGGACCGGCCAAAGGTGACGAACGCGAAGAACGGCGCCAGTTACATCTGATGGCCGAGTGCCATCCGGGCGAAGTCTGGGAACAGGAGCCGCCGCAACCGGATGCCCTGAAACAAAAATCGACCCTCCTCCAAGATGTCGGGGTCTTGTTCGCACCGCTCCCCGGTCGCGAAACCACCCTCGGGGAAATGCTGCGACCCACCGGGACCACGTGGCACCACGAGAAAAACCGGCTGGCGGAATTGCATCTCCCCCCACAGGCCGACCGTCTTTCCGACCATTTCCTCCTGCAACCGGCATTCTTGGAGGCCGCATTTCAACTGGCGATCTCGGCGACCTTGGCCCCCGACGAGGCCGGCACGTTGCCGCTGCTCCCGGCATCGATCGGCGAAGTACGTTGGTTCGAACCTGTCGGCTCGACCTGCACGGTCGTGTGCGCCGCGGCACGGGACGACTGGAATCCCGAAATCGACCCGGGAACCCATTTCGAGGTATTCAACCCTTACGGACGCCTGGTGATGTTCATGAGCGGCATCCACATCCAAGCCATCGATCCCCAGGCCGTTCAGTCGCCCCACCCGGTCGAACCAGCCCCTCCTCCGGTTTCGGAAACGGCCATGCCGGCGGACGAGCTGAGCTTCCGTACGCTGCGTTGGCATTCCGATCCCAAGGCGCCCACGCCGCACATCCCGACCAACCTGGTTCTCCTCAGTCACGAAAACGGGTTGGTGGTCTCGCTGCGGAAACGGTTCCCGAATTCGCGATTTCACCTGATGCAGGCCGCATCCGATTTCGCCACCCACGACGACGGGGACGACACCGTCTGTATCGACGTGCGTCCCGATCGCGCCGACCACTACGATCGCGCCCTGGAGTTTTGCCTGGAACAATCCTCGGGCACGCTCAACCTGGTGTACCTGTGGAGTTGGGAGTCCCTGGGTTGGGAGGAAAAAGCGGTCGTCAGCCGCTCCGGTCTCCAGATCCACACGTTGAACACCATCAACCAGCTTTTTTACCTGTGCCGTGCGGCGATTCGGGTTGCGGCGAAATGGAACCGAACCATCCGACTGCTCAGTTTCGCCCCCGATCCGCTGTTCGAGGGTATCGCCGGCTTCGCCGAGGCGCTTCAGGCCGAGGAATCCCACCTGGACATCCGCACCTTGAACACGGATCTCCGGCGTGGCGCGGATCTGGCCGAAATCGTGGCCCAGGAACTCGACCCGGACCTGGCCCCCGGCGGCATCATCCGTTACCGTGGCGGTCACCGCTCGCGTCGGGTCACCACCGAAATCGCCACGCCGCCGTTGTCGGAGTTTCCCTCGGTGCTGGAACCCGGCGAAACCTACCTCATCACCGGCGGCCTGGGATCCCTGGGCAGCGTGCTCGCCGAGTATCTGGCCACCAGGTACCGCGCCAACCTGCTGTTGGTGGGCCGGCGTAAAGCCGATACCGCGGTCGAGAGTTTTCTCCAGCGGCTTCGCGCCCAGGGAAGCCTGATCATGTACCGTTCCGCAGACGTGTCCGACCCGGAGGAGATGTACGAAGCACTGAGCGACGCCAAGACCGAGCTCGGCCCGATTCAGGGTGTCTTTCACTGCGCCGGACGCGGCAAGGAAGAACCCTTCCTGGAAGAAAGCCTGGAGGCCTTCGAACGCATCATCTGGCCCAAAATCAACGGAACCATGGTTTTGGATCAGGTCACCAGTACCGAGCCGCTGCGCTTCTTCACCCTTTTTTCGCGCCTTCCGGGACCCTTGGGCGGCGAAGGCCGATCTGCCGACGGCCTGGCGGACGGCTTTCTGGTCGGCTTCGCCCACTATCGCAATACCTGGGTGCGCGAGAAGGAGCGCCAGGGCTGGACCCGCGCGTTGAGCTGGCCGGCCTGGTGGCCCGCCGACAAAGCTGTGCGGGGCTCGGCCGATTCGCCCATGGACGTGTGGCCGATCAGTCGCGATGCGGCCTTGGGGGCCCTGGAGCAGCTTCTCGATCGGGAGTACGACCGAGTGCTCGTGTACCCCGCACACGCCCCCGAAACCTCGGCCGCCCCTTCCAAACGCCCGCTCGAACCGCCCGCTCCGGTAGCGGACCGATTGACCCTCACTCCTCCGATGAAGCAGGTCGTGGTGGTTGGCATCGCCTGCCGCTTCCCGACGGGCGAAGACCGGATTCGGCTGAGCTGCAACCTTTATCCCGAGGATATCCCGAGCCCGGTGCCAGAGCCGTTGTTGGAATCGCTCGGCGACCAGTGCCCTCGTTTGAACATGGGCCGCTGGCGCAGCGTCGATCCCTTTTTCCTGGGGTTGCGGCCCACCGAGGCCCGTGAACTGGATCCGCGCCTGCGCCACTGGTTGGAACTCGCGGTTCAGGCCCGTTGCCAGGCCGGTTTGGCTCCGACTTCGATCAACGGCGAGGCGGTGACGCGCCAAATGGTCACGGGGATGTATTTGAGTCTGGGTGATTCCCTGCTGGATCGGTTACCGACCTCGGAGCAATCGCGTTCCGTCGCCGCGTTGGGCGCCCGAGCCGCGCAACTGTTGAACTGCGGCGGGCCGGTCCTGACGCTGTCCGGCTCGGAAGATGCCGGATTGGCCGCACTTCACCTGGCCGCCGGCGCACTGCAGCGGGGTGAGTGCGATCTCGCCCTGGTCGGTGCCGTCACCCTGGCGCCGCCGTCGCGCGGTAGCGGCACGCCGGCGGACACCGTGTCCGGCGGCAATCGGCACATTCCCAGCGACGGCGGTGTGGCCCTGCTGCTCACCACCGAAGACATGGCGCGTGCCTTGTGCCTGCCCGTCCATGCAGCCGTGCTCGCAAGCGAAATCGATTTCGATCACGCGGCGCGGAACCCCAATCCCGAGGGGCCCGCTTCCCAGGAGCCGGGTCGATTGCTCGACCAGCTTTTGCGCCGCCATGAATTGGAAGCCGAGGACATCACCCGGTTGGAGTGGTGCGGCACCGCGCCATCGCTCACGTCGTGGCGTACTCATGCCACGCGGCGCTTTCCGGCGGCCGGCCTTTCCGCGGGCCCCACGTTCCGCGATTTACTGGGAGACAGCGGCCCGGTCGAGGGCTTGTTCGCCGTGGTCCGGGCCTTGACCAACCTGGACCAGGATCGCCCGCAAAAACGGGACGACGACTTTTCGTCGACACCCAACGCCCTTGTCTTGGGTTCCTTCATCGATGGCGGTCGCGCCCGGTTCCTCCTCTCCTGTCCTCGCGACAAATCGCCGCTCGACGCACCTTCGCAGCCCTTGGCCTTCTGTATCTCGGCTTCGGACAAGGATACACTCGCCAAATGGGTCCGCCGGTTGGATGCCCACGCCAAGCGGCGTTCCGAGGCGTTCCTTCCTCGCATCGCGGTCGCGCTGCGGCGCAGGCCGGCTCACGGCGAGCGCCTGGTGGTGCTGGCCGCCACTCGGGAAGAGTTGCACGGTGCCCTTCACGCCTTTTTGCGCGGCCAAGCCGAGGATGCCTGCAAACTGTTCCGGGGAACGGTTCCCGAGAGCCACGCTCGCCAGGCCCAACCCCATACCGAAGACCTGACCGGTTTGGCCGCCGCGGCACATCTCTGGGTGCACGGTGCCTACCCGATCTGGCCCGATTCGGACCTGCTGAAGGGGTACACCCCCTGCGAGTTGCCGCCCTATCCATTGCGGGATCTCGCTGCACTCTGGCCCTCGATGTCCGAAATGTTGGCGGACACCACCGAATGGATCGATCGATCCCCGGCATTGGCTCCCATGGAAGGGGAAGAATCATCTCTCGACACCATCGAGTCGCCACCGATCGAGCCAGCCGTTCCGGAGAATGGCGCAACCTGGCAGAGCTCACCGGAAAAGGAGACCGAGAGGGATCGGGTGGACGAGGACACCGATAACACCTCCACCCTGCCGACGCTCCCCCCGATGTTTGCAGCGCCGACAGAGCCGTTGCCTCCTGCTCCGGGACCTGAAGAAGCATCGGAGCAGGCGCTGGAAATCCGCGAGTTGGTGACCTCCCAGACCTCCATGCAGGCCGAAGCGGAGGAGGGAGCCGCCCTCTCGGACGATCTCGATCCCTCCCAAAAGGAACAACCACCGGGAGGACAACCACCGGGACACCCACAATCCCCTTTCGGGACACCCACAAACCAACAACCGGGACACCCACAAAATCAGCAACCGGGAAAAGAACAACCGGGACACCCACAAAATCAGCAACCGGGAAAAGCACCCGTTGCGAAAGCGCCAGTCGGCGAACAACAACCAGGACACCCACAATCCCCTTTCGGGACACCCATAAATATTGAAATGGAAGCTCCGTTCGGGACACCCACAAATATCGAAGACCAACCGCCGTTGGGGACACCCACAAATATCGAAGACCGACCGGGAGAAGAGGAATCGGGACACCCACTGAAATCGAAGGAATCGATTCCCTCGGATCCTCCGATTCCCTTCCAGAACCGACCTCTGGTCTCGGAAGCCACCGCGATGCCGATTTGGATCGATCACTTGGGGACACCCACCAAAGATGACCCCCTCCAATTTGGGACACCCACCAATGATCTCGATATGGACGCACCCACTGAACTTGATCTCCTGCGCGACACTGTCGGGACCCCTACCAATGAGTTCGACATGGACACACCCATCACCGATGACGTGGGGACACCCATCGATGGCCTCGATCGCGACTTCGGGACACCCACGAAAAGCGCCCGAGTGGGGATACCCACAAACGATCTCGACGTGCCATCGGAGATCGAGTCCACCGAACTGCCTTCGGGCCTCGTTCCCGACCCTCCCGGGGGAGAAGCCGACACTTCCTCGGTTCAACCTTCGGGCGAAGCTCCGGTTCCCCAGGAAAGCAACGTTACTCTCGATACTTCGGCCGAGGATACGACCATCGATTCCTCGTTCCTCGCCGAAACCGAGATTCGAACGCAGGGACCCAATCCCTTCGAAGCGTTCGGCATCGAATCGGATGCCTTGGAACGAACCCTGACCCATTCGATCGCGCCCTATCGAAAGAACGGAATCTTGGATCCGGTCTTCTGCCTGCCCGATCTCAGCGGTACCGCGGCCTGGCTTCACGGTCTCCTGCCCTACCTCGATCCGGAAATACCGGTTTACGGCCTAACGGCGCCCGGGGTGCAACCGAGCGAGAAACCCATCCAGGGTGTTCGGCAACTCGCGGCCCATTTTCGCGGCCCCGTACAGGCCCGAAGCACTGGGACCACAATTCGGCTGATGGCCTTCGGTCTGACCGGTGTCTACGCTCACGAGTTGGTTCGCCTGTTGGCCCAAGACCAACCCAAACGCCGCTATCAACTGATTTTTCTCGATTGCCCCGCGCCAGGTGCGCCGATCATCGAGTCTCTGTTGCGCCTGGAGGAACCCAACCTGCTGGCAAGCATCTGCAACCAGTTGGGATTGATGTGGCAGGTGGAGCCCTTGCTGGCGTCGGCGGACCTCCTCACGCAGAAATCCAAGGCCCGGCTCAAAAAGGCCGCTGAGTTCCTGGCCAAAAAGGGGAACGTCCCCATCAAGAAGAAGCCACTGCGGAAGCTGTTGGACCATCTGATCGGCCTTTCGCGATTCCACCAAAAATCCATTTTGAAGCACCAGGTGGAAGCGCTGAAAGCAGAGCTCGACTTGTACTGGGTTCGTTGCGGTACCGACGTTTCAGACCTGAATTGGACCACCAACTGGTTGACCCATCTCAAGGGCGCCCAGCTCACCGAGCGACGGGCTGGTTGCACCCGCGACGCGATGATGCGCGAGCCCAACATCAGCAACCTGGCGGGCGAACTCAACGAGCGCCTCCGGTCACCCTGAAGGAACATGATAAACGGGACTCGGATCTGCAGATCGTACTTGGATCGGTTTGTGGGTGTCCCCATCCCCGATTTCCTCATCCCCGATTTGTGGGTGTTCCAATCCCCGTCCCGGTTTGTGGGTGTCCCAATTCCCACCAATCCGGTTTGTGGGTGTCCTCATCCCCCCAGGTGTCCTCATCCCCCCAATTCCCACCAATCCGGTTTGTGGGTGTCCTCATCCCCGCGAGAGAGTTCCATCCTCCCAATCCCTGCTGGAGAGTTGGGCTCGATAGAATCGAGGGTGTCCTCAGAGTTCCCCGTCCCAGTTTTTGGGTGTCCCAATTCCCCTGGAGAGTTGGGCTCGATCGAATCGTGGGTGTCCCCAGAGTTGGGGCTCGATCGAATCGTGGGTGTCCCCAGAGTTCCCCGTCCCGGTTTTTGGGTGTCCCAATTCCCCTGGAGAGTTGGGCTCGATCGAATCGTGGGTGTCCCCAGAGTTCCTCACCATGGAGAGTTGGGCTCGATCGAATCGTGGGTGTCCCCAGAGTTCCTCACCAGAGTTCCCCCAGAGTTCCTCCTGAATTGCGAAGGTCGGGCTAATGCAAACCCAGCCTTACGCCGAGCACGATCGCCGTGGAGATGAAGCCAAGGATGAAACTCAGATATGCCCAGCGAAGAAATCGGAACTTCTTTTTAGCCAAAAAGATACCCAGTTGGTAAATCTCGCGTACCTGGGCTTGGTAGGTGGCGTCGGAATCCTCCAGCAATTCCTGCATGGCCTCGGCGTATTCCTCGTAGCTCAACGCCGAAAAACTTCCGAAGAACAGGATGTTGAAACGCTTGTCGTGCACGTCCTGGTGGGGCCCGGGCTTGGTGGAAAAGGAAATGTGCGGCATCACGACGTAGGCCGCGAGAAGAACCGTCACCAGGGAAAACGTCATCAGCACCACGACCCCCGGACCCAGAACCGGATCGGAGAGGGTCGGCAGCGCTAGGGTCATGACGACCGATGCCATGGTCAACAGAATGTTGGCCTTCATATCGGCCATGGTACTCAAATTCATGTGATGAGAACGGGTCTGCTTCAGCATGTGGTCCAAATGAGAGCCCGGTTCGATGCGACTCATAAACCCCTCCGGGAACACCGGCACGAGCCCGGCACGCTGCGTGAGACGCACCCTCCACGCCGCACGGGTTTGGCCGAATCTCGCGCCGAAAAAGGGCATGCCCATGCGTGTCGATCCAACCAGCGGTTTTTGAAACGAATCACTTGGATTGACACCATTGCCCCATACCAACGGGTATCCGCCTTCAGGTATCGGGATTCTGCCGAAAAACAACAGGAGTTGCTTGGCCGAAACCCGAAGTCCGGAGAACCGATACCGAGCCCATCCAGCGGATTGACCGGGAGCCCTGGAAAACTCCGTTACAGAATGGGCACAAACTAGAGTGGATGATTCTCTATTGTACCCGAGTTCTCCCTTCGGTTCGGCCGATTCGGAGAAATCGACGGCGTACCGCACAGCAAGGAGACGGCACACCGAATCCACGGGAAGGCGTCGTCGGCTCGGAAAACCCGTATTTCAACCCCAAATGCTTGGCATTACTGCTAATATGGTGGCATTCCAATCCGGTTATCTTAGCCGTTCCCGGAGTCGGCTGATCCATGGGTAACGAACCCGCGCGCAAACTTGCGCACCAATATTACGTGATCACGCTTGGTGGCGCCCTCATCCTGGCGATCATCGTCGCGACGTTGTTTTTCGGGCGATTTTCGGAACAGATGCAGCTTCAGATCCGGGCCCTGGAAGAGAAAGGCGAGGATCGCGCTGCCGGGTTGGACAGCTTCATGGCGGTGGCCCCCCGGTACGTGACCCAACTCCAAGCGACCATGACCTATCACCTGGACCGCGAATCCGGTGACATTTCGGATTTGGGCGTGGTCTCACTGATTCGCGACTACGATGGGGATTATTTCGCCTTGGACGCGCCACCAACTGACCGTGACCTGGCCAGGTTGGGGAACCTGATCGGCTTCGGCCCCCTCTCGGACCGGCTCGATACGGACCAGGACCGGCGGGAGCTGTACGCGGCCGTCAACCTGTTCCCCCTCTTTCAGGCCTCGCACCAGACCCATCCCCACTTCACCTGGAGTTATTACCAATCGGCCGCCGGATTCGTGGCGATTTACCCGTGGCAGCCCACGAGCCGCATGATGGCCCACGACGCCTCCCTGACGCCGCGCACCATGGTGGAACAGGCCCTCGATCTTCAGCTTTTCCAAAAGGGTACGCCGGAACGGAATCCGAGCCGCGATCCCTACTGGACCGATATCTACCAGGACCCCGCGGGAGCCGGACTCATGATCAGTCACGGGCGCCCGGTCTACGACGCGGATCGGTTCCTGGGTGTCGTAGCGGCCGACATTCCGCTGAGCAGGCTCCACACCTTCGCCGGCGGAATCGGTTTCCCGGAAGCGTCGGTCATCGTCGTCGACCAGAACGGCGAGGCTCTGGCAGCCAACAGCGTGGATTTGTCCCATCGTCCGGCGCCGTTGTTCCTGAAAGAACTGTTGCCCGCCAAGCTGGCCGATCGATCCGAGGATATTCTCACCCAGGAGGGTCACTTCCTGGATCCCGAATACCTGGTGTTCCACCACCGCCTCGAAAACGCGCCCTGGTCCTTGATCGTGGTGTTGCCGGAGTCCGTCCTGTTGGCGGCCACCTTGTTCGATTTCGCCGGTTACATGGTCATCATTCTTTTCATGACCCTGTTCCTGATCGCCGTTTATCTCTTGCTGCAGAAGCGATTCGTCGGACCCGCCATCGCCCTGACCAACCACATCCGTGCGGAAGCGATGGCCGGCCAAAGCATGGTCGCCGAGGTGCCGACGACCTGGCGGCCCTGGTTCCGCGCGGTTTCGGACACGTTCGCCCTCAAAACGGTGACCGCCAATCTGTCCGGAGCCATTTTCCAAATTCGACGCACCCCCGAAAAAGCGGCCGAGCTGATGCTGATCTCGCGGCAGATCGAACGGTTTACCGGCGCGGCGCCGTCCGAGTTGATCGACCGGGAAGACATCTGGACGCGCCTCTTGGCGGTCGACGACCGCGAAGCTTTTTTCCAGGTATTGGCCGAATCGGCGAGGGACCTGACGCCTTTTTCGTTCGAGTGCCGCCTGCTCCACCACCGCCAGGCGGGGCCCTGGGTCCATTTGGACGCCAAACCGAGAAGGGAGAACGGCGACACGATCATCTGGGAAGGGTTGATGCTCGACATCACCCAGCGCAAGCAGGCCGAAGCGGCCTTGCGCGCCAGTGAAGAGCGACTGCGCTCGATTCTGGACGCGTCCCTCTTCCCCATCGTGATCAGCCGGATTTCCGACAAGCGCGTGGTTTTCATCAATCAGCGCGGGGCCGAATTGTTTGGTATGGTACCCGGCGAGGGTACCAACCGATACGAGCCCGATTACTGGGACGACCTGAAGAAGCGAGACCACATGATCGCCATCCTGGCCGATGCCGGACTTGTGGAAAATTTCGAATCGAAGCTCCTCAAACAAAACGGGGAGTCTTTTTGGGCCCTGATTTCGGCCATGCACATGACCTATCGCGACGAACCCTGCGTGCTCGTCACGTTCAACGACATCAGCCGCCGCAAACAGCTCGAGGAAGAGCTGAAACGGCTGGCCACCACCGACTCCTTGACCGGTGCGGACAACCGGCGCCATTTCATGACCCAGGCCAGGAACGAATGGCAGCGGACCATGCGGTTCGAACAGCCGCTTTCGGCAGTCATGATGGATATCGATCATTTCAAACGGATCAACGACACCCATGGTCACGCGGTTGGAGACAAAGTGATCAAGAGCTTGGCCAATACCTGCATGGCGAGCCTTCGCAGCATCGACATCTTCGGTCGCCTTGGCGGCGAAGAGTTCTGCGTAATCCTGCCCAACACGCCCAAGGAAACGGCAATTCAGGTGTCGGAGCGACTGCGGCGTACGCTGGCCGATCTCAAGCTGCCAACCGGCGACAGCCCGATCGGATTCACGGTCAGCGTTGGCGTGGCCAGTTTCCGCAATGCCGATTCGCAACTGGAGCAATTGCTGGAGCGGGCCGATCACGCGCTATACGAAGCCAAAAGACAGGGGCGCAATCGCGTCGTTTCGGAGTAGCTCGGTCGCTTTCGGCCGCTTGGCCGGGTGGCCAAGACCCGGGCCGCGATGGACGGCCGCCGCCTGTCGTTATTTCGACACCCCCCTGTCCGTATTTCGACACTGCCCAAATTCCGACAGGCCCACCTCTTCCAAGAGACGCCGCCACTTTTTACAACCCAATATCTTTCAGACAGATAACAGGAATACAGAGAGAGATCGAAAGTTGGTATTGCGCTTGCCTTTACAGAGGTCCGTCAGTGAAGCGAGGCTCTCGACGTGATGTATGACCAACCCCGTCAGACTTCGCAACACCATACCGATAGACACGCATCCCCAACACAGCCCCAACCTCATTTCGACCGGGTCTCCAGAAGTGAGGATGGGGCTCTTTTTTTAAACGGGATTTATCGGGATTTTAACGGGACACCCACCTTTCTCCAGAGCTCATACCGGGACACCCATCTTTTCCCAGGATTTTAACGGGACACCGGATCTTGAACGGGACACACACCTTTCTCCAGAGCTCATACCGGGACACCCATCTTTTCCCGAATTTCCGAACCAGGACACCCACCTTCCCGAACTGGGACCCAAATGGGAATGGGAAAATGGGAATGGTGGGAATGGGACACCCGCCGTCGCTCATACTGGGAGCTCATACTGGGGGCTCATACTGGGACACCCATCTTTTTCCGAATCGAGGATTTTAACGGGACACCCACCTTTCTCCAGAGCGCATACCGGGAGAGCTCATACCGGAGAGCTCATACCGGGCCACCCATCTTTTCCCGAATTTCCGAACCAGGACACCCACCTTCCCGAACTGGGACCCAAATGGGAATGGGGCACCCGCCGTCTTCCTGCTCATACTGGGACACCCATCTTTTTCCGAACCGGGACACCCACCTTTCCGAACTGGAAACCAACCGGGAGAAACCAACCGGGCCACCCACCTTCTGCCCGGCTGGACCGGTGCTGCCGTACAACGAGCCGTGTCCTTTCCACCGCGGCCATGGGTTCAAATGCCGGACGTGCCGAAGTGGCGCCATCCTTTGCCGATTCCTTCGACTTCGAGACCGTCCTCCAGGAAACGTACGCCTTTGCCGGCCACGACCCGACCGATGCGCGTAAAGGGCACCTCGTGTAAATGAGCCAACTGGCGCAGCGATTCCTGGTGTTCGGGGTCGAAGGCCATCAACAATTCGAAATCCTCCCCCCGAGTGACCGCTTCCCGCGCGGTCAACCCCAACTCGCGAGCCCCCCGCGAAACGGGAATCGCCTCCAGATCCACCTCGGCGCCAACGCCCGAAGCCCGACACAAGCGCGGCAGGTCCTGGACAAGGCCATCGGACAAATCCATCATCGCACTCAGGAAGTGGAAATCGGCCGCACGCCAACTGAACGAACCCCGAAAAGGTGGGATGAAGTGCCTGGCCATCCACGATTCGCGATCGACCCGCGGATCGTCGTTCTTGCCCAGCACCATGTCCAACCCGATACCGCTTTCGCCCAGGTACCCGGTGACGGCGAGCAGGTGCCCGGGCAATGCGCCCGAACGCGTCACGCGACCTACTTGATCTACCTCTCCGATGGCGGTGACCGAAATGAAGATGTCGCTGTGGGTGCAGGTGGTATCGCCCCCGATCAGGCGCACGTTCAAGCTCGAGCAAGCCTGGGCCAGGCCGCGGGCAAAACCTGCCACCCAGGACACCGGTAAATCGTTGGGAAGTCCGAGGGTCAAGGTAAGCCAACGAGGACGCCCCCCATCGGCGACGATGTCGGATACGTTGGCGCGGACCGCCTTCTGGCCAACCCAATCGGCGCGACTGTCTCTGAGAAAATGAACCTTTTCGAGAAGCGCGTCGGTGGTGATCAGCAGTCGCCGCCCATGACTCGGCTCGATCGTGGCTACGTCGTCGCTGAGATCGGGCGCCAGCGGCGCAAAGAACGCTTCGATCAGCGCATCCTCATCCAAGTTCCCTACGATTTCCGACATGAACGGATCCTCCCGCGCAGGCTTCTGCTTTTTATAAAGGAATTACAAAAAATGGCGATTGCATTAACAAATGGCTTAGATTTCGGAGACCGCAGACGATGGGCCTGAAGGACCTGTTGGGACTCACTCCCAAGGAAGAGGAACCACATTTGTCTGATACCGAACAGATCCTCGCCTACTTGGAGGATCAAATCGGTCCCGGTTCGACAGAGGGTGAACTTTTTCCCGCGCAGGGGAAGAGCGACCCGCGCCACGTCCGCATCGAAGGGGTGTTCGAAAACAAAGGAACCTTCAGTCTGGCTTTCGACCGAAGGCCAGGCAAATCCATCCCCAAGGGACATCCCTTCATTTTGTTTCTTGTGGTTTCCGGGCATCGGGTCCGTACTTGCGAGATCCATTACCAACGAGCCTTTCGCGACAACCAACACATCTTCACCATTCCTAAGAAAATCTACCACGCCGAACGTCGCAGCCATAGCCGAGTCTCTCTGCCACCTCGCGATAAAAGCCAGATTCTGATCCTCGAGGGTTTGGATCAAGGCACCGGCCTGCACGGCCGCCCCCTCAATTTATGTGAACGCGGCATGTGCCTGAAAGTCGACAAAGCGATGCACATCAAAAGTCAGCGATTCATCCCCCTGACGAAAGACCTCTTTAAACCGGGCCAGCCGCTCTACATGGTGCGCATCAAGCACCTCGTCGGACCCACCCCAATCGAATGCAGCGCCGAGGTGCGTCACCTGACTTTTAATCACGGCCGGTACATGCTGGGCATTCGCCTGGCGAACATGGGGACGGAGGAGCGAGCGGCCTACATGCGCTACATCGAGTCGCGTCATCCCATGAACCACGACGGTTTTCCACTCCTCGGAAGAATCCGATTCCGCGACGCCAAGCGTGATCCCGAACGACATGCCGAACAGGGAACGCCAGCGGCCGCTCCTGCAAAAAAACCGGTTCTGTCGAAGAAGGTCGAGGAGGCCTCCCAGGCATCGAACACCACCCAACCTTCCGGAAACGAAACGGCTCGGGTAGCTCCCAACCCGTCAACGAGCATGGGTGCCTTGTTGATCACGCCTCCGGGTGAGGTCCGTGATCGAATCGTATCAGCCTTGGCCGAAGCGGGTGTGGGGTCCAACTGTATCGACGACTTGACTCATATCTCGAAGCTTCCCGTCGGTGCGGCGATCGACGTCGTGTTTCTGTACCAAGGTGAGGATCACAATCTGACCATTGCGGCCTTGGAGCAACTGCGGCAGATCCCGTTTTTCGCAACGATTCCCATGGTGTTGGTGTGCGATCATCTGGATATGCGCACCAAGATCGCGGCCAAGAGCCACGGGGTTAGCCGCGTCCTCGCCGCGGATGAGCAGGACCTGGCGGGCCGAACTCGGCAATTGTTGGCACCGTTGATGCCCAAGAGCTGAACACGGCAAAGGACGAATGAGGAGGACGAATGAGGACACCCATCTTCTCGTCTCTGAATGCGTTATTCGTCCGTCTAACGGATGGAATGGGAAGAATCGAACGAGGACACCCACAGTTCGAGTGAGGAGTGAGGACACCCATAGTTTTAAGGTAGTTCACGGGAGGAGTGAGGAGGAGTGAGGACACCCATAGTTTTCATGCGGTAGTTCACGAACAAGCGAGAACGAGCGAGAACGAGCGAGGACACCCACTTTTTTGATTGCCGTGAATGAAACGAAGTGAGGACATCCATCCTTCTGGAGTTGAACTCACTCCCCTTTTTCCGCAAAGACAGAAAGCAAGCGGAACATCTATTTTTGGTAGGCGCAAGAGACTTCATTACAAAGGCTGGCTGACCCCTTGTTCCCGACGCCAGCGCCTGACACTAAAACACTCCTCCGTCCTCAAGGGCTCGACATAGACTTCAACCGAGGAAAAAACTCATGATGACCACCCTTTTGTTCATGCTGAGTACGCTGATCGTAAACGATGACAAGACCCTCCGACTACAAGACGTTCTAGCCCAAGTGGATCAATCGATGAACACCTATGTGATGAGCGGCCAAAGCCAGGAATCGAAGCAATCGGTATTGGACCTGATCTCGGAAAATGAGCTTGACTTTGGCGATCAGGTTGAGTTTCTCATTAAAAAATATGAAGTTTTGAATCTTGTGGGCGATATCGGCGAAGCCAACGGAGTCTTCGCCAGGATCCCCGTCAAAGAGATCGCCGAACCAACGACGATCTACATCTTGTTGCAAAACCATCTCTCCCACCCCCTGATCTCGCCCGATTTTCCGACCACCCTGGAACTCTATCGCCAACTGGCTCGAATCGATGAAGATACCCTCGAGTCGTGCCTCCACAAGACTCTTGCCAGAAACCTGTTTCCCACACCTAAACCCGAATGGAAGAGCGATCGCGGAAAGGCGTTTATGGATGCGTTGGCCGATCCCGATCATGGCGTTTTGGCACGAGCATCTTCAGGCATTCGGGCCGCGTATGCGATGGCCCACGCGACGACCTCAGAAGATCGGGCCAAGGTCCTGGCTGCAAAATTCGGAGGAGCTGGCAGTTGGGCCCCTCGCTACCGGATACTGATCGCAAATCGGATCGCCGAGGCCAATTCCCAACACGCTCGTGATCTACGCACTCGAATGCTTGCCGATTTTGCGGGCAATTCGTCCCTACGGAAGGGCCCTTCCACTGGAGATGACCATCGTCCAGCCAACGCCCGAAGGGCCCGTCTGCGTTACTGGTATGCCACGGTCGCATTCCAACTGGCCGAAGCCTGGTGGCCCACCGATCGCGAGCGGGCCATGAAGTACTATGCCGACGCCGCACAATTCAGCCCCGACCAAACCGATCGTTCCCTGCGCCATGAATATCATTTCGATCTCAGATGGTGTGAAGGCCTGGACGATTACCTTGCCCCGTATGCAAAGCGACTGGGTGAACAGCGCGAATACCGGAAAGCACTCGATGCCTGGTTACGGGCCCATGCCCTCAATCCAAAATGGGAAAAACAGTTGGAAGCGGCATTTGTCAAAGTCCATCCAAACGGGACCTTGGCTTCTTACTACCGCCAATTCATCGACAATGCCTTCCCGATCGCCCCAGATCTCAAATTGACGACCCTCACCGGAGAGAGGTGGCATCCCGAGACCTACCGGGGCAAGTGGGTCTTCATCGATTTTTGGGGCACCTGGTGCGGCCCATGCCGCAAAGAAATCCCTCAGTTGAAGGCGTTCTATCAGAAGCTGACCGAAGAAGCGAACGGGCGTGCCACCTTCATCGCCATCGCGATGAGGGATCAGGAGAAGACATTGCGGCGATTCGTTCAAAAAAACGGGCTCGAGTATCCCGTCGCGATGGGCGAAGAGCACCATGTTCGCAACTTCTCGGTCTCCAATTACCCCACAAAGTTCCTGGTCACTCCCAACGGCAGACTGATCCGGCTTGATCGCAGCAAATGGTTGCAGATTGCCACCGGCCTGGTCTTCGGCAGCGACTAATTCTTTCACTTGGCTTTGGTTGGCATTGGTGGTTGGCATTGGGACACCCGCCATAAAGGGTCACCCATCCGTTCTGGCATCGGTTCAGGGACACCCCCTGGGGACACCCAATAAAAAAACCAACCAAAGTAAATTTTTTCCACCCTACTGACAAGGGCTGTCCTCAGCACGATGTATGGTGATGAGGAGGCATCAAAACACTGGGGGGAGCCATGACCAAAGCCCGTTCAAGCATCGTGAAAGACGGAATCGAGGGAGTCTACCACTGCATTTCGCGTTGCGTCCGACGCGCCTTTCTGTGTGGAAGAGATAGCATCACCAACCGCAACTTCGAACACCGTAAACAATGGATTCATCAACGATTGATGGTACTCGCCGACATCTTTTTGATCGATGTCTGCGGTTATGCCATCATGGACAACCATCTCCACGTCATTTTGCGCAACCGACCCGACCTCGCCGCCAACTGTTCCGATCAAGATATCGCGCGCCGCTGGTGGCGCCTCTTCCCCAAGCGTCGCAACAGGTGGCGCCAACCCGAACAGCCCACCGAAGAAGAGCTGGCAGCCCTTCTCGCCGGCCAGGATCGAGCGACGGAATTGCGACAACGCCTCGCGTCGATTTCTTGGTTCATGCGCTGCCTGAAGGAGCCCATCGCCAGGCGAGCCAACGCCGAGGACCAATGCACGGGGCGGTTTTGGGAGGGCCGCTTCAAAAGTGTCGCGCTCTTGGACCAGGCCGCGATCTTGACTTGCTCGGCCTACGTGGATCTCAACCCGATCCGAGCCGGCATCGCCCCCACGCCCGAGGCCTCGGCCTACACATCCGTCCAAGAGCGGATTCGGGCCCGCCAAGCAGGGAGAAAACGGAATACGATCGAGAACGCCCTGGTTTCCAAGCAGCTTACCGGTGGTGATTCGATGGGAATTAAACTGCGTCCGCACGATCACTGGCTATGTCCGTTGCGAAACGAAGGAAACCGCCGCGGCTATTTGAACATCGAGCTGGATGACTACCTCGAATTGCTGGACTGGACGGGCCGCCAAATCGTGGAAAACAAAAAAGGCGCGGTCCCGGCGCATCTGGCTCCGATTCTGACGCGGTTGGAGGTCGATCACGAGCAATGGCTCACGAGCAGCAGGAAATTCGGATCGATGTTTTACCGGGTGGCCGGCACCATGTCCCGAATGGCGCAGGCCGCGATCGAAGCGAGCCAACAATGGATGAAGGGAAAGCAGGCGGGGAGCATGGCATTTCTCAATGTTTGAGGAACCGGGCAGATTCGAGCCATAAAATCATGTCCAACCTCACCATGCCCAATCGATGAACGGCCATTTCGGCAAGTGATTGCGAACCTGGCGAGGTTTAGGGGACTTTTTAGGCGAACCAGGGAAGCTCGTTGCGGTATTTCTGTGCGATTTCCCCTCCATGTTCCATGGTCTCCTAGGATATTGGGGATATTGGGACATCCATCATCATGCGGGAAATCGGGGAACATTCTCCGTTGCCTGCGAGACGTTGGGATTCCAAGCTGAAATTATGGGTGTCTCCATCGTCGCCTTCCCTATCTCAACGTTGCGGAAATAATGGGTGTCCACTTCGTGTCGAGACGCTGGGATTCCAGGCAGAAATTATGGGTGTCCCCATGGTTTATGCATTATGGTTTATGGGTGTCCCCATTATGGTTTGCTTGCGCCACCCCTGCGGTTTGACAATCGCCGATCGGAATGACACAGTGGCCAGACATCCGTCACCAAAATCGAGGAGAATCCGATGAGGCGTTTTTTTTCTCTGTTCTGCCGCATTTTGTTGGGCACATCAGTCGCGACCGGAACTGGCATGTTCGGCCAGGTCGATCGCATTACGGGTCGTTCCTTCGCGACGCGATCGGAAGTCATCGCCCCCCACGGCATGGTCGCCACCAGCCAACCCCTTGCGACACAGGTAGGATTGGACGTGCTCAAAGCGGGCGGCTCTGCAGTGGACGCCGCCATTGCCGCCAATGCGGCTCTCGGTCTAATGGAGCCGACGGGTTGTGGCATCGGCGGTGACTTGTTCGCGATCGTTTGGGATGCTTCCGAAAAAAAACTGTACGGGCTCAATGCGAGTGGCCGTTCCCCGCTGGGCCTCTCCCTGGAGCGGCTGAAACAGGAGCTGGCCACCCTCGATCGGACGGACATTCCCCCATACGGCATGCTGCCCATATCCGTGCCAGGCGCGGTGAGCGGTTGGCAGGAACTCCACGCCAAATTCGGCCGACTCCCGTTGGAACAGGTGCTGGAACCGGCTATCGAGTATGCCGAAAAAGGCTTTCCCGTCAGTGAGTTGATCGCCTACTACTGGCAGCGCAGTGTGCCGCGTCTGCGCGATCAGCCAGGGGCCTTCGAGGCCACCTTCACCATCGACGGCAAGGCTCCCCAGAAAGGTCAGATCTTTCGCAATCCGGACCTGGCCAATACCTATCGAATCCTGGCGAAGGAGGGACCCCAGGCCTTTTATCGCGGCTCCCTTGCCGAGAAAATCGATGTTTTTTTCAAGGCAAACGGCGGCTTTTTACGCAAACGCGATTTGGAACGACACAAATCCACCTGGGTGGAACCGCTCTCGGTAGATTACCGAGGCTACACCGTGTACGAACTACCACCGAACGGCCAAGGTATCGCGGCACTGCAAATGCTGAACATCCTCGAGGAGTACGACCTGGCGGCCATGGGTCACAACAGCCCGCAATTTCTCCACCTCATGGTGGAAACAAAAAAGCTGGTGTTCGAAGACCGCGCCCGATTTTACAGCGACCCCGAGTTCAACAAACTCCCAATACAAAATTTGCTGTCAAAGGCATACGCGGCTGAACGGCGTGCCCTGATCAATCCCAAGCGGGCCGCGCGACGAGTCGCCGCGGGAAATCCTGCCCTGAAAGCGGGCGATACGATTTACCTGACCACTGCCGATAAAGAAGGCAACATGGTTTCCCTGATTCAAAGTAACTACCGCGGCATGGGCTCGGGCGTCGTCGTTCCCGGACTTGGTTTCGTGTTTCAGGATCGCGGTCAGCTTTTCGCCCTGGAGACCGATCATTTCAATGTATACGCCCCTGGCAAACGACCCTTTCACACCATTATTCCGGCGTTCGTTTTAAAGGAAGGCAAGCCCTTCCTCAGTTTTGGCGTGATGGGCGGCGCCATGCAGCCTCAGGGTCATGTTCAGATCCTGGTCAACATCATCGATTTCGGAATGAACTTGCAGGAAGCGGGTGATGCGGCCCGTTGGCAGCATTTCGGTTCATCCTCACCGACAGGCACCACCATGACCAGCGGCGGATTCGTGGAGCTCGAATCGGCCATTCCTTGGCAAACCGTTCGGGCATTACGGAGGTTGGGTCACGATGTACGTCATGGCATGGGTGGCTTCGGAGGTTACCAGGCCATCGGGTACGATGCCAAGTCGGGTGTCTATTTCGGTGCCTCGGAATCCCGCAAAGATGGCCACGCTGCAGGCTATTGAGTTGATGGTTCGAAGCAGATGGGGACACCCATTATTTGGCTAGCTTGATCTGACGAGGACATCAAAACGGTCTCCGCAATCTTGGTATTTTGGGTGTCCTGATTCTAGGCAAGATTTTGTGGGTGTCCTAATTCGGTCAAGCAGATGGGGACACCCATTATTTAGCTGATGGGAAGCACTTGGGGAATTTCGATTCTGTGGGTGTCCTGATTCGATCGGCCAAAGAGTAGGACCAAGATTTTGTGGGTGTCCTAATTCGGTCCTTGAAGAGTAGGACCAAGATTTTGTGGGTGTCCTAATTCGGTCCTCCTAATTCGGTCCGCGTGATTCGGATTAGCAGGGTGTTCCCGATCAAACCTATTTTTTGTGGGTGTCCTCGTCCGGCACCTCCTCGTCCGGCACCTCGTCCGGCATTTCCCGTTCCGATGGCTTGAACACCAGCCTCGCGCGCCTGATCAGTTCCTGGGTGTCCACAATTCGGGCATGGGTGACGATGCCGCTCGGGTCGCGGAGAACGAACTCGCGTTGGTTGGGAAAGTCGGCGTCGAAATGGGGCGAAGGCACTTCGATTGCCACCGGGACACCGCTCAGCCCTCGTTCCGCACGGTAGAAAAGCGTCTCGCCATTCTCTCCGAAAACGGTACACGACTGCCCGTCCCGGGCGATTTTGAAGCGATTCGCTTCACTCGGGTTGAATCCGAATTTTTGCAATCGGCGCCGCCACTTGCGATCGGAAGGCCGCGCCATGTTCCCTTCCCGCCGGACGGACATGCCTCGCGCTTCCGTACTCCTGGCTCCCTCCCCGGACTCTTCAGGGGCTCTGGTCGATTCCCCCTTGAAATATCCGGCATGGGTCAGCCAGATGGGATCGATCGGTTCCGGTTCAACTGATTGCGAGGCGCCTTCTTGGGCCGTGGCCCCCGCTTGATCCGTGTAGGCACAAAACCGTGACTTTGGCCTTGGGAATGCGATGACCCGACCCATGGCATCAGCCACGATCAATGCCTTGCCACAAAATTCGAAACGTCTGGGCTCCAGGTCCGGCGGCGTCTCGAATACGATGGTCCCGCTCCATAAATGCCTGATTTTAAGTGCCCTCTGTTTGAAGAGTGTCGCCAGGACCTGCTCCTCCGAGCAAAATGCAAGATCGTTGGTCAAGCCTATCGTGGCCTTTCGGGTCGTAAATCGCTTCTCGGCCTGTGTGGAGAATTCCGCTTCTCCAGACCCCTTGATGAAAAGGTCATAGCCCTGGCGAAGCACGGCGAGCAAATCACTGCGCCTATCGAATCGGAAAAGATTGACCCCTCTCTCGATGATTTCGGGATCGAAGCCGGGTTCGAGCTTCTGCCGCCACAGTTGGTTTTTGCCGTCGAGGTAGAGGAGATTATGAGCAGCAGGTCGATAGGCGAGGTGCCGCAAACGCCGTGTGCCCTTGGCCGACCTAGGCTCCCGCAAGGTTTCCGGGGCGGCTCCGGCACGCCAATCCCAAAGATACAGGCCACTGGCCCGATCACTGAACACCGCCGTGCCCCCATCGGCAACCAGCAATACATGTGTCAGGGAGAAATCGTGTGTCCAAGTTCCCATTAGGGCACCATCATGTGCATCCCAAACCTTCAAGGCGCCATCTTCCGAAGCGGTGGCGATGAGGCGCCCATCGGTGGAAAAGCCCAAATTACTCAGTTTTTTGCGACCGCACTCGAGGCGAAATAGCTCGGTCATTTCCGGCAATGTGTAAACCACGGCCAGACCGTCACTCAAGACCACGGCCACTTTCTGGCCACCGGGCAGAAAGGCGGCATCGAGAAAACTCCGCCCCTCTTCAGCCTCCAATGTCTTCGTGCTCTCGCCCCTGGGAGTCCACAGGAACAGCCTCTTTTTCGACCAGCTCACCCCCCAATCACCGGAATCATCGGTGGCCAGGCCAAGCACATCCTCATCATGCTGGGCAAGGTGCACCATCGGCTCGAAGGCAGCCATGGCTCGATAAAGTTCGGCTTCGGCCTCGGGAACGCGTGGCAAAGGCAACCAGCTCTCGGCCAGCGCCAACGCTTCCAGGGCCAGGATGCCTGCCTGGTAGTAGTGGCCCTCCTCCGATTCACTTCGTGCTCGCTGGGTCAGTTGCAGAACCTGAGCGACGTGCCTTTCCTTGATTTCCCCCCAAGTCACAACCATCATCGCAAGGAGAAATACCGACACGGCGATCAGGCCTTTCGCCATGGTTCGCCAACGTCGTTTGGCATTCCGTAGATCCTCCACGTATTGCTGTTTCCTCTGCTCTTCCCGCTCCGATGCTTCGCGGCTGGCATCGAGAAAATCCCGTTCAGCGCGATTGAGTGCGAACCGTTTTCCGTCAGCCAGCTCCTGAATGAGTCTCAACTCGGTCGTGAACGCAGGTGTTGCCCCACGGGTTCTCCCTTCCTCTTCCCAGTGGCGAATCCGTGGACCCAAACCTTCCAAGCTCTCGAACAGTTTGTTTCGGTCCCAAAGCACGGCTTTCAGCCAGGGCCACCGGCGCACGATCGCCTCATGAATCAAAACCACGGTTTCGTCCGGATAATGGACCAAGATGCGCCGCTCCCTCAACATTTCGATCAAAGGTTTTACCTCAGAAAGGGAGACCATTTCGGGGATTAGGATCGCGATGGCTGCGCGGCGCAAAACAAAACGTTTGGGTTCACGATCCTCGAACTCGTCCACATCGACCAACCTGGAAAAAATGAATTCGAGCAGATCCTGATCCGTACCCGAAACCAGGGAAACGGCCGCATCGGCATGCTTGGCGATAACCCCCGACAGCCGTCCCAGTTCGACGTACTCCTCAAATCTCAGCCAGGGGCCATGCCGCCGTTCGACGAGTTGATTGAACAAGAATTGAACGAGGGGCATGCAGCTATCGTGACCGGCAATTTCCACGACCAAGCTCTCGACGAGTCGGTCTTCTACTCGGAGGCCTGAAGCCGCGGCCTGCTGGGTCATCGCTCTCATGAGTCTCTGATCCCGAAGTGGCCGCACGATCGATAAGTTGCGACTCAACGAGCGTGCCTTATCTTCCAAACTCAATATCCAGCCCAAACAATCTTCCCGAACGACCGCCACCAAAAACCGGCGCCGACCCGGAGATCGCGATGCAAGATGAAGCAGATCGTGGAGCCAAGCGGCTGCATCCTTTTGGTTCCACTCGTCTGCGCTCAGGCGCTCCAGGTGATCGAGAACCAGGACCACATCCGGGTGGATTTCGAGCTGGGCCAAGTCCTCCCGCCAATCTTCGCCAGGCTCGATCACGAGGATTCCAAGCTCGGGAAAAAGAGATTGCAATGCAGGCAGAAGTCCACCACCGACCAATGAGCTCTTGCCGGATCCCGACACGCCGGAAATCAGCAGAACGGGATCCTTTTGGAGCCGTGCCACCAGCTCCGCCACCTCGGCTTCTCGACCGCAGAAGCGGCAGGCATCGTGGATGTCAAAGGCCCGCATGCCCAAAAAGGGATTTCCGCTGACGAGATCGGGTGGCGCATCCTCGCCACGGGCAAAATCGGCGAAAGACCCGCCGAACACGAGGCGATAGTAGGTGGTCAGGTCCGCGACGATGGGTGCCTGCGCCCATCGATCGCCGTCGAAACGTCGGTTTTGATGCGCGTGACAGCGTTCGCGAAGGGTGCGCAAGGTTCGCTCGGGAACACGCGACGCCAAGATGGGCCAAAGCCTGTGCAAACCGTGGTTCCATTCATGCCGGCTCACTACCTCGCGATCGCCGCGAAAGAGCGGTTCCGTCGTGCGACTCATCACGACCGGAGCGAGTCGCGCCTCGTGATCGCCAAAACCCGCGAAGATTTTGGAAAAAGCTGCATCAACCCTCCCATACCGCAAAAGGAATCGATAAAACACGCGGTGAAGATTGTGGGCAATATCGAGATAAAGGGCTCCCTTCATCGCGACAACCCAAGGAATGCCCAGGTCGCGAACGAGCCGAGCACCCAACCCCACAAAGGGCTCCGGAGACCCGGCGTCGAGATCGATCGGTAGCCCGCCATCCGCGCTTCCACAACTGGAAAGCACGACCAAGTGGGGTTTGATCGCCAGATGAGCCAACATGCCGATGAAATCCCGATCCTCGATCCACTCCATCCCTCCGCCTTCCTTGGCCAGGTACAAAAAGGTTCGACGTTTCTTCGCGTCATGGCGACCGTGTGCGACGAGGTGAAGGACAGAATGCCCACCGAGCGACAATTGTTTGCTGATGCGGTCCAGATGAGGCGGTCCGTGATCCTTCTCGTTCGGGTATTCCAGGATTTCCACCTCGTAGGGCTGCTGCTCGTTGACGATCCCCTGGATCATCTTTGCCGTATCGAAACTCTCGCCGCCGCGATCATTCTCGGGCGGGGATGCCACCACCAGCAACATCTTGAAAGCACCGCGGTTCAGTTGCTCTGCGGGGCCTTGTCGGGAGGTTGGGATGCGGATGGAAAAGTGGATTTTTTCGTAGAGGCTGAGAAATCGCCAAGCCCCGGGTTCCCGATACGCCTCTTCTAAAGCGGGAACATCATCCAGGGAATCGACCCGTTCAGGATCTCGATCGGACAGCGACATCGGTACCGCGCGACAGGCTTCAGCGCTCGGTACCTGGAGCCAGTGCCAATGCAGGGTGAGCAGGCGACTGTCGGAGATCACGGGAGAAAAGCGAAAGGGCGTTCCTGTATCGCAGGCTCGCCGCCAAAATTGCAGCAGAACCGGGTCGAACAGGAACATTCCCAGCGAACGGCCATACGCCGCGGGATCCGCTCGCAGACGATTCAAACGGTCCCAATCCAAAAAAACCCGGGTCGCGGCACGCTCCGGATGAGTGGCGAACCAGGTGATGGAAAGCTGGTATTCACCATTTTCCTGCGGTTCGATTTCCACCTCGAGCCGATTCGGGTCGACCTCGAAGCGAGGGGATACCATCTCGCCACAGTTCATGGGCAACCTCCAGGACGTGCAATGACGCGGGAAGCGATCACATCATTAACAGGATCTCGATAGAAACAACTCGATAGAAACAAGAGGCTCTAATTCTTTTTGCGAAAAACGCAGAAACTTCGGATCAATGATAACAGCCTAAAAAACGTCTCCATGTCGGATCGCTCGAATACTGTGATCACGCTCCAGCCCATTTCCGAACGGAGAGGACAGAGTCCAGCCCATCGCCGGAAAACCCGAGTTCCGCTTGTTGATCACCTCGATCGCAGTTGCGCCGCAGTTAGGATGCCATCCGTCTTTGATGGTCCGCACATGCCTTTCGAAATTCCTCCCAAAGGGTTTTATCGCTCAAGTCGTTGTTTTCCACCAAATAGGCCTGGTAGTAGCGCCTCGTGATTGCAACCAGGCAGGCCTCGATACGCTCCGAGCGCTCACTGTCGGCAGCCATGAACCGGTCGAAGGGATCGATACTTCCTTCGCGTAGGCGGTTTTCAATTCTTTGCTGCCGGGTCTCATCGTCGACATCCAAAACGATGACCATCGCCTTGCTGACTTCTTGAACTCGACCGATGGCTCTTTCCAACCATGCCGGAAGGGTTTTTGATCGTTCATACCTTTTGCTTTGACCCAGGTAAAAGGCCAATATCCGTAAGGCGCTGTGACTGACCACCAGCAAGCGGTGCCGAGGGGGTTTGAATCTCACGGCGTCCCAATGCAGAAGCAGCGTCAATACCGCGGGAACCATCCATTTCATGAGAGGAAAAAAGAAAATGAAGCCCCGCTCCATCCACAGAGACACACGACCTTTTTCCCCATGATCGCTTCGCTCGGCCACGGGGCCGCCGAGTGCGCCTTCTCGCACCACGAAATCACAGCCTAGCTCTTTCAGTTTGTTCGCCCAGAGGCCGGCCACATGGTTTTTTCCAGAAGCATCGGTCCCGAGCAGCAAGATCGTCCGGGGTACCCAGTCGATCGACTTTTTGGGCTGATTCACACGTCCACCTGGCATTGGATTTCGATTCAAGAAGCGGGTGATCCCTGAATCTCTCATCGGAAGTCGAGGCGAAGAATGAACCGAAACCGGGACACCCATCAATGCCGTTAAGTTAAGCGAACCGAAACCGGGACACCCATTATTTCCAACGAAACCACAACGAAACCGGGACACCCAACATTTGGAACGATGGGTGTCCCAACTCTGCCAAGCCCCTGCAGGAGGATGGGTGCGAAACCGGGACACCCAACATTTGAACCGGGACACCCATCAAAGACAACGAAACCGGGACACCCAACATTTGGAACGATGGGTGTCCCAACTCTGTCCCAACTCCAAGAGGGATACCAGGACACCCAACATTTGAAACGATGGGTGTCCCAACTCTGCCAAGCCTCTGTAGGATGGTAGGTGGCCCAATTTTGCCCCAGATGATGGGTGTCCCAATCCTGCGGCTTGCACCGGATTATGGGTGTCCCAATCCTGCGGCTTGCACCGGATTATGGGTGTCCCAATCCTGATCCTGTCCCCCTGGGTGTCCCAATCCTGCGGCTAAAAAGAAAGACGGGTTCCCAGGCTCATCGCCTCGGCCCGTTCCAGAATGAATGCCGCCACTGCCAGGTCTTGGACCGCATTCCCCACCGATTTGAAAAGCGTGATTTCGTTTTGGTCCCCACGTCCCTTCAGGGTCCCCGCCGCGATTTCACCCAGCTCGCCATGTACGTCGCTCGGTTGCCAAAACCCGCGCGCTTCAGCCTGAACCAACTCCCCGGCCTCGGCCAGACAGGAAGCGCGGTGATCGACCACCACTGTGGCGGAAGCCAACAAGTCGAGAGGAATTTCGGTCATGTCGGGTCGATAGCCGCCGACGGCATTGAGGTGGGTGCCAGGACGAACCATCGAAGTTTCGAACAGAGGTCGATCGGAAGTGGTCGCGGTGCAGACCAACTCGGCATTCGCCAGAGCTTCTCGGGGAGATGCCGCCATCACGGGAACGTCCAACTCATCGCTCACTTCCTCGACGAACGACGCCACATTCCGCGGAGTGCGACCACACACCCAAACAGTCTCGAGCGGGCGCACCTGGTGGATGCCGCGAACCTGGAATCGCGCTTGAACACCCGTTCCAAAAACCGCCAAAGTCTTGGCATCCCGACGGGCCAGGCAATCGGTGGCCAGTGCGGAGGCCGCGCCAGTTCGCAGAGCCGTCAGATACTCGGCATCCATGAGACTGAGGGGACGGCCGGTTTCGGCATCGAGAACCAACAGCACGCCGTGGATGAGCGGCAAACCTACACTGGGATTGCCGCGATAGACCGAGACCACCTTGACGGCGGTGCGTGCCTGATCGGGCAGGAACACAGGCATGATCAGGGAATCGCCGTGATGCTCCTCAACATTGAGATTGGTGCGAACCGGGACGCGGGCTCTCCCTTCCGAAAGCTGGATGAATGCACTTTTCATCAAGGGTAAGGCGTCTGCCATGGACACGGCCCGGCTTACATCATCGCGATTTAAGAACAGAAGGTCGTTGATTTCCAAGCTTCTCCCCTTTCTGCACGGAACGCCAACCCAACAGGCCTCGTCCCGCTTGGGTTTACGGGAAAGTCATCGTAGGAAAAAACCCGATTTGAATGGATCGCCCGGATCGGCGAAGAAATGGTGAATGCCGGTGATAAATGCCTCGCCACGGACCTGAGGAACGATGCCGAGGTATGTGCCGACTTTGGTTTCCTCGATTACGGTTCCCTGGAATTTGCTCCCCACGATACTTTCCACGACGAGAGATTCCCCGACCCGAACCTGGCCCCGCGCATGGGCGATGGCCATTCGGCCACTCACTCCCGTGCCGGTTGGGCTGCGATCCACCTCCCCTTCCGCGAAGATGCACACATTGCGCAAATCGGCCTCGCTTGATTGAGGCCGGCCGGAAAAAATGGTGCCGTATAGAAAACCCAGATCGTCCTCGAACGGGTGTTGGATCGGGCCCGCCTCGGTCACGGCCTTTTTTACCGCACGACCGGCTTGAATCAATGCCGCACTCTCCACCGACGAGAGAGAAAGACCCAGGGACGCAGCATCCACATAGGCGTAGAAGGCACCGCCAAACGCTAGATCGTACGTGACCTCTCCCCACCCCGGCACCTTGACCCGACAATCGAGAGCCACCACAAAGGACGGGACGTTTTGAAACGAGACGGAATCGACGTTCCCGTTTCGCAATGAGGCTTCGGCGATCACCAGACCCGCAGGTGTGTCGATGTGCAGCGGGCCCGTATCCGGGGGAAACAGACCCATGTCCAGAACCACCTTGGTAACGGCGATAATGCCATGTCCGCACATGGTGCTGAACCCTTCGTTATGGAGAAACAGGACGCCGAAATGGCTGTCGGGTCGAACAGGAGGCGTGATGAGGCAACCGTACATATCGGCATGGCCCCGTGGCTCATACATCAACATGGTGCGCAAGTGGTCCAGATGCTCACGGGCATACCGTCGTTTTGCCAAAATATCGAGGCCCGGCACCTCGGGAAACCCGGCGAGCACCACCCGCAGGGGTTCACCTCCGGTATGGGCGTCGACACAGGTGATGGTGAGCACGTCGCCGGACGGACGCCACTGCGCCAAATCAGCGAGGCGCTGGTCGAAAGATCGGTTCATAAATCCCCCGTTGTTCATGGAACACCTCGTAATATATCAGATGAATCCCATCATACCCAAGAACGAGTGAATCTTTACGCAATGACATTGGGACACCCATCTTTTCCTCGCGAACGATGACATTGGTTGACGCAATGACATTGGGACACCCATCTACTTTCCGTCGCGAATGATGGGTGTCCCAATCAATCGCCTGAAAAAACGGTGGGTGTCCCAGTACCGCTATCATGGGTGTCCCAATCAATCATCCAGAGAAAACGCTGGGTGTCCCAATACGGCTGTCTATATCGACCCGAGGTGACACCGAATAGGCTAAGATTCCGCCATGGGTATTGGTGAACGATTTTCGAACCAATACTTTCGATACTTCGAGGCGACGTTCCGTCCCCTCAATTTCTTCAAGGAACACGTCATGATTTTGTCTAATTTGGAGACCCTTCCCGGAAAAACCATCGTGGCCCACTACGGCCTGGTCCAAGGCAGTACCATTCGCGCCAAGCACGTGGGCCGCGATATCGCCGCCGGCATCAAGAACATCTTCGGCGGAGAATTGAGCGGCTACACGGAACTGCTCAAGGAGTCGCGCGAAGAATCGGTCAACCGCATGATCAGCCAGGCCCAGGAACTGGGAGCCAATGCGATCGTGAACGTTCGCTTTTCCACGTCCTCGGTCGCCCAGGGCGCCGCCGAAATCCTGGCCTACGGCACCGCCGTCCGGGTGGAGTGATGGAACACTTCATCGTCCTCCTGCTCTACCTGTCCCCCGTCCTGCTCCTCGTCGTCGGTGGCCTGGTCGGCCGCTCGCGGGAAAACCGCCACTACGCATCCATTCACCAGCGGGAAGCCCGGTTCGCCCAGCAGCCCATGCTCAACAGCAAAACGGTGCCGGCGCCCGAAACGGTTCGCACCAGTAAAATGGTGGCCGGCTCGGTCGTCGTTTCCGTCGACCGGTTCAAACAATTCCTAGCAGCGCTCCGCACCATTTTCGGCGGCGAGGTCAACGCCTACTCCAGCCTGATCGATCGGGCCCGCCGCGAGGCGATCCTGCGCATGCGCGAACAGGCCGCCGGCGCCGACATGATCATCAACGTGCGCATGGAGACCTCCAGCCTGTCCCAAGGCGGCCAGAAGCAAATGGGCACCATCGAAGTCCTGGCGTACGGCACCGCGCTCTGGCACCGCAAGGACCATGAAGGATCGTATGCCTCATGAAGATCGAACCCAGGGTACCCGTCACCACTGCCGATGCCAGCCGTGGAAGCAGCACGCCCCGTCGACTTCTGGTCAACACCGTCCTGGTGATCGCCTTTTTCGTGGTTAGTTATCAGGTTCTGGGATGGGTTTCTCTGGGATTGGTGCACTTGATGCCGGTGCAATGGGAAGAAAAGTTGGCGTTCTCCGTTCCGGAAACGTGGGATGAAGAGGCCCCGCCCCAAGTAACCCGCGTCTTCGACCGCTTGATCACGACCGCGGATTATCCACGCCCCGTGCGCCTCTACCTCATCGACAGCCCGGATCCCAACGCCTTCGCCCTGCCAGGTGGGTCGATCGCCCTGACCACCGCCCTGGTGACACAGTCCGAATCCGAAGAGGAGCTGGCCTTCGTCATCGGACACGAGCTGGGCCACCTGAAACATCGCGACAGCATGAAGAAACTCAGCCGCTCGGTAGTCTTCGGGTTGAGCAAAGCCCTGTTGTTCGGCGAAAACCAGGCGCTCTCCTCCTTGCATTCGATCGATACCCTGGCCCAAATGCAGCACTCCCGCAGCCAGGAAACCCGCGCCGATCGATTTTCGCTCGAATTGGTGCTGGCCGCATACGGCCACGTCGGCGGAACCACGCACTTCTTCGAGAAAATGCGCGAAGACGGCGAGGCTGGCGAATGGATGCGCACCCATCCCTTGCCCCAATCCCGCATCGACCGAATGAATCGATTGATTGCGATCGAAGAGTGGCAAATGCTGGAAGCGACGCCCCTCCAGTGAAGGCCGACCCCCGCCATCCCGATCACAAAGCGCCCACAGGGAATCTCTTCAGGTCCCACCGGAGCCTCTGACTCCGGGAATCGTGGGTGTCCCGAACTGGGGAACTGGGTGCTGGGTACTGGGTACTGGGATTCCCGATTTGTGGGTGTCCCGATTTGGATCTATTTGATTATTCGTGGGTGTCCCAATTTGATTTGATTGGGAATTGTGGGTGTCCCAATTTGAACTCCGAATTGTGGGTGTCCCGATTTGAATCGTGGGTGTCCCAATTTGGGAATTGATTTTTTCCTGATCTGGGAGTTTTTGGTGGCTTTTTGGGTTTACACTGTTCTTTAGAACTCATTTTTCCCTTGCCAACGATTCGTATGGGCCGCCATCACTTTTTCCGACATTTTTTGCGATGGCGGTCCCCTTCGATCGTTTCTCGAACAGATTCGAAATGCCCGCTTCCCCATTCGACGGTGACCGCATGAAAGCCAAACACTTTGCTTTTCTGATTTTGTTGAATCTCGCGGCCTGGCTGGTCGTGTTCTACCGACAACCTCCGGAACCTGGCCCATCACCGGCCACAGCCACTTCCACGCCCAGCGAGCCCACCCTGCCCAATCCGCACCCGGAAACGCCACCAACAAAGACCGGTACCACCTCGCCGCTCGGGACCGCCGAGGGAGCCGAGGAGCCGACCACGAACGAGAACGGCTTGGTGGAAGTCACCGGGATGGTTCTCGACGAACAAGGCGAACCGGTCAGCGGCGCCGCCATCACGCTTTCGATCCTCTACCCGGAGAAGGAAACCATCGAAGAAGAGACCCATCGCGACGGAAGCGTCACCATCCAGACCAAGCCCTTCCTGAACGCCCTGGTTTACTGCGAGCTGGATGGGTACATGATCGCCCTGGAACAATTGATGCCGCCGGAGCGGGAGTTCCGCTTCATCCTGAGGGAGAAACCCGGCTGGGAACGAGCCCCCGGATCGAGAAGGATCGCGGGTAAGGTCCTCAATACCGAGGGCGTCCCGCTTCAAGACGTCAAAGTCTTCTGCTCCCAGTGCGTGGGCCGCAATTACACGAAAACCAACCAAAGAGGCCACTACTCCTTTTCCCAGGTACTCCCAGGCGCCGTTCTCTCCTTCGCCAAAAGCGAATTCATCCCCGAAGAACTGGATCCTTTCACCCAGACCGACACGGATGTGGTCCTGCGCAGGTCGCCGATCATCAGGGGTCGGGCCATCGATCGCCAAACGGGCCGCCCCTACCTACGCATCGACGTCCATTTCAATCAGGGCGATAACCGCATTTGGACAGAGCACTTTCAAGATCTCTCGCCGGACGGGGTTTTCGAATTCCGGGAGCTGATCCCGAACAAACCGGGCACGCTGGTGTTCAAGTTGAAGGACAGGGAAGTGAACACCTTTTCCATCACTCCTACCTCGGAGATGACCGAATCCATCCAAGATTTCTACCTAGATTTCACCCGGGGTCGCATTCACGTCCTCGTTCTGGACGAAGCGGGGCAACCCATTCGCGACCTCAACTGCACCGTCCGGCTCCGCAATCAGTTTCGCAGCGGAACTTCCACATCAGACCAAGGGCTGGCGATCTTCGAAAACGTGGTCGCCAACCAAAGCTACCAAATCGAGATCGAGGGGCAGGGCTACGTTCCGGAAACCCTGACGAATGTCGTGCCGGAACCTCTCGCGAGTGAACTCCCCCCGATCGTGATCCGAACGAAGAAAGGCCACAAGATCGAAGGCTTCATCGACAAGGAGTTGTATCCCGGTTACGCCCGCCTGTGGATCACGGATTCGAGAGGCCACGAAACGAAGCTCATGTACGAACAAGATCGATTCGAGCACGATGGGCTCCCCCTGGGCGAGACGACTTTCCGCCTCATCGGAAACGATTACGAGGACACCCAGTATCTCGACATCACCGGTGAGGGCAATCAATGGGTATCGTTCGGCGAGCCACCCCTATTCAGCATCGAGGGCCAGGTGTACCTGGGCGAACGGCTCGGTGCCCACACATCCATCGTGCTCTACGACGAGAAAGGTCGATCGCAAGTCATGAAAACCGATGCGAACGGCCGATTCCGATTTGCATCCATGAGAGAGGGAACATACTATCTCTGTCTGGAACACCACCAAATGAGGCATTATCTTTCATCTGGCCGACTGATGCCCAACACACATCAAATCACACTATTCGACCAAAGTATTACAGACATGCCGTTTTATTTTAATAATTGGCACCGGGTGACCGGGTGCGCCAAAGAAGCCTCGCTATTGCGCATTACCGGAACCATGAGCACGGGACACCCCTATGTCGAATATGTACAATGGTCCAACAAACGGTTCGTGTTTCATGAGCTCCCTCCCGGCACCTACGACATCCAATACGCCACGTTGGAAAACCCGGAAAACTTCTCGGTGCTTTACAGCGACATCACCCTGGACGACAGGATCCTGAACCACGATCTCTGTAACAATCGGTGAGGGTGTCACCCGAAACCCAAGATAGATCGCGACCTCGACGACCTCACACGTTGAGGATCTTGACCTTGACCGGCCCCTTGATCTTGGCCATGCACGCCAAGCGACAAGGCCCCGGCTCCAAATCGCACAGATCCTCCAAGGTTTCACACTCACCCGGTGTCGGTTCCGCCACCAGGTTCTCGCGACCCTCCACGATCTGAATGGGATCACTTCCACAAATCCCGACCCGACATTCGGCGTTGATCGGAAACCCTTGTGATTCAGCCACTTCAAGCAAAGTCTGCCCCGGTTGGACAGCAACGGTCTTGCCCGTTCCCACGAAGGTGACGGTCGGTGCGCCGCCGTCCTCATCCGAAAGAACCGACAGGACGTCCGTCGGCGCATCCGGTACGGCCGACCCGGATGAAGCCGCGGCGGCTGCCGCCTCGGTAATGACGGCCATCTTACCGGTGGCCCGCACCGGCTCGTCGTAGGGGTTCGGAACCGATTCGCCTGGCGCACCAAAGGTCAACAGTTGCGATCCGATCTGGAATTGGTCGCCATGCCGGAGGATGGTGCGATCGCGCAGACGCAGAAACGTGTGATTGGCACTCTTGAGGTCCTTGATCTGGATGTGGCCGTCGACCGCCGAAATGGCCATGTGCCGGCGCGAGAGGGACAGGTCCTCTTTATCCAGCACGATGTCCCCACCGGCCCTGCCGAGTACCAAACTCTTGGCACTCAAAGGATGAATGCCCACCTGGCGGCCAGCGAAGTCGAAATGGGTCAACCAATACCGGTCCCCTTCGCCACCGACCAACAGGAACTGCCGGCCCGCGCGCAACAGGTCGTCGACTTTCAGAGTCGTCTTGCGGTCGGAGGGCACAGCCAGAAACACCCCCGACGAACCACTGTCGTCGCAAAGGGTAAACCGGTCCCCTTCGCGGATGATCGAAGCGTGGGGACTCTCCATCGCCTCGTCGTCCGGAAACTCGATGTCGGCCTTGGTTCGCCCGATCGACGTCGTGCCCTCATCGGGTAGCGGATGTTCCGTCTCCACGATCCCGTTGGGAAAGATCCGAAACAGGCAGGCCTCGTTCGATGTGTCTCGTTGGACGGTCGTCATGCGGCCCGACTCGCGAGCCACTCGGGCCGCAACCGCCGGGGTGACCAGCGCCTCGTGCGAAGGCCGAATGGTCATGTCGTCGGGCATGTCCTCGATCTCCACGTTGATCTCGGATTTGCCGTCGATGCGCTGTTTGATGATTTCGGCCACCAACACGCCATCACGCAACGCGGATTTGATGTTGCCGCGATGTTTGATTTCTTCGAATCCAGCCGGATCGGCGTCGAAATCATCGGCCTGCAAATAGGCCTGACTCAAAATATCGCCAACCAGGTAGACGTTCGGAACCCGCGTCTCCAGGTAGCGATTGACCACTACCCGCTTCTTGTTGCGCGGCCCACCGGTGACGAGGTGAATGCCCATCGAGGCCAACAGTGCCTCCGGCAAATCCTCACCGATACAGGCCAGGCAGTGTTGCTTCAAAAACTCCAGATGGGAGGTCTCCACGGGTCGATCGTCCATGCGGCGTCGATCGATGCGGATCGCGAGATACTCGCGATGGTCTTCGGCGGTGACGATCGCCGCCGGTTCGCTTTTGGGGTAATAGCGGATATTGCCGTTGCCCGCGTAGGCCTCGAAAAAGACCTCTGCCAAGGCTTTCGAGACGCGCGGCAACCGATCGCCGCGATAGGACCAGTAGACCGAGGTGGGGTCGCCCGCACGGGCCTTGGCGTTGGAAATCGCGATCACCGCTTCGGCCGCCGAGGTACCGCCACCGATCACACAGGCCGGAAACCCCACGTAGTCGTCGGGGTCGCGCAATTGGAAGCAAACCCCTTCCGTGTTGCCGGGAATGTCGAAACGCCGGGGCACCCCGTTGCCCAGTGCCAACACCAGGTGACGCGTGTAGAAGGCCTCCTGTTTGCGCCCGTTGTGATCCCAGCAAAACACCTTCAGATAGCCGTCCGACCGTTTTTGCAGGCCCGTCAATTCGAAGCCGATGCGATTCGGAATCCGGTTGCTGCGGTACAACTCCTTCCAGTGGTGGCACATGTCGTCCTTGTCGATGGGTTCGAAACGAAGGGAAGAAATAAGCGAGCCACCATTGGGGAACTTGATCTTGTCCCCACCGCCGAAGCCCGGCAGGATCAATTTCGATTTGGAATAGTCGCGAATGCGCTTCATCAGGTCGTCGAATTCCAGAACCAGCGCACTCAGGCCCAGCTCACGGGCCCGAAAGGCGGCCGCCGTGCCACCAGGTCCACCGCCCACCACCAGGACGTCCCATAATTCTTTCTTTTGTTTCGCCGCGGCTGCACCAGATTTGGCAGCCGATTCACTTCCCTGTTTCGGATCGCTCACGGTTTCCTCGCTTCCAGTTTGGCTTCGATACGGCCGAAGGAGATCTTCATGCCTGGCTTGATTTCCACCTCTTTGGCA
Organism: Sulfidibacter corallicola; assembly: GCF_017498545.1. Classification (GTDB taxonomy): domain Bacteria; phylum Acidobacteriota; class Holophagae; order Acanthopleuribacterales; family Acanthopleuribacteraceae; genus Sulfidibacter; species Sulfidibacter corallicola. Next base: position 1,035,368 of record NZ_CP071793.1, on the reverse strand, counting down.
ATGCGCCGGTCGTCGACGAAGGTTCCGTTGGCACTGCCCAGGTCTCGCAGAAACACCTGGTCTCCGCGGACGATCACCGACACGTGACGCCGCGAGATCTCGGCCGAGTTGATACGGAACCCGGCTTCGGAGCCGCGGCCCAGGACCACCTCGCCTTCCTTCAAATCGAAATCTTGGGATTCGCCTTCCGCTGAATAGACCAACAACCGCGGCCCGGATTCCGATTCCCCCTCATTGGCGGAAGCGGGTGGGGCTTCCACGGGTACTTTCTCGGTGGTGTCGGGTTTGGCACCGTTCTCCCTCTCTTTCAACTGCTTGATCAATGCCTTGGGAACGACGACCGGCTTCGATCGCGACGTGAAATCGGTACTTTTTTCTTCCGGACGCGGCGCCGGCGTCTTGGGCTTGTCGCCGTCTTTCTTGGCGAAGATGGACGGGGTCGGGATGAAGTCGTCACTGAAGTAGGTTTCCTTGGTGACGTCGTCGGATGCGGTGACTTCCCAATGGGAGTCGGGCTCTTCGGATGCCTTGCCGGACTCCAAGCTCAGGAAAAAGAAATCGCCCGATCCGCCGAAGTTGATGAGATGCAGGTGCTCCAGGCGCTCGGGTTCGCTGATGGGCACCCCGTCGAGCAGGGTCCCGTTGAGGCTGTTCAAATCCTCGACGACGTAACATTTCGACTCGGGATCCAGAAAGATTCGCGCATGATCCCCGGAAACCAGCTTATGGGAGAGCACGACTTGGTTGTCGTTGGATCGGCCGATCTTGATCTCCTGGCCGATCTTGTATTCGGCCCCCTTTAGAGGCCCAAATTTGGAAAACAACTTAGCGCTCATGAAAGCCTCGTTTCGGCTTGCCCACCAGATGCGTCCGTCCGCTGGGACTCGGGTGGAACTGGTGACAGGTAATGCAGGTGTTCGACGCGGCCTTGGGGCTGTGACAGTCGCGGCAGGATTCGATATCGGGCAGGTTCTGAATCTCGGCGCCGTCGTGGAACACCTGGTCCTCGAGCGGCTCCCGCATTTCCTTGATGTGGGCGAAGGCGTCGGGGCCGAACTTGTCGTGGCAATCCAGACAACCCCGTTGAATGATGTGGGAGCGGTGATTGAACTCGGCCCGACGCATGGTGCGCTGATCCTTCTGAACCCGCTGAATGGTCAGTTTCTTCATTTGATGGCAGCCGAGACATGGCTCGGCGAGGTCGTTGGCGATCTCGTGAATTTCCTCGATCGTCTGCGAATCCAGGGCGTCGGTGGGTCGATCGAGGGCCAACAGGAACGAGGTCTCGTCCAGAGGCACGAACGGGTCGTCCAAATCGTGGCGAATCCAATTCAGCAGCATGTGGATCTCGTCCAGGTCATCCTGTATTTCCTGCTCGGGACGGGAACGCAGCTCCTCGGCATAACCCTCGAGCGTTTGAATGGCCTCGCGGTATAGGGCTTCCTGCTCGTGGGGCGGCACTTCGACACCGGTGGTGAGCAGGTCCGCCAACCCGCCTTCCGGGTAGACCTGCTTGCGCAGGCGACGCAAATTCGCCAAGATCCAGGGATCGCGATGATGTAACGGCGACTTGCTGACGAAGCGGTTGCCCACCTGACGGAACTCGTTGGGGTTGGTGTAGTAGGACCAAAGGCTGCCGGGCACGTTTCCGGCCTGGATGTCGGCCAGGGTCAGGACACCCAGGCGGTCAGCCGACGCGATCGGCAGGCGCGGTGTCGCCACCGAGGTCGTCAAATGGCAACTGTCGCAATGCTCCTCGAAGTTCAACGGTTTGAAATAGCGGCCGTCGTCATCCAACTGATGACACTGGATACAGGCCTGTTCCAGATGTTGCAGGTCGCGCTCCGCCATCATCTCGGTCACGTGGCTCACGTGGGCGAAGGTCAAACTGGTGTCGTCGGGCTTGCCGACCGCCTCGAACGCGGGATGTCCCGAGGAAAACGACTCGTAGGGATGGCAGCTCGTGCAACGCTGGTCCGGCACATCGACCAAGGCCGCATCGCGACCCTGATGCTCGGGATGGCAGGTCGCACAGGGCATCTCGTTCTCGGAGGGCACCACGCGGTTGAAATCGCCGGACCGGTAGAGGTAGTGGTTGTCGAAGGAGTACAGGCCCAGTTCGTCCGAGACATCCTCGTGGCAGGAAGCGCAGTTGTCGGAAGGCACGGAGTTCCACTCGGTATGGCAGGAATCACACTGTCGTTCGTGGACGGCGTGGGCCGAGGAGAGGGGTCCGTTGGACAGGAAATGGCCCGTTTGGAAGTAGAAGAAGTCGGCGGCGGCGTAGGCCAACAGCAACAGACCGCCCAACATCCCCATGCCGAAAAGGAACCGGTGCGACCGGGGGTTGAGGTAATTGCGGGAGACGGGCAAGGCCACGGTGCCGAAAAATCCCTTGTGTCGTTTTCGCTTGGCCGGCAAGGTTGCGCCCCTTTGCAGAATCAGTAATAGAACACGGTGAAGATGTGGAGAGCCACCAACGCCAACAGCATGACCGCCGCCGGCACATGGGCATAGAGCCAGGTGCGCAGCAGTCGCTGCAGGGTGTAGTGGGCATCGATTTCGAGTTTGGTTTTGTAGAGTCGCTGTAATTCGCCCAATTTCGATTGATCTTCGGTCGAGAGAAAATCGCGCAGATAGTCGAAACGCCGCAGACGGGCCTGCACCCCACCGGTAATGTCGAGGTAATAGATCCAGCGGCGATCCGGGCCTTCGAGCGTGTGGGCCATGTTCTTGGCGTAGAAGGTCTGAATCGGTTCAGCGCAGGTCGCGGCCAGCGCTTCGGCCTTGCGACGTATCTCCTCGATCAAGTCCGGAACCCGGTCGTAGAGCACTTCGATGCTCAGGCCGGAGGCCAGCGCGCGCGGGATCCAGCGCTGTAGGGCCAGACCGGCCAAGCCGGTGAGCACGGTCCACAGGCTGAGAAACCACATGAGGCGCGCCAGGATCCCGGTAGGGAAACGGAAACCGGTGTGCATCAGAAGCAGCAGCAGGAACAAGGCGCCGCCGTAGATGTGGAAATACAGCCAGGAGCGGGCGCGGCCGAGGCTCAATCTACTGACGATGCGCGCACTGCGGCGGCGCAGGGCGTAGAGAAAGACAGCCACGAGCAGGGTTGTCGCGGCAATGCCATAACCCATGCCCCACAGGGTATAGGGACCGATCTCGTCCAGGAACGAATTGGCGACGAGCAGTCCCAGACACACCAAGACAGCTCCGAAAAAAGCCATCATCCAGCGTTTGCCCGAATCTTTTCGCGACGGTATTCCCACTATTCATTTCCCCTTGAACAGGTGTTCGAAATCTCCCAGATCGTTGAGGCGACTGGCGCAGCCCTGAGGACAATTGGTCACGCAGGCCGGATCGTGCCCGGTGCCGTAACAGAGATCGCATTTGCTGGCCTGCAACCGCGGCGTGCCCCGCAACCCGCTGGGAATCATGTCTTCGGGCCACTTTTCGTCCATGTCGTGCATCACGATCGCGTCGTAGGGACAGTTGTTGGCGCAAGTCGAACAGCCGATGCAGATTTCCGGATCGATCTTGACGACCTCGGTCGCGCCCACCCGGTGAATGGCGCCGGTGGGGCAGCCCACCAGGCAAACCGGATCGCGACAGTGGTAACAGGACTTGGGAATCAGCAGATTGCCGATCTTGTCGCCCTCCCGCACGAAGCGCGGTCGCCCCTGATGGGTGGCGGCACAGGCCCGCACGCAGTCGTCACAGCGGGTACAGGTGGTCAGGTCGATCACCAGAATGCTGGAACCCTCCACCAACCCGCGTTCCAAAGCCACCTGGGTAAATTCGGAATGAGACAGGTTGCGGCGGCTCATGCCGTTGTTGCGAACCCGCTCGGCCGCGGAGCGCCACAGGCGCTCCTCCAGCTTCGGTTGCTGGGCGAGCACTTCCAGAATCACCCGCTTCGGAATCTTGATCAATTCGGCGTATTCGACCGACACGGCCGAGGTTTCCCAGGTATCGATACCGTCGATCAGCAGCTCGATCTCTCCCAGGGTCTGGCCCTTGGAAAGATAGGACACCACCTGATCCGACTCGCCGAGGCGCTGCAACAGCTTGATGAAACCGGACCGCACCATGAAAAACGAATCGGCCGGTTGCCCCTGGTGGACGAAGACCTGGTCCGGTTCCAACGACACCAGTTCCACCTGGTCGGTGAGGACTTCCAAATGCTCTCGACCGAACCCACGAAACAGCGCGGTGTGCTTGAGCTGCGAATAGAGCGAGCGTTCCCGGTAGAGCCGATCCAAGTGCTGCTTGAGTTCCGGCGACTTGCTTTTCATCAATCGCAGCGCCGGCAAGCGGATCTGGATCAGCCGGCAATCGCCCAGAGTCCGTGCGGTCACCGATTGGGGCCATCCGCTGAGCGCCCCGATTTCGCCGAACAGCTCGCCCGGACCCAGGCGGGTTTTGGAGTCACGAGGTAGGTTGAAATCCATCGCCGACAGCATGGTGATGTTTTTACTCTCGGAACGCTTGGCCAACTCCTTGGAAAGCTCGACCATGTCCAGGAACACGGTCTGTCGGCTCTCGTCGGCTCGACCGCGCGGCGGTGCGCTGCCGGGCGCGGTGACCTTTTCGCTGGTGGTGGTGCCCTTCTCGCCCTTTTCGAGCGACACCTCCACTTCACCTTCGACCACGTAAAACGCAAGATCGATGTAGGTTCCCTCTTCGAAAAGCAGCGCGTCCTTCTTCCAGACGACGGAAGCGATATCGGGGCTGATCTTCTCGAGGAAATTGTCCGAATATTCGCGAAAAATCTCGTAGTCGCGCAGGTCTTCGGCCGAGAGCCGCTCGGAAATATAGGTGATGTTGTTGTTCAGGCTGTAGGAAGACCAGCGGTCGCTGTACTGCGCGGCACGTTTGCGAATGGTCTTGTCGGGACCGGTGTTCTTGCTCGGTTTTCCCGCCGGCGTCGATTCCGGGGGGGTCTTCGTGCCGTTCTTGCTCATGGTCGTTTCTCCGATTTTTCGCGGACGATTTGGTTGAGGAGTTCCAGACGCTGCTTGAGCAGGAGCAGGACGTCCTCGATGGGCATCGATTCATCGATTTCGGGAAACGGCGGCAGCGAGACCGGGTTGACCGCTTCCGGGTCGGGTACGGAGATGGGATCGACCGGGCGGGGGGCCGGCACCTGGGGACGAACCGCTTTGGGCTTCGATTGGCTGGTCGAGGTGGTTCGCGGTCTCGATCGCGTGGTCGGCTTCGCGGACGCGGCAGGCGTGGCCTGGGCCGAGGCGGGAGCGGTCGCCTCCGGTTGGCGGTCCACCACCTCCGTGGCGAGGCGGACTTTCGGGACCGGACCCCGTGCGCTCAGCTCGGCGGCAAACGCCTTGGTCATGGCCTGAACGGAAAGCGTCACCTCCCGCTCCCAATGGCTGATCTGCTTCATTCCCTCGATGTAATCGAAATCGGCACCGGACTTGTGACCGGCGGAGAGCAGGCGCTCGTCGGTGATGTAGTGGCAGTCGGCACAGGTCTTGGCGCGCACCGAGGCATCGCGCAGTTCGAGCATGCCCAGTTTGAGCGCATCGACATAGCCGGGCCGCTGTACGCCCAGCTCGCGCTCACCTTTCTGGTGCGGCTTGAGGTAGGATGCGGCCGGGCCGTGACACCCCTCGCAGCCGACCCCGTCGCTGACTTCGCGGTGCTCCTTGCCGGTGACGACGGTGCCGTGGCAGTCCATGCAAACGGCAGTACCCTTGGCCATGTCGTCGGCGGAAAGCCCGTACCGCCTGGCCAAGGCCACGTTTTCGGGGTTCTGCTCCAGAAAGGGATCGGCCGAGGCGTAGTGGGCGTCCTCGAACCACCAGGTACTCTGGGTCTCGTGCCGGTGGCAACTGCCGCACTTGCCCGGCCCGATGCTCTCGAAGGTGGCCTTGGGCCGGATGTGTGTCTTGAACGCGCCGACAACGGCTTGAACGGCGGGGCGCTTGGCGGCGGCTTTGGCCGACGAGGGAGGTTTGGTCGCGCCCGCCCCGGTCTTGGCGGGCGGCGTGGCTGCGGCGGTCGCTCCCTCCGAGGTGGGCGGCGTGGTGGACGGGTCCGATCCGGCACCGGTCGCAGAGGCAGCGGACGAGGCCGTTGCAGGGGTGGGCTCCGCAACCGGCTGTTCCGGTGGCGGCGGCGATTCACCCCGCACCAGCGGGTCCAGGGCCGCCAACTCGCTGCCGTCCGAACGGTCCAGGAACAATTTGATCCACTCGCCGATTCGGTCGGCCTGGGCCAACAGGTCCGTTTCGTTGCCCGGCACCTTCTTGGCCTGCTTGACCAGGGCCAGGATCTCCACCACCTCGGGAATCTCCACCGTGGCCTGAATGGCGCGCACTTCCGAGCCGGCTGTGCGCAACCGGCGGCTCATCGCCTTGAAATAACGCTTCTTCTCCTTGGCGACCGCCAACCCGCGCAAGCTGTACTCCACGTCCAAGGCACGGCCGAGCACGTACATCACGCGCTTGCGCGTGGCACTGCGCTCGGCATTGACCGTGCCGTCCCCCGTCAGGAACGACTGGTAGAAGTTGTGGCGCATCTCGCCCTGGGACCAGGTGACGTATTCGAAATCCGAACTGCCGGTACCGTGCCCGCCCACATTGACCAGCCGCTCGTCGGGCACCGTGTGACACTGGAAGCAGCGCGCCGCCACGGCGTACATGTCGGAGGGCCGACGCATGCCCAGCTCGCGACTTTGCTCGATGCGCTGTCGCTTGTGTTCGGGCGTTTCGTTTTCCCAGGTGAACCCTTTGCCGCCGTAGTTGTTGTGGATGTCGATCCAGTCGGCCGCGGCCCCGTGGCACGACTCGCAGGACACGCCCGAGACGGCCCGCAAGGTGTCGTTTTTGATGATCGGCGTGTAATGGCAGGTCAGGCAGAGGCTTTCGCGTTTGATCAGATGAAAGCCCATCTTCTCGGCGATGGTCTCGGCAGCCTTTTTGCGGTGCAGCGTCTTGAAGCCCCGCGCATGGGTGGTCTTGAACCAAACGTCGTATTCGGAAGCGTGGCAGCTCTGACAGATCTCGGCGGTCTTGATCTTGGTGGGATCTTCCCAGGCATATTCGACAGGCGCTTTTTCCTGAGCCCAGGTAGATCCCAGGCATAGAATGGACAGGATCAGGGCGATTCCGGCTCGCGAGTGACCCCCCATTTAGAACCGAACCTGAAGTTCCAACCGTGCCCCGAAATGGGCCTCGCGATCGAAGGCCTCGATCAGGTTGGCAAAGCCGTCCAAAACCACCACGAACCGCCTGCCGAAGGCGGCCTGGTATCGGGTCGTCAAGCTGAACTCGTTGGTGACCGAATCCCTGGTCCCGAACCGGGAAGCCACTTCCACCAGAAGCTGCTGGCGGTTGTGGGCCATGAACTTCTGGTATCCCAACGCGGCACCGGCCACGTTGCTGGCGGTGGGACTCAGGGGGGCACCGTAGTTGGCCAAGCTGACACCGGCGTAGCTGATCCCGGCCCTGGCCAGCGCACCTCCGTTGCCGGACCCAGAAGCGATCGGCGTGTAGGTGTCGATGGCCCAGAAGGTAGTCACGTAGGCGAGGTCGTGGGTATGGTGCGGTGTCCAGGACAGCTCGCTGAACAACAGGTACCCGTCGTTGTCGTCGTTGTCGTCATCGATCCGCGAGCCCAGGACCCGGAAGGAGCTGTTCACGAGACCCAGCCGCTGGATCGCGCTGATCCCGAAGGCCATCATGTCGTCGAAACCGTCCTCGGCGAGGCTGTAGGCCACATCGACTTCCACGGTCGAAGGCTTGTAGTCGATGGCCGTGAACAGCGCGATCAGGTCGCCGGTATGCTGGGTGAGGTTGTTGCGGTCCACATTGTCCCAACCGTAGAAGAAGGTGGTCCGGTAGTTGGCCGTTTTGCGCGGTTGCAGGCTGTTCCAGGTAAGGCCGACCCCGTCGATCGAATCATTGACGAGGATGCCTTCCTGAAAGAAAAGCGGTTGGCGGCCAATGGAGAACCCGATGTCGAGCGGTTTGAAATCGCGCGGCGACAGGTTCGGGAAGATTTCGCCGAAGTCTCCTTCGAAGAACAGGCTGCGGATGTCGGCGTTGAGTTCGCTCTCCGAACCGTCTTCGATGGTCGGGACCTCCGAATCGAAGACGTGCCGGGTGAAACTGCCGTCCTGATCCAAGTTGCGGAAACCCAGCACCAGGCGCTCGCTTCCGGATAACTGCAGATTGGCGAACAGGTCCAGGCGGGCCGCAGCCTCGGTCACCCGGGCATCGCCCAGGGCCGCGTTGTAGCCGTTGCTCTGCACCGCCGCACGCAAGGTGCCGAAGACGTAGAGCGACGGCTGCCAGACCGCGCCGGTACCCAACTCGAAGCCGGGCGCCAGGGTGCCGGTCCCCAAAAAGGGCTCGCCCCATTCGATCAGGGGTGGTGGTCGATCGGGAACCAGCTCCGGACGGAGCGGAATGTGCTCGTCCGTGAGCCGGCTGCTGCTGTGCCCGTCATCCTGATGATCGCCGCCGGAACCGCCGGCGAACAGGGGCCAGGTGATGAGGCATGCCAAGATCAGAACGCAAGCCGGGAGCGAACGGGTCGGTTTCACGCGCATCTCCTCTCTGACTCGGTCAATCGACCTGAGCCGCTACATCGTCCACATCGATCGTCACATCTCTTTCCCAAAGAACGAGATGCCCTTTGACGACCTCTTCCGCCACATCGCGGGCGCTCATGAAGTAATCGAACCCCACGACCTTGATCTCGTTTAGCAAGTTGACGGGAATCATGGCCGCGATGAATTTGATGTTTGCCTTGTAGGGCCCTTTTCCGGTCAAATCGCGACCGCGAACCTTGTACTTGGCCCAGCGATGACCCAGTGGTTCGATGCCCTGCTTGTGTTTGCGGGCGCCGCCCGGACGACCCGTGAGGATGGTCGAGGTGGTGGAGGGCCGCAGGAACACGAGCGGGCTGGGCGAGTAGTTGATCGCCAACACCTGCTCGCGGTCACCACCGCGCAGCATGCGGGTGATGAAGCGCGATTGGAGACTGAAGAGGTAGCGATCCAGCGGCAGTTCGCCGTTGTGGACATAGAGCGAGTGGCTGTCGCGCACGTCGCCGTTGGGATCCAAATCACCCGAAGTGAAGACGACGGACCCCTCGCGATCGGTCACCGTCACCTGGAGAAAGACGAGACGCTCGGCATCGAAACCGGTGGGTGCGCCGTGTCCCTCGGTGGCGTTGCGTACCTGGACCTTGAACACGATGCCGCGCTTGGCACTGGCGCGTTCGATCTTGATTTCGCCCAATTGGTAGGCCGCCTGCAGGATCTTTTTGCGATCGGCATGGGCTTCATCGAGCAGTTTTTGGTTGGCGGTGATGATGTCGCGCGCATCGTAGCGATCATCGGCCGAGGCCCACTTTTCGGGGAACTCGTACCCGGAGGCCTGCTTCCGTTCGAACTCGTCGGTACCCCAGCCGGATTCGTAGTCGAACAACAACCACTCGCGAATCGTGGCCAGTTCGGCGGCTTTGGGGTTGTGGGGGAAGATGCCCGGATGGACCACGGAATGGTCCGGCCCGATGAACATGTGGTTCGTGATCTTGCGGGTTTGGGTGGGTTTCTCCCCGACGATCGCGGCCGGGCCCTGCGCGTAACCGGAGGGTATGCCCGGTTCGATGCCCATATGGCAGTCCTGGCAACTGATGCCCTTCTTGGCGGCCGGCGAGTGCTTGAATTCGCTGAAGGCCTCCTCCAGGCGGAAACCGTTGACCAGGTTCACGTCGTGACAGGTACCGCACAGCCCGGAAGTGGTGAGCTGAAAGAACTTGTCGGCGCGACCGTGAATGCTGCGACCGGCGCGGTTCCGATCCGGATTGACCCCGAATTCGCCGCTGTCGATGACCTCGGCCAGGTTGCTGTTGCCGGTGGGTCCGTAGACCGTGTCGAACAGATCACCCTCGACGATGGCCAGACGACCGCTGAGCTTGCCGTAGGACTTGTTGACGCGATGGCAGACGATGCAGGTAACTCCCTCGCGCGAAGTGGGATGGCGATCCATGTTGCTCATGAAGACCGGTTCGCCGAGGTTCATGCCGACGGGGGTATGGCAGCGAATGCAAAAGTCGCCGTTGGTGCCGTTGGTCAACGCCACCACCGCACCGTGAAAGGCGTTGAACACGGGGCTGATCTGGGCGTAGGCGTGCGGCGAGACCGACCACTCGCGATAGTGGGTCGGGTGGCATCCCGCGCACGTGTTGGCCGAAGGAAAACGATTCTCCAAGAAGAGAGCGGCGTGTTCCTCATCGGCAGTTTTAGGTTTCTCGTCCTTGTCCTGCGCCATCGTCAAAGGCAGGATCAGAACACAACAAAGCAAGACCCATCGCGCATGGGAACGGGTCCGATCCGCCAAGGCAATCCCATCGACCATTGTGCCTCCGCTGGATACAGCGATCCGGTAAAAACCGTTGTGGGGGTTGTCAGTTTTTCTTTTTAGTTTCAGCTAGTATAGAAAAAGGCCTTTGGAAAGTCAAAGGATCAAAAAGCTTCGAAGCCGCTGAAAATCTCCGTGGTCGTAAACATAAAGGTGCTTCGATATTGGCAAGATGATATCACCCCTATCTCCTTACACACAACTACTTACCTTTTTTTCAAGAAAACCGCCGACGACCGACCCGCTCCGACTCGGTCGCCCAACAGCCTTCGAACGCCGGTCATAGGGACCCGCGATCCAGGACAAACGGGGCCCCTCGCCTTCTCAGCTACCGCGAGTGTCGTACAGCAAACGCCAGGATTTTTGCCGAGGTAGACGCGTGAACCGATCGCGTTTTGGTTCATCACCGGTCAAGGTGTAACCAGGATCAACCTTGTACTTGCCATAAAGACACCATCAAGCCGTCATTCAGTCACAAACTTTCCCTAGCGTCGGTGGAGTGGGGTGCTCGGTCCGGCTTGGTTTTGGTGGAGGATTTTTTTTACCACTGAGTACGCGGAGGTAACGGAGAGGAACTGGAATCACACCAATCATCCGAATGATGCGAACCTCACTATGAAAATACGAATAAAAAAATACCAACAATATATTACATTGCAGAACGATTATTTTCGGGCCTACAGTGGGATGCAGCTTCAATCACATTGGCATACAGCGCCGAAGTCCCCTCGCAGTACGGAAATCGATGCTCTCATTCGTGGGTACACCTGCGGTTTGTGGACAAACACCAAAGCCGTACTTCGCAAACGCCGTGCACTCTCTTGAAACGAAGTGGCGTATTCAACCTGAGCTGGGTCTTGCCGTCGTCAACTCTTGATCAGGAAGGCAGGAATGAACGAAACCAGGAAAAACAGGACCATGATGTGTACCAATTCCGGTCCTTTCCTGCTTTCCGATGTTCGTGATTTCCTGCTAAATTTTTCTGATGAATGACCCATGGCCCTTCGCCAGAAACCATATCTAGTGTTTCTTTCTCGAAATCGAGCGGATTTGCCCGCTGGTTCGCGGCTCTTATGTAACAAACTCTGTAAAGCTCGAAGATAAAGATAAAAACCTAAAAAGGCGAATGTGCGGGGAGTTCGTCGAAAAATGTCGGCCCGGCGCCCTGGGCGGGTACGGCCCGGCACCTACTGCCACGACGCCCCTCTCACAATTGCGGGAACTCCAAGCAATTCGCTTCGATTAGTTACCCACCTGAAACCCGGCCCCAGGCCTGGACGGCGACTCAGTGGTAAAAATTTCAGCCGTACAATGAGGGTTACTCTTCCTCCGGACATTGAAAGCCGAGTAGGTTGATGTGACGCAAGATATTGCGATCGGGCCAATCCGCGTAGAACCCGTTCAACTCGGTTGGGGTCAGGCACAAGAGCCCGATGGTCGACACCGTTCGCGATGAGAAATCGTCCATCTCGACGAACCCGCCGTTGCCGGCCCCCGCTTCCGACATCTTGCCCATGCGATAGATGTCGATGAGGGTCGCGCTGTTGGTCAGATCCGCCAACGCTTGAACCTCGGTGCCGTTGAGCATGGCGCGAAACGAGCCGGTCCCGTCGGCGGCGGTCCATTCGAGGTTGAGCGCCTGCCATCCGGTGTCGATCAGCGGTGCACCGGTACTTTCGGCAAAGTTGTCGTCGTCCAGGCGGGCTCGCAGAACCAACTCCAAGCCCTCGGCCGAGCCGCGCACCTGGGCCATGAATTGGGCTTCTCCCGCGGTGTCCACACCGGAAAAAATGACGATCGTGCTGCCGTTCCCCAGGTTCAAATCGGCCAGTTGCACGTAGAAACGCACGCTCAGGCTGCTCAGGTCCTGACGAGAATTGTCGCCCACGAACCGGTTGACGCTGTCCCCCACCGTGAACCGACAACCGAAGTTCCCCTTGAAACGCGCGTCCTCGAGAACCAGGGGCTCACCTGCGAAGGAGATGCCCCATCCCAGGGCCACCAGGAGCATGAGCGGCACCTTGTGGCACCACGCGGAGAACCCGGATCCCCGCGGAACGGCCTTCAGTCCATGTCGCGATCTCGATGCTTTCCACATGTGAACTCCCTGCCAAAAGGCAACTCGAAATGTGATGTGAGGTTGTGATGGATATGGATGAGCCTACCGATGTGAGGTGCCGCACGGCACCACCTCATTTGGTCCAGGCCGAGGTATCACCCGATTCGAAGCCGTCGACGAAAATGGGGGTGCCCAAGGATAGGTCACCCATCATGATGCCTCCCCCCGAATCACGATCGAATCCAGGTTCCTCGATGTCCAGGGCACTGGAACGGAAGATGTCTATCTGCTCCCCCACTGGGATCGACGGGAACAGTTCGGCGAACAGGGCCGCGATGCCGGCACCGTGAGGTGCCGAGGCGGAAGTTCCGAAAAAGGGATTGAATCCCGGAGTACTGGTCATGACCCCATCGGCTGCAGCCACGTCGGGTTTCTGACGAAGTATGCCTTCCAAGTCGCCCCGGGCCGGATCCCCGATCGGCGAACCGTCGGGATTGAAGAAGATTCGCCGCGGCCCGTCGGAACTGAAGGGTTCCACGGGATTGGCCGCACCACCCGTGAACTGACCGCCCCCGGCGGTCTGGACCTGAACGGCCGCCACGGCCAAAGCCCCGACCGCGGCGGGGTGCCCGAAGATCTGCCCGTCGGTACCCGTCGTCAAGCGACCGCGATGGGTGTTGAGATGCAGGAAGCGGCTTTCACCGGACACCTGAACCACCACCAGGTGGGCGTTGGTGTCGTCGGTCTGGGTGGTATCGATGATTTCGAAGGGGTTCTGGGTGCCGTTCTGGGTACCGGTCGAACCGGCCAGCACGTTTTCCATCGCCGCGTCCAACAGGAACAGGTCGTAATCGTTGGCGGACTGGCCCTGGGGATCGGCCCATTGCAGGGTGTAGAAGAAGGGCGAATCCATGCGGACGGTGTTGAAATTGGTGCCGCCGCCGAAGTCGTGAGCCGAAACCCCGGCGCCATTCAAGGGCGTGGGAAGCGTGGTCGCCACGTAATCGCCTTCCCAAACGCCGGACTCGCCATCGTTCAGGTTACCCGCATTGCCCGCGGCCGAGAAGTAGACCACGCCCTGGAGGAAAACGGAATCCACGGCCTGGGCGATCACGCCGTCCTGGAAGACCGGTTCGCCGAAATAACCCACGTCATCGACGATCACGTCGCAACCGGCCGCCGCCAGATCCAGTATGTTCTGCGCCATTTGCGCCTGGCCACCGGCCCCCGTCGCGAAAAACAGATCGGCACCCGGGGCCATGTCGTGAATGATCTCCAACAGGGCCGTACCTTCGCTGGTGCCCGGATTGCCGCTCTGGCCCTCCAGCACCGTCACTTCGGCCGGCAGATCGGTGCCCAACAGGTCCTCCAACGCATCGACACTGTCGGACATGGCGCCCACCTGGACCCCGGATCCGTCGACCCCGAACTGGGTCCGCGCCGTGTCGGTGCCGTGAGCCACGTCGCCCTCGGTACGCGTGACCCCGCGGGTGATCATGCGATCGGCCTGCCGGATAAGCCGCAGCTCGGGCAGGGATGCCAGTTCTTCGATCCGATCGAGGGCCAGGCTGGCCCGCAGCGCATGGAACCTCGGGTGGGCGTTCCACACGTGGCCTCCCAAGGCTTCGATACGGCCCGCGACCGTGGCCACGTCCTCTGCCTCGATATCCACCAGCACGGCGGCCTCGTCCAGCGCCTCGAGTCCCGTGCGAAAGCGCGGCAGGACACTGCGCGGAAGGTCACCACGCGCCTGCTTGACGCGCAAGAGCAAACCCGAGCCGATCTTGTGTTGAACCGGTGTTCGATTCTTCTTTTCTTCGAGCAGGAAGGCGATCTGTTCGGCGGCCCGTTCCTGAATGGCGGGCCGTTGCGCCCAAACCGCGGTGCCGATGAGCAGGCCAAACACGAGGGCCGTACGGCCGCACGAGGGCACCCAGCGCCATCGATGAACGCAAGGACACCCCGATAAGCGACGTTTTGCGGAGATGATCATCCGAGACCTCCCTACCGAAGCTGTACAAGTTATGGATTGGCGATGCGATTGGTTCAAATTATAAACCACATTTTCCAAAGCGCCAAAACTATCTAACCAAAAACAATTCCCGGCAACCGCAAACATGTCGTGACCCATCGCGGCCCTTCCAACACATCCACGCTTGAGAAAAACTCAAAGCTAGCTGAATACAAATCGATTGTACGGATTCCCACCAACACTTAGGATGACTTCAGTGGAAGCCCCTCCAACGCGTCGCACGGCGAACTCGTCGTCCTCTTCCGAGTCAGCCCCACCCCCTGCGGCACGGCACCTCCGCGAGGGCGGCCGACATCCATGGCCATGGCGGTCCGGAATCACCCAACGGCTGTCCTTATCCAAGGCGGGCAGGCCCTCGTGGCCCCGTCTCGGTTGAGGTGTGCCCGGTTCCACGATCGAGCGTCACATTCACCCAAACCCAACGGCGTCAGGAGGTCGCAGATGATGGATCAACTTCACAAGCTGGATGGCCGCTGCCATTGCGGCAACATTCGCTATCGGTACTATTCACCCGTCACTACCGAGGACTTGACCATTCGCGCCTGCCGCTGTTCCTACTGCACCAAGATCGGCGGTCGCTACACCTCCGATCCTCAGGGCATCCTGGTGGCCGAGGTCTTCGATTGCGAAGCGATTCACCTGTACCGCTTCGCCACCGGCACGGCCAATTTCTACGTCTGCGGCCGTTGCGGGATGGCGCCCTTCGTCACCTGCCTGTTGGACGACATCATGTACGCCCTGGTCAACGTCAACACCCTGAACGATTTCTGCCCGATTCGCGCTCAGATCGCCTATGCCGATTTCAGCCACGAAGACCGCGAGACGCGGTTGAGTCGCCGCCGCACCAAGTGGATCGGCAACGTGACCCTGACGCTTCCTCACGGCGAAACCATGCTCGGCGAAGAGCCGGTGTATTCCCACGAGACCTGCCATTCGTTAGAATGAGAAAAACGCAATGGCTCGGGAGGTCTCGCTATTCCCACCGATCTTCCTCCTCTGTTGGCCGTCCGTGTTTTTGAGGTGGCGGCCCGTCATCTCAATTTCACGGCGGCATCCAAAGAACTGTTCGTGACACCCGGCGCGGTGAGTCGCCAGATCAAACTTCTGGAAGACCATTTCGAGGTGCGCCTGTTCAACCGAATGGCGCGTGGGCTGGAGTTGACCGAGGAGGGCCGGTTCTACTATCGGGTCGCCCACGAGGCCCTCAAACGACTCGAGGAAGGATCGGCCCAACTCAAACGCAGGGGTCGCGAGGGACCGCTCAAGGTCACCATGATTCCTTCGTTCGCGGTGCACTGGTTGGTGCCGCGCCTGGAAGGCTTCTACCGAACCCATCCCGATACGGAGGTCCTGCTCGACGCCAGCTTCCGCACCGTGGACCTGCATCGCGAAGACATGGACATGGGCATTCGGCTCGGCAAGGGCACCTGGCCGGGCCTGCACGCCGAACTGCTGATGACCTTCGATTGGGTGCCCGTATGCGCGCCGCACATCATGGAGGGCGACCACCCGCTGCGCGAACCCAACGATCTGGCCCACCATATCCTGCTCCACGCGGTGACGCGGGACAACTGGTCGGGCTGGCTGAAAATGGCCGGCGCGGCGTCGGTCTCCCTGGATCGCGGCCCGCTGTTCAACGATTTCAACGTCATGATCCAGGCGGCTCGCGACGGACTGGGCGTGGCCTTGGGTCGCTCAGCCCTGGTACGGACCGACCTGGAAGCGGGCCGGCTCGTGCAGCCCTTCGACATCGCCTTTCCGTCACAGACCGCCTACTACGTGGTTTGCGCCGAAGAGCGGTCGAGCCACCCGAAGATCGCCGCCTTCCGCGACTGGCTGTTGCACGAAGCCGCCGAAGACCAGCCCCGCGCACCAAAACGCCGTGAAAAGGGTTGAGCGGGATGCCGCGAGATTCTGCGGAAACACCTCTCCAGCGGACCTCGGAGTCGCCGCCCAGGCCGAGGGCCGGGATGCCGGACCACGGGATGCCGGACCACGGGATGCCGGACCACGGATTGCCGGTGGTTCGGCATTCCGACCACCGAGTCTCAGGTCAGAAACCAATCGAAGCGAATCGCCAGGGCGTTCCCGCATTTGGGAGAGAGGCGTCGTGCAGGGCTGGTAAGGCCCGGCGGGTGCGCCGGCCTGCCCCGTCCTGCCATATCATCCGGCGGGCTTACCGCCGCTGATGTCCCTACCTAGCACGACGAATCTCTCGGAATTCGGGAACTCCGAGCGACTTTGTTTCTAGGGAACTCCGGACCAGCGGGCAACCCACGTTGATTTCGAGAAAAAGACACCTAACCGGTTCCAGCGAAGGGTCATGGGCCAATTGTCGAAAAAATGAACCAGGAACCCATGAATTTCGAAAGCCAGGAAAGAAGCATCTGAGGGCTGCAAACTAAGAGGTTCGTTTCCTGGTTTTTGACTTTCCTGGTTTTTTGATTTTGTTCCGGCGACAGCGAGGCCCATCTGCGGTCGAAAACACCACTTTGTTTCAAGAGAGATCGTGCTTTTGGAGTCGGCCGCTACAAGGCTTCATGCCCGGTGTTCAGGGAAAGCTTTCCTGGAACAGGGGATCGTTGCGGCAAATACGGCGCTCGATCTCTTTGCGAAACGGATTCTCGTACACGATCTTGAAGCGCTCCGGCTGTCGCTCCTCCCGATGCAGCACCGGCTCCAGCGAGATCGAGGTGTCACGCGCATCTCGGCTGTCGGGATGCACGCCGTCCTCGCGCCGCAGGTGCACCTCGCGCACGCCGGAACGCCGGTTGCCGGGATCGGCCGGTCGGTCCGCGGCGAAGTTCGCACCCTGGTCCGCCGCGCGACCCGTACGGGTCTCGACGTCCCCGTGCCGCGAATGGGCGGTAATCGGTGCGCGATGCGTCCGAGCCCGGCCCGGCGACCGCTTCGCCGCCGTTCGGGCCGGAGTCCGCATCATCAGCACCAGGGAGACGACGGCATTGAACGCGAGAGAGAAGATACAGAAAGCCAGGCACACTTCCACCAAATCCAAGCGAAAGTCCAACACCAAGACCGAAAAGGCGCCGACCAGGACCGACATGACCAGGAACGCCAGCGATACGGCCAAAACCCGCACCCAATCGATGCCGCGCCAGGAAGCCATCCCGCCCAACCAGCGGTGCAGCAGACGCGTCATGACGGCGTACTCCACCAACATGATGTAACTGAACAAACCGCGCACAAAGTAGTCGTAACCCAAAACGGGGCTGAACACCAGGAGCGAGGCCAACAGCAGGAGCGAAAATACCAAAAACAGCGCCTGCATCATCCGGGAAAGAAACGCATGAAACATAGTGGGACCTCTTGGCGGATGAGGCCTCCCTGCGGAGGTCCGGTTGGATGGGCGTCGTTTGCGGCGGATTTTGTGTTCTGACTTACAGAAGTTAAACGAGATTCCCAAATCGGACCTTGATCGACATCACACAAGACCACAAAAAATTAACATGGCAGAGCTTTGTGACCTCCCATGCTGACAACTCTTTTTTGAATGCGTAGGTTTCTTACCCCTCATCACACCAATTTCGCGCATCTACAGCAAACTTTTGCTCACCATGATGAATAAAACGACCCTTCGGCCTCGGTACTGCCTTGAGCCTGGAGAAGCCTGGAGGCGTCTCGATACCATCTGAAACTCAAGAGGTTGGGTCCGAAACGTGGCGCATCGTCACGAAATCGACTAAGCAGATTCATCCCCAGCAAAACGTGCGCTACCTCACGAACAGCTCACATACCCATGCTTTTCCAGATCACAGAACGCAATTTATTTAATAAGCCTGCTGCCTTGGGAGGGGATGATGAAGCGTACACACCGATTTGTGGTTCAACTGATGTGTCCCACTTGCCACCAGAATTCGCTCATGGAACTGAAAAAGATCCCCCTCACCAGCGGCAAGGTTTGTTGCAATCATTGCCGCCACCGTTTTGCGATCAGCATCGCCGAGAACGTCAACTGCCGCGTCGGGGTTTTCGAACACGCGGTCACAGATTTCGACCTTTCCGGTCGCCCCGTCGGCAACGACGGCCCTTACCTCGTCATGAAACCCTTTTGCGAAGGGTTCAGCTACGACTTGAAGGCGTTGAGTCGCCTGATCCGCACCGGACTGGTGGACCATTTCACCCAGGTCCTGCCGCCCAAGGGCGACGAGTACCTGCCGGCGGGCGAGTTGTTGGAACTGCGCTGCTATTTCGAGGAAATCGAGCGCGTTCCACCGGTGCGTCGCATCGCCATCGCCTGAACCGCCATCGCGTATCGCCGAGATCAGGCGCCCCGTTCGTCCAGTCACGCCGCTTCGAAACGCGCCACGATTTTCCGGTTCGGCAGGGCCCCTGAGATGAAATCCGATATCAAACTCGGTATCTCAAAAACTGTGCAAGCGAATTCTCTTCGAGGGGTGGAATGTATAAGTGGCTCTTCGGTTCCACTTCCTGTTCGGACGCTTCCATCCGTTGTTGCCAATATATCCAGGCGTCACAGATCCCGCCCAGCTTATCGTTCAAGCGCTCGGAATCCGCCACTTCGACCGAGAACTCCGTCACCAGCATGACCATTTCTTCGACGAGCGCCATGCAGGGTTGGTGCTCGGTACGATATAGGTTTTCTTCCAAAAACTCTTTTAAAAGGGCTTTGGACACACCGGCTTCGATACTTCCTGGCGAAGAGAACAAGAGCACGTTTCGGCGCTCTTCATCAAATTCCACATTCACTTCGATCTGACCGTGAAGCACAAACGAATAATACCCATTCTCATCGGGATCGACTGGTGGAATATCCATCTGGTGACAAAAATCTTGGACAAGAGAATGAAACATTGTTTCTACCATGGTTCGTCTCCTTGTTTTATATGCTTACGCCCATCTTCATGAACGAGAATACGCTTTAAGGCCCCTTCAACACGGAACGTGGTTCCGAATCGAATTTTCGATGCAGCTACAGGTCGCCTAGAGGGTTTGCGGTGAGCCCTGTGGTGTCCAATCCGCCGTCATCGCTGATCGGGATGGAAAACTACTTTCCAGCTCATGTCTCGCCGAGCGTCGTGATCTTCTCGAGCGGAACATCGATACTCATATAGCCGGTGTATCGGTCCCGTCTTTCCACAAAACGAAAACCCGACACGCCTGTAAAGACGAACAGCACGATGATTGCGCGGATCCACATTCAAGAGGATTCTTTGTCGGTGCGGGTAGCGCCGCGGAATCCAGGAAAGCAAGGTCTCCAAGGTGGCAGTTCCAATACCTCTCCCCTGAAAAGATCTATCGATGAGAAAACTACCGAAAATCACTGCATCGGGATGCGCGTCATACCGACTGCAGGTAAACATGCCCGCCAACCGCCGATGGTAGAAGATCGCATAGATGTCCCATCGCCCCCCGCCGCGGTTCCAGTAGGCGTCTCTCAATATTTCAGGAACGGACATCGCAAAGCGAGCCTGATGGTCATGAACCTCCAGTTTCGTGAGTCGAGACCACCAAGCTTCTCTGACAGGCATAAACCGAAGCCCTTCCATTCGGTGTTGCAAACGATCGGACAGTGTCATCCCCTACCTCCCGCTTCAAGACTCGGGGATTGAAAGGAATGGTATTTACCCTGTTTTGGACCTGCGGCGAAAACACAGGGAAAAGGGACGAGGGTATTTTTTAGGGTTAGCTCCCTTGACTCCCTCATATTGCTTTTTTTCATCAAAGAATGATCGCATTTGTCTCGATCATCCTTCTCCATTTGCGATTTCAAGTTCTGTGCTCTCTCGCTGAAATCGTTCAGTAATTTTTCGATGGACTCGCGTCCAACGAGATGCGTGGAAATTAAATGATGGAGCACAAGATGATCGTTTGGAGGTTCTATCCCCAAAAAAGAGGTCGGTGGTAGCGGCTGAATTGCATTCAACACCAACGCTTGATAAAGCTCCGAACTCAAATCTTGACTCATGTTTCTCCGAACTACCGATCGAACGTGCAGAAAATGTCGATCAGAAGTCAGCTCAATAGAGCAATTTATATTATTTTTATCATAGTATATGAATCCATCGCGCTCATCGAATTCAAGGTCACCGAAGCCATCGAACCATGCAAAGAGTTCCCGATTCAAGCAAACACGATTCATTCTATGACTCCTTACCCAAAGTGATATACTTTTGGTTTTAAAAATATTGAATCCCTAAATGTGATGCACTTCAATACGCATTGAGCACACCACAATGAAATGGATCAGAAGTACGAGATAGCGACACTGCATCATCGAATTTCGATTTCTACCGTGCAGCTCTGAAGGCAATGTAAGACTTCTCCGCCATCGAGGCTGTTCATTTTCATTGAAAACAATGTAAGGAATTGTCAGTCATGCCCTGGCAGGGCTCGAATGCTTTTTTTCCGTGCCATCTGACGGCTCATTTTGCGAGCTTCTCAAAAAGAAGCGCAAAATATTTACTTCAAACTCTTTACCCACCCTCCCTCTATGGCGAGGTAATGCGCGGCATGGCGGTCGCCCGTAAAGTCAATCTCAGCCCCTCCCGATGAGAAAAGGGCTCACCACCTTAATCAGTCTAAATAGGGTTATATGACCAATCATCAAAACCAGACCTCACCGACCAGGCCAATAAAATCTGTACACCTCCAGAAATTACAAAACCTGATTCACCTGAACGATCGCTCCTCGCTGAAGCGTTGCCAGGAAGTCATGTCCGCAGTGGATGACGCCGCACTGGGAGCCTCCGTACGGGAAATGATCGATCGTGCGGTGTCCGATCCCCCTTCCCTGTCGTCAGGGGAGCGGCATCCGCATTCGCCCGAGGACGCCGCTTCGGCGGCTTCGGATTCGAACCCGGAGGCCTTGGACCCGCCCGATCCCGTTTCCGACTTGGTCGGCAGTCGTTGTGGCTCGTTTCAGATCGAAAAGATGTTGGGACGCGGGGGCATGGGCACCGTATATTTGGCTTCCCGCGTGGATGACTTGGACTTGAAAGTGGCCCTCAAAACCCTTTCGAATTGGGAACCTCGGTTGAAGGAGCTCTTCCAACGAGAGTGTAAAATCCTATCCGGCCTGAATCACCCGAACATCGCCCATTTGATCGACGCAGGCGTCCTGCCGTCCGGGCAACTTTGGTTGGCCATGGAATACGTCGAAGGCGCCACATTGGACGTGTATCTAAAAAAACACGACCTGGACTTGGCGGCGCGCCTCGAACTGTTCCTAAAGATATGTGACGCTTTGTGTTACGCGCATCGACGCATGGTGATTCACCGCGATTTGAAACCGAAAAACATCCTGATCACGGCCGATGGAGAGCCCAAACTGCTTGATTTCGGCATTGCATGCACGCTCGATCCGGATACTGGCGCGCAAAGGACGATGACGACCCATTCGGACCAACTCATGACACCGGAATACGCGTCGCCGGAGCAGATTCGCGGAGATCGCCTCAACACCGCTACCGACGTCTACAGCTTGGGCGTACTGCTCTATGAGCTTCTGGCGGGATGCAGGCCCTACCGCTTCCACCGTCGGGACATGTTGCATATTCTCGAAACGCTCCACGACGTGGTCATCACCCGACCAAGTTCGGTACGCCAAAAGCGCGGCACCACCTGCGAGAAATTCGCCCGCAACCTGCGAGGTGATCTCGATACCATTACCCTCAAGGCCCTGGCCCAGGATCCGGAGCGGAGATATGCCAGCGTGGAGGCGCTCGCCCAGGATTTGCGGCTGCACTTACGTGGCATGCCGATCGAGGCTCGGCCCGCCACCAGGTCGTACCGACTGCGCAAATTCATCACCCGCCACCGATGGCCCGCAGCCCTCGGGTTTGGCACGGCGTGGTTTCTGGTCCTTTTCTCCTTTTACGCGGTCGTTCAGCAGGCACGACTCGAAAGGGAACGAGACTATGCGCAAAAGGAGCGGCGCGCCGCATCGCACGTGACGGAGTTCTTGGTCTCGCTGTTCGAACAGGTGGATCCCGAATTGAGTCGAGATTCGGATATCAGCGCATTCGAGGTACTGGAGCGCGGACGCCGACATTTGAATCCATCGCTCGGCGAGGAACCCGAAATCCAAACTCGGCTCTTGGCGACGTTGGGCCGGGTTTACCGCGGCTTGGGTCATACCGATCTTTCTTTACAGCTATTGACGCAGGCAAAGTCACGACAGAACGACGGGGATGCGGGTGCCTATCAAACCGATCTGGAGTTGCTGGAAACGCTGCTCGTCAAAGGCGATTACCGGGAAGCCAAACACCTGCTGGATGATCTCGGCCAGGATTCCGATATGGGCCCCTTGAAAAATGCGAGACTGGAACACGCATACGGTCGGCTGTGGCTGAAGTCCGGCCAGTACGTGCATGCCAAAACGGCCCTGAAGGCAGCCGCGGAATATTTGGCATACCTACCTCGCGAAGAACAAATGAATTTGCGCCGAAACCAGGCCCGTTTGCTATCGCTCCTGGGATCCATCAAACCCAGTATCGAGGAATACCGCCAGATCTTGGCGGCGGAGCGGGCCTACTACGGTGACCACCACGTGCAGGTGGCCAAAACCAAGGCCGAATTGGGCATTCAATACATAAAAGGCGGCAAGCTCATAGAAGCAGAGGACATGTTTAACGAGGCGGACCACATCATCGCCGACCTTTTCGGGGAACGGCACCCCAATTGGATCGCCTGCCTCGCCCGTAGAGGGACGTTGCTCCAAGAAAGGGGAGACTACGTCCAGGCCCAGGAATATTATAATCGCGCCGTCATCTTGACCCGCGACCTGTTGGGCGAGCAAACCCCTCGCGAAGCGGAGCTTCTCACCAAAGTGGGGATCCTGCAGAAAGAGAAAGGCGATTACGAAAAGGCCGAAGAAACCATTCGGCGATCAATTCAAATCAACATTGGCCACTTTGGCAAAAACCATCTCCAGGTCGCCGAAAGCTACCTCAATTTGGGGCTGATCTTTTGGGATCGGGGTGATCTGGCCATTGCCGAAGACCATATTCGCAACACGTTGGAAATCTTCAGGGAACAACTGGGCGATACCCACCCGAAGGTAGGTAGGGTGCTCAATAACCTGGGCATTCTACATAGCCAACGGGGTCAATGGCAGCAGGCCGAATCCAAGTTCCAGAACGTGTTGGCCATTCGGATCGAAACATATGGCAGAAAACATCCATCCGTCGCAAGCATCCTCATGAATATGGGCGCCATGTATTCCGATCAGGGAAAGTACGACACCGCGGAATCCTATCACCAGCGGAGTTTGACACTTAGGCGAGAGTTGTTTGGTGAGATCCATCCCGATGTGGCCTTCACCCTGTTCAATTTGGCGAATGTTTCCAGCAAAAAACGCGATCTCGACGCGGCTGAGAAACGATACGAGAAGGTCATCGCGATCTATTCCGAATTGGGTAACCACTCCCATCCCAACGTCGGGATCGCGATGGCCAACCTCGCCCATACCTATATGACGAAAGGCAAATACGACGATGCCGAAAAACTACTCCTCCAAGCACTGGAACGCTGCAGGGAAACACTGGGAGAGAATAGCCTGCGCTACGCAGAAGGATTGTGGTCACTTGGCTTTTTATATTACCTCGATGGGCGAACGTCACAGGCTGAATCACATTTTGAAAGGGCATTGAACATCTCCCAGGCATTGTTTCCCGATCCCCACCAAATGAGTTGCGGTCTCAAGGTCAGTCTGATCGCAGTCCGCCTGAGGTGCGGTGACATCGATGGAGCGACGCCCCTGCTCGACAGGGTGCAACGAGAAGCTCGGGCCCTGAAGATACCGAGGGTCAGGTCCCAAGTGGACTTTCTACACGTGCGGCTCCTACACATCCAAGGAGATCTACAAGGTGCTGCAGACTTTCTGAAAGGGTTGCTGGCGGGATGGCGGACATCCACCGGAGAGGACCCCTACCTCATCGCGGAGGCCCTGGGGGAATTGGCCGATATCGAAACCGACTTGGGACACATCGACGAGGCCCTGATCCACCTGGAAGAAGCCCGTGCCTACCTTGCGGGCAGCCTGCCCACGGATCACGAATACTTCCAGGTCCTGGCCTCGATCGAAGGCAAGGCCCTGAGCCGAACGAGGCACCGTGCCCGCGCCGCGACCTTGTTGGAAACCTCCTATCGGAACCTGGTCCAACGCCTGGGTGAACAGCATTATCACGCGGAAGAGGCGTTGCAGCGATGGCATGCATCGAGAACCCCGAACGAATCGATCGATTTCTTGGGCTCACCCCTTTCTACCCACAAAAAATAAAACGACCATTTTCTGACATTTTCTGACAATTCGTTTTGATATGATTTTTTTCATTCAAGAAGTCGCGGCCAATCCGATCCTGCCAAACCATGGCCAGGATCGTTTCGCCGATCCGCGCATGCCACCGGGTGCGGAGCCGTCAATGAGGACTCCTTGCCATCGCTACGCAATCGATCACCGGAAGGTGGCGATAAGGAAAAAACCATGCCTCGAATACTACTCGTCGAAGATGATTTACTCATGGTCGAACTCTTGACCGAGTTTCTCGATTGTGAGGGGTTCCAGGTGGATCACGCACCCGACGGGCCCTCGGGCCTGAAGAAAATCATCGATACCGTGCCTGACTTGGTCATTCTGGACATGATGATGCCAGGCATGAATGGGCTGGAGGTATGCCGACGCGTCCGACAACATTACCAGGGTCCGATTCTCATGCTCACCGCGGTCGACGAGGACCTGAACGAAGTCACGGCATTGAACACGGGCATCGACGATTACATCACCAAACCCTTTCGTTCCAACATTCTTATGGCGCGCATTCGTTCCCTGTTGCGGCGCGCGGGAAACCAGGAGGACGACCGGGGCAAGATTCAGGTTCAGGACCTGGTAATGAACCGGACGACCCGCACCGTTACCGTGGCGGACCAGGAATTGGACATTTCCGACGCGGAGTTCGAATTGCTGTGGTACATGATCGGCAACATGGGCAAAGTTTTGAGCCGTGACGAAATATACCGCGCCATCAAGGGGGTGGAATACGACGGGCTGGACCGCGCCATCGACATGCGCATTTCCGGCTTACGCAAGAAGTTCAAGGCCCTTGCACCCGAGCGAACCTACATCAAGACGGTTTGGGGCCAGGGATATTTGGTCGTTCCTCACTAGGCTGGCAAGATGTATTTCTCGACGGTCCGCCACCTCATTCAAACCTTGGCCATCTTTTGCTTGGCCGTCTGTTCGATGGCCCTGGTCACGCGATCCCTCTTTATCGACCACATCATCGAAGTCCATCGCGACTACGTCGCCCTCATCGTTCAAGCCCTTCAAACCCAGACGAGCCCGCTGCACGCGAACTCGGGGCTCAGAAGGATTCGCGGCACATGGCATTCGCAATTCAAGAGCGAAACGGAAGTCGCGCTCGAGACGACCGAGCGCGCGTTGATCGAGCAAGGCCAGCCCGTCGAACGCATCGACACCGGGCTGGTTTCCGCCCATTTGCAAACACTGGTTCACTTTCCGGAGCAAGGCGAATTTCTGATCGTGACGCTGCAACCGAGGAGCCCCGGCGAGCTGGTGGTCCCCGCCCTCATCCACCTGATCCTGCTGGTTGCCGTACTGATCATCTCCTTTTTCACAGCGAGGCCCGTCATGAATCTATTGGACCATTTGATTTACTCCGCGGAATCCATGAGCAAAGGTGATTTCGAGGTTCGAGCTCCCGAAGAGGGTCCCCATTCGCTGGTGCGATTGGCCGTCAGCATCAATCGTTTGGCCCAGGGCATGGACAGGATGGTGCAGGAGCAAAAGGTGATCACCCATGCGCTCAACCACGAGATACGGACGCCCTTGGCGCGATTGAGACTCGCGATGGACATGCTTTATGGATGCACGGAGCCTGACTCGAGCAAAAAATTGTTGGCCAAAATGGACCGCGATATCGAGGAAATGGAATCGCTCGCCAAGGAAATGCTTCAGTGGGCGCGCCTCTCCCATCATCATAAGAGCATCACCTTCCAGATGATCCCCTTGAGCCGCATGTTACAGGATCTGTGTTCCGACTTGTGGGAGTTGAAACCGAACCTGAATTCCTCTTTGAACATGGGCAAGGAAGTCAGTTGCATGGGCAATCTCCGCTTGTTGCGACAAGCCGTCGAAAACACCATTCGCAATGCACAACGCTATGCCGACTCGACCATCGCGGTCACCTTGGAACACAAAGGTCCGCACCTATCTCTTTTCGTGGACGACGATGGTCCCGGCATTCCCAGCGAGGACCGGGAACGGGTATTCATCCCATTCGAATGCCTGGAAGAAAGCCGTTCACGCCAAACCGTAGGCTTCGGGTTGGGCATGGCGATCGTCCATCAAATCATGCTGGCGCACGGCGGCCGCGCGGAGGCCTTGGACAGCCCACTTGGCGGCGCCCGAATCCACCTGACTTGGACATCGGAACCCATTTTGGCGACCCTGAGCGACGACCAGGATACCGCTTCTTACTGAGCTCTTTTCTGATCCCTGCCCGAAACCAGAGGTTCATTGAACGAAACCCTCCGAATCGGCCGGGGTGTGACGCGTCTTCCGCTGTCGGTTTTCGGCTCGATGCTCGCCCGAGAGGCCTCCAGTGCTTCCGTGTGGCGAGCCAACGTGCTTTCCGAACCCCCGGAACACCAAGTGCTCAATGTGCCATAAACATAATAACATTTCATAAGAGAACCGCTCGAACACGGCACTCGTTGCGACCTCTGTAGCGATAATCCATAGTTACCGTCAACAGAAAGCAGGCATCACCTAAAAAATCACACACACTCAATTACAAATATTAAACAGTTTACTCATAGAAGCACCTTTATATTAATCACATAAAGAGCCACAAAGGCGCAGACGAACATTTCCGGTTCATGCGTATGGCAACTCTCCATCGCCGCTACTTCTTATTCGCTTATCAAGAAAAAAGGAGCTACATGATGCAAAACAATATCTCGAATAGACACGTGAATACTTCGGCTCAGAGCATACAGGCCCATCAAAAAAGCCATACCAAAGGCACGGATCAAGGGCAAAAAACGTCTCAAACGGCGGCGAAATTGAGCACCAAACGGAACGAATCCAAACCAACCGCCCAAAGTGCTCGAGGAAAAGTTCCAACCCAGGCGGGCAAGGGTCCGGAGTCCTCGGCTTCGAAGTCACTCTTGGCCGCGCGACGGGCCGAATTGAAAGGCCATACCCGGTTGGAAACCCTCGAAGACCTGGTGACCCTGATGAAGCATGAGATAAAGGACTCCGTCAACTTTTCGACGGCTGACGTACTCAGTGTCAACTTGAGTGACAAAACCGGGAGATCACTCTTTTACAAGGCGATTGAAGGAGAACGGGGTTGGCAGGAGTTGATTCAGGACCCACAGGCTTTTTTCGGCGATGATTTGGATGTATCTCACATTGACAAAGTCAGTTACTTCGGAAACGAGGTCATGGCCGAACACCATGCCGCCTTTAACGAAGAGTACGCCGAATCCAACAGGTCCCTCTGGAAACTCGCCGGCAACTCGGTGCGTTTCGGCCAAGCAAAACCAAGTATCGAAATGGCCGCCACCAAAATCGACAAGGCGCCCATCACGCGGGTCAGCAACCCGGACACCTTGAATAACAAAACGGACGTTGCCAATCTCATCTTAAAACACAACATCGGCCTGGACGAAGTCCATACCTTCCTCCATCTGGTAGCCAAAAGTTACCAACCTTACCAACCACCGCCTCCTGGAACCCCTCTCAAATCCCAGGACTATGCAATATTGGACAACCTTATGACCCATGTGAAAAAAGAATTCTATGAAAGCGAAGGCGAGATCACGAGTACCAACGGCGCCACACCGGAACAAATGATCGAAAGGCTCGAGAAAAAGACAGATAAACTTCCGTCGGGCCACCAACATAGTTTTTTATCTGAAATGTTATCCAAGATGACCAAAGCTTGGGACGTAGCCTGAACAAGCAACGCATCCACGATGCCCCAACCCAAAGGTCGGTGAATCTGCGCTGCTTTGCTGTAAGGACAGCGCAACTCATCGATGAGAGCGACGGTGGTAACCCCAACCCCACATGTGTCTCCATGCCATGCGACGCTTCCCCCGGTGTTCCATCGGCCGAAACCAGGCTTGGATGGAGAACGAAACCACCATCGGGTACGTCTCGAACCGGTCACTCCCGAATCACCTCGGTCTCGGGATAGTAGTGAACCCACACGTTCCAGTACATGAGCCGAACGGGTACCGCATCCAGAACCTCGCCCCGCCTCGACCCGGCAATGCAGGTGCCGGTCTGCCAGGACCAGCGCGAGCCCGTCGACCCATCTACCAGGACATGTTGGGTTCCATCCCGGTCCCAGGAAAAGTCCGACACGCCCGCTTCACCATCGGTCGGGATCCCATAGGCCAGGGCCGTATCGGCACCGGGCGGGGACACCAGGATCACCAGGTTCGCTCCGTCGATCACCTGGATCAGGGTTTTCTTTCGCAAGGTTCTCCGCGGCACCGCAAAAGGTCGGCCGGTGGTGCTCAGACCGCAGATCAACTCCTTTTTGGGCAGGCGCTTATCGCGATACTTCGAGCCGAACGGCCCTACCCAGCCTCGACTCTTGAAGTACAGCGAATAGGGCGCCTTCTCCTGCTTGGGTTTCGCCAAGACCAGGGTGGCGGGATAGCGCGCCAGCCAGTTCGACCAGGTGGTGAGCTGCGCAGGTAGGGTTTCCAGGTCGTTGCCGGTCAAGGGCCCGGCCACGGCACCCCCGGTCACCTGACTCCACAGCGAGAGCGTGGCGCGATCGTACATGATCAGCGCATTGCGCCACAGTTTACCAGAGACGCCGAATTCGACCGGTTGGTCCTCGATGGTTGGGCGGACGTACACGACGCCCGTGTGCGCCAGGGGTCACCAGGTGACCGCGACCGGGGTCTCCCCCACCACGTCGTTGACGATCTCGTGACGGTCCAAGTGCCAAAGCGAATAGGCCTTGGCTTGGCCATGGTGCACCACGCCGAGCACCGTTTCGTGGTCCTGCATGAAATCGGCCTCCGCGCCGGGAACGAAGCGCGGATCGTCGAGCGAGGGAATCGAGTCGGGCCGGCCCAGCCGCCGCACCGGATCCCCCGCCAAGCGCTTCAGCTTCGGCAGGTCGCGGTGGCGCACCTCGCCGGGTCCCCCCCAAGGCTTGAAGGGAAGGCAACTGAACAAAAGCAGGGTCAAGATCGCGGGCGCCAAACGAGAAGCGGCATGTCGAGACATCCTGGGCTCCTTATGCTTTGAGTGGGTTGGTGACGTCGAAGCGGGTTTTGACGATACAACAACGGCACTGCGGCGCTTATTTCTGGTCGCCGAGGCCGGACCGACGTGAGAGCGGGATGTGCAGCGGCTGGACGGCGCTCACCTACGCCGTCGCCGGCGGCCACAATGACGTCGTGGCGCGCCTGTTGCGTGCGTGCGCCGACTCACAGGAGCCCACCAAATCGGGCGAAACCCTGCCGATGCCGGCCGCCGACAGGTCCAGCCCCAAGGACGCGTGCTCACCCAGCGAAAGGGCACGTCACTTGAGGCGTCGACCCCGGCTCCAAAGGCCTTCGATCTCCCGCCCACGCAACAACACCAGATCCGCGTCGTGGCCCACCGCCAGGCGACCCTTGCGGGGCAGTTTGAGGATATCGGCCGGATTGGCCGTGGCCATTTGGACCGCGACCTCCATCGGGACCCCTTCCTCGACCGCATCGAGAACTTCGCGCAGAATCGAGTCGGGTCGGCCCACGTCCACACCGGTACAGTGACCGTGCTCGTCGAAATGGGGCAGGGAACCGCCGGCATCGGACGAGATCGTCACGTGCGCCGCAGGCACGCCGCCCTCCAGAAGCTCGCGCATTGCACGGCTGGGCTTGACCTCCACCTCCGGAAAAAATGGGTACGAACAGGCCGTCAGGTCCACGAAGCCCTGTTTCCCATAGGTCACGGCATCCTTGAAGATGTGGCTGTTGCGGTTGATGTGGGTGGGGTAGAAATTCTTGTAGGTGAGTTCAGTGGTCTCGACCGCCTCGTGGATCGGCCGAAACGGATCGGGCTCGTCGCCCATGTGCAAATGGACCATGCCGCTCTTTCCGCCCAGCAGGCCGCCGTTGCGGGCCTGTTTGGTGATTTTGACGAGTTCGAGCGTGGTCGGCGAAGAGGAGCGATGATCGGAAATGGCCAGTTCGCCGACACCCACCACTTCGCTGAACAGGGCGATGTCCTCCACCACCGAGTCGAGGATGGTCGGCGTGGGGATCTGGTAGGCGCCGGTGTAGATCCACGAAGAAAGCCCCTGCTCGGTCAAGCCCTTGGCTTTGAGCAACAGCTCGCGCACCGATCGGAAATAGCCGTCCATGCCCAGGCAACCCACCGCGGACGTCACACCGCCCTCGATGAACTGGCCCACGTCGAGCGGCGCCGTGCGCGAGCTGGGACCCGCCTCGCCACCGGCACCGTTGAAGTGGACGTGGGCGTCGATCAACCCGGGGATGACCGTGCGGCCGCTGCAATCCAGGACTTCCACCGGCAGATTTCCGGCGATATCCAGGCGCGAACCCATGGCGCAAATTTGCGTTCCGGCAAGGAACAGGTCCTGAACCCCGATGTCGCGAGGCGCGAAGATTCTGGCGTTTTTCAAAAGGTACAATGACAACTCCCATCGGCTCGCGTGATTCGCGTCGCTCCATTATCGAACAGGACTGGCGGATCCGCACTGATCCCGCGCACCCAAATCGAAACTTTCTCCCGGCAACACGAGATGCAGGATCACCGATCCGGCTTCAACAACGACGTATCCTCGGCACCGGTGACCCTGCGGATACGCGCTTTCCTGGCGTCGGAATTCTGAATCCATTCCACCCGACACCGATCGAGCGCGCTCACCAACCAACCAAAGCGCCCGGTCCAATTCGCCCGGCGACAGGAGCCGTTCTCGCCCCCGATCCGGGGTAGCCGCTGGTTCGAATCGAGATGCGGGCACCGCTCGAACAATGAATGGTTCTTCATTAAAACGAGGGGCTTGCATCGTCGGCTCCTCCGTGGCCGCGCTCACCTTTTTGTCTCCCGGACGTGCTAAGATGGCCCGCGTGTACGGCACTCACGGGGCCGACATCTTCGGCGTTCATGGCCGGCACGCTTCATTCGAGGAGGATCTTCCAGCATCCTCTTCCGCCGCGTTTTTCGGCGGAACGGGGAACTGATCGAAGACTTTTGCTGCCGACTTCGCGTCGGAGTCAACCATCCGTCGACCTTGGCCGGCGCACCGCCGGCCGGATTCATCAATGACGCTCTCCCATGGGCTCCGTCGCCCGCTTCCCGGGAGAGACCCGATTGCCGCGTTCGCCGTAGCCGCCCGACTCGATCCGGGCACGCGGCTGAAGGCCGGCATCGACCCCTGGACTGTTTCCTGAGTTTGACTTGATTCTGCGGTATGTCGTTCCGCAAGAACGCTTTCACTGTTTTGGTTTAATACTGCCAAGGTATTAAGAGGATTTGGATATGTTGTTTCTTCATGGGGCGGGGCATTTTCACCCTGAAAATGTGATCGACAATGATTTTCTGGAGAGCCTCGATATCGGGACCGACGCCAACTGGACGCTGCAGCGGGTGGGGATCCGCAAACGGCGCACGGTCCTGCCGCTCGACTACATTCGACACACGCGAAACGCCAACCCGCGCGAAGCCGAGGAGGCCGCGCTCTACAGCAATGCGAAGACCGGGGCCATGGCGGCCCGAATGGCGATCGAGCGAGCCGGGCTTCGACCCGAGGACATCGGCCTGGTCGTGGCGGGCGGTTGTTCGCCGCAATTCTCCACGCCGGCCGAGGCTTCCGTGATCGCCGCCGAGTTGGGCATCGAGGCGCCGGCCTTCGACATGGGCACGGCCTGTTCGAGTTTCGGCACCCAGCTTCACTTTCTCAGCAAGATGGAACCGAGTGCGTTGCCGCCGTACGTCCTGGTGGTCAACCCCGAGAACAACACCCGCACGGTCGACTACAACGATCGGAAAACGGCGGTGTTGTGGGGTGACGCCACCAGCGCGGTGGTCATTTCGAGCCAGGTGCCCGGGCCCTGGCGATTCTGTTGTTCCGATTTCAAGACCGACCCCAAAGGGTGGGACAAGGTGAAAATCGCGCGCGGCGGGCACTTCGTTCAGGACGGCGCGGCGGTACAGAAATTCGCGATCAGCAAGTCGGTCAGCATGATTTCCGACCTGGACCAGCGCTGCAACCAACCCGGCGACGCGTTCTACTTCATCGGCCACCAGGGTAACCTGCGGCTGTTGGGCTCCATTTGCAAGCGAATGAACATCGACGGCGAACGTCACCTGTTCAATGTCGACGAATACGGCAATGGCGGTGCAGCGGGCGCCCCCAGCGTCTTCAGCCAGAACTGGGATCGATTTCGGGAGGGCGATCGCATCGTGATGGTGATCGTCGGCGCCGGCCTGGCCTGGAGCGGGATGGTCCTGTCCCGCGAGGCGGCGTGATCTCGACGACGACGGGCGGCGTCTTCGCGGCGCCGTTCGTTGGTTTCGGCCAGCGAATCGAAGCGACTCGCCACCGCAGTTCCCGCAAGCCGAGGGCGTCGTCCTGCCCGGTTGGTTGGTCAGGGGCGGTAAGCCCGCTGGGCCGACTTTCGAAGCAACCCAAGCAACTACAATCAATAAATTACGCCAAAGAGCGAAGCCGATCATTTCCCCCACGACCCCAATCCAAAGCCGCAAAGTCCAAAGTTCCCGCATCGTGAGAGGGGCGTCAGACCTGTAGGTTGGCCCGCTGGGCCGACGCGTCGAAGTAACTCAACAAACAGAAGTGGGTTACGCCAAAGAGCGAAGCCGATCATTTCCCCCACGACCCCAATCCAAAGCCGCAAAGTCCAAAGTTCCCGCATCGTGAGAGGGGCGTAAGGCCTGTAGGTTGGCCCGCTGGGCCGACGCGTCGAAGTAACTCAGCAAACAGAAGTGGGTTACGCCAAAGAGCGAAGCCGATAACTTCCCTCGTCACGCCCCAACGAAGTCGCAGGGCCCATCATCCCCGCATCGTGAGAGGGGCGTCAGACCTGTAGGTTGGCCCGCTGGGCCGACGCGTCGAAGTAACTCAACAAACAGAAGAGGGTTACGCCAAAGAGCGAAGCCGATAACTTCCCTCGTCACGCCCCAACGAAGTCGCAGGGCCCATAATCCCCGCATCATGAGAGGGATGTCAGGCCTGTAGGTGAGGGGGCCGCCCAGGCCAGCTTGCTCCACCATTCGAAGCCACCCAAGCAACCATTTTAAAGATAAAAAAAGAGCGAAGCGAAGATGTTCGGTGTACCTTCTCCATCAAAACAAACCGGTAGGAAGTTCCCGCATCTTGAAAGGGACGCCAAGCCCAGTAAGTTGGTCAGGGACGCCAAACCCGCTGGGCCGACTTTCGAAGCTATTCGGTCAGGCAGTCTCAAACCTGCCGAGAGCGCCGTCCTGCCAGCCGAAAAGTTGTAGCGGTTTCGAACAAGGGGCGGCAGCTCGTCCAAGTTTCACGATTGGTTGAACAAGCGGCTTCCGCGGCCCGGATCAGCCTACAGGCGTTAGGTCCCTCTCACGATGCGGGAACTCTGGGCTTCTCGAATTCGGTGGGGTCTCCCCTGCGGGGGTTGGTGCTTGGCTCTTTGGCGTAACTGCTTGTTGTTACTTGGGTTGCTCCGAGGCGTCGACCCAGCGGGCCAACCTGTACCATAGAGTTCAAGCTCTATGGTTAATATTCAGTTCGTCACAGCCGTAGCCTTTTTCTTTTTTTGCTTCTTTTTTTCTTTTTGTGGAAACTGTGAATCTTGTGGAAAACTTTTTAGGTAGACGGTTAGGCGACTCCGGCCGGCCGACCAGAGTCGCCGGGTGAGATGAAGCCTTCGACCAACCTGAGCGCCCTGGTGGGTAGCTCGTCTGTAGGATTTTGCTCATCTCACCCTTTCCACACCGTTGAAAACCGCAGACTATCTGGGATTCTTCAAGTCCGTGTTTTTGCAGGTTTGGCTTTTGCGGTGTGTACCGTCCTTCACCTCTTCGGCATTGTGGAGGCTCTTCATGACCAAGACCCTAACCGCCTGGACCGGCATTGACGTTAGCAAAAACACCTTCGATATCGCTTATGTTTCCACCGAGAAAGGCGTCCCATTCGAGAAAGACATCCCATTTCACCGCATTCCCGCTCGTAAATTCCCAAGGACTCTCACAGGGGCAGAAGATGCCTTGACCTGGCTTGATGAGGCTCTTGGGTTTCCCGAACCTTTCAAAGAGCATGTCTGGGTCGTGATGGAGGACTGTGGAAGATACGCCGAGGAATTACGTTTGTGGCTGTCGATGAACAAGGGGCCATCCATCTGTATGATCACCCCCTCGCTCACGGCCGCTTACGCAAAAAGCCGAGGTCTTCGAAATAAAACCGATCGGGTGGATGCTCGATTGCTTGCCCTTTTCGGTCAAGAACGCAAACCTAAAATTCAAACGATTCCGAGTCGGACCTATCAGATTCTCAAGGACTTGTGGCGATGCAGGCAGGAGTATGTCGAACTCCAGGTAGCCGAGGGGAATCGGGCAGGTCAGCCGCTGCAAATCGAAGCGGTTCAGAAGATTCGAAAAAAACATCTCAAGGAGCTACAAGACCATATCGATCGGGTCGAGAAGGAAATCAAAAAGCTTCTCAACCGGACCCCAAAACTCAAGAAGGATGTGGACTTGTTATGCACGATAAAAGGGATCGGTTTCCTCACTGCTGTAATGGTCATCGCTGAAATGGGAGATCTCCGAAGATTTGCGCGAAGCCGCCAAGTCGGTGCATTTGCAGGGTTAAACCCGTCAAAGTTCGAATCGGGGACCTCGGTGAAAAAAACGACGATTATAAGTCGCAAAGGCTCAGCGGTACTGCGAGCGGGGCTTTACATGCCTGCGCTGACAGCCTGCCGTTTTAACGAACAAATGAAAACATTCTACGAGCGGTTGATACGCAAAGGAAAGTCGAAAAAGGCCGCTGTCGTGGCGGTCATGCGCAAATTGTTGGTGCTCATGCGGGCAATTCTAAAAACAGGAGTTCCGTACCAGGAGGATTTTCAAAAGTGTGCGTCTGCGGAAAAGATGTGCAAAACCTGACAAGATTTCCGCATTCCTCCCCCAATTTTAGGGTTGACACACAACAGACTATCCTACAGGCATCACGCCCCTCTCACGATGCGGGAACTCTGGGCTTCTCGACTTCGGTGGGGTCTCCCCTGCGGGGGTTGGCGCTTCGCTCTTTGGTGTAACTGTTTGTTGTTACTTGGGTTGCTCCGAGGCGTCGGCCCAGCGGGCCAACCTACAGGCATCACGCCCCTCTCACGATGCGGGAACTCTGGGCTTCTTGACTTCGGTGGGATCTCTCCTGCGGGGGTTGGCGCTTCGCTCTTTGGCGTAACTGCTTATTGTTACTTGGGTTGCTCCGAGGCGTTGGCCCAGCGGGCCAACCTACCGGCAAAACGCCCCTCTCGCAATGCGGGAACTCTGGGCTTCTTGACTTCGGTGGGGTCTCCCCTGCGGGGGCTGGTGCTTCGCTCTCTAAGGTAACACTCTGATATTAATTAATTTGCTTCGATTGGTTGAGCAGGCTGCTCAACCTACAGGCATCACGCTCCACTCACAATGCGGGAACTTTGGGCTTTTCGGCTTTGGTGGGGTCTCCCCTGCGGGGCTGACGCTTC
This sequence comes from Sulfidibacter corallicola, assembly GCF_017498545.1. Taxonomy (GTDB): domain Bacteria; phylum Acidobacteriota; class Holophagae; order Acanthopleuribacterales; family Acanthopleuribacteraceae; genus Sulfidibacter; species Sulfidibacter corallicola. The sequence continues at coordinate 999,148 of NZ_CP071793.1, read as the reverse complement.
GCCCCTCCGCGTAATGCTCTGATGTTGTTCGGTTTATCGGGCTACCAGCCCTACACGCCGCCCCCACGCTTCGAAGCGAACCCGCCCGTGAAAAAGGGCGGAAGATCCGAGGGATCCTCCGCCTTACAAGGTGTTTCGAGCCTTTGACGGATCCCGTGGGATCCTGGTTTCCGCAGCGAGCATCTTCGCGGAGAAGCGATGCTCGCCACGAAAGCGGGGGCGACACCTGGCGCACAATCGGTTGTGGAAAAAAGCGGCCGAGCGAGCCCGGCCGCAACCCGATAGGGGTCGAGTATGGTGGTGGGACCACCTTTCCTTTGGAAGGAATCGGGGCTCTCCCGCACAGGGCGGAAAAGAGGCCGGGAGGTGGGGGCCTCCCGACCCATTGGAGAGAAGTGACATGCCTCCTCGAGGCGGTCTCGAATCCGAAGAGGATTCCCTCGAAGCGACATATCCTTTGGACAATCGATAACTCGTCTTTTTCAGAAGCGGATTTGGAGAACCTCCCGTAGACGCGCGACGACCTCGTCGATTTGCGCGGGGGTGATCACCAAAGGCGGAAGAAAACGCAAGGTACTGGTTCCCGCGGGCATGGCCAAAATGCCGCGCTCCATGAGCGCGCCCAGATAGGGCCGCGAACGAACTCGCAGGCCGATCCCGATCATGAGGCCCACCTGGCGGATCTCACGCACCAACTCGGGCTTGTCGCGCTGCAACGACTGCACGAAGCGGTTGCCCAACGACTCGGCCCGTTCCGCCAAATTGGCCTCGCGCATCTCGCGAATGACGGCGGTCGCCACGGCGCACACCAGCGGGTTACCGCCAAAGGTCGAACCGTGTTTACCCAGTGGGATTTGGATCTCGTCGTTGACCAGCACGGCACCCATCGGCAACCCGCCGGCGATCGACTTGGCCAGGCACATGATGTCGGGCCGCAGATCGTAGTGTTCGCAGCCGAAGAATCGGCCCGTGCGGCAAAACCCGGTCTGCACCTCGTCGATGATCAACAGGACACCCTTTTCGTCACAGAGACGTCGCGCCTCGGCCAGATAGGCGGCATCGGCCGGGTAGACGCCGCCTTCGCCCTGCACCACTTCCAGCAGCAGACCGGCCACGCTCTCGTCCAGGACCTGGTGCAGCGCGTCCACGTCGTTGAAACGCACGTGTTCGAAGCCGGGAACCAGCGGTTCGCAGCCTTCGCGGTACTTGGGTTCGTGGGTCGCGCTCATGGCGCCGAAGGTTCGGCCGTGGAAGGCGCGCTTGGCGGTCACGAACCGCTTGCGGCCAGTGGCGAGTCGCGCGAATTTGAGTGCGGCTTCCACCGATTCGGTACCGGAATTACACAGAAAGGCGCGGTTCAGGCCCTCGGGCGCCACCGCGACCAAGGCCTCCAGCAGTTCGGCCTTGGCGTCGTTGGCGAAAATGCCCGGGCAGGTGATCAACCGGGCGGCCTGGCGCTGCACCGCTTCCACGACGACCGGATGGGCGTGACCCAGATTGGCCGAGCCGATGCCGGCGATACAGTCGAGGTAGGCACGGTCGTGCCGGTCGTAGACCAAGGCGCCTTCACCGCGCACCAGGGTGAGGCCGCGCTTGCCGTAGACGTCCAGTTCGTATTGGGCCTGGGTGGCGGCGATCGCGTCCGGCTCTCCGGACGAGGATCCCGTACCAGCGGCCCCTTCGCGTTGATTCAACAGGTCTGCGGCTGACATGAAACCACCGTTCCCTTCCCCGCCAGCGCGTCCGCCAGCGGATGTTCGCCGCGACCGTCGGCCAAAATCAATTCGGTCGGCGCCGCGTTGAGCAACTTGTTGAGGGCCATTAATTTGCGTCGCATGCGCCCCTGCACGCGGCCTTCCCACTCGGCCAGTTGATCAGGGGTCAGTTCATCGATCTTGCTCTGGGGATCGTCGGCATCGGCGAGCAGGCCCGGAGCCTCGATCAACTGCACCACCTGCTCGGCCTGCAACGACGCGTGCAACAGCGCCACGATGTCGTCGTTCTCGGAGTTGATCGCGATGCCGTGCTCGTCGAGGATGGGGATGCCGATGACCGGCGTGGTGCCCGCATCCAGCAGCAGGTGCAGCAGTTCGGTGTTGATCTCCTGCGGCTTGCCGGACCGGTCGCGCAGCAACATCTTGCGCCCGTCCTGGATCGTCTTGATGCCGCGATTGCGGCGCCCGCGCACGAGACCGCCGTCGATACCGGTCAGGCCGAAGGCGTTGACGCCGTGCCGTTGGCACAGGGCCACCATCTGCTTGTTGCGCAATCCCGCGTAGGCCATCAGGATCAGGTCCATCGTGGCATCGTCGGTCAGCACCGAACTGTAGCCCGAGACAGAGGTCACCGTGCGGATCGGGGTACCCAGCCGCTCGGCCAGATCGTTGCGGGCCGCGTTGGCACCCAGGACCAGAACCGCCGGTCGCGACAGGGCCGCGAGGTCGCGGGCGATCCCCTCCAGATTCATGGCGGCGCCACCACCGATTTTGACGATCAACATGCGCTTCGCTCCCGCTGTCCCATACTCAAGCCACCAATTCCGTGCCGTTTTCCAGCGGCGACCAGTGGTCACCCAGGGGCTGCGAGCAAAAAGAGATTTCGTTGCCGCGTTCGCGACGATACATGGTGAAGTACTCGGGATCTTCGCTGAAGTGACTTGCGAGATGAATCCGGTCGCCGTCCACCATGACCAGGTTGAAGGCCCGAACGTAGTCGCTGCGGTAGCGAATGATGCGCGATCCCTTGGCCAGTGCGGCCTGGAGATCGCCACGGTCGAAGCGACGAATGAAATTGAAGATCTTCTCGGCGCCGATACGGCCCTCGGAGCGAATGCGCACGCCGTGCAATTCCCCGTTGAAAATGAAGACCCGGCGGCCGTCGTAGAACGGCATGTTGTTATCCACCACGATGCCCTCGTTGCGGAAGGCACTGCGGGCGTGAACCACCAAGAGCCGGGTCCGGCCGAAGCCACCCAGCTCGTCTTCCCAGATCGGCGTGATCTCGTGGTGGAAACACCACCGCCCGGTCTCCCCATCCAGCCAGGCCATGCCCCAGCCGTGGCCCTGGTATTCCTTGCTGGCGCGGCACATCTCCGCGAAGGGAGCCAAGCGTTCGGAAATCGAAAAGGACACATCGGCGCGGGTGATCAACAGGCGACACATGATTGCTTCCCTCCTCCCTCAAACCGGGTGTAGCCCTGGAAATTCCAGAGCCGTGCGTTCTTCGAAGCCGCACATCAGATTGAGGGCCTGAACCGCCTGACCGGCGGAACCCTTCATGAGGTTGTCGATGGCACTGATCACGACTACCCGATCGGAGGCCGGATCGCGTTCGAAACCCACGTCGCAAAAGTTGGTACCGGCCAACAGCTTGGGCTCCGGATAGCGGTAGATGCCGTCGCGCTCCTTGACGATGCGCACGAACGGCTCGGCCGCGTAGTGTTCACGATAAATTTTCCAGACATCTTTCTCTTCCAGGCCCTGGTTCAGGAAGACGTGACTGGTGGCCAAGGCACCGCGAACCATGTCGACCGCGGTAGCCGAGAAATGAACCTGGATTTTGCTTCCGAAACTGAGTTCCTGGGTGATTTCCGCCACGTGCCGGTGCCCGGTGGGGCTGAAGGAGCGCAGGCAATTGCTGCGTTCGGGGTGGTGCGAGCCCTCGTTGGCGCGGTTGCCGGCCTCGCTGGAGCCCACCTTGACTTCGACCACCGTGCGTTCCGGATCGACCACCCCGGCGCGATAAAGCGGGTAGAGGCCGAGAATCGTGGCGGTGGCGTTGCAGCCCGCACTGGCCACGTAATCGGCGTCGCGGATCTCGTCGCGATGCAGCTCGGGAATCCCGTAGACGAAGCGCTGCAGCAGGTCCGGGCGTGGGTGATGCTTCTTGTAGGCGTGGCGGTAGGCGGCCGCGTCGTTCAGGCGGAAATCGGCGCTGAGGTCGATCACTTTGGGCGCCAGTCGCACGAAATCGTCCCAACGGTTGGCGGTCTCGCCATGGGGCAGACAGAGAAACAACAGATCGCAGGGTTGGAGATCGCCGATTTTGTCGAATTTCAGCGGCGTCAGCTTGCGCAGATTGGGATGAACCTTGGTCACCGGTTTCCCGGCAAACCGCTCACTGGTGATTTGTTGCACCTGGACGTGGGGATGAAACAGCAGCAGCCGCAACAATTCCCCACCGGTGTAGCCGGATCCTCCGGCGATGGCCACGCGCACCTCACGAGACATGAGCCACCTCGTGCCGATCGCATAGGGAAAGCTCGCCTCGCGCCACGGCGACCGTATAGGCGGCGATCGCGGCGGGGATATCGACACCGGTGGTATCGATACTGTTCTTGAACTCCATCGTGTCGTTGATTTCGTTGACCAGCAGGCCTTCGGCGGTTTCGAACAGATCGACCGCCACGATCTCGCCGGCCACGGCCCGAGCGGCACGCACGCTGAGTTCGCCGAGCTCTTCGGTCACCGGGCAATTGCTGGCGACGGCGCCCAGCGCGGTGTTCGTCTTCCAATGGGCGCTGTCGCGATAGATGGCGGCAATGCAGCGGTCGCCGACCACGAAGGCGCGAATGTCGCGGCCGCCCTTTTCCACGTATTTTTGGATATAAAAAATCGAGTGCTGGTAGGAACCCAGGGTCGCTTTGTGCTCGAGCAAGGCCTCGGCCGCCTCGCGATCGTTGATCTTGGCGATCAAACGGCCCCAGGAACCGGTCACCGGCTTCAACACGACCGGATAGCCCAGTTCTTCGATGGCCGCCAGCGCCGTGTCCTCGGTAAAGGCAATCCGCAAACCGGGTTGGGGCACATCGGCACGACCCAATGCCAGCGAGGTTTGCAACTTGTCGCCGCAGACTTCGATGACCTGGCCGGGATTCACGCAGCGCACACCGGCCGCCTCGAACAGGCGAACCGCGTTCACATTGCGCGAATGGCTGACACTGCGCGCCAGGAGCAGATCGACATCAGCGGGCGGGCGGCCCGGTCGAAACGCGAGTTTGCGATCGTCGATGGGGACCAACGTAACGTCGGGTTGCGCCTGAAACGCCTGGATCAGCAGTTTTTCATCTTTGCGGATGACCGAGTGAAGAAGCCCGATACGCATGAATCACCTTAAATGGGGTACTTGGGGAATGGGGCCCGGTGTAGGGGGAAGGGCCCGTCGTGCCGAGAAAGCGAAGCGACGGTTCCCGCTTCCAAACAGCGCCGGAACGATGGCCCGACGCCGAGACCGAAGAAGCAGGTGACCGCCACCGGTGGGGAACCGATCACTGACCCCAGTCTTCAGCTTCCTGCGGCGCTTCCTGAATCAGAAAGGGCTGGGTGCTGACGACTTCCAGCTCGGTGCCGCAGTCCCCGCAATCGATCAGTTCGCCTTGCAGGGTGTCGTCGCCGAGCTCGATGGGGGCGCCACAAACGACGCATTCAAAGGTCGTGGCAGTTGCTTGTGCGGTGGTCATGTCCGCCTCCTCTCCAAAATTTGTCCAAAGGTGGGTGGGACGGGGGGACGTCCCGACGAGGCCGGGGGAGGACCCTCGTTGGCCAAAACAAATAACGCGGATGTTGGCGGGGGTACATTTTTTATAGATAATAGTGAAAAATAAATCCAAAATGTTAAATATCTATACTTTCTCGATTTTGACACTACCTGAATTCAGGCGGAGGCCCCATGCGCAAGATCTCGGACGCCATTCGCGAGTTGGTCCAGGAAAACGAGTTCCTCTCGCTCGGATTCCACCACGACTTGTTGAACCTCAGTCAGGTGGCGCGTTACCTGTTGCCGTTGATCGAGGCGCGTTGTCACAAGGAGGTCCAGGAATCGGCGGTGTTGATGAACCTCTCGCGCCTGAAGCGCGAGTTGTCGGCGGTGACGAGCAAGCCCCGTGAGCATTTCTTCATCGACAAGGTCAACATTCACACCAATTTGTGTTCCTTCACCGTGAACAAGACGCGCCAATCTCACGCGGAATTGAACCGGCTGTACGGCACGATTCGCGAGGCGGACGGGTTCATGACGATCACGGAGGGAATCAGCGAGATCACGGCAATCATCGAGAGCGAGAACTTAGGAACGGCGGAGCAATTGATCGGGGAGCCGTTCAAGCACATTCACCGCGATCTGGCGTCGGTGGGGGTGAAGTTCCACGAGAAGTTCCTGGAGGTGCCAGGAGTGCTGTACCTGATGCTGCAGATGGTGGCGTTGCAGGGCATCAACGTGATCGAGGTCTCCTCGACGGCCACGGAGTTCATCATCTACATCGAGTCGTCCACGGTGAATCTGGCGTTCGAATCGATCCTGGCCCGATTCGGCAAGAAGCGCAACGGCCTGACGTAGCGGCACGAGCCGAGAGTTCCCGCATCCCGAGCGGATCGTCGTGCCGGTGGGTTGGTCAGGGGCGGTAAGCCGGCCCGGCCGACATTCGGAGTGGCTCAAACAGGCAGCTCCCGCATCCCGAGTGGATCGTCGTGCCGGTAGGTGGAGCAGCTTGCTCCACCAATCGAAGCCACTCAAACAACCGTTTTAAAGATAAAAAAGAGCGAAGCGAAGATGTTCGGTGTACCTTCTCCGTCAAAGCAAACCGGTAGGAGGTTCCCGCATTTCAAAAGGGACGCCAAGGCGGAGTCACTTCGACAGTGGGCCCAGTGCCCTGGGCGGGCCCGGCGCCTACCGCCTGCGAACACTCGGGTCCTTCGGAAGGCCTCACTGCGAAGCGGCGGGCTCGGGCGTTTTGGCGGCTTCGGGTTTCGATTGGTAGCCCAATCGATCGATCGTCTCCTGCAGGGTGGCCACGGGAACCGCACCCGCGTCGTGGCGAACGACGGCGGTGCCCGTCTGGAAATCGGCCACGCACGATTCGACCCCCGCGAGCTTGCCCACTGCGCCCTGAATCGCCTGGTTACAAGAATCGCACGTCATCCCCTCGACCGAAAAACGGGTGGTGACGATCTCGGCCGGTTCCGACTTGGAAGCCTCGCTGTGACACGCCGTGAGCAGCAGCGCCACGGCCACCGCGGCCAGGAGGATCAGACCCCGCAGGGGACGTTGTTCTCGGATGTGCGACATGAAAATGCTCCTTGTTCGTGGGAAACGCATGCGTCACGCGGCGGCCGAAGTGCCAAATCGCGGCCTTTTCCCCCGCGCTCGTTTCAATTCAATTTTTCCTGGACAGCCTCGAGATAATCCAGCGGAATGTTCCTGCCCAACCGCTGCATGGCAGTCTCCAATTGCAACCGCTTCAAATTGAGTTGGCGCCGGTAACGCAATGCCGCGCGTTCGTCCTCGGCGGTTTCGATCAATGCCTGAAGCGACACCAATTCCTTGCGCAAGGCCATTTCGGGCGGCACACAACCGGCGTTCTTGAGGATCTTGTAAGCGACACGAAGCTCCTCGGGAACACCGCTGTCATCCTCGAACTCCAGTGGCTTGCCCTTCCCGGGCAGATTGTCGAAAGCACCGTCGCGCTGGGCCGCACGAATGCGCTCTTCGACCAGGCGATCCAAAAAGTGCATCGAACACCTCCGCGGATGCAGCCCCATTATCCTACCAACGGCGCCGAAAGGGGCACCTTTTTCTCGGGTGCTCGGGCTCCGTCCTTTCGGCCGACACCGGAGCTCGCCCCAAAAACGCTCAGGGCTCCCGTGCGAAGGACGTTCCTCGCAGCGACTCCGTCTCGTGGGCATGACGGGCGAACAGCTCTTGGATCTGGTGGGACGGGATGCGACCCACGCCCGGTTCGGGTCGAAGCGCCGTGTGGACCATGGCGAACCCCACCGCCTCGGCGGCCACCGGACGAAACCGGCCCAGTGGCCCGCGAAACCAGGGGGCTGCGGGCGTCAGAACCCGACCCCACCAGGCCTGTAACGGGTGGGGATCCGACCGCTCTCCCAACAGCAGCGACGGCTGGAACAGGTGCAGGCTGGTGAAGGGCAATTCGGCCAGCTCGCGTTCGACCCTCGCCTTGACCCGGCAGTAGAAGAGCGGCGAATAACGGCTGATCCCACTCGACGTGACGATGGCGAAATGACGGGCACCCGTCGAGGCGGCCCGCCGCGCGACGCGTAGCGGGTAGTGGCAATCCACCTCCAGGAGCTCGCGGTGGCGATGCAGCCGATTCAGCGGCTGGCCCAGGCAACAGAACACGGCGTCCGTGGCGGGCAACGTCTCGTAGGCCGCAGGGTCCTTGAAATCGAAAGGGAGCCAGGTCAACTTCGGATGGACCGACAAGGTGTTTTCGGGGATGTCGCGACGCACCAAGGCCGTCACGTGGCCGAAGGTGTCGTTTTGAAGCAAAAATTTCAGGCAATGGCCGCCGACCAGGCCACTTGCGCCAAGTATCAGTGCGTGTTCCATGATCAGAGCCTACGCGGATCGCGCGCAAACGTTGCCTCGCGCGGGAAAGAGTATTTGCGCCACAGCCGGATCGCCACCATGACGCCCGATCATCGTTGATAGGAAAAGGTATCGGGACTGGCGCTGCGGATGATGTCGCGGTAGACCGCCGGCAGATCGTCACCGAGGAACGCACCGGGCGCCACGTAGTCGTGGAGATCGGCCAAGGTGTGGACCTTCACCGGCGAGGTGCGGCGAAGCACGTGCCAGGGCCCCACGTCGCTCGAGTGGTGCAGACCCATCGCGCCGAGCAGCTCGGCCGTCGAATTCAGCGTTTCCCCGTGGAAACGGCAGACCCGCACGCGCTTGTCGCCCACGTCGAGGCCCTTGACCAGTTCCGGGTCCTGGGTCGCCACACCCGTGGGGCAGACATTGGCGTTGCAGCGCAAGGCCTGGATGCATCCCAGGGCGAACATCATGGCCCGGGCCGAATAACAGAGATCGGCGCCGATCGCCAACTTGTGCACGATGTCGAATCCCTCGATGATACGACCGGAAGCGATGACGCGAACCTTGTCGCGCAATCCGAAGCCCACCAATGCGTTGTGCACCAGAAACAGGCCTTCGCTCAGCGGATTGCCGAAATGGTTGGAGAACTCCAGCGGCGCCGCCCCGGTGCCGCCTTCGCCACCGTCGACCGCGACGTAATCCAGCCAGCTCCCCTCGGAAACCATGGCCTTGCACAGCGCCACGAATTCATGGCGACGCCCCACACACAGTTTGATGCCGACCGGCTTGCCACCCGAGAGTTCGCGCAGCCGGGTGGCGAATCGAATCAAACCACGCGGCGTGGTGAACGCGCTGTGCGCCGGCGGCGAAAGCACGTCCTGGCCAAGTGGAACACCTCGAATGGCGGCGATTTCCGGGGTGAGTTTCTTGGCGGGCAAGATGCCGCCGTGTCCCGGTTTGGCGCCCTGGGACAACTTGATCTCGATCATCTTCACGCTGGGTCGGGCCGCGTTTTCGGCAAACGTTTCGGGATCGAAGGATCCGTCAGGTGTGCGGCACCCGAAATACCCGGTGCCGATCTGCCAAATCAGATCACCGCCTTCGCGCACGTGGTAGGGACTGATGCCGCCCTCGCCCGTGTTGTGGGCGAATCCGCCCATTCTGGCGCCACCGTTGAGGGCCAGGATCGCGTGCGCGCTGAGCGAGCCGTAACTCATCGCCGAGATGTTGAGCAACGATGCCGAGTAGGGATGGGTGCATTGACCCTCGCCAATCGTGACGCGCAGGTCTTTGGGGTCCACATGAACCGGAGCCATCGAGTGCGCCAGCCACTGATAGCCTTCCTCGTAGACGTCCTGCTGGGTGCCGAACGGCAGGGTTTGCAATTGTTGTTTGGCGCGTTGGTACACGATGGAACGCTGCTCGCGGCTAAAGGGCCGACCGTCCGTGTTCGACTCGACGAAGTACTGGTTGATTTCGGGCCGTACCAGTTCGAACAGGTAGCGGAAGTGCCCCAGAAGGGGGAAGTTCCGCAAGATTGCGTGTTTCTTTTGCAGGATGTCCCAATAGCCGAGCAGGCACAAGGGACCCACCGCCGTCAGGATCCACAGGGTCGGGCGATAGAAGGAAGCGCCAACCGCGATCGATGCGAGCGACAGCGTCGAGATGAGGAGAAAGAGACGGCGCATGGGGACCTCCCCTGCGGACTTCGAACGGTCGGAATGCCGAACCACGGTATGCCGAACCATGGAGAACCGAACCACGATGGACCGAGATCGGCGAACCGCGTAAGGGGCAATCCGATGGGAACCACGGACTTAACTTAGCAGACTGAGGCGGTTCCTCGTCAACCCCGGGCACATGGGCGGTCAGCGGCCTTGTTTGTCCTCGGCAATCAATGACTTGATGATCTTCGCGACTTCCTCGGGGCCGCCCATCGACTCGATCACCTGGTCGGGGTCTCGTGGAGGAGGTGGTGTCAGGTCTTCCTGAACGATGTCCGGAGGCCCGGTTTGGGAGGCGTCGCGTTTCAACAGCTCGGCCTTTTCCGGCGCGGAGGGTTCGGGATTCTTTTTGGAAGCCTTGGATTTGTTGCCGAACAGCCACGAAAACACGGCACACCTCAGTCGATCCTATGAAGGGCAGGCGGTATCGAGGGCGAGCGCCCGGCTCAGTACAGAGGACCTGGAGTCGGGATACACCCATGATTGTAGCGGAAGGCGGTTCGTTGCCGAAGCGAAACCGCCTTACCAGAAGCCGGCGGCACCGGCCTGGGCCGGTTGCTTCATCCGCGAAGCCTCTTCCTCGGCCGTGAGCAGAATCTCGCTCAGCTCTTCGCTGTCCTGGTAGATGTCCGTCTTGGGCAGGAACAGCCGCAACACCAGGAACCCCGCCAAGGCCAGGTCGGTGTAGGCCAATGCTTCGTACCACTCGCGGAAGATCACCTTGCCCACCAGGAACAACACGCCGTAGACCATCGCCAGACTCGCCACCCAACAGATGACCGAATAGGCCAGTGGCTGCTTGGGAATCGAAATGTTGAGGCGCTTGTCGACCGGCTTCCACCATCCGTTGGGACGCACCCGTACGTAGAAATCGATCAACTTGGAGGCATCCACCGGTCGCGTCCAATGGGTCACCAGGTACCAGGCCAAGGTGGTACACAGCACCACCACCACGAAGGTCATGCCCCAGCCCAGGTGATCGGAGATCATGGCGCCGATATCCGTGAAGTGGAAGAACGAAAAGAGCACGAAGGGCGCGATGGTGGCGGTGATCTCGCTCCAGGCGTTGATCCGCCAATAGTACCACCGCAGGATCAGAACCAGGCCGAGGCCCGCACCACATTGAAAAATGAAGATCCACACGTCCGTGATCGACTCGATCAGCGACGTGACGATCAGCGAAAAGCCCATCAACACCACGGTCAGGACCCGTGCCATCTTGAGGAAATTGCGGTCGTTGGCCTTGGGATTGAAAAACCGTTTGTAGAGGTCGTTGACCAGGTAGCTCGAACCCCAATTGAGTTGGGTCGACACGGTGCTCATGTAGGCCGCGAAAAAGGTGGTCATGAGCAGGCCCTTGAGCCCCGCGGGCAGGAAATCGCGCATCGCCATCACATAGCCGAACCGCCGTTCGTCGGCCCCCAGATCGGGGTACAGGATCAAGGTGGAGAGCGCGACCAGGATCCACGGCCAGGGGCGTACGCAGTAGTGGAAGATATTGAAAATGAGCGAGGCCCAGAAGGCATCTTTCTCGTTTTTGGTGCTCATCATGCGTTGGGCCACGTAGCCGCCGCCACCGGGCTCGGCGCCCGGATACCAGCTCGCCCACCACTGCATGGCGATGAAGGCGAAGAACGAGCCCACCGGCAGGGCCAGCACACCCGCGGCCATGCCGTCGACCGAGGTGATTCGCGGAAAGAATTCCAAGGCCCCGCTCGAGGCCAAATGGTGCTTCAATCCGGTGATTCCGCCGACTTCCGGTGACGAAACCACCAAAAAGGCCAGCACGAGACACCCAAACAGCGCGAAGAAGAACTGGAACACATCCGAAACGGCGATGCCCGTCAAACCCGATATCGTGGAATAGGCCGCGGTGAACGCCATCGCGCCGAACACGGCGAACAGGGCCATCGGCTCCGATAACCCGAAGAAAACCTGGAGGATCGTCACCATGGCCAGGTTGACCCAGCCCAGGATGAGGATGTTCATGAAAAAACCGAGATAGACCGCCTTGAAGCCGCGCAAAAAGGCGGCACTCTTCCCGCTATAGCGCAATTCGATGAATTCGGCCTCGGTCAGGACGCGTGAACGCGACCACAAATGGGAGAAGAAAAAGGTCGTCAGCATGCCGCCGGCCAGCGCGTTCCACCAAAGCCAATTCCCCGAAATCCCGTTCTCGGCGACGATCTCCGTCACGGCCAACGGCGTATCCGCGGCAAAGGTGGTCGCGACCATCGAGATCCCGGCCACGAACCAGGGCAGATTGCGACCTCCCAGAAAGAACTCTTGCAGGCTCTTGTTCCCACGTCTGAAAAAATAGACGTTGATCCCCAGCGAAACGGCGATAAGGACAAGGAAGACGAACCAGTCAATCCGGGAAAAAGCCATTGAATACCTGCTCTGAGAGTGGGTTTACAGAAAGAGTAGGAAAAAACCGATGGCAAGCCAGATCGTGCCCCAAGTCAGCATTCCGCCGTGAGTGTTCTCGATTGTCGGTAGCTAAAGCGTCAAGGTACACGAACCAGGGAAACTATTCTGTGACAGATCCCATGTCGAGACAAAGGAAAAATCCAAAAGGGATGAATTATCAACTATACAATCTTTTAACGGACAAAACCCAGAAAACTGACCCACGTCACATATCGCCCTCACCGCAGGCGACACCGATAAGCGACGATTTCCCAGAGAGAAACCCGGTGTAAGCTGCAGGTCGATTTTTACGATTCCGCAACGGTGCCCGAGGAGACCCGGTCCAAACCAAGGCGACCTGCGGAACCCCGGAAAAGTGGGCTGATCAGCCTAGAACAAGCCCATCTGGGTCGGCTCGGTAATCGCCGAGAAGGAGAGATCCAGCAAGCCCAGCAACGGGTCCGCGACGGGTTTGAGCTGCTTGTTGGCGTAGTGCTCGTAATCCAGATCGGAGGGTAACGGCTCGGCCGGCACCGGTCCGCGCCGCGAATAGACGAAATCGACGTAGCGACCCGGGTGGTGGCTCATCATCCGCGCGGCCTTGACGTGCGGCGGTACGTTTTTGGTGTAGCTGTCGAGATCCTTCACCAGCTTCTTGCGATAGACCAACCGGTCGTCGAACTTGCCTTCGCGCAAGTCGTCGTAGAAGCCCTTGACATAGGGCTCGAAGGCATCGTCCTTCAGGAACCGCGTGAAGAGCTCGTGTTGGAACTCGCGGGCCAGGGGTGTCCAATCGGAACCGGAAAGCGCGAGCCCTTCGACTTCCAGGTGTTCGCCGTTTTCCGACTCGCGAAGGCCCACGTAGCGCGAGGCCTGCGAAACATCGGAAATGAGGGCCAGTTTGCGGTAGGCGCACTCGAAACCCAACGACAACTCGGCCTGAATCTGGAAATCGCGCTGGAGCCGCTCCATGCCGAAGCGGTTGAGTTCTTCGACCAGCCGCGGCCCGGCTTCGGTGGCCGATTGACCGTCGGGCGCCTGAATCAGGAAGGAACGGGTGTCGACGAAAACCACCCGATAACCGCGGCCCTCGAGGAATTGTTGACTCTCGCGCAGGAACCACTGCCCGCAGGCCTTCATCGCGTCGGCCAGGGTCGGCTCGAAGAAACGCGAGCCCTTGCGGGTCAGAACGGTCAGGAAACTCTTGAGGGTGAGACGGCAGGCTTTGACCATCTGTGTGTCTTTTTTGGTTTCGGCAACCGCCAACCAGTCCATCTGTCGCTTGAGGATCTCGGGCAGAACGTGATGCTTGCGAGAGAATTTCTGGCCGTCGGGAGTCACGATCGGATCTTCTTCGGCCTTGACCCGGGCAAGCGGGTCGATGCAGAAATTGCGCAGCATCGAGAAGTAGAGGTTGCTGAGGTCCAGGTGCACCACCTGCTCGTAGACACCGGGCCGCGCATCGAGCGGCCGTTCGGTCGCGGCCTTGGCGTTGTCGCGCTCGGCCGGCTCACGCGGGGCCACATAGCCCAGGCGATGCAGGCGCGGCAGGTAGTGGTGGTCGAAAGCGGCCTTGGCGATCAACGAGGTGTCAGGCAACAAACCCGAAACCATGCTGCGTTTCAGCACGAAGTCCACCAACCCGGTGAGGTTGTAGATATCCGTGACCAGCACGCAGTCTTCCAGGTTGTAGCGCGCCAGGGCCGGCTTGTCCTCACGGAACTGGCGCTCGATTTCGGCCACCTTGTTGGTGCCGTCGGAGGTGATCAGCTTGCCGGAGCCCAACAGCTCCTGGGCCACGGTTTCCAGCTTGAAATTTTCGAAACGAAATCCGGCGGCGCGCATGCTCGGCGGGCCGTCGATCACGATGCGGCCGGGAATATCGGCGAAATACCCTGCGCCTGGCCGCTCCGTAAGCGAGATCTTGCGCCCACCGCGCGCCAGATCCAGCTCCATCCCAAAGGCGTTGCACTTGCGCTCCAAATACATCAGGTCGAAGCCCACCACGTGCCAACCGATGATGACGTCGGGATCCCAAGCCCGGAAGTCGGCCAGGAAGGCCTTCAGCAAATCCGCCTGAGAGGCGTAGTAGATCAGGTTCTCCTCGGGGACCTCGGCGTGACGGTCCGACAACATGTAGACCCGTTTGATCTCTTCTTCCGTGCCGTCGGCCGCAGGCCCGGTTATGTGAATCGCAATCGAAAACAGCATGTCGATCGTCACGCCGGTCTCGATGTCGATCGAGGCCACGCGCGGCTTCGGCACCTGGGTTCCGGGCTTGATCTTGGGATTGTGGAACACCTTCAGATCGCCCTCTTCCTCGTATTCGCCCACGATTACGGCCGAGGCCTGGACGAAACGCTCCATCAGGAAACGCTCGGTGGGACGAACTTCGGGCTCGAAATGGCGAACGCCGGTGGCGTGGAACCGGTCGGCGGCCGTGCGCAGATCGCGCTGGGTGCGGAAATAGAGGCCATCGACGGCGCGGCCCTGGAAGGATTGTAATTTGAGTGGCTTGCGCTCGTAATCGAAATCGAGGGCGGGCAGTTTCTCGTCGCGATCAATAAAAAACACCGGCGGCGACTGATCGAAGACCAACTTGACCGAGCCCAACCCTTCGGCCCTTCCATAATAAATGAGTCGGAACCGCTCGTCGCTGTCCTCCCACTCACCGGTCCACAAAAAAACGTCGTAATTTGGCAAGTAGAGCCTCCCTCAACCGTCCACGGCCGAACGGGTCAGTGGGTCGAATGAATCGTGGATTCTTCGATTGCACCGCCGAACATGTGATCACTCCAAAAGGCGACACCGCAAAAAGGTGGAAAAGGACCAAAGGTGAGAGCGTCGCAAGCCGAGGGGAGGATGAATCGCCCGTGTCGACGGAAGGGATACCTTATCACAGGAAATAATTGACGTGGGATCAAAAAAAGCCGGAGGAACCCCTCCAAAAAGGGATTAGGTCCACACAGGTCAATCCAGCCCCATCCAGCAATTCACAAACCCTTAAAAATACAGCGTTTTCCAGAAATCAACCACCACAAGACACAACCCATCCCCTGTGCGGATGCCGCTTCCGATCGCACCGCACCGAGGCTCTGGCGGAGGCCACCCCCGCGCACCTCACCCGGCCCACAGAGCTCGAAAGGAGGCCAGGCCGTCCACGACACGTGGCCCTTCCCGTGCGCCGCCCACTTTTGCGGAACGCCAACCCTTCAGCGGCGCCACAGTTGCTTCCCGCTGTCGTTTTATGGTTTACTTGAATTTAACGTTTCAACAAGTTCTCCCACCCCCCGAGCCCGCGAGTGCAGGAAGTGGTGTTCCTCCACGACACATCTGGCGGTTCTTTACCAGCAATTTCGGATGCGGATTCGAGACCCCCACCCCAACGATCCCTTCCCCAAACCCTAGTGAAAGGAGAGCCCCATGGTCGCCAGTTATCAGGGTAAGCTGCAAAGCGTTACCCGTGAAAGCTACCCCCATGTCGAACAATTCATGTCCCGATCTTTCGTAACCGTCACACCCGACACCGATATATACCTAGCCATGGATCTCATCCTGGGAAGGAGTTCGAGCGCGGCGATGGTCGTGGACAGCGAAAAAGACAGAAACCTGTTGGGAATCGTGTCTGAAAAGGACATGTTGCGCATCGTCACCCAGAATTCCTATGAAAACGAGAGCCACGGTGGTCCCGTCTCCCTATTCATGACCGAACACGACAAAATCATCTCCGTAACCCCGCACACCGGCCTCAACGAGGTGGCCCAACATTTCCTGGACTACCCTTTCAAGAAGATTCCGGTACTGGAAGATACCCGATTGGTCGGGATCGTGCGCCGGTGGGATGTGTTGCGGGTCGTTTGCGATTTTCATAAAAAGCGGCTTAAATACATGAAGCAAGCCGCGACGTCCCATTGACGCGGAAGTTCGGTACGAACAGCCGATCTTCACTATTTCGAGGGACGTGCATGTGACACGTTCGCAAAGAGGCGGCTTCGAAGCGAGGCCGCCTTTTTCATGCCGGCCCGCGCATTACCCATGCCGTCCGGAGTTGTCATGCCGTGGATCCTTCTCTTGAGCCTGTCGCTCGTCGGTGCCTTTCAAAACGCCCCCTCGAAAGGGGACGAAGCGCGGGGCGAAGTCCTGGCACAGCTCAAATCGCGAACCTTCTACAGCGGTGATTACGCGTTCGTCGACGACACGCTGCGTCAAGAAATCTGCAACATCATTTTTACCGACCTGGTGGACGATTTCATGACGGCCGAGGGCATCGCCATCAGCGATGAAGAGGTGCGGCCCTTGTTGGCGATCATCGCCCGGAACAGCGGGCAAACGGAAATATCGGAGTTCCAGGTCCAGGTGGCCCGCGCGGCGGTCCTGCAATGGAAGGTCAACAAAGCCCTGTACGACCGTTACGGCGGCCGGGTGATCGCACGCCAGGGAAGCCCGATGGAGCCGGCCGGCGCCTACGAGGCCTTCCTGCACGAGCAACTGGCCAAGGGGACCTTTCGATTGGTGGATACCCAGGTCGAGGCGGTGTTCTGGTCGCGGTTCACCAATCCCGAGGCGATCACGGTCGCACCGGAAGACGTGGACTTTTCGAAGCCCTGGTGGCAAAGTAATTAGCGCCCATCCAGCAGCCTAGCCAGGCGATCGACGTGCCGACTGGAGGGGCGTGTCATCGCACTTCAGGAGATCGGGAAAGGGCTTTTCACAGGGCCTGAACCGAAAGCCAGGCGCGATGCCACATGGGCTGGAACGACGGATGGGTTCCGGAAGAACCAAGGCTCCGGACAGGTCCGATCCACCGCACACACCGGCGCGATCATTCCCAAGAAAACCGAGGTACTTCCCGTGTCGCAAGTCACCATCTACCACAACCCCCGCTGCAGCAAGAGCCGATTGGCTCTGGAGATCCTTCGCAACCACGACATCGAGCCCAAGATCGTGAAATACCTGGAGACGCCGCCCTCGGCGACCACCCTCGATGCCTGGTGCCGCGCCATGGCGGTCGAGCCCCTGGCCATCTGCCGCACCAGGGAAAAGCGGTTCGCCGAGCTGGGACTCGACAAAAACGACGATCGGTCCCGTGCCGAGTGGCTGAAAATCATGGCCGAAAACCCCATCCTGATCGAACGGCCGATCGTGGTGAACGGCAACGAGGTCGTGGTCGGTCGCCCGCCCGAGCGGGTCATGGAAATCATCTGACCGGTGCCCATCCAGAATTTGGAGAGATCCCAACTGCCAACCAGGTTCGCCTGACTGGGCAAGGACCGGTTCTCGGCCATGCTGTGGTGAACACCGGCAGTCGGCGCTGATCGGGATGGAAAATCAGAAGGAAGACGACGCCACGGCCCGGACGACCGCGAGGTTTCGCCCCGATTTATGGGCGGATTCGGTTATGCTTGAAGCCATCACCCACTGAATCCCGAACCTGCGATCATCTCGGCCGCGTCGCCCTCGTACCTTCGCGCCGCTCTTGCCGGAAAGGGTCCGCCATGATTCCCGTCTCATCCGAAAACACGCGCCTGCGACGAAAGCCCGTGGTCACCTTCGTCCTGCTCGGCGCAATGCTCGCCGGCTACCTGGTCACTCGACTCCATCACGATACGGAGGACCCGATCTACCCGCTGGCCATCACGGCCCAATACGCGAAGGCGTTCCCCGATCTGGAGACCTCGGAAGATTTCGACCGCATTTGCGCCGCATTGCCCTGGCTGGGACATGTTCGCACCCACGCGCCCACCCTCGTGAAAAAGCACCCCAACGACCAGACCTACCTGGCACAACTGGAGATCGCCGCCATTCGCGCCTGGAACGACCGCACGGCGCAGCAATGGGGCCTGGTACCCTATGCACCGCGCCTCCCCAACTTTCTGACCTATGCCTTCATTCACACCGGTCTCGTCGCCCTGATCTCCACCCTGCTTTTCCTCTACATCCTGGCGCCCCACGTGGAAGACCGTTGGGGTCGGCCCTTCTTCGCGGCCTTTTGCACCGCCGCCATCGCCAGTGGCGGCCTGGTATACCTGGTGGAACGACCCCAGTCCCTGACTCCCCTGATCGGTGCCGGTCCCCTGGTGGCAGCCCTGCTGGGCGCCTACCTGACCCGGTTCATCAAATCGCAAATCCGCCTGGCCTACGTGGTCCCCCCCTTCGAGGTGCGCTATGCGACGATCCCGATCTGGGCCGTGGCCGCCCTATGGCTCATCCTGCGCTGGATTACCGCCTCCCTGGCGCCCACCTATCGGCTCACCACCGGTTCGCCCATCGCCGAAATCACCTTGTTCCTGACCGCAGCGGCGACCGCCTTTCTATTGAAGCACCTGAACGTGGAAAAACGTTTGTTCTCCTCGGAGTTCGACCGCCTGCCAGGCGACCTGAAATACCACGCTCGAATCGGCGATGCGCTCTACATGAACGACAAGGAAACCGCCTACCGGCTTCTGACCGAGGCCCATCGCGATCATCCCCAAGAGTTCCAGTTTGGCGAACACCTCTGGAATCAGGCGGTTCGCATGGACCGGGCCCATCGACACGGCGATTTGGGCGTCGCCTTGGTGCACCGATTGACCGACGAGTGCGAATACGAACGCGCCTACTTCCACTGGACCGAACTGACGCAATACGTGCCCGACACCCACATCGACATCGATCGCGCTCTGGACCTGGCCCAAGGGCTCGACCAGGGGAATCATCGACAAGACGGTGAACGGGTGCTGGCACATTTGCTCGACGCCGGGCCACGCCTCACCAAGAAACAAATGAGCCAATGGTTGGAACAGGCCCAGTTCGCCTCGCCCCAACTCCATCACCACGGCCTCCTGAAAGAACTGGCCGAATCGCGCTGGTCGGATTCCGAAAAAACCGAACTCGACGCGCAAAGGCTGGAGTTGGAGCGGCGCTTTCCCGAGCTGACCGATCCCAAAGCGGAGGTGCTGGCGCTGGCGCTGGCCGCGCCTCCGCCGATCCCAACCCAAGAGGAAGCGGGCGGCGCCGCGGCCGATTCGGGCTTCGCCGTACACGAGGATCCCTTCACCCAGAACCAGGTCCGCAAGCTGCGGGTCATGCCGGTCACACCCTTGAACCGGCGGCCACGCGGCCTGTTGATTCGACGGCCGGGCGGACAGGAAACCACGGTGACCTACGGACACGTCAAGGGCATCGCGGTCGCGGCGATCCGGTGCCGCAACAGCAAGGGGTTCGTGGTGCTGGATCTGCTGGACGCCGAACCGACCCAGGAACGGGCGCAGCACAAAGCCTTGCGCATGTTCGGCAACCAATTCAAGCCGACCGACCTGGTACCGGGCCACGCCAAACCCGCCGAGGCGTTTCGGGCCCTGATCGGCGAGATCCACCAGAAGTCGGGCGCGTCGTTGCTGCCCGATCCCGAGATTCTCGATGGTGCGCCCCTGCCCCATTTTCCGTCGCTGGAAGCCTTCGAGCTCCAAATCTACGGCCGCACCAGCGACCAGGTCGGCGGCTGATCTCGCGAAAAAGCGCTGTTTCCCGGCTTCGGCGCTACATCGAAGTAAACGCTTTCGAATTGCCCGCGCCACGAGAGGGACGAAGGGCCTGTAGGTTGAGCAGCTTGCTCAACCAATCGAAGCCAGTAACTCTATATTTTCAAACCAATTAATGAGCGTAGCCCGTATCTCCGAAACCATGCTACAAATCTACGGCCGCACCAGCGACCAGGTCGGCGGCTGATCTCGCGAAAAAGCGCCGACCCAGCTTCGGCGCTACATCGAAGTAAATGCTTTCGAATTGCCCGCGCCACGAGAGGGACGAAGGGCCTGTAGGTTGAGCAGCTTGCTCAACCAATCGAAGCCAGTAACTCTATATTTTCAAACCAATTAATGAGCGCAGCCCGTATCTCCGAAACCATGTTTCCAACCGAATACACAACCCATCTACGGGCGAAGCAGGCAGGCTTGCGCGGTTTCTAACCTCCCGGCCCGGCAATTCTCTCGTCATGTGGGAACTTCCAGCTTTGAATTTTCAGGGTTGGTAGTCGCTTCGATTGGTGGAGCAGGCTGGCCTGGGCCGCCCCCTCACCTACAGGCACGGCAGCTCTTTCAGCATGCGGGTACCATGAGCCATGGTGCTTTGGCGAAGTGATCACCGGCGAGAACGAGGGCTTCGCTCTTCAGCCCTGAAATCACCCGAGACGGACGCCACTTCGATTGGTGGAGCAGGCTGGCCTGGGCCGCCCCCTCCCCTACAGGCACGGCAGCTCTTTCGAAATGGCGGGAATTGGAGACAACCGCACCTTGGTGGTGGCGTTAGGGAAAATGAAGGCGTTGTCTTGGGGTTAAGTGGTGCATTTAAAGTGAGTTGCTTCGACGCGTCGGCCCAGCGGGCCAACCTACGGGCAAAACGTCGCTCTCAGCTTGCGGGCACTTCGAGGCACTTGCGTTGGTGCAGCCGGCTTCGGCGCTAGAACGGGCTCTTGGGGGGCATCAACACGTTGGCGAAGATCAGCCCGGTCACCAGGGAAATGCCCGCGATCGCCATCGCGAATCCGGTCTCGACGCCCAGCATGGTCTCGCGAGCCAACAGCGACGACATGCTCTTGAATCCGATGCTCCCCGGCACGAGCAACATGATTCCCGGCACGAGCACCGTGGCCGCCGGTCGCTTGAACAGGCGTGCAAAGCCGTTGCTCAACAATCCGAGGAACAAGGCCGCCAGAAATCCGCCCAGTTGGGGATCGAGCAAGGTGCTGCCGTACCGCGCGCCGGTAAAGGAAGCGACGCCCGCCAGGAAGATGAGGAGCGCGTCCTTGGGATGGGCACGGAACAACACCACGAACGAGAACGCCACGCCCACCAAGGCGACCCACTCGGTCCACATGGGCAACGGTTGCGGCGCACCGACGGCGATTTCTCCCGGCAGCAGACTCTCGACCTGGCCGCCAAGCGCGATGCCGAACGTCAGCAACAGAAAAAAGACTCCAGCGTTGGCCAATCGGGAAGTACCCGAAATCAAATGACCGGTGGCCAATTCGGTCATGGCCACGGTGAGACTCAGCCCGGGAATCAGCACGATCAACCCGGTCACGGTGGGAATGAAAACCGACATGGGGCCCAGCCAATAGGCGGCCAGTTTGGCGACCACGATGGCTCCGACCGCGGCCAGCGGCGCGATGAGCCGGCCCACCGCCTCGAACCGCGGGGCCAGGTTGATCAGGATTCCGACCCAGAGGCCGATCAGCCCGCTCGCCGCCACCTCGCGCCAACCTCCGCCGAACAAGCGGCCGGCACCGGCCGACGAGAGCATGAAGCACAGCGTCGTCAACAGGGCACCGTAGCGATCCGGAGCCTGTTCGATCTCGCAGAACTGGGCCCGTGCCTCGGCGACCGTTTGGTCCCCGGACACCATTTGCTGGGCGAGCCGATCGAACCGATCGAGCTTTTCGAGATTCACGTCGCCCGAAGTGCCGCGCAGCATGAACGTCTGTCGTTCGGCCCCTTCACCGAAGGTGGCGAACATCGAGGATGGCGCGATGAACACCTGGCCGATCAGGCCCAGTGCATCGATCAGTCGTTCCATGGCCGCTTCGACTCGATGGGAAGGCAAGCCGCAGCGTTGCAGCGCCTGAGCCAAGTCGAGCACCAGATCGATGGTTTGGTTTTGTGGTGTGTCGGCCTTGCCGTGTTCCTTCAACCAACTCATGGCCCACATCCTACCCCGTGCCCATCCAGAAACGAAAGGATTACGACTCCCAAGGTGGTTTGGGTGGATGGGCACGGTATCAGGTATCAGGCGTCAGGTATCGGCAAGATACGTGTTCATAGGTAATTAGCTGGTACCTGATACCTGACTGCCGATGCCTGCCGGCGTTGGCGATCCTGCCGATTCAGAGGCGCATTTTCATAAACACCCCGTTTATGGATGGACATTCGCTCGCAATGACCGAGATGGATAGCGGGACGCCCGCCGAACCGAAGCCCCAGCGGGAGAGAATCGAACCTGTCGCCGCAACCCTCCTGCCTCCCTGTGAGGCGATCGCCACCGCCTCACCCACGGGGATGGACGGGCCATTCCATTCGTGGTTGAATGAAACCACCTGCTCCCACAGTCCAAACCCCACCGCGTCTCCCCAGGCTAGCCCCTCCCGGGCACCGGCCGGTTTCGTGGTGTGGCGCGCGACCATCACAGCGAAAGGTTGGGTCCATGAGATTCGTGAACGAATGGGACACGCTCGACGTCTTGGCCGAGGCCCGCGCCATCTGCCGGTTCGGCGACGGAGAACTCAAATACGCCTTGATGAAACAGCCGATCGTCGCCCAGCGCATGGACGAGACCCTGCACCTGCGCCTACGTCAGGTTCTCGCCAACGACCAACCCGGCGTGCTGGTGGGCATTCCCCCCATTTACACGGAGCTCTCCAAGCTCAACCTGGACTGGATCAACTTCTACATGTGGCGCGAGCTACGCGACAAGACGAATCCTTATTTCCGAGGGAGTTCAGCCACCTGGTATTCCTCGTTCATCACCCGCCCCGAAGGCATCGTGGGCTTGATGAGCGATGACTACTTCGACCGCTTCAAGGAACTGTGGGCCGACAAGCACCTGATCTTCGTGGGCAACATGCGCCACGTGCGGCAGCCGGGCTGGCACTTGCACTTCCTCTCGCCGACGGAACTGGAGCACCACGAGCTCTTCGATAACGCGGCCTCCGTCACCGTCATCCCGACCCCACGCAAAAATGCGTGGGACCAGTACGACGCGTTGCTGTCCGAATGCCGCGAGCAGGCCAAGAACAGTGCGGACAAGGATTGCCTGTTTCTGCTGAGTGTCGGCCCCACCGCGACCGTGATGGCCTGGGACCTCGCCCGCGCGGGCTTGCGCGCCTTCGACTTCGGTCAACTGCCCATGATCTACGACCTGTTTCGCCACGGCGGGCAGCCCAAACACGTGCATCTCCAGAAGTGGGGCGAGCGGCGCCACCAGGCGAGTGGTCCCGTTTTGGATGTGGTGGTGACCAGTCCCGACCGCGAGGCCCTGATCGCACTCTCGCAGTTGCTGGAAGGATTTCGCATCGACCGCACGACCCGCTTGGAGCTGGATGCCGCGACTCTCGAGAAAGCGGCGAAGGTGGGCTCTTCCCTGCCCCTGCTGAAACCGGACGCAGAGGTTCTCTCCGTGGCCTGGCTGTTGCCGGGCCTCGTCCCGGCCGAGGGCCCCTTCGCGACCATCCTCATGTCGCGCCACCCGTTCGAGGTCATTTCCCATTGGTTCCACACCGAACTCCACCGCACGCCGCTATTCGAGGCGCTTCAGGCTCGCTCGCCCTCGCTTCGGCATTGGGACGACCCACTCCACCAACTGACCGCCTTCTTCGTGCTCTGGCACCAGCAGCTTCGGGACAGCCTCACCACCTCCTCGCGATTTTTCCGCTTCCGCATGGAAGACCCGATCGGCGACTGGGCCGACCAACTCTCGGTCTGGGGTCATCGGGGCAATCCCGATCTCTCCAAACTCCACCTACCCGACCTCCCCTTCGAAAAGGTACGCGACGTGTCCGCCGCCCTCAAATCGGATACCCTGCGCGAGGCGTTCACGGGCCTCATCGAATGGCTGGGCTACGCGCCGGACCTGGCCCTAACCGCGGCCGGTCGCTCCATGGCACTGAAGGAACGCGGCATCACCCCGTTACCCGGTTTCCAACGCCAGGACCTGATCAACCAGGTCATCGAGCCCGAGCTCCAGGGCGCGCTCGTGTTCGATATCGGCGCCAATCAAGGCAACATGACGCGGGTCTACACCGCCGCCGGGGCCCGAGTCGTCGCAGTGGAACCACTGGAACACCTGACCTGCAACAACGAAAATTTCGGGCCCCAGGTCATCGTCGAGAATGTCTGCGTGGCCGATCGCGAGGGCCACATCGATTTCTATCAGTGCGAGGTGGAAGCCTCGTCGAGCTGCAGCCTCGAATGGCAGGACGGCCTGCTCCGGGACGAGCGCGAGTGGTCCAAAGCCATCGTCAAACCCTGCCTGACCCTGGACACGCTGATCGAACGTCACGGCCTGCCCACCTACATCAAAGTCGACGTGGAGAACTTGGAAGGCCTCGTCCTGAGCGGACTCCACCAGCCGGTCGAACTATTGAGCTTCGAATACACGGGTGGTTATTCGGAGAATTTCAAGACTTGCTTGGCGCAAATCGAACGCCTGGGTTTCTCGGAACTGATCGCCTTCGAAAAAAACAAGATCGGCAATCGCAAATTCGCCCGCCTGGTCCAATTACGCGACATCGAAGCGGCACATCAATATTTCGAGGGGCTGCCGCGGTTCCAGCAAGGCGATTTTCTGGTGGTGAATCGGTCGCCGTCCCGTCCGTG
Source organism: Sulfidibacter corallicola (assembly GCF_017498545.1). GTDB lineage: Bacteria > Acidobacteriota > Holophagae > Acanthopleuribacterales > Acanthopleuribacteraceae > Sulfidibacter > Sulfidibacter corallicola. The sequence goes on along the minus strand of NZ_CP071793.1, from coordinate 974,331 downwards.
AAGATCGGACGAACGGGTGGAGGCCGAGACGCCAGTCGAGGGTCGCGATGTGAATCGCCATGGACCCACATCGCGACATAGCGCTTTAGATCGAATCCGAAACCGCGAACTCTTGAGACATGGTGTTGTCCATCAGACAATCACGCAACTCGTTGTATTCTACAGGTTTGGTTAAGAAGCGCGATGCGCCGAGATCGAGATAATGTGCGATCCCGTCATATCCGGAAAGTTCGGAAAGCATGATGATCGGCAAGTCCTTGTGATCCTCACGCCCCCGAAGAATTTGAATCAACTCTTCACCACGTAATTCCAGCAAATCGACGTCGAGCAAGAGCAAGTCAACTTCGGGATTGTCTTCCAATACCAGCAAAGTGCGGATGCCAGTCGTGCACTGAATGCAGAAAAAGCCCAGCTCCTCGATCGTTTTCGCGATCGTCGCCCGTTCACCTTGATCGGGCATTGATAGAATGATCTTCTTCATTGCAATCTTTCCTCTTTTAACAGGTTTTCCGATTGGAATTGATTACAACCCCATAAAAACACACTCCCCCAAGCTAGAAAGTTTCCCGAGACACATAACTAAAAAAGGCTTTAAATCTTCCTTTTTATGTGACAAGCGTCACGCCCAAAATTTAAGTCCGAAGGGTGGCTTTCGCCGCCTCTCCCGAAGCGCGCGGTCGAACCGATCCAAACCACCGAATCTCGGCCCCAAACGACCCTGGATCCCCCGTCACCAAAAGGATTACAAAAAAATAATCTTTTTGATCACGGGCCGGAAAGCCCCTATCGTGAGACACGAGGAGCCCGAACCAAGGAGCTCCGCAATCTGACCGAACGCCCCGGTCGCCACCAGGCCCGAACGGTTTTTCGCGACGCTCTCGAGAAGGTCGCGTGACGGGCTCTCGACTCGCGAACCACGAAAGATTTCGCACGTGGTTTTCGCGAAATGCGACATGCGAGCATGACACAGCGGTCGCCCGATTCCGCGAATCGACGGCAAAACGAAGCGACCCCCCACACGCGAAATCCCCGCCACGCCACGGCGACAACACAGCGTATCGACACGCAATCTCAATATCACCGCCCGTATTGCGACATCTCAACCCGCCGCCAAGGCGATGCATCAGACAAGCAACCCCAATCCCACCTCCAAACCAAGAGGAGTCCCATGCGTTCACTCCCGGTCCTGTTGATGTTCGGTCTCGTCGGGCACCTGCTCCCGATCGAGGCGGCCACCGAAAAAGTGGTGGCCAAAAAAATGGGTTCGCGCTTCGAGATCACGGCGGTCCACCCCGACGCGGCGGTCGCCCGAGCCGCCATCGAGGCGGCCTACGCGGAAATCGATCGGCTCGAAGCGATGATCTCCAGTTGGCGCGACGATTCCGAAACCACTCGGATCAACCGGGCCGCGGGCCGGCATCCGGTGGCGGTTTCGCCCGAACTGTTCGGTCTCATCCGTCGCGCGTCGAAGATCTCGGCCCTGACCGACGGGGTGTTCGACATCAGCTTTGCCGGTGCCGGTCAGCTCTGGGATTTCAAGGCAGCCGATCCCAAGCTCCCCGACCCAAAAGACCTCGCCGGCAAACTCGCCTTGGTGGACTACCGTCGCATCGCCTTGGACGCCCCGAATCGGACGGTGTTCCTCGAAAAGCCGGGGATGCGCCTGGGTTTCGGCGCGATCGGCAAGGGCTTCGCGGCCAATCGCGCCGTTCACGTGCTGAAGGAAAGAGGCATCTCATCCGGGGTCGTGAATGCGGGCGGGGACCTGGTGGCGTTCGGGCAGCGCGAAGACGGCAGCCCCTGGTCGGTCGCGATCGCCGATCCCCAAAAGAGGGATTCGGTGTTCGCCTGGCTGAACATTCGCGAGCAGGCGGTGGTCACTTCGGGCGACTACGAGCGGTTCGTGACCATCGACGGCAAGCGCTACAGCCACATCCTCAACCCCAAAACCGGATTTCCTGCAAACGACCTTCGCAGCGTGACCATCATCTGTCCCGACGGCGAGGTCGCGGACGCCCTGGCCACGGCGGTCTTCATCATGGGTCGCGGCGCCGGCCTGGACCTGGTGAACCGGCTGAAGGGCGTCGAGGCGATTCTGGTCACGGCGGAAGGCGAACTGCGCTACTCGGACCAGATCCAAACCCAACTCGACTTCTAGCGATCCCGGGATCGGGCTGGGGCGCGAGACGGCCGCTTCCCGATCGGCAACGGAACGCGAATTCATTCAGACACCCAACGTCACCATCACAAAGGAGAACACTCGATGAACCGGCGTTTTCTGTTCTTGGCAGCCTTGCTCCTCATGCTGAGCGGCGCTGCATGCAGCCAGGTAAAGCCTTGGCAAAAAGGCACCTTATCTCTCGATCCCATGCAGGTGGACGACTGCATGATTCATCGTTTCGAACGCAATGTGGAAGTATACCGGGAAGGTGCCGCCGGCGGGAACGGCGGTAAATCGGGCGGAGGTTGCGGATGTTCGTGAACCCTCGTACCTGCCTGCTTCCGTGGCTGTGCCTGATGCTCGCCACGGCGCTTCCCCTCAGTGCCCAGAGCGAGGACGCGGGCAAAGGCATCGAAATCGATTTTCTCGCGAGCTACTACGACCAGGACGGCGACAACTCACCGGTCACCGGCGGTCGCGGCAGCGAAGAGCTCCAATCCATCTCGCCGGTGTTCTTGGTCAAATACACCACCCGATCCGGCTGGGACCTGTCGGGCAGCCTCGGGGCGGACAACATCACGTCCGCCTCGACCGACAACATCGACCTGGACCGGAACGGGGTCAACATCAGCAGTGCCAGCCGTGTGGACAATCGGGTCTTCGCGACCTTCGCGGGCAGCAAAGCCTTCGGAAACCAGACCTGGGGCGGCAACCTGGGGTTTTCCAAGGAATACGACTACCGTTCCCTGAGCGGCGGGTTCAACTGGAGCCTGGACCTGAACGGCAAGAACGACACCCTGGGCCTGGCGCTCAACCGCTATCAGGACGAGGTGGAGCTGTACGACATCGACGGCCAGGTGGAGGGTACCAGCGACCGCGAAACCACCGACCTGTCGCTCTCGTGGTCTCATGTATTCTCGCCCAAAACCGTCGGCATAGTCGAACTTTCGATCAGTGACCAGAGCGGTTGGTTGAGTTCACCGTTCCAGGAAGTCATTCTGAATACGGGCGAACGGGTGCAGGAGCGCCTGCCCGATGCGCGCACGCGCACGGCGCTGCGTTTCAGTGTGAACCACGCCTTCACGCCCGGCGTGGTGCTGCGCGGATACGCGCGCTATTACGACGACGATTGGGACATCACCGCGACCACGATCGAACTGGAGCCCCACTTCCGGCTGCCAGGCACGCGGCCGCGCTGGATCTACCCGATCCTGCGCTGGCACAGCCAGGACGGCAGCAATTACTTCGGCTTGCCGGAGACCTTCACTCCGGGGACCGAATACTACACGGCCGACCGCGATTTGAGCACCTTCGACAGCATCAAGTTCGGCCTGGGATACCAAACCCCGCTAAACGGGTCCCGCATCAAGCGGTTCCAGGCCCGAGCGACCTACTACGACCGAGACGACGGGCTCACCGCCTTCAACCTGTCGTTCGGTTTCGGGTTTAATATGTAACGTGGCGCAGCGGGCATCGCCCGCTGCCATCCAGTTCCGTGATTCAATGATTGTCGGGAAAAGGAGTCGAGCATGAGAAAAACCGTCAGCCTTTGGTTGGTGACCCTGTTGTCGCTGGGAATCGGATCGATCGCCATCACGGGGGAACGCACGACGGACCAGAACGGCACCGCCTACGGGCCCGATGCGCTGACCGGCAAGGTCACCATCGTCGATTTCGCGGCCTCCTGGTGCAAACCCTGTTGGAAGGCCTTGCCGCACCTTCAGCAGTACGCGGATCGGCATCCGGAGGTACGGGTGCTGGTCGTTTCCGAGGACGACAGCCGCAAGGGACGCGACCGACTGGTCAAGAAACTCGGCTTGCGCGTCCCGGTGATTTGGGACGCGAACCACGTCTGGGCCGAAAAATTCCAGCCGCCGGGCATGCCGACCACCTTCGTGTTGGACGCCCAGGGCAAGGTGGTCCACCAGCAGGTGGGCTTCGACGAAAAGAAGTGGGCGAAGACGCGAAAGGTGCTGGCCGAGCTGAGCGAGTCGACCTCGCCTTGACGCGGGGGAGTCACGACGAACGGGGGCGCCCAGCTCGGTCCCCAGAAAAAACCCCCGCGAAGTCGCAAAGTCCAAAGTCCCCGCATCCCGAGAGGGGCGTTACGCCTGTAGGTTCACCAGCTTGGTGAACCAATCGAAGCGAACCCTGCGCCGACGTAGCGCAACCCCAAAGAGCGCAACCGATCACTCCCCCTACCGCCCCCCAGTGAAGCCGCTAAGTCCAAAGTCCCCGCATCCAAAGAGAGGCGTTAAGCCAGTAGGTTGGCCCGCTGGGCCGACGCGTCGAAGCAACCCAAGCAACAGCAATCCATTGCGCCAAAGAGCGAAGCACAGAATCTCCCTCACGCCCCCAATCGGAAGCCGCAAAGTCCAAAGTCCCCGCATCCAAAGAGAGGCGTTAAGCCTGTAGGTTCACCAGCTTGGTGAACCCATCGAAGCGAACCCTGCGCCGACGTAACGCAACCCCAAAGAGCGCAGCCGATCACTCCCCTCACCGCCCCCCAGCGAAGCCGCAGAGTCCAAAGTCCCCGCATCCAAAGAGAGGCGTTATGCCTGTAGGTTGGCCCGCTGGGCCGACGCGTCGAAGCAACCCAAGCAACAGCAATCCATTGCGCCAAAGAGCGAAGCACAGAATCTCCCTCACGCCCCCAATCAGAAGCCGCAAAGTCCAAAGTCCCCGCATCCAAAGAGAGGCGTTAAGCCTGTAGGTTCACCAGCTTGGTGAACCCATCGAAGCGAACCCTGCGCCGACGTAGCGCAACCCCAAAGAGCGCAGCCGATCACTCCCCTCACCGCCCCCCAGCGAAGTCGCTAAGTCCCCGCATCCCGAGAAGGGCGTAAGGCCGCACTCAACCAATCGAAGTGACCCAGCACGGATTGAAATCGATCATCGAGAGATCCAGAGGACCGACTTATCTACTTCGCTCTTCTACCACTCGATCTCACGAAGCCTGGGCCGCTTCGAAGTGCCGAGCCAGCGGCCATACCGACCGTGCCCAACCAACTGCCGAGCCGACTCTCGAAGCATTCGGGCACTTCGAGACGGTGTCGCTTCGACAAGTTCATCCGGCGGATGAACCTACCGGGCACCACACATCTCTCGGCATTCGGGCACTCCAAGGCGGCTTGTTTTGAGACTCGCCTCGGATCTTTTGCCGGTACTCGACGTGACCACCGTTCCAAATTCTGTAGTCATGCCGGGAACATCCCGACATGCCTAAAGAAGCGATTGCGCGTTGGTTTTGTAGGTGCGGCCGGAACGAAAGCTCCTGCCATCGCTCATGTTGATTTCGAATTCGTTGTTGCCCAAGTACTTGAGGTGTGCGACAAAGTTCCGATTCAACAACGTCGATCGATGGACGCGGACAAATCCCGCGGGTTGGAGCTTCTTCTCCATATCGAATAGCGTCGCCCTCTTATAGTAGACCGAGTCCAAAGCGCGGATTTTCACATAGTTCCCATCGGCCTGAATCCATTGAATACAGGGCGGCTCCAAAAAGATCGAGCTCCCATACAGGTCGATGGCGATTCGAGAATCGCGCTCGCCGACCATGCTTCCCTCGGGATTCGCGGCCTGTCGCTCCCTGAGCGCCACATGGCGCCGCGCCCGTTCCAAAGCCGCGTAAAACCGCTGGTTGCGAAAGGGCTTGAGCACATAATCGAGAGCTTCGTACTCGAAGGCCCTGATCGCATATTGAGGATAGGCCGTGACCACGATGCAAAAGGGTCCGAATGGCGGGGTTATCTGGCGCAATACGTCGAACCCGTTCAGTCCGGGCATTTCGATATCGAGAAAGATCAGGTTCGGTTGATGTGCGAACAGCGCCTTGAGCGCTTCGTCGCCATTGCCACTTTCCGCACAGACCACCACATCCGGCTCTTTTTGGAGCAACCGGCGAATACGGCTCCTGGCCAGCGGTTCATCATCGACGATCAACGCCGTCAAGACGCTATTCATCGATCGAGACCGGTAACACGATTTGGACCACAAAACCCCGATGGATCCTTTGCGTGGTCATCTCGAAATCGCCGCCGTAGAGCACGTCGAGTCGTTCCTCGAGGTTCGCCAGGCCAATCCCGTGCCCCTCGACATTCTTGTCCGGAATGTCCTCCTGGCAGCGGTTGGTCACCCGGAGCGCCATCCGGTTCCCATCTCGTTTGGCTTGAATCTCGATCTCGCACCTGCCCGTGGATACCGCAACCCCGTGTTTGACGGCGTTCTCGATCAAGGGCTGAAACAGCAAAGTGGGCAGCTTCTCGGTGCTGATTCCTTTTTCGATATCCAAATCGAAGGCGATGCGGTCACCAAAACGCATCGATTGGATCGCAAGGTAGTTTTCGGCGAAGGCCAACTCCTCCGCGACCGTCGCCATGTCCTTTTTCTGGTGATCCAAGGTGTAGTGGAACATCTCCCCGAGCCGACCAAGGTAGTCCTGGGCTTCCGCCACGTCCTCTTCCATCAACGAAGCCAAGCCGTTGAACGCATTGAATAAAAAGTGTGGCTGCATTTGCATTTTGAGAGCCCTGAGATCGGCGATCGCCTTTCCTTTTTCCGCCTCGGCACGCCGCACGGCTTCATCGCGCAGGCGTCCCTCGAACCATAGCAGTACCACGACGGCCAAGGTGATGACATAGAGGAACAGGCTGCTCATCCCGCCCGTCACCACCCGGACGGTAAACAGGTCCGGGTTGTTTACGGGATTGAGGCGATGACCCATTTCGGGATCGACATAGGTCAACGCGGACACCAACCCGAGTTCGACCAGGGCGCGGTGCAACAGGCACAGGCACAGACCCATGGCGAAATGCTTGGCGAAAAAAGCGAGATGGTTCCCCTCGAAGGGTACGCGGCGATAGGCGCTGAACACGGCGGGTGCGAACAAGATCCACAGGAAGTACGTGAGCGGTTGGACGAGGGCGTTGTACCAGTTCGCCGGCTTCCCGAAAAAGTAGATATTCAGGGCGTTCACGGAAAATTCGACGGCCACGAAGGAGATGGCCAACACGATCCAGACGCGCAACAGGTTTCGATTACTCAAAAAATAGTGCATGGCTGATTGGCCTGTCCTCTTGGCCGGCAAAAGTCGAAACTGGGTTTCCATCCCTTTCGCCGATAACTGCGGCAATTCACCACAGAACGGTCGAAATCCGAAGTCACCGCTGACATGGATAGGACATTACCTTAGAGTCTCGTCTCTAGCCAACGGTTCGTCACCTGGCCCAACGGTTCATCCCATCCCCTACCGGTTCCCGGAAAACAAGTCCGTAGACTAGGCCTATCCAGAAACGAGCGCGCTGCGACACCCGAGCTTGGCCGGTGGCACGATCACGCGAGCGGGCCTCGGGATCGTCCCGGGGTTCGGGTTCGGAAGGGCGTCGTTTCGGGTTCTTCACCACGTGACATCCGGGAGGTTTCGATGATCCGCAAGCCCTTTTTCACCTTTCTGCCCCTGTGTTTCGCCGCATGGACCCTTTGTGCCGCTCAGGATCCGGTGGTGGGCCAGCCGACACCTTTGACATTCGCACAACGCGTGACCTTCGAATCGAAGGTCCTCGACGAGACGAGAACGTTCGACATCTTTCTCCCCGAAAGTTTTCACGAGGCCTCCCCCGACCATACCTATCCCGTCGTGCTGCTCCTGGAGGGCGAGTTTTTTCTTCCCGTTGCCGGGGCGGTGCGCCATCTCGGTTCGGTGGAGCGAATGCCGGATTCGATCGTCGTGAGTATCCCGACGTTCACCGACAATTACTATGCGCCCAACTACTATCTGAACGGGAGCAACTTCTGGCCAAAGGAATGGGAGCGCTTTTCCTTCGATGGGCCCGCCGAAAAGTTCACCGCATTTTTTCGACGGGAACTGTTTCCCTACCTGAAAAAACACTACCGCGCGAACCGGCACAGAACCATCATCGGTACCTCGGCGACGGCGGCCTACGTGTTTCACGCCTTCTGCCGGGAGCCCGGCCTGTTCAAGGCACACGTCGCCATTGCGGCGGGCGACTTTCTGGGCATGGGTTATGAACCCGGAAAGACCTTGATCGACGAGATGGTGCGCAGCATGGAGAAAGAACCGGAACGCGACGCGATCCTGTATGTCGCCTCGACCAAATCCGACGCTGTGTGGGCGCCTGAAATCGAGACCAATCTCGCACAACTCCACCAAAAGCTGGCGCCCTACGGCACCAAGAAGTTGACCTATATCTCCGAGCTGGTGGACGATCCCGGTCACTACGACATCGTGCTGCCCAGCTTTTTGAAAGTCGTAGAGATGATGTACCCGAAGGCGCGTTGGTCCGTCAATTTCCAGGAGTTGGAAAAAAAGAAAGGCAACGCCCTCCAGCATATCGACGCCCACTATCGCGCCTTGTCGCAAGACCTCGGTTTCACGGTGCTGCCCAAAGCCGACCGTTGGAACAGCGGAGACTGCCTGAGGTCGAGCGGCACACGGCTTCTGCGCCAAGGCCGCGTGGAAGAAGCGATTCAGGTATTGCGTCGATGGACAGGGTACAGGCCGCATTCGCCCAAGGCCCATATGGCCTTGGCCAAGGCACTGAAGGTCGCCGAGCGGTTCAAGGAAGCCATCTCGACCCAGAAAAAGGCCGTCGCGCTCGCCAAGCAACGGGATGCCGCACACCTGGACAAGTACCAGGAACTGCTGAACTCGTTGACCGGCAAGGCCAAAGCGCATCACTGACCGGAATTGCCACCGGGAGGGCGGGCCCGTCGTCGCGGATCGACTTCGGTGTGGGACTCCCCGTTCGGCGGTCTGGAGACCCGATTCAGCCGGTCGGGTCTCGATCGTCGTCTTCGTCCGTCGGCGCATCGGGGCGATCCACCTCCGGCGCGCCGCCCTCCCCGGGCCGTGCATCGCCCGGCGGCACGATCGGGGTCGGCCCGATGGGAATCGGCGTGATGTCGATCAGGAGTCGGTCGCCGTCGATCACGTCGTAGCCGCTGACACGACGCTGCAACTGGTTGAGGTTCTCCCCGATCAGGCGCCGCAAGGCCTGGTGGCTCGCGACGTCGGCCTTGGTTTCCACCTGCTCCCGCACTTCGCTCACCTTGGCGGCCAACTGGGTCATCTTGCCCTTGTCGGCCTTTTTCTTGATCGCGGTCGAGAGGCTCTCGAGTTTTTGGGCGGTTTCCGCACCGGCCTCGAGGAACCGCTCCTCCAGCACGCGCTTGCCCAGATCGCGTCCAATCCCGTCGAAGCGCCCGTCGACGCGGGTTTCCAGCTCGCGAAACTCGGTCAGGTCGACCTTGGCTTCGAGCCGCGTGTCGACGGTCTTCAAACGATCGCCGATCTGTCTCTGAAAGTGGGCGAACTGGGCCTGTTCGGCCTTGCCCGCCAAGCTTCGATCGAGGTCCCCGACCCGCGCATCCACCTGGCTCAATGCCGCCGCATCGGCCTTGTCGGCCAGCGCCGTTTCCAGGCGGTCCACGGCCCGGGTCAACTGATCGTTGCCCGATCGCCCGATCTGGCCAAGCCCCTCGAACACGGCCGGACCGCCGACCGCCACCGCCTCGGCGGCCCCATGCAGGCCGTTGCGAAATTCCGGATCGATGTCCTCATCGAGGTCGGCCAATCGGTGGAGCACCCGTGCCGAGGCCTGGTTCCCCACGAACCGCCCGGCGAGGCCGGCTTGGCGCTGCACGAAAATGCGGGTCGCGGTGGCGATGCCCGCGAAGCGAAGGGACAGGTCCGCACCGGCCTGCCGCAAGCGCGACAATTCGGCTTCGTAGCGGCTGTCGGCCTCCAGCTCCCGCTGGTAACGGGTCAGCCAGGGGCGCAGCCAATCCTTGAAGGCGAAATGCCACACCGAAGCGCCGTGGGCGGGCCCGTTGGGATCGTCGCCGTTGCGGGCGTAGGCCGTGACCGAGGTTTCCCAGGTCGGCCAGAGCCCGCCCAGGGCCCCGTCGGGTTTCCCGCCGGCCTCGTTCGCGACGAACTCGGCAAAAAACGCGTCCACCGCCTGCCGCAAGGCCTTGTTCACATCCCACTGGTAATCGCGGACCAGGGCACCGAACGTCGCACCGGCTGGATCCGGGCGCGGTGCGATGCCGTCGAGCCGCGCCAGTGCGCCCTGCAACGCGGCGTCTTCCGCGGGACCGAGACGCTGCCGCAAGGGGGGGTGGAGAACGACCTCGACGACGCCGTCCGGCAGCGTGGTGCGGGTCAGGCTGGTGCCGCGGCGGCGGCTGCCATCGGTGGCGTCGAGGTGACCCCAGGCGGCCACGAACGTCACCGGCACACCGGCGCGGGGGCGGCCGTCCAGGCGGCCGGTCACCTCGGCGCGCAGGCGCACCGGTTGTCCCAGGAAGGCGTCATCGCGGTCGGCTCGCAAGCGGATCAGGCAATCGGCTTCCAGCGTGCGCTGCAAGCCGGCGAGCGCGGTCTCCAGGGCGGCCAATCGCTCCGCGAGATTGGGCAAGGTCGTGGAAGTCATGGCTGCCTCCTAGGCGAGTGGGGGTACTTGGTTTGGTTGTTCGCCGGGGGAAAGGCTCGTCGGTTCGACTTGCGTTGGTGACGCAGATTGGTCTGGGCGACCCTCTGAGGATGCGGTGATGTCGAGACGACACGCTTCGAGATGCTGTTTTCCCGAGTCGGCGGTGCTTCCCCTCTGCCGAAGTTCCTCGTAAGCGGTGAAGTGCCTGTAGGCGTGGGGGCCGCCCAGGCCAGCTTGCTCAACCCTTTCGAGCAACTCGCTTTCCATTTGACTCCATTCGGGATAGGGTCGATTTCTCCGCTTTCCCTCACGGCCGGAATCCGGGGCTTCGCTCTTTTGCCCTGACATTGCCCGAGGCGGATCTCGCTTCGATTGGTGGAGCAGGCTGCTCCACCTACAGGCCTTGCGCCACTCTTCGGGATGCGGGGACTCCCCCGGGCTCGGCTTCGGCGTGTCGGCCCAGCGGGCCAACCTACTGCCATCCCAACCCTCTCCTGGATTCTGGGACTCCTGGGTGACGTCCTTCGTTTGGTGGAGCAGGCTGCTCCACCTACAGGCCTTGCCCCACTCTTCGGGATGCGGGGACTCCCATGGGGTGGGCTTCGACGTGTCGGCCCAGCGGGCCAACCTACTGCCATTCCAACCCTCTCCTGGATTCTGGGACTCCTGGGTGACGTCCTTCGTTTGGTGGAGCAGGCTGCTCCACCTACAGGCCTTGCCCCACTCTTCGGGATGCGGGGACTCCCGCGGGCTCGGCTTCGGCGTGTCGGCCCAGCGGGCCAACCTACTGCCATCCCAACCCTCTCCTGGATTCTGGGACTCCTGGGTGACGTCCTTCGTTTGGTGGAGCAGGCTGCTCCACCTACAGGCCTTGCACCACTCTTCGGGAGGCGGGGACTCCCGCGGGCTCGGCTTCGGCGTGTCGGCCCAGCGGGCCAACCTACCGCCATCCCAACCCTCTCCTGGATTCTGGGACTCCTGGGTGACGTCCTTCGTTTGGTGGAGCAGGCTGCTCCACCTACAGGCCTCTCGACCCTCTTTGGATACGGGTACGCCTGTTCGTGTCGCTTCGGTTGGGAATGGCATCTCAACCGCCGACGCGGAGGCGGTTTACGGTTTCCTCCAGGACCTGGAACCGGTTGGTCTGGTCGACGATGCGACCCACGTCGAGCCGGTTCAGTTCGCCGAACAGGGTGTTGGCCGCTTCCAATCTCTGGGAAACGTCCTCGGTCTGGGTCTGGACGCCCTTGGTCGCTTCGGTCAGGGCATCGAGATCTTTCTTGAAGCCGTCGACCTTGTCGTTCACGTCCCGACCCAGATCCTTCCCGGCCCGATCGATGGACAACGCCTGATTGGTGAAGACGTCGAGCGCGGCGTTATCGCCCCGCTCGCCGGAACGCACCTGCGCCACCTCCATCGACTCGCCGATCGCCACGGCATTGCCCAGTGCGTCGCGCAACTTGTCGAGGTGCGGCGGCGGATCGGCCACATCCAACTGCAGGAACGCCTCCCGCAGGGCACGGTATTGGCGGATGCGGCCCACCACCCCCTTGTCGGCCAACAGCTCGCGCGTGAGGTCCTTCAGCTTGAGCACCGCCGCATCGAAGTTGTCGTTGCGGTCGATGCGCCTGCCCAACCGCGCGGCCAGCTCCGCCGCCCGATCGGAAATGTCCGGCAAGAAACGCAAATCGATGAAGGGCCCGATCCAATCGCGGAAGGTCACCATCAAGGGTGCCGATCCACGGGAGAAATCGGCGGTGGTGGGGTCGTTGTCGTCGGTGACCAACGCGACCAGGGTCGCGTTGAAGTCGCGGAACCGTTGCGGCGCACGCGGCTGGGTGACCGGGCCGGTTCGGAACGGCGGATTGGGATAGTAGATGTCCACGAACTTCCGAAATCCCGGCGCCGTGTCGTAGGATTCGGTCAACTTGGTGAAGGCCTCGATGAGCGGGGCGTCCGCGGCCGTGGAAGCGGCGAGCAGGGTTTCGCCGATACTCTTTTGGCCGGTGAGGCGGATGTCCAGAATGTCGCGCACCTCCTGCTCCTCGTCGCCGCTGAGCCCTTCGATGTTGTCCGCGCGCAGCCGCACGCGGGCACGCCCTTTCTCGTCCACGCGGATCACGAGCGAGCGATCGCCCACCCCGCCACGCGTGTCGAAGGAGCCGGTGGTGACGAACTGTCCCCAACTGGTGAGCAACGTGACCCAGGGCCGCGCCTCGGCTTCGAAGGCATGCGGTTTCCCATCGAAGCCCAGCAGCTCGATCTCGATCTCCGCCTGCTGGCCCAGGCTGTAGTGTTGCCGGGTGGTGCGCAGGTTCAGGCGGAGGAAGGAATGGGTCAAGGCATGGACCCGTTCCTGGAGCGAATGGACCTGCGGTTCGATGAAATCCATGCGGTCCATGATGTCGTCCAGATCGTTGCGCAAGGCACCGAGCGGCACACTCAAGCGGTTTTCCAGTTCCTTGACCGCCTCGGTCGTCGCGTCTTGAATCCGGCCGTCGATCGTCTCCAGCAGGTCGTCGAGCGCATCGACCAAATCGTTCCAATGTCCGGCCCGAATCAGTTGGCCGTCGCTTTTGTTTCCCAATCGATCTTTCAAATCGCCCATGACGCACCTCCGGGTCCTGGTGGTTGTGGTTTGGTGATGGTGCCGAGAATCGGGTTCGGCGAGCTCATGACAACACCTCCTCGATGGCCAAGGCCACATGCACACCCAACGGCCGCACGCCGCGAATGGCCTTGCGCACCTCGTCGATGACCGCGGGATCGATGGCCTCGTCTTGGCGCAGGCGCATCAGCCGCACCAGCACGGTCAGCTCGCGGCTTTCGCGCCAGCGCAACCGCAGCCTGGCCGCGGGCGCAAAGGCGTAGACCGAGTCCGTGCCACCCGGATCGGGACTGTACCGACCGATTTCGTAGCGACCGGGCACCGGCGCGGGTCGCAACGGCTCGGGTAGCAGCCGGCCCTCCGCCGTCCAGGCGGGCCGATCGGTGCCGGCCTCGTATTCGGGAGGTTCGGGATCTTCGTGACGCAGGTAACGCCAGGTGCTGGTGCCGGGCGGCAGCTCGGGAATGAAGGGCACACCGCCGTCGACGATGCGGTCTTCGGAGGGTTTGTAACGGGCTCGCAGGTCACTTTCGGGCACCGGGACTTGGTGGATGAATCGCTGATCCTGCCAAACGCCCAAATCGGCCCACACCGCCGGCGCGAACAGCAGGTCGCGGATCGCGTCGAAGTCGCGGGTCACGGGCACCACGGCGACCGGGGCGAATCCCTCGGCTTCGCGCCGTTCCCAACCCCCGTCGGGACCACGGACGTAGCGCCAGACACCGCGCGGCGCCGTTTCGAGCGCCACATCGTCGTCCAGGGAACCGAGCCGCAGCCAGTCGTAGATGTCGCCGTCGGGATCGGGCTGGCAGAAATCCTGACCGTCGAAGACCAGGACGCCGCGCTCGGTACAGAACCAAACCAGACCGCGCTCGTCGCGACGCATGGCCCGCACGGGTCCATCGCCAAATTCGGGAAAGGCCTGCAACACGGTTTCGTAGGTGGTGCCGCGCACGGCGAGCGCCGCGTAACGGGCAAGCCCGGCCTCGGTGCCCAGCCAGAGCGAGCCGTCATCGCCGCGGAGCACGGCGTGCACGGCCGGAAGGAACAGGTCCTCGTCGCCGGGAAGCTCCTGGGCTCCCGGCGAAAAAGGTTGCCAGTCGTCCTTTTGATCCGAACGGGCCCCGCCGGCCAGGAAGGCCCAGCGGTCGCCGTCGGGCCAATACTGGAACAGCCCCAAGGCCGTTCCCGCGAACAACATGCCGTTGGCGTCGAACGCGACCGTGAACACCGCCAGCTCCGATTGCAGATCGGGTCCCAGGCCGAACCAGGCGAAGGAACCGCCATCGGGCAGGCGGCCCAGACCACGCGAGGTGGCCAGCCAAGTCACGGATTCCCGCCGCACGATCGCGTGTACGACCAGCGTTTCGGTCCCGGCCACGAGTTCCGCCGCAAAGGCACCCCCCACGGGGAACGGATCCAGAAGCCAAGCCCCCGAATCGGTCCCCAGCCAAAGCACATCCGCTTCCATCCACATGTCGCGAACCGGTGCTGCCGTCGTGATCGCCAGGCGCCAGTCGCGGCCATCGAAGCGCCAGAGTTCGGCGCCCGCGCCGGTGTCGGTCGCCAGCCACAACACACCGTCGACCCCACGAGCGAAGGCCGTCGGCGCTCCGACAGGCGCATCCGCCACGACCGAGCGAGGCCCCCATCGCCACGGATCGGGATCCGCGTCGGGCGCGCTCTGTTGGCTGCGAGCCCGCTGCAGCGTCGCGTCGCCCAGGAACCAGGCATCGTAGGCCGGACACAGGCGCAGCACCTCGTTCGGCGCAACGGTTCCCAGGTACGCGACCGCGACGGGCGGCAGGTCGTCGTCACCGTCGTAGCGCTCCACCGCGGGATGTTCGGTGGGCTCCACTTCACCGAGAAGCGGCGCCACGCCCTCGATGTAGATCGTCGGCCGGGTGGCGCGACTGCCGCCGTTGGTCGAGATCCAACGCATCAGGGGCCCGACCATGCCAGCCGGTTCGCCGGCGGTCGCGACTTCGTGCTCGCCGAGTTCCAGAGGTGCGCCCTCCTCGATCGTGAAGCGTCGGTCGCGCGCCTCCGGTGCGGCTCCCGCTGCCACCGGCAGGGTCGCGCGTACGGCGCGGCGCAACGCCGGCACGGTCCCCAACCCCAAGCGGTAGAGCGCCACCGTGCGCCGGACCCGGTGACGGAACGCCTCGGCGGTCTCGCGCAAAACGGCGGGTTGAAATCTCGGCGTCAGGCCCAGCACCGCGGCGAGGCGACCCAGGTCGTCCACGTACCCGTGATCCGTCCGGGGCACGCCGAGCAAGTCGGGGAAGGCCGCGATCAGCACTTCGCGATTGCGCTGGATCCGGGTGGCGGCGGTGGCATCCGCCGGCAGGGGTTCGCGAAGTTCGGCGGGCAGGACGATGCCCGAAAAACGCTCCGTGGTGAAGATCACGGGCCCACGCACGGCTCGGTTCAATCCGCGCAGCAGGCGACGAATCAGCGCAGGGGTCGGGGTCGTTTCGGGCTGGTCGATCTCGGCTCGGGTTCGATCGTCGAGCGCATCACGCAGAAAGGCGACCAGTGCAGATGCCTCGATGCCTGGCGCGAGGCTCAGCGTGTCGCGCCAGCCCGCGGGATCCAGCACATCGATGGTATCGGCCGGCGTCAGCGAGATGCGCCCGGCGAGTTCCCGCTGCCGTTGGAAGTAGGGATGGTACCGGTAGCGATCCGCGTCGCGAACGGTGTGGGCCTGCATCAACCCCATCAGCTCCGAGCGCACCTGCTCCAGCTCCGCAGCGACCGCGGCAAACAACCGGCCGACGCAGTCGTTCGGTTCGGGTTCCGGCCGATACAGGCTGGGAAGTCGAGCCAACAGGTCTTCGTGGATGCTCATTCGGTAACTTCCTCCAACTGGACCAATCCCAGGGTCAACCGCTCGAAGGGGGTCCATTCGTACGCGTCGGCGCCGGCGACGAGCACGCGCGTCACGCCCGAGACCTGCGCCACCGTGAACCGCACCCGATAGGGTTGGATGGTCGTTTCGTCGGCCGCACTCATGTCGACGATGTCCGGCAGAACCAAGGTGCGCAGGAGTTCGAGGAACCCCACCGACGATGCCGGCGGCTGTTCCGTGGCATTGGCCGCGTTGAGCGCGGTGAGCGCGGCCGTCAGTGCCTGGGTTTGCGCCTCGGGATCGGGTGGCGTCGTGCCATTCGGAACGCCGATCACCACATCCAGCGTCGTGGGTAGGTTGGGATCGGCGATGTTCAATTCGCCCAACCGCGTCGGCGAACCTTGAATCGCCAACACGCCCTGCTGGCGGTCGAGCACGCTGACCGCACTGCCGTCGACCTCCCAATCGGCACGCACGATGCGCACGTCCTGCACCCCGTCGACGGCCAGGATCGCGCCGGTCAGGCGGTTGAGGCTACCGGTCGCCCGAATCGGCAGTTCCTCGAAGTAGGCCTTCACGGCATCGCGTACCGCGGCCTGCAGGTTCCGCAGGGTTTGGGCCGTGGCGGTCTCGTCGGTCGTCAGCAACAGGCTGAGGTCGACGGCACGGGGGACCACGACCTCGCCCAGCTCGACCCGAATGCCCGCCGGACGCACCTCGGCGACCGCCGTGACCAGGCGTTGATAGGTATCGGGATCGATGTGTTCCCCGAACGGAATCACCCGCACCAGGCCGGGCTCGCCGGTGTCTTCCTCGATTTCGGCCTTGACCCCCTGGCGGGCGAACACCTGGTGCAGCGCGCCCAACGTGGCCCGTTCACTGCCGTGCAGGAAATGCTTGGCGCGCGTGCGCAGTTCGCCATCGGTTTCGGCACGCGTCGAACCGGTGGTGGGCTCCGGGTTGGTCACGCCGGCGATGCCCTCGATCGGCGCCGGCAGCACCGTCAGGCTGTCGGCCGGCAGGCCCTCGTTGGTCTCCAGGTCGCGCGCCTCCACGCGAATGCCGCTCTGGCCGGCCGCCATGGTGGCCGCACCGACCGTTTCGTATTCGACGCGACCGTCCTCCGTGATGACGCGGGTCCCGGCGGAAATCGTGATGTTCCCGGTGGTGCCCCGTGCCCGAGTGAACAACAGGTCACCGGTGGCGCGCCCTTCCGGAATGCGGGCGACGCCCAACAGGGCCACGACCTTCTCCAGCTCGGCACCGGCGGCGTGATCGATGAACCCGGCGTGGTAGACCGCCTCCAGTTGCGCGTAGAGTCGCGCCACCTCGAGCGCCACCGTTTCGTTGATGGTGCGCACCACACTGCCGGTCTGCAGATCGGTCAACACCGGCAGGGCGGTTTGCGGGTAATAGCACACCTGGAACAGGGTGCCGCGATCGGGCAAGGCGCCCTTGCCGGTCCAGACCAGGGTTCGGCTATCGACCAGCTCGTAATCGGTGCCCTCGCCGAAGCGGTGGGGCTCCCCGTGAACCGCGCCGTGCACCGAAACCACGTGGGCCACCTCGGGCTTGAGCAGGTGGTGGTGCCAGGTTCCGTCACCGGGGTCGTGCTCGGGCGGGAAGCCGTGGGACTCGGCGGCGACGCCACGGGTCATCGCAGTCAACAGGTTCTCCAGGACTTCGGGATAGGTGCGGCGGCGAAAACTCATGGGGTCAACCTCAGGGTGAAGGGTCCGATGGACACGGTGTCGCGGCTTTGAACGGGCCGCACGGCGAGTTCGACGTCGATGCGATCGCGGATGTCGGGGTGGGCGCTGATCCGGAGCGCGGTCACTTCCTCGATGCGGGGCTCGCGTTGCAGGGATTCCAGAATGTAGAGCCGGGCCAGGTGGCGCACGGTCTCGCTGTTGCGGTTGCCGATGATTTCGTGCAGGCGCGAACCGAATTCGGGGTGACCCAGGGCCGCCAGCTCTCCGCGCGGCGTCAACAGCCGCACGATCACGGCCTGCGCCAGGTTGGTTCGACCCGAAACGGTGCCCAGGTCCAGCAGCCGCGCCGGTCGCCCGGTCTCGGGATCGGGCCGCGTCCGGGTGGTCTCCGCGATGTGGTAGACCGGCCGGAAGTCGCGGTGCGTCACGCGGATTTCGATGTCGCGCAGAAGGTGCTCGTCTCGTGCCACGCCGTCCTCCTCATCCACCGATGTTCACGGTGCCGGCGGCGACCACCGTGCCGATCGGCAGGTCGACCGGATCGTTGCAGGTCATGGCGGTGTCGCCGTTGCGCACGGCCGGCACGCCGTTGATGTTGACCGTGGCGCTGCCTGCGATCACGGTGGCCTTGTTGCTGGGCTCCGTCTGGAAAGGGCCCTGGTCGGGCACATGCGGTGGATCGTTGTCGGCGCTGCAACCCTGGATCGCCGCCGGCTTGCCCTCGATGTTGACGTCTCCACTGAGCCCCGCGTTCAACGGACCCGAGAACGGGCTGGGCAGCGGCGTCGCGACCGGCCCGCCCGGCGAGGGGACCATTTGGATGTGGGTGTCCTGGGCTTGTACGAGATCGTCTTGCTTGGCTGCCGGTTGGCTCATGGCGGGCTCCTGTGCGGGTTTTGGTTCGGGGACCTCAGTTGATGTTGACCACACCGCCCCGAAGAATCAGTTCCGTGTCGGCATTGATTTCGATGTTGGTGCCTTCCATCGTCACGCTGTCGGCCTTGATCTTCAGCTCGCTCTGGGTTTCCAGGTTGACCGTGCCGTCGCGGTCGATCTGGAGGGTGACCTTGTCGCCGTCCACCAGCAGCCGAACCACCGGATCGTCGTCCTGGAGATCGATTTCGAGACCGGCTCCCAGCTTCAGCGACAGGGAACGCGCCTCACCGCTGGAGACCACCGCCTGGACGGCCTCGTCCTCGGCGGCGCCCAGGGGCAGGTGCAGGACCCACTGACCGTCGGCGTTCGGCGGGGGCCGGTCTTCGTCGTTGTAGAAGGCGCCCTGAATGACGGGCGCGTTGACGTCACCGCCGAGGAAGTGAACCAGGACCAGGCTGCCGGACGGCGGAATGGCGGCCAGGCCGGGCCGCGCGGTGGCGACGGGCACGCGTTCCAGCACGATGCCCGAGTTACGCAACACCACGGTGCAGGCGTAGTTGTCCTCGTCGCCCTCGTCCGCGTGGGGATGGATCTCCTGGACCACGGCCAGTTCGGCGCTGCGGTAACGCGCCATCTCCTGGCGCACGATCTGACGAATCGTGTGAAAAAGATCCGAACTCAAAACAGACCTCCCAGCAACGAATCCGAGGCGCCGGCCCGCACCCCGTCGATGACGGAGACGAACCCGCGCCGCACGTCGAACCGGTGTTGCACGGCGTGAATCAGGAAGACACCGTTGAGGGACTCGGACGGCGCCTCGAGAATTTCGACCAACACACCCGGTCCCAGAGCCGCGGTCCCCGGCACCGTGGCCCGCAGGCGATCGGCGCCCGCGGTCGCGCGATTCAACCGGTTCGTGGCCACCGTCTCGCAGGATTCCCCGGAGCGCAGGGCACCGTCGTCGATGGGCACGAAGGGCGCCTCACCCATTTCGGCACGCACACCGCCGGGGTCCTTGACCAGCCAGTTCCAGGCGTTGGTGCCCTGGCTGCCGGCGGCTCCCTCGCCGGTTGCCCGAATCCCGACAGGATGGGGCGACGCGCTGCTCGCCCGGGCGGATATCAGATCGACACCGTAAGAGAAGGCGATCTCGGCCGGTTCCTCCGGCGGCTCGCGGAAATGCAGCACGTCCTCCGAGTCCAGGTAGAGCAGGAATCCGTGGCGCGTGGCCAGCTCGGCACAATGGCTCCAGGCCGACCGTCCCCCATCGACCACGTACGCCGGCAACGACAGGCCGTCCTCCACCGTGCCGGTGTCGATGCCGCCCTCGCCCGCCAGTGCCGTCACGATCCCACCGGCGGTCTCGCCGTAGTAGGAAGCCTCCACCCGCAGCCGCGCCAGGCGCGCACCACCGTTGGCCAGGCCAATCCGCGTGCCGCCGTCCAAACTTTTCGAAATGCGGTCGATCCATCCGGTGAACACGGTTTCCATCTCCCCGTCGGCGTAGCCCAGCGACACCGTGCAGGTTTCGCCCAGCTCGGGTTCGGCGGACCCGAAGGAAAGCAAGCCCGCGGGCGGCGAGGGTCCCAACGACAGCTCCACGTAGTCCACCGCGTCACCCAAGCCCCGCGCGATGCGCACCGCGGTCAAGCTGTCGCCTTCGAAACCGCCATCGAAGGCCAACTGGCACGCGGGCCGGCGATATTGAGTGCGAGGTGGACTGTCGAAAAAAGGAAGCATGTCACCGTTCCTTTGCGGGATGGATCGCGGACGGGTTCACAGGACGAGCGCCAGCGGGAAGCGTTGAGAGCGAAAGATTTCGGGTGTATCACCCGTGCCGGTGAACTGGACCTCCACCGTCAGGACGGGTGCGGCGATGCCCTCGGGTTCGAAGTTCCACACCTCGGAAGTCAGCAGGTTGCGCGTCACCTGGTCGGAGCTCACCTCGGTCGGGGTATCTCCGTCCGTGGCGAAAGTGAATCGAACCGAACCGGCATCGGCGAACCAGGGCACGCCGATCGTCGGGACCTCGACCCGAACCCCAGTGCCGGGACGTAGGGCGTACGCGCCACCGACCGCGCGGGGCAGCGCCTCGCCGGTTTCGGTCACGAGGCGCACGGCCGAGGCCTGGTAAATCGCCTGACGCGGCTGAATCGCCACGCCCAGCAGCAGGTCGCGGGCATCCCGCGCCGCGAGGTATTTTTCCGGTTCGGCCGCACCGCCGAGTTCGGCCATCAGGGCTTGACCGCCAAAGCGTTGGCGCGTCTGCGCGACATCCGGCATCGCCGTGGAAACCGTGAGCAAGCCTCCCACGAAATCCAAGGTTTCCTGGTCGACGTTCAGGTCTTCGGCGGAGCCGAACGCACGCGCGATCATCGTGTCCAGGTTGGCCGGGGAGAGGCCGAACCCGGTGGCGACCATCGCGGCCGCCTCACCCCGGGTGATCGCGAAATCGGCTCGAGCCAGGTTGGCGAGCGGCGTGTCGAAGGCCAGCGTTTGCAACACGTTGGCCTCGATCGACGCATGCCCGGAGGGATAGCCGGCCACGCGGGCGAAGGTGTCGCGAAGTGCCGTGACGAATTGGTTGCGGGTCAGCCCGTTGCGGGCGTCCTCGATGGCCTCGGTGGCCGTAGCCAGCAGGGCGCCGCTGCGGGTGGTGGCGATGCCGGTCACCGCTTCGAGGAAATCCCGAATCTCCTGCTCCGAGACGGCATCGCCGGCGTCGGCCGCGTCGGCGGCCAGCACCGCCTCCACGGCGGGAGTCCGGCCCCAAACGCGCCGCATCAGGTTCTGGAACTTCAGTTTACTCACAGCGGTTCGGAAGTCACGATAGGTTTCCGCCATCGCGATCGCCATCGCCTCACCGGCGCGCCGCTTGAACCACCGGCGCGAAAGCATCCGACCGTCCTGCTCGTTGTTGTGGAACCCGACTTCGAGCAGAGCGACCGGAAAAGGGTTGGTGATCAATGCCCTACTCCAGCCACCGCCGCCGGGGTTGGTATCGACGGCGATGAAAGTTCCCGAGATGGTCTGGTGGAAATTGGGCTGGGTTTCGCGTATGTCGGAGTCGCTTTTTCGGCTGGTGCTCGCCCGGCTGCGAAGCCGGATGCGCTCGTGCAACCGCAATTGAACCAGGTCGGCGAAGTTCATGCCCAGAGTGTTGGTTTCGGCGGTACTGCTGGGCGTGGCCCGGCGCTGCAACCAGAAGCGGGAGATCCCGCGCGCGGTGCCATTGTTGGCGTTGGTGTGGATCGCCAGGATCATGTCCAGTTCCTGTTGGTTGTTCTCCAGGTGGGCCGCCAGGTTGCGTCGGGCGACAATGCCCTTGTCCTCGTGCCCGCCACTGGCAGGGTTCCCCAGCCCCGTACCGATCACGACCGGCGAGTTATCGGCGCCCAGGAAATAAACCGGGTTCTGTTGGTACAACCGAGGAAAGCCGAAAAGGGTGCCGACGACGAAGGTGTCGGTCGCACGGAAGGTGACACCGGGTCGTTGGAGATCGCGCACCTCGCGTACGTTGTGGGCCTCCATCCCGGAAGCCTCGAGTACCGCCATCACGCGGGCCGACATGTCGGCGTCGCTGTTGTCCTCCAAGGCCCCGTAGATGGGGGAACCGCGGGTGGAGGCCCAATCCGTGACCACGTCGCGGGCCACACTGTTGTCGTTCAGGAAACCGTGGCCGGGCATCAGCAGGACGCGGCCGCCCAGGACCGCCAATAAATGAGGAACCGGCGCCGACAGCAGCGGCACGAACTGACCGTAGAGCGCGCGTTTGGTTCGGTCGGCTTCCTCGGCGGGCGTCGTGTGCACGCTGGCCAGGTCGGCCAGGGTGACCGTGTCGAAGTGCCACAGCGGTTGGGCGCCGGCCGGGCCGTTGGCCGTGATCTCTTCGGTCGGAACGGTGATGGCCGGCGAGAACATGCGCGTTTTTTCCAGCAGTTCCACCTGGCGCAAGGTGGCGGTGGTGTCTTCCCAGGTGCCGGACCCCAGGTCGATGCCGCGTTCGATCTTGCGGGCATCGAGCACGTATTCCCGCGCGCCGTGAAAGAAGGGCCAGGATTCGGAGCCATTGGTGGGTGTGCCCAAGACCGCCAGGTCGCGGAAGAAACGCACGTCCAGCTCGGCGCGGAACCGTTCGCGAACCTCGCGGGCATAGGCGGACTGGCGGTCCGGTGCGCCGAAGATGGGCGCCAGCGGCAGCAGGTGCAGATCGCAGTCGCCGACCTGCCACTGGATGGCGTCCAGGGTCAATTGGATGCCGCTGGGTGTCTCCCCGTCGATGGCGTCCCGCGTTTCCGGCTGGGCGCCGGGCCGCAAGATCACCGGCGGTGTGGCGGGGTCCGCATTGGCGGGTCGCGAACTGACCAGCACTTCCCCACCCCAACCAATACCGGCGGTGGCGTCGCTGAGGTAATAGCGGTGCAGCACGATTTGGTACCAGGTATCGAAGACGTTGCTGAACTTCCCGGAATCGTTGAAATTGGCGCCGGAGATGGCCCGCAATTCATGGTGCTCGGTGCGAACCGCGAACTCGGGCACGTCCGGACCCTCGGGCTCGACGGGTCCCGCGCCCCACAGGAACCAGCGCTTGCCCGGGCTTAGGTCGAGGTATTTCAGTTCATAGGCGCCGTCGTCGGCTGTATGGGTCTCGCCCTCATCATCGACGGTGTTGGTTCCCGGTTGCACGGACGCGAGCAGATCGGTCCGCGCGGCCAGGTCGGCCCAGGCCTTGGTATCGGCGGGACGCTGGGCACCGGTCGCCCCCTCCGCCAGCGGCACGGCGTAGACGCGCTTGCCGGCCAACGGGGTGCCCGGGTAGGTCTGGGTGTTCTCCCGGCTGTCCGGCCAGCGCAGGATCCCGCGAACTTTGTGGACCGTCACCGGGATCGGATCCAGATCGAAACCGGTGGCGCGTTCGGGGTCGCTCTCCTTGGCGCGGGTCTGTTGGACCACGACGGCACCGCTGCCCGGCTCGCTCAGCCGCAGCTCCACTTGACCCTGAGCCTCGCCGATCTGGAGGTCCAACTCCAACCGCACGATGCCCAACCGTTCGATCACCAGCTTTTGGGTGCCCAGTTTGAAACGGCCGGTCAGGGTGAAGGTCCCGTCGGCGGCACTCACCGCGTCACCACCGGCCACCAATCGAGCCCCGCTCACGGGCTCCGCGGTCGAAGCGCGGAACGGATAGGCGTCGTGCAAAGCGCCGCGCAGCTCCAAGAAGACGTTTTCGGGCACCGGCGAGGGCGTCACCGCCTGGCTCAGCACCAACAGCATGCGCGTGGCGGGCAGGCGCGCGGTGAACCGGTCTTTGACCGCGAACAGGAAATCGGTGTAGGTCTCGCCGGCACCGCCGAGCACGGCCGTCCCCCACCAGCCGATGACCGTGAGCCGCGGCTGCGGCGTGGAGGCTTCCAGAATCAGGAAACGCTGGTGGAAGTCGCCCGCATAGACGCGCTTGAAGGCCGCCACCGCCTGCAGCGGCGCCTCGCCATCCGCCAACCGGTGAACGTGAACCTCCTGCTGGTGATTCTCCAGGAACCCGGACACGGCTCCGAACGCCGCCGTGTGGCGCGCCACGATTTGGGCGTCGTCGGTGCCGAGCAGGTGCTGGTGGTCCGCCACGAAAAAGGCGAAGGGGCTCTGGTCGTTCAGCCAGAAGGGCGGTCGATCCATGGTGAAGGTCATTTCGATCAGATCGCCACTCTGGATTTCGGTGTCGGCAATGCGCGCGACATCCCGCGTCCA
Source organism: Sulfidibacter corallicola (assembly GCF_017498545.1). Classification (GTDB taxonomy): domain Bacteria; phylum Acidobacteriota; class Holophagae; order Acanthopleuribacterales; family Acanthopleuribacteraceae; genus Sulfidibacter; species Sulfidibacter corallicola. Next base: position 949,925 of record NZ_CP071793.1, on the reverse strand, counting down.
TTTCAGATCGGCGCGCAGGAAGGGCGCGCGGTAGACGGCCATGTCACCGGGCTGGTCCTCGTCTTCCGGTTGGAAATACACACAAATGACGGCGGTGCCGGACTCCTGGCCGGAACCCATCAGGGTCACGGTGTCCGAGTCGTCTCCCCTACCCGTGAACACCAGGTGCGGTGTCGCCGAGACCCAACGCCAGGTACCTTCGCCGCCGGGAGTCGCGATCGCCTTGAGCCGGGGACCCGCGCCGAAGAACAGGATCGGCGGCGGGTCGGAGGTGCCGTCCGCAGCGCGAATGACCGTGCTCGGGAAGGTATCCGTGGCGGCCTTCACGCTCAGGTGGAACACCTCCCACTCGTCCTGGGCGATATGCGCGGTCAGCAGCACATCGGGCTCGTCGCCGTCGGTCCGCACGGTCGGGTTCAGCTCGATCAAGCCCACGAAATCGCCGTCGAGCGCCATGGTGTCGGTGTCGGGTTGGCCGTCGGCACCCTTGAAGAGCACGCGACCCGAAGTGGAGTCGGAGACCGGAGCCAATTTCAAGGTCAGCCGGCCGCTGCCGCTGGGCCAAGTGCAGGACACGAAGAGCGGGCCGATCTGGCCCTCGATAAACAGGCTGTCGCAGATGTAGCGGGCGGTGGCCGGGAACTCCGGCGCGCACCAGGTGCTGGTGGCGTAACCCACGGGCATGTCCTTAAGCGGCATGGGCAACCTCCACACATGGGACCGGCACGGCTGCGCCCGGCGACATCGGTGCAATTCCGATCATCACGATTCCACCTCGAAGGGCACCCGGTGCCGGATGTGGGCACCCCAGTTGCCGATAGTGGTGCCGGCCGTCCGCCAGGACTTGCAGAACAGGCGTGCCTGGTGGAGGAAGAGCCGGCGCAAGGTGATCTCGCGGGTGTCGGTGGGCTCCGGTGGCGAAAATATTTGGTCCCGTTCGAAATCGGGTTGGTACTCGATCGTGAGGATTTCTTCGGAGATCGGCGCGGGCACCTGGTCCGGCCGGAACCGAACGCGCAGGTTGCCGGAGCCGTCGGTCTGGGTGAGGGTTTCCCGATCGGGTGGCCCGGGGTTGGGATCGATGCGACCGCGCGCCGAGGGCGGGACGGGATTGCTCAGGACGGTAAAGCGGTTGATGTCGTCGTTGCAGGAAAGGCGAATGGCGTAGTTTTCCAGTGGGTCACCGTGGATATCCGTCAGCCGAATGGCCAGGATCGCGGCACCGTCGGCCGCCACGTCGACCGAATCCCAATCGTCGAGCTCGTCGTCCTCTTCCTCGTGGGTCACGGCCATGCGCGGCATCAGCATGTTGTGGAGCTCGAAGAACGCGTAGACCATCTGCAGGAACCCCGGTTGGTTGTCCTTGACCGAGCGAAGCAGACTGGTGAGGTAGAAGCGCGAGAGGTCGTCCCATTCGTCGGAGGGCCACATGCGGAAGGGTCGCCAGAAGAAATCGACGAATCGCCGCGAGGCCTCCTCGGAAAAGGGCACGTTGAAGTAGTGCCAAAATGCGGGGTTGTCCGCGAAGCCGATGCCGGGATTGATCAGCAGGTTCTGGAACTGGTACAGCATGTTGGTCAGGTAGCCTTCGCTGAAAAGCCCCTGGCCGGGTTCGTCGAAAATCGGCACGGGACTGGTGAACGGCCCTCCGTAGAGAAACACCTCGCGATCGTCTTCTTCCAGTTCGTCCAGGTCCTGGGTGGAAAAGGCGGGGCGCGCGAAATAGCCTCTCTGGCGATGCATCATGCCGTACTCGCTGCCCCAGGAGGCCTGAAAAAAGGAGGCGAAGCCCTCGCTGAACACCTTGGTCTGGTTGTGGATTTGCCTGCGGCTGTGGCTGCCGCCGATTTGGATCAGGCCGATGATGGAAAGCGGTGGGTGGCTGCCGTCGGCCTTGGCCACGACGTGGTGGCCGACCTCGTGCACCGTGTTGCCGTTGTCCCAACCGTCGCCGCCGCGACCGCGTCCGTCGTCGTCCAGATTGACGTCCATAAAGTAGTAGGAACCCGGGTTGACCAAATGGGTGATCATATCGAAGACGTACAGTCGGTTGGAGACATGGTGCCCCCAGTGAAAGGGGTTGGCTTCGGCCGTGAGCGCCCGCAGCCAGGTCTGGAATTCACGCACCACGCGCAGGACGTTGATGGCCTCGGCGGTGCGATCGCCGGAGATGATCGCTTCGTGGGTGTAGCGGTCGCCGAGGAATTCGGACGATTCCGGCGAGGTGTAGGTCTGGGTCTCGTCGAAGATGCTCACGTCGCCGACCTGAACGGTCACCTCCAGTTCGGGCCAGGTGACGACAGTTTCCAGGCGCACCTCGAGATCCGGCAGGTTGTCGACGCCGGTGTGGCGGCCGATCTCGAAGAAGTTGCCGACCCAGCGGGTGCAGGTACGCATGAGGCGGACGCGGTGGCGGCCCGTGTCGGCGATCGCCAGCAGGCCTTCCGCATCCACGACGGCCCGCGAGGGTAGATGGGGCCGAACCTGCAGCTCCAGGTCCCGATTGTAGATGCGGCGATCCTCCAGGTCCTGGTTGAGCAGGTTCTCGAAATCCCAATAGGCCGTCAGCGATTCGGTCGCACCGACCTGGTGATCGGGAGTCAGGCGATAGACCTTGGCCTGGGTGGAATCGGTCACCAGCAACCTTTGATCGTGGTCGACCGAGATGCCGATCGGGTGTTGCAGCGTCTCGCTGAACTGATCGAGACGAATCGCGCCCAGGTAGGCATCGCTGGCGTCGTAACGCACGATCTCCTGCTGAAGGGTGTTGGTGATGTAGAGAAAACCCGCGTCATCGAAAACCAGGTCGTGGGGTCTCTCGAACGTCTGCGGCGGCGGATCCAGCGTTTTTTGGAAGACGCCGGCAAGCGAGAACACCTGGATGCGGTTGTTCTCGGTGTCGGCGATGTACAGCGCCTCGCCGGCATCGTCGTTCCGGATGGCCAGCCCATGGGGGCCGTCCAAGTGGGCGTCGTCGTTGCCGCTGGTGCCGTCCACCCCGATCAGGACCGTCGGCGCACCGCCCTGGAACAGCCGCACCACGTGGCGATCGCGATCGGCTACGCACAGGGTGCCGTCACTGGCGAGGGCCAGGCCCACCGGGGTTCTCAGGTCGGGATGGGTCAAAGTGGCGCCGGCTTCGAGTTCCAGCACCCGGTTGGCGTTGCGGCTGAAGCGCAGCACCCGTCGATTGCCGGTATCGCTGACCCACAGGCGTTGCTCGCCGTCCAGCATGACGTAGGCCGGCGCCTGCATGTGGGTCGGGTGGGTGCGGTCGTGCCAGGGCTCGCCCAGCGGGCGCGGGTCGTCGGCTCCGGTGCGGGCCGAGCCGTCGGCGTCGAAGACCTCGGCGTGCAACACCCGTCCGGCGTTCTCGTCGGCCACCGTGATGCGGCCGCGCGGGTCCATCGCCAAGCCGACCGGCGTCACGTCGGCACCGTCGATTTGGGGGATCCAGGTCTTCAGTTCGGTGCCGCTTCGCGAATCGAGCCGCACGATTCGGTGGTTGTCCTTGTCGGCCACGTAGAGAAAGTGGCGCGTGACGTCGACGACCACGGCCACGGGTTGATCGAATTCGCCCGAACCGGATCCGGCCGAGAAGTCGGGTTTGCCCACCAGGCCCTGGGGATCGAAGGAATCGTTGGCGCGGTCGTAGGTCCAGTGGGAAACGCGGTTCAGGCCCGGGTCGGCCACCCAGATGTTGTTCGCGGCATCGACCGCCACGTCCAGCGGCTGCTGGAACTGGTCGGGACCATTGCCCTGACTGCCGAAGCGCGTCTTGAAATGCAGCTCGACCCGCGGCGATTCGGCAAAGAGTCGCGCCTTCGGAACTGCGCTGGTGATGACCACCTCGAACACCAGGATTTCGCCCAATCCGCTGTTGGCCACCAACAGAAGCTCGGTGCCCTCCAGGTCGGGATGGGGCAGCACGGCCATGCCCGCCGGCTGGCTGAGAATGAAGCCGCCGGTGCCCATCACACTGACGACACTGTCGATACTGAACAGGCCACCCAGAGGGTTGTAGCGCATCTGGGGCACGTAGATCGACAGGAAGTTGCCGCCGCGATCGCTGAGAAACACGTTCCCGTGGCCGTCCGGCGCCAGGCCCGCGGGCTGCACGAAATTTTGGTTGCGCGGATCGCCCAGGGTTTCGAAATAGGTCCCGTCGGGATAGAAGCGGTGGACTTGGTTGTCGTCGCACAGCAACACGAACCCCTCGTGGTGGGAACCCAGCGGTCCCACTTGGCCGTAGCTCCCGCCACCCAGGTTGCCGACCGGCAAGCCGGGTGGATCGACGATCGGCGCCAGGTCGTCGATGGCGATCGAGCCCACCGCGATCGAATCCCAGGCGTGGTAGGTGGTGGGCCATTCGTCGAAAAACGGCAATGCCCCGTCCACGTCGCCGACTTCGATGACCTGACCCAGGCCGTCGCGACCGAAACCGCTCAGTCCATCGTCCGGGTTGAAAATCTGGAACACCCCGGGCGAGTCCACGTCCACCAGCCGCAGCCGGCCGCAGTCTTCCGGCAGCGCCATCGGGTTGCGCAGGCCCGAAGGGTGGAAGTCGGCGTACGACAGGCGCAGTTCCGCTTCCAGGCCGATGTGGATGACGAACGGGTTGGCGGGGTCGGCGTGTTCGGCGATCAGCGGTACGGGATCGCCGTAGTGGTGGGTCGTCGCCCAGATCGCGGGCAGCACCAGGTCCGCGCCGCGCTGGGTGCCCAGGCTGCGATCGGCCTCGTCCAGCTCGATTTCGAAATAGGGAATCAGATCGCCTTCCCCGCCCTCTTCATGGGTAATCGGCACCGTCACCAGGCCCTGGGCGTCGGTGGTATGGGCGCCGCCGCTGATTTCGGGATTGCCGAAACTGCCGTCGTGGAACACGCGCACCCGGGCCTGGGGCACGGGAATGCGCTCGCCGGCGGAGGGATCGAAGGTCACGATTATCAAGTGAACGTCTGTTTCCATGGAGTCATCTCGAAGGGTGGGTTGCGGGGCGGCGGTCGTGGAGGACGAGGTCGGGAAAATGGGGAGCCGGAGCGGGGAACGCGGGATTCACAGGGCGATCGACACCGAGACGCCACCTCCGCCCACGACGGTCTTGGCGGTGCCGAGCATGGTGTCGAATTCGGTTTCGACCTCGCGCAACGCGGCGAGGAAGGCGGCCTGCAGTTCGGCCAGTTTTTCGTCGACCGGGCTCAGGATGATGCGGAAATCGATGTCGGCGAGCAGCGCCGCAATCGCCTCCCAGGCCTGGCGCAAGGGTTCCTCGAGGCGGGCCCGCAGGTCGAGCCCGGTCAGGATCTGCTGGATCTGCTCGAAGGGTGCCTGCAACCCCGCCAACAGCACCGAGGGTTTGGTATTCTCGACGACGGCCGTGACTTCTTCGAACAATGGGTTCAGCGCCTCGATCAGGCGACTGGGATCGAGAGCCGATACGACAGCGCGAATGTCGTCGAGCGCCTGGTCGATGCCGCCCGCCACGAAGTCGATGCGAATCAAATCGACCGTTCCCTTGATGCGATCCAGCGTGGTGCGCACCTGATCGAGGCCTTCCGCAAATCCCAGTGCCTCAACCTGGTCGAGCACGGCCTGGTAGGTGGCATCCAGTTCGGCCGCGAGTTCGCGGGGATCGACGGGAATCAACCGGTCCACGATCTCGTTGAAGCGCGCGTCCAGGTCGTCGAGGAACCGCAACGGGTTGGCGCGCCGCATCAGCGCCTTGAACGCTTCGGGATCGGTCAGGCGTTGGGCGTAGGGCGGCAGCAGCCCCTCGATTTTTTCGCGGAAGACGGCGTACAGGTCGGTCAAATCGAACGCGGCCACGTTGGTCTTGGCGGCGGCCAAGGCGTCCTGAAGCGCGCGCAACTCCTGCACCGTGGGCCCCAGGTAGATGCCGGGGTCGACCACGGACAACGCTTGCAGACGGGCATCGCTGCCGCCGGCGCTGACCTGGGTTTTCACGTCGAAGAAACTGCCTTCCAGACGTTGATGGACGTTGGCCAGATCCAAGGTCGCGACCGCGGCTTCGACGGCCTCGATCTTGGCGATCACCAGCGCCCGCAATTCCTGGGGCTCCAGTTTGGCGAGCAGGGAAAGCGGCTCCGCGAACAGCCCGTGAATGGCCTCGACGGTCTCCTCCTGCACCGTTTCCACCAGGTCCAGCAGCGGCTGCGCCATTTGGGTCACCGGCTCGAACACCACGCTCGGACGGAAGCGATCGATCTCGGCGACCAACCGGTCCCAATCGGCCATGAGGCCGTCCAACAGTTCGGAGGGCCGGATCTCGCGCAGATCGGTCTTGACCTGCTCCAGCGAATCGGAAAGCTCGCGGATCGGCGCTTCGATGTCGAAGTCGCGAATCTGGTCCTTGAACTGGGAGAGGGCGTCGTCGAGCGGCGCCACAAGCTGGGCGCCCTGCAAGGCGTCCAGCGGGGCGATCGCCCGCTGGAAACCCGCCACCAGGGGTTGCAGCAACGCATCGGGGCCGAGGGCCTGCAGGGGCTCCATCAGGAATCGTTGGTGGATTTCGTCGAGCGGGGCGAACAGTTGCGAAATATCCAGTTGGGACACGACCTGCTCGATCACGTCGAACGCCTGGAGCAGGGCCTCCACCAGGCGTTCGGGCCCCAACTCCTCCAGCTTTTCGAGGGCCTCCTCGTAACGGCGCTGCAGCTCCTCGATGGCCGCGGCCGGGACCGCGCGCACCTCGGCGAACTGGTCTTCGAGCGGTTGCGAGATGGTGACGGTGAAATCGATGTCGATGATGACGTCGAGTGCCGCGGCCAGGGCGGCGCGCAACATGTCGTTGAGTTCATCGGCGTTGACCTTGCCGAGTTTATCCGAGTTGCTCTTCAGCTCGGTGACGATCGGGTCGACCACCACCGAAAAATCGATCGGCAGCAGCGTGTCGAGGATTTCGTCGACCTTGGCGCGCAGGGCCTCCATCAAATCGCCGATCTGCAGGCCATCCATGAAGTCGGCGAAGTCCTGGACCCCCTGGACCGCCGTGGTGACGGCGCCGTCCACCGTCTCGCCCACCGGCGTCAGCAGCTCGTCCAGAGACTGCAGGAAGCTGTCGATCCCGCTTTGGAAATCGTGCAGCATGCCGGCGAGGCTGGGCGAATCGGGGCTGTTGGGGTCGCCGCCGATCGCCACCTTCGCCTGGTTCAGGGTATCGCGCAGGCCATTCTCGAAATTGAAGTGGAAGGTGCCCGCGTCGTCGAAGCTGCCCAGGGCGCTCAACGCCTCGCGCAGTTGGGCCAGCAGGGAGTCGAAGGCGCCGCCGGCCTGCTCGATCAGATCGGAAATCTGGTCCTGCAAATCGATCACCGCTCGATCGATCTCCCCAAGGCTGGCCAGGAGCTGGTCGCCCACGGTGTCGATTTGGGCCTCGGCCAGCGCGTCGCGGGTCGACTCGAAGAAACCCAGCACTTCCGTGCGCACGACGCTCAGGTCGATGTCCGCGATGGCTTCGTCGATGCGGTCCAGCAGGGCGTCGTAGGGGCTCTCGATGTTGCGGGCCTCGGTGACGGCGACACTTTCGCCCTGTTCGAAGAGCTCGCGCAGCCAGGCCTCCAGGCCACCGGGTTGGAAGATCGGCGAGCGGGTGATGCCCAAGAGGACGCTCATGAAGGGACGCAAGGTGCGCTGCAGGGCGAGGACGCGATCCTGTCCCGCCAGGACCGCGTCGCGGAAGCCGGCGTCGTCTCCCGCGAGCGCGCCGTTCAGGTCCACGTAGATCAGATCCAACTCGCCGATGACCGAGCCCAGGTCGGTCAGGCCGGCTTGCGGCAGCACGCTGTCCGGATAGCTCTCGACAGCTTGGAAGAAGTGGCGCACGGGGCTGAGCCCGAACATCTCGAAGATCTGGTTGGCCGCCCGCTGCAGCACCGCGACCAGGAAGGCCGCGGGATCCGGGGACGATTGACCTTCGACGATGAGTGGCAGGATTTCGCGGACCTGGAGTTCCAGGGCGCGCATCCAACTGATGATGACCTGCGCGTCTTCACCGCCCAGCTTGGCCAGGGCACCGAGGATCTGGTCCAGGAGCGAGGCGAACACCGAGGCCCGGTTTTGGGGGATGCCCTGGGAAATCGTTTGAATCGTCGTCAGCAGGCGCTGAATGTCATCGAGCCAATCACCGGCGAAGGCGCCCTGCGCCACATCGAGCCGTTCCAGGAAGCCCGCGAACACGGCCAGGTCTTCCACCTGGAAGCCGTCTTCGAGGGCTTCGTACAGCGTCTGGATTTGTGCGATCGCCTCGCTGGGGTTGAAGTTCAGCAACTGGCCGGATTGCCCCTCGAATTGAACTTCGATCGTGGCCACGCTGTTCGTCGGGCCGCCCACCGTCAGGCTCGCGGCACCTTGCAGGCCCGTGCCGCCCGTCCCGTTCGCCCCGGCTTCCCCGCGCAATGCGATGATGCCGCCAAACGCGGTTTCCAGGGTTTCGATTTGGGCGTGAATGGATCCGTCAGGCATGGTGGTTTCCGTTCCGGTCAGGTATCGCTGCCGAAGATTGTCTTGAAGGGTTCGAGCGCGTCGCCCAAGCCACTGGTGGCGTTCGTGATACCGTCCACGGCTTGGGTCAGCGGCGGCGTGGGATCGCCGATGTCGGGGATCGAGCCGAGCCCGTCGAGGAGGTCGAGCGCGCCCGAGAGACTGTCGAGGAAGTCGCCGGCCAGGTCCAACAAGCCCAGATCGAGATCGCCGAAGGGATCCGGGTCGGGCGGCGGGGGCGGGCTTTCGTGCAGGTGGATTCGGTAGTGGATCACATCCGGGTCGGCGCTGCTTTCGCACATGTGCAGCCGCGTCACCACCACGTACTGGACTTCCGTTGCGGTGAGGATATCGGCCACGAAGGTCATCGGCTCACCCGCCTTGTATTTCTCGCGCAGCGATTCCAAAAAGGTGTCGCGCGCTTCGTCGCCGTAGAGACTGCCCTCGATCAGAATGCCGGTCGGGGCGGTATCCAGGTCTTGAAACAGGCTGCCGATCCGGCCCGGAACCGGAAATTCGGCGAAGTGTCGGTGTTCGAGCGTTTCGATCCGCGAGATGCGCGGGATTTCCCAGTTGTCGAGAAGGGGTTTGACGTTCATGGCGCTACCGTGCTCGCCGATCGAGGCTCAATGGATGTCGAGCCCGTGGCGGCGGGCCTGTTCGATCAGGATGTCGTTGAGTTGGTCTGCGATTTCGTGGGGATCGAGCGGGTGGGCTCTCGTGGCGGGGTGCGCGAAGGGTTCTCGCGGATGGATGGAAGCAGCGGGGTTCGCGGTGGGCTCCGGTCCCAGCGAAAAGGGTCCGGTTTCCGAGTTGGGCGTCGGGTGCTCAGGATGCCCGCGCCGTCCCCGATCGGCGCCGGCGGACTCGGCGTAAAGGGCCGCACCATCGCCATGCAAGCGGTCGACACTCGGGGATCGGTTCTCGGCCCCGGAAGCCCTGGCGGCATTGGGATTGGCAGGCTCGCGGTTCCGGGGGAAGAGCGGAACCGGGTCGCGATGCACCCTTTGGTGGCTGTCCCCTTCCAATCGATGCGCCCTTTGGTGGCCGTGCTCGTTTGACCGGATGGATCGCTTTGGGTGGCTGTCCTCATTCAATCGCGGGGCATCGAAGCGTTTCGGGGTTTGGTGGCCGGTCTCGTTTGATCGATTCACTGTTTGATGGGTGTCCCCATCTGGCCCACCTGATCGATGTGCCCTTTGGTGGCTGTCCTCATTCGATCGGTCGCGCCTCGACGCGGAAGCCGCCGGCGCGCCGAGGCTTTGGCGATGCCGCTTGGCGTCGACGCAATCGGTTTCCACCAAATTCGCGGTCGATCCCCCGGAACCGGACCCACGGCGGTAGCCGCCCATGAGCTCTCGCGTCAGCGACGAAAGCGGGCCCGTGGGTTCATCGGGCGCGGATGTGGCGGAGGCCGCGCCAGGAGACAGCGACGGTTCGGGCGGATTCGGGCACCTGTCCCCTTTCGCGCTTCTTTCGCCGGCGTCCGCCAAACGGAACGGCAGCGGTTGGGCCGGTAAATCGCCGACACTTCGGTCCGAATCCTGGGTGAGCCGTTCGACCAACACTTCCAACAGGGCCAACGGTGCCTGGAACGCCAGGCGGTGCGTTTGCGGATCGGGCACGGATTGTAACCCGAGGCCGCCACCCGCCGGAGGCGACACGGCCGTTTTCGCGTCGGGCACCGTGAGATCCGGTGATTCGGCCGAAACCCGTTCGGGCGGTCCCGAAGGCGACGAGTCCCGATGTGGACCGGAAGGTGCCGTCACCTGGGTGTCCGGCCCGGACGTCCGCGTGGAAGGGGCGATGCCGCGCGCCAGGGTTTGCGCCATGGCCGCCAAACCGGCTCGGGGCGATCGCGGAGCCGATGGGGCGAACAGATCGCGTCCGTTGGAGAGCTGCGGGCCCGCCTTGGATCCGGGGTCCGTCCTGTTCGCGGGGCCCGGATCCACGTCGCTGGCCTTGGCCGAATTCACCGTCGATCCATCGAGCGCGGGTTGGGTCTTTCGCGAACCGCCTTCCTCGATCGAGGAACGGCGGGTTGTGGCTGCACGCGCCCCGATCGCGCCGGGCTCGTCCGCGCGTCGCGCCGCCCCGGAGGTCTCGTCGGCGCCCGCTTCCCGTTGCACGGTCAGGCCGAGATGATCGAACGGCGAACCCATCCGCAACGGCAATTCGGCGCGAAGCCAGGCCGCGAGATCGTCGGCTTCCAGCAACGGCGCCAACCGCCGTTCCAGTTGCGGATCCAGCGCGGCCGCGGTCAGGCGGAACGCGCGCACGGCCGCACCGATCGGGTTGGGTTCGGCTCGATGACTCACGTCGCCCCCTCGTGGAGCATTTGCAGGTGCAGCAGCACCTGACCCAGGGTGAGTTCGTTGACCTGGCTGGGGGTCCACCCGTATTCACGGGCCAGGATGTGGGCCGCCCGGGCCAGGGGCGCCTCGGCTTGGCGGCTCAATTCGTCGGCCGTGGTCGTGATCCCGCTGATCCGGTTGACCTGTTCCAACAGATACTGCACCAGACCCACGTGCATGGCCCCGATCTGGGTCACGCCCAGTTCCGGTTCCACCAGCGCCTGCTTGACCATCAGGGTCGCCGTCAGATTGTCCTTTTCGCGCGCGGCCCGAGTGATGAGCTGCAGGTCGCGCACGTTCAGCGGCCGCAGGCGCACGACCAGCGGCTTGTCCGGCAGCGCCTTGTCCGGGTCGGGTTGGAGGACGTGGGCCGGGATCTCGATTTCATAGGTCAGATCGGCCCCCGCCAACAATTCTTCCGAGGTAAGCATCAGCCCTCGTCCTGAACCGTGAGCGAAGCCGCCATGAACCCCACCTTCTCCATGACGAACTGGTCCTCGGGGATCTCGTAGACCCAGTTCGCCAGCTTCACGTCGTGCAGGGTGACGGTGTTTTGCACGCCGTCGGTGGCCGGATTGGCCAGCAGCAGGGTGATGTTGAAGGCCGGCTGGATGAAGGCCCCGGCCGGGCGGCTGTTGGCGCCCTCGCCGAGCAGCAGCTTCAACAAGGCACCGTTGATGAAGGCCCGCCCGATCGAGCCGGAAATGGACACGTTGCCCGGTCGCAGTTGGGTGGGAAAGCGCTGGCCCAGCTCGTGGAACGCTTTCAGATCGGTGTGGACCTCGACGCGCACGCCGGTCGCGCGCCCCACCGAGATCAGTTCGTTCTCGTTGATGATGGCGTCCGCGGCCTCGCCTTCCGCCCCGCTGGGCACGGAAAGGGTGATCGAGCCGTCGGCGCCGGTGTAGACGCTGGTATTGGCCATGGTCGAATCCTCCAAAGACGTTGAGTCGGTTTATTCGAGGGTCAGGGTGACGGCCACGAAGTCGATGCTGAAGGTGGGTCGCAGGCGCAGGTTGACGATCGCCCGATTGGCGATTTCGTCGGCGCGGGTGGCGGTGACTTCGAGGTCGTAGCCGGTCAGCGCCTCGCCCTGGACCATGGTGTCGAGGAAGCCCTGAATGGCGCCCTGCAGCGCTTTGCGCACGCGCACGTTGTTCAGGCGGCCCAAGAAGGTGTTGCCGACTTTGCGCACGCCGGCCTTGGCGAAGTCCACGATGCGACGCGTGCTGATCTGGCGGAAGGGCAAGCCGTCTTTCTGCTCGGTGGTCACGCCGCGCACGATGCGGACCCCGCCGCGGTTCTCGAGGACCAGGACCCCACCGTTGATCAACGCGGTCAACTCGCCGTAATTGAAGGTCTGGCCCAGTTTCGTCACGCCGGGCAGGCCCTTGTTGGTGGGACTGGTGGCCACGCTGAGCGAGCTGAGCAGGCCGGCCACGGCGGCGGCGGTGTAGGTGCCCGGCAGGCTGACCTCGACCATGTCCACCTTGCCCGCCTGGTTGGTACGCGGTTCCTTGACGATCAGGCCCGGCGCACAGAAGACGAGCCGGTCGTTGACCGTCACCTGGCCGGTGATGTTGGCCACCGTGCTCTGATCGGTGCCGACGATCGCCATCATATCCTTGCCGTGGGTCTCGTTGTTCTCCACCAGCGCGCGCAGGATGGTCGAGGCGTCGGCCGCGCCCGATTCCGGCAGGACCAGAATGTTCACGTCGTCTTTGACCAGTTCCGCGAATTGGGCGTTGATGTTTTGGGCCGTGAAGGTTTCGGTGTCCTCGACACCTTCCGCATCGGTCGGCGCCAGTGCGCGGGCGTAGATCGTGCGGGCACCGTTGGCGAACAACAGCTCCAGCGCACGCACCAGGTTGTGCTTTTTCGTCTCGAAGCTGTCGTAGGGTCCGAACGCGTTCACGGCCGACCGGAAGTCGGTCAGGATCTCCGTGGTGCCGTAGCCTTTGGCGGCGGTGCCGACGATGCCGATGTTGCCGGTGGAAATGCCGCCGGCGCTGATCAGGCCCTCGGCGCGAACGCGGATGAACGTACCGGGAACCACCAGGCTCCCGAAGTCAATATCTTCAGCCATGAAGTCCAAACCTCCCGTTGGGTACGCCCTTTCGCGACCGCGTCGAACGCGCGGAGCGGGGCCGCGAAGACCCTGGTCCGGGCCGAACCTCACGCACGACGGGTGGGCCGGAAAGGACCGGGCGAACGTTGATGCATGCTGACAAGGTCGGGATATGTCACGTATCTGCGGCTTAGGGCGGTGGTGGGACCTCGAACGACTCGCTCGCATGGGGCGCCTGGCCCGTTTCGACGTGAAGGTTCACGGGTATGCGATCGATGGCGGCGTCCGCGGCCTCGGGGTGTTTGGTGAACTCGTAATCGATCTTGAAGTGGAGCTGGCCCTGTTGGAGCCCGGACTGGGCGGTCGAAGGCATCGAAAGGACCGAATCGTCACAGGCGATGTGGCGCACGCCGTGGACGACGCGATCGCCGCGACCGATGCCCAGCAGGGCGCGGCGCAGCGAGGCGCAGCGGGAGAAGAAGGTGTCGCGATCGGCGGTGGTAATCGAGAACACCAGGCGGCAGCGCAGGCGGCGAGCGGTGATCTCCCCGGGCGGGTCCGCCTGAAGGCCGACGAAACCACCGATCCCGCTCGGGCCGTAATCCAGCGGCAGCAGGTGCAGTGAAGCGTCCGCCGCGTCACCGGTTTGGGGGAACCCCGTCAGGGTCCGCACCGAAGCTTCCAAAGCTTGAAGCGCCTGGTCATACAATAGGTCCATGAAGTGCCTACGCGATAACCCGCGGCGAACGATTCGGAAGAAACGCTCAACTCGGGCATATAGGTACATTTCGGCAAATCGGAACATTTGCCGACGAGGGGTGATGGAGCAAAAAAGGTGAATATCGAGAAGGAGGGGATAACCCAACATTAGATTCGAGGCAATTTGATGTCAACCCCGTAAGTTTCTCTTTTGCCGAAGTTCACTTCTCGAATCGAGTGTCACCGCGTCGAAATGCTCGCAATTCACCGCCCGTCGCCTTCACTCGATGCGGGTGTAGGTCAGGATGTAGGCGGGTCGCGCCCAGGTGGCTCCGCCGTCGTGGGATTGCTGGACCACCTTGACGAATCGGTTCTTGCCGATGTCCTTGTCGGTTTCCCGCGACATGTAGGGTTCCTTGGCGGTATAGCCGGCGTACACCAGGGTCACCATTTCGCCGTCGCGCCAGAAGGAATCACTGCTGACCCAGCGTTGGTCGCGCGCGTTGACGAAGGAATTGACCCAGCGCTTGCGTTCGCTGTGCCAGGCTTTGAGTTGGGTCGAAAAGAAGGCCTTGCCCCGATTCACCGAAAAGGTCGTTTGAAAGGTGCGCCCATCCTCGAGGTAGCGGCCGATGGAAATGATCGGCCCCTGGGTCTCCATCGGTTTCAAGTGACCCTGCTCGTCGCGAGCTTCGATGGTCACCAGCCATTTCCCGCGACAGTACTGGAACTGGGCCGCCTCGGGCACCGCCGCATCGGGTTCGCCATAGGGATGGGCGGCCGTTTCCCCACCCCAGAACAAGGTCAATCCGATCACCATCATCAAGCTCGAACACATGCTGCACCACCTGTTTCGTTTGCCGAATATTCGCCGTTTCGCGGAGCCGCGCGACAGGGGCCCGGTCCGACATCCCGGCACCGAGCGCGGGTATCCCGACCCACGGTCCTCATCATATCGCTACGAGACCGGGGGCCCGCTCGGTTTCGGGGAACGGCGGCGCACCTTGAACCCCGACCCGCATGCTGCTAAGGTGCGGACTGGGACGCGCCGGCAACCGGCCCGACCTGTGACGAGGCGCTCCCGAAGGCCCGCGGCAGGCCTTCGCCGGACAGGCAAGCACCAGGCGATGCGCAACCTATTCACGAAACGATTCCGGAGGCGGTACCTATGATATATCCCGATCACGATCAAGACGAATCACCGATTCAACCCCCGACGGCGGCAGACGAATCACCGGAACCGTCCGAAGACCTCACCGAGGACGAGGCCTTATCGACGCTGGCGGGCGCGCTGGTCGGAAACGACGAGAGCGACATGGCGGAGGACGAGACCGACGAGGCGGAAGACGACGAACCGGAAATCGCGTTCGATCCGGAGTCGGATCCGCTGAACCCGGGATTCGATTTGGTTCGCGCCGGTCAATTGGAAGAGGCCGAGGCGTTCTTCAAGGACGCGATCCAGCAAAACCCCCGTGAGTGGCGGGCCCATCTTCAATTGGGACAGATCTACTACAGCCAACAGAAATTCCACCAGGCCATCTACACCATGACCCGCGCCATGGAGACCGCACCGGATACCGCCGAGGTGCTCTCGATGCGGGCGCTCGCCTTCCTCGAAGTGGGCGATGCCGCCCAGGCCCGCGCCGATGCCGAACAGGGCTCCACCGAAGAATCGGACGACGTCTCGGTCTGGAACCGGCTGGCGGTCGTGTTCGCCCGCCTCGGTGACGACGACCAGGCGCTCGGTGCCTACGACGACGCGATTGGCATCGACCCCGACGAGCCCGCCACCTATTACAACCGCGGCCTGCTCCATTCCGGTCGCAACGATTTGCACGACGCCGTCGCGGACTTCGAGAAGGCCCTGAGTCTGGCGCCCCATTACGCCGAGGCCCGTTTCGGGTTGGCCTTGATTCAAATGAACTTGGGAGAACCGCACGAGGCGGCGGGCAATTTCGCCCAGGTGGCCGACCAACTGGACAGCCAGCATCCGCTGGCCGAGGCGGCGATCAAGTACCTGACCCAGTTGCGGACCGGCACCACCGGCGAGCCCCAGGCAAGCGACGCCGAGGCCGAAGCCGCACCCGCCGCCCAGGCGCAACCCGCCGCGGCGATGGAAACACTGGACGTGGAAGGCCTCAACCAATTGATCCAGGCCATTTCCAAGGAGCGCACCGACGACGACGTGCGCCGCCTGTACCTGGCCCTGCCGCTGATCACGGTCTTCACCAACCCCCGCGGCAGTTTGCCCGAACAGCCGGGTCCCTTCAAAACCGACGACGACCACCAGGTGGAAATACCGACCGTGTTCTACGACGACCACCATTTCGCGTTGTTCTACGTGGACCCCGAGGACGAGCGCCTGCGTGCGTCGTACGTGGGCATCCAGGGCCACGAAGTGTTGCGCATGTGCATGGGGACCGAGGGCCTGGACGGCTTGATGCTGCAGAACAAGATTGGCGACAACGTGTGTTTCCACAAGGACCTGTTCCCGGCGCTGATCAAACATTTCGAGCGCCACCACACGGAGGATTGAGGTTTGGGTTCACCGTAGGGACAGGGTTTTTGATGCATAACTCTTTTTTTACCACTGAGTCGTTGCCCAGGCCGGGGGCCCGGGTTTCAGGTGGGTAACTAATCGAAGCGAATCGTTTGGGAGTTCCCGCATTTGTGAGAGGGGCGTCGTTGCAGTAAGTTGGCCCGCCGGGCCGACATTTTTCGACGAACTCCCTGCACATCCGCCTTTTTAGGTTTTTATCTTTATCTTCGAGCTTTACAGAGTTTGTTGCATAAGAGTTCACTGAGTTCGTCGAGATCGACAGGCAGGGCTGAAGCAGCACCGTCTCTCGAATCGGAGAAGTGGGGCTCGAGTGGGTGGCTTCCGCCGAGAAAAGTACTCTAAAGGCGTTTCTTGGAACAGGACATTTTGTCCACGAATCACGCGAATGGACACGAATCAAAGCATTTCCGCGGCATGGTTCCCCCAGTACCGCAGGTCACTCAAAAAACCGGGAATACGAATCCCAAATGGTTTTTAAATTCGTGTCGATCGGTGTGATCCGTGGACAGATTTTTTGGGTGAAATCTCAAACCTAATCACCAAATTAGGTTTTCTACTCCATATTCGAGTATTTCGCACTTCGCTCCAAAGTGGAACGTATCTCACAAACCCAACTCACAGAACAACTTACGACATCACTTTTTTATCTCCGTTATCTCTGTGACCTCCGTGGTAAAAACTCGCGGTCATCGCTGATCGGGATGGAAAACTACCCTTTTGGTTCACGCCTGGCTGGGTGGTGGCCTGCTCCCATGAGCACAAGTACTTAGAAAAATGGGTACCGTTGCCCTCCGATTTTTGAGAATTCGACGCTATTGCCGCCAGTGGCCTCCTTTTCTAGAGTAAACACAGCGACCCACAGAACCTGATGGAGAGGCTCCAAGGCCTTACATCGCCGCGGACACGCCTCGTGATCCCCGCCCTGGATCACCTGGCGTGTCCGCGGCTCGGCATTCCCGTTATGGGCCGCCCCCACCGGGCGGGCCGCTCCGTCACGGCATCCCGATCCCCTCCCCCTCCTCGCCTTCACCCGCCCCGCGTCGACACCGCTCGACCCGGTTGGGTTACACGCCCTGGGGAGCTGGTTCCGGAAGCGAGACCCGCACAGGGATCGCGCTTCGATGCGATGGGTACCCTATTCTTGCGAAGGAAGGCATATGAAACTAAATATATGGTTCGCCAGTTTCTTTGTGTCCGCGGCATTTCTCGCGGTGGTGATGACCGAGACGGCTCCGAAGCCGACGACCGCGGCCCCCACCCATGTCAGCGGCGTCTTCGATCCCCTCGAAATCATTCGCTACCTCGAAGATCAACGGGCCCAGCCAGGCATCGACGACTTTCGGCGCACCGAACTTCAGCGCACCATCGAAAAGGTGCGGCACAAGGCCGGCCTCATCGACGCCACCAAACGACGCCAGCCCGGCCAGGAAAACCCCGGCCTCCTGATCGAGGCCTTCGCCCAGATCAAGACCGGTGCGGACGGGCGCACCTACGGGCCCAATTACCGCGTCCGCGAGTACCGCAAGGCCGAAGCCGCCAAACGGAAGAAACGCGAACCCCTGCCCTGGGTGGAACGCGGACCGGGCAACGTCAGCGGCCGGGCCCGCGCCATCGTGGTCGACGCCGCCGACGCGAGCGGCAATACCTGGTTCATCGCGACCATTGGCGGCGGCATCTGGAAAACCAGCGACGCGGGCCAGTCCTGGGAGAGCAAGACACCCAATTTCACCTCGCTGGCCACGTCCTGTCTGGTCCAGTCCTCGTCGAATCCGGACG
This sequence comes from Sulfidibacter corallicola, assembly GCF_017498545.1. GTDB lineage: Bacteria > Acidobacteriota > Holophagae > Acanthopleuribacterales > Acanthopleuribacteraceae > Sulfidibacter > Sulfidibacter corallicola. The sequence goes on along the minus strand of NZ_CP071793.1, from coordinate 931,969 downwards.
TCTTCTACGCCGGGACCGGCATGGGCTACGGCCGCGTGGTGGAACTCATCGGCGCCGGCATCTGGAAATCGACCGACCACGGCGAAACCTGGTTCCAATTGGAAAGCACCGCCAACGGCGAATTGCTTCAGGCGATCAACCGCATCGTGGTGGATCCGAACGACGAGAACCTGGTACTCGCCTGCAGCAACGACAGCTTCAGCCATCTGGGCCCCAAGGGCGGTGAACGCAAATCGGGCATTTTCCGCTCGACCGACGGCGGTCAAACCTGGACCCAGGTCTACGACGCCGACGCGGCACTGGGCACGGCCACCGACAACCGCGTCCAGCAGATCATCGCCGACCCCAGCAACTTCAACAACCTATATGCCTCGGTCAACGAGGTCGGCGTCATCAAGTCGGTCGACGGCGGCCTGACCTGGACGGTCTCGGCCGACAATTTCGCGCTCCCCAGCGATGTGGGCAATCCCACCAACGCCGGCACCGGCCTCGCCGGAATCAGCGTGCGCACGGAACTGGCGATCTCGCCCACCGATCCCAACCGGCTCTATGCGGCGGTGGAACGCCCGCGCGGCATCGCCGACCTCTACATGACGACCGATGCCGGCGCGACCTGGGTCGTGCTGGTGGATACCGGCAACGATCCCAACTGGTTCAACAACCTGGGGCAATCCGGTGCGAACGGCGCCTACACGGCCGGCTGGTTCGACAACACGATCGTGGTGGATCCCTTCGATCCCAACGTGGTGTTTCTCGGCGGCGTGAACATCTACCGCGCCAACGTGGATCCCACCACGAACCAACGGGTGACGTTTCCAATCACCTTCTGGATCCCCAACCAGTTCGGCCTGCCCGTGGTCCACGCCGACCAACACTGGCTGACCACGATCCCCAACCCGGCCGACGGCACCTACCGCATCCTCAACGCCAACGACGGCGGTGTGGCCCACTCACCCGACGGCGGCGCTTCCTGGCAGCAGATCACCGGCCAGACATCGACCCAGTTCTATGGCGTCGACAAGGCCCCGGGCATGAACGCCTACATCGGCGGCATGCAGGACAACGGCACCTTTTTCTCCGGCGCCGATCCCAACGCCCAATCACCCTGGTTCCCCGCCATCGGCGGTGACGGCTTCGAAGCGGTGTGGCACGGCGAAAACCCCAGCCTGTTGCTGGGCGGCTCGCAGTTCAACGGCCTGGCCAGATCCACCGACGGCGGCCTCACCTGGAGCCCCCTGGCCGGTGGGGCCATTACCGGGTTCCCACCCTTCATCACCAAGCTCGCCTCCAGCAAGCAGGACCCCGATTTGGTGTTCATCATCGGCACCGCCGGCATCGGCCGGTCCGACGATTTCGGCTCGACCTGGACCCTCACGCCGATGAGCGGCAACTGGTTGGGCTACCGGCCGTTCGCCAACGTGGAGGTCGCCAACGCCAGCCCACACGTGGTCTGGGCCACCTCGCGGATCAGCCTCGATCCGCCGACCGGCGGCCGCGGTGGCGTGCACGTCTCGACCGACAGCGGCCTGAGCTACCAGGAAGTCACCGCCAACCTGCCCGCCGAAAACCTGACCGAGTCCTCGGGCCTCGCCACCCACCCCGCCGATCCCAACACGGCCTACTTGCTGTTCTCCGCTCCCGGCGCGGCGAAAATCCTGCGCACCACCAACCTCGGCCAGACCTGGACCGACCTCTCGGGCTTCGCGAACGGCGACGGCACCAGCAGCAACGGATTCCCCGACGTGGCGGTGTTCACGCTGCTGGTCATGCCCCATGACGATCAAATCCTGTGGGCCGGCACCGAGATCGGCCTGTTCGTCAGCGAAGACGGCGGCGCCAGTTGGGAATTGAGCGACAGCGGCATGCCCCAGGTCGCCATCTTCGAGCTCTCCCTGGTGGAGGGCCAAATTCTGGCGGCCACCCAGGGCCGCGGCATCTGGACCCTGGACCTTCCCGAACTGGCCGGCTATCGCCCGCCCGAGGCGGTACTCACGCCGCGGCTCACGGCCGTGGCCCAAAACCCCAACGGGACCGTGACGGTCAAATTCGATCTGCGGTCCACCTACGACCAGACCCAGATCATCCGCGACGGCACCGTGATTTCCACCCTCACGAGCAACGATCCCGGCATCGGCAAAACACTTTCCTTCCCGATCGAGGCCGGCGGGAACCTGTCGTTCCGAATCGTGGCCACCAAGGACGGCCAGACCTTCAGTTCGCCCACCAAGCAGTTGTCCGTGACCGTCGCCGACACGCGCGGCAACTACGCCACCGATTTCGAAGATCCAGCGAGTGCCGCCGACTTCATCGGCACCGCGTTCTCGGTGACGACCGCCACCGGCTTCACCGGCAGCGCGCTGCACTCGCCGCACCCCTACCCGGTGGGCGTCGACGTGATTCACCAACTGGCGTTTCCCCTGGTCGTTCCCGCCGAGGACGCGACCCTGACCTACGACGACATCGCGGTTCTCGAGCCTGGAGCCGGCAACGGCGTCTTCGGCAATCCGTTGTTCTTCGATTTCGCGGTGGTCGAGGCCACCCGCGACGGCATCAACTGGAAACCGCTGTCGGCCGGCTACGACGCCCGCTTCAACAGCGCCTGGCTCAACGCCTTCAACACGGGGACGCCGCCCGATTCGAGTATGTTCGTCTCCCACGAGATCGACGTGCACGACACCTTCCTACCCGGCGAGGTGATCCACGTACGCTTCCGGCTGCACTCGGATCCGGGCCTCGTCGGCTGGGGCTGGGTCGTCGACAACGTGCGCATCTTCGGGGAAAACGTGGAACCCGTCCAACTGACGCGCCGCCTGCTGTACCCCTGGATCTCCAACAGCGACGACTTCGAGAGCATCCTGATCGCCAACAACCACGGCGACACGCCCGCCGAAGTCTCCTTCCTGGCCCAGCGGGAAGGCGGCGACCAACTGACGGCCGGTCCCTTCACCATCGAGCCGCGCGGCTTCCTGCGCCGCGGCGCCGGCGAGCTGTTCACGGATTTCCAGGGTCCGCCGGGATATTCGGTCACCTTGAGCACCACCGCGACCCAAGTGCGGGGACGCTGGGTGACCAACAACAAACTTTCGGCCACGGGAAAATCGCCCTCCCAAGGCGTCGCGGTCGATATCACGGCCGGCACCGATCACGAGCGCAAGGGCCGCCAAGTGGTCTTCGGATACCTGCCGAGAACACCGGGCACCACCGCCGCGCCGGTCATCGTGAATACCGGCGACGCCGCCACGGATGTCACGCTGCGGTGGTTCGATCGAGAAGGCCGCCCGCTCCAGGCCCTGGTGAGTACCATTGCGGGGCTGGCGCCAGGCATGCCTTACGCCCGTGCGGTCAACGAACTGGTGTCGGAAGGCACCGACGAGGTCTACCTGATCGCCGAAACGGCCGACCAGCCGTTGACCGGGACGGTCTTCGTCTTCAACGACCAGCGCGAGACCGCGATGGGCAACGTCACCGCACTGACCGCAAACGACGGCAGCGCCAGCGATTTGCTGTTGCCCTGGGTTTCCAGCGCGACGGACTTCGACAGCATCGTGATCGTCAACAATCCCGGAGATGCGTCGGCCAACCTGACCTTGAGTGCGGTCAACCGCGCCGGGGACACGGCATCGGCGACCGCCACGGTCGCGGCCAACGGCTTCTTCGGCGCGGTCGCCGGGGACCTGTTCCCCGAGCTGCACGACCGCGGCGGTTTCAGCGTGCGGATCCAATCGCAGTCGTCGGGACTGCAGGCCCGCTGGGTCACCAACAACCTCGAAGCTGCCTCGGGACGCAGCCCCTCCCAGGGCGTGGCGGCCAACTTGGCCACCATCGGGTCCAGCGCCAACAAACGCGCCGGCCAGGCCTTGTTGCTGGGCTTCCTGCCCACCAGCGAGGGCTTGACCTCGGCGCCGGTGGTCGTGAACGTCTCCAGCCAGCCCACCAACGTCACCCTGTACTTCTACAGTCAGGACGGCGGCCTGGTGAAAACCGACACCGCGACCCTGCGCAACCTGGCGCCCATGCAGCCCTTCGCCGCCGTGGTCAACGACCTGATCGGCAGCGACGAGGATCTCTACGTGGTCGCGGTCTCCGACAGCGGCCCCATCGCGGGCGTGGCCTTCATCTTCAACGACGGCAACGAACCCGCGATCGGCAACGCGACGGTGATCGATTTCGCCCCGTAACCGCCAACTCGTGCCCATCCAGAAACGAAATCATTTCTACAACCCAAGCGGTCCGGCTGGATGGGCACGCGATCAGGGATCAGGCGTCAGGTCTCAGCAAGATCCTTGTTCATAGGCAATTAGCTGACACCTGATACCTGACTGCCGATACCAGTTGGCGTTGGCAACCCTGCCAATTCAGAGGAACATTTTCAGAAGAATCCTTTTCCTGGAGGGGCACCAACTCGTTTCAAATCTCCAAACTGACGCGGAATCCTGAGCCGCGTCTCCCTCTCGGCCGTCGGCCTCCCCGGCGGCCTTTTTTTGTGCCTTGGGATCACAGGGCCATGCGTGAGCCACGGCACATCGGGCACGGCGATGCAAGAAAATTAGAAATCACACTTGCACATCTGAATCGATCAATGTAAAACAAATGTAAACGATCTCTTGCTTTTCCTTTTCAGTCAGCATTTTCCCAGTCGCCTTACGGCAGTTCTCCCCACCCCATAACCTTTCGGATCCACGACCAAGACCAACCTTTCCCATCCGACACGCGGGTGCTCATCGAACCAAGACACGACCTTTACCAGACGATGCGGTTATTTTTGGACAAAAAAAAACCGCGGGAAACATTTCACCGCGGTCGTTCCAAAAACTAGCATAGAGGAGAGAACAGATAGCTTTGGAACAAGAACTAAACTATCCTTGGTTACAGAAGAAAGTCGCCGCTGGTAACTTTTGGTGTGTTCTTGGAGGAGAAACACCCGCGTCTTTCCTTCCTGAAAAAGGTTCTTGAGCAACCGACGTGCCATAAGTCACAATTCTCGGCAAACCCCACCAAACACACCTTCTTTCTTTTTGGCACATTTTTTTCCCTTTCACAAAACTGAGACCCACACCACAAAACCCCGATAAATTGTCAAAAAACGACTCTATCAGGTAGAATGCGTCCGGTTCTCGCGATCGGTCAATGTCGTATGGAATGATTCATGACCGGCCAAGAGATATTTTTGAAACGGGCGACAAGGGGTTTGGGGAACATGGCGACAGAAATCGAGGTCCTGGGCGAAAATACGCCCCGGCTGTCGGATCGCGAAATCCGGACATTCGAAGAGTTCGTCGGTGAGATCCGCAAGCGCTACGGCGAGAATTGGGGTTTCGTTTTCGATTTGAAGGACAACATCGCGCAAGTCCTGCGCTGCATCTACACGGACACCCACCACTCGGGCCTGCTGCCGATGCGCCACATTCCGATCGCCGACAACCTGTCCTGGCGCAGCATGGCGCTCTCCATGGACGAGCCGCTCTTTTTCGACAAGTTCGATTTGGACGACCCCCGGTCTTTTTATCTACAGCGCACGATCCGGCCGCGCCAAATGGCCATCTTCCAGGTGCGGCGCGACTCCAACCTCGGGCTCGTCAGCATGTTCGGCCTCAACGAAACCAAGGCCTATCTCTCGCAGTTGGATTTGACCGACATCCAGGCATTGTGTCAGACGCTGTTGCCGGTCTACGAAAAAATGGTGTGGCGCATGGAACAGGACGTTCTGGATCAGGCCACCCGAACCATTCGCCAAAAAGAGACGCCGATTTTCATCACGGAACTCTTCAACCGGTTACTGGAATCGCCGGTCCTGTTGCTGCGCCGGCTGGACGGCAACACCTATCAGGCCATCAGCCAAAACGGACTGGAGGGCGAGTGGGAATCGGAAACCCTGCTCTTCAACGTCAAGCGCGACAAGGATCAGGTATTTTTCCTCAGTGAATGGGGGAAAATTACGACGTCCCGAGCGATTCCGGCCGATCAGAAACTCACCGGCATCGTGTTCAAACCAGGCCACCACGTGCTGCTGTGCCTGGGCGAGGTCCGCCTGGTGGGCAAGACCAAGGACAATCTGTTCCACTTCATCGAGCAGATCGAGAAACTGTTGCAGCAGAAGCCCTACCAGATTTCGACGCTGTCGTTCCTGCTGTACCTGCAGCACTGGATCCGCTCACAGGAGCGGGACATCAAAATCATATTCCAGCACATCATCGATACCCTGGTGCCGTTCCTCAGCGCGGATTACGGAACCCTCGCCCTCTACTCGCGCGAGCGCAACCGCCTGATGTTCGTCAGCCAGGCCGGCCAATTCAGCAACCCGCTGAAGGACATCCCCCTGGCCGACAAGGAAGGCACGCCCACCAGCATCTCGGCCTTCGTGGCCAGCGAGAACAAGCCCTACCTGGTCAGCGACGTGCGCCGCGACCCCTATTACCGCGCCTTCAACCCCTCGATCCGTTCGGAAATGTGCGCGCCGATCCGCGTGCGCGGCGAGGTCATCGGCCTGTTCAGTGTCAGCAGCCGCGAGTTGGAGCATTTCTCCAAGCAGGACCTGGCCAAGCTGGAATTCTATTGCGACCAGATCGGGATCGCCCTGTTCCAGGCCGGCATCTTGGAGAAGGTCTTCACCGAGACCGAGGAAGCCAAAAAGCTGGACCAGGATTTCAAGTTCGGATTCGACACCCACACCCACGCCGCCGAGGTGACCTACAACTTCGGCAACCTCGTGGGCAAACCGACCGGCGCGATGCGCCAAACCTTCGACGCCATTCACCGCATCAACGGCTCCGGCCGCGAGGATCTGAACGTGTTGATCACCGGAGAAACGGGGTCGGGTAAGGAGATGGTCAGTTTTGCGCTGCACAATTCCAGCAACCGCGGCAAGAAACCGATGGTCGTCACCAACTTCGCCAGCTTCGGCGGCGACCCGAACCTGATTCAGAGCGAGTTGTTCGGTCACGAGAAGGGCAGTTTCTCCGGCGCGACCCACCGCCGGATCGGCTGCATCGAGCAGGCCCACGAAACGACCCTGTTGATCGACGAGGTGGGCGACATCGTGCCGTCGGTCCAGATCAAACTGCTGCGCGTCCTGCAACAGGGCAACGTCAAGAAGTTTCAGCGCTTGGGCGGCCAGGAGACGATCACCTCGAACGTCCGCATTCTGGCGGCGACCCACCAGAACCTCTGGCAACTGGTGAAAGAGGGCAAGTTTCGCGAGGACCTTTTCTACCGCCTCCAGACCCTGGTGGTGCGGATTCCGCCGCTGCGCGAACGTCTGGAGGATATCCCGTTGTTGGCCGCCCACTTTTCGGCCCGCTACGAGCAAAAGGTGCCCGGCCTGAAAATCACCTGGTCGAACCGAGCCATGCAGGCCCTGGAAGGCTACTCCTGGCCCGGCAACGTCCGCCAATTGGAGGCGGTCATCAATCGCGCCCTCGTGATGTTCGCGGAGGACGGCAACATGACGGAGGCGGCGATCGAGCAGAGCCTCGCCGCGGAGATGCACCAGCGCGGCAACGAGCAGGAAAGCGGCGTCGGTGGCACGCAACTGTTTCGCCAGGTTTGCGATGGCGGGCCCAACGCGTTTTGGGGCATGGTGCAACAGCCCTATCGGCAGCACGAGATCACCCACGCCAACCTGTTGGCCCTGGTGCGCGAGGCCTTGACGGAATCGAAGGGCAGCTACAAGCAGGCCGCCGCGATGATGGGCATCGTCGACAAGGATTACAACCGGTTCCTGGACTTCCTGAAGAACAGCCGCGCCAAGCTGGACTACCGCGAATTCCGCCGGTGAGCGCACCTGCGTAGCCCGCCCATCGAAGCACGTATCAGGAGCGTTCCCGCATGCCGAGAGGGGCGTCATAGCTGTAGGTTGGCCCGCTGGGCCGACTTTCGAAGCGGCGTAACTCACAATAAGTCAGCTATTTCAAGAGCGAAACGTCGATGCTGGCGTATCCTTGTCTATCGAAGAACGGGGAAATGAGGCGACCCTCTCGACATGCGGGGATTCCCAAAGGACCCACTTCGAAGAATCGGCTCGCGATCAGAGGGCCGGCTCGGTTTCCGGGGTGTTGAGCGACCAGTCGTAATCGAGATAGACGATGTGCGCCGGCTCGTGGCGGGTGACCGTGACGTAGCGCCGCAACATCTGGCGCACCTGCGCCTCGCCGCCGAAATCGTCGGCGTACCACTTGAAAATCGAGGACAGGTACCAAGTGTGCTCCTCGGGTTCGTAGCGATTGAAGCGGCGATCGCGGATGAAGGCGACCGCCGCCGATTCGAGCTGGCGTTCGAGAGTCTCGGCCACGTAGGCCTCGCGCGACATCGGCGGGCAAGAGGCGGAGGCGCAAATGAGCGCGAAATGAAGCCGGGGGTCGAATCGACGAATCACCCGCGACTCGAAGCCATGCAGGGAAACCGTCGACCCGGCGATGCGGTAGTCCCGATCGCGGAAGAACTGGTGGAGCGGACCGACCTCATCGATGGAATCGATCGGCCAATGATGCAGGACCCCGGCGATCACGCTGGCGTTGTAAGCGTTGATGAAAAAGGCCAATCGCTGGGAATCGTCGTCGAACACGGCCGGCGTGGCCGAGGCCGCCTGTTCGAGATAGGTGTCGAGATCGCTGCGTACCGTGCCCACGGCCTTGGTGTAATCGACCCGGCCCCGATCGTCGACGACCGCGGTGAGAAACCGCTGGTAGGCGGTCGGATCGGGCCGCGAATAGGCGCGACCGTCGGGGATCAGGATCGCGTCCGCGCCATCGAGGCCGGCGAACCAACGCCAGCCGAACCATCCGGACGCCGCCACCAGTGTCAGAAAAAACAGAAGAACCACCCCACCCGATTTTCGCATCGTCACCCCTTGCGTTCCCACGCTCGTCACATCCCCACCGGCCAAACAACCACCATTCGAGGAATCATTCCCGCTGAGCCTGGTGATCCACCTGGTACAGCTCCCACTCGAAGGCCTCCTCGCTTGGGTACCGCTTCAATCCCTTGCCACTCAATACGTGTCGATCGGGCATCACGATCGCACCGGAGTGTTTGGCAAGGGTGCCGACCAACTGGAAAAACGCCGCTTTGGGGTTTTCCGAGGGGACCAGCTTGCGGGCGTCGAACCGATTGGCCCAAATCCGAAAGACGCGGTGCTTCGAGCGTGCGACGGCCAGCGGATCGCACACCAGGTCCAAGACCACGACCGACTTTTGCGCCTCGCCTTGGACGATGCCGAGCGACATGCCGTGAATTCGGTCGAAGGGAATCCGTTTGCGGTGCTTTTCGCGAATCACCAGCACCAAGCCCTCGCGTCCAATCCGCTCCGGAATGGCCGGGTGGACATCCAGGGCCCCGATACGGTGCAGGGACTCGACCAGGTCGTCAGCGGGCCCATCCAGCAATCGGTCGAACGGATCTTCCTCGTCGGCATGGGTTTGCCCCGATCCCGCCGACACGGGGACCGATACCGAAGCGGGTGGCGGCACGGGCACTTCGGGCAGCGGCAGTTCCACCTCGGGATCCCCCTGAACGGGTGCGACAGGCAGCGGTGGCGGACCCGCCGCGACAGCGGGCGCCCCTTCCGCCGCGAAGGCGGCGTCGAAGGCCTGCTGCTGGTGCGCTTCGAAGGAAGCCTCGTCCCGAATCGTTTCGGGGGACAGGTCCAGCGGCGTGGCGGCCACCTGGGCCGCCTCGTGGTGCACCGGCTCTTCCTCTCCGGCCAGGGGAAGGGACGAGATTTCGATCGCCTGCACCGGGCCTCGTGATGGCGCTGCACCCGAATCGCCCTCACCCACCTCGACAGCAATCTCTTGGTACTGATAATCCCGATAATCGGGGTCGGCTTCCCACTTGGCCCACAGCGATTCGAACTCGCGGCGGCGCCCCTCGTCCAAATCCGAGGAATCGCGCAGTTGCGCCCCCATGTCCAGTGCCAACCGATGATTCCGGCTACCGGCCAGTTTCACCAGGTTGAAGAGGCCCACCGCCTCGTGGGGCGCACTGGTTTCCGCACAGCGCATCAACATGTTTTCAGCTTCGTCGTAGCGGTGGGCTTCGAACAAGCCCTTCGCCAATTTGGCGACCATGCCCTGGGGCAGACGCACGTTGGGCATCGACCGATCGAAGCCCTGCCAGATCAGGTAGGCCTGGTCCACTTCGCCCTCGCCCAGGTACCAGGGCAACAGCTTGCGACCGGCGATGCGCATGTCCTCTTTGCTTTCGGCTTCCCGCGCCTTGGCCCAGTAGCGCTTCCAGACTTCCATGAATTCCGGGTGATTCTTGACTCCCTTGGCCAGGATCCCCAGGACCTCGTGCCCGCGACCCGTGCGTTCCGCAATGTCGACCGCGCGCAACGGGTTGTTTTCCGGATCGTCAAGGTCGAGCCCCTTGGGATCCAATTTCCGCTGCAGCCCGGTCAATTTCATGCCGCCGGCCACCGCGACCCCGAAGAAGAAACCCCATACGTGCACCCAGTGCGCCACACCCGATGCGACACCCATCGAATCCATCATGACACCGAAAAACACTTCCTTGAGCAGGTACAGCGGCAGGACGACCCAGGCGGCCACATCGAAAGTGCGGGCGATGATCAGGCCGAGCCACACGAACAACTTGATTTTCATCGTCGCGAAGTTCACCAGAAAGGCACCGAGGCAGGCGGCGATCGCCCCGGACGCACCCACCAGGGGAATGGTGCTGTCGCCGTAGTGAACGCCGTGCATCATGCCGGCGAACATCCCGCCCAGGCAAAAGAACCCCAGAAAAAACGACCGGCCCCAGCGATCTTCGAGGAAGGGGCCGCTGAGGTAGAAAAACAGCAGATTGCCGATCAGGTGCCACCAGCCGGCATGCAGGAACACGTGGCTCAAGAGTTTGAAGATGCCACCCTCGGCCGGGATGTACCCGAATTTGCGGCTCGGCATCTCGTAGACCATGTCCAGAAATCGCCAGGCCAAATGGTTGAGTTCCTGACTGCCCGCCTCGATCTCGTGGACATTGGGCTCGGACATGATGCCCGGGATGTCCTGCATGGCGGCCTGCGTCTTGATGATGTTCTCGATTTCCTCGATCGCCACCCCCATTTCGACGAAATGCGAGCGCGCCTCGTCCTCCAATTCCAAATGAGGGTTTTCGGCATAATAGGTAATGAAGGTCCGGAAAGATTCATCCAAATCGTCGGTGGTCTTCATGCCCGTAAACGGCAGGCCGACGTGAATCAGAAAACACAGCGCCATGATTCCGAAACTGATCAGGGGGGCCCGCCGAAGTTCGTTTTCTTCCAAACCGATGGGAATGATCACCGCAACCTCTCCTTTTGCGCCGCACCATCTCGACCCGGTGCCGCATCGCGCCGCGGTCTCCGCGTTCGATGCCGAAATCCATACAAGAGTTCCCCGAGTTATCGGCAAGGGGCGCGAAAACAAGGCCAACCATATCGGATCGTCGACCCGGAGGGAAGCGACCCGATCACAAGATCGACACTATCGCCAAAAGTCCCTCGAAGATATAGGCGTCGAAGCGAAAAAAATCGTGTTGGATTTCTGTTTTTCGCTCGGGGTGACCCGACGTTCGAAGACCCGAACCGCGCACGCGCGAATCGAACCGCGCGACCCTCAATACTTTTCCGGTTCGTCCTGGCCACCGTCCTTCTGTTCGGCGCCCTTGCTCGAGACCTCGGCCGGAACCATGCCCGATTCGAGCATGGGCATCTCGGGTGAGCCCTCTCCGTCCTGAGACGCATCCAACGATGCGGCGTGAATCTCGCGCAGCTCGGACAACTGGCGTTGCAGGGGGTGCTTTTCGTGAAACATCATGGCCGCCACTTCGCCGGCCCGTTCGGCCCAGATGCGCGAATGTTCATCGCGGCCGCATCGATGCTCCAGGGTCGCCAGGCGAATCAGGGTGTGGGCCAGGCCATCATCGGAGCCGGACGCGACCTGTTCCGACAGGGCCCAGTTCAGCACGACCCGCGCGCGATCGGGACGATCCACGGCGATGAAATGATGGGCCAATTGCAGCAGGATGCGGGTCACCATTTCGGGATCGCGGGGCTCGACACTCTGAACCACTTCCAGAGCCTGCCAGTGAAGGGCCTCGGCTTCGTCGAAACGCTGCATGCGCCCGTAGACCTGGGCCAATTCCTCGATCACCCCCGCGTAGGAGGGTGAATCGTGCATCTTTATGTTTTCAAGCGCCTTGCGCGCATCCGCCAAACGGCATTCAGCCTCCACCAGGCGACCTTGACGCAGGCGGACGGTGCCCAGGTCGCGCAAACTCTCGGCATAATCCAAGTGATCCTTGCCCAGCACGTCGCCGCGAATCCGCAGGGCCTCCTCCAACAAGGGATGGGCCTGATCGAGCGCGCCCAACTGCAGGCAGACGTTGCCGACGGCGTGCATCATGGCGGCCTGGACCTCGGGTTCGTTGGGATAACCGGCGCGAATGCGATGCACGGCCCGGCTCGTCAGACGCTCGGTGGAGATTTCGGAACGGTTGCGCACCACGAAGTCGGGTTCGGCGAACAGGGCGCTGAAAAAATGATTGAGCTGACGGGCCTTCTGCTTTTCCATTTCGGCGATGCGGTGTTCGCGCTGGGTTTGCCGGTGCTGCACCAGCGTGGTGAGCGAGAACAGGAACAGCATCATGCCCATCAGGGAGATCATGAGAATCGCGAACTGGTGGCGTTCGAAAAAGCGCTGCGCCAAATAGAAGGAACTCTTGCCACGGGCGAGAATCGGGAATCCGCCCAAATAGTTGATGATGTCGTGGGAGAACTGTTCGGCCGAGGCGTAGCGGTGATCCGGATCCTTGGAGATGGCCATCATGACCATGTTGTCCAAATCGCCGCCCAACTGTCTGGCCAGGCGTTTGGGATCGGTACCGCGCTCGCGCGACACGATTTCCGGTGTCAAGACGATCGGTCCGCGTTCGCTGGGTCGCTCGTAGCGCTCCCACATGACCTGGCTCGGTTTCGGCGGGTACGTCTCGCACACGACACGACGCACCTCTTCTTCCGAGCGGTTGGCGAAGCGGTGGGCACGGTGCCCGCAGAGGAGCTCGTAGAGCAGCAGGCCGAGCGAGTAGATGTCGCTTTCGGTAGTGATGGCCTCGCCCGTCACCTGCTCGGGACTGGCGTATTCGGGCGTCATGGGCCGCACCCCGGCGGTAGTCATGGTCACCGGCTCGAAGGTCCCGGGACGCAACAGCTTGGCGATGCCGAAATCGAGCAGCTTGGGTTCGCCCTCGGCCGTCACCAGAATGTTGCCGGGTTTCAGGTCGCGGTGCACCACCAGGTTCTGATGGGCGAAATGCACGGCCGAGCAGACCTTGCGGAACAGGCGCAGCCGGGCGGGCACGGAAAGCCGTCGCACCCGGCAGTAATCGTGGATCGGCACACCGTCCACGTACTCCATCACGAAATAGGGCAGGCCATCCTCGGTGGCGCCGCCGTCCAGCAACTTGGCGATGTTGTGGTGGTTGAGGTTGGCCATGATCTGGCGCTCGTTGTGGAAGCGCTGGATCAGATCGGCCGAGGCCATGCCGAACTGCAGGACCTTGAGTGCGACTTCCTGCTGAAAACCCTCGCCTTCCCGGACCGCCATGTAGACGGCCCCCATGCCGCCGCGCCCGATTTCCTGCACGATGCGGTAGGGCCCGATGCGGTACCCGGATTCGTAGGAGCGCGGCTCGGGGGAGAGTTCGGGGCTGGCGAGCGCCGGTTTCTCGAGAAAGGTCACGTCGGCCACCGCCAGCATGTTCTCGACCTCGGAGCGCAAATCGGCGTCATCCCTGCAGATTTTGCGCAGGAACGCATCACGCGCTTCGGGCTCCAGATCCAAAGCGGCGTTCATAATGTCGTTGATCTGTTTCCAGCGGGCGGTATCCATGAGGTCTCGCGACGGCGTGGTCATCGAATCGGCAGAAGGAGCGGGTGCGATCGAGTCCGAATTCTGCTATTTTCTAGCCATCCCATGCAACCTTATCGCATGAATCGCAACAAGAAACAACCAACTGCCGCCGCAAACCGAGAGGAACTGGGTCCGCTCGAATCGTTCCGCCGCGGAAATGTCCACACTCGTGCCGATTACGGGCGCCTTCTTCGGTACTTTTTCCGCGTTGCATAGATGAGCGGTCTCACCGATCGCGTTTGCCCATTCTCCGCCCTGCCCGAGGCGCTCGCTCGAGGCCGGCCACCGCGCCGGGCGGGACCGTCGCTCTCCCCACCTTACTTCTTTCGCTGGGTCCCACCCCTGGATGTGAGACCCCCTGCTTCCTCCCCGCACATCGTCGTGCACCCGATGCACGTCCACCGATATCCATCCCTTGGAGGTACTTCACTTGAACCGAACCGGTTATTTGTTCATGACAGCACTGTTGCTCGGTTGTCTTCCCATCTCGGCCGCCAAAAAGAAAACACCGGATAAAACCGAACCAACATCGAAACTCGACGCCAAGCTGCTGGGGGGCCTCGCCTTGCGCAACATCGGCCCGGCCCTGACCTCGGGCCGCATCGGCGACCTGGCCGTCGATCCTCGCAATCGCGCCCGATACTACGTGGCGGTCGCCTCCGGCGGCGTCTGGAAAACCGAGAACGCGGGCACCACCTGGCAGCCCATCTTCGACAGCCAGGGCAGCTATTCCATCGGCTGCATCACGCTCGACCCCAGCAACCCCCACGTCGTGTGGGTCGGCACCGGTGAAAACCAAAATCAGCGCAGCGTCGGCTACGGCGACGGCGTCTATCGCTCCCGCGACGGCGGTAAGTCCTGGGAGCACATGGGCCTGAAAGAGTCCGAACACATCGCCAAGATCATCGTCGATCCCCGCGACAGCAACCGGATCCTGGTCGCCTCGCAGGGCCCGCTCTGGTCGGCCGGCGGTCAGCGCGGCCTGTTTCTCTCCGAAAACGGCGGAGCCGATTGGAAGGCCATTCTCGAAATCGACGAGCACACCGGCGTCACCGACCTGGTGATGGATCCGCGCGATCCGGACGTCCTCTACGCGGCCGCCCACCAACGCCGTCGCCGCGTGTGGACCCAAATCCACGGCGGCCCCGGTTCCGGCCTGCACAAGTCCACCGACGGCGGCAAGACGTGGCGCAAGATCCACAACGGCCTGCCCTCGGTCGAACTCGGCCGCATCGGGTTGGCGATCTCGCCGGTGGATCCGGATGTCGTCTACGCCATGGTCGAGGCCGCCCAGGACAAGAGCGGCTTCTTCCGCTCCACCGATCGCGGCGAGAGCTGGGAAAAACGCAGCAGCTACAATTCGTCGCCGCCGCTCTACTACCAGGAGATCTTCGCCGATCCCAAGAACGTCGATCGGGTCTACGCCATGGACACCTGGCTGCACGTCACCGAGGACGGCGGCAAGAGTTTCCACAAGGTACCCGAGCGCGCCAAACACGTGGACAACCACGCCATGTGGATCGACCCGAACGACACCGATTACCTGCTGGTCGGCTGTGACGGCGGCCTCTACGAGAGTTTCGACCGCGGCCAGAATTGGGCGATGAAGACCAACCTGCCCATTACCCAGTTCTACCGGGTGGCGGTGGACGACGCCAAACCCTTCTACAACATCTATGGCGGCACCCAGGACAACAACACCCTGGGCGGCCCCTCGCGCACCAACAGCCAGCACGGCATCACCAACCGCGATTGGTTCGTGACCGTCGGTGGCGACGGCTTCGAGCCGGCGATCGAACCCGGCAATCCGAACATCGTCTACGCCCAATACCAGTACGGCGGTCTGGCCCGGTTCGACAAGGCCTCCGGCGAGATCACCTTCATCCAGCCACCGGTCGAGAACGACGAAGATCCGGCGCGCTACAACTGGGATGCGGCCCTGATCCTCAGCCCCCACAGCCCGACGCGGCTGTACTTCGCCTCGCAGCGGGTCTACCGCAGCGACGATCGCGGGCAGAGCTGGACCGCCATTTCCGGCGATCTCTCGCGCGGCCTGGATCGCAACACCCTGCCGGTGATGGGCAAGATCTGGTCGATCGATTCCATCGCCAAGAGCCGCTCCACCTCGCCCTACGGCAACGTGGTCTTCCTCAGCGAATCGTCGCTGACCGAGGGCCTGATCTACGCGGGTACGGACGACGGCTTGATTCAGGTGACCGAAGACGGCGGCCAGAACTGGCGCCGCCTCGATCGCTTTCCCGGCATTCCCGAACGCACCTACGTGAACGCAGTCGTCGCCTCGCGCCATCAGGCCGATCGGGTCTACGCCGTGTTCAACAACCACAAGAGCGGCGATTTCAAACCCTACGTCCTGAAAAGCGACAACCGCGGACGCAGTTGGACGACGATCACGGCCGATCTTCCCGAGCGCGGTTCCACCTATTGTCTGGTGGAAGATCCGATCGATCCGGAATTGCTGTTCGTGGGCACCGAATTCGGTCTGTTCACCAGCATGAACGGCGGCGGTTCCTGGATTCGCCTCCAGGGCGGGATGCCGACGATCGCGATTCGCGACCTCGATATCCAGCCTCGTGAAAACGACCTGGTCGCGGCCAGCTTCGGGCGCGGCTTCTTCGTCTTGGACGACTACTCGCCGCTGCGCACGATGGACGAAGCCCTTCTGGAACGGGAAGCCCACCTGTTTCCCGTCAAGGATGCCTGGGCCTATCACGAGAGCTACGAGCTGGGTGTGCGCGGCAAGGGATTCCAGGGGGATTCGTTCTACAACGCCGATAACCCGCCCTTCGGTGCCGTGCTGACGCTCTACCTGAAGGAAGCGTACCCCTCGCTGACGGACCAGCGCCGCAAGGCCGAGAAGGCGAAGGTCGAAAAGAAACAGCCGCTTTCCTACCCCTCCTGGGACGCGTGGCGCGCCGAGCAGGAGGCCGGGAAGCCGGCCGTCCTGGTGATGATCCGCGATGACGCCGGTACCGTGGTGCGCACGCTGAAGGCGCCCAACCGGGCGGGCTTGCACCGCATCAGTTGGGATCTGCGCTGGTCGGCGCCCAACCCCACCAACCTCAAGTTCAAGCCCACCACCAACCCCTTCGCCGAGGACCCCATGGGCCCGATGGCGGTGCCCGGTACCTACAGTGCGCAACTGTACAAGCAGATTGACGGCGCCCTCACCCAACTGGGCGAGCCGGTCGATTTCGAGGTGCGTCCCCTGGGCGTGGCGACCCTGCCCGCCGAGGATCGCGCCGGATTGGTGGCGTTCCAACAGAAGACGGCGCGGTTGCTGCGCGCCGTGCAGAGTGCCAACGCCGCGCTGCGCGACGCCGAATCGCGGCTGGATCACCTGAAGGCGGCGGTTCACGACACGCCCCAGGCCGATCGCGCCTGGCTGACGTCGCTCGAGGACATGCAGTCCCGGCTGCGCGCGCTGAAGCGGACCCTGTTCGGCGATCGGGCGGTGGCCAAGGTATACGAGCCAATCTCGCCGTCCATCAACGGCCGATTGGGCGGCATCCTGTTCAGCCATTGGCGGTCGTCTTCCGCGGCCACGGCGAGTGTCCAACGCGAATACGAATTGGCGGCGAGCCAGTTCGCGGAGGTGCTGCCCAAGCTGCGCACCCTGATCGAGAAGGACCTGGCCGACATCGAGGCCAAGATGGAAGCGGCCGGCGCGCCCCACACGCCAGGGCGCCTGCCGAACTGGAAACCCGAGTAATCGCGAAAGGGCACCCACGGGTGCCCTTTTTTCGTGGGGCGGACGGAAATGCCCACCTTGCCGGCATTGCATTCGCCAATCCTGAAAGGAAATTGGGCCGAATGGGGCATGTACGCTCCATCCGGCCCAGTTTTGCGTTGTTTGGTTGTTATTTTAATTTACCGAAAGTTCAGACGTCCTTGTAATACTCCTCCAAGCCTTCCCAGAGCATGTTTTGAATAGCCTCTCTCGCCCTGCATGCCATATTGGAGACCTGCTTACCTGAAGCCTCGTCCTTTTTTTTGAAATGATCGACCGTGTTCTCGATTTCCCACGGCACCTCAAACAAACAAGCGACAACAAGTTTGCTGATCGTTTCACGCTCTCGATAATGACTCGTGAGGTCTTCAATCGCCCCGATGAACATCTGAAAACCTTTTTCGTCGACCTCTCCGATTCGGAGCTTCCAGAGGAAGCCACTTTTTTCCATGGTTTGAGCGTAAATGCGATTGATGATTGCTGGTATTGGATCATTCATTTCAATGTCTCCCTTAGAACCGTAATTGCCTCAGGAGGAATCGGTGGATTGTCCGTGCCTATGTCCCGAATCAACACCTCCTGATGGGACTTGGTCCTGGCGTAAACGCGTCCTTTACCGGTTCCATTGGATACGTCAATGACTTCACCTGTTACTTTATTCAGATCGATTTCAACGATTCCATTGCCACTATCAAAAAATTTGGCGGAATCCAGATCTTTTGTCGTTGAAATCAAGTCACTCTCCTTTTTTCCCATCACGTGACTCGAGACACTCGTGTCGGCGCCAGGGCTTCTCGCTCGTAAACCGGCAGAAGCATCCTCGCCTTCCCGCAATGCACGATATACAACATCGGCGGCCTCGTCACCGTGTTTGATGATCTGTTCACCAATTTCGATGGCTTCGTCAGCGTGTCTCAGGGCTCTGATGGTCGTGCCCGCTCCACCGGGAACGATGGGTGTGGCCGCAGCCACGGAGTCCAACAGGATCCCTCCCGCATCGAGAGCGGCGGCACCCCATTTTTTGTTGCGGACGTTGTCGATAAATGATTTCACGCCGATGCCGACGTTGGCGATGTCCCAAAGCGTCTCGACCGATTCACCATTGGGATCCACCAGGTTGACCGGATTGTTGCGGGCGTATTGGTACAGATTCTGGCTCACCGGCGTCGCACCGAGGTCGCGGGCTGGGTCCGGTCGCGTGAAAGCGGCCAGCACCGGCACGTAGGATCGCTGCTTCATGTAGACCGCACCGACCGCGAGGTCATTGGCATGGCCGGTGAAGCCCCGCTCGCCGACGCGCACATCGCGGAATGGCAGGGACTCCCCAAAGGGCGAATAGGCGAATTCAGAATGAATTCGTTGGTGGTCGATGGCGTACACGACGCTGCCAAGGTGATCGGTAAACAGCAAACGATGACCGACGCTATCGTCGTCGGCACTCTCGAACACGGTCTCACCATTAAAGGTCACGAACGTGTTCCAGTGGCCCGCGGTGATGCCGTCTTCGACGCGCTCCTCGACCGTGGTGCCTTCCAAGCGAAAGCTGTAGGCGGTGCGTTGCGGGGTGGTCACCCGGACCCGGTTACCGAAAGGATCGTACAGGGCATGCTGGACCGGTGCGCCGCTGTGGTCCAACACCAGGGTGAGGCGATCCAATGCATCGTAGATGTAGCGGTAGGTGCCGTCGTCGAGGAGATTGCCGTTGGGGCTGTAGGTGAAGTCGCTGCGGCGGTTGCCGGTGAAGGGTTCGGGATCGCCGTCGCGATGGTCGAAGCTGTGGATCCCGCCGATGGTGGACGTACGGGCCACCAGGTTGCCGAAGGCATCGTAGGCGTAGTCGACCCCTTCCTCATCCATTTCGAATCGCGTCAATTGGTTGAATGGGTCATAGAAGAAGCGATGGAACACGGCCGGCTTCTGGCCGAGGCGCACCCGAAAAACCGTCAGATTGCCGCGCAGATCGTAGGCCATCTCGTCGATGACTTGGTTGATCCCGATGTGCTCCCGATCCTGCCAGGCCCCGCCACCGCGAAGATCACGCCCCAGCGGTCGACCGAAGGCATCGAATCGGTAGAACGCATCGGCGGAACGGGTGCCGTAGGCCGCCTTGTAGCGGAAGTGCTGAAGACGGCCATCCAGACCGTAACCGTTTTCACCCAGAGACCCCGCGGTCACCATGGCCTCGGTCAAGATCGAGTTGACTCCGTTCTGCTCGAGAAAGGCCGTCAACTGGTTGCCGACCTGGTCGAAAGTCCATGATTGGGCGCGGCCGGAAGGAATGACGAGCCGTTCCAGATTTCCGAAGTCGTCGTATTCGAACGTAAATCGTCCGTGGAGCTCCGTGGTGGGGTTGTATTCGGGAAGGTCTTCACCGCGCGTGCCGCCTCCCGAAGGATCCGCTTCTCCGGGGAAATCGGCACGCAGGTAGAGACGCACGTCCTCACCTGGATCGTAAGGACACCCGTATCCGGGGTTTGCATCGCAGAAGCTACCGCGAACCTCGGCCACGACCGAACCGGTGTAAGGCGCCCCGTAATCGCAGTGGAGGCGAATGGGGAACCCAGTCCCTTGGGGAAAGCCCGACATCGTGAGAACGTTCCCCTCAATTTGAATGGACGGCGCGTAACTCAGGCTTTGGTAGTAGTCCTGGTCCCAGGAAAAGGGACCAGCCGCCAAGGTCAAGCTGAAGTCCATGTACAGATGTTCCCGGTGGCGAAGTTCGAGCGAGGTCGACAACACATGGATGCCGTTGTCAGCGGGACCGAAATCGAGAATCGCATCGTCGTACGCGAAGCGATCTTCGACAACCATCGAGACGGGCATGGTCAGGGTTGGCGTATCGAAATGTTGGTCCCGCGTCACACCGGATGCAGGATCATAGGGATCCATCCATCTTCGGGAGATCGGCTCCAAGGTCACCGTGCCGCGGGTGACACCGGAGCGAGCCCAAAGGAGCCTGAGCGGGAGCGGAAAGGGATTGGCTCGGGCCGTTCCGGATCCGCCTTCGACTCGCCAGGTGAAGGTGTTTTCGGTTTGGGTTTCGAAAAAGGAATCGAACTCTGGTGAGAAGGTGACCAAATAGTCCACATAGCCGGCATGGCGGGAAGCCAGCAGGATACCCGATTCAAGGGTTTCGAAGGTGCGTTGCCCCAACAAATGTCCCTGAAACCGGAGCTCGGAAAGAGGTCGCCCCTGGGCGTCCACGAATTCGGTGGGGGCAATCTCATTTGGATCCAGTTGCCGCACCAACAGGGATTTGAAGCGCGTGCCCACGACGATGTCGTCCTCGTCACCGGGTCCGTCGTAGCCGTCGATCACGATGAACGAGGCCACCCCGATCGATCCGAGCGATGCGGAGGGATCACCGTCGCCTTCGTAGCGTAGCCAGAACTTATGAAAGCTGCCCGGACCAATCAACAGGTCCATGAACCATCCAGGTCGATCCCCCAAGGTGTTGAAATACAGGGATTCGCGGTGCTCGGCACCAGTGGAGGTGTAGAGGCGCCAGGGATCCGCGACCTTGATCGAACCCCGCATCGAATGGGTGGACAGGGGATTGCGAACCCAAAGTTCGATGGTATCGCCCTTCATGATCGTGCCCAGGTCGAGCGGACCGGTCAGCTCGGCGCTCTCCTCGGGTCGACTCAAATAGAAGTGTTGTACCTCGCTGGCTTCACCGACCAAGGGGATGTCGAAGGTCATGGGTCCGCGCAAGTCCCGGTCGTAGTGAATGCGCAGCAGTCCCTCGCGGCGCCCCAAGCGCCCTTCCGGGAGGAAGTGCACCACCATCGAATGTCCCCAACCGCCGTAGCTGTATGGCAGTTCGGGCGCAAAAAGTCCGGTCCGGTTGTCGCGAATGCCGCCAAAACTGAAATAGCTGCTGGGCCCGGGTTGAGCCTGCCCGTCGATCACGTCGTGAACGCTCACCTGCAGATCCGAAAGGGGAATGATCGACGTTTCGGTCCCATTGTTGATGCGGCGTTCCAAGCTGGCGACTTCATTGATTTCACCCGTTCCGCCGAAGTCGAAGGGGTCGGTGCCCAGGAGCAGGGTGCCGCGCGTATTCTGTTCGTTCACACAGGCCGTGCTGTACCCCGCCAAAGGCGCGCTGCGCGGCCCCGTGGGCGCGCCGACCGCAAAGGTTTCCTCGCTGTAGCTGCCACAGAAACTGGGGTCGTCGTACGTAAAGCTGACCACCAGTTTTCCGGTTTCGTCGGTTGTGTTCGGTTGATGGGGTAGCGGCACATCGGCGAGTTCGAGAAATCCATCGCGCTTGCGACGGACGTAGACTGTCTGGTTGGGCTGTGGCGGCACCGTTTGGATTTCCAAGCGAATCGTGTCGCCAAGCTGGTAATCGGGAAAATTGCCGTCATTGCGGGTGGCGTACACCTGGAAATCGCCGGGCTCTTCTTGGCCGGGCTCGGTGCGAAGGGTGACCTGCCGCCAGTTTGTCCAATTCGCCTTGGTCCCATCCATGTAGAAACCGCGGACGCGCCAGGAATAGGTGCGCTCTTCCAGCATCATGTCCCAGGGAATGGGGAACCGAGTCTCGGTCAGCCCGGCGCGGGACAAGATCGGCACTTCGCCCTCGTAGACTTCAAGATCGTAGGTCCAGGAGGCGCCCAGCGGTGCCCATTGGAAGTGGGTTTGCGATCCTTTGACCGCGGACCCGTTGGGGCGCAGGCCGATCGGACCTTGCGGCTGCCGGGGGATCACGATATCGAGGGTCTGGGGACGATTGGCGGCGTCGTAGGAGAAGTGGTAGGTCACGCCGTCATGGGTGGTGGCCTCGGTCACAAGATCTTTTTCGGGGTGAAACCGGAAGGATTGCAGGGTTTGGATCTGTGGTGCGATTTGCTCGACGCGCACTTGACGATCGGCGTTGTCGTAGTGATACCGGGTGGTGTGTTCCGGGGTTGACCGAGTGGCCAAGCGGCCGAAATCGTCGTAGGTATAAATCACGTCGCCGTCGATTTCGGGATGGCGCTCCCAGAGCACGCGTCCCAATAGGTCACGCTTGACGGCGCGAAGGTTTTCGTCGGCGCAATAGGGCCGCGTTTCCGTAGTGACGCCATCGAAACCCTGGAGATATCGAAAACACACGAAGTCCTGGACCGAGCCCCGACTCTGCCCGGTCTTGACGAGACGTCCAAGCGGATCGGATTCGGTGTAGGTTTCCTCGAATGCACCGTCTCCTGGCGCCTTGTAAAGCCGTTTGGTGACGGTCGAATGGCCTTGCGCGGTTACGCCGTACGTGACCACCGTGTAGCTGTAGGCCGCGCCCGTTTCGTCCAACAGGAGGATTTCCCGCTCGCGACCGAACACATCCAGGGACACTAGGGTTTCTCCACCCCGAGCGTTGCGGGTTTTGATCCGCTCCCCACCCTCGTAAACGCTCTCTTCGTCCCGGGTCCACAAATCCAGATCGAAGGAGATCAGCGATTCGGTGTACAGGTCACGGCCGAATCGATCGCGCACGACGACTTCGGCGGCGCCGGCACCATCCTGGATACGTTTCGAGAACAGGTTGCCGTTGAGGATGTCCGTCGGGGTGGGATGGATGAAACGGAAAGGCTGGACGCCGTCCTGGGCGGTCCAAGCGGTGCGACCGATATCGTCGTAGCCGTAGTGGACGGAAGCGCCATGTTCGGTCATTGTGCTGGGCCGGCCCAAGGCATCGAAGGTGGTGCGGGTTTCCACGCTGGATTGGTCGGTGACGTCCGATGACGTCGTACCATCGGGATGGTTCACCGTTCCCGGCCGACCAAAGGCGTATGCACCGTATACCGTGGCTCGATGGGCCGGAATGCTGATCGTGGTCGCCATTTCCGGGTCGTAGTCGACAAGTGCATCGGCAGTCAGATAGGTCCAATCCGCGCCGTCGGTTCGGTATTCGTAGACGAAGTTGACCGAATCACTTCGATCGGCCTTGGCAAAGAGCTTTTTCCAGATTTGGAATCCCCGTGCGTCGTAACCGCGACGGATTCGCGTCATGTCGAATTGGGTGATGCTTCCTTTGTGGAAGGCCCAACGCGATGCCTCTTCGGAAACCAAACCCAAGACGAAGGTTTGTGATGCGGGGTCGAGGCGATGGGGGTCCTGACCGATGTCGCGGGGAACCGTTTCGAATCGCCCCTCATAGGACCGCTCCACCAGCTGAACTTTTTGGAGAGGGTTCATTTGGGGATCGTGAACCACACGCCATTGCCGAATCGGGCGATAGAGGGTGGCGGTAGGTTTTAAATAGCCATCGGCCGCGAACAATTCATCCTGGGATTGGAAATCTTGAGTCACGACGTGGAAGTAACCGCTCTCGTCACGGGATGCGTAGCCATGGAGCACGGGATCGATCGTGATCCGCCCGGTTTCCTTGTGCCCGCCGATCGTGTATCGATGGATGTCCTTGGTGGGGTCGATTTCGCGATAAGCCCATTCCTGCCAACGTTCCGAGGCTTCACGTCCGCCGGAGCCGTCGAGAACGCGTCGATCATGGACGCTGCGTTGCGCCAGCAGCTTGCCGATGAGACGGGACTGCGTTTCCAGGGCCGGTGCCGCGTCGCCCGGCATGGCGAAATAGAGTTCGTTGAGGGCGAGAAGTTCCCGATTCCCCTGATTGCGGGAGGTGACCGATACCTTCAGGAAATCGCTGCGTGACTCGATCGGTTCATCCTCGGTGAAGGCGAGGTATATCTTGCCGTCGTGGGGACCCTGATCCAAAAACGGGGTATAGGCCAGGTCCATGTGAATGTCGGCGTAGTCGATCGCATTGACTCGAAGTTGGTTGTTCATCCGAACCTGCGGTTCCCAGCAGTGTTCTCCCCTACAGTCGAAAGTAGTGCGTCGAAAGCAAGACCAGGGGATGCCCAGTTGTTCACCGTCGGCGAACGACAAACGCACGGCCGCATCGGTACTGCCCTCACGAGTCTGGGCGCGCTCGGGCACGATGGTGGTCAGCAGTTGCACGCCGAACCGGTGTTCGGGTTGAGGGAACACGGCCGGCTCGCCGGTGTCGCACTCGGTCAGATTCGAGATCTGGTATGTGTGATACCCGAGAGTCGTTTTGAAACCCGATTGGCCATATGGGTCGGCGCTGGTGTTCCAGGGCCGTTTCACCTCTTCCAAGACGTAAAACCGCTCCTGGGCGAGATCCCCATGGGTCATCGAAGGCTCGTCCAGATCGACACCGATGTAACTGAACGTCGCCAGGACCTTGTCGACGCCCTCCCCCTTGTAACGAATCTCGGAGACCAACGAATCCAGCGGTCGATTCTGTCCCCCGAAATCACGCCAACCGAGTTCGAAATAGTACGTGCGTTCGTGATCGTAAATGCGATAGGGGCGCCAGTCGTTCAACTCGTAGTAATCGTGCCCACCGGGCTGACCTGCACAGAACGAACGCTGATTCGTCGATCCACCCAGGTAACTGATATGGCGTTTGCGTCCGCTGGCCTCGATCATTTCGATCGGCAACCACATTTCCGGTCGCACCGGATTGAACACAGAATAGCGAGAGCCAAGATCCCGATACCAATCGTCCATGCGCGCATCCGCCAGTTTGGCGTAGACGGTTTTGCTGCCATCGGGCCGCAGCATGACAAAGAATCCATCGCGGCAGCCGGCCTCGTCGCTTCCACATGGACCGACCGGGCAGGTTTCGCGAACGAGACGACGTAAGCCGGCATCGACGAAGTAGTGATCTTTGACCCCGAGCCCGTCGCTCCAACCTTCGTCGCCCTCGTGGTCGACGAAGTAGCGATCCTTGCCGAATGGCGTAACCAGCCCGTTGGCCACTTCCGCCACCGATTCCAGTCCGTAGCTCGTGGAACCATGGTAGTAGTGGGGCATGACCAGCAAATAGCCGTAACCGAGATGCCAATCCTTGCCCAAGATGCCCTGATGGGCCAGAGCGTTGGCCCAATGGCCCTCCGCCTGCCACCGCTTGAGACGGTTGGGAGCTTTGTAGCTCGGCGTCAGCGACAGTTCGCCGGCCGCGATCGGGTCCAGTCGTGCCGTGATCAGGCCCGTGTAGTAATTGATGTCGAAGAAAGGAATATCGACACCGGCGCCGACTGATTGACTGTCGGTTTGCAAACTTTCGACGGCGACGTCACCGTAATCGGTGCCCGGCTCACCCCAGAGCGGAGCGAGCGAGCCAAGGGTGAAAATCAGAAAGATGAAGCACGAATTTTTCAAAAAAACCTCCAAAGAATTGCCTTCACCGGGACAATCGTTCGAGGTCGAAAAAAACCGCCATGCATTTCCCATTTTTCTCGAATCACGAACACCTTTCCTACTAACCGCTTGACTCCATTAGCGGTTACTCCCATTCAATCTTCACGTTGCAAACCAGCGAGAAGCCTCGAGGCGACGTTGTCGTCCGATCGCCTGGCTTCTCATCACGGTCTCGGGATTCCCGACCGAAGCTTCATCACCCCGCTCCTCCGGAGTTCGAATCCGGGCACACCGTGCAACCAGAGTTGCATCGGCGTTGGGATCCTACCGGGACGCCGGACTGCCTTCGCCGACATGGGTGACCCGTTCAGGGTCTCCGCTCACGACCCGCCAATGGCGCGCGGTTCCATGATCAGGGGTCCGAACAGGATGCAAGCCCTCTCCTCGGAATGGGCCGCCACCCAAAAATCACCGGGCTGGGCTCCCTGATTCGGATCGGAGACCAGACCCTGCTCAGCCCTTCGGGATGGGCCCTTGGCATCCCTCACCCCGGCTGGATCTGGAACCGCTCGACCACCAGGTCGCTGAACGCCCGCACCCGCGCCGGTAAATAGCGTCGCCCCGGCTTCACCAGGTAGATGCTTCCCGGCTGGTACAGGTACGCCTCCAAAATCGAGATCAGCTCGCCGGCCTCGATCTCCTGGCCGCAATCGATCGCCGGTAACACCGAAATGCCCAAACCCGACAACACCGATTGACGCGCAATGCGGTAATTGTTCACCCGCAGTCGCGGCTCGATCGGCACCCAGGCCGGGGCGCCGCCCATGAGAAACGGCCATTTCGGTCGGGCCGAACCCTCCACCACCGCAATGCAGGTGTGATCGACGAGGTCGCGCGGCCGATCCGGGCGGCCGAAACGGGCCACGTAACTCGGAGCCGCACAAAAACGAATCTCGGCCGGTCCCAGCCGGGTCGCGATCAGTTCGGGGTCCTGCGTCTCGCCCACCCGCAGGGCGATGTCGAAGCCTTCGGCGACCAGATCCACCTTGCGTGGCGTGATCGACAACTCCATGCGCACCTTCGGGTAACGATGGGCGAACTCGGTCAGAATCGGCGGCAGCAGGGTCTCGCCCAGGAACTGGTCGCAGGTCAACCGCAGGCACCCCACCACCTCGGCCCGGTTCAGGCTCACCTCGCGATGGGCCTCTTCGGCCAACAACACCAACTCGGCGCACTTCCGGGCATAACCCGCGCCTACCTCGGTCAACCGCACACGCCGCGTCGATCGATGAAGCAGTTGCAGGCCCAACGCCTTTTCCAATGCGGCGATACGCCGGCTCAAGGTCTGCTTCGGCATGCCCAATCGATCCGCGGCGCGGGTAAAACTGAGATCTTCGGCCACGACCGCGAACAACCGCATGTCGTCCAGTGAAATCATTGTCTCGTTCATTAGACAATCTGTCCCAATTTCGCTAAATTGTCTCACCAACCAGATAATACTACACTGATCGTCAAGCAGGTGACACACCCCTCGACCGGAAACAGCCACCCGAATCGGCCTCGATCCCAACGGCGATGTTCCGAGCCCGGTCGACTGGCCGTCGCGTACCGGCGCGCTTGCAGGTCACCCGTTCGAAACCGAGAAACGCGGCAGCGACTGGAGGAAGCATGACAGCGAAAAACGTGGGCATCATCGTGGCGGCGGCGCTGGCGATGTACGTATGGGGCATGATCTACTGGGGGCTCAGTCCCCTGCCCTACCTGACCTGGCACCAAACCCGAGACGACGTCGCCGCCGGCCAGGCCCTGCGCGAGCATTTCCCGGAGCAGGGCACCTATTACCTTCCCGGCGAACACCACGGCCCCGAGGCCAAAGCCGAACTCTACGACAAGGGACCGATCGCCTTCGTGCACGTCACGGCCCCCGACGGCCGGCCGGTTCACGAGCCGTGGGTGCTCGTCAAAGGTCTGGTGCTGTGCCTGTCGGTCGCCTTCCTGCTGGCGATGGTATTTCGTATCGGGGACATCCAGGCGGTTGGCGCCAGGTTGCGTGTGGGCCTGCTAGCCGGTGCGGCCGCGACGATCATGATCGACGGCGGCGACATGGTCTGGTGGTATCTGCCCTGGGATTGGAAAATGGCGCAGGCCGTCTACAACCTTTCGGCCTGGTTCCTGACGAGCCTGGTCCTCGCCTACGGATTCAAGGCACCGCAAACCTGATGATCACGGGTAGAATCGCCGACGCCGGCTATTCGATCCAGGGCTCCAGGCCCGCGGGTGCGTTGTTCGCGGCCAATCCTGGAGCGATGGCCGACACCCGAATACCTCAATCGACACCAGAGCCCTGTTCCTGGGATCTTTGTTCGCGGCCAATCCTGGAGGGATGGCCGACATCCGAACACCTCAATCGACACCAGAGTCCTGGTCCTGGGATCTTTGTTCGCGGCCAATCCTGTAGGGATGGCCAACACCATGTTTGGACCACCATACATAAAAACGCGCGCCACCGGCGCGCCACCAGCAGGCGTCCTGAAGGGACGACACAATACAGCGAAGGGTGAGGTGCCGGAACGGCGCCGTAACCCTGGTTCCTTGGGGTTCCCGCATCAAGCCCTGGAGGGGCTGGTCCGCGAAGGTTCGCCGGCATTGACGTGAACCTCGGTGAGTGCTTCGTAGTCCCGCCCCTTCAGGGCTGGAGTTCGGGAACTCCAAAAAACCAGGGTTGCGTCGGCGTTGCCTCCTTAACCCTTCGCTGAAATGTGTGACCCTTACAGGGTCCCTGCTGGTGGCGCGCCAAGGCGCGCGTTTTAAATTAGTTGTGGTCCAAAGTGACGTCCGCTCGCACCTTCAGCGCGAGCCGGGGCAGGCCCATCCAAACCTGGCGGTATGTTGGGATGCGCATCATCCGCGGCTAACCGAATGCCTGGTTGGTCGTCGTTTGCGGCCAATCCTGTAGGGATGGCCAACACCATGTTTGGACCACCATACATAAAAACGCGCGCCACCGGCGCGCCACCAGCAGGCGTCCTGAAGGGACGACACAATACAGCGAAGGGTGAGGTGCCGGAACGGCGCCGTAACCCTGGTTCCTTGGGGTTCCCGCATCAAGCCCTGGAGGGGCGGGTCCGCGAAGGTTTGCCGGCATTGACGTGAACCTCGGTGAGTGCTTCGTAGTCCCGCCCCTTCAGGGCTGGAGTTCGGGAACTCCAAAAAACCAGGGTTGCGTCGGCGCTGCCTCCTTAACCCTTCGCTGAAATGTGTGACCCTTACAGGGTCCCTGCTGGTGGCGCGCCGTTGGCGCGCGTTTTAAATTAGTTGTGGTCCAAGCATTCGGTTGGCCATCCCTCCAGGATTGGCCCGGGACACCCCCATCCAAACCTGGGTTTGATGCGAAGGGCCCATCCCTCCAGGATTGGCCGCGAACGGTGACCATCCGAGCATTTGGTCAATCACGGACGAGGACCATCCAGGCATCCGATCGATCGTTGGCACCGCCCCGCAACCTATCGCAAGGCTGGGATGGGCTTGCTCCCGGGTCGCACCTTCAGCTCTACCCAAACCCGTATGGTGGCGCGTACGGGCGTGAAAGAAAAACCTGACACGCACGCCGAAACCTCGTTCGAAGCTCCAACGCGCCCACCTTCGCATCCAACGCTAACAACCTGCAAACCAATGACTTCTCGAACACAACCGTCCGGTTCGATTCCTGGCACCTCGATTGCCCTTGTGCTGACCGGAATCAGGAGAACGCGGCCTGCCGTGGCCCTTGCCTCACCGCGATGATTCCACACTCAGTTTCGAAGGAGTCGAGGTTTTGACTTACCCCATGCATTCCAACCGCACCCTCCCCATCTATTCCGATCGATCGCAGCCACTCTACCGCCGACTCGCGGTGCTGCTCGTCGCCCTGACGGTTCTGACGCTCGGCAGATTCGAGCTCCACGCGGCCGAATCCCTGTACCTCCCCCACTTCACGTTCCGCCAAGGGCTCTGGGAAACGCAACTCAGCCTCAACAACACCCAATACAAACCCCAGCGCGTTTCCGTTCGGGCCTACGACAACGACGGCAACCTGAACGCCGAATCGATCTGGACCCTGCACCCCGGCGAAGGGATCTGGGGCTCCATCGCCGACCTGATGCCCGAACTGACCGCCGAAACCGGCTGGCTCGAGCTGAGCTCCGATGGCACCGGCCTCGAAGGGTTGATGAAGTTCACCCGGCTCGGCGGCCTGCTCGGCTCCTCCAGCCTGCCGCTGACCGATACGACCTCCCAAGCCTTGCTCCTGCCGCTGTTGGAACACTCGACCTTCTGGGAGAGCGGCCTGGCCGTGGTCAATACGGCAGACGAGCAGGCCGTACTCGACCTGGAACTGATTTCCCGCGACGGCCGCGTCCTCGACCGTCGCCAACGCAGCCTGGCCGCCAAGGCCAAACTGGTGTCGATGCTCGACGACATCTTCACCGAGCAATCCCTCCCCGATTCGGTTCAGGTGCGCATCACCTCCGATAAGACCATCACCGGTTTCGCGCTGACGTTCGGGCCCGACATCACGCAAATCGTGTCGGTGCCGGCCTCCGTCATCGCCGGAGCCCCGGAAGAAACGGTCACGCTCGACGAGATCAAGGGCCTGTGGCGCCGCATCGGCTACGGCCAATACCTTCAAGTCGACGAGGAGCGGGTGTCCCTGTTCGAAGCCAATCCCGGCGCGTGCCTGTTCGACAGCGACGAGTTCCCCGTCGCAGCTTTGTCGGAGTTGATCACGGTCAAGCGCCGGCACGACGGAACCCTGGCGATCCACACCGACCAGGACACCATTCCCATGCTCTTCGAACCGACCGCCGAGTTGCCCGCCACCTGTGCCTACGCGGAAACGCCCGACAGCGATCCCGTGCTGAATTTCGAGACGGCCTGGCGCATCTTCAAGGACCACTACGCCTATTTCGCCCTGGACGGCGTGGACTGGGACGCCGTCTACCAGGAGTTGAGACCGCGTGCGGAAGCGGTCCAGAACGATGAAGAGCTGTTCGCCCTGCTTTCGGACCTGATCAGACCGCTGGACAACGGGCACGTGGGGCTCCATTACTCGAACCGGGCGTTCTTCCCCGCCACGTTCAAGGGTTCCATGCAGCGGCTCTTCGAACAATTCCAGGCCCAATCGGAGATCGCGGACTTCGACACCTATCAGTTCCAGTTCCGCAACCAACACTTGCAAGCCCTTCAGGAAACCTACCTGACGACCCCCCTCAAACAGGGCGGCAACAACCGCATTCTTTGGGCGCGCATCGGTGAAAACGTGGGCTACCTGAATTTCCTCGCTTTCAGCGGTTTCGGCCCCGAGGAAGACGAGCCCGGCTACGAACAACTGGTCGCGACCCTGGAAGAGGTCCTGAACGATTTCGAGGGCGTCGACAAGATCGTGCTCGACGTGCGCTTCAATCCGGGCGGCACGGACACGGTCTCGAGCCTGGTCGCCAGCTATTTCGCCCGTACCGAAACCGTGGCGTTCAGCGAGCGACCGGTCACCGACACCGGTCTGGGACCGTTCCAGTCGGTGTGGATCACCCCACGCGAGGGCCGTCGTTTCGAGGGCGACGTGGCGTTGCTCACCGCACCCTTTACCGGCAGCGCCGCCGAAGTGTTCTCCCTCTACATGCGCACGCAGCCGCACGTGACCCTGATCGGCGAACCCACTTTCGGCGCTTTCTCCGACTCGCTGGATAAAAGGCTGCCCAACGGGTGGGTCGTCACGCTGTCGAACGAGGAGTACGTCGCGATCGAGGGCGTCAACTACGAAGGGCAGGGCGTGCCCGTGGAGGTTCCGGTAGAGAACTTCACCGCGGCCGACCAGCAGAACGGCACCGATGCCGCCCTCGCCGAAGCCCTCGCCCGCTAGAACTCACCACGCCGTGCCCACCGGCCGGCGTGTTTTGCAGCGGGTCATTCGGTCTCGCGGTCTCGCCGCTCCAGCACGCCGGTAATCGTCTTGAAGGCCTGCATCATGCGCGGCAGGCCCAGGGTCGGCAACGCCAGAACCGCGGTCTGCTCTATCTTCTCGGGGGCCACGCCGGACTTGATGGCCTTGCGCGTCTGCGAGGCCATCGCCCCGTCCATCCCGGCGCCGATGCTGATGCCCAGCTTGACCAGGGCGATCTCGTCCGCGGACAGGGCGTCCAGTCCCTTGACCGACTCGTTCAGGCGATCGTAGGCGCCGATGATGTCGGGGTAGCGGTCACTGAACTTCTGGTAGGTCTTGGGAATGCGATCCATGGCAACTCCTTGGCTGGCGTGACCCGACCGGTCACGCCTGTGTGAAATGGAAAAACGAGGCGACAGGCTTCACCATATCGCATTTCGGAACGGTTGGAAACCAAGGGGTTGGCCCGGATCGGCAACCCAACCGCGCGATCGAGGAACGAAGGCCCATCCAGCCGGACCCTTTGGTTGGCCGCAGTGATTTCGTTTGCGGATGGGCACGAACTCGTGGCCATCCGCAAACAGGGATTCTTCGAACGTACGACCGGGTTTCCAGTGCCGACCGTTCTCCACCGCCAGCCATCGGGTTTCAGCTACCTTCTTAGAAACGAGGGGGTCGCTGACACCTGGCAGCGTGTCCATCCAGCCGAACCGGCTAGACGGTTTCGACCGAGCCATGCCTGGATGGGCACCGCCTAGGCGTCCTCCCCGCCCTTGCGGGCACTCACGTGAACCATGCGACCCGTTTCGATCTCGATCGCCACCTTGGTCAGGGCCGACAAGAAAAAGAACCCCATCGCCCAGATGCCGCCGGTGATCCAGATCTCGACCCAGGTGGGACTGTAATCCACCACGTCGCCCAACGGACCGGGAATGAAGCCCGGCACGACCATGCCCATCCCCTTCTCGATCCAGATCGCCAGGAAGAGCAGGG
The DNA here is from genome assembly GCF_017498545.1 of Sulfidibacter corallicola. GTDB lineage: Bacteria > Acidobacteriota > Holophagae > Acanthopleuribacterales > Acanthopleuribacteraceae > Sulfidibacter > Sulfidibacter corallicola. Next base: position 899,253 of record NZ_CP071793.1, on the reverse strand, counting down.
CACAGGAGGCCAGCAGAATCGGTCGCCGTCGCCGCAGCGGATGCAGGCTGAGCACCACCGTCGCCACCACGTTGAGCACGATCGCGGTGCGAATCCATGGCACCAGCGCGTCGTGACCGTCCAGTCCGAAGAACAGGTACATGGCGCTCTCGGCGTGCTCGGTGGGATGGTAGAACTCGACGAACAGCTCGGAACCCAGCATGACCAGGTTGATTTGGGCCGCGACCGTGGTGATCATCGCCAACTTGTCGAAAATGACCGAGCGAATGGTGTAGGCCGTCTGGGTGTGGATCACGCCCAGGACGAGGATGATGAAGCCCGGACCGGCGGCGAAGGCCGAGGCCAGGAAGCGCGGCCCCAGCAGGGCGTTGTGCCAGAAGGGACGGGCCGGCAGACCGGCGTACAGAAAGGCGGTCACGAGGTGGATACCGACCGCCCAGAAGACGGACAACACCACGAACGGCAGGTATTTGCGCTTATCGGGCTTTTCGCCCTTGTAGTGGCTGTAGAGGATGTAGAAGGGAATCAGGAGGTTGAGGGCCAGGTAGCCGTTGAGGACCAGGACGTCCCAGGTCAGCAGCGACTGGGGCCAGTTGAAGTAGCCCAGCTTGGGGATCAGGTGCCAGGCGCGATGGGGACCGCCGAGGTCCACCGTCACGAATGCGAGGCACATGACCAGGGCCGAGACCGCGACCCCCTCGCCGATCAGGACGGCACGCCCGAAATCGACGTCGTCCAGAATGTAGGTGGGCAACACCAACATCACCGCCGCGGCCGCCAACCCCACCAGAAAGGTGAAGTTGGAGATGTACATGCCCCAGCTCACGTGATCGGTCATTCCGGTGACCACCAGCCCTTCGCGTAACTGCACCCAGTAGGCGTAACTGCCCAGGATCATCAGGAAGGTGAGGCAGCCCATCCAGAGGTGGTAGCGCAAACTGCCGCTGGTGGCCGTGACGAACGCATCCTTGAAAAAATGAATCGGATTCGGCTTGGACATGGTGGCTCCTCAATCGGTGAAGTACCAAAACTTGGGTTCGGTGCCCAGTTCCTCTTTGAGGCGGAACACCTTCTTGTTGGCCAGCACGTAGCGAATCTCGCTGTCGGGATCGAGCAGGTTCCCGAACACGCGCGCCCCGGTGGGGCAAGCCTCCACACAGGCGGGCAACTTGCCCTTGCGGGTCCGCTGCACGCAGAAGGTGCATTTCTCCATGACCCCCTTCTTGCGCGGCCGGTTGCCGAGGTAATGCTGCTCCTGGTTGACTTCGTCGGCCGGGATCTGGGGGGTGCTCCAATTGAAGCGACGGCCGAAGTAGGGACAGGCCGCTTCGCAGTAGCGACAGCCGATGCACCAGTCGTAATCGACGACCACGATGCCGTCGTCTTCCTTCCAGGTGGCGCCCACCGGACAAACCTTGACACAGGGCGGGTTTTCGCAGTGAAAGCACTGGGTGCCCAGGTAGTAGTGTCCCTCCGCCGGCACCTCGTGGTAGAAGTCGCCGTTGGCGGAGGCCAGCCCGTCCTGGCCGTTCTCGATCTCGAAGATGCGGATGTACTGCATGTTGGAACCGCGATCCAGGTTGTTTTCCTCGATGCAGGCCTTGACGCAGTCCATGTAACCCTGGCATTTGGAGATGTTGAAGGCGTAGCCGAAGAGCACGCCCTTCTGCGGCGGCGTGGTCTGGATGTGCGGATCGGCGTTCTGTTCCAGTTTGCTCAGGCGTTCGAGGCGGGTGACCGTGGCGGCCCGCTCCTCGTCCGTCATCAGCCGGTAGTTTTTCTTGAAGTACTCTTCCCAGTTGAGTTGGGCCTTTTCCGAACCGCCACCGAGCGGCGAGCAGGCCGTCTGCACCACGGCGGCGCCGGCGGCCGCGCCGGTGACCATGGCCTTGAGCGCCTGACGGCGGTCGAGGCGCTTGTTCATCACGGCATCGGCACCTTCGGCGAAGCGGGTGTCCGCACCGCCGTCGTCGCGCCGCAAGCGGCGCCGGTCGGCGGGCTTCAGCCACTGACGCACCTTTTCGGCGATCTTCTCGCGATTACTCATGGCTCGACTCCTTGTCGTGCCCGTCCCCGTCCATCAGCCGCGTTTCCGTGGGAGACGGATTGTGGACCGGCCACCGTTTGGGGAAGGCGGGACGGTGAGGATCGTGACAGCCGGTGCAGTTGCGCACGATGCGATCTCCGGCCCAGGCCGCCACGCGCTTGCCGTGGGAACCACCGTCCCAATCGCGCAACTGCTCGAAGTGGCACTGGCCGCAGAGCCGGTAACTGTGGTCGAAGGGAACCTCGCCCCCCTTCAGGTAGGCCAGCGATTCCATGTGCTTGTCGGGGTCGTGGCAGGTCGTACAGGTCATGGTGTCGCTACCTGCGTGTTGGAGCTCGATGTCCCAGTGGGCCTTCGGCTCGTTTTCGAGCGGGATCGCATCGCTGTGGCATTGGGCGCAGGGCGCGTGCATCAGTTGATCGGCGCGGGTCTCGACAAAGTAGTCCTCGGGCGAGACGGACCCCGGCAGGCTGACCGGAACGCGCGTCACATCGGCGATCAGGTGCGCCGCTTCGGGCTCCTCGGCGTGTCCCTCGTTGGCGGCGATGGTGTCCTTGACGCGACTGGGGTGCGGCGGGTCCAGGTCGACACAGCCGGTCGACACCGTCAGCAGCAGCAGGGAAATCGCCCACAGCGAGGTCGCTCGGCGCCGGCGATGGTGGGGAATCGACGGGACGAAGAATTCATGTGGCATGAGGTGTTCCTATCGTTCGGTCCGCGACATCAGCGGGTGAAGGGCGTCTCGGTTGTGGCGGGCACGTGACATTGACGACAGTAGAGCCGCTCCGGATGGCTGGTTCGAATCTCGGCCGGGGCGGAGGGCCCCGCGTGACAGGCACTGCAGTTCTCGCGCATCTGGAGTTGGTGCGGGATCGGCGGCGGACCGCCGGGCAGGGCGGCACGGCCCAACGACGGCGGGTCCTGGGCCTGCCAGTTGGTTTCGGCGAAGAGCGGCCGATCGGTTTGGGGCACGTGGCACTGACGACAGTTTTGGTACTCCGCGTGCGGGGTCACGGGTGCGTAGGTTCCGAACACCGGCGCGAAGCCCCCTTTGGCGTGACAGGCCTGACAGGCGTTGAAATCGGTCTGCATGTCGGAACTGACCTCGTGGGGGATGGAGGGCGGCGCGCCCGGGTAGGCCCGCCGGTCGTAGTAATCCGCCAGGGTTCGCGTACCCCGTTGGGTCAGGTCCACGAACCGGGCGCGCTGATCGCGCCCCTCGAAGACGCCGGCCTCGCTGAGGATCGGTTGCTCGGTCTTGGCCGGGTCGGCCTGGGACTGCCATTGCGTCTCGGCGAACTCCTGACCCTCGCTGAACGATTTGCCGATGATCACGACCGCGGCAACCATGAGGATCACCAACATCGCGATCAACCCATACTTCATCTGGGGTTTTTCTGGATGGTTCATACCCGCTCCAATTTAACCGCGCATTTCTTGTAATCCGGCTGTTTCGAGATCGGGCAGTAGGCGTCCAGCGTGACCTCGTTGATCAACAGGCTTTCGTCGAAAAACGGCACGAACACGTGGCCTCGAACCGGCCGGCCGCGCTGATCGATGGCCACGACGAGTTCCAGTTGACCGCGGCGACTGACGATGCGCACCTTGTCGCCGTTGCGAACTCCCAATCGGGCCGCGTCGTCGGGATGCAGCTCGGCGTAGGCGGCCGGCATGGCCCGATGCAGGACCGGGACGCGACGCGTCATACTGCCGGTGTGCCAGTGCTCCAGGACGCGACCGGTGCAGAGCCAGAAGGGATACTCGCGATCCGGGATTTCGGGCGCGGCTTCGTAGGGACGCAACCAGATCCAGGCACGGTGGTCGGGCTTGCCGTAGAAGTCGAAGCTGTCGCCGGAAGCGGCCGGATCGGTCTTGGCGTGATAGCGCCACTTGGTTTCCTTGCCCTCGTGGAAGGGCCACAGCACACCGGATCGTTTCTTGAGCAGTTCGTAGGGTGCCATGCCGTGTTTGGGGCCGGCGTGGAAGCGGGTGTACTCTTCCCAGATTTCCCGGATGTGGGTTTCCTCGTTCTGGGGGAACTTGTCGGCGTAGCCCAAGCGGCGCGCCACCTCGATGAGTTGCAGGGTGTCGCTCATCGCTTCACCCGGCGGATCCACCAATTGATTGAAATGCTGGGTACGGCGCTCCGAGTTGCCGTACATGCCTTCCCGTTCGATCCACATGGCCGAGGGCAGGATCACGTCGGCGATGTCGGTGGTGGGTGTCGGGTATACGTCGGACACCACGATGAAGCGCCCCTCTTTCTTGGCTCCCTCGCGATACCGACGCAGCTTGGGCATGGTGACCATCGGGTTGGTGACCTGGATCCACATGAAGCGAATGTCGCCTCGGTCGAGGGCGCGGAACATCGCGACCGTGTGATTCGAAGGTTTGGGGGAGATATTCTCCACCGGAACGTTCCAAATCTCCGCCGCCTTCTTGCGGTGCTTCTCGTTCATGACCACGCCGTGCGGCAATTTGTGGGTGAGAGTCCCCACTTCGCGGACTGTTCCGCAGGCACTCGGCTGGCCGGTGAGCGAGAAGGGACCGTTGCCGGGCTGGCTGATCTTGCCGACCAAGAGGTGGATGTTGTAGACCAGGTTGTTGATCCAGGTACCGCGAGTGTGCTGGTTCATGCCCATACACCAGAAGGACACGACCTTGCGATTGGGGTCGGCGTAGAGCGAAGCCAGGTAGCGCAGATCCGCCACAGACACACCGCTGACCGCAGACGTTTTCTCGGGCGTGTAATCCTCGAGAAAGGCGCGGTAGTCGTCCCAATTGGCCGGCGTCGCCTGGTCCTTGAACGCGAACTTTTCCTCGAGGCCGTAACCGATGTCGGTCTTGCCCTTTTTGAACGCCACGTGTTTCTTGACGAAATCGCGATTGACGCGGCCTTGCTTGACGATTTCGTAGGCGATGCAGTTGGCCATCGCCAAATCGGTCTGCGGCTCGAAAAGAATCGCCTTGTCCGCGGCGTAACTGGTTCGCGTCGTTCGTGTTCCCAGGTCGATAATCAACGTTTTGGGATTCCGCTGGCGGCGTTCCAACAGGCGCGAGAACAGGACCGGGTGCATCTCGGCCATGTTGTTGCCCCAGAGCACGAAGACGTCGGCGTGGTCGATATCTTCGTAGCAGCCCATCGGCTCGTCGAGACCGAAGGTGGTGAGGAAACCCGTCACGGCACTCGCCATACAGAGGCGGGCGTTGGCCTCTACGTTGTTGGTCCCGATGCAACCCTTGAACAGCTTGCTGGCGACGTAGCCGTCGGGGATGGTCCATTGACCGGAACCATACATGGCGACGCTGTCCTTGCCGTGCTCGGCGATGGTGGATTTCATGCGCTCGGCGATCGCGTCCAGGGCCTCGGTGAGGGGCACGTCCACCAGCTTTCCGTTTTTGCGCATCTGGGCCGAGGTCAGGCGATCCTTGCCGTACAGGGCCTGAACCGAGTGGTAGCCCTTGACGCAGCAAAGGCCTTTGTTGACCGGGGAAGCCGGATCGCCCTTGACCGCGACGGCGCGTCCGCCGGCGACGCCCACCAACAGGCCGCAACCCACCCCGCAAAAGCGACAGGGCGTTTTATGCCAAGCCAGTTCCGCGGCTTCGGCAGATGCCAGGGCCGGGGCGAACATCACCCCGGGAACCAGTAATTTCGCTGCGGCAACGGCCGAACCGACCGCTACCTGCTTGATAAATAAACGTCTTGAGACCATATCCCCGCTCTCCTTTCAAACTTCCATCGAAGTGGGTTCGGCATGACCGAAAACCATTGCCAGACACTGAATGTCCTCGATTCCCGCGAGCTCCGTTTCCAAGGATTGTTCTTGCTCGGAAGTGGCGCTGTCGGTCACGACCACGGCCAGCTCGCGGTTTTCGGAGGGGTAAAGTTCGAGCCCGTCACACTGTTCGAGCGCGGAAAGCATGTGGGGGTAACGGCCCGGTTTTGGAAACGCAAGGTAACTCTTGATGGGCATGTTCAGCCTCTCCGATAAGGTGTTTTTTGTAGGACTGTTTCGCTGATTCTGGGGCCCTACGGTTTCAGTTTTCGTGCCAATTTTCAGTTTTCAAAAAATTACTCGAAGCGACCATTGACTATGGTGCGCTCATTTCCTCTCGACCTGTATGATCCCCGTCATACGCTCCGCCTCCCCACCCCTGCAGGCCCCGATCTCACCACGCGTATGACCCAAATCATAATGGGCCCCGGGCGTTCCGCGGTTTGATGGCCCCAACCTACGAACCGTCCATGGAGGAGACCCATGCCCATCACTTCGCAACGCCCCGACATCACCGCCCAATCCCGTCTCGGCGACTGTGTGGCGCACTACCCCGCTCTGGCCAACTGGTGCCTGCAGAATCACCTGGATTTCTGTTGCGGCGGCGGTCGCACCCTCGAAGCCGTGGCGGCCGATCGGGAGATGACCCCCCAATCGCTGGTGGAGGCGATGACGGCGGCAGTGGAAACCACCGAGAGCCGCCAAGGCGAAACCCTACCTCGATTCGGCGATGACCAGGCGATGGAACTGATCGAATTCATCCTCACCCGCTTTCACGAGGTGCACCGCAACCAGCTCGACGGCCTGGGCACCCTCTCCGAGAAAGTCGCCAGGGTTCACGGCGAAGGCCACCCCGAAGTCCTGCGGATCCGTCAGATCGTGATCGAGATGACCGACGAGCTGACGAGCCACATGGCCAAGGAGGAAATGGTCCTGTTCCCGCTGATGCATCGCATGATGGGCGAGGTACCCGGAAGCCGCGGACCCGGCATGTTGGGCATGGATCCGCGCATGCCGATGCAGTGTATGCGCCGCGAACACGACGAGGCCGGCGACATGATCGCCGAAGCCCGCAAGATCACGAACCAGTTCCAGCCCCCCGCGGACGCCTGCACCAGTTTCCGTGCACTCTACGCCTTGCTGGAGGAGCTCGAGCGCGACCTCATGCTCCATATCCACCTGGAAAACAACGTGTTGTTTCCCATTTTCGAGAAATTGGCCGACGCCGCTAGCTAGTTTTGGCGCATCGGCACGGCCCAGCCTCGGCAACCGGCACGACCGGTCCGAGCGTGTGTCGGCCGCGGTCTCGCAACCGCCGCGGCCGACCGGGCCCCCTCGCCGGGGGCGAGTCACGGAGGTGGACCATGAGGTGGATGATTGCGATGGCCGCGACGATGGCCTTTTTCGCATGGGCGGCCGAACCCGGATCGGAGCGGGCGGTCGTCGATGCATCGTCGGAGCCGGCGCGCCAAGGCCCCGCGGTCGAGGAGCACCTGGTGGTGACCGCCCAGTTCTCACCGGAAAGCGCCAAGGATTCGGTCTACGAGGTCAAGGTTCTGGACGAAGCGCACATACGTCGGACGGCCTCGCTGACGCTGCGCGAATTGTTGATTCAGCAACCGACGCTGCGCTTGCAGCAGCACACGGTGTTCGGCACCGGGCTCTCGCTCAACGGGATCTCCGGCGAGAACGTGAAAATCCTGCGGGACGGGGTGCCCGTGATCGGCCGGCTCAACGGCACCTTGGATCTGGAGCAGATCGATTTGAACGGCGTGCGTCAGGTGGAGATGATCGAAGGTCCGGTTTCGGTCTACTACGGGACCGACGCCCTGGCCGGCGTCATCAACCTGATCAGCGCGGAACCCCGCGGCCAGACCCCGCAAGTGGCGCTGAGCGGCCAGTTCCGCGACACCGGTGAACAGGTGCAACGGGTCGAGGCCGGCGTCGGCAAGGGTGACTGGCACATCGCCATTCACGGCGGCGGCCACCAATTCGACGGATCCGGCCAGATCGACGAAAGCCGGCGCCAGGTATGGGCCGAACGCGATCAAGAACACGCCGGAGCCCGCGTCACCCGCTATCTGGGCGCGTTGCGCCTGCGATACGCGGCAGATTTTTTTGACGAGACCCTGACCGACCAGGGCGAGTTCAGCGACGGAATCGCGCGTGACGCGGCCTATCGCACGACACGCCGCGACCACAGCATCGGGTTGCGCGGCGACCTGGGGCGGTACATCTACCTGGACGCGTTGGTCGCCTACAACGACTACGAACGCAACAAAACCACGACCGAGGTCTCGCAGGAAACCGGGGAACGCAGCGCCTACACGGGCCGTGGCGCCTTCGATCGCAACGCCTTCGAGCAACGACTGGTGCGCGTCATGGCCACCGGTCGATCCTGGTCGCCCAAGATGCAGGTCCAGTTGGGCGCGGAATTCGAGCGCGAATCGGGCGAAGGCGGTCGCATTCTGGACGGCGCCCAATCCACCGAGACCCGCGCGCTTTTCGCGGGATTGCGCTGGCAGCCCGCACCCGCCTGGCAAATCCAACCGGCGGTGCGCCTCATCGATCACGAAACCTACGACGCGCCCAGCACTCCGGCGCTCCATGTCCTCTATTCGCCCGACGACCGTTGGCAGGGCCGCTTCGCCTATGCCCGCGGCTTCCGGGGCCCATCGCTCAAGGAGCTGTTCCTCGACTTCAGCATGCCGGCCGGTCCCGTCCGCTACCACATTCACGGTAACCAGGACCTGGAGGCCGAACGCGGTCACCACCTGCGGCTGCAAATGGCGCGATCCGGGTCGACTGCCGGTTACGAATGGCGCCTCACCGGCAATGCCTTCTTCAACGATATCGACGACCGCATCACGCTCAGCACGCTGACACCGGACCCCGATCAGCCCGGCACCTTGACGCGCCACTACATCAATCTGATGCGCTACAAGAGCCGTGGCGCCGAATTGGCCACGGAACTGACCGGAAGCGGTTGGCGCGGCAAGCTCTCGCTCACCCGCGAGGAAACCCGCGATCAACTGGCCGAGGACCAGCAACTCACCCCCTTCAGCGGGAGCTGGCAGGTGGGATTCGAGTGCCACCGCGACCTGGTGCCCGATCGGTTGTCCCTGGCCCTGTTCCACCAATACCAGGGCCGTCACGAGGGTTACCTCACCGATCGCGAGACCGGGCAACCCAGCAAAATCGAACTGGACGACTTCCACATGCTCCACACGGGCCTGACCTGGGATACCGGCCTGCGGGACCTGCGCCTCCAACTGGGCGTGCGCAACCTGCTGGACGTCACCGATCAGGAAACCATCGAGGCCGCCAGCGGCCAGGCCCACGCCGAGCACCGGATCGACTGGGGCCGCACCTACTACGCAGGGGTTCAGTGGCGTTCGGGTTGGGGGGCTTCGCGCTAATTTGAGTCGCGGACCCATCCGCAATTCTGAGTATTATTCCCCAGAAAACCGAACATTCCCTCCTCAATTCAACCGCGACATGCACGAAAGCCCTTGGGCCGCGAGGATTCGGGCCCGACCCGGACTTGGCGCCAGTCTTGATAAGATAGACGGAAACAACCCAAGCTGAAGCATCGTCTATTGGGAGTTCCGTCATGAAAGAAATCACGCCCGGCCCCTGTTTCATCGAAACCCTTTCCGAGTTGCCGCTTTTCCAGAACTTGGAAAAGGAACAGGCCGCGGCGTTGCTTCGTTGCGCGCGCATCGGCGCCTTCGACCCGGGCGAGTACCTTTTCCGGGAGGGCGATCCCGCCAGTGGTTTTTTCATCATCAAGGCCGGCCGGGTCAAGGTGCGCCGCATCAGTCCCAGCGGCCGCGAGGTCGTCCTGCACCTGGCACATCCCCCGGAAATGATCGGGTGCAAGGCGCTGACATTGCCGGGAAGTTGTTACCCCGCCGACGGCGTGGCGCTCGAGACCGTGATCGCGCTGGGCTTTACCCGCAAACAGTTCCTCCGGGAGATGCAGGGTTCGGCCGACGTGTTCTTCAGCCTTCTGGTCGACCTGAACCGGCGCCTTTCGGAGATCTACAGCCTGCAGTCCTCGTTGCAGGAGCCGGTCAACCGGCGGGTCGCCACGTTGCTGCTGCGTCAGGCCCTTCCACAGGACGTGGCCTTGGAAGATTGGCAAAAACACCCGGTCAAGGAGGTCCACATCACCAAGAGCCTGATCGCGGCCATCGTGGGCACCACGACCGAAACGGCGATCCGCATTTTGAGCAAGTGGAAAAAGGCCGGATGGATCAGTTCCAAGCGCGGCGCGATCAGTCTGGTGGACGTGGGCGCCATTTTTCAAATCACCCAGGCCGAGCACCAACCGATTCGCTTCCCAATGGAAGTGTGAAGGCCCACGGGTTTGCAGAACCAGGCGGTTTTGGGAAACGGCCATTCAGCCTCCCTCGATCACCTACTTGTATTTCGTACACTTATTGGGTTATAAGCAGATGCAGGTTCATCTTTCCGCTCGGCCAGCCGCGATGAACCCATCGAAGCCCGTTCCCCCGCGCTTCGCCCCGCCGCGTGCCGAGCATCCCCCCAGCACCATCCCCCACACCGCTTCCCCCCAAGCTGCCCGCATGCCCCCCATCGCGGAACCAGACGGGTCCATCCAGCCGTACAGCTCGGCCGGATGTCTCGGGCGAAGCACAGATCCCCCGATCTCGACCCCCCACCCAGCGCCGAACGGAACCGTTCCCCCCCTACCCCGCTCCCCGCGATACCGGGTCCTCCGATCCGTCCGCGTCCACCTGGCGTGGGCACATCGGCAAGGATGGGTGCGCCCAGCACCCCCGGTTGAGAAAGCGGCTCCGCACAGACTGCCCAACTCTCAGAATTCATACAACTTACAGAGACATGGGTTCCGCCGGCCAGCGTGCTTACGGTGCCCAATTACCGATGGTTACAGCAGTCTGCAGGTCCGTATGATCGGGATCATACGACCTCCGTCCATTTCGGGCGAATACTGAGCATGTTCCGCGATCGATCCTTCATTTTCGATTGCATGCCATCGAGGCCAAGGAGCGAACCATGAACACTCGAATCTCCAAACACCCTTGGAAGCTGGTGCCTCTTCTGTTGATCGCCACCACCCTGCCGCTCTTCGCGGCTGAAGCGGAATCTCTGCGCGATAGTCTGAAGCGCGGCAAACTCTTGCTCAATCTCCGCTTCCGCTACGAACACGTCGATCAGACGGGGCTGGACAAGGAAGCGCACGCCGCCACACTGCGCACCCGTCTGGGTTTTGAAACCGCCTCGTATCGCGGCTTTCAATTCCTGGTGGATTTCGAAAACATCACGGTCACCGGTCCCACCCGTTACAACGACACCACCGGCAACGAACCGACGCGCCCCGTGGTCGCCGACCCCGAAGATACGGAACTGAACCGGGCCCAACTCACCTATCGCTGGGCCAAAGGTCAGCGCCTCGTCGTGGGTCGCCAACGGATCATTCACGATCAAGCCCGTTTCGTGGGCAATGTGGGCTGGCGCCAGAACGAACAAACCTTCGATGCGGTCACCTTCGCCCACGACAAGCTCGGGCCGTTCAAGGTGACCGCCAGCTACCTGGACAACGTCAACCGCATCTTCGGCGAACACCATCCGAGCAACGGCGATCTGCGGCTCCAGGGCTACCTGGCCCACGCCGTCACCAAACCCTGGGCCGGCGCATCCCTGAGCCTCTTCTTCCACGGCCTCGATCCCGTCCACCGACCGGCAGCGGCCCATCGCAACCTGGGCTTCCGCGTCAAGGGCGCCTGGCCACCCAAATCCGCCAAGGGCGCCTGCACCTACCGTCTGTCGTGGGTCGATCAACAGGACTTCGCGGATGGCGATCCCGCGATCGACGTGGCCTACCTGGACCTGGGCCTGGGCTACAAACGCGGGCCCTTCAGCATCACCGCCGGCTGGGAGGTCCTGGAAGGTAACGGCGAGTACGGTTTTTCCACGCCCCTGGCCACCCTGCACGCCTTCAACGGCTGGGCCGACGTCTTCCTCAATACACCGGTCTTCGGCCTCGAAGATCGCAGCCTGGCCGCCGCCTACAAGGATCGCGGCTGGAAGGTCATCGTCGTCGCCCACCAATTCGAGGCCGAATCGGAGGATGTGGATTACGGCGATGAGATCGACCTGCTGATCGCGAAATCGGTAACCAAAAAGCTGGGCGTCGGTCTCAAGGCCGCCCGCTACGAGGCGGACCTATGGGCCTCCGACCGCACCAAGGTCTGGCTGTTCGCCGACTGGCGCTTCTGATCGACGACCACCCCATCGCGGTGATCTCCGGATCGCCTCGACCCCATTGACCCATCAACCCGATCACAGGTGATTTCGGGCGCCGGATATCGACATTCAGCGATTTGATCCGAGACCTTTCCCGCGCTGAGATCCGGCGCTCGACACCTGAACCCCGTGCCCACCCGGGCGCAGGCACTCACTCGCCGTCGACGGCGCTTGCCCGGACGAGTGCCGACGCCACGAAACGGCATGCCGCAACGGCCGTCGCGGCAAGGGGCCAGGCCTCTATGACCCTGGTCATAATGATCCGGACCCCCACAAGGCCAGAATGAAACCACTGACAACCCGCAACACCACCCACGCACAGAGGGGGATGAATATGTTTCACAGTCGTATCGTCCAATGCCTATGCATATGTAGCATGACGCTTTGTTTTCTGCCGAGTCTGCCAGTCTTCGCTCAGGGAGCGGCGGTCCATCGCGCGGAAGTGGCTCTCGCGGCCGCTGACAAAGCGTCGATCGAACGGGGCCGCGCCGCTTATGAAGCCAACTGCTCGGCTTGCCACCAACTCAACGGACAGGGTCTGAAAGGTGCCTTTCCACCGCTGGCCGCTTCCGACTACCTCCTGAAGGATCGCAAACGCGCGATTTCCGTGGTCCTCAAGGGCCTTCAGGGTCCGATCACGGTCAACGGTCAAAAGTACGAGGGCCTGATGCCGGGCCTGCCGCAACTGGATGACGCCGTCATCGCCGATATCGTCAACTACGTGCTCAACGCCTGGGGCAACGCCGGCGGCACCGTGTCCGCCGACGATGTGTCCGCGCTTCGCGCCTCGGACCTCGAATCCAAGGATCCGGCCCAAGCCGAAACCCACCCCGGTGCCAGTGCCGCGGAGCTGAAATACGCCGGCACCCCAAGTCAAGCCACCAGCGAGGAAATGATCATTTCGCCGGACGCCCCGGCGCTGACCCGCAACGAGTACGAACACTCGCGCGAGGTCTTCTTCCAGCGTTGCGCCGGCTGTCACGGCGTACTGCGCAAAGGCGCCACCGGCAAGCCGCTGACGCCCGACATCACCCGCGCCAAGGGTACCGCCTACCTCAAGGCCCTGATCGCCTACGGCTCCCCCGCCGGCATGCCCAACTGGGGTTCGTCCGGTGAACTGTCGGATGAGGAAGTCGACGCCATGGCCCGCTTCCTCCAGCACGAGCCGCCCTCACCGCCGGAATTCGGCATGGCCGATATCAAGAAGAACTGGCGCATCCTGGTGCCGGTGGAGCGTCGTCCCAAGAAGAAGATGAACGACATCGACATCGAAAACATCTTCTCGGTGACCCTGCGCGACTCCGGTGAGGTGGCCCTCATCGACGGCACCACCAAAAAGATCGTGTCGATCGTCAAGACCGGCTACGCGGTGCACATCTCGCGGCTGTCCCACTCGGGTCGCTACATCTACACCATTGGACGCGACGCCAAGATCGACCTGATCGATCTCTGGATGAACCCGCCGCAAAAGGTGGCCGAATCCAAGATCGGCCTGGAAGCGCGTTCGGTGGAAACCAGTAAATACAAAGGCTACGAGGACCTGTACGCGATCGCTGGCGCCTATTGGCCGCCACAGTACGTGATCATGGACGGCGCCACCCTGGAACCGTTGAAAATCGTGTCCACGCGCGGCATGACCGTCGATACGCAGGAATACCACCCCGAGCCGCGGGTCGCGGCCATCGTGGCCTCCCACCAACACCCCGAATTCATCGTCAACGTCAAGGAAACCGGCAAGATCCTGCTGGTCAACTACGGCGACATCGAGAACCTCAAGGTCACGACCATCGACGCGGCCCGGTTCCTCCACGACGGAGGTTGGGACCGGACCAAACGCTATTTCCTGACCGCCGCCAACAAGTCGGACCGAATCGCGGTCGTCGACTCCAAGGACCAGCAACTCGAAGCCATGATCCCCGTGGACAAGATTCCCCACCCGGGACGGGGCGCGAACCTGACGGATCCGGAGCACGGGCCGGTCTGGGTCACCAGCGCCCTCGGCAACCAGAAGGTCACCTACATCGGCACCGACCCGGTCGGGCATCCCGACAAAGCCTGGAAAGTGGTGCGGGTGCTGGAAGGTCAGGGCGGCGGCTCGCTGTTCGTCAAATCCCATCCCAAGTCCAACAACCTGTGGGTGGACACACCGCTCAATCCCGATCCCGACATCAGCCAATCGGTGGCCGTATTCGATGTGAAGCATCCGGAGAAGGGCTTCGAGGTCCTGCCGATCGCAAAATGGGCCGATCTGGGTGAGGGCCCGAAACGGGTGGTCCAACCGGAGTACAACAAGCAAGGCGACGAGGTTTGGTTCTCGGTTTGGAACGGCAAGGAACAGACCTCGGCACTGGTCATCATCGACGACAAGACCCGCAAGCTGAAAAAGGTCATCAAGAGCCCCAGACTCATCACACCAACCGGTAAGTTCAACGTGTACAACACGGTACACGACGTCTACTAGCAAACGGACGCCCATTCCGAGACCGGGATCATTCCCTCGACCCGGATTTCCATGCCGGATGGGCCCGGTATCGGGTTCTCGGCGGGCAGAGGTCTCTCCTTGACTCGGAGATCTCGAGCCGAGGCCCGATACATTTTTCATCAACCCGAATCCCGGTGGCCGGTCGAACGGCCGTCGGGTCCCAAACATCGAAGATCGTTCAAGTAGCAAATTGCCTGTCTCCCCATCGGGTGGCGCATCGACCGGACGCGGTCGCGTCACCCGATTCTCCTTTTGGGGGTCGGGTCGCAACCCAACACGAGGAGAACTGTCCCGCCATCGCCTGGCGCCCCGACTCCGCGGGCTCTCTTGAAACGAATCCGTTTGGAGTTCCCGAATGTCGAGAGATTCGTCGTGCCAGGTAGGTTCAGCAGGGGCGGTAAGCCCGCCGGCTGAACTTGTCGAAGTGATCCATGCCCAGAGTTCCCGCATGCGTTGAGGATTGCCATTGCAGCAGGTTGGGTACGGCCGGTATGGCCGCTGGCCCGACTTTTCGAAGCGATCAAACCTACGTAAACACGAAACGCCAAAGAGCGAAGCATCAATAGAAGCAGGAGCTTCGGAATGTGCGACCAGCGGTCGCACCTACCTGGCCTTGCCGGCCCTGCCTTACCGGCCCTGCCTTACCGGCCCTGCCTTACCGGCCCTGCACAATGACCCTCTCTGGCAGCCGGGAACAGCATGCTGGCTCACTTCGCGTTGTTTCTTTCCCGAAATCGGGCTGGGTATGCCCGCTGGTGCGTGGCTCTTATGTAACAAACTTTGTAAAGCCCGAAGATAAGGTTAAAAATATAAACAGGCGAATGTTCGGGGAGTTCGTCAATAAATGTCGGCCCAGCGGGCCAACCTACCGTGCACGACGCCCCTCTCACAAATGCGGGAACTCCCAAGCGAATTAGTTACCCACCTGAAACCCGGTGGCCGGTGTGCCGGTGGTTCGGCATTCCGACCACCGGCATTCCGGCCCCCGGCATGGGCGGCGACTCCGCGGCGAAAAACCCGAGCGGAACCGTCAGGCAAAAACTCCGAGCTCGCGAGAATCCCCGAGTAACGCAAATCGCACTACCGAGGTAATTCGTTGCAAGGGGAAAAAGAGCGAGCTAGAATGCCCCATGACCGAATCCGAGCCCATCACCCGCTTACTGAATGATTGGCAGAACGGTGACGCGGACGCACTGACGACCCTGATCACTACCGTTTACAACGAGTTGCGCCAAATGGCCCATGGCGCCATGCGATGGGAACGAGAGGGGCACCTGTACACGCCGACGGTGCTGGTACACGAGGCCTTCCTGAAGTTGCGCGAACAGGGATGGGACACGGCCTTCCGCGATCGCCACCATTTTTTTCGGATCCTGGCGCGCGTCATGCGCCACATCCTCGTCGACCACGCCCGGCGCCAGAGTCGGCAGAAACGCGGCGGCAAGCTGGAGCGCGCCGAACTCGACGAGATGCACATCGGCCAATTGCAACCTCGATTCGTCACCCTGCTGGACGATGCGCTCGAGGTCCTGCGCAGCCGCGACCCGGTCAAGAGCGACATCGTGGAAATGCGGTTTTTCGGCGGGCTCAGCCTGGAGCAGACGGCCGAGGCATTGGGCCTGAACACCAGTGCGGTCTACCGCGACTGGACCGAGGCGAAAGAGATCCTGCGCAAAGAAATCGTTTCATAAGTATCTGAAACGGTGTCTTCTGGCACTTTTTTCATAGAAGCGTGCTTTTATGATTGGGGTCAATCATCCGGGCCGACTGCTGCCTTCATCCAGGTATTCATCGAATTTGCTCTCCCTCCTTCTCGATTGACGACATTTCTGTCCTTTTTTGTCATGACCGGAGAAGAGGCACACGGGTCGCTCTCTATTCATCCCCTCATAGGCACCGCCATCCGCACACGTTTGGGGTGCGTCGCTTGAAGGAGGACCTTTTGCCCGTCACGCCGAACCAGGACCTGATCAGTTCCATTCGGGAAGTCATCGAATCCGGATTTGGCCGCGAGTCCCATGGCGATCGAGGCGCCGCCCGCGTGCTCGAAGAGATCCGGACCCTGTTGGCCGGACGCGAACCCACCCGCCCGCCGGAAAACACCGATCCCTTCGACGCCCTGCTGGACGGCGGGATTCCGGCATTGCGCGATCTGGTTTCCTGGGAATGGCAGATGGAGAATCCCGATCGGGTCGGTCCCTATCGCATCATCCGTCAACTGGGATTCGGCGGCATGGGCACGGTATTCCTGGCCAGGCGCCTGGACGGCACGGGCGGGCCGGTCGCGCTCAAGATCCTGAAAAGCATCGATCCCTACCTGCGCAGCCGCTTCGAGCGCGAGCGGCGGATTCTCACGCGCCTGAATCATCCACACATCACGCCGATGGTGGATAGCGGGTTGGCGCGCGGCGGAGTGCCCTGGTTCGCGATGAGCTACGTCCAGGGGCTGCCGCTGGACCGCTGGTGCGACCATCGCGAGCTATCGATCCGCGAACGGGTGGGTTTGTTCGTCAAGGTCTGCCGGGCGGTGGCCTATGCCCACGGCAATCACATCATTCACCGCGACATCAAGCCCGCCAACATCATGGTCAGCGACGACGGCGAGCCCAGGTTGCTGGATTTCGGCATCGCCTCCCTGCTGGACCCGGATTCCGGCGAGCAGTTGACCGCGTCGCGGGTGGGCCTGATGACGCCGGAGTACGCCTCGCCGGAGCAGATCGCCGGCGGGCCCCTGAACGCCAGGACCGACGTGTTCTCGCTGGGGGTGGTTTTGTACGAATTGCTGTGCGGCCTGCGGCCCTTCACCCCGAGCAAGGACGAGCGCATCTCGTTTCGCGAGGTCTTCGAACGCGACCCGCGAACCTTCGCGGCGTCGTTGGCCCGGCACCGGGACCCGGACAAGTTGGCGGAGACGCGCGGCAGCCACGTCAAATCACTGCAGGCGCAACTCACGGGCAAGCTGGAGCACATCGTGCGCAAGGCGCTGCGCGGCCAGGCGGCGGCGCGCTACGCCACGGTGGACGCATTCGCCGACGACCTGCAGTGCTGGCTGGCGGGTCTCCCGATCACGGCCCGACCGAAGACGTTGGCCTATCGATTCGGCAAGCTGATGTACCGCGCGGCCCATTCGTTGACGGGCGCCCCGGTCGAGCGAGCCTGGCCGAGAGTGCGGTTCCGCGGTTCCGACCGCCACCGCTGAGCAAGGAGTCCCCGCATCTTCCGAGAGAGCCGTCGTCGCGGTGGGTTGGGCCGCCGGCCCGACACTTCGAAGCGACTGGAATTGGGAGTTCCCGTATGCCGAGAGAGAACGTGGTGCCCAGTAGGTACATCCGCTGGATGTACTTTTCGAAGTGTGTCGTGCCCAAAGTTCCCGCAGGCAGAGAGAGCCGTCGTCGCGGTAGGTTGGGCCGCCGGCCCGACACTTCGAAGCGACTCGAACTGGGAGTTCCCGTATGCCGAGAGAGAACGCGGTGCCCAGTAGGTACATCCGCTGGATGTACTTTTCGAAGTACGTCGTGCCCAAAGTTCCCGCATGCAGAGAGAGCCATCGTCGCGGTAGGTTGGGCCGCCGGCCCGACACTTCGAAGCGACTCGAACTGGGAGTTCCCGTATGCCGAGAGAGAACGCGCTGCCCAGTAGGTACATCCGCTGGATGTACTTTTCGAAGTGCGTCGTGCCTAAAGTTCCCGCATGCTGAGAGAGCCGTCGTCGCGGTAGGTTGGGCCGCCGGCCCGACACTTCGAAGCGACTCGAACTGGGCGTTCCCGCATGCCGAGAGAGAACGCGGTGCCCAGTAGGTACATCCGCTGGATGTACTTTTCGAAGTGTGTCGTGCCCAAAGTTCTCGCATGCAGAGAGAGCCGTCGTCACGGCCGGTATGCCACGGCCAGCAAGCCGGCTCAGCCGACAGTTTGAAGTGCCTCGATCGGGGCGCTCCCGAATACCGAGCGGGACACCGTGCCTGTAGATCGAACCGAGTCGCTTCGCTCTTTTCCCGAGTTGGAATTCGCCGATGCCGTCGCTTCGAAGTGTCGGCCCAGCGGGCATACCGCCCGTGACCAACCTACCGCCATGGCAACCCTCTCCTGGATACTGGGACTCCTGGATGACGCGCTTCGATTGGTGGAGCAAGCTGCTCCACCTACCTGGCACGACGCCCCTCTGAGGATGCGGTAATGCCGAGACGACACGCTTCGAGCTGCTGTTTTCCCGAATCGGCGATGCTTCCTCTCTGCCGAGATTCCTCGTAAGCGGTGAAGTGCCTGTAGGTGAGGAGGCCGCCCAGGCCAGCTTGCTCAACCCTTTCAATCAACCAGCTTTCCATTCGACTCCATGTCTGACAGGTTCGATTTCCCCGCTTTCCCTCACGGCCGGAATCCGGGGCTTCGCTCTCTTGCCCTGACATTGCCCGAGGCGGATCTCGCTTCGATTGGTGGAGCAAGCTGCTCCACCTACAGGCCTTGCGCCACTCTTCGAAATGCGGGAACTGTCGCGGGGTGGGCTTCGACGTGTCGGCCCAGCGGGCATACCGCCCGTGACCAACCTGCTGCCATGGCACCCCTCTCTGCATGGGGCTCTGCCCACGTTCGCACTTCGATTCGACGACCAGGGCGCATCCAAACAAGAAATCCCGGAGTTCGGGATGAGACCACCGAACTCCGGGACACTCGTTGCCCGTTCGTTATCGATTGCGCCGGCTCAGTCGCCTTTGCAGAAGGTATAGGAACCGCTACCGCTGTAGCTGTACACCACGAAACGGTAGTAGCCGGCGTTGCCGTTGTAGCTGATGCTCTCTTCGGAGGAAGCGCTTTCGGAGGAATCGACCGTCACCCAACCACCGCTGTACACCTGGAGATACAGGTCGAAATCGGCGCTGGAAGGACCGGACAGGGTTCCCTCGATCGCGCCGCCGGTATGGTAGAAGTAGGTGCCGTTGGGCTCGATGTTCGAATCGCGCGAACCGGTCAGCGTGCCGTTGGAGGAATTGGCACAGCCGCCGCCGGTGGAACCGCCAGGGGCACCGACCGCGTCCCAGGCCGCCTGAACCGCGGCCTCTTCGGTGTCACCGTAGAGATCCTTGGCCGCACGGGCGGAGGCACTGCGCATTTCGGCGAAACCGGAGCGCGTGGTCAGGTAACCACCGATCTGCGTGCGGTAAAAGATGGCCTGAGCCTTCTGGAGACCGATGGCGGGCACGTTGACGGTGGTCTTGCCGCGCGGATGGCTGCCGCCTTCGACCAGAAGGACGTAGGCCAAGTTGGCGATGCCCGAGTTCAGGTGGACGCCGCCGCGATCCGCCGTGCCGGTGTAACGCTCGGGATAATAGTCGTAGGATTGATTGTCACGGGTCGGGTTGTCCATGTAACGCAGGGCGTCACCAGCGGTACCAGGCGTGTAGATCTCTTCACCCAACATCCAGGATTCGTTGGAAATGCGGCCGTCGTCCCAAATCGTGCAGGAAGAACCGAAGATATCGGAAAACGCTTCGTTCAACGCACCGGACTCGTTGCGGTACTCGAGATTGGATTCGGCATCGGTCACACCGTGGGTGAACTCGTGGGCCACGACGTCCAGGGACTCGCAGAAACGGCCGAATTCGACGCCGTCGCCATCGCCGCAGTACATGGTACCGCCGCCCCAGGAAGCACTCCCGGTGTGGACGTAGGCAGTCAGCCGGCCGCCGCGATCGTCGTAGGAATCGCGACCGAACACGGCCGCGTAGTAGTCGTACGTGATGCCGAAATTGTCGTAGATCGCGTTGGCGTAGCTGTCGCTGGAGGGTGCCTGGCCTTCGGAACGCAGCAGGGTGCCGCTGGCGTTCAGAATGCGGCGGTTCTTGGCCTGGCAGAACAAGGGCAGGCTTACCACGCGACGTTGACCGGTCGCATCTACGAAGATGCGGTCTTCCTGGTAGCCCAGCTCGTCCTCGTGGGCGATCGTCATTTCATAGGCCAGGAAGGCATCGCCGTTGTCGTCGACCGCGTAGGCCAACTTGGGCGCGCTCAGCACCTCGCCTTTGCGGATCTCGTTCAATTTCAGGGCGAGCTGCAACGCCTTGCGGCCGGTAATGGTGGCCTCGGTCGCCACGTTCGCGGTACGGGCCAGCAAACCGTTGACGCAGTAAACCTGACCGGCCGTGTCGCTGTGCACGACCACCTCGGCGCCGACGACCGGCAGTCCGTTGATGTACTGGTGTACCTTGGTGTGGGTCAGACCCAACTCGTCGGTTTTGGTGGTGGCCTCGACCATGTTGTCGATCGAGGCGTTCTCGGCCACCGAAACACTCAACTCGGTCACCAGTTGCGCGGCCGAATTTCGCTTGCCGGCAACCAAGGTGCCCAGATCCCCCTCGAAAAAGACCGACACACCGCGTTGCAGACCAACGGCGCTGTTGCGCTCGAAGGTGGCGGTGGGCGTCTGCGTCGCGTCGAGGGACTGCGCGACGACGAAAAACGAAGACAGAACGCAAAAAACGATGAATGTACTCAACTTCATGTAAATTCCTCCAAGAATAGTCACTCGAGTCGGGTGGCCCCACGAGAAGGACCAATCGCACCGCTCGAAATCGAATGAAGATGGATGGCGCGCCTCGGAATCTCGAATCGATGGGACGGGTTTTCCTCGGTACCCGCTTATTTCCCGGTGTTCGCGATCCTTCGGCGCCGATGGTGTGACCCTCGCCGAAAAAGCGATGAGGACCCACCTACCCGAAGCCCGCACGCCGCGCGATGAAGTCGCAGATCCGTGCCTGGCTCGGGTCGAACGCAAATCCAGCGTGGCCGCGCACCCCAAGCGCAGGTCTTCCCACCTCCATGGGAAAACCGCGGGGCCGCACAGGTCGGCAAAGTACCGCCGGACTCGGCTCTCATATGGACTAGCGCCAAAAGCTCGCCCTATTTTTCAAATTCTTTACAAAAACCACAGGAAATCTGTAAACAACTGAAACAAAATATCTTAAAAATTAACCATTTTGTAAAGAGGCCATTTGAAAGCGCCATCAGGGTAGTTCACCTTTGGCAAATGGAAGTTTGTCCACGAATCACCCAGATCAAAACGAATCTAGAAACCATCCTCGGATCCTCACCGATATCGAAGGCGACCGGAAAGCCCTTCGGGCACCTCCTCCGTGATCTCCGTGAACTTAGTGGTAAAAAAAGACTTACACACAAACGCCCCTGCACCGACGGTGAACCCCCCTTCGCAAATAAAAAAGGACCCGAAAGCGGGAAAACGCTTCGAGTCCTGTGTTGATCGGTACAAACGCGAGTGATCAGGCCGGCTTTCGGAGGGGATCGCTCGAGAAACCCACTTCGGGTTCGAACGACCCTCGAAAACGAATCCGACCCAGATCGAAACCCAGTTCAGGTGCCGTAAGTCGGCCCCTCGTACTGGTCATCGCCAAATCCCATCAGGGGGAGTATGACAAAGGGAACGAAAAGAATGCCTATAGCGTAGACCGCCCCCTTTCCGAAACTTTTGGCAAAAAGGTAATACACATAGATACCAGCGATAATGCTGACTATCGGAATGAAGAACAAGATCAAAAACCAAATCGGGGCACCGACGATCTTGAGCAAGACATAGATATTGTAGATGGGGATGATTGCGGTCCAGCCGGGCTCACCGGCCTTCTCGAAGCACTTCCATAAGCCTGCGATCGTTGCAATTACAAGAGCTAGACCGAATAGGAGAATAATAATCCCAAAAATTCCACCGCCGCCTGATTCTTCCATGTCGTAACCTCCAAAACATATAATTCAAAATCCTGAACCCTGAAAACGAGGGATCCCTTTCAGAGCCGTGGTTGACGTGTTTCTTAAAGATGAGTCGTGGGAGAAAAACCTGAGATCATACTAACACAACTGATTCGAGGCATTGTCAAAAAGTAGTTCGTGGGGTGGCGCGGGCCGAATTCCCGGAAGAATCGAAACCCGATGAAACCGAAGTATTTGCCTCTTTCGAGGGTCGTCGCCGCCACGAAAGGAACGCGACGGATCCGTCACCTTGACCGAAGCCCCGATTCGTTCCCTGCACGCTTCCACTGCACCGGAAAACCGTCGAATGGGACCCATCCATCGACCCAAAACCCCGAGGACTGGATGCTCGATCACGAGAGACATGATTTCCTCACCCCGAAAGCCGAGAATTAGGATAGGATCGACGGGTACAGGACCGATTCCTCCCGGTTCCATCGAGACCGGTAGCATCAGCCCAGCAGGGGGAAGACAAGGGTGAATGCCGCACCGATCGTGCGGTACACAAGTCACACACGCGTGGTTGCCGCCATATGACCACAGCCTGTTTTCAGGCCCGCCAAGCATTCGAGCACGCGTTATCGAAAGATCGAATCACCATACATCTTCCAGAGGAATCAGTCAGTTAGCGTCGTCGGATCTCACCCGGCCGATTCGCTCACCGGATTTAATAAGGACGAGAGGTCACATTCATGAGTCGTAGTTTGGAACAACTTTGCCAATGGTACCAAAGCCAGTGCAATCGCAATTGGGAACAGCAGTACGGGATCAAGATCGAGAGCTTGGACAACCCCGGCTGGTTTTTGGAAATCGATTTGGCAGGTACCCGATTGGAGCGACGCGAATTCCGCCCCATCAAACACAAAAAGAGCAATTCGGACTGGATGTACTGCAAAACGGAAAATCTGCGGTTCCTGGGTTATTCGGATCCCGGCAAGCTGGATTCCATGATCGATGTCTTTTTGAAATGGCAGCAGGAACAGGCATCCTCGCGCCGCTGAATCGATGATCGTTCCGCAGAGCCTTGGGCCAAGGCTCTGCGCTGAACGCGTTTTCCGAGCGAAAGGTCACAGTTCCCGGCACCGGTCAAGGACCCGATCGATGGCCCGCAAAACATGCTTCGATGGCGTCGAGGCAACCTTCCCGTTTGAACAGCCAGTCCACATAGGTCAGGGGCAACATCCGCAGGCCGGCGCGCCCCAACATCTGGTACCGCTCCAAGGGAAACACGTCGGCGAAGGGCCCCGGATACCCGATCAAATCCAGGCCCAGGCTCCGATCGCCTCGCGACACGACCATGTCGAGCACCAGTCCGGCCATGGACACCGCGCCGCTGACCCGAAATCCGCGCGCCTCCAGCTCCATTCTCAGTTCGCGGGCGAAGAGATCCCCGGCCACGCCCGAGCCGTTCTTTTCGATCGGGGTGGCCGCCCGCCCGTGCCACAGGTAGCGCCGCAGGAGCGAATGTTCGGGAAGGTGGCTGGTTTCCAGGCTGGCATACACGCTCTGGCGTGCCCGCGCCCGCGTCACCGCCACGTTGAGAACCCCGCCCCGTTCCAGGAAGCGCAGCGAAGCGGAATGGTAGTCGGGACACAGGGTCAGCGACAGGAACATCAGGTCCCGCTCCTGACCCTGAAAGCTGTGGGCGGTCCCGACGAAGATGCGATGGCGGCGGGTGACGTCCATCGGAAGACGTTCTTGGAGACATCCGGCCAGGTAATCGGCTTGTTTGCGGAAGGGTGCCAGGATGCCGATCGACGGCGCCGTGGCTCGAACCTCGGCGGAGGCGACCAGGGTTTCCAAATCGGTGAGCAATCGTTCGGCCTCGACGGGATTGGTGCCGTCTTTGCCACGCGTTCCCGCACAGGTGACGATCTCCAGCGCGCACCCATGACTGATACCGGGTTTTTCGGTCATGACATGGAGACCCTGGCCGTAGAATTCCCGATTCGAGAAGGCGATGATCGGCGGCTCGCTGCGGAAGTGTTCGTTCAGGAAGAAGGGCCGCGCCGCGCGCTCGGTGTCGCCCTGCACGACCTCGGCCAGTTCGAGCATGCTGCGCTGGCGGTAGTCGAAGCGTTCGATCTGCTCGACGGTGAGCCCGAAGCGCTGGCCCAGACGCGCCTGGGTATCGCGGGCAACGAAGGAAAGGTGTCGCAATTGGTGCGGATCGCCGACGACCATCAGGCGACGCGCGCGCTGGAAGACGGGCACGCAGGAAGCCATGTCGCACTGGGTGGCCTCGTCGATGATGGCCAAATCGAACATGCCCGGGAACAGGGGAAGCTGTTCGGATAGGTCGGACAGTTTCATCAACCAGACCGGAAACACCTCGAGCAGGGCTTTGGGGTCCATTTGCGCGAACAGTTTCTCCTTGCGACCACTGACCCGGGCCTTGACCAACGCGGACAGATTGCGCAACAGGTCGCGGTCCTGCTCGAAGGCCCCGCGAATGCGGGCGTCGTAGCCCAGCCGCAGTTGTCGGGCGGCCAGTGTCCGACAGAGGGCATAGGCCTCCTCCAGCGATTCGAAAACCTGCCACAACAAGGGCTCGTTCCGGCCGCGGAACCGGTAGTAAGCCTGCTTGATGCGGTCCCATGGGGTCGATCCCGCACCCGAGAGTTCTTCGCCCCAGCGCAGGTGGCGCGTGCACCGATCGGCCACCGTCGCCAGCAAGCGCTCGATATCCTTTTCATTGGCGGCCAGGGCCTTGTCCAACTGGATTCGTTCCTGCGAATCCACTTCCGGCAGGCCGATGCCGCGCTTGAGGTTTTCCATTCGAGTCTTCAGGGCGTCGCGATAGACGCGCTTCCCGCCGCGCACGAAAAACGTATCGAAGCCGGCCATTTCGGCGAGCTTTTCCGCGACCACATCGACCGCATGATCCATTTTCGAGACGATCAGCACCGACTGGCCGCGCTGCAGGTGATCGAGCACGGTGGCGGCGATCGTGAACGACTTGCCGGTGCCCGGCGGGCCGATCACCAGCGTCAGGGTGCGATCGCCGGCGGCGGTGACGATGCGCTGCTGTTCGGCGCTCAACACGGCGGGCACCCGGATCCGCGATTCGAGAGCCACTCCCCGCTGGGGCCAGGAAGGCGCAACCGTTTCGGCACTCAGGAAATAACGCACGACAGGAGAGAGTCGCTCGGCCTCGCTCAGCTCGGACAGCTCCGACAGCACCCCGCGAGCCGCCGACGGCTTGGGAATCAGCGCCGCGAAGGCCGCCGGCACCAGGGCGATCTCCTGCTTCGATTTGAGTTTGCGGCGCAGGCCGCGAATCTTCTTGGCATCCCACAAGCCGGGATAGGACAGACAGGCGCCCGTTTCCAAATGGTCGATGCGCGCTTCCAACCGCGAACATATCTGGAAAAGGCGATCGGGCGTCAAGCCGTCGACCTCGGTCAGGTGGAGCCAAGTCAACAGATCGTCGCAATCGGGTGCGAGCCGGTCGAGGATGGGGTCGTTGACGGCGCGCTCCTCGCGGGAGATGGTGAGCACGTAGCCGTCCGAGCCATGCTCGATCTGTGCGGGAAACCACATGAGCGGGGTGGCCAGAGGCTTGGAGGGCGCCTCGCTCTCGGCGACGTCACCGCCGAGAAACAGGAAACAGGCGTAGATGAGTTGCTTTTCCTTGCGGTAGAGATAGGCCCGCGCCGAGGTTTCCTCTCCCCAATCATGCGGGACCGGCAGCCAAGGGGTCCGATCGTGCAGCAGCGATTCGGCGCCCTCGAAAAAGAGCTTGTGCTCGACCTTGCGATCAAACACATCGCCGAGAGTGGTTTGGCCGAAATCGGCACGGTAGCATTCGCGCAAAAAACGGACGACGTCGGTTTGGGACACCGCGACTCCCAATCGTGGTTGGATTCGAGACCTCATCCTAACCTGAACGAGGCCGGAAGTCCGGGATTTTTCGAGGACCGGTGGGCCCGCGGTCGGGTGAACCGTCGGCGCGAACTCCCTCCGCAAGGCAGGCTCCTTCCGATTCCGAGCCGCCACGGACCCATTCCCGCTACGGCGAACCCGGGCGATTCCGGTAGAATGGAACCTGCCACCCCATGAGGAGCCCCTATGGAAGTCCAGATGCGCGTGCCGCGCTTTCCCTTGTCGCAATTCGTCCAGGTGATCTGGCTGGTCCGCGGTCAACTCTTCTATCGCCGGGAAAAGGTCATCCCCGACGGTACCATGGAGTTGATCCTCAATTTCGGCCCGCCCTATCGCGTCTACGAGGACGACCCCGAGCAGCAGACGCCCAAGTTCTATCACACGCGCAAGGCCTGGATCGTCGGCACCCAGGAAGAGTACCTGATGATCGAGCCCGAGGGCCGCACCGATTTGATGGGGTTCCGCTTTCATCCGGGCGGGGCTTATCCCTTTTTCGGGTTTCCCATGGACGAACTCCGTTACCGCATCGTCGACCTGGACCTGATTCTGGGGCCCTGGGTGGATCGGATTCGCGAACAGTTGGCCGAACGCCCCGATCCGGACGCCAAGCTGGATCTCTTCGAAAACCTACTTTGGGAGCGCATGAAGGAACATACGCAGATGGATCCCCTGATTCGCTACGCGGTCGGGTACCTTTCCAAGCCATCCAACCTGGCGGAACCCAACTCGGTACGGCGCCTGGCGCGGGAGTTGGGCTACAGCGAGAAACACACCCAACGACTGGTCACCCGTCATGTGGGCGTCTCCCCCAAGAAGCTGCATCGCATCTTCCGGTTCCAGAACCTGTTACAGGCGCTGCAAGCCCCGGATTCGGCCAGGAGCTGGGCCGATGTGGCGCAGTGCCTGGGCTTTTACGATCAGGCACACCTCACCCGCGAGTTCCGCATGTTCACGGGCATCACGCCCACCGCCTATCGCCAGGCCCAGATCTTCGACCCCAAGTTCATTCCGACTTTTTGAGGTTGGCCCCCAATCGATCGTTTTTCATTCCGAGCTGTGGTGGCTTCGGATTTTTACCACGGAGGTCACGGAGGAAACGGAGGTCAGGACCTTCGATCGAAACCAATCAAAAATCGTAGCCGATCAATCTCTCTAAATACATAAAAGCAATATGTTTTGATTTTCCTCGTTTTTTTGGTTTTCAAGAGCATTTCTTCCATGATTAGCGGGACCCAACTTTTTCATCCACCCTGCGTCATGCTCTGCGATCTCTGTGAACTCAGTGGTAAAAAAAGACTTACGCATTACCAGCTCCATACCTACGAAGCTCCCTCCCCCGATGTCGGTTTTTTACAAGACCTCCACCGCACCTCCTCGCTAATTTAGGCCGCGTGAGGTCGTCGAGCCGCCGATGGCGCGGCTGGTTCGTCTCGGTCCCGCTTCCGCCTTACTCCATCTTCATGGGGCACCGGGGAAAACGCGGGTCGCGGGATCGGAACCACTGCCGCGTGTATCGCGGGCCCGGCGGCCTTGCGATCCCAACAAGGAGAAGAACATGGAAACGCTTGCGATCAACCACGCGGCCGTCTGGGTACTCGTGGTGGTTCACCAGTTGGTGCCCCCCTTGTGGTATTCGAACCTGCTGTTCGCCAAACCCTGGATGAAACTGCAGGGCCTGAAGGCCGAGGATTTTTCGTCGACCAACCCCGTCATCTACTTGGTTCCGCTCGGGATGGCGGTGCTCACCTGCTACGCCACGGCCTGGCTGTTTCGAGAGCTCTCGATCGACAGCGCCGCCAAGGGCGCCATGATGGGCGCCCTCTTCGCCCTGGCCTTCGTATTCGCCGACGTCGTCAGTAAGGATATGTTCTCGCTGCGACCGCTCCAGCTCACCCTGATCAATCAGGGGCTGAACCTGGTGCTGCTGGTGATCACCGGCGCCGTGCTGGGTGCCTGGACGCGCACCATGCCGGCGAGCTGACCACCTCGACCCCGGATCGGGAGGGGGCTCCGGCCACCCTCCCGCCAACGGACGATGATCGACTCAACTCGCGGCACGAGCCGGCGCCTGCTGCGTGGCCTCGTCGAATTGACCCAACAGCAGGTACATCAACGGACCCGCGACACCGAAGAGAAGGGTCACCCCGAAGTAGGGCCAGACGTTGCGCCCCTTGACGCGGGCGTCCTTGAACATCCAAATCGAGATCAACACCAGGCTGATGGTCAGGTCGGCGAAGAGAAGCTGCGTGGCCGCGTTGGCCATGAACCAATCGATCACGCCCATGTACCCGAACTCGAGGGTGGCACGAATGGTCAAGAACACGAAATCGCCCAGGACGAGAAAAAGTAAGACACGTTTCCACATGAGTCATCCTCCAATGTTGCGGTTCCGGTATCGGGGGAACCGTTGTCGGCCATGGGAAAGTGCAACCGGGACGCCACCGGGGCGACCACACGAAATCCGACGCGATTTTTTGTTCCAAGCGATGAGGTCAGTCGTATCGACGGTCGATCAAAACGCGTAACCGACTGATTTGATTAGCGCAACCTTGTTTCAGTCCCGGATCGAGACACCGACGATTCCGACTGCGGCTATGCCGGTGTCTGTCAACTGGGTTAGCGGACCCAAGGCGGAAGCGCACCATGTTGCAGACCTGCAACACGAAAGGTTGCAGATCTACGACGTCTCTCAGGTCGGTATCTCGAGGACTCTGCCCAGGGTCACTCCAAAGGTACCACCCTGGGCAGGTCCTTCCCAACCTGGCGATAAGGTGGGATGCGCATCATCCGCGGTCGACCGAATGCCTGTTTGGTCCTCGTTCGCGGCCAATCCTGTAGGGATGGCCCGGGACATCTCCCATCCACACATGGGTTGTATGCAATGCCACGTCAAGAGAGGTCGAGCCGTTTCATGAAGCGGTACAGCGTGGTTCGGTCGACGCCCAGCAGGCGGGCCGCGTCGCGCTTACGGCCGTCGGCCGCCTTCAACGCATCGGTGATACAGCGTTCCGCGGCACGATCGAGCGCCTCCTGGAGACTGGGGATCTCGACCTCGCCTTTCTTTGGTCCGGGCTCCACAAGTCGTTCCAACAGAAGGTCCTCGGCCTCGATTCGCTCCTCGCGCGCCAACACGGCGGCCCGTTCGACCGCGTTCTCCAACTCCCGCACATTGCCTGGCCACGGATGGGCCATCAGCCGGTCACAGGCGCTCTGGCTGAGGTGGTGGGCCCTGCCGGTGCGCTGGGCATGGGCATCCAGGAAACGTTCGGCCAGCGGAAGGATGTCCTCCGACCGGTCGCGCAACGGCGGTAGCTGAATCGGGATGACGTTGAGCCGGAAGTACAGATCTTCGCGGAACCGGTCCGCCGCCATCTCGGCGCGCAGGTCGCGATTGGTGGCGGCAATCAGGCGCACATCCACCTTTCGTGCGCGATCCCCGCCCACCGGAACCACCTCCCGTTCCTGCAACACTCTCAGCAGTTTGGCCTGAAAGGAAAGACTGATCTCGCCGATTTCGTCGAGGAACAGGGTGCCGTCGTGCGCCCGCTCGAAGCAGCCGGTGCGGGCGGTTTGGGCTCCGGTGAAGGCGCCCTTCACGTGCCCGAACAGTTCGCTTTCCAGCAGGCTCTCGGCGAAGGCCTTGCAGTTCACCGCCACCATCGGGCGATCCAGACGCGTGCTGCGCAGGTGCAGGCGCCGCGCGATGACTTCCTTTCCGGTGCCGCTCTCGCCCAGGATCAGCACCGTGGCATCGCTGTCGGCGGCTCGGTCCACGAGGGCCAAGACCTGCTTCATGGCCGGGCTCTCGGCCAGGACCTCGCGATCGTCGCCGGTCAACGCCTTGCGCAATCGATCGTTCTCGCGTTCCAGGCGGTTCAGCTTCAACGCACGCCCGACAAGAGTTCGCAACTCGTTGTTGTCGAAGGGTTTCGTCAGATAGTCGAAGGCCCCTTCCTTCATCGCTTCGACGGCACGGGAGACATCCCCGTAAGCCGTCAGAATGATGACCGGCAGCTCGGGCCGCCGTTCCCGCAGGTGGCGCAACAGGGTGACGCCGTTCATGGTCGGCATGCGTTGGTCGGTGATCACCAGATCGGCCCCTTCTCGGTCGAAACCCGCGAGCGCCTCGTGCCCGTCGAAGAAGGTGCGGCACTGGTAGCCCTTGCGTTCGAGCGTGCGGGCGATGGCGTGGGCCATGGTGCGTTCGTCGTCGACGATCATGATGCGGTCAACCACGGCCGACCCCCGCGGGTTGGGGCAATTGCAGGCTGAAACGGGCCCCGCCGAGGCCGCCATCGCCGACCGAAAGCCGCCCGCCGTGGGCCCGCGCGATTTGTTGGGCAACCGCCAACCCCAAACCGTGGCCGTTCTCCCGAGTCGTGAAAAACGGCTGGAAGATCTTTTCTCGCAATTCTTTAGGTACACCGGGCCCGTCGTCTTCCACCGAAAAGGTCACTTCGTTTTGGGAGGTTTGGGCATGCAGGCGGATGGTGCCGTTGGTCCGGCACATGGCCGCACCGTTGGCCACCAGGCCGAGCACCACCTGACACACCAGGTCCGGATCCAGCTCGACCGAAGCCTGCGGTTCGCTTGTCGGATCGACTTGGATCCGCGCGGGCGCTTCGCGCAACAGCGCCTTGGAGAGCGAAGCCATGCGGTCGAGCATGCCGCCCAGGGTGACGCGTTCCTTGTGGGGCTCCAGGGGCCGCGCGAAACCGACGATCGCATCGACCGAACGCGAAAGCCGATCGACCTCATCCAGAATCGCGTCGAGGTCGGCAGCCGAGGGTATCCCGCCCTCGGCGACGTCCTCGGCGGCATTTTGGACCTGGCAGCGAATGACGGCCAACGGGTTGCGAACCTCGTGGGCGAGGCTGGCGGCCATTTGCCCCAACGAGGCAAGCTTCTCGGATTGTGCGACTTTTGCCTGGAATTCGTTGAGTTGGGCGAGGCCCAGTTCCTGTTGGCGGCTGACCCACAGATCGCGGCGTCGGTTGTCGAAAAGCACGCCGCCGAGCACCCCCAGCGTGGCGAAGGTCATGGCCAGGTAGATGCCGAAAAAGAGAGTGCCGTCCTGGCCCGAGAGCGAAAAATCGAGACCGAGGTACAAAAGGAACGCCGTATCGACCAGGCCCAGCGCCAGTCCCGCCAAGCCGATGCGGATGCCGGTTCGATAGCGCGAGAAAAAGGACTCGTCGGGAGAAACGGGAGGCAGAATCATGGGCTCACCAACCTTAGATCGAGTTTTCCAGGTGGCATCGATATCAAGAATAACACCAGTTTCGATCGCGGGTGGTTGGGCTGCTCACTCCACGGCTTCGCCTTGGAACCAGCGGCGGAATTCGGCCAGGCGCCCGCGGCTGATGCTCAGCGACTCGCCCCACTCGGTTTCCAGCTCGCCGTTGCCGTTCGGCAAGGCACCGAAACGACGCACCGCCTCGCGGCGCATGATGGTCGCCCGGTTGATTCGAAAGAAGTGATCGTTGCAGATCTTGCCGTCCACCTGGTCGATGGTCAGGTCCAGGAAGTATTGACCGCCCTCGCTCGTTCGCACCGCCGTGTACCGACCGTCCTTGAAAATCATGCACACCTCGCGCAACCACACCAAATGGTAGCTCTGGCCGCGACGGCACACCAGGTTACGCGTCCGGTCGGGCTCCAACGCAAGGGCCTGCAGCGAATCCCGCTTGCGACACTCCTGGCGGATCTTCTCCAGACACTGGCTCAGCCGATGGGGATCCACCGGCTTGAGCAGGTAATCCAACGCGTTGACCTCGAACGCCTTGATCGCGTATTCGTCGAAAGCGGTGCAAAACACGATCATCGGGTGGTGCTTGAAGTAGCCCAGAATCTCGAAGCCGTTCAACACCGGCATCTGGACGTCCAGAAAAATGAGATCCGGCTCGAGCCGGTTGACCGCTTCGATCGCCTTCAGCCCGTTTTCGGCCTCGCCCACCACCGCGACGTCGTCGTGACCCTCCAGCAAACCGCGCAAGTAGGCCCGAGCCCCGTCCTCGTCCTCAATGAGCAGCGTTCTCACCGTCGCCCCCCACCGTGAAGGAAAAGTGATGCCGGCCATCGCGATACACATGAGCCAACGGTGCCTGGTCCAGCAGGTTCAGACGCTTGGCGATGTTGTCCAACGCGTGACCCGGCCGGAGGTGGTCGTCCAGCGATCCCTCCCACGGCTCACCGTTGTTGCTCACCGAAATCGCCAACGAGCCCGCGGCGCTCTCGCGAATGACGACCTCGACCGTGAGGGTCTCCATGGTGTCGCGGAATCCGTGGCCCACGGCATTCTCCACCAACGGTTGCAACACGAAGGTGGGAATGGCGCGCCGCCGCAAGGGATCGGGACAGTCGATGCGATAGGCCAGACGCTCGTTGTAGCGGTATTGCTGAATGTCCAGGTACCCTTCGATGATTTGCAGTTCCTCGGCGACGGTTCCCCAGACGTGACTCTTGGCACGCATGGTGTTGCGAAAGAGACCCGCCAGACGCAGCAACATCTGCTCGGCCTTGCCGGGCGAGGAACGCATGTAATAAATGTTGCTGGCCAGGGTGTTTTGCAGGAAATGCGGGTTCATCTGCGAGTGGAGCAGCTTGATTTCGGCTTCGCGATGCAACGTGGCGGCCTGTTCGCGGGCGACCTGCACGCTCAACTGCTCCTTCTCGTGGACCAGCAGACGATTGAGGCCGCGCATGTGGCGCAGGTAGGCCAGCAGCAAGGCCAACCCGAAGGCCACCACGAGCGCCTGAAACCAGAAGGTCCGCCAAAACGGCGGCAGGATTTCGAACGTGGCGACGGCTTCCTCGGCACTCCAAAGGCCCTGCCCGTTGCGAGCCGCGACCCGAAACCGATACTTGCCGGGATCGAGTCCCGTGTACATGACCTGCCGCGTATGGTGCTCGTGCCACTCGGACTGGTGCCCTTCCAACATGGTGCGGTAACGAACCTGGTTCGGCGCCCGAAAGGCCAAACCCACAAAGGAAAAAGTAACTTGATTGCGGTTGTAGGTGAGGGTCAGGTCGTCGCTGCCATCCAGGGGATAACCAAGCACGGACACACCGGTCAGGTGGACGGGTGGCGGGATCACGGCCGCGTCGATGTCGGCCGGCGAGAGAAACACGGCGCCCTGGTGATGACCGACCCATAGATTTCCGCTGCGGTCGCGGAAGAAGCCACCCAGCGTGGACTCGATCGGATCGGTCGCGGATACGGCGTGCAAGGCATTGAAACGGCTGCCGTTGAAGTAGGAAAGCCCGCGTGAGGTGCCGACCCAGATGCGGTCGAACTCATCGACGGCCAGGGAACGACATGTCTCGTCGGGTAACCCGTCGGCACGGGTGAACACGCGCAGTTGGCCGTTCTTCATCGCGGCCAGACCGCGATTGGTGCCGATCCACAACGTACTCTTGCGATCGCTCGCCAACGAAAGCACTTCCTTGCCCGGTAGATCGCGCAGCACCGAAACGACGCGCTCGCCGCTCACCTGGCTCAAGCCGTGGTCGGTGCCGACCCACAGGGTGCCGGTCTCGTCGGTGGTCAGCGCATAAACCCGCTCCGCCGAGAGTCCGTGATCGACCGAGATCTGCATGATCCCGTCCTCGTCGTAGTGGTGCAGCCCGCCGCGCAGGGTCCCGAGCCAGGTGCCGCCGGCCTCGTCCTCGGAGAAACACATGACGTAGTCGTCGCGCAGGCCCTTTTCGCGGTCCAGCAGGATGCGTCGATCCTCGTTCAGGTAGAGCGCTCCTTTGCGGGTACCGATCCAGAGGCCGCGATCGCGGGTTTCCAGCAGGGCGTTCACGAAGAAATCCGGTAACCCGAAGGCGTCGGCCATATCGTCGGCCTGGCCGTTCTCCATGCGAATCAGCCCGCGATCGGTACCGAACCAGAAACGGCCCGAATCGTCTTCGAGAATCGACTGGATGGCCCCGTCGGATCGGTTGCGGGGGAAGTTCACCGCCAGCACGGCGCGATCAACCAGTTGGAAGAGGCCCAGGCAGGTGGCGAACCAGAGCGTGCCCTCGCGATCGCGGTCGATGTTGTAGACGGTGGTCTGTCCCAGCACGTGGGTATCGCTGACGAGCCGGAAGCGGGGCACCGGCGCCGGGTCCTGCAAGGGCTGGCTGTAGGCGGCCCCGCGGTCCGTGCCGATCCAGATCGCGCCCTGGTCGTCCTCGCCGATGCCGTAGACGACCGGCGAAGGCATGCGGTGTTCCGCCCCGTAGGCCAGGAGGCCGCGATCGTCCAGGGAAAAGAGACCCTGGTCGCTACCGATCCAGAGACGGTCGTAACCATCCACCAACAAGCTGTAGACGAAGGGTTCCTCGTCGAGACCGGTAAGCGCGATCGGCTCGGCCTGGCTGCCGTCGAACAGGCAGAGCCCCTTGGCCGTACCCAGCCACAAGGTGCCGTCGCGGTTCAGGATCATGCGCTGGATGTGTTCGGCGGGCAGCCCGTCCGCTTCGGAGAAGTGGTGCCAGGCGCCGTCGGGGTCCTGGCGGCCGAGACCTCGCCGGGTGGCGAACCAGATTGCACCGGATTCGGTTCGGACGATTTCGTAGACCGAATCATCGGGAAGGCCGTGAGCCGAGGTCCACAACTCGGTCTTGCCGTCGTTCAGGCGGAGCGCCCCGTCGTGGGTCGCCAACCACAGGCCGCCGTGGCCGTCATCGGTAAATCGGCGTACCCGCGACACCTTGCGCTCGGACTCGGCCAGGGGGTCGACGAACCGATGTCCGTCGAAGCGGTTCGCCGCTTCGTAGGTGCCGAACCACATGTACCCCTGCGCATCCTGGTAACTGCAGAGCACGGTGGTGTGGGACATTCCCTGTTCCGGGGTGTAGGCGCGAAACACCAGTTCCTGGGCGTGCAGGGTGGGAAGGAGCCACAAAAGCCAGAAGTATTTCATGGGATTCCGTCACTTTCGGTTCGATCCGGTGGGAACGGTTGCGGTGAGGCGACAGGTGTTGATGTTTATCTTACACGACAGATTCAATGCCTAGGCCAAGGGACTGGATTTTGAGTTTGAAGCAAATCGAAGCGGGCACCCCAAACATTCAAAAGAGATGGATCCGGGCTGGCCGGGGATGGCGAAGCCGACGGGCGGCGGCTTCGCCATCGAGGGTAGCACTTCACGGAGACGATCGAGACCCGGTGTCGCATGCGGTTCCCTCATCCACGCGAATGTAGAAGAGGTCCAGCACGTCGAAGGTACCGTCGCCGCTGGGGTCGTCCTCCATGGCGGTGGGGCCGGACCACTGCGAGGCGAGCAAGGTCAGATCGGCCAGGGTGTTGCAGCCGTCGCCGTTCAGGTCGAGGTATTGGGAGTCGGCGGCGACCAGCACGGTGGCGGTGGCTTCCGCTTCGGCGCCGGAGCCGTCGTCGGCCGCGGTGAGCGCGAAGGTGGTGGTGACCGCGAGCGGTTGGGCCGGTGCATAGGTTGCCGTGTCGCCCACTTCCAGACCGCTGCCGAGATCGACCCAGCTCCAGGTCACGGAACCCGACTCACACCGCGGCTCGGCTTCCACGACGATCGGGGCCAGCCCCTGGACCTGTTGCTCGGGCGAGACGCGCACCGCGAAGGCCTCGACCGTAACGGTCGCCGTGTCCGAGGTCAGGCTGCCCCCGTCGGAGGTCACGACGCAGTCGTAGTCCCCCGAATCCTGTTCCGTCACGCCGAGCACACTGTAGCTGGGTGACGTGGCGCCCTGAATCTCCTGGCCGTCCTTGCGCCATTGGTAACTCAGGGTTCCGCTGCCCATGGCCGTTATCGAGAGTGTGAGGTCGGCGCCCACGCAGAAGTCGGCGCTCTCCGGTTGGGCGGTGATGATCGGTACGCTGGAGGCGGTCACCGAAACGGTGAGCAGAAAGAGGTTGCTGGGTGTACCGGCCTCGCCGACCGTCACCGGAACCGACAGGTCGCCGACGAAGTCACCGTCCGGCGTAATCGTTTGGCCGTCGCGGCTGTAATCGTCGCCATCCCAAACCCGCAGCACGCGGTTCTCACCCACGGCACTTTTCGCGGCGGTGATCGTGAGGTGATCGAGGCTCAACTCCAGCGGGACACCCTGTACGGCGTTCACGGTCACCTGACCCGTGATGCCCGGAGCGCCGACCGCGCGTATGCCCGCATCGGCGAATGCGTTGTCGCCGTCCGAGAGGGTCAGGCGTCCCAGCGCACGGCTGTCGCCATCGAGCAGGTAGATTTCATCGCCTTGGCCGCGATTGGCGCGAATCAGCAGTTGGGCGCCGAGGCCCGTCCAGACCGGATCGCTGTCCCAACCCGAGGATTCGGTCAATCGGGTCAGTTCGCCGGTCAGTAGGTCGTAGCGATAGATTTCGGAATTACCGTCGCGGTCACTGACGAAGGCCAGCGACCCGCCGTCGGGCGAGAAGGCCGGTTGGTCGTCGACCGCGGCGTGGGTCGTCACGGCGACGGGGTTGCTCATGTCGCGATTGGCGATGACGATGTCGGCGTTACCCGCGGCGTTCGACACGTAGGCGACCAGATTGCCGCCAGGCGCGACAACCGCTTCGAACTCGTCGGCCGGGGTGGCGAGCAGGACGCGGGGGCTTTCGGGCGCGGCCAGGTCCAGTTCCATCAGGTCCAGGTTTCCGGACGCGTCGCTGGTGTAGACCAGGGTCGAGCCGTCGGGCGTGAACGCCGGGTCGGTCTTGTCGCCGCTCCCGCTCGTCAGTGCGGTTTCGCTGCCATCGCCGTCGCGGAGGTGGAGTTGGAAGGTACCGCTACGCCGGGCCGACCAGGCGATGTCCGTCCCGTTGGGGGCCAGACGCGGGCGGGTGTCCTCTTCCAGGTTCGAGACCAATCGCGAGGGGTCCGATTCGCCCGCGAAGAAGCGATAGATGTCCATCTCGCCGCCCGGATCGTGACGATTCGAGGCGAACACCCAAAGCCCGGGTGCGCTGCCGGCGCCGCTCCCCGAGAAGCCGCCGTACTCGCTTGTGTTGCCGACCGCGTCGGTGACGGTCGCCGTGATCTTCATGCCGACCGGGATGCGCGAGAAGGTGATGAAGCGGTTGTTCTTGGGTAGATCGGTACCGACCAGGGTCGCCCCTTCGTCGTCGGGATCGGCGAAGACATGAACCTCGGCGCCGGGGTCGAGCCCGCTGGGAATGTTGCCCTGAACGCGGCCGCGCGAACTCATCACCTCGGTCACGGTGGGCGCCTGAATCCCGTCGTTGGCGCCGTTCACGAGCCGAATGGCCTTGCCCCCGTTGCGGGTGATGCGGTTGCCGCGCAAACTGTTGTGGTTCGTCGAAGCGCCGTCCACCGTCACGCCGTCGCCGGTGTTGTCGCGAATGTCGTTGTTGGCGAAGCGCGTGTCGTGCGCACCGCCATCGATCAACACACCGGTCGCACATCCTTCGATCAGGTTGTCCCGCACCGTGGCCAAGCCGAGGCCGTCGGTCAGGTGGATGCCGAAAACGGGGGTCACGCCCGGGCCGTCGCCGATGGTGTTGCCGATGATCGAAATGCCGCCGTCGGCGCCGGAAGCGAAGATGTTGCCGAGCGCGTTGTCGCTGATCGTGTTGCGGGATATCCCCAGCGGTTCACCCACGATCACCGAGGCGGCCCCGTCGCTGAAGATGCCGTAGCCCGTGTTGCCGGCCGTCATGGGCCCGTGGACGAAGCCGAAGTCATCGCCCAGCGCACCGATGAACGCATTGCGAACGGTGATGCCGTCCACCGTGTCGTTGTCGAGAAAGATCGCCTTGCCGCTGGTACCGTTGACCGCGACCGATCCCTCCGTACCGGGTACGCCGATGTGCACACCCATGGTGGCGCCGCTCAGTTGAATGCCGTTGACCCCGGTGATGGTGCCGTCGTCACGCCCGTAGACGTTGGTGTTGCGAATCGAGATGTCGGCACAGTCCAACAGATGGATACCGTTGCGACCGAAAGCCGAGAGGTTGACTTCGCCGCCCGCCGCGTCGGAGCCGATCTGGGCCGCCATCACCCCGGACAACCGCATGGCGTCCTTTTCCGGTTGGTGTACGGCGAAATCGAAAACCTCGAGTTGTTGGGCGTCGGTGGCGGCCAAGCCCGCTTCGGTGGTGCCCGTGACGCGGCAGCCGTTCAGGATCGTCTGGGAGGCGCCCGTCAGGTGGAACCCGAACTCGCTGCCGGCTTCGCCGGTGGCGGTACAGCGTGTGAACTGGTTGAGGTCGCAGCCCAAACCCACTTCGTAGTGGGTGGCGCCCTTCGTAACCAAGAGATTTCTGAATTGGTTGACGGAAGCACCGTCGGACACCACCACACCGACGGTGCTGCCGTCGTAGGTGCTGGGATCATCCGGATCGAGGCTGTAGACC
The DNA here is from genome assembly GCF_017498545.1 of Sulfidibacter corallicola. Lineage (GTDB taxonomy): Bacteria > Acidobacteriota > Holophagae > Acanthopleuribacterales > Acanthopleuribacteraceae > Sulfidibacter > Sulfidibacter corallicola. The sequence continues at coordinate 860,672 of NZ_CP071793.1, read as the reverse complement.
TGGTTATCCGCGGCCATCGGGCCGCTGATCCGCAGGCCGATCTCGTAGCCCTCGCTGGACCCGTCGATCAACACCACGCCGCTGCTGTTGTCGATGGCGAAACCGACGGTGGGCATGCCGCGTTTCGGTACGGGCGGCGCCATACCCTCGGCGCTGACGTCCTGGAGCAGGGTCGGTCCGGCCTTCGTGGCCGCGATGTCTTTCAATTGCACGCCACCTTCGCCGTTGTTGCCCACGCGAACATCCTGAATCGCGGTGAGATCCGCGGCCAAAACCGAAATCCCCCAGGCCCCGTTCTGGCGGTCGTCGCCCGCGGCGTCGAGCTGACCGACCGTGCCGTTGCGCAGGACGGTGCTCGCCACCATCGGACCCTCGATCAAGATGCCACTGCCGCCGCAGGCCTCGATCGCGAAGTCTTCGATCACGTTGGCGTCGGCCCGATTGACGAGAATTCCCGCACCGTCGGCACCCTCCAGAAGACCGATTTTCAGGGTGTTGGCCGTCACGGGCGAGGAGGTCTCCATGCCCATCTCGGCGCCGAACACCACGCCTTTGGCGCCGAGCGTGCAGTCTACCGAAGTCACGGTCAACTGGTTGTCGGCCGCGCCGTTGAGATCGATCGCGTAGCCTCTCAGCGCTTGGTGGACCCGAGTCAGGCTCAGGACGTTGGCGTTGGCACTGGCCCGCATCAACAATCCGGTCAGCACGTTGGTGAGCGGTGTCTCGCTCGCGCTCAGTCCGATGCTGCCCGTGACCCGGTTGTTGGTGGCGTCGTCGATCGTCAGGCCGATGGCGTTGCCGCCCGAGACGATGTCCAGCTCGTTGTAGGCGGCGCCTGGGCTGAGTTTGACACCCTCGGCGGAGCACTCGAACACGCTCGCCTCGACCTTGTGCCCCGTACCGGTAATTTCGATGCCCTTCCCCAAGGCGCCGCTGATCTCCAATCCGGTGAATTCGCCCGCGGTCCCCGCGATCGTCAGGGTCCCGCCCGAGAGGATCAGGTCCTTGATGACCTGACCCTTGCCGAGCACGCCCAGCGAGGTGTCGTCGATCGTCGGCTTACCGCCCGTTCCCTGAAGGATGTCGTGGCCGCCGGCGATGGAGCCGAACTCGAGCGAACCACCGGCGGTCCCGGGCGTGGTGGCCGGGACGTTGATGGTATCGGTGAAGGTGCGGCCACAATCGACGATGCCCAAATCGCCGTCTTCGGGCGTGCCGAACGGCGCCATGTCCAGGTTCTCCTCGGCCACCCACCCCGTATCGCCGAGCACGGCTCCGGATCCTTCGCGAACGGTGCGCGTCCGGCGATGGAGCCATTCGTGGCCGCCGGTGGGTTCGTAGAGGGTAAAGCCGCTGGGCACCGCTTCGAGGGTGGTCTCGCGACCCACTTCGTTGTCCTCGTCATCCAGGGTCACGGTCGTCAGCTCGAAGCGGTTCTCGTCGTCGAAACTGCCGCTATCGATGAAGTGCCCCTCGAAATCGGCGTAGAAAATCGCGTCGCCCAGGCTGATCACGCCGTCCAGCGGTGCGTGGGCGGCGCTTAAATCGCCCACCGTGAAGGTGGTGCCGTCGGTGAGTCCGGCCAGGCGGGTCACCATCATCGACGCGCTGGCGCCTGCGGGCGTCAACACCGTGACCGAGGCCATCTCACCCTCGGGGACCGCGGTCGGCAAGCGCACCGTCAGGCGTTTGTCGTCGGTGGAAATCGGCGCCACGTCGACGGGTCCGCCCGTGAAGCCGAAGCGCACCACGACCTCTTCCAAGACGCCGGAAAGGTTTTCGCAGTCAAGCACCAGGGTGGCGAACCCTTTGGCTTCGGTCGGGCTGATGGCGGTCAGAACGGGCGCATCCAACACGAGAAACTCCAGGGCCGCGCTGGCCAATTCCGAATCACCGGCCTTGATGGACACTTCGGTGGGACCGGGATCGAGACCAGCCGGCACCCGCGCGGTGATCTCGGTCGTTTCGACGCCGCTGATGACGGCGCCGGTTTCGCCGAAGAGGACCATGTCGGCGGGATCGCTGGCCGGATCGAAAAAGCTGCCGTGCATGGTGACCGGTGTGCCCGCGAAGTCCGCAAAAGGCTCGGCGCCCCGTTTCGCGCCGGCAGCGGCGAAGCCCTTGGACGGGGATCGATTTTGCAGCAGCGGGCGGCGTTGCACCGTGACCGGCGTGGCGAAGGCGCGTGGCCCGCCGCGCGGACTGGAGGCGGCCAGGGTATAGGTACCCGGGCTCAGGTTCTCCGGAATGGTAAGCGTCAGGTCATCGCCGGACAGCGACTCACCGGGCGCACTGGTGGTGTCGAACCAGATCTTGTTCATTTCGGGAGCGGCGGTCCACCAACGCAGGCCGGTCAGGGTGAGCGAATCGCCGGGGGCCAAGGTGAAGCCCACTTGATTGAGCGAGGTGATCTTGGGCGCCAGCGGGTCGCCCACCAATACCAGACTCGATTCCAGCGGCGTGACGTTGGGGCCGAGCGAGGTGCCCAGCAGCGCCGCCGTGCGCTCGCCGATCTTACCGACCGTCGAGATCTTGGACAGCACTTCCAGCGGAACCCACAGCTTGGAGATCAACCCGGCGAGCTTGCCCTGGGCGGCGCCGAGACCGGCCAGGGCCTTGATCCGCAACATTTCCTTCCAAATTTCCAACGCGGTGGTGCCGACACGCCAAGCGATGGTGGCCGTATCGCTGACGGCCCCGCTCTCGATGTCGGTCACCAGCGTATTGATCATGTTGTAGGAGACCGTGTACCCGCCGCTCACCATATCGCGAAAGGCCTGACCCACGAGGGCGTGGTCGCCGGTCTTGTCGAACAGCGAAAGCGCGTCCAGTACGACCATCGTCAGGTTCAATGCCGTGGCCGTGATCTTGTCGCGCGTGGCCACGCTGGAGGCGGTGCTGTCGATCGCATCCATGAGCGTGCTGTCCTCGTCGTTGGGACTGGTATCGATGACCGCACCGCTGTACATGCGCAGGATGTAGATCGCATCGTCCTCGTTCTGGAGGTTCAGCGGATCTTCGCCGTCGCCGATCAGGCTCTGGCTGAGCGCGTCCAGTGCAAACGACACGATATCGATTTTCGCCGAAAGTTGTTTGGCGGGAACGATGCCGAGCTGGGCGTAGGTCTCGCGCGTGAAGGCCGTGCTCTCGAGCGCCAGAATGCTGTTGAGCCCGTTGTCCAGCGCAGCCTGTTCCGGGTCGATGCGGGCCACGTTGATCACCCAGTCGGAGGGCAGGCCGTCCGGCGCGGCGACCGCCACACCGGGCGGCGAACCGTCCTGGAATTTCGGCGTAAGCCAATCGGTCCCCAGCGTTTGCACGCGGCCATCGAACTTGCGCGAGGCGCTCAGATCGGAATGGGAATCGGCAGGCAGGATATCGACCAGGGCCGACACCGCTTCGGCGACCTTGTCGATCACCGCCTGGTTGGTTAGCGGGTCCGAGGTCAAGACCCAGTGCTCCTCGACCAGGGCTTCCAGTTCACTCAGTTTCTGACCGACCGTGGCGTTGCCGGTGGCCAGGTCGGCCAGGTAGGCGTAACGCTGGGGGTTGTCCGTCACGAAAAACGGCTGGTTGAGCAACAGCGCCAACGCGGTACTGGCCGCATCGATCACGGGGCCGCTCGTGTCGCGGTCAGGGCAATAGCGACCCAGAAAGATGTTGCCGTCGCCGTTTTTGGGAACCGCGGCGATGATCGAATCATCGCTGGCGCTGGCCGAGACAGAGTAGCTTGAGCCGGTGAGCGAGCCCACGCCGAAAGTGCCGACCAGGTCGAAATCGGTTGGATCCAATCCGACGGGCAGCGATACCGAACCGGCGAGCGGGAACAGGACGTGGAACACCCGACCCGTGGTGTGGGTCCCATTCTCGGTGGTGACCGTGATCGCCCCGGTGGTGGCGCCCACCGGCACGGTGATTTGGAGTTCCGTGTCGGTGTGGCTCAGGATCTCGGCGTCGACCAGGCCGATGCGGACCGAAACCTCGGTGTCCACGGTGGGCAGGAAATTGGTGCCGGTCAGGGTGACGGTGGTACCGGTCGTGCCACCGGTAGGCAGAAAATCGGTTACTCGGGGGGCTTGGCCAAAGGCGACAGGGGATATGAGAAATGTGGGAACCAGAACGATAAGGATACGAACGAACGCGGCGGACATGAGCGATACCTCCTGGATTGCGAGCCGACCGATAGCGGGCTCGCTATCGGAAATCTCACCCTCGGCTGGAGGCAGCGAAAGGCGCCGTGTCGTGAACGGCAGAAAGGCCGTCGTGAATGGCGGAGATCGGCGAAGGCGGTGACGCCGGTCACCCCCCGCCCAACGCCTGCCCGATGGCGCCTGTCCATCTCGGGTTCACCCCTGGCCATCGGCGAGGAAAGCCTTCAGACTTTTCCCCCACGACTTCGTTATCATATGTACATGTTCTTAGAAATGCTGAACTTTTGCCTTTCAAACCCAACGGAGCGAGAACGATGACTACGTACCACCTGGCCCAGTACAATGTGGCCCGCGCCCTGTATCCCTTGGACGATCCGAGAATGCAGGGATTCGTAACCCAACTGGACACCATCAACGCCCTCGCCGAACGAGCCCCCGGTTTCGTGTGGCGCCTCAAATCCGATTCGGGCAACAGCACCGACATCAACCCCTACGATGACCCCCACATGATCATCAACATGTCGGTCTGGGAAGACCCGGATTCCCTATTCGAATTCACCTACCATACGGACCACGTCAAGGTATTCGCGGATCGCCTTCAGTGGTTCGAGCGCATGAAAGGCCAGCCCAGCCTGGTCTTGTGGTGGGTCGAGGCCGGGGTGATCCCGGACGAATACGAAGGGAAACGACGGTTGGCGCTTTTGGCGGACGAAGGCCCCTCCGCCAAGGCCTTCACCCTCAAGAAACGCTTCGATCCACCCGCAACCTAGTACCCATCCAGAAACGAATAAATCGCAATCGCCAAGCTGGTTCGCCCGGATGGGCACGCGACCAGGCCTCCGGCGTCAGGTCTCGGCAAGATGCCTGTTTTTAGGTCAATCGCCGATACCTGACGCCGATTCCGATTCGCATTGGATACCCGGCCGATTCAGGGGAGCCTTTTCATAAAAACCCTGTGTTCGGATGAACGGCATCCACGCTTGGTGGTCGCCCGCCCGCTCCGGGCGGGCATTCCCGCGCTCACGAGTGGTGAAACACGATTTGGTTTTGGAGCGCCAGGGCTGCACGCGCCACGTTCATCCCGTGGCACGCGGCCGCCTCCAATTGATCATCCTGTACGCCGATCGATTCCTGCTCGTCGTTTCCCGTGCGCGCGTAGGGTCCCCAATGAATCCCTCCCTTGGCGTAGCCCGGCGTGTTCTTGGGCAGGGGGATGATGATCATGCCGAGTTCGGCCAGGGTGTTGAGCATCGAAACCATGGCCAGTTCGGCACCGCCACCGGCTTTGCCGAATCCGCTCCCGGTGGCGAACACCGCACCGATTTTGCCGACCATCTCGTCGCGCATCCACAACGGCGCGATTACGGTGTCGAGCAGCTTCTTGATACGCCAATCGGGTGCACCCATATGAACCGGTGTCCCGAAAAGGATTCCGTCACTTTCCAGAAAGTCGTTGGTCGTCACCGTCTCGGTTGTTTTGGTAATGACAGTGGTGTCCCTGATCTCGCGTGCGCCTTCAGCGATCTTGGCGGCCATTTTGTCCGTGCAGCCAGAATCACTGATACTCGTTACCAAAATCTGAATCATTTGAACTCCTTGGGATCTCGCGGCGCACCCGATCATGGAATCGACATGCCCGCAGGGAAGGACGACACGGCCGTTCGCCGAGAGGTACCGAAATGACGTGTTTCATCCAACCATAGGAGGGACTCTAGCAAATTAAAACGACCGCACAAGTGAAATATCTTCCACAAGCAAAACGCAGCAATCCATCACAGATGCGCTTTTTTGAAAACTCGACTTTCTTGAGTTTGACAGCAATCAATCTGCCGATTAGCGAACGGCTCAAAGGGGTCAAATCGTACCAAATCCTCACCCAAACTCGGCCAGGCAAAGCCTCATTCCGTCGTGATTGACAAGAGCAAACCCTTTTTTTCGGCCAAGAGCGATACAACACTCATGGGTATTTCGCCTAAGGTAAAAAGGGCGCCCACGACCTTGACCGAAGCGCCCCGGCTCGGTGGTGGGTATCCATACATTAATATATGAACGGAGTGCCAGGGGTTGGGTCGTGACCGAGTCGCAAGAGGAAAAGCAGATTTAAAACGGAACAAAAAAATACAAAAACATGGTAAAAACACAAATGAAAATAAAAAGACCCATGACTCGACCAACTCATGTCGACACTTGAAAAAACGCCGCGGTGTAAAATCAAGACGCTCTGGATACCCTCTAGAAAAAGTCGTCTTTTCAGGACATTTTCCAATCATATTATTTGATTGACGACCCACCCAAAGTGAATCTCGACCACACTTCTGTAGATGATCCCCCACTCGAGGCTTTCATGATATCGATGCATCAACTCACCAAGGTCTACGACATGGGCGACCTTCGGGTCACCGCCCTGAAAAACATATCCTTCGAGGTTGCCGCCGGCGATTTCGTGGCCATCATGGGCTCCTCCGGTTCCGGTAAGTCCACCCTCCTCAACATTCTCGGTTGCCTGGATCGATTCGATTCGGGAAGTTACCGATTGAAAGGTACCGAGGTCCACCGCCGCGGTGACGACGAGCTGGCAACCATTCGCAATCGCGAGATCGGTTTCGTCTTCCAGAATTTCAACCTACTGCCCCGAAAAACCGCCCTTCAAAATGTAGCCCTACCACTGCTCTATCGCCGGGAACGCCAGATCGACCTGCAACGTGCGGCCTCGATGCTGCGGCGTGTGGGCCTTGGCGATCGGATGCACCACCGGCCGATGGAGTTATCCGGCGGTCAGTGCCAACGGGTGGCCATCGCCCGCGCGTTGATCAACGAGCCGGCGATCATCCTGGCGGACGAGCCCACGGGTAACCTGGACAGCACCACGTCCGCCGATATCATGGCGCTGTTCGTGGAGCTGAACGAGGCCGGGCACACCCTGGTCATGGTCACGCACGAGGAAGAGATCGCGGCCTACGCTTCGCGCACCGTGCGCCTGAAAGACGGAGAAATCTTTGCAGAAGAACATCGACAAACCCATGCCTGACGGGCTCAGGAGTCTGGTTCGGTCGGCCCTCTCGTTTTTGGTGTTGATCGCCGGGATCACGGTGGCGGCCGGCGATACCGAACCACGGATCGAACGCGGCCCTTTCCACCAGGAACTGGTTCTCAGCGGCACCTTGGCGGCCGAGAATTCCGAGCGTTTCTATGCACCGCGCACCCAGCAATGGAACGTGACCATTCAGTGGATGAAGCCCGAGGGAGAGACGGCCGCGCCCGGGGAAGCCATCGTACGCTTCGACGACAGCGGTATGGTGGACAAGATCGAGCAATTGGAAAAGGACCTGGAGGAACAAGAAAAGAAGCATCAGAACCTGATCGCCGAGATGCGCGACCAGAAGCTGGACCTCGATCGCCAAATCGAAGAGGCGGAACTGGATATGGCGATCGCGAACGTCGATGCGGCAGTGCCCGAAGATCTTCGCAAGGCCCGCGAATACCACGACTTCCAACTGGCCCTCGCCAAAAGCCGGACCGACCTGGAACGAAAGCGTTTCAATGCCGAGCAGGAACAAGCCAATGCACGCGACAAAATCAAGGGCTCGGCGCTGAACCTGGAACTCCTGAAAACGAAGCTGGCCCATGCCCGCCAACTGCGCCAATCCTTGGAGCTGAAAACCACGCGCGGCGGCGTGGTCATCTACGAAGAGAAAATGGGCGAGAATCGCAAGCTCCAACCGGGCGATTCGGTGCAATCGACCCGTCCGGTGGTCAACATTCCCGACCTGAGCCGGCTTCAACTGGAAGTCTACGTCACCGAATTCGAACGACGGCAAATCGAGGAGGGCCAGCGAGTAGCCGCGAGGCTCGACGCCTACCCCGACATCGAACTCACCGGGCAGGTACGCTCCGTGTCCAAACAGGCCATCCAAAAGAGGACCTGGGGCAAGAGCATTCATTTCAAGGTGGTGGTGGCACTGGACCGGATGGATCCGGATCGGATGCGGCCGGGCATGAGTGCCCGCACCGCGATTCAGCTCGTGAAGGTGGATTCCGCGCTACTGGTCCCGATGACCGCGGTCCAGTGGAACGCTTCGGGATACTGGATTCAGGCCCGCGATCGGGAGCCGTTGTTGGTGCATCCGCTCGGGTTCGACGATTTCTACATGGCCATCGACGACGGATCCGGACTGTCCGAGGGAACCCTGCTCGTGGCGCGCTTTTCACCGCCGACGACACCGGCGAAGCTCACCGCGGGAGTGCCCGATGAATGAATCGACCACCCACCTCCGCGAGACCGGCGCACCCGCCCATGGCAGTTGGATGGGTCTCGCAAAGGCCGTCTCCCTGGCATTGCTCCTTTTTTTGCCGACAGGCTGCGACCGGCTGCGGGAAGGCTCACATCCCGAACGCGATATCTACCTCGTTTCGCGCCAGCCGATGCAGGTCACCATCGAGGCCTCGGGTTCGCTGGTTTCGGACAACTCGATCTACATCGAATGCCCCAAGATCGCCAATGCGTGGAGTTTTCGACTCGACTACCTGGCCCCCGAGGGCTCGATGGTGCGAGCCGGTATGCCGGTCGCCAGATTCGCCGACCAGGAACAACAACAGCAACTGCAATCGACCTTGTCGGAGCTGGACGCACGGCGAAAGGACATCGAGAAACGGCGACTGGAGCGGATCGAAGCGCTCGAGAAGGAAGAGCTCTCCCTGGTGGAGGCTCGCGCGGAGGCAGACAAGCAGCGCCGCAAAGTGAAGGTCCCCGAGGAGATCCAGGCCCGAACCGAATTGGAAAAAGAGAGACTGAAAGCGAAGAAACTCGACTTGCAGGTGGCTTCGCTGGAACGCAGGATCGCGCGCATGAAGCGCGATCGCGAGAGCGCGACGATCCAGGCGGAAAACGAGCTGAACATGCTCCAAAGCAGGGTCGACAGAATGCGTGCCGATATCCAGAAGCTGAGTGTGACCGCGGCGCGAGACGGGCTGATCGTGTACAAGCGCGGTTGGAACGGTGAAAGAGTCAAGATCGGCGATTCGGTTTGGTTCGGCATGACGCTCGCGGAAATTCCCGACCTGAAAACCATGTCGGTCAAGGCCACGATCGCCGAGGTGGACGCGGGAAGAGTGACGGCCGGTCAGCCGGTGGAAATCCGCCTGGACGCCAACCCCGACAAGGTGTACCGCGGCTCGATCCGCAGCCTGGGGCGCATCTTCCGCGCCAAATCGCACAACAAGCCCAGCACGGTCTTCGACGCGGAAGTCGCGATCGAGAACCCCGACCCGGAGGTCATGCGCCCGGGGATGACGGCCAAGTTGAAAATCGAAGTGGATCGCGTCGAAGACACGCTTTCCATTCCGCGCGACGCGCTGCACTTCGAAGGTTTGAATCCCTACGCGAAACTGATCGGCACCCGCTGGCGCGGGGAACGGCGCCAACCGGTGGAGGTCGGGCTGCGCAGTGGCGATCGAATCCAAATCCTGGCGGGTTTGAAAGAGGGCGATCAGGTGGTCCTACCCGACCAGACAGCGGCCCAGGGAGACGGCACATGAACAGCACGAATCCCATGAAAGGCGTGGTTCTCCGGCTCGCCCTGGCATCGCTTCTGGCGAGCGCGGCCTGCAACGAACGCAAGGGTCCCGAGGTGTATTCGGTCGAGATCCGGAAGGGCCCGTTCGAAATCGTGGTCCAGGCCGAAGGAAAACTGCGGGCGGTACGCACCACACCCATCAAACCACCGCCGCAAATCCACCAGGGCGTGATCAAGTGGCTGATCGAGGAAGGCACCGAAGTCGCCCCCGATCAGGTCGTGGTGCGTTTGGACGACAGTAAAATGACACAGGAGCTCACCGAAGCCGAGGCCAAGGTGGCGCAGCGGGACCTGGAAATCGGCAGCGAGAAACGCACCCAAGCCAAGGCTGGGCGGGAATTGACCGATCAGGTCGCGATGATCGGAAAAGAAAACGACATCGCCCAACGGTTCGCCCTCAAAGACGAACACCTCTTCAGCCGCAGTGACCTGATCGACAACGAAATCGACCTGGCCTTGTTGGAAGCCAAGAAAGATCACTACGGGAAGCTGCTCGATCGCCAGGAAGAAAAGCGCGCCACCACCCTGGACCTGCTCGCCGTGCGGCGCCGCATCGACCAGAGCCGAGTGAACCGGCTCAACGACCAGAAGGCCCACATGGAGATCCGCGCCCCGCACGCTGGGGCCTTCTATTACAAGCGCAACTGGCGCGGCGAGGCCCCCAGTGCCGGGATGACCATCTGGAGCATGTCGACCATCGGCGAAATCCCCGACCTGAGTGAAATGGAAGCGGTGGTTTCGGTGCTGGAGAGCGAGGCTCAGGGGATCGCGGAAGGGCGGGAGGTCCTGCTGGAACTGGATGCGGCGCCGGGTCGCGTCTTTCGCGGCGCCGTGCGCTCGATCAGTCCGTTGGCCCAGGCGATCGATCACGACAGCCCCGTCAAGTTCTTCGAGACGATCGTCGCGCTGGAACACACCGATCCGGACCTGATGATCCCGGGAGGCAGGGTGCGGGCCCGCATTTTCGTGGCCCGCCTCGACGAGGTCGTCGCGGTGCCCAACCAGTCATTGTTCTCGGAAAGCGACCAGACCTGGGTCCACGTGATCGAGAACGGCCGTGCCGTGCGACGAGAGGTGGTTGCCGGCACGCGGGGACCCAGCCGAACCGTCATCGTGGAAGGCATGCAGTCCGGCGACCGCATCGCCCTCGCCGATCCCGAGGAGAGCGCACCGTGAACGAATGGATACAGGACGCCAAAGAGGCACTGGAACAACTCGGCACGCAAAAACTGCGTACCTTCCTTACGTTACTGGGGATGATCTTCGGTGTCGGCGCCGTCATCGCCATGTTGAGCATCGGTGAGGGCGCCGAACGCGAAGCGCTGCAGTTGATCGACGCCATGGGGATGCGCAACGTGATCGTCAAGACCAAGGCGGTCCCCCGCGATCGCCTGGCCGAAGTCCGCGAGGACTCGCTGGGGCTCTCGTTGAAGGATGTGGCCATCGCTCGCGAGACCCTCCCCTTTCTGGTGGGCGCCACCGCCCTCAAACGCGTGCGCACCTATGAGATCTTTTGCGAGACCGGCAAGAGCGACGCCACGGTGGCCGGGGTGACCGCCGACATCTTCGCCTTCGGTCAACTGGAGATGGCGGCCGGAAGGCCCCTGCTCGACCTGGACGGCCAACGCGGTGCACGGGTCTGCGTGTTGGGCAGCCAGGCGGCCTTCGACCTCTTCGGCAACCGCCCGCCCCTGGATCGCCAGGTCAAGATCAATCACCTTTGGTTCAGGGTCGTGGGCGTGTTGGCGGATCGCAACCTCAGCCGTTCCGAGTTTCAGGGTGTGCGCATCGACTCCCCGCGAAACCGCATCTTCATTCCCATCGACACCGCGCTGAATCGCTTTCCCTTCAACTTCCTCGAGGAGGAACTCGACGAGTGCCGGTTCCAGATCGCGGCGGGCATGGACACCGGCAAGGCCGCCGCGGGCCTCAACCGCCTGTTGGAGAGCCGTCACCGCGGCGTCGACGACTTCGAACTGGTGGTACCCGAGGCCTTGCTGGAACAGCACCGCCGCACCCAGGACATCTTCAACATCGTGATGTCCGCGATCGCCGGCATCTCCTTGCTGGTGGGCGGCATCGGCATCATGAACATCATGCTGGCCAACGTTCTGGAACGCACGCGCGAGATCGGCCTGCGGCGGGCGATCGGCGCGCGTCGCCGCGACATTCAACGCCTGTTCCTGATCGAGGCCTTCGCGATTTCAACGCTCGGTGGGCTGATCGGGATCGCCATCGGCTTCGCGATCGCCAAGGGGATCTCCCTGTACTCGGGCTGGGCCGTAGCCTGGTCGGGCGCGGCGGTGCTGCCCGCGATCCTGGTGTGCGCGACCGTGGGACTGGTGTTCGGGATCTACCCGGCGGTCAAGGCCGCGAAGCTCGATCCCATCGAAGCCCTGCGCCACGACTGAGCCGCAGAGTGCGGGAAAAACGCCCCTGCCGGGCAGGATGCCGGCGTGAAACACTTGCCGATTTGCGCGGCACCCTTTATGGTTTGTGTTCTTGAACCCGTCATAAAAGGTCCCGATCTTGGCAAAAAAAGGCAAGCAACCCAAACAGCGACAACACCCGTCCCACAAGGGCTTTTGGGCCGAGCACCTGGTCACGATCCTCCTGGCGTCGGTCCTGTTCGGTCTCCACGTGCGGACGCTCCCGGCCGGCCTAGGCTTTGGCGACGAGGGTGAAATGGCCGCCGCCGCGGCCACCTTCGGATTGACCCACCCGCCCGGGTTCCCGGGCTACCTGATCCCGGCCTGGCTATGGACCAAGCTGTTCTTTTTCCTGGAGCCCGTGAAGGCACTCCACCTGTTTTCGGCGGTCTCGGCTTCGCTCCTGATGATCGCCACGACCCGCCTCTTCCGGGCCTCGGCACCGACGACCCGCTCGGCCACGGTCTTGGCCCCGTTGGCCGCCTTCGCCACCATGGCGCTGCCCCTCGTGCGTGACTACGCCGTCGCGGCCGAAGTCTACATTTGGCAGTGGCTGTGGCTGGTCCTGTTTTTGGAGCAGTTCGTGCGGTACCGGGACGGGCAACGACCCGATCACTGGCGCAACCTGTGGATCTGCTGGGCCGTTGCCGTCACCATCCATCCCTTCTCGCTGTTCTTCGGCGTCATCCCCGCGCTGCACGTGCTGCTCACCCGACCGAACCACATCCTTCGGCTGGTGCGCGGTATGCTGCCCGCCGCCTGCCTGAGCCTGTTGTACCTGGTTCCGGTACTCGCCGCGCAGCGCGACCAGGCCTTCATCTGGCCCCATGGAACGGGCCTGAAAGGCTGGATCGACTACTTTTTGGCGGCGGAGTACCGCGATCGCCTGGTCGAACAAGGCGACGTGGTGACCCTGCTGCAACACCAAATCGCCGCGGTCCTGCCCGAGGTGTTCGGGGGCGGGCCAGGATGGCTGCTGGCCGCCGCTGGCGTTGCCACGGTGGTTCTGCTGGTTCGCGGCGTGCGGCCGAAACCGGCTCGGGGCCTGGCGATCACTCTCGGTGTCGCCTTCATTTCGATCCTGCCCCTGGTCTCCCACGGCCTGGCCAACAGCCTCGATCGCGACAGTTACTTTTTCGCTCTGTTCCTTTCGGCAGCCTGGCTTATCTTCCTGGGAATCATTCAGTTCTACAAGGTGTCGCGCTTCGTGGAAGCCCCGTGGGGCACGGTCGCCTCCGTCGCGCTTTCGATCGCGGCGGTACTCTGGCTGCATCTCGACCAGCCCGTCACCCACAACCGCTACGCTTCCTTCCTCGCGGAGAGCATCCGCGGGGACCTGCCTCGAGACACGCTGGTGCTGGTGAAGGACGACGCCTCCTTTTTCAGCCTCAAATACGAGCAGGACGCCCTCGACCGACGACCCGATCTGGTCGTGCTGCACCTCGATCTGCTGCACAAACACCTGGACCACTATCGGGCACGCCATCCCGAATTGGACCTGCCCGAACAGGCTCCGGAATCGTTGGGTGCCTGGCCACGACTTCTGGTGGCCGCGGAAGCCGGCAAGCGAACCATCGTCTGGTTCGGCGACGCCTCCGCCGTCGCCGGCATCGCCGGGACCCACCCCATCGGATCCGTCTGGTGGCTGGGCGGTCCCAAGTACCGGACGGACTCGTTTCTCGACCAGTATCTGGCCCTGCCGGAACGCGAGCGGCAGGCCTTCGACAGCGATGCCACCGCCCGCGCCATCCTGGCGCGCATCGTCCGCGACCTGGCCCTGTTCAGCCTGCGTCATGGCAATCCAGAATTGGCATACGCCATCCTGGACCAATGGCTGGAACTGCATCCCACGGATCAGCAAACACTGGCATTGAAGGGGCTGCTGCTCATTCGCGACAAGAAACTGGAGGATGCGGAGCGGGTCATGGCACCCATTCGCGAGGCCGACGAGCCCGAGGAAGCGGCGATCCACGCCCAGGCCGTGTTGTTGCAGGCACGCGGTCTCGACCAGGAACGCTGGAACTGGTTACACCGTCACCTGCGTACGGTACGGAGATCGATCCAGTTGGCCGAAGACTACGTCGCGGCATGTGTCGCCCTGGGCAAGTTCGACGTGGCCCTGGACTACCTCGATCGCCATCCCAAAGCCGCGCGCCTGATCCCGCTGCGCGGCGACGTGCTGTTCCATTCGGGTGAGGCACAGGCGGCCATCGAGCTGTTGGAAGGATACCAACGACAGCGACCCGCCGATGCACGCGTCCTCGAAAAACTGATCCTCTTCCACACCCTCCAGGGCAACGACCAACAGCAAGTCAAATGGATTCAGGAATTCGGTCGACGCTTCCCGAATCACCCCGCCAATCGGCGCTACGACGAACTGATCATGCAGAAAGCACTTCAGAACTAGGCGGCCCCATGAACACCCATCTGCGCAGGATTTTGATCGGAACGGCCATCACCCTGACCCTGCTTTGGCTGGGCGGTTGCACGCGCGAAAGACAACCGGATGTCATCTTGATCGTAGCGGACACCCTGCGTCACGATCACGTGGGCGATCCCCAGGTGACCCCTTTTCTCGAGACGTGGTCGCGGGATGCGATCGTCTACCGTCAATGCCGCAGCTTTTCCTCGAATACCAATATCGCGATGGCGGCATTGTGGACGGGAAAGTTGCCCAGTCAAACGGGGGTCCTGACCCAAGTCACACCGCTCCCGCAAAAAGAAACGACCCTGGCCGAATCCTACCGTGGAGCCGGCTACGAGACCCTGGCCGTTGTCGCCAACCCGGTGCTCTCGGCCCGCAAGGGCTTCGCGCAGGGGTTCGATCACTACCGAGCGACCGGCCTGGGCGGAGACGAGGTGCTGGCATCGCTACGATCCCTACTGCCCCAACGGGATCGGACCAAACCGCTGTTCCTCTACGTCCACTTGATGGACACCCATTTCCCCTATAACAGTGCCGATTACGCCCAACACTTCGATCCCCAGCCATCTCAACCCTTTACCTACTTCGACGAGGTTCATCGGGGTGAACGACCGATCGAAGAACTCCTGTTCGCGCCGCGCCTGGACGAGGCCGGGCTGGCCCGCGGCCGCGCCCATTACAAGGCGTCCGTGCGCAAGCTCGACGAGGTGGTGGCGACCCTGGCGGCGGATTTGGGCGAGACCTGGCGCAACGCGCACGTCGTTTTCACCGCCGATCACGGCGAGAGCCTGGGCGAACACGGCTACCATTTCGGCCACAGCCTCCTGACCTACGACGTCAGCCTGCACGTGCCGCTCATGATCAAGGTGCCGGGCCGCCAGCCCGCCACCGTCGACTGGCTGGTCAACCACCATCACCTCCACGCCGAGCTGCAACAGATCCTGGGCGGACCCGCCGATCGCACGCCGCTGAGCCTCGTGACGGCGCACCATCCGCTCCACCGGGCTTGGGGCCATCCCAACCTGGGCCAGTTCAATGTCAATCCATTTCAACCCACCGTGGGCATGAAGAGTGCCTGGCGGTCGTTCGCCACCCATCGCGAAAAATTGATCGTCGTTCCCCAGCCGGGCGGAATTCCGCGCGTCTCCTTTTTCGACCTGATCACCGATCCCACCGAATTTCGGGACCTGGGACAGGACGGACTGGCCGCATCCAAGGATCGGCACCTGTTTCTGGGGGCCGGCGAAAATGCCGAAGGCAAGACCCCCGAAGTAATTGCCATCGACGAGGCGGAACGCGAAATCCTGCGGTCCCTGGGCTATATGGGACAGTAACCCGATTCATTTTTTACCCCGGTTCTGGCGCCGCCCTTATAGCTCTTATTTCCGCAAACTGCAAAACCCCAATTGTTCCAAGATCGATTTTCTGTTAAGTTAGCCATGAATTTAAGCAGTTGCCACAATTTCGATAAGGAACCGGATCAATATGAGAGTTTGTTATCTATTTGTTATGCTTGCTCTGCTTTCGGTAAACGCGCTTGCTACTACCAAGCAGGAATTGAAGCAACGGTGGGACGCCATCCGCCCTCAGCTCGAGGCTGCGGGGATCTTGCAAGAGGTGATGACCAGCAAAGATCTGAACACCGTTGACATGGACCCGGCCCTGCGGGCTCAGGTCATCTCCCTGAAAAACGATTACCAGGCCTTTTTGGCCACTCATTCCAGCAGCTTCGAGCGGATTCAGATCACGCCCGAATCGGAGCCCAACGATACGATTGAAACTGCCAACCCCTTTACCAACAACGATGCCTTCAACGGCAGCATCAGTACCGGTGCGACCGACGAGGACTGGTTCAGCTTCAACGTCACCAGCACCGACGACCTGGTCGTCTTCAACGTCACCAACACCAGCGGTGAAACGGCGACCTCCGACTCGGTCATGGAAGTCTTCGATCCCAGCGGTGCTTTCGCGTTCGAAGACGATGACGGTGGCGCGGCCGGCGGCGAATCGCTTGGCGCCTTTTTCGCCAACGTGACCGGCACCTGGTCCGTCAAACTGCGTGCTTTCGACGCGGCTTCATCCGTGGACACCTACGACCTCTACGCTCTCCAGGCGGACGTTCAGGATAGTGGTGTCTCGCTGGCGACCGGCGAATCCAACGACCACCCCTTCAACAGTGTGGCCGGGGAAACCGTTCAGGTTTCCGTCTTCGTCGACAGTGCCGAAGCCGAGCAGGATCTGGACATCTTCCTGCTCGACGAGAACGACAACCAGTTGGCCTCTTCGGAAACCGGCACGATCAATTTCGAATTCCTTTCCTTCGCGGACTTGCCTTCCGACGGGGCGTTCACGGTGCGCATCACCTCTTTCGAGAGCACGGGCCCGGCCGTCAACTACCAGATTTCGATCGACGTGACCGGCGCAGGTTGTGACGATCCCGAAATCGTATTCGTCCCCCCCGTCGGCCAGACCGGTCTGACGATCCAGGGTACGCCCGATTGTGAATACACGGTGACCTACACCCTCCCCGACGGTTCCACGACGGTCTTCAACATCATCGTGGGTGCCGACGGTCTTGGCGTAGACAACACTCACCCCATTCCGGCCGACTCGGTCATCGAAGTCAACCAAAACGGTGTCATCGGTGATGGAAGCGGTGGCGTGGTGACGGTACCGACGCTCGGCGAATGGGGCATGATCGCCTTCGTCAGCTTGCTCATCGGTACGGCGGTCGTCTTGAGCCGCAAACGTCGCATCGCTTAAATCGGACTTTCCTTTTCGAACGAAAAAGCCTTCCCTCGGGAGGGCTTTTTTGTTTTTGGATGAGAAACGGAGCCCCTTCGCGCCGCATTTTTTCATTGGCCCGAAAAGTTGCCAATCAGGCCAAGGCCAAAAAAACAAACCACCTGGGAGTCTCCGCATCCTGAGAGTGACGTCGTTGCAGGCCCGGCCGACAATTCGAAGCGATTCGACTCGGGAGTTCCCGCATCCTGAGAGTGACGTCGTCGCTGTAGGTTGGCCCGCTGGGCCGACAATTCGAAGCGACTCCACTCGGGAGTTCCCGCATCCTGAGAGTGACGTCGTTGCTGTAGGTGGAGCAGCTTGCTCCACCAATCGAAGCAACGTACGGAACGGAAGACAGTTACACCAGAGAGCGAAGCCCAGAACCTCCCCGGGCTCTCACCCGCGAAGCCATCAATCTGCGCAGTCCCCGCATTCAAAAGAAATTCGCCGAACTTGTGGGTTGAGCAGGGCTGGTGCGGTAGGCTGCCTTACCGGCCCTGCTCAACCCATCGAAACGATAGGGTTCGGATTTGTTGTCGTGCTCGAGAAGGAAAGGTTCTCGGCTTTGCTTCTCGGCATGAATCCATGGCTTCGCTCTTCGGCCTCAAGATCAGGCGAGGCAGACGTCGCTTCGATTGGTGGAGCAGGCTGCTCCACCTACAGGCTTTTCGTCGCCTACGAAAAAACGGGTACCTCGACCCCAATCACATAGCCTGAAACGTCTCCTGCAAAAGGAGTGGCTCCGCTCTTTCGCCTCTCGAGTGCACATGAAATGAATCACTTCGAATTGTCGGCCCAGCGGGCATACCGCCCGTGACCAACCTACCGCAATGCCGCCCCTCAGAAGATGCGGGAACTGCGAGGCTGGTTTACTTCGATCAGTTCATGATGAACCCACCGGGCACCACGTCTCTCACAGCATCCGCTAACTCCAAGCAGATTGGTTTCAAATGGGTTCGGAGAGGCAGTGCAGGGTGTGGTTGACGCGCACTTGGGTGCAACGCAGCGCGTGCCAGACCCGCAAGACCGATCCGTTTTGTACCTGGGTTTCCAGTTCGGCGGCGTCGTTGGTAACCGCCCCCTCGGCGATCGCCGTGCGCAGCAGGGCCGGGTAGGCGCCGGCCGCCTTGGGAGACACCGCCCCCAGGCCTCCGCCCATCACGCGCACACCGGTCACTTCCTCCAGCATCCGATCCAATTTGTAACCCAGGAACCCGACGACCTGACCTTCGGAGGTCTGGGCGACCATCAATCGATCGGCCATCTCGCCCGCGCACAGTTTTTCGGCCCACTCGCGATAGAAGGTATTCAGGCCCTCGGCACTCAAGCCCACATCCCGCGCAAATCGCGTTCCCTGGAAACGACCCGATGCCAGCTCGATGATCGCCTCGCGATCGTCGTCGCGATAGTCGCGCAATTGGAACAGGCTCTTGAGCGGTGGCACGCGTCGGATCGCGTGTTTGTTGTACAGGTAGGCGACGATGGTATCCATCAGCCGAAAGCCGCGCGCTTCGAGGAAATGCAGGGTTTCCAAGTCTTCGGAATCGATGCGGAAGGCCGTATGCACGATGCCTCGCTCGCGGCGCCACGCCTCGTAGGCACCGAAGAGTTCCGCTCTCATCGCTTCGCGGTCGGCCAGGTCGCCGTAGGTCGGATCGAGCCGGAAGGCCTGGAGATGGGCCATGCCGATCTTGAAATGGCGGCGCCCCATGTCGAAGGGCTCGGCGATGAGCACGCCGCGCACCAAGCCCGCATCGTCACGCGCGACGACCAGCAAGAGGCGATCGAATTCCGAGGCAACCTGCCGCAGGCGGTGACGTGCGAGGTCCACGCGTTGGTCTTCGGTCACCAGGGGATGGTATTGAAATCCGTCGTAGCGATGGATTTGGGGGCCGAGCTCGAGACGCTCGGTGTCGGGGTTGGCCAGGATGTTCACGGGTCCTCTTCCAAACGAAAAAATTCCTGCTGGTACAGCAGGCGATGGATTCGCACCTGATATTCACCGATCAGGGCCATGAGCACGCCGTGAATGGAAAGCGCGGTCAAGGTCAGGCAGATCACTTGAAAGTGAGTGGAGGGATCGATCCAGCCGAAGAGCCGCAACACCAGGTAGAGACCACCGGCCGCCACGCTGGAAAGCCCCAGCGCGATGCTCCAGATCAAGAGCCGCGTGAACAACATCGGGAAGAAGGCCAGCACGAAATCCAAGGCCAAGCGCACGAGCTGCTCGCTGCCGAAGCTGGAGCGACCCCGCTTGGGGGGAAGCTCGACGGAGAGCTCGACGGGCTGGTCGGCGAGCTTCAGGGCCAGGGGCGCCAGGAACTGGCGTTGCTCGCCATAGAGCCGACCCTGCTGGAAGATGGAGCGTGCGACCAACTTGATGGAGCTGAGCGGGTCGGCCATCGGCTTGCCGGTGACGCGATTGGCCAGGGACCCGAAGAACCAGGATCCGAACGAACGCACCATCGACTGTTTGCGTTGGCCCAGCCGCGAAACGTTGACCAGATCGGCCTGGCGCAGGGGAACCTGGTCCAGAATGTCGTCCAGCGCGTGAATGGCGGGCGCGTAATCCAGGTCGAAGGTGAGAATCCACGGCTTTTCGGCATGGCTCATTCCGGCGTAGAGCGCGACGTGCTGACCGTAATTGCGGGCCAGGCGAAGCGTTTTGATGCGGTCGGGCCATCGAGTGCGGATCGATTGCAGGAGGTCGAAACTGGAATCCTTGGAAAAATCGTCGACGAAGATCAGCTCCCAATCCAGGTTCGATTCGGCCAGGGCCTCGGCCAGTTTCAGGCCGGACTGGGGCAGAAGATCGCGATCGTTGAAAACGGCGACCACCAGGGAAAGCGCCTCCACTTTTTGGGATGTGGGGTTTCGTTGTTCAGGCAAATGATTGACTACTCTCCATTCAGAAACGAGAACGGTAATTTCAGGTGAAAACTGGTTGATTATACACGGCGGATCGCGTGGAACGCCCGCCATTTCCGCAAAAGTTCCGGCTCGCGCGGGTCACGAGGGACCAGATCGCGGTGCCAGGATTTCTTTTTTGCGATCTTCCTTTTAGAATGAACGAGTTATCCCCGCCTTGCGAATCTTCGGAACGCGTCCCGAATACGCAACCGATGGTGCCGGCCCAGTTCCTACTTCGAACGGCCCCGGCGAGGGATTCGTCTTTTTTGGAATCGAGCATACGAGGTGATCGCTTGCGCAGCCGTTGGTACCATCAGCCCCTGTTCCACATGGCCGGAGCCAAACACGAGAAAAAGGCCGGCTGGTTGGAGCTGTTTTTCGACCTGGTGTTCGTCGCGGCCTTCATCCAGTTGGGTAACGGCCTGAGTCAAAAGGTGTCGGTGAATCAATTCGTCGGCTTCGTGGGGTTGTTCACGCCGCTGTGGCTTTCATGGACGGGCTTCACCTTTTTCGCCAATCGCTACAATGTGGACGACTTCCTTCACCGCATGTTGGTCTTCACCCAGATGTTCACGGTGGGCGCCATGGCCATCACGGTTCCCCGCGCCCTGGCCGGATCCCATACCGGATTCGTCTTGGCCTTCTCCGCCTCCCAGGCGATTGTCGCCACCCTCTATTTTCGCGGTTACAAACACCAGCCGCTCGCACGAGATTACAGTCGCCACTGGGCCAAGGTATTCGCCGTCGGCGCCGTGATCTGGTTGATCTCCGCCCTGATTCCCCCGCCCTACAACTACGTGGCCTGGTTCCTGGGCGTCAGCTACATCATCGTCACCCCCTTCCACCGCCATTCACGGCTTCTGGCGGAACGCTACCCCCTCGATCTCGAACACCTCTCCGAACGCTACGGCCTGCTCACCATCATCGTCCTCGGTGAATCCTTCGTGAAGATGCTGGGCACCCTGGCCAAGGACAAGAACCCCGCCCTGGAAGTCGGACAGGCCAGTTTCGCCCTGCTGGTCATCTGTAGCCTGTGGTGGATCTACTTCGACGACGTGGCCGGCAGCCACATCCGCAAGAAACCGTTGTCTCAACCCATTTGGCTCTACGGGCACCTGCCCCTGCAGATCGGCTTGACCGCCGTCGGTGTCGCCCTCAGCAAGATCACCCATTTCGACCCGACCCAGGCCGTCGAGGCCAAGTATCGCTGGTTGCTGTGCGGTTCCATGGGCATGACCTTCTTGGCCACGGCCCTGATCGATTCGGTGACCGAACGACGCCAGGCGGAACTCAGCGACCACAACCGCATCGTCATGCGGATCTTCTCGGGACTGCTCATCATCCTGCTGGGTGCCGCGGGCGGCACGATGAATTCGTTCTGGTTCATGACCGTGATCGGCGCGGTCTGTGTGTGCCAAGTGGCGTTCGACATGCTGATGGCGCCCTTCGAGGAAAGCCATTTCCACGATCAAAGCGTGCCGGCCGCGGAAGTGGCGCGCGGGGTTCACGCAAAGCGAATCCCCCAAAAGCGTTACCAGGATCCCACCAAGGCCATTCGCAAGGGCACCCCCGCCGGCTTTCGCAAGGATCTCTACGCCTTTTTCATCGAAGGCTCCTGGATCCGCCTCTGGTGGACCATGGCCATCAGCTACCTGGCCATCAACATCTTCTTCGCCTGCCTGTACCTCCTGGAACCCGGCTCGATCACCGGCGCTAGGCCCAATTCCTTTGCCGACGCCTTCTTTTTCAGTATCCAGACCCTGTCGACCATCGGATACGGCTCACTCTGGCCAGACACCATTTATTCCAACATCATCGTCACCATCGAGGCGGCCGTCGGCCTGCTGAGCGTGGCCATGGCCACCGGTATCATGTTCGCAAAGGCGTCCCGCCCACGCGCCTCGCTGGTGTTCAGCGAGAACATGCTGCTGACCCATTTCAACGGCGAACCGGTGCTCATGTTCCGGGTCGGCAACGCCCGCGGCAGCGACCTGGTCGACGCCCACATCTCGGTTTCGGGGCTCATCGACGAATTCACCCACGAGGGCCAGCACGTGCGGCGCATTCACGATTTGAAACTCCTACGTTCCCACACGCCCTTCTTCACCCTCAGTTGGCAGATCGTCCACCCCATCAACGAAGAAAGCCCCCTGTTCGGCGTGGATTGGGACGAGTTGCCTTCGGAATTGGTCGCGGTCAGCGTGACCTTGACCGGCCACGACGGCACTTACGGCCAAACGGTCTACGGCCGTCACATCTACCAAAAGGAAGACCTGCGAATCAACCATCGCTTCGTGGACGTGCTCTCAACCCTTGAAGACGGGCGGATGATGATCGACTACAGCGTGTTTCACCACACCTTGCCGGATTCGGCGTCCGAAAGCGGGTCCTCGGACGACGCGGAGGTCTCTCCTCCCGGCAAGGAGTGAAGCGGTAACCGCAAACTCACGGTCGTGCCCTCCCCGGGCTTGGAGGCGATTTCGAGGGTTCCGCCGATCAGCCGTGCCCGTTCGCGCATGTTGGTCAGGCCGAACCCGCCGAGCTCCCCGTTCGGCGCCAGAAATCCGCGGCCGTTGTCTTCGATCGTGACCTCCACCCGCTGTGGCTCGCGACGGATGCGAATGCGGCCGCGATCGGCTTCGGCATGGCGTACGATGTTGGCCACCGCCTCTTGCACGATTCGGAAGAAATTGATCTCCACCTCCTTGGCGAACAAGGCGTCGATGGGATCGATCTCGAGGTCGAAACGAATCGGGGTAGCCCGCTCGACCTTGTTGACGACCGATTCCACCGCACGCTCGAGCCCCAGTCGATCCAACTGGTGCGGGTGCAGGTCATAACTGATCTGGCGCACCTCGTCGAGGGCGTGAAGGACGAGATCGGATAGCTCGTTGAGCTGTTGGACGCGCGGCGCCTCCTCCCGCTCGTCCAGATCGGTCAAACCGTGTTGGATTTCATGGTGGATGACCAACAGGTTTTGACCCAGCCCGTCGTGGAGCTCGGCCGCAATGCGCCGGCGCTCGTGTTCCTGGGTTTGAATCAAGCGTTTGGAAAACGCGACCTGCATGTCCTTCTCGCGCTTCAACCCCACCAACCTCAACCGAATCAGCGACAGGAGGCCCAGGATCGCGGCACACGCCACCAGGGTCCTGAACCAGAGGGTACGCCAGAAGGGCGGCACGATGTGGATCGCCAAGGTCGCAGCCCGTTCGTTCCACACGCCGTCGTTGTTCGCGGCCTTCAGTCGGAACACGTAATCGCCGGGATCGAGGTTGGTGAAGTCGGCCTGGCGCCGACCCTCCACTTCGATCCATTCGTCGTGGAACCCGTCCAGTTTGTACGCGAAGCGATTTTTGCTCGGGTTGGTGAAATCCAATGCGGCGAACTCGAGCGTGAAGAAGTTGTCGCGATAGGGCAGTTCGAGTCGCGGAATCGAATCGAGTCGCCGTTCCAGATCGAGCCGTTCCCCGAAAACCTTGACACCGGTCAGCAGCACCGGCGGCGGATAGGGATTCCGGTGGATCTGCTCGGGATGGAACATGTTGAATCCGTCGGGACCGCCGAAGAGCATCACGCCTTTTTGCGTCATGAACGCGGCATTGGTGTTGAACTCGTTGCTTTGCAGCCCGTCGGCGACGCCATAGGCTTGGAAGGCCTTGCTGCCGAACCCCCGCGGATCGAACCGGCACACGCCCTTGTTGGTACTCATCCAAAGGCCGCCCCGATCGTCGGGAAGGATGCCGTAGACCACGTTGTTGGGCAGGCCATGTTGAATGGTATAGCGCTGAAAACGCCCTGACTCGCGCGAATCCAGGGGTAACCGGCACAAGCCGCCGCCGTAGGTGCCGATCCAGAGGTCGTCCTGGGGGTCCTGGTAAAAGGACGTGACCAAATTGTGGCTGATACTGGTGGGATCGCCCATCCGGTTTCGATAGCGCTGGAACCGATATCCCGTGGGCTGTTCGGCATCGGCGATCATGGCCACGAGCCCATCTTCGGTACCCACCCAGAGCCATCCCTGGCGATCGTCGTAGACGGCCCTCACGATGTTGTGCCCCAGGGTGATCGGTGCGTCGCGAGCCTGGTAGAAGAGCTGGAAGTTCCCGCCTTCCTCCCGCTTGTAGCGACAGAGTCCCCCACCCCAGGTCCCAACCCACACCTCTCCACGGCGATCCTCGTGAAGTGTCCAGATCACATTGGTGGGCAATCCGTTGACCCGCGGATTGGCCGAGTAGTGTTCGATTCGCTCCTCGCCCGGAGGTACCCGTATCGGGTTGCCGTGTTCGTCCTCCAGGGCGACGCGCTCGGGATCCACGATCAACAGACCGGCTCCTCGCGTGGCAATCCACAACCGCTGTTCGCGATCGACCATGACATCGGTGATCGATACCTTCAACCGGTTCATGATGCTCTGGCTATCCGCGGCACGCAGGTGCTGGTTGCGAATCGAATCGTACACGCGCAATCCGCCACCGGTGGCGATCCACACCAGGCCGCGGCGATCTTCCGCAAAACCCTGGACGGCACGGTGGCCGGCCTGTTCGGGAGCGGCGGGACTGGCCGTGTGGTGGTTGAACTGGTTGAGACGGCGGTTGAAACGGTTCAGACCGCCCAGCACGGAACCGATCCAGAGATTCTCGGCGCGATCCTCGAATACCGACTGCAGATCACTGATGCTGAGTCCTTCGGAAGCCCTGGGATCGTGGCGATGGGTCACGAAAGTACGGTTATTGGGATCCAGTTCACTCAACCCGTCGGAAGTGGCGATCCAAAGCGAGCCCTGGCGGTCCTGAACCAGGCCGCGAACGAAGTTTCCGGCCAGCGAGTCCGGATGGTCGAAGCCGGCCAAATCTTCGCGAAATTCGGAGATACGTTCTTCGGGAACCGGATAGAGGCGAATGCCCCATAGTTCGGGACGACTGGGCGGAGCCATGTTCCAGCCGTTGGGACCATGGCTGTCGTCCGCCTGGAAATAGGCTTGATAGGCGCCTTTCTCGAGCCGCAGGAGATCCAACTGGAAGCGGTTCTTGACATGGCCGCCGGCGTGAACGGTCCGCGTGTAGTCGCTTTTCCAGAGGTTCCCGTCTGCATCGCGAATCCCGCCAAAATCGAACATCTGGTCGTTCAAGCCCTCGCCCTGGGTCACGACGGCCAGCCAACCGGCCCGCTCCATGTGAAACCGCTCTGCGAGGTGGGCGGTCCCGCCGTGATCGGGAGACAGGGCCAGCATCGGTTGCGCCTGAACCAGGTCGTCGATGCGTTGCCGGGCCGGCTTGCTGTAGGTGCGCAGATTGACCCGTCGCAATCGCCGGTACTGTGTGAAATCGGGAAAACGCCACTGGGCAGGATCCCATTGCAGCAGCCCCGCACCGCGGGTTCCGGCCCACAAACGGCCTTCGCGATCGCCGTACAGGGAATTGACGAACCGCCCGGCGATCCAGCCCGGCGCCACCGGTTGCGCCATATGAGCTTCAAGGGACGCCTGCTCCTGTTCGGTGACGACGAGCGCGCGAATCCCCCAGAGCGCCGACATTCGCGGTGCCAAGGCGTTCCAACGAGTGGGAGCGTGACTGTCGTCGCTATAGGCCTCCAGAGCGTAGCGTCCGGGCTGCAGTTCGAGGCACTGCATGGCGATGCGGTTTTTGGGTGCACCACCCGCCCACACGGTCTTTTCGAAATTCATGTCCCAGATCGTTCGCGCTTCTTCCGCGGAAGGATCCAGGTGAAGCAGCCGGCCACCGTCCACGATTTGGGAGACGCCTTCCCCCATGGCCACCAGCAGCACCCGGGTGGCGTCCACGAGCTCGAATTCACGGCGCACCCGTGCGTGATCTTTGCGAATCGGCGCCGAGGCCAGGGTCTTCGCCCGGCGCTGCAAGGCCTCCAAATACAGCCAGGTGTCGGGCGTCCATTCCCTTCCAAGCACGCCCTGGCTCACGTCGATGTAGTGGATGGAGCTGGCCCGATCCGGCGCCAACCTCGTCAGTCCGCCTCCGGTTCCCACCCACAGCGCCCCCAGTCGATCTTCATGGAGCGAGGTCACGAAATTCGCGACCAGGCCATTGTTCGCATTGGGATCGGCGAAGTAATGACGAAAAGTGCCGGTCTCCGGATCGAAAAGATCCAATCCACCTCCCGTCGCGACCCAGAGCCTGCCCGAGGCATCGCGCAGTACATCGTTGACCGTGGGATGAGCCAAGCCCAGCGGATCATCGGGGTCGTGCCGGAAGGCCTCGAACCGCGGCTTCTGGGCCCAGGGTTCGCGGGTTCTCGCCAACCCGGTGCGGGTGGCGACCCACAGGTCCCCGTTGGTGTCCAGATAGAGCTTGATGATCCAGTCGTTTGGCAGGGATGCCGGGTCGTCGGGGTCGTGGCGGAACACATCGAACCGAAACCCGTCGTAGCGGTTCAGCCCATTGGCCGTGCCGGCCCAGAGGAACCCCTGTCGATCTTGAATGACGGTGAAAACCGAACTCTGGGAGAGCCCCTGTTCCAAACTCAGTTTGGAGAACTTGACCCGAGGTCTCGATCGCGCCGATTCGATGGGTTCCTGGGCCAGCGTCATGTCGACCAGGCACAACAAAACGAAAAGGCCGAACCAGGGCCCGGTCCAGCGCGGCGATACGCGCGCGAAACCGCATCCGGGGTTCGATTTCAGGACGGCTAACCAAAACACGGCCACTCCACGGAGCCCAGGCCTAACGCAAAGGCGTAACCGTATCCTACAACGGTTGCACGCGGTTCCGAATAGTGACAACTACTCAAAATTCCGAGTATTTAGGGGTCATCAAAAGGTGTCCATTCAGTCCGTGCTGCGAACCGAGGTCTATTTGAACCGCCGAATGCCCGAGGAGACAAAACCCCCCTGAGAACGGGAGAAACGCTTGGGGGTTTTCTTGGAACCGGACAATTTTGTCCCCGGATTACACGAATGGACACGAATCAAAGCATTTCCACGGAATGGTTTCCGCGGTACCGCCGGTCATTAAGAATAATCAGGAAAATGGGACCGGAGGAAGGTGATGAATTCGTGTCGCCCGGTGTGATTCGCGGACAGCTCTATTGCTCACGCCGATCTAGAGAGCGCCGCGATGCTCCAGCGCAAATTGAAGCAGCCGGTTGTGGCCGCGAAACCCCAACTTGCGGCATATGTTGGCGCGGTGGTTTTGAACCGTTCGGTAACTGACGATCAAGGTGTCGGCGATCTCTTTGCTGGTCTTGTTCTCCGCGATCAAGCGCAGGATGTTGCGCTCGGACGGCGTCAAATCGGCGAGCGCCGGCAGGTCGCGACTCAGTGCCTTGCGCCGCCGTTCGCGATCGACGAGGAACCCCGAAACCAGCGGGCTGATGAAATAGCGCCCCTCGGCAACGGCGTGGAGACCAGCCAACAACTCGCGAATCGCACTGTCTTTGAGAATGTAACCCTTGACCCCGAGATCCATCGCCTCTTCCAGGTACTCCTCGTCGCGATACATGGTGAGCACCAGAAATTGAACGGGAATCCGCTCTCGCGTCGCCAGCTTGACGATTTCGAGTCCGGACAGTCCCGGCATGGAAATGTCCAAAACGGCGATGCGTACGGATCCCGTGCGCAGGGTCGCCATCGCCTCGTTTCCGTCACCGCACTCCGCCACGATGCGAAACGCGGGATCCTTCTCGATGACACGCACGATCCCTTGGCGCACAATGGGATGATCATCAGCGACAAGCAGGGGGACGGGGGTCGTCATGGCCTTCTCCTCTCAGAAACTGAACGGTGAAATCGATTTCGCCTTTAGCTTGAATCCAGGTCTTTGAGTGATGAACAACCGTGTGGCGGCAATCGCGTCCAGCGACACGAAGATTTTCTTCCATATCGGGGAAGATCGGCCGCGGGAACCGGATCCGACCGGATTGGCACCACCCGGTACGGGCCTTCGAAGCGCGATCGTTCATTTGGAAATGCGAAACCATCACTTTAAACAACGGGTGGGAGCCCAGAGTCTCCCTGACCAATTTTAAAAATCTGTCCGTCTTCGCTAAAAAAATTTGGCACAAATATGGCTCAAACGAATCATCAGGTCCGAACGACAAGCCCTAAAATTTGGGCGTTTACCATTTACGATCTTGGACCAGCCCAGGAGTGGGACTTCCCCTTTTTCGAAGTCCTCGTTGTATTTTTCATCGATTTCGTGTTTTCTAACGAAAAAGCCCCGGGATTTACCCGGGGCTAACCAACTTAATTTAAAAAAGATAACTCAAAAAGACGCTTACAGAAATTAACCGGTCCGAATCTGCCGGTTTTCACTCCCCATCACTCACCCGATTCACGGTGATGGGGATTTTTTTATGGACCAGGCGATTGTAAGAGACAAGTGCTCCATCGGCACCAAATTCAAAATTCTGAATTAAAAGATTCAAATTTTGGAATCAGCGTCTCGGGTCACTTGGGCAACGGCGAGGCAGGCAGTAGCTCGAGACCTGGTCTCGGCGCCCCTTACCGCTACGATCAGCGCAATTTGAAGCCCATGGAAATCATATGGAAATTGATGCCGGGGTTGGGCGCGTCGATACCACCGTTGGAAAGGTGCTGAAAGATATAGCCCACCTTGTAGGCGTTTTTTCGTCCGAAGTAGGCACCGATTCCGATGTGATCGCCGAATTGGAAATTGGTGGAGAAACTCTTGAAGCCGACGTTCTTTTCGGTCAGGTAGTGTAGGCCGATACCCGCTTCCACGTATGGGGTCGCCCATCCGCCGGCGAACCTGTTGGGGATGAGGGTAAATACGGGAGTCAGTCCTACATCGCGAAGCTTGGCGGTCACGCCGTCAGCGCGGGTTTCGCCGTTGAAGACCGAGTAGTTCGGGGCCAGAGAGGCCAGAATCGTCCACTGCCGGTTGGGAGTGGTGCGCTGAAACCAGTCCCACTGCAGCGCGATTCGGAAATTGTCGGAACCCTCGCCGTTGCCGACGACCAGGTCGAGGTTGTCGATCCCGTAAGGTTCCTTGGGCAAGCCGGGAATCTGGGCCAGGAGCGGAGTCGATCCGCCGGCCACGAACAGGAGCAACGCCAGTACCTTGACCCAGGTTCGGACGAGGTTGGAAATAATGGGAGTCGCGTAGCTGGTCTGGCGATGAAACATATGAACCTTCCTTTCTTGTCGAAGCACCGCCAGTGGGGCCAGGATCGTGACCGATCCGACAGCCTGGCGGCGAGTTCGGAGCCGCAACTCCGAGCGATCGTGGTCGCGCGCTACCTGGGGAGTCACTCTTGTGAAGTGCCTGACCCGACGGCAGGGGCGACAGATGACTCCCGCTCCACCCCATCGAGAAAAAAAGGCCCGGTCTGGGAAGACCGGACCATGGTGGTGGAGGTAGGGAACCTACTGAGAAGTAAGGAGAAAGGGTTGAGAGTAAGACAGCGGAATCGGAGTGGTTGGTGGGGTTGCGGTGGAAGAAGGCGCCCGAAACCCGGCCCGGGGAAGCGCCGGGCTCCGCGCGCGATCGGGTCGGATTAAAGTTGGACCATGCCGCCATCGACCGTCAGGTCGACACCGACGATGAAGCTGGCGCTGGGGGCCGAGAGAAACGCGATCGCGTCAGCCACTTCACCCGGGGTACCCATGCGCTTGAGGGGCACCGCCTCGGTGAAACCGGCCTTGGTTTCCACGGTTTGCTCGGGAGTGAATCCCATGCGGTCGAAAATGGGCGTCTCGATGGGACCGGGGCTGACGACGTTGACCCGAATCCCGCGCGGCAGAAGTTCCGCGGAGAGGGTGCGCGCGAACGATCGAACCGCGGCCTTGGTGGCCGAGTAGACCGAAGTACCGGCAAATCCCTTTTGCCCGGCTACGGAGCTGACAATCACGACGGACCCATTGTCGCGCAGAAGCGGCTCGGCTTTTTTGACGGTGAAGAAGGCACCCTTCACGTTCACGTCGAACAACTGGTCGAAATGAGCCTCGTCGGCGTCGGCCAGGGGCAACAACTTGGCGATGCCCGCATTGACGACCAAATGGTCGATGCCGCCGAAACGGTCGCGGGTCGCTTCAAA
Source organism: Sulfidibacter corallicola (assembly GCF_017498545.1). Taxonomy (GTDB): domain Bacteria; phylum Acidobacteriota; class Holophagae; order Acanthopleuribacterales; family Acanthopleuribacteraceae; genus Sulfidibacter; species Sulfidibacter corallicola. The sequence continues at coordinate 830,368 of NZ_CP071793.1, read as the reverse complement.
TAGAACGTCGAGGTCGGCCAACTTGGCGACGTCGCCGCGAACGGCCAGGCAGCGCTCCCCCAACTTGGCGGCAGCGGCATCGAGGGTCTCCTTGTTGCGCCCAAAAATAACGACATTGGCGCCACTGGCGTAGGCCAATTCGGCGAAGGCGAGACCGATACCACTGTTACCGCCGGTAATCACAACGGTTTTATTTTCAAAAGACATAACGAAAACTCCACGGGAATGATGAAGGACCATACCGAGGCGTCTCTGAACGCGACGATGAGGCAAATCTAAACTAGACCGGTCGTCTAGTCAAGCAACAAGGCAAACTTTTTTTCACCTCACCATCGCGAACGACACCTCAGCCTCTGGCCAAGTACAGATCTCGATCTCCACAACCGCGTTTTGTTTCAAACATTTAAACGTTCACCAACAAAACCATGAGGCGAGCGACGACACCGCGAACTTTTTTTCTTTTTTGCCACGAGGCATAAAAAAGGCGGCGTACCCAATCGAGCACGCCGCCTTCCCACTTGCAAAAAGCTAGACTAAATGGTTTATTTCAGCAAATCCACAAAGACAATTTGGAGGTAGAGTTCCAGCGGATCGGCGGATTTCGTCACTTTCATCCGCATCAGGGCCCCCTGCCAGGCGTTCAACAGGAAATCGGCCAGGTCGTCCGCATCACAGGTCAACTTCAGGTCGCCCGCCTGACGGGCGGCAATCAGGCAATGGGCGATACAACTGCGACTGGCCTGCCACTTGCGCTCCAGCTTCTTCTCGAAAGACTCGCTCAAGTCGCCCATTTCCTGGCTCATATTGCCGATGAAGCAACCGCCGCAGAATTCGTTTTCCTTCATTTCCTTCACGGCGTTTTCGAAAAATCGCCGCAGGCGTTCCAGCGGTGGAAAGGCCTCGTCCTTCATGAACCGATCCATGCGGTCGATGGAGGTCTGGGCGTAGTAGTCGACGACCTGGAGCCCGAAGTCTTCCTTGCTCTTGAAGTAATGGTAGAAGGAACCCTTGGGCACGCCGACCGCGGACAGCACCTCTTGAATTCCCGTATTGTTGAAGCCCTTGCGGGTCAAAATCTCCAAGCCCTTTTCGAGCAGCAATCTTTTCGTATCTTGTTTCATACCCAAACCGACCGGTCTAATTTTATCGTCACTATCGATTATATGTCGAGTTTATAAAAATGCACGTACTTTTACTAAAAAAAAGCATCGCCAATGAAACACGAGGCGGGTTCGCGACGTAGCGAACCCGCTTCGTGCATCGCCATTTCGGCCTGGGCCACCACGGGTTTTCAATGGTGATCGCCGTGATCGCCACCGTGGCTATGATGCTCTTCTTCCACCGACAGAAAAAACTCGTACCATTTCTGCGGCGCATAGGTGATGCGGACACCGAAACCGGTGTACTCGACGCTGCGCAGGGGTGGTGGTACCCATTTGGTCCACACCACCACGGCCTGAACCTTGATCAGGCCATATTCGGGAACTTCGATGTCCACCTGGAGCGATTGACCGACCTTCTCCAAGCGGTTGGACATGATGAACAGGCCCATGGCGCCGATATCGCGCGAATAGGCGTGGCGCGGCTTGACCTTTTGGCCCGGCAAACTGTAGTGCATGGGCAGGCGACGGCGGTAACGGGGCAGGCCCCTGCGTTTGCCGCCGGAATTCTGAGGCTCGTGAGCGGGCTCCGGTTCGATGACTTTGACCAGAGCGGGAACCAATTGTTTTTCGATCAACTCGAGGTACTTGTCGAGTACCAACTCCAATTGGGCGTGTTTTTCGAGCTTGGTTCCTAGGGTGCTTTCGATGAGCGATTTTTTGAGGTTTTTACCGTGGGACATGGATTCTTGAACGGATTGCTTCAAATCGGATAACGCTTTTTTAAGCTGGGGTGTCTTGGTGAGCATACGGTTCCTCGAATGGAATCGAAAAAGGGGGGATACTACAAAGTATCGGTAAAGGGCGCACAAAATTCACAGTAAGGGTCACTTTTTTTTGAGGAATTGAGCGCGTTTTGGCTCGTGCCAAGGGCTGAAGCCAAACGAGTCGAGGTATGAGGAGCTCCCAAAATTTTGTGATCTACATCACCACAATTCACCATGGCATTCACCCGAAGAACCGGTCCCAATCGGCGCTGCAACCCGCAAAACGCCGATGGGGAGCCAGACGAACCATCAGCGATAGATGGCGACCACCGGATCGGCGCCGGAACGCCGGTAACCGCGGTACATGCCCTCGGTGTTGAAGGAAAAGGCCACGTTGCCGGAGCGATCGAGCACGATGACGCCTCCGGTTCCGCCGATCGAATCCAGCTTGGTCTTGATGACCTTGTCGGCGGCACGCTGCACATCCATACCGGTCATTTCGACCAGGGCCGAAATGTCGCGGGCCACGGTCGCCCGGATGAAGTACTCACCCTGGCCGGTGGCGGAGACGGCACACCCCTGGTTGGTGGCGTAGGTGCCGGCACCGATCAGCGGAGAATCCCCGATGCGACCGAACTTTTTGTTGGTCAAGCCGCCCGTGGAGGTCCCGGCGGCGAGATTCCCGTGGCGATCCAGGGCCACCACACCCACGGTGCCGTGTTTGGAAGATGCCGGGGCCGGCTGGCTGCGGCGTTCCTTGTCCAACGCCTCCTGCAACTCTTTCCAGCGCCGTTCGGTGCGGAAATATTCGGGATCCACCATCTTCAGTCCCCGATCGCGCGCGAACTGCTCGGCCCCTTCCCCGGAAAGGAGTACGTGGGGCGAGTGATCCAAAACGGCACGGGCCAGAAGTATGGGATTCTTGATTCGGCTCACGCCGGCCACGCACCCGGCACTCAAATCGGCGCCGTTCATGATGGAGGCATCCAATTCATGGGTGCCCTTGTTGGTGAAAACGGCACCCTTGCCCGCATTGAACAGCGGCGAATCTTCCATGAACACGATGGTGGCGACCACCGCGTCGAGGCTGGTGCCGCCTTTTTCCAGCACCTCGTAGCCGATGGCCAGTGACTTGTTCAAATGATCGATGTACGCCTGTTCCTTTTCGGGCGTCATGTTCTTTTTCAGGATGGTCCCCGCGCCGCCGTGAATCGCGATGGCGATCGGTTTTTGACTCGCAAGCCCCTGTGGGGCAAGAAAGAACCACCCCATCATCCACAAAAGGGGTACAGCCCAAGTTTCGATGGTGGGACGAAGCACCACCATGCGGGCCGAAAAGCCTGAAAAATCGGCATTCGGCCACCACTCAAACGAACTCAACACGTCTTTCCTCCCGAGATCGCCTTTGACCTATTCCGGTTCACACCTGATTCGAAGACAAAATCGGCCACTCCAGACCGAATGATTAAATACAACCAATGGATAAAGCATCTGAGGATTCACACTTTACCACGTCGATCCAAGGCTGGAAAGGAAGCTTTCCCCACGCGAGAGCCCCGTCACCACCGGATCCAGCCCGGTTCGGCGGTTTCTGGAAACGGGCGGTGACGCCCAGCGAAAACGCGCCAGGAAGGTAGAAACGCCAAAAGGCCGGGGCTTCCGCACATGGGTTTGCCGGCGCCCATCCAAAACCGGAAAGAGCATCACTGCCCAGGTGATTCTGTTGGTGCGGCAGGGCAACGGAGCTCGATCGCCAAGCTCCATAAAGATTTTTACCACCAGATGATTAGTCAAAATTCGTCACATTGGAGGCGATCCTTCGTTGCAATGAAAACTGGACCGGTTCAGAGAAAATCTTTCAAAATACCGGTGTTTTCGGATGGACACTTGTTAGTATTCGAGCGACATCGTCCGAAATTCGAGTCCCCATCTCATTTCTAGAGGAGCATGGACCAACCATGGATTTGATTTTCTTCCTGATCATCGGCCTGATCGCGGGCTGGCTGGCCGGCAAGGTCATGAAAGGCAACAGTCTCAACCTGCTGGGGAACCTGGTCGTCGGCGTCGTCGGCTCCTATGTGGGCGGCTACGCCTTCGGACTGCTGGGCATTCACGCCGGTGGACCGATCGGTTCCATCATCACCGCGTTCGTCGGCGCCGTCTTGTTCCTGGCCGTGATCAATCTATTGAAAAAATGATATTTCCGCGGTACACCCGACACTCGAAGCCGTACCCGACGGTTCACTTGGGAGCGACCGCATTCGGAGGCAAACATGTCTTGTTCATCCCTTTCTCTTCTTCGCCCAATCGCCAAACGCCTGGGCCATCTGGTTTTGATGGCCGTCCTGTGTTTCCTGCTGGCGTGTGGCGGGAAAATCAGTCGCGAGAACTACGAAAAGATCGAGTCCAACATGACCAAGCAACAAGTGGTCGACATCCTCGGCGAGCCCAGCGAAACCGAGGGCACCAAGGTCGGCCCCTTCGAAACGACACGTTATACCTGGGAAACCAAGGAAGTTCGCATCACCATCCAGTTTCTCAAAGACAAGGTCAAGTTGAAGGACATCAAGAATTTGAACTGAGGCGACAAGGTCCGAAGGCGACACTCGCGGGCCACGATCGAATCGACTCACGACATTTCGGGTAGAGGGGCCGCCGCCGCAGGGCGACCCCCCCTTCCCCCCACCTTTTTGGGGGCCGCCACCTTCGCGCCAGGCGGTCCCAGGTGGCGATCACCGCCGGAATGGGCCTCACGGAACCTCGATGACGCGTTTCATGGAAACCGTCCCGTGTTCGGCGGCAGCGAGGGCGCGGGCTGGGGGCTTCTCGGCCACTCTTCCGCTGGAGAGATTCGGCCTTGGTCGTTCTTTCCGAGCGGGAACATCGCCGGATGCCGAAGTCACACGCGGAGCATCACCGCGACCACCGTCCAGGATCGCCGGGCCGAGATCAAGTCAAGAGCTGGTCTGAACGTGCGATAGGTACATTAAACACACGCGTCACCGTGTGTGCGCGGACCAAGGCAGGTTGGTCGTCTTCCACCGTGCGGGCACTCCCCGCGCGGAGGTGGCTCGTCGACCCATCGTCATCGCAAAGGGCAGAACCGAAGTACCGATCAGCTCTCCGGATCCCCCGATCGGACGATCTCACACCACGACGGGAAAAACCAGTCGATCGGCTTGTAACCCAGCTACTGGCAGGCCCGTTACTTTCCCCCTATAATCATGGAGCTTCGCAGAAGGCTGCCGCCCACCGACCCCGTCGCCAAAGGCCTCACCCATGAACAGACCCCCGCAAGAACCCGGCGCGACCACCGCCACCAAGCAGAGACCGGCGGAAGTCACCCGTACCATTCTCCACTACCTGGGTATCGATATCCGACCGGGGGAAGGTCGCCTGGCCACCTTGATTCTCGTGTATTCGGGTCTGCTGTTCGCGTGTTTCTATACAGGCAAGGTCATCCGCCAATCGATTTTCGTGGACGAGCTGGGTTCGTCGCGCCTGCCGTTCGCCTATCTGCTGGTCGCCCTGGTTTCCTACCCGGTGCTGCGACTGTACGGAAAGTTGGTGGACCACATCCCGCGCCGCCCCCTCGCCGCCCTGACCAACGGCTTCCTCGCCTTCGGCTCGCTCATATTCTGGTGGTGGTTCGGCAAAAACGACGCCTGGATCCCACTGGCGTTCTACGTCTGGATCGGCGTGGCCTTCGGCATTGCGGTCAGCCAGTTCTGGTCCTACGCCAACCACATCTTCGACGCCCGCCGGGCCAAGCGGCTGTTCGCCCTGATCGCCGCCGGCGGTGCCCTGGGCGGGTTGTTGGGGAGCCAGCTCGCGCGCCTGGTCGCCCTTCATTCCGAAACGCGGAACACGCTGTTGCTGGCGGCGATCCTGCTGCTCTCGTTGGCGTTCCTGATCCAATTGATCGACCGCGAAGCGGACCATCCCGAGGCGGACAAGCACCTTGCCCGCCCTTCCAAACGCAATCAGGCACGGGGCGGCCTGCGGGTGGTTTTCTCCGATCGCTACCTGCGCCTAGTGGGCCTGACCACCTTCATTTCCCTGATCGCGGCCCAGGTGGTCGACCTACAGTTCAATTGGGTCGTGGAACAAAATACCAGCGACCTCAGCGAGCGCACTTCGGTTTTCGGCCATCTCTTCAGTTTGATCAGTATCGGCGCCTTCGTCTTTCAAATCTTCGTCACCTCGCGGATCCACCGCTACCTGGGTGTCGGTGTCGGCATGCGCATCCTGCCCTTTACCATTCTGGGTGGTACCGTGGCCCTGCTGCTGGCGGGTGCGGCCTTCCCCGGCGCGCTGCTGGCGGTCGTGTTTTGCCTGAAAATCGGCGAGGGCGGCTTTCGACACTCCATCGAGCAGGTGACTCGCGAATTGCTTTTCCTGCCCGTCCAGCCCAAGATTCGCCCCAAAGCCAAGGCCTATATCGATGTCTTCGTGACCCGATTCGGGCGGGGGGCCGCGGCACTGGTCCTGATGACCGTCACCTTTCAGTGGATCACTCCGATCCAGGCCGGCTGGTTTTCGCTGGTGTTGGCCCTGATCTGGCTAGCTGCCACGCTGTTCACCTACCGCCATTACATTTCCTGTTATCGTGAATCGCTGCAGACGGGCACCATGGCCACCAACGCCGACATCGATCTCAACGACATCACCACCATGGAGCTGCTGGTCCAATCGCTCGGCAGCCCCGATCCACACCGCGTCCTCAACAGCATCGACCTGCTGGTTCGCCATGGACGCGGCCGGTTGATCCCGCCTCTGTTGCTCTATCACGACGACGCGGAAGTACGGCTCCGCACCCTCGAAGTCCTGGCCGAAGAACAACGCGAGGACGCGGTTCCCCTGATCCACCGGTGCCTGGGCGACAGTTCTCCGGACGTGAGAGCCACCGCGGTGCGCACCCTTTCCCTGCTCCAGGGTGAAAACGCCTGCGAGCTGATGTTGCCGCAAATCCGCAACCCCGATCCACGCGTGCGTGCGGCCGCGATCGCCTGCCTCGCCAGTCACGGAAACGACGACATGAGCCGCATGGCCGGATTGAGCCTGGCGGAAATGGTTCAGGACGCCGAATCGGGAATCCGCACCGAAGCCGCCAAGTGCCTGTGCGAGATCCCCGATCCGCTGTTCCAGATGATGCTCGTGCAAATGCTCTACGACAAGGATCAGGGCGTGGTGCGCCAAGCGGTCAAGGCGGTTCAGGCGCGTGTCCAACGGGGTGGCAACAATCCGATCTACGTGCCGACCGTGGTTTCGCTGATGCGTGAACGCCGGCTCAAGCACCAGTGCCGCGAAGCGCTCGTCGCCTGTGGCGAAGACGTGATTCCCGCGCTGGTGCATTTCATGAACGACCCAGACGAACACTCCTGGGTGCGGCGCGCGATTCCCAAGACCATCGCCCAAATCGGCGGGATCGCCTCGGCCACCGCCCTCGTCGACAACCTCAAGACGGGTGACAGCTTTCTCCGTCACAAAGTCATCGAGGCGCTGGGCCGGCTGTGTGGTCGACAGGTCAACATGAATTTCGCCCAGAGCCGCATCCGGGACGCCATTCGCAACGAGGCCACGCGTTACCTACAATACCTGGCCGACCTGCACGTGCTTGGCATCGAGCACATGGGGCACCTGGAAGGGGCGCTGATTCGCTGGACCAGCAAGCGCACGGCGCCCACCCTGTTGCACCAGCTCATGGCCGAGAGACTCGGATCCCAGTTGTCGAACCTCTTGGGCCTGGTCGGGCTGCTCTATCCGAAACAGGACATTCGCGCCGCCGAGCGCAACCTCACCAGCCGCAAACTCTCGCGCCGCAGCAATGCACAGGAATACCTGGACAACGCGCTCAGCGGCGAGGTCCACCGCTTCGTATTGGCCGTGATCGACGATGCGCCCTTGGCGCAGAAGCTCAAAAGGGCCCAACGTCTGCTGGGTGTGCGCGGCGAAGGCCAGATCGAAACGCTGCGCCGGCTGATGCACGAGCACGACCCCAAGGATCCGGACCGCAGCTCCATCGCTGCCGCGGCGCTGTACCGGGTTTTCACCGAGTCGATCGTTTCGCTCTACGGCGAGGTCGAACAAATCGCGACCTCGGCGATCGATCCGTTCGTCAAGGAAACGGCGGAATGGGTCCTGGAACGCATGAGGATCTCGGATCCCCCCAAACTGACACCGCCGCTTTCCTGAAACCGTTTCGTCCACAGGGCCCGAACGCCCTCGATTCCCCGAGCATTGGAGCACCGCATGAATACGATGGCCCAAATCGAAATCATCCTCTTCCTACGCGAAGTCAAATTGTTCCAATACTGTAGCGCCAGCGAAATCCTGGGTATCGCCGGCATCGCCCACGAACGGGTGTTTCCGGCCGATCAAACCATCTACCTTCCCGGCGATCCCACCGAATTCCTGTTCTGTGTGGTCGAAGGTCACATCCAATTGGAGCAGCCGGACGAGCACGGTAACAGCGAGTCCAAGGTTCTGGGACCTCACGAAGCATTCGGTCACCGAGAAATCCTGAGCGGACGGCTCCGTCGAGGTACGGCCATCGCCCAAACCGAGACGCGGGTGCTCACCATCGATTCGGAAGATTTCTTCGATCTCATGGCGAACAATATAGAGATCGTCAAAGCCCTGTTTCGAAAGATGTTATCACCTACATAGACATAGGACACAGGTCCCTATCGGGTCAGAAAATGGTTTTGCGTAAGGGCCCGGGAAACCTTTCTTTCAAAATTTCGTAGCGAAATCGGTTGACCCACGACCACAATTAGTCGTTAAATTTTTGTTAGGCCCGAGTTTCAGTTCAGTGTCGGGGACCTGTGGTGTGATTCGAATCTGAAATTCGAGTCGAAAGGTGCATAGAGAACGTGGGACACACCGGCTTCCGGTGAACGTGAGCACTTTTTTCAAATTTTTTATTTTTTGCTCAGCTCTTCAGCCTTGATACCAACGGAGCCCAGCAGCACTGACGTCGACATTCGATGCAATGCCTCTCGGCGTCACTCCAAGTCAAGGTTGCTCGTTTCTATGACCAAAAAGCTGCTCCGCTCCTCTTTCCTCCTATACCTATTCCTCATACCCGGTCTCCTCTGGGCGTTCGAAACCCTTCAAACGGATGGGAACCGCCGCGTGGTGACCATCGGCGACATCCACGGGGATTACGATGCGCTGGTCTCGATTCTGACGACGACGGGTCTCATCAACGAAGCCATGGACTGGACGGGTGGCGACACCATCCTCGTTCAAACCGGCGACTTGCTGGACCGCGGCGCGCGCGTGCGCGAAGTATTGGAACTGATGATGTCGCTCGAAAAGCAGGCGCCGAAGATGGGCGGGCGCGTGATCGTCTTGCTGGGCAATCACGAGACGATGAACCTGACCTATTTTTTCCGCGATGTCTCTTCAGCGAGTTACGCCCAGTTCACGACGGCGGAGTCCGAAGACAAGCGGGAACGGGCGTACAAGGCATACGTAAAATTACGGCGTCGCCGCGACGCCATGATGGCCATCAAGGGTCCGCGCTTCAACAAGGAGTTCAAGGAAGCGTGGATGGAGCACCACCCCTTGGGTTACTTGGAGTACCTGGAGGCCATCGGCCCGGAGGGTGTCTACGGGCGCTGGTTGCGTCAATGCCCGGCCATTATTCAGATTGACGGCAAGGTCTTCCTTCACGCCGGGTTGAATCCCGATATATACGGTTCCGGCTGGAGTGTGGCGGAGATCAACGCCAAGGTCAAGGAAGCCCTTGCCCGCTTCGACGGGTACCGCAAGGCGATGATCGACGAGAAGCTGATACCTGCCAGCTACGACCTGGGCGCCATTCTGCGCGCAGCCAAGCTGCACCTGCAACGCCCAAAACGCGACATGCGCGGACAGCCCATGCGACTGACCGCGGGCGACCGGGCCTTCAACGAAAAAATGGAAACCTTCCTGAAGGTGCGCACCGGCGTCCTGCTCGATTCGAAGGAACTGTTGTGGTTTCGCGGCCTTGCCGAGTGGCGTGAGGACACCCACTATCAATCGGTGACCAACTTGTTGGCGGCGGGCGGCGCCCAGCACTTCATCGCGGGGCACACGCCGCACCCGATGGGTATTTCCCGTCGCTTCGGTGGACGCGTGTTTTTGATCGATACGGGCATGCTGCACCACTATTACGGAGGCCGACCCTCCGCTTTGGAGATCCGCGGCGACACGTTCACCGCCATCTACCCCAACGAAACCATCGTGTTGTCGAAGGGGAAACCGGATCAGCCGCCGATGGCGATCGTGGGCGATGCGCCCGTTCAAGGGACCGCGCCGAAGGTCCCCACGACCTATCAGGGAAAAGAAGACCACCAGCACCAGAACCACAACGAATCGGACGACGGCGAATGAGCCGAAGCGCCGCGAGTACAGGCGTCTTGTGGCCGAAAATACCCTAGATCTCGCAACCCGGCACGGATCGGCGCATGCCGGCAGGACGCATGCCGGGACACCCACAAACGAGTATTGGGCATCCAAAGAGGTTCCGATGGCAGGTAACGAAAAAGATCCAACCGGTCCGATCCGCCAAAAAGCGAGCGACTATCCCGGTGTGGTCGAGGGAACCTCGTGCACGCAAAGTTCATTTAAGGTCGGCAAGAAGGCGTTTCTGTACATCGGCATGCAGGGCGGGCGCTACAAGGCCATGTTCAAGCTGCAGGATTCGATCCCTGAAGCCGCGGAATTGGCCGAAACGGATCCGACCAGCTACGAGGTCGGAAAATTCGGTTGGGTCACGGCCAGGTTCAGCGCGGATGATCCCATGCCAAAGACACTTTGGGAAAAGTGGCTCGACGAGAGTTACGCACAAAGCGCCGTCACCAAAACGGGAAAGAAAGCGACCAAAAAGTAGCCATTTTTCGGACGCGAGCAGTGCGGGGGGGGATTTCAACCGATCGCGAGCGACATGGGACCCGGCGCGGCCGACTCGAATCCCGACTTCCCCCGACAAGTCTCCGATCGTGCGTCCCATTGGGCTGCAACCGTTGACCCGAAAATTGTGGGTGTCCCAATCATGCCAATCATGTGGTGGGTATCCCCCAATCATGCGTCCTCGAGGATTGTGGGTGTCCCCAACCATCCCCAATCATCCGAGGATTGCCAATCATCGGGCCTCTGATTTGTGGGTGTCCCAACCAGGATCGTGGGTGTCCCAATCATCCTCCCCCAATCATGCGTCCTCGAGGATTGTGGGTGTCCCCAATCATCGGGCCTCTGATTTGTGGGTGTCCCAACCAGGATCGTGGGCGTCCCGATTTGTGGGTGTCCCAACCAGGATCGTGGGTGTCCCAATCATCTGTGGGTGTCCCAATCATCTCAGGATCGTGGGTGTCCCAATCATCGCATGTTTTTCAGGGCAGTTCCGCGCATCCACCATTGCCCCGCCAACCCCGTACCCATTGCGGCATGCCGGGGCTGGCGCACAACGTCCGACCGTGCGGGCCCTGAGCGGAACGCCGATCAACCGTACTTCGATTTGCTTCGCGAGGGCAGGTTCAGCGTCGTGAACGCCGAAATCGGTTCCGTCAGGGATCGAATTTGAGCACGGTGGCGCCATCCTGCCAACGGGGTTCGCGCCGCGAACGCTCCATTTTGCGCGCCCGAGCCAGGGCACGGGGAATCACTTCGCGGTAGATGGGATTGGCGATGTCCAACCGCGGCCGATCGACCACCAATCCCAGGTTGAGTACGTAATCCAGGTCTTCGGGAGGGAGGGTATCCCAGCGCGTATCTCCCGCCAGAATGCGCTCGACGATCTTGCGCACGCGGGCATCGATCAGGCGATCCGAGAATTGCTGAAAATGAGGGTCGCGGCTGTTGATCAGGTAGTCCTGGGCCGCCACGATGGCCTCGGCCGTGACGACCGGAAGGCGGCCGCGCGATCCGCCGGCGCGCTGACGCACGGCGATTTCGGCCATTTTGTTGACCAGCCAGGGCTGGCCACCGGTCCACACCGTCATCAACTCGATCGCTTGCGGCTGAAAGCGCTGACCGGCCTCTTTGGTGTGCTGCATCAGCAGGCGAGCCACCTCGTTCTTCTGGAAGTTCTCCAGCCGCAACGAGGTCTCCAGCACGTTGAACGGGCACAAATCCTCGCCGGGCCGCTCGCCGAACTGGCCTGGCCGAATATGGGTCACATCGCGCACCCCACACAGCAGGACCGAATGGGGGAAGCGCTCTCCGCGCCATTCGTAACCCGTGCGCAATTGACTCAACACGGAGTAGAGCGTTTCGTCCTTGAGTGCATCGGTTTCATCCAGAAGCAGCACCAGTGGACGTCCCAGGCGGGAAGTCCACGACATCAACAGGGACTGCAACGCGGTTTGCGGGGTCTCGCGTTCGTGTACGCTGTGAAAAATGGAATCGGGGTAATCGTCGTTGAGCTGGAACTTGGCCTCGCGGGCCAGGGTGGCCAAGATCGCAAGGATGTCCCGTTCCAAATTGGCTTGGCCGGCGACGGCGTTCCCGAGATTCAACTGGAGACAGGCAAATTCGCCGATGTCGTGCAGAAAATCCCGCAAGGCTCTCAGGAAGGACGTCTTACCGGATTGGCGGGGGGCGTGTAGCGCAAAGTATTTACCGCGACGGATCAGGCCCATGACCTGGTCGAGATCCATGCGCTCTAGAGGGGGTATATGGTAGTGAAAATCTGGGTTGATGGGACCCGTGGTGTTGAAATACTTTTTATTCATAAGGAGGAACCCTTCCCGCATGTGATGCCGTGGGCCGAATGCACGAATTTTACCACCTGTTCATACTTCACGAGTAGCGCGGATCCCACTTTTGCACAGAGATCGTTGCCCAGACTCGCTTTACAGGAGATGAAACCCGACATCCAACCCCTCAAAATGGTGATGATTTCTACAGGTACCAGGACCCGGTCTGTGAAAAATGGGGTGAGTACGGCTACAGGAATTCCCTGGATCGGGCGCGATTGTTCGCCCAATCCTCATAGTGTTCGGTCGAAGTGTTCGGAAAACAAACACCCCGAGGTTCGTCGGACGCTCACCCACCCTCACCGAGCCACCGGTGCTTCCGCCGTTGTCGGCGGAAAGGCCCCGCACCGAGCGGGTTGAACAGCCCTGCGTCGGCGGTGTCCGATCGCAAAAGCTAACATCCACAAAACCAGCGATTAGAATTGACGGATTACTCTATCAAGTGCCGTGCCGACTAGCCCGTCACTTTCTGCCGAGGCGCGATTGTTCACGCAATTCGAACCTCGATGCACCGCGATCCCCCCTCCTCTTCCCATGCAACGGCGGCAAGACAATGGGCCCCGGCGATTCGCGCATTGAAGCTCCTATCGTTTTTTTCACTTTTCTCGTATCTGAACGGGCCCCTGTAGGCACTTAGAGAGTGAACTGCAACCGTAAGACTATATTCTTCACCATTTTGATCGACTCTCATAACGCTTGGACGACCACCAAGCGGGGGCCTCAGGGCCCCACCCCTTCATTGATTTTTTGATTTCCCAATTTTTCGGCTTGTGCATGATTTGTTCGGCTGACATGGCCGGCTTTGAAATAAGAGGAGAGAACACGAACGAGAAACCAACACCCTTCGTCGGGAGGCCCGCCGCGGACCTTCCCGTCGCCGCATTCGTCGATCGTCATTCGACCCACCCGCTCGCTGCATACCAAGCACGGTTTCGGCCTCACGCTTCCCCAGATGCATCTGAGCCCACCTCATCCCTTCACCAACCGAGGTCGAATCCCGGTCAAACCTAGACTATAGATTTTCCACCACGTATCGGGAGCACCACCTCAGCTTTCGATACGCATCCCCTACACCTCAGCCAGGAGCGCAGGCTCGCACTTCTCATCTCTTCGTCGCCAACTGCACCAGGCGGCGAACGCGTTTCTGCCGTCTCCACCTGCTTTTTTTACCCGGTACCGTGTGTGTGGACCCCAACCCCGAAAGAACCACCCACCTCGCGGCACCGGGTCATTTTTTTTGGCGCAACCCGATCCCGTGGCCGCCACCTCAGCGCCGAAAGAACCGGGCGTGACCCTGACCCGTGATGAACACGGCGTAGTCATTCAGATACCGCACCCTGTAGAGGCTCTCCGGGAACGCCTCCCGCCGCACCATGGCGTGCCTTTTCAAATCCAAGACCAGTAGTTCGGGACAGCCGCCCGACTCGGCGCAGACGCCCAGCCAGGCCATGCCCTCCCCATCGATCCCCATTCCGCGACTGGCGAAATAGGCGGGAATGGAACCGCGACCGATGCGCGTCACGTGGGCCTCGTAAAGGGTCGTTTGCCACAAATTGGTCAATCTCCCCTGGAGATCGACCTCCACCAGAACCGGCATGAAATAGAAGTTGAGCGCCAACCCCTCTGCAGTCGCGGTAGCCACGAACATCTCCCACCCGTTTTTACTTGCACCGTCGCTGGGTGTCGGCAAGGTGAAGTCTTCGAGGTGGAACTCGCGCAGGATTTGACCGCCAGGAGCGAGGACCACGAACGGTTCGTGACGAAACGAAGGCGCCGCCACGATGTGGCCACCCACCTCGACCAGCGACCGAGGGCGATTGTTCAGCTTGATGTGCCGCACGAATCGGTTGCCGGCGAATACCGAGATCCTGCCGGTCTCCAGTTCGCAGACCCACAACTCGTCGTCGACTACCAGGGCTTCATGGGGCTTTCGCAACTCGCCGGGACCATCCCCGGTGCCGGCGAATTTGGCCGACAAGGAACCATCCGGCGTGTAGTGCCGCAAAAAAGCGTCGTCACGAGCCAAGGTCCAAATGGAACCGTCGGCAGCCATTGCCACGTCCTTGACGCGATAAAACTCCGAATCGCGCTCTCCCCCCAACTCGAATGTCGGCGAATGGGGAAAGGTCGCAAAAAAACAGGGCACCAGGGTCCACACCACGAAAAGCATATCCACCATACCTCTCACAAGGGAATGTTTCAGTAAACATAGAGATAAAGATACTAGGCAACCGAACCTGACTCTCGACGACTTAATCAAATCGTTATCATCTCGTTCAGCTCACCAGCATTGTGATTTATTCATTTGTTTCGTATAAGTTTTTTATTCAGCGTAATGTGCCGCTCGCAGCCGGAGCGGCACGATTGAATCAAGAATAATTATTGCTCGAACACATCGAGGCACTCGTTGTACATCTGAAAGCAGATATCGTCCGGCATATCCGCTTCCCAACAGAAGCGAATGACCATGATGCACTCACGAGGCGTGGCCATCACTTGCAGGCTGGAAGCCAATAAAACGAGACCGAGTAGTACTTTCTTCATATGACACATCCTTTCTTCATTGCGAAGATCACGTATTGGGATCGATTTGGATCGGATACGACACACCTCCATCCACATTGATGCTGTTCGGAGGACATGTTCACATCCAGAGCGGCCTCGCTAAATGACCACGCACCATAGGCTTCGGCATGATCGACATCGGAGGCCGGGAACGAAATGCCGGGGTCGCCCCGCTCTGCCCAAAAGCGAGACACGCGCACGACATCCATCGCGAAAAGCCAGATCGTTGTTGGATACGCGCTACATTAAAGCGAGCGCACGTCTTCGATTGAGCTCACCAATCGATTGACGAAGTAGCTGACTTTCCTGCCCCAAAGTAAAGCAGAAAACAATGACAAAACAAAGTGTTTTTTCACACAAAAACAAACACATAATATACTGATATTTTATTCGAGAATATAATACCAAAACAAATCAACCAATCTACGATGCGTAGATAATTGTTCATTTCGATCAGGTATAACCAAACGCCCGCCAGAGTAGGTAATCGGTATCGCGACCTGGGTGGTTTTTTACCAAGAAGGTCACAAAGGAAGTGGAGGCAGAGAATAAAAATATTAAACCAAGTTACTCGAAGTTAATTATTTATGATGGTCCGCACCATCCAAGACCGGAACCGGTGCAGCCACTCCAGTGCCCAACCAAAAACGAAAGGACGTAGCGCACGAACCCTTTCGACTGACCGGGCACTCGTTTGCGTAAAAAAAGACTTACACCTAAACAGCGCCGCACCCATGGAGAAACTCCTCCCGGCTTCTCACCCTAAAAATGACGTCGATTTGCTACACTTCACGGGTCAGTTTTCCGCCAATTGACATAGGACCGCAGCGATGGTGACCGGTACGCCTCGAACGAAGGCCGGAACCCACGCGAGCGCATCGGGCGCGCAAACCGCGTCATTTTGGAACCAAAGAGGAATTGAATGTCTACAGAAGAACGTAACTGGGCCATGTTCTGCCACCTGGCCTCCTTCGCCGCGTTCATCGGCGTCCCCTTCGGGCATATTCTCGGGCCCCTGATCGTGTGGCTGATCAAAAAAGACAGCTCGCCCTTCGTCGACGAGCAGGGCCGTGAATCCCTGAATTTTCAGATCTCCCTGACGCTGTACAGCATTGTCGGCAGTGTGCTGGCTCTGGTCATCGGTATCGTGACCCTGGGAATCGGGGTCTTTCTGATCATTCCCATCGTCGCCGTCGTCACCCTGGTACTGCTGGTCATGACGATCGTGGCCGCCCTCGAAGTGCAGAAGGGCGTGCACTATCGCTACCCGTTCACCCTACGATTTCTCTAGTCGACCGGCCCCGGTATTCAGCGCCCACCCGCCGCGATGGACCCCAACTCGCGGCCGGGCAGGTGGGTCACCAACCCCAAATGGAAGCGCAGACCGATCAAGGCGGCCACGCTGAGGAACACGAACACGATGAGGGCGAGCGCCCACACCAGCGAGGCCGACGGCAGGAACACCAACAACGCGGGGACGAGCAGCGCCAACCGGGCGAGCTCGGCTCCGAACACCCAGCGGCGTCCCTCGAACATGGCGCCGAACAGCACCAATTCGAGGGTGGCAAAACCACAGGCCACCAGGACCGTCATGACGGGAAGCGCCTCGGCGAGAAACAGCAATAAGGCGCAGGCCACCAACGTCACCGTGAACTGGACGGTCACGTAGGCGCCCAACAGCTTGGCATAGGGTATGTCCCAGGACTTGGTGTTCGCATCCACCGGAGGCGGTGGCTGAAAGCCGCCCAATGTCTGCGGACGCCAGCCGGGAGGTTTGAGGAATACCAGAACCTTGTCCCAGGGGCGACGACAGCGCCGGGCGAGCGCGGCGAGCTCCACCCAGTAGTGCGCATTGGCCCAAATCGGATTCCAACTGGCCAGTGGCGTGGTGATGCCATAGACCACCGGTTCACACTCCTCCTGGAAGGTACCGAACCACTTGTCCCAAAAAATGAAGGTGCCGCCGTGATTGCGGTCGATATAGATGGGATTGCGGCCGTGATGAACGCGGTGATGGGAAGGGGTCATCAGAATCTGTTCCAGAAATCCCATGCGTCCGACGGTGCGGGTATGAATCCAGAACTGGTAGAGCGTCCCGAACGACGCGACCGCCAGGAACACGTGGGGCGGAACGCCCAGAAAGGCGATCCACAGATAGAAGGGCACCCCGAAAAGATCTTGAAAGGTGCTTTGGCGTAGCGCCACCGTGAGGTTGTACTCTTCGCTCTGGTGATGCACGACGTGATTGGCCCATAGGAAATTCACTTCGTGGCACAAGCGGTGGTACCAGTAATAGGAAAAATCCACCGCGATGTAGGCACCCACCCAGACCCACATCGAATCCGCCGGCAGGGCCCACAGACGCCATTCTTCGAACACCCAGAGGTAGGCGCCCACCAACAAGCCCTTCATGAAGATCTCGGCCAACTGCATCAAAATGCCGCAACCCAGATCGCTGATGGAGTCGTTCAGCCGATAGAAGCGCCGCCCCTGCAATCGAGCTACGAGAAGTTCCACACCGATGAGGAGGAAAAAGAAAGGGATGGCGAGGGCGATGTAGTTGGTTTCGCTTTCCATGGGGGCACACTCCTGCAGGATAAGGGGCGGCTCCGACGACATCGCGGGAAGGAAATAGATACGCGATTCGATGGAACCGAGAAGCGTTGGTCGTGGCTCGTTCCATTGGGCCGATGGAACCGCAACGCACATGGGGAGGGCTTTCTCATTTTTAACGGATTCCTCACAAAATTGCAAAGAGCACTTGAAAAAGTTTCTTTCCGCCTATTTTTCGCCATGACGGTTGGAGCGGAGCCGGATTTGGACTATGGTTGCCTTCACGGTCGATGGGGGCTCGCGAGACCGGAAGCCAATACGAGCACATCCCACACCACACGACGAGCGAGGCAACCCTTTGAAACTCGAAATCCTCCACCTCGACGAACACCTGGTGGCGGTGTTCAAACCCAGCGGCCTGCTGGTCCACCGCAGCGCCATTTCGAACGACCGGATCTTCGCCCTGCAGATCGTCCGAGATCAACTGGGGCAACGAGTCTACCCGGTTCACCGGCTGGACCGTCCCACCTCGGGTGTCCTGGTGTTCGGCTTGACCCAGGAGGTGGCGAGCGCGCTATCCGAATCCTTCCGCGAGCGACGGGTGACCAAGTGCTATCAGGCGGTAGTGCGCGGATTCGCACCGGAAACGAAGAGGATCGAACGCCCCCTGCGCGACGAAAGGGACAAGGAACCCCTCGATTCGATCACCACCATTCACACCCAGGCAAAGGTGCGTTTGCCGATCGCGGTCGGAGGCTTCCCCGAGGCGCGCTATTCGCTCGTCGCGGCATTTCCGGAAACCGGCCGACGCCACCAGATCCGCCGTCACCTGGCCGGCGAGAGCCTGCCAATCGTGGGGGATACACGCTATGGTCGCGGCGAGCACAACCGCTTGTTTCGAGATCGTTTTCAAAGCGATCGACTGTTGTTGGCCGCGCGGTGGATCCGTTTCCCCCACCCGGCGACGGGCGATCCGCTCAGAATCGAGGCGCCACTGGGTCCGGATCTGACGAACTTGTTCACCGAATTGGGCTGGTTGGACATCGCGGAACCCTGTCCGCGTTCGGTCCTTTAGCCGCCGTGACCCGATAGAAACGAGACGACCGCCGAGCGGCACCGGGCCGGCTCGGCGGTCGATCTGCGGAAACCTGACAGGGAGGAACGGCGGCCTCCTCCCTTATGCGACGAAAGACGCTTTAGTTGGGAAAGATGCTCTCTCCAGGGTAGAGGGCCGTGGAGCCGAGGATTTCCTCGATCCGCAGGAGCTGGTTGTACTTGGCGATGCGATCGGTGCGGCAGGCCGACCCGGTTTTGATCTGACCGGCATTGCAGGCTACCGCCAAGTCGGCGATCGTGGTGTCTTCCGTCTCACCACTGCGGTGCGAGATGACGGTGGTGTAGCGATTGCGCTGCGCCAGATGAATGGCCTGCATGGTTTCGGTGAGGGTGCCGATTTGGTTCAGCTTCACCAGAATCGAGTTGCCGACGCCCTCGCTGATGCCCCGCTGCAAAATCGAGGCATTGGTGACGAACAGGTCATCGCCGACCAACTGCACCCCCTGACCCAGCGTATCGGTGAGCTGCTTCCAACCGTCCCAGTCGTTCTGGTCCATGCCGTCCTCGATGGACTTGATGGGATATTTTTCGCAAAGATCGCGGTAATAGGCGACCAGTTCCTCGGAGGACAGCGAACGGTTCTCGCCTTCCAGATGGTATTTGCCGTCGCGATAAAACTCGCTGGAGGCCACGTCCAAGGCGAGCACGAAATCCTCGCCAGGCTTGTAACCGGCGATTTCGACCGCTTCCAGAATGAAGTCCAGCGCCTGGGCGTTGGAACTCAAGTTCGGTGCGAACCCGCCTTCGTCACCGACTGCCGTGTTCAGCCCCTTTTTCTTCAAGACGCTCTTAAGGTGATGAAAAACTTCGGTACCGGCCCGCAACCCCTCGGAAAAGGAGGAAGCACCCACCGGCATGATCATGAATTCCTGGATGTCGACATTGTTGTCGGCATGGGCGCCACCATTGAGGATGTTCATCATGGGAACGGGCAATACGTTGGCGCTGATGCCGCCGATGTGGCGAAACAGGGGGAGATCGCAGAAATCGGCGGCGGCTTTGGCGGTCGCCAGCGAGACACCCAGCATGGCATTGGCGCCCAATTCGCTTTTGTTTGGGGTACCGTCCAGCTCCAGCAGCGTCTTGTCCAGGGCCACCTGGTCGCGCGCGTCGATGCCCTCGACGGCCGGAGCGATGTGCTTGCGGATGTTTTCGATGGCATTCAGGACCGATTTGCCCAGGTACACACTCTTGTCACCGTCGCGCAATTCCAAGGCTTCGTGCTCTCCGGTGGAGGCACCGGAAGGAACCGCCGCACGGCCCATGACACCGGATTCCAGGTACACGTCTACTTCAATGGTGGGATTGCCACGAGAATCGAGAATCTGCCTGCCGATTACCTCTTCAATGAAGCTCATCTTGTCCTCTTTTTGCGTTCAGCCAAGCCGCGCGGTCTCGCTGGGCCTGGCTAATACTGTGTTTCTTGGGATTTGTACATCTCGGGGCGATATGACCGGGGAGACGTCGGTCGCATCGCTCCGTCGGGGAACGTCCATGCCAGCGCACGGCGAAAATCGGGCGACACGAGGGGTATGGTAGCGGCCGATGCAGAGGGACCCACGTGGGTTCGAACGATGCGGGAGCCGCCGCATGATCCGGGTGTCGTCGCGATGGGACCATCTTAAATCGGGCTCCATCCATTTATCAAGCACGCCGGAAGACGGAGGTGGGCGGCGGGCTGTGGGGATGCCCGAATCCCAAAAAAATGCTAACATTTCGCTAACAATAGGCCCCGCCCTCGGTGTTCCTCCCTCGGGCGGGGCTGCTTCATTTTCGGCCGTCCCCCCTTCCTACCCCTACCGATCCCGGCCCCCATGTGCCGGCACCAGGCCCCGATGCTCACCCCGCGAGCGGCGCACGACCACCATCGGCCAAGCAAAGCACACCCTAGGAGGTGCCATGACCCAGGAGATCGAAGTCAAATTCCTGATCGACCGCAAAGACATCCAATTATTGGATCGGCATCAACAGCTAAAGAGCCTGATCCGAGGCGAGAAACAGACCAAACGCGTGGTGAGCACCTACCTCGATACCCCACAGCTAGCCCTGAAAAAAAGCGGGGTGGGATTTCGGCTGCGTCAGGTAGGCGACGGCTGGGTTCAGACCGTCAAGGCATCCGGCAAGGGCGGTGGCAGCCTCAGCGCCCGCCAGGAATTCGAATCGCCGATCGAGAACGGCATGCCGGACTGGGACGCGCTGGCCGAATCGCCTTTCGCATCCCTTTTCGCCGATCCGGAAGTGCGCCAAACGATCCTTCCCATGTTCGTCACCGATTTCGAACGCACCAAATGGTACCTGGAACTGGAAGATTTCACGACACTCGAGTTGGCCGTGGACGTCGGCGAGATCCGCGCCGGCGAGCAGGTGGAACCCCTGTGCGAAATGGAACTCGAACTCAAGGGCGGCAACGCGCAATCTCTGCTGAAGACGGCCATCGCCCTGGCCGAAACCCTGCCGGTCACCACCGAAGGTCGCAGCAAGGCCGCGCGCGGATACGCGCTGGTCGTGAAGCCGGAGTGGACACCCGTCAAGGGCGCCAACCTGAAATTGGATCCCAAGGCGACCGTCAGCCAGGGCTTTGCCGCCATGATGCGCAACTGCCTCGAGCAGGTGCTCGCCAACGAGCAGCCGGTCCTCTTCGGTACCGATATCGAGGGCGTCCACCAGTTCCGCGTGGGTTTGCGGCGCATGCGCTCCCTGCTGAGTGTCTTCAAACCCTTTCTCCCCGAACGCCAACGCGAATTTTGGAACACGGAACTGAGATGGCTCGGTGGAGAGTTCGGCCCGGCGCGCGATTGGGACGTGTTCTGCGACGAAACGCTGGTTCCCATCGAGGGCTACTTCGGCGAGTGGGACTCACTGCGAGAGGTACGGGAAAAGGCGGAAGCGCAACGCAGGGAAGGCTACGTCCGAGCTCGTGCCGCCATTCGATCTCACCGCTACTGCCTCTTGATCCTGAAGCTGTACAACTGGCTCGACCGCGAAGTATGGCGCAACGGTGCCGATGAAACCCAGCTCGACGGCTGGGACAGCTCGCTCGAGAATTTCGCCCATCACCTGCTGGACAAAGTGCACGGGAAATTCTTCAAACTGGGCAAACGCTACGAAGACCTCGACATCGAACAGCGCCACGAGCTGCGTATCCGCGGAAAAAAAGTCCGCTACGCGGCCGAATTCTTCGCCAGCCTCTACCCCAAGGAGAAAAGCGCCGCCTACCTGAAATCGCTCAAATCGGCACAGGACAGGCTGGGCGCGTTGAACGACGCGGCAGTGGCCGACGAATTGTTCCAGATTCTCGACCTGGGCAACGAGCACGCGGGTGCCGCCTTGATCCGCGGTTGGTTCGCCTGCAAGGTCGAAACACAACACGCTTCGTTCCAACGGGTGTGGAAGGGCTTCAAGAATCACCGAAAATTCTGGCACTGAGCAGAAACCGGCGATGCGCCTTCGGTCGCCGGCACCTCCAATGCACATGGGACATCTGCACCCGGAACCCGAATGGCTTCGGACCCTTCAGCCGGTGGTCTTGGCTGGATTCCAAAGCAGTGGGGCGGAAGCGCCCGCTCGCGACAGGATATCTACTATATATTAATAGCTCGTCGGCTCATGTCGGGTCGCCACGGCGAGCGAGGGAACCAACGCCAGGCCCATCGGCCTGGCGTCGGCGGTGCGCAAGTCGCGCACATTAGGCTGCCTGTTGGCTCTCAACCTACGCCGATCCGGCACCTATTGCAAGCACTTCGATCGGCGGGCGGGCGTCTCAATCCTTCTTGGAAAGACCGATTTCGTCCAGACGCTGTTGCAAGAACGCGCCCGCGGTGATCGGCGGCCACTTGGCCGGACGGTCTTCGCTCACGAAATGATCCATGACCGTCAAATCGCAGGCCGAGTAGGGATGCACGAAAAACGGCATGGAGTAGCGCGATTTGTTTTCGCCCTGAGCGGGGTTGACCACGCGGTGGGTGGTGGCCGGAATCACACCGTTACACAGCCGGCTCAACATATCGCCGGAATCCACGATGATGTCGCCCTCGAGCGCGTGAACCGGTTCCCAACGATTGTCCTGGGTCAGGATTTCGAGGCCGGCGCCCTGACTTTCGATCAGCAGGGTGATCAGGTTGATGTCCTCGTGGGCCGCGGCGCGAACGGCACCGGCCGGCATGTCCTCGGACAGGGGCGGATAGTGAATGGTCCGCAAAATGGAATTTCCGTCGACCATCATCTTGGAAAAGGTGTCGGTGGGGAATTCGAAGTATTCGGCCAGGGCGGTCAGCAGGGTCGAGGCGCACTCCTCGAAGCCCCGATACAGCTTGACGACGTACTCCTTCATGTCCGGCATCTCATTGGCCCAAACGTTATCGGGGTACTCTTCCCGCAGCGAATGGCCCTCGGGCAGTTCCTGGCCGGTATGCCAGAATTCCTTGAGATCGGGAACATTGGTGTACTTGGCATGCTCGCGACCAAAGGGCGTGTAGCCACGTGCCCCGCCCGCGACGACGTCGTACTTGCGCTTCACGTCATCCGGCAGCGCAAAAAAATCGCGGAACATACCGTAGGTTCGATCGATCACCTCGGCATCCAAACCGTGGCCGCTCACCACAAGGAATCCTACGTCTTTCAATCCATCTCCCAGGGTCTGGATGAAGCGGCTCCGCGTCGCGGCATCCCCCTGACGATAATCTCTCAAATCAATGCGCGGAATGCTCATATCCCATCCTCCTCTAGCAACATTCCAAACCCGCGGTCACATCACATCGACCGCGGTCGGCTCTACCAACTTTCGGCAAAGCATGCCCCCAAGCGCACGCAGGGCCCGATCAGCTTCCCCGAGACATCCGTCTCGAAAGACTGACGCGGCCCGCCTCGGCCGTAGCGTTTGGGTGAGGGTTCCGTGTTTCGGCGCGTGGGGCTCCCTATTATACACAGCTTGTTCCCCCCGCCCAACGATCCATCGCGTTGCCCTGGACAAAGCCCGGGGCTTCGAACGTGCGCCCCAAAAATCGATCGCCGCCGAGCGAACCCGGAGCGCGTCGACCGAACGATTCGGTTTTTGCCCTCAAACGAGAAAAAATTCGGCCACAGGCAACAACCCGGAAGCGTGGAAATTCTGACCAAAACCACGCGAAATCATGTCAAAGGGCCGTGTTCACAGACAGATCCGGAGATTTCGACACGTCTCCCAGACCCCCCGCGACCTACTCCTTGAACGACAAATCGTGCTATGTTAAAGGGTCGGTACATCGACAATTTTCCCCCGAACAATCAATCAGTGCTTTTAATTACATGAATCACATAAACTTAGCCAAAGCTCACGATTACAGGCTTCAGTGATCGCGCTCACGGTGACTTCGCGAAAGATCTTTTTAAATTGAGCCCCAACGATCATTCATTCAGATCGGTCTTTATTTGGAAGTCATTTTCAGAGTTTTATTATTGATGGTTTGATTCCAGTCCTGGATGGTTCGTCGGTTCTTCCCAACCCTCTCGAACCC
The DNA here is from genome assembly GCF_017498545.1 of Sulfidibacter corallicola. Lineage (GTDB taxonomy): Bacteria > Acidobacteriota > Holophagae > Acanthopleuribacterales > Acanthopleuribacteraceae > Sulfidibacter > Sulfidibacter corallicola. Next base: position 806,030 of record NZ_CP071793.1, on the reverse strand, counting down.
ATACATCCGTCACCCAATCATATGCCCACAGGGACAACCGACTCTACCACCCACCTTTGAGGTTTCTCCGTCTATGCTCTGGATTTTGGCTTCTCTCATGGCCCAAATCGGGGTGGACGCTGGTCCGGCGCCCGCATCTTGCGGCGGATCGATCGTCACGCTCGCGGCATCACCCGTCAACCCTCCTGCCCGCTTCGAAATACAGTGGGAGGACGCACCCGAACCCGGGATCTTTCTCGTCGTCACACCCTTGGAGACGACGGAATACCGCGTGTTCCTGACCGATTTGGATACCGACATCGTGTACGAGGCAACGACGCGCGTGCTCGTCCACCCCGGCTCACCCGACCTGTTCTCCGACGGAATCCTCGATTCCAAGGACTGGGGACAATGGTTTGCAGCCTGGGGCGAAGCGCCGCCCGACGAAGATTACGACCCCGACCGAGATCAGGTCCTGACACTTCTGGACTGGTTCTATTTCTGCAATCTGGTCGATTTCCCCGAAAACACGCCACCGAGCCTGACCGTCGAAGCCACCACCTTCACCTTCGAAAGCCAGTCGGTTTCCATCAGTTACGAAGCCAACGATGCGGAACAACAACCATTATTGGTCATCGCACGCCAACCCGACCACGGATTCGTCAACGTCATCAACGGCATTCTGCGCTATCTGCCAGACGAACAGTTCGTGGGCAACGACAGCTTCGAGGTCGCGGCCACCGATGGACGTCTGACCACCCTGCCCGAAACCGTTGCGATCGAGGTATTGCCGCCCGACAACTACACGGATCTGCTGACCGACATATTCGAAGTTCATTGCTGGGCTTGCCACATCAATGCGAGTGAAGGCGGCTTGAACCTGTCCACCTACGACGAAGCGGAAACCGGCGGTAACTCCGGCCCGGCCTTCATCCCCTTCGAACCCAATTTGAGCCCGCTTTACGATCGCGTGGTGTCCGACGAAATGCCGCTGGGGCGCGATCCCCTCAGCCAGCTCGAAAAAGAACGCATCCGCGATTGGATTCAACGAGGAGCCCGAAGAAAATGACGCTCGGACTCCCGCATGGCAAGAAGCCCCACGATTTCAGTACCAGGAGTAACCTCCGGAACAGTCACCCGAGACCTGCCATTCGCTTCCTCGGACCTGCCCGGATTCATCTATGGAGAGAGGAAACATTATGATTCGGCTAGCCAAGCCCGCTCTGATGATGGTGCTCGCAGTGAGTTTACCGCTGTGGGCACAACGTCCCTGCGATCTTTTCGATGACCCCACCTACTGTGACGACAACCTCGGCCAGTCCCTGCCGCTTTGGAACGAGCGCGGTTCGGGACCGGACCTGAACGGAAACGGTCAGGTCGATGTGTTGGATTTCATGATGCAGTTGGAACGCTCTTCGAGTGCGTTCAGCCACGGGCTGCTGGGCCGGTATTGGGGATTTGCGGATGGTTCGGAAGACCAAAGCATCGACTTCCCCAACTTCGCGGCGATGCCGTACGACCCGACCATCGTCATGCCGATCCCCCAAATCGACGACGCGGAGGGCTTCGACAACCAGTTCCTGAACACCACGATGCGTCGTAATTTCGGAGCCAGCTTCGACGGATGGCTGTACGTGCCGGAGACGGCCAACTACAGCATCACCATCAGCGGCAGCCGCGGCGCCCGCCTGATCGTGAACAACCTGATCGTGGCGGAATTCGAGGGTTCTCCGCCGCAGGCCACCTATGCGGCCGTCCTCCAGGAAGGCATGCTGCCGATTCGCATCGAGTACTTCAACAACGATCGCGGCGCGGAGCTGACCCTGGCCTGGGAGTCCAACGGTTCGCAAATCGGACCGGGCTTGAAGACCATTGCGGCCAGATACCTCTACCACTCCGGCACCTCGGTCACCGAAAACCAGATCGCCGACCTGGACATCCTGTTCGATCCGCCCAGCGGCACCCGCCTGACGACGAGACAGCTCGATCTCACCGCGTTCATGGTCAACGCCGATCCGGACGTGACGCTCGAGGTCAACGACCAGGTCCAGCAGCTCGTCAACGACACATGGTACCCCTCGATCGCGCTCGATCCCGGCTTGAACCGCTTCGACTTCAAACTCTCCGACAGCGGCGGCCGCACCTTCGAGAAGTCCTACTACGTCTACAGTGACACGGATCCGGACATCCAAAACGGCACCTACGCGGCGCTGTACTCGTCGGAGCACTACGACGACGTCATGCCCGATCCCTATCAGTTGGGCCTGATGCCCTGGGCCGTCGCCGCCCCCAACTCCACCCAGATCCTGCGCAACGGAAACGACGACCTCTTCTACGGCAACGCCTTCGTCAGCCGCGGAAGCATCGTCGACATCACCGCCCTGATCGAGATTCCCACCACCGGTTGGTACCGCTTCCGTATCAGCGACACCGGCGCCCTGCGCATCAACGGTGAATTCATCGCCGGCATCTGGTACCAGTATCCGGACCAGTGGATCAACCGCGGCTCCGTCTATCTGGAAGCCGGCAAACACCACTGGTGGGTGCGCACCGCCGAAGCCTGGAACTCTCCGCAGCTTCGCCTCTACTGGCAATACGGCGGGCAGAACCAGGACTGGGAGGACGAAGTCCAGATTCCGGACAACATCTTCACGCGGGCCGTATCCGATCGCCCGGCCGTTCCCAACCCGACGCCGATCCGCATCGGGCACAACCGGGTCAGCGACACGCTGGTCGCGGAATACCTCTTCCGTGCCAACGATCCCTACGCCGACACCTCCGGCTACGGGCACCACCTGACCCCGGATCCCCGCATCTACGTCCGCAACCCGGGCGGCATCACGCTGCAAACGGGTACCTCGCTCTTCTCCCAACAGGCGGGTGTCCACTCGGTGTACCAAATCCGCAACGCGGAAGCCTTCACCCTGGAAGCCGACGTGACCTACGACCGCGAGGTCGACGGCTGGGACAACTACGAGCTGATCTCCATCACCGATGGCGCCTGGAACTACCTGGCCCGCCTGCGCCTCCGCAACGACCGGATCAGGCTCACGATCAACAACCGCAACGGCACGGAGCGGAACTACGAAGTGGACGACGTGATCACCGGCCCCGGTCGCTACCACATCATGGCCACGATGAGCCTGGCCTCGGTGCGGATCTACGTGAACGGCGTCGAGGTGCTCGCCACCGCGACGAACATCGACAGCCTGATCATGTGGCCCAGTCTGGCCCAGGTCAACGTGGGACCGCGCTACAGCCGCCACGAAGGGCTGGGCACTTCGGACAGGTCACTGCCGGGCTCGATCCTGGTCGCCGCGGTCTACGCCGCACAAATGTCCCCATCCGGCGTGACCCACAACCGCAACCACAACTTGGCCCTTAACCCGTCGCCGGGCCCCTTGCCCGCGCCGCCGGTCACCCAGTTTCCGCCGCCCGGAACCACCGCCGGTCAACTGGCCGAGGCCCATCACGTGCTCAACCGGATGACGTTCGGACCCACTCCCGATTCACTGGCCAACATTCTGTCCGTCGGTGTGGATACCTGGATCAACCAGCAAATGTCGCCCGATGCCATCGACGACAGCCATCTTTCGAATGTCCTCAATTCCGACTTCTACATGCCGTGGAACAACAAACAGGACCTGCGCTCCCACATGTTCATGCGGATGGTTCACAGCGAGCGGCAATTCCTGGAAGTGATGACCCAGTTCTGGGACAACCACTTCAATACCCTGCTCGACAAGACCGACCACATCACCGAAGAGCTCGCCGAGAACGCCCGCTTCCGCGAACACGCACTGGGCAATTTCAGCGACCTGCTGGTCGATTCCGCCATGCACTTCCCCATGACGGTCTACTTGGACAACGACACCAACGTCGTGGGCGCCCCCAACGAGAACTACGCCCGGGAGATCATGGAACTGCATACCATGGGCGTCAACAACGGTTACACCCACGACGACATCATCGAAGCCTCGCGCGTCTTCACCGGCTGGACGGCACGGCGCGGCAAGTTCTACTTCGACCCCGGCCTCCACGACTACGGTGAAAAGACGCTGTTCGCGGGGACGTCCTACGAGCTGGTCATTCCGGCCGGTGGCGGTCTCAGCGACGGCCTGACCTTCATCGACCACCTCACCTCGTTGTCCCAGACCGCGGAATTCATCACCTGGAAGATGTGTCAGCTCCTGATCAGCGACGATCCTCCGGCGGACGTCTGGAACGCCGCCCAAACCACCTTCGAAAACACCAGCGGCGACATCGCCGCCACGCTGAACACGATTCTCAGCCACGCGCGTTTCCGAACCGATCTCGCCTACCGCGGCAACAAGACCAAGACCCCGCTCGAGTTCCTGGCCAGCCTGTGCCGCATGACCGAGGCGTTCCCGATGACGCGACCGATGGTCGGCGTGCTGGAAGACATGGGTATGGAATTGCTGGAGTTCGCCGATCCCACCGGATTCTCCGAAGAGGGTGTCGATTGGATGGACACCAACTCCATGCTGCAGCGCCTCAACTTCGCCAACGCCCTGGCCACCAACCGCGGATACGGCGGCAGTCCTCAAGTCGACTTGAAGCATCTGCTCGAATCCCACGGCGTCGAGACCGCCGACGAAATCCTCGACTTCTTCTCGGCCATCACCACTCACGGCAGGGAGAACGCCGGCGTCCGCGACATCGCGATGAACTGGCTCACCGACGGGAGTCCCGGCAGCTTCGTCCTCACCGACGAAACCCTGGACAACCAGGTGCGACAGGTACTGTCCATCTACCTGCGCCTGCCCGAACTGAGCAAACAGTAAGACCGGCCAACGGCGAAGAAAAGAAGGAGAAACAGTCATGAGCATCAAACGCAGAACGTTCCTGAAAGCACTGGCCGGCGGCATGACCCTCGGAAGCCAGGCCCTGGCCGCGCGCTCCGCCAAGCCGCGCCTACGCGGGAAAGGCGGGGTCGTCAAGAAACTGGTCGTGGTCTTCCAGCGCGGCGGCAACGACGCCCTGAACACCCTGGTCCCCGTCGACGCCACCCAATACAACCTGTATCGCAACCTGCGCCCGACCCTGGGCTTCACCACCAACCAACTCTCGCCCGTGCCGAACAACAGTTTCTTTCGGATGCACCCCGCCCTGAACCCCATGTCCGGGCTCATCAGCGGTGGCGACCTCTCCATGATTCACGCGGTGGGTTACCCCGACTCGGACCGCTCTCATTTCGAGTCACAGGCCTATTACGAGACGGCGATTCCCGGCAACAGCCTGAGTTCCGGCTGGCTGAACCGCTTTCTGCAAAACTCCACCAGTCCCTTGAATCCCGAGCCTCCGATTCGCGGCATCCACATCGGTTCCAACATTCCCCAGGCCGCCTCGGGTCAGGTGTCGGTGCCGGTGAGCAACAACTTCGGACGCTTGCGACTCGAAGTGGACGGCGCCCTGGACGACACCCGCGAAGCCGCGCTCCGCGAAGAAATCCGCAACATCTACAACCTGGACATCACCGGTTCCAACGATCGGGTGTACGGAACGGGCCGCAAGATCTTCCAGATGCTGGACAACTTCGCGGACCGCGATTTGGACGACTACGTGCCCGAGAACGGCGCCGTCTATCCCGACAGCCGTTTGGGCGAGCGCGTCGCGCACGCGGCCCAGATGCTCAAGGACGACAACCCGCTCGGCATCGAGGTGGTCACCATCGACCAGGGCGGCTACGACACCCACGCCGGCCAGGTGAACCCCAACAACCTCACCTCGCTCGACACGCCGCACATGGAGCTTCTGGACGAACTTTCGCGCTCCATGGTGGCCTTCTACCAGGATATGGGTGCGACCCGGATGGACGACATCCTGTTCCTGGTCGTCACCGAATTCGGGCGCCGCGCCTATCAGAACGACTCCAACGGAACCGACCACGGCACGGGTGCACTGGCCATGGTCATGGGCGGTCCCACCAACGGTCAGATGATCAACGGCGGCGGTAATTGGCCGAGCCTCGCCAGTCTGTACCGAGGTCACGATTTGGGTTGGGTCACCGATTTCCGCGACATCTACTGGGAAATCCTGCGCAATCACATGGGCATGAACGACAACGATCTGCAGGCGGTCATTCCCGGTCACACCTACTCGCCGGTCGGGTTCATTCCCTGACCTGGAACCGATTCGATTTCTCGAAAAACGAAGGCGCGGCCATCAGGTCGCGCCTTTTTCGGTTTTGGCGTTCAGGTCGATCGCGGAAGCCATCGCCTCCGCTCCGTGGAACTCACGAATTCACGGCACCCGACACGGCGCCGTCGGATACGGCACCGCCGGGTGCGGCTCCAACCGAATCGGGCAGGCCGAACACCCGCCGCGCGTTCCCGTGGAGAAAGGCATCGCGCGTGTTTCGGTCCAACCCCAAGGCATCGAGACCCTTCAGGCACTTTTGCGGGGTGATCATGGGAAAGTTGGAACCAAACAGGACTTTGTGGCGACCGTGGTGCTCGAGGTAGGCCACCAGTTCGGCCGGGTAGCGGGCGACGGTATAGGCCGAGGTATCGATGAACACGTTCTCGTGTTTGGTGGCCACGGCGATCATCTCGGTCGTCCAGGGATAACCGATGTGGCCGCACACGATCTTGAGCTCGGGAAAGTCGAGCGCCACCTCGTCGATGTAGGGAATCGGTCGGCCGGTTTCGGACGGCATCAGCGGCCCGGTGTGCCCCACCTGCAGGCAGACGGGCACGCCCAGTTCGACACATTCGGCGAACAAGGGATAATAGCGGCGATCGGTGGCGGGCAGGCGCCACAGCCACTGGACGATGCGCAACCCCAGAAAGCCCTGTTCCCGCACCCTGCGCCGCAACTCGCGAACGGCTTCCATGGGGCGAAACAGGTCGACCGCGGCCAGCCCGCCGAACCGGTCGGGCGCCTGGGCGATGGCGTCGGCCACCTCGTCGTTGCCGATCAGCGGCCCGTTGGGGCCCCACCAGGCCGAGAGCAGCCCGAATCGCACCCCGCCGTGATCCATCGCGGCCAGGGTCGCCGATACCGGTGGGGTCTGTTCGATTTTATCCGCACCGGCCCATCGCCTCAGCGAGGCCAGCATCGGGTGGTTGAAAAACTGGACATTGGGATGTTGCATCCATACATCGATGATCGAGGTCGGTTCGGAACCGTTGGACATGGGGGACATGGTTCGCTCCTTGGTTATCGTTTGCGGTTTCGGGTTGAGCGCGCGGAACGTTCGTCGGCCGCCACATGTTCGTCATCCAGATTCTGAATGAGCCGCTCGAGCACGCCCATCACCCGATGCAGCATCTCGGGATCCAAATCTCGAAAGGCGGTACGACGCAACTCGCTGGAAATGGCCAGCAGGGGTTTTTTCAGGGGCCTGCTCGCCTCGGTGAGGACGACGCGCGTCTTACGGCGGTCATCGGGATCGGGATCCCGAGCGACGTAGCCCGACCTGACCAATTTCTCCACAAGTGCGGTGACGGTGGAACGATCGCGATCGATGGCCTCGGCGAGGGCGGCCATGGTCATGGGACCACGCTGATAGAGCAGGCTGAGGATGGCCCCGTGAGAGGGTACCAACCCCTTTAATCCATGCTGGTTCAAACGAGTCTGAATGAACCGGTCCGTACGTGCGTGAAGGCGTGAAGTGAGGTAGAAGAGATGATCGAAGCGGGACAAAATGACGACTCCAGGAAGTGCACTTAGTTGGATATCCAATGAATTATAATGGGACATCAAACTAAAAAGCAAGGCACATGTCGGGGCGCGGCACAATCGCCCATGCCGCATCGAGACTACGGTTTTTCCCCAGTTCACCGGCCCCTCAGTCCATCAAACGTGAACCTAAATCACCTTTTTTGGCCCAATCTCCACAATATCTCCACATTTTCTCCCAACTTTGCACAAGTTTGACCGCTAGATTCAGCCGTATCGAATAGGAGATCACGAAATGGTCTCCATCACTTTTCTCACTCGGGCTCGGTTGGTCTGGCCAAGGAATAAGTACAACCCCGCCCCTTTCACCGGACCGGTGGATGCTTCATCAATCATTTATGGATGCGGATCGACGAATCATCGCGACGGACACGGGAAATGCCGGCAATCCAGGGAACCATGCGTTCCAGCAACAGCAGGGGTAGTACAATGTGCAACAACATCTCAGACAAAATGAACAACCAACCGACCACCAATTTCTCGAGATACCAGATTCGCCACGTCACGGCCAACTGGACTCATCCCAAGAAACCGGACGGAACCCACCGTTCCCTCGCTTCCCACGAGTCTTATCTCTCCGCAACCGCCTCGTTTCGAGCCCACATCGTCGACCTCGTCAATCAAGGCCAATACGCATCCCGCCAGGAAGCCCTGACGCAGTTGGCACAATTGGCGCCCCAGGCCGATCACTACATGCCGTACTTCAGCATGCCCGATCACGTGCAGGCCTACGACCTGAAAAAGGGCGGTGTCCCGATCAGCCCCGTTTTCGCGGACGTCGAGGACTTGCTGGATTATCTGGTGGAAAACCTGCCGTTGCACGAAGGGGTCAAAGGTACCCACCAGGATTGGCGCCAAGAATTGGAACTGTCCTGGAATCCCAGAAAGGCCTGGCCGGCCTTGGGTCAACCCTTCTCGCAGGGTTTCCACTATGGCTCGGGCCCGTTCGCCGAACAATCGACCGTTTCCCCGAAGAAAAAGCCCGTCCGCACCAAGGCAACCCCGACGGTGCAGGCACCTGGTTCGGGTCAGGTACGGGACAGCCGGTCGACGGAAAAACCCACCATCGACCCCACCCCGATCTTGGCATCGGAAGCTCCGGCCGCAAAGGGAACGCTCTGCCCCTGGCCGAGCCACTTTTTCAGCACGGCGACCACCGTGAGCAACACGGACCTGACCGCCATTCCCGCATACTGAAACGACCTACCTCCCCACGATTGTCCGGAAAACAACGGTTGTGGTGCACGGAAAACAGCCCGTCATCGAACGACGCGTCTCGGCCAGGAGTCGTTGACGGGCGCCACCGGCCGATGCCACACTGGATTCGGGCCCATTCCAGATGCGCCCCGGCGGATGTTCCGCCCTGGGACCGCGGTTTTCGCCCGAAATCTCACAGACCGGTGACGTTCAGGATGCACACGCAGCTCGCCGATGACCCCACCCAACGATTGGCCGAGACGCTGGTTCGCGAAAGAAAGCGCACCACGGGTCCGCTGTTCGTGGGTATCGCCGGAGCCCAAGGCAGCGGCAAAACGACGCTTGCCCGCGATCTGATGCGACGGATGCGGGCCAAGGGCTTGCGTACCACCGGTTTCTCGCTGGACGACCTCTACCTGCGCCGCGAGGAGCGCCTGCGCCTGTCGCGACGGGTGCACCCCCTGTTGGCGACCCGCGGTGTACCCGGGACCCACGATCCCGCGTTGGGCCTGAAGTTGTTCGCGGACCTCCGCGCGGCCGAGGCGGACGACATCACTCCCATACCGGCCTTCGACAAGGGCATCGACGATCGCATGGATCGCGACCGTTGGCCGACTCACCGAGGCGCATCCGACGTGGTTTTCTTCGAAGGCTGGTGCGTGGGCGCACCGCCTCAGCGAGAGGACGAGCTGGCCGCCCCGATCAATCGGCTGGAAGCGGAAGAAGATCGCGAGGAGGTTTGGCGCCGGTGGGTGAATCGCCAACTGGCAGAGGCCTATCCTCCCCTGTTCGAACGACTCGATCTCCTGGTCTTTCTCGAGATCCCCGATTTCGACTGGGTGGCTCGATGGCGCGGCCAGCAGGAGCGAGAGCTGGCACGGACACGCGGCACCCAAGCCACCGCCATCATGGACTCGACGGCCCTGCTCCGGTTCATCGCACATTACGAACGTTTGACGCGCCACATGCTTCGCGTCATGCCGGAATTGGCGTGGTGTACCTGCCGGCTGGACGAACACCACCGGATCGTCGAGATGCACTTTCGAGACACACCGAAACCCCAGTCCCAAACCTGACCGAGTGGTGTGCTAAAATGGAGGATCGTTCCGCCGCATCTCCATTGTCACGAGGAGCTTGGCCTTGCCCTTGAATCCCACCGCCGAGGTCCGTATCCACTATCCGCTCAATGGTCGCCGGATGGTCCTTCGTACGTCGAACGACTGGCACCGCGACGTCTCCCCCACCCTCCAGACCAGGGACAAGGCCATCTTCACGTTTTGGGAGCCCTCGGAACCCCTGGAGTTCAAACCGATGCTGGTCGACGATCACGGACAGCACTGGTCGCAGGGGCGCAATTACACCCTTTATCCCTACTGGGGACGACCGTTCACCATCTATCCCCACTTTTTCGAAGGGGCCACCGAAGGTACGATCTCCGAGCAGATCGGCATTCCTTCCGACAACCCGGATGAGCAGCTCTTCACGGCGCGGATCTACATGCCGCCCGGCTACCGCGAGAACACGCTCAAGCGCTACCCCGTGCTCTACATGCACGACGGCACCAATCTCTTCTTTCCGGACGAGGCGTTTCTCGGCAGGGAATGGCAGGTCGACGAAACGATGAATCTGCTCAACGCCCTCAGTGTCATCGACAAGACCATCGTGGTGGGCATCTACGCCGCGAACCGCAACCACGACTACACCCATCCCGGCTATCACCGCTATGGCGAAGGCGTGGTTCACCACCTGAAAACCCATATCGATCGGAACTACCGCACGCTTTCGGACCCGATTCACACGGGGGTGATGGGTTCCTCACTGGGCGGCGTGGTCTCCTTCTACCTGGCCTGGCAATGGCCGAAGGTTTTCGGCAAGGTGGCCTGTATGTCCAGCACCTTCGGTTATCGAGACGACTTGTACGAACGCGTCCGAAAGGATCCCAAACGCCCGGTTCGGATCTACCTGGACAGCGGATGGCCCGAGGACAATTTCGATGCGACCAAACGCATGAAGGATTTGTTGATCCATCACGGTTTCCAATTCGGCAGCGACCTGCTCTATTTCAACTTCCCCCTGGCCGGCCATCACGAAGGCTTCTGGGCCGCGAGGCTCCACATCCCGTTTCAATTCCTCTTCGGGAAAAACAACGACCGCAAGAAACCGCCGATCGCACCGGATCCACCGGGCCCGACGTTCTGAGAACCTCGACTCGGCGATCGATCCGGTGGGCCCACGCGAACCCTTTCGAGACGGCGATGGGATCGAAATCGAGAAGAAAAATCCGCTCGAAAGGGTGGGCCGCGAAGGCCGTCGATATTGCGTTGCCGGTGATGATACGGAATGCCTCGAGACAGGGATGAGGTCTAGCCGCGGCTGTTGTATTCGGTTCTCAGGACCTCGAGGAGCTGAAACACTCGGATTGATTTGGGGTTGTCGACCACCACTTCGGTCGGTCTTTTTTCAGCGGCGTACTGGATCAGGTACAACAGTTTGCGTTTGCTGGTGTTGTTAAGCGTTGCATTCATGTCCAGGCTGGCCGACGCCATCCTGGTCGCCAAATTCTCCAGGTCGTCCCTCTTGGTCTCGCTGTAGACCTGCATCTCCTTGAGATTGTCCAGTAACCAACTCCGATATTTCGCATCCGTGCCAAATTGTTTGGCGAACCGGCGATCTCCCGTACGGCGAACCATTTTGGCCATGGCGGCCAGATCGTCGCCCTCGAAGAAGATGGACCGGTATTTGGAAGCGAACATCATTTCGATGAACATGACCTCGCGGTCGGATGGGCGAATGTCGACCAATCTCTCGATCAACGATTTGCCTTCCTCGCGGTCAAATGCCATCGAGGGTTCGATCACGGGCTGCCACAAGGTGAGCAGGCACAAGAAAATGATTACCCTCATTTGCAACTCTCGAATCCGAGCTGTGCGATTCGGGCGCATGGCATGGAACCAGGTTCCAACCACCCCCCGGAGGCATCCGTGATCGGGCCCCTGCACATCTCGGGAAACCGCAAAGATCGACAGCCAATGCCGGACACCGGTGAAGCGATCGGCTTCCGCTGTCGCGACCGGAACGGACGATATTTCGTCGGCGAACGAAGAACACCCCGATCACGTCGACCCGGTCAATGGGGGCCATGTTGCCCAGCTAGGATGAGACGGGAATGAGGATTCTTGAAAAAAGCATCAAGAAAACAATGAGTTTTTGATGAAGTTTATCCACAACTATCAGGAAAAATCGTAAAATGTATTCAAAATACTTCAAAAGTCAAAAGATAGATCCGCGTAACATTCGCGGACCCTCCAGCCGCCGTAAGTACTTATCACGCCCTAAATCAAAAAAGCCCGCAAGTGCGGGCTTTTTATTCTCGAGGGGCCTCGGTGGCTCAAGGCACGACTGATTTACGGCGTGTTCCAGAACGATCCTCGATGTTGACCACAGTGATGAACCGGTCAGACACCTGATTCGAACTCATCACGGAGCCCAGCATCAACAGCCGGCTCTCGTGTTGGGCGCACTGCGGAGATTCAGTTTTTGCCTGAGAGATCATGTGGTCGAGTAGTTGAGCATCGGCCGGACAGGTCTCGGACAAAGAAAAATTGGTATCGAGTCTGAAGAACTGAAAACGGGACATGAGACAACCTCGCAGCGACGAGCAACGCTCGGAAAGAAAATGGGCGTGATTCGAAACAAGTGTAGGCCGGCGCAGAGCGAGACATGCCGTCTGAACCGATCGTACGTTGAGTGCCAGGGATCGGGAACTTGAAGATGAAGGGCCTGAATAAGCATTGAGAAAGGTGCCACGCTGGTGAAGGAGCGAGCTCATGAATGTAAAACCAGCAACTTAGCTCGGGATCTAGGATATTTCCCGCGGTGGCCGCTGAAGGCGCCTCACACAGGCGAAAACGCCAAGGCCCAAACCACATACTATTAATATAGGAATGTTAGCTCTTAAAGCAATAAGAAAAACACTATTTTAATAGTCTTTTTATATACAATTTTGTACAAAGAATAATATCAAGAAAAGCCTGTCAATTTTGAACGTTTGCGAACGCGAGGCCGTGTTTTTTTTCGACACCTGTCTAACCGCGCGAGCAATTTTTCCACGCACGAACATCGGGAATCGTGATTTGGCGCGGGTTCAGCGCCGCGTCGCACCGAGCATTCTCCACGTCGGACACGAATCCGAGCACCGATTCATTTTGTCGAGGCCGGTCGACTTACGAGGCGCGGGACGATTTGCACGACTTCATCAAGCCGGAATACCTTTTAATTTTTCGCAACAAAACGCAGGAGAAGAACGAGGTTATCCATAAGTCAATCATGTTCAGATACAACATTTTTTGGATTTATTTCGCCCCATTCCGCGCAGGATACGGTCTCTGGGGATGTCGGGGGCCGACCCACCGAGCCCCGATCTTCACGAGCCCCTCACCGAGCCCGACCGCGGACACCGGGACTCGGGTCCAGGACATCCACAGGTTTCGCGATCGGGCGCTTTCCCCGCTTCGAACCGCACCGCAAGTCACGCGCGGCGAGGCATTCAGACGACGGCGGCATTTCCGGATTCTTCGGTTTCGGCGGCCGAGGTCGAATCCTCCTGGGCATCGAACAGCACCAACAGGGCCGGCAGCAGGGTGATCGAAACCACGGCCGTGGCCAGCGCACCGAGAATGGCCGCCGCGCCCATCGAACGCAACCCGGGGTAGTGCGACAGCGCCAGGGAACCGAAGCCGGTCATCGTCGTCAGCGCGGCGATGACGATGGCCTTGGCGGTACCGTCCAGTGCCGCCACGTCGCCACCCGATTCGTGCCATCGATGGATCAGGTGCACGCCGTAGTCGACCCCGATTCCGATCACCATGGTGAACACGAAGATGTTCATGACGTTGACCGGGATGTCGAACATCACCATGAGACCCACCATCCACATCATGCCCACGCCGAGCGGGATCAACGAGAAGACGGCTCGCCAGAAGCCGCCCAGATCGAGCATGAGGAACAGGAACACCAACACCATGCCCAGGCCGGCGGCGATGCCCGCATCCTGCCACACGACCTTTTTCAACTCGCGAGAAACGATGACCGGTCCGGTGAGGTGGGCATGGGGATATTGCTCGATCAGGCGCTCCAGGGCGGGAGGTGTGTGGCGGCGCCACTTGTGGGCCGGCGGGTAGGTGTAGATCAACACCGAGGTTTCGTGTTCCTCGACGGACAGATATCGACCCAGAACGTGGCCGATGGTGGTGCCTTTCAGGTCGGTGAACGAAATGGGTTCGCGTACGGAAAGCGAGCGCAGCAGAGGGTCCAGTCCCTCCTGAAAGGGCCCGGGATTGAGCCCGCGTGCCGAAAGCGCCGCATCGAAACGGTTCTGGAAGGCGGCTCGGTCCAAATCGAGTGAGGCCAGTTGGGCGATGGTCTCCCGCTGGCGATCGGCATTGGGCAGAAAGGTGATCAGCGAGTCCACCTTGGCGAGGTTCTCGCCATCGACCAGCTTCTGCAGTTCGGGCATCAGGCTTTGGGCGCGTTGCAGGGCCTCCTGTTCGGTGGCACCGTCGATCCGAATCATCAGCGGCACGAACCGCGTGTTGAACGCCTCCATGATGGCGCGTTGATTGGTGGAGGAGACGCTGTTGGTGGCGCGCATGTTCATGACGTCGTCATCGTAACGAATCCCGAGCGCGGCCGCGCCGAACACGAGCGATACGACCAGGGAGAGCCCGATGACGGGACGGGCGTAGCGATGGCTGAAGGCACACAACCGCTCCATCCCGAAAGCGCGCAACCGGAAGGTGGTCTCGCAGCGGTCGCGTTCCAGCAGGGTCAACAACGCGGGCAACAGGAGAAACACGGTCACGACCACGATCAGGATGCCGGTGCCCGTCAGGAGGCCCAGTTCGGCCAGGCCCTTGAACCCGGAAATGAGGAAGGCGTAAAAGGTGGCCGCGGTGGTCACCGCTCCCAACAGCACGCCCACGGCCGTGTGGCGGCCCATGGCGTCGAGCGCCTGATCGTGGCTGCCGCCGCATTTGCGTTCCTCCAAATAGCGACTGTAGAGCACGATGATGAAGTCGATGCCGAGACCGATCAAGAGCGCCGCGAAGGCCGAGGTAGCGGCGTTCAGGCGACCCAGGGCGATGGCCACGAACGCGAAGGTGATGACCAGGCCGGTGAGCAGCGGCGCCAGCGAAATGATCAGGGCGGTGCCGCGCGCGAAGGCTACCGCAAAAAGGATGACCACCAGGATCAAGGCGCTGATGGCCCCGATCGTCATGTCGCGAATGATCAACTTGGAGTCTTCCAGGGCCGCCGGATAGCCGCCCGCGTAGAGGACCTCGGGAGCCGCGCCTTCCCATTCGTCGGCGGCCCACTCCTCGCGTACGTTTTCCTGAATCCTGTCCAGCTCGGCGAACAGTTTGCGGTCGAAGGGAATGTCGGCGGCGGCGCCATTGGGTTTGACCAACATCAACAGGTAGCGGCCCTCCGGATCGATGACGTAACCGGAATCGCTGTCGAATCGAGGGCCGACACCGTCTCCCTGGAGAAACTCTCCGGCCAGCAGCGGCAAGACGCCCATCGGGTCCTTGACGAGCAGTTTCTTGAGACCCATGCCCATCGGCGACTTGACCCGCTTCTCCAACTGGTCCGCATTGCGTTCGATTCCTTCGCCCTCGAATCGAGCCAAGAAGGCGGGCACCTTTTCGGGCGGAAGGAACAGGGCGGTCTTGTCCAACAGGTCGTCGGCGGCATCGGTAAAGTCGTGCAGGCTGTATTCGACCCAATTGATCAGTTCCGATTCACGCAGGTGCTCGGCGAGAATGTCGGCGTAGGTGGTATCGGCTTCCAAATCCCGATCGGGGTCCAAGGCCAGGGCGATCAACAGAATGTCGATGGAGCCGAAGCGATCCATGGTGGTGCGGAACTGCTGGACGGCCTCGTTGTTTTCGGGGATCAGGGCCAGGATGTCGGACTCGATGCGGACGGTTCTGGCGACGAAGGCGGCGAGGGTCAGGAGCAAGATGGCCCCGAAGACGATGGTCTTGGGATGATGTCCGGCGAAGCGCACCAGTTTGAGGGGGAGATCGCGGGGAAGGATACCTTTTTTCATGTCAATCCTCAGGAGTGGGAAAAGGCTGGCTAGCGCCCATCCGGAAATAGGGGTTTTTCATGATGTTCTCTGAACCGGCCCGGCATCCCATGCAACGTGGTATCGGATCCCAGCCCATTTGCCGTTCGTGAAACACGCTGAAACCCGACGCCCGATGCCCGGTACCGTGCCCATCCAGCCGAGCCCCTTCGGTAGCTGCGGGATTTCCGTTTCCGGATGAGCACTGGCTAAGAGTATACGACGCCGGGGCCGAAGGGGCCGAGCGTCGCGACAGGCGCGGAACGGGGGAGCAAGAAGAACGCCGGCTGGGTGCCGCTTTCGGCTCCATACCGGCGCAAAAAAAATGGGTCACCCTGGAAGCGGGCCATCCTCGAGTGCGAGGCCCGCCGCGGGTTTTTGAAAATCTAGGGGAAGGAAGCGTTGTCCAACAACACTAAAAGACCGAACCTGACGGATTCAGCAGACCGAAGCCGAGTGGGATCCAAGCGGAGCCCTCACGCACTGAGATGCTGAATCAGTTTGTCGCTCCAGCCCTCGGTAATGAACCGGAACACCCAGCTATTGCGGCGCTTCATGCAGTTGAAGGCCTCCTTGAAGTCGAGCAACATGGTGATGCGGCGGCTCTGGCACTTCAGCTCGCCCACATCGTGCGTGGCCACGACCTTGAACCCGAGCACCCGCTTGTGGAACCCGTAAGGCGTGTTGGGGTCGGACTCGAACACGTCGGTGATGAAGTGGGTAAAACCCTTTTCCACGGTCTCGGTGCTGGCGGCTTTCATGAGCAGCGCGGCCACATGGATCTTGCGGCGGAACTCGGGAAGCACGGCGAAACGACCGACCTCGGCGATGCGATTGTTGCGGATGAAGGCTTCCACGTCCAAATCGGGATTCACCGGTTGGAACCCGTACTCCTCGTAGAGATCGATGGGCAGGGTGTAGAGAACTCGGGTGACCCCAAGCGCTTTTTTGTCTCGCGTCACGACAAACCAGGAGACGTCGTCCCGTTCCAGATCCTCGACCGGCAGCAGTTTTTCGCGGTCGGGAACCCAGCCTTTTTCTTCCTGAAAAACAGCCTGGATGACTTCGAGTGCGGCCTCCCTCTGTTCGGATGTCTTGATTTTGGAGACCGATAATTCGTCTTTAAAGGACATACTTCCTCCTCTTGTTTGCATGGGGATCCCAGGATTTACCGGAGACCTCGGCTAATTCGGTCATGATGTGATGATGGAATTCCGTGATTTGATGACGCGTCGGATCGGCGATACCGAGTTCGTTGGGTGGCACCAGCGGGTTACCGACGTGCAGCGACATCTTGGCCCCGTCGGAAATCGGCTTGGCGGGATCGAGGTAGGGAAAACGAATCCCGACCGGGATGACCTTGACCCCGGAACGAAGCGCCAGTCCGGCAGCCCCTGGCAGGCCGCGCATAAGCCGGTGGGGATTGCGATTGATGGTGCCCTCGGGGAAAATCCCGACCGAGGCACCCGCTCGCAAGAGATCGAGAGCGCGCTCGAAGGCGGGACGCTCCTCGCGAAACAATGGCTTGAACATATTGAGAAACTTTGGCTTGGCACTTTTGTTGGTAACGATGATAGTTTCTGCTTTGCGGTATAGTTGAGCAACGATCGGCATCATGAGGAAATTCCAATCGGCCATGAAGTGAACGGGCCGACCGCCGCGATAATACATCAACAACGTTGGAACGGCCACCGCCTCGATGCGTTGATTGTGATTCAAGACCAGGATGAAGGGATCTTCCGGCAGTGCCAGCGCATCGAGACCGTTCTCGATGTCCACTACATAGCGGTTACAGACCCAAGCCATCGTCTTGATCACGATGCGGTCGCTGCGCTTGGAGGCCCGATCGGGCAAGGGATGCCGCCAAATGTCCCTGATTCGGTGGTGACAAGGCAGGGTCAACATCTTCTCAGACAACAAGGACCTCCGGGCAGAACCAACACCATCCATGGATGCCGAACTCAAAACCAAACCAAAATCGCGAACATGTGAAGCTCACTCATCGAAAAAAGGTGGGGCCGCCTGGTCAGTCACTGCGACGCGACGATAAAAGTAATAAAAAACCAAACTTCCCAAAGGCTTGTCAAGGAAGGGAAGCGTTCGATGGCATATTTGTCTCGGGAACCACCGAATCGGGCTCTATTTTGGCCCGAGGGACCCGAATGAGGGCGTATTTCGCTCAGGAATCTCTGGCTTCGGAAATTTCCTTGATCAATTTCTCCAGGTTTTCGTCGGCGGAGTCGTTGGCGACCTGGCAGGTACCGGCAGCGGCGTGACCACCACCTCCGTATTTCAGCATCAACTCGCCGATATTGACCGGATGGTCGGCATTGAAGATGGATTTACCGACCGCGAACACGGTGTTCTGCTTGCGCAAACCCCAGAGGACGTGGATCGAGACTTCCGATTCGGGAAACAACGCGTAGATCTTGAATCGGTTCCCGGTGTAGATGACTTCCTCGTCGCGCAGGTCCAAGACGGCCAGGGTTCCGTGCATCGTGGTGCAGCGTCGAATCTGGTCGTCGAACTTCTCCTTGTGGGAGAAATACATGTCCATCCGTTCCTTGACATCCGGCAACTGGAGAATGTCGTCGATGGTGTGCCCTTTACAATAATCGATGAGGTCCATCATCAATTGGTAGTTGGAGATGCGGAACTTGCGAAAGCGACCCAGGCCGGTGCGGGCGTCCATCAGGAAACTGAGCAGCACCCAACCGGTGGGGTCGAGCACGTCGTCCATCGTGAAATCGGCGGAATCGGCCTTGTCGACGGCGAACATCAGTTCCTCGGAGATGTCGGGGAAGGTGTCGCGCCCACCATAGTAGTTGTACACCACGCGGGCGGCCGAGGGCGCATTGGGATCGATGATGTGGTTCTTGCGCTCGGAAAGCGGCGTCCGCAAGGTTTCGCTGTAATGGTGATCGAAAGCCAGGTGACAGCCCGACACGTAGGGAAGATTGGTGGTGATGTCGGTGGAGATCACATCGATCTTGCCATCCTGCATGTCCTTGGGGTGAACGAACATGATCTCGTTGATCATGTCCAGCTCCTTGAACAGTACCGCGCAGGCGAGCCCGTCGAAATCACTGCGGGTGACCAGCCGATACTTCTTCTTCTGACTTGATGGTTCCATTTCCGCGGCCATGGGCCTCTACCTCCCGGGAATGTCGGCGGGGGCCCTGCATATCGGCTCTGCGACAACCGCACCCCACGAAAAAAACCGCCCGGTTGACGAACCGAGCGACGATGACCCCACCGGCAAAAAACCTCATGAGCCGAAGCGTGTCGTGGCAACCGGCGGGTTGGACCGACAACGGCGTTCGATGTGACGACAAATGAACGCTTTCAGGTATTTGCAGAAGGGGCAATCAAACACCTAGACTACACCATTCAGGCACGGGAAGGTAGGTTTTTTTGAGGCCTCCGGGCCGGTGACCGCCTGGTCCCCAGCCGCCGGACGGCCAAATGGGGCGCTGCGGCAACGGGCTTGTCACGCTTCGCGTGCGTTCGCTATACTGGCAGCGGAAATTCCGTAGTATTGGCAAACCTTCGGGCTCTTTTCGTTTTCGGAAAAGCATGTCAGGGCATGTCCCACGCGGGTTCGGGCGACGTCACCCATGTGCGCCCGACCTCCCGCCCCCAGCGACGTCCCCTTTGCTCGGGCACCGAACTACACAAGGCGCATCCACGGCCCCGCCGCGACCTCGACGACGGGTGACGCCGCGTGACCCACGACTACGCCGGATCTCAACCCAAACAGGTAGCAAAGTCCTCAAGTCTCACCAGCGAAACGAGAAAGCAAACAAGGTAGCAATATGACTGCAATTGATCACAATCAAGTTCGCCGCGGCATGGACGCCGATTCCATCCGCAAGGACTTTCAAGACCATCTCAATTTCACTTTGGCGAAAGATCAATACAGCGCCACTCAGTTGGATCATTACCAGGCACTGGCTTACACCATTCGCGACCGGCTCATCGACCGGTGGCTCACCACCCAGCAAACCCATCACCAACGCAAAGCCAAACGCGTGTATTACCTTTCCCTGGAATTCCTGATGGGTCGCGTCCTGCACAACAACGTCCTCAATCTGCGCATCGACGATCAAGTCCGCCGTGCCGTGACCGAGCTGGGCTTCGACTACGAGGCGTTGCGCGACGAAGAACACGACATGGGCCTGGGCAACGGCGGTTTGGGTCGCCTGGCCGCCTGTTTCATCGACTCCATGGCCACGCTCGACATCCCGGCCTTCGGCTACGGGATTCGCTACAACTACGGCATTTTCCGCCAGGAGATCGAGAAGGGACGCCAGGTCGAACAACCCGACGATTGGCTGAAATGGGGCAATGTCTGGGAAACCCCGCGCATGAGCCTGCAATTCAAGGTTCAGTTCGGCGGACGGGTCGAACTGGAGAAGGACGCGCAGGGCCGGCTCACCCCCCGCTGGGTCGACGCCCATCCCGTGATCGGCATTCCCTACGACGTGCCCATCGTCGGCTACGGCGGCAAGACGGTCAACACCCTGCGGCTGTGGACCGCCCACGCCCACGAAGATTTTGATTTCGAGGACTTCAACAAGGGCGACTACATCAACGCGGTCGAGCACAAGGTCACCGCCGAAAACCTCACCAAGGTCCTCTATCCCAACGACCTGCACTACCTGGGCAAGGAGCTGCGGCTGCGCCAGCAATACCTGTTCGTCTCCTGCTCCCTGCAGGACATCATCCGCCGCTTCAAAACCGATTCCCAGAACTGGGACGATTTCCCCGACCTGGTCGCCATCCAGCTCAACGACACCCATCCCTCCCTCGCGGTCCCCGAATTGATGCGCCTGCTCGTCGACGTGGAGGGCCTGGACTGGGAGCGGGCCTGGGACATCACGGTCCGCACCTTGGGCTACACCAACCACACCCTGATGCCCGAGGCACTGGAGAAGTGGTCCGTGGAGTTGATCGAGAAGCTGCTGCCCCGGCACCTGCAGATCATCTACGAAATCAACCAACGCTTCATCAAGGACGTGGCCGCGGCCTTCCCCGGCGACATGCACCGCGTCGGCCGCATGAGCATCATCGAGGAGGGCGAGCACCGCATGGTGCGCATGGCCCACCTGGCGATCGTCGGTTCCCATTCCACCAACGGCGTGGCCGAAATCCACACCCGCCTGCTCAAGGAACGGGTCGTGCCCGATTTCGCCGACATGTATCCCAGCCGCTTCAACGCCAAGACCAACGGCATCACCCAGCGCCGCTGGCTGCTGGAGTCGAATCCGCCGCTGGCGCAACTCATCACCGAGACCATCGGCGACTCATGGATCACCGATCTCGGCAGCCTCACCAAGCTCGAGACCCATGCGGACGACTCCGGCTTTCGCGAGCGCTTCCGCGACGTCAAGTACCAGGCCAAGAAGTCCCTGTCCGACTACATGAAGGCCACTTGGAACTGGGACGTGGATCCCACCTGGATCTTCGACGTCCAAATCAAGCGCCTCCACGAGTACAAGCGCCAGCTCATGAACGCGATTCACATCGTCATGCTCTACAACCGGCTGCGCAAGAACCCCGACATGGATTTCCATCCCCAGGCCTTCCTCTTCGGCGCCAAGGCCGCGCCCGGCTACTTCATGGCGAAACTGATCATCAAGTTGATCAACAACATCGGCGACATGATCAACCGCGACGAGACCGTGCGCCACAAACTCCAGGTCCGTTTCCTCCCCAACTACCGCGTCACCCTCGCCGAAAAGCTGATTCCGGCGACCGATGTCTCCGAGCAGATCTCCACCGCCGGCACCGAAGCCTCGGGTACCGGGAACATGAAGTTCATGCTCAACGGGGCGCTCACCGTGGGCACCCTGGACGGCGCCAACGTGGAGATGGCCGAGGAAGTGGGCTCCGAGAACATGTTCATCTTCGGGCTCAACGCCCAGGAAGCCAAGGATCTCGGCGAACACTACAATCCCTACGACTACTACCAGCGCAACGAGGAAGTGCGCGAGGCCCTGGACCTGATCTTCTCCGATCACTTCAGCGTTCTCGAGCGCGGGATTTTCGAGCCGATTCGCCATTCCCTGCTCGAGGGCGGCGATCGCTATCTGCTGCTCGCCGACCTACCCGCCTACGCCGAAGCCCAACAGCGCATCCAGAAGCTGTATCGCGATCGCGAGGAATGGACCCGTCGGGCCGTGCTGAATACGGCCAGTTCCGGCAAGTTCAGTTCGGACCGCACCATCGCCGAATACGCGCGCGACATCTGGAAGGTCGAGCCCTGTAGGGTCGACTGACCCCCTCCCCTTCCCGCCAAGAACCAACAAAAAAGGCGGATTCACGTCTCGACCGTGAATCCGCCTTTCCTTTGTCTCGTTTCGTTTTGCCATTTCCCGAGGGCCGTTCGCGGTTCCCGTGACGAACGGCCCCCAGCGGCACGCCTCGCGCTCAGGCCGGTGCGGCCTTCATGGCGAACATGCCTTTGTAGTTGTCGCGATACATCACGGCGAGGAAGACTTCCAAGGCCACCGTCAAGATGGAAAGCCCCAGGGCGCCCGGATCGAGGAACAGGTGCAGGGTGAAAATGCCCACGATGATCGGCGCCAACAGAACCAGTGCGAAGGGTACGAAGCGGTTGACCAGCAGCAAACCACCGCCCACCAACTCGATGCTCTTGACCAGCGGGAAAAAATAACCGGTGGCTGCCATCGCACCCATGAAGGCACCGGCCGATGCGGAGGGGGTGGGCGGCTCCATGAAATGGAAGAAACCGTTCAATCCGCCCATGACAAAGAAGATGATTCCCAGAATGCCTTGTGCCGCAAAGACGAGATACTTTTTGGTGTTGTCGCTCATGTCTACCTCCCGAGCGTTTCGTTGTGTCTGAACTCAAGATACGCCGCCGCCAACACAAATAAAAGTTTCCTTTTTCAATCATCTTGATCATTTTTTTTTATAACATGGGTATCGGCATGCCTCGCTCGTGCTCGTCCAGTAACGGGTTCTTTGACATGGTTTTTGGGAATCGTCGGAGTTCCCAATGCGAACCGGTATCAGCAGCCAGCCATCAGATTTCAGCTAATCATCTACGGGTACACGCCTTGCCGAGATCTGACCCGGTGAACCGCGAAGCAAATCGACCGGGCCAGGTGAATCTTTCCGATTTTGGATGGGCACGGGCTCAAGCATACACACGTCGAATGGGAGGCTCGTGGTGACGCTTGATCAACTGATCGTTTTGGAGACCATCGTGCGGACAGGCAGTTTTCGGGCCGCATCGGAAGCGCTTTTTCGCACCCAGCCGGCCATCAGCGCCGCCGTCCGCAAGCTGGAAGAGGAACTGAACCTCAAACTGTTTTCACGCGATGGGTACCGACCGGTGCTGACCGAAGCGGGCCGGGCCATCCTGGAAAAGGCGCAGTCGGTGCTGCGTCAGGCGCGCGGGCTGGAGGACCTGGCCGCCAATCTGGCCCAGGGATGCGAACCCGAATTACGCATCGCCGTCAACTCCATTTGCCCGATGCCGATCATCCTGGATTTTTTGCGGCGCTTCGACGAATCCCATCCCGCCACTCGCCTGCGCATCGGTTTCGAAGTGATGGGCGGGACCATCGAGCGCCTGTTGGACGGCGAGGTGGACCTGGCCCTGCTCGCATTGCCTCGCGGAATCGGTACGAGCCTCACCAAGATCCCTCTGGGCAACGTGACCATGCTCTCGGTCGCCGCACCGAACTTCGCGGCCTTCCGCCTGGACCGGGAACCCACGCTCGAGGATATGCGTGGCTTCGTGCAGGTGGTGGTGCGCGATACCACCCGCCACATGCCGAAAATCGATACGGGCGGCATGCTGGAGGGCGGGCGCCATTGGTCGGTGGGCGATCCGTGGATCAAGAAGGAAATCATTCTGGCAGGCCTGGGTTGGGGGGCGTTGCCGGATCATATGATCGAGGCGGAGCTGAAATCCGGAACGCTGTTGCCGCTCACGGGCAGTTTCACCCACCAGGTGGAACTCCCGATCTACCTGGCCCGCCTGACGGAACGCCCACCGGGACGGGTCGCCAGCGAGCTGTGGCACGAGATGGCACGGGAGTTCAGCGATCGATGACGACCTAAACGCAGCACGCCACCGATGCGGCGAGGCATCGGTGGCGCATTCATCAAAGCGTGACTTCGTTTACTTGTCTTGTTGCAGTTGCTGGATCTGGGCCTCCAGGCGCTCCAGTTCCTTGGCCTGAGCTTGGACCACGGTCGTCAACAAGGCGGCCAGGTCCATGGCGCTCAGGCTTTTGCGGCCGGTCATGGCCACCAGGTCCGGCACGTCTTCGGCGATGAAGCCCAAATATTCCTCACCGGGCTCGGCGAGGTACTGGTAGCGCTTCGGCTGAAGCCGCATCAGGGCGCTCTGGGCCTCGGTCGGGCTGAGATCGGCGATCCGATGCTTGAGTGCCCGCGAGGAGGCGTTGGTCCATACCCCTCCGGAGGTGACGTGGGCGCCGCTGCTCATGTGAATGGGGTGGCTGGCGTCGGTGCGTCCGATGCCGATGTTGCCGTTGGTTTGCACGGAGAGCCGGCAGGCATTGGCCGTGTCGTCCCACAGGAAAAGCTTGCCGTCGTTGTTGTGGTTGAACAGGCTGTAGGCTTGATTCACGTTGGCATGGCTGTTCTTGAACTCGACGCCCGCATCTCCGGCGGCATTGGTGGTTTCGATCCGCACCATCGCGTCGGTGCCCGACTCCACGTGAACCTTGGTTTGCGGGCTGAAGGTACCGATGCCCACGTCCTCGTGATCCGGCACCAGATAGACGCCGGTGGCGGTTTCGTTCCAGACATCCTGGCGGGTTGCCGTTTGATAGAAGCCGTCGATCCAGAATTCCAGGGTGGTGAGGCCCAGGGATGAATTGGCCAACAGCTTGAACTTCAATTTCCAACCGATCAGGCCGTCGTCGTCCAAGGGTACGACCACCGTCGGCCAGACCTGAGACTCGAGACCATTTTCCACGTCGGTATGACCGCAATGGTTGTCCGAGTTTTCGAATCCGGTGAAGTCGCCCAGTGCGGGATAGGCATCCATGTACAGGTCGGTGAACCCATTGGCCAACCCATTGACATCGACCTGGGCGCGAATGACGACGTGGGTCGCGGTGTCGGGGAAATCCGTGCCGAGAAGATCCGGGAGATCGAAGCTTCCGGTTTCTTCCCAAAGCCACCATCCAGGATCGCTGGTGGTGTCCTTATTGCCCGGAACGGTGGTGTAGTTGGTGGAGGAGAGCTTCTCTTGATGGTACACGAAGGTACGCGCATCCAAATCGACGCCGGCAAAAATGGGGAACGTCAGCATGGTCGCCATCGAGGCCAAAATTAGACGGAACATGGAAAACTCCTTAACGAAGAACAATTGGTGAAATCGGGTTTGGGGTTTTGCGCGAGGATTTCTTGTCAGGGCCGGTTCACGGTCGCAGGTGCGGTACCGGACTCAGGACACAACCCAGCACAAGTGTTTTTAATTCAGCATGTTGACCGATCCCCCAATTCACCCATCACAGGTGGGCACACGGGTATCGACCGCATTGGAAACAAGCGATGCCACCAGATAGGTCCGAAACCTGTGCCGTCTTCCCGGATTTCCGAAGTGAAAACCGGGGGCCGGGTTTTACACGAGGATGGAGGGTCCATGGGACCGGAAATGAATCAACGCTTTCGCGTCTGACTACAACCTAACGCCGCGGCTTCGGCAGGAGAATGACACTTTGGGATTCCAAAAAAGATACGCTCACAGATAAACTGGACTTAACCGAAAGATTCGGTAGATACCGAGTGTTGAAAAAGAAAGTTTTCTTGTACTTGAAATCAATAATATGGTAGCGACGCCATTTCATAAATAGGCTCCGGCGTGCTTCGCTACATCAGGGTCACTTTTGATTCGATGCCAACTCGAGGGACGTGAAAGGGTTACGGGTTTTACATGCGCCGATCCAGGTTTGACGAGTACGCGCAACGCGCATATGTGATCGCGTTTTTTCTTCATGGAAATCGACAGGTCGCGTTTTCGGTTGTCGCCGACGCGTTCGCCTTCCTGCCGGTGACGATGTTCAGGCAACAGAAACGCGCCTATTATCGCGCGGCCCAACCTTCGAAAACACAGTTCACCGAAGCCCAACTGCTGCAACAACTGGTCATGGAGCGTTCGTTGCTTTTCGAAAGGAAAAACGAACGCCAGGGCTTGGCAACCGAATGGGACCTGTTCGTCAGATACGTCAAATTCATCGTGCAGCGGACGACGCCCCACACCGCCTTCCACGTCACGGTCGGTCTCACCCGGTTCATTTACGACTACACGAGCGCCGACTGTGCCGCCCTCTTCGAATCATTGGACCAAAACCGAATCCTGGACATGGCCGCCTATCGCCGGGCCAAGGCGCGCCTGCATGCCGACGTGAAGAGCCGCTTCGATGGGTTCATCGTCGAAAAAATCGGCTTTCGCGGCGAGAAGTTCTTCGAAATCGACCAGCGACCTCATCGGTGGATCCCCCTCCTCCATCGATGTATGGCCCTGTTTTCACCCTGGCCGGCGGACAGAGCCGATGAAAACATGGAACGCATCCAGGTTATGCTTGAACCGCAAACCCTGAGCGACCGAGTCCGCGACCTCGACCTGACCCCGTTGGACGAAGCTCTGAGGATTCCCAGGTTCGTGAATGTGAAAGACAAAGAAACGCCCGAACAAAACGACCACCCCGAGTTGGAACCGGAACAGAGAGAAGAGCTGTACGAGCGTTTCGTGCTCTCGAAACGAGGGGTGACGGAGCTTCGACTGCTGGTCGTGAAGGTCGGCGGCCAGGAAATCAAACGGTGGACGCTGGGAGGCACCGAACCGGTCATGCTCGAACTGGATGCCCATGACGACAACCTGGAAGTTTGGGGCGGCAGCGACGGCGACCTGCAGCCGCTGTGTTTCCATCCCCTGTGGGGTGGTCTTTCGAGCCCCGAGGAGGGCACCAGCGAGCACATGTCGCTGGGGCAGGGGCGCAGCCTTCGATTCCGATGGTTCGACCACGGCACCCTGCTTCACCTCAGCTATTTCGACAACCGGTTCCAGCGTCTGGTCAGCACCCTGGCCCAGTGGTGGTCGGGTTTGGCGACGACCCCTCGCTGGGTTCTGGTTTGCGGCTTGATCCTGTTGCCGCTGTTGGGCTGGTTTCTGGGAACATCTCGCGCACCGCAGTTGATCGACCCCATCCCTGATATCGTTCGATCCGACGAGGTCCCCTTCGCCTTCCCACCGGAGACCCGTACCTACGACCGCGAGATCGCCAAAGCCCTGTTTGAACGCGGCGTCCACCTGCTGGGTCGGGACAGCGCGGAGGACCATCGGGCGGCACTGCGAGATTTCGAGTTGGCCTATCGACTGGACCCCGAGTTCGTGCGCGCCCTGGAACACATGATCCTGGCCGCGGAGCTGGTCGGGGACGAGGAAAAGGCGGCCAAATACATGGAGATGTTGAAACGCCGGGATCAGGAGCCCTGAGACCGCCGGAACTCCTGGAAACAAAGCCCCTGACCAGTGGGCATAGCCAACTCGATTTCGGGAAAGAAACAACGCGAAGCGAGCCGATCCCGAGGGCCCGCACGTGCGCAAGAGACGTAAAGCCTGCAGGTTGAGCAGGGCCGGTAAGGCAGCTTGCTCAACCAGCCGAAGCCCCGCCGATGCGATGTATCGATACGATCGAGAGGGCCTGGATCTCGGCTTTGACCTGCTCGGGCGAGGGGATCGCTCCGCTCTTTGGCTCAATACCTGGCCGAAGCCGACGTCGCTTCGATTGGTGGAGCAAGCTGCTCCACCTACAGGCCTTGCCGCCCTTCCCGAGATGCGGGAACTCCCCGATCACGCGCTACGATGGGTCGACCTGATTCGGGTCAGGGATCCGTTCCCCCAAGATCGGCAGCTCGTCGGAGCCACCTGGCACGAGCTCCCCGCAAGTACACAAGCTTCGTAAAGCCTGTAGGTATGGCACGGCCGGTATGGCACGGCCGGTATGGCACGGCCGGTATGCCACGGCCGGTATGGCAGCCTGCCTTACCGGTCCTACTCAACCAATCGAAGCAACTGAGCAAGGATCGAAATCCATCATTGAGAGATCTAGAGGCTCGACTTATCTGCCTCGCTCTTTTCCCACCCGATCTTGCGAAGCGTGGATCGCTTCGAAGTGTCGGGCCGGCGGCCCAACCTACCGGGCATGACGACTCTCTCGGCATCCGGGCACGCCGATTGGATTCGTTTCGAATGAGACCTCCGGGATTGGCACATTTTCCCTCGCGAAAACTCAGTTCCAGGGCCCGATGAGCTGGAAGGCTCCCCAATAATAAGGATGGGAGGCATCGAATCGGCGCGATTCCCCATCGGCATCGGTGATGGTGACGGGCCCACGGATCAGCTCCAGTTGGGCCCGGCGCAGGGCCTCGTCCTTCGCGAGCCCCTCATCGAGAAACCGGTAGAAGTGCTCCATCAGCAACGAAGTGGAGAGGTCGTTGGCGGCCCAGAGCGAGGCCACCACGGAGCGCGCCCCCGCGTATTGGAACGCCTGGGTGAGCCCAAGCAACCCCTCGCCCCCGAAATCCTTGCCCAACGCGGTTTCACAGCCGGAAAGCACCACCAGATCGGCGTGAAGCCGCAATTGCTCGTAAATTTCCCACACCTGCAGCAGACCGTTGTCCCGCTTGTCCTTCCCATCGGTCGGAATGGTCAACGCCAAGTAGGAGTCCATGGGGAACCGGTTGTCCAACCCTGCGTGACAGGCAAAGTGGACGTGCGTCGTTTCCGGGCCGAGGGACTTGGTTTTCTCCTCGATCGCTGCCGCACCGAGGTATAGGGAGACATTGTCGCGAAACAGTTTCGAGATGGCCATGACCTCGCGCTCGGAGTACGGAAGCGGCTCGAACGCGAAGTCGCGGTTTTTCATCGCCGAGCGAACCCTGGCGTCCAAATCCCGGGCTTCGTTTCGGGCAACGGCGGGCGAGGGATATTTGGGATTGCCGAAGGCCGCCAGATGTGACCCCTCGGGTCCCTTTTGGGCCTTCAACATGGCGAAAATCGTCGCACTCTCCACCTTGGTCACCGGCTTCCACGCCACCAGGTGACGACCCTCCGCCATTCCGGCGGGCGCCGGATCCATGATCAGCACATTGAACGGCAGGGTGTGAAGCGGGCCGTCGGGAACGACCAGCAATCGCTCGGCATCGACCAACAAGGGCGCGATCGGGGCGATCAGGGTTCCGTAGAGATCGCGACACAGCCGATCCAACAAACGACGGGTGCCCGCACCGCCCGATTTCAACTTGATGCGGGTGTGCAGGTCGCGAACCTGTGCGGCCAGGTCCTCGCTGCCGCGTTCAATGGTCACGACCCTGGCAAGCCCGCGCTCGTTCAACACGAACAGAAAGGTCCGCTCCTCCATCACGGCGTAGCTGAGCAACACCGTGCTTTCGTCAAGCGCGGCTCGCACCTCCTCCAATTTCAGAGGTCTGGGATGGCGGATGGCGGCAGTGCGTGGCGCAGCCTCGTGAATGTCTACGACGATCTGGCCGTGCCGAACGCGCAATTCGCGTCGCGCTGCATCCAACCGCTCGATTTCCGCGCGGTTCTCGGGCACCACTTTGGCCCGCTCCGACAGCAGCCGGTCATAACGTGAGCCCAGGTCCTTCAACGCGGCCAGCAATTCCGCAGGGATCTCGTCTTTCTCGAACGACAAACGCCGCCGCCCGAGTTGGCCCCGCAAGTTGCGGGCTCGCAGGGTTTCCAACAACTCGAACGCCGCTTCGTGCTTTTCGGCTTTCACCAGATAGGTGAGATAGTTGCGGTAAATGTCGTCTTCCTGGCTCAGGTAGCGGGCATTCTGTAACAGGGTACCGCCCAGGGCCACGATTTGGGCATCCATCGCGTTGCGAGATCGCTCGAAATATTCGCCGGCCCGCTCCATCTGCCCCTGGTTTTGAACGCTCAAGGCCAATCGGTTCCAAACAAGGGCCGTAAACTTCGACTCCGGACTGATGTCCTCGGCGATCTTCAGCGATTGGCGGTAGTAGGAAGCCGCTTCGGCCCATTTCTCCTGCCGCAGGTAAAGCGATCCCATCGCAGAGCGTACCTTGGCCAGATCCATCGTCGGACCCTTGAGCGAAGCCAAGGCCTGCTTCAGGTACCCTTCACTTTTTTCGAAATCTCCGGCGGCGGTGAACATGATCCCCAGGTTGAGGTGACTGGTCATCAATTCCGCCTCGGATTTCGTCAGGGTCCGTTCCGCGATACGGATGGATTCCAGATAGTACTTTTCGGCGTTTTCGTAGTCTTTGAGGTTTTGGTAGGCCAAGGCGAGGTTGTGAAGCGCAGCGGCCAGACCTTCACTTTCGGAACCTTTGTACCCGTCTTTGGCCTGAAGCAGCAAATCGCGCGCGTATTCGAAATCGCCAATCCAGATGGTGACCAGGCCCATGCTGCTGAGAAAATTGAGGTGGACCATACTGCCTGGATCGACTTTGGAAGACAGTTCGAGCGCGCGCGCCATGTATTGCTGAGCCTGGGCCAGGTCCCCGATTTCGGTGCTCAGGCCCGCCAGCAGGTGGAGCGTTTTCGCCGGTTCCATACTATCGGGGGCGAGTGCCTCGCGGATCGCCAACGCCTCCCGCAATCGTTCCTCGGCCTTTTTGAAGGCACCGCCGTACCAGGCCGTGCCTCCCTGATAGTTGAGGGCATAGGAAAGCGCCATGCTTTTGCCCAGCGGTCTGTAGATGCGTATGCCTTCTTCGAAGGTATCCCAGGCCGTTTCCCAGCTCTGGGTGCGCTGGAGCAGTCTGCCGAGAAACACGGTCTGGCGCGCGTAACGGGGCCCTTCACCGTCGTGTCGCCGAATCAAGGCCCGGGCGGCTTCACTGGATTCAATGGACTTGTCCAGTTTTCTCGCTCTCAGGAATCCCAGTCGGCGGGCGTCCATAATGGCGATGCGGGCCTGATCGTGCGGCGCGCTGGCCCAAGCCCGATCGTAGGCTTCCAGGGCCTTGTCCCATTTCCGCTGTTTCATCCACCGCTGGCCCATGTCGTAGGCCAGCCAGCAGGCCAGTTCGGCGGGCAGGTCGGCACGATCCAGAAGTTCCTGCCATGCACCCATCCCCTGCTCCACCTGACCGGAGACGACCAACGCCAAGCCTCGCGCATAGGGCTCGCGAAACGGGTCGTCCAGTGATGGCCGCACATCGAACCGCCACATGTTGGGCAGCAGTTCGATCTTCACCGGCTTGCCCTCGCGCACGACGTGCAGCGCGACCGGCACGATCAAGCCGTCCCCTTCCAGCATGCGCAGGAATTCGAAGACCGTGGGGGGCGCCTGGTTTTCGGCACCCTTGGGCAGTCGCCATCCGGTCACGATGTCGCCGGGTTTCAAGCGAAGCGCCACGGGCGGCGTCTTGGGAAGTCCCTCGATCACGATGCCCGGCGTATGGTCGTGCGCCAGGCAGGGCGATATCGACCAAGTGCAAAGGAACCCGAGCAGAAAAACACGGAATACCATAGAAACACCCGACTTATGGCCTAGGCGGACAGAGCGTAAGGCCGATGATCACGTTGATGGAACATTCATGATAACAGGGTGAATGCCATTCCTCCACCGCGGTTTTTACCGATTTTTTCAAACTACTGGTAAAATTCAATTTTTACCATGGAGTCACCACTCAGGCCGGGGACCCGGGTTTCAGGTGGGTAACAAATCGAAGCGAATCGCTTGGGAGTTCCCGCATTTACGGAAGGGGCGTCGTCGCTGTAGGTTGGCCCGCTGGGCCGACGCGTCGAAGCAACATGATCAACGGCAGCAGGCTACGACAAAGAGCGAAGCGCGCTCTTTCCCCGATCGTACCAAAGCGGAGTGACCTGCTAGCGGAATCCCCGCATGCAGACAGAGACGTCGTGCCTGTAGGTTGAGCTGCCAGCTCAACCAGTAGAAGCAATATTAGTAACGGGAGTGGGTTACAACAAAGAGCGAAGCCGATCACTCCCCTGGCCACGCGCCAACGAAACCGAAAAGTCCAAGATTCCCGCATCGCGAGAGGGCCGTAAGGCACCTACAGATAGAGTGTCAATTTCTGGCCGACCGTGATCTTGTGCTGCGATTTGAGGCGGTTCCATTCCATGATCTTGCCCACGCTGACTTTGTAGCGTGCGGCGATTTTCGACAGCGTGTCGCCGGCCTTGATGCGGTAGGTCACGACTCGCCCCGAAACGCCCGATCGATTCGGAATCTTGACCCGCTGACCGACCCGAATCGTGCTCCGCTTGTTGAAGCCGTTGATTCGCAGAAGCTTGGACAAGCCGACCCGGTGCCGCTGGGCGATTTCCGACAGGGTGTCGCCGCGTTGCACGCGGTAGTAGGTGTACCCCCGTGCCCGGCTGGGCGGCTTGCGTTGGCGATCCCACCGATCCCCTTGATGGATGCTCAGGGACTGGCCCGGCTCCGGCGCGAAGGGGTCCAGGTCGGCGTTCAGGCTGAGAATCGAGGGAATGGTGGTTTGGAAGCGTTTGGAAATGAGGTACAGGGTGTCGCCGCGTTTGACCTCGTAGCGAACGTCCTTGGCCTCCAGCCGCTCCTCGCGATCGAACTCCTGGACCCTCAAGGGATAGGCCCGGCGACTGCCCTTGGGAATGAGCAGTTTTTGACCGACGCGCAGACGACGGGGATTGTTGATGGCGTTGAGGCTGGTGAGGGCGTGGACCGTGGTCCCGAACCGTTTGGCCAGCTTGCCCAGGGTATCGCCGCGTTCCAGGGTGTAACGCTGCCAGGAGACCCGTTGGGCCGGCGGCAGGGTGGCGAGCGCCTTTTCGGCGGCCTCCTTCATGCCGCGCGGTACGCGGATGCGGGTGGTTTCCTCGTCGGGAGAGACACCGCGAATCAGGTGCTGGTTGAGGTAGGCCAGCTCCAAAGTATTGAGTCCCATCGCCTTGGCCAGGACGTCCAGTTCCACCGCTTCTTCCACGACCAGGGTGTCGCTCTCCAGCGGTTGCTGGTAGTCCAGGTTGGCGAAGCCGTGCTGTTCCGGATTCTTGGCGATGGTGACACCAGCCAGGTAGGCCGGAATGTACCCGATGGTTTCGCGCGGCAGAAGCCGGCGCCGGGCCATGTGCCAGAAATCGCGACTGCCGCCCCGGCGAATCGCGCGGCGCACCCGCCCGGGACCCGCGTTGTAGGCGCACAGGGCCAGATACCAATCGCCGAACTCCTCGTGCAAATCTTTCAGATGCTTGGCCGCGGCCCGGGTCGCCGCTTCGGGATCCATGCGCTCGTCCACCCACCAATTCACCCGAAGCTTGTAGATGCGGGCGGTGCTGGCGATGAACTGCCAGAGCCCGATCGCGCTGGCTCGCGACTTGGCCCGGTTCCGATACGCCGATTCGATCAGCGGCAGGTAGCAGAGATCCAGGGGAACGCCTTCCTCCTCGAACACCTTGCGCATCATCGGCAGATAGCGCGTGGAGCGTTCCAGCCCCGCGCCGATGATGTGGCCCCGGTCGGTGGAAAAGGCGCGAATGAAGCTCTGCACCACCCGGTTGGTTTTGATCGGCACGTCGTAATCCACCGGTTGATCGCCCAACTGCTCCAGGTTCGACCAGTTCGAATCGATCTCCCGCAATTCCAGGTCCACCAGGGTGTCGTCGACCAGTTTGTCCAGCGCCGAGGCGGTGTATCCATTGTCCTCGGCGAAAAGCCCACCGAATTCCCGCTCGGCCTGGTGGATGTGCTCCACCAGGTGCATCAGGTGGTACTGAAGATCCTCGGAATGGGCGCCGGCATCGCTTTCACAGGTCATCAGCTCCTGCAACGCCAGATCGAAGTACTGGCGGGCGAGGTCGTCGCGGTTGGTCTCCAGAGCGGTGAGACCCCGCTGGTAGAGCGCTTCACTGGTTTCGATCGCCGCCTCGACCGGATCGGGCTCGGCTGCGATTTCGACGACCGGTTCCGGCTCGATCGCGGCCACCGGTTCTGGTACTTTCTTGGTGCAGTGGAGCGAAAGGAGAACCAGGGCGATAAGGGCCCAACGGTTGGCTAAGTGGCATTCTTTCATTGAGATCGCGTTCCTTGAGCGGTGTCGAAGTGTTTCCCGAAAAGATCGGAGCGGGTTAGAATGGGACTGCCGTTAACCGTGAAAAACGAGGAACCATCATCGTCCCCCCGTCCTTTTGGGCTTTGGCTTCGTCTCAGCATCCAGCGGACTTTTTTCGGAAGTGCTTTGCGCGTCAAACGGGGCGAGCCTGGCAGATTCACGATGTCTCGAACTACGGAGGGTTCATGATCAGACTCGAGGGCGTTGTCAAATCTTATCAAAACTTCGTGGCCGTGAACGGACTTACCCTACACGTTCCGCCCGGTAGCGTCTTCGGCTTCCTGGGCCCCAACGGCGCCGGCAAAACGACAACGATTCGCATGCTGACCGGAATTCTGGAGCCCGACGAGGGCAGTTTGTTGGTTTTCGGCAAGACCTACCGAAAAAACCGAAACGATATTCTCAATCGACTGGGCTACGTGCCCGACCGACCCTTTCTCTACGGAAAGCTGACCGCGATGGAACTGCTCCGCTTCCTCGGCAGCCTGCGCAAAATACAGGGTGCCGAAGTGCAGCGCCGCGCCATGGATCTGCTGGACCAGTTCAACCTGGCCGATTTCGCCAACCAGTTGATCGAGCGCTATTCACACGGCATGCGTCAGAAATTGGTGCTGGCCTCCGCGCTGCTTCACGATCCGGATCTGCTGATCGTCGACGAACCGATGGTCGGTCTCGACCCGCGTGCGGCCAAACAGGTCAAGGAACTCATTCTCCAGTTCGCCAGGCAGGGCAAGAGCGTGTTCATGTCGACCCATACGCTCGAGGTCGCCGCCCAGCTATGCCATCAGGTGGGCATCATCCACAAGGGCAAGCTGGTCGCCGACGAAAGCATTCCCAATTTGACCAAGCGCATCGAGGCCAACGACGGCGATTTGGAAGCGGTATTCATGGCGTTGACCAAGGATTTGGAGCGCGATCAGGACCGGGAGGTGGTTCCGTTTTGATTCACGATTACGTTGTCCTGGACCGGCTTGGGTTCTACCAGCTCAAAAACCGTTTCCTCGTGAATTTCCAACGCAATCCCATCGTCATGATCCTGCTCCTCTGCCTGGGTGGACTCTTCTATTGGGGCTACCTCGAGCTGAGCGTGATGCTGCTGGCCTTCATCTTCAAACAACCCGTGTACGGGGTCTTGCTGGCGACCAAACTGATCCAGATCCTGCTCTTCATCGCGCTGGGCATCGGGCTCATGTCCAGCCTCACCAACGCCATCGCCCACTTCTACCTCAGCCGGGACCTCGAGTTCCAATTCAGTCTGCCCGTCAATTTGAACAGTTGGTTGCTGCATCGCTTCTTTCAGGTCTACATCCAATCCAACTGGATGCTGCTCCTGTTCGGCGGCCCCTTCATCTGGATCTTTCTCGACCTGAGCGGCAACAACATGCTCGTCTGCCTGCTGGGCGTCGGGGTGCTCGCCGCCCTGTCGGCCTTTCCCGTGCTGTTTTCGACGCTGCTCTGCATGTCGCTCGTCAAGGTCTTCCCCGCCCGCCGGGTTCACCAGGTTTTTCTCGTGGCTACCGTGATCATGGTCGCCAGCCTGGTATTCCTCTTCCGCTACCTGGAGCCCGAGCAGTTCATCGGCCCCGGAGGGATGGATCGGTTTCGCGGGTACATCGACCTGGTCAGCCTCGATTCCCAACAATGGAACCCCGCCATCTGGGCCTCGAACCTGCTCGCCGCACTCAGCCAGAAACAGTGGACCGAGGCGCTGCGTCACGGCGGTCAGCTCGGCGGCGCCTTCGTCGGGACCGTGGGTTTCATGTTGCTGGCGGGTCGCCGCCTGTATCGATCGTCCTGGGACCGGGCGCTGCAGTCGCTCAGCGGCGAGGGCGAAATTCAACTCGACATCGCCAAGGATTCCTTCCTCAGCCGCGGTCTGCAGTATCCGCGCTGGAGCCAGGAAGCCCGCGAGGTCCTGTTGTTCCTGCGCGACCCCTCGCAGTGGTCGCAGGTCTTCGTCCTGCTGGCACTTTTGGGACTGTACCTGTTTTCGGTCACCAAACTGCCGCAAAACCCATTCGGCGGCACCATGTACAACCTGGCCCTGGGCAATTCGGGGTTCGTCGCCTTCATCTCCCTGTCGTTGGCCAGTCGCTTCGTGTTCACCTCCTTCAGCAGTGACGGCCAGGCGATATGGCTCATGAAAACCACCCCGGACGGCTGGGTCCACTTCGTGCGGGGCAAATTGTTGGTCTACGGCGTGCCAACCCTTATTTTTGCACTCGTGTTGAATCTGCTCTCCGGCATGCTGATGAAACTGACCGGCGAACAATTGCTGTACCTTGGCATCGGCGTAGTGTGGGATACCGCCTTCATGGTCTTCCTGGCTTTGGGCCTGGGTATGTTGTTCATCAATCCGGGCATCGACAACCCGTTGAAGATGATCGTCTCCACGGGCGGATTCCTGCTGATGGCGGTCGGCCTGTTCGTCACCTTGCTGCACGTCATACTGAGATTGACGAGCAACAGCCCCGAAATCAACTTACTGCTTTCCTACATGACCTGGTGGCCAGACCTCCAGGATGGGAAAGTGTATTACTATTTCGGCAGCCTTTTTCTGATCGAGGCGCTCGGTCTCGTCTGGTTGTGTCGACAGGGGCTGACGCATTTGCGCATCGGTGATTTCTAACCGCGGCGGGTGGCTCCGTTTTTTGTGCAGGCTGCCGCGATAGTGAGTGCCGTTTTGTTTTTCTATAGTGCCGCATTGAGAACCCACTGGATTATAGAGCGTTGCGCGAACCGCAAAACGTGATAGCGGAATATTGCCCAGAGTTAGGATTTTCTCGGGGTTACCGAGAATCCGGATTTTCGTCATCCTATTGGCCCAAAAAAGTCGAAAAAACGTCATTTCGAGGTTTGTCTTGGACGAAATGGCAAGCTGCTGGCTTCACGATATTTGACCGGACGTGTCGAGAACCCGTTGTTGACGAGGTGTGAGGCAGCACTCATTTTGGCCAAAAATTACTGAAGATTTGGATGCGTTGTGTCGAAATTTTTGTTGGTTGTACTGATCCCAGTAAGACAATCTATTTAAACTTCCGCACGAACCTTACGCATCGCAAATCGTGACAAGACCCAGGAGGATCTCAGAATGAAATTGAAAGATCTCGAGGCCGATATCTTGCTAATGGAAAATTCCATTCGCCAAGCCGAATACCTGAACAAAGAAGTGATCGATATGGAACACCAGGTTGAGCATGTTCGGCACGATCTCGAAGAAGAACTTCATCATATGACCGAGAATTTCGAACGCAGTGCGGAGCGGCATCGGCTCCATCGATAACCCCGAATCGATGGGCATGTGACCGCGTTCATGTCACTTTGATATCTGGAACAACCCGCGAGCCAGGAAGTGCCTGGCCCCAGCATTCTACGAGACCCTCACCTCTTTCCCGCTGGAGACGCCGCGAAGCTGATGGCAGCCCGCATTCAAATGGAAGTCAAACATAAAAAAGCCACCCGGATGCGGGTGGCTTTTTGTTTGGGTAGGCCCGGCGCGAACCGCCAAACGTCGCGCGGATCAAAACGGGATATCGTCGTCGCTGAACTGATCGCTCTCGGGGACCTCGTAATCCGGGGTGCTGTCGTTCTGCTGGCTGCCATACGTCATGGGCTTCGGCTGACCGCCGCCGGAGAAGCCTCCGCCGCCGCCACCGCCGCCGCCGAAGTTACCGCCGCCTCCGCCTCCGCCGTAGTTCATGGGCTGCGGTTCACCGGTGCGCATGGGACCGCCACCGCCCATACCGGCGCTGTCACCGGCGCGACCCAACATCAGGAAGCGATCGCAGCGAATGTCGGTAATATTGCGGCGCTGACCGTTCTGGTCGTCGTACTCGCGATATTCGATCTTACCCTCGATGTAAATCTGTTTGCCTTTGTGCAGGTAGCGCCCTGCAATCTCGGCTTGTTTGCCCCAGACCACGATGTTGTGCCACATGGTCTTTTTCTGGCGCTCCCCCTGCTGGGTGGTAAATTCCTCGGTAGTGGCCAAAGAAAATCGAGCAAAGGGGGTCTGGCTTTTGGTGTAGCGAACTTCAGGGTCTTTTCCCAGATTGCCGATCAGGGTGACCTTGTTCAAGCTGGCCATGTCACTCTCCTTCCTGCCGTAGCAGTTTGGCACGCATTCCGTTTCGGATGATGCATCTCAAAGGTGGGTTATCTTAGCAGTCGAGATCGGGATTTTCAGCAAATTTATTTTGGCACAAGGCCGAGACAGCCCTTGTCCACAACCGTCAATTTTCCAGTGTCCATCGGGAAATAGGGCCTCTTGGAAATGGTCCTTCGCAATGGACTGGGTCCCCAATGCTGGCCGGTATCAGGCTTCAGGCATCAGGTTTCAGCTAATCACCTACAAATAAAACCTTTGCTGAGACCTGACACCTGAAACCCGAAACCGTGCCCATCCAGACGAAATACCATGGCGGTTCCGGTGATTTCGTTTCTGGATGGGCACTCCCCAGGATTTTTTTGACTTTTTTTGGGGGATACTGCTAGGTTGTGCCCATCTGGAAACAGCGGTTTTTCAAGGAAAATCGCTAGGATCGACAGGGTGCCCATGCCCGTCCGTACCCTTTTCCCTGTCACCGGTCCCTACCCGGCGGCGGCGACCCCACCCCGAATGGGTGCCGGCTTCGTTTGGGAAACCGGAACCGGGCCGGCGCCGCCGCGCGTTGTCCGGCACTTTCGGCTGCGGCCGGTGATTCGTATTTCGTGCCGAGGTCCGGCGCGCATCGGCCCCGGTCCCCGATCCGGCGATCAAGCCGCCAAGCGTTGCGCCCGATTCGGTTCTCTCCACCATCTTCCGTGTTTTCTGGAGCCAACTTGCACACCTTTTTGAAGCGGTATGTCGCGAAATGGATCTTGAGTGTCTTCCGTTACCGATGGATGGCCAGCATCATTTTGCTGGGCTTGATCGATTTCATTTCCTATCAGGCATTTACGCTTGGGGGCGTCATGCTGCCCGTGCGTTTTCAGGACAAGATTCTCCATTGTGGCGCCTTTATGGTGCTCTACATCCTGGGCCATCTCAGTTTGAATTTTGATTTCTTTCCGGGAATCAAGGGTTTTTCCTTTAGAATACTCGCTCTGAACTGGATGGTTTGGCTGAGTTACGGTTTCATGATCGAAGCGGTGCAAAGTCTTTTGAATCACCGAAGTGCCTCGGTAGGCGATTTTATTGCCGACGTTTGCGGCATCGCGTTGGGTTGCACGGCCGTACTCGCCATGAACATCTATCCCCCGACCCAAGAGGCTGGAACCTATGAAGAACGGCTCTAAAAAGAAGAAGGAGACCGCCAAAGTCACGCCCATGATGGCGCAGTACCACGCCATCAAAAAAGAGTATCCGCGTGAAATCTTGTTTTTCCGGATGGGCGACTTTTACGAAATGATGTTCGACGACGCCATCAAGGCCGCCGAACTGCTGGGCATCACCCTGACCAAACGCGGCCGCGGAACGGCCGCCGAGGCACCCATGTGCGGGGTTCCCCATCACGCGGTCGAAGGCTATATCGCCAAATTGATCAAGTTGGGCCAGCGCGTCGCCATCTGTGACCAGGTTCAGGACCCCAAGGAAGCCAAGGGCATCGTCCAACGCGAGGTCACGCGGGTGGTCACTCCCGGCACGGTGTTGGACGAGAACTGCATGGAAGGTAAGGACTTTCAATACCTTGCCGCGATGATCGAAGAAGACGACCAGCTCGGTGTGGCCTTCATGGAGTTTTCGACGGGCCGTTTCGAGGTGACCGAGCTGGAAGGCGAGCAACGCTATCATCAAATCATGGACCTGTTGATGGCCAAGAACCCGGCCGAGCTGATCGTGCGCGAATCGGACGCCTGGTCGTTGATCGATCCGGGTTACCTCAACGAGCGTTGCGTCACGCCCATCGACGATTGGTATTTCGGCAAGGACTACGCCCGCCAACAATTGCTGGATCATTTCGAGGCCCTTTCGCTGGACGGCTTCGGATTGGAGGCCCTCCACCTGGCGACCCGCACCGCCGGCGCCGCGCTCTCCTATATCTACCAGACCCAAAAGGGCAAGGCGGTCCACCTTCAAAGCCTCAAGGTGCTCAACCAGAGCGATTACATGGTTTTGGACAGCACCACCCAGCGCAACCTGGAACTGACCCGTTCGATTTACGACGGCAACCGCGGCGAAAGTCTTTTGGGCCAGATCGACTACTGCAAGACGGTGATGGGTTCGCGACTGCTCAAGGAGTGGATTCTCCAGCCCTTGACCGATATCGCCCAGATCGTCGAGCGCCAGACCTTCGTGACCTCCTTCGTCGACGCCACCATCCCACGCGCCGAACTGCGCAAGATCCTCTGCGAGGTCCCCGACCTGGATCGTCAGGTGAGCCGCCTGGCGATGGGCAACATCACCCCGCGCGACATTTTGGGGATCGCC
Source organism: Sulfidibacter corallicola (assembly GCF_017498545.1). Classification (GTDB taxonomy): domain Bacteria; phylum Acidobacteriota; class Holophagae; order Acanthopleuribacterales; family Acanthopleuribacteraceae; genus Sulfidibacter; species Sulfidibacter corallicola. The sequence continues at coordinate 765,492 of NZ_CP071793.1, read as the reverse complement.
GCCGCCCTGGGCCGCATCCCGGCCATCGTGGAACAACTCGACGAGGTGGTACCCGACCGCTACGGTCTCAGCGACGCCCTGTTCGCCAACCTCTGGGAAATGCATACCCAGATCAGCAAGTTCATCGTGCCCGAACCGCCCAGCCACATGCGCGACGGCGGCTATATCGGCGAAGGCGTGGACCAGGAGTTGGACGAACTGCGAACCCTGCGCAAGGATTCGCGGGCGATTCTGGCCCAGATCGAGACGCGCGAGCGCGAAGCGACCGGCATCCCCAAGCTGAAGGTGCAGTACAACAAGGTGTTCGGCTACTACATCGAGGTCAGCAAGATCCACACGGCCAAGGTGCCCGAGCACTATATCCGCAAGCAGACGCTGGTCAATTCCGAACGCTACATCACCGGCGAACTCAAGGAATACGAGAGCAAGATCCTCAACGCCGAGGAGAAGATCATCGAGATCGAGCAGCGCCTCTACCAGGAACTGCTCGTCGATTGCCAGGGGCGCTTGCAGGACCTGCGGATCTGGTCCAAGACCGTGGCCCAGGTGGACCTTCACGCCGCCTTGGCCGATCTGGCCGTGCAGCGCAACTACTGCAAACCCGAAATGCACGCCGGCGACGAAATCGAAATCATCGAGGGTCGTCACCCCGTGGTCGAGTCGTTGTCCGACGAACCCTTCATTCCCAACGATACCTTTCTCAATCAGGCATCCGAGCGCGTGCTCATCATCACCGGCCCCAACATGGGCGGTAAGAGTACCTACCTGCGCCAGGTCGCCCTGATCTGCCTGATGGCGCAGATGGGCAGTTACGTGCCCGCCACCAAAGCCGAGATGGGCATCGTCGACCGCATCTTCACCCGCGTGGGCGCCAGCGATCACCTGGCGCGCGGTCAATCGACCTTCATGGTGGAAATGACCGAAACGGCCAACATCCTCAACCACGCCAGTGCCCGCAGCCTGATCATCATGGACGAGATCGGACGCGGCACCTCCACCTTCGACGGGCTTTCGATCGCCTGGTCGGTGGCCGAATATATTCACGACAAGCAAAAGATCGGGGCCAAGACCCTGTTCGCCACCCACTACCACGAGATGACGGAACTGGAGAAGTTGTGCGAGGGCGTGACCAATCTGCACATCACGGTCAAGGAATGGAAGAACAAGATCGTCTTCCTGCGTCGCATCGAGAAAGGTGCGGCCGACCAGAGTTACGGGATTCACGTGGCCCAGTTGGCGGGCCTTCCCGGTGAGGTGATCCACCGCGGCCGAGAGATTCTGTCCAACCTCGAGAAAAACGAGCTGGACACCACCGGGCAGCCGCGCCTGGCCCACAGCTCCCAGTCGTCGGCCCCGTCGCCGCCGAGCACCGGCGAGTTGCAGCTCAGCCTGTTCGGACCCGAGCCCTCGCCGATCCTCGACGAGCTGCGCGGGCTCGAGGTGGACCAACTGACGCCGCTCAAGGCTCTGGAGTTGATCTACCGCTGGAAGGACATGTAGACCCCATCGCGGATCCCCATCGAGGTGAATCGTGCCGCAATATTTTGCCATGGTGGCGTTGGGCGGGGCCTTGGGCGCCATGGCCCGTTACGCGCTTTCGATCTGGCTGGCCCCGCTGAGCGAGAACCTGGCCTGGGGCACCCTGGCCGCCAACCTGCTGGGTTCCTTTCTGGCGGGCATGATCCTGGCCTGGCTCCAGGAGCGCCACATGGCGGTCGAGGTCCGGTTGCTCTTCCAGACCGGCCTGCTCGGCGCCTTGACCACCTTCAGCACCTTCGCCGCGGAGACCCTCGTCCTGTTCCTCCAGCACAAACCCTGGGCGGGCCTGACCCAGTGGGCGCTCAACGTGGTGGGCACCATGATCGCCGTATTCCTCGGGTTCCTGATCACCCGGGCGGTCCTGGGCCTTCAATGACGGACCCGCGACGGAAATCCTCCCTGATCGGGAGATCTGTTGGGAGTCCCCGAATGCCGAGAGATTCGTCGTGCCCGGTAGGGGCATCAGGGGCGGTAAGCCCGCCGGCTGAACTTGTCGAAGCGATCCGCGCATCGCAGGTTCGAGACTTGAAAGAGAGAAACACAGCCCATTGCGGGAACATTGAAGCATCCGGCTTCGGAATGTGCGACCAGCGGTCGCACCTACCTGGCCTTACCGGCCCTGCCCGACGACCATCTCTGGCAGCCGGGAACAGCATGCGGGCTCGCTTCGATTAGTTACCCACTTGAAAACCCAATGCCCGGTGTGCCGCTGGCTGGATTGCCGGACGATCGGCATTCCGACCACCGGCAATCCCGCCCTCGGCCGGAGCAACGACTCAGTAAGCCGCCAACCCGCCTGAAGATGAAAGAGTTGGCTCGCCGGAGCCGCAAAAAAGTACAAAAAGGGGTTGACCTTTGTTCGAGATCAGTTAGTATAGGCAAGCCCTGTGGCGATGTAGCTCAGGTGGTTAGAGCATACGGCTCATATCCGTAGTGTCGGGGGTTCGAATCCCTCCATCGCCACCATCTTCTCCTTCGAGAAATGGAACATGACAAAAAAGCCCGAAGCGTTTTTCGCTTTCGGGCTTTTGTCGTTTTTGGGCTCTGGTTCCGAAACGGCACGACCAGGCGCGAAGCCCCCGTTCGCGCGGTGTCAGCGGCTTGGGTTCTGCCGCGGGTCGCCTTGCTTTTTTCATCGCGTTATGACAATGATCTGGTGAATCCACGGATGGGTTCGGGGGACGAGGATCGCTCGTCGCGATCGAGGTCGGGAAACGCCGGTTCGGGCAGGCTCCATTCACCCAAGGGACGAAGGAGCCCGAATCCGTTCGCGCGCACGCCTGCCGTCGAGCGAGTCGATCGTAGGTAGTCGAGAGGCCCATCGAAACGGGCCGTGCATCCGACCACCACACCATCCGGGACATCTTTTTCGTGTAGTTCGATTTATTTGGGGGCATTCGCTCGTCCACCACCATCGGCCAGGACGAGCGTGACAAGCCGACCATGGGCGACCCGGCGAGAACCGAGCCGTTCGCGCTTCAGGTCGCCAGGAGGAGCGGTCGGCGCAGCAGCGAAGCTGTGTACCGAATCCTTGGTTTCGCAATGTGACATTCGAATTGATCGATGTGCTGAGCCGCTGAAACCATCGGGTTTTGATTTCCAACCGGCGAGAACCGGACCTTATTGAATATCGAACGCGCCGGGGGCGGGTCCCGGCATGACTTAGGAAGGAGCAGACATGTTCGATGAAAGCAAAGTGACGCGTATGAGCATTCCCCAATGGGAAGCCGTGTACCGGGCCGAAATCGCCCCGGGCGTGGTGTCCATCATCGCGGTACACGATACGTCACGAGGCTGGGCCCTGGGGGGCTGCCGCATGACCCAGTACAACAATGAATCCGAGGCCTTGACCGACGTATTGCGGTTGAGCCGCGGCATGACCTTCAAAAACGCCGTCGCCGAACTGCCGCTGGGGGGTGGCAAATCGGTGATCATCTGCGATCCCAAGGTGGAAGGCCGCGAGCGCGAAACCATTCTGCAGGAGTTCGGCAAGTTCGTGGCCTGGGTCAACCGCGAAGGTGATCGCTACTACACCGCCGAGGACATGAACACCACCGTGCCCGACATGCACATCGTGCACGAGCACACCAAGAACATCTTCGGCATCATCGTCGATCCCTCGCCTTGGACCGCCTGGGGCGTGTTCGCCAGCATCGAGTTCGCCGTGAACTACTTCGCCATGGATCTCTTCGACGGGAAACGCTCCCTCGAAGGCAAGAAGGTCCTGGTCCAGGGATTGGGCAAGGTCGGTACTTCCCTGCTGGGGTACCTGCACGGCGCGGGCGCCGAACTCTTCATCTCCGACATTCGCCCGGAAAACGTCGAGCGCGTCCTGACCAACTATCCCGAGGCCACGATCATCGATCCCAACAACTGGGAAAGCGCGGAGGTCGATGTCTTCGTTCCCTGCGCACGGGGCGAGGTGGTCAACCGCGGCAACCTGGACATGATTCGCTACAAGATCATTTGTGGCGCCGCCAACAACCAGCTCCAGAACTCCAGCATCGGCAAGGCGCTCCAGGCCAGGGGCGTGGTCTATTGCCCGGACTACATCGCCAACATGGGCGGTGTCTGCTCGATCCAATACCTGGAGATCGAGAAGCTTTCGGAAGAGCAGACGCGGGCCAAGATCACCCGCACCATCCGCAAGATGCTCGGGTTGACCTTCCGTACCGCATTCCGCAACAACCTGTCGTTCAACAAGGCCGTCGACTTCGCCGTGAAGAAGATCATCTGGGGTCACGAGGAAACCAATCTTTCCTTCTCCAACCAGGAACTGTTCCCCCTCACCTTCTCCACCGAGCCGGTCGACTGACGGCTGCGAACGTCCTTCCTGGACATACCGACGCCCATCCGGACCGAGGCGGCCCCTTTCAACGAGGCCTCTCGACTGGATGGGCGCGATCTCGGCAGGCGACGATCGAACCCTTGCAACGCGAATGTCGCCAGGGGATTCGCCGTACCAAATGGCGGCAGACTCGTGCCGGTTCTGAGCTGGTTTAGGGTTGGCGTCCGAGATCGGCGACCGCACCGGTCAGGCTGGCCGCTTCGATAGCGGCGGGGTCCCCGTTTCTGGATGGGCACTAACCAACGCACCGGGAACCGCTTGCGCCAAGCGGTCCCGGTTCTTTCATTTCGGGGACCCAGCTTGTCCCTCGGACCCACGGTTTCCGATGTATAATGGGCCCGTTTTCAGAACCGAGCCCCATTTCTCGTCAAAATTCGTTACGAGAGGATGAAAAACGCTGTCGATACAAGGCTTGCGTCGGAGAAAAACCGGAGGCGTACAGGGACGGTGCGTAGCGGGTTTTTCGATGGCTCACACGCAGCCGTGGCGATGGCTTTCAACCTCGGAGCGGGAAGTCGACGAGCGAGGCGGGCTGGTTCCGTGTTTGCCGGTATCTCGTGGAACGCGTCTCACGAACGCGCTCCCCGCGAACACGAATGATTCGTGATTCGGGTTCATTTAAATGGATGTGTCGCGCACCTTGATTGCCGCATGGCCTACACTTTTGCAGGCTCACCGGAGCCTGACCCGGCGGCTTTTTCTGCTGATCGCCGCACTCCTGATTCCGCCCGGCCTGGCCCTGGACGAGGCGTTCCGCTTCCAGGACCTGACGGTCGAGGACGGGCTTTCCATCAACTCGATTCAGGCCATCGTCCAGGATGAAACCGGCTTTGTTTGGATCGCCACCAGCGACGGCCTCAATCGCTACGACGGCCAACATTTCAAAACGTATCGCCGCGACGCGCCATCCGCTTCCGGATTGCCCAGTGACTGGGTCAACAAGCTGTTGTTGTCGGCGGACGGTCGCCTGTGGGCCGGAACGCAACGGGGCCTGGCGCTCTACCGGCCGAACCGAGACGAATTCACGGGCATCGTTCCAAGCTTGAGCCACCAGCGCGAAACGATGGTGGCCGACGTGTCCGCCCTTCATCAGGATCCCCTCGGCGGCATCTGGGTCGGCGGCGCCAATCCGTGGATCTGCCGCTACGACGACACACAGCAGACCTTTCGTTTCTTTCGACCCGACGTCGAGCAGACCGAGGCCGACGACTGGGTTCGGGTCTACGCTTTTTTCGACGTGGACGAATCCCACATGCTGATCGGCACCCTACGCGGGCTCTATCTCTACGAGGGCCGCAAGGAACGCGTGGTTCGGGTGAACGCCGGCGCGGACCTTCCCGAATCGCTGAAACCCCTCGCCGGTTTGCCGGAGGCGGCGGTCATCAGCATGCATCGCGGTGCCGACCAGGCACTCTGGATCGGCACCAATCGCGGATTGTTTCGGCTCGCCAAGGAGAGCGAGACCCTGCAGGCGTTTCAACCGAACCCCGGCGATCCCCACAGCCTGTCGCAAAAGACGGTCATCGACATTTTTTCGGACCGAAGCGACCGTATCTGGATCGGCACGGAAGATGGCCTGAACCTGGTGCGTCCCGATACGGACGCCGGCTCGGACGGGTCCATCCGATTCCGACGGTTTCAACACGATCCGGGCGACAAGGAGGGCCTGACCTCGTCGCACATTTACTGCCTGTTCGAGGATCGTTCGGGCCTGCTTTGGGTGGGCACGGGGTTTGGCGGGGTCAACCTGCACGATCCCGACCAGGAGGCGTTCGGTCATTACCGTCACGAACCTACCAACCCGGCGACCATGAGCCACAACAACGTTTGGGCACTATTGCAGGATTCGCGGGATCGCATCTGGGTCGGCCTGCGCGAAATCGGGCTGGATTGTCTGGACCCCGCCACGAACCGCGTCACGCGCTATCGCCCCGACGCGGAATCGTCGGCATCGGCCGAGACGTTGCGTGACCCGCGCGTGGTGGCCCTGGCCGAGGATGCCGCCGGGCGCATTTGGGTCGGGACCTTCGGCGGCGGGCTCCATTGGCTGGATCCCGATTCCGGTCAATTCACGCATATTTCCCAAAACAAGCTCGGCAGCGTTTACGTGTTCAATTTCCTGGTGGAACCCGGCGTGAACGCCCCCGTCTGGATCGGGACCTACCACGGCCTGGTGCGCTACGACGCCGAATTGGATGCCTTCATTTCCTGGAAGCACGATCCCGACGACGCCCGTTCGCTTTCCCACAATTGGATCCAATCGACCGCTCCGGCCGAGGACGGGCGCATTTGGGTGGGCACCCACGAGGGGCTCGATCGCTTCGATCCACGATCCGAAGCGTTCGAGCGCTTTTCGGCCGAAGCGAACGGCCTGACCTCGGATTCGATTTACTCGCTGCAACCGGACCGGGCCGGTCGGCTGTGGATCGGTACACCGGAGGGCTTGAACCGACTCGACCCGGGCCAAACCCGAGCCGTGCGGTACGGACGCGCCCAGGGACTCCCCAACACGCACGTGGTGTCGCTGTCCCTGGATGGCCAGGGCATGATTTGGGGCGCGACCAACAGCGGCCTGTTCCGGCTCGACCCCGACAGTGACCGGGTGACGTCCTATTTTCGTCGAGACGGTCTGCAGAGCGACGAGTTCAATCTCCAGGCGGCCGCGGTCGGCAACGACGGACGGTTGATGTTCGGCGGCGTCAACGGCTTCAACCGATTTTTCCCGGCGGAGATCGATCGCCACTGCGACGCCCCCTCCGTCGTGTTGACCCAACTGCGCCTGAACAACCGCGTGGTGGTGCCCGATTCAACCGACCCCTCCGCACTGTTGTCCAAGCCGGCGCACCTTTCGGATCGCATCCACCTGGCCTACGACCAGGACCATCTCACATTGGAATTCGCCGGTCTGGACTTCTCCGCACCCGACGATCTCCGCTACCGCTACCGGTTGGAAGGGTTCGATCGCGAATGGATCGAGACCAGCGGATCCGAACGGCTGGCCGTGTACACCGACCTCGACGCCGGCAGCTACCAGTTCCAGGTGGCCGCGGCCGACAGCGAGGGCAACTGGGGAACACCGGGCGCAGGGTTGTCGCTGGAGGTGGATCCGGCGCCCTGGCAGACCTGGTGGGCCTATGGTGGGTACGGCCTGATCATTCTGGCGCTGCTCCTCTGGGAAATCCACTGGCAGCGCTCCAAGCTGGCAGTGGAACGCGAGAATGCCGCCGCCCAGAAACGCCTGGCCAAGCAGCGCCAGGAAATGGCGGAGCGCGACCGCCAGCTCAACCGCGTCTTGAAACGCCGCATCGAAGCCGCCACCAGCAAACTTCAGGAACAGAACGAGGCGCTCCAGGCCGGTCGAGAGAAGTTACTCGAAGCCGATCGCCTCAAAACCGCGTTTTTTACGAACATCTCCCACGAGCTTCGCACGCCCCTGACGCTGATCCTCAACCCCTTGGAAGACCTTCGCGAAGGCACCTTGGGGGCCATGGAAGAGCGCGCCCACGAGCGTCTGGATCTGATGCACCGGCACACCCATCGACTGCTGGGGCTGATCAACCAGCTTTTGGATGTCTCCAAACTGGAAGCCGGTCAAATGGTGCTCCACCCACGCCGTGAGGATGTAGCGTTGATGGTCGATCGCTGTGTGGCGGCCTTTCGGCATCAGGCCGAACGCTTGGGTATCGATCTGGAACGCGCGGGCGAAACGGGTCCGGTCACCATTTCCTGTGACGAGGACAAACTCGAGAAGGTCCTGTTCAATCTGCTCTCCAATGCCTTCAAGCATACGCCCGCCGGTGGCAAGGTGACGGTCTCGCTGGAAGCGGCGACCGACGGTGGCGTCAGTATCCAGGTCGCCGATACCGGCCAAGGTATCGCGCCAGCGGATCTGCCGCATATCTTCGACCGGTTCTACCAGGCGCCGGGTGCCGAACGGATCAGCTCCGGCGGAACCGGGATCGGCCTCGCCCTCGCCCGAGAGTTGGTGCAAATGCACGGCGGCGACATTCGCGTCAGGAGTGAGCCGGAGGAGGGCACCCGCTTCACGGTCGCGTTGCCGAAAGCCCCGACTCATCCCGAGGATGCGCAATCCGTCGCCCAGGGTGGCGCGGAAGCTACCGCGACCGGCGCCTCTCTCTCGACACGCGACTCGGCCGGCGCCTCTTCCATGTCGCACCGCGCCGATTACGTCGACGTCGCCGCCGACTTCGAACCGGATCCCGGCATTGCAGCGCCGCCGACGGAGGATGGTGAAGATCACCGGCCGACGGTCCTGGTCGTCGAAGATCACCGCGACATCCGCCGTTACCTGCGCGAAAAAATGGAAGATCACTATCGGGTCGTGGAAGCGATCAATGGCGAAGACGGTTTCCAGCGAGCGCGCGAGTGGGTGCCCGATTTGGTATTGAGCGACGTCATGATGCCGGGCCGCGACGGGTTCGCACTCTGCGAAGCGCTCAAGGGTGACGAACGCACTTCCCACATTCCCGTCGTCCTCTTGACCGCGCGCGCCGACGAGGCCGGCAAATTGGAGGGATTGAGCCAGGGTGCCGACGATTACCTTTCCAAACCGTTCAGCACCGCCGAGTTGCTGACTCGAATGGGTAACCTGATCGAGGGCCGCAAAAAGTTGGCCGATCACTACCGCCGGCGTTTCCTGAGTGCGGTGGAGGGCTCCTCCGAAACGGAGGCTTCCCAAGCGCCCATGCAGGCCTTGGCCTCGGATTCGTCCCAGTCCGAGGAGCCTTCCGCCGACGAGATGTTCCTTCAGCGAATCGCGGACATTCTCGAGGAGCTCAGTGGGAACCCGTCCTTCGGCGTGGAAGACCTGGCCGCGGAAGTGGGTTATTCGCGCAGGCAATTGCTGCGAAAGTTGACGGCGCTGACGGGTCGGGGGCCTTCGGACGTGTTGCGCGAGTATCGGCTGGCGCGTGCCTGCGAGCTTCTGTCGCGGCGGGTGGGCGGCATCGCCGAGGTGGCCCATCGCGTCGGTTTCAAGAACGTGCGCAGCTTTTCGGCCATGTTCCGCGAGACCTACGGCCAGACGCCGACCCAATTCGTCAACCACCACCGCGATTCGGCCCCGACCCGCTGACCAAAGGTGTCCGCGAAAACCACGAAACAACACGAACGAACCCTGGGTCAGGCAATCGAAGCACGGTCTTGGCTGTCCCTACGCGCTAAAGAGCGAAACACAGAGACGCCCTCGCGACGCCAATCCGAAGTTGCAAAGTTCAAAGCCCCCGCACCATGAGAGAGGCGTAAGGCATGTAGGTGGAGCAGCTTGTTCCACCAATCGAAGCAACTCCACTCGGGAGTTCCCGCATCCTCAGAGTGACGTCGTCGCTGTAGGTTGGCCCGCTGGGCCGACATCTCGAAGCGATTCGACTCGGGAGTTCCCGCATCCTCAGAGTGACGTCGTGCCGGTAGGTGGAGCAGCTTGTTCCACCAATCGAAGCGACGTGTGCTTTGACCTGCAACCGAGCCAAAGAGCGAAGCGCGCCCCTTCCCCGAGCTGATCTATGCCGAGATTTCGACACTCTCGATCGCTTCGCCTCAGCGCATCATGATCACTCCGATTGGTTGAGCGGGGCCGGTAAGGCAAGCTACTCAACCCACAGGCCTTACCGGCTCAGCCTGACGCCCCTCTCACGATGTGGGGACCTTGAACTTTGCGACTTCGAATTGGGGTTGCGAGGGAGATTCTGTGCTCCGCTCTTTGGCGCAATCGATTGTAGTTGCTAGGGTTGCTTCGATTGGTTGAGCAGGGCAGGTAAGGCAAGCTGCTCACCCACACAGGCCTTACGTCGCCAACGAGCATGCAGGCTCTTCGACCGTAGTCCTTCAGCGGAACCTTTGGCTCCGCTCTTGGCAATCGTGCAACGTCCTGGCTTCGGCCGCTTCGACGCGTCGGCCCAGCGCCCTAGGCGGGCCCGGCACCTACAGGCCTTACCGGCCCTGCACGACGTCCCTCTCACGATGCGGGAATCTTGGACTTTTTGGCCTTGATGGCGCGCGGCCAGGGGAGTGATCGGCTTCGCTCTTTGGTGTAACCCTCTCTCGTTCCGAAAGTTGCTTCGATTGGTGGAGCAGGCTGCTCCACCTACAGGCCTTACGTCACTTTCGATCACACGGGCACTTCAAGCCTGTTTGTTTCGACGCGCGTTCTACCTTGCGGGTGCGGAACCCCGGCACCGAGCTCGGTCGAACCATCGAAGGACGTAACTCGCAAGTCCCCACATGGCCGCCCACTTCGAGAATTCCTTCGAAGCAACCCGGGCACCAAACGAAAAAGACGCGGGCACGTGGCCCGCGTCATCCATGTCCTTCCAAGAATGCAGTTTACGGACGTTTTCGGAAATATCCAGTTGACGTCTCGATACCGAAGTCGCTGCCGGCTCCGTCGGTGATCAGACGCAACGTCAAGGTATTGCCCGGTACGTACACCCACCCGTCGAGCCAGCCGAAAGGTGAGCCGTTGCCGTTGGTCACGAGGTTCCCGCTCACTTCGTGAACGATCTCGCCGTGCTCGTCCACGATTTGGAGCGTATCGCTGGGGTGCACGCGCAGTTCCTCGAATTTGATGCCCATTTTGTAGGCTTTGGCGATGGAATAGGTTTTCTCATAGACCTGGTTGTGGCCGTAGTTGTGCGGCGTCGCGAACTGCCAGGTGGGATAGTAGGCAGGACTGCTGATGCCGTAGAACACCACCGAAACCTCGCTGTCCTCCTTGGCGTGGACCAGGACGTGGTACGGTGCGCTGATGGGACGCTCCATGTGGATGGTTTTGTCCGGGCCGTTGCCCAGCGCGGATTTGAACTGGTCTTCGTCGTGGGCGCCCTGGTGGGCGGGCCAGTTGATGGGTGAGGTCTTGACATAGAGGTCCACGTTGCCGACGCCCGAGGTTTTGACACCCAGGGAAGCCAAGCCACCGATCGATTCGCGGGTGAATTGGTAGGTTTCACCGGCCTGCAGCGAGACCTGGGTTCCCTGACCGATGACGGAGGGCTTGGGTTCGGCGCCGATCAGGTACTCGACCTGGTCGTAGAAGTGGTACAGGCTGGACACGTAGTCGTAGTTGTCGCCACCGCAATTCTCCGGCCCGCAACCCGTCAGGGCACCGAACACGTAACCGTCTTCGTCGAAGAAGGGCGAGCCGCTGGAGCCCCCTTCGGTCAGGCCGAGGTCCCAGAACACGCGGAACTGATGGCTGTACTCGCCGCCACAGGAATTCTGGTTGGTGTGGGTGACGTGGCCGGCACTGATGCGCTGGTAGCTGCCGCTGGGGTGGTGGATGCAGGTCAGGTCCATGTTGTTCCAGGCAGGTACGGTGGTGTCGTAGCCCAGGAAGGTCCGGTCTTCGGTGCCGTAGCTCGGAAGGCGCAGCAGGGACAGATCCAAGTTAGAGCTGGTTTCTTCGAGAACGACGCGACCATAGGTCTGGGGCAGCAAATCCATGTCGGGGATGTCGCCGCTGTCGCAGAAGGTGGAGCGGAAGTCCCAGTAGATGTGGATGGTGTCGGCCAGTTCCTGGTTGTAGATGGCGTGATTGGCCGTGAGGAAGTAAGGAATCTCCAGCCAGTCGCTGCTGTTGATCAGGGCGCCGGTGGCCACGTAGCCGTCGCCGTCTTCGATGAAGAAGTAGTGACCCACGGCGGAACCCAGCTCCTGCATCGCCAGACTTTCACAGGAAACGTCCCAGTGGCAGTCCAGGGCCGGATCGTCGTAGTCGTCCTTGTAGGTGTGGTTCAGGTCGGTTACGGTGAGCAGGCTCGGTTTGGGGTCCGGCGAGACCAGGATCAGGTAAAGCCGGCTTCCCCGAACTTGGGGCGACCAAAAAGCGCCGTCCTCGACCGTGAAGGGTCCGTAGGCGCGATTGCGGTCTTGCGTGACGAAGTAGACGCGTTCGTCGCGGTCCAGGCGGCCCAAGTCCACCCGTGCCCGAATCCCGAGCGCGTCGGCCGATTCGATCGGCACGGTCCAATAGAACTCGCGTTCGAAGGATTGCGCCTTGCCCAGTCTCGCCGCGGCAAGCGTCGCGTTGAGCGGCACGCCGACACTGACCTGATTGGCCGCACCGAGCCGAGTCAGGACATCGTTCTGGCCCGCCAATTCACGGGTGAGGACGGAACGGGCAGGACGTTTGGTCATGGTCGTGATTTGCTTCGCGGTCAGAGGAGCCAGGGGGGCCAACTCGTGGCGGATCACGTTCGAGGGCGCCACGCGTCGGCCCTGGGGGCCATCGGGAGCGGTCTGAGCGGATAGAATAGGAAGAAACAGAGAAAATAAACAGATAAGGACGAAGTGCATACGCATACTGGAGACTCCTTATAACGATTGGATGCCGCGATAACCGCGACGAGTCCCAAGCTAAGGCGATGCGGAACGCGTTGTGGGACAAAGAAGTCAGCAAATGGGACATGTCCCATGAGCTGACCCTTTTGTCCCGCAGGCTGCACAGATGACGACCATCAACCGGCAATTCGTTCGCAAACACAGACAAATTTGCCAATGTTTCGACGTGAAAAAATCGTGAAATCAAACCCATCCAGACGTCAACATCTGCATTTCAGATATATTTCAGCCGATAAAACCCGGATTCGGCCAAGGGGCGTTCTTTGCGCGCTTCACGGTGCATCCCATTCCCACCATCGAACCCGCCTGTCGCCTACACCGGCAGGCGTACCGTGAACTCCGTGAACTCGCCTTCGGCGGTGTCCACCAGCAGGTGCCCGTTGTGGCCCTGGGTAATGATCTCGTAGCTGATCGAGAGCCCCAGGCCGGTGCCCTCGCCGGTGGGCTTGGTGGTGAAGAACGGCATGAAGATCTGGTCCAGATGGGTTTTGGGGATACCCGAGCCGTTGTCGCGAATCACGATTTCCACCCAGTCGCCGGTGCGGCGGGTGCGCACGCTCAGCACCGGTTCGAAGCCCGAGCCGAGCTGCTGCTTTTTCTCGCGCAGCGCGTAGCAGGCGTTTTCCACCATGTTGATGATCACGCGGCTGATGTCGTTGGTGATCATCTCCACTTCACCGACATCCTTGTTGTAATCGCGCTCGAGGTAGATGTCCAGATTCGGGTAGCGGGTGATCACGCCGTGGAAACCGAAGCTGACCGATTCCTCCACCAGGGTGTTCAGGTCTTTGCACTGCTTCTCGCCCAATCCGGTGCGCGAGTGGTCCAGCATGCGCTGCACGATGTCCTCGGCCCGGCGGCCGTGATGGCTGATACGCGACGCGTTTTCTTCCAGGTCCTGCAGGACGCCTTGCACGTCCTCGTTGGTGCGCGCATCCATGGAAACGCCTTTCGTTGCCAGGTACTCCTTGAGTTCGTCGGCCAGGCTGATGGAAATCTCCGAAAAGTTGTTGATGAAGTTCAACGGATTGCGAATCTCATGGGCGATGCCCGCGGTCAGCGCACCCAACGACGCCAGCTTGGCCTGAACCACCAGTTGCTGCTGGGCCTTGAGGATCTCGCGGTTCTTTTCGGTCAGCTCCTCCAGCATGCGGGCCTTGTTCAGGGCCGAGACCACGTGACCCCGCAGTCGGTGCAGTTTGCGGGCGTCCACGTCGTCGAAGGCGAGCGGGTCCGCATCGTTCTCGAAGATCAGGAACCCTTCCAGCTTGCCACCCACCAGCATCGGCAGCGACATGCTGGTCTTGGCGGGTGGGAGGAAGCGCGTGCGCGGCGGGAGCTTGGCGAGCTGAACGTCGCGCACAATGTAGACGCCTTCGTCGGCGTGGACCGCGTCACGCACGTAGCGGTCGTTGAGGTCGTTGATGTGCAGTTGCACTTCGCCCAGGTTGTCCGGTTCCTTACCCGCCCAGGTCACCGGTTTGTAGTGTTCGGTTTTGGCGTCGATCAGCCAAAAGCTGGCCCGTTCGGCGCGCGGGAACAGGGAGAGCCCTTGCGACAGAATGGTTTTCAGCAGGGCCGGGAGCTGGACTTCCTTGTTGATCAGCTTGACGATTTCGTCGAGCGTGTTGAGCTCGGTGTTGCGCTGCGCCAGTTCTTCGGTTCGATCGCGCACCATTTGGTCCAGGTTGCGGTTGACGTTCACCAGCTTCTCGTTGGAGTCGATCAGGTCGCGGTGCAGCTCCAACATCTTGAGATGGACGTTGATGCGCGAAATCAGCTCTTCCTGTGAAATGGGTTTGGTCAGGAAGTCGTTGGCGCCCGCATCGAAACCTTCCACCAGGTCGCCCACCTGGTTCTTGGCGGTCACCAGCAGGATCGGCAGTTCGTCCGCGGAGAACTTGCCGCGAATGTGCTTACAGACCTCGTAGCCGTCCTGCTCGGGCATCATGATATCCAGCAGGATCAAGTCGGGTCGAATTTCGGAGAACACGATTTCCAGGGCTTCCTTACCGGAGGAGGCCCGAAAGATCGTGAATTTGCGCTCCAGCACGAGGCGGTTCACCAACACCTTCTGGTTGATGGGGTTATCGTCCACGACCAGGATCTTGTAGATACCGTCACCGGTGATTTCGGCCTCGAAATCGCGGCTACGGCTCAGATCGTCGTCGTCCAACAGCGCATGGATCACGGAGACCTTGGAGACCGTTTCCAGTCCTGGCATGGTCTTCTCCGCCAGGGGCTCGGTCGAGATCGGCAGCGAGAACGCGAAGCAAGAGCCCTTGCCGACCTTGGAGGAAACCTTGATGGTGCCGCCGTGTAGTTCGACCAACTGTTTGGTCACCGCCAGACCGAGACCGGTGCCGCCGTACTTGCGGGCGGTCGAGCCATCGCCCTGCTCGAAGGTCTGGAAAATTTGTTGGTAATTGCTTTCGGGAATGCCGATGCCCGTGTCTTGGACTTCGACCCACACCCATCGATCCTCGGTGTGGGCGCGCACGACGACTTCGCCCTCCTCGGTGAACTTGATGGCGTTGCCCACGAGGTTGTAGAGGATCTGCTGGAGGCGGTCGCCGTCGGCGTGCACGAAGGGACAGGTCTTGGGAATGGCGTTGGTCAGCAGCAGTTCCCGCTCGCCCATCATGTGCCGCGAGAGGTTGAGCACCATGCTGACGATGGCGTGAATGTCCTGGGATTCCAGCTTGAGTTCCAGGTCCTTGTTGACCATCTTGGAAAAATCGAGGATGTCGTTGACCAGGTTGTTGAGACGCACGCCGCTGGACACGATCATGACCAGGTTGTCGCGCTGGTCTTCGGCCATGGGCCCGGTGACGCCGTCGAGCATCGACTTGGCCAACCCGATCATGCCGTTGAGCGGGGTACGCAACTCGTGGGATGTATTGGCCAGGATCTGGTCCTTCAGCTTGTCGACGCGTTTGAGGCGATCGGCGACCAGCTTCTCGTCGAGCAGTTGCTGTTCACGCAGATCGATTTCGCGCTGGAAGATTTGCTCGCGACGGCGCTGCCAGGTGGTGCCGAGCATGAGCAGGGAGAGCATGTAAAAGGTGTAGGCCCACCAGGTGCGGTAGATCGGCGGCTTGACGCGCAGGCTCATGCTGAATTCTTTATCGGACCAGATGCCGTCGCTGTTGGTGGCGCGCACGCGAAGTTTGTAACTACCCGGATCGAGGTTGGTCAGAGTGACCAGCCGATTGTTCTTCATCGGGATCCAGCTTTGGTGAGAATCTTCGAGGAGGTAATTGTATTGATTTTTTTCAGGCTCGTTAAAATCCAAGGCAGCAAACTGAAACGAAATAACCGAATCTTTATGCGCCAACTCCACATGACGCACGCCAGTCAAGAGCTGCGTTTTTGGATAAACAGATTTATTAAACTTTTGAAAATCCGTCAAAACAACAGGCGGCATATAATCACTCGAACCAATAGCGTCGGGGTTAAAATAATTCAACCCCTGCTCTCCTCCAAAAAACAGAGTACCATCTCGAGTCTGATGAAACGATCCCTGATTGAATTCGTTGTTTTGTAAACCGTCTCGTATATCGTAGCTGCGTATATCCCCCGTATTTATATTATACCTTACAATGCCATTATTCGTACTCAACCAAAGATCGGCATTTCCATCCGACCCTAATCCACAAACGGCATTACTAGGCAAACCATCACGCTCGCTAATAAACCTACTACCGATGATATCACCTGAAATCACATCTAACGTCAGTTCGTTAAGACCACCGCCGTATGTCCCTACCCACATAGTTTCAGGAACTAATTGCGCAAAACAGGAAGCCATATTGTGACTTAGACGAAGATTTTTCTCCTGATCCGATCTGATATTTAAAAATTTTTTGTCATTCTCTTTAACTTGATAAAAAACACCATGATTTCGAGTACCAACCCACAATGACCCCTCGAAATCTTCGTAAATAACATAAACAACAGGAGAATCAAGAGTTTCATCCAATAGGCGCTCAAAAGAGAAACCACTCCCTTCTTGAACATAAGAAAACAATCCCAAATTACTACCAATCCATATTTTATTGTCTTGACTTTCCAAGAGAGCATAGATTTGCTGCTGAACATCGGAATCTTCTATCAATGAGCGCCGCTGTAGTTCGCCGTTACTGGGTCGATAATGAAAAAGCCCTGATGTATTTGTTCCAAACCAAAAATCATCTTGAGAATCATTCAGAATCGCTTCAACAGTATGATTAAATGTAATTTTCCCTGAAAGAGACAATGGTTTTCTATAAATTCTTCCAGTTTTCCTATCCATTAAATTGACACCAGATTCGATGCCAATCCAGATCATTCCTCTTCGATCTTCATAAATCATTCTGACAGAGTTATGTTCTAAGCTCGTGGGGTTTGCGGGATGATGCCTTGACAAATTGAATTGTTGTTTACTTCTACTGACTTTACTTAATCCTCCTCCAAAGGTCCCTATCCATAGAACATTGGAGTGGTCTAAAAGTAAACAAGTAATCCTCCCCTGGGTCAGGCTATTTTGGTCGAAAGGATCAGATTGATAGTGCTGAAAAGAGTGATCCTCTTCTACCCAACGAATTAACCCATTTGCTGCACCTAACCAAAGATCTCCCTGATCATCTTCTAAAATAGAACGAACTTCCAGTTTATCAGCATCTGGTAAGTGTGGGAAGATCGATGAAGCGGGAGTAAACTTTTGAGTGGCAGGATTCCATATATTTAACCCTTCCTGAGTTCCTACCCAAAGATTTCCTTTCTTATCTTCAAAAATGCATATTACGCTATTATTAGTCAACCCATTACGGCCATCTATCTTAGTATCAAATCTTTGAAAACTGCCTTTCTCCTCATCAACAAGAAGATTAACCCCATCATTAGTCCCAAACCAAAGCCGCCCTTTCCCATCCTCAAAAATAGCTCTCACCTGATTATTGCTCAAGCTATCACTCTGCTGTTCTTGATACTTAAACTGAATAAATTTAGCACCCATAGACGCAAGAAGAAACAATCCTTCTTTTGTGCCCACCCAAATCCTTCCTTTGGAATCTTGGTAAAGAGATCTTATCTCTTGTGCTTCTGATGGACCATTATTCAAATAATGGTCGAATGTTCCATTTCGAGGAGATAAGCGGTTTAGTCCATGCTTTAATGTACCGACCCAGATTCCTCCAAGAGAATCTCCCGTGATGGAAGTTATGAAGTTGTCTGAAAGAGAGGAAGGATCCAAGAGATCTTTTCGAAATACTTTGAATTCATACCCGTCATAACAATAGAGGCCATCAGCTGTTCCAATCCAAAGGAATCCATTCTGGTCTTGATAGAGAGCAAAAATGCTGGTGGGGGAAAAGCCATCTTCTCCACGCAAAGTTTCAAAGAGAACAGGGTGTTTTTGGGCATAGCCTGCCACACTCGAATACATTGCAAATCCGAGCACAAAGATAAAATATAATATTTTTTTGTTTTTTCTTAAATTCCAATACATTTCAGCAACAAGTAATTCCGATCGAGTGTCACCTTTTTTTATTGCTCATCTCAACCTAACTGGCTAGTTATAGACTATTTCACCAAGAACTCCTTCAAGATTACTGGAGCGCCCCTATTTGTCAACTCTTTTAGTTGTTTTTTCCTATCCCGTTCTCTCAGGCTTTGAGTCAAAGAAATTTATTGCATCAACAAAAAAGGATGCCTTGCTGGCATCCCTTTTCTGTTCAGATAATTTTTACTTTGGGTCGTAGAACCGAATTCTTTGCAAAAGGCTACTCAAAGGTCCACTGGTTCCTCTTTTGGCCTACGCTCCGTCTCCAGCGTTCCTTCGTTTTGACCGGCCGCTTCGATGGCTGCGGAGGAGATGGTCACGGAATCTTCGGTGTCGAAACGGCTGCCGGAGTTGGCCTCCGCGTTCTGACTCGCACCGAGGGCCTGACCCACTGGGCTCACGGCGTTGGTGTTGAGTACGGGTGAAGATCCTAAGATTTGGTCGATCATGGCAACTCCTTGAGGACATGGCGATGGTAAAGTTTTTCGACTTTCCCCTTACATGCATCAAACAAAATCATGCAAAAAACTGAAAAAACGATCTGGACGATGGGCGATTGATTCAATCTTACTCCAAAAAAGCCTCATCGTTGAAATGGATTCGTCTTCCGAACGTTGCAGAACCACTCCAATCGACAACGTGGAAGCACTTCCATTCAGAAAACCGACTCGAGAAACAAGGTTGAGCACACCTGCAGCTCTCCAATGGGATGGGAAAAGACAGGGTTTTGGAACGGATTCGTGATGCGACCCGGTGGTGAGCATATGAACCGGCACATCGGAGTTCCTGTGGAACGGCAATGATCAACGTGAATCGGACGAAGACTGTGGAAGTAACCAATCCGGTGCGTCACATAACGCCTGGAATCCGCGGTCTATTCTTCGGGGCCCGATCGTGGAGCTCATCCCGTATATAGCCTCTGCTGTTCCATCCCTATCGGCGCCGGACCGGCAACGCTTGAGTTCCAGCTCCACAAAAAACCCGAACGAATGCTGGGAATTTCTCGGAAGTTATTGAAAGCCTGGGCAGTGGGTTATTTCATTTTTTGAAGAACATCATCGAATTTTCGTGACGCTTTTATCTTCAGCCCCCTTTCGCGCCGCCTCTCCCGTACTGATTCAGATCGTTTTTTGTAATTTCCCTCACTTAAACCAACATGTGATTTTCATCACACCCACAAGGTTTACACCAGGCGACTACGAAGGAGCGAGACTTTTCGAGAAGACACGGTTCCCTCCGTCGCACCGCGCGCCTCAATCCTTTTGGCAGCCAAGGGGCGCCGCGGTGAGAATCGGGACGAACTCTCCCGCCAGGTGCCCGTCCAACGACAGCGGTTCACTAGGTAGATGTTCTCTGAACCGAAGGGCATCCCATGGGCTTCAATCTCGGCCACCAGGCCTCAAAAACCATACAAACACCTTAAAATAGTTATGTTAATCAGGTGCGACATCGAAAATCCGTTGCCGTGCCCCTCCAGCCAGGCCGCGCCGGTCGCCGCAATGATTCCGATTCTTGGTGGGCACCTACGAGATTCTTGCGGTTGGTTTTTAGGGTATCCTCCGCTAAAATGGATCTGCTTTTTCGATATTGGACCCTTCCAGTCCGCTGCTTGATTCACGGCCGCAACCGTATGGAACATTCTGGATTTCCAAGCATTGAGGCTGGCGTGTGCACATGTGTCCGGGACACGGGTTCCGCACACCGGGTCACCGCCGTATAGGTTTTCGCTGAATTACAAGACACATGGAAAGATTTGCATCATGCTGGACCCCAACCGCTATCTGGTCATTCACCGAGAACCCAAAAAGGCCGCCCAAATCAAGGGGGTCCTGGAGCGCGCCGGGTTCCGCGCCGCGTGTATTCATTCCGGCATGGAAGGCGTGCCGAAGTTCGAGACCTTCAAACCGGGCACGGTGATCATCGAAAGTGGCCTGGTCGACATGCCGGTGCCCGTATTGGTGCTGGCCCTGCGCGAAATGGTCCAGGATTTCCCGATTTGGCTGTGTTGCGACGAACCCAACGACAGCACGTACGCGGAAGCGCGCGCCATCGACGGCTACGGGGTTCTGCAACTGCCTATCTCCGCACGCGACCTGCCCCGCCTGAACACCCAGGAACTCGATGCCTGGGACGATATCGCCGACGATACGCTGGAAGACTTCGTTCCCAATTTCCCGTGGCAGGAGCAACCCGCGCCCAAGCACTACGCCCGCATGGTCGCCACCGACATCATGTACCGCAACAGCTACCGCCACGAAGGCAACCTCGTCGTGATCGGTGATTTGGACGGTGTTTCGCGCCTCGATGTGGGTGGCGAACTGGTCGTTCAAGGCAGCGTTCGCAATTCGACGGTACGCGTACGCGGCCCGCTGACGGTGACCGGCACCGTGGCCGATTGTCGCGAAGGTGGCGTCTTCGGCCGCGACCACGTGCATCTGGGCAGCATCGAACGCTCGGTAGTGCTCGCCGGCAAGAACCTGATCCTGGAACACCACTGCATCGACTCATCGGTTTCGGTGGTGCAGCAAATGGTCGCCAAGAGCGAGGACAGCCGTCTGGTCGGTGGTCTGATTCGCGTGGGTGAACATCTGAGCATCGGCATTCTCGGCGATCGCGACCAAATTCACACCGTTATCGAAATGGCCTCCCCCACCCTGCGCGAAGCCTGGCTGCGTACCAAAAAAACGATGTGGAAGACGGCCGTGGCGGTCAATGCAAAGTTGACGAAAACCAAGGGCAAGGCCATTCGCAAACACCTCGAAGACCCCCGATTCTACGCTATGCAGGCCGAACTGGTGGCCAGCCGCATCTATCCCGGCATCTACGTCAAGATCGGCAAGTTCGAGGACTATATCTTCGAGTCTTATAAGGAAATGACCCGCATCGCGCTGGGCCCCAAACGCCGCAAGGTTTTCGGAATCTGCGTCCGCCCGCGCAAAAAGAAAAAGTCGCAACGGTTGAAAAAGGAAGCCTGACCGTGCTCGGCATCCTGCTGGGTTGTCTGATGTTTACGACCCAAAATGCGGGAGCGGCACCCGCCCCTATCGATCTTCCGGGATCGGCGACGCCGCTGGCCCTGCTGGCGCCGGAACAGCCGCGCTGGCTGGTGCGCCAAGAGGACGGCGGCCCTTCGCAACTCTGGCGCCTGGACACCGGCAAGCCGAAACCGGTGCAGATTCCCGACGAGGTGTTGTTTTTGGCCACCTCGGCCGAAGATTCGCTGCTGATCGCGGTGTTCCCCGACGGCATCGACCGACTGGACCAGGAGGGCATCCGCCAATCCCGATTGCACCGCTTCGAGACCCCCATTTCCTCGCGCCACCCCTGGCTGCCGGCTTCGCGCTTCCACCTCGAGGATCGATCCTGGTTGGTCTTCTTCACCGCTCGGCACTTTTACGCCGTCGAACTCACCGGCACCGGTCGCGTGCATCGACTGGCCCGACCGACCACCTCTGCCCTATCCGCCGGAGCCAGACAGGGCGAACGGGAATACGTGCAGCCGGCACTGCAACGCCTCGGTGCCACGATTCACTGGCGCGACGGCGACGGTTACTATCGCGTCGACCTGAGCGATGGCCAGCCGCCGCATCGCACCGCGCTGCCCGCCACCAAGAGCATGGAACGGGTCGAACCCCTGCCGTTGCCGGGCACGACGGACAGCCATTGGTTTTTCTTCGGAGGCGAGCAGGGTTCCTTCGACAGCTTTGGTTGGCGCCTGACCGATCCGTCCGGCAACATGCTCGCGAACGGTCAGGGCATCGTGGTCAAGTACGGCCTCGACCTCTCCGGGGCGCAGCCGCGCTTCTTCGTGTTCACCGTTTCCCAACGCGTGCGCACCCAGCTCTGGCAGGCCCTCACCGGCAACACCACCTTTCGCTGCCAGGTGTTGGGATTCGCGAGCGGCACCTGGAAAAACCTCAATCGGTTCAGTTTCAAGGTCAGCAAGGACGACGACGATCCCCGTCGGCCGGTGCTGGTGTCCTGGTCCACCGACTGGAACGGTGACGGTTACGCCGACCTGACCGTCTCGGACGCCAAACGCGGTTTGCGGTTCTACGCCAGTCGACGCGGCCCCGCGCTGAACCAGCGCAAAACCGACCTCGCCGAGGCACCCCACGGCGCGCTCTTTTTCCACCAAAACGCCTGGGCCGCGAGGCGCACGGGTTCATCCTGGAAACTGGAACCGGTGAAGTGACCATGATGCACGGATGGATTCTCAAAAGCGGATGGATGCCAGCCTGGTGCTTGGTTTTCGCACTGTTCGGTCTGTCTCCGTCGTCGGCTGGTGACGAGGTGGCCTTTCAGGTCTGGGATTCGTTTCTGATTCATACGCAGCCCCAATTCCGGTATCGCGACCTTCGAGAGGCCGAGTCCGCCTTTCGCGAGGTGCCCGGCCAGTTGGTCACCCGCAACGGGCTCCTGGCCCTGGTGCGCCGCGACGGACGTCTCCACAGTCACGACCTCACGACGGGTACCACAGGCTCCCTGCCGGAAACCAAAGCCGTTCCGCTCGACATCCCGCTGCCCGACATCTCCCTGCCGGGCTTCTTCTCCGCGGAAAAACTGCACCTCTTCCACGGCGATCGCTGGCATGCCATCTCGGTGCCCATCTGGACCGAATTCCTCGAGCGGCGGCCAACTCTCAGCAGTCACCACGGCTTATCGCTGCGGTTTCCCCTGGTTTCGCAGATCGACCCGGACACGCTTTCGATCTACCAGCCCAAAAACGGCGAACGAGTGGTGTGGAAGCCAGGGCGGGACCTGGGCAACCACGAGAAGATCGACCGCAAGATGCGACCGTTGCTGCTCGACGGGCGCATGCTGTGGCTGGGCGCGCCCAAGGAAGCACGCGTCGGCCTGAATGCAGGAGGGTCCGTGTTCAAGCTGGTCGACGACACGGCCGTCACCCACCTCAGCCGGTACAGTTTGGCGCAGCCCACCAAAAACGGTTACTGGCTGCTTTCCTTCCCTGACGGCGTGCGCGATGTCATGCGCAGTTGGGAACACGCCACGGTGGATGTGACGCTGACCCTGATCCAATTGGAGGGCGGCGCGTTGAAGCGTCGGGAACGCTCCCTGCCCCAAATGCCGCTGGCCTTCGAGCTGGGCACCTCGCCGAGCGGTTCCCCCAAGCTGGAAGTCT
Source organism: Sulfidibacter corallicola (assembly GCF_017498545.1). Taxonomy (GTDB): domain Bacteria; phylum Acidobacteriota; class Holophagae; order Acanthopleuribacterales; family Acanthopleuribacteraceae; genus Sulfidibacter; species Sulfidibacter corallicola. The sequence continues at coordinate 742,065 of NZ_CP071793.1, read as the reverse complement.
CGCCGGCGTTCACGCTGTTACCCGTGATCGCCGAGCGTCCCAGCCTGGCCGTACGCCGTAACGGCCGCATCGAGTTATATCAGACGACCGCCAGCCCACGCACCTGGCCGGAGCAAAAAGCCTGGGGTTCCCCCGCTGCATTGGTGCACCGGCAAGGGCGCTGGATCTTGATCGACGCCGGCGGTCGCGAATACATCTTGTCGGAGGGTTCATGAAATGGCACGAGGCGGATTTGGAGATCCGTTACGCCGATACCGACCAAATGGGCGTGCTACACCACGCCAGTTACGTCGTCTACTGCGAGATGGGCCGCATTCGCATGTGCGCCGATCTCGGCCTGCCGTACCACGAGCTTGAACGGGACGGCATTTTCATGATGGTGGTCGATCTGACCGCTCGTTTTCGTGCGCCGGGTCGTTACGGCGAGCGGATCTACATCAAGACCGCCATTCGCACGCTGAAGAAACGGCTGATCGAGTTCGTGTACGAGATCCGCAAGCGCGATGGCGACCTGCTGTTGTTTTCGGGCAGCACCAAGCACCTGTTCTCGAAGGGCACGGAGGGCACCATCACGCTTCCGGCCCACCACTTGAGCCTGTTCCAATCCTGGGTAGACGACTGAACGTCCGGAAAGCGAGTCATGGGCAGAGATTGCCGGCTCGACGTGCCCGCATGACAGTAAGAGACGTCGTCGCAGTAGGTTGGCCGGCCCGGCCGACACTTCGAAGCGCGCAACCTGGCAGTTCCCCCATCCCGGAAAGTGGCACAGCGCCTGTAGGTGGCGCAGCTTGCTCCACCAATCGAAGCTCGTCATCCAGGAGTTCCCAACTGTCTGAGAGAGCCATCGTGGCTGTAGGTACCGGGCCCGCTCAGGGTGCTGGGCCGACACTTCGAAGCGCGCAACCTGGCAGTTCCCGCATCCCGGAAAGTGGCACAGCGCCTGTAGGTGGAGCAGCTTGCTCCACCAATCGAAGCTCGTCATCCAGGAGTTCCCGACTGTATGAGAGAGCCATTGTGGCTGTAGGTACCGGGCCAGCTTAGGGTGCTGGGCCGACACTTCGAAGCCGTTCCTCTCAGAGTACCTGCACAATCGAGAGAGGCGTGTTGCCCGGTAGGTTCAGCAGGGGCGGTAAGCCGGCCCGCTGAACCCCGCAGCGTAACATCGTTCGAGGTACTCGCATATTCGAGAGAGACGTGGTGCCCGTAGGTGCCGAGCCCGCCCAGTGCGCTGGGCCGACATTTCGAAGCGACCCCCAACCGACAACGATACCAAGCATAAGAGCGAAGCTCAGGGGTTTGCCTGTTTCCTTTTGCAAGGGCATCATGACTTGCGGTGGCCGTATCTCTAGGGATTCGAAAATACGGATGCCCAGCGACTTCGATGGACAATCCTTCTGCGAAACACTCGGCTTCGCTCTTTGTCTCGGCCATCCGTCGAGGCTGACGTCGCTTCGATTGGTGGAGCAGGCTGCTCCACCTACAGGCACCACGCCTCTCTAGAGATTTGGGTGTATCGATGCCTGGCGACTTCGGTGGGTAATCCTTCTGCGGAACACTGGGCTTCGCTCTCGGGAACAGTCATCCGTCGAAGCGACACTTCTTCGTCCATGCGGGAACTGCCAGGATACGCACTTCGGACCAAGGGCCAAGAGCGCCGGTAGGGATTCATATTAATAATGTATGCGACTGCGGCCCGCCTCGCGGAGCGGACCGCGCCAGTTTCAGGGTTTGATCCCCGCGTAGGTGATCCGTTCGTCACCCTCCTGGGCCTCACGGTACTTTTCCTGGAAATAGGCCTTCATCTTCCGTGCATTCAGGTTCAGGATCGTGCCGCCCGCCTCGAAATGGGACACGAATACCTTGCCTACCGCGTAGGTCAAGGCACTTCCCGTACCCGACATGGCGATGGCGCCCGACAACGTGCCCAGTCCCGGCACCAGTTTCAGGGCACTGGTCGCCAATCTCGCGGTGGGTGAAGCCACCGCGGCCGAAACCAGGGAGCCGATCAAACCTTTGACGACGCTCCGGCTGAAGGGCGTGTCGTACACCTTGGCCAAGGAATGGACCATTTTCAACTGCACGGCACCGATGAGCGCCAAGTCAAGGGCCGGCGCAGGCACCAATCCCACCGGCACGCTCAGAAGGGTATAAAGCTGCACCTTTTCTTCCGCCGTTTTCAAGCGAACATCTTCCGCAGAGGGCTTTTTCTTTTGTTTCTCCACGATGACTCTCCTCATGGTCGTTCATGCGTAGTGGGTTGTCACAACGATGGGGTCCGGCCGCGCGTCAATCGATGCGCCAATCCTCCACGTAGTTGCCGCGCAGCGATTTGGGGTAGCCCGGATCGACCCGGTACTCGGCCATATCGTAACGCACGTATTGGTTTTTATAGAAAAAGTAGGCCTTGCGTCCGTTCCAGGTATCCACCGCGTCGATGCGCTCGAACGGCAGGCCCGCCCAAAAGGGTTGCAGCGAACGCGGATACCCGGGATCGACGCAATGGGTGTCCAGGTTGAATCGGACGTACTGATTGCCCGAGAACAAATAGACACTGCCGTCCCCCCAGTTGACCGCGGCGTCGACCCGTTCGAAGGTCAATCCCGGCCAAAAGGGTCGGCCCTGTTCGTCCGCACCGTTGATGGGCTGGGGAAAACCCTCGTCGAATTGATTGGTCTGTTGGTCGAACATCATGAACTCGCGGCCCTTGAAAAAAATCACCTTCTCTCGAAACTCCTGCCGGCCGCCGTCGCACTCCTCCCAACTGAAGGAAGCGTCGAAGTTGAGGCGCTCCGGCATGTTGGGAAACAGGTCGCTGTAATTGCCCGTTTCCACGACCTTGTTCTTTTCGAGGTGGTAACAGACGAATTCCGATCCTCGGATGATGTAGAGATGGGGTTGGCGGAACAGCAGCGAAGAAACTTCCTCGAAATTGGTTTCGGCCTCGTAGGCCTTGGCCAGCGTATTGGCCTTTTCCTCGTCGTGGAACAGGTTCCAAATCCCCACCAGCTCCATTTCGATGACGCGCGGGTGTTCCTTGATCGTTTCCACCCATTCGTTGTAGGCCGTTTCGTTGAGCGAGCGCATGGCACCCAGCTTCAACTTGTCGCCGCCCTCGCCCAACACCATGATGTCGGCATTGGATTTCAGGTTCTCGCGAATCTCCTCCAGCTTGGCCTTTTCGGATGCGCTCTGGGCGCCCGCCTTGACATTCAGCCCGCGACGAATGTCCTCGGCCGACATGGATTCGGTTTTTTTGGTGACCAGGCTGATCATGGCCTTGCCACCGACCCAGACCCGTTTGACCACGTGGGTTCCGAACCGATTGAAAAAGCGCTCGTAGGTACTCTTGTGTTTGGGATCGAACGGGGTCGGGAACTCCAGGTCGAACACCGACTCGTCGAGGGTGAACAGCCGGGGAATATAGACCTCGTACAAGGGCAGGAAATTTTGACAGATGGCGTAGGTGGCCCTTTCCTCGGTCTTCAACTGCTGAATCTGCGAGGCATTGACGTCGACGGTGAAAGGCCCGTTGCCGCCCGCCACCTGGGTATCCACCTCCACCTTTTTGGTCAGGTGCTCGAAGGATTCGGCGATATGGGTGTGGCCGAGCACGGTATCCGAAGGCAACGGCGGTGAGGGGTTGACCTCGACATTTTCCGGCAGAGAGTAGGTTCGGCCGGTGTCGGAACAGTGAAACACCTTGGTGGTGTGGGACATGGGCCAGACGTGATCCTTGAGTTCGTAAGGGGCGTCGGGCCAGAGGCAGAGACCGCGGCCGATGATCTCGGTGCCGGGCGTCTGCGGAAGCGTCTCGGTGGACGTCGCACTGGTAGCGGAAGGGTTCATGGTATGTACCTCGATGAAAGATGGCGGTAGTGAGACTCGCGCACACCACCGCGTTTCGGGGCGAAAGGTTCGGGTAAAGGTCATGTTCGCGGGTCGAGGGGAAAGCGCGGAGATCGCCGTAGGTTCGGTCATTCGCCCGTGTCGACGGCATCGGCCAACGCCAGGATGCGCTGGGACCACGCCACGAACTTGAGGCTCGCCAGCTTGGCGAGGGTCTTGACGTTGAAGGCTTGGGCCATGGCCGCCGCCCGTTCCTCACCGATACCTTTCAGCACCGTCAAAGGCTCGCGCGGCAGTTGTTCGATCGGGGTGTCCGCGCGATCGGAGACCAGGTAGGTTTCCCGAATGTCGGAAAGAACGGCTTCGTCGACGGTTTGTCCGGCTCGAGCGACCTCGGCAACGTCGACGATCTCCCGGGCTCTGGCCGCGAAGGAAAGATTGGCGAGATCTTCGATGGTGGTCACGCGGAACGCGTCGGCCAACAGTTTTCCGTCGACATCGCTGACGCCCCGCAAGGCCCAAATCGGCTCTTGCGCCAATTCACGGTAGCTGCGATCCCAAAACGCCTTGACCACCAAATCCTTTTTGGCGGGATCCACCTCGGCCGGCGAGACCGAAGCGGTCTCTTCCTCGGTTTGGGAGGGCGCCGCGGCCTCGGGTTCCGTCACCGCGGGCTCGGCCTCGACAGCATCCTGGGGCTCCGGTGATTCCGTCTCGACAGGGACATCCGGTTCGGTGACGACCGACCGAGGTTCCACCTCTGTGGCTTGTTCGGCCGCCTGGGAAGATGGTTCCGAGGTGTCTACCCGAGCGGCCTCGGATGGTTCAATCGAGATATCGCCCTCGTCTTCCGGCTCAGGCGCCGGGTGTTCCGTTTCGGCTGATTCGGCACGTGCTTCCGGTTCGGTGTCCGACTTGTCTTCGCTGACTGGAGCATCCGGTTCGGCTTTCACCGTCTCTTCAGCCGAGGGGGCCGCCGGTTCGGCTTTCACCGTCTCTTTAGCCGTGGGGGAGACCGGTTCGGCTTTCACCGGCTCCTCGGCCGTGGGGGCCGCCGGTTCGGCTTTCACCGCCTCCTCGGCTGTGGGGGCGACCGGTTCGGCTTTCACCGTCTCTTCGCCTGTGGGGGCCGCCGATTCGGCTTTCACCGGCTCCTCGCTAGCCTCCGATGGCCGTGACTCCGCGGTCCCGGTCTCTTGCGCATCGGCGGCATCCGCCCGCTTGGCTTTGGCACGCGTTTTCTTGGGCTTGGGCTCGGCCGCCGGCGCTTCCCCCGTATCCGATGCCGGACCGACCGGAGACGCTTCATCTCGTGCGACGCCCTCGCGCTTGGCGCGCTCCAGCTCCTGCAGGAAATGAGCGCGCAATTGCCCTGGTTTCATGCTCAATAAATTGCCGCCACAGGCAAAGTGGGTCGCAAATGTTTTGCCCAGCGCATAGGTGATCGTTCCCGTGACCGCAGGCCCGGTTGCCACGGCCAGCGCGGGGCCGGCCACGGGCACCGCCCGCAGCAAATAACGCAACGACCCGTAGGACAACTCGGTGCCGGCCAAGCCGCCGAGCAACCCACTGACCACCGAACAGGTACGGTGCCTTGAAAACGGTACCCGATAGACTTTAGCAAGCCGTTCCAACATAAGAACTTGGAGTGCCCAAGTGCCGAGAAAATCCACGGCGGGTATGGGGATCAATCCCCATCCGCCGGCCCACAACGTGTAGTTGCGGATGACGCGGGAGGCTTCCACCTCCAATGATTCTGGTGTCACCGGCTTTCTCCCGAAAGAAATTCAATTTTAAAAGAGAGGATTTTCGTGAGTATTATTGCAGTACCGCATTCGACTGACAAGGACAAGCAGGTAATATATTGAATACAGTGGCTTTGTTTTTAGACTTCGCGCTTTTCTTTGAACCCTGTCCTGCAACCGTGTTACCTTGAGCCTTGATTTTCCCTGAAGATAGTATCATCGCGGGACCGTGCCTCCTCGCTCCTCCCGTGAGATGGATGGTGAGCCCGGGTGCGACCTCATCCACGCAATCGGGCCCGCGTGGAGGAACCATGGCAACGATCGGTTTTTGCGTCCTGCCCATGTCCGGCCCGATGAACGGGTCCCTACCGCTCGCCAAAAGACTGCGTTCTCGCGGCCATCACGTCGTGTTTTTCGGCATGCCCGACTGCGAAGCGTTCGTCGCGCCGTTTGGTTTCGAATTCCTGCCGATCTACGCGGACTGGTTTCCCAAAAACCACCTCGAGTTGTTCCGTTCCGGCGGCAAGGGCCCCCTCACGGCTCTCCTCCAGCACCGTCGTTTTATCATGCATTATCGCGACTATTTCAAGTACCTTATACGCGGTGGCGAGACCTCGTTCCTGGCCACTATGGATCAATTGAACCCCGACTTGGTGATCATCGACGGATCGATTCGACCCACCTGGTCGCTGCTGGCCTATCGCGCCGGTTTGCCCGCCATGTACCTGCACACCACCATGCCACCCAAGCAGGACCCCATGCGCCCGCCGATTTTTTCGACGCTCCAACCGGGCGATCCTCAGATCGCCAAAGCCTGGCGCAAGTACTACCGGCAACGGTTCTTTCTGCTCAAGGTGCAATCGGCCTTCGGCGTGGGCTTCGACTGGATTCGCTATACCCGCAAGTTGGCGGCACGCTACGGGTACCCTTTGGAAAAGCTGAACGATCGTGCCATGTTTTCTGTTTTTTTAGATTTCCCTGAAATTATCCTTTATCCAAGAGATTTCGAAATGCCAGGACCCGTCGCGGACGATGTGTACCATGTAGCGGCACCGGCCGACGAGGACCGCAGCGAGCAGGCATTCCCATTTGAATGCCTGGATCCGAACAAACCATTGATATACGCTTCTTTGGGCTCGATTCACGCCAATGCCACCTTCGCCCGCACGATACGGGAATGTGCGGTCAAACGGCCGGACCTCCAGTGGGTGCTGACAACCGGCAAGCACTTGAACATCGACCAGTTGGCACCGATCCCCGCCAACCTGACCGCCGTACCTTTCGCCCCCCAACTCGCCTTGCTGCAGCGAGCCGCGGTGATGATCACCCACGGCGGCGCCAACTCCATCCGCGAATGCATCCAGCACGAGGTGCCGATGGTGGTCTTCCCCCTGACCTTCGATCAGCCAGGCACGGCGGCGAGGGTCGTCTATCACGGCCTGGGGTTGATGGGCCGCATCAAGGGATTGCAGGCGGAATCCCTGCTGCCCTCGATCGATCGTGTTCTGGACGATCCCTCGTTCCGGGCAAAGCTGGCCGCCATGAACGAAGCCTTTCGAAAGTCCCGGGAATCGGAGGCCGCGGTCAAGGTGATCGAAGATCGCCTGGCATCGATAATGGAAATGCGAAACTCCGGTGAGGTCGAAGTCCCGGTGGGCTGAGTCCCCTTTCGCCCAAACCGAAATACCGAACATGCGATCGGCCATCTCGCTTTTTGAGATTTATGTACCCCAATTGTTCGGCCAAAAAAGTGCTTGAATTTTTGGGATTTATCGGCCCATTTCGCCTTTTTTCCACAAAGCCCGGTTTCTGCCCGTCTAAATGCGGAATCCGGCCGCTTGACATTCCTGTCACGGGTGTGTCAAGCCAAAACGGCTATTGGCAAGGGTTTTCGCCATGCAACCATTTTTGGTTAATGTGCAACGAACAATGACTTGGCAAGGCTTTTGGCATTTTTCCACAACGTTTTCCACAGGCTTTTCCGCAGCTATTGTGGATTTTGCACACAGGCCCTTCGGAAATCGGCTCGACCGCTTTTCGTGAAGGAATTGTTGACGAATCGTGACCACACCAAGAGAAGATCGCAAGGCGGCGCACTTGGTGACCGGCAACGCATTTAGGGAATCCAATCGGCTCGGGCCGGTGGACGGTTGGCATTCGATCGGCGCCAGGGACTCGCCTGATCGCCGCGATCCGTGTAGAATGGATTCGGTTTCGGACAGGAACGCGGTTTTCGGGAGCATGAAACGGTCAGGCAACCCCGAGAACGACCAGACCATCGAACCGTACGGTTCATGACCCAAGTTGATATCAGAATGTCGATTTTTGTTCTCGGGTCATCGCCGACGGTCTCTTGGTTTCGAACCAAGTTTCACGCAGGCTGCGGGACGAACTCGGTGCGGCCAAGATACAGAAGGAAGCATCACCGTGGGCATGGAGATGAAAGGAATCGCGGCAATGGGTACGACGTGCCTCGTAACCATGCGAAATCGGTGAACTTCATGCTTAAAATATGAAACAAACAGGGGATGCTTGATTTTTCCATTTTTTTGGGTAAGGATGAAATCTCCCCTGAAAAATCCCCTTGTCAAGTTAATGCAATCGTTTGGATATAAGTCCGAGCTGTCCGAAAAGCCGCCGTACTTGGAGCCCCGCCACGGCAAAGACTGGGGAAAGTGAGTTTGCGCCACATGCAGCAATTACATGATGCCATGACGATTCAGAATATGGCGACCCTCCTGGGTCGCGTCATGAGTGATTATTACGCTGATCCCGCCGCTGACGCGGTTCAGCCGTTTTCTGAACAGGAAACCGTTCTGGAGATGTTGGCTGAGGTGGAGCGAGGCCATCAAATCCGAGAATGCGAACAGGCCGACGACCCCCGATCGCCCGAGCAGGAGCTGCTGCAGACCGCGGCACCGGAGCGAGGCGAGGGCTTCGCGGCCACCATGAATGTCTTCGAAGAGAGCCTGCTTGGCAAGAGCGTCAAGACCTGGCACCCGATGTTTTTCAACCAAATGTCCGCAGGTACGCCGGCAGTGGCCGTGTTGGGAGCGGCATTGGCGACCATGGTCAACGCCACCCTGTCCACGTTCGAGGCCGCGCCGGTCGCCACCGTGGTGGAAAAAATCACGGCGCGATGGCTGGCGAAACTGTTGGGCATGCCCGCCGGCAGCGGCGGCATCTTCCTGCCCGGCGGTTCCACGTCCAATATGTTGGCCCTGGCCGTGGCACGCCGGCGCAAGCTGGACCCCGATGTGGCCAGGATCGGCCTGGCGCGGGCCACGCAACGCGGTGCCATCCTGTGTTCCGAGGAGTCGCACTATTCCATCGCCAACGCGGCGGCCCTGTTGGGGATCGGTACCGAACAGGTCTTTCGCGTGCCGACCAACGAACGCGGCGAAATGCGTGTCGAGGGACTGCGAACCGTGCTGGGCCAAGTCACCGACCGCGGGCTCAAGCCGTTTGCCCTGGTGGCCACGTTGGGTCTGACGGTCACGGGCGGCTTCGATCCCTTGGCCGAGCTGGCCCCCATCTGCCGCGAACACGATCTCCACCTGCACGTCGACGCCGCCTTTGGTGGCGGCATGGCCCTCACCGAATCCGGTCGACACTGGTTCGCCGGCATCGAACACGCCGACACGGTGACCTGGGACGCCCACAAGTGGATGTACGTGCCCCTGACCTGCAGCGTGCTGTTGACGCCGCGACCCGCCGATCTCAAACGAACCTTTCGGGTCCAGGCCGACTACCTGTTCCACCAGGATGACGCGGGCGAAGAGGATCTGTGCGAGAACCTGGGTCATTTCACGCCCTTGTGCGGGAGACGCTGGGATGCCCTGCCCCTTTGGTTCCTCCTGCGCACCTATGGCGCCGGTCACTTTCGCGGCCTCGCCGAAACCCGCCTGCGCCTGACGCGAGAATTCGCGGAGCTCATCGCCGCCGATCCCGACTTCTCCCTCAGCTACGATCCGGTGTCACCGGTCGTCTGCTTCCGTTATCTGCCCGAGCGATTGGCCGATTGCCCCGGAGAAACGCTGGACCTGGTGCAACGCCGCGCCCGTGAAGCGGTGAGGCGCCGCGGCGTGGCACTGTTCAACATCACCAGCTTCAAGGGACGACGACATTTCCGGTTCATCCTGATCAACTCCCTGACCGAATTGGGCCATCTCAAAGGTGTCTTGGAAGAGATCCGGTCAGCCGGACGGACGGAATTGCGCCGCCTGGCGGAACAAGACGCGACCTATACCTTCGCGAGCGTGTCCTGAGCGAAATCACGGGTGCACGCCGATGCAGGCGAAGAGACGTGATCACCCTGGTGCCCATCCAGAAACGGAATAGTCGCAACTTCCAGCGCGAGTTGGCTGGATGGGCACGGTATCGACCTTCAGGCGCCAGGTCTCAGAAACATTCTCATTCACACCCGGCCGATCCGGGGGATCCATTAAAAAACCCTGTTACTGGATGGGCACGAACCAACTCTCGCCCGGTATGATGGGGGGAACCTGAAAAGGAGCCTCCTTGAAGACCTTTCTCATCGTCAATCCCGTCTCTGGAAAGGGTGAGGGTTCCCGCCTCGCCACGTCGCTGGGAGAACGCCTCCGTACCGCCGGAGAATCGGTGGCCGTCATCGAAACCCACCCGGATATGGATCGATTCCGCCAAGCCTGTGAAGCGGTCTGCGCGGAAGACCGGGTGGTCGTAATTGGTGGCGACGGCACCTTCCACTACTTTCTCAACGCGGGAGTGCCCTTTGGCCAGGCGGCCTTCTACGGCATGGGTACCGCGAACGTCATCACCGTCGAATTCGGTCTACCGTCCGAACTGGACGCCTTCGTCGCCATGTTGCGCACGGGTCATACCGTGCCCTGTCTTCCGGGACGCACCGACGACGGCACCCGCTTTTTCATGATGTACAGCTTCGGCATCGATGCCCATGTGCTGACCCAGGTACCGCAAAAACTTAAAAACCGAATCGGCAAGGCCGCGTTCTCGGTAGCCCTGGCCAAAAGCCTTTTCGGCTATGACTATCCTCCCTGCGCCCTGGTGCTGGACGACGGCCGCCGCATCGAATGCACCTTCGCCATCATCAGTCGGTTCAAACACTACGGCGGCGCCTATGCGGTGACGGCGAACGCCGATCCCGAATCGGCCAGGTTCGCCATCGTGGCTCAACCGCGCGGAGGTTGGCGACCCGCGATGGGCATGCTGTGGCGCGCGTGGCGCCGCCAGCTCGATCGCGATCCGGGCCTGATCTTCGCCGAGTCCAGTTCGGTTCGCTTGGAATGGCCGGACACGCCACCTCCCGGCCAGTTGGACGGTGATCTGTTTGCGCGTCCGGTGCGGGAATTGACGGTGTGTGATCGACCGGTCCCCTTGATCGTACCGGCACAGCTACCGAGCTAGAGGTGATTTCGAATTTTTTCCATGGAGGTCACAAAGGAAACGGAGCTGAAGAACGCCCACCCAAAACCACCTCTCAAAAAAATATTCACCTCAACATCTTTCAAAGCACAGGCTTAACGAATCCCTCCAAGAAAGTTCCCAAAAAGGGTATTGACATGGCCAGGAGCGCTCCCTAAAATCGGGCACTTCGAGATCGGCGGCTGCCTGAATCATAGTATGATTCGACGTGATCCGCGGATCGAAACCGCGACATGCATCGACTTCTTTGTAGACGAGCCCCCAAGTAGGATTTGCCCCTTTGGGAGTATCGTCCGTGGTCGCGGATACCCGTGCCGAAAAACGCGTGATGACACCACGAAGGCGGTCCATCTCGCATCCCGATCGAAGTGCACTTCCGAACCCTTTCGCACCACCGAGCCGTGCACCGGCTCGACCGCGGAGGTGGGTATCGCGAAGTGAGGAGGTCCCCATGAATGTAGAGAAAGACACGACCCTCTCCGGCTGGATTGGTCTGCCGGAATCGGTCTCGAAAAGATATCGATGGTTGAAGAACCGCGAAGATCGGCCCGCCAAGGGCGCAGATGCTGCTGTCGATCGGGAGATCCGAGACGAGATCTAAACCGATCGGTGGAGGAATCCACCACCGTCAGGCACGGGAAAAGGGCGTCATCCTCGCGGTGACGCCCTTTTTTTATCTACATGTTCGTCTAATTCAAAATAAGTGTAAATCGCATTCACGCGACATTTCTCAACTCTACGACGAAACACTTGGCAAAAAAATACCAAAGTCGTTTCGTGATTATTTTCAAGGAGGAGGTACTCATGCTCCATCTATTGTTACAACCTTTTTTACACCCGGATACCGTTCATGTTTCAACCGTGAGCGCCTTCGAATCCCCCGCTCGCAACTGGCTGTTGGCTTCGCCGATTTTGCCGGCGACCCTGTCGACCACTTCGCTGGTCGTTCAGCTCGATGACCGGGGCCGGCGTCTGATGGTCGGCCTGGATCCCCCGGCCGGCCGGCCCTACCAACGCTTGGTTCTGAGCTTGTGGGACGGTGACGGCTACGGCCGCTGGCGTTCCGAACTTTGGGGCGACGGCACCCTGTTGATCGCCGGTATCGGCCTCGAAGCCCAGGTCGTCTACGTTGCCGGTCAATTCGGCGATTGGTTGTCGGCCGAGGGTCACACCGTCGAGGCCGTTTCCGCCCATCAGGGTTTCGTTGCGGCCTACGACCTGCGTTTGGGTCGCTTGCGCGGCGTTCAGGTCTGGACCAGCGAGGAACCGCTTCGCGTGTTGGGCCTGGCAGGTGGGACCGACGGCATCGAGGTGCTGTTGGACGTCGCCGGTCGCCTGGTCCCGCGCCGACCCGACTTGGATGGCGCGGATGTCGTCATTCGGGTCGAGCCGATCGGTGTCCGCGATACCGGTGGTTCGACGGACGATCCGTTCGGTGGTCGAGACCCCGATAAACCGGTCGTGCGATAAGGGGTCTCGACCGAGACATCGAAAAAGGGCGGCTTATTGTAAGCCGCCCTTTTTTCGTCGAGGTATAAAATCAAACCAAAAGCGAAGCCATTCTCGTACGAAACACGCCCGCACGGGGTTCCCGCATTTTAAAGAGAGGCGTCGTCGCGGTAGGTTGGCCCGCTGGGCCGACACTTCGAAGCCGTCGTGTGACGACATCACTACAAATCAAAAGAGCGAAGCCACCCATCAAAACCGAGTGAAACACCAAGGATATTGCTGCCAGGCCTCGACAAACCCTGCCTTGACAGGATTATCCAACACATAGTCGACGGCCAGACGCCAATGGGCTGGACTTCGAAGCCAATGATCGAAAGATTCTTGGGCCCAAAAGGGACCTTCCCTGCCCAAAATCTTATTCGCTTGATGCGCAGTGTAGCTTTTCAGCGAGTGCATGATCCCGGGAAGAGATGGTGAACTCACCTTACTCGACAATCCGGATCCGGATTTCAGCGGACAGAAAATGAGGTGCAGGTGGTTGGGCATGATGCAAAAACAATCCAGAGAGTAGACTTTTCCGTGTCGGTAGTGGAGACAGTCGACTACCATTTGGGCCACAGTTGGTTGAGATAACCAAACAGGACCCACTGGATCGTGGTGTAACAGTGATTCGAACTTACGAAACCAGGTACGGCGTCGTTTGAACCGTTCGGTTCGCGGGATTTCCTGAGTTTTCATTTCCTCGCGATAGTTCTGTAGGACCACTTTCGGCACCGACCCTGCCAGGCGAATGGTGACAAAGTACGTTGCGTTGGCAGGGTTCCAATGTGGAAGATGGCGGCGATAAAAAGGCTTGGTTGAAATTTTTTCCATGCGGTAAATTCCTGAAATATTGCTGTCACGATACCCTGGCTTGTGAGGAATGGCCAGGGAAAACAGAGGTTACCGCGGGTAGAGATAGATTTCCTTTGAGGGGTCTGGCGGTTTGAGTGTTTTGGACCTATTGCGTAATTCCTGCTTGCAAGAAAATCGGCGCGGAATTGGGCTCCGCTTTTAGGAATTGGTTAACTTTTGTTGCTTTCGCGCTTCGAAGTGTCGGCCCAGCGGGCCAACCTACTGCGGCTACACATCTCTTCAGCATGCGGGAACTCCCAGCTCGGGAGATCCCGGCTGGGGCGGCCTTGCCGGAATGCTCGAACCGCCGTCACACGAGAGCGCCCGCGAGCAGGCCTCGGCGCTCACGGTGCTCCAGGTTCTCCTTGAGGAACAAGGTCTCCAACCACCGCCGCGAAGGGAGTCGGTACTCCCGCGCCAAAAAGAGGCAGGCCCGCAACCGGCCGTTCAGGAGGTTCGCCGCGCGATAGCTGCCCGCGGCTTCGTCGCCGAAGAACAACCACTCGCCGTAGTCGTCGTCGAGACCGAGCAACTCCCTCGCCCAGGCATCGCAGCGACTCGGCAATTGGGCGAAAGCCAACTCGTGCCGAACGTAGCCGTCACCGGGAATGCGCACCCAGTAAAGGGGATCCTCGAAGGTCAATTCGCCCGAGGAAATGACGAAACCGTGCCAGCCCACCTCCAACGGGTGGATCGAGGCCGGCGTGGCCTTCAACTCGGGTTGACCGGAAAGGGGATCGACCGTCGGGTTGACCGCACTGTTGACCTTGGCGTCCCAGGCGAAGGTGTCGTTCCAATGGAAAGGCGCGAACATGCTGCCCATCGGTTGGTCCTCGGTGACGCGCACCCGGGAAAGAAAACCGCCGTATCGGGTTTCGACACGAACCAAACCGGAAACGACCTGATCGATCCCGCGTTCCGCGGCATCCACCGGGTGCATCGCCACGAAGGGCTCCTCGTCGCGACGGCGTAACGCGGCCAGGCCACCCGTTCGGCTCATGGTGTGCCACTGGTCGGCCACCCGCCCGGTGAGCAACAACAGATCGTGGTTCCCGTCCACCGTGAGGTTCGGGAACCTCGGTTGGATCGGCAACATGCGCGCCCTCCCGTCGGGATGGAAGAATCGGCCGTCGTCGAAAAAGCGGGCGCGGCCCTGGGGATACTCGCGATTGACGGGCCACTGGACGGGCTGCAGCTCTTCGTACTGGGCATCGGTGAGATCGGCCAGCCCGGAAATGTCGAAATCGCGCGTGCCGTCGTTGCCCAGACCGGACAAGGCGGCGTACTCGCGGAAGATCGCAGCGGGATTGGCATAGGTGAACGCTTCCTGAAACCCCATCGCCCGGCCCACCGCCGCGAAGGCCGCCCAATCGGGGCGCGCCTCGCCCAAGGGCCTGCGAAAACCGCGCTGGCGCGAAATGACCCGCTCGGAGTTGGTCACCGTTCCGGATTTCTCGCCCCAGGTCGCCGCGGGCAGCAAGACATCGGCGAAGGCCGCCGTTTCCGTATGGGCCATGCACTCGGACACGACCAGCAACTCACATTTGGCCAAGGCCTGACGCACGCGGTCCGCATTCGGCAAACTCACCAATGGATTGGTGCAGGCCACCCAGAGCGCTTTGACACGTCCCTCGGCGACGGCTTCGAACAGGTCGATCGCCTTGAGCCCGGCCCGTTCGGCCATGTTCGACGCGCCCCAGAAATCGGCGACCAGCCGGCGATGTTCCGGATTCTCCAACTTCATGTGCGCGGCCAACTGGTTGGCCAGCCCGCCGACCTCACGACCCCCCATGGCGTTGCCCTGTCCGGTGAGCGAAAAGGGTCCGGCGCCGGGTTTGCCGATGCGGCCGGTGGCCAGATGACAATTGATGATGGCGTTGACCTTGTCGGTCCCGGAAGAGGATTGATTGATCCCCTGCGAAAACGCCGTCACCACCCGTTCGGTCAGGGTGAATCGGGTCATGAAATCCGCCAACACCGCTTGGTCGAGCCCACACAACTCCGCCGTGTGGCGCAAATCGAAGTCGGTGACGGCTTCCAGGGCCTCCACAAAGCCGTGTACGTGGCGTTCGAGGAAGGCAAAATCCACGCGACCCAGCTTCCACATGTGATTGAGCAGACCACAAAAGAGAAAGCCGTCACTGCCGGGTCGCAAGGCCAGGTGCAGGTCGGCCTGTTGGGCGGTTTCGGAGCGACGCGGGTCGATGACCACCAGGTAGGGACCCCGCCCTCGCGCCCGCACATCGAGGATGCGCTGGAACAGGACCGGGTGACAGGAGGCCATGTTGGATCCGACGAGGACCACCATCTCCGCCTCTTCCAAATCCTGGTAACAGCCCGGCACGGTATCCGCCCCGAAGGCACGGATATGTCCCGCCACGGTGGACGCCATGCACAGCCGCGAGTTGGTGTCGATATTGGCGGAGCCGATGAATCCCTTCATGAGCTTGTTGGCGACGTAGTAGTCCTCGGTCAACATTTGACCGGACACGTAGAAGGCGACCGCATCCGGGCCGTGGCGTTCGATGATCGAACCGAATCGCTCGGCGACATGTTCGACGGCCCGCGACCAGGAGACATGGGTTCCGTGAAGCAACGGCTGCAGCAGGCGACCGCGCGGAGACAGGGTTTCCATCAGGTTCGCTCCCTTGGCACAGAGCCGGCCGAGATTGGCCGGGTGCTCGGGATCGGGTCGAAGATCCGTGGTGATCCCTTCCTCGACGATCAAGCCACAGCCGACGCCGCAGTAGGCGCAAACCGTGTGTTTCTCACTCATACGGCACATCCGGATGGCGACGGTTCGGTTTGGCGGCTGCCGGTCAGGTCGATCTCGATCCGGCCCTCCTCCAACCGCACCGGGTAGGTGGTGACGCACCCTTCGTCGGGGTACACGGCTTCACCGGTGTCCAACTCGATCACGTACTGGTGCAGCGGACAGGTCACGCGGCCGTTGTGGACCAATCCCTCGGAAAGGGGGCCGCCGCGGTGGGGGCACCGGTCCTCCAAAGCATAGACGCGATCGACCGCGGCACGAAAAAGGGCGATGTTCCCCAGCGGTGTCTGCACGACGCGGGCACCGCGAAGGGGGATTTGGTCGATGTGCCCCACAACCTGCCAGCGAGGCGCGGATGACATGAAAGCGGACATGGTTCCTCCAATGTATGACTCACGGGGGTCGGGCGCTTGGCACTGCCCGACCGCGGCATTTAGACGATAAGCGGTTCGGGGGTCTCGAGGGGCACGAACGATTCGGGCGCTTGGGCGGGCAGACCGGTCTCCGAAGACCAGGGATCGCTGCGGCTGACGGCCTGCGACTCCCGGAACCGTTCGCACAGCAACTCGCGCGAGACGCGATCGGTCACCACGCGCTCCTTGGCGAACTCGAGACCGACGCGCATCAACCAGCCGGCCGTCCGCTCGCCGTAGCGGGCCTCTTCGCGATAGAGCTGCAGGAAGGCGAACACGATGTCCATCACCTCGTCGGCCGTCTTGACCTTGGTCAGCAGCTCGGTCGCGCGGACCTTGGTACCGCCGTTTCCGCCCACGTGGATTTCCCAGCCCGATTCCACCGCCACGACGCCGATATCCTTGATCGTGGCTTCGGCGCAATTGCGCGGGCAGCCGGAAACGGCCAGCTTGACCTTGTGCGGCGTCCAGGAGCCCCAGAGTTCCCGTTCCAAGCGGACACCCAGCGCGGTGGAGTCGCCCACGCCGAAGCGGCACCACTCGGAACCGACGCAGGTCTTCACGGTGCGAACGGCCTTGCCGTAGGCGTGACCCGACACCATGCCCGCATCGTTGAGATCCTTCCACACCAGCGGCAGGTCTTCCTTGCGGACTCCCAACAAATCGATGCGCTGGCCACCGGTGACCTTGACCGTCGGAATCGCGAACTTGTCCACCACGTCGGCCAAGGCCCGTAACTCCTTGGCGCTGGTGATGCCGCCGAACATGCGCGGTATCACCGAGAAGGTGCCGTCCTTCTGAATATTGGCGTGCACGCGTTCGTTGACGAATCGCGAGGCGGGATCGTCACGATAGCGTCCGGGTTGCCGGCAAAGCAGGTAGTAGTTGATCGCCGGGCGGCAACGGGCACACCCCTCGGGGTTCTTCCAACCGAGGACGGCCATCGCCTGCTCGACCGAGGCGAATTCGTTCGCGGCGATTTCCTCGCGCACCTGGTCGTGCCCCATTTCGGTGCAGGCGCAGACGGGCTTTTCGCTGGGTTGTTTGGGGGCCGCCGGGCCGAGCGCCAGTGCCAACAGTTCTTCCACCTGAGGCGTACAGCCACCGCAGGAAGCCGAGGCCTTCGTATGCGCGCGAACCTCTTCGAGAGACTGCAGGCCCTTGGCCGCGATGGCACCCATGATCGCGCCCTTGCAGACGCCGTTACACCCGCAGACCTCGGCCTCGTCCGGCAGGGAGAGCGCCGCACCATGCGTCTCGCCTTCACCGTTGACGAAGGCCGCACCGAAGATCAGCTTGTCGCGCATGGGTCCGATCGGCGTTTCGTCGGCAAGCAACTGAAAGTACCAGGACGCGTCGAAGGCGTCCCCGTAGAGCAGCACGCCCACCAGCTTGCCGTCTTTCACAAGCAACTTCTTGTAGATACCCAGGTTTTCGTCGACCAGGGTGATGACCTCGTGTTCCGGACCATCCTGCACGATGCCGGCGGAGAACAGGTCCACGCCGGACACCTTCAGGCGGGCGGAGACCAAGGAGCCCTCGTAGGCTGCCGGCAACTCGGGTACTTCGCCGATGACCGCGAGATTGGCGGCACAGGTGCGCGCCATTTCGAACAACGGGGCCACCAGGCCGTAGCTGCGGCCACGGTGCTCGACGCACTCGCCGACGGCGAAGATATCGGGATCGGAGGTTTGCATGGCGTCATTGGTCAAGATACCGCGATTGCATTCCAGGCCTGCAGCGCGGGCCAAACCGGCGGCCGGCCGGATGCCCACGGCGACGACCACCAGATCGGCGTGTAACTCGCGCCCGTCGGCCAGGCGAATGCCGCCGACACGACCGGGCTGCACACCCTCCAGATAGGCGCAGGTGCGGGCACTGAGCATGAAGCGAATCCCGCGGTCCTCCATCACGCGCTGAAGCATCTCGCCGGCGCGAGGATCCAATTGCTGCTCCATGAGCCAATCACACAAGTGAACCACGGTGACGTCGATTCCGCGTAAACGCAAACCCGCCGCCGCCTCGAGGCCGAGCAGGCCGCCGCCGATGACGATCGCATGCTCTCCGGATTCGGCCTCGCGGGCAAGGGCGTCCACGTCGTCGAGATCGCGGAATCCGTAGATGCCGTCCAGGTCGCTGCCAGGCAAATCGAGCATGATGGGCGATGAACCGGTGGCGATCACCAATCGGTCGTAGGCGAATACGCGCCCGTCCTGGCAGCGGATTTCACCGTGCTCGCGATTGATGAAGTCGATGCGGGTTCCAGGGAAGAACTCGATTCGGTTGCGTTCGAACCAATCCCAATCATGCGTGACGATGTGTTCGGGGGCCTTCTCGGCGGCCAGGACGGAGGAAAGAAGAATGCGATTGTAGGCGGGATGGGGTTCGGCGCTGAACACCAGAATCCGGTAGCGATCCGGCTCGCGCTCGAGTAAGGACTCCAGGCAACGCATGGCCGCGGGCCCGTTGCCGATGATCACCAATGTTTCATTCATGGCAGATACTCCTCGCAGTGACTCTGCGAGCTGTAGGGGCAAATGCGTTGCCAGAATTGGCTGAAAATTGTAAGCCCCTTATTTCCAATACCCTGATACGCCCCAACAGTCCATGAATTCGACCGCCGGGGCATTCGCGTTGCCGCACCCCGACAATTTCGTAGGTTTACTGTGTTTTTCCTACACGAATGTATGGCCGCGCTCGAACGCGAGCGGCACCGACCATCTAACTTACGTTTTTTAAACTATTTACCAATCGCACTTTAAAACGCCGTGCAAAAGCGCGGCACGACCCGATCGTACCCGACGGCACCCGGCACACTACCGCGGAGTAGGAAAAGCCCCTTGGCTCGCGTGGTAAGTCCCTGCATCCGGGCCAGATGTGCTCAGTCGTTGGGAGCCAAGGTCTCGCCGCCTCCCCTATGCCTCACCGCGGCACTGCTGGCACAGGGGTTGCCCGTTAGGGGGTCGGCCACGAGAGATTCTCCGCGAATCGTTCCCCCGATTCCGTCATCCGCACTCGATCCTTCCCCACCCCATCCGATCGAGCGGCGGGCGACCGTTTCTTCGCGGGCCCACTCATCCCCCTGGAGGAAAACCATGCAGTTCCCCGGACAGGCGGTCAAAATTCGATTGACCGATTTCAAATCGATTCCCATGCGTACGTTTCACATCACCTGGTTCTCGTTCTTCACCTGCTTCTTTTCCTGGTTTGCGATTGCCCCCCTGATGCCGGTGTTGCGCGATGAGTTCCAGCTTACCCAGAGCCAGATCGGCAACACGATCATCGCGTCGGTAGCCGCCACCATTTTCGTGCGTCTGTTGTTGGGTCGGCTCTGTGACCGATTCGGTCCGCGCCGGATGTACACCGGATTGATGATCCTGGGCTCCCTCGCCGTGATGGGCATCGGGCTATCCACCAGCTACGAGCACGTGTTGATCTTTCGCCTGGTGATCGGTGGGATCGGGGCCTCGTTCGTCCTGACCCAGTACCACACCAGCATCATGTTCGCACCCAACGTGGTGGGCACCGCCAACGCCACCACGGCGGGCTGGGGTAATTTGGGCGGAGGCGTGACCCAGATGGTCATGCCACTGATTTTCGCCGGGTTCCTGGCGCTCGGCTGGAGCCAGGCGATCAGTTGGCGCCTGGCCATGATCATTCCGGGCATCCTGCTGCTCGGCTGTGCCTATGCCTATTGGAACTGGACCAGCGACTACCCCAGCGGCGAGGCTCCGGAACCCGATCCCGCCGCAGAGGAGAGCGAAAGTGGGTTCGGCCAAGCCGCCAAGGATTGGCGGGTGTGGCTGTTGTTCCTGTTCTACGGCGCCTGTTTCGGCATCGAATTGACGGTCAACAACGTGGCCGCCTTGTACTACACCGACCGATTCGGCCTGAGCTTGACGAGCGCGGGCTTGATCGCCGGGTTGTTCGGCGCCACCAACATCTTCGCCCGCAGCCTGGGTGGCTGGCTGGCCGATAAATCGGCGGTGCGCGCCGGTTTGCGTGGACGGGTCTGGTTCCTGGCCGCCACCCTGGCCCTGGAAGGGATCGCCTTGTTCGTGTTCTCGAAAATGTCGATCTTACCCTTGGCGATCGCGTCGATGATCGTGTTCAGTATCTTCGTCCAGATGGCCGAAGGCGCCACCTACGCGATCGTGCCGTTCGTGAACCGCAAGGGACTGGGTTCGGTCGCGGGCATCGTGGGTGCCGGCGGCAACGTCGGTGCGGTGTTGGCCGGTTTCCTGTTCCGCGAGGCGGGCATTTCCATGGCCAACGCCTTCGCGCTTCTGGCCTGCGGCGTGACCGTCTGCGCCTTCCTGGCGCCGTTGATTCGTTTCTCCGATGCGCAGTCGCAATCCGAAGACGAGGCGATTCGCCGCGCCTTGATGGCCCGTGAAGCGGGCAAGCTCGCGGTGTAGCCCGAGGGACGGTCCCGCCCGGCGGGGCCGTCCGTTTCGGTGTTCCCACTCGATCATCGAAGCAGGTAACTCTGAAGGACCCGTCTGTGCGAGAGAGGTCGTGGCGTAGGTGCCGCCGTGCCAGGCCTGGGGGCCGGGCCGACACTTCGAAGCGCGTAAGCTGGCAGTAACCGCATCCCGAATAGTGGCGCCATGGCAGTAGGTTGGCCCGCCGGGCCGACACTTCGAAGCCGTCGTATCACGAATGACCACAGGCTAAAAGGGCGAAGCCGAAGGTTTCGCAGAAGAGCGTAACTCTGAAGGACCCGTCTGTGCGAGAGAGGTCGTGGCGTAGGTGCCGCCGTGCCAGGCCTGGGGGCCGGGCCGACACTTCGAAGCGCGTAAGCTGGCAGTAACCGCATCCCGAAGAGTGGCGCCATGGCAGTAGGTTGGCCCGCCGGGCCGACACTTCGAAGCCGTCGTATCACGAATGACCACAGGCTAAAAGGGCGAAGCCGAAGGTTTCGCAGAAGAGCGTAACTCTGAAGGACTCGTATGTGCGAGAGAGGTCGTGGCGTAGGTGCCGTGCCAGCCTGGGGGCCGGGCCGACACTTCGAAGCACGTAAGCTGGCAGTAACCGCATCCCGAATAGTGGCGCCATGGCAGTAGGTTGGCCCGCCGGGCCGACACTTCGAAGCCGTCGTATCACGAACGACCACAGGCTAAAAGGGCGAAGCCGAAGGTTTCGCAGAAGAGCTTTTGTCGAAGCACCCCACCTCGCAGTACCCACATGGTAGTAAGTGGTCTCAGGGCATGAGATCGGTCTGACGGGCTACTTAAAGAGCACCACGCCTCGCTCGAATTGCGGGTATCTCGAACGACGTTACGCTAACGGGTTCAGCGGGACGGCTAACCGCCCCTGCTGAACCTACCGGGCACCACGACCCTCGAAGCATGCGGGAACGCCCCGCTTGCATCACTTCGGGGGTCGCTAACAGCCGTGCTTCGATTTGGGTGGGGAGAGCGGCCAGGCCGGCCGCCCTGCCGACGCTCACTTGGCGCGAATGTCGAAAGCCGCCATCGCCTTGCCGCGTCGAATGTACAACACGCCATCGCTGACGACCGGATGGGCCCAGTGCTGGCCACTGCCCAGCTCCAACTCGAATTCGCTGATCACCTTCATGTCGTTGGGATTGGGATCCACCAGCTTCACCTTGCCGCGCTCGGTGTAGCCGATCAGAAGGCCATCGGCGTGGATCAGCGACCCCTTGCCGAACCGGCGAATCGAGGAAGCCACGCCACCGTCATTCAACTTCAGGCAAATGAGGTTCTTGGAGTTCGAGGCCCCGTAAATGTAGTCGTTGATCAGGACGGTGCCACCGTGGTGGATGTCCAGCGTCTTTTCGTCCCAGACCTGTTTGACCGATTTGCCGTTGTCCGCCATCTTGAAGCAGGCGCCACCCTGGCCGTAGCCGTCGGATACATAAATGTAGGGCCCCTGCCAAACCGGACTGACCGCGTGGATGTTGTAGGTCGCGGGGTAACCCTGACGCCAGATCAGCGATCCGTCCGCGGGATCCACGGCGATCATGGAGCCGCTGGTCATGGTCACGATCATGCGCCGACCGCCTTCTTGATAAAGGCGTGGCGTGCAATAACCGGAAATGTCGCCGATACTTTTGGTCTTCCACAGGGTTTTGCCGGTCTTGGGATCGAGGGCGGCCATGACGGCTTCCTTGCCGCCCGGCGTACAGATGACCTTGTTGTCGACGACCAGCGGCGATTCGGCGATGCCGAAGCGGGGATACAGGCTTTCCCGATTGGCGCCACCACCGAAGCGTTCCAACATGTCCACTCGCCAGGCGACCTTGCCGTCAGCGGTGTTCAGGGCGACCACCTCGCCGATACTGGACACCAGAAAGAGCTTGTCACCGTGTACCGTGGGCGTGGTGCGCGTGCCGGGATAACCCGAACCGTGGTGCTCACGGCCATAGGCCGAAGACCAAAGCTGCTTGCCCTTCAGGTCGTAGGCGAAGGCATACCCCTGGTCACCCTGTTTCCCCGTGGTGTAGAGACGGCCGTCGGCGATGCTGACGCTGGCATAGCCCTGACCCAGGCCCTCGACGGACCAAAGCATCTTCGGTCCGGCCTCGGGCCAGCTCTTCATGAGATTCTTTTCCTGGAAAATCCCGTTGCGGTTCGGGCCCCGAAATTCGGGACTGTCCACCGCGAGGGCGTGACAGCCATAGCCGACGTACAGGAGCACCGCGACCCGCAAGGCCAGGCTCACGGTCCGAAAATCCGATCTGTTTGGCATCTTGGTAACCTCCCCGGTAACCTTGACCGGCACCCATCCCAGGACGATCCACAAAACCGACTCGGGCGGGAAAGCACCGGTGCTGATCGAAAATCGCAAATCAGTAAGATGGGATGAATTATAACCGGGAACCGGAGTATCACCAGAAAAACCAGTCCGCTAAGGTCTCGGACAGGGATGTTGGGGCGAACTTGGAATCGACTGCATCAGGTGGATTCGGGCGCGCGACCGCCGTTCGAGATGGCCGCGATCCGCTCTTCCATCCAGGCCAACTCGCAAGCAAAAACCTCTTCCTTTTCAGGCTCGTTGTGGATTTCGTGCAACAGGTCCGGCCAAGACTTGAAACGACACCGGGCCCCCGCCTTCTCGGCGAATTCGGCGCTGGCCGGCGCGGAGGTGATCGGATCCCGTTCGCCGTGAAGCAGCAACAGGGGCGTCGCCAACGAGGCGGCATGCTCGATCAAATATTCGCCGCCATCCATGACATCCATGAACCGGGGCGTGATTCGATTGTGGACCAACGGGTCCGCGAGGTACTTGCTCGCGACCTCCGGATCGCGAGCCAACCCCTTGGTATCCAGCTCGTTGGCCATCGAAAAGCCTGGCCAGACGGCATACAGTAATTTACCCATGAACACTTTCCAGGACGGCGGCTCGAAGGCCGTGCGCAGGAGGGGTCCGGTCGCGATCGAGCCGGCAAGGGGCACGCTCGACTGGTGGCGCAAAAGGTAACTCAACACCATGTTGCCGCCCATGCTGTGACCATAGAGGAAAACGGGAACGCCGGCGCAGCGTCGCGCACCCTCGAGCAGGAGCCCATCGATTTCCGCAAAGATCGCCGGGTAGCCGGGAAAATGGCCGCGGGGTCCGTCGCTGCGGCCATGGCCACGCATGTCCATGACCGTCACGGCGATGCCTTCCCGATTGAAATACGCCGCCAAATGATCGTAGCGACCGCCGTGCTCGCCCAAACCATGGACGAGACAGATCAGTGCACGGGCCGGCGATTCCGGGGTCCAACCCTGAAGGAAGACCCTTTCTCGATAGCCCTCGATCTCGATGTGTTCCTCGAAATGCGTGGTCTGGGTGGTCGATACCATCGAATGACTCCCTCGTGCCGAAATGGAACTCGAGCGAAGCTCCGCGGAGAAGACCACCTGCCCGGTACGGAACGCGGGAGGCACCGATCGGCTCGAACATGGAAAAGGGGAGATTCGCGCAAACCCATTCTAGTGCCCATCCAGGAACGGGGCAATCTCAATCTCCCGAGTGGTGGAGGGGACGGTACCCTTGGAAAAAAGACGAAGCGCAACCGGAATCGGTCCCCCTCAAGACAGCCCGGAAACGGGAGGTAGGGCGCCACCAAACCGGCCTGGCTGAATGAGCACTCAATGAAAAAAGGAGCGGGAGAAGCCCATCCCCCGGCCTCCCCCCGTGGAAGTGGTATTTGAAGGCTTTGGTTGGGGGTCGGTCGGGATCGGAGCACTCCCCTCCGAGATCGGATCCTCGAAATACATCTCAACCGCGGGCACACCAGGCCCGCCGAAAGAAGACCCACCTCGATGACCCGGAGTGTCTCGAGAGGTCGGGGGTTCGAATCCCCAAGGGCATCCTCTGGGCAAAAGGATGAGGATTCGAATCCCCGCACCCGAGATCCGGAAAAGGCCATTCCGAGCATGGATGATCGTGAGCGGGGAGGACGCGAATCCCAATCAATAGGAATCGGTGGCTCGGTGACGCGTGCCCGCCGCTCACAGTGCGCATCTTAAAAGAACCGATGCGGCAAATTGAAGGGAGCAATACTCCTCACCGGAAAAGACAATACTCTTCAAGTGAAGTAGATAGAAAAAGAGGAAGATTGCATACGTCCGCCACGACACCCAAGCATTGTATTCGCGAATACTATAATTATCTTCACTCGATCAAAATAACGCTTTGCCTTCATTAACCCCGTGATATACTCCGCACCCACACGAGCCGGTTTTCGCTCGAACACATACAGACTTATATTATTCTCGTCATCAAATACCCGCAGAGGCCACACTTGTTTCTGATCACATGGTTACTCGTCTTTTACGATACGAAGCATGCCGACATCTTTCCCGATCCCCAACACTATCGCCAATGGTCCATCGTGCGTCAGTACCTTCTCGACCACGACGTAGACGGACTCGAAGCCCATTTGGCCCAACGCGGGACCACACCTTATAAATACGGCCTCAGCCTGGTCAGCCACATCAACAGCAACGACGCGCAATGGTTTTTCGAGGAACTGGCCCTGGCCACCAACGATCCCGAGTTCGTGTTTGGAAGGGCCTGGATCCATTGGAAAAAAGGCAACATTCCCCTTGCCGAACGCGATGCCCTGTTCGTGCTCGAACAACGACCCCGGCCGATCGTGGCCGCCCGATGCAACTACCTGCTGGGATTTGTCTGGACCGAAACCAACCAGTACGACAAGGCCCTCGAAGCGTTCGAACGAGCCTTCACGGGGTACGCGGCGCTAAACAAACCGGCAAGCATGTTGCGTACCCTGAAGGGTTTCGCCTATGCCACCATCAACCTCGGCGATTTGGATGCCGCCGAGAGCTACCTGGAACGCGCCCTGGACTTGGCCAACCAATTGAATCCGCACCCCAATTTGGGTTACTTTTTCGAGCTGAAAACCCGCATCTCGTTCGCCAAGGGCGACTATGTGGAAAGTCTTCGTTACAGTAGATTGTGTTATGAAGAATACGCCAAGATCAACGATCTGGAAAGCATGGTCAGTGCCCGAATAAATATCGGGTTTTTCAATGTCCTCAACGGAAATCTGCGAGAGGGCATCGAAAACGCCTTGGAAGCCGATCGCCATATCAAGATCCACAATTTCGTACGTGCTTCCAGAACCAACAATGCGGTATGGATGTTGATCTATCGCTGCCGCAATCAAGATTACCAAACACTCGAAAGGGATCTAAAAGAGTGGATCGCTCACCAAAACGACGAAATGTTGGAAAGTCTTCGACGTTTCGTGACGGAATGCGAATGCCCTGACTTTTAAATCAGAGAGGAATCATATGAACATCACGACAGGAGTTGACAACCAACTTCCGTTCTCGACCGTCGCGACACCACGCGCGGCGGAACAGGCGCCCCCCCAACCCAAATCACTGCCACCGGTGGAGGATACACTCGAGTTGAGCGCCGCGGGCAGCGCGACGGCCAATGCCAACCCGACCCAATCCAGAACCGGTACGGAGCACCTGGCCGAAATGGCTCCCACGAATCCCGATCCTCCGGATTTCAACGGCAGGGTCGACCTTCTCGGCTGAACGGTGCCCGTGCCTCGGGCTAGGCATCGCGACGGGCGCCCATCCCCATCCGGGTGATCGGCGCCCCAGGCCATCCACACTTCCGTTGACCGTGACGCACGCGTGCCCCTCCCGAAACAGCGGGATTTACATTAACAGATGTCCTGTGAAGCGGCCTGGCACTTCATGCAGCATGGTTTCGGCACTCAGGTTTCGACCAGCCACGCGAACAACTGCTTTGCCGATAGCTCGAACCCAAGCGCCGATACCGGATCCATCCAGCCGGATCGCTTCCATTGCCGGATTGATTTCGTTTCCGGATGGACACTCACTTCGATTCGATGGCGGCTCGATGCCGCGTTTGGCCATCGCCGAACACCACGAACTTCTGGGTGGTGAGGGACACCAGGCCCATGGGCCCATAGGCATGCAGCCGGGTGGTGGAAATGCCGATCTCGGCCCCCAGACCGAGCTGTCCGCCATCGGAAAAGCGCGACGAGGCGTTGACCATCACCACCGAAGCGTTGACGTCGCGCACGAACGCACGCGAAACGCGGTAATCGCGGGTGCAGATCACCTCGGTGTGATCCGAGCCGAATCGATGGATGTGGGCCACGGCGGCGTCGTAGTCGTCGACCACGCGCACGGCCAGAATCAGGTCGAGGAACTCTGCGTCGTAGTCCGCCTCGTCGGCGGGTTCGGCCCAGGGCAGCAGGTCGCGCGTTTCGGCACAACCGCGCACCGTCACGCCCTTCTCGCGCAACAGGGCGCCGGCGCGCTCGAGGAACCGCGGAGCGATGTCGCGGTGAACGAGCAGCGTTTCCAAGGCATTGCACACACCCGGCCGTGAAGCCTTGCCGTCGATCAGGAGGTTCAGCGCCATATCGATCTCGGCATCGGCGTGGACATAGAGGTGGCAGACCCCCTTGTAGTGCTTGATGACCGGGATTTGGCTGGTCTTGGCCACGTAGCGGATCAGCCCCTCGCCGCCGCGAGGAATGACCAGGTCGATCAGCGATTCGAGGGTCAGCAGGGTGTTCATGGCGGCGCGATCGGTAGTCGGAACCAGACTGACCGCTTCGCCGGGGACGCCGTGTTCGTTCAGAACGGCGCGCAACACCGCGGCCAGGGCGTGATTGGTGTGGAACGCCTCTTTGCCTCCGCGCAGGATGACGCCGTTCCCGGCCTTCAGGCAAAGCCCGGCGGCATCCACGGTCACGTTGGGTCGCGATTCGTAGATCATGCAGATCACGCCCAGCGGAATGCGCACGCGGCCCACCTCGATGCCGTTGGGTCGGCGCCACATGCGCGTGACCTCGCCGACGGGATCCGGCAGGGCGGCCACTTCGCGCAAGGCGTCGGCCATGCCGGCAATGCGCTCGGTGCTCAGGGCCAAGCGGTCGATCATCGCGCTGGAGAGCCCGTTTTCACGTGCGTTGTCCATGTCGATCCCGTTCGCGGCCAGGATGTCGACCTCCGAGGCGACCAGGCGGTCCGCCATATCGCGCAACAGCCGGTCCTTGGCCGCGCCGTCGAGGCCCGCCACCACGCGCGAGGCCTTTTTACATGCGGCCGCGAAGGCGACCAATTCCGTGTCCTGCTGTTCCTGCTCGATCTGCTGTGCCATGGTGATGACTCCTTGGGAATGACGGCTCGACCCGACCGGGGTCGAAGTGGCCGCTTCAGGGTGGGAAAGCGATCAACGAGGAGCTGTGGCGATCCCCTCGAGCGGCGGTTCGTCGCACAGCACCAGGTCGTTGCGATGAATGATCACGTCGGTGTAGGCATAGCCCAACAGCCCGCGGATGTCGGCGCTCTTGCAACCGCAAAGCTTTTCCAAATCGGCGGCACCGTATTGGGTGATCCCCTTGCCGACCAGGCCCCGCTCCTCGTGGTGAATCTCCACGGCGTCACCCCGTTGAAAGGTGCCCTCGAGGCGCGAAATGCCCGAGGGGAGCAGCGAAGCACCCTCGCGACTCAGCGCGCGCACCGCGCCTTGGTCGACCCAGATCCGCCCCTGACAGGGCAGTGCATGGCTGATCCAATGCTTTTTGGCGGTGCGGGGATTGGCCGTGCGATGAAACAGGGTACCGGTGAGGTGGCCGCGCAGCAGCGCTTCCACCGACTCGCCGCGCGTGCCGTTGAGAATCGCGGCGTGAATGCCGCGATCGGAGGCCTTGGCGGCGGCCTGAAGTTTGGTGATCATGCCGCCGGTGCCGACCGAGCTGACGCTGCCGCCGGCGAGGGCGAAGATCTCCTCGTCGATGCGGTGTACCTCGGGGATCAGCACGGCACCGGGATGCTTGCGGGGATCGGCGTCGAAGAGCCCGTCGATATCGGAAAAAATGAGCAGCAGATCGGCTTCGGCAAGCACCGCCACGTGGGCCGCCAGGTTGTCGTTGTCGCCGACCTTCAATTCCTCGACCGCGACGGAATCGTTCTCGTTGACGATGGGCAGCACACCGATCTTCAACAATTCGAGTAAGGTGTTCTTTGCGTTGACGAATCGCTTGCGGTGAAGCAGGTCGTCGTGGGTCAGCAGGATCTGGGCGCAGGGAAAATCGAAGAGGCGGGACCAGTGCGCCATCAACATCGACTGGCCGATCGCCGCCAGCGCCTGCTTTTCGATCAGGGATCGCCGGCCCGCCTTGACCCGCGGATGGAGCGGCATGCCGGCCGCCACCGCGCCGGAACTCACCAGGACCACTTCCTTGCCGGTGCGCTTGCTCTCGGTGATGAAACGGGCCAGCGACAGGAGGTATTGGGTGCTGCATCCCTTGCCGTCCGGCGCCACCAGCGCACTGCCCACCTTGATGACGGCTCGTTTCCATTCCGGCAAAGCCAACGGGAGCCCGCTAGATTCGGTGGTGGATGTGAGGGAGGGTCGGGGATCCATGGCGCACTCCGGAAATGGGTGCCCAAAGCATAGCAGAACTTGCTGCTTCGCGGCATGTGCAACCGCATCGAAAATCGACCGATGCCGACCCCTCGAATCGGCATCGATCGTGCGCGATCAGTTGGCGTTTTCCGAGGAAGCACCGGCGTTCTCACCGGGAACCAGGACCGCCTTGAAACGGCTGTCGAAGCGGTAGTAGTTGTTGGCCGCCTCTTTGATGATTTCGGGCGTCAGACCCTTCACCCGAGCTTCGAAACCCTTGATTTTCTCGAAGGACATCTCCTTTTTGGCATAGTAGGCGATGGTGCTCAGCCAAAACTGGTTTTGCTTCAGGTTGACTTCGTGGTTTCGCAGCAGCGTTTCCCGAACCTTCTGCACGTAACTTTCCTCGATGCCTTCTTTCTGGATGCGCTGGATCTCGTCGTAGACCGCCTTCACCAGGTCATCGACCTTTTCCGGATCGCAGGTGAACCCGATCCGCTGGAAGAAGCGCTCCTTCGGTTCATCCATGAGCGCGCCGTTGACACCGACGCCGTAGACGCCGCCCATCTCTTCCCGCAGGATTTCGCGGAAGCGATTCTGCAAGACCTGGTTGAGCGCACTCAGGTGCAAACGCCGTTCGTGTTGCCACTCGGCCGAGCCGTGAAAAATGAGGCGGACCTGACTCTTGGGTTCCACACCGCGACTGACCGTGATCTCCTTGACGCCCGGAACGAAATCGGCGTCGATGTCGCGCCAGGCGTCCTTGCGCTTGGTCGTGGGCAGGCTGCCCAGATAGGTCTCCACCATCGGGCGCAGTTTCATCAGGTCGAAATTGCCAACCAGGACGAAGGTGAAGCCTTCGGCATCGGCGAAACGCTCGCGATAGGTGCGTTTCGAAGCTTCCAGATTCAGTTTCTCGATGCGTTCCGCGGTCCAGGGTTGATAGCGCGGATGATCCTGGTAGAGCACGCGCTGGACCTCGTCCTCGAACACCGTTCCCGGATCCTTGGAGCGATTGGCCACGAAGGCCGTCCAACGGGTTTTCACCGACTGGAGGGCATCCTCGTCGAAGCGGGGCGCCGTGAAATAAAGGTAGGTCAACACGAACAGCGTTTCCAGATCGGCCGGGGCCGCCTGACCGCTGAACCCCTGTTCGAGGCCGCCGATGTAGGGGCTGACCGCCACGATCTTGCCCGCCAGCTTCTTGCGCAACTGGATCGCGTCGAAATCGCCCAGGCCGCTTTGCCGCAGCAGGCTGGTGGCCGTGACGGCCGGCACGTAGACCGCGTCATCGGCCGTGGAATGGCCGCCCGGTTGAAAACCGCTGAACAACACTTCGTCGTTCTTGAAATCGGTGGGTTTGACCAGAACGCGTACACCGTTGGAGAGCATCCACTCGGTGATGCCCAGCACCAGGTTCTGTTGGGAGATCACCTTGCCCGGCTTGGGCTTGTCGGCCATCAGGGGCGCATCGGAAGCGCGGTCGTCGTAGGGTTCGATCTCCGATTTGTCGATCTTCTCGATGAGACCCAGCACCTCTTCCTTGGTGGGCAGCTTCAACCCTTCCTTCTCCGGAGCTTCGATCAGGATGACGCGGTTGGTATCGCGAACCCAGCGTCCCGCCACCTTGTTGATCTCCTCGATCTTGATCTCGGGCAGGTAGCGACGGGCGAAGGACAGGGTGTTCTCGATGCCCATCATCGGCGACTGTTCCAGGTAGTGCTCCACGTAGTTGCCGACGTAGCTTCGGTTCTCCGTCTTGTCGCGCTCTTCCCAGGCGGAAATCAGGCTGCGCATGTAATCCTGTTTCTTGCGCGCCAGTTCCGTGGCGGTAAAGCCGTGGCGTTTGGCCCGCGCGGCTTCGGTCAGCAACGCGCTCAGGCCTTCCATGAAGGCATTCTCCTTGACGCCGGCCAACTGGCTGAAGGTTTCGGCGCTGCGCACGAACCCGCCCTTGGAAGAATAGGCATAGACATAAGGCGGATTGGCTTCCTGCAGCCGCTCGCGCAGGCGATCGTTGAGCATGGAGAAATAGAGGTTCTCCACGAACGATTCGCGGATGTCGGCCACGGTTTTGGCGGTTTGGGCCGCGTGTTTGTACTCGATGCGCACGCTGGAAGAGGTGAGCTCGGAATCGGTCGACGCCACGTACAGGGTTTCGTCGTGGGGCGGAACCGGATAGGTCTCGCGGGGCTTGGGTTTGTCCGGGTTTTTGAGGTGACCGAAATGATCGGTGATTTTTTTCTCGATTTCCGCCACGTCCACGTCACCGACCACGACGACCGCCATCAGGTCGGGTCGATACCAATCGCGATAAAAGGCCTGAAATTGTTCCACCGGCGCGCTCTTGATGATTTCGGGTTTGCCGATCGGCAGGCGGTCCGCATATCGCGAGCCGCGAAACAGGACCGGAAACTGTTCCTTGAACACGCGCATTTGGGCACCCTGGCCACTGCGCCACTCTTCCAATACGACGCCCCGCTCTTTCTCCACCTCTTCCGGATCCAGGGTGATGTGGGCGGCCCAATCCTCGAGGATCTGAAATGCCTTGTCCCTGATTTCCGCATCGTCGGTGGGAATTTCGAGCATGTACACCGTCTCGTCGAACGAGGTGTAGGCATTGATGTCGGCCCCGAACCGCATGCCGATCGATTGGAGATAGTTGATCAGGTCCAGTTTGGCGAAATGCTTGGTTCCGTTGAATGCCATGTGCTCCAGAAAGTGGGCCAGCCCCAGTTGCGCTTCGGTCTCCTGAAGCGAGCCGGCGTTGACCACCAACCGCAGTTGGGCGCGGTTCTCCGGTTTCGCGTTCTTGCGAATATAGTAGGTCAGGCCGTTGTCGAGACGTTTGACCAGGACATGGGGATCCATGGGAATCGGTGCGTCGAGACGCCAGGCATCGGGTGCCACCGACGCCGCGCCCGGTTTTCCCTCCTCCCAGGCCCAGAGCGGGCTCGAAAGGCCGACCGACAAGAGGGCCAGCAGTGCGCATGAACGCAAAATCTTCAGCGTGTTTTTCATGACATCTCCGGAAAAAAGTGTTCGAACCGTGGTTTCTGGAAGAAGATACGTCCAGGACCCATCCAGAAAGAGCATTTAATTGAAAGATGTTCTCTGAACCGGCCTGACATCCCGTGTCTCGTGGGTTCGGCCGTCGGGCGTCGAGTGCCAACCAATCAACTATAAATGAGAGAGTTCCCGAGACCTGTCGCTTGAAACCCGGGACCGTGCCCATCCAGCCAGGCCGCTTGGGTAGCTGCAACGATTCAGTTTCTGGATGGGCACTAGTCTAGAGCTCATCCAGAATCGGGGCAATCGCCAAATCTCGCGATCTTCCGGCGCGACGGTCTCTCCCAAATCGAGCGCATCTTGACGGCACACGCGCACACTTTGGGTCTCCGAGTTTGACGCGCTTGAAAGCGGTACGATCGCCTCCCCCGATTCCCCCACCGAAATGGCCGCCGGCGAGCCTGGGAACGGGTTGCCGATCCGGCGGAAAAGACACTTGGCGGCACGTGTCGGGTCCGATTGACGCCATGGAGGCAAAAGCATATGATGGGTGTTTCCGCTTTCGGGGAATGAGGTTGCATGGTTCAAAGTATTTTCGATGCGATGTCCGCTAGCATGGGTTTGTGGCCCACCGTCCTCCTGTTCATCGGGCTGGGAGTGGCGGGATTGAACTATGGCGCCGACTGGCTGGTGAACGGGGCCTCCAACCTGGGCTTCCGGCTCGGCATCTCGGCCACCATGATCGGCTTGACGATCGTGGCCTTCGGCACCTCGGCTCCCGAATTGGTGGTCTCCCTGCTGACGTCGATGCAGGGCAAGCCGGAGCTGTGTCTGGGCAACGTGGTCGGTTCCAACATCGCCAATACCGCGCTGATCCTGGGTGCCACGGCCGTGATCTTCCCGCTGAATATCGGGCGCAATTCGGTTGTGTACGACGCGCCCCTGAGCGCCATGGCCATCGGCACGCTTTTCCTCCTGGCCCTGATCGGCGCAACCATTTCCCGCCTGGACGGGTTCCTGTTGTTGGCGGTGTTCGCCATCTGGATGACCTGGTTGATCCGCAAGACGTTGCGGGAATCGGCCAATGTGCGCCGGGAACGACGCGAGCTGAAGGAAGCGCGCGAGAACGGCACCCTGCCCGAGTCCGACGACGACGATGCCGAGCCTCATTTCCACCCGCGCTCGCCGGTGATCGACCTGGCCCTGATCGGGGTCGGCCTGGTGGTTTTGGTGATCAGCGCCGACGGGCTGGTCGCCGGTGCCGTGGCCACCGCACAAGCCCTTTCCGTCCCGGACATCGTCGTCGGTCTGACCATCATCGCGGGCGGCACCTCATTGCCGGAACTGGCGGTGGGCATGGTGGCCGCCTTCAAGCACAAGGCGGACATCACGGTCGGCAACGTCATGGGCTCCAACATCTTCAACGCCCTGCTGATCATCGGGACCTGTACCGTTTTGGCGCCGATCTCTTTCGACATCAGCGAATTTACCTGGTCGGGCGATGCGGCGACCCTGTTCGTGGACATTCCCTTCTGCGTCTTCGTCTGCCTGCTGGTGATCCCCATGATGCGGCACGGCGCCAAACTGACGCGCTTCAAGGGCGCCATTTTGCTGTCGCTGTACCTGGGCTACCTGGTCGCGTTGGTGCTCCGCAACCTCCCTTGAGGCCGCCGCCCTCACGGGCACGCTACGGTGCCGGCGGAGATCAACGATGGGTTTTCTTCGGTCCTTTGGTCCATTTGCCGCTGTGGGTCAGGACCGCCGGGAGTTTCGGGGAAAAAGGCGGGCGTTCGAGCACCGACCAATCCAGGCCGCGCTCCTGCAGGAACCGCCGGACCAGGGACTCGCGGCTCTTGGGAATCTTGGCGTACCACTCCAACAACAGATCCAACCGCGCATCCTCGCTCAGCCGCCAGTCGTGGCTCGAGGCGCGCAGCCGGCGCGTCACGTCGTACAGCACCAACCCCGCGCAGACCGACAGGTTGTACTTGGCCCCCGCGCCGTGACTGGGTACCCGCACGTGGTAATCCGCGACCGCATGGGTTTCCTCGCCGAGCCCCAGGTCCTCCGTGCCGAACACGAAAGCCAGCGGCTCGGCGATGGGAACCTGCGCCAAAGGCATCGCATCCGGTCGGGTCGACAACGCCGCGATGCGATAACCCGCATCGCGCAGGCTGTCCAGGGAGGCTTCCTCGCGCCGACCGAGGTGGTGCAGATCGATCCACTTGGCGGCGCCCATGGCCACGCCCAAGCGCACCTGGAACGAACGCCGTCGGGCGATCACGTAGAAATCCTGGACGCCGTAGCACTCACACGAGCGAATGACCGCGCTGGCGTCGCGACTGTCCGCAATGTCTTCCAACACCACGGCCACGTGGCGGGTGCGCCAGGTCAGCGCCTCGTCGAACAAGGTCCGCTTGTTCTCGGACACGAATCCGGCCAGATATTCACACAGCTCGCGTTTCAACGCCGTCGATTCCGCTGTCATACACCTTCTCACGATCGCCAATCTCTCGAATGCCGGTGACCCGACTCATCGCCGGGATCCCGGTCACCGCGACCCGACCCATCATAGCGGCGGTCGCCGAGGACGGCAAATCGCGCGGCGGTCGAGATCGATGAATCCTCAGAAATCCCCGCAATACGAACGAGAAAACTCACTGAAAAACAGGAAGAATGAAGCGGAGCGACCGCCGCCGGGCAGGGCCGAAAAGGCGAAGAGGCCTCGGCGAAGCGAACGGACCGGGCGCTTGAAAGCCTTGACCAGGCAGGGATTTTTCCATTTCCGAGACATTCTCCACGCTTCGAGGAAATCAATTGAAAAAGGCCACCAATCGTTCTAAGATGATCCTGCAAACCCTTAACATTTACCAGAGACACATCTGGTTTTTGGGGCAAATTCTCGAGTTTGCCGGCGTTGCGGTGGTGTATCCGGCGCAAAGGCCCTGCTTCTTGCCCGTTGTACTCCACCTTTCGACGCACGAGCGAACGAATTGAGGTGGATCATGATAGCAGAAGAAGTAAATGACAATCATCCACTACGCTTGTTGGATGAGAAAACAGGCCTGCCAAACGCGGAACTGAGTCTCATCCTAGCCCGCTCCGGAGTGGGTAAAAGCGCCGCCCTCATCAACTTCGGAATCGATACTCTGCTCAAAGGTCAACAAATCCTGCATTTCAGTGCGGGCATGGATTCAGAAAAGGTCCACGACTACTACCAAGAGATCTACCAAAGCTTCGTTCGCTTCAATCCGGAAGACAAGGACCACCCCTGGGACGAGCTGAACACTCATTTGATGGTCATCAGCTACCGCGATCCCGACCGCATGATCGCCGACATCGACGACGAAATCAAAACCATACACGAAAGTGCCAAACTCTCCCCCGCCCTGGTGATCGTAGACGGTCTGGATTTCGATAACCGGACAGACGACAGCCTCAACGTGTTGAAACAACTTGCCGCCACACACGAGGTCAGGGTGTTGGCAGCCATGCGGGTCCACCGCAACCAACACGGCTCGATCGACCTGGAAGGCCCGCGCAGCGTGGCAATGGCGCACACGGACCACATTTATTTCCTCGAAGCGGACAAGGACCGCGTACACGTGGAGTTCCAAACCCAGGACGGCCAAGTAGAACTACCCATCTACTTCTGCTCCCATGAACTGATTTTCAGGCCCCTGTAAACGCCGGAGATAGGCGTCCCAAGCACGACGAGGCCGCCCAGGTCGAGCCCGGGCAATAAATCGCCCCCATTCGGTGGGAAATTCTCTCTTCTCCCAGACGGAGATTTTTCGACCACTCTCAGCCGAAGATCCCGGCATGAGTGGTCCGGAACAGGTCAGGGTGAATTTCCCACTCAGGCGGTCTCGTTGGCGAGGTTCCGCACAAATCGCGAAGGATACGAATCCAGGCATCCGTTTGGCCATAGATGATGCCCGCCTCGGCATACCGCAAGGCATGGATGGGCCTGAACCGGGTCGCGCTGAAGGTGCGACCGGACGTCCCCAAGAACAAATCTCGGCGGGAACTAGGCTCGGGAATCCGACGTCACTTCGGACGGGCACCTGCCCGCGGTCGCGCTGGAGGTGCGACCGGACGTCCCTATGGACCACCATTCATTTAGAACGCGCACCTCCGGTGCGCCACCAGCAGGGACCCTGTAAGGGTCACAATACCGCGAAGGCGGTCCGTTGTTCCGGTGATGGACATTGTCCACGATCAACCGGATGCTTGGATGTGCATCGTTCGGGGCCAATCCTGGAGGGATGGCCAACGGAATGCCTGGACCACAACTTATTTAAAACGCGCACCTCTGGTGCGCCACCAGCAGGGACCCTGTAAGGGTCACACATTTCAGCGAAGGGTTAAGGAGGCAGCGCCGACGCAACCCTGGTTGTTCGAGGTTCCCGGAACCCAGCCCTGAAGGGGCGGCTCCGTGAAGGACTCTTCGATCGTGACGACAACTCCGCCAAGGACTCTTCGATCGTGACGACAACTCCGCCAAGGACTCTTCGATCGTGACGGCAACTCCGAGGGAAACCTTCGTAGTCCCGCCCCTCCAGGGCTGGGGTTCGGGTACTCCGAAGATCCAGGGTTGCGTCGTCGTTCCGACTCCTTAACCCTTCGCTGTACTGTGTCGTCCCTTCAGGACGCCCGCTGGTGGCGTGCCTTTGGCACGCGTTTTTATCAATGATGGTCCAAACATACAGTTGGCCATCCCTCCAGGATTGGCCGCGAACGGTGAACATCCAAGCAGGGGGTTCGCTCCCAACCGCGACCATCCGGACATTCCGCCGTCCATCCCTTCAGGATCGGCCGTGGACAGGCATCGATCACCCGAAAACGCGACGCCTTCGCGGCGGCAAACTCAGCGGGTGACGGCGGGTCGCTTGGCCAGCTTTCGCTTGCGTTTTTCGGCCTGCCGCTTGGCCTCCATGCGCTGGTCCCAATGATCGTCGCTCTCGTCGTGAACCTTTTTCATGATGAAGTCGAACCAACCCTCTGCGATCCCGATCGATTCCATCACCTGATCGTCCAAATCCTTGCCCAGCTCTTCCGCCGAAAGTGGCGGGTTCTGGGGATGGCCCAGGTTCCGTACGGTCTTGCGCAAACGCGAGGCGAGCAACACGCCGATCGCTCGATAGAAACGGGCCGCGAAGCCGTCGTCGTCCTTCGCCTTCTCCTCCAAACTGTCGCGGGGAATCGCGAGTACCTCGCACGCCTCGGCGGCCAAGACCGTGGCACTCGGCGGACGGCGATCCAAAAACGAAAGCTCCCCCACGATCTCACCAACCCCCAGACGGGCCAGGACCTGACCGGCATGGGTGGTGACCGACAACTCGCCGCGCAGCAGGATGTAGAGCGCCTTGATGTCGGTGCCGCGCTGAATCAGGCATGTGTCTTTCTGCAATTCGAGGGTATGTCCCACGCTGAGGAACCAATTGATATCGGATGCCTCGAGCTCGCCCAGGAAAAAGGCTACCTTATGCATGTCTTCCCCCTCTATGCCCGTCAAGAGAAGCCAGGAAGCGCCGAAACATGCCGGCAGTTGAAAGGAATAGGCGGTTTCAAAACTATATTAGACCGAAAAAAGCGCGGAACCGCAACCCAAATCGCGTCGCGGGGCCGAACCGGAACCGGGTTGAGCCTATATTACTTGCGTCCGTCAAACCTTCGAAAACGGTCAATTGCGGAGGCCAAATCGCCCGCTCGCTCACCCTTCGAAACGAAGGACGACGCGGGCGCCCTTGCCCAAACCGTCGCTCTCGATTTCGATCGAGCCGCCCATCTCGTGGATCGCGTTGGCGCAATTGTGGAGACCATAGCCCTTGCGGATAACCTTGGTAGAGTATCCCTGAGTGAACACCATGCCTAGATTCTTGCGATCGACCCCAACCCCATTGTCCTCTATCACCAAAGATATCAAGCGATTATCCTCTTCCTTCACGACCTGCGAGTGAATCGCGATACAGCCGTCGGGCGTGCCGCCCTCGACGATCGCATCCACCGCGTTGCGCAACACGCAGTAGAGAATTCGCATGAGCTGGATCTTCTGAACCCGAATGGGCGGCAGGGGCACGAAATCCCGCTGCACCCGAATCGGTGTGGAAGCGGCCAGGACCCCATCCATCCCGAGCACCGCATCCACCAGCCCGTTGAGGTCGGCCAACTCGGGTTTGCTCTTGATGATCGCGTAATCGCGCTGCTCCCTCAGAGCCTTCAACACTTCCTGGACATGCTCCTCGAGGCGTTCGCTTTCGAACAGCAACGACTGGCACCATTCGCGCAATTTGGCGGCCAGCTCGGAGACGACGCGCGGCACCTGATTGGCGCGATCGTCGTGCGAGAAAAAGTGGACCAGATCGGTTTGACGGCGCAACAGTCGATCGAGACGCTCCAGCAGGCGCAGCCAACGATTCTTGCCCAACCGTTCGAGCAGCACCTGCAGCGAGGTATTGACGCTGTTGAGGTTGTTGCCCATGTTGTGCATGACCAAGGTGGCGTTTTCGGCCATGCCGAACATGTGGGCCGCCTCGATCAGTTCCCGCTGGGTGTCGGCCAGGTTTTTGAGGACCTTGGCGCGGGACAGGGCCGAAACGGCGTGCTCGCGGAACCGCACCAGGCGCTCCACATCCTCTTCCCTGAACCCCTCCGGGCTCGAACTGTGATCGAGGACCAGAAATCCCTCCAAACGGCCGTGCAGGGTCACCTCCATGGCCAGCAGGGACTTGGGCAGGGGCTGATGGCGAAACGCCGTCGGCCGCGTCGATTCCTCGGGGTTGCGCACGATGTAGATGCCCGGCGCCAACTGCTCCGTGCCCCGGGTGTAGCGCGCGATCGCCTGGTCGTAGAAAAAACCCGGATCGGTTCCGAGATCTTCGAATCGGTACCCGGCCGAAGCCTGGATGCGGAAGAACTTGCGGTCGTCGCCCAGGAACATGAAGGTTCCGATCTCGGCTTGGGGAAAAAGCGTCATGCCCTGCTCCAGCACCAAAGGAAGCACCTTCTGGAACTCCATCTCGCGATTGATGGTCTTGGTGATGTCGTCCAGCGTTTCCAGTTCACGCACATAGGCGTAAATGGCGTTGGTGCGCTCGGCCACCGCGGCTTCGAGGTTGAGGGTCATGTGGCGCAAATGGAGATGGGTCTGGACCCTGGCCAGTAACTCGTCTTTCGCGAAGGGTTTGGCGATGTAGTCGTTGCATCCCGTCTCGAAACCGTGGGCGTAGTCGCTTTCCTGGTTCTTGGCCGTCAGGAAGATGACCGGCAGTTCGTGGATGGGGTGTCGCAGGCGAATCTGCTTCAGCACCTCGAACCCGGTCACACGGGGCATCATGATGTCCAGCAACACCAAATCCATTTCCTCGCCTTCTTCCAGGTAGGCCAGGGCCTCCTCGCCACCCGGCAGCGCCGTCACCCGGTAGCCGCGCATGGAGAGCAGGTTGACCAGGACGCGCCGATTGACCGGCTCGTCGTCGACCACCATCACGTGGAAACGCTGGCCCTCCCGGCTGGCCGCGGCGAGCGTGATATCGCCGAGCTCCTGGGCATGCGGCTCCGGCTCCGGCTGGCGCCACTCGCCTGGATCCTCCAACGTCAACGGAATCGCCTCGGGTTGGCGGTCGGCGGCCAGCGGCATGGTGAAGGCGAAGGTCGAACCGTGACCCACCTTCGACGAGACGTGCACTTTGCCGCCATGCAGGTGCACCAGCTTTTTGGTGATCGCCAACCCCAGCCCGGTGCCGCCGAACTCGCGGGAATCGGAACCCTCCACCTGCTCGAAGGAATCGAAAATCGAGTGGATCTTGTCGTAGGGAATGCCGATGCCGGTATCGACCACCCGAATCTCGGCCATCTCCTGGCGAACCCGGGCCTGGACGCTGACACCGCCGCTGCGCGTAAACTTCACGGCGTTGCCCACCAAGTTGTAGAGGATCTGGTGGAGGCGGTTTTCATCGGCCCAGATCTTGGGGAAATCGCGGGGAATTCGGTTCTCCAGGGTCAGCTCACCGTGGCTGGCCATGCCGCGGCACACGGTCAACACGACCTCGGTGACCGCGAAGATGTCCACGCCCTTGCGCCGCAGTTCCAGGCTGTGGTGGCGCATCTTGGAGAAGTCGAGGATGTCGTTGATCAGGGAATCGAGGCGACGGCCGCTGGAAACCATCAGCTTGAGGTTCTCGCGCACGCGGCCGTTGATGGTCCCGGCGGCGCCTTCCAACACCGATTCGGCGATGCCGATGATGCCGTTGAGGGGCGTGCGCAGTTCGTGCGAGGTGTTGGCGAGGAACTCGTCCTTCAACCGGTCGACCCGCATCAGGCGCTGGTTGATGCTGCGCGCCTTGTCGAAGCGGTACTTCTGGTAACGCCAGATGCCGCCCACCAACAGCATCGCACTCAGCGAATAACAGGCGTAGGCCCAACGGCTTTTCCAGGGAGGCGGAATCACGTGGATGGCCAGGCCGGTGTCGCCCTCGCTCCAGACGCCGTCGTTGTTGGCGGCCTTGACGCGCAGGCGATAGTTGCCCGGGTCCAAATTGGTAAAGGTCACGTCGTTCTTGTGGCCCAGCTCGATCCAGTTCTCGTGAAAACCTTCCAGCATGTAGGCGTAGTGGTTTCGGTGGGGCGCGGTGTAATCCAGAGCCGCGAACTCGAAGGAAATGAGCGAATCCCGGAAGGACAGCGCGAGGGCCCCGTCCTCGTCGAGCGCGGCGGCGAGAGGTTGCGGCTCGTGGAACTTCTTGAAGGCCGTGAGCACCACCGGCGGGGCCACGGGATTGCGACGCACCCGCTCCGGGCGGAACACGTTGAAACCGTAGATGCCGCCAAAATAAAGGTCGCCGTTGGCGGCACGCAGGCTGGCGGCCTGGTTGAACTCGTTGCTCTGCAGGTTGTAGCGGGCATCGAAGTTGTCGAACGCCTGCAGCTCGGGATCGAAGCGCGAAAGCCCGATGTTGGTGCTCAGCCACAGGTAGCCTTGCCCATCTTCCTCGATGGCGTACACGGTGTTGTTGGGCAAACCGTCGCCGGTGTCGAAACCGCGGAAGCTGTTGCTCTCGCGTTGAAACAGTTGCAGCCCGCCCTGAACCGTTCCCAACCAGAACCTGCGCCGGCTGTCCTCGAAGAAGTCCACCACGGAATTGTCGCCCAGCGTGCGCGGATTCTCCGGGTCGTGGCGGTAGGACGTGAAGCGCCCGGTATCGGGATCCAATCTGCTGGTGCCTCCGCCGTAGGTGCCCACCCAGATGTGGCCCAGGCTGTCTTCGCCCAAACTGAGCGTCATGTTGTGGACCAGCGAATTGGGTTCGCCGGGATCGTGGGTGTAGCGCACGAAGGATTCCCGGGTGCTGTCCATCAGGAACAGCCCGCCGCCGAACGAGGCCACCCACAACCGATCGAGCCGGTCGACGAGACTGTCGAAGGCGATCGGGGCCTCGGGATCCGGCATGTACCGGCGCGCCTTTCCGGTTTTGGGATCGAATCGATTGAGGCCGTTGCGGGTGGGAATCCAAAAGAACCCCTCGCGGTCCTCGTCGATCGAGCGCACGTAGTCGTTGGACAGGGTTTCGGGATCCTGGGGATCGTGACGGTAGACCTGAAACGTGTCATCCTCGGGATCGAAACGACAGAGCCCGGATCCCTCGGTCCCCACCCAGACGGTGCCCTGGCGATCCTCGTGGAACGAAATGACCGGCGTGGCCGGCAAGCTTTGCGGCACTTGGGGCTGGGCGCGATAGAGGCGAAACGCTTCGGCCTTGGGGTTCATCTTGTTGAGGCCGCCCCCCTCGGTCCCTACCCAAATGAGGCCCGATCGGTCCTGAAACAACGCGGTGATCAAATTGAGGCACAGGCTGGAGGGATCGGCCGGATCGTGCACGAAATGATCCCAGCGGTCGGCGCCCGGCCGGTAACGACTGAGGCCGGCATCGGTGCCGATCCAGACGCGGCCCTCGTCATCGACCAGGATCCGCCGGGCGGCGTCGCTCAGCAGTCCCGTGCGCCCACCGCGATCCGCCGTCACGTGGTGGATCAACCGACCGCCGGCATCGATGGCCCAAGCGCCACGGGGTGTGACACACCACAGGTGGCCGCGGCGGTCGTAGGCCATGTCCTCGATGGGGTCGCGGCTCAACTCGACACGACCCTCGCGATCGTGCACGGCCACGGGAATCCAGGAACCCGTGTCGGGGTCCAGTCGCAGCAAACCGGCACCGCGGGTCGCCACCCACAGAAAGCCGTCGGGGTGTTGGAGGATTTGGGAAACGTGCAGCGCACCTCCATCGGGCAACACTTCCTGCCCGGAGAGAAAATGGCGGAATCCCTTCTGTTCCGGTTCGTAACGATTGACGGCCCGATCGGTGCCGATCCAGATCTGCCCGAATCGGTCGCAAAAAATGGCGCGAACCAGGTTGTCGCTAAGGCTGTGGGGGTTTTCCGGATCGGCGCGAAACCGAAGAAAGCGGTCGCGTTTGGCGGTGAACACGCTGACGCCGCCGCCGAGCGTGCCCACCCAGAGTCGTTGGGCCGTGTCCTCGGCGAGCGCCACCACGTTACTGCCGGACAGGGCACCGGGATCGGAGGAATCGGCGCTGTAGACCACGAAACCCACACCGTCGTAGCGGTTCAGGCCGTCTTGGGTGCCAATCCACATGAACCCCTGACGATCCTGAAAAATGGCGTTCCCCCCGTTCTGGGAGAGTCCGTCCTCGATGGTCAGGCGCTCCATTTTGAGAAAGTTCTGGCGTGCCCATCCGAATGGAGTCCAAGCCAACGCCAGTATCAGTACCCAGCCGAGTCGAAAAGGTCGCGGGTGAACCTCGATAAATATGCGGCTCCGAAACGATTGGTTCTCGGCGCCTCCCTTTTTGGCCATGGGTGGTAATCCGTCACATACTCTGAAACGTGGTGAGTGATTCGGGTGTATCGCGCCGCCCATGCCGGGAGTCCGTGTCGACCCCGGGAATCGCTCAGTCTCGGTCCAAACGTGGAGAAAAGTTTATCTCATATTCCCTTAATCGAAAAACGAGATTATGAAATGGTAAAAAATAACAAACATCTCATGAAAAAACAAACGGTTAGACTGCAGGCCGAAAATTGGAATCGGCTGAATTAACGATCACCGACGAGACATCCGGCAAATCGAAGGTCACCGATCTTCAGCGGCCTTCGCGGCCTGTAATTCGGGATACTGTCGTTCCAAGGTACGCAGGTCCTCGGATCGATCGGTCTGGCGGTAGAAATCGGCGAGATGTCGGGCCGCTTCCAGGGTCGCCCTGTCCTTGGGCCCCAAGCGTGCGGACAGGGTCGCCAGGCTCTCGACCAGCTTGGGCTCGGCTTCCTCGAACCGATGCAGCCGACGCAGGCAGTCGCCCCAACGCGAGAGGGTGACCGCGGGCCAATCGCTGTCACCGTGGTGGGTGGCACTCAGAATCTGGTAGGCCTCGCGATGGTAGGCCTCCGCACGTGCCGGCAGTTGCCGTGCTTCGAGGTAGAGCGCGTACCATTCCACGTTGATCGCCAGCTCGCGCGCCACATCCGTTT
Source organism: Sulfidibacter corallicola (assembly GCF_017498545.1). GTDB lineage: Bacteria > Acidobacteriota > Holophagae > Acanthopleuribacterales > Acanthopleuribacteraceae > Sulfidibacter > Sulfidibacter corallicola. The sequence goes on along the minus strand of NZ_CP071793.1, from coordinate 698,083 downwards.
CCTGGGCCCGCAAACCGGTGATGGTTTCTTCGAAGAGCGATTCGGCGGTCTCATGGCGCGCCATGGCGGCGGCGATGCGGGCCTGCAACCCCTTGATCAGCAGGACGGGGACCTGGGTGTCCTCGGTCAGCTTGCCGTACACGCCCAGGGCCAAATCCGTGCGGCTGCGAGCTTCTTCGAGCCGGCCCAGTTCGAGATCCATTTCGGCCAAATCGTAATAGGTCTGGGCCACGCTGCGGTGGCCGTCACCCAGCAGGCGCTTCTGCAACGCGAGTTTGTCTTCTTGGACCTCGATGGCGCGTCGAAGGTCTTCGGGCGAGCCCATCGTCTGGAGCAGGTAGGCCAACAACGCGAGATTGTAGAGGTATTTGGGGTGGCGTTCGCCGATGGATTGGGCCAGTCCCTCGAGCCCGGCACGGTGATAACGCTCGGCTTCGCGGTAGTTTCGCTTGACCCGCAGCAGGTAGGCGAGACACAGCGAGAGCCGGCTTTCGCGGTCGGGATCGGGCTCGGCCTTGCCGCGCTCGGCGAGCAGCACGCGACGCACCACGTCCTCGTGTTCGGCATACCCTTGGGCCAGATCGTGGAGGCCGGCCTCGTTGTAGAGCAACGCGAGATTGCTGTGGATCTCGATGTAATCGAGCCGATCGCGCCCGAATCCCGCACGAATCTCCCGAGCTTTTTCGGCATAGGACACCGCTTCGCTGTTCATTTTGCTGAAGTACATCAGCCAGGCCATGCTCTCCATGGCGTCGGCCATTTCCAAACTCTCCGACTGCCCCAACTGTTCCAGCTTCACGATGGCGCGTTCCAGGTACTTACGACCATCGGCATAGGCGCCCAGGCCGGTGTAGACCTTGGCGAGAGTGTGGTAGATCCGCGCCTGCAGCAAGGGCTTGTCGGCCAAGCGTTCCTCGATCCCCTCGGCCCCCACATCGACCATCTGGCGCGGGGTGACCTGGGCCGCGATGGCCGGATCGGCGAGCTGAAAGACGCCTTCCAGGAAGGCCAACAACCGCTCGGACATATCGCGCTGGTTCTGCGCCGCATCGCGCTCGACGAGCAGCAATTCCTGGTTCACCTGGAGCTGGCGTTTCTGCTGGGTCAGGATCGCCTGTTGGTCCTCGAGCAGGCGGCGCTGCATCTCGGTCTTGACGCCGAATCCGATGATCGCGGCCAGGCCGAACACGCTGACGGCCACGGCGAGCAGGTGACGCCGCGCGAACCGGTTGGCCGTGTAGAGAAAGGTCTGTTTGCGGGCAAGCACCGGCAGATTCTGGAGGTGCCGTTGAAGATCCTCGGCCATCTGGCCGGCGGAACTGTACCGGCTTTGCGGCTCCTCGCGCATGGCCCGCTGCACGATGCAGTCGAGGTCGCCGCGCAGGGTGCGACTCAACCGATCCGGAATACTGGCGCGGTTGGCGGCATTGACTTCGGGCCCGGTGGCGCTCCACGAGTAGGTCCGCAACACCACGCGACTGGGCTTGAGCGGTCCGTAATTGGAGGTCTTGTCCTGACCCAGGTTTTCCACCAGGCGCGGCGAGTAGCCGGTCAGCAACTCGTATAGCAGCACGCCCAAGGTGTACACGTCGCTGGCGGTGGTGATGGGCTCGCAGCGCATTTGTTCGGGGCTGGCGTAGGCGGGGGTCATGGGCTTGGCATCGGCGCTGGTTTCCAGCTCGGTGCCACGCACGGCGTCGCCCAACAGTTTGGCGATGCCGAAATCGAGCAGTTTGGGCACGCCCTCCTCGGTCACGAGAATGTTGTTTGGCTTGATGTCGCGGTGGACGACCAGGTTCTTGTGGGCGTATTGCACCGCTTGGCAGACCTGGATGAACAGTTCGATACGCGCTTCCACGCCCAGGCGCAGTTCGTCGCAATAGGCGTCGAGCGTGCGGCCCTTCACGTACTCCATCGCGAAATAGGGCATGCCCTCTTCCGTGGTTCCGCCGTCCAACAGCCTCGCGATATTGGGGTGTTTCAGGTCGGCGAGAATCTGGCGCTCGTTGCGGAAGCGCGTCAGCAGTTCATCGGTAGCCATATCCGGGCGAATGACCTTGATCGCGGCCATCTGGTCGAACTCGCGATCGTTGCGTTCGGCGAGAAACACGTAACCCATGCCGCCCTGCCCCAACAATTCCACCAGCCGCCAGGGGCCCAGCGAGGATCCCAGCATCCGTTGGCCGTAGATCGTCTCCAGCGATTCACCTTCCGGCGCGAGGCGAAAGGTGGTTCGCTCGGAATACTCGCGAATGTTTTTCAGGTGTGCCAGGACTTCCTGACGCAAGTCGGTATCGGTGGTGATGGACCGCATCACATAGGAAGTACGCTCCTCCGGCTCCAGCTCCAAAGCCTTGTGCAACAGTTCGTTGACCTTCCGCCACCGTTCCTTGGTCTCATGGCTCATGATCGCGTTCCAACCCAAAACCACACTACGGGCGCTGCCGCCCTGACCCACAGGGCGAACGGCCCCCGTCACCATGTGCGCCAATCGGCATCGAAGCCTTCGTTCACAGAGTGGCCGGGGCGAACCCCCACCCACCGAAACAACCTCGAACCCTCGTCGCGCCATGCTTAAAGCACGATACGATCACATCAGTACACATGATTCACGTGGGTATTCAAGGGATTCCCATCATAGCAGAAAGGTATTCGGGCCATAAGCCCGCATCCCTCCATTGAGATAAGGTAACTCCCAAAATTTGCAAGATCTTATCGCAAACGGTCCGACAAGACAACCGACCTCGAAAAGAGGCTGGCAGGCGGTCCCGGAGGTAACGCGCCTTTCGACGCGAACCCGAGGCCAATGGCAAGAGCCGCCGCCGGAATCACGGCGTCGATGCGGGCCGTCCGCAACCGGCCGTCCGGGACCGGCCGTCCGGGACCGGCCGTCCGCAACCGGCCCTCCGAGACCGGCCCTCCGAGACCGACGGACCACCCGCGTTCCCATCAGTTGGAGGCCACCGTGAACGACCGACTCAGGCTGGCGTTGTTCTGTTTTTCGTTGTCTTCGACCGTCAGATGCAACTCGTAATTGCCCGGCTCGAAATCCACACCGGTGAGCGTGCCCACGAAGTGGTAGGTATTGCCGAACCCCTTGGGCTGGAAGGCATCCTTGACGACGAATTGAGCGGGCACCTGGGCCCCGTCGCGATACAGCGCGTAGCGGACCTGGTAGGCATCGATGCTCTTTTCGAGGTTGCGCAATTGGAAGAAGAGGTGGTGCTCTTTGGCTTTGGCCGAAATCGCACCCAGCGCCGGTTGAAAGAGATAGCCCTGCATCGCCAGAGGATCCAGATATTTGCGCTTATCCACCATGGCTTCCCGCTTTTCGGCGTCCGTCTTGACGAAACGAAGGTGGTTCATCAGTACCATTTCCGCTCCGGGATCGCCGAAAAACACCATTTGACTGATATGGAAGGACTGCGGCGGGAACTCCTTGCGCTCGTAGGGCAGTTCGAAAATGCTCTCCTGACCGTTGTCCAGGTTCACGACCTTGCAGCGCAGATAGACCGGCTTGGCCTTGGGCAGCAGCACGTCGTAGAGGAAATAGCGCTTGGACGTCGATTTCTTGATGATCGTGGACCGCACCAGGTCCACCAATTCACGCTGCTCGTTGAGCGCGGCAAATCCCAGTTCGTAACCCTTTTTGGGAAAAGTCTCGGCGTCCAGTTCTACGTAGACCGGCACCATCTCGCCCCGATCGTTGGGGTTGGGGAACCCGGTGTAGTTGAATTCACAGCCCAGGTCATCGCGAAAACTCTGACTGTACTGCAGGGAAGCCTCGAAGGCCACGGCCCGCTCGGCCTCGTCCATTTCCAGGTAGGAGCGAATGCGGTTGAATCCCTTGCCGTAGTAAAGTTTCAGCTTGCGGCCCTTCTCGGCCATGGCGATTCTGACGCTGGTCGCCTTGCTGGGCATTTCGATGGTGTAACCCAAACGGTAATAGTGATTCGCCCGATCCTGAAAATCCTTGAGCGACTTTTGGATGCCCTCCACGGAGTGCGAAGCCTGGATGATCCCACCGGTGTCCTCGGTGGTGTCGTAGGGACCGGTCGTCAGTTGATGGGTCTCCTCGAACACCGTTCCTTCGATGGGCAGAAACAGGGATCCCAACGATTTCAGGGGATTGGTATTACCTTCGAGCTTCAGCCGCATGCTTTGACGTTCGGATTCGCCGATGGCCCGTTGCGGGATGTGGATCATGGTGTAAACCGTGACATTGGAAGAATTCAGGCTGCGGCTCAACATCTCGGACAGTCGTTTGGTCGGCCGCACCAAGGATTTCGATTGCACGTACTGTCCGCCGGTAAACATGTAGACGCTCTTGGAGCCGGTCATCTGGTCGAGAATCCGGGAGATGTAGGTCAGGCTGCGCTCGTAGTTTTCGTAATGGCGGCGTTTGATATCGTGTTTTTCACGAACGCTCGACTCGACCTTCCACAAGGCGTTTTCCCGCATGTTTGCCTGAACCGTGGCCGCGTCGGCCGCTTGACGGGCGCTCAAGCCGAAGGTTTGGTGTCCCTGATTGGGGTCGAGAAAGTGCTCGTAGTCGCCCAATACCTGGTCTTCCACCGCCTCCAATCGCTTGCGCAGGATCCCCTTGTACTCGGCGGAGTAAACCGCGTCGTGCAGCTTGTCCTTGTCGTTCACGAAGGAAGACAGGCTGACCAGTCCCTGGTCGATCTGAACGACCTTGACCAGATCGGTCGGCATCACCGTGCTGTCGATGAAGTCGTGAATCGTGTCCAGGAACTCGGGAAAGGCATCGATGCGCATGTTGCTGCTGTCGATGACGATGACGATGTTCCGCTCCCCGTGGAAGTTGCGGGTCGGGGTGGGATCGGGATCTTCCACCAGGCCGTCGTCGTGAAACACGGTGCCACCCGCCTGTTGGACACTGACGTCCACTTCCTCGAAGAAATCGATGCGCTGTGGCGATCCATCCTCGTTCAAGGAGAAATCGACAGCCTTGAGCCCTTTGACCGGATTGCCGTCGCGATCCACGACATGAACCCGGATGTCGCGAAATACGACCTTGATATCTTCCTGAATCTGTTGTGCCCAAAGACTCGGAGCGCCGAAACCCACCACCAGGCAGGAAAGCCAGAACCAATTGCGCATCATGTCACCTCGCACCTCTGAATGGTTGCCCGAACATGCCTCGAAAAGGGGCATCGCAGGCGGCCCCGCAAAGAAGACCCTAAACGACGATAGCATTCGACCGCAGGGTCGTGGATCGAGTCCACCCGAAAAGACCGAGCCCGATTCGCATCGGACATCGTCCCGTGCACCTCGAACCTCGTTCTTCCGCCTCTCATGAACCCTGCCTCCAGGCATCGAATGGTCGCTTGACATCTTACTGCAGTCTCAAGCCTTCTAACGACCCAAAGACATCAACCACTCAAAGCCACACGGGAGACTGAAGACGGGATAGCCCATACCTTCTATATAAGGCGTGCCGGGGAGCGACACCACCGCAAACCCCGCGGCGTGGGGGCGGTCGACGGAAGCGCTAGGTAAAAACCAAACACCCCGAAAATAAAAACAAGCGCCTTCCTCGAGTGAAAACTCATCACCTTCATTTCCCTCACCCGTACCTCAGATTGCGCCATGTTCATCAATCCACGGCTCGTTTCCTATTTTTCACCTTGCACAAAGGAATATTCGCTGGAAAATTTCTCCACATTCCACGCAAAGCCGGGATGATTGTAAGCTCAATCACACCATTATCGAGTGAAAGGGAGTAGCATTCAGACAACCCATAGGGCGACAGTGTTATTGACATTCGTTTCGTTTTTTTCAGACAGGAAAACGAAAACACGTTAACGGCTTGAATATAATCCGACCTAACAGATTCACGATTCCATGAGGACGTTCGTTTGCGTGCAAGCTTCGCGTGTTCTCACCGAAGCGAGACTTGATCCAGGCCGACATCTCTTTGCGAGAAGAGACTTTTGAATACATCTCGTTCCGATCCAGACGAGATGTGATAGCGATTCAACTACACCCGCCAATAGACGCTCGTTTTTTAGAATTCGTCATCCATGTCACAACTCGTGACATCGCGTAGAATTCAGCACAAAACCCTGCAGGTAGATGAGTTAAAATTCGCACCTCGCGTCACGAACTCCGCTTCACATGGAGGGGGATTCGGTTGAAGTGCGCGCAAACCCATAACCCCTGAAGCCGCAGAGGTCGACGACCAGGTAAAAATGACCTCGATCACCATTCGACTAACTCACTTAATCATATTGATAAAAATAACCATATAAACACAAAACTACACAATGTGATCTTTATCTTCTTCTCACACACGCACAAATACTTTTTATTAAGATTCAGACTTACTTGGTCGTCCTCCAACAATTGTGAGGTTCGATCCTCTGTTGGAACGCGAATCGGGCGCGTGAAAACGACCATATCACTCGGCGAAATTCTCGCCTATTTCAATAGGAGTTCAAACATGTCCTTGTTTGATCGTGCATCATTGCAGGTGCCAGGGACTCGAGAGGCCGCGGTTTTTTCCGCCGGCCGTCATTTCCATTTCTTCTACATGGGTTGCTTTCTCCTTCTCTCCATGATCCTTTCCACACCTGTGTTTGCACAAGGCTGCGGCGACATTCAGGATAAGTTTTGCGCAACCTATTACGGCAACCGCTTCCTGGCCGGTCAACCCCGGCTCGTCCGCGAAGAAGGTATCATCGATCACCACTGGGGTGCACTCAGCCCCGCATCGAACATCCCCAACGACGGTTTTTCGGCCGCCTACGACGGGCGTTTCTTTTTTGAATCCGGCATCTTCGAATTTGTCGCCGTTGCCGACGATGGCGTCAGGGTTTGGGTCGACGATCAGTTGATCATCGACGGTTGGAAGAACCAACCTCCTACCGAGTACCGCGCACAATTGGAGCTCACTCCCGGGTACCACCGGATCGAGATCGAGTACTACGAATATTGGGGAGACGCCACCCTGACGTTCCGCTGGGAACGGGTCGGCAGCGGCTCCGAATGCCCCAAAGGCCTGTTCTGCGGTGAATTTTTCCCCAACATGGAACTCAAGGAACCGGCGGTTCTGAATACGACCACCGAAAAGATCGACTATTTCTGGGGCGATACCTCTCCTGGCGCGGGTATCGGCAAAGATCGTTACTCCGCCCGCTGGCAGGGCCAGTTCGTATTCGAACCGGGCGTGCACACCTTCACGGCCACCGCCGACGACGGTGTCCGCGTCTGGGTCGGCGGCAATTTGGTCATCGACGCCTGGCGCGACCAGGCCGCCACGACCTACGAAGCCGACATCGACATTCCCGGCGCTTTGGAAACGGTGACGGTCGAGTATTTCGAGAACGGTTGGGATGCCGTGCTTCAAGTGGACTGGATTCGCACCGGTGATGGGAGCGATGGCTCCGACGGTGGCGATGGCGGCGACGGTTCCGATGGCAGTGACGACGGTTCCGACGGCGGTGACGGCGGCGATGGCTCCGATGGCGGCGATGGTTCCGACGGCAGTGACGACGGTTCCGACGGCGGCGATGGCTCCGACGGTGGCGACGGTTCCGATGGCAGTGACGACGGTTCCGACGGCGGTGACGGCGGCGATGGCTCCGACGGTGGCGACGGTTCCGATGGCAGTGACGACGGTTCCGACGGCGGCGATGGTTCCGACGGTGGTGACGGCGGCGATGGCTCCGACGGCAGTGACGACGGTTCCGACGGCGGCGACGGTTCCGACGGCAGTGACGACGGTTCCGACGGCGGCGATGGCTCCGACGGCAGTGACGACGGTTCCGACGGCGGCGACGGTTCCGACGGTGGTGACGGCGGCGACGGCTCCGACGGCGGCGCCTGCATCGAGACCGCCGGCCAGGTCCGCGGCATCTACCACATCGGCCACAGCCTGGTGAACGACCACATGCCGTTCATTCTCGACAAACTCGCCAAGGACGCCGGTCACAACCACGATGGCAGCTACCAGTACATCAACGGCTCCCCCCTCAAATGGAACTGGAGCCATCCTGGCGGCGGGGGCGGCACCAACTACGCCACCGAGCTTCCCTCCGGGAAATACGACACGCTGGTGCTCACCGAAGCCCTCCCGATCGAAACCCACGTCCAATGGAACGAAACCGACGTCTATTGCAGCCGCTTCTACGGCGAAATCCTCAAGGGCGATCCCAGCGCCACGCTGTACATCTATCAAACCTGGCCGGAAATGACGACTGGCGATTGGTACAACGCGGTCAACCAGAAGCTGCTCGTCTGGGAAGGTATCGCCGATGACGTGCAGGCGGCGCGTCCCCATCAGGGACCGGTTCACCTCGTGCCCGCCGGTCTGGCGGTGGCGGAATTGCGCCGGCGGATCGATGCCGGCCAGGTACCGGGCGTCTCCAATCTCAAGGCCAACATGATGGTCGACAACATTCACATGAACGGTTGGGGTAACTACTTCGTCGCCCTGGTTCACTACGCCACCATCTACCAGAGCTGCCCGGTCGGCTTGACCAGCCGCATGGACGGCATCTGGGGTGAGCGTGACTGGATCGACATCCCACCCGAAACCGCACGGGTCCTTCAGCAAATCGCGTGGGACGTCGTGGTCAACTACGAACGTTCCGGCGTGAAGTGATCACCCGGCACGATCGCCAAGACTCGGACTCCCCGCCCGCGGAGGTATCGGGAGCCGAGTCCCCCTCCCCTTCCGCATGCACGATATCCATCGTCATTGGCATCAAGCGGGGAGACGCCCTATCGCCCACATGAGGCACCCTGCTTTACCTCGCTTTTCGCCCGTCCCTCACATACCAACACCCTGACTTGGCGGACAGGGTTCGAAAGGGACGGACGGGGACACCACCCAGAAAACACAAAGGTGTCCCAAACTCCGGTGGAACCGGGGTCTCGACTCATCACTTATAGGTGAGCACCCCGGTTCCCTTCTTTTTCGCCACACTCGGCCTCGAATCTCGGTGATCGCCACACCGGATCGAGGTCCCGGTCCACGCTGCTTCGGCCGTGCAAACGGGCTTCCGGGAACGCGTCCGGCGCGGCACCCCACAGGGGTTGGCGTTCCCAGCAAAAACGGTGAGGTGGGCGCCGGGACCATCCGTAAAAAACATGGTAGGATGCGATCTTTAACGTTTGGTTCGCGATCAGTCCCCGCCTCTCGCCATGGGCGCGACCCGAGCGGTCTCCGACGGCCCGCTCCGACCGCAACGCACGGCTTCTCTGGCCGGCCTCGATGGAATCGACGGCCGCGGGCGCTGATCCCGAAACCCTATTCTCGGGAGCACACGCATGGGTCATCATCGATCTCTCATCTCGCTGGGCTTGCTCGCCCTGTTGTTTTTCATCCCGGTCGCGGAAAGTCGGGCCGGAAAAAAGGTGCCTGAAAAGTTCAGCCAACTCCTGGTGCAAACCAAGGACATGAAACCCCGCAAAGCGCGCAAACTCATCCGCAAATACCTGCGCCGCCAGGGCGGCAACCCCATCGTCGAAGGCGATACGGCCTTCTTCCTCGCCGAGTCGCGCAAGGGCCCCGCACCGCGCCTGCTCGGCGATTTCAACGGCTTTGGCCGCACCGAAAAAGGCATGGATCCCGCCATCGGTGCCATGACCCGCATCGGCGAGAGCGGCTGGTTCTTCCGTCACCAGAAGCTGGAAAAGGACGCCTGGGTTCGCTACCAATTCGCCATCGGCGACCGCGTCTTCAACGATCCCCACGGGAAGCGCACCCTGCAGGGATTCGGCAAACCTTATTCGGCCATCGCCATGCCCGACGCGCCTTCCCCACTCGACCTGAAGACGGGCATCAAGGGACCTGGCGGGAAAATGGTCAGCGGCGAAGTGGCGAGCAAGCACATGGGCGAAACGCGCAAGGTGCAGATCTACCTACCACCGGGTTACGACGAGGACTTCGATACCAAATACCCCAGCATTTATTTCGGAGACGGTTCGGGTTACCTGGAAATGGGCAGGGCCAAGGAGATCTTGGACTACGCCATCACCAACGACCTCTGCCAACCGGTGATCGGCGTCTTCACCGACCCCGGCGATCGCCGCAAGGAATACCGCGGCGATCCCGCCTACCGGGCCTTCGTCACCAAGGAATTGCTTCGCTATGTGAACTACACCTATCGCGTCAAGCTTCGCGGTGAATATCGCGCCATTTTCGGCGGATCGCGGGGCGGGCTCAGGGCGTTGGACATGGCCCTCCACCACCCTCGAGAGTTCGGTTTCTGCGGCGCTTTCGCTCCGGCGCTGACACCCACGAACCTGATCGAGAAATACGCCAAGACGCCGACCCGCAGGGTGAAGATCTTCATGCTCGGCGGGCTCTACGATCTCCGGTGGTACCCCGACGCACTGGAAATGCGCGACACCCTGAAGGCCAAGAAATACGACTTCATCTATCGAGATTATCCCAGCGGCCATTTCATGGAAGCCTGGAATCTCTACCTGCCCCAAATGTTGGCGGAATTCTTTCCACCGGAAAAACAAACATAAAAAAACCCGAGCCTCGTGAGAGGACCCGGGTTCGTTTCGGCCCACAGTTAAGCGACCGAAAAGCGTGACACCGCGCAACATTTGTCACAAGGTGCCATTTATTGTCATTTTTTAGGTAGCAGACCCCTCCCCGCGAGGACGGGGTCTCTACCACTGCACGAGTCGATCGCGGTGGAGCACCACCCGATTCAACCACGCCACGACCGCTGCGAAACCCTGCGCACCGGCCAACTTTCCATCGGACAGCGATCGCACCTCGTGCGCCATCTCTGCGGCGGAGGACATGCGGTGATTGGGATCGATGACCAGGGCCCGCATGTTCGCCTGTCCTAATCGACCACCCATAATCCGTTGAAAACGAGCGGCATCGAGCCCTCGTTCGAACGCTATCAAGGCCAACTCGGCATGAGTCATCCGTTGGAGACGTCGCGCGGGTGGGCAGATGGGACGCATGAACATTTCGCGAATTCGACGATACAGCGGCAGTCGCGCCAGGCGTTCTGTATCGTAGGGCAAGGCACCGACCAGCAATTCGTAGAGGACCAGGCCCAGGGAAAAGACATCGGCCCGCCCATCCATGGGGCGATCGACGAAACCGACTTGTTCCGGACTGGCGTATCCCGGCGTGCCTACGATCCCGCCGTCCTGGGTCAAACCGTCCTCTTCGAGTTCGTCGATCAGTTTGGTGACGCCGAAGTCGATCAGCTTGGCCTGCGGGCCCAAGTCGGTTTCGCACACCAAGATGTTCGAGGGTTTGATGTCACGGTGAAGCACCTTGGCGGCGTGAGCATGGGCCACGGCTTCGGCGACCTGGGCGAACAGCCGGAGGCGCCCTTCCAGGCCGAGCCGTTCTTCGCGGGCGTACTCCAACAAGGGCACGCCATCGACCAACTCCATCACCAGGTAGGGCTCCCAATCGGCGCTGTACCCCACTTCCGTGAAGCCGGCGATGTTGGGGTGAGACAGCCGGGCGAGCGCCTTCGCTTCACGCTCGAAGCGCCGGAAGAGCAACCGCGCGTTGCTGTTGCCGCGAATGACCTTCAGTGCGTAGTGTCGCGGCGTTGCACCGTCCTCGGAAACGCGGCGCACCTTGAAGACCGACCCCATGCCGCCGCGGCCCAAAACGGAAACCACACGGTAGGGTCCAATGTTGTTCGAGGTCGAATGGGCATCGCAGCCGAGCTCTGCCGGCAGCCGACGCGTGACAATCGGTGGGGAGATGAAGGTGTTTTCGATTTCCGTGGTCAAGGACATGATGGCACTCACATTGGGTTCCTGAAGGAAAGTTGCCGCAAGTGGGCGGCTATATTCTTAAAGGCGCAAAGATGACTATTTTTCATCAAGCAAATCTGAAGAAAAATGGAATGATTCACGATCTTGTTCATGAAAATTCCCACTATTGAGAAAAATTCCGCGAACCAATGAATACTTCCATACATTCTGTCAACCTATAAAACCCAGCTAAGAAACGATTAAATATCACATGAAACAAATCATTCGCTGTCATTTTGACGAGCGCTCGAGCTGCAATCAAAATGCCACTTCGACGGTATCGGCAAGCCCACGAGAAAGAGATCGAACAAGGCACGATCGTCACCTGCAATGGCAACAAATCGTCACTTCCGCGGGCAACATCCCTCGATGTCCGATAACATCCTTCGTTGCAACATTTACACATCCTCAGCATCCTTTGGATCGCGAGGTGAGGCCACCGTTTACCACGCTGTTTGCCAGGTCGCCCCAAAACCGGCCAAATGTGCCGGACGGGGTCGTTCCCCCGGAATCCTAGATACTTTTCTCAGATACTAGAATGCACGGGTGGTATGGGCCATGGCGCCTGCTTTGGCTGGGGGAGGTTTTTCGAACGAAGAAGGACGCGGTAGGCATGAAGGCCAAGTCACCGAGTCAAACGCGGATTGACGGTGCGGTCCCGCGGCTCGGTAAGGCCGACCGTACGTCGGCACGTCCCCTGTAACCCACTGATTCACGGCGAGATCGATTAGAAAAAGGACAAACGTTCGGGTCTGCTGATCTAGATCACAAAACGCCTGTCAAGCGAAAAAACTCGTTGTCAAAAAAACCGACCAGGGGTAACTTTGCAAGTGGATCAAGACAAGCGAATTCCTCGATGCACGTCACTTCCAATTCCAAACCTCTTTTCACTTGGGCTCCCCGCCCGTCCGACCCTCAAATCGTCGGTGCGCGTTCCTGATCGCCACCGGGAATATGGAAAGATCCTCACAGAAGAGGAAAAGGTAGAAGCCCTCCCGCGATAACCCATTCGCACTCGAGGACACCTTTTCCAGAATGCCCATACCGCGATTCGTTCCTCGTGAGTTCCGAACGCTCCGGGTTTTTCCGCTCATTCGGCCATTGCGCGCCGGGCCCCGCTGTGCGTGCCAATGTCACATGTTCGAAAAGACTTGGTGAATAGAACTTTCATGTGATGGCCCTCATCTTCCCAGCTTTTGCACTCCTTCATAGTGTGCAGGGTCTCGCGAAATACGACCGAGGCTGCGTGCTCAGCTTCCCAACCGCTGACCGACGATCCCCATCTCCCGGCGCCCCTCGTAAGCCACCCGCGACCAATGCGCTTGTCGACCGAAACGGCGCCACCCGATTCTCGAATCATCGCGTGCATTCATAGTATCGGGATCGGCCACCCGAGGCCCCGATCGATGTGGCCTTCGCCACCGGCCCGTTCGGGTGGATCAAGGGAGACATCGTCGCTTCTGGATGGACATAAGGAAAGGATTTGCTTTCATGGGTTTTCAAGGTTTTCTGCGCATGAGTTCCCTCTCGCTTTTCATGTGGACGAGTGGTCTCTTCCTCTCGGCCCAGACGGATGCGAACTTGGACAACGTTCGCTCCCCGCTCGGCATCAATCTCAATTATCTGACTTACTGGTCCCACGAGTGGACCTTGATCGACGTGATGAAAACCTCCGGCGGCTGGTTCACCCAGACCTGGTCCGATTGGGATACCGGGGAACAAGCGCACCTGGATTTGGATCCGCACGGCTGGCCGCGGTCGCTGCCGGCCGACAACGACAACAGCGTGCGTTACCGCTGGGTGGGTGCCCTGTTCCAAGCCAACCAGGGCGGCACCTATCCGGGCGGGCGCTACGTGGTGCTCTACGACGGCGAGGGCACGTTGGAATTTCAAGGCGATGCGATCAAGAACCAGGCGTTGTCCAGCCCTGGCCGGGACATCATCGACGTCACCCCCAGCGATGGCGGGTTCATCATGCGCATTACCGCCACGGACCCCAACGGCAACGGCAATTACATGCGCAACATCCGCGTCATCGTGCCGGGCGGCATCTGCAATGGCGACCCCTTCGCCTTCCACGCGACCGCTTCCACCTGTGACGGCACCTTCACCCCGTTCGAAGACATCTACGAGAGCCAGCGCTTCCATCCGGTCTTCCTGCAGGACCTGCGCAAGTTCCGCGTGCTGCGTTTCATGATCTTCATGCAAATGAACAACAACGACGTCAAAACCTGGGCCGATCGCACCGAACTCGAAGACGTGCGCTGGAGTTCGTGGGAAATGGGTCCGCCCCCGGAGCTGACGATCGAATTGGCCAACATGTTGGGCGCCGATCCCTGGGTCAACATGCCCCACCAGGCCGACGACGACTACATCCGCCAATTCGCGGCCCTGGCGCGCGCCAACCTGCGCGACGACCTGAAAATCTACGTGGAATACTCCAACGAGGTGTGGAACGGCGCCTTCCTCCAGGGCAACTGGGTGCAGGCCCAAGGCGAAGCCCTGTTCTCCAACAGCAATGCCGACGGTTTTTCGAAGCGCTTGAACTGGCACGGCAAACGGACCAGCGAGGTCGCCGCCATCTGGAAAGACGAGTGGGGCACCCAACGGGACCGCGTCGTCGCGGTCGCCGGCGGTTTCCACGAGGCGGTCACCGTCAGCGAAATCATTCTGGACTGTCCCCTGTGGGCGGAGATGAACGGCGGCACACCCTGCCACGAGAATATCGACGCTCTGGCCATCGCACCGTACATCGGCGGATACCTTGGCGTCGAAGGCCACCAAAGCCGCGTGGAAACCTGGTTGAACGAGGCGGACGGCGGCTTGAACACCCTGTTCCGCGAATTCACCGAAGGCGGCCCGCTCTACGATCCGACCCACTTCCCCGAATGGGCACGGGCCCCCGAACACGGCGCCCTGGCCAGCGCCTACGAACACATGAGCACCCTTTCCGCCGTGTGCCAGCAACGCAACATCGACATGATCGGTTACGAATCGGGTCAGCACCTGGTGGGCGTGGGTCCGGTCTTTTCCCACCTGGGTATTCGCGATTTGTTCCACCGCGCCAACCGCGACCCGCGCATGGGTGACCTCTACGGGCCCTATTTCCGCGAATGGTTCGCCCGCGGCGGTAAGGTGATTTGTCACTTCAGTTACGTGGAACCCCAGGGACAGTTCGGCAGTTTCGGTTCCAAGTTCCATCAAACCCAGCAGGATTCGCCGAAGTTCAACGCGTTGATCGACTTCATCGACAACAACCCGTGCGACTGGGAAGATTGCGAACGGCCGGTGTTGGACTTGGCGATTCAGCAACAGCCCGCCCCTCAATCCCTGTGTCCGGGTCAGAACGCGACCTTCAGTGTGGTCGCCATCGGCACCGACCGCCAATACCAATGGTATCGCAACGGGTCGCCAATCAGCGGCGCGACCTCCGAAACGCTGGTGCTCACCAATCCCGGCCAGGGAGATCTGGGGAGCTATCACTGCCGGGTGTACAACGACTTCCAGGAAGTCCTGAGTGAGACCGCGCAGTTGAACATCGCCCAAACGGTCAGTATCGACATTCAACCCGTCGGCGAAGTGCTGTGCAGCGGCGACGCGACCACCCTGTCGGTCAGCGCCGGCGGCAGCGCGCCCACGTACCAGTGGTATCGCAACGGCGCCGCCATTCAGGGCGCGACCGCGGCGGACCTGAACCTGACCAACACCTCGGTGGCCAGCTCGGGAACCTACCATTGCGTCGTCGCCAACGATTGCGGTTCCGTCACTTCCAACCAGGTCGCGGTGACCGTCTTCAATGCTGTCGCCATCAGCGGTCAGCCCACCAGCATCGAGCGCTGTTCCGGCGGCAGCTACATCTTCCAGGTGAACGCGACCGGCTCCAGCCTCGGTTACCAATGGCGCAAGAACGGCCAGCCGATCCCCAGCGCCACCGGTGCCACCTACGTTCTCGGCAATCTCGCGGTGGCCGATTCGGGCACATTCGACTGCGTGGTCTCGAACGGCTGCAGCGCCGCAACCTCCGCAACCCATACACTCTCGGTCATGGATGGGACGTTGAGCATCGAAACGGCCACCGGAGGCGGCGCTTTCTGTGTCGGCGACGGCACCACGCTCCAGGTAGGAGCAAGCGGCGCGGACCTCCGTTACCAATGGCTCAAAAACGATGTCGCCCTGAGCGGCGCCACGGCGAATCAGTTGGTTCTGGACGGCTTGGACAGCTTGGATCAGGCCAACTATACCTGCCAGGTCAGTAACGACTGCGGATCGGTTACTTCCAACGCGATCGCCGTCCAGGTTTCCCAACTGGGCATTCGCCACACCTCACGCCACACGGTTCAAGGGTTGGCACCGCTGCGACTCACCGCGGAATCCAATTGCGGCGGCACCCTGGAGTGGTACCGCGACAACCTGTTGGTGGGCAACGGCTCGAGTCTCCAACTGGGTGAGGTTTTGACCGAAACCACCGTCTTCCGCATTCGCGCCACCCACAACGGCGACGAGGAGAGCGTGAACTTCGTGGTGCTGGTCCATCCCGAGACCCGCGATCCCAACGGCGACGGCAGCAACAGCATGGCCGACCTCCACTTCGCCGCGGCCCAATGGGGACAGGTCGATCCCACCTTGGACGCGGACGGAGATCGCACGGTGTCCGTCACCGACCTGATGTATATCCACACCGGGGAATGATTCCGGAATCGATACCCGCACTTCTTCGGCAATCTAACGGCGCTCGCCCTCGGCGGGCGCCTTTTTTTGTTTGGACTCATGCTTACGGGGCGATAAACCCGCCCAAGGAACTTCTCGAAGTGATCCACGCATGGCGTACTCGCATTCCCCGAGGGGCGGAGCTGCAGCAGGTGGAGCAGCTTGCTCCACCAATCGAAGCGAAGTCTGCTTCGTCGAATTTTTGGGACAAAGAGCGAAGCCATGGCTTCCCCCGTGAAGGCAATGCCAAGTGCCCATTCTCTCGAACACTATAGTGGACCCCATTGTCTAGACCAAAAGGTGCCAAACTTAAGCTTCGGTGGCGTGGTACACCTCGGAGGGTTTCTGGTTGCCGAGCGATTTCGGCGGTATTGCCAGGAAATACCCAACTTCGAACCGGGAACCCTTCACGAGTCCAGTCTTTTACTTCGCGGCGGTCTATACACAAAGAAACGTATATTGCGTAAATTTGTAAAAAATAAAAATTAAATGAAATAATAAATAACTTAAATAAAATAAATATTGAACCAGCTACCCATCGGACTCACCCTACCGCCAAGGCTCCCAATTATGCCTGTCCCACACAAATATCAAGCAAAAGGAGCCGCCTCGAGGAATTCCGTACCGCCAGGCATGAATCCTCCACCATTCAATCACCCATCTTAAACGCCTGCATTCATTAGAAATATCGTGATCAATCATGTTTTTGTAACATATAGCACGAGCAATCTTTCTTGTTTTTTACGCAGTATGTTAAAATAACCTAGACCTTAGCTCTAACCCACAAACGACTATTAGCAATATCTTCGCATTAACCTCAAGTTACGATTACGATTGCCCTGTCGCATCAGTTCACAGCGTTTCTCTACCGACACCCTTACCTTCATACAGGCCCAATTAAAGGCCAGGGAGGTCCCGTGATTTCCTTTTTCGAATGGTCCTACCTTGCGGGTTTCGTTATCGGCTCGGCTGTTCGCGCTCGCTTTACCACCGGTCGTCGTTCGCAGTCGCCACCCAAAAAAGACCCGTTACTGGTCCTGCCGACCCTCGGAATGGTTCTGATCCCATTGACCTATTTGCTTACACCCTGGTTTGCCTTTGCCGACTACACCTTGCCGATTTGGCTGCAAGCGCTCGGACTACCAATTTTTGCCTGGGCCATTTGGTTGCTCTATCGTTCCCATGCCGATCTCGGGCAAAACTGGCACATCGATACGGAAGTGGCGCAATCCTCACACTTGGTTACCGAAGGCGTCTACCGCCGCACCCGGCACCCGATGTATGCAGCCCATTGGCTCTGGGCCTTGGCGCAAGGGCTTCTTCTCGGCAATTGGTTCGCCGGATGGAGCATGTTTATCTTGTTTATTCCCTTTTACTTCGTGCGAGTTAAAAAAGAAGAACAAATCCTCCTTGGACACTTTGGCACTCAATACAAAAACTACATTTCGCAAACAGGCAGCATCCTTCCTAAATTTAAAGCACATTAATTCCCAGGGAATTCCACGAAACACACAGAATCAAAAAAATAACAACTCCCAAAACCAAGAAAAATTACAACGAATTCGACCTTCAGAATCTCTCGAACCAAGTCCTTGCCCTTTCCCTTTTCCGATCGAATGCAGGACCTTCACAGCTCCCCATGCCGGCGGCGTTCAACGATTTTAGCCGGATATAGGCCTGAGCCTGACTGGGCGACGGTCGACAGAGAGGTATGGTCAATCGCTAGATTCAATATCGCTTCAAAAAGAACGGCCATCCCAAAGGTTCATCCGGATCTTTTCGAAACACCATATGGTTCAGATGGTTACACAGAATTGCATTTCAACCCCACCGCCCTGGACACGGGGCCTCTTTCTCGAATCTCAGGACCTCGATGTTACCGATCCTATTGCCATAGTCCTCTTGTGTTACGCGCCGTGTGTTGGAAAGAACCCATCAGGCGGCGCCCATTACTGCGCGTTCAGATAGGTCCTTCCCCCAAATTCCGATAATGGAGCCCAAATTGGATACGCCTAGCGCAGCCGTCTATCTCATTCCTGTTTCAATGTATATCCCTTCTGGAGAACGTTTATGCTTCCTACCAAACTCCTCATCCCCATAGGTTTAACCCTTTCATCGCTTTTTGCCTTCCAAGGTCCCGGTACAACCGATCACAAGCAAAACGGCGCTACCGAAACCGTTGTCACCGGCAGTGGAGAGGTTTGCGGCATCCATCTCACAACGGCCGAGAACCATTCCGTCGAAGCCTTCCTCGGCATTCCCTACGCCGATGCCGAACGATGGGCGGCGCCCACCCCGAAATCACCCTGGAGCGAAACCTTCCAGGCGTCGTCATACGGTCCGGCCTGCCCTCAATTCGTGCCGCCAATTCCCGGCGCCGAATTTCCCATTAGCGAAGATTGCCTGAGCCTCAACATCTGGAGACCGGCCCAGGGCGAGAATCAGGACCTGCCGGTCATGGTGTTTCTCCACGGCGGCGCATACGTCATCGGCTCCAACCGGCAAGCCGTCTATGACGGTGCCAACCTCGCCGGCAGCCAGGATGTGATCGTGGTCGTGCCCAACTACCGGCTCGGTTCCTTCGGGTTCTTATACGGCTCAGGAGCCGCCGGAAATTACGGCCTGATGGACCAACAAGCGGCCCTCCAATGGGTGCGCGACAATATCGCCGCTTTTGGCGGCGATCCCCACAACATCACCCTTTTCGGTGAAAGCGCGGGTGCGGGTATGGTGGCGATGCATCTCGCCGGGGCGCCATCGAGCCAGGCGCTATTTGATCGCGCCATTCTACAAAGCAACCCCTTTCCCATTCAGCCGCAATCGACGTTTCAAGCGCGCTGGATTACGCGCCTCTTCCTGTATTCGCTGAACTGTTCCGATCTCGATTGCGCGCGCCAAATGCCGATGGAAGCGATCATCGCGGCCCAATCCAACCCCGCCCTCGGTCGCCCGTTGCAGTTCGACGGTTTCGCCAGCCAGTTCATTTGGTCGCCTTTGGTCGACGATGACCTGGTGACTCGGGAGCCGTGGTCGGCACTCCATGAAGACGGCAGTCCCGTCCCCTTGATCCTCGGTTTCACCCGCGATGAGGGTGCCAACCTGGTGACGCCTTATGTTTTCGCTTACGGCGACGCGCAAGGTCAAATCAACTATCCCACTTATGTCACCTTGCTCTTCCACTTTTTTGGCAGGAAAGCACGCGCCGTGCTGCATCAATACCCGGGCGATCCACTCGGCGACAACACGGCCGCCCTCGCCCAAATTCATACGGATTACCTGTTTCGCTGCAGCGCACGCGCGCTGGCCGGCACATTGGAAGAAACCTATACCTATGTATTCGGCGAGCCCTCTTCCTTTTTCGTGTTCGGGGGACCCGAATGCTTCGACCTCGCTTGCCACGGCGACGACCTGCCGTTCACTTTCCAAACCGCCGCCAACCTGGGCGTGCCCTTTAGTGAGGCCCAAAAAGCGGTCTCCCAAGCAATGCAAACCTATTGGGCCCAATTCGCGGCAAACGGAACGCCCGGCGGCATCGTCGACGATCCGGTGCTGCCGTTATGGTTACCGTTTCTCGACGGTCAAACCTGGCTCCAACTCGAAACACCACGGGCCATTCTCCAAGCACCGTTCACCGACACGTGCCAATTTTGGGATGGTATCGGTTACGACATCAATCACTACCCCTCACTGCCACTCAAAACATCCATACCCAGGACACCCTGGTGAGGCCTCATTCGGAGCACCTCACTTGCGTGCCGCTTTAGGGTCGCGAATGACCCACCGATTGCGATCGGCGTCGACCCGGGCATTCGCTCGGCTTGAAGAAAAGCCACATGCCGCAACAGCGGTCATCGCCCGCCCTGCAGCCCTACAAGAAAATCAGGTCAGCACACAGCGAACACAGAACAGGACTCGGTCTTCGCGGATGCCGCGACGCGCCAGGTCATCACCCAAGCTGTTTCCTTACAAGGGTTTTTGTTATAGCGACGATGATTTAGCACCAGGTTGTGACGCTGTGGCAGGTAATGGTTTAGGAGTACCCCCATGCGAGAAGATTCTTATGTGATCAGCACAGTCGCCCGTGAATTGAATGCGGAAATCGATCGGCTGGCCGCGCAGGTCGATCTGTTTTGGGAACAGGAAGCTGCCTTTCACACCAAGGCCGGACTCGATGAAGCGCTCAGTTTGGTCGAATTCGGCAGCGGACCCGGTTACTATTCGGCCCGGCTCATGGAACGATTTCCCGATCTAAACCTGACCTGCATTGAAATCGACAAAGTACTTACCGACCACGCCGAGGCCATGTTGGCCCAATGCGGCTTCAACCAGGTCCAGGTCCGTACCGACTCAATCACCGCGAACCGTCTACCGGATCTAAGCTACGACGCCAGCTTGGCCCGCTTGCTGATCGAGCACCTGGCAGATCCGTTAGAGGGCTTGCAGGAAATGCAGCGCATCCTTAAACCGAACGGGTTAGCAATTGTCATCGACAACGATTTTTCGCTGCATACCTTAACCTACCCGGAAATCCCGGAGTTGGCGGAGCTCTTCGAAGCATATTGCGCTTCGCGGCGCTCTCAGGGAGGATCGCCGCGAATCGGACGCCGGTTACCTAACTTGCTGGAAGAAGCGGGCTTCGTCGATATTCATTTCGACATCGTGGTCGCGCATAACGCGCTAACCGGTGATGACATCTTCCTGGCCTCGGAAGGCGTCGGCATTCCGGCCAAACTCGTGGAAGAAGGCTATTTATGCAGTAAAACGCTGGCCACGATTTCTCGTAAATGGCGCGACATGTTACAAAGCCGTCCCCACACCATCATGCGCAAATTGTGCATTGCTTCGGGACGAAAACCCGAATAACCGGCTGCGTTCACCAACGGTCGCTCGAACGCCTTACAGGATCGCGCACCACGGAGCAGACGTTCACGAAACCCGCCCTCTTTCTCGACCTCGCAACCATGACCGAATCCCTTCGCACGCGCTGTTCGACGACGCAGGGACCCACGCGTCCAACAGATCGCCGGCCCGTCGTGCACCGACTCATCCATCGGAGAAAGGGCGGCGGCAACGCATCGTTGCCAAGGGTGGCCACAACCCCGGCACACTTAAAACCGCACGAAGTATCTCAATCGATGAGACTTAGACCAAAATTTTTCATGGAAAGCCGTGCAGCACCGCCTTCCCAACCTTGCGGGAACTTTGTGCGATCGGCAAGAAGCCAAACAGCCCCAGACACCTACGTCGATTACTTTCTCTTCCCAACGATGCCTATTTCGTTCATACGTTTCTCGTTTTACCTGAATTCATTGATCCGAAACCCGACACAGCCCGAGGTTGACCCGCTCAGCGGCCAATGCATTGGCAACGCGGTCCAGGCCTAGCGCTGCCGGCACGTTCAACCTTTTCCCGTCGAGACTGGCGGGGTTCGATTGAGGAGATCCGCCCATGAGCACATCGCTCTCACCCGAAGACGCGCCAACTCATCGCTCGTTCGACGAAGTTTTGCAGTCGATTTTGCGCACCATCGCCGACATCCAGCAAGTGGCTGAAATCGAGGCCGACTGCGATTTCAGCAAGATCAACTTGAGTTCGGTTCAGAGCGTCAGTTTCGCCGAGCAGCTAAATCAACGCTGGTCATTGACGTTAGGGCCCGAAATCGTGTTCGATTTTCGCGGACCCAAACAGCTCGCAGAACATTTGGCGGTCTCCAACGCGCATGAATTCGAGACGGAGACAGAACCCGTGGCAGTGGTGTCGGCCGGGGGCGAGGGTCGCGAAGCACCACAGGGTCCCCCGGCCAATCGGCCAACCCTATCCAATCAGCCAATCGCCGTGATCGGGATGGCCGCGCGATTCGCTGACGCGCCCGATATCCATCGCTTCTGGGATAACTTGGCCGCGGGCAAATCGTCGATCAAAACCGTCGACCGCCACGGCTGGTCGAAGGACAAGTGGCACGACACCGATCGCAGCCGAATCAATTGTAGCTATAGTGCGTCCGCCGGGTTGCTGGACCAAATCGATCACTTCGATCCGTTATTCTTCAATATCTCGCCTCAAGAAGCCGAACGCATGGATCCCCAACAGCGACTGATGCTCGAAGAAAGCTACCACGCCTTCGAGGACGCCGGCCTCGCCGTCAACCAACTTGCAGGGAAACGGATCGGTGTCTACATCGGCGCCCGCACTTCCGATTACCGCGACAAAACGCTGTTGGCTCGAGAAATCGAATCGAAAACCTTTCTCGGTACCGATAATGCGATTCTCGCCGGCCGCCTCTCCTATTGTTTCGACTTTCGCGGTCCCAGCATGGCGGTGGACACCGCTTGTTCTGCTTCCCTGGTGGCGGTCCACCAAGCGCTCACGGCACTGCAAAACGGCGAAGCCGAAATGGCACTCGCGGGCGGGGTCTTTTTAATGCCGTCGCCCGAGTTCCTGGTGATGGCCGCCAAAACTGAAATGCTGTCGCCCAGCGGAAGGTGTCACAGTTTTGACCGAGCAGCCGACGGCATTGCCGTTGGCGAAGGGGTGGCCGCATTGGTTTTGAAACCGCTTTCGGCCGCCCTTGCCGACGGCGATCCGATCCGCGGCTTGATTCGTGCCACCGCCATCAACGGCGACGGCCATACGACGGGCATTACCGCGCCCAGCGGTCCCGCCCAGCGCGCATTACTCCTCGATGCATGGTCGCGGGCGGGTATCTTTCCGGAAGACCTAACCTATCTGGAAGCGCACGGCACCGGTACCAAACTAGGCGATCCGATTGAGTTCAAGGCCCTGTGCGACGCGTTCCGCAACCAAACCGACCGCAAACACTTTTGCTTCCTCGGCTCGCACAAAGCAAACATCGGCCATACGATCATGACCGCCGGGATCGCCGGCATGATCAAAGTCCTGTTGATGATGGAACACCGCACCATACCGCCCAGTGCGGGTTACCAAAACCCAAACCCGCACCTCAACCTGGCCGGCAGTCCCTTTCTGATCAGCAACGGATGTCGTCGATGGTTCCCGGAAGGCGGTGGTCCGCGTCTGGCAGGTATCAGCTCATTTGGATTCAGCGGTACCAACGCCCACGCGGTATTACAGGAAGCGCCGACCGATCCACGCGCGCAACCGCGCGAACAAGCTGCGTACCTGTTTGTCTTCAGCGCCAAAACACCAGAAGCGGTCCTGGCCCAAGTACAAGGTTTGGCGGACTGGCTCGCCGCGCCAACCAACGGCGACCTTCATCCCGCCGACGTCGCCACCACGTTGTTGTGTGGCCGCGACCACTTCAACCAGCGTTTGACGATAATTGCCAAAGATTTGACGGAACTCAAACACCACCTAATGCAAGCCAAACAAAGCGATATTTGCAAAATACGACGCGATGGGACCCATGACCCGCAAGCATTCGCAGAACTGTGTGCCGCCCATGGTGAAAAGCGCAGCCTAACCGCGCTGCGAAACGACTTGAAACGCCTGGCCGAATGGTACCGCCAAGGTGCACAACTCGACTGGTCGCGCTATGCGGCCGGTTGGAAGGGGCGGCGCATCTCGCTACCTGGCTATGCATTCGCCCGCGAGCGCTACTGGATCGAAGGCTTCGATCCCTTGGCGACCTTGCGTTTGCAGGCCAACCCTGAAACGGGCGGCGCGCCAACACCACCGATCGCCCGTCGCGAAGATTCGATCGGGGCAACGAACGAACACCACCGACCCATCGCCGGCGAAAAAAACCCCATGGCACAGATCGGTCTGTTCCAAACCAAGTGGCGCCCGTTTCCCACGTCGAACGAACAGACATGCCTGCCAACGGGTTGCGCCCTGCTCGGCGTGAGGGATCAAAGCCTGACCGACTTGACCGCAGCGACCACCCTTCGCCCCTATCACAACCTTGAAGAAGTGATGCAATGCCCCTATTCCCAACAGCTAATATGGTTCGTGACACCCAAGATCGAGGGAACCGAACCCGCGAACGCGGCCATTGACGCGGCGCTCGACCTGATGGCCGATTTACGCCGGCTCCTCACGGCACCCCGGCACATCATCCATCGCATCCTACTGGTGACACAGTCCGAACAGTCGGGCTCACCGTTCGCTCAATCGGTTGCAGCGCTGAGCCGTGTCGTGCATCGTGAAGAACCCAACCTGGCGTTGAGCAGCCTCGAACTTTGCGCAAACGACCCTCGCGACATTACGGCAGCACTCTCAGCCACCCTGGAACAGCGGCAGGCGCTCACACTGCGTTTTGAACGAGGACAGCTTTACCACGCGACCTTCGCGCCAGCCGAATTGCCGAGCGCCGCTCCCATGCCGGGAGCCGCAAGGCCGCCGGTGTGGTTGGTCAGTGGCGGGTGCGGCGCCTTGGGCTCCGGAATCTCGCAGCACTTGAGCCGCCAGGGCAAGGTCCAACTGGCGCTATTGGGCCACAGCCCGCTTGGTCCGCGCCAACAGGACCAGCTCGACCGTTTGCAGGCTCTCGGCGCCATCGCTCGTTATTACAGCGTCGATCTCGGCGACGCCCATGCCACGCGACAGGCGGTGCACGCGGTCAAACGCGACTTCGGCGGCATCGATGTCGTGCTTCATGCCGCCGGAACCATCGACGACCGCTATTTGGTCCAATTCGAACGCGAGCGTGCAGCTCGTGTACTGCGCGCCAAAATCGCAGCCGCCCATCATCTGGACGAAGCCTGCGAGGATCAGGAGCTCAAAGCCTTTGTTTGTATGAGCTCGGTATCGGCCGTTCTCGGCAACCAAGGTCAGGCAGATTATGCCTTCGCCAACGGCTACCTCGATGGTTTTGCCCAACAGCGCCGCCGGCTGGGGCGCTGTGGTCTATCGCTATCACTAGCCTGGCCCTATTGGCAGGACGGCGGCATGCAACTGGATCCGCAAACCTTTGCCTCACGCTTCGCGTCCAGCGGCATGGAACCAATGGGCACCGAATCAGGCTGTGCACTGCTCGACCGCCTGCTCCAGGGCGACACCCGCTCAGCCGCTCATTGGATCATCAACCATGGGGACCAGCAGCGTTTTACAGCTCATTTGGCGCTTGCCGAACGACTCGAGTCACCGACCCCAGAAGCGCAAGAGGCGGCCCATCCCTCGGCCAATGAAGGCGCCACAACGCGCGCAGCGGTCGCCGAGATGTTGATCAGCCTGTTTTCAAAGTTATTGAAATTACCGCGCAACCGCATCGAGACCGACATCCCGTTCAAGGATTACGGTATCGATTCGATCTTGGTCAATCGCTTCAACGAGGCCGTCAGCCGCTACTTGCCCGAGGACTTTTCGCGGACGTTGCTCTACCGCTTCGAAACGCTCGACCTTTTGACCGATCATCTCACGCAACGCTACGGCAATCGGCTTCAGTTACCCGAGACCGGAACAAATGCCGGCGCGCACCGACCCGCTGCAATCGACCAAGCCGGCGACGATTCCGGCACGCCAAGGGAACCGCTGCCGCCGCCAACAGGCCCGATCCGTGCAAGCAGAGACAGCGACGGCACCCCGACACAACCGATTGCGATCATCGGCCTGGCCGGTAGGTATCCCAAAAGCCCCGACCTCGATAGCTTATGGAGCCGGCTCGAAAACGGCGAGACCTGCATCGACGAAGTTCCGCGTGATCGCTGGGACGCCGAGGCGTGGTTCGACGCCGATCCCGAACGCGCCCGAGAAGGAAAAATTTACTGCCGCTGGGGCGGGTACCTCGACCAAATCACACGTTTCGACCCACTTTTTTTCAACATCGCCCCCAGTGAGGCCGAAACCATGGATCCCCAAGAACGGCTTTTTCTGGAAACTTGCTGGGCGGCGATCGAAGACGCTGCGACCACACCCGCCCAGCTCAAAGGGGCCGCCAAAGACCGCCCCAACCGCGTCGGTGTATTCGCCGGCGTAACCAACTACGGGTTTGCATTGCAAGGTCCGGCTCATTGGCAATCGGGCAAAAGCACCATCCCGATTTCACTGCCCTGGTCGTTGGCCAACCGCATCTCTTATGTCTTTGGGTTCCAGGGTCCAAGCCTGCCGGTCGACACGGCCTGCTCCTCATCGCTGACGGCGATTCAAATGGCCTGTCGCAGTTTACAACAGGGGGAATGTGATACCGCCCTGGCGGGAGGCGTCAACCTTTTCCTCCACCCGACCAAGTACCTGTGGATGTGCCAAAAGCGCATGCTGTCGCCTTCCGGCGTTTGCCGTCCCTTTGGTGCGGGCGCCGACGGTTTCGTTCCCGGCGAAGGTGTGGGCGTGGTGTTACTCAAACCGCTGGCGGACGCACAACGGGACGGCGACCCAATCCATGGTGTCATCCTTGCCGGCGCCATCAACCATGGCGGCAACACCAATGGGTACATGGTCCCCAACCCCAACGCCCAAGCCGCATTGGTCCGCACCTGCCTGCATCAGGCCGCGCTGGATCCAACCCAAATCGGCTATGTGGAAGCGCACGGCACCGGCACCGCGCTTGGCGATCCGATTGAAATCGAAGCACTGAGCCGCGTTTACGGCAGCCCCAGCGCCGAGCGCAAACCCTGTCCCATCGGCAGCGTCAAGGCCAACATCGGCCATCTGGAAGCTGCCGCCGGGATCGCCGGCGTCACCAAAATTCTGCTGCAATTTCGTCATCGCCGCCTGGTTCCATCGCTCAACGCAACCCAAGCCAACCCCAATATTGCCTTTGAGCACACGCCGTTCCGCGTACAACAAAAAAGCCAAGCCTGGTCGCGTCAACAAAATGAGCAAGGCCAACCGCTCCCCTATCGCGCTGCCGTCAGTTCGTTTGGCGCGGGCGGTGTCAACGCCCATTTGATTCTCGAAAGCTACCAGGCGCCCGATCGCGCCAACCCTGCCGACCAGGCGTTTGGACCGCAAGTGATCGTGCTTTCTGCAACGCGGCCACAACAACTCACCGAGCTCGCAATACAACTGGCGACCTTTCTAGACAAAAGCAGTCAGGCACCCGACGACGATCGCCCCTGTTTGGCCGATGTCGCCTTCACCCTACAAATCGGTCGCGTCCATCATCGCCACCGCCTGGCTTTGGTTGCCAACGGCCTCAACCAAACCACCGCGATACTGCGTCGCTTTGCCGAGAACCCCGACAACGCGGACGGGTTGTGGTGTGATGACAGCCGCACAGGCCCCGCCCAAGGTTTCCAGCTCAAGGGCCGCCCCGGCGCACTCTATGTTCAGGCGTTGGCTGAAGAAGGCGACTTGCCGCAACTCGCACAGATCTGGGTTCTGGGCGCCGATGTCGACTGGCACTTACTCCACCACAACCACACACCGCGCCGGATCGTCCTGCCGACCTACCCCTTCGCCGGCAAAGCGATGCCAATGGCTGAGCCGATGGCACCGATCGCCCCACCGGCCAAAGCGACCCAACCCACGAACCGGTTGCACCCGCTCTCGCAACACAACCGCGCGACATTCGAACGCTTCGAATGCCTGTGCAACTGCCCGCTTGATGCAAGCCTATTGGCCGATCACCTCGTGCAGGGCCGGATCACGCTACCGGGCGTGGCTTACCTCGAACTCGCTCGTGCCGCCGGCGCGATTGCCACCCGCCAACCGATTCGGCGTTTCAGTCGCGTTTTCTGGACACAGCCTTTGCAACCGCGCCTACCTAGCAGCGAGATTTGGACACGCCTAGAACCGCACAACGGCAGCTTGTCGTTTACCATCGTCACCGCCGACAGCGCGGGTGAAGAAATCAGCCATGTACAAGGGCGCCTTCACCGGGATCGGCCGCAAACCATCGCGCCGCTCCACCTCAAGGGCATCGCTGCGCGTTTGCCGCACCGTCAAAGCGCGGCAAGGGTGTACACCGCGTTCGCCGCGCAGGGGCTCAACTACGGCCCCAGTTTTCAAACCATCCAGGAACTGGGTCACAGTGAAGACGAGGCTTTGGCCCGGATTACGCGCGCCGACGCACTGCCGGGTACCGTCACCGACCCTGGGGGCGACTTCCTGGAACCGACCTTGCTCGACGGCGCGTTACAGGTAACAGCCTGCCTCGCGCCCGTTCAAAACGGCGATCCCGCGCCCTACATTCCCTTTTCCCTGGGCGAATTACGGATCCATCGGAAGCTGCAAGGCGCGTTGTGGGTTTATTCGAGACGCACCGCTGTCGGCCGCGGCATGCTCACGTTCGACCTGATCCTGGCTGACGACGAAGGCCGGGTCGTCGCTGAATTCGTTCAGTTCAGCGCACGCCGCCTCACACCGTCAATTCGCCCCAGTACTGCGCCACAATCGCCGCTCGGCGCGGAGGTCACCCTCTTCGATGAGGCCTGGCTTCCCGCGCACCCGACCGTTGCCGACCGTTTTCAACCGGCCATTCTGCTCTTCGACGAGGCCGGCCCCTTGTGGAAGCAGTGCCAACAATGGCCCAATGCGCTGCTGGTCCAACCCGGCGCGTGTTTCCGCCAACTGGACGCACAGCGTTTCGAACTGGACCCAACCTCCATCGAAGACTACGGCGAGCTGCTCCGACACTTGATTCAATCCGATCGGTTGCCACACCGATTCATTCACGCTTGGCCGCTGCGGTGGCACGAAGAAATCGGCACGGCGCCACCCCGCGCCGTGAGCGCCTGCTTTGCGTTTGCGGCGGCGCTGGCCAAGATTCGGCTCGACCGGCGCATCGATTGGCGCGTGTTTTACGACGGCCAAACCAAATCGGGACTTGCCTGTGCCGCGCTAAGCGGATTTTTGCAGTCGGTTCACCGTGAAATACCGCGTCTCAAAACCAGCCTGACGGCCGTTGACCGCAACCGACCCGATTTACAGTGGGGCGAAGTTAGCGCAACCGATGACGATGCGACCGAAATTCGTTATCGCGGCGGCGTTCGTGAGATTAAACAATACCGTCGGCGTCCGCTTGAAACGCGCACGTGGCAGGCTGAGCCAGGCACTTTGTGGTTGATTAGCGGCGGAATGGGCGGCCTGGGTCAATTATTTTCGCACCGGCTCGCCGCCCAGGGTGCCCGCTTGGCGCTTTTGGGCCGCAGTCCTCGCGGCACGGAAATCGAACACACCGAGCAGCGCTTGGGTCAGCTCGGCGGTGAAACGCACTACTACCGCTGTGATCTGAGGGATCGCAGCCAGGTACAAACGGTTCTGGCTGAAATCTTCCGTCGCCAGGGGCCAATCGAAGGTGTGATCCACGCGGCCGGTGTGACGCACGACAGCCGGCTGGCCGACAAAACCCTCGCGCAATGGCGTCACGTCTATGCGCCCAAAGTCGAAGGCGTGCTGAATTTGGATGCGGCGCTCGGCAACCGTCACCTGAAACACTTTATCCTGTTCTCTTCGATCGCCGGCTTACTCGGCAATATCGGCCAGAGCGACTACGCTTACGCCAATCGTTTCCTCGACCACTTTGCCGCCTGGCGAAATCGCGAAAGCGCCGCGGGTAGGCGCTTTGGTGTCACACAATCCATCGCCTGGCCTCTTTGGGCCGAGGGCGGCATGGGCATTGACGCTGAAACCGAAGCGTGGCTCGAGAAGAAGTTCGGACTGCGTTCACTCGACAGCACCAACGGCTTGCTTGTCTTTGATGCCTTGTTGGCAAGCCAAGCGCCGCTCACCGGCGTCATCTGCGGTGAGCGCGAACAGTTGTGCCGGATTTACGACATCCACTGCGATCAACTGTCAGCAAGAGCCACCAATCACCAGGAAGGGACGGACCAACCGCTCGGTCCCGACGAGGCCAACGCCAACCCCAATCACCCATCGCAACACCAAGGACGTTCCGTTCTTGCCGGCGCTGGCGATCCATCTGCCCAGGCCAGCCGATCCGGTTTGGCACCGTTGCCGGAACCCGCTGAACGCCAGGGCGAAACATCCCATGGCTCACCTCCCGGCGGCAGAATCGCAGACAAGCTTGACCGACTTCAATTACTGGCCGACTTGACCGAGCTTTGCATGGCCGTCCTCAAGGTCGATGCCGAAGATATCGACACGGAAGAATCGCTGGAACAGTACGGCCTCGATTCGATCATGATGATGACCCTGCTCAACCGCATCGAAGAACGCTGGGGATTAGTGCTGGAACCCTCGTTATTCGTCGAACTCTCCACTTTATCTTCCTTGGCCGATCACCTGTACGACTCTGTGCCAAACCTGATTGCGTCAAACCCAGTCCCATCGACACAGCAGTCCGAGGTACCGGAAAAGGATCGGACCCCGCCACCGGATCCACCACCGACAAACCTCGAGGACGACCAAAGGTCAACCCCATCGTCAAAATTTTCGGAACTCTTGAACACCGCCCCCGAAAGCATCGACCAGGACCCATCGAGCGATTCTCACCAACCTACCGGCCACAACCCGGTGGCACGGTACAACGCGCCCCGCGAGGCGCGCGACATCGCGGTGATTGGTTTGGCCTGCCGCCTGCCAGGGGCGAACAATGCCGAACGATTCATCGAACTTCTGCAAGCCGGCAAAAGTGCCGTCACCGAAGTTCCAGCCGATCGCTGGTCGATTGCAGAGTACTATGCGCCTCAAAAGAACCAACCGGGCCGCACATACGCAAAATGGGCCGCGTTGCTCGACGACATCTACGGCTTCGATGCCGAGTACTTCGCCATCGATCACCGTGAAGCAGCGGTGCTTGACCCGCATCACCGCCTCATTCTCGAGATCGCCGCCGCCACCTTGTGTCATGCCGGATACGACAAAATCGAGATCGCCAAGACGCGCACCGCGGTTTACATCGCCGGTGGTGAAAGCGATTACCTGCGGCATCGCTGGCACGAATTGCCGGACTGGGCTCACAAACGCCTGGTGGTCAACAGCATTCCCAACATGATGGCGGCCCGTATCGCCGATTTTTACGATTTGCAAGGCGCGGCCCAGGTCATCGACACCGCCTGCTCATCGTCCTTGGTTGCGGTACACCAAGCGGTTTCAGCACTGCGCCAAGGCGAATGCGACGCGGCATTGGCAGGCGGCGTGGAGCTCCACATCGGGCCCTACAGCCACCTCAAATTTGCGGCAGCCGGCGTCTTGGCCGCCTCGCCCCAAACCCGTGTCTTCGATCGCGACGCCGACGGTTTCGTGTTGGGCGAAGGGGCGGGCATGGTAATGCTCAAACGGGCCGACCGCGCACGCGCCGACGGCGACCGCATTCTGGCGCTGATCCGCGGTTCGGCGGTCAACAACGACGGCCACACCATGGGTTTGACCGTTCCCAACGGCGAAGCGCAGACCAAGGTGATTCGCGCCGCGCTGGCCGACAGCGGCGTCGACCCGGCCGACATCCATTATCTCGAAGCTCATGGTACCGGTACCTCGTTGGGCGATCCGATCGAGGTCCGTGCCGCAACCCATGCCTACGGTCGCACCGCGGCCAGGGCAACGTGCGCGATTGGTTCGCTCAAATCGAATATCGGCCACTTGTTGCGCGCCGCCGGCATCGCAAGCTTGATCAAAAACGTGCTGATCCTTCAACAGGATTTGATTCCGGCAACCCTTCACTGTCTTCAACCCCACCCACGCTTCCGCTTCCAGGACTCGCCGTTTTACCCGGTGCTGGAAGCGACCCCCTGGCCGGAACGTTCCCAACCCCGCCGCGCCGCGATTTCCTCTTTCGGTTTCGGCGGCACCAATTGCCACCTCATTTTGGAGCAGGTTTTGCCAACGGCAAACGCCCGCCAGCCTTTGCCGGCCCCTGCTTTCCAGCGCCGCAATCACGACCTTTTCGCGCCAACCGACAGCGACCTCGACGATTTATTGCACGACGGGGTCGCCCTGCGCCGCTGGCTCGAAGACCTAGCGGGTACCGCCCTACTCCGGCCCGAAGACCAAGCCGACGCCGCCACTGTCCGCCCAAAACGCGAAACCCACGTGACTGCTAACAGGAAGGACCCATGACCGATTCATTCGATGCCATACTCAGTAAACTCAAAGCCAAACAAATCACCCCGTTAGAAGCCTACACCGCCATCGAAACAAAGACCCGAGGCGACCAGTTGCGGCGCTCCTTTCTTGCCGACGAACCCTTCACTCGCGCACACCAGGTCTTTGGGAAGCCCGTCTTACTCGGTGTCACGCACTGTTCGCTGTTGCTCGACTTGGCGCGGCTGCGTTTCCACGGCACGATGCCGATCACGACGCGGAATTGGGTGTTTCTCAAGCCGATTTGGTTGCACGAGCGTCAAGGTGTCACGCTGGTCGGCCGCCTGCAGCACCATGGCGAAAAGAAAATTCTCGAAAGTACCTTCTCCAGCGAAGATGCTGCGCAACTGCAGGTTGCGGCACGTTGCGAATGGGTTGAAACCCCTCTGGTCGCCACGCCTGATCCGTTCGACTTAAAGGCCGCGCAAAGGAATGCCCGCTTCATCGAGCGCGCCGAACTGCGCGGTCGCCGCCTGCTCGACTGCGCCCCCGCCCTCGATGTCGTTCAATGCGTTTATGCCAAAAAAGAGGGTGCGACGGCACTGCTCACGTGCGATCACCCTGTGACAGAGGCCAGTTATGCCTTCCAGGTGCTGCCGGCCTTGCTGAACGCAGGATTTATCACCGCGATGGCCGCTCAATCGCCGCAAACCAGTCTCGACCAACGCGACGATCTGATGTGGGTTCCCTTCGCCATCGGCCGCATCGTTTTTTTTGCGCCGCCCGCCTCCCGGTGCTGGTGCTACGCCACCATCACGAACCGCCAAGACCAGGAACTCACCCTTGATTTCCGCATCGTCGACGACCAAGGGCGGATCTGCGTCTCGATCGATGGTTTTGTTCACCGTTTGGTTGGGCGCGATTCGTTTCTGCATTTGCACTCGTCCACCACACAGGCGAACGAGCAACCCGCTGCCGAGCGACCCGCGACCGTCCCACCGGCCGGAGCCAGCGTCACATCCAAGGCACCACCCAACAACGACACCGACTTGGACCGAACAATCGCCTTCCTACATCGCCACATTGCGGACTTGATTCAAGCCGACAACGGCGGCGCCACGGAATTTCATCGCGACCGTCACTTTATGGAACAGGGCCTGGAATCCCATCAACTCATCGCGATCGGTGGCAACATTGAAACGGCGTTGGGCGTCGAACTCTACCCAACCCTGTTTTTCGAATACCAGAACCTCAACGAGTTGGGTCGCTATTTTCTCGAACACCACCACGACGCGCTCGAGCGCGTCGGCGCTTTGGCGCAAACGGTCGAAGCCGCTCCAACCGACGCCGTTTCCGTACCCTTGACAAGCTCGGCGGACGGGCAAAAACGATTAGACCGAAACGGCGACATCGAGAAGACAGCCCTGAATGCCGCCCGCTCGGCGACCACACGCGAACTCGAGGCCCCGGATCACCATCCGGTTCGCGATCGGGACATCGCGATCATCGGCATGGCATCGCGCTTTGCCGGAGCTGAAACCTACCAGCAACTTTGGTCTAACTTGCGCGCCGGGCGCGACACGGTCGGCCCGATTCCCACCTCGCGCTGGGATGTGGATCGTTGGTACGACGCGCAAGCGGGTCGCGCCGATCACAGCTACAGTCGGTGGGGTTCCTTCATCGAGGTCGACCGCTTCGATCCACTCTTTTTCAACATTCCTCCGCGTGAAGCAGTTTGGCTCGATCCCCAATTGCGCTTGTTACTGGAAACCGTGTACGCCGCCGCTGAAGATGCCGGGCGCGCCCCCGACCTGCGTGGCAGCGATACCGGGCTCTTTGTGGGCGCCAGCCTGAAGGAATACTGGGACGAAATTTTACGCCGTCGGGTTCCGCTGCACGGACACCACGCATCCAGCGCGCTGCTATCATCGCTTTCGGGTCGCATCTCGTACACGTTGGATTTGCAAGGCCCCAGCCTGCCTGTCGATACGGCTTGCTCATCATCTCTAACCGCGTTGCATCTGGCCTGCCAGGCACTGCGTGACGGCTCCTGCAGCATGGCCCTGGCCGCCGGGGTCGGCATTCTCATCAGTCCCCTACACTATATATATGTATCGGCGATGCAAGCCTTCTCGCCCAGCGGCAAATGCCACACTTTCGATGCCGATGCCGACGGTTACGTGCCGGGCGAAGGTGTCGCCGCGCTCCTGCTGAAACCGCTGTCCGAAGCACTGGCAGCGGGTGATCACATCCACGCCGTCATTCGCGGCAGCGCCATCAATCACGGTGGCCGAGCCAACAATCCAACGTCACCGCGCCCCGAACTGCAATCGGCGTTACTGTTGCAAGCCTGGCGCGATGCGGCGATCAATCCGGCCGATCTCGGCTACATCGAAGCACACTGCACCGGCACCCGTCTCGGCGATCCAATCGAATTCCAAGCTCTGACCAATGCAATGCAAACCCACGGCGAGCGCCGTAACTTTTGTCGGCTGGGCTCGATCAAAGCCAACATCGGTCACTTGGGTTCGGCGGCCGGTTTGGCCGGCGTCATCAAAACCGTGCTCTGCCTGCAAAACGGTCACATTCCACCCATGCCGACCTTCAAAAATTTGAATCCCTACATTCCCCTGGCCGATTCGCCCTTCGCCATCGAAACACAGGCTTGGGATTGGCCGCAGCCAGAACAGGGCCCGCGTCTGGCCGGCGTCAGTGCCTTCGGCCTCGCCGGCAGCTACGCGCATGCGGTGCTCGCCGAGGCACCCCCGCCGGCGGTTCGGCCGCAAGGCGGCGGCGACCAGTTGTTCACCCTGAGCGCCAAAAGTCTGCAACAGTTGCAAGTCCACGCGGCCCAATTTGCTCGCTACCTCGCCGACTGCAACGAAGATCTCGAAGCGATCTGTTACAGCCTCCTGATTGGCCGCGAACAGTTTGCCTACCGCCTGGCCTGGATCGGCGAAGATCCAAAACTATTGGCTACCGCGCTTCAAAGCTGGCTCAGGGACGGCACATCCACCAGCTTGGTTTTGGCCGACCCGCAAACGCAGTCCGTTGCGCTACACCCATGGCGGAACCGCCCACGACATATCGTCGACCAGGCCCAAGCGTGGTTGAAGGGCGACGCCGTAGCGCCGACCCAAATGTTCGGTCGTGAACTACCGCGCCGAATCCCGCTACCCACCTATCCCTTCGCCAAACAACGCTACTGGGCCGAGGAACTCGAGCGCGTCGGGACAGCCAAGGAAGCCCCACTCGAATGCTGCTACCAACCCAGTTGGCGACTTTTGAAGACCGAGAAAGAAACCGGAACCCCGGCCGACACGGACCCTAACTCGGCTTCTCCAAACCCGACGGC
The DNA here is from genome assembly GCF_017498545.1 of Sulfidibacter corallicola. GTDB lineage: Bacteria > Acidobacteriota > Holophagae > Acanthopleuribacterales > Acanthopleuribacteraceae > Sulfidibacter > Sulfidibacter corallicola. Next base: position 662,400 of record NZ_CP071793.1, on the reverse strand, counting down.
AGCCGCTCATGCGGTGCACCGACAGGTTCTGATCGTCAGCCGCGACGATCAACAGCCGCTTCGCCATGCGGTCTCAGCCCATTTTCGCCAGGCTCAGGTGACCCATTTGGTATTGCCTCAAAGCGATAGCGGCGCGGCCGTCAATGACGCCGATTGGCCCCGGCACATCCCCTTCGATCGCGTATGTTTCCTCAGTGCCGCACGGCTTCGTCGCTTACCGGCCGACGACCACGCGGCTTGGCATCACCATCGCCAACAAGGCATCGAAGCGCTTTATCACCTCGTGCAACGCTTCGAACGCGACCACCATTTACATCCGAATTGCCAATGGGACATCCTGCTCGTCAATACGGTCAAGGTCACCGCCGAGGATCGGGTCAATCCGGCCGGTGCCGAACTGTGGGGCATGGTCAAAACGATGGCGCGCGAGTATCCGCGGCAAAGGTTTAACTGTGTCGACCTCGATCTTCAAGGTCAAGCGCTCGATGAAAGGGTCGTTCGCTTCCTCGCCGAACCCGCGCAAACGGCACCCATCCAAGAACGCGCTCATCGCGGTGAACAACGTTACGAACAGTTTTTCGTTCCCTTGGCCGATCCCGTGTCTGAAGCCGCAAGCCCGGGAAATCGCGGTTGGCGTCATGACGCCACCTACCTGATTTTGGGTGGTATGGGCCGAATCGGCCGAAAATTGGCGCAACACCTGGCGCAGCGTTATGGCGCCCGATTGGCACTCTGCGGCCGGCGTGAAGCAACCACGGCCAATCGCGCCTGGTTGCGGGAATTGCGCGATCAAGGCGCTGAAGTTGCCTATTTTCAGGCTGATATCGGCGACGTCGAACAATCGGAGACACTGCTCCAAAAGGTTACGGCGCGCTTTGGCGCACTTCACGGCGTGATCCATGCCGCCATGGTCGACCGCAATGGACGTATCGGTCGGATTAGCCTGGAGCGTTTTCGCGAGGGCTTGGATGCCAAATACGACGGGACCCGTCATCTCTGGGCTCAGCTCGCCGCGCGCCCAATCGATTTTGTCCTTTTCTTTTCGTCTTGCCAGGCCCAATTGGGCCAAGCAGGTATGGCTAACTACAGTGCCGCCTGTCGCTTTCAGGACGCGGTGGCACATGCTTGGCCCAGTCACACACCGATTCACACGCTAAATTGGGGGCTATGGGAACTGGAGGTGTCCGACTGGGACGCGCAACGTAAACGAACGGTAGCGGCGGTCGGATTTCGACCGCTGAAGGTGACGCTCGGCTTGGATCTCACGGAACGGCTGATTGTGAATCAAGCCGTGCAAACCTTAATTCTACCGGCCGAACCACATCTGCTTGCCCAATTGGGCCTGGCACAGGACCCCAACCCCAGGGCCGTGGCCTCGGCCGAACTTCGCCCACCGGGCGCCTGGTTGGAAATCGATGCGCCCCGGCTGCAAGCACAAACGCGTGATCAACTGATTGCCGCTTTTAGTGCGTTGCAGGATTGTTGTATCACCGGCTTGTTGGCCTTTTTCAACCGCAATGGCTTGCTCAACAACAGGGATGAGCAACTCACGCTCGATGAAGTTCGCCAACACATCGACCTCGATCCGCAACACGAACGCTTACTCCATGCTTTGCTGAATATGTTGGTCCGCGCCAAACTTCTCGTTCCCGAGGGCGACACGAAACTTCGCGGTACAGAACGGCTTACCCAATTCCGTGCCGAGAATCATCCGGACGAATGGCGGCAGCGCTTTTCCACCGCACGGCGACAGCACCCGCATTTAGTCGCCTATTTCGACCTGGTCGAAACCTGTTTGTCAGCCTTCGACGAGGTTTTGCGGGGTGAGATGGCCGCCACGGAGATCATGTTCCCCAAAGCCTCGTCCGCCCTGATCGAGAAAATTTACCGCGGCAACCCTAAAGCCGATCACGCCAATCGCCTGGTGGTTTGGAGCGTGGCCCGACTCTTGGAGACCAGCCAACATCTCGGCCGTCCGCTGCGAATCTTGGAGATCGGCGCCGGAACCGGTGGTACGACCCGGTTGTTGCTGGACATACTCGAACCGCACGCGGCGCGCATTCACTACGATTACACGGACCTTTCTCGCGGCTTTCTGCACCACGGTCGCAAGAACTTCGCTGCTCAAGGTCGACCCTGGTTGCATTTCTCGGTACTGGACATTGAACACTCGCCGATGGAACAGGGCTTCGCCCGCGGCGCCTACGATTTGATTTTGGCAACCAACGTGCTCCACGCAACCGCGTCGCTCCAAACCACCCTCGCTCACGTTCGCGCGCTGTTGGGCGAGGGCGGCTGGTTGATCATCAACGAATGCACCAGCCTCGAGGATTGCGCCACACTGACGTTCGGGCTATTGGAAGGTTGGTGGTGCTTCAATGATGCGCAACTGAGGCTCGAACACAGTCCGCTGGCCAATCGCAGCGGATGGGCCGAGGTCCTTGCCGCCTCCGGTTTTAGCGATTTGACCACGTTGGGCCTCGACAGCGCCCATCCCGTCAGCGGCGAGCAGAGCGTGTTTGTGTGTCGCGCGGCGGCGACACATGCGGCAAGCGACAACGACAGCCAAACAACCGCCCCCCAACAAACCGCCGTGGCCACTGTAACGACGGCCAAACCCCAAAAACAGGGAAGCGAAGCCGTGGCGAACGGCCATGTGGCAAAAGCACAAGTGCGCCACGTCATTCGCAGCGTGTTGGCCGAGGTCCTGGCCATGCCAGGCGAGGCGCTCAGCGCCGATGCGACTTATGGCGAGTTGGGGGTCGATTCGATTCTGAGCCTCGAGGTCATCGAACAACTCAACCACCGCCTCGCGATTCAACTGCGCGCCACCGACCTCTACAATTTCGGCACGATCGAAGCCTTGGCCGAACACATCGCCCATCACCACGCCGACACCTTGCCGACACCAGCACGCGAGTCGGTACCGGCCGCGATCCAATCGAGCACACCAACGGTGGCACAGGCGAAGAGGGACCCCCGCGAAACAGGGCACGTACGGATACGCGAGGCCGACCCATGCGGCAGCGATCAGGGTCACCCCACACCAGCCGACGACGAACACGCCATCGCCGTCGTCGGCATGTCGGCCCGCTTCCCCGATGCACCCAACCTCGATCAGTTCTGGCAAAACCTGCTGGCCGAAAAAAGTGCGGTCGGCGAGATCAGCCGCTGGCCCCGGTCCGATTTTTACCACAGCGATGCCGAGGTGCGCGATCGCGTCTCCGTCAAATCGGCCGCTTTCCTAAAAGACCTCGACCGCTTCGATCCACGCTTTTTCCACATATCACCGCACGACGCCGAACTGATGGATCCGCAGCAGCGCATGTTTTTGCAGGAGTGTTGGCGTGCCTTGGAACGCGCCGGTCACGCTGGTCCCGCGATGCGCGGCAGTAAAACCGGCATCTTCGCCGGGTTCAATGCCGCCGATTACGCCGATCTCGTCGACCGCAACGGCTTGGTTGCCGAGCATGCGCGGCTGACCGGTAATTATGAGGCCATGTTGCCCTCGCGTTTGAGCTACTACCTCAACTTGAAAGGGCCGACCATGACCGTCAATACCGCTTGTTCTTCCTCCTTGGTCGCGGTCCATCTGGCGTGCCAATCGCTACGCGACGGGACCTGCGACACCGCACTGGCCGGGGGCGTCGCCCTCATGAACACACCGCGGTTCTTGATTCTTTTGGGCCGTGCCGGCGTGCTTTCACCCAGCGGCGCGTGCCGCGCCTTCGACCACAAGGCGGACGGCATTGTTCTCGGCGAAGGCGTCGGCGTCGTGGTTTTGAAACGACTGACCGATGCGCTGCGTGATCGCGACCATATTCACGCCGTCGTACTGGGCACGGCCCTCAACCAAGACGGAAAAACGCACGGTATGACGGCACCCAGCGCCACGGCCCAAGCCCAATTGATCAGCGATCTTTATCGCAAACGGGCGATTGATCCGAACCAAATCGGCTTGGTCGAAGCTCATGGGACCGGCACCCGAATCGGCGATCCAATTGAAATCGAAGGCTTGAGTGAAGCCTGGTCGCAGTTCACCCAACAGCGGCAATACTGCGCCATCGGTTCGGTCAAAAGCAACATCGGCCACACCTTGGCCGCTGCCGGCATTGCCGGTTTTATCAAACTCGTTTTGTCCGTGGAACGGGGGCGCATTCCCGCGATGGCCGGTTTCGACCAGGCCAACCCGCTTGTCGATTGGTCGGGCACCCCGTTTTACATTCCCACCAAAAGCCGACCTTGGCCCGAAGGCCGACCACGCATCGGTGCCGCCAGCGCCTTTGGCTTTAGCGGCACCAACGCCCACGCCGTGGTCCGCGCCTTCACCGCCGCCGAGCGCGAGCAACCGCGGCAACCGCACTATTTGATTGGGCTCTCGGCCCGCACGCCCAGCCAGTTACGCGACCGCGCCCGCGATTTGGCGCACTGGTTGGAACAACAACCTCAGGCACGTCTCGACGATGTGGCCATGACCTGCCTCATCGGCCGCAGTCGCTTCGCCTACCACCTTGCAACGGTTGCGGCCGATTGCGACAGCCTGCGCATCGGTTTGACCGACTTCAGCAAGGGACAACCCAACACCGCGCTTTACTTTAACCGCGACAAAAACAGCGAACCGACCGCGCAGCAAATCGAAGCCGCCGAGCAGCGCCTGGCAGCGGCGGCAAACCTTTTGACCGAGGGTCGACATCTCACTGTCGCCGCCTTAGAAGCGCTCGCGCAAGATTACGTAGCCGGTATGGAAGGCGACTGGTGCACGCTGTTCAACCATGAAGCCGCACGGCGTGTGCCGCTGCCAACCTATCCATTCGCCAACGAACGCTATTGGTGCGAGGCGACGGGTCAAAGCACGACGACGCAATCCGCGCCATCCAGCGACGCCACTCTCCTGCCAGACCACAAGCACGACACGGATGAAGACGAACTGATCCAAACCCGGTTGGACCGGGTCATGCGCGCCGGCCTCGCCGAGTTACTCAAAATGGACCCTGACGAAATCAGCGCGGACGACATGCTCGACACTTACGGCGTCGACTCACTCGTTCTCGGCGAGTGGGCCGGCAAAATGAGTGAGCGGTTGGGCGTTCCGCTCGCCAAAGGCATCTTTTACGGCGAAGCCGGGCTGAAGGGCCTGCGGCAAGAGCTGATGCACCGTCACGGTGCCGCCATTCGCGCCGCACTGACGGAAAGACCAAACGCATCGCAACCCAACGGCCCGCCAACCAGCGAACAGCCGCGCACCCGTCCAACGGCAGTCGCATCGGGTGTCCACGCCCAACCAAGGGAGCCTAAGCGCCCGGACCGCTACGATGTCGCCATCGTCGGCATGAGTGGCGGCTTTGCGGGTGCGCCCGACCTAAGCACCTTGGCACGACAAGTGTTCGGCCGGGAGCAGGTTCAGCGCGTGCAACCGTTCCCCGCCAAACGGTTTCCCGGCAATCTGGAGGCCATTCTCGATGCGCCCATCCGCCGCGCCGGTGCGCATTTGGGTGCGTTCCTCGACAACATCGAGCATTTCGACCACCGTCTCTTCCGCCTCTCGCCACTGGACGCGCGCGCGATGGATCCGCGCCAACGGCTCCTGCTGCAAACGGCCTGGTCCACCTTTGAAAATGCCGGCTACCGACCCGGTGCTTTTGCAGGCAGTCAAACCGGCGTTTACATCGGCGCCATTCAAGGTGAGTATCGCGAGCTGCTGCGTCATTGCGGCGTTCGGGACATCCAAACCGGGCTCGGCAACCAAAATGCGCTTTTGGCCAATCGTCTCTCATTCTACTTCGACCTCAAGGGACCAAGTTCGGTCGTCGATGCCAATTGCATTTCGGCGACGTTGGCGTTGGTGCAGGCTTGCCGTGGGGTGGCGCGCGGCGAAGTCGAAGCCGCCCTCGCCGGTGGTGTCAATACCCTCATCGCGCCCTGGTCGATGGCGGCCGCGGCCGATTTGGGTGTCGTCAGCGCCGGCGGGACCTGCCGTGCTTTCGATGCCCGCGCCGACGGTTTCGTGCGCGGCGAAGGGGTTGGGCTGGTGCTGCTTAAACCGCTCCAACGCGCTATTGCCGATGGCGATAGCATTCACGGCGTGATTCGCGCCGCCGCCGTCGGCCACGGTGGTCGCAGCCAATCGCTGACCGCGCCCAACGGACGCGCCAACGCCAAGCTGATCGAAACGGCTCTCGCCCAAGCGGACCTGACAGCCGACGACCTCGATTACATCGAAGCGCACGGTACCGGCACACCGGTCGGCGACAGTGTCGAGCTGACCGCTCTCAGCCTGGCGTTTACACCCGAAAACCGAACCGCGACGCTGCCGCTGGCATCAGTCAAAACCCACGTGGGCAACTTGGAACCGGCCGCCGGCATCGCAGCACTGTTTCACGTCCTACTGGGCATGCACAACGGCGTCTTTCCCCATAACCGCGATTTCCAGGAGCCGCATCCCGATCTCAATTTAAGCGGCGGGCCACTGGCGATCTCGGCGGCGGCGAACCCGTGGCACCGACGCCGGACCGGCAAGGATGAACGGCCTCGCCGCGCGGGCATCAATTCGTTCGCAATCGGTGGCGCCTGTGTTCACTTGATCGTGGAAGAATACCCGGCCCGGCCAGGAGCTACACCGCGTGACAAGGTTCATCCCGGCGCAACGGGCGAACAGGAACCCCATTGGGTTCCCCTTTCAGCCCGCAACCCATCGAGCCTTCGTGGCAATGTAGATCGCCTGCGACAGTTCCTTAACCGGGACGCGGACGACGCCCTCGAGCTCGCCGATGTGGCCTTCACCCTGCAACAAGGACGCGAGGCCATGGCCCAACGCGTCGTTTTTCCCGCTACCAATCTCAACCAATTGCAAACGGCCCTGTCCGATTACCTTGCGACCGAAGCGAACGGCGAACAGCACCAGCCTCGTTGGATCACGGCAAACGACACCAACGAGATCCCGAGCGGCGAACTGGGTGCCGCCCTGAATCCGCGCACCTGCGAAAACATTCGGCGCTGGTGTCAAGGCGCCGACATCGTTTGGCCACAAGGCGACACTACCTATCAGCCACGACGTATTCCCTTGCCCACCTATGCGTTCGAAGCGGTAGCCCACTGGCCGACGATGGAAAAACGACCCGTCGAGCCGCTACCTACCACGGACTCCTGGCTGAACCATCCTTTGGTTCATGAAAACTTGAGCACATTGCATGCGCTTCGATTCGCCGGCTTGCTCGATAGCCGTCTCCCATTGGTGGCGCAACATCGCATTAACGGTCGGCCTTTGTTGCCGGCAACCGCCGGGCTGGAAATGGCGCGTTTCGCCGCCGCCTTCGCGGCGCAACGCAGGGTCACCCGCCTGGAGCGCATCGTTTGGCAAGCGCCCATCGCCGTAATCGAACGTACTCAGGTGGAAATCCGCTTTTCTCGTAAGGGCGACCAACTGCATTTCGGTTTGACCTGCGCCGAGGAAGGCGAATTTGACCCGAGTGGTTCGTCCAGCGAGGATTCCGGCCACAACCGTTCGGACCACAACCCGACGGCGTCACACCGCACCAAAGTTGCGGGTTTGATCGGGTTCGATCAGCGCAAGCGGCCGGCGCCGCTCGACCTGGAGCAATTGCGAACCCGCTTCTCCCGACCCGTTGACATCGACGGTATTTACGCAAGCATGCAGCAACGCGGCATTGATCACGGCCCCTGTTACCGAGGTTTGGCGCAACTGTGGTGCAACGACGAGGGTAGCCTGGCCCGCGTCGACTTGAGCACGCAAACCCGTTTCAGTTCAACGCCCGACAGTCTCGATCCAGCCCTGCTCGACAGTGTTTTGCAAACCAGTTTCGTTCTTTTCGCCGACAGGGACGAGCGCCGTCCCTTTTTGCCGTTCGAACTCACCTCGATCGAGCTCCACGCGCCGCTGCCAAAACAGCTTTGGGTCCTGACCGAGCGTCGCGCAAATCCAGGCGGCAATAACGACCTGAGACGTTGCGATCTCCAAATGCTCGACGATCACGGTCAGGTACTTGCCTCAATCACCGGATTCACTGCACAGGCCGCCGTCGCCGACACCGATCACCCAACCCGATTGTTTCTGCCTAGTCGGCGCGAGCAACCGCTTCCTTCAACCGATGCCGATGAAGCAGAGCCACGCAAGTCGCGATTGCTGCTCTTCTGCGACGCGCCGGCCTTGGCGCAACGTTTTGCCGCCGCGACACCTTGCCTATGGATCGAATCCGGCCGGCGCTTCCAACAGTTCGATGCGGCGCACGTCCAACTGGATCCCTGCGATCCGGCTCAGTTGCAACACTTGGTGCAACAACTCGACAGCCCACCGCAGGCTGCCCTGTTCCTCGTGACCGATCCCGTGTCACTCGATCTTGCCGAACAACAAGTGCTCGCCTTGCCCATGTTCCTTCACCAAGCCGTCCTCAAGCGCGATCCCCGCGCCGAATTTCAATCGCGTCTGGTTTGCAGTGGCGGCGACACCGGTCCGGCGTTGCTCGGTTTTTCCGCTTTCGCTCGCTGCTTGGCCTGGGAACACCCCAGCCAGCGCTCCGGCCTCCTGATCTTCGAAGACGAAGCCATCGATCCACAACGGATTTTGGCCGAGTTGCGCGCCCAACCAGCGGCGGCGGCCGTGCGCTTCTCGCAAGGTCGCCGCTACGTACCCTGGTGGCAACCGGTAACGGATAAGCCGGCAACCGAACCCGTCGTCTTCCGCAAGCGCGGCGTGTACCTGATCAGCGGCGGACTGGGCGGACTGGGGCGTCTGGTAACCCAATATCTGCGCGAGCGCTATGATGCCAAAGTGGTTCTGATCGGCCGACGACCGCACCACCAGGTTCAAGTTACCTTGTCACAATGGGGCGACGATGCCGCCTATCTGAGCGGCGACATAAGTGATCCGCAAACAGCGATGCGCGCCGTCGTCCTCGCTCGCAAACAGTTTGGGCCCCTGCGCGGTGTCATCCATGCCGCCGGCGTGCTCGCCGACCAATTGCTGCACACCAAGGTCGTCGGCTCGGCAACGGGGGTGATTGCCGCCAAGGTGACCGGCTTCCAAAATCTCGATCGAGCCACGGAAACCGAACCGCTCGATTTCTTCGTCGCCTTTACCTCGATTTCCGGAGTCGCCGGCAACCCCGGTCAAACCGATTATGCTTATGCCAATCATGTGCTCGAACACGCCATGGTCGAACGCCGCCGCGACGTGGTACGGGGCCGCCGCAACGGTCGAAGCTGTGCGCTCAATTGGCCGTATTGGCAAGACGGCGGCATGCATCTCGACGATGCGGCGATTCAACGCATGTTTCGAATGAGTGGTGCCTTGCCACTCGGCACCAAGGACGGCCTCGCCGCCATGGAAACGGCGCTACGCCTGGACCAACCACGGATCACGATCGCCGTCGGCGACCAGAGTGCGCTGAGCGAGCGTCTCAATCAGCCCGTGCCGCCTTCACGCCGGGGCACGACCGCCCAAACAGACCGACAACCGGCGACCGCCGCGCGCGAAAGCATCGGTCCCGTCTTGCTGGCCAATTTAGCCGACATGCTCCAAATCGATGAGGCGGAGATCGAGTGGCAAACTGATCTCGGCGATTATGGCTTCGACTCCATCAACTACACCCAATTCGCGGCACGGCTGGAACAGCATTTCGCAATTGTCGTCACGCCGGCCACGCTGTTCGAATTCAAAACCCTGGCCGAGCTGCGCGACTACCTCGCCACTCAAGTAAGTAGCCAACCCACACCCCGTTCCGCCATCGCACAGAACGAATCGAACGAGGACCACACCGCACCAGCCGGCGCCCAGCGCCAAGCACTGCTTCACTGCCTTGCCGATATGTTGCACACCAACGTCTCGGAACTCGACTTAAACGAAGACCTGGGGGCCTATGGGTTCGATTCCATCCGCTATACCCAATTTGCCGATTTACTCAATCAACGTTTCGACGCCGCCATCACGCCGGCCACATTTTTCGAGGTGACAACCCTCGCCGAATTGGCCGATCTGCTGGACCAGCGCATCGGCCATGCGGCCAACCGCGATCAGGCAGCAGTACTCCTCCCCAACAGTGGGGCTGCAAGTGGAGCCGTCAATTTCTCCGAAAGGGACCCCCATGCCGGTCCGCTTCTGCCGCCCTCGCAGCGCAGCGGCGTCCCCAATCAGGAACCAAGTACCGGCCACCCCTTGACGCCCGAGCGCTCGATCCGCGCCGATTTGGCAGATCCCCATTGGCATAACCGACACAACCACGCCGAGCAGGCTGACAACGCGCCGATCGCCATTATCGGTATGGCCGGCATATTGCCCGCAAGCGACGACCTCGAACAATTCTGGCAGCACCTCGACCATGGCCATGATCTGATTCGCGAAGTCCCGGCGGAGCGCTGGGACTGGCGCCGTTTTTCGGGTGATCCTCACCAGGATGCCAACCGAATTTCCACCCGTTGGGGCGGTTTTGTCGACGGATTCGACCGTTTCGATGCGGCGCAGTTCGGCGTGTCTTCCGTGGAGGCGGCGCAAATGGATCCGCAACATCGACTGTTCCTCGAAATGGTTTGGCGCGCCTTGGAAGACGCGGGCCTGCCACCCTCCCCACTGCGCGGCCGCCGCGTCGGCGTGTTGGCCGGTTTGTCCGGCATGGATTACTTCGAGTTGCTGCATCGCCACCGGAGCACGATTCGCACCTTCAGTGCGACCGGCGTCTCCCACGCATTGTTGGCCAACCGCGTCAGTTATTTATTCGACTGGCACGGACCGAGCGAAACCATCGATACCGCCTGTTCCAGTGCGTTGGTCGCCATCCATCGCGCCATGTCGCTCTTGCGCAGCGGTGAATGCGACATGGCGGTTGCCGGTGCCGCTCACCTTTGCTTCGCGCCCGGCCCATTTATGGCCTTTTCGCTGGCAGGAATGATGGCCGCGGACGGGCGCTGCAAAACGTTCGACGCCGCCGCCGACGGTTATGTTCGCGGTGAAGGCGCTGGTGCGCTGATCCTCAAACCGCTGCAACAGGCACTGGCGGACGGTGATCCGATCCACGGCGTGCTACGCGGCGCGAGTGTCAACCACGGCGGCCATGCCAAATCGCTGACCGCGCCCAACCCCAATATCCAGGCCGAACTGATCGAAGCAGCCTGGCGCCACGCCCAGGTCGACCCCGCCCGCGTCGATTACATCGAGGCCCACGGCACCGGTACCCGATTGGGTGATCCAATCGAAATCGCCGGCCTCAAAAAAGCCTTTAAAAACTTGGTTCCCCAGGCCGCAAAACACTCCATTTCCGTCGGCTCGGTGAAAACCCAAATTGGGCATTTGGAGGCCGCGGCGGGTTTGGCGGGTTTGTTCAAAATCCTGTTGGCGATGCGCCACGGAACCCTTCCCAAAAATTTGCACTACCACCAAGCCAATCCTTATCTGGAGCTGGCCGACACCCCTTTCGTCCTGCAGAACGAACGCCGCCCGTGGCCGCATCGCCAGGATCGCAACGGCAACGCGCAGCCGCGTCTGGCCGGTCTCAGTTCATTCGGCTTCGGCGGCACCAATGCCCACTTAGTCATCGAGGAGCACATTGACGTGAGACCCGAATCGCGCCATCAAGGCCCTTTTGCCTTTCCTTTTTCCGCACCGGACCGCAACCGCTTGCGTCGACACGCGACGGCCATGGCCGATTACCTCGAGCGATACAGCCCGGCACCGGCCGATGTGGCCGCGACACTGCAACAAGGCCGCGAGCACCTGACCGTTCGCATGGTGGTCGTTTGCCACGATAACACCCAATTGTGTGACGCACTGCGTGCCTTCGCCAAGGACGCACCGATCGCCACGGACATCGCTTTTTTCCACAATGGCTCCGAGGCGCCGCGAGCCACGACATCCGATCGGCCATTGCACGCGTTGGCCCGACGCTGGACGCTCGGCGAAGCAACCGACTGGGCATCGCAGGCAACCGGTGGTAAACGCATCTCGTTGCCCGCTTTGCCCCTATCCCAAACCCGATATTGGTTGGACGAGGTGAGCAACGGTTGCGATTGGCCGGTGTCTGACGAATCGAGCGACCACCATCCGCTGATTGACAGCGCACAGATAACAACCCCGGCGGCGCCGGCCGTCTTTCGCAAGCGCTTCAGTGTCGACGATCCCATCATTCGCGATCACAACCTCAACGGTCGTCTGATCTTTCCGGGCGTCGGTTACTTGGAAATGCTGCGTGCCGCGGCCGACCAGTTGTTCGAAGGTCGCCCTTTCCGGATCGTCGACGTACTCTGGCTGGTGCCTTTCGAACTGGTGCGGGCACAAGGCGAACTGCAGCTCACCGTTCAACCGGACGAGGACGAATGGCAGTTCACCTTCGCATCCCAAATCGATGAAACGACGGCCGTCCATGCGCGCGGTCAATTGCAAACGATGGCGCACACCGCTGAACCCGAACACGACCCATCGCACGACCCATCCGTGACGACCCACCAAACACTGAGCGCAAACGAACTTTACGCGCACTTCACCGCCGGTAAATTAAATTACGGTCCGAGTTTCCTCACCCTGCAACAACTGGCCTTCGATACCCATCGCGGCACCGCCGAGCTCCAGGCCACCGGCGACGAAGAGCGCGGTTACCAATGGGTGCCGCAAATGCTCGACGGCGCGCTGCAAGCCGCCGGTTACATGATTCTCAGCCAGGCCGGCAAAACGGACAGCTTGTGGCTGCCGTTTTCGTTGGGCGAATTGACGCGTTACCGCCCACTGCCGCACCGCTGTCAAGCGACTATCGAGGAGGTTCGCCCCAATCGATTCGACATTCTCTTCAGCGATCGAGCCGGCCGACCCTGCCTGCACTTCCACGACTTATTCATCAAACCATTGCGAACCGGCGTGCGCGAGGGCGCCACCGGAAAAAATCGTAGTGCACCCCCTACCGAAACGACGCCGCCGCTTCACCTGCTGCGGGAAACCTGGCTTCCATCCGAACCGGCGGCATCGGCCAATCAGCCGCTCCATGAACCGCTGGTGGTGGTTGGACCCGAGTCTGCCGCGGATTTGCGCCGCGCGCTTGCCGCCGAACTTCCGCACGCCGTCCAGTTGGTCGAGGATGGGCAAGCGGATTGGCGGCACAACCTCATCGCTCGAGATCCCGCCACCCTCATTCTGTTGTGCGGACCAAGCGAGCTTACCGAGGAAGGACGTATTTACGATTGTCTTGCCTGGCTGCAGCAGTTGGCCGAATGCTCCGACCGCCCGCGCCATCTGGTTTTGCTTAGCCGCGATTGGGCGGACATCCCCGCTCAACCACCGTCGCCGCAATCGCTCGCGCCGGCAGCCGACGCCGCCCTACCCGGTTTCCTCGGTTCCGTCTGTCGCGAAGTAGGTCACTGGCAATTCAGTCATATCGACTTGGCAAACAACGACATCGCTATCGATTCACCCAGTTGGCGCCGACACCTGATACGGTCGCTCAATCAATACGTGGATCGACCGCTTGCCCTGCGTGCCCAACAGCGTTTTCAGCGCCGTCTACTGCCCCTTGCCATCGGTGACTCGAGTCACACCGGGCTGCGCCGCAACGGTCGCTACTTGATCATTGGCGGAAGCGGCGGCATTGGCCAAGCCTTAGCGCGTCATTTGGCCAAAACCTATGCCGCCCAAGTGGTGTTGACCGGCCGGCGCGCGCCGGATCGCGAGTTGGCATCGCTTCAGGTCAGCCTGAGCGAGCTGGGCGGTTCGGGCGCCTACTTGCAAGCCGACATCGCCGACGCCGAGCAAGCAGCACAGTTGCTACAACGCAGCCAAGCGTGTTTCGGCGCGCTCGACGGCGTCTTCCATTGTGCCATGGTCATGCGCGACCGAGCCCTGAACCGCATGAGTGAAGACGACCTGTCCAGCGCACTCGCCCCCAAGGGTCGCGGCACGTTGCATGTGCTCGAACATTTCGGCGGGTTGCCGCTGGACTTTATCACGGTCTTTTCATCCACCCAATCTTACTCCACCAATCCGGGCCAAGCGAATTACGCCGCCGCCAGCACCTGGCAAGACGCACTGATCCGCAACGCGTCGGGCCGCTGCCGCGCGCCCCTCAAACTGATCAATTGGGGTTTCTGGGGCGAGGTCGGTGCCGCCGCCGATGCACGACACCGAACCTATCTCGCCAAACACGGCGTTTTCGCCATCGACACCGACGAGGGATTTGACCTGCTGACCCGCCTACTCGCGGCCGATCATTCCCATACCGTGGCCATCCGCTGCAGCCAGGCCGTGCTGCACCAACTCGGCGCCCAAATCGGATCACCGGCCCAACCCGCGCCCCCCCGCGCCGTCTCAAATCGCAGCGCGCAACAAATACCAGACGCGGCACAGCCGATCGCCATGCAAGCACGCGCGGTTCAAGCGGACGCGAACCCACCGGCAGGTGAGGGCAGCGCGGACGACCAGCGACACCGCGATCAAATCACCGACCAGTTAATTCGAATCGTCGCCGAGCTGATTCATCGGGACCCAAATCAATTGCACGAAACCTCATCCTTCGAAGACGTGGGGGTCGACTCGTTGCTTTCCGTTGAAACCACCGGCCGCATCAACCGCGAGCTGGGTATCAAATTGCGCGGAACGGATCTTTATAACTACCCAACCGTCGCCGAATTGAGCGAACACATTGCCAAACGCTTTGGCGAGAAACGCACACCGACCACCGCCGATCTCTTGCAACGAACCGCGACCGAGTTCGACAACCTCGAAGTACCGCGCACCGCAGCCGACGAAGCGAACACGCAAAAAGAAACGCGCGGGGCGGCCGACCAAGGTGACAAACCCAACCATTCAGGCAACGAATCCGGGCACGCGCTCGACGACGCGGTGGCGATTATCGGCATGTCGGGACAGTTCCCCAAGGCGCCGGATCTCGACCGCTTTTGGCAACACCTCGAAAGCGGCACAAGCCTCATTGGCGAACCACCGCCTTACCGCTGGATACCGGACCGGCTGCCCAACGAGGAGGTGCGCAACTTTGCGCGTTGGGGCGGCTTTCTCGAAAACGCCCATCTATTCGACCCGTCCTTCTTCAACCTCATGCCACGCGACATGCCGTTCATCGATCCCCAACAGCGATTGTTCTTGATGGAGTCCTGGCGCGCCTTCGAGGATGCGGGTTACGCCGAAAGCGGGCTCAGCGGCAGCCGTTGCGGCGTCTTCGTCGGCTGCGCCAACGGAGATTACAAGTCACGCGTCGGCAGCGAACGCGGAGAGGTACCCCCACCGGCCGCTTTCATGGGGAACGCCAACGCCATTCTCTCGGCCCGCATCGCCTATCACCTCAATCTCAAAGGCCCCTCGCTGGCCGTCGATACCGCCTGTTCTTCATCGTTGGTCGCCCTTCACCTCGCCTGCCAGAGCCTGCGCGAAGGTTCATGCGACATGGCCTTGGCCGGCGGCGTAATGATCATGGCCACCCCCGAATTGATGACGATGGCGGGCGTCGCCGGCATGCTGTCGCCGGAAGGTCGCTGTCGCACTTGGGACGACAACGCGTCCGGCTTCGTCGCCGGCGAAGGTGTCGGCGCGCTCATCCTTAAACCGCTGCGAAAAGCGCAGGCCGACGGCGATCACATTCACGGTGTCATTCGCGGCAGCGGCATCAACCAAGATGGACGCAGCAGCGGCATTACCGCACCCAGCGCCGCCTCGCAAACCGCTCTCGAAATCGAGGTCTACCGCAAGTTTGGCATTGATCCACGCACTATCAGTTATGTGGAGGCCCACGGCACCGGCACCCAGTTAGGCGACCCCATCGAAGTGGCTGCCTTGACCGACGCGTTCCACGAGTTCACCGACGACCGGGGCTTCTGCGCGCTGGGCAGCGTCAAAACCAATATCGGCCACACGCTCACGGCAGCCGGCGTCGCTGGTGTGATCAAGGTACTCTTGGGATTTCGCCATCGCCGTTTGGTCCCATCGCTCCACTTCGAAACCCCCAACCGCCATATCGAGTTCGACGACTCACCTTTCTTCGTCAACACCAAGTCGCAACCCTGGACGGCCCAACAGTCTCCCTTGCGGGCCGCGGTCAGCTCATTCGGATTTAGCGGTACCAATGCCCATGTCGTGCTGGAGCAAGCACCGGCCAACGCGGCCAAACCGCGTCAAACGCGCCCTGTATATCTGATCCCGATTTCCGCCAATAGTAGGCAGGCCTTGAACCACCGAATCTCCGCCCTCAACCGTTGGCTTCAGCGACAGCCCGAAACGGAACTCGGCGATATCGCCCGAGTACTGGGCGAAGGCCGCGTTCATTTGGCATGGCGTCTGGCGCTGACCGTCACCAACAACCAGGAGTTGCAGCGCAAACTGCAACTTTTGGTATCCCAAGGCACGGCGGTCGCCGACTTTGTCGGCGAGCAAAAAATTTCCAAGGTTGCCTTTAGTGCTGCCGAAAAACGCGCGGGCCGCGCGTTGGTTGCAACGCTGGCCCGCGAGAGCGACGACGCGCAGGGTTATGCCGCGGCCCTCGATGAGCTGGCCGCCCGCTATGTCGAAGGCTTCAATCCCGATTGGACCGTCCTCTACGGCGAAAGCGGGTTCCGCCGTGTGCCCTTGCCAACCTATCCCTTCGACCTGCAGCCCTTTTGGTTGGAATCCCCCGACCAAATTGCCGCGCCACCAACGCCGCCAAAGCCGGAACAGCCATCGCCGCCATCAGTTACCCCGACGACAGAAGCGATGGCAGTTTCAGAGCAAGCGGGCGCGGCCAACGTGCAGTGGTTCGCCCGCCGACAAAGCCCGCCGGTGACCGCCCCTGTTTTCGAGCGGCGCAACATCCACCTGCTGGTGTTGTACCGCGATGCGCACGATGCCGAGGCGGTGATCGCGGCATGTCGCCAGTTGGCGGCCCTCCTTTCGACGACCAACGTCCAGATCCAGCCCCATGCCGGTTTTGAAATCCTCGGCCCCGCGCAGGCTCGGGTAGATCTGAACGACAGGGTCGCGGTCGAGGCCCTGATCGCCTGGCTCGCCGGTCTCCAAGCACCCACGCATCTGCTGCAACTCCAGGGTCTAACGGCCGCGTCGGAAGACGATCATCAGGTGCTCGAACAACAGGCGCATCTGCTGCAACCCTGGTTGAAAAAGTTGGCGCGCCCACTGCGTTCGCTTTACGCCTGGTCGCCTGGAAAGGGAAGCGACGGCGCACAGGCGGCCTTGGCCGCGCTGTATCGCTCGCTGCACAATGCTCGAGGGAGTTTTCAACACAGCCACATTGCCATCGAAACCTGGGATAGGAGCCATGCCGCGACGACGGCGATTGCCCGCGAGCTGTTGCCGCAAAACCCTACCGCCCGGCAGCTTCATTTGCACAAGACGCAAACCATCCCGACAGAAACGACCTTGGTGGCGCAACCCATCGATACCCAAGCCAACGACGGTTTCCGCAAGGGCGGCGTCTATTTGATCAGCGGCGGTATGGGCGCACTCGGCCGCCTGCACGCGACCTACTTGGTCGAACGTTACGGGGCGACGGTTGTGCTGTTGGGCAGAAGCGCGCTCGACCAAGAGGGGCGCCGCTTCCTCACCACGCTCAACCAACGCGAGGGTCATGCACGCTACGCCGCGGTCGATGTTTGCGACCGCACTGCCTGCGCCGCCGTGCTCGCCAGTGCCCGCGAGGCGTTCGGGCCATTCGACGGAGTGTTGCACCTGGCCGGAACCATCAACGACCAACCCTTTGACGACAAAGATCCAGCCTATTTTTGCGACCATGCGCTCGGGAAACTTCGCGGTGCCCAAATTCTCGATGAGTTGACCCGCGACGATCACCTCCATCAGTTTGTCCTCTACGGGTCGTTGGCCGCGTGGTTGGGGGATTTCGGTCAAGGCGACTACGCCGTGGCCAACCACTTGCTGCAAAGCTTCGCTGAAAACCGCGCGTCGTTGCGTGGCCAAGGTCTCTGCAAGGGTGCCACCATCGCGTTGCACTGGCCGTTGTGGCGCGGTGGCGGCATGAACGTCGGCGACGACCGCGAATCCGAGTACCTGGCCGCTGTCGGACTCGACTACCTGGAGCCGAATCAAGGATTGGTCTGCCTCGAAGCTGCCGTCGGCGAGGCCAACCGCATGCCTTCCAACGACCAAGCTTTCCAGCGTTGGATTACCGTCGGTGATGCCGAACGCGTCGCCCAACTGTTGGGATCCAAGACCGCACCCGCCAAACCAACCGTGCCTCCGGCAACCCCCGTCGCCGGTACACCGATAGCCGAGTCACGGGCACAACCCACGACGGCGTATCCGGCCAAGGCCCGGCTCAAAGCCGCGCTCATCGAGTCGCTGCGCCGCATCGTCGCCGAAATCACACGGGTCGACGCGAGCCAGATCGACCTCGGCGATCCCTTCGGCGATTTCGGTTTCGATTCGATCAACCTCAAGGAGCTCAGCCAGGCACTCAGCCAAACCTACGGGTTCCGGCTGGAACCGACGCTGTTCTTTGAATATGCCAATCTCGAGGACCTCGGCGAATATCTCCTGACCGCTCATAACGCGTCGGTCGCCGCGGTTCACGGTACGCAGCCGCCCGAACGAGCCGAACGCGTCAACCAAGGGCCACCATCGCCCGACCCAAGCGGCATCGCTCAACTCCAAACCCACACGGCTCCAAGCCATTCACAGGTGACCGCCGCAACCACGAACGCCGTCGCGACGCGCCAGTCGGACAGAAGCCGAGATAGCGAAAATCCCGTCGGCCCCGCCGAACGCCAATCAGTCGGTGCAACGCCCTCGCCAGGGGCGCAGGTTACAGCGGCGGCAACGGCAGCCAAGCGGCACGTCGCCATCGTTGGTTACCATGGCCGCTTTCCCGGTGCCGCCAATCCCAAAATCTTGTGGCAGCGCATGATGGCCGGTGAGGACCTGATCACCGAAGT
This sequence comes from Sulfidibacter corallicola, assembly GCF_017498545.1. Lineage (GTDB taxonomy): Bacteria > Acidobacteriota > Holophagae > Acanthopleuribacterales > Acanthopleuribacteraceae > Sulfidibacter > Sulfidibacter corallicola. Next base: position 643,521 of record NZ_CP071793.1, on the reverse strand, counting down.
ACCCGGCGGTCGCTGGCAGGAAGAAACCGGCGTTAAGTGGGGCGGCTTTATCGACAACCCGCGCCGCTTCGATGCCAAGTTTTTCAATCTCTCGCCGCGTGAGGTCAAAGTCATGGACCCGCAGCAACGGCTCCTGTTAGAGACGGCCTGGCACACGATCGAACACGCCGGCTACCGGGCTGAAGCTTTGAGCGGCAGCCCTACCGGAGTGTTCATTGGCTGCGAATCGGACGATTATTCGCGCCTGATTCAGGACCGTATCAGCAACGCCCAAGTCAGTACGGGCAACCACGCGGCCGTTCTGGCAAACCGCATTTCCTATTTACTCAATCTGCACGGACCCAGTCAAACCATGAACACCGCATGCTCGTCGAGCGCGGTCGCGATGGTCGCCGCGGTGCGCGCAATCCAGAACGGTGATTGCGAGGCCGCCTTGTGCGGCGGTGTCTCCCTGATTCTTGCGCCGCAGGGCATGACGGCCACCCGACAGATGGGCATTCTGTCGGCCGACGGCCGCTGCAAAACCTTCGATAAGCGCGCCAACGGTTATGTGCGCGGCGAAGGTGTCGCCCTTTTACTGCTCAAACCGTTGGACCAGGCCATGACCGACGGCGATACGATCCACGCCGTGATTCGTGGCTGCGCCGTCAACCACGGCGGACGCGCCCAATCGTTCACGGCACCCAACGCTGCCGCACAAGCCGACCTGGTTCGGCGCGCCTGCACCGATGCCGGGATTTCACCGCACAGCCTGAGTTATGTGGAAACCCATGGTACCGGTACCGAATTGGGCGACCCGGTCGAAGTCAACGGACTCAAGCGCGCCTTTGCCGCGTCGTCGCCCGACGATCAGCCTCGGGCACGTTATTGCGGACTCAGCACGGTCAAAACCTACATCGGTCACCTCGAAGCCGCTTCCGGGGTCGCCGGCGTGGTCAAAGTCCTGCTTTCGCTCGAGCATCGCACCCTACCGGCGACGCTGCACTTCCAGCAAGCCAATCCCTATCTGGGCCTGACGGAAACGGATCATCCGTTTTACGTTGTGACCGAACATACGCCCTGGCAAACACCTGGGGCCGGCCTGCCGCGCCGCGCCGGCGTGAGTTCGTTCGGCTTCGGCGGCACCAATGCCCACCTGATTTTGGAGGAACCACCACAACGATCGGCAAATGGGGAAGCAAAGGGTCCTTGTTTGGTGATGGTGTCGTCACGCGACAGAACGGCGCTACGACGTCTGGTCGAAGAATGGTGCCGTACGTTCGCTGACCCTGCAGCACGGCCACCGCTTCGCGCGGCCGCATTCACCGCCCACCAAGGCCGCGAACCCATGGCTATGCGATTGGCCGTCGTTTGCGATAGCTGGGATCAACTGTTGCATCGACTGCGGTCCTTCCTGGCGGGAGAGCAGGATGTGGCCACCATTTTCGGTCAAGTTGGTGAACCAGACCCATTAACGACCTTGTTGCTCGAAGGTCTCGACGGCGCCGATTTGGTGCGCCGTTGGATTGACGCCGGTGAGTGGACCAAGTTAGCCCGATTCTGGGTGGCCGGCTACGATTTGCCAACCGCCGCGCTTTACCCCGACCGGCCGCACCGCGTGCCACTGCCGCTTTATCCATTCGCCGGCGACGATTATTGGTTCAGCGACAGCGTGACGGCACGCCCCGGCACGCCACCGAGCCGGGCAGCTTCGCCAAGCGAGGTTCAGGCATGCGAAGACCTCCTTTATACCGTCCAATGGCGCCGCCAAACCGTCCCGATTCCAACGCCAACGCCAACGACACCGCGCACGCTTTGTCTCTTCCGAGGTGATCGCGGTGCCAACCGATTGCTCGACGATTGGGTCGCTGGACCAACACAGGTCGAGGTGGTTAACCCGACCGAGTTGGACGCGTCGACGTTGAACGCACGAATCGCCCAATCGGAGCGGTTGGTTTACCTGGCGACGAGCGATGAACCATCGGCCTGTCACGATGAAACCTGTCTTGGCGACCTGGCCCGCATCCTGCGCGCTCGCGCGCGAAACCAGGGCGAAAACCAATCGTGGCAAGTGCTGGCGATCAGCGTCGGCGCCCTGCGACTGCCTGGTGAGCCCGGCACCGCTTCGCCCGCCGGTATTCACGGTTTGATGAATGTGCTGCGCAAGGAGTTCCCGAACTGGCAATTGCGCTGCATCGATATCGACCCAACCCAGACCGAGACACTCGACCCAGCGACGCTGTGGTCGGCGGCCGAACCGGCGGGTGAAAGCCTACTCGCGCTGCGTGGCCGCTGGCGCTATCGGCGCGAATTAGCTCCGATTACTCCTGTCCAAGGCTCGTCGCGCTTGCGCCAAGGTGGACATTATCTGCTCATCGGCGGCTGCGGCGGTATTGGAACGATTGTGGCACAACACCTTGCACAACACTACCGCGCGCACTTGACCTTGGTGGGCCGCCGCACGGAAGACGAAGAAATTCAAGAGCTCAAAACCAAGCTGAAAGAACTCGGCGGCGAGGCCGTTTACCAGCGTCTCGATATTGCCGACCCCGGCCAATTTGAAACCCTGCGACAAACCTTGACCGCCCGACCGCTCAACGGTGTCTTCGTTTCAGTGGCAGCCCTCCACGGTGGTTTGCTGGCCTCGGTCGAACTTGAACCCTGGCTAAACGCCATGCAACCCAAACTGGTCGGAACGCGCCACTTGATCGAAACCTGCGGCGATCTCGAGCTCGATTTCCTTATTTTTTTCTCCTCGGCTCAAGCCTTTGGCGGCAGCATCGGTTCCAGTAACTATGCCGCGGCCTGCGTGGCCGCCGACGCGCTCGCCGACGCCGCGGCAAGTCGGCTGCCCTTCCCCGTGAAAACGCTGAATTGGGGATACTGGGCGGGTATCGGATTGGCCCGCGACAACCGCTACCACGAACATATCTTGGCAAGGGGCATTCGGCCGCTAAACGCGGCGCAGGGTTTAGCCGCCGTCGAGGCCGCCCTGGCGACACCACAGCGTCAAATCATAGCCTTTGCCGCCGAGCCGGCACTGCTGGCCACTTTAGGCTGTCGCGATCAACATCGCGGCTTTCCGGCCATCGCGAGCGTCCTCCCGCAGCCCGACCAGCTCGACAGGTTCCTCGACCGGCCCCGGCTCGACGATGCCGATGTGACCCGTTTCACCCGCGCCCACGAATTGATTCGCGATTTTTCGTTGCAATTACTGTGGTCGCGTTTCCGCCAGGCCGGATTCTTTGCTGGGAGTCACGGGGATTGCACCGTCGCGACGATTGCGGATCAACTTCAGGTTACCGCCAAACACCGTCCGTCGTTTGAAGTTGCAATCCAGCTCTTGCGCGATGCCGGTTACCTCAACAGCGAAGGAAACCATTTACGCGCCGCACCACACACGCAAACCTTGGATATCTGGAACCATGCCGAGCGAATCGACGAGGAAAAGCAACGCGCCCAAAAGAAGAACAGCGGCGCCGCGGCCTGGTTCGATTTGGTGACGGCCGCCGCTGCCGGCCTGTTCGACATCTGGTCGGGACAACGCCAGGCTACCGAAGTCCTGTTTCCCCAAGGTTCGACCCACTTGGTCGAAGGCGTTTACCGCGACAGTGACGCGGCTCATTTTTACAACCGCCTGGTCGCCTGGTCGATTCGCAACGTCGTCGCCGACGCCCTGGAGAGGCAAAACCCGGCCAAACCTTTGGTATTGCTTGAAATCGGGGCCGGCACCGGCGGGACCAGCGCATTGATTCTCGAGGCATTGGCACCGTTTGGCGAACGCGTTCGCTACCACTACACCGATATTGGGCCCAAATTCGTACGACACGGGCAACGACACTTCAGCGCGCGTTTCCCTTTTGTGACATGCGACGTGCTCGATATCTCAAAACCGGTGGCCGAACAGGGTTTCACGCCCGGCTCCTGTGACCTGGTGACGGCCACCAACGTTTTGCACGCAACCCCCGACTTGCGCGCCACGCTGCGCCACTGCAAAACGCTGCTCAAACGCGGCGGATGGCTCATCGTCAACGAAGCGGTGGCGGCGCTGGAATACCTCAGCCTGACGTTCGGCTTGTTCGACGGCTGGTGGCTCTTCAAAGACCGCGAGCTTCGCCTCAAAAACAGCCCCTTGACGGACGTCTCGGGCTGGCAAGACTTGCTCTACGAAGCCGGTTTCGGCGATATGCAGCAGTTGGGTCATCGTGAAGACTTGGCCGGCGCCAATCGCCAGTCGGTCATGATCTCGGCCTCCGACGGTTGGATGTGGTTACCAAACCCATCCGCCGACGAGATCAAAACCGCACCCGTGATGGCAGAAAAAACAAGCGATAACCCCGCCGTGGGATCGGTGCAGGACCCGGCCCAGCCCAGCCAATCCACGCCGCCCGCCCACGTGGCGGCCACCATGCGGCAAGCAGAGGCAACCCGCGACCTTCATCAAACGGAGGATGCGGTTTTGCAGATACTGGCCGAAGTGTTGGAAGTCGCCGCCGCTGAGTTGGACACGGCAACCGCGTTCGCCGACTTTGGTATCGACTCGATTTTAACGATCGAAATTATCGACAAATTGAACAGCCGACTCCAACTGTCGTTGAGCTCGACGGATCTGTTCAATTACAGCGATGTCGCCGAACTGAGCCGCCATATCCTCGCCCGGCACCCACAATTCGGCCAGCCATCGCCAGCGGCAAATGAGACCTGTTCCAGCACTGCCGCCCGTTCTGGTGAGGCCGTTCCCCATCAAACCAGGGCGCCTCAGGGCCTTGCCGGGGCTGCCAAGGCCGAACGACAGGTGAGCGGCGCCACGCCCCTCATCACCACGACACGCCCCGAGCCCATCCCCACACCGGCAAAAACCGATCGTGACATTGCCGTGATCGGTATGGCCGGCCGCTTCCCCGATGCGCCGGACCTCAACCGGTTTTGGCACAATTTGGTCAGTGGTCACGACGCGGTGCGCGTCTGCCGGCGCTGGCCGTTAGACAGCTATTACCATCCCGACCGCACCCTGGTGAATCGCAGCTACAGCAAATGGGCGGCGTTGATCGACGACGTCGCTTGTTTCGATCCCCTGTTTTTCCACATCGCGCCCAAAGAAGCGGAATTGATGGATCCGCAACAACGACTGTTCCTCGAAGAGGCCTGGCACGCATTCGAAAACGGTGGCTACGCACCCGACATGTTGGCGGGCACCAACTGCGGCGTATTTGTCGGTTTCAATTTCGCCGACTACCGCCGTTTGCTCGAACGCAGCGGTCGTCCACTCGCCGCCGGCGGATTCCTCGGCAACAGCGAAGCCATTCTGGCGGCGCGAATCAGTTACCGGCTCAATTTGCGTGGTCCAAGCTTGGCGATCAACACCGGTTGCTCGGCCGGCCTGGTGGCCATTCACCAGGCTTGCGCAAGCTTGTGGTCGGGCACCTGTGAGACGGCCCTGGCCGGCGGCGTGTCGGTCATGTCAACCCCCTCGTTCCTTGTTGAAACCAGCCAAGCCGGCATGCTCTCGCCCAACGGCCGCTGCCGCACCTTCGATGCTTCGGCCGATGGTTTTGTGCCCGGTGAAGGCGTCGGCGCGGTGTGGCTCAAGCCGCTCGAGGCGGCGCAACGAGACGGCAACGTGATCCATGCCGTGATCTGCGCCGGCGGCGTCAACCAAGACGGCAAAACCAACGGGATCACCGCGCCAAGCGCGACGGCCCAAAGTGCGCTGCTGCGTCGTGTCTATCGCCAAGCTGGCATCGATCCCGTCGACATCGGTTTCGTGGAAACCCACGGGACCGGTACCAAGCTTGGAGATCCAATCGAGATTGAAGCGCTTACCGAAGCCTTTAGCGGTGTCACCCAGCCCCAATCGGTCGCGCTGGGCTCGGTCAAAACCAATATCGGTCATACCTTGGCGGCGGCTGGCATCGCCGGTTTCCTCAAAGCAATCCTCTGCTTGAAACACCGCACCCTGGTGCCTTCGCTGCACCTCAACGAGCTCAACCCCTTGATTCCCTTCGACAAGGGTCCCTTCACGGTCCCCACCGAATGCCGTGTTTGGCCCGCCAACCGCCACGGCGGCCATCTTGCGGCGGTCAGCTCGTTCGGTTTTAGCGGAACCAACGCCCACGTGGTTTTGCGTGCACCTCGAGGTGAAGCGGCGGTAAATACCGGCGCGGCTGAATCAAAATCGACCGACATGCGACCTTCGCGGCTGCGGTTATTCTGTTTCTCCGCCCCCGATCGCGAGGGACTGGCACGTTTGCGTCAACAATATGCCGCTTGGTTGGACGAATCGACCGAGCAACTGGAATTGGCTTGTGTCGCCTACACTTTGGCAGTCGGCCGCAATCATTTCGGGGTCCGTTTAGCGGTTTGCGCACGCGATAGGGCCGAGCTAAAAGCGGCCCTGGCTCATGGCGTGGGACAGCAATACCAAGGTCGGCATGAACCGGCGCGGTTCCGTTCCGAACCGGCGCAGGCGGCCCTGGTCGAAATCACCCTCGCCCAACTGAAAGCGGCAAACGACCAACACGACCTTCGCCAAAAAGCTTTGGCGGTTTTGGCCGATCTCTACGTCAAGGGTTACCCACTCGATTGGTCCGCCGTCCACGACGAAACCGACCTGCGCCGTGTCGCTCTGCCAACCTACCCCTTCGCCAAACAACACTATTGGGTTGACGTCGATTTCGGTACGGCGGCCCAATCCCCGGCTGCCACGGCGGATGACGCGCAATGGTTTATCGCGGCCGGCGACCCGGTTGCGGTCGACCATCGCGTCGGTGGTCGGCCGATGCTTCCCGCCGTGGCCTATATCGCCTGGGCGAAGCAGGTGAACACCACAACCAAAGCCTGGCGTCCATTGCATTTGCGCGATGTGGTTTTCCTCAATCCGGCATGGGTGGACGAGCACGGTTCAACCCTGATCCAGCGAAATTCGACGGGTGCGAACGGTACACAAAACCTGAGCTTCTGTTTCGCCGACAATCCCGAACGACCCCTGTGCCAAGCAGTGCTCGACAGCAGTATGGAACCGCCAATCAAGGCGCCGATACCTGTCGAAACGATGTCGTCCCCCCCCTGCGACGGCGACCGGATCCGCGCCGACTTCGCAAGCATCGGCGTTGCGTACGGTCCCCTTTACAGTGCACTGCAACAATTGTGGCCCGATGAAGAACAAGCCCTGGCGCGATTGGTGTTTGACCCGACGCAAGCAACCGGGCAGGACCCACGATGCGCGACGGCCTACCAATTCATCGCCTTGGCCGACGCCGCATTGCAAGCCGTCATGGGCCTGCGCTCCCCACGTCGCAACCGCCGGGCCGTGACCCTGGTTCCCTATACCATCGACGCCGTTCACTGGCTGCAACCGCTACCGACCCGCGCCTGGGCTTCGGTCCGTTTACGGGGCGAGCTCTGTTTTGACGTCAGCCTACACGACGACCAGGCGCAACCCTTAGTGTACTTCGAAGGGCTGCACGTGCGGCCGCTGACCAGCGGAACGGAAGACGACGGCGACAACCTCAAACCGGCACAAGTTGCGGCAGCGGTTGCCGCCGATTTACCCCCGGCCCTGGCACCGTCCGAGTTGACCGCAGTCAACGACGCCCTCAATCAATTTGCGGTCGACAGCCTGCGAAGTGTCTTGGCCGAAATGGGATGGACTCTGAAATCCGGCCAGGTGTGGCAACGTCGCCAAATTTTTGCCGAACTGGGCTTGATCCCCCATTTCGAACGGCTGGGCGATGCCTTGCTCGATATGTTGCAACGGGCCGGAACCCTGCAGCAATGCGGCGAAGGTTGGCTGGTGGCCGAAATGCCGCCGGCGTTACCCTTGATGCACCAGGCACAGCGCAAACAAGCACTGGAACGACGCCATCCGATGATCGAACCCCATCTGGCACTGTTGTGGCAATGCCTGTGCGCCTATCCGGCGGTTTTGCGCGGCGAACGCGATGCAGTGGACGTCCTCTTCCCGGACGGCTCGAGTCACTTGGTGGAAGCGATTTATCGAGGCAACCGCGAGGCCGACTTTTTCAACGCGACCATGGCGCGCGGCATTGCCGCCGCCGTTGCCCATCGATCGCCACGACCGCTGCGAATTCTGGAAGTAGGCGCCGGCACCGGCGGCACCAGTGTTTTTGTCCTGGCGGCGTTGGCACCCCATGCCGACCGCATCGAATACGTTTACAGCGATCTTTCGCCCGGCTTCACGCGGGCCGCGGCGGCGCGCTTCGGTAATGATTATCGTTTCGTCCGCTTTTCAAAGCTGGACATTAGCCGCAACCCATTCGAACAAGGTTATGAACCGGCCTCGTTCGACATGGTTTTGGCGACCAACGTCCTGCACGCCACGGCGAACATGGGATCCACCGCCGATCATTTGGCTCAATTGCTCAAAAGCGACGGCTTGCTGTTTATCAACGAGCTGACCGCCCAAGCCGATTTCGCCACACTCACCTACGGCCTGACTGACGGTTGGTGGCTCTACGAAGACGGCGCAAGGCGTTTGCCGTTTTCACCCCTGTTGGACGTTCGCCAATGGCGCGCCCTGTTAGCGGAAGCCGGCTTCACCGACTGTGTCGTCCATGGACCGGGCTGGCGTCCGCTCGCCGATGAAGCCGCGCCGCAAAGCATTTTGATTGCACGTCGCGGCAGCGCACCGTCCCATCCGATGCGCCAAGCACCTGCGCCCGCCGCCGCGGCGCCGCCTCTTCAAAGTGCGACCACCCGCACCGCCCCAAGTCCGGAGCCCGCGCAAGCAACCGAGGCCGGCCTGGCAGCGGCGCTGCGTCGACGCGTTCGCCAGGTGATCTCCGGCGTCCTCAAAGTGCCCGAGCGCCATCTGGACGATGCGACGGCGCTGGAACGCTACGGCGTCGATTCCTTGGTCAGTCTCGATATTGTCAAAGCCTTCGACCGCGAACTCGTACGCCTACCCGCGAATGTTCTGTTCGAGCACGACACCATCGACGCGCTGACGGCTTTCTTCCTGGAACACCACGCATCGGCGCTCCGGGAGCGATTGGGATGCGCGTTGACTGGACAAGCCCACACCGAATCGCCGGCCGTCCCGGTCTCCGAAAAAAAGTGCGATCTAGGCGCGGTCGCCGGTGCCGCGAGCGCGTCCGGCCAGGCCGCACCCACAACCGTGCTTGCCGATGCCAAGCACCAACCAGCGACGGCCAAAGCGCCACATGAACCGATCGCCGTCATCGGCATGGCCGGTCGATATCCCCAAGCCGAGAATCTGGTGCAGTTTTGGAAGCAGTTGCAAGGAGGTTACGAGGCCGTGACGGACATTCCCGCCGACCGCTGGGACAGTCGTCAATACCACAACAGCGAAACAGCCCCATTTGCGCGGCAAGGCTGCTTTATCGAAGGGGTCGCCGAGTTCGATCCCCTGTTTTTCAACCTTTCGCGGGTCGAAGCGCGCGCCCTCGATCCCCAGGAGCGCCTGTTCATGCAAGAGGTATGGCACGCCCTGGAAGATGCCGGTGTGACCCGCGACCAATTGACGGACCGTGGTCAACGGGTGGGTGTGTTCGTCGGTGTCATGAACCGCGATTACGAATGGCTCGGTGCCCAGGATTTGAGCCAGGGTGCCACACCTTCGGCCATTTCGATTCACTCCTCGATTGCCAACCGCGTCTCCCACTTTTTCCGGTTCAACGGACCTTCGCTGGCGGTCGATACTGCCTGTTCGGCGGCACTGACGGCGCTTCACCTGGCCTGCCAAAGCCTGCGCTCCGGCGACTGCGATCTCGCCGTTGCCGGCGGCGTCAACCTGATTCTGCATCCCAGTCATTTCGGCCTGCTCGGCGAAGCTGGCTCGCTTTCCGTCGACGGTCATTCGCGCGCGTTTGGCCGCCACGCCGACGGTTTCGTGTTGGGTGAAGGGATTGGCGCCGTGCTGCTCAAGCCAAGCGACCGCGCACTTGCCGACGGCGACCGAATTCGCGCCGTGATTCGCGCTTCGGCGGTTGCAACAGGCTGCAAGCCCGGCCATTACATGACCCCCGACGCCGCTGCCCAAGCTGACCTCGTCAGCCGTGCCTTGGATCAAGCTGGCATCGAACCCTCCGACATTTCTTATATCGAGGCCCAAGCGACCGGGGCGCCGCTTGGCGACGCCGTCGAATTGGCCGGTTTGACCCGCGCCTACCGGCGCCACGGCGCGCAACCCCGGAACGAGATTCCCATTGGTTCGGTCAAATCGAACATCGGTCATTTGGAATCGGCCTCGGGTCTGGCCGCCCTTAGCAAGGTCGTCCTGATGATGGAACAACGCACCTACGTGCCGACGCTGCACGCCTCCCAACCGTCCGAAGAAGTCGATTTCAAGACAACGCCTTTTCGCCCACAGTTGACGACTGCGCCTTGGCCGGCCCAGCAGCGCGACGGCCGGCCGCAACCACGGCGCGCCGGCATAAGCGCCTTTGGGGCGGGCGGTATGAACGCCCACCTGGTCGTCGAAGAAGCGCCAACCATCCCGGAAAAGGCACCGCGCGGCCCATGGCAATTGTGGGTGCTGTCGGCACCGAACCTCGCCAATTTGCAGCAAACCGCGGCCACCCTCGCCACCACCTTAACCCGCGATCAACCGCCGATCGAGCGGGTGACCTGGACACTTCAAAACGGGCGCGAGCCGTTTGCGGCGCGCATCGCCTTCCTGTGCGACGCATTGGACCAGGCCGCCGTGTGGCTGTCCCTCTTTGCCGAACAGGGTCCCGAAGTCGGATCCCATCGCGCGCACAACCCGATTGGTTATCACTTGTGCGAACCGGAATCGGTCGAACCAGCGCCCCGAATCGAAGACCCGCCGCCAAACGACGCCGATCTCGAAACCTTGCGCCGTTTTTGGTTGTCTGGCCATGCGGTCGATTGGGCGGCTCGCTGGTCACAGCCGGCACAGCCATGCTCACTCCCCGGATTGGTTTTCCGCAAACACCGCTGCTGGTTGGACCATCATTGGACCACAAGTGCCCTGAATTCCCTGCCACCGCACCAGCCGACTAGAACCGCGACGACGGAACCACAAAGTTCCGGCAAAACGCATCGAGCGATCGAAGCACAGCCGCAACCCTCAACGGCCATGGATGCAAGGCAATTCGCGGCCAAAACCGCGCCAGGCAATGGGTCGAGCCGGCTAGAACCAAACAGAGACGACACCGCGGGTTCCGGCATACGGGAAACCGCCGCCACGGAGCCACCGCTGGTCATCCTCGAACCGCGTTGGGAACCTCGACCGTTCCCGCCGCAACCCCATTCTCGAGGACAGACGTTAATCATTTACCCAGCGCGCGCTCAACGGTTGGCCGCGGCTCTGGCCAACCGTCTCGGACCGGACACGGTGACCATCGAGCTTCAGGCGGCGGGCCCACTGGCGCGGCCAACCAGCCGGCCGAATTTTGCCGACCAATCCATCCTCAATTCATCCCTCGATGCGGTCTACTTTCTCGGCGGCCTGAGCGAAGCCGGTCGCGTCGGTTGTCAAACGGCCGACCTCGAAGCAGCCGAACGCAATGGCGTTTATGCCCTGCAGGCTTTGGTCAAAGCCTTGGTGGAACAGGGTCACGACTGCCGGTCACTGCGCCTGGCGGCGGCGACGGCCAACCTCTACGCAATCACGCAGGAGGATCCGGTCGATCCTAAAGCCGGGGCCCTGCCCGGTCTGCTTAAAAGTGTGGCCAAGGAACAAGACAGTTGGCAGGTTGCCTGTCTCGACTTGGAAGCATCCGCGCTTCAAGAACACCCCGAGGAAGCCGCCAAAGCCCTGATCGAAGCGCCCGGCATCGCCAACAACGAGCAGTGGGCCCTGCGCCGGGGACGAAGTTATCGCCAATCACTGCACCCCATCTCGCCAACGAACGCCGCTGCCAATCCTTTTCGCGAGGGCGGTGTCTATCTGATCTTGGGCGGCGCCGGCGGTTTGGGTCTCGCACTGGCGCGGCGTTTGGCCGAACGCTACCGAGCGCATTTGGTGTTGTTGGGTCGCTCTGCCCGCGAACCCGACCGAGACGAAATCTGTCGCGAGTTGGAACGGCTGGGCGGACGCGCAATTTACCTCCAAGCCGACGCCTGTAGCGCCGAACAAATGCACACGGCGGTCACCAGGGCCTGCCGAGCGTTCGGCACGATTCACGGCGTCATCCATTCGGCGCTGGTTCTTGACGACGGCATCGTCGCGGGTTTGGACGCGGCGCAGTTGGGTCGGGTCCTCGATGTCAAGGCACGCGCAACCCTGAACCTCACACAGGCTTTGAGCGACATGCCGCTCGATTTCCTGGCCTTTTTCTCGTCGGCAAATGGGTTCAGCGGCAACCTCGGTCAGGGGAATTACGCCGCCGGCTGCACCTTTAAAGACGCTTTTGCCCATTACCTGCACCGTCATTTGGGACGGCACACCCTGACGCTCAACTGGGGCTACTGGGGCAACACCGGCTCGGTCGCAACGGAAGACCACCGCCGTCGCTTTGCCGAATGGGGCGTCGGTTCAATCGAGGACTCGGAAGGTTTGACCCTGTTCGAAAATTTGCTGGCCGACGGCGTGCACCAAGCGATTGCCATCAAGGCCGAGCCGCGCGCCTTGGCAACACTCGGCCCGATCTCGAACGCGCCCATCGTGACCGCACCCACGGACGGCGCCTCGCCCAACCTCGGAAAGCCCCCGGCGACCCAACCCTTTGCGCCGACCGACGCGACCGCATTATCAACGGAACCGGCAGCCACGGCCGCCGTCGCCTTTGCTGCCGCAAAGCCCCCGTCCCCCGCCGGCAACACCCATTGCCAATCGGAAGACCCGCACGAAACCAAATGGGCACAGGTTGAACAGGAGATTCGCAATTTGGTCGCCGAGTTACTCGAAATAGCGCCCGACGAAATTCGGCCGAACCAGGCGTTTTCGGCCTACGGGCTCGGTTCCATTTTGGGGGTTCGCCTCGTTCGTCGCCTCAATGAGCAAATGGGGCTGCGCCTGAAAACGACGGTTCTTTTTGACCACAGTCACCTTGCCGCTCTGACCGCTTTGATTTGCGCCGAATCGGCGGCAACCGACAAACCCGGCGCGGAGGCCGACGAGGCGCTCAAGACACTGCAACGCCTGGCCCGAGGTGAACTCGATCTCGACCAAGCCATGAAGCTCGAGGCGCGCGCCCGCCAAACCGCCGTCAAGCGCACATCGGCATCCCACTCCCGCTAAAAGGACGTACCATGAGACATGACGATCGCCGCAAAATATTCGAAATGGTGCAACGTGGAACGTTGAGCCCGGCCGAGGCCGCACGCCGCTTGGCCGCCGACGACCCGCCGCCGGGGTCGACGGGTGTCGAAGGGCCCCGCGCCCTGCTTTTGAACGGCCCACAGGAGTTGGACGGCCTCAACCTGCAACCCATTCAGGTCACCGCTCCGGCCGGCCGCCAAGTTGGTATTTCGGTTCGCGCCTTTTCGCTTAATTTCGCCGACTTATTGTGCGTCCAGGGCCTTTATCCCAACATGCCCGATTACCCCTTCACGCCCGGCTTGGAGATCGCCGGCGAAGTCGTTGAAGTCGGAGCCGAGGTGGACGACTTCAAACGCGGCGACCGCGTACTCGGCTTGATGGGCCCGCAAATGGGCGGCCACGCCGAATGGGTTTGTCTCGACCGAAGCCAAGTGGTCAATCTCCCCGATGCGGTGTCTTTCGAAGCCGCTTGTGCCTTTCCAATGGTGTTCCTGACCGCGTATCATGTCTTTGAACTGGCGCGCTTGGAGGCCGACGAAACCATTTTGATCCAAACCGCGGCGGGCGGTGTCGGTCTCATCGCGGTACAAATGGCCCGTCGTGTCGGCGCCAAGATTATCGCCACCGCCGGCTCACCGCAAAAATTGGCGTATTTGGCATCAATCGGTGTCGACCACGGCATCAACTACTGCGAACAGGACCTGGTCGCAGAAGTGGCGCGCTTGACCCAAGGTCGCGGGGTCGACGTCGTGCTGGATACCTTGGCCGGTGAAACACTCCAACAAGCCGCCAACCTGTTGGCGCCGGGTGGACGATGGTTTGAAATAGCCATGACCGGTTTGCGCACCACGTCCCCCGTCGCGCTCTCGCACTGGACCGCCAACCAGGCCTTTTTCTCGGTCGACTTGGGTCTCTTGGCCCGTCAAAAACCGGCACGCCTGCGTCGTTACCTCGATTGCATGATGGAAACCCTCAGCAACGGCGACATCCAACCGACGATTTTCCAGACCTTCCCCTTCGAACAACTCGAAGAGGCCTACCGCGCCCTGGCCCAACGCGCCAATATCGGCAAAGTCGTCGTCCAAACAGCAGCGCCGACGGCCCAAGCAGCCACACCCAAAACGGCTGTGATCGATCGCGAACCGCAACCCGAGCCCGACGATGCGGTGGCGGTGATCGCGATGGCCGGTCGCTTTCCCGGTGGTGAAAGCGATGATTCATTTTGGCAATTGTTGCGCGAGGGTCGCCACGCGATCAGTGAAATCACGCGCTGGCCGCACGAGCACTGTTACGACCCACAACGCGCCACACCCAACACCAGCTATTGCAAATACGGCGGTTTCCTTAAAGACATCGCGGGTTTCGACGCCGAATTTTTCGATATGTCGGGTCGCGAAGCGCAATTCGCCGATCCGCAACATCGGCTCCTGCTGGAAAGTTGTTGGCAGGCACTGGAACGCGGCGGTTACGCGGGCCGAGCCGCCGGCCTGGACTGCGGCGTTTTTGCGGGCATCGCCAAGGGCGACTACACCGAGTTACAACCCGAAGGCACCAAACTCCATGCTTACTCGTGGACCGGAAACACGACGTCGATTGCACCGGCCCGCATCGCCTATTTTCTCGACTTGAAGGGTCCGGCCATAGCGATTGACACCGCCTGCTCTTCGTCCCTGGTGGCCATTCACCAGGCCAAACGCGCGATTCTCGGCGGTGACTGCCGTATGGCTTTGGCCGGCGGCGTGTTTCTCTACACCACACCGTACTTCCACATTATGGCCAGCAATGCCAACATGCTTTCGATTGACGGTCGTTGCCGTACTTTCGATGCCGACGCCAATGGGTTTGTTCCCGGGGAAGGCGTGGGCGTGGTCCTGCTGAAACGATTGGCGGCGGCCCAGGCCGACGGCGACCCGATTCTCGCGGTGCTGCGCGGCAGCGCCGTCAATCAAGACGGCCGCACCAACGGCATCACCGCGCCCAGCAGTCGCGCACAAATCGCGGTGCTGCGCGACGCCTATGCCGATGCCGGACTCGAGCCAAGACAAGTGGGCTATGTCGAAGCGCATGGGACCGCCACCAAGCTGGGCGATCCCATCGAAGTCGATGCCTTGAGCCAGGTTTTCGGCACGGACGATACAGGCGCGAAAACGGCAGCTATCGGCTCGGTTAAAACCAATATCGGCCATACGGCCACGGCCGCGGGCATGGCCGGTGTTTTCAAATTAATGTTGTGCCTGAAGCACCGCACGCTGGTCCCGTCACTCGGTTTTAACCAGCCCAACCCGCATATCGACTTCGACACATCGCCTTTTGAGGTTTGTCGCGAGACGCGTCCCTGGCCCAGGGTCGCGGGTCAAAAGCTGCGCGCGGCAGTCAGTTCCTTCGGATTCAGCGGTACCAACGCCCACCTCATTTTTGAGGAACCGCCCAGGTTCAAGGCCCCGGAGCGCCAAACCGATGGCCCCTATTTGGTGCCGTTTTCGGCCCGCAGCGAGGCCGCCTTGCGGGCTCAAGTCACCGAGATGTGCGATTGGCTGCAACATCACGTCCAGACCGAGGAAGCAACGATCGCCGACATCGCCTTCACCCGGGCTTGCCGGCGCCCGCACTTTGAGGAAGCGCGAATCTGCTTCTTAGCCGACGCGGCATCGCAGCTAAGTCGCCAGCTTGCACGTTGGGTCGACGAAAACGAAGTCCGGCAGGACAACCCGTTTCCAAACGAACCAACCGCCGATAGCGACCAAACCGGCATCGCAGCCGAAATCGAACCCAGTGGCACACTCGGCGGATCTGAACCGGCCGCTTGGGCGGCGCGCTATAACGCGGGTCGCCCAATTGATTTCGCAGCACTGTTTAACGCGGGCCCCTACCGCACACTGGACCTACCGACGTACCCATTCCAACGCCGCAGATATTGGCTGGACCCGCCGTCGATCGCGCTCGAACAGCCGACAACCGCCCCAGGCCAAACGGCGGCCCACTCGGCCGGTCACGTCCATTGGCAGCGCTTGAGCGGCGAGACCTTTTACATCCAAGACCACGGCGGAATGTTGCCCGGTGTGATGACGTTCGAATTGGTGCGTCGAGCCGTGGCGGCAGTGGCACCCCACCGAGAAATCGCCTGCTTCAAGGCCCTGTCTTGGGCCACGCCCTTGCTGATCGGCGACCACACCGATGTCGGCATACGACTGGAACCCTCCAGTCACGGCGTGTGGAACCCGGCGTTCGCCCTGATTTCACACGGCAACGGCGACGAGCAGGTACACGCCCGCGGCCAGGTCCTGCTGCGCGACAGCGAGGAAGCCAAACAATTGCCGCAATTCGACTTGTGCGAAATCAACGGCCGCATGGAAGGCGGTCGCCAACGCGCCGAAAGCTATTACGCGCGGGTCATCGCAAACGGCGGCCGGCTGGGTTCCCGCTTCAAAGGCATGGATGCTTTTTACAGCGACGGTACCGAAGCCTTGGCACACGTAAGCCTGTTGGCGGACCTACGCCATACCCAGGACCACTTCGGTTATCACCCGACCCTGTTCGACGGCGCGTTCCAGGCGATGGCCGCACTCGGCTTCGCGACCGGGTTTGACAGCCGTGCCGTCTACCTCCCCTACAGCCTTGCAAGTTTCGACGTGTTCGACCAGCGCGGCACACCGCATTTCGTTTACATCACCCCTGGCGAAAACGCCGCCAAATCCGGCGAGCAACGTCGTAAGTTTTCAGCCTGGTTGTTGGACGAACAGGGCCAACCGCTGTTCGCCATGCATGACTTTGTCTTGCGTCCGCTCAATCCTGCGCTTTTGGGCAACGACCCACCCAATACGTACCGGTCGTCCGAGAAAACCGAAACAGATCGCGAATTGTGTCTCTATCAATCATCATGGACCGATCAAATCGCCACGGCGACGCAGACGACGCCGGCCGGCTACCAGGTCGCAGCCGTGGTGGCCGCGGCAGAAGGTCAAGCATGCCGCGAGCAGGATTCGAGCGGTCGCACTTGGCTGGCGATCGAGCCCGACACACTCGAGGAACCCGCCGGCAACCCATCCGACGCGAGCGACGGGAATCCCAACCACCGCGTGGCCAAAAGCGACCGCTCGCCCTACGCCGAGCTCGTCGCCCAACTCGCAAACCACCGGGTCGTGCTGCTTGATGCCGCCTTGTTGCAGCCTGCCAATGGGTGGTGCGACGACGTGGCGTGTGCTGATCTCTATCAGGTTCATCGACGCATCAGCGCCCTGTTGCGAGCCCTGCTGAAAATTGAAACCGCCAACTGCCTGATTCTGGTGATTTGGCCGAGCGCACAAGCGGCCGACGATCCTTGCCTTGGTGCGTTGATCGGGTTGGCCCGCGGCCTCGCGGCCGAAAGCTCAAGAATCCGCCTGCGCCTGCTACTCAGCCCCAAACCGTTGCGTACCGCCGACACCGCCTTAATCGAAACGCTGGAAAAGGAAGCCTCGTGCGATTTCGAGCCGGTGGTCGACTTTACCGGCCGACGCCGTGTCGCGCGGTTGACGGCAGTACCGCAACCGGCGCTCGATCGCGGGGATTGGCTGCAGCCGGAACGAACCTACCTGATCAGCGGCGGGCTCGGTGGCCTGGGGCTGGTTCTTGCGCGATACCTCGCCGGAAAATACCGCCCGAATTTGGTCCTGTGCGGTCGCCGCCCGCATACCAGCGCCGTCCACGCCACGATTGCGGAATTGGAGGATTTGGGTGGCCGTGCGGTTTACGTTCAAGCCGATTTGGCCGAAGCCGAGGCGAGCGAGCGCTTAATCCAAGAGATTCAGGCCTATTACGGCCCGCTCCACGGTGTGTTTCACTGTGCCGGCAATGCCGGGGAACGGCGACTCGGCAATGATTCGGCGCCGGTGGTCCAAGCGGTTCTGGCCCCCAAGCTCGCCGGCACCGTGCTCCTCGATCAAGCCACGCGGGACCAACCCCTCGACTTTTTCCTGCTTTACGGTTCAACAACGGCTTGGTTGGGTTTTGCCGGCCAGGCCGATTACGGTTACGCCAACGATTTCCTCAACCACTTTGCCAATTGGCGCGAGCAACAACGGGAAATGGGCCTTCGCCGGGGCTTTTGTCGTTGCATCGGCTGGCCGCTGTGGCAGGACGGAGGCATGCAGTTGCCCGCCGTAGCACGCCGACAATTGGCTGACGAGGTCGGTATCCACCCACTGCCCGGGGACCTCGGCCTGGCCTTGCTCACCGCGATCGAGAACATCGAAGCGACGGCCTGCATGGTCTTGTACGGCGAACGCGCAAGAATCGCCGACGCGCTGGGCGCCCGCCACTCAAAGCAAACGACCACCAACCCGCCCAATCCCGATCACCAGGCCCACGACTCCGCAGGCTGTAACGCGTCAAGCCATAACGAATCAAATACTTACTTTTCAAGTCAGCCTCCGGGCAACACCGCGTCGTCCCCATACCGCCACAACCAGGAATCAGGCTCGGGGTTTGCGGATTTTGCCCGTCAGTTGCGTCGGTTGGTCGTCGACCTGCTCCAGATCGATCCCGACCGGGTCAACCCAACCCGCCACATTACCGAATACGGTTTCGATTCCATGAGTTTCACCGAACTGGCGCACCGCCTCAACCAACGCTACCATTTGGACTTGACCCCCGATTTATTCTTCGATCACGATACCTTGGCGGCCATGGCTGAAGCGTTGTGGCAAAAACACGCGGTGTTATTGCAGCCGCATTTCACCACGCCAACACCAACTGGGAAAACCACCCCTTCTCCGGCAACGACGGTTCCTGAAAGGCTGCCGGCATTCCCGGCACGCGACCCGGCGGGCGCCACAGCATCCGCCGGCACAAGGACCGTCCCACCCGCTCGGGCTGTCAACGTCCCCCAACCGAGCGTCGCCGCGGCTACCCCAGCCCCTGCCAGCTCGCAAGCCGTTGCCGTCGTCGGCATGGCCGCTGTGCTGCCCGGCTCGCCCGATCTCGACAGTCTGTGGGACAACCTGATTTCTGGCCGTGACCTGATCGGCGCCATCCCCCGGTCGCGCTGGTCCAGCGCCGACTACCCCGCCGAGGACGGTCGCGCGTACGGCTGGGCCGGCCTGCTCGACGAGGTCGCCTGTTTCGATCCCGCTTTCTTCAATATCTCACCTCTCGAAGCCGAGCAAATGGATCCCCAACTGCGCCTGTTCCTGCAAACCGCGTGGCACGCTATCGAAGCCGCCGGTTACCGACCCAGCCGCCTGGCCGAGGGTCGAACGGGCGTCTTTGTCGGCGCAACCAACGGCGATTATGTGCGCCTTTGTGACCGTGCCGGTGCCAACCCGCTGCAATTCTCCTTCATGCTCGCCAACCGCGTGTCGTTTTTCCTCAACTTCAAGGGACCGAGCGAATCCATCGATACCGCATGTTCCAGTTCGCTTGTCGCGGTTCATCGCGCGCTGACCGCCCTGCAACGCGGCGAGTGCGACACGGCCTTGGTGGGCGGCGTCAGTTTAATCCTCGACCCGCACGTTCACCAGGCGGTCGCCAACAGTGGTGCACTTTCCCCCAGCCACCGCTGCAAAAGTTTCGACGCGAAAGCCGACGGGTACGTGCGCGGTGAAGGCGTTGCGGCTCTGTTACTGAAACCCCTGTCCCAAGCCATGGAAGACGGCGATTGCATCCGCGCAACCCTCCTCGCCTCGGCCGTCAACCACGGTGGCCGCGCCAGTTCGCCAACGGTCCCCAATCCCACCGCACAGGCGGCGTTAATCGAAGAAGCGTATCGTCGCAACCACATCGATCCGGCCACCATCGGCGCCATCGAAGTCCACGGGACCGGTACCAAACTCGGCGATCCCCTCGAAATCAACGGGCTCAAACGAGCTTTTGTCAACCTCAGCCGCGACTTTCCCGGGACACCGGCCGCCCGTATCGCCTTGGGCACGATTAAATCGAGTGTCGGCCATTTGGAACCGGCCGCCGGGATCGCCGGTCTCTTGCGGATCTTGCTGGCCTTGCGGCACAAAACCCTACCAGGCAATATTCATCTGGAGAATCTCAATCCCTATGTTGACTTGAGCGATTCGCCCTTTTTCATGCATCGCGACCCTGTACAGTGGCCGCCAGGCCGCGATCGAGCGGGTCGTGCCTCCTTGCGCCGCGCCGGCATTAGCAGCTTCGGTATTGGCGGCACCAATGCCCACGTCATCGTCGAAGAGGCCCCCCCACAAACCTCGGCGCACGAAACGCCCGATCAACCACTGATCTTCCCGCTTTCCGCCCGCGATGAAGCAAGCCTTAGGCGGGTTGCAACAGCAATGCGCGACTACTTCAAGACGACAGGCGACGAAGATTATTTGGCCGACATCGCCTACACCCTGCAGGTGGGTCGCGAACCGATGCGGGCCCGCATGGCCTTTACCGCAACCCATCGCGACCAATGCATCGCCGAAATCGAAGCGTTCCTCGCCGACAAACCGTCGAACGATTGTTTCCAGGCCCTTGTCGCACGCGACAGCGAACCGCCGGGGCGACAACACCATGATGATTCGCCTCGTGCACTTGCCCGAACATGGGTTAGCGGCACTCCGATTGACTGGTCGGGTCTAGCGATGAATCGTTCCCGTCGCCGTGTCCCCTTGCCCGCCTACTCCTTCGCCAAAGAACACTACTGGTTACCCGCGATCACCGAGGCAACGTGCGAGGCACCTGGGTCTCCGACAAAACCCGAAACGGCGGTCGGCACGGCTAACCAGAAAAGCGCCGCCGCCGAGGCAAACAGCGTTCGGGCGACGAAGCCGGCCGCGAAAACCGAAGACGCCGAAGCCGTGTTGGATTACCTGAAAACGTTTGTCAGTGACATGCTCAAGTGGCCCCGGCAAAAGCTCGATGTCGATGCCGGTTACGATGAGTTGGGCATGGATTCGATGTTGATCGAACGCCTTAATGGCGCGCTCAAAAAGCACCTGCCTAAGTTGCCCAGTACCTTGTTCTTTTCTCACAAAACACTGCGTGCCCTTGCCGATCATTTAACGAAAACGTCTGGCGTCACATGGCTGCCGAACCAGCGCCCGGTTTCCGCCGTTGAGCGGAAGGATCAATTGGCAGCGATCCACCTGGCGGCCGTCGATCCCGCCGCGCAGGCGCGGATCACGGAATCCATGGCAATCGTCGGCCTCAGCGGCCGTTACCCGATGGCACCCGACCTGGATACCTTCTGGGAAAATTTGCGCAGCGGTCGAGACTGCGTAACCGAAATACCGCGCGAACGATGGGACTGGCGCAAGTACGCCTACGACGAAGTCGCTACATCATGCCGCTGGGGCGGTTTTCTCGAGGATGTCGACTGTTTCGATCCGCAATTTTTCAAAATTTCGCCGTTGGAAGCGCGCTACATGGACCCGCAGGAGCGATTGTTCCTGCAAACAGCCTGGCACTGTTTCGAAGATGCCGGTTATGCGCCCAGCACACTTGCCGATCCCAGCGATGCAGACCGACGCGCACCAGTCGGCGTCTTCGTCGGTGTCACCTTCAACAATTATCAGCTCTTCTCGGCCGTGGAACTGGCTAAGGGAGAAGCCTGTCCGGTCAATTCGCAATTGTTTTCCGTTGCCAACCGGGTTTCCTACAGCCTCAACCTGAGTGGGCCCAGTCTGGCCGTCGATACCGCGTGTTCATCGTCCCTGTATGCGCTTCATCTCGCTTGCGAAAGCATTCGCAATGGCGAATGTCGCTGGGCCTTGGCCGGCGGGGTCAATCTCTCGATTCACCCCAGCAAGTATTTTACCTTGGGTGCGGCGCAGGCAGGATCCAGCAGCGGGCATTGCCACGCCTTCGGTGAGGGCGGCGACGGCTATGTGCCCGCCGAAGCCGTTGGTTCGGTCCTGTTGCGACCGCTCTCGGACGCACTCGCCGCCCGCGACCGCATTTATGGTTGTATTCTCGGCAGCGCCGTTAACCACGACGGCCGCACCCACGGCTACACCGTCCCCAACCCCAACGCCCAAGCCGATTTAGTCAAACAGGCGTTACAGCGGGCCGGCGTTGCAGCCGACACCATCGGTTATGTCGAAGCCCACGGGACCGGCACAAAACTCGGCGACCCCATCGAGGTTCAGGGTTTGACCGAAGCGATCGCACCGGTGGGGGGTTCCGGCGAACGCTGCACCATCGGTTCGGTCAAAGCCAATATCGGCCATGCCGAGGCCGCAGCCGGCATTTCCCAGCTAACCAAAGTCCTGCTGCAACTTAAACACACCACGTTGGTGCCCTCGCCGCTATTTGGCAGAGCACTTAACCCCAACATCGACTTTACCCAAACACCGTTTGACGTGGCGCTCTCATCCCAAGCCTGGCCGACCCGCCGGAAAAACGGCCGGACGCTGCCGCGTCGCGCCGGCATCAGCTCGTTTGGCGTCGGCGGCGTCAACGTCCATATGATCGTTGAAGAAGCGCCGCAAGCACCCATCGAAGCACCGCCCCAAAGCGGCGTGGAACGCGTCTTTTGCCTGTCCGCCAAAGAACCACAAGCCCTTCGGCGGCAGGCTCGAGATCTGCGCGCGGTGATCACCGCCCGAGCAGCCCAACCCCAAGCCGAGCACTGGCTGCAACATGTCGCTTGGACGCTGCAAACCAGTCGTGAGGCCATGAACCATCGACTCGCTTGGACCGCCGCCACCTGCGCGCAAGCGCTAACTGCCCTCGATCGCTTCATCGCTGGCAATGCAAACCACGAAGACGGCCCCTGGTTTTCCGATGCACAGCACGACACAACCGTGCCAAACGCCGCATCAACCGCTCAGACCGCCCGTGCTTGGGTGCAAGGTACTCACATCGATTGGCGCGCGCTTTGGCACGGCCCTGCGGCCAACCGCATCGCGCTTCCCAATTACCCGTTCCGCCGCGATCGCTATTGGCTGATCGACCGCAACGACATGGACATGCCGACGCTGGACCTGGAGGCAAAGGCCGAGGTCACCGCGAGCACCGATCCCGACAGCGCGGACGACGGCTCGCAAAACGCCGACCCTGGCAGCCGTGTTTTGCGCGACATGGCTGCAGCCCCCAGCGCTGAGCGCATCGAATTGATGCAGGAATTTCTTAGCCAAAAGGTGGTCGCGTTGCTCGAATTGCCGATGGACGCGCCGCCCGATTGGGAACGCGGTTTCTTCGAGATGGGGATGGACTCGGTTCTGGCGACGCGGCTCTACAACGAAATTGAGCAAACACTGAGCATCGCGCTTTACGCCACGGCCACGTTCGATTATCCCAATGTCTCGGCCTTGGCCGAATACCTCGTCGCCGAAATCGACTGGCGCAACCTAAGTACCAAAGCGAGCGGCACGACCGCCGCACCCGAGAAAAAGTTCGACCCGGCAGCCTTCGCGCCGATTTACTTCACACGCGATTGGGAAACGCAACTCCTGCAAAGCGATGATTGCGAAGAAACACGCCTCATATGGCTGCTCGACAACGACGGAAGCCTCTACCTGGAATTGGCGGCATGGCTGGAAGATCACGAAAATGCCGCACGCTTGGTCCTGATCCAGAGCCGTTTCGCCGAACCGCTCGCAGCCGACGATGTGTTCGGCGTCGATCCGACCGACGGCGAAGATTGGCGCAAGCTTGTCGAACAATTGAACCAGCGTTACGGACGCCTACCGGACGGCGTCATTCACGCCTGGACGCGGCAAGGCGTCGACCGGCTTGAACGGCAAGAGCATCTGCTGGAATCCGGCTTGTACAGCATCTTCCACCTCACCCAAACCCTAAGCCGTCTCAAACCCTCTAAGCCACTGATGATGTTAGTTTTGTCACAAGAAACCCACGAAGGTTATCAACCGGCCAATGCTGCGGTTAGCGGCTTTGCCAAGTCCTTGGCACAGGAGAACCCGCGTTTGGGGTTGCGCCATCTGGCGCTCGAACCCAACGATCCGCGCACCATAGACTTCCTGTTCGCCGAGTTGCAGGACAGGAGCGCGGCGGCGTCGGTGCGTTACCGCGGTGGAGAACGCCAAGTTGAAATCAACCGCGAGGTACAGCTCGACAACGAAGTTACCGCGACCTCACGGCCGGCAGAGCAAACGATTCTGATCACCGGCGGCGCCGGCGGCCTGGGTCTCTTGTTCGCACGTCAATTAATCCAAACGGCGGGCAAGACGAACCTGGTTCTGCTGGGCCGTTCAACGCTCGACGAACCCAAACAAGCCGCGCTCGATGAACTTCAATCGCTTGGTGCAACGGTCGCATACCTCTGCGCCGATGTTAGCGATCGTGCAGCGTTGGCGGGCGCACTCAGCCAGGCGCGCCGCCGTTTTGGCGCCATCGAGGGAATCATCCACGCGGCCGGTCAATTGCGCGATAGCTACCTAACCCAGAAAAGCACGGCCGATTTTCAAGCGGTGCTCGAACCCAAAATCAAAGGACTCTGCCATTTAGACGAACTCACACGAGAAGATCCGTTGCGCTACTTCGTCGCCTTTTCCTCAACCGTCGCTCTGTTCGGCAATGCCGGTCAATGCGACTACGCCGCGGCCAACGCCTTTATGGATCATTACCTGGTCGCCCGCGAACAAGAGCGCGCGCTGGGCCGCCGCAACGGCCGCAGCCTTGCGCTCAATTGGCCGCTGTGGCAGGACGGCGGCATGTGCATTGACGACAACTTACTGGACCTGATGATTCAGCGTATCGGCCTGGCACCGTTGCAGACCGCGCTCGGTTGGCAGGTTTTCGAAAAAGGGCTAGCCGCCGACCATCCTCAATTGGCCATGATCCTTGCCGACCGCCACAAATGCCTTCAATACCTGCCGATTGCGCCGCCCCGCGTGATCGACGAACCAACCGAGTCCGGCATCCTAACCGCCGCGCTGCGTGTCTAAGACCCGGTGACCCTATGAAACCAACGACTTCGACGGCATCCGTCGTGTATCTCAAGGAGGATTCTCCGTGACCGATCACCCCCCATTCTCATCTCGACCCCACACCGTGGCGCAGCCAGAGCAGCCCGACCATCATGCGACAATGGCCAACGACGCCGTTGCCGTAATCGGTATCGGTTGCCGTTTTCCAGGCGGTTGCCACTCGCCGCGAGCCTACCTCCATTTTCTCGAAAACGGTGGTGACGGCATTTGTGATATTCCCGCCGATCGTTTCGATGTCGATGCCTATTACGATGAAGAGATCGGCCGTGTCGGCAAAATGTATACCCGCCGCGGCGGCTTCCTTCAAGGCGGGATCGACCATTTCGACGCCCGTTTCTTCGGGATCTCGCCACGTGAGGCGATTGAAATGGACCCGCAACACCGCCTGCTGCTGGAAGTGGGTTGGGAAGCCTTCGAGCGGGCCGGCATGACCGCCAAGGACACGCTGCGCGGCAGCCGCACCGGCGTGTTCGTCGGTCTGATTTCCACTGAGTACGCCGTCATCCCGCGCGATCCGGCACATATCGATCCCTATACGATTACTGGTTCATCACCCAACATTGCCTCAGGTCGCATCGCCCACACCTTGGGTTTAACGGGACCGGCACTGTCGGTCGACACCGCGTGTTCCTCATCACTGGTGGCGGTTCACCTGGCCTGCGAAAGCCTGCGCCGCGGTGAATGCGATACCGCGCTTGCGGGCGGTGTCAACGCGATGCTTTCACCGAAAACCTTTGTCCTGTTATGTCGCATGAAAGCGCTTTCCAAGGATGGCCGCTGTAAAACCTTCGACGCCGATGCCAACGGTTACGTACGCGCGGAAGGTTGCGGCATGATCGTGCTCAAACGCCTCACGCGTGCGATTGCCGATCGCGATTACATTTACGCGGTTATCGAAGGCTCGGCCGTGAACCACGACGGCATCACCAGCGGCTTGACCGTTCCCAACGGCCTGGCCCAACAAAAAGTGATTCACCAAGCCTTGAACAATGCCCGCATCGGTCCCGAACAGATCGGCTATGTCGAGGCCCACGGGACCGGCACGCCCCTGGGCGATCCCGTCGAAGTCAAAGCATTGTCCGATGTTTTTCGCGGTAGCCGCCGGCGCGGCGAACCCTTGGTGCTGGGCGGTGTCAAGTCGAGTATCGGCCATTTGGAAGCAGCCGCGGGCATTGCCGGTTTGATCAAAGCCATTCTGGCTGTCGAGTCGGGCCGCATTCCGCCCAACCAACACTTCAAAAAACAGAACCCGCGCATGGATTTGGCGCGCATTCCCGCCAAAGTCGCGACAGAGGTTACGCCTTGGCCGGTCGCCGGCTCGCGCCGTTTCGCCGGTGTCAGTTCCTTCGGTTTCAGCGGCACCAACGCCCACGTCATCGTTGGCTGCCCACCGTCAGCGGCCGACGACCCCAACGCCGCCACGTCCAGCCCCATCCAAGGCTCGGAACCGCCGCAACAGTTGCTCGCCATCTCGGCACGCGACAGCAAAGCACTCGAAGCGGCTGTGGCACGGTTCCACCTCGATTTGACCCATCGCCAAGATCACGAGCTCGGCGATTTTTGCCACAGCGCCAATGCCTGCCGCCGCCATTACGAACACCGTGCGGTCTTCGCCGCGTCCGACCGCGGCGACATGCTGGCGGCGCTGCAGGCGACACCGATCGCCGAAGGCCAAATCGGAAGCAAACGCGGCAAGTTGGCGTTGATTTTGGGCGACGACCCCAGGGCCTTGGCCGCGGCCAAAGCCCTGGGCGACAGCATCCCTCGATTCGCTGAAACCCTCGAACATCACACGGAACGCTTCAGAGACGCCACCGATACACCCCTTTATGAAGCGCTCGAACGGTGGCAACAACTACCGCCACGCGATCAGTCGTTGCTGCTGTTTTGTTACCAGGCAACCTTAATCCAGATCTGGTCTCGTTGGGGGGTTGCGCCTGCTGCCGTCATCGGCTATGGCTTGGGCGAATGCCTGGCCGCTTATGCCACCGGCTTGTTCCGCTTGGAGGACGCCGCCGCCATCGCCGTGATGTGGGCCGGCCTCAAACAGGAGCCGTCTTGGCGGCCTCCCTTGCCGAGCGATCCCGCATTGCGATTTGTCTCACTGCGAACGAACGGTCAAGACGACTTTCGCACCGCCGCCTATTGGTCACACCCAAATAGCGCCGGTGATAGCACGCGAGCGGTCGAAAACTTGCAGCGCCAGGGCTTTCGCTTTTTCCTGAACATCGGTTTACCACCGGGAAGACCTTCGAGTGAGGACTGCTATCAAGCCGAATGCGCCGGTGAGCACACACCCTATGCCGATTTATGTCGTCATCTTGCCACTTTCTTCTGTGCCGGGTTCCCCATTGATTGGTCCGGTTTCGATCAAGGTCGCGTTCGCTATAAATTGGACTTGCCGACCTATCCCTTTCAAGGCCGCCGTTTCTGGCTGGATCCCTACTTGGGTCAAAGTGATGACCCGCTCGCTGAAACCGCCCCTCTCCATTTACAGGACTTATCGTCACAGGACGAGGAATCGCAACTGATCGCCGAACCGCCCGACGCACTCGAGCCGGAACCCATCGACGCACCGATCGACGAATCCCTGTTCCGGTTCCGCATCGGCCCAAAACGCTTGCCGCAACTGGCGCACAACCGCAACGTCTTACACGTTGGTTATTACTTGGAACTGCTGGCACGGGCGGTCAACCGTCGTGACGGCGTGCCGATGGCGACCGTTGTGCGGGACATGGCGTTCAAGCTCGTGATGTACTTCGGCGATGAGCGCACCCGCGACGTTCAATTGTTGGTTGACCAAGCGCCACGGGATCAAGACGCGCCCGGTGCCGACGGCGGCCGCCGCTTCCGCCTGTTCAGTCAAGCACCCGAGAAGGGCAGTTGGTCACTGCACGCCGATGGTTGTGTCGACGTGCTCCAGCAAGCCCAAGCACCGCACTTTAGCGCCGAGGACCGACGGCAGCTCACCCAGCGCTGCCACCAAAGGCTCAGTGGCGAAGAAACCCATCGCATGATTGAGGATCAAGGCTTCGGTCCCCTCGGTCGCTCCGTCAAATGGGTCGCTGAATTGCATCGCGGCCGTGGCGAGCTGTTGGCCGAATTGCGCGAACCCGACGCCGACGAGCATGAGGTTCACCTCGAGGGCTTGGGTCTACACCCGGGCATCGTCGACACCGTCGCCCAGTTATTTTATTTTGCCGGTCGCAAACACCTGAGCGACGACGATTTGTTCATGGTCGTCGCCATCGATGCCCTGACCATTTACCACAACGGTCCGATGGGTGCCTGTTCGCTGCACCTGGTGGTGGAACCGGAACGCGACAGCGCCGACCGCATGGTCGGCAACGTCCAAATTTTCGATGAACAAGGTCAGGTCCTGTTGCAGGCCGAAGGCTTGCGGCTGGCCGTCATTGACGCCCAGCGTCGTGAAGACATGGCACGTGCATTTGGCGGCGACGATCCCGAACGCGATGCGGGCGATGCAACGGCGGCGGAAGGCGCTTCGGCGATTTTGCTGGCATTGTTGCACACCTCGTTTGCCGACGAACAGCGACGGCTGATGACCGAATTCCTGGTAGAAGCGATTGAACAGATTTCACGCGTTCCTCGTGAAGAGATTGACGCCGACGTTCAATTGATGGAACTGGGTATTGATTCACTGATCGGCGTGGAGTTGAAAGCCCATATTGATCGCGAGTTATCGATGGACCTGCCACTCAGCTTCATTTACGAAAGTCCCACCTTGGCGCAATTCGCCGATACCCTGGTCAAGCTGTTGCCGGACAAACCCACCGGTGAAACGGTCGAATGGTACAGTCAACCGCCCAAACTCGATCCCGATTCCTGGATCGCCTATCACAAAGCTCCGCGTGATGCGCCGTTCCGCTTATTTTGTATTCCCTACGGGGTGCGCGGCGCCTCGCTTTATCGCGAATGGCAGGCCAAGCTTCCCGATTACATCGAGGTCTGCCCCATCCAGTTCCCGGGCAAGGAAACGCGAATCCGCGAGAGGCCTTACGGTCACATCGTCGATTTAGTCGACGGCATGGAAGAAGCGCTGATGCCGATGTTCGACAAACCCTTTGCCTTCTATGGCCATAGCGGCGGAGGTTTCTTCGCTTGG
The DNA here is from genome assembly GCF_017498545.1 of Sulfidibacter corallicola. Lineage (GTDB taxonomy): Bacteria > Acidobacteriota > Holophagae > Acanthopleuribacterales > Acanthopleuribacteraceae > Sulfidibacter > Sulfidibacter corallicola. Next base: position 614,330 of record NZ_CP071793.1, on the reverse strand, counting down.
CGATTGGTTCACCGCTTGTGGCAACGCGGTATCGGGTCACTGAAGCATCTGTTCATCGGCGGATTCACCGCCCCAACCATCTGGCCCAATCCCGTCACCATTTTCACGAAAGCGGCGTTTCGCGCCAGTGGTTTGTCGCGCATGCCGACGCCGCAGGAGCTGGCCCAACTGAGTGAGGAACAGCGGCAAGAAATATGGAATTACTACGGCGAGTTGTTCGACATGGTGACCATGCCCGATGAAGCCAAACGGGCCGTCGAACCGGCCACGGTCGAGGAATGGAGCATTCTCGAATCCTACCAACCCGATGAGCGAGAACCCGTTTTCGACGTACCCCTGACCGCCATTCACGGCCGTGGCGACCGCGTCGTTTCGGAAATTGAGATGCGTGCCTGGCGCGAACTGACAACGGGTCGGTTCCAATTCCGTGTCCTGCCGGGATCGCACCTGTTCCTGCACGCCGAGGAAAGCCAAGACGCGTTGCTCGATCTGATTCTCAAAGAAATCGACGGCACCTTAGCCTAAAGATGCGCGTGCGGGCTGGCGACGCCGGCCCGCGCGAACGAGGAGGAATTTTATGATTGCCTATCTATTTCCGGGCCAGGGCTCGCAAACACGGGGCATGGGTGCCGCGTTGTTTGCTTCCTTCCCGCAAATCGTGGCGCAGGCCGACCGCATCCTCGGCTATTCGATCGAGGAACTGTGCTGCCACGACCCCCACAAGCAGCTCAACCGTACCGATTACACACAACCCGCCCTCTACGTGGTCAACGCCTTGACCTACTTTTCCAAAATTCGTCACGACCCCAAACCGGACTTTGTCGCCGGTCATTCCCTCGGCGAATACAACGCATTGTTGGCCGCCGAGGTGTTTGATTTCGAGACCGGTTTGCGGCTGGTTTCCGAGCGCGGTCGTTTGATGGCTCAGGCCGACGGCGGCGGCATGGCTGCGGTCATCGGCTCGAGCCGCGAGCAGGTGACGGCCTTGGTTGAGGAACACGGCGAGGGACGAATCGACATCGCCAATGACAATGCACCCAAGCAAACGGTGATTTCCGGGCCGGCCGACCTGATCAACCGCTTACGCGAGCCCTTCGAAGCGGGTGGCGTGCCCCGCTACGTTCCGTTACGGGTTACCGCCGCGTTCCATTCGCGCTACATGGCCGAGGCGGCGGAAACCTTTGCCGCCTTCCTGCAGGGGTTCACCTTTGCGGCACCCAAAATCCCGGTTATCGCAAATGTTCACGGCCGACCGTATCGCACTGACGAAATCGCGGCAAACCTTGCCCATCAGATCCGTGATTCGGTGCGCTGGCGCGACAGCATGCGCTATTTAATGGCGAAAGGCGTGGAGGAAGTGCAGGAAATGGGGCCGGGCCGTGTTTTGCAAGGCCTGTGGCGTGCCGTCAACCTCGACGCCAAACCCCTAACCGCCCACGAATTGCAGCGCTTGGAAACCAACGCGACCGTCGGCGCGACAGCACCTGCCGCGACGCCGGCGGCCGCCCGGACGGCAGTTTCCCTTGCGCCGCCCATGACGGCTCAGGCAGCGGCACCCCCTGTCAATCGGGCGACGACGTCGACCGTCGGCCGCCATGGGATCGCCGCATCCCCACCGCCGGTATCGGATCCGCCGAGCCGACGGTACCGTGATTTTGATGCGAACGAACCCGAGCGTCGGGAAACCTGGTCACTGCATGCCCGAAGCAACCCACTCGACACATCGAACCGGATCGATCACCTCGGCACCGCCGGCGAGCAGGAAAGGATGTCCGGCCAGGGCGCAACCCATTCGATTCTCAGCCAACCCACGTTCGTGCCGCCACTGGACGGCGCCTCGCAAGGGTTAGCCGACCAAGGCCAATCCTTCATCCGTCACAACGCGGTCAACGGGCCCGGCGACACCTTGGCGCCGCCGCCGGTAACACCGAAAGCGGCACCGGGCGGCGTCTCCTCGATGGGTATTCGGCCGGAACGTTTGGGTTGTGCCGAGTTCCGCCGCGATTATGGTGTACGTCTGGCTTATGTCAGTGGCAGTATGTACAAAGGCATTGCCTCGAAGGAAATGGTCGTGCGCATGGGACGCGCTGGATTATTGGGCTTTATGGGCACGGGTGGATTGAGTCCACAACGGGTCGCGCAGGATTTGCTGTACATAAAACAACATTTGGATCCCAGCCGAACCTTTGGCATGAACCTGCTGAACAACCTTGATCAACCGCAACGCGAAGCGGAACTCGTCGACCTATTTCTCGAGCACGAGGTTCGCAATGTGGAAGCATCGGCCTTCATGGGATTGTCGGCACCCCTGGTCCGCTATCGCTTCCATGGTGCCTATCGCGACCGAACCGGGCAGGCGGTGGCGGTCAACCGCGTCATCGCCAAGGTTTCGCGCCCGGAAGTGGCCCGCCAATTCTTGGCCCCACCGCCCCAGAAATTATTGGCCGAGTTGGTCGCAGCCGGGTCATTGAGTCAAGCTGAGGCCGAAGCGGCGCGATCGTTGCCGGTCTGCCAAGACGTGTGTGTTGAGGCCGACAGCGGGGGTCACACGGACATGGGGGTAGCGGCAGCTTTAATTCCGACCATGCTGCGTTTGCGCGACGAGGCCATGGCTGCCCATGGTTACAAGCACAAGATACGTGTCGGCGCGGCGGGCGGTATCGGCACCCCGGAAGCGGCGGCGGCCGCGCTGGTGTTGGGCGCCGATTTTGTGCTCACCGGCAGCATTAATCAGTGCACTCCCGAAGCGGGCACCAGCGAGCGGGTCAAGGACCTGTTGCAGCAAGCCGAGGTGCAGGATACCGATTACGCACCGGCCGGCGACATGTTCGAATTCGGGGCCAAGGTCCAGGTTTTGAAACGCGGCATTTTCTTCCCTGCACGGGCTCAGAAATTGTACGAACTCTACCGTCGCCACGGAGGACTGGCCGAGATCGACGCCAACACCCAACGCACGATGCAGGAGAAGTATTTTCGCCGCAGTTTCGAGGAAGTCTGGGAGGAGACGCGCGCCTACTACAGCCGTCATCGACCTCAGGATCTGGAGAAGGCGGAACGTCATCCACGCCACAAAATGGTGTTGATTTTCAAGTGGTATTTCATCTATTCGACGCGATGTGCCATGAAGGGAACGAACGACAAGGTTAACTACCAAATCCATTGCGGTCCGGCGATGGGCTCGTTCAACCAGTTCGTGAAGGGTACCCCGTTGGCAGACTGGCGCCATCGTCACGTCGACCATTTGGCCGACCACTTGATGAACCAAACGGCGGAACTTCTGACCCAGCGCACCAAATCCTTGCTCGCCATGGGGTAAACCCCAACCCAAAAGCCGTCCCGCCCTCAAGCGTGGCGGCGCCATTCACCTTCTCATGTCGTCCCTTCGACCGTACCCCAAACAGGGTGGTGGTCGGGCCTGTTCGCCAGTTTAACTTAGTAGCATTGGGCGCCCCATTATCGGGCCACCTCCTTCTTTTGGCGAATGTCGGTGGACATGCGTGGGCGCTTCCATTCATTTGTGGACATACCTGTTGACGCCTTCCTAAACGAACCCGGGTATTGCTCGGTACAGGACGGCACGTCGGGAACGGGCAAGACCGGTCTGGCGATTGGGTTGGCGCGCAAAGCGTTGCTCGACGGTTATCGGGTCCGTTTTTACAACGCCCAGGACAACCTCGACGGTTTGTTCGCTTCCCTGGCGGACCGAAGTACCTCGCGGGTTTTGAAGTCGATGGCTTCCTACGACCTGTTGGTGATCGACGAGTTGGGTTATCTCTCGCTCAAGCCCGAACAGGTCAAGGCCTTCTTCAAGTTGACCGAGATGCGCTACGGCAACAAGGCCACGATCATCACCACCAACCTCGATTACGAGAAGTGGTATCAGTTATTCAATCGCAAGCCCCTGGTGGATGCCTTTTTGGATCGACTTCGCCACCATTGCATCACGATCAAGGTACTCCGGTCGTGGTGGCTTCGAATGGGACGGTTTCGGTACACCCATCACCGAGGGTCGCGGCCACCCAATTTCACCAAGAAGGAACCGATCTCCTTCAGGGACACCACGTGATCGACCGGCGCCGTGGCCAAGGCCGCTCGCGGCATTTGATCCACTTCCGCCGACTCGGGGTCCTGTACCACGGTGAGTCCGCCGTACTCGGCCACGCGTCGCAACCCCTTGCTGCCATCGGTGTTGGCACCCGTCAAAATCACCCCGACCAACTGTTCGCCGTACACGTCGGCGGCCGACTCGAACAGGACATCGATGGAGGGACGCGCGTAATTCACCTTGGCATCCACCGAAAGGCTGAAGGTTCGATCGGGCTCGACCAACAGGTGGTATCCCGCCGGGGCGATGTACATGTGCCCGGCGTGGATCGGTTCTTTCTCGTCCGCCTCTTTGATGGGTAGGACCGTGTGCACCTCGAGGACCGAAGCCATCAGATCACCGGCATCGCAGCGCACGTGCTGGACGATCACGATCGCCATGGGGAACCCCTCGGGAAACGCGGGCAGGATGTGGCTCAACGCGCGCATGCCCCCCGCCGAAACACCGATGGCGATCATTTGGAAAGGTCGTTCCACCGTTCAACTCCGCCGACCTCCGACCCCTGTTCCCAAGGATTCGGAAGTCGACTACGACATTATTGGGGTCTCTCTGTTCTTTTTTATCGAAACCAGCCCGCGAAGCTAAAGTTTGGAGCCCCGCGGCGAAACGGAACGCTCGCCAACCATCTCACGAAGGCGGACGCCGTAAAGATGGGTCGCCGTGATCACCGGATCGAGCCGAGACGGGGTTCCGAAACGGAAAAAGTGGGAAGACCATGCTATCCTTGGAGTTTAAAAAGATATGGAGATCTCAGTATGACCAATGAGTCCCCCGAGTGTCAGGACATCCACGCCCACGGCGGCAACATTCGCACCATTGAAGGCGTGAGCGACGCCACCCTGGAAAAGGCCGCCCGTATTTTCCGAGCCCTGGGCGATCCCGCGCGGTTGCGGATTCTGACCGTGCTCAGCCAGGGCGAGGCCTGTGTTTCCGAATTGGCCACCAAAGACCAGTTGTCCACCGTGTCCCAACGCCTGCGCGTCCTCCACAGTGAGGACATCGTTCGTCGCAAGCGCAACGGCAAACACATCATCTACAGCCTCGCCGACCGGCACGTGGTCGAAATGATCCTCAACGCCCTGGACCATGCGGGTGAGACACCGCCCGCGGAGTGATCCTTCGAATCAGGTAATGCGAAGGTAAGTTTCGATCGCCCTCAGATAGCTGTCCAAAGCGTAATCCAACCAGAAGCGGCTGCCGAGTGGGGTGGGCCGGCGGGCGAGATAGCCCATGTGGCCACCGGTTCGTTCCAGGTGCAGGTAGGTCCAACGCGAAAGCGAGGCCTCCAGGTAGTCGTCGCAGCGGATCATGGGGTCGTCGCGCGAAGTGAGGAGCAGCGTCGGTGTTTCGATGCGGTGCAGCAGATCCTTGGTGGAGCAGGAGTGGTAGTAATCTTCGCGATTGCGGAATCCCCCTTCGGGCGCCGTGTAGATGTCGTCGAAATCGTGAAGCGTGGTCCATATCGGGATGCGGTATTCGCGCTTGAGCAGGCCGGAACGGCGGCGGTTGCGTACTTCCCGCCGCAAACGCATGACGAAACGGGCGTCGTAGAGTCGGTTCCAGCCGCGTTTCATGGCCAGCGCGGCACGCTCCAACGAAATGGGTGCGTTGACGGCCACACCGATGTCCGGCAGGGTGTCGCCCCGCAGACCGGTGAGCAGCGTGAGCAGGGCGTTGCCACTCAATGAAAAGCCCACCGCTACCAGGTGCACACCGGGCAGCCGCTGGCGTACGAAGGCCAGCGCCGTGCCCAGATCTTCGCCGCGGCCGGAGTGGTAGGGCTCCAAGGCCAGCCCATTGCCTTCGCCACAACCACGATGGTTGACACAGAAGACGTGGTAGCCGCGGTCCAAACCGAAACGCGCGGTTCGGGTCATGTAATCCGAATCGGCACTGCCGCCGAGCCCGTGAAACAGCAGCAACGCCAGGTTCTTGGTGCCCTCGTAGTGGCGGGCGACCAGGCGATCCTGGCCCGATACGGGGATTTCGATTCTTTGCGGCGCCACGACCAATTTGGGTCCGGGCAGGAAATGACCGAACAGGGTTTGGGCGTGGCCGCTCCTCGCCCAGGCGGGTGGCTCGTTCGATTCGGGACGGGCGGCCTCCAGACAGGCCGACCAACGCGTGGAGTGATCGAAGCCTTGTGGAGGCTGGGGCGTCTTTGGCAGCCCTTCACTTTGGTTCACGATCGGTCGGCTCCGGTTCGAGGGGATTCGGGGGCACGGCCCCGCAGGGCTGCAATGGCGCGAGTCAAATTGTCGCGAGCCGGTTTCTCCCAGCGCTGGAAGAAAAAATCGGTGTTGTAGATTCGGGGTCGGGCAAGAAAACCCTCCAAGATTTCGGCGCGCTTGCAACGGAACAGAAAGCCGGGAACGAGACGGTACTCCTGGCGAATGTCGCGTTCGTAGCGATCGTAGATCTCGGGAGGCTGACCCAAAATGCCGAGATCGATGTCGACCAACAGCCGCGCGTCGTCATCCTCGACTTGGGCCCGATGGACGGTGGCCTGAATCAACTCGGAGACGCGCTCGGCAAATCCCCGAGCGACGCCGGAGCGGATCAACTCGGAGGCGGCCCAGCGCGCGCTCTTCAGCTCGTTGTCCGAGCCCGTGGTGCGATAGATCGCATCGTGGAACCAAATGGCGATCTCCACCTGCTTTGGGTCTTGGGCGAGATCTCGGGCTTCGTCAAGGGCGGTCAGGCAGGCCGAAACATGGCTCAGGTCGTGGTAGGCGCGGTGGGGTTCGGTATAAGCCTTGACCAGGGCCTCGAACAGGTCCCGACCGGGATCATGGGTCAGGCTCTGCCACAGATCGGCCCACCTGGGGGCGAGCCTTTCGATCAGTGCTTCTGGTTGCGAGGACATGGGCGACCTACCTTGGTGCGGAAATCGAGCGCGGCCTACGGGTGGCAACCATTATAGCCGGGGATGGCCCCGCCCACGAAGCCGGATTGCACCCAGTCATTCGCACAGGCTCTCCTCTCGAGCTTACTTTTATTTCGCAGGGAGAGGGCTTCGGAGTGTCGGCCCAGTGCCCTCGGCAGGCCCGGTGGCTACAGCCACGATGGCTCTCTCATACAGCCGGGAACTCCTTGATGACGAGCTTCGATTGGTGGAGCAAGCTGCTCCACCTACAGGCCTTGCGCCACTCTTCGGGATGCGGGAACTGCCAGCTTGCGCGCTTCGGAGTGTCGGTCCAGCGCCCTCGGTGGGCCCGGCACTTACCCGGCACGGCGCCACTCTTCGGGATGCGGGAACTGCCAGCTTGCGCGCTTCGAGGTGTCGGCCCAGTGCCCTGGGCGGACCCGCCACCTACCGCGACGCCCCCAAAACGAGGATCCGGGAACCGCGAGAGGAGCGCTTCGCGGAATTGATTTCCGGAAATCGAGGCCTCCTCCCGGGCTTCCCGAATCGGGCATCTAGCGATTCGCTTCGCGCTTCGGGTCCGCCCGCTCGATGCGATGCGGCCCCCAGCCCAACACCAGGTCACCGACGTCCACGCCCGCGTTCTCGAGAATGGTATGGGCATCGAACACGAACGGCGCGGTGCCGAAGTTGGCGGAGTTGGCCGGGATCGCACCTTGCGGATTGCCGTAGAGCATCGGGTGGATCGGCGTGAACATGTCGTCCAGCACCATGACGTTGATCAACTCGCCGCCCACGATGGAGTAGATGATCGGACGCGAACCGCGGTAATCACAGGCGAATCCGTACACGGTATTGTTGGTGTCGTAGATCTGCTGCGCCACCAGGTTGCGCCAAACCCCCGCCGCCGAGTTGATCGACATGCTGGGCGGCGTATCGGTATAGCTGTCCGAAACACAGCAATAATCGTTGATCTTGCCGTACTCCGAAACGAAACCCTGCCCCAGGTTGCCCGGGATCTCGGTCTCGCGGTGCGCTTCCCAGTAGCGGAACTCGCCGATCATGCCCTGATTGGTGCGAATGGCCTCCTTGTGGTCGACGCTGTAGCTGATCGTCAGGCCGCCGGGCGACACGAAGATGCCGGCGCCCGTCGTGTGATCCTGCTGCATGAACACGCGCTCGAACGACAGGGGCCGCTCGCGACCCGCGTAGGCGTGCTCGCTCCCCCAGCCGGTGCCCATGAACTCGGCGCCGGCCTGGAAGGCCTCGGTGAACAGGACGTAGTGACCCGGATGGTGGAAGTTCCGGTAACCCAGTTGGGTATCGCCGCCGTTGATGGCCGCCTGGTCGCCCGAAGTCACCGACGCGCCCCACACCATGATGTAGACCGGGCCCGTAACCGAACTCATGGTCACCGCGGGCATGATCTCCCATTCGAGGTTTTCGTTGCCCACGAAACCGTAGACCACCGGATTGAGCCCGGTGTAGTCCACCGCCAGGCTGTAGACCTGGTTCTGGGCCGGCGTCACGATGGTGGAATCGCGGAAATGACCCACTTCGCCGCCGTCGTAGCGGAAACTGCCGGTGGTCACCCAGGCGACACTCTGATCGTCGCTACCGCCCTCGGCATCGAGCGGGGCCTGGCGGGTGGCCACGGCGAAACCGTAGTTGCCCAGCCCGGCCAGTCGCCGCCCCTCGAAGTAGGACCAACCGGAACCCGGCGACACGGCGATCTCGGAACGTACGGCACGTGGCGACGCATCGCCGAAACGAACCCGCAGCCGGTCGGCACCGAGGGTCACGGAGGGATGTTTGTCACTGGTGCTGAGCAGCACGGTGCCCTTGCCGGGATAGGACTGGGCGTCGTTGGGATCGGTGTCGGCCTGAGCCTCGGCCAGGTTGGTGTAGCCGTCGTTGTCGGGGTCCAAACCGGCATCGTTGGCCAGCGGATTCAGGCCGTGACGCACTTCATAGGCGTCGTCCATGCCGTCGCTGTCGGTATCCGCCAAAAGCGGGGCGGTCAGATGGATCACCACCTCGTCGCCGTCGGAAAGGCCGTCACCGTCGCTGTCGGCGCGATGCGGATCAGTACCGTGCGTCTGCAGTTCGGCCACATCGGTGAGACCGTCGTCATCGGAATCGCGCGAATCGCCCGCATCGACCACCACCACATCGACCATCGCGTTGGCCGTGCCGCCGAAGCGATCGACCACTTCCGCCACGACCTCATGGGTGCCGGGCCCCACCGGGAGGAACTGGAACATCGCCCCCAGACCGGCATTGCCACCGGATTCGTCCCACTCGATATCGTCGCTGATATCGGTGCCCTCGAAATCGGAAGCGGTGCCGTGCAAAGTCACGGTGGCCCCTTCGATCACCGATTGGTTGCCGCCCTGGATCGCCAGGGTCGGTCTCGGGTTCGGCCGGTTCCAGCCCAACACCATCTCGTCGGGATCGTCGATGACGTTGCCGCCGATCCAGACGTCGGTCAGGATCCGGGCGATGTCGAATTCGAAGGGATGGGCGTCCAGGTCGTTGCCGGGATTGATGGTCTGCTGTACCCCGCTCGTCAGGGGCTGGCCGTAGACGAAGATGTAGAGCGAATCGGTGACGTTTTCCATTTCGATTCGGGTGAAATGCTCGCCGGGCTGCCCGATCCCATCGGCCAGGATGACGTGCACGATGGGATGGACACCGCGATAGTCGACCGCCAGACCGTAGGTGGTGTGCTCTCCCGAGAAGAATTCGATGAACTCCCCGGCGTAGGTGATACCGCCGATCGCCAATACGCCGATCGACTGGTCGTCGGCCCCGCCGTTGGACGTCAACGAAGCCTGTGCGGTGGCGACGCCGAAGCCCAGGTTGGCGCGTCCCAAATCGGTATGGCCCTCGTAGTAGAACACCCCGGAACCGGGCTCGACCGCCACGTCGGAGCGCACCGCGCTGACGTTGCCCTGGGTGAAGGTCACGCCGAGCCGGTCGACGGTGAGCTGCACGCCCGGCGCCGCATCGTCGGGATTGAGACGGGTGACCGTCACGGCACCCGGGAACGAGGTGGGATCGTTGGGAAGGGTGCCCGCCTGGTATTCGGTGAAGTTGGAGAAGGTGTCGTTGTCCAGATCCCCGGCCCCGTCGTCGACGGTCGGGTCGAGCCCGTAGGTCAGCTCGTAGTTGTCCGGCATCTGATCACCGTCGCTGTCGGCGCTGAGCGGATCGGTGCCGTGGGTGTTGACCTCGGCGCCGTCGGTCAAGCCGTCGTCGTCGCTGTCGGGATCGTTGGGATCGGTGCCGTGCGTGGCCTCCTCGCCATCGGAGAGGCCGTCGTTGTCGGTGTCGATCAGGGACGGGTCGACCACGGTGAAGGTGACCTGAGCCTCGCCTGCGGCGCCTTCGCTATCGACGACCCGCGCGGTCAGGACGTGATCTCCCAAGGTCTGGGGCTCGAAACTGATGATGCCGCCAACCGCCGTGGTGGCCGACGCGCTGTCGCTCCACTGGATGGCGGCCGTCATGTCACCGTCCTCGAAATCGATGGCCGAGGCGGTGGCTTCGATCCGATCCCCGATGTCGACATTGCCGCCCTCGGTGTCGATCACGACGACGGGCGGTCGATTGGCGTTGGGATCGGGGTCCTGCCAACCGAGCACCATGTCGGCCGCACCCTCGACGCCCGCGGCCGTCAGGACCGCCACCGGGTCGTAACGGAAGGGACGGCCCACGGTGTCGTTACCGGGATTGATGGTCTGCTGAATGTCCTCGATCATCGGCCGGCCGTACACGAGGATGAACACCGGACCGGAGACGGCCTCCATCGTCAGGCTACTCACCACCGTGCCTGGCCCGTCGAGCGTCTCGCTGGCGATGACGTGGACGATGGGATTGACGCCGCGATAGTCGACCGCCAGACCGTAGTATTCCTGCTCACCCGAGAAGAACGAGACGAAGCCGCCCTCGTAGGCCACGCCGCCCAACGCGTGCACGCCGACACTCTGGTTGCTCGCGCCGCCGAAGGCATCCAGCGGCGCGGCGGCGGTGGCCACCCCGAAACCGAAATCGCCTTCGTCGATCAGGCGGCGCCCTTCATAATAATAGATACCGGCCCGCGGGAAGACGCCCACGTTGGAGCGAACGCCGCGATGATCGCCATCGGTGAACCGGGCGCCGAGCAGGTCGTCGCTCAGGATCACCGATTCGTGGCGATCCGTTTCGCTGAGATAGGTCAGGGTCGGCGCACCCGGGAAGCTGTTGTCGCTGTTGGGATCGGTGCCGGCCTCGTATTCCTCGAGGTTGGTGAAAGTGTCGTTGTCGGGATCCAGCAGGCTGTCGTCGACGTTCGGGTTCAGGTTGTGGGTGAGCTCCCAGCCGTCCGGCATGCCGTCGTTGTCGCTGTCGTCGGACAACGGATCGGTACCGTGCGTCAGTACCTCGTCGCCGTCGCTCAAGCCGTCGTCGTCGCTGTCGGGATCGTTGGGATCGGTGCCGTTCTGGGCCTCGGCCGCATCGTTCAGACCGTCGTCGTCGCTGTCGACGGTGGCCGGGTCGATGACGGTCACCACCACCTGATCGGCGGCGTTGTCGCCGTTGCCGTCCGTGACCTCGGCCGTGATCGTATGCGCCCCGATCGCTTGCGGCACGAACGTGAACGATGCCCCGACCGCCGTGTCCGGACCGTTGGCGTCCGACCATTGGATCGCCGAACCCAGGTCACCGTCCTCGGCATCCTGGGCGCTGGCGGTCAGGGTCACGCTGGTGCCCTGCACCACGGAGAGATCGGCCTGATCGATGTCGAGCGTCGGCGGCGTGTTGTTGGAGACCACATTCAGCGTCAGGGACGCGCTCGCCGCTTCCCCTCCGCTGTCGGTCACCGACACCGTCACGGTGTGCTGGCCGACGGCCACGGGTGAATAACCGAAGGTTCCTCCCTGGGCTCCCACGTCGTCGAGGTCGTCGTGCCACACCAGCGAAGCGGTCAGGTCGCCATCCTCGCGGTCGTCCGCGGTGGCCTGCAGATCGATCGCGGTACCGGCGATCACCGTGGCGTCGGAGCTGAGCAACTGGATGCGCGGCCGGCGATTGGCGTTGGGATCGGGATACTGCCAACCGACCACCAGTTCCTCGGCTCCCGGCACGGCCGCGGCGCTCAGAATGGCGATCGGGTCGTAGACGAACGGCTGCTCGTCGGGATCGTTGCCGGGATTGATGGTTTGCTGAATGCCTTCCGCGACGGGGTTGCCGTAGACCAGGATGTACAGCGCCTGATCGATGCCGGTCAAGGTCAGCGAATCGATGAGATAACCCGGCTCGCCCTCGAAATCGGCCCCGATGATGTGAACCACGGGATTCACGCCGCGATAGTCGACCGCAAAGCCGAAGGTCTCTGAACCGGCGGAGAAAAACGACTTGAATTCACCCTCGTAGGCGATGCCGCCCAGCAGGTTGGCGCCGAGGCTCTGGTCGGTGGCGCCACCGTAGTTGTCCAGCGGCGCATCCAGGGTGGCCACACCGAATCCGTAGTTGCCGAAGTCCACCTCGCGACGGCCCTCGTAGTAGAAGAACCCGGCGCCCGGCTCCACCGCCCTGTCCGAACGCACACCGCGGTGACCGGCGCCCGTGAAGGTCGCACCCAACAGGTCTTCGGTCAGCACGATGGTGGGATCCTTGTCGTCCTCGTTGAGGAAGGTCTCGAAGCCGGCCCCCTCGTCCTGGGGCAGGTTCCAACCCAAGGTCAAGGTTTCGGCGCCTTCGACCCCCGCGGCGGTCAGCACCTGAACGGGATCGTAGTGGAAGGGGGTCACCTGGGTGTCGTTGCCCGGATTGACGGTTTGCTGAATCCCGTCGCTGATCGGTTCGCCGTAGACGTGAATGAACAGCGGTTCGCTCACCTGGGTCATGGCCACGCTGTGAATCAGCTCTCCCGGCCCATCGAGGGTGTTGCCCAGAATGACGTGAACCACGGGGAAGGCACCGCGGTAGTCGACCGCAAACCCATAGTACGCCTGATCGCCGCCGAAGAAACTGACGAAACCACCGTCGTAGGCCACGCCACCCATGGCGTTGACGCCCACGCTCTGATCGGAGAAGCCGCCCCAGTTGTCGAGCGGTGCCGCCGCGGTCGCCACGCCGAATCCGTAATTGCCGGCGTCGATTTCCCGGTGACCCTCGAAGTAGTAGAACCCGGAACCCGGCTGAATCGCCGTATCGGAGCGGACCCCGTTGTGGAACGGAGCCGTGTAACGCACGCCCAAACGATCTTCGCTGAGCACGACGGAAGGATGCTTGTCGACCTCGCTGAGCAGCGTGATCCCGGAAGCTCCGGGGAAGCTGTTGGCCGAACGCGGATCGGTGCCCGCCAGGAATTCGCTCAGGTTGGTGAAGTTGTCGCCGTCGAGGTCACCATCGGCGTCGTCCACGAGCGGGTCGAGTCCGTGGGCCACTTCGTAGGCGTCGGGCATGGTGTCGCCGTCGGTGTCCGCCGAAAGCGGGTTGGTGCCGTGAACCAGCACTTCCTCGCCATCGGTGAGGCCGTCGTCGTCGCTGTCGGGATCGTCGGGATCGGTGCCCGCCAACGCCTCTTCGCCATCGGTGAGACCGTCGTTGTCGCCGTCACCCGCACCATCCACGACCGTGACGCCGAAGGTCGCCGCCGCGGCCAGGCCCTCGCTGTCGACCACGCGTGCCGTGATCGTGTGGACGCCGACCGCGGTGGCCGTGTAGCTGAACACGGCGCCGGTCCCGGTGTCCGCGGCGCCGTCCGTACGCCACTGGATCGTGGCGGTCAGATCGCCGTCTTCCGAATCGGTGGCACTCGCTTCGGCTTCGATCGTCTGCCCGGCGATCACCAACGCCGGCGTGCGGCTGAACACGATCGACGGCCTGCGGTTGGCGTTGGGATCGGGTGCGTTCCAGCCCAGAATCAGGTCGTCCGCACCGGGAACCTCGGCGTCGTGCAGGATCTGGTCGATGTTGTAGTGGAACGGCATGACGCCTACGTCGTTACCGGGATTGATCGTCTGTTGGGTGGTGCCCTCGGTCAGGGCGTTGCCATAGACCAGGATGTAGAGTGGGGACGTGACCTGGGTCATCGTGAGGGACTCGAGCACGAAGCCGGGTTCGCCGGGTGTTTCGCTCAAAACGACGTGCACGACCGGATTCAGGCCGCGATAGTCGACCGCCAGGCCGTAGTATTCGGGCTGTGCGGAAAAGAACCGCAGGAAGGCGCCGTCATAGGCCAGCCCGCCGAGGGTGTTGATGCCGACGCTCTGGTCGGTGGCCCCGCCGAAATTGTCCAGTGGGGCGTCGGCCGTGGCCACCCCGAATCCGAAGTTGCCCGCCTCGACGAGCCGCCGGCCTTCGTAGTAGTAGAAACCCGAACCCGGTTGAATGGCGGTGTCCGAGCGCACGCCGCGGTGGCCGCTGCCGGTGAAGATCACACCCAGGCGGTCGGGTGTGAGCGTCACGGTGGGATCGCGGTCGCTGTCACTGAGCAACGTGACGTCGGGTGCACCCGGGTAACTGTTGGCCGAACGCGGATCGGTGCCCGCTTCGTACTCTTCCAGGTTGCTGAAGCCGTCGTCGTCCAAGTCCTCGTCCGCGTCGTCGCGCAGCGGATCCAGGCCGTTGTTGACCTCGAAGCCATCGGGAATCAGGTCGAAATCGGTATCTTCGTTGAGCGGATTGGTGAGATGGGTGTCGACCTCGGCCCCGTCCAGCAGCGAATCGTCATCGCTGTCGGGATCCAGCAGATCCGTGCCGTTGGCCAATTCGCGAGCATCGCTCAGGCCGTCGCCGTCGCTGTCGGTCGCGTCGTTGTCGACGACGTTGACCGTGACCGCGGCGCCGGCGCTCAGGCCCACGCTGTCGACCACGGTCGCACTGATCGTGTGCGCGCCCGCGATGGTCGGCGTGAAGGTGAAGGTGCCACCGGTGCCGTCGGCCTCGCCGAAACTGTCGCTCCACTGGATCACCGCGGTCAGATCGCCGTCCTCAAGGTCGGTGGCGGTGGCCGTCAGGGTCAAGGGCGTCCCCACCAACAGGTTGGCGGGCGCGGGATCGATCTCCAGGATCGGCCGTTGATCCGCGTCGGGATCGGGCTCGTTCCAACCCAGGATCAACGACTCGGCCCCGGCGACGCCCGCCTGGGTCAGGACGCTGATGGGATCGTAGTGGAACGGTTGGGCGTTCAGGTTGTTGCCGGGATTGATCGTCTGCTGGACGCCGCTGGTGGTGGCCTCGCCGTAGACCAGGATATGGAGTGGCGTTCCGATTTCGGGAAGTGCCACTTGGGTGACGAGCTCGGGCGAGGCGTTCTCGTCGGGTGCGAAGATGATGTACACCACCGGGGAGGCGCCGCGGTAATCGACCGCGATGCCGTAATAGACCGCATTGGTGCTGAAAAAGTGGACGAATTCGCCATTGTAGGCCACGCCGCCCAGCAGGTTGACGCCCAGGGCCTGATCGGTGGCACCGCCGTAGTTGTCGAGCGGCGCCGAGGTCGAAGCGACACCGAAACCGAAGTTGCCGATGTCGACCTCGCGGCGACCTTCGAAATAGTAGAAACCGGAGCCGGGCTGCAGGCCCGTATCGGAGCGGACGCCGCGGTGACCCGAACCGGAGAATATGGCGCCCAGACGGTCCTCGGTAAGGGTTATGCTGGGGTCCTTGTCGGTATCGCTGAGCAGGGTGGTGTAGGACGCGCCCGGAAACGAGTTGGGATTGTTGGGGTTGGTTCCGGCGTTGAATTCCTGCAGGTTGGTGAAGGTGTCGCCGTCCAGATCGCCCCCGCCGTCGTCCATGGTGGGGTTCAATCCGTGGGTGACCTCGTAGCCGTCGGGCATGGTGTCTTGGTCGCTGTCCACCGACAACGGATCGGTGCCGTAGTGGTTGACTTCGTCACCGTCGCTCAGGCCGTCGTCGTCGCTGTCCGGATCGTTGGGATCGGTACCCAGTTGTCCTTCCTGGTTGTCGGTGAGTCCGTCCTCGTCGGTATCGACGTCGCCGGGGTCGGTCACCGAAAAAGATACGGTGTCCGTTGCCGAGGCGCCCTCGCTGTCGGAGACGGTGGCGGTCACCAGGTAGTCACCGACCTCGATCGGCGTGAAGTTGAAGGAAGACCCGTTCCCCGTCGCGGTGCCGGGAGCGACGGACCACTGGATGTCCGCGCTCACATCGCCGTCCTCGGCATCCGTCGCCGTGGCGGTGAACGAGACGGCATTGCCCAATTCGACCACCGCGCCATCTTCCTGATCCACGTTCAGGACCGGCCGTTGGTTGGCGTTGGGATCGGGCGGGTTCCAGCCCAGGTTCAGTTGATCGGCGCCGTCGACGGCGGCCGCGGTCAGAATCGCGACCGGGTCGTATTGAAACGGGGCGGTCGCCACATCGTTGCCGGGGTTGATAGTTTGCTGGAAGTCGCTGCTGACCGGGTTGCCGTAGACCAGGATGTAGAGCGGTTCGGTGACGGCCTCCATCGTCTGGCTGAAGACCAGTTGACCCGGACCTTCCAGCGTTTCGCTGACGATGATGTGGACCACGGGATTGGCCCCACGATAATCGACCGCCAGGCCGTAGTACTCCTGGCCGCCCTGGAAAAAGGAAACGAAGCTGCCGTCATAGGCCACCCCGCCCATGGTGTTCACGCCCAGACTGAGATTGGCGGCACCGCCGAAGGTGTCCAGCGGCGCGGCCGCGGTCGCCACCCCGAACCCGTAGTTGCCCACCGGTACTTCGCGATGACCTTCGTAATAGAAAAACCCGGAGCCAGGAGCGACGGCGCGGTCACTGCGCACCCCTTTGTGATCGGCGCCGGTGAAGCGCACGCCGAGGCGGTCCTCACTGAGTTCCACGGTCTCGTGCCGGTCGGTGAGCGACAAACGGGTGATCGGCGGCGCACCGGGATAGTCCAGGCCGTCGCGTGGATCGGTGTCGGCCGTGAACTCCTCCAGGTTGGAGAAGCCATCCAAGTCGGGATCGCCGGCGGCATCGTCGACGTTGGGATTCAATGCGTGAATCACTTCCCAACCGTCCGGCATCCCGTCGTCGTCGCTGTCCGGATCCAGGGGGTCGGTGAGGGTCTCGTTCACTTCCACGCCGTCCAACAGATCGTCGTCGTCGCTGTCCGGATCGTTGGGATCGGTGCCCAGCACCTCTTCTTCGTCGTCGGTCAACCCGTCTTCATCGGTATCCACCGGCTCGCCACGCACGTGGAAACTCGCCCGGTCGGTAATCTCTTCGCGATTGGTGCCCTGAACCGCGGCGACCAGTTCAAAATCGCCCTCTTCCAAAGGAAAGAACCGGAATTCGGGACCCTCGCCGATTTCGTCGCTCGCATTGGTGCTCCAGCGGATCCGTTCGGAGATGTCACTGCCGTCGCCGGCGGTCGCTCGGGCCACGGCCACCACCTGCTGGCCCAACTCGATGGATGAGGAGACGGAGAGAATCTCCACGGTGGGCTTGCTTTCCGGCAGAACGACCGTCACCTCGTGCGTGACTTCGTTCGCGGCTCCATCGCTGTCGGCGATGCGGGCAGTAAACCGCGCCCGTCCCTGTTCCGCGATTCGGGTTTCGAGCACCGAGCCCTCGGCCGCCAGGTCATCGTTGGCGTCATACCAGCGGATCTCGTCGTCGAGATTGCCGTCCTCGGCGTCCTCTGCCTGGGCGGCAAGACGCAGCAGCGCGCCCACGAATACCTGATCCGGCGCCTCGATCAGCGAGACTCGGGGCGCCTGATTCCCCAGAACGACTTCGATCTCGACGCGGGATTCCACTTCGGCGCCATCTTCATCGGCGACGGTCGCCACGATCGCATAGCGTCCCGGCACGCGACCGAGGAAATCGAACCGGGGCCCCACCCCTCGTTGATTCCCCACTCGCCAGGAGATGTGACCGCTCAGATCGCCGTCTTCGGCGTCTTCGGCACGGGCGAGAAACACGGCCGTCTCACCGGACGCCACCGATTCGGGGGTTTGAACCCATTCGAGTTCGGGAGGACTGTTCTCGACCACGATGTTCAGGGTCAAACGGGCCGTGGCCGTGTTCCCGGAACGATCACGCACACCGGCGACCACCGAAAAGGATCCCGCCTTCACCGGCACCACCTCGAACACGGCCCCGGTACCGCTTCCCGCATCCGAGTGCCACTGGATCAAGTGGCTCAAATCGCCGTCTTCGGCATCTTCGGCGCGTGCTTCCAAACGCAACGGTTCACCCAGGATGACTTGAAGCGGCGGATCGACGAACCGAATCGTGGGTTCGCGATCACCGTCGCTGACCACGAACCGGTGCTGGACCGAACTCTCGTTGCCGTCGTTGTCGGTCACGCGGGCGGTGATGGGATAGACCCCTTCGGCGGCTGGTACGAACCGGTACTGCGAGCCGACGCGGCTCGCGTGACCGGGACCGGCCGACCATTGGATCCGGTGACTGAGGTCCCCGTCTTCGGCATCCTCGGCCGATCCGTAAAAGGTCACGGCCTCACCACTGCGTCCAGCCGCGGGGGGATCCACCATTTCCAGACGAGGCGCGGTTCCGGCATCGCCCCCGTCTCCCCCATCCGATCCGTCACCGGCATCTGAGCCGTCGGACCCGTCGTCGCCAAGCGCCGCGTCGGCCCACGGGAGCGCCGCGGTCTTGACGTCGAGCAACCCCACCCGTCGCAGTTCGGAGGAGGCATCGATGGCGAAGGGCGGATCCTCGGCATTGCCGGGATTGATGCGTTGGTGCCACCCTGCGCTTTGACTGACACCCAGCCCACCCTCATTGCCGAACACGAGGATGTACAGGGGCTGGGAAAGGCCGTGAAGCGCGAAGGTTCGGATCTCCAAGTCACGTGCCGATCCGGCAAGAATGTGCACCGTCGGAACCGCACCGCGATAGTCCAGCGCCAACCCCAAGGTGTCGCCCGCCAACTTGAATTCGCCGATCGCATCGCCTCGGTACCACACGGTTCCGTCCGAGCGCACCGCGAAACTCACCGCATCCAGGCCGCCACCGCGATCGAGTCGCGCGCGGTCGGTGGCGACACCGAATCCCCGCTCGCCTTCCCGCGCGAATTGAGTGTATTCGAAGTAGAAAACCCCATCGCCCGGCGAAACGGCGACATCGGAGCGCACCGCACGCACCTGGGTTTCGCGGAATAGCACCGACAGGCGATCCTGAGACAACTGCACACTCGGATGTTTGTCCTGATCGCTCAAGTAGGTCGCGGCCTGGATCGGCAACGCGGAAACCATGAAGGCGGCTGCAAGGACCCAAAGGTCACGGCTACGCCACACTCGATTCAATACAAGGCCCATCGTATCCCCATCTCTCCACCAACGAACCGAGGTGGAACCATAAATTCGGGCTGTCGACGTGAGGGTCCTGGCTGAGGAGAAGAATTGAAGCGTGCTTCAAGGCGATGGGAAATACACCACGCATCCGAAAACTATGAATCCAAGGGCTCGACCACGAGCGGACATGGAGACTCGTACGGCAAACTGTTCCATCAGGCACACCTAGATGGTCAGAGCCGGACCCGAAATCCGCCTTTTTTGGCCGAAACCAATACGCGACGAAATGTCTAGTAGTCGTTTTTAGTGAATTTCATTGTAACGCCGGAATGAAGCGGCACAATGTAAAAAAGTGCCGGAACCCGCATTGCCGTTATTTTTCCAGCCGCCTTCCCGAGGGAAGGGCGAACGACTACTTGTGCTTGAAAAAATGAGATGCCGTCACGAGTGAATGACGCGGTGGTGCGTGATGAACACGCGATTCGGTGGGTCGACCATGGCGATCGACGATCCAAAAATCAACCGAATACGAGAGGCAAAATCGATTCAACCGAGAAAAATGACCTTTCCGATCCCGAAGCGTTCCCCCTCGCCACGGTTGTTCCACGAATGGAGAGATGAGGAGAGCATGTGAATGGCGCGACGCTGGAAGCGATGGGTGCCGATTCAGGATGGTAAACCCGAGAAAGGTTGCCGGGATCATACACCTGCGCTCGGGCAAAAGCCAAGTCCGGCATGGGGGATTCGAGGTTTTTTTACATGAAAGAACTGCCCCGCGGATGAACTCGTTGAAAACAACGCTTTTACCGCCTCCGAGAAAAAACATGAAGAACGGCCGAGCTCTCGAATAAGAGTCCCAGGGTTCAGATAAATCGCCGCGGTACCGACCGAAAGGTCCACGAAAATCACGAAAGGACACGAAATGGATACGCCCGGCCTCGATCTCCAGATCATCAGAGGCGTTTCTCGGAAATCGGGAAATCACTGTCCACGAACCACACGGATTGACACGGATATCCACCCACCCGAGCATGTCGGACGACAGGCTTCCACGGCGATGATAGTGGGTAGAATTGTCAAAAATTTCAAGCGCTTATGCGTGATTGTCCCCACTGTCTCTTCCGTTGATAGTTGAGTTTACATCTTTTTATTTACCAGGGTGTTACACCTAGGAAGCCAAAAGGACGAGAGGTTCCCCCGCCGCGTCGTGCAAAATCGGGCTTCGAATCGTTTTTGTGAGCTTTGCGCTTTTTTTCGATGTGGCCGTGAATCGACCAACTTTTTTTCGACGGATTCCGATCGGCGACCGTCAAAGCCATGACAACCGATCCCCTCTTTTTTGATGCGGCCGGATCTTTCCTTTTCCCGGAACCGCGGGGAACGGCCCCTTCAACTCAATGCAGATAAGGATGTGAGCATGAGCGTTTCCCCCTCCACACTGCACGTCATCTCTGGAGACATTTTGGATCAGAAGGTCGATGTGATCGTCCACCCCTGGCAACGACATTGGATTCCCGGCACCTCTTTTTCCTCGAGCCGCGTTTCCGACTCCATCAAGAAATGGGCTGGCCAGGAACCCTTTCAAGAGCTTTCCCGCCACCACAAAATCAAACCCGGTGGCGCCGTCATGACCCGCGCTGGTCACCTCCCGCACCGCGCCATCATCCACTGCGCCGGTGACGGCCCGCTCAAACGTGCCAGCGAGCATTCGATTCGCAGTTGCCTGGTGGATGCACTCAACCTGGCGCGCGGCAAGGGCTACCGCTCCATCGCCTTTCCCTTGATGCGCTGTCGCCAGTGGAATGATGATGAAACCGTGAGTGCCATGAGCGATATCTGCCGCCAGCAGGGCTTCGACGGCGATATCTTTCTCGTGAAGGAAAAGGGCTGAACGGTCGCATTCTCGCTTCCGCCGCCCTTTCTCCCCAGAATTACACCTGCAGCCCCTCTCGATCCAGCGCCGTGCCCTCGCGGTTGGGCATCAGGATCGCGGCGAGATTGCCGAAACGAAGCATCGCCGCGGGCACCACGAACATATTGAGCACCGTAGACGAGACCAGACCGAACAGGATGACCATCGCCATCGGTGCCTGAATCTCACTGCCGGGCTCCCCGCCCGCCAAGGCAAGCGGCAGCAGACCCAAGCCGGATGCCATCGCCGTCATCAGGATCGGGATCAAGCGCTCGGAAGCCCCCTGTTTCACGGCCGCTTCCGGATCGGTCACACCTTCGACATCCATGAGATGGCGGATATGGGTCACCATCATGATGCCGTTCCGGGTGGCGATACCGAACAGGGTGATGAACCCGATGATCGAGGCGATGGACACGATCCCGCCCGACACGAAGACGCCGACCACGCCGCCGATGAGCGCCAACGGCAGGTTCAGCATCACCAGCAGCGCGTGGCGGATGGATGACAACGCCACGTACAGCAGCATGAAAATCCCGACGACGACCAGGATGCCGAGCACCAGGAGGGTGCGCGAGGCCTTTTCGGCCGCCTCGAACTGGCCGCCGTACTCGACGTAGTAGCCGGCCGGCATGGTCACGGCCGCCCCCGCCTTCTCTTGGATTTCCGTCACGACCTCGCCGAGCGAACGACCCTCGCCGACATTGCACATCACCACGATCTTGCGTTGACCGTTTTCGCGACCGATTTGGTTGGGCCCGCGGTCGCGACGAATGTCGGCCAGGGCTTCCAGCGGCACCCAGGCTCCGCCGGGCGTTGGAACCATGGTCTGGCGAACGGCATTCAAATCGTCCCGGGCCGAATCGGGGTAGCGCACCACCAAATCGAAAGCGTAGGGGCCTGAAATGATGCGCGAGACGGGCTTGCCGTAGAACGCGGTTTCCAGGGTTTCGGACACGTCCTCGATATTCAGTTCGTGACGGGCCAGGGCGTCGCGATCGAAGCGAATCGTGGCGAACGGCAGGTTGGCCTGATCTTCCACGGCCAGGTCGACCACGCCCGGGATACCCTCCATCGCGTTGCGCATCTCCTCGGCCAGGCGTCGCAGGGTCGGCAGATCGGCGCCGAAGATCTTGACGGCGATGTTGGCCCGGGTCCCCGAAATCATGTGGTCGATGCGGTGGGAAATGGGCTGGCCGATGACGATGTTGGCACCCGACACCGATGTCAAATCGGCCCGCATCGCCGCCAACATCTGGGCTTCGTCGCGCTCTTTCATGTCGAGACGCACATCGATTTCGGAGGCGTGAATGCCCTGGGCGTGCTCGTCCAGCTCGGCCCGGCCCGTGCGCCGCGAGGTGGCCTCGACCTCGGGATGCTCCATCAGCAGTGTTTCCACGAGGTGGCCGATTTGGTTGGATTCTTCCAGGGAGGTTCCCGGAAAGGTTACGACCGAAACCGTCAGGGCGCCCTCGTTGAATTCGGGAAGGAACGCGCGACCGCCGCGCATCAGGAATACACCGGCCACGACCACCGCGGCGAAGGAAAGGACGAAAAGCAGTGGCCCCTGTTTGAGCGCGACGGCGAGCAGCCCGTCGAAACGACGGCGCAGCCATCGCGAGGGTGCGGGTTCGAGACCCTTGCGCACGGCACGGCTGCCTGGCAGTAACAAAGAGCAGAGTACCGGCGTCACGGTGAGTGCCACGACCAGCGAGGCTGCCAGCGATATCACGTAGGCGATCCCCAGCGGTTGGAGCAGACGACCTTCCACCCCGTGAAGGAAGAAGAGTGGCAGGAAGACCAGGATGATGATCATGGTGGCGAACACGATCGAACCGCGAATCTCCTTGCTGGCGAAGAAGACCACGCTCAGTGCGTCGCCCCGGCCGCCTTCGCGTAGGCGTCGCACGACGTTCTCCACATCGATGATGGCATCGTCGACCAGGGCTCCCACGGCGATGGCCATGCCCCCCAGCGTCATCGTATTGAGGCTCGCGCCCAGCATGTCCAGCACCAGCGCGGCGGAAACCAGGGACAACGGGATCGCCAGTGCCGTGATCATGGTGGCGCGGCCGCTGAACAGAAACAGGCCCACGATCAAAATGACCAGCAGCGAGCCGTCCCGCAAGGCCAGTTTCACGTTGTTGACGCCGGTTTCGATGAAATCCGCCTGGCGCAGCAGCTCGCGCTGGAGCACCACGCCCTCGGGCAAGCTGGCCTCGATGTCGTCGAGGACCTCGTCCAGACGTTGGGTCAACGCAAGAGTGTTGACCCCCGGCTGCTTTTGAATGCCGAGCACCACGCCGGGGTTGCCGCTGATCGCCGCGTCGCCGCGTTTGATGGCGTCGCCGACGACGACGTCCGCAACATCCATGATGCGAACGGGATGACCGTCACGCGGGCGAACCACGGCACGGGCGATGTCCTCCACCCCACCGACGCGGCCCAATCCGTAGATCAGGTATTCTTGGCCGCCCTGCTCGTAGAAGCCGGCTGACGCGTTTTGGTTGGTGGCGCTCGCGGCCGCCACCACTTCGTCGAGGGTTACGCCGTGCTTGACCAAGTCGGGCGGACGCACCTGCACCTGGAACTGCTGCACGCCGCCACCGATCGGCACCACCTGAGACACGCCAGGTACGGCCAACAACCGACGACGCAGGTCCCAATCGGCGATGGTGCGCAGATCGCGCGGTGAAACCGTTTCGGAGTAGAGTCCGCAAAAGAGGATCTCGCCCATGATCGAGGAGATCGGGGCCAAAATGGGCGGCTCGATTTCCGGTGGCAGTGACGACTGCACCAATTGCAGTTTCTCGGCGACGATTTGGCGCGCGGTATAGATGTTGGTGCCCCACTGGAATTCCACCCAGATGACACATACGCCGACGGAGGTGGCCGAACGAACCCGCCGCACCCCGGTGGCGCCGTTCAACGCGGATTCCACGGGGAAGGTCACCAACCGCTCCACTTCTTCCGGAGCCATGCCGTGTGCTTCGGCGATGACCGTCACGGTCGGTGCGGTCAGATCCGGGAACACGTCGACGGGCATCTGGCTGGCGCGCTGGGCACCCCAACCGATGAGCACGGCGGCCGCGACAATCACGAAAAGTCGATTTTTCAGGGACCATTGAATGATGGCGTCGATCAAGATGCTCTCCTCAGTGCGCGTGGCCGTGGCCGATGGAACTCGTGGACGTGGCCGCCAGTTTGATGGAATAGGCGCCTCGGGCAACGACCCATTCGCCGGGCGAGACACCGTCGAGCACGGCGACCCAGTCGCCGTCGCGCACGCCGAGGCGAACGGGACGTCGCTCGAACGTTTCCCCGCCGGACTGGACGTAGACCACTTCGGTGCCGGCATCGTGGACCACGGCGTCGAACGGTATCGCCACACTTTGAATCGGCGAGGCCACTACCAGATGGGCGGTGGTCGTCATGCCTGGGTAGAGTTCGCCGGCCGCGTTGTCGATGCGGAACCGCACGGGCAGGACTCGCGTTTCGTGATCCAACTCGGAACCGACGGCCACCAGATCCGAGCCGCCCAGCTCAAAAGGAGTCTCGTGGCCGTCCAGGTGGAACCAGGCCCCGGTCACCTCCTTCAAACGGCCCACATAGGCCTCGGGCACCCCGATCTCGAGATGGAGGCTGCCGCGATCGATGATGCGGGCGATGGGTTGTTCTTCGGCAACCCAGGTTCCGGGAGCCACATAGATTTCCGCAAGCGTTCCCGACACGGGAATGGGCACCTCGAAGCGTTCCCCACCGTCGGCGATGCGCTGGCCTTGGCCGTGACTCTCGCGAAGCCGTTTCGCGCCGCGCCATTCGGCTTCCGCCTCCCTGAGTTCGAAACGGGCCTCTTCGAGGAGCTGGGCCTCGATCATGCCGCGCTCGGCCAGGTTGGTTCGACGCGTCAATTCGCGTTTCGCTTCCTCCACGCCAATGGCGGCCTGCTCCACGGCCGTATCCAGGTTGGCCGGATCGATGTCGTCCTGGGGCATCAGGCTCAAGGCAAAGGGTGCGGAGCCGGCGGAAACCGATTCCCCAATTCGCGGGAAACGCGAGCCCGAAGCGATCAGGCGTCCGTCGCGTGGCGCGATGATCAGGACCTCGTGTTCATGCGGCAGCGAGAGTTCCCCGAATGCTGGGATGTTGGGGCGTAGCGGGCGAGATTCCGCCGGTTGCACGGCGAAGGGTATGCGCCACTGCTGTTCGAGAAGGAAGGACACGGCGTCGGCGGGCGCTTCATCCGCGGCCGCGGCGGCATTGGCCTCGTCTCGCGTGGCGTGGACGACGAAAGTACCGAGGTCGAGCGCTTCCACCGTAGGCGGCGCCATCAAGCGGATCGTAACCTGGCGCTCTCCCAAATGGACCGGGCGAACCAGGGGCCGGAAAATGCCGGGAGACGCCGGCTGAATGGCCGTGAACTGCTCGTCGGGCTTTCCCCCACCCGAGAGCTCCACCACCACCATGCCTTGGGTGATCGGAGCGTGATCGCGCAAACGGGTGAAGTGCGCGGCGAATAAGCTGTCCTCACCCGTCACCAACGCCGGGAACTCGACGAAAAGCTGCGTCTTTTGCCCCCAGCGGGTGACCGACTCCGAGGCATCGTGGGGGCCGTGGCCCTCCTCGCCGTGGGCGTGCTCGTCACCTGCGTCGTGGCTGGCGCCGTGATCGTCCGGATGCTCGTGACCGTGGCAGGATGCGAGGGCGAACAGGATCGCGATCGGCAGGAAAGTGAAGAAAATACGTCTCATCAGGTCGCTCCATGGTATCGGTGCAGGATGGTTGGAAAGGGGAGCCCAAAAAACCGATCAACCATCGGTTTTTTGGGCCAAAGAACGCCGAGCGACGCGGCTCGGCACGGGGTTACGATTGCAGCAGAAACGTGATCAGGGTTTCCACTACGGTATGGACAGGGCCAGCACCCGCCGCGACGACGGCGGCAAGAATCGTCGCGGGCACGCACCAACCCCATTCTTTGGTCGCGGGTTGCAGCAGATAGGTAACGCGCAGTTCGAGCGTGCTGCCGACGAGGGAGAGCCCGGTTGCGACAGGCTTCATACCCAGCGCCGCGACCTCGGTCAAGGCGCGGGCCACCACGATGGGGCCGCCCACTTTGTTGGCGGCTGCCACATCGCAGGCCATTTCGCGCCCGAGCGATATGTGTTCCAGCAAGGGGTTCGCCACGCTTCGCGGCAGAAGCGAGGCGGTAAATCGGTCGATCAAGGCGAGAGGAATATCGCCCCGGGAGATGTGGGCCCGTTCGTGAGCCAGCACGGTTTGAAACGCATGGGAAGAAATATGCTGAACGAGCCCGGAACTCAGGAGAATATGGGGCGTTCGCCAACCAATGGTGAGCGCGATTGGTTTTTCCTGGTCGATCAGGCGAATGTCGGGTCCCAACCCACAGGGACTGCTGACCCAGACGAGATCTTTGGCCAGGCGACCTTCCCGCGAGACGTCGCGGAGAACCCGAGCCAAGGAGCCCAGGGCGGGGATCAAGATCGCCGTGGGAAGCAGCCAAACGATGGCGTGGTTGGTAGGCTGGGGCGGATGAACCCAACACAGGTGGTGCCAATGGGCGTGTTTCAGGCAGTGGTCACCCAAGGGATCGGCCACCAGCCCCAGTGACAGGCTGCCGGCAAGCAAGGCCAGCGGCACCCAAAAAGGTGCATAAAGCCAGGCTCTTGCGATCGAAATCCGCCGCATGGGACTGATGGTGGCGCGCCACCGGAGATGGGGCGCCACGAGAACCACGAAGGTCCAAGTCAATACGAACAGAATCGTACTCGCGAGGACGGCGACTTCGACAAATCCGGTCATTCGTCCGCTCCCGCCAAACGCTCGGCGATCATTTGCTCGAGCCGGCGAAGGGTATCTTCGCCGCGGGATTCGGCCAGGTCGACAAAGGCGGCCAAGACACCCGAACCGCCCAGGTCGCCGAACTGGCTGGCGACGGAGCCGATCATGTCGCGCTGGAATTCGGCGCGCGTCATCGCGGCCCGATAGACGAAGGCGTGGCTGACCTTTTCGCGTTTCAGCAGGCCCTTTTCATAGAGCCGTTTGAGGGCGGAAGACACCGTGTTGGGTGAAATCCCGCGTGCGGCGCCGATGCGTTGGTGAACGGACACCGGGTTCAGGGGTCCCTCGGACCAGAGAAGATCGAGCACCAGGCGTTCCAGCTCGCCCAGGGCGAGATGGGGAAGACGAAGCATGTTGGGCACGGGGAATCACCTCGAAAAAAGGGGTCTTCGACGACGCTTTTAGGTATACCACCGCAAAACTCCGACCGTCAATCGAAGTTTTCATTTTCCCCGTGATTTCGACGTGTCGAGCCTGGCTCACTGCCAAGCACTCCCTTCTCTGACCAACTGCTCGACGGTCCCAGAGTCGAAATGGCTGTCACCCAAGAAAAGTGACAACCATTTCATTTACTGCGAGGAGCAAAAGCTTTGGCAGCCTTGATACTCCTAGTTTTCTTTATTCATTCCTTTCGCATCGTTGTCATTCGTGAAGAAAGTCGCACCAGCCTGCCGATAGGCAAGCTTCAACGTTAAATCACCGCTACCGTTCTTGCCGGTGAGTATGAAATTCACATCGGAACCCTCGCCCGGATAGTGGAAATCTCCGCCACCGAAAAAGTGGTTTCGGCTCAAGTTGACTCGATAAGTCGATCCCGTAGAAACGTTAATCGACAATTGAAAATTCTCGAAGTCATCCCAATTCACATCATCATAATTCTTAAACAAAGTAAAACCTTCGCCAACACTGCCAGTCCCAACAGAAGTACCGTTTACTTCAAATTGGTTAACCGAGATCGCTCCACCCGTAATATTAGTCAGATTCACCTGTCCCATTATGTTCTCCTTTGAATTTACTTTCTCTCTGAAAGATCGAGACATGCCTCATTCAGCAAGCTACAAACCAATCACACCGGATAAAATGGCAACTGGAGCACAACAGCCAACATGCTATTAAAAAACAACTTACAAAATCATCAACCCGATTGTTATTGGCACTATCACGCGTACGAACGTGTGGGCAACACGTTTCCAACATGTTGCCCACACTGCGAACAACATTTAGAGGGGCTATCTCACTTTTCAAAACCACGACCAGCCAGGTCATTGCATCAGTGTTTAGCCCCGGGTCTCTTTGTTTCTCATGACCAGATGTGGTGGGCGAATTAGAACGTCGGAGGCCAGACAACCTCAGGGCGCGATTCAGGTTGATCTGGTCGGTCGGAATGACCCTTTCCTTGAACTCCCCTTGCAAGGGTGGTTTCGTTCACCCACACCACTCCACAACGAACTCCTCTTGCCCTATATAACCCTCGCGGCCAGCGATCACCAAGATATTCCGGCCCCCGGCCTGGGCGGCGACTTTGTGGTCCCGAACGGTTGTCTCGGGTCAGCAGGTCCTCAGGTTTGGGCCCTGCTCTCTTGAAACAAAATGGTGCCTTCAACCTGAGCTGGGTCTTGCCGTCGTCAAATCTTGATCAGGAAGGCAGGAATGATCGAATCCAGGAAAAGTAGAACCATAATATGTCACCAATGCCGATCCTTTCCTGGTTTCCAATCTTCTTGAATTCCTGCTTAATTTTTTGGGTAAATGAGCCATGTCCCTTCGCCAGAAACCAGGTAGGGTGTTTCTTTCTCGAAATCGAGCGGGTTTGCCCGCTGGTCCGGGGCTCTTATGTAACAAATTCTGTAAGACTTGAAGATAAAGCTAAAAACCTAATCGGCTAGAGGTTCGGGGAGTTCGTCAATGAATGTCGGCACGACGCCCCTCTCGAGAATGGGCTGCGATCGATCCGGTTTCGGCAACGACATGTTCAGAGGTATCACGGTGACGACCAAAACCGTGGCGAGAGGCTCCCGTTCTCGTCCCAGAACGTCCGGCATGCCATACCGAATATGTACATCTGTGATTCACCATCAAAGTGGTCGCACCGATTTAACCGGTCGAACCCACCAGACACGGTATCTCACCCGACGCATGGGTATCTCGGGCTGTCGTCCTTCGATGTGTTTCGCCTGGAGCCGTGATGGCCGCCGCATCACTTCATGCACACCGCGCGAACCTGGCTGAGATCCGTGTGGCCGTCCGTGACCTTCCAGATGCCGTCTTGGAGCAGCGTCATCATGCCTTCCTCGATCGCCACCTTGCGAATGTCGTCGACCGTCTTGTTGGCGAGGATGATGCGCTTCAATCCGTCCGATCCCATCAGCAACTCGTGGATCCCCATCCGGCCGCGATAGCCCGAGTCGGCACAGGCCGGGCAGCCCGGTCCCCGGTAGAGCTGAAAGTCCGGGCCGTATTTGATACCGATGCGTCGGTCAAACTCGGCGGGCCCGTAGTTCTTGCGCAGCTCGTCGAATTCCTCTTGGCTGGCCGCGTAGGGTTCCTTGCACTTCTTGCACAGGGTGCGCACCAGACGCTGGGCCAACACGGCCAACAAGGCGTCGGCGAAGTTGAAGGGATCCAGGCCCATGTCCAACAGACGGGTCACGGTTTCCGGGGCACTGTTCGTGTGCAGCGTGCTGAACACCAGGTGGCCCGTCAGCGACGCTTCGATGCCGGTCGCCGCGGTTTCCTGGTCCCGCATCTCACCGATCATGATCACGTCGGGATCGGCCCGCAGGAAAGCGCGCATCGCGGCCGCGAAATCGAACCCGATCTTGGGCTTGACCTGCACCTGACGCAACCCCTTCTGGGTGATTTCCACCGGGTCCTCGGCCGTCCAGATCTTGATGTCTTCGCGGTTGATGAAGCCCAGCGCGGAGTGCAGCGTGGTGGTCTTGCCCGAACCGGTGGGCCCGACCACGAGAACCAACCCGTAGGGCTCGCGCACCACCTGTTGGAACTTGTCGTAGTACTCGGGGTGCATGCCAAGCTTGTCCAAGGGGATCGGCTTGCTGGCGGCCAGGATGCGCATGACGATGTCTTCGTTACCGACCCCGGAGGTGGGGATGCAGGCCACCCGCAACTCGATGACCTGGCCATCGCTCATTCGGAACCGGATTTTTCCGTCCTGCGGTTTGCGGCGTTCGGAAATGTCCAATTGCGACATGATCTTGAGACGCGAGGCCAGCGCCGACCGGTGACTCGCCGGAATCTCCTGGTACTTGTAGCAGCGACCGTCTCGCCGGAACCGAATGACGCAGGGGTCGGTCTTGCCGCATGGCTCGATGTGGATGTCGGAGACCCCGTCGCGAAAGGCATCGGAAATGATCTTGTTGGCCAGGCGGACGACCACGCCTTGCACTTCCTCGCTTTCGTCGTCCTCGTCGCCCTGATCGATCACCTCGCCCACTTCACCGGCCTCGAGTTCGGTCAGGATCTCGGCGAAATCACCTTCCTGCGGAGGCTCGACGACTTCGGCCTCTTCCTCCGCCACGCCGAAGGAATGGTTGAGGTAGGCCAGAATATCGGGCTCCAACCCCGCCACCGCCTCGATGCGCGGCGCCAAACCGACGGATTTGATCAAATCGATCCGGTTGAGATCGAAGGGATCGACGACCGCGACCTTGACCGCCACGCCTTCCCGCTTGACCGGCGCACACTTGTTCTTCTTCCAGAAGTCGTAACGAACCCGGGTCTTGAGATCCTCGGGAATGGTCTGGCTGCCGTCGAAAAAGAAGAAATCACAACTGTAGAAATCGGCCAGGGCCTTGCCGATCTCGGCCTTGGGAACCTGGTGTTTGGTCATCAGGTAGGATCCCAGGCAGAGACAATTGACGCGCGCATGGGTGACGTCTTCCTCCAACTCCTTCTCGCTGAGCAGGCCGCGGTCGACGAGGTCGCCGTACAACCGGCGTTTGCCGGTACCGGCCCGCTGGCAGCGGTTCTGGTTGTAGAAAGCGATGGCCAGGGTGCGTCCGATCTCCTCGGCGGCCTTGGTATCGCCATCCGAAAACGGCTTGCCATCCTTGCGATTGATGAGCTGGAGCACGCCCAGCAGGTACTTTTCGAACACCAGCGGGATGGCCAGGACTTGACGCGTGCGAAAGCCCATGGCCTTGTCCCAACGGCGATCGAACCGCAGCTTGGCATGGATTTGCCGGAGCTCGGCTTCGTCGTAGACGTCGCGAATGTTGAGGGTCCGTTTGCTCAACGCACAGAACCCGGCAAGGCTGTTCTCGTCGCGATTGACCCGAATGATTTGCGGCGGTTGGGTGCCGAACTTGATGGAAAACAAACGGTTGTTCTTGGTGTCCACGGCGTAGATGGTGATGCGCTCCGCCCCCAGCAACTTGCCGATCGGCTCCGACATGGTGGACAGGATCTTGGAAATGTCTCCCGCACCATGAATTTGGTGGTTGATCCGGTTCAGCTCGGTCTGAAAGGCGAGCTGGGACTGCAGATTGGGCTGGGCAGAGGCGGGCATGGCGGGTCCTCCCAATGCGTGCGCGTGACGATCATGATGGATGAGTTTCCACCATTATACCCGAGCCCCCGCGATTCACGGCACATTGGTTCCCGTTCGGGTCCCAGCCTCGACGCCCAACGACACTCGTTTTTCCAACTCACGGAAGAAAGCGAACCCGGATTTACCATCCCTCTCGCGAGGCCAGCGACTCGATCTTGCGTATCGCCCCCTGCGCGCTGCCGTTCACCATTTGTTTGCCACTGGGATCGTAGAGCTTGACGTGCGGGATCGAATTGATGCGGTACTGTTCGGCGACGGGGCTGCCCCAAGTCTTGATGTCAATCTTTTTGAGCGCTACTTTGTGGGGATACTTACGCACCAAGGCTTCCAGCTTCGGCGTGATCTTCCGACAGGGTCCGCA
Source organism: Sulfidibacter corallicola (assembly GCF_017498545.1). Classification (GTDB taxonomy): domain Bacteria; phylum Acidobacteriota; class Holophagae; order Acanthopleuribacterales; family Acanthopleuribacteraceae; genus Sulfidibacter; species Sulfidibacter corallicola. The sequence goes on along the minus strand of NZ_CP071793.1, from coordinate 582,391 downwards.
CCAATCGGCGTAGAAATCGAACATCACGTAGCGCTGCCTGTCCATGTGGGAATTCAGGTCGACCCGATTGGAACGCGAAATGGTCTGGATCACCGGAATGCGCGGCGCATCCCCGGCCGTACTGGGTGCCGCGGCCGTTTTGGGTTGGCTCGTCTTCGGGGGCAATTTGGGAATATCGCCATCCCATTTGTTGGTAAGCCCCTGACCGGGCTTGAGTTTGCTGAGCGCATCCTTGTCGATCACGATCTTGCGCTTGGGCTGGGCCTGCTTGACCACCCGTGGCGGTTTCGGCAACGGCTGCCCCGGGAACACCGCCTTGAAGACGTGGGGCGCGACCTTGGCGGTCGCCGGCCAGTTGACCAACGCCTTGCTCAACATCATGTTGACGCCGGCCTCGGTGCGAAACACGAGCATGTTGCGATCGAGCCCCACGGAGCCGGTCACCTTCACCTTTTCGCCGCCCTTGAGAATCAGGGAATCTTCGTACCCGAAAACGCCCACACCGAATCCGGAGATCAACCCGAACAACAACAGCCACTTCTTCAAGACGCCCTCCTCCAGAAACGATGTTCGCCTCGAAGGCACACCGATTCGCGATCACACCATGCGTTTCGCTTCATCATAACCCGGCGCGGCGGATTTGCGGGAGGGGCAAGCGGGATCAGGCGGATTCGGAGGCGGCCCGTGTAAAAAAGAAGGCCAGTTCTTCGTCGAGCAAGCCCGCGAACCGGACCGAATCGAGGCGGGCCAGCCAGCGATCGCGATCGGAGGCGGCACGGTTGGACATCTGCTCCAAGGCTTTGGTCACCGAAGCGGGGCGCGGCCCCCATCTCGCCACGACGGACCCTTCCCCATCCAGGAGAAGGACCAAGGGGGAGCAGCGACCGAGCGGCTCACCCAGTACCGGGAAAAAGTGCTCGGCGCAGTGGAATCGCACTTCCAAATGTTCCTGGGCCCCGAACACCGGACCGAGGATGGGCAAACTCATCCAACTGTCGAGCTTGTAGATACTGTAGTACACGACCATGCGCGTACCGGGCGAAAAGCCGGTCAACTTGCGGCTGGTCTTGGGCAATCTCGTGGTTTGTTGCAGTTGGTCGAGAAAGGTCTCGCGGTGCGTTTGCCAGGCCATCACGCATTCCCGCCAGGTTTGGCCTCGCTGGAACAACTTGTCATCAAAACAAAACGTCATCTGGCCGACGAGTCCTTATGAAGGCGAAATCGTTCGGTGCGTGCGATCTGAACCGAAGTTTTAGGGAAACCCAACATTAAACTTTGGCCATTCTAGCACCGAGCCGTTCTGGGTGCCATCCATTTTGCACTGAATCTAGATTTGTTCCAATGGTTTCCAGCTTTTTGTTGCGCTGGACGACAATTTGGTGCGCGGGCCCCACGCTTATTCGCGACCCATTGCGCGAACCTTCATCTTTCGCGCCTAGGGACCGTATACGGGGAGGTCTCCCGCGAGAAATCTGCATCCGAGGCCACTGGGTCGCTCGGGTTTTCGGGGCAATTGAGTTAGAATGAAAGCGCTTATGCCGTGCATTTTCGCGCGGCCAGCGGTCGCGATCGAGACGCGGGGCCGAGCATCGAAGCCCCGAGCGTCGAGTTCCCCCCTTTCAGTTTCACACCTGTGACCGCCTCCCCCACTTTCTTCAATGTCGAGTCAAAGCATGTCATTCAAAATGAACCGGACGATTTCATGAAAGGTTTGGTTACCAAAACCCACAATCGCTTTTATGAAATCACCATCGTCGACCGCGGTCAGACCTACCTGTGCAGTCCCAAGGGCATCTTCAAGCGCAAGGAGGATCCCGAATACCGGCTTCCGGTCGTGGGCGACGAAGTCACGATCGAACTCCTGAAGCGCAAGCAGCGAGGTGTCGACGGCTACATCGTCGATATCACCCCGCGCCGCAACAGCCTCACCCGGGCCTTGACCGACAAGCGCCGCCAACGGGTGATGGCCGCCAACCTGGCCCAATTGTTCATCGTCAGCGCCGTCGTCAAGCCCGGCCTGGACTGGGGTTTCATCGACCGTTATTTGCTCACCTGCGAGCTGGCCGGTATTCCGTGCGCCATCGTCTTGAACAAAATCGATCTGCTGGAAGGCGATCGCGTGGACGCGTTGCCCTCGATCTACCGCGACCTGGGCTACCCGGTCATCGAGACCTCGGTCAAGAAGAACCTGGGCATCGACCGCCTGCGCGACATGACCGCCCACGGTATCAGCCTGCTCAGCGGCGCTTCGGGTGTGGGCAAGTCCTCCTTGATCAATCAATTGGTGCCCGAAGCCAACCTGGCCACCGGAGAAGTGGACCAGAAACGCGGCACGGGCAAACACACCACCACCTATTCGGCCCTGGTCCCCTTGGGCGACGACGCCTGGCTGGCGGACAGTCCCGGCCTGCGCGATTTTGCCCCGCCACCGGTGGAACCCGATCAAGTGCGTTTCGGTTACCGCGAGATCACCGAAGCACAGGGTCACTGTCGCTTCTCCACCTGCCTGCACGACAGCGAACCCGAATGCGCCATTCGCGAGGGTGTGAGCCAGGGCATCGTCACGGAGCACCGCTACAAGAGTTATCTGGCCGTTCTCGACGAGATGCGCGAATTTCACCAATCGCGGTTCCAGTGATATCGGAGTAGCGCACGCCGTCCAACATGGTGTCGGGCGCAAAGACCCCATCCTTCGGTCGCGAGGCCGAAGCCGAGAACATCGACCGGAGTGCCAGCCGGCGCGCAAGTGATTGCGCGCCAAGCCACTCGAGCATTTGCCCGTTGGTTGGGCAGGCATGCCCCACGCTGCCGCAACCGCCACGAGTATCGCGTCATTGGAAAGGCTCTTTTGCCTCGGGCGCCCGGTGGGAAGTACTCGAGGCCATCATTTGCTTGTCTCCAAGCACCCAACTCGGGTCACTCACCCGCATCTTGGAGGACGGATCGCGATCGTTCATCGGTCTTGGCGCTCACCTCGGATATGGGCAAACTCATGAATCGAAAGTCTAAAAAATCAACTCGTTGAGATTCGGTTGATATCATTCGACTCCTGTTTGCCGATCAGGCGTTTTCGACCTGACCCTGTTGACGCGCATTTTTTTTGGTATTTTGTACACATTTTTCAAACTGATCAGAGTCACAAAACGTAATAGGGTGTGAACGAAAACGAGACACCAACGGTCTCAGAAGCATATTTTCTCCTCATTTCTTTGGCTGGGTAACCTACCCAGCCATTTTTTTTGTGCATTTCGCAAGGATTGCCGCGACGACCGAATCGATGCCGAGCCCAGCGGCGGGCGCCTTGGGGGCCGTACATCTCCGCTTCCAACGCTCTCCAGGATTTTTTGTGTCATGGGAAGCGTTCCACGCTAAAATGCAGCATGTATTCTTTTTTTCCGATACATATGGAAAAAGTGCATAAAAATTTCGCAAACCCTAGCCCCTCGACCAAGGATTCCCCTCACCCATGACCCTCTTGGACCGGCGGTCGCTCGCCTTGAATGCGGGCCACCAGCCTCAAACGAGCAAAGCCATGCCCATTCCCGATCCGGCCCCGATCAGCGAACCGGATCAGGGTGAGGAACAAGGTACGCTCAGGCTGCTGGTCGTCGACGGCAATCGGGTCAGCCGGAAGGTCTATAGCAAACTGCTGATGAAGCAGTTTTCCACCTGCGTCATTCGCGAGGCGGATACCGGCGCCAAGGCGCTCGACCTTTGCCGTACCGAGCCCATCGATTGCGTGTTGATCGATTACCACCTACCGGACATCAAGGGGCTGAAGTTCCTCGACGAACTGAAGAACAAAATGCAGTTGGGATTCATCCCGGTGGTGATCCTCACCGGTCAGGGCGACGAGATGACCGCGGTGGAGGCCATGAAATCGGGGGCCCAGGACTATCTGGTCAAGGGTACTTTTTCTCAGAAGCTGTTGGCCCAAGCCATCACCAACGCCATGGAAAAGGTCGAGCTGCTCCGCGAGCTGGAAGAGAAGCGCATCGACCTGGAACGCACCAACCTGGAATTGCGCTCCACCAACGTTCGGCTCCGGGAGACCCAACGACAGCTCATCGACGCCGCCCACAAAGCCGGTATGGCCGAAATCGCCACGGGCGTGCTGCACAATATTGGCAACATTCTCAACAGCATCACCATTTCGGTGGGCGTCATTCACGAAACGGTGACCGAAACCAAACTCAAGGGCCTCAAGCGTGCCAACGAAATGCTCAAAACCGTTCAGGAACCGATCGGAACGCACCCCAAAGGCAAGCAACTGATCGCCTATTACGAGCGCTTGGAAACCATTCGAGAAGAAGATGCCCATAAGCTCGAAGCGGAATTGAAGACGCTGATGGAAAAGATCCAGATGATCACCGACGACATCTCGGCCCAGCGCGGATACGCCACTTCCGAATTCCTGGTGGAAGACGTGGACATTCACGAGCTCATCGAACACTCGATCAAGCTCAAGCAGTCGTCGCTCGACGCGCCCCAAATCCGCATCGTGAAGGATTTCGAGGAAGTGGCCCCCTTCGCGGCGGTCAAAATCAAGCTGATGCACGTCATCACGAACCTGGTGAAGAACAGTCGCGAAAGCCTGCAACAGATGAGTTTCCCCGAGGACGAGAAAGAAATCCGGATCGAAGTGCGCGAACTGGACGGCAAAGAGCTGAACATCCGCATCAGCGACAACGGTCGCGGCATCGAAGCCGCGGATTTGGGCAAGATTTTCAACTACGGCTTTACCACCAAGCCCGGAGGCAACGGGATCGGCCTGCACGTGGCCGCCAACGCCATGACCGAAATGGGCGGTTCGATCAAGGCCTTCAGCGAAGGCCTCGATCACGGCGCGGAATTCGTGGTCAGCCTTCCCTTGAACCGGAACTGACCGGATCGGCCGAATCCTCCATACTGACCATTTTCGATCGGCGGGCTTCACATCTCGGCCAGTCAACTGAAAACAAGAGCTTTGTTGAGGTCCAAAGCCCAAAGGCCGATGCCGTGCCCATTCAGCCAGGCCGCTTCGTTTGCCGTATTGATTCCGTTTCCGGGTAGGCGCTAGTAAGATACTGCCCATGCAGGACGTACTGATCATCGATGACAATCAAACGATTTGCACCGCGCTTCAGGTGCTGCTGGATCTCCACCAGATTCCCTCGCGCCAGGCGAACAGCCCGCTTCAGGGGCTCGCCCTCGCGCGCGAACGGCTCCCCGGTGCCGTGATTCAAGACATGAACTTCACCGAGGACAATACCTCCGGTGAAGAAGGCGAACGCCTGTTTCGCGACCTGCGCGAGCTGGATTCGCAACTACCGATCTTCCTGATTACCGCCTGGTCCTCTCTGGAAACCGCGGTGAAATTGGTCAAGGAAGGCGCGTACGACTACCTGCGCAAGCCCTGGGACGACGAAAAGCTGATTCACTCTCTCAAAAAGGCGCTCGACGAACGCAGGGCGCGCGCCACTCCGGCCGATTCGAGAGCCGCCAAGTCGATCGGGGATCTGATCTACGCCGACGCGAAGATGGACCGCCTGGTGGAGACGGCGCTTCAGGTGGCCGATGCCGACGTGCCGGTCCTGATCACGGGTCCCAACGGGGTCGGCAAAGAAAAGCTGGCGGAATTGATTCAAGCCCATTCCAACCGGGCGCGCGCACCATTCGTCAAGGTGAACGCCGGAGCCCTGCCCAACGAATTGATGGAAGCCGAGCTGTTCGGCTCGGAGCCCGGCGCCTTCACGGGCGCACGCCATCGCATCGGCCGATTCGAGGAAGCCAATCGCGGCACCCTCTTCCTGGACGAAATCGGCAACCTGTCCCTCGCCGGACAGATGAAGCTGCTGCGCGTGCTCCAGACCGGTGAGTTCTCGCGCCTGGGTTCCAACAAGACGATCCGGACGGATGTCCGCGTCATCAGCGCCACCAACAAGGACCTGCCGACCGCGATCACCGAAGGCTCCTTTCGCGAAGATCTGTTCTTCCGGCTGAACGTGGTGGAGTTGCGCCTGCCCTCGTTGGCGGAACGGTCGGCCGACATTCTTCCGCTGGCGCGTCACTTCCTGAACACCCTCGCCGAGACCCGGGGAAAGTCGCTCGCGCCGGAATCGGAGCAGGCCCTGGTACGCCACCCCTGGCCAGGGAACGTTCGCGAGTTGCGTAACCGGTTGGTTCGCGGCGCCCTGGTCTGTCGATCCTCGCAGTTGACGCCCGCCGATTTGGACCTCAAACCGGCACCTGTCCTCCAACCGGTCGAAGATCCCTCTTCACGGGCCGAAAAGGCCGGCATCGAAAAAGCCCTGTTCGACAGTCGGGGCAACGTCTCGAAGGCGGCGGCCGCACTGGGCCTCAGCCGTCAGGCGCTATACCGCAAAATGGAGAAGTTTGGCATTGTCTGGGAACGAAGGCCCAAGTAAGCGGCCACTCGACCGCAACCTGAACCTGCAAATCCGCCTGGTGATCGCGCTTCTCCTGTTCCTGGGCTTGATGATCTTTCTCGCCTGGTCGGCCGTGGCCCATCGCCTTTCCGGCACCGAGACCGCCAGCCTGCTGCTGATCATCGGCCTTCCCGCCGCGGCGCTGACCGCCTACTGGGTCCTGGAGCCCTTTCGCAGGGCGCTGGGGATTCTCGATGCTGGCATTCGCACCCTCGAGGACGGCGACTTCAGCTTCCGGTTGCGACGTCCCCGTCAACCGGAACTGGCGGCAATGATCGACCTCTACAACCAACTCGCCGACGCGTTTCAAAAAGAGCGCAATACCCTGTTCCAGAAAGAGCTGCTGCTGGACACCGTCATTCAACACACGCCCATGGCGATTCTCCTCGTCGGTCCGCACGACCGAATTCTGTTGGCCAATCGCGCCGCCCAGCAACGATTTCCTCTCGGCAAATCCCTGATCGGGCTCCACTTCTACGAGCTGACGGCCGCGGCATCCGAGGCCCTGGGCCGGTTTCTGGAACGCGAGGAAACCGGATTGCTCAACCTCCAGCGGGAAGAGGAAGCGGAGACCTACCACATCAGCTCGATCCCGTTTCATTTGAACGGTATTCGCCATCGACTGGTCATGATCAAACATCTCACCCGCGAAATGCGCCGCAAGGAAGTGCAAACCTGGAAGAAAATGATCCGCCTGATCAACCACGAGTTGAACAACTCGCTGGCGCCGCTCAGCTCGCTCTTGCACAGCGCGCGACTGCTGGCCCGCGAGGCGCCCAACGAGGTGAAACTGGCTTCGGTCTTCGATACCATGTCCACCAGCATCGACCATCTGGTCCGTTTTCTGGAAGACTACGCCAACTTCGCCCGGCTGCCGAATCCGCGCAAGGAATGGGTCTCGTGGCGCGATTTCCTCGCCAAGGTCGAGCCGCTCTACGGATTTCGGCTCGACATGGACGACCCGTCCCAACGCGGCTGGTTCGATCCGGCCCAAATTCAGATGGTGCTGATCAACCTCCTCAAGAATGCCCACGAAGCGACCGGCACCGACAAGGAATCGGTGGTCCTGAAACTGGCTCCCGGACAAATCCCGGGAGCGGTTCATTTTCAAGTGATGGATCGTGGACGCGGTATGAGTCCGGAGACGATGAACCGCGCGCTGCTCCCCTTCTTCAGCACCAAACCCAGTGGTACCGGTCTGGGCTTGACGCTTTGCCGCGAGATCCTGGAACTCCACGGTGGCAGCCTTCGCCTCCAGACTCGAGAAGGCGGCGGCTTGATCGTGGCCTGTGAACTGCCGGGATTGCCACAGGAGCGTGGCCCCGAAGCCGCCTGAATCCGTGGCCGCAAACCCGCCCCGATGGCATACCGCATCGACCACCGCGAACGAGACCAGGCGGGCGTAACAGGCCTCGAAACGAGGAGTCGCTTCGAGGTCGGCGACGAACGACGGGAGTCGTGCTAGTATGATGGCGCTTCCAGGATGACGCCAGCACGACCGATCGCTTCGGGGTAGCCAATGCGACCTCGCGATGCCCGCTGGTTCCGTTCCCAAAGCAACGCTTTTGAAACCCTGACAGGGAGATACATGAGATGGATCCCAAATTGGTGGAAACGAAGGCCGTAGAAGTGATCGAGGCGGGTCGTTTCCTGTACGATCGCGGCTGGGTGCCGGCTACGAGCGGCAACTTTTCGGCACGCCTGGACCGCGATCACGCGGCCCTGACCGCATCGGGCAAACACAAGGGCCGCCTGACCCGGGACGACATCCTGGTGGTGGACATGAACGGTAAATCCCTGGACCCCGGCAAGAGGCCTTCGGCGGAAACGCTGCTGCACACGACGCTCTACCGCTTTTTTCCCGACACGGCGGCCGTGCTCCACACTCATTCGATCAATGCGACCGTGCTTTCGAAAATCGCGGGAAACGCCGAGGCCGTCGTCCTGGAAGATTACGAAGTTCTCAAAGCGCTTCAAGGGGTGTCTACCCACGCGACACGCGAGGTCATTCCCCTCTTTCCCAACACCCAAGACATGAACGCCCTGGCTCGGGACCTGGCCGACCGGCTGGAACGGCAACCCGACATGCACGGATTCCTGATCCAGGGTCACGGCCTGTACACCTGGGGTCGCACCATGGAAGAAACGCGACGCCACATCGAGGCATTTGAATTTTTGTTTGCCTGCGAATTGGAAATGAGGAGGCTATCGCCATGAATTCGCCGACGGAACGGCACACGACGAGTTTGACGATTTTTGCGGAAGACAACCCCCACCAGATTCTCGAGCACACCACCGATGCCGACCGAATCGCCGATTTGCTCGGACAGCGAGGGATTCGCTTCGAGCGCTGGCACGCCGGCGCCCCCCTGGCCGAGGCGGCCGACCAGGAGGACATCCTGGCAGCCTACCGCGCGGACGTGGACCGCATCATGGAAGAAAACGGGTTCAAGAGCGTCGACGTGGTGCGCATGAAACCGGACCATCCCCAGAAAGCCGAATTCCGCGCCAAGTTTCTGGACGAGCACACCCACAGCGAGGACGAAGTCCGGTTCTTCGTGGAAGGCTCGGGATTGTTCTACCTTCATTTGGAAGGTAAGGTCCACGTGGTGCACTGCACCAAGGGTGACTTCATCGGTGTGCCCGACGGCACACGCCACTGGTTCGACATGGGCAACCAACCCGAATTCACCGCGATACGATTTTTCACCAATCCCGAAGGATGGGTCGCCAACTGGACCAAGGATCCCATCGCCTCGCATTTTCCGCGTTTCGTGGCCGACGAGCCGGTACAGGCCGTGGTGACGGACATCGAGGGCACGACCAGCTCGATCAGTTTCGTGAAGGACATTCTGTTTCCCTACGCCCGCAAACATCTCGAAGGGTTCGTGACAGAGCGCGGTAACGAACCCGAGGTAAAGGCCATCCTCGACGATGCCCGCCGTGAAGCGGGGACGCCCGACGCCGACGGTGCGGCCATCGCGGCGACCATGATCCGATGGATCGACGAGGACCGCAAGGTCACGCCGCTGAAGGCGCTGCAGGGACTCATTTGGGAAAAAGGCTATCGCGACGGCGATTACCAGGCTCATCTGTACGAGGATGCGCACCGCCACCTGGAGCGATGGTCGAAATCCGGCCTGGATCTCTACATTTTCTCTTCCGGTTCGATCAAGGCCCAGAAGCTGATGTTCGAACACACGACCTACGGCGATCTCCGCCCCTGGTTCAAAGGCTATTTCGACACCACCACGGGACCCAAAAAGGAAGCCTCCTCCTACCGCGCCATCGCCAAATCCATCGGGCTGGCGCCCGAACGGATCCTGTTCCTCTCCGACATCGTGGAAGAACTGGACGCCGCGACCGCGGCGGGTATGCAAACGCGTTGGCTGATCCGCGATGGTGCCCAGGAAGCTCATCCGTTCCACCGATCGGTACCGGATTTCGACGAAATCACCCTCGACTGATCACATACCCGAATCCCATCACCCACCGAAATCGAGAACGGGCTCGCACTCCGTTCTCGTTTTCGAGCGGCTGGTCCAGAGAGAAACGAACACTTTGAAAAGGGAGGACGCCATGACGGGCGCTGAAGAGGTATTGGATTTCTGGTTCGGTGAATTGGACGAGACCGGAATGTCGGGGAAAGACCGCGAAAAGCTTTGGTGGTCATCGGGTCCCGACCTGGACCGCGAGATCGAGCGACGGTTCGGCGCCCTGGTGACCCGGGCACTGGCCGAAGATCTGGAAGATTGGCCCGACGAGCCGAAATTCCGCCTGGCCAAGATCATCCTGCTGGACCAGTTTACCCGCAACATCTTCCGCGGCTCCGCACGAGCCTTCGCCGGCGATCCCATCGCGCTGAAGCTCAGCAAACAGGGCCTGGATCGCGGCGAGGACAAGCGGTTGTCCCCAGCCCAGCGAGCCTTCTTCTACATGCCGTTGGAACACAGCGAGTCCTTGGAAGACCAGGATCTCAGCGTGGCCCAATTCGAAGCGTTGCACCGCGAATTCGCCGACATACCGGGCGCCAAACTGCTGAAAGGCTACTGCGATTACGCCGAACGTCACCGCGACATCATCCGCCGTTTCGGTCGCTACCCGCACCGCAATCGCGCCTTGGACCGAGAATCCACCGAAGCCGAGCTGGCCTACCTCGCCGGGGGTGGTGCCACCTTCGGCCAGGGTTGATCGAACCGTTCAGGTGATCTCCGTTGGCACCTCGGGGATCACGCGCCAGAGGCTCTCACGATGCGCGTCGGTGGCCAGCAGGCCGCGGGCGATCAAGTCGCGGGCGACCGTTTGAAACAGCCAGGTGAAGTTGCGAAACCGCGGCGTTTCGTCGCGGTCCAACCGGTCGCGGACCCGCGCCGCGAGGACCTTCTGGGCCTGGGGTTCCTCACGCGCCAGTTCGGCCAGGATGACGCGCGACACACGTTCGTAGGCAGTCCGCTCGACCAGGATGCCGCGTTTGCCGTGCAGCGGCACCCGCGCCAATACCCACTTACGCTTGTCTTCGGTCATGGGCGCCCGCTCAGACCAACAAGAGATCTCGAAGCGTTTCCAACCGATCCAAACCGAGTGGCTGCATACCGTCCAAGACGCCACGCAAAATGCGTCCATCGTGGTCGTACGCCCTCAGAAAAGACTGCACGACTTCCACGACCGCCTTCTCGAAGACAGGCGTCGCCTCCGCTTCGGTGGAGGATAGTGAATCCAACAAGGCGGGATGGTTCACCAGCAGAAACCGGATCGATCCCAAATAGAACAGGTATTTGCGCACCTGAAACAGCAAGTCCGGTTCGTCCACGAACAGGTTCTGTACCCAGAAGTTGACCGTGAACCTGCGCAGGATCGCCTCGAGCCGCGGGCCGAATACCGCATCGAGGCGAGCGCCTCGGTCCAGGGCGCGCCTGCGGATGTCACCGACAGGCAGTTCGAGCGAGATTTCTCCCTTCCCGGAGGCGGCCACCACCTCGGGAAGCCCCTGCAACACGCGCACGGCCAAGGCTGCGAAGATCGGACTTCGCCGTTGCTTGATGCCTGCGACGATCGCTCCGAGCACCAGTTCGATCACGTGATCGTTTTGTAGTTCGGGCAGCCCGCGAAAGGCCTTGACCCGTTCGACGATGAAGTGGGGATCGGCGAAGCGACCCAGGACCTCATCCAATTTGGATGCGGGGTTTTCATTGACGCCGCGATAGAAAAAGGGTTGAATCTCCACCGCCAACGTCAGGAACAAGAAGGCGGAATCGCGCACTTTCAGCTCTTTCTGGGCCAGGACCCATTTGATATAGGCGTTGATGGCGCCGTAGTACCGCGCATAGTAATGTGTCGGCTCCGGTTCGGTGGTGGCGGCTTCGATTTTTTGGGGCAGTTGATCGCGATCCAAGATCACCGGTTGCATCGCGTCATCGTCCAGCAGGCATACGCGCGCCATTTCCGGACAGGAAAGCGAGCCGGTCAACACATCCTCCCGAGGCAATTCCAAGATGCGACGGGGATAGGTGGCGCAGACCGTCGGCAGATGCGATTCACCGTGATCGCGATGAATGACGCAAAGACCCTTGTCCAGGAAAGGGCAAAAGAGGTCTTCCTTCATTTTGAGGAAGGCAAAGCTTTCGTTGGCCAGGCGCTCGGGTACCCCCTCCGGCAGGCTATTGAGTTCAAAGCAGGCGAAACCATCGCGTTGCGAGCCGTAGATGCCCGTGAGGTCTTCGTATTCGGCACGCGGCAGGTTGATGCGCCAGCCGTAGCAACAGGTTTCTTCACAATCGGGGCCGATACAGCGGAACCGGTTCATGTAGGCGAGACCGGTCAGCGGCTTGGGTTTGGACTTGGACATGGTTCTCCACTCGGCATGGTGTATCGATCCACAGCCGACCCGGCCCGAAAGAAGGAGGCAATCTCATTGAGTTTCAACTGGTTGGCAATGCAATCTAACTCAATTTTACCTCAAAAGCACGTTCCCATGAATCGTCCGAACGCAAAAAAGCCGGGGGTCTCGAGAGACATCCCGGCTCGGTTGAGGCAAAAGTGACCCGCGACGAACCCCGCAGGGCCCGCCGCGCGCGATTTATTCGTAGGTCACGGTCAGCGAATAGCTCTTCGAGGTGCGCTTGTAGTTGTAGACCTCGATGCGATATTCACCGGCGGCGCCGTTGGTGTCGTACTCGAGCACTTCGGGGTTCGACGTGCTCTCGGCAGACTTGACCAGCGTACCGGAGGGATTGTACAGGTACAGGTCGATGTCGCCCGAACCGCTCCAGGAGGCACTGAGTTCGATGGTCCCGCCGGTTACCGTCAGCGTGTAGTTCTTGGAAGCACGCCCGGCCAGCGTGCCGGTCACGGTCTCCGTTTGAGGACCGCCGCCGCTGCCGCCGCCGTTGTTTTCCTGGTAGGAAGCGGTCAGGCTCATGCCTGAGAAGGTGCTGTAGGCGTGGAGCAGAACGTGGTAGCGTCCAGCCTGCGGAGAACTGATGGACACGGATTCGGTGTTGCCGGAGTTCCAGGATCGGTGATCGTAGGAACCGGTGGTCGGCTCGCTGCCGAACTTGACGTACAGATCGCCGTCGCCCGAACCGCCGGAAGTATTGAAGCTCAAGTTGGTCGCACCGGCAGGTACGTCGATGTAGAACGAAAGGGTGTCGCTCCTCGATGCACCGAGCCCGGTTTTGGCCACGCCGTTCTCCAGGGCGTCGGTGCCACTGCTGCTGTCGGCGACGGTGACGTTGACCGAGGTGCTGTCGCTGGCGCCGTCGTTGTCGGTCACCGTAAGGGTCACGGTGTAGGTACCGGCCTCCGCGTAGGTGTGGCTCGGGTTGGCGCTGTTGCTGGTTCCGTTGTCCCCGAAGTTCCAGGAACGCGAGGCGATGGAGCCGTCACTGTCGGAACTGGTGTCGCTGAAGGAAACGGCGAGGCCGGAAGCCGAATGGGTGAAGGATGCGTTGGGTGCCACGTTGCTCGGGGAGGTGGACGCGGTCATGTTCTGACCGGCAGCCGAGAAATCGTACAGGGCGAAACCGGAATCGGAGCCGTCCCAATAGCGGCTGTCGGGGTTGGTGGAGGCGCTCCAGGAAGCGTTGGTCTCGGCCGAGAACAGGTGGGATCCGTGACCGCCGGAACCGTTGGCGGCCACCAGGGAGCCCGCGATCGAGGTCGCTTCGACGACCGTCACACCCTGGTGGGAGTGGACCGAGCTGTTGATGTCGTTGGAGTTCTCGCTACCCACGGTCGTGTCCACGTGCTGAATCAGGACACCGCCGTTCCAGGCACCGCCCTGCACCAAAACGCGAACCGTCTGTCCGGCCATGTTCTGACCGTCGGTACGGCCGACGCCGACCGCGGGCAGGAAATCGCCTTCGGAACCCAAGGTTCCCTGAACCACACCGTCTTCACCGGCCTTCTGGAAGACGATGACGGCGGTGGCGCCGGCGGCCTTGGCGTTGTTCACCTTGTCTACGAACGAGATCTCACCGCGCTCGATCAGGGCGATCTTGCCGCTGACGCTGGCGGGGAAGTCGCCGCTGCGACCCAGGCTGCAGGATACGGCCGTGGCGGTGATGTCGCCGGTTTCGGTGTAGGTCATGGCGCGGGATTCGATGGTCGAGGAACCACGGGTCACGGTACTCAGGGCTGCGGAAAGACTGGGAATCATACCGCGGTCCCAACCGGTGGGCGTGCGGTTTTCCGCGAGGAAATATTCGTGAGAACGGGAGCCTTGGAAGATCACGGGTGTATCGATGGCGGTGAGGCCGGCGGGGAAGTCGACGTTGGATCCGGGCGTACGCACTTGGGTCCATCCCAGAATGTGGCGGCACCAGGCGTCCATGCTGACCGGCGTCGCGCCACCGCGCTCGCCTGGCTCGGAGCCCCAGGAACCGGCGGCCATCAGCGAGAAAATGCCCATGCCGGCGTTCTGATCGTTGATGTCGTAGAGGTCGGGCAGACCGCACATCAAGTGACCCAGCTCGTGGGTGATGACACCCATGGTGTGCTGGCCGTCGTCGTCGGTGAGTTCGCCGTTCAGCGCCCAACTGGGCAGTTCGACGGAACCGGCCATGACGTCGCCGGCGCGCCACGCGCTCCACTTGTGGCCCCAGACGTTGGGTTCCTTGGCACTGGAGGCGGCGTCGTAGCCGGCCACGATGAAATAGATGACCGCTTCATCCAAAGTCAAGCGGCCGTCGCGATTGGTGTCCAAACCGGAGAAGTTGACGTGGTTGGCGGCCTCGGCCAGCGCGGCGTTGATCCATTCGGTTTCGATCGTGTACTTCTGGGACGAAGACAGGCCGGCGCGACCCGTGTTGGGGTGGTTCTTGTTGATGCTGACGCTGATGATTCCCGCGTTGTGAGCGGCCTGGGTGTGGTTGACACCGCGCACTTCCAACTGCCCGAAGGAGTTGTCGTCGTAAAAATTGGTCACCGTCTTGGCATTGGCCGTATCGTCGAAGATCATTTGATCCCAGTCGGCCGCGGTGGTGCTGAAATCGCGGTCGTTGAAAGACACGCGAATGAACAGGAGATTGCGGGGTCCGGAAACCAACTCCGGCTCGTACTTGCGCTGGACTTTCGCCATGGCTTCGGAACCGTAGCCGTGATCCCACGATTTGGCGTAGGCGGTCGGGAAGTAATCTTCGCGAATGTCGCGGTAATCGCGTGCGGGGCGAAGGTGTTTGGTGAAGCCTTCGGGTACGGCGGCACCATCGACGACGGGATACCCGGAGGGTACCAGGTTACCGCGTTTGCCCAGGGTGGCGTACTCCCAACGACCATCCATATAGGGGTTTTGGATCAGGGTGTAACCGTCTTTTTCGTAATAGTTGGCCCATTCGTCACCGACGATGCGTGCTTCGAAGCGATTGCCTTCGTCACCTAAATGCACGGTAATGTTGGGGTTGGCGATACCTGCCAGAGCGGGTCCGGTCAGGAGAAACAATGCGGCGAACCATAGATAGACCATGGGCGTAAGAATGCGCTTCATGTAAGTCAAACTCCTCTGTCGTGTCGGCAGAACGCAAGACACAAATGCTTTTATCTGTAAATGCCAGGCAACCGAGCCTGAACGAACGATGAACATGAATCGAGTTCTCATAGGAGAACCAAGTCGCCAAACCATCCGTCGCGGTACGGCAGCAAAGCCAGGAAGGAAAGCGGATGGAGCGACATCGAAGTCACGCGAGGATTGAGCGGCCCCCGCGGGACACAAGCCGAGTCAATGATGGTCAGGAAGTCATGTCAGCGAAAGATCCCAGAATAAACCCCATGAAATCGAGGAAGAGTTGGATGTTTTCTGGAAGGAAATATCGCCAAATCGCAACCTGCCTAATTAAGTTTCACCACCGTAGAAGGGGTGGGACAGTTGCGATGTTATCACGCACACGACAAAACGCAAAGGATTTGTAAATGTTAAATGCATTTTTTTTCAAAAGATCACCAATCGTGTAGCTCTCACGAATATAGATACTTAGCGATGAGGAACAGATTAGGGTAAGTACTCGAATGTAATAAAAAAATTAAAAAAATGCGCCTATTTATAGCATTTGAAGGGGTGAACGGCGGTTAATCCACATCCACAAAACTTAGTTTTCAAAACGTTTACATGAATTCCAATTCAGATACATAAAATTTCATTATCACCCCCTTCCAACCCGCATCGAGCACTTTCCCCTTGCCTTTCGCGGGTCTGGTTCGTTAAGGTGTTTGTTTATCCTCACGCCTCGAATGAGCCCGATCCATCAGCTCGACGATCGAGGTACAGGGTCTTTTCCTTTCCCCGCCATGGCTTCCGCCTGGTCATCTTTTTTCCCCGTTTGTATCCGTCCCGCCGAAATGTTCGGGCCCCGATGGCTCGAGCCGCGACGGAACCGGTGGAGGAGTCGTTCGCCACCAGGAGTAGGTTCACTCCCTGGATTCCGTTTACCCACAAGCCGATTTCAGGACTCGGCCTTCCCCGCGAATCGAAATCCCGCCACTGCCGCATCGGTAGGGCCGGCTCGGTTCCACGACCCCAAAGGAGACCCATGAAGCAAGAAGACAAAGACGAACTTCGAAGCCTGATCCAAACGGAAATGGCCACCCTTCGCCACGACATCGAAGGCCTGGAGGAGCAGACCCAACCGATCGCGCCGGACCGTTCAATCGGGCGCCTGACCCGGATGGAGGCCATTCAGAGCAAAAGTATTTCCGAGGCCAATTTGCGCAAGGCGCGGACCCGCCTGAACCAACTGGACAAAGCCCTGAACCGCATCGACGAGCCCTCGTTCGGCATTTGCGTCCGCTGCGACAACCCGATTCCCATCAAGCGATTGATGCTGGTTCCCGAGAGCACGGCCTGCGTCCGCTGCCCCCGTCGCCGTGAAAAGGATTGACGCCCCCCTCGCTCCGCAGGTGGCTCTCCTGATCAAAACTCACCGGGTCATCACGAAAACCTCACGGCAGATGGTCAGAATCCGAAAAATTGCCGAACCCACAACCGGCAGCGATCCCACTCGACGGATCCCGCCCGGTGAAACTCAACCCAGCAGTCCCGTCGAGACGATGCCTCAATATAAAGTGGAAGGTACCTGAATGAATTTTTCAAATCGCTTCAATCCAAAACTCACGCGGCACATCGCGGAAATCATCAGCCAGACGAACGGCATCACCCTCGACGACACCCTCGACCTCATGCTCAGTAGCGATTTGCGCGACACCGCTCCGGAAATCCATGCGTGCGTCGGTGAATTCAAGGAACTGTTGGAACGGTTTCTGACGGCCAGAGTCGATTTGAACGCCCTGTTGGAGCATCCGTTCGCGGCAGGCCTCTACCACTTTTTCCGCGCCTTTCCCCTTCCCTATCGCGAAGAACACATTCATTTGACCGGCAGCCTCGCCCCGGATTTCATTTACCCCAGGATTCGCGCCTTGCTCGACGGGCCCAACGGCGCGGCGGTCGCGCAAAAGATCGAATCGGTCTACGGCCCGGGTAGCGCCCGAATCGAATCACCCGAAGATGTCGCCAATCTGGTGGTGCTCAAGGATGACGAGCGTTTCGACCGCTACCTCCAGATCCTGATGCTGCCCAAGTTGATCCTGACCTCCCGCGAAGCCCATCGCGAAGCGGCCTACCACATGGCCTCCACCCTTTTTCACAAATACAACGTGGGCAACATTCGCCTCAAGTTCACGCTCTCCCGCGCCACCGCCAACGAGTCCGAAACCATCCCGGGCTTGGAAACGCTCACCTCCGAGGACGTGGCGCTCGGTCTCTACGAGGGCTTCGCCGATTTCAAGCGCGAGCAACCGGTGTTCGAATTCATCCTTTCACCTTGCTTCCGCAAGGAACCCGAGTTCTTCGACCACACGCGCTTCGACTCCAAACACGAAGCGGTGTTGGATCAGATCAACACCATTCTCGACCTTTTGGAAAAGTACCCCTTCCTGCGCGATCACCTGCGCGAGGTGGACACGGTCGGCAACGAGCGCAACTTCTACCGGAAAGCCCACTTCAAGGACATGCACCAGGGCTTTCGCAAACTCCAGTACTACGGCTTCCAGGTGCGCAGCCACCACGGCGAAACGTGGAAGAACCTGCGCTGTGGGATTCAAGCCGTCGACAACGCCATGAACATCTGGCACATCAACTGCCTGGAGCACGGCCTAAGCTTGGGAATCAACCCCAACTTCTACTTCCACAGCATGTATCAACGGGTCCTGAAGTGGAACGCCAAGGGTGAAGCGATCCGTCCCAACACCATCGAGTACAACGAAATCAAGGACATGCCCTGGAACGACCGCGAGCACGTGCGCGACATGTTGCTGCGTGGCGAGCGGTTGAGCCCCGAGGACATTCGGCTGTTCACCAAGGTGAAGTTTCACACCGCCCGCGAAATCGAGCACTACCAGCACGACGTACTGAACCGAATGATCCACAAAAAAGTGTCGCTGATGTCGCTGCCGAGCTCCAATTACAAACTCACGGCGGCCATCGACGACTACAAGGATCACCCCTTTTCGTGGTGGGAGAAGAAGGGTGTGAAACTGGGTGTCGGTACCGACAACTACATCACCCTGAACACCGACTTCCTTCAGGAAATGCTGATCCTTTTATTCACCGACCCCTTCGGCCTCAAGATCACCAAACTGCTGATGATCACGACGGGAGAGGAACGGCGTCCCTATATCAGCCACCTTCTTTGGAAAATGAACACCCCGCTGGACGAACGATTGAGCGGTACCTGACCCGAAGCGCGAGCGCTCCGCCCCTGGCATCGCGCTCGCGGTCAGGTGATCTTGGCTTCCAGCTCGGCCCAACGGGCGTAGAGAGCCTCTACCTTTTTCTGGCAATCATTCAGTTCACAAAACAGTTCCTGGAGACGGCCGGCATTGGTGGCCGTCTCCGGTAACGCCATCTCGGCCTTCAAACTCTCGATGCGTTCCTCTTCGTTCAGGATGGTCTCTTCCATGCCGTCGAACTCGCGTTGTTCGTTGTAGGACAGCTTTTTGCGGCTGGCCGGTTTGGCGGCCGCCTCCCGTGATGAGGAGACCGGTTTCTCCTTCTTGGCCTTCGGTTCCTCCTCCACTTGAAGCTCGCGTTCCCACTGCTCGTAGCTGCCATAAGCGGCCCAGCCGCCCTTGCCGTCCAGCCCGATGAATCCGTTACACACGCGCCGCAGCAGATAGCGATCGTGCGAAACCAGCACGACCGCGCCGGGAAACGCTTCCAACGCTTCTTCCAGCTCTTCCAGCGAGGGGATGTCCAAATCGTTGGTCGGCTCGTCGAGAAGCAGCACATCCGCCTGAACCAACATCAGGCGCGCCAACAACAACCGTGCCTGTTCCCCTCCGGACAGGGAGCCCACTGGCGTTTCCAACTGCTCCGGGGCGAACCGAAACCGCTTGGCCCAAGAGATGACGTGCAGCGAGCGCCCCTTGTAGATCACCGAATCTCCCGCCGGAGAAAGCGATCGTTTGAGGGACTCGGCGGCATCGAGTCCCTGGCGGTTCTGGTCGAAATACACGGCCTGCAGTTGTTCCGCGTGGCGCACCCTTCCCTGGTCGGGCGCCAATTCGCCCAGGATCAATTTGAGTATGGTGGTCTTGCCGGTGCCGTTGGTGCCCAGCAAGCCGATGCGTCGGCCAGGTGAAAGCAGGAATTCCAAACCTTCGACGATACGCTTGTCGCCCAGGCTCTTGCCCACGCCCTTGAGTTCGATCAGTTTCTTGGTTTTGCGATCCGAAGACGAAAAACTCATATCGACGCGGTCGGAAATCTGACGCCGGGTACGCACCTCGTCGTAGGTCTCCATGAGCCGAGCCGCCTGATCCACCCTGTATTTGGCCTTGGTGGTTCGCGCCTTCGGTTGGCGCCGCAGCCACTCGGTCTCGCGCCGCAGCTTGTTGACCAGCGCCTGCTCGAATTTCGCCTGGGCTTCCAGTAGATCGGCCTTGCGACTCAAAAAGGTGTCGTATCCCCCCTCGCAAAAAAGAATCCCCTCGGGAAAGACCGGATTCAGCTCGGCGATCTTGTTGACCGTGTTTTCCAGAAAATAACGATCGTGACTGACCGTGATCCAGGTGAAGTCGGCGGCGGAAAGCAGGCTTTCCAGCCAGAGCACGCCGGCGACGTCGAGATGGTTGGTGGGTTCGTCCAAGAGCAGGCATTCGGGCTCGCCCACAAGGGCACAGGCAATCGCCAGCCGTTTCTTCCAACCACCCGAGAGGGTTTCCGTCAGCGCTTCGAAATGCTCGAACTCGGCGCGGCTTAGCTGAATCTGGGCCGCCACGATCGCTTCCTCTTCCGGGAGGCCCAACGACCGACCGGCCGCAACGGCGATCTCGTACACCGTGTGTCCCGGCTCGAAGCTGGAGACCTGGGGCACGTAAACCAGCCGGGTATGGCGCTTGACGACGACCTCTCCCGCATCTGGCGTATCCTGGTTCGCCAGTATGCGAAGCAAGGTGCTCTTGCCAACCCCGTTCGGCCCGATCAAGCCCAGATGGTCCCCAGCGAAAATACTCAGCGACAGGTTCTCGAACAGATTCTCGGTGCCATGGGCCTTGGCCAAATCACGGCAACTCAAAATCAGCGACATGTAGTTCTCCAAAAGCCGCCCACGGGCTACCGGGATCGACACCTGTGAAACGACGGCAAGGGCGGGTTTCATCACACGGCGTCGCGCGCCATGCCCAGCGGCGATCATGCCACGAGGCCTCGGACAAATCAAACGCGCGAAGGCGAATCGCCAGGATCGGGCTAAAAAAAAGACCCATGCCCCAGGCGCGAACGCCGAGAACATGGGTCGAATGTTGCCGTGGGAGGGTGGTGGGAACAGAACAGTCGTAAATGGAGAGGGAGCCTGTCTCGAGCAAATCGGCACGACACTCCGAGCACAGGGTCTTCGTCGTGAACGAAGAAAACCATCGAGTGCGCCCGAATTTCGGAAAAAGGAGAGGCGCCCGACCCCGAAGGATCGGGCGCCCGGAGCTTGGAGAGAGGCTCGCGGATGAGAATCGGTAGAGAAGAGTGTCTCTTTGGCGGGTCGGTGGACACTCTTGAGAAAACAAGAGAAGCTTAGGAAACAAGCGCGCCGTGTTTAACTCGAAGAAGATCGCAAATTCAAACTAACGCCATGAGGGTGGGGATCATAGCTTGACGACTCCGGTTGCAAACGAGAATTCCCAAGCGGCCAAATAGGCTGCGTGTAACTCTCTCTCTCGCAGCGGCTTACCCCAGGCGGACAAAAACCATTCGTAGACGGCCAGAGGCGATTCAAATTTGGGGAGGTACGATTTTCGCGCCAACATGAAGGTCTTAAATTTTTTGGTGAGCTTATCAGAATCCATCATAGCTGCCTCCAAAGAATCAAGAAAGGGTATGTAAGGGGTCATACGTTCAACAATCTAGCGTCACCGACATGCCTTTGGGCTCGATTTGTACCCCTAATAACGATCTGCGACGAGAGATGGTCCAAATTTTCGCGCCGATTTACCGGTTTTTTACAAACAGACCACTTGACGTGAGTGCCATCACATGTTCTCGAACAATCGGTAAGATCGATGACTGGCGCTTTACTGCTCTGGTTTTAAGGACTTTAAAAGCCCTCTGCCATTTGGGCGGCTCTTTTTTTTCATGGTAAGCTAGGGGCTGATCTCATCCGCACTTAACCGGATTTTTTGTTTCGCTTCCGATCCCCACAAGAAATATCGATGCCGTCACTCTTTTTTTCGACGGCTCCCTTTATCGAAATGCCACGATACATCGCGCTGAACGGGCTCACCCCCCTCGGCATGTTTGGAGGCCCGCGTGAATACAACACCGTTTCGTCGTTTTTTACTATTGGCCGGACTGATGGCCTCGATTCCGGCCTGGTCCGCCAGCCAGATCTACATTCCGCACGTTCCCGCTCCTGGCGGGGGTTTCGGCGCGGAACTGATCCTCGAGAACCAAACCACCAACGAGCAAACCGCCTGGTTGCGGGTATGGACCGCCAAGGGCACGCTTCTCTCCGAGTTCCATGCCGACCTCGACCCCCAGGAAATTCGGGTCGTCAAGGCGGAGACCTGGAACGAAACGGGTGAAGCGGGCTACCTGACCATGGAACAATCGCACCAGATCACCGCCGGTCTCGCCTACCTCCACGGACCCGAACAGGAACGGGTCGCCTTCCAACCGGCGATCACGGAGCCGGCCCGCGTGTGGCGCTTCTACACCGGCGATTGGTCCCGGGTCGTCGACGCCATGGTCATCGTCGGCAACCTCTGTAACACCCTGGAAATCCGGGCGCGCCAATTCGATGCAGAAGGAAGCCCGATCGGGGACGACCCCCTCACCTTCTCCGTCGAACCCGGCAACAAATTTACCTACGTCATGGGCAACGATTTCGAGAACATTCCCGGCGGTTTCATCGAGTTCGCTGCCAACCAATCGGTCTACGCGATGGGTTTGCGCGCATCGCGAGACAACCTCTCGCTTATCGCCGCCAACCAAGCCATCGCGGTTTCCGACGATCTGGCCGCCCGACAACAATTATCCCAGGCGCGGATAAGGTGGAATGGCACGGGAACGAACCTGGACTACAGTTTCAGACTGGAGAAATCCTGTTTTTGCGCCATCTTCGATGTGGAAATCGCGGTACGAAATGGGCGCATCGCCACCGTCACCAACCGGCTCGACGAAGATCCCTTCCCGGATGAGCGGCTTCACGAGCTGTTCACCATCGATCA
The DNA here is from genome assembly GCF_017498545.1 of Sulfidibacter corallicola. Classification (GTDB taxonomy): domain Bacteria; phylum Acidobacteriota; class Holophagae; order Acanthopleuribacterales; family Acanthopleuribacteraceae; genus Sulfidibacter; species Sulfidibacter corallicola. The sequence continues at coordinate 559,757 of NZ_CP071793.1, read as the reverse complement.
ACTTTTCGATCTGGTGGAAAAAACGCTGGCCGAAGCACCGGACGATTATCGATTCGAATACGACCAAACCAGTGGCTTTCCTACCGGCATCACCATCGACCCCCTTATTTGCGGGGTGGATGACGCTAAGTACTACGGCGTCTCGGAATTTAGAGCGCTGCGCACCACCGAAGACTGAAGCGGAGAATAAGGGACGGGCACCACGATGCCCGTCCCTTTCACGGGTCGCGAAGCACTAATCACTGAAGTCGAAATAGGCGAACACCGGATAGTGGTCCGAGTAATTGCCCAGCACATGCATATCCTGGCGTCGTTGCCCGGCGGATTTGGCCATCATTTCAGGCGCGGGCGAGCGCAGAACCAGGACCGCGGTTTCACCGAAGCGCGGCATGCGGTGGCTTCGATCCACCAGAACGTAATCGAGCATCCATTCACTGTCGGGATCCGCCATGGCATTGGTGAACCCGTCGAGCGAATAGGGAAATCCGTATTCGGCACGCTCGGGATCGGCGGCGTTCAAGCGATCCAACATCTGCGGGTACTCGCCCGAGTCAAGATCGACGTTGAAGTCGCCGGCCATGATGACCGGCTCGTCGGCGGGAATGCCCAGGGCGTCGACGAATCGCCGCAGTTCGTTCAATTGGGAAGCACGCACATGACTGTTGTCGTCGCCGGGATAGTCCGCCTGCAGGTGGCTCCCGAAGAGATGGTAGGTGCGCGACATGCCGTCCAGCGACTTCTCGATTCGAGCATACATCACCCCCTTTTCTGAGAGGCAATCGCTGGCCTCGCAAACGGACTCGTCGTACACGAGATCTTCCTGGTGCAAAATCGGCCACCTGCTGGCGATAAAGACCCCACCATCCTGCTCCAGCCCTTCGTCCTTACCCACGATATCGGTGCGGTATGGATACATGTGGCGAATGTGTTCCCACAAAGAATCGGGATCACCGGTGTTACCGGCTTCGTCGAAGCCGCGCACATCGTCGTCGAAGGCCTCGGAAAAAACGATGGCGTCGAACCCGTCCAGGGCTTCGCCCATGTAGCGGGCACGCAGGCCCTGATCGATCCACTGAATGCTGGTGGGCAACAACTGAAGGTTGTAGGCCAAAAGGGTCAATTGATCGGGTACATCGGTGGCCAGATGCCGCAGATGATCGTAAACCTCTTCGGCATGAACGACATACACCAAGTCGTCATACCAACCGGTGTAGGCCGACTTGAACAGGGTTTGCACACCGGCACTGGAGTCGGACAGGTGTACGTCGCGATCCGAGAACCAATCCAGGTCGTCCGCGGAGTGATAGAGGCTGGATCCAATCCAATTGCCGTGTAGTTTTTGTCGAAGCGTGGCCAAAACGCGGCCATCGCAAACGACCTTGGTTTCAAAGTAGAAATCTCGGCCCCACTTGATGCCCTCGTCGCGGTTGAACCAGAGCACCGGCGTGGCCTTCTGCCAGGGTTCGAGCTCGGAACACATTCGATCCCAATGCTTTCCTTGGGTCAATCCGCCCCGGACCGATATTTCGAGCGTCACCGTTTGCGGTGAATCGTTTTGAATGTAGACGTAGGACTCCCCGCGAGCGGGAACCCAACTCAGGCCGAGAACAAGGAGGAGGGTCGAAATCCCAGGGACCGTGGCCACCCCTGGAAAACCAAGATGCGAAAACAACCGATGGATTCGTCTCATCACGATTCGCTCCTTTGGGCTCTCTCCAAACCCAATCACAGAATGTTTACATTTCAAAAAGACACACAGCGCCGCCGGAGTTCACCCGGTACGGGCAACCCGTTCGGCGGCAACGACAAGCGTCCAAATGCCAAGCACCGCGCTCGACGCTGTGCCGCCGGAGCTTGGACGATACCCGCCAATCCACCAAAGGGCAGACCGACATCAATCGGGACCAGCACCCAAGCCCAGCTCTTCATTTACGATTTGTTTACATTCTGCACAATCTATACGTGACAATCAATCATGTTTTGTAACTTTACGACCTTTCCAACGAAGGGCCCGCTCGAAATACCGATCCCAGGTGCACCCGCACCTACTCGCCACGCCATCCAGGGAACAGGGACGCGTCGCGCCGGCAGATTACTTCCACGGCATGGCCTGCAAGGGTGTTGAACACAGTCCCGGTTTCCGTCCCGCCATGTCCGATGAGCCGCGGTACCCTGGCCCCGCTTCAGACAGCCGCGAAGGAGCGCTGCTGCAGGCTCACCACCTCGCCGTGGCCCAACTCCCGCGAGCGGGCCAGCGCCCGTTCAGCCCGTTCCAACAGGACTTCCACCGATTCCGACGGGCTCTCCATGGTGGCCACGCCCAAGGAAAACGAAAGGTTCAACCGCTCCGGATCCGAATTGACCTCCAACTCGTCGAGCATGCGCCGCAACCGGTTGGCGAGGATCAGCGCGGATTCGATATCCGTTTCGGGCAAAAGGGCGCCAAATGTGTCGCCTCCGGTACGAGCGAAGACATCCACCTCGCGCATCGAACTCACGCAAGCCGACGCGACGCTGCGGAGCACCTCGTCACCCGTGTGAATGCCGTAATTGGCATTGATATCCGAAAGGTCGTCGATGCTGATCAGAAAGGCCGACAAGGGCCGCTCGAATCGGCGGGTCCGCGCCTGTTCGGTCCAGGCGAGTTGCATGAAATGGCGGAAATTTTTGACGCCCGTCAATCGGTCCACCTGGGTGACCAGCTCGACCTCGCGTTCCATGCGAAAACTGTAGCGGAAACTCTGATCCAGGAGCATGCCCAGCGAGGTCAAGGCCACACAACCCAAACCCAAGGAAATATCGGCCTGAAGTTGGACCACACCGTCCTGACCGACCAGGAACATGAAGGCCGAGGGGATGCTGAACACCAACACCTGGCCGAGCACCAAAATGCGAAGGGTTGGCGCCAAAGCGGCCACGAAAATCCCGAGCACCAGTTGAACCGCAATCAGGATCAAGGAAAGCTGCGACGGGTAAAAGGTGAAAATGTAGACGTTGGCCAGCGAAGCGAGACTGGCGGCCCCTAAAAACACCAGATCGACGTTCAACAACCGTTCGAACCTGGCGCTCAAAAAGGCCGTGGTCACCAGGATCAGGGCGACAAAAGAGCGCATGGGCAGGGTGATCCGCCAGGACTCACCCAGAAAATAGGCGTCGATGGCCACCATGGCCATGAACAGGGCCGCACCACAATAGAGACCCGTTCGAATCAGGGGAAACATCAGGCGCCGTCGCCTTTGGAGATACTGAACTTCGGTCTGATCGTCAAACCGGATCGGTTTCCACATGCTTCACCCGCAAGGACACAAGGCCTCTCCGAAAATCACCTGGAGAGATGCGCTACATCGTTCAAATCGTTTGCCATGAAAAATACTTCAAATCGAGAATAGCCGTACCCCAATCGAAGTTCAAGACTTTCTTTCGAACCGGGACTTATCCACTAAAAGGGCTAGGAGAAATCAAAAACTACGCTAATAAGGCTCGAAGAAATAAAACCCGTCTTTCCGGAAAACGCCTCGTCACTTTTGGTCCACACCCTCTCGAAAAAATCACCAAAAAAACGCAAAAGAGACATCCGAAGTCCTTGGCCCGGCTATCCAAACGAAAAAGGGCGGCCCAAGGGCCGCCCTCCAATCCTTTTCAGGAAAAGAAACCGATTAGAAACGCACACCGAGGTCGACGCGGAAGGTACGCGGCGTCTGGTACGCGAGGCGGTTCAAGCCATTGCCGAAGTTGTCGCCCAAGGAGTAGTGCACACCTTCGACAGGTTCTTCGGTGAACACATTGAACGGCTCGAGCAGGTTCACGGTGGTATCGATGTTGCCGATGTCGGCGGTACCGTCACCGTTGAAGATGTTCAAGATTTCGGCTTCGACGAAGAAGGTCAAACGACGAATGTCAATGTTGAAGTTGACGCCCAAGTCGGTGGACCAGATATCATCGGTGGTGAACGCACCGCGATCAGACAAGAACACGGTGGTGGTACGCGGCGGAGAGTTGTAGCCCAATTCCGCGCCACTGGGGAAGCCATAGGCCGCAGACGTCGGAACGTTGGTAGCGGTGGCTTCGTAGTGCTGACCGGAGCGGTAGCGCTGCAGTGCGGAGAGGTTCAGGCGACCGAAGGACAAGGGAATGTCGTAGGTTGCCCAAACACGGCTGATGTGGCGCACGTCGGTGTTCAGGGGACCGACGGGAGCGCGACGATCGAAGCCGTTGATTTCGGGATACTGGCTGACGGAGGTACCCAGGATCGAGCCGGAACCGCGGGTTTCACCGTTGAGGTTACCGTTGGTTTGCGACCAGGTGTAGTTACCGGCAATGGCGAGGTTGTCGGAAACCTTCCACTCACCCTGCAACTGCACACCGTGGTACTCACGCTCGAAGAAGCCGGGGTCGTTGACGATCAACTGGGTGTCTACACCGTTGTCGAGCTGGGCGTTGATGTCCAGGTTGGTCAAACCGGTGTAGAAGTCGTCGTATTCGCGACGGATATAGTTGACTTTGAAGTAGCCTTTGGAACCGAAGCGGGTGCTGTACCCGAGTTGGATTTCCTCGGCGAACGGTGACGACAGGGAATCCTGCAGAATGGTGGTCTGACCGGGGATCCGGATGAAGTCGGCGTTCGTGCGGGCAAAGTCGACATCCCAGAGGTTGGGACTGATGTTGTTGGACATCCAGGCGAAGACGTCGGCCAGGGACTCGGTCTGTTCACCTTGGTAGTAGTAGTAGATGATGGCGGGAGAACCGGCGGTGGAAGCACCGTCGGCAGCATCGGACAGACGCGCCACGTATTCGCCGTAGCTCGCGTTGAAGACGTGGGTGCCGTCGCCGTACAGGTCGTAGTTCACGGCCAGACGAGGGCTGATGCCGTCGTCGTCGGAAACGGTGGCGCCGTCTTGAGCGAAGGCGTCGTTTTTGTCGTAGCGGAAGCCGATGTTGAAGCGCCAGTGGTCGTTCAAGGTCCAAGAGTCGTTGATGTACGCGGACTGCGTGGTGAAGTCCGAACCGCTGGAGGGAACCAGGATCGGGTAGAACGCAATACCGGAGAACAGACTGTTGGGAGATTCGAAACCGTTGACGAAGATGGGTACGGGTTCGCCGTTCGCATCGAAACGCGTGGCGGACGGGAAGGTACGGTAACCGGAAGGCGACTGTTCGTTGTCGGCCTTACGGGAGTCTTGGTAGTCGGAGATACCCACGACGATGTCGTGCGTACCGGCGCTGGCGGTATTCAGGAAGTAGGAAGCCTTGATACCCCAAGACTCACTGTTGCGTTCCTCGGGCTTGGCGCCGAAGAAGTGCGCACCGTAGTTGTTACCGCTCTGGGTGTTGAAATCTTCGATGGTGGAACCGGTCACGGGATCGGTACCGGCACCGGAGCTCTGGCGCTCGAAGGTCAATTCGCGCTCGGAGTAGCGAACTTCAACGGACAGTTCGGGCGTGATGATGCCGCGATAGTTGAAGGTCAACAGAGACTCGGGAATGGCGCGGGACTCAACGACGGCGCCGGCGCTGATGACGCCGAACTGGGTGTCGTTGGTTTCTTCGAAGTCGTTTTCCAGGTAGCTGGCAACGAAGGTGTGGTTTTCGGCGACCGTGGCGGTCAATTTGAATTCGAAGCGGTCTTCGGGACGCTCGTTACCGATTTGACGCTGACCGGGTACGTTACCACTGTCGGCCAAACCGAGTTCTTGCAGGATTTCGGGAGACAGAGCGGCACCGGCGTCGATGTCGGCGGTACCTTCTTCACGCTCGCGACGACCTGCGAAGAAGAACCACAAGCGATCCTTGATGATCGGACCACCCAGGGTCAGGGTTTCGAAGTCGGAGATGTCGTCTTCGTGAGGCTGGCCGGATTCCAATTCGACCGGCGTACGGGCTTCCCAGTCCTCGTTCTCGAGAGAGACACGCAGCGAACCGGTGAACTCGTTACCACCCTGCTTGGTGATGGTGTTGACGACACCACCGATGAACTGACCGTATTCGGCGGATACCGAACCGGTGATAACGGTGGTTTCTTCGATCGCGTCTTCGATCACAACGGTAGCGGGACGGCCGCGGATGTTGTCCGCGTTGATGCTACCGCCGTTGACCAAGTAGCTGTTTTCGAAAGACATGGCGCCGGAAATGACGGGCACGCCGCGGGGGCCGGTCGTGGTGACGCCGGGCTGCAGCGCGGTCGCGTTTTCCAACGTCTTCCGGACGGGAAGGTTATTGAACAACTCTTCTTTGAGGTTGGAAGTGACCTGGGTGGTATCCAGAACCGAGTTGGCCTCGGCGGTAACGACCAACACTTCCTGAGTGCCTTCGACCTTCATGATGAACGTGGGGCGTGCGACGCCACCAACGTTCAGGGTGAGCGTCTGCTTCTGGGTTTGCATGCCGGGCATGGTGGCAGTCAATACATAGGTGCCCGGGGGCAGGAAGCGCAATACAAAACCGCCGTTCTCATTGGATACGGCGGTCCGGGAGCCCTGCAGTTTGTCCGACTCAGCGGTAATAACGGCGCCGGGTAACGGATCGCCATTGTCCAGCTCCACTTTCCCGATAACGTCGGCGGTCTGTTGCGCCAAAACTGGGATGGTGAGCAGCATGGAAGCGACCAACGTGAGCCCAATTTTGAAGAAGCTCTTCATCGTGGTTTTCCTCCTAAAACTTAGAGCGGGTCTCCAATTCCTGACGAAGCAGCCTTTCACCCGACGAAAAGCAAGACCTCTCTCAAGTCTTTTCAACCCAAGTCATCCTTGAAGCGATAGCGATTAAAAAACCGCATCATGTGCACCATTCGATAATGATGAGGCTCGTGAGTCCCTCTCAACTCATGAACCCGGGTGCGATACATTTCCTGACTGGGCGGACTTTTAGGCGAAGTTCGTGCCATTTTTTACACAAACTTCACGAAACTTTTTATCCATAACAATACGAGGGCTTTAAACGAAGACACAGCGCTGCCATTCGATTCTGGAATGGTCGCTATCCAAAATCCCGGATTCAAAAAGGTGAATTCAATCACCTCGATTCAGTTTTTTGAATTCCGGCGATGCCCTTGATTTCCAGCGATATTCAAACCGTCGTGATCCGCGCATTGCGCGAGGTCTGCTTCAATCGGGTACCGATCCACGGCTTCGGCGCTAGGTCGCAGCGACGCTCGAGCCGACTCGGTTTATCCAGTTTTCCTCCTGGATCCACATGTCTTGCTTGGGGACGGCTGGGGTCTCTCAAAACCCGTCGATATACCCGCGATGCGGGCCGTCATCCGGCTCCACGGGTTGGGTCGGGCGTGGGGCGTGGCGTCGTATTCCAACGCAGCCCATCGACCGAACCTGGCCAGGGCCTCCTGCATGACCCTTGGAAATTCACTTCATTACTTCTTATGGAAAGGTTCCGTCCCCGCTTGTTCGCGCCTCATCGGGCCGTGCCGGGCGGAACCCGAAAAAGGGCGGCCACTGGCCGCCCTCGATAGTTTGGTCTTTAGCTTAGAAACGCACGCCGACGTCGAACCGGAAGGTCCGCGGGGTCTGGAATGCGAGTCGGTTGGTGCCCTCACCGAAGTTGGGACCGAGCGTGTAGTGGGTTCCTTCGACCGGCGCCTCGTTGAACACGTTGAACGGGTTGTCGCGGTTCACGATCACCGTGGTGTCGATCTCGCCGATGTCGGCGATGCCGTCACCGTTGAAGACATTGAGGATTTCTGCTTCGAGGAAGAAGGTCAGACGACGGAAGTCGACATTGAAGTTGACACCCAGGTTGGTGGAGTAGATGTCGTCGGTCGTGAACGCACCGCGATCGGAGAAGAAATAGGTGGTGGTGCTGGGCGGCGTGTTGTAGCCCAGGTCACTACCGCTGGGGAATCCGTACGCGGCGGAGGTCGGCACGATACCTGTGGCTTCGTAGTGCTGACCGGAGCGGTAGCGTTGAAGCGCGGTCAAGTTCAGGTTGCCGAATGACAGAGGGATGTTGTAGGTCGCCCAAACGCGGCTGATGTGGCGCACGTCGGTGTTCAGCGGACCGTGAGGTGCACGGGCTTCGAAGCCGTTGATCTCGGGATACTGACTGACGGACGTGGTCAGGACGGAACCCGCACCGCGGGTTTCACCGTTGATGTTGCCGTAGGTTTGCGACCAAGTGTAGTTACCGGCCACCACCAGGTTGTCGGAAACCTTGTACTCGCCCTGTAACTGGATCCCGTGGTATTCGCGGGAATAGAAGCCGGGATCGTTGACCATGAGCTGAATGTCCACACCGTTGTTGAACTGGGCGTTGACGTCCAGGTTGGTCAGGCCGGTGTAAAAGTCGTCGTAGTCGCGGTTGATGTAGTTGACTTTGAAGTAGCCCTTGGAGCTGAAGCGAGTGCTGTAGCCGATTTGGATCTCTTCGGCGAAAGGAGCGCTCAGGGATTCCTGAAGCACGGTCGTCTGACCGGGAATGCTGACGAAGTCGGCATTCGTGCGGGCAAAGTCGACATCCCACAGGTTGGGACCGATGGTGTTTTCCATGTACTGGAAGACTTCTTCAACGGACTCGGTTTGGGGACCCAGGTAGTAGTAGTACAGGATCGCCGGAGAACCAGCGGAGGAAGCACCGTCGGCGGCGTCGGAGAGACGCGCGACGTATTGACCGTAGCTGGCGTTGAACACGTGGGTGCCATCGCCGTAGAGGTCGTAGTTCGCAGCCAGGCGCGGGCTGATGCCGTCGTCGTCGGATACCACGGCACCGTCTTGAGCGAAGGCGTCGTTCTTGTCGTAACGGAAGCCGACGTTGAAGCGCCAGTGATCGTTCAGCGTCCAGGAATCGTTGAGGTAGAGGGATTGGGTGGTGAAATCCGAACCGCCCGAAGGAATCAGGATCGGATAGAACGCGATCCCGGCGAACAAGCTGTTGGCGGATTCGAAACCGTTCACAAAGATGGGAACCGGGTTGCCGTTGGCGTCGAAACGGGTGGCGGACGGGAAGACCCGGTAGCCGGAAGGCGACTGTTCGTTGTCGGCCTTACGGGTATCCATGTAATCGGAAATCCCCACGACCACATCGTGCGTGCCGAAGCTGGCGGTGTTCAGGAAGTAGGAAGCCTTGATTCCCCAGCTCTCGCTGTTGCGGTCTTCGGGATTGGCCCCGAAGAAGTGAGCGCCGTAGTTGTCGCCGTTTTGGGTGTTGAAATCTTCGAGAGTCGATCCGGTGACGCGATCGGTGCCGGCATTGGCACTGTTGCGTTCGAAGGTCAATTCGCGCTCGGAGTAACGAAGTTCAACCGACAGCTCGGGGGTGATGATGCCGCGATAGTTGAACGTCAGCAACGATTCGGGAATGGCGCGCGAGGACACCACCGAATCCGGGCTGATGACGCCGAACTGGGTATCGTTGGTTTCTTCGAAATCGGTTTCCAGGTAGCTGGCCACGAAGGTGTGGTTTTCGGCGACCGTGGCGGTCAATTTGAATTCGAAGCGATCTTCGGGACGCTCGTTACCGATCTGACGCTGACCGGGCACGTTGCCGCTGTCGGCCAGGCCCAATTCCGTCAGGATTGCGGGATTCAACTCGGAACCGGCATTGACGTCCGCCGTACCTTCTTCACGCTCGCGACGGCCGGCGAAGAAGAACCACAGACGATCTTTGATGATCGGACCGCCCAATGTGATGGTTTCGAAATCGGAGATGTCGTCCTCGTGAGGCTGACCGCTTTCCAATTCCACCGGCGTACGAGCTTCCCAGTCCTCGTTCTCGAGAGAAACGCGCAGAGAACCGGTGAACTCGTTACCACCCTGTTTGGTGATCGTGTTGATCACACCACCGACGAACTGTCCGTACTCGGCGGAAACCGCGCCCGAGATCACCGTCGTCTCTTCGATGGAGTCCTCGATCACGACCGATGCGGGACGACCGCGCAGGTTGTCACCGTTGATCGCGCCGCCGTTCACCAGGTAGTTGTTTTCGAAAGACATGGCACCGGAAATGACCGGAACGCCGCGGGGACCGGTCGTGGTCACACCCGGTTGCAGTGCGGTGGCGTTCTCCAGCGTTTTCCGAATCGGCAGGTTGTTGAACAGTTCTTCCTTAAGGTTGGAGGTAACTTGGGTAGTATCCAAAACCGAGTTGGCTTCGGCGGTAACGACCAATACTTCTTGAGTACCTTCGACCTTCATGACGATAGTGGGGCGCGCCACACCACCGACGTTCAATGCAAGTATCTGTTTCTGAGTTTGCATACCGGGCATGGTGGCCGTAACAGTATATTGGCCCGGGGGAAGAAAACGTAAGACAAATGCGCCGTTTTCGTTGGATACGGCGGTGCGGGAGCCCTGGAGTTTGTTTGACTCGGCGGTAATGACGACACCGGGTAACGGGTCGCCATTGTCCAGCTCTACCTTGCCGATGATGTCGGCGGTCTGTTGTGCCATGACGGGAAAGGTGAGCAGGGCGGCAACGAGCAAAGCGAGCCCTATCTTGAAGAAGCTCTTCATCGTGCTTTTCCTCCAATATCAAAGAGCGGGTGTCCATTACCAGTGTAAGTAGTCTTTCACCCGACAAAAGCACGACTATTCACAAGTTTTTTCGACCCAGGTTCATCTTGAAGCGAGCGTGGAAAAATAATCCACGAATGCAACATTCCATCCGTTTCGGTACATCTCTCACATGCCCGAACGCGGATGCGAACGAAATCCTGATTGGTAAAGCAGAAAAGCATCTTTTGGGCCAACTTTTCACCAAACAAACCGATCGCAATCATCGCCATTAAAATCAAACACTTGAAGAAAAGTACAAAATATTGAATCACTAAAATTGGACCGGTATTCAATATCCCGAATTCAAATCCCTGAACCCGATGCTGGGGATCGTGGAGGTAATCATATTCAGGGTAAAGGAATCACCCGGCCTCCCGGCCGGGTTGACCGTCCTCCGCCTCCCGGCGCCGCTTCCCTTCTCCCACCGACAGGGCACCTGCGCTACAATGGCCGGGCTCACCGAGATCTTCACCAGGAAGGACGCCCATGACCCGACTTCACGCTCACCCGCCCCCCTCTCGATCCCCCTTCGTCACCTTCATTACTATTTGTCGGGCACTGGCTCGCCGAGCCTGGCGAAGCGGCAACCGCGTTCCACCGGGAATCACGGTCGCGGCGATCCTGATCCTCTCCATCTCCTGTGGCAGCCCCAAGACGGAACACAAGGACGCACCCGTGTTTTTGATCGTCGTCGACACGCTCCGCTCGGATCGGCTGCCCATCTACGGGTATGCCGATGGAAAAACCCCGGCGATCGACGCCCTGGCCACCGACAGCGTCCTTTTCAAATACAGCTACGCCCACACGCCGCAAACACTGCCTTCCCACGCTTCGATCATGACGGGGAACCTGCCTTCCACGACCGGCGTCCGGGACAACATCGGCTTCTACCTCAACGACGAACAGGTGACTTTGGCGGAACGGCTCAAGGAGCGCGGGTACCGCACCGGCGCGGCGGTTTCGACGATGGTCCTGCGGCGTGGAACCGGGATTCATCAAGGGTTCGACACCTACGACGACGACATGGAAGTGACCAGCCGCGACACGGCCCGCACCTACGCGCAACGCCGCGGCGACCAAACCCTGAACCTCGCCATCGCGTGGCTGGATGCCCAACACTCGCCCGAAGCCTCCGCTCCCCTGTTCTACTTCCTGCATCTCTACGATCCCCACTCGCCCTACGACGCACCGGAACCCTTTTCCTCCATGGGCAAGGACGCCTACGACGGTGAAATCGCCTTTGCCGACCACCTGATAGGCCGTTTCATCGAGGAGTTGAAGAAACGCGATCTCTACGACAAATCGGTGATCATCGTGACCAGCGACCACGGCGAGGGTCTGGGCGACCACGGGGAGGCCGAACACGGCCTGCTGGTCTATCGCGAAGCGCTTCAGGTGCCGCTGCTCGTCAAACTTCCCAACAGCGAAGACGGCGGTACCGTCCGTGAAGAAGCCACGGGCCTGTTCGATCTGGCGCCCACCATCGCCGATTTGCTCGGGTTTTCCATCGACTGTGACGGCGTCTCCCTGTTCTCCAGCGAAGGCCGCGATGCCAAACGCGACATCTACAGCGAATCGCTCAACGCCGAACTACATTACGGCTGGCATCGCCTCCAATCCGTCATTCAGCGCGAAAACCACTACATTCGCGGAGCGGACGAACAATTGTTCCACCTGTTCGAGGATCCCGCAGAGAAGGCGAATCGGTTCGGCCAAGCCGCGATCCCACCTACCGCGCTGGCGCTGATCGAGCGCTTGGGCACCGGTAACCAGGAACAAACCCAGATCTCCGAGGAGGATATCGCGCTGCTGGAGTCTTTGGGATACAGCGGGGGTTTTCAAGTAGGTGAAACCATCAAGCAACTGTCGGAAAAGCAGTTTCTCGAGCTCTACGACAACATCTCCCGCAGCGGCGGCCTGCTGAACAACGGCCAATTCGAACAGGCGGAGCAGCTCCTCGGCGCGGTAGTGCAACAATATCCGGAAATGGTCGACGCCCGGCTGCTCCTGGGCAGCGCGCTGACGGGGCTGGAAAAGTACGACAAGGCCGAGTACCTGTACGCCGAAACCCTGGCGATGTCGCCGCGTAACCTGTCGGCCATGACGGGCCTGGTCGATGCCTCGCTGGGCTTGGGCAAAGTCCAGGAAACTCAAGGTCTGGTCGACAAGATCATGAACCAGGAACCGCGCATGGGTGCGCAGACCCTGCTGCCCGTCTTACTGAAACACCGTGCGTTCGAGGCCGCGGAGGGAATCGCCAAGGCGCAGTTGGCCCGCGATTCGGCATTCGGCATGGGCCATTACGCCGTGGGTCGTGCCCATTTGGACCGCAACGAACTCGCTCCGGCCACCACCCACCTGGAAAAAGCGCGGGAACTGCTGAAGGATGGCGTCACCCCCAAGCTTTCCGCCGATCTCGCCTTCTTTCTCGGCGACAGTCTCGCGCGCCAGAGCGAACCGCAACGCGCCCTGTCGCTGTTCGAAAGTGCCCTTCGCGAGTACCCCAATCACCGCGGTGCCAATGCCAGCCAGGCCTTGCTGTTGTTCAGCCTGCGCAAACCCAGGGAGGCTTTGAGAGGACTCGACTCCTGGCTGAAGACCTACCCCGAACCCGCCAACTTTCAAAAGGCCGCCGAGGTACTCGATATCGTGGGCATCAAGGACGAGGCGGCCCGCCTCCGCAAAAAGGCCGGCGCCGAGTCACCGTAAAAAAATAGGGAGGCGGTGGGTGTGCCGCCTCCCTCTTGTATGAAAGGCGCTGGAATAGTCTGCAGCATTCCATGAACGCCTTGGAAAATCGGTCCGCCTGGAAGGGGTGGTTACCTTGTCGCGACTCAGAGGAGGTAAGTTCCGCGACAAAATACCGGATGTTCGAGTCTGGCTATGCTCGACCACCCGGCCTCCCACTTGGACCGGGAACTTCGGAACGTCAATCTTTTGGTGGGCAACCTCTTATTGTGGTGATCGGGGGCGACACTCATCGGGCTCTCCTGCACTCGCCAGGGCGGTTGTCATAAGAGACATCGTCCAGGCGATGGACATTCCGCGGCATGCCCAATCAGGCGACCAACTGCGCCCGACTCGAAGCCCGAGTGCAAAAACACCCCGACCCAAGCCTTTGCCGGGAGATTACGCAGCATTTTCGGGCAGGATTCTAAGCTTTTTCTTCCGATATTCATCGCCCCCGGTCACAAGGCTGATCAGGGCAATCAACACTTTTCCATCAAGATACTTACATCTCTTCTTCGCAAAGTCTTCGTACCCTTTGAGAGCAAGAAACGAAGTGTGCTTACGGGTGCAAAACCAAATAAGATGAAGGAGCGAGTCGGCAGGCCCATGCCCGAGCCAGGCCCTGTTCGATGGCCCGTAACGACAGATCGGGGTTGCCAAAGTTTATTGGGAAGAGGCGGACATCCGATTGACTTCGATAGAGACCCGCTCGATGCGGATCCAACAAAACCCCGGTTCCGTGGAATCCGTTAACCATGCAGAGTTCCAAGTTGCTGAGCGAGTAGCAAGTGCATCCAAGTGACCAACCGATCCGGTCAACTCCATCTGCCTTGAAATAGGAGTTCATCTCGACATTTCCGATCCAGGTGGCGCGTTATCGAGCCGGCACCCACCACTCCATGGTTCCCAACCCTTGATAAATAAGATAGGCTTCCCATTTTTTGACGAGGATCTATGAACGGAACAGCAGCGGAATCCAGGAAAACGCCGAGACCGTTCGGCACTGGAGCATTTCGAATCGGCACTTGGCAGGTGGAGCCAAGCCTCAACCGAATCCGGTCGGCCGATTCAGAGAGACCGATTGAAAAACGTGTTCAGCCCAAGCAGATGGACGTATTGCTGTACCTCGCCGAGCGCCAGGGCCAAATGGTGTCGCGTTCGGAGCTCATGGACGGCGTGTGGAAGGATGTGGCGGTGTCCGACAGCGCGTTGTCGCGGACCATATCTCAGCTACGCCAGCTTTTGGAGGACCGCAGCCGCAACCCGCAAATCATCGAAACCATCGCCAAAAGCGGATATCGCCTGATTGCCGAAGTCCAGCCGTTGGGCGAGCCGGCCTGCGATTCGTCAGACACGGCGAGCCACTCGTTGCACCTGGGTTCGGGTCCGATGGCGGTCCCGGGGGGTGAACGAGAGCGGCACCACGGCGCCAGAGGCCCTTCAGGGCCACCGGTTCCGGTCGGGCCAACGGACGGCACACGCGGCGGCATCCGCCACATCGGGGGAACCCGGCTGATCAAGATCCTGGTCACGACCGTCGTGTTCACGACACTCACCGCGGTGCTCAGCCTGGCGATGCTCCTGCGCGAAAAGCATACGACGGCACAGGGTTTCGGGACGAAGAAAGGGACCAACAAGGGCCCGATTTTCCAACCCTTGACGACCCTGATCGGCACGGAATCGATGCCTCGCTTTTCCCCGGATGGCGGACGCCTCGCCTTCGCCTGGGACCGCGGAACCAAAACGAATTGGGATTTGTACGTCAAACAATTGGGTGAAGAACACCTGCTGCGACTCACCCACAAACCGGGCAACGAACATTTCCCGGTCTGGTCGCCCGACGGCAACTACCTCTATTTTTTCCGCCAGGGATACAAGACCCCCGCAATATATCGGGTGCCCGCACTCGGCGGCCCCGAAAGCGAGATCACGACCATCGAGGGCCAGTTGGGCGGCCTGGCCATCACGCCCGACGGCAGCCACCTGATCATGGCCCACCAGGAAGGCCCAGGCAACCCGTTTCGCTTGTTTCTATTGGACTTGGCGACCAACGACCGACGCCGGATCACGGACCCCGAGCCCCAGTTTTTCGGCGACTATTTGCCGGCGATTTCGCCGGATGGTGAATGGGTCGCCTTCGTACGCTCCATGGCGCGTGGGAACGATATTTTCGTATCGCGTTTTCCCGAAGGTCAACCCCGCCAGCTCACCTTCGACGGCCACATGGTGTTCGACGTGGATTGGACCCCCGATCAAGCCGGTCTCGTGTTTTCTTCGGATCGGGATTCTCGCCGGGGGTTGTGGGTCGTCAATCCCGATGGCGGAGAGCCCCAGTGGCTGGGTGTGGAATCCACCGAAACCGGCCTGCTCAAGATTGCGATTCGCCCCGGTGGCAAATCCATGGCACTCGCCGAAATCCAGGAAGATTACAATCTGTGGATGCGCGACCTGAGCAAAGACGGCTCCATGTCCAAGAACCGTTTGGTGGCCTCGACGCGAACCGACTACAACGCCAGTTTCTCACCGAACGGCAAGGCCATGACGTTTCTTTCCGACCGCACCGGGAAACCGGGATTATGGGTCATCGGTACCAACGGCACGCACCTGCGCATGTTGACGGAGCTCCAGTCGATGGCCAGCGGCGTCGCCCACTGGTCACCGGACGGTACCACCCTCGTCTTCGCGGACTACACGCGCCTGTTCCGCGTTCCGGCGCGTGGTGGCACGCCGAGACTGCTGACCGGCGGCGATTGGATCGAGGTCAATCCGCGTTGGACGAAGGACGGCCAGCACATCGTCTTCAACTCCAATCGCGACGGGTTCCTCGAGATCTGGCGCATGCGGGCCGACGGCAGCGAGACCGCGGCAATCACCAATCTGGGGGTCAACACCATGTTGCTGGGCTGCGACCGGGTCCACGTGTTTTTCCTTCGCCAGGATCGCAACGGAGTGTGGCGCGTCCCGCTGATCGGCGGCCAACCGGAAATGGCCTACGACTTCGACCACCCGCCCATGTCGGAAAACCAGGAAGAGGTGCACCCCATCACCAACGAGGATTGGCACTTCACCGAGCGAGGCGTCTACTTCGTGGATCACCGACCCGGTGAGGACACCATTCGATATTATGATTTCGAAACGAACACGATGAAGACGCTGGAGCGATCGCAAGAAGATCTGCACTGCGTCACGATCACGGCCGACGGCAAGCGGTTGGTGTTCAGCAGCAAGGACACCCAAACCGCCGATTTGGTGCTGATGGCCAGTTTCGGCAAGAAATGCGCGGCGCTGCTCCCCAATCCGGATTGACCCGGGGGATGGAGTTCTGGGTTCGGTTCAAGCTCCGAACATTTTTTTTCACCGCAGAGTCGCCGCCCAGGCCGGTGGCCGGATTGCCGGACCACTGGGTTTCAGGTCAGAAACTAATCGTAGCGAATCGCTTGGGAGTTCCCGCATTTGTGAGAGGGGCGTGGTGCAGGGCCGGTAAGGCCCGGTAGGTGCGCCGGCCTTAACGGCCGTGCCATACCGGCCGTGCCATACCGGCCGTGCCATACCGGCCGTGCCCGCCGCACATTTTGAAGCCGACTGTTTTAATCGCGCCGACCCTCGAAAATATGTTGGAACTCCCCGCCTGGATTACTTCGACTAGTTCATCCGGCGGGCTTACCGCCCCTGATGCCCCTACCTGGCACGACGAATCTCTCGGCATTCGGGCGCTCTAAACGCAGCTTGTTCCACCGGGTATTTTTATCTTTACCTTCGAGCTTTACATGGTTTATTCCACAAGAGCCGCGAACCAGCGGGCATACCCAGCTCGATTTCGAGAAAGAAACACTATATCTGGTTTCTGGCGAAGGGCCATGGGTCATTCATCCGAAAAATGAAGCAGGAACCCATGAACATCGGAAAGCAGGAAAGGACCGGAATTGGTACACATCATGGTCCTGTTTTTCCTGTTTTCGTTCATTCCTGGCTTCCTGATCAAGATTTGACGACGGCAAGACCCAGCTCAGGTAGAAAACACCACTTTGTTTCAAGAGAGTTCACCGAGACCACCGGGGTACGGCAGATCTGCAGGTCCCGGCTACCCGCTCGCCTGAGTAGAATCGCTTGGCCGTTTCGGAGAGAAAAAAACGCAAGGTCGCCGCTCGGCCGAGAGTCGGATTGCTGGTTGCCGATGCCCAAACCCGGCACGGCCATTCACAGGCCCAAAATAGCCAAACGATCTAATGGATAGCACTCTTCAACCCCGTTGCTTCTGTGGCCTACCGAGAAATCAACTGAAACCCGAAATCACCGAATCTCCGGTGGGTTTTCGTAAAGCAAAGGCAAAAGTCCGCAAAAAAACCATCGATATGACTCACCCGACTTGTGCCGGCGGAACGGCCAGGCTATAAAACGGTCCGCGCCGAGGGGTCGGTGTGCCTCGCCGCACGATGAGGCCACCCGTTTTCTCATCTATCGGGGCTGGTTGCCATGATCCCTACCCGATGCCCGATTTGCCAAAACCCGTTCCTGGCAGGCCCCATATCTTTGGAACTTGGCATTTGTCACATAAGGAGCATTGTTTCTCCCTCGCTCCCCTTTTGTTTCTATATTGTGGCTCGGATGCGGCATGATCCGCGATTTTCAATCCAACACAAGCTATCCGAGTACACTCTCAAGTCCATACACGTTCTTTTCGTTGGCCAACGGAGGCTGCTCAATGACAGGTCCTACTCAGCGGGCATTCTATTCTGCAAGCATGGGTCTTCAAAGTTCTCGGTTCACTCTCGGTTCCCTTCGCTCAGGTTTCCATTCGTTTCTGGTCCTTTCGCTCGTTTTTTTGGGGGCTCCCCGCCTCGCGGCCCAGAGCCACTGCAACAACCCGACCCCGATCAACGATGCGTCCCCCCTGTTCATCGGGCACAGCCTGATCAACCACGACATGCCGCAGATGTTCGGCCAGATCGCGGCCGATGCCGGCGTCGCGGAAAAGCACGCCACCCAGGTGAACAACGGCGCCCCCCTGAAATACAACTGGACCTACCGCCACGAAGCGGATTGGACCTTTCCGTATCCGCCGGTCCATTTCGCGGGCGACATTCTGCCTTCCGGTGAATGGGACGTGTTGGTCATGACGGAAGGCATTCCGCTGGAAACCAACATCACGTGGAACGAGACTCCGGTGTACGCGGGCCTGTTCACCGACCTGGCGCGGCAATACAACGCCGGCACCCGATCCTACATTTACGAGACCTGGCACAGCCGCGACGAAGCCAACTGGTTGGATCGCATCACCACCGACCTGGCCCTTTGGGAAGGCATCATCGACGACGTCAACGCCACCCGCGGCGAACACGCCATGTTCCTGATTCCTGCCGGTCAAGCTCTGCGCCAATTGGTGCTGCGCGTCGAGTCCGGTCAGGTTCCCGGGCTGAACAACCGGGCCCAATTGTTCGTGGACGACATCCATCTCAACGATATGGGCAATTACTTCGTGGCCTGCGTCATGTTCGCCACCATCTATCGCCAATCGCCGCAGGGCTTACGCTACCAGACCACCAACCAGTGGGGCGGCAGCTACGACGCACCCACGGCGGCTCAGGCGGCCATCATGCAGGAAATCGCCTGGGACGTGGTTCGCAATTACCCGCGCTCCGGATTTCTGTGCGACGGCGGCGGTAACCAAGCGCCCAACGGCACCATCGCCGCGCCCAGCGGCAATCGCACCATCACCGCCGGCCAGTCCGTTTCCTTTTCCGGCTCCGCCAGCGATCCCGACGGCAACACCCCACTCACCTTCCTCTGGAACTTCGACGGCGGCGCCACCAACAGCACGGTCGAGGATCCCGGCAGTGTCACCTTCAACACCCCGGGCACCTTCACCGTTTCCTTTACCGTCACCGACAGCCTCGGCCTCGCCGATCCTTCACCGGACACCGTCACCATCACCGTTCAGGCACCCGCCAACCAGGCACCCAACGGCACCATCGACGCACCCAGCGGCAACCGCACCATCACCGCCGGCCAGTCCGTTTCCTTTTCCGCCTCCGCCAGCGATCCCGACGGCAACACCCCGCTCACCTATCTCTGGAACTTCGACGGCGGTGCATCCAATCGCACCGTGGAGGATCCCGGCAGCGTCACGTTCGATTCCCCGGGTACCTTCACGGTTTCCTTTACCGTCACCGACAGCCTCGGCCTCGCCGATCCCACCCCGGACACCGTCACCATCACCGTTCAGGCGCCCGCCAACCAGGCACCCAACGGCACCATCGACGCACCCAGCGGCAACCGCACCATCACCGCCGGCCAGTCCGTTTCCTTTTCCGCCTCCGCCAGCGATCCCGACGGCAACACCCCGCTCACCTACCTCTGGAACTTCGACGGCGGCGCATCCAATCGCACCGTGGAAGATCCCGGCAGCGTCACGTTCGATTCCCCGGGCACCTTCACCGTTTCCTTCACCGTCACCGACAGTCTCGGCCTCGCCGATCCCACCCCGGATTCCGTCACCATCACGGTGCAAGCCGCGGCCAACCAGGCCCCCAACGGCACCATCGTGACGCC
The DNA here is from genome assembly GCF_017498545.1 of Sulfidibacter corallicola. Classification (GTDB taxonomy): domain Bacteria; phylum Acidobacteriota; class Holophagae; order Acanthopleuribacterales; family Acanthopleuribacteraceae; genus Sulfidibacter; species Sulfidibacter corallicola. The sequence continues at coordinate 539,979 of NZ_CP071793.1, read as the reverse complement.
GAACCAGAACTGGACGATCGACCCCGGTCAATCGCTGACCTTCACCGGCTCGGCCAGCGACCCCGACGGGCACACACCGCTCACCTACCTCTGGAACTTCGACGGCGGCGCCACCAACAGCACGGTCGAAGATCCCGGTCAGGTCTTCTTCGACAACCCCGGCGTATACACCGTGACCTTCACCGTCACCGACAGCCTCGGCCTCGCCGACCCCTCGCCGGATAGCGTGATCGTCACGGTTCGATCTCCCAATCAGGCGCCCAACGGCACCATTGTCTCGCCATCCAGCGGTGCGATCATCGAAGCGGGACAGTCGGTCTATTTCAACGGTTCGGCCAGCGACCCCGACGGGCCGCAAAACTTCACCTATCTCTGGAACTTCGACGGTGGCGCCACCAACCGCACGGTTCGCGAGCCGGGCAATGTGGTCTTCGATACCCCCGGCGATTACGACGTGACCTTCACGGTCACCGACGACGAGGGGCTGGCCGATCCCACCCCGGCCACCGTCAACGTGCGGGTCCTGCCAGGCGAGGAAAACAGCGAGCCCGTCGGCACGATCGAGACGCCCACGGATTACGTCACCATCGCGGCCGGCGACAGCGTGTATTTCGAGGGCAGCGGCGTCGATTTCGACAACCACACGCCCCTCACCTATGCCTGGAACTTCGACGGTGGCGCACCGGCCAGCAGCCAGCAGAATCCGGGCTGGGTTCAGTTCGACCAGCCCGGTGAATTCCAGGTCAGGTTCACCGTTACCGACAGCCGCGGCCTCGCCGACCAAACCCCGGCGGTATGCACCGTGTACGTAGCCGCCTGCAGCCAACCGGCCATTCTCAACCAAGACCTGATTCAAGGGCTTCGTCCCCTGCTCCTGCGCGGGGTCGCCTGTCTCGACGCGGGCCACCGCATCGCCTGGCGCAACATGACCACCGACCAGTTGCTGGCCGTCGACCAGAAGGACCTCGAGCTCGATCCCAAACTGGACGGCACCAGCCGGATTCGCCTCAACGTCTACAGCGGTGCGGCGGATACCTGGTACTTCACCGAAGTCACCGTGCTGGTGCCGCAAAGCACCGTGGTCGAGGACCTCAACGGCAACGGCTGCAACGACATGGGCGACATTTATACCTACGCCAGCCTCTGGGGCGACGGCCTGCCCTCGGATGACTACGACGCCAACGGCGACAACGCCCTCAACGTCTTGGACTTCTTTTACATCAATACCACCGAGGAAGGGAACTGCCCCTGAGCCTCCTTCCCGGATCATCGGAACACAGGACCGGGGCCGGCACTTCGCCGGCCCCGGTTTTTTTGGTTTCGGGATGGCGCAGGCGGCGGACTATCTTCCCTTACCGCCGCCTCTCCCGAATCGCGGTGTTTCCAGCCGGTTGACCGCTCTTCGACAGACAAAGGCCGAGGTTTTCGGGGTAAGAGCCGCCGCGCGTCCATCGCGTTTCGTTTTCGAAAAAGGCCCGTTTCCGCAGGAGCGGCGGTTAAACCGGATCGCGGGTCGTCCCGTTAGCAGGGCAAGTCGCAAGGGGGAACCACTCCCGTTTCAGCCAGATGGCCCGAGGCGATTTGGGATTTTCGCATCCTCGCCGAACCTGATTTAATAGGGCCATCCCTCGGCACGACGGGCTCTTGGCCTTTCCGGCTCCAAAATTCGATGAGTAGGTGTGTATGACGACATCCAAGTCGCGAATGTACGATGCTTCGATCCTGGCCCGTCCCTATACCGTCTTGGCGACCGTGGTTCTCGTCGCCTTGTTTTTCGGGCTCTTCACGCCCCGGTTCCAACTGGAGGCGTCCAGCGATTCGCTGATTCTCGACGACGATGCCGACCTCCGCTACTACCAGACGATTCGCAAGCAATTCGGTGAAGACAGCTTTTTGATCATCACCTACAAACCCGAAGGCGACCTGTTCTCCGACGAAGTATTGGGTCGGCTGCGCGCCATGGTGACCGACCTGAAGGGACTGGAGCCCGTCGACGAAGTCCAATCCATCCTGGACGTCCCCCTGCTGCTGAGCCCCAAGCTGTCCATTGCCGCGCTGATCCAAGGCCTGCCCGTTTTGGAAGACGCCCGTGTGGATCGCGACCTGGCCAAAATCGAACTGACCGAGAGCCCCTTTTACGAGAAACAGCTAATCAGTACCGACGGCACCACCACCGCCCTTCAGGTCACCCTGAAACCCGATGCCCATTTCGAGACACTGAATCTGCGCCGCAACGATCTTCGCGCGAGAAAGTTCGAAGGCACCCTTTCCGAAACCGAACGGCGCGAATTGGCCCAGGTGGATCATTCCTATCGCAAGGCCTCCATCCGGCAAACCGAGCGGCAAGAGGCGACCGTGGATCAAGTTCGCGGCATTCTGGATCGCTACCGCGGCGACGCCGAAATCCACCTCGGCGGCGTTCCGATGATCGTGGCCGACATGATCGATTTCGTGCGACGCGACATCGCGGTCTTCGGCATCGGGGTCTTTTTGTTCCTCGTATTGAGCCTGAGCGTCATCTTTCGCCGCCCCCGCTTCGTGGTGGTGCCGCTGATCGCCTGCGCCGGCACGGTTTTGATCATGATCGGGTTCCTGGGCTTCGTCGACTGGCGGGCGACCGTCATTTCGTCGAATTTCACCTCGCTCCTGCTGATCATCACCATGTCGATGGCGATCCACGTGGCGGTTCGCTACCACGAATTGCGCGAGGCCGAGCCCGATTTGGATCAGAGCCAGTTGGTGGCCCGAACCGCAGCCGGTGTGGGCCTGCCGTGCTTCTACTGCGCCCTGACGACGATGGTCGGCTTCGGGTCGTTGGTGGTGAGCGGCATCAAACCAGTCATCGATTTCGGATTGATGATGGCCGTCGGCATCATGGTCGCCTACCTGATGGTTTTCGCGGTATTCCCGCCGATCCTGAAACTCCTGTCGCGCGGCACGATTCGGCCTTTCGGCGCCGAACGCGGCTCTCTGACCGGATTCCTGGCCGATGTGACGGAGCGCCGCGGCAATGCCCTGCTGATCGTCGCCGCGGTCCTGCTCGTGGTCTCCGTTCTGGGCCTCAACCGGCTGAGCGTCGACAACCGGTTCATCGATTATTTCAAGGAATCCACCGAGATTCATCGCGGCATGCGCATCATCGACCAGCAGCTCGGAGGCACGGTGCCGCTCGAGATCATCGTCGAGGGCGAGGGCGCCAATTACTGGGCCAGCCCCCAGAACCTCGCCAAGTTGCGCCGCATCCACCAGTTCCTGGACGACCTGCCCGAAACGGGCAAGGTGCTGTCGCTCGATTCCGCCATCCGCGTCGCCGAAGAGGTCCACGGCGCCCCCATGAATCGAATCATTTTCGCCATGGTGCGCCGGCTCCTACCCGAGCGCTTCAAGGCGGCGGTCATGGATCCTTTCGTCAGCGACGATTTTTCCCGCTTGCGCCTCGTCGCCCGCATCGTGGAAAGCGATCCCAATCTCGAGCGCCAAGCGCTCGTGGACAAGATCCATCACTTCATGCGTGAAGAGGCGGGGCTGGGCCCCGACCAGTATCGACTGACCGGCATGTACGTCCTCTACAACAACATGCTGCAGAGCTTGTTCCGCTCGCAAATCACCACGATCGGGTCGGTGTTCTTCGCGATCCTGATCATGTTCACGATATTGTTCCGCTCGCTGAAGCTGGCGCTGATCGGGATCGTTCCCAACCTCTTTCCCGTTCTGCTGGTCCTGGGCACCATGGGATGGCTGGACATTCCCCTCGATTTGATGACCATCACTATCGCCGCCATCACGATCGGGATCGCGGTCGACCACACGATTCACTACATTCATCGCTTCAAAAGAGAGTTCGAGAAAAACCGCAATTACATCGCGACCATGCGAACGTGTCACGCCGGGGTGGGCCGCGCCATGTATTTCACCTCGCTGACCATCATCGCCGGTTTCTCCATTCTGTGCCTGTCCCAATTCATTCCCACCATCTACTTCGGGCTGTTCACCAGCTTCGCCATGCTGGTCGCGCTACTCGCCTCGATGACCCTCCTGCCCAAACTGCTGCTGCTCCTGCAACCGCTGGGACCGGAGCGGGCGGCGGAACCGTCCGAGGAGGCGGCCATCACGGCCACGCCTCCCGCCTCGCTCTAGGATTCATTCAGAAACAGGGCTTTTTGGAGAGATGTGTTCCGAACCGGCCCCGTGATCCCTGGCAACGCGGCCTCGGCCGTCAGGAATCGAGCTTCGGCCCATCACCTGTAACTCGAGAACGTTGCCGGGACCTCACACTCGGGACCCGATGCAGTGCCCGACCAGCAGAGCCGCTCGGGAAGTTGCAATGATTCCGTTTCTGGACGGACCCGATCTAGCATCCACTCTAACTTTTCTGATAAAATCAAAAATAACACTCGTAATATTTTTCACAGAACGTTCGAGCTTATCGCATCGCCTTCGCCACCGGTTCCACCGGTCGCATTTCTCCTGCGCGAGGCAGCGTCATGGATCCTTTCGACCAGAACCAGACCACCGCGGAGTGGGCAATTACCCAGGCCAAACAGCGCACCCGTTTGACCAACATGCGCTATGGCTTCTACGCCTATTTGGTGGCGCTTTTCATCTGGTTTCTGGCCTACCAGATGGGATTTCTTTACCTGCCGGTGCGCGTCGCGTTGGCCATGGTCATTCTCCATTGCGCGGCCCAAGGCCTCTTCGTTTCTTTGATCCTCGCCAATTGGAACCTGAAGTTCAAGGAACCGAGCCTCACCATTCCCGTCATCGTGACAGCGTTGGTCATCAATGGCCCCGTGCTGATGTACATGACCCGCGAGAGCCGGGCGATTATGTTGTTCCTCTTCCTGTTCCCGTTCTTTTTCACACTCCTGCGATTGACTTATCGCCAGTGCTACCTCATCGCCACCTTCGGCATCATCAGCTACCTCGGGCTCCTCTTCCTGATCCACCGCCGAAATCCGGAACAACTGGACATTCGCCTGGAGATGCTCAACCTGACGGTGTTCGGCGTCAGCCTGATGTGGCTGGCTTTTTTTGCAGGTCACGTCAGCACCATTCGCAAACACCTTCGCCGCAAGAACTTGGAGAACCGGCAGCTTCTTGCCAGGCTCGAGGAAATGGCCGAAAGAGACGAATTGACCGGACTGGTCAACCGGCGCAAGTTCATGGAGCGCGTGACCGAACTCCGCCAATGGGCCGACCGCAAAGGAAAAACCCTGTGCCTGGCCATGATCGATCTCGATCATTTCAAACGCGTGAACGACCAGTACGGCCACGCCATGGGCGATCGCGTGCTGCAGACATTCGGCAGCCTGGCCCTGTCGGAGTTACGCGGCTACGATCTCATCGCGCGTTATGGCGGCGAGGAGTTCGTCGTGATTCAATCCGATACCGAACTCAAGGCCAGCAAGGCCAGCTTGGAACGGTTACAACGCGCATTTTCGAAAATTCACTTCGAAGGCGGCGGACGAGGCGTCCTCAAGGCGACCTTCTCCGTGGGCATCGCCACCTACCTGCCCGGCGAGGATATGGAGGACACCCTCGAACGGGCCGACAAGGCGCTGTACCAAGCCAAGGCGGAAGGGCGCAACCGGGTGTGCATGGAGTCGAGATTGGTAGGGAAGGCCGATCCGGCCGCCAATTGAAGGCCGACAGCCGGGATCTCGTCTGGAAGCGATTCAGGGTTGTCACGCGGATCACCGGTTCCGTGCGCATTCTCCGAATGGGCACTACGCCATGCCGCCACCGTCCATCACCAGGACCTGGCCGGTCGTAAACCCCGAGTCGGGATGGCATAGGTGCAAGACTGCCGCGGCGACTTCCCGAGGCGTGCCCATCCGCCTCATGGGAACCTTCGCCAGGGCCCGCTGAAGCACCTCGTCACCGGCTCCGGCAACCATCGGCGTATCGATCACGCCGGGACACACCGCATTGACACGTATGCCCCTACCCGCCAGTTCGATGGCGACACTGCGGGTCAAACCGACGACGGCGTGTTTGCTGGCACTGTAGGAGGAGAAGCGGTCGAATCCCTTCAACCCGCTGACCGATGCGGCATTGACGATGGCGCCACCGCCCGTTTCCATCAGGACCGCTTCGTGCTTCATACATCGCCAGACACCGCCCACGTTGATCTCGAAGATGCGCTGGAAAAGTGCGGCCTCGGTTTCCAGAAAAAGCGTCGGCGAGCCACAGATTCCGGCATTGTTGAATGCGTAATCCAGACCGCCGAACCGGTCGGTCAGGATCCCGAACGCCCGGGCCACGGACGCCTCGTTCGCCACATCCATTTCGATGAATTCGGCCGTGCCGCCAGCCTCCTCGATGGAACGCGCCATTTCCGAACCACCGCTGCAATCCAGGTCACACAGCGCAACGGCGGCCCCGCGCGCAGCGAAAGCACGCGCGGTGGCGGCACCGATGCCCGATGCGGCACCGGTCACCAGGGCGACCTTGTCGCGAAAAGGCGAAATGGGCGGTTCCAAGTCCGCAAACCCGTCAGTTTTCATCAGGACACTCCTTCCAGGCAACCATCGTCACGAACGGGAAAAGGATTAACCTCGAACACACCGAACCCGGTGTACCCGGCACGATTCGAAATACTCGCGAACCCTTGCCAACACCAGAGAATAACTCGCGCCCCCTGGAAAAGAGGAAGCCATTGTGGTTTGATCGCTAGAGGAAGAACACATCTCCACACTTTTTAGAGGCGTCTATGAAATGGAGTTCCGCGCTGGCGGTCGAAGATGATTTGGAAGAGGCTCTGCAGCAATGCATCCAAAAAATCCGGGCCGATTTGGAGGGCCAGGCACCCGACCTGCTGTTGGTCTTCGTGTCGCCGCACCACAGCGCATTGTTCGATTGCGTTCCCCGACTGCTGGTTCAGGAACTCCAACCCGCCCAAATCCTGGGCTGCTGCGGCAGTGGCCTGATCGGCGGCGGACGCGAACGGGAACACCAGGTCGCCTTCTCGCTGACGGCGGCCCTGCTCCCCCACACGCGCGTCAACACCTTCCACTTGGATGCCTCGATCAAAAAGCCCCTGACGCTCAACGGATTGACCGAAGCGGTGGGCATGGCACCGGAAGACGGCCCGGCCTTCATTCTCCTTTCCGACCCCTTCACCTTCCCCACCGAATCGTCCCTGGCCCTGTTCGATCAGGCCTATCCCTTCAGCCAGAAGATCGGCGGCCTGGTGAGCGGCGGCGAAAGCCCGGGCGACCACGTGCTCTACGCCGGAGGGCACATGTACCACGGCGGTATGGTAGGCGCCGCGCTGGAGGGCCCCATCGCGATGGACACCATCGTGGCCCAAGGCTGCCGCCCCATCGGCTTACCGCAATACCTGACCTCGAGCCACGGCAACATCATCGTGGAGATCAACGGCCACTCGCCGAAATTGGTTCTCGAGGAACTCTATCGATCGCTGAACAGCGAAGAACGGGAGATCTTTCGTCACTCCCTGTTCCTGGGTATCGAAATGCAGCCCGAAGAACGCGTCTACAACCGCGGCGATTACCTGATTCGCAACTTGCTGGGCATGGACTTGACCAACGGCTATCTCCAGGTCGGTGCCGATGTATCGAAAACGCGCGTGATTCAGTTCCACCTGCGCGACCGGAACGCATCCATCCAGGATTTGACGAGCCAACTGACGCGTTACCGCGAAGTGGCCGCCAGGTTTCCACCACGCGGCGCGCTGCTGTTCAGTTGCCTGGGCCGAGGCCAAGCCTTTTTCGGGGTACCCGATCACGACAGCAACCTGTTTCACGAGGAGCTCGGCGAAGTGCCGCTGGGCGGATTCTTCTGCAATGGAGAAATCGGGCCGGTTCAGGGTAGGACCTACATTCACGGCTACACGAGTTGTTTCGGGGTCTTTCGCGAAAAAGAGGAACGACACGAGCTGCACGTCCCACCCGCCGAAGAACCCTGAAGCATCGAATCCTTGGCCCGGTCGCGGAGAGTCCCCGGTCCTGGACGGGGGCGGGGGCCGCCACGTCCGGATCGCTTCGAACCAATCGTCCGCCGGTCCCGCCCGTCGGTCATGCCGAAGTGCCGGACCTGAACGGATTCCGGACCGCGGATGATCGAATCCATGCCAAATGCGGTTCGCTGCTCGACCTCGCGGATTCGAGCGCACGGATCGCTTCGAACGGTTCATCCTACGGGCTCGCCGGACCTTCCTTGCCGACGGGTCACGACGGCTCTCCTGGCTGGCGAGCCATCAACTCTGTTTCAGCGCTTCCTTGACCTTGCGGAGCATGGCCGGTCCACCGTTTTGGAAGAATTCGAGAAGCTCGTTGAGGCTGACGTGTTGGCCATGGAGCGTGATGGTGCGCGGATTCTTGATTCGCTTCAAGTTGGAAGCGTGGGTGAACACGATTTTCTGGTAGAGCAGGCCGCAGTGCTCTTTATGCTCGCGTTTGCGATCCAATTTCTTGCGAAGGGCGTCGCGCTTGCTGGAATCGACGGTGCCGCTGAGCTTGCCGCGCACTTCCTTGATGTTCTCGCTGGCCTTCTTGGCCTCGGTCGCCAGCTTGTAGAGCGTGGGAAACACCGCGTAGGTGACGTTTTTGTAGCCACCACCCTGCTCCTCGAGCATGATGGTCACTTTTTCTTCTTCAAAATAAGTTTGGAGGCACAACAAGACGCGAAAGATGGCGCGATCTTCAACGAGAAGCGAAGGGCATTCACCCTTTCGGACGACTTTTTCAATGCTGGAGATCACCTTTTTTTCGAGATCGGTAAAATCACCGTTAATCCCTTTATGTATCCCCAGCAGCACAATGATGTCATTTTGAATCCGTTCGAGCACGTTGATAGGTGTCAAAGACAACTGATAGAGACGCTCAGACTCATCGACTGTCCGCTTCTTTCCGTGAGAAAGAAGCTCCTTCCCCGCCTTCGGACTCAAAGTCTGGTCATGATCGGAAGGGATGGGTTCCCTGTCATCGGATACCATGTCGATTCATCCCCCGTGAAAATGAATGGAGCCCGCGCTCCACTGCCGAGACCACCCGGTCTCCCCTGACCCCGCCCGGACGACGACATCGTAAAAGCGGGACATAGTTATTTTTAACAGAATCGCAACTCGTGAATCAATTGAGATACATACTTTTTACCGGGAACTTGAGCCGGGTCGCATCTACTTTCGAACCCCGACACACTTACATCCCACGCAAAGTTTTCCCAATCGCCTCAACTCTGCGACGTACTTCCTTTTCCAACCTGACGACGTGTTGTCGGGCTCGATGTGCCAAATTCCATTTGGTCGTCAGATTCAGTGCCAGTTGCTTGACTCCGACCGAGTCAAAGGGTTTTTTGATGAACAGTAACTTATCGTTGACACCCAGGGCTTCGACCATTTCGTCCCAGGTGTAGTCCGAATAGGCGGTGACGATGACCACCTCGGTAAAGGGATGCTTGCGCCAGATTTGATCGACCGTACGGATGCCGTCCCAACCCGGGGGCATGCGCACATCCATGAACACGACCGCGTAGGGGTTGCCATCGCTGTCGGCCTGATCCACCATTTGCAGCGCCTGCTTGCCCTGGTACGCGGAATCGACCTGGTACTCGATTGCGGGTATTTTCTTGCTGGAACTGAATTCCGGGTCGCCATCGAACAACGCTTCCTCGAAATCCTCCAATACCAGATCCGCGCTGGACTTGGCACCGCTGTTCAGGATCTTGAGGAAGTCGGCATGAATGTCGCGGTTGTCATCGCAGATCAATATGCGATTGTTGAAGCCCTTTTCACCGATTTTCACCAAGTCGGCCGCCACATCGTCATCCTTTTTCCCCGCCAGATCCTCTTCATCGGAGCTGGATCCATTCACACCCGGATTTGACTGGTCCCCAGTATCACGCGGCTCGCCTCGGGAACGTTCTTCGTCGGGCTGGACGATCATCGAATCGGGCGGGTTCCCCCCGAGCGCCACGGGATTCGACCGAGTGACATTCATTTCCATCGCTGGACCTCGTAATTGCGGCGACTGGTTCGAGCAGGAATTCCGTGTTGTGGGTCACACGCTTTACCGTGACTATCGGAAATCACCTCAAAGATCTTGACAAAAAGTTGACGATCCGGGGCAAGGTTGCGGGTGACCCGGGCCTCCCGCAATGCCGCGGGCTGGCGCGGTCGCCGATCTGTTGTTATGATGGATTCGCCACTCTTTTACCGCCACCCGACCCCGGATCTCAACATCCTGTTTCGCAAGAGGTTCCATGATGAAACCAAGCGCCACTCCGCGAACCATCCGCTGGCTCGTCGTCGCGATCTTCGCCATCCTTCCGGCTTGGACACAATCGGCCCAGAAGGAGCTTTTCGAAGATGCTCAGCGCCAGATCGTCCCCAAAGCCGAGGAACCGATCGGCGAGTTGATGGTGGTGATCGGGGAAACCTTTCTGGGCATCCCCTACGAAGGCTATACTCTGGAAAGCGAAACCGGGGAAGATCTGGTGGTCCGCTTCGATCGCTACGACTGCTTCACCTTCGCCGAGAGCGTGTTGGCCCTGGCCAGGACCCTGAAAATCCCCAGAGCCGATTTCGAACGGTACCGCGGCGAATTGCGCACGATCCGCTATCGCGACGGCACCATCGATGGTTACCCCTCGCGCCTGCACTACACCAGCGATTGGGCCCACGACAACCACCAGAAAGGCGTCGTGGTGGACATCACCCGTCAAATCGGCGGCGAACCCTACCCCAAAACCATCGATTTCATGACCAAACACCGCCCCAGTTACCCCGCCTTGGCCAAAAGCGAGGCGGACTGGAAGACGATGCAGGAAGTGGAGCGCGCCATCAACCAACGCAAGCGCTTCTACATCCCCAAGGCCAAGGTGCGCGACAAGGAGAACCTGATCCAGGACGGCGATATCGTGGCGATCACAACCTCCATCAAGGGTCTCGACGTGGTCCACGTCGGCCTCGCGGTGCGTCGGCAGGGCCGCATCCACATGCTGCACGCCAGTTCCCGCAACCAAAAGGTCGAGATCACCGAGCAGCCGCTGCACGACTACCTGGCCAAGCACAAAACCCAGACGGGCCTGATGGTGTTCCGGCCGAGCGCCCTCCGCTGAGGCCCCGGCCGATTTCCGCTTTCATAGATTCTATCCCGAGCCGGGCCGGACAGGGACCTTCCGTCGGCACCGGCCACCACTCGAGGAGTGAACCATGTCCATCGAATTGATTCACGAGGGTCCCGTCTCGATCGTCACCCTCAACACGCCCCCCATGAACCTGCTGGAAATCGAGACCATGGACCTGTTGGTCGATCTCCACCGCGAGGCGGACGCACATCCCGAATCCCGGGTGATCGTCACGCGATCCGCGGTGCCCAACATGTTTTCCAACGGCCTCAACCCGCAGTACGTCCTCGCCATGAGCCCCGAGGCCCGCGTCGACATCTTTCGCGCGGTGGGTCGCATGCTGCACGGCCTGTTTTCGCTCGGCAAACCCCACATCGCCGTGGTGAACGGACCCGCCATGGCGGGTGGTGCCATCCTGGCCCTTACCGCCGATTTCCGGCTGATGGAAGCCGAACACGGCCGCCTCTGTTTCTCCGAGCCCAAGGTAGGCCTGCCGATTCCGCAGCCGGTGGCGCGCATCATCGCCCACTTCTGCCTACCGGCCATGCTGCGGGAAGTGGTGCTTTTGGGCAAGAACATGGACGCCCATACCGCCCGAGAAACGGGTCTGGTGGACGCCACCGCCGAGGGCACCGAAGCCCTGGAGGAGCTGGTCAAAAACCAGGTGGCGCGGCTGGCGCGTCTCAGCCCGGCGGTGCTTCGCTCGACCAAGGCGGGCATGCGCAGTCACCTGCGCGAACTGACCGCCCAATTCGCCGACGACCTGGGCGAGTTCGCCAACTTCACGGGCCCGGATTTTCTGGGCGAGGGCCTGACCGCCCTGATGGAGCAGCGTCACCCGATCTTCAAGCGCTGAGTTCCACCCGACGGATCGGGCCGACGGCCCGACCGTCGAATGTCATGCCGGGCAACCCATACGACGCGGATCATCCGAAACGACCCTAAAACACCCGAGAATCCATGAAGCGGGCCATGGAGATGGCGCCTAGGCGGCACCGTGCCCTTTGGACGGTCGTCGCGGCCGATTTCCAGGACTCGGTCCTACCTAACTTACCGATGAATCGACCGGAGAGAGGCACCCACAGGACCGGCCGAGAGCCCCACCGATCCCGGTAACACCCGGTCCGTTTCGCAGGCCGGCACCCATCATTCAGGATCAGATGAAATGGCCGACGGGGCTCACTTTTGGTCTTCGTACGGTTGATCATTCGTTCGGCCGGCATTCCCGCCTCGATACGAACTCCTGCCCCAGCAGCCACCCATTCATCAGTCTTGCGGCCATGACCGGAATAACAAAAAAGGGCGACCAAAAAGGTCGCCCTTTCCGCTCGGGGCCAGACCCCGGAGCGATTAGATGTCGGAAGTGGGGACGCCGTAGAGCGGCTGAGCACATTTCAAGGGATCGCAGCCAACACCGGCTTTGACACCCGTTTTGACCTTTTTACCGGTCCCTTCGATCTCTGCCAGCAGCTCTTTAGCTTTAATCATTTCTTTGACAACGGCGTACTTTTTCATTTTAACCTCCAAAACAATATTCGCATTTCGCTTCTTTTCGTTGAAGAGTCTCCGATTCAACGCTTTTTCACGAAAATACACATCCATCTTAGGGAGACTTTCAGCTTTTCGTCAACGCCAAAGGCTCGAAATGTGCTTCTACTAAGCTCTAAATATTGAAAATATGCCCGCAATTACATTCATGAATTCAGTTCCAAGTCGACACCTTGACTTTCGCCGAGTATTCTTGGAACATGTTTTGGCGCGGGTTAATTTGACCATTCACATCATTTCGACTCATATATCATCTATGGAAATTTCCACACTCGCATTTTTCCCAAACCCGCGCCGCTTTTCAGCACCCGCTTCCCCCACCCTTTCCAGCATTGAGAAGGAGCCACCATGAGCTTTACCGATCCCGTCGCCCAAGACCTACATGCCGCCGAATCCGGCCAGGCGGACAGCTATGTCCGCACCACCTACGCCGTCTGGGAAATCACGCTCAAGTGCAACCTGGCCTGCGCCCACTGCGGTTCACGCGCCGGAGACAGCCGAGTCGACGAGCTTTCCACCGAGGAAGCCTTCGACCTCATTCACCAGATGGCCGAATTGGGCATCAAGGAGGTCAGCCTCATCGGTGGCGAAGCGTTTCTCCGCAAAGACTGGCTGGACCTCGCCCGCGAGATCACGCGGGTCGGCATGCGGGCCACCATGACCACTGGCGGCTTCGGCATCTCGGAACGCACCGCCGAACGCATGAAGGAAGCGGGCATCCGCACCGTCTCGGTATCCATCGACGGTCTGGAGGACGTGCACGACAAGCTGCGCGGTCGCAAGGGTTCCTGGCGCCAGTGCTTCCAAACGATCGAAAACATGCGCAAAGCCGGAATTCCGATCGGGACCAACACCCAGATCAACCGCCGCAGCGCCCCCATCCTGCCCATGCTCTACCAGAAGCTGGTCGATGCCGGCGTGAAGATGTGGCAGATCCAGCTCACGGTCCCGATGGGCAACGCGGTGGAGGAAGCGGAACTCCTGATGCAACCCTTCGAGTTGCTGGACCTGTACCCGCTACTGGCCTTCCTTTCCAAGGTGGGTGTCAACGATGGCATGGTGGTTCAGCCAGGCAACAACATCGGCTACTACGGCCCCTACGAGCGAGCCATGCGGGGTGTCAAATTCAAGGACCGCGAGAACATGTTCTACACGGGCTGCAATGCCGGCATCGACGTCATCGGCATCGAAGCCGACGGCAGCATCAAGGGTTGTCCTTCCCTGCCCACCAAGGCCTACACCGGCGGCAACATTCGCAAGACCTCGTTGCACGACATCTTCTTCAAGGCCGAAGAGCTCACTATCAACGAGGCGGCCGGTACCGAGGCGGGGACCGACCACCTGTGGGGCCATTGCAAATCCTGCGAGTTCGCCTCCCTGTGCCGCGGCGGGTGCAACTGGACGGCCCACGTGTTCTTCGGCAAACGCGGCAACAATCCCTACTGCCACCACCGCGCATTGAAGCGAGCCGCGAACGGCCAACGCGAGCGGTTTTTCCTGACCGAGGCAGCCAGTGGCCTGCCCTTCGATCACGGCATCTTCGACATGGTCGACGAGCCGCTGGACGCGCCCTATTCCTCTCCGCTGGCCTTCGATCTCGACAATGTTCAGTTCCCGGAGGAATGGAAAAAGCGCATTCCCAACCTCGTGGCCGATCTGAGGGCCCACCGCGACCGCTACATCAAGTATTATTCCGAGAGTCGTTTCGGCCAATCCCAACCCGCCTGATCGGGCGACACCCCAGGTCGAACCCGGTATCGCCGCGATCGCGATTCCGAGTTCGGCCGGCAGCATCGCGGTGAGGTCGATGCCGAGCGACACGACAAAAACCCAGGAACGAGCGAACCGGTAGCGGCGAACACAGGCCCGAAGGGAACGCTCCTTCCCTTTGGAAAAAGCATGTCCAGCCCCTTCTCACAGACGACCCGCGCGCTTGCCGGCGACACCCACAAGCTCACCAAAGTCTTGGCCTTTTTGGGCTTGCTCGCAGCCGCGCTGTGGTTCTCGTGGTTTTTGGGCGGAAGCGTCCCAGTCCACGAAACGGCATCCGCGCGCGTCGTCATCCGCAACGATCCCTACCCCGTCAGTCCCGTGCGCGACGGCCGGGTGCGCCGCCACCAGCTCGGGTTGAACCGGGAGGTCGCGAAGGGTGACCCGCTCGTCGAGTTGGACGACACCCAGGCCTCGATGAATCGGGCCGCCGAGGAAGCGCGTATGCGTCAACTGGCACGCCGCGACGATCAGGTGCGCATCGAGCTCGAGGCTCTGGCGGAACTGGTCGCGCAACGAGAAAAAACGGCATCGCTTCAGCTCGAGGAAGCCCGCATCGAGGCTCGCCGGCAGGAAACACAGGTCGCGCTGCTGGAAGACAGCCTGGCGCGGTCGAAAACGTTGTACGAGCGGGGCGAGCTGGCGGAACTCGCCTACCTGCGTGAAGAATCCGAACTCGAAGAAGCCGGTCAAAAGCTCCAACTCCTGGAAGTCAAGGTTCAGCGCCATCTCGCCGAACACCGGGAAACCCAACGGGAACAGGCCCGCGAGCGCATCAAACTGGAGGGCGAACGCGACAGCATCGCCAGCGAATTGCAGGCATCCAAGGCCAATCTCGGTCGACTGGAACACGAACAGGACCAATTCGTCGTCCGCGCGCCGGCGAGTGGCATCCTGGTCGAGGTCAGCAACCTGAGCGAAGGCGCCTTCGTGGAAAGCGGCCAGGTGCTGGGCTCTCTGCTGGTCGAGGAGAAGCTGACGGTGCGGGCCTGGTTCGACCCGGCGTCGTCCCTGGGCAAACTCCATCCCGGCGATCCAGCCACGATGCGCTTGCAAGGATTTCCGTGGGTCCAATACGGGCAACTCACCCTGAGCGTCACAAACGTAGCCGGTGAACGACGCAACGGCTTGATTCGCGTCGACTTCCGCGTGGATGACGCCCCTGCGGCCATTCACCTGCAGCACGGCATGCCGGGCCAGGTCATCGTGACGACCGAACAGGTCAGCCCGTTCACGTTGCTGCTGCGCACCATCGGCGGTGTCGGCCCCGGTTCGGCCCGCGCAAATCTTTCAGCGCCAACCGAGGCCACACCGTGACCCGCCGTTTCCTGGTCCACGAGGTGGTCCAGTCTTCCCAAATGGATTGCGGACCGGCGGCACTGAAATCGTTGCTGGAGGGCTACGGCATTGCGGCCGGGTACGGTCGCCTGCGCGAAGCATGTCAAACGGGGCTCGACGGAACCAGCATCGACACCCTGGAAGAGGTGGCCATTCAGTTGGGCCTCGAGGCCGAGCAGATGATGCTGCCCGAAGATCACCTGCTGCTTCCGGAAGCGGATTTGCTGCCGGCCCTCGCCGTCGTCTACAAACCCGGCGGCGCCACCCATTTCACCCTCATCTGGCGACGCCACGGTCCCTGGCTCCAGATCATGGATCCGGCGACAGGACGCCGTTGGGTCCACACCCGCACCTTTCTCCCCCAGCTCTACATTCACGAGCATCGCATGAGCGGCACGGACTGGCACGCCTGGGCAAGCGCTTCGAAAGCCTTCATCTATCCCCTGATCGCCAGACTGGAATCGTTGGGTTTCTCGGAGGACGAGGCCCAAATGCTCACCGTTCGCTGCATCCAGGAGAGTCATTGGAAACCGCTCGCCACCCTGGACGCCGCGGTGCGCACCGTGTCGGCCCTGCACGCCTCGAACGCGCTGCGCCGCAAGAAAGATCGGTTGGCCATGGTCCACGAGCTGCTGGAGGCCGAGAACGGGCGAGGCCAGGGTCCCAGCTTGATTCCGTCTACCTATTGGCGGGTTTCCGAAATCGAAGGCGAAGGTGACCAGGTGTCGATGCGAGGAGCCGTGTTCCTTCACGTCGGCGGGCGACGCCAACCGGACGAAACGGAAATCGCCCCAACGCTTTCACCCGAATTGCGCTGCGCCATCGAGGAACCGTCACCCCGTGTCGGGGCGGCCCTGTTCTCCCTGGTTCGCCAGGACGGGATGGGAATCCTGCTCGTCATGCTGCTGATCCTCGCCGTCCAATCATTGGGTTTGATCACCGAGGCGATACTTCTGCGCGGCTTCATGGAGATCGGCCAGACCTTGGGACTGCCCGAGGCGAGAGTCGGTGCCGGTTTGACCCTGCTGGTGTTCGCCGCGGCACTCCTGTCCCTGCAGCTCCCGCTGGCCGGCGGCGTGCTGCGCCTGGGCCGCCATCTGGAGACACGCCTGCGTTCGGCCTTCCTGCGCAAGATTCCGCGCTTGGGCGATCGCTATTTTCGCGGGCGTCTCACGGGCGACATGGCCGAACGCAACCACGTCATCCACCACATCCGCCAGCTCCCCCAGCTCACGGAACGCTTCGTCGCCACCCTGTTTCACTTGATCCTGACCACCGCGGCCATCATCTGGATCGCGCCCGATCTAGCCCCGTGGACCCTCGCGGCAACCACCTGCGCGGTGGGCCTGCCGCTGCTCGTATTCCCATTCTTGGCGGAACGCGACATGAAGGTCCGGGCCCACGAAGGCGCGTTGAGCCGGATCTACCTGGACGCACTCAAGGGAGCCGTGCCGATCCGCGCCCACGGCGCGAGGACCGCCATCAGCCGCGAACACGAGAGCCTGTTGGTCGACTGGACCCGCGCTTCCTACGGGCTGCTGGACGCCTCGTTACTGGCGCGTTTCCAGGCGCTGCCCAACATCGCCCTCACCTTTTGGATCGTCTGGTCATATCTCGAGGCCAAACCCAACGGCGGCGCGCTCTTGTTGCTGGTCTACTGGCTCATGCAACTGCCACATCTGGGCGAACAACTGGCGAACTTCGTGCAACAGTATCCCGCCCACCGCAACCTGACGCTCCGCCTGTTGGAACCGCTCACGGCACCGGAAGAGAGCCCGGCCGTCGAGGTTCCCGACGATGCGCCGCCACCCGAACCGAGCGGGGTCGCCATCCAATGCCGGGACGTCGGCGTCAAGAGCGGGGGCCATCAGATCCTGCACCATCTCGATCTGGACATCGCGGCGGGCACGCACGTGGCAATCGTGGGTCGATCGGGCGCGGGCAAGTCTTCCCTCCTCGGCCTGCTGTTGGGCTGGCACCGCCCGGAAACGGGTGAGATCCGCATCGATGGGAACCGCTTGGACGATGCGGGACTGGCCCGCCTCCGCCGGGCCTCGGCCTGGGTCGATCCATCGGTCGCCATCTGGAACCGAAGCCTGTTGGACAACGCGTACTACGGCATTCACGGGCGGACGGGCCTGTCGCTGGATCAGGCCGTCGCTCAATCCGATTTGCTCGAATTGTTGGAAAAGTGCCCGGACGGGTTCCAGACCGAGCTGGGCGACAGCGGCAGCCGTCTTTCCGGCGGCGAAGGGCAACGGCTGCGGTTCGCCCGCGCGCTGCTTCGCCCCGACGTCCGGCTCGTGCTGCTGGACGAAGCCTTCCGCGGCTTGGATCACGGCAAACGCCTGGAGCTGCTGCGGCGCGCACGGCAGCATTGGTCGGGTGCGACCCTGATCTACGTCACCCACGACCTGGAGAGCACGCTCGATTTCGACCGGGTCCTGGTGGTCGAAGGCGGTACGGTGGTCCAGGACGGCGACCCCAACGATCTCGCCGATCGCCCGGGAACCTTCGGCGACCTTCTACAGGCCGAACGGCTGTTGCGCGAACGACTTTGGCGAAACCCGGAATGGCGCCATCTCGAAATAGCCGACGGCCGGTTGCGGGAGCGGCCATCATGAATGCGACCCCCTTGGACCAACACGTCTGGCCGGTTCATCGCCTCGACGAAGCCATGACCGCCCTGGCCGCCACCACTGGCTGGCGCATCGAAACCCCCAAGAGCTCGCCCCCCCCGGCACCGCACGACCTGACCGATCGCCGGCTCGACCTGCATCTGCAACGCCAGGCCGCCGCCCTGGGCCTGGAAGCCGAACGCATCAACACCACCTACGGCCAGGTTCGAAACATGATGGCGGCCTCGGGCCCTTCCCTGCTGGCCTTCAACCGCGACGGTCGACCCCGCTTCCTCGCCCTGCTCGAGGGCGGCCGGCGAAAGGCACGCCTGCTGTCGCCCGAGGGGCAGGTCGTCAAGGTCGCCTACCGCGACGTGGTCGCGCTTTTCGCGGAAAAACTGGAGGCCCCGATCGCCGCCGAAACGGACCGGCTCCTGGACCGCGCGGGTCTCTCGGGCCGGGTCCGCGCCAAGACGCGAATCTCGCTGATGGAGCAAAACCTGAGTGGCTTCGGGGTGAACCTGTGCTGGCTGCTCCGTTTGCCGACCCGCGCGCCGCTGCCCCGGCGAATCCGAGATGCGGGCTTGACCCGACGATTGTTCGCCTTTTTGGGGTGCCACCTGCTTCAGTACCTGATCATCATCCAGGCCTGGAAAATGATCGGTGCATCCTCGCTGGGCGGTGACCTGACCCCCCAAGGCCTGGTGCCCTGGGGCCTGCTCCTGTTCAGCCAGGTCCCTCTGGGCATGGCGACCTTCTGGTTTCAGGGACACTTCAACATCGGGGCGGCCCAACTGCTCAAACAGTACCTGCTCCAGGGTTCGCTCAACCTGGATCTGGACAGGGTCAAACGGCAGGGCCCTGGTCACATCCTGGCCCGGGTGCTCGAATCCGACGCCTTGGAATCCCTGGTCCTGAACGGCGGCCTGACGTCGCTCATGGCCATCGCCGATTTTGCGATCACCTTCTGGGTCCTCTCCAAGGGGCTGGCCGCACCCTACACGCTCGGCGCGGCCCTGATCTGGCTGGTCGCGGCCCTGATTCTGGTGGCCCGTTACTATCGGCGGTGCCGCGACTGGACCCGCAGCCGGCTGGCCCAATCCCACGCGCTCACCGAACGCATGCTCGGGCACCGAACCCGGCTGGCACAGGAAGATCCCGATCACTACCACGACGGCGAAGATGCCGGACTGGCGGACGGGTTCCGGAAAGCGCAGGCCATGGATCGGGTGTCGGTCCTGATGCGGGTGATCCTCACGCGCGGTTGGTTGGTGATCGGTTTCGCAGCCTTGATTCCCGGCATGGCGGCCGGTCCCTCGGCGGCGACGGCCACGGCGATCGCGCTGGGCGGCATCCTGCTCGGGGGCCGCGCCTTCGCGAATCTGCACAGCGGCTTTTCGAGCCTGGTCCTGGCCTGGATCTCGTGGCAGGAGGTACGACCGCTGTTACAGGATCCCCACCCGAATTCAGGGAGCGCGGTTCCCGATCCACGCGCGCTACAACAGCAAAACCAGTTCGGCGTGAGCCCCACGAACGAGGAGAAACGCCAGGTCGTCCTGCAGGGTTCCAATCTGCGGTTTCGTCACGACCGCCAGGGATCGGACGTGATCCGCGGCGTGGACATCCGCGTGCGATATCGCGACCGCATCGTCTTGGAAGGCCGCAGCGGCAGCGGCAAATCGACCCTGGCCGCTCTGTTGACCGGCCTGCGCAAACCCGAGTCAGGCCTGATGATGTTGCACGGGTTGGATCCGGCCAGTTGGGGCGGCCCGGCCTGGCGCCGTCGGGTGGCGATGGTCAGCCAGTTTCACGAAAACCACGTGTTCACGGGCACGCTGGCCTTCAACCTATTGATGGGACGCAACTGGCCAGCAAACCAGGAAGACGAACACGAAGCCTGGCAGGTCTGTCAGGAGCTCGGCCTGGGTCCGCTCCTGGCGAGCATGCCGGCCGGCCTGAAGCAGATGGTCGGCGACACGGGTTGGCAACTGTCCCACGGCGAGCGCGCCCGGGTATACATCGCTCGCGCCCTGCTCCAGGAACCGGACCTGCTGATTCTGGACGAGAGTTTCGCATCCCTGGACCCCGAGAGCCTGCAAACGGCGCTGGCCTGCGTGGCGCGCCGCGTGCCCACGGTGATGATCATCGCCCATCCCTAGACGGAGACCCTAGGACGGCATGGCTCGATCAGGTCTCTTCTTCCAGGGGTTTGAGAACATTGATCTTGTCGTCGAGGGCGCCGTTCGCCGCGAAGTTGCGCAGGCGCATGATCATCAGCCCGTTGAGTTCCACGCCCGCCGGCACCAGCAACACGCCGCGATTGGTCTTCAGGTTCTGGCGGATGACCATGCCCTTTTTCAGCTCCTCCACCGTCACTTCCACCGCGACCATCTTCTGCTTGGGCGTGAAGCCCAGCTCGTCCATCATGGCCTTGAACACGCGCGGATCGTATCGGCTCTTCCAGGCCTGCAACAGTTGGGGAATCTGGTTCTTGGACTTGCCCTGCAGCTTCATCAGGTCGAAATCCAACACGATTTTGAGCACGCGCGAGAGCATGGGAATCTCTTCGCCCTTGACGCGATCCTCGGGGTAGCCGCCGCCGTCGAACTGCTTCTCCTGGTAGGCGATGGCCTGGGCCACCTCCTCCAGGCGCGGGATGTTGGCGACCAGGTGACTGCCCTGTTTGGGGTAGTCCCAGAACATCTGTTCCTCGCGGGTCAGGAGCTTGCCGCCTTTCAGGCCCATCTGCACGACCTCGTTGGGTACCGAGACGAAACCGGTCTGGGAGAGCATCGCGGCGATTTCCAGCTTCCACAAGTTGTTCAACCCAAGCCGCTTGCCCAACGAGAGCACCGTTTTCTTGATACGCAGGGCACGATTGAAGGCGATCGGATTGGTAATCGACAACACCTCGACCAGCATTTGAATGCTGCCGTTGAGGGTCATCTCCAGCAGTTCCTTTTCGGCCTTGATCAGGCGGTGCTGCTGAAAACCGGCGTTGATGGCTTCGGCCAGGTGGCCGGCCTTGCAGGGCTTGGTGAGAAAGCGAAAGATGTGGCCGGCGTTGACCACGTCGATCATGGCCTCCATGTCGGCCTGACCGCTGAGCATCATGTGGATGGCGCCCTGATCGACCTCGGATGCCTTCTCCAGGAAGGTGATGCCGTCCATACCCGGCATGCGGAAATCGGAAACGATGACTTCGAAAGGACCCTGGTCCTGGATGGCGCGCAATCCTGCCAGGCCGCCCTCGGCCGTAAACACGTCGCAATGCTTGCGCAACTGCCGCTGGCAGCCCTCCAGAAGGTGGGGGTCGTCGTCGACAATCAGTACCTTTCGGTTCACCGTCACACTCCTTTCGTGGTGGCCAGGTAGAGATGATGCCAATCTTCGATGCGATCTTCCAGATCCAAATTTTTCAGCATGGCCCGATCCAACAGACTGTCATCCTTCATTTCGAAAACCTCGGCCACGTGAACGGCCGCCAGGCTGAGCGATTGGTACGGTGCGGCCGAGGGACGGTGATGGTAGGCGACGATGCGCACGATCTCGGAGGGAATCCCCCAAATTCCCAAAAGATAGGCGCCGATCTCGGCGTGACAGCTCTCCCACAGGTTCTGCTCGGCCTGGAGCAAGCTTTGTTCGTTGTGTTTGCCGGAATGCTGGAGCCGCCCGGAATTGAACAGGACCAGCCAGCCCACATCGTGCAACAGGCCGGCCGTGAAGGCCTGTTCGGCTTCTTCGAATTCCGCACCGGAAATCAGGGTGATTTGCCGGGCCAGGGTCGCCACCAGCATGCTGTGATCGCAGAAATCGCGCAGCAGGCCGGCATCGCCGCTGCAGGAAGAGAACACGTGGATCAGGAGCACCATGTTCTTCAAGGTATTGACACCCAGATAGTTGACCGCATGTTGAATGTTGCGGATCTCGAAACGCAGACCGAAATAGGGCGAGTTCACGAGTTGCAGGATTCGCGCGGCCATCGACACGTCGCGCTCGACGATCTTGCCCACCCGATCCAGGGAAGGTGCCTCGGTGCGCAGTTCGGCCACCAGTTGGTTGTACAGGTCGGGCAGGCTGGGCAGCAGCGAGGTGCCGCTGACCAGTTCCTGAAGCCGCTCGTTTTTGAGCAGATCGCGCAGCACGATGGCTTGATTGATCGTGGATTTGAGGTGATCGAAACTGCAGGGCTTGGACAGGAACTGGTGGGCCGACCGCACCGCGCGCGAGGCCATCTGGCCGTCGCTGTGACCCGAGAGCACGATGCGCACCGTGCGGGGGTACTTGGCGGCCACGTATTCCAGCAGGGTCGCCCCGTCCATCCCGGGCATGCGCATGTCGGAAATCACCACGTCGATCGGGTTTTCCCGCAGCAGGGACAGCGCCTTGTCGCCGCTGTCCGCACACCACACCTTCCACTCTTTTCGCATGGGTCGCAACTGGCGCCGAAAAGCATCCAGGATGCGGGTTTCGTCGTCCACGAACAGAACATTGAGGATCATTTTGCCACCTTGACATCGGGTAAAGGAGCCGGGAGGAACAGAGTGAAGGTAGTGCCCTCATCGAGACGTGTACTCACGTCGATTCGGCCCTGGTGTTTGTTGACGATGATATCGTGCGTGATGGCAAGGCCCTGGCCGGTCCCCGCGCCGATTTCCTTGGTGGTGAAAAAGGGATCGAAGATTCGGTGGCGGATGTCTTGCGGAATGCCACCTCCATTATCGCTGACCTGAATCAAAATGCCGTTCTTTTTGCGACTCGTGGCGATGCGAATGACGCCATTTGCGAATTCGCCGCGCTTGACGCGCTCGGCGATCGCCTGTGCGGCATTCACGATCAGGTTGAGCACCGCCTGGTTGACCTGGGAAATGTGGCACGGGACCAGGCCGATTTCCTCGTCGAGTCGCTCCTCGACGCGGGCCACGTACTTCCACTCGTTGCGCGAGATCGTGATGGTGCTGCGAATGGCCTGGTTCAGGTCCGACTGCACCTTTTGGGCGCGATCGGGATGAGAAAATTCTTTCATGGCCCGAATCAGTTGCGTGACGCGGCCGATGCCCTCGCGCGACTGGGAAATGGCGCGGGGAATCTCGCTTTCGAGATAGGTAATGTCGAGCCGATCCTCCAAATCGTCCAAACTGCGACGATCCTCCTGGGGCAGCTTGCTCTCGGCACTCAATCGGGCCAGGATGTCCCGCTGGGCCGAGGTCAGGCTGCGGTAATCGTTGAAGGCATCGAAGAGGAAGTCGTTGTTGTCGCCGATGAACTGCATCGGGCTGTTGATCTCGTGGGCCACCCCGGCCGCCAATTGCCCGATCGACTCCATTTTCTGGGAATGAACGATTTGGGTCCGCAGCCGCTCCTGAGTGGTGATATCGCGGATGACCAGCACGAAACCCAGGATGTCACCGGTCGCGCCCAGGATCGGGGTGGTTCGTTCGGCCACCATGCGCTCGGTGCCGTCGCGGCTCACCAGAACCACCGGCAAGACGCGCTCGGACCCGGAGTCCTCGAAATTCAGGGTGTGGGCCTGGTGGGTCTTGGCGTCCAGCAGGGTCAGGACGTCCTCCAACGGCATACCGGTCGCCTCTTCGATCGACCAGCCGGTCAGGCGGGCGCCGACCTCGTTGATAAGCTGCACGTCGCCCTCGGTATCGGTGGCGATCACGCCGTCGCCGATACTGGCCAGGGTGATCCGCAAGCGCTCCTTTTCCGCGTAGATCTGGCGCTCGGCCTCTTCCCGGCGCTGGATGTCCTGGAGCAGCCGGGCCTTGGCACCGCGCTGACGTACCTCGTACTTGAGATTGCGATAGGTGTTGACGTAGTCCAGGCACAATCCCAAAAAGGGCACCAGGTAGGTCACGACCTTGAGCAGGTGGGCGATGACGAAATGATCGTCGAAGGGGTGACGCGAACCCAGGGCCATGTGCAACTGCACGGCGATCGCGGGCACCACACTGACCTGCAGCGAATACGAAAACAAATTGGGAAAACGACGGTAAAAGCTGGGAAAGGCCCAAATCCCCGCAACGAAGAAAAAGACCAGCGGCACCAGATCCCAGGGGCGCGGCACCACGTTGAAGATGCCCGTCTGGATCGGCAGGAAGAAACTCTTGTTCAACAGGACCAAGGAGCCGAGGGTCACCAGCCCGAACCCGATCATGAACAGGATCGCGATTTTGCGCTTGAGGCGAATGCTGCGCGGCGGCGCCAGGATGAGGTAGGTGGTTCCCGCCAACAGGACCAGGGCGTTGAACAGGCGACCCAGGGCCCACGAAAAGGAAATCAGGATGTCGGGATCGGCCAACCCTCCGATCAGGCGGTTTGCGGCCAGGGTGTGCACCGCATCGAGGCACCCGGCGCAGAACAGGGCCAGCCCAATGATCAACACGGTGACATCGCGTTTCAGCGCATAGTGGATGGCGGAGAAGACCACCGTGAACAGCGCCACCCAAAAGGCGCTCCATTCAACCAGTGTATGCCTGATGACGCTGTGGCGGTACCGCACCTCGGCAAACTCTCCCTGACTGCCATAGACCGAAGCCCAATCGGTGGGGTAGTCCACCGTGCCGAAACGGACACCGAAAAGGTGGAGCACAAAGGGAAGTAAGCTGACAACGACGATCGCCAGGGTGAAATGCCTGGGAATTTTTTGGTAGCGAACCCGCGAAAAGGTATCGCGAAGCGGGACAGTGGTGGTCATGCGGGGTCTTTCCTGGAAGGAAGTCGGAAAGGACGGCTGAACTGGAAACGCGGAAGAATGCCGAGCCGAAAACCCAACAAATGTGCACGGATCAGGAAATCGAACGAATGAGTTAATTGGCCAAGGATAAATAGTGCTCCCTTATCAAGAGAATTATCGGTAGGTTTTGCTGTGGCTTTAGCGTGTCACGACGCGGTCCCGCACCGATCCTGTCCATTCCGGCGAGGGGCGATGAACGGCCGAACGCTCGGCCTTCGCCACGCACGCCGCAACAAGCCTTTTTTCATCAACACTTTGACAGGACCACCCGAACAGGTCCCCAAAGCCGTCGAACATCTGGCGGCGGCTCGATTCAGGGATCCGGGGTCGAGAGCACCACCGCCTCCAGGCGGGCGCGGCCGGTGGTCCGGCGCCTGTTCCTCATCGATGACGGGCTCCGGACGGGCGCGGTAAAACCGTCGCGTTTTGTTTTTCTCCCGTGTGAATGGTACACTTGGGCACATCCTCCCCAACCTGTTCTCCCTCCATCGTTCGATCCGTCGAAAAGGAGAGTCCGATGAAACAGATCCTCGTCGCCCTGGACTTTTCCGATGTCAGCCTACTCGTCCTGGATCACGCAACCGAGCTGGCGCGTGCCTTCGGTGCCAAGCTCTGGCTGCTCCACGTCGCCGCGCCGGATCCCGACTTCGTCGGCTACGAGCCGGGTCCCCAACACGTGCGCGACAATCGCGCCCACGTCCTGCGCGAGGAACACCGCCAACTGCAGGAGTGGTCCAAATCCCTGCGCACCCGCGGCGTCGAGGTCACGGCCCTGCTGATTCAGGGCCCCACGGTCCTGACCCTGCTCGAGGAAGCCAAACGCCTGGCCGTGGACGCCATCGTGCTGGGATCGCACGGCCACGGGCGCCTCTACAAACTGTTGATGGGCAGCGTCTGCGAGGGCGTCATTCGCGCCACGAACGTCCCCGTCATTCTGGTCCCCGCTCGTGCGGGGGAATCGGCCTTGAAAACGGACGCCCAAGACCCCTGAATTCCGCCTCGCGACGCCCGCCCGAAATCCCCGAATCGAGCTTCCGTTCCACCCCCTTTCGCGGCTTGCGCGGCAGGCCGCCGTGCACCGCCGCGGTGACCCTTGTCACCGCATAAATAATCGCTTCGTATTGCCACGGTCCTTCGCTAGAATAGGGCCTCAATCCCGTGGGGGGATGTCCTGGCGCGACATTGGAACCAAGCTGTTGCGCCAACTCGAATGGATCTGAAAGGCAGGGGATGGGAACGACTTACGCGAACCACTCAAATCTCGCGTACATGGAGTCCATGTACCAAATCTATCTGGAAAACCCGGAGCGTCTGGAAGCCAGTTGGCGCTTCTTTTTCGATGGCGTCGCCTTCAACGGCGGCCTCAACGGCCATCAGGCGGTGCCCGCCGAAAGCACCCAATCGACCACGGCCCACAAGGTGCAACGCCTGCTGCGGGCATATCGCAAATGGGGCTATCTCTACGCCAAGATCGACCCGCTCGAACTGAGCCCGGTCGACCGCAGCGACCTGGCCCTCGAAAATTTCGGCTTCACCCAGGATGACCGCGACATACAGGTGCCCACGCTCGGCTTCCTGAAGGCACCACACGCCAAACTGGGCGAGTTGATCGACGCGCTGGAACGCACCTATTGCGGCCACATCGGCGTGGAATACACCCATGCCTCGAACTTCGAACGGGAAAGCTGGTTCCAGGCCCGCCTGGAGCACAATTTCAACCAGCCGGATCTCGGCCTCGAGGTCAAGCGCGACATCCTGCGCCGGCTGAACGCGGCCGAGCTGTTCGAAAAGTTCCTGCACACCAAGTACGTGGGGCAGAAACGCTTCTCGCTGGAAGGCGCCGAGGCCCTGATTCCGTGTCTGGCCGAGTTGATCGAATCCCTGAACGAGTTCGGCGCGGACGAAGTCGTGATCGGCATGCCGCATCGCGGCCGGCTCAACGTGCTGACCAACATCATGGGCAAGACCCACGAAGAGATCTTCAACGAATTCGAACCCAATTTCCTGCCCGACGGCGTGCAGGGCGGTGGCGACGTCAAGTACCACAAGGGGTTCGTGAGCGATTACCAGACGCGCAGCGACGAAAAGGTCCACATCAACCTGGCCGACAACCCCAGCCACCTGGAAGCGGTGTGCCCGGTGGTCGAGGGATTGGTTCGGGCCCACCAGAGCCTGCGCAACGACGAGAACCGCGGCAAGGTGGTGCCGGTGTTGATCCACGGTGACGCCTCCTTCGCCGGTCAGGGCATCGTTTCCGAGACCCTGAACATGTTCAAGCTGGAGGGCTACAGCACCGGCGGCACCGTGCACATCATCGTCAACAACCAGATCGGCTTCACCACCGAGCCCCGCGACGCGCGTTCCACCCGCTACTGTTCCGATGTGGCGCGCCAAATCCTGGCGCCGGTATTCCACGTCAACGGCGACGATCCGGAAGCCCTGATCCACGCGGTGCGCATCGCGGCCGAGTTTCGCCAGACCTACCACCACGACGTGGTCATCGATCTGGTCTGTTACCGCCGCCACGGCCACAACGAGGGCGACGAGCCCTCCTTCACCCAGCCGGTGATGTACCGCTCCATCAAGAAGATGCCGTCCACGCGCGGCATCTACACCAAGACGCTGATCGATCGCGGCGACGTGGAAGCACGCGTGGCCCGCGAACTGGAGCAGGACTTCAACCAGCACCTCCAGGAGGCCCTGGAACAGGCGCGCTCGGGCAAGGTCAGCGACAGTTCGCCGCCGGTGGGCGACCACTACCACGATCGCAAGCCCACCACCAGCATCGACATGTTCGCGCCGGTGGCCACGGCGGTCGACGCCGAGTGGCTACGCGGCATCGCCCGCGACATGGCCGTCATCCCCGAAGGCTTTCACGTCAATCGCAAGGTGAAGCGGCTGCTGGACGAGCGACTGACCCAGGTCGAGGCCGGCAAGGGTATCGACTGGGGCAACGCCGAGACCCTGGCCTACGCCTCTTTGCTGGCCCAGGGCATTCCCTGCCGGCTGAGCGGCCAGGACGTCAAACGCGGCACCTTCTCGCACCGCCACGCCGTCGTCTTCGACACGGAGAACGGCCGCGAGCACGCGCCCGTGCAGCGCGCCGCCGCCGAGGGCACCCGTCTCAGCATCTTCAACAGCCACCTGAGCGAGCTGGCGGTGTTGGGTTTCGAGTTCGGTTACGCGCTCGCCCGCCCCAAATCGCTGGTGATCTGGGAAGCCCAATTCGGCGATTTCTCCAACGGGGCCCAGATCATCATCGACCAGTTCATCGTGAGTTCGGAAGTCAAGTGGAACCGGGTCTGCGATCTGGTCATGTTCCTGCCCCACGGCTACGAAGGCCAGGGTCCGGAACACTCCAGCGCCCGCCTGGAGCGTTTTCTCCAGATGTGCGCCCAAAACAACATCCAAGTGGCCAACCTCACCGAACCGGCTCAGCTCTTCCACATTCTGCGCCGCCAGGCCCTGCGCGACTTCCAGAAGCCGCTGGTCCTGATGACGCCGAAAAGCCTGCTGCGCCACAAGTCGTGCGTGTCGGATCTGCATGACTTCAGCGAGGGCGGCTTTCGCGAAATCATCGGGGACACCAAAAATTGCCCCGACGCGCGGCGATTGGTTCTCTGTAGTGGTAAGATCTACTATGATCTCCACGAAGAACGTGAACGACGTGAAAACGCCGAATCGGTAGCGTTGGCGCGCGTCGAGCAGTTGTACCCCTTGGCCGAGGCTCGCCTTGACGGAATCGTCGCGGCTTATCCCAAGTTGGAGGAAGTGGTTTGGGCGCAGGAAGAACCCCGCAACATGGGGGCGTGGTCGTTCATGGAACCACGTCTGCGTGCGCGATTCCCCAAACTGAAGGTGCGTTATGTGGGACGCCAACCCGCGGCCAGTCCGGCCGTCGGCTCGCTGTACCTGCACCGCCAACAACAGGACGCCCTCGTCAAGGCCGCCTTCGAACCGTTCGGAGCCTGACCTCGACCGCGTGCGGTCGCCGCTGGTGCGCGGTCACATCGCGCCCAGGAACCCGCCCTCGAGGTGGTCAACAGTTACCCATTACCAATGGCAAATCAACAGCAAGAACAACGGGAGTACGGTTGGGATGAAAATCGAAATCAAAGTACCGCAAGCAGGTGAGTCCGTTACCGAAGCCATGATCAGCGAGTGGTTCAAGGACAACGGCGAGCAGGTGGAAAAAGACGAAGCCATCCTCGAATTGGAAACAGACAAGGCCAATATGGAACTGAACGCCGATCAGGGCGGCCGCCTGGAAATCTCGGTCGAAGCCGGCGAAGTCGTGACCGTCGGCCAGATCATCGGCTACATCGACACGGCGGCCGCGGGTTCCGTCGCGGCGGCGCCCCAGGCACCGGCCAGCGAAGCCGCCGGCACCGCGCCGGAGTCCGGCAATCAGGACGAAAAGCCCCTGTCGCCCGCGGTACGCCGCGTCGTGGCCGAAGAAAACCTGGATCCGGCCAGTATCGAGGGCAGCGGGCCCGGTGGACGGATTCTGAAGGGCGACGCCCTGGCCGCGGCAAAGACCCAAACGGCTCCCGCGGCTCAGCCGGCCACACCTCAGCCGGCCACACCTCAGCCGGCCGCACCCAAAGCAGCCGCACCTCGACCGGCGACACCCCAGCCGGCCGTTTCAGCCGCCGGCTCCCGCGTCGAGCGCTCGGTCCCGATGTCCATGATGCGTCGCCGCATCGCCCAACGCCTGGTTCAGGCCCAACACGAGTCGGCGATCCTGACCACCTTCAACGAAGTGGACATGAGCGCCATGATGGCGCTGCGGGCGCGCTATAAGGAAGCCTTCGAGAAGAAGCACGGCGTACGTCTCGGCTTCATGAGCTTTTTCGTCAAAGCCTGCGTGGAAGCGCTCAAGTTCGTTCCGGAAATCAACGCGGCCATCGACGGCAACAACATCGTCTACCGCGACTACCAGGACATCGGCGTAGCGGTCGGCACCGAGAAGGGCCTGGTCGTGCCGATTATCCGCAACGCGGGTGACCTGAGCTTCGCCGGGGTCGAGTCCACCATCAACGCCTACGCCAAAAAGGCCCGGGACGGAAAAATCTCGCTGGACGATCTGACCGGCGGCACCTTCACCATCTCCAACGGCGGCGTGTACGGTTCGCTGCTGTCGACGCCGATCCTCAATCCGCCACAGAGCGGGATTCTCGGCATGCACAAGATCGAGAAGCGCCCGGTCGTGGTCGACGATCAGGTGGTCGTGCGCCCCATGATGTACCTGGCCCTCAGTTACGATCACCGTATCGTCGACGGCAAAGGTGCGGTCACCTTCCTCGTCAAGGTCAAGGAGTGCATCGAAGACCCGGCCAGAATCATGTTGGAAGTTTGAGAACCATCGTTCCCAGGCCCGCGCCCAGCGGGCCTTCCTTTTACCCGCCCCACCCGGGCACCGCAGAGGATTCTTCGGGCCGACGGCCCGACCCCAGCCAATAGCCATTCAAATCAGGATCGCGCACACCCGGCGGCCCGCATGCGGCGGTCCCCACCGGCGGGACCCGGACAGGCGTCGATCGAGCGGAGTAGCAACATGTCGCAAGAACAATTCGATGTCATCATCATCGGCTCAGGACCCGGCGGATACGTGTGCGCCATTCGCGCCGCCCAATTGGGTTTCAAAACCGCCTGCATTGAAAAATACGACACCTTGGGCGGGACCTGCCTGAACGTGGGCTGCATTCCCTCCAAGGCACTCCTCCAATCTTCCGAACACTATCACCAGGCGGCCCACAAGTTCGCCAACCACGGCATCGAGTTCGGCGATCTCAAGCTGAACCTGGACAAGATGCTGGAGCGCAAGGACAAGGTCGTCTCGACCTTGACGACCGGCATCGCCGGGCTTTTCAAGAAAAACAAGATCACGCGCTTCATTGGTCACGGCAAGCTGTTGGGCGACGGCCAGGTGGAAATCGCCGGCAGCGAAACGCAAGTCATCGCCGGCAAGCACATCATCATCGCCACCGGCAGTAAACCGGTGGAACTGCCCTTCCTGAAATACGACAAGCAGGACATCGTGAGTTCCACGGGCGCCTTGGCCTTCGACAAGGTGCCCGAGCACCTGGTCGTGGTCGGTGGCGGCGTCATCGGCCTGGAGCTGGGTTCGGTCTGGAAACGGCTCGGCGCCGCGGTGACGGTCGTCGAATTCATGGACCGCATCCTGCCGCCGATGGACAAGGACGTCAGCAAGGAAATGAAGAAGGTGTTGAGCCGCCAGGGCATGAAGTTCCACCTCAGCACCGGCGTCACGGGCGCCGAAAAGCAGGCCGACGGCAAGTGGCTGATCAAGGGCAAGGACAAGAAGGACAAGGAGTTGACCTTCGAGGCCGACAAGGTCCTGGTCTCGGTGGGACGCCGTCCCTACACCGAAGGGCTGGGCCTGGAAACCGCAGGCGTGAAGGTCGGCGATCGCGGCTTCATCGAGGTGGACGATCACTACCGCACCAACGTGGAAGGGATCTACGCCATCGGTGACGTGGTGGGCGGCCTGATGCTGGCCCACAAGGCCGAAGAGGAAGGCGTGGCCTTGGCCGAGACCCTGGCCGGCAAGGCCGGACACGTGAATTACGAAGTCGTACCCAACGTCGTCTACACCTGGCCGGAAGTGGCCGCCATCGGCAAGACCGAGGAAGAGCTCGTGGAAGCCGGCATCGCCTACAACGTGGGCAAGTTCTCGTTCAAGGCTTCCTCGCGGGCCCGTTGCATGGACGAGTCCGAAGGCTTCGTCAAGGTCCTGGCCTGCAAGGAGACCGACCGCATGCTGGGCGTGCACATGGTCGGCCCCACCGTTTCCGAACTGATTCAGGAAGCGGTCGCCATCATGGAGTTCATGGGCAGCGCCGAAGACATGGCGCGCACGGTCCACGGGCACCCGACCCTGAGCGAAACCGTGAAAGAGGCCGCCCTGGCCGTCGACAATCGCCCCATCCACATCTGACGGGTGCCCATCCGGCCTGCCGGATGGGCATGCTCCCGGGTTTCAGGTGTCAAGTCTCGGCTCTACCTGCGTTTCCACGCAACACGCCGATACCCGATACCTGAAATCCGGTTCGGTTTTTTGCAGTCCCGCGCTTCTTTCGCCCCTCGTCCCCACCCGAACGTGGACCTGATTACGGAAAGGCGAAAGCTCCCTTTACCCGTGCTTCCGCTTTAGGTTAAGATCGGGCAACGTCTTGAAATAAGCTCTTTGAACCCTTGTGGAGCGATTCACGGCGGCGCCCTGACATTTTCTGTTGGCCTGCAGCAGGTCCCAAGCGTGCTCGAGGCGAGGTATCCCCGTCTTTTCGAACCGTTTTCGCTTAATCGGCCCTGATTCGCAACCACGTCTTGACTGGGAGCCCCATGCGTCACCTAGATCCGAATCGCACATACGGGTTGAAAACCTACGCGGGTGAGATCCATGGATAAACTCTACATCCCCAAAGACTGCGTCTTTGAAGGAACCCTAACGCGAATTTCCACCGAAGGCGACATTGTCATCGAAAATGACCTTAAGCCTGAAGCCATGATGACGACACAAGGCGGCATTTCCTATAAACCCAGTTGCGATTCGGTGGAATGTTCGGAAATCTCCGCGGCCGGGGACGTGATTGTAGAAGTGGCCAACCTCACCGTCGCGAAGATCAGCGGTGACGATGGTGACTTGCGCGGCCAGGTCCTGAATCTGCAGGATGTTCAGCTCGAAGGACAGCTCACCGCGACCGCCGATAACCTCAAGGTCGCCCGCCTGAAGGTCAACCAGGCCGAACTGACCGGCCAGGTGATCGATATCGAGGAATTGGATATCGAAGGCGAACTGGTACTCAAGGCCGAACAAATTCGCATCGGTCACATTCGCGCCGGAAAAGCCCGAATCAGCGGAAACCTGGAATGCGAGCGCATGGTGGCCGTGGACGGCGTCTACGTGACCGAAGGTTCCGTCACCATCCGTTATTTGGACACTTCGAACTTCGAAGCCGCGGACGAGGTGACCGGCATGGTCGCGATCTCCACCGCCGAAAAGGTTCGAGCCGCCGGTGTGCGCGGCTTCCTGCGCCCCGCCGAATTCGACTTTCTCTCGGGCGCGGCGGGTTCGCTCAACCTGTCCCAATCTGTACAGGCCACGCCGCGGGAATCGGCCGACGCACCTGCCGCCAAGGCCGATACGGCCGATGCCGAGGAGGAGCCCGGGATAACGCCCGGTGAGTGGGTTTCGGAAGAAGCGGAACCTTCTCCGTCCATCACCCCCGAATTCGAGGAAGAGGCCCTGCCCGACGTGGAGAACGACAGTGAGGCCGAGATCGAGGCGGCCTATGCGACCCTGCCCGACGATGTGGACGACGTATCGGCCAGCGCCGTCGAGGAACCCGAGTTCCGCACGGCACCGCCGGAGC
Organism: Sulfidibacter corallicola; assembly: GCF_017498545.1. GTDB lineage: Bacteria > Acidobacteriota > Holophagae > Acanthopleuribacterales > Acanthopleuribacteraceae > Sulfidibacter > Sulfidibacter corallicola. The sequence goes on along the minus strand of NZ_CP071793.1, from coordinate 506,476 downwards.
CGACGGAAGCCCCATCCAACGCGGGGGCCTTTCAGGTCGATCATCTCGGCGAAATGATGACGACGGGTTCGTCCGCCGTCGAACGAGATGTCGACCCCGTGGAATCGATCGCCATCGATTCGATTTCGGCGGAGGCGGCCGAGGATCTGGACGAAAGTGCCGCGCTCACCTTGGATTCGACCCTGGACACTCAGGACGACGTGGAGGAAGTGCATACCGATGAGTTCGAGGCCATGGCCATTTCGGACGACGAGCCGGAGGCCTTCGACACGCCCGCCGAGGACGCCGGGGATGTCGATGGGGACCAGGACCCATGGGCCATCATCAACCGTGAAATCGAGCCCGACGACGAAGCGCCCGACGGTGCCGACATCTCCGAAGACCACGGTTTCGGTGTGGCGTTGAGCTCGGACATCCACGCCGACGATTTCGACGACGGCCCGACCGAAGACCTCACCGAATCCCTCAACGAAGAGCTGAACGAGGAGCTTCGGGAGGAAGAAGAGAACAGCGAGCTGGAGGCGACACCCAGCGCGGAAGAGAGCTTCGACCACATATCGGAAATCGATGCGGAGTCCATGTCCGAACTGCAAGACTACGCCACGATCGACGGCGACGACCTGGACGATCTCGAGATGTCCGCCAAAAACGGTGCCCCCGAATTCGGCGACATCGACAGTCCTGGCGATCCGGAAGATTTCCAGAGCGTGCCCGAGTTCGGCAACACCCGAGATCTGGACGAAGCCACGACCAGCGCGTCCCTGGAGAGCACCGGTTTGGGGAACAGCGACTCGGATTCGTTCGACGACAGCGGCAATCACCACCTGAATACCGACGAGCTGCCGGCCATGGACGAGGATATGGGCCTCACCGCCCTGACCCTTCAACTCACCGAGATCCTGGATCAGATCCGCGCCTTCTTCCCGGAGAAGAACTATCCCAAGTTCGTCGGTCAAATCCAGCGATACGTCGAGGAGCGCCGCTTCCACATCTTGGCGAAAGATCGCAATCGCGAGGCCGTACTTTCGCGCATCGACAAATTGAACCATCCCGAGATCAGCCAACTGGCCCGTTCCTTCTACACCTGTCTGGACGAGAGTCGCCAGCATTTCAACGCCTGAGTCGCCGCTTCCCTACATTATTAATAGGTGCCGATGGGTTTACGTGTCCCACGGGATCGGTTCATCAGGAGCGGTAAGCCCGCTGGATGAACATTTCGAAGCGATCCAGACGAGGAGTTCCCGCATGCTTCGAGGGTCGGCGCGGCAGTAGGTTGGGCTGCCAGCCCGACACTTCGAAGCGATCCAGACGAGGAGTTCCCGCATGCTTCGAGGGTCGGCGCGGCAGTAGGTTGGGCTGCCAGCCCGACATTTCGAAGCGATCCAGACGAGGAGTTCCCGCATGCTTTGAGGTTCCCATTGCAGTAGGTTGGGCAGGGCAGTAAGGCCGCTGGCCCGACACTTCGAAGCGATCCACGCTTCGCAAGATCAAGTGATAAAACAGCGAAGCAGATAAGTCGGGCCTTTAGATCTCTCGATGATCGATTTCGATCTGTGTCAGGTCGCTTCGATTGGTGGAGCAGGCTGCTCCACCTACAGGCACGACGCCTCTGTCTGCATGCGGGGACTCCGCTAGCAGATCACTCCGCTTTGGCACTCGGGGAAAGAGCGCGCTTCGCTCTTTGGAGTAACCTGGCACCGTTGATCATGTTGCTTCGAAGTGTCGGCCCAGCGGGCCAACCTACTGCGGCGACGCCTCTTGCGCGCATGCGGTAACTCCGGAGACCTCCGCTTCGATCGGGTTTTCCCTCGAGGCGTGGCCCTCCACCTCCACGAACTCCGCGACCTCCGTGGTAAAAAGGAAAACCCAGGCGACAAAACCAAGCCCATTCGGGAGCCCCCCCCCCCTCCACCGTGCACATTTCCTCCCCAATTGTGCAGGCCCGGAATCGCGGCCGCCCCGAGAGTGTGACCGGGCTCACACCGAAACATCTTTTCCTGCGAACGGCGAATCCTCGGCGTGCTATTAAATGCTGGCCACTTCCACGAATTTTCCTCCGTTTCCCACACACCTCGGAAGATCCGGCCAGCGAATCCGGACCTGAACCGACCGGAACACCGTCTTCGCGGGCGCCAGTCGAAAAATTAAACGATAAAGCAAAAACACCCATGCAAGACAGAACACGAATCTCATCAAAAGACCTGGAGCAAATCCATCCACTCGATCGAACCACGATCGTGAACAGCAACATCTCTATCCACACAACCTATTTAAATCAAGCAATGAAGCTTCCCATCACCGACAACGAATCCGCTTCGATGAACGCGGTTTCCGGCACGGATGTACGGCAGCTTCAACGGGAACGTCACCCCGAATCCGAGTCCATTCCTACCAAGAGGCTCGGCTTCGCGAAGGACGATCCGAGCGCCTGGGGTCGAGTCGATCGCCAACTTTACCCGATACACCAAATTAGCAGGCCTTTACTTATCATGGCGGTTTTCAAATCAATATAACTACGAGAGCGTTTACGTACTCACGTCAACTAACGTCCTCCAGATATTTTTTCCACAAAAAAGAACACCCTACATATTTGCTCCACATTTGGTTTTTAGACTTCATCATCAAGGAGGCAGGGCACTGAACGGCCACGCAAAACGGCTCCCTGATCCCCACTTCCGCTTTCGATCTCGTCCTTGTATAGCGACCGTCTTTACCGAAAAAACCGGGAGGTCGCGAAGATCGAAGCCCGGGCATTCGACCTTTTTCTCCATATCGAGAAAAAGCGCCCACCCCGATAAAGCGTCGACTCCGGGTTACCGATTCGACAAGTTCCTACCTCTTATAGAAAACGCGCCACAGGGCGCACTACCGAACAAGGCGGCGGTCCGACGGATCCCGCAAGTGAGCTTACGGCCGGATTCCGGCCAAATACCACCACAGGAGGACCATTGACATGATTGATGGTGTAAACAACGCAGGAATGACCGAACTCGGCTTGATCGAGGGCGGAGAAGTCGATCTCGAAACTTTGTTGATGACCTTGAGACTGGAGCGCGCCAACCTCATTAACGAAGGGGTTTTGGACCAGGCTCGCGAAATGAAAACCATCAACAACAAACTGAAGGGCGCCAACGAGGCCCTCGCCGCGCTGCGTGTGGCCGAATCCAAAGCCGCCACGCCCGACGAAGCCACCTGGACCGTCGATAAATCCAACAACGAAATCACGCTCGACGGCTACAAGATCAGCCTCGACGAAAGCAGCAGTGCCTGGACCATCGAGAAGCTGGACGACAACGGTCAGCCCACCGGCGAAAAGACCCGCATCTGGGGCGACCCGCACGTGGACGAAGACGGCGATCGCAAGATCGACTGGGACTTCAAAAAAGACACGACCTTCGTATTGGACGACGGCACCAAGATCAGCGTCGGCACCAAACAGTGGGGCAACAGTGATTACACCACTTCCGACACCCTGACCATCACCAAGGGCGACCAAGCGGTCGTGGTCACCGGCTTGACCCAAAACGACTCCACCCCGCTGAACATCAGCGACGTCACCCTCGACGGCCGCCAACTGGACGCCGACACCACCGACGGCCACGTGGTTTACGAAGGTTCCGGTGTGAATCAGTGGGTCACCGCAAACGGCACCGATCTGGGGAACAACGACCGACAGATGCACTTCGAAACCGAAGCCGTCGCCACCGCCGAAACCTACCAGCACAAGCAAGTCGAACTGGACCAGAAGACGCTCGACTTCCTGAAGGCCAACAACGTCACGATCGTCGACGAAGACGGCGACGGCAACCTGACCGAGGCCGACATCAAAGCCACCATCGAGAACGTCAAGGGTTTCATGGACTCCGTGAACGCCACTTCTCAGATGAACATGATCCGCCTCCAGAGCCTCAACAACAAGTACGTCCAGGCCTACGATGAAGCCACCAACTTCGTCAAGAAGTTCGCCGGCTCCAAAGACAGCATCATCCGCAACTACTAATCATCGGAATATGGGATGAGGGGCCCGTGAGGGTTCCTGGAACGAGGAGGAAAATTCGCCATGAGCACCAAAGTAGACCCCGAAGTCAAGGCTGGAGAACTCATCGGAAAGATGGACACCATGATCAAAGAGGCCGAAGCCTTGGTCCGTCAGACCGACGAGTTCTATCAGGAATTGGGCATCGAGCGCGATGCCGCCAAGCGCTATCTGGAAAGCGACAAAGTCCCGCAGGCCGAGCGCGAGCGCATTTTGGCCGAACTCGCCGAGTGGGAAGAAGAAGTGGCGCGTGAGATCAAGGAAGCGCAGGACCGCTTCAAAAACGAGACCACGCCCCGTCGCAGCAAGGCCCGCATTCCGCGGATGCGCATCTAGAACGCGTTCCGGTATCGCCCCAACTGAAGCTCGATCGGAAGTCTCGAGTCATGGCGAAGAAGCCGCAAACGGCGCCTAAACCCAGAATCCTCAAGCCATAAAGCACAAAGAATTAGGAGCAAAGACATGACTGATATGGGTGTAAACAACATCGTTAAGTCCGGCGACATGTTCATCATGGATGGCCAGTCGTTCGACATCGAAACCCTGTTGGTGACCCTCCAGATGGAGCGCGCCAACAACATCAACAGCCAGTTGATGGACCAAGCCAACGAAATGAAAAAGAAGAACGCCATCCTGAAGGAAGCGCAATCCGCCCTGGCTTCCCTGCGCGCCGCCCGTCCCGCCAAAGGCAGCGGCAAGGCCGACGTTCCCGCAGACGCCGCCGCCTTCGCTTCGAAATACGGCATCGACTTCAACACCGGTAACAAGAACCAGACCGAGTTCGACCAGAACATCGAGAACCTGAAGGGCTTCATCGACTCCCAGAACAGCGCTTCCCAGATGGACATGATCCGCCTTCAGAACCTCAACAACAAGTACACGCAATCCTTCGACATGATGACCAACTTCATCAAGAAGTTCTCTGGCTCCAAGGACAACATCATCCGCAACTACTGATCCTTCACCTAGTTGCGAGGATCGCCGAATTTCACCGACACTTTTGGCGCTGGATCCGATTCACGCCGAACGCGTCTCACCGCAACACCCTTCAAACAAGCCCGAATCAATTCGGGTAGGTTCCGATCCGAAGCCGCCGTACGATTGTCCCGGAAGGACAGAGGTCGTGCTTTGGTTCTCGCCAAATCATTCTTCAAGAAGAATCAAGGAGATTTCAAATGGCAACAGAGCCCAAGATCATCGAAAAGGACGACCTGCAGGACATTGTCCAGACCTTTCTTTCCGAGGGCGGTACCCTCGCCGACATCCGGGGATTCGAAACGAAAGACCTGGAAGTCATCTACAGCATGGGATACCAGTTGTACAACCACGGCAAATACAAGGATGCCGAGGACGTCTTCAAATTCCTCAGCTTCTACAACCATTTGGAACGGAAATATTTGATGGGTTTGGGTGCATGCCGGCAGATGCTCAAGAACTACGAAGGCGCAGTGCAGGCCTATGGCTATGCGGCGATGCTCGACGTAGAAGACCCCTCCGCCCACCTTCACGCGGCCGACTGCCTTCTGGCACTCGAACGTCTCGGCGAAGCCGAAAGCGCCCTGGAAGCCACGGTCCACTGGGCCGGTGACAAGCCGGAACACGCGAAGACGAAAGGCCGGGCTCAAGGACTTCTGCAACTCATCAAAGAAAAAGACAAAACCGAAGGAGCTCAATCATGACAACGGTAGGTGGCAGTGAATTCAGCACCATTCCCAACGCGTACGGTGCCGAAATTGAAAATGCCCAAGATCTCCAAAACCTCCAGAAAGTACTGGACAACGTCCTGACCGTGCTTTCGGAGAAGGAACTGACGCTGGACGGCGCGCCCCCCAAAGGTGACCGCCCGGTACTGGAAGTGCCCAACACCGACCTGAAAAGTGCGGACGAAATGGCGCTGGCCCTGCTGGAACTGAAATCGGCGATCAACGAAGCGATGCAGGCCTTCAGCAAGGAAGACATCAAAAACAACATGGTGAAGAACAAGTCGGCTCACAAAGAGCGGCTCGGCAAACTCCAGGAAGCCATCGACAAGATGAAGGAAGCCCAGAAGAGCAGCAAGATCGGCAAGATCTTCGGCTGGATCGCGGCAGCGGCGACGCTGGTTGCGGCAGTGGCGGCCACGATTCTGACCGGTGGTGCGGCGGCCCCACTCCTTGCGGCTGCAGCCTTGAACATGACGGTCATGATCCTGCAGGAAACCGGCGCCATGGACAAAATCGTCGAATTCATGGCCAAGGGTATCCAGGAACTGGGTGGCCTCGTCGGATTGGACATCTCGGAAGAGGACGCCAAGATGGCGGCTCAGATCATCGTCATGGCCGCGGTACTGGCAGCCAACATCGCCGCGATGGTCATGTCGGGCGGCGCTACAGCCTCGACAACCATCTCGATGATGACGAAACAGATCGCCACCATCGTCCAGATCGGTGCCGAAGTCGCCTCCGCGGCCAGCATGGTCGCCCAGGGTAGCGCCCAAATCGCATCGTCGGTGCAAACCAACGACGCGATGCAGGCCCAAGGCGATGCCAAGGACTTCCAGAAGTTGATGGCCAAGCTTCAAGCCATGATGGAAGAAGAAATGGAGCGCCTGAGAGAACTGATCGAAAACATGCAGAACAACGTGTCCGTGATCATGCAGATCATGGGTTCCAGTTCGCAGTCGATCTCTCAGACCACGCGCAACATGGTCTAAACGAACCGGTGTGGAGGCCCGATCCCGGGCTTCCACCACCACGTCGCTCCGCCCTCGGCTCTTTGAAGTAAGACACATACACTCTGGAGGATAATCATGACGATCGACAGCATTGGTGTTACCGGTTTCGACCCGACCGCCTTTCAAACCGAAATTGACGCCCAGTTACAACAAATCAACAACAACCCCGAAAACGCCACCCTGACCATCTCGGAAAAGTTCGACATGGCGTTCAACAAGGCCTGGGACAAACTGACGCTCGAAGCCCCCGGCAACCAAAACCCCAGCAACGATGAAATGCAAAGCACGCTGGACAAGTTGGAAAACGCCGGTGAAATGAACATCCAGGAACTGATGATGCTGTTCCACGAGATGACCGTTCAAAACCGTCGTGCCGCTCGTGAAGCGCGTTTCGCGGCTCGCGATCAGCAGGTCACGGCGCTTGGCGATGCGGCCAACAAGATTCGCGAAGCGGCCAAGATGGCCCTGATTTCCGGCATCGTTTCCGGCAGCCTCTCCATCGCCGGCGGTATCGCCGGTGGCGTCGGCGCCTTCAAGAGCGGCAAAGCCATGCAGGGCTCCTTCAAGGGCACCAAGACCCTGCAGGCCAAGCACGACGTTCGCGCCGCCCAGACGCAGGTCGACGACGCAGCCGCCGGCTTCAAAGCCAGCCAGGCCAAACTGGAAAGAGCCAATGCCGCCCAGCCGCCCAACCCCTCGCGGGTCAAGGCTGCCGAAGCCGAGGTCAAAGCCTCCAAGCTCGAACTGGACAAGGCCGTCTCCAATCGGGCCAAGGTGGAGCGGAACTCCGGTCTTTCCCAAGACGAGATCATGAAGGCCCGCACCCAGACCAAGGAAGAGATCAACGCGGAATTCCGCAACAACAACACCACGGTCGACGCCGACATCCAGAAATCGCAGATGTACTCCAACTACGCCCAGGGCGGAACCCAGATGGCCACGGGCATGGGCCAGGCCGGTGCCGCCGGTGCCGAGTACGCCAAGGGCGAGCAGGAAGCCCTCCAGAAAGAGGACGAAACCGCCGCGACCAAGGCCGAGACCCTGGCCCAGGAAGAAAACGACTTCATGCAGACCATGAAGGACCTGGAGCGCGAGATCCGCGAAAAGCTGAGCGCGATTCTCACCTCGCGTACCGACACCAACAAGAAAATCATGGCCTAACTCGGGCCATACGCCGAGCGGGCGACGCGCTCCCAGCGAGCCGCCCGCTCTCTCCACCCCACTTTTTCCTCGAGGTTTTCACATGGACGCCAAAACGCTGATTCGACACTTTTCCCACAGCCTGGGCCTCGGCGACATCGAGCCCGAAGCCGACGGCACCTACGAGTTCTGCTTCGACGGCAACCTGGTACTCCACATCTTCCCCGAGGGTCGCTACACGGTGCTGATCCACAGCCCCGTCTGCAAGATTCCCAACGACGACGCCCACGCCGCGGAGCAGCGCATCAAGCACCTGATGAAGCTGAACCTGGCCAAGATGGGCCAGCAGCGCGAATTGATGACCTACGACGAACAGAGTCGCGAGATCACCATGTACCGCTGCCTGGACGTCAGCAACCTGAACCCCGACACCTTCTCCGAAGCCCTCGAAGCCTACCTCAATCGCCTCGAGGCCTGGATCGCCACTCCCGCCCAAAACGATCACCGTCCACCGGCCATGATGCTCTTTCCGTAAGCGGGTGCCGCCGTGATCCTGCCGGCTTTCGCCTGCGCCTGCACCGCGAGGGTACGCACCGCGGTTCAAGGCAGCCGACAACCGGCAACCCGGCAACCAAAACCGTCGCCACTACCGGCGAATCCGGCAGCTTCCAAAAATCCTTATAGACAACCAGATTCCCGAAATCGATAATTAAGCCTTTTGATGCTTTTTTCAGCATCCCGAAAAGAAGGGCCGATCTCCCGGCTCCGCTAATTTTCCGCCCAAAACGCCCTGAATAACCCGCTCGCTCAAATCACTTGATCAGGAATGGACATCGACGTGAAAGCCGCCAACCTCCACAGCCAAGCCTTCAGATTCACCCTTTTCGGTATCCTGTTCGCTGCCATCGCCACCTCCGGCTTCGCGGCCGAGATTCCCTGGAAGAGCACCTCCTACACGGTGCAGGTTCGCGAGGAATCCCTGACGATGGTGATGCAGAACTTCTGTGCCGACCAAGGGATCGTCGCCGTCATCAGCGAGAACGTCGTTGGTAAGGTCAGCGGCAAATTCACCAAACTGGCACCCTCGGACTTCTTGGATCAAATGACCTCGGCCTACGGCCTGATCTGGTACTTCGACGGTGCGGTGCTCTACCTGCACCCCGCTTCGGAGATCCAGACGACCTTGATCACCATGAGCTTCGCCAAGGTCGGCCGTTTGGTCACGGCCCTGAAACTGGTGGAACTGTACGACGAACGCTTTCCCCTGAAGACCCTCGAAGAGGAAGGCATGGTCTACGTCAGCGGCCCGCCGCGCTACGTGGAGCTGGTGACCCAGACCGCGGGCGGCCTGGAAGCCAACGCCCAGCGCTACGCGGCCATGCAGTCCTCCCGCGACGTGGTCGAGGTGATTCCGCTGCAGTACGCCTGGGCCGACGATTTGACCCTGACCTTCAACGACCGCGACATCGTGGTTCCCGGTGTCGTGACGGTCCTGCGCAGCATCCTGACCGGCAACACCGGCCTGGAATCCATCGAGAACCGCGATAGACGCCGTTCCGCCAGCGTGGGCAAACTCAAGGGCACGGGCATGCGCTCCCTGGGTGCCGCCGAGGACGACGAGATCGATCCGCAGCCGGCCCCCGCCGAGCAACAGGGCGACGAGCCCGGACCGCCCCAGCCGTTTCCGATGGTCATGGCCGACGTGCGCAACAACGCGGTCGTGATCCGCGACAAGCAGGAGAACATTCATTTCTACCGCGAAATCATCGAAACCCTGGACGTGCCGGCCGGCCTGATCGAGATCCACGCCAGCATCATCGAGGTCAACACCGATTTCTCCCACGAACTGGGCGTCGACTGGCGCTACGAGGACGAAGGCCAGGCCAGCGGTGGCTTTTTCGCCACCACCGAACGAGAAGAGGACGATACCTTCGCCTTCGGCAACTCGGGCCTGACCCTGGGTGAAGGCCTGAGCTTCACCACCATCCTCGGCGATGCCGGCAAGAACTTCCTGGCCCGTATCCGCGCCCTCGAGGCCGACGGCAAGGCCGACATCATCTCGCGCCCCTCGGTCCTCACCCTGGACAACGTCGAAGCCCAACTGGAAACCAACCAAACCTTCTACGTCCGGCTGGAGGGCGATCGCGAGGTCGACCTGTTCAACGTCTCGGCCGGCGTCACCCTGCGCGTCATGCCCCACATCATCAACGACGAACAGGGCGCCAAGATCCGCATGAGCGTGAGCCTGGAAGACGGCAACGTGACCGACGGCCGCGTCGACAACATTCCGGTCGTGCAAAAGACCACCATCAACACCCAAGCCATGATTCGCGACAACCAGAGTCTGCTGGTGGGCGGCTACGTCATGGAGAAACGCACCAACACCTTGAAAAAAGTGCCCTTGCTCGGCAACATCCCGCTCTTCCGGCACCTGTTCCGCCACAAGGAACGCCGCAACGAGACCGTCGAGCGGCTGATCCTGATCACCCCGCGCATCGTGAACCTCGATCGCATTTCGCTGCACAACCAGATCACGCCGCGTCGATCGAACTTCTACGACACGCAACCCTTGCCCCTCGACCCCAACCGGTTCGAGCTGGAAACCGAGGATACGGGCTCGCGCTGATCGCCAGACGCGCCCCACGCCCTTCACCGACTCACTCCTTCGCCTGACCCACCACCATCTCGAGGCACCATGAACCAGCAATTCCTGCTCAAAATCTTTTCGGGCCCCCACGTCGGCGCCGAAATCGTGCTCAAGGACGGCCTGTACGTCATTGGCCTGGACGACGATTGCGATCTGATCTTCCACGACCAGAACCTGGCCGACAAGCACCTGACGCTCACGATCAACTCCGGCCAACTGGCCGTGGCGCCGTTCGGCAAGGAAGTGGTCCGCGTCAACGGTGACCGCATCCCCGAGGGCCAGCAGTTCGAAATGGAACCCTTCGCCATCGTCACGGTGGGAACCACTCATTTCAGCGTGGGCCCCGAGGACGAGAAATGGCCGATGTTCTTCCTTCCCGATCTGATGAACCCCAATCCCGGCGAAGAACCGGTCGAAGACCAGAATCAGGCCGAGGCCCAGCAGACCGAAGATGCGGACGAGGACGTGGACTCCGATGAAGAGCAGGAAGACGAAGATCAGGACCAGGAAGCCGCGCCCAAGAAGAGAGGTCGCGTCAGATTCGCGGCGGTGGCCGTCTTGGTGGCGCTCGTCGCCTTCTTCTTCCTGACCAACGATCAAGGGGACCAGGCCCACGCCGGCGAACAAGCCCAGGAACTGAGCCCCACCGAGCGCATCCACGAGGTGTTGGCGCGGTTGGAGCTCGCCAACCTGAACTTCTACCAAAAGGAAAACCGCCAACTGGCGATTTCCGGCTACGTCGTCGCGAACCAGATCAAAACCGAGCTGACCCGTGAATTGAAGAAAATCAGCCCGTCCATGGCGATCGACATCTGGGCCATCGACGTCCTGCTCGATTCGGTTCGCGAAGTGCTGGTGATCTACCAACTCGACCTGGAAGTGGCCTCACTGGGCCAGGGCGACATCGTGATCCGCGGGTTCAGCGAAAAGGCCGAGCCCGTACTCAACGCCGTGCGCACCATTTTGGCCGACATCCCCGGCGTGGAGGCGATCACCAACGAAGTGGTCACCTGGCCGGACATGCTCAACTTCTTTGCCCGCGAACTGCGCGAGACCAACCTGATCGACCTGGTCAAGTTGGAACTCCATTCCGAAAAACGGCTGGTCGTCAAAGGCTTTCTCTCCGACGCCCAGCGCCAACGCTGGAACGCCGTCCTGGCCGCCTACCGCGCCAAGTTCGGCGAGGTCCTCGAGGTCTCCGAACAGTTCAACCGCATCGAACCGGTCGCCCGCAAGCGCCGCTCGGCCAACCGCGACCTGAACGTCGAAATTACCGGAGTCAACGTGGGCAAGCTGCGCTACGTGACCACCGCCTCGGGCGACAAACTGTTCGAGGGTTCCAAACTGCCCGGAGGGCAAACGATCAAGACCATCACCGGCAACAAGCTGGTCCTCGACCACAACGGTGAAGAATTCGAATACCGAATCGGAGGTAGCTGACCATGACCGTGGAAAACACGACCTTTCTGGACCTGGAGACCAAACTGTCCGAGGACCGCGACGGCAGTTTCGTCAAATCGATCCAGGAACGCCTCGAAGAACAGGCGCACGCCACCAAACGCGCCATGGATGCGGGCCTCGCGCCCGACGATTTCGCCGCGGCCGGCAAACTGAAAGAGTCCCTGGAAACGGCACAGACGGTCGTCGAACACGTTTGGCGCCGCCTCCAGCAGAAATCGGCCAGCTAGCTTCCTGCCGAGCACCACACGAGGCCGAACGGCGGCGATCCCGTCGACGTCCTCCACCCAAACCCACGAATTGACTTGACCGACAACACCAAAAAGGAGACCCACCATGCCATTGAATTTCACCAACGTCAACGACAACCTGACCTCCGTCGTCAACACCGTAGAAGACGCCATGTTGGCCGACCTCAACAACTTCGATCCCCAAACCGCCAGCTCCGCGGACCTGATCAGCATGCAGGTCGGCCTGCAGAAGTGGACGCTCGCCACCAACCTGCAGACCAACGCGCTCAAGACCCTGGGCGACGGTCTCAAGAACACCGTATCCAACGTCCGCTAATGATTGATTGTCGCTTGCGCATCGCTCCGGATCGAACGATCCGGGGCGGACCGAGCGGCCCGAACCTGAAGCGCAAACCCACGCCCACATCCCAATCGCAGGAGCCTACACCATGGAAGTGAGTACCGAAACCGTTCAGACGCTGATGGAAATCGGATATCTGGCGGGTGGCTACGGCTTTTTCAAGGAATCCATCACCATTTTCGAAGGCCTCTCGGCCATTCGTCCCGACAGCGAGTTCCCGCACATCGGGTTCGCCATGACCAAACTGAACATGAAACAACCGGAAGAGGCGGTCGCGATCCTGCGCGACCAGGCCCTGGCCAAGAACCCCGGGAACAGCCTGACCAAGAGCTTCCTGGGTCTCGCCCTGCGCCAGGCCGGCCACGCCCACGAATGCGAGAACGTCCTGAACGACGTGATCGAACGCAACGACAACGAGACGGCGGTGGCCCTGGCCAAGAGCCTGCTGGCCGACGACTGATCCCCGACCCTTCACCGGCGGCCGATCTCCCGATCGTCCCGCCGCCCGCCCCATATCGCAAAGGAGGTCCCATGTTGGAAGCATCCGCACAACAAAGTTTACAGCAAGGCCTGCAGCAGACACTCGAGCAAGGCACCCAAGCCGTCGGCGATGCCGCCAAGACCGGCCCCGGCAGCCTGGAACCCGATCCCACCGACGTGACGCGCTTCGAGGAATTGCTGGCGGCCGGTCCCAACGGGCCCATCGACTCCGTGAATCCCCCCGAGCTGAACGCGGTCTCGATGACCGAACCGGTGGCGGAGGTCGCGCCGACCGACATCGAAGCCAAACCGATCACCGAGAACCTGGGTGACATCATTCTCCAGGGCATGGAGAAGATCAGTACCACCCACGAGGGTCACATCAACAACGTCACCAAGCTGCTGGACGACACCTCGATCAATCCCCTGAGCTTCCAGGACGGCGTTCGCCTGCAGGTCGAGTTGATGCAGATGAACCTGCAACAGGACGTGACCACCAAGGTCGCCGACAAGACCAGCCAGGGCATCCAAACCCTGTTCCGCAACCAGTAACGGGCGGTTTTCGACCGTCCGTCGAACCGCCGGCCCATCCCGCGCTCACGGCGAGCGGGGGCGGGCGCTCGAGCGATCCACACCAAAACCGCAGCCTGAGTGATTGGGGAAAGCGACCACACCATGAAACACCAAGAACCACACCACCACCGTTCATCGACTTTTTTCCGGAGACTCCGCCCTTGGCTGACCGCCGTTCTCGTGCTTCTGCTGTGTACGGCGTGTAAAGTCGAACTCTACTCGAACCTGGGCGAACAGGAAGCCAACGAAATGCTGGCCATCCTGCTGCGCAACGGCATCAGTTGCCAAAAAGTGCCGGGTTCGGAGGAGACCTACGTCCTTCATGTCGACGAGAAAAAGATCGCCGAATCGGTCGATCTCCTCAAGAGTCTCGGATATCCCAAAGCCGAATTCGCCACCATGGGCAAAGTCTTCAAGAAGGAAGGCCTGATCTCCTCGCCGTTGGAGGAACGGATTCGCTTCATCTACGCCCTGTCCCAGGAACTCTCGGGCACCATCGCCGAAATCGACGGCGTGCTCTCCTCACGGGTCCACATCGTTCTGCCCGAGAACAATCCGCTGAGCGACAACCTGACCCCTTCTTCGGCCTCGGTCTTCATCAAGTACCGCGAGGATTCGAACGTGACCGCCAGCGTGCCGCAGATCAAGAAGCTGGTGGTCAACAGCATCGAGGGCCTGACCTACGACAAGGTGACGGTGGCGCTGTTTCCGGCGCAAGTCGTGATCGCCGAAGAGGGCCCCGCCATGAAACAGGTTCTGGGCATTCCGGTCGCCGCCGATGCCGTCACCACGCTGTGGACGGTGTTGGGTGTGCTGATCGTACTGTTCCTCGCGGCCGCGGGCGCCGCCGGCTACCTGTTTCATCGCCAGAAGAAGGGCGAGACCGCACCCGAACTGACGGAGGCCGGCGCGAATGCGTAAGTCGTACCTCGGCTACCTGCTGCAGAAGCGCGACGACACGCTGATGCCGTTGGTGTATGCCTTCAACATGCTGCCGACGCGCTACATCCACGCATCGTGGGTCGAAGAGCTGCTGCCTTCGAACCTCTACGGCATGTTGCGCGACAATCCGCGAACGGAACAGAGACTGGCCGACACGATCCTGAACCGCCTGGACCTGAAAGACCAGTTCTGGTTCGACTTCGAGCAACCGCACCGCCGCCTGGCCCTGATCGATGCCGACGACCTGATCAACGCGGCCTACTACGCGGGCATCGCCCTCAACGGCCCCAGCATCGCGGCCGCCATCTCGCGCCAGGACGTGCTGTTCGTGCGCGAGAGCATCGGCGAGGAAAGCTACCAGTTCGCCATCAAGAAGGCGCCCTTCCTGGTGGGCCGCTGGCCACTGAGACTGCCCGACCAGGTGGGCTTCGATTTCGACGCCCACGTGCGGAACTGCGGCATGCTGGCCCTTGCAGCCTGTTTCGCCGACGAGCCGCCGGCACTGATTCAGCGACTGCAGCTCAAATTCCCCAAAGGCAAAGGTCTCAAGCTCTACAAGAATCCTTGGGCGAAAGAAAAAGACCGCGCCCGGCGCATGTTCCACAAAATCCTGATCCATGAGGTGGCACCCCAATGGGCAGCTTTGTTCAACTGAAAAAGGACGGGTTCCAGTTCACGCCCGGCAAAAAGATCATCAAAGCCGCCGAGTATCAGGCGTTTACCGAGGCTCATGCACTCATCGAAGCGGCCCGCCACGAAGCCGATCGCATCGTCGGCGAAGCGCGCGTGGTCTACGAACAGGAAAAGAAGCGCGGCTACGAGGACGGCCTGGAAGAGGGCAAGATGAACCTGTCCCTCCAGATGATGGACACCATCACCCAAACCGTCAATTACTTCGCCAAGATCGAAGAGGAGATCACCAACACGGTGATCCTGGCGGTCAAGAAAATCCTGGGTGAGATCGACGACCAGGAACTGATCCTGCGCATCGTGCGCAGTGTCCTGGCCGTGGCCCGCAACCAGAAGCAGGTCACCCTGCGGGTTTCGCCCCAGCAGGTGGAGACCGTCAAGACGAACCTCACCAAGATCATGGCCGATTTCCCCTCGATCAACTTCATCGACGTGGTCGCCGACGGTCGCCTCGGCGAAGGCGGTTGCCTGCTGGAGAGCGAGATCGGCGTCGTCGACGCCAGCCTGGACGTTCAGCTCAAGGCCATTCACAACGCCCTTCAGAAGGCGTTCCAAAGCCGGCGCTAGACGCCCCCCGAATCCGCGTACGAGGAGCACGAACCCATGCACGGCAGCAGCTTGAACTACATCACCGAGGTTCTCAACAACGCCATCGAGGAGACCATCCCGCTCGAGGTCAAGGGCCGCGTGGTTCAGGTCGTCGGGACCATCATCAAGGCGGTGGTCCCGGCGGTGAAGATCGGCGAGATCTGCATCTTGAAGAACCCCTGGGAAGAGATGGAAGTGCATGCCGAGGTGGTGGGCTTCGCCAAGGGCTGCGCCCTGTTGACCCCGCTCAGCAACATGGTGGGCATCTCGTCGGCCGCCGAGGTCATCCCGACCGGGAAATCGCACATGGTGCCCGTCGGCCCCGAATTGATGGGCCGCGTGTTGGACGGCCTGGGCAACCCGCTGGACATCGACACGATGGGGCCGCTGCACGTCTCCGATTATTATCCCGTATACGCCGAGCCCCCCGATCCGCTGAAGCGCATGATCATCGACCGCCCGCAGCCCCTGGGCCTGCGTTGCCTGGACGGCGTGCTCACCTGCGGCGAAGGCCAGCGCATGGGGATCTTCGCGGCCGCCGGCGGTGGTAAGTCCACCCTGCTGTCCATGCTGGTCAAGGGCGCCGACGTCGACGTCACGGTTCTGGCGCTGATCGGGGAACGCGGCCGAGAAGTCCGCGAATTCATCGAGCACGACCTGGGTCCGGAAGGTCTCAAGAAATCGGTCATCGTGTGTGCCACCTCGGACAAATCCTCGATGGAACGCCTGAAGGCCGCCTACGTGGCCACGGCGGTCGCCGAGTACTACCGCGACCAGGGCAAACGGGTCCTGCTGATGATGGATTCGGTCACGCGATTCGCGCGGGCCCAGCGCGAAATCGGCCTGGCCGCGGGCGAACCGCCCACCCGTCGCGGTTTCCCGCCCTCCGTGTTCACCACCCTGCCCTTGTTGATGGAGCGCGCCGGTCGCTCCGACAAAGGCTCGATCACCGCTCTCTACACCGTCCTCGTCGAAGGTGACGACATGACCGAACCGGTCGCCGACGAAACCCGCTCGATCCTCGACGGCCACATCATCCTCTCGCGCAAGCTGGCCGCCGGCGGCCACTACCCGGCCATCGACGTCCTGGCCAGCGCCAGCCGCGTCATGAACGCGGTGGTCAGCCCCGATCACCGCGCCGCCGCCGAACGACTGCGCGCCCTGCTCGCCAAGTACCGCGAAATCGAATTGCTGGTTCAGATCGGCGAGTACAAGAAGGGCGCGGATCGAGAAGCCGACCTGGCCCTCGCCAAAATCGACCAGATCAACCAGTTCCTGCGCCAGCGCACGGACGAGAAACAACCCTACGAAGAAACCCTCAAACAACTGATGCGCCTGGTCGGCTGACCGGGCCAACCCACCTGACTGCGGGAAACACCGAAAACACCCATGTCCAACATCAAATACGTATTGCAAGACCTGCTCAAAGTTCGCGAATTCCGCCAGGATGCCGCGGCCAAGGAAGTCACGGTGGCCCAATACAAACTCGAGGAGGCCGAGAAGCTCATCCACCAGAAGATCAAGGAGAAGGACGAATACCTGACCTGGCGCAAGCAACGGGAAGACCAGCTCTACGCCGACATCAAGGGCAAGAACGTCAGTCTCCGCGACCTGGACGATCTGAAGGCGCGCATCTACATGTTGCGCCAACGCGACCTGGCCTTCGAGAAGGCGATCGAGGACGCCAAACGCGCCAAGCAGGAGGCCGAGACCAAGCTCGAAGAGGCGCGCGAGGCCCACAAGGCCGCGGCCAAGGATCGCCAGAAGATCGAGGAACACAAGAAGATCTGGATGGAAGAAGCGCAACTGGAAGAGGCGGAAAAGGAAGAGAAGGAAATGGAGGATTTCCAGGTCAAGAAAAAGGGCTTCGAGGATGAAGACGAAGACGACGACAGGCCGCGGAACTCCGACGATCGAGAGGAGTGATCCCCACTCCGGCATCCACGCAGAATTGAAGTATTCCCTATATCAAGCGTTCACGAGAGGCACCCGATGATACATTTTTCAAACGTCCCAAAATCACCCGGCGCGGGCCAGGCATCTGGCTCGGGTGCGCCGGCCGTCAACGAGCCCCGCGATGTCCACGGCGAACAATCCGCGTTCGAAGACATGATGCGACGCGAACAGCGCGATGAACGCGAAACCGGTGACGATCAACCATCCCCTCTCTCGCTTTTCGACAAAAAATCCCAGCAAAAGGTCCAGAAGGTGAAGGACGACGGCCAATCGGGCCGCGACCAGGACGGTCAGGGCCAGGACGAACCGATGGATGGCGACGAGTTCGATCCCGATTTCCCGCTGGACAGCCTCACCGACGAGCAGCTCGCGGCCTTCCAGAAACACAAGCGCCGCCAAGAGGAACGCCGCCTCGAGCAGATCAAGACGGATCGGCGGCAGGCGCCCAACGAGCCGGTGAAAGGTCCCACGCTGGTCAACCTGTTCCGCGGTCCCGCCATCGCGCCGTCCGAAGGGCCCACGGTCACCGATACCGGTCCGGCCTCGACTTCCGCGAACCCGACCGGCAGCGACCCGTCCCAGGGTCAGGCCCTGTTGAGCGGGTTGCAGCAGCGTCCCACACCTGCCGACGGTGCACCGGTCGCGCCGCAATCGCTCGGCACCGAGGGCGGCCAACCGACCACCGGAACCGGAACCCTGCCCACGACGGGCCCCGGTGTCGAGACGGCGAACACCGCCGACGCCACGACCCAGTCCTCCGCCGGCGACGCGGTCCTGGCGGGGTTGGGCAGCGCGGGTGCCACGGGTACCGGCAAAGGTCTCGATACGGGCGCGGCAGCGGGTCCGGAAACCACCGACCTCGACGCCCGTGCCGAAGGCGAAGCCCCCGGCCTCGGACGGCTCGGCGAAGCGGGCGACGGCGAAGCGGGTGGCGATGGCGATGGCGGCGGCTCCCAGAGCCAGCCCCAAAGCGCGGGCGATGCAATTTTAAACCTGTTGCAGGCGAACCGCCCGGTTTCGGGCGCCGCGGGAGCGCAGGGTCCCCTGCCGCCGGCCATGCGCACCATCGCCGAAGTGGCCGACAAGATCGTCGACCGCATTCTGGTCTCCGACAAATCGCTGAGCGGCGACGGCGAAGTGCGCCTGATGCTCAAGGATTCGGTACTGCCGGGTACCGAGGTACGCATATTGCGCCACGCCGGCGCCCTGCAGATCCAGATGGTGACGCAATCCACCGACGCCTATCGCCTGTTGGCCGAGAAGCAGGACAACCTCCAGGCCTTCCTCACCGAGCGCCTGAACGACCGCGAGGTTCGCGTCGAGCTGAACTTCAAGGATCAAGGTGCCGACAGCGGCGCCAATCGCCAAGGCGATCAGCACTCCGACGGCCGCTCGCGCCATCGACGTGACCTGATCGAAGAGATGGAAGAAGAATAATCCTCCGCAGGTGCGGTCCCCGGGTCCTGACCCGCGCCGCACCGCCAACCACTCCGAAGCACAGGACGACTTATGCCGTTGACGACCAAATCAAAAATCAGACCTCGGGCCTTCCGCCCCCGCAAGATTCCCAGCCACGAAGCCTACCTCTACAACCGTATCTTCCGCAAGAACGGGTGTATGACGCTTACCCTGGGCGACGTGGCGTACACGCTGATCTTCTCGCCGACACCCATCCACTACGAGCCGATCATCGCCTTCGAAATCGGCGCCGGCGAGAGTCAGGTACGCATCGGGCTGGAGCACATGGGGTTCATGAACGACCAGCACCAGATGTTGCTGGGCCAGTCGATCGAGGATCTGCCGGACGAGCTGCGCGCCGCGGTGTTCGAGTTGATTCAGGAAGACGTCATGCGGCGCTTCGAAGCCTGGTCGGGCCTGCACAGCCGCATTCGACAGTTGCTGTACCCCATCCAGGAACGCGATACCTTCGATCGCTTCATGGAAGGCTACGGCCGCACCCTCCACTTCCGCCTGATCCGGACGAGCGACGGCCAGCCCATCCGCGGCCATATCTCGTTCCGCGGCAATGCGATGGCCCTGTTCGCCGACCTCCTGGAAAAGGTACAGCAGGTGGCTCTGGGCAATTGGTCGTCCCTGCCCTTCCCCGCCTCGCTGGAGATCGGCCGAACCCGCCTGCGCTTCGAGGACCTGAGTGGCCTGGACCGGCACGACATCGTGCTGATGGACAACCACGCCTTCGCCCGCGAAGGAAAAGCGAGCCTGAGTTTTCCGGGCGGCTTGGTTCTCGGCGGCCCGCTTCAAACTCAAGAACACCAGCAAAATCAACAACTTATCGTGGAGAGCATGCACATGAATCAACATGAACACACCGACGCTTCCCAGGCCGGTGGCCTGGACGAATTGGAAGTGGACCTGGTCTTCGAGGTGGGTCGCAAGAGCCTGACACTGGGCGATCTGCGCGCCATTCAGGCCGGTTTCGTGATCGACCTGGAGCACAACCTGGACAAACCGATCACCATTCGCGCCAACGGCAAGGTCATCGGCAGCGGCGAGCTGGTTCAGGTGGAAGACAACCTGGGCGTTCGCTTCCTGGAACTGTTCGACGGTCAGGACTGATCACGGGCGGGCCCTCGCCAGGAGCCCGCCACCATCCCAAATCAGCCAAGAGCTTGAAATAACGGAGTCTCTCAACCATGGAACAATTTACCATGCCCGATCCCCTCTACATCGTGTTGGTCTTGGTGACCTTGTCGCTGGCCCCCTTCGTGGCCATCATGGTGACCTCGTTCATCAAGCTGGTGGTCGTGTTGTCGCTGGTTCGCAACGCACTGGGGATCCAGAACATTCCTCCCAACATGGTCATCAACGGACTGGCCATCATCCTGACCGTCTACGTGATGGCACCCGTCGGCCAGCAGGCCTACGAGGCCTTCCGTCAGGCCGAAATCAAGGAACGCGATCTCCAGAGCCTGGTGGCCGCGGCCGGCGAGGCCAAGGAACCCATTCGCGCCTTCCT
Organism: Sulfidibacter corallicola; assembly: GCF_017498545.1. Lineage (GTDB taxonomy): Bacteria > Acidobacteriota > Holophagae > Acanthopleuribacterales > Acanthopleuribacteraceae > Sulfidibacter > Sulfidibacter corallicola. Next base: position 485,685 of record NZ_CP071793.1, on the reverse strand, counting down.
CTACAAACACTCCCACGCCCGCGAGCGCGCCTTCTTCATGCGTTCGGCCAAGGCCCTGTGGCCGGAAGAAAGCGCCGCGAACCTGAAGGAAGACGACTTGATGGTGCTGGTCCCGGCCTTCACGGTCAGCGAATTGACGGCCGCCTTCCAAATCGGATTCATGCTCTACCTACCCTTCATCGCCATCGACCTCGTGGTCTCGAACATCCTATTGGCGATGGGCATGATGATGGTCTCGCCCATGACCATCTCGCTCCCCTTCAAACTCTTGCTGTTCGTGCTTTTGGACGGCTGGGCCCGCCTGATCCACGGACTGGTCCTGACCTATAGCTGAGTGCCCCCAGGAGGTCCCTCATGGATGAAGCAACCATTATCGACCTGACCATCCAGTCCATGACCCTGGTCCTGATTCTGTCGATGCCGCCCATCATCATGGCGGCGGGCACCGGGATCCTGGTCAGTTTGATTCAGGCCCTGACCCAGGTTCAGGAACAAACCCTGTCGTTCGCCATCAAGCTGGTGGCGGTGACGATCACCTTGATTCTCACGGCCCGCTGGCTGGGTGCCGAGCTGTTGCTGTTCGGCACCAAGATGTTCGAAATGTTCCCCTACGCGGTCAAATAGGTTCGGAGAAGTTACCGATCATGGAATATATGGATCAGGTCAAACAGGTGGTACTGACCATCGCCATGTGCGCGCCGCGCATGTTGGCGATGTTTTCGGTCATCCCCTTTCTGGGTCAATCGATCCTGCAGGGCATGGTGCGCAACAGCATCGTGGTCAGTTTCACCCTGATGGTCTATCCCATGGTTTCGCCGACCATGCCGGAACAACTGGACATGATCACCATCGTGGCCGTGCTCGCCAAGGAAGTCCTGATCGGGGTGATCATCGGCTTCGTGGTGAGCGTGGTGTTCTGGATCGGCGAGAGTGTCGGTTTCTTCATCGACAACCAGCGCGGCACCACCATGGCCCAGGTGGTCGACCCGCTTTCCGGCCATCAGACCTCACCGCTGGGCAGCATGTTCCTGCAGTTGTTGGCGACCCTGTTCCTTTCCAGCGGCGGGTTCCTGCTGGTGCTCGGCGGCCTGTTCGAGACCTACAAGCTCTGGCCCGTCTTTTCCTTTTTTCCCAACATCGGTCCCGAGTTCGCCATCTTCTTCCTCGACCTGGTCGACCTCCTGATGGAGTACACGGTCCTGTTCGCCGCGCCGATCATCATCGCCGTGTTCGTCGCCGAATACGGCCTGGGCCTGATCAACCGCTTCGCGCCCCAGTTGAACGTGTTCTTCCTGTCGATGCCGATCAAGAGTGCCGTGGGCAGTTTCATCCTCATTATATATACCTACTACGTCTTCTACCTGCTCATGGGCTCCGACCTGGTGCTCGGCGACATCATCCAATTCATCAAGAACGTGCTCCATGAGTGAAAAAACAGAACAACCAACCCCTAAAAAGCTGAGGGACGCCCGAAAGAAGGGTCAGGTCGCCAAGAGTAAGGAAGTTCCCTCGGCTGTGGTCATCATCACCCTGTTCATCATGATCGCGGGCCTCTGGGGTTGGGTCGTCGATCGCCTCCAGGAAATGATCCTGCTACCCACCCAATACTACGAAAAGCCTTTTCGCGAGGGCCTGAAGGCGGTCGTGACCGGGGTGGGCCGAACCATGTTGGAAGTCTCGATGCCGTTCGTGTTGGTGGCCGCCTTCGTGGGCGTCTTGGGCAACTTCTTCCAGGTCGGCGCCCTGCTGGCCTTCGAATCGGTGAAACCGGACCTCAAGAAACTGAACCCGGTCGAGGGCTTGAAGAAGATTTTCTCGATGAACAACCTCATCGAGCTGATCAAGTCGATCCTGAAGATCGCCTTTCTCGGCGCCCTGCTGACCATCATCATTCGCGACAGCATCGATCCCTTGGTCAAGCTGCCCTACCTGGGCCTGCCCGGCGTCAACTTCATGCTCGGCGCGATGCTCAAACAGGTGGCGATCTACACCGCGGTCGCCTTCCTGCTGGTGGCCGTCGTCGACTACTTCCTCCAGAACTACCAACACATCAAAAAGCTGAAGATGACCAAGGACGAGGTCAAGCGCGAGTACAAGGAGATGGAGGGCGACCCCCACATCAAGGGCAAGCGCAAGCAGCTCCACCAGGAACTCATCAACAGCGAAACGGTCCAGAAGACCAAAAAAGCGAGTGTGCTCGTGACCAACCCGACCCATATCGCCATCGCGCTCTTCTACGACAAGGAAGAAACCAAACTACCGATGGTGCTGGCCAAGGGCCAGGACCACGTCGCCAAGAAAATGATCGAAGTGGCCAAGGAAGAAGGCATACCCGTCATGCGCAACGTGCCGTTGGCGCGGTCGCTGTGGGACCAGACTCCCGAGGACCACTACATTCCCAAGGACCTGCTGGAACCGGTCGCCGAAGTGTTGCGCTGGGTCCAGCAGCTCGAAGCCGAAAACAATCCCCAATACTGACCCGGCGGGTTCCGCCGTCAAGGCGATTCCCCGACGACCCAACCCGGCACCGCACGCTGGAACAACCCAGTTCGACAAACCCCACCACACCGGTCTCCCCCCTCAACCGACCCGCATCGAGGACATCCGACCATGCATCAAGCACGCGACCTCCTTCACAAATTCGTTGCCCGCGACACGCCGCTGAGCGGTGAAGACGCGGCTGCCGTCCAGGCCGAATACGGCCAGCGGCTGGCCACCCTTTCCCGGGCCGTGGCCGACAGCGACCCATCCCTGCCGACCACCCTGCTGGAGGTGGCCACCTTCCCCGAATTGGCCGAGGCCCGCATCGCGCTGGCCCGCGGCATCGCGATGGAGCAGGAGCCGGAAGGTGCCAGCGGCACCTGGTATTGCTTCGATCGACGGGGTACCGGTGGCGACGCGTCCCATCGCATCGGGGTCTTCAAGCCCTGCGACCAGGATTACGTGCCCGACGCGGCGTCGCGCAAGCGCATCCACGAGGATCCGGCCACCAACCATCCCCAGGTGGATCGAATCCGGCAAATGGAGGGCGATACGGCACGCCATCTCGAGCGCGCTGCCGCCGAGGGTCGCTATTCCTATCTGGGAACCCGTATGGGCGAAGGCCCGGCCAAGGAAGTCCTGGCCGCCGAACTGGGCAAGGCGCTGGGCGTCCCGCAGACGGCCTGGGTCAAACTGGACGGGGTGCAGGGTAGTTTCCAACGCTACGTGCCCGGCCTCCACGCCCTGGTCGATCACCCGGAAGTGCTGCGCGATTTTTCCTCGAGGGCTTCCTTGATTCCCTGGATCCAGGCAACCTTCGCCTTCTACGGTTGCATCGGCCAGGAAGACGCCAGCGAGTTTTTCCTGGTCTTGGACGAGGATGGCGGCCGCCGTTGGGTGGTGCTCGACCACAACAAGACGCTGACCGACCTCATGCTGACGTTCGGCGAAGCCTATTTCTTTTTCGGCCTGATGCCCAACCGCGAGATACGCCACGAGCTGTGGTCCATCATGGCCCTGCCCACCGCCTCCGAAGCCGAGTCATTGATCGACCGCATCCCGTTCGGCGCGGCCCGCGAGATCTGCCGGCAATGGCTGGGCGACTCCCTGGATCAACGCTGTGTCGCCGAGATGGAACTGCGGACGGCCCTGTTCGAGGCCTGTCGCGCGCAGGGCCTGAGCATCTGGGAGTTTCTGCGCCTGACCGGCGAACCGCTGCGCCAATTGTGGTTCCGCGAGCGCGACGCCGCGGCCGAACGCGCCCCGTTGCCCGATACGGCGTCGGGCGCCTGGCCCCGCTTCGTCACGGAACGGCTGACCGAGCCGCTGGCGGCCCTGGCGGCCCAAAGAGCCCAGGAACTGGCCGCCCTGCCCGCGCCCTATTGCGGCCCCCTGCCCATTTCGTTCCGCGGTATCTTCGAAGACCTGATGCAGGAATGGCTCGCTCGCCCGAACGACGCCGAGGAACCGCTCTGTCCCTTTTTCCTCGAAGATCTCGGCCTCTACCCGATTCGCTTTCCCAAAGGCCTGCTGGACCCGGCGCTGTTCGAGGACGAGACCGTCGCATCCGAGGACGAGCTGGACGATCGACGGCTCGCGGCCGTTCGCAAGGCCCTTTCGGCGCTGGCACCACAGGGCGTCGCGCCTTCGGCCTGGTTGAACGCCCTCTCCCGCCTTCTCGGTTCCGCCCCGCTCACCGCCGTGCAGCGCAGCTTCGCAAGCGGCGCCTCACCGCTGGCCTGGCCGGACGGCAGCACGGTGGTGACCGAAAGCGCCGACCCCCAAACCGATCGGCTGGGCTTTCGCCTGCGCTGCCGCGAGACCGGCGTCGCCGTCGCCATGACTTTCAGCCGCCGCTGCGGGATCTTGACCGATCCGACCGAATCCCAGGTCTGCGAGGTGGATCCGCGCGTCAGCCGCCTGATCCTGTCCCTGAACTTCGAGCTGTCGCTCGAATCCGAAGGCCTGGTGATGAGGCTCGTCACTTCTCCCGATTGTCAATTTTCCTTCGCCCCCGCGGAAAACCGGGCGGAGTTAAATACCTGGAGGTAATCTTTGCTTTTTCCAACCCACTCCACAATTCCTCCAAATTCGCTCGTTAGGATTTCCCTCAGGGTGTCGATTCGCCGCGCGCCATCGAAAACTGGCAACCCACGCAACCCGATTCCCTTCGCCGCCATCGACCCGCACGACGCGCCCCAACCCCACCACATTTGAGGTAACCCATGGTCGAACGCCTTGATTTTCACCAACAGATGCACAACCTGGCCCACCACGACGTCATCGCCCAGCAAGGGCAGGCCATGGGTCAAATGCGCGGCCAGCGGGTGGCCCAGGTCAAAGATGCGGCCTCGATGGTCGCCGACGCGGCCGAAGAGATGACCTTCAGCGCCAGTGAAAAGGTGGAAAAGAAGTTAAAGAGCCGCAAGGTCACGGTCCGCGGCGTTCGGGCCAACGCACTGGAAAAGGCCGAGTTCTACCTGAAGCAGCTCAAGCAGATGGACAAGCCGGAACAGCTCGACAAGTTCATGTCGCACCTGAAGAAGATGGGCGACATGAACCCGGAGCAGCTCCGCCAGGAAGTGGGCAAGTTCTTCAAGGACGTGTCGCAGCAATACGGGGCGATGCAGTACGCCAAGGAAATGCTGTCGGCCGAGGGTGGCCACGAGGAACTGGTCGCCAGCCTGCAGGAAGCCATGGAACAGGCCATGGAGGAAGACGGCCCGGCCATCCGCGCCGGCTTCAACGTGAGCGAAGACGCCGCCGAATTCTCCTCGCAAGGTCTGCGCGACACCCAGCAACTGCGCGATTTCTACCGCGACACGGTGCTCAAGTACGAGGGCTTCCACGAAACCTACAACGAAATTTTGGAAAACCACGGCGACGAAGATTTCCAGAAGGCGATCGAGTTCCTGATACGCGCCGTGGGCAGCGATCTGCAGAGCAAGGGTCCCTCGATTTCGCACGTGGAATTGAAGCGCGTCATCGACGATCTCTATTCGCTGGAAATGCTCGGCAACATCCACCGCAACTGTGCCGAACTCCTGGAAAAGATTCGCCGCGCCTACCGCTTGACCCCCAAAACCAAAACCAAGGAATTCATGACCCGCCTGATGGGCCTCAAGGCCGAGAAGTGGTTGCGCAGCGACCACGTGGCCAAGTTCGCCCAGGCGGTCGGGATCACCGTGATCGAAGCCCAAATCTACTTTTTGCGCGAGTTGGGCGGCATGATCAAGGAATTGCCCCTCAAAGTGTTCGACGACGACCTGGAAAGCCGCGAAAAGTTGATCGACGCGACCCAGGAAGCGTTGGACGAAGCGATCGACAAGGAAGAGGAGATGCTGGAAGCGGAAGAGTAGGCCCCGGCCACGACTTCCGCGGCATCGACCGATCCGCGAACCCTCTCTCAACCCCTCAACCCCGCCAAGTGCGATTCCCAACCAAAAGGAGCCAACTCGATGACATGGGTCGAAGACACCTTGAGAACCTTTGGCGAAAGCATCCAATTGGGCGAACTGACCTTCAATGACCAGGGGGTCGTCTGCCTCGAAATCGAAAAAATGGGCACGCTCTACCTGGAGCAGGCACCGGGAACGGTTCTGGTCTACCTGAGCCGCGAGATGCCGCCCTACGAATCCGGTTACCCGGCCAAAGCACTGGCCGCCTGCCATTTCCGCGAAGCGCTACCGATTGCGGTGACCGCCGCCATGCGCGGTGACAATCACCTGGTATTCGTGGCCCAGATCCCCGAGGTGGAGTTCTCTCCGCCAACCTTGGACCGAACCTTGGAAATCCTCGCTCAATTGCACGACAAGGCAGCCTGATTCCCATGGCGGTGAGGCAGTGTCCTTTCCGCTCGACCGTCCTCGTCCTATGATAGGTTGGGTTTGCCTCGAAACCCCGTATCAAACCCGTTCGAAGGCGCGTTCCGGACCTCCGTCGATCCGCTCGGCAGCGCTCCTCGCGACCGTTCGAACCATCCCACATCGCGCAATTGCCACAGGAATGTTACATGACCGTAAAATGCGATACTTTGGATAATCTGACCGTGATCCGCGTCGCCGGACGCCTGGATTCCGTGACCTGCTCCGAGCTGGAGGACAAGACCCTGCGCACCATCGGTGCCGGTCAACACAACCTGATCCTCGATCTCAGCGAGGTCCCGTTCATCAGCAGCGCCGGCTTGAGGGTTATTCTCATCGCCACCAAAAAGGTCCATGGCCAAGGCAAATTGGTCCTCTGCGGGCTGAAGGCCCAGGTTCGCGAAATCATCGAAATGGCCGGGTTCCACAACATCATCAAAGTCTACGACGACTTGGAAGGCGCCAAAGCGGTATTCGGTTGAGGCCTCCCCCCTCTTCCGACCGGTTCTTCGAGTCGTCCGCGAGAATTCATCCTAAAGGCTCACCATGTACAAGCATGAATGTCCGGCCGAGCTGGATTCGGTTCGCGAAATCATGGAAATCGTGGAAGTGCAGATGCGCGGCCTCGGCCTCGACGAGAAACGCGTGCTGCACATGGGACTGGTGGCTGAAGAAATCGCGACGAACATCATCATTCACGCCTATCGCGACAAGCCGGCCGGTGCCATCGAAATCACCATCCAGCGCCTCGGCGGCACCATCGTCCTGGTGTTTCGCGACGGCGGCGCCCCTTTCGATTCCGACCTCATCTGTGAACCCGACCTGGAAGCCCCCATCCTCGACCGCGAAGTGGGCGGCCTCGGCCTCTACTTCATGCGCAAACTCGTGGATCGCTTCCAGTACCGACGCGAATCCGGCCGCAATGTCTGGACCTTCGAAGTCCAGTCCGGTTGACGCCGGCATCCCATTCCATCCCACCAGGAGTACCTAGCATGGCCGACCCCTTGAAAATTCTCTCGTTCGATCGCGGCATCGAGCAGATCTTCCAGGGCGACCTCAAGGAAGACGTCCGCCTGCCCGACCGACAGCGCCCGCTGCTGCCGAGCGAATCGCGCGTCAACCAGCACCTGGACAAGGTCATCCGCACGCCCAACCTGGAACTCAACCTGCTGGAGTCGCTGCAGACCAAGCTCCAGGACAAGAGCATCCTGATCCCCGCCGTCTACCGCTCCCTGATCGGTCGCTCGCAGAAGTCGCTGCGCGAGGCCATCAAGAAAGCCGGTCCCTGGACCAACAAGAAGGCGCTGCAGGAAGCGGCCGAACTGTTGGAAGCCGAAGAGGACCTGATGGATCTGCTGATCACCTACCAGAACACGCTGCACAAGGCCTGACCCAACCGGCCGCCCACCCGCGTCGCCGAACCTCGAACCCGGCGATCACCGTGCCCTCGGCCCACCACACACAAAACGGAACCGAACACCATGGACGAACAAGAAAAAGAATTCCTCTCGCTGCTGGGATATTTCTATCTCCGCAACCACAAGATCGACAAGGCCGGCATCCTCTTTCGCGCCTTGTTGGAGCTCTATCCCAACGATGCCTACCTGCAACGAGCCCTCGCCTATACCTATCTGCAACAGGGCAAGTTCGAACAGTGCCTGCTGATGGCCGACCGGTTCCTGGACAACCCCGGTTCCGGATCGGGCAAGACCGAGGCTTTCTTCATCAAGAGCAAGGCTCTGTGGGGATTGGGCCGGGAGGATTCGGCGCGCGCCATGTTGAACCGCTACATCGAGGAGCGCCAAATCACGGACGGGGTCGAACCCGAACCGAATACCCAAGCGGAAGAAGTCAGCTATGAATAAAATCCAGAACCTACTCCTACAATCTACCAAATATACCGACATCATCCTGGCGGTCCTGATCATCTGCATCATCGCACTGATGATCCTGCCGCTGCCGCCGTTCCTGGTCGACGCCCTGATCGCGGCCAACCTGTCGATCGCGGTGACGCTGTTGATGCTGTCGCTCTATATTCCCTCGGCGCTTTCGCTTTCCTCCTTCCCCACCCTGTTGCTGTTCACCACCCTGTTCCGTTTGGCACTGAACATCACCACCACCCGCCAGATCCTGCTCTACGCCTACGCCGGCGAGATCATCAACACCTTCGGGAACCTGGTCGTCGCCGGTAACTTCGTCGTGGGTGGCGTCATCTTCCTGATCATCACGATCGTCCAGTTCATGGTCATCGCCAAGGGTTCGGAACGCGTCGCGGAGGTCGGTGCCCGCTTCACCCTGGACGCCATGCCCGGTAAGCAGATGAGTATCGACGCCGACCTGCGCGCCGGCGCCATCGACATCGACGAAGCGCGCCGTCGCCGCAACAACGTCGAAAAAGAGAGCCAGCTCTACGGCGCCATGGACGGTGCCATGAAGTTCGTCAAGGGCGACGCCATCGCGGGCCTGATCGTCACCGGCATCAACATTCTCGGCGGGATCGCCATCGGCAGCATGCAGAAAGGCATGCCCGTCGGCGAGGCGCTCCAGAAATACGCCATCCTGACCATCGGCGACGGTTTGATCTCGCAGATTCCGGCACTGTTCATCTCGATTACGGCCGGGATCATCGTCACCCGCGTCTCCAACGAGGACTCGCCCCACTTGGGCGGCGACATCGGCACCCAGGTGCTGGCCCAGCCGAAAGCGCTCGCCATCGGCGGCGCCATCCTGCTGTCGTTCGCGTTGATTCCCGGTTTCCCGAAGATCCAGTTCATCGGTTTGGGCCTGGTCATCGGCGGCATCGGCTACACCCTGTACAAGCGCTCGCAAAGCGGCGAGGCCCTGGAAACCGCCGGTGGCGGCATGCCCGCCATGGCCGCGGCCGGCGATAAACGTCCACCACGCCAGGAAACCGAGGGCGAGGATTTCTCGCTGACGATTCCGCTGCTGATCGACGTGTCCGCCAACATCCGCGACTACATCCAGCCGGAAGTGCTCAACAACGAACTGGTGCGGGTGCGCAAGGCGCTCTACTACGATCTCGGCGTGCCGTTCCCGGGTATCCACCTGCGCTTCGCCGAGGATATGGAGCCCAACCGCTACACCATCATGGTCCAGGAGATCCCGATGTCCGAGGGCCAGGTGATCCCGGGCAAACTGTTCGTGCGCGAAGCCGAGGACAACCTGCGCATCATGGGCATCGAATACGAGAAAGGCGCGGATTTCCTGCCGGACCTGCCGACCCTGTGGGTCGACGGCAGCAAGCGCTCCCTGCTCCAGAGTGCAGGCATTCCCTTCATGGACGTGCCCCAGGTGCTCACCTACCACCTCTCCTTCATCCTGAAGAAACACGCCGACGACTTCATCGGCCTGCAGGAAACCAAATACCTGCTGGACCACATGGAAGAGCGCTTCGGCGTGCTGGTCAAGGAAGTCCAGCGCATCCTGCCGGTGGCCAAGATCACCGAGGTCTTCCAGCGCCTGGTGCAGGAAGAGGTTTCCATTCGCGACCTGCGCACCATCCTGCAGACCCTGATCGAGTGGGGCCAGAAAGAGAAGGACGTGGTCCTGCTGACCGAATACGTACGCATGGGTCTGCGCCGCTTCATCAGCTACAAATACAGCGGCGGCCAGAACATCCTCGCTTCCTACATGTTCGATCCGGGCCTCGAGGAAGTGGTCCGCAAGGCCATTCGCCAGACCTCGGGCGGCAGCTATCTCGCCCTGGATCCGGACACCTCGCGGCGCATCGTGCAGGCCGTCCAGCGAGAGGTCGGCGACTTTACCCAGAATCCGCAGAAACCCGTCCTGTTAATTTCCATGGACATTCGCCGTTACGTAAAGAAGTTGATCGAAATGGAAGTTTCCGAGCTCCCCGTGCTTTCCTACCAGGAACTCACACCGGAGATCACCATTCAACCGCTGGGTCGGGTCAACATGTAACGGCGAACCCGTCGCCACACCCGAAACCCGAACCCGTTTCCCAGCGATCCGGCGTTCGGGTTTTTTGCATTGGTGGCTCGGGATCTTTCACGGCAACGTCAAGCAATTCACTTCTTTCAGGATGACCCATGTCGATTCGCTCCATTCAAGCCAAAATCACTTTCTGGTCCGGCTGCTGTCTCGTCCTCACCGCCGGGATGATCATCAGTTATTCGGCGATCTCGGTTCGGAACCGCGCGATCGAGGAAATGAAATCCAGGGCCCTCGCCTTCGCCCAGCAAAACGCGGCCCGCGTCAAGAACGAGATCGAGCTGGCGATGGACACGGCGCGCACCCTGTCGCACACGCTGATCGCGCACAAGGAAGACAACGGCTTCAGCCTGACGCGCGAGGAAGCCAACGCCATCCTGCGCACGGTCCTGCGGGAGAACCCACAGTTCATCGGCGTCTACACGGGCTGGGAACCTTTCGCCTTCGACTCGCGCGACGACGATTACGTGGACACCATCGGTCACGACATCACGGGCCGCTTCGTGCCCTATTGGAACCGCGAGATGAACGGCGAGTTGACGGTGGGGCCGCTCTACTACTACGACGTGGAGGGTGAGGGCAACTACTACCAAATCCCCAAGAAAACCCACAAGGAAGCGATCATCGACCCCTACGAAACGATTATCGGCCCCCAGGAAACCAGCGTCGACGCCAACCGGGAAAAGAAATTGCTGATCACGTCGCTGGTGGTGCCGATCGTCATCAAAAAACAGGTCGATCAACGGGTCGAGAAACGATTCGTGGGCATCACCGGGGTGGATTTTTCGCTGGATTTCCTGCAGCGCATCGCCAACGAGATCGTGCGGTTCCACCCCTCGAGCAAGTTGATCCTGGTCAGTAACAACGGGACCATCGCGGCGGCCACCGATCGACCGGAGCTGGCCGGCAGGAAGATTCACGAGGTGGAGACCTTCACCCTCGCCAATGCGGGTCAGGCCGGCGACGACGGCACGCGCATGGCGCTGGACGAGGAAGCCCTGCACCTGCAGATCCCGATATTCTTGGGCAAAACCAACACGCCCTGGTCGCTGCACGTGAGCGTGCCGGCCACGGTGGTGACGGCGGAAGCGACGCAGACGATGTACCGGCTGGTGGCGATCGGATTCAGCCTGACGATGGTGGCGGTATTGCTGCTGTACCTGCTTTCGGGCCAGATCGCGCGGCCGATTTCGGAAGTGGTTAAAGTTACGAAAACCATAACTCATGGCGATCTCTTCAACGCCAAGCGCGAACTGGACGACATGACCCAACGCCTTTTCTCCAAACTCAAGGGCCACAGCCATCCCCGCAGCATCGCCGAACGCGGCGAGACCGGGCAGTTGGTCTACGCCGTCAAGAAGATGACCGATTCGCTCCACGCCCTCGCCACCGAGGTCCAGCGCTCCGGCGGCAAGGTCTCGCTCTCCACGGCCCAGATCGCCACGTCCGCCATGCAGATGGAGTCGACCGCCCACCAACAGCTCTCCTCCACCCACGAGGTCGTCAAGATCTCCCACGAGATTTCCACCACCGCGCGTTCGCTCGAAGAGACCATGAACGACGTCGCCGTGGTCGTCAACGATTCGACCCAGACCGTGGACCACGGTTTGCGCAACCTCGGCCAGATGGAGCGCTCGATTCACAAGTTGATGGAGGCCACCGACGCGATTTCCGCCAAGCTCTTCATCATTCGCGAGAAAACGGACAACATCCACTTGGTGACCTCGACCATCAACAAGATCGCCGATCAAACCAACCTGCTCTCGCTGAACGCCGCCATCGAAGCCGAAAAGGCCGGCGAGTACGGGCTCGGGTTCTCGGTGGTCGCCCGCGAGATCCGGCGACTCGCCGACCAAACCGCGGTCGCCTCGCTGGACATCGAGAAAATGGCCAAGGACATGTCGACCTCGGTCACGATCGGTGTCCAGGAGATGACCAACTTCACGGCCGAGGTCCGCAAGGGGGTCGAGAATACCAGCCGCATCGGCGGCGACCTGGAGCAGATCATCGAAAGCGTGCGTGCCCTGGGACCGCGTTTCCAGGAAGTCAACCACGGGGTGGAATCGCAATCCAAGCGAGCCGCCCAAATCAACGAGATGATGATCCAGCTCAACGAAGCCACCAAGCAGACCAGCGATTCGATCCACGATTTCAAAACGGTCGCGGAAGAGCTGGACGAAGCGGCCCAGAACCTTCAGGACGAAGTCAGCCGGTTCAAGGTCAAGAGCCAGACCGCGAGTGGCAAATTCTTCGCCAAAACCGTGCGCTTCCACTGAGGTCGTGCCATGTTGATCCTGCCGTTTCGCGTGAATCACTTCCTTTGCGCCGTCGATGGTCGCGATGTGGACGTGGTGCTGCCGTATCGGGAACCGGTCGCGATCGTGGGCGCGCCCAGCCACCAACTGGGCACGATAGCCTACGGCGCGGAAGTGATACCGCTGATCGATCTGCGGCAATTGCTGTTCGGCCAACCGAGCGCGCGCCTGCTGGGAACCCGAATCGCCCTGGTACGCGGTCGTGAAGAAACGGCCGGGACGCTGGCCTTGGTGGCGGAAGGCATGACCATTTCCTGCCATATCGCCGACGAATGGGACCCGGTGACGACCACCCAGGACGACCCGCTCGCGCGGCTGGGCCCCCTTCGCGAGTTTCGCGGCCAACCGCTTCAGATGATCGAGCCGCGACGACTGTGGCAGTTGATCGAAGAGGTTGCGCTGCAAGCGGACGGCACGCCGGACACATCGACCTCGCATCCCCGGATCGAATCGGGCTAGTGCGCCCGACCAGGCTCAAAGCCCTATTCCCCACCCGAATCCTCGTTCGCGCAATCGAGCCGGAGGCTCCAGCCCATGTCCCGTTTCATTTCCAATCCCGAACTTCCCGAAACGACCGTCGTCGACGACTGCTGGTCGCGTATCGGCAGTTCCGGCGACAGTTCCTGCCCCCTTCTCGCGGAGGTGATCCACTGCCGCAATTGCGCCGTCTTCGCCCGCGCGGCCCGCGCTTTTTTCGAGCGTCCCCTGGCTGACCAACCGCCGCAACAGCGCGCCGAGGCGCCGAGCCCATTGGAAACGGCCCCGGCCCCTGAAACCGAATCGGGTGTCGTATTTCGCGTCGGGAACGCGCTTTTCGCGATGGAAACCTCGGCCCTGCTCGAGGTGACCCGGCCCGCATCGATTCGCCGCATCCCACGACGTCCCGACAGCGCATTGAAGGGCCTGGTCAACATTCACGGTCAAATCGAGGTGGCCATCTCGCTGGCAGACCTGTTCCAGATCGATCCGACGGCGACCACCCCCGAGCCCCGCCGTCGCAAAGTGTACCCGCGCTTGATGGTGACGCGGTGGCAGGGCCGAAAGTGGGTCTTTCCCGTCGACGAAGTTCTCGGTATCCAGGCCTTCGAGAAAACCGCACCGGAGACGACCGACGCCGCCCGCACCCGACCGAGGGTCGAGTCCGGGTTTTCCGAGATCGTGACCCCCTATTTGAGCGACGTCTACGAGCTCGATGCCTCGCCGGTCGGCTTTTTGAACGCCCCGACCCTGTTCGACGGGATCGAGAAGAGGTTGCTGTCATGACGAAGGAGCGCTGGAGCGAATTCTCGTTGATCGGGCTGTTCAAAGGCGAGCTGTTTACCCAGTCCGAACTCCTCAACGTGGGCCTCATGACCCTGCGCCTCAATCCTCCCACCCCGAACTGCATGCAGATCCTGAGGACCGCAGCCCACTCGATCAAGGGCGCCGCCCGCATCGCGGGATTGGACCCGCTCGCCACCCTCGGCCACGCCATGGAGCAGGTGTTCGAACGCGACTTGGAGCGAAACACGCCGTATTCGGACGCCGATTTGAGCTTGCTGGAGGGCATCGTCGAGACCCTGTTGGACCTGTCGAAGCAAGAAGAGGCCAGGCTGCCGGGAGAAATCGAAGCTCAATCCTCGATCATCGACTACCTGACCGGCGAGGTCTCCAAGATTCCGGGGGAAATGGGACAAGCCGTCGCCGAACCGTCCGCGTCGCCGGCTGCGGAGATATCGAGCGCCGATCTCTCCCCCGAAGAATCCGTCGAAACGACATCACCCGATGTGGGTCCGACCGCCCCACTCGATGACCATTGGGACGAACCGGAAGAGCCCGAATCGTCCGGCGACGCCAACCAGTACCTGACCTCGTTGGCCAACACCTCGATGTTGGACCTCTTTCGTGCGGAAGTGGAAACCTACACGGGCACGCTGAGTGACGGGCTCCTGGCCCTGGAGCGGAATCCCCGAGCGGTGGAGGGCTTGAACGGTCTGATGCGTGCCGCCCACTCGCTGAAGGTCGCCGCGAGTATCGTCAACCTGCCCATCCTCGTCGAACTGGCCCACAGCATGGAAGATCAATTGGTCGCCGCGCAAAAAGGCAAGCTGGTGTTGAAGCCCGATCACGTCGACGCCCTGTTGGCAGGGGTCGACGTCTTCACCGGCATTATCAAGAAAGACGACGCATCGCTGGTGAAGGGGCTTTCCCGGGATCGGGAACACATCTCCGCCATCGCCCGCCACATCCAGGGCGACACCCTGGCTGCGCCACGCAGCGCAAACGACGGCGCATCGGAAGCCTCCCCGACGACGCAAACCGAGGATTCGGAGGGTGAAGCGACACTTTTGGAGGAGCCCGCGGGCGATCCCTTCGCCGGCTCGGGCAGCGGCTCCTCGGGCATGTCGCACGAAACCAAGCGGGCGGTGCGCATTTCCTCGAACAAGTTGGATCAATTGATGGCGGTGTCCAGCGAGTTCTTTGTCGCGACGCGCGCCCTGGACCGCATGCTGCTGCAACTGGCGCAACTCAAGAAGGAGCAGGATCTTCAAGCGGAGACCCTGTCCCACCTCACCCAAGCGCTGAGCGCCCGCGATATCGGCCCCAAGGCCGAGTACCACCTCGACGAACTCTGTCGCTTCAACGCGTCGGTCCAACGTTTTTTCAACGATCGCCTACTGCGATACGAGCAGAGTGGTTCCGATCTGGTCCAACTCTCCAATCGGCTTCACCGCACCGTGATCTCCAGCCGCATGATGCCGTTCGGAGAAGGCGTCCAGGCGTTGCCGCGCATGGTCCGCGACCTGGCCCGTCAAATCGGCAAAAAGGTCCTGTTCGAGATCCACGGCGCCGAAACCGAAGCGGATCGCGACATCCTGGACAAGTTGCAATCTCCACTCAAGCACTTGATTCGCAATGCGTTGGACCACGGGCTCGAGACCCCGGAGGAACGCCGCGCGGCGAGCAAATCGGAAGAAGCCAGGCTGGTTCTGACCGCGGTACACCATGCGGGCATGCTTTCGATCACCGTCGAGGACGATGGCCGCGGGGTCGACTTCGACCGCCTGACCGCCCAAATCGTCGAACGCGGCATGGCCGAACCCAGCCTGATCGAGAACCTGTCGCGCAAGGAACTGCTGGAATTCCTGTTCCTACCCGGCTTCTCCACCGCCAAAAAGGTCAGCAGCCTTTCCGGTCGCGGGGTGGGCCTGGACGTGGTGTACAACCTCGTCAAGGAAATCGGCGGCTCCCTGTGGATCGATTCCCGGACCGGCCAATTCATGCGCATCCAGCTTCAGGTGCCCGTCACGCTTTCGGTCGTGCGGACGGTTCTGGTGGAAGTGGACGGCGAGCCCTACGCGGCCCCCCTTTCCAAGGTCCACAAGTGCATCACGGTGGATCACGACCGATTGATCGAGGTCGACGGCTACCCGCACCTGGATTGGGAAGATCACCGGTTGGGCGTCGTATCGGTGCGCAAGCTGCTGGGTTACCCGAAGGAAACCGAGCCGTCCGATCAGGTGAATTTGCTGGTGTTGCAGCAGAACGATCGCTTTTTCGGGCTCGAGGTGGACCGCCTGATCGGGCATCGCCATCTGGTGGTTCGACCGCTCGACGATCGCCTGGGCAACGTGCACGACATTACCGCGGCCTCGATCATGGAAGACGGATCGGTGGTCCTGATCTTCGACATGGACGAGTTGCTGCACTCGGCCGAACGCATCCTGGCCGGAAAGTCGCCGAATGCCGCCGCCCTGTCCCGTGCCCGCAGCCGACCGGAAAGCAAGCGCATCCTGATCGTGGACGACTCGGCCACGGTTCGCGAGGTCGAGCGCAAAATCCTCGAAGAGCAGGGATATCAGGTGGATTGGGCAGGTAACGGCGTGCGTGGCTTGCGCACGTTGAAACGGGAGCGCTTCGATTTGGTCATCTCCGATGTGGACATGCCGCGCATGGATGGGTTGGAGCTGACCCAACGCATCAAGGCCGATCCCAAGCTCGCCGGCATTCCGGTATTGATGCTGTCCTATCGCGAAAGCGAGCGCGACCGCGACCGCGGCCTCGCCGCCGGAGCCGACGTCTATCTCACCAAGAGCGACCTCTACGAGCCCGCCTTCCTGGAACAGGTCGCATCCCTGCTCGGTCGCGACTGAAAACACCCGCAGTACCCGACTACGCCGATCTCGACGAGCGTGTTCTCTCACGAAATCACCACCGGATACGCGAGGTTTTTTCGTGGCTTATTCTATCCGTCTGGAAATGATGAGCATGAATAATGGCGTTCAAGAGTTTTTTCGCGATCTCTTGATTTTCTATCAGAAAATGTCATATTTGTTCTCAAGACTGATTCGTCTAATGACACACATGACATTAAATTCTCAGGAGATCTATAATGAGCCGTCGAGTGATTTTTTCATCGCTTTGCGCGATGATGGCCTTCTGTGGAGCGCCGCAAATTTTTGCCTCTGAAGGGTTTTTGGTACCTGCCCCCTTCCAGGCTGCCATTTTCAAGGAAGTCTGTCGCGAGTTTCTACCGCAGTTGGTGGCGTCCAAGATCACCATCGTGGAAAGCCCCGAAGCTCGAGCGCTGGCCACCGAATTCCAGCGCGCCCAATTCGAAGTGGACATCGTCCCCGAATCTCAAATTTTGCAGAAAGATGCTCCCGTCGTTTACGTGCATCCGGATGTCTCCGAAGAAACCCTGCGAAAGCTCGCCGATTCCGGAGCCTTCCTGCTGACCGGAAATCAGGCATTGGTGACTCGGGGTTTGGCCGCCATCGGCATCGTCATGAACGGGGACCGCGCCAGTCTGGTCACCCATATCAGCCAATTGGAAAAATCGGGGCTGCGTGTGGGCTTGGGTTTGTTCCGTTATGCGGCGGTCCTGGATTCACCGCAGTTCTCTCAGTTCTGAAAACTCTCTCGGGACCCCCCATCACAAGAAAAGCCACCGACCATCGGTGGCTTTTTGCATTTGGGGTGTGGAATACCGTGCCGCGAGCGGAACGGGTGTCACTCGTCGACGCGCAGCGCGGCGTTGCCTTTTTCCAGGGCCGTCTTCAGTCGATCGGTTTGCTCGTTGCCGGACAGGCCGCCACCGACGTCGATGCAGCCGGCCGAGCCCACGATCGAGCCGCCGTGAATGAAAAAGTTGCTGCGACCGAAAGTCTGGGTGTTGGCGCGCGGCACCAAGGGGGCTCGCCAATCGCCCCAATCGCCGGTCGTGCTGCGCAAGACGTCCCAGGCCATGCCGGGATCGTCCGGCTTGCCCACGACATAGTCGCCCGGGGGAATGGGGCCCTCCCAGGAGCGATCCGCGCAACTGGGCTGGTTGAGACAGGTGCCCTTGCCCGAACTGGCCTGGATGGTGAAACTGTTGCCGTTGTCCTCTCGGACGGTGAGCGTTCCGGATTTGATCTTATATTCTAACGATGCCATGCTGTTCTCCCTTATTTTGTTGTGGGACGCCGGTCCCGGTTCACAACTCACGGAGCCTCGGTAGACCAAAAGGACTTGGATCGGCGGTGATCGCTACGCTCGATATGGCGTTCCGATGTGGTTTTATCGCTGTTTGGAGAAAATTAAAGGCTCGGTGAAGGGTTGATAGTGATAGGAAATAACGTCTGTATTATAAATAGACCTGGCCTCGGATGGAAAAGGAAATTTCCCGTGGTGTTGGTCATGGATTCGTTCGCGCGCTTCTTTTTCGCGGTTTTCGGGTCGTGGCGGGCGGTTCGACCTGCGTCACTTCGCGTCTATCGATCGAAATTTGGCTTGTCTTGTGACCTGTATTATGTTCAGTTGAGACGCTCGAGTGGAAGTATTTGGACGGCTTTGGCGTAATCCAACCGTTCCCGACTCCAGCTCCGCTCGAAGGCCTTCACTTTTTTGTCAGAAGGCGCGCGTGCTTCGTTTCTAAGTACTTGGATTTCCCATTTCACCATTCAGAAACCATATCCGGAGGGATCATGAATCACTTTTCTTCGAATCGAACCCTTTACCGTGTGACGATCGGCATCTGTCTCTGCCTGCTGATGGCCGGCTGTGCCATGCGCGGGCCCTACACCACCAGCCGCGACAAAACCGCCAAGGGTGCCGGCATCGGTGCCGCGGTCGGGGCGCTCGCCTCGATTCTCGACGGCAAGAAGGAGGCTGACGAAATCCTGGCCAGGGCCGCGATCGGTGCCGTCGTCGGTGGCTCGATCGGCGCCTACATGGATGCCCAGGAAGAGAAGATCGCCCGCATTCCCGGAACCCGGGTCGAGCGCATCGACCGCAATACCTTGCTGGTCAAGTTCGATTCCGACGTGCTTTTCGAAGTCAACTCTTCGGCCTTGAACAGCCGCTCCCGCGGAACCCTCGACAAAATGACCACCGTATTGACCGACTTCCCCAAAACCGCCGTCGTCGTCCAAGGCCACACCGACTCAAGCGGCGGCGAAGCACACAATCAGGCACTTTCCGAGAGACGCGCCGGCTCGGTTCGCAACTTCTTCGTGAACCAAGGGATCGCTCCCACGCGCCTGGTCGCCATGGGCTACGGCGAGACGATGCCGATCGCCGACAACACCACCCAACACGGGCGGGCGTTGAACCGTCGCGTCGACGTGTTGCTGCGCGCTCGGGCACGCTGATTCTCTAGATAGTGCCCATCCAGAAACGAAATCATTTCTAAAACCCAAGCGCCCCGGCTGGATGGGCACGCTATCAGGTATCAGGCGTCAGGTTTCAGTAAAATACGTGTTCATAGGTCATTAGCTGACACCTGATACCTGACTGCTGATACCAGTCGGTGTTGGCAATCCTGCCGATTCAGAGGTGCGTTTTCAAAAAAACCTGTTTCTGGATGGACACCAAATAACCGCGATCACGGGGCTGGGTTCGGCAGCCCCTTTTCTTGCGACCCTTCGCGACGCGGATCGTTGTTTCAGAAACGCAGTTCCAGCAGGGAAAAGTCGTCTTCCAGCGGTTTTGAATCCTGAAAGCGTCGCACGAAATCGAGCATGTGGTCCAAATGGGACGACTCGCCCGACACCTGGCAGCCGCGCGTCAATTCCTCGGCGAAGGTTTCGAAGGGAAGCCGTTCGCCATCGCGGTCGAACACTTCGTAGACGCCATCGCTGAACAGGTACAAGACCCCGAACGGCTCCACCTGGCACTGTTCGGCGTGAAAGGTCGACTCCGCGAATCCACCGATGACCGGAGACGGCGTCCGAAGCGGTAGAACCCGAGTCCGATTGCGATCCGGGCCCGTGCACAGGATGGCGGGCGGGTGGCCGCCGCTGGCGTAGACCAACTCGCGCGTGCTCTTGCGGAACACGCCGTACCAGGCCGTGAAAAACAGACCGTTGTGCTGTTCCATGGGGAAACTCTGGTTCAACCCGGCCAGCACTTCGTCCGGCCGGCGAAAATCCACGTTGGGCAGGGTATGCGACCGCAGCACGTTGATCGCCGAAATCGACAACAGCGCGGGACCGATCCCGTGACCGCACACGTCCAGCAGGTACATGGCCAGGTGATCTTCGTCGACCCAATGGTGACCGAACGAGTCGCCGCCCAGCGAAGTGGAGGGCACGAAACGCCAGTCGCTGGTGATCTCGCCCTGCATGGGCTGCGGCAACAGGGAGCGGATGTAGTCCGCCGCGTGGGCCAACTCATTGGCCAGCGCTTCCTGGCTCTTCTTGAGGGCCCGGTATGCCTGGTCGCGCTGGAGCATGTTGATGTAGCCCTTGGAGTGATGCCGGATGCGGGCTTCCAGCTCCACCCTGTCCGGCAATTTGACCAGATAGTCGTTGGCACCCAGTTGAAAGGCCTCGGCCTTGGTTTGGGGATCTTCGCGGGTGGAGAGTACGATCAACGGCACGGTGCGCAATTTGGGATGGGCGCGCATGTACTTGACCAGGGTCAGGCCGTCGATATCGGGCATGACCAGGTCCTGAAGAATCACCGTGGGTTGGATCTCGGTCGCGACCTCGATGGCCTTGGTGGGATCGCGCAAAAAGTGGAAGTCGATGTCCGGACATGTGGCGAGCATGCGGCGAACCGCTTCGCCGACCATCAATTGGTCGTCGATCAACAAGACGCGAATGCGGAGTTCGGTCCATCCGTGGCGGCTGGCGGCGCCTGGATGTGCGGTCATTCGGTGTCCTTTGCGATGGGAGAGTGTGGAAGAGCGATTCGGAGAAGGTGGCGCAGGGTGCCACATCACTTCATTTCGAAGGCAGTTCTATTTTACCCCCGGGTGAACGGATCCCCAAGTGCGGGTTGTTACTCCCTGCGGGTATTCGAGGTCTTACCGAGCGAGCCCGCGTTTCATCACGAATGCTCGTGGGCGCGAGAAAACGAGGAGAGCCCGAATCTTCGGAAGGCCCGTGCCGCTCGGTCGTCCAGGCCGGAGAAAACGGCGATCCTCAGAGGGTGCGGTCCTGATTGAGGGCCCGATTCAGCCAGGACACCTCGTAACGGGTCGCGGTCTGATCGGTTTCGAAATACTCCACGATGCCCTCCGCCAGGAGCTTCGCGATGTGTTTGATGTTTTCCCAACGCACGCCCTCGGGCCCGAATACCGGCTGGCGGGCATGCTTGTCCTTGAAGCGCCACACCAGGTCCTTGCGAACCTCGATCCCCAAGGTACTCAGGCGGTGCTTGGAGTTGATGAAGCTGTTGATCAACGCCTGGCGGTGCTCGTGAAACTCATTGGAGATGTGCTCATAGGCCAACCGAGCCTGATGGAAGATCTCCTCGTAACCCCGAGGCGCCGTCCGGTACATATGAATGAAACTGCGCAGGCTCTCGCTGGATGAAGAACGCAGATTGGTGTCCAGCAGCAGGTCCCAAACCATTTTGTAGGCGCGTTTCTCCTGCGTGTCCGGATGGCGTTCGCCGAACACTTTTTTCAGGTAATTGAAGAAATACCAGACCTGTGAGCGAATCTCCACGCAGCCGTCCGGCATCAGGTATGGAAAGTTGATCGAAACGCCGAGAGCCCCTTTCTGAAGCGTCAAAGCCAGACGGTTGGTCAGCTTGCGGTCCGCGGTGTAGTCACCGAGATCGTCGGGATAGAGGCGATCGAACAGTCCGATCGGCATTCGCTTCTGCTCCTGGAACGAGGCCGAACGGCTGAGAATGCTGATCTCGGGTCGAAGCGTCCCGGTCAAATGCCCTTCCTCGCCGGGGTTGAACGGATCGTAGGTGTGAATGGCGATTTTCACCACCTTCGACGGCGTCACGCGCTCGTAGGTCCGCGAAATCGCATCGTATTCCAATTCCAGCAGACGGCGTTTCTGCATGAAGTCCAGCGCGTAGGAGAAGGGGTAACTGATCGCGAATCGGTTTTGGTAGCTGGCCCCCGGTGGCGTGATGCCGGGGAAGCGTCCGAAGTCCATCACCGCCCGTGCGGTGTTGACGCGCCAGTAACCGGCCATGCCCAGATACTCGACCAGTTTCCAGGCGACCTGATTGGCACCCCAGTCCTTTTCCACGGCATAGTATTCGGTGGTTTTCTTCTCGATTTGGGAACGCGGAAAAATACGTGTCAAGTCCTGGTAGTAACTGGGATGGATGACATCGCCACCGTGGATGGTATGGATCATGACCGTGTCGTCGTAAAACGGGCCCGGTCGCTTGCCGATCGGCGTTTCCAGTCCCTCGCTACGCACGAACTCCACGGGAACCGCGTTGTCCATGATGCAGAGCCGGTCCGCCAACTCGGGCGGAATCCCTTCCTGATTGGTGCTTTTGTTCAAAAGAGCCTCCGTACCGATATTCAAACCGCGACCTCCGAAGGTGGTTCGTCAAAACGCGAACCGACCGCATTAAAGCATCACACAGGGTCCCGCACCGAATCCCGAAGACCAGGTCGTCACCGAATCAAAAGCAATAACTCTAACCTGAAGCGCCTCGCCGAAGCGAGAATGGATTTGCCTGTCCGATCCATGATCCGGTGTACGACGAAAATCGCGGTCGAACGCCACCAGCCCCCGCACGATATCGATACAACCTCTTTTCCCGCGTCCTGGATACATCCGGATCAGGATTTGCGCAGGCCTTGTACTGCCTGCGAATGGGGTGGATTGCGGCGGTGTTCCCTAAAATCCTTAACGGCCGTTTGAATCGTCAGCCCCAATTTTTCATAGCAGGCCCGACGGCTGCTGTTGCTTCGAAACAGCAAGCCGATGTCCCGCGCCGGTGGGGGCTCCCCGAACGGCAAATAGCGGATGTCGCTGCCCGCGCCTTGCTGGATGACGGCCAGCTCGGGAACCAGGGTGACGCCGTAACCGGACCCGACCATGTGGCGCAGGGTCTCCAGGCTGGTGGCCTTGAAGCGATCGGTTTCCCTGGCTCCGTTGGCGGCACACACCTCCCAGGCCTGATCGCGGAGACAATGTCCTTCCTCCAACAACAACACCTCCAGCCGCTTCAAATCGCGCGGCTGGATGTGGTCCCGAGCGGCCAGCGGATGATCGGCGGAAACCGCCAGTTGGAACGATTCGCGGTACAGAAGCTCCAGGGAAAGGCCGCGTTCGTCGTATTCGATGGGGAAGGCCAGCACGATGAGATCCAATTCGCCCACATCCAAGAGGTTCAGCAGCACTTCGGTTTGCGCTTCCCGCAGCACCAGCGTCAAACCGGGCAGGGACGCCCCGATCGGCCCCATGACGATTGGCAACAGGTAGGGTGCCACGGTGGGGATCAGGCCCATCCGCAAGTTGCCCTGCAGGGGATTGCCGTACCACTGGGCCAGCTCCTCGATGGCGCGCACCTCTTTCATGATGGACTTGGCCCGCTGGGTGACGGCCTCACCGATCTCGGTCAGCAGGACCGTGCGGCCGTGCCGCTCGACCAATTGCACACCCAGCTCCTGCTCCAGTTTCTTGATTTGCCCACTCAGGGTTGGCTGACTGACGAAACAACGTTCGGCGGCCTTGCGAAAGTGGCGCAGATCGGCCAGGGCCACCAGATACTCCAAGTCACGTAGATTCAAGCGATGCCTCCCGGTGAGTGCACATTTTCTCAGCCCTTTGGCACAATCGATTCGATGGCCGCATTCAATAGGCTATACCTATCATATCATTCGAAACAAACGATTAGACTTATCAATCGCAAAGGGCAATAATGCATCTCGAAGCAAGCGCGGTCGGCCTCCCCGGCCCGCCACCCGGATCGACCTCCGCAACAGGGACTTTTTCTTTCCTCACTCTCGCGATCCACGATTACCGGCCACAGCCACCCTTCTCAACCAGACAACCACAGGAACACCGGTCGGCCCTCGAGCGCCCTTGCCATGATTCGCGGCACGACTCGAGCGGGCCCTGCCGGTTTCTGAAACATCGAGTATCAGGAGCCCCTTTCATGCTGCAAAACCGTGAAGGACAACGCGTCCCCGAAGTGACCTTTCAAGTTCGCGCCAACGACGAATGGCGCAATGTGACGACCCAAGACCTGTTCGCGGGAAAAACCGTGGCGGTGTTCTCCCTGCCGGGCGCCTTTACCCCGACCTGCTCCAGCTCGCACGTGCCCCGTTTCAACGAGCTGGCCGCAACCCTCAAAGCCAACGGTGTGGACGACATCATCTGCATGTCGGTGAACGACACCTTCGTCATGAATGCCTGGGCCAAAGCCCAAAACGCCGAAAACATCACCTTCATCCCCGACGGAAACGGTGAATTCACGGACAAGATGGGCCTGTTGGTGGACAAGGCCAACCTGGGCTTCGGCAAGCGCTCTTGGCGCTATTCCATGCTCGTCAAGGACGGCGTCATCGAAAAGATGTTCATCGAGCCCGAAAAGCCCGGCGACCCGTTCGAGGTGTCCGATGCGGACACGATGCTGGCCCACATCAACCCGAGTGCCGCGAAGCCCGATTTCGTCACGATTTTCACCAAGGCGGGTTGCCCTCATTGCACGCGCGCCAAGAAGGTCTTGACCGAACAGGGCCTGACCTACGAGGAAATCGAGTTGAGCAACGACGTCACCACCAAGACCCTGCGTGCCGTAGCCGGTGCCTCCACCACGCCGCAGGTGTTCATCGGCGGCAAGCTGATCGGATCCGCCGATCAGTTGGAGGCCCATTTCGCCGGCTGATCCGCAAAGCGACAGGAGTTGAAGCGTGAGGATGCGGTTCGGCGATTTCCGCGAGGCGGAAAGTCGTCGGGCCGCGGCCTCTTTAGAACACGGCCACTCCGAACCGGCAAACTTCGATAGTCGCTTCACTCGAGATCGACCTTGCCGAGATCCCTCGATCGTTTCCGCAGCCCCTCCAAAATGTCCCAGCTTTTACAGGGCTTTGAATTCCATGCCGAGAAACTGTGATAGGCTGATCTGCCACGATTTTGAGAGGGTGTTATGGTGCAGCTCGGAAAGTTCAACAAATTACAGATCGTTCGATGGGCCCCGCAGGGTGCCTATCTGGGGGTGGAAGGCGCCGACCTGCTGCTGCCCAAAAAGTACGTGCCGCGTCACGCCCAAGTCGGCGAATGGCTCGACGTATTCGTCTATTCCGACTCACAGGACCGCCCGGTCGCCACCACCCGCAAACCCAAGGCTCAGGTCGACGAATTCGCGGCCTTGACGGTGGTGGCCACCAACGAAATCGGGGCCTTTCTCGACTGGGGACTGGAAAAGGACCTTCTCGTTCCGCTCACCCAACAGTCCCGACCCATGGAGCGAGGCCAGGCCTACGTGGTTCGCATTTGCCTCGAAGAAGCGCGCGACCGGTTGTACGCCACCAGCAAGCTGGCCCCCTTTCTGGAACGCGAGCAGGTCGACTTGGCGCCACGCCAAATCGTGGACCTGCTGATCGTGCGCCGCAACGAACTGGGCTACCAGGCCATCGTGGACGGCCGCTATGCGGGCTTCATCTACGCCGCGGCTTTGGACGAAGGCGAAACCATGCGCATCGGAGATCGCCGCAAGGGTTACGTCGCCAAGGTTCGCGACGACGGTAAAGTGGATATCAGCCTGACGCCGATGGGGCTGCCGGCCTTGCTGGAAGCCAAAAAGGTCGTCCTCACGGCGCTGCGCGAAGGCAATGGCTTTCTCGCGCTCGGCGATCACAGCGATCCCGAGGAAATCAAAGCCCAACTCGGACTCAGCAAAAAGGCCTACAAACGCGCCGTCGGCATGCTCAACAAGGACGGTTTCATTCGCCTCGACGATCAAGGCGTGCACCTGACACCCAGGGGAAAGCAGGGTGAAAAACCCCTGCCCAGAAAACCCCACCGACGCGACTCCGCCGAACGAAAATCCAAAGCCGGGGCCCCCAAGAGATCGGCCGTGGCCGGCTCCGCGGACGAGAGACGCACGGCCAAACCCGGTTCCCCGTCGGGCTCCGGAAGTCGGACGAAGCCGGCATCCAAACGCACGGACAGGGATGCTCCCGCGTCACGCTCGGGAGAACGGGCGAAACCGCCATCCAAACGTACGGATCGGGACCCCGCCGCGTCACGCTCGGGAGAACGGGCGAAGCCGCTATCCGCGCGGAAAGAAAGCGACAAGGCATCCCTGAAGAGTCGTGCCGAAGAGAAAAAGAAGGGCGCTGAAAGCCGTAAACCGAAAAAGACCAAAGCCGCCAAGCCCAAAGCGAAACAGAAGCGCATGGCCCCCGATCACCCCTTCGCCATCTTCCAAGACGACGGTTCGCGACGCCCCCCCAAAAAGAAGAAGCCCAGCGGGCGGACACCCCAAAAAAAGAAATCGTGATCGCTGGAGGGTCGAGGAACATCCAGGCACAGTGAACCTACGGCCATGATCGACCCGGCACATTTTTCCGGGTTTGGGCGGAGTTGGGAGCAGGTCGGAGCGGGGTTTTCATCCCGACTGGCGGTGACTTCGTTTTTTTACCACTGAGTACACAGAGAAAACGGAGAAGGGAAACCACGCCCCATAAGCAACTTAAATCATGCCGTTTAACGGTCTCACTCGCTTTCTGAAGCGCTACTTGATCCGTGATTGGGGGAACGTTCGTTTGGACCGAAACCGTCAAGGGATCGGTATTCCAACCAGCGTCCAACCAGCGAAAAGGGTTTTTGAAATCGTTTCATGGAGTCCGGCGGGTTCCCGATGCAAACCAGTATCGACAGTCAGCTACCAGGCCTCTACAAGATATTTATCACCAGCTAATTAGATTAAGCCTAACGCCTGACAACCGATACCATGTCCACCTGGGCGAGCATCTACCTCGGTGATCTCTGTGAACTCTGTGGTAAAAAAAGACTTACACCTGCACACCCATGCCCCTGCGGAGAACATCTCTTCCCAGACACCACCTCCTTGGCTCGTTATTTGCCCCTCTTGTTCGAAAAAAACCCGAGGCAGGCAAATGCTTCCCACTTTTTACAGCGCACTTACCGGACTCAGATCCCACGCCACCGCGATCAATGTCGTGGGAAACAACCTGGCCAACATCAACACGACCGGCTACAAGCGCAGCGACATCAACTTCGCTCAAATCATGGCCGGCGAGATCCAGGGCTTCTTCGGCGCCGCCAACCCCGTTCAATTCGGCCTCGGCGCGCGCACGACCCGCATCGGCCCCACCCACCTCCAAGGCGCCGTTCGGGCCAACGGCATCAACAGCAACCTGGCCCTTCAAGGTGAAGGCTTTTTCCAGGTCAGCGACGGCACCCGGACGGCCTACACCCGCGCCGGTAACTTTTCCTTCGATTTGAACGGCAACCTGGTGGCACCCAACGGATGGAACGTTCAGGGCTTTACCGAGGTGGACGCCGACGGCAACGTGGTCCGCACGGGCACACCCGCCAATCTCCAAATCGACTTCGAACAGCCCTCGCCACCCAGTGCGACCAGCCTGGTTCGCTACATCACGAACCTCAGCGCCCAGGCAGGCGCGGGCGAGACTTTCAATACCACGATCGACATCTGGGACAGTGCCGGCCAGTCGCATCGGCTGGACCTGGAATTCGTCAAATCCGAGACCGAAAACCAGTGGACCTATCAATTCAGCCTCGACGAGGGCGATGTCATCGAGGGCGCCACCGGGACCGTCACCTTCGATGCCCAGGGTCGGCTCAGCACCATCAACGGTTTGAGCGTCGACGATCCGGCGGCGGCCAATCCGATCATTCGGCTGGGCAATCTGCCGGCGAACGCCGACGGCCTGGTTCCCGAAGACCAGCAAATCACATGGGACCTGATCGAATTCGGCGGCGCCGACGACGGTACCAACGACAGCCATCTGACCAACTTCTCGAGCACCTCGGCCAACGGAACCTTCTTCCAGGACGGATTCGGCTCCGGCGACCTGAACCGCATCGAATTCACCCGGGACGGAACCATGCTGGGCTTCTTCACGAACGGCGAAACCCATCCCCTGGGTGCGGTCGCCGTGGTCAACTTCAACAACCTGGCGGGCTTGAAGCAAATCGACGCCAACTTCTTCCAGGAGACCGGCGCATCGGGCGAACCCCTGCTGCTCGAAGGCAACGGCGGTACGGTGGTTTTCGGCGGGGCGCTGGAATCGAGCAACGTCGACATCGCCGACGAATTCACCAATCTCATCATCCATCAACGCGGATACCAATCCAATTCCAAGTCGGTGACCACCGCCGACCAGGTACTCCAGGAGATCATCAACCTCAAGCGCTGACCCCCATTCAAGCGGACCCCCATCCCCCTCCAGGCGGACACGAAAAAAGCCCCGAGCCGAAACTCGGGGCTTTTTCCGTTACCTGAACGAGAACACGATAGAAAGCACGAAACAAAGTGGCGAATTCACCACAAACGAGTCAGAGAATGAAATCCAGAAATTCTCCAACGGAAACTTGCCCCGCGCGAGCCGCGAAGCAAAAACAACAAAGCACATTTTCCATTGATTTGAATGACTCCGGCGTGGTGATGGAGTCACCAATAGTGATGAGCAGTGGCTTTTGGTGCGAACTACATGACAGACCGTCGGTGACCTTGGCACATCGGAAGGATTTCGGGGGTTGGTTGGTGCCGGCTGTTCGAAATCCCAACTGAGCCAAGATCAAGACGAATCCATATCAACCGAGATGAAAACCTTCGACCAAGAAAGGGTTTCCACCTCAGCCTACCCTCCAAAGTACCGGGACCCCATGGACCAGATACGTTTTTTTAAGGAATTTTCGTTAAAGTTCTGATCCGGCTTCGCAAGACTTACATTTCAAGCAGTTTGAATACAAACACCGAACGCTTTATCTTTTTTTCTGCATGGGAGTCAATCGTGTTTCGGCTCACAGGAGCCCAAAAAAAACCTATTGACAAATGAATTGATTCCGTTATTTTCGTTGTAGGTGTCGGTGTATTCGCAGTTACTTCTGATCGACTCGCTTGGTTTTTTCCACTTTCCGGAACATTCTCTCCCACCAAAACGAGGCCCACTTTCGGGCTTCCCAAACGCTCGAGGAACCCATGCCATTGAATTGTGCACGGCTATCGATATCTTTCCATCCGGCACTCGCCGGAGGTCCGACCACCGGGCGACGGGGGTCGGGAAAGCCCTGTCGTTCAACATACCGGGCCCATCGCGACACCACGGGAGAACAGCCATTCACCGCCGGCCATCGTGCGCTTTTTCAGAACACACTGCATTCGTACACCGAAAACATCGATCGAATTTTTGTGGCATTCCCCCCGGCGCAGACCGAGAGTGACCGCCGTGGGGTCCCCCTCGAAAAGGGAACCGCCCTGTTCCGAACCGTTGATTCGCACTTGTCGAACCACCCTACACACCGAGCATCACATACTGTGACACCGACTACCCATCACAGTATGAAACAGAGCAACGAAAACCAAGAAACCCACTACCCAAACACATCTATCCCCACGCAACACCGTTCATCGACACCCCGTCTGTCTTTTCGACTGACGGCATCCGTTCCAACCGGCCCCACCCGACACCCCAGCACAACGCACAATCCCGAATTTCGTAAACTCCGATTCCCAATGCACCACCGTTACGGTCAACCTTCGAGCCGGATGTCCCAAGTCACCAAGATCCGCTCTTCTTGGGTCTTCCCAAGGATCCGGCAAGCGCCCCGAATGAAGCACATCTCTCGGCCGCCTGATTCTCTTCTCCTTTCAGGCAGATAGCAATGGCCGACCTTTCGAATCGCCTTCATGCTTCAGTCCCTTTTCACGACGATGCGCTGCTCTCATCCCCCGGCAGACCTCACCCCCACCCGCTTCGAGGAGCAAATATGTCACTTTTGCGTTATGTGCTTATTTTTTTCACGTGTACGATGGCGTTCGGTGCCCGCCACGAATTTATTTTACGCTTCAATTATCAGGTAGATATTCCGACCGTTCTCGCCGGCTACAACGTGGTGTGTTACGCCCAACACGACGGCGAAGCCACCTATCGCGTCACCATCGAATCCAATTTGGACAGGCAGACGTTGGTCGATCAACTCCAGACCATCACCTACACCGCGGAATACAATCAAAAGACGCAGGTTCGCGAGCTGATTTCCGCAGGTCACATCGATGCACGCGCAATTTTTATTCTTGAAGGCGAGCCCAACGAGGCATCACTCAACGATCTGAACAACGACACCGATCCCGAGCCCACGATCTACGGCCAACATTGGCTCGAGCAAATTCGCGTGGGCAGCGCTTGGCCG
Organism: Sulfidibacter corallicola; assembly: GCF_017498545.1. Taxonomy (GTDB): domain Bacteria; phylum Acidobacteriota; class Holophagae; order Acanthopleuribacterales; family Acanthopleuribacteraceae; genus Sulfidibacter; species Sulfidibacter corallicola. The sequence goes on along the minus strand of NZ_CP071793.1, from coordinate 455,472 downwards.
CACTCCACCGGCCACGGCGTGACCGTCGCCGTGCTCGACACCGGTGTCGACATGAACCATCAGTTTCTCTACGCCAACCTCTCGTCCTGGGGCTATGATTTCGTCGACGGCGACTGGGATCCCTCGGAAGAGCGCGACAACCTGGACACCAACCAGAACGGCATCTACGACGAAGGCTGGGGTCACGGAACCCACATCGCGGGAATCATCAAGACCGTGGCGCCGGGCGTCACCATCATGCCGGTTCGAATCGCCGACAGCGACGGCCATGCGGAACTCTTCGACATCGTCCAGGGCATCGCCCACGCGATCTGGTTCGGTGCCGATATCATCAACCTCAGCCTGAGCGTGGACGACCCATCACCGGCCCTGGAGGACTGGCTCGATTTCGCCAAGGACCTCGGCATCACCATCGTGACATCCGCCGGAAACGAAAACAGCGATTCGCTGATGTTCCCCGCCAACGTGCCGGGCGTCATCACGGTCGCCTCGGTGGATCGCGACTACCGCAAATCCGATTTCTCCAACTTTTCGCCGTACATCGACGTGGTCGCCTACGGCGAGGAGGTACTGAGCTGCGCACCCAACAACCGCTACGTGCACCGTTCGGGAACCTCCATGGCGGCGCCGATGGTTTCCGCGCAGGCCGCCATCATTCTCCAGCTCGTGCCCGGTGCCAGTCGCCACTACGTACGGTCGCGTATCGTCTCGACCGCGAAGGACGTCACCTATTACAACTCGAGCTACTACTGGGGTTTGTTGGGCTACGGGTACATGGACATCTGGAACTCGATCACCGTCAACAACGTGAAGAAGTGACATCGGATTCGGCCCGTTTCGGGGTGAGACGGGCCGGTCCACACCCAAAGTCCTGAAACCTAAATTGAGCGATTCTTGGCGGCGTTATCGCACACTTTAGGTGAAAACCTACGCAGTTCTCGACCCATCGAGAGCACCGGCCTCTCGAAGCGGGTCGGCGGTCAGGGTCTGCCCAAGAGACAGAAACCGGCCCACAGGTGGGGATCGGGAAACGATGCCATGACGGTCAGGCAGGCCTTGCGATAGGACTCGGCCAATCCCAAATGGAGATTGTCGTAGAAGCAGTTCATCCAGGCACCCGTCACGCGATCGTCGATATCCCACAACGAGGCCAGGATTTGGGCCGCCCCCGCGGCAAACAGGGTAATGACGAACCCGTAGGGCTCGTTGCCCGCTGCGAGGACCACGGAACCACTGCGACAGGACGCCAGGTTGATGAAGGGGCAGTCCAAGCGCATTTCGGCGAATTGTCCCAGGTAGATGCGCTTGCCCGCCAGCTCCAGAAAGGAATCGGTGGGATTGCGGCGATTGAAATAGCAGTGACCGGCGAAATGAATGAAGTCGCTGTCGCCCACCACTTCGCCCACGGGTTTTTCCGGCAGTCGCGCATGAACGGTGGCGTTCGGGAACAGACGGCACAAGGTCTCCCGTTCCGGGGCCGAAGGGTCCTCGGCCTGATTCGAAAAGAAGAAGACGGGACGGTGAAACCGGCTCGCGGCGCGTTTCAGGGCAAAATACAACGTCGATAAATTGGGGCATTGACTCATGGTCACCGATTCGACCAAAAAGCGCCCGCGATGCCGCAACAGGGATAGTGGAAATTTTTGAAGATTTTTATGTAGTACAAAGGTGATGTGGCGGACGTTTTTGACCCTGCTCGGCACCAGGACGGCGCTCAACCGGTCGGCCAGATCGGTGATCACGGCCAAACGCTCGGGGCCGGTGGCCGGCATCGACAACATGGTCATCAACTGATTGAAGTCGCGCTCGAAACCGGCGTAGATCGGGTTGCTGTAGGTTCGCAAACCCTGGGCGTCCAATTCCAGCCGGTAGATGACGTTGCCGCCCACGAAGTAGCAGACGAGCAGCGTCCCGTCCGGCAACAGGTTTTGGAGTTCCTCGACCTCCAGATCGATCGGAAAATAGAGGCCCAGGCGGTTCTGACCGCGCATGCGGCCGTGCAACTCGTCGATCTCTCCGCGCGTTTCCTTGACGGAATGCAGCAGTGCCGTTTTTTCCGCATCGGAGGTGCTGGTCTGGGCGGCCATACTCTCCAGCTTGCGGTTCAACTGGTTCAGACGGGTGTTGAGGCGGTCCAATTCGAGTAGGAGCGGTTCGTTTCGATTCAGGACCGGCGGCAGGGCCTCGCGCCGGGAGAGCAGTTCCGTCATCTGGCGGCCACGGCTCAGTTCGATCACCTTGAACACCAGCTTCCGCCCGTCGCGATGACGCCACTGGAAGAGGCGCTCGATGAGCAGTTCGTACACCCGTGCCTTGTCCTCGAAAAAGCTTTCGCGCCAATGCGTGGAGGAAATCGAGGCACGCGTTTCCTCGATGGTGGAAATCGCTTCGAACAGGGCCCGACAGGAACGCCGGTACTGGCCCTTTTCATACCAATAGGAACTCATCAGGATTAGGCCATCCGTACGCACACGGGGCCCCAGCGGCGCCTTCAACAGCACCTTGACCCGCGCCACGGTTTCCTCGTCGGGCATGGTCCCGCAATAGCGCAACCGATCGAGGATGCACTGCAGCTCGAGCTCCTTGTGACCCTCCTCGACGAACACGGCCTCGGCGCGCGTGAGATAGGTCAATCCGCGCCGGGCACGGCCCCCCTGAGCGACCATCCGCGCCCGAGCCAAATCGCACAGAGCCAGGTAATGGCGGTTGTTTTCGCGTTTGAAGAGTCGTGCGGCGCGATCCAAATACTCCCTGGCCAGGGCCTCCTCGCCCACGGCCAGGGCCGCCTCGATGCCTTCGTAATAGACCAAACCCTTTTCGAAGAGCCGACCCAGATCGCCGAACATCTCGACCAGGGAATCCACCAGGTCCAACACCTCTTCGTAGCGATTGAGCAGGATTTCCATGTGGTAGAAGTCGAGGTCGCACAGGGCCGCGCCGAATTGATCGCCCCCTTCGAGGTACAGGGTGCGCGCCTGTTTCAGGCGGCTCTCGGCATAATAATATTGTCCCAGAATGCTGTAGAGGTTGCCGTACGACTGGAGCACCGTTGCTTCGTAGAGCTTGATGCCGAGGCTGTGAAACAGCGTCAAGGCGCGCTCGAAATTGCTTTCAGCTTCACCGAACTCGTTGAGGCAGACCAACAGGTTGGCCAAATTATGGCGGATGATCGCTTCGAACTTGGGGTGGGGCTCTTCTTCGAGCAGGCGGAGCGCCGTTTGGAAGTGATCCAGCGCCGGGCCGTAGTTGTGGACCCGGTACTCCAGCGCGCCCATGTTGGCGATCACCTTGAGCTTTTCGAGATTGGGCAACAGCGGGTCACTGAGGATCGCGTCGCTGACTTCCTTGGCCTTTTGGTGTCGGCCCAGGTAGTGATAGGCCGAGGCCAACAGGCGCAGACACAGGTGCACTTTTTCCCGAACACCCGAGGCGCGGAAGGTCTTTAGCGCCTTGAGCGTCCAGGAAATGGCGTTGCGGTGATCGCTCTTGGCTTCGAAATAACGGCCGATGAGCCAATCACGGGTGGCGCGCTGCTGCGGATCGAGAACGGAGCCGCGCTTCTTGAGGGCGGGAATGAGCAGACCGGCTGCTTCGATGTCTTGGCTGAGTAGGTCGAGGAATACGCGCTCGATTTCGACAAAGGAGCATTCGCCGATCAAGAATCGGCGTGCGTAGGAAGACGCATCTAGACGTCGCCTTGCTCCTTCAGATACACCACGCTCACCCAATAACGATCCTCTTCATGCCAGAACGACAGGGAATATTCACCCGGCTCCAGGGCTGAGAACTCGAATTCGCCGGAAATCACGGGTGCACGGAAGACACTCTCTGTACCATACAAAAACACTTCCGATTCATCAATCCCATTGATGAATCCGTGGATATGAATTCCATCGGCTTCCCAGGTTTGTTCCAGATTCAGAAAACAACCGTTGTGAAGTTCATAGAATAACTTACGGCTGGGACCCGCATCGCGAACCAGCGCATCTGCCAGAGGTTTGAGTTGAAAAATATTGGTAGCGGACTTCTGCGCACGGGGCTGAAAAATATCATATGCCGCATGTACCGTTTGCTCGGGCACCGCAATGCTGCTGTCTTTTGCCGCAATGCCGGCCAATAAGTCCCAAAATGTTTCAGCGGCCATAGAATATGCCTCCTACAAAACCATACCGAATTACTCTCTAAAGTGCGGCTCAGAGCCAATCAGATACATTTTTCTCATTGATACCGCGTTTTTTCAAAAGATCCTTAAACTTCACGAGGCAGCGTTTACGGGTCGGTCCGATCGAGCCGTGCGGAATACCCGCCTGTTTGGAAATCGCCTGGTAATCGCTGCTGTCGTGCTCGTAAAAAAGCAGATACAAAAGTTTTCGGCATTTGGTATTCAACATGGCCAAGGATTGGCGCACCATCGCCTGCTGGACCTTCAACTCCATCTGGCGCGGCGCGATATCGTCGGGATCGATGACGTCGTATTCCTGGGGAACCTCGTAATCCATCTGACCACGGCGCCTGTTGGCGGTCTTCCACGTGATGCGCTGTGCCACCGTCGCGATCCACCGAGAGAGTTCATCCACCTCGAGCAGTTTGTCCAACTGCTTGTAGATCGCCATGAAGGTTTCCTGAAAGACTTCGTCGCAATCTTCGGCACGCAGCCGAGCATCGCTGGGAAAGTGGTACACCAAACGCTTGTAGCGATTGACCAAGGCGTTCCAGGCGGGCTGATCGCCTTCGAGGCATCGCTGGATGAGTTCGCGATCGGTTTGAGTCCAGATTTTTTTAAACAGGGCTGCCTCCAGGCGCGGGACCAAGGCCAACCTTATACGACCCCCATACCGACACTTCGCCGAAAGGGCCGGCGGAACTTCGAACGGAGCCGACCACCGGGATCCCACCTCACGGGATCCCCATTGGACATGGCTCGTCCACGCCCCCAACCGCTCACGCCTTTGATGATTCAGGTCCGAATGCGTCTCGGAGGACCTGGAGCACACGCCCGAAACGAGCGCGCCTCGCGACACGGGAGTCCGCTTGAATCTTATCGTGTTTAGAGGATTAAGCAACCCCTTTTCACGAGGTTAGGAAACCGCCCCGAGAACAGAAAACGGTTTTCGAAAATTCGACCGATTTCGCACATTTCAATGGCTTCAAAAGCCTGGTGAATTTACCTCGAACCCGATTCAGCGACACCGGGAAAATCCCGAACCCCAGGAGCCTTTACCGCCCGAAACCCCTACCCCACCCGGAGGGCGTCCAAGTGAAGAGGGGTATCGGCGAAGCGTTAAGGCTTGCGGTAGCGGATATCTCCATTCACGATGGTGTACACCACCTCCGCGTCGCGAATCCGCACCGGATCGACGTCCATCAGATTTTTCGAGAGCACGACGATATCGGCAAGTTTCCCCACTTCGAGGCTGCCCTTGATGTCCTCTTCGAAAGCGGCGTAGGCCGGATTGATGGTGTACGAGCGAATCGCCTGGTCCATATCCAACTTGTGTTTGGGGAAAAAGACACTGCCGTCCGCCAGTTGTCGGGTCACGGTGCTGAACAGGCTGGCCAGGGGAGATACGTCCTCCACGGGCGCATCGGTGCCATTGCTCACGACGACACCGGCCCGCCACAATGCCTGCCACGCATAGGCGCCCTGGCTGGCGCGATCGTGCCCGAGACGTTTTTCCACGAAGGGCGCGTCGGAGGTACAGTGCACGCCCTGCATACTGGCGATGATCTTCAGCTCGGCAAACCGCGGGATGTCGTCGGGGTGGAGGTGTTGGGCGTGTTCGATGCGCCAGCGTTTGTCTCGGCCCTCGAGTGCGCGTTTGTAGACGTCGAGCACCTCGCGGTTGGCGCGGTCACCGATGGCGTGAACGCACAATTGGAGTTCGTGGGCCAGGGCGATTTCAGCCAGTTGTTCGAGTTCGGCCACGGTGGTGACATTCTGTCCCAATTGCCCGGGCATGTCCGCATAGGGCTTCAAGAGCCATGCGCCACGCGAGCCCAGGGCCCCGTCCGCATAGGCCTTGATCCCGCCCAGGGTCAAATACCCGTTGCCGTAGCGTTTCAGTTTCCGGTACCGGTGCAGGTTCTCGCGCAGATCGTCGATGCCGGCGTTGACCATGACCCACAGGCGAATCCCAAGCTTCTGCTCCCCGGCAAGTGCCTTGTAGGCCTCGATCATCTCGAAAGAGGAGCCGGCATCCTGGAACGAGGTGACGCCCTTGGCCAGGCACTCCTGCATGGCCAGGCGCAACGCCTTGCGGGTGCGTGAGTTGCGTGCGCCCTCCGAAAGCGTGCTGCGGTGTCGTTCGAGTGCGCGATAGATCAGCGATTCGGCAGCTTCGTTGAAGATTCCGGTGAGGTTGCCTTTTGCGTCGCGAAACACTTCCCCACCCTGCGGATCCTTCACGTCGCTTCCGATGTTCGCCACTTCCATGGCTTTGGCATTGGCGATCAAGGCGTGACCGCTGGCGTGTTCGAGCACCACCGGGTTGTTGGGAGCAACCTTGCTGAGGGCCTCGTGGGTGGGAAAACCCTTCACGATTTTGGCGGGCTGGGCATCCCATTTTTCCTGGTGCCATCCGCGCCCGGTGATCCAGTCACCCGGTGCGGCCTTGGCCGCGGCATCCTTGACCCGCGCGACGATCTCGTCCCAGCTCCGGGTATCCGCCAGCCAGAGATTCAGGCGTGCTTCACCCATGCCCAGGAGGTGTGCATGGCCCTCGATGAAGCCCGGCATCGCGAAGCCGCCCTCCAGATCGAGTGTCCGCGTACCATCGCCGATCCATTTTTTCAGATCGGCTTCGCTGCCACGCGCCACGATGATGCCGTCCTTGACGGCCAGGGCCTCGACCCACGGCTGCGATTTGTCGACCGTGTAGATGCGACCATTGCGCAATACCAGGTCTGCGGTACCGTCGAGTTCGGACGCATCGGCGGCACGCACGTTGGAAGTCATTGCGAAAAGTGAGAGAAAAAGAGTGGAGACAACACAAAAGCGGATGCCGCGCAAAGAACGACGGGACACCGCGACGAAGGGATCTACCATGGCATTCACTACAAAAGCTCCTCTTATCGAGTCCATCGAAACCCGAGCGATGGTGTGAACGCATCCCGTATCGAGCACGCGACAGCCGGGTATCGCTCGCACGCGACCTGACGGGATTCATCCAACACGACGGATGGTCGAACGATGGGCCGACATCGACACACCGTCCTATCCCGGAATGGTATCAGGCTTCGGCGGTCAACCCAAAGCGTGTGATGCGAATCGGAAGCGTCGCGAGCCGCTCCGGAAATCTGTCTTTACAGGGCACCCGAAGCCGTGGTTAATTGAGAGTCTCGGTCCACCCGAATCGCACATCTCAGGTTCCAACGAGTTCCCTTCCTCACATCTTTCGCTCCCGATGGATCGAGTTTGCGCCCCGCAGGACGTGTCATGAAGAGTTTTATCGGATTCCTGCTCGTATTCGTGTCGTTCATTGCCTACGTGATCCTGGCCCTCCAGCTAGGGATTCACCAGCGCTACCCGATCGTTCACTATTTGATCGGGGCCGGCGGGCTGTTCCTGCTCTTCAAGGAAATCCGCACGCGATTCACCTGGCCGCGTCTCGCGCTCAACGTGCTGAGCTGGATGCTGTTTCTCCTGTTCGGCTGGTGGACGCAGATCTACTCGACCTATCGGACACCCGCGCCTCAAGCGGTCCAAAAGGAAAATGCGCTGCCGCCAGCGGCCATCGCGCAACCCTCGCTCAAGAGCACCGAGGGGCAGGCGACCGCATTGGGGAGCCTGTTCCACCACGCCCCCTACAGTCTCCTGGTCTTCTATCGAGGCCATTGGTGAGGATACTGCCTGCAGGAGCTGGGTCAGCTTCACGAATATAGAGATCAGTTCGCGGCAAAGGGCGTCCAGGTCATCGCCATCTCGGTCGATCCGCCGGAGATCATCGCGCGCACCTCGAAGCGAATGAGGTGGACGATGGCACACTATTCTGACGGAGATCTGTCATTGATCAGCCCGCTCGGTCTGCGCCACAAGGGCGGCGATCCGTTCACCGGAGGCGATATCGCCCGGCCGGCGCGCTTGCTGGTCGATCGAGAAGGCCGCATCCTGTGGTCCAACGTGGCCGAAAACTACCGGGTCCGACCAAAACCCAAGACGATCCTGGAAGAAATCGAGCCGCTCCTGACCAGCACCCGGTAGTGCTCATCCTGAGTCGATGGCCGTATCCGAATCACGGCGCAGGATGAGTACGTAATCAGCGGTCAGGTATCAGGTTTCAGCTTGATTGCCACACAAGGTGCCCCTTGATACCTGATACCTGATACCTGATACCTGAAAGCATGCCCATCCTACTGAATGCGCGAAACGAAGGGGATCGTTCCATTAAGAAAGGGCACACCTACGCTTCGACCATGGTTTGCTCTCGCAGGTCGGTCAGCGCCTGGAGCTGTTCCTTTTCCTCCTGCAACCGCTGATGGATGACGGGCTCGGTCGTGCGCTCCTCACAGCGATCGTAGGACAGGGGGCACCGTTCGCAAGTCTGCCCCAGTTCTCTGGCCTGAATGCGTGGATCTCCCAGGAACTTCACGGTTTTGCGCAAGCTGGCATCCACCTGGAAACCGAGCGTGACGCTGTAGAGGTCGTCCTTGTCCAGCATGCCGGGATAGGCGATCGAGATGCAGAAGAACTCGCTGTTGTAGCCGATGAATTGGGACCGCTGCACGCCGACCACCATGCCTTTTTCGGGGTGCATCTCCAACTCGTCGATGACGTACAGCGAAAGCCACCGCCGACAGAAGTGTTCTTTCAAGCCGATGCCGTGGGGAATGTGCACGTTCGACATATTGAGTTGTTTGGCCAATTGAACCCGGCGCTCGCCGCGCCGCCGCGCGAACTTGAGAAAGTGGACCCGCTGGGTCTTGAAGTAATGCGGCACCAACTCGCTCAGGCGATAGAAGAAGGTCTCGGGCGTCACCTTGTAGGATTCCATCATGGTCACGAAGGCCTCGGGATCCCAATGCGAGAGCTTGAAAAACGTTTTCAAGTCCCGATGCACGCGATCCCGCGGCAGCAACAGCGCGCTGGCGAAATAAGACGCGCGGAAATTGTTGAGTACCTCGTCGAAGGTGCCCACCTCCAAGGCCGGCGAGCTGAACGCCCGCTCCTCGGCGGCCAGGACGTGGTAGCCGAGTTCCCGGCCGGCCGCAAAGGCTCGCCGCGGTTTGGAGAGAGAGGAATGAAGCAACAGGCGACCATCGGCGGTCAGGACCGAGCGCATGTGATTGAGTACCGGATGATCGGCGAGCACGGAATCGTCCAAGGACACACCGAACGATTCCTCGAGCACGGGCACCAAATCGTCGTAGGTCAGAATGCGGTCGCGTTCCCAACCTTGCTGTTTGCGAAACAGGTCCGCCTTTTTTTCGATATCCGCAAAAAAGTTCTGGTGAATGATCTGATAGGAACGCAGTGCGGTGTGAAAAAAGTGCTCCACCCGCATGTCGTAGTTGTGGCCCATATCCTCGAGCATGCGGGCCAGAATCCCCATCTCACGGGGCACCCGTGCCATCAATTGAATCAGATCCTGTGCGGAAATGCCGAATAACTTGAATGGAAATTTTTGAATGAGCGGTGAATTCAGCACGGGTGTCAGGTTGCCCAGGTCTTCCTCGAGGCGCAACGAGATCAGATCGTCGTACTGCTCGCCGAGCGATTCGGCAAGCGCCATGATCTTTTCGACTTTGGGATATTTCTTTCCCTTTTCGATTTCATTCAGGTACGAAGCCGACATGCCGGTTTTCTTGGAAAGGTCCTGAAGGGAGAGGTGCCGTTGTTGACGGAGCTGGCGAACCTTCATCCCCAGAATCATGCGAATCAAGTCGTTGTCCAATGGAAACATCCCCCAAAAGAATTGTCCGTCCGACGCGATCGCGCGACGGAACTCCCCCAGGTTCACATTGTACACGCAGGAGGGGTGGCTGGACAGTGGGCATTCGCGAGAGGAGAATTGTAGCTTTCAGCGAAGACACCCTAAAAACGAATATTCGCTAATCCAAACTACATTATTGAACCCGAGTTCACCAGTACGGAAGAGGCGAAAAAAGAGATCGGGTTCGCTCCCGACGCCTTGCGTCATTTACTTGAAATCAATGTAAACATAATGTTTTATTATATTTATCAACAATTAGCCGAAAATATCGAGAGAATCGACACCGCCAAAACCGAACGCCCCAGCCATGGGAAAAGAGTGTTTTTTAAAGCATCGTTCTCTTTTTTCCGAAAGAGTTTGCAAGTAATTCTATTTCGTTTCCTATATGAACCCTCAAAGAACAAATCACATAACTATATTAAAATAAGCTATTTATAGCTAACTCCCAAAAACCGAAAAGCAGCCGATCAGCGAGTTTCAACTTTTAGCGAATATTCGCTTGACATATGCATTTCGCAAAACTAGGATTAGGCACAAATAAGTCGCCACACCGCGGCAAGGACCCATCTTCAAGGAGGCGCGATCTTGTCCACTCAAGTCGTCGAAGGCCACGCTGCCACCGCCCGTCCCACCATTCAACTTGCCGAGGGAGTTCACATCCTCGAGGCGGCCCACACAGCTCGCGCCGCCGAGTTGCTGACCCCCGAGGCCGTTTCCCTGCTTGCCGAACTGAGTCGCGAACTCGAACCCGAACGCCGCCAACTCCTCGAAGCGCGCAAGACTCGCCAGGCTGCATTTGACGCCGGCGAAGTCCCCAAGTACCTGGATCGCCAATCCGAGGCGGTTCAAGGCGATTGGAAAGTCGCGCCCCTGCCCCAAGACCTGCTGCGGCGCCGGGTGGAAATCACCGGTCCGGTCAACTCCACCAAAATGGTGATCAACATGCTGTCGCGCACCGCCGACGGGAATCGCGCCGATTGCGCCATGCTGGATTTCGAAGACAGCATGAAACCCAGTTGGACCAACGTCGTGGACGGGGTTCACAACGTCGTCGGCGCCGCCGAGGGCACCCTTCGCCACGTCGAACAGGCTCGTCCGGGCCGCCCCGAAAAGGCGTATCAACTGGATCCGAACGACATGGCCCTCATCATGGTGCGCGCACGAGGCCTTCACCTCGACGAGAGCAACATCCTCGTGGACGGCACCCCGGTCTCCGGCGGACTCCTGGACCTGGCGCTGACCTGGCTCCACGCCGCGCCGGAGCTGATCGAACGCAACAAGACCCCGAAATACTACATTCCGAAGGTCGAGCACTATCTCGAAGCGCGCTGGTGGAACAAGGCCTTCAACCTGCTCGAAGCCAAGCTGAAGGTGCCCGTCGGCACCTTGCGGGCCACCTTCCTGATCGAGACGCTGCCGGCCGCCTTCCAAATCGAGGAAATCCTCTACGAATTGCGCGAGCACGCGGCCGGTCTGAACGTGGGCCGCTGGGACAAGATCTTTTCCGATATCAAGACGTTGCGGTTCCACAAGGATCGCGTCATGGCCGATCGGGCTTCCATCGGAATGAACCGCCCCTGGATGAAGCATTACGCCATGCGCTTGATCGCGATCTGCCACAACCGCGGCGCCTCGGCTCTGGGCGGCATGGCGGCCTTCACCCCGGGCCGCGATCCCGAAACGCGCCAGGCCCAGACGGACAAGGTCGAAGCCGACAAACGCTGGGAATACGCCATGGGCCATGACGGCTGCTGGGTTTCCCACCCCTATTTCATCGGCACCGCCATGAAGGCCTTCCCCCGCGACAACCAGCTCGATGTCATGTCCGCCCTGGACGACAAATACCCGGATCTGCTCCCCCAGGGCAGCGGCCCCAAGACCCTGATCGGGCTGCGCACCAACGTACGGGTGGGCATCGCCTATCTCGAAGGGTGGAAGAACGACATCGGCTGTATCGCCTGGGACAACCTCATGGAGGACCTCGCGACCCTGGAAATCTCGCGGGCCCAAACCTGGCAGTGGCTGCACCACGAGGTCACCCTCGACGACGGCAACGCGGTCACGCCCGAGTTCGTCGGTTCGGTCTTCGAGGAAGAGTTGAGACGGATCTTCGAAGAATTGGGACCGGACGTCGATCGTGCCGCCTGGACCCAAGCCATGGAAGCCGCACGCGACCTGTTCCTCCAAGAGGATTTTCAAGAATTTTTGAGTCTGGCCAGCGATCCGGTCACCTGATCGGGCCGCTCCCTCCATCCTGAATCGGCGTCGGGGCCCCGCTTTCCCCGGCGGCGCCAAAACCACTCAAATCATGACAACCTGATAAATCACAGCCATTTGCTGATGGGAGATTGGATATGAAGTCTTTTAAGGATCAAGCTGAAGAGATGAAGAAAGATTGGGCAGACGAGTCCCGTTGGCACGGGGTCACGCGACCCTACAGCGTGGAGGACGTCCTCAAACTGCGCGGCTCGATTCGCATCGAGCACACCTTGGCCAAGCGTGGTGCCGAAAAGCTGTGGCGCCTGATGAAAGAAGAAGACTACGTCAACGCACTGGGCGCCCTGACCGGGAACCAGGCGATGCAGCAAGTCAAGGCCGGTCTCAAGGCGATCTACCTCAGCGGATGGCAGGTTGCGGCCGACGCCAACCTCTCCGGCCAGATGTATCCCGACCAGAGCCTCTACCCCGCCAACAGCGTGCCCCACGTGGTCAAACGCATCAACCAGGCGCTTCAGCGCGCCGACCAGGTCACCTGGTCCGAAGGCAAGCACGAAATCGACTGGTTCGCACCGATCATGGCCGATGCCGAAGCCGGATTCGGCGGCAACTTGAACGCCTTCGAGTTGATGAAGGGCATGATCGAAGCCGGTGCGGCGGGTGTCCATTTCGAGGACCAGCTCTCCTCCGAGAAAAAATGCGGCCACCTGGGCGGCAAAGTACTGATTCCCACCTCGCACTTCGTCCGCACCCTGATTTCCGCGCGCCTGGCCGCCGACGTCATGGGCGTGCCGACCATCCTGGTGGCCCGGACCGACGCCGAGAGTGCGCGCCTGATGACCAGCGACATCGATCCCGCCGACCACGAGTTCATGACCGGCGAGCGCACCGTCGAAGGGTTCTACCGCATTCAGGGCGGCTTCGAGCAGGCCATCGCACGCGGCCTCTCCTACGCGCCCTACGCCGACCTGATCTGGTGCGAGACCTCTACGCCGAACCTGGAGCATGCGCGCAAGTTCGCCGAGGCCATCAAGGCCAAGTACCCCGAGAAGATGCTGGCCTACAACTGCTCGCCCTCGTTCAACTGGGAAGCCAACCTGGACAAGAGCACGATCGCCAAATTCCAGCGGGAACTGGGTGCCATGGGCTACAAGTTCCAGTTCGTCACCCTGGCCGGTTTCCACGCACTCAACCACGGCATGTTCGAACTGGCCCGCCAGTACAAGGACCGTGGCATGTCGGCCTACTCCGAACTGCAGCAGGCCGAATTCGCCAGCGAAATCCACGGCTACACGGCGACCAAACACCAACGCGAAGTGGGGACCGGATACTTCGACTCGGTCGCCAAGACCATCACCGGCGGCCAAGCCTCCACCACGGCACTGGCCGGCAGCACCGAGGCCGCTCAGTTCGAAGGCCAACCGGCCGCAGTCTGACCACCACGTCCATCGGAAAACGGGGCAGGCCCTCATCGAGTGACCCGCGAGCGGTGTGAACTTGATCTCGGGTCGGCGGCACCAACCGGAGGTCCGGCCCCACTTCCGACCACCGTTTCTTTGTTCGTACCTCCTCGGTAGGGTGGCCGGGGCTCCCCCGGCTTCGGCCTCCCACCGCCCGTCATCGCGGTTCCTTCCGTAAAAAGGGGCATATGCACGGCTCTCCCCCCCCGACGTCGTGCATGTGCCCCTTTCCCCGTTTTCAGAACCCAAGTGCCACCGCGGAAACGGGTTGACGCCTCCCGTACCGAAACCTTCCCCGAAAAACCGCCTGCCTCGTGTCGAGTTTTACAAACCACTTAAATATTTTATTTGCAACATCTTACAATACACATACAGCATATTCGACGGATCGCAACGCCAGCCCAGTCCGGCTCGAATTACCTTTGATAGTGTCATTGCCCGATCGGTTTTAATTATTTTCAAAAGAGGAGCCAGGCAATGATGGATGCCTGCGACCACCTTTCGCAGGTAACCATGATCACTTTATGCACATTTTTCATTATGTAATTTTGTACGATCCCGAGTATAAAAGTAATGGAGCCTTTGTCAACGAACCAAACTAACACAATCGAACGTTCAAGAACCTACCGAACCCCAGGCCAAGCGATGCTTGGGAACATACCCTTGGCACAGCGCAAGCCATTGATTCCAACGGGGGACTTTCATGAGGAATCATCGGCGACGATTGCACGCATTTTTTGCCATGGGAGCTTTTTTGCTCTTTTCCATGGTGTGGGCCCTGGCGACGCATCCCCCTGCAATGAGCAATGCCGTGCAATTCGCGCCGGCCAACACCGCGACGGATGCGACACCACTCGTCAAAGAATTTTTTGTGGATCATTACAAAAGGTATTCAGGAAATCTCGACCAAAGTTTTTGTCTTCAGGTTCGAGAAAGTCCATTGGATCGATGGCGTGATTTGGATGAACCGATCATCGGTTTCGACTATCAATGGGGTTTTGAATATAAGATTGTGGTGGCCCTCACCCACAGCGAGCCGGCCGACGAATCCGCAAAACCGACATGGACCCTGGTAGAGGTCTTGTCGAAGGAGCGCGTCGCCCCGGAAACCACGTTCGAGCTCAAGAGCTGGGCCAAGCTGGATCGGCCCCTGACTTCGATTCTGCGGCCGAGCGGCATCAGGAAGTTCCACCTGATGAACGAGTTGGCCTTTTCGGCCGATCACGCCATCGCCAGCCAACTCCATTTGGTGCGGTCCCACAATGCGGATGTCACCATCCGCTTTCGCCACGGCCACGAGGACATGCCTCGCGCCATCGGGCTGACCGTCGACGGCATGGCCGTGCCCACGCTTTCGGCCTGGGCCATCGTCTTGATGGCGGTGTTTCTCGCCACGGCGGCCCTGATCCTGTCTCCCCGCCGCAAGCATCTTCATTTGAACTAGCGCCCATCCGGCGTTGACTCGGTTTCTCGCGAAGGGGCCTGGCGTCCCCCACCCGGGCTGCTCGCCATTGTGTGACGCCCGTCATATCTCTAGGAATTTCAGGGATTATCCATGTATCTGGCCGTTTTCCCTGCGCCCCGGCCAGCCTTTTTCGGGCTTGACCCCATAAGCATCGATGGGTGTCCCCTCTTTCCCAACTGTGTCCACGACCCACGGGACCATCCATTTCGAAGCACGGTTCTTCCTGAAACCCCGTTTGGCAAG
Source organism: Sulfidibacter corallicola (assembly GCF_017498545.1). Classification (GTDB taxonomy): domain Bacteria; phylum Acidobacteriota; class Holophagae; order Acanthopleuribacterales; family Acanthopleuribacteraceae; genus Sulfidibacter; species Sulfidibacter corallicola. The sequence goes on along the minus strand of NZ_CP071793.1, from coordinate 440,158 downwards.
TACCTAGACAAACCATCGGCACGGGTATCCATGCCGTGTATGAACAGGAGAAGAGATCTTATGTATATTTGGATGATCGCGATGTTCTTTGGGATCAGTGGCAAAGGCGCCTGTCCCGTCGCGAATATAGACTGGCCGCTGAGTACGACCATCCTCCAGATGGTCGCCTGCGTCGCAACGACGGAAGAAGTCGCTCCGGCGATTCGAGAAATCGACCTCCACACCACGAACCCGGGCGAAACCTACTCGGCGACGCCCGTCTTGGAACGCGGCGGCGATGTCCATTGGACCATCGCCTATGGCCCCGACGACCTGCAAATCAACCCATTGACGGGTCAGGTCACCTGGCAAATTCCTGTCGACCTACCCTCGGAGAGCTACTACGTCGGCGTTCGGGCCACCAACGGCCTCGGTTCCGCGATCGAATACTGGATCGTCAAGGTCGGCGGCGGCAACCTGCTCTGGGTCGGCCCCGACGAGACCCACCAAACGCTCGCGGAAGCTTTCAATCACATGGAGAGCGGCGACACCCTCGTCATCCGAGATGGCGTCTACCCGGTCTCGTTGACCGCCCACAAGAGCTACGAAAACGCCATCGTGCGAGGCAGCCAGCCTCCGCCGGGATCGGCTGACGCCTGGACCACCGTGATCGCCGAAAACCCCACCGGAGTCCACCTCGACGCCTCGGACTACGGTTTCGGGGTACAGGAAAAGACGATCCACCTGGTGGGTACCTTCCGGCATCCCGACTTCCCCAATACCAATCCCAGCGGCGTGAGATCCATCGACTACATGGCGATCAAGGGCCTGGTGGCGGGAAATACCGGTCAGGACGGATATGCGCCGATCACCGTCTGGTACGGACAACACCTCAAGTTCGAGCTGTGTGGGGCCTATGACGCCGCCGCGACCAATACCTGCACCGACAACACCAACTGGGGCAGATGCAACGGCGCCACCGCCTATTTCCTTCGCTCCCAGAACCTGCTGGTGGAAAGCTGTTTCGCATGGGGTCACGGACGCTACTACTTCCAGTTGCGCAATTGTTCGGATTCCATCATTCGCCGCACGGTGGTTCGCTTGGACGAGTATCGCGGGCACCAACCCCGAGGCGGCATCATCGGTTACTCCTGTCGCAGGGTATCCTTTCAGAACAACATCATCGTGGACGGCGACTCCTCCGAATTCTGGACCTTCTACGAAAACCACGCCAACCTCTACGGCTTTCCGGCCACCGACGATCAACGCTACCCCGAGGACCTGACCCTTCAGCGCTGCCTCGCGGTCAACAGTGAAACCGGCTTCTCCTCCCAAGACGCGCAGAGCGACGGTATCTTGACCGTGGAAGACGTGGTGGGTTACGACCTGACCCTGAACACCTCCCCCGAAACGGGTCGCCTCACCCCCTTGATCCATTCGGTCGGCAGAACCCACGTGCGCAACGCCTCCTTCGGCCACATTCGCACCGAGGACAATCTCCCGCTGGCGCGTGCCTTCGTCTACACCCGTGACGAGGTTGAGGTCGATCGCTCGATTTTCTATCGCATGGGTTGGGACGGCACGCAACTGAACGACCAGGGACCCCTGATCTGGGCCGGACCCGGAGACTCCAACGCCATCGACGACAGCGCCGTGTTCGACTACGCACACGGCAGCATCGAGGGCAATGGCGGCGGAAACGAGCAGGTGGGCACCATCCACGACATGGACCCGACCCAGAACGGCTGGCGTTACCTGCCGCGCATCGAATCCGGCAGCACCCTGGATCAGGCGGGCAACTCCGGATCGCGCGTAGGTGCCGCCATCGAGACCTTTCTGGGAAAAAGCGGATCTCTCTACACCGATCCCTCCTCGCAGGAGGAAACCCATCGGCCCGCCTGGCCGGTTCCCGCCCAGGAACTGTTCAGCAATTACATGGGCGCCTATTCCTATACCGGGCCCACGCGAACCCAGGGTATCCAAACGCTTTCGGGCTCGCGGGGCTATTGTGCGGAGGACACCGACCTGACCCACTACATTTGGGAATACATGGGTGATCTGGCACCTCCCATGCCCGTCTCCGGTCATGTGGAAAACGGCGTCATGACCCTGCTTTGGGATCCGGGTCCCGCCCGCCATCGCGACCGGGTTCAAAATTTCCGTGTGTACCTGGTGAACGAAGCGCCCCAACTGCTGGCGACGTTGTCCGCCGACACCTTCCGCTTCGAACTCCGCGACTATCCAGCCGGCAGTTACCGGTTCCAGGTGACCGCGGTGGATGAGGGCGGCAAGGAAACCGAGGCGATCTACACCGTCACTTTGGATTTGTGATCCGGATCTAGCCGATCCGACAAAAAGAGGCGGGAGACGCAGTGCGTCTTCCCGCCTTTCAGCTCCGAGGAATCGACAAATGGTCAGGGTAAGGTTCCGAAGGTCCCCGCGTTGGCCGTCAACAGGAACGAACCCACCTGGCTGCCCGAGTAAGTTGCCGCGACGAGTTGGTAGCGCCCGGCCTGCAGCGACAGGCGAAGCCGCGAATTGTAACCGCTGCCGCCGTCGTCGTCCTGCGTGATCAGGTTGCCGTCACCGTCGAGGAGATAGAGATAGGTGTCGACGGGCGAGGTCAGATCGAACTGAACCTCGGTCGTGCCGGTCACGGTGAACTGCACCCGGGGATTGGCCGCCGAAGTCATGTTGCGACCGGCAGAGCCATGCCAGAGACCGCGGTACTCGCGGTTTCCAAGCGAATAGGGCAACCACTCGCCTTCGACGGCACCGTCGCTGTAATTCAGCCAGACGTTGTTCACGCCTTCATCGATCTTGGCTTCTTTCAGCAACTCGTTCTCATACCCGCTGATGGGCACGGCGAACACGTAGTAACCGCCCGTCTCGGCGCTACACATGTCCTCGCCTTGACTCCAAACCCCGGATCCACTGGTGACGTACCACTCGCCCGTGTCCGGATCTTTACAGGCGAAACGGTAGGTGCGGCCGCAGTCCACGTCGTTCATGCGCCCGTTGGAGAGGTGTTCGGCGCAATCTTCGCCGGAACCGTAATCATTGGGTTCGTTGACGTTCCAGCTCCAGACCTGGTTCTCCAGCCGGCCGTCGAACGGCGTCAGCTTGTCCATTCCGGCGAGGTTGACACCGCAACGCATCATCTCGCGCATCTTTGAGGACTTGAGCGGTTCGCCGGGATCTCCGAAGACATCGGTGAGGCGCGTGCGATCTTCAAAAAACCGAACCAGCAGGGACTCGTAATCACCGCGTCCGAACTTGCCGCAATCGGGATAGGGTCGGAAATCCTTGGGGTTTCCGGAGGGGAACCCGCTGACGTGATGGCCCACGCCGCCAAAGACCCACTGATTGAGGGTCCCGTTCCGGCAGCCATCCGTCATCAGCAACACCTGTTTGCCGGCGGCCAGGACATCGGCCTTCGAAATATCCATCGGGATGCCCTCGCAGCCGTTGACCGGGCGAAAGATCTTGTTGCCCAGGTAGGCGCGCAACAGGTCGACCGCCTCGCCGAATTCGTCGTCGATGTGCTCTTCGATGTAGAGGATGACGACCTCGTTGGCGTTTTCGGATCGATTCAGGAAATCGCGCAATTCAGCCAGGCCTTCGCTGAAATGGCGGTCGAAGGTGGAGCACCCGACGTGGTCGCTGGTGCCGTGGCACAACAGCAACTCGGTCGACCATTCCCAGGGCCAGCCGTCGGTGCTGAAATATTCGTGAACGTCGAACTCCATGCAGCGAACGCCCATGCGCAACTGGTTGGTGATGCTGTACTCCTGGTTGGGATCCCAATAGGAACCGGCATTCGAATATTGGGCGGCATTGTAGGAATTGTGGGTGGTCACAAAGGTGGCGTCGGCCAGGGGTGCCTGAAGGTCCAACTTGCCCTGGAGCATCAACGCCCTGTAGATCCAGTGGTTTTGAAAATCCTCGATTTCGCCTGCCAGCGCGGTTGACATGGCCGAAATCATCAATAAGGCGCACGAGAACCGGGCGACCAAGCGCCCCTTGTGCAGATAACGGCGAAGCATTTTTTTCTCCTTGAATACGTGAAGAGATAATCGATATGTCGAAGGGCATCGTGGCTCTTCCACTCCAATCGGGACACACCACGGCCATGGACCCGCGCGGCCGGGCCACGAGACGGAACTCGGCCGGTGCCGGCCACACGTGTCACCACATGGCGGTCGGGAGCCCCGGAGTGTCGTTGCGATCGATTCGACGGCCGGGAGGACCGTACCGTAGAGGACGCCAAACGGCTGTCCAAATCAAGATTCGCTCATCTTGAAATCAAGCCATCATGAACCCATACAGCTATCGAAAATAAAGCCGGACCGAATCAAGTCTTTTAAAAGAGCCTTAGCTACCGCCAAGTTTATGAAAAGATATTCAGAATGAGAACCCCAAATTACAAAGATTTTGTAAAAACCACCCAAGCGTTTCCAACCGAAAAAAGTGACACTTCCACAAAGTCTCCAGCGCCGTTTCGACGGAAATCACGAAAAAGCAAGCTCATCCAAACATGACAACCCATCACGATTACGTAAAACATGGATAACGGCAACCGAAAGCGTATCGCCCGGAAAATCCAAGACACGGAAGGGCGGACAACCGGTGGCCCCGCCACAAATAAACAAGGGTTGCCCCGGCGGATCACTCCCGCTCTCTGCCGGCCAGATTTCCCGAAGCGGAATGAAGGTCAGGGTATCTCCAGCGCCCAAATGCGGTCCAGCCGTTCCCTTTCCCGCTGGCTCATGGCCGAAACCAGGGGCTCGATGCTCTTCAGATCGGCGAAAGCCTTGTATCCGCTCATCAGGAAATCGACCATTCGCGTGTGCCCCAAAAGCACACATGCACTTCGCAAGCCTTTTAAAACCATCCCAATGCCAAATCGATGCGAGATTTTGTGAATCAGGCGAAGGGTGAATTCCAGAAGCTCGATCTGGCGCACTCGCTCTTGATAGTTCTCGCTGAGTTTGTAGGCACTTTCGTAGGTCTCCATACCGAATTCTACGGGGGCCTCGCGTTCCAACAGCACATCCAGGATGCGCATATCCAACTTGATGGTCAATTCCTGCAATTCGATCAGGCGCGTCATGCTTTCGACGACTTCGCCGCCGAGGAATCGTTGAACGGTGCCGTAGATCTTGCGAAAAGATTCGTCGCGATCGGTGGTGTCCTCGGTGCTGTAAATCTCCTCGAAAAAGAAGTAGCAGGCCGACGCGTATTTGGGACGACTCGCAAAGTCGTCGTACGTGTCTCGCAAACGCTTGGATTGAAACCCTTTGAGATAACGATAACGAGGATCTTCAACCTCTCGTCCGGCCTCTCTCCGGGTGGTTGGAACACTCATTTTCAGAAGCACCTCGGAACCATTTTACGGGGAGGCCACGCGGAGACGAGCCCGACTCTCGAGACGCGTCTCGACATTCCCCGAAAAAGAGCGAAATCCGCACGCCGTCAGGCATTGCGTCACGCCTATCTTACCGCAATGCGGCAAAAGGTCCAGATACCAAAAGCATGGTGTCGCATCCTGGAAAGTGCTCATCCAGAAACGGCGGTATTGTGAAAGGGCGCCTCCGAATCGGCAGGGCCCCGAGGACAAACCGATTTGGCCATTCAGGGATCAGGAGTCAGCTAATCATCTTATGATAAAAGCCTTGCCGAACCCGAAGTCAGAAATCAGGGACCGGATACCGAGCCCATCCAAGCGAACCCAACCGGCAGTTCCGATCTTTCCGTTTCTGGATGGGGGACGGAAAATCGTCCCTTGCTGCGTGAATCTCAAAATTCCGGACACCTCGTGAGCCACCTCATCCACTTTTGGTGAACCCCGAGCCCTTTTGTTGCTACAATTCAAAATGATTGTACCCGCATACATCCAAGGTTGTTCGGGCCTCACAACAGCCTTTTTAGTCGGTAATTTGTGAACACCGAGATTTTTTCCATGAAGAACACGGTCACTGAGAATTTGAATCAGGTTTTCCGGGCGGAACTGAGCATCGAACAGGAAGCCGCCGAATTGGCGAGCAGCCCCCATGCATCCGAAGTCGATCTCAGAGAAGCCTATTCATCCTTGAGCAGGTCCTACTCGAAACTGCTCCGCGAGACGATGAAAATGACCCGCCTGAACGATCGGGTACAACACAAGCTCATCAAGCTCCAAGAGGAGTTGAAGGCCCAGTACGACATCATCCAGGCCAAGGAGCAGAAACTGCTCGAACTGAACAAGCAGTTGATGGAAGCCAGCATCACGGATTCGCTCACGGGCCTGAAGAACCGGCGCTACCTGAGCAGTTTCCTGACCGGCGAGGTGGAACGGCTCAACCGAATTTTCGCCAACCCGTCGCGGAGCCTGAAAGAAGACGCCTCGCTGTTGTTCATGGTAGTGGACATCGACCACTTCAAGTCGATCAACGACCGCTTCGGACACCCGGCCGGCGACGAGGTCCTGCGCCAGTTCGCGGAGATCCTGTCCTCGTGCTGTCGCGCTTCCGATTTCGCGGTTCGCTGGGGTGGTGAAGAATTCCTGTTGGTCTGCCGCGACAGTCAGCGAGGCCTGGGCCGCAAGATGGCGGAGCGACTGCGCCAGCGGGTGGAGGACCAGGAGTTCCACCTGCCCTCCGGTACCGATATTCGCTGCACCTGCTCCATCGGGTTCTCCTACTTTCCGTTCGCGGTGCCCACGCCCCGTCAAATCGGTTGGGAGGAGATCGTGGACCTCGCCGATCAATCGCTGTATGCGGCAAAAAAATCGGGTCGCAACGCGTGGGTCGGCGCACTACCCACAGGAGCCTACGCCAATTGCGATCCGAACCTGCCGCTGAGATTGGAGCAACTCAGCGAAAGCGGTTGCCTGGATTTGATCACGTCCTTGAAGAGCCCGGACTTCCTGGTTTTTTGAGGGGCGGAGGCATTTTCCACAGCAGCAGGGGTTTAAATACATAAGTCTTTTTAAACCACAGAGTTCACGAAGATCACCGAGACAGGCAGGAAAGATACACTCGAAGGGTTTCATGGCCCGCACGAAGTGGACAGAGAATCTTCCAGTGATGATGCAAATAAATGTTTTCGGTTATTAAGATGGACACTAAACCCGAAAAGGATTTCCTCATTTCGAGGTGAAGAGATCCCCGAACCAGATCGCCGTCAATCAAAACCGGGCCAGAAGTTGAGCAATCGCAGTAAGCATATACAATCAAAGATGGTTATACCCCCTGCGAACAGCCAGCCCTCGGTGATTTGAAATATCCTCGTTTCCCATTACGGGATAAATGCTTGCCCTCCGGCAAGACGCCCGTCCGAAAGGTGCCCCCTCTTCGGGCCGAGTGAAAAAAAATCTTTCGAAACCGTATTAAATCAACAAGCTTACAAAAATTGCCGTTATACTCCGTTTCCTCTGTGACCCCTGTGGTAAAAATCCGTGGTCACCGTTGATTCGGATGGAAGACTACCTTACGGGCTCACATCGAGCTACCAACGAGACTCGAGCCCCGCCTCAGTCAGGAGAAATTCGCTTGGAGAAAACACTGATCGTCGGAGACGTCCACGGATGCAGCGACGAACTCGACCGGCTTCTGGAAGTCGCCGAGTGGCGCCGAGGCGAACGTCGCCTGATATTTGTGGGCGACCTCATCAACAAGGGCCCCGACTCGTTCGGCGTCCTGGAGCGGGCACGCGAATACGGAGGCCTGACGATCTTGGGCAATCACGAGGCGGCGTTCCTGCGCTACGTGCGTCAGGGGCGCTTCGGCCACGCCCATTTCGACGAACTCCGGGAGCGAATGGGATCCGATCTGATCGACTGGATCTCCCATATTCAAAGTTTTCCCCTGTACCACGAAGAGGAAGACCTGATCGTGGTACACGCCGGCCTCCATCCGACCTTGCCGCTCTCGAAGACCCCGGGCAAGATCCTGACGCGCATCCGCACCTGGGACGGCGAAGGCCGAAATCTGGACGACGAAAGCCAGCCTCCCTGGTTCGAACTCTACCGCAGAACCAAGCTGGTGGTGTACGGGCACTGGGCGCGGCGCGGCCTTACGTTGCGGGAACACACCATCGGCCTCGACAGCAGGTGCGTCTACGGAAACCAGCTCTCAGGCCTGTTGCTGCCGGAGCGGCGGCTGATCCAGGTTCAGGCCGCGGAAATGTACGTCATCCCGACCGACCTGCCCGACGAGATGAATCGAACCTGAAGTCGGTGCCCGGCGCTCCCCGGTTGAACCCCCTGGGGTAGAAACGCGTGGCCCTTTCGGTGCTGCACTTTACGCCTGAAAAAGTGGAGAGAGGGCGTCGTTCGCCCGGATCGCGCCTATTCAGTGAGAACCATCATCGATCGAAGCATCGGTTTCGCTGGCTTGGTGCTGAGTCGATCCCCACCGCGGGATTTTCGACCGGCGACCTCGAAACAGAATCATTCCCCCAAATTATCAACATTCAATTCATGCGATTTGGTGGTTCGCCCGCCCAATTCGGCTGGCGATCGGAAATCCGGAGCACCCGCGTGAACCGAAGCGGCGTCGGTCGATTCGGTACCCCTGCAGCGTTTCCCGCTGCGGCACCGCGCGATCTCGACAGATTTGCTTCCACCCGAATCGTTCGGCTTGAGTTAAAATGCGAGTGATCCCACTCGGAAAAGACGGAGTCCATCATGCTTGAGCTCTTTCAGGCCTCCCTGGCTTGGGCAAACCTGCCGATCACGGTTTTGCTCGGCCTGATTCTGGTGTACTGGCTTTTCGTCATTCTGGGCTTTGTCGGCATGGATTCGCTGGACGTGGACGTGGAAACCGACGTCGGGTTCGACGCCGACCTGGATGCAGGTGCCGATGTGCAGGTGGATGTGGACGCCGGTATGGACGCGGGTATCGACGCCGGTATGGACGCGGGTATCGATGCCGGTGTGGACGCGGATTTCGACGCCGGAATCGACGCCGACGCCGATATGGACGCCGGTGCGGACGCCGACGCCCATGCCCACGGCCACGCGGGCGCACTCAACGGGTTCCTGGCCTTCATGAATCTGGCACATGTCCCTTTGATGGTGGTTCTTTCAGTGCAGATCCTGGTCATGTGGGTCGTACAGATGAGCGCCAACAAGATCCTCGGCTGGAACAGCCAACTGTTGGGATTCGCACTGTACATCCCTAACTTCCTGGCAAGCCTGATCGTCACCAAAATCGTGACGACACCGATCGCGAAGATGTTCAAGGCGTTGCACGACAGTCACGACGCCATCGACACCGTCGTCGGTCACGAATGCCTGCTGATCTCCTCCGCGGGTCCGGACCTGCTCGGCCAAGGACGCGTCCAAACCCAGGGCGCCCCGATGCTGGTGAGCGTGCGGACGCGCGAAGGCAAGGTGAGCGAAGGAAGTAAGGCCATCATTCTGGAAAAAGCCGAAACCGGTAATTTTTATTACATCGAACGCCTCAACGACTGACCCTCGGTGAGACTCGCCTTCCCCGCACCCGCCATCGCGTTCCCGACGCCAAACCCGGGTGGTCGAAGCGACACGAGTCATACGGAATCAAAGACGGAGTAATACTATGGTTGAAATTCTTGGAGTCGGTGGGATCGTCGCGATTCTCATCGTCGTCGGTGTCTTGATCATGATGATCAAGTTCTATCGCAAGGTACCCCAAGGCCGCGCCCTGATTCGCACGGGCCAAGGCGGCCCTCGCGTTTCGTTCGGCGGGCAGATCGTCATTCCGGTGCTGCACCGCCTGGAGATCATGGACATTTCGGTCAAGCGCATGGAAATCGAGCGCATCAGCCAGAACGGGTTGATATGTAAAGACAACATTCGCGCCGATATCAAGGTCGCCTTCTTCGTGGGCGTCAACCAGACGGTGGAGGACGTGCTCAACGTCGCCAAGAGCATCGGTACCGACCGGGCCTCCCACCGCGACACGCTTTACGAGCTGTTCGACGCCCTCTTCTCGGAGGCGCTCAAGACAGTCGGTAAAAAGTTCGATTTCGTGGATCTGTACAATGCCCGGAAGGAATTCAAGGAAGCCATCATCCAGACGATCGGCGAAAACCTGAACGGCTACCATCTCCAAGACGTGGCCATCGACTACCTGGAACAGACCGATGTCAACACGCTCAACGCCCAGAACATTCTGGACGCGGAGGGCATCAAGAAGATCACCGAACTGACGGCCAAACAGTCGGTCCTCTCGAACCAGATCGATCGCGAGCGCGAGAAGACGCTCAAGCGCCAGAACGTGGAAGCGGAAGAGGCGGTACTGGAGTTGGATCGCCAGTTGACGGAGAGCCAGGAACGCCAGAAGCGCGAGATCGCCGAGATCAGGGCGCGTGAGGCCGCGGAAACGATGCGGGTCCAACAGGAAGAACGGCGCAAGGCCGAAACGGCACGTATCACCACGGAAGAAGAGATCATGGTCGCCGAAGAGAACAAGCTGCGCCAGGTGATCGTGGCCCAAAAGAACAAACAGCGCACCGACGTGGTGGAAAGCGAACGGGTCGAGAAGGACCGCCAGCTCGAAGTCATCGAACGGGAACGCATCGTCACCCTGACCAACATCGAGAAAGAGAAGTCGGTCGAGGAAGAGAAGAAGAACATTCAAGACGTCATCCGCGAGCGCGTCATGGTTCAGAAGGCGGTGGTCGCGGAAGAGGAACGCATCAAGGACACCAAGGCCTTCGCCGAGGCGGACCGGACCAAGAAGGTCGCGGTGACCCAGGCCGAAAAAGATGCCGAAGAGGAGCGCGTGCGCTCGGTCGTGGCGGCCCAGGCCTCCAAGGAATCGGCGGCCTACCAGGCGGAGCAGAAGGTGATCGAGGCCGACGCGGCCCTGAAGACCGCCGACAAGAATGCGGAAGCCCGCAAGGTGTTGGCGGAAGCCAAGGCCAAGGAAGAGGCCACCATCGGCCTGGCCGAAGCCCAGGTCCTGGAAGCCAAGGCCCAAGCCGCCCAGATGGAAGGCGAAGTGGAAGCCAACGTCCACCTGAAACGCGCCCAAGCCGAGGCCCAAGGTACCGAAGTCAAGGCCACGGCGCTGCTGAAGGAAGGCGAAGCCAAGGCCGGCGCCTACGCCAAGCAGGGTGAAGCCGAAGCGCAGATCATTCGCGAAAAGGCGGTCGCCGAAGCCAAGGGTGTCGAGGCTCAGGCCGATGCCAAGGCCAAGATGGGTGAGGCCGAAGCCTCCGTGCTGCAACGAAAGTACGCGGCCGAGGCCGAGGGCACCGAAATGCAGGGCAGCGCCGAAGCCAGCATTTTGGCCAAGACCGCCAATGCCGAAGCCCAGGGCATGGAAGCCAAGGCCGCCGCGCGCCACAAAGAGGGCGAGGCCGAAGCCTCCGTGCTGCAGCGCCGCTACCTGGCCGAGGCGATCGGGATCCAGAAGAAGGCCGAGGCCATGAAGCAATTCGACGGTCCGGGCCGCGATCACGAAGAGTTCAAACTGCGCCTCGAAAAGGACAAACAGATCGAGCTGGCCGATATCGAAGCGCGCAAGCAGATCGCCGCCGAGCAGGCCGCGGTGGTGCGCGAGGGCCTCAAGGCCGCCAAGATCGAAATCGTCGGCGGCGAGTCGATGTTCTTCGACCGCATCATGAACTCGGTCGCCCAGGGCAAGGGTATCGACCGCCTGGTCGGTTCCAGCTCGGTGCTGACCGACGTGAAGAACACTTTCTTCAACGGCGACCCCGAACACTTCGCGTCCAACCTGCGCAAGTTCGTGAACCAATTCGGGATCTCCAGCGAGGACCTCAAGAACCTCACCATCTCCGCCCTTCTGTACCAGATGATGAACAAGACCGACGACAACGCCACCAAGGGTGTCTTGGGACAGGTGCTCGGCCTCGCCGAGAAACTGGGCCTTGCCGACAAGCCGGCTACCATCATCGAAACCCAAGCCAAAAGCTGATTGGCGCCCATCCGGGGGTAGGCGGCACGGGTACGCACGAGCCCCTGCCACCGGATGGACCGCGATCCCGGCACGAAACGATCCCGTGCCCCGCGACGGGCCCGCCTCGGGCCGGCGCCTTTGCATCCATTCATGCGTCGCGTCGCACCCGAACGCTCGGGTGCCGGCCGCGTGACGAACGTTCTACGGAAGGATGGTCCGATCATGGCAGAAAACCAGGAAAGCCAAGCGCAATCACAGGTGCAATTGGAAGGCGGCACCTATGAAATCATTCGCAACCGCCTGGAACAACACGCCTCCGAGCTGCGCTCCCGCTTGGACAAATTGAACCATGCACGCAAGGAAACCTTCGGGTCCATCGAAACCCGATTGATCGGCAACGAGCGCATTTCCACCGACAACAACTGTACGCCACGGGATATGGTACCCATTGGTGCCAACATGCTGTTCGGTTACAACGTCCAGCTCGGTCTGCGTTCCGAAACCACTTTGGCCGATGTGTTCGCCGACTACACCTTTTCCGAGGGCGCTTTTCACAAACAGTCGTTGAGTCTGATCGAAGACGCGCAATTCGTCGCGGATTTCCAGAATCTCTACAAGTATTACAAAAAGACCTACTTCGCCAAGTTCATGACCATCGGTCCCCACCTGTTCATGAAGTTCCGCGTGGGCAAGAACCCCAAAGATTTCAAGACCTTCAAATGGTTGATCGGTGACGACGGAACCCTCACCTACGTGGACAACCGCAGCGACCACGAGTTCAAGTACCCATCACAGCTCGAATTCGAGTGGACCCGCACCTCCCGCGACATGCACCGCGAAGGCCGCCACCCCCACATCTCGATCGATGATCGCGTGTTCGTGGAAACGGTGGGCGGCGACCTGACCATCAAAGTCGAGGACAACACCGCCGACGGATCCGGCATCTACGCCGAACCGGTCGAAAACAAAGACCAAACCCTCGACGACGCCGAAATCTACTACGCTTCGGTCGGTCACGTCATCCTGCTCAAGATCCGGCCCTACCAGGAAAAGGAGAGTCGCTACCTGGTCTTCAACGAGAAATTGGCCGAAGTCCACCGCATCGATGCCATCAAGGACACCTGCGTGCTGCTGCCCGACGACCACGGGCTTATTTTTCCGCGCGGCTATTACCTGCTCAACGGCGAGTTCAAGACCTTCGATACCGACCTCGAGGACATGGCCTTCGAACGCCGCGTCGCCTCTCCCAACGGCGAAGATTTCCTCTACGTGTTCTACAACCGCATTTCGGGCCTCTACATCCTGCTCAGTTACAACCTGATCCAGCAATCGGTGGCCACACCGATCCTGTGCCACGGCTTCTCGATCTTCGAAGACGGCACCCTGGTCTACACCCGCACCGAAGAGGAGCCGCAAAAGCACCACGCCATCCAGATCTGGCAGACCTCCTTCCTGGGCCCGAACTTCAAGATGGAAGCGGCCAGCGACGACCCGCTGTTCAAGATCGGGAACAAGGACATCGTGCGGTGCATGGCCGAGTGCGGCGAACTCCTGACCCTGATTCACAAGGAAGAGACCTACGAAACGCTGTACCTCGACATGGTCAAGAAAGCGACCGACGTGATGGACAGCTATTTCTGGTTGGCGCAGGAAGAGGCCTTCAAACTCCACGACGTGCTGGGCGGGATTCGCGAAAGCGCCAAGTCGGCTATCGACGAATTCGAGAAGGTCGTTCGCATCAAGAAGGCGACCCGTGAAGAGGTACAGCGGGTCGGTGACAAAACCGAGGCCCTGCTGAAACAGGTGCGTCATGCCCATTTGGAGGAAATCGGCGAGTTCGTCTCGTTGCTTGCCGAAAGTCGCATTCTTCGCGGCGAAATCATTTCCACCAAGGAACGACGTTACGTGGACGAGGCCGCGGTCGAGGCTCTCGAGCAAAAGGTCGGCGAACAGGTGGAGAACCTGTCGGCCAAATGTGTCGAGTTCCTGCTCGATCCCGAAGCGCTGAGTCCCTATCAAGGCCGTGTCCAAACACAAAAGTCGGCCATCGATGAATTGGTCAAGGTGACCGAGGCCAACGAAATCGAAGAGCAGATCGACCAGACCTCCCGCGATTTGGAAATGTTGATCGACATCGTCAGCAACCTCAAAATCGAGGACGCGACCCAGACCACGCGAATCATCGACAATGTCTCGGCCATCTACGGCGAGCTGAACCAGGTCAAGGCCGCACTCAAGACGAGGCGCAAGGACCTGGCTCAGGCCGAGGGCGTCGCCGAGTTCAACGCCCAGATGAAGCTGCTGGGCCAGAGCATCATCAACTACCTGGACGTCTGCGACTCTCCCGACAAATGCGAGACCTACCTCACCAAGATCATGGTCCAATTGGAAGAATTGGAAAGCCGATTCTCCGAGTTCGACGATTTCATCGAGATGCTGGCCGAGAAGCGCGAGGAAGCCTACAACGCCTTCGAATCCAAGCGCCTGCAGCTCGTGGAAAGCCGCAACAAAAGGGCCGCCTCGCTGTCCTCGGCGGCCGAACGCATCCTCAAGGGCATTCAGAATCGGGTTGCCGGATTCGAGAACGTCAACGAAATCAACGGTTACTTCGCCGGCGACATGATGATCGAGAAAGTGCGATCGATCGTCGGCCAGTTGATGGAGCTGGACGACACGGTCAAGGCCGACGACATCCAAAGCCGCATGAAAACGATCAAGGAAGACGCGGTTCGCCAATTGAAGGATCGCCAGGACCTGTTCAGCGAAGGCGGCAACGTCATTCAACTGGGTCGCCACAAGTTCTCGGTGAACCAGCAGAACCTGGCCCTGACGGTGGTGCAGCGCGAGGACGACCAGTATTTCCATTTGACCGGCACGGACTTCTTCGAAAAGATTACCGATCCCGACTTTCTGGCCACCCGCGAAGTCTGGAACCAGGAAACCGTTTCGGAGACGCGCGAGGTCTATCGCGCCGAGTTTCTCGCCTTTCTTCTGCTTCGCCACATCGAGAGCGGCGCCGAACTCGACCTGGAAAAGGCCTCGATGCTCAACGAGGAAGACCGCCTGGAACTGGTACGCAAATTCATGGGCCCCCGCTACGACGAGGGCTACGCCAAGGGCGTTCACGATCACGACGCATCGCTGCTGTTGGGTGCGCTGATGGAATTACGCCAAAGCCTGGGCCTGCTCTCCTACGATCCGCGGGCACGGGCCTGCGCCACCATTTTCTGGTACCACTTCTGCCCGAGCGGGCCAAAGGCCGCCCTGACCCAAACCGTCGGCGGCTTGGCCAAGCTCCTGAGCCTGTTCCCCGAGCACAGCCGCACCAAAAACTACGTGGCCGAGCTGCGCAGCTTGATCGACCGATTCCTGGAAACCTCGGGCCTGTTCGAAGCGGAATGGTCCGAAGAAGCCGCTCAATACCTGTTTCGCCAACTGCTCATGGGCGAGCACTTCAAGATCAGCCGCGAAGCCCATGAGATCTATAAAAAATTCACGGGCCACCTGCGCACCAAGAACTTCTGGCTGCCCTACCAACAAAGCGTGCGCGACCTCGAAAAGGACCCGGCCAAGGCCTTCAACCTGGTGCGCGACTGGGTCACGGCCTACCTGGACCAGGAAGCCGATCACCTGGATCTGGATCCGGAATTCGCCGACGAGGTGGCCGCGATCCTCTTCTGCGAGACCCACGACCGCGGCGATATCGCCGAATCGGGCGTGTCCCGCGACATCCAGGGCCTTCGCGGCGACCACTCGCTCATTCAGAAGGGCGGTTATCATCTCAACTACAACGATTTCATCGCCAAGCTGACCCGCTTCGAACGCGAGACCGTGCCGCGTTTCCGCGCCTACCAGCACCTGAAGAAGGAGTTGGTGGACAAGTTCCGCGTCGAACTCCGCCTGGACGAATTCCAACCGCGGGTGCTCTCCAGCTTCGTGCGCAACAAGTTGATCGACGAGGTCTACCTGCAATTGATCGGCGACAACTTGGCCAAACAGATGGGCAGTGCCGGCGAACAGAAACGGACCGACCGCATGGGCCTGCTGTTGCTGGTATCGCCTCCCGGTTACGGTAAAACCACCCTGATGGAGTACATTTCCAACCGCTTGGGCCTGATCTTCATGAAGATCAACGGGCCGGCCATCGGCCACGACGTCACCGCACTCGACCCCGCCAGCGCCCAAAACGCCAGTGCCCGCGAAGAACTGAAAAAGCTGAACCTGGCTTTGGAAATGGGCGACAACATCATGATCTACCTGGACGACATCCAACACTGCAATCCGGAATTCCTGCAAAAGTTCATCTCGCTCTGCGACGGCTCACGCCGCATCGAGGGCGTCTACAAGGGCCGCACCCGCACCTATGACCTGCGCGGCAAAAAAGTTTGCGTCTGCATGGCCGGCAACCCCTACACCGAAAGCGGGGATAAATTCCAGATCCCGGACATGCTCGCCAACCGCGCCGACACCTACAACCTCGGCGACATCATCGGCGAAACCCAGCGCGTGTTCGAACTGAGCTACATCGAGAACTGCCTGACCTCCAACCCCGTGCTCAACAAACTGGCCACCCGCTCCCAGAAAGATGTCTACACCATGATCCAGATCGCCGAAACCGACTCGCGCGAAGGCACCGAACTGGAGGGTTCCTACACCGGTGAAGAGGTCAACGAAATCGTCAACGTGCTCAAGAAAATCATGCGGGTGCGCGACATCATCCTCCAGGTCAATCTGGAGTACATTCGCTCGGCGGCACAGGAAGACGCCTATCGCACGGAACCGCCTTTCAAACTGCAGGGCTCCTACCGCAACATGAACAAGATCGCCGAAAAGATCCTGCCCATCATGAACGACGAGGAGCTGGAGAACCTGATCACCACCCACTACGAAAACGAAGCGCAGACATTGACCACCGGCGCCGAGGCGAACCTGT
This sequence comes from Sulfidibacter corallicola, assembly GCF_017498545.1. Classification (GTDB taxonomy): domain Bacteria; phylum Acidobacteriota; class Holophagae; order Acanthopleuribacterales; family Acanthopleuribacteraceae; genus Sulfidibacter; species Sulfidibacter corallicola. The sequence goes on along the minus strand of NZ_CP071793.1, from coordinate 423,355 downwards.
TGAAATTCAAGACCATACAGGGCACGTCAAACGAAGGGGAATTGGGTCGTTGGCACGACATTCAGGAAACCTATCGCAAGAAGCAGGCGATGCTGGGTGTCGACGGCGAGGATCAGTTCGGCCAGGTGGTCCTGCAACTCATGAACTTCAACGAGGGGTTGGGCGGCATCCGCGACATTCTGGGCTCGGGTCTGGCCGGTCTCGCCGAACGCGGTGCCGCGGACGAAGAGCCCGATGTCAGTCTGAACGAAACGCGCCTGTCGCCGGAAACGATCGCCCAGCTTCGCTCCGTCTTCGCCCCGGTGCTGGAAACCGTCGCCGAGAGCGGACGGCGACATGCGACCACCTTGATGGGCCATCATCAAAAACAAAACGAGACGACGGCCAAGGAAGGGCGCTTCCTGCTCAAGGTGTTGCGCCACCAGTTCAACCTGATGCACCACTGGATCAAGCCCACCTATGAGGCGGTCCGCGAGCAGGATCAGGAGTTGGACGCCTTGCAGGCGGCGGTCAAGGCCAGCCTGGGCACGCACGGACAGATCATCGATTACCTCAAGCGCCTCATCGGTGAAGCGAGTGCGCCGACACCTGCGCCCACCGCCAGCGTTCAACCGACCCCGCGGCCAAAACCCCGTGCCGAGCCTTCGGCGCGAACCGGTGAAGGTCCGGTCAAGACCAAACCACGCCCTCGGGTGCCGGAACTACCCGATCCTCCCAAACGTCCCCCATCCCCGCCCAAACAGGACGCCACCGGCAAGAAGCCTTGAGACGAGCCGGATGCCGGGAGCGACAATGGAAGGATCCCGGCAGAACCTCGACCATCGTTCGCAGTGCGAATTCCGCCGGCTCGGCCCTCGAAACGAGCGCCGGAGCGGCCGAACACCCGAGCCCAGGCCCGAACCGAAAGCCCAAAAATTCACTTCGCAAAAAGGAAAAGCCCCCTACACCGAGGGGGCTTTTCAAAGAATTCGCAGGTTCCATCAACCATTAGGGACAAGCGGTATCCGGGTGCTTGTTCAAGCTGGTCAACTCGGTACCGTCGGGATCGGTGATCTCGACTTCCACATTGCAAGCACCGGTGCCCTCGTTACAGAGCATGCACCAACGTCCGTCACAGAGGTTACACCCGTCGGTCCATGCCCAGCCGATCACGACGCGAGCGAGTTTGGTATCGGGCTGTGACTTGGTGAGCGTGTAGGTCGAGTTACGGACAACCGGCAGACCGGAACCGATGGTGACGTCGATACCCGCTTCACAATGGGTTCCGTGAAGCCGGCCGGTGGCGCCGTCCAAGGTGAGCGGCGTGTCCATGCCGCACTCGTCCAACCAGGCCATCATGGGTTCCTTCAAGTTGTTACAGGCACCGATCTGCTTCATTACGGTGGACTTTTGGCGATAGATGGAGAACATGGGCAGCGCGATCGCGGCCAAAATGGCAATGATGGCCACCACGACCATCAACTCTACTAAACTGAATCCTTTTTTAGTCATCTCACAAATCCTTTTTCTTAATCAAGTTTCCCTCAGGCTCAGCATTCTGCCGTTGTGTCACCTAAAAGCACCCGTCGAACTCGGAAAGTCGGAACCTATTTCGAGAGGTGTGCAGTGCGCCGATCAAAAAATAAATGCGAGATCCTACTCTTGAACACAGCAAACGGGGACGACACGCAAAACCAACAGACGCCTTAAAGACTTTAAAACAAAGTCTAATTGACGTCTCGCCATCGAACACACCGGAATATTACGTCGCCCGAATCACAAAAGCAATACTTTTATTTCATTTTTTTGACTATTTGACTCTAAAACACAAACTAACCGACCCCGTTTAGACCCCCACACAGAAACACACCTCGTTTCCGGCCTGTCATTTCAGGAGACCTCGGTGCGTTCTCCACTTCCTCGCCTCGCATCGACGACAGCCCTCCGGTATAATGAGCCAGCTTCATTCAAATCTCTTGGTTTCATAAAGATCTGTCCCATCTTGATCCTTCCGCAGAGAGATGATCGCCATGGACCTTCGGGCACAGCTCCACAAACCGCCAGATCCACTTCCCCCCACCTTTCACAAACCGGCCGTCTTTTTGGCCGGATCGATCGCCATGGGCCGCGCCGAACCCTGGCAGGAACAGGCCTGGGACCGACTCGCCGTGCACGATCTGCACGTGCTCAATCCACGGCGCGATACGTGGAAGTCGGAATGGGGCACATCCGATGCGGATCCCGTCTTTCGAGCTCAGGTCGAATGGGAATTGAACGGGTTGTGTCGCGCCGATTGGGTTCTGATGTATTTTGCGCCTGACACCCAGGCACCGATTACCCTGCTTGAGTTGGGCCTCACCGCGGCGAGCGGCAAAGTTCGCGTCGCCTGTCCCAAAGCTTTCTGGCGCAGCGGCAACGTGGCGGTCGTTTGCCGCCATTTCGATCTGCCGCTCTTCCCCGATTTGGACAGCATGCTGGCCTCGTTCGAAGAAGAACTGAACCGCGCGGGAACCCATCCATGAACGAACCTTCCCTCCCAAGGAGATCGATTCCATGAGTGTGTCGCCTGCCGCAAACCTCACCACCCTGCCACTCGTGCTGGCCGGCCCCATTCTCCGCCAGACATCGCCGGAATCGGTCGCGGTCTGGTTGGTGTCGAAGGCGCCCTGTCGTGTCCTGCTGCGGGTTGTCGATGGCGACGGCGCGACGGTGCTGGAGGGCGAGGCCAGGACGCTCGCTATCGGCAAACACCTATTCCCCTGCCTGGTGCGGGCGGCCGCACCCAACCCGATCCTCCAACCCGGGATCGTCTACGGTTACGATTTGACATTCACTCCCGAAGACGGCAGCCCGTCCCAATCCTTGGAAGAAGCGGTCGGAGATCCGGACGCGATCCGCTACCCGCCGTTCAGCGGACCCACGTTCGTGCTACCTCCCGCCGATCTGAACCATCTGGGCTTGGTCTACGGATCCTGCCGCAAACCCCATGGTTCGGGGCAGGACGCGTTGGCCGGGCTCGATCGGCTGCTGGCACGTACCGCCGGGAACTGTCTCGACCGGCCTCAACAGCTATTCCTGCTGGGCGATCAAATCTATGCCGACGACGTCGCCGATTGCCTGCTGTACCTCATCATGGACGCGGTGCAACACCTGTTCGGATACGACGAACCCCTGCCGGGACGGATCAAACCGGACCAGCTCGGGCCAGGACGCCGCAAACGCCTGGCCCACGCCTGTCATTTGACGTCCCTCTTCTCGAAAAGCCACCTGCTGCGGTTCAGCGAATTCCTGGTCATGTACATGATGGTTTGGAGCGACACGCTATGGCCTCGAGAACTACCGAATTTCGCCAAGGTTCACCCGCATCATCCCAAGCGGGCGTTCGGAGCCTCCAAGCGCCGGATTCTCTTCAACCAGGAACGCAAGGCGGTGAACCGATTTCGCAAGACCCTGGGCGGAGTGCGGCGCGCGCTCGCCAACATCGCGACCTACATGATCTTCGACGATCACGAGATCACCGACGATTGGTATCTCAATCGCGAGTGGACCGAGCGCACCGCGACCCATCCACTCTCGCGACGCATGATCGCCAACGGCATGCTCGGCTACGCCGTGTGCCAAGGATGGGGTAACGCGCCGCAAAACTTCGAGACCGGACCCGAATCGCGGCTGCTCTCGAACCTGTCCACCTGGTGCACGACGGGGTTCCCAGCGGAACGGGCCGGGAACATGGACGCACTGTTGGGCCTCCCGGAGCCCAAGACCAAAATTACCAAACTCGCACGCGATCCGGAGAAAACCTGCACCTGGCACTTTCGGGTGTGTGGACCTCGCCACGAGGTATGGGTGCTCGATACACGCACCTGGCGCGGCTTCCCCGGCAAGAAGGCGACCGACATTCCCGATCTGCTCAGCGGCGCGGGCTGGAACCAGCTCAGGGAGCCCGCGCGCCCGCAAACCGAAATGGTGCTGGTGGTGGCGCCCACCAATGTGATCGATTTACCGCCGACCGCATGGGCCTCGAAGCTGATGGCCTTCTTCAGGTCCGTTTATCATGCCGACTACGGCGATTCGTGGGAATCGCAGACCGAAGCGTTCGAGCGCCTGCTGGGTTATCTGGCGTCCAACACCTATCCCGAAGGGCACAAACACGCCCTCACGATCTTGAGTGGCGACGTCCACTACGGTTTCGCCGCCCGCATCCACTATTTGGGGCCGCGACCCTATCAAGCTCCCAGTGGGAACAAGGAGTTGGAGGTGGTCATGGCCCACCTCACCAGCAGCTCGTTCCACAACCAGAACCACCTGACCCGGATCTTTCACCGCCGCGGCTACTGGCCGCCACTCCCTTGGAATTACGCCTGGGCGGGTTGGCACGAACGACCCAAGATTCACACGCGTTCCTGGCGGGGTCGCATCAAGGCCTTTTTCCAAATGTGGCGTACGCGCAGTCCGGTGCACGAGCCGCCACTGCTCAACATGGGCAACATGCCGCGCGAAGTTCACGTGGAGCCGCTGCCCGACTGGCGTTATCGAATCGATTTTCTCGGCGGGCACCGTCCCGCGCCGGAACGCCTACCGGAACCCTATCCCGAATTCATCGGAACCCAGGGACGGGACATCGTGGGCGTCAACAATTTCGGCCTGCTTCAGTTTCTCTGGCCCGAGGATCCGGACCTGCGCTGGATTCGCCAGGAGCTCTGGTGGTATTCGAGTAGCGGGCACATCGCGCCGTTGACGCAATTCGAGATTCCATTGGCCTTTGGGGAAGACGAGCCTTTCGCGATCCCGCGCCTGCCCCAGGAAGTGGAGGAAGAACCGGGCGACGAGGACTGAGCGCCGGAGATCGCTCGGAACGCTCATCCGAAACGATCCGTCGCAACCTCCGCGCAGGCCTCATCCGGTTGGCGATCCATCCATCGGCGCGACTCGCCACCTGAATGTGACGCGTTCCTTCGACCAGGTATACCCGGTCCGGGGCCCCATAAAAGAAAAAATCCCGAATCGGGCCTGAATCGACCCAATTCGGGATTTTCGAGATGAGGGCTGGGTGTCGTGACGAACGGCCGTGGCCCCCCGTGCTTTTAGATGACGCTGCCGCGAACCGGGATGTGGATCTGCGGTTGATCTTCCAGATCGGTTTTCAGGGTGATCACGCCGTTGAACTTGCCTTCTTTGGCTGCGTCGGTCAGCTTGACTTTCAGGCGCTTGTTACCGCCCGCGTCCTCGACTTCGGCTTGAATGAAGGCCAGGTCGGATTTCATTTCCAAAACCTTGAAATCTTTCACCAGGTTGGGGCGCAGGTTGACGGTGGTTTCACGAGCTTCGCCCTTCTTGCTGGAGAAGAAGTACACCGAACGAGGGGTGACCTGAATCGGCTGAGCCACGCGGATTTGGACACGTGCCTTGATTTCGGGCTGCTTGGGGCTGTTGGTCTTGAACGTGATCTGAGCTTGAGTGGCGTTGCGGCCGGTGGGAATCTGCTTGCCGACCGTCGAGACGTTGATCACCCATTTCTTGTCGCTCACCTTGATCGGCTCGGCCTTGACGAAATCCTGGTTGGAAGTCACTTCGGAGATTTCCAGCTTGTCCATCTTGGTGGTTTCCACGTGAATCTCTTTTTTGACCACATCGTTGTTGCGCGGCACGTTGACCATGTTGAGGAAGGTCGGGGTGACGTTCACGTCGCTGCTGATGACGCCTTTGATGTGCAGCACGGTCTTGGGATTTTCAGCATCGTTGGAGGTCACCGTGATGGTCTTGGTGATGTTGCCGTTGAAACGGGAGGAGTTGAAGGAAACGGGAATCACACCGGACTCGCCGGGCTCGTAGCTCGCCTTTTCGGGCTTCGCGGAAGTACAGCCGCAAGATGGTTTGACATCTTGGATCTGGAGAACCTCGTCACCTGTGTTGGTGAACTTGAACTCGGTTTCGACCTTATCGCCTTTGTCGATGTCGCCGAAATCGTGATCGGTTTTTTCAAAAACCAGCTTGGGACCCGCAACCAGGGGCAGGGTGCACAGGAAAAGGACAAGACATTTCTTCAACATGGTGGCCTCTGTTTCATTGTTTTTTCCTGGAGATCGAAGCTCCAGGTTCGGACGCGACGCCCGAAACTGTTCGAGTGTTCACAAGGTAGCAATTCACCTTCGAAAACGCGTAGGGATCATGTCGGACTTTTGTTTAGGTTTTGTCAAACTACTCAAAGCAAACACGTTACATATCAGGAACGCGGTGGTTCCGACACCATCACCAACTGTTTGCCGATATTGGCCCCGGTGAACAGACGATTCAGTGCCTCGGGGGTGTGCTCCAGGCCTTCCACCACGTCGACGCGATATTTGATCTTTCCGGAGGCAAGCCACGGCCCCACTTCGGCGATGCCTTCGGGGAACCTGGACATGTAGTCGGTGATGATGAAGCCCTCCACTTTCGCTCGCTGCATGAGGATTTGCGCGAAATGGTAGGGGCCGGGCACCGGTTTGGTCGCGTTGTAGGACGAAATCAGACCACACAGGATGATTCGGGCATGCAGGTTGATTTGCGACAGAACCGAGTCGAAGATGGCCCCACCGACGTTTTCGAAATCGATGTCGATGCCGTTTGGACAGGCCTCGCGGAGCGCGGAATCCACATCCTGGGTCTTGTAGTTGATGGCCGCGTCGAAGCCCAATTCATCCGTCAGCCAGGCGCATTTTTCGTCGGTTCCGGCGATCCCGACCGTGCGACAGCCGTGAATTTTGGCGATCTGACCGGCAATCGAACCCACGGCTCCGGCCGCGGCGGAAATGACGATCGTTTCGCCGGCTTTGGGCTTGCCGATATCCCGTAGACCGAAATAGGCGGTCATACCGGTGGCACCGAGCACACTCATCCAGGCATCCAAGGGTACGGGCACGCCCTTTGGGACCTTCCCCACCTGGTCCGGCGTGACCACCGCGTACTCCTGCCAACCCCAAAGGCCGTGAATCAGGTCTCCCACCTCGAGTTGCGGCGACTTGCTCTCCTCGACGACACCGATGACCACCCCGCGCATCACGGCACCGATCTGCACCGGTTCCATGTATTGGGGCATGTCGGTCATCCAAATCCGGTTGGTGGGATCGACCGAGAGGTACAGGGTTCGCACCCGGGCTTCGCCTTCGCCGAGATCCGGGACCTCGCTTTGGACATATTCGAAATCGTCGGCCTTGATGTCGCCTTCAGGACGTTTTTTGAGTAGCCACTGGTTGTTTTTCAGCACGGACATGGATCCTCCTGGGGTTCGGGAAATGAAATGAAACGCCGAATACCTGCCTGACAATCGAACGAATTACGTAAAGACAGAGCACATGAAAAGAGCTACGGCTCCGGTGATCTCGGCGAAGTGAAATTAAAACGATTCTCACGCGAACACAAACACCTGTAAAGCGCGGAATCCTAAAAAAAGGACGGGTGCTCGGGTGATCACAGAATCACCATTTCCGGTTCGCGCTCCGTTTGGGCATCGGTCGCCTGGCCCTTTTCGCCACCTCCCGCTTCCCTTGATTCATCTTCTTCCTCGGGAAGGAGCTGTTTGCGCTTGTTGGCGATCAACAGGCCCGCACCCCAACCGGCCCAAATGTAGAACATGGTATTCGTGGGGTAGGCGAAATAAACGGTGGCGATGGTGAACATGGAACCCGCCATGCCGCCCGCGATGGCCCAGGCGAGCTTGCGCGGCTTCTCGTCGATGCGACTGTTGAAGCCCAGCTTGGCCAACGAGATGATGGCGCCACCTCCCAAGAACAAAATCGCGATCACGGGAAAGACGCCCCAGCTCAAGCCCCACAGGATGTAGGCGTTGTCGATCGACTTCTGATCGCCCACCTGAGGCAGATTCAGAAAACCGTAACCCAGGTAGGGCCTTTCCTGAATGTAGCCTATGTAATTGAAAATGAGGTCTTTGCGGTAGATGACCGTTTCTTGGGATTCGGAGGTGGCCGTCTCACGCGTCAGGCTCATGTATTCGGCGACCTTGAAACTGATCGGGATCGACAACAGCGCCGCGAAAAAGACCGCGGTGATAAAGAGCTGGAGGCGGAACTTCGACTGACCCATCGCGTACAGGCCTGCGGCCAGATAACCACCGATCATGGGTCCGCGGCTCATCGTCATCATCAAGCCCCACCAGCACCAGAAGGCGTAGAACCAGGCTTTGGCGGTGCTGCCGCCCTGCTTGGTCTGGGCGAGCCACAGCGAGAGCGGCCACACGAGCGTATAGGCCAGGGCGCAAATGATCGAGTGCACGAAGGGACCCTGAATTCGGAAGAACCCCCAACGCGGGTAGACGAAGACACCGCCCATGCCGGTATCGTAAACCGGCCAGAAGTCGCGCACCCTCATGAAGAAGTTCTGGCCCATGCGAAACTCGTACAGGCTGAGGATCGCCACCAGCACCATCACGCCCACGTAGCGCTGGGCCAGGCCGGCGCTCTCCTTGTTGCGCAGGGCCAGGTGCTTGGCGGCCAGGTAGGGACCGATCTGGTAAAAGAGATCCAAAAACACCATTTGGCGGGCCGAGGCCAGAGACTCGTTGACCAACTCGCTCAGCGCGACGAAGAAGGTCCACATGTAGACGAAGATGTCCAACCAATGGAAATCCTCGAGGACCGAACGAAGGGTCTCCCGCTGAAACAAGAAGGGAATGAACGCGGCCAGGTAGAAGGTGATCGGTGGCACGCCGGGCCCGTCCCAGTGAAGGTAGGTCGGGACGAACACCATCAGCGGTATATAGAAGTATAGAAACGCCCAGTGATAGCCGCGCGACAGGATCAGAGCGGCGGAGATGAACATGGGAAGGAGGGCCAGCTTGTCCATGGGCGCTTCGTTCCTGTTGGAGATTCGAACCGGGTGGCGGATAACGCGTCAAGCTTACCGCGGATCCAGGACGTTGGCCAACCGCGGATCGACGGGAAGTGACCCCGATGAGAAAAGCCCCATCACCGCGTTCTCCACGTTCCATTCAGGCCTACAGGGGTCCTGCGAGCGCAGGACCGAGACATGGATTCCTGTCCTCGGGATCCGCGAGGAGCCGGCATGTTCACTCCGGCTCGGGCTTTCTCTTTCGAGAGCGATGCCGAGATCCCCACCCGTCCTTCACGGAAGCCATGTCGATCCAAAACCGCGCGAGCGGGTCCAGGGTTGAAAGGCGAGACGCCTCAGGGCAACGTCTGGCGCCCTTCCTCGATCGAAGCCTCGGACTGCGGTTCCTCGTGATTGGTGCAGAGACCGTTGAGGAAAATGTCCAAGGTCGGTTTGGCCATGTCGATCAGATTGTAATCGCGGGTTCGCAGCACCCAATTGGTGGCCATTTCGTCAACCGCGCCGAACAACAGCTTGGCCGTAATCCAAGGATTGACCTCGGACCGGATGTGGCCCTGCTCCTGGGCGTCGCGAATCACCCGTTCCACGATGTTGAAGTATTGCCGTAACTTGCTCTGGGAAAAGCGCTTCATGTGGTGAATGTTGTGACGCAATTCGATTTGGAAGATGCAGGCAAGGTCTTCGTCCGATCCCAGTGCCTTCAGGTGCAACTCCACGATTCGCTTGAGCTTCTCGATCGGGTCCGCCATCTCGTCGATGACCGACAACCCCTCGCTGATGAAGCGATCCATGATCTCGTCGAAGATACCCACCAGCAAATCGTCTTTGTTCTCGAAATAAAGGTAAAGGGTGCCGTCGGCCACCCGTGCGGCCTTGGCGATCTGGGACACGGTCGTACCGTGATACCCGTTGCGCGCCATGACACGAATGGCCGCCTCGTGAATGCGCTGCTTTTTCTCGAGCTTTTTGATCTCGCGGATCGAACCGTTTTTGGACGCCATCTTCACCTGGTTCCTTTCTTGGGCACCGCCAGCGGTACCATTGAACTCGCATCGATGCCCCGGGTGACCTGGCCCGGAAACCCACCTGCCCCTGCCGCGCGGCAGCCGAACCCATTCGGAGCGTTCGAGCCAACCGTCCACAACGAAGGCAAAAGGCGAATCCGTCTATTTTCACCCGAAGTCGGCCCGCTTGGGAATACCCAAATTGGGTCGGTCGCGGAAGGGAAGCGCGCCACCGAGAAAGTTGTCCGACGCGAGAAGCGGGCGGTGCGCCGAGAAAAATCTGACGCATCGCGGCAGTGAATTGCGGTTCAGTTCTTGTTGCGGGCCACTTCGGTTTGTTAAAATAAAAACCAACGCGAAACAAGCGCCAAGGCTACACAGGCTTTACAATCCCGCGTCAAGCGCCGGCCCCGAGTCTCGAAACCCCAGCACCGAAAGCACTTAAACGCCTTGTCCCGAATGGGTTGATCCTGACGCAAGCTGTAAACCCCCGCTCGACACGTGGCAACCCAGCTCACACATTTCGACTGAACTGGTGTTCATTTGTTTTCTTGACAAGATGCGGAAAGATCGGCATATTGAAGCTAAAATGAATGAGCATTCATCTACGGAGGTATCTCGTGAAGGAAATTCAGAAGGTCGCCGTTCTCGGTGCCGGCGTGATGGGCGCCACCATCGCCGCGCACCTCGTCAACGCCGGCTGCGATGTCGTCCTGCTCGATCTCCAGATCGACAAAGACGGCAAACAGGTGAACCTGGCCGATTTGGCCGTCAACACCATGAAAAAAGCCAAGCCCTCTCCCATCTTCTTCAGACCTTGGCTCTCCCGCATTCAAACCGGGAATTTTCAAAATGATCTCGCACTCCTCAGCGACGCCGATTGGGTCATCGAAGTCGTCAAGGAAGACATCAAGATCAAGCACAAGCTTTTCGAAAGCATTCTCCCCCACCTCGACAAGAGCGCCCTCCTCACCTCCAATACCTCGGGCATCCCCATCAACGAACTTTCCGAGGTCCTCCCCGAAGACATCCAGCCCCGTTTCTTCGGCACCCACTTCTTCAACCCCCCGCGCTACATGAAATTGCTGGAAGTGATTCCCGGACCCAAAACCGATCCGGAACTGCTGAAATCCTTCCACGAGTTCGGCGAGACCACCCTCGGCAAAGGCGTCGTCTTCGCCAAGGACTGCCCCAACTTCATCGCCAACCGCATCGGCGTCATGGCCATGATGGCCGTGATCCACACCATGATCGAAGACGAGTACGGCATCGAAGAAGTGGACAAGATCATGGGTCCCCTGACCGGCCGCCCCAAATCGGCCGTGTTCCGCACCGCCGACCTGGTGGGCCTGGACACCTTCGTCCACGTTTCCGAGAACCTCTACGAAGCGGCCCCCGAAGACGAAAAACGCGACCTCTTCAAGATCCCGCCCTTCGTCAAGCAAATGGTGGAAAAAGGCCTGCTCGGCAACAAGTCCGGCAGCGGTTTCTACAAGAAGAGCAAGGGCCCCGGCGGTAAGCGGGAAATTCAGACGCTGGATCTGGAAACGCTGGAATACCGCCCCAAAGCCAAAGTCAAGCTGCCCAGCATCGAGATGTTCAAAAACATCGAGGACGTCGTCGAACGCATCGCGAAAGTGAGCTTCAGCGAGGACCGCGTCGGCAAATTCGTCTGGAAAACGCTTTCCGAAGTGTTGGTCTACTCGGTCAATCGCCTGGGAGAAGTGGCCGACGACATCGTCAACGTCGACCGCGCCATGCGCTGGGGCTTCAACTGGGAGTTGGGTCCCTTCGAGACCTGGGACGCCCTGGGCGTCGCCAAGGTAGCCGAGAAACTGGAAGCGGAAGGCCGCGAGGTTCCCAAGCTGGTGCGCGACATGCTCGACCAGGGCGTGACCTCCTTCTACGACCTCGCCACACCCCAAGCCAAGTACTTCGACGGCAAGGAAATGGCCGCGGTTCCCGAACGTCCCAACGTCCTGATCCTGGCCGACCACAAAAAAGACAAGACCAAGATCGTCAAAACGTCCGCCGGCGCGAGCCTGGTGGATCTGGGCGACGGAGTCCTGTGCCTCGAATTCCACTCGAAAATGAACGCCATCGGCGGCGACACGATCGGCATGACCGCCCAGGCGGTGAAGATCGCCGAGGAGCAGGGTTGGGAAGGCCTGGTGGTCGCCAACCAGGGTGGTAACTTCTCGGCCGGCGCCAACCTGATGCTGCTGCTGATGGAGGCCCAGGAAGGGAACTTCGAAGACATCGACCTGATGGTCCGCGGCTTCCAGCGCGCAACCACCAGCCTGCGCTACTGCAAGCGCCCCGTCGTGGTCGCGCCCTACGGCCTGACCCTGGGCGGCGGCTGCGAGTTCAGTCTGCACGGCGACGCGATCCAGGCCTCGGCCGAAACCTACATGGGTCTGGTCGAAGTGGGTGTCGGTTTGATTCCCGCCGGCGGCGGCACCAAGGAAATGTTCCTGCGCCACGTCTACCAGGCACACAAACGCGGCGAAAAGAACCTGTTGCCCGCCCTGCAGAAAGTGTTCGAGGCCATCGGCATGGCCAAGGTCTCGACTTCCGGCGAAGAAGCTCGCGATCTGGGCTTCCTGAAAGATACCGACGGCATCACCCTCAACGGCGATGCACTGGTCACGGCAGCCAAGAAACAGGTGCTGGGCCTGGCCGCGGCCGGTTACACACCGCCCCCCGTTCCCAACGACATCCCGATCCTGGGCGAGCCCGGGTTCGCGGCACTGAAAATGGCCCTGTACATGATGGAAGAAGGCGGCTACATCACGCCCCACGACAAAACCATCGCCACCCACCTGGGCCGTATCCTGACCGGCGGCAACCTGACGCCCGGCCAGACCATGACCGAACAAGACATGTTGGACCTGGAGCGCGAAGCCTTCCTGCGCCTGACCGGTGAGCGCAAGACACTGGAACGCATCCACCACATGCTGACCACCAACAAACCGTTGCGGAACTAAGGGGAGGAACACATGGGCAATGTATATGTCGTATCGACGGTGAGAACGCCGGTTGGAAAAGCCAACAAGGGCAGCTTCGTCCACACCCGCCCCGACGACTTGGCGGCGGTAGCCATGAAAGAGGCGGTCGATCGGGCCAAAGGCCTGAATCCCGCCGACATCGAAGACATCATCTTGGGCTGCGCGATGCCCGAAGCCGAGCAGGGCATGAACGTGGCGCGGATCGCGCAAATGCGCGCCGGCCTGCCGGACACGGTTCCGGCCCTGACCATCAACCGGTTCTGCGCCTCCGGGTTGCAGGCCATCGCCTTCGGTGCCGACCGCATCAAAAACGGCGACGCCGACGCGATCCTGGCCGGCGGCACCGAAACCATGAGCATGATTCCCATGGGCGGCAACAAGATCGCCCCGAATCCCTACCTGGTGGAAAACGCACCCGAGGTCTACATCAACATGGGCCTGACGGCCGAGAAAGTGGCCGAAAAGTACGACGTCTCGCGGGAAGACCAGGATGGATTCGCGCTGGAAAGCCACAACAAGGCGCTCAAGGCGATTGCCGAAGGACGCTTCGAAGAAGAGATCGTGCCCGTTCCGGTGACGATCAACACCAAAAACGGCCGCAAGGTCGACACGCGCACCCTCACCGTCAAGCAGGACGAGGGACCGCGCGCATCCGACATGGCCGGCCTGGCCAAGCTGAAACCGGCCTTCAAGATGACCGGTTCGGTTACGGCCGGAAACAGCTCGCAAATGTCCGACGGCGCCGCGGCGGCCGTCCTGATGAGCGAGCGCAAGGTCGAAGAGCTCGGCCTCAAGCCGATGGCTCGCTTCGTGGACTACGCCACCACCGGCTGCCGTCCGGAAATCATGGGGATCGGACCGGCACTGGCTGTCCCCAAACTGCTCGACAAGGTCGGTCTCAAGCTCGAAGACATCGGCCTTTTTGAATTGAACGAGGCCTTTGCGGCGCAATCGCTGATGGTGATTCGCGACCTGGGCCTCAACGAGGAAATCGTCAACGTCAACGGCGGCGCGATCGCGCTCGGCCACCCGCTGGGCTGCACGGGCGCCAAGCTGACGGCCACGCTCGTTCACGAGATGCGCCGTCGCGACGTGAAGTACGGCATTGTGACGATGTGCGTGGGGGGCGGCATGGGCGCCGCCGGTCTATTCGAACTGGTTTCTTAAGGGGAGGACTCTGAACATGACAGTAGCTGAAAAGGAAAAGAAAAAAAGTTTGATTGTGGGCGGTAGCTTCCTGACGGAAGCGCACCCGCTGGCCGAGATCTTCACTCCGGAAGATCTGACCGAGGACGATCACGATCTCGCGGATACCGTCGCCGACTTCGTGGAAGGCGAAGTGGTGCCCAACATCAAGAAGTTGGAAGAAGGCCGTAACGAAGACATGGTCGCCATGCTCAAGAAAGCCGGTGAATTGGGTTTCCTGGCGGCCGAGGTCCCCGAAGCCTACGGCGGCATGGATCTGAAGAAAACGACCGCCACCTTCGTCGGTGAAAAGCTGATCAAGCACGCCGGCTTCATGGTCAGCCTGGGTGCCCACACGGGCATCGGCACCATGCCGATCACCTATTTCGGCAACGAGGAACAGCGCACCAAGTACCTGCCGCGCCTGGCCAGCGGCGAGATCCTGGCGGCCTACGCCCTCACCGAAACCAGTTCCGGTTCCGACGCCATGAACGCCCGCACCAAGGCGGTCCTGAGCGAAGACGGCCAGCACTACGTGCTCAACGGCAACAAGATGTGGATCACCAACGCCGGCTTCGCCGACCTCTTCATCGTGTTCGCCAAGATCAACGGCGAGCAGTTCTCGGCCTTCATCGTCGAAAGCGCCTGGGAAGGCGTCAGCGTGGCCGCGGAAGAGAAGAAAATGGGCATCAAGGCCTCTTCCACCCGCATGCTCAACCTGGACGACGTGAAGGTTCCCGTCGGCAACCTGCTGGGGCAGCCGGGCGACGGTGCCAAGATCGCCTTCAACATCCTCAACATCGGTCGCTTCAAGCTGGGTGGCGCGGCCGTGGGCGGCTGCAAGCAGGCCCTGGAGTGCTCCACCAAATACGCGATCGACCGCAAGGCCTTCGAAAAATCGATCACCGAGTTCGGCGTCATCAAACACAAGCTGGGTGAAATGGCGATCCGCACCTTCGCCACCGAATCGATGGTCTACCGTTCGGCCGGCTACATCAGCGCGGCTCTGGAAGACATCGACTTCAACGAGCAAGGCGCGGCGGAGCGCATCCTGAAGAGCATTCGCGAATACGCGATCGAATGCGCCATGGCCAAAGTGGCCGGCTCCGAGGCCCTGGACTACGTGGCCGACGAAGCCGTTCAGATTCACGGCGGCTACGGCTACAGTGCGGAGTACGAGGTAGAGCGCATCTACCGCGACAGCCGCATCAACCGGATCTTCGAAGGCACCAACGAAATCAACCGCCTGTTGACCGTCGACATGCTGATCAAAAAGGCCATGAAGGGCGAACTGCCCTTGATGGAGAAGGTTCAGGCGCTGATGGGCGAACTGATGGGCATGCCTTCCTTCGACTTCGACCAGGACATGAGCCTGTTGGCGGACGAGAAGAAAGTGGTGGAGAACGCCAAGAAGATCGGCATGTTCATCGCTGGCGCCGGCTTCCAGAAGTTCATGGAAAAGATCGAGCACGAGCAGGAACTGCTGGCCATGGCGGCCGACATCTTCACCGAGACCTACGTGATGGAATCGGCACTGCAGCGCACGCTGAAAAAGGCCGAGAAGGACGGGGAAGAAGCCGCCGAGCTGATGATCAAGATGACCAAGGCCTTCATCCACGACTCGATCGAGCGCATCGGTCCCATCGCCAAGACGGCCCTGGCCGCCATCGAAGAGGGCGACGCCCTGATGACCATGAACGCCGCACTGCGCCGCCTGCTGAAGCACCAGCCGGTGAACACCGTGGCCATTCGCCGCGATGTGGCCGCGGCCGTGATCAACAAGGGCGGTTACCCGCTTTAATCCGAACGATTCGGGGCGACGCCGGGCGTCGCCCTCACATTTCCTGTACCCCCGGACCCTCCCGTGGTCCTATCCGGAGCCTCGAGCCGGATCGCGGTCCCCCGCCGCGGTCCGGCTTTTTTCGTTGGGGCGCCAATCCCAAGTGTCCTAGAATGATCCCGAAGCCTTTCGGTGGAAATTTCCATCGATAAAAGGACACCCAACACGTCGTTTTCTCGATACCAAGCGATAATCAGGATCCTTTGATCCCGGAAGAATGCCTTGGGGGTACTCTTTGCGAATCGATTCTCTGCGACTGCAGAATTTCAAAGGGTTCGACGACCAATCGTTCTCGTTTGGCCCGACTTTCAATCTGCTGATTGGCGATAACGGCAGTGGAAAGACGGCAATTCTGGACGCATTGACGATCGCGATCGGCTCTCTTTTTCTCAAATTCGCCGATGCACCCAGCCGCCACATTCGTCAGGACGAGGTTCGCCTGAAGACCGTCAGGTGGGACAACGGCCAAGGCGTCAACCGCGAACCTCAATACCCCGTGGTGATCGGCGCCCACGGGCACGTTTCGGGAAAGCCTCTCGAATGGGAGCGTCGTCTAAAGACCGGATCGTCGCGAACGGATCGCATCAAGGCCAGACCTATACTAAATGTTTCGAGCTCTTTGCAGAAAAACGTCATGGAGGGCAAACCTACGCCCCTGCCAGTGATCGCCTACTACGGAACCGGTCGCTTGTGGCTTCAGAAGCAAGACCGTACCACGAGCTTGGGTAAGGCCGAGTCCCGACTGGCGGCATATTCGGACAGTCTCGATCCGGCTTCCAACGAAAAGCAATTCATTCGGTGGTTCATCGACCAGGAATTCGCCAATTTTCAAAACACCAGTCGCGGCGACAAGCCCGACGAAGTCCTGGGTGCCATCAAGCGGGCCATTCAGAAGTGTTTGCCAGGATGCGAATCCTTTTTTTACGACGGAAAAGAAAAAGCCATCTGCGCCCAATTTTCCGATGGTCGAAACCTACCCATCGAAAAGTTCAGCGATGGTGAACGCAACATGATGGGCATGATTGCCGATCTCGGCTCCCGTTGCTGTAAGTTGAATCCCTTCTATGGCGGCGAGGCTCTGCAGCGCACCGAAGGAATCGTCCTCATCGACGAAATCGACCTCCATCTTCATCCAAACTGGCAGCGCCGAGTGGTCGGAGATTTGAAAAGATGCTTCCCCAAGGTCCAGTTCATCGCAACGACCCACTCCCCCTTTATCATTCAGGCACTCAACCCAACGGAGGATTACACCATCCGTCTCACCGAAGAGGATGGCGCACTCCCCGGGAGCACCGACACCCTGGGAATCGAAGACATCGCGGAAATTTACCAAGGGGTCGAAAACCCTCAACGCAGCAGGCGGTATTTCGAGAAAATCGACGCGGCGGAGCGATACTTCGAGGCGATGGATCGCGCCAAGAATGCACGGGGAGCCGAACGACAAGAACGTATTGCCGAATTGAATCAGCTCATGAAGGAGATGGAACTCTTCGGGCACGATCCCGCCTTCCAAGCGGCGCTGCGTTTGGAGCGCCGTGCCCAAGGGCTTGGGGATTCGAATTGAGACCCGTGGAGAAAGGTCTCTGTCCCTCGCAATGGAGGGCCGGCGAAAGCGATCTTTCCAAAGATTATGGAGATGCGAAAGTATACCTGGTCGAGCGAATTGGGCCCTATTGCTCCTATTGCGAATTGTTTATCGGCTTGGGAGCCAATCGGGCAATCGAGCACAAAATCGCAAAGGCATATCGACCGAGCTTAAGAAATACTTGGACCAATCTCTTGATTTCATGCACCATGTGCAATTCCCATAAAACCCAATTCGATGGCAAACCCCCATCAAACGCCAAACCCGGTCGAGATTTCGACCTCGACGCATTCCTCTGGCCAGATCGCGACAACACCATGCTCGCATTTGAATACCGAGAGAATGGTGACATCGATGCGGATACAAGTCATCCGGCGAATGTCCTCGCAAAGGCGCAGAACACGATCGGGATGTTCCGATTCAATCAGGAAGATTCCAAGTCGGATACGAGAAAAGCGCTGCGACGCGCCATTTGGCACACGGCCAAGAGGCATTTGAACAACGTCGAGAAAGCACGCCAAAATGGCGCAAACTGGGACGACATTCTCACAGATTTATTGGACATCGCAAAACATCGCGGGTTTTGGACGGTATGGATGGTGGTTTTTCAGGACCATCCCGAAGTGCTGAAGGCATTGATCGAGGGCTTTGCGGGAACGGCATCTTCCTGCTTCGACGAACAGGGACGGCCATTGAAGCGGGAAGGTGGGCGCATTTAAAGCTTCTGGCCATAGCGTTCTCTGCATCCATCCAGTCAGGCCGCTTCGATAGCTCCAAATTCCGTTTCCAGATGGGCACGACCTTGGGAACACCGACTCCTCGCGCGCAATCTCGCATTCTCCCCACCCTCAACTTTCGTCAACCCCTTCAAAAAACAGTCGCTCTGACAGCCCGCCGAAACACAAATTCAGGGCCGCGTTGAATTTCCCCAAAAAGAGTGCTAAAACCTAATAGTCTCAATCCAGTAGCGATGAGTTTTCGAGCGGTTTGCACGATTCGGGAAGCGGCTCGAAACCGATCGGTTTCAGGCGTCACATACCAGGTGTGGGAATAGCGATGAGAATCACTGTTTCCCCACGGCCTGAATGCCGAAGCCTTATCTCGTGGCCGTCCAGCGCGACCTTCCGTGGAGTTGGAGGCGAGGCCCTTCTGGATGGACACGAAACCTATTTTATCTCTGGTGGCTGGCGGTGATGCGCGCATCGCGAAGCGAGGTTTCCCAACATGGAGGTCTCGCTGCGCTGACCGTGTATCGGACGCGGGATTCGACGCGATTCTGTCCATAAAGGGCCGAGTCGGGTCGCCGCAACCACCTGTTTCAGGAGCACTTATGATATGGACTTCCAGCGCTCGACGTGGGACGGCGCACGAAGCCGTCCACCCGTTCGAGTCATGTGACGGACAGACGCGACCCGCGCGGCATGCAGCCGCGCGCCGTCGATAGGCCGAGGTCATTGCCATGGAACAACTCTTTGCCGAGGCCAGGCAGAATTTCACCTGCTTCGTGGAGCAACGACGTGACCTGATCCAACTGGTGAACTGCAGCGACAACGACGTTCCGGTGGTGTTGAAGCTCATCCGCGACGTGGAACAAGCCTCCCCCAGCGACGTGTTCCTGATGTTCGCCGATGCCTTCCATCACCCCGGCGCCTTCGTGGACGTGGTCATGGAACGGCTGCGCGAGGAGCACGCGCTCGCCGCCGATTGGTTGAAGGAACAGGAAAAAGACCCCATCCCGGGACCACCCGAGTCGGTGTTCGACAGCGGCCGCGACCCGGCCGAGCGGCTCCTCGAAGGCATCGAGTACAGCCGCTCGCTCATGCCCTGCTGTGGCGGGCATCGCCTGGTTTGGGTGCTGTTCCCCACCCAGATCGTCGACATGCGCGGCTGGTACCAACTGATCCAGGCATTCTCTCCGCGAGAAGGCGTCAAACCCTGGATGCGGCACTTGCGCCTGATCTTCCGCGACCACCCCAAGGCCAAACGCCACCGCAACGGATTGGTCGAGGCACCGCGCGTCGTCCTCCATCCGGTGGACTTCAGCGCGGAAGCCCTGGACCAAGCCAGCCAGGAACAGATGGAAGACGAGAACCAGCCCATCGAAAAGCGCATGGAAGCCCTGCTGCTGCTGGCCCAACGGGACTACGCCTACAACCGCAGCAAAGCCGCACTCCACAAGTACAACACGCTGCTCGGCCATTACCAGAGCACCGAGAACCACGGCATGCAGGCCCTGGTTCTCAACGGCATGGGCGATGTCCACCACCGCATCAACGACCTGGCCCGCGCCCAACACTATTATGAATGCGCGGTGCCCGAAGTCACCCAAAGCTCCGAACACGTGGTGTTCTACACGATCGTCAAGAATCTCGGCGACGTGACCTACAAGCGCAAGAACTACCCCATGGCCGAGGAATGTTACGGCCACGCGGAGACACTCGCCACCCACCTGCTCGACGCCGAGGGCAAGGCCCAGATGTTGGAAAAGAAGGGACTGGCCCAAGAGAAACAAAAGAAACACGAGGCGGCCGTACAAAGCTGGGAGAACGCGGTCACTCTGTGTCGCGGCTGCGAGATGGACGGACTGCTGAAAGTCAACCTCAAGCACCTGGAGCGCGGCTACAAACAGGCGCGACAGAAAGACAAAGCCGCCGCGATCGGCGACGAGTTGAAGCAGCTCAAGCAACGTCCGGCAGAGGAGGGATAAACATGGCCAATCTACCCGCCGCACCACGCCCCGAACCTTCCGCCCGACCCACCAACGTGCTGCACGACATCGCCAACGGCATCAACAAGGTCGTGACCGCACCGGCCCAAGCGGTGATGTTGGTCAACGAAGGGTTCGCCAAAGCCACCAACTTCATCGCCAACGCCTTGCCGAGCTTTCCCGCCGCCACCCTCGGCTCCCTGGCCATCGGTGCACCCCACGCCCACGTGCTGCACCCACCCAGCGGACCACCGCCGATTCCCCCCACGCCCCTGCCGTCGATCGGCAACGTGCTGCTGGGTACCTCGGTCCAAGTGCTGGTCAACAGCAAGCCGGCCGCCCGCGCCGGCGACATCGGCCTGGCACCCACCTGCTGCGGCCTGCCGCCCTTCTACGAAATTTTCACCGGCTCGTCGAACGTGTTCATCGCCGGCGCCCGCGCCGCCCGCGTCACCGACGTCACCTTTCACTGCAAACCGGTCCCCTCTCCCGCCGCGGCCGCTCGCGGTGCCGCGGCCGCCATGCAAAAGGCGATGAAGGCCGCGATGATCGGCGGCATGGTGGCCACCGGGTTGGGTATCGCGGGTGACGCCATCGAAGCCGTCGAAGCGGACAACTCCCACATGGCCGGCGCCCTGGCGCTCAACGCCAGCATGATGGCCGCACAGTTGGCGGCCGATGTGGCGGCCATGGCGGCCACCGCGGCCATGGGCAAGGACATCTGCGTCCCGCCCGGCACGCCCGGCATGATCACGATGGGTTCGCCCAACGTGATGATCGGCGGCTTTCCCATGCCCTCCTGGATGGATATCGCCAAAGGCTTGCTGAAACTGGTCAAGGGCCTGCGTGCCCGTCGTCAGGGCCGCAATGGCAGGTCCCGATGCGCCCGGTGCCCCGGCGGCCGATGAGTCCCCGCGTTCACCTACCATATCTCGAGCTTCAAACCGGAACACTATTTATATAGAGAGAGCATCGCATGTCTTTGAAATCTACGGGCCGCAAAGCAGTCGGCCATCCGATCGACGTCGCCAGCGGTGTCGTTTTCACCACCCGAACCGACATCCTGTTCCACGGTGCGGTTCCTTTCGTCTGGGAACGCCGCTATGGCACCGACCAACTGGAGGAAGCCCCTTCCTTTCTAGGTCACGGCTGGTCTTCCTCCTACGACATCACCCTGACACGCGATCTCGACGGCTTCGCCTTTCGGGACCGCAACGGCATCACCCACTATTTCGATGTGGACGACGATACCTTCGACGATCGTGCGGCGTTTCGCCTGATCCAACCGGAGTCCCGACTGGAACTGCGCCGGATTCAGGATCACTATCGCGTGTTGGCATACGGACAGGACGACGATCCCAGCCAGATCTACCTCTTCGCGGCCCGTGATGCCGGCGACGAGGAACCCATGCCGCTGGCCCGTATCGAGAACCCCGCCGGCTGGCGCCTGGAGTTCCAATACGACGGGGCCGGCTTCCCCACGACGGTCGTTCAGGCACGGGAAAAGCGCACCTTTCAGTTCCACTACGGCCAATTCGGCGAAGCGCGACGCCTGACCGAAATCACCACCTACGCCGAAGGCCGCGACATCGCCCTGGTCCGTTACAGCTACGACGCGACGGGCCGCATGACCGAAGCCTACGATATCGGAAACAGCCCGGACACCTACGGCTACGACGAGAAACACCGAATGGTGCATGATGCACCGCGCGGCATGGGATCGTTTTCGTTCACCTACGATGAACGGGATCGCTGCATCGCTTCCTGTGGGATCGACGATTACCAGAAAACCGAGCTGAGTTACGACGAGATGAGCCGCACCACGGTGGTCACGAACTCACACGGGCACCGCACCACCTACCAATGGAACGAGCGTGGCCAGGTCGAGGCGCAAATTTCACCGTCCGGTGCACAAAGCACCTGGCAGTTCGATTCCGCCGGGCGCCTGGTTCGCGAAGTCGACCCCGAGGGCGGCGTGCTGGCCTTCGAATACGACGGCGAGGGGCACACCGTCGCGATCACCGATCCCCTGGGGCATGGGTACCGCCTGCAGTACAACGAACTGCACCTGCCCACCCGCATGATCGACGCCCACGGCCAAAAATGGACCCGCGAATACGATGCACGCGGATACCTGGTCGCCACCACCGATCCGAAAGGCGGGCGTTGGACCTACGAATGGGATCCGAACGGCGACATGGTGCGGGTGGAAAATGCCGAAGGGGCGGTCCAAAAATTCCGCTACGACGCGCGCGGCAACAACATCTCCCACAGTGATTGGGCCGGGAATTGGGGTCAGTTCGAATACGACGACCGCGGGCACATGACCACGTTCACCGATCCCACCGGCAAAGTGACCCTCCACAGCTACGATTTCGAAGGTCACCTGACCCAAACCACCTATCCCGACGGCATGACCAACCGGTTCACTTGGGATCACGCCGGACGACTCGCCTCGGTCGTCAACGGTCGCAACCACGAGCTTCGCTTCAATTACGGTCCCAACGGCCACCTGACCGGCATCGTCAACGCCCGCGGTCTGGAGCGCCGCTTCGAATGGGATACGGAACCGGGCCGGCTGCTCGCCGTCATCAACGAGAACGGCGAGCGGATGAGCTACACGTACGACGAGGACGGCTGGAAAATCAAAGAGACCCGCTTCAACGGATCCGTCCTGACGATGGAACGCGACAAGGCCGGTCTCTGCAGCGCGGTCATCAACGGTGAGGGCGAGCGCATCGAGATGAAGCGCGACGCCGGCGGCCGCCTGATCCGCAAGGAATTGCCGAACGGAGAGCAGGTAACCTTCGAATGGTCGCCCAGCCACCATCTGATCAAGGCCGAAAACAGCCAGGCCAGCCTTCACCTGGAGCGCGATTGCTACGGCCAGGTGATTCGCGAGATTCAAGGCGACCACCATGTCGAGAATACCTACAACCGCCTTTCGGACCGCCTGACCCGGCGGACCTCGCTGGGCGACCTGGTACAGTTCGGTTACGATCTCAACTCCCAGATCACGTCGATCGGCATGCCCCAGGGCGCGGTGAACCTTCGCCGCGATCCGTTGGGCCGCGAAATCGAGCGATTCCTGCCGGGCGGCGCCGTTCTCAGTACCCGCTACGACGACGGCGGCCTGTTGTCCGAACAGCGCCTGGCCACCCGCGATCCGGCCGCTGCCGCCACGGTCGAACGGCGCTTCACCTACGATCCCAACGGCAATCCGATTCGGGTCGAGGACGCACGCTGGGGCGACTTCGCCCATCGTTTCGACGAAACCAACCAGCCGATCGCATCGGATCGCAACGGACGGCCGCGAGAGCGCTTCGCCTACGACAACGCCGACAACAAACAATGGGTCGACAGCGGTGAGCCGCGTGCCTACGGCCCCGGCGGCGCCCTCGTACAATCGGGCCGCACCCGCTACCGCTACGACCGCGCGGGACGCATGGTCGCACGCGAGGAAGTGGCCGCTGACGGGAGCCGCAAGTGCTGGTCCTTCCAGTGGGACGCCGAGGAGCGGCTGCGCAAGGTGGAAACGCCCGAGGGCCAGGTCTGGGAATACAGCTACGACCCCCTGGGACGTCGCACGGTGCGCACCGGGCCGGACGTTCAGTGCCGCTACGTTTGGGATTCGCTGACCGTGGCCCACGTGATCGAACGGCGCAACGACACGGATCGAGTTTCCACCTGGCTGCGCGAAGAACACACCTTCAGCCCGCTGGCGGTCACCCGCGAAGACCAAACCCTGTTCGCCGTCAACGAACCCATCGGGTTGACCCGCGAACTGGTGGACGGCAGCGGCAACCTCCATTGGGCCGGCCTGTTCGACACCTGGGGTGCGCTCAAAGCCGTCGACGGCAGCCCCGAATCCAGCGATCAACCTCACCGATATCAAGGACAATGGTTCGACGACGAGACCGGCTTCGCCTACAACTGGTTTCGCTATTACATGCCAGATCAAGGACTTTACATCAGCGAAGATCCGCTTGGCCTGAACGGCAACAATCACCTTTATCAATATGCCCACAACCCGTACACTTGGATCGATCCCTATGGTTTGGCCGGCTCCGGTGGCGGGCCGTTCAACATCGACCAAAACGGAACCATGACGCGTTCGAACGGCTCGGTGGTGAACTTGCCCAGCAACAAGTGTTCGGCCATCGTCACGACGCCGCAAGGTCAGCGCATGGCCTTCGTCAGTGGCTGGGGCGAGGGCAACGCCACCTGGCGAGCAGGACACGCTCAGTCTCACCGTTCGATTCGCCAACACACGCGCAGTGGGCCGATGGGTAATTGGTGCCACGCCGAAATGCATGCGCTTTCCCATGTCCTGAGTAACTCGCGACAATTCAGGGGGACGACCGTCACCCTTCAAATTCGCTTTCCGCCCTGTACGCAAGGCGGCACGGGTTGCCGCCACTCACTGCGCCATCTGCGCCAGGAACTCAGACGACGCGGCATCAGACTGCGCGTCATTCCCCGAAACATCCACACGAGCTGTCCCTGACAAGGAGCATTATCGTGACCAACTTCAATTCCTTGTACCTGTTCCTATCCGAACACATCCGTGGCTACCCCCTCAACCGGGAAAAGGTGGAGGCCGTGGACGACCTGCCGGAATCCGTCCGCGAATTCTGGAAGTGCATCGGATATCACAGCGCCTTCAAGCCGGTCCTGGCACCACTGCCACCCCCCGACCACCGGAAGGTTCCCAAGCAACGAACCGCCATGGCCAAAATGGGCCTGAACGAAGCCATGCTGCCGGAAAGACCGCTCGTGCTCGCCCACGACACCTTTTCGGCCTGGTACCTCGACATGGACGACAGCGAGGACGACCCGAGCGTCTGGGGATTCAACAGCGACATGGAAAAGCCCGAAATCATCAGTCCCTCGTTCGCGGCCTTCGCCACCCAGCAACTGGCCACGATCGCGCTCGAAAACCTGCCGAGGTTGGAACTCGAACCGGTTCACGCGTTCAAGGGCGAAATCCTGTTCGAGGGACTGAACTCCAAGTTGATCGAGCACAACCACGTCGTCATCGTGCCGTTCGACGACAGCAAACAGGTCGTCGATCATCGCGTGATCCTGCACTTCACGACGATGGCCGACCTCGTCGATTTCTGTGAATGGGACGAACTGGAACTCACCTGGCTCTGCGGCTACCTGGACCCCGGCCAAGGCACCAAGAAGCTGAGCACGATCCGCTTCGAGGGTCTCAGCGACGAGACGTTGGACCCCATCGCCACCCTGTCCGCCGAGGATGGCGAGGTGAAGGTGCTGGTCCACCAAAACGAGGGGCTCAACGGCTGGATGACCCGCGAATACTACGAGCCGGACGATCCGTCGGAAGAGGTGCTCCTGACCACCGATTCGGCCTCCGCATCGGCCTATATCGACTGGTTGGAAGCGCTGGGTGGGAAGATTCTGGAACGCAACAACAAACCCTACAAAAAGAAAAAAGGATCCAAATAGCGAAAACCCCGGTGAAGGTGAAACGGTTGCCTTCGCATGGCGCTCGAGGCCTCGTGGCGATCGTTTCCACTTCGATCAGGGCCGTGATCGAACGGCCCGATTCACTCCTGGTTTTTTTTCACCGGCATGCTTTTCTTGTTCCAGTCGATCATCCCGCCGGCCAGGTCGTAGACCCGCACGAAGCCCAGCTCCTTCATCATCTTGGCCGTCTTGCCGCTGCGCCCGCCGGACCGGCAGTACACCAGGTAGGTCTTGTCCTTGGCTAATTTGCCCAGGCGTGCCTGGAACTTCGGATCGTGGAAATTCATCAACTCGGCCCCCGCGATGTGGCCCTGCTTGAATTCCTCGGGTGTCCGCACGTCCAACAGCACCGCCTGACCTTCCACGGCCATTTCCTTTTTGATCGCCTGATCGAAAGTCGCGACATCCACGGCCAGGTTGATCTGGGACTTGGTCTGGGATTCGGTTTGAGATTCGGTACAAACCGTCAGCGCGGCCACGAGCAGACAAAGCGACACAACGCGCACCTTGTTCTTGAACATTGAGGGTCCTCCATGAAGTCGATGGTTCAAGGCGAATTATAGCCAGTGCCCGTCTAGAAACGGAATGATTGCACTTTCCAAATTGGTTTGGCTGGTTGGGCACGGCATCGGATCTTAGACGTCAGGTCTCAACAAAACACCTGCTCACAGGCAATTAGCTGGCTCTTGATCCTTGACTGCCGACACCAGTTTACATTAAGGACCTACCGGTTCCGAGGAACCATTTCAAAAAAACCGCCGTTTCGGGATGGGCACCAACCACAAGCGAGCTCGAAAGGCGACCACTCGTCCCGTATCGACCCTCTAGACATCACCAAAGTCGCACCTCCCAGGACGGGCGGCAGCGGGTATAAAACGCCCAAACTCGACTAAAAACCAGAAAAATATGGGGTTAGGTCGCCCAAACCAAAACGGGATCCCAACAATTTCCCAGGTTCGGGTAGAATGGCGCCATAGGATCTCATGCTGTCAACAATCAATCGAAACTCGAAAAAATCGAGAGCACACGTTGCACACTTCTACCTACACATGGAGGCGTCGATGGTTAGTGAAGATTTGAAACAACAGGGTTACGACAAGGAAAACGAACATTTTCACCGCAAGGACAAGGAAGCCATCGAAAAACTGCGGAAGAAACTCGCCGAAGAAAAGGCCGAGGAACAACAAGAAGAGAAGTCCGAAGAATAATTCTCCGCCTTTCGGCAATCACTTCACTGCGGGAATGCGGTCGGCATCCGATCCGGGGTCCGGCCGCATCCATGACGAGCCGTCACACGGATCGACGACACGCGACTCTTTCCCAGTCAAAGCGCCCACGAAGGCGTGTTCTTCGGCCGCATGGAAGGGCCACGGCGTCGGAGATCCCGACAGGCGCGCCAAGTCATGATGCGAACGGCATTCCCGGGATCGGCACACATACATGGCCCAGACCTATCTCAACCTCGGCAAAGCGCTCATCATACTGCTGATGGCGGGATGTCCCTTCATTCTCATCCAGAGTCTGAACAACCAGAAAGAACGCCTGAAAATCGATGCGCGGCTGCGAGCGACCTTCAGGCAAGAGCGGGAAAACCTTCTTTCGGGCATCCTGTCGCACCACTTCCGCGACAACAACTCCACCGCCATCCAAACCCTTCGACGCGACCACAAGGACCAGCCCATCGAGGGGCTGGAACCCTTTTTCGATCGCGAGACCTTCGCGCGCTATATCGCATACCGGGCCTCGCCGCGCAGTGCCGTGGACGAACTCATGTTGCGTCACCTGCGCAGCGAGGATCGCTTCTATTCCGGCATGCCGCGACGGTTCGCAGGTTGGGTGGAGCTGGTTCGCCAGGCCCCGCTGCCGCTGAGCGAGCAGGACCTGGACCGAATGTATCGGGTAGGTTCGGAGTTTTGGGTGGCAAAAGGCATTCACTCGCATCAATACGCCTTTCTGCTGGAGCAGCTCCCGCCGGTCTGGCAACATCGGTTCCGGCTACAGCGCCAATTCGTGGGCGGCACGATCAACCACGACCCGAACACCTTTCTCGTTCGACTGACCGAGGGCGATAGAGAAGTGCTCACCCGCCACGCCATCGACGACTTGACCGCCTTGAACACCTCCCTGGAAGCGCTCAACATCGGACTGCGCATGGAAGTCCGACAGACCTGGCAGCATTACGCACAACTCAACCTCACCCTGGCGCCACAGCCATTGCCCAGCGACACTCGCCTGCGGCGTAGCGAGTGGATCCATATCGGTATCGGTCTCGCCATCGAGCTGATGCTGTTACTGATTTTCGCGGTACTCAACAAGTACCACAAAGTCAACCAGTTCCAAAAGCAACTGTTGGCGGCGACGTCCCACGAGCTGCGCACGCCGCTGGCGGTCATGCGCCAATTCGCGGAAATGCTGCAAACCAAACGCGATCAGTTCCCTTCGCGCATCCAAACCTATCACCAGTACATCCTGCGCGAATGCCTGAAAATGCAATTCCTGGTGGAGAACCTGCTCAGTACGGCCAAGTTCGAGCACTTGAGCTTGCGACCCAAACCGACCAGCTTCGATTTGAAACCCTGGTTCGAAGAGACCTGCACCAACGCACAACACCTCAGTGACGACTGGTCCATCGACCTGGCATCGGCATCGATCGGCGTCCGCTGGGATGCCGGCCTGATGCAGCAGGTCCTGGTGAACCTGTTGGAAAACGGGCGATTGCACGCGGGCACGAACGTGGAGGTCACGGCCCAGGAACGCGGTGACCGGGTGGTGATCGAGGTGCGGGACTTCGGCGAAAACCCCGACCTGCGGCTGTTCTCTCGCATCCAGGCCTTCAAACGCAGCGATCACCCGGAAACGGGTTTGGGCTTGGGCCTCTACCTTTGCCACAAAATCGTGAAGGCCCACCACGGCAAGATGTCCTTTCACCTCGCCGAACCGGGCTTGCGGGTCAGGCTGGACCTGCCTCGGGAGATCTCCGAGGCCACATGAACCATGTATTTCGCGCGAATCACCGCACCGGGCGCCCGGCTGTTTTTCGGGTAAAATGGGGCCGACGACACGCATCACGGACCGCCGGGACCCCGACGTTCACGGGCGGCACAAACGGAGGCATCGGGTGAACATATTGATCGTAGAGGACGAGCCGGGTTTGCAATTAGGTCTCACCGATTTGTTCGAAGAGGCCGGTCACACGACGGAGGTCCGCGACACCGGTAAAGGCGCCATCCAGTACCTGCGCGATCAAACCCCCAACCTGGTGATTCTCGACCTCGGCCTGCCGGATATCGACGGCACCCGGGTCCTGGAATTCGCCCACCAGAATCACCCACGCCTTCCCGTCATGGTCTTGACGGCACGTGCCAACGATTCCGACATCGTGCTCGGGTTCAAGATGGGTGCCTTCGATTACGTAACCAAGCCTTTTTCGCCGAGGGTGTTGCTGGCTCGAACGGAAGCTCTGCTGCAACGAACCGGTTCGGAACCACCGACCACGATTACCGGAAACAAGGCGGTTCTCGGCGACCTCGTGGTGGACTTCGATCGCTACGAGGCCTTTCGCGGCGACGCCTTGCTGCACCTGACCACCCGCGAGATCGAGCTTTTGCGGATTCTCTTCAGCCACGGCGGAAAGCCGGTCCACCGCAACGATATTCTCGACGAGGTCTGGGGCATGGATTCGGAAGCGGGCCCGCGCACCGTGGACACCCACATCGCCCTGCTCCGCAAAAAAATCGAGCCCAACCCCGATCGCCCGACCTACATTATCAGTCAACGGGGCATCGGTTATAAGTTGGTGCTCGGTGGTGGAGGCTCGAATTGACGATCGACGCATCTGGATCGCGTAGTCGGCCCCTGGCGCCCCGCCGCATTGGGCTGACGCTGGGGCTTCTGCTTTTCTGGTTACCCTGCGTCGGGTTCGTGGAGCCCCGTACCGGTCATCGCGGCCACGATTTTTCGATCGACCAGTGGATCTACCGTGCCGAAGTCCACAACCAGAAGCAGGCCAGCTTGACCGCCCTGCGCGATTTGCTCAAACGCACCGTCTCACCCACCCAAAAGGCCCGGTTGATTCGCGCCATCGGCATCGTCAATCGCGGTCTGCAACCCAAATTGAAGATCCAAGACCGATTCGAAGCCGAAAAGGCACTTCGAAACCCCGCGGGTGTGGTTCGATTTCAAGGCGAACAATTCGCACTGATCCGCGGCCAGTGGTTGTCTCCGGGAGATTGGGTCGGCCCGTTTTTCCTCATGGAGGTTCGCATGGAGCAATTGGTGGTCGAACACCAATCCGGCTACCAACGGGAATTGTTCCTGCCCAGCCTGGAAAACGGGATTTCCGCCGAAGATCTCGTCGACGCCGACGCCTGTCGTTTTTTCGCCGCCGACGCGCGCGACGTGCTGGCGTTCATCAGCGGCCGCGAACGCATGAATTCCTACATCCCTTCCGAGGTCAATCCCATCAGCGGCGTTTTCGTCATTGCCGATTGGTGGTCCCTGATGGATCGCGTCAGCAGCGAAGTCGGCCTACAGTGGACGCGTCACCTGGACAACCTGGTCTTCCAAAGTGCCGTTCAGGGCACCCAAACCAAGACCCCCAAGATCAAGGGCATTTTCGGAAAGAACCAAAACCTCGGCGCCCTGTTCCAGAACCTGGCGGAATCGTTCGACATGGAACTGGTCTTGGACGACGGCCTGGCCGATGTGGAGGTCGACATCCACAACGAGGAACAACCCTGGAACGAGGTCCTCGACTGTCTCGCCATCATGAACGATTTCTCCTGGTCCCTGGTCAAGGACGAGAGCCATACCCGGCTGGTCATTCAAAAGGATCGCTGACGGGCCCCGGCTTCAGTTGCGTTCGAAGGTGGAATTCCAGCCGGGCGACTGGTTCAACAGCACTTCGATCTCCCTGCCGCTCTTGGGTTTGGAAAAGTAATACCCCTGGCCGTACTCGCATTTGAGTGCGCGCAATTGACGCACCTGCTCCAGCGTCTCGATGCCCTCCGCCACGACCTCCATGTTGAGCGCGATGGCCAGCATCTTGATCGCCCGCACGATGGCCAGATTCTCTTCCGCTAGGTGCATGTTGCGCACGAAGGACGCGTCGATCTTGACCGTGTTCAGGGGGAAGCGGTGCAAATAGCTGAGCGAGCTGTATCCGGTACCGAAATCGTCCAGCATCAACTTGACGTTCATGGAACGCAACTGACCCAGGACCAGCTTGACCATGTCCAGCTCTTCCATCAACAGGCTTTCGGTGATTTCCAGCTTGAGGCGCTCGGCCGGCAATCCGCTTTCACCCAGTACGTGGCGAACCTGTTCGATCAGGTTTCCCTCCAAGAACTGCTTGGTGGACAGGTTGACACTGATGGTCAGGGGACCGATCTCGGGAAAATCCTTTTGCCATTTCACGATGTCGTCGCACGCCCGCGCCAGGATGAACTTGCTGATCGGGGTGATGAGCCCGGTTTCCTCGGCGATGGGAATGAACTCGTCGGGCGGCACCAGGCCACGCAGTGGATGGTGCCAACGCGCCAATGCCTCGAAGCCCGACAACTTCCCGGAGCGGAGATCGACGATGGGTTGATAGTGGACGTCGATTTCGTCCTGCTTGAGCGCGAGACGCAGATCGTGCTCCAGTTCGAGCCGGGACAAAACTTCCAGGTGAAGGCTCTTGTCGAACACCTCGAAGCGGGCGCGCCCCATCTTCTTGGCGCGATAAAGTGCGATGTCGGCATCGCGCAACAGTTCTTCGGGGGTCTCCTTACCGGAAGCCGGAAAGGCGATGCCGATGCTGCTGCAGGTGAAGACTTCGTGCCCTTCCAATTCGAACACCTGCTGGAGCCGTTCGAGAATGACGCTGGCCATTTCCTCCGCCACGGCCAGGTTGGCGATCTGATCCAGGAGGATCGCGAACTCGTCGCCCCCGAACCGGGCCACCGTGTCGCCGGGACGAACGCAGGCCTCCAATCGGCGGGTCACCTGCCGCAACAGAAGATCGCCGAAGTGGTGTCCCAACGAATCGTTGATGATCTTGAAATGATCCAAATCGAGGAACAGGATGGCGAATCGATAATCCTTGCGGCGGCTGGCGCAGCCGAGGGAGTGCTTCAGGCGGTCGATGAACAGGGCCCGGTTGGGCAACCCCGTCAACTCGTCGTGGTAGGCGGAGTAGGTGAGGCGCTCCTCCATGCGTTTGCGCTTGGTGGTGTCGGTGTTGGAACCGACGACCCGCACCGGTTTGCCGCAACTGTCGCGATTGACACGCCCGCGAACCGAAAACCAGATGGTGGTTCCGTCTCGATGGACCATGCGGTATTCGCATTCGAGCCGGTGGGTCACCCCATCCAGGTGCCGTTGTAACTCGTAGCGAAAGCGAGGGCGGTCGTCAGGATGGATCATGTTGGTCCAGGCGGCCATGTGGTTCTCGATTTCATCCTCGCCGTAGCCCAAAATGGCCTTGAGGTTGGGCGCGATGTACAACTCGTCGGATTCCAGGTTCCAATCCCAGACACCGACCCTGCCGGCTTCCGCGGCCAGGGTGTAGCGCTCCTCGCTTTGGCGCAACGTCCGGGTTCGCTCCAGAACGGTGTGCTCCAGCTTTTTGTTGAAATCGCGGATGGTTTCCACGAGAAAGTAGTTGGTCAGCGCCAAGCCGGCCTGATCGGTGATCAGTTGCAGCACTCGCGCGTTCTCTTGGGAAAAGGCGCCGATATTGGGATGGGACATGTTGAACACGCCGATCACGTGTTTCTCGCCGAAAATCGGCAGGCAGAGTAGCGATTTGATCTGATTGGAGATCTCGCTTTCGAGCTGAATGAACCGCCGATCGGTGGACACGTCCTCGATGAGCAGGCTCTGCCCGTGCTTGGCCACCCAGCCCGCGGCGCCCTGGCCCAGGCGCAGATAGGTTCCGTCCATGCCGCGATTGGCCAGAAAAACCGGTTGGGGATCGTCCTGCCCCTGGGCCGCGGCCAGCACCAACCGCTGTTCCACGCGATCCACCAGCCACAACGAGCAGTTCTCCGCGAGCGTCTCGTCGATCACGATGCCCACGAACTCGGTCACCAGCTTTTGTTGATCCAAGTTCCAACGCATGGACTCGCCCATCCGTTTGATGATGGAAAATTCCTTCACCTTCTCCATGAAGGCGCTGTTGGAAGTCATCAGCGCTTCCGCATAGGCGTCGCGTTCTCGAATGAGTTCTTCTATGCGGCGGCGAAGCTGTGCATCGTAGGACATAGGACTGGGCACCGTCTCTGCTTTGCTGCGTTGATTGAACTCCCGATCCGAATTCAGATCGATGGGCTGGACTCTATCTCTTTCCGGACGTCGATGAGCGGGCGGCGAGCCATCCATACCTAGCTCGAGAAAGGAGAGGATATTCTCTATTTATTCTCCTAAAGAAACTCTTTTCTCTTAATCGGCGAATTGGCTGGGAATCTCAAACGCAACAGATGTTTATTTCTGTCGAGGGCTTGATGTGTGAACGCTCCAGGCGATGTCGAACCGGACAAAGTTCGGCTCGAACGCGGAAACCCCCAAGACCGATTGGGAAAAATTTCCATGTCGTAAAGTTTTCTTCGGCGCATTCCGGTGCCAGCCAAAGTCAACGCAGGGCATCGGTGTCCTAAATCATGTAATGCCGAATTTCAAGGCCCACCCAAGCAAAACGAGCTTGACATCGCCCCCTTCGATCTGAATCGAAAAAAGAGGGCGAGGCTGGAGGAGCGAAGCTCAAAACCCGATCGGTTCGGGGATCCAGGGACCCACTTCCCAGGTATTGATTCCGTTGTACACGGAAGCCACCGCCAGCAAATTTCCGTCGGGACTAAAAGCCACGGAACACACTTCTTTCTGGAAGTACGGCAACGACAGGATCTCCTGGGCCATTTCGGTGGAATAGAGCCGTACGGTGGTGTCGGTCGACGCGGTGGCGATGGCCCGTCCGTCGTGGCTGGAATCGATATCGTTGATGCGATCCTTGTGGCTCTGATTGTCCATGATCTCCATGCCCGATTCGATATCGTGCAGCATGACCCGGCCGGTGATGTCACCGGACGCCAAAAAGAAGGTGTCGCGTTTCAGGGGACACAGCGCCGTGATCTCCTTGCTGTAGGAGGACAGCGAATAGAGATATTCCTTTTTGCCATAATCCATCAAGTGGATGAAGGTGTCGAACGAACCCGTCGCCAGAATGTCGTTGGGTCCCCAGGCGTTGACGGTGGCGTGCTCGTAGTGTTTGGTGGTCTCCCAAAGAGTCTCGCCGCTCTCGCAGTCCTTGACCAGGGCGCAACATTCGGGGCCGTCCCAAAGCAATTTGGTGCCGTCGTTGGACCAGGCCACGCTGATGATGGGGTCGGCGCCCTCGAAATCCGCGAGCATCTCGCCGTCTTCGACCGACCAGATGCGGACGTGCTTGTCCACCGAAGCGGTGGCGAGCCGGGACCCGTCGGGTGAAAAACGAACCCTTCGCACCATGTTGTCATGGGCTTCGGGCTTGCGCCAAATCGATTGGCCCTCGGGAGACAGCAGTTGAAGCACTCCGTTTTCGAAGCCGACGGCAATCGCGGCACCGTCGGGCGACCAATCGAGGTTGCTGGGGAACGTGTGGTCATATTCAATATTGAGTTTGCGTAAATCCAAGGACATGTGAATCCCTCATATTTATAGTCATTCGGCGACCGTATGGCAAAAGGACCTATAACCTAAAAATCGCTCGCGCTGCTCCATTCTAAACGAAGCGACCACAACGAGAGAAGAGCCAAAAAGGAGCGACCGGGACGGCCGCTCCGGAGGCCGATCGGAAGCCGGCCTACTGGGCCTGACTGGCGGCCATGAACTTGCCTTCCAGGTCGCCCATCAGTTGGAATCCGGCCAACGGCTGGTCCGAAGTCAAGCGAACCCAAACCGCGCCTTCCGGCAACACCCCGCCAAAAATGGTTTCCACCAGGGCCACGTCCTTTTGGAAGGCACCGACCGAACGATTGGCGGTGGCAAGAACGCTGCCGGCCGCGTCGTAGACCTCGTAAGTCAGTTGCGCGGTGCTGGTGGAGGACAGGTTCACGACGGCCAGGCCGGTGTAGTACTTGCCGGGCTCGAACAGGATCTTGCAGAACACCAATTCGCGACTGCCACCGGTCACTGCCGGGAACCCGGCCAATTGGGTGTTGTCGCCGTCGTTGTCACCGAAAAGTTCGTAACCGTGAACCTGGCCGTCGGTCTGCAGGCGAATCCAGCTCACGCCCGCGTCCGCCGCCAGGTCGGGGAAAAAGGTTTGCGCCAATCCCACC
Source organism: Sulfidibacter corallicola (assembly GCF_017498545.1). Taxonomy (GTDB): domain Bacteria; phylum Acidobacteriota; class Holophagae; order Acanthopleuribacterales; family Acanthopleuribacteraceae; genus Sulfidibacter; species Sulfidibacter corallicola. The sequence goes on along the minus strand of NZ_CP071793.1, from coordinate 388,414 downwards.
TGTTTCTCGAAGGGACCCAGCACCATGTCGCGGCTGGCCACCTCCTGACCGGCGCTGTTGTAGGCGATCAGGCGCACGCCCGTGGACAGGTGCCCACCGTTGACGAAGGCGATCCCGGTCCAGAAGGTGTTGGTATCGGCCGCCACGTGGGGGAAGTAGATATCGCGACCCTGGAACACGAAGTTGGGATTTTTCTGCTTGTCGCTGCTGAGGTTGAGCCCACACAGGCGCGGGCTGCCCACTTTGGTGCCGAACATCTCCAAGCCGCTCAAACCCGGGCTGGCGTTGACTTCCACGAAACTGCCCCACTCGCCGCCTTGGGCTGGAAGCGATCCGCCAAAAAAGGATTCGAAATCGAGGACCGTGCTTTGGTGAACGTCGGAAAAGGCTTCGACCTCGTAGTTGCCGGCCGCGGCCTGGAACTCGGCGGTCACGTTCTCGCCGGCGGTGTTGACGATGGCCGCGCGTGTGAACCACTGCCCGGTGTCCTGGGCGATGTGGGGCAAGACCAATTCATCCAGGCTGCCGATGATCGCCGGCTCGGCGATGGCGGTCAGTTCATCGCGCGCCATGGTGGTGGCCAACCCCAGTACATTTTGGTCGGAGAGAACCTGGACCCAGGAGATTTCGAGCGTCTTGGTGCCGGGGAAATAGCCCTCGACGGTTCGTTCGGCGTGGCCGCGCGGCGCCAGGTCGACGGTCTGCTCCGCCAACTTGTTGCCTTCGCTGTCGCGCGCGATCAAGGTTGCCGTCGCCGATTGGCCGGTGGGGTTGATCAACGCCAGGCTGGTGAGGTCCACCTCGTCGGTTTTGGGGTAGGCGAAGGTCAGGCGCGGATTGCTGACCGTGACCGTGAACCCGAACGAAAGCATGCGCTTGGCGTGTTTGGCGCTCTCGGACAAGGAGATGTGCAGGAAATAGGTGCCCGCGTCGCCGCCGGCGAAGGTGAAGGGATGCTTGCGACCGCCGGTCAACTCGTCGCGATAGACGCGATCCTCGCCGCGAAAGACTTCCACGATCAGGGAACCGTCCACCTCGCGCAAATCGAGGTCCAATTCGATGGCGGCACCGGCGCGGTCGATCTGAAACGCGTACCAGTCACCGGTGTCGTCGGGACCCACGGAGAAGGTGCTGTAACTGCCGAGTTCCAAATTGGCGGCCTCGGCCTGGGCGTTGTTCGGTTCGAAATTGGCGTCGGGACGGGGCTCCACGACCTCCACGACGAGCTGATCCGGTTGGGCCGGGCTCAAGTCGACGTTGTTGCGGGAATCGAGAATGATGGTGTAGGTTCCTGTCTCTTGAAAGGTGAGCGACAGCGGCTCGTTTTGGCTGTAGGTCCCGTAATCCTCGCCGTTGCGCAGCACGCGCCAGATCATTTGGTTGCTGATGCGTTCGTAGAAGTAACTTTCGGGGCCTTTGTAGAAGTTGGGATCGGTGACGAAGCCTTCGAATACCAGGGATTGGTTGGTCTCGAGCGTCAGTTTCTCGACCGACGGTTTGGTAATGAAGGTTTCGGGCTTCTGTGCCGGATCGTAGACACTGATCCAAACGGTGGCACCGTAGAGCGCGCGCAGGGTCTGGTCGCGCGTTTCGGCGTTGAACGTGGCGGTCAGGACACCCACCCGATCCAATACGGGATCCTCGGGATCCAAATCGGTGGAGACCAAGGTGGGCTGGGTCAAGCGATCCAGGTAGTTGACACGCCAATCGTAGATCAGGTCGAGACCCTCTCCCCCGCTGACGATCCCCTTGAAATCGTAGCGCGACCCGATGGGGACGAATTCGGTGTGACCCGCCGGAAGATCGTTGATGGTCACTCTGGGCGGCACCCGATCTTCGTAGACGTAGACCGCGTAGGCCAACGGCAAAGTGGTCGGTTTTCCTTCACCATCCACCGCCATGGCCACCACGCTGAGCACCTGTACGCCTTTGAAGAAGTCCTCCGACTCCAGTTGGGGCGTAAAGGAAAAACTGGTCCCGGTGGCCTGCGGCTGAACGACGCCCTCCACCGCCCAAACGTAGCGCAGGTCGGTTCCCTCCGGGTCGTTGGGGATCACGTTCATGGAGACTTCGGTCCCGTTGCGGGCCACCAGTTCGTAGGGCCCGTCGTAGTCCAGGGTCGGCGGTTGGTTGGTATCGCGAGCCTGCACGGAGACCCAACGCACATTCGCGGTGGAGCGCTCGCTCACCGCCCCGAATTCCTCGAAGAAATAAAAGATCTCGTAGAGGCCTTGATCCGTCAGCTTCAGGCGGCCGGGATTGTTGCCTTCCAAACGCGCCGCCACCTCGCCGGTGATCAGGTTTGTCGCGGTCCAGGATCCGGGCCGGTTGCGGTCGACGCCTGCGGGGAAGCCGCTGAGAATCAAGCTCTCGTCGGCGAAGATCCGGGTGCTGAACAAGGGGTTGACGACGACGCCGACGGTCACGTTTTCGGAGCTCGGCTCGGCAACCTCGACGATGACGACGTGAGAAGCGGGGTCGCGATTGCCTTTGCTGTCGGTGACGCTCAGGGTGACGAAGTTCAAACCCAGTTCGGTGAAGGTGAAAGTAGCGGGGTTCTCGGTAGTGCTCGACTCGTCGGGAAACGTCCATTCGAAGGTCAGTGGAAGATCGCCTTCGGGATCATCGCCCTCGGCGCGGAAGGTGACGGTGGAACCGGTGGCCACCTTGATCTGATCGTCGGCCGGTTCGACGATTCGCCCATTCGGCGGCAGGTTCTGTCCACCCGGAACCACTTGAACCGTCGTGAACCCGGGCGTCAGCGAGGGGTTTCCTTCCTGGTCGACGACGATGACGGAAATGGTCAAGGTCGATTGGAAATCGCCGGTCAAGGTAGGACGCAGCGTCAGGGATGGCCCCTCGAAGCGTTTGGGGCGGTCGTTTTCCAGCCAGAACCATTGGACGCTGAAGGGTTCCTCGGAATCGGGGTCCTCATAGGCGACGTCGAAGGTCACGGGACTGCCGGAGGTGACGGAACTACTCGAAGCGGTGAGCGAGGTGATGACCGGCGCGTTTTGAAAAGTCCCGATATCATAGAAGTAGATGATGCGATCGTCCGGAACGCTGCTCTCGCCCGCGGTGTTGGTAGCCACCATGGTGACCGTGACCGGTCCGGGTTGGGAAACGGTGAATTCCACGTTGGCACCATTGAGGGTGGTGCCGTCGCTGAGGGTCCAAACGTAGGTGAGGTCGTCCTGGTCGCCCAAGGTGCCCATTTGCACCGTAACCCCGGCGGCATATACGAAATCGTAGGGCGGGAAAAGAATTTTGGCGTTGGGAGGTTCGGCGAGCGCAAAGCCGCCACACGTCAACACACTCAATAAAAACAAGGCTTTGAGACTTATACAAGACGCATTCGCACCATGGTTCCGATTCATGTTTGAGACCTCCCAGCGGCGTATTCGAGACCTTTTTCCCCAAAGTATACCCGAGTTCATCGCGCCCGGCACCGCGCACATGTCACACTCGAGGCCCTATGGATCGCCGATCACACAATGGGCACCAGCCGGCCCCTCGCCGCAATTGGCGGTTCGGCTCCCGGAACGGGCCCCCGAGCGGCCTGGATGTGCTAAACTTCCGAGTTCGCGTCCCAAGAGACGCCACCCGCGCCCACCCCCGATCGGACGCGCTGTCACGCGCGGCTCGCCCGTTGCGAGTCCTTCCACATTTCGTTTGTTTTGGCCGTTCAATGAGCAACGCGAATTCCCAAAAGCAGTCCCGCCCCGATGGTCCCACGCCGCTGCGTCGCTGGGGACTTTGGCCTTTTTGGACCCGCCTGGACTCCTACATCTTCGGAGAAATTCACCGGCCGTTCATCATGGCGATGCTGGTGTACAACGGGATCTTTTTCATCAAGACCCTGGCCGCGGTGGCGGAGCTGAGCGGCGGAAAGTTCGAAGTGCCCCTGGGTTTGCTTTCGCTGTTCTTCATCAGCGAAATCCCCGGGTTTTTGTTCATCACCGTCACCATGTCGTTCCTGTTCGCCGGGCTGGCCGGTATCGGGCGCATGAGTACCGATTCGGAGATCATCGCACCCCAGGTCGTCGGCCTCAATTTCTGGCGACTCTCGCGACCGGTCATGGTTTACGGCGGATTGTTGACGCTGTTCCTCTTTCTGGTGTCGAACTGGATCGGGCCGATGCTGAATCGCGCCTGGCTGGAGCAGAGCAAGAACTACCGCGAAATCGCCATGCCCAACATTCAGCCCGGTGTCATCAATCCCCTGGGCAAGAGCATGCTCTACGTGGATCGGCTGGAAGGCGATCGACTGGCGGAGCTGGTGTTCGTCAACACCAACGAGGAGCAGGAAGAGATTCTGCTCGCCGAGCACGCCACCATCTACGAAACCCGCGATTTGGATCTCTACCAGGCCGTGCGGGTGGACCTCAAGGCGGATCAATCGATCGAGGTCTATGAAACCAGCGAAATGACGCTGGGCCTGCCGATCCCGGGCGACCTGGACGCGCTGGGTCTCAAGGGCGCCCCACGCGATCTGTTCGACACGCCCACTCTGGTTCGCTGGTGGCAATCGGGACAGGCACCCAACACGCAGGACCTGGAAATCGAAATCTTCCAGCGACTCATCAATCCCTTCGTATGCCTCATCTTCAGCCTGTTCGCCGTCCCGCTGGCGGCCAAACACGCACGGGTTCGGCGTGGTTCGGGATTCGGGACCAGCCTGTTCCTGATCGGCATTTTCTTCATGGCCTCCAAGATCGCCCGGGATGCCGCCTCGCAAGAAAAGATTCCGATCCTGATCGGCATGATCGGCCCGGCCATCATGTTCCTCGCCATCGGGATCGTGCTCCAAGTGGGCAAGAATCTGTGGTGGAGCCAGCCGCTTCGACGCGCCCAGGACCGTGTCGGCCATTGGCTGACCTTTCCCGTCCAGAAGCTTTTCGATTTCCTGAAGAAACGGAAATCCGATCCCGAGCTGCGCGAAGCCGACGGAAGCCCGGCGCAGACCTTCATTTTTCCCAGCCGCCTCGACATGTACATCACCAAATCGTTTCTGGGTATCTTCCTCTTGGTGCAGAGCTCCCTCCTGGTGTTGGCCCTGATCGTGGAATACACCCAGATCGGCAAGCACATCCAGCGCAACGACGTAGCCCTGGAAGTGGTGTTGCGGTACATGGGTTACAAGATCCCCGAGATGCTGGATCTCACCTTTTTCGTCTGCCTGCTGATTTCGACCCTGATCCTCCTGGCCGTCATGTCCAAACACCAGGAAGTCACCGCCGTCAGGGCCGCGGGGGGCAGCCTGCAACGGCTCTGCCTGCCGCTGATCATCTGTGGGCTGGGTGCCTCGGTGGCCAGCTTCTACATGGGCAACACCTTTCTGCCCTTTTCCAATCGCCGGGCGGCTACCCTGCGCAACGAAATTCGTAATAAAACGGAAGCCACGTTTTCCCAGGACGTTTGGTTGAAAACGGCGCCAGGTGAGTTGCTCAACTTTCAGGTGTACGACCATCGCGGCAAACGCCTCATCGGCTTACGCCGCTATTCGCTGGAAGGGCCCGACGGGACCCTGATTCAACGCACCGATCTGCCGCGCGTGGTGTTCGACAACGGCTGGAAGGCGGAGGTTCCCGGACGGAGCTGGACTTTCCTTCGAGACCCGAACCACAAGGGCGAAGTGGTGCCGAGACTGACGGTGATCGAAGCCGGCGAGTCACTGGCATTGGGCCTGAAGCACGACGACCTGCTTCAGAAGCGACGCAAACCCAGGGAGTTCAGCATCAAGGAGCTGAGGGGTTACATCGGGTACATCCGGGGGTTGGGTTACATCGAACCCAGCTACGCGACCGAGTTGTACGTCAAATACGCGCAGCCGTTCATGCCCATCATCATGATCCTGCTGGCATTGCCGCTGGGTTTCCAATTCGGGCGACGGGGCACCTTTTTCGGCGTGGGCATGGGCCTCGTGGCCGGCCTGCTGTTCCTCGGCCTGTTCGAGGCATTGCGCCAGATGGGCGCATCCGGCCTGATCCACCCGATCGTAGCCGGTTGGGCCATCGTCCTGCTATTTGGTTTTTTCTCGTTATATCGGTTCGTCAACCTGGAATAAGTCGGTTAGAATTCGGGTGATTCTCTCAATTCACACCATGACGAATGTCGACGCGACCGCGACGATTCGATGTTTGGTCGGAGCATATCGATGTTGAATACCCGGTACCGGAAAATTCTCGGCCTGTGTCTGATCATATGGGGAACCCCCACGCTCGTGCTCGGTTGGAGCGGCAATACCTACGATGTGGAGTTCGGCCGTATCGCGGGCTATCTGGAAGACGTCGTGGTCAATGCCCCGCTTTTGAGTGCGACTCAGAAAAATCGTTTCGGGGTGCTCACCTTCACGGACGACGAACGCCGCAGGACCAAGTTGGGCCAATTCCTGGCCGAAGATCTCTCCATGGTCCTGAAGGAAGTCTCCACGGTCACCATTCTCGATCACGATTTCGTGCAGTTCCAGTTCGACAAGGCCGGGATCGGTACGAGCGAACTGGACATCCTGACTCAGTTGGACAAGATTCGCGAAATCGTCGACGTGGATTACCTCATCGTCGGCTCCTACGTGGTATTCGGAGACAACATCCGCATTTTTATGAAGGTGACGGACATTCAGACGGGTGTGGTCGTAGGTGTGACGCGGGGCTACCTATCCAACACCATGGGCATCCACGAACTGCTCGCCGAAAAGCGGGTGACGCTCTTCGAACGCGAATCGGATGATCCGAAGTCGACGTCGGTGTCCTCGGTGGAACAGGCCGGCATTCAGTTCGATATGCAGAAGTTGGTTCACGAAACCTCGCGTCTCTCGGTGCACATGCTGGCCACGAGCAAAGGCCAGGACCGGACACTCACGCTATCGAGTCGTTCGGGTACGGATCCAGCTCGGCAAACGCGGGTGATCGACGACCAGGGCATGGAATACCTGGCCTCGACGGTACAAGTGGGCAAGAAGGAAAGTGCGAAAGAGGCTTCCAATCTCCTGGCCGCCGACATTCCCCTGCAAATCGTGCTGCACTTCGACTCGATACCCCAGCCACCCAAAACGCTGAAGCTCGTGGAAGTTTTCGGCAAGAGCGATTCGGAACCGATTCAATTCCGCCTGCAGGAATTGTCGATGAGCGAGATCCACTGAACCACCCACCCGCACCTGGCTCGCGAACACTCAATCGCGCACGGGACGCAACGGTGGTTTCCGGCGCAGAAGGCGGCGCACGATGAATCTCGCGGGATGCACGGCCTGATTCACTTCGGGCGTCAGGGGCAGTGACTCGCCACAGAGATGGGCGGCCAACCATTCGCCCGCCAGGATACTCGAAATGGTGCCGCGCGATCCGTGACCGACCGAGACGTAGAGCCCGGGCAGGTAGCGGGCCGGCGGATACTGCTTGTATTGCCGACCTTTGGTGATGTCGTGGTAATCGCGCATGTAGGCGTCGTAATCGGGAACGGGACCCAACATCGGCAGGTGGTCGCGGCACTTGGCACGGAAGGCGACCCGACCCTGCATCGGCAAGGTGTCCAAGGGTTCGACGGGCGTGAGCAGGTCGTCCAATTTGGCCAACAGGGCGCGGTGACTCACCTCGGACAGGTCGGCGTTGTCGTCGTTGTAATCGAAGGTGGCGCCGACGATGTGCCGGCCCGCCACGTCGGGAATCATGTATCCGTCGTGGCAGATCACCACCTTGGGTCGTTCCCGAAAGGCGGAGACGGGCAGGTAGGCCAATTGGCCTCGGATCCGGATCAGGGGAAACCAATCGGTCTGGGGAAGGCGGGTCACGTCGTAGGCACTGGCGAGCACGAGCAACGAGGTCTTGGCCAAAAGGCGATCGTCGGAGTCCCATAGATGCCATTGATCGCCTTCGCGGTGAATGCGGGCGACTCCCGCTTCCGGCTGGAAATCGATGCCGGGGCGATCGATTTGGGCACGAACCATTTCCGGAGGATTCAGGTCGCCACCCAAAGGATAGAACAAAGCCGGTTTGTGAAGGTCCAGGCCGGTTACCCGATCGGCTTCGTCCGCGGTCAGCCGGGACAACACGTCTTCGGGCAGCCGGGTGCGCTCGATCTGTTCGTATATTTTGGCCAATCGCTCCCGCCGCAGAAGGTGAACCACTCCGCGCGGCCGCCAACTGGGCAGGTCCCCCGATCGGTTGAGCGTTTCGATGCGCGCCAGAGCCATACGGTAGGCCGCCACGTGATACTGGCTAACGGGCGCCGCCTCCAAGGCGATGATGGGCAGCACCACCGCCGAAGGGTGGTTGGAGGTTTCGCCGGCCGGCCGGTCGGATCGCTCCAGGAGCCTCACCTGAAATCCGCGTTTGCTGAGCGAATAGGCGACCGCCGCACCGGCCATCCCGGCCCCCACCACGACCGCTTCCCGCCGATCGCTCGGCGGTGCTTCCGGCAGGCGAAACCAGGGCTGATCCATAAGGCGTTCTTGGTCGGACCCAACGTCCGAACCACGGTGGCTCGCTGTCATCGATATCTCCTTTTTCCCCACGCAGCCGAACGGTGCTGCGCGTTCCGCGAGAGCGGCGTTTTACACCAATACGGGCTCATCGCCTGCCTGGAGTTTGGACGCATTGACCAACCCGGCGTAATAACCGTCTTCCATGGCCAGCAACTCGTGATGATTGCCCTGCTCGATAATGCGACCACTCTTCAAAACGAGGATCTGGTCGGCAGCCGCGATGGTCGAGAGCCGGTGGGCCACGATCAGCACGGTCTTGTGTTTCAAGATCTGACCGATCGCCTCTTGAATCCAGGCCTCCGTGACCGAATCCACACTGGAGGTCGCCTCATCCATCAGGACGATCGGCGCATCGTGCGCCAAAGCGCGCGCGAAGACGATCAACTGCATTTGACCCGCGGAGAGATTGTCTCCGTCCTCGCGCACCACGTAATCCAAACCGCCCGGCAGATCGGCGATCATGTGGTCGGCCTTGACCAAGTGGATCGCCCAACGGATTTTCTCTTCGTCGATGGTCGAATCGAACATGCTGATGTTCTCGCGCAGGGTGGCCGGAAACAACTCGACATCCTGGTGCACCACGCCCACGTTGGCCCGCAAGGCGTGGTAGTTCCATTTCTTCAGCTCGATCCCACCCACGCAGATCTCTCCCTCGTAACCGTCGTAGGCACGGGTGAGCAGTTTCCCGATGGTGGACTTGCCGCTACCGGTTTGGCCCACGAGCGCCACCACTTGGCCAGGCTCAAGAGAAAAGTTGATTTCTTCCAAGACGTTGGGTGTATTCTCGAGATATCGGAAGGACACGTCCTTGAAGGAGATCGCGAGCGTTTCCGCACGATTGTCCTGGTCGCCCTGTTCGATTTGTTCGGTGGTTTGCACCAGTTCGAAAATGCGTTGCAACGCGGCCAGCGCCTGTTGCACCGTCGCGTATTTGTTGCTGAGTTCCCGAATGGGCGTGAAGATTTTGTTCACCAGGTCCACGAACACGATCAGGGTGCTGATTTCCAGCAAGCCGAAACGCAGGTTGAAGCCGACCATGAGTACCGCGGCGGTGACCAACGCGGCGATGCCATCGATGAAGGAATACAGCAAGGCGTCGTAGACATTGCTCTGCACGGTCGCGTTGCGGTACTTCTTGTTGATGCGCCCAAATTCGTCGGCGGAGTCGTGCTCCTGCTGGAACAACTGGACGATCTCCACGCCGTTGATGCCCTCAGCCATGAAACCGTTGGCCTCGGCCAAGGCCTTGCGTACCTCCAGGTACTTTTCCCGCAGCATGGCGCCGCACCAGCGAACCACCCAGAGCACCAGCGGTGCGGCCAGCAGCACGGTCAGGCTCAAACCCCAGTCCAGGCTCAGCATGACAAAAAAGATGATCACGATGGAGAACATATCCACCAGGATCGTGCCGACACCGGCCCGCAGGGTTTCCACCAGAGATTCGCAATCGTTGATGGTGCGGGTCATCAAGGTGCCCACCGGCTTTTTGTCGAAGAAGGCCATTTTCATGTGGAGCACGTGGCGAAAGACGATCAGGCGCAGGCGGTTGACGGTGGACAGGAAGGAAATCGCGATGAGGTAACTGAAACCGCTTCGGGACAGGTACTCTCCGACCAGGATTCCCAGAAACACGAGGGCCGCCATCTTGAGGCCCGGCGTGTCGCCCGCGGCGATGAAGTCCAACCCCCACTTCAACACGAAGGGACGCGCCAATTCCGCGCCCAAGGTGAAGAACATGAGCACGAACGAATAGTAGTAGCCCTTGCGCTCGGGGCGCGCCAATTCCCAAAAGCGGGTCACGATCTCTCGGTTGGAAAGCTGGGTTGCGCTCATTCGTCGGGATGCTCCGCTTGGTACTGGTAGATATCCCGATAGAACCCGGGCTCTTGGATCAAGGTCTCGTGCGTCCCTCGCTGAGCCACGCCACCCTGGCCCAGAACCAGGATTTCATCGGCCCATTGAATCGCAGAAATGCGGTGCGACGCGATCAGGAAGGATTTGCCGGCGGCGAATGTCTTGAGGTTGCGAATGATTCTTTTTTCGGTCTCGTGATCGACCGCCGAGAGCACGTCGTCCAGGATATAGACATCGGCGGGTTTCAGAAGGGCGCGCGCGAGGGCGATGCGTTGGCGCTGGCCGCCGGAAAGCATGACCCCTTTGGTGCCGACCTCGGTTTCCAATCCCAGGGGGAACACTTTGGGATCCAGGTCGAAGCTGGCGGCCTCGATGGCGGCCAACAATCTGGCTTCGGTCCCGGGCCGCTCCCATTCGCGGTAGTCCAGGGCCATCAACAGGTTACGGCGAAGGGTCGTCGAGAACAGCCATGCCTTTTGCGGCGCGAAACTGAAATGGTCGCGGAACTCGACCAGGTCCATACGGGCGCAGTCGGCGCCGTTGAGGTAGAGGCAATCCGCCGGTAAATCGTTGAGGCGCAGGATCGTCTCCAACAATACCGACTTGCCGGACCCCAGTGGTCCCGCGATGCCGATCACCTTTCCTGGCGGTACGGTGAGGTCGACATCTTTCAAACCGAAGGGATTGGGATTCTTTTCGTCGCTGGTGAAGGTAAAGTGCAGGTTCTCGAGCACCATGGTGGGACCGGCGCCTGACGGGTCCTTTTCATACCGGGATTCGGCCGGCAAAAGCGTGGGCTTGGCGGTAATGATCTCCTGGAGTCGTTCCATCGCCGGAATGGCTCGATTGAATACGTTCAACATCCACCCGAGCGACAGCAGCGGCGGCATGACCAGGCCGATGTAACCGAGAAACGCGGTGATCTGGCCCATGGTCAGGTCGCCCTGCACGATTTTGGGGCCCACGAACCACAACACCAGAAAGATGCTCAGGTTGCCCACGGCCTGAACCATCGGCATCATGAACGAGCGTACCTTGGTCACGATCGACATGGTCTCGAGATAGTTCTCGTTGCTTTCGCTGAAGCGCTCGGTCACCGCCGGCTCCGCGTGGTAATTCTGAATCGCGGAAATCCCCTTGTAGGAAGCCAGACAGAGAGAGGAAAGCGAGCCCAACTGCTCGTTGGCGCGCCGCCAGTAGGTGAACACGTAGCGGATGCTGATCTGAATGAACGCGAACGAGAGGATCATCGGAATCGCCACGAAGATCGTGGTCTGGAGATCCATCATCAGCATCGCGGTCAAGCCGAGCGAAAGGGTGACGGAGACGTTGGCGATCTGGAGGAACCCGAAACCGTAGGCAGCCCGCACGAAACCGATGTCATTGGAGCAGCGGCTCACCAGGTCACCGGATTCGTGCTTTTCGTAAAAGTCCCGTTGTAGCAGTAAGAGGTTGGAATAAAAGTCGTTGCGTACTCGGTATTCAATCAACCGGCCGGGCGTGAAAATCAACAGGCGCGAGCCCGTCCGGACGAGGATCAAACAGACGGCGAACAAGGCGATGCGCACGACGTAGGGCACCACGGTTCGCGCGGTGGCATCGGCAGCGCCGGCGGCATCGATGGCGTTCTTGGTTTCGTTGATGATGCCGACCGCCAGCAATTGGGTAAAGACGATGAACGCGAACCCGGCCAAGTACCACCAAAGATAAGGAACCACGTATCTTCGTGAGAAACGCCAAAAAGTCTGCAAGTGCAATCCTTGTAGGGCTCGAGGGATGCGAGTTTTGGCCGGGACCGTTGGGCCGGAGGGGTGTCGTGGAGGTCGCGGGGACGAAAGGGAGACGTTCCAAAAGCGCCCCATATGAAACCACGAATCTTTTCAAAAGGCAATTCGGAGAGCGGAAGCTCGGTCGCGTCGCGACACCGGTGATGGCGAAGCGGGGGAGATCACTTTTTCATGGGAGGTTCATCATTTGGTTGGTTCGGGGCTTGTCCCACGAATCACGGGTGGACAAGATCATTCCTTCCAGCGAGGTCGGGAGGAGGCTTGATCTCGATGGTCCGGCTTTTGAGCCAGGAGCTTTTCGGCCAAATCCTCCGGGAGGGATATCCCTTCCGAAGCCATACCGTCACACATTTTCCGAAGAGCTTCCACCGCCTCCAACCAGCCTCCCTCCAGGCCTTTCTCCATACCTTCCTCTACATAGAGGTCGCGGTAGTAGTCCATGACCGTGTCGTAGTTTTTGTTCATGGGGACCTCCTCCTGCACCGCCTTGATTTCCGCTTCCGTCAATTTGCCGTATCGGTAAATGAAGTGATGGGCCAGGTGAACCGCATCGTCGCTCATCTCTTGGAGATGCCGGGCCAGGTGCTCGAAAATGTGCCGCACGAGACTCCTACGATCAATATCGCGATCATCGGCTTTCAACGCCAGGAGAATCCAGAAAACAAAAAAGCCAGGATGAGGACCCTGGCTTTTCATAGATACATTTAAGTGGGTTTGATAGTGGGGTTTTAGCGTATCAACGCGTCCAATGCCCCCTGTTCGTGATACACCACGACGAAACGCAGGTCGGTCGGCGTTCGCTCGAAGGGTACGGCTCGATCGAGCAGGCGCTTGCCGGCCTGGAACGGATCGATGATGGTCGGTTGGCCCTGAAGCGCCGTGGCCAAGTAGGTGATCGCCTGAAGCTGGCCAGGCACGACGGAGGGATCGGTCGGCGACAGCAGGAAGCCGTGCTCCGCATCCTGGAACTGGAAGTGGCCGGATCCCACCCGAGGCGCCTCGACTTGCGGATGACCCGGATAGACCCATGACGCGTTGACCTGGGGGATGCCCATCGCCCGGGTCAGATCCTGGGTTGCGGAATTCGGAATGACCTGGTCCTCGAAGGCTTCTTGTAGCAGAACCTGCGTCGCCGTGCCGGATTCCTTCAGGCCTCCGTTCAACAAATGGGGCGCGTAGTTCATGGGATCGGCATCGTCCAGGACCGTTTGGAAGATCAGCCAGAACAGGTTGTACTCGGCCGAGCCCGTTTGGATGCCGTTGGCGGCCAGACCGGCATTGATGCTCGGGCTGAGAATTGGCGAATTGGGCAACAGCGAGCCCAAACGCGCACCTGGCACGTTGAGCACCGCCACGCTCAGATCCTCTTCCAGCGTGCTGAACACCGAACCGAACAGTGCACCGAGCGATTGACCGAGATACACGAAGGAGGTGGACAGGTCCGCCGTGCCGTCGCCGTTGAAATCCGTTTGGCCGGTCTTGACCATCTGGGCGAGGTTCAATTGGTCCGACAACCCCTGCTTGGCGTTGTCGCGGGTCATGCGGGGATTGCCCAGGTTGATGAAGTTGCTGCCGGAGGGGTCGGGAATGCCGTCACCCTCGGGGAGGATGGCACCGGTTTCGTTGTCGAGAAAATCCATAGTCCGCTCGCCGTGGAGCACCATGTCGATCCCGATCACTCCAAACCCGGAGCCGCAGAGACTGTTGGCGATGGCGAACATGTCTTCCTTCGAGCGGCCGAGGCCGTGCTGGAAGATCACCGTGGGCACGGGACCCTGGGCCCCGGCGGGCAAGGCGGCCCAGAACGAAACCGCATTGGCGCTGATGGGCAGTGGCTCGCCTTCGTTCACGTCAGGCAACTGAGCGGCCTGTTCCGCCGAAGCCGCCACGAAGGGACCGGCCAGCGGATGGGCGATGTAGTTGGTGGAACTGAAGGTCCCCTTGTACATGGAGCCGATGGCCTCGTGCGGTACCGCGCCCAATCCCATGCTTTGGAAAAACTGATCGACGGCCTCGCCGCTGGGGAGCGGCACGTCCACCGTGGGCGTGGGCGCGGCGTTCGCGGCCCGGCGGCGCAATACGCGCTGCGTATCGAACAAGGGCTGGGTCGTGAAGGCCCAGGCGAAGGGGATGTTCACGCGGTTCGTACCCATCACCCCTTCCGCAAACTCCCAGATAGGCTGGTAGAGCTGCCGCAGCGACTCCAACGGTGCGGTGGAGGCATTGGGATCGATGGGATCGGAACCCTTGATGACCATCGTGTTCAACTGCGACTCGACCGGTTGCCCGGTTGGGTCGAGAACCCCGCGGGTCACCACGCCGATATAGGTCGTTCCGGGCGCCAACGGCGTCAACGGCACCGCGACGACGGTGCTCGCGCCCGTCGCGGGATCGGTCACGGTTTGATAGGCCACGTTGGCCGGTGTGGGGGGAAAGGCGGCCGTATTGAAGATGGGCAGCGTTTCGGCGGATACCGTACTGGGATCCACCGCCCCTTCGAAAGGCAAGATGATGTTCGCAAGCGTCGAAAAACCCTGCAGCGTGTTGGCCGATTCGAAGGGCTCCCCCTCCAGCGGCAGGTTGACCAACCCGGTTGCGGGATCGCGCAAAATATCGTTGGGAAGCGCAATATCGGCCGGATTCCCGGTCGTGACATCGAACTTGACAAAGGTAAAGGAAGGAAGCGGATCGCTGGGCCCCTCATCGTCATCGGAGCAGGTCCACATCGTGATGGCCACCAAAATCAGGATTGCCGCCGATGGAAATCGGGCGGAACGAAAGAACATAAATGCCTCCACAAAGTTACACCGAACCGTAAAAGTAAAAACGAGATTTCCCGGAGTAGAGCACGAGTTCGGGAAACGAATTTGAGTTTTTGATGAAAAATACAGCCTATAACTATAGCGTATCGCCACTTCGGGCAACAACCGGCAAGTCATTCTGCCCTTTGAACTTGCTAGTTTTGGATGAGATGCCGCTACCAACGGCGCGCGTTGCACGCTTCCACGGGTCGCATAAACGGCTTATGATGGGGAGGCACGCGCAGCCGAAACACTCGAAGGGCGGCGCGATTTTCGACGGGATTCCAGGTTTCATTGGGGTAAGGGAGAGCACAGGTGCAGAAGCGGGAGCGCGCGTCGGTCCGAGATCGACGGCAAGAGGAGAAGTACGTGAACCCACCGCCGGTGGAACTGCTGGCGCCGGCCGGCTCACCGGAATCGCTGGTGGCCGCATTGGAAAGCGGTGCAAACGCGGTCTACCTGGGCCTGAAAGAATTCAACGCGCGCGGCAATGCCATCAACTTTTCCCTCGACGAGTTGGCCTATTACGTACCGTTGGCCCATGAGAAGGGAACCAAGGTCTACCTGACCCTCAACACCCTGGTCAAAATGGAGGAGCGAGCACCGCTTCTGCGCGCACTCGCCGGCGCGAGCGATTGCGGCATCGACGGGGTCATTCTCCAGGATATCGGCCTCGGGCGCACCATCGCCCGTCATTTTCCCCATCTGCGCCGCCACGCATCCACCCAGCTAGCGGTCCACAATCTCGAAGGCGTCGCGTTCTGCGTCGCGGAAGGCTTTCAACGCGTGGTCCTGGCGCGCGAACTGACGTTCGCCGAAATCGAAGAGATCCGCGCCGCCTATCCCCCGGACGTGATCGAGCTCGAGGTCTTTTGCCACGGCGCCATGTGCTACACCTACAGCGGCATGTGCTTTTTCAGTGGATCCGTGGGCGGCCGATCGGGCAACCGCGGCGAGTGCGCCTACACCTGCCGGAAGGGCTACAAGATCCACAACGACACCACCTTTCCCATGGCCGCGGAGAAAGGGAGCTTCCGCAATTACCTGTTCAGCATGAAGGACATGAACACCCTGGAGATCTTGCCGCAGCTCCTCGAAACCGGTGTCGACAGCCTGAAGATCGAAGGCCGCCGCAAGGGGCCGGCCTACGTACACGCGGCGGTCGAGGCCTACCGAGGACGCCTCCAAGATGGAGACACCGAACGCCAAGAAAGCGATTTGAAGCTTTCCTTCGGACGCGATTACACCGCCGCCTTCTACCAGCGCGGCCAGTTCGGAGATCACCCGGTGGATCTCACCGCTACCGGCTCCCGCGGAATTCACATCGGCACGATCGACGGAAGCGGCAATGCCTTCCGCCTGCTCCAAACCGGGATTCAGCGCTACGACGGCCTGCGGTTGGTGGCCCCCAATCGCGAAGAAACCCTCATGTCCTTCAATAAATACGACGTCTCCGGCGGCGACCGAATGCGACCGGCGCGCAACACCATCGTGCGTCTCTCCCAATCGTTCCCAAAGGGCACTTCCGTTTGGTGGGTCCGCTCGCAGGAAGTGGAGCAACGTTACCGGCCCCAAAAATCCCTGCTCGACCAGCAGGAGTCGGGTTTGCCGCTACCCGTGGACCTCTTCGTCGAAGTCGGAGAGGGACCTGCCCAAGGGACCCTGACGATTCGGGCCGCCCATCCCTATGCCCAGGTAACGCGTCAATTCGAGACATCCCCGTCCAAAACCGGAAAAGGCACGCCGATCAAGGAGCTGATGTTCCGATTCGGCGACAGCCCCTTCCGCCCGGGCAGCTACCACGGTCCGGTCGCCATCGATGACTTCATGCCGCTTTCGCTCCTCAAGAAAGGCCGTCGCGCCATGCTGGCGGAATTGTCGGAACAGACCGATTCGGCGCGAGCGCGATGGATCGAAGAGCTGGTCGACCAAGCGAATCGACCGGTGAAAGCGGTTCCGCGTGCCCAGGCCGAACCGGAGTTCATCCTGCGGGTGGACAACCCCGAGCAACTGGCGCCCGTCATCGAACTGGCCAACCAACACGAGGCGGGCCTCGATTTCGTCCTGCGTCCCACCCTGTCCACGCCGCAATGGAAAGAAGCCCTCGCCACGTTGCGAACCTTCGCCGGCCCGTTGCGCCTATCGTTGCCCATGGTTCTGCGAAAATGGGACTTACGCGTTATCCGCCATCGAATGAAAGATCTGGACGAGGTACCCTTCGACTGGGTCCTCGCCAATCCGGGTCATTTCGACCTCATCGAGCCCTGCCGCGAGGGACGACGGTTGCACGCCGACTTCTCCGTCTACCACCTCAACACCTGGTCCGTCGAAGCGCTGCAGGACATGGGCGTCGACGGCCGCTTCACCCTCTCGCTCGAGGACGACCGTCCCAACATGGAGGCCCTGCTCGCGGCCTGTGACCCGACCCGCTTCGAAGCGATCGCCTACACCGACACACCGCTCTTCGTCGCCGAAGCCTGCAGTCTGGCCGCCCTCTACGGCGGTTGCCCCGGCGCCAAGGCCTGCGGTCACGAAACACTGTTCATCGAAAACGAGCACGGCGACCACTTCGAGGTCCGTCACGACCGATGTCGCAGTACCGTCGTCGGTGATCGCGCGCTGAGTTGGAGCGGCGATCTCGCCTGGTTCCGCGCCCGTGGCGTGCGCAACTTCCGCCTGGACTTCACCGTTCGCGACTATCGAATCGAGGACATCGCGCAGCGGTTCCAGCGCGTCCGGTCCGATCTCCCGATCACCAACACCCACACCGAAAACCTCGACCGAATCCTGCTTTGAGCACCGCGATCGATCTTTTTTCGGTGCTGACGAACCAAAATCACCGCAAATTACGCGTTGATTTTTGGCATTCCGGCTTTCTCGGCTAGAATGGCTATTTCGAAAAGAGGAACAAAGTATTGGTTCCTGCCGTAGCGCAGAAGCAACGGTGATCGGCCCCGCACATGGCCCCTGGCGGCACGAAGGATTTCCGTGCCCGATTCAGCGCCGACCGGACAGAGCGCGACTGTTGAGGTGCCGCGGCGAATTTGATTTTCTCAGAGGTTTACATGAATGCTTTCAAGATCAGAACGATCTTAGTGGGACTGCTACTGGTCCTGGTTTCGGGAGGGAACCTGATGGCCGCCAGCAAAGGCAAGCAAGGCGACAAAAACGCCAACCGCGTCTTCCCATACAACTACCACGTCAAGGACCTCGAAAACGGTCTGAGAATCGTGGTCGTCCCTACGGGAATCCCCAACCTGGTTTCCCTTCAAATCCCGGTGCAAACCGGTTCCCGCAACGAAGTGGAGCCAGGAAAGTCGGGATTCGCTCACTTTTTCGAACACATGATGTTCCGCGGCACCGAGAAATACCCCAACGAAGAGTACTCGGCCATCCTGAAGAACATCGGCGCGGACCAGAACGCCTACACGACCGACGACTACACCAACTACCACCTCACCTTCTCCAAGGAAGATTTGGAAATCGTGCTGGAGCTCGAAGCCGACCGGTTCCAAAACCTCAAATACTCGCTCGCCGATTTTCAGACCGAGGCCCGAGCGGTGCTTGGCGAATACAATAAAAACTACGCAAACCCGATCCTCAAACTGATCGAGAGCCAGCGTAACCTGGCGTTTCAGAAACACACCTACAAGCACACGACCATGGGCTTCATCCAGGACATCGAGGACATGCCCAACCAGTACGATTACTCGTTGGAATTCTTCAAGCGCTTCTACCGTCCCGAAAAGACCGTGGTCATGTTGACCGGCGACGTGGAACCCAAGCAAGCCTTCGCCCTGGTCGAAAAGTACTGGGGCGACTGGGAGCGGGGCAGCTACACCTCCGACATCCCCAAAGAGCCGGAACCTCGCGGGCCGCTCTACGAAAAAGTCGATTGGGACTCCCCCACCCTGCCTTGGGTGACGGTCGCCTTTCACGGTCCGGCCGTTTCCGAGACGGAACTGGACATGGCCGCCATGGACATCGTCAGCGCCATCGCCTTTTCCTCCAGCTCGGATATCTACCAAAAGCTGGTCATTCAAGAACAAAAGGTCACCCGGGTCATGGGCTTTTTCCCCAACCGCATCGATCCCTATCTGTTGACCACGGCGGCACAACTGAAGAACCCCAAAGATGCCTGGTACGTTCGCGACGAGATCCAGAAAACGTTCGCGCGGATGCGCACCGAGCTGGTCGACGAAAAACGGCTGGAAGAAATCAAATCCAACCTGAAATACGATTTCGTCATGGGCCTGACGAGCAGCGAACGCATTGCGGCGGCCATGGTCGGCTACCTCGCCTTCAACCGCGATCCCGAAACCCTGAACCGCATGTACCGCCTGTACGACCAAGTCACCCCGCAGCTCCTCCAGAAAATGGCCAACAAGTATTTTGTGGACCAGCGCATGGTCGTGGTCAACCTGTCCCACGGCGACTTGCCAGAGGGCGAGACGGGTGCGGGCTCCGTGGATCGTTGGGCCACTCGTGAAAAGGCGCCCGTTCCCGAGATCGCGAGCACCTTCGTTCAATCGCCTTCGCCCATCCTCAATTTCCGAATTCTCTTCAACACCGGTTCGGTTTCCGATCCGAGCGGCAAACCGGGATTGGCCACGCTGACCTCCGCCATGATCACCCAGGGCGGCAGCAACCAGATGAGCTTCAGCGAAATCCAAAAGGCCCTGTACCCCATGGCGGCCTCCTTCGGAGCCCAGGTCGACAAGGAAATGACCGTATTCATCGGCGCCACCCATGCCGACAACCTGGAGGCCTACTACGACATCGTTTCAACCCAATTGCTGGATCCCGCCTGGTCCGAAAAGGATTTCGAGCGCGTGAAAACCCAGATCATCAACTCCATCAAAGTGAATTTGCGCGGAAACAACGATGAAGAATTGGGCAAGGAAGCGCTGTACGAGTTCATCTACGAAGGCCACCCCTACGGAACCCTGACCGCCGGCCACATCGGCGCCATCGAGAAGATCACGCTCGAGGACATCAAGGCCTTCTACGCCGAGCACTACACCCGCGCCAACCTGGTGTTGGGCTTCTCCGGCAATTTCGCTCCGGAATTCATCGACGACGTCAAGCGCGATTTCGCCACCCTGCCGGCCGGAAGCGTCGAGAAACGCGCCGAACTGCCCAAACCGGCCGACATCGACGGCTTGAAGGTTCGCATCCTCGAAAAGGAAACCCGCGCCACCGCGATTTCCTTCGGTTTCCCGATCGAGGTCAACCGCGCCCATCCCGATTTCGCCGCACTGTGGCTGGCCCGCAGCTACTTCGGCGAGCATCGCTCCTCCAATAGCTACCTGTACCAGCGCATTCGCGAGATCCGCGGCATGAACTACGGCGATTACGCCTACATCGAATACTTCCCGAGAGGCATGTTCCAGTTCCAGCCGGATCCGAACTTGGCCCGCCAACAACAGATCTTCCAGGTCTGGATTCGCCCGGTCCCGCCGCAGCAAGCCCATTTCGCGCTGCGCGTGGCCAAGTACGAACTGGACAAGTTCGTGAAGGAAGGCATCAGCAAGGAAGACTTCGAAGCCACCCGCAACTATCTGTTGAAGTACGTCAACGTGCTCACCAATTCGGACAGCCGCCGTCTCGGCTACCAGTTGGACAGCGAGTACTACGACATCCCCGGATTCAACGAATACATCGTCGACAACCTGAAGAAGCTCACCCGCAAACAGGTGAACAAGGCGATCAAGAAGCACTTGCAGAGCAAGGACGTCAAGTTCGTGTTCGTCACCAAGGACGCGGCGGGCCTGCGCGATCAACTGATCGCGGACGCGCCGTCGCCGATGACCTACAACGCGGAGAAACCCGCGGACCTGTTGAAGGAAGACAAGGTCATCGAAAAGTATCCGCTGAAACTGAAGGCGGACGACGTGACGATCATCCCCATCGATAAAGTGTTCGACTGATCATCCGATATCGAACAAGCTCCCGCCTGACGGGAACAAAGAGGCTCCCTCTGCCGAGGGGGCCTTTTTTATTCCTCCGATACCCGGTGGGGAACGGCTCGTTCGAGACGGTTCGTCCATACGGCTCGAACCAATCCGTCATCGCAGGCCATCGACGCGACATCCATCCCACGCGAACTCGAGTACCCCACTCGGACCGGACCGGAACCGCAACACACTTCGTGTTTGCGGTTCGCTGGGAACGGGCGCGAAGCTCAGAGCGATTCCAGCGCCTTGACGACCGACTCGTAGAGCACCAGGCTGTCGTTCCCGGCTTTCTTGGCCGCATTGGTCAGGGTGTATTCGATCACCTGGCTCTTGGGTTTCGAAAGCTGCTTGCCCCTGGGCAGCGCATAGACCCGTAGGGAAACCCGCGCGCGATACGCCGTTTCGGTTCTTCCCATGAACTCCAACTCTCGCTCTCCCTGGTGCTTCATCTGCACCAGGACCAGCACATTGGCGCCCTCTTCGTACAGCATCTTGCGGACACGACTGACCGACAGCGGCTTGCGTTCCAGCCACATTTGCGGATCGTGGATTTCCTTTTCATCGAGAAGCGCGATCTCGTCCTGCGCCAAATGGAGTTCCATGGCCGATTCCAGCGGTTCGGCGTACACCGCATCGCCGGATACCATCACCGCGAGTTTGGGTCCATCGCCTTCAGCTCTATTGGCACCGTTGCCCGATCTGCGTTTTCTGGGCAACGGCGCTCTCGATTCGTGGACCCGCGTCGGCGCATCCACCAACTCCGGCGACTCCTCGATGAGATCGCTGGAAGCCACGTCGACGTCGGCATCGCCC
This sequence comes from Sulfidibacter corallicola, assembly GCF_017498545.1. Classification (GTDB taxonomy): domain Bacteria; phylum Acidobacteriota; class Holophagae; order Acanthopleuribacterales; family Acanthopleuribacteraceae; genus Sulfidibacter; species Sulfidibacter corallicola. The sequence continues at coordinate 366,723 of NZ_CP071793.1, read as the reverse complement.
GTCACGCCTGGGCTCGGTTCGCCCCCCTCGTTGGCTGGAGCCGCGTTGGCTTGACCCGCCTTCCCCGTCGAGGGCGAATCATCCCTTGAATCGCCTTGGGCCGAGGCCACTTGGGGTGCGGCATCGACCGCTGACTTTTGGGCGGTCTCGACATCGCCCCCTTGGGCGGGCGTTCCGTCGGCCTGAGCCGGGCTGGCCTGTTTCGAATCGCTTCCCGCGCTCGGGGTTTCGGTATTCGCCTGCGCCGAGTCGGCCGAATCGGGAGGAACCGTTCCATCGCCATCGGCATGGGTCTCGACCGGCGCCTCGCCCTGGTTCGAGGGTTCTCCCCTAGACGGCTCGGTCTCGTGTTCGATAGACGCGCTCGTGGGTTCGCTACCCGATCCATCTCGCTCGGCAGGTTCCGATTGCCGCGTAGCGAGGCCCGCGATCACCAGCAAAAACACCAGGACGGCGGCCGTCGCCCAAATCAATGGTGAAAACCGCCGCTTCGACTCAGGGGCCGCGGCCACCGTACCCTCGACCGGAACGGGCGGTGGTTGGGCGACGTCGGCGCCCGTCGCGGGCGTCTCGGCGGACGGCTCGGATTCCGGCACCATGTCGGTGGTTTCGGCATCGGGCGAGGAGGAATCGACCAGCAGGGTGGGAATGTTGTCGGTATTTCCGGAAGCGGCAGTGGTCGCGAGTGGTTTGGACAGCGGCAGGGTATGGCGACCGGTGGTCCCGAACACGCGAGCCAACTCGTCGATGAGCTCCCCACATCCCTGGTACCGGTCCTCGGGATCTTTTTCGACCATTCTCCCAAGGATGGAAATCGTCTCTTCATCCACCAACGGGTTGAGTGCCCGGACGTCGGGAATCGGCGCCTTGACCACGTTGTGAATCATGGCGAAGGGACTGTCGGCATTGAAGGGCGTCGTTCCGGTCAACATTTCGAAAAAGACGACGCCCAGAGAGAAGATATCGGCCCGATGGTCGAGCGGGCTACCGGTACAAATTTCAGGCGATAGGTAACCGGGTGTACCCAGGAACTGGCCCGTGGAGGTGAGTTTCTTGCCGAAATCCGGCATGAAGGCGATCCCGAAATCGGCCAGTTTCACCACGCCATTGCGATCGACCATGATGTTGCCGGGTTTGATATCGCGGTGGACGATGCCCTTCTCGTGAGCCGCGGCCAATCCAGCGGCGGCCTGGCCGAGAATGTCGGCCGCGTATTCTGGATCCAACCGTCCCTGACGCCGAATGATCTGGGCCAGGGAATCGCCCTCCACGAACTCCATGACAAAAAAGTGCTGGCCTTCTTCCTCTCCGATGAAATAGATCTGGATGACGTTGGGGTGATTCAAGGCCGCCGCGCTGCGCGCCTCCCTGAGAAAGCGAGCCACCAGCTCTTCGTCGCCGGCCACCTTTTCGGCAAGTACCTTGATTGCCACGGATCGGTTCAGCGAGACCTCATGGGCCCGGTAGACGACACCCATGCCGCCACGCCCCAATTCACCGATGATTTCGTAATGGCCTAGCTGTTTGCGCATTGCGGTTCACCCCTTGGAAAGCAGGTACCTCGGTTTGTCTCAAATGTCGACGGACCTGTCGATTCACGATTTCGATTCCTAAATATCGCATGATTCGCCACGATTTTGCCTCAAAAAGCAATCAAAAAAACCGCAAAACGGCCGGTCTGGCGTAACCTGATGGTCATATAACCGGAACATATCGATCAGAAGCTCGATTTATTGTGTTCTATACGGAATCGGACGTCCCGTGACCCGCCCCATGACGTCCCCTGATTTGAATTCCAAAAAATAACCTGCGGCATCGCCTGAATTCGGCTATGGTTCCAAAAAAGTCCACAACCCCATGATGATCCAAAGGGCGGTCCTTCCGATCGGCCGACGCACCCAGCCCCCCGCGGCCGTGCCCCTGGGTCGGAGATCCCGCATTCCGAAACTGGAGTCGCTCGCAACCGCGACATGGCACCCACCCTCCGTCCATGTCGCGAACCCGTGAGGTTCATATGACCGATTTGCTCGCTGCGCGCCTACAAATGGCCATGTCCCTGATGTTTCACATTTTATTTGCGGTGGCGGGCATCGCCATGCCCCTGTTGATGGTCCTGGCGGAAGCCCGCTGGTTGAAGACCCGCGACGAGATTTACCGCACCCTGGCCAAACGCTGGTGCCGCGGCACGGCCATTTTGTTTGCGGTCGGCGCAGTGACCGGCACCGTGCTCTCCTTCGAGCTGGGCCTGCTTTGGCCCGGGTTCATGGAATTCGCAGGCCCGGTTATCGGCCTGCCGTTCGCCATGGAAGGATTCGCCTTTTTCCTGGAGGCCATCTTCCTGGGGATCTATCTCTACGGTTGGGACGGCAAGGTGCCCGAGCGTGTTCACTTCGTCGCCGGAATCCTGGTCTGTATCTGCGGCACCCTTTCGGGGATCTTTGTCGTGACCGCCAATGCCTGGATGAACACCCCCGCGGGATTCGACATAGAACAAGGCATGGCGGTCAACATCGACCCGTGGGCGGCGATGTGGAATCCGGCCTCACTGGCCCAAACGTCGCACATGACCATCGCGGCCTTCCAGTCCGTCGCTTTTGCGGTGGCCGCGATCCACGCCGCCGTCCTGCTGCGCAATCCGGGCGCGACCGCGCACCGCAAAGCGCTGGCCATCGCACTTCCCGTGGCGGTGGTGACGGCCTTGATTCAACCCTTGAGCGGTGATTTCAGCGCCAAAGTCGTGGCTGAGTCGCAACCGATCAAACTGGCCGCCCTCGAGGGCCAATGGGAAACGGAGCGCGGTGCGCCGCTGCGTATCGGTGGCTGGCCCGACGAAGAGGCCGAGGAAACGCGCTACGCCATCGAAATCCCCTACCTTCTGAGCATCCTGGCCTTCAACGATCCCCAGGCCGAGGTCGCGGGCCTCAAGACCGTGCCGCCCGAAGACCGGCCTCCGGTGGCCATCACCCACTTCTCCTTCCAAATCATGGTGGGATGCGGCATGGTCATGATGCTCACCGCGCTGATCACCCTGTTTCTCTGGTGGCGCGGCGCCAAAGGCCCGCCCCAGGAATGGATGACGCGGCATCCCTGGTTCCTCAAACTGCTGATCGCCAACGGCCCGCTGGGTCTGATCGCGGTGGAGGCCGGCTGGATCGCCACCGAGGTAGGCCGCCAGCCGTGGGTCATCCAGGGCGTGATGCGCACCAAGGACGCGGTCACCCAGGTGCCCAACATCTGGATGAGCCTGGTGAGCTTCACACTGCTCTACCTGTTCCTGGGCATCATCGTGACCATCCTGCTGAAACGCCAGGTGTTCGCGAGCCTTCCCGGCGATGGGCCGAACACCGACCCGGAGGTCGACTGATGTGGGAAGTCATTTTGGGCGGCGTTCTCGTCGTCGTGCTCATGATCTACACCCTCACCGGCGGTGCCGATTTCGGCGGTGGCGTCTGGGACCTGTTCGCCTCGGGGCCGCGCGCCGACCGCCAGCGAACCACGATCGGCAAGGCGATCGGTCCCATTTGGGAGGCCAATCACGTCTGGCTGATCATCCTGATCGTCTTGTTGTTCGTATGCTTCCCGAAAGCCTTCGCCATCCTGAGCACCGCGCTGCACCTGCCACTCACCCTGTGCCTGTTCGGCATCGTGCTGCGCGGCTCGGCGTTCGTGTTCCGCAAGTACGACCCGGACAATCGCGAAGCATGGCGACGGGTGTTCGCCATCGCCAGCCTGGTGACGCCGATGATGCTGGGCATGACCTTGGCCGCGACCAGCGGCGGGTACATCCGCATCGACCAACAGGGTCGTTGGATGCACCAGGATGGCTACCTGGCCACTTGGCTGCAACCCTTTCCCTTCATGGCCGGACTCCTCGCCGTCGCGCTCTGTGCGCTGTTGGCCGCGGTCTATTTGCTGGGCGAAACCGATGACGCGGACCTTCGCGAAGACTTCCGGCGCCGAGCCCTGACCGCCGCGGTCGCAGTCGGGATCCTCGCCTTCGCAACCCTGGGCGTCGCGCTTTCCAACGCGCCCCACTTCGGCTGGCGACTCAGCGGCAGCGCTTGGGCCATCCCCTTTCAACTCCTCGCCGGAGCGACCGCGCTTTCCGTATTTGCCTGCCTGTGGCTTCGCCGCTATGCCGCGGCGAAATTCGCGGTCGGTGCCCAGGCGGTCGTCATGCTCAGCGGCTGGGCCCTCGCCCAATTCCCATACCTGATCGTGCCGGGCGTCTCCATCGCCGATGCCGCCGCATCGGAAAAGATCCTGGCGATGACCTTTTGGATCCTCGCCGGCGGCATGCCCCTCTTGCTGCCCAGCTTTTTCTACCTCTACCGCGTGTTTTCGTTCTCAGCCTCGCGTTGAGCCCCGTGTTCGACCTGTCCGTCGATTTCCGGACAGGGTGAAAAGACAATCAAAGGCGGGATTCGTGACCCTCATCACACCAAAAAAGATCGTCACGAATTTAAGAAAGCATTCGACCAACCCCTCACCAACTTGTAAAATGGCCCCTCAGTTGCCTTCCTTGTACGAAACCATTCCTCCGACATCAAGCAAGTTCATCCATTCCATCTAGTCGGCTTCAAGTCTGGCGACCGTCGATTTCCCACTCCGCCTGTCGGTATGCAAAAGGGCCGAATGCCACGCAGCGCCGCAGCGGTTTGTCTCCAGACCATGCCCCCAACGGATCGTCGAGCCAACGCTTCCAGATCGGTCCGCTTTCGAAAAAGTCGGTAGAAAAATCTTTTCGTTATAAGGCAAAAATTCCTTTTTCACGGAGCGCGAGTTCCGAAAAGGGAAGTTGAAGATTGCCGGTCCATATAGTTGTAAGAATTACAAGATTTTTGATTTCAAATCTTTGCGGTAAACATCCGCAATCGATCGAAGGGTGCGGAACAACGGGGTTTCCCTGGGTCGGCGCTCGTGGAGAGGTACTGAAAATGAAAGCTATGATGGCAAAATGTTCCGTGATGTGGTTGATGGGAATCTTGCTGACACTCGGTGGCGGCAATGCCCTTTGGGCCCAATCCCTTTCCATGTCCTTCAGCCCGGATACCATCGCGGTCGGCGCGAACAGTCAGCTCACGTTTACCCTGGACAACCCCACGGCCAGTTCGCTGGACAATGGCGCCTTTACCCTCACCCTACCTGCCGGGGTCACGGTGTCCTCTCCGGCTATTCTCGAAAACCTTTGCAACGGCGTGATTTCCGCCACGGAAGGTGGCAATGCCATCACCTTTTCCGAGGGCCGACTCGGCGCGTTCGAAAATTGTTCGTTCTCGCTTTATGTCACCTCTACCACGCCCGGACCCGCGGCGGCGATCACCGGCGACTTCACCTCCGATGCCGGCAATCACGGCAACGCGACGGACACCCTGACTGTCGACGCCGACATTCCCCGAGTGTCCATGAGCATCTCGCCCACGACCATCCTTCCGGGCGATTCGGCCACCGTGACGTTCAACTTCGACAACTCCTTCCCCGAGGCGAACGCCAACATCACCAGCTTCTCCATCAACTTTCCCGACAATGTCGTGATCGACAACCCCACCAATCTCACCAACGACTGCACCCTTGTCATCCCCAATAATGTTACTGCGGGCTCCACCAACTTTTTTGTCTCCTTCGGCAGTCGCCTGAACGCCACCGAAACGTGCTCGTTGTCCTTCGATATCACCGCCGACACCGTCGGCACCTACGATTTCGAAACACTCTCACTGGTCACCGACTTGGGGAACAGCGGCCCGGCCGTGGCGCAACTGGTGGTTGAGCCACCACCGGCCTTCTCCAAACGGTTTCTCGGCGACCAGGTGTTTCCCGGCGACACCATCGACCTCGAATTCACGATCGACAATCGGGATCGGAACAACAGCGCCACCGGCCTGACCTTCACGGACAACCTGGATGCCACCCTGTCGGGTCTGGTCGCGACCGGCCTGCCGCTGACCGACGTGTGCGGCACGGGCTCCACGCTGAGCGGTACCTCGACCCTGACGCTCAGCGACGGGATTCTCGGCCCCACGGAGAGCTGCACCTTCACGGTCACGCTCCAGGTACCGGGGGCGGCCACACCGGGAACCTACCCGAACACGACCAGTGCCCTGACCGGCGATTCGGGGTTCAACCTGCCCGCCGCCACGGATGACCTGATCGTCACCGGCATTCCCACCATGCAGGTCAGCCTGCTGGACACGCCGCCGTTCGCCCCCGGTCAGGAAGTGACCGTTCAGGTGGTGCTGGACAACAGCATCAGCGGCCAGGCGGCGGCGGATCTCACCTACCTCATCGATCCCCGTTCGGAAATCGGGGAAGCCGTCTTCACCAACTCTGCGGCCAACGGTTTTTGTGGTGGCGGCTCCATGTCCGTCCAAAACGGAACCGGTGACGCCGGCGTCCTCCTGATTACGGGCGGCTCTCTCGCTGCCGGCGCCAACTGTACCTTCACCACCGACCTACCGCTCCCGGCCGACATCAACGGCGGCACCTACACGCTGGATATCAACGGCTACGGGGGCACCCTGGGTGGCGTCCCGTTCGCCGGCCCGAATGCCAGCGTTCAGATCGACGTGGTCGGTGCCCCCGTCATCAGCAAGTCGTTCACGGACGATCCCGTCCTGCCAGGGGGTACCGTGACCCTGGAGTACACCATTTCGCTGGATGCGGATGCCCCGGCCAGCGCCACCAACATCAGCTTCACCGACGATTTGGACAGCTTCATCTCCGGCATGACCGCCACCGGGCTGCCCCAGACCGATATCTGTGGGGCGGGCTCCTCCTTGACAGGCACCTCCACCATTTCATTCAGTGGCGGGACCCTGGCACCGGGAGACAGTTGTTCCTTCAGCGTGCAGGTCCAAGTCCCGAACGACGCGTTGCCGGGATTTCGGACCAGCACGAGCAGCAACGTCACCGCCAACGTGGCCGGCGTCGCGGTGACCGGCAATCCCGCGGCGGACTCGCTGGAAATCATCGGCCTGACCGTGGTCAAGTCCTTTACCGACGATCCGGTGGTTCCGGGTGGCACCGTCACCTTGAACTACCAGTTGACCAACAACAGCCCGGTGGCCACGGCCTCCGCCATCTCCTTTACTGAAAACTTGAACACGGTGATCCCCGGTTTGACCGTCACCAATTTGCCGCTCACCGATCCGTGCGGCGCCGGCTCATCCTTCGTCGGCATCGGGGGCGACAGTTTCATCGCGTTCGTCAATGGCTCCTTGGCGCCGGGCGCCAGTTGCAATTTCGACCTGACCGTCCTGGTTCCCGGCGATGCCACACCGGGCCAATTCGAATCCACCTCCTCGGCCATTTCGGCCAATATCGGAGGGACATCCGTCTCGCTCCCAGCCGTCATCGATTTTCTGGAGGTATTCGAACCACTTTCCATCACCAAGTCGTTCACCGACGACCCCGTCCTCGCCGGCGATACCGTGACGCTCGAGTACACGATCACCAACGACAATCCCGATTTTCCGGCGACCAACATCGCCTTCACCGACGATCTCAATGCGGCGTTGCCGGGTTTGGTGGCCACGGGACTGCCGGCCAGCAACATCTGCGGCGCGGGTTCATCGATCACGGGTACGGATTTGGTCAGCTTCACCGGCGGCACCCTGGCCGCCAACGACAGTTGTACCTTCAGCATCACGCTGCAGGTGCCGGGCGGCGTGCCCGACGCCAGTGCGATCGTCAGCACGACCAGCGATGTCACCGGCGTGATCAACGGCAACTCGGCCTCGGGCCAACCCGCCAGCGACACCCTGATCGTCGGGGTTCTCAATTTCACCAAAGCCTTCAGCGCGGAGAGCGCACCGACCGGCACGGTGACCCTCTCGTACTCGATCACCAATCCCAGCACCACCACGTCCGCCACGAGCATCCAGTTCATCGACGATCTGGACGCCGCCCTTTCGGGCCTGGTCGCCACCAACCTGCCGCTCACCGATGTGTGCGGCACGGGTTCGAGCCTGACCGGGACCTCCCTCGTCTCGCTCTCCGGCGGCATCCTGGGCCCCACCGAATCGTGCGACTTCAACATTACGGTCGAAGTCCCGGCGAGCGCCATCGCGGGCACCTACCCCAGCACCACCAGCGACATACAAGCGATCCTGGGCGGATTGAACGGCAGCAGCAGCCCGGCCACCGACAATCTGGGGATCAACCCGCCGCCCACCTTCGCCAAATCGTTTTCGCCCAACCCGATCGTCGAGGGGGGCACCAGTACCCTGACGTTCACCATCGACAACACGGCCAGCAGCATCGCCGCCTCGAGCCTGGACTTCACCGACAACCTACCCGCCGGGGTCGTGATCGCTTCGCCCGCCAATCCGGGCCTCACCTGCACCGGCGGCACGCTCACCGCGGTCGCCGGTAGCGGCACCATCAGTTACAGTGGCGGATCCGTCGGTGCCGGAGCCACCTGCACGATCACGGTCGATGTCACGGCGAACAACTTCGGCGATTACCTCAATACCAGTGGGTCCTTGACCTCCTCCTCGGGCACCAGCGGCACCGCCTCGGACACCCTTCGCGTCAATCCGCCACCCGCGTTCACCAAGAGCTTCGGGACCGACCCGATCATCATCGGCGGCACCAGCACGCTGACCTTCACCATCGACAACACCAACAGCACGGTCGACGCCACGGTCCTGAACTTCACCGACAACCTTCCGGCGGGCCTCGAGGTCGCCTCCCCCGCCAACGCCAGCACCACCTGCACCGGCGGCACCCTCACCGCGACGGCCGGCTCCGGATCGATTTCCTATGCCAACGGATCCGTGACGGCAGGCAGTACCTGCACCATCACGGTCGACGTGGTCGCCACCGCCGCCGGCAGCTTGACGAACACCACCGGAAACCTCACCTCTTCGCTGGGCGACAGCGGCACGGCCACCGACACGATCGTCGTCAACCCAACGCCGGGATTCTCCAAATCGTTCGCTCCCAACCCGTCCGCTCTGGGGGTGCCGAGCACGCTGACCTTCACCATCGACAATACCGGCAGTAGCGTCGACGCCACCGCCCTGGATTTCCTCGACAACCTGCCTGTCGGCATGGTGATCGCCTCTCCGTCCAACGCCGGTCTCACCTGTACCGGGGGGACGCTCACCGCCGTCTCCGGAACCAATAGCGTCAGCTATTCCGGCGGCTCCATCCTGGCCAGCTCGAGCTGCACGATCACGGTGGACGTGGTCACTTCCAGTTCCGGGGATTTCGCCAATACCTCGGGGAACCTGACCTCTTCGCTCGGTGACAGCGGCACCGCTTCCGACACACTCCGCGTCGAACCCGTGCCGGTCTTCGCCAAAAGCTTCTCGCCCGATTCCGTGGCCGTCGGAGAGACGACCACCTTGACCTTCGCCATCAACAACAGCGGCAGCACCTCCGCCGCGACAGGGCTCGATTTCACCGACAACCTGCCCGCGGGCATGGTGGTCGCCACGCCGTCCAACGCCAACACGACCTGCACCGGAGGGACGCTCACGGCCGTCGCCGGAAGCGGTGTCATCAGCTATAGTGGCGGCACCGCGGCAGCCGGGTCCCTGTGCAACATCACGGTCGACGTGGTCGCCACCGCCGCGGGAGATTTAAGCAACACTTCCGGGGACCTGGCCTCTTCGCTCGGCAACAGCGGACCCGCTTCCGACACCCTGCGGGCCAATCCCCAGCCCCTGTTCGGCAAGACATTCGCGCCCAACCCGATCAGCGTCGGCGGGACGACGACCCTGACCTTCACCATCGACAACACCGGCAGCACGTTGGATGCGACCGGTCTCGATTTCACCGACAACCTGCCCGCCGGGTTGACCGTCGCCTCGCCGGCCAACCCCATCGTCACCTGTTCCGGCGGAACCCTCACCGCGGTCTCGGGAACCGGTACCATCGCCTACTCGGGCGGGACCGCCAGTGCTGGAAGCACCTGTACCATCAGCGTCGACGTTACGGCGGCCAGTTCCGGATCCTTCGCGAACACCAGCGGCGACCTCACCTCGAATCTCGGCAACAGCGGCACCGCATCGGACACCCTCCAGGTCAACCCGGCGCCCGGATTCAGCAAGAGTTTCGCCCCCAACCCGGCCATCGTCGACGGCATCGTCACCCTGACCTACACCATCGACAATACGGCCAGCACAGCCGCCGCAACCGCCCTGAGCTTCACCGACGCCCTTCCGCTGGGACTCACCGTGGCGACGCCCAGCAACGCCGGCCTGACCTGCACCGGTGGGACCCTGACCGCCGTGAGCGGCTCCAGCTCCATCAGCTATGACGGCGGCACCGTGGCCGCGGGCGCCACCTGTACCATCACGGTCGACGTCACCCCGTCGGCTCCCGGCGACTACGGCAGCACCTCGGGCAACCTCACGTCTTCGCTCGGCGACAGCGGTACCGCCTCGGATGTCCTGCGCGTCAACCCGGCACCCGTGTTCAACAAGGCGTTTTCCTCGGCGAGCATTCCCGTCACCGGCACGGCCACGCTGACCTTCACCATCGACAACAGTGCCAGCACGGCCGATGCGACCGCGCTGGATTTCATCGACAATCTTCCGGTGGGCCTGGTCGTGGCGTCGCCGGCCAATGTGGTCTCCGGCTGCAGCGGCGGGATCCTGACGGCCGTGGCCGGTTCCGGCAGCATCAGCTACACGGGCGGCACCGTGGGTGCGGCCTCGAGCTGCACCATCAGCGTCGATGTCACCAGCGACACCGAGGGCGATTACGTCAACCTGACAGGGAACCTGACGTCATCGCTGGGCGACAGCGGTACGGCGACCGCCACCCTGCGGGTCAACGCCGCACCGGTCTTCACCAAGGTGTTCTCACCAGACGCCATCCTGCCTAACGAAGTCACCACCTTGACCTACACCATCGACAACAGCGCCAGCACCAAGTCCGTGGACAATCTGGCCTTCACGGACAACCTGCCGGCCAATGTGGTGATCGCGGGCACGCCGAACGTCACCAGTAGTTGCGGCGGCACGGTCACGGCCGCGGCGGGCGGCAGTACCATCACCCTCGCCGGCGGATCGGTCGGACCGGGTTCCACCTGTACCATTGCGGTCGACATCACCAGTGGCACACCCGGGACCTACACCAGCACCAGCGGCGACCTCACCTCTACGGTCGGCAACAGCGGGCAGGCGACCGACCAACTGACGGTCAACGACGGTGTCGATCTCTCGATCGCCGTAGTCGACGCACCCGATCCGGTCCCCTCCAACGATCAATTGACCTTCACGGTCACGATCACCAACAACGGGCCCTCCACCGCCCAGGGGGTCAGTCTGGCCACCACCCTGCCGGCCGCACTCACCCTGGCCAGCAGCACCGGCTGTGGCGAAGATCCCAATGGCGTACCCACCTGTTCCATCGCCGACATCCCCGCTTCTTCCAGTGTCGAGGTCACCCTGGTCACCGATGTCGACGTCGACTTCAAGGGCGACCTCACCACGCAATTCGCCGTCACGTCCACCACGCCCGAAATCAATCCGGGCGACGAGAACGCCAGCGAAACGACCCAGGTCGGTCGGGAAGCCGATCTGGCGATCACGCTTGCCGGCGACACCGAGGCCGGTCCCGGTGAGACCATCGACTTCACCGTGACCGCACGGAATCTCGGACCCAGCAATGCGCCCGACAGTCGCATTCAGGTCACCTTCGCCTCCGAGTTGACCGATGTGACCTGGACCTGCACCAGTACTCCCGGCGGCGGAACCACCTGCTCCGCTTCGGGCAGCGGCGACATCGACGACACCATCGCCATCGACGCCGACGCCACCGCAACCTATACGGTCACCGCCACCGTGCCCGTGGATTTCGTCGGCGACCTGGTCAGCGACGCGACCATCGCCACCGGACCCAACGTGGTCGACGGCGACCAGGCCAACAACAGCGACGATCTGACCACTCTGATCACCTCGCCGTCGGAAGTGAGCGGCACCCTGGAATTTGCGGGAATCGGCACGCGGGTGAAACGCCAGGGACCGGCCGTCCAAGTCGGTGACGCGGTTTCCTTCCGGGCCGTGATCAACAATTTCGGCTCGTTCCCCCAATTCGACGATCCGAATTCGGACGAATTCACCTTGCTGATCCCCGAAGGCTTGGACCTTCTGAATGCGAGCATTACCTCCGGAGACGGCGATATCGTGGTCGATCGGGATACCGACCTGGTCACCTGGAACGGTCGCATCGATATGGCGGCTCACGTGGACTTGGAAATCACCACCGAAGTGAACGGCGCGGTCGTCGGCAGGGATATCGAGGTGCAGGGCACCATTCGCTACGATTCCGACGGCGATGGCGTCAACGACACGGAGATCCTGACCGACAATCCCGGCGTGGCCGGCAGCCAGGACCCCACCCCCATCAACGTCATCATCCCGGTTCCGACCCTTTCGGCCTGGGGCTTGATTCTGTTGGTCATGGGCCTGATGGGTTTCGGCCTCCACCTGCGCCGTCGCGTGGCTCGCTGAACAAAAAAAGCCCACGGCCGGGTATCGTGGCCGTGGGCGACACAGGCCCGGTGATTCCTCACCTGGGAATTGCGGTTTTCTTGGGTCGAATGGCTTGGGAATGGCTTCGGCAATGCCTCGCAAGCGGAATCGGGGATCAAACCACCATCGGCTCGACCACGGGAGGTCGCGCCAAAATGCGGTAGGCACAGCGGCGATCTCCCTCTTGGATGAAGGACACACGTTGAACCTCGGCGTCCAACACCCTCTGAAAAATCGCCAGCTCGGAACGGCAGAACCCCTGGCAAAAGGCCGCCGCGGCGCAGATGGGACAGTGATTCTCGACCAACAGCCAGGAGCCGTCCGCTTCGGTGAGGGCCTCGGCCATGTAGCCTTCGGCCGATCGAAGCTCGGCCAGCCGGCGGACTCGATCGCCCAAGTCGGACACCGCCGAGAGCGCATCCCGGTATAGCTGCTCCGTTTCGATTTCGCGCATGGCGATGAGACGCTCCAGGCCCTCGTCGCCGAACAAAGTCTTCACCTGCTGGAGCAGGGACAGGGTCAGATCGGCGTGGCGGTCCGGGAAACGGGCGTTGCCGCGATCGGTCAAGGCCCAGTACTGTCGCGGGCGACCGACGGATTCGGCGCGCTCGTAACTCTCCACGAGCCCTTCGCCCTCCATCCGTTTCACATGCTGGCGCGCGCCCATCGGGGTCATGTCCAGATCCTCGGCGAGCGCGAGCACCGTCTGCGGTCCCCGTGTCTTCAATAAATAAAGGATGCGGTCGGCACTCTGTTGCTTTTTCATGGCTGAACTCCGTCAGCGGTCATCGGCTCCGAAGCGGTCGCTCCGAAGCGATCGAGGCACAGGAACGCGGAGGACATGGCGATCGCCCCCAACCACAGGGCCAGGTTGGTGCTGAGCAGGGCCACGGCACTTCCAAGTATGGAAACGATGACGTTCGTGAAACAGAAGATCGTGGTCTGTAAACCCATGACCCGACCTTCGCCCAAATGTCCGTAGTTCTCGCTGAGGTGCGCGGGGACCACCCCGTTGCCGAGGGCGTTGCCCGCCCCGATCAACATGAAGATCGGATAGATCCAGAAGGCGTTTGACAGGGGTTGAATGAAGAACAGCATGCCCAAGGCCAGACTGGTGACCACCAGGGTGCGCCGTTGACCCAGGCGATTGGCCACCCTGGATGCGGCGACCACACTGGTCACGATCATCGCCGCGGTAAGGGACACGGTGCCCCAGGCGATGACCCGACTGTCCGCCCCCAATTTTTCCACGAACCAAACCGGGTAGAACTCATAGAACATGTTCATGCCCACCGTATAGGCAAAGTAATAGCGGAAAATGGGTCGAATTTCCTTGTGCGCCAGCAGTCCCACCGAATTATCCCGGACCATGGATTGCCAGAGTCCGGGCTGGTCGTCCACCTGGGCTTCGCGGTCGTTGCCCTCGATCGCAAAGGCCACCACGACCCCGCCCAAGATCACCGCCACGGCGCCGGCCAGGAAGGGTGCTTCGGCCCCGTAGACCATCAGGTAGCCACCGGTGAGCGGTCCGACCAGCCAACCGGCGTAAATGGTGGCGAACACCATCGAAATCGCCTTGGTGCGATCGATGTGGGGATGCAGTTCGGCGGCGAGCGCCCTGGCGATGGAGATGTTCCCCTCGCAGACGCCGGTCGCCCAGCGGGCCAACAGGAACAAGGGATAGGACTCGATGACGACCGCGACCACGGTCAAGGCATAACCCAGCGCGCTGCCGCCCAGGGTGATCAACAAAATACGGCGGCGGCCATAACGATCGGAAAGGGCGCCCACGAAGCTGCTACCCAGGAGGATGCCGAGCGGGTAGATGCCGAGCGCGATACCCAGAAGGAGCTTGGGGGGAAGGTTGAAAAAGCTGGTGAGGGCATTGGGTTCGCCCTCCAGGAAGTAGGGAGCGAGCACGGGATAGGGCAAGGCGATGCCGGCCGTTCCCAAAAAGGAGATCAACATGACGGCAAACAACACGAACCAGGCACGACGAGAAGTCATGGCACCCTCCATATACAAAGTTTTCACTTTGCATATTAGAAACCGAAATCCAATTTGTAAAGTTTTTTGTTTATTTATTTCAATCTTTCCTCGTGCCTCCTCCCCAGGACCCGCTCGGCCCTTCTTTTTCCACTTTTTTTGGATTGTGGCAAACTATTTCTCGTATCGCTTCGACTCAACAGGTGACAAGACGGCGGGAGCACTGATGTTCGGCAAACCATCTTCCGATTTGACCCTGGTCAAGCGCGCCCTCAAGGGAAAGGCCGATGCCTGGGACAAGCTGATTCGACGCTACGAACCCAAAATATTCAACTTCGCCTTGCGCATGACCGGGAACCACGAAGATGCGCGGGATTTGATGCAGGAAGTCTTCATCGCCGTCTATCGGAACCTGGAGAGTTACGGTCAGAAAGCGGCATTCTCGTCATGGATCTTCACCATCGCCTCCCGGCGCGCCACCGACTTCTACCGCCGCCGCAAACCGGTGGACCCCATGGGCGAAGGCGACGCCGACCTGAAGGACGATCGTTTCGACCCCCACGACGATCTGCTGCGATACGAAAGCAATCGCGAAATCCAACACCTGCTGCGCCAGCTCTCGCCGGATCAGCGGATGGTGGTGGAACTGAAAATTTTCCAAGAGATGACATTCGAAGAAATGGCCAACAGTGTGGATATACCGATCAACACCTTGAAGTCGCGGTTCTACGGAGCTCTGCGCAAGTTAAAGTCTCTTCCGGAGGTGTGTCGTGCGTGACAAGGAAATCAAAGACCTGATCGAAGCCAAGAAGAACGCCGCCGGCAATGCCGATCAAGTCGACCTGGAACACGTCGTGGACACTCTGGAGGCGGCCGCGGCCAGGTGGCGCGACGAGCCGGTTCCCGACTGGGATCGCGTCCCCCTGGCCACCCCGGTCGCCCAGCCCGGCCGTTTCCGGTGGGCAGCCATGTGGATTCCCAGTGCGGCCTGCCTCGTCATGCTGGCACTGCTCACCCTGCGCACGGAAATCAGCAGCGGCCCCGATGGATGGACCATCCGGTTCGGCACGCCGTCGAGCCAGGAGGGTCCGCAATCGCCCGGCACCGGCGAAGCACCGACCTACGTCACCGCGGATGCGCACAAAGAAGCGCTGGCGGATATGGAAACGCATTTGCGTCAAGAGTTCGTCGCGTATGTCGATCAAAAGGTCGACGAGCTACGTCACGACACGCGCCGAGATTTTCAGGAAACCTTGACGCAGTTCCAAACGGACCAGGAATTGTATTTGAGCAATCTGACCATGAGCCAGAACCTTCGGCACACTTCGGATCGCAAACGCGATCTGGATCTGCTGGATACCAAATGGCAGACCCAGAGGCTCCGCGATTTGGATATCATCGAGGATCGCATCCGCTACCTGTTGGACCAGCAGTCGGCGAATACCTCGACCCTCTACAGCCTGGCCACGGCGGTAAAGCGCAAACGTCCTTCCGATTGATAAGCTTCGGCCACCCCGTCGACTCCGGTCGCCCCGATCAACCCAACGACCGCGAGCACGGACCCCCAATCATCGCTGCCGAAAGCGAGCCCGTCGACATCGAGATTCAGTACCCAAGGAGATCCCATGAGAAAAGCAATCTGCTATATGAGCGTTCTGTTGCTTCATTTGGGCCTGTGGCACCAGGTCCAAGCCCAAGACATGAACAAATTGGCGAAAGACATTCGCATCCTGGAGCGCATTTTGAAAGCGTCGCTGGGCGACGATAACGACGATCACCGCCGGCACGGGCGCCACAACATCAGACCGCACGACATCGGCACCTCCTATCTGCGCGGCCAGGGCGTGGTTCTGCTTTTCGAAATGGGATTCGGCCACGAATTCTCGCACCTTTCTCATGTGGGCCAGTACAACTTCGACCTCCATGTCCCGCCGATCCCCCCGATCGTGATCGACCCGTCGCTCGCCGATGACGAAGAGGCGCGCGAGCAGTACGAGGAAGTGGTCGAGAGCTATCAGGAAATGATCGAAGAAATGGCCGAAAACGCGGCCGATGCGATCGAAGAGGCCACGGACGCCCTGATGGAGGTCGAGAGTTTCTCCGCCTCGCGGGAAATCGCGAAAGAGATGAGACGGATGCGCGAAGAACAACGTCGCGCGGTTCATGAGATTCGCCGCAAATCCCTGGAAACCAGGCGCCAGCTTTTGAAGAAAAAGGAATTCACGCCTGAGGAACAAGCCAAATTGACCGCCGAATTGGAAGAATACAAGACCAAGATCGAAGCGAGCACCAAAGCCTACTACGAGAAGGCCGAAGCGATTCGATCCGCACAGACCAAGGAATGGGACCAGGAGTTCGGCAAGTTCGAAAAATCGCTGGTCGAGGCCATCTGCGAGTACGGTGCCTCCGTGAGGCTTCCCGAAGGAGAACACCTGACGATCATTCTGCTTCGCGGCGGCGGTCCTACCGCGGCCGGTCACGATCGAATCTACGTCTTCAAAAAGGCCGACCTGCAGGCGTGCCGCAACGGGAACTTCAATGCGGAAGAGCTCCTGAAGCGCAGCCGACCCTATACCTTCGAGTGATCGCAATCTCCCGATCCGGTGGCGGAACCCAGCGGTGCGACACCCGCGATTCCGCCACTAAACCTCGATAAACGTTCAGCGTAGGGTACCTCGATTACCGTCGTGTTTCTTCTATCGCTCACCACACCTTCTACCACCACACCAGTCCTGAAGGGACACGACGGTTCTTCTTTCGTTCGCCATCTAAACCTCCCGGCAGAGGAAGGTGGTTTTTCTCCCAGCCGGCGAAACGGTTTCGTGACGTGCCCGTTTCGCCGGCTTTTTTCGTGTCGCCAGGCCGCGGTTCCCACTCGAGGTCCCGCCGGCACGCGACGCCACGAATCTCGGGAACCCGAAATTCAGCTCTCGGACAATTTTGTCGATGACGCACTAAGATATGCGGCTTCTTCCTCGCGACAACGGTGGTCCTTTTCGACGTGGCGGACCAGCCGACGGCAATCACCGACACGATGACCGACGACCCGCGAACTCTCGCGGTCCCGGCATCCCTTCGCGGTTCCGCATCGATCGAGAGCGTGCATGACCCAGCCAGCAGCCCCCAACTCCGGCGATTCCCTTTTCAGGAAGAATGCGATCACGGCGTCGAGCTACGTGGTGGCCGCCTGGTTCGGTCTGCAAACGGTCGTCCCTCCGGGGTACGCCTGCGCCATCTGGCCGCCCGCCGGTGTCGCCCTCGCCCTGATCCTCCTCTGGGGCCCGAGAATCGTCCCCGGTCTACTCATCGGCTCCATGGCGGCCAACAGCCTGTTGAGCGTCGATCCCGCCAACCTGCTGCTCGGTCTTTCCCATTGGCTGGTTCCCGCCGGCATCGCGGTCGGCGTGACGGCCCAAGCCTGGCTGGGGCATTGGCTGATCCACCGAGTCACGCGTGCTCCCTGGACGCTCGACACCCTGGATCAAATTTTTGCGGTCTCCCTGCTCGGCGGACCGATCGCCTGTCTCACCGCATCCCTGTCCAGCAATTTGGTGTTTCTGTTCTTCGGTCGCATCGCCCCCGAGGGGCTTCCCTACAGTATGTTCACCTGGTGGATCGGCGACTCGATCGGCGTGCTCACCCTGACCCCACTGTTGTTGATTTTCGCAGGTGAAAAGAGCGCCAGGGCCAGGCACCGCACCATTCAGGTGGGTCTGCCCCTGTTGGCCATTACCCTGGCCGTATTCGCCACGGTCCAGTTGGTCGAACGCTGGAACCACAAGAACCTCCGGTTCGCGCTGGATCACGACCACGAACTGGCGGTTCAGGGCGTGTCCTCCAAAATTCGCGAGAGCGAGAAAGCACTTTCGATTCTGGAACAGCTCTTTCTGGATTCGGATCAAGTGAGTCGACCGACATTCGAGCGCTTCGGCACGGCCCTGATTCGCGAGTTCCCCAACATCACTCGATTGATCTGGGCCCCGCGGATCGCTCGGGCCCAAATACCGGAATTCCTCGAACAGATGCGGCAGACCGGATACCCGGAATCTTCGATCGAACGCACGGGAGCGGCGCAGACCGGGACCCACGGGAGCTTTCTCCCGATCACCTACCTCGTCCCGAACGTGGATCTCGAAGCGACGATCGGGATCGACGTAGCCGACATTCCCCAATGGCGGGACGCCCTGGCCTACGCCGCCAGCCGCCGCGACACGGGACTCGACCACATTCAGGCCGTGCCGCGATTGCACGATCAAGCACCCACCTTTCCCCTCGTGCGGCCGGTCTCTCGCGAGTCGGGCGGGATTCGCGGTTTTCTCATCGCCGTATCCACGGCCGAGGAATTTCTCGGTGCGGGCGATCGCTATCTGGACCGCGATGCCTTCCTCTTCTCGATTTCCGAAAAATTCTCCGAAAACCCTTTCTTCATGTCGCGCGGCACCGAGGGCATCACACCCGAATTCGGCCCGTTTCCTTGGGGGCTGTCCCGGGAAAGTGATTTTCGGCTGGGCGGACAGACCTGGGTGCTGCGATCGGGATTCCCGAAGAGTTTCATTCAGGCGCGAACCCGGGCGGACAGTTGGGTCATTCTCACGGGTGGTTTCCTGTTCTCGAGCCTGTTTTCGCTGTTCGTGCTGATGATCACCGGGCAGAACCATTTGATCAAACGCACGGTGGAGGAGAAGACGGTCGACCTGACCGAGGCCTACGAACGCCTCCGCGACAGCGAGAACTTCCTGAACCTGCTGGTGGAAACGCTGCCCGTAACCCTGGTGGTCAAGGACGCACGAGACCTGCGCTTCGTGCGCATCAACCGCGCCGCCGAGGAGACCCTGGGTTGGAGCCGGGGACACATTCTCGGCAAGACCGCCCACGATCTGCTGAATCCCACCCTCGCGGAAATCTCCCGGCGGAGCGATGAAGAAGCGATGCGGAAACCGGGGCAGTTGCTGCTGCCAAAGGTCGCGATTCCCGGATCATCCGGACTCACCTGGCTGCGCACCATCAAGGTGGCGGTCCGTGACAAGCAAGGCGACCCCCGCTACATCCTGACCGTGGGCCAGGACATCACCGCCCAGGAAGCCGCTCGCGAGGATCTGAACACCATCTTCCGGGCCTTTCCCGATCTGTATTTCTGGATCGACCACCACGGCAGGATTTTGGGTAGCCACAGCGTGGAACGATACATGTTCCGACACGAAAAGGCCGATCTCGAGGGTCGACCGATTCGCGAGATCTTCCCAAAGGAAACCGGCGTCCGATTGCAGGAGGCGATCGCCCAGATCGCCTCGGACAACAGCCCGAAGAAGATCGAATTCGAATGGCCGGAAACCGATGCGGCCCATCGCTATTTCGAGGCTCGCATTTTCCCCATTTCGGACGAGCGGATCTTGATCATCGTCCGCAACATCACCGAAACCAAGACCATCCAACTCGATTTGGAGGAAGCCCTCAAAAAGGCGGAGGCGGCCAACCGCGCCAAGAGCGAATTCGTGGCGAACATGAGTCACGAAATCCGCACGCCGATCAACGCCATCATCGGCATGACCGAGCTGGTGTTGGACACGCACCTGGAGGAAGAACAGCGAGGCCAATTGGAAATCGTGGCCGAAAGTGCGGATTCCCTGCTCCATCTGCTCAACGACATTCTGGATTACGCCAAAATCGAAGCGGGCAAGCTGGATCTCGACCGGGTGCCCTTCGATTTTCACGAGCGATTGCAAAGTGTCGTGAAGATGCACGAGCAACGCACTCGCCAGAAGAACCTCAACCTGGATTTGGAGATCGACGCCGCGGTTCCTCGATTCCTGGTGGGCGATCCCAATCGTTTCCGCCAGGTAATGGTGAACCTGATCGGCAACGCCATCAAGTTCACCCAGGTGGGCGGGATCCGGGTCACGGCCCGGCTCCTGAAGGAAGCGGAGAAGCAGGTGGTCCTGTCCCTGAGCGTGATCGACAGCGGCATCGGCATTCCTGCCGAGAAACAGGAACGCATTTTCGAAGCCTTCTCCCAGGCGGACGGCAGCACCACGCGGCTTTACGGCGGCACCGGGCTGGGACTCACCATTTCCACCAATCTGGTCCACATGATGGGCGGCGCCATCCACTTGGAAAGCGAGCCCGGCCGCGGCAGCCAATTTCGGTTCACCATCACTTGCGAGCGAACGGAATCACTCCCGGAGCGCGATCGGACTCTGCCTCCGGCGAGCGATTCGGTCGGTCGCAAAACCCGACGGGTTCCGGCCCTGGACATCCTGGTCGCCGAAGACAACAAGGTCAATCAAGCCCTGATTCGGCGCATTCTCACCAAGCTGGGTCACCGGGTCATCATCGCCGAGAACGGAAAAAAGGCGTTGGCCCTGTTTCTCGAAAAGCCCTTTCACATGATCTTCATGGACATCCAAATGCCGGTGCTCGACGGCTACCAGGCCACGGCGGCCATTCGCTCCATGGAGGACGAAACCGCGGAACCGGTCCCCATCATCGCGGTTACGGCGAACGCCATGCAGGGCGACAGTGAACGATGCCTGGAGGCGGGCATGGACGGCTATCTTTCGAAACCGTTCAAACAGGATCAAATCCAGGCGACGATCGCCGCCCACTGGCGTGGACCGAATCACCAGGCACGGGGTGGGCGGGCCGCCGGCACCCCGCCGTCGATTCCATCCTGACTCCCGGCAAGCCTTGATTCAAAAAGGGCTTGGAATCCATCGACCGGCAAGTTCTATAGGGTTGCTTCAGTCCGTTTTTTGAGTCATGCTTTAATCAACGGGCCGATCGAAAGAGCGGTTCGGCGACACCTCGAATCGGTAAGAAACCGGGTTCGACAGGTCTCCATCATCTCGAACCGTTGCTCGAGATCACCTGGCCCATTCGCGATGCTTCTCGCGCCCAACAGTGAGAAGAGGTCGATCCCAGCCACGAACCAACCGATCACCTCGCAGGGAGTTGCGATCATGGCGTTTTCCCTTCGCGTTTCCAACCTGGTGCGTAAATTTCAAGACCTCGCGTCCGGCGGAAAAGATCCGCTGATCGGCCTGGTCCTGGGTCCTCCGGGCCAGGAAGTGAAAATCGTGGAGCAACTCGGCACCGGCACCATGGGTCGGGTCTACAAGGCCTGTCAGGGTTCGCTGCAACGCCCCGTCGCCGTCAAGTTCCTGGCTCGCGCCTACAAGAGCGACGATCCCGATTCCTCCAAACGCTTCTACAACGAAGCGCGTGCGGTCGCCCAGTTGCGCAGCCCCCACATCGTCCAGGTCCACTACGTGGGTCACTACGACGACCTGCCGTATCTCGTGATGGAGTACATCGACGGCGTCAACCTGGAACAGTTCCTCCACTACCGCGAGCGCCTGGAGCCGGGCGACGCCCTGAACATCGTGCGCCAGGTGCTCAAGGGACTGGCGCAGGCCCACGAACGCGGCAAGCTCCATCGCGACATCAAACCGGCCAACATCATGGTTTCCAATTCGGGCACCGTGGTCGTCCTGGATTTCGGACTGGTTCGAGATTCCGCCGGCAGCCGCGTCACCCTCGAGGACGAAATTCTCGGAACACCCCTCTATGTCTCCCCGGAACAAATCGAAGGCGAACTCATCGATTGCCGCACGGATATCTATGCGGTCGGCATCATCCTCTACGAATTACTGACCGGCTCCCCTCCTTTCGATGGTCGCGACTACATCTCGGTCCTGCGCAAACACGTCGAAGAGCCACTGCCGGATCCCACCAAGTTCGACGTTCACATCGACCCCTGCCTGATGCACCTGCTCGACCGCATGACCGCCAAGAACCCCGAGGACCGCTACTCCTCGGCGCGCGAGGCCATCATCGACATCGACGATTACCTGAACCGGCTGGCCAAAGGGGCCCCCTGCCCACAACATCTGTGTCGCCCCAAGCCGCATCTGGGCGTGGCCATCAATCACAAGGGAAGAGTGGTGGCGCAACTGGGTGCCATCGGCACCAGGGTGCCGCGCTCCCTGCATTTGCTCAACAGCATCATTCCGGAATTGAAGGCCTTGGAAAACTTGGGCGAATTCAATCGCGGGACCATCGGATCCCGGACCGAACGCCTGTTGGTGTTCCCTCACGGTAGCGGCCTGGCGGCTCTTGCCGGCGACGACACGGATGAACTGAAAGAATTGGAAACCCTCGAATGTGAGGCCCTTGCCGAGTGTTTCGAAGGAGAGGAGACTCGGCCGTGATGAATCTGGAAGATTTCGAAGGCATCGAGGGTTGTCGCTGGGCCGCCCTGACGTCGGACGCCGGTCAAGTTCAGTTCAGCGAGCACGCACCGCCCGAAGCCGCCAAGAAGGTTTCCTTGATCGGCAAGGTCCTGGCCGGCACGCCGGTCCACATGGAAACCGCCAATCTGGCCTTCGACCGCGGTCGCGTCCTGGTGCGCCGCAATCCACCGCGCACCTTGATGCTTTTCTGCGACCTGGAGGTCAACACCGCGATGGTCGACGTGGTCGCACGAGAGTTGAACCTGCCCCTGGAAGTCACGCTGGACGCCTCGAGCGAACCGCTGACAAAATCATAGTCGCCGACGACACATTCCGGCCGGATCAGGAACGGTTCGCACCCTTTTCGAAAATCCGCTGCAGCCGCTCCATTTCACGCCGTTCGACGGCCTCCGCCAGGGGCCGCACGCTCGAGAGCCGATGCAGGGCCTGGTAACCCCGCCACAGAAACCCGGTCACCTGATCGTCGCCGCGAAGCCGATGGAACTTGTGAAGTGCGTGAAGGCCGACGCCGATCCCGAAACGCCGAAAGATTTTGTGGGTCAGGAACAGATTCTCCACCAACATTCGAATCTGGCGTTCCCGCCGATCCCGTTCTCCCATGTGGCGGTAGGCCCGTTCGTAGGCCTGCATGTCGAATCCGGGCGCAATGTCCAAATCGATCAGGGCGCGAACACACAAGAGATCCAGCTCCACCGTAAGCTTCTGCAAATCGATCACTTGCCGCATACAGCGCACGATGTCGCCACCCAATACCCGGCTGATGTTGGCGTAGAAGGATTCGAACGCCCGGTCGCGCCGACGGGTATCCTCGGTGTGGTACACCTCTCCGAAGAAGAAATCGCAGGTGGCGCGGTACCCGGGCTTTTCGGCGAAGTCGCGGTAGGTATCCCACAGTCGTGCCGACTGGAGGGCTTTCAGCTCGGCGAAACGTGGATCTTCTGCTGGGTCGGCGCTCAAGAATGACTCCCCTTTTCAAGCTCGCGCCCAAATCTTACCGCATCGACGGCAGGAATCCAGAAAGGGCTCGGGACGGGCCGCTCGAAACACCGCCCATCGGGCCCATCTCGGGGCTGCCCATCGGCCTTCGCGCGACCGCCCTGCTTTCACCGGACGGCGCGACCTCTTTGGTTGCTCGGGCATCGCTTACGTGTTACTTTTGCCGTGATCATCCCACCCTAGGAGAATTTTTCTCACCGGATGACTTTCCAACACTCATCCAGGCCCTGATTCGAACGGATATTTTCGCCGTTTCCGATGGCCGCACTTCGAGGATTGTCCCACCATGATGGAATATTTAATCCTGGCCAAAGATATCGCAGGCTGGTTTTTCCTTGTGTTGGCCCTTTTACCTTCGATCTACCTGGGTTTTTTGGCCGTGGGAGCCTTGATTCCCTATCGCCAGGGGAAAAAGGACGACCGACCGCGCCGCATCGCGGTGGTGATCCCGGCCCACAATGAAACCCTACTGATTTCGGAAACGGTCACCAAGGCGTTGACCCAACAGGAATACCCCGCGGAACACTACTGCGTGTTCGTCATCGCCGACAATTGCAGTGACGACACCGCCGAAAAGGCCGCCAAGGCCGGTGCCCGGGTCTTGGAACGCCATGAAAATCCGGGCAAGGGCCAGGGTTTGCACCAGGCCTTCACCCAACTGCTGGAAGAGGACTGGGACGCGTTCCTGGTCATCGACGCCGACACACAAATGCACCCGCGTGCGCTGCAGACGATCAGCGAAGCCCTGGCCGACGGCGCCAAGGCCACCCAGCTCTTCTATGGCGTGTTGAATCCCAAGGATTCGATGCGTACGGTCGCGATGGAGTTCGCCCTCGCCTCCTTCAACGGCCTGCGACCGCGCGGCAAGGCGCCGTTCAAAGCTTCGTCGGGTATTTTCGGCAACGGTTTCTGTCTTTCCCGCGAGGTGCTCTCCAAGGTTCCCTACCTGGCCCATTCGATCGTGGAAGATCTCGAATACCACCTTCGCCTGCTGGAAGCCGGTTACAAGGTCCGTTTTCTGGATCTCGCCTGGGTCAAGGCCCAAATGCCGATCACCTCGCAGCAGGCTCAGTCACAGCGCGTTCGCTGGGAGCGCGGACGCATGCAGATGATCCGCCAGCACGCCTGGCCCCAGCTCCGCAAGGCGCTGACGGGCAGCCTGACCGCCTTCGAAGCCTTTATCGACGTGGTCATGCCCCCGGTCAGCGCGATCGCGGTGACCATCATCCTGGCCCTCGCGTTGGGCCCCAACCTCGTGCGCATCGGTGCCCTGGCCGCCTTCGCCATGCTGGTGTTTCACTACGGCGTGGCCAGCCTCAAATACGGCAGCGTCTCCGGCCTGATTCGCATCGGGTTCTATTTGCCCTGGTATATCGTCTGGAAAACCTATATCGTGGTTGCCTCGCTCATCAAGCAACGCTCGCTCGGATGGGTCCGCACCAAACGCCATAAGAACAAACCCGCCCCTTGATCGTTCGGCCCCGCGAATCGATCAGCGAATGCAACGGAGAGGATCGCAATGCCCGGCAAGGTTTCGGTCATCATCGTCAACTACAAGAGTTCGAAGTTTTTAGATAAGTGCCTGGAAACCCTCGCTAAAACCGAACACGAGGGCGGTATCGAGATCATCGTCGTCAACAACAGCCCCGGCGACGGCACCGAGGAACTGATTCAGGAGAAACATCCGTCGGTCATTCTGGTCACGCCCGGCACCAACCTCGGCTTCGGGCCCGCCAACAACGTGGGTTTCGACAAGGCCACCGGCGATTACCACCTGATCCTCAACCCGGATGCCTATCCGCCTCCCGACGCCATTTCCCAGTGCGTCGCCTATTTGGACGCCCATCCCAAGGTCGGCATGGTCGGTCCGCGGTTCATCAACGACCACCGGGAACTGCAACCGTCCGCACGCATGTTCCCGACGGTGTTCGACAAGATTTTCATGCTGACCGGCCTGCAGTACAAGTACCGGAACAGCCGAATCTTCGGCCGCATGGACAACACTTGGTGGGACCACTCGCACCCCAAACGCGTCGATTGGTGTGTGGGCGCCTTTCTCCTGATTCCCGCCGACCTGAACAAGCGGCTGGGGGGCTTCGACGATCGCTTTTTCCTTTATTTCGAAGAATGGGATCTGTGCCGCCGCGTCGCCAAGGCCGGCAGGGAGGTACACATCCTGCCGCACGTCATCGTGCAGCACACCGCGGGCGGCAGTAGTGCCAACGCGGACGAAGGCGAACGGGTCGGCAAACAATTGACCCTGTTGCGCCTGTTTGCCGAATGCCTCTACTACTATAAGTATTGGGGCAGATTGGGACCCTGGGTGATGTTGGGGATCGAGCGCCTTTGGTTTTCGCTGCGGTATGTCAAAAACCGCGGCGACCAATCTCCGGAGG
The DNA here is from genome assembly GCF_017498545.1 of Sulfidibacter corallicola. Classification (GTDB taxonomy): domain Bacteria; phylum Acidobacteriota; class Holophagae; order Acanthopleuribacterales; family Acanthopleuribacteraceae; genus Sulfidibacter; species Sulfidibacter corallicola. The sequence goes on along the minus strand of NZ_CP071793.1, from coordinate 340,611 downwards.
GTCAGCGCAAGTCTCAGGCGATGAAACTACACCTTCGCCAACTCAAACTCGCGCTGAAGGTGACGCGATACGGATCGCACATGCCTCCGCATCCTTGGATTCCAGACATGAGTGTTTATGAATAACAATGACCGGTGCACGGCACCACGAGCTCCCGGCGGCGACCATCCGCACGCAATGGAGCCCGTCCCGCCGTATGATGCGCAGGGGAGGACGAGCTAAATGGCCCAGGACCAAATGGCGTATTTGTGCAGCCAGTATCCGGCGATCTCGCACACCTTCATCAACCGCGAAATCGAACAGATCGAGGCTCAGGGAATCAAAGTACATCCATTCACCATGAATCCCGGTCAGGTGCTGGCCGGCGGCACCGAATTCGAGAAGGCCCAACTCGAAATCACCTATTGCCTCAAGAAACAGAACATCTTCTCCGTTCTACAGGCCCAGGTTTCCCAATTCCTGCGCGCCCCGATCGGTTATTTGGGCGGGCTTTTCTACGCGATCAAGCTGCAGCAGGGACGCCCCCGCGACACGCTCTGGGCCATCTTTCATTTCATCGAGGCCGCCATGCTGGCTCGGCAAATGCGCAAGCGGGGCTTGAAACACGTCCACGTTCACTTCGGCGGCAGCGAGGCTTCGATCGCCCTGTACGCCTGCCGGGCCTTCGGCACCACCTACAGCTTCACCCTCCACGGGCCGGACGTGTTCTATCGCATCGCGGCCATCAATCTGCCGGAAAAGATTCGGAACGCCAAATTCGTGGTGTGCATCAGCAATTTCGCGCGCGGCCAGGCGATTCGTCTGGTGGGTGTCCGCGATCTCGACAAGTTCCCCATCGTGCATTGCGGGGTCGACCCCGATCGCTACACGCCGGAGGGCAAGGAACCGGACAAAGACGTGTTCCAGATCGTATGTACCGGCCGCCTGACGCCGACCAAAGGCCAGGCGCTGCTGGTGATGGCCTGTAAACAGCTCAAGGACGAGGGTCGCCAGTTTCAGTGCAAGCTCATCGGCGGCGGCGACGAAGCGGCCGATCTGCAGCGCATGGTCAACGAGCTGGACTTGGGCGACCGGGTCATCCTCACGGGTCCCCTTCCCCAGGACGGCGTGCTCGACGCCCTGAAAAGGGCCCATTTGTTCGTATTGCCCTCGTTCGCCGAGGGCGTACCCGTCGTGTTGATGGAAGCCATGTCGATGGAGATTCCCAGTGTGTCCACCCGGGTTGGCGGTATCGCCGAGCTGATCGACAGCGGGCAAAACAGCTATTTGATTCATTCCGGCGATCCGGACGGGCTCGCCGATATCCTGCGCCAGGCCATGGATCGTCCGGAAGAGTTGGCCCGGATCGGCAAGGCGGCCCGTGCGTTCATCAAGGAAGAGTTCGACATTCGCACGAACGGCACCAAGCTGGCGAAGATCTTCCGCGACCGCGCCACCTTCTGAGTCGACGCCGAGAGCCTGGGTTACCAATCGAAGCGAATCGCTAGGGAGTTCCCGCATTTGCGAGAGGGGCGTCGTCGCAGTAGGTTGGCCCGCCGGGCCGACGCTTCGAAGCGATCAAGGCTGCGCAGATACGAAACGCCAAAGAGCGAAGCACCAATAGAAGCAGGAGCTTCGGTATATGTTGCGAGCGGGGCCGGTATGCCGCGGCCCTGCCCGACGGCCCTTTTCGAAAGCCGGGAACACCATCTTGGCTCGCTCCGCGTTGTTTCTTTCCCGAAATCAAGCTGGCAGCCCGCCCCGCTTGTTCGCGGCTCTTGATGAGACAAACTCTGTAAAATCCGGAGATAAAACTAGAAACCAGAACACACGGATGTTCGGGGAGTTCGTCAAAAAGTGTCGGGCCAGCGGCCCAATCTACAGGCCTTACGACCCCCTCACGATGCGGGGACTTTGGCTTTCCGGCTTCGGATTGGGGCCGCGAGGGAGACGCTGTGCTTCGCTCTTTGGCGTAACCGATTTCCGTTACATGCGTCGCTTCGTTTTGTCGGCCGGGCCGGCCAACCTACTGCCGTGCCGACCCTCAAAGCATGCGGGAACTCTGAGCATGGATCGCTTCGACAAGTTCAGCCGGCGGGCTTTCCGTCCCTAGGTCAGGCTGCGAAACCGCCCGGATTTGACCAGGGCACGCACCGCTTTGGAAAAACTGTCCGGCCCGCGATAGTGGGGATGGGATCGATACACCGCGGCCACTTTTTCCAGCGTGGTCACCTCGCGAATGGTCCGGTGTACGGCCGCCATATCGACCTCGGGCGCATCGGCGCTTCCCCGGGCGGTCGAATCCGACGCGATACGCGGGTGCGTCGCAAACAGCAGCCGCTCGGGATCCAGCCGTCGCTTGGCCACGGCCACCGGCAATCGGGCAGGACAGGAACACCGATTGCCGGCATCCACCAAGCCACATTTGGTCGACATGAAGTCCGTCAGCGCCTCCCGCGCCCGCGACAGCCGTTTGCGAAACGCGGCCGGGCTGATATCGAGGATGTAGGCGCCCTCCTCGCTGCTCACCTCCAGCACTTCGCCGAGGATGTAGGCCATGCGTTTGCCTCGATCGAGGCACATCAGGATCGCCATGCTGCACCCGATTTTCACTTCCTCGACCAGCAACCGCGTTTCGGCTCTGGTGGTCCGCAGCGGCCGGGCCTGGTCCCATCCGGAATCCAAATCCTCGCCGACATCCTTGAACGTCAAGCGTTCCAAACGCCGACGCCGACAGACGTTGATCAAATAATTGGCGGCAATGCGCATCGCCCAGTTCAAAAAACGGCCCTCGCCGCGAAACTCGCTCAAATGAGTCAAGATGCGAATGGCGATTTCCTGAGCGGCGTCCTCGGCATCCTGAGGATGGAACAACATGCGCAGGGACAAACCGTAGACGGGATCCCGCAGGCGATCCATCAGGGTTTCCAAGGCCTCCAGGTCGCCCTCGAGCGCGCGTTCGCACAATCGCTCGAGTTCACCTTTCGATTCAGCTTCGTTTCCGCTCATCTCACGTACCCTCTTTCATCATCGAGCCACCTATCCTGACCACGACCCACGACCCACGACCCACGACGGACCCGGTTTTCGAACGCCGAACACCGCACCCCGCCGGTGGGCCGGGCGCGAGGGTCAGGCTTTCCGATTGGCGCGTTCTTCCACCTCGGGAAACCACTTCTTTTCCAAACGATCGACGTAATCCGTGATGTTGGCGTGCGATCTGGCGGCATCGAAGAGCGGCGAGGCAAACGGGGCTCTCAGCAAGTTGGCGAGAAATCCATAGGCCACGGTGTCGACCGTCGCCGGCCGATCACCCATCAGAAAGGGCTTGTCGCCGAGGCAGGTCGCAAAGGCTTCCAGATCTTCGATGCCCTGGCGGTAGATCTCGTCTCGGGGGTGACGCCCGAGCCCTTGGGCCCACAAGGATTTTCCCGCCCTTTTCTTCAGCATGGGCACCACCAACCATTTCAAGGGTGCGGCCAATCTCCCGAAGAAAACGCGCCTCAGCGTCTCGTCGTTGGCGGGGTCCAGCCAGCGCGAGTACACCATGGTCCAGGCGAAATGATCTTCGAGCATGTGAATCAATGCGGTACTGACCGCCCGCTGCTCGGCCGACAGCCAGGTATCCGGGTCGCGTTGGGTGCGGGTTTTCAGGTGGTCGATGATCATCCCCGAATCGCCGATGGCCTGGCCGTTATCGACGATGTAGGGCATTTTCTTGGTGGGCGCTTTCGAAGTATCGCGCGAGTTGATCAAGCGATAGGGAATCTCCATGAAGCGCAGGTAGGCTTGTAATTTGAGGCAGAACGGACTGAAACTCCCGAGTCCGTAGCCGCCGGGAAACTGATAGAATTCGATCTCACTCAATGGTTCCTCCTGAAACGAAGCGACATACATCGGTATTCGTGTCATCCCCACAAGGTCGAGAGGGCGAGCGGGAGACATGCAAGGGTTTTCGCTTCATGAAGTAGGGACACCTGGCTGATCCTCATTGTGACCGATTCCAAAAAAAATGCGATTTTTTTCGTTCGAGGTGTAAGCATCTCCTCCCCCTTCCAGACTGGGGGAGCAAAAGGAAACGGGTGTTTCGATGCCGAATGTGCTCCCGAGATAGGCCCTTAATGTGCGGGCCCAGCGCCCTTCTCTAGGGAACCACATTTATCCCGTTTCCAAGCTCCATTCAGATCGTCGCGTCCCTCCTTCGACGCGACGTCCAGGCATTTCATCGGCCGCCATCTGTGGCGCGGCCCGGACTCTGTTCAAAAAAATTACCGGGGGAATTCGTGAACAAATTTGTTACCTATCTGACCATATTCCTTTTCACAGCAATTACTTATGCCGCGGAGCCGGCTCCCGTCATCAAAAACGGCATCAAACCCAAGGGCATCGCCAAAACGCTCGAACTCAAGGAAGAAGTGAGGATCACCGCAGAAACAGGCGAGGAGGATCACTACCTCTGGGTCGGGCCTACCGTGACGGTCGCCGCCAATTCCAAGGGTCACATGTTGGTGGGTGACCCCAAGAGTGCGCGCATCGTGGAATTCGACCCGCAGGGAGAATACGTCAAAACCTACGGCAGTCGCGGCGCCGGGCCCGGCGAATTCCAGAATATGACCAGTTTCCAAATCCTGAAGGACGATCGGGCAGTGGCGTTCGAGGCACTCGGCCCGGTCAGCCATGTCTCCTGGTTCGACAAGGACATGGCCTTCGTCACCCGCGACACGAACCAAAGCTTCACCCACATCGAAACGGCCGCACTCTTCAGCCCGGACGGAACGCGGCGGATCAGCCAGATCGTGAACTACAACGCGGAAACCATGATCATGGGTATTTCCACCGCGTTGATGGACGCCGAGAAAAAAACCTTGAAAGAGATTGGCCATGTGGATTCGCCGGCATTCAACCCGGCCCGCGTCAACGACAAGGAATTTTGGGTCGATTTCCTGGCCGCCCAGTTCAAGTTGGGCGCCAACGGGGAAACCGGCATCATGGCCTTCGACGACGACGGCAATCTCTACGTGGCGCCGCGACTGAAGCACTACCGCATCGAGAAGTACGACAAGAACTTGAACCACGTGCTCACCATCGAGCGCAAATACGACCCCATCGCCATTTCGGAAGCGGAAGTCAAGGCGCTGACCACGCCCATCTACGAAACCATCCTGGCGCAGTTACCCGCCGGCGGCGAGCAATTGATCAACCAGGACATGGTTCGCCGGGCCTTGGTCAAAGCCGAATACCCCAAATTCAAGATGCCGATTTTCGGGATGAAGGCTTTGGAGGACGGCACTTTGTTGGTCATCCACGACATCAACGTACTCGACAATCACGAAACGTTCGACATCTTCGACAAGGCCGGTGCCTACCTGGGCTCCTACAAACACTCCAGCCAGGGCCTGACCCGTATGGTGTTCCGCAACGGCAAGGCCTACACGGTCGAGAACGTGGATGACGAAAACGAAATGGTCCGCTACGACGTGAAACTCGTCCCCGCAAAATAAGACACTTTCTCGCGGGACGTCGCGGATGATCGCGGACCGACCACGACCTTATGAAAAACGAAACGACGGCGCGTCAACAGGACGCGCCGTCTTTGTTTTGGGAATCATTTCTCCGGACGTATGGTGAAGGTATAACCCCAGCCTCTGGCGTTCAGGCCTTTCGCCCCGGTCTTCTGCTGGTATTCGACCAACGTCTTCAATGCCATCGCCACGGGTTGCATGATTTCCGGCGAAAGCGCCACCATCGGGTTGATCAAACTGATTTCTACCTGTTTCTTGTCACTGGGAGGAGGAGGTGGCGCCTGCTCGGACGCTTCGTTTTTTTCGTTCTGTGTTTCTTCGCTCAAGGATATAGCCTCCGTGTCACTTTATGATATGGCTGGCTTGGATGCGGCCATTCACGTGGTTTATCGATATGACGATCGTTCCGAATTTTAACAGGAACTGACCCATTTGCGTTCGATCCATCGAACCGATCCGCGAAAGAGCCCGAACCGGATTCAACCACTTTGGAGTTCCCGCTACGACAAAATGGCGCGGGGTGGGCTTCGGATCGCGCCCCTGGGGAACCGCCGAATCGGAACCCCGCTGCCCGCCCGGAAAAGTGTTACAATTGTCGGGTTTTGGCCAAAGACGAGCGAACCGGCGCGTTTCAAGGGGAACGAACTCGAACCTACCCGAGTTTTGTTCGTGCGCCGTGAGCACCGGCCGGGTCTCGCCCGCCTTTCAGAGGAACGACCGCCGGTGGCATTGATTTTGCCGTCCCGGCCAGTTGGAACGCCTGCTAGGTGCCCCCGCACCTTTGGTTCCGTTCCGCCCGCAAGATCTGCAACATTTCGTAATTTCAGCCACTTGAATTCGTTTCATGTTCACGTTCGCAACCGGTTCCAAAGCGACTTCCCATCGCGAAAGATACTTTCGAGTCGACCTTCGCGCCGCGGCTCGCGACCGCTCCTCTTTGCGGCGCCACGCGGCCAAGGCACGAGGGGTCGCGCGGGCCGGGTCCAGTCGACGCATCGGTACCCGACCCAAGGCGAACGCATCGCGAGTTCCTCGCGACCATCGCGAACTCGGCGCTTCGAAAGGCACATACAAGAGGTAACCATGAGTGAAGAAACCATCCGAATTGTCACTGAGAAGGTCAAACAGCACAACCAGTTCATCGACGGCGTCATGATGGAGATCCGCAAGGTGATCGTCGGCCAGCGCTACATGCTGGATCGCCTGATGATCGGTTTGATCACGGGCGGCCACGTCCTGATGGAAGGCGTGCCCGGTCTGGCGAAAACCCTTTCAGTCAACACCCTGGCCAACACCATGGACATGTCGTTCAAGCGCATCCAGTTCACGCCCGACCTTTTGCCCGCCGACATCCTGGGCACCATGATCTACAACCAGAAGGACGGCACCTTCGAGCCCAAACAGGGCCCCGTCTTCGCCAACCTGGTCCTCGCCGACGAAATCAACCGCGCGCCCGCCAAGGTCCAGTCGGCCCTGCTCGAATCGATGCAGGAAAAACAGGTCACCATCGGCGACACCACCTACCCCCTTCCCAAACCATTCCTCGTGCTCGCCACCCAGAACCCCATCGAGCAGGAAGGGACCTATCGGTTGCCCGAGGCCCAGGTCGACCGCTTCATGCTGAAGCTGAACGTGGGCTACCCCACCAAGGCCGAAGAGCGCAACATCATGGACCGCTACACGTCGGGCGAGAAGCCCAGTGCCCGGACCATGGCCTCGCCCGAAGACATTTTCAACGCGCGCGAGGTCGCCGGCGAGATCTACGTGGACGACCGCATCCGCGACTACGTCATCAACCTGATCTTCGCCACGCGCGAACCCGCCGAACACGGGGTTCCCAAATTGACCGAGCTGATCGACTTCGGCGCCTCGCCCCGCGCCAGCATCGCCCTGCTGACGGCCGCCCGCGCCCACGCCTTCATCCGCGGCCGGGGCTACGTCATCCCCGAGGACATCAAGGCCATCGGTTTCGATGTGCTGCGCCACCGCATCAGCCTGACCTTCGAGGCCGAAGCCGAGAACGTCACTTCCGAGGAAATCATCCAAACCCTGTTCGATCAGATCGAGGTGCCCTAGGCCATGGAAGCCAAGGAGATCATTCGCCAGGTCCGGCGAATCGAAATCAAGACGCGCAAGCTGGTGGACGAAACCCTGGCCGGCCAGTACCACTCGGCCTTCAAGGGCCAGGGCATGGAGTTCGCCGAGGTGCGCGCCTATCAGGCCGGCGACGACATCCGCTCGATCGACTGGAACGTGACCGCCCGCTCCGGCGAACCCTACATCAAAAAGTTCTCCGAGGAACGGGAACTGACCGTCATGATCCTGGTGGACATGTCGGGATCGCAGGAATTCGGCTCGGGCGACAAGTCGAAACGCGACCTGGCGGCGGAGTTGACCGCGCTGTTCGCCTTCTCGGCCATTCGCAACCAGGACAAGGTCGGCTGCCTGATCTTCACCGATCAGGTGGAACTCTTCGTGCCGCCGAAAAAGGGCAAAAAGCACGTGTTGCGCCTGGTTCGCGAAATCCTGGCCTTCGAACCCCACGGCCTGAAGACGGACATCGCCGGCGCCCTGCGCTACTTTTCCCAGGTCGTCAAACGCAAGGCGGTCGTCTTTCTGATCAGCGACTTTTTGGATCAGGCCTTCGACAAACCCCTGCGCTTCGTTCGCAGCCGCCACGACCTGATCGCGATCCCGGTGTTCGATCCGCGCGAACTGGACCCGCCCCAATCCGGCCTCTACGTGCTGGAGGACGGGGAAACCGGCCAGGAGATGTACGTGGACTTCGGCAGCCGCAAGGTGCGGCGCGCCTACATCGAACGAGCCGAGTCCACCCGTCGCCAAACGCTGGACACGCTGAAACGTTCGCGGGTGGACGCCATTCCCATCGCCTGCGGGGAGGCCTACGACAAGGCCCTGATGAACTTTTTCAGAATGAGGGAGATGCGCCGGTGAACAAGCTCTTGTCCTGCCCTCTGTGGCTGCTTCTGCTGGGGCTGCCCTCATGGGCGACCGATCCCGACATTTCGGCCGTGTTGGAGCCCGAGAAGGCCCACGTGGGTGATCCGATCAAGCTGACGATCCAGATTCGCCACGACGGCAGTTGGACTTTTCCCAAAAATGCCCTGAAGGAAGAGCTGGACGAAGCACGGGTCCTGAAATCCGAATGGGTGGTTCCCGAAGTCCCGGAAAACGAGGGCGATGCCGAACGCTACCTGGAAATTCACGCAGAAGTCGCCTGGTACGAATTGGGCGAAAAGGTCCTGCCGGAAATCGAACTGGTCGCCCAGGAAGCCGGCCAAGCCCTTCCGCGCACCTTCCTCACGCCCGAACTCAAGGTCGACATCGTGGCGCTCCTGGAGGAAGGCGACGAGGAAGTGGCCCCCGCCAAGGGCCAATTGGACATGGAGATCCCGCCGATCTGGCTGATCCTCACCGCCGTGGCGATCCTGCTGCTGGCCGCGTTGGCCGTATTCCTGGTTTGGCTGTCGCGCCGCCCCCGGAAAGAAGTGGTGATCCCGCCCAAACCGGCGCTTCCGCCCTATGAAGAAGCCTTGCGCGCCCTGGAGGAACTGACCTCGGGCACGCTCTTGAAAGAAGGCCGGGTCAAGGAATTCTACGTGGCCATCAACCACATCGTGCGCCACTATTACTCGCGCCTCTTCGACATCCACGCCGAAGAGATGACCAGTTACGAAATGGAGACCTGGTTCGCCGATCATCCCCACTTGGTTTCGGAGGAGGTCGCGCAGTGGAATACCGTGTTCCAGGAGCTTTGCGACCGCGTCAAATTCGCCAAGTACGATCCGGTCGAGGCCGAAAACCAGGAGAACGTCAACCGGGCCTATCAAATCGTCGAAAAGCTGAAACCCCAACCGGTTTCACCCGATACACCGGCCGGCGACGACGCTTCGGCACAAAAGGAGGACGACGTTGTGGCGGCTGGCTGATCCCTGGTATCTGATACTGCTCGTCCTGCCCGCAGCCCTGCTGGCGCTGCGCCTGTGGAGTAACCGCCGCGGTCGCGCCTCGGTGCTGTTCAGCGGCGGTAGCTACCTGCACGGGCTGCCGCGAAGTTGGCGCGCAGCCGTGTCTCCCCATCTGCACTGGCTTCGCTATCCCGGCCTGGTTCTGCTGATTTTCGCACTCACCCGCCCCCAGTCGGGACAGGACGTGCAGGAAATCCAAACCTTCGCCGTCGACATCATGTTGGTGATGGACGTTTCCGGCACCATGAAGACCGAGGACATGGTGGCCGGCGGCCGCCAGGTATCGCGCATCGAGGCGGCCAAAACGGTCATGGCCGGCTTCATCGAAAAGCGCCAGAGCGACCGCCTCGGCCTCATCGCCTTCGGCACCTACAGTTTGACGCGCTGCCCGCTGACCGTCGACTACACGATGGTCATGAGCGCCTTGCGCGAAATCGACATCAACCTATTCCCCAAGGACTTGCGCCGAACTGCCATCGGCAACGCCCTGGCCACCGCGGTCGGCAGGCTCCACAAGTCGGACGCCAAGTCCAAGGTCGTCATCCTGCTTACCGACGGCGACAACACGGCCGGCAACATCGCGCCGATCAGCGCCGCGGAAATCGCCGAATCCGAGAACGTCAAGGTCTACACCATCGGCTTCGGCAGCCCCGGCCGTACCGACGTCAACGAGCAGGTGCTCCACCAGATCGCGACCAAGACGGGCGGACGTTTCTTCCGCTCCGAGTCGTTGGCCGACCTGGAACGGGTCTACGCCGAAATCGACGAACTCGAGAAAAGCGAGGTCACGGTCAAGAACTACCAACTCTGGGACGAGTGGTTCCAATGGTTTCTGTGGTCCGGCTGTCTCCTGCTGATGTTGGAAGTCATGATGAACCAGATCGTCTGCCGCAAGGTACCGGCCTGATGGGGCACACCGTTCCCGTCCCGCAGGCCGCGATTCACGGACCCGACGCAACCCTTGCGTGAAAAAGGTGAGCTAGCATGAGATTCGCCGAACCCAATTTTCTCTACTTCCTGATCATGATCCCGCTGCTGGTCGTGATTTTCATCTTCGCCGAACGGCATCGTTCCGCCCAGATCGCCGCCATGGTCTCGGGCCACAAACCCGAGCTCGTCATGGGCGCGGGCTTCGAACGACGACTGCTGTACCTGGTTTTTCTCTGCCTCGGGACCCTGTTCCTGGTGCTGGCGGCGGCGCGCCCCCAATGGGGCACCAAATTGGAGACGGTCACCTCGCGCGGAATCGACATCATCGTGGCGGTCGACGTATCGCGCAGCATGGCCGCCACGGACGTGTCGCCCGACCGCATCTCCAAGGCCCGTCAACAGGTGGACAACTTCCTCAACCTCCTGGAGGGCGACCGCGTGGGCCTGATCGCCTTCGCCGGCAGTGCCTTCTCCTACTGTCCGCTGACGGTGGACTACGGCGCCATCCGCCTGTTTCTCAGCGGTCTGGAGCCGGGAACCATCACCGATCCCGGCACCGACGTACCTTCCGCCATTCGCGAAGCGATCGAGGTGTTCGGACGCAGTAATTCCACCGCCGAAAAGGTGCTGGTCCTGTTCACCGACGGCGAGAGCCACGAGGGCGATATCGACGCCGCCGTGGCCGAGGCGGTCAAGGAAGACATTCGCATCTTCACGGTCGGCATCGGCAACCCCTCGAAATCGGGGGCGCGCATCCCCGAAGGCGAGGAAAACGGCGAAGTGACCTACAAGCGCGACAAACAGGGCCACATCGTGTTTTCCCAATTGGACGAAGCGACGCTCGAACGCATCGCCCTCAACGGAAGCGGGGCTTATTACCGCGTTTCCGATGCCGGCATCGAGCTCAGCCAAATCTACAAATCGCTGGCCGAGTCGGAGGAGGCCGAGTTCTCTTCCCGCCGCCATCAGCAGATGGAAGACCGGTTTCAATATCCGCTACTCGTGTCACTGGCCTTCCTGGCCACCGCCTACAGCCTGGGCCATCGTTCGTTCAGGAAACTGCGCCGAACTCAGGGGGTGCGCTCATGATCTCCACGCGTAAAAGACAACCGCGGTCGTGGCTTTGCCTGGCCGGTTTCGCCTTCCTGGGCCTGCAGGTCACATTCGCCGCGAACGACGCACCCGGCCTGCTCGACACCCAGATCCCGACGGGCAACAACGAGGCGAACCTACTCTACCAGGACCAACAGTATCAACAGGCGCTGGACAAGTACCTGGAGCTCTACGAAAAAGAACCGGAAAATTCGGCGTTGGCCTACAACATCGCCAACACCTACGCCGCCATGGGCGATACCGAAAAGGCCGGCGAATTCTACCAGAAGGCCATCGAGGGCGAGCACGTCGAGGCCAAGTCCCGGTCCGAATTCAACATGGGGAACCTGCAATTGGAGTCGGGTAAACTCGAAGAAGCCATTCGCAACTACGCCGATTACCTGCGCGCCAACCCCGAAGACATCGACGCCAAACGGAACCTGGAAATCGCGCTTCGCCGTCTTCAGCGCATGCAGCAACAGCAGCAGAAGCAGCCGCAGAAACAGAAGAACGAAGACAAAGAGAACAAGCAGGAGAACCAGCAGCCCCAGAACATGCCCAACATGGAGCAGAACGAGCAGGACCAGGAGCAGGAACAGAAGCAGAAGGAACAACAACAGCAGCAGGAAATGGACAGCGACGCCAAGCAGGGCAAGGAACAGGGCGACGAAGAGGACAAGCTGCCCAAGGAGTCCAAGGAACTGAAGGACGCGGAGCAGGAAGACGCCAAGGAACGCAAGCCCGAAAAGGACAAAAAAGAGGAAGAACGGCGCAAGGAACAGATTTTCGAAACCCTCGCCGACCAGGAACAGGAACAACAGAAGGAATATCAAAAGCGCAAGATGGGCAAATCGCCCACGAAAGCAAAGGACTGGTAACCATGAGACGGATCGGTTTCTTGGCGCTGGTGCTCCTCCTTCCAGGGAGTGCCGCATTCGCCCAAGACCCCAACGTGACCTTCTCCATCGCGCCGCGGGAAGTCGGCCTGAACGAGCTGGTGCAATTCACCATTCAAGTGGAAGGCGGCCCCAGAGGCAGGGCCCCGAACTTCCCCAACGGGTTCGAACTCGGCGATTTCGAGCTGGCCCAGCGCCGACCCTCCACTTCCATGCAGACCACCATCGTCAACGGAAAGGTCACCAGCACCAACAGCTACACCTATCTTTTGCGGCCCACCAAAAAGGGCACCTTCGAGTTACCGTCCCAAGCGGTGCAGGTCGCCGGAAAAACGTTCCAGAGTCCCAAAACCCAAATATCGGTCAAGGACGAGGTCCGCAATCTGCGTTCGACCCGTTCGCGCTCCCCCATCGACTCCTTCCAGAACGACCGCCGAAACCAGCGCCAGCAACAGGCCGAAATCTTCGCCGAGATGAGCACTTCCAAGAGCGAGTACTTCATCGGAGAACCGATCGCCTTCCAGGTGAAAATTTTCCGGACACCGGGCGTCAACATCTCCAGCAACGGCTCCTCCATGAGCCTTCCCGACTTTCGGGACTTTTGGGTGGAAGAGGTCGATCGCGAAACCTGGCAGGACACGGTCATCCGCGATTCGAAACGCTACGAGGTGGACATCCTCGCCGAGCGCCTGCTCTACGCCAACAAGACCGGCAAACTGACGGTCGATCCCACCGAATTCGAACTGGCGGTCAGCGTGGGCCGCTCCTTTTTCGCGGACTGGCAACGAGTGCGGCGCTCCACCAACGCCCTCGAGTTGACCATCAAGCCCCTGCCCGCGGAAGGCAAACCGGCCAACTTCACCGGTTTGGTCGGTTCCTTCAGCGTCAAGGGTGAACTGGACAAATCCTCGATCAGCCTCGGCGATTCGGTTTCGCTCAAGGTGGAGATCGCCGGTGACGGCAACTTCGCCGCCGTCAGTGACATCACGCTCGACAACCTCAAACGGGACTTCGAGGTCTACGAGGGCGGCACGCCCACCTCGGAAACCAGGGGCGGTCGCGTCATTTCGAAAACCTGGGTTTTCGCCCTGGTACCCAAGCGCGAAGGCGATTACCAGATTCCCCTACCCCGGGTGGGGTTCTTCAACACCGAGGAAGGCCGATACCACACCAGCGCGGAAAAGATCCTCAACCTCGAAGTCACGCCAGGCGAGCGACTCGCGGGCGGCCAGGTTTCCGTGGGGCGCGAATCCGGGACCATCCTGGCGGAGCAGAACCTCAACTACATCAAGCTGGGTGACCTGGGAGACATCTCCGGCAAGCCCAAGCTGCAGCGCCCGATGCTGCTGGTCCAGACCGCCGCCGGATTCCTCGTGCTCGACCTCCTCGTCTTCGTGGGTCTGCTGATGCGCTCGCGTGGCCAGGACCACAAAAACCGCTTCCGTTCCAAATACGCCTGGAAAAACTTCCAGAAAGCCGTCGGCCCGCTCAAGTCCAAGGAGGGCGAGCCCTTTTACGCCGGTTTGGCCGATGCCCTGCTGGGCTACTTCGGCGACAAATGGGACCGGCCGGCCCAGGGCATTTCGCTGGAGATGATTCGCAACCGGCTCGAGAAGGACGGCATCGAACCGACCCATTTCGACGATGTCAACGCCTGCATGGAATCCATCGAATTGGCCCGTTTCACACCGGGAAGCGCGGGTGCACGCGAACAGTTGTTGAACAAAACGGTGGCCACCGTCAAATCGCTAGAGGGGGTTTTGTCGTGATCATGTCCTTAGCACTTTGCCTGTTGTATTCAGCCTCGACGGACGGCCTTTGGCAGGAAGCCAACCAGGCCTACCAGGAAGAGCGTTTCGACATCGCGGCGGAGAAATACGAGTCCTTGCTGGCGGAAGGCGCGGAAAACGGCAAAATCCACTACAACCTGGGCAACGCCTATTTCAAATCCCAAAAACTGGGCAAGGCGATCCTGCACTACTACCGGGCCGAAAAGTTCCTGCCAGGCGATGACGACATCCATAACAACCTGACATTGGCCAACGAATCGCGCGTGGATCCCATCATCGAAAACGAGGACGAAGCCTTCCTGCGCAGCGTCGATCTCCTCTGGAACCGCATGAACTACAGCACGGTGTTCTATTTGAGCCTGCTTTTTCTCGTCGTCGGCGGCCTGGCTTCGCTGGTGATCGTGATTCGCCCCAAATCGGGCAAGTGGCTGGGATACGTCATGGTCATCGGTGCCACCCTGGGCCTGTTGCTGATGGGCACCGCATTCCTTCAGTACCGCCAATTGTCACGCAACGACTTCGCGGTCATCTTGGCAGCACAGGTAGAGGTCCTCGCCGGCCCCTCCACCCGCGAGACGGTGAACTTCACCATTCACGAGGGCATCCGCTGCCAAATCCTCGACGAATCGCCGGGCTGGTTCCGCATTCGTCTGGCCAACGGGTACAACGGCTGGGTGCCGCGCGCCGTGTTGGAAGTCATTTGAGCGATCCGTGGGGGATCCCGGGAAACACCGCGGATCCGCGACCATGCAGGACAAAGGTCGATGGCGATCGAAGGGCGGACGGCCGAAGGGAACACGAGGAGACCGATTCACCGCGGTACATTTCCATTGAACGGGTTGTCTAGAAGTTGTATAACAGGAGTCATCCGGTTCGAATACAACTCACCGAGGTCCACATGCAAGCACACGAGGCATTGGCCTTTCTGCGAACCCGGCAGCCCATGCCCGATCGACCCAGCGAAGCCGATTGGCACCTATACCGGGCCACCACCGACCATTTCTACGATCACCCCGATGAAGCCTGCATCCCGCTCTATCTCAACTCCTTTGGAGACTGGGAAGATCTGACCGTATACGAAAGCGTGCAGGCCGTCATTCGCCGGTTCCCGGCCGAAACGGTTTGGCCCCACCTGGAAGCGGCACTGTGCAGTGAACATCCCGCCGTGCGACTTTGGGCCGCGGATACGGCCCGTCTGATCCCCCATCCGCGATTGATTCCCTTTTTGAGGCCCCTGCTGAAAGAGGAGGGATCCCAGATGCGCCTGGTGGCGGCCACCGCGCTGGAGGCGGTGGGCCCCTTGTTCGTGCGATCCATTGCGTCCGACGCCCTGGAAGACGAGCATGACGCGATGGTACGCGATGTCTTGAGCGATATCGTGCACGAGGATGCAGGCTGAAGGATCACCAGTTGAAATTGAGTTGAAGCTGCCAGTTTCGCCCGACCTGGGGCAGCACCGAGCTGTGAAAGGCGAGGCTGCGCTGACTGCCGTCGTCACCCGCGGCGGCCGATTCGGTGCCCGGATGAAAATGCGTTTCGTCGAACAGGTTGTTGGCCTTCAGGCCGAGCGACACCTGGTGCCAGCGGTAACTGACAAAAGCGTCCACCCTCGTGTAGCCATCCAGGTCCTCGTCTTGGGCCCGAAGGGGATTGCGCGAATACAGCTTCCGATCGGACACCCAATTGGTGCGCAGGAAGGCGTGTAGACGTTCACCCAAAGGCACGTCCAAACCCAAGTTGATCTTGTGCGGCGCGATATCGCCCAAATCCGTATCGCCCTCCAGCCAGAGCCCCTGGTCGTGATCGTAATGAATGCTGCTCTCGGCATCGGTGTAGCTGTAATACACGTACCCGCTGATGCTGTCCAGCCCGACCCGGAAGTGATCGAACTTGAAGCGCCCGCGATACTCGAGACCCAGGATCGTGCGATCGCCGGCGTTTTCCGCTTCTTCCTTGATCACGTCCGTGTATTCGGCCTGATACAGCGAACATTCGTGCAGCATGCGACGCGTCTGGGCCAAGAACACGAATTCCAGGTTGCGGATTTCTTCGGGCTGCAGGTTGGGGTTGGCGGCGCGACCGGTCCAGCCACCCCACAATTGGATGGGCGGCGGTTCCTGAAACGCCTCGCCGTAGAGGAATTTGACGGTGTAGTTCTTGCCGATCGGGCGCACCACCGAAACCCGAGGTTTGACGAAACTGCCGTACAAACTGTTTTCATCCCATCGCAGGGCCGCCTGCACATGCCACTGCTGCACTTGGCCGATCGCCTGGAGGTAGACCCCCTTGTCGGTGGTCTCGGCCAGGTTGTCGGTGGGAACGGTGCCGGAGGTCAGGGTCAAGGGTGGAAAATCGCCGTCGGCGACCGTCGTGTGATAAATGCCGGCACCCAGGGAGGACGCCGTCAGGGACCCGTCGAAATTACCCAGTGACCCCAGATGGGCGTCCAGCGCAGCCGGATCCAAATCGTTGGAGGCCGAGGTACACAGCGAGCCGGCCCAGTATTGACAGATGTCGTAGGCTTTGGTCAGCTCTTTCCGCTCGTATTTGATGCCACCGGTCAGGCGCAGCTTCGGATTCACCTGCCAATCGTAATCCTGGCGTAGTTTCCAGGCGCTGTTTTCCGAATTCCAATCGGAAATCGACACGAAACTGTACTGCTCCGCACCCGCGCGCCAATCCGGCGTGGCCTCGACCCAACCGCCGGAGATGCCGTCCTCACGCAGGGTGACCTCGTTCTTCACTTTCACCTTTCCGGCCAACAGTCCCTCGTGCTTGAAGTAGAGTTGGGTGCCGCCGTTGATCCAGCCCTGGTTCGGCTGGGTCCGGTCGAACGCGTAGTACACGCCGTAGCCCTCGTCGGTTTCCCAACTGGTGATCCCGGCCGTCAAATTCTTGTAGACGAACTCGGCCACGATCCCCCAATTATCGGAGCGATTGGCGTACTCGCCATAGCTCACATCGCGGAAGTTCTGGGCCAACACGGGGCCCCAGAGGTCGCGATCACTCAAGAGTTCGGGACGGATGAAGGTCGTCCCGGGCATGTCGTCCAGATCGGCCTCGTCGCTTGCGAAGATCCGCCCGCTGATGGCGTACCGCAAATCGCCGATGCTGCCACCGGCCGTCAGATCGACGCCGGCACTTTCGAAAGACCCGACTTGCAGCGATGCCGCAAAATGGGATTCGGAACCGAACTCACTGGGGTTCTTGGTGATCAGGTTGACGACCCCCGAAAAGGCGTTGGGCCCGTACACGGCGCCGGCAGGCCCGTACAGTACCTCGATCCGATCCACGTTGCTCAGCGGATATTGGCGGCTGATGACGAAATTGTGGGACCACAGCATGTTGGTCACCACGCCGTTGATCAGGAAAAGCACCCGTTGGGTGAACGGCGTGCGATAACCGCGCTGGTAGGCCGTGGCGAAGGCCGTGCCCTGACTGATCGAGACGTCGAAGCCCGGCAGGTCGCCGATGACTTCCACGAGGTCCGTGTACCCTCTGCGTTGTATGTCGTTCTGGGTGATGACGACCATGACCGCGGGCGCATCCCGCAGGGTCTCTTCGATGCCGGAAGCCGACGAAACCTTGATTTGGAGCAGCTCCTCGAGGGACAGACTGGAAAAGTCCTGATCCAAGAGCGAATCCTCGCCATGAATGCCGAAGCCCACAAGGAGGGCCATCCAGAGAACCGCACTTCGGAACAGATTGCCACGCACAGTTTTCACGATCATGCTCAAGCTCCTTCTCGACGAGACGAGTCGCTCCCAGACAACTCGATTCGTCCACCCGAACCGCCATCGAAAGGAGGTTCGCAATGCACCGAACGACGCTCACACAAAACGTCGCATCGACATGGCCAAACAGACGGGACGAGCCGCTTCGCTCGAAATGGTTGGACGCGAAGCCGCCGCACCGGCAGGAAGGAACCCGTTCCGCCAGATGTGTTGCCGATTGCCCCTTCTCCCTCGGGCGAATCGTGATTGGCGAATGTGAATGACCACACGGATTTGTTCGAAACGAACGGAAGCCGGCAATGCCGTCCCGACCACGAGTGAACCGATTTCGTTCAGCGAAAAGGAGTGAAGAATTGTGCGGATTGCTTTAGTAAACTGCCGAGAATTCGAAGTGTGCGCCAAAAAACACAGAAATAATTGAAAACCACCAAGTCACGGTTCACGGACCGCGCCATTAGAATTCAAGAAAACAGCTATTTGTCATTTAATGAATAGTTGCACAATATCAAATTACACACCAGAAAGCAACTAGGACATCTAAAAACGAAGCCCTCCACAAACAGTCCTAATTGCCTGGAAATCGGCACGAACACCAAATTCGAGGCCGTCGGCCAAGGATCGAAAAACGGCGATCCGCGCTAAGAGGACCGAGGGCTCGATGATAACCGGAGCCGAACACCACCATCCGGAACGGGAGCCCGATTCACACTCGAAGGGGGTGACACGACGCGGTGTCCTCCGCGATCTCGGCGAAAAAAGTGGGCGCAAGCCAGGCTCCGAACGGGACCGAGCCCCATCGACCCATGCTCGGATCGGAACCCCATGTATCGCTGCCGAGGAAACGCGCTGCGAGGACGGCTACTTTATATAAGTATGAGAGTGGGCGATACTGGGTTCGAACCAGTGACTTCTACCGTGTGAAGGTAGCACTCTACCGCTGAGTTAATCGCCCGATGCGCATTGGAACAGCCCTATCTTAATAGAGGTCGGACAAAAGTCAAGACGTGGTTGACGGGAAATGTGACGCTCGGGTGAGTGACGGGGGCTTCGCGGACCTTGCAGGGCCGACGACCGAACCGTTCGGCTTTAGAACGCCGTTCGCATCAAAAATTGACACTGACCAGTTGACCCTTCTGCGAAGCGAATCGGTAGGCATCCTTGCCCATGCGTTTCACGGCGTACATGGCTGCATCGGCACTGCGAATCAGATCGTCGGCGGTGGTGCCGTCGCGGCCGTAGACCGCGATACCGATGCTACATCCGATATAGGCCTGGCCACCCTCCACGCGGAACGGTTCGTTCAGCCGCGAGAGAATCGCTTCGGCGACCCGCGCCCCCGCGGCGACCTCGGTCACCCCCGTCAGCAGAACCGTGAACTCGTCGCCGCCCAGGCGGGCGACCGTATCGGTTTCGCGCACAGAATCGGAGAGGCGCACGCCCACCTCGCGCAGCAGGCTGTCGCCGGCGCCGTGGCCGTAGCGATCGTTGACCAGCTTGAATCCGTCCAGGTCGACGAAAAGCAGCAGCACCAGGGTCTGATCGCGTCGCCCGCGAGCCAGGGCCTTGGAGAAATGATCCATGAACAGCGAGCGATTGGGCAGTCCCGTCAACGCGTCATGGGAAGCGATGTAGCGAATCTGCTCCTCGGCGCATTTGCGATCGGTGATATCCACCATCACGCCGATGATGCCCGCCACCTCGCCGGACGCGTTGGTGAACAGGGCCTGGTGAACCAGCATGTCGTGGGTGCTGCCGTTGGGAAACCGGACCTTGGCTTCCATGACCCGCATCCCGCCGGCGGCCAGCAGCTCGGCATCGATGTGCACGTGCGGCAGGGCCATGTCGCGCGGCAGCAGGTCCAATACGGTTTGGCCGACGATTCGCTCGCGCGACAATCCGGAAAAGACCTCGAACGCCTGATTGCAGCCCAGGTACCGCCCTTCGATGTCCTTATAGAAGACCGGCGTGGGAATCGCGTCGATCATCGTCTGGAGAAATGGAGCGTCGACGACCCGATGGCGTGTGGCCTGCAACTCCTGTTTGAGTCGCCGGTTCTCTTCACGCAATGACTGTAGTTCCATCAAGAGATCTGTTTGGGAAGAAGATTGGATAGTCATGTGTCCAACAGGTCATCGAAAAAGAAAAAAAATGGAAGTGGAAAGAATCTCGCCAAGAGGATAACAGAAAACCCAATCTTCGGCTCAAAAAAAATCCCAGGGCGAATCAAGGAACCGCCGAGCGCATGTGGCGCGGCCGTTCCCGCGATCGGCAAGGCCCCACGCCTTTGTGAGTGTTTTGTTAAAAGTGTCGCATCACAGGGTTTCCGAGACAAATTCCCGAACGGGTGGGCAAACGCGAACGGCCAGGGATTTTCCGCATCACACAAAAAGAAGCCCCCCTTCTGCAATTCAAACGAGGCATATACTTCGGCGAAGAATTCTGTGATGACAATAACGCTGTTGAAGTTACCGGCGAATTTGAGTTAGGCTGTAGCGACGCTTAGCATTCGAATCAACATTGAGACGAATCTCCAATAAGGCCCATGCCCGTTGACGAAACGTGCATGGTTACCCAAGGAGGTGGGGAATAGGTAGATGAAAACCGAGCGGTAGCCGATAGTCGGACCCCGCGACAAGGGTGAACGGAGATGGGTGCTCCGTGAGTCGCGAACCCCATCGGCGCGAAAAAACGCTTCATTCAGACTGGCTTTTTCTCGAGGCGAAGCACGACATACATGAACGAAAGGGCACGTTTTCCCATAGAGATACGTTCTTAGTTGCTTGCCTCTACATTGCGATGACCGACTCGGTGGTTACCTGGTTCCCCTGCTCAATCGAATATATGCGGACATGGTTCATACCATTTTTGCTCATGCAATAAGCCTTGGAAAATCAACAGAGGAGGACTTTTCCATGAGTCTGTCTAAATCCATCCCTTGGAGAGGGTGGGTCGTGCTGTGCGCAGCATTGTTCTGTGTGAACACCTTTGCCGGCGACGACACCCATGGGTTCCTGATGGGAACCGTAGCGACCTCCGGAGGCGAAACCGTTCCCGGCGTGGTCGTTGTGATTGAAAACCAGGACACAGGCCTAAAGAGAGACATGGTCACGAGTGACAATGGAACCTACCGTTTCCCGGCACTCCCGCTCGGCAAATACACCGTGACGGCAACCATGACTGGATTCCAAACCGCCAAGAAAGCCAACGTTCACGTCGGCTTGGGCGCCAAAACCACCTTGAACCTGACCCTCGCACCCGGTGACGTTTCCGAAGTCATCACCGTAACCGCGGCCGAGTCTTTGGTCGATACCACCTCGACCACCTTCGGCCTCAACGTACGTACCGAAGAACTCACCGAGCGTGTACCGGTCGTTCGCGACCAAACCGCCGTCGCCCTGTTGGCCCCCGGTTCCACCGAAGGTGACCAGGCGTTCGAAACGGAAGACGTGCACGGCGGCCAGAAACTGGCCTCCTTGGGCGGCGCTTCGGTTGCGGAAAACGCATACCTGGTCAACGGCCTCAACACCACCAACTTCCGCAACGGTCTGGGCAGCAGCACCGTTCCCTTCGAATTCCTGGAAGAACTGCAGGTCAAGACCGGTGGTTACCAGGCCGAGTTCGGTCGCTCCACCGGCGGTGTCATCAACACCGTAACCAAGAGCGGCACCAACGAATTCCACTACGGCGTCACCCTGTACTGGGAGCCCGATTCCCTGGCGAGCGAAAGCCCGGACACCATCGACCGCACCAACAGCGTCGAAGAGCGCGACGTCATGGACGCGAACATTTACGTGAGCGGCCCGATCGTCAAAGACCGCGCCTTCTTCTACGCCCTGTACAACCCCCGCGATTCGCAAACTCAAGATGCCCGCGTCGACCAGGACCGCGTCTACGAGTCCGACGATGCCTTCTGGGGTGCCAAGTTCGATTGGCACATCACCCCCAACCACACCCTCGAATTGACCGCATTCTCCGACGAGACCGACCGCGACCAGACCAACTACGACTTCGTGCGCGGCTCCGGCCGTGGCGACTTGTCGGGTACCGCCACCCACCAGCGCGGTGGTGACAACCTGATCGCCAAGTACACCGGTACCATCACCCCGACCTTGTTCGTTTCCGCCCAGTTCGGTAAGAACAAGTTCAACCGCACCAGTGAATCTCCGCTGGACGTCAACCCCCGTATCACCGAAATCGCTGCAGACGGCTCCAACCTGAACCTGGGTAGCTGGGTCAACCGCAGCGTGTCCGAAGCCGAAGACGAGCGCGAAGCCATGCGCCTGGACCTGGACTGGTACGTCCAGAACCACAGCATCCGCGCCGGTTTCGACTTCGAAACCAACACCTCTTTCGATAAAACCAACTACTCCGGCGACATCTGGTGGCGCTACGAGTCGGCCGGTGCCGGCAACATCTGGGGCATCGCCGAGGGCACCCCGATCGTTCGCGAGCGCGTCTTCCGCGGCGGCGGTGAGTTCGAAGTGAAAACCACCGCGATCTACATCCAGGATAGCTGGGCCATCAACGAAAAGCTGACCTTGAACGTCGGTCTCCGCAACGAGACCTTCGACAACCGCAACGCCGAAGGCAACACCTTCATCAAGGTCGACAACCAGATCGCCCCCCGTATCGGTTTCATCTACGATCCCAAGGGCGACAGCAGCTCCAAGATCTACGCGAACTTCGGCCGTTACTACCTGCCGATCGCTTCCAACACCAACATCCGGATGTCCGGTGCCGAGTTCTTCACCGAAGGTTACTATGAAGTGACCGGCCGCAACGGCGACGACTCTCCGATCTTCGCCGATCACAACAGCCCCTTGGGCGGCGACATCAGCATCTTCGGCGACGGCACCGTTCCCGACACCAGCGAAATCCTGGACACCTCCATCGAGCCCATGTACCAGGACGAGTTCGTGATCGGTTACGAAACCAAGATCAGCGAGAACTGGTCTGTCGGCGTTCGCGGTGTCCACCGTACGCTGGGTGAAGCCATCGAAGATATCGCGGTCGACGCGGCGCTCAACGAGTTCGTCGGCGATCCCGACTTCGCTCACGGTTTCGACTTCTACGTCTTGACCAACCCCGGTACCGACCTCACCTTCTCCGTCGACACCGACGGTGACGGCGACCTGGATTCGGTCACCTTGACCGCCGAAGCATTGGGCTATCCCAAAGCGGAACGCGAGTACTACGCGGCTGAATTCACCTTCCAGCGCGCCTGGGAAAACAACTGGATGATCCAGGGTTCCTACACCTGGGCTCACTCCTACGGTAACTACGAAGGTTGGGTACGTTCCGACAACGGTCAGGACGACGCCGGTATCACCACCAACTTCGACCAGCCCGGCCTGTTGGACGGCGGCTACGGCAACCTGCCCAACGATCGTCGTCACAACCTGAAAGTGTTCGGTGCCTACGCACTGGACAGCGGGCTCTCCTTCGGTGCCAACCTGAGCGTTCGCTCCGGTCGTCCCCAGAACGCGTTCGGCGTTCACCCCACCGACGAATTCGCGGCCGCTTACGGCCAAGAATCCTTCTACGTGGGCGGCCAACTGGTTCCGCGCGGTTCCCAGGGTACCACCCCGACCGTGTCCAAAGTGGACCTCAGCGCCCAGTATCCCTTCACGGTCGGCAACGGCCAGATCAACCTGCGCATGGACATCTTCAACGTGTTCGACTTCGACGAAGTCACGCAGGTCGTAGAAACTGCCGAGCAGGACAACGGATCTCCCGATCCCGCCTACCTGACCCCGCGCTTCTACCAGACCCCGCGCACCGTTCGCTTCAGCGCGCAACTGCGTTTCTAATCGCTGATCGACAAACCCGATAGCTAAACGGGGGAGGGCGCCGCGAGGCCCCTCCCCTTTTTCGTTTTATGGCGCCGCCACGCCGTGCGCCGCCGTCGGCTGTCGGTCCCTGCGCCATGCACGCCGCACGAGCCCCGACCCCTGGAATGCCGACCCCGGCCGCGCTGTTCCCCTCCATGAATCGCTTCACGGTATAATCGACTTCCATTTCAGTAGTTTGCTTCAATACTCATGTTCTCGGGGCCCTGGGACCGATGTTCTACCCAGGTCCTGGCTACTGATGAAACGTTCGAAGCGATCGAAAAGGAGCTCGCATGTTTCGATGGTTCTCCCTGCTCGTGATCGCAGGAACCTTGACCTCTCCCCTACTTTCCGGTGAACACTGGCCCCACTGGCGCGGCCCCAACCACAACGGCACCAGTTCCGCCGTCTCCATCCCCACCACCTGGAGCCAGACCGAAAGCGTGCTGTGGCGCACGCCCCTACCGGGACCCGCGCCCTCCACACCCGTGATTTGGGGCGACCGCATCTTCCTGACCAGCGCCGACGGCGACGACCTGGTGCTGATGTGTCTGGATACCCGCGGCAAAACCCTGTGGAAGCGCAAAATCGACAACGGCAACCGCGACATTCGTCAAGGTGAGAGCAACGAAGCGGCACCCTCGCCGACCACCGACGGCACCCACGTGTGGTCCTTTTTCGGGACCGGCACCCTCACGGCTCACGATTTCGAAGGCGTGGAGCTGTGGCGCCGCAACATGCAGAAAGACTACGGAACCTTCGGTATCTACTGGGGCATGGCCGTCAGTCCCCTGGTCGTCGGCGACCGGCTGTACCTGCAACTCATGCACGACGGCGCCCAACTGGTGCTGGCACTCGACAAGCGTTCCGGCAAAGAGATCTGGCGCCACGAACGCCGATCCAACGCCCGCCAGGAGAGCCGGCACACCTATGCCTCGCCGGTCATGTACCGCGCTCAGGGCAACGAATGGTTGCTGTCGCACGGTTCGGACTACATCACCGCCCACAACCTGGCCGACGGGGCCGAGATCTGGCGCTGCGGCGGCCTGCAAAAACCCGATTACAACCCCTTCTACCGATTTGTCGCCACCCCGGCGGTCCACGACGACCTGATCGTGGTGCCCTCGGCCAAGGGCGGTCCGGTCCTGGGCCTGAAACCCTCGGGCGCCAAGGGCGACATCACCGACAAAAATCAGTTCTTCGCCTGGAAACGGTCGGATCAGACACCCGACGTCCCCTCGCCGCTGATTCACGACGGCCTGGTCTACCTCTGCCGGGAAAACGGCGTTCTGATCTGCATGGATGCCGCCAGCGGCAAGGAAATCTACCGCAAGCGCACCCATGACCAACGGCACCGCGGCTCTCCCGTGGTCGCCGGCAACAAAATCCTGCTGACGGCCATGGATGGAACGATTTCGGTCATTCAGACGGGTCGTGAGTTCAAGGTATTGGCACGCAACGACATGCAGGAACCGATGGCCGCTTCGCCGGCGATCGCGAAAGGGACCTTGTTCCTCCGAACCCACAAGGCACTCTACGCGATCGGTTCCAAATAACCCGGCCCTTTTCTATTGTTTTGATGGCAAATTCGTACAATCACGGTTTATGATGGTTTCCAAATCCTTTTCATCTTCCCAAAAACCCAATTCCGCGATTTCCTGTCACTCATCGATTCGGACCTGGCCTCGCCATTGAAGCCTTCCCCGCACTTCCGCCGAACTCGGAAGGTCTCGAGCGCAGGTGGGCAGGTATGTGTCGGCACTTGGAATCGCCACCGATCCACGCATTTCCAGGGACAAACGCCTCACCATCGTTCGCGACTTGGGGAGCCCGAATCCGCGCTTCGGTCGGCTCCACCTGTCGCCGACCCTACCCGCCCCCGCGCCGTCATCCAAGGAGCCAAATTCTTCGAACGAGCCACCCCATGAACGAAGAGGAAAAGAAATTCTTCCATCTATTCCGCAACCGCCTGGACAGCAATGATTTTGCGCGCACCAAAATCATTCTCGTTCGCTGTGCGGAAGGTTCGAAAACACTCCGGCGACGGATCATTTTCGAATTGAGCAATCACGCGCCCGAAACGGCCATTCCCCTGCTGCTCCTTCTCGTCGGTATCCGACCGAGTACCCTGCGCGAATGTCCCAATCTGTTCAAGGTCGTATCCTCGATGCTGTACCGCCGCCAGGAACTGGTGGCCCTGCTGCTGCCCACCCTCTCCGACGAACAGGCCGAAATTCTCTTCGAAATCATGGCCACCCTTCCCCGTGCCGCTCTGCTGGAGACCTGGACCCGCACGGTGCTGCACCAGAATCGACCGAATTGGACCCGACGCTGGCTGGACGCCCTGATCGGCTCGGACAACGCCACCGCCCAAGACAGCGTGCGGCTCATGAGTCAAAGCGACGATGCCCAGTTGGCTCGGGCCGCCCACAAGTTCTTGAATCTCCTGAACGGCGCAGAATCGTTCGAAGCCACCGAACCCGCTCCTTCTCAACCGGACACCGAGCCCGAGGAGGCCGCCGAACCCACTCGTGCCCAACCCGCGGAGCCCTGTGAACCCCAGCTCGTATTTGCCATCGACGATTCACGGACGGTCCTGATGATGCTGGCCCGTCTCGTCAAAAATCTCGGCTATCGCTGCCGTGGATTCCCTTCGCCCTCCGAGGCCCTTGCCAACCTGGGTGAAGAGCAACCCGCCCTGATTTTCACCGATCTCAACATGCCCGAATGTTCCGGCCTGGATCTGGCTCGTCAGGTGAGAGCCCAATTCGCGGTGGACGAACTGCCGGTGGTCATGATCACCACCCCCGTGGATCAACCCAAAGACGAGGAAATTCTCGAGGCCGGTATCAATGAAATCGTGTTCAAACCCTTCAATAAGCAGCTTCTCCAGGAGACGCTGCACAAACTGATCGGTCAAGCGGATCGGTAACCCGGGAAAGGGCTACTCGGATCGGTCTCGACACCGACCATATGGGATTTTTGGGAGGCATCATGAGCAAGAAGAAAGGACGAGACACTCAGAGTTTCGAGGGGAGATTCACGCTGGAGGACCAGGAGTTCCTCAAGAAATTGGGCATCAGCGCCATGCCCTCCGGAGTGGAAACCATGCTGCGGGAATCCCGCGCCGCGAAACAACGCGATGCCGCGATCCGGGAACGGGCGGACGGATACCTCCCACTGGAACCGGACGAAAAGACACTGGCCGAAATGAGCCGCGAACAGGGCCGTCCCGTGGAGGAGATCCGCAAGGAGATGCGCATGTTTCGCGATATCAAACGGGCTCCCAAGACGCTGGATTGAGGCGCGTCCCCGAATGGCCTGGCCGCACGGGTACCATTCGGGACGAAACGCACGGAGCGCGACATCGCGGCAATCCATGCCGAAACCGAGCGTGACCCATGCCGGTCGACCCGTACCACGCGGTCTCGACCGGCCTCCATCGACCACCCGATCCAGCACGCGCACGCCCCGATCCGTCGATCCGGCATTTTCTGGTACTATTTGCGCATCGTTGCCGCCTTTGATAGGGAAGTCGGTACTTGGGCTCCAAGTTCCTATACCAGAAGGTCCCTGAATGCTGGATACCCTCCATGCCATCGAAACGCCGGAAGGCGTCCAAATCAATTTGAAAGTCGCAGGACCCGTGTCACGTGCCCTCGCGCTGATCATCGATTCCCTGATCCGCAGTATGGCCTACATCGCCTTCGGCAGCGCGCTCCTCTTCATGGGGGAGGCCGGTTGGGGTATTTTCTCGATTTTCGCGTTCTTCATGGAGTGGTTCTACTTCGTGCTGTTCGAGGTCTACAACAAGGGCCAGACCCCCGGCAAGCGCATCATGGGATTGGAGGTCATCCACGAGGACGGCACTCCCATCGGCATGCGCGGCGCCATGCTGCGGAACCTGCTTCGGGCGGTAGATTTCCTGCCCTTCGGTTTCGCGTTCGGTTTGGGCTCCTGTCTCGCCAGCGCGCGGTTCCAGCGGCTGGGCGATCGCGTCGCCGGCACCCTGGTCATCTACCGTATGTTGGCGTCGCCAAGCCCCGAGAGCATCCCGCAACAGCCGCCCTTGCCACCGCCCGCGGCACTTTCACTCACCGAACAACGGGCGGTGATCTCCTTCGGCGAACGGGCCCAGACCCTGCCCGGCAACCGCGCCGAGGAATTGGCCAGTCATTTGGAACCGCTGACCCACAAGCAGGGTTTGAAAGCGGTGGAGGCCCTGTACGGCTTCGCGAATTGGTTGGTGGGGACGCGCCGATGAAACAGGAAGCGTTCGAGAAACGCCACGACAACCATTGGCTCGAATTCGACGGCGTGTTGGACCGCATCAAGGCCCGCAAGGCATCCCAAGCGGAGCTGGCCGACTTCCCCAAGAATTACCGCCGGGTCTGCAAACACCTCTCGCTGGCGCGCGACCGTCGCTACAGCGCGCGCCTGGTGGACCGGCTCAACCTGATGGTGCTCAAGGCCCACCAGGTGTTCTACCAGCCCCGCGGCAACACGCTCGGCGAGATCTGGCGCTTCATCGCCCGCGATTTTCCGCGTGCGGTGCGACGCGAGGCCCGCCTCTTCTGGCTCTGCACCTTCCTGTTCTACGGGCCCTTCATCGGGATGATCGCCGCCATTCACGTGGATCCCGAATTGATCTACACGATCCTGCCCCCCGAATACGTGGCCTACATGGAGGCCATGTACGAAAAGGCCCACGAGAACGAACGCACGATCGGCTCCGACATTCTCATGTTCGGCCATTACATCCGCCACAACACGGGCATCGGCCTGAGCACCTTCGCCGGCGGTCTGCTGGCCGGCATCGGCAGCCTGTTCACGCTGCTGTTCAACGGTTTCTTCCTGGGCGCGGTCTCCGGCCACATGCTCAACATGGAATATGCGCAAAACTTCACGCTCTTCGTCTGTGGCCACGGCTCCTTCGAACTGACGGCCATCGTGCTTTCCGGCGTGGCGGGGTTCCGGCTCGGCCTGGCCCTGATGGCCCCGGGTCGGCTGTCGCGGGCCCAGGCCCTGAAAGTCGCGGGCCGCAACGCGCTGCCGATCGTCTACGGCATGGCGGGCATGCTGTTCATCGCTGCGGGCATCGAAGCCTTCTGGTCACCACGCATCTTTCCGGCCCCGATCAAATACGGAGTCGCGGCCCTCTTGTGGACCGGCGTCTTCGCCTACCTGGGCCTGGCAGGACGGTCTCATGAACATTGAAGATTTGACCGTCGAGGTCCGGCCACGCCGCCCGCACGAGGCCATGGACCTCGGCATTCGCATGACCCAACGCTGGTTCGGCGCGATCTACGGGCCTTGGCTGGTAATCCTGCTGCCGTTCTGGGCCTTCCTAAACCTGTGTTCCCATCAGCTCCCCTGGCTGTTGCTGTTCCTGTTCTGGTGGCTCAAACCGATTTGGGATCGCATCCCGATTTTCGTCCTCAGCCGCGCCATGTTCGGCGACCCTCCCACCACCACCGAGACGCTCAAGGCCCTGCCGGGCCAGATCCGCCTGCCCTGGCTCGGTCCCCTGTTCTGGTTTCGCCTCAGCCCCAACCGCCTGATCGACATGCCCGTGTACATGTTGGAGAACATGCGCGGCAAGAAGCGCCAGTCCCGCGTTTCCCTGCTGACCCGCACCCTCGTCGAATACACCATGCTCGTCACCATGGCCTACTTCGTCTTCGAATGGATCCTGGCCTACGGCTTCTACCAGTTGGTGATGCTGCTCGTCCCGGAAGCCTATGCCGGCACCCTGGGTTGGGGCGCCGGTGAAGAAGGGCTGCCCCTCGTCATGGTCAATTTCTACATCCTGGCTTCGTTGATCCTGGAACCCTTCTACGCGGCCACCTGTTTCTCGCTCTACATCAACAGGCGCACCCTGCTGGAGGGTTGGGATCTGGAGTTGGCGTTCAAGCGCATCGCGGTTCGGTTGCAGGAGGGAACCAAGATCTCCATGCTGCTCTGCTGCGCGTTGGCCGCCTGGTTCGCGGCGCCACCCGCCATCGCCCAGGAAGAAGCGGTCAGTTCGGCCAAGGAAGACATTCGCACGGTCATGACCGCGCCCGAGTTCGGCGAAGAAAAGACGGTGACGCGCTGGCGGTTGCGCCTCGATCCCGAGGAAACACCCGAGGCTTCCGAATCCGAGGACCTGGACCTGAGTGCGTTGGGCATGCTCGGTGTGTTCGGCAAATTCCTGTTCTACGGCCTTTTGGCCATCGCGATCATTCTGTTGGTCGCCTTCGTCATCTACTTGATCAACCGCCGCAAACCACGCGGCCTGGAAGCCCTGTCCGCCGAAAAACCGGCGGAAGTGGTGCCCGATCTCCAGAAGGGAGAGGGGTTCGCCATCGATCCGACGACCCTTCCGACCGACATCGTCCAGGCCGCCCGCCAGCGGTGGCAGAGCGGCAACGGGCGCGAGGCCCTGAGCCTCCTGTTCCGGGGAGCCATCCACCGCCTGGTCGAATCGGGACGCATCGAGATCGCCGACTTCGCCACCGAGGGCGAATGCCTGCGCCTGGTGCGGCGCCAGATCGAAGGTGAGCCGGCCCAGTTTTTTGCCGATCTCACCCTGGCCTGGCAGGCCGCGGCCTATGCCCACCGCATGCCGGAAGGCGAACGGTTCGAATCCCTGTGCCAAAGCTGGATGAAACATCTGGGGGTGGTGACGTGAAGGAAAAATCACCCTGGTTGACGCCTTTCCTGTTTTTCTCGTTGCTGGCCCTGGTCGTCCTGCTCTTCCTGGCCCTGTTCGAAAAAAAGGAAATCACCGTCAACACCGGCCGCCAGGGGGAAGCGCGCACCAACCCGTTCCACGCCGCGGTCCGCTTCCTGGAGACCCGCGGGGTTCGGACCAAGAGCCTGCGCCGGCTCGGCAACGGACAATCCCTGCCCGACACCGACGAGTTCCTGTTCCTGGCCGCCACGCGCCATGCCTTCAGCCGCGAACGCAACGAGGAACTGAAGGACTGGGTGTCCCGCGGCGGCCAACTGATCATCGTCGCCCAGGACCGAGACGACGACGAACGCCAGGATTCGCTGCTGACCGATTTCGGGTTCGGCGTGAATTTCGACGGTACCGAATACCTCGACGAGCCCCACGAACTCACCTGGAACGAAAGTGTCACGATCAAGACGACCTTCCGCAGCGCGCGCCGCGTCCTCTTCCCTTCCGAAGAGACGATCATGTACCTCAAGGACGATTTCGGGTTCTGGTACGTTTCGACCGCGTTCGACCAGGGCACGGTGGGCGTGCTGTCGGAGAGCGACCTCTTCGACAACGATCACATCGGTCGCCACGACAACGCCTTCGTCTTCTGGGAGATCATCACCCAAACCGGTGAGGCGCCCGGCTCGGTCTGGCTGGTCTATGGCGAGGAGTACGAATCGTTCTGGACCCTGTTTTTCAACAAGGGCTGGCCGGCCCTTCTGGCGCTGGCCCTGCTGACGGGCTTCACGCTGTGGCGGATGGGCAGCCGCCAAGGACCGATCGAACCCGATCCGCCGCTCGACCGCCGCCGCCTCCTGGAACACATCGAAGCCTCGGGCGCCTTTCTCTGGCGGCGCGGGTTCGGCCTCCACATGGTCGAGGTGTTGCGCGGCATCATGTGGTCGCGCCTGCGTCACCGACACCCGGGCTGGCAAAAACTGGAGGATCGCGAGGTCCACGAACGGATCGCCGAGATCAGTGGACTCACCGGCCTGCGCATTCAACAGGCCGTGAAACGCGAGGACCTGGAAAAAGAGGACGTGTTCCTGCAAACCGTCATCGACATCGAAACGATTAGGAGAGCCTTATGAACGAGCAGCAACTGCCGCAGAATCCCGCCTTCGGCGGCCCACAGACGGCCCCGCCGCCCGTGGAGACGCCGCCCCCCGCCAAGGAGGAGCTTGCCGCGGCGGCGGAACGGGTGGTGCGCATGCGCGACCAGATCGCCAAGGTCATCGTCGGCCAACACGAGGTGATCGACCAGGTTCTGGTGGGCTTGCTGGCCAGCGGGCACGTGCTGATCGAAGGCGTCCCCGGACTGGGCAAGACCTTGTTGGTTCGCGCCCTGGCCAAGACGTTCGGCGGTGGTCACGCCCGCATCCAGTTCACCCCCGATCTGATGCCCAGCGACGTCATGGGGCACGTCATGTACGACATGCAGCAGGGCCAATTCAAAATCCGCCGCGGACCGATCTTCACCCAAATCCTGCTGGCCGACGAAATCAATCGCGCCCCCGCCAAGACCCAGTCGTCCCTGCTGGAGGCGATGCAGGAACAGCAGGTGACCCTGGAAGGGCGCACCATGAACCTGCCGCGCCCGTTCATGACCCTCGCCACCCAGAACCCGATCGAGCAGGAGGGCACCTATCCCCTGCCCGATGCCCAACTGGACCGGTTCCTCCTGAAGATCCACATCGACTATCCGCAGGAAACGGAGGAGTTCCAATTGGTGGAGCAGGTCGTCGGCGGCAAGGTCGGCGACAGCTTCGACCTGAGCCAGGTGGAGACCGTGACCGATCAGGCCGGACTGCTCGCCACCCAACAGGCGGTCGCTCGCCTGGAACTGGACCGCAAGGTGGTGGAGTACGCGGTTCGCCTGGTGCGCGCCACACGGGACTGGTCGGGCGTCTCGATCGGGGCGGGGCCGCGCGGCTCCATCGGGCTGCTGCGTGCCGCCCGGGCCTATGCCCTCCTCCAACATCGCGATTTCGTGACACCCGACGACATCAAGGACGTGGCGCTGCCCGCGTTGCGCCACCGCATGGTGCTGACCCCGGACATGGAAATCGAGGGGCGCACCACCGAGCACGTGCTGCGCGAGATTCTCTCCCACGTAGAGGCACCCCGTTTATGAGACCGACCCGTCGCACGCTTCGCCTTTGGGGCGCCGTGCTGGGCCTGGCGGTGCTGGTGGGATTCTTCCCGGCCCTTCGCCAGCCCTGGCTGGTGGTGGTCCTCGTGGCGGGCACGATCCTCGCGATCGACGCCTTGCGCGCTCGCGCCCTGCCCCTGCCGAAGGTCGTCCGCAAGGTTCCCCACGCCCTCGCGCTGGGCGCCTGGACGGAGGTTCACCTGCGGGTGGAGGGTCCCGGCTCGCACGCCCTGACGGTGGATGTCCACGACTTCCACCCACCGCAGTGCCAGACCCGCGACCTGCCGCTTCAGGTCGCATTGGTTCCCGGCCAGTGGCGCGAAATGGCCTATCGGCTCAAGCCGGTCACGCGCGGCGATCTGACGTTCGGCAAGACCCAGGTGCTGCTGGGCTCTCCCTTCGGGTTCTGGCACCGCTCGGCCATGGTGGGCGAGCCTTCCGAAGTCCGGGTCTACCCCAATTTCCAGGCGGTGGCCAAGTACACCCTGCTGGCCACCCACCAGCGCCTGAGCCAACTCGGCATCCACCGCCGCCAGCGCCGCGGCGAAGGGCGCGAGTTCCACCAATTGCGCGAGTTCGTGCAGGGCGATTCGATGCGCCAGATCGATTGGAAGGCCTCGTCGCGCATGCGCAAACTGATTTCCCGCGAACACCAGGACGAACGCAACCAACAGGTGGTGTTCCTCATGGACTGCGGCCAGACGATGCGCACCCAGGACGGACAGCTCAGCCACTTCGATCACGCGCTCAACGCGGTCCTGCTGATGACCCACGTGGCCCTGCGCCACGGCGATGCGGTGGGCCTGATGACCTTCAGCGGGGGGCGCCGCTGGCTGGCCCCGCGCAAGGGCGCACCCCAACTCAACCTGATCCTCGACCGCATCTACGACATCCAACCGGGCCACGAGACCTCCGATTTCCTCGGCGTCGCCCAACAGGTGCTGCGACACGTGCGCAAACGCAGCCTGATCGTGCTCATCACCAACCTTCGCGACGAGGACGACGGCGAACTGCTGCCCGCACTCCAACTGCTGCGACGCAAGCACCTGGTACTCGTGGCCAGCATGCGCGAGCAGGTGTTGGACGAGGTCGTCGAGGGCAGTGTCACGGATTTGGAAAGCGGCCTGCGGCTGGCGGCCACCCATCTCTACATGGCCGATCGGGAACAGATCTACCAACAACTCAAACAGAAAAACGTGCTCAGCCTCGACGTCACGCCCGAAATGTTGCCGGTTTCGATGATCAACAGTTACCTGGAAGTGAAGGGCAGCGGATTGTTGTAGCCCCGCCCGCTATTTCTTTTTCTTGACCAGGCTCTTGATGAGATCCAGTTGCGAAGCGTTGATGGACTTGGCCGCGGCCTTCCGGTTTTCCTCTTCGATCGCCAGGTAGATCTCTTTGCGGTGAATCGTGACGTGGCGCGGTGCATTGATGCCGATCTTGACCGTATCCCGCCCGATGGAAATGATCTTGATCTCGATGTCGGATCCGATGACGATTGCATCATCTTTTTTGCGCGAAAAGACTAACATGAATGCCTCAATCCTTGATTACCTTGACTCGGAGCATCTCCGGCGAGCCTTCGACCACAACCTGGAGCGCCTTGCGGGCGGCGAGATTGAAAACGAGTGGCGCCAGCAGGTTTGCGGTCATGTTATGGGCATCCTCGGGGACCACGATCAAAACCATCAGGAAAACCTCCTGCATCGTTGGATTTCCCAGGATCTTGAGATGTTCGTCCGTGAGGTTGACCGAATAATCGCTGTCGACGATGGCGGGATCGAGCATCATCAGCGTGATATAGGGCGGCTCGAGGGCCTGGAGCCATTTGACGGGCTCGGTATCTTCGGCCTCGACAATCGCGTACTTGTGGATGCCCCTGAGTCCGGGGATCCCCTTGTCGAATTGATAGACCTTGTGATCATCGATTTCGATGTCGCCGAAGGTGATGGAGGGAACTTTAATCACCAAATACTCCGTATGCGCGAATGTCCGAATATCCTGAAGCGGAATGGAAAAAGCCCTTCCCGATCTGCGATCCGGTTCTTCGCGAAAGTCGCAAACCGGTCGTAGAAAAGGAGAAGCCTTCTGACTGGCATCGGCTGATGTGCATTTATCATAACCCGATCCCGCCTAGATTTGGGACCTTTACCACAACGGTGCGTTCGCACACATCCTCGGATCGCATCGATCTCGACCGATCCCCGCGCCGAACCGGCGCTCCGGCGCGCCGACCGCAGCCTCGATTTCGGATACCCTTTCCGATGCGCTCCCGCTAGAATGTGCCCATTCCGAGCTCGCCGTCGTTTCAGCGGGCTCCGGACGTTCACACGAGCGCTTCGGCCACCGCGTGCGGCGATCGTGGGTTTCGACATCGAGGAGGTCTGCCGTGACCAGAGTTTTCAATTTCTCCGCCGGTCCTTCCACCCTGCCCGAAGAAGTGTTGCACCTGGCAGCCGAAGAAATGATGGATCACCGGGGCTCGGGCATGTCGGTCATGGAAATGAGCCACCGTTCCAAGATGTTCACCGACATCCTGGAAGCCACCGAACGACGCCTGCGCGACCTGATGTCGATTCCGTCCCACTACCGCGTCCTGTTCCTCCAGGGCGGCGCCTTCACCCAATTCGCCATGGTGCCGCTGAACCTGTTCCGCAAGTCGCATCGCGCGGGTTTTCTTCACACGGGCTCCTGGTCCAAGAAAGCCATCGCCGAAGCACGCAAGTACGGCGAAACGCAGATTCTGGCCAGTTCGGAGGACACGGGATTCACGACCCTGCCCCCGTGCGAACCGAGCCGGGTCGATCCGGACCTCGATTACGTCCACATCACGACCAACAACACCATTTTCGGTACCTGTTACGACCCGAAACTGGCGCCACCGCCCCGGTTCGAGGCGATCCCGCTGGTCGCCGACATGTCGTCCAACATCCTGGCCCAGCGCTATCGCGTGGAGGATTTCGGGCTCATCTATGCCGGTGCCCAGAAGAACGCCGGCATGGCGGGCATGACGATCGTGATCATTCGCGAAGACCTGATCGGGCACGCCGGCCCCAAAGTCCCGGCCATGCTCGATTACCAAACCCACGCCAAGGCCAACTCGTGCCACAACACCCCGCCCTGCTACGCGATCTACATCGCCGGCCTCGTCTTCGACTGGGTCCTCCGCCAGGGTGGGATCGAGGCCATGGAAGCACGCAACCGCCACAAGGCCGCGCTGCTCTACGATTTCCTGGACGGCAGCGACCTGTTCCGCGCAACCGTCGCGCCGCCGGCCCGCTCGCTGATGAACATCCCCTTCCTGCTGCCCGGCGACGACCTCGACCAGGCCTTTCTGGCGGAAGCCGAATCCCAGGGCCTGGTGAACCTCAAGGGACATCGGTCCGTGGGCGGCATGCGCGCCAGCCTCTACAACGCGATGCCGATGGCCGGTGTCGAAAAACTGGTGGAAGTCATGGCCGATTTCGAGCGCCGCCACGGTTGAGGCATTGCGACGAACCGGCAAAATGAGTGAAAATGAATGGGTTCCACCCACCGAAAAGCGTTAGACTTGGCTCCGAGGACCGATGTTCGGTCCCGGCCGCGCTCACCTCGTGTCAGGATCGTTCGTCACGGAGGCACCATTGCTCGAGAACCTAGGTCGCCGGACACTCGCCGTCATGGAAGGCACCGGCCGCTACAGCACGCTGGTCCTGCGGGCCTTCGCCGCCATTTTTCGTCGCCCCTTCGAATGGCGCGAGTTGTTCAAACAATTGGAATCGGTGGGGGTCGCCAGTTTCCCGGTCGTGGCGGTCACCTGCATTTTCACCGGCATGGTGTTCACCCTACAGACCTACGACGGCTTCGCCCGCTTTCAAGCGGAGAGTTACGTGCCCGGCATTCTCGGCGTGGCCTTGCTGCGGGAGCTGGCGCCGGTCCTGGGCGGCATGATGATGGCCGGCCGGGTGGGCTCGGCGATGGCCGCCGAATTGGGCACCATGCGCGTCACCCGCCAGATCGACGCGATGGAGGTCATGGCCACCGACCCGATCCAGTTCCTGGTCGTGCCGCGCCTGTTGGCGACCACCCTGATGCTGCCGCTGTTGATCACGCTCGGTGACCTGATCGGGCTCGGCGGCGGCTGGTACCTGATCAATCACATCCTCAACGCGCCCATGCCGGGGTTCTTCGACCGCGTCTTCGAATTCCTGGAGCCATTCGACTATTGGTCGGGCATCGTCAAATCGACGGTGTTCGGCGCCATCATCGCCAGCGTGGGCTGCTACACCGGCCTCAACACGCAGGGCGGCGCCGAAGGTGTGGGCAAAAACACCACCGCGGCCGTGGTCAACGCCAGCCTCGGCATCCTCGTCACCGATTTCTTCCTCACCAAGGTGTTGACCTGATGTCCCAAACCCCCGCCGACACCACCGCATCCGACCAGCCCTTCATCAAGGTCGCCGATCTGCACAAGCGCTTCGGCGCCAACCACGTGTTGCAGGGTGTGAACATCGAAATCGGCAAGGCCGAATCGGTGGTGATCCTGGGTGGGTCCGGTGCCGGTAAGAGCGTCTTCCTCAGCCACCTGGTCGGCCTGATGCTGGCGGACGAGGGCCAGGTCCTGATCGACGGCTGCGACTGGAAACAAATGGACCGCAAACAGACCTACCACCTGCGCCGCCGCTTCGGTATGTCGTTCCAGGAGGGTGCGCTCTTCGATTCGCTGAACGTCTTCGACAACATCGCCTTCCCGCTGCGTCGCGCCCATCGCACCTTGAAACGTGGCGAAATCAAGGACCGCGTCGAAGAGTGCCTGGAGATCGTCGGCATGCCGGGCATCGCGAACCTGACGCCCAGCGAGCTCTCCGGCGGCATGCGTCGCCGCGTCGGTTTCGCCCGCGCCATCGCCCTCGAACCGGAGATCCTGCTGTTCGACGAACCGACCACGGGCCTCGATCCGATCATGACCTCGGTCCTGAGCGAAGTCATCGTGGACATGCGCGAAAAGCTCAAAGCGACCACCATCACCATCACCCACGACATTCGTTCGGCCGAAATGATCGCCAACCGGGTGGTCATGATGTTTCAGGGTCGATTGGTCCACGAGGCGCCAAGGGACACCTTTTTCGCCACCCAGGACCCGATCGTCCGCCAATTCCTCGACGGGAATGCGAAGGGCCCGGCCACGGCGGCGCTCATCAAGCGCTGACCGGCGACCCGGCCTCCGCCACCCGGCGAACCGCCCCGCCACCCACCCCCTACCGCAGACGAAGTGAGGCTCCCATGAATCGCGAAGCAAAAGTTGGATTGTTCGTCTTGATCGCCGTGGGCGTGATGATCTTTTTTGTATTCAAGACCAGCGACCTGGCCGCCGCCCTCAAGCGCGAGGCACCCTTGCGCGAGCAGCGCGTGATACTCAGCGACGCCTCCGGGATTCGCGAGGATACGGCCGTCCGCGTCGCCGGCGTCAAGGTGGGCCGGGTACTCCGCATCGAGCTGATGGGCAGCGAGGCGGTGGCCACCCTCGGCCTGCCGGCAGACCTGGAGCTCGGCACCGATGCCTACACCGAGCTGCGCAGCCAAGGCGTCTTGGGTGAAAAGTTCATTGCGCTCTTTCCGGGCAGCGAAGGCCGGCTCGGTGCCGATCAGTCGTTGCGGACCGTGGTGCCGCCCTCCCTCGAGGACCTGACCGCGACCTTCAACGCCATCGGCCAGAATTTCCAGGGCATCACCGAAAGCCTCAAGGCCAGCACCGTCGCGGCCGACGGCGGCAACCGCATCGAGGCCATCGCCGCCAACCTGGAAAAGATGTCGGCACTTTTGGTGGCGATGATGGAGGAGAACCGCACCAACATCAAGACCACCACCGGCGAGTTCGCCTCCATGACCCAAAACCTGAATCGCGACCTGCCGGCGATGGTGGCGGAGTTACGCGCCCTGGCCCAGTCCCTCCGCGAAACCAGCCAGGCCAATCGACCCAACATCGATCAGACCATGCAGAACGTGGCGGCGATGAGCGAAAAGTTCAATCGCGCCAGTGCCTCGCTGGCCGAGTTGACTGCCAAGGTGGAGCGCGGCGAGGGTTCCATCGGCAAGCTCTTCAACGATCCCACCACGGTGGACAATCTCAACCAGGTTCTCGAAACCGCCAACGATTCCCTGGGCAAGATCGATCAGTTCCTGGGCAGCGCCGACGCCTTGAAGTTCGACCTGCACGTGCGCAGCGAATACCTTTCGGAGCACAGCACGGCCAAAACCTATTTCGGCCTGCGCATCAAGCCCAGCGACGACAAGTTCTACCTGTTGGAAGGGGTTTCCCGCGATGCCGACCACCTTCCGGGTGAATTGACGCAAACCACCTCCGAAACGTTCGATCCCGACGGCAACCTGGTCTCGCGCACGGTGATTTCCTCCCTCGAGGAGGCCGACGACCTGGAATTCACCGGGCAATTGGCCTATCGTGTGCGCGGCGGACTCTTTGTACGCGGCGGTCTGATCGAGGGCGAGGGCGGCGCCGGGCTCGATTACTTCGCCATGGGCGACCAACTGCAGCTCTCGCTGGAGGGCTTCGATTTCAACCGCGAGAACGACCTGGGCACCCATGCCAAAGCCGGGTTGAGTTTCAAGCTGAAACACGGGCTGCACCTGACGGCCGGCTGGGACGATTTCCTGGAGGAAAGCCTGGATTCGGCGTTCGTGGGCGGCGGTATCCGCTGGAAGGACGACGACCTCAAGATTCTGATCACGAACCTGGGAAGCGTGCTTCGGCGATAAGCCTGTCCACTAAATACACGAAAAAACACGAAAGGGATACTGCCAGCATGGCCTGCCCAGTGTGGCGCCGTGTCACGCGCGACATTTGAGGACTTGTCCACGGATCACACAGATCCACACGAATACGAACTCCGCCATTCCGTTCGACGCCTGTTGCCTTGCTTTCCACGGACCGGAACAAAAGCCCAGATGATAAAAAAAACAACAGACAACCCAGCATAAACTATTGATATTTTTAATGTTAAGCTCAAGCTCTTCTCAGAGCCCCGGTCGTGTGCCACCCATGAGTCCGGTCTATTCGTGTCAATCGGTGTGATTCGTGGACAAAAAGAATGTCGATCGCGATCCACCGCGGGGAGGAACCGATCCCTTCCGAGGTAGCTTGAGGTTTTTCGTGGCTTTTCGTGTCTTTCGTGGACAGATCGTGGAGCCCAAGGAAAATCCTCACGCAAAAAGCACAACGCCTCGGTGTTTGAAACAGCCGCGCTGTTGAAACTCGATCCGTTTTCATAAAAAACCAGCGGGAATCCATCACCCGCAAACACGGAAGAACGCGCCAACCACGACCCCAAGCAAATTTATCTGTCCAAGACAGGCTGCGGAAATTGACTCGATTTTCGTCTCCATATCTTTGAAATCATTGATGATAAACAACTTGATAACTCTTTCTCGATCTCCCGAGAGTACCGATTTTTTCGCGTTCCCCTCGTCGTTTTCACTCTATTTACGGGTCGACATCCCTTCTTATTGTTTTCACGAGAGGTGTGTCGTAGGATCGATATATCACTCATTAAGGTTAGGGCTATTCATTTATTCGGCCCCCGATGTTTCGTGCGTTCTCGACAGGCTGAAGACTCTCTCAATATTTCACCAGCAATCATTTGATCGAGAACGCGACCGAATCGTCGTCGGATTTTTCCTTGTGCCGACCTCGTCTGTTTCCAAATACCAAGGAGGTAATTTTGAAGAAGTTGATCATCGGCGCCGCCATGGCCGTGGTGGCGGTCGCCGGATTCGTGATGTGGCAACCAGACCACACCAATCACTCATTGGAGAAAATGGCCCGCATGAAGGGCGATCCGAAAGGGCCCAAACCGGAGTTCCCCGGTGAATATGCGCAATACCTTCAATCCCGGCGCGAAACACCCAACAACGAGAACCCGGAACGGCTCAACTATCGCTACAAAGACGAAATCCAAGCAAGTCAATTGGCACGGGGCGGGCTGGTCAGCGCGCCGAACTTGCGATTCGAAGACTACGGACCGGGCAACTTCGGCGGTCGTATTCGCGGCATCGTCATCGACCCAGCCGACGGCGACAACATCATCGTCGGCGGTGTCACCGGCGGGATCTGGCGTACCTTCGACGGCGGTCAATCGTGGGCAAACTCCGACGACTTCCTGCCCAACCTGGTGATCTCCTGCCTGTTCATGGACCCCGACAACAGCGATCGGATCTTCGCCGGCACGGGTGAAGGCTTTTTCGGCGTGGGCATGATGCAGGGCCTCGGGATCTTTCAATCGGACGATTTCGGCCTGACCTGGACCCAGCTTCCTTCGACCGACAACTCGAATTTCGATTGGGTGAACCGCATCGCGATGATCCCGAACACCGACATCATCATCGCCGCGACCCGCGCCGGATTGTTCCGTTCCACCGATCTGGGCGCCAATTGGACCGAGGTCAGCGGCCAAGCCATTTCCAGCCGCGGCTTCGTGGACGTCAGGGTCGATCCTTCCAACACGGACCGGCTGTTCGCCTACCACTACGGCAGCGGCACCACGACCCGCTTCTTGATGCGCTCCACCGACGCCGGCGCCAATTGGACCCGTCTCGGCGCGGCCGAGGGCATGCCGACCACCAACATCGGTCGCGGCGAGATCGGCATCGGCTCCGACGGCGTGGTGTACGTCTCGATGGCCAGCAGCAGCGACCAGACCAATGGCCTGTACCGCTCCAACGACGGCGGGCTCACCTTCCAGAAGACCGCTTCCACGACGCCCTACATCGAGCGCCAGGGGTGGTATGACATGATGGTCGGTGTCGATCCCAGCGATTCCGATCGGGTGTTCCTGGGTGCCGTCGACGTCTTCCGCACCGAAGACGCCGGTACGAACATCGGCATGATCACGCGCTGGACCTTCCAGCCGCCGTTCGGCAACACGCAAACCTACGTGCACGCCGACATTCACGGCATCGCCTTCCACCCCCAGGACAGCAACACGGTGTTCATCGTCTGCGACGGCGGCCTCTTCAAAAGTACCGACAGCGGCGACACCTGGACCTCGCTCAACAACGACCTGCGCATCGCCCAGTACTACGGTATCGCGACCCATCCCGACGGAGAGGGCGTCATCGGCGGTACCCAGGACAACGGTTCCCACTACTTCTTCGGGAACCGCGCCATCTGGTACGAATGGTTCGGCGGTGACGGCGGTTTCTGCGCTTGGGACCAACAGGACACCAACTACATCTACGGTTCCACGCCCGGTGGCGGCATGTTCGGTACCTCCAACGAGCCCGCCGACGCGGCCAGCCTCAACTTCCCGGGCGGCGCGGGCGCGCTCTTCATCCAGCCGTTCGAAATCGATCCCAACGACGGCAACCGCATGCTGGTCGGGAGTGGCAGCATCTGGTACACCGAGAACCTGCGTCAGTTGACCGGTGCCAACTGGACCAACACCGGCGCGATCGGCGGCAGCATCAGCGCCACCCGCTTCAGTCCTCACGACGGGTCCATCGCCATGGTCGGCAGCATCAGCGGCAACCTGTCGCGCACCACCGATTTGGGAACCGGCAACAACTGGACCAGTGTCAACGGTCCCTGGAACGGCGACGTCCTCTGGATCGAATTCGACCCGTTCGACACCACCAGCAACACGGTCTATGTGGCCATCGCCGACTTCGGCCCCGACAAAGTGTGGAAAACCACCGACGGCGGCCAGAACTGGACCTCGATTCACGGCAACCTGCCCGAGATTCCGATGAACTCGATCACCGTCGACCCGACCGACGGCTCGCGCCTGTTCCTGGGCTCGGACCTGGGTCTGTGGACCACGAACGACAACGCCAACGAGGGCGGCGCCTTCACGTGGGAACACTACGACTACGGCGTGGCCTGGACCCGTGTGATCCAGCTCCGTTGGGCCAACGACGACGTGCTGTGGGCGGCGACCCACGGCCGCGGCATCATCCGCATCACCCGCGAGCCGTTGGAAGCGACCCTCACCGGCGTGGACGACAGCCAGAGCAACTGCAGTGAAGGCGGCAACCTGGACGGCATCATCGATCGCGGTGAAACCGGATTGGTCAGCTTCCAGGTCACCAATACCGGCGGCCAACCCGTTGCCGACGTCACGGCCACACTGGTCTCCGATTCCACCGACCTGGAGATCCAGACCGCAACCCTGAATCTGGGCACGCTGGCGGCCGGCGCTTCGACCACCGCCACCTTCACCACCAAGCTGGCAGACGATGCGACCTGCACGGGCAACAT
The DNA here is from genome assembly GCF_017498545.1 of Sulfidibacter corallicola. Classification (GTDB taxonomy): domain Bacteria; phylum Acidobacteriota; class Holophagae; order Acanthopleuribacterales; family Acanthopleuribacteraceae; genus Sulfidibacter; species Sulfidibacter corallicola. Next base: position 297,738 of record NZ_CP071793.1, on the reverse strand, counting down.
CAACCTGACCCTGAACTTGGGCGGTGCCGAACCCACCAGCGCCAACTTCAGCATCACGACCGCCGCCAACGAAACCGTTCAGTCCGGTTCGCTCACCGAGGACGCCGAGGGCAACACCCTGTACACCCACAGCGCCCTCTTCGACACGGACGATTGGGCGACGGTCGCCGATCCCACTGACGGCGGCAACAATGTCTGGTTCACCTCCAACCCCGGTGCGTTGTCCGACAAGTCCCTGGCCTCACCGTGGATGACCGCGGATGCCGGCGGCCAGACGATCACCTTCGATCTGTACTACCACACCGAAGGCGACGCGACCCAGCTCTGGGACGGCGCGATGATGGAAATGCGGACCGAAGATCAGGACTGGTTCGATATCGGCAACCTCAGCACCGTGCCCTACGATGGGCCCTTGCTGGACAACAACACGGCCCCCTTCCGCATGGTCTGGTCCGGTGATCAGCGCACCTGGCGCAGCGCCACGGTCGACCTGGGTCAAACCTACAACGGCCAGCGGTTCCAGATCCGGTTCCGCTTCGTCAGCGATTCCAACTCGAACGAGCAGGGATTCTGGGTGGACGACATCGCCATCACCAACGTCAGTTGGGTGACGGACATCGCCTGCAATGCAACGGTTTGCGTCAGTTGCTTCGACACCATCGAAGAGGCGCTGGCGGACATCCGCACCTCGGCGGGTTCCGGCGAATGGCCTTCACAGCAAACGGTCCTGAACTACGTGGACCGCTTGAACAACATCTGCGAATGATGTCGAAAGGGAGGGGCGCCGCCCCTCCCTTTTTCCTGCCGGAAGCTCCCACGTGCGAAGCGAGACGTCGAGCGATACATCGAAACCACACGAGCCGGGAGCCCCCGCAACCCGAAAGAGACACCGATCCCCTTCGAACTAGGCAAATGGAGCGTTCCCGCATCGAGAGCGAGGCGTTGGGCAGGCCTTGGCGGTTCCTCCGGTTCGGCGGGCACTCCGCTCAGCGCAGCGCGATCACCTTCAAGCCGTATTTGCCCAGTTCGCTCTCCTTGTCCGCGGGAATGTAGCCCACGAAGCCAGGGTTGCGGCTGGTATAGGCCAACACAAGACCCCAGCCGTTGACCGTCAGCGGCGGATCGGGTCCCCCCTGCAGCTTGGTGATCAGCCAGTACTCGTTCACGTCGAAGCGATCGGAAAACACGAATCGCTCGAACGACTTGCGCAGATGATCCTTGCGCTTCACCTGAACCGGCCGCAGCACCACGCCCTCCACCGATTTCAACTTCCCCAGGTAGATTTCCCGCAATTGGAAGCGGCTCAAGCTCTCGATGCGGGTATCGGTCGAGGTGACGATCAGGAAGTCCTGGCCCCACGCACTCGCCTGCAACAGGCACCCCAATACCAGGCATCGCCAGATCATCAGAAAATCCATCCCGCCCAACCCAACCATTGGGTGAAGTTCTGGCGGGGATCGCTCTCGATGTGGTTTTGCGACAGCTCCACCCGGAAACGCCACTGGCGGCTGGGGAAAAAGGCCAGGGTCAAGCTTTGCGAGTGCCGCTCGCGGCCCTGGGCCGAAAGCTCGTCCTCACCCTGATCGTGCCGAAAGTTGAGCGTCCACTCTCGCGAGATCTGCCATTTGGCCTTGGCGTACCAGGCCAGCAGGTCGGGAGCCTTGTTGCGGGTCAGGTTCAGCACCTCCACCCGGAACAGCAGCGCCCGATCCCAGAACCAGACCTCGGCGTAGGGAAGCCACGCCTCCACGGAGCGGTCCTTGTCCTTGGGATCGCGGTACAGGATGTAGGAAAAGCCGTAGCGATACCTGTCGAATCGCTGCCACTGTAGGTCGAGACCCACACTCTTGGCGCGGTCGATCGGATGATCGTCGGTGACTTCGTTTTCACTGTGGGACAGGGCGAAGCTGTAGTTGAACTCGCGCTCGCCGAAATAGCGTTTGCCGAACACTTCCAGGCCCACCGACTTGGCGGGCACGTAGCTGTTGTCCTCCATGATCGGCCGACGAATCGAATCGAGCGTGATCGCCCAGTGAATCGGCTTGATGATGCCCGCGCGGGTGTCGAACTTCCCCAACCGCAAATTGACCCACTCGCGCCAATCGTACTGCAGGTAGAGGCGCTCCAAACTCAGCTCGTCGTCCGCCTCGCCCTGCAGGTTGGGTTCCTGCTCGAAGGCGACCTCCGCGAAGCTGCTCCAACGCTTGCCGAAGGTGTATTTGCCGAACACATAGAGGTGCGCGACGTCGAAGAACTCCTGCTCGTCGTCGGCATCGCTGTCCATGTAGAGCATGTCGGCCCAAGCACCGAAGGTAAAGTGATCCTCGAAGCGGTATGGGGTCTCGGCCGGTTCGGTGGGCTCCTCGCCCAGGCAGGGCGTCCACAACCACAGGGTCGCGAGGCACCAGAGGACTTGTTTCAAGGGCGAGGATCCTGTCATGATATTCCTGACCAATGCGCGCCGACCCTTGTCGGGCTCCTGTTCCACAGGCCGACCGGTCCCGAGTTCGTTCACGAGGCCGACTGCGGGGACCTCCCGCCGCACGCGGTTCCCGCCGACGTTGCGCCGCGAGCGAGGGGAACCGAAAATGATGCCGATCATATCATTTTTCCAGTAGGATACAGACATGAGAATCTTATTGGTGGAAGACAATCCGGGCGTCTCCGATTTCGTGCGACGTGGCCTCGAAGAAGAGGGTTATCGGGTCGACCTGGCGCCGGACGGACTGAGCGGAAAACGCCTCGCGGAACAGGAACGCTTCGATTTGCTGATCGTGGACATCATGCTGCCGGGCCTCGACGGATTCTCGCTGGTTCGCCAGCTCCGCGCGGCCCATCGCGACATGCCCATCCTGTTCCTCAGCGCCCGCCAGGACGTGGAGGACCGAGTCCGCGGTCTCGAAACGGGCGGCGACGACTACCTGACCAAACCCTTCGCGTTCACCGAACTCCTGGCACGGGTACGCGCCCTGTTGCGTCGCGTGAACAAGGAAAGGGACCGCCTGGTCGCGGGCGACCTGGTGCTGGACCTGCACGAGCGTGTCGCTTGGCGCAACGAGACGGCCATCCCCCTACAGAACAAGGAGTTCGAGCTGCTGGCCTACCTGATGGAACACGCCGGCGAGATCGTTTCCAAGAGCATGATCATTCGCAATGTCTGGAACTACAACTTCGATCCCGGCACCAACATCGTGCAAGTCCGCATGTCCGCGCTTCGAGACAAAGTCGATCGCCCCTTCGACAAGGCCTTGATCCACACCATTCGCGGCGTGGGCTACCTGCTGAAAAGCGAATGAGTTTCCCCCCGGCCACTCTACCGGATCCGGCGACGAAACGATCGCCTTCGCTGCTTTCCCACCTGGTTCTGGTGAACCTCGCGGTGCTGGGCATCGCGTTCCTGATCACCTTCGGCCTCTTGGACGGCTACTTGCGCGGAAAACTGTGGGAGGACCTGGACAGCGAACTGCAGACCCACGTCATGGTCCTGACCACCGAGATCGATCGCATCAGTCCCACCCCGACCCGGCGGGATTGGGCCCGGCTCTTGGAACAGTTCGGCTTGGCCCACGGCATCGCCCACTCGATCTTCCAACTGCTGGACGGCGAGGGCCACCTTCTGGCCGGATCGGAACCACTTCACTGGCAGGACTTGACCTCATCGGTAACCGGCTTGGCGGGGCTGGAGCTGTATGCCTTTCGCTGGGAGACCCAGGACCTCGAGGGCCGGATCGTCCGGTTGCTCTACTACCGACTTTCGGAAGACCACATCCTGCGTGTCGGCCTCGATACGGTCGAGCTCCGCCGCCAAATCCACCAATCCCGGCTCATCTTCGTGGTCGGCGCCCTTACGACCATGATCCTCACGGTCGGCTTCAGCTTCCTGAACACCCGCAAGGCCATTCAGGGGGTGCGGGCGGTGACCCGCAAGGCCCAATCCATTCGCGGACGAAACCAGCTCGGCGAGCAGGTCGAGCTGCCCACCGGATTCCGCGAGACCGACGAATTGGCCGGGACCTTCAACGAGATGCAGGGGCGCATCCGCCGCCTCGTGCAAAACCTGAAAATGGTGATGGATCACTTCGCCCACGACCTCAAGACGCCGATCACCCGGCTGCGCGGGCTCGGCGAGGAGCGGGTACGGCGGGGCTCCGGAGATCTGGAGTTCGGGGCGGCGGTCGTGGGCGAATGCGACCGCATCATGGTTCTGTTGGAATCGCTGCTGGAAATCACCTCGGCCGATTCGGGCCTGCACCCCTGGCGGCACGAACGCTTCGACTGGGCCGCGGAGGTAGCCGAGGGTTGCGAGCTCTTTCGCCCCGCGATCGAGGGGAAAGGCCTGGACTTACGCCTGAATCTCCCAGAAACCCAGCACATCCAGGGTGATGCACGTGCGCTGCAACGCATCGTGGCCAACCTGATCGAAAATGCCATCAAGTACACCGAACGAGGCTGGATCGAGGTTACGCTGACCGCCACCGCCGAGGGAGCCCGACTGCAGGTCACCGACAGCGGCATCGGTATCGCGGAAACGGACGTGGACCGGGTGTTCGAACCCTTTTTCCGTGTGGATCAGAGTCGCAGCGGTGGCGGCCATGGTCTCGGCCTCAGCTACTGCAAGGCGGTGTTACAGGCCATGGGCGGCCAAATTCGTTGCGAGCCACAGCCGGAAGGCGGCACCCGGTTTACCGTCGAAGTGCCGTCCCACACGGCCCCCAAGTCTCCATGAGCGGCGCCATCCTACTTCGGTGCGACGGTCCCGAGCAACAGCATGCGCTTGTTGCTCACCCGCCGTTCCACGTAGGGATGCAGCCGCGCGCGTAGGTCCTCGGGATATTGCTCGAAATGCTCTTCGCGAACGATCACCCAACCGCGAGGATGGTCGTTCAGAAAGTCCTCGAGGCTCGGTAGGTGGGGAAACTCGGGATCGGGCGTTTTGAGTTCGACCAGGGGTCGCTGGCCATAGAACCGATAGGCGGCGCGAAACTGGACCATGCCCACCGGTCGTTCCGGATCGGCGGGGGTCACGATGCGATTCACGTCCTCCATGAACAGGCGCGCACTGCGCACGGGTGCGATCCACGGCAGCAGGACCTGCCAGACCATCAGGTTCAACAGGACCACCGAGGCGAAAATCAGCCCGAAGGCTGGCTTGGTTCGCCGCAACCGGATGCACATGAGCGCCGCCAGGCCGCAACACCCCATCGGCAAGGCGAACAAACCCAGCCCCATCGCGGGGATGACCAGCCCGGTATCCTCGAGCGCGGGTATCGCGAACCAACCCATGGCGGCGCCGAACAGGCCCAGCCCCAACAGGGCCAGCGGCAACGCGGCCCAAGCCATGCCCATGCGAACGTGCGGATTGAGGCGCCAAGGATGGATGAAACGCGCAACCAGATATGCGGCAAAGGGATAGAGCGGAAGGATATAGATGTTGCGCTTGCCCTTGGACACACTGAAAAACACCAGCGTGAACAGGATCATGGCAAGCGAGAACCGCTGCTTTTCGTCCAAATGCCGCCAGGCCCGCTTGCCGTAGGGCAGGGACAACAGGAGTAGGGGGCTCCATGGGAAAAAGTCCGTCAGCAAGACCCGCAAGAAATAATAGAAGGGTTGGTGATGGTGCCAGGCATGGAAGTAGCGCACGACCGTCTGTTTGAACACCAGGCTCTGCACGTAGGACCATTGCTGGGTCAGCGCGCTCTCCACCAACAGGCCCGCCAGCCAAAGCGCCGGCGGCAGCAGGCCCCACAGTAATGCCCTCACGGGAAAATCGCGCAGTTTTCGATCCTCGGACACCAGGAGATACAGCGCCAGCGCCCCCGCCGGTACCAGGTATCCCACCGGTCCCTTGGCCAATACCGCCAAGCCCCACAGCAGCCCGGTCACCCACGGCCGTTGCGCATCGCGGCAGCGAATGTCTCGATAGGCGTGACACAAGGAGGCGGTCGTCAACAGGCACAGCAGCAGGTCGATCTGGGCCCGATGCGCCTGCAGCATGAACGTGAAGCCGGTGCCCAGCACCATCGCCGTCACCAGGCCCAGCGGCCGTTCCTTCCTGCCGTCACCGGCCCACAAGGCCACCAGGACCAGAAGCGCAATGGCCGAAAGCGCCGAAGGCAGGCGGGCCGTCCAAGCGTTCACCTCACCGCCGTTCAGCAGCGAAAGGATCGCGATGCTCCAGAAAAACAGCGGCGGTTTGTGCGCATAGGGCTGGTCGTTGCGGTGCAGGAACAGCCAGTGCCCCTCGTCGATCATCTCGCGCGCGACCAACGCATACCTCGGCTCGTCCGGGGCCGACAGATCGAAGCTGCCCAACCCCACCAGGAAACACAGGACCAGCAGCACGAGCGATCCCAGCACCCACGATCGGGCATCCGGCGGAGTTTCGTTTCCATGCGTTGCGGCGGGGCGGTCGGTCAAGTGGCCACCTGTTCGACGGCAGGTCGTTGATGAATGAGCACGATGTTGCGCAGGTAATTGAGGACACCCACGATCTGACCCAGCACGAAGACCGGGTCACGACGAAGCGCCGCGTAGGTCAGCAACAACAGACCGCCAGCCAAGCTGAGCCACCAAAAGGCGACGGGCACGTACGATGCCTTGCGGCGCTCCGAAACCAGCCACTGGATGATCCACCGACCGAAGAAGAGCGCCTGACCGAGGAAACCCAGGACGGCCAGGGGACTGCTCAAAAATTCTAGCACCGAATCAGGAGGCATGGTTGGCCACCAGCCGGTTGGGTGACTCGGCCGCCTGGGACGCCTCCGCACGAAATGCCTCGGCCGAATGCACTTTCGCCGCTCCGTTCCGGGCGACCCGGTAGTTCAGGCGCCGCTTTTTCATCCAGCGCACGGCCAGCAAATCCAGGAAGGAGCGCAGCAACCGGTTGCGAATCCCGTACTTGGAAACGCCCTTCAGCCGCGGCAGATGGTTCACGGGCACTTCCACGACCTCGTATCCCTCCATCTTCACCAAGATCGGCAGGAACCGGTGCATGCCCTCGTAGAGCTTGAGCCGGTCGATGCACTCCTTGCGAAACAGCTTCAGGCTGCAGCCGGTGTCGGTGATGTTTTCGTCGGAGAGGCGGTTGCGCACCCAATTGGCGATCCTGGAGGAGAGCCTGCGCACCGCGCTGTCGTTGCGGTTGAGGCGCACGCCGCACACGCAGCCCACACCGGGCGCCATGCTTTCGAGCAGGCGCGGCAGGTCGGCGGGGTCATTCTGGAGATCGGCGTCCATGGTCAGGACCAGCGGAAACCTGGCGTGGCGCATGCCCGCGTCCATGGCCGCGGTTTGCCCGTAGTTGCGATCGAAATGAAGGGGTCGGACCCGACGTTGGCGCGTCGCGATGTCGTTGATGCGTTCGGTCGATCCATCGCGGGAGCCGTCATCGACCAGGATCAGTTCCCACTGGGTGATGTGGTTCTCCTCCATGGCGCGACACACGCGGTGAACCAGCGGTTCCAGGTTTTCCAATTCGTTGAAAACAGGCGCGACAACACTGATACTCACGATTCATCTCCCTTTCGGCGGCATTGCGAGCGGCGCCCGGCGGCTTGGTGCCGCAGGCGTTCCGGCTCGAAAAAAAGCCTAGCTCGACGTGGTTTGAATGAACCGTTACAAAAAAATAATCTTCCTCAAATCTACGTGAAATGGGGCGGTGGCCGTAGGTCTCGGCGGGGTTTCAATCTCCATTTTTGGATGTGACACCTCTTGGTTTCCAGGGGCCACGAACCAGCGGGCGCCCAGCTCGATTTCGAGAAAGAAACACGCGAGGAGAGCCGATTCGGAAAGCCCACATGCGCACAAGAGACGTAAAGCCTGTAGGTTGGCCCGCCGGGCCGACACGTCGAAGTAACCCAAGCAACAGCAATCAATTGCGCCAAAGAGCAAAGCCGATTCTTTCCCTCACCACCCCCATCGAAAGCCGTAAGGTCCAAGGTTCCCCCATCGTGAGAGGAGAGCCAGGCCTGTAGGTGGAGCAGCTTGCTCCACCAATCGAAGCAACTCAAGCAACGACAACCCATTGCGCCAAAGAGCAAAGCCGATTCTTTCCCTCACCACCCCCATCGAAAGCCGTAAGGTCCAAGGTTCCCCCATCGTGAGGGGAGAGCCAGGCCTGTAGGTTGGCCCGCCGGGCCGACTTTTCGAAGTCGCTCAACCCACGAGCCCACGCAATTCCCAAGAGCGAAGCTCCCACTCGCGATGGTTCGTCTCGACCGAAGTACCTGGGGCTGAAGTTCCCGAATCTCGAAAGAGGCACCGTGCCGTAGGCTTGGCAGGGGCGGTAAGCCAGCTTGCCTTACCGCCCCTGTCTTACCGGCCCTGCCATACCGGCTGTGCTCAACCAATCGAGGCGACCTAGCACAGGTCGATATCGATCATCGAGAGATCCAGAGACCCGGCTTATCTGCTTCGCTCATTATCCGCTCGACCTTGCGAAGCATGGCCCGCTTCGAAGTGTCGGCCGAGCCGGCCAACCTACCACCCCGCCGACCCTCAAAGCATGCGGGAACTCTGATCAAGGATCACTTCGACAAGTTCATCCGGCGGATGAACCTACCTGGCACGACGAATCTCTCAGAATCCGGGGGCTCCGAGCTACTTGGTTTCAAGAGAGCCACGAACAAACCGCGCGGGCGCCCGGCTTGATTTCGAGATTAAAACCACGCGAAGCTAGCAGGCATGGTGGTCCCGGCTGCCTGAGTGAATCCTCGGGCAGGGCCGCCAAGGCCAGGTAGGTGCGACCGCTGGTCGCACATTCCAAAGCTTCCGCTTCTATTGATGCTTCGCTCTTTGACGTTTCGTATTCACGCAGGCTCGATCGCTTCGATGTGTCGGCCGAGCCGGCCAATCTACCACCCCGCCGACCCTCAAAGCATGCGGGAACTCTGGTCATGGATCACTTCGGCAAGTTCATCCGGCGGATGAACCTACCTGGCACGACGAATCTCTCAGAATCCGGGGACTCCGAGCTACTTGGTTTCAAGAGAGCCACGAACAAACCGCGCGGGCGCCCGGCTCGATTTCGAGATTAAAACCACGCGAAGCTAGCAGGCATGGTGGCCCGGCTGCCTGAGTGAATCCTCGGGCAGGGCCGCCAAGGCCAGGTAGGTGCGACCGCTGGTCGCACATTCCAAAGCTTCCGCTTCTATTGATGCTTCGCTCTTTGACGTTTCGTATTCACGCAGGCTCGATCGCTTCGAAGTGTCGGCCGGGCCGGCCAACCTACCACCCCGCCGGCCCTCAAAGCATGCGGGAACTCTGGTCATGGATCACTTCCACAAATGCAGCCGGCGTTCGTCTGCCTACCGATAGCATTCAAAAAAAGCGTGCCCGCCAACCGCCCCGAGTGCGGGTGACGGACACGCAAATGCGCCTAACACTGCGTGCCGTAGTTTCGACGATGTGTGGGTGGGGCGAGGGCCCGTCTGGCCGAGGATCGCGTCGGGTGCATCCCATTGCCCTGAATGACGCGACCCTGGGCGCGGGCCGCTTGGCTCGCCCAAATCACGTGGCGGAACTTCGGTTCGCGGCTCAGGTGCGCTGCCTTGAATCGTGTGATCAGCTCGCCGTCTTGCGGCTGTAGGTCAGGACCCACAGGTCTTTCCAGGTCTTGCCGTCATCCACCGACGACTGCCAGTCCCAGGTAAATCCGTTCTTGTCGATGTTCCGAAACACCATGCGCCGAACCAGGTTCTTGCCGTCTTTGGTCTTCACCGGCGCCATGCGCAATTCCATCTTGCCGTCGGCGAAAGTACCCGTGAACACCATGTAGCCACCGGTGCTGTCGACCCAGGTTTGCTGCCATTTTTTGGTCTGGGGATTGTAGACCGACCAACTGCGGCCTTCGAACCCACCGCCGCTGAAATTCTCTTCCACGATGCAACTGCCCAAAATCTTGTGAATTCGGTTGCTGCCCTTTTGGGTTTGTCCCTTGGCGTCGGTCCAGGTCACATCCCATTCGCCCACCCAAAAATCGAACTGGGCGCCCTCGGGTAGATCGCAGGGCCGGGGCGGTTTGGTTTTGGCGGCGTCTTCACCGGCCGCGGCAAATCCGGAAAACAACAAGAGCAGACAACTGATGAGCGCGATGCGGGGCTGAAGCATGAGTGATCCTCCTGAACGTGGTTTCGGGACGCGTCGCGTCTCCGATAGGTGGTTGGTTTCGACACACCCAGGTTAACGCAAGCCCGGCGGGCGGCATCGTGATGGTTTTCCCATCAAATCGTGATGATCAAAACCTCCGCTCTAAATAAACCACTTACATCCACATGTGATGGGATTGCGGTGACTCCGGACGGGTACCGGGGCCGCAGCGCTACGGCGATCATCACCTTCTCATCAGGACCGTCCCGGCCAAGTCGCAAAAGAATCGCCCGATCCCCATGACCTGGAACGCCAGTCCTGGTAAACTCGATGCCAATAAGAATTTCCCAACTGCCAAACCAACCGTTTTCGTTCGGCACGCCCAGGCTTCCCGTGCGCGCCTACCATGAACCACGGCTTGGCATTCCTCGCCCACCCCGCCCGCCGGCTGCGAGACGGCTCTCGCCGACCGGCACACGCATAGCGAATCAAACGCCTTGGAGGCTTTCATGTCTTTGCCCGAATTACCGGCTTCCGACCAAAGCGTGATCCACGTGCATCACCAGGGTCAAAACACGGGACCCTTCACCGGTCCCGAAATTGTTGCCAAATTGAACTCCGGCGAGCTGGACAGCAACGATCCCTTCTGGTTCCCGGGAATGCAGAACTGGGTCCCATTGGCTCAACATCCCGAGGTCACGAAGCATTACGGCGGCGGCGCGCCCGCCGCGGGATCACCGCCTCCTCCGGTACCCCAGGCGGCGCCCGCCGCGTCCGCCGGCGTCCCCCAAAACGAAGACGACCGCCTGGATGCGCTGTTCGGCACCCTGATCAAAAAGAGTTGGAACTATCTCGACGAGCAGAATTTCGCGACCCAAATCGACGAAATCTTTCTCGGTGCCGTGATCACCTCGACCCTCGACGCCGGTTACAACCTGATCGACCTCACCTCAGACGGAACCCATCACTACCTGCGCTTCGAAAACTTCGAAGACGGTTCACGCACCATCTTCCGCCTCAACCACCTCACCGGCGATCAAGTCTACGCCAAGGTATTGGGCCAGAAGGCCAACGTGGTCCTGGGCTATGGCGAAAAGGTCGGCAACATCTCCAAGGTCCTCTCGGCCCTGAAAGCCGAGCTGAAAAGCAGCTTCATCCTCAATCCCGAGCCGGGCTCCATCGTGGTGGACGGCGACCTGACCTCGGGCTACGTCTACTGCCAGGTGGATATGTTCTGGTCGTTGGACGACATCATCAGCCGCGACTACAGCATCGACTACAGCAAATTGGCCGATTGGATTCGTGCCTCGAACCACGCGCTGCGCAAATACTTGCGCGGTCGATTCATGTAAGCGGGAGGACGGCAGATGTTCAACTTCATTACCAAATTCGCCCACAAGTCCGAGATTCGCGAGTCCAAGGACGAAATCCTGATTGGCGAAATCGTCCGAGCCATGGGTCGCCAGGGCTATCCCTCCATCGCCTACCAGGCCCACGACGACCGCCAACGGGTCCGTTTCTACGCCCACAAGGATCCCCTGCTGCACAGCATCTACATCACCCTCGACCGCAAGACCGGTTCGGGCATGATCAGTGCCGCACTGATAGGGTCCAAGGCCACGCTCCAAATCAGCGCCGAGATCAAGAACTTGCTGACCGACCCGGACGACCTGGTCAACATGTTCAAGACCGACTTGGCCAACATGTTCAAGGTGCCGGTGATCGGCGGTATCAAGCTGAATCACGAAATGAACAGCGTCTTCGCTTCGGTCACCAAGATCATCGAGATCGACAACTACGTGCTGAAAGGCGATGCGGGTACCCAGGGCCTGATGGACATCATCTCGCAAACGGTTTCGGAGCTTCGGGAAAAACTGAAGCCCTACAAGCGAGCCTGAACCCAGGAGCCCAACCCCGCTCGTGACGGGCGGGGTTGGCGACATGGGCCGGCCGTCTCAAACCTTGTGGAAGAGCGCTTCCAGAACCGCGCTCTTCTTGCCGAGCTGAACCGCGAAAATGTGCCCGGCATTGTGGGTGACATTGCCGGGGTGCACCACGGCCACGACCCGATAGAGGAAGATTCGCTCGGCGATCTCGAGTTCGATGAATTCGTTGATGCGGGGTAGGGTGGCGAATTTTCGGGTTCCGACACCTTCCCACATGGCGGTACCCGGGCTCTTTACCAGCACGACGGCGGTAATCGAGGATTGTGACACGTTGGATTCCTTCCGTTTCTTAGGCTTTGGCATGGGAACTCGTTCAGAAGACGCTCGATCGCGACGGGAATCCGCATCCGTCCCGCGCCGTCGTCGCCCACCCGGAAATATTCAGGACGTGGTGGTCGAAGGATCTGCGTCGACGGCGGTGCCGTCGGCACTCAACCGGTAGCCTTGCACGCGCACTTGTGCATCTGCCGGTCCCAAATATACCAGATTCCCATCTTCCTGACGGTAGCCGAGGTCACCCGTTCGGTACATGCGCCTGCCCGTGTGGAAGGGATCCTGGGGAAATGCCTCGGCCGTGGCTTCTTCGTTTTCGAAATAACCCTGCGCAATGGCCGGGCCACCGATAAAAATTTCGCCGATGAGGCCGGGCGGCAAGAGCTGTAGGTTCTGGCTCAGCACGTAGACCGTGAAGTCGCCCAGCGGCTTGCCGACGGGCAAATGATCGCGATCCACGTCGTCGCCTTCGGCGTGGTAGAAGCACACGCACCCGCCGGTTTCGGTATACCCGTAGGCGTTGTAGAAACGCTGGTCGCCGGCGAACCGAGCCGTCACCTCTGGAATGTCGGGTTCGCCGGTGGCCACCACGGCCCTCAAATCGGACAGGGTTTCGGCATGCAGCAATTTGAGGGTGGACGGCTTGAAGGCCGCCAGGGTCACGCCGGTCGCTTTCAGGAAACTCTTGAAACGCTGTTCGCTGGGAAGGATGCCCGATTCGAAAAGCACCAAGGTCGCCCCGCTCAGCAGGGTGATCATGGTTTCGATGACGGCGAAATCCAAATGGGGCGGCGTCATCTGCAATACGCGGTCCTCCCCGCTCAACCCGAAACCGGCGGCCTGGACCGCGAGCGTGCGGGCGAACTGGGCGTGGTCGAGCACCACCCCGCGCTGGTTGCCGTCATCGTATTCCCGGTACAGCACGAAGGCCGTATCGGTGGGCGATCCGTGATGAATCATGCCGGGCGTATCGTCGCGCCAGGCCATGGTGTCCAATACCAGAACGGGGATATCCAGATTTGCGAACGGCTCGGCCGCATCCCGGTCGGTCACCATCAGCAGCTTGGGTTTCAAGTGGCCGAGGAGCCTTTCGGTGGCCGGTCCCTCCTGCTGGGCGGCGATCGGGGTATAGGAGGCGCCGGTTTTCAGGACGCCGAGCATGGCCGCCACGGAAAGCAGGCCGCGGTCGGCCAGGACCGCGACGCGATCACCCCGAATGACGCCGTATTTTTCTCGAATGACATTGCCGATGAAGTTGGCTCGGGCGTTCAACCGCCCAAAGCTGTGGATCTCGTCCCGACTCACCAACGCCGGATGATCCGGTCGCTGTGCCGCGATGCGCTCGAACAGGGCGGGCAGACTGGCGTGAGACGGGATCTGCGAAATCGGCCCGTAGAAATGGAGCAGGCGGCGCTGCTCGTTGTCTCCCAAGAGGCTCAGCTCGCTGCAGCGCTTGCGCGGCTCGCTGAATTGACGGAGCACCTGCTGCCAGTGACGACTGAAGCTTTCGAGGAACATGGCGTCGAATTGACCGGCATCGGCGTCCAGGTTCCAACAGAACCGATCCTCCTCGTGATCTAGAAAAATGAGCAGCGGGTAGTCCCGCGTTTTGGGAGAGTGGTGAATCGCGGGATAGGTAAACAGGATCGGCGAGTGACAGGCGAAAGTGTGGTTTTGCTCCTTGGCGACATCCTGCAGGCGCACATCCTGGAACCGATAACTGTCGGCGACCGTGCGCCGCACTTGGGCCAGAAAGGCCTCGAGCCGCTGATCCGGATCGATCTGCTCGATCAGGCTGACGTGCCCGCCGGCCGGCCCGTGACGAAAGCCGGGCGTATCGACGATGACGCAGGTTTGACGGGCATAGATGCTCAACACCTGATTCAGGGCGGCCAATTGAACCTGGAACTGGGCCAGGGGATCGTTGCCGAACCGCTCGGAAATTTGGTTGGAGAGATCGGGGCGCAGGGAGAATCGGAACCGAATGCGGGGGACTGCCGGATCGGCCGGTTGTTGACGAACGCATTGAAATTGAAACGGTTCTTCCACCCTCGCCAACCGCTGGCGCCAAAAGTCGTAGTGGCGCCCCAGGCGATCGCTGGAATACAGGACGTGGGTCACGATACTCATAAATTGAGAACCTGCTGTCGAGAAGCTGAGAGCATGAAACGATGAAAAAGACGCTGGATAAGGTAAAACCATTCTACTGAAATCAACCCAGAATGGAACCCGAAATGAAGGGGGCCTCATGCGGCCTGGCGCCGAAGCATCCGGGGAACTTCCGCCGGCCGACGGGACAAGGGCGTACTTTAAACCGGCAATGTTGCGTAATTTATTACCAGAAAAGAGGATTATGCGAGAAAACGCTTCTTTCCAAGTGAGAGGATTGTGGCACTCAGAAAGGATGAAAGAAAGCAAAAAGCGAACAACTTCTAGCCACTTACCTCGGCCCTCCGAACCCTTGCCTTCGTCATCTTTTCCCTGACAACGTCTGTTTTCAAAGGATTTCATCCTCCGATAACAGATGAAATTGCCGTGAGAATCCAAATGCCGAAAAGTGCAACTTTGTGAATTTGGTCACCCGTTCCAACAGGGCTTTGGCGCCCTCATTCGGATCGTGGATGGGATCCTCGCCGTCTCGGCCGATGCCATGCCCGGCCTCGAACCGGGGTGAGGTCGGTCCGAACGAAGGCGATCGAAAGCCCTGCCTCCACTCGCTCGGGACCGGCGGCTCCGGAAAGCACGCTCCCCCGTCTCAGGTCACCACCCCAGGTCGAGGGTCGCCCCCGACCGCCGATTTGGCTACCCAAACATCTTCGAACAAAGGCATTACCCGACCCCCATCTTCAAGGCCCCACCCCGGAAACCGCGCGGGAAACAAAGAATGCTCCGATTTGGGACGAGCATTTGTTAGGAAAAACTAACCCCCCTCTCGGGATAAATGAGAATTGCTAACCAACTGAAGGCGTCGGAAAAATCCAAACGCCCCCGAACTGTAAAACGCCATCCACAAAACACGGTGATAAAGACGAAATATCACCGTGACCCAAAATTGGCCCAGCGATTGCCTATATAGCGACCGTTCCTTGAAGTTTCGACATGATTTTTTCCTTGCAGCACCGAAGAGCTTCGATCTCGCCAAGAGACCTCTTCGGTCTGCGTTTTTCCACGGAATGGCTATATGAACTCTGGCACCTCCCATCCACGGTCCCCGCAATCGAAGCGCACCCCGGCCACGACATGCGCCGATCGACCGAAACGCGCGAAAAGCACGCGCACCGCGCCATTCCGGCAATCGATTACGTCTCTCCGTTCGCTCTCATCACCGCCGCAGGGTGGGTCCCACTCCCGTCCCCACTGTCGGCCTGACCTGTTCACCCCGTGTGTCCACGCACCTGAATCCGTCCGCAAAACCGTGCCTTCCCCAGAAGGCCCAACCTACATGACTCTTTCTGACCGATTTTGCGGGGATACATCGTCCCCGCCCTTTTTTATCTCCCGGGTCGGAAGACCTTCCGGCCATCCGGCCGCCGAAGGCTCCCGCACCGCGGTCTCCCCCCCAAGATTCTTTCAGTTTGGTGTGGACCCTGATCGCCCAAACAACATCGTCGACCGACCCACCGATCCCGTGCAGGTGTTTCGATGGGGCGCGATGGCGGGCATGTGCACCCCCTTGGTCAGACGCGTCGCGTCACCGCCGATCGCTCGTTCGGGATCTGATCAGGGTCCCCCTTTCCTTTCATGACTTGCGTTACACCTCTCCTATCCCCGCCCATATCTTTTCTCGCTTTTCAGGAGGCATCCCATGACCGCTCACGCATCGACCTCTCGACTGCTGACGAGGGCTCTCGTTTCCGTAGCTCTGTTCCTCGTATCCAGCCTTGGTTTCGCCCAGGTACGCGAAACCGGCCAAAGCCAGTTCGCGGCCGGCAACGATTCCCGCTCGCTTACCGTGACCGGCATCGGCTCGGTGACGACGGTTCCCGACAATGCGAGCTTCAGTGTCGGTGTCGTCACCACCAACCCCAGCGCCTCGGTTGCCGTGGCCGAGAACGCGGCCCGGGCCAACCAGTTGTTCCAGATCCTGGCCAACAACGGCATCGCCGATGAAGACATGCAAACCAGCTACTTCAATATTTATCCGGTCTTCGACAACGGCGGCCAGACCTTACGTCACTACCAGGTGACCAACACCGTCTCGGTCCGCGTTCGCAATATCGACGGCCTGGGCGCGTTGCTCGACCAACTGATCGGAGCCGGTGCCAATCGCCTCAACGGCATTCAGTTCCTCGTCTCCAACGCCGGTGAGCTGCACGACCAGGCGATGCGCGCCGCGGTTCAGGATGCCCGTCGCACGGCCGAACTGCTCGCGGCCGAAGCGGGTGTCACTGTCGGCTCGGTGCTCGGCATCTTCCCCAACAGTAACAGCAACAGCGGTTCCTACCGTTACGAGGATTCGGCCTCGTTCGACAGTTCCACGCCCATCGCGGAAGGTTCCGCCACCGTCAGGGCGTCGGTCACGATTGTTTTCGAGATTCAGTGAAGGAAGAGCGGCGCCCGTGTTCAAGGGATTGCGCCGGATGGCGGACCAGACCGGTTCGGGTCCGCCGGAGCCATACCAGCCAGGTGCAGTCCGGCCCCCCGGATGACACCTTCGGGGTCTGGCCTCGATCGAGCGCAAGCGTAGCCATGTTGGATCTCAAAGCAAGTGGTGGTTTCAACCAGCCAGCGATACCACCAGGTCCCATACCCGATGAGTCGATTCGGCAACGGACATGAACCCGGTGCCAGATCAGGGACGTCTCCGCCAACTGTATCGACTCGGTCGGGTCTACGCGTCCCAAGGACGCGGATGTTTCTCCTCCTTGGTTTCGGCGCCTTCGGGCGCCTTTTTTTTGTCCCGGGGAACTACTCGGGATCGGCGGCCAGGAACTGCACGTTGCGCCAGGCGGCGAACCACTCGTCGTCGCGATGCACGAACAGGAAGGCCTCGTGGCCGCGATCCACGTGGCGCACGTCTTCCCGCGACCAGGTGACCACAAAACGGTAGGTCACCATCACCGCCTCGCCAAACGCGCGAACGTCGCGGTCGAACACTTCGAAGTCGAGGACCCGAGCCGAGTTGCAGAAGTCGCGGTACCCCTGCAGGCAATGTTCACGTCCCTGGGCCAACACCTGGAATTGAGGACCGGTGACGACCATCTGCTCGTGCAGGATGGGCTTCATCTCATCGGGTCTGCCTTCCACCCAGGCACGGTTGAGTTGGTCGAGACGCCGCGCGACACGCCCGAGATCGTTTCGGTCGGATGGGTTGGGACCATTCATGATCGCTGCTCCACGATTGGGATGGATCGGTGAACCTCAAGCGAGATTCCCGAGGGGCTCGTTCCCTTCGCCGGGGAACCGAAACAGGCCAGGAACCGCGACCGAAAATGTATCGAAACAGGGATTCCAGCATACGCAGGGAGAAAAAGACCGCGGTCGAACCGAGAGCATTCGAGAAAAACAGAACGTTTCCAACGATCATTATCAGGTGGACCCGAAACAAAGTGCAACCCTTTCCCGCAATCGGCCCGTGGCCCCGTGACCCGCTATCGTTTCTGCGCTATACTCAAGCCGATTTTTCGAGACCGAAAAAGAGGTGGCGAGCCCGAATAGTGTGGGTTCGTCCGGGCACCGATGATTCGGAATTCGAACCACGGGTATGCTTAAAGGAAGGTAATGTTATGGCCGAAATACCGGATCGAAATTTAGGATTGGAACTACTCCGTGTGACCGAAGCGGCCGCATTGGCGGCCTCTCGCTGGGTGGGTCGCGGCCAGAAAGAGGCCGGTGACGGCGCCGCGGTCGACGCGATGCGATTGTTGTTGAGTTCCGTGGAGATGAACGGAACGATCGTGATCGGAGAAGGTGAAAAGGACGAAGCGCCGATGCTCTACAACGGCGAGTCGGTGGGCAACGGCAAAGGCCACGCCTGCGACGTGGCGGTGGATCCCGTCGAAGGTACCAACCTGCTGGCCAAGGGTTTGCCGAACAGTATCGCCGTCATCGCGGTCGCACCGCGAGGCGCCATGTGGGATCCCGGCCCGGCGTTCTACATGGACAAGCTGGTCGTGGGCCCCGAAGCGGCGGGCAAGGTCGACCTGGATGCCTCCGTCGAGGAGAACCTGAAAGCGATCGCGGATGCCAAGGGCATTCGCGTCACGGAGGTCACGGTCGTGTTGCTGGAACGCGAGCGCAACCTCGAAAAGATTCGCGCCATTCGCGACGTGGGCGCCCGCATTCGCCTGATCAGTGACGGCGACGTGGCCCCGGCCCTGATGTCGGCACTTCCCGACACGGGCATCGACGCGGTCATGGGTATCGGCGGCACGCCCGAGGGCGTCATCACCGCCTGTGCGGTACTGGGCCTCGGCGGCGAGATGCAGGGCCGACTGGCACCGCAGAGCGACATGGAGCGCAAACGCGTACTCGAGGCCGGCTACGATTTGGACCGAAAACTGACGCATTCCGAGCTGGTTTCGGGCGAAGACACCTTCTTCGCGGCCACGGGCATCACCCAGGGCTCCTTCCTGGGCGGCGTGCGCTACACCCGCACCGGCGCCACGACCACCTCCCTGGTCATTCGCTCCCATTCGGGCACCTGGCGCCGGGTCGACTCCCACCACCGTTGGGAGAAGCTCAGCAAGATCAGCGCGGTTCCCTACCACCCCATGTAACCCGACTCGGGCGGTCACCACCCCGTGGCGGCCGCCTGGTTCACCGAACCCGAACCAGGTCGAATTGGGCCTCGGCCGCCGAGTAGTGATATAAACCCGGCACGCCGTGATGCTCGCCCGGCTGCTTTTCGAGCCGTTCGATGGTCCACTCCGCCGGCTCGCGCGCGTCCGCCGGCCATACCTTGCCGCGCACGACGAGACCGTGCTCGCCTTGCTGCACCTCCAGCTTGAGGGTATACCAAATGTTGGGCTGCCACGGAAAGGCCTTCAGGTGACCGATCCGCTCGTGACCGAAGCCCCGTGAAAGCCGCACTCGGCCGTGTTGCCCCATCAAGCTGAACACGTACCCGCGCAGCGACACACCGATGTCGGGCAGGATCTGGTGGCGCGGCAGGCCCCGTACCTGCGCCTGGATCGACTGGTAGGTCTGCTCGTCACCGCCCAGATAGGCCATCCGGTGGCGAGCTCGTGCCTCGGTCGCGCCGGCGGTGAGCACCCGATTGGCGCCGGTCTGTTTGATCTGTAGCCATTCCGCGCCGACCCAACCCACCGGCGCCTGGTTGAGGTCGTCCTGCTCGAAATCCTGCAACAGCGGCACGGCGGGATCGGCCCACACGCGTGCGTGCCCTTTCAGGCCCTCGTACAGCGCGACCACATCGCCCACGCCGTTTTGGTTCCCCAACCGAAGCTCGCCCACGTGGGTGATCTTGCCCGCCATGCCCGACCACTGCCAGCGCGATTGGATTTCTCGTATGAAGCGGCCATCGGCATCGTAGGCCCTGGCGCGCAACTTCAACGCCTGGCCGGGTTTCAATCGCGCATAGGGTGGCAACACCTGGATTTGGGCCGGGCGGCTGTCCGGCGAGGTCTGCCCCGAGGCCGACGGCCGATAGCGCGTATCTCGACGCGGTTCCAAGGACCCCTCGTCCCCGAGCGCCTGGAGCGTGGTGGCCGTGACCAGAAACAGGTGACCATAGGCCGGAGCCGGCGCCGGAACCCGAGGTACGGGACGCGATTCACCCTCGTACAGCCGCAAAGCCGCTTCGGCGATCGGCGCCTGGCCGCTCCCATCCAGCAAATACAGGGCGCCGTCGTCGGTCACCACACACAGATCGTCGCCGACCGCAACCGCCGGGGCCGCGATGGGCCGCGCCAGGCGGAGCTGCCACAGCCGGGTTCCGGTATCGACGGTCACGGCATGGAGACCTCCCTGGGAGTCGACGACAAGGAGCCGTTCGTCGTGCAGTGTCGGAGCATGGGTGCTCCCCGCCAGATTCAGCCGCCAGCGCAAATGGGACCGGCTGACATCGCCACTGCCGCCGGCGTCGATCGCCAACACGCCCCCGCGACGGTTCGAACCGGCTTCGCGAGAGGCGTGGGTGAGGTAAATGGTTCGGTCTGCGGCGACCAGCAGGGGTTGCACGCCGCGCGCCGCGAAACGAAAGCGCCAGGCGGTGACCCCGGTTCGCAAAAACATCGCGTACACATAGCCGTCGGCTTCGGCGGTGACCAACAGGCGCCGGCCCTCCACCTCGCAAACCACCGGCGATCCGATCCAGGAAGGCTCCTCGACGGCTTGGCCCGGCCGCGCGATCCACCTGGGGTCACCGGTCGTCTTTTCCAGGGCCAGGTAACAGATGCGGCTGGAGCCCGGCTCGTTCCCCGGCGTCCGATACGTCACCACCAACAGGTCCTCGTCGACCAGCGGCGCGACCAACCGCCCGGAGTAGCCGGCACGCGCGCCCAATCGCTCGCTCAAATCCAAACGCCAAAGCACTTCACCGGCGGGGTCGAAACAATGGAGCAGGTAACCGCTACCCAGGGTGTAGATGTTCCCCGTCTCCGGATCGACCGCCGGGGAGGCGTTGGCCGCGCGAAGAAAGGGAACGCCGCTGTGGGTGAGCGGGTACCGATGGCGCCACACCTGTTCACCGGTGGCCGCATCGAACGCGGCCGCCACTTCGAAAGGATCTTCGGCACTGCCCTCGCGACCCATGACGAACACCCGTCCGGCGAACACGGCCGGAGTGGATCGACCGCTGAAGGGCCGCCGCCACAATGCGGTTCCCGGTTCCACCGTTCGCAGGGACGACAAGGAGCTGGTCAGGGAGGAGCCATCCCCGCGCGGTCCACGGGCCGCGGGCCAATCGTTGCCCAGCTCGTTGGCGAGGGAGACGGAAGCCCCGGGAACCGAAATCCAAAACCATATGAGACACGACACTCGGATCCGAAACCTCGAAAGCGTGAACAAACCTGCACGCACGATCACCATCCTGGTAGAACCCACCGCGTTTCGACTTGGCGCGGGGGAACGGCTTCGATACCGCCCGACGGGCGCCGCATCGATTCCATCTTCGAGGGTCGAACCTTCCTGAAGCGCGACGTCGTGGAATCGAAAAGCGGGAATCTGCACCTAACATAACAAAAAACCAGGGCCTCGGGTGCATGCCGTTGGCGTGTCGCCAAGGACGCGGCCATTTTCCGGACGATGCCCTCGACCCGTGGTTGGGCCCACCGCCGAGCCCAACCACGGGTTGGCCATGACCGGGTTTTCGATCGCGACTTCTGGCGAGCTCACCTGTGACTTTTCCGGCCATGTCCCTTAAAATCAAGCATCGAATCAGGAGGACCCATGGCACGATCCGCGACACCCGCTCTGGTGTACAGCACCCCGCAGTACCGCTATTTTTCCGAAAAATTGGCCCAGCGACCGAATTTCGCGTTGGGTGGCCTGGAACGGGTCCGGTTCCCCGACGGCGAGATCTACCAACGCTTGACCCATCCGGTGCGCGATCGCGACGCGGTCGTGGTCGGCGGCACGGTCAGCAGCGAAGAGACCATGGAACTCTACGACCTGGCCTCGGGCCTGGCCAACCACGGCGTCGATCACCTGACCTTGGTGGTTCCCTATTTCGGCTACGCGACCATGGAGCGCAAATCGCGTTCGGGCGAAATCGTCACGGCCAAGAACCGCGCCGTACTGCTGTCCTCGATTCCACGCGCGCGGATCTGCAACGAAATCGTCATGATCGACCTGCACACGGGCGGCATTCCCCACTATTTCGAGAACCACCTGCGGCCCTATCACCTGATTTCCTACAAGTTGATCGCGAAAATCGTCAACGGCTTGGACAAATCCTCCGACCTGATTCTCGCCAGTACCGACGCGGGCCGCGCCAAATGGGTGGCGTTCCTCGCCAACCAGTTGGGTCTGCCGGCGGCATTCGTCTACAAGCGTCGCATCAGCGGTACCGAAACCGAGATTCGCGGCATCAACGCCGACGTGGCCGGCAAGCACGTGGTCATCTACGACGACATGATCCGCACGGGCGGTTCGCTGGTCAAGGCGGGCCAGGCCTACCGGGACGGCGGTGCGGTGCGGATCACGGCGATTTCGACCCACGGCCTGTTCGCGGGTGAGGGCTTGGCGCGGGTGCGTGACAGCGGGCTGTTCGACCGCGTGATCGTCACGGACACCCACCCCAACGCGATCCACATGGCCGAATCGCAGAAAGACGGGTTCCTGCGGGTGGAATCGGTAATTCCCGAGGTCGCCTCGTTCCTCGAGAACCGCGAGAACTGGGGCGACGCCCCCGAAATCGACGTCTCCTAGGCCGCGCTCCGAAGCCGGACCGGGCCGCGCTGGCTCCACCAATCGAAGCCGATCAAGATCGAGCGTTCACCCCACCTGGCGAGAGGCGCAATGCCACGCCAACGAAGCCGCAAAGCCCGCAGTCCCCGCATCGTGAGAGGGGCGCACGGCCTGTAGGTTGGCCCGCTGGGCCGACGTGTCGCAGCAACCCAAGCAACAGCAATTAATTACACCAAAGAGCGAAGCCCGAAATCTCCCTCGAGCCCCGATTGGAAGTCGCCCAGTCCAAAGTCCCCGCACCACGAGAGGGGCGCCAGGCCTGTAGGTTGGCCCGCCGGGCCGACAAAACGAAGCGACCCAGGAAACGAAAGTGGGTTACGTTAAAGAGCGAAGCCGAGTATTACCCTGGCGGCGCGCCTACGAAGTCCCCCAGTCCAAAGTCCCCGCACCACGAGAGGGGCGTAAGACCTGTAGGTTGGCCCGCCGGGCCGACAAAACGAAGCGACGTAACCAACGGAAATCGGTTACGCCAAAGAGCGAAGCACAGAATCTCCTTCGCGACCCCAATCCGAAGCCGTAAAGTCAAAGCCCCCGCATCGCGAGAGGGCCGGTCAGGCCTGTAGGTAGAGCACGGCCGGTATGGCAGCTTGCTCATGCTATTGGAGTAATCTATTTAAACAAAACACTTTACATCAAGAGCGGAGCTTCTTTTTCGATGGCGACCTCTCTGAGTTATCGCCCGTTTCGTCATTTCCCGTCGCGGAGCCAGCACTTTTAAGTGCCCGACGCCTATGACAACCATGCAGGAACTGCCAGCCTTGATCACTTCGATTTGGGCGCCTTCAGCATGGCCATGAGCTCCGCTCTTTGGCGCCTGTCTTCTTCGACGCCGATCGCCTTCGATTGGTGGAGCAAGCTGCTCCACCTACAGGCCTTGCCACCCTCTCGAAAGACGGGAACTCCCGGATCACGCTCTACGATGGGTCGACCCGATTCGGGTCGGCGATTCGTTTCCCTAAGATCGGCTGCTCGTCGGAGTCATCGGGCACGAGGTTCCCGCAAGCCCACAAGCTTCGTAAAGCCTGTAGGTTGAGCAGCTTGCTCAACCTACCGAAGCTCCTTCGACGCGATGTACCGAACCGATCGAGAGGGCTTCTCTCTCGGCTTTGGCCTGCTCGGGAGAACGGATCGCTCCGCTCTTTCGCTCAATACCTGACCGAAACCCCGCCGACGCGAGGTACCGAACCGATCGAGAGGATCTCTATCTCGGCTTTGACCTGCTCGGGAGAACGGATCGCTCCGCTCTTTGGCTCAATACCTGACCGAAGCGGACGTCGCTTCGATTGGTGGAGCAAGCTGCTCCACCTACAAACGCGACGACTTACTTTGGATGCGGGAACTGCAGGGTTGGATTGCTTCGGTTGGTGGAGCACGGCCGGTATGGCAAGCTGCCTGCTCGGCCCGGCCATCAAGCACAAGCCTCTCTCCAAGAACGGGCACGTCGCATCGACAGGCTTCGATTCGCGGGGCTCGCGCCCCTCACCCCGCACCTACCCCGGCATCCTGCCCATGAACACGTAGTAGGGCACTCGCGCAAACGGCAGATAGGGTACCTTGGCCCGGTACTCGCGGAACATCAACGGCTCGAAGCGGTGTTGCAGGTACGGCACGTGGTCGGGACTGGGGAACACGTGATCGAAATCGAACCAGGTCCGCCAGAACGCGCGGGACCACCACGGATGAAACACCATGCCTTCGTCGGGCGACTTGCGCGAGACGTAGAAGTCGACCACCGCGATGGTGCCACCGGGCTTCAACAGCCGCAGCGCGTGATCCAGGGCGGCGAACCAATTGGGAATCATCGTCAGGGAATAGGAGAAGGTGATGACGTCGACCTGCTCCTCGGCCGGCACGAACCGGGTCGCATCGCCCAGGACCGCTTCCACGTTGGTCCAACCGTGTTCCTCGGTCCGCTGCCGCGCCACGTTCAGCAGCGAGGGCGACAGATCCACCACGTAGAACTTTTTTAGAAGATCGATGCCCGATCCCAGGTATTCCATGTTGGAGCCGGTGCCGCCGCCGAAATCGATCCAGACGCCGTCCTTGGGAATTTTTATTGCGTGAAAGATGTCGCGGCGACCTTTGAGCAACCGATCGCGGAAACTGTCGTAATCATCGGCCTGACGCGAATAGAAGCCCTCCATGCGCTCGGCGTGGTCCTTGCCCTTCACGGGCGCCAGGGTGAGCGAGTACAAAACCTTCAAATCGCTGACAAGTGACATAAGGCCTTCCTTTTGGCAATCATGGGTCGTGCGGGTGGGTCACGAAGGCTTGGGGCCGGCCCTCGCCAGCCCTCGGGCGGCAGATCTCAGACGGTTGCCAGATCCGCGATGTAGAAGCTGCCGTAGGTGCCCACGCGATCGCGGCGGTGAAGCTGCGCGGCCAGGTCGTGATCATAAGTGAGCAGATCGCCCACCCGCACGTCCTTGTCGCGGATGCGGACCTTGATCGGATCGACGAAATCCACCATCAGCCCGCCGCTCCGCCACAGAACCCGGCCATTGCGGGCCGAGCGGTCGACGATCGCCTGCCACTCGCGGGCCAGGACGTGGCGGGCCGCGGAACTCAGCCAGTCCATGTGGTCGAGCAGCACGTAGCGCGAGATCTCGCCCTCGAAGCCCTCCAAAAACTCGTGGATGGTGCAGGTGTGGGTGGAGATTCGATCGACCAGGCCGTCTTTCAGACGCTGGAAGTTCTCTTCGCGCAGGTACTCGGGGCAGCGTTGCGGGTGGTATTCACCGGTCACGTACAGCCACCAGAAGTAGTTGTCGCGGGTGGGAATCAGCGTGAAGACCGTCTCCACGCAGTCCTCGATAAATTTGGCGATGCCGCCCACGTAGGTGCGTTCGATCTGCTCGCGCTGCGGGCGGGGAATGCCCAGCAGGGAGAGCGCGCTGTCGGTCCGAATCATGCGACGTAGCGGCGCCGTCCAAAACGCGTCCTTGATGGTGTTGTGATAGATGTTTTCCTGTTCTTCCAGCGAGCCGGCGTCGAACAGGGCCACCAAGGTTTCGCGCAGTTTGCGCTGATTGATGTAGTAGTAGAGCAGCCGCGCGAACGCCCCCGAGGAGCCCCGAAAATAGAAGCTCGGGCGCAGCTTGCCGCCTTCGAAGTAGGGATATTTCTTATCCCAGTAGGCGCGTGCCTCGTGCGACAGGTGGGGTCGCAGCGCATCGCGGTAGATGTGGCCCACCTCGTCGTGCCGACCCTTGCCGAACAGCTCGAAGAAGGTTTCGAAATCCAGGGAACGGATCCCGGCCATTTTCAGTTCGAGCAGTGCGTTCTGGCGGGGGTTCATGTCGACCGCGTAGATGTGGTTGGGTTGATCCAAGGCGTAGTCCAGCGCGTTACAGCCGGCAGAGGTGATCATCAGAATATTGTCATCGGCGCCAAGTGAGAGGGCGGTCCGATCGAGCCTAGGGTCTTCCCAGCATGTGTTGTAGACCAGATTGTTCTGGTGGACGAAGTTGAAAATCTTTTTGCTAGTCCAGTCGCCGAGCTTTCTCATAATGGTCGTAGTAAACCACGCGACCCATCAGAAAACTGTGAAAAGACCTTGAGAAGATTGCGAGCGCCGTGTCACCGAGCGAGGCCGCGGAGGGCAGGTCGAAATGCGCGACGGCGGAGGGGATTTTTGGCGCCAGATGTTCCATCCCGATCAGTGTGACTTCGGATTTTTACCACAAAGGTCACAGAGAGCACGGAGAACCACCCCATGGATAGACATCCTGTTTTCAATCCCTCATCAAAATCACAATCACAATCAAACAGTATCCACCGAAATCAATCAGCTTACAGTAAACACAAACAATCAAATAAGTTATGCGTTCGCATCTCTCCGCGTTCCCTACGGCCTCAGCGGTTCAGAAAGAACTTGGTTCCCAATTCGGGAGGAAGGACCGGCACACCTGTATCTTCGCCAGTTACAGGTGCGCTCGCACCGGGCACAGTTTCCACGGATGTTTCTGCTCTCTCCAGCGCAACCGGGATCCTCCAGGGCCATCTAACCCCCTCACTTGAAACCACTTACCCTCCGATCGGCAGTGGCGACCAAAAACGGCATCGCATATGCTTTTGGCTCGTTTCCACCGGGCGGCGAGGTGCGAAGTTTCGCCAAATACCACTTTCGAACAATTTCCCAGAAGTTTCCCGTACCTTTTGCTTTTTGTCACATTCAGGACATCCAGCCCTCGCGCTTGGGATTCGCCGTGATATATCTTCAAACCATCGATAAAAATGTCTCTTATTCAATTTTTTCATACCTGTCTTTTCGACTCACCTTCCGCTCTTCCCATGCCATCGTCGCGATCGTGATCCGGCTCCTTTGATTCCGGCCCGTTCGAACTGCGCCGCCTCTTCCCTTTCCGAATTCACACCCGGCTTCGGATCGGTACCCCGAGGATCGGGCCACTTCCCGATTCCGCTTCGGCACCCCTGGTTCATGATTGAACGACAGCGCCCCTTCGCATGGGCATCCTCCCCACGAGGCCCGATCTTTCCGCACCTTGGATCACATTGGTTCCCAAGGCATTGCCAGGATTGGATCGCGGCCCTCGCTCCGGATCGGGGTGAGTCGTCCATGAGCTCGAAGGAGGGCCCGTGTACGCACTGAATCGGTTCGGTTTCGCTGTCGCTTCCATGATCTGGCTCGGTCTCGTGATCGGCGTTTGGGCAGAGGACGCCACCCAGCTCCGCTTTTCCCACTACACCCTCGACGACGGCCTCGGCGGATCGAGGGTGTTCGACATCTTTTGTGACCGACGCGGTTTCGTGTGGATCGCCACGGACGACGGGCTGCACCGCTTCGACGGCCAAGAATTCATCGTCTTTCGTGCCGCCGTCGGCGATCCCGACGCAATCGGCGCCAGCCACGTCCGAAAGCTGGGAGAGGAACCATCGGGGGATCTCTGGATCGCCACCCGGGGTGCCGGATTGAACCGCATGGACCACCGCACGGGCAAATGTCGCACCTACCGCCACGATCCCGACCTGGCGAACAGCATCAGCCACGACGACTTGTACGACCTGCACGTCAGTCCTTCCGGGTCGGTATGGGTAGGTTCGGTGAACGGCGGCCTGGACCGATTCGACCCGCACACGGAAACCTTCGAGCACATCGATCTAGCGGGGCTCCGCGGAGACCGATCGGATCCCGTGAGCGTTCTGTCCGTGCACGAGGACCGCGCGGGCATCCTTTGGATCGGTACCCAAAACGACGGTTTGTGGCGGTGGCACCCCGAAACCGACGAACTCCATGTGTTTCCGACCGATCCCGGGGAAGTGGGCAGCATCGGTGATCGCGACATCGTGAGCCTCCACGAAGACCGTTCCGGTTCAATCTGGGTGGGTACCTACAAAGCGGGACTTCACCGAATCGACCCCGACTCCCTGCAGGTCACTCGCTTTGAAGCCGTGAAGCCGGCGTTCGGCATGATCACCGGCATGGTCGACGGACCCAAAGGATGCCTGTGGATCGCCACGTACAAAGCCGGGCTGGTCCGCCTGGATCCGAAAACGGGTGCCATCCGTTCCTTTTCGTACGAACCCGGGAACCCCACCTCCATCATCGCCAATGAGCTGATGGCGATAGGCCTGGATCATTCGGGCGCGGTCTGGGTCGGGACCGAGGGTTACGGGGCGAGCCGTGTGGATCTGAACCAGAAACCTTTCGAAAACTACATCCATCTCGAGGCCAGTCCCAAACTCGATGAACTCACGATTACCGACGTGATTCGCGATCGAGACAACCGGATCTGGTTCGGATACCGGAAAAACGGCATCGGCATTTTCGACCCCGAACGAACGCGTTTCGAGCACCTGTCGACCGAATCGAAAGGTCCGCTCGCACTTGCCCACAACGACGTCAGGGCCCTGGCCATCGATGCCAAGGGCCTCGTTTACATCGGCTACGAGAATCACGGGATCGAACGCCTGAATCCCGAGAACGGCGCCAGGAATCGCTACACCCACGACCCCAAGGTCGCCGATTCCTTGAGCTACGACCGCGTCACGGCGCTCCTCCCCGATGAACCGGGCGCGATGTGGGTCGGAACCTATGGCGGCGGACTCAACCACATGGACACCGAAACGGGCAGCTTCACCCGATTCAGAAGCGACAAAAACGACCCGACCGCCTTTCCCGGCGGGGTGGTCATGACCTTGTATCGGGATCGGTCGGGACATCTCTGGATCGGAACCCTCGGCAAGGGACTGATCCGTTTCCTGCCGGAACGAACGGCATTCGAACGGTTCACCAAAAACCCCGGAACCCCAGGCACCATCTCGAACAACGACATTCTCGCGCTTCACGAGACCGCCGACGGCGCGCTCTGGATCGGGACCTATGGCGGCGGTTTGAACCGAAGAGACCCCGACGACGGTCGATTCCGACAGTGGACAAGTCGCAATGGCCTACCGAGTGACATGGTCTTCGACATGCTGGAGGACCCGGCCGGCAACCTCTGGTTCGGGAGTGTCGGCTATCTGGTCAAGTTCGATCCGGTCACCGAAGCCATCGAGACATACGATAAGAGCGACGGCATCCTGCCCGTCGCCTTCTCCCAAAACGTGTCGATCACCGATGCCGCGGGTCGGCTGTACTTCGGCGGCGGCAACACCTTCTGTCGTTTCCGACCCGACCGCATCGGCCTTTCCGACTACCAACCGCCGGTCACCTTCACCGACATCTCCTTGGCGGGGAAATCCATCACCCGCGCACCGAACATGCCGCATGCCATCGCGTTGCAGGCCCCGTTGGAAACCCTGCCATCGGCGACGGAAGCCCTGACCCTGTCCCACGAACAACGCATGGTGCGATTCGACTTCACCGCGCTCCACTTCACCCAACCGGAACACCTTCGCTACCGCTACCGCATGGACGGTTTCGACAAGCAGTGGATCGAGACCGACGCCACCCAACGCAACGCCACCTACACCAATCTCGACGCCGGCGACTATCGGTTCCGGGTCCAGGCGACCAACGAGGACGGGGTCTGGAGCGAACGATCCGCCCAAATGCGGCTTTCGGTGCTCCCTCCGATCTGGCTGACCTGGTGGGCCAAGCTGTTGTATGCCCTCACGGTGGCGACCCTGGTCGCGATCTACCTGTTCCAACAACGAGCCAAACTGGAGGGCCAGCGGCACATCGCCAACCAGGAGAAGGAGATTGCACGCCATGCGCGCGAGAGTGCGGAAAAGGACCGCATGCTTGCGAGCGAAGCGCAAAAGGTGGCCGCGCGGCTGGGTCAATTGAACAAGCTGAAGGACGAATTCCTGGCCAATACCTCCCACGAGCTGCGCACCCCGCTCCAGGGCATCATCGGCCTCACCGAATCGCTGATCGACGGCGCTGCCGGCAAGCTGGCCCGCGGCATCGCCGACAACCTCCAGTTGGTCGTGGCCGAGGGCCATCGCCTGGCCCATCTCGTCGACGACCTGCTCGACTTCTCCCAACTGCGTCACCGCGTCCTCGACCTGCGCATCGAGCCGGTCGACCTGCGCGCCGCCGTCGATCTGGTCCTGACCCTCACCCGACCGCGCATTCGCGACCGGCCACTCATGCTGGTCAACGAGGTGCCCGCCGATTTCCCCATGGTCGCCGCCGACGAGAACCGCCTCCAGCAAATCGTCCACAACCTGGTGGGCAACGCGGTCAAGTTCACCGACACGGGCAAGGTCTCGATCCGTGCCGAGCAATGCGACGGCTCGGCCCATATCTCGGTACAGGACACCGGCATCGGCATCCCGCACGACAAGTGGGAGACGATCTTCAACAGCTTCGAGCAGCTCGACGGCTCGGCCACCCGGGCACGTGGCGGCACGGGCCTCGGTCTCAGTATCTCGCGCGCGCTCATCGAGCAACAGGGTGGCCACATCGGCGTGCACTCGGTGCCGAACCAAGGCTCGACCTTCACGTTCACGCTGCCCTTGGCAACCGACATCCAGACCGGTCGATCTGTGGTAGCGCCCCAACTTCCCGTCGTGATCACGGCCGACGGTCAGGAGGACGGCACGGTGCAGCCGGTCGCCGAGCCGGTGGGCCTGCACGTCCTGGTTGTGGACGACGAACCGGTCAACCGGCGCGTCCTGCAAAATCACCTGCTGACCCATGGATATCGCGTCACGACGGTGGGCGACGGCCATCAGGCACTGGAGACCCTGCAGTCCCCGGATCCCGACATCGACCTGATTTTGCTCGACGTCATGATGCCGGGCGTGACCGGCTACGAGGTGTGCCGCACCATCCGTGAAAGCCATCGCCTCCAGGAGATGCCCGTCATCTTCCTCACGGCCAAGACCGGCCTGACCGATCTGGTGGCCGCGTTCCGGTTGGGCGCCAACGACTTCCTCGCCAAGCCGGTATCCAAGGAAGAACTGCTGGCCCGCATCCGCACCCAGCGCGACTTGCTGGACCTGCACCGCAACCTCGAAGACAAGGTCCGGACGCGCACGCAACAGCTCGCCGAGCGCACGGCCGAGGTGGAAACCCAGCACGCGGAGTTGCAGAACCTGTATGGCATCGTGCGGGCCCTGAACCGGCTGGCCCACCTCGAGGAAATCTTCGAAGTGCTGTTGCACCAGGGTCTGAAACTGTTCGACTCCGCCGACCGCGCCGCCCTGCTGGTGCGCGAGGAGGACCGCTTCCGATTCACGGCGATGGTCGGTCACAGTCGCCAGGAGGTGGCCATGCTGAGCGAAGTCCGCATCGAATGGAAGGCGCTGATCGATCGCTACATGCACCAGAGCGAGCGCATCGGGGCCAACATCTTCCGCATCGACAACGCGGGCGCGCTGGCCCCGATCGCGGCCCTGGCCACCCTGGAGCCGTCCCTCTCGCTGGTGGCGTTGGCCATCACCATCGAGGCCCGCGTCGAGGGCTTCCTGGTCTTCTCCAACACACGCGAGACCTTCGCCTTCAGCGATATCGAAGCCCGCCGGTTGGACCGTTTCCGCGAGCACGCGACCGCTGCGGTATCCCGCGCGCGCCTGTTGCGGGCGATCGAGCGCCAAAAGGAAGAGATCGTCCACAACCAGGAGATCATCCTGCGCCAGGAGAAGCTGGCCTCGTTGGGCACCATGACCGCGGGCATCGCCCACGAGATCAACAATCCCAACAATTTCATCGCGGGCGGCGCCGACAGCCTGGCCGTGGACCTGACCCGTTTCCGGGACTTCCTGCTGGCACTACTGGGGGACGAGCCGGACACCGAACTGGTCGAGGCCTTCGACGAGCGACTCGGCGGCATGGACGAACACATCGAACTGATTCGCATGGGCTCGAAGCGGATCACCAAAATCGTGGCGAACCTCATGCGGCTGACGTCCCTCGATCGGGTCGGTCACGCCGAGGCGCGCCTGGTCGACAGTCTTGCCGGAGCCATCGACATGCTTTCGGCGATCCACCCCTCGATCCAACTGCAGGTCGAAATCGACGAGACGATTCGGGTGGCCAGCCGATCGGAGGCCATGGAACACGTCTTCACGAACCTGCTCGCCAATGCCTGCGAAGCGATTCAAACGGCCGAACGCGAGACCGGCCGGGTGACGATCACGGCCGATCGGACGAGCGGAGAGGTCGCGGTGCACATTCGCGACAACGGCTGCGGCATTGCGCCCGAGCGAATGGGCCGCTTGTTCGATGCCTTCTACACCACCCGAGAAGTGGGTTCGGGTACCGGCCTCGGCCTGTTCACCAGTCACCAGATCGTGCACGATTGTGGCGGCCGCATCGAGGTCGACTCGACCGCAGGGCGCGGCACCACGTTCACCGTGTGGTTGCCGCAGGCCCAGGAGCCCGCCGGCGAAACCGGCGCCCTGGCACCGGAACCGAGCCTGGCCTAGCGCAACCGCTCGGCGTTCCTCGCTGTTCCAGGAGGGACGTCGGGCCTGCAGATGGGCCAGGGGCGGAAAGCCCGCCGAATGAACCCTTCGAAGTGATCCAATCCAGGAGTGCCCGCATGACCAGCGCGTTGCCGCGGGTCCCCGACATAGGGAGACGACCCCTGGCCGTCGGTACCCGACCCGCCCGAGCCGCTTGGCTGTGCGCGCATACCCCGAACGTCGCCCTTTCGACAGACCCACCTGCTTGCGCCGATCGATTCCGGTGAAGCCGACGCCAAAATCCACGGGAACGCCGAGGCCGGTCGGTTCGGCGGTAGGTGATCTGGCCGTGCTCGTTCGTATAGGCTAAAATACCTTGTTCGACGGTGTTACGAACCGGGGCAAGTTTCCCTGGCGCGATTCAAAACATGATTATATAGAAAACGGGTTCGGGTCGATGACGGTGTTCAACAAGAAAGCATTGAAAGCCCTCCGAGAGGCGCCTTCGCCACAGAAACGACGCACCATTCTGGTCGTCGACGACGAGCCCTCCAACCTGCTGGTCCTGCAGCGGCTGCTCGAGAAAGACTACGAGGTCCTGACGGCCGTGGACGGCCAGGACGCGCTCGAGCTGATTCAGCGGCTCGACGACCCGGAGCGTCTCCAGCTCATCATTTCCGATCAACGCATGCCGCGTCTCAGCGGGCTCGAACTGCTCAAGGAGGCCCAGACCCTGGTACCCAGGGCCAAGCGCATGATCCTCACCGGGTACACCGATTTCGAGGTCGTCGTCAAAGCGATCAACGAGGTCCAGGTCTTCCGTTTCATGATGAAGCCCTTCGACCGCCAGGAGATGCGTGCGGCGGTCGAGGCCGCGCTGCGAGCCTACGATCGTGCCGCGACACCGACCGTCCGATTTCCCCACATCGTCGGCCGCCATCCCAAGTTGGTGCATACGCTCGATCTGGTCGCCAAGGTGGCCGAATCCGATGCACCGGTGCTGGTGCGCGGCGAGACGGGCACCGGCAAGGAGCTGATCGGCCGGGCCCTGTACGATCACGGCTCGCGCGCCCAAAAACCCTACGTGGTCATTCACTGCAGCGCCCTGCCCGAAAGCCTGTTCGAGGCCGAATTGTTCGGCCACAAGCGCGGCGCCTTCACCGGCGCCCACAGCGATCGGCTGGGCCGTATCGCCCAAGCCGACGGCGGCACGCTGTTCATCGACGAAGTCGCCGAGATTCCGTTGGTCGTGCAGGCCAAGCTTCTGCGATTCCTGCAATTCGGCGAATTCCAGCGGGTTGGCTCCGATCGCGTCGAGAAGGTGGACGTGCGGGTGATCTCGGCGACCCACCAGGATATCCCGGCCATGATCGAGAAGGGCACCTTCCGCCGAGATCTGTACTACCGCTTGAACGTGGTGGAGGTGACCTTGCCGGCCCTGCGCGAGCGCAAGAGCGACATTCCGCTCCTGGTCGACTATTTCCTGAAAAAACACTGGAAACGCGGGGGCGAAGGGCGGCTGGCCGGCGACACCCTGAAGATTCTGGAGCACTACGATTTCCCCGGCAATGTACGCGAGCTGTCGCACATCATCGAGCGCTGCTGCCTGTTGGCCGAATCGGACCTGATCGGGCCGAACCGCCTGCCGCCGGCGGTGTTGATGGCCTATGGAGCCCAGTTGAATCGGAAAGAGGCGCCGGCCGAAAAACCGGCGTTCCGATTCGAAACGCTCAACAACGAGGTCTTGAAACGGGTGCGGGAAGAGGCCAAGCAGCAGGCGGCCGACGAGGTGGAGAAGCAGTTCCTGACCCATCTCATGGCGGAAAACGGCAACAACGTGTCCGCGGCGGCGCGAGAAGCCGACATGCAGCGATCCTATCTCCACCGCCTGCTGAGCAAGCACGATTTCCGGACGGGGTAGGCGCCTGCGGCACGGCGAGCACGACGCCTCTCCCGCGATGCGGACACGCCAGATCGCCAATCGGTAATACGACCGCAGAGCCCGAGTTCTCTGTGAGCGGCGTTAGGCCTGTAGGTTGGCCCGCCGGGCCGACACGTCGAAGCAACCCAAGCAACGACAATCAATTGCACCAAAGAGCGAAGCCGATCATTTCCCTCACGACCCCAATCAAAGCCGCAAAGTCCAAAGTACCCCCATTGCGAGAGGGGCCTTAGGCCTGTAGGTGGAGCAGCTTGCTCCACCAATCGAAGCGACGGCTTCCTCCGCGAATCGTCGCCTCCAAGAGCGGAGCCCGAAACCACACCCTAAACACATCCCCGAAGCGGTCCAACCATGCAATATCCACCTCAAAAGAGAGCCGTCCGGCAGGATCGGCAAGACTTGTAGGTGAGCCGGGCTACGCAGGTCGCCACCTCTGCCAATCGAAGCAATTTATTTAAACAAAATGTGTTACATCAAAAATGGAGCTTTTCCTCGATGATGACCACGAGTTGAAGCCGCTCATTTCCTCATTTCCCGTCGTGGGACGAATCGCTTCCACTTCTGGGGCTGGCAACTCAAAAGCCCCGCGCCTATGGCAACCTTAGGGGGGCTTCCGGATTTGATCACTTCGATTTTGGGCCGTCCAGCGTCACATGGGCTCCGCTCTTTGGCGCTTGTCTTCTTCGACGCCGATCGACTTCGATTGGTGGAGCAAGCTGCTCCACCTACAGGCCTTGCGCCACTCATCGGAATTCAGGAACTCCCGCGGGTTCGGCTTCGACGTGTCGGCCCGGCGGGCCAACCTACAAGTCTTATCGGCCCTCTCAAGATGCGGGGACTTTGGACTTCACGGCTTTCGATTGGGGTGGAAAGGGAAATGATCGGCTTTGCTCTTTGGCGCAATGGATTGTCGTTGCTTGAGTTGCTTCGATTGGTGGAGCAGGCTGCTCCACCTACAGGCCTTATCGGCCCTCTCAAGATGCGGGGACTTCTGGCCTGATTGCTTCGGAATGTGCGACCAGCGGTCGCACCTACCTGGCATTGCGCCCCCTCGCAAGTTGGGGAGAACTCCCGATCTTGGTTACTTCGATTGGTGGAGCAGGGCCGGTAAGGCAAGCTGCCTTCGCGGCCCTGCTCCACCTACGGCCATGGCAACACGCTGCGGAAGGGGGGGACTGCTTCGGGGGTTCACGAGGGGCGGTGAACCGTCCCCTCGTGAACCTGTATCCGGGGGAGTGAACATGTGCAACTCGGTCGGTTTCACCTTCGCTCCGGCCAGGGGCGCTTTTTCGCCATCGCGCACCGTTCCGCCATGCCCAAAAACGCCCTTAAGTCACTCACTTCATATGCTTTATTCAACACATTCCAAGAGTATTCCCTGGTTGGCACCGGCCTTGCCCTTTACCGACGCAGATACGGAGTACGGAGCGCGAACACCCTGCTCGCGTTCTTCCCGGCAACCTGCCCGAGGGGGGGTCCCACATCGATCGAGCGATCGGTCGTCAGGCCCCTGGTGTCGGCAACGGAATCACGGCGGTTTGTAAATCATGGCGCTTTCACTCGTTGGGTGATGGGCCGGTTGAGGGGAAACCGCCACGATTCCCGCCTGACGCCCAGTCGTTTCGACGGGACGCCCCCTCGGGATTTTTCCCGACCGGACACATGCCGAATTCACCTCACGAAACGGCCTGGTACTCCTACCCCTCGAGACAAGCCGCGATCTTTTCTCGACCACTCGGGGAGAAACCGTGAAGAAGAAGATGCAAACACCTAAAACAAAACAATTTATACCAAACAAACGCTCCCCCGTTTCCTCCGTGAACTCGGTGGTGAAAACCCGCAGTCACTGTCGATCGGGATGGGCACGGCCCCTCCAGCCTAAATTCAGCAGGGTTCGATCACCCTAACCAATCCCAGTATCACAAGTCCCCAATCCCAATACCTACCCATAACCCAAAGGCGAACGACGATGACGTTACCCATACTATGTTTCGGCTACTTCTCGCTTGGCTCGGCCCTGATGATGCTGTTCGCCCAAAGTCACGTCGATCTCCATAGCCAGGCCAATCCCGCGCCGGTAGCGCCCCAATCCTCCGCCCCGACGGAACAGGTCTCACCCAACCCAAAGTCAGCACCGGCATCCGCAAGTGACCTGATCGACTCGGCCCGGACCAAAGGCCGGAAGGCCGCCGGCAAGGCCCAAGCCGAAGCGGGTAAACGACTGCCCGCCTCCAAACCCGAATCGCCCGTGTCCCAACCCACGGAAAAACCTCGACCCGATGCCGCCGCAACTGCGCAGGAACCAAAAGCGGGTGTGGCAGCGCCGACGACGGCCGCGGCTTCCGATGGGCCCGCTCCAGCGGAATCCCAAGCCAAGCCCGTCCACGAAGAAACCCTGCTCAGTCCAGGCTTCACGGCCTTTTTCGAACCGGACGTCCGGCTCGGCAGCGTCATCGCCGAAGACCTGGATCTGGCGCCCTTCCTGCGCACGCTGGCCCGTGAGCACCGCATCAAGCTGGTCGTCGACCGCGCCCTGGACTTCCAATTCACCCTGAAGCTCACGGAATCGCGAACCGGCATCAACGAACTGCTCAACGAACTCGCCCACCTCTTCCCCATTTCCTGTGAACGCCTCGGCGATTTCGTGTATGTGCGCCCACTGCCAAAACCGGACGTGCGCAACGACATCCTTTACGATCCGATCGATCAGTGGCTCGGCCTGGACCTCGACGGTCTGCCCCTCGCCGACCTGGCCGAAGAACTGACCCAGATCACCGGCAAGAACGTGTTCCTCGACGACTCGGTCGATCCCGACCAGAACGTCACCAGCTTCCAATCCAGGCTGCCCTTCACCGAAGCACTCGCCTTCCTGGCTCGCGCCAACGGACTCGGCGTCAAACACGAGCGCGACATCCACATCCTCGGCCGAGTGCCAGGCGTCCACATCCGCAACGGCCTGATCGACATCTGGTTCGAAAACACCCCGCTATCCACCATCCTCCACGCCATCGCCGACGAAGGCCTCTACCCGATGATGATCAGCGACGGCGTCGAGGGAACGGTCAGCGTCGACTTGCGCCAGATGAGCATCGAGGCCCTGCTGGCCCTGCTGCTGGCGGATACGCCCTTCAACTACCACAACCGCGACGGCGTGCACGTCATTGGCAAGGGCAACTCCAGTTACCTCAACGAAACCCTGCTGGTTCCCTTCGAGCGGGTCCACGTGAACATGATCCCGCCCATGCTGCCGGAGCCGATGCTGGAAGGCGTGACGGTGATGGAGATCAAGGAGCACAACGCCCTGCTGATCACCGGCAACCCCACCAAGGTGCGCGCGCTGGAGCAGGTGGCGCGAAGCCTGGACCGCACGGTGCCCCAGGTGCTGCTGGAAGTGGTGGTGGTCAAGTACGACACGCTCGACGAATTCAACCTGGGCATGAAGATCACCAGCGGCAATGGCCAACAGCTCTTCCCCACCCCGAACTTCACGCTCGACGGGTACCGCCGCGAGGGCAACAACTTCACCATCGCCCGGTTGCCCTCGAATTTCACGCTTCAACTGGAAGCCCTGGACCACAAGAACCACCTGCGGGTCCTGACCAAGCCGCGCATCGCCTCGCTGAGCGGGAAACCGGCCAATCTGGTGGTGGGCAGCACCCTCTTCTACCGCATCGAAACCGAAGAACTGGTGGGCCAGGAGAACCCTCGCGTGCGCACCACCCAAAAGGTGGAATCGGTCGAGGCCAACACGCAACTGCAGATCACGCCCTGGGTCATCGACGACGACCTGATCACGGTCGACATCCATACCGAATTCAACACCTTCGAGGGCGCGGTCGAGGACAATGTGCCACCACAGTTGGCGGTGAGTTCGGTGAACTCCACCGTCCGCCTGCGCAACGGCGAAACGGTCATCCTGGGCGGGCTGTCCCTCGATCGAAAGGAAACCGACCGCAAGGGCCTGCCAGGCATCAGTCGGGTCCCCGTGCTGGGTGCGCTGTTCCGCAACCGCGAACTCGCCACGTCGCAGAGCCAGATGGTCATCTACATCACGCCGCACATCTACGACGGCCGCCCCGGCTCGCCCGAGTTCCTCCAACACCCCGAAAAGCTGGAGCGGGATTTCGAACCCAAAAAGCACAAGCGCAAACTGCGCCGCAAAAAGCGCCGAAAGCGCAAGGCCCAGCGAGAGGAAGCCACCAGGACCACACCGTTGCCGCAGCCCCATCCCCGACCTACCCCCAACCCCGAATCTTCCTCGGGTACCTGACCGAAACCCACCGTCTTTCAGGAGATGTACGCCATGAACCCACTCCCGCACGGGTATCGCGCCCGCCTGCGCCACACGCCGACCCTGCTGATCGCGCTGATGCTGCTCGGTTGCGCGTCGGGCACGCCGGAACTGGACGAGAACAGCACCTTGAGATTGAGCGTCGCGCCCGCCAAGATCGGCAACATGGGCGAGGCCGCCCAAGTCACGGTATTCGCCACCAATGCCGGAGGTCGGCCGGCCTTCGACGGCACCGCGGTGACCCTGGTCGCCACCGGTGGCACCCTGACCGAGCAGGTGGTCCTCCAGAACGGCTCGGCCACGGCGACGTTCTACAGCGACGCCGCCATCGGCACGGTCACGGTCACGGCGATCTCCGGTGCGGCCGGACTGGACCAGAGCGTTCAGGCCGAAATCGAAATCGTCGACCACCGGGCGCCACTCGGCGAGGTACGCATCTCGGCGGGTCCCTCCCAGATCCCGGCGACCGGGGGCATCGTCTCGCTGCGCATCCAGGTCCGCGGCGCATCGGGTCAGGCCCTGCCCGGCGAGGAAGTCTGGATCTCGTGCGATCGCGGCTGGCTGACGAGCGGCAATTTCTCGCAGAAGACCAACGCCGCCGGCGAGATATCGGACACCCTGCACCTCACCGGTCCCTACGCCGAAGACATCGAGAAAGCGACCTTGACGGTCCAGGTTCGCGACCAGACGAACACCACCGAGATCGCCATCAGCGGGAACCGGAGCCCGGAAGCGATGATGTCGGTTTCGGCCGAGAAGGTCGTGGTGGGCCAGCCCATTTTCGTAGACGGCAGCGCTTCGCACGATCCGGACGGGACACTTGCACCCGGTGATTTCCGCTGGCACTTCGGCGACGGCACCGAGGCCCGAGGGGTCACCGCCCGCCACACCTACAGCCAACCCGGCAGTTACCCGATCCTGCTGAAGGTGGCCGACGAACTGGATGCCGAGGACTCGGCGACGGCCACGGTCGTGGTCGAGGCCGAAACGCCCAATACGCCACCCACCGCGCAGTTCAGCTTTTCGCCCGGCGCCCCCCGATCGGGCGAAGCGGTTCACTTCAACGCATCCGCCAGTGCGGACGAGGACGGCACCGTCGCGTCCTATCACTGGGATTTCGGCGACGGCCAGGCCGTCACGACCGAGGATCCTCGAATCAGCCACGTCTTCACGGATGCCGCGACCTACGTCGTCAACCTGGCCGTGACCGACGACCAAGGCGCCCGTACCGCGGCCGAACCGCTGAACCTGGAAGTGGCCGGCAACCAGCGCCCGACCGCCGTGCTGACGGCCGCACCGGCCACGGTCAAGCCCGGCGCGGAAGTCGTCATCGACGGCTCGGCCTCCCACGACGCCGACGGCCACCTGGTGAACTATCGCTTCGACATGGGCGACGGCACCCGTCGTACCGGCGGTCAGTCGACCTGGCGTCACCGCTACGAAGAACCGGGCCACTACCCGATCCTGCTGACCGTGATCGACGACCAGGGCGCGGCCAGCCTGGCCACCGCCGAGGTGACGGTGGCCGAAATCGAGCCGCCCACCGCCCTGATCGAGATGGATCCCGCCAGCGGCGCGATCGCCGGTCAACCGGTCATCTTCAGCGGGCGTGGCTCCAGCAGCGACAACGGCGCCCTGACCCACTTCCACTGGAGCTTCGGCGACGGTGGCGCCGGCAACGGCCCCGAGATCTACCACGTCTTCCACCAACCCGGCATCTACCCGGTCTCGCTGATGGTGGTCGACAGCAGCCAGGCCAGCGACAAAACGCTCGTGCGCGTCGAAGTCCTGCCCCCACCCTGAACCCCGGCAACCCATCCCATCCACGCCACTTCACGTCGTCCGAGGAGAAAGGAGGTACCTCATGTCACTCGCGACCGCCCAACATCCCGCGGTGCCCGCCACCCCGCACACCATGATCCAAACCGTGATCCAGCAGCACCTGGACCTACTCGTTCGCGTACACCGGCAACGCATGCTCAGTCCCTACTACCGCCAGGTCATGACGGAACTCCTGGAAACGGATCACACCCGGTGGCTCGACGAACAGGGACGGTTGCGGGGCGACCTTACCACCGCCGAACAATGCCAAAGCGAATCCTGCCTCGATTTCTTCCGCGGCTTTTGGCACCAGTACCTGGCCCCGCTGTACGCCCGCACCGCCGACTCGATCGGCTATCGCGGCACTGCTCCCGAAACCCTGCTCCTGCGACCGTTCAACCGGCTGTTGATGCGCGGCGACTGGCTGACCTTGCCCGTCCCGACCCCCGCCTTTTGGAACCTGGCACCCGGCGGCGACGGCGAGTCAGCCACCGAGATCTTCCTGCACATCCACACCGGCATCGAATACCCCATGCTCTTTCGGGCACCACCGCCGTTCCTGGGCGCGCCACGTTCCGGCCACGATCCCCGAACGGCCGACGTCATTCTGGCGCCGTCGCACTACCGGGTCCTGCGCAGCGTCCGCCACCACGTCGGCGAAAAGGAGTTGATCGCCATCAGTGTCCGCCCCATAAACCCCTGGCCAGAAAAGATATAGCAAGGACCCGGAGCGTCGGCTCGACCACCGGAACAGCTCGAAATCGCCGCGCGGCAAACCCCGAAGCGACGACCGCGATGCCCCGCACCGACCACCGCCAGATCGCGCGGGCGGACCAGCCTCCGCCCGCGCGCCACCCCTCGACCCTTCCGAACCATTCCATCGAAACCCAACCAAGGAGAACGCCATGTCCCAAAGTACCCAGCACAAAATCGGTCGCGTGCGACCGCCCCGCGTGCAAATCACCTACGACGTCGAAGTAGGCGAGAACACCGAAGTCAAGGAGCTGCCCTTCGTCGCCGGCATCATGGCCGACCTGTCGGGCGAGCCCAAAGAACCCCTGCCACCGCTGAAGAAGCGCAAGTTCGTGGAAATCGACGGCGAGAACTTCGACAAGGTCCTGGCCGCCAGCGATCCCCATCTCAGTTTTCGCGTGGACGACGTGCTGACCGGCAACGGCAAGCTCGACGTGGAACTGGACTTCGCCGAGCTGGAGGATTTCAGTCCGACCCGCGTGGTCAGCCAGGTTCCGGCCCTGGCCAAGCTGCTGGAGGCCCGCATCCGCCTCAAGGACCTGATTTCCAAACTCGACGGCAACGAAGACCTGGACGGCCTGCTCCAAGAGGTTCTCAACAATTCGGAGGAGCGCGAAGCCCTGAAACAGCAGTTGGGAGGCAGCGATGACTGAAGCAGCCATGGAACAGACCGCGACCGCCACGGCCACCGAGGAGCAGCCGCTCCTGGACCGCATCATTCAGGAAGGCCGCATGGCCCGCAACCAGTCCCAGCGCGATCGGGCCGTGGAGTTGATCGACAGCTTCGTGGCACAGGTCATGGAGCGTGAGACCGTCGCGGTCCACCACGATACGATCGCCATGATCAACGAGCGCATCGCCCAACTGGATGAGGCGATCAGCGCCCAACTCAACGCGATCATGCACGCCGAACCCTTCAAGAAGCTGGAATCCACCTGGCGCGGCCTGAGCTACCTGGTCAAGAACAGCGAAACCGGGTCCAGCCTGAAACTGCGCGTGCTCAACGTGCGCAAGGACGAGCTCCAAAGCGATCTCGAGAAGGCCGTCGAATTCGACCAGAGCGCCCTGTTCAAGAAGATCTACAGCGAGGAGTTCGGCACCTTCGGCGGCGCACCCTACTCGGTGCTGATGGGCGACTACGAGTTCGGTCGCGGCGCCAAGGACGTGGCCCTGATGCGCATGATCAGCGAAGTGGCCGCCGCGGCCCACGCGCCCTTCGTGGCCGCCGCCTCGGCCAACCTGTTCGACATGGACAGCTTCACCGAACTGGCCAACCCGCGCGACCTGAGCAAACTGATGGAGAGCACCGAGCTGGCCAAGTGGCGCGGCTTCCGCGAAACCGAAGACGCCCGCTACTTCGCGCTGACCCTGCCGCACATCCTGTTGCGCGGCCCCTACGGACCGGAGACCAATCCGGTGGAAGAGTTCGGCTTCCAAGAGGACGTCACCGGCCGCGACCACGACAAATACCTGTGGGGCAACGCTTCCTGGGCCTTTCTGCAACGCATGACCGACTCGTTCGCCAAGTACAAGTGGTGTGCCGCGATTCGCGGCGTGGAAGGCGGCGGCGTCGTCAGCGACCTGCCCACCCACACCTTCGCCACCGACGCCGGCGACCAGATGCTCAAATGCCCGACCGAAGTGCCGATCACCGATCGCCGCGAGAAGGAACTGACCGAGTTGGGCTTCATTCCGTTGGTCCACTGCAAGGGCACCGACTACGCCACCTTCTTCGGTGCGCAATCGGTCAACAAACCCAAGGAATACAGCAACGACAAGGCCTCGGCCAACGCGCGGATCTCGTCGATGCTGCCCTACATCATGGCCAGCAGCCGCTTCGCCCACTACCTGAAGGCCATGATGCGCGACAAGATCGGCAGCTTCGCGACCCGCGATCAGATCAGCAAGTTCCTCAACACCTGGATCAGCCAGTACGTGCTGCTGGACGACAACGCGCAGTACGAAACCAAGGCCCGCTACCCCTTGCGCGAGGCACGCGTGGACGTGCTGGAGAACCCCAACCGCCCCGGCAGCTACCGCGCCGTGGTCTTCCTGCGGCCCCACTTCCAGTTGGACGAGCTGAGCATGTCGCTGCGGCTGGTGGCCGAACTGCCGCCGCCCGCCAGCGCCTGATCGCCCACGGCAACGGACCTTCCCCAGCGAAGCCGCCCATCGCGTTCCTCTCTCGTGATCATCGAAATGCCAAGAGCAATCCCTGTTCGCATCAACCCGAAACCGGGGCCGGTCCGCCACCCACGGCGGCCCCCCACAACCGATCCCCATCAATCGAGGAGTAAATCATGTTCAATATTTTCATGACGTTGCAAGGCATCGAAGGCGACACGCTCACCAAGGGCTACGAAAAACACGTGGGTGTGAGCTCGTTCAGCCACGGCCTCAGCATGAATGCATTCTGTATCCCTGGTAAGGAAGGCCGTACCCAGGGCTACGTGCACCACAACGACGTCAGCATTTCCAAGGTGATGGACAACACCTCCGTCAAGATCCAAGAGAAGTGCTGCCAGGCCGATCCGATCCCGGAAGTGACCATCAAGATCTGCCGCGAGAAAGGCTCCAACCTGATCCCGATCATCACCTACACGCTGCACGACGTGCTCATCAGTTCCTACAGCGTGTCGGCCGGCGCCGGCGGCAATCCGATGGAGAACCTGACCCTGAACTACAGCACCATCAAATGGGAGTACAAGGACCAGCGCGAAACCGGTCTGCCCCAAGGACAGATGGCTGCAGGTTGGGATATCCGCGAGAACAAGTCCGCGGCCTAAGGTCACGCGCGGCGGCCGGCGGACCCCGGTCGCCGTTTTCTTGCGGATGCGATCACCTCGAGAAAGGAACACGTCATGGATTCGCTGAAACCGCAATCGGGGGTGCCCGCACCGCTGTTCACCCGACTCTTCGATCACGAACCGGAGCGCCGCGACGAACCGATCCCGCTGCGGACCCTGGACCGCGCCGGCCTGCTGGACTCGATCCGCGCGGAACTGATGGCGCTGCTGCAAACCCGCGTCGGGCTCCCCATCGAGCAATGGCTGTCCCTGGAAAAGACCGTGTTGCATTTTGGCCTGCCCGACATGCTCCACCTATGCACCACCTCCAAGGCCGATCGCGAACTGGTCGCCCACATCGTGCACGAGGCGATCCTGGCTTTCGAGCCCCGTCTCCGGGAACCGCGGGTCCTTCCCCGAAGCCGCGAGTTCCGCACCGGCCGTTTCCACTTCGAACTGCGCGCCCTGATGCCCATGGGCACGGTGGTGGAACCGGTCTCGTTCCCGCTCTACCTGCAACTCTGACCCGCGACACCGGCACATCCGCGGTGTCCGCGAACCCGGGCCGGACCTCTTCCGCAAGAGGCACGCGTCGTCGACGAAAGGAAGACCCCATGTCCCTCCAAGTGACTGCCACGGCCATGACCGCCTGCACCTTCGGCCTCGCCCCGGGCCAGCTCAACGTGCTGCCCATCGCCCGCACGCTGGCGGAGGGGAAACCCGCCGCCAACATCATGGACCACAAACCGTTGCTGAACATCATGCCCCACGGACTCTGCTCCTCGCTCGCCAATCCCACCGTCGCGGCGGCCACCGCGGCCGCCCTGGGGGTCCTGACCCCGATGCCCTGCATCCCCATGACGATCGCCCCCTGG
This sequence comes from Sulfidibacter corallicola, assembly GCF_017498545.1. GTDB lineage: Bacteria > Acidobacteriota > Holophagae > Acanthopleuribacterales > Acanthopleuribacteraceae > Sulfidibacter > Sulfidibacter corallicola. The sequence continues at coordinate 252,772 of NZ_CP071793.1, read as the reverse complement.
CTGCCCGGCTCGCCGACGGTGCTGGTGGGCAACATGCCGTCCCTCAACAACTGCTCCAAGTGCATGTGCATGTGGGGCGGCATCATTTCGATCGGCCTGCCCGGTGCCTTCCGCACCATGGAACCCTGAACCACCACCTCGCTCGCGTTTTCCCCCTGGAGATACCCGTGAACCACTCGGAGACGTTTTCCCGATACCTGTCCGAACTCACCTACCTGCGCCGCATGGGCCAACACTTCGCCAAGCGCCACCCCAAGGTGGCCGCGCGCCTCCAACTGGCCCCCAACGACTGCGCCGATCCCCACGTGGAACGGCTGCTGGAAGGTTTCGCCCTGCTCAGCTCCCGGCTCCAGGACCGCATCGACTCGGGCTACACCCACATCGCCGAATCCTTCCTGGAAGTGCTCTATCCCCAGTGGGTGGTCCCGGTGCCGGCGATGTCGGTCGCCAAGTTCGACTTCCTCGATCCCGACCTGGTCCTCACCTCGGCCTACCACCTGCCGCGCCACACGCCGCTGGCGGCCGAGTCCAGCCGCGGGCTGCGCTGTCGCTTCCGCACCGCCGCCGATCTGGACCTGTGGCCGATCGACGTGGTCTCGGCCACCTTCGTCGCCCCCGATCACCTGGACCTGCCGAGGGTCCCGAGCGGGGTGGCCACGGTGCTGAAACTGACCCTGGAAGCGACGGCCAGTACCCTGGACGAGATGGATGTGGCGAACCTGCGTTTTTACGTGGACGGCGATCGGGCCACGGTGCCGGCCCTGCTCGATGCGCTGTTTGGCGGGGTTCGCGGGCTGGCGCTGATTCCCGACGGCGATCCCGCCCGGGCGCGCATGTTGGGCCCGGCCCACCTGAAACCCTGGGGCCTGGACGACGCCCACGCCCTGCTGCCCTACCCCGAAACCGCGCGGCCCGGGTTCCGCCTGCTCCAGGAGTACTTTCACTTCCCCCAGAAGTTCCGTTTCTTCGAGATCGACGGCCTGTCCGGCCACGGCGCGGTGGGCCGGCTCGACCTGGCGATCCTGCTCACCGAACACCCCAACGAGTTGACCATCGACCGCCACACATTCCGTCTGGGTGCGGTGCCCATCATCAACCTCTTTCCCATGGCCAGCGACCCGATCCGCATCGACGACACCCAACTGGAATACCCGCTGCTGCCCGATGCCTGCGCCCGCCGAACGACCGAAATCTACCGCATCCAACACGTCTCCGATGCGCCCGCCGATCCCACCAGCGGCACGATTCCGCCCTACTACGGCTACCGCCACTTCAGCGCCGACGATGATCACCCCTGTTTCTGGAAGGCCCGACGTCGCACGAGTTTTCAGGACGACATCCCGGGGACGGACATGATGCTGAGCCTGGTGGACGCCCACGGCGGCACCACGCGGCCGAACACGCGCCTGATCTTCGCCCACATGCTGTGCACCAATCGCGGCCTGGCTGCGGAACTCCCCAGCGGCGCCATGCTCCAGCTCGAGTGCGCCTCGCCGCTGGCCCAGGCCCACCTGCTGGTCAAGCCGACCCTGCCGGTGGATCCCGTCCGCCACCAGGCCGCCCTCTGGCAGCTCGTCGCCAACCTGTCGCTCGATCACCTGGCCCTGGACGGCCCCGCCGGCCTGGCGGCACTCCAAGAGACGCTGTTCCTGTTCGCCCCGCGCGACAACGCCGACGCGGCCCGCCAGATTCGCGGCCTGCGCGGCCTGAAGTGCCGTCCACAGTTCCACCACCTGAACAGCCAGGATCGACGGGGGTTCTGCCGCGGCCTCGAAATCACCCTGACGGTCGACGATTCCAGCTTCAGCGGATCGGGGTTCTACCGCCTCGGTGCGGTGCTGGACCGCTTCTTCGCGACCCAAACCACGATCAACTCCTTCACGCGCCTGATCATCCAGCGCGAAGGGCGCCAAGGCGTCTGGTGGCATTGGCCGCCCCGCTGCGGCGACCTGGCGCTGGCGTGAGACCGCTCGCGACCCACCCCACCGAACCCGGAGGAATCCATGTCCCCCCCAAAAAGCCTGGCCGAAGCCGCCGAACACTGTGAGTTCCTACAGCTCGTCCGCCTGCTGGAACGCGCCCGTCCCCACTGCCGTCCGCTGGCCGAAGGCGTGGAGCCCGAACGCGAAGCCGTCCGGTTCAAGGCCGCCACGGGACTCGCCTTTCCCGGTCGCGAGATCGACCGGCTGACCTTCGGGGATACGCCCGAGGAGCCGCCGACACTGTGGTGCCGCCATCCCGTCCTCACGGGTCAGTTCGGTCCGCTGCCCCAGATGTTCACCGAGTGGATCATGGAGCAGGAAGCCAACGGTGACCGCGCCGCCTCGGACTTTCTCGATATCTTTCACCACCGTTTGATCGCGCTCTACGTGCGCATCCACAAGGCCTTCATGCCGGCGCTCTCGACCGTCGATTCCGGCGAAGCGCGGCTCTCGGGCCATCTGGCCTCGCTGTTGGGCCTGGTGGTCGGAACGGACGACGCACGGCGAGGTCCGGGCGATCGCGCCTACCTAGCCCTGGCCGGTTTGTTGCTCGACCGCAATCCCAATCCCGTCAACCTGCGCGCTCTGGTCGCCGCCTTTTTCGGGATCTCCGCCCGGGTGGTCCCCTTTCGCGGCCGTTGGGAATCGCTGGAATCCGGTACCACGGCGCGCCTCAGCGGGATCGGGGAGGGTGCCACACTCGACGGGACCACCGCACTCGGCGGACGTGCTTGGATCGCCGACGGCGCCTTCGACCTGGTCCTCGGCCCACTCACCCCCGCACGGGCCGGCGATTTCCTTCCGGACGGTTCGGCCTTCGACGATTTGTGCGATCTGGTGCGGCGCTTCACCGGCCCCAGCCTGGACTTCCAGATCGTGGTGCACGTCGCCGCCGAACCCACGAAAGGCGCCCCACTGGGCTCGGATCGCGCCCGGCTCGGCTGGAACGCACGCCTGCGTGCCGACCGCGCCCAACCGACCCGTTTCACCCTACGCCCCACCGCCTGACACCGAGCCCGCCCGCCGCCACGCGCGGCAGCGGCGCGAAGCCAAAGGAGTTTTGCCATGAACGATTCGCTTCAATCCCTGATCCAAAAGACCAACGGCCTGTGCCGCGCCGCACTGACGGAAGCCGCGGAAAGCTGCCATCGCGAAACCCATTACGACATCGAGGTCGAACACCTGCTGCTACAACTGCTGGACCGGCCCGAATCCGACCTGGTCCTGATCGCGAGGCACTTCGACGTGGACCCCGGCGAGGCCCGCCACCACGCCAAATCCACTCTCGACCGCCTGACCCGCGGCAACACCCGTACGCCGGCCTTCAGTCCGCACCTGATCAAACTCCTGCGCGAAGCCTGGGTCCTGAGCTCGATCTGGCTGGGCGCGTCGCGCCTGCGCTCGGCGACCCTGCTGTTGGCCCTGGTGGAAAAGCCCTCGCTGCGCGGCCAATTGAGCGGATCGCCACTTTTGCGGCTCTCGCCCGAGCGCTTGCGCGAAGCGATGCCCACCCTGGTCGCGAACTCGGCCGAGCAACCCGACGCTACCGAAACAAGCGACGGCACGGTCGCGACCCAAGACACCGGCGACACGCCGCTCCTGGCGCGCTACACCCTCGACCTCACGGAGCGGGCGCGCAGGGGCGAGATCGACGAAGTGGTCGGCCGCGACCGCGAGATTCGCGCCCTGACGGACGTCCTGATGCGCCGTCGCCAGAACAACCCGATCCTGGTGGGCGAAGCGGGCGTGGGCAAGACGGCGGTCGTGGAAGGACTGGCCCGTCGCATCGCAGCCGGTGACGTGCCGCCGCCCCTGCGCGGCGTCCGCCTCATGATGTTGGATTTGGGCCTGTTGCAGGCCGGAGCGGGCGTGCGCGGCGAGTTCGAGAATCGCATCAAAAAATTGATCGCGGAGATCAAGGCCAGCACGACGCCGATCGTGCTGTTCGTCGACGAGGCCCACGGCCTCATCGGGGCCGGTGGCCGCGAGGGTCAGGGCGACGCCGCCAACTTGATCAAACCAGCCCTGGCGCGCGGCGAGCTGCGTACCATCGCCGCCACCACCTGGTCCGAATACAAGCAGTATTTCGAAAAGGACGCCGCCCTCACCCGCCGATTCCAGCCGATCGCCATCGACGAACCGGACGAAGCGACGGCGATCGCCATGCTGCGCGCCGCGGCACCCCATTTCGAACGCCACCACGGCGTGCACATCCGCGACGAGGCGATCGAGCAGGCGGTTCGTCTCTCCCATCGCTACATCGCCGGTCGCCGCCTGCCCGACAAAGCGGTGAGCGTGCTGGACACCGCCTGTGCGCGGGTGGCGTTGAGCCAGCACGCGATTCCGGCCAGCCTGGAGGAGACCCGTGCGGCCCTGACGCGGCTGGACCACGCGTTGGCGCGGCTCGAAGCGGAGACCCGGCTGGGCCGCGATCACGAATCCCGCATCGAAACCCTCCGATCCGAACGCGACGCACTCGAAGCACAGGAGCGCACCGGGCAAGCGCGCTGGCAGGAGGAGAAGCGCCAGGTCGATCGGATGCTGGCGTGGCGCCGCGAACGGAACGGCGAGGTGGAAGCGGACGAGGGACGCCGCGTCACCGTGGAATTGGCCGGAATTCAGGGCGATCACCCGATGATGTCGATCGATGTGGACGGCGAAGTGGTGGCCCGGGTGATCTCGAGCTGGACCAAGATCCCGCTGGGCAACATGCGCGTGGACGAGGTGGACAGGCTCCTGGAGCTGGAACAGACCCTCGCGCGGCGGGTCCTGGGCCAGGATCACGCGCTGCGTCAGGTGGCGCGACGCCTGATCGCGGCCAAGGCTGGCTTGACCGATCCGGGCAAACCCACCGGGGTCTTCCTGCTGCTGGGCCCCAGCGGCGTGGGCAAGACGGAGACGGCCCTGGCCCTGGCCGAAGCGATGTTCGGCGGCGAGCACTCGTTGATCACCGTCAACATGTCCGAGTTCCAGGAAGCCCATACCGTGGCCGGCCTCAAAGGCGCGCCCCCGGGCTACGTGGGCTACGGCAGGGGCGGCGTGCTGACCGAGGCGGTTCGACGCGCGCCCCACAGCGTGGTCCTGCTGGACGAAATCGAGAAGGCCCACCCCGACGTGTGGGAGCTGTTCTTCCAGGTCTTCGACAAGGGTTTCATGGAGGACGGCGAAGGCGTTCGCATCGATTTCCGCAATTGCATCATCCTGTTGACGGCCAACGTGGGCAGCGGCACCATCGGGCGGCTCTGCGACGCCGAGCATCCCGATCCCGAGGTGCTGATGGAAGCCCTCCGGGACGAACTCACCCAACGGTTTCCGGCGGCGTTTCTGGGCCGCCTCCAAACCATTCCCTACTACCCGCTGAACGACACGCTGCTGCGGCGCATCGTGATTCAAAAGCTGGATCGCCTCGCAGCCCGGTTCCAGGCCACCCATCGTGCCCCGCTGGACTACGCCCCCGCCCTGGTGCCCTTCCTGATGGCCCGCTGCGACCGGTCCGAGAGCGGGGCCCGCGACATCGACCGCCTGATCCACGAGTCGGTCCTGCCGGAACTTTCGGTGGCGATCCTCTCCCAAATGGCGGCGGATGCCTCGATCTCAGGAGTCCAATTGGCCGTCGAGGAAGACCGCGTGGTGCCCCACTTCGCCGAAACCGCCGTGGTCACGGCCTAAATCACCCCCCCAACCATCCGTGAGGAGGCTCCATGTCGTTCGAAGAAATCAATCCCGCCTACACACTGCATTCGCCGTTCGGCGCGACACTGCGCCTGGTCTCCTTCGAGGGCACCGAATCGCTCTGTGACCTGTTCACCTTCAACCTGTCGCTGGTCGCCGAAGATCACAACCTGACCTTCGACAAGGTGGTGGGCGAGCACGTCTCGGTGGCGGTCGACCTGAACGACGGCAAGGAACGCTTCATCGACGGCCTGATCACGGATTTCACGTACGCGGGGGTCGGCCCCGGCGGTGCCATGTACCGCGCCACGCTACGCCCCTGGCTGTGGCGGCTGACGCTCACCTCCGATTGCCGCATCTTCCAGAACCAGAACCCGGCAGAGATCTGCAGCGCCATCTTCCGCCAACACGGCTTCGCCGACTTCGAGCTGCGCCTGAAGTCCCAACCGCCGCCCCGCGAGTACTGCGTGCAGTACATGGAAACCGCCTTCCACTTCGTTTCGCGGCTGATCGAGGACGCCGGGCTCTTCTACTTCTTTCGATTCGAGCGCGGCAAACACACCCTGGTCATCTCGGACGATCCGACCGTCTTCGCGCCCTGCACCGGCATCGACCTGCTAAAGTACCGTCCGGCCGGTCACCGTTCGACCCGCGCGGACAGCCTGCAGGACTGCACCCTCGTGGGCCGCATGACGAGCGACGGACTCGGCCTGGGCGACTTCAACTTCGAGTCGCCGGACGACGCCCTGGTCGTCAGCGAGGGCGCCCGCAACGGGCTCTCCCATTTTCGCTACCCGGGCGGGTTCGCCACCAAAAACGAAGGCCGCGACCTCGCCAAGCGAGCCCATCAAGTGAACTTGCAGTCGGCCGAGATGCTCCAGGCATCGGCCGTGTCCGCCGGCATCCAGGCGGGCCACTGCCTGACCTTGGAAAATCACCCGCGCAAGGCACTCAACCGGCGCTACGTGATCCGCTCGGTCACCCACACGGGCGGCAAGAAGGAATACACCAACGCCTTCACCGCCTTCCCCCAATCACTGCCGTTTCGGGCTCCGCCGCGAACGCCGAAACCCAGAATCCACGGTGCCCAGACGGCGGTGGTCGTGGGCAAATCGGGCGAGGAGATCTGGACCGACCGCCACGGTCGCGTCAAGGTCCAGTTCCACTGGGACCGACGCGGCAAGCGCGACGAGAACAGCTCCTGCTGGGTGCGCGTCGCCCAGGGCTGGGCCGGCAAGCAGTACGGCAGTTTCTTCCTGCCGCGCATCGGCCAGGAAGTGGTGGTCTGTTTCCTCGACGGCGATCCCGATCGCCCCTTGGTCACGGGCGCCGTCCACAACGCCAGCCAAACCGTTCCCCTGAACCTGCCGTCCGAGCGAACCCGCAGCACGACCCGCTCCAGTACGGTCAAGGGCAAGGGCTTCAACGAAATCCGCGTGGAAGACAAGAAGGGCGACGAGGAGCTCTACTTCCATGCCCAAAAAGACCTCAACAGCCACGTGCGCAACAACCAAACCGAAACCATCCAGAACCACCACGAGGTGCTGGTCGAGAAGGGCGACCAACGCTTCGAGGTGGCCAAGGGCAACCACACGCTGGCGGTGCCGAAAGGCCTTCAAACGGAACGCGTCAAACAACGCGACATCGTGGTCGAGACGCGCGAGAACCACCAGACCAAAGGCGATTTCCAACACCGGGTGGGTGGCTCCTACACCTTGAAGATCGACGGCAACCTGTCGATCGAGGCCTCCGGATCGATCACCCTGAAGGCCGCCGGAAACCTGAAAACGACGAGCGGGCGCTCGACCTCGATCGAGGCCGCCGCCGACCTGAAGCAGCAGGCCGGAACCAAATTGAGCCAGAAGGCGGGTGTCGGCCTCACGAGCCAGGCGGGCACCACCATGGAGCTCAAGGCCGGTGCCATGCTGAAAGCCAAGGCCTCGGCCATGACGTCCGTGGAGGCGGGCGGCATGCTGACGCTCAAGGGCGGGCTGGTGAAGATCAATTGATGTCCGCGCCTCACCCGCCGAGACGCTTCGGCGCGAGACTCGGAACGCGGGAGCACGACGGCACCGGAACGGGGCCGGTGCATGGTCCCGACCCGATGCCGATCCACGGATTTTCCCCTCTTTAATTGAATGATGGAAGTGCAGCGATGGAAGACACGGTAACCCTAGAGGAGTACCATCCCAACGGCCAACTGGCGTTACGGAAAACGATGAGAGACGAGGTGCCCCACGGGCCGCTGAAACAGTTCGACGAGCAAGGCAATCCGGTGATGACCAGCCATTTCAAGGATGGTCGCCTTCACGGTCTGACGCTCAACTTCGGGCCTCGTGGCCAGGTGGTTCAGGATTGCACCTACGAGGACGGCGTCCTGCACGGGCCGGTCCGCCTCTTCGACGAGGAGGGGCGGCTGCAGCAGGTGATGCCCTACCGCGGCGGTGTGGCCCACGGCGAGGCGGTGATGTACCAGAAGGGCAAGAAACAATTCTCGATGGACTATCGCGATGGCGAATTGCACGGCCTGGTGACGGAATACGACCCCGTCGGGCGGGTTCGCGCCCGCCTGCGGTTCTCCGGGGGCAGGCAGGAAGGCCTCTCGTCCTGGTTCGACGTCGAAGGTCGTCTGCTGCGCTCGAGCATCTACGTGAGCGGCATGCTCGAGGGCGAGACGTTGGAGTACCACCTCAACGGCAACCTACGGGCGCGCAGCCACTACCGCGAAGACCAGTTGGACGGCGCGGTGGAGGAGTTCGACGAACACGGTAACCCCACCAACCGCACGGTTTACGAGCTGGGCCGCAAGATCGAAGCGCCGGAGTCCTGAGTCGGCCCGCACGCCGACGACGGCCGGTGCCACCGCCGTGTCGTCCCGACCGAGCCACATTTGAATTCACGAGGAGTCACGAAAATGTCCGAATCCCCCCGGGTCCCCGACCCCATCGATTGGCACGAGGGCATGTTGCTCTCACCTCAGCACTTTCAGGAGGCCGACCGCCGACTGGAGCGGTTGTTCCAGTTCTACGGCGCCCAATGGCAACCGTACTCCTGGGGCGTGCGCCACTGGGACCTGGACGAAACCCTGCTGGCCCACGGCCGCTTTCGGCTGCATCGATTGGAAGCGGTGATGCCGGACGGACTGGCGCTATGTTTCCGCGAAACGGAGGCACACCACCTGGAGCTGGACCTGTCCGATCGCCTGGAGCTGTTGCGGACCAGGCCGCGAAAGATCTACCTCGGCGTGGTTCGCGCCGAGGAGGTGCGGCATGCCGAGGCGGATGCGCCTCGCCGCTTCCGCGAGGTCGAGGGCGCCGCGGTGGTGGATCGCCGTTCCGGCTCGCGGGTCCACATCCCGCGTCTGAGCCCGCGACCGCGCCTGTTCCTGGACCGTCCGCCAGGTCTGTACAGCGCCTTTCCCTTGGCCGAACTGGCCTACAACGGCAACGTGCTCCAGTTGACCGAGTTCCACCCTCCCGTTCCGGCCGTGACGGACGACCTCGAGATTGCCGCCATGTGCCATCGGGTGACCGCGCTGCTGCGGCGCAAGGCCAACCACCTGTCGGGCCTGTTGTCGACCGGCCAGGGCGAGGATGGCTCCCGCGCCGAGGTCGAACGCAACCTCGTGCACCTGGTGGGCGGCTTGCCGCTCTTCGAAACCGTGTTGCGGTCACACCGCCCGCACCCCTTCCAGCTCTACCAGGCGCTGGTTCAACTGATGAGCCACCTGGTGCCCCTCAGCCGCAGCAAGGTGCCGCCGTTGCTGGAGCCCTACGATCACGACGATTTGCGCACCACCTTCGGTCAGGTCTACCAAACCATCGTGTCGATCCTGGAAGCGCGCATCCAGGAAACCTTCAGCGAGGCCGCCTTCCGCAAGGACGGCGAGACCTACACCCTCGAGTTCCTGCCGGAGTGGCGCGGCAAGGAATTGATCGTCGGGTTCGCCCGCGAGCCGGGCAGCCGCGAGCGCGAGGCCGCCAACTGGATCGCCGGCGCGCTGATCGGCAAGGCCGAGGAGATCCCGACGCTCCGCAGCAACCGCATTCTGGGCATCCAGCGCGAGTCGATCGATCAGGTCACGGGCCTGGTTACCGGTCAGGACATGCTGCTCTACCGCATGGGTTCCGGCAGCGAGCGACTGCATGCCGGCGATCGCCTGATCATTTCGCCCAGTGCCGGCTCGGACACGAGCTTCAGTCCCACGAGCCTGAGCCTCTACGTGCGCAACGACGCGCCGGCCCATTCCTGAAGCGGAGGACACGGATGCACGCCGAAAACCCCAGTCTGTTGCTGCAGAACCTGGTCGCCTTCTATCAACTGATCGCCACGTTGAAGGGGCAAATCCTGCGGTGTGACGCCGAGGCGCGCGACGGCACGCCGACGCCGAGCATGGCCGCACCGCCGTCGCGCAAGGAGGTCTGCGATCGCCTGCTGCTGATGCTGGATCGCCAGGCTTCCCGAAGCGCCGGACACCCGGACTCCGCCCTTGGCCGCCAGAGTCGCGAGGCCCGCTACGTCATGGTCGCCCTGGCCGACGAGGTCTTCCTCCACTTCGCGTGGGCCGGCCGCACCGAGTGGAACCACTACCTTCTCGAAGAGCAGGTGTTCCACTCGCAGTCGGCCGGCGAGTGGTTCTTCCAGCGGGTCGACGACCTGCTGCTGGACCCGGGCGCCGGCAGCCGCGAGCTGGCCAAGGTCTACCTGATGGCCCTGGCCTTGGGTTTCAAGGGACGTTACCGGCTCGGCGACCCCAACGGCGACCTGGCCCTCTACCAGCGGCGGCTCTACGGCTTCATCTTCGGGGCCGAGCCGCCCGCGACCCAGGCCGCGCTGTCGTTGTTCCCGCAAAACCGCGAGACGGTGGCGGCCCAATCGGACGCCCAACCGCTGCCGCGGCAACGGGCGCTGCACCGCCTGGCCGCGGCGATCCTGGCCGCCTGGCTACTGCTGGGTTTCGGCCTCTGGCGTTGGTTGACCCGGCCGGTAGCCGAAGCCGCCCGAGCCATCCTCGACCTCCCCTGACCCGCCAACGCCTCCGAAGCCCCCGCCCCAAAAAGCAGCCCCAAAGTCACCCAACCACAAAGTCCCCGCATCCAAAAAGCGCCGTCGTCGCTGTAGGTTGGCCCGCTGGGCCGACAAAACGAAGCCACCCAGCCCCACATTAACAAACCTCTCTAGAGCGAAGCCCTCATCCCCATGCAACAGCCCCAAATCCCATCAAACCCCATAACAATCAACACCTTAAAAACGAAACCACCATCCCTATAAAGAATACTCCCCAAGCTACCCAACCAATGGACCCATCATCAAGGTTGGCTGAGTACCTCTTATCTCACCGGCTAAGCAACTGGAACCGAACTCCCAAACACCAGGCAAACCCAGTTTTCAACAAGATTCAAACTTTACGCATTAAGCGCCAAATCGAAATGGTTCCCTGGCCTATTCCAGGCGCGGTGCCAGACAGGTGCTGCCGCGCTTCGCTCTTTTATGGTTCTAAACCTGCGAAGGGTGGGTTGCTCCGACATGTCGGCCGAGCCGGCCAACCTACTGCAGCGCCGCCCCTCAAAACAGCCTGGTACTCCAAGCAGCCGCACTTCGATAAATTTCAGGTAAAGATTCCCCACCCACCCCCCCACGAGGCAGGTCCCTCATGATGTTTGATTTCCACACGTTCACCCACCCGAGGTTCTGGATCGCCATCGCCGTGTTGCTGCTGTGCTTCCTCCTCCTGTGGGCGTGGCGCCGCCGGCGCAACGGCAAAAAGCCCAAGATCCGCTTCCACGCGGCGCGCTTCTTCATCCCGTCGGTGTTCCTGCCAGGAGGCGGTCGGCTCTCGATGGAAGACGAGGACGAGCAGGGCCCCGCCGAAGGCGGCCCGAAAGCCGGCGATCGAGACCCCGGCAAGCGCAAACCACACAAGCGATCCGGGCGCCGCGGGGGTTGGCTGATGCGGGCCAGGCTGGGTGTGTCCTTCAAATCCGGAACGCGGCGCCTCAGGGCCCATTTCCCCGGGCGCCGCTACCGCTACCGCCTGCCGTGGTACCTGTGCCTGGGCGCCTCGGGTTCGGGGAGAAGCACGCTGCTGGGACAGACCGGCCTGAATCTCCCGCTCGGCGCGCCGGACGCCGCGGAAACGGCGGGCCCTCTCACCTGGTGGTACTTCGATCGTGGCGTGGTCCTCGAGCCCGACGGTTCCCTGTTCTGCGAGGATCCCACCTGCCAGACGCCGGGCCGGGGTTGGAAGAGTTTCTGCCGCGCCTTGTACCGCACCCGTGCCGAGCGCGCGCTGGACGGCGTCCTGCTGACGATTTCGGTCAAGGACCTGATGGGCGCCGCAGGCTCGGACCACGAGGCGTTGGCGCAACGGGCCGAAACCATCTACGGCCAGCTCCGCCGGCTCCAGAAAGAGACCGGCATGGTGTTCCCCGTCTACGTGATCCTGACCGGTTGCGATGCGATTCCGGGCTTCTCGGCCTTCATCGCGCAATGCACCGAACGGGAGCGACGCGACCTGTTCGGCTGGTCGGTGCACCACGACACCACGGTCCCCTACGCCGCGTCCTGGCCCGATCAGGCGTTCGACCACCTGGCGGAACGCATGGCGAGGCTCCAGTTGGACATGGGGTTCCGCGGATTCGGCGACACCTTCGACGACGCCTTCTTCCTCCTGCCCGCCGCCCTGGAGGCCCTTCGCGAACCGATGCGCCTCCTGCTGGACGGCATCTTCGTGTCCACCGCCTACCACGACCCCATCCTGCCGCGCGGCATCTATTTCACCGGCGCGCCCGATCCCAACCCAAACCCGGAGTCCCGTTCCCAGGCCGTGGCGCCACGGAGCGAAACCCCCGGCGGAACAAAGCCGACGGCGAGCCTCGACGGCACGGTGCGCCCCTGTTTCACGCGCGACTTGCTGACCGACAAGATCTTCCCCGAACGCCATCTGGCCGCGCCCTCGCGCCACAAACTCAAGACGCTGGATCGTTGGGCCCTGACCTGCCGCTTGGGGCTGGCGGTGTCGACGGTCGTCCTCTTGGTGGGAACCGCGATCGCGGCCAGCCGCCTCCACGCGGCTCGCGGGCAATGGCGTTTCGCCTTGACCCAGATTCGCGCCGTCTTGGCGGAGCGGCACCGCGGTCATTTCGATGCGAGCTGGCTGGCCCAGAACCAGAACCCGCTTTTCTTCGCCATGCAGCGCATCGACGGCCACCATTTCCGTTCCCTGTTCCTGCCCGCCTCCTGGTTTTCCACGCTCGATGCCGACATCGACCGCGCCACCACCTTGGCCTGCGAGGACCTGCTGGTCGACGGCCTGGCCGACCGGCTCATCCACCGCGCCGACCTTCTCCTCGAATCGTCCCGACCAACCACCCGCAAGGAAGAATCCCCTCGACGCTCGGTGACGCCCTTCGAGGAGTTGGCGACCTACCAGGCGCTCGACCGTTACGTGCACCGGCTCGGCCGACTCGAGTTCCATATCCGGGCCTACAACCGCTTCCGCGGGACGGCGGACCTGGAGGCGCTCCGCCAGCTCGTCCGCTACTGTTTCGATTTCGACATGTCGGACGCCACCCTGCACCACTTGGCCGCCATGAACATCGACACCAAGCGCTTCGAGGCGATTCGGTTCGAACGGCACGCCGCGGCCACCGACAAGCTGGGCGCCCTCTACGACCGGTTCCTCGACGATCTGTTCCACCCGGCCGCCATGCTCCAGCGCGACCAGGCAGACCTGCGCCGCTTCCTGGAGGACCGCAATTCCATCCTGGAGGATCGCCAGGCCGGCCTCGCCCTGTTGCGCGACCTTTCCTACCGCCTTCGAAACACGGAGCGCTGCTACCGCGACGAGCCGTTGGGCCTGTTCACGCCGAGCCGCGGTTCGGGCGCGCCCCCCTTCCACGAATGGCTCGCCGAGGTGGCGGCCCGCGGTTTTTTGGAGCCAGGAACCGGGCGGCAGCTCGCGTCGCGCTACCACGGCCGTTTCTATGCCTATCGGGATCAACTGGAGCCGTTTTTGTTGGCGGAGGCGATCGAGGCACGCGGCACCATGGGTGCCTTTTTCAACCTGCCGTTCGTCCAGGCCGCCACCGCGCTGGACGAACCGGTGAACCGCCGCAAGCAGTTCGAGGTCTGGCGCAAGACCGATCTCGACCACGCCCGGCGCTACCGCCAGCATCTCGACCGGTTTCGTGCCCAGTCGATCGCCGGGGCGTCGGATGGCAATTGGTCGGCCGTCCTGGCCCAGTTGGCCCTGGACACCTACGAAGATGCCGTCAACCGCCTGCTGGCCCAGGCGCCGCCACTGGCCATGGGCGTGGATCAGGCCTTCTCCGAAAAAGAGTTGGCCATCCAGATTCACGGCTTCGCCCGGGCGCACCGGGCCTTGGCGGACATTCGCGCCAGTTTCGCCGAATTGGGCCTGGCCCAATCCGAGAACCGGCTCGACCAGTACATGTCGCAAACCGCGCTCGACCTGCTCTTTCGAACCGACGCCTTCCTGCCGCGCGACCTCTACCTGGACCTGGACCTCGCCACCTGGGACGGGCAGGGGCCGATTTCGCCGAAGGGGTTCGGCTTGGAGGACCGCGCCGCGCTGGCGCGCTACCTCGAGCAGACGCGCCACCGGCTGTGGCATTTGGGAGTGAATTGTGCGGCACCGCTGCTGGCGATCTTGGACGGGGCCAGCGCCGATCCCGAGGTGGTGACCCTGCCGTTGGTGGTGCGGTGGCGCGACATGCTGCGCGAGATCAAGGCCTACGAGCAGCGCCGGCCCTACCCCAGCATTCGCAGGCTGGAGGTCTTCCTGACCCGCGACATCAACCGGATTCGTCAGCACAACTACCGCGAATGGGTGGGCGACGTGCGGCCGTCCAGCAACTACTTCCTCGACAAGATCAACCAGTGGAAGCTGCGAATTCGGGCTCATTGCGAGGAGCGCGAGTCGCGCCGACCGGACCGATCCAACCGGTGGCCGCCAACCAACGCCGCCCGAACGGACCCCATCGACATCTAACCCAAAAATCCCCGCATAACCAAGAGAACCACCGAAGCGAAGGAGCGGGCAAGCCCGACAAACCGAAGCTACCCAACCCAGCAGTTCCCGCATCAAAAAAGAGACGTCGTCGCAGTAGGTTGGCCGGCCCGGCCGACAAACCGAAGCTACCCAACTCCAACAAAACAAACACCACAAGAGCGAAGCCCCAACTCCCCCCAATCACCCACCACCAAAGCAACCCAACCCAGCAGTTCCCGCATCCAAAAAGAGTCGTCGTGCCAGGTAGGTTCACCAGCCTGGTGAACCAATCGAAGCAACCAAACCCCAACACAACCAACACCATAAAAGCGAAGCCCCCACCCGCCCCAATCACCCACCACCGTAGCAACCCAACCAAGCAGTCACCGCATCCCAAAAGAGCCCTCGTCCCAGTAAGTTGGTCAGGAGCGGTAAGCCGGCCCGGCCGACAAACCAAAGCAACCCAACCCAGCAGCCACCCCCACCCAACCAAAACCCTCAATCCAAAAACCGAAACCCCCGCCCAAGGAGCCCCAAATGACCGCCGCCACCGCCTACACCGCCCTGCTCGAACCCATCGCCCCCGAAGCCCCCTGCGGCCAAGACCTGCGCTACGAGCCCATCCACGATCGCATCGAAGAAGCGCGCCGAGAGGAAGACGAATCCCTACCCCGCGGCGACTGGGAGCGCGAACTCAAGCAAGCCGACTGGTCCCTGGTCGCCGAGCTCTGCGAAGAGGCCCTGCGGACGCGAACCAAGGACCTGCGCCTGGCCATCTGGCTGGTAGAAGCACGAGTGCGGTCCGAGGGCTGGGCCGAAGCCGGACCGGGCTTCGCGTTCCTGCAACAGCTCGCCGAGACCTTCTGGGACGGCCTCTATCCGGGCGCCGGCGACGACGACCAGGAAGCGCGGGCCCACCTGTTCGAATGGATGATCACCAGTTTCGGCCGCCTTCTCCACCGCGTCCCCGTGACCCAATCGACCCAAGCCGACGACCGCACCTTCAGCCTGCACCAATGGCAGAACGCGCTCGCCGGAAACCAGCGCCTCTCGTCGGACCCGAACGAGGGGCCCAGTGCCGAGCGCATCGAAAAAGCGCTGCACGCCACCGACGCCACCTACCTCGACCGCCTCCACCGTGATCTGGCCACGGCCCGCGCGGCGGCCGAGACCCTGGACCGCACCCTGGAATCGCTACTGGGCACGGAAGCGCCGGGCTTTCACGCGCTCTACAAGCCGTTGGACTTCGCACTGCGCCACCTGGAACCCTGGTCCACGACCGAGCCCTCCGAAGGCGAAACCGGCACGGCGTCGCCCGACGAGGCCGACTCCCAGGCGGAAGGGGCCGCCGCTTCCGGCGTCGAGGCCGGCCGCATCGTCGACCGCGATCAGGCCTATCGCCAGATCGGCCGCATCGCCGATTACCTGATGGAGGTCGAACCCCACAGCCCCACGCCCTACTTGCTGCGCCGCATCGCCGGCTGGGGTTCCAAATCGCTGTTCGAACTGCTGGAGGAAACCGTGCCTTCGGACCAGGAACGCGACCACTTCAAGGGCTTGCTCTATCTGCACTACCCGAACGGGGCGTCGTGATCGATCGCACGGCACGTGCGGCGCCGCAAACCCGAGGCGCGGGCTTCCCCTTCGCGCGCAAGCGTGGGAGAATAGCGCAAATTCGACCGAACCCAGCCCCAGCCAGTTCCTTCCGGGGATACCCATCTTCGGTTGCGCGGGATCTCGGTACCCTCGGAGGCCCCTTTGTCTATCGATACCGATAAAGACCTGGAACAACTCAAGCGCATCGGCCGCATCGTCGCCCTGACCCTGCAAACGATGCTCGACCAAGTGAAACCCGGCATCACGACCGCCGAACTGGACCACATCGGCGGCAAGATGCTGGCGAAACACGGCGCCCGCTCGGCCCCCAAAATCACCTACGACTTCCCCGGCCACACCTGCATCAGCATCAACGACGAAGTGGCCCATGGCATCCCCAAGGCCGACCGCGTGATTCGCGCCGGCGACCTGGTCAACATCGACGTCTCGGCCGAGCTGAACGGCTACTTCGCCGATTCCGGCGCCTCGATTCCGGTGCCGCCCACGCCCCAGCTCTTCACCAAGCTGTGCCGCAGCACGCGCTCGGCCCTCAAGGCCGGCATGAAGGCGGCCCGCGCCGGCCAGCCGCTGAACCGCATCGGCAAGGCGATTTCCAAGGAAGCCTACCGCGCCGGCTTCGGCGTCATCCACAACCTGTGCAGCCACGGGGTGGGTCGCGCCCTGCACGAAGAGCCGGAGTACATTCCGAGCTATTACGATTCGCGGGACAAACGCACCCTGCACGAGGGCCAGGTGATCACGATCGAGCCGTTTCTCACCAACGGCCCGCCGATGGCCTTCCAGGACCGCGACGGCTGGACCCTGCGCACGCAAGAAGGCTGTTTCGCGGCGCAGTACGAGCACACGATCGTCATCACCAAACGGCAGCCGATCGTCATCACCCGCGCCTGATCGACCGGCGGGCCGCCCGTTCGGCCCGAATCGAACGAACGCCGCGCGCCCGCCCCGCATCGGGCGCGCGTCGCGATGACCCATGTTCACGCCACACAGAAAGGATCCACCATGCACCGTTTCTTGATGCCTCTGGTTTTATTCGGATTATTGATACTATGCCACTGCGGTCGGGAACCCGCGCCCACCGAGGCCTCCACCGCACCGGACGCGAAGGTCGAAACGCCCGACCACCTGCGCATCGGCATGCTGGTTCGACCCGACAGCACCAATCCCTACCTCACCATGCGCCGTTCGGGCATGACGATCGTCTACCTGCTGTATCCCAAGCTGTTCAAGGAGTTGCCGAACCTGGTCGACGGTGTCCCGGACCTGCAGCCGTTCCTGGTGAAGCAGGCGACCTGGGACGAGGCGGGCACGACGGTGACGTTGCTGTTGCGCGACGACCTGACCTGGTCGGACGGCACGCCGATCACCACGGCCGACGTGGCCTACAGCTTCGAGGCCCAGCGCAACGAGGCGGTCGCCTGGATGGGCTTCGACGAGACACGCCGCGTGGCGGATTGGAAGGTGACCTCGCCGCAGGCGTTGCAGGTCACGTTCAAGGAGCGCTCGCTGTTCAACATGCTCTCGCTCAACGAGGGCTTCATCGTGCCCAAGCACCGGTTCGAAACGGTGCCCTGGGAAACCTGGCTGGAGCACGACTGGACCCAGAACCCGGTGGTGTACGGGCCCTACCTGTTCGACGGCGCCCCCAACGACGAGGGCATGCGCCTGGTGGCCCGCGATCCCGAGGCGGCCCGGATCGACCGCCTGGATTTCGCCTTCATTCGCGACAAGGAAGCGCTGTACCAATTGTTGTTGGCCGGTGAACTGGACTACTCGTGGTCCCTGCCCACGCCGCGCATCGCGGACGTCCACGCCAAACTGCATTCGTATTTCTACAACGATTTCAGCATGGCCTACCTGGCCTGGAACCCACTGGACCCCGAAGCCTACGCTGCGGCGAACCCGAAGGAGAAGGCCGCCCTGGACACGCTCAAGGCCGAGCGGCCCCACCGCCTGTTCGGCGACGCCCGCGTGCGCCGCGCGATGACGCTGCTGATGGACCGCAACGGCTACAACCAGCGGCTGTGGGCCGGTCAGGCCGGCGTCCCGCTGAGTCCGTGGCGGGCGGGCCTGCCCTACCTGGCCACCAAGGGTGAGCCGGAGCCCCACGACCCGAAGAAGGCGACCGAGCTGTTGACGGCCGCCGGCTGGGCGAAGCGCGACGGCGTCTGGACCCTCGACGGCGAGCCGGTTCGCTTCACGGTCGTCTGCAACGCGGGCAGCCCGATTCGGGAGAACGTGTTGCTGGCGGTACAACAGGACCTGGCCAAGGAAGGCATCGACATGCAGATCGATTTGACCGAGCCCAGCCGCTACCTGCAGATGGGCGCCGAACGTCGCTTCGACGCGGCCTTCGCCATGCTCGCCACGGGCAGTCGACCCGACGTGGACGGCTTCTTCAACAGCGAGGCGGCCCTGGGCGGCGCGGGCAACTGGTCCAGTTGGACGGCGGTCGACGATCACCTGCAGGCGGCGGCGAAGGCGGCCGATGCGACCACGCTGACGAACGCCATGGCCGCCTTGGAGGCGGCCTTCATCGAGGACCAGCCGGTGAGCCTGCTGTTCGCCGGTCGCGGTGTCGCGGCGATGACGCCGGACAGCGACGTGGTTCCGCGCAGTTGTTACTTGAGTCCGTTGTTCGAGGTCGATCAGTGGCGCCCCCGAGCCGGCGGTTCCCCCTGAGAGGTGCCCGGCATGCGGCGTCCGGGGATGCTGGTGCGGTGGTTGGCACGGCTGGGTCAGATGCTGTTGCTGATCTGGCTGGTGGTCACCGCGCTGTTCGCGGGCCTGGCCCTGCTGCGCGGCAACCCGATCGACCTGTACCTGGACCCGCGCATTTCGGCGGAAACCAAGTCCCGGATCAAGCAGCGGTTCGGGTACGACACCGGCCTGGCCGCGCAATACGCCCGCTACCTGGGTAACGCCTGCCGCGGCGAGCTGGGCGTCTCGTTCATTCACAAGAAACCGGTGACGCGGGTCTTGGCCGAACGCATCCCGCGCACGCTGTGGCTGGGCACGCTGGCCTACCTCACGGCCCTGGCCTTCACGCTGGCCCTGCTGTGGTGTTTCGACCCCCAGGGCGGGGCGCCGCGCTGGCTTCGCCGCCTGGCCGAACCGGTGTTCCGGTTCTGGCTGGTGATGCCGTCGTTCCTGTTCGCGATCATGCTGCTCCACGTGGCGGCGATTCGCTGGCACCTGTTCCCCGTCTACGGGAGCCATCGCCCGGGTGCGGACCCTTCGTTCTGGGACCTGCTCCACCACAGCGTGCTGCCCGCGCTCAGCATCGCGATGCCGTTGGCGGCCTACCTGACGGCCTACCTGCGCGCCCGCCTGGAGCCGCTGGCCGACGCACCCTTCGTGCTCTCGGCACTGGGCCGGGGCGTGTCGCCGACGCGGGTCTTCTTCAACCACAAGCTGCGGGTGGTGCGGCCCCTGATCCTGCAGTTGACGGGCCTCTACCTGCCGGTGCTGATCAGCGGGATGATCATCGTGGAGAGCATCTTCGGCTGGTCGGGCATGGGCCTGCTGCTGTTGGACGCCCTGACGGGCCGCGATTACCCGCTGCTGCTGGGCGGCTGCCTGTGGATGACCTGCGTGACGGTGGCCGGCTACCAGTTGGCGGACTACCAGCGCGCCCGCCACCTGGCCCAGGCGGGTGCGGCATGAAGGCGGCGATCGGCTTGACGGCCGCGGCGGCGGTGCTGGGGCCGGCGACGCTGGCGGCGGCGACGCGCGGCTGGTGGTGGGCGGCCCTCTCGATCGCGGCACTCACGATCGCGCTGTTCGTCGTGGCGGGCCGCCGCGGACGCCCGACCTGGACGCCGCTGACGGTCGGCTTCCTGGTGGGCCTGACGGTGTTCGCCGCTTGGTTGTCGCCGCACGGGCCGATGGCGGCGGCAGCGCCAGGCGGGGTGCACCCCCTGGGCACGGACCACCTGGGCCGGGACATCCTGGCGCGGTTGATGTTGGGGAACCGGACCTCGGTGCTGATCGCGGCGGCCGCGGCGGGCCTTTCGAGCGTGCTGGGCGTGGCCTTCGGTGCCTTGCTGAGCCTGCTGCCGCCGCGGTTCCGGTTCGCCGGCGACGTACCGCTGCAGGTGTTCCTGTCGCTGCCGGTGCTCCTGTTCTACCTGATCGGCCTGGCCCTGTTCCCGGCGGGCCCCAACACGCTGATTCTGCTGATGGGGTTCACGTTGTGGCCGGAGCTGGCGCGCCTGGTTCAGGAGCGGCTGGAGAGCTTGCGCCAGGCGCCGTTCGTGGTGGCGGCCCACGCGCGCGGCGACGGGGCGGTGCAGGTCTTCCGGCGCGAGCTGCTGCCGAACCTGACGGGCCTGGTGGCGACCTACCTGCTGTTGAACTTCATTAGCGCGATCCTGCTGGAGTCGATCCTGAGTTACCTGGGCCTGGGTCTACCGCTGGGGACGCCGAGCCTGGGCGCCTTGCTGCACGAGTGCGCGGGCCTGTTCGAGCACCGGATGGCGCCGCTGGCGGCGGTGTTCGGACTGTTGACGGCCTACGTCGGCGGGTTGCGGTTGGCAATTCGGTCATTGCAGCGGCGGACGGTGCCGCACTTGGCTGTATCGTGAGTGGAGGGTGGTGCTGAAGTGGGCGCGGCCGTGTGAGGTGGAGGGGGCGAGGTTTTTTACCACAAAGGACGCGGAGTTCACGGAGAGGAGGGAGAACAGAAGACGCTTCACCGCAGTGCCCGCCTGCACGGGAGAAGTGTCGTCGGAGTAAGTACCGGGCCCTCCAAGGACACCGGTTCGTTGCTTCGAAGCGACGAGTCCCCAAATAGGCGTCCATCCAAGAGCGAAGATAAAAAACCACGCCCAACAATACTATGCCAGTACCGCATACCCAAGAATTTCCGAAAGTGCAAAAGTGATATCAAGCCTGTAGGTTGAGCAGCTTGCTCAACCAATCGAAGCTTCTGACCCTGTATAAAAAATCAGACAAAATAGCGAAGCGACTTATTTCAAATGCGAAAAAAATGGCGTGATCTTCCTACAGTGTTTTGCATTCTTTGCTTTGACCTTCCATAACCTTATTACCAACATCGTTTATTGCATTAATACATCTACATTCTTGATTAAATTGATCTTGCGCTTCGATTCACAGACAGCTTGGCACAGTCTCGGAACCGTAATCGGGTTTCAATCCTTGTTTTAGTGGATGTTTGGGTTCGACGCGGCAAGTTTCAGCGCCGCTTCGAAGACCAGATTCGGTTTCAATCCTTGTTTTAGTGGATGTTTGGGTTCGACATGGTTTTCGAGTTAGTATTTTTCGAACTCAATACGTTTCAATCCTTGTTTTAGTGGATGTTTGGGTTCGACGACGAAGCCGCCCAGAGATGGGCGAAAAACTACCGGTTTCAATCCTTGTTTTAGTGGATGTTTGGGTTCGACAGGTTTGGAAAGAGGGTCTCCGTCGCTGTGGTATGTTTCAATCCTTGTTTTAGTGGATGTTTGGGTTCGACAAGAGGATCCAAGGCTCCCTTGAGCGAACGGACGAGGTTTCAATCCTTGTTTTAGTGGATGTTGGGGTTCGACCAATGTGTTCGCCCCCACCCTTTCGGAAGCCATCGCGTTTCAATCCTTGTTTTAGTGGATGTTGGGGTTCGACAATTCACCCGCATCATCAACCCTTTGCCAATCATATCGTGTTTCAATCCTTGTTTTAGTGGATGTTGGGGTTCGACATATGTCTGTGGTCTATCTCGCGAAGCAGCGCGGGAAGTTTCAATCCTTGTTTTAGTGGATGTTGGGGTTCGACAGCCTCAAGCACTAATGTATCTTGGGAGCTACATCAGTTTCAATCCTTGTTTTAGTGGATGTTGGGGTTCGACAATTTGAGGCAGAAGATAACTATGGTGATAGAATCAAGGTTTCAATCCTTGTTTTAGTGGATGTTGGGGTTCGACATTTAGAAGGTATCGAGACTGAACATTTGTTATGGGGTTTCAATCCTTGTTTTAGTGGATGTTGGGGTTCGACTCGTCGAGAACCGGCTTGCCGGTTTCGGGATTTTTGGTTTCAATCCTTGTTTTAGTAGATGTTGGGGTTCGACATCCAGCGCCTGATGGACGGCCACGCGGTCCTCGAGGTTTCAATCCTTGTTTTAGTGGATGTTGGGGTTCGACATACCATTTATATATACCTGGAATCAAAAAAATGGCGTTTCAATCCTTGTTTTAGTGGATGTTGGGGTTCGACACGGCTAGTGTGGATGCAATTGCTTCTTTGAAGTTAAGTTTCAATCCTTGTTTTAGTGGATGTTTGGGTTCGACCATTGAACATCACGTTTGTCCACCGTGCAGTTCTGATGTTTCAATCCTTGTTTTAGTGGATGTTTGGGTTCGACTGTCGATCCCCAGGGGCGAAAGCTCCTGGAAATTTGTTTCAATCCTTGTTTTAGTGGATGTTTGGGTTCGACTCGCACATTCGACCGTGATTCTTCTGTGGCTGCTCCGGTTTCAATCCTTGTTTTAGTGGATGTTTGGGTTCGACTTTCTGAGGTATTTTAGCCTAACCCTTTTATTATGTTTCAATCCTTGTTTTAGTGGATGTTTGGGTTCGACATTGCGACCTTCGCAATGAGATCAAGGCCGTCAAGGTTTCAATCCTTGTTTTAGTGGATGTTTGGGTTCGACGTTCCCCAAACGTGCCCTTTTGATCCCAAAACCAGGGTTTCAATCCTTGTTTTAGTGGATGTTTGGGTTCGACAGACGCCCATGGGACCATCCCTGATAGGGTGAGGAGTTTCAATCCTTGTTTTAGTGGATGTTTGGGTTCGACCTGGTATCACGGCATCTGTTTTCGGTGCGGGGGACGGTTTCAATCCTTGTTTTAGTGGATGTTTGGGTTCGACAAGCTCGGCAATCCCGAGTTTGAGGAGTACGTCGTGTTTCAATCCTTGTTTTAGTGGATGTTTGGGTTCGACACGTATCCGGTCGGTAATATTCATCCATCCAACCGGGTTTCAATCCTTGTTTTAGTGGATGTTTGGGTTCGACCTATCAGCAAGAAAGTAAGCTGAGTAATTCCTTTGTCGTTTCAATCCTTGTTTTAGTGGATGTTTGGGTTCGACCGCTAAGCACAGCGTAAGGGTGTGCGGATAGGCAGGTTTCAATCCTTGTTTTAGTGGATGTTGGGGTTCGACATCGATTTTTTTAAGTCCGTGGTATTACGAACTTTGTTTCAATCCTTGTTTTAGTGGATGTTGGGGTTCGACTATCGAAAAAGATTTAATAAATTGCATCAATAAGTTGTTTCAATCCTTGTTTTAGTGGATGTTGGGGTTCGACGTGACTGGGAAAGACGAGGCGCTCAATGGAAACATCAGTTTCAATCCTTGTTTTAGTGGATGTTGGGGTTCGACGGTATATAATGAAAATATCAATGCCATTATATCATCAACGTTTCAATCCTTGTTTTAGTGGATGTTGGGGTTCGACAGCCAATACTTACCTGGAAAGCTTCTCGCTCGCCATGTTTCAATCCTTGTTTTAGTGGATGTTGGGGTTCGACAATTAGATCTTCAAGAATTAACTTATTCTAGCATTGTTTCAATCCTTGTTTTAGTGGATGTTGGGGTTCGACGGGATTCCCGGTGATTCTTGGTCGATATCACGATAGTTTCAATCCTTGTTTTAGTGGATGTTGGGGTTCGACGCCGATTCATCCCACCTCGCTTATTTTAAACATGTTATCAAATTTCACTCCTTGCGTTTTCCACCGATTTCGGGGCTGAAGTTCGGTGAAAACGGCCCGTTTTCGGCCACTTTCCGTAACTTTTTCTTTCGCTAAGCCATTGCAACCATTCATCTTTCACCGTCCCCACCGATCGAGTTCCGTAACGTTTGTCTGATTTCTTGCACTATCGCTTCAAAATCACCCGTTGCGCCGCCTTCCGACGAACCCTGGCATTCCACCAACATGCCTCGCCATCTCGGCCCCGCCCGCTCATCCCGGACACAGGTTCCGATAGCAGCAATCGAGGCATCGTCTCTTCGAGGAGGTCGCCTTCGGGAAGCGGCCACCCATCACGGCCACCATCTCGGCGTGCAGGCGCCACAGGCCCTCGAAGTCGCGGGCCGTCAGCGGGATCTCCACCAACTTGTTGGCGCTCCGCGTGAACACCAGGAAGGCCCGATCGACCTCGGCCCCGTAGATCGCGTGAATCAGCATCCCGTAGATGGCCGCCTGCGTCCGATACGTGGCGTAGACCCGCTCCCGGTACTCGGCGAATTTCCAATCGAGCGGCGCCATCCGGCCATCCGGGAAGTGCAGCACTTCGTCCACCACGCCGCGAAACGGCAGGTCCGGCCTGCCGAGGTAGACGTTCAGCCGCTTCCCTACCACGCCCAGCCGCTTGCGCAGGTGGCCCCGATCCTGGCGCTCCTTGGCCGCGTGCACCGTCCGCCCCTGCCGAACCTTGAACCGGAGTTCCTGGCTCTCGGGGATTTGCAGCACTTCGCCGAACCACAGAAACCTGGGGCAGAAGCGGTACGCCAGCACCTGCGAGGCCGTGAAGGAGATCACAGGATCAGCTCCCGCACGCGGTCGGAGACCATCGCCTTGTCGAACGCCACGCCGAGCACGTTCCCCTTGTCGAAGGAGAGCCGCTCCATGGGGAACAGGAACACCGAGTCACAGCTTCGGTCCATGGTCGCCTCCAACTCCAGCCGCAATTGATCCAACTGGTTGCGGTTCAGCTCGCCCACGTACACCGATTTCTGGATGCGGTAGACCCCCGCCCTCAGGCAGATCTTCGCCATCCGGCTCAAGCGCTTGGGTTCGCAGATGTCGTACATGACCCACACTAACAAAGCACCACCTCCACGTCCTCCGGAACCGCTTCGGCCCCCTGCAGCAGGCGCTGGGCAAAGCCGAAGGCCGCCAACTGGATCTGGTGCCGCCACGCGACCCGGCGCGCGCCTTGGCGGACCTTCTCGTCGAAGGTCTGGCCCAATGCCGAAATCACCAGCGCCTTGCCCTCCTTGTTGAGGATCACCCCGTTTTCCAGGTCGTCGAACATCGACCGGTTCACCTTTTTCCCGCTGAACAGCCCGAACACGGAGCGCTCGATCGGCACCCGGAACGGCTCGATGAAGTCGAACACGAACGACGTTTGGTTGTACCCGTCGCGGTGGAGGAACCCCACGTGCGGGTCCAGCCCGGCCACATGGCAGGCCTTCTCCACGTGCCCGTACAGGACACCGTAGCCGTAGTTCAGCATGCAGTTGAACGGGTCGCGGGCGGGCCGGAACGAACGCCCCTGAAAGGGGAAGGCGGGCGGCATGACCCACGCCAACGCCTCGAAATACACGCGGCCCGCGCTGCCCTCGTGGCCGCGCATCTTCCCGGCCAGGTCGGCGCCATGCCCCTCGAGCGCGGTCAAGCGGGTGCGCTGGCCGTCGATCCGCCCCATCGCCTCCCGAATCGCCGCCGCCTTGGTCTTGCGACGGGTGGCGAGGTCCGCCAAGAACGCGAGGCGCGCCGCCAGTTTCGCATCGATCCAACCCCGCGCGAAGCCCAGGCCGCTGCCGTCGTGGGCCGCCGCCAGTTGGCGTTTTCGGATCCGGGCCGTCGAGCCCAGCGCCGGTTGCCAGATCCGCCCGGTCGGGTCGCCGAAATGATCCAGGAACAACACGTCGATTTTGTGCTTCAGGGCCAGGACCACCACGTCCGAGGTCAGCCGGAAGCGGGTGCCGATCAAGATCCGTTCGACCTTGCTCGGGCTGAATTTGTGTTTCTTGCCTTCGACCTGGACTTCGAACATGCCGTCCTTGACGTGCAGGAAGCCGCCGTCGCCGATCAGGTTCAGGTTCACGGTACCTCCTCCCGTTCCCGGTCACCCTCGGGCGCCGCCCGCACGGCGCCAAACCCTCGGGAACAACTCTTCCCCAGACCGAAACCGGTGGGGATTCGGTAGTTGATCCAGAAGGTCCCCACAAAACCGGTCATCGACTGGTTTTTGAACCCAACGCTTTTGGGCGTGACCCGAAGGCGTGCCGTCAGCCGTTGCTCGAGCGTGAGCAGGTAGTCCAGGCCCTTGCTCATGCTGATCAGGTTGCCGACGAGCGTCCGGCCCAGCAACTCCTGCCGCCCGGCGGCGTCGGCGTCGCGCCACAACCGGTGGTTCCGCTGGTTGAGCGCCAGCCAGGGGCTGGTGAACCGGTAGCGGATCGGGTCCGAAGACCATCCGAACCGTTCCGTGCACTGGGTGATGCGTTTTTCCCGGAGCGGAATCACCTCGCCCTTCAGCACCAGTTCCCGCAGGTTCAGAAACAGGCCACACAGGGTGTCGCCGCCCTCGCCGATGCCCAGCACTTGGACGCGGTCGCCGTCGACCCGGTACTGGACCAACGGATAGCCATAGCGCAGGCCGCCGTCGGGTTGGTGATTGTGCAGCAGCGCTTGGTCCCGGAACCGGTTGCCCAGGTCCCCGCGGATCCGCTCCGCATCTCGGGGTTGCAGGCCGGGAAGCTGGAATTCAATTCGGGCGACATCGATTTCGTTCATGGGCACATCCTTGTTTTCGTGGAAGGTTGGACTCGAGCTGGCGACGCATGGAGAACGCTCAAAGGAACGCATCGGCCCGCTCCCGCACGCCGAGAACCGGATCGTAGTGGAAGCACGCCTCCGGGTAGGTGTCATTGTCTTCGGATAACACCGCCAGCTCGAAAAAGTTCGCGTCTTTGGCATCTTCGTCCGAACGGCGCTTGCCGCGGACCGAAACGCGGTAGTCTGCCATGTCCCGCACCAAGGCCTTGATCGCCAGCCTCTTGGCAAAGGGATCGGCGGGATCGGGTTCGGCGTCTCGCGCCTCGTGATAGGCCCGCAAAAGCCGCTTGGCCCGGGCATCCCGTAGCACGAAGACGCTGGTCGTGTCCTGTTCGTCGATCAGTCGGAACGGTTCGATCGCCGGTCCGGCCTTTCCCTCGGCGCCGATCCGACCGTCGACGAAGGCCTGTCGGTAGTGGAGCGTCTGCATGGCGCGAAGTACATCACGCGAGTCCTTGTCACTGGTGTCTTCGCGAACCAGTTCGTAGTAACGCTGGGCCAGATCCAGAAACGCGCTCTCGCGGAACTCGTGGCGACCATCTTCGGTGAGGAGCACCCGCGTCTTGTGCACCAAGTGACTGCCGTAGACGCGACACCCCACCGACCTCCCGTTCTCGACCAGGTCGAACAGGAACACGGTGCCCATCGTGTGGTTGTTCCGATTGCAGCGCCCCGCCGACTGGAACACCGCATCGAGCGGCGCCAATTGGCGGTAGACGCGGTCCAGGTCGATGTCGACACCGGCCTCGACCAACTGGGTCGACACCACGATCATGCCACGCCCCTTCGAGGCTTTGATGGTTTCGATGGCGCACATGCGATCGCAGGGCGCGACATCCCCCGAAAGGAACACCATCGGTCGATCGGGGTGCCGTTCGACCAGATCTCCAAAGAGGTCCGCGGCGGCCGCGCGCGTGTTCACGATGACCAGGGCGCTCTGATCGGGGTGGTTCTCGAAGTCGCGCGACAAGTGCGCCACCAATTCCGAAGGTTCCATCGGCTGTCGCAGAAGTGACGAATCGAGGCGGATGCGGTCCAGGGCCGCAAAGATTTCGGCCTTGTCGGGGACCAACTCGCGGATTTCGCCCTCACTTTCGGAGAAAATGAGCGGCATGGTGGCGGTCACGAGAATAAAAACCATTTCCAGGCGTGCGGCCATCTCGCGGAGCACGTAGCGAACCAAGGTCCAGTACTTGGCGGGAATGCTCTGCACTTCGTCGAGGATCACGACACTGCCGGCGAGGCTGTGCAGCTTGCGCACCTCGCGGTTCCGATGGGTCAACACACCGTGCAGGAGCTGATAGAAGGTGGTGACGCTGAGGTGGGCCTCGAATTGGGAGATCAGGTATTCACCGCGGTAATCGTCGATTTCGCCGCGGTCGTCCCGCGCGCGGTAGCGAAGTTCGGCCAGGTGGTGGAAGAGGAGCAGGTTTTCCGAATGGGGCTGACGCCCGCCGGCCTCGATCATGTCGGCCACGATGCGACCCACCTGATCGATCACGGACGTAAACGGCAGACAGTACACGATCTTGTTCAGACGCGGCTCGCGGGCCACCAGGCGCAATGCGGCGTTGAGCACGGTGAAGGTCTTGCCGATGCCGGTGGGCACATTGATCGAATAGAACCGTTGCCGCTCCGGGTCCACCTGGGTCAGCGCGTCCTCCACTTGGCGGTAGACGCGTTCGCGCAGGCGGTTGATCGGCGTGTCCCGTGCCTGCAACGCCGCCTCTTTGAAGCGCGTGACCAGATCGGCCGGCAACGGCGGTTCCTGGCGGCGATAGATCCGGCCGTCGAAGATACATTCGCCCTTGTCGCAACTGAGCAGCACGCTGTAGAGCAGGCTTTGGTCGAAAAAGGCGGCCAGCGGCGCCTCCCGTCGATCGGCCAATTGGCGCACCCGGCGTTTGACCGCCAGCCGCCATCTGGCACCGCGCATCGCCGCGACGGATTCACGGAACCGATCGTGGGTGAAGGCACCGACTTCGATGCCGTTGGCGCGCAGGATCCGATCGAATTCGGCATAGTCCAGGTGGGCGCTCATGGTGATCAAGGCCCGTTCCAGGGTCACGATATCGCCGCCCTGTTGGTGGACGCGCTCGACGTGATTGGGCGCGACCATCATTTCGGAAAAATTGCCCAGGTGCCCGTGGTGCTTGAGGACGGCCAGGTACACGTAAAACGGTTCCCAGGCCGCCTCGCCGAACCAGTCGCGAGCGATCGTCCAGGCCCAGATCGCGGAAAGCCGCGCGTGGTTCTTGAGGTACCCCAACCGACGTTCGAGCCGGCGCAATGCACCCGACTCGATCTCTCCTTCCCGATGGGCGGCCACGGCTCGGATATATTCCTGAAAAAAGGTGGTCGCCTTGCCGAGGTCGTGGAGGATCAGGGCCAGGGTCAAGGCCCGGAACAAGGCCTCACGCAGGTTGAGCGGCTTGGCCACTTCCCGGCCGTTGACCAAGACCATGGTCAGGTGGTCGACGAGCAGTTTGCCCGGGTGGGAGAGCAGCCGGAAACCGCGTTCAGAAGAAGACAAGCGATTCCCCCGTGGACAGACGGTTGAACTGCGAGAAACGGCCTCGGAGCGTGCGACCGTTGCGATCGAAGATGAATTCGGTGAATCGCTGCACCACGCGCTGGTTGTTCATCACGTCGGGCAGGGTGGTGGTGAACAGTTCGCGGTGGCGGTAGTCCATGTCCGACACCGTTTCGGTGGGGGCGATGCTCGCCAGCTCCGCGGGCCCGCTGCCGGATTCCACGACTTCGGCGTCGCCGATCCAGCGGTAGTTGGCCAACGATTCGGCGTTCCCGAAGCTCAGGGTGTACACGCTGCGATGGTGCACCAACAGGTCCCGCAGCGCCTTGTGCTCGTCCGGATCGGGCAGATGTACGAAGAAGCGGAAATGGGGTTCCACCAGCAACTCCTGGTTCGTGGGTTTGTGTTCCTTGAACCGCGCGAAGTGGCTGGTGCTGGTGGTCTTCAAGTAGTTGATGCCCAAATTGCGGCGCCGCACGGGATGGCGCAGGCGAAGGGCCAAGCGGGCATCGGCGTAGAACTCGGGTGCGCGTTCACGGTCGACGCCGCGAATGGCGGCCAACATGCCCCGCATGGTGGTGCCAGGCGGGATCGGGAAAGTCCTCGGGGACATGTTGGTGTAGGGCTTCCGGAAGAACCCGAAGTCCGCACGGAAATCGGCGATCAGGACCCGGCAGCCCGGTTTCAGCGGTTCCATCCCACCACCTTCAGCCGTTCGTCCTGACGGATTTCGATCGTCTCGATCCGGTCTTCGTGTTTGGCCAGCTCCTCGGCCAACGCGCTCAAATCGAGAAGGCCGTCCTCGTGTTTGCGAATCGCCTCGTCGTCCAGCTCGGAACGGAACCGCACGAGATGGTCCAAATCGCCGATGAAAAAGTTCGGGTCCCCATGGCGGAGACGCAGCAGGAAGCGCGGCATGTGCCCCATCTTGCTTCGAGACAGCAGGTTGCGCGTGCCCTCCCACATCGCCTCGTAGAAAAGGTCCACGTCGTCGCGGCCGAGGCCGGTGTGTTTGGCGGCGTGTTCGTTGATCACGCCGTAGAAGCAGATCAGCGAGTAGGGCAGGATGTATTCGTCGCGGAAGGTGTTCTGTTGATTGCCGTCGGAAGAGGCGAACGCACCGGTACCGCGCAGGTGCATGAGGTGTACTCGATGCAGGGAGCGACCCATTTTCAACTGGGCGGGCCCCGTGAAGGTGAAGCTGCGCTTGTTGAGGGGCAACACACCGCCGAACAGGCGGATGTCGATGCACCGGGCGAGGATGGCCTCACTGTCATCGCCGAAATCCTTGACGCGCGCCTTGCCGTCCTTGATACCGGTCCCCTTGTCGCTTGCGGTTTGGCGCACGAAAATGTCGCGCCCTCCCCGGCCGTCGTGACCCATCGCGTCGTGGAAGTGATCGCGGATGGTGCGTTTCAGGCGCACGTCGGTGACCAGATTGAGGCCGCTCGCCTCGTCGATGCGGGGCTTGTTCTCCTCCAGGGGATCGCCGTTGGGATTGGCCATGGTCACGTCGTAGAGGAACAGGAATTCTTCGCGGTGGCTGATGGGTGTCATGCTTTGGCTCCTTGCGGCTCGTTGGCGTTTTCGGTGGATGTTTCGGTGTCGTCGGCCTTTTCGGGTTTGGGATGGACGCGCAGGTGGAGCGCCATGCCCAGGGTGAACAGGTAGGCACACTCTTCGGGTTTCATGCGATTCAGCTCGTCGCCCGCCGCGAGCACCATTTCCGCAACCGCGTGTTCCAGCGGCTGATAGGCGCGGTCGTAGCCGTAAAAGGTCAGTTTGGCCTTCATTTCGGGCCACAGCATCCGCAGTCGGCGCGGATCCAGTTTGAGGCCGTTGAGGCGGGTGAAAAAGGGACGGTTCTTGAGGCGCCAGTTTTGGATGTCCAACAATTTCTGGCAGTAGGTTCCTTGAAGGAAGACCGCCTTGCGGGCGGCCGATCCGTCGAAAAAGGAACCATGGGTGTCGAAGAAGGCTTGGTAACGGGAGTCCATGGTCACGTCCTTTCGGTGGTAGGTTTGCCGGTTGGCGAGCAGGCCCAGTTCGAGCGACAGCTCGAGCAATGCCAGGCATCGGGTGGCGGGCCACAGCAGGCCCTGGTTCGCGAAGTGTCGGCGCCGCAACAAGGCGACGATGTAGGTGAGCAGAAACCGCTCGTCGAGCGGTTCCTCCATGAGAAGCGCCCGCACGGTGTTCAGGAACCCGCTCCGGTGTTTCCCTTCCCGCTTGTTTTCGGGGAAGATGTCCTTGACGATGCGAAAGGAGAAGCGCAAGTCCTGAAGGGTCTTGTCCTTTCCTGGCAGGTCGCGGTAGCTCGGGCGCCGCGCGACGCGGTCGATGGCTTCCAGGAGGCGGCGGTTGTAGTGGGGGAAGATATCGTCGACGGACGCCATGATCTCGAACTTGGCCTTGTCCTCGCGAAAAAAGACGAGGGTGTAGCACGCCCCCGCCCGCTCTTCGGCCAAGAGCGCCAGAAGATCCGTTGCCAGGTCCCCGTTGGCGCGGCCCACGGCACCGACCGAGCGGCGGCCGAAGTCCTGGAGCAGGGCGACCATTTCCTCGGCGGTTTCCCGTTCGCGGAGGCCCAGGAACCGAGGCAGCAGGAAATAGTCGTAGCCGCACATCCGAAAGTGGAAATGCTTCCGGAGCAGGCTCTTGCCGGCGAGCATGGTTTCCAGGGCGGCTTTGGAGACGGGGAAGTTCTTCCAGGCCTGGGAAAGGTCGAACCCGCCGCTGATCGAACCGAACTCGGTCTTGGCGCTGTAGCAGTTGAACACGGAGGCGTAGCCCCAGACTTCGGCCGCCCGCGCGCCCCGGAGCGCGCACACCTGGTCGCGACCCACGTGGCGCTTACCCTTGTGGCTGTGGTATTCGGCGAAGGGGTCGGCGCGTAGCCGGGCGATCGCCTCCTGCATGAATTCGGACCGGGCCAGGTCTTGGCCATTGAGGTGGAACGCGAGGAGAAAGCGATCCAGGTCGCGGCACGCCTCGGCCAATTGGTCGTGGAGGTCGGGGTCGTGGTTCAAGAGCTCGGCGATGCCCGCCAAGGCCGGGAATTTCGCGAGCACGCGGTGGAATTTGCCGCCGACCTTGCTCTTCGCGAAGTTGACGGCGCCCTCGACCCACAAGTCCTTCTTGTAGACGTCGATGGCGGGAAAGTCGGCGGTCGCGTTGGCCTTCGGCGGCCTGAAGAGCACGCGGTCCAAGGTGGTGTCGGGGTCGATTTCGGCCGCGCTGACCCGCACGAACCGCCAGGTCCCGGTGTGGGGGTCCTGGTCGAAGTGCAGCAGGCGGAGGTGGGTTCCGGTGTAGCCTCGGTGGATGTTGAGGGGATTGGGCGTTTCCACGTCGCGGGCTTCGGAGCCGGCGAGAGTGCCCAGGTAATAAAGTTCTTCCAGCATGGCAGCCTTCGATTCGAGATTGGAGGAGGTCCTCATCGAAGGTTGCGTAATGGAGGCTGGGTGTGACTCGGGAATTGGGAGAAAAGTTGAGAGGGGTCTGTTTCGGGGTGGGGATTTGAAGGGGTAAGTTGTTTTTTACCACAGAGTTCGCGGAGTTCACGGAGATTGGAAGGACGGGGATTGGGGAAGGGTTGTCGACGCAGCATCCTGGGTCGCGGAGAAAGGGTTCTGGAGGCGGAGTGGTGCTTCGAAGGCGAGCTTGGAGTTTCTTGGAGGTGGTCGAGATTGGCTCACGGGAACTGGCCGACACACCCAAGCATGGTGGTGCTATTGGCCTTGGCTCGGTGGAGGTTGGCCTTCGTGTCATGCCTGGCAACCGCTACAAGTGGATCGGAGGGTTTCAATCCTTGTTTTGGTAGATTTTGGGCTTTGAAGATGATTGCGGCACACCTCGCGGCAAACCCTCGATAGTTTCAATCCTTGTTTTAGTGGATGTTTGGGTTCGACATGGTAAACAATGTCGCTTCGTTCAATATTGCCGAGTTTCAATCCTTTTTTTAGTGGATGTTTGGGTTCGACCCTTCATACGACGGTAAGGCCCTGGAAGAGTTCCGGTTTCAATCCTTGTTTTAGTGGATGTTTGGGTTCGACCGTTCGACGGACGGACGTACTATTTCCGTGACTACGTTTCAATCCTTGTTTTAGTGGATGTTTGGGTTCGACAAAACGAGGCGCACCAAATCGCGCTTCAATTGTCTGGGTTTCAATCCTTGTTTTAGTGGATGTTTGGGTTCGACACGAAGCTCGTCGCCAGCGAACGGGCTTGAAGAAAGTTTCAATCCTTGTTTTAGTGGATGTTTGGGTTCGACTGGATATCAAGACGAAGTCCTTCGGGTGGCTCTACAGTTTCAATCCTTGTTTTAGTGGATGTTTGGGTTCGACTCATTATGTTCCATTGGAACAGGAGGTGGTGGAATAGTTTCAATCCTTGTTTTAGTGGATGTTATTGTTCGACGCGCGTGATCGGGTACGATACCGGCCCGAAAGATTGTTTCAATCCTTGTTTTAGTGGATGTTTGGGTTCGACAGCAATAGCTGAAGAGTGTCATAAAGAATATGAACTGTTTCAATCCTTGTTTTAGTGGATGTTTGGGCTCGACATTGTAGTTGAGCAATTTAATGATAGATTTGATGATGTTTCAATCCTTGTTTTAGTGGATGTTTGGGTTCGACAAGCTATCGCCTTAAGCTTAGAAAAGAAGCATGGCATGTTTCAATCCTTGTTTTAGTGGATGTTTGAGTTCGACACGACGAAGAAGGCGGTGACGAGTGATGCCATACGCGTTTCAATCCTTGTTTTAGTGGATGTTTGGGTTCGACAGAGTGCCATGTGTGCATTGCGGGTGCAGTGCTGGCGTTTCAATCCTTGTTTTAGTGGATGTTTGGGTTCGACACGGAGTTCCCATGAAGCGCTCATTCGAAGATTACCGGTTTCAATCCTTGTTTTAGTGGATGTTTGGGTTCGACTCATGTAGCTGGTTGGCGAATTATTGCAGGGGTCGAGTTTCAATCCTTGTTTTAGTGGATGTTTGGGTTCGACAAGCGTATGGAGACGCTTTTAATCACGAAGTGATATTGTTTCAATCCTTGTTTTAGTGGATGTTTGGGTTCGACAGCCGATTCAATCTACCGCACTGCAATCAAACATGTTATCAAATTTCACTCCGCGCATTTTCTCTCCATTTTGGGGTCAAAAGCAGGGAGAAATCGCCTGATTCCGGCTACTTTCCGTAACTTTTTTTCTCGCCAACCCACTCTCCCTATGCAACTTATCTCTTCCACCAACGGCCAGCCCCGGAAAATTTCTCTGATTTCTCCAGCCATCCAACCGCAGACTCCCGACGATCGAGCTCTCTTATTCTCGCAGACCTCTATTATAGAATACCGTCGATCGAGGCAGGTTCACGACTTTTTCAAAACCGACACTATATTTCCGGACTCCGTGAACTCCGCGTACTCTCTTGAAACAAAGTGGTGTATTCAACCTGAGCTGCGTCTTGCCGTCGTCAAATCTTGATCAGGAAGGCAGGAATGATCGAAATCAGGAAAAGCAGGACCATGATGTGACACCAAATGCCGATCCTTTCCTGGTTTCCGATGTTCATGCGTTCCTGCTAAATTTTTCGGATGAACGACCCATGGCCCTTCGCCAGAAACCAGGTGTGCTGTTTCTTTCTCGAAATCGAGCGGGTTTGCCCGCTGGTCCGGGGCTCTTATGTAACAAACTCTGTAAAGCTCGAAGATAAAGATAAAAACCTAAAAAGGCGGATGTGCAGGGAGTTCGTCGAAAAATGTCGGCCCGGCGCCCTGGGTGGGCCCGGCACTTACTGCAACGACGCCCCTCTCACAAATGCGGGAACTCCCAAACAATTCGCTTCGATTAGTTACCCACCTGAAACCCGGTGGTCCGGCAATCCGGCCCCCGGCCTGGGCGGCGACTCTGTGGTAAAAATTCTCCCCTCCACCCCTCCGAAAAAGGGGGAGCCCGTCCATGTCCCGGACTCCCCGACCCTAGGTCACATCTCCACGCGTCTCCCTACCTAAAGGGATTTGAGAAATGCCACCAAATCGTCGATCTCCGCAGCCGTCAGGCTCAGGGAGAAATGTTCGTTGTAGTGACCCACCACTTGCGCGAGGTCGGCGAAACGCCCGTCGTGGTAGTAGCCGCCCTTGGCCCGCGCCCACAGGCCAGGCAGCGGCGTGGTGCGGTACTTCTTGGTCGGGCCGCGGTCGGCCTGGAAGCCGTCGATGCCGATCTCCTGCGGCGTGTGCAGGTTGTAGCCCGGCTCGGTGTACAGCGGCGGCACATGGCAACTCGCACAGTTGGCCTTGCCGCCGAACAGGGCCTCGCCCCGTGTCGCCGCCGCAGCGTCGAAACTGCCCGCCGGCGGTTTGGGCGCCGGGATCGCCATCTGGTAGAAGTTCAGGGCGCCCAGCTTGCCCGTGATCAGGTCCTGCTTGGCGCGCACCTCGGCCAAGCCGTCGGCCGCCGCCGCGGGGTACTGCGCCTCGTCGTTCAAGCGCGGGTCGATGAAGGTCCCCTGGCCGTGCATCTCCAGGTTGGCCACGAACGCGTTCCAATAGGTCAGCGAACCCCATCCGTTGTAGGTCGCCATGTTGGTGCCCGACATGCCGAACGCCGCCGGGATCAACACCGCCGTCGAACTCTGGGGCCCGCCCGTGAAGACCCGATCGAGGAAGACGTGGGCGTCGAACTTGCCCGGACCCCAGGCGCGAATCACTTCGCGCAGGGCGTCCTGCGCCGCCTGGTCCTCGCCCAACCCCAGTGAGCGCGTCACCGAACTCAGGTCGGTGGCCAGGGCCGCGATGGTGCCCACTTGCAGGTCGCGGTTGGGCCAGCCGTCGCGGCGGTAACCGATCCCGGGCGCGAAGGCGTCGTCCACCGTCGAATGGCACAAGGCGCAGGTGATGCCGATCGAGGTCAACCTATTCGGGTCCTCCCCGTCGGTGAAGAACCCCTTGACCCCCACGACCGCGTTCAGTTGCAGCAACACCGCCGTCACCGCCGGATCGTCCAGGTCCACCTGGCCCGCGGCCAGGGCCGCGACCACCTCTTGGGGCAAGGCCGCCAGATCGACCTTCAGCCCCACCGCCAATGCGGTCGCCGGACTCACCGCCGCCACACCCTCGTGCAGGCGAATCGTGTCCCCCCAAAACGCCTCGTCGCCGAACGTGTCGTAGCGGAAAATCTCGCGGCCCTCCCGCATCATGCGGGCCACGTTGCGCACGATCTCGCGGTCGAACCCCTCTTCCGCCACCGTGCCCGCGCCCCCGGCCAAGAAGGCGTCCTGACCCAGCGTCCCACGCAACACCAACAAGCCCAGCCGGTTCTTCGAGGACACTTCGAACAGCGAGCCGTCGATCTCGGTGAAATGATCGGCCAGCACCACGCGGATCTTGCCCTTGGCGGGCACGGCCGCGATCGTGACCGCGTCTTCCAGTTCCTCGCCCGAACGACTCAGGTGGCGGATCGTGATGTCGGCACTGCTGCTGCCGGCATTGACCGCGGCGAAGCCGTCGAAGATCGTGGTCCAGTCGGTGCCGTGCATCAACCGCCACGAACGCCCCATCTCCCGGGACTCGTTGACGTGCACCGGCGACGTGGTGCCGGTCTGGGTGTTGTAGGAGACCCGGACCTCGATGCCCGGATCACCCTGGATGAAGAAATGGGAGACGGCCCGTTCGCCGCCGAACAGGGCCTGGGCCTCCTGGGAAACGGTGGTCTTGGCCGGCACGGTCTGGCGAACCGTGGCCAGGGACTCACCGGCTTCGGTATAGGCCTCGAGCAGGACGTAGGCCTCGCGATCGGTTCCGTTGGTGAAGAAGACCTGGGTGTCGAAGCCCCCGTCGGTCCGGGTGAGGTGGGGCACCATGCGCGTTTGGGCCACCGCGAACGATCCGAGAAACAGAAGACAGGACAAGAGAAAACGCGTGCTCATAGCTCCTCCAAGCGCACGGATCGACAGGGCTCCGCCACACGGGGCCGCGCAGGGCGAGGCCTCGTCCGAAAGGGCCGCGACGCCACCCGCGAGGGCGTGGCGCGATCGGTGCGGACACGAGATAGATGACGAAATCTAAAAACCAACCTATATTTCAAACAACACTTAGTCAACAATATTCTTGATTAAGTAGCTTAAGCGCAAGCGCCACAGGCTTTTCGCTTGTCAAATCAGGTCCCCCGTGGGATGGTTGTTACGCGCTTATACCCCGCATTACCTGCCGGTTACCGGGAGATGTTCCGTGACGCACGCACATTGGAATCAGAGCTTGCTGGGTCCCACCCGCTGGCAGCTCGTCTGCCACCTGCGGCGCAAACCTCGCCACGTCAAGGAGCTCGCCGAGCTGCTCGGCGTCACCTCCAACGCGATCCGGCCCCATTTGGTGTCGCTGGAACGGGACCGGCTGGTGCGGGTTTCGGGCCGGGTTCAGTCCGGCGGCAAACCGGCGCTCGTCTACGAAATCACGGAGATCGCCGAGCAGTTGTTCCCCAAGGCCTTCGGTCTGATTTTGAAGCATCTGGTCGCCAGCATGCGCGATCAACTGGAACCGGACGACCTGGAGCAGATCGTGGCGGATACGGCCTGCCGCCTGGCGCGCCTGTTCCCGCCCGCCCGCGGCTCGATCCGCGAGCGCATGAACTACGCGGTGGAGGCGGTGATCCACCTCGGCGGACTGGCCGAATTGGAGGAAACGGAGCGCGGCTTCGCGATTCAAGGCTACAGTTGCCCCCTGGCCGAAGCGGCGGATTGCAATCCGGAGGTCTGCCGGTTGGCCGCGGTCCTGTTGGGGGAATTGACGGGCTTGGAGATCGCGGAGGTTTGCGACAAGGAGAAGGTCGCTTGTCGTTTCGAGTATTTTTCGGAGTAGGTTTTTTTAGGTTTATTCGCGTGGGTTTGTGGGATTTTGTTTACCACAGAGTACGCGGAGTTCACGGAGTTTTTTTGATACGCTGAGTTTGGCTTTTTTTCATCACCAAGAGCGCGGGGTCATGAAGGTTTAGGAGATGATCCTTCGAACCGCTTTCCACAACCACTGGGTCTGTTTTTGTTGAAGCTCAGCATTTTTTGTTTTTTTCTGCGTCTTGCTTATTTGATTTGAATTAATTACCCAAGGCCAGGTCAGCTCAATCGAACAACACACAGCATTTAGCATATAAATATATAAAAACAAACAACTTAGCTAATCATGTATTTTAATTTTTATTTCGTCCAGGTTCCTTTTGTTTCGATTTGATCCGCACCTTAAAACTCAACTTTCATTAATCGAGCTTTAATAAGGTTTTTTTGTAATTCTTTGATTTCATTAAAACATTTTTTCACCTTAGCTTAATTTCATGTTTTCATATCAAATGCAAATCTAATCATTGGACCATAGTCTATTTAATAGATATTGTAATATCTGAATAAAATTTCTCTCAATTTGTTAATATCATTTCCTTTTGTTTATTATCTATGACTCATTATCCGTTCGGCCAATGGGAACTGGCACCGGAGAATTCGCTTTCCCTCTCAGTGGCCTCCGCGACCTCCGTGGTGAAATTTTTACTTCGCACTACCGCCATGCCGGACCGTGCACACCCCTCCCCCCCACGGGATATGCTCCACGGCACAAAATGGGACTCTTTCGTTGTTCGCGGAATGCACCTCCGGCTAGAATGACTTCGACCTCCCCAAGTCTTTTATTCTTAGAGAATTTCAATGCAAGATGTAATTCGTGGGGCCGTCTCGAGTTCATCATCCATCGCAAAAACGTTCGCACGGTTCTTTACAACCGCCTCGCGAAACCGGAGAATGATTTCGAGCCTTGAACACCTCTTCCCCAACCACCAGATAAAACCAAACCAACCACCACCCTCTTTTGCCAACCCGTCACGCCCAATCCCAGGCGTTCACCACCGGATCTGCGCCCCGTGGAACCGCCATTCCGCCCCTGGACGCATGTTTATGGTAAAGAATGCCCTACAATCGATGTTTTCGGCATGGACAACGGTGAACGTCCACGCCAATTCAAGCTAGAATAGGTACATCCGTCCTCTGAGAACCCGTTCCACACCGGCGTTCATCATGAAGGTTCGGTTCCCTTTCATCGATGCAACGTGCTTCCACCCCGCATCGGTCGCGCCGACCCCCTCAGCGGCACCGCCCGAGTGTTTCACCATCACCCAACAGCGGAAGCGGATTTCCATGATTCTCATTGCCGAATACGAAGAAGAATTCAAGCGACAACTGATCGACCTGGTCCAAAACGGCCTCCAGCTCGAGGCACGCGCGGTCATGTCGGCCCGCGACCTGATCGATCAACTGCGCAAGTACGATTTCGACCTGCTCCTGCTCGACGCGAATTTGCCGGACTACCGAGGCACCAATCTGGTGAAGAAGATTCGCGAACGCTACAGCTTTCTGCAACTGCCCATCGTGTCCATCATCCGCACCAGCGCCGAAATCCGTCACCGCGACGAAGTCCTGAACGCGCTGCACTCGGGCACCAGTGATTGTCTCTTCCTTCCCTTCGACGAGGAAATGGCCCTGGCGCGCATCGCCAACTTGGCCAAACTCAAGCAGGAATACCGCATCGTCGCGGGCTGGCAGGAAGGCTCCAACCAAATTCCGGAAGTGGACGACTCGTTCGACCTGACCGAACCGGACGCGAACACCGATCAGGCCGTCTTCGGCCGAAGTCCGGTCCACCCCGCCGGCGCCACCACCGACAGCCCCGTGCCCTGCGAACTGCCGGCCCACCTGATGATCGGGCCAACCACCTATTACACCAAGACCAAGTGGATCGCCGGCGGCCAGGTGCTGCTGCTCGCCTTCGAGAACGTGCCCAGCGTGAGCCTGTCGCGCCTGCGCATCGAAATGGAAGGGCAATCGATGGAGCTGGAGGTCCGCGAATCCCATCGCGAGGACGTGGAAGAACCCGACGGCGGCATGTTCAAGATCAATTTCCGGGTGCTCAACGCCCCCACCTCCTACGACCAACTGGTGAACCAGCTCCGCAACCTGCTGCACGAGCAGGGGCACGATGCGGTCAACAAGGCCCTGCTGCAGCCGCCCGAACCGGAACCGGGCGAGACCCGCGACGAAGCGGGCATGACGCTTCACTTCGGCTCGACCACCATGACCTTCAACATCATCGAAGGCACCCGCTACAAGTACGAGAAACACATCGGCGAGGGCGCCTTCGCTTCGGTCTACCTGGTCCACGACCGGGCCCTCAAGCGTTCGGTGGCGATGAAGGTGCTCAACCGCAGGATGTCGCGCTCGAAAGAGGCCCGCGGGAACTTTTTGTACGAGGCCCAGACGGCGGCCCAGTTCCACCACCCGAACATCGCCTTCGTCTACGAGGTCGGCGAGATCCGCGAGGAACAGTTCCACAAGCACCTGGATTTTCCGATCGAAGTCTACGAGAAACACCCCGAACGGATCATCTACCTGACAATGCAGTACATCGAGGGCGAGACCCTGACCCAGTGGATCCAAAACATGGAAAACCGCTCGGAAGACCGCTGCATCGACGTATTGATGGAAATCGCGAAGGCCATGACCTTCGCCCACGAGAAAGGCGTGATCCATCGCGACATCAAGCCCGACAACATCATGATCACCCCGGCCAACCACGTGATCGTGACCGATTTCGGGATCGCCAACCGCATCGAGAATCCCAAGGACACCGGCGGGAAGAACGTGATCACCTGTACGCCCCGCTACGCCTCGCCCGAGCAACTGTTCGGCGAAGACATGGATGGCCGCTCGGACATCTACAGCTACGGCACCGTGGCCTACGAGATGCTGACCGGCAAGACACCGTTCCCCGGCCGTTCGATCGAGGAAGTGATCGCCGCCAAATACCGCCGGGTTTACGATCCGCTGGACAAGGAACGCGAAGACGTCAGCGGGGAACTGTGTCGCATCGTCGACAAGTGCCTGGCCTTCGAAGTCAACGACCGCTACCGTTCGGCCGACGAGCTGCTGGACGATCTCCAGGAGCTGAAGGGCCAGCACACCACGGGCTCCCACTCGCTGGAGCATTCACTGACGGAACTGATCGATCAGACGATCATGGTCGACGACGAAAAAGCGGCCGGCATCATGCTGGCCCGCCTGGTGGCCTTCCTCAGCGCCCATAAGACGAAAGAAGATGTGGACTCGATCCAGGAGGTCAAACGGAAGCTGTCGGAGCCGTCCCTGCTGCAGGTCCTGATCCAGCGCAACCTGACCAACCAGAACCAGCAGATGCTGTACGAGTACTTCATCGAACTGCAATCCTCGCGCGCGGTGATCGAAATCCTGAATATGTTCAAAAAGGAGCGGGAGACCTGGAAGCGATCGATTCTCGCGGAACTGGCGGTGGTCAGCGCGGGCCGCGATCTGGAGCCGCTGGCCGTGTTCGGGCTGGAGCTGGCGGATCGCGATGCGGCCGTGCTGTTGCGGGCCTTCGGCGAGGTGGCCTCGCAAACCAAGGACCACGTGTTCCTGGTTTGGGCCGGCCACCGCGGCCAGGAAACCCAGCGGCAACTGCTGCGCATCATTCAAACGGTCAGCCGGCCGCGCGATGAAATCGATCGCATCTTGGAGTATTTCGTGTTCCGCGATGGGACCCTTTTCCCCAAGATCAAGACCATGGCCGAAGGCCTGATGCGCGAAATGGGGAACCTGTAGTCCCCCTAGAAACGGATTGATGCATTCAACCTGAGATGGGTCTTGCCGTCGTCGCATCCATATCAGGAAACCCGGAACAATCGAAACCAGGAAAAGCAAGGGCCACCAAATGCCCATCGGTTCCTGGCTTTCGGAGTTCCTGGTTTCTGGGTTCATTTTAAGAAATATGACCCATGACCGTTCGCCAGAAATCCGGCATGGTGTTTCTTTCTCGGAAGTCGAGCCGGGCATCCACCCTTGGCACACCCCTTCGCCGGCCGGGCTAGATCCGAACCGGTGATTTCCCGATTTCACAAAATTCATTTTCCGTTTTCGCGAAGCGCAGGATACCCAGACACACCATCTCCTTTTTAATCAATACGTTGCATCATGGCACCGCGCTTGCCCCTGCAAACGTCTAGAGAGGTGGAACATGGATATTGCCATCACTGCAAAGAAAACGGATTCGAGAAGAAAGCGGCTCCTCGTCGCAGGACTCGTTTTG
Source organism: Sulfidibacter corallicola (assembly GCF_017498545.1). Taxonomy (GTDB): domain Bacteria; phylum Acidobacteriota; class Holophagae; order Acanthopleuribacterales; family Acanthopleuribacteraceae; genus Sulfidibacter; species Sulfidibacter corallicola. The sequence continues at coordinate 210,263 of NZ_CP071793.1, read as the reverse complement.
CTGACGGTCATGTGTTTCGCACGGATGTCGTGGCCCCAGAATCGTTCGGGCATTTCGCGAACCAGCATTTGGACCGCACCCGTCCATCGAGGCGAACTGCATTTCGAAGTCACGGGATACGGTTACCTGAAGTCGAAAAAGCAACGCATGATCACGGCACCGACCGATGCCACCGTTCACGAGATCTTCTTGAAACCCGGCGATCAGGTGAACGCCGAGAGTATGATCATGCAGCTCGGCAACCCCGAGTTCGCACAAAAGGTTCGCCAGGTACAACGCGAATGCGACACGCTTCAAAATCGGTATCAGCTACTCGAGGCCCAGCAGAAGCGCGAAATGTTGGCGCATCGTGCCGAATACGAAAAACTCGCCGCCGAATGGGAATCGGCCGAACTGAACGTCAAAGCCCGGGAACGGCTCTTCAAAAGGGGATTGATCTCCACCCTGGAGTTCGAGCAAGCAAAACTGCTTGCACGACAGTTGTCGAAGCGTCGCGACCTGGAGTCCACCCGATTGCGCGAACTCGCCAACGTCCACCGTGAAACCCTGCTCATCCAACGGAACATCATCCAGCAACAAACGGAATACCTCCACTCCCTGAACCAACGTTTGGAGAGGCTCCAGGTCAGGGCCGGCATCGACGGTGTCGTGCAAAAATTGGCGTTGGAGCCGGGCCAAAGCGTCAAGGAAGGGCAAACGATGATCGTCGTCTCCAGCGTGGCGGAACTCTACGCGACCCTCAATGTATCCCAAGCCCAGACGGATGCCCTACACATCGATCAACCGGCAAGAATCAAGACACGCGCCGGCGAATTGGCGGGTCGCGTTTCCAGAATCAGTCCGGTCGTCGAGCGCGGCTCCCTGACCGTCGAAATCGCCCTGGACGGCACCGCGCCCGAAACACTGCGACCGGAAACGCCCATTGAAGGTTCCATCCAAACAGGCCACGCGGAGAACACGATCTACGTCCAAAAACCGGCGAATGCCTCTCCTGGCTCTGATATGCTTTTGTACCGTTTATCTCCAGATGAAAGCTACGCCGAACTGGTCCGAGTGACACTGGGTCGGGAAACTCGGGAATATATGGAAGTCATCGCGGGCGCCCATCCCGGTGATACGCTCGTCCTTTCGGATTTATCGTCACTCAACGGAAAAAAACAGCTCCATTTCGACAACTGAAACACGACCGTTCTGACCAAAGCATCAAAGGAAAAAAGCATGCAAACCACAACGATGATCGAGATGAGAAACATTACTAAAATCTTCAGAACGGAAGAATTGGAGACTCACGCTTTGCGGGGTATCGACCTGGAGATCGAAGCCGGTGAGTACGTCTCCATTTCGGGACCGTCCGGTTGTGGGAAGTCGAGCCTCTTGGCCATTCTGGGACTGCTCGACAGTCCGACCGAAGGTTCCTATGTCATCGACGGTCGGGATGCGAGCAATCTCGGCGTCAATGCCCGTGCGGTCTTGAGAAACGAAAAAATCGGGTTCGTCTTCCAGGCATTCAACCTCATCGACGAGCTCAATGTCTTCGACAACGTCGCCCTGCCGTTGCGCTACCGGACGCCCACCCCGTCAGCCAAGGACATCGAGCGAAAAGTGATGTCGGTGTTGACCGACGTCGACATGGCCCATCGCCACAAACACAAACCGAACCAGTTATCTGGAGGCCAGCAGCAACGCATCGCCATCGCCCGTGGCCTCGTCGGAAACCCGAGCATTCTCCTCGTGGACGAGCCGACCGGGAACCTGGACTCCAAAAACGGGGACATGGTGATGGACCTGCTCGCGCAGCTCAATGCGCAGGGAACCACGATTTGTATGGTGACCCACGATCCAAGATACGGAGACATGGCCGGACGCCAGTTGCACCTTCTCGACGGTCAAATGCTGGAAGCCGTGGCATTCGCAGGTGCCGTATGAAGCATCACGACCTCCAAATCGCCATCCAGAGCCTCAGGCGGCGGCCAGGCTTCGTCATGACCGTGATGCTGACATTGGGTTTGACGTTGGGTGCCGTCATCAGCGTTTTCAACTTGAATGTGGTACTCATGATGAAGCCGCTACCCTACCCGGCTCCGGATCGGATTTTCATCACGGATCATTACTATCAAAGTCCACAGGGGAGAACCGATTCCGGGTTTAGTACCCTGCCAGGACTTTTGGAATCCTATAGAACACAACAGGTTTTTCAAAGTTATAGCATTATGAGCCTGGACGCCGTGCGGTTTCTGGATCAAAAAACCGAGCCAAAGATTTCCGCACTGTTCACGACGCCCGAATATTTCGAGATCCTGGGTACCTCCATGACGCTCGGTCGACCGTTCGAAGCATCGGAACGCCTGGACACCCACCACCCCGTGGTGATTTTGAGCCATTCGTTCTGGAAGACCCGCCTCGAGGGGGCCCGAGACGTGTTGAACCGGTCCATTCAACTCGGCGACGTTCACTACCGCGTCATCGGCGTCACTTCCAAAGATTTTCGTGCTCCGGACGAGCCAGGCGAGATCGACGTGTGGCTCCCTTGGGATTTTCACGGGTTCAATGCCATGCAGTTGGAGAATTGGGGGAACACCAAACGCACCATTATGGGCCTGGGCCGCCTTTCTCCCGCGGTTTCCGAACGCGAGGCTTCCGATCGCCTCTCGCACCTGCTCGACCGCACCTACCAATCAAAGTTGAGTCCCGAACTTCGCCGCCTCGATCGCCAATTCAAAGTGAATCTCGTGCCCCTGGAAACGCGGATGTTGGGAGACAGCAAGCAACGAGCCCTTCTTCTGTTCGGGGCCGTGTTCATGCTGCTCCTGATCGCCAGCAGCAATGTGGTGAATCTGTTCTGTTCCCGAGCGGCGGAAAAACAGCGCACGCTGGCGATTCAGGCCGCGCTCGGAGCGAAACCGGTCGATCTGTTTCGCGCACTTTTCGCCGAAAGCCTCATTTTGTGCATCGCCTCCAGCTTGCTGGGGCTCCTCGTGGCCGCCTGGTGTTTCGAGCTCATCCGCATGCTCGCGTCCGCCCACTTCGCCAGGCTGGACGAACTGTCCCTGGACATCCCCACCCTTTGCTTTTCGATGGCCCTATGCGTGACCCTTGCGGCCGTTTTCTCGCTCTTCGCGGTGAAACTGATTCGTTACGAGGACCTTCGAATCCAGCTCCAGGCGAGTGGGAAGGGTTCGGGTATGCAAATATCCAAGTTCACCCGCAATGCGTTGGTGACGTGCCAGGTCGCGGTCACCGGTGTTCTCCTTTCCGGCGCCTTCGCATTGCTGCAACAATCTTTGTCCGTCATTTCCCAACCACTGGGTTTCGAAAGCCACAACCTGGTGAGTGTGCGGCTCGACGCGAAAGAAGGCATGATCGGCAGCGACGAAATCGACCATCGACGACGGATCATGGCTGATTATGCCCAGGCCCTCAGAGCGATGCCCCAAGTCGCGCAATGCAGTTTTTCTTTTACCTCTCCCATTCGCACGGGAATGTCCACGCGCTACAGCGACGTCGACAATCGCGAATATGGTGACTTCCCCATCAACTTCGTCGACCAGCGATATCACGAAGTCGTGGGTATCGAATTATTGAGAGGCCAGTGGTTTACGTCCGATCACATCCGAAACGACGACCCGGTCGTCGTGCTGAGCGAAAGCGCCGCCAAGCACATCGAGCCCGAAGGTCGCGTCCTGGGCACGTTGATCTACGACGGGAGCGGGGTACCCAAGAAAGTCATTGGCATCGTGAAGGACATCGCGGTTCCGGGTCGCGCCGAGGAGATTCGATCGCGCGATGCCTACTTGACCTATGTGCCTTGGAACATGCACCTTCTCATCCGATTGAAGCAAGGCGGAAACACGAACCACCTGATACGCCAGACCCTGGCCGACGTCGATCCTTCCCGTCGCGTCGCGGAGATCGTCCATGTCGACGAGCAACATCGGCGCATCATCGCCCGCGACCAGGTGAATGCCGGCGTTGCCAGCGGGTTGACCCTGCTCGCGTTGCTCCTCGCCGGTGCCGGCATGTTTGGCGTGTTCCATTACGGAAACCTCATGCGGCGCTTCGAGTTCGGGGTCCACATGTGTCTCGGCGCCCAGACCCACCAGATCGCGAAACTCGTGGCTCGCAGTCACTTTCAACCCGTGTTGCTGGGTCTCGCCATCAGTGTCACGGCGGTGTTGTTCTTGCGATCGTGGTTCGACCAAGCCGCGGACGCGTGGTTCCACCAAACGGCATCCTCCTTGTTCATGACCGTCCCCGCTTTACTGATCACCGCATTTTTCGCAAACTACTTCCCGCTGCGAAAACTCTTCAAGAGCAACCCGGTCCAGGCATTGAGAAACGAATGATCGTGCCGGAAAACTACCTTTTTGGTTCGCGACGAGCTAGGCTGGGACCATCGCTCCCCATCGCCGCCAACCCTTGACGGAGGTCGCGCATGACATCAACGGTCCTCATCGTCGACGACATGCCCGATGTGCGCATGAGCGCCGACTACGCCTTGAGCGACCAGGGATTCGCCATACTGGAAGCCGAATCCCCGCAGCAGGCGCTCGCGTTGTTGACGGAACACGAGATCGACGTGGTTTTGTTCGACATGAACTACACCCGTGACACCACTTCCGGCGAGGAAGGGCTCGCTTTTCTCGAAAAAATGCAATCCATGAACGACACCTTTGCCTGTGTCGCCATGACTGCCTGGTCCAGTGTGGACCTGGCGATTCAGGCCATCAAGAAGGGCGCGAGCGATTTCATCGAAAAACCTTGGGACAACCAACGATTGTTGCAAATCGTCACCCAGCAAACGCAGCTCATCCAACTGAGACGCCAGAACCGGGCCCTGCGCCAACAATGCAATGCGTTCGAAGCGCATAACCTGCTTTGGCGATCTCGACCCATGCTCAAGCTGAAGGCGCACCTCGAGCGTTTGGCCACCACCGACGCGACCATTTTGCTGACGGGCGAGAACGGCTGTGGGAAATCGAGCATTGCGAAGGTGATCCACCAGCTTTCCGGTCGAAGGGACGCCAGCTTCGTGACCGTCAACATGGGCGCGATACCGGAATCTCTTTTCGAGAGCGAAATGTTCGGTCATCGGAGAGGCGCCTTCACCGACGCGCGGGAAAACCGAATCGGTCGATTTGAAATGGCAACGGGTGGAACCCTCTTTCTCGACGAGATCGCGAACATCCCCTTGGCGCAACAGGCCAAACTCCTGCGGGTCCTGGAGTCCCGGGAATACGAACCCGTCGGCTCGAGCAGAACCCAGAAGGCGAATGCCAGAATCGTTTGCGCCACCAACGCCAACTTCGAAGAGCTCCTGTCACAGGGCACCTTTCGAACCGATTTGTATTACCGGCTGAACACCATCGAATTGCGCATTCCACCGCTACGCGAACGTCGAGACGACATCATGCCGCTCGCCTATCACTTCGCCGAAACACACGCGACGCGCTATCAGCGACCGAAAGTCACCTTTTCGCCCGAAGCGGAAAAGACCCTGCTGGAATACGAATGGCCAGGAAACATTCGAGAACTCAGTCACACCGTCGAGCGCGCCATCCTGCTCACCCACAACGCTGTCGTCGAAAGCCACGACCTGCATTTGCGTTTCCCGAAATCTCAAACCCACCAACTCCCCTTGATGACCTTGGATGAAGCCGAACATGTGCTGATTACCAAAGCACTGGACGAAACGGGTGGCGTGGTGGCCGAAGCGGCCCAAATCCTGGGTATCAGCAAGAGTGCGATGTACCGTCGCATGGAAAAATTCGGCATCAAGGCCTGAGATGCGTCACTCCCTGGAAGCTCGGATTCGCTGGCTATTCGCCTTGGTGTGCGGCCTTGTGCTGGGGCTCCTGGTGTGGGTGATGGTGCTTCTCGAGGCATCCACGCTCATGACGACGACCGTCGTCGTCATCGTGTTCCTTCCGGTCATCCTCTCGTTCGATCACGTTTATCGCCGCTTGTTCGGGTTGCTCAACCAAGTGAGTACGGCGATCGAGACCCTGAGAGCCGAAGATTACAGCCTCCGCCTGCACCACTCGTTCGACAGCGGCATTGCCCGTGATATCCAGGGCGAACTCTCGCAATTGGCCGAAGCGCTTCAAACGCGGAAACACTTGTACGACCAAAGTTCGTTTCTGGTGTTTCGCCTCATCGAACAGCTCGATTCCCCGATCGCCGTTTTCGATCAGAACCTCAAGCTCATCCACGCGAATGCCGCTTTTTCCCAATTCATCAGGCAGCCGTGGGAAAGCCAACGCCGAATGCACTGCCAGCATTTTGGATTGGGTCCCTCGGAAAAGGCGGGCTGGACCCTCGATCCACATCCCCACCCGCAGGGATGGCAAACGCGTTCCAGCCTTTTCGTGAAAGACGGGCAAACCCATCATCTGGTCGTCCTGATCAATATCGAAAAGGAACTCCGAACCAAACAACTCGAGGCGTGGCGTCAGATCATGCGGGTGTTGAGCCACGAAATACGAAACTCGCTCACCCCCATCAAGTCCCTCGCTCAGTCCATGCAGGGCAAGGTGCAAGGGGATGAACGCATGCACAAAGCGCTGGGCGTCATCATCGATCGCAGTGTCTCGTTGCAAGAGTTCGTGGGACGGTATGGGTCCCTGAACGAACAAAAGCAACTCCAACTCGCCTGGTTCGAACCGTCCAGAATGTTCGCGGCGATCGAGGCAATGTTTCCCGGCATCACCTGGCAGGTCGCCCCGGGCGTCAAGGAGATCTGGGCGGACCCCGTCCTGATCGAGCAAGTCATGCTGAACCTCGTCAAAAACGGGTGGGAGGCCCAGAGTGAGGATCCGGAGGTTACTATTTCTTTAAAGCGAATGTCTTCGAATATCATGATTGACATACTGGACAATGGGACGGGAATCACGTCACCGGACAACTTGTTCATTCCTTTTTACACCACGAAACGCGATGGCAAAGGCATCGGCCTCTGCTTGTGCCAAAACATCGTCGAACAGCATCAGGGCACCCTGCATCTTACGAACAGGGACGATCGCCGCGGCGCCAAAGCCACGATCATGTTGCCCCAGCCACCAGGGAAATCCATGGCATGAAGGTGGTTTTCCAATCCGTTCAAGCGTGACTGCGGTTTTTGTTTTTACCACGAAGTCGCCACCCAGGCCGGGAGCCGGGTTTCAGGTGGATAACTTATCGAAGCGAATCGCTTGGGAGTTCCCGCATTTGTGAGAGGGGCGTCGTGCAGGGCCGGTATGGCACGGCCGGTATGGCACGGTAGGTGCGACCGCTGGTCGCACATTCCGAAACTCCTGTTTTTATTGGAGCTTCGCTCTTTGGCGTTCTGAATTTGCGCAGCCCTGGTCACTTCGGGGTGTCGGCCGGGGGCCAGCTTACCGCCCCTGACCAACTTACTGCCGCGCCGACCCTCGCAGCATGCGGGAACTCCTCGCATGGATTACTTCGACCAGTTCATCCGGCGGGCTTCCCGCCCCTGATGCCCCTACCGGGCACGACGAATCTCTCGGCTTTCGGGCACTCCAAGCAAGTTTGTTACATAAGAACCGCGAACCAGCGGGCATACCCGCTCGATTTCGGGAAAGAAACGACACGAAGCGAGCCGATTCGGAGAGCCCGCACGTGCAATAGAGGTGTAAAGCCTGTAGGTTGAGCACGGCCGGTATGGCAGCTTGCTCAACCTATCGAAGCGACTTGGTAGAGATATTTTGCGCCATCGAGAGATCGGTGGCCCGACTTATCTGCTTCGCTCTTCTACGACTCGATCTTTCGAAGCGCGGATCGCTTCGATGTGTCGGGCCAGCGGCCCAACCTACTGGCACGACGAATCTCTCGGCTTTCGGGCACTCCAAGCAAGTTTGTTACATAAGAGCCGCGAACCAGCGGGCATACCCGCTCGATTTCGGGAAAGAAACGACACGAAGCGAGCCGCTTCGGAGAGCCCGCATGCACGCAAGCAACGTAAAGCCTGTAGGTTCACCAGCCTGGTGAACCAATCGAAGCGACCCAAGCAACAGCAATCAATTGAGCCAAAGAGCGAAGCCCGAAATCCCCCTGGCGAACCCAACCCGAAGCCGCCAAGCCCAAAGTCCCCGCATCGCGAGAGGGGTGCCTGGCCTGTAGGTTGGCCCGCTGGGCCGACACTTCGAAGCGACCCAAGCAACTACAGTGAGTTACACCAAAGAGCGAAGCTGTTTTGCTCCCATATCGAACACCAACAAGGCCGCAAAGCCCAAAGTCCCCGCATCGCGAGAAGGGTGCCAGGCCTGTAGGTTCACCAGCTTGGTGAACCAATCGAAGCGACGGCTGAATCGGCTGATCTCCGGGCCCAAGGGCGAAGCTACCAAACCACCCGCGCAGGCCATCCCGAGAATCCCACCTTCCCGAGCACGGCACCAGCCAAAACCCAATCGAAGCCACCCGCGAAGCCCGGATCTCTCTGGAACTGACCGTTAGCGGGCATACCGCCCCCGATGCACCCACCCGACCGCACCACCCCGCACGACGAATCTCTCGGTTTCCGGGAACCGCGACCCACCCCCCATGTTAGGATGACCTCCATATTCGGGGAGTGCCTATCTGATGGTCGATGTGGAGCGTGACCAACTTCCTCCGGACGCCGAAACCGTTGCCGTGCCTGCCTTTCGGCGCCACAGCGGCAGCGGGCGCAAGGTGCTGGATACCGAGCCCTTCGTTTTTCGGGCCGGCGAAACCGTAGCGATCACCGGCCCATCGGGATCCGGAAAGTCCCTGTTCCTGAAGTGTCTCTTCGGTTGGGCCGGTGGTACCGAGCCCGAGGCCGCCTTCGCGCCGTCCAGCGGCGCCTGCCTCCTGATCCAGGATCCCGCCGGCGGCCTGACCCCGGCGCTCACCATCGGCGCCCACTTCCGCGAGGTCATGCCCGGACGCGGCACTGCCGCCCGCGCGCTGGAGCTGCTCGGCGAACTGGGCCTCACCGGCGAAGATCTCCTGCAGCGCTTCCCCGCCTCCTTTTCCGGCGGCGAGCGCCAACGCATCATGCTGGCCCTGGTGTTGGCGCGCCAGCCACGGTGGCTGTTCTGTGACGAACCCGCGGCCTCGCTGGATGCCGAATCCGAGCGACGGCTGTTCGCCCTGCTGCGCTCGCGCCTTCTCTCCAAGGGCTGCACGCTGGTGTTCGTCACCCATCAATTGGATCTGATTCGCGCCTACGCCGATCGGGTTCTGGTCTTCCACCGCGGCAGGCACCTGTTCGAGGGCGCCTCGGTCGATTTCTTCGAATCGGCGCGGCACCCTTACCACCGTGCCTTGCTGGCGGCCGCGAACCGGTTGGGCGGCATGGTGCCGGTTCCCAACTGGGAAGATCGCGCCATGATCGCGCGGGACGCCGCCCCTCGGATGGAAGCCGCCGAAACGCCGGAACGCGACCCCGCGGTACCGCTCGCCTCCGATGATGCCGGCACGGCCGAAGTGGCGTCCGACGCTGGGTCCGAATCAGGCGGCGAGGTGGACGACCTGGTGCTGCGCGGTCGCGGCCTTGGTCTGGCCTATGGATCGCGATGGTTGTTCCGCGACTTGGATCTGGACTTCCATCCTGGCCAGTGGACTTGGCTGATGGGCCCTTCCGGTTGCGGCAAGACCTCGCTGGCCCGCATGTTGGCCGGCTTGCCCGTACGCGGCACCTGTCACGGGACCTTATCGTTGTCCCACCAAGCGATCTCCTTCGATTGGCGACGTCGTGCGGAGGCCCAATTGCGCGCCGTCCAGTTGCTCGTCCAACACGGCGATGCCGCCTTCAATCCGGCCGTACCGGTCGCCCAGCAACTGGCTTGGGCGTTCGATTCCCAAACGAAGCCCGCCGTTCCCGAGTGGACCTGCACGGCCTTGCTGGCGCGATTGGGCCTGGCCGATTTGGATCTGGCCCAACCGCCGTCGGCGTTCTCCATGGGGGAACGCCAGCGGTTGCAGCTCTGCCGGGCGTTCGCCATGCGTCCGCGCCTGCTGATCGGGGACGAGCTGCTGGCGGCGCTGGACATCGAGGCCCGGTTCGAGCTGTTGGCCCTGTTGACCGAGTACCAGCAGGCTTTCCAGGCCGCGGTACTGTTGATCACCCACGATCGCGAGTTGTGTGCGGCCCATCCGGGTCGCGTTCTTCAATTTTGAAAACCCGTTTCGACCGCAGGGAAGAGGATCGAGGTCATGGGTGTTCGGCCTCGGAAGTTTTGGATAGTAGGTCTTCGGCTTTTTCCAGTAAACGGGCCATGCGTTTAAAAAGTGGGTCGTAGGTCGATTTGTTCGCTAAATCGACGCCATTTTTCTTCAGAAGGGGGTATCCATAATCGGATTGCCCCGCTTTCAGCAGGTGGATATAGCTTTCGGCCGCATTCGTTTCACCGTGGTGCATCCGCTCGGCAAAAGCGGTCGCTCCCGCGATGCTCGTCGCATACTTGTAGATATAATAGCTCTTGTACATGATTTGAATGCGCATGGCCCACTCTATCGCATACTTTGGGTCGACCTGCATGACATCGACGTGGTGTCCATAGTAATCCCTGAGAAGATTTAGGTAGACTTCATTCATCTCGTCTCCCGTCAAGGGCGTATTTGACGAGACTGCGTCGATCGCCTTTTTTTCGAATTCGGTGGTCATGACGGTACGGAAAAAAGATCCGTGAATCGTGCCGAGCGCCTTCATAAGATAGTAGAGCTGATTTTGGGGATCATCGTCGGTTGCCAGCATGTAGTTTTCGACCATGATTTCGTTGGTGGTCGAAGCGAGCTCGGCAACATAGGTCGTCGCTTCGAAACTATCATAACCATTGTTCGCTTTCGCGAGTTCGAAATGAACGGCGTGTCCCCATTCATGGGCGAACTCCCCAACGCCGGCGAAGGTGTGATCGAAATTTAACATGACGTAGGGGTGAACGTCATAAACGGGCACGACAAAAGCACCACGATCCTTGTGTTCCGCAGGATAGGCATGCATCCAGTCGTTTTGGAACCCGTGCTCCAGTATGTCGATGTATTCCTTCCCGAACGGTGCCAGCGCCGAGGAGGTAATCCGCTTGGCATCCTCGATGGTGAATCGCTTTTGAGAAGTGATGGACGGAAGTCGCAAATCGCCATAGCTCGGATCTCGACGGCCCATGATCCGACCGCGCACCGACAGATAGCGATGGAGGAGATCCAAGTTCTCCCTGGCTACCTGAACCAGAGTGTCGGTAACCTCATTCGGGATTTGCGCCGAAGCGTTGACGTGTTCCAGGACGCCCGGGTACCGCCGAGAACGACTCAAAAAGACATGGCCCTTGAGCCGGGTGTTGTAGATTTCCCCGATTGCGTTCCCCATTTGGTGCCAGGCGGTTAAATAGGCTTCTGACAGTAGCTTACGATCTTCCGCGTTGTCGATGCGCTTCGACCGGGCCCCTTTGTCGGCCAACAGGACCTCACCGGAGGAGAGCGTGACTTCCTTCCACAGCATCCCGGAAGAAACCAGGCGATCGTAGTTCAGAAAAGTACCCCATAGGGTTTCGTGTGCCGCCGAAAGCACGGCCTCGGCGTCGGCATCGAGGGTGTGGTCCATGTAGTCCAGAATGTCCCGCAAGGTTTTTTGGTGATCCTTCAGGAGGGGATCCTGCACCAGCCTGCGGAGGTGATCGGCGCCCAACGCGGCCAGTTCCGGCTTCAGGAACGCGGTCGTGTTCTGGAACGTCGTGACCAGTTTGTCTGCACGATGCAGGCGGTCTTGCGCTGCGCGGTCGTTTAAATGAACGCTTTGCTGCAAATAGGCATAGGTTTGAAGGCGATTCGTTTCCTTTTGTATCGCCGCAATCCGATCAAGTGTTTTTTTGAGTGATGTATTGTCGGACGTGATCGTGTTCTTGTATTTACCTAGATCCTCGATCGATTTCGTGAGGTGCTTGGCTTGCGCTTCCCAATGGGCCGCATCGCGAAAAAGTTCGCGAAGGTTCCAGTGCTCGTGAGGTCGTGCCGTTTGCGGGTGATCTTGACCGTGGAGTTGGATCGTCAACGAGAGCAGAAAAAGGACGAACGTACGCATCAAATAATACCTCTTGCCTGAGTTACGGCGATGGTGAATCGCGTTCATGACTCGGGAGTACAAGTGTGATGCCATGGCATAAGTTGTTGATAAATATCTATTTGTGTTTTGGGCGATACTTGCGTTTTGCGAATTTGGGAAACGAAATTCTCACAATCGAATCATGCCCGAGGTGCGCCACAGGGGCCGTGTTCCATCCCGACCAGCGGTGACTCTCTTGAACCAAAGTGGTGTGTTCAACCTGAGCTGGGTCTTGCCGTCGTCAAATCTTGATCAGGAAGGCAGAAATGATGGAAACCAGGAAAGCCAGGACCATGATGTGACACCAAATGCCGATCCTTTCCTGGCTTCCGATGTTGTCGGGAACCTGCTAATTTTTCGGATGAACGAGCCATGGCCCTTCGCCAGAAACCAGGTGGTTTGTTTCTTTCTCGAAATCGAACTGGCTATGCCCGCTGGGCCGACACTTCGAAGCGATCCAAGGAGAAATATCAATTTCTCAAGGCGCTTCAAATAGCTTGATTTATATAGGTTATGATGGGTGACGATATGGCATTTATTTGAGGTCTTACCTTGGTCTCGTGACATGCTTTCAACTTTTTTCCTACTAAAAACCGAGTATCAAGAATTTGATTCAATCGGGTCCAAGGGTTGGAGTCCAATTCTGGAGCCTTTTTCCGACTACTCAGCGCGGTTCATTCTCCTTGCTGAAGCTTTCTTTTTCCACTTCCACTTTTTGGCTTTGAGACGGGAGGATTGGGTCTGATCTTCCTGGGCCCATTCTTCGGCATCGCCCAACAACTCATCGAACTTCTCGAAGGTTTTGAGATGTCGGTGCGCAATGTGCCCGTAGATTTGCAACATGGCCGTACTCGACCAACCGATGATGCGTTGGACCTGATCTACGTCTCCGCCGGTGATATCGAGCAGAACCGTCGTTGCCAAATGGCGAACCGAGTGCATGGAGAACTCGGCCACACCCGCTCTTTTGATGGCGCTATCCAGAGCCCACCCAATGGATTTGTACGGCCGAAGCGATTGCTTGCTGACAAATACCAGACCCATGGGATTCAAGTCCCCGGGCCCTCGTAACTCTGCCAATGGTTTGAGATCAGGTAGTGTTTCCTTGATGGGGCACTTGCTCTGGTTTTGTTTCTGCACCTTGTGATGCAAGGCGGCCCTGCACCGCTGGTACCATGCGACCCTCCTTTTGTGGTTGGGGGCCTTCGGATCGGCAATGTCGTTGTAGAATCTTTGCAACCAGGCGTTCTGCTGCTTGATGTGAGCCTCGAATGCCGCTTCGACTTTGCGGAGCATCGGGACCTGGATGTTCTCTTTGTTGGTCTTGGTCGAGCGTACCGTGATCACCGTCTTCATTACCCGTTTTCCGTCCTGCAAGACTTCGCGCTTGGCAATTCGATCCAGGGTGAGCCGAAAGATATCGCCCTTTCGTGCGCCAGTGTTGAGAGCAAGCAGCAAAAGCGCACGATGTTGTGGCAGGGCATCCACTACCTTTAGAAAATCTTGGAGCGTGATATTCAAAGGACGATGACTGAATGTCGCGATGGGTGTGTACTGGGGCATGACCTTGATCAACCCGAGACGATGGGCCTCTCGGATGAGCCATAACAACTCTCCGCAATAGGCATTCACCGTGATGGGTTGGATGGTTGGACAGGTCGCGTCCCCGTCATCGCTCCGACAGAGCTTGCCGTTGGGTCTTGTCAGTAACCATGCCTGGTAGGCGATGATGTCGCGATCCTTGATGGTGCGGACCTTTCGTGTTGACCCAAAATATTCATGGATAGTTCGCCACCACCGCTGAACTCGGTTCCACGTGGGGAGGATTTCCTTTTTGGGTTGGGCGATCTCCATGATCTGCGCCAAGGTGGGGTCGGCTGTCTCGGCGGCCTCGACTCCCTTGCGCGATTCGACCCGCTTCTCTTCCAGCCAATTGCGTGCATCCGTCACGGTCTTGAAAGTCTTTTCCGGACGCTTGTAGCGCTTCCGGCCTTTGGCGTCGATGTAGGGCACGTTGGCCACCGCGATGAAACGCCTCCCATCGGAGTGCAGGTAGACACCTTCGAATTGGCGCTCGAGCTGTTTCTCCTGTTCTTGGGAAAATCGTCGTCCTTTGGCCCGCTCCTTCATTAAGTAATGGTCGATGTATCGTTTTCCTTTTTTTGCCATGTATCTAGCTCCTTTCATTCACATCGATTCGAGTTCTCAAGTCAGAAACCGCTCTCAGGCCTGGCCCGATGTCTGCCGTTTGGCTCTGAGACTGGCACGGTAGCTCTTGAGCTGAAGGACGTCGCACAGTTGGTATAACCAGTGGGGTCTGGCAGCGTGTGGGTTCTTGGGGATGCCTTCGATCAACGCGTCCTTGCGGTAGTGGTGCATCATCTCGGGGCTGACCCCCAACATGGCCGCGGCCTCCTTGTGGGTGACGAGTTGACCGTTGAGCCGCGTGAACATCCGCTCCGCCCAAGTGCTGAGTTCCTTCACGGAGAGATTGAGGTTGTGTTTTTTGGCAAAGCTGGACAACTCCTGAAAAATCAACTCGCTGGGTTTTTGAACCGTCATCTCGAAACCTCCGATGAGCACCCCTTGGGGTCTTTGGATGTGGCTGTCACTTTGAGAACTTGGAACATCCGAATGAACAAAGAGTGGATCCATGAAGGCCTCCTCGGTGGTGGTTCGATGGGTGCGCGGAGGCGCACGAACCCCGGGCGGGCAAGTGCCCAGCGACGGAGGAGCAGCTTGCCGGTCCGGGGTTCGTGTGCCACATTGCGCCCTGCGAGCCCCACGAGGAGCCATTTGGATCAGCCGGCTTTTCTGGCCAGGTAGAACAGAGTGCCAAGTGTCACTCGGTCTCGGCCATTCGAGTTGAACGAGCGCCATTTTCTTGCGAGCGCGCGAGCGTCGAATTTGGGAGACTGTACTGACCATTCACGCCACAACTTCAGCCCTTCGTCGGAACCACGATAGGCTTGATGCAGGGCCATGCCGACGGTCAACCAGGTTTGGTAGTCGTCCGCGTAGGTGCTTGGCAGGCTTTGTAGAGCCTCGGAAATGAGACGATCTTGATGTTGGCGGCGCTCGGTCGTCCATCCCAACGGCTTGGGGTTACGATTGAAATGGGGCCGCAGGTTCTTGTTTCGATCTTGACGCCATTGATCCCATGCCCGTTTGACCGCATGGCACAAGTAGGGATTGGGTTCGTTGGCGTGGATGTGCTTTGGAACCCATGTGACGTTGCCTGCGGACCATTGGCACATATCGGTGACGGTGCTTTGGGCGAGGTCCTGCCAGGTGATGGGGATCTTGCGCATGCCGTTCGGGCGCCGTTTCCACGAGACGCGCCACAACCGTCCTCGCCCTTCACTGTACACGGCCGGATCGCAGATCTCTCCCAAGCCCAACTCTTTGGTGAGATACCGATACAGGGTGGGCAATTTCCGATGCTGGAACCCTTCGAGACCAAACCAGTTCGCGGGGATGATGAGGTGAAAGCCCTTGCCGCCACTGAACCACAACCGAAACGCGCGCGGATCGATCCCGGATCTTTGGCGCAATCGATCAAGGGCACGGTGTAACGCCATTCTCAAGATCTCGGGCTGGTCCTCACTATCGAAATCGGCGTAAAACGGGCCTCTGAACGGGACGGATAGGGACTGCTCGCTAGGCTTGCGGCCGTGATCGCGATGGTGTTGCTGCCAAGTGCGGTATGCGTCGACCGTGGTGCAGAGTTCCAGAACGCTGACAAAATCACATTCGGCGTCCGAGGCTTGGTCCAGATTCGGGAAGGGTAACCAGGGGCCAGGTCGCCACTCATCCTTATGTCGGTACCAGTGCTGTCCAAATCGCATGAACCCTCCTTGCTTCATCATGGAGATGGCGTCGCTCACGGGCGGAACCCTCGCGGCTCGCGGGGCCCTGTCAAGCCGCCAGGCTTGACCGGACTCGCAGCCGCGATAGGTTGGCGCCCCAAGCGACGCGATCGTGATGATGGGTGGCTTCGCTCACAGACGGCGAAGGTGTTTCAGACGCGTCTTTCGTGTACGGATGCGCTGGGAATTGCCGGTCTTTACCCAGGTCTTGGGTTTTGACACGGCGGGGAGGGTTTCTGGTTCCTCGAGGGGCACCTCTCGATGGATCTCGATCAATCCGGCGGTAGCCAATACGGAGAGGTCGGGAAGCTGGTCGCTCAGAAAGGGGTAGGGTCGCTTGGTACCCGTCGCCGCAATCCAGCGATCTCCTCCTTCCGTTTTGGCTCGCTCCATCGCTTCCACAACCAAACGGAGCCCTTCCGAACACGTCAACGACCGATCGAACAACAGTGGGCATTGGAGGAAACCCAGGGACCACGAAACGGTTTTTGTGGCCCCCAGTGCCGTTCGGAATGGGTGCCGCAAGGCGGACATGGCCCTTCCGGCAAAGGGGATCCCATTTGAGGTTTGTGGCCATCGCGCGATGATCAGGAACGCATGACATCCCCAGCGAATCAAGAGGTCGTAGCGCCCGCACAGGAGGGACAGGCGTTTCGCTGCCGCGCCCATGATCTGATCCCCGTCTTGGTCATTCCGGGTATCGAGCCCATGTGCTTCCGCGAGACAGAAGACCAAGGGCCCTTGATCATCCTCGCCGAGTCGGGGATGGATCGGCGCCCAACATGTGTGAATGTATGTCTGGTTCAGTAAACCCGTGATTGAATCGGTATGGGTTTCCCGACACATTTCGCGCACCAGCTTGGCATTCAGGATGTGCGTCACCAGTTGCCAGGCCATACGTTCGGAAGGAAAGGTGGCCATGGAGCCTCGCACATGCAGCGCCAAGTCGCGGCGTGCGCTTGGCGAGGGCTCCACGACCCACAGGAAGCCGCCTCGGTCGTTTAGCGTTTGCGACCATGCCTGTAATTTGGTGATGGCGGTACCACAGACCCGATCGAGCTCCTTCGCATGGAGGAGGATGTTGCATTGGCGCACGCGGGATAGGTGGCGGAATACGCGATCCAGTTGGGGTTGGCTTCCCGGATCCAGAGACCCGACCACGGAGACGACGGTCGCGCCACGTTTGGTTTCAACTCGAATAGAACTCATACTTCCTCCTCGTTCTCGGGTGCCCCCTCGATGGCAACATGGCCATGAAACGGAATCCAAAGGACCCGCGGTGTTTGGCCAGCTTGTTGAAAGACCGCACATCCCTTGGGCAGGCGTTGGAACCACTCGCCCGTGATCCAAGGCCCGCGTGCTGTTTGCAGCGATTCACCGCGGGAAACCTGGAGGTTGCCGCGCAGCATGTCGGCGCCGTCCTCATAGCCTTCCGCAGATCGGTTGAGATTGACGGTTCGGGTCTGGTATTCGTACTCTGGGAGTTCCTTGATCCATTTAGCGACCTCCTCGTCTGGGATCGCGAATGTGATTTGGCTGCCCACCACGCTGAGATAGGTTTGAGCGCGGTCATTGCCCGCCGCAGAGCGAACGGCCTCTTTGGATTGGGTGAACACCCAACTAGAATGGCCAAACTCACGCCAGGTCTTGGTGGCGTAAATGTCGTCGAAGTCTTTGCGTGGAGAAATGATCAAAAAATTGTCGCCTTCGTCTTGGAACACGACCTTGCGGTGCCGAGTATCGGGATTGGATACCTGCCAGGTGTCTTTGTTGTCCTCGAACCAAAGGAGATAGGCGTATTTCAGGGCGGTAGCCGCGACCAGCCCGGCTCGACTGGTCCCCGTCGGCGGGACGATGACCATCGTTCGCGGCTGGGCCATGAGCGACCAATCTGCGAATTGCGACGCCTGTACCTCGCCTGGCGCACAGCCGGGCACGAAGTCGTCGAGCTGGGCATCGTAGACCCAACGCACCGGGGACAGTGGATCGTCGAATTCGAGGAGGTAGCTGGCGACGTCCGACACAGCAATCTGATCGGCCTTGACGTTGCTGCCCGCCGCCGCCTCTGCCCGCAGGGTCGTTAGCACCTTCTGAATGGTGGGGCCCAGCCGAGCGACCTTTTGGGTTGCGAGACTGTGGCGGTAGGCCTCGCCGAGAAGCTGCATCGTCCGGTCAAACCAAAACGATTCCCGTGCCTGATAGCCTGCGGCCGTCATGCCTTTTCGAATACCCGCTTCGAATTGGCCCCAATGGCTGAAGGTGTTCAGCAAGCACACGCCCTTCATGACGTGAACGCGCCAACCCGAAGCGCGGGCCAGCCTGGCCATCTCGCGTGCATCTTCGGTTTTTAGCGAGAAATAGAGGATGCTACTCAATGAATCGGCAAACAGTTGATTCAAGACGAGGCGGCCGATGCGTTTGGTCTTGCCGGTTCCTTGAATACCGTAGACATGGGTTGCACGATAGGTGGCCTCGTTTTCGAGGAACACGGGTTCTTTGGTGAGGGCGTCAAATGCAATGCAAATGCTATTACGATCTCGGTAACGCACGCGGAATGGAGGTCGCACCCGCCCGTTGGGAAAACCGGTTCCCTGGCATGGTGGACACATGGTTTGGCTCTCTGTTTCTGGAGAGGCAACCTTTCCGGTTCCTCCGCACGCCGTGCAGTTGGCCCGTGCCTCCTGCGCCAGAAACGCCTTTACGTTTTTTTCGCATCGCCGGAACTCTTCCTCCCGGAATACGTTCCCCCACTGGGCACGTGGATTTCGACGCAATCGCCGTTTTTGCCACACGGATTCGGCTTGTAACGTGACGAGCCCACAAAGGGCGACATCGAAGGCCAAGCGCGGACCTCCCAGATTGGGTGGCACCCAGAAGCACGGCCAAAGATACCGATGATAGAGCCATGCCCCCGCGACCCAGACGATCATCCAACATGCAAGGCGGATCATGCGCGAGCCTTGCGGTTTTGGAGGGTGATGTCATCGATATCGAGCCCGATGATGGGATCGCGGACGCGGGGATCGAGCACATAGGAGAGTGTTGTGTGGTCGGCCATTTTGAAACCGAGGTCTGGAGGTAAGGGTTCCATTTGGGTCGCGGGTAGAATCCACCGAGACGTGATCCCCTCTTTGGCCATCGCCTCCCGTTGCTGGAGGATTTGGCGCTGAAGTTGGGCCCAGGTTTGGTTGGCGTATCGATAGGTCCAGGCAATGAACAGGTTTCCCATCTGAATCGCGCTATTGGGAAAGGGCATGCGCAGCCAACGTGCTTCAGCTTCCGCCAAGGTCGCCGCGTGCGTCCCTTTTAAACAGGTCAGGCTGATGGCCATGCCGATTTGACACCAGGCAATGGCTTCGCGGGCAATCACGGACCGGGGATGGTCAGTCGCCGTCCAAAACGTGTACGGCCGGGTGGGCGAAACCCCATAGAGAAACCGACGATCCACTGGAAACCGATGGGAAGGGAACGCGTTTCGGGTCAAGCATTGGTACAGCGCGGAGGCCACCACACCTTGTTCACGCAGTAGGCGGATGTGCCATCCTTTCACCGTTTTAATCACACAACCTCCTTGGTGTGTTTTTCACCTCACTCATGCAGCCCATCCCTTGGGAAACGCGCTCCAATGCAGGTGCGGGACGGGTTTGAGGCGGGACGCGGGTGCTTTGCGCTTGCCCACGGGTGGCAACAGGTAGTTCCATCGCTTCAGGCTCTTGAGCCGAATTCGGGCTGCAACCTGGTTCAGGGCGCGTCGTTCCATCCAGGTCATGTCCTCCTGCATCTGGCCAATGGCCCAGTCGATGCGGATGAGCTCCTGATGGACGTCGTTGTAGCGAGTGGTCCAATACTCGATGCGGCTTTCGAAAAATTCCTGAATGGGCCCTTCGCGGATGGATTTGAGTTTGGCCGCCAGGCTGTCCATTTCCAGGGAAGACGATACGGCGTACCGAATGGCACTCTGGATACTGGCCTGCTCGATGTCTTGAAGGAACAGGTTCTTCCAGTGTGCAGCCAACTGTTTGTAGGTCCGAACGGCTCTGCGGTACTTGCCCAGCTCGCGACTGAGCCAGCGATACCGCATTTTCAAGACGAGGAAGGTCTCGTGGGTCATGGCTGGATCCCACTCGGGATCGTAGGGATTGAACAGCGCGTTCCAGATTTCGGAGTTCGTTTTGTAGGTGGCCTCGCCGTCGGAAGAGGTCACTCGAAAGCGCAGCCCGACTTGGGCCTGGCCATCATGGCTGGCAGATTGAGCCGGCCCCTCCCCGCGCTGCTGGCCGTCGTAGATCATGGCTTCGGCGTAGTCGCTCGCCGTACGGTTGAGCAGCACGCGGAACCCATCGACGGTTTCGAGGGCGACGAGTTCGCCGACGTCTCGCTTGAGTTGGTCGACGTCGATGGCGCGGGCATAGTAGTAGGCCTGAGCCGTTTTCTTGAGCAGAATGATTTGTTTCTGGTACTCCATGTAGAACTCGCGAATATTGGCGAGGAGCATGCCTGCAAGGGGAATCAAGTCGAATCCCAGGAAATCGGCCCTCAACGGCATGGCGACGAACCATGCCAGTACGAGGTACCAAACCACCAAGGTCCGGGTACCGCGTGAGGCCACACGGGTGTGCACCCATGCAACGGGTTTCTCGATGGCCATGCCCAGCAACGCGAATGGGCCGAGCAGCCCGGCCACATGGGGGGTTGGTGGTGACGGGTGGGTCATGTTGCCTCCTTCGTCAGGTCGGTTTGGACGAGGTTGGTTGTGTGGCCGGGGTGAGGGATCCGGGGCTTTTGAGGGGCATGGTGGTCGCGGCAGCACCGGCGGCCTGAGTCGCGGTCGTGGCCGCAGACATGGGGCCACCCATCGCAAGCGGTGCGGCGCGACCCGCCACTTTGGCGGCAGCGTTGGCAGCGGTCAGGTACATGCTGGAGACGAAGCCGGCGAGGGTGCCGCCCTCGGCGCCAAGGACCAGGAAGGCCACCATCGGTGCGATCAGGGCCATCAAAGCACCGGCCGAGCCCAAGCCCAGAATCAGCGGCAAAGAATAGTCCATGTTGGCGTGGGTGGTGGTGACAACCTCCCAATAGCTAGCAGTAAACACCGAATCGAGTGGCGGTCCCGCGATGCCGGAGGTGTGATAGAGGTTGAGCAAATAGCCATCAATGATGGAGAAGGGCAACGCCACGAACAGCATCGCCAAGGGTTTGGCCAAGGCAAACGCCACCAAGAACTTAATCAATGGCATCAACCGACCGTACCCATCAAACAGGTAGGCAATGGGGAGCAGGAACAGCACCGCCGCGAACAACAGGGGGAACGCGTAGGCGATAAGGTTGATCCACAACGCTACGACCGCCAGGATGAAAAGACCCACGATGTAGGTGATGGCGGTGTAGGGTGAGGCCAACATCGCCAGAAAGATCGTGAACGCCGATTGAGCGGCATCGTAGGCGACCTTTGCGGCACCGACGGCATTTTTAACGCCACGGACAATACCGCCTTCATCGTCTTCGGTTTCCTCAATGGTTTGTCCGGCGCGAAATGCCAGGGCTTCAGCGTCCTCGTAGCCAGTGACTTCATAGGTGATCAGGGTTTGGAGCCAGTCCGTGCGCGCACCGAACCAGCTTTCGGCGTGCTCGTTGGCGGTGACCTCGTGGTACTCGCTGTTGTGGGCCAAATCGTGAGGTAGGCCCAGTGCGCTGATGAGGATCACGAGGGTGAGGTAGTCGGAACCGTCGGCCAACACCACTTTGGTGAACGCGGCCGCCGGGGTGACAAGCTGTCCATCTTCCACATCGATCATTTGGTTGAGATACGGCACCTGACCAACCGGCACTACGACCATGGCGCACATGACCCCACCCATAATGACGTTGAGTAGGGCCCGGTTTTTCAGAGCGGGTTTGGATTCAAGCGGCGCGAATAGGTGGGTTTTGAGAAAGCGAATGCACCAAATGGCCACACCGACCGCGAAGAGACTGAGCCAGTAGCCCACGCCGAGCCACTGAATAAGAGTCGCGTTGACGTCGAGGATGGATTCGGCGGAGTTGAAGACGCTGTAGTCATTCACGAATAGACTCCAGCCGGTTCTCCCACTCTTGGAACAGGCGATCCCCTCCGGAACGGATCTCCTGCTCCATGGCCAACAGTTCCAGGAACTCGCGCCAGAGGCGGTTGCGGTCCACGGGATCACCGCTGCATTTGCAGTGTTCCAGGCCCTGAAAGAGTTCCCGGATCTTGGCATTGACCTGACTCTGGATTTGGCGTTCCTGATCGGCTTGGGCCATGACACGCTGGGTCCAATGGAGTTGCCACCAGTAAGCGTCGAGGTCGCGACCCGCCTGAATGGAGAAAACGATCCCGACCAAACTGGTCACGGCCAAAACACCGATGATGACGCGTTGAATGTAAAGAGTTTGTGGCACATAGCCTCCTTGGCCCGCCCTATTGGGAAGGGACGGGAGAAAAAGGGGCGGGGCCCCGGAATGGGAACCCGCGCCCGGTTCAAGCTTTAGCGGTAGTAGATGAGATCAAGCAGTGGATCAAGGACGCCGGTTCCCAGGAAGGCGAGGAACACGAACAAGCCGAAGCAGGTGTACAGGATGGGCATGAAGTATCGACGCGGTAGGTCGACGATCGTCCAGGCCGCGCGGAACCAGGGGTTTTGGAGATCACGGGCAAGCATTTCCCGCTGTGCGAGAGTGGGTTCGCGCTCGATCCAGTCACGAATGGCTTGGAACATGGGGACTCCTAATAAAAGAGGTTGAGGTGACGCCAAAGGGCATCGAGGTCAAAGGCGATCAGGTGGTGTTGGATGCGGATGATGATGCCCTGTTCGGTGTTGGCTGCGTGCTTGCCGACCGGGAGTGAGAGCCGTTTGGCGACTTTGGGCCATTCACGGCGGGCCTGTACCGCCCAGGGGGTTGGAGGGGCATCGCAGACTTGGGGAAGGTCTTCGATGAGCTGGAGATAGGGTGGCAATCGGCCCTGTTCCAAAAGGAACTCGAAGTGGGCAAGCCCAGCGGGTGGCTTTGGCTTGGTATCACCTTCCTTCCCCGATTCTTGGTGTTGCGGCTTCCAGCGATCGATCGCTCGCGGGCCGCGGTCACGCGAAGGGGATCGTGGCCGGTCAGACACCGAAGGCATGGGGCCTACCTGCTCGGTCAAAGGGATTTATGATGCAGCCACCGTGCTTACGGCATGCAGTGGCGGGATAGTCACTGGGTTTTCGTGGATCTTTGTGGTCTCCGCTGTTGCGGCCCATGGTGAGGCGAGGTCCACCGGGCTTGCGAGGGTCCTTGTGGTTCCCGCTGTTGCGGCCCATGGCGAGGCGAGGTCCACCGGGTTTGCGGGGATCTTTGTGGTTCCCGCTGTTGCGGCCCATGGCGAGGCGAGGTCCACCGGGTTTGCGGGGGTCCTTGTGGTTCCCGCTGTTGCGGCCCATGGCGAGGCGAGGTCCACCGGGTTTGCGGGGGTCCTTGTGGTTCCCGCTGTTGCGGCCCATGGCAAGGCGAGGTCCACCGGGCTTACGCGGGTCCTTATGGTTCCCGGCGTCGCGTCGTTTTGCGACCAACCATTCGAGATCCGACACCCACGCTTCCGAAACCGGCTCTGCGACCACCGGCATGCGTGCTTGCACCTCCGGCAAGTAGGGTTGCTGCTCCGCAAACGTTATCCACGAGCCGAATACCATGCGCACGAAGGGGATGACGAGAATGAACGCAAAGCCCGCAATCGCCGAGATCACGCCTTGCTTCATCAGGTCCTGCCGCCCGATCCAGAACCCGCCAATGCCGAAAATGGCCCCGGTCGAGCCGGCGGCACCGCCCAGGGTGTAGCAGATGTATTTGATCCACAGCCAGAGGTAGCGGGCGATTGGGTTGGGTTGCGCGCCTTGAATGAACTGGAAGGGGTTGTCGAGCACGGTTGGGGGTTCCAAGAAAACCAACCAGACATGCCAGTTGAATGCAAACAGGCTCAAAAACATCGTCCAGAGCCACGCCCTGCGCATGTCCAGGGCATTGCGATACCAGGCGAATCCCGTAGCCACGGTGGTGAGTAGCAACAGGGATCCGGCAGGTTGAAACAGGTGTTCAATCACGTTTGGAATAGAGTCCTCCTTTTGCTTGCGTTGTGAGCAATGGATGGGGCCGAGTACAGAGCGCACCGGTCCCAGTGCGACCAGGTGATTCGGTCGTCAGGCGGATGGACGGTTTGCGGGATGGGAGACGGCAGCAGTGTTGCTACCGCCAGGTGAGGTAGATGGTCCAGTAGGTGTCTGGGTTCTCGATGTCGGGCCAGCCCCATTGAGGCCAACCCGAGGCACGTTGGGTATCGTCGTAGCGATCGACCAGATCCGTTGTGGTCACGATCGCTTTGGTCTGCTCCCCTTGCGCGACCAGCTCCGCATCGAGGTTGTCCAGATACGGAATGATCTCGTTGGGATGGTTGAACGCGACCTCGTACTGTTCCGACTCCCAGGGTGGGCGCCAGTCGACGTCGAACCAAACCGCAACTTCGTGGGTGAACCCCCGATCGGGTTTGCCCAGGATGGTTTCCCCGACCCAGGCGGGGAACATCTCGCGCAACGTCGTGAGCTGATCGGCGTCGGCCAGATCGTAGAGGTACAGCACATGGTCAGGATCCACGTTCCGGCTTGCAAACCTGGCGAATCCGGCCAGTGGGGAGTCCGGGAACGACTCACCGAGTTGCATGAGCTCTGCCTCCAGTTGGGCCAGCCGTGCCCGTGCCTCTCGGGTGGCCCGTTGCGCATAATCGTCCGTATCTAAGAGCTGAGTGTGTCGGTCAGCACCGAGCAGTTCGGGATCGAACCCGGCTTCCTCGTCCAAGGCGGTCGGAGCCCGAGCTACCTCGAAGTCGGCCATCGTGCGGTCTCGCTGCTTATCGGTTGGGTTGGCTGCCGTGAAGGAAAGCAGCGGCATGCCCGAACCGGGCCAGGGGTTCCACCGTCGCTGGGTGATCAGGTGGAACAGGTCGAATGGAAAGTCGCCGCAGGGGGTGAAGGGGAAATCCGGTGCGGTGGTCCAGATCGAGTTTGACCCCTCGTAATAGCCTGCATCGATGCCCTGAAGTGCCCGCATCTCGATGCACGGGGTGCCCGCCACCTGGACGTGCTGTGCGGGTACGTAGAAATCGGTCAACTGGGGCACGTCGCGCCAACCTGGTTTGGCCCGACGGATTTGGTAGGTGCCGTCGCGCACCGCCCACGTAAAGGTATACAAGGATTTGTCACGAATGCAGGGGATTTCGATCAGTGGATCGGGGTGGCAATCCTCCTCACGGAAATGGATCAGATCGACCCGTTGGTGGACACCACCCAACGGGTCGGTCTCCATCTCGATGAAAAACCCATGCCCCCAAATGCGCTGGACGAAACCCCGATACACCACACCTACATCCCCGTCGACACCGTGTCGCTCATCGGTCCAAGCCGCCACACCAGGGTCGTAGACCAGACGCTGGTAGAGGATGGTGATGTAGCTCGGAATGAGAAACGGGTGAGCCATGGGAACGCCGGGTCCGTCGCACAGGGCGTCGCCGCCATAGAACCCCATCGCACTCCCTTCGGGAATGGCCACATCGGGAAGGCCGCCGTCGCCGCGTTTGGGAAGACTCCGCTCTGGGACTGAGCGACGAACCGCAGCAGCACGCAGATCGTGGAGCGACCATTGTCCCGTGAGATAGGCTCGCATCCATTCGGCCTCAGCGCCCTTCTGTTGCCAGAGCACCTGAAGCACGTGCGCGTCATCCCAGGGGGCCGGCGACTTGACTTGAAGCCACCAGAAAAGCAGAAATAGTCCCATCAGTTCAGCTCCTGGAGATACCCGGGGTCCGACAAGAATGCCTCCAACGAAGGGGCCTTGCCCTTGGCCGAAGTCGCCAATCGACGCATATAGGCACCGAGCGCTTTTTCTCGCGCTTCGGGTTCAGGCATGCTGCCCGAACCCGGAAACGACAAGGCCGTTTCGGCTGTACCGGTCAGGGCTTCGTCCACCGAGGCTGCACCGAGGAACACCAAGCGGAAGCGGGTGCCACGTGGCAGGAAGACGGTGCGTGGCAGGCCCTCATCGCCGATCTCACCGGCCAGGTCGTCGAGAATGGAGGTCCCTGATTCCGTTGCGATGACTGAGGCCAAGCTGTCATCGGATGCCGCATGCAGGGGAAGCACCCCAAGCGCGGTTCGGTAGAGGCGCAAGCCGAGGTGACGCGCCACATGAATTTTGGTGCGGCCAATGAGGCCTTCGGCGCCGTCCTCACGGAAGGCGGCGAACCGACCATAGATCTCGTGCCCATCGGGGTCGACGATGCGGGTGCCCTCCAATCCGATGCGGGCCGCGTCGGTTGCCTTGGTCACGCGTAGGAGCGTCAACCCCAACGACCGGTTGGTCAACGGGTCGAACACCTGCGCGATGGCATGGGTGACGCCCTCCGTCGCCACCACATCCGAGAGCAGACGCGCCGGTAGACTTTGGCCAAAATGAAAGCGACTCGCCTCTTTTGGCGCGACCCAGCCGAACACCGGCGCTTTGGTCATTTTGGGTGCCACGCGTCTGGCAGGTTCCGCGACGGGATCGGTTCCCTCTGCCAAGGAAAAGAGGTCGGGGGTCGACGCTTCATAGCCTTCGATATCTACCTCGACCTCGTTGGGCTCGGCACCGTTGCGACGGGCAAGCTCGGCGATGGCCTCGTTCAATTCGGAAGGGGTCAAGACGGCCGGCGCTTCTTCGCGTGCAGCCAGCGTTGCCAAAGCTTGTTGCTTCAAGTCTTTCTCCTTGGGGAGTTGGGTCGCCCCTGGCTGTTCACGATGCGGACCGGGGTCAGAGGCGTCTTCGACCTGAACCGGCCGGTCGGCAGCGATGAGATTCGGCGGGATCAAATCGACAGGTTGTGCAGGCCGAACCGGTGAAGTCGGCAATCCGGGTCGCACGGGCAAGACCGTTTCGGGTTCGCCCACCGTGCTGACGGCGGGTTCCTGGATGGGCAACCGGTGGGGTGGCTTGAACGCGGCGTACAAGGCCGCCACCAGCAACAGCACGATCGCCACCAGCGCGATGAGCCGCCGGTCCCATGATTTGGTCTGAAAGGTCTGCATCCATTTCTTGATGGTGTTCAATCCTTACCCCCTGACCCCATGCAGCTTGATGTACACGGGATCGCGGGACCCGGCGAAAAATAGCCGCAGATAGTAGCCCTCTCGCGGCGCGAGATGGACACGTTTGAAGGTCAGGACGTGGTTTTGGCCGACGTAGGGCTCGGGGTGGACCGCCAGCGGTTCGGCATAACGCATGTGCCGGGTCAGAAACGTTTTCTTGCCACGGACCACTTCCAGGCTGTACAGCTCGGCCATGTCCGGTCGCGCTTGGAACGTGACTGCGGGCGTGGTCCCCTTGACCGTCCAGCGAACTGTGCCGTAGCGGGTCTCTTTTTGACGCCACTTGATGGGCTTGGCTTGCGGGTCACCCTGCTCGGCATCCTTGGTTTCGTCGTCCTCCACCGTGTGAGGGGTCGGCTGAGGTCCAGCGGGTTGGGTCGGAGCGTTCTCGGTCGGAGCCGTCGACGATTTCTTTTCGAGGCCGAGTGCTGGAAAAAGATCGGTCAGGGCCGGTGTGGTTGATCCCATCTCGGGCACCTCCTCGGGTTCCTGCAATGAGACGATTTCCGGTTGGTGCTCCTCGAAGGCCACCTCCTCGCGGGCCTCGACGCCCACGATCACCACCTGGACCTGGCTGGATGCCTGCTTGGGATCGAGTGTGGATTCGAAGACTAGTTCAACCGGGTAGCCCTTGAACATCACGTGGATGTTGTTGAGCAGGCCGCCCTCTCGCAGTTTCGGCTTGAGGTGGACCATGTTCTTCGGCAAGCCCTGGGCCGGGGTCGTGACGTACCAGTGGCTCTCGTTCCCGGCGATGAGCCGTGGATCGGGCAGACGGCTGAACGTCACAAGGGTGGGTCGATCCGGGTGGACTTTGAAATGAACCGCCGCGCGTTGTTGCACGGGGTTGACTTCGACCGTGTGGGCCGAGTCGGTGACGGTGACGTTGGGGCTGAAAGCCAGAGTCAGCAGGCAAAGCAAAGTCGGGGTCATGGGGTTTCCTCCCAAAAGTTGACATGATCGAGCGGTTTCACGTAGGTGAGGGCAAAGCCCATCGGGTTGGCGAGGGTCACGTCGGCGCGGTCCAGGCGGACTTCAAAGTGGCAGGTGAACCACTCGCGGTGATCGGATTCGCGCACGACGGTGAAGGTCACGTTGGCGGTGAACCCACTCTCGTGCGTGCGGAAGATTTGGATGTGTTGCTTGGGGTCGGTGCGCATCAGCACCCGGCGCGGTTCGTCGGGGAGCGCGGCCGAAAGCTTGTGGCGGTAGCTTTGGAGCCGACGCATCAACGTCTCGTTGTGGGTCCAGGCGGATAGGGCGGCTTCCGCCCGGGTGGGGTCCTCGTAAGGTGGGACCGCGGCGAGCACACCACCCAAGGCCAGGAGGACCGCTTTGCAGCGGGTGTACTGGGCATCGATGCCGGTCTCGGCCTCGGCCAAGATCGGCAGGTCGCGGGCCTCGTCGAGAAGAAGCACCGGCAAATTGCGGATCGCCTGAACTTGGACCAGCGCCGCGCCCAGGATCACCGCTGCCGCGAAGCCCATGAGACCCAGTTGGAAGCGCTCATGGCGCAGAGAACTCATAGGGTCACCCCGCGCGCGTCGATCAGACTGATCCGAGCGCTGAACCGCCAACCGGTCGGGTTCTCTGAAGACTGAGGACCTTGCTCGATCGCCCAAAAGTTGAGTTGCAGCCATTGCGGGTGATCGCGGAAGGCAACCTTGGCATAATTGGCGCCCCATACGACGCGGGTCACGGTCACCTGACTGCCGACCAGCGGCTTGCAGGCCTCGTCCATGACCGCCTGAATCCAGTAGGCCGATGCTCGGGCATTCACGAATTCAGGTGGTTGGGATCGATACCGACCCCAGCGGAAATGGAGGCGGAGTGCTTCTTTCAACCCCAAATCGCGGGCCTGCGGCGCGTCGGGTAGGTGCGCAGCCTGGTTGGCGACATGGCGGGCCGGGTCCAGCACACTCATCGATTCGGTTTGGGGGACATGCTGCGCGAGCGCGAAAAGCGTCAGGGCCAAGTGGAGGGTGGAAAGCAGGCACACGAATCCCGCTGCAACCGTCAATTTCATGAGAGGGCTCCTATTCTATTCAGAGGTATGGGTTCGGGGATCGGAGGATCAGCTAGGGGTACGCGCCAAAAAGCCCTGGGCTTTGCCCGTCTGCATGCCTTCGGGGGTAAGAACCTGCGCGGCTTCCTGTAACCAGGTGCCCTGCTCGGGGAACGCTTCAGCCAACGCTCTGTACCAACCCGGTGAAGCAATGGGTCGATAGGCATCGCCTTTTTGGGCTGCGAGTGCGAGCTGGTGGGTCGCCACGCCCAAACGGTCACCAACGATGCCAGCCAGGCGTTTCAGATTTTTGTTGGATTCGAACAGCTCCACCAGGATGGGCGGCACGCGAAGACGACCGCCGATCTGAACCGGTGACCCACTGCCGGTCTTTTTGGCCAACGTCACCGTGGAGTACCCCACATCCGCCGC
This sequence comes from Sulfidibacter corallicola, assembly GCF_017498545.1. Classification (GTDB taxonomy): domain Bacteria; phylum Acidobacteriota; class Holophagae; order Acanthopleuribacterales; family Acanthopleuribacteraceae; genus Sulfidibacter; species Sulfidibacter corallicola. The sequence goes on along the minus strand of NZ_CP071793.1, from coordinate 180,737 downwards.
CGGACTAGCGTCGCGTGCCAGGTGGACCAGGGTCGGGTCCTTGATCCGCCACGCACTCGGCGCGGCCGTCATGTCCTGAATCAGTGCCAGGTGGGTTTGGGTCGCCTCCAGAATACCAGGCGAGAAGTGCGCCACTCGCTGGGACGATAACGTCATGGCGACGTGGTACTTACGGACGATGTTCAAATAGGCTTCCACGAAGTCCCCTACCAAATCCCCACCCTGGAATCCGCACAGTTTCTTGTACTCGTCGATGAGGAACAGGGTTGGCACACCCACGGTGCGCGTGGTGAGTTGGGCCGCATTGATCAACATAATTGGGAGCAGTTCCGCAATTTCGGCGTCCGGGTATCCGTCGAGGTTGATATAGGTGAAAGACCCGGGGTCCGCGAACCGCAAGGCCGTCGCCGACTCGGCCAGATAGGTACGACGCAAGGCGCGGACAGCGTTCAGGGTTCGGCGCAGGTGAGCCACAGCTTCGCGTTCGTTGGCGGCGTCAGGCGTGGTCTCGTGACGCAGCCGTGTGTCTTGGGCGTCGAGGTAAGCCGCACAGTGGTTGAGACAGCGTCCGAAAGTCTCGCCATCGAACGAGAACGCGCGTACCGCAACTTTAATCATCTCTTTGAAATGGCCGTCAAACAGGTTGCGCAATCCCCCTTCGTCGGTCGGCGGGGCGAAGTTGGCCAGATTCACCTTGTACAGCCACAAATCCATGGTCAGAATGGCCGCGTCCTCCAGAAGGCTGTCCAGCGACGCGGCAGGCAGGTCGGCCGCATCCTCGCCGAGGCAGGCCAACGGCGCAAACCGGTAAGCCTCTCCGGTCACAGGGTCGCGTTGGTGTTTGTCGATCACCCGGCCACCGCACAGGCGGGTCAGATTCAGAAAGGATTCGCCGTAGTCCAGCAACAGCGTGCGCGCCATTGGGGACGACGCCACGTGGGCCAATACCTTCATGTTCAAAAGAAAGCTCTTGCCCGAACCCGTCTCGCCCACCACGACCGAGTTGTAGGCCGTGTCCTGCCATGGGCTCCAGGAAAACGAATTACCATCGGGTGTTTCGATGACCAGGTAGGCGCGTTGGCCGAGGTCACCGACCCACGAACCGGTCACCTGGCTCAGCCACGTGACGATCTCCGAAGGGCAGGCGTTGAAACCGAGGCTGTGATGGCCGAGGCCCGCTGCGGCGCCTTCCCAACCGGGAATCAGGGACAAGAGCGCCCGGGTGGTCTCGCCTTCGGGTAGTGGCGTCACGTCCAGGCCTACCTTATCGCGGCACTGATAGCGGATCCCTTCCAAGCTCTGCCATGGGATTTCGCGCCCAATGAGGACCAAACCACGTAATTGGCGGGGGCAATGAGTTGGTGCGCTTTGGACTCGATCGCGGTAGTCACTCAAGGCGTGTTCCAAGGTGGCAGGGTCGAAATCCTTTGCAGTGTGACGGAAGAACCAACCTGCCGCGATTTGGGTCAGGCTACTCACGGCGGAAGCACGGCGTACTTCTTCAGGGGACGGTATTGCATAGTGGGTGAAGAGCACCAGCTCTGCATCCAAGGCCTTTTGCAGTCGATCAAACGAGCCCGTGTCGCCGTGATCGGCTGCGTGGAACCCGGAACATTCGAGCACCGTCCAAAGGCGGCCGTCCATGCACCGCACAAAGGGCACCGTATCCGGCTTCGTCACAAGACGCACGCCGTGAGTCATTCCCAACCCGCCCAGGTAGTCCTGCATGGGCAAGGGGGTGGCGGTGTGGTACATCGTCGCAGGTTTGGAAGGTTTCAGGGCCAGCCCGAACAAGTTCACGTTGTCGATTTGGTCCGGCTCGGCGGAGACGGCAACATCGATCACCAGCGCTTCGCGTGGGGTTGGCAACGTCTCGTTCACTCGCTGCATCAACGCACTCAGGAACCCGGTCTGATGACAGGCATAGCCTGTGTGGCGGATGGCGACCTTTTTGGTGAGCAGGCTGACCGACTCGAAATGGTTCAGTGTCTCGAGAAGGGTCGCCAGGCGGGGCGGGGTCTCTCGAGTTTTGTCGAACTCGACCGGATCGAGGACCAAACGGAAAAAGAAACGCGGTCCCGACGGCGTGACAAGGTAGGGCGCGCCTTTGGGGGATCGCTGTTCCTGGAAGTCCGCCGTGAATCGGGACAGCGATGTTTCGGAGACCTGGGCCAGCCAGGTGGCCACAAAGGGTCCGTAGTGTTGGAACAGGACCAGGTAGCCAGCGGCCAGGCCGATCAGCGCACATGCGATGAGAATCGGAATCGGGTTGAAGTGGATCCGCATGAGCAAGAACAGCTCGCCCATGATCATGCCGCCACCGATGGTCGCAGCACCAAAGAGCAGGCAAAACCGACCATATTCCTTAATCGAATTCATGGTGAACTCCCTCGAAGATGACGGGTGCCAAGGGCTGACCCGGTGTCAGGCGGCCCAAGGTTTGGTAGCGTCGTGACGCCAGCATACGGAGTAGGATGCCGGGCTCGACCGTGTTCGGCGTGCTGCGGGGCGTGGGTGCGGGCGGCATCGGGTGGAACAGGACGCGTGCGATCAAGCGCGTGGTGATCCAGGTGGCAGCCAAAATCATGAGCCCGATTTGCCAAAGCGCCCAGTCGGCGAGAAGGTGGAACTCACTGGCGAACGTGAGCAGCAACGCCGACCACCCGAAAAAAGTAAACACGTAGAGCAGGCCGCCCAAGACGGTCACTTTGCCTTTGATCATCGTGAGTTGTTTGCCGATCAGGGCATAACGCGACAGCATCGTCCGTCTCCCGTTCAAGCCACGATCATGTGGGTGCCGGGGTGTTCCAACAGAAGACGGGTGGAGCGGGGAATCACCGACCAGGTGGCCGGATCGAGCAAGGGATCAAAAAGCGTTTGGATACGATCCGCATCGTGGAGGGCGATTTGTTCGGGGGTGAGCGGTTGAAAGGAGAGCAGGTCGTTATCGGTGTAGGGAAGATCCATGGGGCACCTCGCTGGTGTGGTATGTGGCGCGCAACACCAATGTAGACGAAAGTGCAGAGATATTGTTTAACTTGTTGAAATTAAACGATTTTAAGGAAATGGGCGGTAACAGAGAGGAATAAAAGGGAAACTTGGGCGTCACTTGTTGGCAGCGGTCAGGGTTCGCAAAAGTTGCCCATGCTCCATAAAAAAAGCGTTCAGGTCGCCTGAACGACTCGAACGCTGATTCTGAGAGAGCTGACTGTTTAAGGCATCATGGGCGCAGATCACGTTTTGCTTGTGGTCTTCAAGGTTCTTAGGGCGTGTTGGCTCAGAGGCGCGGCGATACCGGGAATCAGGCAACCTAACCCGGTTGAAAGACCGCGTTCCCCACCTGGTCCTGCGAGGTAATCGATACCCATCGCCTCTTTCGCGGTGTGATACAACGCGAACCGGGCATTTTCGGGCAAGTTGGCCCACACCTTGGCGAGCGCTGGGTTCACGCCTGCCACGCCGTCCTCCAGAAGACGACCAATATCGCCATCGATCCACAGGGAAAAATCTTCAGCTTCCCAGGCCATTTCGACTTCTGTCACCAAATCCTCACATAGGATGGGGTACTGTTCGAGGCGGGATGGCAACGCATACTTGGCGGCCAGACCCTCGGCCATCCAAACCTGGTAGGTACAGGGATCCAAGTAGGTTTTGAACAGCGGCTTGCGAATGGCTTCGATTTCGGGAACGGCCACGCTCCCATTTTTGAACCGGATCAACCGTTGTTCCGAAATGTCGGGTTGGTGCCAGTATGTCTCAAATCGCGGATCCGAAGGGTTTTTGGGAAACGGATTGAGAAACCTGAGTTCTTCTAAGTAGCGGATGTTGGCGGCTTCGATGCTGCTTCCAGTGGAATCGCCGTGGCAGAGATAGCGACAGGTCGTGTAGATCTGATGGTGAATGCGAACCGTGTGGAACATCATCTTCCTCCCAAGGGAAGCACGCGGCTTCCTGATTTGGGCGGCATCCCGGTGCGGGTTCCGAATCGGGCAAGCCGGAACAGCGAAGCGTGGCTGGCCCGTGTCGGGTTCGGCACTGATCTTGGCGCCCCATCGGGAAGCCTGCGGCGAGAGGAAGAATGGGAACGTATTCAAGGATGTGTTCCCTACCCAGTTCGAAGGACGTGTTTTCCAGACGACATATGCCCAATGGCGTCAAAACACCATCCCCCGTCATGTTCTTCAAATAAAGGGTTCTTGACCTTTTTCAAAAAGTCTATAATTACCGCAAAATCATAACTGTACAGTCAATATACGGAGGGGACGGTGACGACCGAACTACAGATCTCCCTTTTGACGTCCCCCGCGTTTGAAGCACTCCCCGAATTGCAATTGCGCAAGGACATGAAGGATTTTCATGATGTGAAGGGCTCTCAAGAGAACCCATCCTTCAACCTGGTGCCAGTTCCATCCACTGGTATGGAAGACCTGGTCGGTATTTTTATTTTTTGCGATGTGAACGACGGCCCCACCCAACCGCTGATCCATCTCACCCAACTTTTCAAAATGTCTGCCACGTTAGCTTTATCTCAACAGAATCGCCTTCCCCGGTTGCACATTTTTCTTCAAGCGGAAGCAGTACCCCCGGAGCCTGTGAGTCTGGCCGAGATGGCTCAGTTCCACATCCGTTGCAGCGAACTCTTGCGTCTGCTGGGCGAGCTTGAATCCCGGCAACCAGGCTGTGTGACGCGGCTTCGAGGCCATCGAGTGCCATCCTTCTTGGACCACCTCGATGCGCTGGCAGCCGCTTTTGTCACCGATCCGCTCGACCCGGGGTTGCGCGATTACCTGACCCGACTCTATGCGGATACCTCGTGCATTCGCCTTCCCGGAATTGGTGACGGTGCTCGGGTGGAGACCATTGAATTGCGTGAGATTTTTGTTCGGCTGGAGGCCCAGCACCGCGAAATCAATCGGGAGCAGCAAGGTTGGGCCGGGCGTGAAGAGACCATGGCCCACGAACCGAACACCGCCGATGTACTCTCTTTGCTGGAACATGGCCCCAGGCTGGTGGTGATCGGCGACCCCGGCTCAGGCAAGACCACGTTGCTGCGCTATTTGGCGGCACGGACCGCAGCCGGCCATCTTAACGGTCAGGATCAAGAAAAGGCTCACCAACTCTGGGCGAAGGTTCCGACCTACAACGGCGAGCTGCCCATTCCGTTTTTCCTTACGTGCAGCCAGGTACTTGAACACCTGGAATCCGACAAGACACCCAGAGGAAGCGAAGTGTTGCGGCTGCTGGAAGAAGAGGCCCGCATCCCTCACGGCATCGAAACGTTCTTCAAGGAAAACCAAGCGGCTCTTTTTGTGGATGGCCTGGACGAAGTGTCCACCAAGGAAGCACGCCAAAGGGTCTGTTGGGCCGTTGAAGCCTTTCTTGCCAAATGCTGCCACCGTGATTGTCTGGTGATGTTGACGTGCCGCACCCGAGCATTTCAGCGTCGCTTCCTACACAAGGAACGGGCCCGTTTCACTGCATTCAGGGTCAAAGAAATGGATGTGACCCAGTGTCGGGCCTTTTTGAACAAGTGGTTTGCCGCGGTAGAACCCATTTACCAAGCGATGGGAAGCCCTCTGGAAGTGGGAATTTCGGCTAAAGTTGCGTCGGAGATCGAAGCGCACGACCACATTCAGGACATGGCAAGCAACCCCAATGTGCTGACCTTGCTGGCAATCATCCGCCTTTCCTCCGGAAAAATGCCGGAAATGCGGGTGGAATTGTATCAGCAAGCCTTGGAATTGTTCCTTTCCAAAAAAGACCGAGATCGAAGGGTGACGCGGAATCTAGAGGATTGGGAACAAAGGGTTGTGATGGAAACGTTGAAGGTTTTGGCTTGGGGTCTCCACCTAGACAAGCAGGATTCGGAACATCACGAGAAAGAGGTGGTGATCTTCGGCGAACAGTCGGTCTTGGATCGTTTGGAGGAGCGGATCGAAGCGGATGAGGAGAGCAAGAACTTGTCCCGCGGCGCCAGAGACCAGAAAAAGCGCAAATTGCTCCAATGGTTGGAGGTCCGCAGCGGTCTCTTGTACCGGCGAGATGGCGCCGAGGGCCATCAAACCCAATTGCGGTTTAGCCATCATGGGTACCGCGAGTACCTGGCCGCATTGTGCCTGGTGGAAAAGTTTGAGAGAGGTGAGATTGCCGCATTTTTCGAGAAAAACATTTTGAAGGACTGGTGGCATGAGCCCATCATGCTGGCACTTTCGGATCTGGGGCGAAGCCAATATCCTTTGTTTTCTAATGTGGTCAAGGTGCTGTTGGCCGGCGGGGACAAGGAACCCATCGATTGGTCGAGACATGGCCGAGGCGTTGCGCTGGCCATGAATGCCGTGGCCGATTTGGAGGCCGCGGGGAAACCGGTGGATGCCGAATTGGCCACGCGCGTGCGCCGCGAGGTATCAGCCGTTACCGAGAACCCCGAAGAAATGTGCGTTCAGGATCGGATCGAGGCGGTGGCGGCGTTGGGGGTTGTCGGTGATCCTCGTTTGGGGATGCACAAGCGCGACCGGTGGGTCGAAATCGAACCGGGTCAGTTCCTGATGGGAGGGGAGCAAGAATCCCAAACCGTGCGCGTGACACAACCCTTCTGGATGGGCAAATATCCGGTCACGGAGATAGAATACCTGGCGTTCGTCAGAAAGGGCGGGTACGAAGACAGTCGCTGGTGGGGCGATGCGGGGTGGGATTGGCTTCAATCGGAGAAGGAAGGGCGGTTTGAGGCATGGCTCGAGAAGCAGAAGCAGCAGAACCCCGAATACGACTTTTGGGCAGAAGATTGGTTTCGACCCAGTAAGGCACCTCGGTTTTGGGGAGCCGGAAACCGCCCGGAGAAAAAGGACCACAATCTGCCGGTGGTGGGTGTGAACTGGTACGAGGCCTGCGCCTATTGTCGTTGGCTGGAAGCCCATTTCAAAAACAACCGACCTTTATGGTGGCCGTCGAGTATGGCGGTGGGGCTTCCCAGCGAAGCCCAGTGGGAGTACGCCGCAAAGGGCAAAGAGGGGCGTCCCTATCCTTGGGGTGACGACCCTCCGACCGAAGAAATGGCCAACTTTGACGGTTCTCAGAGTGGACCCACGCCAGTGGGGATCTATCCCAGGGGCGCCACACCGACAAAGCTGTTTGACATGGCGGGCAACGTTTGGGAATGGTGTGTCGACAATTTTGTCAGCGACATTTACAATAAACGCAACGTGTCAAAAGCGGAAACGCCTGTTATTATTGAAGATAGCACCGTGCGCGTGCTACGCGGCGGCGCTTGGCGCGGCGGCGCGACCAGGCTGCGGTCGTCCTACCGCTTCAGGAACCGTGCGGCCCGCCGCGGCAACGTCATCGGCTTCCGGTGTGTGTTGTGGTTGCCGCCCGAGCTCGGTTCTTGACCTTTGATTTTTGGACGTTGTGTGATCCCGCCAGCACTTTCACCGTCTGTTCCCAATTTTGTCATGTGTCATTTTGCTTTTGACAATACGGTGACCCGATTCAGGCACCTAAGCGGACCATTTGTAAATAGTTCAAGCTTTGGCTTCGCAAAGCGGGTTGCCCTTTTCCCGGAATCGAGCGAGAATGACAAATCTTTGTCCTTGCGCTGTCTCAAAGAAATCAAATAAATTGTTTGGTTCTTCTTCATCTCGCTCTGTTTTATGATGTTGTAAAGCTGAAGCGTTGTCAGTCGCTTGTTAACAAGTGACTGACAACGCTGGGAGCTTCAACCTACCGGGGAACACCATGCAACTCACGCTTCAAGAAGCAGCCAGGTACCTAGGGAAATCAGAGCGCCAGCTTCGCTATCTGATCCAAACGGGCAAACTTCCGTCCCGGAAGATCAAAGGTCGACACTACATTGATAAAAACGAACTGCCGCTGAGCAGTGGCCAAGCGAAGGCAGCCCGCCAAAAAGCAAAGAGTTTCCAAAAGCTCACCTCTGAGGTCATCGGAGAGGATGCAGCCCAGGCCATCGATAAGAATTATTCGGTTCGCAATCTCCGCGTCTTTGAAATTGGGCGCGAAATTTACTTGGAACTGGCAAAAGTCCGAGGCGCCAACGATCCGGCTACCGCGGCCTTGCAGGCCGGCATGCTCGCGATCTCTATAATGGACCCCATAATCGAGACCAGGAGCTAAGCTTCAAAAGCGTTAAGGTGGGACCTCGGGTAAACAGCGGGGCAGAGAGCCAAGGGGGAGCATAAAGCGGGCGCTCCACCATAGTGTTGGGGCCCACCCCTCGTACCCCAGGGGACACCTTGACGGCCCAGCAAGCTGCGCCATCAAGATGTCCATGGTGCGCCAGGGGTCCACCCTAACACCATGGTCGTTCGTCCGTTTATATCCCCCTCGGCCAACAGCTACTGCGGAGCCGGAGAGAGGTAAACCGAGTTTTGGCTAGGAAGCGCAACAATCACGATCCCAAGTTCAAGTCCCGGGTGGCTTTGGAAGCGATCCGCGGCATCAAAACGGTCTCGGAACTGTCAGCCCAGTACGGGATCCACCCGACCCTGATCAACCGCTGGAAAAAGCAGGTGATCGAGTCCCTGCCGGAGGTGTTCGAGAGCGGGAAGGTTCCTCGAAAACCCGCCGGCGAATCACCGGAAATCGGCAAGCTTTACGAACAAATCGGTCGTCTCCAGGTGGAGCTCGACTGGCTCAAAAAAAAATCTGAATCCCTGCATTGAGGAGAAACGGCTGTGCATCGAACCCCATCACCGCCGGTTGAGCATTCGCCGGCAGTGCGCCTTGCTTGGGTTATCGCGAGCCTCGTACTACTACGAGCCGCGACCCGAGAGGCCCGAAAACCTGGCCTTGATGTCGGAGATCGATCGTATTTACCTGGATTTCCCCTACTTCGGCAGCCGACGCATGGCCGCCTTCCTACGAGATCGAGGGTATGCGGTCAACCGGAAACGGATTCAACGGCTCATGCGGTTGATGGCCCTGGAGGCCGTATATCCCAAGCCTCGCACCAGCGCGGCCAACCCGGCCCATCGCGTGTATCCTTACTTACTGCGAGACCTGACCATCACCCATCCCAACCACGTTTGGAGCACCGACATCACCTATGTGCCGATGCGGCGAGGCTACATGTACCTGACGGTGATTATCGACTGGTACAGCCGGTACGTGGTGGCTTGGGAAATCTCCAACACGCTGGATGGAGCCTTTTGCCGCGAGGTTCTGAGACGCGCGCTGCAAAACAAGAAACCTTCGATATTCAACACCGATCAAGGCGCGCAATTCACGAGCCCGAAATTCACCGAAATCCTTCAGGAGGCAGAGGTTCAGATCAGCATGGACGGCAAGGGACGCGCACTGGACAACGTGTTTGTGGAACGATTGTGGCGTTCGGTGAAATACGAGCACATCTACCTGCACAGTTACGAAAACGGCCTGGAACTGTACCATGGGCTTCACAGGTACTTTGAACACTACAACAACGAGCGGCCACATCAATCGCTCGGCAACCAGAAACCCTCCGAGGTGTACCACGCCACCGAAGCTTAAGTTTGGCACCTTTTGGTCTAGACAACGGGGTCCACTATACTCAGAAGGCTGCCACAGTTTTCACCGCAGTGAGAAGGCGCGGTTCTTCAATCAGGCACGCAGTCACATCTGCCAGGCGACGGCCTTGCTCTACTTGGAGCCTGAGCCATCGCCCCTGGCCACCAAGTTGGAGACGGAATTACTGCCCAAATTCTCAGCCCTGATCAAACGCGTGGAGCGGAGGCGCAACCGTTGAACGAGGCGCCTTTGTTCGGGATCAGCTTTGATCTTTTTCTTTGGTTGGATCAGCGGATGACATACCATGGGGAATTGGTCGCCCAAAAGCTTGGCCAAAGCAGTGCAGCTCTATTGGAAGCCATCACCCTCGCCTTGAAAGGCTTTGATCGACAGGAAAACGTGGTCGAGGCCGACCGAGCCCTCGCTTTGGTTCGGCTCTACCTCCGCTTGGCCTTGGAAAAGCAGATGATCGACGATCGCCAATACGCTTACGGGTGCCGTCAATGTGACAGTCTGGGTCGGCAACTAGGTGGTTGGCTCAAATCGCTTCAGGCCGTATGATGGGGTCAGGGGTTTTGTCGAAAACGCCGTGCGCGTGCTACGCGGCGGCGCTTGGCACAACGACGCAACCAGGCTGCGGTCGTCCTACCGCAACAGGAACCATGCAGCCAACCGCAACAACAACATCGGCTTCCGGTGTGTGTTGGTGTTGCCGCCCGAACACGCTTCCCGCCCGAACCTGGAGAACCGTGCAGACAGGATCCCAGACCACCGCCAAGGTGTCTGAAACCACCCTGCCCACTCGTTCCAGTAAGCCTGTGTTCCCGCAGGCCCACCGTCCGAGTGGGCTTTTTCCCTTCAATCAGCCTGAAAGCAGATCCCCAGAGCACCGGCAGACGCCTTGAAATCTCTGGCGGTTCGATTTGAAGAAACCATGGCGTTTCCCTGCCTATATCAAGCCTGGCGCGATGTTCGACGGGGGAAACGTCGTCGGCCGGATGTGGCCGCCTTCGAACTGGAACAAGACCGCTACTTGGTCCGACTAGCCGACCAGCTACAAGACGACCACTATCGACACGGCCCCTATCGGCTGATGACCATCCAAGATCCCAAACCACGGCTGATTGCGAGGGCCTCGGTGAGAGATCGCGTGGTCCACATGGCGTGTTACCGCGCACTGGGCCCCTTTTTCAACCGGAAACTCATCGACGACACCTATGCCTGCCTACCGGGTCGGGGCAGCCACCGCGCCGTGCTGCGTTTCCGCGAATTTCAAACCCGGTACCCATGGCTGCTTCATTTGGACCTGCGTGGGTACTACGCCCGAATCGATCACGCCATTTTGTTGGATCTGCTGCTGCCCTTTCTTCGCGACGACCGCTGGGCGCCGTTTCTACGGGAAATCTTGGCTTCGGGCGCTGCTTTTTATCGACAGCCTCGGGTCCAGCAATTCTTTGGTCTTGAAGGCAGTCATTTGTCGAAGGAAGTGCCGTGGGGACTCCCAATTGGGAATCTCACCAGTCAATGGTGGGGGAATTTCTACTTGAACGGCCTCGATCATTTCATCAAGCGAGATCTGGGCTGCCAGGGTTACCTGCGCTACATGGATGATTTTGTGCTGTTCGCCGAAGCCCGCAGCACGTTGGCCGATTGGCGAAATGAGCTTCGGCAATGGCTGTGGCGGGAACGCGGCCTGCAATTCCATGAAGAGAGGGCCCACGTCCGGCCCAGCCATCAACGCCACACGTTCTTGGGTTATCGAGTCCATCCGTCCGGGATCGACTTGGGCAAAAAGGCAGTGCGACGATTCCGCAAGCGAGGGAGACGTCTACGGAGCATGTCCCAAGCGCAACAAAATCGGTCCCTGGTATCCACGGCCGGAGCTTGGCTTTTCTGATCGCATTTGACAAAACGGTTTCGGTCAAAGTGACAAAGAGCTACGGCACTCACGAACAGTGTCAATCGGTTTGTCATTTTGTCAAAAGCGCATGCGGCCTGTTGCGGCGTGACACCCGCATGCTGGGCTCGGGCCGCATGGGGAAGCCCACCCTACAAACACCAAAAGCCAAAAATCAAGAACCGGGCTCGGGCGGCAACCACAACACACACCGAAAGCCGACGCTGAAGTCGCGGCTGGCAGCATGGTACCTGTCGCGGGAGGACGACCGCAGCCTGGGAGCGACGTCGAGCCAAGCGCCGCCGCGCAGCACGCGCACGGCGCTATCTTCAATAATTACAGGCATTTCTGTTGTTAACACATTGCGTTTTTTGTAAATATCGTTGACATAATGGTCGACACACCATTCCCAGACATTGCCCGCCATGTCGTAAACGCCCTCCGGCGTGGCTCCCTTGGGGTAGATGCCTACCGGCATGGTGCCTCGTTCCACGACACCGTAATTGGCGCGATCCGGACTGGGTGATGGGCTGCCCCAGGGATAGGGCCGTCCCTCTTGCCCTTTGGCCACGTATTCCCATTGTGTCTCACTGGGGAGTCGCACCTGCATGCCCGTTTGCCACCAGGAGGGTGGCTCCTCTTCCAATCTGGCCGTGAGCCAGTTGCAATAGGCGGTGGCCTCGAACCAATTGACGCCCACCACGGGTTGGTTGGGACCTTTAAAGTAAGGATGGTCCCAGTAGAGGGGCTTCTCATCCGGTCGAAAATATTGTGGATCGGGTTCAAAACCATACAGCTCGGCGATGGTTTCCCGCTCTTTTGCGAGCCAGGCTTGAAAAGCTGCCTCACTCATTTCCCGCCACCACCAGCCATCGTTCCACCAATCCGAGTTGTGGTATCCCTGATCTAGGATGAAACGGTTGTATTCCTGATTGGTGACCGGATAGGTCCCGATCCAAAAGTCCTCCGCTACCACGACCGAATGCTCGGGTTTTTCATCCTCAAAACCTTGGTTGTCACCCATGGTGAACGATCCTTTTTTTATCGTGACCCACCTCGTCTCGGATTGGGGGTCGAGCCGTCGGTCGCCCAACCGGCCCAAACTGAACGCCAGCTTTTTCCGCATCGGCAGAGGAACCTCGCCGTCCCCCAAAAGAGTCGTTACCTGCTCTTTAATTTCCCGGTCCACGCCCTCTCGAACCGTCGTTTCCGTCGCGCGCTCACAAAGCCCGCGCATGGCCGTGTCCAGGCCGGACGGCTGACCCTGTTCGGTGCTCTTCAGCATTTGAATCAGGTAGTAGGCCTTGTCGGTGTCGCCCGTCAGCCAAAGGTGCCCAATAGTGAAAACCACGATCTGTGCATGGCTCTCCAAGGTCAATTTTCCATGCCAAGCCTTGATCGGGGCGCTGGCCAGGCTTTGGCCGGCCAAAAATTCGCGAAACCGGCCGTGGGCGAAGCGGTAGTGAAGTGGGTCACCCTCCAAAATCAACAAACCCGAGTAGCAGGCAAGGGCCCGTAGCTGTTGGCGCCAACTCTTGCGGGCTTCATCCTGTTCCGAAGAGCGATCGAAGGTTTCTTCGGACACCCAATGGTTCAATAACATGGTTTCGCAAATGCCGCCCGCGACACCGCGATCGAACATGGTCCGGGCCACCCTTAGCAGACACCCGCGGGCGACCTCCTTGGTCAATCCGGTCTCGGCCCGGCGGTCTTCGCCAAAACGCTGCTGCAACAATTGCGTGATGGCGCGCTGATAGAGTTCCGCCATCCGGTTGGGAAGACGTTGTTTGCCACCATCCACCAACGCCAAAATCGAGAGCAACAGCGGGTTCCCGCAAAAATCGGCGTCTAGAAACGATAAGCTTTTCATGTCGCGCCACAGGCGCGACGCCTGCTCTTCGGGTTTCCCTTGAGCCCGCAACAACCTCTCGAAATAGGCCTGTTGCCCTTGATTGCCCAATGGGCAAAGCCGCACTTTTCGGGCATCCTGGAAAATGGCCATCGTCGGCTGCCTCATCCACAAATGGGGCCGCATGGTCACAAAAGTCGCGCAGCCGGAACCGGGCGAAGTGCCCGCCCAGATTCTGATCATCTCTGCCGCGCGAAAACAGCGGTGGTCGTCTAGGATTTCGTCCAGCCCATCTAAAAAGAGCCACAACGACTTGTCCTTTGCCTGTCGTTCGAGTTCGAGCACCGCAATCGATCCGCCAAAAACCTGCTCAGACACCCAGGTCAGCAGGTCGGGATTTTTTTGGTTCTTCAACCACACGGCCGCATCTTTTAATTCGGCAAAAATGGGATACACCCGGCCTGTTTCCAGGGTGGTTCTGACGGCGTGCCGCATAAAGGTGGACTTGCCACTGCCCGCCTCGCCGGCGATGAGGGTCAAAGGTTTCGGCTCTTTCAGAAGGTCATCCACTGGATTTTCGAACAATTGGTCGGTACGTCCGGGGATGCGGAAGTTGGGGTTGGTGTCCAGTTGTTCTTCCAGATCCCGGTGCATGACAGTCTCAAATGCGTCGCCATATGCCGTTTTAATCCGATCGACCCGCTCGGGATCAGAGGATGCGATGTGAGCGGCAACGTCAGCTTTGGTAAGCACAACTCTGAGGGAAGCGCCGGGATCGTTGGACACATCCTTCATGTTCATTGGGACATACAATTCGTCAAAGGTGGCGCTGGTCCCAGATCCATCCAGGGGTAGGGCAGCATTCCGCATGTGGGCACACTGGACTTCCAAACCTTCGCGGTATCGTTGCCAGGCTGGATGCTTGACAAAGGCACGCCGACCCCAGCCAAACCAAGTTTTCCAGCCGTCATTTGCCACGGTTCCTCCAATCTTTAGTTACGATGGATTGAATGATGCCCCTGAGTTTTTGTCTGGCGAACAGGTATTCATTTATGGGTCAGCTTGAAAACCGTATCGGCCTATCACCCGGCAGCACAATCAGCTTTTTCGAGCCAATTCACTATTTAAGCAAAACATGATTTTTGAGAGAAGTGCCTTCCTTCCTCTTTCTAATGGTATGCTGCCCTTATCAACACTATCAAATTTCCACGCACCACCACCTGGGCCAGGGTTAGGGTGATCCGGTAAAGTGAGGAAGCATGTCCACCTACAAGCCGTTGCGTCCACTCGATCCGCTGATTGACGAAGGGGAGCTGACCTCGCTCGAAAAAAGCCCGTTCCTGAAACAGCTCCACAGACTGGTTTGCCACAAAATTGAAGCCCCCTTTTGCCTGTCGATCAACGGTACCTGGGGCAGCGGCAAGACCTCACTAATGATGGCACTTCAGGCGCGATTGACGAAAGACGGGTTCCCCACGGTATGGTTCAACCCCTGGGAGTACGAGCGGGCTGAGGACGTGGTCTTGTGCTTCCTCGCTTCTCTTTGTCAAAAGACCCAATCCAAATGGCCGTTGGACTGGAGTGACTTCAAGGTGTTTTCTCTGTCCTTTTTCACCAGCGGTGTCGACGCCTTTGCCCGCGTAGTCAGTCGCAATGCCATCAATTTCAAGAACATGGCAGATATCTACAGCGAAATTGAAAAGGCCTTGGGACAACGGGACTACGAAGACCCGGTGGCTTTGTTGAAAGAAGACTTTGAGAAACTGACCGGCCTCATCGTGGACAAAACCAGTCATGGGAAATACCCGCTGGTGGTTTTCCTGGACGATCTGGACCGCTGCCTGCCAGACATGGCCCTCGAAATGCTGGAGGCATTGAAGAACCTGTTCGTCATCCCAAGGGCTCGGGTGATCTTCATTGCGGGCATCGATACCGAAGTGGCCAAGCGGTTCATCGTCAAGCGCTACGAAGGGATGGACGAGAGCTACGCGTTCAATTACTTTCGCAAGATTTTTCACGCGACGGTGAACCTTCCCCTCCTTTCCCGCGACGAGCACAATGCCCTGCTCGCCGCCCGAGTCGACGAGCTTTGGCCAAGCGAGGAGCCCCCGAGCGGAAAAGCCGATGTGGTGCAGCGGGTCAGCAAGGGCTTGGAGGCCTACAATGTGCGCAGCATCCGCAAGATCCACCACATTCTGAATGGGTACTACCTGTGGTCCTCCTTTCATGGATCAAACGCTTCGTCGGCTGAACATGTGATCGCCTTGGAATTGTTGATTTTGCGGGAGAAGGATCTCGACCTGGTTCAGAGCCTTGGTGCCCACTTGCGGCGCCAATCGCCGGGTGTGACGTTTCGTCGGTTTTTTAATGAGCTGGATGATGCAGAAAAGAAACGAATCAAAGCCTGCATGGGCTCGCGTTGGACCGACCAAAATGACGTTCATTTCCAGAACGCCCAGGGGACCGTGACCATTGATCGCCTTCGGTGGTTGTAGCACTATTCCAGATGGATTGAGACCCATGGAATACGCGCCCCTCGCACTGATCTCGAGGTGGCGGAGAAATCGAGCTTCTGTCGTTGGAGGCTCCTTATTTCGCTTGGCCGTTTCGTTAAGAGAAAGACCAATAGAAAAGATCGCGCAAGTGACGAATGAGGTAACTTCCCTTTTGCCACGCTAGGGACTGGCATTCCTGGGATCACTGCTTGGGCTCAAGGGCCAACACTGCGGATACTACTCCCTGCTCGAAGCGTGGTGAGAATAGGATCGCCAAGTAGGGGCCCGACATGTCGACGGCACAGAAAAACACGCGTTCAGGTCAGGGGGGGGAACCCGAACGCTGTGTTTGGGCCGTGATGACTGGATAGGAGCATCGCTTACCCAGCCTTGGCCAGCGGGAGTTCCATTTGGTGGGGCATCGGTTTGACTTCGGCCATCTTGGGTTCCACACTCGTCAGGTAGGCTTCCATGCCTGGTAAGAGCATTTGCCCTTGGGGGACCTTGGTCTTGCGCTTCGGCTGGGCTGCTTTTCCAGCCTTCGAGGTACGCAGTGCGCTGGTCTTTTTGCTGGCGACTTTGGGTTTCCGGGTTCTCGGTCGCTTGGTTTTGATCTGCCGCTTCGATTTTGTCGTCGCTGGGGCTTTGGGTCCAGCCTTCGGCGCTGTGACGGGCGGCTCGGCTTCTGCTTGATCCATGGCCTGGGTCTCGGGTTTCTCGGAGACGATACAAGCAACCAGAGATTCATGGGTGTCCGGTTCGTGGCCCTTAACCGTAGGCATCTTGGCCAGCTCGAATCCGGCTGACGCTGTCACAGGTTCGGGATCGAGTTGCGAAACCTTCAATTCGGTATCCGATGCCTTTGGGATTGCCACAGCCGTGGAACGCTTCTCCATTTCTGTGGGCACCTGGTGTTCTGGAGTGCCCTTCCCCGATGGTTCGACCGCAGTTTGCGCTGTCCTCTGATCAGAGCTTTCTTCGCCTTCGGCATGGACATACACATCGATAACGGTCTCTGGTTTGATGTCCGATGGTGCGGGAACCGGCTCACCCAGTACGATCATGCGACGACCCTTCGCCAAGAACCGATCCGTGATAGATGTCTTCGTTTCCTGTGGCAGGATGAAGGTTTCCGGGCATTCTGGAATTCGATCCCGAAAGGCCTCGGGGATCAGGAATTCGGGTTGCCAGCGGAACACGACCTCGTTTTCCTCAACGGTCAATCCGAACACGGTTCCCAGAATCGATTCCCCCCAAAGGTCCAACGTGCGTTGATAGTCCTTGAGTGCATTGGAGATGGCCCTGTTCCATCGTTCGGCCTTGTTGGCGACTTTCGAAGGCACAATGGCACGGCCAAATTGGTGGTAGGTCCAAACCCTCCGCAGACCTTCTTGGACGATATGCTCTGGAATCCATTCCAAGGTCCGAATCCGTTCTTCTAACTGGCTCAACACCGGCGCTCCGCCGCCTTTGTGGATCGGTCCCATAAACTCCAACATCTGAATCAGGAGCTTGGTGAAGTCCTTCATGTGCTTGGCCAGTTCTTTCTCTCGGCGAAGGTTTTTCAATTCAAGCAGGGCCACGATCGGATCGGGTGCCAACGACGCGATCATCTCATCCGAAATCCCCTCACTGAACACCGACTCCTGAATGCTGTCGGTTTGCGCCTTCCGCAGCATCTCCCACCAATGGCTTTTGTTTTGATAGGTCGCGAACCGGTACACGTCCAGCGTGCCGTCCAACAAATAGTAGAAGAGGTACACGCGTGGGTGGGGGTTCCCCTGCCGGACCGCCCGGCCCGTTCGCTGGTGCATGGCCTGCGCATTCCAGCAAATCGTGTTGAAGTGGATCGCCACGGCGTTCTTCTGCAAGTCCAGGCCTTCGCTCGCAACCACGCCGCCGATGACAACCCGTATGTGGCCACTGTTGAAATCGTCCTGAATCTTCTGACGTTGCGCCAGCGTTTTACAGGTCTTGCCGTTGATGATCGCCAGTTCGGCCTCCGGGATGCCCGCTTCGACGAGTTCTCGCTTGATGGCCTGTTGCGCCTCTGTCATGTCCGAGAACACAATTTGGCCACCTGTCGTTTCGCGGTACAACTGCATCAGTTGGTCGACCATGCGTGTCATTTTCGGATTGCTCCCCACATCACAGAGACCAGGGTACTCCGCCACCGCGTTCAACCGGGCCATGACGGTAAACAGGTGGGGCACTTCTGTATCGGAGTCACTTGGTTTTTGACTGAGGCTCTCGGCAAGCTGCCTCTTTTGGTCGTCGATATACAGGGCCAGGTCCCCTTTGGGCTCGATGCGAATCACCGTTTCTTCCACTTCGGGAAGTTTCAGCTTGGCGTCATTGGCTGTGCGCGCGATCATGGCCTCCTGCCAGATCGATTGCAGTTCGTTCAGATTTGTGAAGCCCGTGATCGTGTTTCCGGTCACCGCCTGGCCGTTCAACTTGACCGTGCAGATCGGCGCAATAGTGCAGAAGCTGTCGATGAAGGCCTGCACCGAGCGAATGCCTCGTTTGGCCAAGGCGTCCGGGTAGAACAGACGCAGCATGTTGAAGGCTTCCGCCACCGAGTTTGTCACCGGTGTGGCAGTCAAACCCAGCACCTTACCGCCCGCCTCGCGGATCAAGTCCGCCTTCATCTTCAGGTCGCGGGCTCGTTTCGACTCGCCGCAGCCGCCCGCCATCACCAGCGATTCGCCCCAGCCGCCGGTCGGCATCGCATACAGGCTTTTGTAGTTGTGGGCCTCGTCGACGATCAAGAGCAGATTGTTCAGGGGGAGATCCGTGAATTTGAACAGGCCACCGAAGTGGTAGTTCCGTTCCGCTGCATGTTGCACGAAGGCCGCCCGCTGTTTCTTCATCGTTTCTTTGTCGCTTGTACCGTAGCAGTCCAAGGCGTCCTGTTTGTCGGCTCGGATCCGCTCTTGGGGGTCCAAGGTCAGCGCCGCCCAACGCTCATAGGTGGTCAAGATGATTCGGATGGTTGGGTTGAAAAACGAGTCGCGCACCTGTTGTTCCATATCGTCGGTGTTGCGTACGTACTTCGTCGAATCTCGTTTGCTCTTACGGAAACCGAGTACACGAAATGGTAAATTGGGAAAGAATAAGCGAACCTCCTTCGCCCATTTCGAGAGCACCGCTAAGGGCACCACGATCACCGCTTTACTTCCGTGGGACACGGCCGCAAGGATGGCACCAAAGGTCTTGCCGAGGCCTACATCCCAAGCCAGCAGTCCTCCCGAAAGCATGAAGGGGACGTCTTCCTTCTGGTACCAATGCGGTGGGACACTCGGTTGCGAGGAACCAAGGCGGGCCAACACATTCGTGCTTCCTGTCTTCGTCGCCAAGTAGTGGAGGTGAAGTTGACGGCGAAGGTGTGTTGCTTCCGGGCGGGCCCAAACATTGGCCCAACTTGCGAACTCCTGGCACGCCAATTCATAGATATCTTGATACCCTTCCTTGATGCGGGTGCCGCCACGGCCGTAGTTCAGGTAGGCCACCACACCCGAGTACAAAGCCGTCAATATCGGTTCTTTTTTTCGGGGAGAGTAATAGTACCCATCACAGCAGGTAGCGAGCCCGAACAGTTTTTCGATCACTGATCTAGGAATCCAGGCCGCCCGAAGCTTCAACTGGCTCAGGGGGATTTGATGGCTTTCCAACGCCTCGTCCAAGGTTTTGCGATTCTGGGAGAGTAACTGGTCTTCACCAAAGCGGGCAGCCAAACTCGCGATTTGCGGCACATCCAAGCATGAGGGATCGAACAAGGCGTCGCCGATGCGAGCCAATTGCACCGGTTGTTCAAACCCGGTCAAAAGATCTTCCGCAATGTCGACCATTTGCAGATTGGCCAAATCTCGAGCGATGGGATCTGGAACCGCAGGACCCTTTTCCAAGCCGGCCAGGAAGCTGCCAAAGCCGAAGGCACCGTATTCTTCCCGAAGTGCGGCGAGGTCGAGGCATTCCAGCAGGGTGTAGGCCGTATAAGCCATGCCCGCGCGGAATAAAGCATGAGCACGCCGGGCTTTCTGAAAGGGTTTCGATACGGGCAACCCCTCGGCGTAGCCGCCCTCGTTGGCGGGTGCCCAGCCTGAATCCGTCAAGACGTACATACATCCTTGGCGTTCCCAAAGATTCCCGATCGGCTGGGGCTCAGGCGTCCATTTGATGACCGGAATGGTCAGATCGGGTGTCCAGACGTTGGTGGTCTTGAATGCCTGCCAGGAGGAAATGCTCGGTTTTTCCGGCAATAGATAGCCTTGCAGTGCACCGTGACGGCTGGTGACGGTTTCCTCGGTGACCTGTCGGTAGAGAGGCGGTCCCCCGTGAGCTTGGGTGGTGCCAATCGCTCGGTCGACCCAGTCGAAGACGGTTTCTCTGGGCCCAACTCGTTTGAAAAGCCAAAGGCTCATATGAACCAATGAGTTTTCACAGGCGTCGAGCGGCAGGCGACGAAGGTCTTGCAGATCCCAACCCAGATTCGCCAGCCGCCTGAGCATGATCCGATTCTCCTCTTGGTTGGCGAAACTGTCGGGCAAAATGAACATCATCCAGGTTTTGGCGATCTGGCTGGCGAGGAACAGGAAATAGCTTTCAAAACAGGAGAGCTGCGGCAGGTGGATGTCGGTGACCAGCTCGTCGAGTGATGTGGTTCCGATCCGCTTACCGAAGGGTGGGTTGCAGATCACCGCATCGACCATATCCGATTCAGCATAGGTCACTGCGAATTCTTCGGCCGTGGTTTGGTAGAGTCGGGCGCCCGACTGATCCACAAAGGATTGCAATTCGAAATGGCCTTTGCCGTCGATGCGACGAACCGGTTCGACCAGGTGGGCTGTGGGTTGACCCCATGCTTTGGGGAACTGGTGGAGTATGCCGCGGGTGAGATTCCCGGTACCGGCGCCTAGATCAGCGAACGATTCGAGGGACGAGGTGCACTGCCTGGAAAAAAGGTCACCCAGGTGATAGGCGACGGAGGGCTTGGTTGGATAGAACTGAACGGTCATGTGTTCCTCCCGATGAGGGAGGTTGCCGAGAGCGGGCCTCCCTGATTTGGGCGGAACACGGGGGCGGGTTTCGAGGTGGGGCAAGCCGGAACAGCGAAGCGAGGCTTGCCCCACTTCGGGTTCCGCACCCAGGATCGAGACCAATCAGGTGGGGCCCGCGCGACGGGCGCATATCTTGTCATTTACTAGGGAAGGCAAAAAGACAAAGGTGAAAGTGTTCTTGAGCGGGAAGCGTTTGAAAAAACAACTCTTCCCAAGTAAGGCACAAGGCGCCTATATGGTGGTTGCGATTGTTTTTACGTGCGGCGACAGTTCTTTCGGGCTCAAGCGCCCGGACGCAGTTTAACCTTGATAAGGTAGTAGGATATCGGATATATTCTTTAAAATATAAAATTCAGTAATAAAGCTGATGCGTTTTGAAAACAACAACATACAAAGCATCATTATCAAAATGCAACAATAGTGACTTCAGTTGTACAAACAAAGGCACAGTATCAGCTAGATACCTCTTGATTGTAATAGAGCAATTTCTTTATCGGGAATTTGTTTTTTCACAAAGGAAGCACGGATTGATTTGAGAAAAAACGATCTTAGGGATTGTCATTGACAGGATCGCCTGGTGGATCTCCTCCTGCTTCCAAAGTTTCCGTTACTGTAAAGGCGCTGCCCTGGTTTTCTAGAGCTTGATACGCCTCTTCAGAAAAGGAAAAGGAATCACCATCTTGAATCCTCCCAGGATCCCTGTTTTCGATGGTTGATGCAGGTTGCTGAATGTATTGTGACAAGCTCAAAGAGTTGCCTTCTATTCTCATGTAATACCTCCCTTGGCGTTTTTGTATGTTTAAAGGTCAATACCTCTGCATTACCTCGATGAATACTTTCTGATTCTCAAGAGAAACAGACGACTTCGTTTTGAATAACTGGCGCTCGAAAAACTCTAGTGGTAGATCCATTCTCTCGGCCCAGAAATACTCAAAGAAAATATTCAATTGATCTAAAAATGGGTCATCAAATTCTTGGGATATTTCTTTGCTCAGTTTTAAATATTTGTACGCTTTATCGAGTTCTCTGTTTGCGGTATGAAATAAACACAGATACGAACTAGCAAATGCTGCATGGTACTCATTCCCATCAAGCAAGGACGTTTTAAGAGATTCATCCGCAAGATCAATAGCCCTTTTGACATCGCCATTATTAAAAACACAGATAGCCTTCAAATACTTGCTCACATTGTCGTATTTTTTATCGCCGACGTTTTCAGCAAGAGAGAACTCTCTCAATGCCTCTTCTGTGTCTTCTAGGTAAATGTAGCATTCCGCTCGATAAAGGTAGGCTCGCTTTAGGTCTCTCCTTTGCCCTGGCAGGCGCTCCAGAAGAAAAATTGCCTCATCAAACTGATCCAAAGCCAGGCCAGGATTTCCACGATACAGATGTGCGGCTCCTAAAGTATAGAACCCCTTCGCTCGCCAGCCTTTGCTCGTGCTTTCTATGAGAGGTTGAGTTAGGCTTTTGACCTTTTTGATTTGGACCTCTCTGTCATAGGCTGCATTCCAGCTAATGGCAGCTGCTTTAGTGAGATCATTCTCTTTTTTTGAAATGAAATCTTTAATGCCTTCAGGACCTTTCTTCTCCCAATTTTCTACTAATGCTTCAATGGGCCGATTTGTTGAAAACAAAGCGGTTGCCCCGGCAAATGCAGCCCCTGCCAAGATTGAAAAAATCACTCCGTATATGAAAAGTCGGGTCTTTGCGATTGCCATTGAAGGAATACCTGATTTTCGACGAATGAAATTCTTCCAAGCCTTGCTTTCAGGTTGTGTTCCAACCTCTGTATGAGAATGGGACCTGTGAAAATTGCCGACACGGAATGAGGGGGTTTCTCTATCTGGTACCTCTTCGATCGAGTCAAATAAACCGTTTTCCTCAGTCTCATTTTCCGTCATTGATGAAGAAAAGCCGCCGGAAACCTCCAACGTGTGATTGAAGCGCAGAGATTCCTTTATCGGGACTGAATCACTTGGTTCTGGGGAGCGATCGAGTTCCATCGGGCCGTCACCCAAAGCCGAGCCAAATTCGGTTGCATCTTCGATGACCTGGTTTTTCTCTAAGGAGTTGGAGCGTTGCTCCTGAAGCTCCTTAAGCCAGATCTCTAGATGGAACCGTCGGTACTCCTTTTCCCCAAGGATTCCCGCTACCGCACTGGCTTCGACCGGCTGCGGTTTTCCCATATTCGCACGGGCAGCCCATTTGTATTGAATACCCAAATATAGCTTTTGGTCTTTAGGTGTTTTCAGATAGGGGATCCGATCAATCGGTTGGTAGATCCGAGCCTCGTCAAGAGACAAGGATTCACCCTCGCCAAGCCTTTTTTTCTCATCTCCAATCTGCCATCCATATAGCGGCCTAAGATATTCAAGATGTTCTTGCGCTTGGTTCTGATGGCCTCTTTGAGTTCCAATGGTACGTCGGGATGGTGCTTCCAGATGTTGGCAATATCGCCGGTTTTTAGAGCGACCATCGGAGGCAGAAGTAAGAGGTACTTCTCATTTTTCCATTTTTTACCGGCACCCTTTTCCTTGGCAAAACTCTTTCCCGGGGCAATGTCCCGCGGCATTAACTCCTCCAGTTGCCCATCTGATGCCGCAATGCTTCTTCACCTGAACCCCGACACGCCCCTCAAACGCTTTTCTGACAAACTGGGATCGGTTTCGAATTTGGATTGGTAAGCTGGCTCATTTTCAAGCCCAAGCGCCAGCTCTTCCGACGGCACGCCCTTTTTCACGCAATACAGCGCTCCCTAATTTAACTCATTATTCTAATTTCCTCCCTGCTCTGAGGTCAACCTCTAGCAGGGAGGGAGTTTTGACCGCGGATCAGACTTCCATGAGGTAAGTCGACAAAAATCAATGGCAAGAACTTGACAGCGACTCAGTTTAGTCGACTGAGGTGGATTCCATTTTTCTCACCCGAAAGAAACAAAGCATCCCCTAAAACACTGATAAAAAAACACTTATCTTTTAAGGTCGATTTCAATTAAGATTCAACCTTCCTGTGTTCAAAATCCATTCAAGCTACAAGTCAGCATGGGGAGAAATGAATTGTTATTCGCAGACATTCCGCTTTTCTTGTCGGCACGACTCGATTCCACTTACATTTTGATGATTTTCAGAGGAGTACAAATGAAATGTCCCTCTTTGCCGGGGGCGCCATTGGTACCCCATCCATCTTTTTGAAACCAAGACACTTAAATCTCTTGCACAAGGCCATTGCTCTTGCGGCTTTTGCTTTGTCCTTCATCATTCAAAATGCTGCGATGGATTTTTTGAGATTTCTTCCCTCCTTTTTTGAAAACATCCTTACTGCCACCGAAGATCAATTGTACTCCGCTAAGCTGTTGTAAATTTGTGCCTTGCTTCAGTGATTCTACAGGTCTGGCGAATTTCGATGGAGCTTATCTAGTTCTATTTTCCATTCTATCGAAAATGCCAAAAAACATAGAATTAATTTCTAGTTGCAAAATCCCAACAGTCGGGCCTATATATTTAGAGCGATGATTGACAGGCCCAGCCATTCTTCCTCGTTAAATGGTCATCCGTTTGGGAGTCTTTTCAGTTTTCGCCCTTTCTCTGGCCCGCATGGCCAAGCCAACTTTTTCGTGCCCATACTCAGTCAGGTCCCGAAAACTCGCCGGATTTTTGAACGTGCACAATCCTCCATGCCAAAGCGTCCTTGCCCCAAATCACGCGTCAAAAATACGGCCCTAACCTTCGGAGACCTCTACCACTATCGGCAAGTCCAAGGTGGCAATCTGTCCTGCTCAATATGTTTCGAGATGTCTCTGTGCCACTTTTTTGTGGCTTCTCCTGGGATTGAGGCGGGTTGTGGTCCCGATTTCCATGGGTATCCAAAAAGCTCCACGTGAGGGGATTGGCACCCTGAGCCGATTTTTCACTCCACCAGCGTCCATGGTTGCGACCGGCCTCTTCATTCCCATCGAACACCTCTCGTCTAAGACCCAACTGTGTTCGTTTTGCCCTGCTCTTTGCCCGTTTCACGGTCTTTGTCGTGGTTTCTATGCCATCGGTGTCTCTACTGGCTCACTTTTCTGAGCGTTGATGCTTTCAGCCGAACGCTTGGATTGGGATGTGTCCCAGTGCGTCATGTGAGGGGAGCCTCGGTTTGATTCGCGCTGCGGTTTCACAGGGCTGATACCAAAAGAATTTTCAAATTTCAAGGCTCCAGCCTGCTCTAAGTGCTTCATCCCTCCTTTGGAGGTGCGGAGGACGACAAAGGACTTCCGATTGCCGGAAAAGCCATGATTGCCCGTGGTTTCTCTATGATTCCTCCTGTTATTTCCCCCCAATTCGAGGTATTTATGCCAGCGTTTTGCCGACGTCTTCGCCAATTCCTGTCTTTCAAGTCTCCTCCTCACCTTGCTGATCTTGAGAACTCACCAAAGCCCATATGTGAAGCATTCGGTGGCACAGACAAAGGTCTTGTGCGCCCTACCAACCAGGACGCGCTCTGGTATGACGCCGATATGGGCGCCTTTGCCGTAGCCGACGGACTCGGTGGTCATCAATCGGGTGAAGTGGCAAGTACACTAGCCATCCGACAGTGTCATCGCGTAATCGCCGAGGCATGGTCCGAAAATCGTTGGATCTGGCCCTCCTCCTGGGGCCGCATGCGATTAGAGCCCCAAGATGATCTACCTCCCAAAATCCTCCGTCATGCCCTGTGGGTTGCCCATCGATTCTTGATTCGCTCTATGGTAGCCCAACCGGAGTGGGCTGGGATGGGGACCACCCTGACGGCGGCAATCATCTCTGGTCAGAGGCTCCACATCGCACATGTGGGTGACTCTCGCCTTTACCTATTTCGCGACGGCCAACTAAAGCAATGCACTCGGGACCACAGCTACCTCCAATTCCTAATCGATGCCGGCCTTGTCCGATCGGAGGAAGCTAGGAACCATCCTGCTCGCACACGGTTACTGCAGTCCCTGGGCGGCAAGTCCATGGCCATTGACCACAGTCTTCAAGTGTTGCAAGAGGGAGATCGGCTCCTCCTATGCACTGATGGGCTCCATCACATGGTTCCGAATGAAGCGCTCACTCTTCTCATGGGCCAATCGAATGTATCGCCGAATCAACTGGTCCACCAGTTGATTCAGGAAGCCAATTCCCAGGGTGGACGAGACAACATAGCTCTCATTGTGGTGTTCTTGGCGTCTGGAGAAGCGCCTCGTCGTCAGGGCCCGTTACCTTGATGAAGTTACCACTAGCCCTGACATGGAACACCATCCAAACGAAAAAGGAGTCCCATCGTGTCTGACATTTTTGATGATGATGAATTGAGTGTCGTAACTCGGGCCGACTGCAAGACTTGGAACCAGGACCAAATTCTGGGCTACCCTGGGCTTTTCTTCGCAAAGGACATTCAGGGTGTCCTAAAACTGGATATCGTCAAGATCAGGAGCCACCTCAAACAAATCATAGCCCGTGGAGATAATCCCTGGTTGGTCATGGGGGTTCGCAAACAGTTCTCCAAGTGGGTCATCCGCATGACTGTATTCGCGCCCTACTATCGGGAACACCTGGTACCCAAATGGAGGCCGGTAGATACCGGGTGGAATGGCAATCAACTTTTAGCCCAAACCGGGCTGTTTCGCCTGACGGATGTCTGCAGGCTGATTCCTTTCACGGCGCACCAAATGCGTTACCAGGCAAACATCTCTCCAAACGCCCGGGAGACCATCGGTGTCTTCAGAGATCCCGATGCCGGCACTTTCCTGGTGGACATGGCCGTTTTCTCCGAATGGGTGCGCCGCAATTGGAAATAAGTTGGGCCAATCCTGATTCATGATTAAAAAAACCAGTTCAAATTTGAATAAATAGACAAGGGCTGTCTGGGCTGCGTGAGAGAATCTTTCGTGGAAACCTCGGTTCATTCAACAGTGAAAAGAAAAGTAAATAGGGATGAAGGTTCAAAGTTCTCCGTGCATCGCAATGAGAGCCAAATGCACAAAAATTTACTTTTGCAATCAGGTTGAAAAGTTTAAAATGAGACACAGTTGACGTAGCTAAACAAGCTACCATCAAGGTCAAAAAGCCTAGAAAAACCAATCATTGCTGAAAATCTAGACAGTCGTTTTTTGGGTTTTTTTGCTCTCTCGTGAAAAAGCAACCATTTAAAAAAAACCAACAGAGCTTGTTTTCATCTTGGATTCTCCATCAACCCAATAACCCAACGGACACATCGATCGTGCACTGCCGCTCAGTGCGCTCACTTCGGTTCGAGGCCCCATGTCATAAACCCAATCATCTGGAATGACACTGCTAATACCCTTTGATCGACTCTGTTCCGTGCCCCACTGAAAGGGGTTATTTGGTGCGTCGGTTTCTCTAGACCGACTGGCATTGCTGTGGCTTCAACGGCCAGTAGCGTGCTCTCACTCACTTTTCCACATTCTGCAGGCTTTTTCCGCCGTCTGAGAGAAAGGGCCAAGGTCGAGGTCTGTTTTCATGATTTCTACGCTTTTTATTTTGAATCTGGTTTTCCTTTCAAGTTTAGGGCAAGGAACATCATTTTCCGAAGCTCCCAATTTCAATAAAGAGTTTGAAATCAAGACCATGGGGTTGACGATCGAGAACCCGGAACAGGTGCTGCTGCTGGGCGGTGCCGAAGTCGACCCGGTCGTTCAGCTTCGCTACGACGGCGATTTGCGCGCGGGCATGACCCTGCGCGCCTCGCTCACCGGGCCAGGTAACTTCGTCGAACAAACCTTTTCGGTGCCGGCCGCGGACATGGCCATCACCCTGCCGCGGGCACTGTTCACCGAAGAAGGGCCCTACGTCCTGCGCGACGTCCAGCTTCACTACGAGGGCGAAACCCTCACCCTCGCCAAGCCCAGCGAAGCCACCATTCAGGTTTTGGAGGAGCTCATCGTCGGCCGCGTGGAGGTCAACGAACTCTCGCGCGACGACCTGCAGGCCCTCGGCTACGCCTTCAACGAAGACGACTTCCGCTCCATCAATTTCAACCTGTCGCTGATCGTCGGATCCAAAGAGGTCGATGTCGACGTCCCCGTTCTGCTGCCGCGCAACGAGCACAGCTCCTTCGAGCCCAAGGTGATCGTGGACCCGATCCAACCCTACTTCCGCAGCTTCGTCGTGCGCGAACCGCTGGGCGGCGGTTCCGGCGGCGGCAACGGCAGTTCCGAGACCACGCCCATCGCGACCGAACGCTATCTGATGAGCCTACTGGTCATCCCCGGCAAGTTCCACTATATGAAGAACCACTTCAACCTCTCGGCCATCGTGCTCAATGCCGCGCCGGATGGGTTCGACGTTCGGGTCACCGACCTGAAATCGGAGATCCGCCTGCCCGACGCCACGCGTTACGGCGTCCCGGTTCAATTGGCGCCAGGCGGCGATCAACAGCTTCGTCGCGACATGGTCAATCTGGGCGAGGACGGCGTCGCCGCCACCGAGGATGATCGCGCCGACATCGCCGGCGGCGAGGAAGCCGTCGCCGAGTACCTTCTGACCGGCGAGATCTCGGGCATGTACGAGGTGGCTGTCGACATCACCGGCGAAGTCGCCCTGCCCCAAGGCACCGAAACCGTGCGCACCTCCAGCGTCGGCACGGTCTACGTGCGCAGCCCGGAATTTTCGGTCACCTTCGAGCACCCGGACGCCGTCGCCGAGGGTGAACCCTACGATCTTTTCATGCACATCACCAACGTGGGCACGGTACCGTTGCAAAGTTTTTCGGTGAGCCTCGATCCCTTCCGCCTCACCGGGGTGGAGATCGAAAACGGTTGGAATCCCAACCAGACCCTTCCCGACCTCGCCCCCGGCGCCCAAGGCACGCTCCACTACCGCATGCGCTCGCTGGTGAACGGCAAGGTGATCGCCTCCTACTACCGCGTCGAGGGCGGCGTCGACCGCGCGCTCCAGTTGAGCGTCGGCGTCTCGCCCCGCGGTGAGCGGATCTCCCCCTACGTGCTCAACTTCCCCGCCGAATTCGATCAAATCGACGCGGCCCTGCGCGAGCCACTGAAGCGCTACGCCAAGGCCCTGATGGACCTGGCCCAGATGGCCGACGACGAATTGCCGGTCGGCCTGGCCCCCCTGCCCGGCGCGATCCCGCGCGCCTACAACGAGGGTCTGGTGCGCGCCGTCCAGGGCGCCGCGTTCGGCAACGACCTCGACCAGATCCACGCCCAGTTGTGGGCCCGGACCATGCGCTCCCAAAACGACCTGCCCGAAATGGACCGTTTCCGCCGCCACGCGGTGCGGTTGGGCGAGCCCGACCTGGATGCGGTCTTCGCCACGGTGCTGTCCCAAATCGCCGACGGCCGCAGCGCCACCTCGTTGCTCGAGTTCCTCTTGCGCGAAACCGAAGGCACCCCGGGCCTGTTCCTCGGTCTGATCGAGAGTGACCAACCCCTCGATGTCACGATCCGCGACGGTCGCGGCGCCGTGATGGACAGTCAGGGCACGCGCGACATCCCGTTTGGTGGCCTGTTTCCCCTGGGATCCAACCGCCACCTGGTTTGGCTCTCCAACCTGGAGGCCACGCCGCGCCTTTCGTTGACCCCACAGTCGCCCGACACGCCGGCCAACGTCCGCGTCCTCGCCACACTGACCAACGTCCACACGGCGACGACCGCCACCGACACCGACGACGAATTCCTTGCCGATACCGAGGCCCTGGATCCCCACGTCACGCGATTCTGGGACAGCGGCACCCGTTCGATGACCACCTTGATGGAAGTCGGCTTCGACCTCGATCGGAACCTGATGCAGCACGTCAGTGACGGCAGCGATGCGTCGACCACCGCCTCCGCGTTTGCCGAAACCCCCTTCGCGCTCGCCGGCGTGCAGCAACTCACACCGCGCCACAACATGGCTGCCGACGTCTACGGTCGCGACCTGGTCTTCCGCTTCACCAAACCCCTGGACCTGACCGCACTCGGTGACCTGGGCGACCACCTCGAAATCAACGGTGAGCCCGTCGCCGCCGCCGTCCTTCAGGACGACGGCCGCATCCTGACCGTGGCCGCCCGCATGCCGCTCGGCCCCTACCGCACCATTCACTACAACCTTCGCAATCTCACCGCCGTCGACGGCACGCTCCTCGAAACCGCGTCGGGTACCCTGGAAGGGTCCACCTTTTTCAGCGGGGTCACCGTCGCCGGTCGCGTCGCCGACCGCAACGGCACCGATCTCACCCAGGCCCAGGTCTTCCTTTGGCAGGACCTGGTCGACGCCAACGATCAAGGCACCAGCTACGACCACCGCAACGCCGTCATCCTGCATACCGTCGCGCCCAACGCCGACGGCCGTTTCAGTTTCGACTTCGTCCCGTTCTACCCGTTCAGTGCGGTCTGGGACGACTACCAGGTCCCGCCCGACAACCCCGCGTGGGACCGGCTCAGCGAGGCCATCCAGAGCCTGCGGAGCTTCAAGATCGGCATCCTCCTGCCCGACGGCCGATACCGCGAAGAGACCTTTCACCCCCAAGCCGTGGGCCAAGAAGTCGAGACCGAATTCGCCTTCCTCCAACAAGGTGAGATCTACGGCCGCGTCCAGCATGAGGACGGTCGCCCCGTCGCCTACACCCCCGTCGTCCTCAATCCCCAGACCAGCATCTACGGCACCCAGGTCACCGAAACCGATGCCGACGGCCGCTACCGCTTCACCGGTGTCGAAGTCGGCCAGGTGCTGATCAAGACCCAATCCGAGGACGGCCACATCGGCATGCGCGGCGTGTTCCTGACCCAGAACACCTCGCCCCTGGAAGTGAACATCGCCTTCACCGAAGGGGCCGGCACCATCTCCGGCCGGGTCACCACCCTGATCGACGGCGTGGAAACTCCGGTCGTCGACGCCTGGGTCGGCTGGGCCGTCTACGGCACCAACCCGCTGGAGTTCCGCGCCCAACCCAACTGGGTCAGCGGCTTCCCCTACACCCATCTGACCCGCACCGACGGCGACGGCAACTTCCTGTTCGCCAATGCACCGGTCGGAACCGGCACGCTTTGGAGCTACCGCCGCGATCTCGGCCTGCTGCAGGCCACCGCCAGCCTGGTCGCCGATCAATCCGTCGCGCAGAACCTGGTCTACATTGACCACGTCGCTAAGACCGGGTCCATCAGCGGTCAGGTGGTGGACCTCAACGGCTTCGCCGTCGCCCATATCAAGGTCGCCTGCCAGGGTCGCTGGACCGTCGCCAGCGCCGACGGCCGCTTCACCTTGCGCGACATCCCGCATCTGCCGTCCACCTACGTCGCCGCCCATCGCAAAGACCCCGTCACCGGCGACATCGCGCTCTACGGCGGCCTGCGTGTCAGCTTGACCGAAGAGACACCCGACATCGCCAGCCTCGAAATCGTCGTGCGCCCGCCCTCGCGGGTCAGTGGTCGTTACCTCGATGTCGCCAACCAGCCGATCCCGTTCGCCCCGATCTACAACCCTTCCACCGGTGAACTCAAGGGCCGACCCTTCTCCTACACCGACGGGGCCGGCAACTGGAGCGGCGTGTTGTTTTCCGGCGCGGAGAGCCCGACCCCGATCGACAACGCCGGCGTCGGCCCTCACGACTTCACCGGTCTGCGTCCGCCCGTGATCGCCCACACCCACACCTGGGTGCCCCTCGCCGGGCGCGAGGACGTCATCGTGCGGGAAGAACCCCAATCCGAGTTGGTCGTCCGACTCGTCGACGCCTCCGGCTTTCCCGTCATCGGCCGCGTCACCGTGACCGGCTCCCTGCCCGACACCAGCCAGAACGGCCCGGGCATGCCGATCGAGGACGCGGTCATCTACAGCGTCATCACCGATGGCGAGGGCCGGATCCACCTCGACCGGCTCAACACCCGCGAAACCACAGTTTGGGGCAGCAACACGCTGCTCGGCGAAACCGAGAAGTACACCTACATCCCGACGGCGCTCGCGCCTGGCGAAGAGCCCCGCGAGATCGTACTGGCCTTCGCCGGGGAGGCCGAGCCCAGCAACCTCTTCGGCCGCATCTTCGACGTCGACACCACCACGCCCGCACCGCAGGGCACCATCGTCGAAGCCTACGTCTCCGGCGTGCGCGCCCGCACCACGGTCGACGAAGAGGGCTGGTACCGCTTCGAAACGCTCGTCGACTCCCAGACCAAGAAGATCGTCGACCTGCGCGTCTACCATCCCGACACCCAACACCTCGCCATGGCCAAGATCCAGCTCGACCGCGACCTGCGCTTCCGCCACGACCTGATTCTCAACCGTCGCGGCACCGTCCAAGTTCGGGTCGTCGACCACGACGGTACGCCGGTCGACTACGCCGGCATCGAGTTGGTCTACCCCGATTTGATCACCAACAACACCGACGATCCGCTGACGCAGCGGCGCGTCGCCCGCACGCTCCAACTCACCCCCAGCCAGCCCATGGCCAGCTTCGACCTGGTGCCCGTCGGCACCATCACGCTGGCCGCCAACGCCGGCAACGGCCTGATCGCTGCCGAGACATTCGGCCTGCCCGCCGACGGCGAGCCCGTCGAAATCACCTTACGGCTCGAACGCGCGGTCACCGTCGGCGGTCGTTTCATCGACCACGCCGGCGACCTGATCGCCGAGGCCGAGGTCGCCCTGCAACGCGAGCGGGACGTCCTGCTTCAGAAATTGACGGGCGCCCTCGGCGCCGCCGACGAGGGTCGTTTCCTCTTCGAGGGCCTGCCCATGCGGCCCTACACCTTACGCGGCACCGACCCCGCCACCAGCCTCGAAGGCCACCTCGAAGTCACGCCGACGCTGTACCGACCCAACCCCGACGTCACCCTCCAAATCGACCCCGTCACCCATCTCGACGGCCTGGTTCTCTACGACGGCCAGCCGCTCGCCAACGCCACCGTCGAGTTGCGCCAACGGGGACGCTCCCTGTTCACCGGCTCCGACAGCGCGGGCCGCTACAGCTTCACCAACCTCGCGCTGGGTACTTACGAACTCCACAGCTACCACAGCAGCGTCAGTGCGCGTGCCCGGGTCAAGGTCCGCCTCGACCGCGCCCACGAAACCACCACCCAGAACCTCGAATACGCCACCATGGTCGACCTCGACCTGCAGCTCCAGCTCGCCGACGGCCGCCCGCCGGCCCGGCTCCAAGTCATGTTGCGTCAAGGTGATCTGATCGTGGGCCACGCCTTCACCGACGTCGACGGCCAGGTCAGTTTCAAGAACCTGCCCCGCACCCACCTCAACGTCCGCGCCAAGGACGAAGTCCACCACCACGAGCTGGACACCGACATCGTGCTCACCGACGCCGACGGCGGCCACACCGAGCGAACCGTGACCTTCGCGGGCACCGGCGTGGTTCACGGGTTCGTCCGCGACGAGACCGGCGCGCCCCTGAGCCTGCCGGTTCGCGTGGGCCTCATGTGGTACGGCGGCGGCGAGAACATGAAGATGGTCTGGGTCGATTCCTTGGCCGACGGCTCCTTCCGCTACAACCGCGCCCCGCTGGGCAAGTCGATCCGGGTCATCGCCACCGAGCCGGTCTCGCTTCAGGCCGCCTCGAAAACCGTCCAGCTCGAAAGCCACGGCGAAGAGGTCCAGGCCGACCTGACCTTCCGGGCCACCACCTTCGCCGGCGGCACCGTCACCTACGCCGACGGCACCCCGGTCCCCTACGCCAAGGTCTGGGTCGAGCGCCCGGCCTACATCGACACCCAAGCCGATGCGCTGGGCCGGTTCCAACTGGCGCCGATCGTCACGGGCGAGGTCTCGCTCTTCGCCAAGGATCCCTTCTCGCCGCGCCAGGCCGCGACCCTGCTGGTCACCAACGCCGCCGAGGGTGAAGATCCCCAGCCCCACCACGACCTCGAACTGCAGCTCGGCGGCGTGGCCGACATCACCGGCGACGTCACCCTCTCCGACGGTACGCCCGTCACCCACGGCCACGTGACCCTCACCATGGCCGGCAGTGAGGCCCGCAAGACGACCTCCCTGTTCGGCGACGGCTCCTACTACTTCCAATACATTCCCGTTGGCGAAGTGACGCTGACCGCCTACGACGCCGACCGCGGCACGACCAGCACCCTGCCGGTCACGATCGACGCCGCCACCGACGGCCAGACCTACACCGCCGACCTCGGCTTCCAGCCCAGCTTCTTCCTGGGCGGAACCGTGCGGGTCAACGGCAGCCAGACGCCGGTCGCCAACGCCTTGGTCGAACTGTGGCGTCAACGGGCCACCGGCAGCGGCTACGATCGCGTGTACAGCACCACGACCAGCGATTTGGGCGTCTTCGGCCTCGATCACGTCTATCCGGGCGTCTACCGATTGGTCGCCCAGGACGAGAACCTGGATTACGTGCTCAAGGAGTCGCTGACCGTTCAGGCCGCCGACCGCGAGGACCTCGACCTCTACCTCAACCCCACCGCCTACCTGGTGGGCACCGTGCTGGACACCCGCGACCGGATCATGCCGGGCGGATCCGTGCAGCTCCTGACCACCACCGGGCGCCTGGTCGGGTCGGACATCATCAGCGCGACCGGGCAGTTCCGCTTCGACGACGTGCCTACCGGCAACTTCGTCCTCCAGGTCCGCGACGCCTTCATCGCGGTCGAACAAAACGTCACGCTGGTCAGCGGCGCCAACGCCGTCACCGTGCGCACCCAAGCTACGGTCGACCTGACCGGCGACCTGATCTACCAGAGCGACACGGCCCGCCTGACCACCTGGCGCATCGTGAGCGGGGAGCTCTGGCGCGGCGGGCGCGTCGGGGCCGACGGCAGCTTCTCGATCCCGCGCCTGCCCGTGGGCTCGACCTACCAACTCGAGATCAGCGCGGGCACGTCCCACCGCACCTGGGACCTGGGCGCACCGACCGACGATTTGAACCTGGGCACACTGTACCTGGACGGCACCGCGCCGACCATCGACGCGCCCGCCGGCGGCTACACGCTGGACAGCCTGCCTTTCACCGTCACGATCCCGATCGACGAAACCGATCAGGACTCGACCATCGACCCCGCGCTCACCTATCTCATGACCGGAGGCCTGTCGCTAGCCGCCCACACCACGCTCGAAGCCGACGGGCTGCGGTTCCACTTGGATCAGGTCCCCACCGGTCTCAGCCAGGGAGAGAACATCTTGCGTGTGTTCGCCGGCAACAGCTCGGCAGCCAAGGCCTATCGCGAGGTACCGCTGCACATCCAGCTCGACGGCCCCACGCTGCACCTCTCGCTCGACGTCGGCACCGACAGCGGCCCGTTCCAAATCCAACTGAACGACCAGGCACCGATCGACGCCGTCGACGACCAGGTGTACCTCCACGAGGTACCAACGGGCACCCACGAACTCCGTCTGCGCACCGCCACCCGCGGTCGGTACACCGCGGTTCAGGTCGATGGCCACCCGTTGACCCAAACCCACTTCCTTTTCCTGCATCCCATGGGCGGCTACCAGGGAATCGTGACCCATCCCGATGGCAGCCCGGCGGTCGGCGCCATCGTCCGCGCGGACGGCGTCCCGACCACCACCGATCAGGACGGCCGTTACGTCTTGGACCTGCTGCCCCTGAACCGCGCCCACGCCATCACGGTCGAGGCGCCCGGCCGTTTCGGCTACCTGGACGCGCCCAGTCTCCAGCAGGCCGGCGCCATCAGCACGGGCCACGACATCCAGCTCCAGGGCCTGGGTCAGGTGTCCGGTCAGGTGTTGGACACCAACGAGGTCGACGTGATCGCCAACGCGACGGTCACCTTGAGCTATCCCGATCTGCCCGAGCATTTTTGGCAAACCACCCAGGCCGATGCCTCCGGGAACTACAGCTTCACCGACGTCATCGCCCGCACCTTGCGGTTGACCGCGACCGATCCGATCTCCGGCCGCGTCGGCATCGAGACCATCGAGGACCTGCAACCGGAGCAGAGCCGCACCCAGGACTTGATTCTCGAACCGGCCGGTGCGATTTCCGGTGTGGTGCGCGACGCCCAGAGCGATCCGGTCACGGGCTTCGCCCTCCGCGTGCTCGACGGCGAGCAGGTGCTGGCCGAAGTCGCCACCGAAACTGACGGCAGCTTCGCCATCGCCAACCTCCCCTACGGCGACTACACGTTGGACGGTGAATCGCAGGCGCTTCTCGCCTTCGTCCAGCAGGCGTTCACGCTGGATCGCGAGACCCTCGATCTGGGCGACTTGAGCCTTCAGGTCGATCAGGTTCCGGTCGTCGACGGCGTCAACGTGCCAACCGCCATCAACCCCACGCTGACCCAATTGATGACGATCCATGCCTCCGACGACCGTCACTTGGCGGAGATCCGGCTGACCTACGACGGCAACCCCGGCCACGTGGACCGCAAGGTTGTGTCGGGAACGAGCGGTTCCTTCAGCACCAGCTTCGATTTGCCGGACGACCTGCCCGAGGGCACCATGGCCTACCGCGTCGAGGTCGAGGATCACTTCGGCCAGATCGGCGTGCACACCGGCACGGTTCAAATCGTCCACGACCTGACCGGCCCGACCATCACGCTCCACGAGCCGATGCAAAACAGCGCCGTCACCGAAGGCGACCCGCTGACCGTCGTCTTCAAGATGACCGACCCGCTCGGCGTCGCCGAATCCTACCTGACCTTCGGCAGCGAACGCCTGCCCCTGACGGCTCAGGATTACGATCCCAACACCGACCGCACGACCGTTCAGACCCGCGTGCCCGGGGTCGATGCGGATGGCCCGATCACCCTCGACATCGTCGGGGTCGACGGCCTGGGCAACGAGAGCCGCCTGGCGCTCCAGCTCGACGTCGCCAACCGCACGGCGGTCGATGGGCCGGACGTCACCTTCGTCTCGCCACTGCCCGACCAGCCATTGCCGTTCCATCTTGAAACCGGCTTCACGCTCGACCTCGACATTCGCCTGCACGATGCAGACGGCCTGTTCGACTACCGCGTCACCGTGGCCAACGAAGAGCTCGACGCGGGCAGCCTGTTCGAAAACGACTTCACCTTCACCGCGAGCTACGCCATCCCCGAAGCGCTGCGTGCGGCGGCCTCGTTCGAGGTCACCGTCACTACCCGCGACCTGGGTGGCAACGAAACCGCCCGAACCATCACCGTGAACCGCATCGACGGCACCCGTTTCGATGGGGCGAACCCGCTCGTCCGCACCCGACTCGATGCCCGAGACCTGCCGAGCACGGTCATCCTCGACGGCGGCGAGCACATCCTCGACGGCGCTTTCAGCCTCGACAACCTGGTTCTGGTCCAGGGCGCGGTGCTGACCCAAACCGCCAGCGACCGCACCGACATCCACCAGGTCGCGGGTTCGCACCTGAACGTGGCCCAGCACCTCGTGGTCGACAGCCGCTCGCGCATCGACGTCTCCACCAAAGGCTTCCAGAACGCCATGCTCTACAGCCCGGACATCGCCGAGGCCGGCCACGGCGGCAGCAACGGTGGCGATCCCTGGCTGAACCCGGGCTCCATCGTCGAACCGACGACCGTCGGTAGTTGGCAGGGCGGCGGCGCCATCCACCTCGAGGCCGGAACCCTCTGGCTCCAGGGCGGTGTCCACGCCAACGGCGTCAACACCGGCAGCCTGTACAACGGCAGCGGCGGCAGTCTCTGGCTGCAGGCCGCCGCCATCCACGGCTTCGCCCGCGTCACGGCCAACGCCTACCCCGAGGGCGAAAGCGCCGGCAGCCAGCTCGACGGCAGCGGCGGGCGTATCGCCATCTGGGGCGATCCGGCCGATCTGCGAGTGGAAGCCTTCGGCGCTCGCGACGGCGGTGCGGGCACCGTGTTCGTGCGTCGTCCCGACGCCAGCAAGGTCGACGGCTTCGACGACCGCCTCATCGTGGCCGATCACCCCGACAACTCGGGCCAAAACCAAACGCCGCTGGTCGGCATCCGCGGTGTGCTCGACACCGACATGACCCTGACCCGTGACGTCCCGTTCGGGCCCGATACCGTCGACCGGCTCAGCCTGCCGCGACTCACCGGCTTCGACCGCTTCACCGGCATGTACGTCTGGGCCGAGGGGGCGCCGGAGGCTCGCGGCCGCATCGCCCGCTCCGAGGGCGACCTGGTCTACAGCGATCCCAACGTCAGCTTCCCCAACTTCCAGCCCGGCGACACGCTGGTCATCGGGTTCCCCTACGATGCGGTCGAAGTCCGCGACGGGGCGACGCTGTTGCAGCAGGACACCGCCATCCCGGCTGGCCTCGGCTTCCACGACGCCCGCTGGGAACTGCCGGACGGCCTGAACCTGCTCCTGCGCGGTGACGAAACCTTCACCGGCGTCTGCACCTTGCGCGGGCAGTGGTCGGCCGATCACTTCCAACTGGATGCGGACCAGACCCTCTACCTGGACGGCAACATCACCGCCAACCAACTCACGATTCCCGCCGACGCCACCCTGGCCTTGGAGGACCGACGCGACGAAGGCACCATCGCGCTGTCCGCCCCGACCATGGACATCGCCGGGACCCTGACGGCCGCCCAGCGCCTCAACGGGACCCGCCATCACGGAGGCCGCGAGTCCAGAGCCACCGCATTGGACGTCGTCAGCGGCTCCTTCTACCGAGCCGAGTCCTTCGCTGGCGCCCACGGCGGCCGTGTCACCCTCGACTTTACCAACCTCGACCTGACCGGGACCATCGATGTCAGTGGCCAGGGCAACGCCGGTGGGGGCTCGGCCGGCGGCGCCATCCGTTTGACCGGAACCAGCCTGACCGGCAACGGCAGCCTGAAGGCCCACGGCTATCGCTACAGTGGTCACGGCGCCGGCGGCGGCCGGATCGCGATCCATGTCGACGATCTCTCCGGCTGGACCGGTGCCGCCACCGCCTTCGGTTGGCACCAGTCCTCCACCAACCCCGGCAACAAGCCCGGCGGCGCCGGCACCGTCTTCTACCGCACCAGCGATTGGCCCATGGGCCGCCTGGTCGTGGACAACGGTGGCATGCAGAGCGAGGCCGACGGCACCGTCCTGCCCAGCTTCGGTACCCGCCAGGCCGCGTCGGCCGGCGACGGCACCTCGATAAGCGGCAGCTTCCCCGCGTACAACGACTTCGCCGGGCTCTGGGTCGCGATCGACGGCCAGGATCCGGCCCGAGTCGCCAGCCACACCAGCGTGCAGTTGTTGCCCGAAACCAGTTTCCCGGCGGTCACCTCCGGCCAGAGCTACGAAGGCATCTACCAGTTCGACGTGCTCGAAGTGCGCAACGGCGCCACGCTCTACGCCACCGACCGCATCGTCGTCCACGGCGAGCTCATCCGCGACGGCGGCACCATCAACGCCGCCGTCGAGGAGCCCGGCGGTTCCGATGCCGTGGTCCTGACCGATGGCGCCACCGAACTGGTGGTCGACGACGGGACCCGCGCCTACGAGCTGGACAACTTCCACCTGACGGTCGATTTCCCCATGGACGTGGACCGCATCACCCTGCGCAACGGCGCCAGCCTGACCTACAAACAGGCGATCCGCGTCGCCACGCTGGAGGCCGACAACGCTACCGTTCAGGCTCAGGTCACCGGCGACGGCTTCGCATTCACCGCCGACGACGTCACCCTGGCCAACGGCAGTTTGTGGACGGTCGCCGATGCCTACAACAACGGCGTCTCCACCGTGTCGTACCCGCTGCGCGCCAGCATCGGCGGCACGCTGAGCGTCGACGCCAGCTCGGCCATCTCCGTCAGCGACAAACTCAAGAACACCGACTATCCCGTGTGGAACAACAAGCGCTACACCGGCGAGGCACACGGCGGCTACTCGCGCATGAACCTCACCGACAACGGTCAACGCGTCGATCACGAGGCGGCCGGCTCCTTCATGTTCCCCACATGGCCGGGGAACTCCGGGGCCATCCGCCTCCAGGTCGGGACCTTGAACCTCGACGGGGCCATCCACGCCGACTCGGGACGTCGTGCCGGCGGTTCGGTCTGGCTCGAGGTCCAGCAAGGAAGCGGGGCCGGAACCATCTCGGCCAAGGACAATGCCGCCACTTCCGCGGGAGGCGGCGGCCGCATCGCCGTCCATTACGGCAACGACCGGACCTTTGTCGACGCCTGGACTTTCGAGTTGGCACCGACCAAGTACAACTCCAACGAACTCAACAATAAAGGTGCTGGCACCCTGTACCTCAAGGGTTCGGCCCAGCAGCACGGCGAACTGATCGTCCGCCAGGATCCGACCCACCTTGAAACCGATCACGACTTGTTGATGCGTTCGCGCTACTCCGGCATCACCGGACGTCGCGAGATCACCTTGAACGTCGGCGATCGCGACAGCGATCCGCAGGTCATCGACGACGCCGGTTGGACCGACCTGCCGCCGGGTATGGCCGGGATCTGGGCGCGTTTCCGCGTGGCCGACACCGACTACGAAGCTCAGGTGCTGGACAACGGGCCCAACTGGATCCGGCTCGGTCCGCCCAGTGCGGGCATTCTGCCCAGCCTGATCCCCGCCGGCACGACGCTGACCTTCGCATTCAAAATCGACAAACTCACCCTCAGCCACGGCGCCAGCCTGTTCTTCGACGGTCCCATGGAAGTGGGCACACTCGAGATCGGCACGGACGGCCACACCAGCGGCGTCTGGGCCACCGACCTGATTGGTCTGGGTCCCGAACTCCGATTGGAGGGCAACCGCAAGTTGCGCTTGATCCTGGAGGAACCGGGCGACGCCTGGCTGACCCGCGACATTCACCTCACCGACAGCAGCCTGGTACTCGACCGGCCGCTGGAGGCGCGCGACGTGACCCTGGTCAACGCGGCCATCCAACACTCGCCCATCTGGGATCAGAACCTGCGGTTCGGCATGCCGTGGCTCCACCTGACCGCGCGCCACGTCAGCGCCGACGCCGACAGCCGCTTCGAGGGCATCGAGGGCGACGCCTTCTACCAGAACACCAGCACCCGTCACCGCGTCCATGGCGGCCTCTACTCCTCGTCGCAAACGGGAACCTACGGCTCGCTGATGTACCCCGACATGCCGGGTTCCGGTTACTACGCGGGCGGTCGCATCTTCCTGAAGGCGGAGAGCCTGGCCGGGGGGACCTTCCAGGTCCACGGCCGCGAGGCGGGCTCCGGCTCGATCTGGCTCGACGTGGAAACCGTGACCGGGAACCTGTTCCTCGACGCGGGACTGGGCACCGGCAGAGCTGCCGGCGGTCGGATCGCGCTCCACTACCGCGACAAGAGCGGCGCCACCATCACCACCGACACCGAGGGCACGGTCAGCTCCGGCACCTACTTCCGGCGCGACAAGGACCAAGCCCTGGGGACCCTGGTCATCGACAACGGGCCCACCTCCGGCCAGGCCGACGACCTGACGCCGCTGCCCAGCTTCGATCCCGTCACCACCACTGGTACAACCACCCAGGCTTACGATTCGGTCGCCGACCAGACCACGCTCTGGCTCGACGGCGCGACGATCGAACCCTGGTTCGTGGGCTTCGAGTTGGCCGTGAACGGCGTCACCGACACGACCTGGCCGATCCTGGCCATGACCCAGCGGGACGGCGGCACCGAATTCGTGCTGGCCGGCGACCTGCCCAGTTTGGCGGTGGGCGCCCAGATCAGCCCGGTGCTTCGACTGCAGACGTTCAACCTATGCACCGACTGCCGCGTGGGCCCGGACACCCTGCCGATCATCGTCAGCGGCGGTGGCCTGACGGCCGAGCAGAAGCGAGCGTCGGAAGTCGAGAACCGCGACACAGACCGCGAAGATGCAGAATCCGACGATCTTGCCGATCCAATCGAACACCAACCGTCGGAGGATTATGAGCTCGAGGAACCGCTCGAATTTCGCGGCGAAACGCTTCAACTCGACCACTTCGAAACCGACCGCGACCTGTGGCTGATCGGGACCCGTCTCGAAATCCGCGGGACGCTCCGAGCCAGGTCGATCCACCTGCGCGATGGCGCCGTGCTCACCCATCCGGTGCTGCCGAAGGAGGTCGAGGGCGGGCTGCGCCTGGTGGCCACCGAGCGCATCGAAATCGACGCCAGCTCGTTGATCGACCTCGACGGCAAGGGCTGGCACGATGCCGAGGACGACCTAAACCCGGCCCACGCCACCTTCGCGGAGGATCCGAGTGTCGAGAAAGTCAGCATCGGAACCACCTACGGAGCTCCGCTGTGGCCCTACCAACCGGGACGTGGCCAGGCCGGCGGCGGGCAGGTTCGCCTCGAAGCACCCGAAATCCTGATCGACGGTGCGGTCCTGGCGCGGGGTCGCGGTTTCAGCTCAGGCGGCAGCGTTCTGCTGCGGGCCAGCGAACTGAGCGGCCGTGGTCGGATCGAAGTGACCGGTGGTCGCGATGAAGACCGACTCGGCGGGGCCGGCCGACTGGTCCTCCACGTGGATCGGCTCTTCCGGTTCAGTGGAAGACTGATCGCCGACGTGCGCAAGCCTGCCCAGCGAGCCATCGTGCTGGCTGATCTCCAAGCTCTCGACTTCCGGTATGTCGCCGCCTACCCCGAGACCCAGCCGTTGGCGCTCCCTGCCCAGCATCCCGAGACGATCGCCATCTCAAGCGAACGGATTCGCGGGGTCGTGAAAACGCCGGCCGGCCATGTGCTGGAACTTCGCGAGATCGAGACCGATCTGCGGGTGTTCCGCGGGCTGTGGCTTCGGTCCGGAACCGGCACGGTTCGCATCCGCGAAGTGACGCGCCTTCCCGAAAACCACTGGTTGCTCCTGCTGGAAGGCCGCCCGATGCACCGCGGCATCGAGTGGTTCCTCACACCGCACGTGGAAGTGAGTTCCCGTTAATCCAACCGGGGCCCCTGCCCTGGGGGCTCCATACTCTTCAAACCCAAGGGTTTCGAACACCGAGCGTGCCGGACGACTTGGCCCCCCGTCCAAACGGCATGGGTCTACCCGATCGACACACCGTGCACTTCGAAATCGAACGAACAAGCCCATCACCAATCCCAACTCGTTCCGATACGATGCTTCTGTGAGGTCTGCTCCATGTTTGCCAAGCGATTGATTCCGGGTCTCCTGCTGCTCCTGGGCTCCGCCTGGGCTGCCTTCGCGCAGGAAACCATCACCATCGCGCTCGACGACACTCCCCGCTTCCGCGCCGCGGCCACCGCCACCCTCTCCGGTACCGTCACCCCCGTCGACGCCAGCCTTTCGCTCGACGGTGCCGCCCTGGCCCTCGACGGCAATGGCCGCTTCAGCCACGACGTCACCCTCACCGAAGGCCTCAACACCTTTTTTCTCATCGCCACCGTGGACGGCCTGCCCGAGGCTCGCCTGAAACGCGATCTCTTCCGCGACACCGTCGCACCGGTTCTCGCCATCTCCGAGCCGCTGCCCGACCTGCGCACCAACCGGACCAGCCTCCACATCATCGGTGAGGCCGGCGACGCCCTGTCGAAACCGGTCAGCCTCACCCGGGACGGCCAGCCCGTCACCGTTCTCGGCGGCCGTTTCTACGACCGCGACGTCCCCCTCCAGCCCGGTGCCAACACC
Source organism: Sulfidibacter corallicola (assembly GCF_017498545.1). Taxonomy (GTDB): domain Bacteria; phylum Acidobacteriota; class Holophagae; order Acanthopleuribacterales; family Acanthopleuribacteraceae; genus Sulfidibacter; species Sulfidibacter corallicola. Next base: position 137,505 of record NZ_CP071793.1, on the reverse strand, counting down.
TTCCACTACACCCTCACCGACGCCGCCGGCAACACCGCCGAACGATCGCTGACCGTGCACCACAAGACCGAGCCGCCCACGATCGACCTCACCGCGCCCGGTTCCGTCGACGCCCGCGGCAGCTTCGACATCGCCGTGTCCTTCGAGCCCGCCAGCGAGATCGTCTCGGTTCGGGTCTACCTGAACGCCGACCTGGTTCGCGAAGCCAGCGACGGCAGTGCCCTGCAGCAAACCTTTCAGGACGACGGCAGCCGCGTCGGCCACCAGCTCCGCATCGAGGTCCGCGACGTCTACGGCAACCAGGCCCAGCTCGAGCGCGACCTGCCCGTGGCCCACCCCAACTTCGTGCACGGCCTGGTCCTCGACAGCGAGACCAGCCACCCGCTGGCCGGCGTCACCGTCCAGCTCGCCAGCCCCGCGGCCGCAACCACCGCCGTCACCGACGCCGCCGGCCGCTACGTCGCCTACCTGGCCGGCTCGCCCATCACCGCCCGTGTCACCGACCCCACCTACGTCCCCATCGCCCGGACCCTGGACGTCCCGCCCGCCGGCGGCGCCCGGCTCTTCGACCTGCGCCTCACCCGCCGCGGCCCGCCCCAATCCACCGCCCAGGTCTTCGACGACCCCTTCCTGCGGCTCCAGTTCGTCTCCGGCTTCAGCGGCACCGCCTGTGTCACCCCGCTCCGCACCCAGGCCCTGCCCGTCCTGCTCCCGCTCGGCTACGCTCCGCTGCGCGCCTTCGAACTGGCCGACGCCACCGGGTCCGGCCCGATTCAGGCCCAGCTCCGCCGACCGCCGCGCGAACTCCCGCCGGCCACCGAAGTCCTGCTCCTGCGCCAAGACGGCGACGGCTGGCGCGTCTCCGAGCGGCTGATCGCCGGCGGGACCCGCATCGATGCCACCTGGCCCGCCGCCGGGAACGGGGTCTACGCCGCCGTGCTCCGCGACACCCGCTTCGTCCCCGAAGCGCCCGCCGTCGGCAGCCTCCTGATCCGCGAAGGCCACGCCTGGATCCCGGGCGCCGATACCGCGGACGCCGTCGCCTTCCCCAAGATGGTCTCGCTGCTCGACACGCCGCGCACCGAACTCCGCTTCCTGGCCCACGGCCACCAGCCCTCCGGCGCCTTCGCCCGTCTCCGCGCCCGCGAGCACCACACCACCTTCGACGGCCAGCACCTGTTCCCCGACTACCTGCTCGATGTGGCCTGCTACCACTACGGCGACCAGCTCGACGGCCGCGCCAAGCTGGTGGGCCACCTGCCGATCGTGGCCCGCGGCGAGATCAGCCGCGGCCACACCCGGGCCGCCTCGATCAAGTTCTACCTGGAAGGCGGGTCCCCGCCGCTCGGCGGCTTCCGCTACGACGCCGTGCACGACCTCGGCCCGCTCCAGCTCGACTTCGGGCCCCAGCCCGCCGACCCGCGCGCCGTCCGCACCCGGCTCGCCGACATGTCCGACGTCCCGATGCCCGCCGGCGCCGAGCGGCTCGCCTCCTTCACGCTCACCGTCGGCCGCGAGCTGGAGACCTCGCCGAGCATTCGCTTCCAGCACGGCGACCGCGAGGCGCTGGTCCTGCTGCGCCGTCAGGACGCGCAGACTTGGGTCTACGCCGGCCGACTCCGCTTCGTCGACGGCGCTTGGCAGGCTGCGCCCGAGGACGTCGACGCCACCGTCTCCGGCGCCTACGCCCTGGTCGCCCTGCCGTTCCCGATCACCGAACTGCGCGGCCAGGTCACCTTTGCCGCGGATCCCGTCGCCGAGGTCACCCTCCAGACCGAAGTCCACCCCTGGCGGGCGACCAGCGCCGCCGATGGCGGCTTCCGCTTCGCTGTCGCCCGCTGGAACCAGCCCCAGAATGTGGACGCCTACGACCCCGCCACCACCCGCAGCGCCCAGCTCCACCTGGCCGACACCTCGGCCGACGACCTGCGCGACGGCCTCGACCTCGCGCTCCAGGCGCCCGACTTCCGCCTCGTCGACCACCGGCCTGCCGCCAATCAGGTCCACGTCAGCCGCCACGAGATCCCCAGCCTGACTTTCTCCCACGCCCTCGGCGGCAGCGTCGACGACTGGACCCAGGCGATCACGCTCCAGGGCGGCGGCACCACCGTCCCGCTGCGCATCCAGCGCCAGGCCGACTACCGCACCCTGACCCTCAACCCCCAGGCCCCGCTCGCCGACGACACCGAATACACCGTCACCGTCGGCACCGGTCTGCTCAGCCAACACGGCCATCCGTTGGTTTCGGCCGCGTCGTTCAGCTACCGAACCGCCGACCGCAGTGCCGTCGGCACCCTCGACCTCAAGAAGTTCTACCTCACCGCTAGCGGCGACGACCTCGTCGTCCACGCGCCGGCCGACACCTACCCGGCCCGCAGCCGGATCCGCTTGATCAATCGCCACACCGCCGCCACCGTGACCGACACCATGCTGGGCGGCGACTACCAGCGGGGCATCGCCGGGCACATCGGCGACCGGATCCAGGTGGCCGTCACCCGGCCCGACGGCCAAACCGCCTCGATCGAGCTGGACAGCGTCCGCACGGGTCCCGGTCAGGTCATCCTGGGCGGCCAACCCTTCGTGCTCGACCTCGGCGACGGCTCCACTCTCCACGTCGAGCGCGTGCTGGGCGGCGTCGGCCGCGAGGTCCGCTTCGCCCTGGCCGACGAGGCCGAGGTCCGCGCCGAACTGGCCAAGGTCCCGCGCCACGGCGACGACCCCTTCGGCACCTTTTACGGCGGGCTGCGCATCACGCCGCTCGACGGTGGGCCCGTGCCCCGGCTTGCCGGCCGGTTCCAACGCGACCTCGACCCCGCCACCATCGGGACCGCCATGCTCTCGTTCGTGGCGCTGCAGCCCGAAGCACCGTTCCCGGCCAACCCGCTCGAACCGGAGACTCTGACGCCCCACACCTTCGCCACGCTGGCCGATGCCGTCGCCGTCCGCGACGGCCAGCTCGGCAGCACGACCAAACGGACCCGCACCAAGCGGTTCGGTGGCCGCATCGCCGCCTCGCTGGGCCAGGCCTACGCCCACCTCTACGGCCTGTTCCACACCGACAGCACCAGCTTCATCTTCGGCCAGAGCCTGCGCGAGGACGTTCGCAACGATGTCGAGTCCACCTACGGCAACCTGATGTGGGTCGAGCCGCCGCCGAGCTGGTACAACCCAAGCCTCTATACCCGCGGGACCACACCTTTCTATCCCTGCCAGAACGTCTACTTCTACCAGCGTTTCGGGGACGGGGAGAACGCCTTCTTCAAGCCGCTCGGTCTCACCGGCCCGCTGGCCGACGGCGACTTCCTCGCCGAGCCCGACCCCGGCCAGCCCACCATCCTGGCGATGGACCCGGTCACCCACCGGCTCACCTTACTCGAACTGCGCCCTTCCAGTGCCTCGTACCTGCTGGCCGGTTCTCACGCTTACCGGGCCACGGCTTGGCTGCGCTGGCCCAAGCAAGGCGGCGCCGGCAACGACGCCGAGCTGGAACTCGACTGGCGGGTCGTGACCCTGGACGGCGACGAGCCCGTGGTCCACGCCGGCCTGACCGAGACCTTTCGGCAGACCGGCAAGCTGCTGCTCGATCCCGGCCAAACCGAAGGCAAAACCCCCCAGATCCAAGTCACGATCAAGGCCGATCAGCCCCTGAAACACGCCGTGGCCAAAATCCCCGAGGTCGACTGGAACGAGACGGTCACCCGCGACACCCGCCACGACGCGATCACCGTCCTGCTGCCCGCCACCGCCTACGGCACCGAGCGCAAGCTCGACGTCGCCCTGACCGTGGTGGATGGTTTCGACCAGAGCCAGGACGTCTACAAGCGGGTCTGGCTGGTCCGACCCGACCAGGCGGCGGGCATCCCCAACGTCGCGCCGGCCGTGCTCGCCAGCACGCCCCAGGACAAAGGCACCGACGTCCTGATCGCCGACCCGCTCTACCTCGAATTCAGCGAGCCGGTCCGCAACGTGGGCCCGGCCACCGTGACCCTGACCCCCGACGGCGGCGACCCGGTCACGCTGGCCTTCTCCGACGCCAACGGCCTGCCGGTCGAAGCCGCGACCGAGGTCCGCCTGCTCACCGTCCAGCCGACCGAAGCGCTCAAGCTCGACACGCGCTACACGTTCGACGTGCGCGGCGTCCGCGACCAGGAGAACCGGACCCTGCTGCAGCCGGCGGACACCACGGCCTCGGGCACCGAGCCAGCCAAGGATCACTACCGCATCCAGTTCCGGACCCAGACCAGCAGGCCCCAGACGGTGGTGCCGGAGGCGGGCGACCTGCGCGCCTATGCCGGGCTACGCAACCTGCTGGTAGGCCTGGACGGGATCACGAACCCGGACGGCATCGCCTCCGGCTTCAAGCTGCGCGTCTACGACACCGACACCCGCCACGCCGAGCCGCGCCTGCTCACCGAGTACCGCGAGGCGATTCGGGCCCCGGGCATGCTGGCCCCCAAGCTGGTGCTGATCACGAAGGAGGCACTGGCCGCGGTGCCCGGCGCCGAGGTCTTCGCCATTGAGCGCGACAACCGCGAGCGGCTGCGGGCCCTGCCCGCCGGGACCCTACTGGTGGTGCAGTACTACTCGTTCGCCCAGCACAGTTACGTCCTGATGTTCCTGCACTACGACGGGGCCACCTTCGAGGAAAAGGGCCACTTCCGCGTGCCGACCACGGGGACCCAGGGCGGGTTCGCCGCGATCGGGCCCTACCTGATCCTGGGTGACTTCGACCTGACCGAGGCCGGCCCGGTCGGCACGGCCACGGTCCACGACGTGCGCCAGTACCTGGAACGGCTCGCCAACGTCGACCCCACCACGCTTCAGGACAGCCTGGGCGGCGGCCGCCACTTCCATGCCTGGCAGCAAACCAAGCCGGTGGGCCACTACGCCAACCCGCGCGGGGTGGTCCGCCTCGCGCCCTTCCTCCACCAGACCGAGGGACGGGCTGGTCCCGGCTTTCGCCGCGGCCGCCTTCGGCTTCCCGGGCCTGAACGCGATCGTGCCCCAGGCATCCGACCTGCTGCCACCCGACCATCCCGCCCTACGACCGCCGCGCCCTGGCCAAAACCGTCTGGCCCCACCGCGCCGGCACCGAGGCCGCGCCAGGCGAGCCGGGCCGCTTCGGCGTCTCCCGCCTGCGCTGCGCCGTGGTCGAGGCCTTCCCGACCCAATCCGCCCTGGGCGAGACACTGACCCGCGACATCGCGATCTTCGGCGAGCGCGGCCTCGACCAGGACGGTTCCCTCTATATATATGAAGTCCCCGAGAAGGCCGACCTCGACCAGGATACCCCGCCGCGCTTCACCCTGCACCTGCCTGGCGGGTTCCTGGGCCTGGCCTTCCGACCGCGCCCACGGCCTGGTGGCGGTGCGGACCCGAATCGGCAACGAAGAGGTGGGCGTCGGCGTGCTGGACCTGCGCGCGCTCTACGCCCGAGGCCGGGCGCAAGGTGTCAGCCAATGGACCCTCGACCAGGCGTTCGCGGAGGAGATGTTCCTGACCTGGATCGACGGTGACGCGGACCAAGCCCCGGTGGGGCGCCAGTTGTTCATGCACGACGGCGCGCTCTACTGGAGCCTGTCGGACGAGCGCCTGCGCCGCCTGCCGCTGGCGAGCAACCCCTACCGGACCTTCGGCTGGCTGACCTACGACCTGGCCCGCTGGCAGGCCGGCACGGCGCGGCACGACACGAGCGGCCGGATCCGCGACCCGCAGGGCATGCTGACCCACCAGCCCTACGGCGTGCTCTACGCCACCGACCTGGCTGTCGAGGGCGAAGTGCCGGCTGGCGGAACGGGCGAGGCCCAGACCGAACTGGCCTTCACGGTTGAGATGGGCACCTTCGAGGTCGAGGTCTTCGCCCAGGAGAGCCTGAAGCTGACCTACCGCCTCGAAGGCGAGTCCGGCGCGGCCGAGGTGGTCCACGAGGTCAAGGACGCGAAGGCTCGGACGCTGGTGGGCTTCGACACCCGGAAGCTGAACGTTGCGATCCAGAACCAGGCCAAGGCCCTGCGCGAGCACGGGTTCCTGAAGGGCGAGGTGGCCTTGACCCTCACCCGCCAGGGCACCACCGTGATGCAGCGGACCCTGCCGTTCCTGGTGGCCTGGCACAGCGTGCCGACCCGCTACGTGGACGACCTCCGCTTCCACGGCGGCCTCGACCTGCTGGCCGGTTCGCCCGAACTGCACCAGACCGACCTCGCCGTGAGCGCCCGCGATGCCCGGCTCGACCTGAGCTGGCGCCGCAGTTTCCACCGCGACTACGCCTTCGGCAGCGGGCCGTACGGGGTCGGCATGCTGGACGGCGCGCGGCTCTACCAGGCCATGCCGGTCTGGTGGCGGCCGCAGGACGTGGCCGCGGTCGACGGCGCCGCCCCGGAGCCGGGTGAAGGCGGTACGGCCACCAAATCCGAGGGGACCATCGCCCGCGACTTCACGGGCGCCAAGGTCCACCAGCGGCTGATCTTCGAGCAACCGGGCCAGTTCCAGATCCAGGCCGGCCTCGCCGAGGAGGGGGACCAGGTCGGGGTGCGCAACGACGCCCTCAGCCAGGTGCGCCGCTTCCCGGACCGCGGCCCTTGGCACCTGATCCACCGCGGCAACGTCGTCTACAAGCTCCGCAGCAAACTGCGTTGGCCCGAGTACCGCGACCTGCTGGGCCAGATCAACGAGAAGACCCGCGCGAGCGACGAAACCGACCGGCTCCGCTTCCCGCTGATGCGCTTCCCGGGCTCGATGCAGGCGCCGGGCGCGCTCTACGGCGAGGTCCAGTTGACCGAGCGGGTCGACTACCCCTGGAAGAACCGGATGGGGGCGGAGGACGCGGCCCGCTTCCCCACCGAGCTGTGGGACGCGCCCAACGACCGCGGCGGCCGGCGCACCGTCGACCGGACCTGGAAGATGAACCCGGTCGGCACCGTGATCGAGACCCAGACGATGCAGACCCGCAGCATCCGGGGCACCTACGCCTACACGGACGACGGCTACCTGGCCCGGGTGGAACTGAACCAAACCACCAGCGGCGGCGGGACACCGCGCGGCTACACTTTGACCTGGAGCGAACCCGTGGCCGAAGTGGGCCAGCTCAAACTGCGGCGGTTGGTCAAGGTCGAGGCGCTGCACGCGGGCGACGATGACGTGGTCTTCGAAGCCCAGTACCCGGAGAACAGCCTGGCCGCATCGCACCTGGGCGACGGCTACTGCCTCCAGAGTCTCGACGTCACCCGCGACGGGACGAGCGGCCGCGTCGTGTCGGTGGCCCTGCCGGGCTGCGGCGAGGTGCCGGAACTGGGTCGGACCTTCGCCACGGTGGGCGGGACGCGGTTGTCCTCGGGCTACACCTTCGCAGGGGTCGACGCAACCCACACCTTCTCGCGAACCTGGGAACGGCGCAAGCTGGACGGGTTCCGCTTCGATCCCGATCAGGGCGGCACGGCCGTGGCGATGGGGGGCTCGATCCTGCCCATCCACCAGTGGCTGCTGACGGGCGACGGCTTCGGCGATCAGACCTTCGACTACGACGGCTTGGGCCGCCTGACCGCCCACCAGATCCACGGCGCCAGCCAGAGCTGGACCTACCAAGCCATGCCCTGGTGGATCGAGACGCCCGCCACCACGACCGACGCCGTGGGCGGCACCCTGCGCTACGACGTGACGCAGGCGTTCCTGCGGGTCTCCGACGCCACCGCCTCGGGCGAGGGCGGCACCAGCGCGACCCACACCACCTTCTTCAGCACCAGCGGCGTGCCCATCCGAACAGAAGATCTCGTGGGCCGAATCCAGGGCGGGACCGCTTCGGTCCACTACCGCCCCAGCGGCAAGGACCTGGACGCGGATTCCTTCAGCGTGCGGACCCTGAACCTGCCCGGGAGTGGCAAGGCCATGACCGAGCGTCGCCTCAACCCGTTCGGCGACGTGACCGAGGAAACCCACCTCGACGTCACGAACCGGTTCACCTACGACGGCTTGGGCCGGCTCGACACCGCGACCGACGTCACACTGGGCCGCACGCTGAACCTCGACTACGAGGTCGTTGCGGGTCAGGGGCCGCGGGTGGCGGTCGTGGACCAAAGCATCGAGGTCACCACCGAGACCGACTACGACATCTGGGGCCGGGTCACGGCGGAACGTCGAACCGCGCCGGACCCCCGCAACCAGGCCTATACCTATGACGCGTTAGGCCGGTTGGCGCGCACCACCGACACCCAAACCGGCCAGACCGAAACCTACGCGTATTTCGGGACCACGTCCCTGCCGACGCGGATCGTCACCGGCCAGGCGGGCAGCAGTGTCACGACCACCTACAACGTCGTGCAGGGCGGGGAAGGTCCGGTCATCCAGGGGATGACGGTTCAAGCCGAGGGGGAATCCCACGCGGAGCACCTGGTGACCGACGCGCTCGGCCGCGTCGTGGAAACCCAGATGGCCGATGTCGGCAGGGTGCGCATCGCCTACGACGTCTTCGGTCGAGCGACCCGCGTCGAGAAGCTCCCCGAGGACCCGGCCAAGGCCGACGGGTCGGGGGAAGACGTCGCCGAGCCCGCCATCGTGATCACCTATGAAAAGGGCAAGATCACCGTGGCGGACGGGTTCAAGGACGTCACGACCGTGACGCGCTGGTCCGACCCGGCCGGGCAGACGGTGACCACCACGGTGTCCGGCAGCGGCGTCGACAAGGCGCGCGAAACCGAGACTGCCACCACGGTTGCCGGCAGCCCGCGACGGCTGCGCGTGGTGACCGAGGAGAAGAGCGAAGGTCACACCGTGACCACCACGGCCGAGGTCAACGGACGGGGCGCCGTGGTCAAGGCCGGCTCGGGCCCGATCGAGGTGACCGCCGACGCGTTCAACAGCGCGGGCATGCCGACCCAGATGACGGTCGCCTCGACGCTGGGTGACGGCCAGGCGAAACGGGCCCAGGCGGCCACGTCCGTGGCCTTCACGTACGACCGCTACAACCGCGTCACGGGTGGGACCAACGCCCACGGGCAGGACTGGTCGGTCGACGGCTACGACGGGCGCTGGCGGCCCACGGGCACGACCGACACCCGCGGCCTCAGCACCCAGCGCAGCTACGACGACTGGCAGGACACCCTGCGCGCGGTGACCACCACCGAGCCCAACCGTTCCGGCAACGAGACGTTGACCCTGTTCAGCCGCGAGCGGGAGGGCCAGGCGGGCATGTCGCTGCTGACCGAACGCGGCACCTCCTGGCTGGGCGCGACCACCGAGGTCACGCGGCACATCGCCAACGCGTCGGCTGGGGTCGACGTCAGCCGCAACGGCAAGACCATGCGGGTCCGGCGCGACGCCGAGACCGGCCAGGTCCGAACGGTCGACGACTTCGAGAGCAACCGCACCCAAGTCGATCCCGAGCGCTTCGGCCGCCGGGTCCGGGCGACGTTGCCCGACGGCGCGGAGCGCGAGCTGGAGCTGAACGGCTTCGGCCAGCCGCGGGCGTTTCGCGACAACGGCGTGACCACGCGCGAGTGGGTCCGCGACGCGCTGGGCCGGGTCGACGAGGTCCGCACCCCCGACCGGGTCTACGACTTCGCCTACAGCGAGGAGAGCCAGGGGCTGGCGTCGATCACGGGCGGCCGCCACGACCTGAACTTCAGCAACTGGAGCCCGTTGGGGCAGCCGCAGACCATCGAGATCGGCGACGTGGCGCGAATCGAGGTCCAGTACCATCCGGGCGGCCGGCCGAGCTGCGCGACCCTGACCCGCAAGGGCGGACTGCCGACGCAGATGCACTACAACGCCCACGGCGACCTGGTGGGGCTCAAGCGGGGCAACCAGCCGCTGACCGAGTACAGCTACAACCGCTGGGGCGCGGTGGCGAGCATGACGGTGGGCAACGGCCAACCGCTGCAGGTCTTCGGCAGCGGCGACAGCGCGACCGTCAACCTGCCGGGCGGGGTCACGGCCGACGTCGACGCCGAGGGCCGGCTGTCACAGGTGACCTACCCGGGCCTGGCCACCAAGGAATACGGCTACGACGGCCTGGGCCGGATGACCCGCGTGACGATCGGCGGAGTCCTGCTGCGAAGCTACCAGTACGGCCAGGGTCGGTTGGAACAGATCACGGCGGGCGAGCCGGGCAGCGAGGAAGTCTACGTCTACGGGTACGACGCCGAGGGCCGCCTGACGAGCCTGACACGCGACGGGGTCGCCTGGGGAAGCTGGACCTACCCCGATTTGGCGGACCTGCGCCAACAGGAAGGACTGGCCGATCCCAACCGGGTCCAAAGCTACACCGACCCCAATGGCGTGACGATGTCGTACGGCTACGAAGACGGTCAGGTCACCCTGATCGACATCGCGCAGGGGCCCAGCTTCCAGATGGCCTACGACGCGGGCGGCAACCAGACCCAGATCCGCGCGATGGGCATGGAGGCGACCTTTACCGAGTGGGTCAACGGCATGCCGACCCGGATCGCCTGGGGCGACGGCACCACCTTCGACCTCGCACAGGACGAAAAGGGCCAGCTCGACACGATCACGGGTGATGGCGGCGTCTTCCTACTCGACCTCGACTGGGAGGACGTGCCGAGCGAGGGCCTGTGCAGCGAAGCAGGCGAGGCGGGTCCGCCGGACAAGAAGATCAGCAAGGTGACGCGCAGGGCGCCGGGCCTCGAAGAAACCTGGGAGCCCGAGTACACCGAGGCGCAGCAGCTCCAGTCGATCCAGATCACGCGCACGGGCAGCCAGGGCCCCGACACCCTGACCGAAAGCTACGGCGAGGTGCGGAACCAGCTCCTGGGCGGCCTGACTCGGGTATTGAACGGCACGGTGGTGCGCGACGATGTCTTCACCCACGACGCCACGGCCGATCACCGCCGCGTGGCCAGCGTGACCGGTACCGGCGGGATCGATGTCTATGCCTACGATCCAGTCTTGGGCAACCTGACGCGGATCGATGACCGCGACGGCCGTGTGCGGGAGTTCGCGTGGGACGGTTTCCGGCGCTTGACCGAGATCCGCGAGGACGGCCAGGTTTTGGGTGCGTACGCCTACGACCACCAGAACCGCCGGATTCGGGCGGCGACACCGGCGAGCGACGTGCCGTTGGTGTTCGCATGGCACGGCTCGCGGGTGATCGCGATCGGGCAGCAGCGCGGCACGGCGGAAGCGCCGCGCATCGCGTGGACGCACGCCATCGGCCAGGGCCCGCTGGGCCCGGCCTTCTTGAAGGACCTCACGGGTGGTGGCCACGACTACTACATCGCGACGGACCACCTGGGAACGCCCTACGCGTACAAGCACGTGGCCAGCGGGACGGTGTACCTCAGCCCGCTGACGCCCTGGGGCGAGCGGGTCCAAAGCCCATCGCTGGGTGCAGAGGCGGGCGTGGTGCCGGACAGCGTCTTCGCCAGCGCCCCACTGGGCCTGGGCGGTCACGTAATGGATTGGGAAACCGGCCTGACGCAGATGCACCACCGCTACTACGACGCAAAGCTGGGCCATTTCCTCAACCCCGACTTCCGCGAGCCGGACCTCTACGACCCCACCACGGTCCAGGAGCCCTACGCCTACGCCGCCGGCAACCCAATCCTGTACTGGGACCCGGATGGGTTGTCAACTAAAGCATATTTCAACGATGTATTTGCGGATAAGTTGTTCACTGCGGGGCTGGCCTATGGGTTGACCAAAGAGACCCTATTCGGTTTGAAGGATTTCAGCGCGCTGACCTATCGATACAACACGGCGAAGTTTCGGGTTCAGCATAGCCAGTCGCTTGAGATTTGGGGATTGGAGCCCCTGAATGGCATCGAAGATGATGTCGCTTACATCGAGCTGGTTGAGAAGGCCATCAGGACTCTGGTGTTGGAAAAAGGAATCTTCCAGACCATTGGTGCCGAGGGAGGTAGCAGTCTTGCAGATACCGTGTCACTCACGGGAGAAAAGAAGTACTTCCAGGCTGGCGTGGCCTCAACCAAGTTTGTCGAAGCGATCACCATATTGGCCTCGCTTCCAAAAGCAGGCTTGTCAGTTTCTCGCAAGATTCCAGGTAGCGTAGCCCGTCAAGTAGATGACTACATCGAAGATATCGCTCGGCAAGCCGATCTAGGAGTCAAGGCAAATGATCCAATTTCGTTGAAGAATATTGCGCACGATCTTGACAGGTCGATTGACAATCGAATGACCTGGGAACGTGTGCAATACGAAAAAGTGATAACCAATAAGTTCCCTGATGATCCATATGAAGCCGGGTCAAGGATTTACAAAGTTGCTGAAATCAATGACGGTAGAGTGATGGATGTAAGCAAGGGACTTCCTCGTGAAGTTGACTTTGTGATAACTCTTGATAAAAAGTTAGTTCTCGGGGTAAAACACGCATTTCTGGGGCAAAATAGAAATGTTCTAGCCGCAGGCCAAATTAAGCTTGGGGGGAGAGGTAACGTTCGACGAATAGACAACTTGTCTGGTCATTATCGCCCAACCCCAAGTGAAGCAGCCCGGTTTCCAGAAATATTTAAATCCCTTGGCGTAAACATGAAAGAAGCTACTTTGGAAATTTGGAAATTCTGGCACGATGATTCCGGAATGATTACCAAAAGGAAGTTGATATCACAAAGGAGGTTGAGATGAAGCGTGGCACTCCAGGTCTAAACAGTCTGTGTAGAGAAATTGAAAGTGGATACGGTTTTGGTCAGACTGCCGGAAGGGCGTACTTTGTTCAGTATTTGCCTTCTTTGAAGTGTGTGAATGCTTTTGATGTAATCTTGTTTAATATGAGCGAATATTCTTTGAGGTATGTTCGAGATTTTCTGCTTTCTCTTCCCGAATTATGGATTCACTTTTCTATTCATGATTGGGAAAAGCTATTTATTAATGTGGGCCCAAGACCAGTTTTAAAGTGGTTTGATGACTCAGGGAAATATGCTGATATCTATCTTTTGAACAAATATGTTAGGGTAGATGCGCTTTCTTTTTTTGTGAGGCTGAAAGATGTTCCTCGTGAAGATAGAGAAAATGCGTTGGATTATTTTTCCCGCTTTGAGCAGTTGTTACGGAATGATCCGCTTGACTTTGAAGATTTAGACGGTGAGTACTTTGTGTCACTTGTTGAAATTGAGAATCTGAGAGCGAAACTGGTGAATGAGGGCTTTAGCAGATTTGATATGAATGAAAAGGCTGAGAGTGAGTATATTTTCGGTTTGAGAAGTTTACTTTAAGTTGATTGATGCTTAATATCTGACGATGGTGTTTGGATTTGGATCTATCTCCCTAGTCATACTTTGTCAGATTAGAGTTTGTCAATGTAGGCAGAAACCTACTGGCAATACCTCGTTTTTCTTGACAGCGAGGAGACTCGTTGTTTTTCGAATTCGATCCGGCTGAAGTGATCGAGTAAATTGCGTCCCTGTCTCTTGAAGCGGGGCTCGGCCATCCTGTGCAGAATCCGAGACAACCGTCCTATCAGAACCTAAGATGTACCCATCCACTTTCACAATCCCACTCACACCCATTGATCATGTACGGCCTTTCGAGCCGGTCGCATCCTGGAGGGATACCGTTGTTCGCGAAACGCGTTTTCTTCTTGGGTTTATTTTCCTTGCTCGTACCATAAACGTGCGCTTCCGTGCCGCTTCACCTCATCGGGACCCCACGGCCCCTCGCGGGCTTGCCGGCGTCTGCCGGGCCGGCTCGGGCCCATCAGGTGAGCAGACCGGGCAGAGGTGGGAACTCCGGCAGGGGGTGCCGGGACGGTGCCTCCCGTTCTGCCGAGAAATCGCGGTCGAAGGTGGCTTTCAGGCGCGCCGCCAGGCGCAACATCGCGTCCATGGTCTCCGCCAGCTTCACCTTGTCCAGCAGGGTCAACGGCATCGACCAGGTCAGCAACAGCCGGTCGCCGACCTCATCCAGGGCCAGCATGCCGAGTTCGTCCAGCCCGCCCAAATGGTTGAGTTGCAAACTGCTTTGGAGCAGACGAGTTCGTTCCGACCTCGCATAGCGGGCAAGATCCACCAGTGGGGAGATCATCGAGAGGTTGGGATCGTCGTCGTCGGCTTCCAAGATCAGGGGGGGTCCGCCATCCCGGCGCACCGCGCACATGCCGTTCTGGTTCAAGGCCAGGGCGAGACCGGCCTCCGCCCCGATCGAAATCAGCCAGGAATTCAATATTTCCGTCGCACTCATGTTGTCTCCTTTCCGTGGTGGCGCTTCGCTGCTCGAGATCGCCGGATCCTGTTTGGGGTGGAGGTTCGCGACCCATCGCATAAGGTGCGCTTCCGCGTGCCAGGCATGTGCCAGGCCATAGCGTTCGGTTGTCGGCGCCGGGAGAGCGGATCAGCAATGGGTGAGGTTCCCGTGCTTGGCCGACGCCGCTGTGGGTGGCGCGGGTCTGGCGGATTCGATCTCGTTGGCCACGGTAGGCACCTTGTCGGGGTCGAGCTTGGGGAGCAGGTCGAGCGCCGTTTCCAGCAGGCACCCCACCATATTGACGAAGGCGTCGTCGCATGTCGTGACGGGCACCCGATAGCCAAGAACCAGGCGTCGTCCCGTCGAATCCAGCGAGATGCAGGCGCCGCGTGTCTTGCGGCCGGCCAGGTCCAATACCAGGGCGCGACGCATGAGGTCCGCGCGGTGGTCGTCCTCCAGGGGTCCCAGGTCCTTCAAATCAATCCACAAATGTAGGGGCTCGCGTGCATCCCCTGCGGCCAGGTAGACGACGGGTTCCCGCAGGCCGCCCAGGCTGCACACGCCTTCTTCGTTCAAAGCGAGAGAAGTGCCCACCTCTTTCGAGAGGGCAGCCAACCAACCCTTCACCACCGGGTGCTCACGCATGATCGCCTCCCGCCCCATCCGTCTCGCCGGCATCCTCGTCCTCGAGCGCATAAGGCAGGGGATCGTAGGTCATCTCCGCGCGCTGTCCGGCATGGGGATAGGGCGCCTGCACCTGGTAGGGCACGCCGCCCGCCACGCTCTCCGCGTAAAAGACGGGTACTCCGTCGATTAGGGCCGGTTTGGCGACCCCGCTCAGATCGAAGCGGCCGTAGCCGCGCGACGTGACGCTTGGTTCGCCGGCCGAACCGCGCAGTTGCGCGTACTGGCGTCGGTAGGTTTCGGGCTCCAGGATCATGTGAAACATGGTGAACGTGTTCAGATAATTGGCCAACCGGCAATAGGTGGTCAAATGTTCTTCGCGTCGCAACCCGGGCACCACGTGCAACAAGGCTTCCAGGCTTTCCACCCGCCGCCCCCGGCAAAGCACCACGACCTCTCCCTCCATGCTCTGTACCTGAATCGAGATACCATCCACGTGGGCTGCAAACAGTGCGAGGGTCCACATCATGTCGGTGCTCCTTTCCTGGGCGACCGACGGTCGTCGCCGGCTCCCGTCGGTGTAGCCTCCTCCGAATCCGGTTGCACGCCAGCTCCTTGCGGTTGAGAATCACCGGGGTCATCGCCCCGGTCTCCCTGATGCAGGTGATCGAATGGAGCCTGGGTCGCCGAGGTGATCAAGTGGGCTCCGACCTCGGGATCAAAAAGGGCTAGGCGGGTTTTGGGGGTTGGGGAAACGACCGCGCCCCGTAGTGGGGAATCCCGGTCTTCACGGCTCGTGAGTGCGGTTCTCGGATCTTCGGCGAGGGGACCCGTTGCCGAACCCGGCTGTTCGCGAGAATCGATACGAGGCATGACGAACCTCCTTCTATCTCATGTAAATAGCTGTCTCTGTAGAAAATACCTGATTATTTCACACCGGTGACCTAGGCGAGGATAAAGGCAGACCTTGGTTGGAAGGAAAATCTAGAAGTTGAATATGGAGGAAAAATGGAGAGGTGTGTTTTTTGGTGGGTGTAGCGATCTGGTTGCGGAGAACAAATGAAACTCAGTTATTCAGTCCGGATGCCGGAGGGGCCGAAACACCTGGAGAAATAGGGCGGTTTCCCCCGCGGCGGAACTTCCAAAAACCATTTCTTCCAATGGATTTGCCCGGTTCCGGGGAGCCACATGCGCGTGCGAACGGAAACGCACGGATCGCACAACCGGGGTGGACGTGGTTCCCGGTATGAGGGGGTTCCCGATTTTTTGGCTGATTCTCCAAGGCTGTTCAGGTTGCGTTGGGTGGATGCCGCTTCCGGTACCGGCTCCCCATGATCAGTGCGACGAAGGCCAGGCATGCGGCCAGGCCGGTTGCATTCTCTCGAAAGGTGGGTGGAAAGACCAAAAAGAAACCCTGGCCTTTCACCATGGCGGCGAAACTGGAGACGCAGAACGGCGCCAGGAAAAAACGGAAGGCCACCCACAAACTGGGACGCTTCTTTTCCAGGCTTTTCTGACCCGCGGTCATGGCGTTGAGGTTGTTGGCGAAACCCACGATGAACGAAATGCCCAAGGACGTCAGCCATAGCTTCGGGTCGGCGTCGAAATAACGGCTCAAGACGTTCAAGTACCAAATCAAATAACACCACAAGGCGATTTTGACTCCGGACAGGTCGGCGAAGTAGCGCCACAGCATGCGGGCCTCCGTGGAATCGTAGATCGTTGGGAACTCGGCCCCTCATCGGCCGCCGAGTGCTTCGCCTCGTCGCCCATGGGGCGGGGAGGCCTTGGTGGGCCCATCATATCTCATCTCTGGGCAGGCTCTTGGATGACTTGCGGCGTGCGTCCGGACGCCGTACCTGCCGGTTCCGGGGAACGCGATCATGGGTCGTCGCCTTCTGGGGTACAATTTGCCAAAACCCCTTGCCGTTCTCCTGCCGTGCCCACCGTTCCCGGATCGCAATCGGCGGTCGCCCCAAATGGAACCGAATACTCAAAACCGGAGGTCGCGTTTCGCGATGACCCAAGACGCCACCATCTATCTCTGGGATGGGATGTTCCTGTTTGCGGGGCACGTTTCGCTCGCCAACCACTTGCATCGCCACTATGCCGCCTCACTGCTCCTGGCCGTGGATCCCGCCTGTCCCTTTCGCCTGCGCCTCGCTGCCGGCGAAGCCCGAGACCATCGGGCGATTTTGGTCGCGCCCAACACGGCGCACTGCCTCGAAGCCACACCCGGACCCATGATCGTGGTTCAGGTCGATCCGGATGCCCCTCACTTCCGCGGTGCGCGTGAACGTGCGCGGGCCAAACCGATCCAGGAGCTGCCGGACTCGGTCTGGGCTTCGCTGGCGGGTGCGTTCCCGGCACTGAGGGACGGCGAACTCGCGGCCGAGGAAGCCTTCGACCTGTGTCGCCGCATGCTCGACCTCCTGGGCGATCGCGAGGCTCCCAGGGCCCCGCTGGATCCTCGCCTGCGACGCGTGCTGGACGCCATTCGGCGAACCTTACCGGACTGTCCGACCAACGAAGAGCTGGCGACCATCGCCCAACTGTCGCCCGGCCGGCTCATGCACGTTTTCAAAGATCAATTGGGCCTGCCGATCCGCCGGTTCGTGCTCTGGTCACGCATTCGCCAGGCCACCGCCTGTCTGGCCGAGGGTGGGACCCTCACCGAAGCCGCGCACGCCGCGGGTTTTGCCGACTCCGCGCACCTCAGCCGCACGTTCCGGGAGATGTTCGGGTTGCCGCCTTCTCGGATCCTGGCGCGTAGCAGGATCGTTCAAGGTGAATCCTGGCGCGCGTGATAGGGTTATCGACAATCATTCTCATTGCCAAGGAGCGGCGCGGCCGCGATTGCCCGGGATGACCCGTCTCCCTGTGCCTCGGTGCCGTCCTTGTTTGGGTGACATTCTCGAAAAAGGAGGTTCGCATGAAATCCATCGACCAGTGGCTGTCGGAATACGGCGAGAGCCACCAAAACCCCACCAACAAAACCATTCACTGGATTTGCGTTCCGCTGATCATCTTCAGTCTGGCCGGCATGCTCTGGTCCATTCCCCACGGTTATTTCGCGGGTGTCCTTCCCGGCCCGCTCGGTCCCTATCTGAATTGGGCGACCCTCGTGCTCATGCTACCCCTGGTCTACTACTTCGTGCTCTCCAAGCCCATTTTTCTGGGATTCATTCCGGTGGTGGTCGTCGTCCTGTTCGGCAATTACCTGCTCGCCACCTCCTCCTTACCATTGTTCGCGACCTCGCTCGGCATCTTTGTGGCGGCCTGGATCGGCCAATTCATCGGGCACAAGATCGAAGGCAAGAAGCCCTCTTTTTTCAAGGATATCCAGTTTCTGTTGATCGGTCCGGCCTGGCTGATGCACTTTCTTTTTCGGCGCTTCGGCATCGGTTATTGAACCTTTTCGCTAACCGGGGGTTGCCATCGCATTCCCTCGTTCTGAAGCGTGTCCTGTGGCCATTCATCCAGGTTGGCGCGACGGCCTGGACGGCTTCGTCCCCAACCCATCCAGAAGCCCTTTCTGCGATTTAAAAAATCCAGTCCGGTTCTCGACCGTGGACTCGAATTCATCGTGCGAGCTCCCGGCTTGCCGATGTCGGTGGACCTTCATCGCCGGACGTCGTACCCCAGACGTTCGATCATGCCCTCGCAGTGGTGGTTGACCCGAGCCACGGTATGCGGATGCAGGCGATCCAGGTAAGCCTGGTTGACGTCTGCCCGCAACGGAAACCAGCGATCCCGATAGCGCGAACCGACCGGTAGTCGGTGCGAGGCCTGGGGCAACATATCCTCGCGAAAGTCCAAGCCACAAAAGGTGCACAGGGCTCGAAGAGTCGCCTCCGGCGCCTCGAGCAGGCGCTCGAAGCGAACCAGATGGTAAGGGAAGCCTTCGCTTTCGGCATCTTCGAAAAAGGATCGGAACGAGTTGGCATAGTGCTCCGCGCAAATGTCGATGCGCTCTTCGAGACTCAGGAAGGAGGCGTAGCGGCGCATGTCCCCGGCCTTGCCTTCCGCCGCCCGCTGAACCGAAACGTAGGGATCGCGCGGCACCAACACGAATTGCGGTTGGCAATCTTCGAGCAGACGCCAGACCAGGCCCGCGCGGACGATGAACGACTGGCTCTTGTCGACGAAGCGGAAGTTCTGCCGATCCGGTGCATGGCGCACGGCGGCAAGCCGAATGCAGTGTTTGAAGCGCGCGGCCTGATCGAGATCGGCGTCTTCGGCCCGGCGACGGTAGCGCGGGAAAAGGTCGCGGGCCGCGTAACACCAGCTTCGCGGCGGTGTGAAGTGCGGGTGCGGCGGAGCCTTGAACCGAATGCCGGAAAGCGAATCGGGCAGGATCAGGCCCATGGTGTTCTGGATTTCGTCCGAACTGGTCCAATAGCGATGGTCGCCCGAAGCGGAAATCGCCTGGGGGTGCCTGCGCAGCATGCGCGACAACAGGGTCAGGCCGCCGCCCTGTGTGCCCACGAGGAAAATGGGGCGATCGATTTTCAGCTCGGGCAAGTTCGTAAAGCGACGTGGATCCCAAAGCCAGGCGTAGGTCCGCAGGGTGTAGAGCAGTCGTTCCAGTTGGGGCGGCAAGCGGGGACCTCACAACGTCGAGCCGGGATGGTGAATAGGATGGGCCATTGTAACTCGTTCATCCCGGGGGCCAAGCGAAAACCCATGGAGGCTCGGCTCGATCGACGTAGGGGTCGATCGATCATGATCTTTTCGTTATGGCCCAACTCAGGCCTCGTTCAACAGCCACTTCCATCCGGCTCGATAGCGGCGGCTCATTTTCAGTTCGGCACCGCCATCCAACCTGGCCAGAAATTCGCCCCGAAAGCACGGCTTGAAGCTCACCACGCGTCGCGCGTTGAGAATGATACGCCGGTGGACACGCACGAATTGTTTCGGATCCAGCCTGCGCTCCATGTTGTTCATGGTCTCGCGCAGCAAATGGGTTCGCGGTCCCACGTGGAGCTCCACGTAATTGCCGGCGGTTTCCAGCCAATCGATGTCGTCCACGTCCACGTAGACCAGCTCGCCGGCCGACTTGACCATGAACCGGCGCGCGTAACCCGGCGACGTCGCATCCGCATCCTCCGCTTCCGCAACTGGTTCCGCCGGTTTCGGTGTCCGAATCTCCGCGAGCATGCGCTGAACGTTGCGGTCGTATTCCGCCACTGCCCGCGAGGCCAAACGGGTTCGGGCGCGCTCGGTGGCTCGGCGGAACCCCGCCTCCTCGATCGGCTTCAACAGGTAATCGACCGCGTTCACCTCGAAGGCGCGAATGGCGTACTGGTCGAACGCGGTCGTGAACACCACCAGGGGGCGGCGCGCCTGCTCGAGTTGGCCGAGCACCTCGAATCCCGAGAGGCGCGGCATCTGAACGTCTAGAAACATCAGGTCCACGGCCTCGGCACGCAGCCGGTCCAAGGCCTCGTAGCCGTTGGCGCAGAGCGTGACCGGGGCCAGGTCGGGCTCGCGGTCGCAAAACCAGGCGAGGTTGTCGCGGGCAAGGGGTTCATCGTCGACGATCAGGGTGCGGATGGACATGACGCAAAGCTCGAAGCGGGGGAAGGGTGGGGGGCGGGAAACCACTCGAGGGATTCGGTGGGGCGGCGGGTGATTTGATTGTAGAACAGCCCGGCCCGGTGCACCGCAGGAATTCGCCTGAAGGCCCCAAAAACGAAAAAAGGGCGAACGGTCGCCCGTTCACCCCTTCGATCGAGTCGCGAAGTCGCGATGCAGAAATCAGCGCAGAAGCGGCAGCACCAGGCTGGCCAGCTCTTGGGCGTCGTCCACGGAGCCTTCCAACAAGCTCGCCATGTGGTACAGCAACTTGATCTGATCGTTGATGCTTTCCGTTTCCAGGCGGCCGGAGAGGGCCTTGACGAATTGGTGTTCCGGGTTCAGTTCCAGATCGCGCTTGAGCGGCGCGGCGGCCATGGCGCTGGGCCCGGCGAACATCATGCGGCGCACGTTGTGGGACATGCCGCCCTGCTCGTTGTAGAAGCGGCAGGGAGAGTCGGTCAATGCCTTGCTGAAGCGCACGTTGGTGATCTTGTCCTGAAGGACTTCGCGTACCTTGTCCTTGAGCTGGGTCATCGTTTCGGGCACTTCCGGCTCTTCGATTTCCTTTTTCAGCTCTTCGGGCAGCTCCAGGTCGCCACTTTCCACGTTGATGAACTTCAACTCTTCGAACGGCTCGAGGCTGTTCAGGATCAGGTCGTCCATCGGCTCGGTGACCAGCAGCACTTCGATGTCGTTGCGGGTGAAGAACTCCAGGTGGGGGCTGCGGCGCAACTGATCCAGGCTCTCGCCCACGGCGTAGTAGATCGCCTTCTGGTCGGTGACCTTGTGCTCCGCGTAGGATTTCAGGGTGACCACCGGATTTTCCGTCTGCTTGGTGGAGTGGAAGCGCAGCAGCGGCAGCAGTTTTTCGCGCAGGTTGAACTCGCCGTGAACACCTTCTTTGATGTAACGGCCGAACTGCTTCCAGAACTCCAGGTATTTCTCTTCCTCTTTCTCCGCCATTTTGGTCAGGGCGTCGAGGAACTTCTTGGTGATGATCTTGTTGATTTTCTGGATGACCGCGTTGCTCTGGATGGTTTCGCGGCTGACGTTCAGCGGCAGGTCTTCCGATTCGACCACGCCTTTCAGGAAGCGCATGAACTTGGGGACCAGCTCTTTGCAGTCATCCTGGATGAACACGCGCTTGACGTAGAGCTTCAGGCCGTGTTCCAGGTCCTGGTTGTAGTACTCGTAGGGCGCGCTCTTGGGTACGTAAAGGACGGAGGTGAACTGGACCGGCGCATCCGCGGTGAAATGCTCCCAGAACATGGGCTCGTCCCAGGCGTTGGTCGCGGTCTTGTAGAACTCTTTGTACTCTTCTTCCTTGATCTCGCTCTTGCTTTTGCGCCACAGGGCTTCCGGCGTGTTGATGGTGTCTTCGCCGATCAAGACGGGGAAGGGCAGGAAGTTGGAGTACTGTTTGATCAGGCTCTCGACGCGGAATTTCTGCACGAATTCGTTTTCTTCTTCTTTCAGGTGCAGCGTGATCGCGGTACCGCGCTTGCGGCGTTCGCTCTCCAGAATCGTGTAGGACCCGAGGCCGTCGGATTCCCATTTGATCGCGGGCGTTTCGGCGTCGAAGGACTTGGTGTCGATGGTGACCTTGTCGGCAACCATGAAGACCGAGTAGAAGCCGACACCGAATTGACCGATCAGTTCCGGGTTGGCGGCTTTTTCCTGATTCTCTTTGAGTTCCTTGATGAAGCGCTTGGTGCCGGAGTGGGCGATGGTGCCGATGTGCTTGATCAACTCGTCGCGGCTCATGCCGATGCCGGTGTCTTCGACGGTCAGGGTCTTGTTCTCTTCGTCGAGCGTGACCTTGATTTCGAGGGGCTGATCCTTGTCGTAAAGGTTGTCGTTGGTGAGCGCCTCGAATTGAACCTTGCTCAGAGCGTCGGAAGCGTTGGAGAGCAGTTCGCGCAAAAAGATTTCTTTGTGGGTGTAAAGGGTGTGCACGATCAGGTGCAGCAATTCCTTGATTTCGGTCTTGAACTCGAATTGTTGCTCGGCGGCAGTGCTCAAGGCAATCCTCCTGAAAGACGTGTTGGGCGCGCGGCGGGAAGGGGTTGCCGGACGCTTGGAAATTCTTCAGGGGGCATTCTATCACCGTCGGCGAGATGCGTTAAGAAAAAATGCTCAATAAATCTACGAATGAAGCACTCAAGTTTTTGCCGTCACGAGATCGGCGGCCCGCAAGGGTCGGGCGAATCACGAGATCCGCCCGTTCCCTATGAACCTCAGCGGCTCTTGGGGCCCAGTGCCTCTTCCAGTTCGTAGTGGGTCATGGGACCCAGTTTCAAGGAGGTGACACCTTTCTCGATGGCCGCCCGATCACCCACGATCGTGACGGACATCTTTTGGGGTTTGACGTGTTCCTTGGCCACCCGCACCACGTCGGCGAGGGTCACTTTTTGTACGCTCGCGGCGTATTCCGCCGTGCGCGACAGCGGCTGGCCGGAGTGCAACAGGTTGACGTGGTAGCTGACGATGCCGGCCACGGATTGGAATTGGGACGGAAAGCCCAGGGACAGGTAGTTGCGGGCCCGCATGACTTCCTCTTCGCTGACCGTTTCACTGATCTCCCTGAGTTCGCTGAACATTTCCTTCAAGGCCTTGTCCGTGACATCCGTTTGCACGTTCGAGGTGGCGATGAAGGGACCGCGACCCTGGCGCGTGATGAAGCGTGTGCGCGCGCCGTAGGCGTAACCGTGTTCTTCGCGGATGTTCTGGTTCATGCGGCTGGAGAAGGATCCACCCAGGATGGTGTTCATCACCAATACCGGGAAGTAGTCCTTGTGGTCCGGCTCGATGCCCAGGTAGCCGATGCGCAGGCAGGATTGGGCGGCGCCCGGTTTGTTGACGAGATGGACCCGACGTTTGCCGTTCTGCTTGGCTTTGGGCATGTCGGATTTGGAGGCTTTTCCCTTGGGCATCTTGCCCAACAGGGCCTCCAGCTTACCTTTGAAGGTGTCCGGTTTCATGGCGCCGGCGGCGACCAGCGTGGTGTTCGCTGCGACGAAATGCGCCTTGTGGAACCGCTTCAGGTCGGACACCGACGTGTTGTCGCGCTCGACGGCCAAGCGGGTGGTCCATCGACCGTAGGGATGGGCGTCGCCGTAGACCATTTTGCCGAAGAACAGGTTCGCCACGTTGGAGGGATCGTCGTAGGTGGACAGCATCTCGTTGTACAGCTCGGTTTGGATGCGCTTCAGTTCCTTCTTCGGGAAGTCGGGGCGCATCAACAGGTCGCGGAACAGGTTCGAGGCCGGATCGAAGTTGGCGACCGTCGAATGGAGCGACACGAGAATGGCGTGTTCGTCCAACTCGACCCGCAAGTCGGCACCGAGATAGTCGATTTCATCGGCGAGTTCCAAAGATGTGCGACCGCCGGCACCCTCGTCCAGGGTTTCCGCGACAAGCGTGGCCAAGCCTTCGTCGCCTTTTTTCTCGTCGGCCGATCCGGTGTGGATCATGGCGGACAGGTGCATCAGGGGGACGCCGTGCTTCTCGAAGAACAGGACTTCCAAACCGTTGCTCAACGTGAATCGTGTCGGCTCCAGCGGGCGGTACGTCTTGGGTTCGCCGACCTTCGGCGGCTGGCTGCGGTCGACACCGGCGGCCCACACCGAAGCGGAGAGGCAGAGGCTGCACATGGCCAGGATGATCGTTTTCATTGGGATCACTCGTTTATTCACCTTTGCCCCCTTGTTCGGAATCTTCTTTCTTCGGCACGACCGTGATGACGCCGCGCACATGGGGCTTCAGATAGGTTTGGGTCAGGTTGGCCAGATCGGTCGAATCCACGGCACCCAACCGTCGAATCCACTCGTTCAGGTAGTCCGGATTGCCGGTATAGAAATAATATCGATTGAGGATATCGGCTTTGAACTCGATGCCTTCCAGTCGGTCCAGTGTGCTGGCGTGCAATTGGTTGAAAGCGCGCTTCAGTTCGCGTTCGCTAGGCGGCTCGCGCAGCAGGCGGGCCATCTCCTCGTCGATCACCTTTTCGACTTCGGCGGCGGTGTGGCCGTCGCTGGCGGTGGACCCGATGATGAAGGTGCTGCCCAGCTTGCCGGAATAGTTGAACGCGAACACGTCCTGAGCGATTTGAAGGTCGTACACGAGGCGCTTGTACAGGCGCGAGGTCTTACCGCCCGCCAGCACCTGGCTCAGCATTTCCAAGCCGGCGGCTCCGGCGGAGAAGGCCGGCGGAGTATGCCACATCAGGTGAACCCGTTCCAATTGAACCCGGTCCTCCAAGACCACGCGCTTTTCTTCGTTGAAATTCACGCCGGGACGATCGATGGCCGGAATCGGCTGACCGCGGGGTATCTCGCCGAACCATTTCTCCACCAGTTTCTTGGTGGCTTCGATCTCGATGTCGCCCACGATGACCAGGCTGGCGTTGTTGGGTCCGTAATAGGTTTTGAAAAAAGTGACCACATCCTCGTAGCTTGCCGCGCTGAGATCTTCCATGTAGCCGATGGTCGGCCAGGAATAGGGGTGGCCCTCGGGAAACATGAGTTCCGACATCGTGGGCCACACCATGCCGTAGGGTGCGTTTTCCACCCGTTGGCGGCGCTCGTTCTTGACGACGTCGCGCTGACCGTCGACCTTGGCTTCCGACATACTGCCCAAAAGCCAGCCCATGCGATCCGATTCCAGGAACAAGGCCATTTCCAGGGCATGGCTCGGTAGGATTTCGAAGTAATTGGTGCGATCGATGGTGGTGGATCCGTTGTTGTTGCCGCCGACGGTTTCCAGCCATTCGTCGAATTTTCCTTCCGGCACGTGTTCCGAGCCCTCGAACAGGATGTGCTCGAAGAGGTGGGCGAAGCCGGTGCGACCCTTCTTCTCGTGACCGCTGCCGACGTGGTACCAGATGTTGACGGCCACCATGGGGGTGGAATGGTCTTCCTGGAGAATGACGGTAAGTCCGTTCTCCAGCTCATAACGAACGTGGGGTAGGCCCACGGCGGCGTCGCCGGCCGTGACCGGAATCGCCAGGCAGGCCAACAGGCCCAACAAACGGGGTGTCAGCCCCAAAAAGTGTTTCATAGAAAACCCTCGAATAAATGGCATTTGCGCCGCCGTTTTGGACTTCCCGAATTGGAAATTCCTGCCTCCCAGCCAGAATCACGGGAAATCCCGACGGACCTTGTCGCGTCGAACCACGGTTGGAGATCGAGCGTGAAACCCAATCGAAGCCCGGTGGGGAACGGTGCCGATCCTTCGGATGAATGCCGGGCTTTGAAACCTCGGACCGAAGCTCGAGTACGCCCGCGCCGTTTCCTGCCGGTTCACTTCTCAACCTGTATAGCGAATCTACTCGAAACGCCTGGGCTGGGTTTAATCATCAAGAACCTTACCGGAAAAAATCTGGACCTGAAGCGAAAATCGAACGACCGAGTTCCGGATTACCCCGTTGCGGACACAAGGACTCTAAAAACAACGCGTCATTCACACGGAAAAGGGATCGATTTTTCGGAATCGTGGGCCGGTGTCGCTTTGGCCGCAGTGAACAACTGGTGCAGCCAGTCGTGAGCCTCGGGATAATGATCCAGATCCAGCACGAACTCCTGGCCGCGATTGACGTTGCGCAGCCGCGTGCCTTCGGGAGCCTGTCGCCATCGTTTGGGATCGGCGTGGTAACTGAGTACCGAGGCCCGCCCCTCGGGATGGAACCACGATGGCAACAGCCAATCGCCGCGCGCGCCGCCCGGTTCGGTGAGCACCTGGCCGGGTGTGATGCCGGAGAAGGAACCGGCGCCGGGAAATCGCGTGCGTTCGCCGCCCAGGCGCAGGCGTTTGGGCGCGAGGAACAGGACGTTGGGATTGGCGCGCGTTCCGTGGGCGTGAGGGTGGCGCGCCTGCCAGCGATTGCGGTTTTGGGTCCGGCTCATGTCCAGCCAGCGATCGATTTGGAACCAGCCGAACAGGATGTGGCGATCCTCGGCCGATTTGCGAAAGCGCCAGCCGGAGTGGGTGGTCTCGATCTCGCGGAACCAGCCGTAGAACAGGAACAGGTCGCCTGGTGAAATGCCCTGTTTGAACAAGTGGCCCAACGCGGCGCCCTGCTGGCCGAAAGTCGGTTGCCAATGGGGATCGGTGCGTTCGGTCAGATCGTCGCGTTCGAGGTCGGGGTCCAGATGGGCGCCCATGCTCGCCGCCACTCGCCCGCGTGTCAGGTCGGCGAGCAGGTCGGCAAGGCCGATCCCGTTGCGTTGGAGTTGGCCGTAGCGAAATGGC
The DNA here is from genome assembly GCF_017498545.1 of Sulfidibacter corallicola. Lineage (GTDB taxonomy): Bacteria > Acidobacteriota > Holophagae > Acanthopleuribacterales > Acanthopleuribacteraceae > Sulfidibacter > Sulfidibacter corallicola. Next base: position 110,907 of record NZ_CP071793.1, on the reverse strand, counting down.
GAGTCTTCATCGGGAATCGGGAGGGGCCACAGACTGCCGTCCGGAAGGATCGGGTTGGCGCACCCTCCGGCCGAAGAATCGAACCCTTTTCGACTGAGAACCAGCTTCACGCGTGACCACCTCCCCTAAAAAACGATCCCATCCTAACCCGGACGGGTGGCGAAGACCGGAAAATTCGAGGGAGCAGACGACGCGACGCGATGATCCGGGCCTCGCCACGCTGGGAGACCGTCCGGTGACAGGCTACGAGATCTCCAATGCTTGCAGATGATTGGAGGCGGCCCGTCGTTCGAGGAGCTCGAGCTTTTTCATCGCTTTTCGGACCGGTCCGGGCCTTTTCTTTCGACGAAGTTTCGCTTTCGGACAGGCGACCTTTGGATGTTCGCGTCCCTTCGGGTTCCGATTGCCGCTACCTGATCGCCCAGCTTGGGTATAATGCTTCATTCTCGCCAGAAGGACGATCGCCGGTCGCGCTGCCCTTCGCGCCAGGTTTCTCGACAAAAACACCAGAGGACGTGCATGGAACCCAATGCGTCAGACAGTATGCAGGTCGTCGACCAATTTCGCCCCATGACCTTCGTGGAGAATCCCGGGTTCGACCCGGATCGGGAGCTGGATTACGACCATCTCTACCGCGACCGGATCATGGTTCATTCGATCCACGGCGGCGACCTGATTCCCAACCCCTTTCACGATGCGCTGATCAAACGCGGACCCTTGGGTATCGGTCACATTCTCGAGCAGGGCTATTTCACCGAAAAGGACTGGGGTACCTTCCAGTTATCGCAGAAGTTATCCGAGTACCTGGGGTTGCCGGGCTACCTGCGGGTCAACCTGGCGCGGGTCCTGATGGATTTCGGACGCTTCCCGGGCATCACCCCGCCCGAGGCCGGTCATCTGGACCGTTACGCGATCAACTACCCCTTTTCCTATTTTCTCGATCACGGCGAGAGGACCCACCTGTTGGAGGCCTGTTACGACGAGGCGTCGCAGGTCTTCGAAGACGCCATGCCCGGCAAGATGCTGATTCTCGACATCCACACTTACGACAAGTACAACCCCGCCGTGGGACACGCCGACAAAGGCACCCTGCGGCCCGAGGTCAGCCTGATCTATCGGTCCCTGAGTTTTCAGGCGAACACCCGCATGCCCTACGGCCTCTTCGATCGCCTGTTCCCCGACGAACTCGCCGAGTTCACCGCCGATCGACGGCTCACCGCCCGCATGGCCTTGACATTGGAGAAGAACGGCATCGGTGTCGGCCTCAACTATCCCTACCTGCTGCCGGACGGCAGCGTCGAGGTACGTAGCCAGATCTGGAGCTTTTTCCGCTTCCTCAAGCAACGGTTCGAGAGTCTGTTCCCGGAGAAAAAGAACCGCGAAGATTTCGATATGGTCTGGGCCATGTTGCTGGACACCAACCTGCGTTGCACCCAAAGCGAGATGTTGCGCAGCTATCTGCACATGTATCGCCAACCTCCGCGTGGCCAATTGCGCCGCTTCAACGCCGCGCGGCGTGCCTATCAGGAAATAGAGACCTACCTGATAGAGCATCGCCGCGAGATCATCATGGATTTCCGGCTTTCGCCGAATCGCCTGAGTTCGTTGGCGATCGAGGTTCGCAAAGACCTGATTTGGCGGTTCGAGGACGAAATTGGGCTGCACCCGGTACAGGGTCCCGGCGGATTGATCGCCGAAAATGTGGATCGCATCGCACACCTGCTCAGCACGGCCATCAAGACCTATTTCAACCGCGATCGGGGACCTATCAACGAACGGTGATGGGAGCAATCGGGCAAGTGCGCCATCGCTACATCCAGGATATTTCGACCGGATGGGCACGGGCTCCCGTTTCGGGTGCCAGACACCGACAGGGCCTTTGACTCGAGGAGATGGGTTAAAAATCCGATACCCGCGCGAGAATTCCCGGGAGTACAATCGTTTTCAACTTGTAATGACAGTCTGAAAAGGGTTGGGGAGGAAATCATGAGCGAGCCATCGCATCGAGTGGTACGTGTCGACTCAGCCGCCGATCTCGAGGCGGCGCTGGCCATTCGCCAGCAAGTGTTTACCGAGGAGCAGGGGATCCCGGCGGAACTGGAACTGGACGGACGATGAATCCAGCTACCACATTTTGGTCCTGTGTGACGATCAACCGGTTGCCACGGGACGCTGGCGCGAGGAACCGGTCGGCGAGGCGGATCTGGCCCGAATCGCGGTCGTGAAGGAGCATCGCGGCAAGAAGTTGAGCGCCATCGTCGTGATGGAGCTGGAAGCCTGGGCTCGCGATCTGGGGATGCGGCGCGCATGGCTGGAGCCACACATCTATCTCGAGCGGCTCTATGGCGGGCTGGGTTACCACAAGGCCGGAACGGCCGCCAAGGCGGGCGACCACCAGTTGATTCGCATGGAAAAGGAATTGAACGGGGGAGAGGCTTCGAACGAGGCCCAAACCTAGCTCGATCGAAGCTGAAGGGGCTCCCTGATCGGCGCCGCCGGTACCGGGAACCAAGCCCATCCAGTTCGAACGATCCGGGATGTGGCACCGGATCCGAACCGGATGGGCACGAGTTAGCGTGACCGGCGCAGAACCGTGGCGCAGTTGCTGACCGCGGCGCCGCCGACGTTCAACACCACGCCCACTTCCGGCGTGCCTTGCTCGCGGGTTTGCCCGATCGGCTCGTCCATCAGGTGTTTGTAGGCCATCGCGTGCATCGAGACGCCGGTGGCGCCGACCGGATGGCCCTTGGCCTTCAAGCCCCCGGAAAGGTTGACGGGGCATCGGTCGCGATGGTCGAAGCGACCATCCATATAGTCGAAACCGGCTCGGCCGTCTTCGGCGAGACCGAGTGCTTCGGTACAGAGTAGCTGGTTGATGGTGAAGCAGTCGTGAACCTCGGCCATGTGGACGTCGTCGATGGTGACGCCCGCTTCGTCGAACGCCAATTTACAGGCGTGCTTGGCCCCTTCCAACGTGTGCATGTTCTGGCGCACTTCCAGCGCGCTGCGCTCCACCGCGTGACCGATCCCGGCGATTTCCACCACTTCGTCGCGATGGGCTTTGGCGTTGTCGGTCGAGGTGACGACCACTGCCGCGGCACCGTCCGAAACGAGCGAGCAATCGTGAAGCTTCAGCGGCGGCGCCACCAACGGGTTGCTGCCGCGACCTTCCTCGGGCATGGCCAAAATGGCCTCGGGGGTCAGCAGGCCTCGCTTTTCGGGCAGGCCGCCGGGGCCGAAGTGGGCCAGCGGGTTGACGGCACCGTTGCGGTAGGCCAGCGCCGAAACGTGGGCCAACATGTTGCGCCACAGCGACTCTTCGAATTGGTGATGGGCGAAATAGCTCTTGGCGAGTTCGGCGAAGAGGCCGGGGAAGGTCATGCCGCGAGAGCCCTCGCTGGGCCAGTAGGAGGAGCAGGCCAGGGCATGGGTCACGCCCTTGGTATCCAACAGGTTCATCTTCTCGACTCCGAGGACCAGGACGTTCTTGAAGCGACCCGACTCGACCGCGTAGATTGCGTTGTACAGCGCCACGGAAGAAGAGGCACAGGCGCCTTCGGTACGCGTCATGGGTTTGAAACGAAAGGCTTCGGGCGCGATTTCCACGGCAAGCGGTGCCACGTGTTCCTGGTTGACGAACTTGGAGGGCGAGCAGGCGCCGACCCACACGGCATCGATATCCTTGGCTTCCAGGCCCGCGTCGGCGATGGCGCCGCGGCCGGCTTCGATGATCAAGTCATAAAACGATTTGAGGTCCGTGACCTCACCGGTCTCCCGGTTTTTCTGGACAAAAGCACCGAATGGGGTGTTGTAGGCACCGATGATGCTCGTTTTGGTCATGATAGCTCCTTGAAGCCCGGAATCCCGCAGGTCCAGGCTCGATTGATGAGTGTGCTTCGTTCTGGGTGAGATTGATGTTGCATGGGCCCATTATGCCAGAGGGTTGGATCCTGCCGAGCGTCCCTTTGCGCAAAGCGGCGTTGCAATCATTGGCGGATATCGTCAGGGGCTGGCTGTCCAAGATCGTGGCGGCTGGTGATCAGGCTCCCGGGCCGCCGCGCGGGTCGTCGTTCCCGGATCGGGGGGCGGGGGGTGGACCCACGTAGCGGGCCCGAGGGCGAATGAACGAGTCCTGGTATTGCTCGATGGCGTGGGCCAACCAGCCGACACAGCGACCCATGGCGAACAGGTGCCAGGCACTGCCCGGGGGCAGGCCCAGACCCACGGCCAGTGCGGCCAGGCCGTAATCCACCGTGGGGTGCTCGCCGAGGAGCTCCGCACCGGCGCGAATCACCGCGAAACAGGCGTGAACCCGTGGCTCGTCGGGAAAGGCGGCCTGGGTCAGCCGCTTGAGCGCGTGGAAGCGGGGGTCGCCATCGGGATAGAGTTTTTGCCCGTAGCCCGGCAGCTCGTCCCCGCGTGCCAATCTGGCGCTCAGCTCGGCTCGTCCCCGCTCGGCGAATTGGGGGCTGGCCGGGTCGTCCCGCTCCAGCAGGTGGCGCAGCAGCGCCTCGGCCCGATCCGAATGGCCGCCGTGGTGCATGCCACGCAGGGCCGAGAGGCCCGCGTTGACGACCTCGTAGGGCGAGGCCCCCGCGGCGGCCACACAACGTGCCGTAAACGAGGAAATGTTCAATTCGTGGTCGGCACACAGGATGAGCGCGCCGTTCAGGGCCCGCTCGATTTCCGGACGCGGATCGCCGGTGGACCAGGCGCGCTGCAGGGTGGCCGCCATCGAGTGGGCGTAATGATCGCCACCGGCGGCATTCGCGGCGAAGATCGCCAACAGCCGTTCACCGGTTTTGGCTACGGCTTCCGGGCGTAGGTTGAAGCCCGCATCGTCTTCGGCGGCGGCCAGGCGCACGAGCAATTGCATGAGTTCGCCCGGGTGACGAGCCGGGAATCGGGTCAGCGTCGGTCGCCAATGCTTGGGGATCACTCGCGTGCGTGGGGCAGGGTTGTCGTCGCTCGTTTCGCCCAACCAAAGCCAGCGGGCGACCTGCTCCAGTCTCCGCGTGTCGCTCAGGTCCACTGCATCGAGCCCGCGATAAAAGAATCGGCCCTCGCGGATCAGGGTGATGGCCGAATCCAGCAGCGGCGGTCCCCATTGCAGGGATTTGGCGGCCGCCTGGCCGGGATCCCGACGAATTTCTCGGCCTTGCAGCAACGCCTCCACTTCGACTCGGGCGTACAGGCGTTTGCGGGGATCGCGATCGGGTCGCGAGCGCAACAGGCCGCGGCTGACATAGGCGTAAAGGGTGGGCAGGCTGACACCCAAGAGTTCGGCGGCCTGCTTGGAGGTCAAGTAGTCGGAAGTACGCAAATCGGTCATGGGCCTATTCAAGCAGGTCTGGTGGCCGGCGGCAACGGGTCGTCGGAAGATCGAACGGGTGGATGTATACATTGATTATTGAATCAATGTTGACAACATGAATATGTGAATCAACAATCAACATGTCCGATGGGACGGGCTTCGCCGCCATCGGTGAATCGAGTCGGTACCGGTCCGAATTCGGTGCACCCTCCAACTCCCGAGATGTGCCGCGCGGACGGGTACGGTCCCTATGCATTGGGAGTGTGTCGATCCATCCCATTCGCTTCGTGAAACGTGGGTTCCGGATGGGCACTGAATATTTGGAGGGCCCCTATCATGACTGTCACGAGTTTTTCTGGTTTGGAGGGCGTCGTCGCTGCCGAGACGCACCTCAGTTGCGTCGATGGCGAGCGCGGTTCCCTGTTGCTTCACGGCTATCCCGTGGAGGAGTTGGCCCCTGCGGCCACCTTCGAAGAGACGGCCTGGCTGTTTTGGCACGGCAGGCGACCGAATGCGGCCGAACGGGAGGCGTTGCGCGCCGAGTTGGCAGGGCTGCGCACCTTGCCCGAAGCCGTGTTGGCGTTGCTGCGCGAGGCGGCGCGGGAAGAAATCCCGGCGATGGACGCGTTGCGCATGGCGGCCGCCGGGCTGACCTTGGGTTGTGTCGATGGCGACGTGAACCGGGAGGCCAAGCGGGCCACCGCGGCCTTTCCCGTCATCGTGGCCGCCTACCAGCGGTTGCGCGCCGGTCAAGAGGTGATCGAACCGCGCGAGGACCTGGGGCACGCCGCCAATTTCCTCTACATGCTTTCCGGTGACGAACCGGACGCCGCGCGCGTTCGCGCCCTGGAAACCTATCTCAACACCGTGGTCGACCACGGCTTGAATGCCTCCACCTTCACCGCGCGCGTCATCATCTCCACCGGTTCGGACCTGATCTCGGCGGTGGTGGGTGCGGTCGGGGCCTTGAAGGGCCCACTGCACGGTGGCGCACCGGGACCGGCCCTGCAGACGGTGTTCGATATCGGTACCGCGGAAAACGCCCGACCGTTCCTGCGCGCCAAGCTCGAGCGCGGTGAGCGCTTGATGGGTTTCGGCCATCGCGTGTACAGGGTTCGCGATCCGCGCGCCGAGGTCTTGTCCGAAGCGGCTCAACGGTTGGCTACGAGCGGCCGGAACCGCGAACTCTACGAATTGGCGACGCACGTCGAACGCGTGGCCCTGGAACTGCTGGCCGAATTCAAACCGGATCGCCGATTGAACACCAACGTGGAGTACTACACCGCCCTGCTGTTACACGGTCTGGACTTTCACCAGGACGTCTTCTCCTCCATCTTCGCCATGGCACGCGTCGTCGGCTGGTGTGCGCATTCGATGGAGCAGATTGCCGTCGGCCGTCTGATTCGCCCCAAGGGTCGCTATGTCGGCACCAAACGCGCTTGGGATGTGGCATCCGAAGCCTGAACCGAAACGTCGACGGCGCCGGGACGAGTTCGGGGTCCCTTTGCAACCGCATCGGCCCCACTCGCCCCGGCACGGCAGGCCCGTTCACGTCAAAAATCGCCACGCTCGCGTCAGTCGTCCCGCTCCGCTGAATCCATCCGCGTACACCTCCACCGTCGGGGCCAAGGCCAGCAGGCCGCCCGAACACAAGAAGCTGAGGAGGATTACGCGATGGGAACTCGGAAACAATGCGGCGAGGACATGAATGCCGAGCGGTGGCGCGGCCTTGGGTTGCGCACCCTGATGTTGGTGATCTGGTTCGGATTGTCTGTATCGGTCATGGCCCAACAGGGGCCGTCCTGGTATTTCCAGGTCGATGAACACAATGTGGGTATTGGCGGTCATGACCCGGTCGCCTATTTCACCGAGGGCAAGGCGCTCGAGGGCAAGCCGGGCATCGAGGCCACCCACGAGGGCGTCGTGTACCACTTCGCCACCAAGGCGAACCGCAAGGCCTTCCAGAAGAACCCCGACAGGTATGCGCCGCGTTTCGGCGGTTGGTGTGCGCTTGGCGCGGGAGCCGATCCACAGAAGTTGGGATTCGGAAACCTGCGCTTTCCCAGTGATCCCGAGAATTTCAAGATCATCGACGACAAGCTCTACCTGTTCGCGCGCCTGCCCGGATTCGATGCCAAGGCGACCTGGGAACAGGGTGACCAGGCCGAGCTGCGCCGTCGGGCGGAGTCCTTTTGGCAAAGCCGGCGTGAACTGGCCGGCTCCATCAAGGGTCTACCCGAGGGCATGCATCCCCGTGCTCCCATGGAAACCGCCCAGTTCGCCTTCCTGTTGGGAAGTTGGGAAAACGAAGTCAAATCGATGGTGGACATCGAAAACAAGCGCTACGGCCAGCCGGTCAAGGGCATCTGGACCGCGAAATTCGCCAGCGAAGGGTTCGGTATCCAGGACGAGTGGCGGGCGGTCGGCTGGGTCGGCGCCGGTGGGCCGACCATTCGCTCGTTCGATCCGGTCTCGCGCAAGTGGGTCATGACTTACATCCCCGTGAACCAGCCCCGCGACAATACCTGGCTGATGGAAGGGGCCTTTGACGAGAAAGGCAATCTCGAAGGCCAATTCGAAAGCACCGACCGCCGCGGCCGGCCGTTCATCCAGAAAGTGTTCTTCTACGACATCGAAAAAGACCGCTTCAGTTGGCGAGCCGACCGTTCCTACGACGGCGGCAAGACCTGGATCGAAGGCTTCATGGTGGCCGTGCAAAAGCGTATCCAGGAAGAACCCGGCTCCTGAGCGGACTTGGCGCAACGGCTGAGCCAATCTCGAGCGGCCGCCATCGCCTTTGCACGGTTCGCGAGCGCCTCGTGGGTGGTTGTACCGTCCACGTGCGCACTGTCCGCGGTTGCGGGATTCGGCTCAGCCGTGGCTGATATAGCGCTGCAGCCAAGCCTTCGTAAAGGTCCATTCGCGCTTGACGGTGGCCGGTGAGACGCCGAGCGCCTCCGCGGCCTCCTCGATCGTGAATCCCGCGAAGTAGCGCAGCTCGACGATCCGGGCCTTGTTCGCATCCATGCGCATCAAGACTTTGAGCGCTTCGTCCAGCTTCATCAATTCGACCGCACGGTCGCTGGTCAGCTCCTCCACCATCTCGATGTCCAGTTTCTCGGTGAGGGCACTGTGGTTCAATCGGCGCTTGAAGGCGTTGTTGCTGCGCGCGTAATCCACCAGGATCTGTCTCATCAAGCGCGCCGCGATGCCGAAAAAATGAATGCGGTTCTCGAAGCGGTGTCGCTTCTGCTGGAACATCCGCAGGTACATTTCATTGACCAGGGTCTCGGTATTGAACGGGTGATTCTGGCGTTCGCGGTTCAAATGGCCGCGCGCGATGACGCACAACTCGCCATATACCAGCTCCATGAGTCGTTCCAAGCCCTCGGGATCACCGCGCTCCCAGCTTTCGAGGTAGTCGGTGACGCGATCGTGTTTGGCGCTCTTGTACCTTTTCCCGGTGCTCATCGGCCGCGCTCGGAGCCCGGTAGCGGCGGAGATGGACCCGGCTTCCCTTCACCGCGGGAGTGAAACCAATCGATCTGGCATCCAAACACAAGCAATGGGGCCTCATCGCAGGCAAGACCGGGATTCTCTGGCTGAGGTAGGGAGGGATGTGCTCCCTCCCCGGTGTTGCATCAGAACTCACGGAGTGCTGCCAGAGGAGTGTTCGGCAGACCCGTTTGTGAAGACTTTGGAGTCTCTACTTATGCCTGCGAAAAAACTGATCAAATTGGCTCAGGGTTATTTTTGGTTTTTTGGGAAAAACGCGGTTTGTCCGTTGGGGGACAGAAGGAGTGCGGCGAAACCGCGACCGATGGGAAAACACGGGGAGGATCCGCCAGGCGGACCGGCCAAGCCGCGGTCGTCCCGTCGGTCTCGGCATGCGGGCATTCTCGTGATGGGTGGCTTCGACATGTTTTCCCGGCTCGTACGGTTCGAACGCAAAACGGGCGGCCCGGCATTTCAGATGGGTCGCCCGTTGGGTATTCAGGGGAAGGTCGCGATCAGCTCTTCTTGATCGAGGCCTCCGACTCCGTCAGCGCTTTCTTGAAACGCTCGAGTTGGCGTTTGAAAAAGGCTCGATCGGGATAATTGCGCACGGCTTCTTCCATCAGGGCCACCGCCTTGGCGACGTTGCCGCGGGCATTCTCGATCTCGGCCTGGGTGTCGAGAATGTTGGCGCGATCGCTGCCCGGTTCGGCCAGGGCCGCGCCCTTCGCGGCCAATCGGCTCGCCTCTTCCAGGTTGACCTCGTTTTCGAAGCACCACCAGGCAAAGCGGTTGAGTCCATCCGGCGTCTCGTCCCAGCCGGCGTCGTAGCCGGTCTTGATGGTGGCCAGGGCTTTTTCGGGCTTGCCCTCGATGTAGAGCTGGTGATCCGCTTTGAGCGAGATCATGGGCACCTTTTTGGCTTGCTCGGGCGACATGGCCTTGGCGACTTCCATGGCCTTGCCGATATAGCCAACCAACTGTTCGCGGTTCTTTTCTTTCTTGCTCAGGTAGATCATGCTCTTCGCGATGTCCATGCCGGTTTCGTGGTCCGCCTGGGCTAGTGCGCGCTGGGCGGATCGATGCAGATCGGCGAATTCGATGCCTTCCTCTTCACGGCGGAACATTTCGAATTTGACTTCCCAAATGTCCGACTGGTACGACGGATCCTTGGCGCCGCGCAGGCTCTCGGCTTCCTCATACAGCTTGATGGCTTGGCCGTACTCGCCCTTGGAAACATGGTAGTTGGCGAGGAAGGCCGCGGTGTTCAGGGTCTTTTTCTTTTTGTAGGACGCAATTTTCTGGCTGATGGGACGGGGATCTTCCAGGGCGGTGTCGATTTGGCCGATGAAGTGGTCCTTGCTGTAGCCGGTCCAGCGATAGATGACTTCCTGATCGGCATTGACGAGAACGAAGGTGGGATAACCACTGACGCCGTATTGTTCGGCCAAATGGAGCCCATTCCCTTTTTCCGCGTCGACCTTGAGCAGGACGACCGATTTCAGCTTTTGCTTGATGTCGGCGTTCTTTTTGGAATCGCGGGTGAAGACCTTACAGGGGCCGCACCATTCGGCGTAGAAATCGATCAGCAACGGCTTCTTTTCCTTGCGGGCCTGGGCGCGAGCGGCATCCAGGGTGTCGGCGGCGAAAGCGACCGTGGATAGGCAAGCGCAGAGCACAAGGACCAGCGCTTGGGACGTGAGACGAAACTTGGCAATCATGAATGTGCTACTCCTCTAGAAAACGAAAATGGACTTCGTGCTTAAGGGAGCATACGAGAAGGAAGCACGAATGCTCCGCGGTAGACCCGACCCATATGGCCCAGCCCGTGCCGCTTTGCGGTGATCCCGCGGCCAAAACGAGGCTCCATCGATACGTGGGAGTTTCGGAATGTCGGTGGGGGACAGGCGCGTTCTACATTGGCTGGATGGGTTGGGAAAGCGGCTTGTGGCGCCCGCTCAGATTATCAGAGCGCCGATCAAAGATCAAACCGGAGCGAGCCTCGCGTGAGGCGGGTCGCCGGCACATGGCGACTCGTGGGGAAAGGGACCATTCCCCGAAGCCCGCCGCGTCCGTATAATGATGCTGCATCGCGTTGCACCTCACCACTCGGCCTTGGGTGCAGCGGTCCGAATATGGCCGGATATCGTACCTTTTCTTTGTTCGTATCCATCCTGAAAACGGAATGGTCTCCCTTTACACGGCTTGCCGTCGGGATGGACACGCGTGATTCGACAGATGATTCCATGAGGAGCTGAATTTGAAGCGCACTCTTTTTTCGCTTTTTGCCGTTTCCCTACTTGTACTGCCGCAACCTGTCCTGGCTTGGGGTTATGAAGGCCACCGCATCGTGGGCCACATCGCCGCGGCCCACCTGACTCCCAAGACCCGCGAAGCGATTCGCGAGCTGCTCGGCGACACCAGCATGGCCGAACTCTGCACCTGGGCTGACGAAATCCGATCCGATCCCGTTTGGAGCCCTCGAGAAAATGGCAAGTCCCTCTCCAACGACGCTGACTGGCGCGATCGACTGAATCACCGTTTTTGGCACTATCTGACGGTTCCCGACAAACAGGCCCTGAAGCGCTTGGAACGCACCGATCACCCACTCAAGGAAGGGTATCTCTACCCCAAGATGCTGGACTGCGAACGCGTGTTGCTGAGCCCGGATGCCTCGCGAGAAGAGAAGATCAACGCCCTTCGTTTCTTCGCGCACCTGGTCGGCGATGTCCACCAACCACTGCACGTGGGCAACGGTACGGATCGTGGTGGCAACGACGTCCGGGTGACCTGGCGCGACAGTGACGGCTCGCTGCACTGGATCTGGGATTCGGCGATCATCGAGCGCGAGGAGCTTCCCGCCGAAACCTATGCGGCTCGATTGAACGCCCGAATCACCACCAAGCAGGTGCGTCGTTGGTCTCGCGCCGATTACAGCGTTTGGGTTCGCGAATCTTTCAAAATGCGTCCCCGCGCCTACAAACTTCCCGACGCCGGGGAGAACAACCTGGTCCCCATCGACGAGTCCTACGCGGATCGGAACAAACCCGCCATCGAGAAACGCCTGCAGCAGGCCGGCGTTCGCCTGGCATATCGACTGAACCAAATTTTCGACAAGACCGAATGATGCGCGTATTCGAACCCTTTGGATGAAGCCCCGTCGCCTGGGGATCTTCGCCGGGAATCGCGCGAAATCTTTGTGAAGCACGCCTGTTCACGGTCCGAGCCGTCGGGCGTGCTTTTCTCTTGATGGCGGCATGGGCAGGGGAAACGCGAGGGGCTTCGACCGATCGACCGGGCACCGAACGGGATCGTGACCATGCTCACGATTGTGTAACATTCAGTTTTCTTGGGTCGAGCTGGAAAAAGTGTGTTTTCCCAATAGTCTTGCTGTGTTGAAAAGCATATAAAGCGTAAGATTTGAATCTTTGTTGAAACTTGAGATCGCTCAGAACCCTTTACGCTCGATTCATCTCGCATTAAACTGATTAGAAATTCAGTCCTCTTTTCCTGATGAGCCCAGATTTTAATGGCGGTTTTGCGCGTTCTTTTTCGCGCCACATGTTCGCCTTTTTCACGGACTGTTGGTCACTATGATTTCCTGTTTCACTTCTCTTCTGCTTTTTGGGTTTCGGTACCCATGAAGCCTCTCGATCTCGGCCGGCGCAGCATTCGCCGTAGGTTGCTCACCTGGATGGTCGGGTTGACGGTCGTCTTGGTGGCCCTGATGACCGGAGTCCAGCTCGGGGTCCAGAAGCGCCTTCTGGAGCGCGAACTGGACAATCGCATCACCCTGATCAAACGAAACATGCAGGAACGCGGCGCCACCCTGGCCGAGTATTTGGCCCGCCAGGTCGAAAATGACGTTGCAAAGTTCGACTATGCCTACATTCACGAAACGCTGCAGCGCGCTGTCGCCGGTGACCCGGAACTAGATTTCGCGATTCTCATGGACGGCAACAATGTGGCCCACGTCCACACGCGTCCCTACCTGGTGCGTGAAAAACTGGAGGGGCCCGAGGATCTGTTCGCGGCCCAACAGCGCGCCATGGCGACCAATCAATACCAAGGTGAAGACCAGACCTACATCGAACTCATCGCCCCCATCTACACCGGGCGACGTCACTGGGGGGTTTTGCGCCTGGGGTTCTCGCTCGAGGCGGTCAATGAGGAAATCGTTTCCTCGCGTGCGGAGATCGCCAAACAGTCGGAGCGGCGCCTTTACGATTCGATACTGACGGCGTTGCTTTTCGGCCTGGTGGCGGCGGCCATCGTGATCTTCGTGTCCACCAGCATTTCGCGACCGATCGTGGCGTTGACCGAGGTCGCCCACCGCCTCGCCCGAGGCGATTTCTCGGCTGCCGAGCGCATCGTCGTGGCTTCCGGCGACGAGATCGGGATTCTGGGTCGCTCGTTCCTGACCATGAGCCAGAATCTGGAGGAGTCACACGGCAAACTGGAAGAGTACAATCGAACCCTGGAACAACGCGTCATCGCGCGCACGGTCGAGCTGAGCGACAAGAACGAAGAATTGAACGCGCGTTGCAAGGAATTGGAAACGCTCGAGAATTTTGTGGTGATCATCAACCGTGAATTCAAATTCGATAACGTCCTGAACACGCTCCTGCGCCAGGGCCTGCAGCTTTTTCCCCATGCGGAGCGAGGGGCGTTCCTGATTCAGCGGGCCGAGGGTTCGTTCCGGTTCGCCGCCACGGTCGGGTACGATATCGAGGAGCTGTCGGGGCTCGATCTCTCGCTGGAGGAGGCGACCCGGCACCATATCGCCAAAACCCGTGAAGTGGACGAGGACGTTTTTCTGGTCCTGTTGAACCGCGACGAAACGATCGAGCGCCTGGTTTCCTTTCGCCGGACGCGTGAACTCCTGGTGATGCCACTTCGTCTTCACGGAGATTTGGAAGGCTTTCTGATCCTCGACAATTTGGGCTACGCGGAAGGATACGACCTCTCCGATCTGCACAAGCTGGTGCGCTTTCGCGAGCACGCGGTATCCGCGGTGGCCAAGGCCCGCACCATGCGCGAGCTTCAGGAAAAGAATCGGGAAATCATCCGTACGCAGAACCAGTTGGTGATTCAGGAGAAGATGGCTTCGCTGGGTACCCTCACCGCCGGCATTGCCCACGAGATCAAGAACCCGTTGAACTTCATCAACAATTTCGGCGAGGTGATTGTCGATCTCGCCAGGGAGCTCGCTCAGGAGTTGGCTGGGGTGCGCTCGCTGTTGGGCGAAGAGGCTTACGAGACGTTCGAGGAAATCGCCGGCGATATGGCCCAGAGTGCGGACAAGATCGTCAAACACGGACGCCGCGCCGACCACATCATCCACGGCATGTTGATGTTGTCGCGTGGCGCCTCCGGTCAGTTGGAAATCGTGGACGTGAACGCCTTGATCGAGGAGTACGTGAATCTGGCCTACCACGGCCTTCGCGCCCAGGACAAGTCGATGTCCTTGAACTTCAAAATGGATTTGGATCCCAAGGCCGGCCACATCGAAGTCGTGCCCGAGAACATTAGCCGCGTATTCCTGAACGTGGTCAACAACGCCTGTTATGCCGCCAAGCAAAAGCAGAAGGAGGGCGAGGACTTCGTGCCGACCGTTTCGGTCACCACGCGCGACATGGGCGACAGGGTAGAGATTCGCGTCCGCGACAACGGGACCGGCATTCCGGACGAGATCAAGCAACGGGTCTTCACGCCATTTTTCACCACCAAACCCGCCGGAAAGGGCACGGGTCTGGGTCTTTCGATCAGTTACGACATCGTGGTTACCGAGCATGGTGGCGCGTTCCGGATCGACAGCGAACAGGGGGCGTTCACCGAGGTCTCGATGGTGTTGTACCGGCGCTTCCCCGTCAAGCCCAAGCAGGTGGACCTGCGCACCGCGGGTTAGGCGACACGAGTCGGCAATACCGCACTTAGCAGCCAGGATCGCAGTAGGGCGCTCACCTCGGCGGGGCGCTCCATCGCGGACATGTGCCCGCAATCCGGAATCAGCTCGATACGGGCGTTGTCGATAAGCCGCGCCATTTCCAAGTGGACTTCGGGCGGCGTGATCGCGTCCTCTTCGCCCGCGACGATCAGGGTCGGACACCGAATGCGACCGAGATCCGGACGGCTGTCGGGACGACCCATGATCACCCGTTGCTGGTCGACGAAGTTGTCGGGACCCACGCGTTCCGCCATGGCCACGATGGCAGAGCAGAGTTCGCGGTCCTCCAGCCGGGAAGGATGGACCAGGAAGTCGAGCGCCATGCCCGAGATGGTGGCGATGTCGGTCTCGCCGAGCCGCTTGAGCAGCACCAGCCGTTGGGCGGTCCGTTCCTCGTCGTCGGGTTGGGCGGATGTATTGAACAAAGCCAGTGCCTGGACCCGTTCCGGTGCCTGGCGCATGATTTCGAAGGCCGTGTATCCGCCCAGCGAGAGACCGCAGAGAATGAACTTGGCCGGCGCCTCGGCCAGGACACCGGCGGCCATGGCCGCGAGGGATTCGAGACGGCGGTAGACGGGCACTTCCGGGGTCACCAGATCGGCGAGATCACGTGTCTGATCGGCCCAGAGGCGGGCGTCACCCATCAGGCAAGGCAGGAACAACATGTGCGGTCTGACTGGCATCGATCGTCCTTTGCGGCGACTTGGTTCGCGGAGGATTGGCTGCCGGCCCGATTCACACCTCGAACGGGTCGCGAGCGCGGAGGGGCCGAAAATCCATCGGAAAGTTGTGCGTTGGAAGTCGAACCATTACAACAGATCCCCATTAAAAGGGGAACCGTACGGGCGATGGACCGGCCAGGGTTGTTCCCCGGGGGCTTCAGGGGCCGTCCTGAAAGTTGCGATGTTGACATCCAGTCTCAATATCAACTAAGATCGTCCTGCGCCCAAACCTTTGGGAGCAACACGCATAACCCGATTCACTTTTTCAACAACAAGCCTGCCATGCCAGGTACAGGTCGCCTCCGGCCTTGTCGTCTGGTAAGATGTGGGGCCGTTCGGTGGGCTGGAATGCCCATTTTCTCGTCTTTTCAACCCCTTTCCCGAAGCGTTTCGACGCTCTCCCGGATCCTCACCGCCAAGGATCCCCATCATGAGGATTGCCATGTTGGATACCCTGCTCACCTTTGCCGTTGTCGGCGTGGCCGGGATCTACCTGTTCGTGAAGTTTCGTCCCGGTGCCGATCGGCAGGACGCCGGGTCGGAGGCCTCGTGCGGCAGTTGCGGCGGCTGTGAACCCAACCAAGGAAGCTTTGACGTATGACCCATTCCGTTCCGCTCAGCACGCTCGAACCCCGTCAATCCGGTCGAATCCTCGACCTGGACGAAGCCAATCCCAACACCCTGCGCCTGGCGGAACTGGGACTGGTTACCGGGAACCACGTCGAAGTGCTGCGTCGCGCGCCACTCGGCGATCCGATCCATATTTCCGTGATGCGGCACGAGCTGTGTCTGCGTCTCCACGATGCGAGGTCCGTTCTTGTTGAACCCGTCTCCCCTGAGTCCTGATGCGGCAGCGGCCGCAAATGCGGTCGGCCCTCGGACCGTCGCCCTCGTCGGCAGCCCCAATACAGGTAAATCCAGTTTATTCAGCGCACTTTGCGGTTTGCACCAAAAGGTCGGCAACTATCCCGGTGTGACCGTCGACAAAAAACACGGCCTCACCCGCGCCGGTTCGGTCGACGTGGACATTCTCGACCTTCCGGGTTTTTACGGGCTTGCTCCCAAGTCGCCGGACGAGCGGGTGACCGTCGATGCATTGCAGGGCAACCTGGCGGGCACCGCGCGGCCGGATCTGCTGCTGTTCGTGGCCGAAGCCACCCATCTGGAACGGCACCTGCCGCTTTTTGCGGAGATATCCCGGCTGGGTTTGCCCACGGTCCTGGTGCTGACGATGGCCGACCTGCTCGAATCCAATGGGATTCGCCTCGACCTGACGGTGTTGTCCGAGCGATTGGGGGTACCCGTGCTGCCCGTCAACACTTACGACGCGGCAGATGTGAACAAGCTTCGAAACATCCTGGGCGAATGCCTGGCCGAACCCGCCCCGATCGAGGCCGTGGTGGCACCGGCACCCGAGGGCGACATCGCCGACCTGGGTAACCGTTTTCGCTGGTCGCGGGACCTAATCGCCGACGTGGAAGGACGAGGGCCCGCAAAAAGGTCCTTTTCTCAACGTTTGGATCGCTGGCTACTGCACCGTTTCTTCGGACCGGTCTTTTTCATCGTGGCCATGTACCTCACCTTTCAAGCCGTTTACACCTGGGCGGGACCCTTGATGGACCTGATCGAGTCCGCCTTCGCGGGATTGGCCGCTTTCGCGGGCGGGTTCCTGGCCGACATGCCCATGCTCGATGCGCTCGTTCAAAACGGGTTGATCGGCGGCGTGGGTTCGGTGGTGATTTTCCTTCCGCAAATTTTGATTCTGTTCACCTTCGTGGCGATCATGGAGGATTCGGGCTACCTGGCCCGCGTGGCGTTCATCATGGACAAGATGCTGTCGTGGACGGGCCTCAACGGCCGGGCTTTCATCCCCTTGCTCTCCGGGTTCGCCTGCGCCATTCCCGCGATCATGGCCACGCGCGTGATGCCCGATCCCAAGGCCCGTCTGGCGACCATCCTGGTCACGCCCCTGACATCCTGCTCCGCGCGCCTGCCCGTGTACTTGTTGCTGATTGGCGCTTTCATCGAGCCTCATTTCGGAGCGGGCTGGGCCGCCTTCGCACTTTTCGCCATGCACGCCCTGGGTCTGCTGCTGGCGTTGCCCTTGGCCTGGTTCTTCAACCGGGGTCTGCTCAAGACGCCGCCGATGCCGTTCGTTTTGGAAATGCCCGATTACCGCATGCCCCGTCCGGGTTCCGTGTTACTGCGGTCGTGGATGGCAGGGAAGACCTTCCTGGTCCAGGCCGGAACCATCATCTTCGCTTGTTCGATCGTTATCTGGGCGATGAGCTATTTCCCCAGACCGGAGTCGGTCAGCAACGACATTCAGACCGAATACGCATCCGTCCTGGATTCCACCGAGGACGAGGAGGTCCAGGATGAAATCGTCGCCGAAATGGAAAACCGCATCGCCGCGGCCTACCTGGAGCAAAGTTGGCTCGGTCGCCTCGGTAAGGGCATCGAGCCGGTATTTCAGCCGTTGGGTTTCGATTGGCGCATTTCGGTGGGCATCATCAGTGCCTTTCCCGCACGCGAAGTGATCGTCGCCACCCTGGGCATCGTGTACACGGTGGGCGAGGTGGACGAAACCTCGCCGGGGTTGAAATCGGCGCTCCAGAGCCAACGCGACCCGGATGGCAAGCCGTCTTTCACGCCGCTGACGGCCATCGTGCTGATGGTGTTTTTCGCGCTGTGCAGCCAGTGCATGAGCACCCTGGCCACGGTCAAACGCGAGCTGAAGAGCTGGAAGTGGCCGGTCTTCCTGTTCGCGTACATGACGGTCCTGGCCTACGTCTGCAGTTTGGCGATCTACCAAGGCGGCCGCCTGCTGGGCTTCGGCTAACCCGCACCGTGTCCATCCATCTTGCAATGCGAGTCTGGGTCTTTCGAAATGGGATTTCCCGGTGTTCCAGACGGACCCGAAAACCAGCCATGTTGTGTAGGAAGTCAGATAAAAGGAGCACGGCTGTCATCGCCGATACACCCTCGTCGCATCTTGCCACCATCTTAAATACCTCTCTCGAAACAAAATTGCTCGGAGTGCCCGAATGCCGAAAGATTCGTCGTGCCAGGTAGGTTGGCCGGCCCGGCCGACACTTCGAAGCGGCGCAGGCTTCGCGAGATCAAGTGATAAAAGAGCGGAGCAGATAGGTCGGGTCTCTAGATTTCTCGACGATCGATTTTGATCCATGCTAAGTCGCTTCGATTGGTGGAGCAAGCTGCTCCACCTACAGGCTTTACGTCTCTTACGCGCATGCGGGCCCTCCGAATCGGCGCACTTCGCGTTGTTTCTTTCTCGAAATCAAGCCGGGTGTCCTCCCCGCTGGTTCGTAGCAATTGTGAATGCGGGAACTCCGAAGGATTAGTTACCCACCTAAAACCCAGTTGCCGGTGTGCCGGTGTGCCGGTGGCCGGCCAGAGCAACGACTCTGTGTTACCTTGCGCTTGACTTGTAACACATGAGGGAACGGCCATGAGTGATGCAACATTCACCTTCCGGGTCGATGGCACTTTGAAACACCAATTCACCCAGGCCGCCAAGTTGCGAGACCGTAGCGGTGCGCAGCTCCTCCGAGACTTCATGCGGGACTTCGTTCGACAGCAGCAGGAGGCGGAAGAGCATGGCGCTTGGTTTCGGCGTGAAGTGCGGGCAGGCATCAATACAGCTAACGCTCATGAGTTGATATCTGCGGAGGACGTGGAAGCAGAAGCCGCTCGATGGCGTGCGGAAACACAACGGAAACTGTCCGGCTCTGAATCATGAGGCTGGTTTGGGCCAAACCAGCTAGCCTAAAACGGAAAAAAATCAGAGAATACATCGTTCAGGAAAACCCCGCCGCTGCTCTCGCCCTCGATAAACTTATTTCGGAGAAGGCTTCACGGCTCGTCGTTCATTCTGGCCTTGGCCGTCATGGCCGCGTTGCAGGTACTCGCGAGCTAATCGTGCATCAGAACTACATTCTGATTTATGACACGACTGAGGATCTAGTTCGAGTATTGCGTTTCCTACACGCTGCACGCCAAGGGCCTCCATCCCAACCGTAATGGTTTTTGGCGGTAATTAAGTGTTGGAGGCTTGAACCTATCCCCGTCGGGCGGCCAACCATTCGTCCAGGCTGTACCGGCCCGGGCGATGGTTGATCAGGTGGAAGCAGACGCCCAACAGGCAGAGGTTCTTGACCAGGTTGCTGCGCTGGTAGACCTGCCACAGCCAGGCCCAGTCTGCGGATAGGCTTTCCGGCGCTTGCCACAATGCGGGAACGTGGATCGTCAACGTCACCACGACCAGGAAGGCGCCCAGGACCAGCGCGCCCTGCATCGTCTTGTACCCCAGGGCGATCGAGCAGCCGCCCGCCAGCAGCACCAGTCCCGCCAACGCCGAAACCAGCCGGCGCGGCTCCATCCAGGCGGGCATCAGGTTCTGAATCAGGCGATCGTCGAACAGATGTTCCGCTCCCAATCCCAGGAAAATCAGGCTGAACAGCAGGCGGAAGATCAACTCGGTGATGTCGTAATTCAAGCGGTGGATCACGGCTTTCTCCTGATGCGACACGGGCTCGGTTCCCAAAATGGGCGCAGCGGATCCAATGGACGCGCTCGGCGGCTCATCCCGGTTCCTCGTCGGGCTTGGCCGGCTCGCTCTGCGCGGGATCGGATCGAGGGTTCGGGACCGACTCGTCCTGGCTCGGTGCCGCGTTCGGCAGCTTCGCCACCCAGCGTCTTCGCTTCGGCAGGCCGAGCAGCAGGATCCAGTGGTAGAGACGACTGGGAAGCAAACGCCGCAGCAACGCGAACAGGTGGGCGTCCAAGGTGGCGGCGACGCGCAGCGGTGGGTTCCGGCGCCGCATCAGGCGGAGAATGCGGCGGGCGATGTCTTCCGGGGTGGTCGGCGACCCGTACATCAGCTTGGTGATCATGTCGATCATGTTGGTGTAGTAGGGATGATAATCCTGGCTGGGATCCTCGAAGGCCGCGCGGCTGCGTTGGGTGAAGAGCGCGTTTTCGAACGAACTGGAATGGACGAAGCCCGGTTCGATCAGGGTGACGTGCACGCCCCAGGGCCGCATTTCGTACCAAAGCGCCTCGGAAACGCCTTCCAGCGCGAATTTCGAAGCGCTGTAGGCGCCCATGGTGGGCATGGCCATCATGCCGCCTACGGAAGAGAGATTGATGATGTGGCCCCGCCGGCGGGCGCGCATCGAAGGCAGCACCAGGCGAATCAAGTGCATGGGACCCATGAAGTTGACCGTCAGTTGGTGTTGTTCGTCGGCGCCGCTCAGGTGCTCGACCACCGCGCGGTAGCAGATGCCCGCGTTGTTGACCAGAATGTCGACCCCGCCCCAATCGCGGTCGATTTCCTCGATCAGGAGATCGGCTTCCAGGGGCTGGGTCAGATCCAGGGGGCGGATGCGGATGCGCTCGTTCTCCTGAATGCCGGCGCTGACGAAACGCTGCAGCGACTCTGCTCGCGCGGTGAGCACCAATCGAAACGACGTGGACAGCAGGACGCGGGCGAGGGCCAGGCCGATTCCGGTGCTGGCTCCGGTGACGAGTACCACTCGCGTATCCTCGCGTCGCTTGCCCATAATGTGAACCTTGGTTGCGTACCCAGGGTCGTACCCAAAGTGTGCGATTCGGGTGGATGCAATCGGAAGGCCGAACCCCGCGCAAAATGGTGGAGCGAAACGTCTTGGGAAAAGCATGGTCCGGCATTCCGGAGGCGTACTTGGAAAGTACGTCGAGCATTTTCACATGGCGTTGCAGCCCAGCAGATTGTGGGAGTGCGCCGCCAAGAATCGGTCAATTTGGGTCATAGCCCAGAACTGCAGATCTTGTCGATACCCAAGGCATCGGGCATTTTCCGAAACCGCTTTAGCCGACCAACTCAAAGAAATCCGTCGCCTTCCCTTCGGAATCGGTCGTGGAAGGGGGCCCGTCCCGCTGCGGTGTTGACGACCCTCTTCGCCCGTCAGTGCCAATCCACTTCGATGCGATCCCCGCTGCATACCAACGCCAACGTCGCCTGGGTCAGATCCGGCAGTTCCACCAGAAACCGCGAAACCGGTGTCACGATTTCGCGTTCGAGCGCTCGCTGCAGCGGCCTGGCCCCGTAGCGTACATCCGTGCCGCGATCCGCCAGAAACGAAATCACCTCGGCGTTCCAGCTCAAGGTCAGCTCTCGCGATTTCAGGCCTTCACGCGTGGCGAACGAACGCAGGGAAAGCGCCGCGATCTGTTCGATCGTGGTTCGACTCAACGGCTCGAAGGATACGATGTGGTCGATGCGGTTGACGAACTCCGGGCGAAAGAACTTCATGGCTTCCCGCGTGTACGAAGGTCCGGCACCTTCGCCGAATCCGACCGAAGCGGTCTTTCCCGCTCCCAGGTTCGAGGTCATGATGATGATCGCGCTGCGAAAATTGGTGCGGCGTCCGTAGATGTCGGTCAGATGGCCCTCGTCCAAGACGTTGAGCAGGAGATCGAAGACGTCGGCGGCGGCCTTTTCGATCTCGTCGAAAAGAACCACCGAAAAGGGATGGCGGCGAATGCGGGTCACCAATTCGCTGGGCTGCCCGTCCGGCTTGGCCTGGAGGCGCGCGGCGGATCCAGGGTATGCGTATTCGCTCATGTCGACGCGGATCAGGCGATCCTCGCCCTTCTCCCCGTGACCGAACAGGTAATCCGCCAGGGTTTTGGCCAGCTCTGTCTTGCCGACACCGGTCGGCCCGCAAAACAGAAACACACCGAGCGGGCGCGTGATGTCGTTCATGCCGGCCTTGAAAGTGGTGACCACGTCGGCGACGGCCTCACATGCCGGATCCTGACCCAGAACGCGGCCGCGAAAGGCCGAGAACACCGCGTCCCAGGAAAGCGGGCGGCGGGCGTCCACCAAATCACGCGGCAGGCCCGTGTGACGCATGAAGCGCTCGGTGATGAAATCGCCCTCCACCAGCTCCAGCCGGTTCTTTTTGGCTTGGGCGAAGCTGTTGGCGACGAAGGCGGTCGGATCGGCGGGGAACCGATGATAGGGTTGAAATCTCCCGAACAGGTCGAGGGTTACCGTGTCGATACCTTCCGCCGCCTTGCAGCGGTGTCGTTGGCTTTCGATCTCCACCGACCGCCGCAGGATTTCGCGCCGGTCCCGCGCCCCCAGGTCCGGCAGGCGCAGGATCTGGAACAGGTCCACGAATCCGGGCAGCAAACGGCGGCAGGCCTGCAGGCCCTCGGCGGTGGTCTCCACCACCATCCGCAACTCCCCTTCCGCCAGATAGGGTTGAAAGAAGGCGGCCAGGCTCTCGTTGGGTTCCTCTGCGCCCAGCCGAACGAGATCGAGCAGGTCGTCCACGCACAAGACGCCTTCGATGTCGCCGAGCTCCTCCACCAACCGTTCGCAGCGCTGCTCCCACTCGCCCAGGTAACTCATCCCGGCCATGATGCGACCGGGCCGGGTCATCCAATGGCGTGGCTGCCTCGGCCCACGGTCGTCCTCGTCGTCTTCGTCGCGATCCCGGAGTTCCAACGCCTTGACCGCGTGAGTCAGGACGGTGGTCTTGCCGCAGCCGGCCGGGCCCAGCAACAGCACGTTGGCGCCCTCGGTGCCCAGCCGAGCGATCAGGTCGGCGATGCAGGACTCGCGGCCCCAGGCATTGCCGTGTGTGCGGCGAAAGCTCCTGGCGCGAATGGGTTCCGCGACGGCCCCCAGCTCGGGCGGCGGCTCGAGCGGGCGATGCTTGGACTCGCGATCGGTGTGAACCAGGATGCGATCCAGCTCGATGTGCTCCGGGCAAAACAACCGCGCCAGACGGCCGGGGTCGCGATCACCCAGCTTTTGTTGCACCGCCTGCTCGACCAAGGCGGGCAGGTCGTCCTCGGTGACGTAATAGAAACTCAGATCGAGGGCGGGAAGGGAGGCGAACCGCAGGTCCCGGTAACTGCCGACGACCACGGCCACGTTCAGGCGCAACTTGCGCGAGCAGGGGAAGATCCGCTCACTCTCCCGCTCCACGAACGAGGGACGAACCGACACGGGAACCAGGCGTAACTCGGGTTTTTCGATCGAGTCCAGTTCATCGCCCTCGTCGACGAGGTGGCGCGCCAGAGCCTGGAGTTGCTCCTTGGCCTTTTTTGCGGATTCGGCCACGGCGGTGTGCATGTCGATGGTTTGGATCAGGACGGCCACCATCATGCCGGGCCGCTCCTGCCAATACAACACGGGTATGGACGTGACACTCATGGCGCCTCCCTACGGCCGGGCCGGCTGTTCGAATCGGGCCGCTCCGCGCCGCCTGCGGTAAGGCGGTGGAGCATGGTGCGAAAGTAAAAGTTCGGCGCGGGATTGCGATCGGTGCTCAGCAGCCCGGAAGGCAGGTCGACAATGGCGGCGTCGCTGATCACGCGCACGATCGGCGGCAGGGTGCCCGCGCCTGCGAGCGCCTCCGCCAGGTACCAGGCTCGTTCGCGAACCTCCAACTCGGATTTTTTCCAGGTCGAGTGGTACCAGGTCTCGGGATCGTCGCCGATCGGTTGGGCCGCGACCAGGTACGGAACCAGGCCATCGGGCCCGATGCCCAGGTGCACGCCTGCCTCCAACTCCAGCAATCGACCGGCGATGGGACCCTGAAAAAGGGTGCAGGACATGTCGGCTCGGTGTTCGGCGTCGAACGAACCTTCCAATTTGGTGATGCCGGGAAACAGCTCCAGGACGGATCCGTAATCCGGCAAGCGCCGGCGCGTGGGTTCGTGTACCGCCCCGGTCAGTGGAACACAGATCAGCGCCGCCTGATCGTCGACCCGACTCGGTCCGGCGTCCACCAGGATGCGCAGCAGGTCGACCGCCTCCCAGGCCTTGCGTAGTCGGGTCCGAAGGCGGAAGCCGACAGGATCGTCGATGCCGCGATGGCTTTTCGCCAGGGCCTTGAGGGCGTGGGTGACATTGGCCGTGCGCAGCAGATCGGCGGGATCCCAATCCGGCGGCAACTGGACCGGCAGGCTGTCGTCGATGGGGATCGGCCGCTCCAGAGCGATGCGTCGGGTACTGGTGTGGCTGAGGGTCAGGCTTTCCAACAGGTCTCGGACCGAATGCAGACGCTCGCGGCACAGCTCCTGGTGGTGACGCAGGGCGAAGTAGAAGGTCAGCTCGGGGGAGAGCGCGTCGATGGATACGTCGCCGGCCGGAGCCAGTTCCTGTAGATGGCGCTCGGATTCGATCAGCTCGGCCTCGAGCCGTTCCAGAGCTTTTTCAGGATCGAGGCCCTGCCGTCGCTCCGGCACCCGAGCGGCGGGTCGGTAGTGAAACACCTGAAGATTCGGGCGGCCGTCGTGGTCGCCGGCGACACGGATGAACACCGGCTCGTCCTGGCGCCGGCCGCTCAACGCGCGGCCCAGCGGCACCGTCAAATGACGCTCGACGGCGCGTTTGAGTGCGCGCGCACCCAGCTCCGGATGGTAGCCCGCCTCGCCGATGCGCGCGATCCAGCGCGGCTCCACGGTGATCGCACAACCGCGACGTCGCAGCCCCTCGCGTTCCAGCAGGTCGCGAACGTGACCTTCGGCGATGCGGGAGATGTGGTCTCGGGTCAGGGCGTTGAACGGAATCAAGTGGTCGATGCGGTTGAAGAATTCGGGTCGGAAGAACTGGCGAGCTGCCCGTCGGTAGACCTCTCGCGCGTCTGTCGGATCCTGGGTCAGCCCCAACGAGGAACCGGCCTCTCGGGCGCCCAGGTTGGAGGTCATGATGATGATCGTGTGACTGAAATCGACCGTGCGTCCGTTGCCGTCGCTGAGCCGACCCTCGCCCAGGACCTGAAGCAGCAGGTCGTAGACCACCGGATGCGCCTTCTCGATTTCGTCGAACAACAGTACCGAGAAGGGATGATGGCTCACGGCATGGGTCAGCAAGCCGTTGGGCTGGGCGAAGCTGCCGATCAGGCGCAGGGCGGCGTCGGCCTCCAGATACTCGTTCATGTCGAAACGCAAGAGCCGCTCGCTGCTGCCGTAGAGAAAGGCGGCCACGGTTTTCGCCAGCAGGGTCTTGCCGACGCCCGTCGGACCCAGGAACAGCAGGGTCCCGTAGGGGCGATGGGGATCGTTCAAACGGGCCTTGGCCGCGAGAATGACGTCGGTCAGGGCGGTGATCGCCGCGGGTTGGCCGTGTACCGCGCCGGTCAGCTCACGCATGACGGCCTCGCGAGAAAGGGATTGCTCCCTGTTCAGGAACTCGAGCGAAAACCCGCTCTTGGCCTGAAACGAGGTACGTACCTTCTCCCCGTCGATCGTGCCGTTCTCGTGACGCGCGGCCAATTGCCGCAGGAGGGTCACCGCTTTGCCGGGAAAGACCTGATCCTGAACGAAGCGTCCGGTCAGGTCGAGCACCTGGGGCAGTGCGTCGCGTTGAAATTCGCAGCGGTGTTCGGCTTCCAGGAGGCGCATCATGTGGTGCAGCATGCGAATGTTGGCGCGGGGTTCCGGCTCGGCGAGACGGATGATGTGGAACATGTCGGCGAAGCCGCGATCCTGCTCGCGTAGCCGGCTCAGGGCCGCGGGAGTGATCTCGCCGATGACGCGCACCTGGCGGCGTTCGATGAACGGTTTGAGGACCTGAGCCACGGTCAGATCACTGCTGGCCGACATGCCGGCCCTGAAGAGGCCGAGCAGGTCGTCGAAATAGAGGAAGTGGTTTTTTTTCTTGGCGTGTTCGATGATGGCGTGCACCCGGTTTTCCCATTCGCCGACATAGGACATGCCGCTGATCAGCCGTTGCGGTGAAAGGAGCCAGGTCTCCTCGCGCGATTTGTCGGCCCGTTCCTTGTGGGTGCGCAAGACCCAATTCTTGATCAAGGCGGTCTTGCCGACGCCGGAAGGCCCGACCACCAGAACCGGCCGCGGCTGCGAATCCTGCCCGATGCGGCGCATCTCCGCCAACTCGTTGTCGCGAAAGAGAGCGGTCTCCTGTTCGTTCAGTTGCCAATCCAGGCAGCGACCGACCTTCATCAGTTCGAGGGCTCCGTCCACCTGCTCCTCCTGGCCGAGGAACATGCGCAGGGACTTCTCCTTGGGAATCTGCTGGTCCTTGGTGTTGATGCTGATTTGCATCCAGGTGAGCCATTCGCGGCCCTCGATCTCGAACATCGTGGGGTGCGGGTGGCGGTGCTTTTTTTCCTCCGCGCGGTAATGGCGGGTAAGCACCTCCGCACACCGGTCGTGAACCGAACCGTCGCTCGGCAGCGTGAACCAGAGATCTTGCCAGGCGGGTAGAAAGCCAGACCGTATGCCGTTGCGTCGGGTACTGACCAGCAGGCCCTTCAGTTTGAGCGTGCCGCAGCGCAGGGGGATCGCCAGATCCAACGGATGTTCTTGAAGTTCGTGGGCCTGGATCTCCTGGAGCAGGGCCCGGTGGTGGGGTTCTCGCGCCATGGCGGCCAATCTTCGCTGCAACCGGCGCTTGAGTGCCGCGAGGACCCTGACCAGATCGTCGCGCCGTTCTTGCTCGTCGGCGATGAACAGCGGGCGGGCCAGATGACTGTCGCCACCGCCGCCGCGTTTGGGGACCTTGTGAATGTAGATGGGCAGGTTGACGATCATGACAGGAGTCGCCTCCGGGCGGATTGCTCGAGAAAGTCGCTCATGACTTTTTGGAACGCGGCGGGCCAGGGGAGGCCCGAGCGGTGTTTTCCCTTGAGGAAGTGATCGGTGATCCGGAAGCGACTCGACCAGTAGTCGCGACGCGGTGGGCAGTTCTTGAGACCGAAGCGCTTTTCCGCGCCGTCCGGAGGGGTGAAGTCCGCCAGGCGCCCCTGATGCGTGACGACCACGGCCTCGACCTTGGGCTCGCCGTGCCAGGCGTGCAGGCCCAGTTCGGCGCCGAACCAGAGCCAGGCCAGGGGACCCTCGATGGCGAGGGCGATGCCCAGCAAGTGGTCGGGAATGCGTTTGCGCCAACCTTCCAGTTGCCCCGGGTCGGTGACCTCGCGCAGCTCGGGCAGGTCGGCGGTGAACATGGCGCGTTGTTCCAATTGCCGTTTTCTGGTTTCTCGTTCGTCGGGCTCGCCGGTCTCGGTGTCGCCCGGACTCGTGGCTTTGGCTGCCTTATGGGCCGTTTCCCGTTCCTTTGGAGACAGGCGGCGGTCGCTTCCCTTCGATTTGGGTTGGGCGGTTTTCTCGCGGGCGCTGGTGGCTTTTCGAACCGGAGGGCGTTTGGCGTGGTAGGTTTCGAAGCTGAGCTGCATACCCAACGTCAGGGCGACCGAACAGTAGATGTCCACCATTTCCAGGGTAATCTCCCGCGTGTCACCGAAGACCCCCACCACCGCGCGATCTGGAACGGCGAATTCCCGGGCGTAGAGATGGGCCATGACTTGGAAGAACCCGGAGTTCAGACGGGTCAGTCGAGCCATGTCCGGCCGATTCGGTTCCTCGTAGCCGTACCAGGCCATGTGGCAAGCGCTTTCCGCTCCGACAACCTCGTGGTTCAGGTCGTCGAACCCCTTCGCCTGGGTCTTCAAATCCGGCAGTTTCGCGATCTGGGCGTGCTCATGGGGGCTGCCGCGCTTGCGCTTTTTCAGCCGTTGCTCCAACATCTTCAGCCGTTCGATTTCATTGCGGAGCTTGCTCAGGTGAGGACCGCGATCCAGTTCGAAGAGATCGCGCCGGAGGTAGCTCAATTTTTTGAGCAGTTGGCTTTGGGCGGGACCGATCCCCGGTTTCTCAGGAACATCTCGGTTGGCGGTCACCGCGATGCGGATGAAACCGTCCGCCATGGAGATCTCCACCCGGTGCTGCTCGCCAAGCGTGCGCGTCGCCAGAATTTCCGACAGCGGCACGATCAGCCGCGCCTGCAGGGTGCGTTTCAGGGGCCTTGCACCCAGCTTGGCATCGTAGCCGGCCTGTGCCAGGTGGTGGACCACCGAGGGATCGATGCTCAGGGTGACACCGGATTGCCGGATGCCGTCTCGATGATGGAGCTGGTCCAACTCCAATTGCGTGATGGCCGTGACGTGGTTCGGGCTCAGCGCGTAGAAGGGCACCACCCTGTCGATGCGGTTGAAGATTTCGGGGCGCAGAAAGTCGCGAACCTCGCGCAGGAAATGTGCGTTGGCGTCGCTTTCGCGATCATCCGATTTGACCACCCCGAGCCGTCCCTTCTCGAAGGACTTGGCACCGAGATTACTGGTCATGACGATGATCGTGTTGCGGAACGAGGCCACGCGGCCGGCATCGTCGGTGAGGCGGCCGTCGCCGAGGATCTGCAGCAACAAATCGAAAAACAGCGAATCGGCCTTCTCGAACTCGTCGAAGAGCAGCACCGAAAACGGTTCTTCCCGAACCTTGGCCGTCAGCAGGCCGGCGCCTTTGTCCTTGCTGCCGATCAGGCGCTGGACCGAGTAGGGATCGGAGAACTCGCTCATATCGAAACGCGTGACGCGGGTGGCATCGCCGAACAGCCAGTTCGCGATGGTTTTGGCCATTTCGGTCTTGCCCACGCCGGTAGGGCCGATGAACAGGTAGGAGCCGATGGGTCGGTTGGCTTGGGTCAGGTCGGCCTTGATCGCGGCCAGCATGTCGACCACCAAATCGATGGCGCCCTCCTGACCGATGACGCGCGCTTGGAAGAAGGTGCGCGTCGCGTCCAGCGACATGGGCACGGAGGGATCGAGGATCAGGCGCGGTAGGCCGGTTTCCCGGGTGAAGGCCTCGTAGACCTGGGGTTCCTCGATGTCGTGGTCGGGCCGGTCCATCGCCAGGTTGTCGATGAAGCGCAGCGGTCGTCCTGGCAGGGCCGAATAGGCGGCGAACCGGCGATGAAGGCGATCGATGCGACGCAACGCCTTGGTCGAGAAGCGCGATCGGTAGCGTTTGCGCAGGTCTTTGGCTCGTTCGGCCAGGATGTCGGCCATGGCCGCTTCGTCCGGCTCTTCGATGTCGATGCGTTCGAAGACCTGCAACAATTGGGGATCGCGTTTCTCGATCAGGCCGTACTGTTCCGGCGTGCATTCGCAGATGACCGGCAGGTTGCCGCCGGCGATATGGGGGCGCAGAAAGCCGGCGATGCTCTGGTGAATGTTGCAGGCCTTGCCCACTTCGGACAATTCCAGCAGGGATCCCAGGATCAGGACCGCCTTCTCGCGCTGGGCCTCGCCGATCAGGCGCTGGCATTGGTCCTGCCACATGCCGAACCCGGTTTGGCCGGCGACCAGGCGCGAACCGTTACTTTCGCAGAACGTGAGGTGGCCGACCCCCAATTGGATGCGGCGGCGCACCATTTCCTGAATGACGGCCGTTTTGCCGACGCCGGATTTACCGACCAGCAACATGCCCTGGCGGCTTTCCCGCGTCAGGGCTTCGCACAACCGTTGAACCTCCGCCTCGCGACGATAGGCTTTTGGCAGGCGTTGGTGGTTGAGGCGGGTGGTGACCTTGCGCAGGACCTCGGTCGTCTGATCCTCGTTGATGTCTCGATGCCGTTGGAGTGCGGTGGGGAAGTTCACGGCCACCTCGCGCTGGGTCAGTTCCATATCGACGACGCGGCTCCAGGCGTGGAGGCGTTCCAACGAGCGGGCCGCGCCTCTGCGTTTCAGCGCCTGGGCGATCTCGAATCGAAGCGTCTCCGGCCCGTCCTGCTCGTGACGCACGGCGATTTCCAGGTCCAACCAGGGCACCCGGGCGAGGTGGTGGCGCGCGCCGTTCTTCTGTTCGGAGGCGTAGCGAACCACGGGAAAGGT
Source organism: Sulfidibacter corallicola (assembly GCF_017498545.1). Lineage (GTDB taxonomy): Bacteria > Acidobacteriota > Holophagae > Acanthopleuribacterales > Acanthopleuribacteraceae > Sulfidibacter > Sulfidibacter corallicola. The sequence continues at coordinate 80,712 of NZ_CP071793.1, read as the reverse complement.
CACTTCGATGGGTGCGTCCCAGGTGCGGGTTTCCTTGTGCGGTGGTACCTGAACGGTGACGCGATCGAGCAGGAAGGCTTCCGCCGAGTGGCGTTCGCAAGCCTGGTACAAAGGCCGTTTGGCGAGTGCGCCTTCAAGGAGTCGACAAAGGTGGTCGACCGCCTTTTCCGGATCCTCGTCGACGGAAGCGAACTGAGGAAGGAACAAGGGCTCGGCCAGGTAGTAGTTGTCTTCCAACCGAAGCTGGAGAATGTGGATGGGAAAGATGATCTCGGACATGGCAAACCCGCTTGGTTCAAGGCTTCGGGATTCCGTCGCCTCGACAGGGAAGAGGCGTGGAACCGATGAAGCCTGCATCGTGACGAGAGACGATTGCCGGCGGTGAACCGGGCAATGGCCTTGGCTGGGAAATAGAGTAGGATGGTCGGACTCCAGCTTAGCCCATGGAGCCGTATTTCAGGAAGGCAATGATACCGATCAGGCGAATAGGAGGTTTGATAAGCGTCTGGCGAATTATCATAACACGCTTAAAAGACGTCTAAAGAGTGTTTGTTGCGAGTCTTTATGACGGAAATTTCGGCGATTATCGAAGGCCTACAGTCAAAAGAGCCCGATAGTCCAAAAGGGTCGGCGCGCCAGTAGGTTGGGCTGCCAGCCCGACCAATCGAAGCAACCCAAGCAACAACAAACGCTTGGGCCAAATAGCGGAGCCCGGAATCGCCCTCGCGACCCCAATCCGAAGTCGCAAAGCCCATAGTTCCCGCATGAGGAGATGGGTGTGAGGCCTGTAGGTGGAGCAGCTTGCTCCACCAATCGAAGCAACCGAAGCAACAACAAACGTTTGGGCCAAAGAGCGGAGCCGATCGCTAAGCAGGCCGTGTGTCGACGAAGTCGCAAAGCCCATAGTTCCCGCATGAGGAGATGGGTGTGAGGCCTGTAGGTGGAGCAGCTTGCTCCACCAATCGAAGCAACCCAAGCAACAACAAACGTTTGGGCCAAAGAGCGGAGCCCGGAATCGCCCTCGCGACCCCAATCCGAAGTCGCAAAGCCCATAGTTCCCGCATGAGGAGATGGGTGTGAGGCCTGTAGGTGGAGCAGCTTGCTCCACCAATCGAAGCAACCCAAGCAACAACAATCGTTTGGGCCAAAGAGCGGAGCCGATCGCAAAGCTGGCCGTGCGTCAACGAAGTCGCAAAGTCCATAGTTCCCGCATCAGAAGATGGGTGTGAGGCCCGTAGGTTGGGCTGCCAGCCCGACCAATCGAAGCCGACAAACCTCAAACGCAGAGAACCCCTAAGAGCGAAGCCCCAGCGTCCACAAATATCTCTTTCGCCGAAGTACCATCGCTCGGCAGCGTGCCCGTAACCCGAGAAATACCTGGTGCCTGTCGGAAGAGGCTGCATCTGGCCGACCGAAATAGATGCACCGGACCAACGGCCTTACGACTTCCGACGCTTCGCGTCGTGGTCGAACGCTTTGAGCAGCTTGCGGCCACGGGACCGCATCGCCGGCGTGCCCGACTCGGTCAGGTGCCGAATCGTTCGCGTCACTTCGGGGGCCAGGTCGGGATCCAACCGGGACAAATCAAAAAGCGCCTGCATGGTGAAGGTGCGCACGATGCTGCTCTTGTCGTCTAGGAAGCCGCGCAATTCGTTGTAACAGGTCCGGATTTCGGACGGCTCCAATTCGAAACGCGTCAGGATCTGGCAGGCATGGGAGCGCACTTCCCATTGCGCGATGGGAAGGACCCGTTCCAGGTAGACCTGTTTGTGGGGCTGGAGCCATTCGGGATGCTCGCGGGTGATCCGTTCCACCGCGTTTGCCGCGCGGGAGCGCACGATCGCGTCGTCGCACGTGATCAGGGCGAAGAGTTCCTTGAACAACACGGGTTGGCCAAGCACCAGGTCGACGGCGGCCTCCACTTCGCCGATCGATTTCCGGTCGCCTCCCGACAATTGCGCTCTCAACATGGCGTACCTCGGGTTGGTGAGCTGGATTCGGTGGATCTGGAAAGTGCCCATCCAGAAACGGGCGTCTTTGAAAGGGTACCTCCGATTCTGCCGGGTTTCCAATGCAAGCCGCTGCCGGCAGTCCGTGGCTTTTTGATTCGGTAGCCTGCCGCCATGCTGGATTTGCGTGGTGCAACGGCCACAAAAGGCGTGCGAAAGAGGGATCCGTGCCACAGCGGCGCGACACGAATCCCATCCATTTACCTTGTTTTGAAGGTCCGTTCGGGTAGGTCTCCGGATTGGATTTGTATGTGATTCTCGGTGTTGCGCGCACTGTAGGCGCTACTGACGACACCGTCTTTTCCGAGCATCAAATAGCCGTCGAGGTCCGCCGTCAGGCTGGTGAGCGACAGGTCGTCCGCGGTCGCACAGCCCAGGATGAACATGGAGCTGCGCTGCGACCCGAAGGTTCGGAGCACCGTGTCATCTGCGGGGTTCACGAAAAGGATGTTCGAGGGATCGTCGGCGTCCGTGACCACCACCTCCTGGTAATCTTCGTGGAAACCCAGCAACCATGTTTGTTGGTTTCGGGAGGGCAGAGGCGGAAATGTCAGGGGCCACTCGGTGCCGTCGGCCCGGCTGCGTTAGAATTCTCGGCTTTGGCGGACGAGCAAATATCGATACACAGAGGGGCAAAAGACGCCGCACGGCAGCGGATGGTGCCCCCGCAGAATCAGCCGGTGAAGCGGATTTCATGAAGAGTTGGGCATCCCCGTGGCCCCACCCTTCCGAGAAAAACTCCAGGGGCTTGGATGGCGGTATCCCGCACTGGTTTTTCCCTGCCGACTGGCTCGCCGCGAAACCGTATTCTCCGTGAAATCGGCTGTATCAAATGGATTCGGGCTGTTGTACCATAACCAACCATTATGGAAATGCACCAAGTCAAATACTTCCTCGCCGTCTGCGAACACCGTAACTTCACCCAGGCGGCCCATGCCGCCAATGTCTCTCAACCGGCATTGACGGCGGCCATAAAAAAACTGGAGGACGAACTCGGTGGAGCCGTCTTCCTGCGAGACCGTTCGGGATGCGCCCTGACGCCGCTTGGCGAACTGGTGCGCCCGCGCTTCCAGCGCATCCAAGATGAAGCTGTGGCGACGCTGGGGGACGCGGTCCGCCATGTTCGGCTCGACAGGATTCCAATCAGGATCGGCCTTTTCGAAACGGTCGGCGGCAACCTTCTTTCCAGCAGAATTGCGCAATATCAGACGTCAAATCCCTCCATCGAAATTGAAATCATTTACCGGCGCGCCGATGACGCGCTGGAAGAGCTGAGGGATGGTTTGCTGGACGTGGTGATTGCGCCCGATCATGGGTTCTCGCCCGATATTTACTGCACCGACAAATTGTTGAGCGAGACGTACCAGGTTGTTTTCGCCAAAGGACATCGATTCGAAACATTGGATTCGGTCCCCCTGAAAGAGATGTCGAAAGAGACCTATCTTGATCGGCCAAACTGCGAGATGCGCGAAGAATTGCTATCCCTTTGCAAGGAATCCGGCATCGAAATTTATGCTTCTTATCGCAGTAATCGGGAGAATTGGTTGTTGCTCCTTGCAGCCGAAGGCGTCGGGGTTGCCATCCTGCCGAAGAGCTGTGTGCCGGACCATATGCCGGGTATCTCATCACGGCCGCTCACATCTCCCCATGTAAGCCGAGATCTCGTCGCTTTGCGTTACCTCAAGCAGCCGGCGCGATCGGAATTGCAAGCCTTGGTGCAAGCCCTCACCCAAACAGAACGACACCAAGACCCAGCTTGAAAAAGAAAATGCCCACCTATGAAAAGGCAGGCATTGTGAGTGAAGAATTTAGCCGATGTTACTTGATCGCCAGAATGTCATAGTTGTTGACGTTTGCGACCACACCTTTCTCCCAACCGCCCTCCACCAGAGCGGAAGCCTTTTGATTGAGTAGTCCGGCGACCTTTCCGGCAAAGTGTGCTTCCCGGCCCGCTTCACCCGCGAAAATGTCAAAGATGGCAAAATGCTCCCCGTCAATTTGGAGAGCTACCCAAAACAAGGTACCAGGCTCCGTATCGGCGACGATGGAACCTGCTGCCGACAGTAAGGCTGCCAGGTTTTCGCCCTGTCCGGGGGCCGCTTTGAGCTTGATATAGGTTGCGGTGGTGGCGCTGTAGAGATCAGCGGGGGGTTTTGCCGACAATACGGAGGAGTTATGGATGTTGGCGACCACGCCGTCATCCCAGCCCCCCGCGACCAAGGTGTTCGCATTTTTATTCAACGCGCCTGCAACAGCCCCGGAAAAGTGGGCATTTCGCGCCTTTTCATCTACAAAAATGTCAAAGATAGCCAGTTTGTTTTCAGGTGCTTGCAAGGCAAACCAAAGCTTGGTGCCAGGTTCGGTTTGTTTGACCAAGGGTGCTGCATCTGAAAGAAATCCTGCAAATTTTTCTGTCTGGCCTTCGGCGGCTTTCATTTCGATATAGCTTGCTTTGTAGTTTTTCATGACTTGCTCCTGTGCCCATACGATTGTCGTTAGTGTGGTTAGCGTGAGAATGCCGACGGTTTTCAGCAGTTGGTTTTTAATTTCGGCCTCCTTCCGTGTTCGGGTTTTCCTTGCCTTGACTGGCCCATCATCAGATGGCTCCTTGCGGTGAAACAGTTATCTCATTTTCGACTGAACACCTCTAATTCCATGTATTTATGGTTCCATAAGAAAAGATTATGGATCTCCGGCCCGACGCCGGCCGGAAAGGCTGGCACCTCGAAGAAAACACCTGAAACGCATTCACACCTAGAGGTTGCGTGTCTTGAAGCTGAGCAAAAACGGGTGGTCGAAGAACGAAATATATGAATGTGGTGAAAACCCACAGTCACCGTTGATTGGGATGGAAAACTCCCATTGCGGTCCGTGTCTGGCCTGGCTTCGGAGGGAGCCACCCCCATGGCGCGAACCCCTCTGACGACCCACGCCTTCCACTGCGTTCCCTGGCCTCGCGTTACCTGCTATGATGACAGGCAAACGCCCCAAAGATATGGAATGAGGCTGTCAAGGAAGGCTCTATGAGCAATTGGCGCTTTGATTTGGAAAGCGCGGAACTGCTTTGCTTCGACGGTGCCAACCGCCTGCGTGCGCGGGTGGCCCTCGACGAGGTGGATCCGAGCGCTTTTTTTGCCGAGGTTCGCGGCGAATCCGCGAAACACGTGACCGACGACCAAGCGCTCGGCCGCAAACTCTTTCAGTGGTTGATCGGCCTCGAGGACCACGGTGTCCCCGTTCGCGAGGCCCTCGGCGAAGGGGTCATCCTGCGGGTGGACATCGATTGCCCGCTTTCGGATGCGCCCTGGGAATTGATGCACGACGGTCAGGAGTATTCGAGTGGTCGGCTGGCTCCGCTGTTTCTCCCGCTGCGGCGTGCGATCAAGGGTGCCCACACCCTGCCGGACCCCGTCAATCGACCGCCCCGGTTGCTGATGCTCACCTTCCCCGCCAATCCGCCGGAAACCCAACGCGGGGTCCCCGAGGATGAACCCGAGGAAGATCCCGCCCTTCAGGAGGAGGAGGGTCTGGTCCTGGAGGCCCTGGCCGGCGTCCCCTTGGAGCTGCAGGTGGAAGACAGCGGCTGTTTGGCGATCTTGAACGAGAACCTCGGCGAACTGGACTCCGACTATTTCGAGCTGATCCACATCCGTGGTCGGGTCATCTATCACGAGGGCAAGGCCTGCCTGCTCACGGAAGATCCCCAGGGGCTGCGTCAATATTCCCACGACTCGCGCATCGCCCTGGCGCTCTCACCGGATTTTCCCCGGCTCTTTTTTATTTGTGGCCTGGCCACCGGCGACGATTCCGAGCGGGACGCGTTGCTCTCCTTGGCCCACGACATGGTCAAGCAGGGCGTACCCGCCATCCTGACCTGGTGGCGTCCTCCCGGCGATCACGGCATGCGCACCGCCTGTGCCGAACTCTATCGATCCTTGGCCGAAGGCCACTCGGTGGCCGAAGCCGTGGCCGCCACCCGCGCGGTTCTGGCCGCCACCGGCGTGCCGGGTTGGCACGACTTGCACCTGTTGACCGACGACACACCCATGGCACCGATCGTGACCCCGACCCATACCGCCAATCGACTGGTGTTCCAACCGCTGCAAATGCCCCATCGCTTCGCACCCGCGGGAAGCAAGGCGCCGATTAGCTCGGCCGGTGCATTCGTGGGCCGGCGCTGTCTCATTCAAAAGGTGCTGCACCTGTTTCGAACCATTCCGGGCATGCCGGGGTACCACGAATGCGTGGTGCTCCACGGCCCCCAGGGCGCCGGCAAGAGCAGCCTGGCCGCCCGGATCCGCGAGCGCATGTACCAGTTCCGCGAGATCGTGTTGGTCGGACCACTCAGCGAAGCCGCGCTGATTCAGGGTCTCAACGACGCGCTCAATCACCCGCGCGCCGCGGAGATCATGGATGCGGTGAACCGCTCCATGTACGATCGTTTCGAGATGCTGCTGGTCCAGGTCATGGAGCTGGAACCCTTCGTGGTGACGTTCGAAGACTTCGAGCAGAACGCCCGTCGCGACGAGCACGGCATGCCGTTGCTGGACGACGATGGCTACCTGATCTTGGAAGACGAACCGGCGACCCTGTTCACACGCCTTTTGGAGGCAATCAACACGACTGTCACCGAGACCCGTGTTTTGGTGACCAGCACCCATCCGGTTCGGGTCTCCTATGAAAATGCCGCCATCGGCCAAATCTCGATCGCCGCTCTCAACTCCGCCGACGTATTGAAGAAGTTGCGACAGCTCCCCTGGTTGGGTTCGCGGCGCCATCCGCTGGCCACGCGGGCTCGCAAGGCTCTCGTCCTGTGTGAGGGACTTCCGGGGCTGCTGGAGGCCGTGGACGGGCTCTTGAAACTTCTGGCCACGCCCGGGTCGGCCGAATTCACGTTCGAAGAAGCGCACACCCGGCTGACAGCCGTTCCCCTCTGGCGGCGGCGCCTCGCGCTCTTCCGGTTCCTGTTGGAACAGGTCGACGGCGAGGGCCTGCGCCTACTGGGTTTCCTTTCCCTGATGCGCATTCCTGTGTCGCTCGGCACCGTCAAGGCATTGGCGGGTGGCGCCCTGGTGGATGCTCGGTTGAACCGGGCCATCGAATTGGGCCTGGTGGTCCTCGCTTCCGGTGAAATGGGTTCCTTCGATCGTTACTACCTGCCCGACGAAGTGGCCGAATTGCTGCCCGAGACCCTGCCCGAAACGGAACGCAACCAGGCCCTGGCGCGGGCAGCGAGCGACCTGTTCAAGGAAAGCTGGGACATTTGCAACGCGAGGCAATTGGCCCAGGCGCGTGAGGCTTACCGCCTCGCGCTGGCCGCCAACGTGCCGGATCTGGCCCGTGATGCAGGCCTTTCCCTGGCCGAAGCCCTGATTTCGCGTTCCCGGTTGCGCGAGGCCACGGCCATCTGCCAGTTGATTCTGGATGCCTTCGGCGAGGAGCGGCGCCTGCTGCGAACCCTCGCCCGTGCCGAGTTGGCGCTGGGTGATGCCGATGCGGCGGCCCACCACTTGCGCCGCGCCCGCGAGCGGGTCACCGAAGACCCGCGGCCGGGTGACCCGGTTGCCCAAAACCTGGGTGACGGATCCGCAAGAACGACTGCGACCGTGGATGCGGAAGAGGACCAGGCGCTTTCCTACCTGGAGGAATCGCTTGCCGAGCACGAGGGCGATTCGCGCGGCGAGACGGCCTCCCACTATTCGCTTGGGTTGATCCTGTCCAATCAGGGTCGCGACAAGGAAGCGGGCGATCACCTGCGCGAAGCCCTGAACCGCGCCGAAGCGCTGAACGACCGCTCCTGCCAGGCCGCGGTACACCACGAATTGGGTCTGCTCGCCATGAAAGCGGAAAATTACCGGGAGGCGCTTTCCTGTTTTCAGCGATCGCTGGACACGCGGCTACCGGAAGGCGACGGCAAGGGCCGCTCCGCGACCTTGCTGGCCATGGCCGGCGTCTACACCGAGTTGGATGAGCCGTCCGAGGCCGAACGATGCCTTGGCGAGGCGCTGACCCTCAGCCACGAGGCCGGTGACCTGGTGGGTGAGGCCAGCGCACTGCACACGCGAGCCGCGATCCTCGCCGAACGAAAGGAAGATGCCGCGGCCCTGGATCATTTCAAGCGGGCCGCCGCCATTTTCAAACAACTGGGCGACATGCGCCGGCACGCCGTCGCCTTGGCCGACGCGGCCTGGACCCTGGGCCTGCTCGGCGGGGAAAACGATGCCGAGGGCCTCTTTCTGCGGGCCGTGTGGACCTTGGCCGAGGAGCGCGCCTGGCCCGAGCTGTCGCGCGTGCTCTACTATCTCGGCAATACCTCCGATCCCATGTCCGATTACTATCTCGCCCAGTCGTTCTGGCTCAGCATGCGCATTCAGGTGCCGCTCAAGGACTTCGTCCTCCAGGGTTATTCCCTGATGGATCGCTTCGGCCCCGACAGCGAGGTCTCGCGCCAGCTCTGCTCGGCCATTCCCCTCATGATCCTGTTCCGCTCCGAGGAGCATCCCAGCCATCGCGAACTGTTGAACGAGGCCGGCCTGCGCATCCTGAATTTTGTCGGGGCGGAAAACCTCACCCCCGATGCCTTCACCCTCTGGATCGCCGGCCATGGCCTGGAAAACCCCAATCAGGTATTCGAGAGCTTGAACCGCGCGCTGGAGTCGGTCGTGCCCGAAGAGGCCTGGGTATTCGATCGTGCCTACTTCCGCGACTTCCTGTGGCCGGAGATTTCGGCGCAAGGGCCCGGTTAGGCCGCGAGGTGAACGTCATTTCCACTCGGGAACCCCATTTCGACTACCAGGCCTATTACTGCGAGGAGAACGTCTGGCAGCTTTGCCGCCATCCGCTGCTGGTCGATCGACGGCGATTCGCCGTGTTCATCTCCAATCCGGAGAAGACCGTGGCGATGTGGCACATGCGGGCCGGTACCGATCCGGGAGAAGCGGTGGTTTGGGATTACCACGTCGTGTTGGTCACTGCCGGCGAGAAGGTGCTCCTGTGGGATCTGGACTCGTTGTTGGGATGCCCCGTGGCACCGGACCTCTACCTGAACGGGAGCTTTTCGACTCGGATCAAGAAGCGCTACCAACCGATGTTTCGCGTCGTGCCCGCGCCCGTCTTTCTGGATACCTTCCGCTCCGACCGCAGCCACATGCTGGGCCAGGAAGGGGATTGGCATGCACCGCCGCCACCCTGGCCGCCGATTGGCACGGGCGAGGAAAACAACCTGCAGGCGTTCATCGACATGACCGTCGATTTCCACGGTGACGTGTTCGATTTGGCGGCGTTTGGAGCCTGGCTGGCAAATCCCTGAGCGATGCTTTCGCGGCTGGAACCTCGTCGCGCGGATCGGTCTGCAGGATTCAATCAGGGTATGCCTGCATGTCGGAAGCTTGGAACGGCCGAGTCGTCTCGATTCGTTTCGCGCCACAAAGCCCACCCAATTCACGCTATCTGGACTCTCGAGCGGTGGTGACTTCTACAAAGTGCACGAGTCTGCTTCGTAGGGTGGACTCGAACCCGTGCGGAGGATCCTTGCGCCGGAATTCGTCCTGATCTGAATGGTCTTGGATTGTCTTTGGCGATCATTTTTATTCTTAACACGGAATGGTTAGTTTTTTTGAATTGTCTGTGATTTTTCATACGTGTTGACTTTTTCATGAGTGCTTCTTATCTTGAAAATATTCCCCCTGAAAAAATGAGTCCCTTTGAAGTTTTCGAGAATAGGAGTCGTCTCATGAACCAACGTCGCGAACGCGCGGGCTCGCGGCCTCCGCTCGAGCCCAACTTGAACGACCTTCCCGACCTGGCTCCCATCGATTGGTCCTCCATCGGCGCCACGGCGCCCAAACTCGTGGATACACCCGTCAATGACCTCACGCCGGCCGATGTGGTCATCATCACCTGGACTTCCGCCGAATGGGCGGCCATGAACCACGTCTTCACCGCGAGCGATCAATCCCTCGACCCCTACCACTATACCGACGACTGGCCGGGCTGGCAGCGCTACACCCGCGATATGCCGGACCTCGAGGGCTGGTACGAGTGGGGCTCCTATCGCCTGGTGGAGATGAACGGCGAAAAGGTCATGCTGTTCAAGTCCAACACCCACCTTGATTGGCCCGATGACGGCAAACAGTTGGCGCCCTTGGTGGCGCGCATCGTCAAATACGTCAAACCACGCTTGGTCCTGTCTATCGGGACCGCCGGCGGGGCGCGGATCACGGACCCCCTCGGCACGGTCAACGTGGTCAACGCGGGAACGCTTTACGACAGTCGGGAATCGGCGGATGCCTGGCCCACCTACCGCAGCAGGTGGGAACCCTGCTGGCAGGCGGTGGAGCGGGTCAAGGCCTTGACCCAGCCGATTCCGGTCAACCAAAAGGACTTGCAGTCGCTCGCCAACCAATTCAACGCCTATTACGAGACCCTGTACTCACTCGATGAATTGAACCCGGACAATCTCAACCTGCCCGAGGGCAAACCGGCGTTGAACAACCTTGCCGTTTCGGGTATCCCCCTGCTCACCACCTCCACCTTCGTGGTGGGTACCACGGATGGCAAGTACAACGATTTCGCCTGCATCGAAATGGACGACGCCGTGATCTTCAAGACCATCGTGGACAGCGGCGAGGACATTTTGTTCGGCTCGGCCCGCAACCTTTCCGACCCGGTACAGAACGCGTCCCTGCCGGCATGGGTCCAGAGCTCGTGGGGCAGCCTGATCTACAAGGCCTACGGGCTGTACACCAGTTTCGGCGGCGCCCTGACGGCCTGGGCCACGGTGAATGGTTTCTTGAATCCGCGGTGACGAACGCCCGGGGTTGGATCGCGGTGTGGTCCGGCCCCATCGGTTTTCCGGTTTCGGGGCCGGTGCCGGTCGGACGTCCGCCATGGGTGGCGTGTGCCGGCGATGCCGAGTGGGGGCGAACACACCGCACAACATATCGACGAGACGGAGTACAGGCGATGACGGAACCTCGCAAGTTCATTATCGATACGGATGTGGATATCGACGATTGGATGGCCATGCTCTTCATGCTCAATCATCCGGGCATCGAAGTCGCAGGCATCACCGTGGTCGGCACGGGCGCGGCCCATATTCGGCCAGGAACGCGCAATGCCTTGGATTTGCTGATGCTGGTAGATAAACCCGACATTCCGGTTGCAGTCGGGCTCGACAAACCGATGGCCTACGACCACGCGTTTCCGGCTTCCATTCGCGAACCCGTCGATCGCCTTTTCGGGCTGACCCTGCCCGAAAACCCCAATGAACCGCTGCCTTGCGCTCTCGATTTCCTCACGGAACAACTGGAAAACGACAAGGACAAGGTGAACATCCTGGCGATCGGGCCGCTGACCAACCTGGGCACGCTGTTTCGGCAGAGACCCGAACTGGCCCAGCGGGTCGAGCGGATCTACATGATGGGTGGCACGGTCGATGCGCCAGGCAACGTGCACGACGCCGATCCCTCGATTCCCAATACCACTGCCGAGTGGAACATCTACATCGACCCCGTCGCGGCCGAAATCGTGTTCCGGTCGGGCGCACCGATCACCATGGTGCCCTTGGACGCCTCGTTGCACGTGCCGGTCACCAAGGATTTCTACTTCCGGTTGCTGCAAAACCACGATACCGATTCCGCCACCTTCGTGTTTCAGGCCTTGACCAAGGACATGGACTTCCTGTTGAGCGGTGCCTTTTACTTCTGGGACCCGTTGGCGGCCGCGTTGGCCACGGAACCGGCCATGGGCCGGCCCCGCCAGTGTCGCCTGAAGGTCGTGACGGAAAACAACGATGACTCGGGCCAATTGTTGGTGGACGAATCGGGTGACCCGATCACCGTGTACTTCGACGCGGAAGCTCCGGCCTATTACGACCTGTTCCTCAACACCCTCAATCGCAAGCCCAGTTTCAAGGACTCGGTGACCTTCATGCTCAACAGGGAACAGGTCACCATCCAGGAGCCCTCGCCGAATCTTCTGCTCGTGGACTACCTGCACCAACCGGAAGTGGGCTGTACCGGCACCAAGCTGGTGTGTGGCGAAGGGGGCTGCGGCGCCTGTACCGTGATGCTGACGCGGTGGAACGCCGATCTGGGCAAACTGGAAAAACTGGCCGTCAACGCCTGTCTGCGTCCGGTGTGTAGCCTGGACGGCATGGTGGTGACGACCACCGAGGGCATCGGCAACGTGCGTCGAACCTTGGATGAAGTGCAGTATGCGATTGCCGCCAACAACGGCTCGCAATGCGGTTACTGCACACCCGGATTCGTGATGAACATGTTTACCTTGCTGCAGAACCGACGAGGTGAGCTGACCGAGAAGGAGATCGAAGACAACTTCGACGGCAATATCTGTCGGTGCACCGGATTCCGGCCGATCCTCGCCGGGTTCAAGAAATTCGCCTGCGACTACAAACCTCCGGTCCCCGACGCCGAGATCTGCATCGACCCAAACTACGAGGCACCGGTGGCACCGTTCAGGCCTTTCGATCCCCCGCCCGAATTCGTCGACTACATGAAACATCCGCAGCCACTGCAGATCGCCGCCGACGGCATGCAGTACTTCCGGCCGATCGACCTGGATTCGGTCTACGAAATCAAACGCAAGAACGCCGGTTCACCCGCCAAGCTGAAACTGATGGTGGGCAACACGTCCATCGGTATCTTCTACCGCCGTCCGAATTACCGGGAGAAGGGGCTCAACCAGGAGATCCAGATCGATCTTTCGGCCGTCCCCGAGCTCGGTCGCACCCAAGTCGGTGCCGAGGAGATCGTCATCGGTGGCGCGGTCACCCTGTCCCGGGTCATTGCGCTCCTGAAAGAAGTCATCGCCACCAAACCCGCCGAAAGGACGCGGGGGCTGGCGGCCTTTCTGGAACATTTGCAGGTGGTGGCCAACCTTCAGGTCCGCAACGAGGCCAGCATTGCGGGCAACCTGTTCATCGCCATCAACTTCGGGTTCCTGTCCGACGTGATCGTCGTGTTGGGCGCCTTGGGTGCGCGAATCACCGTCGGCTCCAAAATGAAAGGTGACGCGGTCTACGATGTGCTGGCCCTGCCCAGGGCCGAGTCCTTGCCCGCCGATTCGCTGATCACCGAGATACGCGTGCCCCTGACCAAGGCCAACGAGTACGTGACCAGTTACAAGGTTCGCCGGCGCAACGAAGACTGCCACGCCATCGTCAATGCCGCGTTCCGGGTCGCCCTGAACCAACATCTGCAAATCGACGATATCCACCTGGTCTACAACGGCGTGGCGGCCTCCTACGATCCCGCCGTCAACGCATACGGGCAACCGGGTTTCCACCCGATCAGCGCCGACAAGACGGCCGCGTCGTTGCGCGGCGAACCCTGGAACCAGGACACCCTCCAGGCCGCACTGGCCGCCATCGGCCACGAAATGCAGGCCTATGCGCCGCCCGACAACGCCGAGGGCGTGCCCTACCGCATCGACGACACCGCCTGGAGTTATCGCAAGTCGCTCACCCAGACCCTGTTCTTCAAGTTCTTCGTGCACGTCGCCAATCGCGTCTGTCCCGACAGCGTGGCGGCCGCCGTTCGCGGCGCGGGCGAGACCTACCGGCGCCCCGTTTCCCAGGGTCACCAGATCTACAATTCCTACCCCGACGAGCTGCCCGTATCCGAACCGGTGGTCAAGCTCTCGGCCTTTATGCAGGCCTCCGGCGAGGCCCGCTACAGCCACGACATGGAGCGACCGCCCCACACGTTGGAAGCGGCCTTCGTGTACAGCTTGATCGCCCGTGGGATCTTCCGCTATGTCCTGCCCATCAACACCGCCCACGGCAACAAGGGCGAGACGGTGACGGTGGCGCAACTCACGTCCTTCCTGCGGGATTGGTATCCGGGTTTCGTCGATTACGTGGGTTATGGCGACGTGCCCGTCAAGGACGCCAACTGGATCGGCATGGGGGCCGACGATCCCATTTTCGTGCCGGTCGAGGGCGATGAGGTGCCCCGTTCCGTGGCCGCCGACGCCAACGCCAACTTTCACCCGGCCGAAATCACCTGCATCGGTGCGCCACTGGGCCTGGTGGTCGCCGATACCCAGGAAACGGCGCGCGAGGTGGCCGCCTATGTCCGCAATCAGTGCATCGTGTTCGAGGCCACCGACAAACCCCTGTTCGACATCGAGCAGGCCCTCGCCGCCGACCGTCTGTTCCCCGACGACCCGCCCCAGGCGCCGAGCACCAACCACATCGGTGAAATCACCCGGCCAGGCAGCAGCGACGACTGGTTGAAAGACCCCGGTCGCCCGCTGGTGATCGACGGCAAAGCGTACCAGGTGCTTCACGGCATTCAGGAAAACGGCTTTCAGAACCACTTCTACCTGGAGACCATGGCGACGCTGGGCGTGCCCAACGAGAACAAGGGCGTGACCCTCTACACCTCCACCCAGACGCTGGCCGACAATCAGAGTGCGGCGGCCAACGCACTGGGCGTTTCGGCCAACGACGTGCGCGTCGTGCTGCGGCGCGACGGCGGCGCATTCGGCGGCAAGCAGACGCGCTCCTCGTTCAACAGCACGGCCGTGGCGGTGGCCGCCAACAAACTCAACCGACCCGTGCGCCTGGTCCTGGATCGCCACACCAACTTCATCATGTGCGGCGACCGGCACCCGGTTCACGGCAGGTACCACGTGGCCTACGACGAGGAAGGCCACATCGGCGGGCTGCGCATCGACATGGTGTCCGACGGTGGCAACACCTACGACGTCTCCTTTCCCGTCATCGACCTGGCCCAACTGCTGGGCGACAACTGCTATCGCATTCCCACCTTCCGCAATACCGGCCAGGTGGCCCAGACCAACAACATCAGCAATACCGCCTTCCGCTCCTTCGGTACCGTCCAGACCATCAACATCCTGGAAGAGGCCATCGAGCACGTGGCGCACGTGTTGGGCAAGACCCCCGAGGAGGTTCGCGAGAAGAACCTCTACAAAACCGGGCGCGATCGCTGGACCTCGTTCCGCATTACCGACCAAACCCTCGCCATCATGGCCTACTACGATTTCGGGAAAAAGGTGCTGAACCACCTGGCCTCCCTGGAAGGACGGTGCTTCGAGGATCGCGCGGCGTTCCGAGCCGCGGTCGACGATCCGAGCGGTACTTTTTCTTCGCCCGAAGGGGACGCCAACTTCCTGCTGCTCTGCGAGTTCGCCAACACCGACTATGACTTTACGCCTTACCTGCAAGGGCTCAAATACTGCAATATCAGGCAGGTATGGGATCACCTCAAGGAGCCCGAGCAGGTCGAGGGAGCCCATCGACCGGGCCTGGCCGAGCTCCGCGAAGAGGTGCGCGCCTTCAACGCCACCAATCGTTGGCGCAAGCGCGGCCTGTCGATGATCCCGCTCAAATACGGCGTGTCCTACACCGGCCCGCGCGGCACGCTGAACCAGGGCGGTGCCTACATCATCGCCTACGCCGACGACGGCTCGGTTCTGGTGCAACACGGCGGCGTCGAGTCCGGCCAGGGCATCCAAACCAAAATGGCGCAAATCGCCGCCGAGGCGCTGGACATCCCGCTGACCAAGATCCGGATGGGCGATACCGACACCAACGTCATTGCCGATGCCAGCCCGACCGCCGCATCCACCGGTTCCGACCTCAACGGGGGGGCCGTGCGTGCCGCCTGCCTGGCACTGCGGGCGCGCCTGGAGCGGTTCTGCGAGGACCTGGAAGAGTATTCCGTCTATTACCTGGACTACAAGGGCAACGCCGCCGAAGCCGACAAACTGGATCGGCGCGCCGTGGACCTGGTGACGCGTAACTGGCGCAGTCACTGGCCCGAGGTCTGGGACACCGTCGTGTCGCTCGCCTATACCGCCCGCATCAACCTCGCCCAGAGCTTCCGCTACAAAACGCCCCATTATTCCGTGGTCGACGATGCGCATCCCTACGGCACGCCCTTTTTCTATTTCACCTATTCCGCCGCCATCGCCGTGGTCGAAGTGGACATCCTCACGGGCCAGTTCGACCTGCTGCGCACCGACATCCTCTACGACACCGGCAAGAGCCTCAACCCGCTGATCGATGTCGGCCAGGTGGAAGGCGGTTTCGTGCAGGGGGTCGGGTATTTGACGACGGAGGAAATGCTCTACCAGCGTGCCGACGAAGTGCCGCGGGGCGGGTTCCCCGAGGGTGCCATGACCACCGTCGGCACCTGGGATTACAAACCGCCGGGATCCAAGACGATCCCCGTGGATTTCTGGGTGCAACTGGTGGACAACCGCGGACGGCAACTGCACCATCGCGGGCCTCGTTTGGATGCGGCGGCGGTCAAGTCGTCCAAGGGCATCGGCGAGCCGCCCCTGGTGCTGGCCAACACCGTGTTCTTCGCGCTCAAGCAGGCGGTTGCCGCCGCGCGGGCGGATGCCGGTGAAGCATCCTGGTTCCCGTTGCGGGCGCCGGCTTCCACGGCGCGCATTCAAGAGGCCGCCGGCATCGCGCCGGACCAGTTGAACCTGAAATGACCCAGGGCGGCCCATGTCGTGACGCGAAGTCTCGGCTCCCTGTGGGCGTTGGGGCTCGCGGTGTTCCCCGAGCGCGGGCCTACCCCGAATCGTGCGTACGCTTTTTCGCTTGAATGGAGGCATTGATGAAAGTACAGGTGGGTATTTTGTTGGCATCGTTGTGTTGCGGGCTGTTCGTCTTCGGGCAAAACGGCGCTGAGGTTCCAAGTTGTACCTGCACCGTGATCGCCGATGTGGTGGCGCTGGATCAGCCCTGGCAGGCCAACCGCCTCGGTGCCGCCATGACCGGCGGCAAGGTGTTCGCCCTACGGACCGATGTGGTGCCCACCGACCATCCGGTCGACGATTTCGGCAACGACATCGCACTCGAATCCCCGCCGGAACTCACGGCCGGGCAAGTGCGGCTCAACAACCGCAAGCGCCCGCGCCCCATCGTGTTACGGGTCAGCGAAGGAGAGTGCCTGGAGATTCGGTTTCAGAATTTGCTGGCCTCCGATCACGCGTCCGTCTATGTTGCCGGGCTCTCTTTGGTCCCGGTTGAGGGCCAGCCCGGCATCGCTTCCGGTGCCACCTACGTGGGTGCCAACCCTACTTCCGAGGCCGTGCCTGGGCCCGGTGGGTCCGCGGTTTACAAGTACTACGCCGCCAAGGAAGGCATGTACTTTCTCTACACCGGTCCTTCGGGTCCCAACGCCACCCTGATTCAGGAGGGCCTGTTCGGCTCGGTCAACGTGCAGCCGCCGGGCGCGGAATACTACCGCAGTCAGGTGCGTCGCACCGATTTGGAGGCGGCCGCCATGACACCCAAGCGCCTGCCGGCATCGGCTACCTTGCACGCAAAGGGGAGTGGGCAGGTCTTCGCGGCCGACGCGGGACCGGGACAGTACAGCCTGGCCTATACCGATGCCGAAGGGAAGGAGCGAACCCAAGAGGTTCGCATCGACGCGCGCGGTCACATGCGCAGCATGGAAGGTCACCCGTTGATCGACTACCAGGCCGCCTATCCGGACGGCACGCCGGTACTGCGCATGACCCGCCCGGTTGACGAACAGGGCAACAAGGAACTGGTGTACAGCGATCTGACCGCCATCATCACGGGCCCCAACGGCGGGCGTTTTCCGTTCTACATCCAAAGTCCGGTGTTTTTCGAGAACCCGGCTTCGCCCGATCGTCGCCAGCCCTACCGCGAATTCACCATCATCTACCATTTCGCCCTGGGGTTGACGCAATCGTTTCCCGTCTTCTCCTATCCGGACCTGTCCGGTGCCTTCGGGGCCGTGGCCGATACGTTCGGCATCAACTACGGCCTGGCCGGCATCGGCGCCGAAATCATCGCCAACCGCCTGGGCGTGGGGCCCGAGGGGTTCCACGGGGACGAGGTGGATCTCAAGTTCGAGGAATTTTTCCTGTCTTCGTGGGCCGTGGGCGATCCGGCCATGATCGTGGACGTGCCCGCCAACGCGCCCAACCAGGTGGTGCGCGACCCGGCCCAGGGCCAGCAACTCGAACAGGTGCCCCTGTTTCAGACCTCCGCCGACAGCGCCACCCTGGACGACCTGAACGACGGCAAGCTGTCGGCCGCGTTGGCGGCGGCCTTTGCCGCCTACGGCATCACCCTGACCAGCCCCGAGGTGGTGGTGGGCACCAAGTCCGACGACCAGACGGCCGGTGTTTGGGCGGTCACCGATCCCAACCCCGAGGACCAGGCCCCGCCCGCCAGCCGCATCCGCTATCCCATCGGCCAGATCGAAGCCGGCGGTAGCGAGCTTCAGGTGTACATCGGCATGCCGGACAACATCACCGCCGTCGCCATTTTCAATCAGGAAGCCAAGGAACGCGCCACCAAGGCCTTCTATCCCGACGACCCCTCCAATGTCTACCACTCCTACCTGCGCGATCACGTCAAGTTCCGCGTGGCCAACGCCACGTCCGTGGCCCATGTGCACCACCTGCACGCCCATCAATGGCTGAAATCGCCCAACAGCGACGACAGCCACTATCTGGACAGCCAGCTCATCACCGAGGGCACCACCTTCACCATGGAAATCGCCTACAACGGCAGCGGCAATCGCAACCAAACCGTGGGCGATTCCATTTTCCACTGTCACTTCTATCCCCATTTCGCCGCCGGCATGTGGTCGTTGTGGCGAGTGCACGACGTGTTCGAAGCGGGCACCATTCTCGAACCCGACGGCGTGGCCGCGACCCATGACGCCGAGGGCAACGTCCTGTGGAACCGCGCCTTGCCCGACGGCGAGATCGCCGCGGGCACCCCGATTCCGGCCATCGTCCCTCTGCCCACGCTGGGCATGGCGCCGATACCGGCGCCCGTGCGGCTGTCCAATGCCGAGGACCCCACCATCGACGGTCTCGACCTGGTGGGTCGCCGCGCCATCGTGCAGCCGCTGCTGGACGAGGCGGGCAATCCGGTGATGGACGGCGACGAACCCGTCTACGAAAACCCCGGCTACCCCTTCTTCAACCCCTCGGTCGCCGGGCACCGGCCGGTACATCCGCCGATGGACTACGCCTGGGCCGAGGACGAGAACGGTGAGCCCCTGCGCGACGAGAACGGCGACATCGTCTACCTGGACGGCGGGCTGCCGCGGCATCAGGTACTGGACGGGGAAGTGGTGCGCAACCTGTTCACTCGCTGGGACTTCAGCAAAGATTTCATTCTGTTCGATACCGAACGCAAGCGAGACCAGAACCAGGAGACCTACCTCGCGGGCAATCTGGTGGCGTACGAGGTTCCCGAGCGGGGGACCGCGGTGGAAAAAGCCGCCATGCGGTTCCACGCCCAACGCACCCATCCCACCCTTCAGCCCAACGGTCAGGCCGGGAACTTCACCGTCAACGGGTTGCCGCCGCGGCCCGGGGCGCCCTACGCCGATCCCGCCGTGGACAACGACGGCAACTCGGTTTCCAACCTGAAGCGCTACAAGGCCGCCAACATCCAGTTGGACGTGGTGCTCAACAAAAAGGGCTGGCACTACCCGCAGCAGCGCATCCTCGCCCTGTGGTACGACGTCAAGCCCACCATTTCCGGCGAGCGGCCGCCGGAGCCCTTCTTCTTCCGCTCCCACACCGGCGACACCATCGAGTACTGGCACACCAATCTGGTGCCCAACTACTACGACATGGACGACTTCCAGGTGCGCACGCCCACCGACGTCTTGGGGCAGCACATTCACCTGGTCAAGTTCGACGTCACCTCCTCCGACGGCGCGGCCAACGGGTTCAACTACGAGGACGGCACCTTCTCTCCCGACGAGGTCCGCGAACGGATCATCGCGCTGAACAACAACGGCAAGGGCGCCGAGGGCCAGGGCGGCATCTACCTCTTCGACAACGCCACCCAGTTTGCCGCCAACGTCACCCGGAACCTGGCCATCAAGGATTACCGGACCTTCTACCCCTTCTTCGGCGAGCCGCCGCCCTACCAGAACTGGGACGGCGCTCAGACCACCATCCAGACCTGGGACACCGACCCCCTGCTCAACGATCTCGGCGAGGACCGCACCCTACGCACCGTGTTCACCCACGATCACTTTTCGCCCTCCACCCACCAGCAAATCGGTTTCTACGCCGGCATGGTGGTGGAACCCGAGGGCTCCAACTGGTTTACCAACGCGCCCACCTGGTCGGCCGAGTTGACCGCGCCGTTCGAGGCGGTGGAGCTCCCGCCCTACACCGAGATGTTCACCCGTCCGGACGGTGGACCCACGAGCTGGCAGGCCATCATTCGCGAGGCCAACGCGCCGGACGCCTATCGCGAATTCATGCTGGAGTTTCAGGACATCCAGTTGGCCTACACCGCGGGCAGCGATTTCCGCAAACACCGCCCCGATCAGCTTTCGCCCTCCGTGCCGCTGTTCGGTCTGACCGTGCCCGCGGGCGATACGCTCGAGCCGGTGGACGCCCAAAACTTCCCGTACTGGCTGCGCGAGGCGTTCCAGTTGGAGGGCATACCGCTTTCGAACGAGGCGTTCGTCACCGCCACGCCGCCCCCTGACTGCGGGACTTGCGGCGACATCGCCGGCGCCTCGCTCACCGTGGTGGACACCACCACCGACAGCGGGTCCGGTGAATGTGCGATCGATCTCTATCCCATCGTGACCGAAAGCGGCGAGCACCAAGTGTTTTCGCCCTGCATCGGCTCGGGGTGGGGCGATCCCGCCTACGCCATCAACGCCCCCAACAACACCACCGGCAACACCCAATCGCCGTCACCCAGTGTGATCAGCGGGTTCCCGCCCAACGGGACCTACTCCGTGAATTACCGCAGTGAACCGATTCCGCTGCGGGTCGACACCAACATCGACCCCGCCGTCGCCGCCACCGAGGATGTGGATGCGGTGGATCTTGGCTTGGCGTTCACCTCCATCGAACGGATGGATCCCGACTTGAACCGCCAGCCGTTGGGGGCTTTGATCAATCCCGACGACGCCCCGTTCGTGACCGGGAACCCCGAAGAGCCCCAGCCCTTCACCTTCCCCAAGAACCCGCTCAATTTCAACGTGTCGCCCTACGATCCCTACACGCCGTTGATGAACGCCTATCAGGGCGACCGGATTCAGGTGCGCACCCTCGTCGGCGCCCATATCGACCCCCATTCCTTCCAGATTCACGGGGTGAAGTGGTTCTTCGAACCTTCCTACACCAACTCCGGCTATCGGTCGCTGCAGGGGATGGGTCTTTCCGAACACTTCGAAATGCTGTTCGCGTTTCCGTTCAGCGAGACCCAGGGGCGCGGTTTCTCCGACCTGCTCTACCAGCCCGACGCCTCCGACAACGGCCTGCTGAACGGCCATCTGGGCCTGATGCGCGGCTACACGGTGCCGCCTGCCGAAAGCGCCTTGGCCGACGCCTTGAACCCGGCCGAGCTGCCGCACCTGCCCGACAATCCCGATCCCGCCGCGGCGGCCGAGCCCATGTTGGCCCGGTGGCAGGAGGTCGTGAACACCTTCGACAACCCGAGCGTCGATCTCAAGAGCGGGGCCCTGCCGCGCAACTACAAGACGTTCCACGTGATCGCCACCACTGCGGCCCAGGTGCTGCGCGACGTGTCGGACGGCCGCATCGTGGTCAACGCGCGCGGCCAGGTGACCGCCAATTCCTCGCTGGGTGGCGATTCCGTGGTGGTCGAGCCCGGCACCGAACTGGTCAACCCCTACGGTTTGATCTATGTGCTGGCCGAAGACCTGGCGGGCATGGATGCGGCATCGGTGCTGCGCGGCGACCTCAGCGTGACCCCGCTCGTCTTCCGCGTCAATGCCGGCGACTGGATTCGGGTCAAACTTACCAACCATTTCTACCAGCGGGAGTTGTTCCGGTTCCCCACCGATGCCGGTATCGTTGCGGAACTGAACGACACCCAGGTTTCGCAAACGTTGCAGGACATCTTCGCTGTCGAGGGCATTGCGCTGGCCGACAGTGCCTCGGTGGTGGTGTGTGGCTGTGCGTGGCAGATCACGGGCACGACATCGGATGGTTGTGACGATCCGGATGCGGACGGCAATTGCAGCGTCACCTTCAGCGTCCAGCGCAAGGCCGGTTCGATGTTCGTGTACGACGCGGCCGAGGCCCTGGCTTGGGTCGAAGGCGCCGGCACGCCCTACAACGGGCTGGTGGGCGGAAACACCGGTTCCAACGACTGCACCCAAACCACCACCGTCGGGCCCGTCTGCCTGACCACCACCACCAACGTCGGCCTCAATCCCCAACTCGTCAGCCAGCAGATCACCGAGAGCAACGGCTTCAACCTGGGCTTCAACCCGGTGGAGACGGCGGTCGATGCGGGCCAAACCGTGACCTACTACTGGTACGCCGGGAACCTGGATGTCGACGGGGCCGGCCAGGTGGTGGAAACGCCGGTCGAGCTGGGTGCCGTCAACCTGCGTGCGGCCGACTACCTGGTGGCCTACCGCAACAACCTCTACGCGGCCATGATCGTCCAACCGGAACACAGCGTGTGGGTCGAGGACGCCGGCAACCGCGCCTACGCCACCGTTTTCGAACGGGGTTCGGACAGCTCGTTCGACGTGCGCCTGGATCGCCGTGGACGCTTCCTGTTCCGCGAGATGGTGGCGATCACGATCGAGAACCAAAACGCCTGGTCGGCTGCCACCCTCACCGATCTCAATCCCGCCACCAATCCGCCCTTCTCACCCCTGTTTCCCCTGAACTACAAGGCCGAACCCGCCAGTGAGCGAGACACCCAGGGCACCTCGGATTTCGCTTGGATGTCGAACAGTGTCGTGTTGACCGATCCCGACGACATTTTCTCCGGTGATCCCGAAACGCCCGTGTTCCACACTTCGGCCGGTGCACCCACCCGGATCCGCTACCTGTTCGCCGGCGGCGGGGTGCTCAACGGGCCGCAGTTGGTGGTGATGCTGGACGGACATTCCTGGCAGGAAGAACCCTTCATCGATGATTCCACGCGAATCGGCGACAACATCCGCTCCCAGGAAATGGGCTCGCAGCAGATTCTGCCCCACGAACCCTTCAACTTCATCCTGCCCTCGGCGGGTGGCCCCTTCGCCGTCCCCGGTGATTACGCCCTGCACACCTTCATCTGCACGGGCGACGGGAACTGGGGCTTGATGCGGGTCAGCGAGCGGTTGGTGCTCATCGATCGCGCACTGGACTACTACGGCCGGCTTCAACTCTCCGGACTCGTCCTGGAAGGGGCCGATGTGGCCGGAGGCGTGCCGGTCCACCTCACCCTGACCGACGGGGAAACCGGTGAAACGGTCGCGCTTGGCACCGTGGCCACCCGGGCCGACGGGTCCTGGTGGTACCGCTCGCTGCGCGCGGTGCCCAGCGGCAGCACGGTTTGCGCCGCGCTCGACGATGGGCGCTGCGGTACGCCGGACGGTCGTGCGGCCACGGCCAAGATCGACGTTCGCGCCGACGAGGCTGAAAGCGCCAAACGAGCGCCGAACCGTTCGGCCGTGGACACGGGAAGTGGTGTCTCGGCCGGCGGCGGGGAACGCTGAGTGGTGTTCGTTCGCCGTGGTTTTCGCATTTCGGATCCAGGGGAAGCCGCGTTTCCCGTGAACACGGCTTCCCCCACTCATTTCGTGATTCAGAGGGGCCCATGAAGATTCGTGCATCTCTTGTTGTGATACTTGGCGAGGCCACTTGTCGTCGATCGATGGTCACCTTTCTGGTTCTGACGATGATTGCACCATTGGTACCGGTGGGAGGGGCACTCGCCGCCGAAGACCCGGTTTCCCCATCGGCTGGAAGCGGGGATCGGGCGGCCGCCACGACCGAGGCACCGGCCGCCGACACGATTCGGGTCGGCGGTATTCAGGTGGCCTTCGAGGCGACCCATGTCGACCGCGCCAAACCGGCGGGTACCTACGTCGAGGGCGACGACCTGGTGGTGTCGTTCCGCATCACCGACACGGCGTCCGGCATTCCCCTGGAGCGTCTCTATCCGGCCGCCTGGATGGATCCGCGCGTCGGAAAGCGCGGCACCAACGACCGGCTCTGCGCCGACAAGGCCCGCACTTTCTTGAGCGGCAGCCTGCTCTCCAAGGCCGAGATCGATCTCAACGTGTTCTATGTGGTCGCCCTGAATCGCGACGCCACCATCACGGTCGTCGACCCGCTTTTCGGTTTCGGTGGCAGCAAACTGTTGGCGATGGTCCGGTTGGCCGGCCCCGGCGAGGATTGGGTGCTGACACCCGACCAGCGATTGTTGTTCGTCTCCACGCCCGAGGTGAACGAGGTTGCCGTGGTCAACACCACCTCGTGGCGCGTCGTCGCCGCGGTGCCGGTAGCGTCGTATCCGCAACGGCTCTACCTGCAACAAGACGGATCCTTTCTGTGGGTGGCCCATCGCGGTGGGGTGTCCGCCGTGTCCTGCGAAACGTTCGAAGTGGTCGCGCGGGTCGACACCGGTCCGGGCCCCCATGACCTGGTTGGCGATCGCGACAATCGGTACCTGTTCGTCGCCAATTCCGGTGCCGATTCGGTGTCCGTGGTCGATATGCGCCAACGTCGCAAGACCACCGATTTGCCGGTCGGCCGCCAGCCCATTTCACTCAGCTACTCGGCCACCGCCGAAAGCGTGCTGGTGGCTTGCCGGAAGGATGGCGTGATCGCCGCCATCGATGTGGCGAGTCGGACCCTTCGCGCACGGATGCCCACCGCTCCCGGCCTGCGCCAGGTCGCGTTCGCGCCGGATGGGCGTTTGGCCTTTGCCGTCAATCCCGAGCGAAACGAGCTGCACATCGTCGATGCCGCGCGCAACCGCATCGTGCAATCGGGCACCATGGCCGAACGCCCCAGCCAGGTGGCGTTCACCCATCAACTGGCCTATGTGCTCCACGAGGGCGACGACACCGTTTACATGATCCCGCTGACCGAGGTGGGGGTTCCCGGCAAGCCGATTCCCCTGATCGACTTTCCCGGCACCCATTACCCCGTGCCCGCCAAACACGAAACTCTGGTGACCGCCTTGGTGCCTTCGCCCGTCGACAAGGCCGTGATCTTCGCCAACCCGGCGGACAGCGCCATCTACTACTACCGCGAGGGCATGGCGGCGCCTTCCGGGCAGTTCAACAACTACGGCCACGTGCCTCGCGCCGTGCGCGTGCTGGACCGCAGCCTGCAGGAACGGGGGCCCATCGGCCTGTACCAGACCACCGCCCACCTCCGCAAGGCCGGGACTTACGACGTGGTGTTCTTTCTGGAGAACCCTCGGGTGATTCACTGTTTTCAGTTGGAGGTTTCGCCCGATCCCCGGCTCGTGGCGCAACGTCGTCACCGAGAAGTACACCTGCAGTATCTGACCCGGCCGGGTCAAGTGCCGGTTCAGCGGCCGACCCCCCTGGATTTCCGCATCGTGGGTGCCGACGACAGGGCCCGCACCGGCCTGAAGGACCTCGAGGTTCGCTTGGTGGCTCCTGGCGGAATCTGGCATAAGAGGTTGGAAGTAAAAGAGATCGGCGGGGTGGGTTACCGGGTGGTGATCGAGCCCCCGAGGCCTGGCTACTACTATGTGTATGTCGCTTCCGACAGCGCGGGCCTGAAAACCACCAACACCAATTACCTGGTGGTCAAAGCGGCGAAGCCGGCCGAACGCGCCGCGGCCGACGAGGCCTCCACCGCAGAAAGACCGGGAGGTGGCCATTGAATCGCTTTGTCGGAGGGGCTTCGGCCCTGTGGTTTTGCCTGTGGCTTCTGGTGCCTGGCGTCGCCGGCGATGACCGGGCCAAGGTGGTTTCGCCGGCCTCACTGAACGTGCCCAATGTAGACGTCACCGATCAAGACGGCCGCCGGTTGAAGTTCTACGACGACCTGATCAAGGGCAAAACGGTGGCGATGAACTTTATTTTCACCAGTTGCCCTACCGTGTGCCCGCCCATGGGTGCCAATTTCGGAGCCTTGCAGCAGCGGTTGAAACAAAGTCAGGTTTCCGAGGTTTCTCTGATTTCGGTGAGTATCGACCCCGTCACCGATACCCCCGCGCGCCTCAAACAATGGCGCAGCCGGTTCAAGGGCGAAGCGGGTTGGCACCTGGTGACCGGTCGGAAACAGGACATCGACAAGCTGCTGAAAATGTTGCGGGTGTTCGCTCCCGACATCAACACCCACGCACCTTTCGTGATCATCGGAACCGACGGTGGCCGCGATGGATGGCGCTTCGTGAACGGGCTGACCGCGGCGGAAAAGTTGGCAGAAATGCTGACCGAATCGTCGGGGGTGCGGAAGCCGGCGGTGGCACCTTCGGCAAAGCCCGACGCTTCCGATCAGGAGCGCGGTGCGACCCAGCCTGACACGACGGAAGGTCGGTTGGGCGCCGCAGCCCGCTATTTCGGCGATACGCCGTTGGTCGATCAGCACGGCCGCGAGCACCGCTTTTACAGCGATCTGATCAGGGGTAGGGTGATTGTCATCAACACCTTCTTCACCTCGTGTACCAGCGTGTGCCCGGCCACCATGGGCTCCCTCGCCAAGGTGCAGGACTGGTTGGGCGATCGTCTGGGGCGCGAGGTGTTCATCCTCTCGATTTCGGTGGATCCCCGCAACGACACGCCCGAGCGTTTGGCGGCTTACGCGCGCGACATACAAACCCGTGCCGGTTGGTACCTGCTGACCGGTGAGCGCGAAAACGTCAGCCAGGTGCTGCAAAAAATCGGTCAGTTCACCGAGAACCGCGACAGCCATTCCAATGTGTTCATCATCGGCAACGACCCGACCGGCTTGTGGAAAAAGGCGCTCGGGCTCGCGCCCGTCACCGAGATCATTCCCATCGTGGCCAGTGTGGTCGAGGATCGTGGATGAGGGCTCGTGATCCGTCCTTACGCGGCCCGCTGCGAAAGAGGATGGGGGTCGGGATCTTTCTGCTCGTTTGGGCGGGGTGGGTGAGCGCCGTCGCTCGCGACGACCGAACGACGGCGGTTGCGGCGACATCGGGACTGGGCGAAGCGGCGTTGCGCGGACAGGCGATCTACGAGAAGGGGGTGAGTCTTGCGGGAGGGACCATCACGGCGGTGTTCGGCTCGCCGCCGGTAGCGATCGACGCCGCGGCCATGCCCTGCGTCGGTTGCCACGGAGGCGATGGGCGCGGTCGCTCCGAGGGCGGCGTGGTGCCGTCCGACATTACCTGGGCCGCGCTGACCCGGCCCTATCACGTCACCACCGAGAAGGGGAGGCGGCGGCCGCCCTACGACGAGGCCTTGGTGAAAAGGGCCGTGACGGCGGGGCTGGACTCGGGTGCGACCCCTCTGGACCCGGTCATGCCACGCTACGGTATGGCGGAGCGGGACCTGGCCGATCTCATGGCTTACCTTCGGGAGATGAGGACCCGGCGCGATCCGGGGGTGGCTCCCGATCGGCTCGTCCTGGGCGTTGTGTTGGGGGACCGAAGCCAGCCCCCGGACTACCTGCGTGGGGTGCGACAGATCGCGGCTGCCTTTTGTGCCGACGTCAATGGCCGGGGTGGGATCTTCGGCAGAATGCTGCAACCCGAGTTTCTGGCATTGCCTGCCGATCGTGGCCGGTGGAAGGAAGTCCTGGGCGCCTTTCTGGTCCGGCGGCGCCCCTTCGCCCTGATCGCCGGCACCACCGCGGGTTGGAAATCCGAGATCGAGGCGGTGGTCGCCGAAACCCAAACGCCGATGATCGCGGGCATGCGGCATTTCCAGGGGCAAGCGGCTCTGCCCGAACGGCACCTCTTTTATGTATTGGCCGAGCCGGGCGACCTGGTTCGCGGGCTGGTGGCTCGGGCGGCGGAATCGATGCGTGCGGTGCCCACGGCGGTCCTGTGTGCCGAGGGCGAGATGCCTTTGGGTCGCTTGGCGGTAACCGCATGCCGGCAAGCGGGTTGGGAGGAGCCGCCGCTTTTGGTGGCACTGGAAACCGAGCACGATGGTGCCGCTGCGGCGCGTAGCTTGGAGGAAAAGGGTGTCGGTTTGGTGTTTTTCCTGGGTGGGGGCGATGGCCATCCGGGTGAAGCCGCATTGTTGGGTCAGGCGGTGGCCATGTCCTGGCGGCCGAAGGTTTATGCTTTGGGATCGAGGGCGCGCCCGGAGCTGTACCGCCAGGCCGGGGCTTTTGCCGACCTCGTATTGGCCTGGCCGGTGCCACCGCGGCCGCAGGCCTGGGAACGGCACCGCGATTACGCTCGACTGATGCGCGAGCGGGGACTGCCCCGGCGGCTCGAGGCGGCCCAGGTGATGGTACTGGCCTCGTTGACATTGCTGCAGCATGCGCTGCTGGATTGTGGGCGCCGCGTCAGCCGAGAAAGGCTGGTGGAGGCCTTGGAGCGCTGCTACGACTGCGAGATCGGGTACGCGCCACCGGTGACTTACAACCCCAACCGCCGCGTGGGATCCCGGCGGGTTTTCTTCAGCCGGTACCACCCCGAAGGTGGCAAGATGACTGATTTGGGAATGATCGCCCTGGACGCCGACGGCCGATTGGAGATGAACACCGAAACGCCGTGACAGCCTCGCTTGCCACCGATCGATCGAGTCGATCGAGCCGATCGAGCCTCCCGATAAATGGATGGGGAAATGACCTATCTTGAAGCCAACCGGCTCGAGGTGCCCCAATGTCGAGCAATTCATCATGCAAAAAAGCCTATCGGGGCCGGAGAGTCCGCCGGATGAACATTTCCACCGGTTACCGGCACGTTGACGGTTGATTTTCTGCAAAGACTGTCACGGTTCGTTGTTCGGCGAAAAAACTATTGAACGAGATAGTCTCCGAGTCTTAATTCCGGTGAAATGATTAATTTGCTCGTGACTTCGGCCTGTGTTGGAGATCCGGTCTCTGTATGATTTAAATCATATTGGCCTTTTTTCTCTCTGGTTGAAACTGACGATCGATAGAAGATTTCTTTGCATCATACCACAGCCCCCACCCTGATTTACGATGATACCCGCGATTGAATGAGCCTTTGGGAAAGCGACTCGATGTCGGGTTTTGCACACGGCAAGAGAGCCCGAGAAAAAACACCTCCCGCAAGAAACCGACGCATCGTCTTCTTTCCTCATGACTCCTATGAGAAACAGGTCACGTGGTATTCGAGAAAAAAGTTCTCTTCCATCTGCCATGAAACGAGATGGCATGACGTGTCCAGAGCCGAATGAACGAACGGATGCTCTCGAGGAGAAATGATGGTCGCCAATCCCGAATTGAAAAAAATTGAAAAAACCCTGAAACCGCTTAACTTCCCCACCCGCTTCGCGGTGGAACTCTGTGCCGACTGCAATCTTAATTGTTCCATGTGCCACCACGACCGGATGGTGCGGCCCAAAGGCGTCATGCCCTTCGGCCTGTGGAAAAAATGCGCCGATGAAATCGCCGAGGTCGCTCCCCGGACGGATGTTTGGTTCTCCTTCTGCGGCGAGCCGCTGCTGGAACCGGAGTTGCTCCTCAAAATGCTGACCTATGGAAAATCGGTCGGTCTCCGCTCGCTGAGTGTCAATACCAACGGCATGCTGCTCTATCCCGAGATCGGAAAGCGGCTGCTGGAGACGGGCATCCAACGCATCGTCTTCGGGATCGACGGATTCTCGGCCGAAGTTTTCGAGAAATATCGGTTCGGTGCCAAGCGCGATGTGGTGTACCACCACGTCGAGGAACTTCTGAAGATGCGTGCCGAGATGGATGAGGGGCCGGAAATCCTGGTCCAGTTCATCGTGATGGACGGGAACCGTCACGAGATCGAGGCATACAAGGACTATTGGTTCGAGAAGGGCGCCACGGTCAAGATACGTCATATGCTGAGTTGGGGTGGACAGTTTGAAACACCGCTCGATATTCCAGCCGAAGATCGCATCGCCTGCCCCTGGGCCTTGACCATGATGCACGTATTCTGGGACGGCCGCGTACCCCGCTGCCCCGGTGATACCGAGGGTGAGGAAGGGGTCGGCAACGCCTGGCACGACAGCTTGACCGATCTGTGGGCCGCTTTGGGCGGCTACCGCGACAAACATATCGGTCACCGATTCGATGAACTGCCCGACCGTTGCTCGGAATGTACCGACTGGATGGTCGGTGCGGCCCAACGAACCCGCCCCGACGGCACGACCTTTACGGTGCTGCCCACGGAAAAAGGGGAGCTTTAGACATGACCACCCTGTATTTGTGCGGAGCGGGCAACGTCGAGGGAATGCGCCTGGCCATCACCGTGAACCGCGCCACCCGGCGTTGGGATCACATCGCCGTCTTGGATGATGATCCGGCCAAGCGAGGCAAAACGATCCTGGGTCTTACCATCGAGGGACCCTTCAGTTTGCTTGGCGAAGTCTCCGGGTCGGTCGAGGTGGTCAATCTGGTCACGCGCACCACCAGGGGGCGTTGGGGGGCCAAACAGAAAATTGCCACGTACGGGCACCCTTTCGCTCCGTTGATCCACCCCAATGTGGATACGTTTGGAACCGAACTGCCCGAAGACGACATCACCATCTACGAGTACGCCACCATTTCGGCGAACAGCGGTTTGGGTGAGGGCTCCGTCGTCTTCAACGGCGCGATTACCGGACACGGCAGCAAGATCGGCAAGGGTTGCGTGCTCGCACCCGGAGCGGTGGTCAACGCCCGCGTCAAGATGGGCGATTTTGCCTATGTGGGTTCGTGTGCAACCGTTCTGCCCGACCTGAGCCTGGGTGAACATGCGGTCGTGGGTGCGGGCTCGTCGGTGATCGAGGATGTACCTGCCGAAGTCACCGTGATGGGCGTTCCCGCCGAAATTCTCGGCGCCGAACCGGTCGCCGGCCAAGACCGGGCCGTGGCGGCCGTGGAGCCCGACGAAGAGATCGTCAACGGCCTGATCAAGGTATGGCAAGACCTGTTGATCACACCCGATGAAGACGAGGAACCGCGTACCTTCGACAGGGAAACCCGCTTTTTCGATGAAGGCGGTACGTCGATCCTGGCCCAGGTGATGGTGAAGCGGGTCGAAGAGGAATTGGGATTGCGGGTCAAACATTTCGATGTGTTCCGCTTCCCATCGATTGGTGCCCTGGCCATGCGACTCACCAACCAAAGTACGCCTGCACCCAGTTTCGATGCCAAGGCCCGGGCCGCCAAGCGGCGGAGCAGCAATCCGAGACGTCGTGTACGGAACTGAAATCTGCCCAACAGTTTCCGATTTTCCTTAAAGACAACACAGCGGTCCGCGCTCGCGACGCAGCCGAACGTGGATCGCTGACAAGCAATGCCGGCATCAGCCGATCATTCAGACATTACGGAGCACGGGGTCATGCGAGCTCAACAGGGTAACCCAGACCCGGGGTGCCCGCATGTCCTGAGGGGCGTCGTGCGAGGTAGGATCATCGGCCCGATGATCTTTTCGAAGCAAACCAGATCGAAGGAAAGGTGCTCGTTCAAAACTCGAGCCCTTCGCCGGGGTAGATCGGCATAGGGAGATCCCGAACTTTGTGACGTCATCTCCCGGGCGGCTTAGCGTGGTCTGGGGGGCATCGTGCGAGGTAGGATCATCGGCCCGATGATCTTTTCGAAGCAAACCAGATCGAAGGAAAGGTGCTCGTTCAAAACTCGAGCCCTTCGCCGGGGTAGATCGGCATAGGGAGATCCCGAACTTTGTGACGTCATCTCCCAGGCGTCTTTGATTGCTGCGATCCGTCGACCCGCGGGGTTCCCCTTGACTACTGCGCGCTCGCGCTGAGCGTACCGGCCAGGGCGCGGCCGGTCCATGAGGTCGTGACTTTGGTCAGATCCGCCGGCAGTCCGCTGTAAAGCAGGCCTCCACCCTCGGCGCCCGCTTCCGGGCCCAGGTCGATCACCCAGTCCGCGTGGCGGATCATGTCCAGGTTGTGCTCGACCACCACCACGGTGTGGCCGGCCTCCAGCAAACGATCCAGGGCATCCTTCAGTTTGTGGACATCCTTCGCCTGCAGGCCGCGCGTGGGTTCGTCCAGCAGGTACAGCCGCGGTTTGGCGCCGTCCGCGCCGCTCAGGGCGGCTGCCAGCCTCAGACGCTGCGCCTCGCCGCCGGAAAGGGTGTTGCCCGGGCGACCCAGCCCCAGATAGGGTAGGCCCACCTGGATCATCGCCTCCAGACCGGCGCGGACCTTGGGTTGATCCGCGAAGACTTCGTGGGCCGTCGCCGCGTCCATCGCCAGGATGTCGGCGATGTGGTGGCCGCGGTATCGGCAGGCGAGCACATCGGCGGTGAACCTCGCGCCGCCGCACTGTTCGCACGGCGACCAGACATCGGGCAGGAGGTCCAAGCTGGTACGGATGCGGCCCATGCCTTTGCACGCCGGGCAGGGACCGCTCTTGCCGCTTTTCGCCGGGGCGTTGAACGAGAATCGCTGTTTGGTGAGGCCGGCGGCCTTGGCCGCATCGGTCTTGGCGAGCAGGGTGCGGATGGGGTCCAGGATACCCAGGAAGGTGGCCGGCGTGCTGGTCGGGGTGCGCATGCTGCCGCCCACGGCGAGCTGGATCGGCGCCTCCAAATCCAGAGCACCTTCAAAGGCGGTGCAATTCACGGCGCGTCCAGCCGCGGCGGAGGCCGCGAGAACCCCGAGGGCCAGACTCGACTTGCCGCTGCCCGATACGCCGCTGACGGCGGTCAGCCGCCCTTTCGGGATGCGCAGATTCAGGTGGCGCAGGTTGTTGGCGTGGGCCCCTTCGATATCGATCCAACCCGTTTCGCGGTCCAGGGTTCGCGGATCTTCGGAGTTCCCGAGCGGGGGAAGGTTCGGTTCCCCTCGAGGCGGGCCGGCGTAGATCAGCTTTCCGCCCTCGGCGCCAGCACCGGGTCCCAGCGCCACCTCGTAATCGGACGCGGCAATCAGGGCCGCGTCGTGTTCGACGACCACGACTCGGTTGCCCCGGTCGCGAAGTCGGCGCAGGTGGGCGATCAAGCGTTGTACGTCGCGTGGATGCAAGCCGGTGGTGGGCTCGTCGAGTACGTAGGTGATGCCGCGCATGTCGGCGCCGAGCGCGGCGGCAAGGCGGACGCGCTGGGCTTCGCCACCGGAGAGGTCCGCCACCGGACGGCTAATGGTCATGTAGCCCAATGACAATTCGTTCAGCGTACGGTATCGGTCGATCAGGTTGGGGACCAACGTCTCCGCCACGGCGCCCTGGGTCGCGTCCAAACCCGATGTAGTGGGATCCTCGATCAAGCCCTGCAAGCGCGAGAAGGCCTCGCCCACGGAGAGATCGCACCATTCGGGGAGGGTTGCCCCGGCGAAGCGGACGGCGCCACTGCGCGCGTTGAGGCGACCCCCGTGGCAGCCCGGACAAGATCGGGCGGAGAGCAGCGGCAGCAGGGCGCCGCCGCGGTGATCTTCCCGCTTGCGCGCGTACTCCTCGTCCACCAGGTGCGCGAAACCCTTCCAAGCCGTGGTCCACTGGTGGCTTTCGTCGCGCGTGTCCCGCTGGAAATGCCAGGTGGTCTCGTATTCCCTTTGGCCACTGCCGTACATCGCCAGGGTGCGTGCCGCTTCCGGCAGGTCGCACCAGGGCCGGTTCGGATCGAAGCCGTGGGCGGTGGCCGCGGTGGTCCAGATGGCGCAGAATTGGCCGCGCGGGTCGCCGTAGAAGCGACCGGTCTTGGTGCCGGCCATGGCGCCGTCGGTGAGGGGCCGGTCGGCGTGAGTGATCAATTTGTCGGGATCGCAGCGCAGGAGGTGACCCAAACCATCGCAGTCAGGGCAGGCCCCGGCCTGGTGGTTGAACGAAAATGCCGAAGCAGGCAGCCGCCCGGCCAGGGGGCTGGCCTCGCCTGGCTCCTGGCCGGCGCGCGACATCAGCAGGCGCCACAGGTCGTTGATTTCGGTCATGGTTCCCACTGTGGCGCGGGGATTGGCGGCCGGCACCCGTTGACTGACGGCGATGGTAGCGCTCAATCCTTCGATGCGGTCGAATTTGGGTCGTTCGCCCATGTGGATGAAGCGACGGGCTTGGGCCGACAGGTTTTCGCAGAACCGCCGATGCCCCTCCGCGTGGATGGTGTCGAATGCGAGGGAGCTCTTGCCGCTGCCGGAGGGGCCCGTGATGGCGATCAGGGCGTGGGGAGGCAGGTCCAGATCGATGTCCTGAAGGTTGTGGGTCGCGACGCCGCGCAGTTCGAGCGCACGCGGCCCGGCGTCGGCCTCGAGAGAAGGTCGGGGGTGGGAGAAGGGCGGCAGGATGCCTGCCTTTCGTTGGCGCAGCACGAGGCCCGTCAACGAAGCCTCGCAGGCGGCCACCTGATCCGGCGTGCCGTGAGCCACGATGCGACCGCCCTCCGTGCCGCTGCCCGGGCCGAGATCTACGATCCAATCCGCACGGGCCATCACTTCCGGGTGGTGCTCCACGGCGATCACCGTGTTCCCGGCATCCACCAGGCCTTCCAGGGCGCGCAACAGTTTGGCCGTGTCGGCGGCGTGCAGGCCGGTCGTCGGTTCGTCCAGAATGTACAGGGTGTGGGCGGAGTCGGGCCGCCCGAGGGCCGAGGCCAGTTTGATGCGTTGCGCCTCGCCGCCCGAGAGGGTCGTGGCCGGCTGGCCCAGGTGCAGGTAACCCAGTCCGACCCATTGCAGTGCTTCCAAATACCGTTGTATTGCGCGACGGTGCTTGACGATGGCTTTCGAGTCCGGTGCGGTGTCCGGGCGCGTGGCGATGTCCTCGAAGAAAGCCGCCGCCTCGTCCACGGTCTTGGCGAGTAGGTCCGCCACGTGGCATCCCTCGTAGCGAATCGCCAGCACGGCTTCGCCGAACCGGTCGCCGCCGCAGGTCGCACAAGGCACGTCCACGTTTTCGAAGCCGTGCATGCCGATGGTTTCGAGGCCCGAGCCGCTGCAGGCCTCACATCGACCGCCTTTGACGTTCATCGAGAAGGCACTTTTGCCCAGGCCGGCTTCCTGGGCCGCGGGCAAGGCCGCGAACAGGGCACGCATGGCGTCGGAAAGGCCGGTATAGGTGGCCGCATTGCTTCGAGGTGTGCGGCCGATGGGGTTTTGGTCCAGGTGGACGACCTTGGCGATCGGGTCGGCGCCTTCCAGAGCCCGGTGCGTGCCGGGGATGCGGGTCGCACCGTGGAGGTCGCGCAGCAGTCGGGCGGCGACCGTGCCGTCGACGAGGCTCGACTTGCCCGCGCCCGAGATGCCGGTGACCACGTTCAGCGCCGTCAGTCGGAAGGTCACATCCAAATGGTCCAAATTGTGGGCCGAGGCGCCCAGGACGCGGAGTTCGCCACTTCCGGGACGTGGGTGGCGCTCGGCGGTGACCTCGTCGACGGGACCGCCGTGGAGCCATGTCGCCGTGGCTCCTTCGTGGTTGGCGGCTAAATCGGCCGGGTGGCCCTGATACACGAGCCGTCCGCCGTGGCGGCCCGCACCGGGTCCGATATCGATCAACCAGTCGGCGGCGCGCTGGGTGCCGAGCGCATGGCCCACGGCCACGACCGTGTTGCCGCTGTCCACGAGGCGGCGCAACACCTTCAACAAGTTCTCCTGCTCGCAGGGATGCAGCCCCATGGCGGGTTCGTCCAGCACGTAGAGCAGACCTTCCAGTCCGCCGATGACCCGGGTGGCCAGACGCAGGCGCCGCACCTCGCCGCCGGAGAGCGAGTCGCAGCCACGGGCCAGGCTCAGGTAACTCAGGCCGAGCTCGTCCATCACGGCCAGACGGCTCACCATGGCGGCGGCCAGCGGTTCCGCGATCGCCTTCGTTTTGGCCGGCCAAAAGGGGCGGCACAGGCGATCGGCCAGTTCGCGGGCGGGCAGGGCGCTCCATCGAGCGATGTCGTGACCGTCGAGATAGACCGAACGGGCGTATCGGTTCAAGCGAGTGCCGTCGCAGGCGGAACAGGGACGCGAGCGGACGAACCGCAGGATATTGGGGTTGCGATTGCGGCCCAGCGTCTCTTCCATGACGGTGATGATGCCCTTGTAGTAGCCCTCTTCGCGCGGTTTGGCAGTGATGCCGCTCCATTTGAGCCGCGACTCCAGGGGGTGCTTTCCGAAGGGGACCTTGAGCTTTTTTGATCCGAAAAAGATCACGTGACGCTGATCGTCGCGCAGCTCGCGCCAGGGCGTGTCCACGTCGAATCCGTGTGCTCGGCAAATCTGGTCGAGCACGTCCATGGTGACCTGCGAATAGACGATGTAGGCTTTGGGTGTCGTGGGAACCAGCGCCCCCTGGCGCAAGGTCTTTTCGGCATCGGCCACCAACAGCTCCGGGTCGACGCATTCCTCCAGACCCAAGCCTTGGCAATCGGGACAGGCGCCAGCGCTGCCGTTGAAGGAAAAGAGCCGGGATTCGCGTTTCGGAAAGGTCGCCCCGCAAGCGCCACAGCCTGGGCCGGACACCTCCTCCGGGCCCACAGCTTCAGCGGGTGGGATCGGCGCGCCGCAATCTGCACACATCGTTTCGCCGACGCGGGCGAACAGCAGGCGCAGCAGGTCGTAGATGCCGCTGAGGGTGCCTACCGTGGATCGCGGCCCGCGTACGGCAGCCGTCTGGTGGACCGCCAACGCGGGTGGGAGCCCCTGGATCTCGGTGACCGCGGCACGACCCAGCTTGCCGAAGAATTGGCGGGCGTAGGTGGAGAAGGTCTCTAGGTACCGCCGCTGGCCCTCGCGGAACAGCGTGTCCAGCGCCAAGGAAGATTTTCCGGAGCCGGACACGCCGCTGATGACCGTGAGTCGTTCATGGGGAATGGCCAGGTCTAGATGCTTCAGGTTGTGGGCATGGGCGCCGCGAATGGTGATGTGGGTCTGCCGCGTTGGGGCCATGGTTACCTTCCGGGGGGCGGTTTTTCAAACGGCCCTCAAGGTAACACGATCGACACCGGCCGCGCGACCCGACGCGGCCCGCGCTCACCGCTTCACGATGCGGTCCAGGAATTCTTGATAGGATTCTTCGCAGGTACTCTCTTCCAGCAGCTCGCAGGAGAATTTGGCGCCGCGCTTGCGGTAGCCGATCATGTAGTTCACCGATTGGCTCAACTGAGCCTTGAGGCGGTCGTTCTTGCTGAGAAACTCCACCCGTTGGCGAACCCAATCGAGCAGGGTCATGCCGTCCAGTTCGCGGTGGTTGAGGTACTCCGCCAGGCCGCGTTGTCCATCGGGGTTTTTCAGCAGTTCCACGAATATGATTTTCACGACCTCGATCGAGCGGTAATAGGTTGCCGCGCGCAGCAGGCTGCCGCCGGAGAAGGCGCCGCGCTTTTCGCAGTCGCATTTGTTGTAGTCCTGAATCAGGTTGAATTCCATTTCGCGCTGCAGCCGCATCAATTCCTGCGAAAAATTGTCGGCGTTGCGCGAGCGAATGATCTTACACAGTTTGTCGGAAACCTCGTCCCAATTGGGCTCGGCCGTCGGTGGCGCCGAGCTGCCCGATTGGGCGGGTAGGGGAATCCAAACCAACAAGATCCAAAGCCAGAGGCCGGTTTTCCACCGGAAACCTCGAGCACTGCCAGGCGTGAAGGGGTCGGTCGCGGCATGCGACCGGCCGATTGTCGAACGAAGGGGGTATTCCATCGATATCTCCCACGAAGTTTTTCGAATTTCGCGGTGTGATACTGGGGCGGACCGGAGTCGTCCCTGCCACCTGAGCGGGCAGCCTGAAGTCCTTTCCGATCGGCACCGTCCCGGGTCCGCGAAAAAATGGAAAAACAGAAATGAATTCGAAACCAAGAAAGAGGACTTCGGGGTGAGTTGGTGGCATCGGCGGGTTTTCCCGTGGAAAACCCTTGATGGCCATCGCTTTTCCGTGGTGGCGCCTAAAAAGGAGTACGACTTGGAGTCGTGACGCCCCCAACGGCTACGTTTTCGGATTTTCGCCGAGAAAGCGATTCCTCGGGCGCTGAAGACAGGTTAGAAGGGATTCAATCTTGGTATGCCTGATTAAATCGGGGTGTCTCGAGTTGCCGAAAAGCGGGTGGTTTTAGGAATGAGGTCAAGAAGCTCGTGGTCGAAATGTTACCGAGTGTCCCCGGTGAATTCAAGCTTCTTGACGGGATGCAGCAATTATTATTTATCGAATAACACCTGAGCTTCCCCGTGTTGGGCGATCAGGTCGTCGACGTGCTCCAGTATCTTTTTCTGACGGCGATGCAGTGCGATGAGCTGCATTCGATTGAGATGGGGCTTCAGTTTCTTGTTGATCGCTTTCTTGTCCCAGTTCTTCAATTTCTGGTAGACGTCGCGCCGCATCTTGGTGAGATCGTCCAACTGGGGCAGCACCGAATCGGGTTTGAACGAACGCGAATGATCGATGTACCAGACGTACCAGCGGATGTCGTAGAGGTAGTTGAGCTCGTTGCGATCGAAATTGTAGATCAGGACGTCGAAGGCCTTCATGGTCTGAAGCTGGTGCTCGGCATTGAAAAAACTGGGGAACGGGATCTCGTCCATCACCCTGGTGCGGTCGGTGATGGCCAGCTCGATCCAGATTTGGAGCGATCCCTCGATGCCCTTGTAGGTGTAGGGAATGACCGGCGGCACGTGGGGCAGGCCCAGGTGTTCGGCCAGCTTGTAGGCGGCCAGCTCGAATTTGTAACTGTCTTCGAAGTAGCGGTGAATCTTGCCTTCGATCTCGATGCGGTCTTCTTTCCGCTGGATGTGGCGAAAGATCGAGCGCAACCGAATTCCGTCCTTTTCGAGGGTCAGGCGAAAGGGTTTGGTGATGCCGCTGCCGATGACGTCCTCG
The DNA here is from genome assembly GCF_017498545.1 of Sulfidibacter corallicola. Lineage (GTDB taxonomy): Bacteria > Acidobacteriota > Holophagae > Acanthopleuribacterales > Acanthopleuribacteraceae > Sulfidibacter > Sulfidibacter corallicola. The sequence goes on along the minus strand of NZ_CP071793.1, from coordinate 42,067 downwards.
GCGACGACTTCCGCGTTGGACAAAAAGTCGCGGATGGCTTCGTCGTTCTCGAAGGGAACCGGCTTGCCTTTCTGGTTGGTGAGCACGCGCTTGCCGATCAACTCAGGATGTTGCTCGATTTGCGCCCAAAGGGGCGCGCCCGAGAGGATGAAGACGGAAACGAGAAAAATGCTGAAGAGAAAAAAGTTCTTGTGAGGGGACTGGGGAAAAAAGCGGGTGCTGATGCTGGAAGCGTGGGGGCGATGCGAAGTGGTTCCTTGAGGGCCTCGCACGAGGCGTTCGTGACTCGATGTGCGCAGATGTTTCACCTGTTCCTCACCTATTCAAGATCTTGATGTCGTGACCCGAGTTCGGGCACATGGGTTGCCGTCCATGGAGCCGGATTTTCCCGGTCGAAGGGCTTGCGGACCCAACCTGAAAGGTGTGGTCCCATGGATTGTCGATCGTGTATCGAAGGCATACCACGTGGGGACATACGTGGACAACTATGAAGGTGTTCGGTATTTTACCGAGCGCTCATTATTATGGCGATTGACAAGCCGAGCCATTCCTAATAGAAAAGAGTCGAACCCCCGAACAGATAGGCATCGACGAAAGATGCGAGGGCAGTCCGACATCCGGGTCTTCGGAACCCGTGTTGCTGACCTGCCTCACATTGTGGGAATGCGATCTCCCTTTGGTTCAACCCTCGGGCCCTGCGCGAGGTCAGGCTTGATGATCGTCGATGTCGGGCCGCTCCGCGCACCGGAGAGGTTCCGGGACTCGCGAAACTTCCCGCCCGACACGTTGCGAAACATTCGAGAATGGAGGTGTTGTCTTGAATCATCGCTCATGGAATCAGGTATTCGAGGCCCGACGCAGAAAGGCGGTCGGCATGTTGGCGCGTTGCGCTCTCCTGGTGGGTCTGGCCACCCTGGCGGTGTCCGCACCGGTCTTCGCCGGGGACTGGGACAATCTGGGCCGCCGCGAGGTGAAAAACCGTGCGGAACGCGACCAGATCACCGTCACCAGGAAAGATGGCAGGTTTTCCAAGATCAAATTGAAGGTCCTCAAATCCGGCGTCACCTTCTACGACGTGAAGATCCACTTCGGCAACGGCGAGGTTTTCGACGTCTCGCTGCGTGACTTCATCAAGGCCGGCGGGGAAACCCGAGTCATCGATCTGCCGGGCAAGAAGCGCATCATCAAAAAGGTCGTCTTCGTGTACAAATCGAAGGCCAAGCGCAAGAAGAATCGCGCCACCGTGGTGCTGTACGGCAGGCACTGAAGCGGCCGGGGCCCGATCGCGGATGTGATCCAGGCCCCGTATCGCCGTTCCATTCGGCGGGCGCTGTAAGGTTTGGTTGGAGGGGGTCTCTCACCCCCAATCATGCCTGGTTTACGACGGTTTGTATCCCACCGCAACACGGTTCAAGGCACGGCTCTTGCACTTCTCGACCGATCGATAACCACCTCAGCGACAAAGGCTTCGCGCGTTTGAGTCGAACCCGGACGGAACATGAATTCTTCGCTTTCCCACATCGCGATTTTCGCAACACGATCACCCGAGTTCGACCGAAGGACCACCAGGTCGGCGCTGATCTTCGCCTTGTGGTTGCTGCCCCAACTGGTGGCCGGCACCTTCGGCGAGACGCCCATGGTCGCCAAGGTCGATCAACAGAGCCAGGCGACCGTCTCGGTCAAGAACGGCGCCCATCTCGCCGTTCAGGTGGAAAATCCCCAAGAATTGCTCCCTGCGGTGCGCATCTACACGGGGCTCTTCAGCGATGCCGACTTTCGCCCGAAGCGGCTCGGCATCGTGTTCGACGGGCAAAAGCGGGCCCGCATTCCCTTCGCGCACCTTTCCCCGCGATTTCAAAAGACATTTCTGCGCGCCCTCTGGCCTCGAGACAAGCTGGGGGAGCGCGATTGGGCGCACCGCGTCGTGTTCGACGGGCGCGAGACTCTGTGGACCATCGCCGCCCTGTTCACCGGCAGTGGCCAGAACTATCGCCGGTTGATGCAGTACAACCACCTGAATTCGCCCAAGATCGGTAAGGGCAGCCTGGTGCGCATTCCCCGCGAATTGCTGCTGCCCATCCTGCGTCAGGACGACGAGGCGCTGGTCTCGCCCGCGGTGGCCGGCGGCGGGGACGACGATTCCGGCCCCACCACGGCCGATGTGGTCTCGCTGGTTTCCAAGGGCGTCCAACGATTGACGGAAAAGGCCTCGGTGGCCGAAAAGCCTGCGGTCGCGAGTTCCTCGGAAGCGGGTTCCGGTGGGGTGGCCGCGTCCACCCAGGACGAGGCGGCGCGGAGTCGGAAACTCCTCGAAGAACAGTTGGCCGAGTTGAAGGAACAGCGCGCCGATCTGAGTTACGGTTCCGACGGCAAGGGTCGTTTCGCGCTCTATCGCCTCAAGGCGGGGGAGGCCATCTACAGTTCGGTCGTCGTTCGCTTCTGCGGTCTGGTGAGCGGTAAGGACGTGAACGACATGGCAGCCGTGATCATCCGTCGCAACGGGATTCGCGACGAAACCGACCTGCCGATCGGCACGGCGATCAAAATACCCTACGAGCACCTGGAGCCCGAATTCAAGGCGGAAGACGACGCCGAGTACCTGGCCTACCTGGCCAATGTGAAGGCCGTCGCCAGCGTGCAGACGCAGTTGACCGTCAAGAACTTGGACGGCGTATACGTGATTCTGGACGCCGGTCACGGCGGTCGGGACCCCGGGGCCCATTTCGGTCAGGTTTGGGAAGACGACTACGTCTACGACGTCATGTGCCGGGTCAAGATTCGGCTCGAGCGCGAGACCGGTGCCGAAGTGATTCCCACCGTGATCGACCCCAGCGTGGGCTACCGCGCCCAGGACGTCTCCCACTTTCGGCTGGATACCGACGAACACCTGAACACCAAGCCTGTCTTCCGATTGAACAGCGCGACCGTGACGACCGACGGCGTCAACCTGCGCTGGATGTTGGCCAACTACCACTACGATCGGTTGGTGAAAAAGGGCGTCAAGCCCGAGAACATCCTGTTCGCCAGTTTTCATGCGGACTCGTTGCACCGCAGTCTGAGCGGCGGCATGGTCTACATTCCGGACGCCCGGGTCTATCCGCGCAAGGTGATTCCCTACCGGCGCCTTTCCGGTTATCGCGAGTACGCGGCCAACCGCTTCACCTTTTCGCGCAAGGAAATGCAGCGCTCCCAGGCGCGCAGCCTGAACTTCGCCCGCAACTACGTGGCCCGTTCCAAACAGAAGCGGGTACCCGTTCACGAGCAGAAGCCGATCCGGTCGCTCATCTACCGCAATCCCAACCGTCCCTTCGTGCCGGCGGTGTTGAAGTACAACCGCATTCCCACCCGGGTCCTGATCGAGGTCAGCAATCTCAACAACAAAAGGGATCGGGGCAATATCGCCAAACCGGGCTTCCGCCAGAAGCTGGCCGATACCTTCGTCGAAGCGCTGTACATGAGCTACGGCGTTCGCCTGGATGACGAATCTTCCTAGTGCCGATCCCGACACGGGGACTTGGCGGCAACCCAGACGGCCCGGCTAGATGGACAGACCGCCAAGTTTCGGATCTCGTCAAAGTATTTGTTTCTAGTTGATTGGCTGGAACTTGAGACCTGGCTGTCGTACCTGCGGCGCAGGAGATCCCGGGCCGGTTCAGGCGGACCTTTTTCATGGAAACCACTGGTTTCGGATGGGCGCTTTCTCGTTTCCTTTCGATCCGGTGCGTCGCTGCCGAGCCGGCGCGCAAGAACTGCCCGAGTCTCAAAAAGGGACAAAACTAAAGCAATCGAGGGCGACACACGATCAGAAGGGCAAAATTCGCGAATTGGAACTTTTTCAAACTGAAACCGATGGGCTCGCTTTCGGGGCCTGAACCATCCGAATCAACCGAAGGTCATTTTTCGGTTTTCCTGTGCTTTTCCGGAAAATGGGAGAGCACCCATCTCTCATCGCCATTTGACGCCACATCCAGGGGCTTCGCGGTTGGTATGGCCAAGGTTGCCACGGTGAAGCGCTTGATCTCGGGTGCGATCGTTTTATTTTTTTCGAATCGCCATCATCATGTGTCCTTCTATGTTTTGTTTCGAAATAACAGGCGATTCCACTGTGCGTTCGCGGGGTAGAGTACGGCGATGTTATCTTTTGAATGTGAGCGGTAAAGGGTGGCTTGCCAGTCGATGTGGCTGGTTTTTTGGTTAGATAAATGTGAGAAGAGCCGAATGAAATAGAAGCGAGTCGGTTTTTCAAATGTTTTGATGTTATACTAACCAAACAGCTTTTTAATGAAAATACAGTTTCAATTCGCGAATCAGTTATGGAACCGATGACCGAGTGGGCATAGCTCCGTCCGTTGTTCACTCACGAATCCGCGGGTTGCCGAGTGTGCTCGCGGTGCGACCTTCCTTCAGAGGTGTTTCATGAACCGGTTTAGGCTCGGACGTCTCGAGACGCTCCGTAGAGCGGTAGTGTGTTTGTTTGTGCTTTGTTTTTCCGTGATAGTATTGTTTGCACAAGAAGAGGATAGTGACCTTCTTTCTTTGAGCCTGGAAGATTTGTTGCAGATGGAAGTTACGTCGGCTTCTAAGTTTCCGCAAAAGCCGCGTGAGGCACCCAGTGTCGTGTCGATCACCACCGCGGAACAGGCGGACCGGTTCGGCTGGCGTTCCCTCAACGACATCCTCTACAAGATGCCGGGATTCGGACCGGGTCAGGATTTCGATCGGCCCACCGTGCCCACCAGGGGCCTGTTCGACAGTTGGAGCAACAACCACCTGTTGCACCTCGTCGACGGGATCCCCATGAACGACAATCTCTACGGCACCGCCTACACTTGGGAGGTTACGCCGATTTTCAACGCCAAGACGATCGAGATCATTCGTGGCCCCGGTTCAGCCCTATACGGCTCCAACGCCACCAACGGCGTCGTTCAGGTGAACACGGTTTCTGCGGCGGACCTCACCAAAAAGGTGGATGTCCGCCTTCGGACCGGCAGTTTGAACACGACTGCGGCGGACTTGCTGGCCGGCCACGAGGGCGAGCTGTTTTCGGCGGTGATTTCGTTCAGTGGCTACACCACCGACGGTCATGAATACCTGTCCCGCGACGGCAGCGGACGGCTCGACGCCAACGGCGATCCTTTGTTCTTCCGGACCCGCAACCAGCGCGAGAGTTCCTATGCCTGGGCCAAGCTGGAAGGCGAGGGCAAGCTGGACGGCCTGTCCTTTCAATACCACGAGCAGGACTGGGACTTTCAAACCGGGCACGGCTGGTTGTGGTGGATTCCCGACTTCGAAGAGGATATGAACGAGCAGCGCCGCATTTTTGCGATCAAGTACAACCCCACCACTTACAAGAGATGGACGCAGGAATACGTGGTGCGCTACCAGCGTCACGACATTTCCTGGAACCAGCGCTATTACCCCACCGGCGCCTTCGACGATTTCTATCCCTCCGGTATGTGGGAGTACCTGGAAACCGATGCCGAAGACCTGTTCGTCCGGCTTCAGTTCTCCTATGAAGTGGCCAAGCAGGCGCGTTTCCTGGTGGGCTTCGAGGGAGATCGCTTCATCTACAAGGGCGATACGGAGCACTTTTCCAACATCGACATCGACGGTGGAGCGGCGCCCTTTCCCGGTGACATCAACTCGCCGTTGGGACCCTGGCTGGACTACATTCTCGACGAACCGCTGCTCAACACGGGGTTTTACGCCCAATTCTCTTCCGGCAACATGTTCGGCGATCAGTTCAAGTTGACCGCCGGCCTGCGCTGGGACGAATCCTCGGTCGACTTTTTCCGAATCTTCGAGCCAGGTCGGCCGCAGGCCGAAAAGTCGCTCTCGCGGGTCAGCCCGCGCTTGGCGTTGGTCTACAACGTCAACAGCAAAACCACACTCAAGCTGATGGGCGGCAAGGCGTTCCGTGCGCCACAGCCCACCGAACTGGCCGGCGCACACACCTTTTCGCTGGGTTCGAACATCGAACAACTTCAGCCGGAGCTGATCACGACGGTCGAGCTGATGGGCGACGTGATCATCAACGAGTACATGAACTTCCGGGCCAATCTGTTCGAAACCGAGTTCGAGAACCAGATCGCCTTCAGTACCCAGAACAACAACTTGAGCACGAACGTGTTCTCGCAGACGACTCGCGGCCTGGAACTGGAGTTGATCTTCCAGCGCAAAAAGTTTTCGGGGTTCCTCAACTTCTCGATGACCGATCGGGTCGACGAGGAAGTGTTGGACAACACGATCGGGCTCAGTCCCGACGATGTGGCCTGGGAAACGGAGCAGAAATTCAATTTCGGCTTGGTCTTCCAGGATTCGAAGTGGACGGTGGCGCTCGCCGGTCATTGGCATGGCGAAGTCAATCGGCGGGCTTCCGACATCGGTTTCCAGGAGTTGCCGCTGGGTGTCGGGGTATCCTTGGACATGGATCGCTACCGGCCGCAGGAGATCGATTCGTGGTTCACCACCGACAGCAACGTGCGTTACCAGATCAGCAAAGGGGTGGAAGCCGGCTTGACGGTCACCAATTTGTTCGACAGCGACGACAACATCCTGGTGAAGACCGGGCCCTTCCCATTCGATTACCAGGGCCACGAACGCAGAACCAACTTCTTCGTACGACTGCAGTTCTAACGGGCGCGGTGGGTGCCGCGGTGGCATCCACCGCACGCTGTCGGGTATCATCAAGGGGTGGTTCGGGACCACATTAGCTGATTCTTTCCGAGACGGCGGGCTCACATCGAGTGAGAATGGGACCACATTGCCTGCAACTGGGCGCGCAATCATCCCGCTCGGACCACAATAAAAGCAAATGGAATCCGGCTTTGTTCTTTTGTTTCTCTGAGGCGGATTTCTACTGAATCGCCCCGGGATTACCGGGGACTCCATTTCTTGATTAGAATGGAGTTATGAACAATACAAAGCGATATTCACCAGCGTTTAAAGAGCGATCGCCGGCAAACCCCTGGCGATTTACCGCAATCAAAAAAAGCTCCCGGTCCGGGACGTTCTTTACAGGATCTTCATAACTCGAAGTGTATGATTCATCAGCGGCCTCGATTTCATCGTGCTTTCTCGAATTATTGATAGGAGCCTTCATCATGAAGATTCAGTTGCTCACGCTGCGTGCCTTCCTCAACCTGAGCTCGTGGAACCCGGTCACCACCATCCTTGCCGAAGAACTCGACGGGTTGGTCACCAAACGCCACCAATCGGGCGCCTTTATCGGCACTGTGGTCGCGGGCCAAGGCGACGACATCGTCCACCGGAAGGGCAGCAGTCTGGCCAACCGCGGGTGCGGCCTCACCAACACCGTTAACACCCGCGCGGGGGACTCGGCCCCAATCATCTCATTCGATCACCGGGGAGTTCTGCCGGCTGCGGTTTCGCCTCATGCATGGAACTGTCGCGTTTCATGCGGGCGCTGACGAGCGAAAAACGGGTCGGCATTAACTTGTCGATAGGCTAAACACCGCCAAGGTTCGTCATTCTCGCGGGCTCGTGTGCGGGTACCTTCATCGCGGAGAGATAATCACCAAATCCAGACGGCCGTATTGTTGTTACTATCTACTCTTCAAGGACAAATCACTATGAATATCTTCAGAAAACGATCACGATACCAGATTCCGCGGCCTTTGCCGGGGATGCTTTTCGGAATGCTCTTCCTAACGACCGCCATCCCCATTTCAGCCCAGCCCGATTTTGAACAATACACATTCACCAATCCTCTGCAGCATTATCACGGTGATGTGGACGCACTATATTATGCAGACCCCAAAGCTTTTCGAGCGACCTACCTGCCAAAACTGAGAATTCCCATCCAACGCGAGGATTACTTCGGGGTCTGGAATTGGCGCAACCACATCGGCTCCTGGCCCGGCCACAGCGACCAGTTCATCCCTTACGACAACCACCCCAAAAAGAAGACCTACGTTTTCGGCGGTGGTAGCGGTCACGATGCGGTCGATTGGCTTGTGAGCTTCCGCAATTGGGGTGCAAATGAAGTGATCAACCCGTTTCCGCACGGTGCTCGGGTCGAAGTGACCAACCTCAAGGACCATGTGGATGATGTCTGGGTCGATATCAACCATCCCGACAGTCTCGGGAATTGGCTCGAATTGACGTGCTACCTGGACGGCAAGGTTGACAACAAGAGTTACAACAATAAGTTCACCATCACCTTCGCGCACTTGAAGAAGAATTCCATTGTCGTGGCAATGGGGCAAATGGTAGAGCCCGGTCAGGTCCTGGCCCAAGTCGGAAGCAGCGGCACCACCTCCCTGGACGTCACCCACATTCACACCATTTATAAATACCGCGGAAAGAAGCTGGACCCATTCAACGGATACTGGAACAAAGATCTCAGCGAGCCACTGCTGTTCGATCAAGGATGGGTCGAGCAGAGAACCAATTACGACGTCAAGGAGAACAGAAGGCACTTGACCCTGAACAATGCCTTTTATGTAGAAATGCCCAACAACTCGGTAAATACATATATCTTCAGGTCTTTTGACTACATCGCACACATTCGTTTTGGAGATGGGAGTGGTGGGATCGTACCCGATTTGGACATTCTCGATAATCCCAATCTGCTGGAACTGAAACGCCGTGAAACGACCTTCTGGGATAAAGACGGTGGCGGCTGGACCATGCACGAAGTCGAATTCGAATGGGCGCAGAACGCAGACCCCTCGGTAGTCGACAAGGAAATGGACTTTCGCATCGAAACGAGCGATGGCAGATTGAGTAACCGCGTTTTCGTGGTGGTGCGTGATTAGCGGAACGAGGCCAAGCGACGGCTACCTTCTAGGTGCCGCTGACCGCCATTTCGGAAATCACGAAGCCGGGCGTCTGCACTGACCAATCGGTCTGCACGTTGTCCCCGATCATCGAGATGTTGCCGAGCATGGTCTTGAGGTTGCTGTTCAGCGTGAACTCCATGACCGGGTAGGCCACCTCGCCGTTCTCGATCCAAAGGCCGATGGCGCCGCGCGAATAGTCGCCGGTCGAGACGTTGACGCCCTGACCGATCACGCCGGTCACCCAAACGCCCTGGTTCATCTTGCGGATCAGGCTCTCTTCGTCGTCCGTGCCCGGTTTGATCAGCAGGTTGGTGAGTCCGCCGGCGTGGCCCGTGGTCTTCATGTTCAGCTTGTTGGCCGAGTAGGTGCTCAACAGGTAGGTTTCCAGGTTGCCGCGATCGACGAGCTTGCGCCGGGTCTTGGCGACACCTTCGCGATCGTAGTTCTGACTCGCCTGGCCACGCGGAATGAAGGGATCCTCGGTAATTTCCAACAGGTCGCTGCCGATGCGGGTCCCGAGCGCGTCCACGAGAAACGATTCGTTGCGGTAGATGGAGCCGCCGGTCATGGCCGAGAAGAGGTGGCCCCAGATGGAGCGCGCCACGGCCGGTTCGAAATACACGGGAAAATTTCCGGTCCTGGGTTTGCGTGCGCCGATCTTGCGCAGGACCTGGCGCGCGGCCAGGGCCGCGACCTCGTCGGTACTGCGCAGATCCTCGATGTGGCGGCGATGGGTGCCCCAACTGCCGCTCTGTTTGCGACCGGTGTTCAGGTCGCCCTCGGCCACCGTGTCTTCCGCGAAGCCGGAAACACCCAGGCCGATCACCGTTCTCGATTCGGCCCGGCAGAAGCCGGCGCTGTTGGCGATGGCCGTGGCGGAAACCATGGTCGTCATGCTGGCGCCGTCGGAGCGCAGCCTAGAGTCGATCGCCAACATTTTGTTTTCCAGTTCCTTGGCCATGGCGATCTTGTCGACCACCGACATGTCCAGAATGTCGTCGTCGAAGGCGTCCAGCTCGCGGAACTCGGTGGCGAGCTGATCCTTTTGGGGCAGGGCGTAGAAGGTGTCGCGATCGGTGTACTTGCAGAGCACCATCGCCTGATCGACCAGGTCGCTGAGGGCCTCGGCGCTCCAGTCGCAGGAATGGACGGATGCGCGGCGATGATCTCGCGAAACCGTCAGGGCGACTTCGAAGGGCTCGGCTTCACACAGGTTCTCGATGTCGCCGTTGCGAACCTCCACCTCGAATTCCTGCCTGCGATGAACTTGGGCCTCGGCCGTATGGGCACCGCGAGACAGAGCCATGTCCAGCGTTTGCTGCGCCTTGCGCTCCATTTCCGCTAAATCCGCATAGGTCTTCATGCTGTTTGGCCTCCAACCGTCATTTCCGAAATTTTCACGGTCGGCAATCCCACGCCGACCGGTACGCTCTGGCCCTTGCCACAGGTCCAAATACCGGAGCCCATGGCGAAATCGTTGCCGACCATGGTCACTTTGCTCAGGACATCGGGCCCGTTTCCGATCAGAATGAAATTTTTGATGGGGTGACTGAGCTTGCCGTCCCGAATCAAATAGGCTTCACTGGGCACGAAGGTGAAATTGCCGTTGCTGATTTCCACCTGGCCACCCTTGAAGGTCTTGCAATAGATGCCGTGCTCGGTGGAGCCGATGATTTCGTCGGCGCTGTACTCGCCAGGCAGCATGTAGGTCGTGCGCATGCGGGGAAGCGGTTGGTATTTGTAGGATTCCCGCCTGCCGTTGCCGGTGCTCTCCTGATCGAAATAACGCGCCGAGATTTCGTCCATCATGTAGGTGTTCAGCCGGCCGTTTTCGATGAGGACCGTGCGCTGCGAGTCGTTGAGCTCGTCGTCGACGTTGATGGATCCGCGATCGTGTTCGATGGTGCCGTCGTCGATGATGGTGCACTGGGGGTCGGCGACCATGTGGCCCAGCCGGTCGGCGTAGGCGCTGGTGCCCTTGCGATTGAAATCCGCTTCGAGGGGGTGGCCGATGGCCTCGTGCAGCAGGATGCCCGAATCGCCCGGCGCGAGAATGACCGGCAACATGCCGGCCGGGGCCTGTTTGGCTTCCAGCAGGACCAGGGCTTCGCGTACGGCGTCCTCGGCCCATTTCCTGACCTTGTCGGCCGTGACGAAGGAAAAGCCGCGCCGGCCGCCGTCGCCCGAGCGACCGGTTTGCCGTTCGCCGTCTTTTTCGCAGATCGCCGAAATCGAAAAGCGCAGCATGGGCTGTACGTCCTCGAACAACCGCCCGCGGGTATCGGCGAGCAGGATGGTGCGCTGGTGGTCGGTATAACTGATGCTGACCTTGGTGACCAGGTCGCTGTAGGCACGGGCGTGTTCGTTGGCCTTGATGATCCACTGGATCTTTTTGTCCAAGTCGACCTCGGTCGAGGGGTCGTCGATGGCGTAGCGGTTGGTCAACGGTTTTTGCTCGAGGGCGTAGGATCGTTCGGAGCCCTTGTCTTCGGCGATGGCCGCCGCGGTGTCGGCGATCTTGAGGAAGCTGGCGTCGTCCAGGCGCTCGGTATACGCGTAGCCGGTTCGTTCACCTTTGACGACGCGGACACCCACGCCTTTTTCGATGGAGGAAATCGCGGTTTTGAGAATGCCCTCTTCCATGACAAGGCTGTTGAATCGCGAGACTTCGCAAAAAATTTCCGCGAAGTCACCGCCTCGACTCATGGCTCGGTTGAGAATGCGTTGAATGGACTCCTGGCTCAAGCGAAACAAATCCAGTGACATCGGCGACCTCCTAGGAAGCACTCTACCATAAAAGAAATCATAATCACACTGTCTGCGCTGGTCGCAAACCCTTGGGCGGCGCGGCACTCGGCGCGGTCGTAAATGGGCCTCGCGACCGCATCGAAACGCGTTTCGACAGGGCCGTCAGGCTTGAGAGGCAAGCGTGGCTGGGCTCGATCTCGGGGTCTCGGGTGGGCACCTCGACGCGTACCTATCCAGACGAAGCGACCCGGCAGTCGCGATCGTTCCGTTTCTGAATGGGTACCTCAACTATCTTTGACGGTCGAGAAGTGACATCTGAAAAGTTTTGTGGGCCACCTTTTCGCTCGGATTGTGGTAGAAACGAAACAAGCATCGGAGCGAACGAACACACATCTCAGGAAGTGCGCGCGCCGCCGGTGGTCCTCGATGGGGCCCTTCCTCCACGGTTCAGGCATCGAAACCCCGCCGCCGGTATCGATGGGGGAGCTGGTCATGGTAGAGCGAGATCTGGAAAAAGGCGCCGCGCACGCGCGTGACGCGGCCGAAACGCCGTCCCGGCGGAACGGTGGTATTCGCGAATTTTTCGACGAGGTCCTGCGCGAACAACTCGAACACGATCCCGAGATGTTGACGCGGCTGGGCCTGGCCGAGGCGTTGGGCATCCCGAAATCCGATGACCGGCTCACACGCTGTTCCCCGTGCGCCGCGGCCGAGTCCCTGAATCGGGCCGAACGGCATCTGGCGCGGTTGCGGCAGTTCGAAGACGCCGGGCTTTCCACCTCCGATCGCGTCTCCAAGCGCGTGTTGAAGTGGTTGCTCGAGGATCGTCTGCGCGACAAACCCTTCCTTCACCACGGGTACGTGGTCAACCAGCTCAACGGCATTCAATTGGACTTGCCGGCCTTCATGGTGGGCGTTCACCCGCTCCACGATCTCGAGGGCTGCGAGACCTATGTGGCGCGGCTCCACGGGTTTCGCGAAAAGTTCCGGCAACTCCTGGAGAGCTTGAGGTTGCGCGAGGAAATGGCCATCTTGCCGCCGCGTTTCGTAGTGACCGGTGTACTCGAGGGCATCGACCGGATGCTGGCGGGCCATCCCGAGCACCATCCCCTGGTGACGACCCTGGCGGGAGCGGCCCCTGTCCAGGACCAGCGGGCACGCTGGCTCGGGCGCGCACGCGAGGCGGTGGAACAGGTGGTGTTCCCCGAGTACCGCCGCCTGGCCTCCTATCTGCGCGAGCTCCTGCCGCACACCGACGCGCGCGACGGCGTGTGGAAGCTGCCCAACGGCGAGGCCTACTACCACCATCTGCTCCACCATCACACCAGCCTGAATCTGCCGGTCGACAAGGTGCACGATCTGGGAGAAGACGAGGTCGCCCGCATTCACGCCGAGATGGAACGCCAGTTCGTGCGGATCGGCAGGACCCAGGGGACCTTGTCTCAGCGGATGCGGGCCCTGTTCGACGATCCCGCGTTCCGGTATCCGGACGACGAGGCCGGCCGCGAACACATTTTGCGCGACTATCGCGCCATCGTCGAAGAGGCGCAACGCGTCCTGCCCGACTGGTTCGACCTTCAACCGGCCTCCGAGCTGAAGGTGGCCAGGGTTCCCCGTTTCAAGGAACGGGGCGCACCGGGCGCCTACTACATGGCGCCCGCCATGGACGGATCGCGGCCAGGTGTCTTTTTCGTGAACCTGCGGGACATCGCCGAGACACCGCGGTTCACCATGCGCACCCTGGCCTATCACGAAGCAGTGCCGGGCCATCACTTTCAAATGGGACTGGCCCAGGAAATCACCGACCTGCCCCATTTCCGGCGCACGCTCTCGCTCACCGCCTACGTGGAGGGCTGGGCGCTCTACACAGAGAACCTGGCTTCCGAGATGGGGCTCAACCCGACGCCCTACGACGAGCTGGGCCGACTCCAGGCCGAACTCCTGCGAGCCGCCCGCCTGGTCGTGGACACCGGCATTCACGCGCTGCGCTGGACACGCCGCCAAGCCATCGACTACATGATCGCCACCGGCTGCCTGGCACCGAGCGATGCCGTCACCGAGGTGGAGCGCTACATCGTCTTTCCCGCCCAGGCCTGCGCCTACAAAATCGGCATGCTGCACATTCAGGATCTGCGGTTTCGTGCCGAGGATCGCCTGGGATCGGCCTTCGACGTGAAGGCCTTCCACCGCGCCGTCCTGCGCGACGGCGCACTGCCGCTACCGGTACTGGCCGATCGCGTGCGGGAGTGGATCCGCGATCGCGCCCTCGCCAAAGACTGAGGGCCGAAGCCTCGGGAAGCGGCACGGGATGCGGTAGGGATTGCCCCCGAGCCGGCCAGTCGGGTATGTTAGGCTGATACGCGACCACAGCATCGAGAAAGGTTCATTCGGTAAAGAACCGATCCTCGGTCCGGCGATCCATGAGGCCGGCCTCGGGGCTCGTGAGTGAGTCCCCTCGATGCAGCGTTTTTACCGCGAGGCCCCTCGTCTTTTCACCTTCGGGAACGATGTCCTTTCACCATGGTCCGGTTTTTCTCCGACGTCTTTTCCGAACCGGCTCTTCCGGCCGAGCCGCCCGAACGCGTGCCTTCGACCGGATCGACCGACCTGGCGGGCCTCCGCGCGACAAGGTCTTCCCCGAACTATCCCAAGGAGTGTATCGATGATGAAATGGTTGTTGGTGGTGTGCATGGGTCTGCTCATGGCCTGTGGCTCGACACCGCCGTCCGCTTCGAACGAGACGGCCCACGAAAAGAAACCGGAGCCGGCCGCAACGCCGGTCACGAAGGAGTTGATCGAAAAAGCCGCGGGAATGATCGATGCCAAGCGGATCGAAGACGGCGTGAAGATCCTGGCCCACGACGACATGATGGGTCGGGCCACGGGAACGGAGGGCGAGCGTAAGGCCGCCGAATGGATTGCCGCCCAGTACGAATCCATTGGATTGAAGCCGCTGGCAGGCGACAGCTTTTTCCAGAAAGTCCAGTTGATCGGCATGAAGAAGAATGCCGAGACCTCCAGCTTGACCCTGCGCGGCGACAAGGGCGAGCTGAAATATGAAAACGGCAAGACCTTGACTTGGTGGTCCACCGCCCAAAAGGAAAAGGTGGCCATCGAGAAGGCGCCCCTGGTGTTCGTCGGATACGGCGTCGATGCACCGGAACACCAGTGGGACGACTACAAGGGTCTCGATGCCAAGGGCAAGATCCTGGTCTTCCTCAACAACGATCCCGACATCGAGGGCGAACCCGACGCGTTCGGCGGAGAGGCTCGCACCTATTACGGCAGGTACACCTACAAATTCGAGCAGGCCATGAGCCGGGGCGCGGCCGGCGCGATCATCATCCACACCACCCATTCGGCGGGTTACGGTTGGGAAGTGATCGGCACCAGCGGCTCGCGCGAGAGTTTCGCGGTCAAGTTGCCGGACACGGGTTTCCAATTGGACATGCTGGCCTGGATGCATCAGGACCTGGTGAACCAGATCGCGGCCATGGTCGGCAGTGATTTGGATGCCTGGTTCAAGGCCGCCAACAAGCGCGATTTCCAGCCCGTGCCACTGCCCGTCACGCTCGACGCCACCATGGAAGTGGCCCTGCGTGAAACCGAGGGGCAGAACGTGGTGGGCCTCTGGGAGGGTTCCGATCCCACCCTGAAAGACGAAATCGTGATCTTCTCGGCCCACTACGATCACTTGGGCGTGAAGGACGACGGCAGTGTGTACAACGGCGCCTGGGACAACGCCTTGGGAACCGCCGCGATCATCGATATCGCCCGAGCCTTTGCCGAGAGCGGCCTGCGTCCGCGCCGTTCGATCGCCTTTCTGGCCTGCAGCGCCGAGGAACGCGGTCTGCTGGGCAGCTTTTGGTTTACCGCCAATCCGCCGGTTCCGCTGAAACGGTTCGTGGCCAACCTAAATATCGATATGCCGCAAATTCTCGGGATGACCCACGACATCGGCGCGATCGGTTACGAATCCAACAGCCTGGGCGAGGTCCTCCAAAGCATCGCCGCGGAAACGCCGGTGACCCTGGCCGACGGCACGAGCGAACCCATGGTCGTCAAGGGCGATCCCAACCCCAACGCCGGAAGCTTCTACCGCTCCGATCAGGCCAATTTCGTCAAGGCCGGGGTGCCCGCCATCTATTTCGTGCCGGGCAAGTCCTACGTCGAAACCCCGTCGACGGATCCCAGCCAATACCACACCGATCACTACCACAAGGTGAGCGACGTCATCACGGAGCATTGGGATCTCAGCGGTTGCGTTCGCGACATGCGGGTCATCTTGCGGCTCACCACGGCCGTGGCCATGGCCGACGAAATGCCGCGCTGGCAGCCCGGTAACGAATTCGAGGGTGCCTGGAAGAAACTGCACGGTCGCTGAGTTCGACCGAAGACCAACAGGGGCCGCATCGGGAAGGATCCCGGGCGGCCTTTTTTACGTTCGGCCTCACTGGCCTCGCGATACGTTTTTGGCGCCGGCCTTGCGGCCCTCGTTCGCGATGTTGCGCGCATCCTTGCGCACGCTTCTGATCTGTTGTTCGAGACGCTTGATTTCGTTTTTGGCGTACATGATCCGGCGCTCGATGTATTCGAGACTCCAATAACTGGCTTCCAGGTTGCGCCGTTGGCTTTCCCAGTGCTTCTGGTCCTCGCGCTGCGCCTGCAGGGCCGTTTCGAGCCGCGATATTTCCGACATCTTGGCGCTGTACCTCTTTTGGTAGCGCTCGTTCAAGGCTTTCTGTTCGTTCAGGTCCTGCTGTGCATCGTCGCCGGAGCCGATCGGGACGACCGGAACATCGACCGCGTCGCTGCTCCCCTGGACCTGGACATTGGAGCCGGCATAGCGGCCATCTTCGTCGATGTTCATGCCGGCGAAGTTCTCCTTGGTCTTGTCCGGATCTTTCGTCGGGGCGGTCGCGGTACGGACCTGCTTCGATTCGGCCAATGCCTCGGTCTTCTTGAAATCGATCAGCGATTCGGGGAGCTGGTACAGGTTGCCTTTGGGTCCGGTGAAATGGACCACCCCTTCGATGATTTCGTAGCCGCCCTTGTAGGGAACCTTTTTGCCGTTCTTGAGGATGAGTGTGCCGGCCAAGCATGGACCGGCGACCCAAAACAGAAGGATCGAACAATGGAAGAGAAATCGATGGACTCGCACGTGGAAACCTCGGCATTCGCATGGGATGCAGCGTTCTTTGCTACCCATCATAATCGGTTCCCGAATCCAGATCCAGCGTGGGCCTGGGGAATATGGGTCCGTTCCCCCGTCGGCCTCGAGGAGAATGGGGGGTCGAGGCGAAACCGTCAGGTTTCCGAAGTGGATGCGGGGCCGGTCGTGGGTGGCTGGACCGCTTCGCCCGATCCCTCGTCGCCGAACAGAAGTTGGGCGACACGGGCCGGATTCAGCCCCGCCGCCTGGGCGCGGGCCGCCTCTACCGGTGCCAGCGGTACCTCTTCCACGATGACCTGAACGGCGCGCAGCAGGGAAGCGCCGTCCTTCTCTTCGTGCAGCTCGATGATGGCGACTTCTTCGTCTTTGTCCGGCAGGCGGCGTGCCTCGCGGAAAATGCGCTGTCGCAACTCACCTGGCTCCTGGTCTTCTCGCTGCCGTTCCAAACGCTTGGCTTCGGCGCGACTTTCTCGAGTCGGAGCTTCGGGGTCGCTGAATTGCGGAGGGCCGAGACCGTTGATTTCCATGGGGGACTCCACGCGTCGAAGGATCCGGGGCCGAGCTGGGCTCGGGCACGGATCGCGTGCCGGGGACGAGCCGGTTCGGTGGCGATGGCGGGGACATGGATGGTTGGTGAAATGGGTCTGAACCCAACCTAATTCCCGAACTGGCGATGCGCAACCCTTTGGGCGACGCCGCTCCAGGCGGGTTGCTCGTTGGGGATGACTTCAGGCGGGACGGGGGTTGGCCTTGCTCGGCTCCTCGCCGACCCTCGCGGCCGGCTCGGGAGAGGGAACGCGGATGTTGACCAGCGTGATTTCGTCGTGTTTGGCCAGCTCCCCGGGATCCGGGAACAGCAGCAACACGCAGCAGCCACCGTGTTCCGGACCGGCCTCCAAGCGAATGCGCCCCTTCATCTCGCGCATCGCGTTGGCGGCGAAGTGCAGGCCGAACCCGCGCGCCTCGCGCTTGGTGGAGAACCCGCTCTGGAATATTGCCGTGCGGTGTTCTTCCGGAATGCCGGGACCGTTGTCCTCGAAAGCCAGGCCGATGAACGCATCCGATTCGCGGAACAGGCGAATTCTCAGAATCTTTTCCCCGACCATTTCGGCCATGGCTTCGACACTGTTCTTGATGATGTGGCGCATCACGTGGAGCAGCTTGGTTTTGGAGGCGCCGACCGGGCGATCGCATGCGAAATCGCGCTGGACCGTGATGTGGAACTCTTCCAGCAGCGCGTTTTGGATTTTCAGCGCATCCTCCACCATGCTGTTCAGGGTCACCATTTCCATGAACTCGTCGGCACCGGCGTATTTCTCCTGGGCCTGGACGATGGCCTTGATCAGTTCCACCTGGTTGTCCAATTGGTGGATTTCGCTGCCGATGGTTTTGCGCACCTGGATCAGGTTGCGGTAGAACTGTTCCAGTGCCTTGGGGACCACCCGCCCGGTCTTGTCGTGGTGGACGAAGTCGGTCAGGTCGTTGGTGTGGGCGTCGATGAGGTCCACCACTCGGCGGAGGATGTTGGGCCGCAGGCCCTCCAGTTCGTCCTTGATCTGTCCGGACGAGGTGTTGATGGTGTTGAGCGCGTTGCCCAGGTTGTGAAGGGTATCGGTGGCGATTTCGGCCATGCCCGCCTGGTGGGCAGCCTTGATCAATTCCCTTTGCGCGACCTGCAGTTCTTCGGCCGTTTTGGCCAAGTTCTCGTTGGCCTCGGCCAGCGAACGCGTGCGTTCGGCCACCCGGTGCTCCAACAGGCGGCGATTCTTTTCGGTCTCCCGATAGCGCCAGACCGCCAGCATGGTGATGGCCAGGAAGGCGAGCAGGGCCACGCGTTGCACGGTCCAGAACGGCGGAATGATCCTGATTCGGATGTTGGCGCCCTTCTCGTTCCACACGTTGTCCGTGTTGCCGCCCACCACCACGAAGGAATAGGTGCCGGGATCGAGGTTGGTATAGGTGGCCGAGTTGCGGCTTTGCGCATCGATCCAATGTTGGTCGAAACCCTTCAGCATATAGCGAAACCGGTTTTTGCCGGGGCTGCTGAAATCGAGCGCGGCGAATTCCAGGGAGAACATGCTTTGGTCGGGCTGCAGTGTCAGCTCTTCCATCATATGCAGCGGGCGGGGCAGCGAGACCTCTTCGTTGAAGACCTTGAACGAGGTCAGCACGATGTCGGGCGGTCGCGTTCGGTCGCGAATCTCCTCGGGACGAAACTCGATGAGCCCGTTGCGCCCTCCGAAAAACATCTCGCCCTTGGCGCCCTGGAAAAACGAATTGTGGACGAAGGATCCGCTCTGGACCCCATCGTGCACGTCGTAATGCCGGAAACGGTCCTCTTTGACGATGTACTTGCTCAACCCTCGTGCCGTGCTCAGCCACAGGTTGCCGGCCAGATCGGGCAAAATCCCGAAAATCACGTTGTATTGGTTGCCGTTGGGATCGAAGAGCCGGCGGAAGCTGCCGGTTTCGGGCCGGAACCAGTTGAGGCCCTGATTGGTGCCGATCCACAGATCGTCGTGGGGACCCAGGTGGATCACGTTGACGCGGTTGTTGCTGAGGGTCGTGGGATCGTTGGGATCGTTGCGGTACCACTTAAAGTGCCCGCCTTCGCCGTCCAGGTTGATGAGACCGTGGTCGGTGCCCAACCAGTAGGTGCGGTCGGCGTGTTGACGAATCGAAAAAATGCGCAGCGAGCGATCGATTTCCGGCGTTCGGTCGGGAAGGATGTTTTCGAAACGATTCCCTTCGCGGTGATAGCGGTCCAGGCCGGCATCGCCGCCGACCCACATCACGTTGTCGCGATCGCGATAGAGGGAGCGAATCCGTTCGTCGGACAGGGTACCTCCGCGTCGAACCGAGGGAAAGTGGCGCCAGGTGGTGCGATCGGGCGAAAGCACGCTGATCGCCCGATTGTAGGAGCCCACCCAGAGCGCGCCCAGGTGATCTTCGGCGAGTGCGCGAATGTTGTCGTCGCAGATCGATTGGGCGTTGTTGGGGTCGTGGAGATAGTGGGTGTAGCGATCGCTGGTGCGATCGAGGCGGGTCAATCCGGTCGTGAGGGTGCCGAGCCAAAGCATGCCGTGGTGGTCCTGAAGGACGGCGCTCACCTGGTTGCTACCGAGTGAATTGGGATTGGCGTACTCGTGTCGGTAATGGAGGAAGTGTTTGCCGTGCAGGCTGGTGTAATTGATGCCGCCGCCGTTGGTACAGACCCAGAGCACGTCCGAGGTGTCCAGGTACATCGCCTCGATGCGATCGCTGCTGATGCTGAAGCTGTCCATCGGATTGTGGGAGATGCCGATCTGCTTGCCCGTCGCCAGTTCGAATTTCACCAAACCGCTGCGATAGGAGCCCACCCAGAGATGACCCTTCCCGTCCAGCAGGAGATTGCGGATGTCGTTGATGGGGGCCGTCGGGTCCCCGGCGGAATCGAAGAGGAACGATTCGGCGCGCAGGGTTTCCGGGTCGAATCGATTGACCCCGCCGCGGGTGGCGAGCCAAAGGTAGCCGGTTTCGTCCACCAGGATCCGTTTGATCACGTCGTTGCTGATGCTGGTGGGATCGTCGGGATCGTGGCGGAATCGCTGGAAGCCATTGCCTTCCGGAAGCAAGCGGTGGAGGCCGCCGGAGGTGGCGACCCAAATGCGGCCCGAGCGGTCCTCGCAGGTGGACCAGACCCGGTCGTTGCTCAACGATTGGGGGTCGTCGTGGTCGTGGCGGTAGGCGCGCAGATCGCCGGTGCTCACCTTGTAGCGGTACAGGCCCTCGTCGAAGGTGCCGATCCATAGGTTGCCCTTGGCGTCCAGGTACAGCGATTGGATGCGGCTCTCGGCCAGTTTGCGTTCCTGGGTCTCGGGGTCGTAGATGCTGCCGCGAAACTGCCCGGTGGCCGGATTGAAGTGAATGACGCCCGACCCCCAGGTACCCAGCCAGAAGGTGCCGTCGGGGCTGAGAATCATCACGCCGGCATTGCTGGCGGGGTAGGAGAGGGGATCGCGGGGATCGTGTTCGAAGGTCTTCAGCGAGTAGCCGTCGTAGCGATTCAAACCCGATTGCGTGGCGATCCACAGGAATCCGTTCTTGTCTTGCAGCGCGGCGTACACGACGCCGTGTGACAGGCCTTCCTCGGTCTGGATGTGAAAGAATTTGTGCAGGATGGGCCCGGCCAAACAGGGGCCGACCATCGAGCCGATCGCCAGGGCGAGCAGCGCGCTCACTCGGATCAGGTATCCGAGCCCGGGACGGGCTTCGTGGAGCCGGTATCGCTGCGAGGAGAGGAGGACGTTCATGAACCGAGTGTGCCTTGAAGAAGGGAGGATGAGCCGCGAAGCTTGTCGGCATCGAGCCGCCAACGTGATGAGGCCTCGGGGGAGCGAACCTGGTTCGACGGAATCTTCCGCTCCGGTGAGGCCATGCGAATTGAACGTGTTCCCTAATCCTATCGGAAATAACTGCGGTTATCCCGAGGGATTCTTGTGTGATTGGGTGACGAATTCGGGGGTGACCCAATCGGCCGGGTGGCCTCAACGCTTGTGAATTACATCGGACCGTCTCGGATGAAACTGAAAAATGTGTGTTCTCACGGGTTTTGGGCCATCCCGGCTCAGGCGGACAGGTCTCGGCGACTCGGTGAGAAGGGGGCGATCGGATGGGCGGTGGTGCCGGATGTCACCAGGTCGGCCGCGATGGCACCGATGACCGGCGCGAATTTGAAGCCGTGACCGGAAAAGCCGCCGGCCAGCCAGACCCCGGGCCGTTCGGGGTGAGGTCCGACGATGAAGTGATGGTCCGCGGTGGTGGTGTACATGCAGGTGGTGGCGTCCACCGCCTCGGGGATCAACGCCGGAATCAGCTTGCGGCCGTACCGGCCCAATTCGCGCGCGGTGTTCGCGGCCGTGTCCGGCCGGTGGTCGGGGTCGACCGTCGCCCGATGGCCGTGGAAACCCAGCTTGATGCCGGGTCGGCCGCCGGGCACCCGTGGCATGCCGTAGCACAGGGCGCCGTCGTCCAGGTCCCAGATGTGAACCGGAAAGCGATCTACCTGAAAGGATTCACGTTCACCCGCGGTGGGAAACCACGCGGTCACCACCTGTTGCACCTTCACCTGGCGGGTCATGTCCGGCAACAGTTTGCCGAGCCAGGCGCCGGCGCTGACGAGTAGGTTCGGGGTCTCGATGCGGCGATCGCCGACGGTCAGGTGAAACAGGTCTCCGTGCCGTTCCCAACGGGACAGGCGATGGTGGAAGAGGGCTTCGGCACCGTGACGCACGGCCTGGTCGAGCATGGCTTCGATGCAGGATTCCACGCGCAGAAAGCCCGCATCCAGTTCGTAGACCGCGACCACGCCGTCGGGCGGCGAGAATTGGGGGTAGCGGTTGCGGATGTCCGCGGTTTCCAGAAGTTCGTGGGGGAGCTCATGGTCGCGAGCGCTGGCCAGGCTGCCTTGCACCACCTCGCTTTCCGGAAAGCCCGCGAAAAGGCCGCCACAGCGGTGCAGCAGGGTCTTGCCCGACACCCGTTCCAAGGCGGCCCAGGCCTCGTAGGACCGCAGCACCAGGGGCACGTAGGCCGGATCCTCGAAGTAGGCCTTGCGAATGATGCGCGATTCACCGTGGCTGGAGCCCCGATCGTGGGGTGGGTGAAAGGCGTCGATGCCCAGGACCGCGTGACCTCGCAACGCCAATTCTCGAAGGGCCGCGGAGCCCATGGCGCCGAGTCCGATGACGACACAATCGTAGCTACTCATAAAGGCTCCTGTCGGCTGGGGGATCCCTGTGGAAAGGGAGACGGGGGCACGCGCGAAACCCATCGAAGAACCTTTGCTCGGCAAGACCGAAAACCGGGAGATTCGTCGTGCTCGGTAGGATCGTCGGCCTTACCGGCCCTGCCCCATGAACGCGCCGAGACGCTTCACGCTTCGCACGTTCGAGCGGTGAATTTGCGTCGCGCGCTCGAGTGGGGACGGGTCTCGTTTGTGCGGAGATCTTATCTTACCACTTCTCGTGTGACCCGGTGCTCGGCCTCGGATCGGTGGCCGATGCGCACCACCGGGCAATAAAAAAGCGGATCCGAAGATCCGCTCTCTGACCAGGCTCGATCGGCTGCGATGTCGTGGGGTCGCCCGCCGGTGCCTTGGTTTTCGCCTCTCGAAGCCTTATTTCAGGGTCTTGATGTAGGCGATGACGTCTTTGATGGCCTGCTCGTTGGGCAAGGTCATGGCCATCGGTGCCATTTGCATCCCGTAAATGTCCTTGGGATGTTTGCCGCGCACTCCGTTTTTGTAGTTTTTCAACTGGGTGAGCATGTACCAGTCCTGCAGGCCGGTCAGCGCGGGCGCGTTCAAGGCCTTCATGCCTTCGGCCTTCTGGCCGTGGCAGGTGGCGCAGGTCACGTACAGGTTCTTGCCCTTGGCGGCATCGCCCTGAATCGTGGATTCGGGCTTTTTCGGCTTCAAGGTTTTGATATAGGCAATGACGTCGGCGATCGCTTGATCACTGGTCAAGGTCATGGCCATCGGCCGCATTTGCATGCCGAACGTATCCTTGGGATCGCTGCCGCGAATGCCGTCCTTGTAGTTTTTCAATTGCCGTTCCAAATACCAATCTTCCTGACCTGCGATCTGAGGCGAGTTCAGCGCCTTCATCCCGTGGCCGTCCGCACCGTGGCAGGCGATACAGGTGGCGTAGAGCGTTTTGCCCTTGGCGGCGTCGCCACCAGCCCAAAGCATGCCGGAGCAAAAGGCCAGGGCCAATAGTACCAGCACCGTTTTTACAAACTGCATATAGTCCTCTCTTATCCGTTGCTTCCCTACTGTCCCGTCGTCACAGCGATTGTAAAGGGCGGAGCCACAAATTGAAAGCAAAGAAGCGCTTCGTTCGCGCCGCGATGCGACGTGGGCCGGATCGGGCCCCGATCTCCCCATCGAGGCCCCTACGCTTCTGTTCCTTTACAGGGTTTCGGACAGATCCGAACCCACGATGCGGAACCGCTTGGTGAAGAACTTGGCCGGCAACTCGGCGGATTGATATTGGTTGGTGAAGACTTCGGCTTCCTCCAAGTGGTAGAAGGTGGTGACCATGTCGCTCGCGTTCGCCTCGATCACGGCGAAACCGTGCACCCCGGAGCGCGTGTACTTCATTTGCTTCTCGTTGGTCGCTTCCATCACCGGGCTGGCCTCGAGCATCAGGCTCTCCAGGTTCTCGACGAAGAACGCCGTACCCTCGATCTCGCTGAAGGGCGGTCCCTGGCTGATCTCGCGCATGAAGCCCTTGAACGACGTGGAGGAAACCCCGGCGACGGTGAACTCGAACACGTGCTCGCCGTGCTTGGCCGCATGGCTGTTGTGAATGTCGCCGGCGATCATGACCGTGTTGCCCACGCCCGTGGCGGCAAGCGTGCCGAGGAAGGTCTGGCGCTTGTTGGGCAGGCCGTCCCACTGGTCTACGTTCAGGTAGAAGGTCTGGCGGAACTGGTCGGGCAGGAAGTCGATTCCCGACAGGTCCAACAGCATGCTGGTCATGGAGGTGGAGTTGCCCATGACGCGCCAGGTGGTGTCGGATTCCTGCAGGCGGGACATCAACCAGTTTTCCTGCTCGGTGCCCCAGACGTTCTCGCTCTGGCCGGCGGTGAGCTGGAACAGGATGCCGGCGTAGAGATCGAAGGTGTCTTTGACGACGAAATAGCGCGAACCCAGGCCGCCGGAGGAGAAGGTGTCCTGCTTGCCCAGCATGAAGAACGAAAGCCCGACCTCGAGACCGGTTTCGTCGATCAAGGGCAGCGGCTGCGGCGCGGTGGCGTTGAAGGCCTGAACCATCGCGTTGGCGACCAGCGTGGCGATCTTGCCCTGGATCTTGGTGGTGGCGATCTGGGCGGCCTGAGCCTGGGAAAAGCCCTGCTGGACGAGCTGAACGGTGAGCACCCCGATCAACACCGGCTTGTAGAGCGCGTAGGTGGCCGAATCGATGTCGATGTAGGGAAAGAAGTTACTCGCGACCGCTTCGA
This sequence comes from Sulfidibacter corallicola, assembly GCF_017498545.1. Lineage (GTDB taxonomy): Bacteria > Acidobacteriota > Holophagae > Acanthopleuribacterales > Acanthopleuribacteraceae > Sulfidibacter > Sulfidibacter corallicola. The sequence goes on along the minus strand of NZ_CP071793.1, from coordinate 17,338 downwards.
AGGGGATGCCCTGGGCGGCGAACACACCGGTCAGGGTGGCCTGGTCGGCGAAGACGGTACCGGGCCAGGCGTCTTCGGGAATCACGTGGTCGGGCCGGAAGGTGCGGTAATCGGTCATGACCAGGTGCAGGTTGCGGCCGAATTGGAAATCGCGGTAAATCCGGGTGTTGGGGTACAGCGTTTCGTCGCCGACCGTGATGGCCCCGTCGCCGTTGAGGCCGAAACCGGTGGGCATGTACTCGGCCCAGACACGCTCGGCATTGCGCTTGCGGTCCGCGTCGTTTTCATCGGTGCGGGCATTGAAATAGGTGCCCACCGTACCCCAGGAATCGTCGCTGAACTCGTGGTCGTCCCAAGTGCAGATCATCGGGAAGCGTTCGTGGACCGCCTGGAGCATGGGATCGGCGCGGTAGGTCTTGTAGAGATCGCGGTAATTGCTCATGGAGCGCGCGGCCAAGGTGTCCTCGCTGACCTGCAGTGCGGTTTCCGGCTCGCTGAACGTCACCACGCGGCCGCCCAGGTCGTCCGGGGCGTCGAACTGGTTGGTGGTCTCGTAGATGTAATCCCCCAGGTGGACCACGAAATCCAGGTCGCTGAGCGTGGCCATGTAGCCGAGCGTGTTGTACCAGCGACCGCGATAGTCCTGGCAACTCATGAAGGCGAAGCGCACGTTGACGTCGTCGCCGGGCGCCGGCGCCGTTTTGGTGCGACCCGTCTTGGAGGCCAGAATCTGGGATCCGCTGCTGAAATGGAAGCGGTAGTAGTAGGTGGTGTAAGGGGAGAGCGCACCCAGTTGCAGTTTCACGACGTTGTCGTATTCCGGCTGGGCGGTCATGTCGATCTCGGCCACGATATCGGTCAATCGTTCGTTGGTGGCGACCAGCAGGGTGACCTCCAGCGCTTGATCGGGTGCGGCGGGGTCGATGGCGCGGGTCCAGAAAACGACGCTGTCCGGTTGCGGATCGCCGGTGGCGACCGATTGCGGGAAGGCTTCGGGCGTGACGGTGCCCGCGGGCGGATCCGGTTCGGGCGGGTCGGTGGTGACGACCGGATCGTCGTCGTCATCGCTGCAAGCGGTCAGCATTCCCACGGTCAGCATTCCGTGGGTGGCCAATTTGACGAATTGGCGGCGCGACAAGGCGTGGGGGTCTTGTGGGTTCGATGGCTGAAGGTCGTCGCGGGACATGAATAGACTCCTTGATGGTTGTGATGACTGCCGGTGCAATCGCGCAGGGAAAGGGTGATCGTTCCGATCGGCGGGAAGCCCGGGACCATGCGCGTCGTGCGTGAAATCGGTCGCAATCGAAAGGCGACAGAAAAAATGCGGGGCAATGGCTCGGTGCTGAATTTTCGCTCATTATAACGAAGTTGATCCGCCTGCACCGCTGGAATTGGCTCCCAATCGCGTTTTTTTGTGGCGTTTCGCGTAAAGAGCCACCGACGGGCGTGCACGGCTGGTGCGGCGCCGCGAGCCGGCCTGCCCGCGCCGTCCGCACGGGACACCGGCGCCGGAAATCGGCTCCCGTGGCGCGGTCACTCAGGGTGAGGCGCCCACCTTGGTGTCGGTCGCTTCCACGGCCGGTTTGCCGTCGATGAAAATACAGTTGCGCCCGTTGTTCTTCGCCTGGTAGAGGTCCTTGTCCGCCAGGCGGATCATGTGTTCCAGGCTGGACTGCAGTTGGGTGCAGATTCCGATGCTGATGGTGACGCCCATTTCCACCGGCGGAATGTTAACCTTGGCCGCTTCCACCGCCTGACGTACCCGCTCGAACAGGTTCACGGCCGAGGTGGGGCTCAGGTTGAGGCAGGCGATGCAGAACTCCTCGCCGCCGAAACGCGCCACGATATCTCCCTTCCGGAAGGTCTGCGAGAGGATTTCCGAGACCCGCAGCAGGATCAGGTCGCCGGCCTCGTGACCGTAGGTGTCGTTCACTTTCTTGAAATGGTCGATATCCAGCATCGTGATCGTCAGCGTGAAATGGTTGCGATGGGCGTTGTGGAACAGTTTCTCGCCTGTTCGGTAGAAAAAGCGGCGGTTGTGGAGCTTGGTGAGAAAATCGCGATTGGCCGAATCCTCGATTTGCTCCAACTGTTCCAGCACCTCGATGTTCTGAATCACGCGGCAGTGGAATTCCTCTTCCGTGAAGGGTTTGTGGAGGAAATCGTTGGCCCCGCTCTTGAGCAGTTTGGCCGAGCTGTTGGCGTGCCGCTTTCCCGAGATGCCGATGATCGACACTTCGTCCCGGGAGAATTTGCGCCGGATTTCGGTGATCAACCCCACGCCGTCCATTTCCGGCAGGAGGAAGTCGACGATGACCAGTTTGATCTTGGCCTCACCGGACAGGATCTCGAGCGCCTCTTCGGCGGTCTGCGACTCGATGATTTCGAAACGCTGGATTTCCAGCAGGCGGCGAACCAGCAGGCGCGTGGTTTCCGTGTCGATGACGATCAGGACCTTGATGTCGGGGTTGCGGTCGAGGCGCTTGAACACCCGCACCAGGTAATCGATCTCGTGGAGGTTGCGTTTGTAGATGTAGTCGACCACGCCACGGGCCAACAGCCGCTTGCGGGTCTCCGGCTCTTCGCTGCCGGTAAAGATGATGCACGGAATATCGTAACTTTGGACCAGCTCCACCACTTCACCCTTCAGTGCGTCTGGGAGTTGCAGGTCCAGAAGCGCCGCGAAAATCGAGTCCGCTTCGCGCTCCAAGACGGCCTGGGTTTCGGCATAGTTGACCGTCATGATCAGGGGATAGTCGAGCCGTTTGCGGATCTTGAATGCCAGCATCTTGGCCACCACATGACTATCTTCCACAATTAATATTTTTTTCATTCGATTTCTGCCTGATGGTCGGTCTTGGGCATCCCCTCATGTTTTATTGGATTGAAAGGACATAAGTTGGGAAAACGGCAAGGAATGGTGAATTATAGCACCTTTGCACTGGACATGCTTGGACGGAAGGTCGAGTCGAAGTCCGCCTTTTTTGAGGATCGCGAATTCGCGGGTGGAGAAGCGTTCGGGCCGTTTCGGTGTTGGAAAACCCTGTGGCGAACCCCGCTTTCAATTGGCGAAGCCTTCCGCGGTCCAGGGCTGCGTCTCGTCCAGCGGCATCGTGATGGTGGCCGCCACGCCGATGCCGTCCCGGTTCGCCAGGGCCAATGTGGCCCGGTCGCCGTAGATTTGCTGCAAGCGACGGCGGGTATTGGGCACGCCGATGCCCGTGCCGTGGGGTTCGCGTTCCGGCTCGAGCAGGGGACCCTCGTTGAAGATGTCCAATCGGAGCCGGTCGTCGTTGACCGTGGCGGCGATGCGCAGTTCGCCCGATTCCAGATTGTGGGCGATGCCGTGGCGAACCGCATTTTCCACCAATGGTTGCAGCAACATGTTGGGCACGAAGGCCTCGCCCGCCCGTGGCTCGATCGACCAGGTGGTCCGCAGTCGATCGCCGAACCGTTTCTCTTCGATGGAGAGATACAACCGCAGGAAATCTAGTTCTTCTTCGAGGCGGACGAAGTGCCGGGTCTGCTGGGTCAGCAAATGGCGCAGGAGCCGGCTGAGCGCCGTCAACATGTCGATGCCGACTTCGGTGTCCCCGCGCCGCAGCAAGGCGGTCACGGCATTGAGCGTATTGAACAGGAAATGGGGGTGAAGCTGGGCCAGCAGTGACTGAACCTGCGATTGGGCCAGTTGCTGTTGGAGTTGGCTGGCCTGGAGTTGAAGCCGCTGGGCTTCGAGTTCGCGGCGATGCAGCTTGCGCATCGTTTGGGCCAGATGCACCGAAGCCGCGATGAGCCAGTAGAAAAAGTAATCCAGCATGAGAGACCAACTGGCGACGAGGGCCGTGAAGTGGGCCCAGTAGCGATCCAGTCCCTGTCCCTGGTAGATCAGGTTCCACAGGGTGCTGTACATGCCCGCCGCGAGAAACCAGGTGATACTGGCGATCCCGTGAAACAGCAGCGTTCTCCCGATGCGGCGCGGACCGAGCGGCAGGCGGTCCATCAGGCGGAACAGCAGAAAATGGAGCGGGGGATAGCAGGCGAAAAAGCCCAGCGACCACAGGGCGAAGCGGGGAAAACTGGTGTCCGCGGCGTCCGCCCCGCGCAACAGCCAGGCCCGGGCCGCGAACAGGAGCGCGAGGCCGGCCCAAAACAGGCACAGCAGCGCGAACAGCAGCAGCGGCCGATCCAGCAGGTGCCTGCCGGCGGCACTGGGACGGCTCTCGTGGATGGTTTCATGTGGCGCGTGGGATTGCATCGAAATCGTTCCCTGGCATCGGTGGGCTGGCCCTGTCACGATGATATCGCAGTTTTCGCGCGGGCAGGCGACGGCCCAGGCCTTCTCGTTGCCTGAACGGTGCCCGCTACCCAGAGTCCATCCGCAAACGGCGGTAAGGTGTCCTCTGAACCGGTTTGGTATCCAAGGCGGACTGGTCTCAGCCAGTCAACTGTAAATAAAATCCTTGCTGAGAGCTGCAGCCTGAGACCTGGTACCGTGCCCATCCAGACGAACCAACTGGCCGTGACCTTCCTTTTCTGGATGGGCACTATCCAGGGTCCATCCTGAGACAAGGTGTTTATGAAATGGTTCCTCCGGATCCGCTGGGAAATCACTGCAAGCTGGTATCAGGCGTCAGGTATCAGGTAAATAAAATCCTTGCTGAGAGCTGAAGCCTGAGACCTGATACCGTGCCCATCCAGGCGAACCAACTTGGCGGTGACCTTCCTTCCGGTTCCGGATGGGCACTACCCAATCTGCGAACCTTGGGGCATAATTCCGCCCAACGCTCGAGAAATGGATCGACCCGGAGGTGACCGTGATTTGGCACTGTGGTGATTATCGGCTGAACCTGGATCGAGGCCCGCTGATCATGGCCATTCTCAACCTTTCACCGGATAGTTTTTCCGATGGTTGTGCCGCGCTGGACAAAGCCATGGACCATGCCGCCCAATTGGTGCGCGACGGCGCCCACATCATCGACGTGGGCGGCGAGAGCACGCGGCCCGGCTCCGAACCGGTCCCCGCCGATCTGGAGATCGAACGCGTGGTTCCCGTCATCACGCGTCTGGTGACCGAATTCGACCTGCCGATTTCGGTGGATACCCAAAAGCCCGAAGTGGCCGCCGCCGCCGTGACCGCCGGCGCATCGATCGTCAATCACGTCTCGGCCAGCCTGGATTTCGAAAAGATGGTGCCGGTCCTGGCGTCGAACCGGGTCGGTTACGTGGCGATGCACATGAAGGCCAGGCCCAAATCCATGCAACGCGAGGCAACCTACGCCGATGCGGTCGATGAAGTGGGAACGGCGCTGGTCGTGGTACGCGACCGCCTGAACGAGGCTGGGATCGAGGCCGAGCGCTGCCTCTACGACCCCGGGATCGGGTTCGGGAAAAAGCTCGATCACAATCTCGAGCTGATGCGGGCCGCGGATCGACTCGTCGCCCGCCTGGGTCGACCGTTGTTGATGGGGATCAGCCGAAAGTCGTGGATGAACCACCTGCTGGGTGCGGACATGTCCAAGGACACGCAGGCCGTGCTGGTTCGCGACGCGCTGACGGCGGTCGCCTCGACGCTCATGCCCTATCCGGCGGCGGCCGTTCATCGCGTGCACCATCCTGCTCTGTGCCGCGACGCCTTCGTGCTGCGCGATCGCCTTTTGGGCCAAGAGTGGTCCGGTTACGCGTCGCGTTCCTGACCCGCGTCGTTCACTCGCTTTTCCGTTCTCGGACGGTCACTAACCGGAGAAGCGGCGGATCAGTTCCAGGACCGAGAGCGTCACGAAGAACACCAACACCAGGGCGGCCGCCACGTTGGCCACCTTGCCGTTGGCGAAGGGACCCATCTCCTTGCGGCGATTGTTGAGGAACAACAGGACCGCGGCCAGAAACGGCAGGAACAGGGCGCCGGTCACCGCGTAGAGCATCACGATCCATACCGGTTTCTGAACGAACAGCAGCACCAATGGCGGGAAGGCCATGAAGCTGAGAAAGGCTCGGTAGGCCTTGTCGGTCGGTTCCGGCCGGCGCGGTGTTTGGGCCAGGTGACCCTGGAAATCGGCGAACAGGTAGGGCACGCCCTGCCAGACACCGAGCATGGAACTGAACACCGCACCCCAGAACCCGAGCAGGAACACCCAACGTGCGGTTTCTCCCGTGGCCCGACCCAGGTGTTCGCCGACGCCGACGACCATTTGACCGCCCGACATGACCTCGGGCTGGACGCCGGCCGACACGATCATGACCGCGACGCCGAACAGGCCGGTCAGGCCATAGGCCACCGCCAGGTCCATCCGGGCGGGGCCAAGGTCGTCGGTTTTCCGCCAGCCCTTCTCGCGCATCCAGTAGCCGTGGCTGAGCATGGTCACGCTGCCGCCCACACCGCCCATCACGCCCAGGACGAACGCAATGCTGCCCGAAGGCAGTCGCGGCGTGAGCAGGCCGCTCAGCAGCGGGCCGAAGCCGGGGAACGTCAGCACGGCACAGGCGAGCACCACCAGGACCATCATGCCCACGAACCACTTCATGATGTTTTCGAACAGGGTGTAGCGGCCGAACCAGACCAGAACCCAGGCGACGACGGCGTGCACGATGCCCCAGGCCCATACGGGCACGGCCGGGACCAGGGCGTGGGCCGCCAGACCACAGGCGGCGGCGAGTGCGCCGGCCACCACGAAGCTCCACAAAACCAGGTAGGCGCCGAAGTACCAGGTGATCCAGCGCGGACAGGTGGTGCACAGGTCGTGCAGGAAACTGTCTCCTCGGCGCAACTGGCGTCGCGCCAGCCCTTCGTTCAACACGAATTTCACCAGGGCACCCACGACCGCACTCCAGAGCAGCACCGTGCCGTACCGCGCGCCGGTGACCGAAGCGGCGATCAGGTCTCCGGCGCCGACACCCGTGGCCGCCAAAATCAGGCCGGGTCCCAGCAGGGCGCTTTTTTTGTCGGTGCTCATGGCGCCTCCCGATCGCGATCGAGGATTGTATTTTTTCGAGAGAGGCGCAGGTCGCGCCGCGTCACTCCAGCATCTTCAAGCCGATGCTCTGGTTGGCCAGGTCGATGTGCGCCACTTTCAGGGAGATCTCCGCGTTGAGCGGCCAGTCGCTGCTCAGGGTGATGCCGGCATCCAGCGCGATCTCGGGGATCAGCACCGTGTAGCGCTTGTCGCGTTGGTCGACGAGCGTGCCTTTGCCCTGCCATTCCGGATGGCGTATGAGGTGGACCAACAGCCAGTGCCGGTTGGCGAGACGTTCGACGGTACGCAGGTGGCCGGTGACCGCCTGACAGGCACCGACGCGTGCCATCATTTCCTGATCGTTCAGCACCTTTTTCCCGCGTATGAACGCCCGCAGTTGTTGGTGGACCACCAGGTCCAGATAGCGGCGCAGGGGGCTCGTGGCCCGCGAGTAGACGTCCAGCCCGAGACCCGCGTGGGGTTCGGCCGCGCCCTTGATTTGCGAGCGCTTGAATTTCTTGCGGTAGGCGAACATCTCGGCCATGTTTTCCGGCACTTCCAGGACATCCGGCGGCGCTTGCGTGGCGAACGCGAAGGGGATCTGGTTCTTGATGGCGAATCGTGCCGCGGCTTCTCCCGCCATCAGCATCGCGTCCGTCACCATGTCCCGGCTGCGCAGCGTTTCCATCGGTTTGATGATGATGTCGCCGTCGACCACGGACAGCTTGATCTCGGGCAAATTGATGTCGGCCGAGCCGGACTCGGTGCGGCGTGCTCGATAGCGCGAGGTCATCTCGAACAATTGGGCCAGCGGGCCCTCGTCCAACATGTGCTCGGCCTGCTTGTAGGAGAGGCGGGTGACCTTGACCCAGGTCGGCGTGATCCGGACGTCGGCGATGCGCGCGTGCTCGTCCAACGCGACGCCGAACGACAGCGCCGGCGAGGTTTCCGCGAGACCCAGGCCGAGCCGTTCGGTGGCGGCGGGCGGCAGCATCGGGATCGTCTTCTCGGGCATATAGAGGTTGGCACCCCGGGTGCGCGCCTCGATGTCGATCGGCGAATCGGGCTCCACCAGCGCGGCCACGTCCGCCACGTGAATCCAAAGCCGATCGCCGTCGAGACTGATGGCGTCGTCCGGATCCATGTTTCCCTCGTCATCGATGGCGAAAGCGGGCAGGTGGGTCAGGTCGAGTCGATCTTCCTCTGGCAGGCTGTCGAGCGGCAGGTCCAGTTCGTCGGTGGGCAGGCTGAAGCGGGTGGGGTAGGGGTTGACGGTTTCGTCCCAGACGCCCAGTTTCAGCAACAGGTGATGGGCGGCTTCCTTGGTTTCCGGTATGCCCAGTTCCTGAAGGACCTTGCTCTTGGGATTCTTGCTGAGCGCCACCATTTCCACGCTACTGAGATTGGCCCGATCCTCGGGCACGATTCGGCGGTTGCGCACCCGTTGAATGAAGGCGTTCCAGGCCTCTTCGGCCGCTTTCTTGGCGCGGCGTTCCTCGATTTCACGGCGCACCTTCTCCTCGGGGCGGGCTTCGATCACGCCGGGCGTGCCCACGAAATAGAGACCGTCCTCGACGATCTTCCAGGTGGACCAGGCCGTGACCGGCGTGTATTCGTCGAAAATGAGATCGGTCAACTCGGCCAAGTCGGTCGTCTCCCCGGTGAGCAGTTGCCAGGCATCTTCCAGGTTCGCCTGGTAGGGCGTCAGCTCGGTCAAACTGTGGATCGGGCCGGGATGCAGGCACACGATATCTTTGGGGCGCACCTTGACGGTCTTTCCGCTCTCCAGTTTGATCTCCAATTTTTCTCCCAGCGAAAGGACCCTGGCCGGCCCGTTCTTATAGAGCACCAGCGCGTTGGGAGCGAGTTCGGGAGTGGGCATGAAAGACCTCTTGATTCCTGATAGTGAGTGGTGAGCATGTCGTTCGGGACGTGACGAAACGGGCCCCGACCGTGAGAGACGGCGCTTGCAAAGAAGACCGGATGCCAACTTGAAAAGGCGCAGCTATTTTACCTAACTCCCGCCCATCCAGAAACAACGGTTTTTTGGGGCCGGTTCCCGTCGTCGGTCCGTTTCTCGATGCCGAGGCGCTCCGGTCGGCATCTGTTGGAAGATGGTCAAGTGATTGTGAATGTGTGGCTTGTGGCGGCGGCCGGGGGCTTGCTGTCGGGCTCCTTTGGCCGTCCACGAAAAAGCGCTTTCCTTTAGGCTGAAAAGGAAAGCGCCAAATTGCGGCACGCTCGCAGGGAGATGCGTGCTGGGAGTGGGCCGCGAGGGCTCACTTCATCTTGTTCAGTTCCTCGATCAGCTTCGTGGTGAGATCGACGCGCTTGTGGTTGACCAAGACGAGGCCGTCGACGCGATTGAGGATCATGTCGTAATCGCCTTCTTTCTGGAGTTTTTCCAAGACAGGGGCCAGTTTCTTCTCGATGCTGGCCAAGCCGAGATCCTGCATTTCCTTGCCTTCGCGGCTCTTGTCGGTTTCGAGACGCTTCAGGGCGATGCGGCTGTCTTCCAGTTTCTTCAACAGCTCGGTCTTTTTGTCCTGGGACAGGCTGGCACCTTGATCCTGGAGTTGCTGTTGGGCCTCACGGGCTTCTTCGGCAATTTTCTGGCCTTCGGAATTTGCCTGCTCTTTGAAGGCATTTAGCTTGGATTGCAGGGCTTTGCCCTCGTCGGATTGGAGAATGGCGTAGTCGATGTCGACGACCGCGATCTTGGGGCCCTGGGCCAAGGCGTTGGGGGCGAAAAAGGATACCGCCAGCATACACATCGTCAAAAGGAATCGAAAAGGTCTAGACATTTTGGGTGCTCCTGAACAGTGGTGCGCGCCCTTGGGGAAGAAGGCTGGGCCGCGCTTGCGCTAAACGCTCCATCATAAGCCAACTGGACCGGATTTCCCAAACCTTCGCATGCGCAGTTCGCGAAGTTTTCCGGCGGACCCTCGTGCCATCCGGGCCGAAACGCATCGTCGACAGGGTGGGCTCGGGTCTTCGGGCCGGGCAGTCCAAACAAATACATGGCTTCACGCCCGGCGTTACTTGATCTCGGAGGCGCCTCTGTCGGAATCGTTATCCCGCGGGCGCGGATCTCTTTGGCTGTTGGCGCCGTTGCCCTGGTCGCCGTTATCCTCTCGGGGCGTCCGCAGGTCGGCGCGCAGGTGGGACACTTCCGGGTGCTCCTCTTCCTCGTTGACCTGCTTGATCTCTGCCTGGCGGTCGATCAGCGTCTCGGCCTCTGCCTCGCGCCCCTGACTGCGCAACACGTCCGCCAATCGATCCAGGGTGGTGGCGTTCACGGGATCGTTGCTGCCGTGGGTGATTTCCCGCGTGTTCAAAGCCTCGCGGTACAGCGTCTCGGCCTCTTCCAACTTGTCCTGCATCTTCAGGACGTCGGCGAGGTTTTCAAACGCCGCAATGGTGGCCGGATCCTCGCGCCCGAAGGCTTTGAGGCGAATGTCCAGAACCCGCTTGTAGTAATGCTCGGCACCCGCGGGGTTGTCGGTCTTGAGTTGGATGCGGGCCAGGTTGTCGAGCGTGGCGACCTGGAGGGTCGCTTCCGATTGGGGATCGTTGGCGCCAAGGTCCATGATGCGTTGGTACAGCGTCTGGGCTTCGCGGAACCGTTCCTGTTTCTCCAGGGTGCCGGCCAGGGATTGGAGCGACGGAATCACCACCGGGTTGTCGTTGCCGTAGTAGGCGAAGCGTGCGTTGACCGCCCGCCAGCGCAGCGGATCGGCTTCGCTGTAGCGTTCCTGGGTTTCCAGCAGGCCGGCCAATTGGTCGAGCGACGCGGCGACCGCGGGATTCACCGGTCCGTTCATCTTCTGGCGAATAGCCAGCGCCTGGCGAATGCAGACTTCCGCCTCGTGGTGGCGGCCCTGGCGTTCCTGGATGGTACCCAGAGCCGTGTAGGCGCTGGCGGTTTCCAGGTGGTCGTCGCCGAATTGGGTGCGTTTCTGTTCGAGGTCGACGCGATAGAGTTCCTCCGCCTCGTCGAAGCGCCCTTCGATTTCGAGCGCGTGAGCGATGTGGGCCAGGCTTCGGCTGGGCGAGGCGACGTATGCGGGGGCGATTCGATCGCCGGCAGCGGGCACCGCTTTGGCCCCGGTCATGGGCCGGGCCGTGGTCGATTCGGTATGGCGAGCGGTTTGCGGTGCCGCCTGAACCGAATCGGGGCGAAGGTCTTCGCGAATGATTTGGGTCCGCTGCGCTTGGGACTCTTCGTGGCTTCCGAGTGACCGGGCGGTCTCGTTGCGTTCGTGCGTCGAAGATTCCGGTCTTTCCCGACCGGGCCCGTCCCCGGCCTGGCTCGGGTGGCTCGGGTCCCGAACCGTGCCCAGCTCGGTGCGATCCCCTGGCAGCGCGTCCTGCTGGGTGTTGGCTCGGCCGAGAATGTTGCCCAGGATCTCGCGATAGTGGGCGTTTTCCGCCGCCTGAAAGTGGATGAACCAACCCATGCCCGAAACCGCCGCGGCAGCCAGGACCCAGCGCCGCATCGTGCCGCTGTGGCGTTTGAATGTTTTTTCGATGCGGTACAGGCGCTCCGCCCGGCGGGCGCGCACCGGTTCCCCGTTCAGGAAGCACTCGATATCGCGGGCCAGACTTTCGATGTCGCTGTATCGTTCGCCCGGGTCCTTGCGCAGCGTCGTCATGACGATGCTGTCCAGGTCCCCGGCCAACAGGCGCCGGCGCTCCTTCAGTTGGCGCGGGCAGAAGGCGCGCTTTCTGGGCGGCTCGAAAGAGGCGTAGGTCGATTTGGGTTGGTACTTCCGGTGACCCAGCGCCTTGCTCGGTTTGATGGGGTCCTGTTCGCAAATCACCTGGCAGACGGGGCCCGCCATGCGGTTCTTGAAGTAGTAGGGGCGCCGCTCGGTCAACAGCTCGTACAGCAACACGCCCATCGAGTAGATGTCGGTCGCGTGGTCGACGGGTTCGCCCTTGGCCTGCTCCGGGCTGGCGTAGTCGGGCGTCATCAGGCGGCCCTTGTACTCCGTGGACGTGTCGACGCCATAGGGGCCGGACTCGGTGAATTTGGCGATGCCGAAGTCCAACAGCTTGGGCGTGCCGTCGCGCATGACCAGAATGTTGCTGGGCTTGATGTCGCGGTGGATGACGCTGTTCTTGTGGGCGAAGGCGACCGCTTCACAGACTTTCAGAAACAGTTTCAGGCGGTCGAAAATCGAGAGTTTGAATTGGCGACAGTACTCGAGGATCGAGGTCCCCTGGATGTATTCCATGATGAAATAAGGGCGGCCGTCCTCGGTTTGGGCGCCGTCCAGCAGGCGGGCCACGTAGGGGTGGGCCAGGTTGGCCAAAATCTGTCGCTCGTATTCGAAGCGCTGAATCAATTCCGGGGTATCGAGCCCTTTTTTGAGGATCTTGAGCGAGACGAAACGCGAAATGGGTTCGGTCTGTTCCGCGAGGTACACGATACCCATGCCGCCTTCGCCCAACTCGCGCACGATGCGGAAGGCGCCGATGTGGGTGCCTACGCCGTACTCACCCTCGATCACGCCCTTCTCGATGAACGAGAGGCTGCCGCACGAAACCGCCAGGCGGGCCTGGACCGTTTGGCGCAGGGTGACATCGTCGCCACATTGCTTGTCCAGAAAAGCCGCTCGGTGCGCCTTGGGCACATCCATCGCCGCTTCCATCAGGCGCATGATTCTTTGTTCTCTCGCTAAATCCATAGATCACCCACCCCGCTCATACGCATCTTCGCTTTCGGACCCCGACAAGGAATCGTCCTCCTCCGAAGATCGGTTTTGTCGGAGCTCGTGAGCGAGCCATTTTTTGGCCGTCTCGAAATCTCGCTTGACCGTCCGATGGCTTACCTCGAGAACCTGCGCGATTTCACCGAACTGAAGCCCGGTGTAGTAACGCATTTGAATGACCTGGGCCTTGCGCGGGTCGATCTGTTCCAGTTTGTCCAGCGCCTGATTCAGCGAGAGCATCGTGCAGGGATCCACGCTGGGTGTCCAACCCTGGTTCATGGCGTCTTCCAGGGAGACCGCCGCGCTGCCGCTGCCCCGTTTCTGCGCCAGTTTCGCGCGGGCGTGGTCGACGAGAATGCGGCGCATCAACTGACAGGCGGCGCGGAAGAAATGGGTGCGGTCCTTGAAGAAGAAGTTCTCGCGGTGAACCAGGTTGACGTAGACCTCGTGCAGCAACGCGGTCGGCTGAAGGGTCATGGCCGCCGCTTCGTTGCGCAGGTAATAGCGGGCCGCCTGGTGGAGGTCGCGGTATACCAGGGGGAGCAGGTCGTTGATGGCCTCGACGTCGCCTTCGTTCCAACGCAGCAGGAGACCCGTGATCGGGCTCTGTTCCCGACCGGCGGCATTTCCGAGCTCGTCGTGAGTGACATCGATTGAACCATCAAGCTGCATAAGGGCGGCCTCTCCTGTCTTGAATGTTGCGCGAACCATGTGATTCGGTAGTTTCGTTTTACCCGGAAAAATTATCTGTCGCCGGTTAAAAAAGCGGAAGTGTGAGAAAAACGAAAATTTTGGGTAAGTTGCTTGCGATCTCTATGGGCTCGGAATGCGTTGTTTTGTCGCGAGTTTTCCGAACGGTTGGCTCGGAGAGTTCGACCCGTTGCCTGGGCCGAGGGGTTTTGGGTTGTTGAAGTGGGAGCCTTCGATCCATAAAAGCGACTGCCGATCGAGAATCACCCATATTAATTTGAAAAACTTCTGAATGTCTTAGAAAAGACGTGTAACTGATGTCATATGTTAGGCGAAAAAATGATGACGGGTGTGTTTTTTTTGTTTGTTCAAGGCTGGGAGTCGGCCCGGCAGCGGGACCACATTCCGCCATTTCTTGCATGTCTCACTGAAAAGAAAGGGAATGGCGCGATTTCGGGCTACGTGGCCGAGATGGGTTTTTCCCGTGGCACGCCGTGACGCCGCGAATCGAGTCATTTAGGAGGGGATGGTCGTGTCGATGGCCTTGGCTCGGAAACCATCCCGCCGCCGATGAGGGCGGGCATCGATCCGGTGTGGAAACGGCGCTGCGGTGTCCCGCGACCGTTCCCACGTCCTGCGGACCGGATCAGGCGGTGAAGCCGCCGTCGATCGTGTGCACCCCGCCGGTGCAGTAGCTGCCCGCGTCCGAAGCCAACAGCAGCGCGAGCCCGACCACTTCTTCCGGCTGGGCGATGCGCCCGAGGGGGAGATGTTGTTCGTAGGTTTCGCGATTGGTGTCGTTGGACCACAACGGTTTGCTGAATTTGGTCTGGATCAGTCCGGGGCAGATTGCGTTCACGCGAATGTTCTTTTCGCCCCATTCCTTGGCGAGGGTCTTGGTGAGGCTGATCAGGGCCGCTTTGCTGACGCTGTAGATGCCCAGGCCGTTTTCCGGCGAAATGCCGCCGACGCTGCTGATGTTGATGACGGAACCGCCGCCGCGCTCGCTCATGATGGGAAAGACCTTTTGGCAGAGCTCGAAGGGGCCGCGCAGGTTCACGTTCATGATCTTGTCGAACACCGTGAGGCTGGTGCGTACCGCGGGGCCGAAGATCGGATTGACGGCGGCGTTGTTGACGAGGATATCGATGCCGCCCAGCTCTTCCTTCACCTGGCTGATCAACTTGTCGGCTTCGCCGTTGCCGCCCACCTTGGCTTCGATGGCGGTGGCCTTGAATCCGGCCTCGCGAATGTCCGCGGCGACCTTGTCGACCGCATCCTGCTTGCGGCTCGAGACGACGACGTGGGCGCCGCGGGCGGCCATGCCTTGTGCGATGGCGGCGCCGATGCCCTTGCTCGCGCCGGTAATGAGGGCGACCTTGCCGGTCAGATCGAAGTTTTTATGCAAATCAAAAAATGTCACCGGTTCTTCCTCTTTGGGCGCGTCGTCCGGAGCCGGTGGCACGGGGAGACGGGCACCATGAAATCTCGCGTTTGCAAAAATGCGAGTAGGGCACATTCTATTATCGCGGGGCCTGCATCCGCCAGTGGGATTTTGAGGGGGCGCTCATCCCGGCGCGAAGCGCGGTCTCAACGCTCCTGGCCGTCCACCCCGTCGAAGTAGTCGGAAGCGACCAGGATATCCCGTGCCTTGGAGCCCACGTTGGGACCCACGATGCCGTCTTCTTCCATCATGTCCACCAGTTTGGCGGCTCGGGCGTAGCCCAGGCCCAGCTTGCGTTGCAGGTAGGACACACTTGCCTGGCCGCTGCGAACCACCAAGCGGGCGGCCTTGTCGTACATGGGATCTTCGCCGCCGCTCTTGCCTTTCTTTTTCTTGCCGCCCTTTTCCTCGGCGCCGTCGTCGGTTTCCACCGGTTTGAGAATCTGGTGGTTGTAGATCGGCGTGCCCTGGTTTTTGAGAAAGCGCACCAGGTCCAAGACTTCCGTTTCCGAGAGGAAGGGCGCGTGGATGCGCACCAGGCGGGCCGTGCCGGGACCCAGGAAGAGCCCGTCGCCCTTGCCCAGCAGGGTTTCGGCGCCGTTGCCGTCCAGAATGATGCGCGAATCGTTTTTCTGGGCCACGCGGTAGCTCAGGCGTGACGGCAGGTTGGACTTGATCACGCCCGTAATGATGTCCACCGAGGGGCGTTGCGTCGCCAGAACCAGGTGGATCCCGATGGCTCGGGACTTTTGCGCCAGGCGGGCGATCGATTCCTCGACCTCGCCACGGGCGACCATCATCAGGTCGGCCAGCTCGTCGATGACCACCACGATCAAGGGCAGCGGCAACAAGGGTTCCTTGCCCTCTTCCACTTCCATGTCGCCGCCCGCGACCGCCTTGTTGTAGTGCTCCAGGTTGCGGAACTTGTTTTCGGCCAGCAGCCGGTACCGCCGCTCCATTTCGCCGACCGCCCATTTGAGGGAGTTCGAGGCCTCGTGGGGATCGATCACCACCGGCGTCAACAAGTGGGGAATGTCGGCGTAGATACCCATTTCCACCATCTTGGGGTCGATCATGATCAGTTTGACCTCGTCGGGACGGGCCCGCATGAGGATCGAACAGATCATGGCGTTGATGCCCACCGACTTACCCGAACCGGTCTGGCCGGCGATCAGCAGGTGCGGCATTTTGGCCAAATCGGCGCAGAAAGGGGTGCCGTCGATGGTTTTACCCAAGGAAAGCAGCAATTTGGATTTGTCTTTCGCGAACTTTTCCGATTCCAACATCTCGCGGAAGGTGATCAGCTCGCGCTTGTCGTTGGGTACTTCCATGCCGATCGAGGAGCGGCCCGGCATGCGGTCGATGCGGATCGATTCCGCGCCGAGCGCGAGGCACAGGTCCTCGGAAAGATTCACGATCTTGCTGTATTTGATGCCCGCGTCGGGTCGGAACTCGTAGGTGGTGACCACCGGGCCGGGGTGGATTTCGCGCATCTGGCCCGTGACCGAGAACTCACCGAGCTTTTCTTCCAGCGCCTTGGCCTTGCTCACCAGTTCCGCTTCGTCGACCTTCGCGTCGGCACTGGCCTTGTTGAAGAAGTAACTGCTGGGGTAGACCCAATCGCCTTCCATCTCCTGCACGAATTGGAAGGATTCCTGGGTGGCCGTCACCTGTTTCATCGGATTGACCACGATGCCGTCCGCCTCTTGCTGCTTGGCGGGCTGGCGGGCCGGGGGCTTTCGCGGAGGCGGTGCCGGGGCGGGTTCTTCTTCCGCCGTCAGGTCTTCGTCCAGCGGCAGGTTGTCCAGATCCTGGCTGTCGACCTGAATGTCCTCGTCGTCGTATTCCGGTTCGTCGCGCAGCAACTCGGGGTCGGGCGCCAGCAGGTCGCGGGTGACTTCTTGGTTGTGTTCCAACTTTTCCAGCTCGCGACGAATGATGCGTTGGTGGGTGCGATCCTGGCGGCGCGATTCGAGAAACTGTTTGAAACGCTGGCCGAGGATCGCGCCTTTGCCGTGGAGCATCGTGGCGAAGCGGACACAGAGATCCCCGATGTCGCGCAGGCGCAGTTGGGTGGCCACCAGCAGGGCCAGGGACGCCGTGCCGAACAGGAAGACATAGGTGCCGAACGGGTTGAGGTACCCGCTGAAGAAGCGCCACATCTCGACGCCCACGATCCCGCCCGGCAAGATGGGAATCTCTTTTTTCATGATCGGCGAAAAACTGCCGAACAGGGTCAAGCCCACGAACATGCCCGTGCCTGCGCCGATGATTTGGAAGAACCAGTCGTTCACCTTCTTCGAGCGAATGCACAGGTAACCCATGTAGATCCCCGCGAGGGGGAACATGATGCTGCCGTAACCGACCAATTGGTAGCAGAGCGCCGCGATATTGGCGCCTACCTTGCCCATCAGGTTGTCCGGAATGTGCTTGGACGTGCCTTCCTGAAGGAACGAGGGGTCGGACGGATCGTAGGAAATCAGCATCAGCAGCCACGACACGCTGGCCAACAGCGCAACGAGACCGAACACGTCTCG